>CAWGWY010000031.1:0-16975 GCA_963826435.1 uncultured Chitinophagaceae bacterium | reverse complement strand
AATCCTGGGAAAGAAAAGCAGAATTATTGTTCTAATGACTACGATCATCCCTCAGCCACCTGCAGAGAAGACATTTGTAAACGAATAGTTTTTTCACTATCCTGCTTTATTCTAACAGGTGAAATATTAAAATATTTTTTAAAACACTTACTAAAGGAACAAGCATCAGCAAAACCAACCTGGTAAGCAATGTCAGTGACGGAAGCTTTACCTTCAGTTAAAAGGCTCATTGACTGTTCAATGCGCTAATTATTTCGTGTGTTAATGCCGTGTAGACATTTCGGAAAAAAAGCTCCAAGAAAAAACGATCAACATTCATTTTCCATCTTTTTTGAAATCCTGAACAATAAGCTGAACTTCAATGCCGGCATCATTATTTCTGGAAAATTTAAAAATCAAACTAAAATAAAATGGAAAAAAAATTACAAGGTCAGGTAGCAATCGTTACCGGCGCCAGTAGCGGCATAGGAAGAGGTGTTGCCAAAGCATTAGCTGCCGCCGGTGCAACTGTTGTTGTGAATTACCCGGTTGCATCAAACAAAGCAATGGCAGATGAAGTCGTAAAAGAAGTTACCGCTGCAGGAGATAACGCTGTGAGTGCTCAGTGCGATGTAAGCATAGAAGATGAGGTCATTAAAATGTTTGCCGATGCGGTGAAGCAATTTGGGACCGTTGACATTTTAATAAATAATGCAGGATTGCAAAGAGATGCTCCCTTTGATAAGATGACGTTAGACCAATGGAACTTTGTGTTAAACGTAAATCTTACAGGACAGTTCTTATGTGCAAGAGAAGCCATCCGTGAATTTTTAAGAAGGGGCGTTGATGAAAAGAAAAGTAAAGCTGCCGGTAAAATAATTTGTATGAGCAGTGTTCATGAAGTTATCCCATGGGCAGGACATGCAAACTACGCTGCAAGCAAGGGCGGTATTATGCTTATGATGAAAAGTATTTCCCAGGAATTTGCGCATAAAAAGATCCGGATAAACAGCATCGGCCCCGGCGCAATACAAACCCCAATAAATCACGATGCATGGGCAACACCTGAAGCATTGCAATCGCTGCTGGCATTAATCCCATACAAACGCATTGGACAGCCTGAAGACATAGGTAGCGCAGCAGTGTGGCTCGCCAGTGACGATAGCGATTATATAAATGGTACAACATTATTTGTTGATGGAGGTATGACATTGTACCCGGGATTTACCACCAACGGTTAAAATTATATTTTGCTTTCCAGAGTTTAGAGCGCAGTTTTGGCCTCAAAATATGTTACATCTCAACAAACGAACCCTGGAAACACCTTTATTATTCCCCTGGTGATTCCCGGATAATCCGGTCATAAACTTTTCGGGCTTTATCATAAGTTTCTTCTGCGGCGGGGCGTTCGTCAGCGTGAATGTTTCCCTGCTTCATTTTCCAGCATTGATCTACTGCCTTCCTGCACCATTCGGCGCTTTTGAGATCATGAATGGGTTTACCATCAACTATTACAAAAACAGGATTGGTATGTGAACTTGGATATACTCTTAATGCTACCCACGATGATTTATTGACGGGGTAGTCAAAGGCTATCTCTTTCCATTTTCCATCAGCCGCGATTTCTTTTTTATCTACTGATTGTCCGTTTACGATTAACTCCACATTTATATTTTGGGTTTTGCCAATGCGTGCCCTCTCGATGTTCCAGTAAGGTTGCTCCGTCATTGCTCTTTGCGCAATGTCTTCACCCGTGGCATCCTGTTGTACTGAAAGGTTTGCAATCACTTTGGCTGTTATCTTCACTGTTTGCTTACCGTTTAAAGAAAGCTTGCTATCCTTTACACCGGGTTCTGCTCCATTAACGGAGAAGTCAATTATATGTGAACTGCCATCAGAGACATAGCATCTGCCTTTCTTGATAGCATCTACATAACGGTCATAGGTAAGTGCACCGTCCGGTTTAAAATAGCTGCGTGCTAATCCAACACGTTCATCAAAAATGCAGGGGAAATCTGTTTCACCACTGAGTCGTGTAGTAAAACCACAATTGAGGGTATGGTACCACATATTCAACTCCCATGGAGCAGGGGTATTACCTGCACTGTAAAAGTCTACTACATTTTGCGTAACAGTAACTACGTATTCATTGGCGCCTATGCCATCCATTTTTGGCAATACATAATTAGGAAGATCTGTAGTTGGCTCAGTGGGCTCCAGTCCCCATCCCGAATGAGCATAGCCGGTAACTGCGTCCTGAGATTTTGCCCAGGTAAGAACAGGCATCGTCCAACTGGGCCATTCTTCGATCTTTGTGGTACCGGGATAATCATCTTCCTTTAACCTGAGAAGGTCAACATGGCCGGCGTGCGAAGAAGGAAAACCGGATACCTCTACATCGTTGCGTATAATGTTTGTAGATGTTGAAAGCGGATCATCCTTTCCTGTAAAGAAAGTTTTTTGGTGATACCAGCTTGGGCCCCACGCAAGCACAGCCGCTACGTTCAAATCTTCACCCAGCGCCTGTCGCCACATATCTATTGTCTTCACACCTTCTTCCGGACTATCATAATGACTGCAACCGGCAGCATGCACATGATGATCCGCACTATACCAGCCAAGTTTCTCCATGTTGATCCATCGTTTCAATTTAAACGTGGCTTCGTAAGAACTCACATTAGGAGGAACGATAAGCTGCATTTTCTGAGGCGTATATTCGGGTCCTCTTGTAAACGTAACGTTATACTTACCGGCAGGCAGTTCCACATGCTCACCGTCGGCGCGATAAATTTGCGATTGAAAGAAAAAGTCAGGATACTCATCGTATGCAGCCACCCGTCTGGAAGGCAAAGGATAGATGCCCGTAAGCTCGTTGGGAGTTTTATAATCCGCCGATGATAAATGGGGCAACCGGAAGTCACGCTGCGCAGCTACCAAACGAAAATTTGCTTTTCCCATCGTGTTGATGCTATCATCCAAAATATGCTCTATGCCATCGGTAATAAGGAAAGATGCCATAGCGGGAGAGCCATTATCATCTCGTATATGGAAGGTAACTTTTACCGAAGGGCTTATAGAAAAAAGAATATTGATGGTGTTGCGGAAACCGATATCCTGAGTGCCCTGCCCGATATTAAAACCCATTTCCACTTCCCGCCGGCCGCTGTCTTTACTGTAAATCTGAACGACTGCATATTCTAATTTTAAACCCGATAGATTTGGAAGAAGCGGGCGATTATGATATACCTGCATTTCAAGAAAACGATTGGCTACCTGTCCGGCAGTAAGTACTTTTTTTTGGTCAACCTTCGGATCAAACGAAGGCGCGTATAAGGGAGTGGCAGCATTAGGGCTTTCGGCTACCAATTGAGCAGTAACGCCTGCATCATTATTTACCTTTACTAAAAAACTAACCCAGCCTCCCTGTATCAGCTTTGCTTTTGCCGGCCCTCTTTCCACCTTTACCCGTGCTTCGGGATTGATGTTTATAAAGGCAAGGCAATAGGGATCGAGAATAGCCTGCACCTCCTTTACCACCTGCGCCGAAAGAGGCTGTTGCTGTAAAGCCTCCAAACGCTTTTCATCCGGTTGCGACAACGGGCTTCCCAAAAAAGACAAAGCATCTTTCAAACGAATGGCCTGTGCCAGTAAGGGTTGCGGTTCTACACCGGAGATAATATTTTGCGCAGTTGAGTCATGATGCATTGCATGCTGTGCAAATGTTTTTACAGGAATGCATGAGGCAGCAGCCAGGAATAAAGGAAGAATTTTTCTTGGTATCATATTCTCGATTGAATTGATTTATTGTAATTATAAAATTTTTTGAAGGGCAGGAATGGTAGGAGACGGAGTAATAAAGTTAGAAAAGATTTTTTGTTGATGGAGCTTTTCACACTGATCAAAATAAGCAATGGCTGCATAAGGTTTGGAACAAAGCCTAACGCTTTATACAAGTCGTATTTCTTATGTTAAGGCAATTGTCCAAAATATGAAACTTATATATGTCCACAGGAAGATAAATATAATGTGAATCGTAGTTTCAAAAGTCTTCCCTTTCCAAAGTTCTGATGAATAACCAAAAAACTGAATTACCAGCCTTATTGTCCAAAATATGCCTAGTCCAAAACATATCTTTTTGCCAAGGTTTGTGCCAGGGAGTTCATTTGATGATGTGACACAAAGTAGCCCCATAAGAAAAACTAACAGTGCAATAAAGAAGGTATGAACAGTCATCATTTGCCGGTTAATTAAACTCAGGGAATTGAGTTCTTTATTCCAGTTAAAATATTTTGGAAAAACAATGTGCACCATCGCCAAAGCGATTAGCGAAATACCAATGATCTTTAAATGAAGATGCATTTATAATATAAATTAAGGGCAACAATTGAAGATAGACATGAATGGTGTGAATTTAGTTTCCGCAAAAGAAGAAAAGCCTGCTTTTTCAAAAGCTTGTTTCCAAACTTTTTTGGAGAAGAAGTGGGTGAAGCCAACCGAGAATGCAACAAAGTTTGGAAAGTCCCGTAAGTGTTCAACCATAATTACTTTTCCATTTGGTTTGCATAGGCGATGGCATTCCGTTAAAAACTGAACTTTTTCTTTTTGTGAACGTATCTCGTGCACGGCAGATAATAGAAAAATAATGTCAACTGACTTATCTTTTAGAGGAATAGAATTTGAAATTATTTGTTGCGTATCAGGATAAATTAGACTCACTTTTCTTGCTCTTATGATAGCGGGTTCAGTATGCCGTTCAGCATCAAAAAAATCAAAAACTCTTAAATGTGACTGTGGAAATATGTTTTTAATAATAAAGCTTGTTTCATCAAACCCGGCGTTGATGTTTAAAATTTGATTCGTGCCGGAATCCGCAATCTTGCAACCTTTCACCCAATTGAAATTATAATACCCTGAAAAATCATAAACATAGGCGGAAACAATTAATGGCATTATAAGACCATAAAGAAAAGCTAAAATAATTATCCAATACAGAAGATCATACCAATGAAACACCAGGTGGCTTGCAATTATTAAAGCTAAAGCAGCGAGGCCAGATACATAAAAGTGCCGGTTAAAACTTAAAATATTTAATACTCCCTGAAATTTTCGTCTCTTTATTTCCATTGTTCAATTTTACCTTTTTTCCAGTAGTATGGAATATTTTTAACTACAAAGGCATTTGCCAGTATTGGATTATCAAGTTTCAGCGAATGTAGAAACTCAAAATCATAATCAACAACTTTAACGGGAGCGGGTGCCCAGTTTTGCCTGACACCTTCGATAATTAGAACCGTTTTTGTTGCTGAGTTGTAGGTAAATGTAAATGGTAAAGGGCCCGCAAATCTCCTGGCTTCCTTCCAATCGTTAAACGGTGAATTTACGGGCAATGAAATTTCTTCTCCTGATGTATCTATAGTTACTTTAAACTTTGAATTTATTGATGAAATCTCTTTTGAATTTATTTCTTCCTTTTGCAGAATATCTGTCGTTGAGTAATTGTAATGGGTGAAGATATTGCCCAGGAATTCCATTTTCTTTTTATCTGTTTCTGATTTTAGAATGTATAAGCCGCGTAAATTCTTTCCGGCATTGTTTGTATAACGCACAAATACACGATACCCGATTAAGAAAAAGTCGTTACCCAAAAACTTAGGAAAACCTTTTGGACGCAGGTCTTTTGTTTGTACCATTGCTACTGCTACAAAAGCCCATTTGTCGTTAAACGTATCTAGTTGTAAACATTCGGGAATAAAAGATTCCAGTTGTTCTTTCGGCGCAGCAAATGTCAATACAAGTGAACTTTTAAAAAATGCTTCAACTGCAAATGGGTGATTCTTCAGGAATGAAAACATACTAAGTTTGTTGAGCCAGTCTTTTGTTTAAATAAAATTCGTTATAATAAATAGCAATAATTAATAACAATGCGAAAACTGAATTAAATTTCCCCCATAGTAATAGGTCAGGTGCAAGAAAAAATTCAAGCGTGTTCATTGCAGCAATAATGATGATTTGTGTAATTGCATTTAATCTGGTTTTTAGTTTACTCAACATCCAAATTGCCATTGCGATTTCTGAAAGCCCAATTAAAACAGTAAGCGTTCTGGAATATTTTTCACCTAATATATATGCAACTATTTGTTGATGTCTTGGAACTAAGTTCAGCACTTTACAAAACAGTCCATTGACAAGCCAAATTGCAGCAATACAATAAGTCAGTAGTATTATGAGTGGCTTTATCTGTCATAATTATTGCTGAGGGCAGGGGTATTCAACGAACGTTTTGCCCGAAGCTATTGAAGATTTATAAAAAAACTTATTGTTAAGAAGAATTCCGGAAGCCCGAATGCAAAACGATAAAGAACTAAAGCCGGAAATGAGCATCAGTCCAGCTTTTAATAATCCCATCCTCCGGCATTTTTTTCGCTTGCCGAATATTCTCTTCGTTCGATTAGTTTTACTTTTCATATTGCCAAAACCTTCCTTTTCCTTGTGATATCCAGTCAAGTGCTTGTTCCATTCTTTTTTGGCGTGTTGCTTCAGTTTTTGCATCAGTTATCCAAATTATATAGTCTTTGCGAAACGATGCAGATTTGGTTTCAAATATTTCTTTTGCCTTTGGTTTCGTTTTCAACATTGCAGTAAAATAACCGGGTGTTTCAATCACTTTTGTTTTTTCAGATTTTGTTTTTTCTTTTTTTATTCCCTTTTCATTTAACGTCATTGCTTCTTTAATATAAGCGGCTAATACTTTCTTTGCAGGCAATTCTGATAGTGTTTTTATTTTATCCATATAACCCATCTTTTGCCCTGCTTTCACACTTTCAATTAGCTTTGGGTCAGTCATTAACGTAGCTTTGTAAAAGCTGAATGAGCAATGTTTTTTATATGATGCAAGTATGCACATCATATCGCCTTTGTAATCGAAATGTGGAATGCCCCATTTCATTACTTCTTCAACATTTGGGCAAGTGTCGTGGATTATTTGACGGAAATACTTAAGGATTGGCCTTGCAAAATCAGCCGATTTTGAAATGTATTCATCTATTTTCGGATTGAATTGTGACATTTATATAAGTTTTAATATTTTGAAAAATTGGTTTCTAATTTATGATAATGGAAGTAAGCCATTTTATTGGTTAGGAAATTGTGTCATATCCATATACGCAAACTCCCATTGGTGCCCGTCCAGGTCTGCGAAACTGTGTTGATACATCCAGCCGTGATCTTGCGGTTCGTTATAAATAACAGCGCCCAATTCCTTAGCCTTCGTAACTATTTGTTGCACTTCCTCTCTTGAATTAGCGTCCAGCGCAATAAGTACTTCAGTACTTGTTTTTGCATCGCTTATACGCTTTTTGGTAAATGTTTTGAAGTAAGTTTCTGTAAGCAGCATCACGAAAATGTTTTCGCTAACTACCATGCTTGCTGCTTTTTCGTCTGTGAATTGAGGATTAAAGCTAAACCCTAAATTTTTAAAGAATTCCATTGATTTGTCAAGATTCTTTACTGGTAAATTGATAAAAATTTTTGTTGCCATTTTTTTAGATTTTAATTGTTAATGATAGGGCAAAAGTGGGGCAACAATTTTGGCAGACCTTTTACATATGTTGAGAAAATGAAAAAAAGTTATTTATTGGCAAAAAATATCCTGCTCAACTGTGTTGGTGTGATTCCTAAATATGAAGCAATGTGGTGCTTCTTTAATCGCTTAATCAATGTGGGATATTTTTTAAGAAAGTCATCATACCTTTTTGCGGCAGTTTCTGTTCTAAAGGTGATTTCGTAAGGCTCTTTTTCAATGATCCAATGAAGGTCATTATAAGCAATATAAAAAAAAGCAATGTCAGGAAAATTTACGAATAACTTTCTGAATTCAAAAAAATCATATTCCATAACTGTCGTGTCTTCGATTGCCGTTATATAAAACAGGCCTGGCTTGTTTGCCAACATGGCACTCAAAGAAGCCGCCATTCGTTGTTCCGGAAAGAAATATTTTATCACCACTGACCCATCATCCATAATAAAGTTTTGCGAAAGAAGGCCCTTAACCACAAAAGCAACTTTTTTTGGAAGTTGTCCGATGTCAAGAAGATTGTTGCCTTTTTTATATTTTCTTTCTCTCAAAAGATTTGCCCAGGCTAATTCTGCTTGTTCGGAAATGTTGTAATAGGTTCTGATCTTTTGAAAAAATATATCGGTGTTCATTCTTTAATACAATTTGTTCAATGTTGCGATGTGTTTTGGTATGCTTGTGTCGTTGGTGATTACTTTGCAACTAAAACCATTATGCTTTGTTATTTCCCCCTTTCATTCTGCAAAAACACATCCACCCTTGGCGCCTTCCATGTATAGGGCTTATCAAGAATATCCATGTCTCCATCGCCATCCAGGTCGCCAATTTTTGCTTCATGAAAATCCATTCCTTTTTGAAATATTGTTGTTGTAAAGTTGCCTTTGCCATCTCCATAAAAAATATAAGCAGTTGCATCGGGATTGTCGGGTGTTGTATTTTTCTCGTGCCATTGCGCCATTTCTGCAACAAAAATATCAAGGTTCCCATCACCATCAATATCAGCAACAGCTAGCGAATGTCCGTGGATTAAATCTCTGCCAATTAATTTATGTTCTATCCATGCAGAAGAATCTTCAGGATCACCTTTACATTCATACCAGCAAACCGGGCCAATTCCATCCCCGGGCGCTGTAACGATTTGGGGAATTTTTCCGGGCTTTAGTTTTCCCACAGCAATACGTCCGCCAATATGTGCAACATGAATGGGTTTAAAGACACCATTGCCTTTATACTTAAACCATAAATTGCCGGCAAGCAAATCCACATAACCATCGCCATCAACATCTGCGGCAGCAATACCTTCGGGATACCATGATTGTTTACTTCCTGCATCGCCCGAAAAAATGGTTTGCGTTTTCCATTCGGTTGCATTCCGCGGATCATCCGGAATAAATCCAAGGTTCAATGTATTATTTCCCTGGTTCCAAAAAGCAAGTTGCGGTTTTCCTGTCTGCATAAAATCACCAAATACCTGGTCGTGATGCTGATGTGCTCCTGAAGATTTTATTGTATGGCGCTTCCATGTAACCGCTGTATCATAGTTTGGATAAGGGTTTTCCCACCACCACATTTCCGGGCCCTGCCAGTCTTGCCCATATACCAAATCAGGATCGCCATCATTGTCAATATCAAAAATTGCGCCGCCTGCCTCAATAGTTTTAAACTCCTTTTCTAATACATAACGTTTCCATCCGTCATTGTTACGCCTGTACCAAACGAGGACGGGCGGTACTTCACGACAGCTCAAAACAAAATCATTCACGCCATCTTTATCAGGGTCAACGATGAACGCAGATGTCTGCTGTGTGCTGTTCCATGGTAAAGGAAGATCGCCTGTCGCTGACGAAATATGCTTCCAGATAATACCTGGTTTTTGTGCATGCAGAAGCGGAACCTGCATTAAAATAATTAAAATGATAAATGCCACTGGATTGCAATACGATTTAAGAATTTGATTTGTGTTGCTTAACATACTTAAAGTCTTTATAGATGCTAAATCACCGGTTATAAATATTACGTACTACGAAAATAAAACTTTCACGAATGCACTTTCCTAGGAAGAGTTCGCGACGTAGTGAATTCTGCATAAAGAAGAAATTACGCCTCCTGGAAAATAAAAGCAAACTGTGAGGCGTACTGGTAAATTTCGGTCGCAATAAATGTTTATGTTGGCGGCCCTTCAAAGCCGGAATTTGTTTTCTAAGGAGCGCCAGTTCTACAAACTCAGCAATAGTACCTGTCACGCTGATAAATACTATCTTCGAAAATATTTGACTTCGTTCAAATTAACAGGAGATTTATTACTGATAATGCGATGGTAAAACCTGCTTTTTCTCAAAGGCTTTTTCAACCGGTAGATAACAGTCCGCTTATTATTTTCAGAATAGTATTCGGATTCCTCCTGGCTTATCATTTTTCAACTGCACTTTTCAACGGTACAATTTATCGTGATTTTATTCAACCGCCTTTTACTTTTACGTATATCGGTTTTGAATTTTTACATTCATTACCCGGCAATGGAATGTACTACTATGTGGCGGCAATGGTAATATTGGCGCTTATGATCATGTTGGGAGCATGGTATCGGTTGGCAATAACCTGCTTCACATTAATGTGGTCTATTCTATACCTGATGCAAAAGTCCGGGTATAATAATCATTATTATTTAATGATTTTGTTGTGCTGGATAATGATTTTTATGCCGGCCAATCGATATTGTTCCATAGATGTAAGAAGAAAAGCTTTGATTAAAGAAACCACGTGCCCTCAATATTGTTTATGGATTTTTATGGCGCAGGTTGCAGTTGTATATTTTTTTTCTGCGATCAGCAAGCTTAATCCTGACTGGTTATCGGGAAATTTTATTGCGATAATGTTTTCGCGGCTAAGTACTCATCATTTATGGGGTATAATATATGGCCAGAAATGGTTTCAATTAATGGTCTGTTATGGAGGTTTTTTGTTTGATTTATTAATTGTTCCTCTGTTACTATGGAAAAGAACCCGGAATTATGCATTTCTTTTCTCTTGCTTGTTTCATCTTTTCAATTCGTTCACCTTCAGGATCGGCATTTTCCCATACTTAGCAATTTCTTTAAACTTATTTTTTCTTGATCCTAACGATATCCGCATGTTATTTTTTAAGCACCGGTCACCTCTTTATGAAAATAAAAGTTCTTTGCAAAATGATCCTTTCAAGAGGAGAATAATAACTTACTGTCTTGGTATATATCTTTTTTTTCAAGTCGTTCTTCCATTGAGGTCCTGGCTATTTCCGGGGAATGTATTTTGGACCGAAGAAGGTTACCGGATGAGTTGGAAAATGATGCTGCGAGCTAAAAGTGGCACCGTTTTTTTTAAAGTTAGGGATCCGGTGTCTGGTATAACCTGGAAAGTAGATCCTTCTGAAAAATTTTCTCCGGTTCATGTAATGTGGCTCGCCATTTCACCTGATATAATTTGGCAATATGCTCAACGGTTGAAAAGAGACTTTGCAAAAAAGGGATTTCCTGGTGTAAACGTTTATGCAATAGGGGAGGTAACTCTCAACCGGAATAAGGCGCGGCCATTGGTAGATACCACTGTAGATCTTGCAGCAGTCAGGTGGGAGCCTTTCCAGCATTCAACCTGGATCACCAAATAGTTCTACTTTTCCCTCCTGAAAAAATTTTTCCGGGTTTAAAGAGAGTTCTTTTAGCGCTCTTAGTCTCATGGCTTATTGCAGTTCAGGGTTATGATAAATGGAGAGCTCCCGATAAAAGCCATCGAAAATTTTAAAGGATGCTGTTACATTTACTACCTATACAGAAAATATTAACGGACACAAATTGCATTGTGTAGCACGTTGCTGATATGACTTATATTTATGCGCCTTTTTTTTATGTGCCTGCCCAGGCATCTGCAGCTCAAGCAGGCGATGATAGGAGCCCTTGTAAATGGAGTCAGCATGTTTAAAAAGCAGCATTAACAAGAAGTGGCTTTAATAAAGCAATTAAAGTGCGGCAAAGCCTTCAATAAATAATAAATAATAAATAATTAGAAATGAATTACTTCAAATTTACTGCCACAGGTTTTATTATGTTCTTAACCTGTCTTGCCGTTTTCCCGGTTGCTTCATCAGCACAGAACGCAAATAATTTTGGCAACCGAAAAGTAGGCCCGCAACCCGATAGCAGTATACTCGTTCCTTCTAATCAACTCATACGTCCTGCGGGTTTCCAGGTTTATTTGCCCGGCAGGCCGGTTGATCTTGCGCTTTCACCGGATGCCAAATTATTGTTTGTAAAAAATATGTCTTCCCTCGATCTCGTAAGATTAAACGACAGAACTATTCTGCAATCGTTGCCCTATAAACATAGCGGAGCTTCCTTTACAGGCATTTGTCTTTCAACTAACGGACACCGCGTATTCGTAACAAATGCAACCGATCGGATAGATATTGCCACCATAGATGATAATAATATCATGCATTGGAGCGATTCAATCATTTTACCCAAACCCTTAATTGGCGGGCATCCGGTTCCCGGCGGAATTGTGCTTGACGAAACAGCAAATAAAATTTATGTCGCTCTTTCAAGAAACAACTCGCTGGCTGTTGTGAATGCAAATGATGCGAAAGAAATTATTCAGATACCTGCAGGCATAGCTCCTTACGGCGTAATACTGGCATCTACCCATAAAGCCTATGTAAGCAACTGGGGTGGCCGCCGGCCTCACGAAGATGAATCCACTTATAATACATCGGGCTCGCAGGTATTGGTAGATCCAAAAACCGGGATCGCAAACAGTGGTACCGTTTCCGTTATTAACCTTGACAAGAACGTAGAAGAAAGATCCATTGAAGTGGGTTTGCATCCGGCCGGAATGGTGCTGAGCCCTTCTCACGATACATTATATGTCGCCTGTGCGAACAGCGATATTATCTCGGTGATTGATACAAAAACTGATCTTGTCATTGATACGATATCGGTGCATTTCCAGAAGGACATTCCTTTTGGCAGCGCACCAAATGCTTTGACCATTTCCCCGGACGGGAAATATCTTTATGTAGCGAACGGAACTGAAAATGCATTGTGTGTTATACAAACCGGTAGCCCGGCACGCATTCTTGGAAACATACCAACAGGTTGGTACCCGGGATCTTTATTGATGGACAATGCTGGCAGCACGCTCTATGTTGCTAACGTAAAGGGAATCGGATCGAGGAATCAAAAGACAAGCCGGGCTGGTTTCAATTCACATGATCACCAGGGAACGATCTCTATAATTCCTGTGCCTGGTAAGAATGCGCTTGCTGAAATGACGCAAGCCGTGCATGAAAATAATTCTTACCTGCAAATGCTGGCCAACATGAAACCGGGTACTAACGGTGTAAGGGTAAAGGTACCCGTGCCCGTAAGCCTCAATGAAACTTCTGTGTTTAAACATGTTGTTTATATCATAAAGGAAAACCGGACATACGACCAGGTATTAGGTGATATGCCCCAGGGCAATGGCGATACATCATTGGTCGAATTCGGAAGTAAGGTTACTCCCAATCACCATAGCCTGGCAGCTTCGTTTGTTTTAATGGACAATTTTAATTGCAGTGGTGTTTTAAGTGCTGACGGGCACCAATGGACGGATGAAGCGTATGTTACTGACTATCTCGAAAAATCTTTTGGTGATTTTACACGCAGCTATCCTTATGATGGAGATGATGCTTTAGCTTACGCCAGCTCTGGTTTTATATGGGATAATGTATTGGCGCATGGATTGACCTTTCGCGATTATGGCGAATTTGTAAAAACAATCATCGAACCTAAGGGCGCTACATTTTCTGATATTTATAAAGACCTGCAAAGCGGGCAAAATAAAATCACGATCCGGGCCAAAGCAAATCTTGAACAACTTGAGCCGTATATATGCCCGGACTATGCAGGATTTACCAATACGGTACCCGATGCTTCGAGGGCGGCTGCATTTCTTAAAGAATTTAAAGAGTATGAAAAAAATAATGATTTCCCGAATTTCATTATCATGGAATTGCCCAACGACCATACCTCCGGAACAAGACCGGGCTCGCCTGCACCGCAAGCAGCGGTGGCTGATAATGACCTTGCGCTTGGCCAGATCGTAGATGCGATTTCGCATAGTAAGTTCTGGAAAGAGACCTGCATTTTTGTTACAGAAGACGATCCCCAGGCGGGCCTTGATCACGTGGATAGTCACCGGACCGTGGGCTTCGTGATAAGCCCGTACACAAAGCGAAAGAAAGTTCTTTCAACGTACTACTCGCAGATAAATATGGTACGAACGATGGAGAATATCCTCGGCATTCCGCCAATGAATCAACTCGATCTTACGGCGGAACCCATGCTGGATTGTTTTACCAGTAAACCGGATTTCACTCCATATAATTTTATAAAAAACAATATTCCGCTTGACCGGTTGAATCCTTCGCTGGATAATTTATTAGGCGCTCAATTGTATTGGGCAAAAAAATCGCTGGAGCAGGACCTTGATGATGCGGACCGCATCGACGATGATGTCTTTAACCGTATCATCTGGCATGCAGTGAAAGGATATGACACACCGTACCCGGTAATCGTTACCGGTGAGTGAAATGAGGATTTTAAGATAGTATTTCAGGACAACAGCTCTCTTATTTATTATTTAAGGATTTTACGAATAGCAATCTGTGACTACTTGTTATCAGTCAAATATTCTATCCCTGCCTAGCATTTCCCGAACATTTTTGATGTGTTGAATTTGAGTTTCTTTGTCTTCTCCATTTTTAACAGCCTCATTTAATATGCGGACTATTTCATTTTTATTAGTATAACGAGCAAGTTCATTATTTTTCATAAGCGTTTTCATAACTTCTAATACTCTATTTGATTTTACAAGAAATGTCCCATTGGGTACAAAGTTGATCTCTTTCAATACACAATTGCCGTAGAACACGACAATTGAATAAAACGGGACAGTTTCAAATTGTCTGAGCTGCTTTTTTAGATCGCTAATATGTTTACTGTTTTGCATTATCGGGTTGTATAAACGATATTTTCTTTTACCATATGCTAATACCTGAGTCCATTGAGAATTATGACCAGCTCCAAAAATCCAACCGCTATAATCTTTTACCTCGAGTACGATTATACCTACTTTCGTTGCAACTACTAGATCAATTTGAGAAAAATTCCCATTATGCTTTTTGACATACAAATCGTGAAAAATGGTTTGTGCAGGTATTCCATACTTCAAGAATTTTAACACTAAATCTCTTTCTGTTCTTGTACCTCTATTTCGCTTTGTGACAGTTTCTAATAATTTTTTGTCTCGTATTTCCCTAAATATGAGAATGAAGACTACCAAAGAAACTATACCAATAAATATCCACATTCTTGATTTACGATTTTAATGATAAAGTGTATCGTTTTGGTTTTTCTTAAGTCGGAGGTTTGTAAGGTCAGTTCCAAAGTCGAACGGTCTTTTTAAGCTTGCTGCTTACTCTTATATTGCCGCATCTTAAAACTAATCAATTACCCCAATCCACCCAAAGACTGGCTTTACGAATGTTTAGCCACCAAACAAAAAAAAGACCACTCCTCAGGTGGCCTTTCATGTGATGATGGATTTAACTAACTAAGCCGCTATGCGACTGGTAACGTCGCTATACACGATCTGGTTTTTCCGACCTACTATTCCAATGCGGTAATAGTAGTTAGTGCCGGGTACCAGGCCGCTAATTACGGCGGTGCTTTTACTGCTATGCTCTGTTTGCCATTTGCCAGCCTGCATTTCAGCTTCGGTAGCATACTGGTGAAGATAAACAAGGGCCTGGGCTTCACGCTTGCCTTTGCTGATCATGTCACCCCTGTTAATACCGAAGTCTATTACAGGTACAGACGGCTTGCCAAGTGGTGGCGCGGGTGACGGAGCTTTAGCAACTTTGAAACCAGATGTGAGTGCAACGGCAATATCATTACCGCAATTGAGCACTACATACAGGCCCCAAACGTGCAAAACTTCAATCAGCGTTTCACGCATTTGATTTTTAAGAGCAATTTTTTGACGGTCACCTTCTGTGCAATTTCCCAGTGCAGTATTATATGCACCGAGAATTTCACTTACATCAGCTACTGAGGGGGTAGGTGTAGTAAAATTCGGGTTATCCGTCATAGCAATAACGATCTGCGAAGCCCGTGTTGACAGGCCGGCATCAGATTCCTGGTTAAAGCCATTCACTAATCTTAAATTCATAATAAAAAATTTAAGTGAACAAAAATTGTGAAGATCTAAAAACAGAAAAAATAAAATATTATTGTACACCAATATAAAAATTGCCTGCCCTGCAACTACTATGGGCGCCGGGTTTCAGCCATATTTTTATTATTTTTCCAAAAAAAACTATTTGAAAATCAGGCACATTTATTTGATTGGAAATTGCTATTTATTTTAAAAAAATATTTCTAAAATATTTTTTAACAGGGCTTCCTTTTCGTAAAATCCGGGCACACTTTCTGAGAAAGTGCTTCAACTTTCTGAGAATGTCCTTCAACTTTCTGAGAAAGTGCTTCAACTTTCTGAGAAAGTCCTTCAACTTTCTGAGAAAGTGCCTCAACTTTCTGAGAAAGTGCCTCAACTTTCTGAGAAAGTCCTTCAACTTTCTGAGAATGTCCTTCAACTTTCTGAGAAAGTCCTTCGTCTTTCTGAGAAAGCCCTTCGTCTTTCTGAGAAAGTCCTTCGTCTTTCTGAGAAAGTGCCCCCATTTTCTGAGAAAGTTCTTGCCATTTTCAGGATTTCTTACTCCCCATTTTAACCAGATCATCAAAACATTCAGTTGTGAAGCCTCCCAGGCGGGTCTTCTGCGGTACTATTAAATATTAGTCATAAATTCATTTCGTGAAATTCATTTTAATATTATTATCTTTTTTTTCTGCCTTCCTATCTTCTGCCCAGCAGGAAATAAAAATAGAAGATGCAAAAAATCATATTGGCGACTCTGTAAAAATTTGCGCCCTGGTATATAGCGGAAAATATTTGCCTAACGTAAAGGGGCAGCCGACCTTCTTAGATATGGGCGGTAATTTTCCCAATGCTCCATTAAGAATCATTATTTGGGGTTATGTAAGAAAACAATTTGAAAAGCCTCCGGAAGAATTTTCAGTCTTGTCTTTAAACTTGTCGTCACTAATTTTTTAATATTAAAAGTATATTCAATGAGAATGCTAATTAATAGCTGCTTACGTTTGTATTTACGAATATACGAAGGTCGAATAATACTCCTCCTCATCCGCTATACTTATTCACGCTGAGTTCCTTTCAGGAAACTCGGCGCGGACCCAGTCCCTGCATGTAAAAATGCACTGTAAAAAAAATTATTTTAACCCTACTATTTCAGCCGTATGTACTTTTCTATATTAATTCTGTCTACACCAA
>CAWGWY010000030.1:0-37356 GCA_963826435.1 uncultured Chitinophagaceae bacterium | reverse complement strand
TAAATATTTAGCCAGCGCAATACTGTCTGCATTAAGAAATACCGTCACAACTATTGCCACCAACAAAGTAGCCGGCCGGGAATATTTCTTTTTTAAAGTTCCCGTCACGCGGGTCATTGAAGAGTCAAACCAGTTTTCTATTTTCCCCCTGAATAATTCCATTTTACTTACTGTTTTTTCAGTAAGGGATTCAAAAGTATCCTTTGCTTCCGCGGCGTAGGCTATTAACACTCTTTGAAATTCAGTGGAGAGAACGTCTGATTTTTGAATTGAGGTAATAAGCTCATCAAAATCTTTTGGAATCGATTTAGGGTTTGCCGGATCAAATGTAATTTTCTCAAGCAGTGCAGATGCGAAATTCTTTGCATCGATATAAGAATTAGATTTTCGAGCGGGTGACAAAGTTGTTACGGAACAGTGATCCATAATCGCCTGGCCCAGGCTGAGTTTTGTACCATCCGGTTGCGTTATTATCTTATCGAAAATTTTAAATAGCCATTCCTCCAGTAAGGCCGCCCTCGCCTTGAGTCCCGTAAGAATCATCTCTACCGCAGAACTGGTTATAATGCTAAGCAGGAAATAAACGAATATAATTCCTACAACTAAATCAAGGATAGGGAAATTGCTCATCTTGAAAATTTTTGTTTGCTGTTTACCCTTCCTGGCTAAGCAGTCTTTTTAAAAAATTATGTTAAGGTGTTGGTATTTTTGGAGACATGCAAATCGAATACAATCAATTCACCTAAACTCCGGTTAGCGCAGCAAAATGTTTATTGGATTCTAAAAAATACGGAAGCTTTTCAAAAATATAACCGGGTCTTTAAAAAGATTGGATGCACTAAGCTAAGATAACAGCACCAACTTTTGAAGGGTGAAAACACTGTTTTTAAAAAATTAATATTTGCCGGACAAATTTTTTTCCACCATTTTTTAATGAAGAACAAAAATTTTCATCCGAATGTCCGGCTCTTGAGGGTTGTTATTTACGGGATTTCATTTACTTTTTTTAATAATTCTACAGAGCGGTATTATAAATTGAGAATTAAGTATTTGTTAGATTTTAGTTCTGCAGAAATATCACAAAATATTTTTTATCGTCTTCGCTTCTTAGGTATAAAATGTAAGCAGTCAAATTCCAACCTGTTGCCCATCATCAAAATGTTAACTATTAATAGATTTTTACTGTATTTTTTTTTTGGCATCATTTTAGAATTGTATATAGAAAATCAATACAATAACTAAAAACCTAATCATGAAATCAATCAAATTAAAAACACTAATTACAGCAGCGGGCTTTTTTGCGTTGTCTTCTGCTTTTGCCCAGGATACCACAGTAACACCTAATCCTGACACTTCTAACGTGCCTTCGACAGATACCACGACCATGCCAAAGCATGATTCGACCGCTATCTCCTCTGACGCAAACACAAGCGACATTAGTATGGCTAATACAAGCCAGGTTAATTCAAATTCTTCTGCAAGTGTAAGTGAGGATAAGTCTGAAAAAAAGATGGACAAGGCTGCAAAGAAACAAGCAAAAGCCGAGAAGAAAATAGAAAAGGCCACTTCAGCAAAAGAGCCTGAAGACGATAAGTAAGTTATTCAAAACATAAAATAGAAAATCCGCAGTGTCTCTTAATTGCGGGTTTTCTATTTTATAAAAACTATTGCCTGGTTTAGCCTAGTCTAAGACAGGAAAATTCTCTATTACCCCTCGGTTAGCTCCGCGATATTCTTCAGGGAATTTATATTCTTCGTACTTCTATTCCAACTGGAAGTTCCAGCTAAAATTTATTCTCGTCTTTGCAAATAGATTCCTCAGATAACCAGAAGACTGGGGAAGACCAAATATAACTTCGGACTGTTGATTTTAGCGTTTGCTGAGTGATGTGCCTAAGAAAGGCTTTAAGATTCTTAGATTTTCCCGAGTTAGGATGTAGTAATTGTTTATCCCTGTTTTCTTGTGCTACAATATTTTCAACTTTTAACTTTCGCAAATGTTGTGATATCGCCGGAATGCTCGAGTCTAAAATATATGCGAGGTCCCAAGGACATAGCACTCTTTCTTCTTGCAGTAGGTAAATAATTCTCAGCCTTCTTCATTAATTGCCAAATCCAATAAGTAAATACTTAAATACGACATAAGATTTAGAAACGCTTTTGCGATGAAATCTGGCCCCGAGACTGCCATGACCATCCCAGAAACTAATACGCTCTACGTTATGCCATTAGAAAGCCTGCATTAAAACGGAAGCCTTCCGTAGGATTTATTTATTCGAAGAGAATATATTCATTATGCGCGGCATGATGTGTGAGTAATTAATCTATCCTATCATTCCGGAATTTTCTAAAACCGATTTAATTGTTGGAAATGTGTTGTCGGAGTAATCTTTTAAGTCTTGTTTTTTTACCCAGCGTATTTCAGTAATGTCTTCTTCGAGCTGCGGAATAAGTTCTTCCTGGTTAATGGCTTTCATTAAATACCAATGGGATTCTTTAAGAATATGTTTTCCAAACTCATCATAAGTATGGTAAGTAGTGTTGATTTTTGAAACAGTTTTTAGTTTTTGAACGCCGGTCTCTTCCCCACTTCTCTAAGGCACATTCTTCCAAAGTCTCTCCGCTATCCAGCTTTCCCTTTGGTCATTCCCATTTGCCCCTTCTGAAAATTAAAAGAATTTCATCTGATTATTTTCGACTAGGCCGCCTCCGGTTTGAATTAGTTTAAAGTGTTTAAAAAAATCTTTTTTTAGTTTATTAAAGTCTGGGTGTAAAATTATTCCTGCATGAAATGCGGGCTTTTTTATTTCGTGTAATCGGGAATTTATTGCAGATGTTGAAAGTTCATCTATAAAAACTGCATCGGGATGATGTCTTTTCTCCTCAATCTCCGCATTTAATTCATCACAGAGATAAACAGGCTTGTCGCCAAAGTAAATCGTTATATAGCTCATTTGTGTTTATTATCTTCGCAGCATGAACAACAAGGACGCCGTTGCTGAGAAACTATTACAAATTAATGCAATTAAATTAAGTGTAAAGAATCCTTTTACATGGGCAAGCGGTTGGAAAAGCCCGATTTATTGCGATAACAGAAAAGTCTTATCGTTTCCTTATACCAGGGATTTTATTAAATCGGAGATGTGTGATCTTATTTTCAAATCTTACAGTGATATAGATTTAATAGCGGGGGTGGCAACTGCAGGAATTCCATGGGGCGCTTTAGTGGCTGATCAACTAAAACTACCCTTTATATATGTAAGGCCCAAGCCGAAAGAACATGGCCTCGGGAACCAAATAGAAGGTTTTTATGAGGAAGGTAAAAGCGTAATTTTAATTGAAGATCTTATTTCCACTGGAAAAAGTAGCCTGCAGGTTGTAGAGGTTTTGAAAAAGGCAGGCCTGCATGTTGAAGGAATGGTCTCTATTTTTGATTATGGCTTTGATCAGGCAAAAGAATCTTTTAAAAATGCCGGAGTAGAATTTAGGTCCTTGACAGATTACGAATCTTTAATTTCTAAGGCAATTGAAAAAAATATTGTTAATGAAGAGGATCAAAATGCATTGTTAAACTGGAGAGAAGATCCTTCAAATTGGAAGGTAAATTCTTAAATTCGTTTAAACTTGATCTATGAAAGCTTATCTCCTTATTATTTCTCTCTTCTGCTTTTCACTTTTTCAGCCTTTAGCCAAAAATCAACTCAAAAAGCTGTAATTAATACGCCAGGAGTTCAATGTGAAGCCTGCAAGACCCGTATTGAAAACCGGCTAGTACACGAAGACGGGATTTCTTCTGTAAAAGCCGACTATAAAAGGCACACGGTTACAGTAGTTTGGTATAAGGATCGCACCAATATTGAAAATATTAAAACAGCCCTGGCTAATATGGGGTATGATGCTGATGATATTACCGCAGAACCTGACGCATATAAAAGGCTTCCCAAAACCTGTCAGCACATCCAGGAAGAGAAAAAATCCTAAGTATTAATTAACTTTTAATGCATGAATAAGCCTAAAAAAGGCTGAAAGTTTCTTTTGATTCGTAATTTAAGGGGAAACTAATAAATATATTTCCCTTCCCGATCCTTAATTTTCCTGTGAGTTTTATCGTGACTTCTTTTCCAAGCAGCGTGTTCATAGCATTCTTAAAAATATTCTGCATATCCACATCAAATTTAATGGGAAGAATAAAGGTATTTCTTCTTGGGATATTTATAAGAGTGTCCGATGAACTATGGCCAAACCTGCTCCCATTTATAAAAATATCCAGGTCAGTATTTCTCAACTGTAATCCGAAATTATTAGGGTTATAATATTCAAGATCTAATGCAATGGCGGAATTATTGAATCCCAACTTCTGAATAGAAAAGTTATGGTAAGTTTTATATTCCAGGGCTTTAGGTGAGGAGCAGGAGAAGAGCAATATTCCAATGGTGACAATCAATAATTTCCGCATTTTTATTTTTTAATTTATTTTTTTGCTGCCCAAAAGCCCTCTATACTTTTCTCACCGCGGAAGCTAAAATAGATCATTAATTCATTTGTCCTGACTGTAATTCAGCTATTCGTTTTTTCTTTCATTGCTGAGGCCCCTAATCTCTTCAAAGATATTTTATCGTCAATCGCAATTAACATCCCTTCGTTGAGAAAATCTTAAAAGAACAGGTTTTTTTGCAGCATAACTTTTTAAAGCGTTCCGCATTTTACTTATAACATGGGCGAGTTTCTGGGTACCGTACGTTTTCGGTCAAGTTCCAGATGACTCCAAAAAATGCACCCCCTTGAGTTAAAATACCGTGATTTTACTATTTCTGTTCCACAATAGAATCCCCGGATAAAATGGGAGAGTGACTGCGAATTTCTACAAATCGATTCAGGCCATCTACGAAATCGAATCTTTAAAACGCGATTTGTCTACAACTAATAAATTTAGTTTTACGAACCTTGATATTCATTGTTACGTGTACTAAATAAATTGGTGTTCATTTAAATTAATTAGCATTTGTTTTACAGGTATTTATAATATAAAAATTATATTTTATTATAAGATAACAAAAGGATAAACTAATTCATTTTTAAATGAAGGCTTAACGTTTACCCTATTTTAAATTTATCTCTAAATATATTAAAATGTGCACGTTATTAGGTATATATAAGTAATAATGGCTATTAAATATCAAGTGATGATAAAAATTATGATTTATTTAAATATGATGATGTGAAATTAGTACGGGATTCTGATTCTAATTAATTTGGTTCGGCTAATTTCCACCGGATGTTGATTGAAGATTTTGAGAGTTGAAAACGAAATAAAATCCCGCTAAAAAAGCCATAGATTTAAATTTTAGTATTTTATTTTGCCAAATGATTAATCTTATTTACAAATTTTGCCTATTATTAAATATATCATCTAATGAATGGTTATGTTGTGTGAAATTTATCTAAAACAGAAAAGACCGTAATTTTACGGTATTGCATAATCGGAATTTGTATTCTATGTTTGCCTCCGAATTAATGATGTGCCGTCTTACCTCGGACATCTCTGGTTCAGAAAGGTCCCTCCTTGAAATGACTGCTTTCATCTTAGTTATCTCAAAAACTAATTTGATCAATTTTTAAAACCAAAACCACAAGAAATGAATTCTAAATCTACATTTGTAGGTAAGTGCATGATTGTGCTTATAGTTTTGACATTCTTCTCAATCGTTTCAAGCCAGGGACAAAGTCTTTCTCCAAAACTAAGATTTGTACAACCCAAATTGATATCCGGTACTGCCGGGCAAAGAAATGCTATATACAAATTCTCAGGTGTTGTCGACGGGGTTGATGCATTTGTAAAGATTGCCGATCTGGTAAATGGCGCAAAGTTGGTCAATATTGATGATTCCACATTAGGATATTATGATGCATGGCAACCAACTGTAGGAGGGCCTTCAACTTATGGTACTTCATATATTAAATGGGAAATTACCTTTAAAACATCGCTTGGAATAAGCTATACTTTCCCTTTGCTTGATCTTTCTGCAATAGATATTGACGGCGATAATGTACGGGTAAGAGAGTTTATTGATATAGATAAGATTTCAAGCTACGATTTGCCCGATATGGTTTCTCCTTTATTAGATATTAGTAATGTCAGTAATGATAACGATGACATAGTATCAATCGATGCAAGAATTAATTTTCACTTTGTGAATATTTCAAAAGCTAATCGGTCCAAAGGATCCCGGATATATAATAGCGGGGCAACTGGCGGCATTGCTATCAACAGATATAACTGTCTTAATACTGTCGGTGTAAAGTATCGGTCTTTTGATGCTTATGCGGTCAATAATACATTCGCAAATATTTCATGGGTTACTGAAAGTGAAACAAATAATGATCGCTTTGAAATTGAAAGGAGCTATGACCAAAAATATTTCAGTACTGTCGCCCTGATCTTTGGCCAGGAAGAAAGCACATCGGGCTCAAATAAATACAACTTCATTGATAAAGCAAGAGATCTCAGCGGCCACAAAATGGTTTACTATCGTCTTAAACAAATTGATATCGATGCCCAGGTGACCTATAGCGTGGTAAAAATTGTTCGATTTAATTCCGGGAGCCAAACTGTTGTCAAGTTTTATTCCAATTCTTACATGGATAAGCGTTCAGTAAACTGTAATGGGTGAAGAAAATGTGAAGGCAGAACTTCGAATGATAAATATAAATATAAGGGACAAGTTGTGGATGCCGAAAAGTCAAAAAGTATTGAAGATGCGTAAATAACATTGAGGTAAAAAGTCTTTTGATCTTGCTTCTGAATTAATACATCATTTGATTTGATAGTTGGGAAAGCTCATGGCAAATTAAAAAGGTAATAAAGCAATAATTTAAAGTTACAGGGCCATGAATCAATAATAGAATAAAGGGTTAATAGAGACAAACGTTTAAAAAAGACAGGCCTTGGCAAAAGACATATAATGAAGACAACTCTGGCTTTAATAAAGTAATTCAACTCGTTTTCTTTGGGGGTTACAGAACCTCACTGGTTCTTAACAATAGCCGCATTTCTATGCGGCTTTTTTTTGTTTATCTTGAATCAGCCCAAAAAAAGGGATTGAATGACTGGGAAAGTTAATGACACTTTTTATAGAGTAATGTGTGAATCTTTTAAAGAGCAAACAGGTATTAAGGAGTTTCGGTTATCTCAACCCTTATAATTTTTTGTCCTTCATTGCCATTAGTATTATTTGAAATAACGAAATGAAAAGAGTTTTTAGATTCCTTGTGAGGCTGGGCTAGTTTATCTGCAATAACGGCTGTATTTTTATTTTTCAAGCCCGAAATAGAAATAAATTTAGGAGGTTTACTTTTTGGCAATTCACTAAGATCTACGTTTGGAAGAGGCGTTGGCATAAAATAATAATTAAAATTGCTACCATTTCCGGGATGTCTTTCATCTGTTTTTGAGCTTTCCCATCTTTCATCAGCCTGGCGATGAGGCTTCGGTGCCCTGGCAATTTCAACCGTCCCGAGAGAGTCAATTAAAATAATTTTTTTCCTGAGTTCTGACGGTGTATTGATTTGAAGTTTGAGTTTTTCTTTCCTTGTGTCAAATAAGTGTTTTAAATTTTCCTCGTAAAGTTCTCCTATCTCCTGGTGTGAGAATTGATCTGCCCTTAATTTGTTGAAAGATTCATTTATCTCGTTTTGAATTTTTTTCCAATCCATAGCGTTTATCCCGGCATAAGCCTCTTTTAAGCTTTTATTTAGTTCATCAATATCAATGTCCCCGTTCAGATTTTTTAATGAATAATTTTCGAGAAGTTTTAGAGGAACATATGTTAAAATATTTTGATCAAAAAATAATTTTGGATGGCCACTATTTGTATCATTAAAAAAATAAAATTCTTTTTTCTTCGGATCTGTTTTGTTTTTTTCGAAAGCTATTTCCTCGCTAACACCATCAAAATCATCTTTACCTTGTTGCAATAAATCTAATTGTGGTATTAAACCCGGTTTCGGTTCTACTACTTCATTATTATGTAAAGCTCCGGCTGTTCTTTTTGTTTCATTTGCCTGGTTTTTAGTATTTATATTTTCGCCAGGCTTTTCCCCGATCGTTACAGCTTGTTTTGTAATAGTTTTTAAATCCTTTAAAGGTGATTTATTTAAGTTTATCTTTTTGTCTTGTGGAGAGAGCCATGCAATTGAGCAAATAATAAATGTTACTAAAAGTAAGGCCAATAGTTTCTGCCCATAATTAAATTGCTTAGATGGCGTTTTTCCAGTTGTGATTCTTTTGACTCTCGTTAAAAGTTGCTTTTTGCCGGAAACGGCCGCAATGGCCAGTTGCAAATTACTTTTTCTTGACTGCTCGAGTCTCAACAAAGCTGACGCGTAAGAGTGGCGATCATACTGATATTGGATCACAAAATCATCGCAACAATTTTCTCTTTCTCTCTTAACAGTTTTTGAAAGCAATAGAATAAACGGGTTGAAAAAAAGAATGGTTTCAATTACAGAAATAAAAAGATTTATGAGGTAATCATTTCTTTTTATATGAGATAATTCATGGAGAATAATCGCCTCCAACTGGAGCGATGATAAATTATTTAAAGAAGCAACAGGGATAAGAATCACCGGCTTCAAAAATCCAACGGTAGCAGGGACATCAATATGATTGGAAATCCAAACACTTATTTTTTTTGTGATCTTTAATTGAGTTGCCACTTTTAATGCGAAATGCTGAAGTTCAGAAGGCGGCGATATCAGGTTTTTATTCGCGATAAAATATACATAACGGTATGAAGAAAAAAGCTTAAACATCAAAAAAACCAGAAGAAAAATATATGAAACCGAAAGGTAGGGGAGCGTTCCGGCGGCAAAAGAAATAACACTTTGTATGCTAAATGCGGACCCTTTAAGCGATTCTTCAAGAGCAATTGAACCGGGGCTTACTAACGAAGATAAACTTTCATCTACATAAAGGCCATTTATAAAGTTGCTTAGAAACCAACCAAATGAAATAAAAATAAGGAAAGTGCTTAATTTATTTTTGAAAGCCGAAGAAGCATTTTTGTAGGACGCATTTATAGTTTCATAAACGATCCATATAATAAAACCCTGCCACAAGCTATTTAAAATTGCGCCACCTAATGCTTGCAAAAATATTGAATGTTGTAAAGTTGCAAAATTCATGATCACCTGTTTTTTAGGTCGTCAAGATATTTTTGAATTTCGTCCAGTTCATCTTTAGATGCTTTTTGGTTGCCCAATGCCTGCAACACAAGTTGTGTTGAGGATCCGGAAAATAGACCATTTATCATTTTATCGAGAAACTGCTTCTGGGTTTTTTGCCGGCTTATTGCCGCCTGGTAAACGTGGGTTTTTGCGCTGTCATCTCTGGTTACCAATTTTTTTTCATACATTATCTGCATGAGCTTTAAGGTAGTTGTATATCCTGATATTTTTGTTTTTGAAAGTTCTTCATGAACATCGCGGACGGTTGAAGATTCGCGTTGCCAGAGGATCTGCAAAATTTCTAACTCGCTTTCAGTGGGCTTGATATTTTTACGTATTGTCATTGTTACGACTTTATTCGTAGGCAATATACGATTTCGTTCGTAACACAAAGTAAATTTTTTGATAAAAGGTTGTAAAAATTTATTGTTGAAATTTTTTTCTTATAATCTATAATCGGGAAGCGGGGTTCTATTATTACAAAATATTGATACTTAATCTTAAGGGCTTAAGTTTGCTTAAAACAAATTAAATATGCAGAAAGAGGAGTATAAATTCAGCATTTCGGTATATGATTCAATAGATGAATTAGACCACGCAGATTCTTTTTTACTAAGTGAAGCACGTTCTGTTACTCAATTTGCATATGCGCCTTATTCCAATTTTCAGGTGGGAGCCGTTGCTCAATTAGTAAATGGCGAAACCGTTTCGGGCACCAACCAGGAGAATGCATCATATCCTGCGGGAATTTGTGCGGAAAGAGTTTTACTTTCTTCAGCAGCTTCTCAGTTTCCGGGTATAGCAATGGAAACTATTGCAATCGCCTATAATAATTTAAAGGGACGTAGTGATCGCCCGGTCAGTCCGTGTGGTATTTGCAGGCAATCTTTTGCAGAATTTCAGCAAAGAACCAGGAAGCCAATTAGAATTATTTTGAGTGGAATGACGGGCAAGGTCCAGGTAATTGAAAACGCGGCAGACTTGCTCCCTTTGGTTTTCGGCGCTGATGATTTGAAATAATCTATGTCAATACCAGTAAGCTTTTCTTAATTATTTCTATGCAATCCATTATCTCTTCTTTCTTTATGATAAGTGGAGGAGAAAAACGAATTTTATCTCCATGGGTTGGCTTAGCAAGCAGCCCGTTTTCTTTTAATTCGTTACATAATTTCCAGGCTGCATCTTCATCTGCATGATTAATGGTTATCGCATTTAAAAGCCCCTTTCCACGAACCTCTTTAATAAATTTAGAATTTAATTTTATTAATTCATCTCTGAAAAACACACCCATTCTTTCTGCATTCTCATCCATCCGTTCTTCTTTCAATACTTCTAATGATGCCGTGGCAACTTTGCAGGCCAATGGATTTCCTCCATAAGTACTTCCATGTTCACCCGGTTTAATAGTAAGCATTATTTCATTATCGGCGAGAACAACACTTACAGGTATTGTACCCCCGCTAAGTGCTTTTCCCAATATCAGTACATCAGGTCTCACATTTTCATGATCGCAACAAAGCATCTTCCCGGTTCTGCAAAGTCCGGTTTGAATTTCATCGGCAATAAACAGCACGTTTGCATCCTTACAATATTGCTTTGCTTTAGAAAGATAATTTTCATCGGGAACTATCACGCCCGCTTCTCCCTGGATTGGCTCTACCATAAATCCGGCAACATTTTTATCAGTAAGCGCTTTAGCCAGTGCCGGAAGATCATTGTATGGAATCACTTCAAAACCGGGCAGGTATGGCCCAAAATCTTTTGTCGCTGTGGTATCAGTACTAAATGAAATGATACCTAATGTGCGGCCATGAAAATTTCCGCTGGCAAACAATAATTTTAGCCTGGTTATCGGGAATTTTTTTGACCGCGTATCCCCAATGTCTGCAAAGCTTTAAGGCGGTTTCTACAGCCTCTGCACCTGTGTTCATTGGCAGTACTTTTTCATACCCAAAATATTGGGTGATATACTGCGTAAACCGGGCAAGTGCTTCGCTGTAAAACGCCCGGCTGGTAAGAGTAAGCACTTGAGCTTGCTCAATCAACGCATCTACAATTTTAGGATGGCAATGACCCTGGTTTACTGCTGAGTAAGCACTTAAGAAATCATAGTATTTTTTTCCTTCGACATCCCAGACAAAAACGCCTTTCCCCTTTTGCAATACAACGGGAAGTGGGTGATAATTATGAGCTCCAAATTCGTTTTCGAGATCTGTCAAGTAACTGGTTTGCGAACTTAAGGATTGAGTTGGCATAAAAAAATGGTTGTAAAAATTAGGTAATAATAGAAAGTGCAAAGGGGCGATATCGTTACACCTTGTGATCCAGGAAATCCAGGTTTTGAAGTAGAAAGTGTGGTATGTAATTTTTCTTATTCACTAAAGCAAAGATATATTTTTTTCAAACCGTTCATATATTATTTATTAAATAAGCTGGAAAAGTTATTTAAGTTTAAACAAGGTTTAATATTATGAAACGAAATAACCGGATCAGGATCTCTGTAAATAATTAATAAGGTTTTATGAAAAGATATTTACTGTATAGTTCGCTTGTAGTATTTATAATATCATGTTCTTTTAGTGAAAATCTTACCAGTGATGTTAACCTGTATGAATCCAAAACCAATTATACTCCGAAAAAATATAATAAAATATTGATCTGTGGATCAGGCGCAAAACAGGTAAGACTGTTTCTCGAAAATTTATCAGGAAAATTATTTAAAGACTTTGAAAAAGATGGAGTTCAAACCAAATACATCTATCTTGGAAATGACCCCGAAAATTCCGATAGTGCTTTAAGGAAATTAGCCGAATACAGGGCAGTTTAATGCCGTTATGTTCTTTTTTGAAAAAGACTTACCTGGGGAAATAGTGATTCAGCCCCGAAAGACAAATTTTAAAAAATCGAACAGGGAGTTTGATCAGTTGCTTGGAATAAAACTATATGATAGTTCGGTATTGCTAATTCAATTTGGGATGCAAATTTGAAAGTCAATCTCAATCTGGCTAATGATAAAACCTATTCAGATATTTCCTCTATGATTTTAAAAAGACTTAATGAAAATAAGATCATAAGGCAATACCGGCAATAATAATTTTGTAGACAAAATTTAATTTTTAACCTGGGTAATAAATAATTCGGATGGAATTTATGTATCTAATGAAGTCTGCGTAGTTTCAATCAGCTTTATAAAAATAGCCGGCAGGCGGTGAATATTGCGGTATGATTTCTTTTTCGAAAATTCCAAAAACTGAACTCCCGCTGCCGCTCATTGATGCATAAACAGCCCCAATATTATATAAACTATCTTTTATTTCTTTTATTTCCGGATACTTTTTAAATATTGATTTCTCAAAATCATTTGTAAGCTCTTTAGCCCATGTTTTCACAGGCTGAGTAATTATTTCCTGGATACTTTTTTTAGGTATTTCAGGAACAATATTTTTAAAGGCTTCGCTGGTACTAATGTGGATGCCAGGGTTTACGATAATAATTTTATATCCGGAAAGGATAGTTTTATCGGGTGATAATGTTTCTCCGCGACCGGAAGCAAAGGCTGGTTTATTTAATAAAAAGAAGGGGCAATCGCTACCTAACATTAATGCGTAATCGAGCATTCGCTTTTGAGATATATTTAAATTAAATTGTTTGTTGAGCAGCTGTAAAGTGGCAACGCCGTCCGAAGAACCCCCACCAAGACCGGCGCCGAGCGGAATGGCCTTATGAAGATGAATTTTTAGTTGAGGCAAAGCAGGATAATCCTTTTTTAAAAGGTTGTAAGCTTTTAAACAAATATTATTTTCAGCTTCGCCTGGCGAAATACCAGAAGTAGTTATTTTGGTTGTATTCTTTTTTGAAGGAAGTATTTCTAAAACATCATGGATATTGACAGGGAAAAAAAATGTTTCAAGATCATGAAATCCATCGTCCTTCCTTACAAGAATGTTTAGGCCCAGGTTTATTTTACAATTTGGAAAAGCTATCATAATCCTGGTAAAGCGAGCGTAAAAAAATCGGGGTAAGTATTGGATCCTTAACAGCAGGTTATTAGTTTTGATCAATTAACTCTTTTTTCTTCCCTGTATCTCATCCCTTATGGAAGCTGCTTTTATGTAGTCTTCCTGCTCAAGCACTTCGGTTAATAAATTTTCTAATTCCGCTATTGATAATTTCTTCAGGTCATCGCTTGCTGCATCGGTGTGAGAAACTACAACTTTTTTCTTTTTATCATCTTCCTCCATTAATATACCGGCGCTGTCGAGTATATTATCGTAAGTATAAATAGGGCAGCCAAACCTCACAGCGAGAGCAACCGCATCCGAAGTGCGGGAATCAATTTCTACGGTATCGTGATCTGTTGAGCATACAAGTTTGGAATAAAAAATTCCTTCCTGTAAATCATTTATTATTATTTCATGAAGTTCAATATTGAAGGCGAGCATAAAATTTTTCATCAGGTCATGGGTAAGCGGACGGCTTGGCTGCATTCGTTCAAGAGCCACGGCTATTGCCTGCGCTTCAAATCCTCCAATTACAATTGGCAAACGTCGTAATCCATTTACTTCGCCGAGTACGACAGCATAAGAATGTGTTTGGGTAATACTATGAGACAGGGCTACAATTTCCAATTCTATTTTCTTCATACCAATCTCTCTTTTTTGTGATTTTTTGATATTGGCAAATATATAAAAAATTAAAGCCTTTCAATTTATGAAAAGCTTCTTAAAATCTATATATGTCAGGATATTAATGTATTTATACTGCACGCAATCAAAATTCTGTTAACCTTTTAATTTTTTTACGGCTTCTGTGATTTTTGGAACCACCTCAAATGCGTCACCTACTATTCCGTAATCCGCCGCTTTAAAAAACGGAGCTTCGGGGTCTTTATTGATCACTACAATTTTCTTGCTTCGGTTTACTCCCGCAAGGTGTTGAATTGCTCCTGAAATACCAATGGCAATATATAAATTTGGAGCAATTGCCAAACCCGTTTGACCCACATGTTCGTGATGTGGCCTCCAATCACTATCACTTACCGGACGGCTGCAGGCGGTAGCCGCGCCTAACGCTTTTGCAAGATCAGTTACTATTTGCCAGTTTTCGGGCCCTTTAAGGCCACGACCACCACTTACTACAATTTCAGCTTCGGATAGCGGAATTTCACCTTCAACTTTATTTACCTCTTTTACTTTCACTCTGGCTTCTGGAATTGCGATATCTAATTCTTCGATATCTGCCTTCCCATCAATTTCATTTATTTTATAGGCATTGGAATTCAATGAAATTATTTTTATGTCGGATTTTATCGAAACATTTGCAAAGGCTTTTCCGCTAAAAACATTTTTCTTAACAACAAACCCATCGCCTGTTTCCGGTAAAGCCACTGCACCCGAAACTAATCCGGCTTTTAATTTTACTGACAAGCGAGGTGCAATTGCCTTCCCATTAAAATTGTTAGAAAAGATGATAACTTTTGCGCTACTCTGTTTTGCAGCTTCTGCTATAACGTGTGCAAAAACGTCATCATCAAAACTATTTAAAGCTTCTGCCTTTACTGAATAGATTTTTTTTAATCCATATTTACCCAAATCTGCAAGGTCATCATTAATCTTTCCTAAAGCAATACCTTCAGCAGTTGTTCCAAGCAATTCTGCAACCTTGGCCCCATAGCATGCGGCCTCAAAAGAATTCTTTTTGATGTGCCCGTCGGCCTGGTCTAAAAATACTAATACGCTCATTTTATTAATTAAGAATTAAGAATCAAATATCAAGTATCAACTACTGATCTCCAGGTCAAAAAACTTTTGCTTCTTCATGCAACAATCTTACAAGTTCCTCGGGTTGGTCTGCAGGCACGAGTTTTACTCCTTGTTTTGCGGGAGGTAATTCAAATGATTCAACAGAAGTTAATTCGTCCGCAATTACCGGTTCTGTTACTTTCAAAGGTTTGGTTCGTGCGCCCATTATTCCCCGCATATTTGGAATTCTCTGCTCAGCCATTCCCTTCTGGCAACTCACAACTGCGGGTAGCATTACTTCATCGGTTTCTTCTCCACCCTCAATCTCACGGATAACCGTAGCCGCAGATCCAGTAATTGAAAATTTTGTAGCCAAAGAAATATATGGCATACTTAATAATTCTGCAACCATGCCACCAATTGAAGAGCCATTGTAATCAATGGTTTCTTTTCCTGTAAAAATCAGATCGTAATTATTTTGTTTTGCGATTTCAGCAATTTGTGAAGCAATGTAGAAACTATCGCGGCTGTCAGTATTTACCCTGAATGCCTCATCGCCACCGAGCGCCAACGCTTTCCTAATTATTGGATCAGCATCCGCGGTTCCTACGTTTATCAAATGGAGAATTGTAGAAGGATCAGCTTCTTTTAATTCAATAGCTCTCACTAAAGCGTACCATTCGTCGTATGGGTTTAGAATGAACTGCACACCGGCTTCAGCAAATTTCGTATTGTTATCCGTGAAGGCTATTTTTGCTGTTGTATCCGGCGTTTTGCTTATGCACACAAGTATCTTCATTAATTCATTTTTTAAGAGCGGCGAAGATACTAAGTAAAAAAAATGTAAAAAATTATTTGATGGACAGAATACAGAAGTTAAAGGATTACATGAAAACCGCTCAAAAGGATAGTTTTTTGCAACATGCGCTTGCTCTTGAATATATAAAAATAGGTAACGACCTTGAGGCGAGAGGTTTATTTAATGAAATATTAAAAAGAGAGCCGACTTATATAGGATCTTATTACCATTTAGGTAAACTTTATGAACGGCTTGGTGATATTCCAAAAGCCCTGAGAGTTTATGGCAGGGGAATGGAAGAAGCAAAAAAAGCCGGAGACCAACACTCTTATAATGAATTGCAGGCCGCGTTTGAAGATATTGAACCCGAATAATTTTCTCAAACTAATGCATGACCTTTCCTGATAAATTCAAAACTCATATTTTACAGCATAAGCTTTTTTCTTCTGTAGATAATCTCATAATTGCCGTAAGTGGCGGGGCAGATTCGGTAGTGCTCTGTGAATTGTGCAAACGGGCGGAATTTAATTTTGCTATCGCACACTGTAATTTTCAGCTTAGGGGTAATGAAAGTGAGCGTGACGAAATATTTGTACAAGCACTGGCCGAAAAATATAATGTCAAAATTTTTGTAAAAAAATTCCGGACTGAACAATACGCGAACGAAAATAAAACTTCAATACAGGTTGCTGCGCGTGAATTAAGGTATAGTTGGTTTGAGGATTTGATAGCAGCCAACGACATCAGGCAATCGCCGGATAGCAGTGAGAAATTTCATAATGATAAGCAACATCGTATATCGCACATCGCACATCCTACATTTTTACTAACGGCTCACCACGCTAATGACAATATTGAAACCATGCTTATGAACTTTTTTAAGGGTACAGGCATTTCCGGGCTAAGAGGAATTGAGCCAAAAAAGCGCAGAATTATACGTCCTCTGTTGTTTGCTAAAAAAAATGAATTATTAAAATTTGCGGCAGAAAACAACCTCAACTTTGTAGAAGATTCTTCCAATGCATCTGAGAAATACACGCGTAATTATTTCAGACATCAATTGATCCCATCGGTACAGAAAGTTTTTCCGGAAGTGGAAGAAAATTTAATGGCCAGCATAGATAGGTTTAAAGAGATTGAAGCGCTCTACAGCCAAGCTCTTAGCCTCCATAAAAAAAAGTTGATAGAAGAAAAAGGAAACGAAATTCACATCCCTGTCTTAAAACTATTGAAATCAAAACCACTAACCACCATAGTTTTCGAAATTATAAAGGACTATGGCTTTACGCCTCACCAGACTGAGGAAGTAATAAAAATTCTTGGTAGCGATACCGGAAAATATGTTTCGTCAGGCACACACAAAATAATTAAAAACAGGAATTGGATTATTATCGCGCCGCACAATACGATGGACGCGTCCAATATTTTGATCAATGAAAATGAAAGAGAAATTGAATTTGTAAATGGAAAATTACGGATTGATAAGGTCGGCAGTGATAATAAAATTTCCCCTGATAAAGCCTCGGCATTCCTGGATTCGGACAAGGTTAATTATCCCTTGCTGTTGAGAAAATGGAAGCGCGGAGATTATTTTTATCCGTTAGGTATGAAAAAGAAATCGGGTGCGTTGTCAAAAAAGAAATTAAGCAAATTTTTTATTGATCAAAAAATGTCTCTGACGGAAAAAGAAAATGTTTGGGTAATTGAAAGCAATAAAAAAATTATATGGATTGTCAACAGCAGAATCGATGATCGTTTTAAAATAACACCGCATACCACCAAAATACTTCGAATTCAATTTAACGGGTTGTAAATATTTTGCCGGGATCCATATGTTTTACAGCGTCGACAAAATGTGCCAAGACCGGATAGCCTGAAAACAATTCACTTGCGACGATTATGAATAGTATTCCAAAAAGTGCTCCCCAGATGTGCGCCGAATGGTTGATACGGCCTCCTCCTTTTCGATCTAAAAAATAGGACACTACCAGGTAAATAATTCCGAATAAAAAGCCAGGTATAAATACAGGAATAAATATCAAACCGATACCCTGCAACGGGTTAAACATAATGTACGCAAACACCACAGCCGAGACCGCTCCTGATGCCCCTAAGCTTCTATAATTTGGATTGTTCCTGTTTTTTTGAAAACTCGGTATGAGGCAAGCTACCAGGGCAAGCAGGTACATAACGATGTATAATAACTTGCCATAGTCGCCAAAAATTGCTAAGAAAATTTCTTCTGTAATGTTTCCAAACAAATAGAACGCATACATATTAAAAAATAAGTGGCCAATGTCCGCATGAATAAAGCCGCATGTTACAAAGCGATAGTATTGTTTTCTTTGAGTAACCGCCGGCGGATAAAAAATAAGATCATCGATAACTTTTTCACTTCGAAAACCTGCTATGGAAACGAGAACTGTGATGATAATAATGATAATAGTTATAGTAATAGTAGTTGGCATCTTTTAAAAAAAATTAATTGCCGTCAAACATACTGATAAAACTAAGAATGATGGTATTTTTCATTCCTGATAATAGTGCAGGCACGATACACCTGTTCCGAAAGAATCAGGCGCACCAGCTGATGCGGAAAAACCAGCTTCGATAAACTCCATTTGTGGGTGCATTTATTTAAAATATTCTCGTGAAGTCCATATGCGCCCCCAATAAGGAAAACCAAATTTTTTGTGCTTTCATTTGCCTTTTGTTGAATAAATGAAGCTAGTTCTTCTGACTTCCATTGCTGTCCGTTTTCATCCAAAGCAATTAATACGTCACCATTTTGGACTGCATTAAGAACCGGGATAGCTTCCGTTTTTTTAATTTCCTGTTCTGTTTGAGTAGCGGCATTTTTTGCTCCCGGAAAATTTTTCCATTCTACCGGATAGTAATGAGAAATTCTTTTGGTAAAAATTTCAACGCCTTCTCTCACAAAAGATTCATGGGCTTTGCCTATGGTCCAAAAAAGAATTTTCATAAATTTATTTGCAATGCAAGATGCTAAAAAGATTGGCTTGAAGAAATTATTTATTATTTTTGCCGCCCATTGGCTGCGTAGCTCAATTGAATAGAGCATCTGACTACGGATCAGAAGGTTTTAGGTTTGAATCCTAACGCGGTCACTAAAATGCAGAGATTATCCAAAAGGTAATCTCTTTGTTTTTATGTTCACGACTTTCACTCTATATTCGAAACTTCTTGATAAATTTTATATCGGATATACTGGTGATAACATTAATATCCGGATTCAAAACACCTGGCAAATCATAAAGGATTTACTGGAAAAGTGAAAGACTGGGAATTGGTTTATCGGGAATCCTTTCGAAACAAGAAGCGATGCAAAGAGAAAAGCGATTAAAGAGTTGAAAAAGCAACATTCGCATTAGGGAATTAATTTTGCGCAGTTCAACTGAATAGTGCATCCCTTCTTTGAGTCGGGAAGGTTTTAGGTTTGAATCCGCAAGCGGTCGCTAAAATGCAGAGATTGTATTAGTTTACTGCCCGTATTTGAAAACAAAGAAATGAAGAAGCATTACACGTTATATAATGAATACTTTAATGCAGGATATATTCGTGATGATGAATGGAAACTAGTGTCATTATCCGGCGACACAACATGGCATTTGTATACGATCAACCAGGACCAAACGGAGCCGAATGATCTCTCCGGCAAATATCCTGAGGTAGTATCCATGCTGGCTGAAAGGTGGAAGCAATGGGCAACGAGTCACCAGGTATTTCCTAAACCATCAAAAAAATAATAATTAAAATATGATGAAAAAATTCTTTGTAATTACAATGACCTGCCTGTTTCTTACAGGAGTCACAGAAGCGCAGGCGAGATGGACAAAAGAAAAAGCAAACGAATGGTATGCAAAGCAAGGCTGGTTGAGAGGCTGTAATTTTCAACCTTCTAGCGCCATCAATCAACTTGAGATGTTCCAGGCGGAGACTTTTGATACCGCAACAATTGACAGGGAATTGGGCTGGGCGCAGGACTTAGGCTTTAATGTAATGCGTGTGTACCTGCATCATTTATTATGGACCAGTGACAAAGCCGGCTTTAAAAAAAGGCTTGATACTTATCTTGAATATTTCTTCGAAGCATGGAATAAAAACGTTGTTTACAATTTTTGATGATTGCTGGAATGATACAGCCTGGGTTGGCAAACAACCGGAGCCAAAAACAGGCGTTCATAACTCCGGATGGGTGAGAGATCCCGGCACAATGATCTATACGCATCCCGATACTTTAAAGGTGCTCGAAGCTTATGTAAAAGATTTGCTTGGAACTTTTAAAAATGATCAGAGAATCCTGATGTGGGATTTGTACAATGAACCAGGGAACAATTCACAGTTTGAAAAAAGCCTGCCACTTCTTGAAAAAGTTTTTGCCTGGGCAAAAGAAGTAAATCCATCACAACCAATCTCGGCTGGTTTATGGAATAATGCGCCAAATTTTCAAACGCTTAATAAATTTCAGTTGGAAAATTCAGATGTGATAACCTATCACAATTACGATTACATAGACAGCCATAAAAATGCGATTGATACATTAAGAAAGTATGGCCGCCCGCTTATCTGTACTGAATATATGGCAAGAAGGAACGGAAGCCTGTTTCAGATTATAATGCCTCTCTTAAAAAAAGAAAATGTTGGTGCTATTAACTGGGGTTTCGTTAGCGGCAAAACAAACACCATTTATGCATGGGATACGCCGATACCTGGCGGAAAAGAGCCTCCATTGTGGTTTCATGACATATTCAGGAAAGATCACACACCTTTTAGTAAAACGGAAGTCGAGTTCATTAAATCAATAACAACTGCAGGCACAAACAAATAGGGTAGTCGTAAAGGTTAGCAGACTTTGAATGTTTACAATTCTTATTTTTACTTATCTCTCCCGGAAAGTTTTATTGTCTTGTTGGTAATTAATGGCCTTGCCCAAAAACCAACGCTAAGGATATATCCCAAAGTGACGTATAAGAAAAGCAGTCCAAACCGCAGCCCGAGATGGTCTCCCAGCCAGCCAATAATTAATGGAATGACTGCCCCGCCAATTATACCGGTAATTAAGATGCCTGAAAAAGATCCATGGTGCTCTTGTATAGAATTTAACGCAAGAGAAAATATAACGGGATACATTACTGATGCAAAAAAGCCCATCATCGAAAATGAAAGCAATGGAAACTTCTGCTGAAGCAAAAAGCGCAAGGCTAAGACATATTATTGCAAGTATGGTAAAAATGATCAGTACTTTTCGGCTATCCATTATTTTTAAAAGCAATAACCCTACAACACCGCCTGCAGTCATCAGGCCCCAATAGTAAGCAACGGCCCTGGCACCAGTAGTTTGAGGATCATATCCATGATAGCTGGAAAGGTACTGCGAAATCCAGTTGGCAATGCCCTGCTCTGTTCCCACATAGCAGAATATGGCAATGAAAAATAGAATGACCACCGGCTTTCTCAATAACATCATGTGGGTCTGCAACGCACCCGGCTTTTCGTCCAGGCTTAACTCTACTTTAGGAAATTTAGAAAAAAGAATAATCACGATCATGAGCAAACAGATGATGGTAAAAAGCCAATAGAGTGATATCCACGGTAGCTCGGTTGGAATCATTGATCGAAGCATATTGAAAAACCCGGTGCCGGTAGTACCCGCATCATTCAAATTCAAAACAAGAGATGAATACACAAGCGGGCTTAAAAAGGAGGCAAGGCCGAATATCAATTGAGCCAGCACTGCGTTGAATGCATAATGTTCTTCGCCACCCGATGTTCGAAGCAACGGATAGGCAACAACCTGGAGCATTGCCATGCCGCAGCCGATAAGAAAAAGCGATAAAACCGCTGACAAATAATTAGGAAATAATGCCAGCAAAAGTGAACCAAAAAATGCGACAATAAATGCCACTACCAGTATTTTCTTTTCCTTATATTTTTCTACGAGTATCCCTGAGGGAATGGACATGACGCCGTATGCAATAAAAAAAGCGAAGGGGAGGAGCGCCACCAAAGTAAGACTGAGGTTAAATCCTTTAATGATATCCGGTATCAATGGCCCAATGATATTTGTAATAAAAGAAATTACAAAAAAGATGAGCATGATAAGAGTGACAATGTAATAATTTCGTTTCATGAATTTCGCTTAACAATAAACCATTTGTAGTTTTTACAATTTCATTTCACCCCAACCTTTTCTGTATTCTCTTTTTACAAACTGATTGGCCGGTTCAAAATTTGTAATCCTCATATTTTCTCCATCCCATTTATAAGTTATGTAACGTCCGGGAGTGACTATTTCGTCCCGCATTCCATAAACGGAATCTTTTACTTTTATTTTTTCATGGAGATTAAAACTGCGCAATAATAGATTTCCCATCAACACGGTTTCTGTGAGAGGCCCTGCATAACCAACAAAAGGTGAATCTACTTCGGCATTTCCATAGCCTGCAATAGATGCATCAATCCATTGCCACCAGTGGCCATCCATGCCGCCTTCTATTCGCGGATATTTTTGCGGAACGTTTACATCTTTATTTAAAGAAAGCGGAAGCAATCTTGGATGACTACCGCCCCAGCCGCAGGAAACTTTCCCCTTGGTTCCTATGAATAACGAACCTCCTTCGAAATCATTTTCTTCCGGCACATCAGCAAGCGCTTCATTCATATTTACATCAGGATCCAGTTCATCAGGACGCTCAGGAACTATGCCTCCATCCATCCAATAAAGTTTTAATTCTCTTCCATCTTTTAAAATAAATTTATAGCGAAGTTTACTCGAAGGCGGAATGCTTTCAGGAAAATCACCTTCTTTAAAAATTCCTGAAAAAACGGTCGTCGCACTGCACGTTACTTCTGTAGGGTAGCCAAGTTCAAGCAATTTAAACGCAGGGCCAATGATATGACATGCCATGTCACCTAACGCACCCGTTCCAAACCTCCACCAGCCACGCCAGTTGAAAGGGACAAGGTTGTCTATATAATCCGTTTTTTCAGCCGTGCCCAGCCATAGATCCCAATTAATTCTTTAGGAACTGGCGGATGCTTATCAGGCCACGGTATTCCCTGCGGCCATACGGGACGGTTAGTCCAGTTGTAAACCTTTTCTATATCACCAATAAGTCCCGCTTCAAACCATTCACGCATGATCCTCATGCCATCGCATGAAGCGCCCTGGTCGCCCATTTGCGTAACCACTTTATATTTTTCAGCGGCCTGCGTAAGAATGCGGGCCTCGTAAATATCATGTGTCAATGGTTTTTGAAGATATAAATGTTTCTTAAGCTGCATGGCGCTAAGGCCTACTATTGCATGATTATGATCGGGAATTGCTACGGAAACGGCATCAAAATTCTTGCTCTCTTTATCAAACATTTCACGCCAGTCGTGATAGAACCCTGCCTTGGGAAATTCTTTACGGCGGGGTGCTGCCATGCGATCATCAACATCGCAAAGAAATGCTACAACTGCATTTTTTTTCGGAGCACTGGCATAATGCGCAATATCACTTCCACCTTCTCCACCGCAACCCACAGCGGCGATATAGAGTTTATCGCTTGGAGGGACAAAACCTTTTCCGCCAAGCACATGACGGGGCACTATATAAAATGCTGCCGCCGTTAAAGCCGTATTTTTAATGAATGCTCCGCGGCTTATCAATTTATTATCCTGTGGTTTTTTATTTTCTTCCATAAAAATTATTTATGATGAAACATGAATTGTTTACGAAGCCAGTATCGGTTATTTTGAGTGATCTTATTAACTTGACATGGCAGGCTAAGGATATAATGGTACATTTTAAATTCCTTTAAACCGTCTGCAAATATTTATGAATCATGAAAATACTGGCGGCTCCTTCACCCACAGCAGCAGCAACTCTTCTGCTTGCGCCACTGCGCACATCGCCTATCGCAAATACTCCCGGAACATTCGTTTCCAATAAAAACGGATCACGGTCCAGTGTCCAGTCTTTTGGTTTATTTCCGATTTTCGGCAAATCTGGCCCGGTAAGTATAAACCCGTTTTCATCGCGCTGCAAAAATCCATCCGCCATTTCGGCATGAGGATATGTTCCTATGTAAATGAACATTGCCGACATTTCCAATTCAATTTCCTCCCCTGAATTACATTTTTTTACGGTTACTTTTTTCAGCCTGGTGTCTCCGGAAACCGAAGAAACTTCCACCTCCGCTATTACACGAATGTTAGGTGTTGCTTTTATACTGTCAACCAAATATTGCGACATTGCCGCGCCTAATTCTTTTGCACGTATGAGTATGGTAACACTCTTTGCGTACCGGCTAAAAAAGACCGCGCCTTGCCCTGCGGAGTTAGCTCCTCCAACAATACAAACATCTTCTCCCTTATAGGTCGCAGCCTCGGTGATGGCCGAACCGTAGAATACTCCGATACCCTGCAACGCTTCTATCCCGGGAACATTGATTTTACGCACCGACATACCGGTAGCAAACACAATCACGTAACAGGATATTTCGGTTCCATCTGCGAGTACTATTACCCGGTAGGGGTCTTCACGCCTGAAGGAAATGGCTTCCTGTGCCGTTAATAATTCTGCTCCAAAACGCCTTGCCTGTGCTACTGCCCGTTGTGCAAGATCAGCTCCTGTAATGCCTGAAGGAAAGCCAAGGTAATTGTCAATATGCGAACTTGTACCCGCCTGCCCGCCCGGTGCGTCGCGTTCTATTATAAGTGTGTGCAAACCTTCTGAAGCGCCGTACACGGCATTAGCCAGGCCGGCCGGCCCACAGCCAATTACAACGAGGTCATAGAACGGCCTCAGCGCTTTTGTATGAATTCCTGTTTTTTGAGCAAGTTCAAGATTTGTCGGTGCAATTAAATTACTCCCATCAGGAAAGTAAATGACCGGCAATCTCTTAAGATTATCCGTAAGAGGCCTTACCAATTCACACATTGGACTATCGACATCTATATCTACCCATAAATATGGCACCTGGTTGCGTGATAAAAATTCTTTTATTTCATAACTGCGCGAACTCCAGCGGGCGCCGGCAAGGCGAATGCCGTCGAAAGGAATTTTCGCGGTTGATATCCATTCGGAAAGAAGGTCATCAAGAATGGGATACAATTTTTGTTCCGGGGGATCCCAGGGTTTCATAAGGTAATGATCAAGGCCTATTTCGTTAATACTTATAATGGCAGCCTCCGTATCGGCATAAGCGGTTAGTAAAACTTTTTTTGTTTCAGGAAAAAGCTTAGCCATCCCGGTTAGTAATTCGGTTCCTGTTGTTACAGGCATGCGTTGGTCAACAAGAAATAACGCGACCGAGGTGCCCCTCTCTTTTAGTGTACGGGCCGCTTCTTCTGCCTCTTTTGCGGAGGTGGCTTTAATGATACGGTATTTATTTTTATAGTATTCCCGCAAATCACGCTCTATTACTGCAAGAACTTCAGCATCATCATCAACGCAAAATATTACCGGTTTATTCATTTGCATAGCAAATCTATTTTACAATGTCAGTTTGGTTTTGACTATTAACAGGAAGCTTCACGATAAATTTAGTGCATCCCGGCTTTGATTCCACTTTAATAGTTCCTTTGTGTTTTTCTGTAATAATTCCCCATGTGGTTGAAAGTCCAAGGCCAGTCCCCTTACCGGGCTCTTTTGTTGTAAAAAAAGGATCGAATATCCTGGATTGGATAGCAGCTGGAATACCCGGCCCATTGTCTTCAATTTCTATCAATACAAATGTTTTTTCATTTTTTGTCCTGATCGTTATTTCACCTTCTTCATGCATCGCATCAATAGCATTGTCCAGCAGGTTGGTCCATACCTGGTTCAGTTCGCTGCCATATGCTGTAATAATGGGAACATCATTGCAATATTGCCGGTGTATTGTTATTCCCGCCTTCATCTTCCCGCGAAGAATTACGAGTGTATTTTCAATTCCATCGTGAATATTCACTTCCTGGATAGGTGCCTGTCCCAGGTAAGAATAATTTTTGAGCGCTCCTACGATTTGAGAAATTCTGCCGGAGCCTTCCCTTATTTCGTGAAGTAAAGAATACAACGGAAACAGGTAAGCGGCATGGTTAATGATAGTAATAAAATTATTTTTACTGCATTTTGAATTGATTGCCTATAAGGCTTTCTGTATCCAAACCCATCCCGACCAGTGGCGGCGCCAGCTCCCACGCATTTTCCACATCTTTTTCTTCAAGCCAGGATTCAACCTCAGCTTCGCGGTCTGACCGAACAAGTGAATCAACGATGATCGGTTTAGCAGAATAATCATGTGCCTGCGTTGAAAGGAAACTCATCACCTTTCTATCCTCATCCGTTAATTCGGATAAGGGGGATAAGTTTTTTAATTCTTCGATCTTTGTGATTAAGATATCCAACTGGTGGGCGGCTCTCTTTGTAGCAGCCGCGGGATTATTAAGTTCGTGCGCTACACCAGCGGCAAGTGTTCCGAGCGTTGCCATTTTTTCAGATTGAACCAATTGCACCTGGGCTTCCTGTAATTTTTGAAGTGCTTCGCTTTTCCCTCTTACCATGAAATTGAAAAGCCATAAAATAATCGCAGAGATCACGATAATATTCAGTACCAAAAAAAAATTTGAATAGGGAAGTGCATCATACGGCTTTATTTTTTCAAAAAACCAGTTGTCGAAAACTCCTGATACTATTACGAGAATTACAAAAAGTGCAAACCATATCGCTACTGTTTTATTACTCTGGTACGTGACGGAAGCCGCCAATGACAGCAACGCCCAAAGCATTACTGCGCCTGATGCAACGAAGCCACCCAAAAACCACTGAAAGAGAAACGGAAGCAAAAGGCTTAAGGCAGTCTGTATTGTTTTTGCGGCTTTGAAATTTCCGGAAAGATGGAAATAAGTCAAATTTAAAATCGTAAAAAAAACATAGCCGAATGGAACGGATGATTGCCACGTTCTTTCCAGCGTTATCGCCAGCAGGCCCCAAACGATTCCACCGATACTCATCAATACCGCCTGGTACACAAGAAATCGTTTTTGCAATATCGTATCTTCCTTGTCGGAAGGAGCGATACCAAGAGATGATATGAATGCAAAATTTTTATTCATGAACAAGGGATTCTTTGTTCTACACGTTGTTAGAAAATTTCACCTGGTTAGTTCAAAAAAGTATGAAACGGTTTTGCACAAAGTTTTGGAATCGGATAGTTTTGTAATCGCGGGGACGTGATACCAAGTTAATATTTATTTTATGAAAAATTGTGACCGGGAATTATTGGGGAGCTTTTCAAATTGTCGCCGCGATTTTTGCCCCATAGCGACTGCCTGTTTGTAGCAATTGCAATTAGAAAACCGCCGGGCGTGCCGGAGGCACGCAACTATTAAGGATAGCCACTACGTGGCAAATATGAATATACAAATATCGGCTCTACGAAAAGGTAGGGCAGCACATAAATACGACAACTTGAAATGCACCCAATTATTGAATGGTTGTATTTTTCAAAATCATTTTACTTTCCCCCTTTTTTAAATTGCAGTCAACTCATTTAGCAAGGTTATCCAAATCGACCGTCCAGGCTGTGCATATGGACATTCGTAAATTGCGTGACAGTGGAGAAATTTTAATAGTTGAAAATAATCATCCTGCGTTTCATATCTTGTATTTTTTATTTATCAAAACATAATTATGAAGCTAATAAAGCGCAGATCGTTTTTAACCACGGCTGCTACACTCGGTATAGGAACAGCAGCTATTGCATTATCTTTGCCGGATATGGAAGAAAAAAAACAATTAGTACATCATGTATTTTTCTGGTTAAAAAATCCTGACTCGATTGAGGACAGGGACGAACTGGTGAAGGGTGTAAAAACTTTGGCAAAGATCGAAACTATTAGAAAAATACATGTAGGCGTACTTGCCAGCACTGAAAAAAGAGATGTGGTGGATACGAGCTGGCACGTTTCTGAGCTTATGTTTTTTGATGATGAAGCAGGCCAGAAGACCTACCAGGATCATCCGATTCACCTGGACTTTATAAAAAACTATGGGCATTTGTGGGCGAAGGTAATTGTCTATGATGCGGCGGAAGCTTAAGGCATCAAGCTGGATTGGTTTAATGTATTACTTATTAAGATGGATGCTTCAAATATCATTTTCAATGGGATTCTATATTTATAAAAATTCCTGGATTATTAAGAAATTGAAATCAATTTATAGCGACGCAGTTATACTGTTTATTCCATTTTCAATACCTGGCCTTATCATATTTCCATAGCGATGTTTTGATGCCGTGCTCTGTAATGTATGGCCGGGAAAATGAATCAATCGGTTTTAAAACCAAATTTTTGATAGATATTTTTTGCTGTAGCACCTATCAAAAAATTCATAAAATCGCTGGCGGCTTCTTTATGAGGAGCAGCTTTTAATAAACCGGCGACATAAGTTGCTTCAATGTTTTCCTTCTCCGGGATCCCGACGATTTCTATGGGATTTCCAATCAATTGCTGATAATAAGCTTCGGAGAACCATACCGGGCCTGCATCTGACTGATCATATAAAATACGCATCGGAGTCTGGCGGTGATGAATTTGAGTTAAAAAGGTTGAACCCTCTTTTACCTTAATTTCCATAACGGCACTCCTCAGTTTTTCGCCACCTGCTTTCACGTAAGCTGCTTCTATTTGTGGACTAATGCCCTCCCATATTGGATTGGGCATGCTTACCCGAATTCCAGGTTTTCCAAGATCGGTAAGGCCGTTGATTTTTTTGGGATTACCTTTTCTCACCATTATGGCTAAATGATTTTTAGCATATGCTTCCGTTCTGGAAAACCATTCGGGGGTCATTTCAATTCGACTTTTTCCTGCCGTATAGATGTCAGGCTGCAGATCTATTTTTAGATTGCCGATGGTTATAGAGCCGCCTTCAATTTGTTTTGCTAATATTCCCGGCGGAAGCGTTTCCACAAATATTCTTTTGTATTGAGGATATTCTTTTTTAAATGCATTTATCAATTCATCAACTACCATGAATTGATTGCCTGCGAAAAATATTACGAGTTGCGGATCATTTATTTCTCCAAAGAGATCGGGTATATTGTCTACGCCCGGAACGGTGAACATAACCGCACTTTGAGGTGGAGTGTTCCACGGCGGATCAAATCTATGATCATCGTTTTGTGCAACAGATTGCTTTGTAAAAAAAATAATAAATAAAATAAATGCAGCGATTATTTTTTTCATGAACCACTTACGGTTTAATTATTGACCAACCTTCGTCATTGCGTATGATAAGTTCGCCGACACCGCTGGGTACAATCGCAATAAAATTGTACAAGTCTGCCGGATCAATCTTTCTTTCTTTCAATGTGTTGTTGCACTGAGCTACAATTACGCCTTTTTCAACAAGTGCTTTCAGTTCGTTTTCGTATGCGCTTTCTTTCAGGTACGCATCTGTGCCACCGCTGAAGGCGATCAATTCAACAGTAAGCCTGCCGGCAAGCCGCGGATCACCCAGAACATTATTTATGTTTCTTATTGTTTTAGTAATCGTTTTTGGGTCATTGGAATCGAGTTGAAAAATTGCCTTGTAAGTTTTCTTTGAACCAACGGCGCCTTTGAAATTTTTATTTTTTTCAAATGAATTGTTACCCGCTTGTGCATTGCCGGGAGCAGTGGATAAAATAAATGCAATTAGAAATAACGAAAGATGTTTCATGGTATTATTTTTTATTGTTGTTCGGGACATTCCATTCAATTTTAAAAGCAAAAGGAATTTTTCGGTCAAAGATTGAAATTACCGAATAATTGGTAGTGAATCACAGGCAAATAATTTTATGCATTATAAAAGAAAGTTCCGTGATAAAGCAACATTTGCTACGCCGGAAACAAGAGGGGCAGAAGAAATTTTAATGTTCAAATAAATTATCAGTCCTGTTATTCATTATCTTCATCACATCAAAAAAATTTAGGCCATGAAAGTAAAAAAGTTTTTTATAATTCTTCTGATCATCCAAACAGGTTTCGGTTTTAGTGCTGCGGCGCAAAAGCAATTCAAGGCATTACTGGTTACCACAACAAGAGGCTGGCACCACGAATCATTGCATTACGGAGTAGTTGCCCTTGAAGAGCTTGCTAACAAAAACTTTTTTGATTTGGTTGTAATGCAGGACCCAAACAGCATTACAGATAAAAACCTCGAACAATTCAAGGTGATCATTTTTTTAAATACAACAGGCGATATATTTGATTCGGCTCAACAAAAAGTAATGGAGCGTTTTATCCAGGGCGGCAAGGGATATGTTGGCATTCACAGCGCATCTGATACGGAATATGACTGGGACTGGTACACGAAGCTGGTAGGCAGAATGTTTCATATTCATCCAACTATTCAAACCGCAAGGCTTAATGCGTTGGATCCTAATTTTCCGGGCATGCAGGGTTTTGCAGGTAACAAATTATGGACCGATGAATGGTATGAATTTGGCCCTGAAAAGATACAGGGGCTTAACTATATTCTTTCAATTGACGAAACTTCCTACAACCCTAAAGTACAATGGGGTGAAAAGAAAGGCGAGGGGATGGGCAAGTTTCATCCCATTGCCTGGTACCACGACTATGACGGGGGACGGTCTTTTTATACGGCACTTGGCCATATGCCTTCTGATTTTAGCGATCCCACATTTTTGAATCACTTGTATGCAGGTATCTTTTGGGCTGCTACAGGGAGAAAATAAATCCGGGCAGTATTGAGTTCTAAAAAACTTTCAGACCATCAATTTATTTTTTGCTGAGGCTTTTCAATGAGCAGGCAAATTATTGTTCCATTTCCAGGTTTACTTTGGATACTTATCTTCCCGTTTATTGAGGCAGCACGGCCTCTTATATTGTTAAGGCCGGAAGTTTGGGTTTTTTGCTCAATATCGAATCCTTTACCATCGTCAGTAATTGTAAGTTGTATATTGTTATCAATGTCTTCAATCCTGATGGTTACATGATTTGCCTCAGCGTGATCAATAATATTACTAAGCGCTTCCTGGCATATTCTAAAAAAGTCTATTTTAACTTCCTTCGATAAATGCTCTTCGTCATAGTCGCTCTCAAAGACGCAGGGAATGCCATTCAAAATGGTAAATTCATGGCTAAGCCACTCCATGGTATCACTGAGGCCAAAAAGATTCAGCATATTTGGGCTGATCGAAAATGCAATGCGCTGAATTTTTTTTATGAGCAGTTCAGAAACCAACTCGGCATTCTCAATGCGGGTTTTTGATAATTCGGGTAAACCGGGTGTATTAGCAGCGATCCAGCTAATATCCATTTTTACCGCCGCGGCTAGCTGGGCAACTTGTTCATGTAATTCGTAGGCAAAATACTTTCTGTCTTTTTCTATATTGCTTTTAAAGTGAGAAGCTAAGTTTTTAAATGTCCTGTATTTTTCTTCTACTTCATCTTCAATTCTCTTTCTTTCAGTTATATCTTTTGCAATGGCAAATACAATTTCTTTTTCTGAAAAATAAATGGAAGTCCATTCGAGCCATAAAATGTCGCCATTTTTTTTTACATACCGGTTTATAAAATTGTGGAGTACTTCGCCGTCTAGTAAAGTTGTTCTTCTTGTATGTGTAACGTCCTTATCATCGTGATATATGAAGGACGAAATGGGGCTTGCATATAGTTCCTCTTCAGTATATCCTAATTTATTTATTACGGCGGGATTCACTTTTTTGAAATAGCCCTCTTTATTCGCCACGCATACAAGATCCGGGGTCTTTTCAAAAAAACCAAATAACTCAAAACCGGGGTTTATCATATCGGTCATGTTCAAATAATTAGCCTGGTTTACTTTTAGGAAACCAGTTAGTTCTTTTTGATTTCTGAAAATAAGGTGCGAATGTAATTTTTATAATTTTAATATAAGAAAGTACTCCTAAAGGAGGCGTTTTTCAAAAATAATATTTTAGTATTACTGCCCGGGTACAGGAATAAATCTTTGCAATTCAAAACCTGTCCTCCAACATTAGAACCTTCAACCAGCATGAGTTTGAGAGTGATTATTCAATGTGAGCCGGGCAAACATCATATTTTAGTAAAAGTATAGAAACAACTGTAAAATGATTTGGTAAAATGCTCCTTGTTCATTGGAGTAATTCATCGATGAAATGTGAATTTAGTCTAATATTTACCTGGCACATTGACTTAGCAGACAAGGTAATGTCTGATTCTATCATGCAATTTTTTATTCGTTTTATTATGAAAGATTTATAATTCCATTTTAATATGATATTTGCACCGCAATGGAAAAAACCCCACGCTCACCAGGCGCTTCAAGAATCGGTATCAGTTTGCTTTTCTTTTTTTTCGGTTTCATTTTTGCATCGTGGGCGTCCCGTATTCCGGCAATTCAACAGCAGCTTCATCTTTCCGAAGCCGGATTGGGTGCGGTTCTTTTGTCGATGCCCGTAGGATCATTTATTGCACTGCCTTTTTCCGGCTATTTCAGCTCAAAATTTGGAAGCAGGAGTGTTGCTATCATTTCCACCTTTATATATTCCTGTTTGCTGATTGCCATTGGTTTTTCTCAAAACACCTTGCAGTTAACGATTTGTCTTTTTCTTTTTGGAGCCGCGGGAAACGTCGTGAATATTGCTATCAATACGCAGGCACTTGCCCTGGAAGCCTTATATCAAAGAACAATTATTTCTTCATTTCATGGTATGTGGAGTGTCGCAGGTCTTGTGGCTGCATCGCTGGGTACCTATTTTATCGCAAGGTCTTTCCCGGTAGCGTATCACTTTTTGCTGATCGCCCTCTTCTCACTTATGTCGTTCCTTTTATGCGCTCCATATCTTATTCACGAAAATGAAAGAATACATGAGAAGCGACCTTTCTTTACAAAACCTGATAAGGCGCTGATTGGCCTGGGCGTTATTGGGTTTTGTGCCATGATATGCCAGGGCGCCATGTTCGACTGGAGTGGTGTTTATTTTAAGAAAGTGCTTGCTGCCCCGAAGGCTTTTATCGGCTTTGGCTATACGGCATTTATGATCTCAATGACTTTTATCCGCTTCATTACTGACTGGGTGACCCACCACATCGGGTTTAAAAAGATTATGATTCTCTGCGGAATTTCCACTACCGTCGGTTTATTAATAACAGTTTGCTTTCCCTTTGTGTTACCTGCCACAATCGGGATGTTTCTTGTAGGGATGGGTGTTTCACCGGCCATACCATTGGTATTTAGCGCTGCTGGTAAATTTAAGATTTTGCCTCCTCCTGTTGCTATAGCTGCGGTGTCTTCTATACTAATGATCGGTCTGTTAATTGGCCCTCCTTTTATAGGGTTTATCGCGGAGCTCACCAGTTTAAAAACTTCTTTTCTGATCTTATCCTTATTTGGAGTAGCCATTTGTGTTACTGTAATGGTTACAAAAAAACAGGAATAAATTTTTTAAATGCGCCCCGGTGTTTAAACTTTATCCTCAACATTTTCATTTACCCAAACCAGGCAATCCCTATAGCTTTTGAAAGTGTGTTCTTTGGCAACTAACGCAGGTATGATGTTGATTTTTCTTAGCATATAACCTGGTTGGTCTGGTATGCCCACCAGTAAAACGGTTTTACCATTTTTTATAAGATCGGATAACACATCTTCTATGGCATATAACCCGGATTGATCGATATACGGCATCCTGTCCATTCGTATTATGATTATGGACGCTGATGGCGGGATCTGCTTCGCGAGATTATGAAAGTCGCTTGTAGACCCAAAAAACAAAGGCCCATTGATATGTTTTATAAATACCTCTTGTTTTAGGTTTTCCGGGAAATCAAATTCATCAATCCATGCCTGCTCTTCGCCTAAAGTCTTTACCAGTGAATCCCTGGCAGTAAGATCCCCGATTTTTTTCATAAACATCATGGAGGCTATCACAAGGCCTATTCCTACTGCATATACAAGATTCCATAGCGATGACAAAATAAGCACCAGCAGCATGATCGCCACTTCCGAACGGGGCATAAAAGGAATTGCTTTCAGACCCTTATAGTCCATTACTCCAATGCCTACGGTGATTAATATTCCTGCTAATACTGCTGCAGGTATTTTTGAAGCTAAAGGACCCAGCGCAAGCACAATAATTAAAACAACAACGGCAGCTAACATTCCCGAGAGCCGGGTTTTGCCTCCTGACTTTATATTTACTACCGTTCTTATAGTAGCTCCTGCCCCAGGCAAACCGCCAAATATGGCGGCAACACTATTACCTATTCCCTGTCCAACTAATTCTTTATTTGGATTGTGTTTTGTTTTAGTCATGTTATCTGCCACTACCGAGGTAAGCAACGAATCTATGGAACCCAATAATGCCAGTGACAACGCACTAAATATAAACGGCGTAATGGCATTAAAATTAAAGTTTGTAAAAATCTCAGGAAAGGGCACAGGAAGGCCTGAAGGAATTTGGTCAATCGGAATATAATTGAAATCTAAAAAATATGCGAGACATGACATCACGATCAGTGCTACTAATGTACTGGGTACTTTAGTAGTGATCCTTTTAAAACCATAAATTATTACGATAGTACCACAGGCCAGTAAAACCTCCAGCCATTTTATATGTTGCAGCGCTCTCGGCAATACTCTGAGCGAGCCTACCACACCTGATGATTGTTTGGAGGCAAGGGATTGCGCCTCTTTCAATATCTCGGCATCGGTCACTTTTTCCGCTCTTGCCACGGTTTGTTTGTAGTCGTGTATAACGAGTATGCTTTGTCCGGCCTCTTCCTGTAAAATATTCTTTATGATCGCTTCTTCTGCACGAGGCTTAAACTGGGATACATATGCGGTGTCTTCCTTAGGGTAATAACCAAGTGTTGGAATAATTTGAGTAATTAAAATGATAACGCCAATGGCTGTCATAAATCCTGATACGACGGGGTATGGAATATATTTTATATACTTCCCTAACCCTATAACGCCTAATAGCACCTGGAAAATACCCACCATCAGGAACACACTTAAGATAATGGGTAAAGCTTTTCCCACATCACCGTCATGAGAGGCAACTATACCGGCAATGATCACCATGCTTATTGCGGTCATAGGAGCGGTAGGTCCGGAAATTTGGGTAGGAGTACCTCCAAAAAAAGCTGCGAAGAAACAAATAAAAATAGCTCCGTACAAGCCGGCACTTGGACCCAATCCTGAACTTACACCGAATGCAAGCGCTAGAGGCAGTGCAACAATTCCCGCAGTGAGCCCGCCGAAAAAATCTCCTTTAATATGTTTTAATGTAAATGTGTTTGCCATATATTTTCTAAGATAAATTATTTAAAGGAATTGGCGCTAATGATAAGCATTTTATCAAAGTTATTTGGTTTTTTTTAAAATATCTTCCATGATTTTTTCGAAAAAAAAAATAATTGCAAATTCTTTGAAATGACTTTAAAAAAATAGTTGTAGAAGTGTAATTCCAATTTCGTTCATAGCTATTTGTGTATTAGATTCATATCCTGCCTTTGCAACGTAAAATCAAAATAACCTCAATTGCACTCTTTTTTTCTTGTCATTGGGAGGCTTTGCATCGCCAAAAACTGTCTTGCCTCCATACTTCCATGATTCGTCGCGTTCTTTTTTTAAAAGCTCTTCGAAGTTTTCATCGCTATTGTCAGCTGTAAAATCTTTTTCTGCTCGTGCAGAAATTTCGTGAAGCTTTTTTATTGCTTCTGTTTTTCGGTGTCGCCTATTTTAGCTTTATGTACTGCCTTTTGCAATTGGCTTATAGTTTCATCATATACTTTAATTGGAACAGGAAACGGATGGCCATCTTTTCCTCCATGAGCAAATGAAAATCTTGCAGGGTCTTTAAAACGCGAAGGTGTGCCATGTATCACTTCACTTACTAAAGCGAGCGATTGAACGGTTCGTGGCCCCATACCTTTCAGGAGAAGTAATTCTTCAAAATCTTTTGGTTGTGTTTCATGCGCAACCCATAGCATAGCGCCAAGCTTTTTTATATCTACATCCTGAAGCGTAACGTAATGGTGTGAAGGCATTACAAGCTCCTGAACCTGCTTCATCATATACTCCGGTTGTTCATGAACAATATCAAGTATACCATGCCGTGAGGAACCGGCTTGCAGGGATGTAAGGTTTAATATCTCGCCCTGGTTTGCTCCGCAAATCGCAGTATGTGGCTCTTCCACAAAAGACGTGAAACTATCCGAATGCCAGTGATAACGACGTGCGGTTTTATCACCGGTATGCATACCTTGTTGAACAACGGTCCATTCACCGGTATTGCTTAAAATAAAATTATGCGTATACAATTGGAACCCATCCTGGATCGCGGTATTGTCCACCTTGGCGCTTAACTTACTTGAATGAATAAGACTATTTCCATCGAGCCCTGTCGCCTCAGCGATCTTTAATAATTCAGCAGGTGTTTCTTTAGAGAACCTTCCTTTACCACCGCAGATATAAATACCTAATTCTTTTGAGTAAGGGTTTATTGATCTTTTCAAGGCACCCATTACGGAAGTAGTGATACCTGATGAATGCCAATCCATCCCCATTACCGCACCTAAACTTTGAAACCAAAACGGATCGCTAAGCTTTCTTAAAAATTCTGTTTTACCATACTCTGTAATAATCGCTTCTGTTATCGCAAGGCCAAGCTTCGCCATACGCTCGGCAAGCCATTTAGGTACATATCCGTAATGGAGAGGAAGGTCTGCAGAACCTGATCTTTTCATTTTATAAAATTACAAATTACAAGTAAGACCTTGCTTGTGATAGTTTATACAAACGTAAAAAATATATAAAAAAATATTTGGTTTATAAAAAAATCGCATCTATTTTTGAAGTGTACTACTTAACTAATACACTATGATAGAGATAGAAAATTTGTCTTTTGGTTATAGCCGGAAAAAACTTCTATATAAAAATTTAAATCTCAAACTTAGTGCTGGCAACATCTACGGACTGTTGGGCAGAAACGGTGCCGGGAAGTCAACTTTACTGAAAAATATTATCGGGCTACTTTTTCCAACCTCGGGCCGTATTTCTGTGAATGGATTTGTTCCCGCGAAAAGATTGCCTTCATTTCTCGAAACAATTTATTTTATTCCTGAAGAGGTATATGTGCCTTCACTAACCGTTGATAAATACATCAATTTATTCTCACCGTTCTATCCGTTGTTCAATAAAGAGCAGTTAGGTAACTATCTCGAAATGCTGGATGTCGTTACAAACAAGAAACTGAATAAGCTTTCCTTTGGGCAACAAAAGAAATTTATAATTGCATTTGCGCTGGCGTGTAATACCAGGCTCCTGTTGCTGGATGAGCCAACAAACGGACTTGATATTCCTTCGAAAAAAAGATTCAGAAAGCTCATTGCTTCTGTAATGAATGATGATCGGATGATTTTTATTTCCACGCACCAGATCAGGGATCTTGATAATATGATAGACCAGGTGATAATTATTGACGATGGTGATTTGCTGGTGAATGCATCGTTGGAAGATATAGGTGAAAAGTTGTGTTTCAAAAACGTAGATGTATTGCCCGAAGACACGCTGGTGCTTTATGAAGAAGA
>CAWGWY010000029.1:0-14294 GCA_963826435.1 uncultured Chitinophagaceae bacterium | reverse complement strand
AGATGTCCCCGGAAAATTTTAGATCTTTATTTTTTTCGGCAAAACCTTTTTTACTGCGGAATATGCAAAGGATTCACCGATATACATATTGATGGTACAACGATTTCAATAAATCAATCAGTTAATATGGGATCCGCAACTACTTCGCTTTAAGCTCAAGCTTTCCCGGGTTTTGGCCTGTTACTTCATACCGGGTGCCAATTTTCTTCAGGAGCAAATCCTGGAAATCATCATCGGAACCTGTATGCGTAACTGTAAAACTCCCACTCCCCGAGGAGAACGATTTGTCCATAGATTTATAACCTTTAACTCCCTTTATTAATTCGGTTATTGTGGAAAATGCATCGTGGCTAATATTATTGATTTCAATTTCTGTGTCGACACTTCCATCAGAGTTGCCATTGCCCGCGAAGTTGCCGTCGGCGGTAATATTAAGAGAATCTCTCATCCTGGCTAAATATTCTACCGCTTCAACAACCCCATCTTCCATTACAGCCGCAACTGCCGGGTCGGCTTCACCTGTTTGAACAAGGCCTAATACTGAAACACTTTTATTAGCCCGGGACTGGACACGAAAAACACGGGAAACCAGAACATCTCTTGTTTCGGGGTTGATCATTTTTAAGTTGAAGCCCATTTTAATAGTTTGCTTGTTAGAGCCTACACCTACCACTTTCACACCTTTGTTACGCACACTATATTCTATTACTTCGCCTGTTACCACTATCTGCGCACCCATTTGCTTTCCGGCTTTGGGGGTCTTTTTGCTGCTATATTCACCCTTGCCGGCGTCTATCTCCTGCGTTAGGTCCTCGTTATTTTTAAGACTCTCCAAAACTCTATAACAATTAACGCCCTGCAGAGCGTTGGTAAGCATGGTGGTTAAATTATCGCCAAGTGTTGGTGGAATCGCTCCCTGGTCATTGTTATTGCCGCCGGAAAAAGCCCTCAAAACATTCAGTTTATTGTTCGGAGCGGTGCTCGTAGTATTAGAGCTTTGGGGCGTACTTGTTGTAACGGAAAAACGTGTAACACTCAGGCGGGCTCTCTTCTCAAGAGGCATGCCTGAACATTGTTGCTTTACTTCTTCCATTGCAATTTTTTCATCTTTTTGAGCGAATGCCTGATAAACTTGGCAAAACACGAATAGAAATAGCATCTTTTTCATAATGAAGATTTACGTTGTTTAAATAAATGAAAATGATTGGGAAAGCGATGGTTATTTCAAAAGAGGACCTATAGTAAATCTAGATATTTTTAGTTGATCTTGCAATTTTTAGACTAAATAATTATTTATAAACTTCACGAAGATTTCAAAATTGTGGTCTCTATGGATCAAATGAAGGAAGGCTGATGTTCCGCGCCTGGAAGCTAATATCATGCTATCTCTCTGTAATTCTTTCCGTAAAAACATCTACCAGGTGGTAACTGCAAGATATCTAAAAACTTTTCGGGGCATTGGCATTAAGGTGCGTATTCCTTATTCAATAATTGTCATGGTAATAAACTGATGGGTTTGAATAAGCCATATCCGGCCGATTTAAATTTTCAGCTATTGATGAATAGTCGCCTGTTGTTAGCGTGTTAGTTTTATTCCCAAAGGCATAATCAGTATAATATCCGGTTGTTGCTCCAAAGACAGACTTCTTGATATATCTGCTATGTTGACCATTGTGAATGCTGGAATATCAATGTAAACGTTAAGCTGTTCAACCCAAGTCACAAAGTATTCCCAGCAGAACTGAATATTTTTTCAGCATCCAATATTTTTTACGAACATGTTTAAATTTTCCCCAGGCATATTCGAGGTGCCATTTTGCATTAACAGCGCACTGCTCGACTGTAACAGGCAGTAGTGATAAAATAAAGTATCATCTTTTTTCAATTATTTACTTCTTTAGAGCCATGGATACTAAAATACAAAATGTTGTGGAGTAATTTCACATGCCGGGTCCCAGGTAGTCCAGGGTTTTGTTTCCCATAGTATTTTATTCATGTACGCATTTACGTTATTAATAGTCTTAGGCAGTGTATCTTAATATTTCATTTGTTACTCCAATGTTTTTACCTTATATTATGAGTAATAACATTTACTCACTCTAAAAAACAAAATACATTATGACGAAGTTTGAAACTTTTCTTGGAAAGAACAATGAACATTATTTTAGACTATTAAACGGAGAAGGAGAAGTTCTTTTATCCAGTGAAGGTTACACAAAAAAAGACAATTTACTGAATGGGATAGAATCTGTAAAAAAGAATATTACTGCTCCTGCAAATTTTGAAATGAAAACCGCAGCAAACGGAAAACATTTCTTCAACCTGAAAGCTGCCAATGGGCAGGTTATAAGCACAAGCGCTATGTGGGACAGCGCGGATCTGAGGGATACCTGGATGACGAAAATGAAAACTGAAGTACCCCAAGCCCAGGTCATGGAACTAAAAAAATAAATTCAATTTTTATATAAGGCTGCTCCTAGGAGTGGCCTTTTTTGTTTATGGAAGAATAAGTTGTTAAGCAAATTTCTTTCCAGGCTTTATTAGGATTTACGTTACAGAAAGGCTTGTGAGAATATCATAATACACTCTCCAATAGCAATTTTGATGTTTTAATTATTGCTTTACGAGCTTTATTGTTTTCGTGATACCAGCCTGGGTAACCTGGAGGAAATAAATTCCGGGCATTAATTTACCGCCAATTTTTAATACCTGCGTACTGCTTACATTACTTATTGCATTAAGAACAATTCCATTATTATCCAACAGTCGTACATTTATTTTATCGGCAGAATTTGAATGTATGGCTACCAGGAAATAACTGCTGCTCGGGTTTGGAGCAACAATTACAATCAGGTTGGGATTGGGCTTTCCCATAGATTTGGGAACAGTGACGGTAACCGTTGCGGAATTTTGATTTCCGCTTAAATCGGTAGTGATAACTTTTATGAAATATTTCCTTTCATTGCCGTTTCTCAGTTTTTCGGCCCTCAACCGGATATGGTGAGCATCAAGTATTTCCCAGTCAGGTGACAGGTCGTCTCTTTCACCACTTTGAACCGGGTCGGTACTTGAAACAGAAATCCGGGTGTTTGCAATGCCGCAGTTGTCATGTACAGAATAACCAACCGTTATATTTTTTAATTTATGATCAGGCGGCCATAGCGTTGATTGGGAAACACTCAGGTGTTCTATAACAGGAAGCTGGTTATCCTGAACCGTCACTTTGAAGCTGCATGATTTTGTTGCATCAGTACTTAGTGTATACGTAACTGTTGTAGCGCCCGTATTAAACAACTTCCCGCTTACTGATCCATCACCTGCACCAGTGGTGGCGCCACTAAGATTATATTTTACCATTGCACTACCGGCAGCTGTTGCCGGATCAATTTCATACACTTTGGCTGCACATAGGTTTGGATCTGTATTTACAATTTGATCAGCCGGGCAATTAACGCTGTTTACAGCATCAAGCTGAAACTTTGCTATAAGGCCAATCCCCAGCCCGGTTTTGTCAACTCCGTTACCTGCGGCAAAAAGACTGTTACCCGATAACAAAGCCGTGTAGAAATAGTTGTCGACCTGTGTAAACGATGAAGTTGTTTTTCCATTTGTTCCAAAAGAAAGGTCAGGTGTGCCATCTGTATTGAACCTGGTGAGTGTAACGTCCCTATTATTAAGGTTGTTTATTGTATTTCCCAGGATAAGTATTTTTTGATCCTGTTGCAGCAGGACGGCGCCGCCATCACAAGGAGTATCGCCGTTTTGCCCAAAATTAATATCGGGAGTACCATCTGAATTTAAGCGTTGAAGAAAACCTCTTGGATTTTCGCCTCCTGTACTTTGATAACGGGTAAGTATAATTTTATTGTCATTTTGTACTTGCAATTGGCCCATATATTCATTATCTGCCTTGTCAATAATTGTCTTCCCCTGCTGTCCAAAGCTTCCATCAAATGATCCGTCAGGAAGTAACCTGCCAATTAAAATATCAAAATGCACATAACTGAAGTCCGGCGGAAAAGTAATACCGGTGCCACCAAACACTATTTTTCCATCCGGTTCTACAGCGATCGTCTGCACCTGGTCTTCGTTTTCAAAATCTATTCTTACATACCCACCATTGCCAAAGCTGCCATCTACAGATCCATCTGCATTGAACCGAACTACAAGAAGGTCAGAACCGCTATTATTTCTCCAGATTCCACCTACAATTATTTTGCCGTCCGGCTGAAAACCGGCAACAGAGCCTGATTCATTTGCTCCAAAATCTGCGATCGCAATTCCGCCATTTCCAAAATTTATGTCAGGAGTGCCGTCCGTGTTGTACCGCGAAAGCATGATATCACCACTATTGCTGTTCGAATAACCCAACCTGAGTAACTTGCCGTCCGGTTGAAAATAAGGTATCGCGTAAGGTGTCGGGGGTAAAAGAGTAATTTCCTGTGTTCCGTTTTGGCCATAAGTATTATCAGGAGTACCATTGGTATTGAAGCGGTTAATCAATACTTGAGTTGTAGTTCCGTTATAAGAGTCGCTTGAAGCCAACAGCTTTCCATCTCCCTGCAAAAATATAGCGCCATAAGTATAAGAGCCTCCGGGAACAAAGTCAATGAAACTTCCATTTGTATCAAAGCCGGCATCCGGGCTGCCATCGGCATTAAAACGAAAACATGTAAATGAATAAGAAGGCGTGTTCGTAAAATTTGAATTATATCCCCCGGTTACAATTTTACCATCCTGTTGAATAGCCAGGTAGTCGCTTTCGTCGCTGCCTGTATTAAGATCTGCAATTACAAGGCCGTTGCCGGTGTTGCCAAAATTATTATCTAAAGTGCCATCTGTATTTATGCGTATCATTTCAATATCCTGGCTCGACGGATTTAAGTTTGTATGTCCTGCTGCTATTATTTTGCCATCATTTTGTAAACGAATGTTTGTAAGCAATTCATAGGAATCACCAAATACCGGGAAAACGGAACCAGCCCCGGAATTAAAACTAAGATCAGGAGAACCATCAGCATTATAACGGGCAATTCTGAAATGCGGGTTATATGAATTATCTAAGGACTGCCCGCCTGCATATATTTTACCGTCACTGCTAATCACTACTGACCTGGCCCAATCATTAATACCAAAATCTGAGGTGGTTTGGCCTGTAAAGTTGAAGGAGAGATCGGCGGTTCCATCAGCATTATACCTTGCAAGTGCAAAGTCACCATTATTTGTGCCGGTTACTCCCGCAGCTACAATCTTGCCGTCTGGTTGCAAAGCCAGTGATGAGAGGCTTGAGTAAAAATTATTAAAATCGGTAGTGACAATTCCGTTATTGCCGAAGGCACCATCAGTTATTCCCTCTGTCGTATAACCTGCAAGAACGAATTGATTATGTCCATTAAGAAGGGTACTTCCTCCCACGATTATTTTGCCGTCGGTAGTAATTACAATTGCATTAACAAAATCATTGGGAGAACCAATATCTGTAATCATCACCCCGCTATTTCCAAATGAATTATCAAGGGTGCCATCAGTATTATACCTTGCAAGCATAAAATCCGAAAATCCGTCCGGGCCACCTGCCACAACAATTTTTCCGTCGGTTTGTAATGCGGCCGCAGTTACAATCATAGAAGTAACAAAAGAATACCCGTTGTCGCCATAGCTGGGATCTGCACTTCCATTTGAAAGCCTCCTGGTTATTTTTGTTTTGCTATTGGCCTGCAGCACCAGGTATATCTTCCCATCAGGCTGTACAAAGCATTGCCTTGCAATTGGAGAAAAGATATTTCCCGTTGACAGAGGCGGTGTTATAATAGATCCATTTGTTCCAAAAGAAGGATCAGGGATACCACTTTGTCCTTTTACCACATGATACAATGATAGAATACAAAAAAGTAGAATTATTTTTTTCATCGTTATTTAATTTAAGGGGAAGTATCAGTTAACTGCAATATTCAATTGTCGGGCAACTTCTATTGGAACATTTTCACTGCTTCGTATTACCTGGTGATTGACGGGGTTTACCTGTAGTGTTTGCCATTTGGCAACTTTAAGAGCATCGTCCTTATTTTTTAGTCCACCGTGAGATCCTGTAAATGGATTATTCTGCTTGTGAATAACCAAATTGCCCCGGTAGAAGATATCATATCCATATCCTGCAGGAGCGGTTTTATAGATCCGGATTACATGTCCGCTAAAAAGAATTGCATTTGAACTTTTTGTTGATTCAGCATTCTGCGCATTTGACGCAAACGAAATGGCAGAAAGTACTGCAATGCATAGCAATCGTGTTTTCATTAATGAGTTTTAAAAAGTATAAATAAAATAGTAGAAGAAGATAGCATTTGCACTATGTTAATAGTTAGTCCGCGTTTCAGTAGGAGGTTTCTGGTAGTTTTGGATTTATGAAGTCTTAGCAGTCGTTCCGCTAGCAAGATAGAAAAACTTTATACATTTCTGCAAAACTAAAAAATCTTTTCAGCTATATGTTCATGTAACATTATAATGTCGGCCAAAAGACCTTCATTTTATTTTTAACCACACCTTCTGCTTCAACAGGTAAAGAGAAAACATCTTGGCATCATGCCCCAGGTACGATGAACTTTTTATTGGATGCAAGTGATTTCATTTTTAACATGGACTTTTTATAATTAGTTCGATGTTCCGCCGGCAGATGGAGGGCGCATATGTTCCAAACTATAATTAAACCCAAACATTGTCCTGAAGTCAGAACTATTTTATCCTGATGTGATTTTACCAGTACATCGTTCGGGTTAAGCGTCTGTAGTGAACCAGTATTACGTTGAAGTGTACACTATAAAATTTGCTGCAATGGGCCGTCCATCACCTGGTTTTTATTTTTCCTTCACCACCCTCGTAGGTGTATCTTTTCCACTCACGATAGTTTTACTGCTTAGTGCAATAGCTTTTATTATTTCCGCCATATTGTTCATGTCAAGCGTTCCAATCTCGTCGCTTTGTTTGTGGTAATTGGGTTCATCGTTTGGAGCTTCATCCATTTTAGCGGTAGAGATAGTATGTGCCGGCACACCCAATGCGGCGAGCCTTGCATTGTCGCTTCGGTAAAATAATTTTTGTTTTGGATAAGGATCTGGTTCAAAATGAAATTTGGAATCAACAAGGTTGGCCTGTAATATTTTTCCCATATCACTTTTTTCATAGCCGGTAATATAAGCACTGTTAGTTCCCCATTTGCTTCCAGTGCCTATCATTTCAATATTGAACATCGCCACTACTTTGCCGGCATTCATCTGCCTGCTGAAATATTGGCTTCCAAAACCACCAATCTCCTCGGCGGTAAACGCAACAAAGACAAGGGTACGTTCATTATTGTTTATTTCGCTGAAATATTTTGCCAGCATTATTACAGCAGTAATGCCTGCGCCATCATCATTGGCGCCGTTATAAATGCTGTCCTGGTCCTTACCTGGTTCGCCAATACCCAGGTGATCATAATGCCCCGAAAAAATCACAAACTCGTCTTCTTTACTTTTGCCCGGAATCACTCCAACTACATTTTTCAAATGCTGTACTGCTAATTCGTTTTTAATATGGAGGTTGATAGAAGCGGGGTTGAGGTTCGTGGTTAATATAAATATTTGCGAAACGGGCGAGGAGAATTTTGCATTGCCTGCAAACCTTTGCATGTCTCTGAAGCGATTGGCATGGGCTGCATCTACCAGCACGATCACATTTTTTTCTGCATCAAATATGGGAAAGACCGTTTGAAAAAAATCATCTTCTTTTTTTACCAACACAACTTCATAATCCTTCAACGAATTGATATTTATTTCTTCCATAGTTGTATTGGCAGCAACATTATTTGTGGTCAATGAATCATTTCCCAGCATGCCGCTTATTTCCACAGGCTTCGCTTTGGTCATGGTAAATTCCTGGAAATAAGTTGAGTTGGTTCCGAAGAATTTCAATTTGCTTTTTGCAAATTCCGCTGAAATAAAATCTGCTGCTTTATCAATCCCGGGGGTAAACGCTTTACGTCCCTGCATATCATCGGCAGAAAGTATTTTTTCAATACGTTCCACTTCTGCGGCATGTATTATTTTATCAATTTGTTGGGCAAAAGAAAACAGGCTTAGAAAGCCTGTGGTAATGACTAAAAGTATTTGTTTCATTTTTGATTTTTAATTCATACTATGGTGCCCGCCGTTCTTTCCGGCTCTTCTTTATTCTCAGATGAAATCGATACGGCTTCTGCGGGTTATGACAAACAAAAATACAATCTCTTTTGCATGGTGTGGCGTGCGGGGGCGTTTAGGGCAATTGTACTGCAATCCCTGTTTTTACAGTGAAGAGGGTTTGCTAACAGATTCAGTCATCTTAGCAACTTATTACAAGTAAAAAGATCAGACGGCAGATTTCGTGAGCGTGACGAAATTGATCAGCTTACTAAAAAAATGAAAAGATCTCAACAAAGTATTCCTTACACTTACTGATTCTAAATCGTCGAGCGTTTATTCCTACTTTCCCATCCTTTTCAAAATAGCTTTCATTTCTGCTATTTCCCTTTTTTGTGCTTCGATAATTCCATCGGCAAGCTTCCTTACTTCCGGATCTTTAATATCTGCATTCTCACTCGTCATTATTGCCGAAGAGTGGTGGGGTATCATTGCTTTCATGTATTGAACATCACCTATGAGAGTTTGGGTGCGTAGCGCTGCAAGTATCAAAGCAAAAGCTATAATGCTACCTATAATTATTCCTGTATTTATTTTTTTATCAGGATACATTTTGCCCATCATCAGCATCATGATAACACCCATAGATGCTGCCATTAAGAATGCCATGTATATTCGGGTGGCGCTCACATAGAAATGATTTATATCCACTATGTTTAAAAACATTATAAGGTACATCGCGATGAATGAAACCGCCATCATTAGTGAAAACTTTTTATAACTCATTCCCTGCATCTTCTTCATATTTTCTATGTTTTCCATTTTATAAACTTTAATTGATTAAAATGTTGTTTGTGTAATTTAATAGGTTAAAATTATTCCTGCTCCTAAGCCCATATCGCTGTCATAATGCGTGCCTAAAGAAATATATTGGGTGGCTATGTAGCGAAATCCTGCGGCGTATTCCTTGTCTGTATTTATCATCATGTTGAAACGCAGCCTGCTTGTAAGTGGAATATCTTCACGGCTAAATTGGAGACGGAATTTACCGTCCCCATCTACTCTTGCATCTGCTATAAATAACATGGGCAGCGTGTAGGCGATACCTGCTACAACTGTATGACGGTTGTTTTTGTTACTCTTTTGCCCAAACCAGTTTTTTTCTTCATTCCCGAAAATGTTTTTAGGACCGCCTTCTACCTTATAATGATAGTCAAATCCTACATAAGGGTACCACCATTGCATTCTGCCCAGGTAGCGGCCAAACATAGTTTCACTTTCATAGCCATGCATATTGTGATAACCTAAATGCCACATTTCAGAAAATGCATAACGCGCATTCGCCAGCATCGCGACACCATCGCTTCCGTTGGTTTGAATGCCAACATTCGCCATAAAATGAAACATCCTGTCGTCTGATTTTAATTTCCTGTACGCTACTGCCGGATCGGGTATTTCGGGGTTTGGCGGTGAGTTTTCATACCTGAAAATTCTGCCCATTCCACTCATCATGTGGTATAATATGTGACAGTGAAAGAACCAGTCGCCACTTGTATTTGCTGCAAATTCAATCGTATCTCTTTCCATCGGCATAATATCTATCACATTCTTCAATGGTGCATAATCACCTTGCCCGTTCAGTATTCTGAAGTCATGTCCATGAAGGTGCATGGGATGTCGCATCATGCTATTGTTGTACATGTATTATCCTCACATTTTCACCTTTCTTAATAAGTATCCGGTCACTTTGGGAAATGGTTTTGTTATCCAAGGTCCACACATAACGGTTCATATTACCCGTTAAATCAAATTTCAATTCTTTTAAAGGGCCGGGGGGAAGCGTTGTTTTATATGGGGAGCGTAACATGCCGTAATTGAGGGTTACATATGACCTCTCCCCCCGCCCTCTCCAGGGGAGAAGGAGCCATACCCATATCATGTTTTTGTTCCCTTCCCCTGGAGGGGTTAGGGGAGGCTCCTGTCATTTCAGGATACATAACCGTGTTCATATCCATCTCCTGGTTTTGCATTTTCATTCCTTTTATCTCTATCATATTGCCATGCATATCCATCATGTTATTCATCATCTTCATGCCCGCGAAATATTTAAGCTTCGGCAATTTCGTTGCAGGTACTTTTTCCCCACTGCCCAGCCAGAGAGAAGCTGATTTAGTGCGGTCTTCCGGCGTTACCAAAAATTCATATTGCTTATGGTCCGGTACGCTTACTACTACGTCATATGTCTCAGAAACGCCAATGATTAACCGATCTACTTCCACGGGCTCTACATCAAGGCCGTCACTTGCAATTACTGTAATTTTACCGCCAGAATAAGTGAGCCAGTAATAATCGGATGCACCACCGTTTGCGATACGCAACCTTACCTTATCTCCTGCAGCCCCACTACCCTCCGAAAGAGGGTCCAATAAGCTTCCTTTTTTCCATTAATTAAAAATGCCTCGTAGTACACATCGCTTACGTCCATTGCATTCATACGTTTCCATTCGTTGGTAACTTTGGTTTTAAAATGTCCTGTCTTTATCGCTTCTGAATAGCTTTGTGTAGTGCCTTTTTGTATAGCAAACCAATCAGAAGCATTGTGCAGCCTGCGATTGATTTGCTCTGGTTTCATATCTGACCATTCACTTAAGGTAACAGCGATAGTTGGTATGTCCCATTCTTTTCTTTTGTTCATGATAAACATTCCATACATGCCTATTTGCTCCTGGAACATGGAATGGCTGTGGTAAAAGTGTGTACCATTTTGTATGATGGGAAATTTATACAAATGCGTTGTGTGCGGCATTATGGGCATTTGTGTGAGATTGGGAACGCCATCATATTGATTGGGCAAATGAACTCCGTGCCAATGCAGAGATGTTTCTTCATTTAAATTGTTATGTACATAGATCTCCGCAGTATCACCTTCGGTAAATGTAAGTGTTGGCATAGGTATTTGTCCATTGACTGCAATAGCCCTTTTTGTTTTACCAGAAAAATCTACCATGGTGTCAGCGATGTATAAATCATAGCGTACTGTTCGCGGTGGATTGTTATTTGGAAGATACGTTTTTTGAAATTTAGTATAAGTTGGTTCAGCAGGCATATTCATTTGCATCCCCTCCATATTTGTCATTTTATCTTTTGCTGTGTCCTCTTCCATTTTCGTATGATCCATACCTGCACTTTCAGAGCGGACAGGCATGGCTTCTTTCTTTGCTGTGTCTTTGCCCATCTGCATGTGATTATGCATTTGCATGGATGGCTGCTTTGCCTGTGACGGCTTTTCCTTTACAAGTTTCATCCCACACTTCGGACAGTTCCCGGGTTTGTCGCTATGTATATCCGGATGCATTGAACAGGTATAAGTAACCTTTGGCTTTTTCTCTGGCGCTTCTTTTTTATTCATTGGCATCTTAATGCCGGGCATGTCTTGCGCATGCGCTATTGTATAACTGGTAAGAAGGAAAACTATAATAAGTATCTGTTTCATCTTTTAATTTATTTACAGCAATCTTTTTTACGAATAAATATTGCTTTAAAATGCTGGTTAATATTTGTTTTATTTCTTTCATTTAATGGTTATTTATTTTACTTAAGGGATGGAAAATTCCTGGCCGTCTTTGTAAAGAATCTTTCTAGTATCTATTCAATCGTCTGTCGGCGCAATGGCAAATATGGAAAATATCTTTTTCAATTTAATTTGATTTAATGTTTATATAAAATAATTGCAGGCCCCGGTAGCCCGGGACAGAAATATTAAACATTAAATCATATCAGGAAACTCCTGATCGCTATACGGATATCCGGTATGGGCGGATGATGACTTCGGACAAAATAGTTTGTGTTCGGAGTGCTTTGAGGAAAAGAAAAAATATCAGCGTTATAAAAAGCAGAAACTAATGCTGTAAAAAATATTGGATGAGGTACACTTACTGATTGTAGTACAGATTTGTCAACGGTAGAAAAAGCAGTTACGTGCTTATTACAGCAATTGTCGTCACCATCATTTGATTTTTTTTGATGATGATCATCTTCGCCCGCTTCGTCTTTATGATGAATATGCTTCTTACCATTAGCATGTACTTGTACGGTTTCTGCTGCTGCTTCGTCATGATGATGCGTTGCATTAAAACCCATGTCAACACCAAGAGCACATGCAAACCCAACGATAGTATTTATAGAAAACACCAATACCAGGAATGCTGCTTTAATTTGTTTGGATCTGCTTCTATTCATTTTATTTTGCAAAAATAAGCGTATTCTTGGCATTGATTTCTTTCAACTATTATACCAGGGTTAAAATTTTAATTTCAGTAATGCAATGTTTGATTTGTACTACAACTTTATATTTCTGAGCTTAAGCGAGTTCATAATAACCGAAACAGAGCTAAAGCTCATCGCAACTGCTGCTATCATAGGCGATAATAAAATTCCGAAAACGGGATACAAAACGCCTGCTGCTATAGGTATTCCCAGCGTATTGTAAATAAAAGCAAACCACAAATTCTGATGTATGTTTTTCATGACCGCCTTACTTAATTTTTTTGCTTTTACAATACCGTGCAAGTCTCCTTTCACCAAAGTAATCTCCGCACTTTCGATCGCTACATCAGTGCCCGTGCCCATGGCTATACCTACATCGGCCTGGGCTAACGCCGGTGAGTCGTTAATGCCATCACCAGCCATTGCTACTTTTTTACCTTCACTTTGTAATCTTTTTATTTCATTAAGTTTGTCCTCCGGCAGGTATTCGGCTTTGAATCCGGTTAAGCGTAATTCATCCGCAACTGCCCTGGCAGTGCCTGCGTTATCGCCGGTAAGCATTATGATCTCAACCTGATCGTTAAGTAATTCTTCTATAGCTTTTTTAGAGGTATCTTTTATTTTGTCTGTTATGGTTATGTAACCAACTGTTGACGCCGTCTATTGAAATATAAGAAACGGTTTTCCCTGATTGTTGTTCATCATATACTTCGCCGTTGAGCTTTGCAGGAATTGCCGAATTAATTTCTTCCATTAATTTTTTATTACCCAGTGCGATTTTTTTACCATCCACTGTGCCGGTTACTCCTTTGCCTGCAACTGCTGTAAAATCGTTCACCTCTGAGAAAACTACTTTTCTTTTTTTACCATATTTGACGACAGCTTCTGCTAAAGGATGCTCACTGTATTTATTCAATGAAGCGACTTGCTGCAATACATTATCTTCATTAAATTCATCTTCAACAATCACTTTTTTCACGGATGGTTTTCCTTCGGTAAGCGTGCCTGTCTTATCAACAATTAATGTATCTGTTTTATTCATCTTTTCAAGCGCTTCTGCACTCTTTATTAATACACCGGATCGTGCACCTTTACCAACACCAACCATTATTGACATGGGCGTTGCTAAGCCTAATGCACAAGGACAAGCGATAATCAGTACAGCAATGGCATTTACAAATGCATAAACGTATCGCGGCTCGGGGCCAAATGCAACCCAGGCAATAAAGGTGAGCACCGAAACTATAACTACAACGGGAACAAAGTATTTTGCAATACGATCTGTAATCTTTTGAATAGGCGCTTTGGAACGGCTTGCATCGTTTACCATTTTTATAATGTGTGAAAGCAATGTATCGGCGCCGATTTTCTCAGCTTCCATAACAAATGACCGTGTGGTATTTATGGTTCCTGAAGTTACCTTGTCATCTATTTTTTTATCAGCCGGAATCGGCTCCCCGGTAATCATTGATTCATCAATGCTACTTTCGCCTTCCACTATTTTGCCGTCAACAGCAATTTTTTCTCCGGGCTTTACACGCAACCGGTCACCCTGTTTTATATCATCAATAGAAATGATTTTTTCTTCTCCGTCAATTACTAAAGTAGCTTCAGAGGGAACCAGCTTTAAAAGTTCTTTGATAGCGCCACTGGTACGGCTATGCGCTCTTGCTTCTAAAAGTTGTCCTAATAAAACCAATGCAATTATTACGGTAGCGGCTTCAAAATAAACGAATACCGTGCCGCTCTCCGTTCTGAATTGGGCAGGAAAAATGCCGGGAAAAATCATAGCAACCACGCTGAACAAAAATGCTACGCCCGTGCCTATTCCTATCAGCGTAAACATGTTCAGGTTCCAGCTTACAACAGACCGCC
>CAWGWY010000028.1:0-9242 GCA_963826435.1 uncultured Chitinophagaceae bacterium | reverse complement strand
GGTGGTTGGAGCGGTTGTCCATACGCTATCTGCCGTTAGCGGGGCAGGGGTTATCTGGGGTGCATAGCCCCTGGCGCCCTTTACTGCGTCAGATTTCAGCAGCAGCTCACCGGAGTTCAGGCCGTCCTGCAGGGTTACATTCTCAGGCTTTTTAAGCGTTAAAGGTTCCGGGTATTTGGCCAGGTCATAGCCTGTAGAGCCCAGGATCACCGGGTCATTTTTACCCTGGAAGGTGATGTATTTGGCCAGCGCCTCAAGCAACATTATTAATGCAGCTTTTTTCTGGTTCTTTACCAGCACGGCATTGGTTTCCCTGCCTTGCGCAGCCACCAGCGAATCCCTGTATTCAAGGATGGCCGTATTGAGCGTAGGCATATCCGGCTCCGGCGTGGGGAAATAAGTATTATCCAACATGGAATTATAAATGAAGGTGGCCTTGAGGTCCAGCTTCGAATCAGCGTACTTCCAGAAGGAAGTAACAATTTTGCCTATAAAGGCGGTAAATTGGTTTAACATGTTTTCATTTGATTTGGTTATTTAAATAAATTTCTCCCGGTTTCCCGGGCCCCATCCTGCCGATTGGGAATGCTAAATTGTATCAAATCCGTTTACGGCACAACCGTAGAACTACGGTTGTACAGGTCAAAACCAATTTTTATATTCCCCCCTTTTTGCAGCTTGAAAAGCGTAAAAAAATTATCCCGGAAAAATGAAAAAACATTAAAAAAGCCCGTTTTTACCTGCCCGGAAAATTTTTTTTTGAGAAAATGACTTTTTTTTTTTCAAAAAAAGCCCTTTTTCCGCCGGGCGAAAGCCATTGTATGTACAGCATTGCTCCATTGTTCGCCGTGTGAAGGCCAATGTATGTACAGCAGGAGCTGGTTGTTTGCCGTGCGAAAGCCATTGTATGTACATCAGTGGTCAATTGTATGCCGTGGGAAAGGGATTGTATGTATGGACGTAGGAGATAATTCGGCGGGGGAAAGGAAATGATCCACTGAAAAATGGTAGACACAAAAGCAGGCCATGAAATCCCGGGGCAGGCAAAACCTTATAAATATTGATTTAAACCAATAGGTATTCTTCTTATATTTGATAATCAACTGCTAATTGCTGATTACCGCTATAAAAAAAATTTATAAAATTTTATTTATTCCACTCAATGTGAGTCAACGGAGTATTATTTTTTTGATAACTAATTGCGCCTATGCCTTTAAGCTGGAATGAGATAAAATCACGAGCGATTGCTTTTACCAAAGAATGGAAAGATGAAGTAAGTGAAGATGCCGAAGCCAAAAGCTTTTGGGATGAATTCTTTTTTATATTCGATATACGCCGCAGAAGGATTGCCACCTTTGAGCATCATGTAAAGCAACTCAACAACAAAGATGGATTTATTGATCTCTTCTGGCCCGCTACTTTAATTATAGAACATAAAAGCAAAGGCAAAAGTCTTGATAAAGCACATGGACAAGTGTTGGATTATTTTCATGGCATACCGGAAAAGCAACTACCAAAATATATTCTCGTTTCAGACTTTGCCCGCTTCCGGTTGTATAATCTTGATAGCGGAACTACGCATGAATTTCCGATAGAACAACTGGTTGATAATATCGGGCTGTTTGGTTTTATCGCCGGGTACCACAAAGAACCTTCAAAGAGCAAGACCCGGTAAATATAGAAGCAGCCGAGCTAATGGGTAAGCTGCATGATAAGCTAAAAGCCATAGGATATAAAGGCCATCAGCTTGAACTCTATCTTGTACGTTTACTGTTTTGCCTTTTTGCGGATGACTACCAACATTTTTGAGAAAGGAATTTTTTACGATTACATTGACCTGCGAACTGATGAAGATGGCAGCGACCTTGGCAACCACATCGCCCAGTTATTTGAAGTGCTGAATAAGCCAAAGGAAAAACGCTTCCCAATCTTGATGAAAGCCTTGCTGCCTTCCCTTATGTAAATGGAAAATTGTTTGAAGAGCATTTGCCCATTGCCAGCTTACGACAGCGATATGCGAAAGCTGTTGCTGGATTGTTGCGGGCTGGATTGGGGCAAAATATCTCCGGCCATATTTGGCTCGCTCTTTCAAAGTGTGATGGACCCAGTGGAGCGGAGGACACTTGGCGCACACTATACCAGCGAGAAAAATATTCTTAAAGTGATAAAGCCCTTGTTCCTGGATGAGCTTTATAAAGAGTTTGAAAAAATAAAAGACAGCAAGCCAAAGCTTCAAAAGTTTCATGATAAATTAAGGGCATTACGTTTCTTGACCCGGCCTGCGGATGCGGCAACTTTCTCATTATCGCATACCGTGAACTGCGCCTGCTGGAAATAGAAATAATAAAGATTTTGCTGAAAGAGAATATTGAAAAAAGATTATCCGTCACGCAACATTGACTATTACTTTTTGCTGGATGTAGACCAGTTTTATGGAATAGAGTATGAAGAATTTCCGGCACAGATAGCACAGGTAGCCATGTGGCTTATGGATCACCAGATGAACATGAAAGCCAGTGAAACCTTTGGTGAATATTATGTGCGCTTGCCGCTGCGCAAAAGCGCCACCATCAAAAACGGAAATGCATTACGAATAGATTGGCAAAGTTTAATAGAGCCAATGCCTTGGGAAAAAGGCGAACAGAAGTTTGATTATATTTTTGGGAATCCACCGTTTAGTGGGAAGAGCTTGCAAAACGCAGAGCAGAAAAGAGATATGGAATTAATTTTCGCCGGTGTGAAAGGGGCAGGCGTGTTAGATTATGTTTCCGCCTGGTACATTAAAGCGGCGCAATACATGAGGGATGTCAGGCTGAGCTTGTCGAAGCCGGTGCATCCTTCGACAAGCTCAGGATGACAGACAAGCTCAGGATGACAGACAAGCTCAGGATGACAACACAGTGTGCTTTTGTAAGCACCAATTCAATTTCACAAGGCGAACAGGTTGGCATATTATGGAATGAATTATTTAATAAGTATAAAATAAAAATTCATTTTGCTCACCGAACATTTAAGTGGGGAAATGAAGCAAGAGGAAATGCCGCTGTACATGTTGTGATTATAGGCTTTGCAAATTTTGATATTAGCGATAAGAGAATTTTTGAGTATGAGAATATAAAAGCAGAGCCACATGAGTTGAGAGTGAAAAACATAAATCCGTATTTAGTCGAGGGGAACGATGACTTTATTTCTGGTAGAACGAAACCAATTTGCAACGTATCACAAATGTTCAAAGGAAGCCAGCCGACCGATGGGGGGAATTTACTTTTTACCGATGATGAAAAAGATATGTTTATTTCTAAAGAACCTAATTCGAAAATGTGGATTAAACCTTTCATAAGTTCTCATGAATTTATTAACGGTATAAAAAGATGGTGTCTTTGGTTAGTAGAGATTCACCCTTCAGAATTAAAAGCATTGCCTCTTGTATTAGAAAGAGTAAATCAGGTGAGAAGAGTAAGACTAGAAAGCACGAAATTATCTACAGTTAAATGGGCAGAATTCCCAGCAATATTTACTGAGAATAGACAACCTCTAACAAATTATATTTTAGTGCCATCGCATTCTTCTGAAAATAGAAAATATATTCCGATTGGCTTTATGACCAAGGATGATATTTTAAATAATTCCTGCTTTTCTATTCCCCATGCGTCCATGTTTGAATTTGGAATAATAAATTCAATAATGCATATGACATGGGTCAAGTATATCTGTGGCCGGTTAAAAAGTGATTATAGATATTCAAACTCCATAGTCTATAATAACTTCCCCTGGCCGGAAAATCCAACCGATAAACAAGTGCAAACAGTAGAAGCAGCAGCACAAAATGTTTTAGATGTAAGAGCAAAATTCCCTGGTGCAAGCCTCGCAGATTTATATGACCCTAACACCATGCCGCCGGAATTAGTAAAAGCACACCAGGCACTTGATAAAGCTGTTGATCTTTGTTATCGCCCGCAAGCTTTTATAAATGAAACAAAGAGGATTGAGTTTTTATTTGAGTTGTACGATAGGTTGGTGAGTGGGATGTTTGGGAAGGGGAAAACAAAATCTTTCTAAAAATTTATGAAAGCAAAATATACTATAATAATTATTGTCGTTGGTTATTGCCTGGACTTTGCAGGAGGTCTGTTTAAAATACAGCATCGGAGTTATGCTGATATGACTTTAGTAATAGCAACACTTTTAAAGATGTTAGGTATTGTGTTACTTGCATATAAAATAATTCAGTACGAAGGATTTAAGAAGTTTATGAATAAATAGGTTTCATAAAATAAACGATAATGAACAAAGAAATCGCGCCATCCCGCCAAGTTGCAATTAAAACCTTTGCAACAGTGTTTAAACACCTGATAGATTCTGGTGGAACGCTCAGGAGAAAGGATGTGATTGGTAAATTAAAAAGTGATGTAAAATTCACCGACTGGGAACTTGAGCTATATCCCAATAGTAACACTCCGAGATGGGAAAAGATTTTTGCATTTTATACAATTCCATTAGTTAAAGCCGGTTTTCTTCAAAAAGTTAAGCGGGTTTGGACATTAACACCTGAAGGAGAAGCCGCATTTAAAAAAGGCGCTGAAACCATGATAAATTTATCCATGCAAGGCTACAAAGACTGGAATTTGACAAGGCAGAAAGAAGGAATTATTCACACCAATGATACCCTTGTCGAACAAATAGAGGAGAAAGATATAAATGAACTGACCATTGAAGAATATGAAGAAAAAGCGACTGATGGAATTATGAATTTTCTTAAATCCAAAAACGCATATGAGTTCCAGGATTGTGTTGCGGCTTTGTTGAATGCTATGAGCTATCACATTTCGTACGTTGCTCCACCGGGCCGGGATGGAGGAATCGACATCATTGCATATAATGACCCTCTGGGAACTAAGCCTCCACGTATTGTTGTTCAGGTTAAGCATCGGCCCGAGTCGACAATTTCTTCAGATGAGATTCAAAAGCTGGTCGGAACAATGCGAAGAGATTCAGACGTAGGGATATTTGTAACCAGTGGCGAATTTAGTAACCCGGCAAAAACTGAGGCAAGACAATCCGGTAAGCATGTAGAGCTTATAGATTTCTCGCGCTTCATTGAGCTTTGGATTAAATATTATGACAAGCTTAGTGATGTCCAAAAGAATTTGTTGCCTTTATATCCAATTTATTTTTTAGGTAGCGAGTAAAATTATCTCTCATTAAGAAAATTGGTTAATATGTCAATAAGAGCAAATGCACTCAAATGGTTTTTGTCAAATTACGGGGAAACCAAAAATAAAATATACACTTCAAAATATTACATGCCGGAAGAGTCATGGCCGAAGACGCGTGTATGGTGGGTACAAATACCAATGAATGCAATTGACAGGAGCTTGTATGATAATGTAAATATTATTTGCCAGGTTGCACCAAACAAAAATGCTTTTCATTATCTTAAAATTCCAACTGCATATTTTCATGAACATTTGAAAAATTTTCACAGGACAGGAGAAAAAATTAGTATTTATTTATCTGCCAATCCTGATACTTTATTTATTGAAGAAAGAGGAGAAGGCAGATTAGATTTTAGCAGGTTTTTAAAATCTTAAAAATGAAAAACCCATCTTAAACAGCTAGCCGTAGAATGTTTAAATAATTAGGGACTGCTGTCACAGCTTTCCTGAGCAACTTTAAAATACAAGAAACCACATTTTGGCTATTCGTGGAAATCTTAAATAATAAAAGAGCTGCTGTCCTGAGTTTGCAACCACTACTGTCCGGTAAAACTATTTCATTTATAAAAAAGGAGGTCGTTTGACCTCCGTAAATTGGTAGTTTTGAGTTACCACACTTAAAGCATTCCAATATGAACAAAAGTACTTTTTTTACCGGACAGCCAATCTTTTCTCAGCTTCTAAAATTTGTTCGCAAAGAAGCTATCATACCCATTGCAAAACAACATCAAGCCGATAGATATTCGAAGCGCTTCAACACCTATGAGCATTTAGTTACAATGCTTTATTCAATCTTTAATAATTGTAATTCATTAAGAGAAGTGGCCACTGGTATGCTCGCGTCAGAACAACGGTTAACACATATTGGTGTCCGTTACCATCCCAGGAGAAGTACTATTTCAGATGCAAACAACCGCAGGCATGCGGATGTATTTGGTGAGATTTACTACAGCCTTTATAACAGGTATGCTTCTTTTTTATCGGACAGCCGAAAAAAATCCAGGACTTCAAGGCTTTATATTTTTGATACAACTACTATCGCCTTATTTCAGGAAGTGTCGCGTACTTCCGGGAAAAATCCATCTGGCAAAAGGAAAGGTGGTATTAAAGTACATACTCTTATCAGAAGCGACCAGGATATTCCTTGCATGATACGCTACAGTGCATCATGCCAAGCCACATCCACATGATTATAGGAAGCAAGCAAAATAAACTGGAAGATATTGTGAGGGACATGAAAAGTTTTACCTCAACCACAATGAAGACTTTGATAACAGACCATCCGCACGAAAGTAAAGGAGTGGATGTTATGGCTGATGGAAAGAGCTGGCAAAAAGAATGGAAATAATAACGACTGGCAATTTTGGCAACAACATAATAAACCTCTCGAAATAAATAGCCAGGATATGTTCGATAACAAATTAGAATACATGCACCAAAACCCGGTTCAGGCAGGCTTTGTTACAAAAGAGGAAGATTGGAAGTACAGCAGCGCAAAAGATTTCTGCGGGATGAAGGGGTTCATTGTATTAAGTTACAGTTAGTATGAAAGGTACAAGCGGATGCTCGCGCCAAGGCAACCTTGGGCGAATTTGGGGAAGCGCCAAGTAACCTTGCGCGAATTTGGAATTCGGGGAATAGCAAAAGAATTTAATTAATTAAAATTGACAAGCAACTGGAAATTCATAAATTGTAACCATACAATTCTTTGGACTGCATGACAAATAGCCTCAATAACAGATTGCTGTAATTTTATAATCAGGTGCAGTATCCTGCGTAAGTTTATGAGAACACAGCCATTCATATTTGTTGTATTTCTTTTCATCTCCGCGACTGGCTATTGCCAACCCTGTACCACACCGGGGCAAAATCCTTCAACGGCTTTACCGGTTTGCGGCTCAACCACCTTTACACAATATAAGATTCCGCGGTGCAAAAATCACGTTGTGTTTGTACCGGGCTGCTCACTAAATGCCAATGATCTCGCCTATGACGACAGAAATCCAATTTGGTACAGGTTTACCTGTTCCACTGCCGGCACGCTCGGATTTATTATCTCCCCGAATCACGCAAACGAGGACTATGACTGGCAGCTATTTGATATAACGGGACATAACCCGGATGACGTTTATACGGATACCACATTGGTGGTTATAGGGAACTGGGCAGGCGCCTTCGGCACAACAGGTGCCCAAACAGGTGTCCCGTATAGTGTCTGTGCTTCCGAAGATGAACGCTTTAGCCAAATGCCTAATCTCGCAGAGGGTCACGAATACTTGTTATTGATAAGCAGTTTTACCGATGGTGAGGATGGCTTTACTTTATCGTTTGAAGGCGGCACAGCAGTAATTGACGATCCCGCGGAACCTCACCTCCAGGAAGTAACGGCTGGCTGTGACAACAAGATCACCTTAAAGCTGAATAAAAAAATGAAGTGCAGCAGTCTCACTGCAACAGGAAGCGAGTTCAGCCTTTCACCAGCCGCCGCAACCATTGTTGCGACGGGTAGCTCCTGTTCCTCCGGTGGTTTTTATTTTGATGAATTGACTATTGCCCTAAGCAATACTTTGCCTGATGGTAATTACGAGCTGGTCGTTAACTATGGCACCGATGGCAATACCTTGTTGGATGATTGTGATCGTTCGGTAGCAGTTGGTGAAAAGACCGCTTTCCGGTTCAGCAGTCATCAACCCGTGTTCGCTGATAGCATTGGTCGCCCGGGTTGTTCCCCGGATGCTATAAAAGTATATTTCCCAAAAAAAATCCGGTGCAGCACGGTAGCTGCCGATGGAAGTGATTTTATAATAGATGGCCCTTCTCCGGTCACGGTAGTTGGTGCAGGCGCCAATTGCACGAATGGTTTAGGAGATGTGGTCACAGTTCGTTTTTCGGCTCCCATTTATACAAAAGGAAATTATTCTCTAACACTAAAAGCGGGAACCGACGGTACCACTATAAATGATGAATGTGATATTGAAATGCCGCAACAAACAATGGCATTTCGAACAGAAGATACCGTTTCTGCAAGAATTGATTATAGCCGCAAGCCCGGTTGTCGTTTTAATACATTGACATTTTCACATGATGGGGCGCACGATGTTAATAGCTGGAAATGGATATTTAATGACAGCACAGCAGTTAATACACAAACACATAGTATTGTTTTTCCTGCATCCGGCACAAATGATGTACGGCTAATGGTGACTAACGGCACTTGCAGTGATACGGCAAATAATACGGTGACAATGGATAATGAAGTAAGAGCAGGAATTGAAATGCCAGTTGAAATTTGTCCCGAAGATCCGGTTATCGCAACCAATACATCCACCGGGCTGGTTGATATATGGCAATGGAGCTTTGGAAGTATTGGAGTGAGCGGATTAAAAGATCCTGCTCCTCAATATTTTCCTCAAAACAATATTGAATCTTATTATACCATTACATTAAAAGTAACAAATAATACGCTGGGTTGTAGTGATAGTATAAGCAAGCCATTGCATGTACTAAATAATTGTTTTGTCGCTGTGCCTTCCGCTTTTACTCCCAATAACGATGGAAAAAATGATTTTCTTTATCCCCTTAATGCCCTGAAAACAACTGACCTTGAATTCAAAGTTTTTAATCGCTGGGGACAACTTGTTTTTTCTTCACACAACTGGCGGGAAAAATGGGATGGAAAAGTAAATGGAACCAGGCAATCGCCGGGGATATTTGTATGGTATCTAAAATATACTCATTCAGTTACAGGCCAGAAAGTATTTCAAAAAGGAACGACCATGCTAATAAGATAATTTGAAATGCAAAATGTGCCAATGACTTTAAATTACCAGGCAATTTTCTTTATTAATGGTTGTGCAACAGGCACGTCCGCTTGTACCATGAACTAAAAAGAAGCTTTTACTTTAGGAACTTGCAAGTATTCGAAGCCTGGCTTTTCTTTTATTCAATTTCGGCTGTGCGTCTGGGTTACCCGGCGGTATATAAAGATTTGAACATTGCGCGGCGTAAACCCCGCCGGGACAAAAT
>CAWGWY010000027.1:0-35352 GCA_963826435.1 uncultured Chitinophagaceae bacterium | reverse complement strand
CCGAAAAGAGTTTGAACTACTTGCTTTGCTCACTTCCAAGCCGTCAAAGGTTTTTTTAAGAAATGAAATCTTACATAAAGTATGGGGCACAGACGTAATTGTGGGCGACCGCACTATTGACGTACATATTAGAAAAATAAGACAAAAGCTGGGCGGAGATTGTATTACAACCGTAAAAGGAGTTGGATATAAATTTCAAATGTAGTTCGTACAGCAAACGGGTTTCGCGACCAATTCTATAATTTGCCAATATAATTGGCCATTTCACGTTATTTCATCACAGGCTTTGGCTAATAATTAATTTAACAATCCAATGGTTAAACTATCCATCATAACGATTTACATTTGAAATCAACTAAAAAGATCCTATGAAACAAATTATTACTTCTATAATTTTCCTCTTCCTTGTTTGTTCCCCTTTCCGCACAGAGTGACTCTCTCAGGAAATTAGGCGGGTTATACAAAAAAGCCAATTCGATTTTTTCTAAGAATTCCGGTTCATCTTCAGGCTTATCTACAGGTGAAATTATATCCGGACTTAAAGAGGCTCTCGAATTAAGTGCGCAAAAAAGCGGGGATAAACTTTGGCGACGGATGGCTTTTTTAAAGATGCCGCAGTAAAGATTTTATTGCCGGAAGAAGTGCAACAGATTGAAAAGAAATTGAGAATGCTGGGAATGGGTAAAGTTGTTGATAATGCTATTCTGAGCATGAATCGCGGGGCTGAAGACGCTTCAAAAGCTGCCGCCCCCATATTTCTTGCAGCTATAAAAAAAATGACGGTAACCGATACACTTAACATACTGAGAGGAAGTGGTGCTCCTGCTACCGGCTATTTAAGAACCGCCACCAGTCCTGAACTTGTAAATGCTTTTCGTCCCGTAATCGAAGAGTCATTGAAAAAAGTAGATGCCACAAAATACTGGAACGACATCTTTACTACGTATAATAAATTTTCAGCAACCCCTGTTGATACTGACATTAATAGCTATGTTACCACAAAAGCCCTTAATGGAATTTTTTATTATGTTGCCCAGGAAGAGGTAAGTATAAGGAAGGACCCCGCAGCGAGAGCTACAGATCTTCTAAAGAAAGTTTTTGGAGGGAATTAATAGCACGAATTTTTTCACGAATTACACGAATTGTCAAAAAAAATATCAAATATTTTTAACTACCGGCATTCTCCGCAAATGCCGGTTACTACCATTTCAGACCGGTTGGGAATAAAGCCTTCAGGTAATTTCACCACAGGAATATTTACACCGTCAAGACAAATCGTTTTCTCACATTCTCCGCAAATAAAATGCACATGGTTGTCATGATGATGGCCGGGTGCGCAGTCATTTTTGCACAATGCGTATTTTATAGAATTATCGGTGGTAGGTATGAGATGAATAATCCCCCTTTCTACGAATGTTTGTAACGTGCGGTAAACCGTCACACGATCAAAAGATTCACCTGTGTTTTTTTCTATATCCGCATGAGACAGCGCTCCACTTGCCACCAAAAAAAGTTCAAGAATCTTTTGCCTGCTACCGGTTATGCTTAACTGGTTATATTTTAATATTTGGGTTACTTCCGGATTCATATTTATTTAAGAAGGATTATTATTAAACGGAGAATGGTTGAATGCACCTTTTTCAACTGGCTCCTTCAATAATTTTGTGATATCCTTTTCAAGTTGATCGATTTCATCAGGCTTTAAACCATCATAAATGCCACGAACCCTTCTTTCCTTGTCTACTAAAGCAAAAAACTGGGTGTGAATAAAATGATCTTTAATATTAACGCTGTTGTTTTTATCGTTGTCAAGTAAATAACTCACCCTCGCCATTTTATAGAGTGAATCCTTTGATCCCGTTACAAAATACCATTTCGCAGGATACTCCGGGTTTTTACCGATCATTTTTTCTTCATATTTTTTCATCAACGGCACCGAATCTGTCTCCGGCATAGAAGTGTGTGAAACTATGGCGAAATCACTTTCATTTTTAAACTTGTCATAAACAACCTTCATGTTATCATTCATTTTTGGGCAAATACCCTTGCATGTTGTAAAAAAGTATTCTGTCACATACACCTTGCCCTCCACGTTATGCTCGCTTACCGTATTTCCATTTTGCCCCGTGAATGAAAAATCCTGGACGTAGTTAAGTACAGGCAATTTTGATTTATAATAATCAGTTCCCGAGAAAAGGAAAAAATAAAAAGCAGTGATCAGCAAACCAAAAAATACTGCAAATAAAAGAAGTTTTTTCTTCATTGGTAAAATCTATCAATAAACAGCGCGAATTCAAAATTTCATAACAAAATTAACTTCGCCTGCTCAATAAAATATTTTTAAATTGTTGCATCAATGTTGCAAATTTACTATTTTTGCGTTTAATAAGTTTATGAACATGCGGATTAACTGGGATTTTTTTGGGATAGTAACTTCAATTGCATGTGCGGTACATTGCGCCATTCTTCCTATTCTTATAAGCTCGCTCCCAATATTTGGTATTAACGTAGTTAACAATTCCTCATTCGAGTGGATGATGATAGGTTTGGCTTTTCTTATAGGAAGCTTTGCGGTTCTACATGGCTACCGCAGCCATCATAAAAGTCTCACCCCGTTCTACTTATTCAGTGCAGGATTTATATTCCTGGTGATCAAACAATTTTTCCACAACCAGGAATTTCTTTTTCTTATCCCGGCGATATTTTTTATTCTTTACGCCCATTTTCTGAATTATCATTATAGCCGGCAGCAGAAAGCTGTGAAACCTTTTGATAAGATGAGCGTCAATGTGCTGTGAAAAAAATTGAACTACATTGTGCTTTAATTATTTGACAGCATGAAGCAGGCCATCATACCATTGATTATTTTCATTTCAACTTTGCAATTTTCTAAGGCATTTACACAATCAGCTGATGAAAGTATGATTAAGGGAATCTTAGATAAACAGGTGACAGCCTGGAACGCCGGTGATGTGGAAAGTTTTATGCAAGGTTATTGGAAAGACGATTCACTCAAATTTATAGGCAAGTCCGGGGTAACCTCCGGATGGGAAAAAACGCTTAATAATTATAAGAAAAATTATCCTGACAAGGCGGCTATGGGCACTCTTGCTTTTGATCTTCTCCAGGTAAAGCCATTATCACCCGGGTATTATTTTGTAATAGGCAAATGGCATTTACAAAGAACTGCTGGGGACCTGGGAGGTCATTTTACATTGCTCTTTAAAAAAATTAATGGCGTATGGCTTATTATTACCGACCATAGCAGTTAATCAACTTAATTCCGATCGCTTAATCCGAAATAGCTTAATCGTAAACCTTAACCGCGACGCTATCGGTATAAATTTTTTCGTAAAAACATAGCCACCTCCGTGTCTTTGCTGAGCATTTGAACGAGCTGAATTTTGTAATTTTGTTTACATAGATAACATTGATTGTGCATGGTGCATATTCAAACTACTAAACTTCTATTTTGCTCCCTTTAAAAAATTTTTCTCCACAACAGGTTTCAATCATTACATCTGTTCCTATTGGCATTATGGCGGGAATGGCCGTGTATCTTTATGGTGTAGGTATCTTTCCTGCTACCGCTCTTTTTGTGTCGCTTTGCATTGTTTCGTACATTATTATCTATTTTATGATAGAGCGTTTCGTATATCGAAAAATAAAAATTATATACAAGCTGATATACCAGACCAAAGCCACTAAGAGAGAGGAGTTTTACTACAAAAATATTTTGCCGCAAAAATCAATAGAGGAGGTAAGCGAGGACGTTGAAAACTGGGCAGTACAGCACAAAGAAGAAATTGAGGTTTTGCGAAAAAATGAAATATTCAGAAAGGAATTCCTGCTCAACTTATCTCACGAATTGAAAACACCCATTTTTGCGATACAAGGTTACGTAGATACTTTATTGAACGGTGCGATTGATAATAACGAAGTCAACAGAAAATTTCTTGGAAATGCCTCGAAAAATATTGACCGGCTGGTAAACCTGGTTGATGATCTTGACGAAATAACCAAACTGGAAAGCGGTGAACAATTATTATATAGCCAAAATTTTATTATACAGGATCTCATTAAAGAGGTGTGTGAATCGCTCTCAATTAAAGCAGACGAAAAAAAAATTAGGTGCGTCATAAAAAAAGGTTGTGAACTCCCCCTTACGGTTTTTGCAGACAAAGAAAAAATCCGGCAGGTGTTAATAAATCTTGTAGACAATGCTATTAAGTATGGAAAGCAAAATGGCACTATCGAAGGCAGCGCTTATAAGATAGATGGTAAAAAAGTGCTGGTTGAAATAAGTGATGACGGGCATGGAATTGCAGAAGAACATTTATCGAGGATATTTGAAAGGTTTTACCGCACTGATCTGGCACGCACCCGTAAAGTGGGCGGAAGTGGCCTTGGCCTCTCGATAGCCAAACATATAATGGAGGCCCACAACGAAACCATGCATGTAAGAAGTAAAACGGATGTAGGTACTACGTTTGGATTTACGCTGCCGTCAGGAAGATCTGCATAATTACCCGCGGAAATTTTTACTGTTACCGCCCGCCCGAAAAATTTTTGACTGCGAATATTTTTCAAAAAACAGCTGGCAGAGGATAGCGGTGATAACTCCTATAACGGCACCCGCAAATACATCGTCTAAAAAATGCTGGGCAAGATAAATGCGGCTGTAGCCAACCAGGATCGCTCCGCTCAAAAATAAAATAGAATAATTTTTATTTGTTGCCGCAAAGCTAAGAACAGCCGCCAATGCAAAAGCCGAGGCCGTATGTCCCGAGGGAAACGCATGAAGATTGTGAAGTGTTACGTCTTCAATAAAATATTGATAGCTTGAGTCTTTTAAAAGAATTGCCGGCCTCGGCTCAACAACAAAATATTTTAAGACCTGCGCAACGACACCCGAGATTGCATAACTACTTAATACCATAAAACTCAAAAAACGTTTCCTGTAGAAGAGTAGAAGTCCAATAGCGATGCAAAAAAAACCGTCACCCAGGTAAGTCGCATAAATGAAAAAATAAGTTAATCCTTTCTGATGGTAGCCATTCAATAGATAAAAGCCCTTCTCCTTCGTGTAAAAGACTAAAATAAAAATTGATACAATAGCAAATAAAAAGAAGCTTAAAAAAAATAGCTGATTTTTTTTGTATAACGATTTTAATGTCATCCGATTTCGGGTTCAGTATTTTCAAAAATAGTTAATGAGAAGGGATTAGCCTGTATTTTAAATACTATAGAGCTGTGCTATTATGCAAAGGAATATCCCGAGTTAAACATTGCAAACGTCAACTAATATATAAAAAACCACCCCTCATGAATGAGAGGTGTTACAGCATGAGAAAAATCTGTTTTGCTTACGGAAAACTTAAAATTATTTTATCGAATAAACGCGGGCACAGTAAGGACACCGATATTATATAATCGTTATCACAACTTTAAATTAGGTGACATTAATAAAAATAATTCATCGTTGTACCAGGTAAAATATTCGTTACAGTTTTATGTTATTTTTTTAATTAAAATTTTGTCCACGTTTTAAACCATGTATCAGCGGGGCCTACAGCACCACGATAACTAACATTTTCAAGAATGCTCACTTTTGGATTTGTGAATGCGGCACCAGTTAAAGCAGGTGAACCAGCCAGGGGTGTAAAATCAGGGTTGGCATAATCGTATGGAGCTGTAAGTTTTACATCATCATTTGTTGTTAAAATATCGTTGCCAAAAGCTGATGTCTTGAACCAGTTAAGAATTGATTGATCAGTTGCGCCGGTTGGAGAAGTGCTGCTGGCAGCGTATTTCACTGGTGTATTGCAGCCCCCTATAATTGAATTTTGTATAAATAAAGTTCCCGGAATATTAAGGTCAGTGGGCGTGCCCTTAGATGCATCGATCAACAGACCTATTGGCCATCCCATAATAATTGAGTTGAAAAGAGACTCAGAACTGTTACGACGAATTTGGGCACCTGCCAGGAAAAGACTATTTCCCAGATTAGTTAGCGTCTGGCGCGGGCCAATAACCGTCATGTTGCTGAATACCGCTTTTGTTTGTGGAAGTAATGTGCTGCCATTAGCATCATTGTCACTTTCGAAAGCTTCAGACTTCGAAATATCAGCAACTGAAGAATCTCTCAAACATATTCCAAATTGAACGGTACCTGAAAATCCATTATCGGTATCAAAATCATCATCTAAAGTTCTGAAAGAAATAAGATGCTTGCAATTAACGGTACCGCCAAACCATTCGAAAGAATCATCATTGGCATAAGAAACCTGCACGTAATCTATAACTGTTCCGCTACCAACACCGCCGAATGTTAAACCATTAATTTCTTTATCGGGAAGAAATGCATAGCCAGCATATTCAATACGAACATATCTCAGGATGCCACTGTTATCAGCAGGATTTTGATTTTGCGTAATTGGTGTACCATAAAGGCCGAGCCCATCACTATTATTAACACCACCTTCAATTTCACCAATGCCTTGTACACCATTAAACGAAGAATTGGTAGGAGCATTCCCTAGCAGTATAAGACCAGACCAGTCACCACGTTGCGGGTTAGCCGCTTCAGATGTAAAAACAATTGGCTTATCGGGAGTTCCATCAGCAATAATTTTAGAACTGCGGGTTATGATAAGGCCGCCTTGCTTATTTAATTCGCCCACAATTTTAGTACCGGGCTCTATAGTTAGTATCGCTCCATTGGTAACGTATACAAGGCCGCGAAGTTTATAAACCACATTAGCCTTAAGGGTTCTGTTTGCTGAAATCCTGCCTTCAAGAATAGGATTGTCAGAAGTGCTACCGCCAGTGGTATCTATTACTGTGATGGTACCACCATCCACTTCAATTTTTCGGCAACCTGTTGAAATCAAGCCAACAAATGCAGCCAAATAACATAACTTTTTCATACTGTGTTTTTGATTTTTAATTTTTCGTTTTATTTAATGTTGTAAGAAAATGAAATGCCGACGGTTGACCCATACTTTCGCTTTATAGCAAGTGCATCTGTATTCTTATCGTATTTCCTGTCGTTATTTATGTCGAGGTAATAAATATTTGCCTGGTTTAAGAGATCAGAGATATTAAGCTTGATCTCCCCTTCTTTCTTAAGAATTTTCTTTGCAACCTGGAAATCAAACAAAGGCCTGTGTTGCTCGGTAACGGGAGGAAAATCGTTACCGCCAACATAAAAAATTCTGTCGCCAATTTGATTAAATAAAAGCGTGGTATTTATGCCGAGCTTTTCAATATCATATTGGAGAGAAGCATTTATTACATAAGGGCTTTGCCCCTGCATGGGGCGGTTAAGATTGCTGCTGTTCCTTGTTACACGGTTATATATGTAAGAGATGTTGGTCTGGAAAGTGAAGTTTTTTAATGCATCAGAGAAATCAAGTTTTTTTCTAAGTTCAAGTTCACCTCCAAAACTATAGGCCTTATCTGCATTTAAATAATTGAAAGTACTAGAGCTCCCTGCACCGCTTTGGTTAAAGAAAAGCTCGATAGGATTTTTAAAATATTTATAAAACACACCCAACGTTAATAATTCACCTGCCCGCGGATATATTTCATACCGAAGATCCAGGTTCGTCACCTTTGTCCTTTCGAGAGACCTGTTTCCGCTTACGGTAGCGCTCAAATCAAAATCGTAAAAAGCGAAATCACTCAGTTCTCTAAACTCAGGACGTATAACAGTTTGCGACCCTGACAAGCGCAAATTTGTTTTAGTGTTTAACCTATAAGTAATATTTGCACCAGGCAAGAAATCAAGCACTTCAGTATGAAGATGACGACGGTCACTTTGTTTCAAGCTTCCGATGATTTGGTCATAGTCCTCAACTCTCACTCCGTAAGTGGCCCTTAACTTGTCATCAAACTGATTTTCAAGTTGAAGAAACCCTGCATTTAAAATAGTGTTTGCGATATACCTGTATTGATCTCCGGCCAGCTCATTAAAACCAAATTTATTATTGGATCCATCTCCAAAATTTTCAGGGCTGAACACTTTATCAGCAGGAAGCAAGATCAGGTCGGGATTATCAGAAGGAAGATAAATTGCGAAAGGCCTTGAATCAAATAACCGGTCTTTCACCTGGAAAAAATAACCTCCTTTTACAGATTGGTCAAGGTTAAAAAGTTTGAATGACTTGGTGATATCTGCACCGGCTACATAGTTATAATCGTTCAGAAATCCGTAATAACGACTTCCCGATTTTTGCGAAGATTGCGATGCACCAATCAGTAATTTGTAAGGCGCATTATCAACATCGGGATCCTGGTTATATTGTATTCTTCTCTGGTCCGGGATGTATTGATCTAAAATATTGAAGCTTCCAAACCAATGAAATTTGGCCTTCAAATCCACAAGATTATGTTCCCCGGATATTGAGGTGTTAAAAAAAGTATTTGTTTTTAAGGCAAGTTCCGTTGCCCGTATATTTTCACCCAGGAAAGGATTAAATTCAAAATCTTTACCGGTTCTTTCGTTTACGTATTTTGTTGCATTTACATTAAACAGATTCTTAATTGAAATTTTATTGTTATTGTTTATCTGAAGCGTCAGATTTGCCAAACCTCCCCACAGTACATCACGGCTGTATTTTTTATCGCTGTAGTCATAAGTAAGAGAGGGGATAGAATTGTCAACAACAAACAGACGATTAGTTATGTAGTCAGTTCTTTTATTAGATTGGTTGTAATTGACCGCAAACACGGCTCCTAATTTACTGGTTCCTCCAAGTTTTGCATTAAAACCACCGCTCAACTGAAAATTAGAATTTAACAACGGAACAAAATTGGAAGAAGACTTATCCGGGCTCCAAACGTTCTTAAATAATTTTCCCAACTCAGTTTTATCGGCCCTGTCCATTGCATTGTATTTTGATTTTACGGGCAATGCATCCGGTATAGCCCTGAAACCATCATCCATTCCCAACCAATCGAGGCTGCCTCCTTTGTAGCTATAAAAATCCTTTCCGATCGTTTGGGTATTAAAGCCGGTTCCCAATACAACATTCAGATAGTTCTTAGCCGGAACGTCTTTAGTATTTACCTGTACAAGCCCACCAGCCCACTCGCCGGAAAACTCCGGAACGAATGCCTTGTTCACGATGATATTATCAATCATGCCTGCAGGGAAAATATCAAATGAAAATGTTTTCCTGTCCGGCTCTGTAGTACCTAATAAAATGCCATTAAGCATTGTTTGGTTATAGCGGTCATTCAGCCCGCGTACAATAATGTATTTACCTTCCTGTATGGAAGTACCCGGTATCCTTTTTAAAACTTCACTTGTATTTTTATCAGGCGAGCGTTTAATACTTTCGGCTGAAACCACCTGGGCTACCGTGTTTGTATTTTTTTGGTAAGCTATTAACGCGGCGGTTGTTTCCTGCCTGCGTGTAGTTCTGATCACAATCTCCGCTTCGGTTTTTGTGGCTGTCTCCATCACTACATCAAGATTGATAAGGGCACCAGCATTTACCGCCACATTTTCAATTTCCTTTGTTTGATAACCTACTGAAGATACTCTTACTACCTGCGATTTCCCGGCGGGTAAAGTAAGCACAAACCTACCGTCCTGATCAGTGGCAACTCCCTTACTATTTCCAACAACGGTTACGGACACACCGCTCAATGTTCTGCCGGTTTTTGAATCAGTAATCTTGCCTTCAACCTTACCTGTCTGCGAATATGTAGAGAGAGAAATTGCCGTAAAAAAAACCAGGTATAATATATATCTCATGCATCATTTTTTTGATGCTGCAAAGAGAAGATTTCTATGTTATGGAAGCGTTATCCCAATGTTATGTAAAGGTTATGTTAAGGTAACTCATCCGTGGAAATGCCTGTGGTTACTTCGTTTCAGTTCGTGAGAGATTTTCTTTATTTCCTTTTGTATTAAACCGGTAGAGCAGACATGGGCATTTCATCGTAAGTCATTCCTGCTAATTCCCTGCCTGCCTTCTTTTTATTCGTGCCGCCCCATTGCTTGAAGAAAAAAAGCACTTCTTGTTCCTGGCATTGAAATTTAATATCCCAAACCCAGGCATGTTTAATTGGTCTCGCTTTTCTTCCGCTTTCTCCGCCGACAATTACCCAGTCAATATTTGTGAGATTCATATTTTGCAATGGGCCGATCAAAGGCTCACAAGAAAGAAATTTTGTCACGGCATTTGTTTCTCTTAAAAAATCAATCCGTTCGGTTACTCTTTCATCTTCCACTGAAACACCCATCCAAATATTTTTAGTCCAGTTTAACTTGTGATGTAATTGGTGTAATCTCTCTGCTCTTTTGGTAAGAACCTGGTAAGTGTGTTGAGGTGTATTATTCATCACCTTAAAAACTTTTTCTATAAATTCAAAGGGAACTTCGGGATGAAATAAATCGCTCATTGAGTTAACAAAAACGACCTTAGAGCCTTTAGCAGGAATAAGGAATATTTAATGCATCTTCATGGGGTTTTTACTTTAAATCCATCCTTATATTTTTCAATGCCCATCGCTTCCAAACGTCTTGTCATAACTTCAGTATAGCAATACTTACAACCTGCTGAAACTTTGTTGCAGCCTGTTGTGGGTTCAGGTCATTTCTGTCCATTCGATTGATGATTGTGCCATAATCGTTAAAAAGAGTCTAATAAGCATTCATCAAAATCTATAGTTGTCATTAAAATATTTGCTAATTCTTTATTGGCTTTTCTCTTTAATTCAGTTTAATCTAATTCTGTAAATTTCATCAAAGCTTGCTCTAGCCTGTACAAAAGATTCTTGATTAATATTTTTAGCAAATTAATTATTGCGAGAATTTAAGATTTTAAAATATCTTTTAATAAGTTTTCAAGATTTTTTATAGGTGAGCTATCTGAACATAGCAATTCAAAAAAAAACTGAAGATCAATCTGAACCAGTTTTTCCACCTTACAACGAAGATGTGGTAAAGTTTCGTTTAATTTAAAATTAAATTTGGTTTGCAAATAGTGATTAATGCCAAGCAGTTGATATATAAAATTTGTATGCACTATAATTGAATAAATATTTATGTCAATGTCTTTAAGTTTTGATTTTTCCCAGTTATCAAACGAATAAGCATTTTCGGAAACAATTTTTATTTGCTCTACAATCTGAGATATTCCTTTATTTTTCTTTTTTTCATTTAAAATAAACTTTAGGTCTATATGATTTTTTATTTTATCAAAAGAATAATCATCTACAATTTTGCCTGGAAATAAGTAATCCTTAAACTCAATTAAGAAAATCGAAGAACCCACTCTAATATAACAGTCAGGAATATTAGATGCATTAGTGTCGTCGAAACTTAGCCGAATATGTTTTTGGCAGAATAGACCTTTCATCATTCCTCTAAAAATAATTTCTTCACTTACTTTTTTGGAAATATGCGTTTTGAAGTCAGGGAATAATTTAAATGCTTTTCCCTCCATATTTGTATTATAATACATATCGAATAATTGCCCATTATATATCTTGTTATTCAAATAATCAATATCCAAAATAATATATTCAAATTCATCATTTTTAAATAATGGTTTTTCCCTTAGTCCTTTGAAATCAATCTGCTTAGTAATATCATTTTTAAATTCTTCTATATTGAATGATAGATTTTCTAAGTTGACAGCAAAATGATCTGGTTTGATCCAGATAAATTTATTTAAACCATTTTCAGGATTAATATTTATATGTTGAGTTAATTTTATTATTTCAGTAATACTTCCCATGAAGATTCTTATGCTAGTAAAACCATTCAGCTCGAGATATATTTTAAAATGCGTTGTAAGTTCTGAGTTATGTAATACGTGTTTTAAAAATCCTAAGAGTTTAAAAAAATTATAAATAGGATCGACTTGATTATTTGTGTCGAATTGATTTAGCAAAAATGGCCAGACTAATTTCTCGAAGAAGAATTCTTCATTCTCACTCAATCTTTCTCTTACTTTTTTTAATTCCTTTCGATCTCTTTCATTTGATATTTCAGCAATCAATAAATATGCTTTTAAAATACTAGCCTCCTGTTGAGGTGTAGAATTAATAGAATCTATATCTCGATAATTAAGAAATTCATACTTCAAAAATTCAAGGATATATCTTTTACCCCATATAGCAAATCTTTCCCCGTTCAATTTTTTTATAAAATTTTTCAGCCCTTCTTCAAACTCAAGTCTATCAGAGTTAATGAAATTCTTTGTAATAATTTTGAGAAGGTTTGCTTGAGTTTGAATTTTATCGCCATTTAAATAAAGTTCAGAATTTAAAATAGCAAGAATATTTATTACAACTTTTGAGGGTATATCTTTTAGAAGTTTATTTAATGATGGTTTATCTCCTACAAAAATATCGGAATAGTTTGCAGTGGTATACATTAACATTGAGCGAATTTATAAAATTACTTTTCTGTAGATTAGAATCTTGAATATCTTTTCTATAAGACCATTTTTTTATAATGTATGGTTTTTTGGGCAGAAGATATCTCAAAACAACCTTCCCTGCTCCCCCGGCCTTCTGAAAATACTTGAATCCAATTCCCACCTGTCATTATTCATCCCATAGAGCTTGCCATATTTTTGATATTGCATTCTTACCATTTCCGCAATACCACCTTCGCCACGCATGCGCACGCCCCAGCGGCTGTCATTTACTTTACCATCGTGGCTGCTGCCGATCAGGTGCCATACTTTATCTGCACGGTCAGGGAAATTTTTATAGAGCCAGTCGCGAAATAAAAATTGTATCGCGCCATTCAGACGGATAAAGGTATAAGCTGTAAATGTTGCTCCTGCTTCTTTTGCAGCTTTCATTATTCTTTGCATTTCATGTTCATTAAGTCCTGGTATCATTGGCCCCATCATAATGCCCATACGAATACCGGCACTACTTAACTCTTCTATTACTTTTAATCTTTGTTTGGCGGTGGTGGTTCTCGGTTCCATTATTCTCCGCAGGTCCTCATTGAATGATGTAATGGAAACCATGGCTGTTACCAAATTCTTTTTAGCCATTTCCTGCAGTATGTCTTTATCTTTTATGATCCATGAATTTTTGGTAAGTATGCCAACCGGTTGGTTAAATTGATTGCAGACTTCCAGCAATCCTCTTGTTAATCTATACTTTTGTTCTGCGGGTTGGTAGCAATCTGTATTGCCACTCAACATGATGGGAGTGGGGTCATATTTTTTATTCATTAAAAATTTTCGGAGCATTTCGGGCGCATTCATTTTTACGATGATCTTTCTTTCAAAATCGAGACCCGCACTGTAACCCCAGTATTCATGCACGTTACGGGCATAGCAATATATACATCCATGTTCGCAGCCTGCATAAGGGTTCATGCTGTACATCATGCTCAGGTCGGGGCTTTCCACTTTGTTTACAATGCTTTTTACCTGCTGCTCCAGGTATTGTGTTCCCACATTTGTCACCTCCCAATCGTCAATGGCTTCAATATGCTCCTGTACATTTTGATTTTTTAGAAATTTATTTTTTGTATTGAATTGTGCACCACGGCCTGCTAAATATTGACTACTTTCTTCTTTTTCCTGCGCCGCAACTTTAAAATGATCTTGTTTTAATTGGGTTGACATAATATAAATTTTTGGAGGTTCGGGTCGGAGGGTTGCCCACGTAGGTACTAAGAACACAAAGAAATTGCTTTGTGCCTCCGTGGCTTTGTAGTTTGGTCAAAGGAATTCCTTGAAGATTCCTTTGAAATGAGATAACGCCTACATAAATAATGCTCCCTGCTTTGTAGTAACAGGTAAGTTCATAAATTCAAATCGCTGAACAATTTGGTAAGCTTTATCACCAACCCTGCGTTTTATTAATAACATATTATCGGCAATGAATCGCCCGGTAAAGTGTCGGTGACTATATTCCTGCCAGCCTTTTTCATATTGCCACGGTAACAATTTTCTTGCAACACTTATGTGAGGATCATCTGGGAAGTAAGGCTTGTTATCTTTATTTAAAGTCATTAATTTTTGCGCAGGCCTCAATTCCTTAATAATATTTTTTACCTGCATTTTGGAATCAACATTAATAAAAATGGTATGGCCTGGAAAGCTTCCAAAATCTTTTAGCTCTACTTTGAATGGCGTATAACCCATTGCGATAGTCTTCAGGCGATTTACAAGTCTCTCTTCCAACATTTCAAACTGTACAAAGTTTGCCAGTGTAATATGCGGCTTGCCCCATAAAGCATTTTCAGCTTTATATTTTTCATAAAAATCTTTTTTAACCTGAATTATCTTATTTCGTAATTCTTCATGTGGGTTTAATATCAACAGGTATTCATTATACTTATAACCCGGTATCTGCTTTAATGATTTTATATCCATGGTTAATTTTTTAAAATTGGTTAATTGATTAATTCACTCGTCTCTGGCTGTAATGCAAACACAATAACAGTACTGAATGCATCGTACTCATCCTTTCTTTTTAACAACAGCAATTCATTTACCACAAATGTTTCATGAAAAGATTTATGTGCATATTGTGTTAATGCTTTAAAGAAAATTTCTGAAGGAAGTTTTCCTGCAATACTCACGTGAGGTCTTGGGGTTAGAAGCATCGGCGTACATGAACCCGAGCTTATGTATGCATTTACAACACTCAATTCTTTGGCCAACTGCCTGAAAGGTTCTTCATTCTGGATTCGCAGGTAAATGGTATCTGGTGGGAAGCCACTATAATTATTTAAGGTAACAGAAAAGCTATGCTGCTTGCTGCAAATTCTTTGCATCCAGCGGGTAACTGTATTTTCCATTCCTTCCTTTGCGAGAAAGCTGGCAACGGTAATGTAAGGTCTTGTCGCAATTGCATTTTTCTCCTTAAAGTCATCATAAAAAATTTTCTTTTCTGTCATTAACTTTTCATCAAGTTCTCCACCAGGCTTTACGACAAGCACGTATTCATAATATCCGTTACCTGCTGACTGAAAAAATTTTGCGGTTTTCATTTAATTAAATTTTTGTAGTAACAATTTTAGTATAAATTTACTAAATAAATTAGTAAACCAACAAAAATATTTTTATGGATTCTGATAATATTTACCGGGCAAAATATTCCGGCAACAAATCATTCACCCAGGCCGATGTACGAACAGCCAATGCTACCGGCTTCGGTGCTGCCGCCGATGATTACATGGAAAGAGGTATTGATCTCAATGAAGAGTTAATCCGGAACAAACCTGCAACTTTTTTTATGCGGGTGAGCAGTGATGCCATGAAGGAGTCCGGGATTCATAAAGGTGATGTAGCGATTGTAGATCGCTCGGTAAAAGCAACGAATGGCAAAGTAATTATTGCCGTATTGAATGGCGATATGCTGATAAGGCGTTTTGAGAAAACGAAGGAGAATATAAAACTAATAGCCGATTCCAAATTAGCCCCGATACTTATTGACGGTAGCTGCGAAGGTTTCGCTATCTGGGGAGTGGTAACTTATGTGATACATACGCCATAGGCCTCTCCCCAACCCCTCTCAAAAGGAGAGGTAATCTAATCTTGGTATCTAAAATTAGATGGTATCAAATTTAATTGGAAAGCAATGTCGCTTTTTATAATTAAAAAAGATAATGAAAGCAATTGTTGATTGCAATAGTTTTTATTGTTCCTGCGAAAGGGTTTTTCGTCCGGACTTGCAAAACCGGCCGGTAGTTGTTTTGAGCAATAATGATGGCTGCATTATTTCTCGCAGCGATGAAGCTAAATTGCTTGGCGTTGAAATGGCTGGCCCCTATTTTAAAGCAAGACATTTAATTGAAAAACATGATGTGGCAACATTTTCTTCTAATTATAATTTGTATGGAGACATGAGCCGGCGTGTAATGGATACTTTGAGAGTACTGGCCGGCGAAAAGAATGTGGAAGTGTATTCGGTTGATGAATCATTTTTAGATGTAAGTGCCGTCGATGAAAATCTTCTTGCAGAGTATGCTTTGCAAATGCGGGAAATCGTTGAGCAATGGACCGGTGTTTCTGTTTCTGTCGGGATAGCTCCAACAAAAACCCTTGCAAAGATTGCCAACCATCTCGCTAAAAAAAATAAAGCTGTTACAAAATGTGTGGCTACTCTTATTGATAAGGATGAAATAAACGATGTATTAAAAAGAACCGCCGTGAAAGAGATATGGGGCGTGGGAGGAGCTTATGCAGATAAGCTGATTGGCCAGGGAATCGATACCGCGTGGGATCTTTGTAATATGCCTGAGGAATGGGGCCGCAAACAAATGGGTGGTGTAGTAGGAGTAAGGCTTATAAGAGAATTAAAGGGAATTCCATGCATAGATATGGAGCCTGAATTGACGACAAAAAAAATGATTGCGACTACACGTATGTTTGGCAAAAATGTAACTAAGTTATCGGAAATAAAAGAAGCTATTGCAACCTACACTTCAAGGGCTGCCGAAAAGCTTAGAAGGCAAAATTGTGCGGCTTCGGTGCTGAGTATATTTATGGTAGCAAAAGAAGAAAGTCATTCGGCAAGTTTCAGTCACGGTGCTACTTTAAGCAGACATACAATTTTATCCTGCGCCACGTCTGCTACCGACAACCTAATAGCTCCTGCTATGCAACTGGCTGAACAAATTTTTCACCCGGGAAGAGAATATAAAAAGGCAGGTGTTATGTTGAGTGGAATCGTACCGGATTCATCCATACAAGGCAGTTTATTTGTGCCTCCGTGTCAAAATAATAAACGGTCTTTAATGGGTGCGCTGGACAACCTGAACTTCAGTATGAGAGACGATGTTGTAAAATTTGCGTCATCGGGACTTACCCGTGATTGGAAAATGAGAAGAGAATTTCGTTCTCCGAGATATACTTCAAGATGGAATGAGTTGAGGGAAGTGTGTTGATCACTGGTGAATAGTGAATAGTCAATCAGCCAGTAGTGAATAAGCACGTCAATAGAAGATAAATGACTAGTCACTTATTGACTATTTATTAAGCTAATAATACATGAATTTATATTAAGGGCAACGTCCAGAGGTAAACGTGGTTATACCATCGCATGCTGCATAGCAACTGTTTTCATAAGTCTGATTATTGCATCCGCAAACATAATTTGTTACCAAAGGGCAATTACAATTTGGATTGACAGCACCCCGGATGCAATTCGTAGCAGTATCTTTTTTGCAGGAAATTAAAGCGGTAAAAACAATAAGGAAGACGCAAGCAATTTTTTTCATGCCCGGCTTTTTTGCAATGATCATGCCATAACAGACGTGTGGAGAATCTCTAATTTTTTTTAGACATAGCTATCTCTGCAGCCTTAACAATATCAGGAGTATCGAGCCCATATTTTTTTAGAAGGTCTTCTGGTTTTCCACTTTCCCCAAAAGTATCTTTCGTACCAATATATTGAATGGGAATGGGAAAATTTGAAGCAGCTACATGCGCAACAGCATCGCCCATACCACCAAGTATATTATGCTCTTCCGCGGTAACTGCGCATTTTGTTTTTTGAATTGATTTTATGATAGCTTCTTCATCGAGCGGCTTGATGGTATGCAGATTTATAAGCTCAACACTTATTCCTTTTTCTTCCAATATTTTTCCTGCTTCGATGGCTTTCCATACAAGATGGCCGCAGGCGAAAATGGTAATATCATTGCCTTCAGAAAGTATTTGTGCTTTGCCTATTTTAAATTCCTGATTTTCTTCCGTGAAGTTCGGCCACTTGGGCCTTCCAAATCTTAGATACACCGGTCCTTTATAATCTGCTATAGCAAGTGTTGCCGCTTTTGTTTGATTAAAATCGCATGGAACAACAACAGTCATTCCCGGTAACATTCTCATTAAACCAATGTCTTCAAGAATCTGGTGGGTTGCTCCATCTTCGCCCAATGTAAGTCCTGCATGCGAAGCGCAAATTTTTACATTTTTATTTGAGTAAGCAACAGATTGGCGAATCTGATCGTAGACCCTGCCGGTTGAAAAATTAGCGAAGGTGGTGGTGAAAGGAATTTTTCCGCCGATAGTTAATCCGGCCCCTATACCTATCATGTTCGCTTCTGCAATACCACATTGAAAATACCTTTCCGGAAAATCTTTTATAAATGGGTGGAGTTTTAATGAACCTGCAAGATCAGCAGTCAATACTACAACGTTTTCATTTGTTTTGCCCAATTCATATATGCCTTCACCGAATCCTGCCCTTGTTTCTTTTTCATTTTTTGCAACAATATCTTTGATCATATCTCTATATATTTTTTGAATAAAAAAATCCGGAGTGCGCAAATTACTGATAAGAGGGCAAAGGATGAAAATAATAATGAAAGAGAAACTGGCAAAAAAGTAATGTCGTTGACAGATTTAGGCATTTTATTATTCAGGCATATCCTTAAATTCATGATAGCATTTCACCGTTTTTATTTAATCACCTTCTTTTTTATTTTGCATTCTCTGGTCAAGTAATTTTTGAATAGCCTGTTGTTTCATTTGTTCTTCGGTAATTTTTCGTTCCTGTATTGTTTTAAGATAAGTTTGACTTTGATTCTTTAGGCTTTCTTTTACCATATCCCACCGTAAAGGAGATGTAAGAATTGGAGATGCTGAAACGTCTGCTTCCGATATATTTGCTATAGCAGTAAAGATATCCTTTGTATTATTGAAAGGGTATTTTTGTTGGTAGCTTACTATTAAGGTTTCAAAATTACAGCGGTTTAGTAAAAAATATAAGTCATAAAAATCTTTTTGTTCTTTTCGGCTTATAATAGCATCTAATTTAAATGCTGCAATATCTTCCGGGGATGCCATACGGATGCCTTCATCTTCAATCAATTTTCCGATAAAAGGTACAGCCCAATTGCACAAGTCAATTTTAATTTCTTCTATAAAAAAAGTGAGGCTATTTGCAGTTTTTGAAACCCGTACAGGTTGGTATATTTTATTTATGGCAGCCAGTATTAAGGTTTTGTCAAAAGATCTTTCTGTGAATAAATCTATATCTATGCTTATCCTGTGCCCATACTGCAGAGCAAGCGCTGTACCGCCAACTAATCTAAAATTTTTCAATTCTTCTAAAGCCATTAATTTTTCAAGAACACTTAATAGTCCGGGTGAAACTGATTTAGTTTGTGGCATACAAAATCTTTTGGTTGCAGTTGAAACATCAGGGCAGCAAGAAGCATGTCGCTTTTTTTGAGGCCGGTGGTATTTTGCAAAACGGACACTACTTTTTCTTTCCTATAATAATAAACCAGCAAAAAAATATCGTCCAAATCACCTCTCTCAAATACTCTGCGTATCACCCATTCCGCATTTTTTTCATAATCTAATTTGCTTTCATCGATATCCCAAAAAAGTCCTTTAAAAAATTGTGGCCTTGTTTTTTTATAGTTGTCGGAAAGCATAAAAAAAATTAATTGCACTTTTATTTTTAAGCCGCAAGTTTGGGATTGCAGAGATTTCGTTGCGCCAGGTATAAAAAGTTAAATGACTACAACTAAAACTTACATTCTTGTCCACCTGAAAAGCTCAGTTCAATTGAAAATTGGGGTTGTTGTGAAGGCTTTCATCGGCTTTTAATTTTAGCTCCCATTTCCAGGCAGTCGCCATCATTTCATCTAATGTATAACCCGGATTCCATCCAAGCACTTTTTTTGCCAGCTCATTATTCGCATAAACCGCAATCACATCACCAGGGCGCCTTGGGCCTATTTCGTAATTGAGTTTCACTCCGCTCACTTTTTCAAAAGATTTTATTGCTTCCAGTACGGTAACCCCATTTCCTGAACCAAGGTTGAAAATTTCACAATTCGATTTGTTCTTTTTATCAATTAAATACTGAAGTGCCAGTGTATGAGCATGCGCAATATCACACACATGAATATAATCACGAACACATGAACCATCCCTCGTAGGGTAATCATCGCCATAAACGGTCATCTTATTTAATTTTCCAATGGCCGTTTGTGTAATAGCAGGAACCAGGTTTTCAGGCTTTCCAAGTGGCAATTCGCCGATAAGGGCTGATGGATGAGCGCCCACCGGGTTAAAATATCTCAATAAGATACTTTGATTTTGGTCGTTGGTCGCTTCTTTCACGATATCCTCACCCATTTGCTTTGTTGCCCCATAGGGAGATTCCGCTGGCTTCAATGGCGAATTTTCAGTAACAGGAATTTCATCGGGACCGCCATATACAGTGCATGAAGATGAAAAAATAAAATGGGGAATATCAAATTCCTTAACGCATTTCAGAATATTGATAAGGGAGAATAAATTATTTTCAAAATACATCAGGGGAAAATTGACTGATTCGCCAACCGATTTGTAGGCGGCAAAATGAATGATGCCTTCTACGTCGGTATTTTCCTGGAAAATGGCAAAAGTATCATCGTAATTACAAAGATCTACTTTATAATTTTTCACATCTTTCCCTGTTATATTTTTTACACCAAGAAGTAATGCAGTTGTTGATTTCGAATTGTTGTCCACGCAGATGGGGTCGAATCCGTTCTCTATTAAATCAACAATAGTATGAGAACCGATGTATCCACAGCCTCCGGTGACTAATATTTTCTTCATACCACAAAAGAAAGAAAAAAATAAATAATACAACAGGAAAATATAAACACGAGCTTATTCAAATAAACTCACAATAGCATAGACCCCTGCAGCAAGCAAAGCGCTTACAGGAATTGTAAGGATCCATGCCCATAACAGATTTACGGTGATACCCCAACGTACTGCAGATAATCTTTTTGTAGCTCCTACACCAATTATAGAACCCGCGATGGTATGCGTGCTGCTCACTGGAATTTTTAAGGCTTCCGTAATGAACAGGGTAATAGCTCCCGCAGTCTCAGCGGCAACACCTTCAAATGGAGTAACTTTTGTAATGCGGGTACCCATAGTTTTAATAATTTTCCAGCCGCCGCTAAGGGTGCCAAGGGCTATGGCAGAGTAACATGAAATAGGGATCCAAAAAGGCATTGGAGAATTTTCATTAATAGTGCCGTGTGCAACCAAAGCTGCGAAAATAATTCCCATTACCTTTTGAGCATCGTTGCCGCCATGCCCTATGCTAAATGCTGCAGATGATACAAGCTGCAACCTTTTAAACCACCGGTTAGATTTTGCAGTATTTAATGAATTTAAATAGAAAGTAAATGTAGCCATCACCAATAAGATAATTGAAAGGAGCACCCATTTGAAATTTGCCGGAAAGAAAATTACCCGGAGAGGATAGCTTTCATAATGAGAAATAATTTTAGAATTGTCAAATTGCAATACCTGGCTTAGGAAAAAAATTACAACCGCTATCACAGTCAGTGAAATTATTTTTGGCCCAATTCCTTTTCTAAATGAATTAATAAACCAAAGTGAAATTATATAGGCCATTATCATACCCACTACAGGAGCTATAAAAATGAAGGCAACTGTTTTTAAAACCGGCTCAGGGTTCACTGCATTAAACCCGGCATGCGCTATAGCCGCTCCTGCAAAGCCCCCAATTAATGTGTGTGAAGATGATGACGGAATACCAAGCCACCACGTAAGCAGGTTCCACATGATCGCGGCAATAAGCGCTGCAAAAACTACCGAAATAGTAACATATTCCGGCTTTGCCAGTTTCGCAATCGTTTTGGCCACACCATGATCCTTAAAAATAAAAAAGGCTACAAAATTAAAAAGAGCCGCCCACATCACCGCCTGGAAAGGAGTAAGAACTTTCGTAGAAACAACAGTAGCTATCGAGTTAGCCGCATCATGAAATCCATTGATGTAATCAAAAATAAGAGCTAAAGCAATAACAATTATGAGAAAGGTCATTTGAGAATGTGCTGATGTGATTTGCGAATGAATTAAGCGTATTTAATTATGATTGATTCTACCACATTAGCGGCGTCCTCACACTTATCTGTTACAATCTCCATTACCTGGTATATTTCTCGTTTTTTAATCACTTCTTTGGCATCGGGTTCCGTTTCAAAAAGCTTTTCAATGCTCATATCAAAAATGTCGTCGGCCTGGTTTTCAATGCTGTTAATTGATACCATTGCATCAGTTATGCGGCGCAGGTTTTTCATATCTCTTAATTCAGCAACTGCCTTACGCACTTCACCGCAACTGTTTGCAATAAGCTCCGCCATTTTTTTAAAACCTATGTCGTCAGGATTTACTTTATAAAAATTAATTTTTTTAGCAGATGCATAAATGTAATCGCAAATATCATCCAAAGCCGTAGCCAGGTAGTGGATGTCTTCCCTGTCAAATGGGGTTATAAAATTTCTGCCAAGCTCCGTAAATATTCGATGGGTATAGTCATCGTTTACATGCTCAAGGTCTTCAATTTCTTTTATAAGCAAAGCTCGTTTCTCAAAATCACTTTCATTGACAACCTCCTTTAGTTTTGCGGCCATTTGCACTACGGTTTCTGACACATTTTCAAAGAGTTGAAAAAATACCTTATCCTTAGGCAGAAAAATTTTTAATATCGAGTTAAGAGCCATGAAAAATGAATTTGCGCAAAAGTAGGACTATCGTTTTTGATATCCCTTTTTTTGCCGTTGTTAATGATTTCTTAACACAAGATATCAATTGCATTATATTTGAGAACATATTTTTTTAATATATGCGATTCTGCCTTATTGTAGGTTTTTCCCTGCTCACTTTTTACTGCCATTCACAGTTCTTGATGGATATGGTAGATACAACCAAAGAGATTGGAAAATCAGTTTTAGATGTTTCGCAACGGTTCAGCAACATTCGCATAAGCGGGTATATGCAGCCGCAATTTCAGCTTGCCCAGGATAAGGGCGCTAAAAGCTACATTGGTGGCGATTTTCCTGCGAATGTGAATAACCGTTTTATGTTGAGGCGGGGGCGGATCAGGTTTGACTATGTAAGATTTAATAAAACCAATAAGGCTTCTGTACAATTTGTTTTCCAGTTCGACGGAACCGAAAGAGGCGTGTTTATCAGAGATTTTTGGGGAAGGGTGTTTGAAAATAAATACCAGCTATTTTCTTTTGCAGCGGGTATGTTTGCCAGGCCTTTTAGTTATGAACTCAATCTTTCTTCTTCTGACAGGGAAAGCCCTGAACGCGGCCGTATTAGCCAAATCTTAATGAAAACGGAGCGGGATCTTGGAGCGATGGTCTCATTTGAACCCCGCAAGCCAGATCATCCTCTTCGATACCTAAAGATTGACGCCGGATTTTTTAATGGACAAGGACTCTCAGCCTCGGCGGATTTTGACAGCCACAAAGATTTTATCGCGAGGGCAGGCCTTAAACCTTATCCTGTTTCAAAAAATGTGCTCCTCTCTTTTGCCGCATCTTATCTTAACGGCGGGCTTCTTCAAACTACAAAATATATTTATTCTGTAAGTAGCTCCGTCAAAAGTTTTACTGTTGATTCATCTCTTGCCAACGTAGGTAGAATTGCTCCACGGAAATACTATGGCGCGGATGCTCAGTTAAAGATAAAAAACAAGGTGGGTTTCACAGAATTGCGTGCAGAATTTATGGCGGGTAAGCAAACAGGATTGGCTAACAGTTCTGAAACGCCCGCCGCACTTCCTGATGTAAATGGAAGCTACTACATCAGAAAATTTGACGGCGCTTATTTTTATTTTCTTCAAAATTTCATAAGCCCTGCTCATCAATTCATAGTCAAATACGACTGGTACGATCCCAATATCCTGGTAACTGAAAAAGACATTGGTAAGCCGGGAAACAATCTGAACGGTGCAGATATAAAATTTTCTACCTTAGGTTTTGGATACATTCATTATATAAATGTTAATTTAAAACTCATGTTTTGGTACGATAAAGTATGGAATGAAAAGACTGATCTACCAAGCTATACTACAGATGTTAAAGATGACGTTTTTACTTGCCGAATGCAATTCAGATTTTAAACATCGGGCACATAAATTCAGATAAGCCGGGACGTCCTTATTTCCCGTATGTTTGAAAAAATAGGAGGTTATAATTGATAAAAATAGTTTTATTAAATTCATGCTGTTAACTCCATTTTTATGAACGATAATTTCCACCAATCTGAAAAAGAAAATGATGAAGAAAATCTTAACAACGAAAATGAGTTTTTAAAAATGAAACTGATGCTGGAGCATGGCGGAGAATTTGGGACCGCGCAGACGGATAACGAGTTATCACCCGGCGTAGAAAACGACTTTCTTAACTATATAATGGAGTGGGAAAAACAAGCTGCAGAAAGAAAAACAATCCAGGTATATGACAGAATCAAAAGACCCACGCATTTCAAACCGGTGAATGAAATCCCGGACAATGAAATAGACAGCGCCTGGGACGAACTTGATAATTATTTAAACAAATACCATATTGACCTCGCAGTATGCAGCCCAAATATTAGTAACAGAGAGTTGTATCGTTTTGCAACAGAAGAATTATTTGATTACGAAATGGATGATATTTTTATCCCCGGTGGCATGACTTGTTTTACTTATGATGAATTTTATCCTGATCATATTTATGACAATACCAGGTATGCAACCGATGATTGTATTAAACAAATATTTGAAAAGGATCCTATTACTTTTATGATGTGGTTTCAAAAAGATAACATACGGCTCAATAATAATTTTCCTTTAAATGAAGAAGAATACAAAACTATTATCAACCGCTTTAAATCATTGTACGGCGATATCAGACTAAATGACCTTACTGATATCGACTGCGCAATTGAGGATACTAATTGCCGGGTAAAAGGAGTCTTTGAAGTAACATTAATTTTACCATCAGAAGACATTAAAGTTGAAGGAAACTGGCTTGTTAAGTTTAACCTCGATGATTATGGTTATTGGAGAATTTATCACGTAAAAATTGAAGGACTTAATTTTTAGCTTTTTTACTCCGCTGAAACTATTGATTTTACTGGCCTTCCGGGCTCTTCCAAAAAAAAATTAGAAAATTTTTTCAAAACATTTTGCGATATCAAAAAAATATTTACATCTTTGCATCCGAAAAATAAAAACAATGCTCTGCTCGCAATTACATATCGAATCAAAAAATTGGTTTAGCCCAATAGATGGCTATACAATTTGCGGGGCATGTTATGTTCATGATAGATAAAAACTAATTCAACATAACACAGGCCCCGCAAGAGATTGCGGGGTTTTTAATTATAGCCCCTATAGGAATAAAGAAACGGACACAATTTTAATAACTAAAAAATAAAAATGCGAAAGCAATTACAACATCGATTTACAACACTGAATAATGAATCATTATCACATAAATGCTATTGGTATGTGCAGATACAAAATAGGGTTGAACTGACAGATATGATGAATGATAAATATAAAAGACCGTGGCATGCCCATTTTTAACGTAGCGAATAGTTACGTAAATAGGAAGCCCGGTTACATACGACCGGGCCTTTTTTTTGTCCGTTCTTCAAAGTTTTCATTCCTATGATTCTGATTCAATTCCAGTGAAGATCGCAAGGTTCATTGGTGTAATGGCAAACATCGCAGATTGTCGATCTGTCGCTATGAGTTCGATTCTCATATGAACCGCTTGTTTTATCAGGTGATGTAACGGTTTAGCATACCTGTTTTTGACGCAGATCGTTTTGGTTCGAATCCAAACCTGGTTACAAATGTTGGCTTTAGCTTAACTGGCAAAGCAGCCCGTTGTGAGCGGGAAGAACAGGGTTCGAGTCCCGAAGTCAACCAATAAAGGAAATACGATTTTTTTTGATTATTCTTTCCGGCTTCAACGGAACGCATAGACCAATGCACCGCACTTTTAATGCGGGGGTTGAGAGTTCGAGTCTCTCCGGGCCAACATAAAAACCTAGTTCAATGGTAGAACGGTTGTTTGTTAAGCAAAGGGTTGGATGTTCGAGTCATTCTGTTTCTGCTAAACTTTAATAAAAATGAGTATGACATCTATAAATCTTTAATACGGACTGGACATTTGTATTTTTGAGTATGGCATTACTGGACGTACAACACATAAGCAAACATCAGCCAAATAGGATCATTGTTGATGATATAAGTTTTCAACAAGAGGCATTGCAAAAGATCGCGATCACAGGTGAATCAGGAGCAGGTAAATCAACCTTGTTGAAGATCATCTCCGGCTACACACAAACGGATAATGGCGTGGTGATATTTAATGGCGAAAAAGTAATCGGTCCGAAAGACCAATTATATCCAGGCCATAAAGAGATCGCTTATTTGTCGCAGCATTATGAACTGCTGAATAATTATTATGTAAAAGATTTGATATGGCACCAAATAAAGGTGGCGGAGCAGGCAGCAGCAGAGTTATTTGAAATATGCAGAATCGGCCATCTGCTGGAGCGCAGAACAGACCAGCTTTCGGGAGGAGAGAAGCAACGCATCGCTTTGTGCATGTTACTCGTAAAAGCTCCGAAGATGCTGATACTTGATGAACCGTTTTCAAATCTTGACCCAATACATACAGATATATTAAAAGCTGTGTTGGAAGATGTAACTGAAAGATTGGCGATAACATGCCTGCTTTCTTCACACGATCCCCATGATACACTTTCGTGGGCTGATGAAATAATTGTAATGAAGGAAGGAAAGATCGTTCAGCAGGGAAAACCGGAAGCAATTTATCACCAATCGGTGAATGAATATGTGGCGGGTATGTTTGGAAGATATAATTTATTGAAACCTCAACAGGCCGCTTTGTTTGGTATTGAATCAAATGGAAAAGATGTGATGATAAGGCCTGAAGATTTCGTTCTAAGTAAAGCTGATGGTACAAAAGGATTGGTACAAAAGATAAGTTTTTGGGGAAGTTTTTATGAAGTGGAAGTGATGGTGGCGGATGTGAAGATTGTTGTGAGGATGATCAAGAATGATTGGAAGGTTGGAAAAGAAGTTAATGTACAAGTTTGCAAAAGGAATAGGTTAAACTAATAAATGACAATGGACAATTTACAATACATGAAGCCATCTTTGTTCAAAAGGCAAAAGCGTCGCGATAAACGACTCGATGAAGAAGTCATCGAATGCTACCGTCGTGGCAGCAGGTTAAAACAAAAGAAGGGTTATAAGAACAAATTAAAGCGAACAGCTTTGAACATGCTCATCAGCATGAGAGTATAAAATTTATGCATGGCGGAGGTACAAAATATTTTAATGATAATCTTGAGCCAATGATCAGGTTTCTAAATAGTAAAGTTGGAAAGAATTGGAATAAAGTACATGCACAACTCTGCAAAGATTTAAACAAAAAAACGATCTCAGGTTTACACGTATTCAATCATTTATTTGATTTCGTTCAGTTAAATACATACATAGAAAATAAAAAGATTTATTACCTGCGAAATGGGAAGTTGACAGAACTAATAAGTACAGAGAAGTATCCCAGGTTTTATATACATCCTACAACAGGGCAGCTGAAGAAAGCTAAATTGACTGTACTAAAAGAAAGGAAAATTATATGAACAAATTAAAAATCACCGCCAAAGAACTCCGCACTCTCGGTTATCCCGAAAGCCCGGTAATTCCTGTGGCGATGAATGTGGTGGAAAAACATTTTAAACATCACATAAAAGAAGAGGCATTTGAAATATTGAAAGCAGTATTGCAGTCACCAAAAGATTTTGCAAATGATGAAGTATTGCAATCAATAGCAGAAAAATTGTTGCCAAAAGAAGAAAAGGAAGCGCCTGAAATTTCATTGAACAATACAGGCATTCATTTCAACATTTTTGGACGGGAACAAATTGAAGAAGGTGCCATGCATCAAATGTATGCAGCGGCAAAATTGCCGGTTGCAGTTGCCGGTGCGTTGATGCCCGATGCACATCATGGCTATGGTTTGCCCATCGGTGGCGTGCTGGCAACAGAGAACGCGGTGATACCTTATGGTGTAGGTGTTGACCTTGGCTGCCGGATGTGCCTGAGCATTTTTGATATTGATGTGAAAGACCTTACACAGCGTGAAGCATTCTTTATACGTGAGATCAATGAAGCTACTTTGTTTGGCAGCGGCGCACAATTTCAGCAAACATCCAATCATGAAGTGATGGACAATAAATTGTTTTCCGAAATGCCTTTGCTGAAGAATCTGCATGGACGCGCCTGGAAACAATTGGGGTCATCAGGTAGCGGTAATCACTTTGCTGAGTTTGGTATTATCGAAATTGATGAAACAGATGATGTGTTGAATATGCCTGCAGGTAAATATGTTGGCCTGTTATCGCATAGTGGTTCCCGTGGATTGGGTGCAAATATTGCCAATCATTACACAAGACTTGCCATAGAAAAACGTCGTTTGCCTAAGGAAGCAAAACATCTTGCCTGGTTTACATTGGATGAAGAAGAAGGCATAGAATACTGGCTGGCCATGAATTTGGCGGGTGATTATGCAAGTGCCTGTCACCATGTGATACATGAAAAGATTGCAAAGCAATTAGGCCGCAAGCCGGTGAAGATGGTTGAGAATCATCACAACTTTGCGTGGAAAGAAACACACAATAGCAAAGAAGTAATTGTGCATCGCAAAGGTGCAACTCCTGCGGGTAAAGATGTGTTGGGAATTATTCCCGGCAGCATGACGGCTCCCGGTTTTATTGTAAAAGGCAAAGGCGAAGAAGCAAGCATTAACTCTGCGTCGCATGGCGCAGGACGTAAGATGAGCCGTACACAAGCCATGGCAAATATCACGCACAATGCATTGAAAGAAGAACTCGCCAAACACAATGTAAAGTTGCTCGGCGGCGGTTTGGATGAAGCGCCATTTGCCTACAAGGATATTGAAGTTGTGATGCAATCGCAGAAAGCATTGGTAGATGTTGTTGGAAAGTTCATTCCAAAGATTGTAAAGATGTGTGGTGCAGAAACGAACAGGATAAGAAAGGCGGGTAAGCGTGATATGGTGGAAGGGGAATGAAACCTGCTTCTTAGTGGCAAAACTTTATACCTATCATCTCATTCGTTGTATGAAGTATCGACAAATAACAACAGTATGATTTCTGAAAAAGAGAACACAAGACTTAGCAAACTATTAAGTTATATACTCCGGCATAACCCTGGTAAAATTGGAATTGAATTGGATAAAAATGGTTGGATAAATGTTGATGAATTGATCAGCAAATTAAATGCACAAACCAATCAATTCAATTTTGAAATTCTAAAACATATTGTTGATACCAATAGCAAAAAACGTTTTGCTTTCAATGAAGATTTTTCAAAAATAAGAGCAAGTCAAGGTCATTCTGTTGAAGTTGAACTTGGGTATAAAGAACAGCAACCTCCGGAGATTTTGTACCACGGAACTGTTGAAAAATTTCTATCCGAAATATCGCAGGCAAGTTTAAAGAAAATCGATCGCCATCATGTTCATTTGAGCGCCGATAAACTAACAGCAATGAAAATTGGTGAAAGACGTGGCAAACCAATTGTGCTTACCATAAGATCCGGCGACATGTTTTTGAATAACTTCAAGTTTTATTTATCTGATAATGGAGTTTGGCTTACAGATAATGTTCCTTCGATTTATATAGAAGGATTATGAAACCCGATTGCTAGCAAAAAATTCTATTTTTACCTCCCTTAAAATCTTACATGCAGCTTGTAGCACAAAATATCAAAGAATTTTTTCAAACGTTCGATTCAAATGAAATAAAAAGTTTTGAAAAGCTTCCGCAATCAGGAGGTGATAGAATTTATTTTAGAATTATCACTGAAAGCAGATCTTACATAGCCACCTATAATGAAAACATAAAGGAGAATAATGCTTTTCTGAACTTCACATACCATTTAAAAAAAATTAATGCCCCGCTCCCTGAAATTTATAAAGTTCATCCATGCAACAAAATGTACATCCAGGAAGACTTCGGGGACACTTCCTTATTAAATAAGCTTGAAGAAAACGGGCTGAATGGTTATGTTTATGACCTTTTTAGAAAAAGTTTAAAAAGCCTTGCCTGGCTTCAGATTGAAGGAAGTAAGAATTTTGATTACAGCAATTGCATTACTTCAAAGGAATTCGGGAAACAGGCCATACTCAGCGATCTTTTATATTTTAAATATTATTTTCTTGATCCTCTTAAAATAGCATACGATAAAGAAAGGCTTATTGATGATTTTGAAGCATTGAGTAATTACCTTACTCATGTGCCGTATAAATATTTTATGTTCCGCGACTTTCAAAGCCGGAATATATTTATTAAAGATGATGAGGTTCATTTTATAGATTACCAGGGCGCAATGCAGGGAGCGCTTCAATATGATGTTGCCTCACTATTGTGGCAGGCAAAAGCGAATCTTCCTGATGACTGGAAAAATTCTTTATTAGATTATTATATTGATTGTGCAAGTGAAATATTGAAGCAACCTATAGACCGTGTTCGTTTCATAAGCCAATATAATGGCTATGTGCTTATAAGGCTGTTGCAGGTTTTGGGAGCGTATGGGTTTCGCGGTTTGTTTGAAAGAAAGGCTCATTTTTTAATAAGTATTCCTCTTGCGCTCACCAACCTTAAATGGTTTTTAGAAAATAAAAATACAGGAATCGCTTTGCCGGAATTTGAAAGAGTATTGCAATTGATCGTTCAGGAGGAAGTGGTAGAAAAATTCCGCCCAATCCAGGCAGATGCCTCGAATCCTTTGGTGGTAAAAATTAATAGCTTTTCTTTTCTAAAATCAGGATATCCAAAAGACGAGAGCGAACATGGAGGAGGCTTCGTTTTTGATTGTCGCGGGCTGCTTAATCCCGGGAGGTTTGAAGAATATAAATCAATAAACGGAAGAAATAAAGCCGTTATAGATTTCCTGGAGCAGCAAACAAAAATGCCCGATTTTTTAAACAGTGTCTATAATCTTGTAGATATTGCCGTGGAGGATTATATTAAAAGAGGTTTTTCGTCGCTGATGATCAGCTTCGGATGTACCGGCGGCCAACATAGAAGCGTGTATGCCGCAGATGCGCTTGCACGGCACCTTAGAAATAAATTCAGGGTGGTTGTTGATCTCAACCATATTGAGCAGGGCATACATGAGTTTAAAACTTTTGAAAAATAATTTCTTATGAAGGCTATGATACTTGCCGCGGGGCTTGGTACCCGGCTGAAACCTTTTACTGATAGCCATCCTAAAGCGCTGGCCGTTGTAAACGGGAAAACGATTTTGCAAAGAAATATTGAATTTCTTGCCAGGTTTGGCATTACAGAAATTATAATTAACGTACATCATTTTGCAAAAGAGATAATAGATTACTTAAAGAGCAATAGTAATTTTGGAAGCAAGATCACTATCTCTGATGAAAGCGACGAAGTGCTTGAAACAGGTGGCGGATTAAAAAAAGCTAGTTGGTTTTTTAAAACTTGATAACTCATCGTTCGTTGTAATGAATGTGGATGTACTAACTGATATACACTTGCGGGGTATGATCGAACATCACAAAAAATTAAAGCCGCTTGCTACGCTTGCAGTAACTAACAGGCATACGTCGCGTTATTTTCTCTTTGACGAAGTCGACCATTTATGTGGCTGGAAAAATATAAAAACGGGTGAACAAAAAATCAGCCGCGAAGCTTCAGGATATACACCAAAAGCCTTTAGCGGCATTCATATCATTTCGCCCAAAATCTTTTCTCACATGCATTTGGATGGAAAATTCTTCGAATGGTAGATCTATATCTTGAACTAGCCCAAATGTTTCCTATTGCTGCATTCAACCATAATAATTCAAAATTTATTGATGTAGGAAAACCGGAAAGTATAGCCAGGGCTGAACAAATATTTCCTTAACCTTAATCCCACTTTCAACACTACCTGAGTGGGTGCAGCATTTTTAAATTAGGCATTATCAAAATTGAAAATAAATAAATGAATCACCGCTCTTTTGGCTGATGATGATCGCTACAAGCATCAATGCCCATACCATTGCCACGATCCACCATTTGGTATTTTTTGCTACCTGCAGTACACTTGTATTGCGCATCAGCCAGTGTATAAGAACCATCAGGCTAATGACCACCGTAATTATTATTATATCAAGCGTGGGTAGCGGGCTGCCCCATAATTTGTGCGCCCAAACATTGATTTTAGCAGCCTCCTGGCCGTAGTGAAATCAGCTGCCCGGAAAAATACCCATGTTACATTTACCAGGAAAAAAGTAAACATTGCGATGAAGAAATTATTGAGGGTATTGCTTTTAAAAAATGGCGGCATTAAAGATGCCCGCTTGATATTTATTTTCTTTCCTATTTCCGCAGGTATCTTTACAAATCTTTCCCTTATTAATTTTTCGGCCCAGAGATAACTGCCGTGCAGCGCCCCCCACACCACGAAGGTCCACGAAGCGCCATGCCAAAGGCCGCCGAGCAGCATGGTAATCATCAAATTTATATAGGTTCTAATCTCACCTTTTCTGTTCCCCCCTAATGGAATGTATAGATAATCCCGAAGCCACGTTGATAAGGTAATATGCCATCTTCGCCAAAAATCTGAAAAACCAATAGCCGCATAGGGATACCGGAAATTTTCCGGCAACGCAAAACCCAGGCACATGGCTACTCCTATTGCGCATGTGGAATATCCGGCAAAATCAAAAAATATTTGTCCTGAAAATGCCAGCACTCCCATCCATGCATCAAGCGCCAGCAGCGGGCGGCTGAAATTGAAGATCGTGTCTGCAGAAGATGCTAGCAACGTATCGGCCAATACCACTTTCATAAATAAGCCCAGCGAGAACAAAAACAATCCCTGCATAAGCTGCTGTTGGGTGGCTTTTCGTGGAGTCTCAAACTGAGGTACGAGTTGCGGAGGGCGAACTATAGGACCCGCAACAAGATGGGGAAAGAACGACACAAACAAAGAAAAGTCAAGCAATGATTTTACGGGTTTGCTTTTTCGCTTATACATGTCTATCGTATAGCACAAGGTAGTAAACGTGTAAAAAGAAATGCCCGCAGGCAAAATAATGTCGGGTTTTGCAGGATGAAAATCAATTCCTATTGCATTAACAAGAACTGTAAAATTCTCTAATAAAAATCCTCCATATTTGAAAAAGCAAAGCATCCCAAGATTACCCATAAGACTTAGTACCAGCAACAATCTTTTTTTGTGTTTATTTTCCACGGCGTATAAAGCACGGCCTACAAAAAAATCAACGATCGTTGAAAGCCAGAGAAGCAAAATAAACGGAGGGTTCCAGGCTGCGTAAAAGATATAGCTTGCAAGCAACAGGTTTATTTTTTTAACCTTCCAGGACAAAGGAAGGTTATGTAAAACCAGCATGATGACAAAAAAAGCTATGAAAGTATATGAGTTAAATATCATGATCTAGTTTTTAAAGAAATTCAAGCCCTCTTGTTTTTTCAATAAATTAATCAACTGCGATGTGTAGGTTACCGCGTCGGACGGTGTTAGGTGAGATCCTTCAGGGCAAATCATTTTGGCAGTTTCAGGATAATCTGAATAATGAAATCCCGGGGTTTGGGTGTATCCAAGTAAGCGATCCCAATATAGAGTCCGTGGATAATCCTGCTTTTCCCTTTCCCGGTTGAGGCCGCTCGAGGGCAATCTCACAAATACAACCAGGCCACCCCGGCTCCTAATCTTATCTATGTATGTTTTTATTTCTTTAAAAAAAGCTTCCAACACCTCGCCTGATATCGCGACACTTTTATTCATTGAGTTGGTTTTAGCCCAGGTCTCAAATTTTTTATTTTGCATTGCCGTGTCAGCCAAAAACATTGGAGTAAAAATAGATTGGCGCTCATCGTTAGATGTCCAGAATTCCTTTGGCTGGGGCTTTCTGCCAGAAACACCTGCCCTGTTCGGCAATTCCAATTCATCCAACAGGGCATCCAGTCCAAACTTACCCTCTTCTAAAAAGACAAGGTTTGATTCCAGAACGTTATTGATTGCAGAACTAGCTTTCTGCGCCGGGGTTTCACCACGAAAATACTCCAGTCCTCCTCGTGCAATTTTTTCTTTTCCCACACTATCAACTTCAAAAAACTGGGGTTCGGTTACATCTATGATTACCTTACCCTTAAAATTCGAATCATTGGCAAGGTCCTGCAATATAGGCCGCGGCGATGTGCCCACCAGGGCCAATTGTACAGCTTGCTCCCCTGTCAATTTCCTCCAGGTTGAAATGTCCACATCAAATTTGATCCTTGAACCTCCAATAAAGACAGTTGTTTGATCTGCCGGCCTATATACCTCATTTCTTTTAGCAGCCCATTTAATGTTATCATCATTATAAGAGATAGGAAACCCTTTACTGCGCCAGTAATATTCCCAACAAATAACAAAACCAATTACAATTCCAAGCGTTAAAACGAATGCTTTTAAAAAGTGATTTGTCGGCACAGACTTATTTGTTTAGAAATTTTAGATTCTTTGAATCAAACTTAAAGATAATAGTATAACGGATTAGAAGCATCCTGTATTGCGATAAAATATTTAGTCAAATAAAAAGCTTACCGGGGAGGTTATATCAAAGTAAAATTGCCAATATTGAAAGATGATTTAATCCATACAGCCTCTGCGATGCTTAACATTCAATATTGGTTTCGTTTTCAAATGAGTACCTGTACCCGTAATTTAACGAGTTTACCAAACCGGGCTGTTGTAATCTCCATAGTAAAAAATTAATAATTCCTGGCAGGTATTTGTTAGACTCAGCATTTTTTGCAAATAATGAGTTCAACAAAACTAAAATTTTCATTTCGTAATGGCATGTGTATATTACTTAAAAAAAGTATGGGGCTTTCAATTCATTATTCAGGCAGCCTTGCCCGTGAAGAATTCTTGAATAACCTGGTAGAAGAAGTAGCTGACATTTGCAAAACGCTGGAATGGACCACCTGTTTATTCGACGGAGACAATGCCGACCGGTTGAAAGGAATTTCTTTTGCAGCTCCTGGCAGTGAACTGGTTTTTCTGAGCTTTCTTCCCGGGGGCAGAATGTGCTCGCCCTTAAACTTAATTACAAGTGAAATGTATGATGGTGTTCAATTTGAAAAAGAGTTAATGTTTACCGCCAGTACTAAAACTCACTACGCCGGCCCTGATGCCCACATAGCCATTATTAAATTACTAAAATATATTTCCGGTAAATACATGAAAGACTTTCAACTTACGGATGAGGGAAATTATTGGGAAAGCGGGGACGAGAAAATTTTATACGATCAATTTAAAAAATACAATTTTTATCTTAATGCTGTTAGTGATTCGTTAAGCGACTTACGTGGCATTCCTGGCGAATCGCCGGCAAATTTAGCAGACAGAATAGAAAAAATTTTAAAGAAAAAATTCAAAGGAGATGCTGAATGAACGCTCTCCCTTATCCATACCTTAAATCCGGTTAATTTTATTTCT
>CAWGWY010000026.1:0-212500 GCA_963826435.1 uncultured Chitinophagaceae bacterium | reverse complement strand
CGTCGCTCTTTTGGGCTTTAAAGCGAATTTCTGGACACTGCAGGTCATTTTGCCCATTGGAATTTCCTTTTATACTTTCCATGGTTTATCCTACGTAATAGACATCTATAAAAACAGGATTAAGCCTGAAAGGAATTTTATTGATTATTCCGTTTTCGTCAGTTTTTTTCCACTATTGGTTGCCGGGCCCATTGAAAGGGCTACGCATCTTTTACCTCAAATTCAGAAAAAAAGATCTTTCGACCGCCGGAAGGCAGTAGACGGATTGCGGCAAATATTATGGGGCTTGTTTAAAAAAGCGGTTATAGCAGACAACTGCGCTGAATTTGCCAACACCATATTCAATAACTCCGATGCTTATAATGGAAGTACATTAATCCTCGGGGCAGTCTTTTTTGCAATACAAATCTATTGCGATTTTTCGGGCTATTCAGATATTGCCATCGGAACAGCCCGCCTCTTCGGAATTGATTTATTGCGCAATTTTGCCTTCCCGTATTTTTCAAGAGACATCGCGGAATTCTGGAGACGCTGGCACATTTCCCTCTCCTCGTGGTTCAGGGACTATTTATACATTCCCCTCGGCGGTAGCAAAGGAAGTACCTGGATGAAGGTGCGTAACGTTTTTATAATATTTATTGTAAGCGGTTTTTGGCATGGAGCAAACTGGACATTCATCATTTGGGGATTTCTCAATGCGCTTTATATAATGCCGTCTGTCTTATTCAGCACAAACAGGAATAACCTGGATATTGTTGCGAAAGGAAAACTGTTCCCATCTGTAAAAGAATTTTTTTCTGTGGTACTAACGTTCGTGTTAACCGTTTTTGCCTGGATATTTTTCAGGGCAGAAAATGTAGCGCATGCACTTAGATATATCGCGGGAATAGGTACCATTTCCAATACCGGGTTATCTGTGAGCCAGGTATTTCGGGGCTCAGGCGCATCACTCATTTCCCTTACCTTCTTAATAATTTTCTTTATGGTTGTTGAATGGTTGGGAAGGGAGCAGCAATATGCCATTGCACATGTAGATATTAAATGGCCGAAGCCGGTGAGATGGGCATTTTATTATTGTCTTGTTATTGCCATTTTTGTTTTCGCCGGATCAGATCAACAATTTATTTATTTCCAATTTTAAGAATGAAAAAATTTGTAATACAGCTTTCCCTTTTTTTAATACCTCTCATGTTGATTGCGTATGGAGCGGACAAATTTTTAAGTAAAGAATTGAAACAAACACACACACTGCCGGATGAATACTCGATCTGGAATGATATTTATAATGGAAAAGTAAATTCTGAAATTGTTATTTACGGCAGCTCACAGGGCATGGATACAAATAAATTCGGAAATGATCAGCGACAGGTTGCACACATCCACCTATAACCTTGGCCTTGACGGCCATAATTTTTGGCTGCAGTATTTAAGGCATTCGCTTTTATTGAAATATAATACCAAACCAAAATTGATCATTTATTCTTTGGATGCTTTCACGCTGCAGAAGAGAGAAGACCTGTATAATTCAGACCAGTTTCTGCCATACATGTTTCTGGATGATGATATAAAAGAGGCAACAGCAAGCTATACCGGCTATAAACCTATAGACTATGAATTGCCTTTAATAAGATACTACGGGAAAAGAGGTGCGATCATGCATGCGATGCAGGAATTTATTGCGCCAAAAAATAACCCCGTTATGAGAATCAAAGGATATCATGGCCAGGATTCTTCCTGGACTGCTGATTTTGAAAACGCAAAAAAGAAAATGGAATCCTACGAAGTAAAATTAGATACTGCCTCCATACGTTTATTTGAAAGATTCATAAATGAATGCAAAACCCAAAATATACAAATTGCATTTGTTTATACACCGGAATATATAGAAGGACAAAACTTTATTAAGAACCGTGATAAGGTGATGGGCCTGTATACAGATATTAGCAAAAAATATGGTATCCCGTTTTATGATTATTCCGCTGATACCATATCAATGCAAAAGAAATATTTTTATAATGCAGAGCATTTAAACAAAACCGGCGCTGATCTTTTTACAAGCAGGTTTATTGAGAAATTAATAAATACCACTGCATTTAAATCTGTTGCATTCTCCGTTTCCTTGAGAAACTGATTGCTACCACCCTATTCACATGTGCATATCATTTATATAACAGCTGTATATTTTACAAACTATAGTTGCCTTCATAATATTCTTCTACTTAAAAGAACTTTTATGAACAAATTTAGATTTTTCGCAACAAACTGATAGGTTTACAAAACGCTTTTTACTTTTTCAGAAAACATTTTATAATTATAATCGGACTTGGGCTAATCTCTGCCTTTGGCAGGGTAATTCAGCTTGGAGGATTTGGACAGATTACTCCGAGGGTAAATGTTTTTTTAGAGATTATAGTTGAATCGTCCCGCATCTTATTGTTTTTATATGTTTTAGGGTTAGCTAACATAAAAAGGGGTATTTTGAAAATAAAATATTTCCTTACGCAAACGAACAATCGAAATATTATTTTTGACAATTACGATTCAACAAATTAAAGAAACAATGGGTATCAGTTTTTCTAAACGTTGCTGCATTTTTGGTAATCGCCTGGCTAATTAATTATCTGATTGATTTATTAGCTTATGAAACCTGTTTTTATCTCACTTTACAAGAAAGAGGGAATTTTAGCTCAATCGTCATCAGAATGGACAATACTATTGTTTTTTAAAAACCTGACCATAATTCCTTTCACGATGATTTTTGAGACGTTGTTAGTTCTCTGGCTATCAAATAAATTATCAAGCTATAGAAATATCAACCTTATACAGAAATAGCACAGGCAACTTAATTTTTCAGAACATCTTTGTGAACTTACTCGAAGTAATTTTACAGCTAAATATTGTTGTTATGTTGAATAGTATTTTGGCAGATTTTTATGAAAGAGATATTCGTAAGTTGATTGAAGAAATTAATCTTTTTAGAAATGAAGAAGACCTTTGGAGAACCCGGGGCTCTGTGAAGAATTCAGGCGGCAATCTTGTATTACATATTATTGGAGGACTGAATCATCTTATCGGGGCTACACTTGCGCAAACCGGGTATGTTCGCAACCGCGACCAGGAATTTATTAGTAAAGACGTGGAAAGAAAAGATCTCGTGGCTCAACTCGAAGAACTTATTCCGATGATCAACAAAACTTTGAACGCTCTCACTCCGGAGGACATGGAAGCGCCGTACCCGGTATTTTTCGACAAGCCGGAAGCTTCTACCAGCTACGTATTGCTGCAGTTGCTGCTTCATTTAAATTATCATCTCGGGCAGGTAAATTATCTCCGCCGCATTTTTGAATAAACCGGATCTGCCGGCAGATTTTTAATTAAATCTTGTTGGGAGGCTTCAATGGAAACAGTCTTCATATTGAATTGAAGTTATTTTGTATAATTACATCCAATTAATACAACAGTGTCGTTTGATAATTACTTCAAATATCATTACATGAAACATTTTGTTTTTTCAATTCTATTCATTGCCTTATGTCTTCAGCAGTAAAGGGCAGAACGATGGTAAAATCGTCATTGGCAGGATTGACAGCATTCAGTCAGCAATATTGAATGAGAAAAGAACCATCTGGGTGTATGTGCCCGGTGGAGGTTCCGGTAACCTCTATGCAAAACAACGGTATCCTGTTGTTTATTTACTGGATGGCGATGCCCATTTTTCTTCGGTGGTGGGTATGATGCAACAATTGAGTACGGTCAACGGCAATATGATTTGTCCGGAAATGATCGTGGTCGGTATTCCTAATACTGACAGGACAAGAGATTTGACTCCAACTCATGTAGACGCTGATCCACCTTACCTCGACAGCGCCTTTTCTAAAACTTCTGGTGGTGGCGAAAAATTTATTTCATTTATCGAAAAGGAATTGATACCCTATATCGATTCACAATATCCAACCGAACCCTACAAAATGCTCATCGGGCATTCTTTTGGCGGCCTTATGGTTATGCAAACTTTTATACGCCATACTAATTTATTCAACTCATACATCTGCATTGATCCCAGTATGTGGTGGGATAAGCAAACCCTATTACAAGAATCCAAAAAAGTAATAGCCGGGAAGAAATTTCAGGGCACTTCTCTTTTTCTTGGTATAGCCAATACGATGGACGATGGAATGAATATCAGTAAGGTGTCAAAGGACACCTCAGGAGCCACAAGACATATTCGCTCTATTCTTGCACTGAGAAGTTATTTCGAAAGCAATAAGCAAAATGGTTTAAAATACCGGGGCAAATACTATGGCGATGATTCACATAGCTCGGTTCCGCTTATTACTGAATATGATGCTTTGCATTTTATTTTCGATTACTATCCTTTGAAGCTATCCTTTAAGGACTTTGCGGATACCACTCCTGTTTTGGTTGATAAATACGAAAAGCATTTTTCAAATATTTCAAAACAAATGGGATACAAAGTAAGCCCCTCCGAAAGTCAAATGAATAATATGGGATACCAGGCTTTGGGTAGCAAACAATTCAGAAAAGCGGAAAGGTTTTTTAAATACAATATGGACAATTATCCCGAAAGTTACAATGTGTATGATTCCATGGGCGATTATTATGATGCCGTTGGTGATAAATCTAATGCTATCCAAAATTTTCAGAAAGCCTTATCAATTAAAGAGAACCCCGATACAAAGAAGAAATTAGAGAAACTTCAGGCAGAATAGGAAACGGCGCAGCCATGCTTGCGCAAATGTAACCCGGCATTGATTAGCGGAGACCTTTCGGATTTGAGCCAATAAAAACTTTAAGTTATGTCCCGTTACCGGCTATCCATAAATAAAGAGATATTGTAGCTTAGCATAAAAAAAATTATGAATACGGAAACAAATAGCCTCAATTGGTTTGAAATACCAGTTTTGGATATGCAGCGTGCCAAACATTTTTACCAGGTGGCTTTTGGCATTCACATGGAAGATATGAACATGCCCGGTATGGAAATGGCGACATTTCCTTATGAAGCGGGAAGCGGCAGGGTATCAGGCGCACTTATAAAAAGTGATTATAGCAAGCCATCTGCAGACGGAGTTCTTGTTTATCTCAATGCTAATCCTGATATGACGGAGATACTCCGGCGGATAGAATCGGAAGGGGGCCAGGTAACAATGGGCAAAACGCAGATAAGCCCTGAGATCGGGTATATGGCTACCTTTATTGACACAGAAGGCAATAGGATAGCGCTGCATTCTCAGGAATAATTATCCCTCGGATCTGCAGATATTCCGCTCCCGGCTCTTAGGTTGTAAAACCCTAAAAGTGTGGAATGGCGGAGCTATAAGGAAGAAATTAAAATAAAAAAGGCCAGTCTTATTCTGGCCTTATTTCAGGTGTATCGTTTGAAATATTCATGAAAAAAATCAGGATTATAACGGGAAGCGCCGGGCATTTATTGTTTATCGAATTTGTCTGGCGAACACATCAAATACTATTAGTGGACCTTTTCTTCCGCCCGTGGTTTCCGGGTATTTTAAAATTATGCCTCAGCGGTTACAGCCGTTTGCAAACAAAATATATTTAATTGCAAAGACCGCTTATGAGGATCAGGGACCTTCCCCCAAAAAGCGCACAAAACAAACTTTAATTAAAAAATGAAAAGCAAATAATAAACATGCAAAGCCAAAGCCGGAATAAATTAATAACTGTAAAGCTCATTTAGTAAAATCGCAAAAACCATAAAGTCCATTCAATAGTATCATCTTAACCTGTAAAGTTTTTTCACTATGAGATAGTGTATGGATAGTGTATGGATGAAGTATGGATAGTGTATGGATAGTGTATGGATAGTGTATGGTAGGAATGTATGGGGAATGTATGAGAAGAGTATCAGAGGAAATTCCTTAGGAATTCACAGCGGCATGCAAAGTTCTCCTTCTCTAAGGCGCCCGCAATGAAAAGATCAGTGCGTTTTTACGTCTTGCGATGAAATTACCTGCTGAGAGCGGCAAATTAAAAAGTGTCCCCGGGTCCGGTAGCCACCGGGGTTATTACAAGCCGCTAACCCCATTTAAATAGTAAACAGTGGGTGCCTAAACAGGTATTGCCGGGAATATCTTATTGCAGGCTAAAGTGTAACCAGGTATTGAAGTCAGTACAAATGATAATGTTATAGCTGTGTTTGTGGCAGTCATCCGTATTGGCGGAAGAATATTCAGAACCTCCATTATGATACATTTGAAAAAACAAGGGGAAGGATATTCTTTTTTTAAATTAAAAAATGGCGAATGAAAACATCCGCCATTAATGTTAAAAAGAAAATAGTTTGAATTAAGATACTTTAAAGGCAACCTTCTTATCACCCCACAACAAAGTTACTGTTCCATTTTTATCAATGGAGTACGTGAGCTTTTCCGCGGTTGTGCCGGCGGACATGGGCTTTACATTTACGCGTAATGCATCCTCGTCCTTATTTTTTTCATATTCAGACACTCCGTCCGTATCCCATTTTTTGTTGAAGACAATCGTCCATTCGCCGGGGTTAGCGATCATAAACAAAGCGTATTTTCCGGCAGGCAATGCTTTGCCTTCAACCTTTACATCTTTATTTACTTCAAACACCGTTGCTTCATTTGCTCCGGCGCGCCAGAGCTTACCATTCATCGGTTCCACATCCTTGCCAATCGTTCTGCCTTTCAATGATGGCTGGCTGTAATCAATACTAACGGTGGTACCATTGCTGATGGTTTCAGTAACTTTTGCGGGAGGGCTCGGCCGCTTGGATTTATCCGTTTGTGCACAGCTGTTAAAACTCGCAACGGCCAGTACACTTAGTAATACAAATGAGAATACTTTTTTCATACTTTAATTTTTGTCCCGAAGATAAGGATAAATTGTGCGCTGACTTGTTCGGCACCCATATCTGTTATTTGAAAAATTTAAGAAGCATTCCATGGCGAACCGTCCTGCTCAATGACATTATTCCAAAAACTGTTTATATGCTGCCAGGTATTCCAGTGGAGTCGTTTTCCATTCAGTCACCTTGGTAACATCATTACGTATGCATTGGTAAACAAAATCATACAGGATATTGACTATAGCGGGGTTTGCAATTTTATGACTGCTGTCATCAGCGAGGAAGGCTCCTCGCTTCCCTGTTTTTTCATCTCTTGCAATTTCGAGCATTGCATAATACACCGGTAGCCTGGCGGTTTTCACGCGCTGTAAAATTTCGGGAGAACCAGCTACAGCTTTTTCAGCGTCGTCAAAAATGTTGTTGTAAACCGTAATAAGCGAATCGGAAAGGAAAGTTTCTTTTTCCAAAGCAGGCTTTCCAAAAATAGACATCTTGTATCCGGATTGCTCCATGTTATTATCGTGTAAAAGGTCTATATATTCCTTGATGTTTTTTGATGCCTTACCATAATACCCGGTTAGAAAATCATCCATTACTTCCTCAGCATTTATATCAGGATTCCAGAGTAATTTGTCAATCATGTAGGCCCTCAATGCTGCAAATTCGCCACCAATCTCACGGTTGCCTTGTTCGAAAACTGCAGAGACCCTGTTGTCATGCATGAATTTAAGATTGGGTTGCAGTATACGCAGGTTTGGAAACGGGGCAAAAAGATTTGAAAACCTGATTACGTAATCCCATACGATAATGTTATTTGTAATGCGGCCCCATCCTTTAAGGTCGCTGCTAAAAGACGTGTCACCCTTTTCCATCGTGGTGTTCCTGGCACTCTCAATACTGCACAACATAATATTTACATTCTTCGCAGGAACAATATCTTTTGGCGGCACCCGGCTGTATTGATATGCAAGGGTAGATATGATCTTACCGGGAAACCGCTCCGCCACCTTGTTTACAAAAGTCAATATAGAACCCATACCAAGGGCGGGATATTTTGAACCGCCATGTGTCGAATACATTTTTTCTTCAGGAGCAAATGCGGCATATTTTTTATCTGACGCGGCGCAATCCGGACAGCGACAGTAGTTTACATTATCATTCTGACTAACGGACCAATAGATCGCCTCAGGGTTTTTGTCAATAGCAGCCTGGAGGTTTTTACAAACAACCTCCAGCACATCGGGATTACTCAGGCATAGCTGGGCCTCAGGTTGGGCACCGGCGCCGTCCCACGAGGGCACTATGCCTGCATGCCGCTTGCCGTCATAAAAACTAAAATATTCAGGATGCGATGCCCCATATTCTTCCGGGCTCAATAAAGAACCAAAAGTATGAACCCAATATCCCCACTCACTTTTACCCGGGCCCACATGCGAATCTAATTTATGCCAAAGCTGGTATTCAGGATCCAATGCATCCCTATAGAAATTTTCCCTGTAAGTGAACGCGGGCAACTCCATATCGTTGATCGGGCCTGCAACAATCGTCTTCTTCCTGGGTACGTAAGTTACATCCGGCGAATACTTACGGCATCCGAGGTATTTTTCAAGAAAAGTGTAGACTCCGTACAAAATTCCTTTGCCCGTTCCTCCTGTAATAACAAGACGTTTCCCATCATTTTTAATAAACAGTCCATCTTTGCCAAGCTTTTCTTTTGGTATAGCGTTTAATGCAGGCCTGTTTACATTGCCTATTAAAATCTCACCATTTTGCTGTTCCGTTTTATCAGTCTCAATTGATAGATTCGCCCCTGAAATTCTTTGAATATAATCCTGTAAAACCTTGGCAGCCTGTATCTCAACGACAGTCGCCTTTTCGGGGATAACAATCCTGCTTTTCGCAATACCCTTTTTTACGAGGGTAAATTGTTGGGCTCGCACCGGCTGAACTAAAAGAAGAAAGAAGGCGGAAATTACTGGTAAAATAATTTTTTTCATAATTACAATATAGTGTGGATTACGGTGAAAAGAATATTTCTAAATTAAAAAAATGTTTTCAACTGCCGCCGGATGCATTTCAAATTTTTGCAACGATTTTACCATCTGGATTAAGTTTGGGCTATGATATAGTAAAAGCGCATGGAGGAAAATTAAAAGTAAAACCTGCTGAAAATGATGCCGCCGAATTTATTGTGGAATACGCTCTCCAGGGCTAAAATGTTGGCCATGCATAAGAACCTTTTTCCTTATTTTCCTTTGGATTTTTAGCAAGGATGCATTCTTTGTAAATTCCATCGGCGGGAGTATCATGCAGATTCAGTTGCTCAAAGAGCGCTTTTTCATCTTTGATCTTCACAAAATACTCAAGGATATAAGCATACTTGCAATTTTCAAAATAAGCCTCGTAGATGTTTAATTTATTGGGCACGGGCAATTGCCGGTATGCATCAATATTAGCTCGTGGATCGCTCAGGAAAACAAAAATTTTATGTTCATTTGACATTGCATTCTGTAGCCATTCTGCCTGTAAGAGAGAGTATCCGCCTGCCTGGGTTGTTATGATCTGCACCTGCGCAAGACGCGATGCCCGTGGTTTCTTGGAAAAGACAAATAGTAATTCTCCGGATACGAAGCGATGCTGTGCAATATAACTGAACATTCCGTTTTTTTTGCCTTGCTGCAAGGTGACATCAACATTACTGTTTGCAGAATGTGTATACTCCTGCCATCGTTTAATAAAAGGATCTTTGTCCAATGTTGTTTCAAAACAAACAAACTGCACTTTTGTATCTGTACTCATTGCTACAAGATAAGCTTTAAAAGCGAAGCAACTTAAACCCCTTTTGAATAAGCCGGGAGGGAGTTCGGATTTGATGCTACGCGGTTCTTTGCGATTCTAACAAAATGGAGCGCCCAATTATGGAATTCGAAGTTTATCTAACACGCTGCCCTATTTTAATGTAGATAAAAAACTCACTAAATCCCTGATCTCTTTTTTAGAAAGGATATATCGCATCTCCGGCATACTTGAAGCTGCATTTGTTCGTTTTGCCACTTGTTCTTTAGGCACAACGGTGTTTTGCTGTTCACCCGCTTTTATGGTAAGGCTTTTATCATTTTCGTTTTCCAATACGCCGGAAATTGTTTTCCCATCTTTAAGTTCCAGCTTAACCACGCCATAGCCCGGTGCTAATCTTGCACTCGGGTTGATGAGCGCTTCAAGAAGCTTTTCCCTTGGCAGTCTTGCTGCCACTCCATTCAAACGCGGGCCTGCATCTCCACCCATATCGTCATAAGAATGGCATTTTATACATTGAGCCGATTGGTTCCTGTAAAAAATACGTCTCCCTTGTTTCAGATCACCTCCATAAAGACTACCTGCAAAGGAGGCGGTTAGTTCATCTTTTGATATTTTGGAAGTCGCCTCTTTATACCTGGCAATAAGTGCAGGTGAGTGTGTACTGTCAACAGCTGCGCCGAGTTCAAAATAAATGTCCGGCGAAAGTTTACCGTTAGCCATTTGTGTTAGCAAGCCGTCAAAGACCTTGTTAGTATTTTCAACCGCCAAATTTCCGAGCGTTAAAAGTGCCGCCTGTTTTTCTTCAGTAGTTTTTGTATTGATCACATCTGTAAGTAAGCTCACCTTTAAAGGCTGTGGTATATTCAATTTATCAATGAGGTCAATTCCGGCAACCCTCACATCTTTATCTTTCCCGGTAAGGGCTATTTGAATAGCCTGTTCCACTAATGGATCCTGCATTGTTGCCAGTGCCCTTAGTGCTTCCACTTTCACATCAGCATTTTGATCATTTTTAAGAAGTGCCAGCAATTTTGCGGCCCCTTGACTGATGGCTAATTTGCTTACTGCTTTTACGGCACTTAATCGTACCAGTGCTTCTTTATTGTTTAGCAGGCTTACCAGTGCATCTCCTGCTTTATTTTTTACAAGTAAACTATCTCGTTGAATCACTCCGCGGAAACGCCCATCAACCCGGTCCAGCACAGATGGCTTTGTCCAGGTACTTAAGGTTTCAATTGCTTCTGCACGCATTGCCGGCGGATTACCTTCATTCGAGGCATAATCAATAAGATTTTGCATGGCGGCATCGGTTCCTGTTCTGAGGTTGGCACTTATAGCACGTCTTATCAAAGCCTCACTCGTGAAGCGGGTAGTCTTTAATAAATTTCCAAGGGAAGGGATCGCGTCTTTAATAGAAAGATCGTCATTGATACCACGTGCTGCTTCAGTTACGACATATTCATCAGCATCATTTAGAAATTTTGCAATACCTGCATCGCCCATTCGTCTCAATGCTACCACGGCTGCAATTCTCAATGCACGTGAAGGGCTATTCGATAAAGCAATTACAGGTCCCGGCTTTCCTATCCTCGCAAGTGCCAGGCTTCCTGCATGGCGCAGGTAAGCGTCCGCATCATTATTCTCTTTCAGCATTTCAATGATGGGCTCGATGGCAGGCTCATACATCACCCTGCCCAACGCTTCAGCGGCAAAGAAACGTGCACGGCTATACGAATCTTTTAACAAGGGTATAAGGTTTTTTCCTGCTTCTTTATATTTTATATCACCAAGCCATTTGGCTGCCTGTGCCCTTATCTCCGGGTCACTATCCTGCAAAAGAGAAATCAAAATAGAGGCGTACTTTTTATCCTGCCTTGCCAACTGGCTTACACCCCATATTGAATTAACCCTGGCCAATTGGTTGCCCGTTTCCGCAAGAACCTTTTTAAATATTTCAGCTCCTTTGTCTTTGCGTGTTACCAACTCAAATTGTGCTTTCATTCGCACCCTCATATCCGGGTTCTTTAATACATCGCCGAGGTAATCTTCAGATTTTTTGGAAAAATCTTCAGCTAATAATTTTTTGGTTTCTATTCGTTCGGGTAATGCGGCAGCATTATTATCATCCAGTTTCCATATCCTGCCATAGCTATGCGTATTCCATCCATCGATCCAATCGGCAACATACATAGCACCGTCGGGCCCAAAATCAAGGCCGGTTGCCAGCACCCCTCCCAGGATTCTTTTATTTTCACCCAGTGTAAAAGTGGCGCCGGCGGCGTTTAATTTAAAACTATAAATTCCCGATTGGGCGGGATTACCAACAAACTCTGCAACGAAAAAAGTATTCTTATACTTAGGGCTTAACGCGGTACCGGGATTGTACAGGAAGCCCGCGGGACCGCTTACAAAATTATCTATACACGGTGTGATGTATGCGGCCTGCCCGTCAAACCTTGGCATCCATAATTTTTCATCCATCCACACTTTGTAAGTATTGTTGTCAGGATCATTGTATTTACCATATTGCCAATTGCTTCTCCAGCCAATATCAGCCCCGTTTACAACGTACACCAGTCTTTCTTTTTCGCCGGGATGATCGCCATCATTGTCTTCACCGATAAGATTTCCATATTCATCGAATGCAAATTCATGAGTATTGCGATTACCCGATGCGAATATTTCAAAATCACTCCCATCTGGATTAGACCTGGCGATTACCCCGCTATTGGGATATGCCCAATCGTTACCATCCTTGTCTTTTCCATTAAAACCAATGTCACCTATCTGCCAATAAATTCTGCCATCAGGCCCCATTTCAACACCTGACATACCATGCCCTCCAAATCCAATATGAATTCCGTAGCCATGTGAAATAGAGGTTTTTTCATCTTCGATGCCGTCGCCATTTTTATCTTTCATTCTCCATAGATCAGGGCCAACGGCAACAAAAAGATCGCCTCCATTTACCAGCACACCGCCTGCAACGTCCGTTACTTCATCATGGAAATCATCTACTATTAATTGAGTCCGGTCAGCAACGCCATCCCCATTTACATCTTCCATCTTATACACATTTTCTGTTTCCACAGTCATGTCTTTCCAATCGTGAGAACTGTCTCCGTTCACATCTGCCAACCACTCATTCTTTTTACTGTTTTCCGGCGATAAAGTTTTATGCAAAAAAGCTCTTTTGTCTTCAACGGTTTGCAATTGTATAGATGCTATCTCCCAGTCCTGGTGGCCGCGAATATCAAACTCAGAATTCTTTTGCCTGTTAGTAGTGGTATAATATAATTTTCCCGAGTCATCAATATCAATGGCAATGGGAGAGATCACCAGTGAATCAACACCCCATAACTTCAATGACAGGCTATCGGCCAATTCCGGCTTAACGAGAGATTCTATTGATTTTGCCAGGCTATCCGTTTTGGAAGGATTCATTTGTTTTATCCTGGTATCGACAGATTCGTTTTGTGTACATGCGCTGAATAATACTGCGATAATTAAGAGGGAAAAGAGAAAATTTTGTTTGCCCGGGGATAGTGCGATCGTATGTTTCATTTCGTGGTTTGAAAAATGATTATTTACAATATTATGGCAAAACAGTTGCGTGGTAAAAATTTTAAAGAAAAAAGAGAAGTCTCGTCATGTATATAAAGGTTGCCCCTTGTAAATTTTTTGCTTTTTTACAACGCTCGGATATAACGAGGACAAATCAATGCACCTGGATTTTTCAATTTTGTGTGAATAAAAACGAATATTCAATAAGTGACAACAATAAGTTGTGTTAGCAGTGAAAAGGAATGGCGACGTACCGTGAGCCGTTTGAAGTAGCCATACTCTTTCGGCATTTACTACCAGAATTAATAATGGAACGTTACCGCCGGGATAAAAAGATTATTTGAAAAATTATATTAAGAGAAATTGCGTAAACATTGGGCAAACAACTGAAGGCAAAAAAATTTATCCGCTTTTTATTTTTTTTTAAATGGTCAATTACCACCCCCGCCACTTCTTAGTATTTTTTTTGCCTCCTGTTTATTTCTTTGATTTAGCTATTTCATTTTTTCTTTTTCTTAGGGTATTGCGTTGCGGCAAACCGGGAATCAATTCTATCAATATTATTTCCGCCAGGAACTGCTTTTCCGTTTTTCATAACCTCCGCAGGCAACCAATAGCACATAATTGATTTTGGATCTGCGTTTTCTGTTGCTATTAAAGCGGAGCGATCAATGGGTGTAAGAACTTGCTGTAGCACCTCCTGCCTTGTCCATCCCTGGGTTCTCATGAAATATTTAATGGCTTTTTCTCTGTCGATGCCATTAACCATTTCCTCCCGCATGTGCTCATGTGGAAATCCAAGTGTATGCCCGGTTTCATGCCGCACTACCCTGAAGAATTCTGAATCGGGCGTGTTCATGGTAAAACTGTCAAGATTCATGGTTGGTTCACTGGCGTCAATGTGCAGAATATCGGTACCGAGATAGGACCAGTATCCATCATTTGGCGCTGGAGTAGACCTGCTGATACGCACCTTAGGATTTACATTTGATGCAACGAATTTCACATTGCAGAATTTCCCCCATGCATTCATATGGCTAAGGAGCCGTTTGCGAAGATTAGCAGGAGGATTGTCAAGAAAACCAACCGTTAGTTTTACCCCACCGATTCCCCAATATTTCGAGGTCATTATTGCAAGGCGTGATGGATGATCTACAATGTTGGGCATTACCTGTCTTAGCTGGTGTATTACCGGAGCATTGAATTGATTTAATTTAACGGCGGTGTCTGCGGCCGGTATCAATTTACTTTCTGGTAATTGCCTGATGGTACAGTGCTTTACTTCTATAGCCTGTTTTGATAATGTAGTAGCCATAATTTATTTTGCCTGGTTATAGTGTTGGCATGCACTTTCATTGCCTACTCTGGACCGGATTTTCGGCTTGTTCCGTTGGTGATAATTCGCAAGGGTTATGCAAGATCATAAGAACGGGGTTACTGCAATTCAAAAAATCAACTGCTAAGAAAGCAGTGACTTATTGTTAAGGAATAAATTGCTTATGCTAAAGTGGGGAAAATACCGAATAAATGCAAGGGTGGTTTAACGGTTTTTTTAAAAAATATTTATTCGTTCCAGTAACATTTCTGAAATATTGGCTTTACTATTGTTTCATTATTACACAATGCAAAATGCATTACTTGATTTGCTATTTTTATTTTAGCGACGTGGTGCGGGCTGTCCTTCAAACCTTATGTTATTGTCCCTAAGGGAACGGAGTAAAGAGGACAATTTGCCGTTGAAGATTGATCAATAAAAAAATAAATCATGGATAAAATTAATATTGAACAAAAGCTTTCATTATTCTCTGATTATTTCAATCCCAGGATTGTGGGAGAACTTAACGGTCAACAGGTAAAGCTTGTAAAATTTGACAGTGCCTTTGTATGGCATAAGCATGATGCTGAGGATGAAATGTTTTATGTGCTAAAGGGTAGTTTTAAAATGGAGTTCCGCGATAAAACAATTGAGATAAATAAAAACGAGTTCATCATTGTTCCAAGAGGTGTTGAGCACAGGCCGGTGGCAGAGCAGGAAGTTTGCGTAATGCTTTTCGAACCAGCCTCGACGTTGAACACCGGCGATGCAGAAAGTAATCTGGCAAAACACGACCTGGAAAAAATATAATAACTGCCAGCAAGAAAAGATTATACGGGATTGAGCCGGTTATTATGTGTGTATGACCTTCTGCTAAATATTTTTAAGGCTTCCAAAAATCCCTTCCAATTTAAATTATATTTGATAAAGCTATGCAGTAACGCTTTGAGACATTCCTGTTTACCGTATATGCGGAAAAGAACGGCCGCGAATAAAATAAAGGAGCTTGCAAAAATTCTAAAAAGACTTTTATGAAATCATTTTTTATTTCAATGCTATTGTTCTGGTGTCTGGCGTCCAGGGCTCAAAATGTAGGTATAGGCACAACAAGTCCTGCCGCTTCGGCAAAAGTAGAAATCAGTTCTATCAACAGCGGCCTGTTGCTTCCAAGAATGACGACCGGGCAACGTGATGCTATAAATTCGCCTGCCACCGGTCTTCTGATTTTTAATACAGATAATAACTCTCTTGAAATGTGGAATGCAACTTCTTGGATTTCGTTTGGAGGTTCGGGTGTTTTGAATAACGGCGTCCCGGTTGGACCTACCTGTAATGGAGCGTGGTCACAGAAGGCCGATCTTGGCGGGTTGGCTCGTAACCAGGCGGTGGGGTTTGCAATTGGCGCCAAAGGCTACACCGGTACGGGGTATGATGGAGCTTACAAAAAAGATTTTTGGGAATTTGATCCTGTAAGCAATACCTGGACTCAGAAAGCTGATTTCGGCGGCACTGCAAGGTCAGGTGCATCCGGCTTTAACATTGGCGGTAAGGGATACGTTGGCGTTGGATACGATGGTGTTTATAAAAAAGATTTTTGGGAGTATGACCCCGTGGCTAATGGCTGGACACAGAAAACTGACTTTGCCGGATCAGGCAGAAGTGGTGGAGCTGGTTTTGCAATCGGCACAAAAGGTTATATTGGAATGGGGTATGATGGCATTGATGAAATTGATTTTTGGGAATTCAATCCGGCAACAAATAGCTGGACTTCGAAAGCCACGTTTGGAGGTGTTGGCCGGAGCGGTGGCACCGGTTTTTGTATAGGAAGTAAAGGCTATTTCGGACTGGGACAGTTGTCCGGAACGGGTGCCTATAAAAAAGATTTCTGGGCGTACGACCCCACAGGTAATGCGTGGACCCAGGTTTTGGACTTTGCCGGCACCAGCCGGACGGGCGCAACTGGTTTTGCTATTGGCTCTAAAGGGTACATTGGAACAGGAACCAATGGCACTTTTAGAAAAGACTTTTGGGAATACGATCCGGTGGCAAATGCATGGACTCAGAAATTAGACTTCGGGGGTACAGCACGCCACAGTGCCATGAGTTTTGTTACAGGTAGCAAAGCATACATTGGAACAGGAACAGATGGCTCGTATAAAAAAGATTTCTGGGAATATTGCCAGTGAATAATGCATAAACCGATTGGCTACATGAACAGATTATTTTTCCCGTCACTTTTTCTTGCTTTTATTTTACATAGTAAAGGACAGCAAAATACAATAGCTGGCAGGGTAAAAGCCATTCATACACCTCTAACATCAACACAAAGTAATGATTCTTTAAAAATCAGAATTTTCAGGAATGATACTTCAAAAAGCAAAATTGTAACGATAGGTTTCGGGTACGACATTTATAGAAACAATACATTGTATATTCATCAGCCAGGTATACCGGCCTTGCCGGGTAACAAGGGATTTAGCACTATGGCAAATGCACAAAAAACTGCGAAGCTTGTGATACGCAAAATTCAAAATAATATTTTGCCGCCGTCTGTTTCAATGCAGGAATTAGACAGCTTGGGCGTGCTAAAATAATCGCAACGCAAAGTTTTATTTCTCCCGTAACAGGCCTTATAATTGTTCCGGATTTCGTATCAAAAATTACCTTTTCAAAAATCACAGCCATCGACCGTTTTCGATACTTTTCTTCCAGGAAAGCCGGAGATATCGCTTCTCAAAAGCTATAGGGCAACAGTAATCTAAAAGAACTAATCAAAACATGACACCCTTAATTTCTTCCCCTTGTCAACGAAAGCATTTCCCTTTTCTTTCAAGGTCGCTTTTTGTATTGTTTCGTTGCCTAACAATTTATCAAGGTATGTTTTAACAATAGAGGAGGAAATGATAACATTGCCTCCATTGACAATGGCTTCCGTTACATAAGAATGCAGGAGACTTTCAAATTGCTTGTTGAACATTTCGTGCGTAGCAAACATGTCGCAGCCTAACACTTTATTGCTGGTAACTACCATTACGCCTATTACGTTTTCTTCTGCTGCAAATTTATTTTTAAAGAACTGGAAATATCTTTCAAGCTTCTTATTGAATTCAGCTGAGTTGCTTAACGCCGTATAAGTTTTTGTGGAGGTTATTGTTTTATTAGCATTATTTATTTCGTCCACTTTTGCCCAGACTTTGGACTGGTCTTTTTCTTTTTCTACTACTTTGCGTAAGCTCATTGAGCCTTTATTATAGTAGCCTTTGAACTCCGCCGGTGGCGTCGCTGCATAATCACGGGACGAGACCCTGGTATTTGCACCTGCAGTCCAGCGCCCGCTCTCTACACAAAATACTTTTAAATCCTGCTTTCCGCTTTTAGGTTTGAGAAGGATGTCGTCCTGGATAATCCGGTCTTGTTTTCCGCCTTTTACGATATCGCCGCAAATTATAATGACTGTATCGCCGGAAATATTTTCGACCGTAAGATTATTTACGCTGCCGCCATTGCTTTTTTCAGAGATCTTTATTTTGTTTTTTGCAATGGCATCACGAAGCGTAAAATATTTGCCAATATTTTTAAATTCATTTTTGAAATCTTCATTTGCATACACCGGGTAGAGACGCAGGTTTTCGTATGTGTAACTTTTATGGACATTTGCGTCAGCATAGTTTACATGGAGGTTTTTATAAGTGTATTGTGAAAGGGAAAATAAAGGCAGCGCCAGCAAAATGACAGGAAGTATTTGTTTCATATACAGTAGTTTTTTTTCATAGAGATCCCAACGGATACTAAATTTCATAGAATCAAACATCAAAGTTTTGTTAAAGGGAAAAATACCAACTGCATTAAATACCGCTTCTTAAAAAACTAAAAAGAATAGCTATAAATTATTGCACGATAAATTGCTGCGAAGAAGAGCGATTTGTTCTGTTGTCTCTGATTTTAATTATATAAACTGAAGGTTGCAGGTTATTAATATTAAGGTATTCGCCGGAGTTGCTTTTTGGTATGTTGAAAATTTCTTCCTGAAGTAAAATTCCTGACTCGCTATAAATTTCAACGATTTGACTTGCGGTAACGGGGTTTCTCCATTTAATATTTAGTTGTGAAGAAGACTTGATTGGATACGAAAGATCGTGAAGATTTTATTTATGATAGGTTTTGCCGACTTGATTTTATTATCTATCCGCTTGCACACCGTGCTGGAAATACCTCCTACGAGGATCATCACATGCTCTGTTTCCCAACCCAACCGAAGGAAATTTCTCTGTGTCAATTTTATTTTCATGTGACTTAATTAAAATTTTTTCTTCGAAAGGGCTTTCATCAAATTTAATTGCAGATACCGCTTTAGTTGTTTTGGAAGATGACAATTTCCCACCCTGTTTGGCACCAACATGTGAAGCGTGGCTGTGTTGCTGAACTTTTAAGTTTCCCTGCGCTATTACTTTTGATGAAAATAAAAATGCCGGAATAGTTATCTGGAAAAAATACTTTAGCCATGGAATTCTTTTTGCCGGAATTGGAATACCGGTATTCAATTGATCCGAAGTAAGCCTTCCGCAAACAAGATCCTTTCTGTTTTTAAAAAACTGAACCAATTGTTCGTTTGTCATCCGTGTAAAGTCTACCACGTTTTTTTGGCAGGAATTACAAAACTTTCCATTGGCTTGCTGTTGCATAGTATCCCAATTTTCTTCACAGCCTTTTGGAATTTGAATTTGTAGATATTTTGCCATTGTATAAGGGTGACAATATTTTTAAAAACAGAGCTGCTTTTAATTTATTAACACTATACATATTTTTTCTCCATCGCGATTTTTAAGTTTCGATAAATTTTTTTATAAGTCAATATAGCAATCGCCGTTTTTTTTCATAAAATTAAACCAGGGTTGCGCAAAAATATTTTCAGGTAACCTGGTTTTGCCTTTTACGACATGACATATAAATAAAGAAGCCGTCCCTTCGGAAGACGGCTTCATCATTTTTATGAGCCTACGGCGATGCTGCTTTCTATATTATTTCTTTATTACTTTTTGACTGTTAAGAGAAACGCCATTCACAATAATGTTTACGACATACATTCCCGGATTCTGACCACGTAGGTCCTCTACCAATAAATTGTTATAACCTTTGTTGACCGAAGCTGTCATTGTTTTTACAAGCGTCCCAGAGGCGCTGATTAATCTTATTTCTGCGGTTCCTCCGGTATTGCTTTCGAAATTTACGTTCAGTTTATCCATGTAAGGGTTTGGCATTACCTGAATTGTTGCCTTTGTTGCTACCGCTTCATTAATGCGAACACTCTTAACCGCACTGTAGGTAAAATTGCTATTAGCGTCTACCTGCTTCAACCTGTAGTAAATAATATTGTGCCTTAAGATTTCAGCATCTTTATCGATAAAGCTAAATTGATTTACGCCATGGTTAGTTGACTGAGCGCCTAACACCAATCCGGAAGTAGCAAAATGGATTTGATCAAAACTTCTTTCGACTTCAAACTGATCATTTTTAAATTCGGCGTTTACGGCCCAAGCCAAATTCACCGCTTTATTATTTAGTATAGCGTTAAAGTTGAGATACGAAACCGGCAACACGCTCCAGTTCTGATTTTTGATATCCATAAAATATATGGAGTGGTAGCGGTTCAAAGCACCACCCGGCGCTCTCACAGTAGAGCCGGTATAAAATTTTATTTTTGAAATATTAGTAAAATGGTAATTTATTCTCACGTCTTCTGAAGAAGTGTCGATGTCATAACGGTTAACAACAGGTCCGAACGCCCAAAGATTATTAGGGCTTGGATCATCTCCATTTACATTATCAGTATCACTTGCACTAACAACATTTAACAATGTAGGGATTAATGTAGGCATGCTATAACTGGCTTGACCGTTTACGCCCACAAATTCACTAATACTTACGTTATCGCCATCAACGTCTATAGCAGTAGCATCCACCACGGCGAATGAATAAGGGATACCCCCTGGCGTTTTAAATTCAATATCCCATTTAATATATGAGGATCCTACAGCATTTGGGCCGCCCACGGTTGGTTGCCAGGCGTCATAATACCCAACGATTGAGTCGTCAATATTTACCAGGATTGCGCCGTTATTTATACTTTCAATTTTTATAAATGCATCAACGCCCGATGTTACGCTTGAAAATTTATAAGTAGCGCCAACTGCACCGTTAACTCCGGACACGAGTGCCGGTTGCCTGAATTTTAATTTTGGGACTGATTGAGCCTGAGTAGAATTTGTGATCAGGGCAGATAATACAAATAAAATTAGGCATACGCCTGTTTTGGTAAAAATTCTGTTCATTTTTCTTTGTGGTTTGAGGTTTCTTAAATTGTGTCTGACAGGGTTGCTGTAAGTACATTTAGGAATTTCAGTAAGATGGAATAAACAGGTAATTCGAAAAAAAGATTGGAGCTTGTGGTGAAAAAGGAATACCGAGGTAAGAGCATTTCTAATTCAGACGGCAAACATAGAGTGGAATTTCCAAAAATGCAATACCGTAAAATTACTGCCGTATCATTCTGGTGCCATTTCTAAAATTTAAGCGGCTCCGGTGGATAATTTTTACAAAGGGCCGTTTCATTTATTAGATAAAATTTAAAACGTAATGAAAAAATTTAGTTAAAATTCTAATTTTTATGATTTCTTGTAAATCGTTTGCTCAGCGCACAATAAATATTGAGTTATTACGTTGCTACTTCGAACAAAAATAATTTAGGGTTTATTACCAGGTACTTATCACTCTGGGTAAAACCGAAAAATGTCCGCAGCTCTAAAATTTTGAGGATACGATTTGGAGCATTATCCTTGCCCTGAGTTTTCTGTGCTGCTAAATTGAAAGAGTAGAGAATGGTAAAAGGCAAAGAAATAAACCAATTTTTATTAACTGCTTATTCATGGTGATTTTATAAAAAAGTATCTTTATTTAGTTCCTTTGTTGAATTTTTTGAGAATATATTTTGCCGGGGACCTGGCTTCGCTTCAATAAAACGCGGTATCGTTTTGAAGGTAAAGGCATAACAGAATAGTCCCCATTCCAATGGCTCCGCCAATAATACCGGCAATAGCGTCTAAAATTTCGTAGTGCCCTTTTTTAGTTATTAATGAATATAATTCAAAGCCATAACTAATTGCAATCACTAAAATGAAAGAGGTGATGATACTGGCGGAAAAATGTTGTGGCATCATATACCACGTCACGATTTGTAAAACCGCTCCCATCAATATCCCGACATAAAAATGTTTCCATTTGTCCGGCGCAATTTTAATCAATTCGAAAAAGTTTCTGTTTGAATAATTTGAAGTAAAGATCAAAAAAAATTATCAAAAAAATTACCGGCTTCAATAGCCCGCAAGGATAGAAAAAGGGTTTTCGCGATAAGGTGTTGCTATTCCTTTTTAATAGAAACCATCAATAAAATTTTAGTTGTAAAATTGCATCCTAATATTAACCATGCCCCGAATTATATTTCGTTAGGCCAATAAATCGACAAATCTTAATATGAAAATTGCAACCTATAATGTTAATGGTGTTAACGGCCGCCTGCCTGTGTTGCTGCGTTGGCTTAATGAAACTTCACCGGACGTCGCTTGTCTCCAGGAGTTGAAAGCACCCCAGGAAAAATTTCCTGAACAAGCCATCCTGGACGCCGGGTATCATGCGATCTGGCATGGACAAAAAAGCTGGAACGGGGTCGCAATCCTTTCCCGTAACGAAAAGCCGGAAGAGGTGCGGCGGGTGCTTCCCGGCGATCCGGATGACAGCCACAGTCGTTATATCGAGGCAACCGTCAACGGCATCCGTGTGGGTTGCCTCTACCTGCCAAATGGTAATCCCGCTCCCGGGCCTAAATTCGACTATAAATTGCGTTGGTTCGAGCGTTTTACTCTCCATGCTGCCGAACTTTTTGCATCAGGTATTCCCGTAGTATTGACAGGAGACTACAATGTAATGCCCACTGAACTGGATGTTTATAAACCCGAGCGTTGGGTGAATGACGCCTTGTTCCGCCCGGAAACCCGTCTGGCTTTTAAAACTTTGCTTTCACAGGGATGGACAGACGCAATCCGAAAACTATACCCCGAGGAAGTGATTTATACGTTTTGGGATTATTTTCGTAATGCCTACAGCCGCAATGCAGGTTTACGCATTGACCATTTTCTGCTCAGTCCACATCTTGAAAAGCGACTACATGCTGCCGGAGTTGATCGTAATGTACGCGGGTGGGAAAAGTCCAGTGACCATGCGCCGGTTTGGATAGAACTTACAGACTAAAAGCAAATAGACGGAGTTCTTTATGACAGTGGCTGATTGTTGTATGTTTTCATCCTCCAGATCAAACGACTAATCTCAATCTGCATTTCTATCATTTTCCTTTTAATGCTTCTGCAATCGCTTTCACGGCCATCGGTTCCATAATCTTATATCCTGCGAGGTTTGGATGAACACCATCTTGTGATAGTGATTTCGGCAGGCCTTTCCTTTTATCTGCCATTGCTGAAAAATAATCGAGATAGACAATTTTATTTTTATTTGCATAATCTTTAAGCATGGCATTAAGCAGCACCACTTTACCGGCAGGTGCTAAACCCGGGCGCCAGGGAAAATCAAATGCCGGCAATACGGAAGAGATTACCACGCGGATATTATTTGCTTTGGCGAGCTCAGCCATAGAAACAATGTTGCCAAAAGTTTGCTCAAGCGTCATTGGACCGGTGTTTTGCGCAATATCGTTTATGCCTGCCAGGATCACGACCGCCGCCGGTTTCAGATCAATTACATCGGGCCGAAAACGCAGGAGCATTTGTGGCGTGGTCTGGCCGCTGATACCACGATCTATGTAAGGATGATCCGAAAAAAATGCTGAATCAATTCTTATCCATCCATCGGTGATGGAATTACCCATGAATACAATACGCTTTTCGTTGGAAGGCTTCAGATTTTTATTTGCTTCTTCATAACGCTTCATGTTAGGCCAATCTTTAAGCGATTTTTGCATACCCTCTACCTGCTGCGAGTTTGGTTGTGGTAACGTTTGAATAAAACCTTCAGTGGAAAGCCAGTCACCGAGCCTGTCTATCCAGGTATCTGTGGGAATATTTTGTGTACGCATGCCAAAGCCGTGCCCCCCTTTTACGTACATGTGCAATTCAACGGGACGCTTTGCCGAAAGCCATTTATTATAAAGATCAACACTATGTGGCGCCAGGCCTAACTGGTCGTTGGAGGCAGCTGCAATGAACATGGGAGGAGCATCTGCGGCAATAGTGCCTTGCAATTCCGGAGGCATGTATGCATAAACGGGCGCTACAAAATCAGGGCGGTTTTCTGCAGTATAATTATAGGCAGCTGCACCGGCAACAGTGCCGCCTGCGGAAAAGCCAATGATGCCAACCTGGTCCGGTTTAATATTATACTCAGCGGCATGCGAACGTACATAAGTGATCGCAGCTCTTCCATCTGCGATCGCCATAGGTATTACTCTTTTATTACCTTCATCAAATGCAGGCTTACCCATTTGATCCATGAGTTCTTTTACCGGGTCATCCGTCAGGCTGTGCACCAGCCGGTACTTTAAAACAAAACAAGTAACACCTTTTTTTACGAGCCACTTTGCAACATCGTTGCCTTCACTATTAATAGAAAGAGTATGAAAGCCGCCCCCTGGACATATGATAGCTGCGGCGCCTGTTGCCACTGATGCATCTGGTGTAAATACGGTAAGCGTAGGCTTTGTTACATTATACACCACTTTTGTGTTAAACATATTGTTATCGTTCTCTGCCTCATTCCAGTTCCAGTTTTCAGAACCGGGTGCGGCGCCGTTATATAGCGGAATCACTTTTTGCTGTGCGCTGACTGCGCCGGCAATAAATAACAATACCAGGAAAGCGAATCGTTTCATGTAAAATAAATTTTGTACGACAATGTAAGCCGAAGAACTAAAAACAACAAAACTATAAGTGATTTATTTGTGCTTATAAATTATGCCGGTTATCATGCAATTTGTTGCCGGCTTGTATAAAAATATGATTCTGATATTTTATCTCCCTTGAATATCATGGTGTGGAAAACGTAAGAAAATTTGTGACTACTTAAAATATTTTAAGCTTGCGGAGGCAAGAGATTACATATTTCACCCTGGCGATTCGCAAAACCAAATTATGGAACTGCCGCCAAATTTCTGGACAGCAAAACGCATACTTGTTAGCAGGGTTATCCTTATTCCCCGGCTCGTTGCATGTAAATTATAAAGCCTGATAAATATACTAATGGCCAGGCACAATCGTCAAACCTGTGGCAAGATCAGCGGTTTAGGCCTTCGCTTTTACCTCGGTTACAATTATTGCGTCAACTCCATTTTTTTCAGATACAGTGCCGGTTAAAGTTACTTTTTCACCGGCAAAGTTTTTTACCGAATTGTAAGCATCAGCATTTTTACTGCCTTCAATTAACAGGTAAACTTTCCCATCGTCAGTGAGGATGCCCATCGGAGAACCACCCTTTACGCAGGTGGCAGCACATTCTTTGTGGCTATCACCATGTGCTCCCGAAGCCATGTAACATTTCATATCCAGAATTTCTCCCGTTACCGTTTTGGTGTCATCATTTTTTAGAACGAACGATTGAAAAGCCAAAAAGAGAACACCAAGAAATGCAATGCCTGCTATTTGCTTAAAAAAATTCTTTTTCATTTCGGAAAATTTAAAAGTTAAGAAATACGAAGAATACAAAATATGTTTAAAAAGAGACATGAATTTAGGGAATTTTTTCTAATGGGCGCTTTTAAAGTTAGGAACGGAAGGTTTAGTATCCCGGGTTCAACCAATTTCCTTTTCGCCAGCAGCTTTGCCCAATGGATGGCATATCGCAATATAAATTTATACTATCAAACTTATGCATGCATTTGCTTTATACATAAAATATCTATGTTTTCAAAATATTTGCTATATTTCAAACTATATAATCTCCAATATGAATATTTCTACCATTAGCTTCCCAAGCGTTTTTGAAACAGCATTTGGCAATTCTGAAAATTCAGCAAAGGACCTCTTGAATGGCCTTAAGATAAAGAGAGAAGATGACTGGTTTTTAGTTGGAAATCTCGCAAGGAAGGGAGCCGTCAATGCAGGGAGGGTGGTAAATGCAGCGCCCACAGAGGAAGACTTTGATATTCTTTTCAGGGCTTCTATTGTAAGCGTGCTTGAAAAAGTTCAGCAGCCGTTTGCCATTACCATTGGCTTTCCTTTTTCTACTTACAATGTTTACAAGGCCGCAGCAGAACAATTTCTTGCCAAAAGGCATTTCATGGTTGACTTTGATACGCGTACTTATAACAGGAAAGGGTCTTTACGAAAAAGCACTTTTGACGTAGATGTATATGAGGTGATACCGGAAATTGTGGGCGGCATCATTGGTCTCAAGAAAACTTTTGCTAATGCCGACAAGGAAAATTTTATTGCCCTGAGTTTCGGCTTTGGTACCATGGAAGGAGCGATGGCGACCACCGATGGATTGATACACCGTACAAGTTTTAGCTCGCACGGAATAAGGTATGTGGTCGCAAATCTTACAAGGGAAATGGGACAGAAATATTACCTGGAGATGAAGAACGAACACCAAATGGATGATGTTTTCATGAAAGGGTCGCTTTTTAGCAACCGTAAACGTATTGATATCGGCGATCTGCGTAAAGAATTACTTGCGCAGTATTATAAGGAAGTGGTGTCGCCGTTACTTCGTAAACACTTTACGGATGCCGACCTTGAAATATGCGATAAGATTTACCTGATGGGAGGTGGGGCCAATTATAAAGAACTGTCAAATGCAGTAGCAGAAGAATTCTCGGGCTTTATACCCGTTGAAGTGGTGCCTCACCCGGAATCCATTATCAGCATTGGCTATCTATATAATTCATTGCGTATTTCTGATACCAACGAGTCACGCAGCATAGGTATAGATCTTGGCAATGCAACAACAGCAATTTCTTTTTTTGACAACACAGCAGTGTAAAAACTGCATTAATCATTAGCACTTTGCTGAAACTTGAAAACATATTTGATGCGTCGCGCAAGGGTGATTTCTTTGTGCCAAAGGGAATGGCAATCACCGGTACATTCACAGCTGATCAGCCAGGCAAAATTGCCGGCGAAATAAATGGAGATGTAATTGTAAAAGGTAAGGTTACGATTCTGAAAGGAGCTGTAATACGCGGAGATATTTATGCATCCGGCGTTACGGTTTACGGAAAGGTAACAGGAGATATAAAATGCACAGGCAAAACCACACTGGAAACCGGGGCATACGTAAGGGGCAATATCGTCACATCGGAAGTACATATAGAAAAGGATACCATCGTTGAGGGAATTATCACAAAACCCAGTGCAGAAACAACCACTGCTCATGAACCGGAAGAAAGGGGTTCAGAAAAAATTTTAACCCACGAAATTCCAGCGCCAAAACAAACACTCGGCGATGAAAACGCCAACTCGCAATCCTGGTTTTGATTTTGAAATCTATACAATCTTATTTTGAAAGGAGAGACCAGGATTAAGCTCCATAGAGTTACACAAAAATTTCACAGCCAGTACCTAAAAAATTTGTAAGAATTTTTTGCTCAGGCTGTCATGCACCATGCAAAATTATTTTATTGGATACAGACTAATTCACGGGACTTAATATTATCTTACTTTGAGACCCACACACCAGGCGACCGGGACGAATTTTAAATTTGATAAAATCATAAACCAGACATGATAAAAATAACGGAACAACCATCAAAGTATAGAAACCTTGAAAAAATGACGGTTGAAGAAATTACAGCCAATATCAATGGCGAAGATGAGACTGTTGCGATAGCTATCAAAAAATCTTTGCCGCACATAAATCCATTGATTAAGGCAATAGTTTCAAAACTAAAACAAGGCGGCCGTTTGTTTTATGTTGCTACAGGCAGCGGAGGAAGGTTGTCTGTTCTTGATGTGATTGAATTGCCAACCACCTTCGGAATTCCGCGAGGCGTTTTCAATGTGATTTTAGCAGGTGGACTTGACAGGTTGGTAGAGGCACCCGAAGAAATGGAGGATGATACAACCGCCGGTTGGACCATGCTGCACAATGAAAAAGTTTCAGAAAAAGATATGGTCGTTGGTATTTCTGCAAGTGGCACCACACCCTTCGTTTTGGCTGCATTGCGCGAATGTCGTTCAAGAAATATTACCACCGGCTGCATTGTCAGCAACCCCGATTCGCCCATCGCTACTCAGGCAGACTTTCCGGTAGAGGTAATAACCGGCCCTGAAATTTTAGCCGGAAGCACGCGTATGAAATGTGGCACCGCACAAAAAATGATCCTTGACATGATTAGTACTACCGTAATGATACAACTGGGCAGGGTAGAGGACAACCGCATGGTACATATGAAAATGCTGAATGAAAAAATGCTCGATCGCAGCGTGAAGATGTTGATGGAAAGAGCTGAAATTGCAGATTATGAAAAAGCAAAGGAACTGTTGCTGACGTATGGAAGCGTGAAACATGCTCTGGATCATTTACCAAAAACATAGCAGGCTAATATTGCCATAGAAGATCAATTATGAATAGAAGTAAAAAGAGATTGAATCCACTGGTAATTATCGGGGCATTGTTTTTTATATTTGGATTTGTAACGTGGGTGAGTTCGGTATTGATTCCTTACCTGCAGATCGCCTGTGAACTCAATAACTTCCAGGCATACTTAGTCGCTTTTGCATTTTACATTTCTTATTTTATTATGGCTGTTCCATCTGCTGCCTTACTGAAGATTACAGGCTTCAAAAACGGAATGTCTCTTGGGCTTCTATTGGTTGCGGTGGGCTCGCTCATTTTTATTCCCGCTGCCATTTATCGCACTTACGGTATCTTTTTGCTGGGCCTGTTTGTACAGGGAGCAGGCCTTGCTGCATTGCAAACTGCAGCCAATCCTTATGTCACAATACTTGGACCCGAAGAAAGTGCTGCCAAACGCATGAGTATAATGGGAATTTGTAACGGCATTGCAGGCATTATAGCACCGGCTATTCTTGGCGCCGTTATTTTAAACAATGCGGATGCAATTACGGAGCAATTAAAATACATGAATGTGATTGATAAAGAAAAGGCGTTAGATGCGCTGGCGCAAAAAGTTATCTTTCCCTACACAATCATTACGCTTATATTGATTGGCCTTGCTTTCTTTATTTATCGTTCCGATCTTCCGGAAATAAATGAAGAGCCGATGGAAGAAGCTATTTCAGGTGCTCCAATTCTTTCTTCCAAAAAAAATATTTTTCATTTTCCGCATTTGCTTATTGGCATGTTTACTTTGTTCCTTTATGTAGGAATAGAAGTTATTGCCGGTAATACTATAATTACATACGGCACCTACCAGGGCATTTCCCTGTCTACCGCAAAGTTTTTCACTTCTTTTACATTGATGGGAATGCTTGCCGGTTATTTGGTAGGAATCATTTGTATTCCAAAATATTTCAGCCAAAAAGTTGCACTCAGGTATTCTGCTGGCCTAGGAATTTTTTTTGCAATGCTTGCGCTTTTTACGCAGGGACACGTCTCGGTGATGTTTGTTGCATTGCTTGGCCTGGCAAATTCACTAATGTATCCCTCCATCTGGCCATTAGCTATTGGGGGATTGGGAAAATTTACGAAGATCGGTTCTTCATTCCTGGTGATGGCAATATCCGGGGGAGCTTTGCTGCCATTGTTGTATGGCTGGTTAGCGGATCACGTGAATGCGCAACAGGCATATTGGATGGTGATTCCGTGTTATGTAATGATAGGATACTATGCTATAGCAGGACATAAGATTGGAAGAAAACCGGTAAACTGATTTTTAAAATGCAACCATGATATTAATAGCAGACAGTGGGACTTCTAAAACAAACTGGTGCCTTATAAAGCAGGATGGCGAAAAACAGTATTTCAACACGGAAGGCTATAACCCATATTTTGTTGATACTGTTTACATCGTCAATTCACTTAAACAACATTTGCCTGTTGGAATTTTATATGACGAAGTTGCGGAAGTATATTACTATGGAGCCGGATGTTTTCCGGGGAAGGACTTTGTATTAACTGATTCAATAAAAGCTGTTTTCAATCGTGCAAAAATTTTTATTGAACTGGATCTGCTTGCGGCCGCAAGGGCTTTACTCGGTAACGCACCCGGCTTTGCTGCTATCCTCGGAACGGGAATGAATACCTGTATTTATGATGGACAAAAAATCACTCAAAATATTGATTCCCTTGGATACATCCTCGGGGATGAAGGAAGCGCAACCGCAATAGGTAAAAAATTATTGGGTGATTATATAAGAGGATATATGCCGGATGAAATAACCAAACTTTTTTATGAAACATTCCATTTAGATAAAGAGGCCATTTTCGAACGCTTATACGGGCAGCCTTTGGGTAACATATTCTGCGCTGAATTTAGCAGATTTGCGGGAGACCACATTCATAATAAATACTTCTATGATTTGGTAAGAACTTCATTTTACGATCTTTTCAAAAACCTTGTGAGGCATTACCCTGGTTATAAAACCTACACATTTAATTGCGTCGGCACAGTGGGATCTACGTTCAAAGATATTTTATGGGAAGTAACCCGTGAGTTTAATATGCCGCAGGGAAAAATTATTAAAGCTCCAATAGACGGGCTGGTAGAATATCATTTAGCACAAGGATTTGTATAAGACATTTGACCTGGAGAAGAATAGATTGAATAAGGAAAAGTATTTCAGGTTCTCCATTTTTAAGGAACATGAAAATCATCCAAGACTTTTGGCGGATGAAAATTTCGTTAGCATTTTATTTATTTGCACAAATGCCCTTAGCCGGATTTCACACTGTAACGATGTCGCACAGCCTTGAAAGCCTTTATGGGGATAACCCCTGGATTTCCGATAGAGGATCTTGTAGATTTATCCGTAGTCACTTTTAAATCCTGTTTTTCTTTTTTATATTGTTAGTCTAAACCAAAACTTATTGTATGAAAAAAACAATCATTGGTGCCATCGTTGGTGGCATTATTTTTTTTGTATGGCAATTTCTTTCATGGGGCGCCTTAAACCTTCATGAAGCGCAACAGCAATACACACCAAAGCAGGACAGCGTATTGGCTTACCTGGGAACACAGTTCAGTACTGACGGCGCTTATATGATGCCTACCATTGCTCCGGGTACTTCGGGAGACGAAATGGAAAAGCAGATGAAAGCAATGGAAGGAAAGCCATGGGCCCAGGTGGTGTATCACAAGAGCATGCCTGGTATGAGCAAGATGTTTATGAATATGGGTAGAAGTTTGGTTGTTGATATCATTGTGGTGTGGTTGCTTTGCTGGCTGCTTGTAAAAATACCTGCCCCCTCATTTGGAACCATCTTTCTCGGTACTATAGGAACGGGTATTATCGTGTTCCTCAATGCCCCCTACACTTTGCATATATGGTATGGCAGCTTCGACCTTACGGCTCACCTTGTAGATGCATTGGTATCCTGGGGTGTTACGGGTTTATGGTTGGGATGGTGGCTTAGACGGAAGGCGAAATAAAATTTTCCTCATCAAAGAAAATATGCCTGCCTCAGGATGGAATATATTTGGCCTCCGATACCATGTCGCTGTATTGCGGTTTTTTGGTTTGTTGCTTTCATAAAGCAAATTGAAGCTGATGTTTTATCAACTGCAAAGGTATTGACAGGACGGCATTTTTTACTTCCGGCAAGAATATAAATATTCACTTTTAGTAAGAAATGAATAAATACTTATTTTCGGTATAAGGGACTACAATTAAAAAGTTTATCCCACAGTTAAAATTTTATGGCGAGAGGAATATCAGTGATTGTATGTTGCTTTAACAGCGTAGCGCGAATTGTACCAACGTTGACTCATTTGGCAAATCAAAAAAATATTTCATTAACGGACTGGGAAGTAATTGTGGTAGACAACGCTTCGACCGACGATACCGCAGCACTAAGTGAACAAACCTGGAATGCCATTCCCGGCGATAAGCCTTATTTTAAACTAATATCAGAGCTTAAACCAGGACTCACTTCTGCAAGGAAAAGGGGAATTAGTGAGTCACAATTTGATTACGTTTTGTTTTGTGATGACGACAACTGGCTGGGTGAAAATTATTTGAACACAGCCTTGAAAATTATGGATTCTCATCCGGAAATTGGCGCATTAGGTGGTAATGGATTCCCGGTGTTTGAAGATAAGGAACCGCCATACTTTTGGGTAAATCAATATCATGCCCTGGCGGTAGGCAGACAGGCTAAAATAGATGGAGATATTACTGATACAAGACCGGTAGTATATGGAGCTGGTATGGTTGTCAACAAAAATGCATTTAAGATCTTACGGGAAAATTACCAGTTTCAATTTCTATTGTCTGACAGGGTAGGGAATAAACTTACAAGTAGCGGTGATCATGAGCTTTGCCTGGCTATGGTAAAAATAGGGTATAGAATTTTTTCTTCAGATGAATTAAAATTTCAGCACTACGTTCCTACAGGCAGAACCACTATAAAATATTACAAAAAATTATTTTACCAATTTGGAAGATCATTTGCATTACTGCTGGCATACAGGGTAAAAAAAGATGAAATTAATCATATAAAAAACGATTACAGGTATATCTGTTTAAGAGCCCTGAAAAATATCATTCTGAGATATATGTCGCTCTTCATGAAAGGATATTACTTTGGAATAAATAAATACAAACACATAGATGACCTTCACCTGCTGTATGATAATTTAGGAGTCTTCAATACCTCGCTGAAATCTAAAAATAACTTCAAACACCAATTTGCCACCATGCCCTTATTCGCTTCCGGGGACGATATTTCAGGGGGCAAAAGCATGTAGTATCTGAAACTACATTTTTCTCTTTTTATATTTTTTTTCAAGATCAATGATCTCCACCTTTCTGAATTCAACAGGATGGCTTTCACTTTGCAGGGATATATAACCGCCGGTTAGCAGCATCCCGTTTTTCTTTACAGCGGGATCGTAGTTGCTGACAACACCGCCTCCAATCTGAGGCTTCTCATACACCATTACGGTATCACCATTTACAATATGCTTAATAATAGAATCGCCTAATACCAGCGCTTCTGCTCTAACCCATTCTTCATTACGAAATGTTTCTGAAGTTGAATTAATACAATGATTTGTAAACAAGGTATCATCCATTTCTACATTTGTGCCTGGTGTGCAGAGATTGCACGTAGGCCTTTCACCTGTGGAATCTCCACCCAGTAACTGGTCCTCTATAGAGATCGGAAAATCCTGGTCTTTCAGCATAGTGACAGGCGGTTGACAATGCAGCATGATGCCGCTGTTCTTATAAGCCCAACCCTGGCCGCCTTTCACCTGCTTACCGATAAAGCGATATTCCACTGCAAGTAAATAATAAGAGAAAGGTTTTTTATAAAAGATATGACCATACTGTTCCTTAAACGAATCGTATTGCTCATAAGACACAACCATTTTCCCATCCACTACCCGAAAGGTATTTCCGAAATTGTCATTCAGTTCATGCCCTTTGATTTTAACGATCCATCCGTCAAGGTTTTTACCATTGAAAAGTTGTTTCCATTTTCTTTTTTGCTGTGCAACCGTTGTCATGTAAGGCAAAAGCAAAAAAAGCAGTACAAGCTGTTTCAGTTTCATGTTTGAATTTACTTATTCAAAATGAAAGACGGTTGGAAAATTCTAAACATATTCGGTTACTCCCCCGGAGTTACTTAAGCACTTAGATATATCGGTCGGGCAATGCAGGCTCGTAAAATTGAATCGCAGATAACATTTACCACGAGACTTGTTCCTGATGTAATTTAAATTATATCTTCAACTAGTTGATTATTAAAACAATGCTGATCTAAAGTATATCATTTCTGGCCTTTCTAATGGAGTTTACGATCAATACTTAATATCACTTATGCCCGAAATATTAAACGCAAATCAGATTTTAAAAATTTATCCTGTACTTTATTATTTTGCTTCGATAGTTGCGTCACTCCCCGAAATACTTTTAACATTAAGTTTCATACCGGCTTTATTACCTGCTACCTTTTCAATAAGATTATTTGTAGTACCTGTATGCGATACTTTAAATACAGCGGTATTATCTTCAAAAGAAACCCGCTCAGCTTCTGAAACGCCGGGTACTGCTTTTATAATTTTACCAACCGCTGTTGCTTTATTAAAATCAACATTGGTGAAAGTTATCTCGGTTTCATTTATTGCTGTACTGCTACTTGTGGTGCTTTTTTTACTACCCATATCAGCAGCGATTTCATCGCCCTTTGAGCATAATTGAGCCAGGAAATAATCAGCCACTTTTGTACCTGCATTTCGTAACGCGGTCTTTCCCGCAATCACTTCCGATATGTCCATTCCTGATCCATGAAGTCCGTCAGCTGCCAGTATTTTAGCGTTTTTTGTCATCACCGCTTTTACTTCCACTCTTGCCCTGCATGAGGTCATACCATTTTCAGCTTTGGAATATTCGCTAAAAGCTTCTCCTACTAATATAATATCCGCCCCAAATTTGGCTGCAATCTGGGAAGCGATGGTTGGATTTTCGTAGGCATTTTGAAAACTTTTCTCAGCTCGTAATTTTTCGTATTGTTTAGCATCTACCAATTCAAATCCAAACTCAAGGAACCTTTTCATTATTTCCGTTTCGCCGGCAGGATCTGGCGGCCTGAACATTCTTCTTACATCATTCAAGTTGTCTGCACCACTATTCCTGGTAGAAGACTGGTCATTTACAGAATTTGTAGATTGATTATTTCCAGATGAATTAATGTTAACCTCAACTTTCGACGACCTCAATGGATCGTACTTGCTACCTTCGCCGGCCAAATGCTCCTCCGGGATAATTACCATTATTTTTGGTTTACGTGGGAGTTTTAAGAGCGCACAATCGCCCTTGTCAACTTTAGATGAAGTGCCGGCCGCTGTGGCCGCTTTACTATCCGCTACTACTCCAATATAATTTGATTTATTCTGACTCATGTATTGAACTGCTTCAATAAGAGATTCCTCTACGGCGTCCTGCATGGATTTACTGGAGTAGAATCCTCCACCGGCAATTCCGGCACCGAAAAGGCCTGCTCCAGCTACCCCCACTGAAGTTTTCTTTTTATCAAATGATTTGCTGTCTAATATTTCACCGGTTGACGGATTCACAAATTTTATTGTGTAACCAATGTGAGCAGATTTTGCTCCCACGCCCCCAACAATCGCTCCAAGCCCGCCTCTTCGACGCAAAAGTCCTCCACCACCACCACCGCCGCCAGATTCATTTTCCGTGAATTCCGTAATCGTTCCAAATATCAATATTTGAGCACCGGCCATTTTTCCCACTTGTGCAAAGGACGACTCGTCGCCTGCGCCTGATAAGCCCATGCCCTGCTCTTTCATTATGTCAGCTAAACGCTCCCTTTCTACAACACGAAAGCAACCGGAATTGAATAGAGCATTTACCATCATATCAGGCAACCCGGTACCAACGTTTTGACCCGCTCCAGGAGCAGCTAACTTAAATGGCATTATTGCAACGATGGGCTTATCGGCCGCTGCGAGCCCATCACAAATTTTTTCAACTTTTTCCACTGTAGTTTTCTTGCCTAATTTTTGAGCAAAGGCAGCACCGGGTCCGCCAAAAGCGATAAGTAATAACACAATCCGCTGTAAAGAATTCATACATTTTAAATTTAGAGGTTATGTAAATGAAAAAGCAGTTAAAAAATTTATAAGAAGTTTAGCGCTTCCTAAAAATTACATTCACGAATTCTCAAGTGGGCAAAATGAAAGACCTTTGTTTAAAGATCTCCGGAGGGGTTTATCAATAAGAAAAATGTATTGCAGCGATAAAATAAAACAAGTTTTTCGGGATGGCTTGTAGTTATACTAACTACAAACGATTTATTTTTTTGCTACCCGGATCTCTACTCAGGGCGGTTCAGATAAATTCCATTAATTTTAAATGCTCCGCAACTTTTTTAGCACTTTCAAATTTATGATAAAACAGATTTTGCGCTTTAGTAATAATGCGTGCATTATATGTTGCCACTGTTTCCTTTTTAATTCCAAAATTCATTGCTATACTCTCCATGGTCATTTTTTTATTTGAAGCGTAGGATTTTAAAATCCGCATTTCCTGGGATGAGAAAAGATTCACCGATGCAAACTTCTTTCTTTTAGCTTTTATTACCCATTCCAGCATGTCACTCCTTTCACCATTCCGGTCAAGGAAAAATATTGAAAAGTCTTCCCGGCTATGTTTATTCAAAACAGAAAATTCGTAAAGAAATTCAAGGCCTTTTCTATTAGCCGTAAATTGAAATGAAAATGCCTCACATCTTAGGTAAACATAATGACCCAGGGCATGTTTCAGCGCTTCGTTGAATATCGTTGTTATATCATAAAAGTTTACCCAGCTCCGGTTTGCTTCAAGTGCATCCCACACACAAGAACCATTGATCCATTGCGCGATATTATGTGCCGGATGAGTAATCTCTAAATATTTTTTTATTGAGAAAGTTTTGTCAGGATAGCCTAGCCATTTTGAGATTCCCTGCTGATGCATCAGTTCTCCCGTTTGAGCATCCAGGACGAAACTGAATTTCCCATGATTGGTATTGTGCTTCAATTTCTCCAATACTTCTTTTTGGGCATCAAAGCTTACAATAGGTTGATAGATGCCTGAGGGCAAATATTTGTGAAGCTCCGACATAAATAAATCGATAGCAGGTAATCCGTTTTGATTTGGAACTTCTTTCATTAATACAAATGGAGAGATTTACTAGCATAAAAATGTTTCTTAAGGATTGGAAGGACAATATAATTAAGATCTGATTTCCAAAAAAGGGTTAAAACACGGTATTTTAAAATGGGAAAGATTTACAAATAAAAGTGGTCCCAGCACAAAGGATTAATAAAACGCCAGCAGTATCATCAGCAGAACACCAACAGCGCTTTGAATAAAAGAAAAAGGCCGCTATTTTCCCGCCACCCGTACTTTTTTCGTATAACTTAAATTGTCTGAGGTTGCCTGCTGTTTGAATCAGGCACAGAAATAAAATATCAGATTTATAATTGTAGTCCTATTAAAACGGGCATGCGTTGATTCCGGGCAGCTAAGCATAACGATTCTATTCCAGAATTGTAAAAGTCTTCCGATCAATTCCCTTAATAATATTTCATTTGTTATTCCAATGTTTTTACCTTATATTATGAGTAATAACATTTACTCACTCTAAAAAACAAAATACATTATGACGAAGTTTGAAACTTTTCTTGGAAAGAACAATGAACATTATTTTAGACTATTAAACGGAGAAGGAGAAGTTCTTTTATCCAGTGAAGGTTACACAAAAAAAGACAATTTACTGAATGGGATAGAATCTGTAAAAAAGAATATTACTGCTCCTGCAAATTTTGAAATGAAAACCGCAGCAAACGGAAAACATTTCTTCAACCTGAAAGCTGCCAATGGGCAGGTTATAAGCACAAGCGCTATGTGGGACAGCGCGGATCTGAGGGATACCTGGATGACGAAAATGAAAACTGAAGTACCCCAAGCCCAGGTCATGGAACTAAAAAAATAAATTCAATTTTTATATAAGGCTGCTCCTAGGAGTGGCCTTTTTTGTTTATGGAAGAATAAGTTGTTAAGCAAATTTCTTTCCAGGCTTTATTAGGATTTACGTTACAGAAAGGCTTGTGAGAATATCATAATACACTCTCCAATAGCAATTTTGATGTTTTAATTATTGCTTTACGAGCTTTATTGTTTTCGTGATACCAGCCTGGGTAACCTGGAGGAAATAAATTCCGGGCATTAATTTACCGCCAATTTTTAATACCTGCGTACTGCTTACATTACTTATTGCATTAAGAACAATTCCATTATTATCCAACAGTCGTACATTTATTTTATCGGCAGAATTTGAATGTATGGCTACCAGGAAATAACTGCTGCTCGGGTTTGGAGCAACAATTACAATTAGGTTGGGATTGGGCTTTCCCATAGATTTGGGAACAGTTACGGTAACCGTTGCAGAATTTTGATTTCCGCTTAAATCGGTAGTGATAACTTTTATGAAATATTTCCTTTCATTACCGTTTCTCAGTTTTTCGGCCCTCAACCGGATATGGTGAGCATCAAGTATTTCCCAGTCAGGTGACAGGTCGTCTCTTTCACCACTTTGAACCGGGTCGGTACTTGAAACAGAAATCCGGGTGTTTGCAATGCCGCAGTTGTCATGTACACAATAACCAACCGTTATATTTTTTAATTTATGATCAGGCGGCCATAGCGTTGATTGGGAAACACTCAGGTGTTCTATAACAGGAAGCTGGTTATCCTGAACCGTCACTTTGAAGCTGCATGATTTTGTTGCATCAGTACTTAGTGTATACGTAACTGTTGTAGCGCCCGTATTAAATAACTTCCCGCTTACTGATCCATCACCTGCACCAGTGGTGGCGCCACTAAGATTATATTTTACCATTGCACTACCGGCAGCTGTTGCCGGATCAATTTCATACACTTTGGCTGCACATAGGTTTGGATCTGCATTTACAATTTGATCAGCCGGGCAATTAACGCTGTTTACAGCATCAAGCTGAAACTTTGCTATAAGGCCAATCCCCAGCCCGGTTTTGTCAACTCCGTTACCTGCGGCAAAAAGACTGTTACCCGATAACAAAGCCGTGTAGAAATAGTTGTCGACCTGTGTAAACGATGAAGTTGTTTTTCCATTTGTTCCAAAAGAAAGGTCAGGTGTGCCATCTGTATTGAACCTGGTGAGTGTAACGTCCCTATTATTAAGGTTGTTTATTGTATTTCCCAGGATAAGTATTTTTTGATCCTGTTGCAGCAGGACGGCGCCGCCATCACAAGGAGTATCGCCGTTTTGCCCAAAATTAATATCGGGAGTACCATCTGAATTTAAGCGTTGAAGAAAACCTCTTGGATTTTCGCCTCCTGTACTTTGATAACGGGTAAGTATAATTTTATTGTCATTTTGTACTTGCAATTGGCCCATATATTCATTATCTGCCTTGTCAATAATTGTCTTCCCCTGCTGTCCAAAGCTTCCATCAAATGATCCGTCAGGAAGTAACCTGCCAATTAAAATATCAAAATGCACATAACTGAAGTCCGGCGGAAAAGTAATACCGGTGCCACCAAACACTATTTTTCCATCCGGTTCTACAGCGATCGTCTGCACCTGGTCTTCGTTTTCAAAATCTATTCTTACATACCCACCATTGCCAAAGCTGCCATCTACAGATCCATCTGCATTGAACCGAACTACAAGAAGGTCAGAACCGCTATTATTTCTCCAGATTCCACCTACAATTATTTTGCCGTCCGGCTGAAAACCGGCAACAGAGCCTGATTCATTTGCTCCAAAATCTGCGATCGCAATTCCGCCATTTCCAAAATTTATGTCAGGAGTGCCGTCCGTGTTGTACCGCGAAAGCATGATATCACCACTATTGCTGTTCGAATAACCCAACCTGAGTAACTTGCCGTCCGGTTGAAAATAAGGTATCGCGTAAGGTGTCGGGGGTAAAAGAGTAATTTCCTGTGTTCCGTTTTGGCCATAAGTATTATCAGGAGTACCATTGGCATTGAAGCGGTTAATCAATACTTGAGTTGTAGTTCCGTTATAAGAGTCGCCTGAAGCCAACAGCTTTCCATCTCCCTGCAAAAATATAGCGCCATAAGTATAATAGCCTCCGGGAACAAAGTCAATGAAACTTCCATTTGTATCAAAGCCGGCATCCGGGCTGCCATCGGCATTAAAACGAAAACATGTAAATGAATAAGAAGGCGTGTTCGTAAAATTTGAATTATATCCCCCGGTTACAATTTTACCATCCTGTTGAATAGCCAGGTAGTCGCTTTCGTCGCTGCCTGTATTAAGATCTGCAATTACAAGGCCGTTGCCGGTGTTGCCAAAATTATTATCTAAAGTGCCATCTGTATTTATGCGTATCATTTCAATATCCTGGCTCGACGGATTTAAGTTTGTATGTCCTGCTGCTATTATTTTGCCATCATTTTGTAAACGAATGTTTGTAAGCAATTCATAGGAATCACCAAATACCGGGAAAACGGAACCAGCCCCGGAATTAAAACTAAGATCAGGAGAACCATCAGCATTATAACGGGCAATTCTGAAATGCGGGTTATATGAATTATCTAAGGACTGCCCACCTGCATATATTTTACCGTCACTGCTAATCACTACTGACCTGGCCCAATCATTAATACCAAAATCTGAGGTGGTTTGGCCTGTAAAGTTGAAGGAGAGATCGGCGGTTCCATCAGCATTATACCTTGCAAGTGCAAAGTCACCATTATTTGTGCCGGTTACTCCCGCAGCTACAATCTTGCCGTCTGGTTGCAAAGCCAGTGATGAGAGGCTTGAGTAAAAATTATTAAAATCGGTAGTGACAATTCCGTTATTGCCGAAGGCACCATCAGTTATTCCCTCTGTCGTATAACCTGCAAGAACGAATTGATTATGTCCATTAAGAAGGGTACTTCCTCCCACGATTATTTTGCCGTCGGTAGTAATTACAATTGCATTAACAAAATCATTGGGAGAACCAATATCTGTAATCATCACCCCGCTATTTCCAAATGAATTATCAAGGGTGCCATCAGTATTATACCTTGCAAGCATAAAATCCGAAAATCCGTCCGGGCCACCTGCCACAACAATTTTTCCGTCGGTTTGTAATGCGGCCGCAGTTACAATCATAGAAGTAACAAAAGAATACCCGTTGTCGCCATAGCTGGGATCTGCACTTCCATTTGAAAGCCTCCTGGTTATTTTTGTTTTGCTATTGGCCTGCAGCACCAGGTATATCTTCCCATCAGGCTGTACAAAGCATTGCCTTGCAATTGGAGAAAAGATATTTCCCGTTGACAGAGGCGGTGTTATAATAGATCCATTTGTTCCAAAAGAAGGATCAGGGATACCACTTTGTCCTTTTACCACATGATACAATGATAGAATACAAAAAAGTAGAATTATTTTTTTCATCGTTATTTAATTTAAGGGGAAGTATCAGTTAACTGCAATATTCAATTGTCGGGCAACTTCTATTGGAACATTTTCACTGCTTCGTATTACCTGGTGATTGACGGGGTTTACCTGTAGTGTTTGCCATTTGGCAACTTTAAGAGCATCGTCCTTATTTTTTAGTCCACCGTGAGATCCTGTAAATGGATTATTCTGCTGGTGAATAACCAAATTGCCCCGGTAGAAGATATCATATCCATATCCTGCAGGAGCGGTTTTATAGATCCGGATTACATGTCCGCTAAAAAGAATTGCATTTGAACTTTTTGTTGATTCAGCATTCTGCGCATTTGACGCAAACGAAATGGCAGAAAGTACTGCAATGCATAGCAATCGTGTTTTCATTAATGAGTTTTAAAAAGTATAAATAAAATAGTAGAAGAAGATAGCATTTGCACTATGTTAATAGTTAGTCCGCGTTTCAGTAGGAGGTTTCTGGTAGTTTTGGATTTATGAAGTCTTAGCAGTCGTTCCGCTAGCAAGATAGAAAAACTTTATACATTTCTGCAAAACTAAAAAATCTTTTCAGCTTAAACTGTTTATGTTCATGTCACATTATAATGTCGACCAAAAGAACCCTCATTTTATTTTTAACCACACCTTCTGCTCCAACAGGCAAAGAAAAAATATCTTGGTATCATGCCCCTGGTTCGATGAACTTTTCATTGGATGCAAGTGATTTCATTTTTAACATGAACTTTTTATAATTAGTTCGATGTTCCGCCGGCAGATGGAGGCCGCATATGTTCCAAACTATAATAAAACCCAAACATTGTCCTGAAGTCAGAACTATTTTATCCTGATGTGATTTTATCAGTACATAGTTCGGGTTAAGTGTCTGTAGTGAACCAGTATTACGTTGAAGTGTACACTATAAAATTTGCTGCAATGGGCCATCCATCACCTGGTTTTTATTTTTCCTTCACCACCCTCGTAGGTGTATCTTTTCCGCTTACAATAGTTTTGCTGCTTAGTGCAATAGCCTTTATTATCTCCGCCATATTATTCATGTCAAGCGTTCCAATTTCGTCGCTTTGTTTATGGTAATTTGGTTCATCGTTTGGAGCTTCATCCATTTTAGAGGTAGAGATAGTATGTGCAGGCACACCCAATGCGGCGAGTGTTGCATTGTCGCTGCGGTAAAATAATTTTTGTTTTGGATAAGGATCTGGTTCAAAATGAAATTTGGAATCAACAAGGTTGGCCTGTAATATTTTTCCCATATCACTTTTTTCATAGCCGGTAATATAAGCACTGTTAGTTCCCCATTTGCTTTCAGTGCCTATCATTTCAATATTGAACATCGCCATCACTTTTTCGGCATTCATTTGCCTGCTAAAATATCGGCTTCCAAAGCCACCGATCTCTTCGGCGGTAAACGCAACAAAGACAAGTGTACGTTCATTATTGTTTATTTCGCTGAAATATTTTGCCAGCATTATTACAGCAGTAATGCCTGCGGCATCATCATTGGCGCCGTTATAAATGCTGTCCTGGTTCTTGTCTGGCTTGCCAATACCCAGGTGATCATAATGCCCGGAAAAAACAACGAACTCGTCTTTTTTACTTTTACCCGGAATCACTCCCACTACATTTTTCAAATGCTGTTCCGTTAATTCGTTTTTAATATGCAGGTTGATAGAAGCAGGGTTGAGGTTCGTGGTTAAAATAAATATTTGCGAAACGGGAGAGGAGAATTTTGCATTTCCCGCAAATCGTTGCATTCCCTGAAGCGCTTGGCATGGGCTGCATCTACCAGCACGATCACATTTTTTTCTGCATCAAATATGGGAAAGACCGTTTGGAAAAAATCATCTTCTTTTTTTACCAACACAACTTCATAATCCTTCAACGAATTGATATTTATTTCTTCCATAGTTGTATTGGCAGCAACATTATTTGTGGTCAATGAATCATTTCCCAGCATGCCGCTTATTTTCACAGGCTTCGCTTTGGTCATGGTAAATTCCTGGAAATAAGTTGAGTTGGTTCCGAAGAATTTCAATTTGCTTTTTGCAAATTCCGCTGAAATAAAATCTGCTGCTTTATCAATACCGGGGGTAAATGCTTTACGGCCCTGCATATCATCGGCAGAAAGTATTTTTTCAATACGTTCCACTTCTGCGGCATTTATTATTTTATCAATTTGTTGGGCAAAAGAAAACAGGCTTAGAAAGCCTGTGGTAATAACTAAAAGTATTTGCTTCATTTTTGATTTTTAATTCATATTGTGGTGCCCGACTTTCTTTCCGGCTCTTCTTTATTCTCAGGTGAAATCCACAAGGCCTCTTCGAATTATGATAAACAAAAATACAAATCTCTTTTGCATGGTGTGGCGTGCCGGGCGTTTAGGGCAATTATATTGCAATCCCTGTTTTACAATGAAAGAGTTTACTAATAAGATTCGGTTATCTTAATAACTTATTACAAGTAAAAAGATCGGACGGCAGATTTGGTGACCTTGACGATATTGATCAGCTTACTAAAAAAATGAAATGATTTTAAAAAAGCATCCCTCACACTTACTGATTCTAAATCGGCGAGCGCTTATTCCTACTTTCCCATTCTTTTCAAAATCGCCTTCATTTCTGCTATTTCCTTTTTTTGTGCTTCAATAATTCCATCGGCAAGCTTCCTTACTTCCGGATCTTTAATATTTGCATTCTCACTCGTCATTATTGCGGAAGAGTGGTGGGGTATCATTGCTTTCATGTATTGAACATCACTTATGGGAGTTTGGGTGCGCAGCGCCGCAAGTATTAAAGCAAAAGCTACAATGCTACCTATAATTATTCCTGTATTTATTTTTTTATCAGGATACATGTTTCCCATCATCAGCATCATGATAACACCCATAGATGCTGCCATTAACAAGGCCATGTATATTCGGGTGGCGCTCACATAAAAGTGGTTTATATCCACGATGTTTAAAAACATTATAAGGTACATCGTGATGAAGGAAACCGCCATCATTAATGAAAATTTTTTATAACTCATCCCTTGCATTTTCTGCATATTTTCTTTGTTTTCCATTTTATATATTTTAATTGATGAAAATAATTGTTTGTATAATTAATAGGTTAAAATAATTCCTGCTCCTAAGCCCATATCGCTATCATAATGCGTGCCTAAAGAAATATATTTAGTGGCTATGTAGCGAAATCCTGCCGTGTATTCTTTGTCTGTATTTATCATCATGTTAAAACGTAGCCTGCTTGTAAGCGGAATGTCTTCACGGCTAAACTGGAAACGAAATTTGCCCTCGCCATCGCCCCCCCCCCCCCCCCCCCCCCCCCCCCCCCCCCCCCCCCCCCCCCCCCCCCCCCCCCCCCCCCCCCCCCCCCCCCCCCCCCCCCCCCCCCCCCCCCCCCCCCCCCCCCCCCCCCCCCCCCCCCCCCCCCCCCCCCCCCCCCCCCCCCCCCCCCCCCCCCCCCCCCCCCCCCCCCCCCCCCCCCCCCCCCCCCCCCCCCCCCCCCCCCCCCCCCCCCCCCCCCCCCCCCCCCCCCCCCCCCCCCCCCCCCCCCCCCCCCCCCCCCCCCCCCCCCCCCCCCCCCCCCCCCCCCCCCCCCCCCCCCCCCCCCCCCCCCCCCCCCCCCCCCCCCCCCCCCCCCCCCCCCCCCCCCCCCCCCCCCCCCCCCCCCCCCCCCCCCCCCCCCCCCCCCCCCCCCCCCCCCCCCCCCCCCCCCCCCCCCCCCCCCCCCCCCCCCCCCCCCCCCCCCCCCCCCCCCCCCCCCCCCCCCCCCCCCCCCCCCCCCCCCCCCCCCCCCCCCCCCCCCCCCCCCCCCCCCCCCCCCCCCCCCCCCCCCCCCCCCCCCCCCCCCCCCCCCCCCCCCCCCCCCCCCCCCCCCCCCCCCCCCCCCCCCCCCCCCCCCCCCCCCCCCCCCCCCCCCCCCCCCCCCCCCCCCCCCCCCCCCCCCCCCCCCCCCCCCCCCCCCCCCCCCCCCCCCCCCCCCCCCCCCCCCCCCCCCCCCCCCCCCCCCCCCCCCCCCCCCCCCCCCCCCCCCCCCCCCCCCCCCCCCCCCCCCCCCCCCCCCCCCCCCCCCCCCCCCCCCCCCCCCCCCCCCCCCCCCCCCCCCCCCCCCCCCCCCCCCCCCCCCCCCCCCCCCCCCCCCCCCCCCCCCCCCCCCCCCCCCCCCCCCCCCCCCCCCCCCCCCCCCATTGTTTATTATTTAATAAGTAATTGTTATACCTGCTCCAAATCCCATATCACTATCGTAATGGGTAGAAAGTGAAAAGTATTTTGTAAGCAATGTATCGTAAGCCTGCCATGTATTCTTTGTCTGTATTGCCCATCATGTTCAACCGTAACGTGCTGTAAGTGGTATATCTTCCCGCTTAACTGAAAACGAAATTTACCATCGCCATCTACTCTTGCATCTGCAATAACTAACATGGGCAATGTATATGCAATACCTGCTACAACTGCTTTCGGTTGTTTTGATTACTTGTTTGACCAAACAAGTTTTTTTCTTCATCGTTGCCGAAAATATTTTTTGGCCCACCTTCTATTTTATAATGATAATCAAAACCAACATATGGATACCACCATTGCATTCTGCCCAAGTACCGGCCAAACATGGTTTCACTTTCATTGCCATGTTATCATGATAACCCAAATGCCACAATGTGGTTGCTTTGTATCGGGTTTGTGCCAACATTACTTCACCATCGCTGCCGTTGCTTTCCAAACCATATTCCCATAGGTGAAACTTCCTGTCATCTGAATTTAATCCACGTGTGGCTACTTCTGGATCTGGTAATTCGGTTTTTCGGCGGTGAATTATCATAACTGAAAACCCTGCCCATTCCGCTCATCATGTGGTATAGAATATGGCAATGAAAAAACCAATCGCCACCCGTTCGTTTGCATTAAACTCTATGGTATCTCTTTCCATCGGCATAATGTCGATGATATTTTTCATAATAGCATTTTCACCCTGCCCGTTCAGTAACCTGAAGTCGTGGCCGTGCAGGTGCATGGGGTGGCGCATCATGCTGTTGTTGAACATGATTATTCTTACGTTTTCACCTTTTTTAATCAGTATTTTATCTGCTTTCAGAAACCATTTTATTATCCATGCTCCACACATATCGGTTCATATTTCCGGTAGGTCAAATTTTAATTCTCTCCACGGACCTTCGGGTAAAGTTGTTTTTTCGGGGCCCGCAACATTTCATAATTGAGTGATACAATATCGGCACTGCTGTTATCCATGTCCATGCCTGCCATGTTGTGACTGCTATGGTTCATGCCATCTTGCCATTTCTTTCTGCATGGCTTGTTATCATCCATCTTCATCTCTTCATGCTGCTGATTCCTTGCTTTACGGATTTTCGGCACCGGTTATTTCAGGATACATAACCGTATTCATATCCATGATCTGGTTCTGCATTTTCATGCCTTCCATTTCAATCATGTTGCCCTTCATATCCATCATGTCGTTCATCATCTGCATGCCGGCAAAATATTTGGGCCGCTTCAATTTTGTGGCGGGCACTTTTTCGCCGCTGCCCAACCAAAGCGATGCATACTTGGTGCGGTCTTCGGGTGTTACCAAAAACTCATAGCTTTTGTTTTCGGGAATGGTTACTACCACATCATAGGTTTCTGATACGGCAATGATCAGCCTGTCAACTTCTACCGGTTCTACATCATTGCCATCTGTGGCTACTACAGTAATTTTTCCGCCCGAATAACTAAGCCAAAAATAATCGGATGCACCACCATTGGCTATGCGCAATCGCACTTTATCACCTGCTTTAAACTGAGGCTGTTCATTTTGATTTTTGCCATTGATTAGAAAATTATCATAGTACACATCGGTTACATCCATTGCATTCATTCGCTTCCATTCGTTTGTAACTTTGGTTTTAAACCGCCCTGTTTGTATAGCTTCAGAATAACTTTGTGTAGCACCTTTTTGTATGGCAAACCAATCGGTAGCTGCATGCAGGCTGCGATGTACTTCTTCCGGTTTCATATCCGTCCATTCACTTAATACTACCGGTATGGTGGGTATATCCCACTCCTCCCGTTTGTTCATAATGAATGCGCCATACATGCCATTTGCTCCTGCAACCCGCTATGGCTGTGGTACCAATGGGTGCCATGCTGCACAATGGGAAACTTGTATAAATAAGTTTCACCCGGCTTTATGGGCATTTGGGTGAGGATAGGGAACACCATCCATATCTGTTAGGAAGAAACAAGCCGTGCCAATGCAACGATGTTTCTTCATTCAACTCGTTGTGCACCCAAATTTCGGCAGTATCGCCTTCGGTAAAAGTTAGTGTGGGCATGGGAATTTGTCCGTTTACAGCAATGGCCCGTTTTGGTTTTTTACCAAATGTTACCGTAGTATCCGCGATGTATAAATCGTAACGTACTGTTTGCGGTGGATTGTTATTGGAGATACGTTTTTCGAAATTTAGTACAAGTTGGTTCAGCGGACATATTCATTTGCATGCCTTCCATATTCATCATTTTATCTTTTGCGGTGTCTTCGCCCATTTTCATATTATCCATACCTCCGTCTTCTGAATGGGCAGGCATGCTTTCTGTCTTTGTAGTGTCTTTCTTCGTTGTGTCTTTGCCCATTTGCATGTGATCGTGATCGTGCATTTGAATGGATGGCTGCTTTGCCCTGCGACGACTTCTCCTTTATTAGTTTCATCCCACACTTTGGGCAGTTCCCGGGTTTGTCGCTGTGTATCTCTGGATGCATCGGACAGGTATAAGTAACCTTTGGCTTTTTCTCCGGCGTTCTTTTTTATTTATTGGCATCTTCATGCCGGGCATCTCTTGCGCATGCGCTATGTATAACGGGTAAGAAGGAAAACTAAAAACATAAGATTATTTGTTTCATCTTATTTTTTTCATTTTTATTTAAAAAAACAATACTGTAAGTTTATTTGTATTTTTTTTGGTCGTTTTTTATCATAATTGTCTGGCGAGTTGAGGCAATCTGTGGAGAGGCCTTCCATGCGGCTTTCAACTGCGAACGCATGATTAATTTATTTGCAGCAATCTTTTTTTCGTATAAATATTGCTTTAAAAATCTTGTTCATATTTGTTTTATTTTTTTCATTCGTTTTTCAATTTTTGGTAGAAAGACCGTCATTTGTTTTTGTTGCCCATCAACGATCAATGCCTTTTCATCTTGTGTAAGATTTGCATCCTTATGCATTAATTTATAAGATGATAATGGCATTTCATCATTTTGGATGCTGTTTATGATTGCTTTCAATTTACTTTGTTGCTTTCGTACCGAATACGTGCCAAACTCACTGAAATTAAGATCCGCTTTACCATTTTTGATGTGCTTTGACATCAACCATGCAACCGGCTGAATGTGTACGTAAAACGGATACCTGGTATTATTGCTGTGGCAATCATAACAGGCGGTCGCTAAGACATTTGAATCGCTATCCGGCACTGTATAATGTTTGTGTGATATCTGTTGGCAGCACTTGCCGGCTTTCATTGCGGGCAGGGCTGTATAAATTGAATAATTATAAAAACAATTAACGCTGTCAACAAAATTTTTTTAAACAATTTCATGCTATTTGATTTCTTCTTTTACCTCTCCGCATTCAGGCATTTTTTTACCGAGATAAGGATTTTTTATTTCTTTTGTTTCACTTATCCAGAAAGCACCTTTTTTATCATTGGCCATAGGACAAAAATCTTTGTACAATTTTTGGTTGCCGTCAAAAGACTTTGCGAGGTCGTACATATCCTGGATCAGCATTTCAAAATGCTCCCTTTGATGCGCAATCTTATCGCCGTTCTCATTGATGTGTTCTGCGTTTTCTTTCATGTCATCTGCAATAGCATCGTAGGCTTTCTTTTGTATTGCTGAAAGTGAAGATTTATCCACCTTTGCCATCGCATCGGATATAGCTTTTCCACCGTTTGCCGCATCATTTCCGTTATCATTTGCCAGTGCATTTTTTACCTGGAGATAACCAGTTAGGATTTCGTTCAGAGGTGTTTCGTTTTTTGTTTGGCTGGTATTGCCCTGCATTTCATTTGACGACGAATCCTTTTTTACTTCCATATATTTGTTTTCATCGGTTGCATTGTTGCTGAAGCCGCAAAGTGTTACTGCACTATCGAAATGCCGGTTATTAAATTTTTCATGATTATTTAGATTTTTATGTTTAAGAAATTAAAATTTCCACAGGCTTTTAAACGAGACAGTAAAATATTTATTCAATCGTTTCTGTAACCTCTCCACAGGTAAGCATTGCATTGCCGAAATAGGGATTTTTAATTGCCTTATCGTTGCTAAGCCAATAGGATTTTTTCATGGGGCAATATGAGTAATAAATGGCGCGGTATTGAGTTTTACAACTTTTGCCAAAGCGTACATATTGGTGGAAAGTGTCGCAAAATATTCTCTTTGCTGCTGAATATTTTTGCTATGCGAAATCTGCCCGGCATCTTGAAGTAAAGCTTTGCGATTGTCTTTGCCAATTGTTTTTGAATCACCATCATTTACCGCTTGCAGAAATTGCTCAGCATTGGCTGAAGCGACTTCACATTACCTGCTACCAGTGCATTTTTAATGTTGAAATATGATTGTAATAATTGAGATGCTTGTAATGTATTGTCCTCCCGGTTAGCCGGGACAAGTTGCGCAAAACTATTTTGCGTAAATACTGTTGCCGCAATGGCAAGTATAAAAAATATCTTTTTCAATTTAATTTGATTTAATGTTTATATAAAATAATTACATGGCCCCGGTGGCCCGGGACAGAAATATTAAACATTAAATCATATCTGGAAACTCCTGATTGCTATGCGGATATCCGGTATGGGAGGATGATGACTTCGGACAAAATATTTTATGTTCGGAATGTTTTGAGAAAGGGGGAAAATATCAACTTTATAAAAAACTGAAACTAATGCAGTAAAAAATATTGGGTGAGGTACACTTACTGATTGTGGAACCGATTTGTCAACGGTAGAAAAAGTGGCTACGTGTTTACTACAACAATTGTCATCGCCGTCATTTGTTTTTTTTTGATGATGATCTCCGTGGGCTTTTTCGTGATGAATATGCTTTTTACCGTTGGCATGTATATGCACGAGTTTCTGCTATTTCTTCATCCTGATGATGCGTTGTATTGAAATCCATGTCAATACCAAGAGCACATGCAACTCCAACAATAGTATGTATGGAAAATACCAATACCAGGAACGCTGCTTTAATTTGTATGGATCTGCTTCTATTCATATATTATTATGCAAAAGTAAATGCATCTGTTTGGTATTGATTTTCTTCAACTATTATACCAAGGTTAAAATTCTAATTTCATGTACTGCAATATATTGGATTTGTGCTACAACTTTATATTTTTCAGCCTAAGCGAGTTTACAATAACCGAAACAGAGCTAAAACTCATAGCAACAGCCGCTATCATTGGCGACAACAGAATACCGAAAACGGGATATAAGACGCCTGCTGCTATAGGTATTCCGAGGGTATTGTAAATAAAAGCAAACCACAAATTCTGATGTATATTTTTCATGACCGCCTTGCTTAATTTTTTTGCTTTTACAATTCCATGCAGGTCTCCTTTTACCAAAGTGATCTCTGCACTTTCAATCGCTACATCAGTACCCGTGCCCATTGCAATCCCAACATCGGCCTGGGCAAACGCAGGTGAATCATTAATGCCGTCACCGGCCATTGCTACTTTTTTCCCTTCGCTTTGTAATCTTTTTATTTCGTTCAGTTTATCCTCCGGCAGGTATTCGGCTTTAAATGCTGTTAAGTGTAATTCATCCGCAACTGCTTTGGCAGTGCCTGCATTATCGCCGGTAAGCATGATTATTTCAACCTTATCGTTAAGCAATTCTTCAATAGCTTTCTTAGTGGTCTCTTTTATTTTGTCTGTGATGGTTATGTAGCCAACAGTTGCGCCATCTATTGAAATATAAGAAACCGTTTTCCCTGATTGTTGTTCATTATATACTTCATCGTTTAGCTTTGACGGAATTGCCGAATTAATTTCTTCCATTAATTTTTTATTTCCCAATGCAATTTTTTTACCATCCACTGTGCCGGTTACACCTTTGCCTGCAACGGCTGTAAAATCATTCACCTCAGAGAAGTTTACTTTTCTTTTCCTGGCCATATTTGACGACAGCTTCTGCTAAAGGATGTTCACTGTATTTATTCAATGAAGCGATTTGCTGCAATACATTCATTTTCATTAAATCCATCTGTAACAACCACTTTTTCTACTGATGGTTTTCCTTCGGTAAGCGTGCCTGTTTTATCAACAATTAATGTATCTGTTTTATTCATCTTTTCAAGCGCTTCTGCACTCTTTATTAATACACCGGATTGTGCACCTTTGCCAACACCCACCATTACTGACATTGGCGTTGCTAAGCCTAACGCACAAGGACAAGCGATAATCAATACGGCAATGGCATTTACAAATGCATAAACATATCGCGGCTCGGGGCCAAATGCAACCCAGGCAATAAAGGTGAGCACTGAAATAATAACCACAACCGGAACAAAGTATTTGGCAATACGATCTGTAATCTTTTGAATAGGCGCTTTGGAACGGCTTGCATCGTTCACCATTTTTATGATGTGCGAAAGCAAGTGTATCAGCGCCGATTTTCTCAGCTTCCATCACAAAAGACCGCGTGGTATTTATCGTTCCTGAAGTTACCTTATCATCTATTTTTTTATCTGCCGGAATAGGCTCGCCGGTAATCATTGATTCATCAATGCTACTTTCGCCTTCCACTATTTTTCCATCAACAGGAATTTTTTCTCCCGGCTTTACACGCAACCGGTCACCTTGTTTTATATCATCAATAGAAATAATTTTTTCTTCTCCATTAATTAATAAAGTTGCTTCTGATGGCACAAGCTTTAATAATTCTTTGATAGCGCCACTGGTACGGCTATGCGCTCTTGCTTCTAAAAGTTGTCCTAATAAAACCAATGCAATTATTACTGTTGCGGCTTCAAAATAAACGAATACCGTTCCGCTCTCTGTTCTGAATTGGGCAGGAAAAATGCCGGGAAAAATCATAGCAATCACGCTGAATAAAAAAGCCACGCCCGTACCAATTCCTATCAGCGTAAACATGTTTAGATTCCAGGTTACAACAGACCTCCATGCACGCTGAAAAAACATCCAGCCGGCATAAAATAAAACAGGTATTGACAAAGCAAACTGTACCCAGTTCCATTTTTCCTCATTCATGATTTTCACAAGGGGATTGCCCGGAAGCATGTGTGACATGGCGATCAATAAAATGGGAAAGGTGAATGCCACAGCAATTTTGAACTTTTTTAAAAGATCGCGGTAAGTTTTATTTTCATCGTCTCCAGTGGGTTCCATCGGCACGAGATCCATACCGCATATAGGACATGAGCCCGGCGCATCCCTTATTATTTCAGGATGCATCGGGCAGGTGTATTGTTTCTTTTTGGAAACGTTGTGCGCTTTCTCCAGGTTCATTCCACACACCGGACAATCGCCCGGCTTATCATACATCTTATCGCCTTCGCAATGCATCGGGCAATAATAGTCTCCATTGTTATCGTTAGCCTCGGATTTTTTTATCACATGTTTATGTTCCACCTCTTCACTCTTTGCAGAAGATTTTTTTACCAAATGCATTCCACAAACGGGACAATCGCCGGGCTTATCATACGTCTTATCTCCTTCGCAATGCATCGGGCAATAATATTCGCCTCCATTTTCTCCTGTTGAATTATTTACAACAGCAGGTGTTGCGTGCTTATGAGTATGATGAGAATGCCCGTTTGGGGAATCTTTTTTTTCATGGAGTTTATATTTTGGATAGTCTTTCAGCGCGGCCTTTAATCTCTCTGTTGAAACATGCTCTCTCATGTCAATAACAGCTTCAGATTTTGGCAAATTGATTGAAACATTCTCAACGCCCTTCACCGCAGACAGTAATCTTTGTACTGTGCCCTGGCATCCGCTGCAACTCATTCCCGTTACGCTATATGTATGTGTCATAATATTTTTATTAACACACAAAGTTAACCACGGTGAGGGCGGGGATTGTTACAGAATTTTGTAAATGAGTTGTAACATTTTGTATTATTACTCTGCAATTACTGAAGCGTGAATTTCTTTATTATCTTCCCATACACAGATTAGCCGCTCGTTATCCAGTGCCTTTAAAACAGGCTGGCTTCCTTTGCCCAATATTTTCTTTTGACCCCGGGAATTTATAAAAACGATGTCTCCATTGTCTGACCAGGCATAAACATTTTTGTTGTTCAGGGTTTCAAGTGTACAACCTTTACCCGTTCCGATTTCTTTTTCATTATTACCCGGCACTGCAGCATAAATTTTTTCTTTTCTCCTCCAAACCGTTTGTATCCCGCCTTTCTTATTTACTGCCAGGCCGCCACCATCCATCGGGCAGCCTTTTAGCGGCCAGCTTCCTGTACCTAATTTTTGGGCTTGCTCAAATGTATTACCTCCGTTTGTTGATTGAATTAAATACAGGTCTCTATTACCACCAAGCCAGTTACGAAACATCACGTAAATATTATTGCCCTTAACTAACACCGAAGGCTTACAACATTCGCAAACGGAAGTATCCGGTGATGTATAGATCATAATATTTTTTGACCATGTTCTACCGCCATCAACTGATTTTGCGCCATAGATTTTATTTCGGTTGTTACCTCTCAGATCAAGCCACACAGCAAACGCATTTTCGCCATCGGCGCTCAATGCCATCAGGCCTTCTTTTGCAATGGTATCCATATCGTTTACCATTTTTCCTTGTTGCCAGTCTTTTTCCTTTTCTTTATAAAAAGAATAAATATCGCCCGCTGAAGTACAGGCAGTAACTATTAGCCGTTTTTGCGTAGCGGCTATTTGCGGGCCTCTTGTTGCAAAAGTGTACACATGCGGCAAAGCTGAGACCAGGGTGGGTTTTGAGAATGAATTTCCATTATCAAAAGAATAGATGCACATGATACTATCGCCAATACCGTACACTACATTTAGATTGTTGTCTTCGTCTTTTGCTAACCAGGGCATTTGCCCGTGTGCAATTACAAAATCGCTTTTATTGTTAGCTTTTTTTTCAGAACATGCTTCAAGTAGAAAGATGGATGCAAAAAAGAATACAGTTTTTTTTATCATTAAATTTTATATAGGATTTTCGATTGGCTTGCCCATGAAATCTATAAAATGTTGTGTAAATTAAAAACTGGAGGAAATAGTTTATTGCGAAGCCCAAAGAAGCTATACCATTTTTCACCTGATTAACAATAGAGCCATCACTATTTCAAAACCTTTGTTTGATTATGACAGGTTGCTTGCAGGTACCCCATTTTTTCGCGTTCATAAATCATTCCTGATTAATCTCCTTCATGCTAAAGAATATATACGAGGCGAGGGAGGTACTGTAATTATGAGCAATGGTACGGATATAGAAGTGAGCCGGCGCAAGAAAGAACAATTTCTTTCAAAAGTGAGAGAGTCTTTTCTTATTCACAATAAAAATTAATTGCCCGACCTCAATATTCTGCTTAAAAACTGTTTGGCTATAAGTTCATAAAAGATTTACTGCGATGAGTTTATTTCAAATAAGTCATTGGCTTCTTGTTGCTATTTACAACTGCGAGTTCTGTCAATTCAACCGTCACGTGAGTTTAACTCCGCAATGAAAGTTACGAGAAAGAAAACGGCCCTCAACCAGAGAGCCGTTACTGTTGCAAAATTTTTAGTTATAATTATTGTTTAGTGAGATACCCAAAAAGCCCATCCATTTCTTGGTCTGGTCCGGCTGTAAAGTACAACCTGTTCGGATCAACAGTTGTAGCAGATGACGGTGCGAACGAAAGTGCCCAAAGCCCATCTATTACAATCGTTTGACTATGGCTTTGAAGTTGTCCCAAGTACCTGGCGTCTTCGCTATATACATTGATACGGCCATCGCCAAAATTACCTACCAGGATCACCGGGTCTTTTGGATCACGGCTTACATTATTATCACTACCGCTTGCATTTTCTTTAGCATTTGTTGTCATATCCTTATTGTCTAAAAAGCTTCCGGGCGCTGCAGTTACACCCCATGGAATATTGAGGCTGCCCTTAGATGCAAACCTTTTCAAAAACGAACCATCGGTGTTAAACACGCTTACGTATCCTTTACCCGCTCCGGCAATAGCATGCCCTGCTGTGCTGCCAGAAGTGCTTAGCTCCGCATACATCACAAAAAGATAATCGCCCACAGCCTGGATATTATAAGGAGAATAGGTCTCGGGAAGCTGAGGATCTATAAAAGCCATTGGAATCCGATGAAAGGCAGTATCCCAAACATCAATTCTCTTACCGCCGAAGTTAGCACCGTAAATGAAATTGTGCCCGGCGCTTGCACCAATTGCAAGACCTGTGTAACTGTTGCCTGCAGAGGCTCTGAGACGTTGTGCATTGTCGCCGGAGGCGCCGTTCCAGCCAGAAAGAACACCGTCAAAACCGGTAAATAGAAACGCGGAAGGGCCGTTAGGCAAATTAAAGCCTTTACCACCGCTGAACACAATGCCACAAGGTAAGCCACCAGTGACATCGGTAGGGGAAGGAATGTTTACAGGAGTTCTTGCAATCGCGCCTTCTGCGCTGTAGAGTTCGCTCACATGGCCTCCTACTGAATTTACCCAGGCTATACCATTTGGGGACCAGGCCATACCAAAGCCATTCAGCAGCGTAGGATCAACAGTCACCGGATGATATTCCGATGAATTGGCGACTAAGTTTACCTGTTTAAAATTTTTTAGATCGTCTGGATGTACGGCTGGTTTGCGGCATGCAAATGAAACGGTCAATAAAGCTATCAGCAGCAATAAATTCGCAGGCTTTAAAATAAAATGTGTCTGTTTTTTGTGTGTCATACTTGTTTTTTTTGTTTAATAATATCCCAGGCAATTCACTATTTTTTATAGGGTATTACCGGGGATAAATGATAAAAAAGCAACCTTTCTTATACTGAAATCTGTTGCGTTAAAATGTGATTTGAAAAAGAGAGCCACACTGGGAGCAATTGAAAATTTTATACTGCTCTCAATGTTGACTTATACTTATTGCAGCTGCTTTGCAAAAGTAAATACTCACCTGATCGTTTTTTACGACATCTTCCTAACGAACTATTTCATCTTCCCACCGGCTTAGTTGCAGTTGTTGGAAACGGGACCAAAATTCTGTGAAGAGAAATCTATATTCTGTTTTAAGCAAGCTCCGTATTTCACTCCGCAAAAGATGTTTAATAAAATTATATCGTGTCTTTTATAAAGGGAGTTCTGAATTATAAAATAGGTAACGCGATGCAAATAAATAGGTAATACCTCTATGGAAAAAGCAGAATACGAAGATCAATTTTGCAATAGACAATCTGCAATGAAAATATTTTTCAGAGTAAGTTTTAATAATAGATTGACCAGCCGTTTTAAAGTTGAAGAAATATTTTGAAAGATCCACGATCCGCAAATCAGTAGAACATTTTTTTAAAAAATAACTTGATGTATAAAATTAAAATTTCATTATTGCTTTCGATAGTGGGTGTTTGTATGCTAAGTATACAACAATTAAAGTCACAAACTTTAATTCGTGGTTCAATCAAACAACCCGATAGGAAGGCTGTACAATTTGCGAGTGTGTTCTTATTAAAGCATAATGATTCATCATTGGTTAAAGGCTCGGTTTCGGATGCCGCGGGTAAATTCTTTTTTGAAAATATTAGAAGCGGTAAGTATCTCATTACAGCAACATTTACAGGTAGAAAACAGGTATATACAAAAGCCTTTGATGTTAGTGACGATGAAAAAGAAATAAATACAGGGATACTCTATTTTGAAAATGCGGAGGTGCAATTGCAAAATGTAACTGTGGCTGTAAAAAAGCCAATGTTTGAGCAGAAGATTGACAGATTGATCATCAATGTAAAAAACAGCATTACAAATACAGGCGGCACTGTACTGGATGTGCTGGAAAAATCTCCCGGAATAACTATTAACAGGCAGAATAGTTCAATTGCCATCGACGGTAAAAACGGGGTGATGGTGATGATAAATGGAAAGATCAACTATATGACTATGGAGGCGTTGGTTCAATTGCTATCAGCTACGAGTGCAGACAACATTGAGAAGATTGAGGTTATTACTACACCTCCTTCAAAATATGATGCAGAAGGCAATGCAGGTTACATCAACATTGTGATGATCGATAATCCATATTCAGGCATCAATGGCTCATACTTTATTAATGCAGGCTATGGCAAAAAAGAATTGGGAGGAACCGGAATTAATTTCAATTACAGGAACGCCAAAATAAATCTTTACGGAAATTATTCAGCTAGGTATATTCATAATATCCAGCCAAGCTCAGGCTTTACGCAATTTAAAAGGGCAGGTAATATAGTTTCCAACAGTTCTTTTTCCAACCGGGATGCCACAACAAAGATTCAAAACGCGAGAATAGGATTAGACTACCAAATGGGCAGTGCAACCATCATTGGAGTTTTAGTTGGCGGTTATATTAGCCATTGGGAAATGATCGCCACAAATGGGGCAACTGTAAGCAAAAACCACATCGCAGATACTACCATCAATACAATCAATACCGAAGTTAACCATTGGAATAATTTGTTGACAAACCTAAACTTCCAGCACACCTTTAAGCCAGGAAAGGTACTTTATTGTGATGCTAATTATATTTATTACAAAGATGACAATCCTAACATCTACTCAAATACCTACTTCAACAATGTAAAAGAGCTGCTGTTTCCCGAAGACCTGAAAAGCGGAAAAGTTACTCCCATTAACTTTAAGGTTTTCTCAGCCGATTACACTTTGCCGTTAGGCAAGAAAGCTACCGCAGAAACAGGGGCAAAAATCTTCATATCAAAATTTACTAATGAGGTAAACGTAGATAATTTAAAGCAGGGAATATATATACCTGATTCCAGCCTTTCAGCAGAATATTTTTTAAGAGAAAATATTGCAGCGGCATATACTTCATTTACAATTAACGCTAGTAGCAAAATATCAATGAAGGCCGGCCTTCGATATGAATACACAACATCCAATTTAAGCACCTCAAAAATTACAAATATTGTAAACAGGAAATATGGAGAATTATTTCCGACATTTTATGTTTCCCGCAAATTCAATGACCAAAACAACATCAACCTGTCTTACAGCAGGCGCATCGCGCGACCTTCTTTTACAGACCTGGCCCCTTTTACAATTTTCTTTGATCCTAAAACATTTTTTAAACGGAAATCCTGCAATGCAGCCAGCTATTGCAAATGCTGTGCAGTTAAGGTATAGTTTAAAAAGCTATATTTTTTCTGTAAGCTATACTCAGGAACGTAACACTATTGAAAGCTTCTATTTCCAAACTCAAAAAATTGATACAGTTAATAATATTCTGTATTTGTCTGCCAGCAATTTTAAATCGGAAAAATTTATAAATGCGAGTGTTTCGCTGCCATTTAATATAACCAAATGGTGGAGTACACAGAATAATATTAGCTACGATTGGCGGCGGGTTAGTACCACAAATAACCAGGCACCTGTTCAATTCCGGATTGCCAATTATTCATTGAACTCAACGCAAAGATTTATGTTGCCAAAAGAGATTTCCCTCGAACTAACCGGGTTTTATTCTTCAGCTGGCTTTTTAGGAACGACTAAATTCAAGCCCCTCTATCAATTGAATATCGGTCTTCAAAAGAAATTTAATAAGGAAGATATTTTACGTTTTACAGCTAACGATATATTTAATTCCGGCAGTACCTACAGGTTTGTGGATGAAGTATCCATACCGGGTGCAATAGTAAAGCGAAACTTCAATTTCGGGCTTGTTGCATACAAGGTTTCCTATACGCACAATTTTGGTAACGGTGCCCTGAAGGCAAAAAGAGAAAGGTCTTTAGGAGCCGAGGAAGAGTTAAACAGGGTACACAATTAAGTGACTTTTTTGGATTTATGTAAAAAGCGCGGAGCAATAACTTTTATAAATATTAAAGTCTTAGATCATGGAAGGACTATCATATAATTCCGGCACAAATATTCTTCTTCCCGATTCCTCTGCAAATGCAGGACAAATAAACGGGAAACGTTTTACCAACGAAGAAATAGAGAGAATTTTGGATGGCTGCAGATGTAACCAAAGATCTGCACAGAAGGAGTTGTACAGCAAATATTATGGCTATGCGATGTCAATTTCTCTAAGGTATTCTTCAAATTATGACAATGCAGTGGAGATGATAAACGATGCTTTTTTAAAAATTTTTAAAGACGTAAAAAATTTTGCGCCGCGAAATAATAACTTGGCTTCGTCTTTCACCGCCTGGCTTAAAAAAATAGTTATATGCGCTTGTATAGATCACATAAGAAAATATAGTAAAAAGGATCTGAGGACTGCAGTGGGTACCGAACATGCAAGGCTTGCAGATAAAACAGAAACCGCCGAGCAAATTATGCAGCACAAAGAAATTATTAAATGCATAAAGCAATTGTCACCCGTTTATAAAACAGTATTTAACCTCTACGTGATTGAGGGCTTTTCCCATGCTGAAATTGCCGGGAAATTAGGTATCGCCGAAAATACTTCGAAAAGTAATTTGCATAAAGCAAAGCAAAATCTCCAGCGGCTAATAATTGAAAATAATTTAATAACTAATGCCATGGCTCTATAGTTTTCTGGCTTAAAAAGACCGGTAAAAATATTTCCCAAATAAGATCAAATTAAAGGCAACTATTACGCACAAACCAGCGGTTTACAAGGCAACAAATTTCTCTTAGCAAAATACATCCCGGCTCAAGATGCTGTAAAAAAGCAGAAGTTTAATTTATCAACAAACAATCTAAAATTTAAAAAAAATGAAAACGTTATTTTCTATGGGCATTATATTGTCCGCCTTAATCATTTCTGTGAGTAGCTGTAAAAAAAGCGATACAGTAACTAATAATCCCGGAACCGGAAATGATATCAACCTCGCAATAAGTAGTTCATTGGGGAAATACCTGACTAACAAACAAGGACTTTCATTATACATGTTTGCAAATGATGCAGATGGTATAAGTTCATGCACAGGTGGCTGTGAAGCTACATGGCCTGCATTTACGACTGATTTGGCATCAGCAAAACTTGATGCAGGATTGAAAGCTGTTGATTTTGCTACCATCACGACAGCCAGTGGTAAAAAGCAAGTGACTTATAAAGGATGGCCACTATATACTTATTCCCCTGCAGGTAGTGATGGTTATGGTAACACCGCTAATATTCCGGAAAAAGCAGGGTCAACGAAGGGAGATGCTGTAGGTAATGTATGGTTTATAGCCAAGCCCGACTACACAATCATGTTTGCAAATAAACAATTGACCGGACTGGATGGTAATAACTATAAAAGCGATTATTCAATCGGAGTTAGTAAAACGGTATATTTTACAAATGATAAGGGAAGAACGATCTACACTTTCGCGAATGATAGTTTTAACATCAATAAATTTACAAAGCCCGATCTTTCTAACGATGCAATATTTCCTATTTATGAACAGGACCAGGTAGTAGTACCTTCCATATTGAATAAAACGCTCTTTGGTATGATTAATGTCGCAGGGAAAAAGCAAATGACCTACAAAGGATGGCCACTTTACCATTTTGGCCAGGATAGTGTTCGGGGCCTGAACCTGGCTGTAAGCGTACCCGTTGCAGGCAAATGGCCGGTTGCTGTAAAAGATATTCAGGATGCAACGAGATAATTAATTGCAATTACACATTTCATTATTTAAAGAGGCTTTCTTAGAAAATTGCTTCTTTTTTTATCTTACGTTTTGAGATAGTGCTTAGAAGCCAATGTCCGCAATTAAAGCTGCTTGCTTTATTATTGGCGATAAACATTATTAAGGTATGCTAAAAAAATATGATTATAGAGTAGATATTCCCTTAAAAAGAAGAGATGACCTACCCCAGATGTTTTTTAAGAAAATTAATAAATATTTTACTGGCTTAAATAAGCCTTTAATGCAAGGCTAAGCTTGTTTAAGCTCTAATCAATTGAAAGAAATTTTTACAGTCAGGTCAATACACGATAGTAATAAAGTTTGCGGGATGTATTTTCGTGACATATTTTACGATTTGTTATTTTATAAAAGTTCATATGAGAAATTTGCTTTGTATAATTGTGCTACAGTTTATTGTAGCTGCAGGTTATTCACAAATTAAAGTAGATCGATTATTATGTGATAACCTGGTTAATCCTATAGGATTGGATAATCAGCTGGTACACTTTAGCTGGGAGTTAAATTCCGATAAACGAAATGTTATGCAGACCGCTTATGAAATACGCGTGGGCAGCAATACATCTGCGTTATCACAAAACCAAAATTTGCAATGGAGTAGTGGTAAAATTCAATCCGGCCAGTCCGTCCATGTAAATTACGGTGGCACACCATTGGAATCCGACAAGAAATATTTCTGGCAGGTAAGAGCATGGGATAACAATAATAAAACTTCATCATGGAGCACACCCGCTTTTTTTCAAATGGCTTTTTTAAACAAAGATGACTGGAAAGCAAAATGGATTGAGCCTGGTTATAAAGAAGATTCAGTACTCCGGCCAAGCCCGCTTTTCCGTAAAGAATTTTCAGCTGATAAAAAGATTGTATCAGCAACAGCCTACATAACAGCTCATGGTTTGTATGAAGCCTGCATTAACGGTAATCGTATCGGCGATGCTTATTTAACACCCGGCTGGACGAGCTATAATAAACGTTTGCAATACCAGGTATATGATGTATCTGGTCTTTTGCAAAAAGGCAAAAATGCAATAGGAGTTACTTTAGGAAGTGGCTGGTATCGCGGAAGCCTTGCATGGGAAGCTAATAAAAATATTTACGGGAATGATATCGCATTGCTGTTCCAGGTAGACATAGTTTATAGTGATGGATCAAAAGCAGTTGTTACATCTGATGATACATGGAAGAGTACAACCGGGGAGATCCGTTATTCGGAAATTTATAATGGTGAGACAATAGATGCAAGAATGGAAAAGAAAGGCTGGATGTTGCCAGGCTATAAAGATGATGACTGGTCAGGAGTAAAGACTGCAGCGTTTTCAAACGACAATTTAATTGCAACTTACAACGAGCCAATAAGAAAACATGAGACCTTCAAGCCTGTAAAATTTATTACCACTCCCGCGGGAGAAAAAGTTATTGATTTTGGACAAAACCTGGTTGGCTGGATCGTACTTAAAGTAAAGGGAAATGCCGGGGATACCATCATCTTATCACATGCAGAAGTACTGGATAAAAAAGGGAATTTCTATACTGACAATTTACGTGCAGCCAAAGCGCAGGACCACTATATTTTAAAGGGTGGGGAAGAAGAAACGTTTGAGCCACATTTTACATGGCATGGTTTCCGGTATGCAAAATTGGAAGGTTATCCCGGTGAATTTAAGCCGAAAAATTTTGAAGCCGTTGTTTTGTATTCCGATATGAAACAAACCGGTACTTTCACTTCTTCTAATGCCTTGATCAATCAATTGCAACATAATATACAATGGGGGCAAAAAGGTAATTTCCTGGATGTGCCTACTGATTGCCCTCAACGTGATGAACGCCTTGGCTGGACTGGTGATGCACAGGTTTTTTCGCGTACAGCTTCATTCAATATGGATGTGAATAATTTTTTCTCCAAATGGATGAAGGATGTCGCTGCAGACCAGTTTTCCAGCGGCGCAGTGCCACATGTAGTTCCTAACGTATTAGGCCCAACAGCAGGCGGGTCAGCAGGATGGGCTGATGTGGCAACGATCATTCCATGGAATATGTACGTTGCCTATGGAGATACGGCTATTCTTACGCAACAATACCCAAGCATGAAAGCATGGGTTGAATATATGAACAGTAAAAGCAAAGACGATCTTTGGAATACCGGCTTTCATTTTGGCGATTGGTTATTTTATCGTCCCGATGATGACAATGACGGACGTGCAGCCGTGACAGATAAATATTTAATTGCACAGTGTTTTTATGCACATTCAACACAGCTGCTAATAAATACGGCGAATGTGCTTGGGAAAACAGAAGATGTCAAAAATTATTCCTCATTATTGCAAAAAATAAAAGATGCTTTTGTAAAAGAATATATGACGTCAAATGGAAGGCTTGTATCCGGTACACAAACTGCTTATGTATTGGCATTGAATTTTGACATGCTGCCTGAATCATTAAGACCGCAGGCGGCCACAAGGCTTGCAGAAAATGTCAAAAGTTACGGCAACCATTTAACCTCCGGTTTTCTCGGCACTCCCTATCTCTGCCATGTGCTCACCCGCTTCGGTCATGATGATGTTGCTTATAAATTATTGTTACAGGATACATATCCTTCGTGGCTTTATCCTGTGAAGATGGGTGCAACAACTATATGGGAAAGATGGGATGGGCAAAAGCCAGACAGTACTTTTGAAACGCCAGGCATGAATTCATTTAACCATTATGCATATGGCGCTATAGGTGATTGGATGTATCGCGAAATGGTTGGACTTGATACCTATGAAGACGGCGTGGGTTATAAGCACATAAAAATACAACCACATATTGGCGGCGGCTTCACCTTTGCTTCAGCCAGCCTTCATACTAATTATGGTAAATTAAGTAACAGTTGGAAGGTAGAAAATGGCCAGGTATCGATGGATGTTGAAATCCCCGTTAATACTACAGCTACAGTTTACATCCCGTCTACTGATGCAGGTACCATTAAGGAAAGCGGCAAAGTTTTATCACAGGTAAGCAATATCAAAATAAATGCTGCTGCTGATGGTTATACACCAGTTGAATTGGGGTCAGGACAGTACCATTTTTCATTTCAAAAATCTACTAAGTAAAAAAGAATTATTTGATCATTGGATTCAGGGGCTACCGTAGCTCAATATGATATTTGACGTTCTAAAAATATTTTGTCTTTCGAAATTAAAATCTAATACATGCAAATAATAATCGGGATCATTTTTCATTTCATTGGCGGTGCGGCTTCCGGCAGTTTTTATGTGCCTTACAAAAAGGTAAAGGGCTGGCACTGGGAAAGCTTTTGGATCGTCGGGGGACTTTTTTCATGGTTGATAGTACCTCCCATTGCAGCATGGATTACAGTTCCAAATTTTACAGAAATTATTTCCCAATCATCACCATCTACTTTTGGCTGGACTTTTTTTTGGGGTATACTTTGGGGTATTGGCGGCTTGATGTATGGCCTTGGTATGCGTTACCTTGGTATGTCATTGGGTAATTCAGTATTGTTAGGTTTTACATCTGCATTTGGCGCCCTGGCTCCTTCTATCTATTATAATTTTAATCCTCAGCCTGGTAAAACAACATTTAATGAATTGCTTACTAATACATGGGGGCAGATTGTGCTTATAGGCGTTGCACTTTGTTTACTGGGCATTTTTATTTGCGGTAAAGCAGGCGTTTTAAAAGAACGGGAATTATCTGATGAAAAGAAAAAGGAAAGCGTAAAAGAATTCAACCTTGTAAAAGGACTGATTGTGTGCATCGTTGCAGGTATTCTTAGTGCTTCATTTAATTATGGAATTGAAGCTGGTTCTAAAATGGCTGACGTTGCGGATGAAATGTGGAAGGCGAGCAACCCATCTGCGGGTGTAAATTTTCTCTACCGCAATAATGTTATTTATGTGGTGCTATTGTGGGGCGGGCTTACAACCAATTTAATCTGGTGCCTTTTCCTCAACTTTCGTAACAAAACTTTTGGAGATTATACTGATAAAAAAGTACCGCTTCTGCGCAATTACTTCTTTTGCGCATTGGCGGGCACATTGTGGTTTTTGCAATTTTTCTTTTATGGTATGGGAGAAAGTAAATTGGGTAACGGCGCGAGTTCGTGGATACTTCATATGTCTTTCATAATCCTGGTTGCCAATCTGTGGGGATTTGCACTTAAAGAGTGGAAAGGTGTTAGCAAGAAAACCCGAACAACCATAATTTTGGGGATCATAACCATTATTGCTTCCGTTATAATTGTAGGATACGGCAATTCAATTAAATAGTTAATTAAGGGTAAAATAAAATTTTATGTTACAGGAAAAAGAAAAATTTAAAAATGTAAGTTATTTATGGGATGAAGAAAAAGCGGCTTCCATGGCTGGTGATGAAGTGGCGCTCTTAGTCTATCGTTCTAATTTATTAGGAGCAGATTTACGTTTAACCAATTATGGCGGAGGTAATACCTCGTGCAAAGCAATGGCGAAGGACCCGCTAACAGGTAAAGATGTAGAAGTGATGTGGGTGAAGGGCAGTGGGGGAGATTTAGGTACTATGAAAAGGAGTGGGCTGGCCGCCTTATATGTTGACAGGCTTCGCTCCCTTACAAATGTTTACAGGGGAATAGATCATGAAGATGAAATGGTGGAACTATTCAACCATTGTATTTACGACCTTAGTTCAAAGGCTCCTTCTATTGATACGCCTTTGCATGGATTTCTTCCATTTAAGCATATCGATCACCTGCACCCTGATGCAGCTATTTCTATTGCTGCTGCAAAAGATGGTAAAAAAATTACACAGGAGTTATTCAATGGTACTATCGGTTGGGTAGAATGGCAAAGGCCCGGCTTCGACCTGGGGCTAAAACTTAAACAATGTTTGGATGCTAACCCCGGCATACGGGGTATTATGCTTGGCTCGCATGGCTTATTTACCTGGGGTGATACGGCTTATGAGACTTATATAAATACACTGGAGGTGATAGAAAAATGCGCGGATTATTTGGAGCAGAATTATAACAAAAAAGGGAAGGTTTTTGGCGGGCAAAAAATTGGAAGCCTCTCAAAAGATGAAAGACTGGATAAGGCTGCAGGTCTGGCACCTGTTCTGAGAGGGCTTTGTTCCAGCGAAAGATATATGATTGGCCATTTCACTGACGATGATCGTGTGCTTGAATATATTAACTCAAATGATTTGGAGAAATTAGCGCCTATGGGTACCAGTTGCCCTGATCATTTTTTGAGAACGAAGATCAGTCCATTGGTATTGAATTTAAAACCGGGAGACGATATCAGCGATTCAAAATTGATGAAGGGAAAATTAAGGCCTCAGTTTGAAGAATACCGGAATATGTATAAAGAATATTACGAAAACTGTAAACATACAAACAGTCCTGCAATAAGAGACAGCAATCCGGTGGTGATATTATATCCCGGCATAGGTATGTTCACTTTTGCAAAAGATAAACAAACCGCGAGAGTTGCTGCTGAGTTTTATATAAATGCAATTAATGTTATGAAAGGTGCTGAGGCTATTTCGGAATATACCTCGTTACCAAGGCAGGAGGCATTTAATATTGAATACTGGCTGCTGGAAGAAGCTAAACTGCAACGGATGCCGAAGCCCAAATCTTTAAGCGGAAGAATTGCTCTTGTTACGGGAAGTGGTGGCGGAATCGGCAAAGCAATAGCGAAAAAATTTGCTGGGGAAGGCGCCTGTGTGATTATAAATGATATCAACAGCGACAGATTGTCAACTGCCACAGAAGAATTTAAAAAGTTTTTTGGTAATGATCCTGTTACATCTGTAATACTTGATGTAACCAACGAGCAGTCAATAACTGAAGCAATGAAAAATTCAGTACTTGCATTTGGGGGAGTGGATATTATTGTAAACAATGCAGGAATCAGTATTTCGAAATCTATTGAAGAGCATACAATAGCAGATTGGGACAGGCTGTATGATATTTTAGTAAAGGGACAATTCTTAGTGTCACAGTCAGGTATAGACGTAATGCGCAAACAGGGATTTGGCGGGGATATAGTGAATGTTGTGTCAAAAAATTCAGTGGTAGCCGGACCAAATAATGCAGGTTATGGTTCTGCAAAAGCTGCACAAGCACACCTTACACGCCTAATGGCAGCCGAATTGGGGGCTGATAAAATAAGGGTGAATACCGTAAATCCTGATGCAGTTATTTCTGATTCAAACATATGGGCCAGTGGCTGGGCGGAGGGTCGCGCCAAAGCCTATGGTATATCAGTTGAAGAACTGCCAGCCTTTTATGCAAAAAGAACTTTACTCAACGAAGCAATATTGCCGGATGATATTGCCAATGCATGTTTTGCTTTTGTTGGAGAATTATTACATAAATCCACAGGAAATATTTTGAATGTGGATGGAGGAGTGGCCATGGCTTTTGTCAGGTAATCTTATTGTCTCATAGCAATAATCAAAACGTTAATGAATTATTTAATCGGTTAATCTTTCGATTTTTTATTAAAAGTATAATGAGTATGCAGGAAACTACCAAGTCAGAAATTAATGCTCCGGAAGATGTGCCTACAAATGAAGGAGGTGAAAGCAGAATAGCATTTAAAATGCAATTGTATAAAGGTTGTAAAGAAGAATACAGAAAACGGCATAGTGCGATATGGCCTGAATTGGCAGCGTTGTTAAAGGCTACAGGTGTAAGTGAGTATTCAATTTTCCTGGACGAAACCACATATAGCTTATTTGGTATTATGAAAGCAAAAAATATTACCGGCCTGGATGAATTGCCTGGGCATCCTGTAATGAAAAAATGGTGGGCTTATATGAAGGACCTTATGGAAACTAATGATGATAATTCTCCTGTGTCGGTACCATTACACGAGATTTTTTATTTACAATAATTAAAAAATATTTAGTAATTAAAGCATTGAAATGATATTAAAAAATGAATTGATAGAGGAAAATAACCAAAGCTATTTAGCAGGTCATAAGAAGAAATACGAATTTATTGCCGGCAATATAAAGGACAATGAGGCGGTGATGAAAAAATTAATTGACTTCCAGGTTGCCATTCCAAGCTGGGCGTTGGGCACAGGTGGTACACGCTTTGGCCGTTTTTCAGGAGGCGGGGAACCTGGAAATCTTGAAGAAAAAATTGAAGACATTGGCTTACTCCATGCGCTCAACCGGTCAGCAGGTGCTGTCTCCTTGCACATTCCATGGGATATACCAGGTAATGCTGCTGATATAAAAAAGATTGCTGCCCAACACGGTTTGAAGTTCGATGCAATGAATTCAAATACCTTCCAGGATCAGCCGCTGCAGGAATTGAGTTACAAATTCGGCTCGATGCAACATGTCGATAAAGCAGTTCGTAAACAAGCTATTGAACATAATATCGAAGTTATACGACACGGTATTGATCTTGGGTCTAAATCTCTTACTGTTTGGCTAAGTGATGGCTCTTGTTTTCCTGGCCAATTGAATTTCAGGAAGGCTTTTCAAAACACCCTGGAAAGTTTGCAGGAGGTATATAGCGCCTTGCCTGGCGACTGGAAAATTTTTGTAGAATACAAAGCTTTTGAACCTAACTTTTATTCCACTACTGTTGGCGATTGGGGACAATCATTGCTTTATGCTTCCAAGCTCGGCAACAAAGCCTATACGTTGGTGGATCTTGGGCATCATTTGGCAAATGCCAATATTGAACAGATTGTAAGTTTATTATTAATGGAAGGTAAACTGGGTGGGTTTCATTTCAATGATTCAAAATACGGTGATGATGATTTGACTGTTGGCAGCATAAGGCCTTACCAACTGTTCCTTATTTTTAATGAACTCGTAGAAGGCATGGATGCGAAAAATATGGAGCATGCGACCGACCTTGCCTGGATGATTGATGCATCGCACAATGTGAAAGATCCGCTGGAAGATTTATTACAATCGGTGGAAGCCATCATGATCTCATACACACAGGCATTGATTGTAGACCGAGCAAGACTAAGAGAAGCACAAGATAAAAATGATGTAGTAACTGCCCAGGAAATATTGCAGGATGCTTACCGGACAGATGTGCGCCCTTTGGTGGCTGAAGCAAGATTGCGTGCAGGTGGGGCTTTAAATCCGCTGGCACTTTATCGCAGCCAAAATGTAAGGAACAAGCTAATAAAAGAAAGAGGATCCAAAACAGTTGCGACAGGTTTATAGAATGCTTTTATCCGGAGATAATATGAATAAGCAAAATGTAATAGCAATTTTTGATGTAGGAAAAACGAACAAGAAATTATTCCTGTTCGATGAAAATTATAAAATTGTTTTTGAAAAATCTGTCAGCCTTTCTGAAACTGTGGACGAAGACGGAGACAATTGCGAAAATCTTGAGAGTCTCAGGTTGTTCATCTTTGATTCGCTCATTGAAATTTTCAGGCAGCAAAATTTTGACATCAGGGCAATCAACTTTACAAGCTATGGCGCCAGTCTTGTCAATATGAATGAGGATGGATTTGCCTGTACACCTTTATACAATTATTTAAAGCCTTATCCTGTAAATTTAAAAAAGCAATTTTACGCCACCTATGGTGGCGAGGAGGAATTTTCGTTTCGTACAGCGTCACCGGTGCTGGGAAGCCTTAATTCGGCAATGCAATTGTACCGGTTGAAATATGAGCGACCACAGGTGTTCAGCGAAATAACATATGCACTGCACCTGCCGCAATATTTAAGCTACCTTATTACGGCTAATATTTGCAGCGATATCACGAGCATTGGCTGTCATACCAATCTTTGGGATTTTCGTAAAAATGATTACCATGATTGGGTCCAACAGGAAGGGATACTTGAAAAGCTTGGCCCTATCTTATCTTGCAACAAAACAGTTCCTGCAGTTTTTCCGGGAAGCACTTTTAGCGTGGGTATTGGTATACACGATAGCTCTGCTGCCCTGATACCTTATCTAGTAAATTTTGAAGAGCCTTTCGTTTTAATATCTACAGGTACATGGTGCATTTCCTTAAATCCGTTTAATGATGCCCCACTGACAAAAGAAGAGCTTGAGCTGGATTGCCTCTCCTTCATAAGTTACGAAGCAAAATCAGTAAAGGCATCAAGAGTATTTTCAGGTTACGACCATGATGTGCAGGTAAAGAGAATAGCTGATTTTTTCAACCAAAGTACGAGTCGTTATTATTCAATGCATTTCAACCCGGATGTTTTTCAAAAACTTTCCAGGAAAAATATGAGACCTGGAAAATCCGAAATAGATAAAACCGTAATAAAGAATTCTCTTTTTGCAAAACGCGAATTATCAGAGTTTGTCGGTGATGAAGAGGCATACCACCAATTGATTATGGATATTGTGTGGCAACAATATTTATCAACCCAGCTTGTACTCGAGGGAACTATAGTGAAAAGAATGTTTGTTGATGGAGGCTTCAGTAAGAATAGTATTTACATGAACCTTCTTGCATTTTATTTCCCCGGTATAGAAATATTCGCAGCTTCGATGGCACAGGCTACGGCTCTCGGCGCTGCTCTTGCTATTCATAGCGAATGGAATAAAAAGTCTTTGCCCAATGATATTATACAGCTACACTATTATTCCTCTCCAAATATTCCGGCTTTATGAAGGCAATGTATTCTTGTGTGAGCGTATCGATGAAAGAAAATTATCACAGGTTGCTGAAAAAAAATAATTAAATGAAATATAAATACGATCCAAGATATCCCGCTATTGAGGACCTTAGAAACAAAGCAAAAAGCAGGATACCAAAATTCGCTTTTGAATACCTCGATGGAGGTTGTAACGAAGATGTAAATCTTCGCAAAAACACAGACGAAATACGCCAGGTGGAGCTTATACCTGAATACCTTACAGAACATGCGGGGTCTGATATTAAAACAGAACTGTTTGGACATACCTATGATGCTCCTTTCGGGGTAGCACCTGTCGGGTTGCAGGGACTTATATGGCCCAATTCTCCTGAAATACTTGCCAGGGCAGCATTTGAACATAACATACCCTTCATACTAAGTACGGTAAGTACCAGCAGCATAGAAAGAATCAGTGAAATCACCGAAGGGAGGGCATGGTTCCAATTGTACCATCCTGCAGATAACAGCCTTAGAGATAAAATTTTAGAACGGGCTGAGGCGGCCAATTGCCCTGTGCTAGTCATTCTGAGTGATGTGCCTACGTTTGGTTACCGCCCCAGGGATATAAGAAACGGTTTGGCAATGCCCCCAAGAATGACACTCAGTAATGTCCTCCAGATTGTGGGCAAACCCAATTGGGCGTTGAAGACTCTCGTACACGGGCAACCGACGTTCCGGATATTAAAGCCGTACATGCCTAAAAATATGAATATGCAAAAGCTGGGGGCATTTATGGACGCCACTTTTAGCGGGAGGTTGAATGAAAAAAAAATAGCCCCTATTCGCGATATGTGGAAAGGCAAGCTTGTATTAAAAGGCGTCGCCAACGAAACAGATGTGGAGAAAGCTATTCAATTAGGCATAGATGGAGTGATCGTATCAAACCACGGTGGCCGGCAACTTGATGCGGGGCAATCCAGTATTAAGGCGCTTGAAAGAATTGCCGCGAAGTTTGGTGATAAAATAAAAGTAATGATGGATAGCGGATTGAGATCTGGGCCAGATATAGCCAGAACCATTGCCTCCGGTGCACAATTTACTTTTTTAGGGAGAACGTTTATGTATGGTGCAGCCGCTTTAGGAGAAGACGGCGGGAACCATACCATATCAATTTTAAAAACACAACTTCAACAGGTGATGGACCAAATTTGCTGCGCAAAAATCGAAGACTTACCAAGGCACCTGGTAATAGAAAAATAATTGAGACGATAATCAGGCCCTTACTTCAAACCCAAAAACAACAACTTTATTTCTCGAATCTCCAATAAACAACCAGGGAACTCCGGATCTTTTATTAGGTATGTCTTTATTATTTTTTATGGTTAACGGGTTAAAAAATGCTATTACATAAGCTAAATCAATTAAAGTGTGACCGAATTTGTTGTACGCGGATTGACATTTTTTGATATTAATTGGTAGGCTAAAAATGAAAAAAGCCCGTAAACACTGTGTTTTACGAGCTTTTATTTGCGAAAGAAATTAAGTTTGTCGGGATGACAAGATTCGAACTTGCGACCCCACGCCCCCCAGACGTGTGCGCTACCGGGCTGCGCTACATCCCGAAATCAATTGCTTGCAAATCTAATATGAAATGATTAAAAAAAATTGGATTTGATGTTTACCCTGATATAAATAAAAAACTTCGAAGCCAGGGCTTCGAAGTTTTTATTTAAAAATTTCTCCGATTTTTAGGCTATGGGGTTATTGTTCCATTTAAGATATACTTGATCTGTACAGCCCGCGTAGAATCGGTCGCACCTGGTACACCTAATAATAATACGGTATACACTTTTCCCCCTTCAAGCGTAATACTCCTGGTTGCGTGAACAGTATTATCATCGCTGTTAACATTTACAGAGATATCGCCTGGTGCAATACCTTTAAAACCAGAAACGGTTGTAAATCCGGCATTGCCATTAAATAAATCTGTTCCGTTTGAAGAAATTGTTACCATAGGTTGAATAGTAGAATCTGGTATCGCATTCAGGTAACGAACAAAAGCTTCACCTGTTCCTGAAGGCAAGCTATCTAATTCATCTTTTACAATAATATTTTTGTAATTGTTATTATTGCCAACTACGAAAAGTGAATAGTAACTGCTATCCTCAAAAAGCTGGTTTGCAGAAGCCAATTGAGTACCAGAGTTAAAATCGTACGAAACAACATCCCTGTTGCCGACATATACTGGGTTGTAGCCGCCGGTATAATTTGTGTAACTCAATGGGGCATTTGTAAGAGTGTTATTTGAAAGAGAAATACCAATCGCGTTCTGATCTGGTGCCAGGTTTACTGCCATTAAGCCTGCGACTGGATTTGATGTGTTAACGTCGTCTTTTTTGCAGGCACTGAATAAAAACACTGTTAGAAAAGCAGCAATCAGAGGAATTGAATTTCGCCTCATAATAGAAAATAGTTTCTTCATAGCTTAACATATAATTTAAAGGTTTATAAAATCAATGGAGCAATAAAAGGAAAAAATAATGCCAACCGTGACGGTGCTGGTGTTAAAAAAATGTGAGAACTTGATTTTATTTTATCGCCTGATTTTAGAAATAAAATTATATTTCCAAAACAGTCCCTTTATTTTTAGAATAGATAGTTATGCGGGATGAAGTTTTTCTTTTTAAAATACTTTTTCCAAAGAGTGTGACATGAATTATTAATTAGAGTTTAAGCTTTAACTTCATCCGGCGGTACGAATATTACCGTTTAGTATCATGAATCTTTTACTTTATGCACCACTATTTTTCTTCCCATCAGCCTGAATTTTTTCAAATGAAAAGTTATTCATGTATCTGAAATTACCTACCCGGCTTTTTAGGAACGTTGTTATTGCGTTAGTGTTGCTAAACCTGTTTTTTCTTGACGGTACATGGCTTCATTATACTCTTGGCGGGAAAACCGGTAACATCACCCGGTTTCTATTATTGCAGTTAGATCTTGCCTACGAGAACGTTTTATCTGCATGGTATTCCTCGATCCTTCTTTTTTTAGTTGCCATCATGTGTGTGGGCTGTTTTATAGTTGATGCAAAAAGATTTCGAAGTAAGGCGGATGCTTACGTAAACTTCGGATGGATAATACTCTCACTTGTGTTCGCAACGCTTTCATTGGACGAACTGGGCTCTTTTCATGAAACGATAGGAGATACAAGCATCTTCGAAATTTTTGGAAAAACTGAGGGCTGGCAAGTCTTTTATATACTTATAATATTGGTTGGCGGTTTTATGATTTTATTTGGCTGGCTAAGACTCAGGCGCATGCCTCTTGCTACATTTTTTATGATAGCAGGGGTTTTATTGTTTTTAAGTAATCCGCTGCAGGAGAATTTTGAAATTGGATCGATGCAGAATTCTGTAAATCCACTGCAATGGAAACGACCTGTAATTTTTATTTTGCTTGAAGAAGGCTCCGAAGTATTTGCGACAATTTGCTTTCTTTTGTCAACTATGATATATTATAGTTATGCGCTTAAAAAAATGAAAGACGGCAATATTGTAACCACAAAGCATAGCTCTTCGCGCAAATCAAAATTTCAATTACTGCAGCTTACAACATTCGTGATTATAATATTGGGTATAGCGATGGCGATCACAGATCAATATATTCAAAGAGAAGCCGGTAATGATATTGGCATTCCAAAAAACTGGTTTCCTGCAATAATGACTTTTATGACTTTTATTATTAGCCTGTCTTTTTATAATAACGCTGAGCCCGGCGGTTTACTTTTTTTGTTTACTGCTATCGCCTCAATTTTGATTTCGGTTTACTGTGGCATCGATCTTTATGAGCATTATTTCAATGAACTGAGAATGGGGGAGAAAATATTTGATTGGATCATGATCATTTCTATAATTATTTTGGGAACAGGGTTTTTACGGCGCCTGCAAGGAATAATAAATAAATTACTGGTATGCCTGTGGACAACATTCGCATACCTCGCATTTAATTTATATAAATCTCATACTCCTGAATTTATATTTGCGGGATTTTCTTGTCTTTTAATTGCACTTATGTCAATCTATTCCAATCAAACTAAAGGAGAAAACTTTTTGTAATTGCCAAATGTTGCCCTGGTGGTTCGTTACATGTAGTTTAAATTCTACAATAATGCCATAAATTATATGACACAATTATACCCGTAGATTCTATTTGTTGCTAGTTATAATTAATCTTTCTTTGCAGAAGAATCAATTTAGACGGGAATCCTCAAATTGATTAAAAAGTTTGGTAGAGGCAAGAATAGGGTTTAAAAAAAATAGCAACTGAATACAACCTGAAAGTTGCTTCGTTTAATCTTTTTATTTACAGTTGATTTAATGAATAGGGTTGAACTCTGTGCCTGACCCCGCTTGAATTCTGATATTGAAAACCGCACACTATTGCTTACCGATGAAATTTTGCCCACTAAATTGTCCCCTTTATTTCTCTTATAACAGATAAATATATAAAGGGGGCATTTTTTTCGAAGCTCAAATCATCATTACAAAAGTGTCCAAAAAGGGACACGGAATAAGCCCTGAATGCAAAATTGTTTTTGCCTGCCGCGGCGAAATTGTTTCGGGATTAAATTATAAACATTGTTTGATTAATTAAATAATTTTTTATGTTGAATTTTTTATTGGCAGATGATAACGCGATTGTAAGGTCTGTTTTAAAATTTCTGATAGAAGAAAGGTATAGTGAATGTCGTGTACACGAATCCGATACCGCTGGTTCCCTAATTGCACTCATAAAAAAGACTAATTATGATCTTGTTATGATAGATATCAATATCTCTGATAAAAGAGCTGTTGATCTTATTAACACCCTGGTTGATATCAGGCCGGGATTGAAAGTACTTATGTTTGGCTTAACCAATGATCGGGCACTTGCGAAAAGATACCTCGATCTTGGCGTAATGGGCTGTTTGGCGATTGATGAACAGGAAGACGAAATTAAAAAGTCTTTGGAAACCGTTTTGAACAATGCAAAATATATAAGCCCAAAATTATTTTATAGGCAAACCGCCTGAGTTTCTCTTTTAAATCTTCCTTTACAAAAAGGGCTTTTCTCTGACAATACCAGATTAACGGGGATTAATATTCTGTTAATGAAATTTAAATTTGCCTCTTTTAATTGGTAAAGTCCCTAATTTTAATCTGCATCCGGATTACTTTCTATCTATTTTAAAAAACTTAAGGGTTATTCAAAGACTAATTATTTTCAATGGTATTATTTTTGACCTGATTACGTGATCTTATTATTTTTTCACTAAAGAAATATTCCAATGAAATTATTCCTGGCTGCAATCACCTTGCTTTTAGTATCATCGTTTAATGTAAATGCACAAAGAGTTCATGTAAACCTGTTTGCCGGCACCTCAAACTACCAGGGTGATCTCCAGGATAAACGTTTTACACTTTCACAGTCACATTTCGCCGGAGGATTTGGTTTATCTTATGATCTTACGGATAAATTTTCTATCCGGAGCGGTGTCACTTTCGGCAGAGTTTCCGGCGATGATAAACGGGGCAGGAATACACTCAGAAATTTGAACTTTACTTCTAATCTCACAGAATTTAATCTCGGTCTTGAATATTATATTACCCGGTTAGGGGATCATACACTTACTCCTTATGTTTTCGGAGGCCTTGCCCTGTATCATTTTGATCCTTATACACATGACACAACAGGCGGCAAATATTTTTTAAAGCCGCTAAGCACAGAGGGTGAAGGTTTCGTGGCTGGAGTGAAGAATTATAATCTTACTCAGTTGGCAATTCCATTTGGTGGTGGTGTAAAGCTATCTTTAAGTGACAATATAAATGTTGGATTTGAATTGGGTTTAAGAAAATTATTTACAGACTATCTTGACGACGTAAGTACAATTTATGTTGATCAAACAGACTTATTGACTAACCGCGGCGCCAAAGCGGTTGAGTTAGCTTACCGTGGCAATGAACTAAAAACCGGGGATCCCTATCCTCCGGGAGGCTCCATCCGGGGTGGTTCAAAAAATAAAGACTGGTATTATTTTACCGGGCTCACACTGTCTTTCAGGCTTGGAAGCGGAAATGGCCTTGGATTTAAGCATGGCGCAAAGTATGGTTGTCCTGTCAATGTAAATTAGGAAATACCTCCAGCTTCCTTTAAGTCAGCAACAGCGTAAAGTTTTAATTATTTTTTCACTGTTTTGTGCGAAAATGTTATTACCAATTCTTAATTTTTAACCCCCAACATCCCGACCTACCTTTGTCTTATGGCTTATAATAATTTACAGGATTTTATAGATGTTTTAGAGAGAGCAGGAGAACTGATAAAAATTAAAAACTATGTAAATCCTCATCTTGAAATAGCAGAGATCACTGACAGGATCAGCAAGAGTAAAGACGGGGGAAAAGCGTTGTTATTTGAAAACACCGGTTTCAGTTTTCCGGTACTTATGAATGCATATGGAAGCCAAAAGCGAATGTGCCTTGCGCTTGGCGTAAATGATCTTAATGACGTAGCCCGTGATATAGAAAATCTTTTTCAGCTCTTGTCTTCGCCAAAAGAGAATATAATTGACAAATTAAAACTATTGCCGAAGCTTGGGCAATTTGCAAGTTGGATGCCTAAGGTCGTAAACAGGAGAGGAGAGTGTCAACAGGTAATTATGGATGATCCGGATATTACAAAGCTTCCCGTTATCACCTGCTGGCCCAAAGACGGAGGCCCATTCGTAACGCTGCCTGTCATCCATACAAAAGACCCAAATAATAATTCACGAAATGTTGGAATGTACCGCATGCAGGTTTACGGGCCTAAACTTACCGGGATGCATTGGCACAGGCATAAGGTTTCGGCAAAGCATTTTAATGAATATAAGAAGGCCGGTAAAATAATGCCGGTCGCGGTAGCACTTGGTGGCGATCCTGTGTATGCATATTCCGCCACGGCTCCTTTGCCGGAAAATGTTGATGAATATATGCTCGCCGGATTTTTGCGTAAGAAAAAAGTTGAGCTTGTAAAATGTATTTCACAACCAGGCGTGGAAGTTCCTTCTGATGCGGATTTTGTAATTGAAGGCTTTGTTGATCCAAATGATGAATTGATCTGGGAAGGCCCGTTTGGTGATCATACCGGCTATTACTCTTTACCAGACTGGTATCCAAAATTTCACATTACCGCAATTACCCATAAAAAAAATGCCGTGTATCCTGCTACAATCGTTGGGATTCCGCCGCAGGAAGATGCATGGCTGGGTAAAGCAACAGAGCGAATATTTTTAGCTCCTATGAAAATGACCATGATACCTGAAATACTGGATATGGAAATGCCGGTAGAAGGCGTGTTTCACAATCTTGTAATCGCAAAAATTCAAAAAGATTATGCAGGGCAGGGCCAAAAAGTGATGAATGCTATGTGGGGTGCCGGACAAATGATGTTTAATAAAATACTGGTATTGACGGCGTCGCCGGACATCGTTAATAGTGCAAGCGAGTGGATTTTCCCTTTATCAGACTATCTAAACTTAGCCGTAGACGTTTTTAGAAATCTAAATCCCTCCACTGACATTTATTTCTCACAAGGGCCAATGGATGTGCTCGACCACAGTTGTAGTAAAATGGGCTTTGGAGGAAAGATGTGTATTGACGGAACTTTTAAATATGAAGACGAAATTGATGAGAACTATGAATTTATTAAAGAGACATCGAAAGAAGACCTGGATAATATCCGGCAACAATTTGAAGAGGTGAAAATAATAAATAGTTCTTTGGTTGAAAAAGCCATCCCATGTTTAATAATTTCTCTTGAGAAAAATAGAAAAGAACATGTAAAGGAATTGCATAATTCTCTTTGTGAAATGGAATGGATGGCCGGAATTAAAATGATATTATATGTTGAGCACACGGTAAATGCCAATGACCTTACTGTCGCACTATGGCGCTTTTGTAATAACCTTGATCCGCGACGCGATCATTTTATTGTAAAAAAACAATCTCGCAACAACCCCTCGAAATATAACGCTTGCATTGGGTTTGACGGAACAATTAAAACGAAAGAGTTCGATGATTTTTACCGGGACTGGCCAAATATTATTGTGGCCGATGATGAAACAATACGTTCTGTTGATGACAAATGGAACACACTTGGCCTGGGTGAATTTATTCCTTCACCTTCATTAAAATTTAAAAGCCAGATGTATGGGGAAAATGCAGTCGCCGACACCTCCAGACTGAGCTTAAATCTCTTTTAATCATTTACTTTATCTTTATAGAATGTTCCACCCTTAGGGAACGGTATATATCCGTCGCCTCTCCATAAGCCACTGCAGTTGCCTCCTTCACAGCTTCGCTCATAGTCGGGTGCGGATGAATTGCATTTAGGATCTCATGCGCTGTTGTCTCTAGTTTACGGGCTGTTGCTATTTCTGCAATTAATTCTGTTACATTATTTCCTATCATATGGCATCCTAAGAGTTCACCATATTTCGCATCATAGATAATTTTTACGAAGCCTTCCGTGCTGCCCGAGGCTGTAGCTTTGCCACTGGCAATAAATGGAAACTTCCCGATTTTAAGTTCATAACCAGCATCCTTAGCCGCTTTTTCAGTATAACCTACTGACGCTACTTCAGGTGAGCAATAGGTACAACCCGGGACGTTATTATAATCTATAGGCTCAGGTTTTTCCCCGGCAAGATGTTCCGCCGCATTGATACCCTCTTTGGTGGCTTTGTGTGCCAGCGCCTGGTTTGGAGTACAATCACCTATTGCGTAAATTCCGGGGACATTTGTTTGCAAGTTGCCATCAACAATTATTCTTCCTTTGTCAGTTTTAATCCCTAATTCTTCCAGACCAATATTTTCTAAATTTGCAGTTATCCCCACAGCGCTCAGGAGGATATCGGCTTCAAGAGTGGTTTCTCCATCAGCAGTTTTTATTTTTGCCTTTACGCCTTCGCCACTGGTGTCTACGCTTACAACTTCACTGTTTACCATAATGTCTATCCCTTGTTTTTTGAAATTCTTGTCGAGCTCTTTTGATATATCTTCGTCCTCAACCGGTACTATTCTTGGCAAAAATTCTACGATGGTTACTTTAGTTCCCATGCTGTTATAAAAATAAGCGAACTCAGTGCCTATAGCGCCCGAACCCACAACTATCATTGATTTGGGTTGATTGGGTAAGTTCATCGCATCCCTGTAACCAACTATTTTTTTGCCATCAATTTTTAACGCAGGTAATTCTCTTGATCTGGCGCCAGTTGCTATGACAATGTTCTTAGCCTCAAGCACCTGTTTTTTACCATCTTTATCTGTCACTTCAAGCCTGTCCGGAGCAATCAATTTTCCATTTCCCATCACCACGTCAATCTTATTTTTTTTCATCAGGAATGTAACACCTTTATTCATTTTATCTGCAACGCCACGGCTTCTTTTTATTACATTTCCAAAATTTTGTTTTGGATCATTTACTTCTATTCCATAATCAGCTGCATGTTTGGCATATTCAAAAACCTGTGCACTTTTAAGCAACGCTTTTGTGGGTATGCATCCCCAGTTAAGGCAAATACCGCCAAGACTTTCGCGTTCAACAATCACCACTTTTTTACCTAATTGCGAAGCTCTTATTGCAGCCGGGTATCCACCTGGTCCACTTCCTAATACTATTACATCGTATGCCATATTTTTAGATTTTAAATTTCAAAAAAGCGTTGCGAAATTACTTTGAAATAGGCAAAGCGCAAAAACACCACCGCGGTGTAATTAAAAAAGTAATAAGGCCCTTGAAAGTAGTCAAAACTATTGCATTGTTTTCGCGTAATTCATCGGGATTACATCAAGTTGGGTATCACCTGGTGCTGCGCAATAGATCTTTCGGTCAAAAAGATAATGGTGGCCGCGTTATTACCTGATAAGGATAGAGAAGTGCAAAAAAACAATGGAGAACAGATATGTGTGAATTTTCTGCAAATAATTTTAAATTCATATGACTAAGCATAGTCAATTTTTCTCTGGCAGTATGTCTCAATTTTCTTTTTAAGATCAGAAGGACGAAATGGTTTTAAAATATAATCAGTAAAGCCGGCTTCAGTAACCAGTGACTCCATATTTTCAAGAAGGGTAGCAGTAAATGCGATAACGGGTACTTCCATGCCTTTCTCTCTGATAATATTAAGAGTCGTGTACCCATTCATTTCGGGCATTTCCAGGTCCATAAGTATAAGATCGAACTTATGATATTTTAATAATTCCAGGGCATGAACTCCGGTAATTGCTTCTTTCACCTGCATTTGCCATTTTCGCAAAAAGCCCTTTAAAATATTCGCATTTATTTCATTATCCTCAACTATCAGGACCCTAACACCTCGTATATCTTTACCCGATTCCGGTAAAGGAATAGGTGTATTTTTTATTACTGGCGGCGCAGCAATCTTAAGGTTTAATGTAAAATAAAAATGCGAGCCAACACCCAGTTCACTGGACACTTCAAGTGTGCCACCTAATATATTTACCAGTTGCTGGCTGATATTTAACCCAAGGCCCGTGCCGCCATATTTTCTTTTTAACTCATCAGAGTGAATTTGTGAAAAGGCCTGGAATACCTCTTTTTGTTTTTCTTTTGCAATGCCGATACCTGTGTCTTTCACTTCGAAATATAGAATGATATTGGTATCGGATAATTCTTTAATTTTTACAATAAGTTCTACGCTTCCCGCAATTGTAAACTTAAGCGAATTGGATAACAGGTTATTTATTACCTGGCTTAGTTTCATCTGGTCACTTAAGATATAAACGTTTTGCAGGTCTTGTACCGGAAGATTAATTATGAGATCAATATCCTGGCTTTTGTATTGCTGGGTAAAAGAGGACGTAACATTGTTCAGGCAGTTGATCAGGCTAAAAGCTTGTTCTTTCACTTCCATTTTTTGAGCATCTATCTTACTGAAGTCCAATATATCATTTATAATGCCCAGCATGTGCTCGGAAGAGTAACGAATTACCTCAATATTGTTCTTAAGATCTTCGTCTAAATCAGTTTCCGACAACATCAGGTTGGAAGATCCAATAATCCCATTAAGAGGTGTCCGCAGTTCGTGGCTCATGCTACTTAAAAACCGGGCCTTTGAACTAGCTGCTTGTTCTACGCTTATTTTGGATTTGAGTACTTCGTCTTTTGCATCTTTTAGTTCAGTAATATCTTTTATACTTAATACCTGGTATTCATATTCTCCTGGAGCATTCAACAAAATATTTGTGTTTACCAAACCATAAAATGTGTTTTTAGAATGAGTAATAAACTTCGCTTCGCCTGTCCAGCTGTCGGAAATATTATTCATCAAAATATCAAGATTAGGATTGTCGCTTGCCAGGTGACGCATCATAACCTGTGACATGTAAAGCCCTTTTAAATCATTATCGGGCGGCAGTTCAAAGAGAGTCCTTAACTTTTTATTTATGTCAATAACCTCCAACGTCTCTTTGTTGTAAATTATATATGCATTCAATGTTGATTGAAATAATACCTCAAAGAAATTTATCTCTTTTACAGGTGTAGATTCAGTATTCTTTACAAAAAGCCTTTGCAGCCTGGAAAGAGAGCCGTTTGTCTTTTTTTGTTTTTCAGAATTCACTATCAATGGTTTTTGTGAATAGTATTTTTACAACATTGGGGCAAAAGGTTAACGCACAAATGGAGTTTAAAGTATAAGGGCTTAAGAGTTCGGTGTGAAAAGTATAATATAACAGCATATTTCACGTTATAGAATACGATTAAAATATTCTAAATGAAAGAGCTCTCCTTCGAATTCGACCAGAGATTGGATACAGAATACCTGGTAAGTATTTATGAAGATGATACTGAATATGCAAGTATGATTTTTTCACAGTTTTTAGAAACTGCTCCTGCAATTATGAATGAGATTGAAGAAAGCTATGCATCTGGAAGTATTGAAAGTTTCCGGCAAAAAGTACACAAATTAAAACCTGCATTTAGTTATGTCGGCCTTACAAAATTAACAGGCCAGGCAGAGGTATTGGAAAAAAAATGTAAGGAGATTTCAACAATCAGTGACGTCACTGATCTTTATGGAGAACTGAAATCCAATTATTCTCAAAATTTACCAATAATTGAGAATGAAGTGAAACGCCTGAACGAACAAATGAATTAATCTTATGAAGTTTAAGTGTATTATAGTTGATGATGAGCCGTTAGCCAGAAGTTTCCTGGAGAGATATTGCCAAAAACAGGGCACGCTGGAAGTAATGGGTTTATTTCCGGATTCCGAATCAGCGCTGAATTACCTGGCAAATAATGAAATTGATATCCTTTTTCTCGACGTGGAAATGCCCGGTAATACTGGCTTTGAGCTCCTGGACAAACTATTGTATATGCCCAAAGTAATTCTTACTACGTCTAAAACCGAGTATGCTTTTAATGCATTTCAATACAATGTAACTGATTATCTCAAGAAACCTATCGCATTCAATCGTTTCCAGGATTCCATCAATAAAATAACTGAATCTCTTAAGAATACAACTGTCGAGCCTACAGTTGATGATATTTTTATAAAAGCTGAGGGTAAATTCATCCGGCTTAGCTACCAGGACATTTTATATATAGAAAGCATGGGCGATTACGTAAAATATTTCACGCTAGCAAAGTATTATCTGACCCATAGTACGCTTAAGGCTGTTGAGGAAAAAATGAATACTAAACAGTTTATAAAAGTTCATCGCTCCTATATTGTAAATCTCAGAAAGATTAAGGATATACAGGATAATTCACTTGTGATAGAAGGTAAAGTAATACCTATTAGCAAATCATTAAAATCTGGCGTGATGGATCGAATAAATGTTGTATAAACGCTACTTGCTTTTTCAGGCATCTCTTTGGCACATTGCCCAAATTTTCAATTCAATAATGCAACCTTGGTTTTAGAAAAAACACAAGAAGTCCTTTCCTCTTAACCAGAGTGTTAAGTTATGACTGTTATAACGCTGCTAATTATCCCATAAAGCCGCTAAGTACACTAGGTATTACTTTGTGGATGTGTGTCAACACATACTTAACCTGGCACTAGTACTTAAATTATTTCTGCAACACAACTCACTCCATTGTAATTGACCAATAGGATAGTGTTGAGCTATTAAACATCTTATTCTAGAAGAACCAACTTTTCAAAAAAGATCTGTGAGCCACTGGGTTCGCATACCCAATAAAGGGTACATAATTTCCCGAGAATAAAAATAAAGTCAAGATAGGAAAATCGTCTAAATCATACCATTCGTCGAAATTAGGTAACACGTGAGCGAAAAGACTGGTAATATTTTTTTCAATTATTCACTTTTACACTTGAAAGAAAACCGGAGATTCTAAAAAAGAAAAAAAAGCCCGGTTTACTGGAAACACCATACCTCAATTGAAAACAATGAAAACATTTGTACCTTCTTCCAACTTAAAAAATAGCCTGTTGCTGCTGGCTATTGCCTCGTTGCTGAGTTTTTCCTCAAGTGCTCAAACTTATACTACCAAGGCCAATGGCACCTGGAACAAATCTTCTACCTGGCAAGGCGGTAGTGTACCTCCGAACAACGGATCGATCACTTCAGGAATGGTAATTAATATCAAACACATTGTTACCTACACAGGTAGCAATATTACCAACCTTGGCACCATTAACATCAATAATCCTGGTGGAGCGAGTCCACGGCTCATTATAGGCTCCGGGATTAGTTTTGAAAATAAAAACACAGGTAAGCTGTATATTAATAATGGCGAGCTAAGACAATACAGGTTTGCCGGAGGCGGGGAAACAGGCACCAGCCAAAAAGGAAGTTTTAAAAATAACAAAGGTTATGTTTCCATCAAAAACAGTTTTGTAGAAATTGCCGAAGACTGGACTAATGAAGGTGGAACTGTTTTATTTAATAATTGCTCACTTGCAATTGGCGGCGGCTACGATGTTAAAGACAATTCTACCGATTCGCTTTTATATACTTCTATATCTGTTGGTATGCAGGGGAGCGGAGATTTTAGTATTGATGGAGGGAATACGAACGCTTATTTCCAATCATTGAGGGCGGAAATAGCGAGCACAAAGGGAAAATTTGATCTTAAAAAGGGAAATGTAAATGGTAGCATAGAATATATCACCCTGAAAAATCACGTATCCAATACGTTTAGCAGTGATAAAATCAGTGCTTCAACAAATATATTGACAACAGGTCTTTCTCTAAAGGCTTATTGCGTTAGGACTTCATCAGACTATCAACCTAATGGTAAATTTAGCGGCAGCCAAACGCTTGATTGTTCTTTTAGTTATTTTCCCGCAAACCTCTTTGGCGGAACAAGCACATCTAATTTAAATTTTAGTGCAGCACCGGTCTTGATTTCAGGAACGGATAAGAAATTGGGAGCCCAGTATAAGTATGAGAGTGTTGCCCCCGGCCTGGACGCTATAGTAAAAATTGACAGTGTTGTAGGCGGAGCTGTTGTCAACACATTGGATGACAATTCCGGGGCAGGTTATATTGAAGGTTTCCAACCCCAAATAACATCTGGCCGTATTATAGGTAATTCATATGTTGTATTTACTTTTAATTTCAAGATCACTGGTACTTCAGTAGATAATACATTAGATACGGTAAGTCTTACCGCATTGGATATAGATGGTAATTCCACACTCAAAGAATTTGACCAGATTTCATTAGGAGCCGGTGCTACCGCCGCATATGTAGGTGCAAATCCTTCAATCTCATTGACTAATACAAGTCCCGGAAGTTTTCTCGGTATTAATGCGGATGGTATTGAAAGATCAAGCGTGGATACATCCGCAAAACAAAATATGTTTACTGTTACGAATACCGGTATCTCCACTTTCAAAGTAAGGCTGGGTATATTCAATACCAAATTATCACAAGACCTCAGGCTGTTTAGCGTGTATATGAAAGGATTCAGCTACCCCAATCTAACTGTGCTTCCTGTAAAAATGGAATCTTTCACTGCTATGTTAGATAAAGATGGTAAAAAAGTTCAGTTAAACTGGGTAACAACCAACGAAATAAATGTCAATCATTTCGTGGTTGAAAGAAGCCTTGACGGAACACATTTCACCAACACAGGCATGGTATTTAGCGCGGGAAACTCATCCCAAAGAGTAAACTATAGTTTTCCTGATGGCATCATCTCTGTTCAGGCCAATATGATCTATTACAGGCTGTGTACGGTAGATATAGATGGCAGGATGCAATATTCTGACGTCCGGATCATCAGACTTACAAAACAATCAAATAACGATCTTTCTATATTCACTTATCCTAACCCGGTGGCAAGTGAATTGCGAATAACAATTCCGACATCATGGCAAAATAAGCAAGTGTCTTACGAAATCTTCAATGTCAGGGGACAACTTTCAAAAAGAATCGTGGAAAAAGCCAGTAGCCAGACTGAAGCGGTCAATGTAAGTAATTTAACTGATGGCATGTATGTCGTAAAAGTGAGTTGTGAAGGACAATCGGTTATTCAGAAGATCATTAAAAACCAGAATTAAAAACACTACAAACTTAGTAAAGGAACAGCAAATTTGCTTCGCTTTTCTTATTAATTTTTTACCAAGACCAGTTGCTTACTTCCTGAGGTCTAATGACAAAAATGTCCCGCTTGCCGGGGCATTTTTTATGAGCCAAGTAGCATATTATCAACTATAAAAAAGCTTTCTAAATATCGTGAAGAAAATGGTTAACAATGAACATCGGGGTTAGGTAAGAAGAAAGTGATATTCCTTAAAAGATGACGGTCGCTTAAATCATTCCATTCGTCGAAATAATTTACCTGTTTACCGAAAATGGAGGATTAGAGGTATTAAAATTTGCACTTTTACATCAGAAGGAAGGATCAGCCGGTGTTTTAAAAATAAAATCCGACCCAATTCTTCCGGAAACCTCAAACCCCAGGAAAATGAATAAAAATTTTACATTACCAGCCAGGTTCATTACGCTATTTATAATAGCTACAGTTTTTGCCATCGCAGGCGCAAAAGCTCAATCAGTTCCAAAATTGAAATTCAGACAACCGCAGTTAGTCGTGGGAATTGACGGCACAGTTGGAGCTACCTATAAATTTGCAAATGTGGTATCCGGCGTAGATGCATTTGTAACAATTGAACGCATCATCAACGGGGCCTTTTTAGTTAATATTGACGATTCAACAGTGGGATATTATGACGCATGGCAGCCGACTGTTGGCGGGCCAAATGCTGTGGGATCATCATATATCAAATGGGATATTGAATTTAAAACTTCGGCTGGTGCGGTTTATTCATTTGCTAAAGTGGATGCTTCCGCGATAGATGTTGACGGAGATAATGCCTACATTAGTGAATTTGTAGGTGTCAATGGTCAGGCGACTTATGACCTCCCTACTTTAATACCTACTTTATTAGATGTTCAAAACCTGAGTGATACTGATAATATAAACGGCGACGATCCCAACCCTGATAATTTATGGGCTTTTGGGCCGGTTGTAAACCGTTACAATATTGATACGGCTTCTGAAGATGTGCGAATTAATTATCATTTTACCAATTCTTCTAAAATTAAGTTTTACACAGGTTCCACCGTAAGGGCTCCGGGTGGCGCCTTAAATCGCTATCATTCTATTTACTTTATAGATATAACAAAACAGAACTGGAGCGTATTGCCGGTTACCTACCTCAGTTTTGATGCGGTTTTATTGAACAACATGGTGAATTTATCCTGGGCAGTAAATGCTGAAATGCAAACTGATCATTTTGAAGTGGAAAGGAGTTTCGATCAAACTAATTTTTCGACTGCCGCAATCATCTTGGGAGCGCAATCAACTATCAAGAATATCAACCAGTACAGCTTTAGAGATGCAAACGAAATAGTAAAACACCCGGTAATATTTTACAGGTTAAAGCAAATACTTCCTGATGGCTCATTTACGTACAGCACTGTAAAGATGGTGCGTACTGGCAATGATCTCCTTGTCACAAAGCCGACTGTAAAGATTCTTCCGAATCCTTATATGGATCAAATAAGTGTAAATTTTGAAAGCTATGAAAATGGAAATGCTGAAATAAGATTGATCGACATAAGCGGAAATGTGGTGAAGAAAATTCAGGCTGGGGTTAGCAACGGAACAAACAAAGTTCAGTTGAAGGATTTATCTTCAAATACACCCGGCATTTATATTTTAAATCTTGTTGTGAATGGAAAATCAATTTCAAGTCAAAAACTAACAAAATTGTAATAAATTTTTGCTTACCGTTTCAGATTAAGGGTTGCCTCAAAAGGGCAACCTTTTTAGTTTGTTGATTTTTTTGGATCTTCCATTCCGTTTTCTTCCATTGTTTTTAATGTGTTAATGCTAAGATTGAATTCAAATCCAATAAGTACCGCAAGAGAATTAATAAATATCATTATCATCAATACCATAATAGTTCCGATGGACCCATATAATAAATTATAGCGGCCGAAATTATTCACAAAAGAGGAAAAGCCTACTGTTGCTATAATGCTAAGGCAGGTAGCTATTGTGGCACCGGGAGAAGCCAGCTTCCATCTTTTCATCGTGGAAGGTGCATATTTATAAATAAAGCCGTAAGTATAAAAGATCAGGCCTATAATAAAGAACCACTTTGCCGTGAGGATAAGCTCTTTGATGCTTTCGTTTTTTATCCCAAGCAGATTCAAAATATTATTTTGTAACAATAGCAGGATCAGGCATGTTAATAGTAATCCAAAAAGAAGCATCGTGAGTTTAATGGCATTCCACCTTTTTTTAAGGCCTTTTACTTTTTTAAATCCAACATAGTCTTTGTTGAAAGAACGCATTAATCCCATCACTGCATTGGATGCAAAAAAAAGTGAAAGCAGGAAAGTAAATGAGATGAGTCCAATTTTTGAACCATTTATTATTTCATCTACAAACTGGATAACTCCCTTGTTATAGGTATGTGCCGGAATAATATCCATTATTAAACTATGCAATTGAATTTTCAGTGAGCGCTTCGAGATAAACGGCAGATTTGGAACAAGGGTGAACAAGAAAAGGCATGTAGGGGGCACGGACATAATGAAATTATAAGAAATCGCGGCCGCCCTTTCTGTAAGATGTGGCACACTGAATCCTTTTGAAAAATTTGTCCACACTTCGTATAAAGAAAATCCCTGGAAACCGGGAGGTACCCATTTTTTACTTTTTTTTCCTAAGTAACTTATGGGATGAATGTTTGAAAATATCCGTGCAATTTTTACCAAAACTTAATTGATTGATAAGAGTATCTTCTAACTCTGTTTAAGTAATCTAAAGTAGCTATTATAAATTATTGATTTTGTTGTTTTTCTTTTATCAGGCTATCCAGCGCCTGTTGGTATGATTTCGCATAAATTAAATGTTCTTTATAAGTGGCCGCAAAATCTGAGAAACCCGAAAAGTCAGACCTGGCCACAAAAAAAATATAATCGGTTTCAGGCATCTGCAGCACTGCGTCAATTGTTTTAATAGACGGGGTACAAATAGGGCCGGGTGGTAAACCGGTATTTATATACGTATTGTAGGGAGATGGAAAAGTTAAGTATTTATGATAAATTCTTTTTAGCTCAAAATTTTTCATGGCAAATTTTATTGTAGGATCAGCAGCAAGCCGCATGCCTTTCCGTAACCTGTTTAAATATACGCTTCCAATCTTTCCTTTATCTTCCTGTTTATTAGTTTCCTCTTCTACTATTGATGCAAGCGTGTACACTTCGCCTGGCGTAAGGTGAAGCCTGGCCGCCTCTTTCAACCTGCTGTCATTCCAGAACTTTTTTTCTTCGGCGTATAATTTTTTCAAGATCTTTTGAGTACTTGTATTCCACGTAAATGTGTATGTATTTGGAATTACCTTTGTCATCAGTGTATTTGTATCTACATCAAATTGTAACAATGAATCGTTGGTGTTTAAAAAATTCATCACGTCTGCGGAATCCGATTCAAAACTATTGGTAATTTTTTTCGCAAGGTCTTCTCTTGTTCTCAGTTTTGTGATCACAAGATTTACAGGAACCTGTCTGCCTGCCCGCAATATTCTTACAAGATTTACGACGCTCATGCCGTCATCAATTTTATATTTCCCCGGCTTTACATTTTTATAATAGCCCAGGTATTTCGAAACTTTATCAAACCAAAAATCATTAGTAATGACTTTATCTTTTTTAAGATCATTTTTCACCTGGCCATACCCGGAACCGGTATGGATATAAAAAAAGTCGCCTTCAGGGGAATGCAATGTCGGGCCAAAAAGTTTCCATGCAAAAAAACCTGCAACTGCTAATAACACAACAAAGACAAAGAGGATGATTTTTTTAGCGTTCATATCAATAGTTAGGTGCCAAAATTTTGATCTTATACGTTTCTTCTTTTATAAAATTTATCACTTTCGTTTATGAATATAAATAAAAAACCCCGCCTTTACCGGCAGAGTGTATCCGCCTTCCCGAAGGCAGAATATTTAAATAATCTATTTGGGGTTTGAAGTTGTTGGTGTTTGCGGTACTGTTCCAGGCAAAGTTGTAGTGTTATTCTGCGGCTGCGCAGGTGTTCCGGACGGGGCTTCATTTATCAATCTGTCCCTGCTTGAATCACCACCGGTTTTTGGAATAAACATCGCCGAAGTAAGACATAAGACCCCGATGATACCCGCAAAAAGCCAGGTTCCTTTTTCAAGAATATCTGTCGTTTGCTTAACGCCCATTAACTGGTTACCTATGCCACCAAGTGAAGAGGAAAGGCCACCACCTTTAGGATTTTGTATAAGAATAATAAGCCCCAGGATTATGGAAGCGATTATTATGATTATTCCGAAAACGATTAACATATCAGGTCGATTTTATACTTTCAATTTTGGCTGCAAAGTAAGCGCTTTTGGAGGGATTAATCAAACTTAATTTGTTATACATTTCGATTGCTTTTTCCTTCTTATCCTGCTTTATAAGTACTTCGGCCATGGCTTCCGTAAGCACTTCAGTATCAATATTCGATACTTCTGCCGCACTCTGGATTATGTCTTCAGCCAGTGAGTTGTCTTCAGGTAGTTTTGATGTGTGTGATTTCTTCATACTCTTGAGCCATTCGGTGAAGCTTTTCATTTGTGTCCCAAGTTTATCGTTCGTTAAAGCTTCTTCAGTTATCCTGATGCCCTGCGAGGCAAAATAGTCAACAGTGTGCAATGGCTCAAAAGCCAGTGGGCCTTCACCGGTGGGATCAGTATTTTCTAATCCGGTCAATTGACCCGGAGAGGCTATCTCACCAGGTGTTTTTTCAAATGTTTCGTTATGACCGGAATCTTCTGCATTTCGTTCTATACTTTGTAAACTTGTGTCGCTTACTTCCTGAATATTTTCCTGAACCACCTCATGATTATAACCGGGTTCAATTTCTGAAGTTTCAGGATGAAGTTCTAAGGATTGTGTTTCGGGAAGTGATAGAATCTTCTTTATGGACGGTACGCATTATCATGCTCGTTCGCGGCTTCAGTTTGAGAAGCACTTTCAAAATGAGTTCCCAGGGTTTGTGTACGCGGAACATCTGCTTCGTTCTCATGAACTATTTCATCAGGTATATTTTCATCAATACCTTGTTCTCCTGTTTTATCCGGGCTTTCAATATGCGTTCCTAAAGTTTGTGAATCGGGAATAAAATCCTCTTTATGCGGGGTTAAGTTTTCCTCGTCAGATGATCTCTGTTTTTCATAGTAGTTTTCAATATGCAATCCTAAACTTTGGGTGTCCGGAACATGTGGATCTTCTTCTAAAAAATAAACCCTCGGAATCTGGTAATATTTCCAGTTCGTCTTGCGTTGCAACTGCAAAATGATTTTGAACCCCATCTTCCAATTTCACTCTCATGTGAGCTGCTTTTAAAATCCGTTGGTTCCGTTTCTATTTGAGATAATTGAAATTGCAGCCAATGATGGTTATTAAAATATAAAGCAGTTTTTTTTAAAAACTTTTTCAAAATCAGCGTGGCCAGTTTTGCCGTATTCACGCAAAAGCAGATATTGTGTTAAGGAACTAAAGGGGCAATCTTCAATATTTTTTTCAAGCGCATTAACATCATGTGCTATGTTAAGATAAGAAGGTTCAGAATGATTAGTTCCCGCGTTCATGAAAAATATTTATTTATTATTACCAGTTCGAAAATATTTTATTAAAAATTGCATCCGTGATGTTTTTCACAATCTCATCCCCTAATTGGGCCTCTGCCTGTGGTAATGTAAGTTGAGCGGAGAAATCATAATTACTGGTCACATCACTTTCAAAATCCTTTTTGGAATCCAGCGTATTTTTGAAAATAATATGAAAGGTAACATTTAACCGGTTTTGACTCGCATTTTGATTTGAGATTCCCGTAGTGGTTACACTGTAATCAGATAAATAACCGCTAATATCATAGTGGGCATCATCACTGTTGATTTGCCTTAGCCTGGTTTGGCCAATTATTTTTTGCTTCAATTTTTCCGTTATCTGCGGCGTAAGCTGCGGGTTCACGTACCTGGCTTTATTCTCAAGATAATTTACCCTAAAGGTTTTGATTTCCGGCGGAATAGGGGCTGTGTCTTTCGTAGAATATTTACATGTAGCGCAGCCCATAATATTCATTAGCAAAAAGCCGGTGATTGCATTTTTAAAACTGAATATTTTAAAGTTGATCGCGGGATTTTTTATGTTCAATTGAGTTATTTTAAACGGAAAAATACAGTGGGTGTAGTTGATTTTCAAATGAGTCTTTATTCTAAAGATCTATTCATTTATATTATATTCTTTCAATTTCCGATACAATGTACGTTCACTTATTCCAAGATCCGATGAAGCATCCCTTCTTTTTCCGCGATGCTTTTTTAATGCCTTTACGATGAGGTCTTTTTCCGCGTCCATGATGCTTAACGATTCTTCAACTTCCTGGTGATTGTCAATTTCCTCGTTGTGAAGTACCACTGGCTGGTTAGAGGAGAAAGCGGGTTTATTTTGCTCCCTGTGATAATCTTCCAATAGCTTTTCATTCTTAAAATTATGGCTTCCATTTACATTAATTGCGGATGGATTTTGCAGCACATCAAAGAACATTCTTTTTAATTCGGTGACATCTTTTTTTACATCAAAAAACAGCTTGTATAAAATCTCTCTTTCATTATTAAATTCCTTTTGATTTGAACCCTGTTGACTTGCCGAAGAAAGTACAGGTAGTCTTGTAAAATTAGTTTCGGGCAAAAATCTTTTCATATCGTCGGCAGAAATATTTTTATCCTTGGCCAGCACTGATGTTTGTTCAGCGATGTTTTTCAGTTGCCGCACATTTCCCGGCCACGGATAATTTACTAAAACGTTTTTTGCCTCTTCATCAAGTTGTACCGGAGGTGATTTGTAGCGATCCGCAAAGTCAATCGCAAATTTTCTGAAAAGTAAAGGAATATCCTCTTTGCGGTCTCTCAATGCCGGAACTCTTATAGGAACTGTATTTAACCGGTAGTACAGATCTTCACGAAAACGACCGGTGTGGGTGAACTCGAGTAAGTCTTTGTTGGTTGCAGCAATTACCCTTACATCAGTTTTTTGAACTTTGGAAGATCCCACACGGATGTATTCGCCAGCCTCCAAAACCCTCAGCAAGCCGGGCTTGTGTACCAAGTGGCATCTCGCCAATTTCATCCAAAAAAATGGTTCCTCCGTTTACGGTTTCAAAATATCCTTTGCGGCTATCTACTGCGCCTGTGAATGAACCTTTCTCATGCCCGAAAAGTTCAGAGTCAATAGTTCCTTCAGGAATTGCTCCGCAGTTAACGGCAATAAAAGGATTGTGTTTTCTTGCGGAAAGTGAATGTATTATATGAGAAAAAACTTCTTTCCCCACGCCGCTTTCCCCGTTTATTAAAACACTGAGATCAGTATTCGCAACCTGTATCGCTACATCGAGTGCATGCACGAGAGCAGGAGAGCTGCCTATTATTCCAAACCTGTTTTTTATAGCTTGCTGATCCATTTTATTCTTCTTTGTTAACAATTTTCAAATCCTGAATTTCGATGAGGGCAAATGCAATAAAAGCGCCTACAGAAGTGATTCCGGCTCCGATATTTGATGAGACAATGTAATTATTCCCCTGGTGAATCCAATAATGAGTATCAGGTATTTTACGTAAACGGTCATGTTATCTTTTGAGCATTTAAGATCTTGAACACGTTACTTTGTCTTCCCTATCAATGTGCCTGCCGTACAATTTTCAATAACTACCTGTGCATAATCACCTTTGGTCAAGCCTCCGTTTTTGGAAAAACTACCATTTTATTATTGTCACTTCTGCCTGCCCAATGGTCTTCGCTTTTTTTGGAATTGCCTTCAATTAACACTTTATGTATTTTACCAATTTCTTTTTGCATTCCCTTTAATGAAAGCCTGCGATGCAGGTCTACGATTTCCTGTAATCTTCTTTTCTTAATCTCCAAGGGCACATCATCTTCAAAGCGTCTTTCAGCAAGGGTTCCGGGCCGCTCAGAATAATAATACATGTAAGCGAGTTCATATTCACAATATTCCATCAGGCTCAATGTTTCTTGGTGATCTTCCTCGGTTTCTGTACAAAATCCGCTGATTGTGTCAGTGGAAATTCCACAGCCAGGTAAAACTTCACGTATCCGGTTCACTTTCGCGATGTACCATTCCCTGGTATAGGTGCGGTTCATTAATTGCAAAATCCGCGAACTTCCGCTCTGCACAGGCAGATGAATGTACTTGCAAATATTTTCGTACTTGGCCATTGTAAAAAGCACATGGTCTGTTATGTCCTTTGGATGAGAAGTTGAAAAACGTACCCGCAACGTTGGAGAAACGAGCGCAACTTTTTCAAGTAAGTTGGCAAAAGAAACCATTTCATTTTCGGATGAATGCTGCCAGGAATAGCTATCAACATTTTGTCCGAGTAAAGTGACTTCTCTGTATCCTTCATCAAATAATTGCCTGCATTCATTTACAATGGATTCAGGATCGCGGCTACGCTCACGGCCGCGGGTAAACGGCACTACGCAAAATGAACACATATTATTACATCCGCGCATGATACTTACGAATGCTGTAACGCCGTTGCTGTTTAATCTGTATAGGTGAAATATCACCATAGGTTTCTTCGCGGCTTAATAAAACATTCACACCTTTTTGGCCACTTTCTGCTTCCTGGATTAAGCCAGGTAAAGTCCTGTACGCGTCGGGTCCCACAACAATGTCAACCAACTTTTCTTCTTCAATAAATTTAAATTTCAGCCTCTCTGCCATACACCCCAGTACGCCTATCAGCAAACCCGGATTATATTTTTTAACCTTCCTGAATTCTGAAAGACGCTTTCTTACCGTGAGTTCCGCCTTCTCGCGAATTGAGCAGGTGTTAATAAATATCATGTCGGCTTCCTGGAAATGTTGGGTAATGCCAAATCCATTATTCCGTAATATAGATGCCACCACCTCACTGTCAGCAAAGTTCATAGCACAGCCATAACTTTCAATATAAAATTTTTTAGAAAAATAAAGATTATTCAAGCCATCCTCCAGCGCCAATGCGGCTCCCTGTCTTGCTTCATCATGTTTTTTATCCAGTGAAAGACTCACCATTTATTCCTGTTTTTTTACCTGGAGGGCAAAGATAACAAATTAAAAATTGCGTCAGGATGGCAGAAAGTTAATAATATTGTTGGGCTTTACTCGATTATAACTTTAATTTTTAATGAAACTTTTATCGATATTTTTCTTTCTTTGCGGTTGCCTTGTTAGCAGCCAGGTTTTTTCTCAGCAATTATTTCATTCTACCGGGGTAAAAAATGCATACGCCAAAAATACAAGAACAATAACTGGAAAGCCAGGTAAAAATTACTGGCAAAATAAGGGTGACTATGATATCAAAGTAAACTTTAATCCTGCTTCAAGTTTTTTGACGGGGGAGGAATCCGTGACTTATTATAATAATAGTCCCGATACTTTGCAGCAAATTATCATTCGCCTTTATCCCGATCTGTATAAAAAAGGAATCGAACGATTAAGTCATATAGATGAAGAAGATCTCAATGACGGAGTTAAAATTGATTCTTTTAAAATACAAGATGAAGTCATTAGTGATTTCAATTCAAAAGAAAAAGCTTACCATGCCGGAACAAATATCATCATCAAACCAACAAAAATTATACTTCCTCATTCCAAAACAGCGCTTTTTATAAAATGGCATTATAATGTAAATACAGGGTCGCAGGTTCGCACAGGCATGGTGGATTCTGCTTCTTATTTTATCGCCTATTTTTTTCCGCGGGTTTCGGTTTATGATGATATTGATGGATGGGATGACTGGAGTTACACAGGTACCCAGGAATTTTATAATGACTTCGGAAATTTTAAAGTGGAGGTTTCTGTGCCTAAAGATTTTATTGTTTGGGCAACAGGGATTAATACAAATCCCCGGGAGAATCTTGGCGGGAAAATTTTAAACAGGTTGCAGGTTGCAAACACATCAGATAAAATAATAAACATAATTGATTCTACGGATTATCAGAATAATAATGTCTTCTCAATTTCTGCAACAGGTTTATGGAAATTTGCCGCGGAAAATGTAACAGATTTCGCATTCGCGATAAGTGATCATTATTTGTGGGATGCAAGTTCAGTAGTTGTTGATTCCGTTACAGGCAGGCGTACACTTGCGGAAGCGGCTTATAATAAACAACACAAAGATTATTTTGATGTTGCAAACCAGGCGCATCAGTCTGTCTTTTACATGAGTTACTACTTTCCACAATATCCCTTTCCTTATCCGCACATAACTGTATTTGACGGAACAGATCAAATGGAATATCCCATGATGGCAAACGATAATCCGACTGAAACCCATAAAGACGCGGTACAGCTGACGACCCATGAAATATTTCACAGCTATTTCCCATTTTATATGGGTACAAATGAAACGCAGTACGCATGGATGGATGAAGGCTGGGCTTCTATTGGCGAGTCCGTAATCTCTCCTCTTATGGGTGAGCCTGAAGATGAGGGAATTTTTAGCAAGACAAGGTATGAAAGGATTTCAGGCACTAATAAAGATTTGCCTTTAATAACAAACACAAAATTGTATAGCGATGCCACGTACTATTCCAATTCTTATGGCAAAGGTGGATTGTGTTATTATGTGCTCCAGGATATGCTGGGTGATAATCTTTTTTTCAAATGCCTTCACCAATATATGAATGACTGGCATGGTAAACACCCAACTCCCTACGATTTCTTCTACAGCTTCAATAGTACAAGTTGCCAGAACCTCAACTGGTTTTGGCAAAAATGGTTTTTCGGCCTCGACTATCCTGATTTATCAATAAAAAAGGTGGAGAAATCGGGAAACGATTCTAAAATTTTAATAAGAAACAAAGGAGGATTACCGGTTCCTGTTTATTTAGCCATTACATCATCTTCGGGCGAAAAATTGATTATGAAATTGACCGCAGAAAGTTGGAAAGACGGAAGAAAAGAAATTTCATTAATAGCAAAAATACCTACGGGAGATATTTCGAAAATTGTGTTAGGTAACGAATACATCCCCGACAAATATGATGAAGATAACGTGTGGATGTCCAAATAAATTACAATTGTTTTGCAGGGCTGAAAGAAAACCGTTTTGAAAGCCAGCTTTGCCCGGCAGGTATAATCCAGTTATGGACCAGGTCCATCTTATTAAGAATTGTATTATTAAAATATAAAGTATCAGCGGTTATTATTCCATTATCGATTTCGTAATTAAGCATGGATAAAGGAACAAGCTGAATTCTTTCATCAACTCCAAACGCAAGGGTTTGCCTGTCGAAAAGCTGAACATGGTAATCTTCTTCTATATTTTTTACCATTCTTACTGAGCTGTCCATACTGCAACCACTCACGCCCGTTGCGGTTTCGTCTGCCATGAATATAATGAATTGCCCGAAAAATAAATTTGCAAACCCCTTTACAGCATTGCCGTGGCTGTTCCAGTTTGCGGTAAAGTTCTGCAATAATTCTTCGATTTCAAGAGTTTCATTCAATGTAAAACACCTGTTGCATTGATATATCCATACGCGGGAGCTATTATCAAAATCTTTTGGAATTAAATCCTGGAAATGAAAATTCATCTTGCAAAGTTAGGAGGAATATTGAGAAGCAACGACGCAAAAGTGGTAATTCTAACTAATTAACACCTCAACTAAATGATCAATTTTTATGCGCTCCCCAATCTTCTCAAGTAAGCAACGTGAGAAAGAATTGCATGACGCATCTTGGGGTATTCAATATAGGTAAGCCCATACTCCTGGCAGGTACGTCTTATTATTTTGCTGATAGCAGGATAATGCACGTGGGATATTTTGGGAAACAAATGATGCTCTATTTGGAAATTTAATCCGCCAACAAGCCACGAGATCAGTTTATTACCGGTAGCGAAATTAGCCGTAGTTGCAACCTGGTGAATGGCCCATTCATTTTCAATCTTTCCGGTTGATTCACTTGGAAGTGGGAAATCAGTATGTTCAACAGTATGTGCGAGTTGAAACACGATGCTGATTACAAATCCCGTGACCATGGTAATTATTAAAAAACCTCCAAGCCATGTTAAAAAACCCAATAAATATATAGGTAAACCAACTACCATAAACATATAGATAAGCTTTGCTGCCCAAAAAGAAATATGTTCTCTCACTGTCATCTTTCTTAATTCAACGGGGCCTATTTTGCGGGAAAAATATTTCTTAAAATCGCTCATGAAAATCCAAACAAGATGCAGAAGTGTATATAAGAACCAAAAGTAATAATGCTGAAATTTATGCAGGCGCATTTTCTTTTGAGTGATAGCAAACCTAAGCCACGGACGGGCTTCAATATCATCATCCACGCCGTCAATATTGGTATAAGTGTGATGAATAATATTGTGTTTCATATTCCACATAATCGCACTTGCGCCAAGAAAATTTAAAGAAAACCCGGCCATTTTATTCACAGCTTTGAACCTGCTGAAGCTTCCATGGGCACCGTCGTGCATTACGTTAAAACCGATGGCTGCAGTAAGGCCGCCAAATAAGACACATTCAGGAATCGCTATCCATAAAACCGGCGTAAAAAATACCAGGTGAATATAAAGGAAGATATAGCCAAGGCAAAACAGGATTGCTTTTGCAAGCAAGGCATTATTCCCGGTCATAGGTCTTTTACGCTCTACGAAATAATCGTTTACGCGTCTTTTAAGTTCAATATGAAAGTCGCCTTTGCCCTGTAAAAATTTTGGAGTTGCCATTGCTTTTTTTTATTATTTATTGTAGGATGTTATTGTATTTGTTTAGTAATGTTCCTTTTCTAACGCTGATTGTTTTCTTTAAGTATCTTTTTGAATAAAAGCATCAAAAGTTTTAATGCCAATCATTTTTTTAGAAATAAAACCTTCCGCATATTTTACCCCGATCATCTTCCCAAACATTTTTGCCCTGTTTATCACGCTTTCTAAAAATTCCGGGGACGAAATATACGTCTGTGGCCCGCTGTTGCCTGATTCAGGATTAAAAAATTGAGTCGAAAAAGCACCTATAGCTTCGATCTTCTTATCAAATACTTCAGAGACATCTATCACAAAATCCGGTTCAAGATATCTGTCCTGAATATAATGAAAAATATACTTAGGCCTCCATGCTCCCTGCTCACTATTTTTTTTGTCAGTTGTTTTTATTTTTTGCAACCCTGACAAAAACACCGCATCGTTTACCAGCTCCGCAGACCTGCCGTGGTCAGGATGCCTGTCTTCAAGAGCATTACACAAAATAATTTCTGGCTGGTACATTCTAAGAACTTTAATTATTTTTCTCTGGTTCTCCTCATCATTCCTGAAAAACCCGTCAGCCATTTTAAGATTTTCTCTTACATCTACGCCAAGAATACTTGCAGAGTTTGCCGCCTCCTCTTTTCTCGTTTGCGCTGTGCCACGGGTACCTAACTCGCCCCGGGTAAGATCTATAATGCCAACTTTTTTACCGTTTTTCTTTTCAACAAGCAAAGTTCCTGCGCAACTTAATTCGATGTCATCGGGATGTACACCAAATGCTAAGAGATCTAATTTCATTCGAAGAAAATAACAAATAAATTAAGATAGGCCCCTTTAAAAATCAAAGAAGGGCAAAGGTAAGCTAAAAATGAGTGGGAATGTGTGTTTTAAGTAATAAATGTGATATTAAATGAGAATCTTATTTGATTGATTAATTTGATCATCCAGGATAGCCATACATTCTGCGTACTTCTTTGACAATAGATTCAATTTCAGCATCTTTTCCCAGGGCATCGTAAGGCTGCTTAAGATCGCTGCCAAAGAAGAAAGCTACAGTTTGCCAGAAGCGGGCTGTGAATCCGCCCTTTAATTCTTTTAAGATGTCATAGCAATTAGTCCCACCGCTTTCGCGGTTGATCAACTTCATCAATATTTTCCCCTGGTAGACGGATAGATTTGTTAATGGTTCCGTGAATTCTTTTTTTAATTCTTTCTCACGGCTGTTAATATACGCAGTAATAAATTTTTTGTCAGTACTTGTGGCAATATGTTTTTCAATATCATTAAAAACAATGCCGGCCCGTTTTGCATAAGGATAAGTAACGTACACTGCATTTCGCAACCTCGTCCAGCGTTCCTTGTTACCGAATTTACTCTTACCCCATACATATACACCAGCCAGTGTTTTGGCCTCGATGGTGTCGCCTTCATAAACTACTGCTACACTTACAATAGTGTCATTTGCGCCGTACGTTGCCTGGGCTCTTAAGGTATTAGCCGACGAAATAAGAATCACTAAAAGGATCGTGGAAAGTAAAAATCTATATTTACTGCTGGTACGCATTTCAATGTAAATTTAGCCGGAAAATGCATGCAAGCAAATATTCTATTCAAAAGATTGACAAAAATGTTGCGGTCAGTTATTTGCAATCAAAAACATATAGAACAGCGCTGCGAGAACCATAGAAACTGACATGATAGTAATATAATTCGCTGCTTTTAGCCTCCGCGTCATAGATACCATAAATCCACAAGCCATAATTAACAAGCCGGCCCATACCAGATTTATATAAGGAAAAACATAAGCTTTCAGAGTAATAAACTCAGTAAGATTTTCAGATTCTTTTATCCCAATTTTAAATTTCTTGTCATTCGTGATCCCTGATAAGTTGAGGTAAAGATTTTGGGTAATTACAGTATCATCAATAAAGTTCAATTCCTGATGGCTGATTGTAAGAGCGGGGTAAGCCTTGTGCCGTGAACTATCCTGTCCATAAACTGTAACATCAGCTACCAAAGCCGTATCTGTTGGTTTGAAATGAAATCTCTCATTGTCCGGGTTTTTTAGCATTCCGTTTAAAACTAAAAATCCTTTTGAATAAAAAGCAGTGTCATTTATACCCATTTCATGCACGTGAAATTTTGCGGTGTCCGGCGATTCGTTTGGAATAGAAATAGTTGAGATGTATGTGAATACATCATGGGTAAGATAATGCCTCGTCCCGGGATTGGAACTTAGATTGTTATCCTTCATCCGGTAAGCATCGGGCGAGAGCATAAAATCTTCATTTACTTTACCTGTAGCACTATCGATTTTTTGAAAATGCAGGTTGTAAAATGTCCTCGTTTTTTCGGCAGCAGCAGAGTCATTTAAGTAAGTAACACTGTACTTTCCCATCTGGGTGGGCACCTGCTTCAGCAAAGTAAGATTCTCTAATGGATTTTCAGTAGACCTTCCTGTCGGGTCCTTATTAAAAGGCACGAATAATCCTGTTTTCCTGTTATCACTTATCACCTGTTTGTTGCCGGAAGAAATCAACATTCCTGCAATCATTAAAGCAAAGCCAACGTGGGCAATTGCTCCGCCACCTGCTTTAAGATTGCCCTTTAATACAGTCCTTAAATAAGAGGCATTGGCAATAACGGCAAAAATGGAGGCGAATAGCGCAAGATAAATCGCGATTAAAAATCCCGGACCCTTTTTAGAATATTCAATGGGATAGAACATTGCCATTAAAACAGAAATTATTACGGCTATCGAAAACGGCCATACCATTTTTTTGGTTAAATAACGAGTCCCCGTATTTTTATACTTGAAATATTGTGAGAACGCGGTAAGCAAACCAACAATAAAAGCAACCAGGACTAAAACTTTGTTATATGTAAACTCCCTGTCCTGCGGATCTGCGATATTGGTTCCAAATACTTTATTATATACAGGCATCGATGTTACGGCGATGATGAAAAGCGCCGAAAGAAAAAAGATAAGAGCGCCAATGAACATCCAGAACTCCCTGGAAGAAATATTTTCTTCTTTTTGAATGGACGGTATTTTACCATAATTTTTAATAAAAAGAAAAAGCATGGGTACTGTGAGTGCAAGCACATAAAGGCCGATAAGCACATTCATTGCCATGCCAGCCTCGGTGAATGAATGGACCGAAGTGTCTCCAAGAATACCTGTTCGCGTAAGAAAAGTTGAATACAATATGAAGAAGTAACTCAATATAATAAACAGGTAGGACGCTCTCAATGCATTACCTGTGGCATTATAAATTGCCATACAGTGCAACCCGGAGATCATTATCATCCATGGAACCAAGGCGGCATTTTCCACAGGGTCCCAGGCCCAGTAACCACCAAATGAAAGTGATTCGTAAGCCCATTTTCCTCCCATCATAATTCCGACACCGAGTACACATCCACTAAACAATGTCCATGGCAATGCAGGCTTTACCCAATCTCCAAAATTTTTTGTATTGAAAGAAGAGTAAGCAAATGCAAGTGGAACAATGGTGCTTGCAAATCCTAAAAACAAAACCGGTGGATGAATAACCATCCAGTAATTTCTAAGTAAAACGTTTAGCCCGATACCATCTTTTATGAAATTCATATAATCAGGACGGCTAAAAATAGGGCCGTTAATCTCATTTCGTGTAAGTGAAAAAGCGCTGCTGCCGATACGCACATCAAAAACATAAATTCCCACGATCATTATCAGTAGAATAAACTGGGCAACACTTATTATTCCGAGTACAGGCGCTTCTCTTTTTTTAGCAGAAAATATCAGGATTGTTCCGAGCGCTCCATGCCACAGAGACCAGAGTAAAAAACTTCCTTCCTGCCCTTCCCATATACAGGCTAATAAATATTTTGGCTCCAGTTCTTTCGAAGCGTGCTTATATGCATATAAGTATTCAAAATAATGATGAGAGCAGATGTAGTAAATAGTAAAGAAAACAGTAAGAAGAGATATAAATTGAATAAAAAAGGCGCCTCTTGCAAATAAGATCCATCGCCGCTTTTCATCTTCAGCAATAGTTTTTGATGCCGTGAAATAAGAAATGCCAGCCACCAGTGAAGAAACAAAAGCAAGCAATACAAAAAAGTGTCCTATCTGGCCGGGTAATAAATGTTCGCCTTCAAACTTCATGTAGCGGTCTTAATATTGAGTAACTGTTTTCTCCAGTTGTTTTTTATCATCCTTATATTTTGAAGGGCATTTTAACAGTATATTGTCGCATTCAAAAATGTCACCCTGCATTTTTCCTTTCAGAACAACACGCTCACTTTGCTCCAGTTCTGCAGGCTTGGTATTGTGATAGATCACCTGCGTGCTACCGCCGAGACTGTCCACTGCAAAAAATGAAACATAATTTGGATCCTTAATTGCGTCGTACTGAATTGGCCTTGATTTATCAAGTTTGGCAATAAGGTGAACGTATTTCCCTTGTTTCAATTTCGCAGATCCTATTGTATCATAAGTAGAAAAATCTACCGAATACATTAGTAATACGCCTATTGCTGCCGCGATTAATACTAAGATTATAATGCTTGATGTTTTCATGCTATTTTTTCGATTGCAAATTTACTTCAAAAAGAGTTAAAAACGGCAGGTGTTAGTTACCAGTCATCAGGTATCAACTTTCAACTATCTTTGCAATCCAAAAAATTTTTTTGACAAAGTAATGGCAGACCTCTCAAATTTCGACCCTAACTCCGTTGGCAATCCAAACAACAATATTTTTGGCCTTCCGTTTACTGAAGATGAGGCTGCGCTAATATTACTTCCCGTACCCTGGGAGGTGACTGTAAGCTACAAAGCAGGTACCGCAAGGGCTGCAGATAAAATATGTAAAGCAAGCCTGCAGGTTGATCTTATTGATGTCGACATAAAAAATGGCTGGAAGCAGGGTTTCTACATGCGTGATGTTGATAAAAAAATATTGATGAAAAGCGATTACCTGCGCAAAGAAGCTGAGTTGTATATAAATTATATATCACAGGGTGAACTTGTAGAGGATAATAAATTCATGTGCAAAACTCTGAAAGAAGTAAATGAAGGAAGTTTGTTTCTCAACAATTGGGTTTATGAACAAACAAAAGATCTTTTAGATAAAAATAAACTGGTGGGCCTCGTAGGTGGTGACCATAGCACACCCCTGGGTTTTTATAAGGCTATTGGTGAGAAACATGGCTGACTTTGGAATTTTACAAATTGATGCCCATTGCGATCTTAGAGAAGCCTACGAAGATTTTGATTATTCGCATGCGTCTATAATGTACAATGCGTTGAATGAAGTTCCTCAACTGGCGAAATTGGTGCAGGTTGGCATTAGGGATTATTCGCAAGGTGAATATGATTATATAAAAAATAACCAGGAAAGGATAGTAACTTATTTTGATAAGGATATAAAGGAAAGGGTATTTGAAGGTGATTCCTGGAGAACCATCGTTAATGAAATAGTTGAGCAGCTACCGCAAAAAGTATATATCAGTTTTGATATTGACGGGCTCGATCCCAAATTATGCCCGCATACGGGAACGCCTGTCCAGGGTGGTTTTGAAACGGAACAAATTTTTTATCTTTTCAAAAAGGTTTTGCAAAGCGGCAGAAAATTGATTGGCTTCGATCTTAATGAAGTAGGTATAAGCCAAAATGAATGGGATGAAAATGTAGGAGCCAGGGTACTTTTTAAGTTGTGTAATCTTATGGTTGCCGAAAAAAATGGCCTTGATGCAACAGTATGAAATTATTCTGAAAAATGATAAAATTAAAGCCTATCGTTTTTTGGCATTGCTGCTTGTTTTGATTAACGTTGCGATATTTATTTTCTTACTGGCGTATGATATTAAAAGGTATGAAGCTTCCGCAGCCTTAATGCTTACCGGGATTTATATTTTCATAAGAATCTATTTGTCAAAAAAGAATGGCCATACAAATTATATTGATGAACTGATATTTTTTGTACTGGCGGGTAGCTGGATAGGCCTTCAAAATTATTTTATGGTTTTTGCCTGCATAGCAATAGGGATCTTGTATCACCTGGCTGTGCAGAAAATAAAATTTGTATTTAGCGATGAAGTCGTGCAAAAATTGAATTTCCCAAAAACCGAGTATCAATGGGATTCATTTACAAATGTTATGATAAAGGATAGAATACTTACACTCGATCTTGCAAATAATAAGCTGGTGCAATTAGAAATTGAAAATGAACAAATCCTGGATGAGTCCCTCTTCAATGAATTTGCACGACATCGTATTAACTTGCAAAAAGAAGAAATTTAATGAGCAATTCGCCATACATATTATATTCAGATGGAGAAGGAAATATTTTTGAAGATACATCTCTATATTCCAGCGGCAGGAGCGGATGGGATGCAGTTCCTGTTTCCGAAGATGAATGGATTGAGCTACCGTCGGGTGGTCAACTCTATGAGTTGCCGGGTAGAAAAGGTATAGGGCTCGATGTAAAAACAGGCGAAATGCGGTTGTGTGAAAAGGGATGGGCAGTTGCTGCTTTTATTCCACCGGCTTATACTGGAAAATATTTAGCCGCTTATGAAACACAACCTGGTGCAGAAACATTGCCTCTTTTTTGTTATACTGCTGCGGGCTGGTATAATAATAAATTTTTTGTGCCTGCCATACGCATCGAAAATGATATACGCCAGGAGAGCGCAGGCTTCGATGAGAAAAAAATAAAACAAGGCGTAGAAAATATCCTAACTGCGTTTCCCCATAACCGTTTGGTTCAACATTTGGGTAATAATTGTTGCAATACATATCATTGTCCTGCTGCCCGAAATTACTTTATGGGAAGATGGGAATGCCCCGTACCCACGTCGCCTGCATGCAATGCCAATTGTATCGGGTGTATATCTTTTCAACCAGTGGAGGAAACTATAGTTTCTACTCAAGACCGGCTTATGTTTAAACCATCGGCTGAAGAAATAATTGAGTATACAGTTCCTCATCTTGAAGCAGCGCCCTATCCTATTGTAAGTTTTGGCCAGGGCTGTGAAGGTGAACCTTTATTAATGTGGCAAACAATTAAGCAAGCAATTATTGAAATAAGAAAGCACACACAAAAAGGAAGCATCAATATTAATACAAATGGGAGCGATCCCGCGGCTGTAAAAGAATTGTGTGAGGCAGGTCTAAACAGTATTCGCGTAAGTACAAATTCCGCCAGGGAAAAAATATACACTCCTTATTACCGGCCTAATAATTACGAATTCAACGATATTGTAGAAAGTCTTAAAGTGGTAAACAATTACGGTGGATGGACAAGCATAAATTATTTTGTGTTCCCTGGTATGACGGACAGCGTGGAAGAATATGAAGCCCTAAGAAAGCTTATTAAAGCCACCGGGCTTAAAATGATCCAATGGCGCAATTTTAATATTGATCCGGATTGGTATCTTGGTAAAATAGGAGTAACCGATACCGGTGAATGTCTTGGCATTAAACAATTAATGGATTTGATCAGCGAAGAATTTCCAGGTTTAAAATTTGGTTATTTTAATCCGTCTATGGAAAGAATTAAAGGAAATTTTGAAATGGATTTTGCCAGGTGAGTTGAATCGCAGAAATATTATATTAAGGCATATCGTTTTTTAAAAACCGAAGGATTCTCACCCACTATTTTTTTAAAAAGTTTATTAAAATATGATAAGCTTTCAAATCCCGATTCGTAGCAAACCTCAGAAATACTTTTCTCCTGCAACAGCATGGTTTTAGCTTGTGTTATTTTATATTGATTCACAAATTCAGTAAAGGTCATTTTAGTTTGCTTTTTGAAATAACGGCAAAATGCAGCAGTACTCAGGTGTACGCTCGCCGCAACTGCATTTACATCAGTTGTCTTATTATAGTTGGCATGAATGTATTTATAAACAGCACCCATTCGTATCTTATCGTTAAGAAATAATTTTACACTGGTATCCTGTTCATTCAGTTCAGTAACTTCAGTGGAAGTTGCCAGCAACTGAAAAACTTCGAGTAAGCTTAATAGCTGCTCAAAGTGCCCGAGGCTTTGTATGTCTTTTAGTTTTTTGACAGCTATTTCTTTTGTTACTCCAAAAAAAGATAGCCCCATATAAGCTTTGTCAAAAAGCCGCTGAATAGTTGCCAGCTCCGGCGTTTGGTTTATAGCATCACCTAAAAAATTTTCTTTGAGCTGCACAACAATTTGCCGGTAGGCGGTTTCTATTCCGTAATCAAAATTTAGGTGCGGAATATTCGATCCTATAAGCACCAGGTCACTGCCCATGAAGCTCGATATATTTTGTCCAACATGGCGTATCCCGGTTGTTGCTTCTACATATACCAATTCATATTCAGGGTGATAGTGCCAGAAGAAATAATTTTTCAACCGTGGAGAAAAAAGCCTGAACGACTGGCCCTGTGGTATCTGAACTATTTCTTTTTTTATTTTCAAGCCCTGGTTTTCCTATAAAGTTATTATTCTCGCTGGAAAATTAAAAAAGTTGTCAATATAGAGCAAATGTTAGTCATTAGAGAGATTAATTATCTCTTGATCATTCAAGACCTTTGTCTTATCAAATCACGAAAAAACTCGAACATGGAACAACAAACAATGGCCGCTACAATGACTCCACCGGCGGGCAATACAAATGCACATAAAGACATTCCGGGCAATCCTTCAACTGCAAAAAGCAGCAAAGTAAATTTGAATGACCGGACCAATGGCAAGCCTCTGAATTTATTAAGCGAGGAAGATTGGAAGTTTTGGATAACTAATGGTTATATCGTTATTAAAAATGCTGTACCGGCGGAACAGGTAAAACAACTTGCTGATTTCCTTTGGGAATTTGAAGAAAAGGACCCCAACGATCCGCAAACATGGTACGCACCACCCCGTGCAGAAATGATGATGAAAGAGCTCACAAATACTGGAATGGTTGAAGTATATAATCACCAGTTATTGTGGAATAACCGGCAGTATCCAAAAGTTCACCAGGCCTTTGCAGATATTTGGGGCACGGAAAAATTGTGGGTTACAATTGACAGGGCAAATTTAAATCTTCCGATACGCGAAGGATTTGAACAAAAAGGATTTATTCATTGGGATTATGATCCTGAAACCAAGCCTCAAAATGTACAGGGCGTTTTAGCGCTTGCCGACCAGGATGATGAAAATATGGGAGGCTTTCAATGCGTACCGCAATTGTATAGAACCTACGACACATGGAAGTTAACACAGCCGGAAGACCGTGATCATTTTAAACCGGACGTAACAGGATTTGAAATTAAAAAAGTAAAAATGAGCGCAGGGGACCTGTTGATATTTAACAGCCTGCAGCCCCATGGTATCAGGCCTAATAAGAGTAAAGATAAAGTTCGCCTGGCTCAGTATATTTCAATGATGCCCGCTGAAGAAGATAATGCGGATTTGCGTGAATGGAGAATCTCATCCTGGAAAGAACGGCGTGCGCCTGAAGGCTATGCGTTTCCGGGTGACCCAAGAAAATGGGAACAAACAAAATATGGTACTGCGGAGTTATCACCTTTGGGAAGAAAATTATTGGGGCTGGAAAAATGGTAGAGAAAACAACTACAGAACATCTTGATAATCGGTTTGCTTGGCTGCAAAATATGAATGGATATGCCTTTCAAAAAACAACTGAAAAACTTTGATGATTTTTAAGCAGCAAGTCAAAAATATCTATCAACGAGGCAGTTATATTTATTGAAACATTGCTATCTTCAATAATTGTATGAGCGCACCTGATATTGAGATTGATTTTAAAGTTGTATTTCAGTCCATGCCCGGAATGGGTTTAATACTGCTACCTAACAATCCTCACTTTACTATTGCAGGCATCACCAATGACCTGCTTTTATTTGCAAAAGCGGAAAAGGAAGCTATCATCGGTAAAGATTTATTCGATGTCTTTCCCGGCAATCCGGAAAAATCGATGGATACCGGTGTGAATAATTTAAGATATTCCCTGGAGCAGGTGTTAAAGACCAAGAGGAAACAGGAAATGGAAATTCAGCGATATGATGTAAAAAATGAAAACGGAATTTTTGAAGAATTTTATTGGGCGCCTTCAAATACCCCAATTCTTAATAAAAACGGTGAAGTCGATTACATACTTCACACTTCAGCAAACGTTACCGCGCAAATACTCAATGAGAAGAACGCAACATTCCAAAAAGAAAATTTTGAATATTACCTCAGCCAGGCAGCGGCTCCGTTTGCAATTCTTACGGGCCGCGACTTTACTTTTACTTTCGCGAATGACGCATATCTCCAGTTGATGCAGGGCCGGGAACTGCTTGGAAAAACTTTGGATGAAGCCATACCCGAAATAAAGGGCCAGCCCTTTGTTTTATTGTTACAAAAAGTGTATGACACCGGCATTCCCTACCACGCTTCAGAAATAGAAGCCAAAGCCTTATTCGAAGGTAGCAGCGAACCAACAACCAAATACTTCAATCTTAGCTATACACCATTCAAAGATCATAACGGCATTACAAAAGGAGTGCTAGCGTCAGGATATGATATTACTAACGAAGTTCTTTTGAAAAGGGAGAATGAAAAACAGTTTTTAAATCTTCAGGCCTATAATCTTTTTATGCAGGCTCCTGTTGGCTTCTCACTTCTGAGAGGAGACAATCACATAGTGGAACTGGTAAATTCCATGGCCCTTCGCTTTACCGGTAGAGACGAGGAAAGCATTGGCAAACCAGTGAGTGAGGCACTACCAGGAATAGAAAAGCAAGGCTATATTGAACTGTTGGACAGGGTAAAAAAGGAAGGTGAGTTTATTAATCTAAAGGAAAGCCCATTTAAGTTTATTAAGGACGGACAGGAAAAAACTACTTACCTGAATTTATTCTTTAAGCCAGATCATGAGAACTATAATATTGAAGGTGTACTAACAGTGTTCATTGATGTAACCGAGCAGGTAACGGCAAGGAAAAGAGTGGAGGAAATGAGTGAGCAGTTTGAAACGATGGCAAACAATATTCCGAATCTCGCGTGGATTGCAAATGCGGATGGCTGGATATACTGGTATAACAACCGCTGGTATGAATATACCGGAACTACTCCGAAAGAAATGGAAGGTTGGGGCTGGCAATCGGTGCATGATCCTAAAAAAGCTACCTGCCGTACTTGACAAATGGCAGCAATCAATAAGTAACGGCGAGCCCTTTGAAATGGTGTTCCCGCTAAAAGGTGCAGATGATGTGTTTCGCCAGTTTCTTACCAGGATTATTCCAATTCGTGATAACGAAGGCAAAGTTATTCGCTGGCTGGGAACAAATACTGACATTACAAAACAAAAGGAACTGGAGCGGATGAAAGATGATTTTATTTCTATCGCCAGCCACGAACTTAAAACACCCTTAACTACTATTAAAGCCTACAACCAGATAGCCGAAGATATGCTGATGCAAAAAGGTGACCGGGAAACCCTGGGGATTATTAAAAGAATGAGCAACCAGGTTAATAAGCTTAATACTTTAATTGAAGACCTGCTTGATGTAACCAAAATCCAAAAGGGCAAACTAATTTATAAAGAAGAATTTTTTGAATTCAATGCCCTCCTTAAAGAAGTTATTGACGATATGCAAAATACAACCGCTACTCATGAAATAATATACAATTTGGATAGCACGGCAAAAGTCTTTGGGGATAAGAATAAGATAAGCCAGGTTATAGATAATCTCGTATCGAACGGAATAAAATATTCGCCGAAAGCAAACAAAATAGTTATAAAATCTGACCTTCAGAAAAACGGGATTCAGTTAAGTGTCCAGGATTTTGGTATCGGAATTCTGGCGAAGGATAAGAAAAAGATTTTTGCGCAATTTTATCGGGTTAGCGGCGAGAACGAGGTTACTTACCCCGGCATGGGCATTGGTTTATATATATGCCAGGAAATAATTGCGAGGCACGGCGGTAAAGTATGGGTTCAAAGTAAAATTAATAAAGGATCAGTTTTTTATATTTGGTTACCTTTCGATTACAGACGCACAAACGTGTAAATTTATGCCAGCGAAGATATTCGAAACATAATTTTATATAATGGATTGGTGATAGGACTTTTCGCATTGCGCAAATGTGGCATTATGGTGGAGACGGTTTATATCGTCCGAAAGAGAATGCCCGACGAAAGATATAAGGTTTATATTTAGCTAAACAAAAAGCATAACGTAATTTTGGTAACGTGACTATGAAAGTTTTTATTAAAATCGTGATCATTTTTCCGTTTCATTTTGGTTTTTTCAATATTTTTCAGCTAATTAATTACAGAAAAATCTATATAATAAATATCACCAAGCCCATTACCTGCAGCGTGTAATCGTTCTTCATATTTCTGCATGTTTTCATTTTGAGGCAATACATCGTTTATCCTATTCCTGCTGCTTCCGAAGAAAAAATATTTCCCGTCCCGCGTGACCTTTCCTCCCCATTCCGTTGCAGTAGAATTTATAGGCGAAGGAAGTTTTTTCGCTTTACTCCATTGACCATTTAGATTATAGCTGATGTAAAAATCTGCATTTGTAATTCCGTTAGGGACTGTTGCCATAAATATTAAATAACTTTCATCAGGAGCAATGAAGGGCTCATATTCGTTATCGCCGGTATTTATTGAATCCCCTAAATTTTCCGGGACCGTATATTTATTATTTTTAAACTTAGAAATATAAATATCCGAACGTCCCTTTTCGCCGGCTCTTGAGGAACCAAAATATAAATTGCCATTGTCCGCGATGGTCGGGAAAAATTCACTTGCAGAGCTATTGACCGGGCTATCGAGATGAACAGGATTATTCCAACTGGTGGCATTACGTTCCGTTTTCCAAATATCCCAATCTTCTTTTTGCGGTTCACCTTCACGTAGCGGGCGGTTGGAAACAAAATAAATGGTATTTCCATCTTTGGTTACAAATGGATCGGCATCCACATATTTTCCCGAAAATGAGGCTACTTCCGGCGAAGACCATTTCCCTTTTTTATGGTACGAAACACAAATAGTACAGAAGTTCGCATCAGGAAGGCATTTCAAAAAATAAAGCGTGTCTCCCGTTGGCGAAAATGCAGGATGTGTTTCATAATCACCGGTGCTTATAGTTCCTTCGCCAAAAATATCTGGGTGAACTTGCTGATTGGTTTGAGCGAAACAACCTGCAATAGAAATAAAAATCAATGACAACAATAAAAATTTCTTCATGGTACAATTTATTACAATAATAAAATTAAGTGCAATTGCGGAGTTTAAAAACCCTGCTGTTTACATTTGTACATATCATTAGTAAAAAGATCGCGATCATGAACAGGATTGACAGGCTGATGGGAATGATGACAATGCTTCAATCAAAAAAATATTGCACGATAGAAAAACTGTGCGACAAATTTGATATCAGTATTAGGACCGCTTATCGCGATCTTAAGGCTCTTAACGAAATTGGTGTGCCCGTAAATTTTGAAAACGGGAAAGGTTATTTTATTTCCCAGGGCTATTTTTTACCGCCACTGTCTCTCACCACCGAAGAGGCGAATGCGCTTATTCTATTAAATACGCTGGCAGATAAATTCACTGATAATTCTATTGTGAGACACAGCCATAACGCACTTGATAAAATTAAAGCTGCGTTGAGAAATTCAGATAAGTATAAGGCAGATGAATTATCGTCGCAAATAAATGTTTATATACCACCGGCAGAAAAAAATCAGGCGAACTCATTATCTGCAATTCAAAATGCGATTATAAATAAAACAGTTTTAAAGATTGCCTATACTGATAACGAAGGCCGCCAAAGCAAAAGAGAAATTGAACCAATTGGGCTTATTTTTTATACAAACCAATGGCATTTATATGCATGGTGCAAATCGAAAAATGGCTACAGGGATTTTAAAGTAAAAATGATCACCGCCTTACAAGATACCCGCGAGCCCCATTCCATAAAAGATCATTTGAAAATAGAAGACTACATTAAATCTTTTTAAAAAATATTTTTGAAAAGCACTGCCATAGGGTTGTCAGTGGGCACCTTTAATTTTGCCTTCCATATTAAATTAGCCTTACAACAAAATTTAAAATCGATGCAAACTTTAGAATTTAATTTACCGGGAGAATTAGATATTAAGCCTTCACAAACTTCTTCAAAAAATGACTTCGATTTTTTAGAAGGCAAATGGAATATCAAAAATAAAAAATTGAGGTCAAGGCTTACCGATTCTGATGAATGGATCGAATTCAATGCTACGCATGAAATGAGGAAAGTGCTCACAAGTATCGGAAATGTTGAGAATTTTTGTGCAACGATTGATGGAAAGCTTTATGAAGGAATGGGTGTTCGCCTTTTCAATCCGTCAACGAAACTTTGGAGCATCTATTGGTGCGACAATAATTTGGGCATAATGGAGAAGCCGGTCATTGGCTCTTTCGAAAACAATATTGGATCATTTTTCTGCAAGGATATTTTCAAAGACAAAGAAATTATTATGCAATTTCAATTTGATGCGACCAATCCGGACAAGCCCGTATGGAGCCAGGCTTTCTCAGCTGACAATGGCAAAACCTGGGAATGGAACTGGTACATGTATTTTAGCAAAAGCAGTGGAGAAGATGTGCATGCAAATCTCAATCATAAAATATCAACAACTGCCTGTGATGTCGGCGTAAATGTAATTGAACTCCGGAATTATATTTTGAAACCTGGCACCCGTGATAATTTCATTAACTATTTTAAACGAAATTTTATTACCTCTCAAAACGAAACCGGTGGTTACACACCGGCCCAATTTAGAGTAAAAGGTGCAGAGGATAATTTTTTCTGGATACGCGGATTTAGTGATATGGAGTCAAGAAGTAAATTTTTACCGGAATTTTATTATGGCCCGGTGTGGAAAGAATATGGAGCAACGGCCAACAGCATGCTTGTAAATAATGACAATGTTTATTTGCTGAAACCTTTGACATATCATGACGGCGCATTGCACCAGGGAAAGCCAATTAATATAAATAAACTTACGATCGACCAGGGTATCGCTGTTATTGATTTTTATATAGCAAATTCAAAACTAGATAAGCTCATCTCCTTCCTCTCTTCAACATATCTTCCTGCTTTAAAAAAAGTTTCGGTTGAAGATTTCACCTTATGGGTAACCGAAACTGCTGAAAATGATTTTCCACGGCTCCCGGTATTCCAGGATAGAAACCTGATGGTGGTAATTGCTTATTATAAAGACGAACTTGAGTACAGCTCAAAACGAAATGCTATAGATGCTGTGCTTAGCATGGAACAGAAAGCAGAACTGCAGGATATTGTTACTACGAAAAGCAGTTTGATTCTGTATCCGGCATGAAAATCACGATCTATAAATTTTGAATTCATACTGCAAAACAAAAATTCCGCATTTAGAAATCCTGCCCTTTATTTAGACGGTAACGTTTAAGTATTTGCTTTAAGTACTTTTATAACCTGGTTTTTTACATTCTATGTAACGGTAAAGTCGCAGCCGGCCCTGTATAAGTCCTTTTTACACCCCGTGAAATTTATTTACTCAAATTAGTTTTGTGTAAATAAAGATTAATAATTAAAAATGATAACTATCAATTCGTGTTTTTAATTACAAAGTTATTTTCTTATATGCCCGAAAAAAAAGGGAGGTCAGCCATTAATTAAAAGATAGGAAAATGAGATATTAAAATATTTAAAGAATGCGGATCGATATAATAAATGGGTTGTGGCCAATTCGAACCTGCGAAAAACGTAAAAGGGTGTTGATGGGAACCACGGGCTTCATATTGGCATAGGATAGTGATATGAAAACGGGTGGGAAAAGGCAGGAAGGAAATAATAGATATAAATGAAGGCAAAAGGTCGATTGGGAAACCAGGTTTGAAAGCCATTTAAAGGCACGTCATTTGCTCGTACAACAATGCAGGCAACTTTTCCGACAATGAGACAAAAGTGAAATGGGCTTTTACGGAATGAGAATTTTTACATGAAGATCTTTCATTTGTTATTTAATTTACAAAAAGCGTTTGGTAAAGATTTAGCTACCAGTTTGTCAAACCTGAAAGCGCTTCTGGAAAACAATAATTAAAAAATGAACAGAGGCACACTACTTAGGCTAAAACAATTAATGGTGATTGTAGTTGCATGGACCGTTATAGGGTTTATTTTTGCTGTCTACGATCATCTTATACTTGTCTCCGGAAATTCTTTAGGCCGCTCGGTTAAATATTCATTTTTAATTTCAACAGTGACAAATATGGGTGCCGGGTTAATCGGCGGGCTTCTTGGAGGAAGTATCCTCATATTTTTTGTTAACGTAAAATACCAGGACAAGCCTTATGGCTATACCATTATTATTGTAAGCGTTTGTTTCATTCTTATATGGGCATTAATTGTTTCTGTAATAGGTGTTTTCAGCGTTGTGTATGATGCAGAAATGCAAATGACTAATCCGGGTTTCCTGCGTGCCTTCAAAAATTACATAGACGATAGCCTTCACTTAAAGTCGGCGATTGCCTGGTCATCTGTTGTTGCGATTACACAATTGTTGCTGCAGGTGAACAGCAAGTTTGGTCAGTCAAATTTCTGGAATATCATCAGGGGAAAATATAACAGCCCCAAGGAAGAGACCCGAATTTTTATGTTCCTCGACCTTAATTCCTCCACGAAAATTGCTGAACGTTTGGGAGACGAAAAATACCATTCTCTCTTAAAAAATTTTTTCGCGGATATCACTACGCCAATACTTGAAAATAAAGGAAACATTTATCAGTATGTAGGAGACGAAGTTGTTATTGTATGGAATTATGAAGACGGAATAGAAAATCAACAATGCGTAAAATGCTTCTTTGATATGAAAAGCCTGATAAAAAAAAAGAAAGATAAATACTTGGCGCAGTATGGATTGGTTCCGTCTTTTAAAGCAGGTATCCATTGCGGAAAAGTTATTGCGGGAGAAGTTGGAATAATAAAAAGAGATATTACCTATTCCGGCAATGTGCTAAATACAACTTCGCGGATCCTAAGTAAATGCAACGAGCTTAACGAAGAGATCATCGCTTCAACAGATCTCCTAACGGAAATAAGACATGTAAAAAACTACATTACCAGGCCATTAGGCGCAATTAAACTCAGGGGAAAAGAGAAAGAAATTTTATTGAATGCACTCGTGCCTGCTAACAAATAAAATTGAAATGAATTAAAATGTCCTCACAACAACTGCCTAAAATCTATTTATACAGGAGAATAGTTTTAGCTAAAATATTTATTGACAAACATTATGGTGATCAAATTGATCTTAATGATATTGCGGGTGAAGCATTCTTTTCAAAATTTCATTTCATCCGGCTTTTCAAAAATGCATATGGAAAAACGCCCCATCAATATTTAACTATGGTTCGTATCGAAAATGCTAAATTATTTTTGCAGGAGAACTTCTCAGTTACTGAAGTTTGCTATTCTGTTGGCTTTGATGCCATAAGCTCTTTCACACATCTATTTAAGCGGGTTACAAATAGTACACCATCTGCTTACCAGCAAGGACAAAAGTTGAGAAAAAACGAAATCAGTATGCACCCTTTAAAATTTATTCCCGGCTGTTTTGCTGAACAAAACGAATGGCTTTAACATCGCAATTTTCAACAAATGAAATAAACAGGCAAGTACCATTTTTGCTTTATTATTAAAAAGCAAAAAATTAAACCATGATTACAAGAGTAAATCACTTCAGCATTTTTGTCCTGGACCAGGACAGTGCTTTCGATTTTTATGTAAATAAACTTGGCTTTAAAGTTCACACCGATGCTACGATGGGGCCGGGGAAACGCTGGCTGACTGTTACCCCGCCCGAGCAACCTGATCTTGAAATTACTCTGATGGCAATTGACGAAGGAATGATGTTCAAAAAAGAAGCCGCCGAAAAAATGCGGGAACTGGTAAAGGCAGGTACTTTTGGCTTTGCTGTTTTTCAATGCAACGACCTGGTGGCAACTTACGAAGAATTGACGGCCAAAGGTGTTAAGTTTAAAAAAGAACCAAAGAAGGAATTCTATGGTTTTGAAGCCTTGTTTGTTGACGACTCAGGAAACTGGTTTTCGTTAGGAGAAAGAAACCAGCAGAATAACTATTAAAGAAACATAAATAGAAATCCATCATGTCATTTCCAGGCTTATACTGATAACATAAAAGCAAAGACGGGTAAGACACCCGGAGATTTCAAAAAACTTGCGGAAGAAAAGACCTGCTAAAGCCCGGTGTAAAGCGGGGGAATTGTAGCCTGGCTAAAGAAGGATTTTGAACTGGGCCATGATCACGCGATGGCCATATATGCAACTTTCAAAGGAAAAACGAAATAGATGAGGAGATTAGCGTTTCTTATGCAACCGCAACCTCCCTGTTGTATTTATTTTTATATTCAACAGGAGAGAGGCCCGTAATCTTTTTGAAAACAGTTCTGAAAAATTTGGTGTCAGAGTAACCTACTTCATACATCACTTCATTTACATTTTTGCCGCTGTTTTCAAATTCTTTTTTTGCCGCTTCAATCTTTACCCTTTGAATGTATTCAACCGGCGTATTATTGGTTGCCTTTTTAAAACGTCTTTCGAAATGCCGTTTTCCAATGGCATATTTTACGGCCAGGTCTTCTACAGATATTTTTTCTGCCAGGTTATTTTCAATGAATTCCTGCGCTTGTTTTATGGGCTCGTCTTCATGTTTCTTTTGACCTGTGAACATTGCAAAAGGCGACTGGCTTTTGCGGTCTATTTCCAAAGCATAAACCTTCGCAGCGGTGATCGCCATTTCCCGGCCGGCATATTTTTCAATAAGATGCAAAAGAAGGTTCCAGTAAGAAGTGGCGCCACCACTGGAGTACAGGCCATCCTGTTCTGATATGATCCTGCCATCAACGAGTGTCACCTCGGGAAACATTTCCCTGAATTCATTCGCGGACTTCCAATGGCTGGAGCATTCCTTTCCATTTAATAAACCGGTTGACGCCAGTAAGAATGCGCCAATGCACATGCTCGCAACTTCGGCGCCTTTTTTATATTGCTGCACAATCCATGGTATAAATTTTTTGTTCACTACAAGGGATTTCTTTATGTCTCCGCTCACTGCAGGTATTATTATAAGATCTGTTTTCCTTACGTTTTGCAGCAATATATCTGCGTTTATTGTAAACAATCCGTTATTTGATTTCACCTGTTTTGAAAGACCAATGAGTTGTACCTTAAACAACGCGGGCTTGCCAGCTATCTCTAAAAATTCGTTTACACCGGTAAACAAGGTGAGGGGATCAACAATGCTTGCTAAAACGGCCTCATTAGGAACGAGAATGGATACATGTTTCATAGCTGCACTTTTAATTTTAGTCGTAAGTGTAATTTTCGCCCGATCGTTTTTTTCATAATGCAAAAATAGTTGTCCTTGAATAAACAGTGCAAATAAGTCTGACAATTAAATGTAAAATAAAGTCGCAAAAAGCCCCGCATTTGTCCTTTTTGCACCCGCTCAGAAGCCGTTACCGCACTTACTTTTGTATTGAAAAACAATATTATAAATTAATAAAAATTAAACCGATGGCAACACATACCAGCGAAGCACCAGTCGCAAAAAAATCGTCAGGTCAAAATGGTTCGGGTGCAAAATTGCAAAAAATTACCCCAAACCTATGGTTCGACAAACAAGCCGAAGATGCGGCAAAATTCTACACTTCTATTTTTAAAAATTCCCGTATAGGAAAAATAAGCCGATATGGAAAGGAAGGGTTCGAGCAACACCGCATGCAGGAAGGAACGGTAATGGTTGTAGAGTTTGAGTTGGAGGGGCAGAAATTCACAGGGCTTAACGGCGGTCCGCATTTCAAATTCAGCGAGGCAATATCATTTATAGTTAATTGTGATACACAGGAAGACGTTGATTATTATTGGAACAAGCTTTCCGAAGGCGGCGATCCAAATGCGCAGATGTGCGGATGGCTGAAAGATAAATTTGGTTTATCCTGGCAAATCGTTCCTCTAACTTTGTCGCAGCTTTTGACTGATCCCGATCGTGAAAAGGCAGGAAGAGTGATGAATGCAATGCTTAAAATGAAAAAGATTGATATCAAAGAACTGAAAGACGCATACCATAATAAATAAGTAAAACAAAATGAAAATCCATTTCCGACTGTGGGAGGGAATGGAATATTATTGCGGCAGCAGGATGACGCATTGCTCTTTTAAATATTTTCTTATGACGTATGCCTTTCAATTACGGCAAGAATGAAAAAAGTAATTGTTTCAATGAATGTAACCCTGGATGGATTTATGGCCGGCCCCAGCTGTGAATTAAACTGGCATTTTCAACGTTGGACCATAGATATGGCGGAGTGTTTGTGCGAACAATTAAACCGGGCTGATACCATTTTATTGGGACGGGTAACCTATAACGTTATGGCAAAATATTGGCCGTCGGTTGCCGCAAGAGTTTCTATCGCGAGAGAAGATATTGCATTCGCGGAAATGATGAACAGTCATAAGAAGGTTGTTTTTTCAAGGACGATGACAAAATCTGATGTGGCTGCGGCAGGGTGGAGCAATTCAGAGCTTGCAAAAAAAGATATTTCAGAAGAGATACACTATTTAAAAAATCTACCCGATGCACCAGATGCACTAAACAAAGACTTAATTGTATTTGGAAGCGGCCAGCTCGTGGCTTCATTAATTCTTTCGGGATTGGTTGACGAATACCAGCTATGGGTACATCCCGTAGCTTTAGGAAACGGGAAACCTTTATTCAAACCCGGTACACTTTCGGCAAGTGGAATACCTAATATGAAGTTGTTTAAAACAAGAGCATTTAGTTCGGGCGTTGTAGTACTTTATTATAAATCGGTGAAAGACGAATCTTAAATTCTGACATTTTATGCTTTTGCGAGTTGCTTAATGTCTTGCACCTCCAGCACATTTTTGCCATACCCAATGGTAACTGCGTTAATCATTGCAAGGCCTACTTCATGCATGCTCAATACACTTTTTGGTGAAAAGGCTTTGATGATCTTTACAAGAAATTTAAAAAGCGGCTTCCAGTTCTTCTGATCCGGAAACGGTTGCATAACCCCCGGCCTGAAATTATATTCAGCCCTAAACGGCAGCTTCGCCAGTTCGTTTTCTGTTCTGCCTTTTACCCGGGCCCACATCATTCTGCCTTTTTCACTGCTGTCTGTCTGTGCTCCCGACACATAGGTAAAAACCATGTTGTGGTTAACTTCCAACAGCGCCTTTGCAACAGCTATCGTAGTATCATATGTAATGCGGGTGTACTTATCTTCCTTCATACCTACGGAACTTATGCCGGCGCAGAAAAAACAGGCATCATAATCCTTTAGGCTATTCGCAAATTGGCTTAGCTGAAGGAAATCGGGAACGATCAATTCTTTTAGCTTGGGATGTTGCATTTCGTAATGCCGACGGTTAATGATTAGCACTTCAATCACGGTTGGGTTTTGCAAACACTCAAACAGTACACCTTCACCAACCATACCGGTGGCTCCGGTGATGATTACTTTTATGTCATTCATTACATTTTGTATTTATGAAGCGAAGGTCGTTAGAAAAATAAAATGAAGCTTTGTTGAAAAGTCCAAAGTTGTTGTTATCCGGCTAAATCTTACGATGCTGCCCAAACCTGAAGGTTCTAAGTCCCTCTCGTTTGGAAAAGAGTTGGGGGGTAAGGTTCCTGAATTGCAAAAAGTTATTACTGTTAGTGGGCAGGAATGCATATTATTAAGAATTACATTTATCGCTTTACCCCAGGTCGCCCAAAAGCAATAACATTGCAATAAAAAAATAAACCCATCAATTAAAATTGTTCAGGATGAAACCAGGAATCTTTATTGCCCTACTATTCATTACAAGCTCTCAATTTTGTTTTCCACAAAATACGACCGAATATAAAAAATGGAACCCAGCCAATGATACCATGCAGGTATTGGAAGGGCAGGGATGGCCACGTGAAGTAAAAGACTTTTATGATCGGTTACCGGCGAGAGCAGAGCAATCGGTTCGGAAGGAGGTTTGGAATCTTTCAAAGAATAGTGCCGGTTTGCAAATGCGTTTTCAAACCAATGCCGAAGAAATCATAATAAAATACCAGGTAACCGGGTCATTGCAAATGCCGCACATGCCTGCTACTGGTGTAAGCGGTGTCGACCTGTATTCAAAAACAATTGATGGTGCATGGCTTTGGGCGGCGGGAAGATTTTCTTTTGGGGATACCATCACTTACCAGTTCAAAAACCTTTTGCCAAACGACCAACATGTCAAAAACCGGGAATATACCTTGTACCTGCCATTGTATAATTCAGTAAAATGGATGGAAATATCTGTTCCAAAAGATGCCTTGTTTAAACCATTACCGCTTCGCACGGATAAACCTATCGTTGTATATGGAACGTCTATCGCACAGGGTGCCTGTGCTTCGAGGCCCGGACTTGCATGGACCAATATGCTCGGAAGGAAACTTGACAGGCCCGTTATAAACCTTGCATTTTCAGGTAATGGCAGATTGGAAAAAGAAATGATTGACCTGCTAACAGAAGTGGATGCCAAATTGTATGTGCTGGATTGTTTGCCCAACCTCGTATCCCCGGATTATTATGCTACGGGAGAATTAAAAAAAAGAATCACTGCATCAGCAACAGGATTGCAAAATAAAAAGCCGCACATACCAATTCTTCTTACAGACCATGATGGATATACAGATGGGGAAATAAACCCCGCGAGGAAAAATGCATATGTTTCGACCAATACTGTTTTCAGGCAAGCCTTTGATTCATTAGTTGCTGCCGGTGTAAAGAATATATTCCGGCTGACCAAAGAAGCAATTAATCAGGATCTGGAAACTATGGTAGATGGGACGCACCCAAATGATATTGGAATGATGCGTTATGCGGAGGCGTATGAAAAAGTTACAAGGGCTATTTTGGGAGAGCCGAAAGGAACTATTTCTACCACGATTCCGGTTACCCAACGACGTGATGCCAACATCTATGATTGGGAAACAAGACACAATGAAGTGGTGAAGTATGATAAACTGCATTCACCAAAGCTGGTCCTGATTGGCAATTCCATAACGCACTATTGGGCTGGCCCGCCTGCAGAGCCGCGTCACGAGGGTGCCGGTTCATGGGAAAAATATTTTACTCCCAGAACAACGACGAACATGGGCTTTGGCTGGGATAGAATTGAAAATGTATTATGGCGGATGTATCATGGCGAACTGGATAGCATTTCGCCAAAACAAATTGTGCTTATGATCGGAACGAACAACCTCGGATTAAATACCAACGATGAAATAGCTACGGGATTACAATTTTTAATAAAAGCAATCCGGGCGAAACAACCCCATGCCAGCATACTATTGATGGGAATTTTCCCAAGAAGGGGTATGGAAGAAAGAATTGTACAGCTGAATAAATTGGTAGCTAACGTGGCCGTGCAATCGAAAGTAACCTACGCAGATGCCGGAAATCTTTTTGTAAAGAAGGATAAAAAAATTGACGAGTCACTTTTTTCAGATGGATTACATCCCAATGCGGTTGGCTATGAGAAGCTGGGTGCATTTATAATTGGCCGTTTGGATAGGATTAAATAATATTGATTTTCTTTTGTATTCATTCTAAATAACCCATAATCATCACCAGTAAATAATTAATAATGAAATCAAATTTATTTTTCTTTTTATTAATACCCGTCGTAGCTTTTCTTTCATGTGCTACTTCCAAAGGCACTTCGACAAATCATTTGTCAAAAGAGGAAAAGAAGGAAGGATATACCTTATTGTTTAACGGGAAAACAATGGATCAGTGGACGGGCGATACGCAAAGTTATGTCCCGGAAAATGGTACGATAACCATACATCCTGAAAAAGGTGGCGGGGGAAATGTATATACCAAAAAAGAATATGGTGATTTTGATTTTCGTTTTGAATTTAAGCTCACGCCGGGAGCTAATAATGGTTTGGGCATCAGGGCGCCGCTTGAAGGCGATGCCGCTTATGCAGGCATGGAAATACAAATACTCGATAATACTGCCGCTGCGTATAATAACCTGCACCCTTATCAATACCACGGTTCTATATATGGTGTTGTGCCAGCAAAACTTGGATATTCAAAACTCGTGGGCGAATGGAATTATGAAGAAGTGATTGCAAGAGGACCGAAAATAAAAGTGATACTAAATGGTGCCGTCATCGTTGATGCAGATATCACTGAAGCACGTGAAAAAGGAACCCCTGATGGTAAGCCGCATCCCGGTTTAAAGCGGGATAAAGGACACATCGGTTTCCTTGGCCATGGATCAGTAGTTCAGTTTCGAAACATCCGCGTGAAAGATTTATCCGGGCAATGATTAAGAGGTTGCAATGGTATTTTTGCTTAATGAAGTTTAATCGAAAGGCTTCAATTTAGAGAGACTCCGGGACAAAACGTTCCTGGTTTTGGCCACTCAAGCCGTTGCCAATGGGGCCTATAATTGTTGTATTCGTGCGCCGTAGGCGCTACCTGTTTGTAGATAAATATTTGCATATTAGTATTTTGCCCCGCCTGCGGTGGGGCTTGGCCGGTAATTTCTTAACTTAGCGTACACAATTATTATCACCATGAACAATATCAAAAAAGAAGACATCAAACAGGAAGTGTTTGACCTTTATGATGACTATGCGCATAGCCGTGTCAGCAGAAGGGACTTTGTGCAAAAGCTATCCACGTATGCCGTTGGTGGTATTACGGTAACCTCCCTTATGAGTTTTCTCATGCCAGACTATCAAACTGCCGCTGAAGTTAAAGCGGATGATCCCGGTTTGAAATCAGAATACATTCATTATAATTCTCCAAAAGGTGGCGGTGATATCAAAGCCTTGTTATCAATGCCTGCAGACACGAAACAAAAACTGGGAGGCATTGTAGTGGTGCATGAAAACCGCGGCCTGAATCCATACATTGAAGATGTAGCAAGGAGAGCTGCCCTGGCAGGATTTATTACCATCGCGCCGGATGCGCTCACCCCGCTTGGTGGTTACCCGGGTAACGACGATGCCGGCCGTGAGATGCAAAGCAAACGCGATAGAAATGAAATGCTCGAAGATTTTATAGCGGCTTATGAATATCTTAAAAACGACAAAGACTGTAATGGCAAAGTAGGTGTAGTAGGTTTCTGCTTCGGCGGAGGTATTGCCAATCTGATGGCCGTTCGCGTTCCGGATTTGGCTGCGGCCGTCCCGTTTTACGGAAGCCAGCCGGCGGCTGAAGATGTCCCCAAAATAAAAGCGCCGTTGCTGCTGCAATATGCGGCACTCGATACCCGCATTAACGAAGGCTGGCCGGCCTATGAAGCCGCTTTAAAAGCTAACGGCAAAGAATATACCGCCTACATATATCCAAATGTAAACCACGGTTTCCATAATAATACCACACCCCGTTACGATAAAGACGCCGCAGACCTTGCCTGGAAGCGTACCATTGATTTTTTTAATGAAAAATTGAAGTCGTAATCGTTAGCCAGATTATTTTGCAGTTAACACAAGCGCCCAATCCTTATCTCCATTACTATTCTTCCCGGGAGGCCTAAATAACCTGAAGATTTTGGAGCCAACGGGTTTACCACTTGCCTTAACATATTTTCCATTGGTTGGATCAAACCATTCTGCCTTTACCGGGCCTTTCATAACGGATACGTTTACCTGAACCACACCGAGATGCGCCGGGGGGATGTAAGCTATTAGAAGTTCTCCGTCTTTGGTAGCCGCAGCGCTTACATATGCGGCCGACGTATCCACGTTGTTGCTACCTGCGATAAGAAGCGGCATGCTATTTAAACCTGAGGGTATAAGTTCCCACCACTTTCTTTGTTTGATAAAATCATTTAGCCGGTACATATCCCTTGCGCCTTTTGTATCCATGTGTTGCTGCCATACCGGATCTTCAAACTGCCAGATGTAACCGTTCCCAGCCACATAGCCTCCGATAGTGCCCAGCCATCCCCACCACTGGAAGCGGCGTACCGGCTGCGTGGCATTAGGATTGTAGTTATTGCCATCAGGGCCTTCCTCGTCGTACGGTTCTTCCAGCAGAAATGCAGGCATGACGGGCTTGTGTGCATAACCCTTTCGGGCTACATAAGGCACAGGTATTTCTAATTCCCATGTATAACAGCCATTGATATTCATCTCGTGGCCAAAAAGGGCATTGTCGGCTGCATTTTCTCCACTGCCGGATTCGGCAGTGTATAACACGGACTGCTGGTCCGGCACGCTTTTTAATCCTTTGATAAGTAAGGCTTCGGCTTTCGCTTCTTCCGGCGTATATTTTCCTTTATCACCCAGCAGCATCCAAACGATATTTTTCTGATTCTTGTACCGGCGCGCAACCCATGATGCATATTGCTCAGTTCTGTCGCCGTTTGCCACTAATTCCTTCATCCATCCCTGCTCTTCCTTTTCACTGGAATAGCCCACATACCCCGGAAACATCAGAACCAAAATGCTCTTTTGCTGGCAGTAGTTTAAGAACGTATCTACAAAGCTCCAGTATTTTTCATTCGGCGTGGTAAGGTCCGGGCTCTCTGTGCGAAAATCGGTATAGGTAAGCTTTCCATCCCAACTGCTTCCATTGAGTCTTTTCAGGAACGGCGTTTCACCGTCAGCGTTATAAGGAGCATGATTACCCAGGGCCCAATGAGTGATCACGCTTAACTCTATAGCATTATAGCCTTTGGCCAATGTGTTTTCTATAAAGACTTCGTAGTTCGACTTCGTTTGCGAAACAATAAACCACGCCGTGCGACCCAGTATGGGGAAAGGAACGTTGTGCTGGTCAACCAGGTAACGCCTGTCGTCACTTATCTTTAAAGGAAAAGCGACCTGGGATATAGCAGCTTGGTGGAAAAGGCAAGTGGTAAAAATGTAAAGGGCGATTGTTGAAACAGAATAGTGCATCGGAATGATTTCAACAAATATATAAAATGAGGTTGGCCAATGAAAAACACAACAGGGCATCTTTTACAAGGCGGAATTAGCAGAACATTTCACGCCCGTACTTTATATGGATTGGTAAGACTTCCCTGCTTTTCAGTACAAGACACGTACTTGCCATCAATAAATTTTCGGTAGTTGTTCGGTAGTTGATTGGTAGTTGATTGGTGCCTGGCACTGAAGAAGTACCAAAAAAATAACGCCTTTCAATTGATGGATTGCGGAATCAGATACATTGGGAAGGTTTACTTAGTAATTAGGATAAACAATATGCTCATATTTAAAATACCAAAATCTAAATACGAGGTAAGAAAATAGAAATTGAATTGTGATGAGCAAAGTTAAACTCATTAGTTTGTTTCAAAACACGCAGAAGAAGGCTATGGCAAAAACCCATTTGCTGTTGTTTACTATCATTGTCTGCAACATCGTTAAAAAAGCCATGCCTGGTATAATAAAAGCTGTTACATTCCAATCTGCTCTATCATCTCCAGGTCCATCTTCCTGTTTTTCTCCCAGTTCTTTTTAAGCAAATGATAAAACAAAGCTGTTGCTCCTATTCCAAAAGGCAGTGCAATCAAACCCAAAACAAAAGGATTCATCTCATCGACTGGACTGTTATTACTTAACTCCAATATAATACCCAGTATCACTCCGAAGAGTAATGCGCCGGCATAATAACCGGCAATCCCGAGGATGGCATAGCCCCACTTGTTTTTGTCGTGGCTGGCCGCAAGGTTGTAATAATACCTTCCAATGAAATAGAGAAGTGCAATTCCGAGCATGTTAGTTGTGTTTTTTGTGAATGATGAAAGCAGTAAAAAATCCGGGCGGTGTTTCGATGTGATACCTGGCAGTGGCTGAGATGCAAACGAAATGCATTTGTCACCTGATTTGTTTACAAATACAACTGGCTAAAGATATATTGCAGGTTCTGAATCTCCAAGCGATCATCATTGTTTTGTTCCCGTTTTTTTTCCACCTGTTCCCTGGATTTCCTGGCGGAAGACTAACATCAACTAAAAAACCAAGTAAAGATTATGCCAGGCGCCAAAGAAATAACAAAAAAGTAGTGCATATCGTCCAGCGCTTTTTCTATAAGAGTAAAAAAGCACAAGGGACTCAGGGATTTGAATTAATGCTGCCCTTCTTTATCTTCAACGCGGGACGAGGCTAAATACTTTAAGCAAAAAAATCTTGAAGGCATGAATTTTCAACGGGCCTGGATGTAATCGCATTTTAGGGATTTAGCACTAATATTGACACCGAAAGAATTTGTTGTATTGCAGGAACGAATTGCTAACCGACCCAAAGCTAATTTATTCAATCGCACGGGTACGAAATATGCAGGAAAAGATGGCGTAAATTCTTACGCAGGTAAGGCAGGACTCGCAATTTTCTTATTATTTGCAACGACCCTTTGTAAAATCCGTTTTGCATCAAATAAATTGGACTTGGAGGTGCCCACGGAGATGCCTAATTTCCAGGCAATTTCACGGTGTTTGAATCCTTCGTAAACAAATAGATTAAACACGCGCCTGTATGAAGAAGGTAAATTATGAATCATTTTCAATAATTCTTTTTTACCAAGAAAGTCAATGATTTCGTCGCCCCCGGCATTTCCTAAGTCTGTGATATCAATATTTGCCAGCGTATACATTTTTGACGTGCCGCGATAATGGGCAACGGCAGTATTAAACATGATCTTTCTTACCCAGCCGGCAAATGAACCTCTTGATTTGAAATTAATCAGAGATCTGAATACTTGCACAAAGCCTTCCTGAAGTATTTCTTCGGCGTCTTCCCTGGTTTTAGAATATCGAAGGCAGACCACAAACATTTTGTGAACATATAACTCGTACAGTTGCCGTTGAGAATTTCTATCCCCTTCGATACATTTTTGTATTAATTGTGTGATTTGTTCCGATAAGTCGCAGCTCTCTAAAAGCATAGTGGTACGTTTGTAAAAAAATGTGTTTAAACCGAAATTTTCAAAACATGGACATTATCCCTAATTTTTAAACCATTAACAATAATAACATTCAAATCTGTCGCAATTTTGAACAACAAAAGCGCCTAAAATGTATCTTTTAAAAAGGAATAATTAAGACATGACATGCAAATACATATGCATCGGTAGTACTACTTTTAAAACAATTTATTACGATTGTTTAAGCGTGGGAAATTTCTTCGAAATGTTTTTTTAATTCGTCTGCCAGAATCTGGACAAAGGGTTCATACATAATGCGGGTACGATTGTGATGATTGCCGGAAATATCAATAGTTTTTATGTTGCCACTTATCAAATTTGTCCACCCGAGATGAGCGTAACGGAAAATCTTTGGAGACCGAAAGATAATCAGATCGCCGGAATAAGGCCTGGGATCATATTTATCCTGTGCAATAAGCATTGCATCAACAATGTAAAACCTTCGAAGTGATTCAGGTAATTTGCGGCCCTGAACAAAGTAGAATTTATAGCACAGCGCCCGTATTTTAATCTCGACGCGGAAGCGCCCTAATGTAAAGCCCCTGCGCAATTTTTTCTTAAATTCCCTTAAAGGATTCAGCAGCCTGTTTTTCATGCCCAGGTGCTTATTTGATTTCCGACGATTACCGTTTAAAGGAAGCGTGTTTACAGGTGCAACCCCGTTAAAGCTGCCGAGAAAAGCAATTTTATCACCTTCACGAAATAATTGTTTTGCCATTTCAAAAGCGGCAATCGCTCCAAAACAATAACCCGCAATATAATATGGTCCTTTCGGCTGCACTTTACGAATTTCCAGGATATAGAGCGCTGCCATTTCCTCAATGCTGTAATATGGATCCACATTTCCACTAAGGCCTTTGGGCTGAAGCCCGTAAAGAGGCTGGTCTATACCCATATGCTTGGCAAGGTGGCGATAGAAAAGAACGTTGCCCCAGCCGCCGTGCACACAAAACAGCGGTGGCCTGGAACCCTTTGGCTGAAGGGCCACAAGAGAGGACCATTCTTCCTCTTCCACATTGGCCCGTATTGCGACCGCTAATTTTTCAATAGTCGGCGAAAATATCAGTTTGGATAAAGGAAGTTTCTTGCCAGTGATTTTTTGTATCTGAGAAAATATGATTGCTGCCTGAATTGAGCTGCCTCCTAATTCGAAGAAGTCGTCTGTGATCCCTACCCTTTCAATACTGAGGTGCTTTTCGAAAATTGCTGCAAGTTGCAGTTCAATATTATCGCGTGGCGCAATATATTCATTTTCTAATGCCACTCTTTTGTGATCAGGAGCAGGCAGGGCCTTGCGGTCAACTTTTCCATTGGAAGTGAGCGGCAGGGCATTCAAAAAAACAAATATCGCGGGTACCATGTATTCGGGGAGTTTTTCCCCGAGAAATAACCGGAGCTCATTTATAGCGGGCGTTTGCCCCTTGGTTACCAGGTAAGCTACGAGGTGCTTATCACCTGGGGTATCCTCACGAGCCATTACAGCCACATGTTGTACTGCGTGGTGATTGCCCAAAACCGACTCAATTTCGCCAAGTTCAATCCTGTAGCCTCTAATTTTAACCTGTTGATCTATACGCCCCTGGAAAATAATATTTCCATCAGCCATGTAGCAGGCCAAATCACCTGTTTTATATAACCGGGCGCCAGGATCATCCCTGAAAGGATTAGCAATGAAACGCTTTTCAGTTAACTGAGGCTGATTGTGATAGCCACGGGCCAGCCCCGCACCGCCGATATAAATTTCTCCTGAAACACCCACAGGGACGGGTTCCATATTCCGATCGAGAATATAAATTTGTGTGTTAGCAATAGGGCGCCCAATTGAAACTTCTTCCAAAGACAGAACATGATCCGGAACTTCATACGTACAGCATCCTACCACGGTTTCTGTGGGGCCATATTCATTAATAAGCCTGGTAGCCGGAAAATTCTTACGCCAAAATTCGAGGCTTTTTGCCAGCAAGGCTTCCCCGCCAATAACCAACGCATTTACCTGGCTGGCTGTCTGCACCGCGGGTAATAAATGCCGGAGAACTTCCAGATGTGCCGGCGTGATTTTAATAAGGCTAAAATGATTTTCTGATGCCAGAACTTCGCTTAGTGCTGCTATTTCGTTGACCTCTGGCAGAAGCAGCACTCTTTTACCACTTAATAACGGGGAGAAAAAGCTCGTAACTGTGGCATCAAATGCGATAGAAGAATTAATCGGTGCACCCGATCCCTTTGATAATGCATAAGACTTTATGCACCAGGTAAGGTAATTAACCACTCCGCGATGAACAATCAGTGTTCCTTTTGGTACGCCGGTAGAGCCGGATGTATAAATTACGTAGGCCAGGTTTTCGGGATTAACTCCGCTAACCAAATTATCATCCCCGCACTTAGAAATTTTAAACCATTCGCTATCTAAACATACCATGCGGGCATTGTGCGAAGGAAGTTCGGTTAATAATTCTTGCTCAGTTAGTAAAACGGAAACTCCTGAATCCTTAATCATAAATTCCAACCGTTCTTTGGGATAGTCGGGATCAAGAGGCAGGTATGCGCCACCTGCTTTCAAAATTCCTAACACCCCGGTCACCATTTCAAAAGAGCGCTTAACACAAATACCCACCAGGATCTCGGGGCCTACCCCAAGGTCACGCAGGTAATGGGCTAATTGATTTGCCCGGGTATTTAGCTCGTAATAAGCGATTTCCTTTTTACCGGGAGAAAAGTCTGAGCCTGGCACTTTGTAAACCTCCACCGCCACTGCATCCGGGGTGCGCTTTACCTGGTCTTCAAACAATTGATGAATGCATTTATCATCTGGGTAATCAGCATGAGTATTGTTCCACTCAAAAAGAACCTGGTTGCGTTCAAAAGTACCTAGCAATGGCAATGCAGAAATATGCTGTGCGGGATTGGCAGCTATACCTGACAACAAATTTTGGAAATGGCCCGATATTCTTTTAATTGTTTCTTCCCTGAACAAACCTGAATTATACTTCCATTGGCCTGATAAGCCCATGTGGGTTTCTTCTATCGATAAATGAAGATCGGGTACACTGCTATCGAGGTCCTGTTGTATTGGGAAAATTTTTTTGCCGGAGTTTTCGATGCTGCAAAATTCAAAGGACATCTGAAAAAGTGTATTAACATTTATACCTTCATTGCGCAACAATTTTATCAGGCTATCGAATGGTACCGGCATATGAACTTCTGCCTCGTGCATTTTTTTTTCCAGGCGCTTAGCCAGGTCCAAAAAATTGAGGTCATCAGAAAGGCGTGTCTGGAAAACCAGCTTATTTAATTGAGGACTCTTTTTACCAGTTGCATTCAAGTTACCCCTTAGATTAAAATTGTAGCACCCGGTAAGAATTCTCTCCTCATGTGTATAACGGAATAAAAGAACGTGAAATGCGGCCAAAAGGCTAACAAATAAGCCAGTCTCCGACTTGAGCCTAACATTTCCTAATCCATCGCTCAATGGCTTAGGTACGAAAAAAGAAAAATTTGCCTTAGCCGGTAAAATATTACCTGAGCGCGAACTATCTGCAGGGAATTGCAATAGAGGTGGCGTCCCTGCCAACTCCTGCTTCCAATAAGACAGGTTAGTTTTTAAAGTTCCCTTACTTTTATTTAGCCCGTAAGATTTTACCTCGTCAATAAGCATAGCTGAAAAAAATTGAATGAGATTTGTTTTGCCTGATAATTATTACAACCAGAAACAGTTAGTTGCACTTTCAGAAGCGACAGATGTTTTAAAAAGGATTGGCCTGGCAGAAAAGCTATTTCGAAATCGGTTTGTTGAGTGGAAAAAGCTCAAAGTTTTTAGAGTTAAATAATCTTGCCGATTTTAACGCGTTTATTTCGCCTAAAGGGATAGTGGTATGATTATATAAAAAAGGTTGGGTGAAGGAAAAATAATTTTACAATTTTTTTTTTGAATATCCCGGAAGCTGCTATGATGACAAGCTAAGAATTTTCAGAACCCCGGATTTTAATGAACGTATTCTAGATCTTGGCTTACAATTGTTTTACAAAAAACCTAATAGTTATTCCTAAAAATAAAATCTTAAGTTTTTCTTTTAACTTAAATTGGCTAAAAGAACCTTTGACATGAAAAAAAGCTATATACTCATTATTGCGGTTGGCTGGTTTCTTTGCGGTTGCAGCCGCCATGACCGGTCCTTGCAGGAAACTTTATCAAAAGGCAATTGGATTGATCTTAGTTATGATTTTTCAGCGGAAACTTTATACTGGCCAAATAACCCGACGGGCTTTAAATTAGATACGACTGCCGAAGGCATGACTCCGGCAGGTTTTTATTATTCGACTTTCGCGTTTTGCGCTCCAGAGCATGGAGGAACCCATATTGACGCCCCGGTACATTTTGCAAAAAATGGTTTGAGTGTTGACAAAATTGCACTGGATAAACTTACCGGAGAAACGCTTGTTATTGATATTTCTTCCAAAGCGTTGAATAATCGTGATTATTTAATTACGGCAAATGACATCGAAGCATGGGCAAAGGAAAATGATTCCATTCCGCAGGATATGATCGTATTCTTCAGAACGGGTTATGGAAAATATTATCCAAACGCTGAGCAATACTTTGGTACGGTTGAAAAAGGTGATTCTGCGATTCCAAAATTGCATTTCCCCGGCATTGATTCCACGGCCGCTGTATGGCTTACGGAACATAAAGTAAAAGCTGTAGGAATTGATACGCCCAGCATAGATTTTGGCCAGTCAAAAAATTTTAAAACACACCAGGTCTTACTCGGCTCTGGAATACCAGCTTTTGAAAATGTAGCTAATATGGATCAATTACCCGTCAAAGGTGCATATGTAGTTGCCTTGCCAATGAAAATCAAAAATGGCAGCGGAGGTCCATTACGAATAATTGCCTGGTTGCCCGGAAAATAATTACCCAAAGCTCTTTGGCCTGGATGTAGCGTGAGGGCAGTATCCTATTTCATTGCATCTTTTCGCATTTTTTCATCATATTGTTTTTGCAAATTGGCAATTGCTGCATTATAACCTTTTTGATCTATGAATGCGGCGGGGTTGTATGCGTCGCCCGGCTTGTGTTTCTCATGCAGGTTAAATTGGCTGGCATGCGATGCAACCCAGATGTCGAACCGAATACTTTTCATTGCTTGTAACGTATACGCATAATCGTCCGCTATTTCAGGATAAGAGGCTATTGCATTAAATGGCTTATCGGTTACGATTGACGGTAAATTCGATAAGCACTTTGTAGGAACGTTTATCATCTTTTACCGTAAACAAATAACTGCAGGAGCCTTTTGTATGACCGGGATGATGCAACATTACGAGCTGCATACCTCCCAGCTCAACGGAATCGCCGTCATGCAGCAGGCGGTCGGGACTTACAGGTTTGAAGGAAGTTCCATATTGCCCTAACGCATAATCTGAACTGCCGCCGGTTGCCAATGCATCCGCATCTTTCTCGTCAACCGTCAACTGGGCGCCGGTGCTTTTTGTGTTTTATTTGTGCTGCAGAAGCCGCTAGTCTCACGAAGATGTGGGGATTGCCGTAACAACAGAATATGCGGGCTCGAAAAATTTTTACATCGCCGATAATATTATGATCGGACGTGAAGATCGCTATCGCCTGAAGGGTTGGGCAAGCCCGGGTATTTATCCCCCTAGCCAACTCAGCGGTTATTTTGCCATAAAGGTGTACGGCTCCGCCCGTGTGATCTGTCACAACTCCATCGCCTATTTTCATGATGGTATTGACGTATCAACATATGGCACACCGGAAACGGAACAGGATTTGAAAGCGGTAGCCATTGATATTTATAATAATGACACTCACCTCGTGGTAGATGATTTTATAGAAGCCGATGGGGGAGTGCACAACATCCGCGTGATGCGCAACCGGGGTGTAAATGCAGGCCAATGCGGCCTCAGTGCCCAGCCCGTGTTTGGCGGACCGGCATATTTTATCCGCAACGTGTTGTACAATATTCCCAATGGTTTTGCCTTGAAATTTATGGCAAAGCCGGCCGGGCTTTATGTGCTCCACAATACTATCATGAGTGAAAACAGGAACCAGGAAATCTATTCCAATGCCCATTTCAGGAATAATTTATTCCTGGGTATTGATGCGCCAAACGGCCCATAACTGCTTTCCCTATGGCGACTGCATATTCCACTTATGATTATGACGGCTACCGGCCAAATAAAACCGGCGGCAGCCAGTACACCTGGATTGCACCTGCCGCACACCAGTTGCGGGATTATAACTTAACCGGTAAGGACGGTAAACAGTATGCGACCCTAAAAGATTTTTCTGCAGAAAGCGGACTTGAGAAGCATGGCGTGGAAATCGACTATGAAATCTTTAATAATATGCAGCCGCCGGATCCCGCGACACCTCACGCCGTTTACCACGCCACTGATTTAGATTTCACGTTAAATCCTACAGGCAACGCTGTAGATAAGGGCATAGTGTTGCCAAACGTAAACGACGGTTACAAGGGAGCCGCGCCTGATCTTGGCGCTATCGAAGCAGGCGAAGTACCACCGTTATATGGAGCAAGAGGAGTGGGGAAGGGGTCTTTTTACAGGTGATGTTGTTTGGCTCAGCAGGATATTTTTTCTGGAAGACTTTTGTGGGATCGATGCATTGGAAAACCTCAATAAAATGAATGTTACCAATGCTTCATGATTTCCTGATCCCGGCTGCCGGCACGTTCGATGGCATTTAAAAGCCTGGCGTGGGCTTTTGCATTTGCACAGTATTGGGAAATTGTGGCATTGCGCTTGCAATATAAGAAAGTGAGTCCTATAAGATGATTAACCAAAAGATTCTGAAATGACCATAGACCCATCAGTTTATCAATATTGCGAAGCCCAGGATATTCCAATTCAGTATTTACCTGAATATGAAGAGGTATCCGCACCCGGGGGATTTGAATGGAAGAACTTGATCTTAATTTCTTTCTTTGTCGTGTTGGCTTTGCCACTAGTTCTTCTAATTGCTGCTATTTATACAGTAGTGAAATTAACCATTTAATTAAATCTTATTATCGTGTGGCTTTTTTTCCACACCAAACAGGCTTGGCATACATCGCAGAAATGACCGAGTTCTCTAACTGCAATCTGGGTCACCGAGAGGAAACCCGCGTTTGTTTTGTATCTTATTCATAAATATTAAGTCTTTCTCTGAAGTGATAAAAGGTTCTTCATCAACATTTCTCAAATTGACTAACATTGTGGGGTGACCGATATGAACTTACTGCGCTACAATAAACCCTTAACGCTGACTCCATGGACAAACAGCCTTTAAAGGATTTTTTTAAGAAGAGTCAATTACTATCGGACCGGGCAATTGACATGATGGTGGAAGAATATGAAGAAAGACTCTTTGACAAAGGTGAGTTTTTTTTAAAACAAGGTAAAATAAGCGACTCTCTCGTTTTGATTGAAGGGCTTATGAGAGCATACACTTTTGACGGGGAAGGATATGAAGTAACGACTAATTTTTTTTCAAAGCCCCGGGCGGTTTACGACCCTGCTTCTTTCTTCCGGCAAACTGCCTCTATGGAAAATATTCAAGCGGTTACAGAATGTTTCACCTATTTCATTTCTTATGAGGGGGTCAATAAACTTTTCCATTCGGTTCCCGAGTTCAGAGAATTTGGCAGACTAAGACTTGTGGAAGAACTTGTTTTGTTTAAGCAACGAACATTGGCAATGATCAATCAGAGCGCGGAAGAAAGATATGCCGATTTAATAAAGTATAATTATGATATTATTCAAAATGCCCCCCTTAAGTATATTGCTTCCTATCTTGGTATTACAGATACTTCGCTTAGCCGCCTAAGGCGTGATTTTTCAAAACGATAAAACTTAATGCATTACTTGCCATATGACAAGTCGTTTCTTGTCATGGGGCAAGTAGCTTTGATTTAATACCACCCACCTTTGCATTATAAAATCTAATGCAATGGCACATGTACCATTTTACATTTATTTAATTTTTGGGCTTACGACTTTATTAGCGCCGGTAATCTTTTTTAAAGCCAGTCACAACTCAAAATCCTTTTTATCCATGGCTTTGATATGGACACTTATTCTCTCTTTTTTAAGCCTCTCTGATGGTTATGCACTTACTAAATCACTACTTCCGATTTTTCCCGTATTGACTATCCCGCCCACGATTTTGGTGATAGTGCTTTTTTTTACAAAAAGAGGGAAGGAATTTATTAGGGAATTAAATATTAAAGCCTTAACGATTCTTCATTTTGTCAGGATACTTGTTGAGTTGAGTTTGTTGGGGCTGGCAGCATATAATGTAATTCCGAAATTTTTGACCTTTGAAGGAAGAAATTTTGATATTCTTGTTGGCGTTACTGCTCCCGCTATTTACTATTTTGGCTTCGTAAAAGCTAAGCTAAACAAGTCCATTATTATTGTATGGAATCTCGTTGGGCTTGTCTTCCTTTTTAATGTGGTTTTTAGTACGGCGTACACTGTTCTTGTTTTAAAACAACCAAATTTTGCTCTTGGATATTTCCCGTTTTTCTTGCTGCCGGCGCTTATAGTTCCGCTCGTAATATTCTCCCATTTAGCTTCAATAAGACAATTACTTTCAAAAAATTAATCTTTTAAATAATAGAAAATGATAGAAAATAATTTAGCAAATTCAAAAGTAATAAATACAAGTAATGGAAAAACTGCAAAATCGTGGTTTAATTCCGGGGTTAGGTTAGCATATGATTTAAGTACTAAGCAAATCATAGATAGAAGATTTGAAGCACAAACAAACCACTTGCGTGTTTTTAATAAATACGCCGTTTATCCCAACCAAAATTTTGAAGACTTAATTACTTTTTTACCCGGCTTTCCTGATGGTTCAATTGATTGGATGAAAATTGATAAACTTATTGAAGAACAGCATCCAATTAACAGGACTTTTGTAGAGTACATTGGGCAAGGCGATTCTGACAAGCCTAAAGACTATACTTACTCGACATTTGAAAGAGCCGACCTGGTAGCGGCTATATGGAAAGAGTACTGTATCAAATCAACATTTGTAGTGACTTTTGATTATTCATCGCTTGTAGTAATGGAACTGTTGAGAAGACAACAGGAACGAATTGAAAAAGGGCTAAAGCCTGAAACAGTCATAACAAAGGTATTGCTTGTGAATGGGGGCTATTTTATTGACGGGCATTCGCATCCAATAATAACAACACCTATATTAAAAACATGGTTTGGAAGGATGAGCACGAAAAGGGCCCAAAATTCGCCCTCTATGTTTAACAGTATGATTAAAGGAATGTGGAGCAAAGAATATAAAGTGTCAAATGAAGAATTAACGGAAGTATTTGATGCTGTAACAAGAAGAGATGGGGCATTTTTTATGCACAACGCAGCAGGCTTTGTTGACGAGCATAAAGTGAATGGAACACGATTAGATCTGCTTTCTATTTTTCAAAAAATGAATGACAGTGTAACTTTTCACATCGTGGGAAGTGAGAAAGACCAATTTGAACCCCGGCAGGTAAAACTGGCAAAAGAACGACTTGGAAATTACGGAGTTGATATTCGTGTAATTCCGGGTGGACATATGGTAATATCTGAACAACCGCAATTATTAACAAACATCATTCTTGAATTAGCAAAATAATTTTCATACCCTGGCCCGTGGGCTACCGCGAAGTTGCCACTTTTTGATTTTTGATCTCACGAAGGATAGCAGAGGGAAATGCCAGGGTCGATTTTTAATGATCTTCCGAGGCCTTCACCGTAGGTGTTCGGTTAAACTGGGGTTTGGCGCTATGGGGGCAGTGGAATCAGTGTTTCAGTAGTTGTAATTCTGCTATGCTTCATATCGGGCGGAGGGAATCCTGTCGGGTAACAGTTCAAAATTTCAACTTTTAATTATAAATTGGGCTCCGGTTTGCCGGGGCGGAATGGACACTAATTCCCCCACTTCGGCAAGCCACCCATACCGGCAATTACCAATGGACATTCTGCTAACTCAAAAATACAAGTACACACTTAATTATTCTCTCGAAAATGTGCGAAATGATTTCTCAAAAATCACAAATTCAAGAGGGTATGACTTTGCAAACAATATTACGGGGGCGCTCAACGCTGATAACAGTTTTACATTGACGCATAAATGGACATTCGGATACATTAGAGGATTCGGCGGAAATAGTTTTGTTTACCTAAAAGGTACAATCACATCTGAAGGTTCTAAGACCATTATCAACACCGCACTTAGACCAAATATGGGACTGACAATTTTCTTATACTTGAGTGGAGGTCTTTTTCTATGTGAACTTTTTGGCATTCAAACAATGCTCGAAGGTCCGCGTATACCAATAATACTAACATTATTACTTTTTGAATTAATTATCGGCGGGTTAGTACTTATGATGACAAAAGGATTGCGAAACAGATTTGAACGAATGCTACAATTACCACGTGACGATTAACTGCCTGCAACAGCGCATTTATGCAAGCCGGACAGACGTGCTACCAATGAACCTTAGTGCATGTTTCAGCTGCAGTTCTCAGCTAACGGAATTCTAATGAACGATAGTAGTTACGATGATCTTTTAATTATAAATTTGGCAACGGTATTGAAGCCTTCCTAAAAGACATTCAGTAAATAATAAATAGATAGACAATATGAAGAGAGTAACAGTATTTTGTGGTTCAAGTTTAGGGACAGAAGACGTTTATAAATCACAAGCGACCAGGCTTGGACAAACCCTGGCTAGACATAACATTGAACTAGTTTACGGTGGTGCAAATGTTGGCCTTATGGGGGCAGTTGCAGACGGAGTTCTAATTGAAGGCGGAAAAGTAATCGGCGTACTTCCTCATTTTTTGAAATCAAAGGAAATTTCACATAAAGGACTTACAAAACTTATTTTGGTTGACACAATGCATGAAAGAAAAACCAAAATGAATGATTTAAGTGGTGGGGTTATTGCTATGCCAGGCGGCTTTGGCACAATGGAAGAATTTTTTGAAATGCTGACCTGGGGGGCAACTCGGGCTTCATAAAAAACCAATGGCAATTATAAATATAGATGGCTTTTTTGACTCGCTGATTTTTTTAGTGCAGACAATGGTTGACAAAGGATTTCTAAAACATGTAAACCAGCAAATGCTTTTGGTAAGTGATAATATAGAAGAGCTTCTTGAAAAAATGAAAAATTATATTGCTCCGTCTGTTGGGAAATGGATAAGTAATGAAACGGTTTGACGGGAAGAACAACGAACCACTAACATCAAGAAGTAGCCGAAATTCCCCGCGAAAAAAGCCCGCATAAAAAGTTGTGAAAATGCGCTGCGACAAGAAACTATTGTATTTAATACGATGATGATGCATTCACTACGATTTAGTGTAAGCCGGCGAGTTATGTCCTGGAGAAATAGTGATTTTCTTTTCAAGCGACGATCTTTTTTAAGAAGATTGCAATTTGCCCGGAACATTTAGGAGGCATAAGCCCATTCAACCGCCTTTTGGATAGGCGCTACAAGCCAAAACAACTTTTGAAAGTCATTAAAGCAACTTTCTTGTATTTAACTTTGGCGCAAATAACTTTTATTTAAATCAATCAAGCACAACATGGACCGACAACTTTTTGGATCAGTAGACAATTACATCAGCGAACTTTTTCATGACGACGATGATTGCCTGAGGGCCACGGAACAATCCATCATCGAATCGGATATTCCACAAATTAGCATATCGCCAAACCAGGGAAAATATTTACAAATACTTGCCAGGCTATGTGATGCGAAAAAGATATTGGAAATTGGGACATTGGGAGGATACAGTACCATCTGGATGGCAAGAGCGCTGCCTGAAAACGGGAAGCTGATCACCCTCGAGATAGATAAAAAACATGCCGATATGGCTCAGCAAAATTTTAGCCGCTGCGGACTTACATCGAAGATTGAAATCCGCCTGGGCAAAGCATTGGATATTTTACCTCAATTAGAAACGGAAGGAGCCGGCCCATTTGATATGATTTTTATTGATGCAGATAAGCCACCCTATACAGAATATTTTCAGTGGGCGTTAAAACTTTCAAGGCCCGGAACGTTGATAATTGCCGACAATGTTATCAGGGAAGGGAAGGTGCTTTTGAAAGAAAGCCCCGATGAAATGGTTACAGGTGTGAAACGCTTTAATGAATTTTTATCCAAATGCCGCGACGTGACTGGTACAATTTTTCAAACGGTGGGCGCCAAGGAGCACGATGGAATGGCTATCGCGGTCGTAAAGTAAACGACTTTTTGTTCTAACAGGGGAATACTTATTCACTTGTTATTGAAAGAATATATCCTGGCTGAACAAATATTTATTTTGTTATTTTTAATGGCCAAAGCACTTTTAAAAGTATGCCGTCTCAGCCTGAAATCTATTCTCTGCTTCAACAATATATTCCCGCCCTAAGCTCTTACAACGAATTATTTACAGCCGAAAATAATATACGGCACGACTGGCAAACATTCTTTTCTTCACTTCAACACCTCGGGTATGAGGAACTGCAAAACCGTAATGTTGATATTTTGCGCCTGCTGAAAGAGAATGGTGTAGCCTATAACATTTACAATGATCCATCGGGGCAAAACCGGCCATGGGAGCTCGACCCGGTGCCGCAATTAATAACAGCCGGCGAATGGGAAACGATTAATGCAGGTTTAATTCAGCGCGCCAAAATATTTAACCTGTTGCTGAAGGACATCTACGGGCCACAGACACTTATCAAAAAAGGTATCATTCCGCAGGAAATAATTTATCTCCATCGTGGTTTCATTCGCCCCTGTGTAAATATCACGTTGCCGCGACAACAACATTTGTCACTGTATGCGGCTGATATGGCCCGGGGAATTGATGGCCGCCTCTGGATTATCAGCGACCGCACGCAAGCCCCTTCAGGCTCAGGCTATGCCTTGGAAAACAGGTATGCAATGTCAAGTGTTTTACCGGAATTATTTTCCAATTTAAATGTGAAAAGACTATCTCCTTATTTTGATTCGCTTCAACAGGCGCTTAGAAATATGGCGCCACACAATACCAGTGATCCGCGCATAGTGATACTAACGCCCGGCCCCGGCAATGAAACCTATTTTGAACATTCTTACCTCGCCGCTTACCTTGGACTTACCTTGGTGCAGGGCAACGACTTAATGGTAAAGGACAATAAGGTATGGCTTAAAACTATTGAAGGCCTGGAAAAAATTGATGTAATACTACGCAGGGTTGATGATAACTATTGCGATCCGCTGGAATTAAAAAGTGATTCACTCCTCGGTGTGGCTGGTTTAATGCAAGTTGTAAGAAAAGGAAATGTTGCCATTGCCAATCCGCTCGGCAGCAGTATCGTAGAAAATGCAGGGCTTGTTCCGTTCTTACCGGCCATAGCAAAATATTTTTTCGGGAAAGAACTGATAATGCCATCAATCGCAACATGGTGGTGCGGCCAGTCCAAAGAAATGCATTATGTAATCGCGAATTTAAAAACGCTGGTTGTAAGAAAAATTTTCAGAAATATTGCGGGAACCCGTTCTGCTATTGACGGGGCTTCACTTTCATCCAGGCAGTCAGAAGAACTGGTAAGGGAAATAAAGGCCAATCCATTTCTCTATGCAGGGCAGGAAAAAATTAATTTTTCCTCCACACCCTCATGGCTCAATGGAAAAATAGAGGCGGGCCGTTCACTTTTCAGAAGTTTCCTGGTAAGCCACGATAACAGTTACGTTGCTATGCCGGGCGGACTCACGCGAACGAGTACCGGCGAAAACAGTTTTATTATTTCTAATCAATCGGGAGGAATTAGCAAAGACACATGGGTTTTGTCGGCCAATGGTGATGAGGAGCAACCCATCAATCTCGTATTGAAAACTGATCATTTACAACATGAGTCAGAAAAACGATCACTGCCAAGCCATACCGCTGAAAATCTTTTTTGGGTAGGCCGCTATACAGAAAGAGTGATCAACAATGCAAGATTGCAGCGTGCCGTAATGCAACGCATCCTGCAAAGTAAAAAATCATTTGTAAACGAAAGCATGCTTACAGAAACAATATTGCTGAAGGCGTTGACGAACTGTACGTTTACCTTTCCCGGTTTTTTGGAGGATACTGATGAGGAAAAAAAAAAGAGGTATTTGAAAAACCATGGGTAGAGCTTATCGATGTTTTATATAATGACAAAAGAACGGGAAGCCTCAGTTATAATCTTTCACTTTTAAAGAATGCGGTATACAGCGTTCGTAATTTCTGGTCAATTGATACGTGGAGAGTGCTCAGGCAAATGGAGGAGGAGTGGACTTCTGCAAAAGAAAACATAAACCCCGATCATTTCAGAAGTATTAATGCTATTGATTCACTTAATACTTCCATGTTTGCTTTTTTAGGAATGAACAGGGAAAGTGTGCGCAGGGAGCAGGGGTGGAATCTACTGGACCTTGGCAGAAAACTGGAACAATCATTATTTATTATCAACTTATTAAAAAGCGTATTTCAGAAGAAACAACCTGCACAGGTAGAACATGAAGTGATGGAATCTGTGATGGTCGCCAGCCAAAGCCTGATCACTTACCGGTACACATACCGGGATCATCTACAATTAATTCTTGCCGTAGAATTATTGATGCTTGATACCAATTATCCAAAATCATTGGCTTACCTCGTAAAAAAAATAAAAAAATATATTTTTCTTTTGCCTAAAGCCGGAAAAGACATGCCCTTAAATGAAAAGCAACGAAATATGGAAGAAGCGGATTCTTTATTGAAACTTGCAGATCTTGCCAAGCTAACTTCATACGATCTTCATAGCAAAGAATATGCTTCACTGAATGACTTTTTAGATAAATTGTCTTCGCTGCTTGCGGATACTTCCAGGTCAATATCAAAAACATATTTTAAACATAGCCAGGTACAAAAACAGTTGTTTACTACAAACCTTATCTGATCTATTCACGATCATGCTTTATTCTGTTGAACATACAACGAAATATAAATACCACGAAAGGGTAAGCCTGTGCCATAATGTAGCAGCATTAACACCCAGAAATACAAATGACCAAAGGTGTAAGTCGTTTAATATTATTATTTCCCCGCTACCCGAAATATTGGAAGAGCACCTGGATTTTTTCGGTAACCAGCTCTTTTATTTTGTAATCGAACAGGAGCATGAGGCATTAACTGTTACCGTAAAGTCATTAGTTGAAAAAACAGTGCATCAAAATGAACCGGTAACTTATCCTGCGGAAAGCTGGGAAATTGTAAAAGCGATGCTGGATGCTTCCACCGGTGAATTTATTGAAGAAAAACAATTCACCCATCCAACTGAAATAACAGCAGCCGGCGCGGAAATAAAAATGTATGCTCAAAAATCTTTTACGCCGGGGAGGTCATTATATGAAGCCACGCATGACCTGGTGACACGCATATATAATGACTTTACTTTTACGCCTGGTTTCACCACAATTTCCACCCCATTATCAGTTGTAATGAAAGAGCGAAAAGGTGTTTGCCAGGACTTTGCTCATCTTGCAATTTCCTGCATCCATTCCATGGGTCTTCCGGCCAGGTACGTAAGCGGCTATCTTGAAACGAGGGCGCCTGCGGGCAAAGAAAAACTTGCCGGAGTAGACGCCTCACATGCATGGTTAGCCGTATTTATTCCAGGAAGGGGATGGGTTGATTTTGACCCTACCAACAACCAGTTGGCCAATGAACGCTATATCACTATTGGATGGGGACGGGATTACTTTGATATAGTGCCTTTAAAGGGAATTATCATGAGTAGCAACCCACATGAGCTTAAAGTTTTTGTGGATGTTAAACGAATGGATGAATGACAAATTTTGGAGAATCTATTTGGTTGTTACCGGTTGACTATCCCGGCAGCGTATTGTTTCATGAATAAAATTTAGTTTCTCTTCTACTCCTTCAGTAATAACAAAAGGGTAGGAGTCTTTCATTCCCATACTGCGGTTGAGGCTATTCATAACAAACGAAAGAGGCAGCCAGCGCTGCATAATTTCGCTAAATTTTTTTGTGATATATGGATCGATATCCTCCCTGGCGCTCATCTCATTTCCGGGATCAGCCGATCTTGGATTTAAGGTCATGCCAAAAGAATAGGCCGTTTCCATCGTGTCCGCGATATGAATATAATGGGCCCATGTTTCCGCCCAGTCTTCCCAGGGATGTGAACTTGCATAAGCGCTTATGAAATTGTCTTTCCATGCATCCGAAGGCGCTTTATTATAATGTTGCTTTAATGCTTCAGCATAATCGAGGGTCTCATCGCCAAAGAGATCTCTGAATGATGCAAGTCTTTTCGAATCTCTTATTAACTGATCCCAGAAATAGTGCCCGATCTCGTGGCGAAAATGCCCCAGTAAAGTCCGGTACACCTCATCCATATTGTTGCGGGCCATTTCACGTACAGCATCGTCTGCCTCTTCTATATTAAGTGTAATAACCCCGTTATCATGGCCCGTTAATAGCCTGCCAGTACCGGTGTTAGTTTCATCGGCTTTAAAGTCAAACGCGATACCATTCACTTTATCGTGGAACTTACTTATGACGGGTAATTTAAAACGCAGTAGTGAATACACCAGCCTGTGCTTGGCTTGCTCGATACGTCCCCATTTTTGCAAATTATCCGCTTGAGTAAGATCTGGTATCGTGCGGTTTAACTTACAGGCTATGCAATATTGCCCCTCATCTTCGAGGTGCAACAGCCAGTTGCACACGTTGTATTGTTGGTTGATGCAATATTTATAACGGGTCGTTTCTTTTTTATCTTTTTCATTTTTGGCAAATATTGTAAAGCTGGTATCATCTTCCTGTCGCAATGCGAGGAGATCCATTTTTTGGGGATCAAAACCAAGTGATGCATTACAATGAATACAAAAATAATTTTCAAAATAGACGGGCTGACCGCAATGATCACACTTGAATAGTTTCATCAAAATTGAGTTGGGCAAAAATTTATTTTCCAAAGTTGGACAATAAATCAACAAGCATGCCTGATAAAACCTTGTTGGGGTTTTATTACTAATTGCCTAATTCCTCCCTTTCAACATCGGCACAAAAGAAAAATTGGAAAATGTTTCTTCATCATAGCTTCCATCTTCGTTTTTTGTAATACGCATCATTTTTTGCAATCCATCTTCATCAAGAGGTAGTACCATTATGCCCCCGGGTTTTAATTGTTCCAATAGTTTCGGGGGGATAAACGGAGCCGCGGCGGTTATAAGAATTTTATCAAATAGAGCGTAAGTGGGTAGCCCTTCAAAACCATCGCCGTAAAAAAATTTGATATTAGGATATGTAGATCTCAGTACAAAGCTTTTATTTTTTTCAAATAAACCTCTTTGTCTTTCTATTGTAAAGACTACAGCGCCCATTTCTGCCAATACTGCAGCCTGGTAGGCACTGCCAGTGCCAATTTCTAAAATTTTATCATAAGGTTTTACTTCGAGCAATTGCGTTTGATAGGCAACGGTATAAGGCTGAGAAATTGTCTGACCCTCCTGGATCGGAAATGCCCTATCCTGGTAGGCTATATTATCCATTGCCGTATCAAGAAAATAGTGCCGGGGTATATTCATCAAAGCATTCAGCACATTTTCATCAGTGATGCCTTTATCTCTTATAATCGTTATCAGCTTTTTTCTGAGACCCTTATGCCTGTATGTATCCTCAAACTTTCGCATGCTGCAATTTAGAAAAAACAAGGTAAATATTATATCTTCTTTAAAATCGACCTGGAACGACGGGCATGCAATTTGTAACAGTGCCGCCATGAAAAATACATTAACCATCTCCCTCATTTCTCTCGCTTTTTTTGCCGCCTGCCAAAGTAACGATGAGAGTACTGAAGAAGCTAAAGCCAAGACTGAAAAAGAGAAGAAAATCAGTAAAAGAGATTACAGCATCACAAAAGATAATTCTTTTAATGACCTTTTTCTTGATAGCGCCGGCGTAGAAAACTATATCACAAAAAACGACATCGCGGATTCCAACGCCCGGCGCATACGCAGTTTTTATAATACGCGGAATTATGAATTTGCATGGTTTTCATCCGCGGGCTTAACAGAACAGGCGTTAGGTTTCTGGACACTGAAAAATTATTCGGGAGACACAGCAACCAAAAGCAAACAGCTGCAAAAGCGCATGAACGATCTTATGACGGCCGATGACCTTAAAGTGAACGCAACTGATAAATCTATTATTAGTACGGAACTGCAGTTAACGGAAAACCTTATAGACTATACCCGTCACAATTACGAGAAAGGATATGTAAAAAGAAAAGAGATGGAAAGATTTATCCCTTTCAAGAAAGCGGATCCTCTTTATCTTGCTGATTCTCTCCTCAATAAAAAGCATAAAGACGATAAATACTTTGCTGACATAAATGTATCTTATAAATTACTCAAGGATCAACTGGAAAAATATGTCGCAATTGCAAAAAACGGGGGCTGGCCGGAAATAACCCCCGACACGAAAATTTTTAAAACAGGCAAGGAATCTCCGGCAATCCATAATATGAAAAAATTGCTGTTCCTTACCGGGGATCTTCCGCAACTGGATACATCAGATGTTTTTGACGATACACTTAAAACAGGTATCAAAAATTTCCAGAAAAGATATGGATACACCGCGAATGGAATTGTTACAACATCGCTTTTAAAAGAAATGAATGTGCCTGCCATTCAGAGGATAAAACAAATTCTTATAAACATGAACAGGATGCGATGGATGCCGCAGGAGCCGGATGGCAAATTGATACTTGTAAACATTCCTGAATTTATTTTACACATGTATGATGGAAAGAACAAAGTTTTTGATATGGTGGTGGTGGTGGGCAAAGAAGGGCATAACACAACCATCTTTTCTGATAAACTTACAACCATAGTATTTAGTCCATACTGGAATTTACCTGAGAGCATCGTAAAAAAGGAAGTATTGCCTTCAATGGCAAAAAATGCAAACTATCTTGAGAGCCACAATATGGAGATTACCGGCGGAACTGAAGATTTGCCGGTGATAAGGCAGAAACCTGGCGGCGATAATTCTCTTGGAAAAGTAAAGTTTTTATTCCCCAATAGTTTTAATATTTATTTTCATGATACCCCTTCAAAAAGTCTCTTCAACAACGACGTTCGTGCCTATAGCCATGGGTGTATTCGCCTGAGTGACCCTGAAAAACTTGCCAATTATCTTTTAAGAGATAATCGCAATTGGGCTCCGGAAAAAATAAATGAAGCTATGAACAGTGAAAAGGAACAATTTGTCGCCGTAAAAAATCCTGTGCCGGTTTTTATAACCTACTATACGGCATGGGTAGATGACAGTGGGCTTCTCAATTTCCGTACGGATATCTACGGCCATGATAAAGAGATTGCACAAAAGATGTTTGAAACATCTGCTGTTCCCCTTCCCAATGAAATAAGTTTAAAGTAAATTAACTAAACTCCAAAAAGAAAGAACGTAGAACCTTTAACCAGCATAGGTTTTAGAGAGATCATTCAATTTCAGTCTGAGGACAATGATTAATGTAATAATGCTAAGCAGATGCTTCGGGTAGTTTATTCATTTTTTCAACGGCGCCTTTATGCATAAGAATTCTTACGAATTGTATGACGGCAGTTAGCGCAAAAATGCCACCGATTACCCAGTTCAAAATACTTTGATTGGTATTAAGTTTGTCAACGATATATTTTCCGCCAAAAATAAAAACGCAATTACCCATCAGGGTTCCAAGGCCTATTCCTATTATGTATAAATTATAAAAAGAATTTTTGGGTTGCAGAATTTTTTTTGCAAATAATACGGTACTCCAACCAAACCAAAATGGTATCTGCACGGGGCTGATCGCACTTAACATTAATCCGAGAAGAAACCTGTGTATATTATTATTAAGCATCACGTTTTTTGCATGATGTTCATGCGTTGCCGCAATAAAGCTTCCGGCGGCGAGTGCAAGTACGATGGCAAGCGTTATCCATTCCATCCATTTTAAAAGTGATTTTTGCCTGCGGATCCAGTTAATACCAACGAGCGAAATGCGGACGTATATCATTTCTGTAAGAAGCGAGCCGAGTGAAAACCAAATAGCATTCATTATGCTTTCCTGGACACTTATTTGCATGGCTGCAACATTCAATGTTCCAAGGGGTAGCGAGCCAAGAAAACTTACCAGCATTCCCCAAAAAAAAACTTTTGCAAGGCCCATTACTTTTGCATTAACCTTTTTTTGCTAATACCGATAAAGATACATTTACCGTGTTACTTAACACGGCACTCTTATCTCCAATACCATAATCAAGCCTGTCTATTTCGAACTCGCCGGTGAATAAATAAGTGTCATTTATTTTTTCTGCCTTAAAGGGGAAAGCGATAGCTTTTGTAATACCATGCATGGTGAGGGTACCGGTGAAATAATAATATCCCTCTTCCGTCTTATTTGTTTTATCCACTTTAGCTGACGTGATTGTTATTTCAGGATATTTTTCTGCATCAAAGTATTCACTGCCCTTTAAGTGACCATCGCGGCTTCCGTTATCAGTATCCACGGTAGAAGGGTCAACAGTAACATTGAAGCGGCACGCAGCAAGATCGGTGGTGAAAAAAAATATTTCACCTTTTATACCAGATAGCTCACCACCGGTTTTAATTGCAAAATTTTTTATGACGAAATGCACTTTGCTTCCATCATCGCCGGGAATATATCTCTGCGCCGAAACCTGGAGCGTAATAAAAAGAAAGCATGGAAAAAAAAACTTCAATAGCATTTTTTTTGATTGGAAAGATGATAAATATTTACGGAATAATTTTATCCGCAGCCTTAATTATTTTATAATGTTTTTTTGTTTCCAGCCTGAACCGCATGCCTTTTATAAGCGGCCAGTATTTTATGCCGTCTTTATACTTCTGCCTGCTTATACTGTATAGGACTTTCCAATGCTTCAAAATTTCTCTCCATGCATTTATAAGCGTATAACCATTGTCGTAAAAGTGGTTAGGTTCCGCGCCACAACCGTTATATTCCAATATTACAAAGTTCTTTCCTTGTTTTAATTGTTCAATTGATGTACACATAATGTCGTAACGTCCATAAAAAAAATCGTTTTTGTGACTGATGTCATCCAATAAATTTATAAGACGTTCGTCAATCTCTTCTTTAAGGTCGGTAAAATTGGCACCACGGTTATGGTTGGCCGCATAACTTAACATATATTTTTCATCTTTAGGCAACACAACGGAATAATTTTCTCCATGTTTTAAGCGCAGGTCATCAATTTTATTTTTTGATTTGGCATTCATTAAAATAAGTTCTTCCAGGTTGTGTTTCCCGTCTCCAATCACGTGCATGGGCACTTTTTGTAAAAATCCCGAGATAGTTCCACTTTCTGCTTTTGGATGACGATAATAAAAAAGACTTACTTCTAATGGATACCGAATTAATTCCTGGATGAAATATTCTACCGGGATTTTTTCATGATAATTCCGTAATTGTTCTTCATTCTCAATTTTTCTGAAAAGAATTCCCTGTCCGCCCACTTCGGGTTTTACAATAAGTGGAAAACGAATTTTTTTGGCCGAAGCTTTTTCCAGCACATCCTTAAAGTCTTCCGCAGGCTGAACATTAAAAAATGGTGCACATAAATGAGGGGGAAGTAAATCATGCATTTCCTTCTTTGGTTCACCTTCCATTCCACCAAAGGTGAGACGGGGATTGCTTGGAGTAAAAAACCAAACGGCCCGGGAGCGTATTATATACCAAAGCCATACCGGAACTATGGGTGCGTATAAAATTTTGAACGGCCAATGTTCCCAGTTTTTTAATTTTTGTATCAAACAGATTAATTTCTAAGACGATTACAAAAATAAGTTTTATACAACGGAACATGCTAACAATCATCAAAATTGTTTGTTGTATTTTAGCTCAATCAAATCAATAATTTATGCATGTACCTACCATGGCAGAAATGATTGCGGAAAATAAAGTGCCGGAAATTTTATTCTGGGTAGGCTGTGCGGGTAGTTTTGATCAACGTGCACAAAAAATTACAAAAGCATTTGCAACTATTCTTGATAAAATTGGTGCCAATTACGCAATTTTGGGAAAAGAAGAAATGTGTACCGGAGATCCGGCACGCCGTGCAGGAAATGAATTTATGTTCCAGATGATGGCCTACCAGAATATTCAATTGCTCGACGGCTATGGCATAAAAAAAATCGTAACTGCGTGCCCTCATTGCTTTAATATTTTTAAAAATGAATATCCGGAATTAGGTGGCAACTATGAGGTGATACATCATACAACCTTTTTGCAGCAGCTGATAGACGATGGTAAAATAAAAATGAAAGAGAAGGGAGGTTTTAAGGGAAAAAAAATTACGTATCATGATAGCTGTTATCTTGGAAGAGCAAATAATATTTATGAAGCACCGAGAAAAGTGTTAGAATCGCTGGACATTGAGCTGGTAGAGATGAAGCGTTGTAAGAGTAACGGATTGTGTTGTGGTGCAGGAGGCGCACAAATGTTTAAAGAAGAAGAAAAGGGCGATATAAGAATAAATAACGAAAGAACTAAAGAAGCGCTCGAAACCGGCGCAGGGATGATCGCTGCGGCGTGCCCTTTTTGCAACACCATGCTTTCGGATGGGGTAAAGCTAAATGAGAAAGAAGAAAGTGTAAAAGTTATGGATGTTGCAGAGATTGTTGCAATTGAAATGCAGTGAAAAACGAACAACAAAAAAATAAGGGAAAGCAAAATAGATAAAAAAAATAATAACCGGTTGTTATCCGATGCATCTATTATCCGTATTTAATTGTCAATGATCCATTCTCAAATAAAATGACTGAAGAAAAAAGCCTCAACTTTCTCGAGGAGATAGTAGAAGAAGATATCAGTAAAGGGAAATACATAGATATCCTCACACGTTTTCCACCTGAGCCTAATGGTTACCTGCATATCGGCCATGCAAAAAGTATTTGCCTGAATTTTGGCCTTGCCAAAAAATATAATGGCGCGACAAATCTTCGCTTTGATGACACAAACCCTATTACGGAAGAAACGGAATATGTTGACAGTATAAAGTACGATGTAAAATGGCTTGGCTTTGATTGGGTAAATGAATTTTATACCAGCGATTATTTTGATGAATTATACAATTTGGCAGTAAAGCTTATTCGCAAGGGCCTCGCGTATGTCGATGATAGTAATCCTGAAAAAATAGCTGCAGAAAAAGGCACCCCTATCGAACCGGGCAGAGAGAATGAATACAGGAAGCGAAGCGTTGAGGAAAATGAAATGCTTTTCGAAAAGATGAAAAATGGCGAATTCAAAGACGGGTCAAAAGTGCTTCGTGCTAAAATTGACATGGCTGCACCAAATATGCATATGCGTGACCCTCTCATGTATCGTATCAAGCATGCGCATCACCATCGATCCGGCGATAAGTGGTGTATTTACCCAATGTATGATTTTGCACACGGCCAAAGCGATAGCATTGAACATATAACTCATAGCATTTGCACGCTTGAGTTCATACCTCACAGGCCACTGTATGATTGGTTTATAGAAAAGCTTGACATTTACCCGTCACGCCAATATGAATTTGCACGACTGAACATGACCTACACGGTCATGAGTAAACGCAGATTGCTGCAGTTGGTAAATGAGGGCTACGTGAACGGTTGGGATGATCCCCGGATGCCTACCATATCCGCATTCAGAAGGAAAGGTTTTACACCGTCGAGCATAAGAACATTCTGTGATAAAATTGGTGTTGCAAAGCGCGATAATTTAATTGACTTGAGTCTCCTGGAATTTTGCTTGAGAGAAGAGCTGAACGAGACGGCTTACAGGGTGATGGCTGTTTTGCATCCTGTCAAATTAATTATTGATAATTATGAAGAAAATAAAACCGAGGAGTTGATTACTGAAAATCTGCCAAACGATCCTTCCAATAGCAGGTCAATTCCTTTTTCAAAAGAATTGTGGATCGAAAGCGAGGATTTTATGGAGGTTCCGGTTAAGAAGTGGTTTAGGCTTGCTCCCGGGCAAATGGTAAGGTTAAAGAGCGCTTATATCGTAAAGTGCGATAGTTTTAAAAAAGATGACCAAGGTAATGTTACGGAGATACACTGCTCTTATATACCTGAAAGCAAAAGTGGGAATGATACAAGTGGTTTGAAAGTAAAAGGTACGATTCATTGGGTAAGCGTACCACATGCCGCTACCGCTGAAATAAGATTGTACGAGAGGTTATTTAAAGTAGAAAATCCCGCCTCGGAGGAGAGGGATTTTAAAGATTATATTAATCCGAATTCCTTACAGGTAATTGAAAAAGCATTTATTGAACCACATGCTACAAAATGCAACTGCCGGGAACCATTACCAGTTTATGCGTAATGGGTATTTTTTTTTAGATAAGGATTCGAAACCTGGAGCACTTGTATTTAACAGGACAGTGACTTTGAAAGAAAGTTTTAAGTAGGTTTAAAATTCCGGGTAAGAATAATTTTTTTCAATTTCAAAAATTAACCTGTTTACCAAAAAGTATATTCTTTTACTTTTTAAAATAAATAATATATGCCGGCATACGTAATTGTTGAAATAGAAATTGAGGACAATGAATCCTACGAGGAATATAAGAAACTGACGCCTGCCACTATAGCAGCCTATGATGGAAAGTTCATTGTGCGTGGCGCAAAAACCGCATGCCTGGAAGGCGACTGGAATCCCGGGCGAATCGTTGTTTTAGAATTTCCGTCGGTAGCCAGGGCCAAAGAATGGTGGGCCTCACCAGGTTACGCCGAAGCAAAAAGGATAAGACAGAGATCGGCAAAAACTAAAATGATTGTGGCAGACGGAGTAGCTACCTGAGATAGATCAACTTATTCTGTAGTTTATTGAAACACATTTCTCCCTGTAAAAAGACTGCAATTTTATTTTCATTAACTATCCCCGAATTATTCGAGATTAAATTCTAAAAACACTTTTTCCAATCAATTTATTGAGTGTAGTTTACACAAAATTGACACGGATATCTTGCATTTCTAATGGATTCCGATTAATTTTATCCTCCATTTATTATTGAGCTGATGCCATTTCAGCATTGATTTTTCGGGGCTAACTTAGCTTTCACGAGTTTAAACACCTGTTAACTGTTTGGCTCCGTTGTTAATTGGGTTTGCGGCAATAAGCCGAACAAGGCGTATGCTATTTTAAATATACATGCCAAAGAAAACAATAGCAGGCCCAATCATTTTTTAATACGGAGGTATAAAATGGAAATCGATAAAACCATTATTGAAGAGCTTCAACATACGTCAGCCGTTATTGAAAAGCTCGCGGCAAATCCGGATGTCTTCTACGAGGCCTATGATGCATTTGCCGCAAATGATTCTGCAAGATTTGAAGCTGCCCTCAACAAGGCAGAACTTGCAGAATTTTGCCACATCGTCTGCACTTTTTTTTGCAGGAAACATTGTGTAGGACTATGTAGGAAGTTTTGCCAGAATCAACCAATGGATGACGTAAATGCTGGTGAAATGCTGGCTTATGTACAAGCCGTCGGGCCACTGTTCCGGGACCCGGAGATGGTAAAACGCCTGCTTGAAATTATGGAATCGGAAGATGTCGGTGCATGGAACGAGATACTGGGCAAATATAATTTATGGAGATTTTGCCGCCAGTTATGTGCACTTTTATGTTCATGGAGGTGTAGCAAAAGATGCCGTGGCATCTGTCCCCCGAAACCCCTCATCACCCGGATAGGCTCTATTCCAATTTCGCAAATTGACGCGTTAGGGTATGGAAGCGGACCCAGTATTCCAATGTTTTTCGTAGGGTATCCAAACCCATCCGCTGGCTATGGTGATCACCCTTTTGGCGGTAATGTATGGCTGATGGGTATCTTTAATATGCCGTCAGCGGCAGAATATCTTGTAGAGGTGTCTTCAGCCGGTTCTGCCGGTCCGTACAATCCAATTATTGTGGGACCGCAAGGCGGATATGACCAGGTTAATCCTTCAATACCGCCGCCGCCAGTACCGCCTGATCCCCCGCAGCCTTCAACGGTGTTTCAATATTTTCGTACCCGCAACCAGTCCACAGGTGCAGATCCGGGCTGGTTTAAAATCAACCAACTTACAGATTCCGATGGTGGGAGGCTGACCACAGGAGAAAAAACATTGTTGATGTGGCCTTCACCTCTTCCTGACGGGGTTTATTATCTACGCCTTCGGGTAAGAGATGCTGCAATGAATGTTCGTGTAAGCAGTCCGCAAGTGGTAAGATTAGATAATACAGGCCCATTCCCGTTGCCACGCCCAACCATTACGTTACAGCTTGAAAAGCCAGACGGAACCCGTGTAGCGCTAAAATGTGGTAAGGTGAAAAAAGGCGAAGGTCTAATTATAGTTACAATTCATGCATATGATCCCAATATGAGTCATATTGCGGTAACAGCCCGTGGTAACTCAGGCCTGTCAGTTCCGGTTGTTGATACATCTTCAGTGGCACTATCGAAAACCTACAATGGCAACATAGCGGACCAGGGTTATGTAGTACCGACAGAATTTAAGTGGGATCCGTGGAACGATCCGAATATTGTGCCTTGTTGTTATCTCGTATATGTAGAAGTTTGGGATCGGACTATTATTAATAATACTTACTCCGGAGGTCATTACAATGCAGGATGGGAAGCGATTGAGATTGGTTTCTGATTGTGAAATGATTTTTTACAAAAGCTGCCGGCATGGCCGGCAGCTTTTGTATGAGATACAAGGAATCTAAAACTTCCTGATTAAGGCCCTGGTTCACTTTGAATTATTTGTTTGAAGTAAATCGCAGCAGCGTTTTAGTAAATTTATTGGGTACAAAATATTCTAAAAATTTTTATACTCCATATTTTCTCTTAATGTCTCTGTCAGATTCTCTTTCTTTAATGGTTTCCCTTTTGTCGTAGATTTTCTTTCCTCTTCCAAGGCCTATTTCCATTTTTGCAAAGCCGTTTTGAGGTATGAATATTTTTAATGGGATAATTGAATAGCCTTTTTCTTTGATCTTATTTTCGAGCTTGCGCAGCTCTTTTTTGTGAAGTAGTAATTTGCGTTCCTGGAGCGGCTCGTGATTATGAATGGTTCCAAAACTATATTCAGAAATGTGAAGGCTCTTTACAAACAATTCACCTTTATGAAAAATACAATAGCTATCGTTGAAACTGGCTTTACCGGCCCGCAATGATTTTATTTCAGTTCCTGACAAAACAAGTCCTGCAATGTATTTCGTTTCAATATTATATTCGTAATATGCTTTACGGTTACTAAGTTCCATAAATTGAAGTGAGTGACGCTTACACCTACGTATTCTTGATTTTTGCCGGCCCTATTAATTTTCGGTAAGGTGGTTCGCGATCAGTTTCGAAACAAGACCAGCAATTGTTCCAGCCGCTCCTTAAGCTCTTTCCTTGAAACAATAAAATCAAGAAATCCATGCTCAAGTAAAAATTCGCTTCGCTGAAATCCGGGCGGGAGATCCTTTTTGATAGTTTCTTTAATAACACGCGGACCGGCAAACCCAATAAGTGCTCCCGGCTCTGCCATTATAATATCGCCAAGCATTGCGAAGGATGCGGTAGTGCCTCCGAAAGTTGGATCGGTACAAAGTGAAAAGTAAGGTATTTTGGCATCGGAAAGCATAGACAATCTCCCGGAAGTTTTAGCAAGCTGCATCAGTGAAAATGCACTCTCCATCATGCGTGCACCGCCACTTTTATTAATGATCATAAAAGGAATTCTATGTTCCATGCAATAGTCACACGCACGGGATATTTTTTCTCCCATTACGCTTCCAAGGCTTCCTCCGATAAATTCAAAATCCATACACGCGATTACGATATCCATTTCACTTATCTTACCATATGCTACTGTTATAGAATCATGAATTGAAGATTTGGCGTATGTTTCCTTTAATCTTTGTTCATATGGCTTCAGGTCAACAAAACCTAAATAATCTTTAGATTTTATATTGGCAAAAAGCTCCTCATAACTTTCTTCATCAAAAAGAATTTCAAAATACTCCGCGCTTCCAATGCGGTGATGATACCCGCATTTAGGGCATACAAATAAATTTTCTCTTAATTCGGTAACCGTGCAGGTGTATCTGCAAGCAGGGCATTTTGTCCATAAACCGTCAGGAGCTTCTTTCTTATCCTTAGTAGAAGTTGTAATGCCTTTCTTAATTCTGCGAAACCATCGCCGTTTCGTTTCTTCTGTATCTCCCTCTTCCCCTGCAAGGTTCGCGTAAAAGTCTTCTTCTTTCATATTTCGATTCTCCGCCTGTGGCGGATTATGGTTATGCAATCGTTATGTCCTTATCAAGGTACACATCCTGGGTAGCATTCAAAAGTTCTACCCCTTCTTTAAATGGTTTTTGAAAAGCTTTCCGACCCAGAATTAATCCCATTCCCCCGGCCCGCTTATTTACAACTGCGGTTGTTACGGCTTCCTGCAAATCAGATGCTCCTTTACTCTCGCCGCCGCTGTTTATTAAACCGATGCGCCCGCTATAGCAATTTAATACCTGGTAGCGGCAAAGATCTATTGGATGATCAGATGTTAATTCACTGTAAACTAATTTTGAAGTTTTACCAAATTTTGCAGCATTGTAGCCGCCATTATTTGTTGCCATTTTTTGCTTTATAATATCAGCCTGTATGGTAACGCCAAGGTGATTTGCCTGCCCGGTAAGGTCAGCGGATGTATGGTAATCCACTCCGTCAACTTTAAAAGCGTTGTTCCTAGTGTAACACCATAAAATAGTACACATCCCTAATTCGTGAGCGAGCTCAAAAGCCTGGCTAACCTCCTGTAATTGCCTGGTGCTCTCATCACTTCCCCAATAAATTGTGGCGCCAATACCTACAGCTCCCATATTGTAAGCACTCTTTACAGTGCCGAACATTGTCTGGTCATACTTGTTTGGATAACTCAATAATTCGTTATGGTTAATTTTTACAATGAAAGGTATTTTGTGGGCATATTTTCTGCTCATAATTCCTAAGACTCCAAATGTAGAAGCAACTCCGTTGCAACCACTTTCTACGGCAAGCTTGACAATATTTTCGGGATCAAAATAAATAGGGTTAGGTGCAAAAGAGGCTCCTGCACTATGTTCTATGCCCTGGTCAACGGGAAAAATAGAGCAATAACCTGTGTCAGCCAGACGGCCGTGGCCAAGCAACATTTGCATACTTTGAACCACACGGTTGTTGCGATTACTGTTCACAAATATATCATCGAGATAAGTCGGAGATGGTAGCGTGAGAGATGATTTGTCAATTTTACATTTATGATTAAATAAAGTTTCGGCGCTGTCGCCCAATAAGTCGGTAATTTTTTTTGATGCCATTGATATTTTTTTTAAATGTATGCAAACCTACATGAATTTAGGAAAAACACAATAGTAATTAAATCGATAATCCTGACGCATTTTTCAAAGATAATTGGTATAAAATCCTATAATGTGATTCCTGGGGAAATTGATCATTATTTTCATTTAATGTATTTGGAATGGAACAATTCGAAGTAATCCGCTGCCTTTAATAACCTGCTGCCATACCAGCTAAACATTTCACCGTCTGCCAGTACGATTTTTATCAATGGCAATATTTTTCTTATTTCCCTCACATGTTTTTCTTTGAAAGGGTAGGGTTCGGAGGAAAGTAATACAATCCCGCACCCGCGTTCGCTTATTTCATCTAAATTAATTTCCGGGTATCTTTTTATGCCTGAAAAAATATTTCTTAGGCCACAGTAATGCATCATATCATTAATAAAAGTTTCACCCCCGGCCACCATGTAAGGTTTGTTCCAAATAAGGTAAGCGGCCCTGGCCTTCACCTGATCCTTTAAAGCTATATCCAGACCGCCAAATTTTGCCCGGATAGCTGTCGCCAGCTTTTTTGACTTTTCGTATTTGCCGGTTAGCCTGCCAATTTGCAGTATTGAAAGTGCTGCTGAATCAAGGTCATGTATATCAGTAAGCAAAACGGTGTAAGACATGGATAATTCTTCTACCTGCTCTTTCACATTTTCTTCTTTATTTGCAATTATAAGATCGGGATTAATCTTATGTACCATTTCAATGTTCACATTTTTTGTTCCTCCAACTTTTGGCTTCAATTCAAACCATTCGCGGGGATGAACGCAAAATTTGGTAACACCAATCACTTCTTCATCAAGGCTTAGATCGCTCAGCAATTCGGTGAGGGATGGGACGAGAGAAATAATTCTTTTAAATTTATAAGTTCGGTATAATATACCCGCGCTATCTATGATCATAAAAAGGCATATCAAACAGGCCAAATTTAGCTTAAAGAGGCGATTGGGAGAAGTCACTAAAAATTTGATCGAGAATTCGTGATAAATCGGGAAACAGGGGCTAAAAAAAAACTTCCGCAGGAATTAACCTGCGGAAGTAACTTTTTTGTCTGCGATGGCAGACTTCCTTGGGACCTTTTCAGTAGAGTTTTCCTCTACCCAGAAAAATTAATTTACTGGTTTCAGATTAGGCTTTTTAAGGATTGAATTTTTGATGATTTCATCAGCTTGTTTTCATAGAACCATGGATGTTTTGGTTTTTCAATGGATCTTGTTGGTTTTAAATAGAACCTGGACGTTTTGGCTTTTTAATGGATCTGGATTGGTTTTCCTGGATTTATTGGTTTTCATAGGAGAAAAACTTTTTTTTTTAAATGACGGAAATAATCAATTAAATAATCTTTTATATTTTATTCTTTACGTTCTGCAAAGAAATGATATTAAAAAAAATAGAAGTTGACTGATACCGGATTTTCTGATCTTTCAAGAATTTGGATAGATTCGATCTTTAATTTTTCAACGGATATTTTTTGGATTTATTTTAGATTAATGCTTAATTCAACATCAATCAACTTCTGGAGCAAAGATAGTGGTACATAACTAGTTATGAAAGAGCGTTACTGCTTAATCTTAGATAGTAGAAAATTACTGATAAAAAAGTATTTCGACCAATACGATCTTAGGAACAATACTATAGCGGGTATTATTAAATTATCGTAGTTCTACTAAAAATATCTAATCTTTAAACAGAGATAAATGATATTACATGTTCAATACCAGTTCCTTGTATAACAATACCTATTTTTATCACTATTTTGCAAGGCTCTGTATGATATCGTATTTAGTGACGATATGGTAATCCCCTGTTTCATCTTTGCTTAAAACCGCCCCACTTTGTTTAGAAATCAATCTGCTAAGTTTTTCAACCGGGGCATCAAAAGCAACAACCGGGTATTCATTTTCCATCACAGATTCTACAGTTTGGTCCTTAATTTCCGGGTCGTTTAATATTTTATTGAATAAACCTCCTTCACTTAGCGATCCGATAAACCCTTCGCCGTTCTTTACGGGCAGGTTTTCAATATCATATTCTCTCATTAATGTGATTGCCTCCGCGACAGTCTGATTTGGTCGTATGGTCAATAATTTTTGAGAACCCCTCCCGCTTACAAGATCTTTAAAAGTCTTAACTTCCAGAAATCCTCTTTCCATCATCCACTGATCATTATATATTTTTCCAACGTACCTGCTGCCATGATCATGGAAAATACAAACAACGACATCTCCTTTCTTTAAATCTTTTTTGAGCTGCATTAATCCCTGAAGGCAACTCCCGGCACTATAGCCGCAGAACAACCCTTCTTCCTTTGCGATCCGCCTTGCCATAACAGCACCATCTTTATCAGTAACTTTTACAAAGGCGTCAATATACTGCATATCGTAATTTGCGGGCACAAAGTCCTCCCCAAAACCTTCGCTTATATAAGGATATACCTCATTCTCATCCACCTCGCCAGTATCAAAGTATTTTTTTAGAAGAGACCCATAACTATCTATTGCCCATACCTTAATGTCAGGATTTTTTTCTTTTAAATATTTGCCTGTGCCCACAATAGTTCCACCGGTGCCCGTTGCTACCACCAGGTGGGTTATCTGCCCTTCCGTTTGTTCCCATATTTCAGGGCCTGTTTGCTCATAATGCGCAAGCCTGTTGGCGAGATTATCATATTGATTAACGTACCACGAATTAGGTACTTCCTCAGCGAGTCTTTTTGAAACTGAATAATAAGATTTCGGATCCTCCGGGTCAACATTTGTCGGGCATACAATTACTTCCGCGCCTACGGCTTTTAATATATCTGCTTTTTCTTTTGATTGTTTGTCGGTAGTCGTAAAAATGCATTTATATCCTTTTACAGATGCAGCCAGTGCAAGGCCCATTCCTGTATTGCCTGACGTGCCTTCAATAATAGTTCCACCCGGTTTTATTTTTCCTTCCTGTTCTGCAACTTCCAGCATTTTCAGAGCCATCCGGTCTTTAATTGAATTGCCAGGATTAAAATATTCAACTTTTGCAAGAACCGTGCACGGCAAATCCTTTGTAATCTTATTAAGTTTTATAAGAGGGGTATTACCGATGGTATCTAAAATACTATTGAGCCACATAAAAAATTTATTTGTTATAAAGGTAAAAAAAATAGGGCAGAAGGCTATTTGCCCAATTGTGCAAGTGAACCGTTTTTTATAAATTCCAAAGCTTTATTTATGGTATCATCTTCGGGATTGCTTACTTCGTACAAGCCTTGCGTGCGCCAGATTTGCCTTGCTGTCATTACTTTAATTTGCTTTTGCAGCAGGAATTTTTCTTTTGCATCGGCCAGGTCAAAATCTATTGAATCTTTTTCCGCATAATTTTTAAGGCTTCTAAGGGTGGCATCATCTACATTATATTTCTCCTGGAAAACTTTGGGAGAATTATAAGTTTTAAATTCCTGTTGATGCTCCAGATAATTGCGATAGACAAAATTATTAAACGTTCCTTTTATCAATGCCAGCGTGATTTCTTTATCAACGGTTAGCGTATCATATGGCACAAAAATATCCGGGGTTATTCCTCCTCCGCCATACACAATCTTACCTGAATTTGTTTTATACTCTTTTTGATTGATATGTTTTATTGAATCCGCAAAGGTCATTTCACCATTGTGAAACCTGTTCAAAAGATCCTTATTATATTCTTCGACTCCATTTTTATATGATTTTTGAATGCTTCGGCCAAGAGGTGTATAATACCTGGCTACTGTAAGCCTTAACCCGGAGCCATCATTGAGTTCATACTGCTCCTGCACCAATCCTTTACCAAAACTGCGCCTTCCCATTACTGTTGCCCTGTCCCAATCCTGCAGTGCGCCTATTAAAACCTCGCTTGCGGATGCCGTGCCTTCATTAGCAAGCACTACAAGTTTCCCTTTTTCAAAAACACCTTCCTTGCTGCAACGATATTCCTTTTTTGGTGAATGTGCCCCTTCTGTATAGGTTATCAATTTGTCATCGCTTAAAAATTCATCTGCTATATCCGTAGCCTGCGTTAAGATGCCACCTCCGTTATCGCGAAGGTCAAGTATCATACTTTTCATTCCCTGTTTCTGCAGATTTTCGGTCGCCTGCATAAATTCCTTATAAGTCGTCTCTGAAAATTTATTCAGCCTGATATAGCCAACCGAATCTGTAATCATGTAGGCAGCATCAAGGCTATACAGTGGAATAAATCCCCTTGTAATACTGATTACTTTTTTAGCTCCATTTCTCAGGATTGTTATATCAGCTTTGCTTCCGCCGGAACCCCTTAATAAATTTTTGATCTTTTCAGCGGTTATATCTTTACCGGTAATAATTGAATCGCCAACCTTCAAAAATTTATCCCCTACCATTAGCCCCGCTTTATCTGAGGGACCATTTGGAAGAACGTTTAGCACGTTAATGGTATCGTTAAAGATGTTGAACTCGACTCCTATTCCATAAAATTTTCCTTCAAGATCTTCATTGACTTCCTTTAATTCCCGTGGCGGCAAAAAAACAGAATGAGGATCAAGATTTGCAAGTATTGCTTCGATTGCGGCATCACCCAATGAATCTTCATTTTCTTTATCTACATATTTTCGACTTACAAGGTCAAGCACTTCCTGTACGGGTCGTTGCCTGTCAATAAAAAAAATCCCGGTGTTTGGCATATTGCCTTTTATCCTGTAGCCAATAAACATTCCTGCGATCATGCAAATACTTAATATCAACGGAAGCCAAACCTGTAATTTTTTATTGCGCATACTATTCTTAATTATCTACTTTTATTTTTTAGAATTGCAAATTTCCTTAATAAACATGAGATAAACATGCCAACCATCAAATTGATTGCTGACAGCGGATCTACAAAAACTGAGTGGTGCCTTCTGAACGGAATCCGAAAAAACGTGTTTACCACGCAGGGGTTAAGTCCATATTTTGTAAAAAGAAATGAAATGGAACTGATTTTGAAAGAATGTGTGCTTCCAATCACCCGAAGATCAAACGTTGCCGAAATTTATTTTTATGGAACAGGGTGTAAAAATCCTGAAAATATAAAAATGGTAAAAAAGGTCTTTAATAATGTCTTTCCCGACGCTTTCGTTTCAGTGGACAACGATTTGTCAGGAGCAGCCAAGGCTTTGTGTGGAAATGAAAAAGGCATAGCCTGTATATTAGGTACCGGATCAAACTCATGTTATTTTAATGGTAAACGAATTGTTAAGAACAGCCCGGGCATTGGTTACATTCTGGGTGATGAAGGCAGCGGAGCTTATCTCGGTAAAAAGGTGATCCAACATTTTCTATATAATATTTTTGACGATGATCTTCGGGCAAGATTTGATGCGAAATTTCTTACTAATGAAAACGAAATTCTAAATAAAGTATATACGCAGCCATTACCCAACCGGTATCTCGCCTCCTTTGCAATTTTTTTAGCCGACAACCGTGGCCATTATATGATAGAAAATATAATTAAAGACGGACTCGATGATTTTTTTACCACACATATTATTAAGTATAAAGAAAGCCTGAAATTACCGGTTCATTTTACGGGAAGCATTGCATTTGGATTTAAGGATGTACTAACGCTCTTATGTGATATCTATCATTTACAAATCGGAAGCGTTTTAAAAAATCCTATGGAAGGCTTAGTAAAATATCATTCTGTTTAGAACTATTGATTGGCAAAAAATTATTTTTCTTTCGGTAAGTGTATTCTCTTTCATCTAAAAAAGAATGCCTTTCTCTGGTTCATTCGAGTCAACCTGCAAATAAATTTTTTTTAAAAAACTTACGTAACCGTAATAATTTTGTTCTCTATTCAACTTTGAAAATTGGGGTTTTTTTTGGGACAGAATTCAAATTTCAACCTTTGCCTGAAATTTTTATTCCTTTCGCAGTATCAGAAAACCTTCAGCAAACCAGATAATAACTTTCTCACAATGCAATCTACAAAGAAACAATTGTGCAATTAATAACATTAAAGAAACGAAATAGTAATCAATCGGAAATTTGATACCTGTTATTCCATGATCTGCTCCAGGTGTGCCAGCCTTCCATCCTTAGTCATGCCTTCTATCACAACTCTAAAAGCCCTGGTTATATCATTATTATAAAAAGTAAACACGACTTTGTTTTGGCCCGGCGGCGTAATTATCTGTGGATTCCAATAAAGAGTAGTTCTTAAATCCTGCTTTTCATCATCCGGGCTAAAAGTGCCATAATTAGGAGAATAAAATTCCCGGATTCCATTATATCCGCTCACTGTATTACTCGAAAGGCCTTTACCATCCACGTTCTTTGCATCGTCTCCGCGACGAGTATAAATTGCAATGGCACCTCCCGAGCCACCGCCGGTGCCTCCGAAGAAAGGAGGCCGGAATACTTTTATATATGCCACATTCGATACAGGAATGGAGGAAACCATGGAGGCATCGGCCGGTATTTCATCAAGATAAAGTTGAGGAGTGCCACCACGCCATTGCATCGAAGGCGTATTGCCATTAGTACTTATCTGAAGGCCTGCAACCTGCCCCTGGAGATAGTTAAAAATACTAAGAGAAGCTTGTGCCCTCGTATCGTTTAACAGGTCAAACTGGTAACCATCACCACCTGAAAATAATCCGGAAGTGTATTTTTCATCAAGAACCTGCACAGGCGTTTTTTTCTTTAAGTCGATCTTTACCGTTTCCAAAACTTTGCCTTTATACCTATTTAAAATATCAGCCAACTCATTCGCCAATTCTAAATGACGGGCATTTCCTGCAGTATCAAAAAACTTGCTGTAGTAATTTCCGGTAGCTGCTATATTGTTTTTTAAAGGAGGAAGGCGTCCTTCCATAAACTTTACGGAAACATCTCCGATCCCTTTAGCTTTTGAGAGCTGGTAATAAATATTTGCGGTATCAAAAAGGAGATAGGCTGGATCATTAAAAGTTCCATCGGGCAGAACCGGCAATACCTGCATCTGTTTTCCCTGGTCTCCATTGTTGATCAATAATACAATATTTTCAGCGTCCCTCAGCTGAGAAGAAGTAGCACCATAAACTTTTCCGGAAAGTGTAAGAAAAGAGGTGTCCTTAGGATAACTGATCTTTGGAAATATACCTTTCATCACGTCTTCCCATTTAAACCGGCGCCAGCCGTGAGTAAGCATTACAAGATCAAGTTGGTTGCTCAGGCTATCGCTTGAATTAGAAAAATACCAGGCGGGGTTAAAAACTTTTCCTTTCAGTTCACCAGTTAAAAGGAGATGTGAAATAATGTGGTCACTGCTGTCAGTATCAATATCGATATCGGTTACTGACACGGAAAAGTTTGCTGCAACGCTGTCCGGCACGGTAAGTTGTACTTCATTTCTCGCTCTTTTATTTAACCCCCAATGCTGTACTTCCATTTCAGGATAAAAAGCATACTCCTGGTTATTAATAAAAGAGATTCGTTCGGCGAGAGGATTCCATTGGTTGTCGAATACAGTAATTGTCAATATGCCGCTTGGCAAGTCCTGTATAGGAACGATTCCCTTTGCTTCCCCGCTTCCAATATCTTTGATTACCTTAAAAATTTCGTGCTGATACATCGTCCCTATTATATGAACCTGGCCCAAAGCAGCAGCCACCGGTGGCGATGCGACAACCGCAAAAATCCGGTTCGTACCAGACTGAACAACCTGAAGCGCTACGCCGGAATTTTTTACCTGCGGCAACTCGGAAGTATGTTGGTTACCTTTCCCATCTTTTTCTGAAGAAGTAGACCATTTTGCCGTAAAGGAATCACCCTCTTTTGGTGTCAGAAAAAAATAGCCCATTCCATCATGGATAACATGCAGGCTATCCAGTACCTTACCTGCTTTATCAAGTATGTTTCCTTTTAAATTTATAGGTCTTCCAAATTGGTCATTGGCTTTAAAAGCTATTTTGTTGTTGACATTGGCTACCATATCGCCGCCTTCAGGAAAAAACTCGAGGGTGGGAGTGATGATTATTTTTGAGGTCTGCGCAATATTACTTTTTGTAAGAATACGGATGTCATTATTATACAGAAATGCGGAATCAAAATTCAGCATCCACTTGGTATAGGCCTTCACATGAATGAATTTGCCGGTATAAGATTCCGGTACCGTAAACTGGCCAACGGTAGCGGCATCAACTATGGGCCCCAGGCTGTGTAAAAGTAAGTTCCCCTTATCGTCAGTCCAATCTATATATAAAGTTTTACTTTGTGTAGCAGGATAAATGCCTTGCATCAAATACGCTTTGTACCAAACCGTTTCGCCCGGAGCATAAGTGGCTTTATCGTAATGAAGGTACGTTCGTTCGTGCCCGTAATCACTTGCGTATTTTTCAATAGTAGAGTCAATATTTTGGGCATGGATCTTACAAAACTGGGAAAGAACCATGCATGCAACAATTGCACAACGTTTCATCGGGAAGATTACTTTCATTTTTATAAAAGTATAAAATTTTCAAATGGCGATCGTTTACAATTATTATTTAAAGGATCTTTATAAAGAGGAAATAAACTAAAGTATTCCATTACAGGTGATAAAATCCAGCGGAAATTTAATTAAAGCTTGCAACGGGAATTATGTCCAGCGAATGATTAGCAGCAAAAAAGTTCCTGGCTAAAAAAGAAAAATTAAATTGGTTTAAGCAAAAGAGATTTATTTTATTAGTTTTATGTTTATTAAATCAAATAAAACCATGGCTAGGGCAATTAGAAAAACTGAAATTGCAGGTAAACTTAAAACCTTAAAAGAACAATTGGAAGAATATAAAGCTGAATTGAAAACGGTGCATCCCACTTTTAAAATATCAAAAAAAGGTAAAAGGCTTGACAATATTAATGCGACTATTACTAAACTGGAAAGAGAAATCGAAGAACTGAAGAAAAGGTAAAATTCCTACTTTCAGAACCGCAGCATTTGCCGGTTCATTGACTTCCGGACGCGGTTTTTGATCTGATATTTTTTTACCTCCTTCCACCCATATTTTTTTAATTTTTATTTTCAGGCTTAAAGCCTTTGACTTTATGTAGGATCGTTCTTATCATCAAAAGAATTTATCGCGGATAAATCCTAAAGTTTTAAATCAATGACTTCAATTGTAAATAATTAAATTCATTGCAATAGTTTTGCGGCAAAAAATACTGGATTAAATGGATTTTATAAAAGTTACGGAGCAGTCTTCTAATCACAGGCATCTTGAAAAAATGCCTGTTTCGCAAATATTATCCGGTATCAATAGTGAAGATAAGAATGTAGCAGGTGCAGTGGAGTCGGCCCTCCCGCAAATTGAAAAACTTGTTGACGCTGTTGCCGACCGGATGCTTGCCGGTGGAAGGCTTTTTTATATAGGTGCCGGTACAAGTGGCAGGCTTGGAATTTTAGATGCGAGTGAATGCCCTCCGTCCTACGGAGTTCCTCCGGGCCTTGTTGTAGGGATTATCGCCGGCGGTAAAAAGGCTATTACCACCGCAGTTGAGCTTGCAGAAGATGATACAAAGCAAGGGTGGAAGGATTTAAAAAGACATAAAGTATCATCGCGGGATGTTGTAATAGGAATTGCTTCGAGCGGTACGACACCTTACGTAATTGGCGCTTTAATGAGTTGTAAGAAAAAAGGCATATTAACCGGGAGTATCGCATGTAACCCGGGTTCTCCCGTAAGTGCATGTGCAGATTACCCGGTAGAAGTAGTTGTTGGCCCTGAATTTATAACTGGCAGCACCAGGATGAAAAGCGGAACCGCACAAAAGATGGTTTTGAATATGATTTCAACCACAGTAATGATACAGCTCGGAAGGGTAGAGGATAATAAGATGGTGCACATGCTGCTTAGCAATGATAAGCTTGTGAAAAGAGGCGTTCAGATGGTTATGGAAAAAACCGGGATTACGGATAGAAGCAAAGCCAAAGCGCTTTTGATTAAATCCGGAAGTGTAAAAAAAGCCGTTGAAAAATTCAAATAAGTGGTACACTTTATCTAATATTGCCTTAAGTTCAAAATCATAAAATTTTAATCTAAACAAAAGTAATCACTATGAAACCTTCCATCGTACTATCTGTCTTATTTTTAGCCTTTCTATCAAAGGGATTTTCGCAGGATAATAAGTTGTTTGCCATTACCGGACAGGCAAGTAAAAATTTTAACTGGACGGATATCAGGGTACTTGATATGGAATCAGGTAACATGAAAACAACCGTTTATGAAAATGGGAAAACAAAATTTTCCTTCGTAGATGCTGAAACAAGAAAAAACGTGGACGAAAATAGTGTAAAAATTATTCCGGCGGCTATCCAGCAGAATAATGCAAATATGCCATCTAATGCGATTGCTCTTAATAATTTTTCTCCTACCAATCAAATGAGCGCTGCAGTGGCTTATGATAAAAAGCATGATAAATTATTTTTTGCCACAATGCGCACCGGCCAGCTTGTTTGGCTTGATACCCGCCAGAACAATGGCGCATCTTCATTTTTTACGGTGAAGAAAACACTTATCGACAATACTAATTTCAGTGATGAATCATTAAATATTACCCGCATGACGATTGGCGCCGATGGTAATGGTTATGCACTTACTAATGACGGTAATCATCTTATTCGCTTTACTACCGGAAACAAAATCATAATAACCGACCTTGGTAACCTGGTAGATGCTGAAAGCAACAATGGGATTTCAATCCACAATAAATGCAGCAGCTGGGGTGGTGATATGGTTGGTGAGGCTTTTGGAAAATTATACCTTTTTACCGCAAGCCGCAATGTATATGAAATTGATGTTAAAACGAGAATTGCAACCTACAAAGGCTCCATCCTTAATTTAACACCCACATATACAGTTAACGGAGCGGCGGTAGGTAATGATAATAGAGTACTCATCAGCAGCGCAAATACTTTTGAAGGATATTATAAAGTAGATGTAAAAGATCTTTCTTCTACAAAAGTATCTACCGATGGAGAAGTTTTTAATGCATCTGACCTTGCAAGCAGCAACCTTCTTAATGAAAAAGAAAAGCAAAATTCTGTGGGTTCACCCTCACTTATTAGCTCCGAAGTAATCGGGAATAAATTTATTTCAGTATTTCCCAATCCTGTAACCAACGGGCAATTTAAAATTACATTTGAGAATAATGCCGTAGGTGAATATAAAGTTGCATTAACCGATCTGCAGGGGCGTATCATTGATAATAAGATCGTTTACGTGAAATCAGCGGGACAGGTAGAGAATTTTCAACTTCAAAAAAAGCAGGCCGCAGGTGTGTATATGATTAAGGTTACTGATTCCGGAAATAAACCTGTATTTTCTGACAAGCTTTTTGTCAAATAAAATATAAGTTTAGAAATTTTTTTTCTTGGGGCTGCTTGTTAAGTGGCCCCTTTTATTATGTATTTTTTGGAAATAAAATTGCTGTTAACTCTCGTAAATAAATAAATTTGTTGAAGGAAAAACCAGGCAAGGTAACAATTGAAAAAACGTTTTGCAAAATATAGAACCATACGACAACTGGCAATATTTATACACCTCAGAAGACGATTTGCATTCGCCTTTTTATGGGAGAGAATATAGCGAATTTGCATTTACAAAAACGGTTTATAATTACTACATTCACCCGCTCTGGGATGAATTTGGCAGTGCTACTTTATACATGAAAGTTTTGATGGCGGATTACCAGGAACAGTATGCCATTATTGAACTGATCGGGGAATGGAATGATGCCATTGAAAATGATATCATGACATTAAAACGGGATGTAATTGATGATTTTATGCGTCAGGGAATAAAAAAGTTTATCCTTATTGCAGAAAATGTACTCAACTTCCATAGCAGCGATGATAGTTATTATGAAGAATGGTACGATGATGTAAGTGATAAGGACGGCTGGGTTGTATGTCTTAATATGCCTGAAGCAACTCAACATGATTTTAGAAAAGCCCGGCTCAATAATTATATAGAGCTTTTAAATTTTCCTCAATGGCGTACCATGAAGCCTGACCTGGTCTTCAGCCAAATCGATAATATCCTGCTACGCCGGTTAAATTTATAACCCCGCTTTTTATTTATGTATCAATATAAAAATAAATTACTGAACAGCGTTTTTAAACTTCCTGTAGTATTTTTGTACATCTTGACATTTATCAATTCCCTGAATTTATGACCTGGAAACAGTTATTCACTTCTTCGATAGGAAAAAAATTCGTAATGGCTTTCACCGGATTTTTTCTTATCATCTACCTGATTATACATGCCTCTGTTAATGCGATGATTTTTTACAATGACGATGGAGAAACATTTAATAAGGCGGCGTATTTCATGAGCCATAACTTTTTTATCCGGCTGATGGAGATAGCATTATTTGCAGGTTTTTTACTTCATATCATCCAGGGGCTTTTATTGTGGAAGCAAAACAGGGCGGCAAGAAAAATAAGGTATAAGAAAGATGATAAGCCTGCCGGAATTAAGTGGTATAGCTGGTCTATGGGATTGCTGGGCACATTTCTCCTTTTATTTTTAGTCATGCATTTATATCACTTTTGGGCAGGCACTAAAAATGAAATGTATTTTAACGGGCCGCAGGTCAATTTGTATTATGAAATGAAAGAGATTTTTACAGATCCTTTGTTATTTACCTTATATATGGCAGGCCTTATTTCTCTGTTGTTTCATCTTTTGCAGGGCTTTCAAAGTGCGTTCCAGACTTTCGGCCTAAATCACAGGAGATGGACACCTATTATTAAAGGTCTCGGAATTTTTTATTCCGTCGCTATCTGTATATTATTTGCCTTTATGCCAGTTTCATTTATGGTGGGATGGCTTAAATGAATTGTTTGAAACGGAAACGTTTCTTTTCAAAATAAATTTAATACTAACGTATGGCATTAGACGCAAAAATCCCCGAGGGGGCGCTTGAGCAAAAATGGACAGAATATAAAAGCCATGGAAAACTGGTAAGCCCTGCCAACAAAAGAAGACTTGAAGTAATTGTTATAGGTACCGGGCTCGCAGGAGCATCTGCCGCCGCTTCATTGGGAGAACTTGGCTATAAGGTAAAAGCATTTTGTTTCCAGGATAGTCCACGACGAGCACACTCCATCGCTGCACAGGGCGGTATTAACGCGGCCAAGAATTATCAAAATGACGGCGACTCCGTTTTCAGGCTTTTTTATGAAACGATAAAAGGCGGTGATTACCGTGCCCGTGAAGGAAATGTATATCGTCTTGCAGAAGTAAGCGCATCAATTATTGACCAATGTGTTGCACAGGGAGTTCCCTTTGCCCGGGAGTATGGCGGCTTGCTTAGTAACCGTTCCTTTGGCGGAACGCAGGTACAGCGTACATTTTATGCGGCAGGACAAACCGGGCAACAATTATTACTTGGTGCATATGGTGCCCTTGAAAGGCAGGTTGCTCTTGGAAATGTAACAATGTATACCCGTCATGAAATGCTTGACATTGTGAAAATAGATGGAAAGGCCAGGGGCATTATTGCAAGAGATCTAATATCCGGAAAATTGGAAAGACATTTTGGACATGCTGTGTTAATATGTTCGGGCGGTTATGGCAATGTGTTTTATTTAAGCACAAATGCAATGGGAAGCAATGTAACTGCGGCGTGGAAAGCACATAAAAGAGGCGCCTGGTTTGCCAATCCATGTTTTACACAAATACATCCAACCTGTATACCTGTAAGTGGCGATCACCAAAGCAAGCTCACGCTCATGAGTGAAAGCCTGAGAAACGATGGAAGAATCTGGGTTCCAAGAAATAAAGATGATAAAAGAAGGGGCGCAGAAATTCCTGAAGCAGAGCGGGACTATTACCTGGAAAGAAGGTATCCCGCATTTGGAAATCTTGTTCCCCGCGATGTAGCTTCACGAGCAGCTAAAGAAAGATGTGATGCCGGCTACGGTGTCGGTACCACGAAGATGGCGGTTTATCTTGATTTTGCAGATGCTATAAAAAGATATGGGAAAGTGGAAATAGGAAAAAGAGGGATGACTGAGAATGATGAAACTGTTACCGGTTTAGGAAAAGAAGTAGTTGCAGAAAAGTATGGGAACCTTTTTGAGATGTATGAAAAGATAACAGGTGAAAATCCTTATAACGTCCCAATGCGCATTTACCCGGCAGTTCATTATACAATGGGAGGGCTTTGGGTTGACTATGAATTGATGACCACGGTACCAGGATTATACTCTTTAGGCGAAGCCAACTTCAGTGATCATGGGGCTAACCGTCTTGGCGCATCGGCCCTTATGCAAGGGCTTGCTGATGGATATTTTGTAATTCCGTATACGCTCGGCAATTACCTTGCTGCCGATATCAGAACTTCGCCTATCCCCACTTCGCATCCGGCATTTGAAGAAACAGAAAATGAGGTAAAGCAGAAAATAGAAAAGCTAATGAGCGTTGGTGGCACCGAATCAGTTGAAAGTTTTCATAAAAGACTTGGTAAGATTATGTGGGAAAAATGCGGTATGGCCCGTAATGCTGAAGGCCTTGTTTCCGCGGTGGAAGAAATCAGGAGCCTTAAAACAGAATTTTGGAACAATGTAAAAATTCCCGGCAGTATCAACGAGCTAAATCCTGAACTTGAAAAAGCAGGAAGGGTTGCAGACTTTATCGAACTTGGAGAATTGATGTGTATCGATGCGCTTAACCGCAAAGAAAGTTGCGGCGGTCATTTCAGGGAAGAAATGCAAACTTCAGAAGGAGAAGCACTGCGGGATGATGCTCAATTCTCTTATGTTGCCGCATGGGAATTTACCGGGCACGATGAAAAATTGAATAAGGAACCGCTGCATTTTGATGTAGCGAAGCCAAGCCAGAGAAGTTATAAATAAATATTAGATACAAATTATTCATTGTCATGAATTCAAATAAGTAAGAACTATGGAACATTACACAATGAATCTGACTTTGAAAATATGGCGTCAGAAAAATGCTGAAGCAAAAGGAAGTTTTGAAACATTTGAAGTAAAAGATATTTCTTCAGAAATGTCTTTTCTTGAAATGTTCGATGTATTGAATGAACGCCTGATTCATGAAGGAAAAGATCCTATTGCTTTTGACCATGATTGCCGGGAGGGAATTTGCGGTTCGTGCAGCATGTATATAAACGGAAGTGCACATGGCCCCTGGCAAAAAAATACTGTATGCCAATTGCATATGCGTGCTTATAAAGATGGAGATACTATTGTGGTTGAGCCATGGAGATCCGCTGCATTTCCTGTAATTAAAGATCTGGTTGTGAACCGAAAAGCATTCGACAGGATTATACAGGCAGGCGGATATATTTCAGTAAATACCGGTAATGCTGTTGATGCCAATGCAATACCGATTGATAAATATAAAGCCGATGAATCGTTTATGGCTGCTTCCTGTATTGGTTGCGGGGCTTGCGTTGCTGCCTGTCCCAATGGCTCAGCAATGTTATTTGTAAGTGCTAAAGTTTCGCAACTTGCCTTGCTTCCCCAGGGTGACCCTGAAAGAAACACCCGTGTACTAAATATGGTGGGGCAAATGGATAAAGAAGGTTTTGGCAATTGCGGAAATATTTATGCATGCGAAGCAGAATGCCCAAAGGGAATTTCAGTTGAGAATATCGCCAGGATGAACAGGGAATATCTTGGAGCTTCCCTTTCTTCAGAAATATAAAAGGCCTCATTCAAACCGGTTTGAATTGAACCAGCATTTACTTAAGTACACCAGCTTGTGTATGAAAGTAAAAAAAGGCATAAGGTCGTACAACTCAAAGGACACAAAAAATTTACAGTAAGGCAAATAGTTGACTACCGTGCTTTTCTCATTGGCCGGATTAAATTCTACCATGCGTTGATTTTTTTCCATTCCCTTAAAGTTTCATGTTCAAAATAAATATCCTCATTGTTAACCTAACAGCATCCAAGTTTCCACACTTTTTTTGCGTTGTTTATTTTTAAACCAGCAATAATTATTTCTTTAGCCAATTCTTATTTTGAAATTTACTGAATTGGTATATTGATGCAATCCGGCATTCGTTAGGAATCTTGTAATGGATGAGGTCAGAAACGGCCTTAAAACTTAGGATAATTAAATGTAACTGAATTGTGGCTGGAAATGGGGGGTGAAAACACGGTTTTTTCAAAATACTTCAGAATTTCAACAGTTTTTCCATTTTTCGTAAATCGATTTTCCAATTTAGTAAGCCGTGCATTTGGCAAAAGAAATAAGTTTGCGCTTATGAAACAGCTCATACTACTAGCTATATGCCTTGCCACATATTTCGTGGCTTTCTCACAGGCCCGGACAAAGCGCAACAACAGATCTTTACCAATGAAGATTCACTTAACTCAGGAACAAGTACTAATAAGACCGTTATTTCAGGGTATGGAAGCGCAGCTTATCAAAGAGATTTTAATGCAAAACAATCGAGCGTAACCCTGGAGAGAGTTGTATTGTTTGTTGGTCACCAGTTCAATAAAAAGATTGCTTTCTTTTCCGAGATGGAAATTGAAAATGCAAAGGTAGAGGGAGGAGAAGATAATGGCGCTGAGATTGCAATGGAGCAGGCTTTTCTAAAGTTCAATTTAAATTCAAAACAGTATATTATCGCCGGGCTATTCATCCCCCGTATCGGCATTTTAAATGAAAATCATTTACCTGTAAACTTTAACGGAGTTGAGAGACCGATTGTTGAGCAATTAATTATTCCTGCCACCTGGCGTGAATTGGGCGTTGGATTTTACGGGTCGGCTAACCGGTTCCCGCTAAACTATTCATTTGCAATAATGAACGGACTCAATAGCGAAGGATTTGAGCATGGCAGCGGAATTCGTGGTGGAAGGGCAGAAGGAAGTAATGCACTTGTCAATAATATTGCCGTAACCGCCGCACTGCAGTATGCTTATAATAATTTTAAATTCCAGGTATCTGGCTATACAGGTGGCACTGTTGGCATAAGTAAACTTAGCGCAGACAGCCTTGGTCTCGATAGTGGCGCATTCGGAACCCCTTTATATTTAGGAGAAGCCAATATACAATATGCCAATAAAGGATTTTCATTTAAGGTCCTCGGTGTGTACATAAGCTATCCCGGCGCCGGCAATATTAACAGTGCCTATGCAAAAAATATTGCAACAGGTATGTATGGCGCTTACGCGGAATTCGGATATGACTGGTTGTTTAAGAAAAATGAAACTGCCCAGCAACTTATAACATTTGTCCGCACTGAGATGCTTGATTTAAATTCTAAAATTCCTGCTCCGCCGAAAGCAATTTATGACGGCACCGAAAAGCAAACACATATTGTTGCCGGTTTTAGCTATTTACCTGTTCCAAATGTTGTTGTAAAAGCCGACATAAGGCTTTTACATACCGGAAAACAAAATCCTGATCTTATTATCAATCCACCTCCCAATGCCTTGCCTTACCAACAAAATAACAGGTTCTTAAATATTGGAATTGGGTATTCTTTTTAAAATAGGAAATAACGGCGATCGATGGTTATAAAAAACTGAAGCGAAGGAAATCTATGGCCATCTCCTCTGGAAAAACCCAGCAGGGCCAGGAAACGATGATTTAAATAATAAAAAATGGAAAGAAGAAGCTTTATAAAATCAGGTTGCAATATTTGTTTGCTGGGAGCCGCAGGTTTTATTGCCACTCAGTTGCCCGGCTGCAGTCCCGCATCTTTTTCAATTTTTAATACAGATGTAAACGATAAAAAAATTACAGTCCCCCTAAGCTTGTTTGATAAATCTTCCTTTCAAATTGTGCGGCCAAAAAATATGTTTTACGATATAGCGGTTCAGAAAAAAGAAGACAATAGTTTCTCCGCATTATTACTTCTTTGTACGCACCAGGAAAATCAACTTACCATCACAAATAAGGGATACAGTTGTGCTTTGCACGGAAGCAATTTTGATAAAGACGGGCATGTTTTAAAGGGACCCGCGGAAAGACCATTAGAACACCTCAGTACAATTGTTTCCGGCAATAACCTTATTATTCAAATTTAATTTTCCAAAAAGTGAAAAAAATTTTCATATTAATTCTACCAGCAATAACTGCAATCTTTTTAAGTTCCTGCAACAAGGCAGATCACGTAGTAACCACCGACACTGATTTCAAAACCCTTGAACAAGTTGTGATTACTGATTTTGCGAATAATGTGGCATTGGGTAATTATTTAAAATTAAGTGTAGCCGCGGCTAACCTGAACTCAACAATTCAAACGCTTAAAAATGTAACCAACGATAATAACCTGCAGGCATCAAAGGATGCATGGAAAAGTATGCGACAAGTATGGGAGCAATGTGAAAGTTTTTTATTTGGCCCTGTTGAAGACAATGATTATGATCCTAACATGGATACCTGGCCTACTGACTATGTACAAATGGATTCGCTCCTGGCGAGTGGTTTTCCACTCGAAGAATCCAGTATTCAGAATCTTACGCTTTCACTACGGGGCTATCATCCCATAGAATATATTATTTTCGGGGACCACGGTAGCCGCCAAGCTTCAGAACTTACTCTCCGTCAGAAACTATATATGGTGAGCCTTTCTGCTGACCTGATGAATACATGCAATGCCCTTTATTTAAGCTGGGCCGGGGCTCCCGAAAACTTTGCGCAGGAGGTAATAAATGCCGGAAATGGAAGCACAAAGTATGCATCAAAAAAGGAGGTGTATATGGCACTGGCCGGCGGCCTTATTGATATTTGCGAAGAGGTGGGAGAAGGCAAAATGAAGGAGCCTTTTGATGCCAGGGATCCGTCTATTGTTGAGTCTCCCTATTCAGGGAATTCTGCTATAGATTTTAAAAATAATATCATTGGTATACGAAATGTTTACATGGGTTTAAACGGGGGCAAGGGATTGAAAGATATTGTTGCTGCAAAAAATAAATCATTGGACAACACCCTGCAATCCCTGATAAATGCTGCGATAAATTCATTTGATAATATTACTGTAAACTACGAGGAAGCGATCATTACACAAAGGGTGCAGGTTCAACAAACGATGAACGCATTAGCGGATCTGAAAGAAGCTTTGGAAAATAGTTTCGTCTCTTTTATCCAAACTAATATTCTTGATTAATATATCGAACATGGACCGGCTTTGTTCATTGGGCAGGTGGATGATTTTATTTATTGAAAACGATGCCGTGATTAATAATTTTTTATTTCAAATAACATGAAGAGTTGGTACATAACAGGCGGCTTTGCTTTTCTGATCTTTACTTTCAGCATGTGCAACAAGGCTGAAGTTTTTAGTGAAGATGGCTACGATGACCGGCTAAGCGGAGGACTTGCTACGGTTTTTGATGAAACATCAAAAGCATTTACCCATGCCGTTAGCGGATTGAGCCAAAGGGATCAGCTTGTGCACGATATAGGGGACAAGGCTTTTGAGCAAACATTCGTAGCTGCGGGTTCCACCGTTTTTGGAGGACTCGGGCCGGTGTTTAATAATGTATCGTGCATCTCCTGTCATCATAACGACGGCAAAGGAACACCAACCGCCGGGCAATCTACTTCTTCATTATTATTCCGCATCAGCCTGCCGGGACAGGATCCGCATGGAGCTCCGTTGCCGGCCCCGGGATTTGGCTTGCAATTACAGGACCAGGCTTTATTTGGAACATCCCCGGAGGTTAATATGCAAATTTTATATACAGATATTATTGTAAAATACCCTGACGGATCAACAGCGGCACTACGCAAACCTGAGTACCTGGTTAAGAATCCATACATCCCTTTGCCTGCGGTGTATGCATTATCGGCGAGAATGGCACCGCCCGTGTTTGGAGTAGGCTTGCTGGAAAACATCCCGGAACAAACTATTTTGTCTTTTGTAGATGCGGGAGATAAAAATGGTGACGGAGTTACCGGCAAAGCGAATTATATTTTCGATTCTACTACCAATAAAAACATTCTAGGCAGGTTTGGATTTAAGGCAAATGCGTCAACCGTTTTATTCCAGGTGGCCACTGCATACCAACAGGATATGGGTGTTACCAGTTATGTTCAACCAAAAGAAAGCAGTAAGGGGCAATTGCAGGATGATAAGAAGACGGACGATCCTGAATTGCCGGATAGCATTGTGAATGCTGTTGCCTTTTATGTAAAGTCGCTGGGGGTGCCTGCCCGGCGAAATGTAAATGATGCAGATAACAAAAGAGGCGAACAACTTTTCAGGCAAATAAATTGCACGGGCTGCCATAAGCCAACAATTCAAACCGGACCTATGATAAACTTTCCACAACTATCAAATCAACGCATACATCCATATACTGATATGCTCGTACACGATATGGGCACGGGCCTGGCGGACAACCGTGCGGATTATTTAGCCTCCGGCAGTGAATGGCGTACTACGCCATTATGGGGCATAGGCTTATTTGAGAAAACAAATGGTATTCCCTTTTATTTACATGATGGCAGGGCAAGAACTTTGGAAGAGGCCATTCTATGGCATGATGGAGAAGCCAGCAGATCCAAAGAACAATTTATGGAATTGAGTAAAGCTGACCGGGATAAGGTGATTAAATTTTTGAAATCATTGTAGCAATGCATAAAAAATTACTAATTTTTAAAAACCAATGTTAGCAAAAGAGGCAATAACACACCAATCATTCATACATTAGTAATACACTATCCATACATTAGCCATACACTATCCATACATTAGCCATACACTATCCATACATTAGCCATACACTATCCATACATTAGCTTTACACTATCCGGCCAGGCACATTTGGTTGTCTTATCTGGAAAAACTGCAGTTTAGAAATAATCCCAAATAACATCTGAATTGTCTTAAAGTGCGGGAACGTAAACTACATAACCTCTCGGAGGCGCCCAAAATTCAGCGGTTCCTGATCCGCCTGTCCACTGTTCGCCGGGAATATCTGCGTTATCCTTTCCCCGCCATGCAGTTGGAATAAAGTGGGTGCCGGCCCATTGTGTATTTACAAGACGGCCGTTCCACCTTGCGGTATTATTTAAAACAAATACCAACCCTTTCTGAGCCCCGGTTCCCCTGCGCTGCATGATATAAAGGTCGTCGTCACAATAAAGAATATCCGTGGAACCGCCTGCAAATTGTTCATGCAATTTTACGAGGGCTGCGATACCACTGTTGTTACCATCCTGTGCAAGATCCCAATTAAAATAATCCTGCCAGAACACACAAGGATATCCCTCGTGTGTAAGTATATAAGCGTACGCAAGCATCTTGTCATTTACTATCGGATCCGTGCGAATAATATCGTGGTTCTCTACAAATGTTACCGCCAGTTGCTGCAGGCCATTGGTAATAAGTGTGCCTCGCTCTGTAAGCCTTTTCAGGCTGAATCCATACGTATCGCAGAGCTCTTTTAACCTGCCGCGCAAGGGAAAATCAAAAGCGGTTACAGGGTTATCCGTATATGCATTGGTTTCTCTAAGCCATTCTGTAATTGAAGTATCAGAATCCCAGTATTCCCCGACGCCGAAAGGGGAGAAGTCCGTCTTATCATTTTTTTTATAAAGGCGTTCTAATATTGCAGTGATGATCCATGTACCATATCCTTGCACGAAATCGTACCGCAGGCCATCGAAACCGATTTCTTCTATGAGCCAGCGGGCATATTCTATCAGCTCACTATATACATAGGGATTGCGGTGACAAAGATCGGGCATGCCCTCAAATACCTTGTCATCCATTCTTTCAAAATAGGCAGGATGGTAACAAGTCCAGTCACGGGCAAATTTCCCACTGCCCGGGTTGTATTTTGTCCAGCGTGATGCTCCGTCAAACAAATTAATTTCCGTTTCATCTGCACCGTTAGTATGATTCAAAACCATATCAGCATATACCTGCATATCATTTTGGTGAGCCTCTTGTATCAGCTCTTCCAGTTGGCTGCGTGAACCGAACCAGGTAGGTACCGAAGTCTTTTGATCTATGTCTCCCAGGTCATAGTAGTCATATGGGTCGTAACCCATTGACATGCCATCCAGGTTGGCAGCTTTACAGGCCGGTGGCAGCCACAGCGCTGTGAAGCCAACGTCCTTCAGCGCATTTACTTTTTCTTTTACGAAATTCCACCATTCAAATTCTTTGCTTTCCAGTTTGGGGCAGTCCCAATAGAAAGATTGCATAATAACACCCATGATTATTTGTTTTAAATTTTGATTAATGACTTATTAATACATTAAAACAATCGTAAAAGGGAGCAATCTGGATTCTTATTTGGTTTTTCAAAAAAGGAACGAATCGTGTACATTTATTTGGAAACAGCTGTATTATATTTTTTAGCCAATGAAAAAGCCCTTGCAATAAGCAGGCAAAAAATGATGTAGGCTACATTGTGAACTGACCACATGTTGTTTGCAAGGTCTGGGTTCTCCTTTAACATGGAATCATAAAACAAGAACACAAAAAAATTGGTTACCACAAAAATACTTAGGCCTGTAACTACATAGAAGTCGGCACCCGACATGATAGCGTCGTCTTCATTTTTTAGCTTTGACAAATAGTATAACAAACAGTAGGTAAGTAATAAAAAAGATTCGCCGGTTAATATGTTTGCACCAATACCCGTTTTATCAAAGAAATTCTCGAAATATTTTAGATCAATACACAAAATGACGAAAAAGATAAAGGGTATTATTTTTTTAATTGTCGTATAATACGATTGCTTCAATTCTATAAAAAAATAGCTAAAACATACAAACCTTATCACCGAGTGAATATTGTATAGGTAAGTATTTGATTGCAACCAGGCCGGTAAATATTTTTTAAAATCACCAATAATATCTCCTGTCAGGTTTATTAGAAAGGCTAACAAAATGTATACTAGTATCGGTTTTAAAAATCGGGGCTGATCTCTATTCTTTACCAAAAGAAATATTGGAATAAGCGGTGCCCATGCTTCTGACCAGTCAAAAAATAGCAGAAAATAGCTCATAAAATTGTGTAAAATTAATTTGCTTGAACGTATGGAAAGCAAAGTTATGAGTTGCGAGGCGGAGAGGGATTGGCGATTACATTAATAGGTTTTAGGCTTTTTATTGCAAAGGGAGCCGATGAATCTGCTGATATTTTAACCGGGGGATAATCAGAGAGGAAAAGATTATACTGAAAATGTCCCGGGTGCGCAGCGTCGTTTGATGGCGCAAAAACTAAATAGATCAGGTTGGTATTTTGCGGATCCACAAGCGCACGTTGAATTAAAGTAACCTGGTTATCGGTCAGGACAACGCCTCCCAAAAAGCTCCCCGAGCCAAAAGATATCGGGCTCGTTTTACCATTCTTTAATATTATCTTACTGGCTGGATTTTGAGGATCATAAGTGTCTCTGCCGCCCCTTATTCGCCAACCGGCCAAGGTTAAAAGCCCCGAGCTCTCTATATAATATTTTAATACAACCCTTTTTCCACTAAAATTCGGAATTTGGTTTTTGGCAATATACAAGGTATCCAGGTAACCCTCCAGTGTTTTTACTTCCGCAACTCCGTGAGTACCCAAAGTATCGGTTAAGGTTGCAGGAGTTTGGGTTTTGGCCGGTGTTGTTTGATTCTCTGAACAAGACACCGTGGTAAGCATTAACAGCACAATGCAGGTTTTAGACAAGAATAAGTTCATAATATTCGATTTAATATTTGAAATGACATATAAGAAAATGACTCGACAAAATTCAGGTCATAACTTATATGATTTATTGCACCAGGAAATTTTTAAGACAGCCTTTGGGGGATTTCTAAAAGATTGGATACACTAAAGTAAGATAGCAATCGTTTATTTCCAAGGGTGATTTCACTGTTTTTGTAAAATCTTTCCTTATGGAGAAAGTTTCTGCAGCACAATACTTCGTGTCTCCTTAGCAGTTATATATGAATTTGCCGGCAAAAAAATTATTACGCAGCGGATAAAAACCCTGAATGCCTTGCCGAATAAAATCCTTTGGCAATAAATAGACATAGTAATATATACCCAATGTTGTGAACAGCCCATATCTTATCGGCAAGCTCAGTATTTTCATTTATCATCGGGATATAAAACAGGAAAACAAAAAAATTAATTACCACATAAATGCTCAGGCCTGTCACTATCCAAAAATCAGCATCGCCTTTAAGCAGGACCTTCTCTTCTTTTAATTTTGATAAATAGTAAAGCAGGCAATAAACAAGAAGCAGGTAAGATTCTGCCGTCATTAAGCTACCATTGATGTGTAACGGGTTGAAAAACTTACCTAAAACCGTGAAATTTAGCAACAATATTGCCGCATATAAGAATGGAATCATCTTCTTAAGGTTCGAATAATAATTTTGTTTAAGTAAAATAAAAAAAACGGCAAAGCATCCAAATCTTATTACTGAATGCAAATTGTAAATAAGGACATTATTGTGCCATGGAAGGTGCAGGCCTATAATTTTTTGGTTGGAAATAATATTGGCAAGTATGTTTAGTACAAGAGCTGCTATCAAATAAATGCAAACCGGCTTAAGATAACCCAGCTGTTTTTTTACCGGCCATATAAAGCATAATGGTATCAGTAAGGCCCAGACCTCAGACCAGATAAGCAGGGTATTTAATATAGATTCCATGTGTAATTAAAAACATATTGCCGGCGGGCACGGCTGAATCGGCTGGGGCTTTGGAGGTTGTCTTTCACTCATCACACTAATAACCGGAGCTGACATTTCATAATAAATATGCTGGTTTCCTTCATCTTTCTTTGGCACAAATTTCAGATAGTCAAAAGGATTCCTGGTATGTGTGGAATCATCGGTTATTACTTCTTCTATTACTGCGCGGGATACTGTAAGGTTTCCCAAAATTATTTTTCCTTTAAAAGATTTATTCTTCAGGTATTCAATTCTTTCAAGAGAATAGGGAATGGTATCAATTAAATGATTTGAGGAGTCAAACGAGTAAGCAATAAGCAAAAAGGGATTTTTATAGCTTCCCGCCTCGTTGGAGTTGAACTGAAATATAATATGATCCATTGCGGTAGTATTTAATAGCTTGTTTACCGCCATGGAATCATATTTTACAGTTGCGAATTTAAGAGCCGGATGGCAACTACTACATATAAAAATAAGCAAGCCGACCGCTAAAATGGATATCTTATTTTTTAAAAAATCAGGCCGGGGATACTGCATAAAAAAAAATTAAGAAGTGAAATTATTTAGTTTTAATTTCCGGGAGCCGGAGGTCAATATTAAGTTTTCGGAAACAGAATTCTCTTAAAGAGGTATTTTAAAAAGGAGGCTTTTGAGGGATTTCGAAAAAATTGGATATCCTAAATTAGTCCATCGATCTTTATTATCAAAGGGTGAATACACGGTTTTTGGAAATACAACTGGCAGAAAGGCGTTCTTCTATTTTTTTGGAGGCATAGTGTAAATAAAAACGACAGGAATTTTAAGTCCTGCCGCGTCATTCATGCAACTGTTTATAGCGGGGTTTATTTTTAATTCTTCAATATCGTAAACTCAACCCTCCGGTTTTGCTGCCGTCCTTCATCGGTGTCATTGGAAGACACAGGTTTCGTTTCTCCGTAGCCGTGAGAGGTGATCCTTGCGCTGTCTATACCTTGTGAAATAATATATTCCATTACTGACCTTGCCCTGTTATCACTTAGTTTGAAGTTGTATTCATCGCTGCCACGGCTGTCCGTGTGGGCGCTCATTTCAATTTCAATTTTAGGATTCTCACTAAGCAGTTTCACTACCCGGTTCAATTCAATATAAGATTCAGGGCGCAGATCCCATTTATCAAAATCAAAGAAAACATTGTTAAGCCTTACTACCTGGCCTACCTCGATAGGAACAAGGTAAAGGTCTTTGTGTATTTCTTTGTAGCCTTCTTTTATCAAAGAATCGAGGTTCAGGTTTTCTGATATTGCAAAGAAATGATCGGCTGTAGCACGTATGCTGTAGTTCCTGTTGTACGGCAACACAATTTTAAACGAGCCATCGTAGGGATTGGATAATGCATTGCCTGCCTCCACACCATCCGGCAGTGTTTCATATACGAGTGAAGCGCTGATGGGTACCTTTGTTTTAGCATTGTACACATTGCCGCTTACCAATACAACAGGGTCCGGCTTTTCTTTCTCGAGTAATTTAATACGTACGATATCACTGGCTCCGTAGCTGTCTTCGCCGGTGGTCATATAAGCATATTCGCCACCTGCATCCATTGTAAAAAATGCATCCCATTCCGGTGTATTAATCGGATTGCCCAGGTTCACAGGGTCGCTCCATTTTGTCCAGCTCTTATCAAGGCGTTTCGCTTTCCAAATATCATTATCGCCAATACCGCCGGGCCGGTCGCTGCTGAAATATAATGTCTCGCCATCTGATGCCAGGTATGGAGTCATCTCATTATTTCCGGGCAGGTTAATTTTTTTTCCAAGACTTTTCGGTTCGCTCCAGGTACCATCCGGAAGTAAAAAGGATACATAAATATCGTTGTTATGACTCTCGTATTGTTCCGACATATACAGCAGCAATGTTTTTCCGTCACTTGCCATACTCGCACCATACTGGGCTCCGCGATCGTACTTCCCATAATTTCTTATTTTGAGCATCTCCGGCCGGCTCCAGTTGCCATATTCAGTAAGGTAGCACATGCTTACACCGTTTCCCATATAATATCCATCTTCAAAAGCATTGCGTATTAACAGCTTGTTGTTGTCCGGCGATATCCAGAAAACTGCATTATAGTCCGCGGTATTTAAGGGTTTGCCAAGGTGCACGGCTTTACTCCATTTTCCGGTAGCAGTATCTTTTTCAGAAAACCAGATATCCTGCGAATTGGGCATGGTATTATAGTTGGTATTATAAGGATCATTCTGTCGAATAAAAAACAATAAGTTTCCATCCGCGGAAATTGTTGGCCTTAACTCTGCCAGCGGTGTGTTTATTTTATCTCCTATATTCTCAATTTTGATGATCGTTTCTTCGGTGATGATATTTTCCTTTTGTGGAATTAAACCTAAGGTATCAGCAATGGGCGGTTGGGTATAACCGAACAAAAGACAGATGCTTAATATAAAGCAGAGTAAAGGTTTTCTCAAAGGGATGGATTTTTGCTAAAGGGATAACGAAAAAGAAAGGAGAATATTTTTCGAAGAAGAATATCCGCTCCTGTGTATAATAAATTCATTTCAATGACCCCGTGGGTGTTTTAACTGTTTCTTTCGGGGAAATCACTGTTTAACTATAATCCAGTTGCAAAACCGGAAAGGTGTTTTTAGATTTAGGTACAAAACATTTAACTGATAAAAACTTTCAATCATGCCAGTAAAAATTACCAATGGTCCCACGGACCATAGCGAAGGACTCATAAACGCAGGTGACCTCGCAAAAATGAAAAATGACTTTATTTCGGAGGTAACACTTTCCCGCAAGGGAAGCTCGACTGCTGTAATCAAAACACATAAGTGTTTCCTTTTAAAACAGCAGTTAGATTCCCTGTTTGCCATATTTGGATCCATCGAGAATCCTATGCTTACCATAAATTTTGCATTGCATTTAAATCCAACCCCCGGATGTGAAGCTGAGCCTGATATTTCAGACAAGCTCACGGTCGTAATTGAGGTAACGGATAACGATGCACAACGCGCTTCACATAATAGTGTTGGAGAGTTTGTACTTATACCGGGTTATGCAAATTCCGGCCAGGAAGAAGGCAATCCCGTTAAAGGTTTTGTATGTTGTCCGTCAGCCTTTCCATAATATTAATTCCATAATTGTGCTACCATGTTTATATTAACTAAACCCATATTTCTACCCCTGATTGCGGTTTGTTTAATATTGAGTTTTATTGCCCCGGAAAAGCGGCCGCTTAAAATATTGCTGCCGCTATTTTTTAGCTGCCTGTTTATTGTTGAGCTCGTTTGTTATTGCCTTAAGCAGTCAGGTATCAATAACCTGTACGTCTATAACATGTGGTTCCCGGTGGAATACCTTTTTTATACCTACTGGGTAAATACATATGTAAATTCTGCAGGCTTTAAAAAAATTTACATTATCCTGCTGCCCCTATATGCGATCATTGTTGTAATCATTTATCTTGTTTATGATAATCTATTAAAATTCAATTCCCTTTCTTTTCAATTAGGGTTCCTGCTGTTACTTCCGGCTTTATTATTTAAATTGTATGAATACATCAACGAGAATGTTATCCAAAACCCTGTAAAAGTCCCTGTTTTCTGGCTTATCACTGGTCTCCTGTTTTCTTATATTTTTAGCTTATGCCAATTTTCAATTCAAAATTACCTGTATAACATAAACAAAGAATTGTTGAGAGCGCTGGGTATGGTTAATATTATTTTGACGGATGTTCTGTACCTGTGTATAATAATGTATTTCATTTTACAATGGAAAATCAAGAAGTCACATATTTAGTCTTATTTGTAACGATCATCTTTTTAATTCTTTTTGCCTTCGTTCTGGCTATTACTTTGAACTATTACAGGAGGAACAAAAAATATAACAGCAGCATTCTTGAGTTGCAATATAAAAGAGAACAGGAGATACTAAAGTCGCAACTTGAAATCCAGGAACAAACCTTAAAAAATGTTTCCCAGGAATTGCATGATAATATTGGGCAGGTGCTCAGCCTGGTCAAGCTTAACATTAATACGATGGGCGATGCTACCGCCGGGGGCTTACAAGAGAAAATAAATGATTCAAAAGGCCTGATAAGCCAGGCTATACAGGATCTCCGGGATCTGTCAAGGAGTTTGAATACTGATTATGTGATTGAAAAAGGACTTGTAAGCTTAATAGAATATGAGGTAGGCTTATTAAAAAAATCAGGAAGCTTTGAGACAAGACTGCATATTGAAGGAGAATCTTATCCCCTGGAAAAACAAAAGGAATTGATATTATTTCGTATAACGCAGGAAGCTATTCATAATATTATCAAGCACGCGAAAGCGACGATCGTTGACGTCCATATAAAGTTTAACCCCGGCATATTTTCCTTAATAGTAACGGATAATGGATTGGGCTTTGACGCCACGCAGGTGGAGGAAAAGAGTTATACAGGATTTGGCCTGGGGATACGCAGCATGTGCAACCGGGCTCAGCTGATCAATTGTGACTTTAAGTTAATAAGCTCCGCAGGGCATGGGGCAAAAATAATTCTTTCGCTGCCGGTTCCTGTGCCCCAGGAGTATTCTTAAGCCTACTACATAGTCATTACATTGGGCTTTCACCTTCGGGACATTGCCTACACGTGGCTGCCCGAGATATACCGCTCCGGCAAAGTTGTCGTACATTTATATAACAATTTCACATATGGAATTCGATAAAATCACGGCCACTTTAAAAAGTTATTTACAAACATCTCAGTCAGAAAGTGAAGTGGAGGTGGTGATAGAGCTTAATCCAATTTCAACAACTGAGATGCCGGAAAATTTCAGCCGCAACGAAAAAATAAATCACCTCAAAAACGCATTCAATAACGATATGCAGGCAGTGGTAACTGAAGTTTCAAAACAAGGTGGCAACATAATAAATTCTGTTTGGCTTAATCAAACCATTAAAGCAAGTGTGCCGGCAAAAAGCATTGAAGAGATTGCAAAGCTTAAAGAAGTAAATGCAATTGATCTTCCCAACCGCATAACAAAAGATTAATCTTCACAAAGGGAAGCCAGTGACATAAAACCAGATCCCTGTTCATTCGCCGTAAATACATCTAATTTAGTACACAGTTGCAGCAGGAAGTTTCTTTGTTCCCCAGGCGAAAGGTGCGGGTTTCCCTCAAGGATCAACGCGAGCAATCCCGTGATGTGCGGCGCGGCAAAACTTGTTCCCGAACCAATAATACCAAATCCTCCAGCCGTTAAACAGCTCGATATACCAAATGCATTGTTTCCCCCGGGAGCTACCAGGTGAGGGCGACTTTCACCATTGGGCAAGGGCCCGCGGCTGCTATATGATTGTACTTCCTTTCCATCTTTTCCCGTGGCTCCCACTACAATTACACCATCAGCATCTGCCGGTGCAGTTAAGCTGCTGCCTCCCGGGCCTTTATTTCCGGCACTTTTAATGACAGTAAGGCCAAATTGCCACGCGGTATTACAAGCCCTCGCTTCCCTGCCGGTACCATCTCTTGCCGGTCCCGCACCCCACGAGCAATTAGCAAGGTGTGCGCCGTCTTCCAGGGCTTTCTCAATGGCAAGGGACCCCTCAAAATCATCTGAATCGAATAAGGGATTTGTCGCTAAAACCTTGTAATTATAGATCGTCGCCTCCGGGGCCATTCCCATAAAACCGTTGTCTTCAGAGGCTATAATACCGGCCACACCTGTCCCATGCGGGGCGGGGTTGCCCCATGGCTCTTTAGTATAATTCATTCGTTGTAATACACGGTTGTGCAAAGAAGGATGGTTCAAAGCGACTTCCGAATCAATCACGGCAACTATGATTCCTTTTCCAGTTTGTAAAAACTTTTGACGGTACTGGGGTGCGAATACAACCTTCCCCGTCTCGTTAATTTCTCCTTCCAGTTTCCTGGGAATATCAAATTTCTTAATCTGAGGATCGGCTGCAATTTCAGCCAGTGAAGATGGATCTGCTATAGTCCGCACGGTTTGGTTGAGCCAGCAGACCTTAGTAAGATATGACTGCTGCTGGAGTGACTCATTGCCATGGGCAAATTTTCTTTCTATATTCCTTTCAAGAAATGCTTTATAGTAATCAATGTACTTTATTACTTTTTCCCTGTACGCTTTCATCATTTGCTGGCGCAACACGTGTTGCAGGTTTATGGTCAATGCCGCTTCGCCTTGCAGGCTCTCCAGGAATTCATGGATTTTTTTATTAACGGCAGCACTTTTTCGCTCACCCGCTTCTTTTGGTAACGGTTGCTCTACACACTCCATAATCACACCCGGCTGCGAACTGGCTGTTACAGGGCTACCTGCACTTTCAAGACTAAAGTTCCGCGTTAATGGCATCACAAAGGCGCCCGTATTATGCAGGCAAAATTCATCCGTTGCTTTATTAGCAAGCGCTTCACCATACTGGTTTTTAAAAAGGTTTTTTGCTTTTTTTAAAAGTACCTTATCCATAATTTTTTTTTGAGATGAGAATGAATAATAATTAAGAAACAGCGATTAGCAACTGCCCTACTAAAAATTCAATTTCGAAAACAGAAGGCAATATTTACGGGAGCGGTTTTGGAATTTAATAGATTGGATATACTAAAATAGAAAAATGGATCTTATTGTGAAAGGGTGAAAACACGGCTTTTGTGAATGGGAGAGGGAGCGCACAAATATTTACAACGGATGTTCCTAGGGTAACATCACCAGATGCAAGGATAACTGAGTCCATGAAGACAAAACCTGGGTTTCCGCCAACGTTAAAAGAAAAGCTTATCCGGAATTCCCGTTATTTAAGTCCGGGAGCCGAAGTTTACCGTCGCCTAATGTATGCCAACCTGCGCCCGGGTATAAATTTCTTTACTAAAAACAATCCCGCAAAGAAACCTCCTATATGCGCGGCATAGGCGATGCCACTTGCTTCGCTTCCTCCAAGGTAGCCGGTACCGTTAGCAAGCTGAAGCAATATCCATGAACCCAGTACAATAAATGCCGGTACCCGTACGAAGAAAATAATAAAAAGAATGGTAACTCTCCTGGCGGGAAATAATAAAAGATAACCGCCCATTACTCCGGATATAGCGCCCGAAGCACCAAGACTCGGTATCAAATGATTTTCACCAAAAAGATAATCGGTAAATACATGTGTGAGTGATGCGATGACGCCGCACAACAGGTAAAAGACAAAGTATCGCAGATGGCCGAGTTTGTCTTCAAGGTTATCGCCAAATACCCAGAGGTAAAGCATGTTGCCGGCAAGGTGTGCAATACCGCCGTGCATAAACATAGATGTAATAAGTGTGAGCCACACAGGAATCATAGTTATGCCGAGGCCGGGTATGCGCACCATATCTCCACCTACAGGATCACTTACATATGTAGCGCCGGTCACTATATCGCGGCCGCTTACTATCTCTGCCGGAACGGTTGCGTAGCTGTACGTAAAGCTGAGGTTGGTGCCAAGCTGCTGGTAATAGATAAAAACAAAAATATTGATTGCGATGAAAAGGTAGTTGATGTACGGTGTTCTTATCCTGTCGGAATCATCATCAGCTATAGGTATCATAGCAAAGGTTTATGATGGCAAGATAGCGAGATTATACGATTGGTAAAGGATGTAAAGTAATTTTTGTGTTATACATTGGCTTAATAAATTCAAATGGAAACTCCTGCGGGTGTTTGTGCAAACGCACTTTCCGTTTATCAACGAAGTGAACCATTAATTATACGGAAGCCGGATTATAAATGCCGAGCCTTCGCCTTCTTTTGTTTCAACTTTTATTTCTCCTCCATGTGCTGTTACGATATCGTAGCTCAGTGATAAGCCCAGGCCAGTGCCCTGCCCGGTCGGTTTTGTGGTAAAGAATGGCTGAAAAATTTTGTCCACTACGCTTTGTGGCATTCCATTACCATTGTCTTTTATAACAATTTCAATATTATCATTTAATTGTTTTGTGCTTATTGAAACGGTTGCATCGTAAGCGGTATCGTTAAGCAATTTTTTCTTTTCAGAAACCGCATAAAATGCATTGGTGAATATGTTAAGAAACACCCTGCCCACATCCTGCCGGATGATATTTATTTGCGGAAGGTTCTCAGCATAATCCGTGTTAAATACGGCATTAAATGACTTGTCTTTCGCCCGCAGGCCATGGTATGTTAATCGCAGGCATTCATCCACCAGGTCATTAACATCTGTCAACTCGGCAGTGTGGCTGCTGCTCCTGAAGTGATGGAGCATTCCTTTTATAATGGAATCCGCACGCATGCCATGTTCCAATACTTTGCCGGTATTTTCTTCCAGGTAATTGAACAATTCCTGCGTCTCCGCCGTATCGCCATTGTTCATGGCTTCATGAATTTCTTTCAGCAAATCCATATTAACCTCAGAAAAATTCTTAACAAAATTCAACGGGTTTTGTATCTCGTGGGCTATGCCGGCAGTAAGTTCGCCGAGCGATGCCATCTTTTCTCTTTGCACCAGTTGTGCCTGCGTATTCTGCAATCCCTCCAGTGCTTCCCGTAACTGGTCGCGCTGGTTGCTGATCTCTTCCTTTTGCGCTACCACTTCCTGGGTTCTTAGGTTCACCTTTTGCTCCAGGAGGTGCTTCTCTTTCACGAGGCTTCTTGAGCGGTACTCAATAAAAAGCCACACCATGCCTGCCAGTAAGACAACCCACGTGGCAATAGCCCACCACTTACGCCACCACGGCGCCTTCACAACGATGGCGATATTTTTCTGCGTCCATATTCCATTGCCATTGGCCGCCTTTATGCGCAAAGTGTATTTTCCCGGCGATACATTAAAATAATACAGCTTTTGGCCGGGTGCCGCTTCACGCCAGTTATTATCAAAATTGTCCAGCATATACATCAGCTTGTTATCGGGAGGGTTGCTATAATGAACAGGCACCGCATAAAATGAAAAAACATTTTCATTGTGCCTGAGTTTTATCGGATCATCGTTCGTAAGTAATCGTTGATGCAGATCTCCAATTGTATCCTGGTCTTTGATCGCAAAATCAGTCAACAGGATCTGAGGAGGACGGCGGTTAACCGTAAGGGCACCGGGGTTAAAATCATAATAACCGGTTTGGTCGCCATAAAAAATCCCGTGGTCGCCTGCGCCAACATTAGTACCTCCATAACCGGTATTAGGCTTTACACCTTCGTTGATCCCGAAGTGGATAATTTCGTTTCTCTTCTTGTTTATTCTTAGCAACTCCTTACCCGTTACAACCCATAAGTTTTGATCTTCATCTTCCAAAAGATTAAGTATATAATTCAATGAAGCGCCTGCCGCAGCTTCACGGAAGGGAATAAAATTGGCGGCAACGGTATCATAGCGATACAACCCGTCATGAGTACCGGCCCATATAGTGCCCGAGGCATCCTGCAAAATAGTTCCGGTGATACCCCGTCCCTCCAGGTAGTGCTTAAATTTTTTTGAGTGCTGATCATACGTTGAGATACCCCTGTCTGTTTGCGAGCCCATCCACACACGCCCGGCATTATCTTCGAGAACGGATGTTAGGGGAAGATCGGCGATGCTGTTAGAGTCATGTGGAGTATGCATGAAATGCGAAAAGTTTTTTTCTTTCGAATTAAAATAAGTCAAACCCCTGGTTGACCCGATCCACAGATCTCCTTTTTTGTTTACAAACAAACTTGAGACAATATTTTCGTTTGCGCTTTCTCCCGGAATTTTTGGATCTGCCAAACCGGATCTTTCCGTTTTTGTATCAAACAAAAAAAGCCCGGCAATGGTGCCTATCCACAACTTGTTATTACCTGCAGGCCGTATAGCAGTTATGCCCGGGAAAGGAAATGACTTTTGCGAATTGTTTGATCTGTCCTTTTTGATGAGCCCCGAAAATTGGGTGCCAATCCAGAGCGTACCGGGAGCTTCCTTGTATATACAGTTTACCTGGTCGCCTACATCATAATGGCTTACCTTTTTTAAAAATGGATCTGCGTGATAAATATTACCCTGCCCGATGGTACTCAACCAAAATACTCCGTCGTTCGAAGTGAATGTCATCCAGGCAACATTATCGGGCGTGGGAGACGAGCTATCAGAGAGCGATGGAAAATATTGTACCTTTTTTGTTACCGGGTCGTACCGGTTTACGCCATTAAAAGAACCGATCCAGAGCGCCCCCGTAGCATCCTCATTTATGAAAGTGATGTGATCATCGGCAATGCCAAGGTTGTGCCGGAGCGGCGGCCTGCTTAAGCGCTCCGGGTGTTTTGGATCATACAGCAACCTGGTGAATTTTCCAGTATTGCGATCCATGATATGCAAGCCGTCGCCGGCAGTGCCCACATAAAAAACACCTTTCCTGTCTTCATAAATCGCACGTACCCTGTTATCGGTTAAAGTGGTTGGGTCATTTTTATCATGAAAATAATGTGTAAATTTTCCTGTCCTGCTATCGAGGCGGTTTAACCCTGCCCTGCTGCAGGAATCATTTTCATAGAAGCCGCTGCCGGTGCCTATCCATATGGTGCCCTCCCTGTCCTGGTAAACAGCACGCACCTGGTTGCAGCTTAAACTGGTATTGTCATTTTCGTTGTGCTTATAAGAAATGATTTTCCCGGTTTTTTTATCGAGGCGACTAACGCCGCCGTATGTCCCAAGCCATAAATTGTGCCGGCTATCTTCGGTAATACAGATCACCGTATCATTCGCCAGGGAGCCGGCATCAGCAGGCGACGAACGAAAGTGGGTGAACCGCCCCGTAGCGGGATCAAACCTATCCAACCCTTTCCCAAAAGTGCCTATCCAGATAATACCATCTTTATCAGCATACAGACTTTCGACAGCATCATAAGATAATGAGTTGGTGTTTGACACCTGGTTTTTATAGGGAACTATATCGTAGCCATCGTACCTATAGAGACCGGTACGCTTGGTTCCAAACCACATATAGCCTTCCGGGTCCTGTGTCATGGCGGTTACCAGCCACGTCGCATCCTGGAAGATAGGCAAACGGTTAAACTGTATTTGTTGCGCACAGGCTTGCGGGTTGCCCGTAAAAAAAGCAACAAATGCGCAAGCAATTACCCTAATAACAAGCCTGGTCAAACAAAGCACTTTTTTTGATTTTAATAGAATATGTACCGATGAAATTATATATCAGGCAAATTAAATATAAAATTGAAGAAACGGCTTATAACTCTTAGCTGTATTGGCTGAGGCGGGATAAAATTTTTTTCTGATGATCTAGCAAAGCAAAAGACACCTCAGCCCGCTGAAATCTATTCCTGGTATTCTTTGCCGGTTCGATTTTTAAAACCCAAACCATCATTTCTTATTTTTGCCGCATGAATAAGTTATCGCAGGAATTTCGGACGAAAAAAGACAGCAAAGAAAGTAATTGTATAATGTAAAAGCAAACAAAGGAACTAGGCGTTGTTAAAATGAAGAAGGTCTGGTGCAAACGCTTTCTTCCGGCAATTTTTATAATTCCATTACATTACTTTTAAAATGCCGTATATCACGTACACTTATTTTAAAGATTTTTTATTTCTAAATATCACTTTAACTGAATCAACTTATAATAAACTATTTAAAAAAGGGTGCGCATGATTAATAAAAGAATCATTTTACTATCATTTTTCAACTTGTTTATGACGTGCTGCGGCCTGGCACAAAAAGACGCTTCAGACACCGTCAAACTGGAAGAGATAACCCTGGTTGGATACAGGGCTATCAACGGTATCGGGCACTTTAATGAAACAGATGGGCAGATCATTTATGCAGGTAAGAAAACTGAAATAATTGAGGTGGATAGTATTGATGCCAATAAAGCCATCAACAATACCAGGCAAATCCTGGGAAGAATTCCGGGCTTGTACATTGTTGAAAGTGAGACGGGAGGCTTTGTTGCAAATGGAATCGGCATACGTGGTTTAAACCCGGTGCAATCCCTGGAAATGAACGTGAGACAAAACGGATACAACATAGCTGCTGATGTGTACGGCTACAATGAAACCTATTATTTACCACCTATGGAAGCAGTGTCGAGAGTAGAAGTTATAAAGGGTGCGGCCGCTATACAATTTGGTTCGCAATTGGGCGGTATGGTAAATTATGTAATAAAAGAGGGGAACAGGAATTCGAAGCTCGACTACAGTACTATGCAGATCGCGGGCAGTAACGGCTTGTTTAATAGCTATCACAGTGCAGGCGGCACCGTTAACAAATGGAGTTATTTCAGCTTTATCAACTATCGCAATTTATCGGGATGGAGAGCAAACTCCCAGCAGCAGCAACTTACAGGCTATGGAAAGGTTTCTTACAGTGCCAATGATAAACTGAAGGTCGGAATAGAATATTCCTTATTACGAAATAAAATAAAAATGCCGGGAGGGTTAACGGATGAGCAGTTTGAGCAAAATAGCAGGCAGTCTGTCCGCAGCCGTAACTGGCTAAAAAGCCCCTGGAATATATTAACGGCTTCATTGAACTATGCATTAAATAAAAATACTTCGCTGGCAATTAAGTCAACTTTTCTTGCGGGTGAAAGAAGCCTGGTATGGGTTAATAAATTGCCTGGTGAGCCAGATGCTATAGATCCGGCAACCGGGGAATACGATCCGCGGGAAGTTGATAAAGAAGTAATGAAAAGTAATGCCACCGAGATAAGGATATTGCGTAACTATAGTCTCGGTAAAATGAGCAGTACCATGGCTGCCGGGGCCCGGTTTTCTTTTGCAGTATTTGACAGGAAGGAAGAAGCAGAAGGAACAAACAAAAGTGATTTTGATATGACCCCGGTTGGTGACTATGAAGAAAAATTTCATTTCACCACAACCAACATTGCCGCCTTCATTGAAAACTGCCTGCATATAAACGAGCGCTTTTCTATCACCCCCGGTATACGCTTTGAAACTTTGTCATCAGAAGCAGAAGCCGAGATTGAAGTTGGCGGTGTTGAAAAGGAAACGGAAAGTGAAAAGGAAAGAGGTTTCATTTTGATGGGCCTTGGGCTTCAGTATAAAGCAGGAATGAAGACCAGTTTCTACGGTAACATTTCGCAATCATACCGCCCTGTTGACTATGCAACCCTGGTGCCCCTGGGTAGTATTTCACAGGTAGATCCCAACCTGCAAGATCCAAAAGGATGGAATGCTGATTTAGGAATCAGGGGCAGTATTAAAAACTTTTTTAATTATGATCTCAGCCTTTTCTATTTAGCTTATAACAATCGCATTGGTATTGTATCGCGCATTGACGACGCAGGCATGCCGTACCTGCTGCGTACCAACGTTGATAAAAGCGTGCACAAGGGTATTGAGAGCTATGCAGAATTAAATATAGCAGCCGTTTTAGCAATTGATAAAAGCATAGGCAACCTCAGTATTTATAATTCTTTTGCTTATACAAATGCAAAATATACAGAGGGTACCTACAGCGGCAACAGGGTAGAATATGCACCTGAAATTATCAACCGCGTTGGGATCATGTATTCTAAAAAAATAGTGAGCACTTCATTGCAGTTGTCTAATCAAACAAAAGTATATACAGACCCTGCCAATACAGAAAAAAGCATTAACCCGGTATTTGGAAGTATTTCCGGATATAGCATTATTGACTGGTCGGCAACATTCAGGATTCATAAATTCAAACTTAAGGGCGGCATCAACAACCTTACCGATGAAAGATATTTTACACAACGCACAGATGAATATCCCGGGCCGGGAATTATACCATCTACCGGTCGTAGTTTTTATTTAGGTGTTGGATATAATTTGTAGAATTGTGAAGATGGAGAGAGAAGCAATGAGGAAGGATGCCGCAACTGATTCTTTAAATTACTTAAATGCAATTCTGCAACCAATGCCGGACTCAATAGATCAGCCAAGCCCGGCGATTTCGTATTTTAAATATAGTCAGTTGAAGCTTTCAAACACATGGTAAGTAGGAGGCAATAAATTTACAACATATTGACAACTCTTATAACGGTTTCCCATAGCCGCCTCTTATCTAATAACAGGCGGGCCATCGCTTGGTACCAGAACCCGGGAGGAGCTTAGCCGGGCGTCAGCAGAATAAATGAATCAATAATTAGCAACTACAAGTAACCTGGTTATATCCTTAATAATGATTTTCCTTCCCCTGGTTTCCAATATTCCTTCCTCTTTAAAATCTTTAAGTATCCGTAAAATGTTTTCTCTTGCCGTGCCTACCAGGCTTGCCAAATCTTCCCTTGACATATTTATTTCAACAGCCATGCCCGGTGTAAAATTCTCCTTATACTTCTCACGCATTAAGACCAACTGGGTGGCAAATCTTTCGCGCACACTTCTTTGGGCAAAAAGCGCTATGCCGTTGGCGAGAACAAAAAATTCATGGCTTAATGTTTTTAATAAACGTTGCGGTAAAACTTTTGATGTATGCAATACTTCAAAAAAATCTTCTTTCGGTATAAAAGCAATTTCACTATCCTCCAAAGCCGCCGCTGAATCAGGATAATGTTCTTCAGCAAGCAATGCATGATAGCCCATTATCTCACCTGTATTGGCTACATAAATAATTTGTTCTTTTCCCTCTTTATCTACTTTATATTTTTTTGCTTTTCCGCCTTGTATAAAAAAAATACCGGTTGCATAACCTCCTTCACGAAAAATAATTTCTCCCTTGTGATATACCTGAGTGGTCATATTGGCGGTAAGTGTAGCTAATTCATCCGGCGGCAGATTCGTTATTACCGAATTCCTTTTAAAATCCCACTTGTCTATGGGAAAAATTTCTTGTAAGCTCATAAAGCACAAATTTACTTTTTAAAAAGTAATAAAAGCTACGTTCCGCAATGATAAGGTTTACGTTTGTTACAAGGGCCTCGCGGTAAATTTGCATTATGGAAATCTTAGGCAAGACACGCCAAACTTTAAAGGCAAAAACAGACCTCTACTATACCAGCGATTATGAATGGATAGATTTTCAGGGCTCGGTAGCCTATATCGGTATCTGCCCTTTTAAGCTATCTGGTATTAAAGAAATCGAAAAAATTGAATTTTCAAACAAGGATATTTCAAAAAAATGCGGTGAAGTTATTGCGACTATATTTTATGATGATTATAAAATAGATGTTCATATGCCCGTAAGCGGGAAGATACTTTCTATTAATGAAGCCATTCTTTCGGGCAATGAAAATATTGTACTCCGGGAACCAGAAAACAGTGGTTTTATAGCACTTATCGTTCCCTCATCTTCTCATGACAGGGAGGGATTATTTATTTCAGAAAAATCACTACACCCTCAAAAATAGATACCTGATTTTTATGCCCGCGACAGTCCGAAGAGAAATTCAAACAAATAAGTGGTTCACAGATGATGATACATTTCACCGCCTTTACCCGCTTAAGATTCAGAAGCTGGCTGACAAACACTGGACTCCCTTAAAAGTGGCTGAATATGCGGCCGAGTTCCTGGTTCCCGAAGATGGTGCAAAAGTTTTGGATATAGGAAGCGGCGCCGGTAAGTTTTGTTTAGCTGCATCGCATTATAAACCCAATGGCTTATTTTATGGAATAGAGCAACGCAAAGATTTGCTTGATAGTGCCGTAGAAGCTGAATACAACCTGGATTTAAGTAACCTGAGTTTTTTGCATGGAAATTTTACACAACTGGATTTCACGCAATTTGACCACTTTTATTTTTACAATTCTTTTTATGAAAATATAGATGGTACCGAAAAAATTGACTACAACATACAACACAGTCTATCCTTATATAACTATTACAATTTGTATTTATTTAATCAACTGAAAAAAATGCCGGCAGGCACAAGAGTAGCAACCTATCATACCTGGGAAGAACAAATGCCGCAGGGTTACTATGTAGTAAAAACCTGTTTCGATAAATTGCTAAAATTCTGGATAAAAGCGTAAAACAAGATACTATTTATATACCGTGATAACGGATGAATATTCTTCAAAGTTACTAAATGCACACTTTACAAGTATATAGCGCATGCAATTATAATTACCGGCAATGCGCTAATATCAAAATAGCAGAACTCTTTTAAACCAATTTAAAACTTCAATACCCAAAGTAGCCTGAAGTAAGAATGCGTTTACAATAAAACAAAAAATAGAAAAAATGAATAATTTACCACTGGCTTTACCTATACAAACTATCACAGGTCAAAAGGAAAAAAAACAGCCTCACATCAGGAGCTTACTCAGGAACCGGTGCCCACATTGCCGTGAAGGGGAGGTTTTTATTAACCGGAACGCCTATAATATCAAGGATAATTTAAAAATGCACGAGACTTGCCCTGTATGCAGGCAGCCTACAGAAATTGAGGTAGGATTTTATTATGGCACAAGCTATGTGAGCTATTTGCTTACTGTTGCCTTAAGTGGTTTTACTTTTATTGCCTGGTGGATATTCATTGGTATTTCGGTAGATGATAACCGTGTATTTTATTGGTTAGGCATCAATACTGCATTGGTTCTTGTATTGCAACCGTTAATCATGAGATTTTCACGCACCCTGTGGCTTAGCTGGTTTGTGAAATATGATCCTGATTGGAAAACAAATGAAGTGAATCAATATGAAAGAATCATAAAAGAAGAAATGAATAACTGGTAAAAATATTAGTTATTTATGTTCAGACCTAAAATTTTAGACACTCTTAAAAATTACAGCAGGCAACAATTTCTTAAAGACCTCATTGCGGGTATCATAGTGGGAATTGTTGCGCTTCCTTTAGCAATTGCCTTTGCAATTGCTTCCGGCGTATCTCCCGAGAAGGGTTTGTTCACGGCAATTGTAGCGGGCTTTATAATTTCTGCATTTGGAGGTAGTAAAGTACAAATTGGTGGTCCCACAGGAGCGTTTATCGTAATCGTTTATGGCATAGTTCAGCAGTATGGAGTGAACGGTCTTATCGTAGCAACATTCATTGCAGGTATCATGCTTATGCTAATGGGGTTTGCCCGCTTTGGCAGTGTGATAAAATTTATTCCGCATCCATTAATTGTTGGCTTTACTACAGGTATAGCGGTCATTATTTTTTCATCACAGATGAAAGATTTTTTTGGTTTAAATATGGGAACCGTTCCTTCAGATTTTATAGAAAAATGGGTTGCCTACTTTCACCATGCAACAACTTTTAACTGGTACGCTGTTGCCATTGGTGCAGGTACGGTCCTGGTAGTAATATTTTTTTCAAAGATCACGCATATTTTTCCAGGGTCACTTATAGCAATACTGTTGGCAACATTGGCCGCGCAATTATTTCATCTACCCGTTGATACCATTGGCAGCCGTTTCGGAAATATTCCCTCGTCTTTACCTTATCCGTCTCTTCCCTTTCTTAACTGGGATATCATTAAAAATTTAATCCGTCCCGCATTTACTATCGCTATTTTGGGAGGTATTGAGAGTCTATTATCGGCTGTAGTTGCTGACGGTATGATAGGAGGTAATCATAAAAGTAATATGGAATTAGTGGCCCAAGGTGGCGCTAATATTGCTTCATCACTTTTCGGTGGCATACCTGCAACAGGGGCTATTGCACGTACAGCTACCAATGTAAAAAATGGTGGAAGAACCCCTGTAGCAGGTATCATACACGCCATCACATTGCTTGTGATAATGTTAGCGGTAGGTAAGTGGGCAGTGTTGATTCCAATGAGCTGCCTTGCAGGTATACTAATTATTGTTGCCTATAACATGAGCGAGTACACGACATTTATAAATATTGCAAAGGGCAGCAGAAGCGATGCCGCAGTGCTTATAACCACCTTCTTCCTAACTGTCTTATTTGATTTAACCCTTGCCATCGAAATAGGGATGGTACTTGCCGCTTTTTTATTCATGCGCCGAATGATAAAGATCAGTAACGTAGGTTCATTACTTAATGGATATGCAACCGAAAATGATGAAAATTCTATAGCTAACATCACCATACCAAAAGATGTAGAGATATTTGAAATAACAGGGCCATTCTTTTTTGGTGCAGTGTATAAATTTAAAGATGCTATTAAAGTAATAGAAAAAAAGCCCAGAGTTTTAATTGTAAGAATGCGTCACGTTCCGGTTATTGATGCTACAGGATTACATACCATAAAAGATGTCTTAAAAATGTGCAGGAGTGAAAACATACAATTAATAATAAGTGGTATTCAGCCCCAGGTTCTAAATGAATTTAAAAAGTCCAGGTTGTTGTTTCAAATCGGTAAACGATATGTAACAAACGATTTATCAATAGCATTGCAGAGAGCCGATGAGGTGATGTTGCGGGATTAAAAATGATTTGCCAAATTTCAGGGGTTGAGCAAGGTACTGATGTAGCCGTTCTCATTCGTTAGCCCGCACAACGCAAGCCTTGTCGGGTAGCCTTTTGTGTTAGCTGGCCCGTGGCCGGTTTAAGGCATACCGTTAGAAAGGTGGCGCAAGGTTTAAGTTTACAATAGCCCTATTGGCGGTATTACCCACCTGCACATCGTTTTGGCGGGAGACACGCAACACATATTTTCCTTCCTGCAATCCTTCCGTATCAACTTGAGAACGGCCATCTTTTAACGTGGTTCCCTGCCGCAGGGTACTGCCTTCAAGATCGAGAATCTCAAGAGTAAGCGGCTCAGTTGTTTGCTGAAATACTATATTATTCCCGGGTATAAAGCCAGTATCTACATCCACAAGGTAATGTTCAAAGCGATCCTTAAGCTTAAGCATGGGGTCGCCCCACCAGGGAGGCAATCCCGTTACATCTTCTTCCTGCAGCGGGCCGGGTATTGCATCGCTGTTGATTTTTTGGCGCACGCTGATATTGTATCGTGTCTCCTTAGAGCCCGTTATTTTTAAAAAGGAGATGGCGCCACGCTCCGGCATAATCTCTATAGAGCGAACCTGCAGCCATTGGTTGATAACGTTGTGCGACGTATCGTAAAGCGTTACATCAACCGGGAAATCAGTTTGCCAGATTTTTACTGCAGGGATGTAAAATATATCGAGCCCTCCCGGTACGTCAAGCCGATAGTAATCATCGTTTATCTTTGGAACAACGTCGAAAAGATTTGTAACACTATGCAGCGTAGCTTCAAAAGTTCCGGGGCCCCATTCAATACCCACAAAGGTAAATTCAGAAGATGGCCTTGGCTTGAAAATTAATTTAGTCGCCGATCCGAATCTGTCATTTGGTTCAAATATATCTGCTGCCAGTGGCAATGGTTGAAGGCGCACCTGGAGGCGATACGCTGTTGCCCCGGAGCCAATCACATTCACGCGGTATGTACCTGCAGAAAGGGGACCGGTAAGTGTTGAGATTTCATTTGTTACCGAATGTGTTTTTACAATATCATCTGTCGCACGGCTATCGGGATCATCGGCATGTAACTCCATCCAAAAGTTGCTCAATCGCTGATACCATTCACCCGTGATGGTTACGGTAGATAATTCCTTTACATGAAAAACCCACCAGTCAGTATCACCACGGCGCGTAAGAGTGCTATAGCCATTAAAGGTGGGGCCAAGAATACCGTTTCCCATAGGCAGAAGTTCTCTTGCCTGCGCCGGACTATCGTTGGGCTCGTTATCAGCAGGAAGTTGGTTTCCCATGCAGGCAAAAACAGCGGCATAAGCATCCAGGCAGGGAGCGACACCATCTGTGCCACGCCAACCCGTATCCCAAAGAATTTGCCGTATGCGGTCTGAGTTAAGAGAGTGATCCACATAGCGCATCATAGCTGCTACCCCAGCCACGAGCGGGGATGCAATAGAAGTACCGGAGTCAAAATCACCTGTGGGATTTAGGTCATCCGGATCTACCGGGATGCTTGTGCCGGGCGCCCATATGCCAATAGAGGAGCCGTAATTTGAAAAGGAAGCTTTCTTTGTGTAATCACCGGGGGAATCTACGTCAAGGGCGCCAACAGTAATTACACCCGGTGTACGTGTAGCCGGCCTTATAACATGATCGGGTAATTCCTTGTCGTCGTTACCGGCGGCAGCAATTATAATAAGCCCGTTATCCGACGCAAACCTGAATTGATTTTCCCAGGTACTTTTAGGAAAGGCGAAGCCGCCGATACCATAACTTATACTTATGCTCATATTCAAAACATCCACACCCCACGCAAGGCATACATGAAGGCACCTTATTATCTGGCTTATTGATGCATCTGTCTTGAAGAGTACCGGATTGGCTACCGTACCACCAGAGCCTGCAGCTCCTGCAAAATTCCCGACGGTTGCTGTTGCGGCGCTTGCAACGGCATTGCCATGCCAGGGGGCTTCGTAATTATCTCCGTTAGGAATACCGCTGGCGCCACCGGCCGGTGCAGACTCATCCAAAAGATTTAGCTGAAGCGGCCTGGTACCTAAATCAGACGCGATCTGCCCGGGTGCAGCATACGCAAAGCCCGCCCCATCCAGCCAGAAACCGCTGTCAAGAATTCCCACCCATATCGTTCTTTGCGATAATGATCGTATTTGCCTGTAGGATTCTACTAATTGCCATGCATCGGCAATGCGGGACTTCCCTGAAAAAGATTTCCAGTTAAATGGATTATTTCCTGCACGATGATTTTCTGTAGCACTGCCCAGGGGAAGCAATTGGGAATTGCCTACCATATTTAATCCAATGGGGCGGCCTGCATTTTTATACTCACCAACTAACGCTATCATTTTTGCTGCATAGTCAGAAGTGACCGTTACATTGCTCCCGTACTTTTTTCCTGTGCTTACATGCTTACTTATGAGGGAGCAGGCACCGTCTACATTGGGCGCTTTATTGAGCCGCAACAATACCGGCAGCGGCATAGCAGTTAAATCGATCTTCTTAGCGTGGGTTAACCTGTCGGGCCTTAAGGGAATAGGCGCCGGTGGCACAACCGTAGCGCCATGATGTTTTACCAGCTCGTTTATTAAGTCATGATCTGCAGGATCTACCAATATTTCGTTGGTAACAAACATTGCCATATCCTGGTTATGCATTCCATACGCAGATAGTGGCAAATTACGTTTTCTTGCCTGCCAGTTCATTAACCGGGAGAAGTAAGAATGCTCATCAATTTGAACTGAAGTATCACCGGAATGATGGGAGTTTTGATTATTCATGAGTTGTAATATTTAGGGGTTATCCGGCTTTGTTTTTTAATTGCAACCGGCGTAATAAAATTGTAATCTATATAATTTAAAAACGCGAAATTTTTAGTAATAGCAATAGGGTCCTTTGAATTAGCCGGTGGGGGAGTGCGCCATTTATTTGGCTAAAGATTAGCAGGTTTTGGAGAGGCAAAAAAAGTGTAAAAGCCTGGAAGACTATAAACATTCATCAGCCCGGTTTTATTATAATAAAGCAAATAGTTTTAGATTTTGAAACATTTACCGGGGAAAGTATCATGTCAACTGATAATTTATAATAGCCACCTGCTATTTTGTGTTTGCACCATAATACCGATTATGTATTTTACCTCCAAAAAAGTATGAAAAATAGCCTGCTTTTTATATTCCTGTTTCTTGCCGGGGTACACCTATGTCATGCCCAGGATCTTGTGAAAGTAAAAGAAACCAATACCGTACCGGGAGGCAATGGTTATCCATCTAATCTTACCCCATGCAATGGTAAATTATTCTTTACTGCCAATGATAATACCGGCTATGCGAGCCTGTGGGTAACCGGTGGAACTGATGCCACCACTTTACAGCTTGGGCCTGCAACACCGGTTCTAAGCAGTGTGAGAAACCTGGTGTCTTATAAAAACAAATTATACTTTCAATGTGATGACGGTATCAACGGCCCGGAAGTGTGGACCAGCGATGGCACCGTTGCAGGAACTGTACTTTTTAAAGATGTTTACCCCGGCAGTAACGGATCGTACCCGCAGAGCTTTACCGTTGCCAATAACAAACTCTTTTTTTATACCTATGATATAGGAGGATTAAAAAAACTTTATGCAACCGACGGAACTGCTGCCGGTACTATCCTGCTCAAAACAGGCATACAGGATTTTAATGGGTACACCTCTTTCGGCATTCTTAATAATAATATATACTTTACCGGTGATGATGGCACGGGCTCAGGATATGGCTTATGGAAAAGCGACGGCACGCCCGGTGGAACATTGTTTATAAGTAAAAATTTAATACCCGGTGTGTCGGGAGGCAACTATGCCGTGTTGAATAACAAACTTTATTTTAGCGGCTTTGATTATACCAATGGCAGCGAATTATGGGTGACGGACGGCAGTAATGCAGGCACCCATATCGTAATGAATTTAGCCCCGGATGGTGGTGGTATATTATACAGCGGATCTCCTCAAAATATGGTAGTATATAACAGTAAGCTCTATTTTACCGGAAACGACCAGGTACATGGCAATGAATTATTCGTAAGCGATGGCGTCACTATACAATTAGTAAAAGATGTATTACCCGGTACCGATGGCAGCCAGCCCGTACCTATAGTTTTTAACGGACTCCTGTATATAATATATGGCCAGTTATTTGAATTATGGAAAAGTGATGGAACCACTGCGGGCACCCAGTTAGTAAAGGCCATAGCACCGTATTCAAAATTTGCAGGTATCTGGAACAATAAACTATACATGACCAATAATTTCGATTATTCAGTATGGGAAAGTGATGGTACTGCTGCGGGCACAGGCCTTATAAAAGTTCAAAATACCAATAATCAAATATTCAGCTATGGTGCCGATCTCACCTTCATGCAATTTGACGGTGATCTTTATTTTTCAGGACAATGCGCCGGTATTACCGGCGGGTACGAGTTATGTAAGCTTACATTAGGAGGTGCCGCGGTAACTACTTTTACTTTTACCGGAACAGGTAACTGGAGTAACCCTGCTAACTGGGCCGGCGGCATCGTACCCCCGGCAACGTTACCATCCGGCTACAGCGTTATTATAAACGGGGCATGTATTCTCGATGTTGCTGTTGTATTTCAAAGTGGGGCATCACTTACCGTTAATGCCGGAAAAAGCCTTTTAATATTGGGCTCTCTTACCGTACAATAAACATCACCTCAAAAAAAATTGTTCATACCGCCACGTAGTGAGCAATGCAGAAGCTTACTTCGTACAGTCCTGCCAGTGATCTTTACCATTATGCTACATAAAAAAGGCCACTTATTGCAAGTGGCCTTTTGTGTTAGTAATGCGAAAACTATTGCACAAAGGGGCTTAAAATAGTTTCTCCCCACATCAGCTGGCCGTGGGTGCCTACTGCAGCAACTTTAAACCAGTATTGTTTTCCTGGCTGAAACCGCCCACGGTGCAGCTGCATTTGCTGCAACTGGTACGTGTCCACACGCTTGTGGCTGTTGGCGGATCTTCAGTATAGTCGAAGATGAGAGAACACTTCCGCTGTCTTTTACTTTGAGGAAAAGCTCACCCGGATTTTTACCGCTGGTAATCCTGAAATTCTCAGGAGTTTTAAGTACCACCGGTTGCGGAAATTTTCCTGATGGGCATAAGCGTGCTTTGCAGCATTTCACGGTTACCATTAGCCGTAAGCGCAACAGAATTGCTCAGCGTTACCAAAGCGAAGACCAGGTCCCTTCGTCTTGCATTCTTCGCAGCTACCGCGTTCAGGTCGCGGGTGCCGGCTTTTGCAAGTTGGGAAACAAAGCGCCCACTGTCTCACCAAAGTCAGTGATACCTGGCTGAGTGGTGGGGAAGAAGGGGTTTCCCGTAAGCGCCAGCTCAATAGCCTTACTTTCAGTGGCCATCTTCTTGTCTGACCAACCGTTGAAAGGCCGCGTGACGTTTGCGAAATACTCGTCCATTGAATTCATAAGTTCGGAATTTAAAATTTTAAAAAATATCCCTCTTACCGGCAGGGGTGCAGTTAATCGTAAACTGCGGAACAAAGCAAATTCATTAATTCGGGTTTTGCAATAGCCTCGCTTTCTTGCATTTATGCAAGAAAAATTAGCTTCCCGCGAGGAACAGGTGGCAGTTTTACGTTGAAAACGGGTCATACTCACGCCCCCGCCAAGCCGAAAAAAATTAAAATAATTTAAAACAGGGTATAAGTACTTTCAAACATCGTAATTAATGCTGCTGTTCCGGCAGGTATTTTTGCCCGATTTTTTTGAAAGTCCGGAAAAAGAAAATGAAAGAGCAGGAAAACAAAATAACTTTTCGCGGAAATAAAATAAAAAACCCGGAAAAGAAATTAGCTTTTACAGAAAAGAAAATACTTTTTCGGGTAAGGGAAATAACTTTTTGGGTTAATAAAATTCATTTTATTGAAAAGGTATTGTGAGGAGAGAAAAAGATAATATGTCTTTGACAAGTAAACTTTCTTTTATAAAGAATGAATTATAAAAACAGGGAAAAATAATTTGTTTTCTTTTTAGTATTTTATTTGACAGGGTAAAAATAATAAGGTTATTGATTTGAATATCGGAATCGGGTATGCCAATTGAATGGTTTTAGCCGGATCCAGCCTGAAACGAAAGACGATTTTAAAAATCAGGTTTTTCCACCATCATTTATTACTGAATCTTTCTTTATTTTAAATACATAGAATATCAGTTGCCAAACAATTGCATTTCCTGAAAATATTAAACCATGAAATATTCATTACAAGTTTGCTCCACAGTTGCACTACTTATAATTATGAGCTGTATCCTTACGCACACTATCAAGGCGCAAATTATAACTACTGTAGCCGGCAATGGGTCGGGGACGTACAATGGAGATAATATTCCTGCACTGCAGGCCCAATTTTTACCCGAAACCATTGCACTGGATAAATTTGGCAACTTATATATTTCTGACCTGGACGATTCAAGGGTTCGAAAAATAGATAATAACGGAATTATCACCACCGTCGCAGGAACGGGTGTAAGAAACTTTAGCGGAGATGGCGGACCGGCTATTAATCGCAGAGTTGAATTATAACTGGGGCATCGCATTAGACAGTGCATTAAACTTATTTATTGTAGATGATGGCGAAAGCCGGGTGCGTAAAGTAACCAATGATGGTATCATCAATACCATTGCAGGTATTGATGTTGTTAATGGCGGCGGATATAATGGGGATAATATACTGGCAATAAATGCAAGGTTCGAGCATCCTTCCTATGTAGCGGTGGATGATACGGGCAATGTTTATGTTTCAGACCAGGGGCGACGCATTCGCAAAATAGATACCAGTGGAATCATTACCACTATAGCAGGTACCGGTGTGAATGGTTATAGCGGAGATGGAGGATTAGCAGTCAATGCGGAAATAGGACTCCCGGAAGGGATAGCCCTTGATAAAAAAGGAAATATTTATTTTATAGACACCGATACCAGTGTTATTCGCAAGATCGATAAGAACGGTATCATCTCTACGTTTGCGGGAAATGCTACGTCCGGCTATAGCGGCGATGGTGGCCCCGCAACACGCAGCCAGCCTGAATCATGCCTCTTCACTAACCGTAGCTAAAGACGGAACGATATATGTAGCGGATCTTTTAAATCATGTTATTCGTAAAATAGATACGTTAGGAATAATTACAACAGTTATAGGTAATGGAACTCCGGGATTCAGCGGAGATGGCGGGCTGCCAAAAAATGCGGAGCTTTATTATCCGGCTGACGTAGCCTTCGATAATGCCGGCAACTTGTATATTGCTGACTATGGTAATGCACGAATACGAAAAGTAAGCTTTGCAGCACTGCCTGTAACACTCACCCAATTTTCTGCGGCCTGGCACGATGATAAAGTAGCATTAACCTGGAAAGCCTTTACCGATAACAATAGTGCATACTTTAATGTACAGCGAAGCAACAATGGCCGCAACTTTACAACGATAGGTAAAGTGCCGGTGATAGCCGGAAGCGGAATTGCAAATGAATATAATTTCATTGACATGACGGCGGTGAACTCAATAGATGGCTTTTTGTTTTACCGTCTCCAAAGCGTTGATAAAAATGAAAGCGGTACGTATAGTAAGACCATTCGGGTACGATTAAAACATGCGTCAACATTTACGATATTTCCTAACCCTGCAAAAGACTTTTTAAATATCGAATGGCTAAGCCCCAAAGAGGAAGCAGTAACCATTGAGTTCATGGATGTGCAAGGGAAAATTGTTAAGCAACTTAAGGTGCAAACTTATAACGGGTACAATAACCTTCACATTAATATTACAAACCTGCAGGCGGGTTGCTATTCCATAAAAATAAATGGTGCCGCAAGGCAATACAAACAGTTTATAAAGCTATAGCGTTTATGAACGCCACATGTGGCTACGTTACTTATTTTTTTGCTTCTTTTTTTTTGTGAATACTAAATTTTGTTAATAACTAACAATTAGGAGGAGCTCGTGAACTATAGACCAGACGATACTTAAAAAGTATATTCGCCGATTTAGACAGGCTCTTTATAATATAAGATGCTTCGGATAGAAATTCAGGCTACCCAAGCCTATTATTAAGGGTTTCAACGAAACTTATATCAATGATTGTAAAAAGTAGATATTATCGTCGGCTTTCAAAGCGTTGATCTATTTATAGATTGAACAAGAACAAATGCAGAGGCTGACAGGAAAAGATATTTGTTTCCCTTTAATCTATTAGTTGAACTTCCGTTGTGCAGTTACAGTCGACAACGTTATAAAGGAGACATGCGGCCACAACCTAAAATTCCACGAGGGGATGATTTGATGGAGTACAAGAAGTGAGAGGACGCCTATTTCAATTTAATTGTAAATTCAATTCTGAAATACTTAATATGATTACAAAAATTGAGGTAAACGGTTTTAAGTCATTAACAGATTTTAAATTAAAATTAAAACCTGGTCTGAATATATTAGTCGGGCCAAATGGAGCTGGCAAAACCAACATTATTCTTTTCTTTGAATTTTTATCCCATATAATAACTAATCAAGTGGGAACCGCCGTCAGCCACCTTGGAGGAGCTGGCTCAATTTTTAAAAAAGTAGGTAACGAAGAGTATCAGGATTTTATCGAAGCAAAGATTTATGGAGCAAATCGAATCTCCTCAAAACAGTTTATTGTATATGAATACGAATTTCGAATAAACATTTCTTTTGAAAAAGATAACTTATTTTTTGGGAAACAAAATATGAGAATTAGAACAGCTTCTAAATTTTGGGACGATCCTGACTCTAAATTATATGACAATAAATGGGATATAGATCTGGCGTTTGAAACGGATGGAGAATCTAATAATGAGATAGAAATAATTAGCCTTGATACAAAAAAAATTTCGTCGAGAATGTACTATGGTGAAGGAGCATCTGGAAAGAAAGTTGAGGCGTCTATAAAAAATTATGTAAAAGGTTATAATTTATCATATTACAGCATTATCCACCCTTTATTCAGAGTAACAGATTATGCTCGCCTAATAAGATTGGACTTGAGGGGTGGCGAAACTTTTAATATAATTCCTAGCAAGGTTAAAGAGTTGGAGGATGCGGCATCACCACCAGAAATAAAAAAGGACGGGTCAGGATTGGCGACAACATTATATGCAATGAAAAAAAGCAACCTAGAGTTCAGCCGAGAGTCAGCCAATTTTATCTTTTCCCGGATGAACAAAGGATGTTTTTTCATCCAAAAACACTTGATCGTATAGTGGCTTTTTTAAGATTAGCGAACTCCACAATCAAACATCTAAGCGTGGAAAACGATCCCTTTAGTAATAAGCTTATCATAAAAATTAGTATTTCCTCTGGAGACTATGAAGCTGTGCTACCGCTAGCATCGATGTCAGACGGTACAATAAAGTGGCTGACATTGATAACGGCAATCTTAACGTCAAAAACAATTTTTTCAATTGAAGAGCCAGAAAATTTTCTTCACCCTTGGATGCAAGCGGAAATTGTAAATATTATGAGAGATCATCTTTCAGAAAAGAAGCTGTTCTCCTTTGTTTTAATGACAACACATAGCGAATCTCTTTTAAATTACGCCAAGCCTGAAGAATTAATAATTGTTACCCTTGAAGGAGGTAGAACAATAGCAAATCGCGTATCAAATTTGAGGTCGGTAAAAAAGGAAATATCCGCAAGTGGCTTTGGTCTTGGTTATTTCTATTTTTCAAATGCATTATCTAATGAGTAAACCTGCATTTATAGTTGATGGTTTCACAGAAAAATTGATTATTCAAAAAATTTGTCCAGGGCTTCCAATCAGCAGAACAGATTTGAATGGTAAAGGCGTTTCCATCGTAGCTATGGCAAAAAGAATATCTTCATTGATACGGATACTCGGTAATAAACATTATCCAATAATTATTGTCATCGATAAAGAGCAACGCAAGCAATCTTTTGCGACTATTGCAGAAGAATTGCAAAACAAATTGGTTTTAGAGGGAATAAAGGACGAGTGTTTAATCGGAGTGGCGGATAGAATGTTTGAAAATTGGATAATTGCAGATTGGGACAGTCTTAAAACGAACGAATTGAAGCCTAAGAAAACAGAAGGCTGCAATGGAGTAAGCCATATAAAAAAAGTAAAAGGTAGCTATAGTAAAACTACTGATGGGGTAGAACTATTTTTAAACGCTAATTTTAAAATGATCTATAAAAAATCCGAAAGTTTTAAGTATTTCATTGATAAACTTGATAAGGTTAAATGCAGATTTATAGATTTCGATAAATAATTATCTTCCTTGTACAAGTTCCGCAATACGAAGAAACCTAAAGACCCAACCATAGCAGCAAAGTTCAACACCTACAAGTTCGCCGATTATAAAGAAAAGGTGATTGATTTATTGATGCGGGTTTGCAGGGTGAGCGTGGAGACGGTGGTGATTGTGAGGGAGATGGCAATGACGATTCATTGATTGCACTACTATCAAATATGGAAATCATTATAGAACGTTCCGGGTTAGGCATTTCACTTTCTTTATTTTGTAACTTTAAATCAAAATAATTTTATGATAACGGATCATATAGAACAAAAGCCCGGTGTGCTGGGAGGCAAGGCTGTAATAAAAGATACGCGTATTGGTGTTGATCTAATCCTTGAAAAGATAGGTGCCGGAGAAACTATTGAAGAGCTTTTAAAAGCTTACCCTTTTTTAAAAAGAGAATCCATACTTGCCTGTATATCCTACGGCGCAGCATCTGTAAGAAATGAAACCCTAATAGATGTTGAATGATTTTCCACTGATAATAGTAGATGAAAGTACCGACGCAAGAATTACTGCAGCTTTGAGGGAAGCCGGTTGCAAAATATTTTCGATTCAGGAAATGATGGCTGGCACGCCTGATGTTGACATCATTCAACTTGCATCAGAAAAAGGCGCCTATATTTTAACCGAGGATAAGGACTTTGGTGATGAGCTTGTTTTTCGAAAGATGCCACATGCCGGTGCAATGCTTTTAAGACTTGCCGGAGTTAATATTGACGATAAAATTCGATTGGTAATAATGGCCATCGAAAAGCATTCGGAAGAATTACTGAATGCATTTTCAGTATTAAGTAAAAAGAAATTACGAATTCGAAAAAATATTTAAGATCAATAATAAAAAGAAGCCTGGGAATACAAACCCGGCAACCGCTCCGCCCTGGAATGGATACTCGATCAATACAAAGAAAAGAAACCCAAAGACCCAACCATAGCAGAGAAGTTCAACACCTACAAGTTCGCCGATTATAAAGAGAAAGTGATTGATTTGTTGATGCGGGTGTGCAGGGTGAGTGTGGAGACGGTGAGGGTGGTGGGGGAGATGGGAAACGTAAATAGCAAAAATTGAAAACTCCGTATAAAATAAGTTGGAATGAAAGATAAAAAATTACAGGTTTTTGTTTCTTCGACCTACACAGATTTGAAAGAAGAAAGACAAGCTGCAGTTGAAGCAATTCTATCTTCAGGAAATATACCTGCTGGTATGGAATTATTTTCGGCAGGTGATGAGTCGCAAATGACTGTTATTGAAAGATGGATTGATGAATCTGATGTATACTTATTAATTCTTGGAGGTCGTTATGGAAGCGTTGATAAAAAATCTGGTAAAAGCTATATACAAATGGAATATGAGTATGCTCTGAAGAAAGAAAAGCCATTATTTTCGATTGTGATATCTCAATCTGCCCTTGATCAAAAAATTAAGACAATGGGTATATTGGCAATTGAGGAGGACAATCCAACTCAATTAAAAACTTTTAAGGAAGCAGTTTTAAACGCTCTTGTAAAATTTTGGGATGACAAGAAAGATATTAAGATTGCCATACATGAAACATTATCTGACCTCAACTACAGGAAAGAACTAGTTGGCTGGATCAGAGGTGATAAGGAAATTAATACTGGATTTTTGGCAGAAGAAATTGCACGGTTAACCAAAGAAAATTCTGAATTGAGAGAAAAGATTAATACTGAGAATCATGATAATGCTTTGTATTTAGGTATGACTTACAATCAGTTAGAAAAACTTTTAGATAGAGATTTTGTTGAGTGGGAAGGAAATGAAATAACCTTATTCGATTATTTACTTTTTGAAGGTAAGCACTTCACCACCGGCATAGATGTCGGAATAATTGACAAAAAAATAACTGATGCCTTGCTAAGATTTAAATTAATTCAACTTGCTCCCACAAGCGAAGGAATTCGAGGATATAAATTCACTAATGACGGCCATAACTTTTATCTTAAGGCAATTTTAATGAATGATAGCTTTGAATAATGGAGAATGACTGGCTCCCTGATAAATCCTTTGTTACTGCAAGTCTTTAACATAGCTTAAAAGCAATTACAATGTTCGAGTTCCCCCCTTCATTTCACAAGCTTTGTCGAATAGCCTTGTGAGTTAGCCATGCTTGTGCGGTAGTTAAAAGATATCTTAAAGCCGTAAGAATAAATTTAAAATATAAGTGCCAATTCAATAAGTTATAGTTAGTATTCAATGGCACGAGTACGCTAAGCAGAAAGCTAAGCCGCATACTCGCGCCAATATGC
>CAWGWY010000025.1:0-9501 GCA_963826435.1 uncultured Chitinophagaceae bacterium | reverse complement strand
CGTACATCAGTTCTATAGCCACTTTCCTGCGCACGTGCATAAGGATGAAAAAGGCTGTCGGCAGGCATATTATAAATATCAACAGCCGCGGCATCCTTCCTGTCACAATAATTATCAAAAGGGCCACGGCCCAGCCAGGTAACGTTTTCAAAAGCCGGGTTCATGATAACCCGCATACCAAAGCGTGGCATTTCTGGAAAGTTTTTATCACCGGCTTTCATATTTATATGTACAAGCACATCGCCGTTTGCCGATATAGAATATTGTATAAAATATTTTGCATCTACATGCGGTAAGTAATATGCTGCTCTTACTTCTGTTTGTTGTTCACTAATTGTATTTATGGTAAAGCTATCAAGCCTTGCATCATCAGCCGCGTGCTGCCAAACGGCATAGCGAATTTGCTGGCTGTTTCCTATATCATTATCTGTTGCTGCACGCCAGAAATACGGCTCCAATGGTTCTTTTAAAAATGAATTATTTTGATGCGTATAAGATTGCAGCCATCCTGTTTGTTTATTAAAAGAGACAGAAAAATTTTCATTGTAGATTTTTATTTCCTGCGTATTGTCTGACTGTCGCAATGCAGGATAATTTGTTTGGTCCTTTGCAGTTTCATCTTTATGCCAGGGTAATTCAAATTGTTCCCATGCAACGAGGTAATCTTTTGGTATAAGCTCAGTGCCCTGTTTTGTTTTTGCTTCTATGTATAAAAAATATTCAGTTGCGGGTTTTATATCCACGCCGGTAATATTTAGCACAATCTTTTTTGACTGATGTGGTGCAATATCAATATCCCCGGATCTCCTTGCTTATAATTTTTCCATCGGCTTTTATATACCAATGAAAATTATATTGATTCAGATTTGTAAAATCAAACCGGTTGGTGATTCGGAAAGTATTGTCGGTGATACTAACCGGTTCAAACGAAATATTTTGATACACCTTTTTTACTTCAAATGCCTGCGGGTGTGGCGTGCGGTCAGCAGCAAACATACCATCTGCGCAAAAGCTTGTATCGCTTGTGTTTCCCACTATGCCCATATCCCGGCCGTATGCCCAAATGTCTCTTCCATTTTTATCTTTTCTCTTAAAAGCCTGGTCACAAAAATCCCAGATAAAGCCACCCTGCAGTTGCGGGTATTTGTGCATCATATCCCAGTCATCTTTAAGATTGCCGCCGCTGTTGCCCATCATATGAGCATACTCCACTTGTATAAAAGGGCGCTCGTGCCATTCCTTTACATACTCCTGCATAACGTTAAGTGATTTATACATCGGGCAAATAATATCGGTATAAGGATTGTCTCTCGCTTCTTCGTACTGAACGGGTCTCGTGCCATCGCTTGCTTTGAGATAATTATAAGTAGCAACAAAATTATCTCCCCACCTGCTTTCATTGCCCAGCGACCATGTGATGATGCTGCAATAATTTTTATCCCGTTCAAACATGCGTTGTGTACGATTTAAGTAAGCGGCTTTCCAATCGGGTTTATCCGTTAAAGTATTGATGGGAGAAAGCTCATGCCATCACATTCGATATTTGCTTCATCTATTAAATAAATGCCGTATTTATCACACAGGTCATACCATTCCTCACGATTAGGATAATGACTGCAGCGCATGGCATTAATGTTATATTGTTTAAATAAACGAATATCATTCACCATGCTTTCTCGGTAATAACTTTCCCGTTGTACATATCATGTTCATGCCGGTTCACCCCTTTTATTTTTATGGCAACACCATTTACGAGCAATAAACCATGTTTTATTTCCACGGTTCTAAATCCTATATTTTGTAAAATGGATTCAATTATTTTCCTTTTTCATCAAGATGATTGATGATAAGTTTATAAAGATTTGGGTACTCTGCATTCCAGCTTTTTACATTGTGAAGGTGTGAGAAAAATGAAATTCTTTTGCTGAATTCAATTTTGATTGTGCTGATAGATAACCTTGTTTTCATCATCTAATATTTTTACCTGTAGCGATTGGAGCTTTGGTTTTTAGCCGGCAAATTTTTAGTGTGACTTTTAAGTCAAACAATCCATTTTTATAATTTTCATCTAATCCTGCTTTTACAAAAAAATCATACACCGAAAGTTTTGGTCTTGCAATTAAATAAACACTTCTTTCAATGCCGCTCAGTTTCCACATATCCTGGCCTTCAAGATAAGTGCCATCACTGAAACGAAATACCTGTATAGACACGGTATTTTCCCCTTTTTGTAGAATACCTGCTAATATCAAATTCCGCAGGTGTTTTACTGTCTTTGCTTAAGCCAACATACTGTTCATTTATCCATAAATAAAAAAAAGAGTTAACTGCTCCGAGATGAATAAATACATTTTTACCCTTCCAGTTGAACGGAACAGTGAATGTTCTTTTATATGAACCAACAGGATTATAATCTTTAGGAACGAAAGGAGGGTTGGGTGGAATCGGGTATTCCACATCAGTGAAAATAAATTTATCAAAACCTTCCACCTGCCAGTTGGCGGGCACTTTTATATTGTTCCATTTGCTTACATCAAAAATCTTTTTATAAAAATCTTCTGGCCGTTCTGATGGATTATTTGCCAACTGAAATTTCCATAAGCCATCTAATGATAATATAAACGGCGAGAGATATTTTTTTGCATTGCATCCTGCTCACTTCCATATGGAATAAAATGGCATGCGGCTGCATTGCATTTTGTGAAACGAGTTGCGGGTTTTCCCAATCATTCGGCTCCTGCGCCGGCAGGTAAATGCAAATATTAAATACGACCATCCTAATATTAACTCTTTCATTTTCCCAATAGTTTTTTATAGGATTTATTTTATCAGCTTACTAATATTAAAAGTATGAATGTTATCATGATTTGTATGGTTATCCTGATGCCACGACCTTTTCCAAAAAAATCCATTGGAGAGGTCGTGAATCTATTTGTCGTGTGTTGGCTTTAGGCAAAATAATTTTATTTTCTGTTCGCAATAATCTTTATATCCCAAGTAAAAGTAAATTCACTAAAAGAAGCAACAAAGGCTGCATGTTTTAAGAAATGAAAAAGAAGCCAAAGTCTTCCTGGCGCTTCCGTGTAAAATAATTAATCCGCTTCTTAAATAAATTATACTTTACGGAAAGTTGATTCGTATCAACCTACTAACCCAAGATTCTTTTGTGATCATTTGAGCAAGTTAATGGTTTCTCCGACAGGGATTTCTGAACTCAATGTATAATAACATTCACAGAAGATTTTACTCAAAAATCCTGGCAAATGATTATGGCTGATTATAGGGCTGCTGAAATGGTGATCCCGGCGGAAAGATACGGCGCATATTGACTGCTTCTTCACGCAAAAAAATAAAGATATTTATTGCATAGTCCCTTCTTATCGTTCAAAGCGTTTATTAAAAAATATCACAACAGTCAAAGGTTCTAAAGCCACGATATTAGGAAGAGGATAAATCTTTAGCATGGAAACAGCAAGGCAAAACATATCTATAGATTTATCGCCGATTGAGCCTGGCGATATACCATCATCTGGAGTATTTGTGATTAAATTGAATAACGCATGGAAATAAATCATTCATTATCATGTATGGATTAAGCCCCCGACGAATTCCAAATAGTGATATCACGATTATTTTTAAAGCTACTCAGTTAATATTTCCACACGTGGTGTATCTGGAATTTATAGCCGGCTTTGATTTGCACGTTTGAAATTGTGGGGAAACAAACAAGTTCTATTTATTTCTCCGCCGGAATTGCTTCCAGGATTATTTTCACCAGCTCTTTTTTGTCGATGTTTTAAAGAGTTCTGTAAGCAGGTCAATTTATACTTGCCGTCGAATAAAATGCTGAACTTATATGTTGGGAGGCAGTGCGGCAAGTTGAAACACGTCACAGGATGGTGAAGTTTGCTGTGCATCAAGTTGGTTTGTTCCGGGAAGTGTGTATTATAAATCAAATAATTAAACAAGATAATTTATTGAGGGTTATATAAATCTTTTTGCACATTTATACACGCCCGGGTGCCGTCTGGCTCTATATAAAATGCCCAGCTAACTGTGTTAGAAATATTAGCACGTATCATAGAACCAGGTAACTGGTAAGAGGGGTGCTAAAAATTTCGTGCACTCAGGTTATTCACAAGCGTAAATAGATATTATAAATAATTATCTTTGCGTGCCAATCCTATATGCTAGTGAAACATGAAACGCTACGCCTGCGTGCATTGCACGAATACGGTATTCTTGATACTCCCGGAGAACAAGAGTACCATAACTGTATTTACCTGGCATCTCAAATTTGCCAGGCCCCTGTTTCATTTATTTCCTTTATCGACGATGCCAGGCAGTGGTTTAAAGAAAAAATAGGATTCGACCTTACCCAGGTGCCAAGACAGATTGCCCTCTGCAACCATCTCCTTGAGTATCCTGAAGCGTACTTATTAGTCAATGATGCCAGAACAGATTCCCGTTTTGCTGATAATCCCCAGGTAAAAGCCGGTACTCCGGTAATTTTCTGCCTGAGTGTTCCCTTAAAGAGCACTAGCAATCTAACCATTGGAACACTTTGCGTAATAGACCACAAACCCAGGGAGGTAACCGATCAGCAGGTTAAAAGCCTGCTCCTGCTGGCAGAGGTTATTATGGAAAAACTGGAGCGTAGGAAACAACATGCTCTAAAAAAGTTCATAATAAAAGATGCGGATCTTATGTTAAAGGCCATTGATGCTTCGGCCGACCATCTCCTGGTAATTGACCCATATACCATGAAGTTTATTGGCTTTAACAAAACGGCTGCACACGACCTCGGCTATACAGGAGAAGAGTTGTTAAAAATGGGACCGCAGGATATTAAACCCAATTATACTGAAAAGCAATTGCAGGATAAATTCAGCAGCATCATTGATACCCCCGGCTCCTTCGGGACTATAGAAACCGTCTTTAAAAAGAAGAATGGGGAACTCGTAGATGTACAGGCCCAGCTTACGGTGCTTACAACGGACGATAATAAGCAATATATTATAGAAACGGCCCGTGATATAACACAGCAGCTTAAGGTAAATTATGAACTTATTAAAAACGAAGAAAAATACAGCAACCTGTTCAATTATCTTCCCAACGTAATGTTGCGCACTACCGTTTCGGGAATTATCCGGTTCATTACTCCAGCCTGTTTTTCATTGTTGGGTTATACGCCTGAAGAGTTGCAGGGGAAGTCGTTTGTTGATTTTTACACGAATAAAGAAGAAAGAAAATTATTCACGAGGCAACTCGATAAGCTTGGTAAGGCTTTGGATTTTCAAATTGATCTTAAGTGCAAAGACGGCTCGGTGAAAACGGTAAGTGTAAATGCCCAGTACTACCGAAATCATAAGAATGAAGTTGATGGTATTGAAGGTGTGATTACCGATATCACAAAGCTGGTTCGAACAACAGAAGAAATCAATACAACAAAAGAGTTTTTTGAAAAAACACTCAACTCAATAAGCGCGGATATAGCCGTGTACGATGAAGAAAACAGGTATTGCTTTTTGAATGAGCATGCCGTAAAAGATAAAGAACTGAGGAATTGGCTACTGGGAAAAACAAACTATGACTACTGTGCATATAGAAACAATACCATGGAACTTGCCGATACGCGGCAAAAGTTCCTGGATAGAATGGACAGGGCCGGTGGCAAAATAGAATGGATAGAAGAATTAAAAAACAATGCCGGCGAAACCGAATACATCCTGCGTATAATGGAACCCTTTGAAACAAAGGACAACCGAAAGTACAAGGTTGGTTACGGGCTGAATATTACGGCGTTAAAGAACGCGGAGACCAATGTAAGCCAGCTGATCGCCAGTGCACCAAATGGAGTTATTTTGATTAATGCAATGGGCGAAATGTTGCTTTGGAATCCGGCGAATGAAGTAATATTCGGCTGGAAAGAAGAGGAAATAATAGGTAAAAATATAAGGGAATTAACGCACCCTGGTCACCGGGATGAATTCGATGTATTTCTTAATGAAGTGATTCAGGCGCAAAGTGATCAACATACAGGGATGTCATTTGACTTTACCGCATTAAATAAAGAAGAGAAGTGGCTTACGATAGCATTGAATATTTCAAAACTTATCCGCTCCGGCGAAACGCTTTTTATCGTATTCCTCAAAGATATTACTGAAAGAAAAAAGGCGCTGGAAGCATTAAGCAAACGGGAACGGCAGCTAAACGAGGCGCAGGAAATTGCCGGGCTTGTAAGTTTTGAGTGGAACAACAATACCCAAAAAATACAGTGGAGCAATACCTACCAAATCATATTCAATATCACCAGCCACGATGAAATTAATACTATTGATGGCTTTTTAAATTACGTACATCCGGGCGATAAGCAAATTGTGGCGCAGGTCATTGAACATTTTCTTGCATGGCAGGAAGTACCTCCTTTGGATTTTAGAATAGTTACCCCCGGGGGCGATGTAAAATACCTTACCGCCAACGCGATACATGCCGGCAGCGATCCCGGTGATGAGGGAGTTGTATTTGGGACCCTGCAGGACCTGAGCGATCAAAAGCTGTTTGAAAGAAAGCTTTTTAAAGCCATTATAGAATCAGAAGAAAAGGAACGGCACCGCATAGCCGCGGAGCTGCACGATGGCGTGTGCCAGGATCTTGCTGCCGTAAAGCTTACCCTTGGCACCGCGCTGCGAGTGATTGACGACAACATTCCCCTTGCCAGGAAGGTATTGAACCACAGCCTCGATACACTCACCAATGCACTGCTGCTTACCAGCAAGGTGTCGCACGACCTGTTGCCCGGCGATTTAAAAGAAGGCCTTGCTGTTTCCTTCAGCGCCCTGGTACTACATCTCAATGCGGTTGACTCCATACACTATTCTTTGGAAATACATGGCGACGGTAAAGAACCCGAACCTCTAATAGCCGTAAACCTGTACAGGATTACGCAGGAATTTATCCGCAACAGCCAGAAACACTCCGGCGCCAAAAACATAAAGATCACCTTTAGCTTTCGAAGCGACACGCTACAGGTAACACTTGCCGACGATGGCAGAGGCTTCGATGCGGATAAGATTAAAAGCAGCGGCATCGGCTTTATCAATATGGCGCGGCGGGTAGAAACCATAGGAGGTAATTTTAGCCTGGAATCAGGCCGGGAAAGGGCGTAGTGCTCTCTCTTACGGTGCCGGTATAGTGGAAGGCCCTTCCGCAATCTTCTGAACATTCCGTAATTTCTCATAAGTTATTGCCGGGGAGCACGGTCAATTAAATTTTCCATATTATATTTGGGCAACCCCTTTGAACCATGATTACATCTGTACCAATCAACTTAGTACCTATTGCAGTTTGTTTGTATTATTTCTACAGAAAGAGACCTAAAGAAATAGAGGCATTTGCCGGCGACCAGGCAGGACCGCTCACCAATTATAAAATGCTGGTCAGGTCTTTTTTGCAACTCCCCAACGCACGGGTTTCAAAGATTCATGAAGAGCATATTTTACTTGCTATTGATAACACGGCTACGGGCGGCAAATTATGCATCAGAGATGAATTGGATAGCGTGAGCATTACATGGAATGCTGGCATACCCTTAGGCGGGAAGCGCGATAAAACATGGGTGTTCCCGAATACCACTTCACAGGATGTAATAATGGCAACTATAAAAAGGTATATAGAAGCCCGGATGCAGGAGATGTATAACTGATAGGTTACATGTTCCTGTCACCCCCGAATTCAGTTTGGTCTTTGCTTCAGGGCCTTTTTGGCCGTTTTGTCCGCTGGTTGTTCACTACAAGCGGTAGGGCGAGGCGTGGCCGGCACGGGTGTCTTTTTGCGAACTGGTTACCCGCGAATCCCATTCTTACCCATCATCTGTGTTTATACCTTGCGGAGGGTATTCATCTTCTTATAATTCCTGTAACGCTAACAATAACTTTCCTCCTCCTATGTTTTACTACAATATCGTTTTTGGGCTTATTCAGTTTGAAACTTGTATGATAGTTTTCGAGATATTTCTTCGGTCGAAACTCATCGAACAGATTACAGCCACGTTGCAACTAACTTTGGCCCAACGTAAAAGCGAGCCAGGCACAAGGCGCATAAAGAATAATAACAACAGAACGACAACAAGAATTAAAAGAACCGTATTATATAATTTTAAAATCGAAAAATATGGCCACAATTCCTAACGGCATTTTAGGTCACATACAAGGCAGAGTCGGCACCGTGTTAGGCCTCGACCCTGTGGCATCGGAGCAATTAAGAGAAAAAATTATTGGCTAAAAAAAAGCCACTATAACCATAGTTTCAGGATGTATTTTGTTTATAGTATGCTATGTCAAAATCTATTTATTGACTACTAGTTTACAGGGGATTTCTATTTTTCCATACGCTTCATTTTGTATTTCCTTTTCTTCATTAACATTTCAAAGACCAGTTTCGCAGCTTGTTTACCTACTTCATCAAAATCTTCTTCAATTGAGGCTATTGGTTTATAGTCCAGATAATCAAACAAGGGAAGATTGCCAAAATCTGTAAAATCGGTCAAATCCAATTTGTTTGGGTATTTTTTTTTCAAAAATTCAATTGCGTCTAACGTAATATCACTCTTGAAAGTGAAAACTGCTGAAGGTGGGGATTTTAATTTCATTAATTCATTCATGGCTTTTTCCGTCTCCCTTTTACTAAAATCAACCACTTTTACTAATTTTAAATCTAGCGGAATTCCATTCTCTTGTAATGCTTCTTTATATCCTTCAAAGCGAATATGAAAAATTTGTAGGGTCTCGGGTCCCATTAAATGTGCTACTCTGAAATGTCCTTTTTTAATTAAAAAGTCTGTTGCTTTAAATGCACCTTCCCTGTTGTTGATAACAACATAATTAAAAGAATGATCTTGAGGTTCCCTTACTATACACACTACGGGTATCCCAACTAATCTAAACTCTTTTAAAAATGCCATATCCACAGTATTTTTTGTAGTCGATATGATTATGCCATCCACCCGGTTTCTGATCTTAGTATTTGCGATGTTTTTTCCTTGCGACATCCTCATGAGACTCAACTATTAAAATATTATAATTTTTTTTCTTGCGATCTCCCGACTCCATTAACTGCCAATACATAAAATTGATCGAGCAGATCTTCAATGATCAATCCAACCGTAAAACTCTTATTTAGTTTAAAATCACGGGCCGACTCGTTGGGTATATAATTCCATTCACTCGCTTGATTTTGCACTCTTGCTTTGGTAAGTGTACTGATGGAAGTATCATTATTAAGTGCTTTTGAAACAGTTGAGATAGACATATTTAATTTCCTGGCAATGTCTTTTAATGTTTTTCCTTTTTTCAACTTAAGTTCTTTTGGTCATGGTACATGAAATTACCGTAAAAATTAAAATTTTATAGTAATTGTTTCAAACGATGTAATAAGTTATTTCAAACGATGTAGTACCCAATTCGGCTATTATACTAGGCTTACACAAAATTTTTAAACGGT
>CAWGWY010000024.1:0-11652 GCA_963826435.1 uncultured Chitinophagaceae bacterium | reverse complement strand
CAAGTTATGAGCTCGGAAAATAAGAAGAATGAAATGTTGATTATCGTTCTCTTGTCAAACGGGAATTAATAATGGAAAAATTATGCCGTTGGTCATGGGACCTACCTACCGGACAGGCAGGCCAGGCGGCGGCTCTAACGGGTAGCTACCCTGGGCTTGTGAACCAAATCAGGAAACAGCCAAACTAAATCGCAAAAAGGCCAGGTAAAAATCCGTGGGACCGGCAAATATTAGAAAACGCCTGTACAAAGCCGAGAAAGGTTGAAGCATACGTGAAAAAGGTCGGGATAAAATCTCCTGTAATCTCTATAAATCTCCTGTAATCTCTATAAAATCTTCGGTAATCTTTATAAGATCGCCTGTAATCTTTACAAAACCTCTTGTAATCTCTATAAGATCGCCTGTAATCTCTATAAAATCGCCCGTAATCTCTATAAAATCTTATGTAATCTTTATAAGATGGCACCTTCTTAAAAAGACCATCCCCCGCTTTTCCTGCCGGGAAACATGCAACATTCGGCGGTCTCTTTTTACGCTTTGTAAATGCTTTAAGTTTGGAAAAAAAACACCAACACGGGCAATGCCGTTTTGTAATCCTGCTTAATTTATGTTTGTTGGTTCATCCGTACACATCGCTTCAAATTTAAGCATGTGCACAAAAGTGAAACAATTTTTCAAGGTCTTTCTGCTTATTGAAATTGGTCTTATTCGACTTAATAAAAACTTCCACGCTCTTTTTTATCATCAGCAAACATTTTCAGGAAATTGCCTTTGTTAGCTTTGATGAATTCACCGGTATTTGTAATAAGAAAATAATCTGTTTTTTGATAGACATATATATCCTGGTTGAGACGTAAATTTTCCTGCATCAGGTAGCGCTGATTATACTTGTCAACACCTTGTATACTGCCAACACGAGAAGCAACACCCATTGCACCAATCATTACAGGTTCTAAACTGGCATGGCGGGAAACCACTAACTTGCCAGAATCAGAAACAGCAAGGATTTCAAAATAATCGTTTCGGTAAAAAAATGTACTACTATTCCAGTGAATGGAATCAATTTCTTCAGGTTTGCTAATTTCCAGCGTATCCCCTTGTGGATCTATAAATTGAATACTGCATAACAGCATATTAAAATTCATTTTATATGTCTGGAGATCATTTTTTTTGAATAGTACAGTGGCTTCTTCAAATGAAGGAAAACGATAGGTGAAATAATCAGAAATATCTTCTCCGGCATGAATAATCTTTCTTGTAAGCTGCTGTGCCCGGGCAGAAAAGCTTAGAAAAAAAATTACAGCAAAAAGTATATATGACTTCATAATAAAATTGGTTAAACGAAAAAAAATAAAGAGTTATTATTTCGCAACCTGAACTCCTAAAAAAACCTGGCAGTTTTTTGGGTTAATTTAAAAATTAGTTTACGGGGCAATTCGCTTAATCCTTTTGCAAGTTTACGATTGATTTTTTAATTCCAGTTGTTGGTTTAGGGTTTATTTTTTATTCCTGTTGATGCTTGCCGGGAGAGACTTTTATTCCCAGGTTTAGTTGACGACGCTATCATTTTTGCCCCGGTTGGTTCTGCCCTGAATCAAAGTAGTACCAAGACGAAAAAAGCAGCCTGTTGTGTGTTACGTGCGGCATGTGGCTCTGCAGGGGCGGAGTATTTTTTAAGAACACTAACGGCTGCATAAAATGGACTCGGCTTATTTCCTAAAGCACATGTCTGGGTTCAAAAAGAAGACTATAATTATTTTGTTGGCACGGTCTGGCAAAAAGATGGCAATCATGGTGGCTTCAACAAAAATGATATCAGGATGCCTGTCGGTTTAAATTTAGCGGGCAGGTTAACGCTTGTTGATGGTGACCGGGAAATATTTCCCGGCATAAACGTCTATACCGGTTCCCGGCACACTTTTAACTCACAAATATGTATTGGTGAAATCACACCAAAATAAAATTGTGCTTGCCTCCGACAACATTTGGGTTTATTATAGTCTGGAACATATGAGGCCTCCATCTGCCGGCGGTACATTTGATACTACCGCTTTCAAAAAATCCATGTTAAAAATGAAATCACTTGTATCCAGTGAAAAGTTCATCATACCGGGGCATGATGCTAAAATGTTTTTGCTTTTTCCTGTGGTAGAAGAAGGTGTGGTTAAGATAGAATAAGGAGGTTACTGTTATGCTTTCTATAAACCCGGGCATGAGATTTTTTAAAACCATTACTATTATGGCACAGGTATAGCCAGCACTCTTGGCCATGCTACCCCTGCGCCAGCGTTAGGTCTTAAATGAAATGGAAAATTATATTAGCTTCTGAGAACTGTAAGTATAACTTTTCACGATATTATTTATTTTTTTGATCGTAATTGAAAACGCCAGACCGGGCATTAAATCTTACAGGATAATTTTCAGCGATAAAGCTTTTGAGAAATTTAATACAGAGCTATAGAATGTTTTAAAACGATAGCCATTGGTTATGTATAGCATAGAAAACAAATTTTTTTATGTGTATCTTTTGATACCGTTTAATAGCAATTTAGGTAAGTATATTGCACTGTAAACAAAAATTATAAACAGAAAACTAAACATGATGAAAACATTACATTGTTCTGATGCCGGCTTTGATTGCAAAGCTGTTATTCAAGCTACATCAGATGAAGAAATAATGAATCAGGCAGCAGTACATGCAAAAGAAGTACATGGGGTTACTGTTACGCCAGAACTTGCCCAACAGATAAAAGGCTTAATTAAAGATGAAAAACAAGAGGCATCCTAAGATAGAAAAAGCCTCGATCAAATTGCATGACGACATTATTAAACAGGCATCCTGATAATTATTTAGAGCGTTCTTTTAAATACTCCCAAAACTTATGGATACTACATACGATCTGTCTAAAAAATTATCATTCTTTTCAGAACCTGAACTACAAGAGGAGCTTAGTAAAAACGCAAATATAGTTACCTTGAATAAAGGGGATGTTATTGTGCGGGATGGACAGTACATAAAATTTCTGCCTATCGTTATTAAAGGCGCAATCAGGGTTTATCAGCAGAAAGAAGACAGGGAGATTTTGCTTTATTATGTCAGGGCAGAAGAAACCTGTACTATGTCTTTAGCTGCTGCATATTTTGATAACAAAAGTACTTCACATGGGGTGGCAATAGAACCTACAGAAGCGCTTATTTTTCCTGCAGGCCTTATTATGGAATGGCAGCTTAAGTATCCTTCCTGGAACAAATATGTGATGCGCATGTTCAGAAGCCGGTATGATGAGTTAATCGGCTCGTTCCAAAGAGTGGTATTTGAACATATTGATGTTCGGACAATAGAATATTTAAAGTATAAAAGTGAAATTGATGAGAGTGGAGTGATTTACCTATCCCATCAAAATCTGGCTAATGAGCTGGGCACTACAAGAGTTGTAATATCCCGTATTCTTAAACAATTTGAAAGAGATAAGAAAATTCAATTATTTCGTGGAGCTATTAAGTTATTATAATCTGTAAACTTCGACACCCCCTCTAATGAACTTATAAATATTATGGCACAGGTATGGCCAGCACACTTAGCCAGGCTACCAAAGCTGCGCCAGCATTACCTTTTTATAGTTTGATAAAAAAAGGCGATACTTGCATCATTGCTGGGCAATGCTTTCGATATTGTAGCGGTTGTGAATACCCGTAAATAAAAAAACAACATAAATACAACAAAACATAAAAGGTTTTGCTCTTCATATTACAGGATTAGGCTTCATCAATTTCTTTAGCAACCCGGTTGGCCGACCGGGTGGAAGCTTCCATACCCCAGTTAAGGTTATCAGCATAAGCGCCTGCAAAGTGAATGCGCCCATGAGGTGTGATTACATGTGGCCAGAATTTTTTCAAAGCTCCCATAGTAAACGGAAGCCGTTCGCAGGTAAAAGCAAAAGTTTCTTTTGTCCAATCTTTGATCAGCGCAAGCTCAATTGTATCACGCTTGCCGGGATAAACTTCACGAAAACCCGCCAGCGCACGCTGCGCTGAAATACCACCAGGACAAGTGCCCATAAGCGCCACACGATGTGTATCAACTTCTTCCGCTACCTGCCATATTGAAGAAATATCGGGATGATCCAGGTCCATATTAATGCTTAAATTATCTTCCAGCCAGAATTTAGAACTTGCCTGGAATACTAATCTCGAATAAGAATCATAAGTTAAGTTATCAATCACATATTGTTTTTCCGGGGGCAATGGCGGCTCAACAGCAATGTTGCGGAAGGCGGGTAAAGGAATACAATTGACCAAAAAATCTGCAGACATTTCTTTTTCTTCATTGAATTCTTTGTATTTTATAGTTACCCCGGACTGGCCCTGCTTAATTGATAGTAAGGGACTGTTTAACCTTACCCTTTGGCCTAAACGTTTTGCAAATTCATTTGGAAGCATCTGGTTACCTCCTTTCAGCCTGAAAACTTTTGGAGGAAAAAGTGCCACGCCTCTTAAATTAAGAATGCCTGCCTGCCACAATTCAAATAAGGCCGACGTTGTATTGCCTCCCATAAAGCCCAACGCAGCGGCTGATGCACCATCTTTTTTATAAAGCGCTGCCATGGAAGTGGTATCAAGATTATCGAAGCCCACACCAAATGGCTGGTATTCATCAGTAAATTTATCCAGGTAAGGCTTATGATAAAGTGATCTCAATTCCGGCCATGGGTTTTGCGATAAATATTGCACCTCTCGTGCATTAAAACCAAATTTCTTAAGTACCGCGGGGTCTGCAAGCATTTCTTCAGAATAAAATTTACCATCAATTCTCCTGAGTATATTTTCACGCCGGGGATAAGGCAATACGGTAAGATTAAATTCCTTAGTGTACTCCCAGTAACGTTCATAGCCGGGCTTAGTAATATGCTCAGCGCCAAAATCCGCATATAGCCCATCAGACAAACCATCATGCACAGTAAAAACATGCCCTCCATGCCGGCCCGATGCTTCCAATACAATTACATCATGCCCCATTCTCATCAATTCATAAGCACTGCAAAGCCCGGCTATACCTGCGCCGGCTACAATAACTTTTTTGGTCCCCCTCCTTTTTTTTACAGCGTTGGGGATGGCTCCGGAGCTTTTATTGTTATCTTTTAAAAAACTACCGGGAATTACCATAGAAGCAAGACTGGCGCCGGTTGACATTTTAATAAAATCTCTTCTTTTAATATCACTCATAATGCAAAGATTTGTTATAGCAATATACATTGATTTTCTAATAATAAAAGTTGTGAAACCCGTACTATGTTTAACTAAAGAAGGACGTTAGCTAGGTAACATAGTTCCCGGATTTCCCGATCAAATCTTATATTGCCGGGATAGCCATGTGATAACCTCTTTTTTGAATCATGGTTCTTTATCTTTATAATTAAGAACCCTGGAATCGTCAATAAATTAATTTACAGGAATGAATAACAGCAAGAAAGGAAATGGAATAACAAGGCTTGAGTTTTTAAAAAATTCGGGTCTTTTAGCTGCAGGAATAACACTTGTGCCAGGTTTCGTGCATGCAAACCCGGTAGATGAGAACTACAGAAACGATGAGGCTGCTGCAAAGATATCCGAATATCAAATTGTGATATCCTCAAAGGCCGATGCGCTGGAAAAAAAGGCTGCACAACAGCTTCAGCAGTATTTATCTAAATTGGCTGCATCAGAAATTCTCGTAGTGGCTGAAAATGAATATAAAGGCAAAAGGGCCATCTATATCGGAAAAACAGGTTACGCAAAAAAACAGGAAGTTGATTTTACAAACATCCCGGGCGATGGATATACTTATAAGTCTGCAGGTAACAACCTTATTATAGCCGGGGGAAATAAAAAAGGTGTCCTTTATGGCGCTTACGATTTCCTTGAAGGATTAGGCTTCAGGAAGCTGGCGCCGGATTACGTTTATGTACCCAAGCCCAATGAAATTAAGCTGGCAAAAAAAGATATAACATTTAACCCATCCATCACGTATCGCACAACATCTTACGGCGAGATGGGTGACCAGGAATATTCCGACTGGAACAAGCTTTCATCCCGGAGCGACTGGGGATTATTTGTACATACGTTCGCTACGCTGGTACCATCCGCTGAATACGCACAAAGCCACCCGGAGTACTACTCACTAATAAAAGGTGTGCGACAACGGGCTACACAATTGTGCTTATCAAACCAGGAAGTTGCGGATGTACTGGTAGCAAACCTGAAAAAGAAGATAGAAGAGAAACCTGGCGCAACGTATTGGTCCGTTAGCCAGAATGATAACGATCAGTATTGCCAGTGCGATAATTGTAAAGCACTCAATGAAAAATACGGCGGTGTGCCCGGCGGTTCTGTTATTTATTTCGTTAATAAAGTGGCTAAGGCTATTCCGGATAAAATCATTTCAACACTGGCCTATTGGTACACGCGTAAAGCGCCACAAAATATCACCATCGAACCCAACGTCAATATCATGCTCTGTAATATCGAGAGCAGAAGACAGGCCCCGGTTTATGAAACCGATCCGGCTTTTTCAAAAGATTTAAAGGATTGGGGCGCCTTAACCAATGATATCCTGATCTGGGATTACAACATCCAGTTTACCAATTTTTTTGATCCCTTTCCAAACCTTTACACACTAAAACCAAACATTAAGTTTTATATAGATAACCATGTGAACGCTTTATTTATGCAGGCAAATAATGAGCCTGCAGCCGAGATGGCATTATTGCGCAGCTATATGATCTGTAAGCTGATGTGGAATCCGGATGCCGACGAAAATATGATCATGAATGAGTTTCTGAATGGTTATTACAGCGCTGCCGGGCAATTCATCCGGCAATACATAGATAGCATGCATGAAGCTTTGGTAAAAAGCGGCATGCAGCTAAATATTTTTGGCGACCCTGTTGATGCAAAAGAATCGTATCTGTCTGCTGAGATGATGAAGCGGTACAACCAAATTTTTGATAGTGCCGAAAAAGCGGTAAACAATGATTCTGAATTATTGAGGCGGGTACAAGTAGCCCGTTTGCCAATCATGTATGCCGCGATACAGATAGGCAAAACGGAAATTGACACCCCGGGAAGTTTGTACCAGCGTAACGCTAATGGTATAGTAACCGGTAAACCCGAAATGATAGCGCTGGTGAACAGGTTCACCGAAGGCTGCATTCGTGAAAAAGTTAAATTGATAAGGGAGAGAAGCGGCAGCCCCGAACATTTCCGGGAAGCTTACAACCGGATCTTTACCAGCATGGAAGAAACCGGTAAGAATAAATCATTTAAAAAAACGATCACGGCCGTCACCAATCCCGGCGTAAAGTCTAGGGGCGTGGAAAGCCTGACTGACGGGATTTTTGCATCCTACGAATCATGGCAGTCTCCTGATCCCAACTGGGTTTATTATACCGGGAATCACATGGATTTTATACTCGATCTTGGCGAAGTGATGCCGGTAAGTTCTGTAAATATGGATTTTCTTAATCCACAAGCTCAACCCGACTGGCACTTAATGGCATTACCGGCATACGTCAGCTATGCTACCTCGTTAGATGGAGAAAAATACGGCGACATTATTCGTGTTGATAACCCTAATAACCCTAACCCCACAGAAAATCCGGGCATCAGTAAAATTTCAATCCATTCGTTTAAAACAAATCTTACCGGTTCTGCACGATACATAAAAGTTCATGCAGAAAGCCTGTTGAAAGCGCCTTTATGGCATATCCGTGCGGGGCAGCCGATGTCAATTTATACAGATGAGATTGTGGTAAGCTGAGGAAAACGTTTGTGTTTCGGCGGGGTATTTATTGGCCTACAAAGGGAGTGGGATTTTGTATTCCCTTCTTTTGTCATACTAATGATAGAAACAGATGTAAGCGGTAGTGCTTTTTAATTACTTTACTTTGACACTTTTAATTAGTTCTTTCAGCTCTTTGTCTGAAATATTTTCAACATCCACTTTATCATAAATGCTAAGAAGGTTAACAGTTACTTCTTCATCAGAAATTTTTATTAGTCACGCCAATCAGCGTAGTTTCAACAAAAGATATAACTCGTGCTCCGCCACTTTTACCTTTTCCCTTACTTGAAATTCTTAATCGTATTTTGTAAACATCTTGTCCTAATGAAGTCCCAAGTCGCGGAGTCACCATTAATTCGTTCTGAAGGTTAAGTAAGTCCTTAGATAAAGAATGGTATTTTTTAAGAAGTGGTTTTGCAGCGGTACTAAATGACTTCGTGATTTTAACTGTGACTTTCACGCAAAAAATCTTTTAAAGTTTGCAGCTTTTTTCCCGATTTCTTTGCCTCTTGTACTTCGGTTAAACCGTCTTTTATTCCGGTCAAAACATTAAGCTTGTTTTGAAGTTTATGGTAATCCTGATTTATTTTTTCCCAGGTTTTTAAAGGAACTAAAACAGAGGTCTTTTGGCCATTTTCGTCAACCATATATTTTAAAGCACTTGCCATGTAGAATCTTTTTTCAAAAATACCGAATAATCTCTGACTTGAGAATTTGTCTTTGCATTACATCTTACACGGAAAAGTATCTGAAAAGCCACCCTTTAATGGCGCAGATATGCAGCATCGCTTTTTATGCACCAGGATATCTGCTATGAATATTGATTACATTTTTATAAGTCATTTCTTAAATCAGCCAACGGCTATGAAGTGGCCTTACTTCTTCCCTTCTGAATATATAATTTTGAAAATCGCTCCTTTCAAATCATCTGAAACATATAAAGAACCATCAGGGGCCTGGGCTAAACCAACCGGACGATATTGAGCAGGGCCTGCCGGTTTCTGTAAATCTGTTCCTGCAAAATTATCAGCGAAAATTTCCCAGTCACCTGAAGGCTTGCCATTATTGAAGTGCACGAATGCCACCAGGTATCCTTTTTCCAGTTCGGGAGATTTACCATGAAATGCAATGAAGGCGCCGTTCCTGTATTTTTCGGGAAACATGGAACCGGTATAAAATAATAAATCATCCGGAGCCATGTGTGCGGGAAATGCCGCTATAGGATCCAGGTATTTTTTGTCAGCAGTTTTTTTGCCATCGCCACCATACTCAGGAGCCAGCATCAGCTTCTTCTGAAACTGATCATAATACACAAAAGGCCAGCCGCCATCCGATCCTTCGTGAAGCTCATATAGTGTTTCAGCCGGCAATTCTAAACTTTGTTTGGCGGTATAATATTGCGGAAACTTATCATCGAGCGGGCCACGGCCGTGCTGGGTAACAAACAACGCATTTGTATTACTGTTCCAATCAATGCCCACCGCATTTTTTATTCCCCTTGCATAATGAACTGCATCAGCATAGCTTTGATTGAGCTTATCGGCCTTAAACTGCCAGACTCCTGCTACGGAATCTAAAAGCGGGCAGCCGGGAATTCCCTGGCCTGATCCTTCCTGCCTGCAGGCATCATTATATGATCCAACAGTTACATAAAGATTATTTTGATCGTCAAGGGCTATAGATTTTGAGTTATCTCTTTTTTTATCAACAAGCCCGTGAACTATTTCTTCCGGCTTCATTGAAGTGTCAACTTCTTCCTTATCATTCAATTTATACCTGTACACTGCTGAATTGGATGCAGAATATAGATAGCCATTTTTGATCCTGATACCAGTGCCGGGATAATCTCCAAAGCCTGTTGTTTTATCCAGGATTCCATTGTGATCTGTATCACTTAAAAAGCAGATTCCGTTGCCGTCTTTGAGAGCACTTAATTTCACATAAATATCTCCGTTCTTATTAATGATCATATGCCTTAATTTCCCGAGAGAGTCAGCTATAACCGATGCAGAAAAACCTTCGGGCAACTTAAGGTTGGCTTCCGGAAGTGAAGTAACTTTCTCTTCGTTTGGATTATCACTGTTTTTACAGGATGATAAATTTGCAAAGAAAATTATCGCAATCAGGATGCAGGATATGCCAAATATTTTTTTCATGTAACTATAAAATGATTTGCGCCGAAGATAGTAAGTTAGAATGACTGTAATTCAAACTATTGATCTGTTTAAATAGAAATGGACGAACCTTTTGTTCCTGGGGGAAATAATTTATTCAGCTAAAGCCTGCGCATTCTTAGCCAGTAACACTTTAATTGTTGTGCGGTATTTTTTGCTGAACTCAGCCATCCAGTTATAAAAAAACGCTACCATCCCCTGGTTCACGGGTGTTATGCGATGTCATTTCCATCAATAAAATAAAATCAGTACTTTAATCACTTTATACTGGGTTACGAAGTAAAATAATATATTATGAAGAAAATGGCATTACACTGGCAAATTCTTATCGGGCTTGTTATTGGAATTATGTTTGGTTATTTTTTCCCGGACGACACTTATTATATACGCTGGATGGGTGATGTATTTCTGCGTGGATTAAAGATGATCATTGTGCCTCTTTTGCTTACTTCAATTATGTCGGGTATTATCAATATCGGCAACCCTGCGGGCCTTGGCAAGATCGGGTTGAAAACGATGGGCTATTATCTTGCTTCCAGCCTGCTGGCGATAGTAACCGGCCTGCTCATTGTAAACATACTGCAGCCGGGATTGGGAGCCGATCTTGGGTTTAAGCAGGACGTGGAAGGATTGGAAGCCGCCAGCGCCAACTTTGGGCAAACCCTGATGAACGTAGTTCCGGAAAATATTTTCCTGGCATTTAGCAATACAGAAATGTTGTCCATCATTTTCTTTTCATTTCTTGCCGGCATATTCGCCACACGGCTTCCCGAAACCTATGCCCGTGTGATAAAGTTAGGAGTGAATGCAGGCTTTGAACTGGTGATGAAGATTACCAATTTTGTAATCCTTTTTACGCCGCTGGGCGTAATGGCCATCATTGCGGGTGTGGTGAGCGACAACATGAGTGAAGAAGGCGCCCTCACAGGTGTAATGCAGCGGATGGGAATGTACATGCTGGCGGTGATCAGTGCACTGGCCATACATGCATTCATAACCCTGCCGCTGCTTATGCGGTATGTCGGTAATGTAAATCCCATCAAGCACATTCGTGCAATGAGTACCCCCCTGGTAACAGCATTTTCCACCTCATCATCTTCGGCTACACTGCCCTTAACGCTTGAAGCACTGCAATCAAAAGGCGGAGTATCTAACAAGATCAGCAGTTTTGTGCTACCCCTCGGCGCTACCGTTAATATGGATGGCACTGCGCTTTATGAGTGTGTGGCTGCTATGTTTATAGCACAGGCTTATGGGGTGGACCTCAGTTTTCTGCAGCAAATTCTCGTGGTATTTACCGCGCTGCTTGCATCTATCGGAGCTGCCGGCATACCTATGGCAGGCCTGGTAATGATCACGGTTATATTATCGGCAGTGGGACTACCGCTCGAAGGAGTCGGGCTCATCATAGCAGTTGACAGGATACTTGATATGTTTCGTACAGCCGTAAACGTTTGGAGCGACTCCTGCGGTGCGGCCATCATTGCCGCCTCAGAAGGGGAACAGTTATTAACAAGAGCGTAAAGCTTTACAATCGCCGGAAATACATTTGATAGCAAGCATAAGAATTAATATTCTTCTCCTTTCCGGTATTGTATTTTTTTGAATGCTTTTGTGTAAGGTCCGACGGTATGCCGCTTGTATCCCATTGAACACTTT
>CAWGWY010000023.1:0-72187 GCA_963826435.1 uncultured Chitinophagaceae bacterium | reverse complement strand
TGGATTTAAATTATGTTCTTCTTTACAAAAATATCTATCCCGCCCGAATGATTCACCGGGTAAGCAATATACATTGGCAAAAGAAATAAAAATTGATTTGTCCCGGGGAAATTTTGTATGTGCGGCTTCCCGGTAATTTGCATCTAGGTACCGGGGGCTTCTTCAATACGCATAATGCTGGTTGCTGGCATATCTTATTTGGTCTTCTATTTTGTGTTGTCTTTTAGCCACTCAATTACCTGGTCAATATTCTTGTCCGGGGGGAAAACCGGGTAGAAATATTTCACGATTTTTCCTTCGTCAAATATTAGTGTAACTCGCTTAAGTAAAGTCATACTATCCACAAAATGAAATGGAAGTTGCAAAGCGTTTGCAAATTCAAGGTCTTTGTCGCTCAATAAATCGTATGGCAGATGCAAACGGTCTTTCGCTTCTTTTTGATAGTCTGTTGTCTGTGTGCTAAGTCCAAAAACCTTTGTATGTAGTATCTGCAATTCGTTGTAGTGGTCTCTGAAAGAACAAGATTGTGGTGTGCAGCCTCTTGCGCCCGGAATTTGTTCCCAACCACCAGGCAGATTTACATCAGGCCTTCCTGTCATTGGGTAACAGTAAATTACTATCCGTCGTTTTACGTCTTGCAGGTTAATTTTTGTGTCGCTTGTAGAAGAAAGTATAACGTTAGGAATTTGCCTGCCAGGCAAATGATTACAAACTCCATCGTCAATTGGAACTGGTAAGTCTGCTGGTAAATTTTCTAAAACTGTCATACCGCTTTATGCAATAATTTATAGAGTTCTTTCAAAGGTTTACACGGTTCAAAATGTTTGCAGCCAACGTAAGTTTGCAAAAAAACCCATTGCTGCCATTATAAATATACATACAATGTGGAATAGCTGATTTGATGTATGATTTTTTACTCCGTTCCAGCCAGGTCTCCCGCAGGGGGGCCCGGCACGCATCCAAAATTTTGCGTCGGGGCGAGGTTTTCACAGCACGAGCTATAAATCATAAAAGAACTATCGTGAAACCCCGACAAGGTGAACAGGCTATCATTATCTTGCTCTAAGCTGAATGGATTGTAAGCATTCCAATTAAAAAGAGTGGCTTTATTAGGTTGAAGGATTATTTCTTCGTCGGGATTGCTCCTTCATCGGGGTCCTTCGGACATGGGAGTCCTATGGACATGCCTCCCGCTTTGCTTTGCTATGAAGCCCAGCCGGGACGTTAAATTGTTATTGATTTTTTCTTCTCAGAATTTTGACAATACGATTGTACACAATCTCCGATACATTCCAGGTGTATCCACCACTTGTATTTACAAACTGAATAACAACCGTATCAATGTCTTTGTAGTACCTCGCAATACTGGAATATCCCGGCAATAGTCCTGTATGTTCATATACATAAATAGATGAATAAATAGCTTGCTCATTATTATTTAGTAAAGAGCCATCGTTCAATGCCCTCAGGAATATGCCCACATCCTCTGCTGTAGCTACCATTGAGCCGGCAGGGTTTATAAAATCATTATTCTTTAAATCGCCATCATAACCTACGGTATACCCACTCATAACATCGTCTAAATCCACTTCACTAAGCAAACTGTAAGTATTGTTCAGGCCAAGCGGTTTCAAAATTTCCCTCCTGATATATTCGTGATGGCTATACCCCAGGGTATTATCAAGGATTTCGCCTATCAACAAATAATTCGTATTTGAATAACTATATTTTTTACCAGGTTCAAAGTCCGCGGGCTTATCCAGCACCAACTCAAGATTTTCTTTATTGGTTTTCGGTGGGTGTTCCCAATAACCGGGCGTGTCGGTAAAATTGGGAATGCCACTTCTATGTTGCACCATCATTCTCAGGGTAATTTTATCAGCATTTTCAATTCTTCCCGTAAGTTCCGGCAAGTAATCAGCGAGGGTTTTATCCAAAAACAACTGTTTGTCATTTACCAATTTAGCGACAGCAACAGCAACATATAACTTGCTGATACTGCCAATTTTGAATAATGATTGCGGGTCTGCCGGAACCTTGTTTTCTCTATTTTGCCAGCCAGCTGTATAAAATGCCGGTGGCTTGCCAGCCTCGTCAACATAAACAATCATACCGTCCAATCCATAGCCGGTGGCATCATCTACTTGCTCCTGAACGGTACCAGGCAGGGGCGCTAACCACGCCCTTACCAAAACCCATGGTACAAAATACATAGAGGCTATGCTTGCAATAATTAATACTATTCTGAGTATTCGTTTTGTTTGTTTCTTCGTCATAATAGTCAATGCTTCCCCCACCATTACATAAGCATATTGTCAGTGCAAGTTTTATTTCCGTTTCCACAGATACAGAGGGCAATGTTAGCCAGGCCTAATCCATAGACTTCAGGTATTTATAAAATTCACTATCGGTTGAAGTTATGATAGATGTTTTTTCATCAAAAGTTTTTTCAAAAGATTCCATTGATTTTAGAAAGGCATACAGGTTTCTTGATTGAGGTGTTTTATCATAAGCTGACGCGTAAACAGATGCTGCCTCGGCATCTGCCTTTCCTTTCACCTCTTCAGCTTGTTTAAATGCTTCCGATTGAATAGACTTAAGCTCCCGTTCTTTTTCGCCGTTAATTCTTGATGCTTCGCCCTGCCCTTCCGAACGAAATTTATCGGCAATACGAAATCTTTCACTGGTCATACGCTTGTATACCTGGTCCTGCACTTCGGCTACATAATTGAGTCTTTTAAAACGAAAATCGAGGATAACAATCCCAAGATCGGAAGCCCGCTTGTTAGCAGATGTAAGAATCAGGTTTTGTATCTTCTCACGGCCTACATTTACCCTGATCAATGTATCAGTCATCGGTTCACTAAGCGAATCGGTTGTTACAGGCTCCCTGTTGCTGGTTCTCACGGTTTCTTCTATATTATGGTTGGCGATGTAATCCCTGGTTTCACCGTCTAAAATATCATCAAGCCTGGACTGTGCGCCACGCTCATTGGTCAATCTTTTATAAAACTGGAGCGGATCTGTAATTTCCCAGCGTGCGTAGGTATCTACATAAATAAACTTCTTATCTTTTGTAGGTACCTGGTTTGGGTCTCCGTCCCACTCGAGATATCGTTTATCAAAATAGTTGGGTGTTTGAATAAATGGTATCTTAAATTGAATACCGGATTCCGTAACTGCTTTCCCAACGGGTTTACCAAACTGGGTGATCACCACCTGCTCTTTTTCATTTACAATATAAGTGCTTTGTGACACCGCGACCAGCAGGATGATCGCCAGTATTGCTAATAAAATTATTTTCTTCTTTGTCATAATTAATCTTCTTTTTTGTCTTGTTTATTCATTTGCATTTGGAGAAGTGGCAATACATTATTTCCTCCTTTATCAGTTATAATCTTTTGGCCCAGTTGCGGCAATACTTTACTCATGGTCTCGAGATAAATTCTTCTCTTGGTCACTTCCGGGGCTTTTATATATTCGGTGTACAGGTCATTAAAACGTGCTACCTCACCCTGCGCATTGTTTACGCGTTCCAGGGCATAGCCTTCTGCTTTTTGAATGGTTTCTTTTGCCTGCCCCGCAGCTTTCGGAATTACTTTATTATACTCCGACTTTGCCTGGTTGATCAATGTTTCCTTTTCCTGCTGGGCCTGGTTAACCGCATTAAAGGCGGCCTTCACCTCCTCAGGCGGATTCACATCCTGCAATACCACCTGGTCTATATTGATGCCCAAAGAATATTCTTTACTTAATTTTTGTATTAGTTCCTGGGCTTTGTTAGCCACCTCTGTTCTGCCCACCGTTAGTACTTCATTTACGGTACGGTCGCCCACTACCTGCCGCATGCAGGCTTCAGAAATATCACGTAAGGTGCTTTCCGGGTTTCTTACTTTAAAAAGAAAATTATAAGGATTGTCTATGCGGTATTGGACAACCCATTCCACATCCGCTAAATTCAGATCGCCGGTAAGCATCAGTGATTCCCCTTTGGTATCTTCTTTTGAAAAGGAAGATTGCACCCCCGCATTGGTAGTGCGAAATCCAAATTCCTGTTTCTGCTGCCGTTCAACAGGTATTTTGTAAAGGGTTTCCATAAAAGGGAGCTTAAAATTCAGCCCCGGCTCTACAGTCCTGGTGTACTTTCCAAATCTTGCTATTACTCCTAATTCTTCGGGTTCAATTTGAAAAAAAGCGCCAAAGAAAACTATTAGCAGTACTACAGCCAGCAGTATTAGTTTAATATGTTTAGCTGCCTTCCGAAACAGTTTTAAATATGCTTCAGGTATTTCAAAATCCTGAAATTGATTGTTATTCATTAAACTTTAATTATTGAGATGAGTTATGTTGGTTTGCCCCTAATGTAACCAAATTAGAATAAACACGTTTTTAAGCCTTCATATCGGCTATGAAAGATGATTTTATTTGACTGGTACAAATTGAATACTTCATTTATAAAAGTCACATGGAAAGCCATTTTTTTCCTGCGCAGGCAGTTAGCGCTACTTTTCGGTTTGCAGCAAACTAACGATAGGGATTTAGCTCCCGGAATATTCATAAATTCGACGCATGATTCACAGAAAAAAATTTATACAGCAAACCTGTTCAGCCTTAGCCGGCCCGTTGAAGCGGCCGGCTGTGCATTATCTTTCTTTAAAATATTTTCATTTACCAATAAACAGCGATGGTGCAAAAATAAAAATGGCTGGAGTTATTTACATGAAAACAAAACAAGGTGTGGTAAAAGGCGCATGCTAATTTCAAAAAAATCAACGTTGTTAAATTCAATCAATATTAACGCAAAGCCCCTGATGAAAAACATTGTTTGTTTCACGATAATCGTTGTTTTCATTTGTTCTGTATTTTCTGTTATTATACCAGGGTGCACAAGCAATGAAAAACAAAATGTCCATTCAGATTCCCTTGCGATAAAGCAAAGTGTGGCAGAATCGCCCGTTCTATCCCCCGGAGAGTCTTTGAAAAAAATGCATCTTGAAGATGGCTTTGAGATAAAACTTGTAGCTGCGGAACCGCTTGTAGTAGCGCCTGTAGCAATGGAGTTTGATAAAATGGGCCGCATCTGGGAAGTAGAAATGCAGGATTATATGCCGGATACTTTAGGTACCGGTGAAGATATGCCGGGCGGTAAAATTGTGATTCTTACCGATACTAACGGTGACGGCCTGATGGATGAAAGAAAAGTCTTTTTGGATTCATTAGTAATGCCCCGTGCCATCTGCCTTATTGAAAATGGCATCCTCGTTGCTGAGCCACCCAATCTCTGGTACTACGATATCGAAAATGATGCTCCCAAAAATAAAAAATTAATAGATGCATTGTATGCAAAGGGTGGCAATGCAGAGCACCAGCCAAACGGATTGTTCCGCGCTTTGGATAACTGGATCTACAGCGCAAAGTCTGACATGCGCTACAGGAAATCGGGAAATAAATGGCTGAAAGAAAGAACACATTTTCGCGGCCAGTGGGGCATTTCACAAGATGATAACGGCCGTTTGTTTTATAATAATAATTCAGAAAATTTATTAGGCGATTATTTTAGTCCAGGCCTGGGAGCAGAAAATGAAAACCAGAGGGACGTGGCGGGCTACGGGGAAAATGTTGTACCGGACAACCGGGTATACCCGGCAAGGCCTACTCCCGGAGTTAATCGTGGCTATTTAGAAGATGTGCTTGATGACAGCCTTCGCCTTATAAATTTTACCGCGGCATGTGGCCCGGTTATTTACAGGGGCGGCCTTTTTAATAAAGAATATGAAGGCAATGCCTTTGTAGCCGAGCCGTCAGCTAATTTAATTAAGAGAGATATTTTAGATGGGCATGGTTATATAACGACCGGGAAACAAGCGTATCAAAATAAGGAATTCCTGGCGAGCGGTGATGAACGGTTTCGCCCGGTAAATTTATACAATGGCCCCGATGGCGCTTTGTACATTACAGACATGTACCGCGGCATTATTCAGCACAAAACATATTTAACCTCTTACCTTAAAAATGAAATTAAAGAAAGAAAACTAACGAGGCCGCTTAACTGCGGACGCATTTACAAGATAGTTCCTAAAAATAATATTCCGCAAAGTGTAAAGCTTACCGGTGAGCCCGGCGATCTCGTAGGCTTATTACAAAATAAAAACGGATGGGTACGCAGTAAAGCGCAACAATCATTAGTTGACGCAAAAGATAAAAACGTGGCTCCTGCGTTGCGGGTGCTTTTGCAAAACACAGGAAATCCTTTAGCAGCGATTCATGCGCTTTGGGTTTTGGAAGGCTTAGGCGAATTGCAGGCAAGTGATGTGCTGCCCCTGCTCCGGCAAAATAACGGCGCAATGCGTACGCAGGCGCTAAGTGTATTGCCATCTATATTAACAAAGGAAAATTATAAAAATTTTATTCCTTCATTTCAAAGAATGGTCAATGAAAATGATACGCTTGCCGCTCCGTACATTGCATTTTTAGTTCACTATTTTCAGCCATTTAATAAAACATTTGCGCACAGATTGATTGAAGCACTCAATGAAAAGTATCCCAATAACATTTATGTAGCTGATGCCATCATCAGCAACCTTAAAAATAAAGAAAGCGCATATCTCAAAGAATCTTTAAGCATCAACCCGGACACAAGCCTTTTAATAAATAAAAGATTAAAAAAAGTGATTGATGATATTGCTAAAGCAAAGATGAACAGCGATGCTAAAAAGCTGGCTAAAGAATTTCCAAAAGGCGTTGCATTGTTTCAATCCGTTTGCCAAACCTGTCATGGTGCGGATGGCAATGGCATATCCGCTTTAGCGCCGCCGTTAAATAATTCCAGCTGGGTGCTGGGCGATAAAAATAAATTAATTCCTATCGTTTTATTCGGATTAACAGGCCCGGTAAAAGTAGCAGATAAAATATATGGACCGCCGGAAATAAACGGTGATATGCCAGGCATTGGATCTAATAAAGAATATAGCGATGAAGATATCGCACAGGTATTAAGCTTCATCCGAAATTCATGGAATAATAAAGCAGAAAAAATTTCAGAAACAGATATAAGAAATGCCAGGGATAAATATAAAGACCGGCAGAAAAGTTTTACGGCAAATGAATTAGGCGGGTTAGGAAAATAATTATTTTCTCAGCGGGTTTTATTCCCGTAAATAAGCTAACACTTAATAAGGCTCCGGGAAATGAAGCCTGATGGTTGAACGCACTTCAAATCGAAGAGAGAAAAAAAATTACAACATCATAATATGTTACCAAAAACACGATCAACCAGGATCACAAATGTCATCCATAATACAACCAGCATCGTCAGCAAATTAATAATTGTGAGTGTTGTGTAATAATTTCTCTGAAAAACATTGGATTTGCTAATAATTTTTTTAGCATAGAAACCGGATACAATTGGAACCAGGGTCAATAACAAAAGCACAATAATCCCCGGGTAAAAACCAGTGATTGCAATACCAATAACGCTGGCAGCTGCTACTGTAAGGGTTAATATCATTGCTGATAAGTTAACAGCTCTGAATATTTTCATTAACTCTTCATGATTTTTGTTGTGCGTGATTACGAGTGCGACCCGGCAATTTCACCAAACGATTAATGGCTCTTTCGTTCTCCGGATACTCTAAAAGCAGTTGATATAATATTTTCTAAGATAATATTAATTTACGAATGTCGGGCGGGGACAACCGCCGGGAAGAGAGCAGTCGCCAGGCGGCACGGGGAATAATATGTAAAAAGATATGTCGCATTACAAGTTGACAAATTACTGTTAGATATGTTGCGTCGCGTAATTACGGCAACTGGCAGGCAGCCGGGCTTTCGGCCATTGTTTAATGTTGAGCGTTCGTGCTGCAGTCGCCGCGAGATCCGTTAGTCAATGTTTGCATACACAGCTACTTATCTAAATCACTTTCATAAATTATTCTGTTGTGTTTGGCGAAATTCTTCCACCAATCCATCCACAGGGCAGGATCGTGCTTCATAATAAAAGTTAATCCGAGTTCACGTCTTCCAGGTAATAGTTCCCTTCTTGCCTTTGCAATAGACTTTTTAAGTTGTGCCAAAGTTAGATCCGTGCAATAGACCGGACTTCCCGGCTGCTGTCTCCAGGAGTCCTGAAGCATTCCACAATCCAGAGAATCAAAGCCACTATCATTAACAAGAACAGATACCAAATCTTTAGATTGTTTGTTGTCTCCTGAAACCGGAAGGGCTAAACGCAGGGGATCGCCCTTGCCAAGACCTGAGCAAACAAGAGAACCGGCAAGAATACTGTTGTAAGCTTTTATAACAGGTCGTTGAATTTGATTTGAGATCCAGATACTTTCAGGCATTCCATTCTCAATATCTTCAATGCTTCCATCCCTGATTGGGTAGTAGTTACAAGTGTCAACAATGATGGTGCTTGCTGAAGTATTTTTAAACAGCTGTTTTGGCAACTTCAGAATTCCAATCAATGGAATGGCGATAACGACTACATCAACATCAATAACGACGTCCGGGAGGCTAACACCCGAAGCTGCTGTTTCCAGGGCTAAGCCACTAAGCTTTTCGATTTCGCCGGAATTAGTCATTTTCACATGGTGCCCTGCCTTTGAATACTGTCGTACCAAAGCTGCCCCTATTTGTCCTGCTCCGATTATTCCTATTTTCAATTTATTCCGATTGATTATTGTAATAACTTTTTTGTCTGCCTGGCCAATTTGATAAACTTAATTTGTTGCAGTCATTTCAATTCGTACTGTTTCCCGGCATGACGCACAATTTGTGTATTTCCGCTAATATACGCCAGCACGTCCCCCAAAACAATTTTTGCGAAGTGTTGAAAACTATCTCCATACAAAAAACACCCGGATATGTAACAGTAACTCAAATACGACTTATTTCCGCTAACATACGCCAGCCGGCGGGGAGGGCTTTTTAGGAACACCAGACAAGAGCAGAAAATATTGAGGGTGATGTGTTGTGACAATGAAGATATTTTTAAACCACTAAAATATTTAAGGTACTGAAAATTTAATACTATTTAGTTCGTACCTCCCTACGAGTTGTTGGTGATTGCCAGGCTGATTAGGCAATGATATGAGTTTCATAGCAGAGGTTTTGTGAACCGGCCATACTCATATCATTGCATAATGATTTAAATTTAGGAATAATCAACTAAGGCATTTAGGAACTCAGACGACACACCAAACAAGTATAATTTTACTATGTTGAGCGCAAGAAATCTCTTACTTGCCTTTTCTTCCGAAGCCTGAACAGTACTTAAAGATATTGACCCGGTTCAATAATCTTGAATAAAATATGAGTAAAGGCTGTTGAAGAAACAGTTGATTTATTTATTCATTTTCAAAAATAACTTGATATGGAATTTTTAAAGTACGGCCTCGGAATCGATATGGCCAAGGAAAAATTTGATGCATGTATTAGTATTATTGACAAACTACAACAAGTCATGATCAGGGCGCAATGCAGTCTTACTAATAACAAAAAAGGATTTGAAGCTTTTATTTTATGGGTAACTAAAAATACAAAGCTTGATCTGCCTGTGGTTTATTTAATGGAAGCCACCGGCATTTATTATGAACAGCTCGCATGGTTCCTGCATGATAAGAAGTGTAACGTTTCAGTTGTATTGCCAAACAAAGCTAAAAAGTATAAAGAGGCCCTTGGGTTGAAATCCAAGAACGATCGCATAGATGCTAAGGGGCTTGCTCAAATGGCATGTGAACAAAACAACACAACCTGGAAACCACTAAGCAGCAACATTTATTTGCTTCGCCTAATCACCAGGCAAATACAAAGTGTTGCAGAGCAATCCACCGTTTTAAAAAATCAATTGCATGCGCTGCAATACGGTATGTACAGGGATAAGGCCATAGAAACAATGTATACCAGGCAGCTTAACCTTTTACAAAAAAATAAAAAAGGCCTGCAGTCAAGAGTGGAACAAATTGTAGAAAGTGATGAAATATTAAAAAAGAAATTTAGTAACATCTGTAAAATCAAAGGCCTTGGGTTACAAAATTTAGCAGTGATAGTTGCGGAAACAAATGGCTTCGCAGCTTTTGAAAACATTGCTCAATTAGTAAGCTATGCAGGATATGATGTGGTAGAAAATCAATCCGGAAAACGAAAAGGAAAAACAAAAATATCCAAGAGAGGAAATCATCGTATACGACGTTGCTTACATTTTCCCGCATTCAACATGATTAAATACGACGTAGCTCCATTTAAAAATTTGTATGAAAGAGTTTATGAAAAAAGTAAAATAAAGATGAAGGCTTACACCGCTGTTCAAAAAAAATTGCTTGAATATATTTATACCCTTTGGAAAAAAGATGAAGCGTTTGATCCGAAGTATCAAGATAAAAAATCCGGAGATGTGGAGCCGGAGCCTTCTTTCACTTTGGCTCCGAAGGAGCCATCACTCTCAATTAAAAAAGAAGGGAAAAAAAAGAAAACATCGGGTAAAAAGATAACCCCGGCAATAACCAGGGTTACACAAGATAAGCATCCGTCGAAGTATCGCCGTATGCCTTCTTTCACTTGATTCAAAATTATTAAAAAAACCTGCAATTTTATTTGGTTTTTCTGACAGTACCTTGTGCCATCGACTACTAACTTTAACTTAAAACAACTAATTCCTTCATCCCTCAGAAATTATATTTCCTGCTCATGAATTAAAGGGCAAATCTCTTTTAGATGACGCACAAGTATAGCCGACGCACAAATGCCAGGCTACAAAACTTGCCCTAAGGAGTAGTCCCCCTGTTATCCTTGGTTTGCTCTGGCCGATCAGTGAATTTTTTATCGTCCCGGGCCTTGATAGCTGCCCGCATATTGGCCACGCAGGTTTACGCGTTTTATGATTCCCTATTTCGTAAATGGTTTTTTCCTTTTCCGTAAACTAAAATTTTTTCCAATACGGAAATTTGACTTTCAAAAAAAACAAAACCAGGATTATGAGGAAATTATTTACCGTCTTTGCTACCTTGTTCAGTCTATGTGGGCAGGCTCAGGAAAAATCGTACACCCAACCGGATTCCATTCCGGTACATCAATATCTTTCAGAAATTACCGTAGTGGGGTATGGCAGTAAGAATGATTATCAGCAAATGCCCGAAATAGTAGGCACCAATATTTATGCAGGCAAAAAAAACGCCCTGATAGTGATGGACAATGTGAAGGGAAATGTGGTAACCAATAACATGCGCCAGGTGTTGGCGAAGGTTCCGGGGATTCACATTTGGGAAAGCGATCCGAGCGGGATACAAATCGGTATTGCAGCCCGTGGCCTCAGCCCCAACCGGAGCTGGGAATTCAATGTGCGGCAAAATGGCTACGATATAGCGGCTGATCCATTTGGCTACCCGGAAGCGTATTACAACCCGCAGCTACAGGGTGTACAACGCATCGAAATTGTTCGCGGCGCAGGCTCGCTACAGTATGGGCCTCAATTCGGCGGGCTCGTCAATTATATTCTCCGGAATGGCAGCGATATTAAAAAGCCTTTTGAGTTTGAAACGCAGCAGACTGTTGGAAGTAATGGCTTATTTAATACCTACAACGCTATCGGCGGAAAAAAAGACAAAGTGCATTATTATGCTTTTTTTGATCACCGGAATGGTGATGGATGGAGACAGAATAGCCGTTATTTTACAAATGCGGCATTCGGGACCGTTACTTACAAATTTACTCCCCGGTTTTCGCTTACCGCAGAAATAATGCGGTCGCACATCAGAAGCCAGCAGCCGGGCGGGCTTCCTGATTCCCTTTTATATGCCGATGCGCAAAAAAGTTTCAGGAGCCGCAATTGGTTTGATATCACATGGACGACGCCCGCCCTGATAGCCAATTATCAGGTTGCAAAGAATACCCGTTGGAACACAAAATTGTTTGCTACTATTGGCAACCGTAATAGCGTTGGGTATTTGCAATCCATCCTTAGCGAGGATAGCATTGTGGCAGCAACCGGTGACTACAATAACAGGGTACTCAATCTTGATGAATACAGAAACTACGCCCTGGAGAGCCGCCTTATATCAGACTACACTCTCGGCAGCCTTAAAAACACCGTTTCAGGTGGCATAAGGCTATACACCGGTAAAACATACCGGAGGGCTAACGGTGATGGTACTACCGGCAGTGACTACGACATTACCGCAGTGGGAGATTACGCAAGAGATGTCACCTTCAAATCAAGAAACGCAGCGGCTTTTGTTGAAAATATTTTCAGGATTGGTGACAAATTTATTGTCATTCCCGGCATACGCTACGAATGGCTGGAGGGTTCGGCTAGTGGAAGAAACGGGTACGATGGCGGCGGTGCCCCAATTATTTTACAGAACCTTACCCGTAGCCGCAGCTTCCTCCTGGCAGGTGCAGGAGCCGAGTTTCATATAACACCGGAGACTGAGATTTATGCGAATTATACCCAGGCCTATCGCCCTATTCAATTCGCTAACCTGCAGGCACCGCCCACCACCGATGTGGTAGATCCTAACCTGAAAGATGCAAAGGGTTACAATATTGACATTGGTTATCGTGGAAAAATAAAAAGCTACCTGCAGTTTGATGTGAGTGGATTCTATCTGCAGTACAACAACAGGGTGGGCACCGTAACGGTAAGTAACACCGGGGGCACGCCGGCCTCGTATCGCCTTATTACGAATGTAGGAGCCAGCACCAGCAAAGGTTTCGAGACGTATGCCGAGTTCAATGCCGCGAGGGCTTTTGTAAAAGAGGGCCATACTGAGCTGTCAATTTTTGGCTCTTACAGCTACGTAGATGCTACCTACGGAGGCGATCATAAGGATGCCTCCACAAAAGGAAAGAAGGTAGAAAATGCACCCGCAAATATCTTTCGCGGGGGAATCACTGCAGGTTATAAAAATATTTCGCTTACGGGCCAGGTGAGCTATACAGGGGAAACTTTTAGCGATGCGAATAACACGCTGGCAGCAACCGCCAATGGTCAGAATGGACTTATCCCTTCCTACACCGTTACAGATCTTACGGCAACCTATAAGTTTGGCAACGGTGCAAATATTAAAGCCGGGATCAATAATTTATTTGATGAAAGATATTTCACCCGCAGAGCAGGGGGATATCCCGGGCCCGGGGCCTTACCGGCAGATGGCCGGACATTTTTTGTGTCTGTTGGAGCTAAAATAAATTAGGGGTTAGTGGTAATTTGATCCGGGAGGTCCCGCATTTTGTGAGACCTCTTTTATTTTACACAGACGCACAATATTTTACTGTGATAAATCCTATAGGCGCAGTTTTGCTCCTATCCTCTTAGTTGCAAATTCTTTTTTTGCCGGCAGCGCTCTTATGTCTTTGGTTGGAAATATTATGTACCCGGGCGCATGTTTTACGCCTTTTGCAATGGCATACGATGCTTTAGCCGGGATTCCTGTGCTTTCAGGTGTGAATGTCATGGCTTCTGCTTCGGATGTCAGGCCTCTCTGCTGAAGATTTTATTCTCTTAAGAAGCAGAATTTACCTGGTTGGTTGCGGAAGCTGTACGGCCCTGAGATTTTATGAATTGGGAAGAGTATTTATTTACGAACAAACTCCAAAGCCGCGGTTCGTGTCCCACGATGCAACATTATTGATGCCCGTGTTATATTTATCAGGCTTTAAAGATGCTGCCATTCTAATATGGCAGCCGTAAAATATTGAGGGTAATGTGTTGTGATAATGAAGATATTTTTAAATCACTAAAATATTTAAGGGTACTAAAAATTTACTGTTTAGTTCGTACCTCCCTACGAGTTGTTGGTGACTGCCAGGCTGCAAAACCATCCGCAGGAAACACACAAACGGCGGCTTGGGGCTTTATTCGGATGGAGTATTGGTTAATGCGGGCTTGCGAAAGAGAGGTAGCACCCACGCCGGCCGGAGTACCTTGCGCCAGAGATGGGTAGCTATTTCCCCTTCTCCAGCCTTAGGTTTGTAACACCGTACCTTTCAAATTCCTCTTTATAGTTCTTTTGTATGGCTTCAAGGTCTGCAAGAAGTTCAGTTCCATTTTAAACTTGTGGGTACACAGTAGCTCACATAGGGGACGTTGCGTACTGTAATTATCCTATTAATTTTATAGATGACGGTTTAACAGGGTCTACCATACTGAGAAGGAACTTTCTTTATTACTTTCGCCTGTAATAAACGGATGCACGTGATTGCAACTAGCGAAATTTTTGATGTTGTATATGAATGGCTGGATTACTTGAAATTAAAAGGGCACAAAATATTTGTGTATGTGATTACTATTTTTACAGTTCTGATTTTCGGCAGAAATTTTGAATATTACGATATGATAAAATTAATGTTACCGGCGTTTTGTTTATTAATTATTTTTTCCTCCTGCTCTTCGGTAGAATTGCCTGCAGATGTACAGCAAGCCTACAATGAACTCCCAAAAGATATCAGTTTCAATCAGGATGTAAAACCCATTCTTTCCGATCGGTGTTTTAAATGCCATGGCCCCGATAAAGAGAAATTGGAAGCAGGTTTACGGCTTGACTTAAAGGAATCAGCTTATGGAGAACTTCCTGAGACGCCGGGCAAATATGCGATAAAGCCTGGTAATTTACGTAAGAGCGAACTCGTGCATCGCATTCTTTCCACTGACCCTGATTATGTAATGCCCGATCCTAAATCTCATCTTGATTTAACAGCAAAAGAAAAAGCGACCATTATTAAGTGGATTGAAGACGGTGCAGAATACAAACCGCATTGGGCATTTGTAAAACCAGAAAAAACAGATCCGCCAAAAGTAAAGGCAAAGGATCTCGTGAAAAATCCAATTGATAATTTTGTTCTTAATAAATTAGAACAAAAGAATTTAATCTTTTCAGCGGAAGCAGGCAGGGAAATTTTGTTGCGCCGGCTAAGCTTTGATATTTGCGGGCTGCCGCCAACATTGCAGGAAATAAATAATTTCATCAACGACAAATCACCCAACGCTTACGAAAAGCAAGTAGATCGCTTGTTGGCTTCGCCTCATTATGGCGAACGGATGGCGGTAGATTGGTTAGATGCTGCCCGATTTGCTGACAGTCACGGTTATTCAGTTGACCGTTTGCGTGACATTAGCCCCTGGCGGGATTGGGTGATAAAAGCCTTTAATAAAAATCTGCATTACAACGATTTTATTACCTGGCAACTCGCCGGTGATCTTTTACCCAACCCTACAAAAGAACAGTTAATCGCAACCGCTTTTAATCGCAATCACCAAGAAAATATGGAAGGCGGAATTGTGGAAGAAGAGTTTCGGGTGGAATATGTTTCCGATAGAACAAATACGATGGGTGATGCCATCATGGCGTTATCTGTTGGCTGCGCTAAATGCCACGACCATAAGTTTGACCCTATCTCACAAAAAGATTATTACTCCTTATCTGCTTACTTTAATAATGTAAAAGAAGCGGGCCAAATTTCCTGGGACAATTCCATGCCCGTGCCTACCATGCTGTTGCCCGATGCAGAGCAGCAAAGGGTTATTGACTATATCAAAAATTTTGATAAACAAAAAAAGGCGGAGAAACAAGCTGTGCAACAATCCGAGCTTAAAAATTTTAATGACTGGATCATTAACCAGGCTTACAAAAGCTTTGCCGGCAAAGCCAATCCACCAGGAATGGTAGCGTGGTATCCACTTATAAAAGATTTAAAAAATAAAGTTGATAACGGTACAGGGCAAATGAAGAGGGAGGGTGGCATTACAGAAGATCCCAATTTTGTTGCTAATGGTAATAGTAAGGTGTTACAGTTTGCAGGCGACACCTGGATGGATACAAAGAACGCAGGTAAGTTCGATAGAGACGATCCATTTACGATCAGTCTTTGGGTAAATGTGCCAAAGGGATTAAAAGAGGGGGTTATTTTCCACCAGGGCGTTTCAACTTTATTGTATGATTTCCGCGGCTTTCATCTATACATTAAAAACGGCAGACTTGAGCTGACCATGGCTCACACTGCTCCGTACAATGCCATAATCAAATACACAAAACAGGATATTCCAAGAGATAAGTGGGTGCAGCTAACGGTCACTTATGATGGCGCGGGAAAGGCGGCGGGATACAATGTCTTTCTGAATGGAAATGAAATGGCCGCTACCGTTGACCAGGATAATTTATATAAAGGGATTCTTTTTAAAAAATACAAAGGGATTGATCTCGATGATAACTATCAGCAACCTGCCATTCAATTTGGCGCATGGGAGAGAGGCAAGGGATTGATTGATGGAAAGATGAAAGAGATAAAAGTATTTAAAAGGCTCCTGACTTCCTTAGAAATTACTCAAATATTTACTGGTAAAACTTTTGCCGAAACATTTTCTAAACCACCTGCTCAGTTAACTACAGCACAAAAAAATAATCTGCTTGCCTTTTATTTGTCTAATGTCTCTAAGCCTTATCAAAATTTGCAAAAGGAAATTTCCGCTGCTAAAAAGAAATATGCTGATACATTAGAAGCCATTCCTGAATTAATGATCATGCAGGAAATGCCGCAGCCACGTAAAGCATATGTGCTTGAGCGTGGACAGTATGATATGCCTAAAGAAGAGGTAACGCCAGGTGTACCAGAGCGTTTATTAAAAATGCCAAAAGAATATCCAAAAAATCGATTAGGGCTTGCCAAATGGTTATTGCATCCCGACCATCCTCTGACCAGTCGTGTAGCGGTAAACCGTTACTGGCAAATGTTTTTCGGAAAGGGACTGGTAAAGACGTCCGAAGATTTTGGTAACCAGGGTTCGCTGCCATCGCATCCTGAATTGTTGGATTGGCTTGCAGTTACTTTCCGGGAAAATAACTGGAATGTAAAAGGGCTGGTTAAACTAATGGTGATGTCTGCTACTTATCGCCAGCAGTCCAATACCAATGAAAAGTTGATGGCTGCCGACCCGGACAATATTTTCTATGCACGTGGCCCGGCGGAAAGATTAACGGCTGAGATGTTGCGAGACAACGTTCTTGCTGTTAGTTGCTTACTATACGATACGATTGGCGGTCCCAGTGTATACCCATATCAGCCGCCAGATATGTGGCGTATCAATGGAGCAGTGTATCCGCAGGATAGCGGACGGAATGTGTATCGGCGAAGCCTTTACACTATTTGGAAAAGGTCGGTGCCAAATCCTACGCAAGCCACTTTTGATGCAGGAATCCGTACAAGTTGCATTATGCGCAGGCAACAAACTAATACACCATTGCAGGCATTGGTTACTCTAAATGACCCGACATATGTGGAAGCCGCAAAAGTGATGGGTGAAAAAATTACTAAGGCACCCGACCGTAAAAGGGCCATTACAGAAATATTTGCGGAATTAGCGGGCAGACGGCCGGTAAAAGGAGAACTGGATATATTGCTAAGCCTTGCAGACAGTCAGCAAAAAATATTTGCTGCCAATATAAAAAAAGCAAAAGGATGGTTAAGTGCCGGTCAGTATAAAATAGACAATACTTTATCACCTGCACTATTGGCTGCCAATACGGTTGTGGCCAGTACAATTATAAATTCCGATGCGGTAATCACAAAAAGATAAATTATTGAACTATGTCCGATCATCACCATTACCAGGAAGCCTTTAACCCACATAACCCTGACCTTGACCTGGTGAAGAAACAATTAGACCGCAGAACTTTTCTGGTGAAAACTTCTATGGGTATTGGTGCATTGGCATTGGGTTCTTTGCTCGGGATTGATAAATTGTTTGGCGGTAGCAATGCTTCGAAGAAAGCAATAGCTGAAGGTGAAACAGCCGTAGTCTTCCCTAATTTTTTACCTAAGGCAAAACGCATTGTTTATCTCTTTCAAAGCGGTGGCCCTTCACAATTAGATTTATTTGATTACAAGCCCGGCCTGGCAAGCCAGTTTGGAAAAGATCTGCCACCGGAAATTCGAAAAGGACAACGCCTTACGGGTATGAGTGCAGACCAGGCATCACTACCTGTAACACCATCCATATTCAAGTTTCAGCAACATGGACAGTCACGGCAATGGGTGAGCGAACTAATGCCTTACACTGCCGAAATGGTGGATGAATTGTGTATCATAAAATCCATGTACACAGAGCAAATTAATCATGACCCCGCTACTACATTTTTTCAAACAGGTAACCAGATTGCAGGCCGTCCCAGCATGGGTGCCTGGATGAGTTATGGTTTGGGAGCCATCAATGAAAACCTTCCTTCTTTTATTGTATTGGTATCCAAGAACGGAAGCGGGCAGCCTTTGCTTGCAAGGCTTTGGGGCAACGGCTTTTTACCAGGCAAACACCAGGGAATTCAGTTTGGCAGTGGCAAAGATCCGGTTTTGTACCTCAATAATCCGGAAGGATATGAAGGCACTGACAGAAAAGAAATGCTGGATTACCTAAAAAAATTAAACCAGTTACAACATGATACTTACGGCGACCCTGAAATCAATACCCGTATTGCCCAATACGAAATGGCTTACCGCATGCAAACCTCGGTGCCGGAAGTAACAGACATGAGCGGAGAAACTGATGAAGTTTTTGAAATGTACGGCCCCGATAGCCGCAATCCCGGAACCTATGCAGCCAATTGTTTGCTTGCAAGAAGATTGCTGGAAAAAGATGTACGTTTTGTTCAGCTTTTTCACCAGGGCTGGGACCAGCATTCGTATTTACCAAGCGGCATAAAAACTCAGTGCAAGAATACTGACCAGGGAACAGCCGCATTGTTGAAAGATTTAAAACAGCGAGGCTTACTCGAAGATACACTAGTGGTTTGGGGCGGTGAGTTTGGACGTACTGTTTATTCGCAAGGCAAGCTTACCAGGGAAAATTATGGCAGAGACCATCACCCACGTTGCTTTACCATGTGGATGGCCGGCGCCGGCGTAAAGCCTGGGATTATTTATGGCGACACAGATGATTACAGTTACAACATTACCAAAGACCCGGTGCATGTACACGATTTTCATGCGACCATGTTACACCTTTTTGGTATTGACCATGAGCAGTTAACATATAAATACCAGGGGCGCAGGTTCAGGCTTACAGATGTAGAAGGAAAAGTAGTAAAGGGAATTTTAGCGTAGTTTTTTTGGTGACCGGCATTTATTTTTCATGGCGACATCCTTGCTTCGCACCCTTGTAATATTAAAGCACTCATCCTTTTTTTTAAAAGAAGAAGGTGTTAGCAACTCTGACGGGAACATAAATATAAAAACAGAATAAAAATTTGAAATAATGAACAAAAGAGACTTCATCAAAGCAACATCATTAGTAGTTGCCGGCGCCACAATGAAACCATCCTCTGTATTTGCTATCAATAAAAATACACCGCCGGATGATGTCATCATTGGTCATGGTAACTACAGATACAAGGTAGTAAAGGAGTGGGCTAAAATTAGTGTGGAACGCACCCCATTACTCAACTGTCATGAAATGGTGATGGACAGCCAGGGACGTTTGATTATGCTCGGCGACCATACCAGCAATAATATTTTGGTGTTTGATAAAAGCGGTAAGCTGCTCGATTATTGGGGCACTCAATATCCGGGTGGGCATGGGCTCACGTTATCTAAAGAAGGTGGTGAAGATTTCTTATTTCTTACCGATTGCGGATGGTACTTAGATAGAAACGGCAAATGGCAAAGTCAGGCGGGACAAGTGTTTAAGACAGATATCAATGGAAGGTTGCTTTTTAACCTTGGCGACCCACATACATTAGGAGAGTACAAAGATGATGAACCTTTTATGCCAACAGAAACGGCTATTGCTCCAAACGGAGATATTTATGTAGCCGATGGCTATGGTAGTAATTATATTTTGCAATACGACCACAAAGGAAAATACATCAGAAAATTTGGAGGAGTTAATAACGCTAATCAGGACGCAAACCTTCACAATGCCCATGGCATAGTGGTTGACCTGCGGGATAAGAACAAGCCTGTATTAATTTGTACTTCCCGGGAAGATACTTCTTTTAAATATTTTACCCTGAATGGAAAATACATACGCACAGTAGAAATGCCGGGTATGTTTGTTTGCAGGCCCGTTATTGATGATAAAAATATTTATGCCGGTGTATGCTGGAGTACTACCAGAGAAGGAAAAAAGTTTGTGAAAGATACCGGCTTCATTACCGTATTGGAAGGAGATAAAGTGGTGTCAAATCCTGGTGGTACTACTCCGGTGTACGAAAATGGAAATTTGCAACAGGTATTCCAGGCAGAAGATAAAATATTCAACCACGGACATGATGTGTGCGTAGATGAAGATAAAAATTTGTACGTGTGCCAGTGGAATGCATCGCATACACCTCCTGTTAAATTAGAAAGAGTATAATTATGTTCTTGCAATCAATCGGTGATTTTATCGGCCGCTTCCATCCGTTGTTGGTGCATTTGCCCATTGGCTTTTTGTTACTGGCAATTATTTTTTCATTTTTATGCAGTAAAGAAAAATTTGCTGCATTAAAGCAGGCGGTTCCCTTTGCACTTTTTATTGGAAGTGTAAGTGCTGTGTTTGCCTGCATCACAGGTTATATGCTTTCGCTAAGTGGTGATTATAATGAGGACACTTTAACCAGGCACATGTACACGGGTATCGCAACGGCACTCGTATCCATTTTTGCATGGGTGATCAGCACTAATAAAGTCAGATATCGTTTCTTCCAATCGGGAAATACATTTGCCGGTGCTATGGCATTGATATTAATACTGATTAGTGTAGCAGGTCATTTTGGTGGCAGCCTTACACATGGTGATGACTATTTGATGGCCGGATGGGATGCAGGCAAATCAAAAGAAAAAAAAGTTTTTACCAGCATTGATGATGCAGTAATGTATGAGGATGTGGTAGCGCCGATATTGGAAGCTAAATGCAGTAATTGCCATAATAATTCCAAGAGGAAAGGTAAGCTGAATATGGAAGATTTTGCTTCGCTGATGAAAGGTGGTAAACATGGAAAAGTGATAGAGCCGGGTAATGCCCTGGCAAGTGAAATGATTAAGCGGGTGATGCTTAGTTCCGATGATAAAAAATTTATGCCTGGTGATGGTAAGACACCTTTAACAGAAGAAGAAAAAAATATCATTAAATGGTGGATCGATAAAACAAATGCAAGTGATAAAATAACCATGGCGAAGGCTGCACCTTCACCGGAAATCAAAATATCTGTAGCAGATTTACTGGGCTTATCAGGTAGTAAAAAAATCAGGGCTGGTTCAGATAATGATACCGGTAACACAAACGTGAACAATTATTTTACTCAATTAAAAGTAGCATCCGTAACAAAAGAAGCATTCGATAAACTTAGCAATACCGGTTGGGTTGTAAAGCAGATAAATACAAACCCTGATTTATTGGATGTAAGTTTTTACGCCAATACAAAAACAACCCTGAATGCGGAAGCATGGGCAGCGCTTACTACAGTAAAGGATAATGTAATATGGCTTAACCTTGCTGCAAATAATTTATCTGATGCGCAAATGGATGCGGTGCAGCAATGCACCAATCTGCAGCGCTTACGTCTTGAGAAAAATCCGGTAACTGATGCAGGGGTTGCTAAATTAAAAACCCTGCAACACCTGGAGACGATAAACCTGTACCAGACAAAGGTTACTAACAAAAGCATTGCTACCCTTTCTTCTTTGCCGCATTTAAAATCAGTGTATGCCTGGAATACGGGTGTAAATGCCGGGTTGTTAGATAGTACGAATACAAAATTTGCGGTGATTGCAGGCGCAAACTAATGAACACGAAAACTATTTCGGGAACTCTCTTGCCTGCTGTAGCTTTAGTACTTGTTGGGTGTCACGAATCAAGGATCAGGATAGTTCTTTGAATGCTGAATAAAAGATGGTAGCAGGTCTACCGCACAGCCACTTAATAATAGCGCGCAACTCCATCAATTCAAATTTTCCTTCTCCGCATTTGAAGAAGTATCGCGGTCTCTTTACTGGCGGTGTCGCTGAACATCGTATTGCAAAAAGCCCCGGTCTCTAAAGATCAGGGCTTTTTTATTTTCTTTAATCAGTTTTTAAAATCGGGGGCTTTCTTCAATACGCATAATGTTAGCGGTTCGTTGTTCTTCGTTCGTTGTCGGTTGGTCTGATTTGGTCAGCAAGTTTTTTTGGTGCTACTTCACAATATACTGTTGTCAATGCGTCAATAAATAAGTCTTTATGCACTTTGTTCATTTCAATTAGTGTCCAACCTTGTTTGCCCCATTTATTGTCAACGGGAAAAATGATTGCCATGTCCGCAGATGAAAACACATCTTGGTCAATTTCCGATAATTTAATACAAGCCCTTTTCTTTATACCGTCATAGGTTGCAAAAATTTTCTTTTTCACTCTGAAAGAAGTTTTTTCAAAGTGAGGTTCTTCTGTTGTTGATGGAAACGAAAGTGCCAATTTTCTGAAAGTGTCAATTGATACCATTTGTTATTCTATTTTTTTACTGGTGTTAAATGTGTCAAAACACAAAGCCACTTATCATTTTCCTTTTTATAAACGTCGGTAATCCATTCGTCAGCTTCCAAAGGTTGTCCTTTCCAGGTTCCAGTATTTTGTCCACGTCCAGTTACTATTGCGATGTCGCCATATAATTTAACTCTCAAAATTTCCTTTGTCATCGTTGAATGAGAAAGTAAACCTTGTTCAAGTACGCTAAAAAATCCTTCCTGCGGAATTATTCCACCTTGACTGTCTACCAAAACCCAGTCACTTGTTATACACTTTTTGATTTCGTTAACGCTGTTAGAAATTACAGCTTTATTGAAGTTATCTTCAATTTGTTGAAACTGTTTTTTTAATTCTTCCTCCATATTTTTCTATGTCTGTGAGGTCAGTTTACAATGACCGCTAACGTGTTTGTAAATGAGCTGTGGCGTGTCTCGACACGAACCTCTCCAAATATAAACTAACTTTGGAAAATCTTGCGGATTTTCCAAGTGAGGACTGACCAAGCCATAGCTTATATACGGTGATAGCGGAAGGCTTTCATTCCAATAGTTAAAATTTTTGTTCTTCAACTTTCATTGGTTCGTTGAAGTCCGAATATCTGATCCATTTTGGATCCGCACAAATGTATACTATGTCCACCCATTTTTCCCGTTCCTTTCCGTCTGGAAACGTTTCAAAATATTTTTCTTTAAGTTCGTTCAGTTGCTCGTCTTTTAGAATTTTGGCAGTTCCTTCATATTGAAGGGTCTGTTCGTTGTCCCATCCGATTACAAACGAAATTGATGGACTAGACAAAATATTTGCATACTTACGAGATTTGGAAGAAGTATCGAAAATAATTTTTAGGTCATTTGTAACCGCGATTCCAACAAGGGCGGATTCCGATTTTTTATCTTCGGAAACGGTTGCGACTATTGCAAGTTTATGGGCTTGAATAAAATCATATAAAAATTTAGTTGTCATTGTCTTTGTCATCTATTTTGTGGAATGAATTCTAATAGTTAGCTTATTCGGTTAGACTATTTCAATTTCCCGCCCCCTCTTTTGTTCATTTTGTAAATCCCGAATCAATATTCTTGTGTTTCTTGTTTAAAACCCCGTTGCTTTTTTGTTCTTTATGGTTTTGCCATGTCGTAAAAACCACTTGGTGAATAGATGTGCAACGAAACCGAGTCCTTATCAGAATTTTTTAGAATATGCGATTCATTGGGTTTTGTATAACTTACATCTCCTTTTGAGTAGTTTTTCTTGACCACACGATTTCCGTCAAACTTTTCTTCAACTAATTTACCCTCAAGTATTTTCATTAAACAACCATTTTCTGGATGTGGGTGTCTTGGCGTTTCTTGCAAAGGTTTCCAACAAAGCAATCGTATTTCAAATTTGTCTGTTCTGTAGAGAGTGGTTGAATAATGTTTGTCTGCCTTAAATTGGATGAACTGGTCAAAGCCTTGTAACTGCGAATTTAAAAATTCATCACGGAATATTTCAAGAGTGCTGAACTCTTTTGAATCCGTCAGCTCTATTAATTTATTTTGTAGTTGCAATAAGTTCATAAATAATCTAACCATTAAATTGCCGCAGATGATGGTCTGTATGTTTATATGCTAAGTAACCAATTTGTTCTTTGTTCATTTTTCCGAAAAAAGGGTGGATAAAGTTAAAGTTTGAAAACTGTGCATATTCGTCAATTAGGTTAACCCATTTCTTTTTTTGCAATTCCACATCACCGCTTTGCTCTTTTATTTTAAATTCAGGAACTGTCGGTACGTTTCGTTTAAATGGCGTTTCATCTTTAATAAAACCTTTTAACGCCATTTTGCCGAATAAGCGACCCAAGAAATGATTGTTTATATTTCTTTTTCCCCATTGCCATTTCTTCCCATTGCGTACAATGTTTCAGCATTTGATAAATATTCATTTTACCCCATTTGGGCTGTACTATTTTCATCAAGTAAATTGATTCTGTTAATCAATTCATCTCTTGTTGTCTTGTCAAATATTGTTTTCATGCAACATTATTTTAAAGGGTTGAGTTTATTTTGTTGGTGCTGCATTACTTTTTGGTTGTAAGGAAAACCAATTGCCCGAATCTTCGCATTGGCGCAGGTATGCAGCTTAGCTTTGTGCCTGGCGTACCTGTGCCGTGTACTATTGACTATAACTTAATTGAACTAATCCTTTTATCCCGCAAAAATCACGTGCACTGTTATACTTCCAATCTCCCGGTTTTGTTACAAAGCCTGCTACTACCGGATTTTGATGAACGTAATCTAATGTCTTATCAAACATTTGCTGATCTTTTGTTTCTGTTGGTTTATTATGTTGTTGCTCCCGAAAGCATTCTTGGCATTATACACCATCCATAAATTTCAAGACCTTTCTCTTTTTGGCAATGTTTCCATGATTCAATTATTATTTGATTGTATTCTTCTCTTACAAAAACATCTATCCAGTGCACAGTGGCAAAAGAAATAAAATATAGTTTGTCTTGATCATGAAATTTATATTTACGGCTCATGTCCAAAAAGTACAAATCTCTTTTACATAGCACAGGCATAGCTAACACACATAGCTCTGCTACCAAGCCTGCGCCAACGGCATTCTTTATAGTCGAGTGGGCAAGAGCATTGCAGCCCAAGCCTCTCACAGAACCGTACGTGACTGTCTCCAGTCATACGGCTCTTGTTATTCAATCACGAGCATTTATTTCACCACCAATGAGCAAAGAGATTTTTATTTTCCCGCTTCATTAGTTTCAGTCGTTTAATGCATGCTCTTTTACTGGTAATCTTGTACTTGTTTCCAATCCATCTGGCTAACCGCATATTAAACACATCAAACACTCTGTATAATTCCTTCCTCCCAAAATTCAGTCCAAGCAATTTTATCCTTTGGAAGCCATTGCTTCACCATAGGAGTCATAATATTCTCTGTGCTCACATAATTTCCCATCTCTGAAATAAAATACCATGGCCCAGTCCCCGGAATAGGGGTTACCTGTTTTCTTCGATTTTGCATCCCAGTGCCCAAGGGCAACTACCTTATCGCCTTCTCCGATAAGTTCCTTAACCTCAAATTTGGGAAAATCCTTGTTTGCATAAATAAGCCTAAAAAATTCTTCTACTCCTTTTTTTCCGTTGTAGACCTGTGCATAAGGCAGTATCTCTGTGGGGCCGGGACAGGTCCATTTAATATCATCGCTAACAAGGTCGAGAATAGCGGGAACATTACCCTTGCCGAAATAGTCATAGAGTGCCTGGGCCATCTCTTTGTTTGTCATTACTGTTGTTTCCATTTTTATTGGTTTAATTGTTAGAAATAAATTACAGTATAAAATTGTGCATGACACACAACGATACGGCTTGCTGCTGTGCTGGTATTCATTGCTTGTCCAGCCCGAACGGAAGCCGATTAGAAAAACAAAGCTGAAGATAACTACAAAAGCTGAACAATGAACGTTCCGCTGGAACTGTTGCTGATAGCGAGGTACAGCCGATTGTTACCACGTCAGCCAGCATAGAAGCAAACCGATTGTTGTGCGTTCGCTTATTTTTTATTGGGATCATATTTTGAAAAGTCAGGTCTGTCAGTATTTGTCCACATAATCTTATATCCTGTTACAAGAACTTGCATATCCCAATCTCTCTTGGAAGGCTTCCCTTTTTTAGTACAGTTTAAAAGTAGAATATTTTTCATTTCAATATAGTTTTCTGATGGGCGTAGTGAAGCGAAGGCGTAGCCGAAGCGCAACGGAGCCCATCAGAAACGGTTTGTTTTTCCCCTTTCATTTTTCCCGGTAGAGTTTTGGGGGTAAGCCTCCGAGGGCATCATGTGGCCGGTAGTTATTGTAATCATTTATAAAGTTTACCGTTATCTCCCGAACTTCATCGAGATTATCTAACAAATAGGCATCTAACACTTTGCCCCGGTAGGTGCGATTAAACCTTTCTATGTAGGCATTTTGTGATGGCTTACCTGGCTGTATATATTTAAAATCAATTTCATTTGCCTGGCTCCATAGCTTTGCTATCCTGGCAATAAACTCCGGCCCATTATCCATACGTATCTTTTTAGGCTTGCCATACCTGGCTATCAAATGTCTTAGCACCCACAACACCCGGCTGCTTTTCAGTGAATAATCGGTTTCTATAAAAAGTACCTCACGGTTAAAATCGTCTATCACATTAAATGACCGGAACTTCCTGCCATTGCTTAATGCATCGCTCATAAAATCTATACTCCAGGTTTGGGTAAAGGACGCTGGCACTTCCAGTTTTTCTTTTACGCGTGCAGGCAGACGCTTCCTGGCCTTACGCTTCATTCGTAATCCTAATTGTTTATAAAGCCTGTATACCCGTTTATGATTAATCTTATGGCCCTGCAACCGAAGTCGGTCATAGAACTTCCAAAAACCTTCGTCTTCCACGGTTTGGGAAAGATGCTGCAATAAGTGTATTACCGTATCATCATCTTTTACAGACTTATAACGAAGTGAGCTGCGGCTTATGCTTAATATTCGACACGCCTTGCTGATGTCTTTAGGCCGCTCTTTACGGATCTGATCTACGATTACTCGTTTATCACAAGGCTTTAAAGCTTTTTTTCGATAATGTATTTTGCAACGTCTAACTCCATGGCCACGTTGGCATACATCCGTTTTAGCCGGACATTTTCTTCCTCCAGCTCTTTAATCTTTTTGAGTTCGGATGCATCCATACCGCCATAGCGTTGACGCCATTTATACAAACTGGCTTTACTTACCCCGTGTTCACGGTTAATCTCTTCGGCACTTTTGCCGTTATCAAATTCTTTGAGTATGCCTGCAATCTGCGCAGGACTAAATGTGCTTTTTTTCATCTTTTACAGTTTTAAAATTAAACATTTTGTCTACTTTTAAACCGTACTGTTTTTGGGGGAGATTACCAGGCCATTTCTTATTTTAGCATTATGTCCGTGAAAATATAAATACTCTGATGTCTATCGCTGTATTTTTTATGAACATAGCAGCGCATCATTTTATGAAGAAGGCATTGCCATACATTTCATACCAAGCATTATAAAGATTTATACACTGGCTTTGCAATAATTCGATGTTTACTCGTGCATCGGGGTTTCGCAGAAAGACTATTATGGCCGGGAAATTATGCTGTAAAAACCCCGATGGGAAGGTACTATGGTCAGTAAATTATGCTGTGAAACCCCGATGGGAAGGAAAGTTGAGATACTGCTGCTATGTTAGGTATAGACTTTTCCTGTCTTAACCAGTTGCTTTCCGAATAAATAAAAGAATATTGGAAAAATTGAGAAAAGTCCAAGCCAAAGTGGAATGGTCAACCAACCTGTTGTAGCTGCAATTTTAAAAAAGAATGCGGCAATAGTTGTCAAAACTGAAGCGATAAAACCTAAAACTGCAGGACGAACAAATGTGTCTTTGTAATTGATTTTAGATTTAATATTATGTCAAAGAAAAGTTGAAGTAGAACTGAACTTAGAGTACTTGCAACCAAAATTCGGAGTGGCGAAAGCTTAAAGTCAATATTCTTTATGTCGATTAGATAAAGTGTTAGTATGTAAATGACACAAGCCGCCAAAAAAAACAACAGTCGGGGAATAACTGTAGATTTTTTAAAAAACGAAATAATAATTCCCAAAGTCGGTCCAGGTATAAGTAAGGTGAAGAGCATAACCATAACTGCCTCCTGGTAAAGCATACCTAAAGTTGCAAAGCAAAAAATGAAACAGCCTGCTATCAATAGTGTCTTCTGGAACGTGAACATAAGTTTACAGCTTACTTGTGTATTTCCACTAAAATACACCACTTCTTTTTTGAAAACAATTTCACCCATCGCCCGCCTGTTCGCGACACTCGGAAATACGCGATCACTTAATAATAGCGCAACCCCATCAATTTAAATTTTCCTTCTCCGCATTTGAAGAAGAAAAATCCAGCAGGAAATCAAAGAGATTTGTTTCGGTGGGTATTTGTAATTTTCTCCGTCCCAGCCGAGTCTCCCGCAGGGGGCCCAGTCTGATGGGTGTTTAAATGATAATTTCAGGTTTTTGTTCAAATAGGTTGTTGTTTGTGCTGGTAATTCTTTCAAGCTTGCTGCCATCATTTCCCCTATCTTTTTATACTTATCAAATTCTTCGGCAAGACAGGTTATCTCTAATATATAGCAGCCTGTAATGTTTCCCGGGGATGCGTTGTATTGAATCAACCTCATAAAAACTTTTGCCCTTCAACTTTAAAAGAAAATGAAAAATCAAATACCCTGTTGTTTCCAAAGGTTGAGTATCACGAGTAAGTTGTATCAAAGGCTTTTATCGGTTAAAATTTCAATAGAGCGATTAACCTGGTAGGATTGCTAAGCAAGTTCACCGGGTTTTTCAATCTCTCATCCCCGCGTCATCTTCTACCAGTAAACAATTATGCAAAACAAATAATTTATTGTATGTTGGAACCCTTTGTACTCCGGAAATTATCATCTGAAAATACCCTTATGAAAAAACTGCTGTTTGCCACTCTATCTCTTTTTGTTTTTATTCCCGGCTTTTCTCAGAACGGTTCGAAAATAAGTTCGCCGATCTGCAGTGTGTCAAAGATTTCTCTGCTGCCAATTTTGAAATGAAAACTGTTAGACTAGCTAAAAAAATAATTTCATTAACTTATTATGATGAGTTTACCAAAGCAAGAAAAGAAATTCTGGCAACGGTTTTTCAGGATAGAAAACCTAAACGAAATCCCTGTAGAATGGAACACTATAACGGGAATGGGTACTGAAGAAGATGATAACTACTTTTATTTTATCAGTTTGCGGGTTAGTATTCTGCGTAAGATCGACTTAAAGGATACGCTGGTTACTGATGAAGGTGTACAGCATATGACTAATTTTAAAGAATTAGCCGTGTTGAATTTGCGCAAGCATGAAGCCATTACCAAAGAAAGCATTCTTTATTTCAACCAGATGCAATCTTTGGAAAGCCTTGATATCACTAAAACAAGCATTACCCTGGCGGATTTATGTGAGCGACTAAACAACCAGCACCTGAAGGAAGTTTTTATCTCGTCCGATACCACTGACATTTATATAGAAGAGATGGCATTTATACTGAAAGAACGCATGCCGGGTTGTGATATCTATTTGGATACTTGCTTTACTACCGACGTGTTTGATAATCCCATCAAACCCATTTTTTAAAAAAAGGAAGATCATCATGGATTGATGTGATAGAGTAAGTACCTCCTTCCCTTTTTACGCAGCGATACCTAAACATCATACTGCTAAATTTTATAATTACAGTTAATTTCTGGCAGTCTGGGCCTCCCCATTCCCATCTAATGACATAATAAAATTTACGGATGAATAGTTATAATCTTCCAGGATTCTGTTTATAAGCTCATCAGGCGATATTGCTTTATAGGTTTCTTTTATTTAGTGTAAGCTATCACCAGCCTGAGATTCTCTACGAAATTTTGGAGCTTTGATGGCTTCATAACTTGAGAAAGTTGAAGTATGTCAAAATAAACTTTTGATGTGGACGTTTAATCCCACCAGACTTATTTTTCTCAACTAATTCAATATCATTTATGAACAAAATAAAAAGCTATCGTTCGCAATTACTTAATGTACTAAGCAGGGGATATAATATTAATATTCAAACTCCAGGAAAGGAAAAGCCATCGGCAGAACAAGTTTGTGAAATATATCGCCATCAGTCAGAGCAAAGGAGAAAGTTTATAAGTAATATGGCAAAGGCAGGAATAGCGGTGGGTGCTGCAGGGATATTAAACAGTTGTAAAAAAATTACAGATTTCGTACCCGGGCAGTCATCAGGTATTGGCGGGGTTTCCAGTAAGAAAAATCAACCGACAATCGTAATAATAGGCGCAGGTATAGCCGGGCTTAATTGCGCTTATCAACTACAACAGAGCGGCTACGATTCTACTATTTACGAAGGTGCTTCAAGAACAAGCGGAAGAATTTTTACTAAAAAAGATATTCTCGCACCCGGCCTTTATACTGAACTTGGTGGTGAATTCGTAGACTCTAACCATAAAGATATAATTAACCTCTGCGCTGAGTTTAACCTCAATCTACTGGATACTGGTACCAAGGCAGAAGCTGCATACGTGAGAGATAGTTTTTACATTGAAGGAAGGTTTTATACGGAAGAAGAAGTGATAACCGCGTTTCACCCATATGCCGCAAGAATCAAAGCAGATATAAAATCTTTGCCGGCGGTAATGACTTATGATGACCACGACGCTACTACTGAATATTTTGATAATATGAGCATTAAAGCATACCTGGATTCTATAGGTATGACTGGCTTTATACGTAAAGGAATTGATACAGCATATCTTACCGAATATGGCCTTGAAACTGATGAGCAATCATCCATAAATTTCCTGTTTCTTTTCTCAGCAAACACAGCAAATGGCTTTCACATATTTGGATCAAGCGATGAAAGGTATAAAATCGAAGGGGGTAATAAATCTCTTACCCAGGCCTTATATGCACAGGTAGACAGTAGTGTGAACCTTGAACACAAACTGGTAAAAATCTTACAAACGAATAGTGGGTATACTTTATATTTTAAGAATGCTAACGGCACAACTATAGCCGTAAATGCAGACATTGTGATATCTGCAATTCCCTTTACTTTATTAAGAGAAGTTGAACTTGACTTGCCTTTGCCTGGTTGGAAAACGAATGCGATCAATAATCTGGGCTATGGCACCAATTCAAAGTTGCTGCTGGGATTCAGTAATCGTGTGTGGCGCGATTACCAACATAGCGGTTATGTGTTTACGAATGGAGTAATACAGACAGCCTGGGATAATAGCTGGATACAACCAGGAAAGGCAGGTGGGTACACCATTTACCAGGGAGGTGATAAAGGACTGGCGCTCGGTACCGGCACGCCTCAATCGCAGGCTCAGCAATTTATTCAACAAATGCAGGCAATGTGGCCCGGATCCGCATCTGCTTTCAACGGAAATGTAAAAAGAATGCATTGGCCGGACTATCCGTTTACGAAAGGCAGTTATGCATCCTACAAGGTAGGGCAGTATACGACGATAAGAGGTGCCGAAATAAAAAATATTGGGAACCTGTATTTTGCAGGTGAGCATTGCAGCGCCAATTTCCAGGGATTTATGAATGGTGCCGCTGAAACAGGAAGGATAGCTGCGAAAACAATTATTCAATCCATTAAGGCAGGGAATAATATTTTAATTTCCTAAAATCTTAAGCTAAAGACAGGATACTCATAAAGCCGAAAATGCTATTCAATGTAATTTAAACGGGCAGTTTTATACGGTAATTATTTTTAGCCATATTTACATTCATTGCGCGGATCATCCTTTTGTACTTTGCTGGGTCGCTGCATTTTGGCTTCGGTGTATCCTCTTTTTGGATACTCTCTCTTCTTTCAGATTTATCGGTATAGCCATGGATGGAATTTTTGAATTACTAAAAAGTTTCGTCATGCTCCCCGGCAGATTGCTACGCGGTATTAAATTATGTCACCGCCAAACGCGATTACTTTTTATCTTCCCATCGTGATAGGCCAGTCTGTAATAACGGGCAATTTATCTAAAAACATTTTTAACTATAGCCGTCGTAGGTGTTCCACTTTTACTGCAAAGAAGACTTCACTCAGGACAAGTATATTTGTCTTAACAGAAGAAGGCAATCATTTGTATTATGCGACCAAAAACTCAAACGATGAAATCATTTCACATAAAAGAAGGAAGGGGCAAGAGAAAATTACTTGCTCTTAAAAAAATATTTCTTTTGCTATTCGTTTCTTCTGTGTTCATCATGCAAAGTGAAGCACAGAAACTGAGGCGTTCCGAAAGTTTTGCCGGGCTACATTTTGATTTTCATGCAGACCCGCAGGATTCCGGTATAGGTAAAACTTTTACCTATGCAATGATTGATTCTTTATTACGAATCACCAAACCCGATTTTATACAAGTGGATTGCAAAGGCCATCCCGGCATTTCAAGTTATCCCACTAAAGCGGGCAATGCGGCGCCGGCTATAGATAAAGATATTATGCGCATGTGGCGCGAAGTAACCGACAAATACCACGTTGCACTCTTTGTTCATTATTCGGGCATTTGGGATTACGAGGCCATCAGGCAACACCCTTGGTGGGCAAGGGTGAATGCTGATGGCAACTATGACGGGCAGGCCAATTCGATATTCGGCCCATACGTGGACAGTTTACTTATTCCGCAACTAAAAGAACTTGCCCTGGATAATAAAGTGGACGGTGCATGGGTCGATGGTGATTGCTGGACATTAACTCCTGATTATTCTGCGAAAGCTTTAGCAGCATTTACAAAATCAACCGGCATAACAGCCATTCCAAAAAAGCCCGCGGATACTAATTATTTTGAGCTGGCTGAATTCAACCGAAAAAAATTTCATGATTATGTTGCCCGTTATGTGAATGCGTTGCACGATGCCCGTAAAGATTTTCAAATAACCAGCAACTGGTCGTTCTCTTCTTTCATTCCAGAACCTGTTGATGTACCGGTTGATTTTTTATCCGGGGATGTTGCAGGCAAAAACAGCCTGTACAGCTCTGCATTTGAAAGTCGCTGTATGGCATTGCAGGGAAAGCCATGGGACCTGATGTCGTGGTCTTTTGGTACAAGCAGCGGCTTCTCATTATCTGCAACAAAGCCTTTTGTTCAACTGGCGCAGGAAGCATCTGAAGTGATGGCAATGGGTGGTGGCTATCAAACTTACTGGACGCAAAACCGTGATGGCTCTGTTAAACCCCACCTTATTCACCAGATGGCAGAGATCATTAAGTTCTGCCGGGAGCGACAACCGTATTGTTTTAAAGGAAATATTGTTCCGCAAATTGGGTTATTATATTCAACGTATGCATGGAGCAGAATACCTTCCGGCGGATTGTATAACGGCTCGCACTTAGATGGCCTGAAGGGCACATTAGCAGCGCTTCTGGATAGCCAGTTACCCGTGGAAATTTTGATGGATCACCAGCTCAAGGACAGGTTGAAAAATTATCCGTTGATTGTTTTTCCTGAATGGCAAACGATTGATCCCGGTATAAAACAATCTTTGTTGCAGTATGTAAAAGAAGGCGGCAATCTTTTAATAACCGGGCCCTCTGCAGTTGGTATTTTTAAAGACGATTTAGGGTTAACATTTGTTGGGGAAATTAAAAAGGACATAAATGTTATTATTGGCGTGGCTGGAAATACGCAGGTTATTCACACCAACTTTCAGCAGGGGGTTCCCGAAAAGAACGTAAAAAGAATCGGTGAAACGCTTTTAGAAAATGATTTCCGTTTTCCCGGTGAATCTCCACTGGCGACAGTGCAATCTTATGGTGCGGGAAAGATTGCAATCATTTATGCAGATCTCGCAGGAACATATATTGCCCAGCAGAGCCCGGTTGTAAGAGATCTCTTACGGCAAACAACTGATGAAATTTTTAAGGAGCGTACGGTTACGGTTAAAGGTTCTTCACTAGTGCACCAGGTCATCAGTAAAAAAAACGGGCGCCTCTTTGTTCATCTTATAAATACCGGTGGCCCGCATAATAATCCCAATGTTTTAGTTTATGATGAAGTGCCATCTGTAGGCCCACTGACCGTACATATTCGCCTGCCAAGTGAGCCAGGATCTATTGTGCTGCAGCCGGAACATAAAAAATTATCTTTTACCTGGCGCAATAATATTGCTGAAGTGGTGATGCCGGAGTTGAAAATATATTCTATACTGGAGATTGAATGATTCATTAAAAAATAGAATTGCGCAATCCTGCTCATATAAGCAAGAGCATTAGAAATGTTTGATAAAAAAGCGGCGCAATATCATTACTCAAGGAATATCTGTGAAACATGGCAAGGATGATTAGGCAATGCGCCAGGATTGTTATCCAATCACTTTAACAATAAGTAATGGGAGTAATACTATGTCAGGCATGTAGATTTGCCGTTTCAACAGATATGATTTTCAAAACTCATTTTTTCTGCCTGACGGTTATCATCATGCACTTTTTATTCAGCGCATCAGTCAGTGCCCAAAACAAAAAAGGTGAGAGGGAGACTATTGCGGATTCAGCTTCAACAAACCGGGTTTTTGAAGAGAAGTATATTTTGATAAATGGAATTGAGCAGTGGATAACCATCAAAGGCAACCGTTCAAAGCCAATCATCCTGTTCCTTCATGGAGGCCCGGGAAGTACACTGAGCCCCTATTCAGACCATCTCTATAAAAAATGGGAGAAAGATTTTATTATCGTGCAATGGGATCAGCGGGGTGCCGGAAGAACCTATGGGCGTAATACACCAGGAGAATTAACTCCGGAGTATTTACGTGCAAACCCGCTGACTATTGAACAGATAGCTGACGATGGTATTACATTGTCGGAGTACCTCCTTCAACATTTAGGAAAGCAAAAGATTATCCTTTTCGGAACCTCGTGGGGATCAGCTTTAGGCGTCACAATTGCTTCCAAAAGACCCGGTCTTTTTTATGCCTATGTAGGCCATTCGCAAATAGTAAATCCTTCAAACGACGAATTACTCTATAGCAACTTGTACCAACGGGCATTAAGAAGCAATGATACTGCATCGTTAAACAAATTAAACGCCATTGGTAAACCACCTTATGACCAGGCAAAAACCGTAGGCCAGTTATGGAGAATTGTAAAGAAATATGAAAGAGAAAACTCGACACCGGCACCTGAATCGTGGTTTGTAGTATCGCCAGGCTACGACAACAAAAAAGATGATCAAAACAGGAGAGATGGGGATGACTATTCTTTTGTCAATTTCGTTGGCGATAAAAAGTTGAATGTACCATCTATACGTTCTTCCATTAACTTTTTGAAGAATAACCTTAACTTTAAAATACCAGTCTATTTCATCCAGGGAGAAGAAGATATTTTAACACCAAAGGAATTGACCAGGATGTATTTCGATAAATTGAAAGCCCCGGAAAAAAAATATATTTTATTGCCAGGGGCAGCCCACGGTTTTAATAAGTCTGTAATTGATACACAATACAGGATTTTCAAGAGTATAAAAGCTTTTTTGACACAAAGGAAAGATACCGGGTGTTCGTCTCTCCCGGGATAAGTTGATGAAATGCAAAATCATTTTCCTCCCGCCAGCTATCGGATTCTTCTCCTGCCAATATACGTTTCCAGTCCTTGATCGCTGATGGTCCGGGAAAATAAACTTCGTTTGAAAACTTGACGACTTTTTGATCTCCCGAATTTTTTAAAAGGGTTCCAGGCCATCGTTAATTATTTTAAAATTCCATGATTATGATAATCTATTATGTGTAAAGTATTATTTAACTTTCATTTTAGAACAAAAAAGTAGCTAAAAAAATTATGTTATGGCTGCAAAGCATCAATTTCTTTCCGGAGGTGGAGACATGGGCGAACTTATTCGTGCAAAAGATTGGAGCAAAACGCCATTAGGCGAGCCGAAAGACTGGCCACAAAGCTTACGCACAATGGTTTCTGTGATGTTGGATAACCCTTTTGGAATGTATATAGCCTGGGGAAACGAATATACCCAAATTTATAATGATGGGTACCGCCCCATACTTGGTTCTACAAAACACCCGCAAGCATTAGGAATTAGCACAAGAGAAACTTTTTCAGAAATATGGCACATCATTGAATCCATGTTTAAAGGAGTGATGAATGGCGTACCGGTTGGATTTCCGGATTTTATGCTGCCGCTTGACAGAAATGGATTTGTGGAAACCTGTTATTTCGATTTTGCTTATAGCCCAATAAGAATGGAAAACGGTGAAGTGGGCGGAGTGTTGGTTACCGTAATTGAAACGACTAATAAAAAGAAAGCGGAAGATGAACTGAAAGAAAGTGAGCAAAGGTTCAAAACTATGGCAGACAATATTCCCAACTTTGCCTGGATGGCCAAACCTGATGGCTGGATTTATTGGTATAACAAAAAATGGCATGAATATACAGGAACCACTCCACAGCAAATGGAGGGTTGGGGATGGCAATCCGTGCATGACCCGGATGAGTTGCCCAAAGTATTGGATAAATGGAAAAAATCCATTGACACCGGTGAGCCGTTTGATATGGTATTTCCCTTAAAGCGAGCAGATGGGAAATTCAGGCCATTTCTTACAAGAGTTTTGCCTGTACGAAATAATGAAGGAGCAATAATACATTGGTTTGGAACCAATACGGATATCACCGATCAGAAAGAAACAGAGGCGGCTTTAACTGAAAGTAAAAACGAATTGGAATTTGTAATTGAAGCCGCTGAATTGGGCACCTTCGACTATAACCCCCTAACCAATAAATTTACTGCTAATAACAGGCTGAAAGAATGGTTCGGCTTGCTTGCACATGAACAAATTGAACTTACAGACGCCATTGGTATCATAGCCGAAAAAGACAGGGCAAAAGTAACCAACGCAATACAGGAGGCATTGCGATACGATTCGGGGGGTAATTATAATATTGAATACAGCATAATTAACCCGGCTTCCAAAACAGAAACAATTGTACATGCCAAAGGCAGGGCCTGGTTTACCAGTGAAAAAATAGCCTACCGTTTAAATGGAACATTGGAAGATGTAACAGAGCAAACATTAGCCCGCCGGAAAACTTTACAAAGCGAACAGGTAATCCGCAATATGGTGTTGGAAGCGCCTATTGGCATTTGTGTAATGAATGCACAAACCCTGGTAAGTGAAATTGTAAATGATCGTTTTGTTGAAATAGCCGGCAAGCCCTATGAAGCCATTGTAGGTAAGCCTTATTGGGAAACTTTTGCAGAAGCAAAATCTTACTACGAAGCTGCACTCAATGGCGTAGTGGAAACAGGCAGGCCCTACTATGCCAATGAAGTGGAGATGATACTGGTCCGTCATGGTAAGGAGGAAACCATTTATGTAACATTTGTATATGCACCGCTAAAGGATGAGGAAGGTAAAGTAATAAAAATTGCTGTTTGGGTGATTGACAATACCATGCAGGTTGCGGCACGTGAAAAAGTTGTGCAAAGCGAAAGCAATTTAAAACTAATGATACACCAGGCGCCGGTGGCTATTGCCATTGTGCGGGGCTTGGATTATGAGGTTGAAATTGCTAATAAGCATGCATTGGAACTTTGGGGACGAGCAGAAGAACAGGTATTGGGGAAATCTATTTTTACTTCGATGCCTGAACTTGTAACCCAGGGCATAAAAGAATTGCTTGATGATGTAAGAAATACAGGCAACCGCTTCGCAACGGCAGAACTACCTGTAGAATTATTAAGAAATGACGTGATGCAAACGGTGTATATTAATTTTTCTTACGAACCCCTTTATGATGGAGATGGAAATATAAATGGCATTATGACTATTGGTTTTGACGTTACCAAGCAGGTAGCAGCAAGAAAAAATGTAGAAGAAAGCGAAAAGCGGTATCATAATCTTATTTATTCTTCACCATCTGCCATTGGAATTTTATATGGAGAAGATTTAGTAATTACGATTGCCAATAATGCCATACTTGAAATATTGGGCAAGGGTAAAGACATAATAGGTAAAAAGTATTTTGAAGCGTTGCCTGAACTGGTTGAGCAGGGCTACAGGGAGGTTTTTGCTGAAGTATATAAAACAGGTATCCCTTTTAATGCGGTTGAAACTCCCGTTTACATTGTACAGAAAGGAGAAATGACGTTGAAGTATTACAATTTCCTTTTGTATGCCCAAAGAAATATTGATGGAAAAGTAGATGGAATTGGAATCATCGCTACCGAGGTCACATCACAGGCTCTGTTAAATAATAAGATTAAAGAAAGCGAACAAAGTATCCGCACTTTAGTTGAAAATGCACCTTTCCCCATTGGCGTTTATACAGGTAAGGAAATGCGCATTACGCTTGCGAATCAATCCATATTGGATGTATGGGGTAAAGGAAATAATGTAGTTGGAAAATTATATACCGACATTTTACCTGAGCTGGAAAACCAACACATTTTTGAACAGGTAAACGAAGTGTTTTCAAGCGGTATTCCTTTTCATGCCAAAAACCAACAAGTTGAACTGGTTAAAAATGGAATTTTAAGATCCTATTATTTTAATTACAGTTTTACACCCTTATTCGATGCCTCCGGAAATGTTTATGGTGTAATGAATACGGCAGCAGAGGTCACCGAACTACATGAAGCCAAACAAAAAGTAGAAGAGAGTGAAAAGAGGTTCAAAGATTCCGTTCAACAAGCTCCCCTCGGTATCGCCATTTTCAGGGGCCCTGATTTTATTGTGGAACAAGCAAATGATGCTTATCTATCGCTTGTAGATAAAACACCGGGAGAGTTTATCGGACATCCTATTTTTGAAGCCTTGCCCGAAATTAAAGCAGTGGTAGAACCCTTGTTTTCGCGTGTTGTTTCTACAGGAACTCCCTTTTATGGAAACGAATTTCCCGCCACCTTAAAACGCATGGGGAGACTTGATCCGTGTTATTTCAATTTCGTTTATCACCCTTTAAAAGAAGAAAACGGCGAAATTTCTGGCATCATGGTAGTGGCCACAGAAGTAACAGAAACCGTAAAAGCAAAACATTTGCTGGAAGAAAGCGAAAAGCATTTCCGTACCATGGTTATGCAGTCACCTATACCCATGACTATATTAAGAGGTAAGGATTACATTATTGAATCGGCGAATACTGCGATGTTTGAAAATGTATGGCGTAAAAAGGAAGCTGATGTAATCGGCAATTCAATTTTAGAGGTGTTTCCCGAATTGAAGGAGCAAAAATACCCGGAATTACTCAAAGAAGTATTTACATCGGGCCAATTGCACACAGAAAAAGAGTCTGTTGCTTACGTGCACGGAGATGATGGTATGAAGAAGTTTTACCTGGATTTTGAATATGCGGCTTTATTTGAACCTGATGGGAAGGTGTCGGGTATTATGATCACTGTAAATGATGTAACAGATAAGGTGGACGCGAGGAAAAGCGTGGAGGAAGCTGAAGAACGGTCACGATTAGCAGCAGAAGCCACGGAACTTGCTACCTGGGAATTGGACCTGCAATCCAGGGAAATAATTCACACTCCCCGTATGGCAGAAATATATGGACATAGCAAATCTACAATCCTTACTCATCTGCAAATGCGTGGCCAGATACATGCGGAAGATATTCATGAAATTGTTGAAAAAGCATTTGATGAAGCCTTAATAACGGGTATTTATAAGTACGAGGCCCGTGTTATAAAACCTGATAACACCATTTGCTGGATAAGAACGCAGGGGAAAGTTTTTTTTGATGAAAATAAAAAACCGGTAAAAATGCTCGGCACATTGCGGGATATAACCGAAGAAAAACAATATCAACAGGTCCTACTGGAAAGCGAATCTAAATTCCGACTGCTTGCTGATTCCATGCCACAACATATATGGACAGCCGACCCCGGAGGCAACCTTAACTATTTTAATCAGTCTGTTATTGAGTATTCCGGTTTAACACAGGATCAGATTAAAAAAGACGGATGGATACAAGTTGTACATCCTGATGACAGGAAAGAAAATATCAGGTCGTGGATGGAATCTGTATCGACAGGGTATGATTTTTTATTTGAACATCGCTTCAGGAGATTTGACGGGGAATATCGCTGGCAACTAAGCCGTGCAATCCCACAAAGAGATGCAGCGGGAAATATTCAAATGTGGGTAGGCTCCAGCACAGATATACAGGAAATAAAAGAACAAGAGCAGCAAAAAGATTATTTCATAAGTATGGCCAGTCATGAACTGAAAACTCCCCTCACCTCCATGAAGGGATATGTGCAGATACTGCAAGCCATGAAAGCGAATAGCGACGATACATTTCTCCTGAGCTCTCTGCAAATAATGGACAAGCAGATAAATACACTCACCAAACTAGTCAGCGAGTTGCTTGATGTATCAAAAATAAAATCGGGTGGACTCGATTTGAATAAAGAACATTTTGAAATTACCGCATTGATAGATGAAGTCGTTACCGAAATAAAACATATCAATCCCCAAATTCAAATACCGGTAGCTGCAAAAGAGAAAGCAATGATATTAGGCGACAAGGACCGTATAGGCCAGGTGGTGATAAATTTACTGAACAACGCTATTAAATACGCACCCCAATCCAATATAATAAAGGTAAAATGCAGCATTAAGAATAATCATGCAGTTGTTTCAATAAAAGATTTTGGTATAGGTATAAGTAAAAAAGACCAGGAAAGAGTATTCGATCGTTTTTACAGGGTTGAAGGCCGGAACGAAAAAACATTTCCAGGCTTTGGTATTGGCTTGTTTATAGCTTCTGAAATTATAAAAAGGCATAATGGGAAATTCCATGTAAAAAGCAAACTGGGTAAGGGATCTGTCTTTTCTTTTGAGCTTCCTATTGATTTATGAAATAATTAAAGTTATGACAGACGACACACCAAAGATTTTGATCATTGATGATAATGAAGACATTCTTGCGATGATTAAGATTATGCTTGAAATGAGTTCCTATTCCGTGTCTGTTAAAATGAGCATTCCTGACCCTGAAGATTATATAGGAGAATTGTTGCCCGATTTAATAGTAATGGATATGTTGCTATCCGGTGCTGACGGCCGTGAAATATGCAAAACACTAAAAAATAATCCTGAATTGGCCCACATACCCATTTTAATGATCTCTGCTCATCCGACTGCAAAACAGGAATGTTTACAAGCGGGCGCTGATTTTTATTTGGGAAAGCCTTTTAGCATGCAAGATTTCCTTCAGGCTGTTGAAAAATTGTTATCCCCGGGAAAGGAATAATTTTACGAATGGATGGTTAAGAAAGAACGCACAACAGTGCTTTCGCCAGCGAAATATTAAACAGAAATATATTGCCTACAAACTTTAAAAATTATGCCGGACAGAACTACAAAATTTAGAATAATAGAAAAGCCAAAAAAAGATGAATACCCTGAATATTCCGAAATGTATATGGAACTATTAAAAGACGATGGAATGGTTCTTCAAAATTTGAAAGACAGTTTTACAAAAATTAAAAGCTTTATTTACGAATTACCTGAAGAAAAACTTTACTATAGATACGACAATGGAAAATGGACCATAAAAGAAATTTTGGTTCACCTGGTTGACGATGAAAGAATATTTTCATACCGGGCATTAAGATATGGAAGAAATGACAATACAGCACTGCACGGTTTTGAAGAAAATGATTATGCAAAATATTCCTACGCAAACAATAGAAGTTTAGATAGCATTTTTGAAGAATACGAATCGGTCAGAAATGCAACATTAACATTGTTTCAAAATTTACCAGGTGACGCATTTATGAGAAGTGGCGGGGGAATCGACAAGGATGGAAATATTATTAATATTAGAACGGTAAGAGCCATAGCTTATCACCTTGCGGGTCACGAGTTAAGGCACATTAAAATCATAAAAGAGAGATATTTGAATTTGTCAACAGAAAAGGGAATCATATAAGTTAAAAATATTCCGAAAATCTATTGGCGAGAATAAAGCTATCGCCTGATCATGACTTTCCAAAGGCAACATAACCAGCCGGAACTATTTTTACTATGTTTCCAATTTTAAACCCGGTCGTTTTACGATAGCCATCATGTCTCGAAAAGATTTTATGCTAGTGCATCACAAGGCTTCTTTCAATTTGCTCAAGTGACCTGTTTTTTGTTTCAGGCATTATCTTCAAAACAAAAAAGAGTTGTATTACCATCATGACGGCAAAAAACGAAAAGGTATTTCCGGCGCCGAGTTTTTCAGTAATTACAGGAAATGAAAAAGCAATCACTGCCGCTAACACCCAATGTGTAAGGCTCCCCAATGTTTGTCCTTTGGCTCTTACCTGGTTTGGAAAAATCTCTGAAATAAAAACCCATATTACCGCGCCCTGGCTAAAGGCGAAAAAAGCGATGTAGACTAATAAATAAATCGTGATCGAAATTCCCCCGAAATTTTCTGAATAAAATGTATACGCAACCAATCCTAAGGTGGCGATCAATCCAACAGACCCTATCAACATTAATTTTCTTCGTCCAATCTTGTCAATAAAGTTTATAGCCAGCAGTGTAAAAATTAAATTTACAACACCAATGCCCACAGTTGAAAGTAACGAAGAACTTCTTCCAAGTCCCGTCATTTCAAATATCCTCGGAGCATAATAAATAATTGCGTTAATGCCCGAAACCTGGTTAAACATAGCAAACGCCATTGCAAGAAAAATAGGGAACCTGTTATTCTTTGTAAAAAGCTGGTCCGTATTTCCTGAAGCTTTTTCTTCTATATCATTATTCTTTATACTTTCCAATATATCATCACTCGTTCGCGGATCAATAATTTGTAAAATCCTCCTGGCTTCTTCCACTTTATTTCTTTTCAAAAAAAGCCACCTGGGACTTTCGGGCACAAACCTTAGCAATACTAAAAACAGGAGAGATGGAAATGCCTGAACGCCCAGCATCCAACGCCATGAGGAATCGCCTGCACCTATTAAATAATTGGAAAAATAAGAAATAACAATACCAAGCACGATATTAAACTGGAACATGGCAACCAATCTTCCCCTCATATTTGCGGGGGCAATTTCCGCTATGTAAACAGGAGCCGTAACAGAAGACGCCCCCACACCTATACCACCCAGAAATCTGAAAATAAGAAACAGGTACCAGTTTCCGGCGAGCGCAGTACCCAGCGATGATAACAAATAAAGTATTGCAATAATGATCAACGTAGCCTTTCTTCCAAATTTATCAGAAGGAATACTTCCTGTCATTGCGCCGATTATTGTTCCAATAAGAGCAATGGATACTGTAAATCCATGCTCAACGGTGGTGAGTTGCCAATACTTTTGGATGGATTGTTCCGCACCAGAAATAACTGCAGTATCAAATCCAAATAGAAAGCCTCCGAGGGAAACAATGATACTCCAGCCGAAAATTTTTCTGTTATTCATTTTACAAGCAATTAGAAAAAGAAAGATACTCTACTTCTTTTAAGAAAGCAGTTTAAAAAAATAATTATTTCAAAAATAATTGAATCGAATTTAATTATTCATATCATCCATCCTGTGCATGGAATCTTTAAGAATGAAATATAGATTTTTAAAGACAGGGAAATATTTTTCATGAACCAGATGATTTTCTGCAACCGGCTCTACGATCCTGCTTTCCCGGGGATGCCAGGAAGTATATTTTTCAATTATATTCACCGATTTCATGTACAGCATTGCGGCCCCAATAGCAGAGGCGTCGTCGGTTTGTACCAGCGAAATTCTCTTTCCGGTAACATCTGATAAAATTTGTACCCATAGTTGAGATTGAATAAACCCGCCGCTCACATTTAATTGCACTATTGCCCCGGTAGACTCTTCTATAAGTTGCAAAATATTTTTCAAAACGTAACATACTCCTTCCATCGAAGCACGCAAAAAATGGAATTGATCGTGATATGATTTTATTCCAAAAAAAACTCCCGTTGATTTTTCATCCCAAACAGGCGCACGCTCTCCAGACAAGTAAGGTAAAAATAATAAGCCTTTACTTCCCGCCGGAGCCTTCGCGACGTTAGTAAAAAATTCTTCATACTCTTTTTCACCCGGATCAGAAATTTTTAAAAAAGAATTCATCATCCAGTTCAAAACATTACCACCGTTATTCACAGGCCCGCCGCAAATAAATGTGTCTTCGTCCAGTACATAATTAAAGATCATCGCCTTAAAATTGAAAACGGGGTTGTGGCTTGCAACCCGTACCGCGCCACTTGTTCCTATTGTAATGGCTGCTGTGCCTTTACCAAGTGCAGCGCTGCCAATGTTAGCCAGGCAACCATCACTTGCACCAATACAGAACGGCGTTACTGAAGCGATGTTCAATTCATTTCCAATTACTTGATTTATATTTTTCCGGGTAAAATGAGTTGGGACTATTTCAGAAAGATGATCTGTATGAATGCCACATAATTCCAATGATTTTTTATTCCATTCGCGATTTAAAATATTATACAGCCCTGTTGCGGAAGCTATAGATTGATCAATTTCGTATTTATCAAATAGCCGGTGCCAGATGAATTCTTTGATCGAAATAAATTTAAAAGCCTTTTCAAAAATCTCCGGACCATTTTTTTTAAACCATTGAATTTTACATAAAGGCGACATGGAGTGTATCGGTGTTCCCGTCGCACGATAAAGGGATTCTGCAATCCCGGATACTCTTATTTCCGCCGCAATTATCTCACTTCTCGTGTCTGCCCAGGTAATTAAATTAGTAATAGGCTTGTTGTTTTTATCAACAACAATCAGGCTGTGCATAGCGCTGCTAAAGCTAACTGCGCCGGGTACCTGTTCTACTGAACTAATAACTTCTTTCATGCAATCCATAAAAGCATTCCAAATCATTTCCGGATCCTGTTCAGAATAACCGGGTTGAGTTTCCAACATTTTGTAATGATGTTGCGAGGAAGTTATAATTTCTCCCGAATAATTTAAGGCAACTGCCTTACAGCTTCCGGTACCTATATCTACTCCAATAATGTATGGGTCCATATCTTAACTTAACAAGTATGAAAATGTCATTTTTGATAATCGTTTAACTATGTTACGGCAAGTGCCTCTGAAAGTTAAACCAGGTACGATAAAATATTCATACCAGTATGATGAATGTAATAATTCAAAACAACTAATCGCTATATTTATTTTTAATTGCTTTGCAAATTATTGAGAAAATATGCGATTCATAAAACCAAGGCTTTCTTTTTCGCAAATAATAAATATGAATGTAGGGTTTTTTGGCATCCAATATAGTTTTGGTTTACAACAAAGTGCCGTTAATCCTATCTATGATTTTTTAGGTGCCAGCCCCGATCAAATTCCCTTGTTGAACCTCGCCGGCCCTGTAACCGGCTTATTAATTCAACCTATCATTGGTGCTTTAAGTGATAAAACGTGGTCTCCGAGATTCGGACGGCGCAAACCTTATTTTTTTATAGGTGCGCTGTTTTGCAGTATTGGATTGTTTCTTTATCCTTTCAGCAGTTCATTGTGGATGGCCGTTGGATTGCTATGGGTGCTTGACGCGGCAAATAATACTGCGATGGAACCATATAGGGCTTTCATCGCAGATAAGCTGCCTCCGGATCAGCATGCGACGGGTTTTCTCTCTCAAAGCTTTTTTACAGGCCTTGGAATCACGCTTGCAAATGTATCCTTATACTTTTTTCAAAAACACATAACCGGTATACACGGGCAAATTCCTTATTGGGTCTTTGGTTCATTTTTTCTGGGATCGGTTTGCTCCATTGCTTCGGTAAGCTGGTCGATTTATAAGACCGCGGAAATACCACCCACAGCTGAAGAACTGGCCGCATTAAAGGCAGGAAAAAAAGGAATCGCAGAACCATTTATTGAGATATTTTCAGCGATAAAAGATATGCCTAAAGTGATGTGGCAACTGGCATTGGTGTATTTATTTCAGTGGTATGCATTATTTTGTTATTGGCAAAATGCTTCTAAAAGTATTGCGCAATCTGTCTGGCATACTTCCCCGGTTTTAAATAGATCTTTATATGAAGAAGCTGTGGGCTGGACAGGGCTTGTAAATGGATGGTACAATGTCGCCACCTTCCTTTCGGCCTTCGCATTGGTTGGCTTTGCAAAAAAATATACTCCAAAACTGGTACACATAGTTTGCCTGGTAATGGCGGGAATCGGCTTGATGATCTTTCCGCACATCGAAAACAAATATCTGTTGTTCGCTCCAATGACCGGTTTTGGTATTGCCTGGGCAAGTATGATGGGGGTACCCTATTTAATGGTTGTTAACGATATTCCCAAAGAGCGATATGGTGTTTATATGGGCATCATCAATATGATGATTGTGATCCCAATGATCTTACAGAATATTACCTTCGGGTATGTCTTGAAACATTTTTTAGGAAATGACTCCGGGAGAGCAATTTCGTTTGCAGGTGTATTTTTGTTGCTTGCTGCAATAGCTACAACGTTAATAAAGCCGACAGTGTTAAAGCCGGGCACCGATGTCCCGGAAGATATGCCGATACTAACTGCTGCACATTAATTAATTTCAATAAAATATTTTACATGAAAATTTTATGCATTGGAGAAGCGCTTATTGATATGATCTGTACCGATACTGGTGAATCACTTGCTAATGGAGAACATTTTCTTAAAAAGCCGGGAGGCGCACCCACCAATGTAGCCGCGGCCATTGCAGCTTTGGGTGGTGAGGTTTTGCTCTCTGCAAAAGTAGGTGCCGATCCTTTCGGACAGCAACTCATCGATACCATGAAAGACTTCGGAGTCTCTACCATCTGGATGGTTAAGGATAAAGAACATTTTACAACTTTCGCTTTTGTTTCATTAATGAAAGATGGCGAACGGGATTTTGTTTTTAACCGTGGCGCTGATGGAGAACTTACCGAAAACGACCTTGATGGAATTGATCTTGGCAAGTGTTCAATTGTTCACTTTGGTTCTGCAACCGCTTTCCTGCCGGGATCTCTACAGCATGCTTATAAAAGTTTGCTTCAAAAGGCCCTGGATAAGAAACTGTTTATAAGTTTTGATCCTAACTACAGGCAACTACTTTGGAAGACTAACACGGAATTATTTATTGAGCAGTCATGGGATTTTATGAAAGCATGTCATTTTTTTAAAGTGAGTGACGAAGAAGCCATCTTGTTAACCGGGCGGTCATCGGTAAATGATGCGGCAAAAATATTATCGGAAAACACCAACGCGACTTTTGCGATTACACTTGGAAAAGAAGGCACATTACTAATGCGGGATAAAAATAAAATGATCGTTCCAACTATCCCGGTAAAATCCATAGACAGTACCGGCGCCGGGGATGCATTTGTGGGAGCGATTTTGTATCAATTGAGAAATCACTCACTACAAATGACAGAAGCCATGAGTACGGGAGACTGGAAAAACATCATTCTTAATGCTAATAAGGCAGGAGCCCGTACCTGTGAATACATGGGGGCTATGGAAGCCTTTAAACATTTGAGTGCCCAGATTTTTGCCTAATAACGTTAATGCATGTACGACAATAAGATTCATCTCCAGGTTGCAGCTCTTGCAATAAAAAATTCCCTGGCAAAAACAGGCAAGGATAATTTATTTTACACGAGGCTTATTTCAAATGCAGCGTCCATTAATTTCTTATTCAATGAACTTTATGGAGAACACGAACACGGAAAAAAAATTTTCGGGCAATTGCTTGAAACCATCATGGCCGCATTTACTGATCGTTCTGATCAATTGAAAAAAAAAGATAATAGTAAATACAAAAAAGCAAACTGGTTCCTTAGCAATAAACTCGCAGGCATGAGTTTGTATGTAGACAGGTTTTGCGGAAAAATTGCTAGCCTTGAAAATAAACTTGACTACCTGGAAGAGTTGGGTGTTAATGTACTTCACCTGATGCCTTTATTCGAAAGCCCTGAAGGCGAGAGTGACGGCGGTTACGCAGTTTCGGATTTCAGAAAGGTAGATAAACGTTTTGGGACTTTAAAAGATCTTAAGCATCTCCAAAAAAAAATGTCGAAGGAGAATTTATACCTTATGATCGATATGGTTCTGAATCACACTTCGCATCAACATGAGTGGGCTATGAAAGCCAGGGCAGGAGAAAAAAAATACCAGGATTTTTTTTACATGTACGATGACAGGACATTGCCTGATCTGTTTGAAAAAAATATGAAAGAAATTTTCCCGACAGCGGCGCCGGGAAATTTTACCTGGGTCCCTGGAATTAATAAATGGGTAATGACCGTTTTTCACAATTACCAATGGGACCTGAATTATTCAAACCCACAGGTATTTATTGCAATGCTGGATACGGTATTTTTTTATGCAAACTTAGGCGTTGATATTTTAAGAATAGACGCGCCTGCATTCATCTGGAAGCAAGTTGGCACGACCTGTACTAATTTACCAAAGGCACATACACTTTTACAATTAATAAAGCTGTGTATACAAGTAGCCACGCCAGGTATGGCATTGCTGGGAGAAGCGATACAGGCACCCCGGCACATTATGAAATATTTCGGAGAAGGATCATTTACTGCGCGGGAATGCGATTTTTGTTATAATGCTACTCAAATGGCCTTGCAATGGGACGCACTTGCGACGGGCGATACAAGAGTAATGCTTGCAGCACAAACTGTCTTACTACAAAAACCTTACGGCACTTCATGGATCACTTATACGCGATGCCACGATGATATCGGCCTGGGATACGAGGATGCAATGATTGCAGAAGCAGGCTATGATCCTATTCCACACAGGCAATATTTAAAAAACTATTATTCGGGAAATTTCATCGGTTCCCCATCTATGGGTGCTCTGTTTTCATTCAATCCCAAAACAGGAGATGCCCGCATTAGCGGCACGCTTGCATCGCTTTGCGGATTGCAAAAAGCTATTGAAGGAAATGATCAAAAAGAAATCGAATTGTCAATACAGAAAATATTAATGATGCAGGCAATCAGTTTCTTTATTGGCGGTTTGCCAATGTTGTTTTATGGAGATGAAATTGGCTATACAAATGACGAAGATTATTTAAATGAAGAAAGTAAATATTATGATAATCGCTGGATGCACCGTCCGAAAATTGATTGGGATAAAAATGAACTAAGACATAACCCTGGCTCTGTTGAGAATCGAATATTCGCCGGGACAAAAAAACTTTTAAGCATTCGCAAAAAATTATCCGCATTTGAAGATAACAGTAATCTGAAGTGGCTAAAGCCGCATAATATTCACGTAGCCGGATTTACAAGATCCAGGAAAAACCAACAAATATTTTGTGTTATTAATTTCAGCAATGCTCCTGTATTTCTTACGTGGTTTGCATTTAAAGAAAACGGTGGTGAGCCAAAACATCTATATGACCGATGGACCAAAGAAAACTATACAGTCGGCAATGACGAGGAATATTTAATTATTGAGCCATACGGTTTTCATATAATGGAAGCTAAATAAACTTCTTCCCGGGAATTTACAAATGATTTTCTTCCAGGCCAACTTCAAGGAAAATTATCCTCATTCAATTCTCATATTACTTCTATTTAAATATCCCGATATGGGTAAGATTGGCAACACCAGCATTTTCTCCCGGTATATAAGGGATACATATTTTCTCAACTGGTATAATTTGTGGGGCAAACAATTAATTCGCACTTATAGATCGAGAGAACTTATGAATAAATCAAAAATTATTATTTCATGTCTTTATGTGATAATAATAATATTGACCATCGCAGTTTTACTACTTATTATTTTATTATAAAAAAAATTAAATCGCCCTGTCGTTTTTCGAAAGCGATGCAATTTTATCCGCAGCAAGCCAACTACTCGTCCATGCATGTTGGAAATTGAACCCGCCGGTGATGCCATCAACATCCAAAATTTCACCTGCAAAAAACAATTGAGGTGTTACTTTACTTTCCATGGTTATTGCATTTACCTCGTTCAATTTAATGCCGCCTGCAGTTACAAATTCTTCCTTGAAGGTCGTCTTTCCTTTTACACGAAATTGTTGTGAGCACAATTGAATCGCCAAAAGGTTTTGGAGTTTCGCCGGCAAATCCGCCCATCTTATTTCTTCATTAATACCACAAAGCTGCAAATGATATTTCCAAAATCGCTGGGGCAAATCAAAAGAATTTCTATTGCCGATCTTTTGTGAAGCAAGTTCATTTCTCAATAGCTTTAGTTTTTCTAAAACAAGATTCTCATTCAAAGAGGGAAGCCAGTTGACCGAAATTGAAAAGTCATATTGTAATGCAGAAAGATCTTTCGCAGCAAAAGCAGAGAGTTTTAAAATAGCCGGCCCGCTAAGTCCCCAATGCGTGATAAGCAACGAGCCCTCCTGTTTATATTTAGTTCCGTTTATTTTTACAATTACATTTTTCAATGTAATGCCCATTAATTCAACGATAGGATTATGAGGAATATTAAATGTAAATAAAGATGGAACGGGGGATTCGAAGCTATGACCTAGTTTCATAAGCCAGGTAAATTGTTCTTTTTTATTGTAGCCACCGCAGGCAATGCAAATAAAATCTGCATAAAATTCTTCACCGCTTTTACATTTTATTTTGAAACGATTGGGGAGAATATTTTCAACCTCTCTTTGAAAATTTTCAACCTCAATAACTTCACAATTCATCAAAATTTTCACCTCCTGATTATGCACCTCCTCAAGCAGACAATTAATAATTGTTTCGGAAGAATTGCTTTCCGGAAACATTCTACCGTCATCTTCTGTTGTTAATTTAATTTTTCGTTGCTTAAACCAATTGATTGTGTCGGTTGTAAAAAAATGATGGAAGGACTGTTTCAAGAACTTTTCACCGCGGGGATATTTCTTAACCATTTCTGCAATGCTGAAGCAGGCGTGAGTCACATTGCAACGTCCGCCCCCACTAACTCTTACCTTACTTAAAAGTTTTGAAGTCTTTTCAATGATCGTTACCTCCAGTTCCGGATTTTTCAAGGCAGCGTTTATTGCACAGAAAAATCCGGCCGCACCGCCGCCAATAACTACCAGTTTTTTCTTCACTGTTTTAATATTAGAAGAAAATTCAAATTAAAATTTTTAGGAAACTTGGATGGTTTATCGGACAAATTATCTTGCAATGGGATCAATAGTCTGACTTCAAATTCGTATTCGCCTTTTCAGCAGCCTCGATACTATCAAAAGATGAAAGAATATCGGCGGTATTTTTTCTTACGCATACAGTATGCTCGTAGTGGGCGGAAGGCTTCCCATCTTTGGTACGGATTGTCCAGCCATCCTTATCATTGTATACTTCTTTGCGGCCCATATTTATCATGGGTTCAATCGCAATTACGAGCCCATCATTTAATTTTGCTCCACTCCCACGCTTTCCATAATTAGGGACCTGCGGGTCTTCGTGCAGTTCTCTTCCCAGACCATGTCCCACCAGTTCGCGGACAATACCATAACCGTTTTTACGCTCTGTATACTCCTGTATAGCAAAAGCAATGTCGCCAATCCGGTTTCCAACAATAGCCTTTTCTATTCCCTTATAAAGAGAATCTTTTGTGACACGCATCAGTTTTTTTTCGGCATCACTTACCTTTCCTAACGCGAAAGTATAGGCGCTGTCTCCATGAAATCCGTTTTTATAAACACCTACATCAATTGATATAACATCTCCATCTTTCAGTTCCTCCTTTGTCGGGAATCCATGCACAACCGCGTCATTTACTGACATGCAACATGCATAGGGGAACCCGTGATAATTTTTGAAGGATGGAATAGAATCGTGATCGCGTATATACTGTTCTGCCAGTTCGTTAAGATACATAGTGGAAACACCGGGCTTTATTTTGTTTGCCACTTCTGCAATCGTATTATTCACAAGCAAACAGTTCTTTCTTATCAGTTCAACTTCTTCCGCGGTTTTATAGATGATCATGACAGACTATTTAAAAAAAACCCTGACATAAAGGCCAGGGTAGTAATAAAAAATTTTAATAAGAATTATAAGTTTCCTGTTACACCTGGCGCTACAGTTTGCCTTCCCTGAATGCGGCCGGTGCTCATTAGCCCATCGTACTGCCGCATGAGCAATTGAGTCTCTATTTGCTGCAGCGTATCAAGAACAACTGCAACCATAATCAATAAAGAGGTTCCCCCGTAAAATGTTGCAAAGCCCTGTGTAACTCCCGTTAACTGCGCAATGCCCGGCAGAATGCCTACGAAGGCAAGTAGTACAGCTCCAGGCAAAGTAATGCGATCCATTATGGTACCTATGTAATCCGTAGTAGGCTGCCCGGGCTTCACTCCCGGAATAAATCCATTGCTGCGCTTAAGATCATCAGCCATTTGCTTTGGATTAAAAATAAGAGCCGTATATAAAAATGTAAACCCAATTACCATCACAGAATAAATGATCATATAAATACCATTAGTATGATCAGTAAAATAGATAGCCCAGTTTTTTCCGCTCGTTTGGAATCCTGCAAAAATCGTTGGTAAAAACATAATAGCCTGTGCAAAGATAATAGGCATAACACCGGCCGCATTTACCTTCAAGGGAAGGAATTGTCTTGCACCACCAAATTGCCGGTTACCCACAATTTGTTTCGCGTAATTCACCGGCACTTTTCTTACTCCCTGTACTAAAAGAATGAGCCCAAGAATAACGGCAATGAAAGCGGCTATCTCAATAAGGAATATCAAAAGTCCTCCACCACCTCTTGTTTGTTTTGCATAAAATTCCTGCATAAAAGATTGCGGTAGCCTGGCCAAAATACCTATCATGATTATTATAGAAGTACCATTCCCAAGCCCCTTATCAGTAATTTTTTCACCAAGCCACATTACGAATAATGTTCCCACAGTAAGAATAACAACGGTAGAAACCCAGAAAAAACCGGAGTATGCTTCTAATAAAGCTTCACGATTTGAAGAGGTCAAAAACCCAATATAAGCTGCTGCCTGGAACGCCGTTACAACTACAGTCAGGTAACGGGTCCACTGATTTATTTTCTTTCTGCCTGTGTCGCCTTCCTTTTGAATTTTGGCTATTTGAGGAACCAAAATGGTCATCAGCTGCATGAATATAGAAGCAGATATATATGGCATAATCCCCAAAGCGAAAATTGATGCTTTGGAAAATGCACCACCTACAAATGCATCCAAAAGCCCGAGCATGCCCCCTTTTGAGCTATTTTCCAGGTTAGTAAGTTTATTGGGATCGAGCCCTGGAAGAACGATATGCGAGCCTAACCTGTAAACAAGAATGAGTAATAAAGTGACGAGAATTTTATTTCTCAACTCCTCAATCGTCCAGATATTTTTTAATGTGGTGATGAATTTCTTCACAGAATTATCAAGATTTAATTATTCGCAATTTCCATTTCAGAAAGCAAATATCCATTAATTATTTAACTATTTCGATAGTTCCGCCGGCAGACTCTATTGCACCTTTTGCTTTTTCGCTGGCTGCATTTACTTTGAAAGGGATCTTTGCTTTCAGGACACCATTTCCAAGAATTTTTACCTTATCGTACTGGCCGATAAGATTATTAATATAAAGATTTTCGGGAGTAAATTCTTTGATAGAATGTTTTTCAATAAGCTGATCTATCTGGCCGAGGTTAAAAACTTTATACTCAATCCTGTTATTATTTTTAAACCCTCTTTTAGGAAGCCTTCTTTGTATGGGCATCTGGCCGCCTTCATGTGCCATTTTAATTTTGTAACCGGCACGGCTTTGTCCGCCCTTGTTACCTTTAGTTGATGTTCCTCCTTTGCCGGAAGCTTCACCACGGCCTATTCTCTTTTGCTTGTGGGTAGCGCCTTTTGCTGGCCTTAAATCATGTATTTGCATTGTACTTTTTTTGGACTTACGCCCCGGTACCGGAGCTCGCTTAGTTAATATGTTTTTGTCTGAGTTTTTAAGCCAATTCTTCCACAGTTATGAGATGATCAACTTTTTTGACCATTCCCAATATTTGCGGAGTTGCCTCAACTTCTTTAGTGGCATTAATTTTTTTTAAGCCGAGAGCCTTCAATGTCAATTTTTGGCGTTCCGACCTGTCGATTCCACTTTTTACCTGCTTAATTCTAATTTTTTTCATCTTCAGTATTTTTCCGGTAATTCTACCCATTAAAAACTTTCTTTAAAGAAATATTTCTCGTTTTAGCTACCGCAATTGGTTCTCTCAATGTGGCTAATGCCTTTACGGTAGCTTTCACAACGTTGTGAGGATTTGAAGATCCCAGTGATTTTGCAAGCACATCGGTAATACCTGCGCTTTCCAATACGGCACGCATGCTTCCTCCCGCAATTACACCTGTACCGGGTGCACCTGGCTTGATTAGAACTTTAGCCGCACCTTCCTTGCTCCATTGTTCATGAGGAATGGTTCCATGCATAATAGGAACTTTAATAAGGTTCTTTTTCGCGTCATCAATTCCTTTTAAAATTGCTTCTTGCACTTCCTTTGCTTTACCAAGTCCTTGCCCTACAACACCGTTTTCGTTACCAACAACAACCAAAGCGGAAAAGCTAAACGCCCTTCCTCCCTTCGTTGTTTTTACAACACGGTTTATAGAAACAACTTTCTCTTTAAGTTCGAGATCTGCTCCCCTGATTCTTTGTGTATTTGCTTTTAACATTATAAACGTTTATCGGCCTCACCCCAAACCCCTCTCCGATCCTTCGACAGGCTCAGGAGAGGAACGCGAAGTAATAGCGTTGTTATTTATTTTTACTTTTCTTATTATACGAAATCTGTTTTAGAAAACCAGTCCACCTTCTCTTGCGCCTTCCGCCACAGCTTTTATACGACCGTGATATATATAACCACTCCTGTCAAATACCACATCTTTAATGCCGAGCTCTGTAGATTTCTGTGCAATCGCAACACCCACTAATTTACTTTTTTCAACCTTGTTCACTTTCTGTGCTGCTAAATCCTTTTGACGCGAAGAAGCGGAAGCTATAGTAGTTCCGTTTTCATCATCAATCAACTGAACATAAATATCGCTGTTGCTCCTAAAAACACTAAGCCTGGGCTTGGAAGCACTTCCGCTTATTTTTTTGCGAATGCGATATCTTATTTTCTGCCTGGCGCTAACTTTTGAATTCATTGTATTTTATTTTTACTCACCCCAAACCCCTGAAGGGGCTTTTGAAACTTTGATTCTTTGTCCTATTTACGGGTCCCGTGCTTTCTCCCCTTTAGGGGCCGGGGGTTTTTTATTTACCTGCCGACTTACCTGCTTTTCTGCGCAATACTTCCCCAACAAACTTCACACCTTTTCCTTTGTAAGGTTCAGGTTTGCGAAGGCTGCGAATTTTTGCCGCCACCGCACCCAATAATTGCTTGTCTATACTTTCAAGCGTAATGATTGGGTTTTTACCTTTTTCCTGTGCGGTTGATACTTTTAATTCTTTAGGTATTTCAACAATAATATTGTGAGAATAACCTAGTGAAAGATCAAGGAGATTCCCCTGGTTTGATGCCTTATAACCTACACCAACCAATTCAAGTTGTTTGGTATATCCCGCTGTTACGCCCTGCACCATATTATTTACGAGTGAACGATATAAACCATGCAAAGCCCTGTGCCTTATCTGGTCCGTGGGACGTTTAAACTCGATTTTGTTATCCTTAACTTCCACGGTAATATCGCGATCAATCGCTTGTTTTAATTCACCTTTCGGGCCTTTCACCGTAATAATATTATCATTTCCTACACTTACATTCACGCCATTTGTAATTGTTACAGGATTTTTTCCAATTCTAGACATAGCCGATTTTATTTTATAGTAATATTTGGTTGTGTTCAGCCACGACTAAGGCTTAATTATCTTACCAAAAAAAATTAATAAATGTTGCATAGTACTTCACCGCCCACTTTCTGAGCCTTCGCTTCCTTATCGGTCATTACTCCTTTCGAAGTTGATACGATAGCAATACCTAATCCGTTCTTAACCCTTTTAAATTCATCGGGCTTTGAATAGGAGCGTAATCCCGGGCGGCTTACTCTTTCGAGGCTTTGTATGGCAGGAAGTTTAGATTGTGGATCATACTTCAATGCTATTTTAATTAAACCCTGCTTTGAATCGTCTTCAAATTTGTATTTTAAAATATAACCTTTATCGTACAAAATTTCCGTGATACGTTTTTTTAAATTACTGGCAGGAATTTCTACCACCCTGTGGCTGGCCATCTGGGCGTTTCTTATTCTTGTTAAATAATCTGCTATAGGATCAGTAACCATTGTATTTATTTTGTCTTTTAATTTTATTCTTATAATCTCGTCCTTGCTAGCTTTAGGGTTAAGGGTTACCAGCTCGCTTTTTTTACTCCCGGGATTTTCCCCTGCAAGGCCATATCACGAAAAATATTCCTTGACAATCCAAAATGTCTCAGGTAACCTCTTGGTCGTCCTGTAAGCTGGCAGCGATTTTTTAAACGTACGGGTGAAGCGTTTTTAGGAAGAAGGTCGAGCCCTCTATAATCACCAGCATCTTTCAATGCCTTTCTCTTCTCTGCATATTGCGCTACCATTTTTTCACGTTTTCTCTGCCTTGCTTTAACTGACTCTTTAGCCATATTTTATATTTTTATTTATCACCACTTGAATTGTGGGAAGTTATTTTTTTACGTTTTTAAAAGGCATTCCTAATTCCTTAAGTAATTCAAAAGCTTCTTCGTTCGTTGAAGCTGTTGTGACAAAAGTGATATCAAGGCCGGTAATTTTATTTACTTTATCAATATCAATCTCAGGAAAAATAATTTGCTCAGTAACGCCTAAAGTATAATTTCCACGGCCATCAAATGATTTATCACTTATACCCCTGAAATCTCTTACACGTGGGAGTGAAACCGAAACAAGCCTGTCCAGGAATTCATACATATTCACGCCACGCAAAGTAACCTTGGCTCCAATAGGCATGTTTTTACGAAGCTTAAAGTTTGAAATGTCTTTTTTAGACATTGTTGCAACAGCTTTTTGCCCGGTGATTGTAGTAAGTTCTTCAATAGAAACATCTACGAGTTTCTTATCTGCCACAGCTCCATTTACGCCACGGTTTATACAAACTTTTTCAAGTCTTGGAGCCTGCATTACTGTTTTGTAAGCAAACTTTTTCATTAATGCAGGTACAACTTCCTTTTTGTACTTCTCTGCAAGCCTTGGTGTATATTTAACGGTACTCATTATTTAATTACCTCCCCTGATTTTTTAGCAGTCCTCACTAATTTTCCATCTTCTCTTTTCCTGCTGATTTTTGAATGTGATGAAGATTTTGCATCCCAAAGCATAACATTGGAAATGGCAATAGGTGCCTCTATTTTCATGATGCCACCTTTTGTATTTTGGGCTGAAGGTTTCGTATGTTTGGTTACGATATTAACACCTTCCACCAGCACCCTGTTTTTTTCAGTTACCACTTCAAGCACCTTGCGGGGCTTTTTAAGGTCTTTATCATCACCGGTTATTACTACCACTGAATCACCTTTCTTTATGTTGAACTTCGGTTTAAATCTTGTCTTCATTGTTGACAAATATTTTGTCTATTGATTAATACCCCTTTTTTTGGGGGTGCAAAGATACATTTATAATACTTCAGGGGCAAGGGAAATTATCTTCATATAACCTTTATCCCTCAGCTCACGAGCCACGGGTCCAAAGATCCTTGTTCCTCTTGGTTCGTCTGATGCATTTAAAAGAACTACGGCGTTATCATCGAACCTTATATATGATCCATCCTTACGACGGAGTTTGTTTTTTGTGCGTACTATTACAGCGGTGCTCACTGTTCCTTTTTTTATTCCGCCTGCAGGTAATGCGTCTTTTACAGATACTACGATCTTATCGCCAACATGAGCATAGTCCTGCCCCGAATTGCCGAGAACACGTATACATAGCACTTCTTTAGCTCCGCTGTTGTCTGCTACATTTAACCTGCTTTCTTGCTGTATCATCTTATTTAGTTTTTAACCTGGTATTTACCTGATCCGCATTTTATCCAGAATCAGGTTTCAAAGTTCAAGTGCATATGCAAATTGAACTGGTAAAATTTATTTTACTTTTTCAACAACTTCCACTAGCCTCCAGCGCTTCAACTTACTCATAGGCCTCGTTTCCATGATTTTCACAACGTCCCCTATGCTGCATTCATTCTTTTCATCATGCGCATGAAAGCCGGTTGTTTTCTTCACAAACTTTCCATAGATCGGATGCTTTACTTTCCTTTCCACTTTTACAGTAATAGTCTTATCCATTTTATTACTGGCAACCACACCGGTTCTTATTTTTCTTAAATTTCTGTCGGACATATTTTATTTTTAGGATTTTGAGCCTAATTGTTTTTTTCTTAATTCAGTCTTTAGCCGGGCAATATCTTTTTTTACGCCACGAATGTTCATCGGATTCTCTATCGGGGAAACCGCATGGGCAAATTTTAATTTTTTTACCCTTAGTTCATCCTCTTCTATCTTCGACTTTAGATCTACTTCACTCATTTCCTTCAAGCTATTTACGAAATCATTTCTGTTAGACATTGTATTCTTATTTGTTACTTTATTTACTTGTCAATTTGATAATGTCAAATTGATTAATTCTATGCCGTATAATCTCTCCGCACAACAAATTTTGTTGCTATCGGCAATTTTTGCGCAGCAAGTTCGAATGCTTCCTTGGCAACCTGGAGGGAAACTCCGTCTGCTTCGAATAAAATTCTTCCTGGCTGTACAACGGCTGCCCAATACTCCGGGTTACCTTTACCTTTACCCATCCTCACTTCTGCAGGCTTTTTGGTTATCGGCTTATCGGGAAAAATTCTAATCCAGACATTTCCTTCACGCTTCATGTGACGCGTCATTGCCTGCCTGGCCGATTCTATTTGCCTGTTCGTTAACCAAACTTCTTCAAGAGCTTTCAATCCAAATGTCCCAAAGGAAATAATAGCACCACGCTTTGTATCACCTTTCATGCGGCCCTTCTGCATCTTCCTGTGCTTCGATCTTTTTGGCTGTAACATCTTATTTTATTTGAAAATTATCGTGTTGCAACAACCCGGGCTGTTGCGGTTAAAATTAAATTATCTTCTTCCACCCCTGCCGGCACCGCCGCCACCTCTTCTATCTCCACCACCACCTCCGCCGCCGCGCCTGTCTCCTCTATCTCCGCCACCTCCGCGCCTGTCTCCAAAACCACCTCTTCTATCACCCTGCTGCATATCTCCATCGGTCTTTCCGCCGCCTGCAATAATGTTAGGATTCAGGTCTCTCTTGGCAAGAACTTCGCCCTTACAAATCCAAACCTTCACACCAATTTTTCCATAAACCGTTTGAGCAAAGACATTTGCATAGTCTATATCCATACGTAATGTGTGCAATGGAGTACGGCCTTGTTTGATTTCTTCGCTACGTGCTATTTCTGCACCACCAAGACGCCCGCCAACTCTCACTTTTATTCCTTCTGCGCCCATTCTTAAGGCAGAAGCTATTGACATTTTAATAGCTCTTTTATAATTGATACGGTTTTCGATTTGTCTTGCAATAGTATCCGCTACGATATTCGCATCAAGTTCGGGACGACGTATTTCAAGAATGTTAATCTGTACATCATCCTTGCCTGTAAGTTTTTTTAATTCTTCCTTTATCCGATCTACTTCGCCACCACCTTTACCAATGATAATTCCGGGCTTGGATGTATGAATAGTAATTATCAATTTATTTAGTGTACGCTCAATAACGATCTTTGCAATACCACCTTTATTGATACGGGCATTAAGATAGGTTCTGATTCTATCATCTTCAACCAGCTTCTTTGCATAATCTTTAGGATGTGCAAACCAGTTACTTTCCCATCCACGGATGATTCCTAACCTGGCACCAATCGGATTTGTTTTTTGACCCATAGTCGGTTTTTATTTTTTTGTATTTTTTTCTGCTGATTTTTTCTCTGCTTTTTCTTCAGCAGGTTTTGCCTTTTTTGTTGAAGGCGCCTTCTTCACCGTTTCTTTCTTCACCGTTTCTTTTTTCACTGCGGCTTTTTTAGCTACAGGTTTTTTGGCCTTTGTATCCGCTTTTTCAATTACTTCAACTTCATCTACCACCGGTAAAGTTTCTGGTTTAGCCGTAACTTTTTTCAAAGATGAAAGTGATTTATGATTATTACTGTCAACAATAATTGTAACATGATTGCTGCGTTTGCGAACACGGTATCCACGACCTTGTGGCGCGGGACGCATGCGCTTAATAACCCTACCGCCATCCACCATTATTGTTTTCACAATAAGCCCTGCATCTTCTACTTTTTCATCACTGTTCTTTTGTTCCCAATTATTAATAGCGCTTTTTAATAATTTATACATTGGTACCGCAGGATGCTTTGGGTTGAACTGCAGAATGCCCAGTGCTTTTTCAACTTCGAGGCCACGGATAAGATCTGCCAGTAAACGCATTTTACGTGGAGATGTGGGATAATTATTAAGTTTAGCTACTGCTTCCATTTTTATTTATTTCTTGATACTCGATACTTGATACTTGACCTATGCGATCTTTTTACTTGAGTGTCCTTTAAAATTCCTTGTTGGCGCAAATTCTCCAAGCTTATGGCCAACCATAAACTCTGTAACATACACGGGAATAAATTTATTACCGTTATGAACTGCAAACGTATGGCCTACAAAGTCGGGCGTAATTGTGGAACGACGCGACCATGTTTTTATAACACCTTTTTTAGTGGTTCCTTCATTGATGCCAAGTACTTTATTTTCAAGCTTAGCTTCTACGTAAGGACCTTTTTTAATTGAACGAGCCATTTGTTATATACGATTTAGGATCTACGATTTTATTTATTAGGTAATTTCTTACCATTTCTTCTTTGAATGATCATTTTGTCTGAACCTTTACCGCGTGTGCGTGTAACTTGTCCTTTTGCATACTTACCAGTTCTGCTTCTTGGATGTCCGCCCGAAGCCTTTCCTTCACCACCGCCCATCGGGTGATCAACCGGGTTCATAGCAACGCCTCTTGTTCTTGGCCGAATGCCTCTCCACCTGTTTCTTCCTGCTTTGCCCATACTCTGCAGGTTATGATCGCTGTTGCTTACAACACCTACAGTAGCATAACAATTAATTAAAATTTTCCTTAGCTCACCACTTGGCATTTTCAAAACGCCATACTTCTCTTCCTTGTTGGCAAGCTGGGCAGACGACCCTGCGCTTCTTGCTAATTTTCCTCCCTGGCCGGGTTGCATTTCAATATTATGAACCACCGTACCTAAAGGAATATTTTTAAGCATTAAAGCATTTCCAAGTTCCGGCGCAACAGTATCCCCACTTATGATGGTTCCTCCAACCTGTAGCCCCTGCGGCGCAATAATGTATTTCTTTACGCCGTCAGTATAGACGATCAGCGCTATAAAGGCACTTCTGTTTGGATCGTATTCTATGCTCTTAACGGTAGCCGGAATATCTTTTTTATCTCTCTTAAAATCAATAACGCGGTACATCCTCTTATGACCCCCACCAAGATATCGCATGCTTCTGCGTCCTTGTGAGTTACGGCCTGCAGTATGATGAACCTTTTCAACCAGGCTTTTCTCCGGAACGTTTGTCGTCACTTCAGCGTAGGCGTTACCTATTCTCCAGCGGGTTCCTGCGGTTGTTGGTTTGTATTTTCTTAAAGCCATGATGATTCTTTTTATATAAGCTCCCGTTATAACAGGATCAATTTTTATCTTTTACAATTACACATTACCATATAAATCGATGGTCTCTCCTTCTGCCACAGTTACTACAGCTTTTTTCTTAGCGGGCTTTCTGCCGGTAAGCAAGCCTGCTTTAGTATTACGTTGCTTTACTTTGGAAGGCATCGTTAAGGTATTTACCTCCTGCACCTGGATGCCGTAAAATTCCTCCACTGCCTTCTTTATCTCCAGTTTATTTGCCTTTCTGTTTACTATAAAAGTATACCGGTTGTACTTTTCGGTTAACCTGTTTACTTTTTCGGATAACACTGGTTTTATTAAAACTTCAGACAGCTTCATTTTTTATTAATTTGACAATTAGACAATTCGAAAATTGGCATCCGATTTTTCACATTGAGCCATTTTCACATTTGTTGCTATGCTTCCGCAACCTCTTTACCCTGTTCCTCGTTTTCTTCCACAAATATTTTAGCAGCGCTCTCGGTAAATACCACAGCATCAGAATTGATGATATCATAAGTGTTGATATCACTCAACAACGTCCCGCAAACTGAAGCAACATTTCTAAAGCTCTTATAAACATTCTCATTATGCTCAGGCATTACGAAAAGGGCTTTCCGGCTTTCTGTATTAAGGCTGTTAAATATTTGCGTGAATTCTTTCGTAGAGGGGCTTTCTATGGCAAAATCTTCAACGATGAAAATTTTACTTTCTTTTGCTTTGCTACTTAAGGCGCCAATCTTTGCAAGATCCTTTACTTTACGGTTCACCTTGAAATCATAGCTATGAGGCTTAGGTCCGAAAACTGTACCACCGCCTTTATATAATGGGTTGCGGATATTTCCTTTCCGACTTCCGCCAGTGCCCTTTTGTTTGTGGAGCTTCTTAGAGGAACCTTCAACTTCGGCCCGGGTTTTTACCTTGTGCGTACCTTGTCTGCGGGCAGCAAGATATTGTTTTACGGCAAGCCAGATTACATGGCTGTTTGGCTCTGCACCAAATATTTCGTCTGGCAACTCTATCGTTCTGCCAGTCTTTTTTCCTTCTTTGCTTATTACTTCTAACTGCATATTATTTCTGGATTAAAACGATGGAACCATTATGGCCGGGAACCGAACCACTTATTAATAGATAATTTTTTTCAGGGAAAATCTTTACGATTTTAAGGCCTTTCAATTGTACTTTATCATTACCCATACGGCCAGCCATTCTCATTCCTTTGAACACTCTCGAAGGATAAGAGGAACCACCTATTGACCCGGGCGCTCTTGATCTGTCGTGCTGGCCATGGGATTGCTCACCAACGCCATGAAAGCCATGACGCTTAACAACACCCTGGAAACCCTTTCCTTTCGTGGTGCCGACAACCGTTACTTTATCGCCTTCGTTAAATATGTCAACACTTATAGTGTCGCCCATATTCTTATCTGTTTCGCTATCGCGTATTTCTTTTACGTATTTTTTTGCCGATGTATTTGCTTTGGCAAAATGATTTTTTTCTGAGAGTAGGGTATGCTTTTCTTTTTTATCTCCAAAAGCAATCTGGACTGCGTTATATCCGTCAGTATCCACAGTCTTTTTCTGTGTTACAACGCATGGGCCTGCTTCAATAATGGTCACAGCAGTTTGCTTGCCATTATTATCGAAAATGCTGGTCATGCCAACTTTCTTTCCAATAATACTTTTCATTTCTACTTTTTATACCCAGCGCTCCTACTTCGATACTTCGATAAACTCAGTACTCCGTAGTAGATGGGTGTTACAATTTTATATAAGAACTAAAGCCCATCCCGGACTTCCCGAAGGGAAGGAGAAGAAGGCCATCGCATATTATGCTTTTATCTCAACATCAACACCGGATGGCAGGTCAAGTTTTGACAATGCATCAACGGTTCGTGAACTGCTGGTATAAATATCCAGCAAACGCTTGTGCGTACACAATTGAAACTGCTCACGGGCTTTTTTGTTTACGTGAGGAGAACGCAGAACAGTAAATATCTTTTTGTGAGTAGGTAAAGGAATTGGTCCCGTAACTACCGCACCTGTGCTGCGCACTGTCTTAACAATTTTCTCGGCAGACTTGTCTACAAGATTGTGATCGTAAGACTGAAGTTTTATCCTGATTCTTTGAGACATATTTAAAGAACTTTTTAACCAAATTTATTTTGGGAGTGCGAAGGTAAGGGGATAGATTTGAATAGCAAAGAATAAATTACAATTTTTGTAAAAAATTTGAGAAGACGAACAGACTAAGAAGTTGTAAAAGCCCGTTCCTGACGTGTTAGTGAGGAAGCTTGCTAAACTACTCCGAGAAGTGAGAATTTTCCAGGTATATAATTTCTTATATAAAAAGCAGTCATAGGATCCAATCGGCTGTTATACGTTATTAACTTCCTTTGGTTGACTTATTTCCTTTGATTTAAGCAAGGATTTTTTTGACAGGCCTTTAGATTCAAATTCAGGAAGCATCTTTTGCAGGATATACGGTATGATATCATTGCTATGGGCAAGCGCTGCCTGCTCCAATTTTATGAGCATAGCGTTAAAATCGTCGCTCAATCCGCAGGATTTTTTTGCTCTTAATATTCTCGGATGATAGGTTTCAGCAAACTCCTCAGAATCTTTAAATAACTCTTCGTACATTTTCTCACCAGGCCGCAGCCCCGAATGAACTATTGAAATCTCGTCCGGCTTCAATCCCGCCAGTTGGATCATTCGTTTAGCAAGATCTAATATTTTAACGGGTTTACCCATATCGAATAACAGAATGTCGCCTGACTCTCCAATTTTGCCGGCTTCCAAAACCAACTTTGAAGCCTCGGGAATCGTCATAAAATACCGCGTTATATCCGGGTGGGTGACGGTAACAGGACCACCAGCATTTATTTGCTTCTTGAATGTTGCCACAACTGACCCCGCAGATCCAAGAACATTACCAAATCGTGTTGTGATAAATTCGGTACGGTGATTTAGCTGGTCGCTTAATGATTGTATATAGATTTCTGAGATCCTTTTGGTCGCGCCCATCACATTTGTAGGATTAACTGCCTTATCAGTTGAAATCATAACAAACTTTTTGACCCCATAACTAACAGCCATATCAGCTACCAGCTTGCTGCCAAAAATATTTGTAAGAACAGCTTCACTTGTAAAGATTTCCATCAGTGGCACGTGCTTGTATGCTGCTGCATGAAACACAAAATCCGGCCGGTTATGGGAAAATACCTGCTTCAATTTGGCAGCGTCTCTTACAGAGGCTACTTCAACCTGGAGCGGGAGCTTCAGGCCCTTTCTTTTCAATTCAAATTCGAGATCAAACAATCCTGACTCCGATTGGTCGAGAAGAATAAGTTTCTTAAAATCAAGTTGGGCTAACTGCCTGCATATTTCACTTCCAATGGAGCCAGCAGCACCGGTTACCAGTACAGTAGTCGCCCGGTAAGTATCCTGCAACATACTATGCGGTAAACTTATTTCATCCCTCTCGAGGAGCTCTTCGATATTCAATTCTTTTACCTGTTTCTTTTGAAACAGCCCATTGGACCATTGGTTGGCATGGGGAATTACATTAATTTTTATATTTAAAGGAGCGCAAACATCTGAGATAGCAATTTTTTTCTCTACCGTTAATTTGTCTATTGCAATGTACAGTTGGTTTACCTGCTTTTGCATCAGAATTCTTCTAAGGCCAGGGCTTCCGGCGTTGTAAATGGGCAGCCCTTCTAAATTTTTACCAATTTTATAGGCACTATCTTCAATAAATCCTACCACTGCGGTATGATTTTTTAAATCCTGTTCCAGTACTTTTTTGGTAATCTGCCCCATAGATCCGGCTCCATAAATAAATACTTTATTAATGGCATTAGGAGACTTTGGCTGGGCTCTGAAATAAATCTCTTTAACCAATAATCTAAACAATACCAGGGCGAAAATAACAGTAAACAGGTTTATAATAAGCAAGGGAATGGGTATAAATTCCGTAACGATAGATTTATTATCAACTCCATAAATGCAAAGCCAAATTGTAAGCTGAAGTAATGCAAACTTTATGATCCTTAAAATATCGTTGATTTCCGAATACCTTATAATGCCCCGGTATATGGGAAAGACCAAAATGCAAACCATATATACCGACATATTTATAAAAACGGATGGTATAAATTTGATTACACTGGGAAGATCAACTAAAAGGTGACGGATAAGAAAAAACGAAAACAAAAACGAGGAGGTAATCAGGAACAGATCGCAACAAAAAATAATCCAACGCGGTGCGAACTTGTTTGTAAAGTGTCTTTTTATCATAGAGAATGTATTGGCAATCTTAAGATGAAAGCGGGGTTTTCAAAAATGTCGGCAAGAATTTATTTTAAAAAACCATTTCCACAGACCTACTTGAATTCAACTTCATCCAAGAAGCATACCAATAATTAGTTTTAAAAGCAATAAGTACTAAGGCCCTTATTAAAAAGTTTCAAAAGTAAAGCATTTCAATTGAATAAATTTCTCAATTTATAATACGTTCTATAACTGAATGCGAGGCTTCTTTAAAAAACATCCCTTATACTTAATAAAATTCTATTTAGTTCATCGTTTGTCAGGTTACTGCCTGAGGGCAAGCACAATCCATTTGCGAATAGTTTTTCTGAAACGAGACTTCCATAGTACGGATATCTTTTGAAGACCGGTTGCATATGCATTGGCTTCCATAATGGCCGGGATTCTATATTATTTTTTTCCAATTCCAACCGTGTATGCTCCCTTGTTAGCCCGCCCGTAATTTCCTGATCTATTAAAACAGTGGTTAGCCATCGGTTACTAAAAAAGCCAGCCGGCTCATATAAAAAAGTTAACCCCGGAATATCTTTCAATTTCCTTTCATAAAAACTAAAATTAGCTCTCCTTTGCACGATTCTTTGAGGAAGTACTTCCATCTGCCCCCTCCCGATGCCGGCGCAAATGTTGCTTAGACGATAATTATACCCAATTTGTGAATGCTGATAATGTGGGGCAACATCGCGGGCCTGGGTAGCAAGAAACGTTGCCCGCTTAATATAAGCTTCGTTTTTGGAAACCATCGCACCGCCTCCGGATGTAGTAATAATTTTATTTCCGTTAAAAGACAGAATGCTTATGTCTCCAAACGTGCCGCATTTTTTGCCAAGAATGGATGATCCCAGGGCTTCGGCCGCATCTTCAATAACCGGAATTTCATATTTTTCAGCAATGGCTGATATTTCCTGCATTTTAGCCGGCATTCCATAAAGATGTACCGCAATTATCGCCTTTGGTTTTTTACCTTTTTTTATACGGTCGTTTATTGCTACTTCTAAAAATTCAGGGCTTATGTTCCAGGTCTCTTCCTCGCTGTCTACAAAAACAGGCGTGGCACCCAAATAGCAGATGGGATTGGCAGATGCAGAAAAAGTCATGCTCTGACAAATAACTTCATCGCCAGCCTGAACGCCTAAAATAATCAGCGCAAGGTGGATAGCCGCCGTACCCGAACTCAATGCAGAGACATACATATCACCCTGCAGATATGCAGCAATATCGCGTTCAAATCCATCAACATTCGGACCTAACGGAGCCACCCAATTTGTATCAAAGGCCTCATTTACAAATTCTCTTTCTTTGCCACCCATATGCGGTGACGAAAGCCATATTTTTGAATCTGTGGTCATTTGCTTTTCTATTTACTGATAAGAAAGAGTAAGACTCATAAAGCAGCGGTCTCTATTATGCACTGTTAATACAGTCCCCATACTCTATCTATGCTTTATCTATACACCATCTATACACTATGGCCTTCCCAGCGCGGTTGGGGGAATGGTTTTGATTATTTTACAGGGATTACCCACGGCGACAGAGAAATCGGGTAAGTCATTGATTACCACAGAGCCGGCGCCAACAACGCAGTATTTACCAATTTTCTTTCCCGGAATTATTACGCTTGATGTCCCGATATGCGATCCTTCTCCAACATGCACGTCGCCACATAAAGTTGCATTTGGTGATATATGTACAAAATCTCCGAGTCCGCAATCATGGTCAACAGATGAATTCGTATTTACAATACAATGTTTACCAATGTGTGCATCTACATTAATGGTTACGCCAGCCATAACTACCGAACCCTCACCAATTGCAGACCTTGGTGATATGACAGAAGAAGGATGCACAGCAATTCCATATTTGGCATCAATAACGGATACGATCTTTCTTCTAATTGAGTTATTACCAATGGAAATAATCAACTTTTTATCCTGAACCAAATCGTGGGAAAATTTTTGCACCGGCAAGCCTATCAATGATTCTATAGAATTATTGTCATCAAAAACGAGGTCTATCTTAATTCCCATCGCCTCCAGGATTTCTACAATTACTTTACCGTGTCCGCTCGCCCCGTAAATACAGTATTCGTTTTTCATCAACTTTTATTTCCTGAGAATTTTTCCATGGTTGCATTAGTTGCCGAGCTAATTCCTTCTGATCTGAATACTTTTTTCACTGTTAAAAAAAGTATTTTCAGGTCCAGGGAGAACGATAGATTATTCACATACCAAACATCGTATTCAAATTTTTTTTCCCAACTTAACGCGTTCCTGCCATTTACCTGCGCCCAACCTGTTATGCCCGGTTTAACACTATGCCGCAGCTTCTGTATTTCATTATACAAGGGCAAATATTCAACCAATAAAGGCCGTGGCCCAATAAGACTCATATCTCCCTTAATTACATTCAGCAATTGAGGAATTTCATCAAGAGAGGTTTTGCGAATAAATTTACCAACTAAAGTCAAACGGTTTGCATCGGCCAGGGGATAACCGTTACCATCTGTCGTGTCGCTCATGGTTTTGAATTTCACAATCTGAAAAACCTTTGCGTCCTTTCCCGGTCTTTTTTGAAAAAAAAATGGCTTTCCCCTGTTTGTAATCAAAAGTAAGACCGTTATTAAAATAAATAAGGGCAGCAAGATAAGGAAGGCGCTTAATGAAATAATAACATCCAAAAATGGTTTGATAAAATTTTTATAAGGATCCATCGATCTTAAAATGCTTTTTCCTTTATCTCCTTTATATATTTTTTGGCCAGCACATCCCGGTCAAAATGCTGCCTTGCATAATTATATCCATTAATACCTTCTTCGCTCAATCGTTTGGAATCATTTAAATATCTCCTGATCTGTACATCATATTCATCGATATTTTCCGGTTCAACATATACACCACATTGCGCATCTTCAACTAATTTCCTGGAGACGCCATCAATTGCCATAAGAACCGGTTTTTTACAACTCATGTAATCAAATGTTTTATTGGAGTATACTGTTTTAAAGGCTTCTACATTTTTTAAAACAGATGCGCCCATTTCTGACGCGAGTATGTACTTAAACACTTCCTTTTTGGGCACCGAATCGATAAACCGGACATTTGTTACATTCATCTCGACAGCCATTCTTTTTAGTTTTTCTTTCTCCATCCCCTGGCCTATTAAAAGGAAAAGCACGGAAGTATCCTTTAATTTCTTTCCAGCTTCCAGCACCTGTTGCAAATGATTCGCAACTCCATGAGCTCCCACATATGTAATAACAAATTGTCCATCCAGATCCATTTGCCTGCGAAAGATTTCGCGGTTAAATTCCTGTAAGAGCTGCCCTGACAAGCTAAAGTCCGCGGCATTCGGAATCATTATTAATTTCTCCCCGGGTACTTTTTTTACCGTCGCTAATGTTTCATAAAATGCAGGCGTAAGTACGTTAATAAGCCTGGCTTTTTTATAAATAAATTTTTCAAACCAGAAAGATATTTTAATGATAAATTTGTTTGTCAGCACCCCCGTATCGATTGCCGATTCAGGCCAAAGGTCCCGCACCTCAAATACAAAAGGTATTCTTTTGATCCTTGAAATAATATAAGCACTTAAGCCTATAAATAAAGGAGGCGAGGTGACCACTATCACGTCAAATTTTCCTTTGGCTTTAAACAAACCGGCCCACATAACGGAAAACATAAACGAAAAATATCCCCAAAGCCGCCCGGCAAAACTTTTATTATAGGATTCAGAAACGTGACAGCGCCAAACGGTAATCTGTCCCTGTTTTTTCTTTACAAAATACCTACCCTTGTATTCAGTCCTTTTTTCAGAACCATTCGCATGTATCATTCCTGCCAAAACAATCACTTCATGGCCTGCTGCTGTCCATACCTTTGTCATTTCATTCCACCTCGATCCACCGGAATCATTCTCTTCCAAGAAATACTGGTGCAAAAGTAAAATCTTCATGTATCAATTCCTGATTTCAAATTCAGTAGTAATCTTATCATCGCCAGTTTGGAAAATTATCATTTCAGAAGGTTCTTTTTTTCCATATAATTCCGATACCTGTCCATTCTTTTTTTGTAAAATAATTTCCTCACCTTTATTATCAAAACTCTTCCATGACACCGGAGAATGCTGAATGGGCAAATGCCAGAGTTGCTTCATTAAAACATCAGAAGGTTTATTAGCAACAGTATCCTGTACTCTCCAAAATGGCCTTCCTTTTATTTTAGTAATTTCTCTCGTATGCACTATCCCGTTAGCAATATATCTGAAAGCAGCGGCCGATCCCTTAAAATGAAATGCATGTTCCGTTTCTTCCAGTGATGCGTGGATACATTGCGTCCAATTGTACCAGATAAATCTTGACCCTTTCTTCATCTGATCATGGTCATCTAACATAATCGTGTTATGGGAAGCGGTGCCCATAAAATATTTCAACGTTTGTTCGTCCGTATTGTATTTATAGCTTCCTGCATCCAACAAAATATTTTCACCATTGTACCAAACATCCAAATGCAGGTTATCTGCCTGTGAAGGCCGGTCTTTGTGGTTGCCACATCTTATAAAAGTCAGCGCATTTTCTTCCCGCATAATATAATAGCCTCCCGCGCTAAATCGGTGCAATCCATCTTCGGGCTTCCATATTTTAGAAGGAGTATTTTGCAAGCCATACCAATGAATATCTTCCTGCTGTTCAGGAAACAGAAGATCAATTTTCAAAGCACATGCCAAAGCGTTTAGCTGCGGCCGGTAGTCTCTGAATTGCTGGTCGTTAAGTTTGAAAAATAATGCGCCATCGTTAGCTCCATAATTTGGCAAATAACCATTCTCATCAATCATACAGGTTCGTAAAAACTTCAAAGATTTTTTTGCCCTTTCGTAAATAATTGGCTTGAACGATTCATTATTTTTTTCAGCAAGAACAACTGCCCATGTGAGCAATTGAATTACCACGCGGTGATAGTTCATTGAAAACTGCAGGAAGGTTCCGTCTTCATAAACCTGGTAAGCGATCTCTTCCTCAAACCATGCTTTCCCTTTTTGTTTCCATTTTTCAGCATTTGGAAATTGGGGATATAACAACCCGGCTAAATACAAGGTTAAGGTTTCGGTAATCGCATGATTATTCCTTACCGCGATTCTTGAAAAATTTATATTCTTATAAACATGATCCATTTGCCAGTAAATAGCAAACTGAATTTTATCAAAAACATCTTTTGTAAGACAAGGAGATTCCCTGTAATAATATAAAGCAAAGGTCCAGTTAAGAACCCGCAAAGAAATTTCCTGGCTGCAGCGATAGTTCGGCCCGCAGTTAACAGGATTGGCATTTATCCATGAGATTATTTCAGAAAAAACAAGCTCACCGCAATCTTTATCAAAATGGTAATCGTAACGAATGATATCATACAAAAAAGAAAATCTCGATTTTTCCCAGACATATTTTATATCACCCGCCTCCCTGGAATAGTCTGGGATTTCGGTCCAGTGCCTGGCTTTATCATACTTAAAACCGGTGTCAGGATTGGTGACCCAGTCATAATCTTTGCCAATAGAAAATTCAATGCTATTAAAAAAAAGAATCTTCCCGATTCTATTTTATGATACCTTATTTCAATTTCCTTACCTGGTTGTTTTAAAAAAGTCAAAGATTTTTTATCGTTAAAAAAGAAATTTTGACTATCCCTTTTCCATTCATCCACGCTAATATATTGTTTGTAAGCGGGCTCTACCGGGAATCTTTTTTTTAATATTCCTGTTTTACGCAACAATTCATGTTGAACACGAAACTTTGTGTAACGCCATCCCATATTGCTCAACAAGTTCAGGCCATTTTTTATCTTATCTACCATACCTTATATAGTTCTGGTCCAATCCAGACTAGTTCAATTCATTCTCAAGATTCAATAAATGCTTCACTATCCTTTCTGCCGCATGGCCATCCCACAATTCAGGAATACTGCCCTTTTTCCATTCTCCTGCAAATAGTTTATCCATCGCGGGCTTTATTGATTCGGGATTGGTACCCAATAATTCATTCGTGCCTATAGTAATGGTTTCCGGCCGTTCTGTGTTGTCCCGCAATGTCATACACGGAATTCCCATCACAGTAGTTTCTTCAGTAA
>CAWGWY010000022.1:0-117406 GCA_963826435.1 uncultured Chitinophagaceae bacterium | reverse complement strand
GGTGTGTCAAGAAGTAAGAGGATAGAATAGTTCTTTTACATGCTGTTTATCAGATGAGAGGAGGCCTCTCATACACGCTGTTCAGGCGGAGTGTATAAACCACTTCATGCTGCTGCAATCAAAAGTTGTGGTAGTGAGCGATGAAGAAAAGGTGGTGCAAACCATCAGGTGGGTGTAAAGGAGTTGAGCGAAAGCGAATCGTTGAAGACATGTCGAAACAACACAGACCCTGTCAAAACTATAGGCATCTTGCGACCGATAGGATTATTGCAGCGATAACCTGATTATAGGCTGTGAGGCAGGCGGCATTAAGACGACAAGAACTTTACACAGGCTGTTAAACGGAACTTGAGAAACTGCTGCTGCGATGTGCGAGAAAGCCTTACAGGGGTTCGGCAAAAGCCTTACCGATAAGAAAGCTGTAATTCAATCCCGCTACAGGCGGGAGATGCGTGGCAGAGTGACGGACTGAACCGTAGTAGTGAAGATGTTTGCCGAAAGGCAGACGGAGCAAAGGGTTCAGGTTATTCAGTAACAATATTAAAGACCAACCGAAAGGAATGAATCAGCAAGAAGTTACAAAATCGCAACCGGTAAGTAAGCGAATGGTATGGAAAGCCTACAAGGGAGTAAAGCGTAACGGAGGTAGTGCAGGAGTTGACAAACAAAGCATCGCGATGTTTGACGAAGCGCAGTCGAAGAACCTGTACAAAATCTGGAATCGCATGACATCCGGGAGTTACTTTCCACCACCGGTACGCACGGTACTTATCCCAAAAGCAAATGGCAGCAAAAGGGCATTAGGCATACCCACTGTCAGCGATCGTATTGCACAAATGGTTGTAAAGAATCATTTGGAGCCAATGGTGGATCAGGAATTTTCCAGTCAATCGTATGGCTACCGTCCGGGCAAGAGTGCCCATGATGCCGTAAGTAGTGCCAGTGCAAACTGTCACAAATACGGATGGATAATAGACCTCGACATCAAAGGCTTCTTTGATAATCTAAACCATGACAAGATGATGCAGCTATTGAAACTGCATACCCATGAACAATGGATATTACTGTATGTTGAGCGATGGTTAAAGGCAGGCGTAGAAACAGATGGAGAGATAACAGCGAGACAAAGCGGAACACCGCAAGGTGGAGTGATAAGTCCGCTGTTAGCCAATATCTACCTGCACCATGCCTTTGATAAGTGGATGGAAAAGTATAAAACCAATCCATTTGAGCGATATGCAGATGATATAATTGTTCATTGCAACAGCAGAGACGAAGCAGAAGAATTGTTAGCAGTAATACGTGAAAGGCTGGGTGAGTATGACCTCACATTACATCCTGAAAAGACCAGGATTGTTCATTGTAAAGACTATCGCCGGAACAAAGAGGGAGAGGGTGTTGGGTTTACCTTCTTAGGCTTCGACTTTAAACCGAGAGTAGTAAGAAGCAACAGAGGCGGATGGTTTTTAGGGTACGGGGCAGCGATAGGTAAGTCAGCACAAAAGAGGATAACTGCGACCATAAGGAAAAGCGGGTTAGTAAGATGGGTGACGGCAACGATAGAATCTATCGCAGAAAAGTGGAATCCGAAAATCAGGGGATGGATAAATTACTATGGACGATTTGGGAGGAAGGAGTTATACAGGGTGTTTGATGTGTTTAATATGCGGCTGGCCAGATGGATTGGAAACAAGTACAAGATTACCAGTAAAAGAGCATGCATTAAACGGCTAAAACTAATGAAGCAGGAAAATAAAAATCTCTTTGCTCATTGGTGGAGAAGCACATGCTCGTGATTGAATAACAAGAGCCGTATGACTGGAGACAGTCACGTACGGTTCTGTGAGAGGCTTGGACTGCAATGCTCTTGCCTACTCGACTTTTCCACAACAACAATTTTTGCAAATAATAAATTCCAAATTAATAGCCCCTGTAGCTGCGATTATTCACGCCGCGATGATGGGCAGAATCGCCACTTGCGTAGCGGGAACTATTACATCCCGATAGTATAAATAAAAATGTCACAAGTACGACAAGGAGTTTAAAAATATTGTTTTTCATAGATTTTTCATAGATTAAAATTACGTTTCAATTTACCTTGAAGCATGTTAGCTCTTATATCTTACTAAAAACGTTTACTCACTTAATTATTATTTAGAGACTTTTTTATCATTTGCTCAATATAAAGCTATGCTTAGAGCAATATTTTCATTGTTGCACAATCACTATATTAGAAATAGAAAAATAAATTTTAAAAAAATGTGACATTTTGAATACGTGTGCGAATAATATAATAACTAATGAGTAAAAACAATTGAGTTGAACGAATCAAAACGATATGAAGAGCTTTTCCTGGAATATCTTGAAAGTTGCAAGAAACTAATTATGAAGATTGCACGGATCTATTGTAAAGATCCGGAAGACAGAAAGGACCTGGTGCAGGATATCATTCTCCAGTTATGGAAATCTTTTCCGAAGTATGATAATACTTACGCAATCACGACATGGACTTATAGAATCGCTCTAAATGTTTCCATTTCTTTTTTAAGAAAGGTTACGGGCCGGCATCATAATCAAAAATCTTACATGCAGCATGCCGGGTTGTTACAGGCTAATGATATTGTGGTTGACGAGGATCTTAAAGGCCTATACCGTTTTATTGAACTGCTAAAACCGATTGACAAGGCCTTAATGATTCTTTACCTTGAAGGGTGTAAAAACAAACAAATCTCTTCGATTATGGGACTATCCGACACTAATGTTTCCACAAGAAAACAAAGGATACAGGATAAAATGAAATTATATTTTGAAACAAATAAAAGACAATACAATGAAATTTGAAGAATTATCCGGAATATGGAACAGTACTGATTTAGATCTGGACAAGAGTATAAAAATCAATAAAGAGCTGGTGAAGAATATTGGTATTAAAAAGGTACGGTCGGGCTTATATGAAATTAAATTTACAGCATTCGTTGGAATAGTTGCAGGAGTATTTTTTTCAATGTTTCTATGGCGGTTTATAATTCATAATTACGTGGATTTTAAATTCGTTGTTCCCGCAATTATTTTGTTTTCGACAACAATGTTTGGCTTAATCGTCGAAATTTATAAACTCAGGTTGGTGTACACTTTGGATTCACGATCTCCTGTGATAGAAGCGCAGAAAAAACTCATACGGCTGAAAAAAATTGAGATATTGGATATATACAGCCTCTATATTATCATCCCACTATTTGCAGCGCCATTTATGATTGTAGCAGCGAAAGCATTCCTGCATCTGAATTTATATGCTTTCAATAGTACCTGGTTAATTTATTTTACTGCCGGCAGTATAGTGGTTGCTGTAATACTTATTTTCTTTTTAAAAAAATATCCCGGGAAGAAGTTATCGCAATCAATTGCTTTTTTGAATGAGCTCAGGGACAATGAGGATTAAGACTAAATTGTTAAAATTTGCATAGAAAGAAAAAAGAACACACTTTTCGTCAGGAAAATAAGGCCATTGGTAAAATTTAGTTTCGGAACGATTCGGATTGGATGAACTTTAAAATAAATGAAGTGATGAAAATATTTTCATCTTTTTTATCGGTTCTGATATTTGTTTCGTGCGCAAGCGGAAAGGAAGACACTTACACAGGCAGTACGCCTGCAAATGCCGTTGTAAGAACATTTCTCGGTATTCCGCTTTCTGATTCTATAGATTTCATTAGATGGAAACTGATACTGCAGGACCATGCGTATCAGCTTCAATGCCATTATGGAATTGGCAAGCCAAATACAAACGGTTTCATCAACGACGGTGCAAAAATTGAATTAAGCGGCCCATACACGAAAGAAGGAAATTACTACCATTTCCAAAATGGGACAAAAGCTTTGAAAGTAATCAAACTAAATACCGACCTCCTGCATTTTGTGGATGCCGGTAACCACTTGCTGGTGGGTAACGGTGGTTGGAGTTATACACTTAACAATGTATCTCCTTCAGGCCTATGGGAGATCAGTATTACTGCGGCTTCTGGCGTTTTAAAAGATTCGATGGTTTTTGAAGGAAGAACGCCGTGCAAAGTGCCGGGTGTAATTGCTGCAGGCGATTTATGCTACAAATTAAAATGGTATATCGTACTTTATGCGAATGTGCAAATGGATAAACCCGTCACCTATAAAGTTTTAGGAACTCCATGGCGTAAGGAAGGTGGCAGAGCTGGAAACTGGAAAATAATTGCAGGCAAAAAAGGACAGATCATTTACCAGTTGAATGACGGGAATGAAAGCGGATTTCTATACCTTTTAAAATTAGATGAGCATATCCTTGTCTTTATCGATGCACAGGAAAAACTTCTAGTGGGTGACGAAGATTTTAGCTACACTTTAAACAGGAGGGGGTAAATACTTCCCTCAGCACCGGGCCCATTCCTACCTGGTTAACAAATCTGCAAAGGGAATTCGCATATTCACCAAAAAAATTATAGTCCTATCTTTACATCAATACTCAAGGGGTGCCTTACGGGAGGTTTCAGTTATTGAAATCTCTGCGGTGAAAAACAGGCTGAGATTATACCCAATGAAAAAATGCATTAAACATTTTTTCATACACCTGATCCGGATAATACCGGCGTAGGGATAAGGATAAAACTAAATTGTATACATCCTCACACTTTGAGCAACCTCAGTATATTTAATATAACCTGGTATGGGTGCACTAGACTGGTGGCATTTATTCTGGCAGCAAATTAAAGAAACAGATGCATTGAACTGGACAGCTGTTGGTTTGGGTGTGGCAGAAGTATTGCTGGCGAAATCAAATAAAATATGGCTGTATCCCGCCGGTATTGCTGGTACATTCCTCGCTGTTTATATACTAATACAGGCAGGCCTGTACGCCGAAAGCCTGCTAAATAGTTATTACATAGTAATGAGTGTATACGGTTGGTGGTATTGGGTCAAAAAGAAAAATGCGCCCGCAGTAAAAGTCACTTATTGCAGTCGCAGAGACTGGATTGTTGTTGCGTTGATAACGGGTATAAGTTTTGCAACGCTTGCAATACTGCTGAAATACTTTACACCTTCTACGGTTCCCGTGTGGGATGCATGGGTGAGTGCAACAGCCTGGGCGGGCATGTGGCTCTTGTCCAAACGAAAAATAGAAAACTGGATATTATTGAATATCTCCAATTTGTTTGCCATTCCACTTTTATTTTATAAAGAGTTGCCTCTATTTGCAGTGCTTACCTTGTTCCTGTTTGTGGTTGCCATCTTTGGTTATTTTGAATGGCGAAAAATCATCCGGAACGAAAAACTATCAGCGATATGAAGAGCGTTAAACACCCATCTGAATTTATCACGCCGGCACTTGTGGATTCCATTCGCAATACTGCCGCGGAAACTGAAAAACTAATGTGCCTGCACCCCATACAGTTGGAAATTATTCATAAGCAAAAATGGTTTCAGTTATTTGTGCCAAATCAATACAATGGGCTCGAATTAAGCCTGCCGGAGGCGCTCCGGTTAGAAGAAGCCCTCGCATGGACAGATGGTTCTGTCGGGTGGACTGTAACTCTTTGCGCGGGTGCAGGATGGTTTATCGGGTTTTTAAACCCGGAAATTGTTTCAATTGTTTTTAAAGAAACCGGGGTATGCATTGCAGGAAGTGGTAAGCCTGCCGGCATTGCAAAGGTGAATAACGACGGGTACACCATAACAGGATATTGGGATTATGCAACAGGAGCCAATGATGCAACGGCCTTTACCGCGAACTGTTTAGTAGAAGAAAATGGCGTTCTTCTAGAAAACACAAAAGGAGATGCTGTTATCACGTCCTTTTTATTTTTGAGAGATGAAGTAACCATATATGAAAACTGGAAGTCTATAGGAATGATTGCAACCGGCAGTAATAGTTTTGGCGTGAAAGAACTTACTGTTAAGAACAACCGGGCCTTTCATATAGACAGTCGTTACAATTTTATGAAGCATCCGCTATATGCCTACCCGTTTCTGCAATTTGCCGAGACAACACTGGCAGTAAACAGCAGTGGAATGGCCATGCGTTTTTTGGAATTATGTAAGAAAATATTTGACCAGAAACCAAACGATAAAATGCAGCCGGCTTTGCAAAATGCATCAGAAGAATTAGAGAAGACCCGGCAGGTGTTTTACACCAGCATAGAAAAGTCGTGGGATGAATGCGTTAAAAATTTTTCCGTTGCTCCGCATCTGTTGGACGGCGTTAGCAAAGTAAGCAGGCAGCTTGCCTATATATCAAGGAAGGTAGTGGATGAGTTGTATCCATATTGCGGACTGCGGGCAGCTAATCCGGACACAGAAATAAACAGGGTTTGGAGAAATATTCATACCGCCAGTCAGCATAGCTTATTTAGTAGCTGACTATAGCTTATGCGCGGCAGGATGCCTTGCGTCGAAGAGTTATTAATTTGAAACCAACCTGCAGAAGTTGTTCTTATGCGGTAGCATCAAATAAAATAAAAAGGCTGCCTGTTACAGCAGCCGCCTATTACTAATTTTAGAATTCTATTGAGCCATTTTTGCCCTCGGGCCACCGGGAGCAAATACCGCGCTGATTCTTGCACTCTGGCCATTTGAGAACATATACATACATGCATCATCAGTGTAGTCCATGTAATTCATTGTCATTTCTGTGGGCTTACCAGTACAGGTGCTTAAATGCGGGTAAGAAGGACAACCATAGTTTGCAGTATTTGCAACGGGAGTATCATTAACCAGGTCGTTTCCACAGTTTGCATCACCCCAAATATGACGTAGATTCAGCCAATGGCCAACTTCATGCGTGGCCGTACGGCCAAGGTTGTAAGCGGGAATTAAAGTGCCTGTTCTTCCGAAAGCGCTGTATAAAATTACAACGCCATCAGTGGCAAGTTTGCCGCCTGGAAACTGGGCATATCCTAAAAGACCGCTCCCCAGATTACAGGCCCACATGTTTAAATAGGTGTTAGCATCTATCGCATTATCTCCCCCGGTATTTGATTTTTTCACACCATCATTTGTACTGAAGCTTTTCTTGGAGGTTTGCTTTCTTATAATTCTATCGAGAACGAATTTAATTCCAACCGTTCCATCAACGGGTTGAAACAACGAAGGGACTTTTGATTTGTCGGCATTAGTATTACCGTAATCTTCATTCAATACAGCAATCTGCGATTGTACCTGTGCATCGCTTATGTTTTGGGCTGTAGTATTATACACCACATGCACTACTACCGGTATAGTTATCACACCATTCACAAGGCGGTCGGGCACTTCACCTCTTATTACTTTCTGTGTATAGGATTCGATGGCGTCCATTCTTTGAGCCATCGCGGGATCTTCAGCAAGTTGTTGTTGCAAGACCTCGTAGGCGCCACAGGAACGTTTGGTTATTACAGTTTGTACATCATCGTCACCTGCGCCCTCAGGTGAGGCATTTTTTAGGTTTTCCTTTTGGCAGGAAGCTAAAAAAATAAGGCCAGCGATTAGGGAAATGCTGATTCTTTTCATGTGTTTTAGTTTTAGAAAAGTAAATTACTGATTTTAAGAATACGTTAACATTTCTGGGGAAAGATTTTTCTATCAATTTTTTTGCATAGCCGGGCTTTTCCAAAACCAGTAAATTCGATGTTCTAAAATTGTCATTGACGACAGTTGAATATGACTATATAAATGAAGTAAGGCATGGAATTATTCTAACTCATAAGAATGGTTATCGCTGAATGTGAGATTGATTTTTGGATCGATTTTGACTGATGTAAAACCCAATTTATTGAAGTGAAGAACATGAAAGCGCAAAAAATTATGATCGGAAATATAATAACATAAGCCCGGCCATTTTTAGTCCCTTACCGTAGACGCAATGCTTTGTAAAAGCTGCATTTTATCCTTTACTTTTCTTTGAATTACAGGGTTGCCTGATCCGGATAAATTTTTTAAAGAGTTGAGAGATTCCTGCAGCAGGTCTTTACGTTGCCTGGAATTGTAAATAATATCTTTTGCATTTGCCCTTGTGAGATTGCAATCAATTTGGGCCAGGGCAAGTTCCGCATTCAAATCATCTATCCTGGCGTTAAGTGAATTTATTTTTTCAGGCACAATGACGGCCTCTGTATTATTGGTATTCGATTGGAGCTTATTAAGCTGGCTTGTGAGGCTCTTGTTAGCTTTAACGACGGAACTGTAAAGAGATAATAAATTCTCTATGCTGTCCTTTTGTATAATTAGATCCGATTGCATTGACTTGATTTCCGGACCAGGCTGCGAATTTTGTTGAGCGGAAAATGTATTTGCGTTAAACTGGTTTTGATATTTCAATTGTTCCAAAAGATTTCTTATGGTATCTCTTTTATTTTCTACATCTATTTGCAAACGTAATATCGCAAGTGTATCGCCATCCGGATGTTTATCGTTTCCAAAAAATGCCATTCGTAATGAGTTGTTAGATTTTCGATAATTAAGTGCTGAGATAAAAGCACGAATGATACTGTCTGACCTTTCTGCATTTGAAGGATTTTTGAAAAAACTTTTCTGCTTATACATCCTGTCAACCAGGTTACTGAAATCAGTTTCTGAAATATTGATTAGGTTATTCAGGCTATCTAATGACCCGGAATCAGCAGATTCAGTAAGTAATTTCGAATAGTTTATATCAAGTTTATCAAGTTTCATTAATGCGTCATGAAGCACCTGGTCTTCATTTAGCAATGCAGCGCTTTCAGACTGTTCGCCAGGCATATCTGTATATACCGGTTCATCTGAAGGCGAATTAAAATACCATAGGGCTCCAAAGGCAAGCAACAATAATACAACTGAGCCTATGTAGACAATCACAAACCTGGTTTTTAATTTTCTTTTCTCTTCCTGGTATTCCCGGTATCCCGAATTCATGATTTTTAAATTAATTGGTGGAATCTAATTTTTTTCAGTAACTATTTTCAAAAGCGATACACTATCCCAAGTTGCAAACCCGCGTAGGTAATTGGAAATCTTTGATAAGTAGCAACTGTAGGCATATTGGGATTTGTATTCACTTCACTTGTATAGTTTCTTTTAAATATAATTTCCTTTTCGCTTTGAGATAAAGTGTTTATCATTTCGGTTCCATTCATTTTAAAGTCAGTAAGCAACCTGTTTTCTACTTTGAAAATTATATGAGTGAATTGTATTTCTGCGTAGGCTCTCACCCTTTCAGTAATTTTTACCTGGCCGCCAATACCACCCATAAACCCAAAAGCAGGATTTCGTATGCCCCAATCATATACCTTCTGTGACGTGGAAGAAGAATCCCTGTAAAAGCCCTGCCAGCCTAACTTGTAATCCCCATTAATGGATTCCCGCTGGATACTTGAAGGACGGAAAATGACAATTGCGCCCAATTTGTTATAAATAAAAAATTTCGGACGGGCTATCGCTTTGAACGTAATGTTTGGAGAAAAAGATAATAAAGAAGTTGTGTATGAAATTTTATATTGTTCGTTGTAATTCACCTCATCTATAATGCCATTCATAGATTGGGCACTGTAAAAATCTGAGTCTTTTATTTTGCTGATACTGCTTTTAAAATAATCTAAATCGATTCCAACATTTATAAAATCGTTTATGATATATGAAATTCCCACCCCAGCCCTGAAACCATCTCCAAGCCCTTTGGAATCTTCTTTATAGTTTATTTGCTTTACCTCCGGAGTGTTGTCAAGCTGTTTAACGGAAACTGATGATACGTTATCAGGATAAAATTTGAAAGTGCTTCCGAGTGAAAATGCATAGCCCCCGTGAATGCTCAGGTAAAAGCGGGATTCGTCTTTAATTCTAATTATCGGTAAGGAATCCCTGTAAGAAATATTACTTGAAATTTTTTGGCAAAAGGAGGAATAACCAATGCTTAATAAGATTGATGATAATAGATATTTTTTCATAAGCCTTAACTTTTTAAAGATTGTTTCAAAAAGTGGCCCAGGGGTTGCAGTAATATTTTACGATATTTTCTGTCGGGCGGTTTTATTTAAAATAAATTTATTTTATGACCTGTCTGTCGGCCATAGTGGGATACCAGGAATCCAGGTATGATACTGTTAATAAATATCTCTGCGGATTGTAGGTGCGGATTCGCTATGAGAATTATTTTGAATTGAAAAAGAGGGCAGAAAAATTGTGCAAATTATGGAGAGAAATAATCAAATGAAGGTGATAAGAAACAAATAACATTTAAACCCTGCAAACTATAAAATACCATGGAGAATAACAACGAAATAAGAGCTTTAACAGAAAGGGTCACAAAACAATTGAACGATTTTTACAATGGGGACAACTGGGTAACTGAGAATTTCGAAAAGAAAATCCTTTCTCTTACCGATACGGTAGCATTGAAAAAGACCAAAGGACATAGTCATACAGTGGCTGAATTAATAGACCACATGACTGCATGGAGAAATTTTGCTATACAAAAACTGGCTGGGAATAATAATTATGACATTGAAAACAACACAATTGCTGACTGGCCTGAATCGGTTAATTGGGATGACACCTGCAAAGAATTTAAGGCGTGTCATCAAAATCTTTTAGCGGCTATCAGGAACGCCCCGGATGAACAATGGCATGCAACAGTTCCCGGAAGAAACTATTCATTCATATATCTTATAAATGGGATTCTTGAGCATGATTATTATCACTATGGGCAAATAGGATCGCTGCTTGCAGCAATTAAAAAAACGGAATAAGTACCGGGTTAAATTTCACTACAACCATGATCACAAAAGTGAAGCGTTAGCCGTGATGGAATATGGCTACGGTGCGGGTACGCAACCGCAGTTATTTTTGTAAATCGTGTAAAAGCTCACTCGTATAATTTCCCAATATTTCCATTTTTACCTGACAAAAAAACACTCTTCCCATCCTTCGCTTTCCTGCACACATGAAAACTTTCTTCTGAAATTGAAGTCCAGGTTTCTCCATCATTATTAGAGATATCAACACCATTGAGCCCGCAGGTTATCCATTTGTTTTTTCCAATATACTCCACGCAGCTTCTGTAGCCATGTGGTGGAGATGCAGGGTAGTTCCATGTTTTACCGGCATCTTTTGTTATCACGCAATTTTTATAAGTTGAATTGGGCATACTAAAGTCTCCTCCAACTACTACAAAAATTTTTTTATTTTTTAGCGCGATTGAATTGGCGCCGGTCGTTTCTTTACCCTGTAAAACTGGAATATCAATTTTTTTATCTTTTAAAAATAATCTTGAGCGAAGCCCCCCTGTTATAAAACATGCAGCATCATTTCCAAATTTTCTTATGTTCGTTCCGCTTGCCGCAAAGCAAGCTTCCCCACTATCTGCGGCAGGGTAATTTTTTTCAGGAATGTTATTCCATGTATCGCCCCCATTAAAAGTTCGGGCAATGAAAAATTTTCCATTTATCGGATCGCCGATAACAATTCCACTTTGCATATTCCAGAATTCCATCGCATCGAGAAACATTCCTTTTGTCTTATTCTCATAAACTATTTTCCAGTTTTCTCCGCCGTCTATCGTTCTTAGAATGTATGCGGGATCTGCTATCGCCATGACTACCGCCTGTGTTTCATCAAAGGCCTCGATATCGCGAAAATCCGCTCTCTCAAAGCCTTTAACCTGTATCCATTTCCAGGTGTTGCCGCTGTCGAGAGATTTGCCAACCGTTCCATTACTTCCGCTTGCCCATATTATTTTATCATTTACCACGCTCAATCCACGAAGCGACGCATTCGCCCCGCTGTCAATAATTTTTATTTGCTGTGCATGAACGTTTGCAGCAAACAGGAGAAACAAAAACCAGGTATTTTTCATAACGAGGGAAAATTCTTAGAACGTAATTGATATGCAATAAAGTTAATTAAAGATGACCAATGTTACCGTGCGTACAAGTGAGTGACACAACTGGGTTGCCCATGGAACCACGGCTGGTTCACAAAAAGAATTATAGTAAAATCTAAATTTTGAACTCTAAACTATTTTATACATTTGAATATGAGTTATAATTATTTACCGCTTGATGATAGTGAACTTACCTTTCAGCAGGTAAAAGACTTTGTAAATTACGATCAGCTTGTTTCCATAACTTTTGCGGCGCACGTGTCAATTGATAAATGCAGGAAATACCTTGACGAAAAATTGAATTCGTCTGACGAACTTTTTTATGGAATAAATACCGGTTTCGGTTTTCTCCAAAATGTTCAAATAGACAAACAACAGTTGCGCACATTGCAAAGCAATTTATTGCTTTCACATGCATGTGGTATGGGAGAGGAAGTGCCTGCAGAAATTGTAAGGCTGATGATGATGCTGAAAATAAAATCACTCAGCTATGGCTATTCGGGAATTGGTATTGAAGTAGTAAAGCGGTTGATGGATATGCATAATAATGACATGCTTCCTGTGATCTATACGCAAGGTTCATTGGGCGCATCAGGTGATCTTGCGCCATTGAGCCATCTTTGCCTTCCTTTGATTGGGATGGGCGAAGTAAGAATTAAAGGCGGGAAAATTCCTTCTTCACAAGCTTTGAAGAATATGGATTGGCAGGCGATTGATCTGCAAAGTAAGGAAGGCCTTGCCCTTATTAATGGCACACAATTCATGAGCGCTTATGGAATGCATGCTCTTATTAAATCAGAAAAATTAATTCAATGGGCAAATATAATCGCGGCGATTTCATTTGATGCTTTCAATTGCAATCATGATTGCCTTAATGAAAAGCTGCATTCAATAAGAAACCACAGCGGGCAGGTATCCGTTGCCGCTGATATGAGGAAACTGCTGGAGGGCAGTGAAATAGAGGCTTTACAGAAAGGGCGTCTCCAGGATCCATATTCATTTCGTTGTATGCCGCAGGTACATGGCGCTACAAAAGATACTTTTGAATTTGTGTTGAATACATTTCTCAAAGAAATAAATTCCGTTACCGACAATCCAAATATTTTTCCTGATGATGATCTTATCCTGAGCGGCGGAAATTTTCACGGCCAGCCGTTGGCGTTAGGCCTGGATTTTCTGGCAATTGCCATGAGTGAGCTTGCCAATATTTCCGAACGGCGCACTTACCAGCTATTAAGTGGTGACAGGGCTTTTCCACTTTTTCTTGTGAAGAACCCGGGGTTAAATTCGGGATTAATGATTCCGCAATATACAGCCGCCGGAATTGTAAGTGAGAATAAGCAACTCTGCACACCTGCTTCAGTGGATTCCATTTCCTCATCCAACAACCAGGAAGATCATGTAAGCATGGGCGCCAATGGGGCAATAAAATGTATGCGGGTAATTGATAATGTGGAAAAAGTATTAGCCATTGAATTACTTACGGCAATACAGGCAATAGAATATCGCAGGCCCTTAAAATCTTCTGCAATGCTTGAAGAAATAATATCAGCTTTTAGAGAAAAAGTTTCTTTCAATGAAGCGGATAGGTTTTTACATGAGGATATGATGAGGTCGGTGGAGTTTATAAAAAATTATGAATTGAAATAGAGTTTTGCAGCCATCTTATAGGATAAATAACAAGTTTCAAAATGAATCAAACAATAAGATCAAAATACGATCCCATAAAATACACAACCCCAACCGGCACAAAACTCAACTGCAAAGGTTGGATACAGGAAGCCGCATTAAGAATGTTACTCAATAATCTTAATCCTGAAGTTGCCGAAAGACCCGACGAACTTATCGTATATGGCGGACGCGGTAAAGCAGCAAGAAATTTTGAAAGCCTCGATCTTATTGTTAAGGCATTGAAAGATCTTGAAAATGATGAATCACTTTTAATACAAAGTGGAAAGCCGGTAGGTATTTTACAAACACATCCTAATGCTCCAAGGGTACTTATCTCAAATTCCCAGCTTGTGCCTAAATGGGCAACATGGGAACATTTTGATGAGTTGGATAAAAAAGGGCTGATGATGTACGGCCAGATGACTGCGGGTTCGTGGATATATATCGGAAGCCAGGGAATTGTGCAGGGAACTTATGAGACTTATGACGCGGTTGCAAACAAACATTTTAATGGAACATTAAAGGGAACAATTAATGTAACAGCAGGACTGGGTGGAATGGGCGGCGCACAACCACTCGCAATTACCATGAATGAAGGTGTTGCTTTAGTTGCAGAGGTAGAAAAATGGCGGATAGAAAAAAGATTAGAAACCAAATATTGTGATTTGTTAGTTGAAGATGTTGACGAAGCCATTGATAAAGCGCTTGAATATAAAAAAGAGGGTAAGGCTATTAGCATTGGAGTGCATTGCAATGCCGTGCATTTATTGCAAAGATTTATTGAAAGAAATATAATTCCTGATACACTTACCGATCAAACTTCGGCTCACGATCCATTGATAGGATATGTTCCTCATACGTTAAATAATGAACAGGCAAATGTTTTAAGAGAAGCCGACCCTGAAAAATACATTGACCTTGCTTATGAAAGCATGAAGCTGCATGTAGAACTTATGCTCGAATTGCAGGATCGTGGCGCTATAACTTTTGATTATGGCAATAACTTACGTGCGAGGGCATACGAGCAAATGTTGAAAGAAGGAAAAACGGAAAGCGAAGCCAAACACGCTTTTAACTTTCCCGGCTTTGTACCTGCTTATATTCGTCCTTTGTTTTGTGAAGGCAAAGGCCCTTTTCGCTGGGCGGCGTTGAGCGGCGACCCAAATGACATTGCAGTAACAGATGAAGTAATGATGAAACTTTTTCCCGAAAATGAAGGCATGATACGATGGATAAAAATGGCGCAGCAAAGAATTGCCTTCCAGGGATTGCCTGCACGTATTTGCTGGATAGGGCAGGGAGACAGGGAGAAAGCAGGGCTTGCATTTAATGAATTGGTAAAATCCGGTAAAGTAAAAGCTCCCATTGTCATTGGCCGGGATCATCTTGATACCGGATCAGTTGCCAGCCCCAACCGGGAAACCGAGGCGATGCTGGATGGCAGCGATGCAGTGGCAGACTGGCCTGTTCTTAATGCTCTTGTGAACACGGCAGGTGGCGCAAGTTGGGTAAGCTTTCATCATGGAGGTGGCGTGGGCATGGGATATAGCATACATGCGGGAATGGTGATTGTTGCCGACGGCACGGCTGAAGCAGCGGCCAAACTAAGCCGAGTGTTACGAAACGATCCCGGGCTTGGGGTTATACGCCATGCGGATGCCGGCTATGATGTTGCGAAAGATTATGCTAGAAAGTTTGGGTTGGATATTAAGGAGAGATTGAGGTAAAAAATATTTAGATAATTGATATTTTGATAACTTAGAGTTATCGTTGCTACGCCTTTATAGTTAATAAAAAGGATAACTGTTAGTTCCCAAAAAAACTCATCCGAATCTTTTACTTTAAAAATTAAATTATGTCAACAAAAAAAATTATTACCGTGTTTGGTGCAACAGGTGCCCAGGGTGGTGGATTAGCTCATGCAATCCTGAATGATAAAGAAAGTGAATTTGCCGTGCGGGCTGTAACGAGAGATGCCGCTTCTGATAAGGCAAAGGCACTGGCGGATATGGGAGCGGAAGTTGTAGAAGCCGACATAGACGATTTGGAAAGTGTAAAGAAAGCTATGGATGGTGCATATGGCGCTTATTGTGTTACTTTTTTCTGGGCGCATTTCTCTCCGGAAAAGGAAGCCGCCGAAGCGAAAAATTTTGCGGAAGCTGCGAAGGCCTGTGGCTTAAAACATGTAATATGGTCAACGCTGGAAGATACAAGAATACTTGTACCGCTTTCTGATGACCGGATGCCAACATTGCATGAAAAATATAAAGTTCCTCATTTTGACGGTAAAGGAATGTCCGATCATTTTTTTACGGATGCCGGGGTGCCGGTAACCTTTCTGCTAACTTCTTTTTATTGGGAGAATCTTATCTATTTTGGTATGGAGCCTAAACGAGGCGAAGATGGTAAACTGGCCATAACCTTTCCAATGAGCGATAAAAAATTGCTGGGAATTTCTGCAGGTGATATCGGTAAATGCGCCTATGGAATATTTAAAAAAGGCACTTCTTTGGTTGGAAAAACAATTGGCATCCTGGGCGACGATCCTACTGGCCAGGAGATGGCTGACGCTTTAACAAAAGCTCTTGGAGAGGAGGTTACGTACAATTCAATAACTCCGGCGACGTTCCGGAGCTTTGGGTTTCCCGGAGCTGATGACCTTGGAAATATGTTCCAGTATTACGCGGAATTTGAAAAAGAGTTTTCCGCAAACCGCGATATAAATTATGCCAGAGAATTAAATCCCTCGCTTCAATCATTTGAAATGTGGTTGGATGAGAACGCAAAAAAATTACCTTTGGAATAACGTTCATGGTGATAGCCTGACCTGTATATTTGATGATGATGATACGTTGACAATTAAATTCTTTTTCAGCGTGAACGGTTTGCAAAACAAGCCTGATGACCGTAAATAGATTACCGTTAAGACGATCGTAGTTTAAGTAACAATAGCCATTAGCATCCAGGGAAAAATTAAAAACCTACAACTCGTGTCAGTGGTATAGAAGTTTGTTTTATTGTAAATTTTTATTGTAAAATTAAATTAGGGAACTCTTACAATTGATAAAAAGAAATATGTAGTTATTGAGCAGGAGGCTTACGATAAGCTTCAATTATTGGCTGCTAAAAAAACTGCTCCTGCAAAAACTTTCTTCAACAGGCAGAAAGCCTGCTCATAAACTGATCGATAAATGGGCAAAAGAAAAATAATTATTTCGGAACCAGCAGCAACTTCAGTTGCAGGATTGCCCGGTTTATAGAAAGTTAAGGAATGCTTATGACAGGAAAGAAATTTGTAAGACGAGACATTTCTGTTTTTTGAAAAGCATTCCGATGAGAGAATTGAGCATAATCCATGTAGCTATCGCCAATGGAAAGAACTTAACCATAGATGTGTTCCTTATAAAAGAAATATGTTGTTGCATAGTTAAGTCAGCAGACAGAAATTATCATATTTGATTTTGTTGCGTCAAAACTTTTAGTTTGGGAAGTATTTAATCATTTACAAGCCCGATCTCTAACTTTTCCAAACATTATGTTCCGGTGTATAATCCAGAAGGATACCATTATCCAATTCAACCGAACTAATATTTTTCTTTATCGAAAATTTCAGTAGCTCCTGCTTTTCATTAGCAAAAGATGATTAAGGCGGGAATTCCCTTATTTGAATGGTTAATATTTATGAAGAATGATTTATTACAATCATGATAAAAAGTTGTTTCGTATTTTTATTGAACATTCTAATACGATTACCATGTACCATTTCACGCGTAGAAAATTTCTAAAATCATCGTCAGTGCTTTTGGCCGCATCGTTGGCCTCTCCCTCATTTGATGTAAAAAAGGAGTCACCTCTTTTAGCATTCTCCACACTGGGTTGCCCCGACTGGGATTTTAAAAAAATAACTGATTTTGCTGTGCAGCATAATTATAAGGGAATTGAGATGCGAGGCATACAACGCGAAATGGATCTCACAAAAGCGAAAGAATTTAATAGCCCGGGAAACATAAAGACAACGCTTGCAACCATGAAGAACAAGAATCTTCAATTTGTTGATCTGGGATCATCCTGCAATTTGCATTTTGCTGATGCTGCACAGAGAAAGAAAAATCTCGATGAGGCAAAGAGTTTTATAGATTTAGCTCAAAAAATAAGCTGCCCCAATATACGGGTATTTCCGAACAGAATTCCGGAGGAGCAGGGCAAAGAGAAAACAATGGATTTAATAGTTACAGGTTTGCAGGAGCTGGGTAACTATGCAAAAGGAAGTAATGTAAATGTATTAATGGAAACGCATGGCGATGTTGTTAAAAGCGACGATATATTGTACATAATGGAGTCAGCGAAAAATGATCATGCCGGCTTGGTATGGGATATTACAAATATGTGGACCGTTACAAAAGAATCGCCCGAAGAAGTATATCCAAAATTAAAAAAATACATTCGCCATACACATATCAAAGATATTAAAATTGCAGATGGAAAGGAACAATATGCATTTTTAGGCCAGGGTGATGTTCCGATATTTACCGCGATCGATCTTTTAATGAAAGGAGGCTACAAGGGTTATTATAGTTTCGAATGGGAAAAATTGTGGCATCCTGAGATTGAAGAACCGGAACTTGCATTGGCGGATTATTCCAAAGTTATGAGACAACATTATTCATGATCTGTTTTTATTATTTAAATAATTTCCAAGGAGATATTTTTTAAAAAATTAGCCAGGTGTATAAATAACCAAACAACTAGTTCTAAAAATGCCTGATTCCACCTATCTGAACAACAAAGCAAAATCTCAAAATACATATGATGCCATTGTAGTTGGCTCAGGAATCAGCGGAGGGTGGGCTGCAAAGGAATTATGTGAGAAAGGATTAAATGTTTTACTGCTTGATCGCGGAAGCAATGTCGTTCATCCGAATTATCCAACTGCCATAAAGGACCCGTGGGATTTTACGCACCGCCTTCATTTGACCGAAGCCGACAAAAAACGAAATTATGTTCAGAGCCGGCACTATTCTTTTCGTGAAGACAACAAACATTTTTACATCAACGACCAGGAAAACCCATACGATGAAACGAAGCGCTTTGACTGGATAAGAAGCGGTGTCGTAGGCGGGCGATCGCTGTTATGGGCAAGAGCCTGCTACCGCTGGAGCAATCTTGATTTTGAAGCAAACATGAAGGACAGCCATGGTGTGGATTGGCCGATACGATATAAAGACATTGCACCCTGGTACGATTACGCAGAATCGTTTATTGGTGTCAGTGGTTCTGTGGAAGGCATTCCGCAACTACCTGATGGTATATTTCAACCGCCCTTTGAAATGAATTGCGTGGAAAAAGATTTCAAACAAAAGATTGAATCAAAGTTTCGGGATCGCAAGGTAATTATGGGTAGAACGGCGAACCTTACAAAGCCTGTGCAGGGCAGGGGACAGTGCCAGGCACGTGATCTTTGCCATCGCGGATGCCCGTTTGGTGCGTACTTCAGTACGAATGCCAGCACCATTCCCGCAGCGTATGCAACAGGCAACCTAACAGTAAGGCCTAACTCACTCGTGAATAAAGTTATTTACGATGAACAAAAGCACCTGCCTGCCGGGAGGCATGGGAAAGCGACAGGCGTCGAAATAATAGATACAGAAACTATGCGTGAAGAAACTTTTCATGCGCGGATCATTTTTCTTAATGCTGCAACTGTTGCTACAGCCTTTATATTATTAAATTCTACTTCAAATCGTTTTCCAAACGGGCTTGGTAATGGCAGTGACCAGGTAGGGCGAAACCTGATGGATCACCACAAGGGGATTTCAATCTCATGCCCGGTAGATGGTTTCCTTAATAGCTACTATTATGGCCGCAGGCCAACACCTGCATATATACCGCGTTTCACAAACGTTAATGATAAAACTCCGGCGTTTCTTCGCGGCTATAATTATGGGATAAGCGCATCACGATCGCCGGAGCAGGGTGATGCTTCTATTGGCGCTAAGTTAAAAGAAATAATGACTGAGCCTGGTGGATGGCATCTGGGTTTATATTCATTCGGTGAATGCCTTCCGTATCCTGAAAACAGGATCACTTTAAACCATAACAAAAAAGATAAATGGGGAAGGCCCATCATAGCAGTTGATTGTGAATTTAAAGACAACGAGAAGGCTATGCATGAAGATATGGTTACAAAGGGAAAGGAGATGCTTGAAGCTATTGGATATAAAAATATTAACGTACAGGCAAAAATTTCATTTCCCGGCAATGCCAACCATGAGATGGGAATTGCCCGCATGGGAAAGGATCCCAAAACTTCTGTATTAAATAAATTTAATCAAATGCATGAGGTGCCTAATGTTTTTATATCAGATGGTTCTTGTATGACATCAGGTTCGTGCGTTAATCCTTCTTTGACTTATATGGCTCTTACTGCAAGGGCGTGCGACTATGCTGTGAAAGAATTGAAGAAAGGGAATATTTGAACACAGGAAGATAGATTTCTTCAAACATCAACGGATGCCTGTGCCGCAGAAATGTATTCAGCCTATGGAATGGAATAAGTTTTCTTAACCTGCTGCTTTAAAATTTTAAAACGGTATAAAAATCTACTCTTAATATAAATTTGATATCATGATTAACAGAAAGAAATTCATACGGCAAACTGCATTAGGACTGGCCGGTTCTTTAAGCATTCCTATTATGACGAGAGCTTCGTCATCAGCTTTTTCAGATGTAAAAAATACAACGAAGTTAAAAGTAGGAATTGCAGGCTACACCTTCGCGAAGTTTGACGTAGAAAAATCTATTGACATGATGAAGCGTTTGGGTATACATTATATTTCCCTAAAGGATTTTCATTTGCCCTTAAACAGTGATGACGCAAAAATAAAATCAGTAATTGGCCAATTTGATGCAGCAAACATTAAAGTGTATGCTGTGGGAGTTATTTACATGAAAACAAAAGAGTCTGTCGATGAAGCATTTGGTTACGCAAAAAAAGTTGGTGTAGATATGATTGTGGGCGTACCAACCTATGACCTGCTTGATTACACCGAAGAGAAGGTAAAGTCGTCTAATATTAAAATAGCAATCCATAACCATGGCCCGGAAGACGCGTTATATCCTGCTCCTCAGAACGTATATGAACATATTAAAGGCAGGGACAGCCGGATGGGATTGTGTCTTGATATCGGGCACGCGACAAGAGCAGGAGCCAATCTCGAAAAGGTTATTATAGCCTATAAGGACAGGCTTTTCGACATGCATATAAAAGACGTTACCGGTGCTAACAAAGATGCCAAAGCAATTGAAACAGGCCGGGGGGCTATTGATTTTAATGTATTGGCAAAAGCTCTTAAAAAAATTAATTATAATGGAATTTGCAGTATAGAGTATGAAAAAGACATGACGGACCCTCTGCCCGGGATCGCTGAATCTTTAGGATTTTTTAAAGGCGTAATCCAATGCGAATGCTGAAAAAATTAATTCCATAAATTAAGTTGTTCATCCCGGTGGGCCTTATTTATTTCTTGTCATCATCAACTACCCATCGGTTTACACTGTTCCATTTTCCCTCAATAACTATTTTATAAAATGAAGATGGGGATTTTTTTAAATCAATCTTAGCTTTCCCTGATTTCAAGGGGGCTTCTTTTAAAAGAGAGTAACTATCACCGCTACCTGTTTTGAAATTATTAGTAGCGGCTGTCCATATTTTTACTATGCCGGTTGAGTCGACAGCCTTCCATGTGACATTTGCGATTCCTTCTGAATAATCAACATTTGGATCCGTTACAGATAAATTACCAATGAATGGCACGCCGTCAACTTCTCTTGCGACATCCGGTTTAAGTCTGATATTCATAAAACGTGCGATAGTTGGCATGATGTCGACGATGGAGCATTTATTTTCCTTAAAATAACTATTGAGATCTTTGGCATTCGTGAATATCCATCCGGCTTTTTCCCGGTCACTCTGCCCTCCGTGATCTCTGCCGGCTTTCCGGTCACGCCCATGATCTGTGGTTACAATTATAAGCCAATCCTCATTGTAGTTTTGTTGCCTTAGCTGAATTGATCTCCATATGCGGCCCACCTGGTCATCGGCATAAAAGATCGCATTATAATACTCCGGGCTATCACCATATTTATGCCCCATATCATCAGTATATTCCAGGTAAACCCATGAAAGATCAGGAGCAAAAGTCAGGATATTTTGTGCTGCCTCATCGGCAACTTTTTCATCAATACGGTGCATGTAGTCGCTATTACCATCATGCGGATAATTGACAGTATCAAGTTCCAGTCCATCAAATTTAAAATCAAATTTAATGTTGCCAGCCTCCGGCAATCCTTCGCCAACAAGCTTTGTACGGTTATCCTGCCAGGAAGAAAATATGCCGCTTCTTTTCCGTGGAAACTGGCTTTTCAATAAACGGAAAATATTGGTATAGTTATAATTCGGATCCTTTATGTCGTTACCCCACACATTGTGTTTATTTACCCAGGTGCCTGTAAGAATACTATTGTAACCAACGGCAGAGATGGTTGGAGTTTGTGTATAGCCTCCTTTTTCTCCGCCAACAATTGCTTTACTATAGCCGCCCACTTTTTTAATAGCATCCAAATTTGGGAGATCCAGTTTTTCAATCACATCTGCGGGTACGCCATCAATAATTATAAACACTGCCTTTTTCCTGTTAGCCTGTCCTTCGGATATTGTGCTTAATAAAATCAAAGAACAGCAAATAAAAAGATGTGACATTTTTAGCATGTAACAAAATTACAAAGTGTGCAAAGAAATTATGAATTCACATTAACTAAGTTCTTTATTGTTAACCTTCTTTTGCGACGAAGGATTCATTTGATACGTCACGATTTCGCCACTTTTGAGAATCTCAACAATTCTGTATCCGTTGTAATTGGTGCCCCAGTTCCCTGCAACGTGGGAGTCGAATAAATAATACTTGCCATTGTTTTCTTTTACATCATCCTGGTCGTGATCATGGCCGTGAAATATCGCTTTTAAATTTTCCTGTTTGTCAAACAATTCTACAATATCAGGGCAGGGAAGCCCTGCCCCCGTCCATTTAAACGGAGTAATGTGCATGAATACAAATAATTGTTTTTTAGCAGCGAAACGTTGCAATTCATTTTTTGTCCACTCAACATTGGGGCAAATATAAGTTCCCTTATCATCAGCCGAGTTGAGTACTATAAACGCAGCATCGTCTTTTTCAAAAGAATAATGCCACGGTGTGCTCCATGTATTTTCCCAATTAGCTTCCGGTGTTTCATCATGGTTGCCATGAGATACGTAATAAGGCATTTCCAATTGATCCCATTTTGATTTGACAAGTGGAAGAAATGAAACATCATTGTGAAAAAGATCACCATTAATAACGGTAAAATCAATGCCCCTGTTTTTCTTTTCAGTATTGATCCATTTTACCATTTGCTCGTGGAGCAATTCATACTCCGTTTTCTCCTGCCCATAATGGCCATCCGAAGCGATTGCAAACCGGGTCAAGATTTCGCTGGAAGGTAAAAGATTAAAGGCACCTCCTGCAAATGGTTGAAGAATATTAGTAGCGCTTATTATGAAAGCACTATTTAAGCTTAATTTCAAAAACTTTCTTCTTGATAAAGACATCACTTAAAAGATTTAACGTTATCGCCCGTGGCCGGAATGTATTAATGTGAAGAGAGATCGAACTAAAATCTCATACAAACATATCAATCAATTTTGATTTTCTTTCCTGTTTTAAACTAAGATAATATAAAAATGTCTGCGGGATATTTCTACTTGTATTGCCATTAATAAAAATCCCTTTTGTAATTTCGGATAAGAATGTTTACACTTGTTATAAATTTGAACTAACGCTTTCACAATGGCAGATAATTCCCCCGCAGTTGCAAGTATCTTTATTTCTTATGCACATGTTGATGAAGATTTAAAAACAGAGCTTGATAAATATTTGAAAGTATTGAAGCGCTCTTCCAAAGTTGGATCATGGAATGACAGAAACCTTATTCCCGGGCAGGAATGGGACGCTGAGATTATGGGCGCATTGGCAAAAGCAAATATTATTTTACTTTTAATAAGTGTCGATTTCAATGCCTCAGATTTTATTTGGGATAAAGAACTTGCTGCAGCAATGAAACGGCATGACGAAGGAACCGCACATGTGGTACCTGTAATCCTTCGAAAATGCGATTGGAGTAAAATGCCGTACGCTAAATTACAGGCCCTTCCACGGAACGCTAAGCCTGTAACAGAATATGATAACCGCGATAATGCGTTTACTGAAATTGCCCAGGGTATAGAATCATTAGTAGATTATATGAACAGTAAGCAATGAGGAAATTCTACGAAGCAATAAATAAATTGGCTATTGTTACTATATAATTTTAATTTTTTCAACCATGCCTGATACTTTGCAAGCTCACGTGCCGACAAAAAGGGATAAAATTCTTGTTTACTTCCTGGCCGCAACTGAAGACCAGCAGGAATGCGCAGCTATAAAAAAATACCTGGCTCCTGTTCTTAGAAATTCCAAAATACCCATTGAAATTAACAGCGACTTTGAAATACCAGCGGGGGAGGAAACAGAAAAATTTAAAGAACGCCTGTATGAAGCCGACATCGTTATCGCATTTATTAGTGCCGATTTCATTGATGACGAAGAGACTTATCAGCGAACTAAAAAAGTAATTGCCAGGTATAATAATAATGAAACAATAATGCTTCCGATATTGGTGCGCAATTGTTTGTGGAAATCTACTCCTTTTGTGAATCTTCCTTTGTTGCCAAAGAATTTTCAGCCCCTGAATAATAGGCAATTCTGGAATAGCGAAGACGATGCACTCACTGCTGTTGTTACTGATATCTATGAATCCATTAATGCTTTTTCCGAATATGCGGAAGTTCATTCACCTTCTTCCGGGGCAGATAAGACGCTGGAGCAGCAAGGAACTCCAACCGGAAATGGAACATCGCCATCCGCGGCAGCAACCTCAGTCAGTCCGGGAGAACAGGCAAATCGTATAGCCGATATCAAAGCACCTGTTGACCGGCCACAGATTCAGTTAAAATCAAATGCTCCATTACAGGAAAACTGGAGGGGACAATATTATAAAGATGTTTTAGGAAAACGTGCGCTGGCATTTATTCTCGATAACTTTTTGACAATGCTACCTGTTATGGCAATAGCGTTTATTATAGCGAGCGTTCTTTTTTACAGGGAAGGCATATCAGACGAAGAATTGGGTTCTTTTGTTATACTATTTACTTTAGGCTTTTATTTTATTGCTTGCGCAGCTATGGAGTCGTCAAAGTGGCGGGGAACATTTGGCAAACAAATTATGAAGTTACAAATCACGGACAGGGAAGGCCGCCCCATCTCTTTTTTTAGGGCGCTATGGAGAAATATCGTACGGTGGATCATAGGATATTCTTACCTGCTTATTTTTCCATTGATCATCCAATATTTTACATTCAAACAAAGCAGGCGTTTATTTCACGACCAGCTTTCAAATACGATTATAGGTGAAAAATTAAAGAGAGCTTAAAAGAGTGCATTTGAGATGTCTCCTGACCTGGTGCTAGGTCGGCCAAACAGCAGCCCACGGCGGATTGCGCAGAATTTGATGTCTTTGCAAACACGAGCGTGTTTTTTCGGGATGAAATATCACCTATCACGATTGCTTTTTTTCCAAAAAAGTTATTGAATTTTCCTGCTTGCCCTGTATGATCTTTTTACAATCAGCCGCACCGCAATTACAAATAAAACTTTCCATTTCATTATTCAAAAATGAAGTATAATCAAGCGTAAGCTCTTCCCCTTTTTCAATTTCTTTTTTCGCAATTACATTCAATCCTGAATATTGGGTATTTGGATCGCAGGAATGATTCTGAGGCGCCCAGTCCGAAGGTTTTGTGTCCCACAAAATATAGACTTCGTCGCTTAAAGGCCATGCATACTTTCTGAAATTTTCAATTTCATCAGGTTTCCAGTTTTGCTCAACAAACTTCTTAGTGACCAGCCTGTGTGCTTTTTCCTCGCTGCTAAAAATTATTTCCCCTGCGTTAATATTTTGCTTTGCATAAATTCCGTAGCCTGCAAGGGAATTCCTTTTTACTATAAATTTCTTTTGTTTTTGTTTATGCCTGGATATTCCTTCCCGGATAATAGTATTGAGAAATCCTTCTTTTTTTTCAGGGTCATTCATTAAAATATAATCCGCAGAACCTTCGTAACCATTTTCATAAAAAACTGAACAGGTAAAATTTATTTCGAGGAAAAAAATAGTTCCATCTTCTTTTACCCTGAAATCGAGCCGGGCATAACCTACACCATTAAATGCTGTAAAAATTCTTGACGCGGCTTCTCTTAGTTTTGAAGAAAGTTCTGAATCGTTGCAAGCAACATTTGCATCGCTGTGCAACTCTGATGTTTTAAGCTTATAAGTTTTGAACTTGTCATCTCCTGGAAAAATAAACTCGACAGGGTTGTAAACCACGCAATCATTCTTGATTCCGGCAGTGGCCGCAACTAGCACGGTGAACTCACGTCCCTCAATATATTCTTCAATTAAAATTTCATCATAGTCATCCAGTAACGAAGCAGCTTTCATTTCGAGCTGACCAATATTTTCCACAAATGAATCTGTATCTATTCCAAGGCTATCACCGGCTTTTGCGGGTTTTAGAAAAAGCGGGAAATGCAAAAAATCCGTTTCCTGTTTTAAATTTGCGGTATTATTCAAAACAATATACGGAGGCGTTGCGATGCCGCAGGTAAAGGCAACATATTTCATCAGTTCCTTCGGCGGATCGTAGAGATCCATATTCGGACCTGTATAAGGAAGATCGAATAATTCCAGCGTATAGATTACATCAATAGAAGGAACTGCCCAATCCAGGTAACCTTCGCACAGGTTTACAAAAATATCGTACTGCTTTTTTTTGAGTTCTTTAATCTGCCTGTAAGTATGAAGCTTATTTAGAAAGATGTGATCAACTTCGTGCCCGGGTAACAAAGATGTAAGATCTCTTGGGGGGTCGTAATATTGGTAATCCACATCTGTAGTGGAATAATCAGGCTGTAACACACAAACTTTCATCGCTTATAGATTTTCAGATTAGCCCGCGGGAACAAATCATACTAAGATAACATTTATTAAGCCAAAGGTAATGCCAGGCATCTGTCAATGAATACAAAAATAGAATTTCAGCCCAACCTTTCGGATAAGCCGGGATTCTATTTTGTATCAGATCAATTCCAATTGTTTTACCCGTATTGGTTTGCGTACCTGCCTGCGGTTAATAGCTTCTTTGATGATGTCAACAATCATTGAGTCAAACGAATTTCCAGACAAACGTAAAATGGCTCCTATCGAAGTAAAATTTTCGTCATCAGATAAGCCGCATTGTGAATTGACTTCAAGCACGTATAATTTACCGGTAGTGCTATCCATTCGAAGATCCACACGGCAATAGCCCCGTCCCCGTACAGCCCTGTAAGCATCCAGGCTTAATTTGCAAATGCTTTCTACAAGGTAGTTTTCCGGAGCCTGGTACGTATAAAAATCTTCCTCGTCTTTTACCGGAGTTTCCTCTTCATACATTTCCCATAACCTGTCAAATGAAAGAAACTTTTCAACAGAAGGCAACGATGGATTAAACACCCTTTCTACCGGCAGAAAAACCTTGCAATCTTTTGCAGACGAGCCATTCCCAATAATTAACGTGGTAAACTCAGGTCCATCAATAAATTTTTCTGCAATCACGCCGCCGTTGGCAAGTTTCCAACCATGATAGCCCTCCTGCAATTTCTCATATTGTTTTCGTAAATCGCTTACATTTTTAACCACCGAGTTAATGCCAACGCCAAGGCTGCCTCCTGAAATAGCAGGCTTGACTATAACCGGGCTTCCGAGAGTTTTAAAAACAGAATTAGTTTTTACATTTTCTTCCGTAAGAATTTGCCAGGGAGGAGTAGAAATATTTTTTGATTCAAATACTTCCTTCATTGAAATCTTTGATGTGGTGATGCGGTAAAAATATTCGTCAGCACCGGTAAAGCAAAGACCGCTCTTTTTGAGATGCTTTATTACATTAATGCCTGGAGCTTTATTAATTTCATCGCCGTCGCAAAGATTTATTACCACCACGTTTTCCGATGCGTTGCCCGAAATAATAAAATCAATTACTGATTTGTAATTTTCATTTGTTACCTGCTGCCATTTCCATGCTATACCCAGGTTTTTAAAGGCCGTGGAATATTCTTCGATACTCTGTGTAAAATCATAGTAGTAGTCAAGATTATCATCATTTGTTTCAACAAACGGAGCCAAAACCCAAACAAAAAGTTCATTAGAAAATTCAGGCATACTTATGGTTTAAAACAAATTGTACAGCTATACTTTTTGCAGGTATGTGTTATTTAATTTTTGAATGATGAAATCGGTAAATTTATAATTATGAATTATTTCGTGTGGCAAAAATGAAGCGCCTTGTATTTCATGAAGACAAGCACTTGCTCCGCAAAAACATTTGAAAGGCTCAGCCATAGCCCATTCGGTCGAGGGGTAAAAAAAAGTAAACTCATCTCCTGCGGCGATATCAACGAGGCAACTTAATTCCATTTTTGCGGTATTAAAAAATATATTGGGATTGCAACTGTGATTTATATACTGCAAAAACTCCGGTAACAATATTATATGTGTATTGTCATTTACCTGTACAGTGAACCTGTTAGGGCTGCTCAATATTTCGAGGGCTTCAAAAGTTGCGAATACATCACCCTTTTTATGAGAAACCGTTGCGTGCAAAGATTTTTCCCTGGTATCTAAATTGTCGCAGAGGGTTGCAAAGCCATAGTGAAATAATTTACTTAAATGGGGAAGCCCGTAGACAGCAGAATTCATTGTATATATATGGGTTAATTTACTTATCTAAATTATTATAAAAAAGAGATGTAATGTGATTAAACTATAAAAAACTTATACACAAATGTGGATACAGAAATCAAGCGTACAACCAGGCCAATGGCCGATACTAAACAGTGTTCGACCGGGGTATAATATATTGGAATTATTCAGCCAATTATCCAGTTGATGCATGGTCAATAGAAGAATGGTAAATGGAATTTTTTAATCTGTAACGGGTAAGTTAATGCTATAAATTTCGGTAATGCCTTGCTTGCCCCTCAGCCTGGTTTCTGTTACCTTTTTAAAAATATATTTGGATTTCACTTTAGCATATTCGTCGTAAAGCTTCTTTGTAATCAAAAGTTTTTCTTTATAGATGTTACACAAGGCAACCACACGAGCCGCCGTATTGAGGGTGTTACCATGGTAGGCGATTTCTTTTTTTAATTGCCCTATCTCTACTACAGTTACCATCCCGATGCTCATGCCCGCTTTGAATTCAGGTACTACGCCATATTTCATAAAGTAATATTCAGATTCGTTTAGCAGTCTTGTTTGAAAAGCCCAGAATGCATCAATGGACTGTATTATAGATTTCATTTTTGACAATTCCCATGTCAATACTGCCTCATCGCCTACATATTGATATATTTCAGCACCATAGGCGTGTACAACATCGAGATCGGAAAAACAATCCTGGATAAAATTGCTATAGTTAACATGACCAAGCTTTTCAGCAATGGTGGTTGAGGAATTGAGATCAATGAACATAAAAATCCTGTATTCTTCCTGTGGATTAAAAAACCTGCCGGTAATTATTTTGAGAAAATTGTTTTTCCCAATAAGCCTGATTATCTCAATTAATATTGCAAAATATAAATTTGCCAGTAGTACATACATGTTCAAAACAAAAGAACCGGACGAAAAAACGTACTTGTAAAAGTTACTCCATTTGTTTTCCATCATGGCAACCAGGGAGTAAAAGCCTATAGTCAAAATGGAAATCACAATGAGCTGGACTATAATTACACGAACAGTTAAAAGAATCAGTGGCATCTTTCTTTTAATATTCTTTTCAAAAAAGTATTGGAGGGATCCGAAAATAAAGCCGGGGACGATGGCGAACCCCGGAAGAAGAATAATAAACCGCCTGAAAGGAATGTTCACGCCATTTTCTCCAACAACGCCTACCTGCCGCATGATGTATAAAAAAATGGATGCAAAAAACCAACCCGCTATGTAAAATTTTACATGTTCAAACCACTTATTCAATGAAGTATTTTTTAAATTATACGTTTGCTAAATTAAAAGAAAAAACTATGCTGTATATTCATTTACTGATTGTTTGAAATGCAATGACTTTTTTAATCTTTTGATATTATTAAATTACAACTTTTATTATCACATTTCTTAAATATACTTTTCAAACTTTAAAACAAAAAAATGATTGAAATACAAACTCCCGCAAAAAATTTTATCAATAGACATTGGTGGCTCCAATATAAAAGCTACAGTGTTAAATGAAGATGGAGATTTTATACAGGACTATCAAAAACTTCCAACCCCGGATCCTGCTACACCTGGTAAAGTGCTGGATGTAATAAGGCAACTCGCAGATAAGTTTACAGATTATAATTATATAGCCGTAGGATTCCCCGGCTTTATAAAAAACGGGGTGGTAAAAACGGCGCCAAATCTTGGTACACTTGAATGGGCTGAATTCAACCTTGAAAAAAATCTTGAATTGCTATTGGGCAAACCTGTTATTGCAATAAACGATGCGGACCTGCAGGGGCTGGCGGTAGCTGAGGGAAAGGGAGTAGAAATGGTGATGACTTTAGGTACAGGTTTTGGCTCAGCAATTATTAATAACGGGGTTCTGATACCTCACCTTGAAATTGCACACCATCCCATAACAAAGAAAAAAGATTACGATGAATACATTGGTGAGGAGGAACTTAAAAGGATCGGAAAGAAAAAGTGGAACAAACGAATGAAAAGAGTAATTGAAATTCTGAAAGTAGTTGTTAATTACGATATCCTTTATATAAGTGGCGGTAATGCAGACAAATTAAATTTCAAGCTTGACAAGAATATTGTTATCGTTGGCAACAGGGATGGAATAAAGGGCGGTGCAGCCTTATGGAAACAAAAAATAAAGGAAGACTGTAAACGAGCAAAGAATCATGCAGATTGCAAACTAACTTTAAAATTTTATTGTATGATAATCGGTATAGCCGCGGATCACGGAGGATTTGATCTGAAAAAAATCGTAAGGGAATCTCTTGAAAAAATGGGCCACGAGCTTATAGATTTTGGCGCTTATGAAAATAACCCTGCCGATGATTATCCTGATTTTGTAATTCCACTGGCACGTGCCGTTGCTGAAAAAAAAGCGGAAAGAGGCATTGCAATTTGTGGCAGTGGAGTAGGGGCTGCTATCGTCGCCAATAAAATACCCGGGGTGAGAGCAGCGCTTATCCAGGATTATTTTTCGGCGCACCAGGGAGTTGAAGATGATGATATGAATTTGTTGTGCCTTGGTGGCCGCGTAACAGGAGTGATGGCAGCCCAGGAATTCATCCGGTCTTTTTTAGATGCAAAGTTTACCGGGGCCGAAAGACATAAAAGACGGTTGCAGAAAATTCAATTGCTTGAAGTTCACATGATCAAATAATTAATTAAAAAAGCCTGATGAAAAGTTCTTATAAAATTTTATTCTCCGACATTGGCGGCGTATTACTAACAAATGGCTGGGGCCACGTTTCCAGGGAAGCTGCAGCAAAAAAGTATGGCCTCGACTATATAGAAATGGATGAGCTGCATCATTTTATTTTCAATGTATATGAAATAGGAAAGGTTACGCTGGACGAATACCTGGACACGGTTATTTTTCATCAACCCCGTGACTTTTCCAGGCAGGAGTTTAAAGACTTTATTTTTCAGCAGTCTCAGCAATTGCCTGATACATTGCCCTGGCTTGTGGAATGGAAGAAGGCGCATCCGCAGGTAAAAATTATTTCGATAAATAATGAGGCAAGGGAGCTTAATAATTATAGAATTAAGAATTTCAACCTGCATGATTTTTTCGATGCTTTTGTTTCTTCCTGCGAAGTAGGTATGCGTAAGCCCGATCCCGGAATATTCCGGCTGGCACTTGGCATAGCACAGGCTGAACCGCATGAATGTCTTTACTTTGATGATCGCCCTATGTTAGTCGCCGCTGCCAGGAAAGAGGGCATTCATGCTTACTATCATGAAAGTTTTGAAGAGACCAGGAAGATTATTGAAGATGCAATTGTCTGACTTAGAATTTTTGGATTCTGAGATTATGGATTAGGGACTGTTGGAGAAGAGGCTATTCAGATTATTGATTTTGAAATTGTAAACACATTTGTGAAAAAATTTCGCGTAATTGGTTACCAGAATCCATGTTATTCTCCAGCTATTTAATTAACTCTCCCTTATTCATCGTTTCCATATTTCTTTCAAAATGTTCATTCTTCCACTTCCTGATTTTTGTAAAAGGTAATTTTAAAAGATAACCGGCCGTAAGCTCCTGCTTGTCATTATAGGCAGGAACGCCGATTACTACATCGTCCTGGTGAATATTTAATTTGGCAGTTTTGTGCATCCTGTCCCAAATTGAAAAAATAACTGAATAATTACTATCCGTTTCACTTTTAATTATTGAATGATGAATGCCATGCATGCGTGGCGTCACAAATATTTTATTTAATACTTTTTCAAATCGAACGGGCAATCTTGTGTTGCTGTGATGGAACATTGTGGCGGCTTCAAAAACTATTTCATAGAGAATGACAGTGAGCGGAGTTGCTCCGGATAAAAAAACAAAAGCCCCGCGAAAAAAAACTGAGCCGATCATTTCCCCAAAATGAAAACGAGTGGCTGTGGTGAGATCAAGATCAAGATCGGTATGGTGGACGAGATGAAACCGCCAGAGCAGCGGAATGCGATGATTTAAGATGTGCCATAAATAGTTGGTATAATCAAATATCAACATCCCAATTAACGCCTCCGTCCATGGTGGCAGTTCGTACAAATAGTTAAGTCCAAAATAAATTTTTTCATTCTGAATACTTAACCAGATCATCGCGGGCAAAAACATAAAGCGCAACAAAATAAAGGAAGGAATAGAAACAATACTATTTATAACAGATCGCTGCCATTTATTTTGCACTCTTTTACGAAGCTCAAATTTTGATTCAATAAGGGACAACGCCCAGAAAATTATAACCAGGGCAGGAATGCCAAACCAATCGAAAATCCGGTGTATTATATGCATGTGGCCTTCTATTACTTTATCTTGACAATTTACGGTATAATTTCAGCAAACGCTTTTGTGAAACACCTATGTAATACAACAGCCAGATTATAAAGAAAGTTCCCTGGGTTTTATAAATTCCATTAGAAAGATATTTCCTGGCGGAAGTTTTTACATAACTATCAAGAACTTTAAATGATGAATTTTTTTTCAACCGTTGAATTATTTCCTGGTCTTCCATAATGAATAATTTTTCATTATACCCGCCGCTTTTTTTAAAAGCATCTTTAGTAGAAAATAATCCCTGGTCACCAAATCGGATTGCATTTACATTGAACCTGGTGAACCATGCATTAGATTTCAAAAACCAATGGTCGTGATCAAAAGTTAGCCTGAAACATCCTGAATGGTATTTTTTATTTACTGCCTCAATGATTTTTGCAGAATAGCCAGGTGAAGGAATCGAATCGGCATGTAAAAAAAATAGTATTGCACCCTTAGCAATTGACGCCCCGGTATTTAATTGTGTCGCCCTGTTTTTGCCGGACACTATGATGGTTTTTGCCGATAAATCCTTTGCGATCTTAATGGTATCATCGATGCTGCCACCATCCGCAATAATTATTTCAAGTATATTTTCTTTATCTGCGCCATTCAATACATTATTAATAGTGTCGCCAATTTTTTTTTCTTCATTAAAAGTTGGGATGATAATACTTAACATAGCTGGCTGGCAAACATAGGTACAAATGAAATATTTGCTCCAAAAACAAAGGGGACACTTAATAAATATTTTCCCTGGCATTATGAGCTTTCATAAATCATTTAATTTTGAATAATGAAAAGAAGTTTTTATGGAAAAGCAAATCTCTTCAATTTTAAAAGTACTCACGCTTGCAGAACGATTAAAATTTGAACTGCGGCATAGTTATACTTCGAGCGGCAGGCAGGAGAGTGTTGCCGAGCATTGCTGGAGAATGTCGCTGATGGCCGTTTTGATTGAGCCGTTATTAAAACAAAAAGTTGATACTGCCAGGCTTTTGAAGATGATTATTATTCATGATTTGGTGGAAGCGGAGGCGAGGGATATTTCTGCGTTGGATGTTTTAAGAAATCCGACAATTAAAGAACAAAAAATAGAAAAAGAAAAGCAAGCGATCCTCAATTTGCGCTCTGCTCTGCAGGAGACTAACGGTCAGGAAATCTACGATCTGTTTTATGAGTTCGAAAACAAAGAAACCTACGAGGCTACAGTTGCAAATGCGCTGGACAAATTAGAAGTTCAGTTACAACACAACCATGCCGACTTTTCAACCTGGGAAGAAATTGAATATGATATGAGTTATATGATGGACAAACATGTGTTGTTTGATGAAATATTATTTGAGCTGAAAAAGCAAATTGAAGAAGAGGCTGAGATAAAAATGCAAAATGCAGGAGTGAATACGGATGCAGTAAGGCAAAGGGTTTTGGGGTAGAAAACATCAACGATAAACTATTCAGGTGCTTCATGTTTAAAATCAAGCAGATTCTACGGAAAATTAAGTATCAAATAATTCGGCGCTTCCCTTTGCAATATTCAATGCCATTTCATTAAGCTTTGTTCCACCTTTAATTCCAAAATCCAATGTGCGGATGGGGAATGGAATCATAATATCATTTTCGTCATAGGCTTTTTTGATACGCATGATCGCCTCGCTACCCACATGATTATAAACAGCCTGCTCAGGTGAATTCATCCACAGACGAATGAAAAAATTAATTGAGCTATCTCCAAATTCCTGGTAAAACATAGTCGTTTCATCTTCGGCCGATAAGCCTTGAATATCTTTTACAGCGTTGAGAGTTACTTCCATTACTTTTCTTAAATCTTCACCATAAGAAACACCTACAACCAGATCAAACCTACGTTTGCCTAATAGTGAATAATTTTCAATTGGATTTTGAAAAACGTCTTTGTTTGGAATAATTACCATCTGACCCTGGAACGTTCTGATGGTAGTATCACGTAAATTGATCTCTTCCACCTGTCCCATATAATCCTTTATTTTCACGATATCTCCAATATGCAGGGGCCTCCTGATTGAGATAAAAATACCCGACATAAAATTGGCGGCAATATCCTGGAATGCAAACGCGAGAGCTAACCCGATAATACCGGCACCGGCCAGAATGGAAGTAACAGCTTTGTCCAACTGCAGGATGCTGAGTACTGTAAATAATGTAATGCCAATAAAAAAAATGTAAACTACCGAACCAAACAGGTTATTCAGAGTGGTATTTTGTGAAACCCTGGTAATGAGTTTAACGGATAGTTTTTTTATTTTCTTTGCTATAAAAAAGCCAATAACCAATACTAGTGCGGCTACCAGGATATTGGGCAGCAGGCGAATCAATCCTTGTATCCATGCGGTTAATTTTTCTTTGATGAGTTCGAAAGCTTTATTTATATCCATGTCATAACGTTATTAAAATCATTCGGGAATTTACAAAATCTTCTATCATTATGCTCTATCAATTTGGAAGGCAAATAATTTCCGCAGTGAATCCAGTATCAGCTTTACTAACGTATACTTGAGGAATATGGCCATACTACGAACACATTTAGCTTGCAACATAACATGATTATAAATCTATATCCATATCCTTGAAAGAATAAATACCATGGACGTGCGCTTGTAAGAGTTACTTGAATTTATACAGCCTTTGTAAAAATATTTTCTTAAAAGCCATTCGTTGATAAAACAACCTGGGAATTTGGGTATTGAATATTTGCATCATCTTCTGCCGTTATAAATATTTTAGATGGCTTAAATGATGATACTGTTTGAAAAGAAGCTTTTAGTTTGCTTGATAAAAAACCAGTCGAGCTATTTATTTGCCCTATGTTTTTAGTGTTACGTTGATCTGTTTCCATCCATACCACATAAGTCCGTTTTGACGGTTGTAGCTTTGTGGGTTCGGCTAAATTTTTTATATCGATCTGGATTTCATAATTATTATTTTTATCTTTTTTTACTTTCACCTGACCGTTTGCGGCCGGCACAACAGTTGAAGTTAAAAATGTGATTTTCCTGGCACACGATTCGAGTGCCAGTATTATAATCGTTGCGGCAAAAGCCAATAAGACTGCTCTTAAAAGGATTGTAAATTTCGCTGGTTTCATATTATTTTAATTTGAGTTGAGGTAGTAAAATAATTTCTGTAAAATTATATATTATTAATCCTAATGCGCTATGGGAGGGCCTTTTAGAATTTTCTATATTCTCGTTAACACAAAAGAAAAGAAATTGTTCGATTTTTTTTCTTTTGTGTGTTTATGTTGGAGACAATTGGCAAGTAATCACAATCGTTGAATCAATTTCAGAGACCTATTTATCCATTTTTATTTTTATTTCCGGTGCTTCAACTAATTGGAAAGTAGCGGATGCAAATTTTATTTCGCCATTTGTAGCATCCACTTCCTTTAAAATTTTTGTAAATAATGCCGTTTTTGTGGCTCTTCGTTTTTTATAACTTACTACAAAGCGTAAGGTAAATTCTACCCAATTATCATTAGCGATTAGTGAAACCATTGGTTCAGTTTGTGCTTCTTCCAGGCGGTATTTATTTTGGAGGGCGTGCCATTTTTCTCTTGATCTTTCGGTTAAATCGCCTGCAATATCATTACCTACTTTTAGCAATATCTCATTGGTCTTTTCATAATTGCTGCCGTATTGAATGGGAATTTTTATTTCATCCCAAAGAAATGGGAAATCGCCTGAATAATTAAATACGGGCTCTTTAAAAACAAAGCTATTGGCAATAAGCACGATCCTGCCATTGTAAAGATCACCATCAACCCATTGCCCTGTTTCCATAATTGTAGTGCGCAATACACCTATATCCATCACATCACCTTTGATGCCGCCTAATTGAACACGGTCGCCCGTTTTATAAAATCCTCCAAACATAATAGCCAGCCATCCCGCGAAAGATGCGATTACTTCCTGCAATGCAAACGCAATACCCGCACCTGCCACACCAAGAGCCACCGTTAATCCGCCAAGCTTGTCGCTAAAAACAACTGTAATTAAGATTATGGCAAGAAGATAGCCCATGAAGCCGCTGAACTTTTTAGCCCGGTAACGGTTATCATTATCCTTGATTTTTGAAAATAAATTTTTTTGTAAAGCTTTGATAATTGCCCATATAACAGCGACGCCAATAAAAATAGTTACAATTTTACCCACCGTTGGGTTGAATAAGAATTTTTGAATCTGGTCATCCATGATTTTTAGTTTTATTTTTTAACGTGAAGCACCCGTTGAGGAAATGGTATGGTAACCTTATTTAACTGGAACTGTTCAAATATTTTTACCCGCATATCACCCTTGATGGTTTCCACCCTGAAGACTTCTGTTGACCAAAAGAAAACCGAAAATAGCAATGCTGAATCGCCATAGTCTTCAAAACGCACAAATGGCCCTGGAGTCTTTAAAACACCTTCCTGTTTTTCCGCAACTTCTTTTAAAATTTTCATGACGAGATTTACATCTGAGGAATAATCAACACCTACCTTGATTTCAAACCTTGAAGTGATTTCGCTATGCGTCCAGTTTATTAACTGGTTCCTGGTTAAATCACTGTTTGGTAAAATGATGTATTTATCATCCCTGGTTAGCACTGTGGTCGTTCGTAAATTGATTTCCTGCACCTTACACACAAGGCCATTTACGTCTATGATGTCATTCACCTTTACTGATGAATCCACCAAAAGAATAATACCTGAGATAAAATCGCTGAAAAGATTTTGTAAGCCGAGGCCGAGGCCGACAAGTAATGCTGCCGAACCCGCTATTAGTACGGATATGTTGAAGCCGAGAATTTCAAAACCAATTGCAAAGGAAAATACAAATATGCAATATTTAACCAGGTTATAGATTGCGTATTTTTTTGCGAGGTCAATTTTTTTTGACCTGTACATCGCTTTCTTTATGACCTTGAGTAAAAAAAAGATGATGGCTAAAAAAACTGCAAGCTTTAGCAGCGACGACACTTTCACCGTATAATCGCCCAACTGAAACAATGTATAATTTAAGATCTCTTTCATTCGCTGATTAACTGTTTTGTCTCATAACTATATTCAGGTTGATATAGTTTTTGTTAACTGGCCTCCACAATTATTACAATAGCGGGCTGTTAATTCATTTTCGTGATTGCATGCCGAACATTTTATTTTTTTAAATACCGACCTTGACATTTCAACTGTAATAATACCAGTGGGGACAGCAATGATGGCATAACCAATTATCATAGCTATGGACGAAATGAATTTTCCCAGGACGGTGTGAGGAACCATATCGCCATAGCCTACAGTAGTAACAGTTACAATAGCCCAATAAATACTTTGAGGAATGCTTGTAAAACCTTTCTCGCCTCCTTCCACCACATACATTATGGTTCCCATAAACACAACAATTGAAATGACAGCAAATAAAAAAACGCCCATTTTGTGCAAGCTATGTTTAAGAGCATTGATCAATAGCTGCGATTCTGAACTAAACCTTGCCAATTTCAAAATACGAAACACCCTGAGCAGCCTGAAAATTCTCACAACTATCAGGTAGTGGTATCCGAAAAAGAAAAGGCTTAAATAAGTAGGCAATATGGAAAGCAGATCAATAAGCCCCCAAAAACTGGAAATATATTTAAAAGGCCTGGGGCTGATCCAAAGACGCAGCAAATATTCAATCGAAAAGATAATGGTCATACACCATTCTATTGTAAAAAATATATCACTGTATTTTTTACCTATTTCCGGAACGCTTTCAATCATTACAACGATTACACTAAGCAATATTATCCAAAGAAGAACAACGTCAAACTGCCTGCCCGGTCTAGTATTCGTTTCAAAAACTATATGGTATAATTTTTCCCTAGTTGTCATCATTTTCTTTTTCAACCTTAATATTAAAACCAGGCGCTTTATAATCTTTAGATAAATAATTCGCAGGGATTGTCGTCATGTTGCCATCTCTTGCGGCCCGGTAATGTGGCGAAAGAATTTCTATTCCTCTTTCGTTACATACATCCTGTATATTCTGATGAAGGTTGGAATAAATTACCGCTTGTTTGTTGGCTTCACGTATGTAAGCATTTATTTGATAGGACACATAAAAATCATCGAGGCTTGTTTGCAATACAAAAGGTAAGGGATCGGGCAAAACAAATTCTGTTCTTAAAGCCGCATCAATTAAAGCCTGGTGCATATCTTTCCAGGGTACGTCGTAGCCAATAGTAACTGTAGTGTGAATTATCAAACCGTTCTCCGGCGCATCGCTGCTGTAATTAATAGTGTGACTGCTCATTACAGTTGAATTGGGAATGGAAATGATTTCATTTTTGATGGTCCTGATCCTTGTGACCAACATTGATTTTTCTATTATATCACCAGTTACTTCGCCAATTTTTACGCGATCACCAAGTTTAAATAAACGCATGTACGTGAGGACGAGGCCGGCAATAATATTTGAGAGTGAACCCGCAGAGCCAAAGGTGAAAAGGAAGCCCAGAAAGACGGAGACTCCACGGAATACAGGAGACTCACTTCCAGGTAAATAAGGAAAAATAACGATTACCATAAAAGCGAAAACCAGCACCCTTATAATCTGGTAGGTTGGATTTGCCCAGTCAGCATAAAATCCGGATATGTGAAGTTTCCCGTTTTCAATTTCTGTTTTAAGGAAATGAATGCCTTTTAGCACGTACCGGAAAACAATAATAATTACAATGATGGTAATAATATTAGGAAGGTAATTCCATAATGCCTTCGCAATTTTCTTTACAGGATTTAATATATATCCGAATAATACCTCTGCAACATTTTTAGTCCATGGGAAAATACCAAAAAGGACTGGTAAGGCTATATAAATTGTCAGAACAATAATAAACCATTTGAGGATTGTATTTGCATTCAATAAAGCATTCACCTGGCTCCTTGCGTCAAACAGCGTGTAGGTTTTTATTTTAATTCCTTTAATGTGCTTGCCTTCTTCATCCTGAATCTTTTGTGCAGTCCATTTAAAAAGCCGCGTGATATATTTGATAAGGAAAACGATAACTGCCAGCACAAGCAACGCCAGGCCGATCTCCTTTGCAAGGGTTGTCAAACTTGTTTCCGACTTATATTTCATTACCTCATCACCAATCTTTCCCTTATATATCTTCGCCAGTTCATCTTTTGATGTATTGTTCCATAAAGCATCATTTTCTGAAACGCTTACAATAATGCTTTCTTTGAAAACTATATCGGCAGTTGTTTCTGCTTCCACTACCTGCAATGAATCTGCTTTGAAAGGAAAGTTATCAGCAAGTGAGCGGATACGGGCCGAAATAGCATCTGCCCTGTCTTTTGCAGAAAAACTTCCCAGTTTATTATAAATGATAAATATGGTGTCTTTAAAAAAACCCATTACCGGAAATCCTTTAGCCGTAAGGCGCAGCAAATCAATCTGCGCTTTTTTTTGCGCAATGCGTTCGTCTTCATTGTCTTTTAGATCCTGGAGCTTTTTTTGTAATTCATCTTTTTTGAGATTGTCGGTTGTCTTTAGTGAACTGATCTCATTTTCTAATTCGGCTTTTTGAATAGAATCCGCCTGTCTCTGCTTTTCAATTTCAGCAATCTTTTTACTGTAGTTTTCAAACTTGACAGCATTCAATGAATCAGTTTTTTTATTAAGTGAGTCAGTTTTTTTGCTGGTACTGTCTTTTTGCGCAAGGGTTGTTTGCGTTGCAAAAACTAATACAAATGCTATAAGTAAGGTTTTGATAAATTTCATTTTTAAATAAAGTTGTACTTTGATTATTATTCTTAAAGTTACAACTAGCAAGCATACACTCAATGCCCCGCAAGTATTATTGAAATTACATTTAAGTAATTGAATCCTACATATTCGTATTTGTTTCTATGTAATTGTAGCCGCGATGAGGAAATATATAATAAATTACATTAACGCTTCTTTTTTAATTCCTGCGCTTCTTTATGATCAAGGTAGATATCGACTAAAGTATCAAAATTGAGAATGCTATAAAGCACTAATAGCCCGAATGATAAAAGCTGAAAAGAAGGTGTCCATATTTCTAACGAACCGATTTTAATTCCATATGAGTTAGTTGTTACTAAGGGTGTAAGTGTAAATACATTGCAAGTTCCTAAAATTAAAAAGATACCGGTAGCAACAATCGATTTTTTTAAATCTTTGCAGAGCAGGTAAGTCAATATTGCGAAAAGCGCAAGGCCTGCATAATGCTGCCACGTCGCACTATATCAGTAAATAAAATTACTGACCATGTATAAGTTAGGATAATGGCAACAATGATTAAAGGAATAAGAATTAATATTTTTTGTTTCTTGATTTTCAGGATTCCCATTTTTATTCTTGAGCATTTTTATCGGCTTACGATGTTAAGTGTTCATGATTTTTAAATATTTCTATATGGGATATTGATACAAAAAAGAGAAATCGTGTTTCGAAATTAATAGTACACCCGGATAATTTCTTAACCCTCTTTCTTTTGGGTTAAAAGCCCATTTGCAAGATTCTGCCATTGAATTTTTGAAAAACTTCCGATGGCGGTCATTCCAACAACCGTATGGCGAATTTTGTCTGTTATTGATTGAGTGTCATCGTTGGCTTTAGTATTGTTGTCAATAATGTAAGAGATCAATTCTTTGCCTTCACGTATGATTATAAAACAGCTGGTTGCCGATTGATCATAGAAATGGGCGATATGTTCTCTATCACCTGCAGGATTCGCAGCCGGCCTTACCCGAAAACCTATACTTTGAATTTCATTTTCATTTATCTCGTTTAATTCTTCTACTAATACCCAATCATATCCATGACCTTCTTTACTGCCGGGCCCCGGGATATCTACTCTTAGGTAGTCACCTTTCTGAACATTCCTTGTTACTTCTTTTCCATTGTTATCGTAAACCTGGAATGTTGCACTGACTATACCTGCAAGCCGGTGCCAATTATTTACATTCAACAATCGTTTTTTTACCTCATCATAAAAGATAACTGCAGCATTTTCATCCTTTAATACTACAGAAGCTTCGGCTTCGATTTCTTTCCCTGAATATTGTTGTGGAATTATTCCTGTGTAATTTTTCTTTTTCATGTCTTTTCATGTTTCATTAAGCGATTGAAACCCCTGACAGTTTTTGTTTGTATATTTAGTTTACAAGAATGAGAATTAAAGCTAAGAGCAATTTCTCATAACACTGCTCAAAAAGGAAGATAAATCATTTTAAAAACTTGCATAGAAATTGGTTAAGACACGAGAAAATTAATTTTATGCATGAAATTTGCTCAGGACAATAAAAATTATCTGGATGGATTTGGCGTCTTTTAAGGAAAGTTTATCAGGGAAAGAACCTCCACAAAATTTATCAGTTTATTTGAATACATTATGGAATGAAGCGAAAGGCAATTGGGACAAGGCGCACAAATTGATACAGGACATTAATGATAAAAATGCAGCATGGATACATGCATATCTTCATCGAAAAGAAGGTGATGTTGGGAACGCGGCTTACTGGTACAGCCGAGCAGGTAAGCATGTATCCCGGCTCTCATTAGATAAAGAGTGGGAAGAAATTGTAGCTGCGCTAATCTGATTCCTCTCTTTGCTAATTCAGACTTATTAGCAGAACAATCCTCGTACGCCTGGGTTTTTTATCTCCCGCTAATTAAACTCCTGGTTTAGAAAACATTTTCTAAGCCAATTTTAGAAAATAAGGAAATTTACCTATTTTTATAAAAGCTCTTTCACTTCTTAAAATTTAGTGTATGAACTTCCTGGAACGCCTCGATCATTGGGGCACAACTCATCATCCCAAATGGATGGATATTGTACGTATTGCTTTAGGAATATTTCTTTGCTATAAAGGGATAGACTTCCTCTTCAATATGAGTAAACTTATCAATCTAATGTCCAGCAGGACTTCGTTTGGCTCTTTTGCCTATATTATGGCGGGACAGTATGTAGTATTCGCACATATACTTGGAGGAATTTTTTTGATACTGGGTTTGTTTACACGATTTGCCTGTCTTATTCAAATACCAATATTGATTGGCGCCATTAGTTTTGTCAATTCTTCAAAGGATATGCTGGCGCCGTATTCTGAATTGGTGATCTCAGTTCTCGTTCTGGCATTACTCTTTTATTTCTTAATTGCAGGGAATGGCCCCTGGTCATTCAAGGTACCGGAAGAAGAGAAAAAAAGAAATGCCGGTAAGTATTTGTGATACCGATGTCCTAAATATGCATTGAAATGTTCAATCTTATACTTTGTCTATAGCCACCATGTAGTTTGGGTCTTCGATAATATTTACATCAATAATATCGTCTGCGTTTTTAAAAAGCTGCCGGCAGTCTTTACTCAGATGCCGCAGATGTAAAATTTTACCGGCGTTTTTGTATCTTTCCGTTAGTTTGTTGAGAGCTTCAATTCCGGACATATCCGCTACGCGGCTTTCTTTGAAATCAATAATAATTTCTTTGGGGTCATTTGCGACATCAAACTTTTCGTTGAAAGCACTTACAGAACCAAAAAACAAAGGGCCGAAAATTTCATAATGTTTGATGCCTTTTTCATCTTCATATTTCCTCGCACGAATCCGTTTTGCGTTTTCCCATGCAAAAACCAATGCCGATATAACAACTCCTATAAGCACCGCGAGTGCAAGGTTGTGTAACAAAACCGTAATCGCCGCAACAAGAATGCCCACGAAAATATCATGCGTTGGCATCTTCCCGATCATCTTGAAACTTGCCCATTCGAAAGTGCCAACGGCAACCATTATCATAACGCCTGTGAGCGCGGCCATAGGCACTTTTTCAATAAGGGCGGAGCCGAACATAATAAATACCAATAGCATTACAGCTGCTACTATGCCCGAAAGCCTTGCTCTTGCACCTGAAGAAATATTTATCAGGCTTTGCCCGATCATAGCACAACCGCCCATACCCGAAAATAAGCCAGTAATAAAATTTGCTGCTCCTTGTGCGACAGCTTCTTTATTTCCACTACCTCTTGTCTCGGTAATCTCATCAATGAGATTTAATGTTAAAAGGCTTTCGATAAGGCCAACACCCGCAATAATGAAGGCGTAGGGGAAAATTATTTTTATGGTTTCGAATGAAAATGGCAATTCAGGAATATGAAAAGGAGGAAAGCCTCCATGTATGGATGCGATATCACCAACCGTCCTGGTGTCTATTTTTAGCCCGATAATAATTGCGGAAACAATGAGAATAGCCGTAAGCGCAGAAGGGATTTTTTTCGTCAATTTTGGCAGACCCCAAATGATCAGTATGGTTAGAGAAACGAAACCAAGCATGATTAATAAGTTTGTTCCGGTCATCCATTTAAGTACGCCATCGTCACCTGCAACCTTAAACTGGTTCAGTTGCGACATGAAGATTACGATAGCCAATCCATTTACAAATCCAAACATCACAGGATGCGGAACAAGTCGTATAAATTTTCCGAGCCGGAAAAATCCGGTCGCCATTTGTAAGAGGCCCGCGAATACCACAGCTGCAAATATATATTCAACGCCATGCAGTTTTACCAGGCTTACTATTACAACCGCTACCGCACCGGTTGCCCCCGATATCATGCCAGGCCTGCCACCGAAGATAGAAGTTATAAGTCCCATTGTAAAAGCTGCATATAATCCTGCGAGAGGTGACAGTCCAGCTATCAGCGAAAATGCAACTGCCTCCGGAATAAGAGCCAAGGCGACTGTCAGGCCGGATAGGATTTCGTTTTTGTAATCGACCCTTTGTTGAAAATCAAATAAATTAAATACAGCCTTCATGCAAATGAAGTTTAAGAATATATTTCAGGGAAACACTTGAATTAAAGAAGTAAAATCTGGAATATTTACCCGTCAGTTTTGAATAACGGTAATAGCGTCAACCGTTATTGGCAGCGAAGCTAAGTTAAAAACAATTAATACTAAGCGAACCACATACAAGTAAAAGATTTAAAATGCCAGGGATGAAAATTGATGGAAATACAGTCTCTATTTATAGCTGCATCAAACTTACTTTTTAGACCTGCTGCAAAAAACAACAGGTCGTATAACCGGGACACAAGGTCATACAACCTGAATATTTTTAGATATTCATAGGAAATCAAATAAAGTCTTTGAGGACTTTACAAAACATTTAAATAAATTCTCTTCGTATATAAAGATCTAAAAGATTACGGACAGCAGTTATAGTAATAAATACATGTTTTAATAGAAAAATTTCTACTGGAAATATTTTCCTACCTGGTATCAACTTTATTTGCATAAGATTTTGACTGAAGCTTACAGCTCCTCCACCGAACCTGCCATGATTTTATTTTGTACTAGTTCCTATTCAGGAATTGAAATAGTATTCACCGGCCATGGTAATCCGACTTTACACATTATAGATGAGCAATGGCATGATTGTGACCGTTGATAACAGAACCAGCAAATCTAAAATCAATAAGCCCGCAGGATGAATCATGCAGGCTTATTGATTTTAAGAATCCTACTCCACAAACAATTTTCGTGTTTCCAAATTTCCAGGAGTACCAATCCTCACCAAATACACTCCTTTTGATAACGTGGTGATATTTATTCTTTGCTCTTCGCTATTGCTGAGTTTTTGACGAATTAATTTGCGTCCGGCTAAATCGGTTATTATGATATCAGCATTATTTAAACCGGTGTACTTATCATTTTTTACTATGAAATAACTGCGGGCAGGGTTTGGATAAATTGCGAACTTCAGGCCATTTGTAATGACGTTAACATAGACAATCTTGCTATAGGTATACTTCCCGTCATTATCCATCATTTGCAGACGATAAAAAACTTTACCGTCTTTTAACGAAGATGAATTGTCATTAAATGAGTAATCTTTTTGCAGGCTACCATTTCCGGTTGCGTTTACTTTCCCAACGGTTGTAAAAATAACGGCATCCTCACTGCGTTGAACATTAAAATAGGCTGTATTTACTTCATTAGTTGTTTGCCATGAAAGTATCACGTTATTATTATCTTTTACTGCAGCTAAATTGAGCAACGTAAGCGGTAGAGTACCTGAAATATTATTTAAGATTTGCGTAAGCGACCACCTGTTTTCAGTATCATCCTGAACACGTACAAATAAAGAATCAGCACCCATAGGGATTTGATTTCTCGGAATGTTTATTGTAAAGGAGCCATCGGATGAAGGGTTGGCCAGGGTCACTGACGTACAATTGCCAACACCCAGGTCGGTATCGAAGAAATATTCAGCATTGATAACGGCAGTGTTGCTGCTTTTATATATATCAATATTGCGTCTGAAAGTAAAGCTCCAGCGTCCTTCATTATCCAGCAGCCGGCCATATAATTTGTGATACCCTTCCGACAGCGCAGAAGTGGCTGCGGTAAAATTCTGAAGAATTATTGAATCAGTAAGGTCAGAAATGGCAATTGAAGATGCGTTGCCAAATCCCGGATCTGTATCAAAAAAATATTCACCTTTTACAAAAGTCGTTTTGGATTGGGATATGAGAACTTCTACATTTCGCCTGGCGGTAAGGCTCCAGTTTCCGTTATTGTCTTTGGTTCTGAAATATAATTTGTGGTAGCCCGGAGTAAGACTGGAAAAATTTACTGTAACCTGGAAATGTAAGGTCAGAAGAAGGTCCGATGCTTACCAGGTTGTTGTTTCCATACCCTGCATCTGTGTCAATAAAATATTCTACCTGCACCACATTTTGCGACAGGGCGGCAATGCCCACGCCTGTAAAATAAATGAGTATTATAAAATTTTTCATGGCTAATTATTTAATGGTCCTTGCCTGGATGGTAACAGGTAGATTGGTAGAGGTAGCTCCGGCGGTTGTAACGGAATATATCACAGGAATAGCTGCCAAACCGGAAAGCGTATATTGGTTTGTAACTGCTGCACCACCAAATGCGCCGCGGTCTGTGCCATCCGAGCCACTGTTATCCGCGGGAGAACTATTAGCAATTTGGTACGCGCCATCAGTTGAGGCTGAAGTAATAAAAAGGGTGGTTATTGCAGGAATAACAAGATTGCTATTGGCGGTTCCAAACTGTGTAGATAACGTTCCAATATTATATTGAATTACGCCGGGGGAAGCCGAAATATTCACAAGGGCATTGGTTGGCATGAGAATATTATTTTTAAATTCAGCCACGGAAAATGCCAGGTTCGGAGTGGCGAGATTATCCGGCCCGTCAAATACATTATTGTTGCATTGCAGGATTGGCCATAATGTTGTTGGGTTAGCTAACGGGGCTCCCCATGTTAGCGCTTTCTGGCAAATATTGTTATTGAAAACAATATTAGTTGGTGGCGTGAAAAAAGAATTTCCATTGCTTGATAACGCACTCCCGGCTACAATAGATGAAAAGAAGTTTTGCAAAATATATACATCATTTAACGGAAAGCCAAACACAACCTGGCCCTCGATTCGGCAGCGTTTCACTGTAATCCCATCTACATTAATATAAACGTCGCGGTCAGCGCTATTTCCCGCACTAACTAAATTCAACCCTATCAACTGGGAATTTTCAGATCCCGTATTAAAGGCGATCCTGGCAAGCTTTGTATCCAGGGCATTTTCTGCAGTTTTAGGGTTATCAGTGAGAAAATAGCCGGCGCCGATAATGACCAGGCGTTTCGTCACAGTGCTGAAGTTATAGGTCACACTTGATCCTTCCACATGAAGTGTGTCGCCGTTATTTACGATAGCGAAGGCAACAGCCTGGTCTATTTGAGCAAATACGGGGTAACCGGCAGACCCTCCAAAATTTTCGCCATAGAGAGTGGACCCGTTGTAATTTGATTTATTATTTATCCGCCAGGTCTTTGCATTCGCCTGCTGTATCATGACGGACAGGATAATAGTAATCATTGTAAAAAGTAATGTTGTCTTTTTCATAATTTTCTGATTTTTGTTTGATTAAAATAAATAGGCAGGACCCCTGGATTGTCATGGTCTTTAATGATCACAGGATTTATGGAATATTTTTTTTGGACAGGTTTGATTATATCTCCCGGATATTAAATTCAGCCCTTAATTAAATAGTCCAAACAGGAAATCCGATAAAATCAATTTGGACTTAAGTTGCTGCAATTCGTCGTCGGTTATATGTCCATTCTCTTTTAATGCAACCAGTTTTTCGAGGCTAATGTGTTTTTTCTCCTGCACAGATAATGTTGGATATGTTTTCCTGTTATCTACAAAAGTTGCAGGAATTGAAATTCCGTTTTCGGGAGGCGCAGGAGATATTTTTCTTGCCGGCTTCTTTAGTTTCAAATTCGTGGAAAGAATTATAATCAGCGACGCAGCGCCTGCCTCCAACCATATCCCGGTGCCGTAACTTATTTCTATATTGCCAAATACAGACGTGAAGCAGGTAAGATCAATCAAATGCATTATTGTAAAAAACAGTGATGCAACACCTGCAATCGTAGTAAAAAGCAAAAATGTTTTTTCTTCTAACTGCAGATACCCGCCCAGGAGACTTATAAGAATGATCCCCGCAAATACACAAAAGGACAGAATGCCAACTCCATTGAAACCGTTCATGGATTTATGTATCACCGGAAAAGTTGCCCATGGCAGAAAAGCAGAAACGATTCCTGATGCTGCCACAATCAAAATTCCGATTCGTTGCCAGCCCATACTTTGCGTAACCATGCAAAATTTTTTTACAACATAAACCTAGCTCATATGACTTTCGAGGGCAACCGCCATTTATTTTTTGTGGCAGATCATTTATTTTTCGTGAAAATTTATGAGAAAATTCAAAAGGAATTGGCTATCTTTTTATTGTATTTGAGAAACAATTAAGATCCGTTGATCCACCAAATTCTAACTGATGCCCAAATCTTTTTTTCTCATTATTTATTGCCTTGTATCGCATTTTTGTTTTGCCCAGCAATCAAAAGATGTTGATTCACTCAGGAACATTCTGGAAAAAGATAAGACAGAAGATTCCAGCCGCGTTAGAACTTTATTGAACCTGGCTTTTGCCATTATTTATGATAAGCCTGATTCCTCAATGATCTATACTGATGAAGCCATTCGGTCAACTTTTAAAATTAAATGGCAAAAAGGCGTAGCGCTTTCTTACAGGCAAAAAGGCTATGTGTACTATATTTTGTCGGATTATACGAATTCTATGGATTATTATTTGAAGGCATTGAAAGCGGGTGAAAAATTGGATAATAAGTATTTTGATGCTACTATCTATAATAATATTGCCAACATTTATGCAGACCTGAAGAACTATAAAAAAGCGCTGGACTATTACGAAAAATACCTGGCTATTTCCCGTGACATTAAAAGTAAAAATGATGAAATGGGTGGGCTCGTCAATATAGGGAATATCTATACCGAATTAGGCGACCTGGCTTCCGGCCTCGACTACTTTAACAGGGCTTTGCTGATAGCAGAAGAAACCGGCAATAAAAGGATAAGCACTGCTGTTTTGAATAATATTGGAGAAATTTTTATTAAACAAAAAAATTATTCAACTGCGCTAACTTATTTTCAGAAATCCATTTTATTGGCCGACGAAAGCGGCTATAGGAATATTAAAGCCAGCGCTTTAAATGGCCTTGGAGAAGTATTTTTAAACATGGGCAATTATAGACAGGCAGAAGATTACAGCACACAATCTTTTCAGCTTGCGAAGGAACTAAATGATTTGTCGTGGCAGGTAAATGCACTTACAACGTTAAGCCGGATTCATGAAAAGCAACAGCAATATGACGAAGCGTTAAAAGATTACAGGCAGTCTGTGGTGTTACGTGACAGCTCAATAAATGAAGATAAAAAAGCTGAAGTTACCCGCCTCGCAATGCAGTATGACTTCGATAAAAAAGAAGCATTAATCAAAGCTGGCAACGATAAAAATCACGCTCTTGCTGTAGCAGAAATTAATAAGCAAAAGGTAATACGAAACGCATCGATTATTATCGGCGGTATTTTAATTATTGCTGCAATCGCAGGCATCATTATTTATAAAAGACGAAAGGATAATTTAGAAAAAAAGAAAGAGGCTGAATTTAATGTGCAGGTAGCCGATACCGAAATGAAAGCATTGCGGGCACAAATGAATCCACATTTCATTTATAATTCTCTCAATTCAATCAATGACTATATTGATAAACACGACATTGATAAAGCGACGATGTATACCACCAAATTTGCAAAGCTTATGCGCATGATTTTGGAAAATTCAGAGCATAAGGAAATACCATTGGCAGATGATTTAAAAACTCTTGAATTGTACATGCAACTTGAAAATATGCGCATGAACAATAAATTCAGTTATGAAATAAAAGTGGATGAAAATATTGATCCGGAAAATACATTGATACCTCCGTTGATTTTGCAGCCTTTTGTAGAAAACAGTATTTGGCATGGTATAGCGAAAAAAAGTGATAATGGTAAAATATGGATTCATATCAGAAAAGAGGGGGAGATGATAAAATGCATTGTTGAGGATAACGGAATTGGAATGGCCGAAGCTGTAAATTCGACCAGTGAAGCAGGTGAGCCGGTAAAAAAATCATTGGGAATGAAAATCACTAACGAGAGAATTGATGTTTTAAATAAGTTGAAAAAATCCAATGCCGGTGTTACATTATTCAACCTGGACCACGGCACAAAAATAGAAGTAAAATTGCCTGAAGAACTGGCCTTTTAATTTATGATAAAAGCATTAATTATAGATGACGAAAAGCATTGCATTGACAGGCTTAATCACCTGCTGCTTCCTCATAAAAACCTGGTTGAAATTATTGGCGCATCCGGCACAGTGCAGGAAGGTGAAGAATTGATTCTTTTAACACGGCCAGACCTTGTGTTCCTTGATGTTCAAATGAAAGAGAAGACCGGCTTTGACCTTTTAAGATCCTTGCCCGAAATAAATTTTGCTGTGATATTTACAACCGCGTTCGAAAAATTTGCCTTACAGGCAATTAAGTTTAGCGCCATAGACTATTTGTTAAAGCCAATAGATGCCGATGATTTAAATGTGGCGCTCATCAAACTAAAAAATGAAGTTTCAAAAAAAATGACGGCGGATAAAATTGATATACTGCTTCAAAATACTTTGCACAACAATGCATCTCCCAAAAAATTGGTTGTACCGACCGTAAATGGTTTCGAATTTTTAGATATCGCAAATATTTTACGTTGCCAAAGTGATATTAATTACACGACTATTTATTTAACCGATAAACATAAGTTGGTAGTTGCTAAAACGTTGAAAGAATTCGAGGAAATGCTTTCTGATTATTCATTTTTCAGGGTTCATAATTCCCATCTTATTAACCTGGCGTACATTAAAAGTTATAACAAAGGAAAGGGCGGTTCTGTTATCTTAAATGATGGAACAGAGATTGAGGTTTCCGTCCGGCGTAAAGAAGATTTTTTAAAACGCCTATCCAGGCTATAAATAATTACCCATCTTAAAATTTTCAATTGAAGTATGCTTGTTATGTGTATATAGTGCACTTCGTCAATAAATATTACTAACAATTAATGCAGCTTTTATGATCATATGCAGGGATTTTAAAAGGCGGCTGCAATAATCATTTCTCTATGTGCGTTATTATTTCATCGCTACACATGTTGACACTACCAATTGTTTAATACTTAAACAGTCACTTCTATGATATCGTGGTTCAACACCCCATTTAACTCCGCAATTTTAATTGCATTCGTAATTGCGTATAATATTGTTGCAGCAGTAAATAATTATGATATCCGGGTACTCAGGGATAAGAAGAGCGAAAATTTTCCTACCGACATAAAAGGGCTCCCCGGGTGGGTTCGCTATGCACGCTGGATGGAACCTGTTCTCTTTTTTGTCATGCTACTATTAAACTGGAAATTCGCTTTGATCGCATGGATAATAAAAGCTATTCTACAGGCATTACTGGTGCTTGAGTTTATAGGGTATATAATTTTATATCCTTTTAATCTAAGGCGTTGATTATACAAATACAGGATTATAAAGTAGCGATGGTAATATTATCAACATACTGCCCGTAAGTTTTTTTATACAGTACTTTATGTTCTATTGCTTCTATAACTACTGCTCCAAAATCCACATCATACATGGCAGAGATCATGTTCAAAGCACCGGGGCTGAATACATTTACTTCCATAAGTTTGTCGCCCACAATATCAACGCCTACCAGGAACATTCCGTCCTGTACCAGTTTGGGCTTTAAGATTTTTACAAGCTCCAGCATTTCTTCATCTACATCTGCTTTTTTACCTTTTCCTCCCGCATGAATATTACTGCGGATATCATCGGCTTTATTCACTCTCTTCATGGCAGCATACACGCCATCTTTCTGCAATGGCAGGCCATTCATCAGGAAAAAACGGGTGTCACCTTCTGCGGCCCTGGGCAGGTATTCCTGTGCAATTATAAATCCGTCGTTTGAAATCGCTTCAATGATCTGGTTGAGATTTGATTTTGATTTTTTGTCCACCATAAATACATTCTTGCCACCGGATCCCTGCAGGGGTTTTAAAATTATTTTACCTTTTTGCTCTTCGAAAAATTCTAAAATATCTTTCGCTTCACGTGTTATAATAGTTTTGGGACGCAGCACTTCAGGAAAATGCTGGAAATACATTTTATTGATCGCATCAGAAAGACTTTCAGGATGGTTTAATACAACCACTCCGTCACGCATGGCAATCTGGCCAAAAATATAGGGAGCATTCTGGGCCCAGTTCCTGTTATTGATATCTTCCGAAGGATCGTTACGCAGGTATAATACGTCAAGGTCGCCTGAACTAATCCTTTCCGGCTCCGACTTTTCAATGGCTTTAAAAAAAGTTTCATTGCTTTTATAGCTGTGATCACCAACGGTTCTTGCCTGTGCCACCATGTGGCCATCGGAAGAATAGCCCAAATCTCCAACTCCGAAGACATAAACTTTGTGCCCTCTTTTGTGTGCGGTCAATGCCAGAAAAGTTGTTGTATAACCGGCTTTTTCTGTTTTAATATCATTAATTACAAATGCTATTTTCATAAGAAGTTTTTATATTTTAAGAGATGAGTTCTTTTAACTGTATTCCTTTTTTTATTCTTTTTATTTTTTCTTTTGTGTCATCTGTTGAAAGATATGCAGGAAGAAATGGCTTCTTTAAAATCCTGAGGTGCATTAATTCTTCAATAAGCGGTAAATGTTCCAGTGCAAACTTACCTCCATATAAATGGGTAATATCACCGCCGTCTTTTATAAAGTTCAATACCTGGATCAATCCTTTTAAATAGACAACATCTTTCGTGTAGCCGCCGCCGCGATGTACCCGCATGGCTATATTGAATGAAGTTTTTCCGCTGAAAGCATAATCAGTTGCAAAGCATATTATAAGTTTCTATAAAATCCGCGCCATTAATTAATGCATCTACAGCAATCACCCGTGCGGCCAAAAGCTTAAGCCGGTTAATATTCAATCCACCAACAAAAAATTCTGACAATACCGCCATGCCTTCCTGCAATTGTTCGTAACCGGCGAAGCCTGCATACATCAGCTGCAACGGCTGTGCATGGCCGTTGCAATAGGTAAGAATATGGGTTCCAACTTCATGCTGAATCAGGGCTTCAACTCTTTGCTCGCTAATGCTAAGATCTTTACCAATTGATAATTCGGATGCAGAAACGATAAGGCCGCTTACATCGTCTTTCACTTTTACCTTTAGGTCTAATTGGGGAAAATGTTCCCTGTATTTTTGCAATTCCCTATTTGCCGCCCGTGCAAAATCTACCGCGTTAACTGTGTTATATTCCGATTGCTCATTAGGTATATCATCATTTAGAAGATCATATTGCTGCATTTTTAACTTCCTGGTCTATCTCACCATAGAGGCTGATGCTTGTATGCAGAAACTTTTTTGTTCCGCGCTCTTCCAGCATGATCAATTGCTTCTCAAGTTCCATTCTTTTGTCGCGTAACAGGAAAGCAAGGGTAGGGTGTTCTATATTTTCAACAGGTATATTAAAGAGCTTTCTTTTTTCGATTTCAGGATCTAAAGAAATAAGCCTGTAGGTGAAATTCGGAAGTTTTTGAAAATTATTCTTTTGAAAATTTCCCCAGGCTATAGTTGTATTCACAGGAGTAACCCGTAGAATAAAATCCATTTTTTCACTGATGGCAGCGATCCTTCTATCGGCTGAACGTACAAGGTTATCGAGCCGTGTTTTGCCAAGCATCAGGTAATGCTCAAATTTATTGTCGGATTGTAAACGCACGAATTCAAAGGCGGCCATCTTTATAACCTCTGCGAATTTTCGTCTTATTTTTCTGAAGAACAGCGGGTAATAGTTTCTTCCGTCCTCGTCCCTGAACAAAGCCTTAATTGCTATTCCAATCAGCAAGGTCCCCGTTTTTTTTAGTTCATCCAATTCTATCAATGGAGGTAAATTCGCGGGATGTCGTTGCTTCGTGTCTTCAAGTAAAACATTGGTCCTCGGCAAAATCTTTTTGAACTCATTGAACCCTTTTTCAAAAACTTCTATTGTCGCGGATACTTTCTCTCCGGGATATAGCAACCGGATACTTGTTCCGCCAGTCAATACCTCTTCGTTCCAGATTTCCAGGATCATAAAAGATTTAAATTCTTTAATAGAAATTTCGATAATGGCCTTCAACAAATCATTTACATTAAGGCTTGCATTTGATATGAGGTAAGCTCCCTGTGTTTTTAATAATGATGCAATGTAGGGATCAGGTTTTTCGGAGAACCTGTACACACACAAGTATGGAAGGTTTTGGTCAATAACAAGCTTGCTGTTCAAAGAAAGATTTCTGCGGATGCTCTTCCCCCTTTTTAAAGTACTGCTTATATTTTCTACAAGGTTTGTATCGGGAATATCACGCATTCAAATGTTTATTTTTTTCAGTGCATCCAATACAGGTTCTTTGGATTCTACTAATAATTCATTGATGAGGTTTAGGTCCTTTTCAAAAGGATGACCGGTCCACTCGTCCATAAAAAATTTTTTGAACTCAATGCTCACAGGACATATTTTTTTGCCATACTGTTCAAAAAGCCATTGGCCAAAATAACCTCCCTTAAATTTAATATTTTCCCGTACATCAAGATTGCGGCCATTATAATCAAATTGTTTAAAAGTGTCAATCATTACTTTTAAAACCGGTTGCCATACTTCATAATCCATGTTCTTAGTGCCGATATTTACCTCGGGATTTTCGAAAGTATTCGCAGCAATATCTTTTGCCTCACGCCTGTGATTATAAGAATGAATATCGTACACCAAAATTTTATCATGCAACAAAAAAAGCGAGTCAAAATATTCTTTAACCTGTTTATAAAAGTCGTCATATATTTTAAGTGACTGATCGATAATTTCCTGTTGCAATTCAGTTTTCCAAACCTGCAGCCCCCATGCATCTTCCGGCTTTACGTATATGGCTTTGTTCCTGGGCCTGTTTACATCAGCTTCAAAGCGTGAATGATGCACAATGATTTTATTATCCGAAATATCCAGCCACTGCGCCGTAAACGGATCTTCTTCTCTCAAGCGCTCTTCTTCATTTAGATTAAACAAATCGCTTAGCTCTTTACGGGTTTGATGGCCTTCATGTATTGCAGTTGCTACAATTGGTGAATTGCCTTTAATAAATGTAAAACCTGATGTCATTGTTTAAAGAGTTTACTATACGCCAACCAATATTATGCCTTAATCAATTAAATTCAACATCAGCTATGGACAGGGTAAGGTATCGAAAAATCATATAGGCGTTGAAAGAGTATTTGTATAAAAAATTTCTTCTTTTTAATTCGTGGACTTTTGCATGATGTGTGCCCGGATAATGAGTAGTTGTAATTAATTATTTAGCGGCGATTTTATACATGCCGGCATTAGGGGAAGCCTAATAACGAGTCGTATTGATCGGCGGACAAAGACAATTGATTAAGTCATTTCAACCCTGATAAAGTACCCATTTAGAATTTAAAATTAACTGAATCCCTTATTAAATGACCGCTTGCCATACCTTATACGCCTGACGATGTTATACCTTTTCCAAAATCAATTCCTCTAACTCGTCATTTATAAAACCAATTTCTTCCCGGCTTAGTTTTATGTTTATAGCCTTTGCATTTTGCACGGACTGTTCTTCATTTCTTGCGCCAACCAATGCGATGGTTATACCAGGTTGTTCGATCTGTCCAGCGGATAACCAGTTGCGAAAGTGTGGCATTTTTTTCTTTAGCCATCGGCCTTAACTTATCGAGCAAAGCATTAGTTCTTCTAATATTTTCATCTTTAAAGAAATACAACCCTGCACGATGATCTCCTTCGGCGAAATGATGCCCCGGTTTTAGTTTTCCGGTAAGCAATCCTCTTTCAAGCGGGCTATACGCGAGTATTGAAATATTATTCTCAATGCAATATGGGACTACCTCTTTTTCAATATCTCTTTTCACCATGCTGTAGGGAACCTGGTTTGAAACGAGGTTAATATAGTTTTGTGCCTCCTTTACCTGGGACGCATTATAATTGCAAACACCTGCGTGTCTTACTTTCCCCTGTTGTATAAGTTTTGCAACGGCTTCCATTGTTTCGGCGATTGGCGTGGTGACATCCGGCCAATGGATCTGATACAGATCTATGTAATCAGTTCCAAGGCGGCGTAAACTATCCTCACATTCTTTAATGATGCTATCCTTTGCCGCGTATTTATAAATATCAATATCGTTACCATCATTGTCTTTACTTTTAAAAGCGAAATCGCCTTTTGCCAGGTCCCATCGCATCCCGTATTTTGTAAGTATCTGAACCTTATCCCTCGGTATATTTTTTATTGCTACACCAACAATTTCTTCACTGGCCCCTTGTCCATAAACCGGTGCGGTGTCTATTGATGTTACGCCCATTTCGTAAGCAGATTGTATTGCTTTAATCGAATCTTTTTTTTCTGTGCCGCCCCACATCCATCCGCCGGCGGCCCACGCGCCAAATGTTATCACTGAAATCTCCAGGTCAGATTTTCCTAATTTTCTGTATTCCATAACTTAATTTTTATGATGATGAATAGTAGTCATTTTTCAAAAAGATTACTTCGCATTACTGGGACAATAACTTAGCCAGTTTCCAAAATGGTGCAGAGGATTTATTTCCGTAAATAATACGAGTGTACAAACTAATGAATCCCCCAATAAATGCCTGGATATTACGTTTATACCTGCAAATATCCCGGTTCCTCGAGAATACGTATATATTTACTTTTACTAAAATTAATAACAAAACTTATGAGGCTCCTAAATTTCCTGCTTATTATTACGATCGTTTTCACTTCTAATTCATGTCAAAAAGGAATAACCGGTGACGACCCAGCACTCCCGGCTAGTAATAAAATAAAGACCTATACCGAAGATGTGACATCCGGCGGTACCCGCAATGTTGTTACGTTCAACGTTGGGTACGATGCCAATGACAGGATAATTAGTCTAATATCTGCTGCAACGCCCGGAGACAGATTTGAATTTAAATATTCAAATGGAAACTATACATTGGATATTTATGGCTCTAATCAATTAACCATACATGAGGTGTTTTTTCTCAACAGCAATTCAATGGTAGATAGCACTTTTCAATATAACGATACTAACGACAGCCTTACTGAAAAATATATATACAACGCTTCCCGGCAACTTACCATGGTTAAGTCATATGAGTATTCGAAGGCGATCGGTTCTGTTTTAGACAATGTTGAAAATTATACCTATGATAATGGCGGCAACATCATAAAACTGGCAGATAATTATTCGGTAACGACGTATGATTATTATACTAACCTGCCCGGAAATGTTGTAAGCCTTTCTCCTTATCTTCCTGTGCCTAAAAATTTTGTAAAAACAACTACAAATGTTAACGGGGGGACCACCGTTACGCTAAACCATACTTACACATTTGACGCCATTAACAGGCTGTCTACGGAAAAAATAGTGTATGATGCGGGTGAAGTTGTAATTAAAAGCTACACATATTATTGATGAATTTATCAATTTTTATTCCCCCCTTTCTACTAGCTTAGGGGATGAAGCATTGCTTTTATTCACCAAGGCCATGCAATAAGTTTTCGAAAGCTTTTACCGTTTAAATATGGAAATATCCGTTTAATCCAAATCCGGTATACCGGAGAAAGTGGCGGACATATTTTTGCGGTCAAATTTAAAAATGCTTTCCAAAGCGCAACTCACTATGAAACAAATTACGTTCGTTACCCTTTTTATTTTATCAGCTTTAATTTCTTTTGCTCAAAGCCCAACCCAGGTGAGCGGAAAAATTATTGATGAAAACAATAAGCCGCTATCTTCAGCAACGGTCCTCTTATTAAACGCCAAAGATTCATCGTTGGCTAAAACTGCCGTGACCAACTCCGGCGGAATTTTTAAAATGCTATCCATAAGCCCGGGGAATTATTTGCTTTCTGCTACATCCATCGGGCATGCTAAAAATTATTCTTCAAAATTTGATGTAACAGAAGGCCAGGAATTTACCAGTCCGTCTCTTATGTTGTCGCAAAGCAGCACATCTCTTGCAGCTGTTACTGTGCAGGCGAAGAAGCCAATGATTGAAGTAAAGGCGGATAAGACAGTATTTAACGTCGAGAGCAGCATTAATGCGACCGGCAGCAATGCCTTTGAGCTTTTACAAAAATCTCCCGGCGTTTCTGTCGATAAAGATGATAATATTTCTATGCAGGGAAAAAATGGTGTAAAAATATACGTGGACGGAAAACCAACGCAGATGGGCGGGGGAGATCTTGCGGCCTACCTGCGTTCCATTAATTCAGCGGATATTGAATCTATCGAAATGATCACCAACCCGTCAGCAAAATATGATGCTTCAGGCAATGCCGGAATTATAAATATCAGGCTGAAAAAAAATAAAAATTATGGTGCTAATGGAAATGTATCAACCGGCGTTGCATTCGGACATACTCCCAAATACAACAATTCATTAAGTCTCAATTATCGCAATAAAAAAATAAATCTTTTCAGTAATTACAGTAACAATTTTGGTAGGACAAGAAATGTATTTGACTTGTACAGGATACAAAAAGACAGTATCTACGACCAGCATAGCATTAACGTTAATGACAATACTACACATAATGTAAAGGCGGGAGTTGACTATTATATAAACTCAAAAAATATTATTGGAGCAATGGTGACTGCGAATTTTAACGATGCGAAGGCCAGCACTACCAGCAAGACGCTGATCACTCCTCAAAATACCGAAATTCCGAACAGGGTTTTATATGCGGGTAATGATGTACCAGGATCCAGGAATAATGTTGACTATAATATTAATTATCGCTACGCAGATACAACCGGAAAAGAATTAAATATAGATGCAGACCTGGTCAATTTCAGGCGCAGGGGAAGCGAGCTATCAGCCTAATTATTACAGAACACCTTTTACTGATATTTTATTGGAAGAAAGAATTTATCGCAACAATACCCCGACTGATATTGATATCTACACAGCTAAGATAGATTATGAACAACCATTTAAAAAGGGAAAGCTTGGTTTCGGTGGCAAGATAACTGATGTAAAAACTAAAAACACTTTTGATTTTTACAATGTGTATGGCAACAATAATGTGAAGGATCCTGATCGCAGTAATAAATTTAATTACGATGAAAATGTAAAAGCATTGTATGTAAACTATAATCGCCCGCTAAGCAAAAAGACTACGATACAGGCGGGAGTGAGAATGGAAAATACAAAGAGCAAAGGTGACCTTGTAAGTAATAATCCGCAACCAGATGATCTCGTCAAACGTAACTACACAGATTTTTTTCCAAGTGGCGCCATTACTTATATGCTGAATCAAAAGAATACTTTCAATCTAAGTTATAGCCGCCGCATAGATCGTCCCAGTTATCAAAATCTTAACCCATTTGAAGACAAACTGGATGAGTTGACTTATCGTAAAGGAAATGCTTTTCTAAACCCTCAATATACTAACAGCTTTCAGCTTTCTCATACGTTCCTGTATAAGTATGTTACCTCTGTAAGCTACAGCCACATTAAAGATTATTTCGCCCAGATTATCGATACACTTGGAAACAAAAGTTTCCTGACACAGAAAAACCTGGCAACACAAAATATTTATAGTCTTAATATAAGCGCTCCTGTAACCATCACTAAATGGTGGAGTGCCTTCGCAACTTTTAATGGGTACCATTCCGCATACAAAGCTGATTTTGGCGCAGGTAAAACAATTAATGTAAACGTAGATGCATTTTCATTTTACTCGCAACAAACTTTTAGTATTAAGAAAGGCCCATCGTTTGAGTTGTCAGGATTCTACAATTCGCCAACGGTATGGGGTGGCACATTTAAAAGTAAGCCTCTCGGATTTATTGATGTGGGTGTGCAACAGAAGTTATTTAAGGGAGCTGGCAATATAAAAGTAAGCTTAACCGATGTTTTCAAAACATTGCATTGGCAGGGTACCAGCGACTTTGCAGGAAGCCACCTGGTGGCGAGCGGTCATTTTGAAAGCCAGCAATTAAAAGTAAATTTCTCTTACCGTTTCGGTAATAACCAGGTTAAGGCCGCAAGGCAAAGAAAAGCATCTGCAGAAGATGAAAATAAAAGATTGAATGGCGGCGGAGGTATAGGTGTGCAGCAATAACGTGTCTCTGCCCCGTGAATTACTACATCTCTATATTCGCCATTGACCATTTGTCTCTTCCCGAATAAATCTTACTATTTAAATTGAAAATCCGCATTTGAATCAGTGAAATAATTAAATCACCATTGACAGGCTTGTAACTTTTGTAGTGAAGTTTCCCTGATGTACGGGTAGTTGAATATATCGCTCAACGACACCGCTGTTTAATTTTAATTCAGTCTTTGTTCACGCAGCAAATGGCTGCGAAAAAGTAAATACCGCCGAACTTTGTAAGAGAATTAACAGGCACGTTTTTTCATAAAGGTTTTTTTTATCTTATAATTTCCTCACCCTTATCGAGAACGCTTCCGCCGGATTTTTTACAAGCAGCTGTTGTATATCCTTTTTTGAGAATCCTCTACCCCTTAGTAATGGAATCAACTCCGTAAAAATATTTGTATAACCCGTGATGTTACCTCCATCTTTTTCACCGGGCTTATACCAACCTGCATCGTGAGATATCAAAACTTGATGAAGCATTCCTGCTTTTTTTAAATTGTCAATTGAATCTGCATATTCCTCAAAATCGCCCCATCCAATACCATCGAGGCTCACCCATGCTCCTTCGATGGCTGCCTTTATGTGTAATGTTTTATCTTTTTCCAATTGTGCATGTGTCCATACAAATGCGGACGGATGAACGTTCATTTCATTTAATATTTCAATCTCTTCAAAAGCAGGAACAGCAGGGCCCGTATGAGAGCAGATGGTTAGGCCTGTTTGTAAATGAGCAACCGCTGCCGCTTTCAACAATTTTTGATGCAGTTCGGATAAATGTCCCGGGTCAACACCTATCTTAATAAAACCAGGTTTTATGTTTGTGTTTTCGATTCCATTTTCATATTCATTAATCCATCTTTTGGCAATTTGTTCATAAGTTTCTGTGAATGCCCAGTGCGGCAAATACTTATTGCCCACCGCCCCATAATAGCCAGTGTTCGTCAATATTTGTAATCCGCTTTCATCGGAAAGCCTCTTTTGCAAAATTATATCGCGGCCTAAAAAGGCGGGTGTACAATCTAATATTGTTTTTACCCCATATTTCTTTACTTCATGCAAATAAGGCAGAACTGTTTTTATAACTTCATCCTTATCCCACCGGTCATAACTTATTTTATCAGCGCCTATAAAATCAACGAGAAAGTGCTCATGAATTAAAGTTGTTCCCATAGAAGTAGCAGGAATTTTTCCATTTACAGTTATCACAAAGCGGGAAGGATTGATTTTAAACGCAAGTAAAAGGGCGGCTGATGTTTTGATAAATTTTCTCCTGGAGATATTGACTTTCATACAAGCAAGTTGAATCACACGAACTTTATTTTAATATTTTCATTCCACACAAAACTACACAACATAGTTTTGCCGGCACGTAGCGTATCTGGCTGGCTCTAAGATAGCCGTGTCATTTTTTATGCAGAACATACCAACCGACGAAACATCCAAATCATTGCAATTAACCGCCGGCGCTTTATCTCATACTTTTGTGCAGATATGAGAGTCTCAGCTATATCGCTCTGCTAAAATATTATTTTAAATTGCGGTTTACACAGTAAACATGATGGCGATGAAATTAAATTAAAGAGAGGCATAGTGATTGTAAAAAAGCCAGGTCGCAGCTGTATCAATAATTTTATTTCATCTTATTAACTATAAACATCAGTAACCCTGGTCAAAATCAATACGTAATAACTGAATTTGTTAATCACCTGGCCGGGACGTGGAACCGTGTTGCACAATAAATGCGGTTTTGAATGTTATTGATATTTGGAGCCCATTAAGAACAACTAAAAAAATTTTATGGAAAAGGAAATTACTTCACAATACAGGGCATCACTGAAGATGCTTATGGATGTAATGGATAAATGTCCTGATATTCTTTGGTACGATAATACTTATGAAAATCAATATTGGCGTATTGTTTATCACACTTTATTTTATACAGCACTTTACCTGCATGAAGGCCCGGATCAATTTATTCCATGGGATAATCACATTGATACTTACAACTATTTAGGATCATTTACTTCTGATAACAAACCGGTCGTTATAGACACCGTTTATACCAGGGATGAAATGACAGAATACTGTCTGTTACTTTTTAACGATTGCGAGAACCTGGTTAGAAATATTGGGGAGATAAAAAGCGGATTTGACTGGCTGCCCATGAGCAGGCTTGAAATACATTTTTATAACATAAGGCACTTACAGCATCATATAGGACAGCTTACAGAACGACTGCATCACTCAGGTATTAAAGGAATAAAATGGGAAGGCATGGTGAATGATCACACGAACCCTGGGTATCGATAATTTATTCGACCATGATGGCGTTGAAGAACTAAGAATAAAATGGTAATGAAGCTAAACGCTTTATTTCCACGCCTTCAACAATCTTCTTATGATAATAATTTCCCCGGTGTGATAGCTATTGTGATCCGCGAGTACCAGGGCTTCCTTAAGCAGGCTTTGCCCGTCTCCATGTTCAAAAGGCTTGTACAAATCATCTCCGGCATTTTTAATCAAATCAATAAATTCCTGCCTGTCGGCTTTAATTGCATCCACACATTTTCTCCATGCCGCGTCCGATGAAGGCTCTGCTTCTTTTGGCCAATATCCATCGGGCCATTTGGGAGAAACATGCTTTGCGCTTTTCGAAAATTCAAGAATATCCCATTGTGCGATGCGGATATGTTCTGCAAGCTGCCATATACTATATGGTAAATTTTCCGGCCTTTTTCCTAAAACCGAATAAGGCATGTCTTGCAGTGCATTGTCAAGTGAAGCATGAGCATTCCCCTTTTCTATTAAATGGATTAAATTGTCAACGATATCTTTATTATGTGCCGAATTGTTTTTTTGTGTTTGCATATTATATGATCGTTTTTTTGACAAAGCTTGTACAAAATCGGTTTCTTAAAAAAAAATATTTGTAAAAAATATAAAATGCTTTGCTAATATGTAATGCGTAATCCCGGTAATAACCTGAAATAATTGAGGGTAATAATTTTAAGTTTAACCCTTTTTATAAATGACTGTCGTAATCTTTAACTGAAAAAAAACCTGGAAAATCTATGTCATGTAATACTGTACTATGTATAAAAAATCGAAATGACAGCAGCCGTCTTCTGAAATGGACGTCTCATAAAAATGAAAGAATATTCATGTTTATATTCTTCATAAGCATAGTGGGCATCAATTCTTCTTTGCGGGCTCAGCGCCTGTCACGGGATTTGGAGATGGGTCTTTTAACTAACCAGGTCGGTTACCTGCCTTCGTCAATAAAGACCTGCCTCGTTAAAGGAAGCGAACAAACGGATTTCGAAGTCGTTGAAATTACTTCCGGCCAGGTCGCCTATCATGGTACGCTTGTTCCCCGGCAGGGCGATTTTGGAAACTACGCCACTGCAGATTTCAGCAAGGTCGTAAAAGAAGGCCGATACTATCTGAGAGCGGATACCCTAAGGTCTTTTCCTTTTAGCATTTCAAACGCGGTCTATCAACCGGAGATGAATATGATTGTTAATTACTTCTCTCTCCAGCGGTGCGGAGCAAGTACTACGGGTTATTTATCTCCCTGCCATACGGATGACGGGATACGCATTGATAATGGCAGGCACCAGGATGTTACAGGCGGTTGGCACGATGCGAGTGATTTGAGGAAGTGGGTTTCTGCAACTATCTATGGCGTGATGGGCCTTGCAAGGGCTTACAGTCTTGAAGCGCCTCAATACCGGCAGGCCATCCTGGATGAATTGCTTTGGGGAAACCAATATTTTTTGAAAATGCAGGAACCACAGGGATACGTAATGGATTTTGTAGGCGGCGATTTGAAAAAGCATTCAGACAATAACAGGTGGACCGATAACAAAATTGAAGTCGGGGGAGCGGACATAAAACTGGTAACTCCAAATACGGGTATTTCTAAACAACTGATGTTGGTTTCAGGGGATAAAGATGATCGTATCATCCAGACGCAGCCCGTGGAAATGGCCGCGCAATATAATTTTGTCACTGCTGAGGCCTTAGTGGCTCGTATCACTTTAAAGATTGATCCTGCTTATTCAAGGCGATGTCTAAACGCCGCCAAAAAATGTTATGACTGGTGCCTGGAATCAGGTGCTGATACATCTGCTATAAATATTGGCGCCGCGCTTGAGGCAGCTATCGAAATGTATAAGACTACCAATTTGACAATCTATCGTTCAAGGGCAACCGAACTTTCGCTTCAGCTTAAAAAGTTACAGGCTGCTGATTCCGGAGAAGCATTGTCAGGATTTTTTTATAGTTCTCTTTCAAATCATGAGCCTTACAAAAATATCTGGAATGGATGCCAGGCGTTCATCGGCCTGAGCGACCTGGTTCAACTGTTTCCTGCGGATAAGAACGTGCCGCTATGGAAATCTATGATAAAGGATTATGCAGAGCATTATCTTTTACTGCTCTCAGGAAAAAATAGTTTTGGCATTGTTCCCTGGGGTTTATATGAAAAAAATGATCCGGGGGGAAACAGGAAGACAGGAGAATACTGGTACCGGTATTTTATGGAGCCTGAACTTGATTGGTGGGTCGGTATAAATTCCAATGTTGCTTCGGCGGGAATCGGTCTTTTGAAGGCGGCAATCGTTTTAAAGGACGATCGCATGAAAGCGGCGGCACAAAAGCAACTTGACTGGATATTCGGATCGAATCCATTAAATAGTTCTACAATGGAAGGTGTGGGCTATAATCATCCGATGCATTATGCAGGTTCATCATTTATCCCAACGTGCCTGTATTACCCGGAGCTGTCTTAAACGGTATTGGTGGCGATCGCGAAGACATGCCTTAACTATTGGAAAGGTGATTGGCAAATTTCAGAATACTGGACTCCAATGGTAGCATATACTCTATGGCTTATGGCGGAGCTTTCGGCAAATGGTAAATAGGTTACGGCAATGTTACGTTGGGATTGGTTGTTGTATTAAATGGATATGCGGCATTAAAATACTGGCGGCATGTGGTAACGGTAAGGCATGGGCTAAAATTTGTAAGTGTTCCTAAGCTACCTGTATTTAATCAGGTCTCCATATAGCATATTCTCAGGTCCATCTGCAATGGTTGTAACCGTGCCGGGTGCACCTGCAGTAGAACCAGCAACGGGTACACGAGTGGATGTAATTTCACGGTTGTGAGCCACATCAGTTGACTCGTTGCCGGGCACATAGATAATAATTGCATCAGCACCTTTGTCTTTAGCGATTTCGATAAATTTTTTCTGGGCGTTCTTTAGTTTCATGATTTGGCCAACCACCTTTCCAATCACGATATAATCTTTGCCAACATCTACTGGTGAGAAAAACATTTCCACTTCAGATGTGGGAGTATAATTGCGTCCTATGTATTGCACTTTTTGGAAGCATCCCGAGCCAATGCATAAAATTGATAACCCAATAAGTAAAGTTCTCATCATAAAAAATATCAATGGTGAATAATAGAACAATACTATAGTATCAAATATAAATTATTTGCTAAATTGTTCCCCCGGAAATGTTAAATAACTTTAGCAGAAGATATTGTCCTCAACAATCTAATTTTTGAATATGGAACACGAGCAAAAATCAACACCTGATCTTTCGCGGAGGAAATTTTTAACCGTATCAGGATTAGCGGTTATGGGTTCCGCATTTTTGCCATCGACCACAATGGCTGAAAAAAAATATTCAGTTGTCCCTGCTAAAATAGCGCTGCAATTATATACAGTTCGCGACCAGATCAAAGAAGATATAGCAGGCACCTTGCACAAAATAGCCGGAGTGGGGTTTGAAGCGGTTGAGACTGCCTTTTGGCCGGAGAACATTTCAGTAAAACAGGCGGCGAAATATTTGAAGGACGCTGGCCTGGCTGTTTGTTCTTCCCATGTTGAATTACCAATCGGCGATAAAAAAAATGCGATGCTGGAGACCGCGGAGTCCTTCGATTGCAAAAAAATGATCTGGCACGGGTGGCCTGAGGACAAAAGATATAGCAGTCTTGACGGCACAAAAGAATTGATTGATATTTACAATGAAGCAAACCATTTTGCCAAATCAAATGGATTACAATTTGGCCTTCATAACCATTGGTGGGAATTCCGGAATAAAGTGGATGGCCGTTTTGTGTATGAGGTGCTTCGTGAGGCCGTTGAGCCCGATATTTTTTTTGAACTGGATACTTACTGGATAAAAGTTGCGGGGCATGATCCTGCAAAAATAGTTGGAGAGTATGGAACTCGTGCGCCGTTCCTGCATATTAAAGATGGCCCTGCAAAATGGAATGAGGCATTGCCGGAAGATAACCCCGACCCGATGGTAGCCGTTGGCCAGGGCGCCCAAAATTTTCCTGCCATTGTAAAGGCGGCTCATGGAAATACCCAATGGATGATCGTTGAAATGGATAAGACATCAACGGATGTTTTTAAAGCAATTGAGGAGAGTTACGATTACCTGATAAAAAATGAACTTGCAACAGGGAAAAAGGCTGTGTGAAACACTTATTCAAACGATTAGCTGAGTTCGCTTTTTGACAAAGACAATTGCACTTGGGAAAGCTATAAAAAAGTAAAGTATTGTCAGTAAGCAAACCTGGGGGCGGGCTACTTCAAGCGCATACAGGAAGCCATAGCTATTCGATCCGGACACATTCATTAGAAAATATATTAAGTATATCATGCCGAAAAGAATTGCCATATAACCGGAACACTTTAGGGCCTTTAATTTGCCTGGTTCTATAATTTGTTTTCTGACAATAAACGTGGCAATAAAACTATACAGTATTGCCAGTAGAAAGTTGTAAGACAATCCAACTACACGCTCAACGATGCTTGTCTCACGCGTTATATATGTATACCAACCAGGTTGATTAGAAAAAAAATTTGCAAAGTTGATTTCATAGAACAGGTAAATATTGGGAAATAATGCCAGTAGAATAAATGATGGAATTAGAATAATCACGAAAACCTTATAATCTCGCTTTATGTAAAACTTTTGTTTTTTTAGCATCAGGCAGAACGGTAATTCGGATAAGAGTCTTTACCAGGTATAAATGTAATCCAATTTGGAAATGATTTAAAATGGTCTTTAAGATGCTGAGACTTCATTTGCTTCGCCTCCTTCTTCAACGATCCAATAATAAGTAACGACTATTGCTATGCTAGCCATCGTGGCAAAAATTAAAATATTTTTCATGAAAGTTTTACATGAGGTACTTCAATTATTATACCATCCATAAAATCTTTACGGCGATATAAATATTTTACGGGCTTGGTTTATTTACACTCCCTAATAAATTATATTTTTGTATTGCACCGCGCAAGCCCGCCGGCAATGGCGGGAGGTATTGAAATCCGCAGATTTTCTTTTTTAATACATGTACTATGAAAGTAATTTTTCAGATTTCATCCTGGTGTCTTTTTTTCGGATGTCATAAAAATGTCGCGCCTGGTCAACCGCCTGTGCTCGCATCGGACGACATCATTGCAAGAGGAGTTAATCTTTCTAACTGGTTTAATGACTATTCTGATCCTGCTCAATTTAGCAATCGCTTTTCTTTATCTGCATTGAAATTTATTAAAAGTCACAACTTTACTTACGTTCGTATACCTGTTGGCGTTACTATATTATTTAACACTGCTGATCCTGCCCAGTTAAATGTTGTCAACCTTCTGCATGTAGATGCTGCGATAAATAATTGTATAAAAGCCGGACTTGGTGTTACTGTCAATTTGCATCCACTTACAAATGAGACTGATAGCCTGCTCGCAAATGACCCCGCGTTTGGTGACAAAATAGCTGCCTACTGGAAAGCTGTTGCCACTTATTTTAAAAAATATTCTCCCGATAGTTTATTTTTTGAAGTTTACAATGAACCCCATGCTTCGGCAGCAGGAATTACTGCACAGGGCTTTTCCTGGTGGCAGCCTGTGCAGCAGAAAATGGTGAGCGCCATTCGTGAGGTTGACGCGGATCACAATATTATTGTTGGCGGAGAAGGCTGGAACGGTATTGGCGGACTTATACAGTTGACGCCTTATAATTTTGACCACATCATTTATGATTTTCATTTTTACGATCCTTTCCTGTTCACGCACCAGGGCGCATCGTGGGCTGGATGGCAGCCTGTTATTGATGCGCGGAATGTACCTTACCCCTCCAGTCCGGCGGCGGTAGACCCTCTAATAGCTGGCAGTACTAATGCGGAACTCAAAGATGCCTTACAATGGTACGGCGCTCAGAAATATAATATTGATTCACTCGATAAATGGATCAAAGTCGCTTATGATTGGGGACAGGTTCATAATGTAAGAGTGATATCGAATGAATTTGGAAGCTATAAGCCTTATGCACCACGGCAGAGCAGGTTGAATTTTTTGCATGACGTGAGAACAGTTTTTGAAAAATACGAGATAGGGTGGGCTATGTGGGAATGCGATGAAGGTTTTGGCTGGATAGATTATCCATCCGGTAACCGCAACAACCCTGTGGCAGATGACCAGGTATTGCAGGCGCTGGGATTGAAATGATGATTGGTCTCTAATATCACTCTCACTGAGTGCATCCCCAAATCCGATAGCCCTTGGATGTCGCATTTATGTGCCGTAGGCACTACCTGTTTGTAAACTAAATGTTTTTCACGTTCGTATTTTGCCCCGCCGAGGCGGGGCTACCCTTGATGGTTGCGTACCTATGGCACGCCTGACGATTTTCAAATTGCAATTTGCTACAAACAGGTAGCCCCGATGGGGCAAAAAATTGCTCCGACAATTATATATACACCATTCACAAGAAATTTATTTTCAACTTTTTATAAATGGTGTATACTGCTTTGTTGCTTGCAGAGGAGGATGAATTTGGAATATGCTCTGACCTGAGTTCATTTAAAATATCATCTTATCTTTAAATTCTCAAATTCATTTATGAAAAAAATAATTGTATCAATCCTTGTATTACTTACGATCAATGCACAAAATATTTTTGCCCAGGAAAAATTTGATACGCACCCCAATTCATCTTCAAAAGGCTGGAAGCCCCTGTTTAAAAGCGATCTTTCCAATTCAATAGCAGAACCTGGCGTGTGGACTGTGGAAGATGGAGTAATTACTGCATCAAAGGACGAATCATTGTGGAGCGATAAAACCTATAATGATTTTTCTCTCGATCTCGAGTTTAAAAATGCTGACAGCACAAACAGCGGTGTAATAGTACACGCCAGTGATATCAAAGACTGGATTCCGCATTCTGTGGAAATACAAATTGCAGATGATTATTCAACTAAATGGAGCGACGTGGATCCTACGTGGCAGTGTGCTGCTGTGTTTGGACACCAGGCTGCCACAAAAAGAACCGTAAAGAAAGCCGGTAAATGGAATCATTATACCATTACCTGCAAAGGAAAAATGATCTGGATAGTGCTTAATGGTGAGTTAGTAAATACGTTTGACATGAGCCGCTATACATCTGCCACCAAAAACCCTGATGGCAGCGATGTTCCTTCATGGCTTAGTAATCCATTGGCTACGCTTCCGCTTAAGGGTTATATTGGTTTTCAGGGTAAGCATGCCGGTGCCCCCATTTATTTCCGTAACATTATGATTAAAGAATTGTAAGTTGCATCACAACGTATAACGATGAGGGTTAGGTGTGGATAGCTTGATATGACGTCAATTTTGAACCTAATCTTTTAGTCATAGAAATAATTTTTGGTAAGTTCTTCTATTTCGCTACTTTCATTGATTACGACTACAAGCAGGCTAACTGCTCCTGAAAATGAGCTGACACCAATCAGATCGATCAACATATCTCCAAACCCGACCAGGGGGTTAGTTAATATTGCTCTTAATTCGCCATTGGCTAATGGTGTGGTTGAGATCTTCAATTCAGCCGGCGCACTTGTATATAAGCAAAACATTACAAAGAGCTCTTCTCAAAATCTCCGTGTGAACCTTGGCAACCAGGCTCCCGGTATATATTTTATTAAAATAAAGGATGCCAGATACGTGAAGACGACTAAAATTTTGCTGAATAAATAATCTTTAAATACTTATTTTTTTAACCCTGTCTCTTTCCGGATTTCTTGCTGCCAACGAGAAAGCCGATGTAGAGACAGGGTTATTTTTTTATAGGCCAAAAAAAAATTAGAGAGGGAGGTCTTGACTGCAATGTCCGTAATCTTCAAACTTATGAGCGTCTCGTTCCTAAGCCAGGGCGAGGAAGGATGGGCAGATAATTTAAAGAATTTCATCTGTATTTAATCCAGGGACGTCGATTGATTCAACTACGTCTTCAATTATAAAATACCAGGCAATTACAATTGCTACACTTGCGATAGTGGCAAAAATTAAAATTTTTTTCATAACAAAATTTACGTGAATTAATATCAATTATTATTCCATCAACTCAGTTGTGCTGATATTTCTAGAATAATCTTCTTCTTTGAAGGCATCTTCCTTGTTTAATGGTTAATCTACCTGATGCTCTAAAACAATTTCTAATTCAGATAAAGGAACTGGTTCGTATCGAAAGAAATAAAAATTGTTTGATAAGTTCTCAATCCGTAGGCACAGACCGGAAAACCGCACAAATGCAGGCAACTTAAAAGCTATTAAGAAAACCACCTAATTTATTCCGGCGGAACAAAAAAGTCATACAAGGCCTTTTTAGAAATATAAAAGGGGTGCTGTTCAAAGTCTCGTGTGCATTAGCGAAAGCGCTTTGAGCGGAGGCAAGACCCAGGCAAGGCGACTTTGTTGTTATGAAATTTTTTGCAAATAATAAAAATGGCATCATTTTCGTTATTTGAGTGACAGACAGAATTTTTTAATCTATGAATTTCTTTGAAAAGTATAACACCTTAAAGTATTTGGTAATAAGCATTGGAGTATCTGTTGCCGGATTTTTATCGGCGTTGTGGGTGAACAGCGGCAATTAATGTCCGACCCATTCTTTGTGATATTATTCCTAAAAAGGCACAACTTGTTGGCGATGTGCAGCCCATTCAATTAATCTTTATAAAAAATTATCCCAGCACTCTTTTGTTAAGTTTTATTTTATTTGTGTTTAAAACGTTGGAATTAATTTCCCCCCTGAAATCATCGTTTCCCTCTTTCACCGTTTTATAATCGGGACGTTTATGTGCGAAAACGAAGTTCCATTTTTCGGCATCCGTACAGAAAATAATTCGAAGTTTCTTTGATTGCCATGGCCCTGGTAACAGGGCTGTGGTTTTTCCACAAGACTGCTTTTGGTTCTGATTCCTTTCGAGTCAGATTGAAGCTACCCGGAATATGATATTGGATAGCATTGGCTGTCACAGGTCAGAAACCTTCGTTCGATAGAAAGGCATATTTTCATGATATATATATCATAATTTTTAAACGCTACTATTATGCACAGATTACTTGCCTTTGGAATTTTATACTTTCTTATCCCAATAAAATCTTTTACCCAATCAGGAGGTAAGCTTTACGAGTTTGATAGCAGCAGCAGTCCGAGGTGGAGCAGCTTTGAAAATATTACTGCAGAAAAAGGCAGGGCAGCTATGTCAAATAACGGCGCAAAAGGGCATCCTTCTGATGGATTGAACCCCGGCGAAACAAAAGTGCTGCTTGATGTGAATACACAAGGCAACATCAACAGGATGTGGATTACCATCATAGACCGCTCTCCTGAAATGCTCCGTTCGCTTAAAATTGAAATGTTCTGGGATGGCGCTTCAAAGCCCGCCGTATCTGTTCCGTTTGGTGATTTTTTTGGAATAGGTCTTGGTAAAACCGCCACCTTTCATAATGCTCTTTTTGCAAACCCCGAAGGAAGATCTTTTTTAAGTTACATTCCTATGCCCTTTAAAAAATCAGCACGCATACAAATTACCAATGAAGGGAAAAAAAGGTTGAGTCATATTTTTTATGACATCGATTTTCAGCAGCTCACAAAATGGAATGATGCGAATTTATATTTCCATGCATACTGGCACAGAGACACTGCTACCGGGCTTGCCCACGACTTCGAGTTACTACCCCGGGTAAAAGGTAACGGGAGATTTTTAGGTGTAAACATCGGCGTGAACGCCAACCCCGTTTATGAAGATTACTGGTGGGGCGAAGGCGAAGTAAAAATGTATATTGATGGAGATAAAGATTTTCCTACACTGGCTGGTACAGGTACGGAGGATTATATCGGCACGGCCTGGGGACAGGGGGAATTCTTTAACGACTATGCCGGTTGCCTGTCGGCCAATAAAAATAATTCAGGTTGGGCTTTCTATCGTTATCACATCCCCGATCCTGTATTTTTTAAAACGGATTGCAAGGTCACCATACAACAGATTGGGGGCAACAGGAAAGAACTGGTTGCCAGCCTGCAGGCCAGGGGCGTACCACTTATTCCTGTTGGCCTTGATGACACCAAACAGCCATTGCTTCCTTTATATAAAAAGAACGTCGATCTTAAAGACCCGTCACTACCTGAGGGCTTTGTGAATTTTTACCGCTCCGACGACGTATCCGCTACAGCTTATTTCTATCTTAACAGTGCTTCAAATGATCTGCCCAAACTGCAACCGTTGTCAGTAAGGGTTTATAAGTTGAATACGGCTAAATAGTAAATATTAACTGCTTTCAACGGACCTGGCCGGATTAGGCTATACGAACAACAGTGCCAGTTAGACTGCTCCTGAAAATGAGCTGACACCAATCAGATCGATCAACATATCTCCAAACCCGACCAGGGGGTTAGTTAATATTGCTCTTAATTCGCCATTGGCTAATGGTGTGGTTGAGATCTTCAATTCAGCCGGCGCACTTGTATATAAGCAAAACATTACAAAGAGCCCTTCTCAAAATCTCCGTGTGAACCTTGGCAACCAGGCACCCGGTATATATTTTATTAAAATAAAGGATGCCAGATACGTGAAGACGACTAAAATTTTGCTGAATAAATAATCTTTAAATAATTATTTTTTAACCCTGTCTCTTTCCGGATTTCTTGCTGCCAACGAGAAAGCGGATGTAGAGACAGGGTTATTTTTTTATAGGACAAAAAAAATATTAGAGAGGGAGGTCTTGACTGCAATGTCCGCAATCTTCAAACTTATGAGCGCCCCGTTCCTAAGCCAGGGCGAGGAAGGATGGCCAGATAATTTAAAGAATCTCATCTGTATTTAATCCAGGGACGTCGATTGATTCAACTACGTCTTCAATTATAAAATACCAGGCAATTACAATTGCTACACTTGCGATAGTGGCAAAAATTAAAATTTTTTTCATAACAAAGTTTACGTGAATTAATATCAATTATTATTCCATCAACTCAGTTGTGCTGATATTTCTAGAATAATCTTCTTCTTTGAAGGCATCTTCCTTGTTTAATGGTTAATCTACCTGATGCTCTAAAACAATTTCTAATTCAGATAAAGGAACTGGTTCGTATCGAAAGAAATAAAAATTGTTTGATAAGTTCTCAATCCGTAGGCACAGACCGGAAAACCGCACAAATGCAGGCAACTTAAAAGCTATTAAGAAAACCACCTAATTTATTCCGGCGGAACAAAAAAGTCATACAAGGCCTTTTTAGAAATATAAAAGGGGTGCTGTTCAAAGTCTCGTGTGCATTAGCGAAAGCGCTTTGAGCGGAGGCAAGACCCAGGCAAGGCGACTTTGTTGTTATGAAATTTTTTGCAAATAATAAAAATGGCATCATTTTCGTTATTTGAGTGACAGACAGAATTTTTTAATCTATGAATTTCTTTGAAAAGTATAACACCTTAAAGTATTTGGTAATAAGCATTGGAGTATCTGTTGCCGGATTTTTATCGGCGTTGTGGGTGAACAGCGGCAATTAATGTCCGACCCATTCTTTGTGATATTATTCCTAAAAAGGCACAACTTGTTGGCGATGTGCAGCCCATTCAATTAATCTTTATAAAAAATTATCCCAGCACTCTTTTGTTAAGTTTTATTTTATTTGTGTTTAAAACGTTGGAATTAATTTCCCCCCTGAAATCATCGTTTCCCTCTTTCACCGTTTTATAATCGGGACGTTTATGTGCGAAAACGAAGTTCCATTTTTCGGCATCCGTACAGAAAATAATTCGAAGTTTCTTTGATTGCCATGGCCCTGGTAACAGGGCTGTGGTTTTTCCACAAGACTGCTTTTGGTTCTGATTCCTTTCGAGTCAGATTGAAGCTACCCGGAATATGATATTGGATAGCATTGGCTGTCACAGGTCAGAAACCTTCGTTCGATAGAAAGGCATATTTTCATGATATATATATCATAATTTTTAAACGCTACTATTATGCACAGATTACTTGCCTTTGGAATTTTATACTTTCTTATCCCAATAAAATCTTTTACCCAATCAGGAGGTAAGCTTTACGAGTTTGATAGCAGCAGCAGTCCGAGGTGGAGCAGCTTTGAAAATATTACTGCAGAAAAAGGCAGGGCAGCTATGTCAAATAACGGCGCAAAAGGGCATCCTTCTGATGGATTGAACCCCGGCGAAACAAAAGTGCTGCTTGATGTGAATACACAAGGCAACATCAACAGGATGTGGATTACCATCATAGACCGCTCTCCTGAAATGCTCCGTTCGCTTAAAATTGAAATGTTCTGGGATGGCGCTTCAAAGCCCGCCGTATCTGTTCCGTTTGGTGATTTTTTTGGAATAGGTCTTGGTAAAACCGCCACCTTTCATAATGCTCTTTTTGCAAACCCCGAAGGAAGATCTTTTTTAAGTTACATTCCTATGCCCTTTAAAAAATCAGCACGCATACAAATTACCAATGAAGGGAAAAAAAGGTTGAGTCATATTTTTTATGACATCGATTTTCAGCAGCTCACAAAATGGAATGATGCGAATTTATATTTCCATGCATACTGGCACAGAGACACTGCTACCGGGCTTGCCCACGACTTCGAGTTACTACCCCGGGTAAAAGGTAACGGGAGATTTTTAGGTGTAAACATCGGCGTGAACGCCAACCCCGTTTATGAAGATTACTGGTGGGGCGAAGGCGAAGTAAAAATGTATATTGATGGAGATAAAGATTTTCCTACACTGGCTGGTACAGGTACGGAGGATTATATCGGCACGGCCTGGGGACAGGGGGAATTCTTTAACGACTATGCCGGTTGCCTGTCGGCCAATAAAAATAATTCAGGTTGGGCTTTCTATCGTTATCACATCCCCGATCCTGTATTTTTTAAAACGGATTGCAAGGTCACCATACAACAGATTGGGGGCAACAGGAAAGAACTGGTTGCCAGCCTGCAGGCCAGGGGCGTACCACTTATTCCTGTTGGCCTTGATGACACCAAACAGCCATTGCTTCCTTTATATAAAAAGAACGTCGATCTTAAAGACCCGTCACTACCTGAGGGCTTTGTGAATTTTTACCGCTCCGACGACGTATCCGCTACAGCTTATTTCTATCTTAACAGTGCTTCAAATGATCTGCCCAAACTGCAACCGTTGTCAGTAAGGGTTTATAAGTTGAATACGGCCAAATAGTAAATATTAACTGCCCTCAACGGACCTGGCCGGATTAGACTATACGAACAACAGTGCCGGTTAGGACTGCATTTTATTTTTTAATCTTTATTGAACTAATTAATTTATGAAGCCTGGGTTCAAGGGTATCTCTCATATTCAATCTATCATAATAAATTACCGGTAAGTCTTTAATGTCAAAGGGAAGCTCTATTCCCTCTTTCGAAGTGATAACAACATCTCTTTTTATTCCTTTTGCATAGCCAATTTCATAAAACACATTCGGGCTCATTTCACTAACATCGGCAATCACAAAATCTGATTGCTTAATACCTTCCAGAATTTTACCGGTGATTGGACTTAAATTCAAGTCTTCATCCGTTCGGTCTGTCGTATAATCATTATTCTTACATACCAATTTAAAAGTTTCATAAACGTCTTTATACTCATTTTTGAAAGACATTATTGTGAATACCTTTCTGGATCGTTTTAAATTTTCACAAATCGATATAAGATTATTAGCCAGGCTATCGGGACAATTCAGTGTTGCCACCACATTAAGATCATCATACTTCAAATTATTAGCCAGCAGGTAAGCGTAATTATCAGCAAAGTTTGTCTTTTCTACTTTATGAAGTTTTTGCCCGGAACCACCAAATGTTCCGATACCTAAAATTGGTTTACCGGCCAGGCGGGCAAAATTTGCAGCTACATAAGTACCTTCACTACCTGCTATAAAAACTGCCACATCTGACTGGGCAATTTGTTCGGGTACTTCAGGGGTTTCTTTTTCAAACCCCCAATCTTTATAATCTGAATTTAATATTTTACCAACATTATGAACTTGTTTGTCTTCCTGTCCTTCACATAAATAGCTTATGATTTGGCTTTGTGGATTTCCTCCGTTTTCTTCCAACCAGCTATTTGCGGACTCTGCAATCTCTTTATCTAATGATCCTCTGCAGCCATTTAAAAGTATGTGCCCCCGTTCCATAATCAACTCCCCTAATTTTGCTACAAATTGATGGCATAATTCTCCATTCTTTTCAATATTACTTAGAGAACCTCCAATAAATATTTTCATATTGGCTATTTGTGGTTATTTAATTTATTTTTATTAATCTAACTCAGCTGTAAATCTTCAGCCATATGCTAAATGTTTACAGCTAAAGTTCGAGGTATTTTGCAGTTGTAGAATTGACTGACTGTCCGCCTGGCTAACTGAAGCTAAATTATAAATAAAAGCTGATGATATGTATCCCGATAACTATCGGTACTAAAATTAATTACTTTCCCGGCGTAGTTTTTATTTCCGTTCTTATTTAAGTTTGACAATAAAAAAGAATCCGGGAATGAAACTCCGATAAATCTGGTGATATCACTGATGTTCAAATGCAAAAGTATGTTGATGATCCCCACGCAGATTTAGTTAAGAAATCTCTCTTGGCAACTTCGGGAATGTCGGTACCTGCTAAACAGAATGAACACATCGTTACCTGTTATAAAAAATTGCTCTTCAGATTTCTAAAGATGATTTAAGAATTGTAAATGATGAATGATAGAAATAGCCTGACGTTGGTATGTTCAAAACGGAAGAATTTCTATTAGCACTGCGGGAAATTATTATTACGATAAATAATGTGGCTTAATTGAAATTGAATTTCTTTTATAGTTGGTGTTGATGTCCTGAGCTGATGCCATGAATTTTCCAAAATGAGTCATTTGACCCTTGGAACAAACGTCATGTCAGCAACGCTTTTAAGTTATGGCAGACTAAGAATAGCCGGGGCTGGCTTTATCATTTAAGATGCTCATAGTTATTTTAATATGGCTGCTTTCGAAGGTCATATAAAGTAAAATGAAAGCCACTCCTTCGGCGTGAATTAAGGGTACTGAAGCCAGCCGCAATCCGGGAGACATCCGTGAACTTAATGGTCGCATACCGTGAAGGACTTTGTATAAGTTCCCCGGTAGAAACAGCCTGGTCCCAGGAACCGTTGCCAACAGGGGTAATTATTAGCAGCATACTGTCTTTATAATATTCATGCGGACTGGTTAGGTCAAGTTGATACCAGTGATTAGTAGCATCCCACGTTACGTTATAGGAAAGACTACCATTTATCTCTGTACCAAAACTGTCAACTATTCCCCATGCCAGCATTCGTGGGCCTGTGGAAACAGGCTGCCAGCGATAGTTACTAAGCAAAGGAGTAATAGAGGTACGATACCGCATATAACCGTACATCTGTTGCTCGTTGGTATTATAAAGCAGCATGCCCTCACTGGCGCCTGTCACAGCATTCATTTGGGATGACGTCAGCCTTGGCAGGATCAAAGGCTTAGCGCTTGGCCCGAGATCGAGGCTCGAAGAACTATTTGGTGTCGTGGTTCCAATTCCTACAGACTGAGCTAGTGTGAAACATGAAAGGAACAGCAGGGGAAAGAAGTTAATTTTTTTCATAATTTTTTTTTTGTTATTAAAACTGTTTCGCTTTCGGATAATGGGCACCAAAAGATGTTGACTGGGAGGTTAAAAAAGAGGGCACCTAAACGGAAATAAAGAAATGTTATTTTGGGGCTCTGTAGCCAGTTTTATTTATTGCCTGTTGTCACGTAAGACCAGGATTGTGGAACTTATCTAAGTTAATATTCTTTTTTAGAAACCTGTCATCAATTGCCAGATATTTTTTAAGTTGTAACAATAGCCCCTTTGAAAAGTTATCTTGTTGTCTTTGATATGAAAGAAGCCACAGCCATGAAACCCTTTGGGATCTTTCCATTCCCATATAACCCATTTTCCAATCTCAAATATTTCCTGGGATTAACATCGTTAGTTAGCTGCTACTTTAAATTGTTCCCGGAGAAAATCTTTCCAGGTGATTTGCCCATAAACATTTTGAGGACAGAGATTGATCCCGGAACGAAACACATCAGATCGTTCGTTTTTTACAGGCACAGGTTGCACTTCGATCCGCGCCTTAAAATTATCCAGGTAAGCCTGAGCCATTTCTTCGATAGTATGCACCTGCGGTCCGCCTGCATCAGGCAATAATCCGGATGGGCCATCCTTTACCAAATTCACTAAATGGGTTGCCACTTCGCGTATATCAATTGGCTGAAATCGCATGCCTTGAGGAACCTCGACAACACCGTTAGTGCTGTTATCGACTGCAGGTTTAATTATATTGAATACAAAGTTGTGGAACTGAGTTGCTCTCAAAATTGAATAGGAAATGCCGCTGCCAGCAATCATTTTCTCCACTTTATTTTTTGCCTCGTAATAGGGATAAGAACTTTTGTCCACACCAACGATTGAAATGTAAACGAAATGTTGCGTTTTATTTCTGTCTATCGTTTTTAGTAAATTGGCACTTCCCTCAATAACAGTTTTTTGAAAATCGCGGGGATTACTGGCGCAATGAATAATCACTTCTGCATTTGCTATTGCTTCATGCAGGCCTGTGTTCGTCGCAAGGTCGCCTACAAAAATATTTACCCCTTTTGGAAGTGAAGGATGTTGCTGAGAAGTCAACACACTAACGAGGTAATTTTTTTCGAGCAATTGATTGACTACATACCTTCCTAAAGTGCCCGTGCCGCCAGTGACTAAAATCTTTTTCATAGTGTAAATATTATCGCTTCGGTTTATGGCAAACCATTGGCGCCGCAAGAAGCAATAACCAGACTTGGTCGCCAATTTTTCTTCGATAATTTCTCAAATTGTGAAGTGATTGAAAATCGGTTGTCCTTTAAGCATCATTGATTCCTTCAGCAAAAATCAAATTCCTGCTTAAAGCTTCGTTGCGATATTTTAAGGCTTCAGCGTATTCCGGCGATGCATACCATTTTTTAATTTGTTGCAGGGAAGAGAATTCCACCACCACTATATTTTTATGAATTAAATCGCCCTCAGCCACTATTGGATTAACACCACGCACCAGGTATTTACCTCCATGTTTCTCAATTGATGAAGCTGCCAGCTGGCGGTAGTAGCTTGCCGCTTCTTCGTTTAAAATATCTACTTCCGAGATTACAAAAGCTGCCATATTTTGATTTTAAAATGTCCGGGATTTTTCCTTTTCAGTTTTTTTGTTTTCAATATTCAGGCCATAAAATTGTGTGAGTACTTTGTGCAGTGTTTAAAAAAACATAAAAATCTTCCTGGAACTTTTCTTTAAATGTTATCAAATATTATCTATCCGGCAGATAAAATTTCGATAGGTGTTAATATTAATTAAGAGGGTGTTGCGAAAGCATTGGAGGATAGTGTGAATGCGGATGCCGAAAAAAAAATATTTTGATTAATGGGTTTGGATATTGTTTTCACATTACTGACTATATTTCTTAACATTCAATACCCATTATCTGGAAACAGGAATTCCTTTTTTTAGACCTACGATTTTTACTTCTTCGTTTTCAACAGTCGTTTTAAACTTTTCATCTTTAGGAAATGATTGCAATGAGAAATTGATATAAAGTAAGTTTGTATTCAAAATTTTGGAATCAGAACTAACAATAAATGAAACTTTGTAGCCTCGTCTTTCTTCTAACTTTGATTTTACCTTTTACCTCGAAGGCCCAGCCACTGGTGTTGGATAAAAATAATCGGCACTACCTGAATTACAAAGGAAAGCCATTGCTCCTCGTTACTTCCGCTGAACCTTATGGCGCGGTGATAAATAAAGATTTTAATTATGAGCTATATCTCAAAACCCTGCACGAGCAAGGCATGAATTACACCCGTATTTTTTCAGGAAGTTATGTGGAAGTACCGGGCAGCTTTGGTGTGGAAAACTGTTCGCTCAATCCTCCACCGGGGGCATTCCTGGCGCCGTGGATGCGAACCTCAGAAAAAGGAATTTATGCCGGGGAAAATAAATTTGACCTGGACAAATGGGATCCTGCTTTTTTTAAACGGCTAAAAGATTTTGTCACTCTGGCATCTGGTTATGATATTATTGTTGAGATGACTTTTTTTTGTGCAACCTACGAAGATGAATACTGGCGGCGCAATCCCTTTAACGATCAAAATAATATTAATCATCTTGGCATCACCGACAGGAAAGATTTTAATACCCGCTACAATAAAAAAATGTTGTATTACCAAAAGAAGCTCGTTGAAAAGTTGGCCCGGGAGCTAAATGATTTTGAAAATGTTTTCTTCGAGATAAGCAACGAGCCATGGTCTGACTACAATGAGAAAACAACCTATCTGCACAAAAGCCTCATACCTGAAGAAAAATACCAATACATAGTGTGGGCACGTACGGCGCCAGCTGAAACACTTGCGTGGCAGGCTGAGTTGGCGGAAACATTCAGGAATACGGAGAGGGCATTGCCGAAGAAACATTTGCTGGCGCAAAACTTTGCCGATATGTTTGAGAGTATTACCGAAGTGCCGGACAACATCGACATACTGAATTTTCATTACACCTGGCCGGAGGCGATTGCGGCAAATTATGGCTGGAAGCGCCCGGTTAATTATGATGAAACAGGTTTTGCAGGTTCTGCAGATTCCACGTACTTGAGCCAGGCCTGGAGCTTTATGCTAAGTGGTGGCGCAATTTTCAACAATCTTGATTATTCATTTTTTGCAGGAAAAGAAGATGGTACAGGTATCAATAAAGCACCGGGTGGAGGAAGTACCACCCTGAGAAAGCAACTGCTTTTTCTTCGTCATTTCCTGGAAGGGCATGAGTTTATTAAAATGAAACCCGCACCGGAGGATGTGATTCATGCGCCGGGTATGAAATATTATTGTCTTGCTAACCCTGGTAAAGAATATGCATTGTACTTCGACGGCCGCAACCAGGGTTATGCATTGCTGGATATTCCACCCGGAAAATATGAAGTGCAGGCATATTCAACGAACACCGGCCAATTACAGCAATCTGCGACGGTAGAGAGCAATGGTGGAGAGACACGGATCACTTTCCCGAAGCTGCCGAATATAGCTGTTTCTTTGAAAAAAAAGTAACCGGCAAAAACTATCTTTATATAAGATTGAGTTTGGCAAGGTGAATACTTCCTGCTCCATGGTACGGCCACAGGGAGTAAGATCTCTCCAGGCTAGTTGATAGGCGTGCCTCTGATTGAAATTTCATTTTCTTTTATGGTTTTGTGTTTTTGTCCTGAGTCGCAAACGTTGGGACAGCAAAGCTTTTAAGTTATAACAGACTATAGAAATCTGGGGAACAAAGCCTTGTTTTCTTATCTGTCAACGTCCAATTTCATATATTTATCCTTCAATGTCAAAAACCTTCTTACGAACTATTTATGGATAACAGGAGAGACTTTATAAGGAAAGCAACATTATTATCAGGCGGCGCAGGTTTATTAAGCGGCTTGCCGCCTGCTATTCAAAAGGCTTTCACTATTAACCCCAAAGCAGGATCTACTTATCTTGACGCGGAGCATGTTGTTTTCCTCATGCAGGAGAACCGTTCTTTCGATCATTGTTATGGAACATTACAGGGTGTTCGCGGGTTTAATGATCCCCGGGCTATTCACTTGCCAAACAACAATAAAGTATGGCTGCAATCAAATGCCGCCGGTGAAACCTATTCACCCTTTCGGCTGGATTTGAAAGAAAGTAAGATCACGTGGCTGGGGTCGTTGCCGCATGGGTTTAGCGACATGACAGATGCAAGAAATGATGGAAAGCATGACAAATGGCTGGATTCAAAAAAATCCGGGAATGAAGAAGTTAAGGATATGCCTTTAACCATGGGACATTTTAACCGCCAGGACATACCATTTTATTATGCACTCGCGGATGCCTTTACCATTTGCGATCAGCATTTTTGCGGTTCATTAACGGGCACAACACCTAACAGGCTGTATTTCTGGACAGGCACCATTCGTGAAAGCCACAATGAAAATGTCCAGGCCAATGTTTACAACTCAAATGTTGACTACGGCAGGGAAGCATCCTGGAAAACATTCCCGGAATACCTGGAAGAAAATAATATACCCTGGAGAATATACCAGAATGAGATAAGTGTGGAAACAGGTTTTGAAGGAGAGGAAGAAGACTGGCTTGCTAATTTTACGGATAATCCCATCGAATGGTTTTCACAATATAATGTACGGTTTTCACCCATGCACATGAAGTACATGGAAAGAGTGAGGCAGGTATTACCCGCCATGATAAAAGAACAGGAAGAAAAAATATCAGCGCTGCACGAAACCAGCGATGAACTCCCGGACCTCTTAAAAGACCTGGACGCAAAAAAAGCATTGTTGGCTCGTGCAATAAATGAGGCGGGGAAATATACCCCCGAAGAATATAGCAAGTTATCACCGCTGCAAAAAAACCTGCACGAGAAAGCTTTTACTGACAACAGGAATGATCCCGGTTATCGCCATCTTACGGATTATACTTATATGGAAGACGGTACTGAGCGCACCATGCAAATACCCAAAGGCGATGTGCTGCACCAGTTTAGAAGCGATGTGGAGAGTGGAACATTGCCAACAGTATCGTGGATAGTGGCGCCTTGTAGGTTTTCCGACCATCCGGGTTCTCCCTGGTATGGAGCATGGTACCTAAGCGAGGTAATGGATATTCTTACTAAAGATCCTGAGGTATGGAGGAAAACTATTTTTATACTCAACTACGATGAGAACGATGGATACTTTGATCATGTGCCTCCCTTTGTGCCACCCAATCCGTATAAAGAAAACAGCGGTATGGTATCACGGGGAATAAATGCTAAAACGGAATACCTGCACCGCAGGCAGCAGTGGATGAAAGAAAAGGAGCCGGACGATGATGACCGCGAAGGCCCTATTGGCCTCGGGTTTCGTGTACCCATGGTAGTGGCTTCTCCCTGGAGCCGCGGGGGATTCGTAAATTCAGAAGTATTTGACCTTACTTCTCCAATACAGTTTCTCGAACATTTTTTAATGAAAAAAACAGGTAAAAAAATAGAGAACGATAATCTTACCCAATGGCGCCGTACCATTTCGGGAAATCTTACTTCCGTATTCAGGCCTTATAATGGCGAAGACATACCCTTGCCAAAACCGGTAGAAAAACTACCGTTTATGGAAGGCATCTATAATGCGCAATTCAAAGAGTTGCCCTCCGGCTTTAAAAAACTCAACGCTGTTGAAATAAGCCAGGTTAATTCCGATCCTGCTTCCTCCTCATGGATGCCTCAACAGGAAAAGGGCACGAGGCCGGCCAGCGCATTGCCATACCAGTTGTATGCCGATGGAAGGCTTAGCGAAGACAAGAAGTCATTTAAAATAAAATTCGGTGCAGGTAATGAAATCTTTGGCGCCGCATCTGCAGGTGCACCATTTATTGTTTACACTCCCGGAAAAGATGTTGCGCCGCGCCATTATGCGGTAAAGGCAGGTGATGAGCTTATTGACACATGGATGTTAGCTGATAATGAAAATTACCATTTCCAGGTTTACGGCCCCAACGGATTCTTCCGCAGATTTTTGGGTAACGCTAATAATCCTCCATTGGATATTACCTGCGAATACCAGCGTACCTCAATAAGCAAAAAAAACCTTACAGGAAATATTGAAATAAAGATTAAGAACTCCGGCAGGCAAAAGCTAACAGTGGAAGTAACAGATAATGCTTATAAAGGTAACGCACAAACGAAAACGCTGAATGCAGGCGCACAGGCAAGCATAATAATTGATTTATCCAAAAGCTCCGGCTGGTACGACCTTAGTGTGAAAGTAAAGGGACGGAACAATTTCGAAAGAAGATATGCCGGCAGGGTTGAAACAGGGAAAGTAAGTCTTACCGACCCGCTAATGGGAAGAGTAGTGTAAGGTCGTGTGCCAAGAATGGCTGGAACACTGTCGAAGGTAGATCAAAAGTTACAGTCGGTTCAGCGGCTTTCAAATTTATATTTCGCCAAAGTATATTTGGAGAGAAGTAAGTCTCTATATTTTTTCAAAAACCTACAAACTATATTTCTTTTATTACCACTTTAAGTTATGGCAAATGGAAGGATCAGGATCATTTATCCTTTCCCCAGTTATTTTCCATTTTGTCATAGCTTTTCTTAGACACTGTCGAGTTCTTCTTTGATCGTGATGTACCTTTTTTCTTTTTGGAATTAATGTTATTCACCAGTGAATTTTTTACACCCAGCTTATTTTTCTTACTTCCTTTTTTTGCTGCTGGTTTTTTTGTTACAGCTTTCTTTGGAGCCGCTTTCTTTGCAGCGGGTTTTTTCGCCGAAGATTTTTTCGGTCCGGGTTTAGATGTCTTTGCCATGGCTATTTTTCTTAAAATAACAATTGTAAATAAAAATTAGTTCGAATAGAATGACACATTTAATAAAGCCCAGGAAAACTATTAATTGCAAATCCTTGCAGTCAACTGCGCTGTACACCAAAAAAATCATCTCCCTCAGTTACCGGATTGATTCCCGGTTCTCTTTAAATCCAGTGTTCGGAATGAATCAGGCAAATTTGCTGATCAGTAATTATTCCATGTCGCAAAAGACCTCCTTTTTGTCCTGATCAGGTATGGAATATTATGTGTAAGCCACTTACTTTTACAGAATAAAATTTGAAAACGATGAAAAATGATTTATACCCCTGCCTGTGGTTTAACGGGCAAGCAAAAGAAGCTGCTAACTTTTACGCCTCAGCGTTTGATGACTCCAAAATCACTTCTGAGAATCCCATCGTAGTAATGTTTGAATTGGATGGGATGAAATTCATGGGGCTTAATGGTGGCCCGCAATTCAATATTAATCCATCTATTTCTTTTTTCGTCTTTTGCGACAACGGGGAAGAAGTTGAGAGAAAATGGAACATTCTTTCAGAAGGCGGTAATGTACTGATGGCGCTCGACAAATATCCATGGAGCGAAATGTACGGATGGTGCCAGGACAAATTCGGTGTAAACTGGCAATTGATGATAGGACAAAATGAACAAAAGATTCTGCCGGCATTTACGTTTACACAAGAAAATAGCGGGCGTGCCGAAGAGGCGATCAATTTTTACAGTTCCATTTTTGATGACAGTGCGATCAACATGGTGAGCAAGTACGAAAAAGGCGAGCCCGATACTGAGGGATATATAAAACATGCACAATTCACCATAAACGGTCAGCGGTTTGTCGCTATGGATAGTTCAGGCCCTCACAAATTTACCTTCAATGAAGGGCTCTCCATCGTTGTTCCGTGCGATACGCAGGAGCGAATAGATTATTACTGGGAGAAGCTATCCGATGGTGGCGAAAAATCTCAGTGTGGGTGGCTGAAAGATAAATTTGGTGTTTCCTGGCAGGTCGTGCCAACGGTATTAGGCAAGCTTATGAGCAACCCGGAAAAGAGAGAAAAAGTAATGGATGTGGTGATGAAGTCCAAAAAATTTGACATCGCCGAATTAGAAAATGCCTGACTAAACTTATTATATATAAAAAGTAATATCTCATGAAAGGAACAGCTCCAGCCAGTGTCGAAGCTTACATAAAAAACTTTCCGGCAGGCGTACAAAAAATACTTCAGTCTGTGCGGCAAACAATCAAGAAAGCCGCACCGGCTGCGGAAGAATCCATTAGTTATGGTATGCCGGCATTCAAACACAACGGGAAGCCGATGGTCTATTTTGCAGGTTATGAAAAGCACATCGGGCTATATGCCACGCCTGCAGGCCATTCCGCTTTTGAAAAAGAACTTTCAAAATATAAACAGGGAAAAGGTTCTGTGCAGTTTCCGCTCGATCAGCCTATACCGTTAGACCTTATCCGCGATATCGCGATATACAAATACGAACAACCTGGAGGTGATAAAAAGGATTTCAGGCAAGGGCTTTCTGCACCCGCAAAAAGAGCTCTTGAAAATGCCGGCATCAAAACTGCAAAGCAACTTGCCAGCCATTCCCGGGAGGAGATACTGGCGCTTCATGGCATTGGCAAGACGGCAATTCCGGTTCTTGAAAAGGCGCTGGAAAAAGAAAAATTGAAATTTAAAAAATAGTTGTTCACCAAATAGGTATTAGATCTTGACAAAAGTTTGCGTTGACTTCCCTTTCCGGTGGGTGAATCACGTTACAAAGCATACACACTGATCAATTTGTCAGATCATGTAATAGCAATTACAATTTACCTTAATTTATCTTATCTAAATATTTCAATAATCAGTTCATTTTGTTTTTTAGACTATTCAATTGTTCTGCTGCACAGCAACGCTCATGGAGTCGAGAAGATAAGCTTTCACAGGATCGTGAATGCCCTTTAAAGTCACCGATTTCATTGGCGCATCCGGGAAGATGTCATTTACATGATTATAAACAACTTCAGTTACTAAAATTTCCCCTGCTCCTGCGGCCCCCTGTAGCCTGGAAGCCAGGTTAACTATCGGACCTATTGCCGTAAAGTCTTTATACGATGTGCCCACTTCACCCAAAAAACATTCCCCGGTATGTATGCCAATACCAACACCAATATTTTCCTCATTAACAAGACCGATCTTGTCTTTTAGGTGTTTACAGTTTTTCTGAAGTTCCACAGCCGCCTTTACCGCATTCTTCACATGCTCTTTCCTCACCAGCGGAAAATTAAAAATAGCCAGCGCAGCATCGCCAATAAACTTATTAATGATGCCTTCCTGTTCCCATATGGCAGCTGAGCATTGATCATAAAAACAGTGAAGTAACTCATTTACTTTATATCCTTCAGCATGTTGCGACAGGTCAGTATAGCCGCGGAGATCTGCAAAGAGAATGGTGGTTGAAATGGATATTTGTTTGCTTTTCTTAACCTTCGTAAACATATTTTCGCAAATCGTACATAGATTGGGATGCATCTGGCTTTTTTTAATGCCGAAAGGTTTGAAGAGAATTGAAAAGGGGCCTCTTATTGCAATCGGGGCATGCATCTGTTCCCAGCATCCAAGGCAAATATTGGTTTTTTTCATTGTTACGCACCTGCAGTTTAAGTTGCAAATGCTCCCATAAATTTAAGCTTATTTTATTTTTTTGAAAACTTTTAATACGCCCGTTTTAAGTGGTCAAAATTATGACTAATGATGTTCCTTAATGACCCTTCCTCTGCGATGGTGAAAGTCTGCCCACGTCTCTTAACTGTGCGGCTTCGTTAATTATTGTTATCAATATTTCCTTACATACTCTCGCAATAATCAGAACCCCGGAGATGAAATCCCGATGCCGAGGGTCCTTTAATCTTGCCGCATAGCAGGAGTTGCCGGGTATTGCCACCTGTTTCCTTGCATTACCGGTATGTTTTGCAGTGGTCTTGTTCTTGTCTTGTTTTGGTCTTGTTCTGGTCTTATTCGGAAAAGCGACGCGGCAAACATAGAAAGAGATTCAGGCACCTCGCCAGGGTTTAAAAGATGACCGGAAGATGTAACGAACAAAATAGCAACTTTAAATCTTTCTGTTGGCTGTTTTCATTATAGATTGGCTTTTGAAATGATCCCGGTTAGGCGCACATGAATCCAGGTTTAAGCTTACATCGGGGTTTTACGGAAAGGTATTATAGTCGGGATATTATGTTGTGGAAACCCCGATGGGAAGGGAAATGAATTACGGAATAAAGTCTACGGCAATTTTCCACGAGTTTAAAGCAATTACTAATTGTAATGGCTTGGAAGCCCAATCTTAGACGAGCTCCATGTGCCATGCCGTGCACTATTATGCAAAGGCCTGAGCTTGAAAACAGATGCTGAATTTTCCTGCAACTTATAATTGTATTCACGAATTCTGTCCCTGTTAGTGTTACTACCCTTATGTCCCGAAGCGCTATCAAAAGATAAATATGCCTTGCGCTTAAACTTGTTAATAACCGTGCCTGGTAAGGCAGACACTTTCTTTAAGGTCGAAAAAAAGTAGTAGGCAATTCTTTTATCAGCCGAATATAATTGTGCGTGGCTTGTTGTGTATTCATGATCCACAAACAATAGATCTGATATATTCTGATGCAAGGCCTTAACATAATCCTCAGTTATTAAAATATAATCAGAAATTCCGTTGCCATTTTTTAAAAGATTATGTGACTCTATAACTGTTTCGCCGTACAATTTTTTGAAGCCCTTAATATCATAAACAATGATATCTCCATAATGAACGATCAGCTTTAATGAAAGGTCTGCGTCGATACGATAGCGTAACTTCCATTTCCTGAAGCGGGCATCAAAAGCTTCATACATATTTGTAAAGCCATTAATAATTTCTTTCAATGGAAACGGTTGTCCTATTTTATAAAAGAGAATGGCGTCGCCTTCTATTTCCGATAAATTCATGTCAAAAGGATTATTCTCAATTATGTTGTGTAGCATATCGCTGGTAATTGAAACACCAAGATTGATGTCTGTGCTTTTTACAAAGTTTGTGAAGCCGCTCATGTCTGGTATAAAGATTAGACCTTTCATAAAAAATGTTTTATTGTATTAACAGGCTTAGACATGTTTACCCTCAATGTTTTCCTTTCATTTGTTTACGCCTAATGTTTCATTCTTTTCTGTATATACGGCGTTTAGCACCTCATTGTTTTGTGCTATAGAATCCCTGTATCGTAAAAAGGGCGCCCGGCTATAAGAGCCCAAAGTAAGTGGAGGAGGCGGTGGAAGCTTGATTAGTGATGCACGCCTATGTTTATACAAATTCCTAATTGTGCCACTTTTATTGGCCTGCGAATAATCCAAAGTAGCCGGAGGAGGAGAAAGAGACTTGGTTGGTGATGCAGGCTCATCTTTATACAAATTACTGAGCGTACCACTTTTATTGGCTTGCGAATAATCCATGGCACCAACAAGCGAGGCAATTATCATAAGCCCGCTACAAATTAAAAGCAATGGTTTTACTGTTTTCATGATTGTATATTTAAAAGTGTGAAAGTGTTGAGATAGTGCCTGCTCTTTCTCCATATAATGTATTCGGCAAATAACATATTTCCCAATACACTTATCCAAAGAGATACTTCGTAATTTTTTGTAAGCTCCACGTTGCAGAGATAGAGAACGATATAATAAATTCTAAAAGTAACGGCAGTCATTGCCATAGCGTAGCTGCGCATCATCCATATTTTGTGGGCCAATACCTGCTTTTGCAAAATGCTGGTAAAACCCTTTAGCGTAAAGAAAAACCAACTGCATGCCATAGACATAAACAGGCCTCTTTCAGTAAAACCGCCTTTGGCAAAAAAACTCATATACAGGCCTGTGGGCGCACCCAGCAACAGCACCATCATTACATAAATTCGTCCGCCCAGGATGTGTATTGCTTTTCTTTTTTTTAGTATTTCAGAAGAGAACTGGAGCAATGCCGTACCGATACAAAACATGCCCGCAAAAATGTGGAGGTAGAAACATGTGCGGTAAAATGGCCTTAGAAAAAGCACTGCTCTTTCCTGGATGAAACTAAAGTTTTGGCTAAACGAAAAATAAGGAATCGTGTTACGTATAAGAAGCAGGCTGAAGAAACCGATGGGCATCCAGAACAACATAAAAATAAAAACCCGCCGGGTTCTTTTCAATGTGATGTAGCGGGAATTCATAAATGGTATTTGCAGGTAAGATGCATCTTTGAAAATCTTTCCATAAGATTATTCCTGGGGATCCATTTTTGCACATTAATTATGCTTCATAAAGATTTATAGATTGACTTTATAATGCATCAAGGTTTAAGCGCACATCGGGGTTTCATGGAAAAGATATTATAGCCCGGAGATTATACTGTGAAAATGCCATGGGAAGGTAGTTATCCCTCCTTACAGGCGGATGCCGCATCCGGCGTCAAAGGCTTAAAATTTCAACTTTTTTTCTGTGAGTAATAATTGGAATAACAATATAATTACTCAAAAAAAATTAATATTTTGTAATAGAATAAACTTCTTATTTAAAATTTTAAATTTTTTGCCATGATCGAAAATACAATTGCCGAAAACGATATTGCAACACTCGCAATAAGCGAATTGCAACCAATTCTTAAAGGGAAAATTCTTGCAGACGGAAATGATGGTTACGATACTGAGAGAAAAGTTTGGAATGGAATGATAGACAGGAGACCTGCAGTCATTGCTCAATGCCTCACCAGTAATGATGTGGTTCAGTCCGTCAAATTTGCTAAGGATAACAACCTTGTAATTTCTGTTCGTGGTGGGGGACACAATGTGACCGGTAATGCTGTTTGTGATAAAGGCATAATGATCGACCTTTCCCTTAGGCGAACGGTAAACGTTGATACCGAAAGGCGACATTGCTGAAGTTCAAACCGGCGCAACATGGGGAGATTTTGATAAAGCAACGCAACAATATGGCCTGGCATCTACAGGAGGATTGATTTCAACAACCGGGGTAGCAGGGCTAACATTAGGAGGCGGAGTGGGATGGCTTGTTCGCAAACACGGTTTGTGTTGCGATAATCTCGTTGGTGCTGATCTTGTCACAGCTGATGGTTCGCTGCTCAATGTTAGTACAAAAGAAAATCCTGAATTGTTCTGGGGAATACGTGGAGGAGGTGGAAATTTCGGTATCGTTACTTCAATGAAATTTCAGTTGTACAAGCTCGGAAAAGTTGTAGGTGGAATGATTGTACATCCGCAGAATAATGCTAAAGAGGTTATTCAGTTTTATCGTGAGTTTATGAAAACAGCTCCCAATGATTTGACATTGTATGCCGCTTTACTTACATCACCCGATGGCTTTCCAGTCGTAGGATACGTAGGGTGTTATAGCGGGGAAGTGGAAAATGCAGAAGACGTTTTAAAACCGCTTCGTGAGTTTGGCTCACCCCTTGCAGATCAGATGGGGCCAATGTCTTATATTGAACTACAGTCAATGCTGGATGCGCCATTTCCAAAGGGTAACCGGTATTATTGGAAATCAGGTTTCATTAAAGAGCTCTCTGATGATGCGATTGATATGATTATCTCTAATGCGTCAATTGTTGCATCTCCGTACACTGCGATTATACTTGAATTTTATGGTGGTGTTTCGGTTACAGAACCCGAAGGAGGAACCTCTTATCCGCACAGGCAATCAGAATTCGACCTGGTAATTATTTCTAATTGGACAAGCCCGGACGAAGATGAAAAAAATATTACATGGACGAGAAAATTTTTCGATTCAATGGCCCCTTTCCTTAGTCACCGGGTTTATATGAATGCATTAGGTGTTGAAGGGGATGAAAGAGTAAAAGAAGCTTATGGTGATAACTATGAGAGGCTTGTGGCACTAAAAAATAAATATGATCCCACAAATTTATTTTGTATGAATCAAAATATTAAACCGGCAATTTGATAAGGAGAGGCTGGTATTGTAAGCCCAATTAAGGGTCCTCACTTAGAGATGTGCTAATTAAAACAGATGTAGAATTGCAACAAATATTAGCTGGCACCTGATATATCTATTCGGTTGTATAATTTAGAACTTACAAAAGCTGATAGTAAAAATAACGGTCATGCACCGGGAGAGAGATCTGCGCCAGAGTTGAGCGACGCTGAATATCTGCTCAAGAGCGTACCTTAATTGAAATTGATTTTCTTTTATAGTTCAGTGTTTTTTATCCTTGAGTTGCTAACGTCAGGACAGCGAAGATTTTAAGTTATGGGTAGACTAAGGATAGCGGGGCGAAATTAGTGTAAAAAAGTCCCGGAATTTATCAATTTCCGGGACTGAATCTTAAATTTATAGACGATATCAGGGCAACAGGACCTGGTCTATAACGTGAACAACCCCATTCGTTGTAACTATATCCGTCGCAACAATTTTAGAAGGGGTCGCATTACTGTTTCCCTTCACCATAGCACCGGAAGTAGAGAGAGTAATTTTAACCTTTCCTCCGTTTACGGTTGCCGGCATTGCGCCATTTGTAAGATCACTTGAAAAAATTCTTCCCGCTATCACATGATAAGTAAGAATAGCGGTGAGCGTATTAGGATCAGCAGCGCTAATAGCAGCTTCATTGGCAAATCCTGCATTTATGAATGCCTGGTTAAGCGGTGCAAATACCGTGAAAGGGCCTGCGCCCGATAATACTGCAGCTACATTTGTACTTCCCTGGCTGGCTCTTAAAACAGCGGCCACCAGCAGACTTAAATTTGGATTGCCAATTGCTGTCTCCACTATAGTGCCTGCAGCAGGCATCAAAACACGATTAATGCTGTGGATAACGCCGTTAGTACATTGAATATCCGCTTTTATCACACTTACACCGTTTATGAAAACTTTGTTTTCTCCGGTTCGTGTCACATATACAGGCTGGGTATTCAGGGTAATCACGGGAGTATTACTGGCTTGTGGAACCTGTGCTGCCTCTACCTTTGAGGGCAACACATGATACAATAAAACTTTGGTTAGCGTACTGTCGGGTATGGCAGCAAGGTCTGCTACACTGTTAAAGCCCGCTGCCTTAAAAGCGGCATTGGTTGGTGCAAACAGCGTAAGGCCTGTTTTGTTTGGGTCATTGAGCGCACCTACCAGGCCCGCCTTGTTCACTGCAGCCGTGAGATAAGAGTACTGGCCATCCGTTGAAATTGTCTCGTAAATAGATTTTGGCCCTCCATGATAGACCTTCTTACAAGACACTGCGAGCAGACCCGCAATAAGGATTAATAATGCATTTTTTGACAAACTTTTCGTTGAAAATAGTTTCATGATTTTTTGTTTTATTGTTTATGATAATTAAATGCCTTGTTTAATTATTGGCATTAAAAAGTTAAACAAGAATATTTAATAAATGGTTTTGGAAACGACAGAATAGTTATCCACATTTTTAAAATCTAGTGTTATTCTATTGGCTGAGCTTACGTACATCTCTCTTTTTGTTGATAATAAAAAGCTGCCGAACATTGCAACCCACAATGATTTTATTAATACTACTATTTTCTCATCCCGGGTTCCACTAAAAAATTTTATAGCCGGGATAAAATACTATGAAAACGTCGATAGGAAGAATATCAATTATTGATTATATTTTGCATCGTTAAAAAAAATAATCTTAAAATGTCTGCATCAAAAAAAATACTGATACTCACAGGCGACGCCGGTGAAAGTTTTGAAATTCTTTTTGCCGTACACCGTTTAAGAGAAGCAGGATACACGCCGGTAATAGCAGCACCTGCCGTAAGGATATTAAACCTGGTAATTCACGACTTTGAGCCGGGGTGGGATACCTATGTCGAACGAAAGGGTTACCTGGTGGAATCGGAAATTTCATTTGCCGATGTGAACACGCAGGATTATGAAGCTTTGTTAATACCCGGAGGCCGGGCGCCGGAGTATTTAAGGAACGACAAAACAGTAATTAAAATAGTAAAGGATTTTTTTGAAAGCAATAAATACATTTTCGCTATTTGTCATGGTGTACAGGTATTGCTTACTGCCGGGCTGGTGAATGGGACAAAGATTGCCTGTTACGAGCATGTAAAATTTGAAGTAGAATCATGCGGAGGAATTTATATCACACCCGATGAAGCCGTAATAGATGGCAAAATTATTACCGGCAAAACATGGCAATCACATCCTGAGTTTTACAGGATCGTTTTTAAATGCCTGCAGAGTTTATAGCGAAAGATCAGGAGTAAAAAATTCGGCTAACTATTCACTGACCAGACAGCGCAGCTTTTATGTTATGGCAGACTAAAGATAACGGGAGGTATTGCTTAAGGTTGAAAATATTGAAGCAGGATTGGACGTTTTAAGACAATTGCTGCATCTTTGAATGCGAAATAATTATGGCATAAAATTCTATCCTTGTTATTGTTTAAAAAATTAAGATCTTTAATTCCATTACTTAGTTTCCTGGTTCAATGTGAGCGATTAGCAGCACTTTCTTCTAATGACAGCATTAACGCAGGCACAAATGCAATCATTCTTAACGTGACTACCATCAATCCCACCTGCGGGAGAAGCAATGGAATAATTGATATACAGGCATCTTCAGGCGTTGCGCCTTATAGCTACTCTATAACGGGATTCCTGCCACAGGCTTTTGGAATTTTTTCACATCTTTCTCCTGGAACATTTAGTATAATGGTTACCGACGCAACCGGCCAGTCAGCATCTTCCAGTGTAACTCTTGTAAATATTTTTTCTCCCCCGGCAGCTAACGCGGTTATATCTTCCCGCCCAACTGGTTGTAACAGCCGTGATGCGAGTATAACCATAACCGGAACGGGTGGCCTTCCGCCCTACCTGTATAGTATTGATGATATTCATTTTCAGCCGGCAAATTTTTTTCCATCCCTCACGGCAGGATATTATGCCTGCGTTATAAAAGATGCGAATGGCTGTGAATCTGCTAACGATTTTTTACATTATCTGACAATCCCTGAAAATTGCGCCATTCGTGAAAACGGAATTACCTTAAGTTATACATGCAGCCCTTTCAAGACCTATCTTGGTTTAGTTAATGTAAGCGGAGGTACGGCACCCTATATGTATTCGTTAGATGGTATAACTTATCAAAGCAGTGAAGCATGGAGTGATGGCGTACCCACAGGCATTTATACCATTTGGGTGAAGGACGCTACAGGACTTATTTTATTATACACGGTTGCGGTTAGAGAACAATGTTCGCCGGTACTCACACTTTCCCCTTTTGTACAACCAGCCAGTTGTGGCCTTAATGGTAGCATAACAGTGACGGCATCAGACGGAATAAGTCCGTATACATATTCAATAGACGGGATTAATTTTCAAACCGCTAATCAATTTACCGGCTTAACACCTGGCAATTATACGATAACGGTGAAAGATGCTAATAGCCTTATTAGTTCTGTTTATATAATTGTTGGCAACAGCTGCCTGGCAGTTAACGCTTCCACTACAAATAGTACCTGTGGTAATAGTAATGGCAGTGTAGTTGTCCAGGCTTCGGGCGGCACCTCACCTTACTTATATTCCATTGATGGAATTAATTATACTATGAACAACAATTTTGTAAATCTTGCCGCCGGAAATTATACGGTATATGCAAAAGACGCACCGGGAGGGGTAGGTTCCGCCCAGGTTATTATTGCAAACGTAAGCGGTCCGGCTATTACTTCTGTTGCAGCAACACCAACTGAATGCGTTACTCATACCGGCACTATTGCGATTACTTGCCAGGGGGGCACACCACCTCTTCTTTATAGTCTGGATGGAACCTCATTTAGTAGCAATCCTCTTTTTACTGGCCTGGATACGGGAAAATATAAAGTAATTGTTAAAGATAGCAACGGATGTACCGCTGATTCCATTGGAGTGATAACGCTAAATAATAACATTGCAGTGGATGCGGGAAATGCTGTTTCGGTTTGTGAAGGCAGTAATGTTACTTTAAATGGATCATCAGATGCCCAACAATTTTCATGGACACCGGTAGCAACCCTTAATGATCCTGCTTCACTGCATCCAATTGCTATGCCTTCTGTCAGCACTACGTATTACCTCACTGCGTCTGCCGGTGCATGTAATAAAACTGACTCAGTATATATATCGGTAAACCCGGCACCGGTGGCTTATGCAGGTGAAGGAGCTACTATTTGCTTCGGCAAGAATATTACCCTGCATGGTGGCGGAGGTATTTCGTGTTTATGGCAGCCCGCAACTAATCTCAGCGACGCTGCAAGTTTTGATCCCTTGCTAATTAAGCCATTGAACAGCGTTACTTATAAACTTACTGTAACTGACGCTAAAGGTTGCAGCTCTTTGAATAATAGTAGTGTTACCGTAACCGTTACCCCACCCCCCAAAGTATTTGCAGGCAATGATACCTCTGTTGTTATCAATGTTCCATTGCAATTAAATGCATCAGACATTAACGGCAGCGGATTTAATTCCTTTGCATGGTCTCCTTCAGCGGGGTTAAATAACCCTTCAATACAATCGCCGGTTTCAACAATAGATAAAAATACAAGCTATACAGTTATTGCTTTAACACCTACAGGTTGCGAAGGCAGGGATACCGTTAATGTAACTGTTTTTGAGAAATCTGAAATTTATGTACCCAACGCATTTACTCCGAACGGAGACGGGAAAAATGATATTTTAAAAGCAATCCCTATTGGCATAAAAGTATTTAAATACTTTACCGTTTATGACCGGTTCGGTAACAAAGTTTTTTCTACAACCAACCCAGATATTGGTTGGAATGGCAATACAAAAAATGGATTTAATGATTCTAATGTGTTTGTATGGATTACCGCCGGTATTGATTATCTAAATCATGAATTAGTAAGAAAAGGTACTGTAGCGCTGATTCGATAAGTTCAGTTTTATTTTTTTTGATAAGAAGTGGATTTAATTTCTAATTTCAGTGGTTGAAGCTGTAATGAATGGTAAAATCATTACCGAAAAAACAGGGCAATCGCATCCTAAGCTTTACAGTATCGTTTTTAAATGCCTGCAAACTTTATAGCGAAACGATCAGGAGTTAAAAAGGATGGTTTAGTGTTTTTTTTACTGGGTTGCGAACATCAGGACAGCGCAGATTTTAAATTATAGCAGACTAAGGATAGCTGGGCCAGACCACAAAGACTAAAAAAATTATTTGTATCCATCAAAATTATACATATGACCTCCATTGAAATTACCAAGCGCAAAATATTTTATACCTGGTTGACAAAATACATCAATGGACTGCCGTAAGAAGTTATCGTTCCATTAACCAACGTTACCTTTGTTTCAACATGTCAAAAATCTGCGGTGTTGATTAGCAGGAGACTCTTATTTTTTCCTGTGACCGATGTTCTACCTTGATAATATAATTATCGTAACGGAGATTTGTATTGCCATCAAAGAACGTCATAAGGCCGGTGTAAGTTCCTTCAGCCTCCTTCGCTCCTTTTTCGCCAGTAGTTTTTGAGCAGGAGATAAGGGCAGTTGCAAATAAGAAGCAGTGGAGCAAAAGAAATTTTTTTAATTGAGGTGTCATGGTTAGTCTTTTATTAAAAACTTAAAATAGATAGAAGTTTTGATATATTCCAACTTATCCTTAGAAATGTTTTCTGCTCTCCGGGTAGGTGACCTGGGAATGCACGATCATTACTTACCTATTGATGAGTACGAATATTGAATTCGTTCACGCCCAGGTTCTATTGCTGGCTATAGTGTTGGTAATTTGGTTCAGGTTAGCCTTCTCATTGCTCCAATTTTAAGGTATTGCAAAGACCGGGACAGGCCGCCGGTTGTGTGTTCGTGCAGAAGTTTTTTAGTCGTAGCTGAGGCTTTCGCAGAGGATTCAGCCGATCTACATTGGGTCGCCAAGTCCCTTTCAGGAGAGATCAAGAAAAAGTACGGCTTACCTGATATTGAATTTCTTTTATAGTTTAACGTTTTGTCGTGAGTTGCAAACGTCAGGACAGCGCAGATTTTAAATTACAGAAGACTATCGGTAGCTGGGAACAGCATAGATTTTAAGTCATAGACGGACTAAATGATAGCTGGGGTTTAGTATTTTTGTCTTGAGTTGCAAATGCCAGGACAGCAATGCTTTTTAAGTTATAGGAGACCAGGGATAGCTGGACAGCGTAGATTTTAAGTTATAGCAGGCTAAGAATAGCGAGGGATTGTGCTATGAAAACCGGCAGGAGGGAAATTTAAGAATGACCAGATAAAATTTGTTTCCCGGTACTTTCATCAAAAGAGCGGGAACAGTTAGTTACTTTTTCACTTTTTTAATTTAAAGTGTGACCAAATAAAATTACTTTTTCACTTTTTTAATTTAAAGTGCGACCAAATAAAATTACTTTTTCACTTTTTTAATTTAAAGTACGACCAAATAAAATTACTTTTTCACTTTTTTAATTTAAAGTACGACCAAATAAAATTACTTTTTCACTTTTTTAATTTTCTTTTTTGGAAAAACACCATCTTTTTCTTTGGAAAAAGTGAAAATACGCAAGGGATTTTACGGGGGAGTATTTTTATTATAGCAATTCTACTAAGGTTAAAACTTCCGGACCGGGCAACTTTTTAAATCATGAAGAAAAGAAATAGCGGAATTAAGCAACCAGCCTACCTGAATTAATTCCTCTTATAGTTTGTCCCCGAGTTGCAAACGTCAGGACGGCGCAGATTCTCAGCGGGGTTTTTATTTGCCTGCTTTCGCAGGCTATAACAACATTTGAAGCCGGGAAATAAAACCCGGATGCCTGGAGGCACTTTAAACCTAACAGATCCCGCAATGTTTACTAGGCAACGGAATTTCTCCGTAAGGATTTCCTGGACACGTAAAGAATTTATGGTCGAAAGAGTATGCCGTGAAATCGAAGATTGAAATCAAGTATCAGGGGCCATAACTTTTTAAAAATTACTTTTACTATTCAAGCCCGGATGCACACAGAACAGTCCGGCTTTTATTATTTTCGATTCATAAAATATTATTTAAAAAATCAACACTATGGTAGAAGCACTTGAATGGAGCAGAATGTTTAAGGGCGATCAATACACATGGTTTTTTCTTTTTGAAGTAGTATTTCGCACGACAGTTATGTTTTTGCTTATGATGCTATTCTTCAGGCTTAGTGGCAAAACGGAAATAAAGCAGCTCAATATTTATGATGTAATTATAATTGTAGGATTGGGATCTGCAGCAGGTGACCCTATGCTATATGATGATGTGCCCTTGCTGAATGGAGTAGCCGTTTTTATAGCTGTGCTGGGGCTTTACAGGTTAATGACCTACCTGTCTCACAAATATAAAAAACTGGATAAATGGCTGGAGGGAGAAGTACGTTGTTTAATGGATCATAAAAATGTTGTAAACCTTGATGCGTTAAAAAAAGAAAAACTTGACATCAACGACCTGTTCACAAATCTGCGCCTTCAAAAGATTTCCCAGTTAGGCCAGGTTGAACGCATCTACATAGAAATTTCAGGGGAGTTCAGTATTTTTTTTCGTAAAGAAAATGACATTAAAGCCGGACTGCCGATTTATCCCGAAGAATTGGATAAAGCTACTGCCCATATTGATGTGGCCGGAGACCATAGCTGTAAAAGCTGCGGCTATACGCAAACATTTCAGCAGCCCACAGCAAAGCCTGTTTGCCCTAATTGTAAAAAATTATTTTGGGTAAAATCAACAAGCAGGCAGCGCATTACCTGAGGAGAAAGGAAACTGAGTTATTACTTCTCAGCGGGGTTTTTTATTTCCCTTCTTACATAGGCTAACAAAATTTAAAGACGGGAAATAAAACCCCGATGCCTGGATGCTCTTTAACCTTAATACCCCCGTATTTTTATCTTAGTCGGATGTCGGTAAATGTAAATACTTCAATGTTGCCCATCTATTTCTGTACGTTGATTTTGCAGCATAACGAATTATAGAGTGGCTTTATAATAAATTAAGGTTTAAGCGCACATCGGGGTTTCACGGAAGTTGTACCAGAGTTAGGAAATTATTCTGTGAAAACCCCGCTGGGAAGGGAAATAGGTGGTTTAGTGTTTTTGTCCTGAGTTGCAAACGTCAGGACAGCGCAGCTTTTAAGTTACTGGCAGACTTAGGATAGCTGGGACAGTGAAGATTTTAATTTATGGGTATACTAAGGATAGCGAGGCTATAACTTTTTATACAAAAACGCGACATTCAAATCACTATTAGGACTTCCACTAAACGTGATATTTACATCATTAGGAAAACCAGAATTATCATAAGTCCATGCCTGTGTTACTATGTTGCCGATAGGTTGAAAATTATCTATAGAAATTACATTGTTTTTTATCGCTACAAAATCTTCCAGCAAATGATTATTTATAGGAAAAGGACGATAGGTAGATCGGATATTAAGGAGATTAAGCACGCCAGGGTGTGTATCATAAGAGTATGTGACAGAGGTGCTATTAAAAGGATAAGAAGCATTAACCTGTATAACCTGACCGGTCCCATTTAAAAAGGCCGTATCATTTGATGGATAGATTGTCGAATCAGCAGGATGACTAACATAACCAGAGGATACAATTTGATTATTTAAATATTTATAGTCGTTGACCTCTATATACGATCCGTCATTGCTGGAATCTTTCATTAATCTTTGCTGATTATCATAATAATAAAGCCATATGCCGCTATACTGTGCCGAGCCAGAAACAGCTTCGACAGTTTTTTTAAATGCCAATGTATCATTTCCCTGGTAATAATAAGTGCTAAGTTCCTCAGGAGAATATGCACCGTTTTTTAAGCGAAGGCCGGTCATCTTTGTTACACGCTTTAGCACGTCATATTCAAACTGGTATTTAAAGAAACTATTGCCTGGGTTTTGAATCGAAGAATAAACCATTGTAGATATTACAAGTTGCGAATCACTGCTGTTAGTAACAGGAGGTGGTGCAGGCGTGTTTGGGACATCCTTGCCACACGAAAAAATGAAAACTGCAAAAATTAATATTATGCAAACTCTTAGGCCATTTTTCATAAATTAAAAAAGTTGATCCGACAATAATAGCAAATTCTTTCCTTTCTCAATCAGGCTTTCTTAAATAAGCTAACAATAAACAGGAACCCGGGAAATGAAACCCCGATGCCTGAAGGTTCTTCAAACTAAAAAGAGCCCGTCTTCTTCATCTTGGTACACTGGCCTTAAATAAGCACTCTGCTGTTTACGCCTCGCATTTCTGCACATTAATCATGCATCATAAAGATTTATAGATTGGCTTTGTAATAATTCAATGTTTAATCAAGCATCGGGGTTTCACGGAAAAGATATTATAGCCGGGAGATTATACTGTGAAAACCCCGCTGGGAAGTTATACAATCGAATGCAACAAGAATAAGGAAATGATTGTATTCAACATTGATTCATTCACCACCACCGCACACAACCGTATCAAAACCGAACACCTCGCCACTATCACCCGCCCATAAATCACTCATTTCCAAAACCATAAACCAACGGCAAGGTTTTAGTTTATAACTGAAACATCAAGAATGATTTGATATTAAATTAAACAGCCGTGATTAAAAATTACCTCAAAGTCGCCTGGCGCAATCTAGTTCGCAACAAAGCGTTTTCTGCAATCAATATACTCGGCCTTTCGCTGGGGCTTACGTGCAGTATGCTTATTATGCTGTGGATACAGGACGAGCGCAGCGTGGATGCTTTTCATAAAAATGGTAAGCAACTTTACCAGGTGTACGAGCGCTGGATTGCTAATGGTAAAACCGATGCAAGCTATCCCACACAGGGGCTGCTGGCAGATGAATTGAAAAAAGTAATTCCCGAAATAGAATATACCGCAGCCACAGACTATGCCGCAGCGCCGGGTTCGCAAAGCACATTTGAGGCAAACAATAAAGTAAATAAAAACAATGGCAGGTTTGCCGGGCTCGATTTCTTTCGCATGTTCAGTTACCCGCTGTTGCAGGGCAATGCTGCAACGGTTTTGAATGAACCAAACAGCATCGCTATCTCCCGCAACATGGCGGATAATTTTTTCGGCAACCCGGCTAACGCCATCGGTAAAACGATACGCTTTGAAAATAAAGAAGACCTGAAGGTAACCGGTGTGTTTGAAAATATTCCTGCAAACTCCTCACAGCAATTTGATTTTATAAGAAGCTGGATAGATTATGTAAAACAAAATGACTGGGTGCACAACTGGGGCAATACCAGCCCGGAGACTTTTGTAAAGCTGCGTGCAGATGCAAACCCTGCGGCCGTGCAGGCGAAGATCAAAGATTTCATTTACCGCTATTCGCAAAAAGATCCCAGTGTTTCAATCGAGCTGGCACTGCAACCTTTCCCGGAGAAATACCTGCATTCCAATTTTACCAACGGCAAGATAGATGGCGGCCGTATTGAATATGTGAATCTCTTTACGCTCATAGCTATTTTTATCATGCTTATCGCCTGTATCAACTTCATGAACCTTGCTACGGCACGGGCATCAAAGCGTGCAAAAGAAGTGGGCCTTCGCAAAGTGATAGGAGCGAAGCGTTCTTCATTGGTCGGGCAGTTTATTGGCGAGGCGATGTTGCTTACGTTATTATCAGTGATCATTGCTGTTGTTACTACCGCATTATTACTGCCGGCGTTCAATGGCCTTACAGGCAAACAGTTATACCTTCCCGTTAGTCACCCTGTTTTCTGGATGGCATTGGTTAGCCTGCTGATTGTTACAGGTCTCGTTGCAGGGAGCTATCCGGCATTTTTTCTTTCGTCATTAAAGCCCGTAAGGGTATTGAAAGGCACACTTAAGTTTAGCCATGCTGCTACATTCTTCAGACAGGGGCTGGTGGTTTTCCAGTTTGCACTTTCCATCATTCTTATAGTAGGTATGATCGTGATCTATCGTCAAATGGATTTTATTCAAACTAAAAACCTTGGCTACGATCGGGAAAATCTTATCTATATTCCTATAGAAGGCGAGTTGATAAATAAGTATGAAGTGTTTAAAGATGAAGTAAGCAAACTGCCTTCAATCGTGGATGTCACCAAGATGCGCAATTCGCCAACGATTATAGAACATCATACCAGCAGCATAAGTTGGCCGGGTAAAGACCCTAATGAAAATGTATCTTTTGCCGATGGTGTAGTGGGTTATGATTTTGCAAAAACCATGAAGCTTCAATTTAAAGAGGGCCGTGATTTCTCCAAAGATTATGCTGACTCGATGAGCTTTATTATAAATGAAACTGCTTTGAATAGAATTGGTATGAAAGATCCCATTGGCAAAGAGGTGACGTGGGGAAATCGTGCCGGCAACATCATAGGCGTTATAAAAGATTTTCATTTCAGCTCCATGCACGATCCCATAGATCCGCTCATTATAAGGCTCGATGAAAAATGGCCATGGGGCACCATCCTGGTCCGTACCCGTGCGGGCAAAGCGAAAGATGCGATTGCAGGTTTGCAAACGATCTGCAAAACATTGAATCCTAAATTTCCTTTTACTTACCAGTTTTCAGATTTGGCTTATGCAAACCTTTATCAAAGTGAGCAGGTAGTAAGTAAGCTATCGGATTACTTTGCATTGCTCGCTATTTTAATATCATGCCTCGGCTTGTTTGGCCTCGCAACATTCGTAGCGGCACAGCGGGTTAAGGAAATTGGTGTGCGTAAGGTATTGGGTGCGTCCATTGGTAATATTGTTACCATGTTCTCAGGGAATTTTTTAAAGCTTGTTGGCATCGCCATATTGGTTGCCTTTCCTGTTGCATGGTGGGCGATGAATAACTGGCTGCAAAACTTTGCATATAAAATTGACATTGAGTGGTGGATATTTGCAGTGGCGGGGGTAGTTACTGTTTTCATCGCATTGCTCACGGTGAGTTATCAAAGTATTAAGGCGGCGTTGAGCAACCCGGTGAAGAGTTTGAGAACGGAATGAACCCCTAACCCCTAAAGGGGAATGCCATTAATCATAAAAAGTCACTTAATCTCCGAAGGAGTCCTTTGGACATAAAAAGTCATAGTTCAGACCATGATAAAAAATTATCCGATAGCTATCGGATTCAAAATCGCCTTCAGAAATCTTTGGAAAAACAAAGTTTTCTCTTTTATCAATATTATGGGGCTTGCCCTGGGTTTGGCCTGCAGCCTGCTTATAATGTTGTGGGTTATTGATGAATATAAGGTGGATGCCTTTCATAAAAAAGGTTCGCAGTTGTACAGTGTGTATGAAAGACAATACCACGATGGGCAGGTAAATGCTTTTCATGGAGGACCCGGTATAATGGCTGATGAAATGAAACGTGTATTGCCTGAAGTGCACTATGCCACAAACTATGCATGGAATGAACTGAGCACCTTTGAAGCAAATAATAAAATAATAAAAGAGAATGGGAACCATGCGGGGCAGGATTTTTTTAAAATGTTTACTTATCCTTTGTTAGAAGGCAATGCCGAAACCGCATTGCAATCACCTTTGGATATTGCTGTTTCAAAAAAAATGGCTGAGGAATTTTTTGGTTCGCCGGCGATGGCAATCGGGAAGACTATACGTTATCAGAATAATAAGGATTTAAAAATTACAGCGGTATTCAATAATGTTCCTAAAAACAGTACCAGCCAGTTTGATTACATTCTCAACTGGCAATCTTTTCTGGATGGTAATACCTGGGCAAAAGACTGGACGAATAACGGGCCTGCAACATATATCGTGCTTCGTAATGGTACGAATGCAAAAGCTTTTGAAAAAAAGATTTCAAGATTTTTAGACAACTACAATAAAGAACAAACCACACATAATTATTTACGTTTAGGGATTCAGCGATACGGAGATATTTACCTGCATTCAAATTTCGACAAAAACGGAAACCTGTCAGGCGGGAGAATTCAATATGTACAATTGTTTAGTATCGTCGCCATTTTCATTTTATTGATCGCCTGTATCAACTTCATGAACCTTACAACAGCAAGATCACTAAAGCGGGCCAAAGAGATTGGCGTAAGAAAAGTGGTTGGTGCATTTCGCTTTTCTTTAATAAGGCAATTTATGGGAGAGGCTTTGTTTATAGTATCTATAGCCATTGTTATTTCCCTTGCTATTGTAGTGCTTATATTGCCTTCATTTAATGAGCTTACGGGCAAGCAAATTAATATTCCTTTTACTGATGTAACATTTTGGTTAAGCATTGCAGGATTGTTATTGCTAACCGGTTTTATTTCCGGAAGCTACCCTGCATTGTATTTATCATCTTTTAAACCGGTTCGTGTTTTAAAAGGTTCATTGAAATTTTCAAGCGGCGCTTTATGGTTTCGCAAAGGGCTGGTTGTTTTTCAATTCATGCTTTCGATCATATTAATTATCGGGACAATCGTTGTAAGCAAACAGGTAAATTATATCCAAAATATCAATCTTGGTTATGACAGAGAAAACCTGCTTTATATTCCATTGGAAGGCGATCTTACTATGAAGTATGAATTATTCAAAGACCAGGTTTTAAATATGCCCGGCATAAAAGATGTATCGCGTATTACAGATATACCTACGCAAATAACTAACGGTACCAGCGGTGTGGAGTGGGAGGGAAAGGACCCGAATGTTGTTATTGAGTTTACGCATTCTGCAGTCGGCTATGATTTTGCAAAAACGTTGCATCTTCAACTTGCCGCAGGAAGAGATTTTTCAAAAGATTTTCCAACAGATTCGGTTGGATATCTTATAAATGAATCTGCATTAAAAAGAATCGGATATAAAGATCCCATCGGTAAGCCGCTTACATTCTGGCAAAAGAAAGGAACTATAATTGGTGTGCTGAAAGACTTTCATTTTAATTCGCTTCACACACCTATAAATCCGTTGGTACTTCGTCTTGCCGAAAATATTGAATGGGGCGCCGCACTCGTGAGAACTGAGCCTGGCAAAACTAAAGCGGCGCTTGCGAGTCTGCAAAAAATTTGTAAATCACTCAATCCGAAATTTCCTTTTACGTACAAATTTTCCGACGACGAATACGCTAAGCTTTACAAAAGTGAACAGGTGGTTGGTCAGCTTGCCAATTACTTCGCATTTCTTGCCATATTCATTTCATGCCTTGGGTTGTTAGGGCTTGTATTGTTTACTTCAGAGCAGCGAACAAAGGAATTCGGAATAAGAAAGGTATTAGGTGCAAGCCCGGTTACTTTATTCAATTTGCTTTCCAAAGAATTTTTAATGCTGGTGCTCATTGCAATGTTAATTGCGATACCTATTGCATGGATAGCGATGAATAAGTGGTTGGAGGATTATGCTTACCCGGTTACAATTTCATGGTGGATTTTTTTGGTTGCAGGTTTGCTTGCTATCGCAATAGCGCTGGTAACAGTTAGCTTCCAGGCAATAAAGGCTGCCATAGCAAACCCGGTAACGTCATTGCGAACTGAGTGAAGCAATTGAAAACGGAATAAAAATATAGTTATGATAAAAAATTATTTCAAAATCGCATGGAGAAATATTAGTCGCCATAAAATTTATGCCACCATTAATGTGCTGGGGCTTGCGTTAGGAATTTGCGCGTGCATTGTAATTTATCTTATTACAAATTATGAATTCAGTTTTGACAGGTTTCATCCGGAGGGAGATCGCATATATCGAATTGTTGGTGAAGTGCAAAGAGACGGTGCTGAAAAGCAATTTCTAAATAGTCCGGTTTCGGATGTGGCAGGGTTTCAAAATCAAATTCCCGGGTTTGAAGCTGAGGCAGGTATTTATTCGTTGGGCGCTGGTGTAACAATCCCGGAAGGAAATAAATCCGGTAAAAAATTTAACAGCAGAATTGAGGGTTCTTATGTTGCTTCAAACGTTATTATATGGCCGCAATATTTTGACATATTCAAATATAAATGGCTGGCAGGAAATGCACAGGTTTTGAATGAACCTTTTAAAGTAGTGCTTACAGAAAAAAGGGCACATCAGTACTTTGGTGATGTCCCGGTTAAGAAGATGATTGGGAAAACCGTAATCTATGACGATTCGTTACGGCTAAGTGTAGCCGGGGTTGTAAAGGACTGGAGTGGAAATACTGATTTTGGATACACCGATTTTATTTCCATCAGCACGGCAACACATAGTTTTTTAAAAAATCAAATTCCGACAGAAGACTGGAGCAGCCTGAACCCCCATCGTTCAATGGCTTTTGTAAAATTATCAAAAGGCGTGACCGAGTCCCAAATCAATAAAAGGTTTTCAGCATTTATAAAAGACAATGTAAAGTTTCCTGATAAGAGCACTTCATTAACCATGCGCTTGCAGCCACTTGGTGACGTTCACTTTACAAGTGATTTCCACCGCGGCGATGATGGCGACAACTTCAGAAAGCCCTACCTGCCTACATTATATGCATTGATGGGAGTTGCTTTATTTATCTTAATTATTGCGGTATTCAATTTTATTAATTTATCCACCGCTCAATCTATTCAACGTGCAAAAGAGATTGGCGTCAGGAAAGTAATGGGCAGCAGCAAAAGAAATATCATGTTCCAGTTTTTGACTGAAACTTTTGTGCTGACTTCCTTCGCAGTAATTCTTTCTGTGTTGCTGGTTAATCCGGCATTATCTCTTTTCAGTGATTATATCCCCGCAGGAGTTACATTTCATCTTTTCGATTTATCAGCACTTCTTTTTTTAACGATAGTTACATTGTTCACTTCGTTGCTCGCAGGATTTTACCCGGCAAGAGTGTTGGCTTCTTATTTACCTGTGTTAAGTCTTAAGGGAATGGTAACACAAAGAGGAATCGATAAGATCAATTTGCGAAAGATCTTGATTGTTTTTCAATTTACCATTTCTTTGATTTTTATCATTGGCGTAATAGTAATTGGCAAGCAAATAAATTTTATGAGCACAGCCGATAAAGGCTTCAATACAGATGCTGTTATAACCATGAATAACTGGAACGATCATGAAGGAAAATTACAAGTGCTGGCAAACACATTGAAACAGATTCAGGGAATTGATAAAGTTTTATTGCAGGGTAATGCGCCTATGGGTTTTGCTCAAAGCATCGACAACTATAAGTACAAGGGCAAGGAAGAAATACCTGTGCAGACATCAGCGCAAATAGGCAATGAGGATTTTATTCTCTTTTACAAAATGAAACTTATTGCCGGAAGAAATATGCTGCATAGTGATAGCCTGAATGAATTGGTTGTTAATGAAACCATGGCAAAAAGGATTGGGTTTGCAAATCCGCAGGATGCAGTGGGAAAGTTACTATATCAACAATCGTATCCTGTTGAAAGAGCTTATCCGATAGTGGGCGTGGTAGCAGATTTTCATACCGGTTCTTTTCATGAAGTAATACAGCCAACGGTTATTGAAAATGAGCCCGGCAGAAAGTTCAGTTTGGCTGTTAAACTTGCTGCAGGAGAAGAAAATATCGCCAACGTAAAAAACATTTTATCCCAAATAGAAAAGCAGTGGAAAAAAATATTTCCTGAAACTCCCTTTGATTATAGTTTCCTGGATGAATCAATAGTGAAGTTATATGGACAGGAGAAAAAGACCGGATGGCTGATGAATGTTGCAATGAGCATTACCATTTTTATTTCATGCATGGGATTGTTTGGTCTTGGCATGTTCACTGCCAGAAGAAGGACAAAAGAAATTGGTGTCAGAAAAGTGTTGGGCGCAAGTGTTGCAAATATTACCGTTATGCTTACCAAAGATTTTTTGGGATTGATACTAACAGCGATAATAATTGCTTCACCAGTGGCATATTATTTTTCCAACCGATGGTTGCAGGATTTTGCGTATAGAACTAACATAAGCTGGTGGGTGTTTGTAGTGGCAGGTTCAATAGCAGTTTTAGTTGCCTTATGTACCGTAAGTTTTCAGGCAATAAAAGCGGCCATAGCAAACCCGGTAACGTCATTGCGAACCGAGTGAAGCAATTGAAAACGGAATAAAAATATAGTTATGATAAAAAATTATTTCAAAATCGCCTTCAGAAATATCTGGAAAAGCAAAGCTTTTTCTTTCATCAATATTATGGGCCTGGCGCTCGGGCTGGCTTGCAGTCTGCTGATTATGCTATGGGTAATTGATGAATACAAAGTAGATGCATTTCATAAGAATGGCAAACGATTATACAGCATTATTGAAAGACAATACCGCGATGGAGAAACATCTGCCTTTCTTGGTGGCCCTGGTGTAATGGCTGATGAAATGAAAAAAGTATTGCCGGACGTTCAATACGCAACTAACTACGCATGGAACGAACTGAGCACTTTTGAAGCAAATAATAAAATAATTAAGAAGGATGGAAATCATGCCGGGCAGGATTTTTTTAAAATGTTTACCTATCCGTTATTAGAGGGCAATGCAGCAACAGCATTGCAATCGTCTTTAGATATTGCCATTTCCAGGAAGATGGCTGAAGAATTTTTCGGATCACCTGCACAGGCGATTGGTAAAACAATACGCTATCAGAACGAAAAGGATTTAAAGGTTACGGCTGTTTTTGAAAATGTTCCCGTGAATAGTACAGCGCAATTTGATTATATGCTTAACTGGCAATCTTTTCTTGAAGGCAATAGTTGGGCAAAAGACTGGACGAATAACGGTCCTCAAACATTTCTCACGCTTCGTGAAGGCACCAATGCAAAGGCCTTTGAAAAAAAGATTGCAAGATTTTTGGATAACTACAATAAGGAGCAAACAGCGCATTCTTACATACGTTTAGGAATGCAACGTTATGGAGATATTTACCTGCATTCAAATTTCGATAAGAACGGGGAGTTATCTGGCGGAAGAATTCAATATGTCCGGATGTTCAGTATCGTGGCCATTTTTATTTTATTGATCGCCTGCATCAACTTTATGAATCTTACAACAGCAAGATCATTAAAGCGTGCCAAAGAAATCGGAGTAAGAAAAGTGGTTGGGGCATTTCGTTTTGCTTTGATCAAGCAATTTATCGGGGAAGCATTGTTTATTGTATCCATAGCAGTTATGGTTTCACTTGCGATAGTGATATTTATCCTGCCTTCGTTTAACCAACTTACCGGGAAGCAAATTCACATTCCTTTTACGGATGTAACATTCTGGCTCAGCGTTGCAGGGTTGTTATTTTTTACCGGCCTTATTTCCGGAAGCTATCCTGCGTGGTACTTGTCATCCTTTAGGCCGGCTCGTGTTTTAAAAGGTTCCCTGAAATTTTCGAGTGGGGCCTTATGGTTTCGTAAAGGGCTTGTCGTTTTCCAGTTCATGCTTTCAATAATATTAATTATCGGAACTATCGTCGTGAGAAAGCAGGTGAATTATATTCAAAATATTAATCTCGGCTACGATAGGGAGAACTTAATTTATATTCCGTTGGAAGGTGATCTCATTGCAAAATATGAATTGTTTAAAAATGAATCATTAAAAACACAAGGCATAAAAAATATTTCCCGTATCACCGATATACCGACGAAGATTGAAAACGGGACAGGAGGGGTGGATTGGATTGGAAAAGATCCAAATGCTGACATTGAGTTTACTCAATCAGCGGTTGGATATGATTTTACTAAAACAATGCACCTGCGGCTTGCACAGGGCAGGGATTTTTCAAAAGACTTTCCAACGGATTCAGCCGGGTATCTTATAAATGAATCTGCATTAAAGATAATTGGCTACAAAGATCCCATTGGAAAGCCGCTTACATTCTGGCAGAAGAAAGGAACTATCATTGGCGTGCTGAAGGATTTTCATTTCAATTCGCTGCATACATCCATAAACCCATTGGTACTTCGCCTCGGTGAACATATTGAATGGGGTAGCGCACTGGTAAAAACTGAGCCTGGCAAAACGAAAGAAGCATTGGCCAGCCTCGAAAAAATTTGTAAATCGCTCAACCCAAAATTTCCGTTCACCTATAAATTTTCTGATGAAGAATATGCAAAGCTTTACAAAAGTGAACAGGTAGTTGGCCAACTCGCCAACTACTTCGCATTTCTTGCCATATTCATTTCTTGCCTTGGCTTGTTAGGTCTTGTGATGTTTACTTCAGAGCAGCGAACAAAAGAATTCGGAATAAGAAAAGTATTGGGTGCCAGCCCGGTTACTTTGTTCAATTTGCTTTCTAAAGAATTTTTAACGCTGGTGCTCGTTGCAATGTTAATTGCGACACCTATTGCATGGATAGCGATGAACAGCTGGTTGCAGAGTTATGCTTACCCGGTTACCATTTCATGGTGGATTTTTTTGGTTGCCGGCTTACTCGCAATCGTAATAGCATTGGTAACCGTGAGTTTTCAGGCAATAAAAGCGGCAATGGCCAATCCCATTAAATCATTACGCACTGAATAAAATAAATTTTATGCTTAAAAATTATTTCAAAATCGCCTGGAGAAATCTTACTAAAAATAAAATTTCCTCGTTCATCAACATTGGCGGCCTCGCTGTGGGTATGGCCGTCGCCATGCTGATCGCACTTTGGATTTATGATGAACTTTCTTTTAACAAATACAATGAAAATTACAGCCGTATTGTAAAAGTGATGCGGCAGGAAAGCTGGAAGGGGGAAACCTCAACAAGCCCATACAACCCTTTGCCGGCAAGCAGCGAGCTGCGATCGTCTTTTGCGGATAACTTTCAGCACGTAGCTACTTCCACATTTACTGATGAACATACGCTAATCTATGGCGAAAAAGCATTCAACCGCCCGGGTAATTATATGGAAAGTGATGGCCCGCAAATATTAGCATTGGAAATGTTGAAGGGAACAAGAAGCGGGTTGGCAGATATTAATTCTATTCTTCTTTCTGAAAATTCTGCAAAAATCCTATTTGGCAACACTGATCCCATAAACAAAACGATCAGCATTGACAACCGGGCTGATGTGAAAGTAACCGGCGTTTATATGGATCTGCCATTCAATTCAGAATTTAAAGATGTGACTTTTATAGCACCTTTTGATTTATACCTTTCATTGAGTCCCTGGCTGCGTAAAGATGACTGGAATAATAATTACGTACAGGTTTTAGCAGAAATTTCTCCCAATACATCTCCTGAAAGCATTTCTAAAAGAATAGCGGACATTAAGATAAACAACGTTAAGAAAGAGGCTGTGTCTTCTGTAACGAAATTCCTCTTGCATCCAATGAGTAAATGGCATTTATATGAAGAGTTCAGGCAGGGAACAAATGTTGGTGGCCGAATTCAGTTCGTATGGCTCTTTGGTATTATTGGTGTTTTTGTGTTGTTGCTGGCTTGTATCAATTTTATGAACTTAAGTACCGCGCAGTCAGAAAAACGGGCCAAGGAAGTGGGCATTCGAAAAGCCATCGGCTCTGTTCGCAGCCAGTTAATAAACCAGTTTCTGAGCGAATCACTATTGGTGGCGTTGCTGGCTTTCGTGCTATCTCTAGCTATTGTTCAACTCTCTCTGCCATGGTTTAATGCAGTGGCAGATAAACAAATGCGCATCTTATGGACTGAACCCTTGTTCTGGATTGCAGGTCTTGGGTTTACTTTAATTACTGGATTGATTGCGGGAAGCTATCCCGCTTTTTACCTGTCGTCTTTTAATCCGGTAAAAGTTTTAAAGGGAACTTTCCGGGCGGGACGTCTTGCCGTGGTGCCACGCAAAGTATTGGTGGTTTTACAGTTCACGGTTTCTGTTGCCTTAATTATAGGAACCATTATTGTTTACCGGCAGATTCAATTTACAAAGAACCGCTCTACAGGCTATAGCAGCGACAAGCTGATTTATGTGCAAATGAAAACAAATGAAGTACATGAGCATTACGAAGCTGTGCGCAATGATTTTTTGGCTACCGGCGCAGTTGAGGATATGGCCGAGTCATACGGATTTGTAATTCAGAATTCTGCCAATTCAGGTGGGTTTGAATGGAAAGGAAAGGATCCAAATTTCCTGGACAATTTTGCATTGGAATGGGTAAGTCATGATTATGGGAAAACGGTCGGGTGGCAATTTGTTGACGGCAGGGATTTTTCAAAAGCCGTTCCTAGCGATTCTTTCAGCTACGTCATCAATGAAGCAGCAGCAAAATATATGAACTTAAAAAACCCGGTAGGCGAAGTATTGAGAAAGGACGGGAAAGATTATAAGATAATTGGTGTAATAAAAGATGTGGTAGCTGAATCGCCTTACAAGCCAGTTCGGCCGACCCTCACGTCCATAGTTCAATGGCCGGGAAGTATTCTATCGATAAAACTGAATCCGAAGTTGGGCATAAATGAAGCTATAGCTAAAATAGAACCCGTATTTAAAAAACATGTTAACGGAGCGCCGTTCGATTACAAATTTGTAGATGAAGAATATGGTAGAAAATTCGCCGCAGAAATGCGCATAGGAAAGCTCTCAGGATTCTTTGCTTCCCTTGCCATTTTTATCAGTTGCCTTGGTTTATTTGCACTTGCTTCTTTTGTGGCAGAGCAGCGAAAGAAGGAAATCGGTATTCGTAAAGTCCTCGGCGCTTCCGGCATCAATCTTTGGAAAATGTTGTCAAAAGACTTTGTGATGCTGGTCTTTATTTCCTGCTTAATCGCCATTCCTGTTGCTTACTATTTCCTTCATAACTGGTTACAGAATTATGAATATCGCACAGAAATATCCTGGTGGATTTTTGTGTTGGCGGGCATTGGAGCATTGGTCATTACTTTATTAACTGTAAGCTTCCAGGCGATAAAAGCGTCGATGACTAACCCGGTGAAAAGCTTGAGAACGGAATAAGAAAAGATAATTAATAAGATGCAGGAAGAAAAAGCAGATTTAAAATATGAAATGATGAATTTTCAATTTCCATTTGACATGAAAACTATGACCATCCTGCAAGTAAAAGCAACCTTTATGACAAGGGTGACAGAACAAATTAATCCTGTAAAGAATAAACTATACAGAGGTATAACCACCACAGTATTGAAAAATATCTTTTCAATTTCTGCACTGATATTTTTGTTGTTGCCTTCCGTACACGCACAGCAAGCAGAAGCACAATTATTAAAAGAACCTGCCAACTGGGAGTTTGAAAGGTTTGCATTGCCACCGGTGTTTGCTCCTGAGTTTTCTTATACAGGTGCAGAAGAATTGCGTTTTTCTCCAGGCATGTTTAAAAGAGATTCAACGGATTATTTCACATATGCTTTTGTTGCGCAACTTGATAATATTACCAGCATTTCACAAGATGAAATAAGGCGTTACCTCCTTGATTATTTTAAAGGCTTATGCAGTAGCACTGCGAGAGATCGCAAACTTGTTGTTGATACTTCTAAAATAAGTGCGGATGTAGACAAGAAAAAAAATGCACGCCACAATGAAATTATTTATAACGCACAGTTGAATGTGTTTGGTGTTTTTGCAGATGGTGCCCCCGTAAAGTTGAATATGGAAATAAAGGTGTTGCGGAATGTGGAGGCAAAGAAAGTTTACCTGGTTTTTATTGCATCACCACAAGAAAAAACGGGTAAGATTTGGAATGCGCTTTACAAAATTCAGAAAGATTTTAAAATGCCAGGATAAAAAGCACTCTCAATATTGATCCGGGACTTAAGTATAAATTATTTTTTATGATAAAAAATTATTTCAAACTCGCATGGAGAAATTTATTAAAAAACAAAACATATTCATTCATTAACATTTTTGGGCTGGCTACGGGTTTGGCTACATGCCTTTTAATAATGCTCTACATTTTTGATGAAAGCAGTTACGATAAACATCACAAAGACGGTGACCGTGTTTTCCGCGTGGCCTCACAAACAGGTAAAGGAGAATCATGGGCGGCTGGTCCCGGGCCGCTTGCATGGGGGCTAAAAAATGATTTACCTGAGGTAGAGCAGGTTACCCGTTTGCTGACTTTTCCTGATATAGCTACCATGCTTATGAAATATGAGCACAAGGGAGAAAGAAAACAGTTTTTTGAAACAAACGGTTATTATGTTGACTCCACTTTTTTTCAACTCTTCACCTATGATTTTATTTATGGGCATGCGGCTACTGCGCTGAACCAACCCAGCAGCACCGTCATTTCAAAGGAGCTTTCTGATAAATTTTTTGGCAACGAAAATCCAGTAGGAAAACCAATACTGATTACCACTCCATTTGGCGAACTCAATTATACCGTAACCGGAGTTTTCAGTACTGAAAAAAATAAGTCGCACATACCCGCCAACTTTTTTCTTACTATGCGCAACAACGATATGTGGAACTGGGTACAGAATCAAACCAGTTGGACCACCAATAATATTTTCTTTACCTATATAAAATTAAAAGCGGGGATAAATATAAAAGCATTTAAACAAAAGCTAAATCCATTTTTTGAGAGGCATGCCGGGGAAGGAATGAAAGCTGCAGGCATTTCAAAAACTCTTTTTTTACAGCCTGTAAAAGATATCTATTTACATTCTTCTATCGGGAACGAAATAGCTGCAAATGGAAACATAACTTACCTGTATATACTGGGCTCAATAGCAGTATTTATCCTAATGATTGCCTGCATCAACTTTATGAACCTTAGTACAGCCCGTTCACAAAAACGAGCCAAAGAAGTAGGTGTGAGAAAAGTTATGGGTGCAAAAAAGAGCTCTTTGATTCGCCAGTTCCTCGGTGAATCTTTTCTCATGTGTTTGATCGCTTTAATGGTAGCATTCGTACTGGCATGGGTACTATTACCTCCGTTCAACAGCCTGACTCAAAAAAGCATGCATCCGTTTGATGAGCCAACTCTTATTTTTTGGATTACCGGACTCGCTGTATTGACAGGTTTATTATCGGGTTTATATCCGGCTTTTTATTTATCTGCCTTTAAACCGGTTTCCGTACTCAAAGGAAAAATAATAAACAGTTTTTCTGCTACGGCTATCCGCAAAGGGTTAGTTGTATTTCAGTTTACCATTTCCATATGCCTTGTGTTAGGAGCGATCGTTATCTGGCAACAATTGAGTCTTTTGAAAAATCAACAGCTTGGTTTTAATAAAGAGCAAAAAATTGTTTTGCCGATGCAGCAATCCTATATGAGTTCTGAAAGTAATTATACGCCGTTGAAAAATGAATTATTAAAAAATCCCGGCATAAAAGCAGTGACCAGCGGTTCTACGTATCCCGGTATTCCGGACCTGAACGATATGCTTTTTTATGCCGAAGGCAAAACGAAAGATGATGTTGTGGATGTACGTCTTTCAGCTATTGAAAATGATTATCTCGGGACACTGGGTATTAAACTGGAAAGTGGCCGGTCATTTTCCAAAGAGTTTACGGCTGACTCCGCCAGCATCATACTCAACGAAGCGGCAGTTAAAGAATTGGGATATGAAGTGGATAACGCCATTGGCAAAAAAATAAGGTATGACATAGGTAACTTTCATGGTGATATGCAGATAGTGGGCGTGGTAAAAAATTTCAACTTTGAAAGTTTACATAATGAAATAAAACCTTGTGGCTTTACAACAGGCCTTTTTGCAAATAAGTATGGGTACCTGATTGCGAGTCTTACAACCAAAGATTATTCCCGGGTTTTAAATGAGATGAATAAATTGTGGGCGAAGCTATACCCGTCTACACCATTTGTATATTCTTTCCTTGACCAGGATTTTCAACGCAATTACGAAAAAGAACAGCGAACATCACGCATCGTGGTATACTTTACTTTCATTGCCATTTTGATTGCCTGCCTCGGTTTATTTGGATTGGCTGCATTTTCCGCTGAGCAACGTACCAAAGAAATAGGAATCCGAAAGGTACTGGGAGCCTCTGTTTCAGGTGTTACCGCTCTGCTTTCAAGGGATTTTATCAAACTTATCCTGCTGGCCATACTTATTGCATCGCCTCTTGCCTGGTATGCCATGAATAAGTGGTTGGAGGGGTTTGCTTACAGGATTCAACTCAACTGGTGGATGTTTTTTGCTGCAGGTTTTCTGGCAATTTTTATTGCCCTTATCACCATCAGCTTCCAGGCAATAAAAGCAGCACTGGCAAACCCGGTGAAAAGTTTAAGAACGGAATGATAATTAGCTAATAGATATTTATAGTCAAACAAATAATATGTTTAAAAATTATTTCAAAACTGCT
>CAWGWY010000021.1:0-175623 GCA_963826435.1 uncultured Chitinophagaceae bacterium | reverse complement strand
GAAGGGACAATTAAGTTTAGTATTATTTCATTTGATTAATAAACCAGGTAGCAAATCCTCAGAAAGAGACCGGCCTATCGTAAATTATTTACTGTCAGCCTGAGCTTGTCGTAGGCGGTGTTATCAGGAAAGGGCGGTTGTTAAAGTTCTCCCGTCTTCAACAAACTCGGACTGACAACTTATATGTTTGGAGTTTGGCTTTTCGATAACTCAAACGGACAAATCGAATGTTTGGAGTTACTTTTCGGTAAATATCGGCAGCTTGTAAATCGTGGCAGTTATTTGTAATACGGCATATGGCTATCAGTAAAAGATTTTTCTGCTTCATTCCAATTATTTAAAGCCTCGTCCCGGCCTTTGTTTACTTTTGTATTTACCGTCGTTAAAGGAATTGGTGGCGTTATTAATTTCTTTAACTCTATCATTAAATGCATCCACATCTTTTTTTGTCCGGTTGCTTTGTGATTTTGCATCAAAGGCTTTTTTTACTTTTTCGAAGTTTCCTTTTTCAGGAAATAATCCATTTGTTTAGAGAGATCGTTTTCGGCAGTTTTTTTAATAAAATGCCAGGACATGCTTGCACGTTTTGCTAAAGACGGATCTCCTTCAAAACTCTTTAGAGTGTCGAGTGCTGCCAGCCCTTCATTTGCATAACGGATGAGTGAATTGCGCCCTTGTTCGGCCTCGGTAATTTTACCGGCATTCATGACTTTTACAATTTCACCATCCTGCCAGTAGCACTTGAAAAAAACGAGATACACATCATTCTTATACCGGTTAAGTTTACCTGCTACACCGAGTTTTTCACCTGGCTCATTTTTTTCTTCGATAATTTTTACATTATATTTCTCGGCAAACGCTTTGCTGGCGGTCGACATCTTCTCATTTGCTTCATTTATTTTTTCGTCTGCTTTTCCTGCAGTAAAAGGAAAGCCTGCATCTCGTCAAAAGATTGCTCTGCAATATCCTCAAGGTTTATGATCTTGGCATAATCGTCGTTGAAAACGTTGTAGCATAATTTTATGTAATCAATACTACTTTGCCGCAATGAATTATCGCCGTTATATTCTTTGCTGACTTTCATTTATTCTTTGCTGAATATTGTGGTCTTTGCCAAAGAGTTTTTATATTAAATAGCTTAAGCTGAACGTCCATCTTCGCTCCAAACAACCTGACTTATGAGGCCAGCCCTCTTACTTTTATTTTATTGTATTATGCTTACGTCTTGCTTTGCTCAAGACCAGCCACCTGATTCATTATTGAACGAGTTGACTAAACGTACTCAGAAGGATACAGTACGATTAAGGCTCCTGATACAACTCACCGAATACTATCGGTATAATAATACTGATAAGGGTATGACCGTAACAGATGAGGCTATTGCCCTGGCCCAAAAGAACAATAACCTGTTTTATTTGGGGGCTGCCTATTATAACAGGGAGTTTTATTATTATACTAGTGGCGATTTTGAAACAAGCCTTACAATACAAAAAAAGGCTTTGGAGATTTTTACAAAGATTAATGACAGGGCGATGATGATAAGTGCAATAAACCGGATCGGAGGAGATTATATTGCGTTATCTGATTATACCAATGCAATTGATTATTTGCAAAAGGGTCTGTTGATGGCCGAAGATGATCAGGATAAGGCGGGGAAAGCCAGGCTTACCGGCAATATGGCGACTGTTTATTATTTTCTTGCTGATTATACAAAGGCAATAGAATAATGCCCTTACGTCCATAAAAATGAATGAAGAACTTGGGAAAGTAGTTCAGGTAGCCCTTTTGTGCAATAATGTTGGGAGCATGTATTTAAAGGTTAAAAATTATGCGAAGGCGATTGAATATAATCTGAAAGCTTTGGAGTTAAATAAATCATTAGGCCTGAAGAAAGGTATTGCCAATAATTATTTAGACATAGGCACAGTTTATAGCGAGCTAAAAAATTATTCTCTTGCTATTGACTATCTCACTAAGTCTTTTACCTTGTATAATGAAACCGGCTCAAAATATAATGCATCAATGGCGCTAACTGCTATTGCTGCTGTATACAACATTGCCCCGGATAGTTTTTTGCAAAAACAAGGTGTCAGGCCTTCTGAGCGCTTTCAAAAAGCCTTGCATTACCAATTGCAGGCACTGGAATCAGCTAAAGGAGTAAAGAATCTTGATAACCTGGGCAATACGCGATGCATTAGAAAAGCAAAAAGAGGCTGAGCTAAAATCACAAGTAAGTGACACGGAAATGAAGGCGCTCCGTGCACAGATGAATCCGCATTTTATTTTTAATTCACTAAATTCCATCAGCGATTATATAGCAAAAAATAATACTAAGGTTGCTGATGAATACTTAACAAAATTCGCAACGTTGATGCGCCTGGTGCTGGAAAATTCTGAAAAAAAGGAAGTGCCTTTGTTTGAAGATTTAAAGGCACTTGAATTGTATATGCAATTGGAAACTCTACGGCTAAAAGATAAATTTACTTACGAAATAGAAGTGGATGATACAATTGATAAAGAAAATACAATGGTGCCTCCATTAATTTTGCAGCCTTTCGTTGAGAACAGCATCTGGCACGGAATTGCTAAAAAACAAGGGATCGGCAATATATTTATCCATATTAAAAAAGAAGGTGAAATGGTTAGCTGCATAGTAGAGGATAATGGCGTTGGCAGGCAGGTAACTGATGGTATAATAGCATTGAAAGACAATTCAGGCAAAAGATCGCTCGGCATGAAGATTACTAAAGAGAGAATTGACATTATTAATAAAGTAAAGAATGCGAACGCTTTTGTAAAATTGACTGACCTTGAACAGGGAACAAGAGTAGAAGTAAAATTGCCTTTGGAATTAAGTTTTTAGATTTAAACTATGATAAGAGCTTTAATAATTGATGATGAACAGCATTGTATTGACAGGCTCGCCGGTCTGGTAGATGAACATTTATCTTCGTCAGTCCACGTCATGGATAGTTTTAAAACGGCCGAAGAGGCGGAAAAGGCTATCAACAAATATAAGCCTGAACTGGTTTTTCTGGACGTTCAGTTGGATAATAAAACAGCCTTTGATCTTTTGAAAAAACTTGATAAAATTAACTTTGAAATAATCTTTACAACAGCCTACGAAAAATATGCAATACAGGCATTTAAGGTTAGCGCTTTGGATTATTTATTGAAACCAGTTGTCGCAGATGATCTGAAGCAAGCAGTAAATAGAATGCGGGACAAAAATCCAAAAATTGACACCACTAAAAAATTAGAAACGCTTCTGGGCAATCTGTATACCTCCACCCAAAAGATATGTGTACCTGTATTTAACGGAATAATTGTTTTAAAAGTAGATGATATTGCGAGGTGTGAAGCAGACATAAACTATACCACCATATTTTTAAAAGATAAACAGAAACTGGTTGTTGCAAAAACTCTGAAAGAATTTGAGGAATTGCTAAGTGATTATAATTTTTTCAGGGTTCACAATTCCAGCCTTATCAATCTTTCTTACGTAAAGAGCTATAATAAAGGTAAAAGAGGCTCGGTAACCATGATGGATAATTCAGAGATTGATGTATCTACCCGGCGCAAGGAAGATTTTCTAAAAAAATTATCAGAAGGTTAGGATTCGTAACGGCGTCGGTGACACATGTTCATTTCAATCCTTGATTAGGAGCCGGGATACTTTTCCTCTCTACCGGATGCAGCATCGAAAACAGAAAGCCACCTCTTATCCAGCAAAGCTTTCAGAAGATTTTATCAGTTAATATGGAAAGCACGAAATATCATGAGCAAGCAGCTCTTTTATCATTTTGATAACAACGCAAGTCTGTGATTTAGATTAATTTGAAATCTAAATCACTGGATCTATGAAACTATTTTTTACTACTACTTTACTTTTTTTAGCCTTCCATTTAACAGCACAATATCATTTTTGTGCGGAAGATGACAGGACTTACGCAAATGATAAAAACGCTAACTGATATACCGTTGCTTCCCGATAGCAATAAAAAGTCGATGTCTTTTTTAATGATGAATTACCTGAGCAAGCATATTATAAGGTAAGGATTATTGAAGTGAGCAGCTCTTATGCGGACTACAATAAGTTATTGGCAATTTTAAAACAGAAGGCAGCAAACGAGGCTTTGATGCTATAAAATTGTTGGGTAAAAGCGAATCCCTGGTGCAGGATAATAGCCCACAGTTGGCGCAATGATGCGTTGAAAAGGGCGTGGGCTTCTTGTGCCATATAAAGCATGATTTTTGTTTAATGAAAAGATTAGCTTATTTTAATTATAGTTTGTATTACTTGACACAAGTACGCCAAACATAAAACCATGCTGCATACTCGCCAATGTCGGTCCTTAAATATTTGGGAGATCGTAAATGCTTCAATCTTTAAATGAAGTTTATTTCCGGACACCGGTAATAAAGAACCGGAAATATTTTTTAACCTGTGAAAGAATCGTATATCTTTCGCCTGCCTCGCCCCGCCGATGAATCAGTCAACAATGGAATTTGTCATAGTTTTGATCTTTATTCACTCCCGCAATTAATTCCGGCATTAGCCACACAATATTTATTTTAACCCAGCTCTTTATGAACGAAAAAAAAGCTCCGCTTCCGGCATTGATAACAATATTCGGCGGCAAGGGCGACCTTACCCGGCGCAAACTGGTGCCCGCCTTATATAACTTATTTACCGGTAACAACCTGCCTGCATCATTCGCCATTTATTGCATAGATTATTTAGCAAGTGATGAAAATATATTTAAAGAGGAGCTGCTGGCTGGCATCAATGAGTTCAGCCGCAAAGGCGTTGCACAGAAAAAAGAATGGGAGAAGTTTTCATCGAATATCTTTTACATCCAGGGAGATTTTCAGAAAGCCGAAACTTTCAGCAACCTGAAAAAAAGAGCGGACAACTTTGATAAACTGAACAATCAGAAAGGTACCCGCCTGTTTTATTTTGCCACTGCACCCCGTTTTATTGAAATAATTTCCGAGGGATTGTACAAGAATAAGATATGTAACCTGGTAACGCTGCATCGTATTGTGATAGAGAAACCGTTCGGTACTGATCTTGCTTCTGCAAAAAAATTAAATCTTTTTTTAAGTAAACGATTTGCTGAAAAGCAGGTGTATCGCATAGATCATTATTTAGGTAAAGAAGCTGTGCAAAATATAATGGCCTTTCGTTTTGCCAACTATGTTTTTGAACCATTGTGGAATAACAAATTTATTGACCATATACAAATTAGTGTTGCCGAAGAGGTAGGCGTAGGCAACCGGGGTGGTTACTACGATAGTAGCGGGGCCTTGAGGGATATGATACAAAATCACCTGTTGCAATTGATGTGCATTGTAGCTATGGAGTGCCCCGCAGCCTATAAAGCAGAGTTAATACGGGATGCTAAAGTGAACGTGTTGAAACAGATAAGGCGCTATTCCGGTAACGAAGTTTTTAAAAATGTTATTCGTGCTCAATATACTGCCGGCACAGTAAATGATGAACCAAGGAAGGCTTACAGGCAGGAAGAACAGGTTGCGTCTGAATCATCTACGGAAACTTTTGTAGCGGCTAGATTTTTTGTTGATAATAAACGCTGGCAGGGTGTGCCATTCTTTTTAACGACTGCCAAATCTTTGCCCCGGCAGTCATCTGTTATTGCAGTGCAGTTTAAAGATTCCCCGAACAGGATATTTAAAGATGATATCGAATCGAACCGTTTAGTGATAAGCATACAACCGGAACTGGAAATAGGTTTGCTTTTTGAATGCAAGGTGCCGGGATTGGAAATGATGCTGAAATCAGTGAATATGGATTTCTCTTACCAGGATGTTTATACTGAAAGTGTGCCTGAAGCTTACGAAGCATTATTGCTGGATGTATTGGACGGTGACCCTACCTTATTTATGCGTGCCGACCAGGTTGAAAATGCATGGAAAGTGGTGATGCCCATTTTAGATGCATGGAAAAAATATCCTAAGAAACAATTGCGCTTTTATAAAGCCGGCACATGGGGTCCCAAAGAAGCGCTGCGTTTGGTAAAACCTTATACTGACGATTTGTTTCAGTTGCCGCTAAGTGAAGGTGCAACCAACAGGTATCAGTAAACGCTTATACATAGCCTCGGAGAGGCAAAATATTGGTAGAAAAAATCATCCCTATTAATTATGGAAGCTTTATGGCGTGTTTGAAATTTTTAATGCTACCAATATTTCTCTATGTGCCTTGAAAGCAATTTTAACATTTGACGCTATGGAATTATGTTCATAGTTCTGTTGTATAATTGAAGTGATCGAAAATGTAAGAACCCGGCTGAGAGATATCTAATAGATTTCAAAATTTATTCAGATAACCGGGTCATCTCACTCGAAGAACGGAACCCCCGGAATTGCATATTTTTTCATCGCTTCTATATTGATATCTACACCAATACCAGGCTTTTCGGAAACCGTAATGAAACTGCCTTTCACCCACTCACCATCGTACGTAACAATTTCCTTGAACATGGGATCAGTATGGAAATAAGATTGCCACTCCATAATCAGGAAATTAGGAACAGAGGCACATACGTGAGCAGTAGCCATTGCTCCAAGGAATGAAGCAACCATGTGTGGCGCAAAAGGCACGTAGTATAAATTGGCAAGATTGGCAATGCGCTGGCCTTCACCCAAACCACCGGTCTTTTGCAGATCCGGCATGATGATATCGACACCACCTATCTCCAGTATTCTTCTAAATCCATAAGCCAGGTAAAGGTTCTCGCCTGCGCAAATCGGAGTAGTTGTTGAGTCCGCAATTAGTTTATACGCTTCTGCATTTTCTGCAGGTATCGGCTCTTCCAGCCACATTAAATTAAGCGGTTCGAGGAGCTTCGCAACGGCATGCCCTGTAACAGCATCATAACGGCCATGCATATCCACACATATATCTATATTAGGACCAACTGCCTCGCGTGCAGCACTGATCTGGTCAACCATACGTTGAAGTTCTGCAGGGCTGGCAGTCCAGTTGTAGGCATCATATTTATTAGGATCGTTGGCCTGGTCAAGATCAAACTTCATGGCATTGAACCCCATGCTTTTTGCCTTCAATGCTGCATCCGCAAAATCTTTTGGCTTAGGTAACCTTACCTGGTAAAGCGCAGTATCATTATACACCCTTACCTTGTCCCTAAACTTTCCACCCAACAATTGATACACCGGCAGATTCAATGCTTTTCCAGCCAGATCCCATAAGGCACTTTCAACAGCAGATAATACAGCTACGTACATTCCAGACTGTGCGCCCTGGAAAAATCCGGACTTGCGGATATCCTCAAAAAGCCGGTGAACATTCAACGGGCTTTTTCCCTTGATGCGTTCTCCAAAATTTTTTACGAGATGATACGTTCCGGGAATGGCATCCACTCCTTCGCCGCAGCCCCATATATCCTGGTTGGTAAATATTTTTACAAAGAGGCTTCCTTTAATATAGCCGCATTTGATATCGGTAATTTTAAGATCAGAAGGAGCAGAGGGCTTTGGTATTTTTTCAATCGCCTTTTCAAAGCCCTGTCCAAATGTAGCAAACGGCGCAAGGGCTGTAGCCAACAGAGCTTTAGACATAAATGACCTGCGTGAATTTTTCATGTATTTGTTTTTATGCTTTTAAAATCTGTTTTGCCCTGCACGATAAAGGCTTTGTCCCCCTTCAGGGGCCAGGGGTTTGTCTTACCATGTCCTTTCTTTTAGCAATTCCTGTATCTGTTCTTTAGGCACCGGAAGCTCGTTGATATGATCATTGAGCCATTTAGAAAAATCTCTTTCGATATCATCTGACCAGCGGGCATCTATCTGTCCGGCGGTATATTTTCCTTCTCTCAAACGCAGGTGGCCAAACATATCTCTCAGCCTCACAATCTCTGAAGTCTTTACAACCTTTTCTGCTAAATGAGGGGGAATAAATACCACTACGCCCAATTTTCCCAATACAACATCCCCTGGCATTACAGTTACTTTGCGGATAAGAGTGGGTGTATTTATACCAATGATCATTGTATTGATATCGTTACCCGGGTTATGGTACGAGGGATCATAGCTTGTATAGTAAGAAGTAAAACCGCCAATTTCTTTGAGCCCTTCCAAATCTCTTATAGCACCATCATAGACAATACCGTTTCCGCTTTTTGCATAAATAGCGTTTCCTACATTGTCCCCTATAGTAGGGCCGTTCAATTTCGCACCAAATTGATTTGCCACATACACGTCGCCCTTTACCAATAAATCCACAGGCCAGGTATTTTGTCCCCTCTTGCCCTGCTTCTTTCCCACTGAGTCAATCGCTTTCCACATGTCAGGGCGGCCAGGCATAAAAGTGGCGGTTACGGCCCGTCCAACCAATACGCTGTCGGGGTTGATAGTTTCCCATGCTTCTGCAATCTGGTAAGAAAAACCAGCGTTCTTCATTGTAGCCCATGCTTCCTCTACACTCACGGATTTCATCCTGCGAAGAATATCGTCGGGTACTTTTGGCCTTCCATCAGCGAAGCGTTCTCCTTTCCATTCGGGCGTTAAAAAAATAAGCTGCTCTTTGGGTATTTGCTGGCTCTTCGCAGAGAGCGAACATGCAATGAATGCCAGGAGGAGCAATGAGTTTTTTAATTTAGTCATGAGTGCATTATCTTTTTATCAATCAAAAAAATTATCAAAAAATATCAGGTTGATCCTGCAGCCAACACAACATCTTCTTCTTTTGCTTCTGCGTCACCTTCAGGAATCCGGTGATGCCACCAGCTTGCAAGTGAGGAGCCGGTCACATTCATGACCGTCCCAAAAATGACCGGTGCCAATCCTGCCGTTGCCATTTTACCCATCGTTAAGGCAAGACCGGAAGCAAGGCCGGCGTTTTGCATGCCTACCTCAAGGGCGATAGTTCTGCAATCTCTTTCCGGGAATTTTAGCAAACGGGAAGACCAGTAGCCAAGAAAATATCCTGCAAGATTGTGAATGATCGTAGCCGCTAATAACAGGAAACCTACTTTAAGCAAACTGTCCCTTCCGGCTGCAGTTATTACTATAAGTACCATTGCAATACCCGCCATAGAAAAATAAGGCATTGCTTTATCGAGCCATTTAAATTTACCATGCAGGAAGTGGTTAAAGAGTAACCCGGCAACTATGGGAATAATAACAATTTTTGTAATGTCCCAAACCATAGCCCAAAAATTTACTTCCACATAACTTGAGGCAATCAGCTTCATAAGCAATGGTGTGAGCAGCGGAGCAAGTAAGGTAGATACGGTAGTAACGGAAACGGATAGTGCAAGATTTGCTCTCGCCAGGTAAGACATTACGTTAGAAGCCAAACCACTCGGGCAACAACCAACAAGAATAATGCCCGCCGCTATTTCATCAGGGAAATGAAATAGTTTGGCGATAAGCAATCCTACGAACGGCATTATGGTATAATGGCAAATTACTCCAATGATAATGCCTCTCGGCATCCGGATTACATTGGCGAAATCCCGCAGGCTAAGTTCAGTTCCCATACCAAACATTATTATCTGCAGTAACGGTATGAGGAGTGCTGAAAACTTAACGCTGCCTATGGTAATAAAATATTGGGGATAGTACATCGCAAGACTCACCGCGGCAAGGATCAATACGGTAAATGAAAAACCCTGCGACAACTTATGGCTTCTGAAGGCAACGGCCAGGCTGGTAAAAAAAAAGGCGAGTACCCATCCTGCCAAATTACCGGTTGATTGAAATACCAGGTAAACGTAGATGAGTAAAAAGAAGAAAGCGGCGGCGTAGAAATAATTATAAAAAGATTTGGAAGCAGATCGCATGGTAGTAAAAGGTCTTTAAAAATAGTAACAGAAGTACTAACTATAAGCGCAATGTAAAAATTGGAAATGGCAACCAGGACAAATTAAAGAATATTAATCAAATAAACGCAAACAGGCTGCTATAAAAACGATTCACGTCCCCCCTTTCTGCTGTGTAGTGCATCCTTGCATTGAACATAGTGGATTTTACAACCGGGGATTAATTTTTTGACGTGTATTTTTGAAAACGTGGTTTAATTGTCAATATAGCAGCTCGATATATCCATTATTGTCCTGAAATTGAAACACCTGATATTTACTTTTGAATAAGCCCAAAACTATAATTTTCGAAAAGCCTGCCCTGATATTTTAGATAGATTATGAATTAACTTAGGATCAAGTCGGAATAGTGCATGAATGAAGCTAAGTATGCAGCCAGCGTTATTTACGGAGATAATCATTAAAGCTATACGTATAAAGATATTTACGTGAAGGATACTGCAGAAATTCAGCGATGGGATCGGGAGGTAAAATCAAAAAGTAATCTTTTTGATCTGCATCTTAAGGAAATTTGGAATTACCGCGACCTCACCATGCTTTTTGTGCGGCGGGATTTTTTATCACAATTCAAACAAACTATTTTAGGACCGGCCTGGCAGTTTATTCAACCAGCGCTCACTACCTTAATATTTCTGTTGCTGTTTCATAAAATAGCTAAAATACCCACAGACGGCATTCCTCCCATAATTTTTTACATGGCTGGCATTACGTTGTGGAATTATTTTTCCACATGCCTTGTAAGCATCTCAAATACCTTTGTAAACAACGCCTACATTTTTGGCAAAGTGTATTTTCCCAGGTTGGTTTCACCCATCTCTATGGTTATTTCAAACCTTATAAAGTTTGGTGTTCAATTCCTGTTATTAATTGTAGTGATGATATATTATAATTTCAACGGTTTCCCGATTCATATTGGGCTTACCTTTTTTTTATTCCTTTATTATTAATCCAGGTAGCTGCATTAAGCCTTGGGATCGGCATCATCATTTCTTCACTTACCACAAAATACAGGGATTTTGGAGTGCTGTTATCTTTTGCCGTGCAGTTGCTCATGTATGCTACTCCTGTAGTATATCCTTTATCGTTTATCAAGGGTGAAAGTTACAGATGGCTTATTGATCTAAATCCGGTTACGGCCATCATGGAATCGTTTCGGCTGGTATTGCTAAATAAAGGGACCATTGATGTTCATAGTCTAATTTACAGTATAAGTTTTACAGTAATTTCACTGGCACTCGGTGTCGTGCTCTTTAATAAAGTTGAAAAAACGTTTGTTGACACCGTATAAAAGAAAATACCAAATGAGCACAACCAGGTGAAACTGGCTGGAGTAAAACTACATATCTTGAAAGCTATCAAAATAGAAGGAATATCAAAACAATACCGGTTAGGCCAAACCGGCACTGGTTTCATAGCGCACGATATTAACAGGTTTATACACGCCATACGCGGTAAAGAAGATCCCTATTTAAAAATCGGTGAGGTTAATGATCGCACACAAAAAAGTGATACCGGAATATGTATGGTCGCTCCGGGATATTCGTTTTGAGATTGAAGAGGGAAATGCCGTAGGAATCATTGGAAGTAATGGTGCCGGCAAAAGCACTTTACTAAAAATTCTTAGCCTGGTTACAGCTCCTACATTAGGGTCTTTTAAAGTGAAAGGCAGAATCGCCAGCCTACTCGAAGTGGGCACAGGTTTTCATCCTGAATTAAGTGGCCGTGAAAATATTTTTTTAAATGGCGCCATACTCGGTATGCGTAAGCATGAGATCAAAAGTAAGTTTGATGAGATCGTTGATTTTTCCGGTGTTGAAAGATATATTAATACACCTGTAAAAAGATATTCTTCAGGGATGTATGTACGGCTTGCTTTCGCCGTAGCTGCTCATTTGGAATCTGAAATAATTATTATTGATGAAGTGCTGGCCGTAGGCGATACTGAATTTCAGAAAAAATGTGTCGGTAAAATGAACGATGTCAGTAAAAATGAAGGACGAACTATATTATTTGTGAGCCATAATCTGGGCGCTGTGAAACAACTTTGTTCCTCTTCTGTTTTGCTCGATCGCGGCAGACTTATGCTTTATGATAAAACGGATAAGGTCGTCAGATCGTACCTTGAACAATTCAATAATCAAAACTTCGGAATTTGAAGGCTCACCCGGAAATGATAAGAAAATATGGTTCAGAAAAATTTATCCTTCTGATGCCAGTCTGTACATTGAAGGACCAGTTTTTTCACGATGAGCCTATTTATTTCAATTTTGAACTGTCATTTAATATTCCAAAAGATAAACACGATTATTCCATTTTCTTCATGGTGCTTGATAGTAATAAGGCCCGCATATTTTCATCAGAATCAAAGATCATTTCTTCAGAAAAGGTTCAGTTAATTATTGAGCCTGATTTTTTAGTGAGAGGATCATATAGCATTCATGCTTTTATCCATAAGCCGAGGACAGAGCAGGTTGATGTGGCAGAAGATGTTTGTAATTTCAAAGTTATTGACAATGGATCAGGCTTGTTGATACACGGAGATTATGATTATGGAAATCTTTTTGTAAAGTACCTGGAAATATTCAAATGCCTTTGAACTAAAATAAAATGTACATGTACATTCTTAATATTATAAAAGGCATTTTTGAGCTGAAGCCAAATAACAGGTATTATAAAAAGAACAGGCGTGCATTGGGTTTGTCATTAAAAGAATTTCTGCGTTTAAAGATGTACGATCATTGGTATGTTTCCAACACAAAAACTGTTTTTTATAACCGGCCTTTTACTGTTAGCTCACCGTATTGGTTTCTGCAAAGTATTGAGGAAATATTTATAGATGAAGTTTATAAATTTGAAACCGAAAATCCTGCGCCTGTTATATTAGATTGCGGCGCCAACTGGGGCCTGAGCGTTATCTATTTTAAATTTCATCATCCCAATGGCGAAGATACTGGCTTACGAAGCTGACGAAGATATTTTTAAAATTGCGCTGGAAAATTTAAACGCATTTGATTTTAAAGAAGTCACTTTATATAATAATGCAATCTGGGATGCGAACTGCAACCTGATGTTTTCAAGCGAAGGTTCCGTTGGTGGTTCTGTTACAGGTCTCGATATTAGCCCAAACGAAGAAAATTATAAAAATGCGCCTCCTGGTACCTGGGTCGGAAACTATAATACTTATTTTGGCGTTCATAAGGCAAAAGCAAAAGAGGTCAAGGGATGCGGTATAAAGATCTGTTAAGGAGATTCAAAAATTGATTTTTTAAAAATTGACATTGAAGGTGCCGAGCATAAGGTGATTATAGATTGTGCCGATGAGCTGTCTCAGAGTTGATAAGATGTTCATAGAGTACCATAGTTCTCCCGGGCATCCTCAACTTCTCGATGAAATATTGAAGGTGGTAAGCAATAGCGGTTTCAGGTATTACATTAAAGAAGCCGCAGTTAATTATTCTCATCCCTTCTATAAGAGCGCAGGGATCTTCTTTACGACTTACAATTAAATATATTTTGTTTCCGGTAAATAGAACATGGATTTATTTCAAATAGAAAATTAAAGTATAAGTAACGTACTAATAATATGCCCATAGCTTTTACAATTTGTTCGAATAATTATTTAGCGAAAGCAAGGATTGCCGCAGAGACTTTCCTGGCAAAACATAATGATTATTCTTTTTCGATCTTTCTGGTTGATCAATTTGTTCCGGAGATTGATTATAACAATATTTCCGGGGCACAGGTAGTTGCCATAAAAGATATAATGCCAGGCGTAGAAGAACTGGCAAAAAAATATAATATTATAGAATTGAATACTGCAGTAAAGCCCGCCATTTTTAAATTTCTATTTGAGCGATATAAAAGCAGCCACATAATTTATTTGGATCCCGACGTTGAAGTTTATGACCGGCTTTCGGAGATAAAATCATTATTTGAAAAAGAAGACAATCAATATTGATTATTACGCCACATTTTTGTTCGCCAATCGATGATGGCAAAATTCCTTCCGAAATACATTTCGCTAATTACGGCCTTTATAACTTAGGCTTTATTGCGATAAAAAATAGTGTGAGAGTCGCAAAAATTTTTATCGTGGTGGCATGACCGGTTAATGAAGTATTGTTATATAGATGTTACCAATGGAATGTTTACCGATCAGCTTTGGGTGAATTATGCGCCATTGTTTTTCGAAGGTGTTCATGTATTAAAAAACCCTGGTTACAATGTGGCTAACTGGAACCTTTATGAAAGAGAAATTGAAAAAAGAGATGATACCTATTTTGTGAATGGAACGTACAAGCTTAAATTCTTTCATTTCAGTCATTATAAGTTCGGTGATCCTTACCTTATTTCGGCCCGGCAAAACCGGCACAAGATTGAGGACATTAAATACATGAAGGAAATTATTGATGAATACCAGGAGAGATTAATTCAATACAATCATGAATCTTTTAGCAAAATTCCCTGTTATTACCAGTTGGTGTTTGAGTCGCAGCCACACAATACGGTGAAACCCGCCGGGGGTGGTGGCTTGAGAAATATTGTGCGCAAGGCAAAAAACAAAGCTATACATATCGCCCGCCGTTCTTTGTTGCCACAATTAAAAACCAGGTAAATGGATAAGTGTCTGTAAAAAGTACCTTGGTAATAATACAGTTTAAGCCCGATGCATCGTTTAAAGTAATGAAAAAATTTTCAAATCATGTCACCAGGTAATCCAAGAGTATTCGGTTTAGATATCTTGCGAGCGATTGCAATATTGCTCGTCCTGGTAACGCATGGAGTTTACTTTTTTACAGGATCGTGGAATAACTTTTATTTACTGAAATTCTTTCCTGATGGCGTTTCTGTATTTTTTGTTTTGAGTGGTTTCCTGATCGGGAACATTCTTATAAAAACCCTGACCGTAAAAAATTTAAAAGTGGCTGATTTAAAAAACTTTTGGATAAGAAGATGGTTCAGAACCTTACCGGCATATTATTTTATCCTGTCGCTGATATTTATTGGCAGCTTGGGTGATATTTCATGAAAAAAATTCTTTGTGGGAATACTTCAAATATTATCTTTTTTCTACAGGCGTTCAATAGCGGAACTGCACGTCTTTACCAGGAATCATGGAGCTTATGTGTAGAGGAATTTTTTTATCTTTTTATACCGGCGATTTTATTTTATTTAATAAGATATTCAGGTATTACGGCGAAAAACGTATTCGCTTTCTGTATCCTTTTTATAATTATGCTAGTTACAGGCTTTACGATTTATAAGATTAATGCTCATCAATTATATAACAAACGATGAATGGGATATTTATATTCGCAAAACAGTCTTTACACGGCTGAATAGTATAATGTATGGGTTTTTGGGGGCTATGTTATGTTTTATCATTTCCATCTTATGGAAGTACAAAACCATTTTTTTATTGCCGGGCTGAGTTTATTTATTTTTCCTGGGTATTCGCCCTGCCTTTGGTATCAGCCCTTATTTCAATTATGAACAATTATCTTTAGAATCGATCGCAACACTACTTGCTTATACCAAAATTAAGCTCAGTCAAAAATGCGCCAGGCCATAAATGTTATATAGGCCTCACCTATTTAAGCACTATTTCGTATTCTATGTATTTAATTAACCATACACCTCGTTATAAATTATTAACGCTGATGAATTCGTTTAGAAACGTTCATACAACAGCGTCTGCGTTTGCACGATTAGGCCTTGATATCTTACATGCTCTTTTGGAGTGGGTTACCTGGCACACCTGACTTCGTTGAAAAACCGATGTATGATAAAGCGTGAATATTTTTCGCGGAGAGACTATGTATATATAAACGTAAAATGAGTAAGAAATTGCATTCAGGCTGATATTTGGTCAATTAATTTTCTAAAATAAATTCAATCTCTTATGTATGGAATCTAAATCAGAGGCTCCTTTTTTCTCAATAATCCTTCCGGTATATAATGCAGAAAAATTTATTTCGGAAACCATTAATTCTATATTATAACAAACTTTTACATCGTGGGAACTTATAGTAATTGATGACGGATCGACAGATAAATCCTCAGGATATTGTTGAGCAATTCTGTGTGAGTGATAAACGGATCAAATTATTAAAGCAGGCAAATAAGAAACAAGCCGCTGCCCGTAATACAGGTATAAAAACCGCTACCAGGTAATATGGATCGCGTTTATTGACGCAGATGATTTGTGGCTCCCGGCCAAATTGGACCTTCAGTCTTAAACTCATAAATGAGAATTCAGAACTGGATGTAATTTTTTCAGATGGTTATACAAAATTTCCTGATCGAAGATAGGGAACTATTATCATTATCAAATCGTTCATGGATTTTTTAAGGGAGCCGATCTTTATAAGATACATGCTTTTCGGTAACTACATCCCGGTTCTGTCCGCAGTAATGAAACGTTGTTGGATTTCTGAAATAGGTTTGCAGGATGAAACGGTGCCGGGGGTTGAAGACCATGATTATTGGCTGCGGCTGTGTAAGGCCGGTGCTAATTTTTATGGAATGGAAGACAGGCTATTTGTGTATAATATCCACGATAGTAACTTTTCCGCCGACCTCGTAAACCAGCACTATATATCTTCAATGATCCGCATAAAGAACTTTGATGCGCGGCTTCTGAACAAAGACGAAACCAAAAAATTTACAAGAGCATTTTAAAAATATATTGAAATATTTTAAGCAACAGGGAAAATCAAACCTTGACGCTTATTTCAAAGAAAAATTTATAAAATTAAATATTCCCGCAGTTCCGGTGGGAGAGCAGGCAAGTGATATTTTTCGCGAAATCATAAGACGAGCCAGGTTTTATACAAACCTGGTCTTCCAGAAATGCACCTATTTTTTAATAAAAGTTTTTTACTTCTATCCTAAAAGAAAGTTTTCGCTGTATGAAAACCGGCTGAATACTTTTTATACTAAGTAGCTGAATTTTCGCAATATTAAAAATTCAGTTTCAATGAACTTAAGCTCAACAGCGAAAATAAATTTTTTCGATAAAAGCGGGCAGCAAATTGGATGTGCAGAGTATATACGTAGGCGATTTTTCTATAATAAATTTTGTAGAAGAAACGGTCAAGCATTACCGGGGGAGCTGACATTAAGATTGGCAAATTTTGTAATTTAAATATTGTAGGAAAACTTATTTTAGGTAACAACGTTTTATTCAACAATCATTCAACGCTCACCTGCCTGGAAGAAATTGTGATAGGTGACAATTCCTGGTTTGGAGAGGGTGTAAGGATGTATGATCATAGCCATAAATATAAGGGACGTGACACTCCGTTTACACAGCAAGGTTATAGTCATGGAAAAATAGAAATCGGCAATAATGTTTGGGTAGGCAGCAATACGGTTATTTTGCAAAATGTTTCTATAGGTGAGGGCTGTGTTATTGGCGCCAATAATGTAATCTATAAATCGCTGCCGCCAAATACAATTGTAAAATCGAGATCAATGGAGTCAATAGATATTATTGGATGATATAGCAGGACGTTTAATTAAAGTGGCCGTCAATCAAAAGGCTACCCGGTTCTGAAAACGTGTTAGTCAATTATGAAAAATATTGAATCAAGCAGTGCATGAATATCATAAAAGTATCACCGTTGGAAGATCCGAATATTTCCAGGCCAATATGGTCTGTGATGATACCTGCTCACAATTGCGAAAATTATTTAAGGCAAGCTATTCAAAATGTATTGGTACAGGACAAAGGCGCTGAAGATATGGAAATTTGGGTAGTTGATGATTGTTCAATTAAAAATCCACAGCACCTTGTAGACCAATTGGGAAAGGGAAGATAAATTTTTATCGTCAATTCAAAACGTTGGACAATTAAATAACTTTAGCACCTGCCTGAACCTTGCTAAAGGAAAAATAATTCATTTATTGCATGGAGATGATTTTGTTCATGAAGGGTTTTATAAAAGCCTGGAGACGCCCTTGATTTCTGACGATAATATTGGCGCGGCTTTTACCGGCTCGAATTTAATTAATGGGAATGGTGAATTTATTAATGCTTCGACAGAAATTTTGACAGAGCCTGGGGTGATAGATAATTTTATATCAATCATCGCACGCAGGCAGGTAATTCAAACACCGGCAATAGTTGTAAAGCGTGAAGTATATGAGAAGTTCGGTGCCTTCAATAAGGATCTCTCGTGGGTTGAAGATTGGGAAATGTGGATAAGAATCGCCTGTAATTATAGTTTTTACTACGAGCCAAAAATTCTTGCCACTTATAGAGTTCATAATGCATCAAACACTGAAGAAAGTATAACCTCCGGACGATTTGTAAAAGATGCTCTTAACTGCATCAACCTATATTCGGGCTATCTAAAATTACCAGATAGGGAAAAAAAAGAAATTATTTATTCCGCAAAACAACATTATTTAAATTTTGCTATCGAACAAGGTATCCGTAGAAAATCAACAAGAATTCTTTTTCGCAGTTTTCCTCTTGTATATAGCTATGCTTCTTTTACCAACCTGCTTCGAAAATTAATTAAGGTGTCAATTTCGTAGCAGGTCGAAGTATGACAAGTTAAAAGCCCGTTATAGAAAATGAAGTGAACCTTTATTGTAAATTTTTTCTGAGATCGGCAATGAGCAAATTTGTTCTCAGTTTTACGCCGTCGTATTTTAAATGATAGGGCGTGTCGAATGTAAGGCTGTCAGGCACTTTGTACCTTTCAGGAGTTCCAAGCAGGTTGAAAGCATTTTCTTTAAAGCGACGCTCTACTGTTTTTATTTTAGTTATGGATTGGTTATAAGAAATATCCTGGTAGTCAGGAAAAGTAATAAATACCCTCGCGTTTTTCTTCTCTGCCTCTTTCCGGAATGTGCTAAGTTCATTAAACGCATCACCATTTAAATCACCTTCGATAGTCATTGACTGAGCAATTTTTTTCGGTTTATACCAATCTCAAATGCGTCTCCATAGATGTTATATGACCATCTTCCGTAAGTCATATATGCATAGTTTTTTACCAGGTTAGTATCCTTTCTCGCATTACTATACTGTACCGGATCAAATTTCTCAAGGCAATATTTCGGGACATATTTAATTAATTTAAGCCCCTGAATCGGATATATCATTTTTTTTGTATCCGGTGCAACATCAAAAATCAACGTCAATACCTCGTTAAAGCCATACTCACAGTCTCCATAAAACTGCTGATACTCCGGGGACACGACTACAATGTCACCCGTACGGATATACTTAAGCGTATTCTTAAGCATGTATTTCAGGCCTATATTGGCTATTATTCCTGTATTCACCGGGTTAAGAGATAAAGAATCTTTGATCATCTGGCAATCCAAAGCGAAGCTCAGGTTTGAGCCGCCAACAAAAATGATGCGCGGTACCGGTGTAGTCTCCAGCAATTTGTTCTTCTCAATTTGAGAATACAGCATGTAATAACTTAGGTATTTTGGCGATGGAATAAACAACAATGCTATAAAAAACAGGATGATTGGAACCATTAGTAAGATAACCTTCAAGAAAAATTTTTTCATATTTAAAACTGAAAGTAAATGAACTGGCTATTATTAAAAACTCCAAATAATAAGATTATCGCGATCAATACATAGTAAGCAGACCACCTTACATATGCAGGCGATTCTTTTAAAAATTTTGAAAGGTTAATTTGCATTGAATACAACGAATGGTTTCAACAAAACAATTAGCATCAAACATTTGATTTCATTCGATTCATGCCTTACGGGATATTTGCTTTTGGCGATGCATTAGACTGCGAAGTATATCCGGTGTTCCGGTTATAAGGCGTTTGGCGATATATGCCGCTGTATGTACATCTGGTGACCTGAAGAAAACCCAGGCAAACGATACTAAAGTAAAAGTGACTATTACTGAGATGAAAGGAAGTTTATCTAAGCGGAGCCATCTTGCTATTCTTGTTTGAAAACGTTTGGTGATAAGTCCAAATACCAGGTAAAATCCATGAAGTGCCCCCCAAACTATAAAGGTCCAGTTGGCTCCGTGCCATATCCCGGAAATTAAGAAAACAATAAACAAGTTAAGATACCAGCGTGGAATCGTAACTCTGTTACCTCCTAAGGGGATGTATAAATAATCTTTAAACCAGGACGATAATGAAATATGCCATCTCTTCCAAAACTCCTCTATGGAAGATGATTGATATGGCCGGTTGAAATTTTTCATTAAACTGAATCCCATCGTTTTGGCAGCGCCAATTGCAATATCGGAATATCCAGAAAAGTTACAAATATTTGAAATTCAATATATATTGTGGCGATCAGCAAACTTAAAGTATCGGCGTTTCGCGGATCATCATAAACGAGGTTTACAAAAGGTGCCAGTCTATCTGCAATAACTACTTTCTTGAAAAGGCCCCAGGCCATCAACCTCAGCCCACTTGTTACCTGATCGTAATTAAATCTGTGTTTCTCGCGAAACTGACGAAACAAATTTTGAGGCCTTTCAATTGGCCCGGGAATTAATTGCAGATAAAAAAATAATACAAACTATAAATACCAAAATGCTTTTCAGCCTTCTGGTTGCCGCGATATACTTCAATGTTATAACTCATTGCCTGGAATGTGTGAAATGACAGGCCAATTGGATGCAAAATGCCTTCATAGGGAACGGGATTTTGATAGTTTAAATTGTTGAGAATGAGACTAAGATTCCTCGTTTAGGAAATTGAAATATTTAAAAAGCATCAAAATTCCAAGATTAGATACGAGACTGATTATTAAAAGCGTCTTTCTACGACTGCCACTATTTTTCTCTATTAAAATACCAGCGAAATAATCAACGACAATTGTAAAGCCAAGGATTAAAATATAGATTGGTACGAAAGCCATATAGAAATAACAGCTTGCCAATAGTAACAACGCCCACCTGTACTTGTGGGGTAAGGTAAAATATAGCGTAATTACAATAACATAAAAGAACGCAAATGAGATAGAATTAAATAGCATGTTAGTTACTATGGTAAAAACGTATCATTAAACCCAAATACAAAAGGGGTAAAGTATCTTAACGTCAACCTCAACTGGTTTCGTGTAAAATTTGTGTTTTTTTAAAAGCAGGCTTTGAACAAAAGATATTGCTAACTTTTATGAAAGGACAAATTTCTTATGCCTTTCGCACCAACTTAGGTGCCGATATACCGGCCTAAGATCGACGCCAGCCTCAAATTGGATTTTTTTATCAAAAGCCTAGCTTTTTGAAAACAAGTTAATTGGATGTTTACAGTACTTGAAAAAAATTTTTTCTACGTAAGTAGGTTTACGTCCATATCTAAACAAGACATGTAAGAAGTTTTTCCTCCATGGCTTGTATTTAACCACCGCATGTGCCATAAGATAAGCAGGTTGCCTGAACCCCATACCCTTCCTTCCCGATAAGGCTTAATTTAACGTCAGGGGAAACGGTAATGGCAGCATTCAATAAATCCTGGTCACCTTTAAATGAGTTGTGGCCCTCCTGGTTAATTTCTTTTAGATTCGCGCCTCCTGTTCTATAGCATTCCGTTAGCTCTATCCATTTATCTATTAATTCAAGATTATTTCTTTTGATGGCAATAAAGCCACTGTTCACGTAGTCTGTAATGGGATTAAAAAAATTACTTTCCACGTTCGATAATTTTTTCCAATCCCTTCTCCAGGGATGATTAATGTGAACAAATTCGAAGGAATTATCCAGGCAAAGACAAACCTCGTCGCCCAACCAATCAGAAAAAAATTCCCAGGGAGCAACAACAACAATATCAACATCAAAATAGAAAAATTTAGTAGCCTGCGGAAATTTTGCGATGGTGTGTTTGATAAAATACGGCTTATAATAGGCCAAATGCATGTTGGGTTCCACACGCTCAAAATAGATAATAATCTCATTCGTAAGATAGTAACTGCACTTGTCGCGAACCTGAAGCTGGTTTATCCAGAAAGGAAGGAAATCACTGTATGCAATATTTACAATGCCCTTAAAATTTGACTTTGCCAGGGAATTTGCCAATGCTGCTACACCATAGTGATATTTTCCATCATATAAGCACACAATTATTTCATCCTCATCTGAAATTTTTTTAGGCATATCTAAATTTATTTTGTGATAAACAGGCTTAACAAAGATTATATGATGCTTTTAAAGTGTTGGCTTTTATATTCGAAATTGAATAAGGCTATTTCTGAATTATCTTTTATAAGAATTCGCATTTCTTTAGATATGACTTTATGACTTGTCAATTAAAAAGCCCACATTTTTATCAAGTTTTTTCGATGTGCTATCGGAACAGTATCAACAAATAATTCCCTTTTGAGCAACTAAAATCTTTCATGTGATACAAATGTTCAAGGCAGGATTTGTCTTTGATACTTTATAATAAATATTTTGTACATATTATGGAATGGGCAGACTAAATTAATTTAATTAATTTAAGATGCAAATAAAAAAGAAGTAAAATAGTATCAAGAAACCGCGCCCAAAGATTGAACATTTATTACGGTGATAAGAAGTGGGGCTAATTTAACCCCGGGCTCGTACTTAAACTACCCGGGATGAGTGTATAGAAAAAATGCCTTTGTTGACTTGAAATTTGCATTTTCTCTTACTGGCCAAACGTATTCATTCGCAGATCAAAAAACGGGTGGAAGGTATAGGGATAAAGCCGCCGTAACGAAAAAGCATGAGGCTGGCCCAAAAATTTGTCAGATACTAAAAATGGATAGTAAAGCGGAACGGCAATTCAATGAGGAGAGAATTAAAATAGACTGTCTTAAAATGAACAGATGATTTTCATAGGTCGGATTTAATTTTTTAAGGAATAATTAGAGAAAAATCCTATAATAGCTTTTCATTGATATACCGCAAAGGTCATATTATTAAAAGATGGCAGAAGTAGAAATGTGACTAATGTATTGTAGAAAATTTTCTATATACTATGGCCCCGGCGGTATTATGTTATAAACCCTGGCAAGTGCATGTATGTCTACAATATTTTTGCAATTAAGCTTTTTAAAAATTCTTGCTTTGTGGGTTCCAATGGTGGAAGTGTGCAGGTTTAATTTTTGGCTTATTTCACCTACAGATTCTCCCTTGATAATAAATTGAATTATTTTAAATTCCTGTGGAGACAGCCTGTCAAATGGATTCCCGGATTTATTGCCAAGCGCTTCTTCGGTGAAAGCCTGGCTCAGAGATGAGCTGATATATCTTTTATTATTTAAAACAGTTTCAATGGCTGTTTTAATCTCAGCTTCAGGTGCATCTTTGCTTATATATCCTTTGGCCCCAAGCTTTAAATATTTCTTTGCATAAATTTCTTCCGCATTCATGCTTATCATCAGGATTTTTGAGTCCGGTTTAATTGCCATAATATTATTTATCAATCCAAATGAATCTGTACCCGGCATATTTACATCCAGGATAAGTAAATCATAATCGTTTTTCTTAATTTTCTCAAAGGCAGTATCTCCATCGGAGGCGTCATCAATAACAGCAAATGGGATAATAGTTTTAATATATATATTTAAACCAGTTCTTATTATTGCGTGGTCATCCACAAGAAGAATATTTTTCATACAACTATCTGGTTATAAAAAAATTAATTGCAAATTTACCTCAAGTTTCAGCGCAATTTTTGAAATTTATCCAAATCAGTCTAAAATAAATTTAACGGAAGCGATCATTTCGACACAAGAAAGTGAACAATCCCAGATTGAGCGCGAGTTTCACGATAACGTAAACCAAATACTCGGGGCAACGCGATTATATATTAACATGGCCGCCAAAGATGCTGAGAAACGGGATACATATTTAAAAGAGTTCTTCCACCTACACGTTAAATGCAATTAATGAAATAAGGAAACTTTCCAAAACACTTATTACTCCAATGATTAACGAGATTGGGTTGGTTGAATCAATAAAAGATATTGTTAAGGATATTATGGAGGTTCATCCTTTAAAAATTGTTTTCAACACATTAAATTTTGACGAAAGAAATCTTAATGAAAAATTTAAATTGAAATTTGTTCAGAATGTACCCAGGACAAGGTAAATAATAAAACATGGCACAATCAGACAATAAAATTTCAATATTGCGATTGAGATAGCATTCTTAAATCAATCATTGTGAGATGGAATTGGCTTTGATCCGTCCGTATCGAGAAGAGGCGTTGGTATCAATAATGTAATAAGCCGCGCAGATTATTCAAGGGTACCGTAATTATTGTGTCAGGTCCCGGGAAAGGCTGTACGCTGACAATAAGATTTAAGAAAACAGATCTGTTAATGAATTAGGTGTTGCCATTAAAGATCACTAATTCTGCATTTTCGGGGTCATCCCGATAATTCTTTAAAAATGCATTCTTTATAATGGGGAGAGAATTTTTTTGTTTTTGCTACGATTACCCGGGCTAATTCAGCCCGAAAGGAGCTAACTTTTAAGCTAAGTGAAAAGGATTTCCTCCAGTTGATGGATACCACTGTTAACACCTGCTTTTTTTTGTTCTTAGCCCGTTCGCTTAAGTTGCCTTTTGGTGATGCGTTTGCTGATGATCGAGGCATTGGCTGTTAGCATTCCAAAAAATATCCAGGCGATTTCTGTAGCCTGGGTTCTGGCTTTTACTTTATGGAGCAGGTAATGATTTTTTTCATTTCCAAAACTTCCTTCCAGTACGGTAGCTCTCACGGTGCTCAATACAGATCGCATGGACAGATTTCTGCTCCTCAAGCTTTCCTTGCTTCCCCTTTGGGATAAAACTTGTTGCAATCGAGAGGCTGCTACAGTATCTCCTGTTTTCATTGGTAGCATAAATAGCATCTGCGGCCAACTGGCTGCATTTGCCAAAATGTTTTTGATGGAAAGCAACGGATTGTTTTAGCCGGGTGCCTTCATTAAAATTTTCATAGCTCAGATGTTCTATAAAACTCAGGCCTCCTACCTGAACTTTATGAACCTTTGCTCCAAACTCTACCGGCTTCACTTCTTTACCTCTTATTATGGCTCTTACATGCGGCTTGTGTAACGATACAATCCTTTGCTTTACATTTTCTCTGTTGCCATAAAGCAGTTCATGTTGCTGGCTGTATACCGTTTTGATATAGCTGATCAGTTTTCTCTCTTTGTTACTTAACCTAAATTCATGGCGGAGCTGAAGGTCTTGTAATCCTTCCAGTAGCCGTAACAGGTATTTTAGTAATTGTTTGCGAAGCTTTTTATCCTTGCTTTTGCTTTTCCTGCGGTTTCTCTGGTAACCGAGATAATTTTTCTTATGCTTTTGGTAATTACTGCGGCTGGCTCGCAACTTCAATAATTTACGCTTCCCTTGAACGATCCGGTACACTTTTTCAACGCCCTCCCACAAAAGTTTTACATCTGTGGGATAGCGGATATTACTTTCGTACACAGTTGCATCCATCATCGTTACATGGGTTTGTTCCATATAAGGCTTCCACGATGCAATTAATGCCTTTTGCAATTCTTTGATATCAAGATGGCGGCCAATATAACATCGCCACCAACTCACCAGGTTCTTATCTTTAATACGCCGGGCATTTAGCTGAACACCGCAAAAGTATTGCATACACCAATCGGTATTCAGTCGGTCGATCAGCATCTCATCACTCAGGCAGGTATAATGTTTCAATACCAATAAGGCTATTCCACCTTCTACTTTTAAAAACGGTTTGCGGCCACGGCCACTTTTATGCTGAGGTGGCGCAGGAATTTTTGCCGCCAATTCCTGCAAAGGGATACTGCGGTATAATCTACCTAAATCGCTTTGATAAAATACATCTTCCAGGATGGAAGGTGTTTGTAAAAATAATGGGTTGTAGTACATTTGAACAGTTATTTCGCTGCCTCACTTTGCGCACTTTTTGTGCCATTGTGAGGCTTTTTTATCACTGTTCACATCTTGTAACCCAATGGGGATAAATGTTTTGAATTATCAGGTTGACCTAGCCAAACAAATCACTGCTGAGATAACGATCCCCGCGATCGCACACAATAAAAACAATTGTACTTCCGGTTGGTAATTCCTTTGCCAGGCGTATTGCTGCTGAAGCAGCTCCGCCACTACTCATACCGGCAAATATTCCTTCTTCCCTGGCAAGCTTTCGTGTAAAGGTGATGGCATCTTCCTGTGAAATATCCATAATTCTGTCAACCCTGGAAGGCTCGAAAATTTTTGGTAAGTATTCAGCAGGCCATCTTCTTATTCCAGGAATGGAAGCTTCTTCGGTTGGCTGGCATCCTACAATTTGTATGTTATTATTTTGCTCTTTCAAAAAACGGCTGCAGCCCATGATGGTTCCGGTGGTACCCATTGAACTTACAAAATGCGTGATGGACCGATTCGTATCTCTCCATATTTCAGGTCCCGTAGTTTTATAGTGCGCTTTATAATTATCCGGGTTTGCAAATTGGTTAAGAACATATTTTTCACCTGAAACCCCTTTTGCGTCAACATAGTCCCTGCACGCTTCTATACTATCGAGAAGCGTTACTTTAGCCCCGAAAGCTTCCATGGTTACGACCCTTTCCCTGGTAGATGTAGAAGGCATAGCGAGCTCAATCTCGAGGCCGAAAAGTTTCGCCATCAACGCCATCGCAATCCCGGTGTTGCCGCTTGTTGCTTCTATTAGTTTTGTTGTTTTATTGATATCACCGCGTTCCAGTGCGCTGCGTATCATATTCAAAGCCGGGCGATCTTTAACGCTTCCACCCGGATTATTTCCTTCCAGTTTCGCGTAAATTTTTACACCCGGGTTTGTATTCATTTTTTGAATTTCTACCATTGGTGTATTTCCTACGGTATCTAAAATTGTGGACATTCAGCTACTTTAATAGTTTACAATTTTGCCTTCAAGAACGGTGAGCTCCGGGTTATGATATATTAGTGTACCGGGAGGCACACTTTTGGTTAGCCAAACATTTCCACCTATTACACTGTGATGGCCAATTATAGTTTCACCACCTAATATAGTGGCGCCGGAATAAATTACAACATAGTCTTCCACGGTTGGATGTCGCTTTGTCAAAGCCAGAGATTTATCAACGCTCAATGCTCCTAACGTTACACCCTGGTAGAGTTTTACATGATCGCCGATCACAGCCGTTTCTCCTATAACAATACCTGTACCATGGTCAATAAAAAAATGTTCACCTATTTCTGCCGCGGGGTGTATATCAATACCGGTTTTGGAATGGGCATGTTCAGTAAGTATACGGGGAAGAAGTGGAACATCCAATCTCAATAATTCGTGGGCCAGCCTGTAAAAGCATAAAGCATAAAAACCCGGGTAAGCACGAATGACCTCAAATTCAAGCCTGGCAGCGGGGTCGCCATGTATTAAAGAGTAAATATCGGTATTTAAGACCCGGTATAATTCAGGAACGTTTTCAAAAAATTCTTTGGCAACCTGTTCATTGTTGCAATCGCTGCAAGCCTTTGTTGCATTTAAAATATTGACGAGATCTTCCTCAAGCTTTTTGTATTCATCTTCTATTTCCTTTGGAGAAGCATAAGAACACATTGACTGTTCAGGAAATAAAAGACTTATAAGATGCAAGGCCCATGAGGCAATAATTTCATTCGAAGGGATTATTTCTTTTTTTTGTTGCCTGTTAAAAATTTGCTGGAAAAAATCTTTGTTCATTTTGTAAAAATAAATCTAAGTCTTCAAAAGAGGGAAGCTTTTAGATTTATTTAACCAACTACAGTAACCTTATAAGTGATCTCAGTTCCACTCCTGCGAAGTGTTTCTGCTACTGAACAATATTTTTCCATTGATAAAAACGCCGCCTTTTCAGCTTTGTCTTTATCGACGCCCTGTATCGTAAATAAAATTGTAATTGCTTTCCAGAGGGAAGGTATTTTATTTTCCTCCCTTTCGCCTTCCACCGTAATTCTGAATTGCCCGATCGCTTGTTTTTGCTTTTTGAGAATGGCAATCATATCAATCGCGCTGCAAGTACCGAGTGCCGACAATAAAAGCTGCATTGGCCGAAAGCCATAATTTGTTCCACCCGATTCCTCGCTGGTATCCGTTCTAAGAGAATGATTTTTTTCATCTATCACTTCAAATCCAAAATCGCCGTCGGTTTTTTCCATTACAATCCTGTTCATAATTCTGTTTTATTATTAAAATTATTCAAATAAATTTCAATTTTTTTCAAAAATCTGCCTGACTGCTTTAAAGAAGGCCTAACCGCGAAAAATCTTTGCCTACATTTGTAATGTTTCGGACACGTAAACATTACTACAACGCTTAGCTCCTTATTTATTTTAGAAAATAATTATCCTGAGTATGACAACCAAGCATCACACCTCATCCAGGGTTACTGCTGTTATTGCAATAGTTTTTTTATTGCCGCCCCTGTTTCTTTTTCTGATGTGGATGACTACCGGCCTTGGTGATAGTGATCTTAACCCAAACGAAAAAATTGGTGCTTACCTGGACAAATTTCCCGGTTTTATTCAAAGCCTCAGCGCTATCAATATTATTTCAATGTTATGCTGCCTTATCGCGATAGTTTTTGCTGCAAGAAGTTTTAAGAAACATTTGCTTTCAATAAGAATACTTATGATGCTTACTGTGCTGGCATCCCTGCTTATTATATTGTTTGATATTTACCAGTTGGTATAGTTTGAAATAAAAGGATCAGCAAAACCTTTTACTGGTTATTTTTTAAGTGCGTCCAATACGTCCTCCTTTCTTCTTCGTGAAATTTCTATTTTCTGGGAATCCTTAAGGATAACAAATCCGTTGTGATCAATGAATGAAATAAAATTTTTATTTACCAGATGTGATTTATGAGTGCGGATAAAACCGTAAGCGTTTAGTAACTGATCATAATCTCCCAACGTTTTTGAAATGGTGTATTGTTTATTGCCGGTTACATAAAACCTGGTATAATTCCCATGGGCTTCGCAACGGATAATTTCATGGGGCATTAAAAAATGAACACCTTCTTTTAAGGACAATGCAAGCCTGAATTGGTTATTGCTTTGTAATTCCATATTCACATCAATGTTATCCAATAATTCGTGTTGAGATGTCGGGTTATGCTTTGTGCTGGTAAACCTGTCCATAGCGCGAATAAGCTCTTCAGCATCCACAGGTTTTAATAAATAATCAAATGCACTGAAACGTATAGCCTGTATTGCATATTCATCGTAAGCAGTGGTGAATATTATTTTGAAATTTTTATCGGGTATACTTTTTAATACGTCAAAACCAGTCATATAGGGCATTCTTATATCCAGGAAAATCAGATCTGGCTGCACGTTGTGAATCGTCTCAGCGGCCTTACGGGCATCATTGCACGCCCTTACATACTCCACGCTGGGAATAAATTTTTCGATCATTCTCTGCAAAGAATCCGTTGCTCTTTCTTCATCATCGATCAATAAAACCTTTAGCATAGTTTCTCAATTTAATAAGGGCAATGTCATCGTAACTTTTGTTCCGGCTGCTTTTCCATTTATATCTGCCAGGTCTTCTATTAAAACTTTACTTTTAAGCAGGTGCTGGTTGTTATAAGCCTTTAACCTTTCTTCTGCCACTGCAATGCCTTTACTTGCATAATTGTTCTGTACATTAATTTTTTTAGAAGCTTCTCTTCCAATACCGTTATCCCGCACAATACACAAAATATTTTCTGCAGAATCTTCAGTGAGTTTAATATATAGCGAACGCGATCCTTCTTTATGGAGTAATCCATGCCAGATCGCATTTTCCACAAAGGGTTGAATTAATAAAGTTGGAATCTTTATTTCGTCGGCATCAATGTTTTCATCACATGAAATTTCATATTTGAATGATTCTTTAAAGCGCAACGATTCAAGTTCAATGTAGAGTGTGAGCATTTCAAGTTCTTCTTTCAGGGTCACTTTATCCTTATCACTATGTGTCAATACCAGTCGCAGGAGGCGCGAAAATTTAGACAAATAAAGTGTCGCCACCTTTTCATCACCCGCCAGGATAATCTGTTGAATCGAGTTGAGCGAATTGAATAAAAAATGCGGATTCATTTGCAGGCGCAAACTTTTCAATTGCGCTTCAGCTGTCTTACGCTTGTGATCCAATAGTTCCATTATGGCATTCTGCTTTTCAGTTTCAGCTTTCAATCTCACTATCTTATTGGCACACAGCGAAGCTATGGTGGTAAGAATGGAGAGGTGTTTTTGTGTGAAAAAGCTTTTCCTGGAATTCTCACTATCAATAATTCCTAATATTTTACCATTATAAATTATGGGTACGGATATTTCAGAACTGCGCCTGGCATCATCTACTATGTAGCGTTTATCTTTAGAGGTGTCATTCACTATCTCCGCTTTTCCGGTGGCAGCCACGGTCCCAACAATACCCTTTCCGACAGGTATTTCAATTGGATTTATTATTTTGTCTGTCTCTTCATGTTTTCCAAAACTGTCACCGTAGGCAGAACTAATTTTTTTAATATTCGTTTTAGGCCCCCAGGCCGCTTTTTGAATTAAAACAGGACGATGTTCATCTATTAAATAAATGACGCAATCTTCAAAATTCAAACGGCCAATACAGTTCCTGGCAACGTCCCAAAGGATATCATCGGTCGTGGTTTGCTCATGCATTGAAGAAGCAAAATAATTGATCGCTTTTTCAGTCTCAATCTGCTCTCCCTGGCTCCTTATCTTTTTACTTCTCATGCGTATTACAAAAGCAACTGTGGAAAAAAGAATAATAAAACTTACGACTATAAACAAATTGCTACGCCACCAGGGAGCCAGGATGGTCACGCCTATTGTGTTATTTGATTCAACCCACGTATGGCCGTCCCTGGATGCCATAAGCCGGAACAAATAGCTTCCGGGCGACAGGTTGCTGTATTGTACTTCACGCGGACGGGGTAAAATTTTCCAGGATTCATCGGCGCCTTCAAGCATGTATTTGTATTTGATATTCTCCACCCTATAAAGATCTATTGCTGAAAAAGCGAAACTGATAGATTTTTTGGACCAGGGCAAAGCGATATCCTTTGATTTTGCAAGCCAAAATGAGGAATCAGCGGTAGACAGACTGTGCACTAAAACGTTCAGGGGTAACTGCAATTTTTGCAAAAGCCGTGGCTTGAAATAATTCAATCCTTTGCCGGTTCCCCATAAAATCTCCCCATCGGAAAGTTTCAAAAAGGCATTGGGTTTTAAACCAGCATCACTTAGCCCCGAGGCATCACCATAAGCAATCATGCTTTTATTTACAGGGTTATAGCAAATTAATGAGTTGTTATTGCCAATCCAGATACTACCGTCGTTATCCTTTAATAAACCTTCGCATTTATTGCTGCTTAACCCGTTTGTACGATTATAAAATCCGACAATTTTATCATTGCGCATGATATATAAACCAGCGGTTGTTCCTAAATAAATATTTCCATTGTCGCCACCGGTTATGCAGGATACATTCTCATCTCTCAACCCGGTTTTATTATTAAAAAGGCACCAGCTGTTTCGGGTGAGATTTACCCGATAGGCACCACGGTTGGTTGCTATCCACGCTTCGTTATTATGAAACCATATAAACTGGCAAACTTTTTTTTCAAGAGCACGCAAATAAGAATACGAGCCGGGGCTTCTTATTTGGAAGTTGCCTGGATCAACTATATCCAGGCCCTTCGAACCCGCTATCCACATTTTGCCGTCCGGGGCCTCTTTAATGTCATAAATGAAGTTTGACGATAAAGCATTATTTTTCCCATCCGCATAGAAGTATTTTATTACTTCCTTTTTACGGTTGAGAACTACAACGCCAAACCTGTTAAGCCCTATCCATATTCTTCCAGATTTATCAAGACAAATGGCACGAACTTCCTCCGTTCCTGCTAATTCACTGCCGTTTATTTTTCCGTATGAATGGAATTTAATGTTGTCGTTTTTCCGGTCCCACTCGATGAGTGAATTTTGCGTTCCAAGCCATATAATTCCGTTGCGGTCCTGGCTTATACAATTGATGTACCCGTCAAAAATTTTACCCGTGTGCGAGTCCATAAATGATGGCTGCCATTTGGCTAAATAATGATTGATGTTAAAATAATTGAGGCCCGCCGAGCCGGAGGTAATAAAAAAGTAACCGCTTGTGTCCGAAAATAAATAAGTGGTATTATTTGCGGAAATCGATTTTGGATCAACCGGATCATGTTTATAACGTATCAATGTCTCATCGTTGGCATCAAAAAGATAGAGTCCCGCATAGGCCGATGTTAAAATGAATTTCTGTTCCTGCAAATAATAAATGCTTCGCGGATAGTTCATCATCTCATCTCCGTATTGATCTTTTAGGCGCCCATAACGTTGCACCACTTTTTTTGTTTTAAGATTCACCCTGGATAATTTTTCATTGTCACTCTTAGTGATTAGTGCTTCATCATTCGTAAGCCGCGCTGCAGCTAATATTCCGGGAACAGTTATGTCATCCGATACCACCAGCTTTGTTACATCAAAAAGGATGAGTTGATTATTGCCGCTGAAAACAAGTTTGTCTTTATCCCAAATATTTATTCTTTCAAAATCATTGTTGAGCCTGGCATCTTCGTGCCATTCGAGCCGCTCAATTTTTAACGGATTTTTTTTGTCGGGAGCATATAAATGCGAACCGCTCAAAAATAAAACACCTCGTGATGTGTAGGGAAGTAAAAAATCTACTGTGACGGGTTGTCCCTGGTCGACAATTGAGATGATGTGAAATATCCTGTCTTCATCCAGCATGGTAATACTTTTGTCTGCAAAAAGGATCCAGAGACGATTCATTTCATCGCAAGTCAAACGAACAATATTATTATTCTGCAAAGCCGGGTATTCTTCTTTGTAAAATTTTTTGACTGTATAGCCATCGTAACAATTTAAACCTTCTGATGTCCCGATCCACAGCAGCCCGTTTTTATCCATAACAACTCCCGAAATTCTGTTATCACTAAGACCATCTTTTTTGCTGAGATGAAAAAAGGAAATATCCTGTGCAAAAGTGGAGCAGTAAAAAAGCAGCAACAAAATGCCTGGTATTTTCCTCAAAAAAACAATGGAAAAATTTACAGTCAATTTTTTACGGCGTTCAGTTCCAGGCATAGGAACTGCAGTCACAGAAATATTGTGATAAAGAAAATTTTTCAATATGCGGATACTACTTCCCAGATACCATTTTTTTTATGTTTAAAAGTTACAGAATATTCTATTGGTTAAATGCTGAAAGCAATTACCGCTATTATTTTTCGTTTTATATACCCGGCTTTACTGGTAAAAAAGTGGTGGTTATACTTTTCACGGGTACCAAAAAAACTTTTCTATCTTATGAACCTTTATTAAAAATTCTATCTTTGATATTTGAATCCATAGTTAGTTTTTGCCGATCCCGGGCTAAGCTATAGGGTAATACTTTTAGAATAGAAGATATTTACTGTCCGGTATTGATTAACTATTTTCCGGCGAAAGTGTTGTTGTTATTATAGTTAGAATGTGCGATTTACGTATAAGTTGGAGCAAAACTGAGGACTGCGTGTAAAAGCTTCCAGGATATTTTTGATTTAATATTATCGGCGAATGATAATGTATTATATCCTGATCATTTGCAAAAACTCAGTAAGTCGTCCTGTACAGATAGTCAATTTTTCTTCCCTCCTGTTTCTTTAGAGGAATCTGGAGGCCATTCGTCTTTTCGAGCCAGTTATTTAAATCATTGCGGAGTTGAAGGCCGGTTTTATCCATGTCCTTATTTCGTATAAGATTGTTCATTTCATAAGGGTCGCTTTCCAGGTCATACAATTCGTTAATGTCCCAAATGCCATTGTATGAAATGTATTTGTACTTATCAGTTCGCACGGCAAATGTGGTGGGGGTTTGAGGAAAAGCCTGTTCCCAATAATACTCGTAAAAAACTTTATCGCGCCATGCAATGTTTTGGCCTTTCAATAAAGGTAAAAATGATTCACCCTGCATTTGAGCTGGTTTTGGTATCCCCGCTACATCAAGGAAGGTAGGAGCGAGGTCAATATTTAATACCATTTGCGGAATAACGGATCCTGCTTTGACCATTCCGGGAGCCCACACGAGTAAAGGCACCCTCATACTCGCTTCGTAAGCATTTCTTTTATCTATCAATCCATGCTCGCCGAATTGAAATCCATTGTCTCCCATATAAACGACCATCGTATTCTCTTTCAATCCATTCTTTTCAACCCAGTCCATCACCTGTTCGATACTTTCATCAACAGCTTGCAGCGTTTCAAGGTACAGGTGATAGAATTCATCAAAAGGAATCTGCCCGTGATACATGTAGTCTACACCGTGCCAGCTATAGCGCTGCTCACGTACCCAACGTGGAATATCCTTATAATTCACCGGCGTTTTTGGTGAAGTCATTATTCCAAACTGCTTACTGCTATCCGTAGCTGTTAGGTACATGGACGGGGGATTGATGATCTGCAGATTTTTATATTTTCCTTCATGTCTCTTCGCAGGCTTAAATTCGGCATGAACTCCTTTGTGCGAAAGATATATGCAGAAGGGTTTGTCTTTAACTTTGGTCATCCAGTCAATGGATCTCCTGGTTAATTCGTCTGTTATATAATTATCGGCAGAAAGCTTTTCTCTTTTGCCATTTACATTTAATGTGTTTCCATAATACTGTCCCTGCCCCTCAAAACTTACCCATTCATCAAAACCGGGCTGAGGGCTATCTCCCGTATTACCCATATGCCATTTGCCCATGAAGGCAGTTTTGTATCCCTTCTTTTGCAGATATTGTGGAAAGAAAGTCAGGTCTGCAGGCAGTGGTGCAGAATTATCAACAACCGTATGTGTGTGGGCGTATTGCCCCGTGAGAATAGACGCACGACTCGGCGAACAAAGTGATGTTGTTACAAAAGCATTTTTTAAATGAGCACCTTCCCTGGCCATGCGATCCATGCCAGGCGTTTCAAGACCCGGCACCGTATTCATAAAGCCCATGAAATCATACCGGTGATCGTCAGACAAAATAAAAATAATGTTCACCGGTTTATTTGTTTTCTGCGCATTAGTATGCACAGGAAACAAATAAAAGAAAATGATGAGGTAGATTAAATGTAAGTTCATTACGCTTGGACGGGTTTATTTATACAAGTAATACTTCAGGCGCTTTTGATTGCCTTCGCGGCCGGCCGCATAAAGTTATAAAAATATGATACAGCTTACAAAACCTGAACGAAGAACATTACTGTTACGTGTTATTCCTCTTCTCTGCCAAACAATTTTCTTAATTCTTCTTTTGATTTGTCAAGAATTTTCTTTTGCGAAGCGGAAATATTTTTTCCTCCACGGTTTTCGTAAAAGTTTATCATTGACATTGCCGACTGGAATGGACCCGCTTTTCTCCTGTTGCTTTTTTTGGCAGATCTTTTTATTGATTCGGCAATTTTTTTCGGATCTTTTAATGTGAAGACATTCTTTTCAAGGTCCATAGCATCACTATGCTCAGTAACAGATCGTGACCATTTTTTCGGTGTCGGAGCCTTTTTTGAACTTGATGTTTTTGAACCTGGCTTTTTGGCCGCGGACTTTGCAGGCTTAGATGTTTTCGTTGGCATGGCATAATTTTTTTAGAAATTACACACAATCATGATACCAATAATCTCTTTAGCTCCTGGAGGATTCGTGCCCGCAAGAAATGAATTCACGGCGTCCAAAAATAAAATCACAAACTTTCTATTCCAAAATCATCTTCCATATCTCTTCAACGCTCTCCTGTACATTAAAGCTTTTTTTAGCGGCCGGTCGGCTAAAATTTAAGATCGACTTACAATTTGCAACTGTTGCATCCGGAAATACCGTTTCAATAATATTGGTGTTGATGAGTAATTGTATGTCGTCTTTTTGTTTTACTTTGATAAACTGTGCCATAACTTTTATTTTGAAATGGGCACTAAAATACTAAACCATTTCTCATAAGCATTCATTAATAAATCCTGTTTAAAAGAATTAATTCTAAATTGTAAATTAATTTTGATTTTTGTATATGTCACATATCCTTTGAACCTCAACAAAACACCTTCTCAAATAAGAGTAAAAAGGATCATTGCTTCATGAAAAAAATAGCATTCGCTTTTAGTGTTACTGTATTCATAATTTTTTCAGCATTATCATCTTTTGCTCAATCATTAGTTCAATATAACTATGATGATGATCTCTATTTCGCCACTGACTATACCTTTGAGCTCGGTGCATCTCTTGGGATGATGAATTGTTTTACCGATCTTGGTGGAAAAGAGGGTAATGGAAAGAATTTTATCAGGGATTTTAATTTCAGAAACACGCAATTCGCCGGAAGTATTTATTGCATCTGGTCTTACCGGTATTTTATCTCTGCAAGGTTAGAAGGCACATTTGGAAGAGTAAGGGCCAGTGACCATGTATTGAAAAAGGTAAGCGACTCTTATCCTTACCGGTACCAGCGTAATCTAAGTTTCAGAAGTACGATAAATGAGTTGACCCTGGTAACAGAAATTCATCCACTGTATTATAAGAAATTTAAAAAAGGGCAAAAGCTCCCGAGATATTCACCGTACTTCGTAGCGGGTATCGGATACTTTTCATTTAACCCGAAAGCCAAACTTAATAAGACCTGGATAGAGCTTAAGCCTCTCAGCACAGAGGGAGAAGGATTTTCAGAATATCCAGACAGGAAACCCTATAAATTAAAACAAATAAATTTCCCTTTGGGCTTCGGGGTTAAATACAAACTTTCCCCAGCTGTTAACGTGAGTGTAGAATGTGTTTCCCGAATTTTAAATACCGATTATCTTGATGATGTAAGCACCAATTATATTGATAAGGAATTATTTGCAAAATATTTTACCGGAGCACAGCTTACAAATGCATTAAAACTTAATGATCGAAAGCATGAAATTGATCCGGCCCTTACCACTTTTACAGGCGAACAAAGAGGGAATCCAAATAAGAATGATTCTTACTTTACGGTAAACTTCAAGCTTGGATATGTTTTTTGACAGCTTTGTCTGATTTTAACTATTACGTTTAATCGCGGGTGGCATGCTTTTTAGGTCTTTGACTGGTGCAGATCATTTCAAAAAACTTTACTTAAATGTCAACTTACGACAGGAAAAAATTGGGCGTCGCGTTGGTGGGGCTGGGAACTTATAGCACTGACCAGCTTGGCCCGGCTTTGCAGCAAACCAAAAATTGCTGTCTCGCAGGAATCATTACTGATGAGTCTTCTAAAGAAAAAGAATGGCAGGAAAAGTACAACATCCAACAAAAGAATGTTTACAGTTATGACAACTTTGATAAGATAAAAGATAACAGTGATATTGATATTGTCTATATCGTACTGCCAGTTTCTATGCACAAGGAATTTACAATACGAGCGGCAAAGGCGGGTAAGCATGTTATTTGTGAAAAACCCATGGCGATGAATGTGAAAGAGTGCCATGAAATGATTGATGGATGTAATAAAGCAAATGTGATGTTATCTATCGGATATCATTTGCAATTTGAGCCATACAATTTAGAGATGATGCGATTAGGACAGCGAAAAATATATGGCGATGTACTATCGATTGATGCGCAGAATGGTTTTATTTATAAAGATGATGCTGATTCCTGGAGATTAGATAAAGAGAAAGCGGGCGGCGGAAGCCTGATGGACATGGGCATTTATACGATCCAGGGCGCCCGATATGTTACGGGCGAAGAGCCAATATTCGTAAGTGCTCGTGAAGAGAAAACACGTCCGGAATTATTTAAAGAGGTAGATGAAACGGTATATTTCAAATTAGAATTTCCTGGCGGAGCAATTGCAAATTGTGTATCCAGCTACAGTAAAGATTTGAACTTTTTAAAAGTGAAAGCACAAAACGGGTGGTTTGAATTAACAAGTGCCTACCGGTATAAAGACATGAAAGGCGAGACTGTTGACGGCCCTATGAAATTTGACGCGAATGTAAACCAGCAAGCTTTACAAATGGATGACTTTGCAAAATGTATTTTTGAAAATAAATCTTCACGGGTTTCAGGAGAGGAAGGTTTAAAGGATATGAAAGTTATAGAAGCTATTTATAAAAGTATTGCTTCAGGGAAAACGGAAGCCATTTTATAATCTCGCCCTGCATTATTAAATTTTAAATTTTCCACACACAGATTTTTTAATCAAACAATTTTTTTATCTTTAGAAAATAACCCCTAAAACTTTTGCCATGGGCTCCCCATCAATACCCACTACCTATCATCTTTATCCACAAATGAGCGGGTCTTTAGGTTTAGATACTCACCTAAACGGTGATCTCAATACCCATATCGATGGTGCAATCAGTACAACGACTACGGCAAAATTAACCGGCGATCCTAATGAGCCTATTGCTACTTTGTTAATCGGTGATCCTTCGAAGCCAATCGCTACCGATTCAAAAATTGAGATACTTAATCTCCCGAGGTTCACACTGCAGGATATAAAAGATATGATGAAAGTGCGGGTGCGTATTCCCAATTATTCGCAGATTTGTTTCAAATTGCTCGGGCAGGAAATATTCAGCATTTGCATGAATGGCGAAGGCCAGGTGATTACAGAACCGTATATACCAAATGCGATGGAGCGCTGTGAAGTAGAATGCTGTGAGCCGGATACACGGCCCTTTCCCGAAGACACCCGCATCCCCGGCGCCAATGGCTGAGGAATAATTTTTTTATTGCTACCCGTGAATCTCACCTAAAAATCTAAAAGATATGATAACGGTAACAGCAAATTCTTTCCACGACAAATTACAAATACAAGGGGATGAGATCGTACTCAATGGCCCGCCTGCATTTCTAACCGGTAATATTTTCATTAGCAATAAAGATGCAGATACGCTCTTCATCAGAGATTTGCCGTTACGCCAGGCGGCAAAAGCTGAAGGCATGCAATTGGCGTCGCAAACTTTTAAATTACTCACTTCGCTAAAAGGTGGAGAAGAGAAAATGCATAGGGTAAGCCATTCCCTTTCGCCCTCCACGCCGCCGGGTATTTATGAAAGCACCATACAGGTTGGCGGTGAAGAAAAAAGATTTAAGATGATTGTGCAATCGAATATTGAAATCGACATGTATCCGCTTACCTTTCACTTCGATGGTGTTGCTCCCGGAAAATCTTATGACACACAAATTACTTTTTCCAACACCGGAAATATTCCCTTTAAAATTCCTGATACAAAACACGTGAATGCATTTGATGAAGATTATTTGTGCCGGGCTACATCGCTTGCCATAAGAGAGAAGGGCGGTGAAGGTTATATCGCAACTATGGATCAGCTCACTAAAAATGTACATCGGGAAATGGCGGGTTGGGCAATGGTAAATCTCGAGGAAAGCGGCCGTGTAGTGCAGCCGGGAGAGACAATACAGCTCCATCTTAAATTAACCTTACCCGAAAATGTTGATGAGGGAAAAGACTATTTCGGAAGCGTGCGTATATGGAATAAGATGCTTAACTACAATATCAAATCTCAATAACATTCCTCATCTGCAAATAAAAAAATTATGGCTAATACCAGCAATAGTAACATCGATGTAAAAAACACAATTACAGATAGTATGCAAATGATAGCAGATTTATCTGTGTCGACTATAAAATCTTCAATAGAGAATATTACCGGGGTTACCGGCCAGCTTAGTAAAGTGATGTCGGATATGGGCCTTGGTACATTTACATTACCGCTGGGTAAAAAAGGCAAACACGATTGCTGCGCTCCTGAAGAAGATTGCCCGCCTCATTGTATTTTGCAAATCACCCGGCAGGCCTATGCAGGAGAAAGAATAATAGTTCCTTTCATGGTGATAAATAATTGCAACACAACAAGGACTTACAAGGTAGGTGTCAGGGAACTTAAAAATATCGATGGAACAATTGCACCTGCTCAACCTGAACTTAATAAGAAGCAGATGACCCTTGATCCCGGGGGAAGTGAGTTGATATTGATGGGAATTGATCTAAATCAGTTTATTAACGGAAATACATACACTGCAGAAATTGTTGTCCGTGAAAAAGATATCAACCAGAATATTTGTTTCAAATTAATTGTTGACGGACATAAAAATATTCCGGTTGCAGAGCCGTTGGATGAGAAAAAATATTTAATGCATTGGCAAAGCTGGAAAAGTCATTTCTACTGTGAGCCTAAAAAAGCGACTCGTATCGCGGGTGGCGTTGATAACGTTCAGCCGGCAGGATAAGGTGAAAAGCCGGCTATTTAATTTTTTACTTCTTACACATTTACATGAACGAACAAACTTCCATAAAGCAGGATCTGGAATCTCTTTTAAAAAAAACAACAGAGGCCAATAAAGTTTTTTTTTCAGAGAGCGCAAAGTTTATTAAAAATATAAGCTCATCAAATATTAAGGGAGAAGATATTTTCAGTAATCAAACTAAACTTTTTAAAGATGCATTGAATCTTTTTGTAAAACTTAACATTCAACATACGTCCAATCTCCTGGATCTTGGTGTGGCTATTACAAAGAAATTGAATCCGCAAACCAGCGATACTGATGCGTCCGATGAAGATGATGCCAAAGCAAAACCAGCCTTTATACTAAATGTTTCAGCGGCGGCCGGCACTACTGCTACAACACAATTTTTACTGGATAGTAATAAAAGCGAACCCGTGCAATGTAACCTGAAACAGACAGCCTATACATTCCAGGATGATCCCTCCATCTCAGTCATTTTTGACACAAGCTTTTCACCCCAATCTTTTCAACTGAATGTTGGCGAGCCGCAAAAAGTTGAGATTACCATTGCAATACCAGCCGATGCAAAAGAAGGAATTTACCTGAGCAATATCCAGGTAGATGGCTTTGAACATACTTACTTTTCTCTTTTTATAAATGTTTCTCCTTATCGTGAAACGAAAGTAAAATCCGCGAAGCCGGACACATCTTCTAAATCGCGGAAAAAGAAAAAGTAAATGAAAAAAACTTCCAGGGATTTCTTACAATTTATGAACCCGGGCAAAGTTGCCGGCGATGCGCAACGCATGCTGAAATCAGCGGTGGATGTATTGGAGGAAGAAATTGCTGCAGGTATTCTTGCTGCGAAAAACCTGGAGAAGAAAATGATCAACGTGGAAGAAGTACGAAAGGAAAACCCGGAAGAATTGATGAGCAGGATTCGCAGGGACACGCATGATGCCATTGACATAATTCTTGATGCGATAACGGTAATTGTAAACCAGTTTACCAATCTTTCTGATTCTGTTTTAAAAACAAAAAGTAACGGTGCAACACCGAAACCGGCTGATCAAATTCCCGTCGTAAAAAATGAAGGCGTGGCAAAAGCCGGTGATAATATAGAGATTCCGGTGTTGCTTACTAACGACAGTAAAGATGAAAAAATGACCTTTGAACTCAATAAAACAGATTTAACCGAACCGGGCGGCAATAAGATTCTTGCGAGAAATATTAATCTCGTTCCCCGCATGGTTGTACTGGAACCGGAAGGGGAACGGGAGGTTGCTATTAAAATTAAGATTCCCAAATCGTGTGGTGCCGGAACTTACTCTGGTTTGTTCCAGGATAATAAAAATTTAAATCTCAGAACCGTTGTTACAATTGCTGTGGAATAAAATAAAATGTCATGGAAGATTCCATCATGAAATCATTGCTTTCAGAATATTCTGCTCATACATTGCGGGGCATCGAACATTTTATTCCCGATAAAGAACCCAAAAAATATTTATACGATCTTATTGCTGATTACCCGAACCGGGGAGGCAAAGGTTTCAGGCCAGGACTGTGCATTGCAACCTGCAGGGCATATGGTGGCAGACTCGACCAGGCAATGAATTCAGCCATATCGCTGGAGCTTTTTCACAATGCTTTTTTAGTTCATGATGATATAGAAGATGATAGTTATTCGAGGCGTAACAAACCTACTATGCACCAATACAATAATCTTGCTATTGCCGTAAACGTTGGTGACGCTATGAATGTATTGAGCCTTGAGCCATTGATGATGAACCGGAAAGTACTGGGGCCATCGATGACGTTAAAAATCTTTCGGGAAATACAGCACATGGTTACGGAAACCGTGGAAGGGCAGGCAATAGAATTGGGCTGGCGAAAAGACAATAATTGCGATTTGGAAGATGCCGATTATTTGCGAATGATTTTAAAGAAAACCTGTTGGTACACCTGTATTCATCCAATAAGAATCGGAGCAATGATCGGGAGTAATGGAAAAGTTGATGTCGAGCAATTTAATCGCTTCGGATATTTTATGGGAACAGCTTTCCAGATACAGGATGATATACTCAACTTAATTGCCGACGAAAAAAAATATGGAAAAGAAATTGCCGGCGACATAGTAGAAGGAAAAAGAACATTGATGCTGATTCATCTTCTCAAAAACTGTACGCCAACAGAGCGTACAAGAATAGAATCATTTCTTGCAGACACGCACAATGAAGCTAATGTAGATGAGGCAGCATGGATATTGGATCTCATGAAAAAATACAAGAGCATTGAGCATTCAAGAAGTACGGCAAAATATATGGCAGGCGCGGCTTTAAAAGAATTCTACACAGTTTTCTCAAAGCTGCCTGCATCAAAAGATAAAAAGTTTATTGAAGACCTGATCATTTATATGATCAATAGAGATTACTAATGGTGTATCATATGCGATGTGTGAAAAAATGTACGATGTACGATGTTTGATGTACGATGTAAAGCAAATCCATGGATCGTATTAGAACTATTTTTAGAAACTTCGAAACAATCCATGCCCCTCTCCTTGGGAGAGGGTTGGGGTGAGGTTAAATTAACAATTTAAAAAGTATTTATTCTAAATTTTCTAAGCTATTATAATCATCTTGTATAAAAATTATATAGCATGAAAAAAATAATATTACTAAACGTTTTATTGGCTATTGGTACTTTGGTAAATGCCCAAAGCCAGGTTAATTCCAATCCATATCCTAAAACCATAAATGTGACAGGCAGTGCTGAAATGGAAATTATTCCAGATGAAATTTACGTGCAGGTTGATCTGAAAGAATATAAAAGGAAAGGAGGAGATAAGGTGGATTTAGAGACGGTCAAGACAGATTTCTTATCAAGCTGTAAATCGATTGGAATTGCTGATTCTATGATTAGTATTGCATCCTATGAAGGAAGTAATTATAATAGCTGGAACTGGAGACGGAGAAAGAATCCGGATTTATATGGAAGCATTTCTTATCAAATAAAATTTAAAGACTCTGATAAAATGGATGAACTGGTAGGAAAGCTCGATGATGAAGCCACCGCTAATTTTCAGATTGTGAAAACATCCCACAGTAAAATCCAGGAATTTAGAAAACAACTGAAAATAGAGGCAGTTAAACAGGCAAAGCAAAAAGGAATTTATCTGACTGAGGCTGTCGGAGAAAAACTTGGGGAAGCAATTACTATCAACGAGCCCAATGAGAATAGCGTGTATTATTATACACTGAATAAAACATCTAACGCCTCTTTGAATCAGAACAAGATGACTGACCGAAGCAGCCGTAACGAGGATGCAGCTATTGATTTTAAAAAGATAAAATTAAAATATGATGTCTCGATTCTTTTTGCATTAAAATAAAACAACACTGCGTCAAACTTTGCAATGATCAAAATTCAACCCATACACAAATACGATTGCGATGTTTTAATCGTAGGTGGCGGCCCGTCAGGCGGCTCTTTGGCCTATTACCTTTCAAAACAACATATAAAAGTCATTGTTATAGAAGCGCAAAAATTTCCACGCGATAAAATATGCGGTGACGCAGTAAGTGCAGTTGCACTGGCTGAATTGCATAAAATCGGAATCACCAATCTCGAAGAGTTTTCAAAGGCCAATCAAATAAATGACGTTGCTCTTTTTATCGAACAGGAAAAGATAACAGTTGATTTAGTAAGATCCGAAGACTTGCCATTCCAGGGAAGGGTTATTCCACGATTGCAATTAGACAATTGGGTTTATGAAGCTGCAAAAAAAGCAGGTGCTGTCTATCTTGAAAACACACGATTTTCTAATTATACGATTAGTGAAAATTATATTTCAGCGGAAGTAAAACAAGAATCAAAAACAAAAACTCTTAAAGCAAAAATAATTATTGGTGCAGATGGAAGCAACTCAACCGTTGCGCGGAAACTTAATGGCAACAAGCCTTCAGAAGCATATCAGTTATTAGGATTGCGAACTTATTATGAAAACGTAAATGGCCCTTCAGATCGGTGTGATATTTTTTTTACCGGAGAAAATTTCCCGGGATTATTCTGGTTATTCCCCACCGGGCCGAATACAGCAAACATTGGAAGCGCAATGATCGCAAGCACACTTCCGGCAAATCAAACACATGTAAAAACTTTATTAAACAATCAAATTAAAAATAATAAAGCCTTTGCTGACAGAATCGGCAACGGAAAGATCAAAGGAAAAATATATGGATGGCCACTAACCTTCCAGGATCCAAAAAGTAAAATAATAAATGACCGTGTATTGCTTGTTGGTGATGCTGCAGGATTGATCAATCCATTAAGTGGTGATGGTATTCAATATGCATTGTTGAGCGGACGATGGGCTTCAGAATGTTTGGTTGAATGCATTAAGAGAAACGATTTTTCTTTAAATGCATTGAAGGCTTACAAAGTAAAGCTGGATAAAGAAATGGCGTATGATATGGCTTTATCCAATCTCTTAATACAAGTTACCCGCAACAGGACATTCACTCCTTTATGGATTGAGATATTGAAAATAGTTTTTGAAAGAGCAAAAGATGATAAAGAATATGCAGCCATAATTGGGGGAATTTTTGATGGCAGCCTTCCATCTTATAAAGCGCTCAACCCTACATTTATTTTGAAATCTTTTTTACAGGGAGGAATGCACTTTGGATTAAATACTGCAGGTGGGATTTTGCAAGGACCTGCGCATTGGATAAAAAAAGGGAAAGAGTCACAAATTTTTGCGGGCAATGTTATCAAGAGCATTAAACAAAATCCGGGCGATCATGCTAAATGGCTTGCGGGCGTTGCAAGAAAGGGCCTGGAAGTTGGCGGGCACGTGATAAAAGGTGTAAGGGCAAAATAAAACCTTATACTATTTCAATTTTTTTTATTTTTCTTCTCTTTTTGTAAATTAGTATCATAAGCGGAAGTAGCTCACCTGGTAGAGCGACAGCTTCCCAAGCTGTAGGTAGCGGGTTCGAGTCCCGTCTTCCGCTCTCTTTTATTTAGTCCACAGTTTGATTTTTCTACTGCATTCTGCTCATTCTTTCTCAAATGAATCACCTTTTAATATTTACGTCTGTAGAAAATATTGAAAGAAATAATATTATTTATGCATCTAATTAAAATATGATTCGCTAAATAAAAATACATATCTTGAACATAGATAATGGGAATCAAATCCAATATCTGAATTCATGAAATGTTTAACTGATCTTACTGACCCTCTTTATATACCAAAGAAAAAATTTAATGCATACGATAAGTTCTGGCTGAAAATTATTAACGATAAAAGAGATCTTCCATTTATTTATTTGCTCACTAGAATACATGCAATAGTTATTACCACAGGTGTTCTTCTTTTTACGCCTTTATTCAATGGTTGGATTTGGTGGGCAGTAGCAATTCCTTACTTCTATGTTTCACAATTGTATTACAAGGGCAGATTTGGCTTGATGTTTCATTGCATTTGTCATCGAAAACTTTTTAAGAAAAAATATCAGTGGATACATACCTACATTACCTGGATTGTTTGTCCTTTTTTTGGCCATAGCCCGGAGGGTTATTTTAGCCATCACATGGGCATGCATCATGTTGAGAATAATATGCCGGACGATAAAAGCAGTACCATGCGTTATCAGCGGGATAGTTTAAAAAGCTTCCTGGCTTATTTTTTTAGATTCATATCGGTAGGAACAAAAGAGCTTTTTTTTTACCTGTATCAGCGTAAGAGAAAAAAATTATATGAGAGGTTTACAGCAGGAGAAATTTTGTATTACCTGTTTTGTATAGGTATGTGCTTCGTCAACCTGAAAGCAACATTGGTTGTGTGCATAATTCCTTTAGTTTTTTGCCGTCTTGTAAGTATGCTGGGCAACTGGACACAGCATGCATTTGTTGATATGGATGACCCCTCGAACTCGTATAAAAACTCTTTGAACTGTATCAATACTTCCTACAATCAAATGTGCTGGAACGATGGATATCATGTGATACATCACCTGCGTCCCGGTATGCATTACACTGAAATGCCCCTCGAATTTCTAAAACTAAAAGATGCCTTTGCTGACAATAAGGCAATAGTATTCGACAGTCTTAACTATCTCCACATTTTTACATACCTGCTTACGAATCGCTATGATAAATTGGCCGCCAATCTTGTAAACATTAACGGAATGTTTGCCAGTGAAGAAGAGGCTATAAAGCTTATGAGAAGGCGCACTCAAAAGATAACAATGTAACTTTTCAGGTTACTCAATCATGTTATCACTGATCAAAAAAAGTTGTTAGTATATTTTGCAACGCATTTCCCGGCGTTAATAAATATATTTATCAAAAATTACTAATGGAATTCCTGATTATTTTTCTATGCATCACCGCTCTTATCCTTTTAATTACCTGGGGGAAGATAAATCCATTTCTCGCCTTTTTATTCGTTTCAATTTTAGCGGGGCTTTTATTAGGAATTCCTTTCAATAAAGTGGTAGGCTCTGTACAAAAGGGGATTGGCGACATGCTGGGTTCCCTGGTGATAATTATTGCACTGGGAGCCATGCTGGGCAAGCTGGTTGCGGATAGTGGCGCTGCTCAAAAGATCGCATCAGTAATGATGAATGCCTTTGGTGAGAAATATATTCAATGGGCATTAGTGGTAACAGGTTTTATTGTGGGCATCCCATTATTTTACGGAGTGGGCTTTGTGCTATTGGTACCACTGATTTTTTCAGTTGTGTATCAATATAAATTGCCGGCAGTTTATATAGGCTTGCCTATGCTTGCAGCTTTATCTGTCACATTCGGTTTCCTGCCGCCACATCCTGCGCCTACAGCGTTGGCTATACAGTTCAATGCCAGTATTGGATTGACTTTAATTTATGGCCTTATTCTTTCTGTGCCCGCAATTATCATTGCCGGGCCTTTGTTTGCAAAAACATTAAAAAAAATCAACTCTGTTCCGCTGGAAACTTTTCATGGGAAAACATTGCCTGAAGATCGGTTGCCCGGCTCAGTTAGCAGTTTTTTTTCAGCGCTTTTGCCGGTAGTACTTCTCATGGTGACAACATTAATAATGCACGTCATTCCAATGGGAACCGTTATGAGCGAAGTAGTTTCTTTTTTAGCAGAACCTGCCGTTGTGATGTTGATTGCACTCGTTGTTGCTACATATACACTTGGTATAAAGCAGGGAAAAAGAACTTCGGAGGTGATGTCCATTTATGTGGAGTCGGTTAAAGATATCGCAATGATATTGCTCATAATCGGGAGTGCCGGCGCCTTAAAGCAGGTGCTTACTGATAGCGGCGTAAGTGAACATATAGCTTCACAACTAAATGGCGTAAATATTCCTCCGCTTATTCTTGCCTGGATAATCGCCGCTATTATACGGATATGTATCGGATCCGCCACAGTTGCTGGTCTTACGACCGCCGGAATTCTCGCACCAATTATATCACAGAGCCAGGTAAACCCCTGTTTAATGGTTTTATCCATAGGAGCGGGGAGCCTTGCCTGTTCTCATGTAAACGATTCAGGCTTCTGGCTTTTTAAAGAATATTTTAACCTGAGTATAAAGGATACTATCCGTACATGGACTGTAATGGAATCTATAATTTCTGTTGTGGGCCTTGCGGGTGTATTAATTTTGAATCTCTTTGTGTAACCATTAAAATTTAATTCGTGGAAAATAATAACGCTTCAAAAAATTTTGAACAAACCGGACTAACACTTCCTCCCTCTCCAAAGCCCCTGGGAGTTTATAAACCCTACCTTATAGATGGAAGGCACCTGTACGTATCCGGGCATGGACCGTTTAAGGCTGATGCAACTTTGATCATCGGGCAAATTGGGTTGGATATGGATATGGAAGAAGGCAAACTTGCTGCGCAGCAAGTGGGGCTTTCTATTTTATCGACAATCGTGAGTGGTGTGGGTAGCCTCGATAAAATAAAACGAGTAATCAAAGTTCTTGGCATGGTGAACTGCACAGCAGATTTTAAAAAGCATCCATATATTATTAATGGTTGCAGCGAACTGTTTAAGAAAGTGTGGGGCGAAGAAAATGGAGTAGGGGTGAGAAGTGCTGTAGGCATGGGCTCTTTACCGGATAACATACCGGTGGAAATTGAAGCTTTGTTTGAATTGTATTAAACGATTGTAACAGATGGAATGGTACCTCATCAAAAATGTTGATATAGTAGATTCTCCTGCTTTGGTTGTTTACCCGGAACGGGTAGCCGAAAACATTCAAACGGCTATTTCCATGACAGGCGACGTAACCCGATTACGTCCTCATATAAAAACCCACAAGACAAAACAAGTTGCCGAATTGCAAATGGCGGCAGGAATTAATAAATTTAAATGTGCAACTATAGCCGAAGCAGAGATGCTTGGAATGGGCGGTGCAGCGGACGTATTGCTGGCCTATCAACCTTTAGGCCCAAAGGTAAAGCGGCTCGTAGATTTAATTAAGAAATATTCTGCTACAAAGTTCTCATGCCTGGTTGACAATTTTCCTGCAGCGCAGGATATAAGCAATAATGCTGTTGATAATGATTTGCAAATACCTGTATACATTGATTTGAATGTGGGGATGAACAGAACGGGAATTGCTCCCGGTAGTGTCGTAATTGAATTGTATAAGTCATGTAAAACCTTAAAAGGATTGCTGCCTGTAGGGCTTCATGCTTATGATGGCCATATTCGCTCAGCCAATATTAACCAGCGCACAATTGAGTGTGACAAGACTTTTGAGCCGGTACTCGCTATGCAAAAAGAACTGCTGCAGGATGGTTTTCCTGAACCAATTATTATCGCAGGTGGCTCACCCACATTTTCTGTTCATGCAAAAAAGAAAGACAGGGAATGCAGCCCCGGCACTTTTATTTATTGGGATAGGGGCTACCAGCTTTCATTTGAGGAACAACAATTTCTTACAGCGGCTTTGGTTATTAGTCGCGTAATTTCCTTTCCTGGCGAACGAAAATTATGTCTTGACCTCGGACACAAATCTATAGCTGCCGAAAATAGTCTCGATCAACGGGTTTATTTTTTGAATGCGCCCGGTTTAAAATTTATCAGTCAGAGTGAGGAACATTTGGTAGTTGAGACACCAGAAGATCATTCTTACAATTTGGGGGATGTTTTTTACGGATTGCCTGTACATATTTGCCCTACAGTTGCTTTGTATGAAAGGGCATTGCTCGTAGAAAATAATGAAGCAACAGGTGAATGGAAAACAATTGCACGGGATAGAAAAATAAGTATTTAATCAAGTACCAAGTATAAAGTATCAAGAATTTAGTATAAATAACCCTAAACTTAATTTGAAATAAAACCCCATGTTTATAATTGATGCCCATCTTGATCTGGCAATGAATGCGATGGAATGGAATCGCGACCTCACGCAGCCTGTTGATGAAATTAATAAAAGAGAAAGAGATTTACATGACAAGCCTGACAGGGGCAACGCAACTGTCTCATTGCCGGAGCTTAGAAAGGGCAACATAGGTTTGGTAGTTGCCACACAAATAGCCCGATATGTAGCGCCGGATAATAGCCTGCCGGGATGGCATTCTACCGGGCAGGCATGGGCGCAAACACAAGCGCAACTTGCATGGTATAATGCGATGGAAGAAGCTGGTGAAATGGTCCAGGTGAGAGATTTACATTCTTTGAAAAACCATATTAGTTTGTGGAGAAATGGAAATAGTAATCAGCAAAAGCCAATAGGATATATTTTAAGTCTCGAAGGCGCAGATTCTTTGGTAACAATAAAACATCTTGAAACGGCATATGGGTATGGACTTCGAGCGCTCGGCCCTGCGCATTATGGCCCGGGCCGTTATGCCAACGGAACGGATGCCGCAGGTACGATGGGTGCAAATGGAATTACCTTACTTAAGGAAATGGAACGTATGAATATCATTCTTGACGCCACCCATTTATGTGATGATGCTTTCTGGCAGGCACTTGATAATTTTAACGGGCATGTGTGGGCCAGTCATAGTAATGCACGTTCACTGGTAAATCATAACAGGCAATTTAGTGATGAACAAATAAAAGCTTTAACTGAAAGGGGCGCAGTTATCGGGGGTGCACTGGACGCATGGATGATGGTACCAAATTGGATCAGGGGAAAATCAATGCCATCTCAAATGCATTGCAACCTTGAAAAGATCATCGATCACTATGATCATATTTGCCAGCTTGCGGGCAACACCTTACATATAGGGATAGGAACCGATCTTGACGGTGGTTACGGACGTGAGCAATGCCCTTATGATCTTGAGACAATTGCCGACTTACAAAACCTTCCTTCTTTATTTTATACCCGGGGTTACACAAAAGAAGACGTTGAAAATATTATGCATGGAAATTGGTTAAGATTTTTAAAAAATGCATGGCGACAATCGTAAATTCCGGCTGTAAAAAAATCGGTCTTAATCATACAAACAATTGCGGAGGCTTTTATTAAATTGTCCCTATTAAAGGTTGCTTTTGAAATTACATTTCTTTAATAATTTCGTCATCACATACTCTCTGTATTGTTATTAACTGGTTTTCAAAAATTTAGAAAAGTTGCTTTTAAAATTTATTTAAAGTATTTTTATTTGATGCAGAATTCGAGTTTCGCAGACCTTGACAGGTTATCCCCCACAGTTAAATCGTCAGAAAACGCAATCATAAGCAGGGACTTAAACGGTAACATCACCAGTTGGAATCATTCGGCGGAAAAGATATTCGGCTACACAGCCAAAGAAGCAAGTGGCAAGCATATTTCTTTAATAATCCCCGATGAATTTTTTGAAGAGGAAGAATTTTTTATACGATGCATACAAAATGGGAAACGGGTTCAGAGGTATGAAACGATCCGCAAGCGGAAAGATGGAACCCGTATTTTTACCTCCCACATTATAACTCCTGTTAAAGATGCAAATAGAAAAATAATAGGCACATCCAAGGTCATCAGTGATATCACCGAACAAAAGACCTTTTATGCATCGATAATTAACTCATCAGATGATGCCATATGCAGTAAAACACTGGACGGTATTATCACAACATGGAATTCCGGCGCAGAAAAAATGTTTGGCTACACCGAAGAAGAAGTGTTGGGTAAACATATTAATATTATAATACCGGAATCGAAAGTGAAAGAAGAAATTTTAATAAGAAATAAAATAAAAAGAGGTAGGAGATCAGCCGCGTTTGAAACAATCAGAATTAGAAAAGACGGAACCGAAGTAAATATTTCATTGACGGTTTCCCCGATCAACAATGAATCGGGGAAAATTACCGGCGCTTCCATTATAGCAAAAGACATAAGTAAAAGGATAGAACTTGAAGAGCAACATCAGTTGTATACTGAAAAGCTCGAAGAGTTGAATAAATACAGGGATGATTTCATCGCTATGGCCAGCCATGAATTAAATACTCCATTAACGGTAATAAAAGTCAATCTTCAGATACTGGAAGAAATAATGCGGGATGATGATAATGTAGGTTTTATTTACAATTCCAGTAAGCAGGTAAATAAATTAACTGATCTTATTTCCAATCTTCTTGATGTTTCTAAAATCCAGGCAGGCATCCTCAAATTAAACTATGAAACTTTTGATTTAAAAATCTTATTAAAAGAAATTTTTAAGAATATCCAGGCTTCAAATCCTTCTTATAAAATTCTGATGGAAGCGAACGAAAAAGCCCCTGATAATTCATGCCGACAGGGAGCGCATTGAACATGTAATAAATAATTTGCTTTTAAATTCTATAAAATATTCCCCGGATTCAAAAACAATTTCTATAAAGCCCTTCATAGAAAATGATCATCTGCAGGTCAGCATATCAGATGAGGGTATTGGAATTCCGAAAATGGATTTGGAAAAAATATTTGAGCGTTTTTATCGGGTACAGGGTATCCCTTCTACCTATTCAGGTTCAGGTATCGGTTTATTCATTTGCTCAGAAATTGTTGCGGCTCATGGAGGTGAAATATGGGCACAGAGTGAATTGGGCGTTGGGTCAACTTTTTCTTTTCGCATTCCTGCCAAAAGAGAACAATAATTCTTTATGTCTTTACATCAATTCCTTGCAGTCTCTTTTTTATTTCTTAATGGTTCTATTGTTCCAGGATTCTCCATGTATATATTTAAACATCGGTTGTGTAAATCCATCAATACGACCGGGAGTTTTCACTAATTTCTTCGGCTACCTTTGTAATACTTTTTAAATAAAGGCATATGATAAAAATGGGTGAATACAATTTGTTGAAAATAATAAAGGAAAAGCCTATGGGCGTTTTTTTAGATGATGGAGAAAACGGCATACTGTTGCCAAAACGTTTTGTGCCCGCCGGAGCTAATGTTGGTGATGAGTTACAAGTTTTTTTATACCACGATGGTGAAGACAGGCCAATAGCGACAACCCAAAAACCTTATGGCGTAATCGGCGATATTGTAAAACTGAAAGCTGTTAATATAACACACCAGGGCGCTTTTTTAGATTGGGGATTGATGAAAGACCTATTTATTCCAAAATCAAAGATGCTAACCTTCATGCGCATAAATGGCGAATATCTTGTGAAGATTGTCATGGACGAGCAAACCGGGCGATTAGCGGCGACTGAAAAACTAGAGCCTTTTTTATCAAATGAGAATCTTACTGTAAAGGTAAAAGATGAAGTAGAATTGATCGTTTATCGCAAGACGGATATTGGCTATGAAGTTATCATTAACAATATACATAAAGGCATATTGCATTTTAATGAAGTGTATAGAAATATTCAAACAGGAGACCGGTTTAAAGGATTCATAAAAAATATTTTACCGGAAAATAAAATAGATGTTGCTGCCGGGAAACCAGGCTACAACAGGGTGGAGGATGAAACAGAAAAAGTATTAAGGTTATTAAAAGAGAACGATGGCTACCTTCCTTATCATGATAAGTCTTCACCGGAAGAAATTTATTCATTCTTTGGAATGAGTAAAAAGACATTTAAAATGACAACAGGAAATTTGTATAAACAACATTTGTTGCTGTTTACCAAAACAGGAATCCAATTGGTCGAAAAATAGACATAATCTCTATTTGGATGATTCCGGAACAAAGCAATGCATTTAGTCTCCCGCATTCGTTCGTATACTACATTCAGATTGTATATAGGGTATCTCTAATAATCCGATTTTTCGACAATCATATATCTACTGGTTAATTTTTGATGCATTTTGGTTGAAATTTCTTCGCACACCGTTCTTATATCCCTTCGGTATCCAAAATAAAATCGTACACCCACGAGCTGGTGGAAATAAATAAAGCAGAAATACCGATAGGGAAATTATATCGCAGTGAAGTTTTGGAAGCCCTAAACTCTGGTTAGTTTTTATCGCAGCACATTTGAGGCCCCAAAAATAGGCATGGATAATTTTTCAAAACTGCAAAGTGAAAGCAGTGCCTTCTCCCTCTATAGATTGCACATGGATATTTCCTTTATGAAGCATCATGATTTGTTTGCAAAGACTAAGCCCTATACCACTTCCGTTTTTCTTTGTGCTAAAAAACGGAATGAATATTTTATCCATCACCTCTTCTGACATGCCTGTGCCGTTATCAGAAACTTTCAAAATGACTTTCTTGTTATTTAATGTGGTTGCAGAAAGTACAATCGTTGGGTCCTGCCGGTCTTTAACTACTTCCATCGCATTTACCACCAGGTTTATCAAAACCTGTTCTATCAGGTTAGTATCAGCTTGTAGCACAAGATCAGTATCCTTCAACACGATATCCATCTCGATTTTTTTTTGTTCAAGCGTTGGCTGCATAAGCTGGTACAGGCTTTCAAAAAGATCTCTTACATAAATCTTTTTTAAATTAAGCGTTGTAATCTTATTAAGATTGCGATAAGTTTCTGCAAATTTTAATAAGCCTTCACTTCGTCTTTTAATAGTATCTATTCCTAATTCGAGATCATGAACCGCTGCGGATTTATTAGCCATATGCATCACTGATTTTTCAAGCCTGTTTTTGAGCGTGTCTGCCAGGGATGAAATCGGTGCTACCGAATTCATGATCTCATGCGTCATTACACCGAGCAATCTTTGCCATGCCTGCGATTCACTTTCGTCCAATGCCTCACTGATATTTTGAAATGCAATCAGCTTGAATTTCTTTCCCTCGGTTGCAAAAGCAGTGGCTGATAGTAAAACCTTAAATGAACCCTTTTCAAGATGCGCCTTTGTAACCTTTCCTTCACCTGGCTTCAGTGCAATCACATCGTTGTACAAATCATTATCGCGCTTGGCTAGTGAATGAATCGTTTTCAGGTAAGGCAATTGCAACATTTGTTTCAATGATTCATTCATCCACATCACTTCACCCGATTCATTTTCGTAAGAGAGTATTCCTGTATCAACGAGCTCAAGTATTTTTTGCAGGTACTGGTACTGTGTCTCTTTTTCTTTACTTATTATTTTGAAAGTAGTGTTGATCTGGTTGAAGCCCTCACGCATGGGCTGTAACTCTGCGGGAGCATGCTTTACATCAAAATAGCGGGAAAAATCCCGGTAGTGAATCGACTCAACGAACTGGGTTATCTCTTCCTGGGATTTATGTTGAAACTTATACAGTTCTATTAGCTGGTAAATGATAACGGGTGCGATCAACGCAAGATAAATGTGCTGGCCCTGCAACAATATAAATGCAGAAGCAAAGAGCGTAACAAATAAAAATATCACTCTTATGATGATCCGGTACTCTAATTTTTTTATCATAACTAATAACCGCCTAATCCCCGAAAGAGGAACAACAATTGTTTAAAAATAATTTGGATGCTGATACATTTACCTTTAAAAATAAATAAGATAATCTTCAATTTATCGAATTACTTTATCTTATAACCGGCCTCGTCACCCCTTTAGGGGATAGGGTTCATATGTCATATTTACTCAGCCTCCTGTACAAAGCTGTTCTTGTAAGGCCCAATTCTTTTGCGGCTCTGCTAATGTTACCATTGTGTTTTTCGATAACGCGTAAAATTGTATTTTTTTCGACCGTATTTAAATTAAGGTCCGCCGGCTCGTTTTCCTGGAGCACCTTGGATTCTATAGGTGAAAAAATAAGATCGGAAGCTGTGAGCTCCTCTCCATCGGACATGATTACTGCACGTTCCATTGTGTATTGGAGTTCACGTACGTTACCGGGGAAAAGATATTGCTTCAGCTTGTCAAGTGCTTTTGAATCAAAAACAGGTTCAGGTTTTAAGTATTTACCTGCATATATTTTTGCAAAATGTTTTGCAAGCATAGTGATATCCTCTTCTCTTTTTCTCAATGGTGGCAGAACTATCTCGACAGTATTTATTCTATAGATGAGATCTTTTCTGAAACGGGTTTCATTTGCCAGTTCACCGATATGCAGGTTCGTAGCACATATCAGGCGGATATTGATGTCAATAGCCTGATTGCTTCCCAATCGCGTTACCTGCCTGTTTTGCAAAACGCTCAATAACTTTGCCTGCTGTTGTAAAGAAATATTGCCGATTTCATCAAGAAATAAAGTGCCTCCGTTTGCGGCTTCAAACCTTCCGGCTCTATCCTCATTGGCTCCCGTAAATGCACCTTTCTTATGCCCAAATAATTCACTTTCGAAAAGTGTTTCAGTCAAGGCGCCCACATCAACTTTAATAAACGGCTTTTCAGCCCGTAAAGATTGCTGATGAATGGCTTTTGCAATAAGTTCTTTCCCCGTCCCGTTTTCACCAAGAATAAGAATGTTTGCATCGGTAGGCGCGATCTTTTCAATCTTTAAAAAAATATCTTTCATTACTTCCGATTGGCCCAGCAATTCTTTGCCAATTACGGAATCTCCTGAATGAGCTGCTATACCTGCAGGCTTCCCCTTTTTCTTTAAAGTCTCTTTAATAGTTTCGATAAGTTTTTCATTATGCCACGGTTTTATTACAAAATCGGCGGCGCCTTCCTTCAACGATCTCACAGCAAGATCAATATCGCCGTAGGCTGTAATCATGATTACCGACGCGTCCGAGCCAAATTCTTTAATTTTATTTAACCAGAATATCCCTTCGTTTCCTGTATTTATAGAACTGGTAAAGTTCATATCGAGCAGGATAAGGTCGAATGATTGTTTTGACAAAAGCCATCGAATATTCTCCGGATTTTTTTCGGTTACTACCTCTTTTACTTCTGTTTTTAGCAATAACCTTACCGCGGTTAAAACATCAGTATCGTCGTCAATGATTAATATACACGCATTCTTAAGCAACATCTTTTATAAGTATTAATTTTTTCAATATCTGGTTTGGAATTTTTTAATGAATAATAAAATTTATGCTTGAATAATTCTGTCAAAAAATTATAGCTCTCCCTCAAATTCTTATTGATTTCATTATTTCGCCCCGTGTGGGTTAAACAACATAGCTGCAATTATACCATAAATACAAAAGCATGGCAATTAATTTTTTATATCAAAAAACTTAAAAAAAAGCTGTATCAAAACCGGACACTCATTGTATTGATTGTGAAGCATGCAAATTGAAGAAAATGCATCCGGGCCTCTGTATTCTGATGCGCCAGGCAAGGATGTTGCAAAGATAATACGATTAACAATGGATATATCAAACAGACCGGTTTCTCATGGCCCTGTTCTGTTATATCCATACCTTTCATTGTAAAGGAGCGGAATGTAAGAATCAGCACTGAAAAGTGTTTTGTTTTTCATTTAAGAAAGTTACCATTCATATAATGCTTCTGTGACGTTTCATTTTTACCCCTATATTTATTTTCAAATTTATCCCATGATTTTTAAGAAATTGATAGTTCTGATATTTATAATTTTATGCGCATCTTACGCTGAAACCCAGGTTGTAAATAATACATCATATACAACCTCATCGGGCGAAAAGGTACTGAGACTTGAAATGATCGTACCTGTTGACAAAAAAACTGCGTGGAATTATTTTACAAAAGATGAACTTTTGAAAAAGTGGATGGCGCCCTTAGCCCATATTGATTTAAAAACCGGCGGATTTATTCTTACAAATTATAATAAAGAAAAGTCGCTTTCCGACAGCAGCTCCATCAGGCTCGCAATCATTAATTACCTGGATGAGGAATTGATAACCCTAAAGGTGAAATTGAATGATAATTTTCCAAAATCAATACAAGATGAAGATACAAATCTGCAGGAACTGATTCAATTTAAAGATGAAGGCGATGGGAAAACAAAAATCATTTCTTCAATGATAGGCTGGGGTAAGGGTGCCGGCTGGGATAACGCTTATGGCTTTTTTGTAAAAGGAAATACGTGGACTTATGAAGAATTATATAAGGCGTTTCAATAGTTTTTTCCTATCCAGTGCTTTGATTTGGCCTGCAACTATTCCAGACAAGTGGGCATTTTGAATCTTCGGCCATTACCTGTATCGAAACCGAACACTAATTGTATCACTAAGGAACATCTTCGTAGATCGGCATCGCTGTAACTTATTGACTATCATTAACGTTAAAACATGGCATCTTGTTAATAGTATATTGGCATAAGTCTTTCGAATTTTATCATGTGTTGAGAAGGCTCCCGGCCAAAAACCGGGAACCTTTCTAAAAAACAAAAAAACTAAAAATATAAATTGTGGATAGAGTAATTGCAAAGAAGTATTGGTCTAAAAAAAGAATTCTTACTATAGCAGGAATTACAGGTGTGGTATTATTGATTGGAGCCAGTTATTATTTCACATCAGGGAAAAGCAGGCTGAATGTAGATACTGAAAGAATTACCATAAGCCCTATAACAAAAGGTGCCTTTCGTGAATTTATTCCGGTGAATGGAGTAGTGCTTCCGCTCACCACTATCTACCTGGATGCAATTGAAGGAGGAAGGGTTGAAGAAAAATATGTAGATGACGGTGCTATGATGAAAAAAAATCAGCCTATTTTACGGCTCTCAAACACTGATCTTCAGCTTGGCCTTGTAACACAGGAAACAAATGTGTACAACCTGCTTACGCAAATGCAGATATCTAAAAATGCTGCGCAGCAGAATACGGTAAGTAAGCTCAACCAGATGACCGATGTTGAAAGCCAGCTAAAAGAGGCCGAGCGCCTTTACAAATTAGATAAGCATTTGTACGAGCAAAAAGTAATTGGCTCGCAGGAATACCAGAAGGCATCGAATGATTATAATTATTTACTTGAAAAGAAAAAATTAACAGACAAGATTCTTCAACAGGATTCTGTTTCAACAGAGCAGCAACTGAAGCAGGCAAGACAATCATTTGAAGGTTCTCAAAATGCACTGAATGTTATGCGCCAAAAAGTGGGTGACCTTATAGTAAGAGCGCCGATTGATGGTCAACTTACTTCACTTGATGCCGAGATTGGACAATCAAAGAATAAAGGTGAGCGCCTGGGTCAAATAGATGTATTGGATGGCTTTAAAGTGAGAGTAGATATTGATGAACATTATATTTCCAGGATCTTTACCGGACTGCATGGAACTTTTGATTTCAATAATAAAACTTATACGCTCGAGATAAAAAAAATATATACCCAGGTTAATAATGGCCGCTTCCAGGTCGATATGGAATTTGTTGGCGAAGTGCCGAAGGGAATTCGCCGCGGGCAAACATTACAAATTGGCCTCAATTTAAGCGATGAAACACAAGCTATTTTATTACCGAAGGGAGGCTTCTATCAACAAACCGGTGGCAACTGGATATACAAAGTTGCAGAAAATGGCAAAACTGCCTATAAAGTGGATATACAATTGGGAAGGCAGAGCCCTGATTATTATGAAGTATTGCAAGGCTTGAAGCCAGGTGATAAAGTGGTCACATCCAGCTACGAGAATTATGGAGATATGCAGGAACTGGTGCTGAAGAAAGATTGATATAATAGTGGATGCTGGTTACCGGGTTTTATTAATATTGATAAGAAAATATCAAAAATGAAAGACCAAAACATAATGAACAGAAATCATTCACAAAGCTTATGGTATAATTAAAAGCCAGAGCAATTAAATAAACTGTTATGAATAAGTCTTTTTTATTCCGTCTGACTGCGATTACTTTTTTTTGCCTTGCTTCGCTGGCTATTAAAAGTGAAACATCAATGTGTGATATGAAATGCACTTCAGTTAAAAAGAATAACCAGATATTGCAATCACCCATCAATAGCGAGGAGCATTATATTCCTGCCTATCCCTATGAAAGCTTTTTAATAAAAATTTAGTAACAACAGATCAAATCTAAAAAACAAAAAAATGATCAAAATTTCTGAACTAGAAAAAATTTACCGCACTGAAGAGGTAGAAACTGTGGCGTTAAACAAACTTTCGTTCGAGGTAAAACAAGGAGAATTTGTTGCGGTAATGGGCCCTTCGGGCTGCGGCAAATCGACATTGCTTAATATCGTAGGATTGCTTGATGACCCTGATGATGGAAGCTTCTTATTCAATGGCATCGAGGTGGCTGATTTCAATGAACGTAAAAGAGCTGATCTCCGCAAGCGCAATATTGGTTTTGTTTTTCAGAGTTTTAACCTGATTGATGAACTTACCGTTTTCGAAAACGTAGAACTGCCGCTTATTTACCTTGGCGTAAAAGGTGACGAAAGAAAAAAACGCGTTGAAGCGGTTTTGGATAAAATGCAGATTATGCATCGCCGCAACCACTACCCGCAACAATTAAGTGGTGGACAACAGCAAAGGGTAGCCGTAGCCCGGGCTGTGGTAAATAATCCAAAATTAATTCTTGCGGATGAGCCTACAGGAAATCTTGATTCATCTAACGGTAATGAAGTAATGCAATTGCTTACCGATCTTAATGAACAGGGAACTACCATCATCATGGTAACGCATAGCGAGCACGATGCACGCTACAGCCATCGCATTATAAGAATGCTCGACGGGCAAACTGTTACAGAGAATATTCTGGTGTAGCATTAAGATTTTGATTTTGTGAATGATAAATGTTGAATAATAGGTGGTGAAATATTCCCATTTATAATTCAGCATTTTAAATTTAAAACAGAAAGTGATGTTCCGGAACTATATAAAGACAGCCTGGAGAAGTTTATGGAAAAATAAATTTTACACACTAATAAATATTGGCGGACTTGCCGTTGGCCTGGCTACCGGTATCATGTTGCTGCTGTGGGTGCAAAATGAGTTGAGCTTTGATAAGTTTCATAAGGGTTACAGAAACATTTATCAGTTTAGCACGCACTTTAAATCCAGTGGCGAAGAGAGAGTTTGGAAAGGAGTGCCGGGGCCATTATCAGTGATGGCAAAGTCAATTCCCGAGGTCCAAATTTTTGTTAGAACTGCCAGTGAATTTGACCAGGTTTTGTCTGACAAGGAAAAAGCGAAAATATTTGATGGAAATATAGTTGCCAATGTTGACAGCGGATTTTTTTCCATGTTTGATTTTCATTTTATTAAAGGAAATAAAGAAACTGTTTTTCCAAATAATAATTCCGTTGTTCTTACTCAATCTACTGCACAAAAATTATTTGGTAACGAAAACGCGATTGGCAAAACAATTAGCTACTATCAAAACTATTTTACCGTAACGGGAGTGCTTGAAGATTTCCCCAAAAATTCATCTCTTCGATACGATGCAATTTTACCCATGGGATTTTATGCACAACAATTTACGGAAGGCGGCGGGAATGGTGACTGGAAAACGATTGATACGGATGTCGGTGATTTTTCATTCAGCACTTTTGTAAAATTGCAACCCGGAGCAGATCCTGTAAAAACCGGGAAGAAATTTTCAGCCGCGTATAAGGAAGCACGTAACGGTGATAGTGATGCTTCTTTTGAATTACAAAATCTCGCTGATATTCATCTCGTAACTGCTGAGGGAAATAATGCATCTCTCAGGATGGTACAGATTTTTATGCTGGTTGTAGTATTACTATTAGCAATTGCCAGCATCAATTATGTCAATTTATCAACCGCCCGTTCGTTAATACGTGCAAAAGAAGTAAGTGTTCGAAAAATCATCGGCGCCAAAAAACAGCAACTCTTTTTTCAATTTACTGTTGAAACTATTTTACTTTTTTTCTTTGCAACTGCATTGGCAATCGTTTTAATATTTCTATTGATGCCGCTCTATAACGATATTTCCGGCGAAACGTTATTATTCAGTTTGTCTGATAGTGCCGTTTGGAAAACAGTGAGCCTTGCTGTGTTGGGAACTTTGATCGCGTCAAGCATTTATCCTGCATTGTTGTTATCATCCTTTAAACCAATAGAGGCTTTAAAAGGAAAATTTACCTCGGGAATAGGTATTGCTGCTTTTAGAAAAGCACTCGTGGTTTTTCAATTTTCCATTTCAGTGGTGCTGCTTGTATGCACCATTATTATGAGCAATCAAATGCAATTTATAAAAAATAAAGACCTGGGTTATGATAAGAGTTATGTATTCTCTGTGCCTTTGACACAGGAGGTCGTGGGTCATCTGGATGCCGTAAAAGCTGAATTAAAAAAGCAAACGGGGATATTAAATGTATCTGCAACTGACGCTTACAATCTTTCTGATCTATACAGCGAAACAGGAGATTTGAACTGGCCCGACAAACCAGCAAGCAGCAACATGGTAATCACGCAGGTTTCATCTGATAAGGATTTCATTCCTACAATGAGAATGAAATTGATTGAAGGACGAAATTTTACCGGAACTCCGGCAGACAGTGCTTATTATATTTTAAATGAAACTGCGGTGACCCAGATGGGATTGAAAGCCCCGTATGCAGGACAAAAAATTTCTCTTCACGATAAAGAAGGAACGATACTGGGCGTTGTTCATGATTTTAATTTCCAATCATTGAAAGCGAAAATCAGTCCTTTAATTTTCTTTACGTTTTGGAACAACAGAAATATATTGTATGTGCGTACTACAGGCAGCAATGCACAAAAGGCAATAGCTTCAGTCGAAAAGCAATATAAAAAATACGCGGGATCAACTCCATTCAAATATAATTTTTTAGATAAAACTTTTGAGGCGCAATACCTATCTGATGAGCGTTCAGGAATGCTTTTTAATGTGTTCGCGGGAATCGCTATTTTAATATCCTGCCTCGGGCTATATGGATTATCAACCTACACTGCACAGGTAAAAACAAAAGAAATAGGAATCAGAAAGGTGCTGGGTGCAAGTGTTGCAGGCATTCTAAAATTAATAAGTAAAGATTTTGTAAAACTTGTCGCCATAGCGATTCTCATTGCATCGCCTATCGCATGGTGGGGCATGAACAAATGGCTTGAGGGATTTGCTTATAAAGTGAACATTTCATGGTGGGTGTTTGCTATTGCAGGCATATCAGCTTTGCTTATTGCATTGCTCACTGTTATCTTCCAGGCAATAAAGGCGGCGGTTGCAAATCCCGTCAAATCGATACGGATGGAGTGAAAAATCGAAATCCCCCTTTTTATGGGGATTGAATCCTTGCAATGAGTGAGGATAAAAAGAAATTATTTCAGATACTCGTTCATTTTTTGTTGAATTGATTTTTTTACTGATATCCACGTTTGATTTTTTAAGCTAAGAGGTTCTTCACTTTCTTCTGCATCTGCAAAATAGGTAAGGGCATAGGGAATTGATATCAATAGTTGTTGGCTGAAATATTTTTGGGTATAAGCTTCTATACATTCCTCAACAGAAAAATGGTTGAATAATTCATTCAAATCCCAAAAATCTTTTTTTACGCCTCTCTTTAAAATAGCAGCTATTTTCATGGCCATTATTTCTCTTGGAGTCAACATCCTGATATCATCAATTAATAAAGGCTCGTCAATAAGAGGATGATTGTGGTGTTTAATAAAGTCAACTTTTAAATTGTCAATCATACAAAAAAGTCCGACTGGATTCGATGCATTTCGATAAGTAAATCCTGTTATACTCTTTTCAAGTACAGGTATTATATCTTCATTGGAAAAGGAAGTTGTCGAAAATAAATCAAGGTCAACTGATAACCTATGGCCATAGTATAAAGCAAGTGCAGTGCCGCCCACCAAATAAAAATCTTTAAGCTGCTGCAGCTGCATTAGCTTTTTTAATACAAGAAGTGATTCGGGTTTGATTGTGCTGTAATGTAGCATCTGTAATCCTTTAGTTCATTGTCAAATAAAGCACATGCAAGGTAAATATTGTGGAGTGACAGCCACCTGGCCTTTGTGAGAACATCTTTTAGTTTTTCATCACCATAGTAGCGCCGGCACTGGCGTATATCTTCTACATCGCCACGTTCAAACACACGCTCAATAATGAATGCCGCCTTTCTATCATAATCGAGCTTCTCAAAATCAACATCCCAAAAAATGCGCTTATCTAATGAAGGTTTATTTTTTTTCATTTCCATAGATATAAAGTTACAAAGGATTTTATCGAAAGGCTTTAATGGGCAGTTTATAAAATTCTCAAAGGCAGGTGTAAATTTATGCCCGTGTAAGTGGACTAAATTTCAGATTTTTGAAAATCTTCATTTTCTTATCTAAAAAATTAAACAGTTGAAAACCGGACAGTTACTGTATCAAAAACGGACAGCATAAAACATTTTTATCACGTTCTCTATTAATAATCATATTGATGTAATAATGGCATTTTCATTGTGCAGATGTGTGAACCAGGTACGGAACCAATGATGATCCCATAAAGCATCTTATCATGTTTAGAAATTATCTCAAAATAACTTTTAGAAATCTTTGGAAAAACAAAGGTTATAGTTTCTTAAATATTGGCGGCCTTGCAATTGGTATCGCGTGTGCCGGGTTAATTTTTCTCTGGGTGGAAAATGAATTAACCTGGAATCACTATTTCAGCAACAGGGATAATTTGTATATAGTAAAAGACCAGCAAACTTATGATGGAACTACTTTTACTTTTGATGCTACGCCCGGTCTTCTTGCACAATCCATGAAGGCTGAAATTCCCGGAATAAAAAATACAGCACGCTTCACATGGGGAAACGAATTGTTTTCCTTTGGAGATAAAGCAATTTATGAGCAGGGCAATTATGTTGACTCGGGATTTCTTTCCATGTTTGAGCTAAAATTTGTAAAAGGTAATCCTCAAGATGCATTCAGCCAGTTGCATTCAATGATAGTAACAGAAACAATGGCCAATAAGTTTTTTAATTCTATTGATGTTATAGGTAAAACACTTAAAGTAAATAAGAAGGAAGATTATGTTATCACTGGCGTTATTAAAGACCTTCCAAAAAATGTTTCGTTCAAATTTAATTGGCTTGCACCCTTTAAAATTTATGAGGATGAAAATAAATGGCTGAGGGAATGGGGAAATAATGGTATAACAACTTATGTGGAAACAGCGCGAAATGCGAATGTCATTGCTATCAATAAAAAACTCTACGGCTATATACAAACAAAAGCTCCCGATGCAAATGCGAGAATGTCGATCTATCCCATGAATCGGTGGAGACTTTATAACAGCTTTGACACTAACGGAAAAGAAAAAGAAGGCCAGTTAAAATATGTAAATCTCTTCAGCCTGATCGCTTGGATCATTTTGATTATTGCATGCATTAATTTTATGAATCTCGCCACGGCCCGTTCAGAGCAACGTGCAAGAGAAGTGGGTGTGAGAAAAGTTTTAGGCGCGGGTAAAAATAAACTGATAGGCCAATTTATAGGCGAAGCATTATTTCTATCGCTGCTTTCAACATTGCTCGCAGTTCTCGTCATATATCTTTCGTTACCTGCGTTTAATACTCTTGTTGAAAAGCAATTATCGTTGGATATTTTAAACCCTTTGCACATTGCCGGGTTACTTGCCATTGCGTTCATTTGCGGATTACTCGCAGGAAGTTATCCCGCATTTTACCTTTCATCTTTTAATCCTGTAATTGTACTGAAAGGATTAAAACTTAAATCTGGTAACAGCGCCGGCTTTATCAGGAAAGGCCTGGTAGTGGTGCAGTTTTCAATATCCGTAATACTCATTGTAAGTACTATAATAATTTACCAGCAGATACAGCATGCAAAAGATCGTGACCTGGGCTACAAAAAAGAAGGCCTTATTTACACTTCGTTGAGCGGAAAAATGAAAGATAATTTTGGAGTAATAAAAAATGATTTGTTGAAAACCGGCCTTGTGCAAAATACATGCCTGAGTAATAGCCAGGTACTTCAACTTAGGAGCAATACCGCAGATTTTGAATGGGAAGGGAAGGATCCAACCAAACAGGTTTTGATAACCATTGAAAGTGTAAGCCCCGAATATATTAAAACGATGGGCATGCATTTAAAGAGTGGCAGAGACTTCTATGATAATATGCATGGAGACAGTACCAGCATTATAATAAATGAAGCGTTGGCAAAGCTTCTTGAGAAAAAAGATGTAATAGGTAGCACGATATCACGTACAGGAGGCGGCGATAAACGAACCATTGTTGGAGTTGTAAATGACTTTGTTTATAATTCAATGTATGCTCCTGCTGCTCCTCTTATTTTATATGCTGATACTTCTTATGTAGATTTTTTAACGATCCACTTTAGGCCCGGCAGCGATTTGAAAACTTCAATTGCAAAAATTGAAAGTGCAGTGAAAGCAGATAACCCGGGTTACCCTGTTGAATTTAGTTTCGTTGATGACCAGTTTAATCAATTATTCAAAACGGAGACGCTGATAGGAACACTGGCAGGTGTGTTTTCCATACTTGCCATATTAATTTCGTGCCTCGGATTGTTCGGACTGGCTGCATACACCGCCGAAAGGAGAACAAAGGAAATTGGAATAAGAAAAGTATTAGGTGCAAGCACACAAGGCCTTGCTGCCTTACTCTCAAAAGATTTCCTGCAGCTTGTTGCGATCTCCTGTTTAATCGCATTTCCTATTGCATGGTGGATGATGCATAGCTGGCTGGGTTCTTACACGTATAGAATCAAAATTAACTGGACTGTTTTTGTTGTAGCCGGGCTGTTGGCGTTATTAATTGCATTGCTTACGGTAAGCTTCCAGGCAATAAGGGCGGCTATTGCAAATCCTGTGAAGAGCTTAAGAACAGAGTAGTGTCTAAAATCACGATTAATCTGATTGATAAGATTTGCATGATTCAAAGGCCAGAAGTAATCATAGTTATCGTTTAATCAAAAAATTATAGTTCAGGCCATGTTTAAAAACTATTTAAAAATCGCTTTTAGGAATTTACAGCGGCACAAAGCGTACTCGTTGCTCAATATTTCTGGCCTCGCTATTGGCATGGCTTGTAGCATACTTATCTTGTTATGGGTGCAAAATGAATTAAGTTATGACAGGTTTCATGCAAATGCAGAAAATCTTTACAGGCTCACCTGTAATGCCGGCGATTTTAAAGCCGCTGTGAGTCCGGCTGGTATGGGTGCTGGTTTGCAAAGTGAAATGCCGGAAATAAAATCGGTTGTAAGATTGAGTAAGCCTTCTACAAATCTTTTCGAAACTGGCACAAGAAAATTTGAGGAAAAAAATGTTTTTTATGCCGACTCCAATTTTCTCAACGTGTTTTCTTTTCCTTTAATAAAAGGAAATCCCGCAACCGCTCTTCAAAATCCGGATGCGATTTTAATTGCGGGAAACATGGCTAAGAAATATTTTGGAACCGATGAAGCTTTGGGTAAGATTATTAAAAAAGATAACAGCAGTAATTTAATTGTTACAGGAATTCTTGCTAACGTTCCTTCAAATTCTCACCTGCAATTTGATATCATTTTGCCCATTTCATCTATTGCATCCACAGACTATGATTTGAAAAATAATGTGTGGGGAAATTTTAATTATTATTCCTACATCCAATTAAATAAAAATATCAACCAATCAAAAGCCTCTTTAACGGAGCTACAGGGACACATAAAGGAAATTTATAAAAAGCATGACCCTGGGATGAAAGTTGATTTCCAGTTGCAGCCTTTAACTGATATTCATTTGCATTCCGATTTGCAAATAGATTTACCGGGCAAAGGAAACATTCAGTATGTAAATATTTTTTTTATTGTAGCCCTCTTTATCCTCGCTGTTGCCTGTATCAATTTTATGAATCTTTCAACTGCCCGATCCGCACGTCGTGCGAAGGAAGTAGGGTTAAGAAAAGTAGTTGGAGCGGGGCGCGGGCAGCTTATGATACAGTTTTTAGGCGAATCTTTAATGATTTCTTTTTTGTCATTGTTGCTTGCTATCGGCATAGTATACCTGTTACTGCCCGCTTTCAACCATCTCGCCGAAAAAGATCTTTCGTTTAATTTATTAAATGGAAAATTATTCTTAAGCCTTATTGGAATTGCTCTAATAACAGGTCTTCTTTCCGGAAGCTATCCTGCATTATTTCTTTCAGGCTTTAAACCAATTGCTGTTTTAAAAGGGAAATTAAAAATTGGGGGTGGTAATCTTGTGTTCAGGAATAGTTTGGTTGTAATGCAGTTCGTTGTTTCCATCATCCTTCTCGTAGGAACGGCGGTTGTTTACAAACAGTTGAATTTTATTAAGAATAAAAATCTTGGTTTTGATAAATCAAACCTGTTGTATATGGCAATGGCTGGCGACATGTGGGGCAAACAGCAGGCTTTAAAAAATGCCTTGCAAGAGAATTCTTATACAAGTGATTATTCTATCATTTCAGATCTTCCCACAAATCTTATAACGGGAACGATTGACGTACAATGGGAAGGAAAGGATCCCAAATCACAGGTGGTGATTCCTTCTATGGACGTTGATGAGAACTTCACAAAAGTGTTCCAGATTAAAATGCTGGCTGGCCGAAGCTTTTCTCCCTCCTTCAAAAATGACAGCTCTAATTATGTTATTAATGAAACCGCAATGCGACTTATGGGTATGACCCCGGATAATGCCGTCGGTAAAAGCATTTCTTTCAGTGATGTTAAGGGTACTATAATCGGTGTGGTGAAAGATTTTAATTTCAAGACCCTGCAGTATGCAATTGATCCATTGGTAATACGCCTTAATAAATATGGCGGTATTGTAATGCTGCGCACGAAGCCGGGAGCCACTGAAGCTTCTATAGATGCTTTAGGAAAAATAAGCCGTGAGCTTAATCCCGCATATCCTTTCTCATATAATTTCCTCGATAAAGACCTCGATAATTTATATAAAGGCGAGCACCAGATGGGAAGTATATTTAATTTCTTTGCCATCCTTGCTATCTTCATTTCCTGTCTTGGCCTTTATGGTTTATCTGCATTTATGGCTGAACAACGAACTAGGGAAATAGGAGTTCGCAAAGTATTGGGAGCATCCGTTTTCAATATTGTTTATTTATTATCCGGAAAGTTTACCCGGTTAATTGGGATTGCTATAATCCTTGCCGTACCGGTTTCGTGGTGGGCAATTGATAACTGGTTAAAAGGATTTGCCTACCGGATCGATATCAACTGGATTATTTTTTTGGTTGCATGCCTTGTTGCTTTATTTATTGCGCTGGCAACAGTGAGCTATGAATCTATAAAAGCTGCCATTGCAAATCCTGTGAAGAGTTTAAGAACAGAATGACCTGTTTCCCGCAGGTTTCACATTATTAGTGATGAGCGGTTTTGAATTCGCTAAAAAATTATCCACCTTCAATCAGTGAGACAGGTAATCATTTTAGAATTAAAGTTCAACACTTAAAATACTGCCCGTGTTAAAAAATCTTCTCCTCGTTGCCTTGCGTGATTTCAAAAGAGATAAATGGTACAGCCTACTCAATATTCTCGGGCTTACCATTGGAATTACGTTCAGCCTCTTTTTAATTTTTTATATTAAAGATGAACTGAGCTATGACAAGTATAATAAAAAGTCGGATAGAATTTACCGAATAGATTCTTACATAAAAGAACCTGAAAAGGAAGTAATGAATTGGGCTGTAACACCGTTTCCTCTTGGCCCTACTATAAAAAATGATTATCCTGAAGTTGAAGAAGCTGTAAGATTTGTACCCAATGGAAAAACCATGTTCAAAAATGGTGAGCTGCGATTTTATGAAGACAAGACTTTTTTTGCTGACAGTAACGTATTCAAAATATTCACTTTTAATTTTATTGAGGGCAGCCCGCAAAAGGCACTTGTAGAACCCAATTCATTGGTATTAACACAAAGCATTGCTGAAAAATATTTTGGAAAAGGAAGAGGCTTTGTAGGAAAATCTTTGCAAAATGACAAAGGTGAGATTTATAAAATTACAGCAGTAATAAAAGACGTTCCTAAAAATTCGCATTTCATTTTCAACGGCCTGGTATCAATAAGTACATTACCGAAAGATTTTGCTAATAACTGGGGTGGCTTTGGCTTTTACAGTTATGTGTTGTTAAAGCCTCATACTAATGCCGCCGCATTTGAAAAGAAATTGTTGCCGATGTACGATAAGTACATGGCGCCCATTTTTGCGCAGTACAATATTAAGGTCCGCCTTGGAGTTCAAAAAGTAACGGACATACATTTACATTCTAAAATGGTAAATGAACCGGAAGACCTCGGCAGCATGTCTTACATTTATATTTTTGCAGCAGTGGCATTATTCATGTTAATTATCGCCTGTATCAATTACATGAATCTTACCACGGCAAGGTCTGCACGAAGGGCAAAAGAAATTGGAATAAGGAAAGTAACCGGCTCATCCAGGTCTCAACTGGTTGCACAATTTTTGGTAGAATCAATACTGACTGCTTTGTTTGCGCTAGTACTCAGCATCGGTTTTATCGCATTGTTCCTTTCAACTTTTAATTCGCTTTCCGGCAAGTTCATTTCGTTTGGATCATTATTTGAACCGTCAACAATTCTTATCCTGCTTGCAATCGTTTTGTTTGTTGGTTTTATGGGTGGCAGCTACCCTGCATTTTACCTTTCTAAATTCAATCCTGTTGATGTATTAAAAGGAAGCCTTTCCAAAGGATCGAGTAATGTGACGCTTCGCCGTACATTGGTTGTGGTGCAATTTTCTATTTCAATGATCATGCTTATCTGTACGTGGGTGGTGTACGGACAATTAAATTATTTACGCAATAAAGATCTTGGTTTTAATAAAGATCATGTGCTTGCAATAACTGCCAATGCAAACAGCGACATACGCAGCAAAATCCTTGCTTTTAAAAATGAAGTTCAACAAAATCCAAATGTGCTTTCGGCGAGCAGTTCACAATCCACGCCGGGTGGAAATATAAATTTTAATCTTTTTTCAGTGGAATCAAAAAATGGCTTTACCGACCAGGGAGTGGATTGCTATGGGGTTGATGAAAATTATTTCAAAACGCTGGGTATGAAAATAAAAAAGGGCCGCAATTTTTCAGGACTTCCTGATACGCTGCGAAGCATTATTGTAAATGAAAATTTGGTGAAATATTTTGGATGGGATAATCCTATAGGTAAGAAAGTAAAATTTCCCGGCGACACTACTGGCTTTTACCTGGAAGTGGTGGGGGTTGTAAATGACTTTAATCAAAAATCACTCTACAATCCTATTGCGCCGTTATTGCTGTTTTACAGGCCAAACAGCAATAACATTCAATTGAAGCTTGATTCAAAAAATATTCCTTCTACCATTGCAGTGGTTGAGAGAACATGGAAAAGCAATTTTCCCGATCTGCCTTTTAATTATACATTTCTCGACCAGGATTTTGATTCACAATATGCCGCCGATCAAAAGCGGGGTAAAATATTTACCGCATTTTCTATTTTGACGATATTGATTACCTGCCTTGGTTTATTAGGCCTTATAGCATTTACTACCCAACAAAGACAAAAAGAAATAAGTATTCGTAAAATAATGGGTGCAGGCATCAGGCAAATTGTGCCTCTTATTACGAGAAATTTTGTGTGGCTTGTTGGGCTGTCATGCCTTATTGCTTTCCCGGTCGCATATTTGTTTATGGATAAATGGTTAAAGATATTTCCATACAATACAGGCCTTGCAGTCACTCCCTTTTTATTGTCGGCACTGGTCGTATTATTTGTCACATTACTCACTGTTATTTTTCATACGATAAGAGCTGCGGTTGCAAACCCGGTTAATAGTTTGAGAACTGAATAAACCAGGAACACCCTGTTGAATGCCGGGTGTATATGACATTATAAAACTATAAAGTACATGAGAAGGATTTCAGGAAGAAGGTTTCAATCATTTATTTTTTAAAAGTTTTATTATGGTTTATTCTAAAAAAAATCACTCTCACATCTCGATATTTTTCGCAGTGTTGATCATCAATGCCTTAAGCGCAATGAATGCATTTGCGCAGCCAAACATGTTTAAAGGAACTGCCGATCACCTTAATACTTATACGACGAATTCAAATATTATTTTTGGAGAAGAAGCCTGGAAATTCAATGCCAATGCGCCTATTCGCTCAACAGCAGTATGCGATAATAATACCGTTTACTTCGGAAGCAGTAATAATTTGTTTTATGCGCTTGATAAAAGAACCGGGCAAATTAAATGGAAATTTAATTCCGGCTATGCAATTGAATCTTCCCCTGCTTTATACAACAATGCTGTTTTTTTTAATGATAACAAACAAACACTTTATTCATTAAATGCGGTAACCGGCAAACAAAACTGGAAAATAGATTTTGGGAAAAGCCTTCCTTACGATTGGGCTTTTGATTATTACTACTCGTCTCCAACTATTGCAGGCAATAAATTATTCATTGGTATCAAGGATGGTTTTGTATATAATATCAATGCTGATAATGGAAAGATAAACTGGAAATTTAAAACCAGCGGTATTGTAAGAAGCACACCTGCAGTATCCGGCAATTCGGTTTTCTTTGGCGATACTAACGGTATACTTTATGCGGTTGATGTAACAGATGGAAAGGAGATATGGAACTTTAAAACAATTGGGAATGGTTTGAAGAATGAGGATTTCGGCTTTGACAGGAGAGCCATTATTTCTTCACCTGTCGTTGTTGCAGGTAAGGTTATTTTCGGCTGCCGCGATGGATTTTTTTATGCCGTTGATAAAACGAACGGAAAGGAGCTGTGGCACGTCGATCATGATGTGTCGTGGGTTATCTCTTCTGTTGCTGTGCAGGATTCCATAGTCGTTACCGGCACATCTGCCGGGCAATTTGTACAGGCAGTGAATATTAATACGGGGAAAGAAATTTGGAAATTTCATACGCTATCCACTGTGTGGCCTTCACCTGTTATTTATAACAATGTGGTTTATGTGGGCAGCCAGGAAGGTGTGTTGTATTGTCTCGACCTGTTAACCGGCAAAAAGATTAACAGCTTCCAGGCAGATGGAAAGATTTTCAGCTCACCTGTTATCAGCGGTGCCTTACTTTTTTTCGGAACTGATGGTGGCAGCTTGTATGCATTGGAACCTGCAAAATTTACTTACCCGGCAGTTAAGGGTATAAAGAAATTTGTTTTTTGGGAGAAGGATGCTGATAAATGGTTTAGTTATGGTAACGATGTGAAATTAAAAATTTACCTGAATCAAAACAGGTATAAAACCCTTGATTCAAAAAAACTGGACAGCGTTTTAAATATTGCCGATTCGGCCGATCACTCCGTAATTGTTTTTGCTTCCAATTATTTCCCCAAAGAGATTTATGAAGGCTACAATAAATCTTTACTGCGTAAATACCTTGACAACGGCGGAAGAATTGTTGTGGTAGGAAACAATCCGTTAACGTACGAACTAGATAATGAAGGCCATGTAATTGGTTTCAATTTCTTAATGGCCGATAGTGTACTCAATATTAAATACGGCCCCAATGATCTTCGCTCTATCAGCGGCATACAGCCAGCATTTCCTACCGGTGAAGGGGAGAAGTGGGGGTTGCGAAAATCATTTACCTCCTTTCTGCCGCTTGACCCAAAGCAGGTTGATATTGTATTGGGCAAGGATGAAAATGGAATGGTAGCCGCCTATGTAAAAAAATTCAACAGCGCAAAAAGTTCCGGATTTATACAGTTGTGGATGGATCCCGAGTTTGTTGATGACGTGAGTTCAGTCGTGCGGGTAGCGGAGTATGGAATGGAGTGAGGATGGAAAGTTGAAAACATAGATTACTGGTGTGCTTCATCTTTAATAAAGCGGATTATTTTCTCAATATCGGGATTATAACTATCAGTCGTATCTACCTGCAATGTTGGCGTATCCATATGTATAGGTTCATACACTCCTGTCAGCAGGCTTCCTGGTTCTGCTTCGATGCTTGCCGATTTGTCACCATGAAATTTGTCCCTGTCGGGGTCACCCGCAAGTCTTTTAATAAACCTGCTTTTTGTAAGTTCCGGTGTTGTTTTACAAATAATGATTTTAATTTCCGCTTTTGGCAGGAGCATCAAAAGTTTCGGCTTCCATAATTTATCCTGGAAGGCGGCCTCCGCAATTATCGATATGCCTTTCGAAATGAACAGATCTATCACTTCAAAAAATGCTTCATAAATATCCAATGCTACCGAATCATCCAATTGGCTATGCAGCACGCCCACCGTATTTATGTAACCTTGTTTTATTTCATCTCTTGAAATAAGAGGGCATTTTATTTCTTTGGCAAGTATGTGTGCTAAAGTTGTTTTTCCGGATGCCGGCCTTCCTGTTACAATTACTAACAGAGGTTTATTCATTTTTGTGAGTAGCTGTTTCCGTGATTTAAATTCCCGCTAATGTACGGTTAATTCATTAAGCTCACTGCGTTTAAGAGTGGATAGGACGTAAAAGCTTTTTTTTACCCAAATTGTATTCTTAAATCACCCCGGGAAATACCGTGTTTCCACGGTTGTTTTCAAACAAATTATTTTGGAGATTAGTCATTGATAAGTAAAAGCCTTATTTTAATTGTGATTTTTCCTGCCTGACTTATAAAAAACGCCTACATGCAATCTGCGCAAAAATGAAACTGATTTTTTCGCGGCCATGCTCTTGCAGCGCAGAATTGCAATTAAACCATACTTTTTTATTTATTGATATAATTAAAACTTATGCAACAGCCAACTTTTCGTTTATTAAGAGGCTATTCTCTTGATCCTGGATTTTCAACCAGGTTAGATACGGCCGGTATTAATGAAATTACGTACTCGGTAAAATGGGAGAAGGTCACGAAGGGGCCATGTGGAAACTATTTTGAAGTGGTGGATTATGACCCTGCAAGCAATTGTTTTTACGACCCCGTCGATCTTAATTCAGTAGAAATACTTGCTCAAAATGGATTACGCCCCAGCGAGGGAAATCCAAAGTTTCACCAGCAGTTCGTCTATCTGGTTGCAATGAAAACATTAGAGCATTTTGAACAATCACTTGGCAGAAAAATTATTTGGTCCCCAAGAACTGTATTGAAAAAAAGCAAATCCAGGAATGGCAGATCAGAAATAGCCCATGAATATGTAGATCGGCTGCGGTTGTATCCGCATGCTTTCAGAGACGCAAATGCTTTTTATTCGCCTGAGAAAAAATCTGTTTTATTTGGCTACTTTGAAGCAGCTTCGAAAGTTCAGGGTAGCAATTTGCCGGGCGGAGTAATTTTTACCTGTCTTTCGCCCGACATAGTAGCTCACGAAGTAACGCATGCCATATTAGATAGTATTCATCCGCGGTTTATTGAAAATACTAATCCGGATGTTCCGGCCTTTCACGAAGCCTTCGCAGATATAGTTGCCTTGTTGCAGAGATTTACAATCACTCCGTTAGTTGAACACCAGATAAATAAAACAAGAGGTAACCTTGCTGACTTCAGCTTTTTGGGCGAACTGGCAACACAGTTCGGCAATGCAATACAAAATGGACGAGGTGCTTTAAGAGGTGCCATTGGGAAGGTGAATCCTGAAACGGATACCTGGACCAAATACAGGCCCAACCCCGACGGCTACCAGACGATATTTGAACCACATAATCGCGGAGCTCTATTAGTCGCTACAATCTTTGATGCCTTCATACACCTGTATGATGATATCACTGCAGATTTAATGAGGATTGCGACCAATGGGTCAGGAATATTACAACCAGGTGCCATACATCCTGATTTAACGAAAAGACTTGCCAGCACTGCCTGCGAAATTGCAGAGCATCTGTTACATATTTGTATAAGAGCTTTGGATTATTGCCCACCTATTGATATAACTTTTGGAGACTACCTGAGGGCATTGATAACCGCCGACCTTGATGTTTCACCAAAAGATACAAATGGCTACAGGATTGCTCTTATTGAGGCATTCAGAGCGTGGGGAATTTTTCCTGACCGCGTGAATACGCTGTCAATTGAAAGTCTCTGCTGGACGAAACCTGAGCAATTAAATCAACAGGAAAGGCAGATATTAAAATATGTTGCTCACGCGATTAAAAACGAGATGCGGCACATTGTAGATATAAGCTTATCCGATGAAAATAACAGGAAAGAAATAAATGATGAATCCGAAAGACTGCAGGCGATGCTGCATGGCTTACTAATTAGTGATAAGCGGGAGATATTAAGTTCACAAGCATGGTCGGGTTTTTTGCAAAAGATAGGATTAACGGACGTGCCGATTAGTTTTCTGTATGATGGCAAAGAAATTAAATCAGAAAAAGTTCCTTTAATAGAAGTGCACAAAGTACGCCCGGTCTATAGGGTGGGGCGTGAAAATAAAATAACTGACCAGGTGTTAATTACATTAACGCAAACTTTCAGAATCGAAAAGGGTGATTTGGCAGGCGCTAAATTCAGGGGAGGATGTACGCTGATTTTAAATATGTCAAGGGACTATGATGTTGAATACATCATTTATAAAAATATTACAAGCCAGCATAGGTTTGATTCTCAAATGGATTACCAGTTATGTAAAACGCCGGCCTTTACATCATTTACTGATTCTATGTATGAAGATGAAGGGAGTTTTGATTCAATCAACTTTGCCGATTTACATTTTCATTCCTCAATTTAAAAATAACAAAAATGAAAAAAAATACCACGGTAAATATCAAGATGTACCAGGTTGGGGAATTAGGTGATTGTTTCCTCCTGCACTTTGTTAGTGACAAACATGAGAGTAATGTGTTAATTGATTGTGGATCGTTTCGAAATAGCGCTGCTTCAAAAGGGAGGCTGGGTAAAATTGTAGAAAATATCAAGTCTCAATTGAAAGGTAAAAAGCTGGATGTTGTAGTCGGGACGCATCAACATAACGACCACCTGTCCGGATTTGTTCACTGCGAATCCCAGTTTACAAATGAAATCAAACAGGTTTGGCTTTCCTGGTTAGACGACCCTAAAGATGCTTTGGCCAGGACCATTCAAAAAGATCAGAAAAACCTTGTTGCTCAATTAAAAGCAATTAATGAAAAATTGACTGCTTTAAAATTAAGCCCAAGGGATAACATCATTGCCGATGTTTTGGGTTTTTATGCAGCCGCCGGAGACGACCCTGAAATTCCGGCAAGGGGCATTGAAATACTTAAGAAAATTGGCGAAGAAGATGTAGCATATCTTTCCCCGGGACAGCAGATGGATTTGCCGGGATTACTAAATAATACGGTAAAGGTGTATGTGCTGGGGCCGCCCCGCAATCAAAAATTACTTTTCGATAAAGATCCCAAAAAAGACGAAACGTATGATCCCGGCCTCGCTATTGCCGGCACCAATGCATCACGATTATTATCAGCTTTAAATAACAGGGGTAGCGCTGCGGATAGTTGGGCTGAAGACGAGTTTCCTTTTAATAAAGGATTTAAAAGAAGCCCGGCGAAAGTAGACAAAGAAATACTGAGGTTGTATAATAAAAAGGCCTGGCAGAAGATAGATAAAGAGTGGCTCGACCAGGCAAACAGGTTGGCTTTATATTTAGATTCTTATACAAATAACAGCAGCCTGGTATTGGCATTTGAATTGGTAAAATCGGGTAAGGTGCTCCTGTTTGCGGCCGATGCGCAAACAGGCAATTGGCTGTCGTGGGAAGATATAAAATGGGAGGATGTAAAGAATAATTTTAATTCATATAATTTACTTGAAAATACTGTTTTGTATAAAGTAGGTCACCATGCGAGCCATAATGCAACACTCGTCAAGGGCCTGGAAGCCATGACGCACGAAGAATTAGTGGCTATGATTCCTGTAGATAAAACTGATGGAAATATAACCAAGAAAAATGGGTGGAAAATGCCTGCCAAAAACCTTTACCAACGATTAAAGGAAAAAACAAAATACCGCGTATTAAGAATGGATGATGGATTTGCGGATGAATGTGATCCTGTAAAAGACAAGAAAAAAAGTGAGTGGAATAAATTACCATTTAAACCGAAAATTAATAAAGATAATTTTTTCATTGAATATTCTGTCAAAGGATAATCAATGGTGCATTCAAATTGCTGCATTTATGTGCTGAATTCTTTTGGAGACGATGTCGATTTTTCACCAGCTATTTTATTAGGCACACGGCCTTTGATTTTCCTTTGTATTTTAAATATTTTAAATCCAGGCATACCGGAAATGACATAGCATGAAGAAATGCTTACCTTGCTGTAAGCGTTGACTTGTACTTCGGTTAAGAGATATAGGTCATGAAACTTATTCATAATGAAAATTGAAAGAATCGTTCAACTTTTATTTTATTTACTGGTCACAGTTACGTTTGTAGGAGTAATGTCTTATAATGGCCGGCCCTTCATTCCACCTAACATCAGGAATGTTCTTATCGGCTCAATATTGATTTTAATGATTGCTTTTATCATTTATTATTATCTACCGAAAAGAAATCATAAAAATTAATTGCGATGTTGAGCTACAATTTAAAAAACACTTTCTTCTTATAAAGAAAATAGCACATATACCACTCAACAGCAAATATTATTAGCGACGTAATTATAAGCTTAAGCATTTCAGGGGTGCCTATATAACCCATTAGATTGTTTGTAATAACGCCTGCGTATTCATTAAACCAGCGGCTCGCGACGATTTCAAAAAATAAATAAATGAATAAAGAGTTCATGCCAACGATGGTAAAAAAAGCAAGATTTTTTTTATGATCCTTTGTATCGATCCACCAATAAATAACCGCCAATGCCAACAGGCACCAGCCCAGAGAAGCAAGGGTAAACGACGAAGTGGCAATTCTTTTAATGATGGGCGTAATGTGTGCGAAATCTAAAAGGAAGCCCGTGCATAAAGTAATAATTCCCCAAATGACTAACCATTTTGCTTTTCGTGTTTGCAATAATATTTTTCCGGCCATGGCACCGGCAATAGTATGAACGGCTGTCGGAATGCAGTTCATGGCCACCCAACCGCCAGAGTTTATTTTATTCATCAATATGGTATCGACATAATTTCCAAAATTATGCTGATCAACAAACGGCTGGTTAAATCCCGGAACATTTGTAAACCTGTATAGAGCTTCGGTGAGAAGCAGCAGGAAAACGCATGCTATAATTTGTGATGTATAGTTCCATCGGAAAACTAAAAATGCCACTAAAGTTGTAAAGGATAGTTGTGTAAGTACATTCCATAACTCGAACGATAAATGGTCTCCTCTTACAGCATAATCAAGAACTCCCCAAAAAAAAAGCAGCAGGCTTCTCTTCAATACTTTTTTAAATGACTGGTTCCAGCTAACACCTTTCTGACGCTGTTTTTCCAATGACAAGGCCATGGCGGTGCCTGCTATAAACATGAAACCGGGCTGAATAAGATCCCAAAATCGAAGGCCATTCCAGGGATGATGAAAAAATTCCTGCATGAAGGAATTAAAGAAGGAATTTCCTGAAGAATCTGCAAGATGCTCGTAGAGGCCTGTGCTTTCTAATGCAAGCAGGACCATAATTAAACCGCGCGTAAAGTCAAGCGATACTAAACGGTTTGAGCTGGCTGGAATTTTTTCGGCAGTTGTCAAGGTGAAAGATTTATTTGTTAGTTGATAATTTCTTTCTTTATTAATGAACCCTGTGGTTATAAAATATTTTGTATTTGCAAATATTGAAGTAACATAATTGTTTTGGCATCTTTGATTTCACCAACTTCAATCATGTTTACAGCATCTCTGAATTTTATTTCCATTACTTCAATATTTTCGTGCTCATGTGCAACGCCACCGCCGTCATTCACTTTCATGTCGTTTGAATATTCAGCAACAAAAAAATATAAAATTTCAGTTACAGATCCCGGTGACATGTAAGACTCGAATATTTTTTTGACCTTATCTATTTTGTAACCTGTCTCTTCTTTCGTTTCTCTTTTAATCCCTTCTTCAGGAGATTCATCGTCGAGCAAGCCTGCACAGGCCTCTATAAGCATTCCTGATTTGTTGCCATTCAAATATGTTGGAAGCCTGAATTGCTTTGTAAGAATAACCGTATGCTGCTCTTTATTGTATAATAAAATCACGGCGCCATTTCCCCGGTCATAAACTTCCCGTGTTTGCGCCTCCCATTTACCGTTGCCGGTTGAATATTCATAGTGAACTCTTTTAAGTTTGGCCCATTTTTCAAAAAGCACTTCGGTTCTCAGATTCTTTACTTCGAGGTTCATCGTAGACAAATTTTAAGACTATTTTTTGATAGTCCTACAATATTACACACAGGGATTTGAATAGTACAATGAAAGCGTCTAAAATGCACGTACTAATTTTATTTTAGCCGAAAACATAGGAATATGAAATACCTTTCAAGGAATTTTATTTTTGCCAGGCCAGGTATATTTTTCAATGCTTCACAACTTAAAAAATTATTCACCAATGAAGATACTTTTTGCCTTATCAGTTTCCTTCTTTTTTGCAACAGCCTTTTCACAGCAAAAGGAGATTAAGCTAATTATTCGTGGAGATGATATGGGGTATAGTCATTCGGGTAATGAGGCCTTAATTAAATGCTATAAGGATGGTATCGAAAAATCGATTGAAGTAATTGTGCCATCGCCATGGTTTCCTGAAGCTGTAAAATTATTGAAAGAAAATCCGGGCGTGGACGTGGGAATTCACCTGGCAATTACAAGCGAATGGGAAAATATAAAATGGAGGCCAATATCGGATTGTCAAAGCCTTAAAGACGCTGATGGATATTTTTTTCCAATGATATTTCCGAATAAGAATTATCCGGGAAAATCCATAAAAGAAAATGACTGGAAAATTGAAGATATCGAAAAGGAGTTCCGGGCCCAGGTAGAATTGGCGCTTAAAAATATTCCACGGGTGAGCCATATTTCATCTCACATGGGTTGCACAAATATTGCGCCTGAAGTGCTGGCAATGGCAAAAAAACTTGCAGCCGAATATCACATTGATATCGATTTGCAGGATCTTCATGTGCAGCCTGCAAGCTATGACGGCCTGCATAAAACCTCTGCAGAAAAATTGGAAAGCTTTACCAAAATGCTCGATAAGCTTCAGCCCGGCAATACATATCTTTTTGTTGATCATCCGGGTTTAGACAATGACGAACTCCGGGCTATTTTTCATATCGGGTATGAAAATGTAGCTGAAGACAGGCAGGGCGTTACTGATTTATTCACCAATAAAAAATTGAAATCAATTATAGAAGAAAGGGGGATCGTTTTAATAAGCTATAAAGATTTGTTGCTTGAGAAAAAATAGCGAGCAATATTAAAATTTTATTCGCCGCAACAATATCAGGAACGTGACTCTGCATATTTCTTAAAGTTGTCTAAAATAGCCTGCCAGCCATTCTTTTGCATTTCAATAGAATTCACACTTTTAGCCTCAAATGTTTCAACAACCCTGGTTTCCCTGTCATCGCCGGTAAAATTAATTGTTACTTTTCTTCCATCGGCTAATGTGTATTCAATGTATTTATTTTTTTCAACCGCGTCATAAACCCCGGTAAAGTCAAACCCGAAACTTCCATCTTTGGCCTCCATCCTTGAAAGAAATTTACCTCCCGGCTGTAAGTCATTTTCAGCGTGCGGCGTACGCCAATCATCGGAAGCATTATTCCATTGAGTGATATGTTTTGGTTCTGTCCATAGCTGCCATACTTTTTCTACCGGCGCATAAATTGTGTTTTCCACTGTGATGGCTTGTTTGTTTTCGGTTTCGACTTTTTCTTTTTTATTTTGACTAAATCAATATTTTAAAGATACTGCATAAGCCATTCTTTTGCCTTTAATCCGCAACCCATATAAACAAGTGTATTTTTGCATTCATGAAAAATAAAAATTACGAACTTAAAAATATACTTTCCAGGCTACAAATTGATGAGCTTAATGATATGCAAATAGCCTCGGTAGAAGCAAATAAAAAAAATGCAGATGTTATCTTACTTTCTGCAACAGGCTCGGGAAAAACGCTGGCGTTTTTATTGCCGGTGCTTGACAAACTGGACGAGAACAATAAAAATACACAGGCCCTTATCGTAGTTCCTTCCCGGGAATTGGCCATACAAATAGAGCATGTTTTTAAAAGTATGGGAACAGGATATAAGGTTACCAGTTGCTATGGCGGCCATAAAAGGGAGACAGAAGAAAATAATCTTGTACAGCCACCAGCGCTCATAATAGGTACGCCTGGCAGGTTGAGTGATCATATACGACGGGGCAATATAACGGTGGATGCTATCGAAGTGTTGGTGCTGGATGAATTTGATAAATCACTGGAGCTCGGCTTTCTTGATGAAATGTCTTTCATTATTAGCTCGCTGAAACATTTGAAAAAAAGGATACTAACCTCGGCGACTGCGGCAGTTGAGATTCCCCCATTCATCGGTCTCCACAACCCGGAAAAATTACATTTTTTAACCGAAGAAACCGGGGGCCTTGCCGTTAAGACAGTGCTGTCACCTGATAGAGATAAATTGGAGACACTGTTCAAACTGGTATGTTTTCTTGGCAACAGATCTTCCATCATATTTTGTAACCACAGGGAGGCCGTTGAACGCACAAGTGCACTTCTTACTGAAAAGGGAATAAATAATGAATTTTATCATGGGGGAATGGAGCAGCAGGAGAGGGATAGCGCCCTGGTCAAATTCAGAAATGGTACAACGAATTTTTTGGTAACAACCGATCTTGCATCGCGTGGCCTCGACATCCCTAACATTAGATATATTATCCATTACCATTTGCCACATACGGAAGACGCCTTTACACATCGCAATGGACGTACCGCGAGAATGGATGCAAGCGGTACCGCGATATTAATTCTGCATGATGAAGAGGAACTGCCGGCTTACATCGAAGGCAACGTGGAGCAGATAACACTTCCGGGCCCTCACGTCATTCCGGAAAAACCAAAGTGGTCAACATTGTTTATTGCTGCGGGAAAAAAAGACAAAGTAAATAAGGTGGATATTGTGGGTTTCTTATCTCACAAAGCACAATTAAAAAAAGAGGATATCGGGTTGATAGAGGTAAAAGATTTTTTTTCTTTTGTCGCCGTGCGAAAAAGTAAAATGGGGCATGCACTTCAGCTGATAAAAAATGAAAAGATCAAGAATAAAAAAGTGAAGATAGAAGTGGCCAAATAGTTTTTTGAAATAATATTTCTGTCTCCCAACTCATGGTTGATGGCTCATCGTTCATCGCCCTTTGATTCTTATAAATGAAACGTTTGCCTCATTGCCTTTAGCATACCTGGTGTTGACCATTGCCCCGGCACAATCATCCGGCGAATTGTATAAAGAGGTTCTGTCGAATCCCTTTTTGTAGATAATATAAATGCCATTTTATATCCCCTGCTTTTTAATTCAGGTATGGCGGCCTGGTTCCATAGTCCAAATGGATAGGCAAAATATTTTACGGGCTTACCGGTGATAGTTTCTATCTGTTTGGTTGGCTTTACGAGCTGGGTGTCCCAGTCTGCTCCCTTGTATTTCGTTACCATGTGATGATCCCATGTATGTGCCTCCACTACGTTTCCATCATCAGCAAGTTGCTTCAATTGATCTTTGCTCATATAACGCGGACGGTTAATGGATATCGTCATGATAAAGTAAACGCCCTTAAAACCATACTTCTTCATTTCGGTTTCACCAATGCTGAACTGTTCCTCATCGGTATCATCAAAAGTTAGCATTACAGGTTTGGCCGGAAGTGCGGCGTCATGCACGAGGTGCTCATAAAGCTGGTCGGGCAGTATCGTTTCGTAACCGCTATCTTTTAGAGCTTTCATTTGTTCGGCAAACTGCGCTGGCGAAACGGAATAACTTTTCATGCTTTCACTCTGGCCGGGCTTTGGCTCTCTAATGTGATGGTAACACAAAACGGGTACCTCTTTTTTTGAAAGAATAGTTGCTACATCTGCCATTGGCCTGGCAACTTCCACATCTACAGGCTTTGAGCCCGCAGTGGTGGAATCTGCGGAAGGAGTGGTTTTGGAAATGTCAGAAGAGCAGGCTGATAGAAACAGGGTAGCCGCTAAAAAAACAGGAAGAAACGTTTTCATGTAAGTCGTCAGTATTATTTTATTGATATTGGATGTAGATAGGCTTAGGTGTAAATTTTAATAATTCCTGTGGGGTGTACAATTGATCAGTACCCTTTTTTGTATCGTTTTTGTAAAACAGCTTGAAGCCGGTGAACTGAACAGGTTCTCTATAAATATAACGCAGATAAGTTGATCTTTTTAATATCTTATCGCCCCATCCATCCATATCCATTACCACCTGTACTTCGGGCACATTTTTAATATCCTGGTATCCCCGTACCATTCCCTGTGTGAATCGATGCACTATTAAAATTTTAGGAGGCAGGTTATTTTTTCTTACAAGATCCGCCAGGAAATCAATTGCATCATTTATATCTTCCGCATTGAAACTACCGATCTTGCTACCGGGAACTTCTCCATTTTTCAAGGAAAATTCCGGATCGATTCCAAGATGAACGCCCGGCATTTTTAAATAGGTTTCCAATGGTGGCACCTCATCTTTTACAAAACTGTGGCCTACCTGTATGTCTACAAAAACGAGAGCATTGATTTCCTTAGCCCAGTTCACGATAGTATCGATTTGATGAAAAGGCATGCGCATACGGTGTTTCCCATCCTTGCCGGCAGCACCCTGTGCGGTTACAGCTACATAATGTAAAGCCGGAATTACGGGGAGAGAGCTATCGGCAGTCTGCCATTTAGCAACCTCGCCCTTTAGCTTATTAAGCATTGAATCTTTAGGAAGTTCTCCAAGGATTCCCATCTTTTTAGAATAAAGATTTCCGTAAAATGCTATAATCCTGTGATATGGCAAAACAGCTCCTGGCAATGGATACGCAATTTTAGCCGGCCATAACCCTGTTGTGTCATTATTACTGAGCGCTTTTACGAGGTTGTTGTATTCCGCGGTATCAATTGGTTTCTTTTCATAAACAGCTTTTTCCTTTGCCGGTTGAGCTTCCTTAGTTGAATCGATAAGATCATTTTCACTGACAGATTGGGCGCTGTTGCAACCGGTGCATACAAGAATTAATAAAGACAAGAATAGAAAGACTGAAGGACTACATTTTATTTTCATAGGGGGCGAAGGTATTTCAATTTTAAACATAAATTTTTTCACTAAAGATATTTGGATGTATTGCAAAAAAGTTCTTAATAAACCCGGGACAATAAAATATTGTGTTGATAAAACGGATATTTAAATAAAATCTTGCATGCCATGCTTTAATTTTTTAAGCATGAGAAGAGGCAGCGAATTTTTTAACGAACTGTTTAAAGATTATCCCGGTAAATCTTAAATATATATATCAGATATTCAGCCCGCATTTTATCATAAACTCATTTGTAAAAACTCTTTGTGCTTCTTCGGTCAACAGAAATTTCCGACAGGCTTTCCACTTGGTCAGGTTATCGCCATACATTTTTTGCAAAAGCTCCGGGTTAAGATTGAAATTTAATTTCCCCCAATGCAGGGTGTAAGGTATGGACAACTCTTCAAGCCTGGCCCAAACTTTTTCGAAGAAGCTTCTTGATAGTTGGGAGTCAACTCCATCCAGCTCAAGGATGCAGGTTTTGTCAAAATGGGTAAAGCCGAGTAACGCCTGAGTTCCCTTTACATATCGAAGGGCAAGTGCTCCCGGGAAAGGATGTTCTTTATTAATGTTTACTATTTCTTCCACCACAGTGCTTGCGTTTGATGTATGAATCCCTATTGCAGCACTGCCTGCCTTCCCCCTGAATTTTGTATTGCTAAATGTTTCTCCCAGGGTTCCAGTCATTGCCTCAGATGATTTGAACGCAAGAGGAAATAACTTATTTACCAGCCCGGGGACAAGCATAGAAGAAAGGCCCGGGCCGAGATGATCAATTATTGTTTGCACTACTCCAAGCAGGTCATCTCCATAAGTAAAGCCTTTGTCGTCTCTTGGTATCCTCGTATAATCTTCCCTGTAGGGAGTCTTATACATGGTTTTGAAAAACACACCTTTTTCGGGATTTCCCGGCTCAAACATTTGCGGGTTCACCAATACTTCAAAATGATACAACTCCTTACCGGGACCCTCGGGTGGGGCCGGAAGCCTGTCCAAAATATTTGAAAAGTCGAGGTGATTCATGGCAGGCTTTAACGCATCATCGTATACAATGTCACCGGCACGAAATTGCTCCAGCAAAAAAACCGGTTCTGTTTCAATTAATATACCATGTATAAATCCAAAGCTGCCAAAACTTACAACAGCGGCGTTGAACATATCATCATTTCTTATTCGTTCCGCGCCAAGCCAGTTTATGAATTCATCAGAGGCTACCGGATTTGATTCTTTTTCTATCCACACATGCCTGTCAGGGCCTACCACTATATGCAATCCTACAATTGAATCGTGCACCGCTCCTACGTTAAATGCTGAACCGTGGGTACCTGTCGACGTACATCCGGCAATAGTCTGCCCGTTGCTGGCTCCGGATGCTTTTAAAGATCTTTTCGGATTAGAATTTAATTCCAGTTTTTCATTTACATCGAGCACACTCATACCACATTGCACAAAAAACAGGTCGGCTGCGCTTTTACCCTTTTGCAAATATTCCGGCGCGACAAATGAATTTTTTAAATTATAGGAAAGACGAAGCGCTTTCGTATCTACGAGGCCACCTTCGCAAACTGCCACCTCCGAAAAAGACCAGCCATTTCCCAATGCCCGCATCTGGATATTATTGTCAATAGCATATTGAATTAGCCATTGGAAATTTTTGGTAGTATCACGATATGGATTGGAAGATTGAGAGGAAGGAATCCTTAGCTTAAAGGAGGCATTCTCTTTAAAATTATGCACAAAATTCTGGTGGCCATTTTCCCACCTGGTAATAGGTAATCTTTCGACGCCATCCGGTAATGTAGTTATAGTTGCCATATTTTTTTTGGATTATTGGCCTAGTGAATCTGTAGGAGGACTGTATGGGGCACAGCACCATTCAACTCTTTGCGGCATTACAATACCCAGTGTCGCAACAGATATCAATGCAAAGCCAAGATTATTTTTTAGAGTGACTTTATTCATGTGGTTAAACCTGCTGTCACAGTTTGGGTTAATATCCTTTGGCTGTACAAGTCCCCACGCAAATGACCAGGTTGTTTTTTTATTTAATGGATTGTTCGCAAATGTATCGCAATCGTATTTTGATACAATGTGCGTGGTGGTGCATGAGTTAAATGAACAAGAGCAAACCGATATAACCACAAGAACCACGAATTTATTTAGGTATTTATTTGTAATCATGGTAAATAATTAATTGGATTCAATAAAGTGCTACGATGCAAAGAAGGCTAATAATGTATAAAATACAGTAAAGAATTTGTTACAACAATTTTTTTCAAAACTTTTCTAAAACGAGTACAGGATTTTGCATCAACTTATCATAGTGACGTGGGTTGGTTTCAATAAAAATGGGTCCGATTTTGAGAAATAAGAAATGCCACGTTCATTGCTATGGCATTTAGGGCTGTTTACTTACAGTCGGTTTTTATAAAAGGTCGTTCGTTCTGAAATTGTAATTCGGATATATTTTTAAATCTTGACGAATCGCCCTTCATGTCAATATCTCCAAAGCCTTCGGTAAGCGAATCGCCATGGATTTTAAAAACCACCTGTCTTACCGAAGTCATACCTTCTGATTGAAATGTATAATCTGCGACTATAAGGCTGTCCTGCAGAGTTCCCCTGATAGTACCTTTGTTATTATCTTTTTCATATAAAAAATATTTAAGATCGCCGGAAACGTCGTTACCTGAAACATCCAGTTTTAATAAGGCCGAATCTTTTTTTGCAATCCAGGAATAGCAGCCAGGCACCAATAAAGGCATCGGAGCGCCCTTTTCTGAAACCGAAGAAGTGTCCTTAGTTACGTCTTCGGTCTGATCTTCCTGGGTTTGCGACGTACAACCTGCCATAAAAATAAAAAAGAAAAGAATGGTATTTTTCATGAGTACTGTGGTTAGATATGGATGATGGTCAGGAAATTTAAAATGTTTGACACGCCAGTGTAATATGTATTAGCCGCCAGAAACGAAAAATTCCAACTTCGTTCGTTTGCAGTGGTATAGGTGAATAAAAGCTATATTAAGAATTAATATAACTATCCAGGTGCCTGATAGTTTGCTGCTGTTTTAAGATAGTTTCTTTTACAACGTCGGTTATGGAAATGATCCCCTTGAGCTCATCTTTTACAAAAACGGGGAGGTATCTTATTTTACTATCTGTCATCAGCTCCATACAGTGTTCTACCGTATCGTCCGGTTTGATGTGAGGAAGGTCAGATGTCATAATCTCGCTAACCTTTGTATTGGTTGAATTTTTACCCTTCAATATTACTTTCCGGGAATAATCTCTCTCTGTTATCAGTCCCATATATTTATTGTCTTCCATTACTAATACCGATCCGATATTATTATCTGCCATTACCTTTAATGCGTCAATAACAGGTGTATCAGGAGTAACTGAAATGGCGTTACTGCCCTTGCGTGAAAGAATGTCCGAAACATGATTCATAATAAAGATTTTTGGAAGGTAATTTACGAAAAATATTCAAAATGCTTTTGGCCATTGCATCATAAACCAGCAAATGATTGAATCATTTTGATTCAATCATTTTAATACCAGTAAAATACAACTAATGTTTCTATTACAATAATAATTTGCGGAATTATCATAATGTAGCTTTTGAAAAACTTTTGCTCACAAAAAGTGAAATTTTTCAAAAATTTGAATTTTTGGACAATAAATATTATTTTCGTGGCAATACGCTTATCGACCCTGATCCCTTCCCTACCTAAACGACCATCGTTTTTTCCAGATCCTTTCGAAATACTTCATTTTAATCACTTTTTTAATTTAAACTGTAAGTATGAAAAAAATTTACAAAACCGAAGTCGCAGACACATTGGTAGCTATCGGGATTATTACCGGCTTCTATGGTTTGATGGCTATCATTGCTTTACTTTTTGGAATGTAGTGTTATTACATTGCATAAATTTCTTATGGCACGGTGCAGACCGTGCCATTTCTTTATACATTATATTCATATACCAACAGGGAATAAAAAAACCTAATTGTCCATAACGGGTAATTCGATATACGTGGGGTATTTTGCTGAGATATAAACCCGCTGTTCTGCTTTTATAAAATCACTTTCTTTGGCTTCAAAAATATTAGGAATGAATTTTTGAGGATTGCGGTCTATTAACGGGAACCAGCTACTTTGCACTTCTATCATAATATGATGCCCTTTTTTAAATGTGTGGTTTACATCATGGAGATCAATTATGAACTCCTCCGGCTTACCAGGCACTAGCGGAGCAGGTACCGCAAAGCTTTTTCTAAATCTCCCCCTGAATACTTCCATTGCTACCGGGAATTGATAACCACTCATTGAAAGGCTTTTTTGATCAAAACGAGGATATACGTCAATTAATTTTACGACCCAATCTGCGTCAGTTCCGCTTGTGCTTGCAAACAGGTGAGCTTTTATTTTCCCTGTTATTGTCAGGTCTTCCGTGAGAGAATCCATCGCAAAGCTTACTACATCAGGACGGGTGTAAACAAATCGTTGATCTTCCACCTGCCACGGTTTCCAACGGCTACCCGGGCCATAAGTTGCTTCGATAGGCAAAGTACGGTAAGGAACGGGTTTCGCGGGATCACTTATATAACTCACGTAATCCTCTTGTGATGCAGGCTTCGTAAACGAAGCTTTTTGGTTAGCACCTGCATACAATTTCTTGATAGTTATTTCCGCTGGTGGCCAGCTTTTGTAAGTTTTCCATTCGTTGCTGCCTGTCTGGAAACAGGTGGCTTCGTCAAATTTTCCATTTCCAATTCCCTTTAGCCAGTAATCAAACCATTTTTTCTGCAGGTCACGGAAATCAACACCAGTATTAACTTCAAAGGCGATCTTACCGAGGCTGTCCCCGTTACTTCTTCCCCATTGACCATGATTCCACGGGCCCAGAACAATAAAATTCCTGTTGAAGCTATCTTTCTTTTCCATGTGAGCGTACATAAGCTGCGGCCCGTTAATGTCTTCCTGGTCATAATAACCTCCCACATGTAGCTGGGGTATTTCAGGATGCTGTATGTATTGTAACGGAGAGTTTTTTTGCCAGTAGTCGTCGTAGTCAGGATGTTCAACAAAGCTATTCCATGTAGGAATTTTATTGTGAAAGTATTTTTGATTTACATTTTTCAATGGGCCAAGGTGCAGGTACCAGTCATACAGATCATATTGCGGGAAAGGAAAATCGCTGTCTGTTGTTTTATCATTTTCGACCTCGTATGAATATTCCATTCCATAACTCAGCCGAAAAGCTCCGTTGTGATGAAAATCGTCTCCAAGAAATAAGTCGCCCATACAAGCCTGCTCCGATGATGCTTTTAAAGCCGGGTGCGGATCTATAGCTCCAACTAAAGCAAGCCAGCCTGGATAAGATATTCCCAATATTCCTGCTTTGCCATTGTTGTTGCGCTCATTTTTTATTAACCAGTCAATCGTATCCCATGTATCTGTACTTTCATCTATCGTTCCCTTTACTTTAACATGTGTTATCGGCTGATGAATTTGCATACTTCCTTCGCTCTGGTATTTCCCGCGAATGTCTTGCAGGACGAAAATGTATCCCTCCTTCGCCATATTGGCTACGTAAGTCCAGTCGTCGAGTGTGAAAGTTCCGCTCAGCGGATAATTGGTTTTGGCACCATAGGGTGTTCGTGTAAGGAGTATGGGTAATGTAGTCCTGGCATTCACGGGGCTAATGATCTCTGTAAACAACTTAACACCGTCCCGCATCGGGATCATCACCTCTGTTTTTGAGTATTGGAGAATATCATTTTGGGCAAATGTGGCGTACCAAAAATTGCAGGTAATTAAAATTACAGAAAGTATTTTCTTCATATAGATCAATCAGATAAATAAAAACAGCAAATGAGTTTTTGACTAAGTCAACACAACTTTTTGCATAACATCTCCTCCCGTAATATCATCAAGTAAATCAAGTCCTTCGGTTACTTTACCAAAACAGGTATGCACACCGTCGAGATGTCTTGTATTTGAGCGATTGTGACAAATGAAAAACTGTGAACCGCCGGTATTTGGCCCCCTGTGCGCCATCGACATTACGCCCCGGTCGTGTTGTTGCCTTGTTCCCTTTGTCTCGCAATCTATAGTATACCCGGGACCGCCGGCTCCTGTACCGTTAGGGCAGCCGCCCTGTATCATAAAGCCCGGTATCACCCGGTGAAAAGTTAATCCATCATAGAAACCTTCTGAAATTAATTTTTTGAAATTAGCTACTGTACCCGGAGCATCATCATCGTATAATTCAAATTTTAGAACTCCTTTTGAAGTTTGAATTTCGCCTGTAGTAAATTTTGTATCACTCATGTTTCTTAATTTAAATTGATCTTTTTTTGCGAAAGTAGTGCATAAGCTCCATTTTGTTTTTCAGGTTTTGCAAACCGGGAACTTCTTAATACACATCTCTTATTATGTATTCCTCTTTATTGAAAATTATAGTATCGCGTGCTCTTTTCCCGGATAATATTTTGGAAACAGGTGCTGCAGGTGAAACAAGAAAAATGATTTCATTTTCAAAAGTTATTTTGCCCAAACCCGCAGCAATAAAAAATGAAATTTTTTCACAAGTGACAAAGCTTCCTTTTTGCGCAGCGATATAAAGCTGATTGCAATCAACTGAAAGCAGGGATTCAATTTCTTTCATACTGGCGGATAATTGCTTCGCATGCATGTCTTTTTCCAGGTGGCTCATAGCGCGGGATGTTTCGTACTTGTCGCCGGCACTGCTTTTTTCTTCACTATTAGCAGAAGCCTGCGCATCATTCATCGCCATGCGTATTGCAGCGATCCTGTCCTCTATTATATTTTTACACTTTTCGTACAACCTTAATTTGTGCGCTCTTTTTTCTGTTTCTGTCATTATTTTTTTTCTCACTTTTTGGATTAGGTCTTGTTTGTGAATCAAATAAAAATTGGCCGGATTTTTAAAGAGGCCTATTATCATTTTACCGGGGCCGCTGCATTTTGTAACTATGATCGATCTTCTTTAACTGATCAAAAGACAAATCAAGTAATTCAAAATCCCGTGCATTTGGAAGACTAAAATGCCACCATTCAGTATCAAGACTTACGAAGCCATATTTTTCCATAACTGATTTTAAAATATTCCTGTTATGTATAATAGATGAAGGTAACGCTGCAAAATCAGTATGCGCCGTATCGCTGAAATTATCGAAACCGGTCCCCATTGGCAATTCCTCTTTAGTGAGGAGATCTGCAAGGGTTAGATCGACGGCTACACCGCGGTTATGCCCGCTACCCTTTGCAGGATCAGCAGCGTAACGGTCATCTTTTACAGTTTCCCACATTCTTTCAGTAACAGAATATGGCCGGTACGCATCAAAAATTTTTAATGTGAGATTTTCTTTTCTTAGCTCTCGCAATACCTTTTTCAAGGCATTGGTCGCGGTGCTTCGCAGGTAAGTTGTGTGTATCGGTGGATACAACTTTTGTTGCATAAAATTATTGGAGGTTGCATACCTGAGGTCCAAAATTACTTCCGGAAGACAATTTAGGATATTCACCATCCGTTTATTACTATCAGAGCCAACGGAATTATTAAAATCGCTTATGTCACCCATTACCATTAAGCCATATTTATTTACGACATTTGATTGAGCAGAGCAAGGCGCGCTTATCCAAAACCAATTTATTAAAAAGAATAAAAATATACGGAACAAAAAATTTAAAGTTCGGATCATCATTTTTTAATTGTAAGTAATTCCATCACATTTCACCAAATACATGAAGAGGATCTATCTAATCTACATTTTTTCTATATTAACCGTTGTTGCTCATTTATATAGCTGCAAAAATCGTACTCCTGCCGAAAAAGAAATCGTGAAAAAGCCGGAGGAAATGGACGATAAGATTTCCGGCAATTTAAAATCTTTTCTAGAGTATGCGGATGATAATGACGGTAAGATCGACGATTCAACTAAACTAACACTTCATCAAATTGTGCATTCTTTTTATAAACAAAACGATTATCACAATATCTGGAGCAAAAAAGAACATTGGAATTCCCTGGCGGATTCGATGTTTGACTTTATCGAAAATTCAAAATACTACGGCCTGTACCCCAATGATTATCATTTAAAAGATATCGCATCATTAAGAAAAAGATTTAGGGAAGATACACTGGCAAGAAAAGATGCCGTTTTCTGGACAAAAATTGACCTGCTTTTAAGCGATGCGTTCATGAAAACTATCAAAGACCTCAAAGAAGGAAGAATGCTGCCGGATAGTATTTCAATAATATCAAAAAAGGCTTTTATTGATTCTTTGTTCGTGGCAGGTCTAAAAGCTGCCGGTGATTCTAATTCTGTCGTGGCTGTTTTTAGACAAGTTGAACCTTCCAATAATGACTATCAATCTTTAAAATTTGCACTAAGAAGCTTTGTAGATTCTATGGACACTGTGAGATATGTGTATGTACGTTATCCCCAGAAAGATTCTGCAAATCTCGTTAAGACGCTTCAGCAAAGGCTTTTGGAAACAGGTGCTGCGGAAAGAGAAATTTTGATTCCTGATTCTCTTTTATTAAGCCAGGAAATAAAGAAGTTCCAGCGCGATAAGCACATTAAGCCAGATGGAAAGATTACCGCCAAGCTTATTGCGTTTTTAAACTCAACTGATGTTGAAAAATTTAAAAGAATTGCAGTTACACTTGACCGTTATAAACTATTACCCTCACTTCCGCCAACCTATATATGGGTCAATATGCCGGGTTTTTATTTAAAAGTATGGGATCATGATACCCTTGTTCTTACATCGAAGGTTATAGTGGGTAAGCCAGACACGCGTACACCAATACTCACGTCCCAAATTACGGATATGGTTACCTATCCGCAATGGACAATTCCCGCCAGTATAATTAAAAAGGATATACTGCCCGCTTTAAAAAAAGATCCTGGCTATCTGCAGCGAAAGGGATTCAGCCTCGTAGACTTTCATGGGGAAAGCGTAGATCCTTATACGGTTAACTGGGAAAAATATAAAAAGGGTATTCCATGGAATGTACAGCAGGGTAGTGGTGATGATAATGCGCTGGGTATTTTTAAATTTAATTTCAACAACCCTTTCAGTGTTTACCTGCACGATACGAACCAGAGATACCTTTTTAAAAATTCTTTCAGGGCATTAAGCCATGGATGCGTTCGTGTTCAAAACTGGCTGGAACTCGCTTATTTTATTTCAAAAAATGATAGCCTGAATATGCCCGAAGGGAAGAAAATAGCATACAATGAAGATTCAATAAAAACATGGCTGGACAATAAAAGCAGGAAACGTATCATGTTAAAAAACAAGATACCTCTTTACATACAGTATTTTGGGTGCGAAGCTAAAAATAATAAAGTGGTTTTTTATGATGATATTTATGACGAGGATAAATTATATGCCGAAAAGTATTTCGCAAATAAATAAATAAAATATTCGTTTACAATATCCGGTATGTTCGCCGTATATACTGAATGGTATAATTATGAAACCTGTTTTGCTTGCATTAATTTTCACAGGGTTTTTTTTAACTCACTCCAACGCCCAGAAAAATATAAAACATAAGGGCCCAACCTCTGTTAAGGCACCAGTAATAAAATATGGCACCGCAAGTTATTACGCAAAAAAATTTGACAACCGCAGAACTGCAAACGGAGAAATATACAGATCCAAAAAATATTCTGCTGCCTGTAATGTGCTTCCTTTCGGCACATGGATAAGGGTTACTAATCTAAGAAACAGGAGATCCATTGTAGTACGAATTAATGACCGGCTTCATCCTAAAAATAAACGGCTGTTAGATCTGTCATGGATAGCTGCAAAAGATCTCGGATATATTTCGAGAGGGCTAACGCGGGTTAAAATCGAAGTTTTAAGGGATTTTCATTTGGTCCGTGAATAGAATTTTTATTCCCATTTATTACTTCAATTTTTTCATATCTCCATTGTATATTTTTCAATGGCCCTTTCCTGTTGGTTATAAGGAACCTGTTGATTATTTAATTTTATCCTTTGCCACGAACCGTCTACTTTTGTTTAAAGCAAACAACTATTTATGAAAAAATCACTTTTACTATTTATCTCAGTTTCGCTTCTTACAACTTCCTATGGACAAAAAGAAAGCTATAAAAAAACAAAGGCCCTGGGAGTAAGTTTTATTTTGAATGATTTTCAAACAGCATCGGATATAAGAAGTAATGGTTTGGTAAGTGTTATAAAGGCAAAAAATTTATTTAACTCAAAACGCCAGCATCCGGGTATGGCGATAAATTACCTTTCAGGATGGAGTGAGCATGTAGATTTTATTGCTTCACTTGAAGGCTCTTTTTTGGACTATCCAATTAAGGACAAACCTGCTTTTAATCAAAATACTTTTTTACTTGAAAGTACCGCCAGTGTTAATCTGAAATTGCTTACTGATAGATATTGGGTTACTCCGTACATTGATCTTGGCGTTGGTGCAAGTAACTATAAGAAATATTTTGCGGCGTTCTTACCTATCGGGCTGGGATTACAAGTTAACCTCTTTCGCGAAAGTTTTATACTTATTAATTCTCAATACAGGGTGCCTGTTACAGAAAATGCCAGCTACCATTTCACGCACAGCATAGGAATTGCTTCCAACATAGTTGCAAAAAAAGAGATAGCACCTAAAGTTGTAGAAATACCTGAGATTAAAGACCGTGACGGTGACGGGATTGTTGATAGCCTTGACGCATGCCCCGATGTGGCAGGCCTCGCGGCACTGCAGGGATGTCCCGATCGCGATGGTGACGGTATTGCTGACAAAGATGATAAATGCCCTGACCAGGCCGGACTTGCAAAATACCAGGGGTGCCTGATCCCCGACACTGATAAGGATGGCATAAATGATGAGGAAGACAAGTGCCCTGATGTTGAGGGTGTTGCAAGATACCAGGGCTGCCCGGTTCCTGATACTGATAAAGATGGCGTAAATGATGAGGACGATAAATGCCCTAATGAAGCCGGCCCCAAGTCGAATTTTGGATGCCCTGTAATAGATGTGGTAGTTGTTGAGAAAATAAATAAAGCTGCTCAGAATATTTTCTTTGCTACCGGAAGCGCAAAACTGTTGGCTAAATCTTTCAAATCATTAAAAGATGTAGCGCAAATAATGCAGGATAATCCATCTTATAAAATTGATGTAGACGGCCACACAGATAATACAGGTAGTAACGAGCTAAATCAGAAATTATCGGAGAGCAGGGCAAATTCTGTGAAGCAATACCTGATGGACAATGGAGTTGATGAAGGCAGAATTGTTGCTACTGGGTATGGAGAGGATAAACCTATAGAAGATAATAAGACTGCTGCAGGCCGTGCAAAAAACAGGAGGGTAGAGATGAGGCTGAGGAATTATTAGAGTACTCCTGAATCCCTAAAGGGAAATAAAACATTAATGAAAGACCCCGGAAAATTTTCGGGGTCTTTGTTTAGATGACCGCTTTTCGCAATCGTATTAATTTTTTAAGAAGTTCCTCGAGCCTGTCAAGTTTTAGCATGTTAGCTCCATCACTCAGGGCAACAGAAGGATCAGGATGGGTTTCAATAAATAACCCGTCTGCTCCGGAGGCAATGGCGGCTTTGGCAATGGTTTCAACCATTTGTGGATTTCCACCCGTGACACCGCTGCTTTGGTTAGGCTGTTGCAGGCTATGTGTGCAATCCATAACTACAGGCACCTTGTGATTTTGCATAACGGGGATGTTCCTGTAATCTACTACGAGGTCATTATATCCAAATGTATTTCCACGCTCCGTAAGCATTACATTGCTGTTTCCGGCCTTATTAATTTTTTCCACCGCAAATTTCATGGATTCCCCATTTACAAACTGGCCCTTTTTTACATTCACGATTTTCCCTGTAAGCGCAGCTGCAACTAAAAGATCGGTTTGCCTGCAAAGAAATGCGGGGATCTGTAATACATCAATATATTTTGCCGCAATGGAAGCTTCTTCATGGGCGTGAATATCTGAGGTAGTGGGAAGCGAGAACTTTTTACCGGCACGATTTAATATTTCCAATGCATCTTCATCACCCAACCCGGTAAATGAATTTGCACTCGTGCGATTCGCTTTGCGGTAAGATGCTTTAAGGATGTAAGGAATGCCAAGATTTTTGCAAATGCCGGAAACTTTCTGCGCAACCTCCATCACCAATTCCTCGCTTTCAACTACGCAGGGCCCTGCTACTAGAAAAAAACTATTTTCATCAAATTGCTGACTAGCAAAAAGGTTTCTAAGGAAAGAAGTCATTTATATTTTTTGGCAAATATACCTTATCCTGTAAAGCTTAATTCCCGCCTTTTTCAAAACGGCCTCCAACGAAAACAAATGATCGAAAGCAATTAGAATTCTTTGAAATTCTTGTTCAAATCACCTATAAGGCAGAATAAAAAAAACCGCTTCACGAGTGAGTGAAGCGGTTTAAAAAAACTTTTAAATTTTATATCAGTGGTGGAACATCTTCTGGAATGACATGGGGGCTATCGGGAGGAAATTTACCAGGATTTCGAAGCCTGCTGTGATAACGGCTATATCCAAAATAAATAATAAACCCAATAAGAAGCCAGCCCCCTAACCTTGCCCAATTAGTCCAACCTAAGCCAAATATCATGGCACCGCAAACGACAATACCAAGTATGGAAACCAACCCAACAGCAGGTACTTTAAATTCTCTTTTAATTTCGGGATGTTTTCTTCGCATTATCCAGACACCCGCACACACCAGCATGAAAGCAAACAACGTTCCTATACTCGTCATATCTCCAACGATATCGCCTGGTATGAATGATGCAAAGCTTCCAACGAGCAGAAGGAATATCAGGTTCGATTTATAAGGTGTTTTAAATTTAGAATGTATCTGTGAAAAAACATGAGGGACAAGCCCGTCCTTACTTCATAGAATAAAATACCCGCGATTGGCCCATAAGCATCACTAATATAACGGATGAAAATCCGGCTAGAATTGCAATTGTAACGAGATTGCTCAGCCATTTATAGGTTGGTATCCACACACCTCCAACCATGGAGCCACTCATGTGTTCAATAGCATACACCACTGATGCCTCCTTTCCATGGGTTCTGAAATCCTGTATGGAAGCTACTCCTGTAAGCACGTAAGAAAAGAGAATGTATAAAATTGTACAGATAACAAGGGAACCAAGAATACCAATCGGCATATCCCGTTTCGGGTTTTTTGTTTCCTGCGCAGCAGTAGATACGGCATCAAATCCTATGAATGCAAAGAATACAACCCCCGCGGCCCCAAGTATTCCCAGGATCCCTCCAAAATTATGTGTGACACCCTGGTCATCAGTATAAGTACCCGGGTCAGGAATAAAAGGAGTGTGATTTTCAGGCTTTATATATTGCCAGCCCATGGCAATCACTACCACTACAATCGCTACTTTTAAAATAACTATGATTGCGTTTACAACGGCCGATTCCTGCATGCCGCGAATCAATAATAAAGTAAGAACAATGATAATGAACAGCGCCGGTATATTCATAATGCCATGAACACCCGTCATAGAAACTTCAAAGGGCGAATGGCACCATTCATACGGGACTCGAAAACCGAAAATTTCAAGAAGCTTATTAAAATATTCACTCCAGGCTATAGCTACAGTTGCCGCACCAACTCCATATTCGAGTATAAGATCCCAGCCAATTATCCACGCGATAAATTCCCCCATAGTCGCATATGAATAGGTATAGGCACTTCCTGCAATGGGAATCATGGATGCGAATTCGGCATAGCATAGTCCTGCAAAAGCACAACCTACTGAGGCGATTATGAAACCAATCGTTACAGATGGACCCGCATTTTGGGCAGCAGCTGCAGCAGTTCGTACAAACAATCCCGCGCCAATGATGGCGCCAATACCAAGAGCAATCAAATTTCCCGGGCCTAAAGTTCTTTTTAAAGTATTGCCTGTTTCTTCTGCCTCATTCATAAGGGCACTCATAGGCTTGGTTATAAATAGACTCATACTAAGTGATGGTGGTTTTGGTTATCAATAGAATGGAAAAGTAAGGAATATATTAAAAAGCAGGTAAAAAGATTTATAACGTTATAAAAATATCTTATAGGTTGAAGACGATGGTAAACAGAGTACTTTACTTTCTATTTCTTAGTTTTGGCGATTCTCATTTTAACTGCAATTATGAATAAAAGAAAAAGTGCCATCCTGGTTTTTATCTTCCTCACAATAGCTGCCATTATTCATCTTATTGATATTTACAATTTCAATAGCATTTCTCCGGTATTTCTTAGAATTTTAAGATGGATATTTATTACGTCTCTTGTACTCTTTGCAATATATAAACGCTCTCTTACCACATGGATACTAACGAGTATGGTCATAGGCGTTGAAGTCGGCCTGGATTTTCCTTTATTTGCCCAAAATCTGAGGGTGCTTAGCCAGATATTTCTACGAATGGTAAAGACGATCATCGCTCCTATTTTATTTTCGACACTTGTTGTGGGTATTGCAGGCCACTCCGATTTAAAGCAGGTGGGGAGAATGGGATGGAAATCAATATTATATTTTGAAGTGGTCACCACACTTGCTCTTGTTATCGGGCTTTTGGCAATCAATATTTCGCAGGCCGGTGTGGGCATTCACATACCACCTGGCTTTCACCAGGAGTTACCTGAAACAGTCCCGCAAACATGGCAGGATGTTGTACTGCATATTTTTCCTGAAAATATTATTAAATCAATGTACAACGGCGATGTACTACCGATAGTGGTCTTCAGTGTTATCTTCGGAATTGGCCTTGCAATGGTTGCTGAAGAAAAGCGCAAGCCCATGCTTCGGTTCTCTGAAAGCCTTGCGGAAACTATGTTTAAGTTTACAAACATTATTATGCACTTCGCTCCGTTTGGCGTAGGCGCAGCTATCGCGGTAACAGTTGGCCATCTTGGGCTTGATATTCTGGCATCTCTTCTTAAGCTCCTTCTTACTTTATATGTCGCGCTTTCGGCATTCATTGGTATCGTGCTTTTTTCGATTGCATATTTTATGAAAATTCCAATCCGACAGTTTATAAGAGCAGTCTCAGAACCGGTATCTATTGCTTTTGCTACTACCAGTTCGGAATCGGCGCTGCCAATAGCAATGGAGAATATGGAAAAATTTGGCGTGCCTCAAAAAATAGTCTCTTTTGTAATTCCGACAGGATATACTTTTAATCTTGACGGCACTACATTATACCTCTCACTTGCCAGCGTTTTTGTTGCCCAGGCAGCAGGAATTCATATGCCAGTAGGCACGCAGATCATTATGGGCCTCACGCTGATGCTTACAAGTAAAGGAGTGGCAGGGGTACCACGCGCTTCGTTAATAATTTTATTGGGAACGGTTTCCTCTTTCGGCTTGCCTGTATGGCCGGTAATGGCGATATTGGGTATTGATGAATTAATGGATATGGCGCGTACTTCAGTAAATGTAATCGGAAATACCCTCGCGAGTTGTGTGATAGCAAGGTGGGAAGGCGAATTTGATGATGAAAAGGCCCTCGCTTTTGTACCTGATTAATTATTTATGTATGATTGGTAATCATTTTCATTAGACACAATTATTATTGTAATTATTTTCTGTTTCTTTTATGAATCTTTGTCGTTTCTTTATAAAATTGGAAATTTTTCCAACCCATGTAAAATTAATTTAAGTGGACCTGTTGAATATATTAGGCATCAGTATAAAGGATCTTTTAAATCCGCAGTTTTATATAGAGCACGGTGGCTTATGGATGATACTATTTATTGTGTTTGCAGAAACCGGGTTATTTGCCGGGTTTTTTTTACCGGGAGATGCTTTACTGTTTGTAACAGGAATTTTTAGCGATTCAATTGTGAGCGCAGCGATATTTCACTCGAATAATCAATGGGTGGATCTTGGCATTTTATGGCTACTTATTTCTATTGCAGGTATCCTGGGCAATTTTGTAGGTTATTGGTTTGGTAAAAAAAGCGGGCCATTTCTATTTCAGAGAAAAGATACCTTTTTGTTCAAGAAAAAATACCTGGTACAAGCGCATGAATTCTATGAAAAAAACGGGGGAGGTGCCATCGTACTGGGCAGGTTTGTTCCATTTGTGCGCACGTTTGCTCCTATAGTGGCCGGAATAGTCCAGATGGACTGGAAAAAATTTATTTTCTATAATATTACCGGTTCAATGCTTTGGGTGGGAAGCATGTTGCTTGGAGGCCACTTTCTGCAAAAACTTATTTGGAATGAATTTCAATTTGATCTTAAAGAACACCTCGAAGTAATAGTTATTGGAATTATTGCGGTAACTACTATACCCGTATTATGGAAAGTTTTCAGTAAAAAAAAGGAGCCCAAAAAAGAACTACCACAGAAACAACCAAACAGTTCCACCTCTTTATGAATAGCAAACAAACTGCGGTTTTTTCGCTTCCTGTTATTGTTGCAGCCTTAGGCTATTTTGTTGACATATATGATTTGCTCCTTTTTAATATCGTAAGAATTCCAAGTCTCCGTTCATTGGGACTTTCGGCTACAGCGATCGATAAGCAAGGGGAATTTATTATAGGGATACAAATGGTCGGCCTGTTAATTGGTGGCATTATCTGGGGGATAGCCGGCGATAAAAAGGGCCGGCTGAGCGTTTTGTTTGGTTCTATTATTTTATATTCTCTTGCCAATATTGCAAATGGGTTCGTACAAACGGTGCCTCAATATGCGGTAGCACGGTTCATTGCCGGCATAGGATTGGCAGGCGAATTGGGAGCTGGCATTACATTAGTTTCAGAACTTTTAAGAAAAGAGCAAAGAGGTATTGGAACGTCATTGGTTGCCGGCATCGGCCTGACTGGGGCAGTTGTCGCATTTTTTATTTCACAGAAATATGATTGGAGGATTTGTTACTTTATCGGTGGAGGATTGGGAATACTGCTTCTTTTTATGCGTATAAGCATTTTTGAATCGGGTATGTATAAATCGCTTGATAAGAAAATTTCAAAAGGAAATTTTTTGATGTTCTTTAATAACGGGAAGCGATTTAAAAAATATGCTTTCAGTATTTTGCTGGGTCTGCCCACCTGGTATGTGATTGGAATCCTCATTGCCTTTTCAAATAAATTTGCAAAAGATTTTGGTATATCAGAAGATATAAATCCTGGTAAGGCTACCATGTATGCGTACATTGCTATTTCCATCGGAGATGTGTTGGCGGGTCTGGTGAGCCAGCTACTTAAAAGCAGAAAAAAAACCTTGTATCTTTTTTATGGTATCACCATCATAATGGTGGCACTTTATTTTACACAAACAGAAAAAAGCACTGCCGTAAATTTTTATTGGATAGCTGCCGGGCTGGGCTTTGCAACGGGATTCTGGGCAATATTTGTTACAATGGGCGCCGAACAATTTGGTACTAATTTACGTGCTACGGCAGCCACTACAATTCCTAACATGGTCCGTGGCTCCCTTCCATTAATGCTTTTATTATTCAATGGGCTTCAGCATTATTTTACATATATTCTAAGCGGTCTTTTCACAGGAATAATTATAATGGTTATAACGATTATCGCCGCTGTAAATACCGAAGAAACTTTTCATAAAGAGTTGGATTATGTGGAGAGTTGATTTGCAAAAGTTTTCGAAACAAAGACCAACCTTGTGATACGATAATTAAAAGACGTTAAAAAAAATTGTATAATTCGTGCACAAAACTCGTGTAATAAATGAAATTCCTAATCATCAGATTTTCCTCTATTGGCGATATCGTTCTTACTACTCCCGTGATTCGCTGTCTCAAAAAAAAACATCCTGGTTGCGAAATTCACTACCTCACAAAAAAGAATTTTGCCGGTATTGTTGAATCAAATCCAAATGTAGCCAGGGTACATCGTCTCGGGAACGATCTTAAGGAAACTATCGACGAATTAAGAAATGAGAAATTTGATCATATCATTGACCTTCATCATAACATAAGAACGATGCGTATAAAGAAAGCATTGAAAAAAATACCCTTTCATTCTTTCAACAAACTCAACAAGCAGAAATGGATCTATACAAATTTTAAGATCAACTTAATGCCGCACAAACATATTGTTGACCGGTATATGGAGACGGTGCATTCATTAGGGGTAGTAAATGATGGTGCAGGGCTGGAGTTCTTTATCCCGGAAAATGATCTCGTTAAAGCTGATGATATTCCCTTTTCCCATTCGCAGGGCTATGTTGCAATCGTTATAGGGGCTGCGCATAATACTAAAAAGCTGCCAAAAAAAAAATTAATGGAGTTGTGCAGTATTATTGGGTACCCGATTATTTTGTTGGGCGGGAATGAAGATTTTTATGACGGGCTTGAAATTTCAAAAGTTGATCCTGTTAAAATTTATAACGCCTGCGGTAAATTCAAATTAAATGAATCAGCTGATTTATTGAGGCGCTCGAAGATGGTGATAAGCCACGATACCGGATTGATGCACATCGCCGCTGCCTTCAAAAAAAATATTCTTTCAGTCTGGGGAAATACCGTCCCTTCATTTGGAATGTATCCTTACCAGACTCTCTATGAAATATTCCAGGTAAATAAATTATGGTGCAGGCCGTGTAGTAAGATTGGTTATGATAAATGTCCGCTCGGTCATTTTAAATGTATGAACAATCAGCCGGTGCCCGCAATTGCGGAAAGCGTTCACGCTTTTGTAAGAAAGTAATTTCCCCACAAAGGCACTGCTACACAAACAAAAAAGATCTTCCCTTTGGGAGGGTTTCCATTTTTCAACGAAAAACCTTCTTTATCCTTAGAGTCTTACAAGGATTAACTTTTTATATTGAATCCTATACTCATTTTTGCATCGTATTTATGCCGGAAAATGAAACGACCTGTTTTTTTATTATTAGTAATTTTTCTTTCTCCCCAATGCTTTTGCCAAAAAGTAATTGTACATGCATCAATAGAAAACAAAAAGGTAAATGCTAAAAGCGATACGATCTATTATGATTTTAACCGGCAGCTTACCTGGAATGATTTTAAGGGTAAGCCCGATGAAAATCATTTCGGTGGCGCGGTTACAGCATCAGGCTTTGCATTCGATTCAAAAATGAATTTTGATGGAAAAAATATTTACCTGGATATTGAAGTGTACACTTTCTTTATAAAAAATGATTCCTGGAAAAAGCCCCAGGTAAATTCTGATTATCATTTACTGCATGAGCAACATCATTTTGATATTACAAGAATGGGGGCGGAAAAATTAGTCGACAAAATAATGCACGCAAAATTTACAAAAAACAACTATAACTCTTTGCTTACTTCCCTCTTTGAAGAAGTGTACAAAGAAAATTCAGATGTGCAGCACCAGTATGATAAAGAAACCATTCATAGTATCGACACCGCAAAACAACAAGAGTGGAATAATAAAATTGCGGTCGAAATAAAAAAATTAAAAGAAACCTCGGTTGTCCGAAACTAACTTTCGTCTTTTAAATTCACCATCAATATTGGGATTTTCAGCTCGTGTCTCACCGTATTGACCGTCTCACCAAATATCAGGTCTTTAATGCCGGTATGGCCGTGTGCACCTACCACCAGCATATCCGCTTTACTTTCTTTTACAAGATTTACTATTTCTTTTGCCCTGTTCCTGAAACCAAGTTTGCCCTCCGCCTCGTAACCTCTTTCCTTTAGCTGATCTACAAAAAAAGTTAGCCGCTCAAGATCTTTTTTTGTCTCGTAATCATCCGTTTCCTTACCCAGTAAAATTGCTGTGGCGCTTTCTACGACGTGTATCAATAAAAACCTGGTATCCTGTTTTGCCTGTCCAATTGCTGATGCCAGCAGTTTTGCATCGTTTTCGCTAAAATCCAGCGCCACCGCAATTTTCTTATATATTGGAACATCCAGATTTATAAAGCCGGTTATGTCAGGATGCATTTGTATAGAAACTGATTTTTTTCTTTTGCTAAGTAAAGGAAAGAAGAATGAATAAATTAATAAGGCGCCAAATAAAACCCCGCCGAGAACAATGGCTATTTTGCCAATCGTACTGTCGGATGTTCTAAAAAAACTACCCGCTTCATCTATTACCAGTTTTACATTAAGATAAACCAGCACTGAAGCAACAAGCCAGGAAAAGGTTTTAATGATGGGCTTTATTGCGAATGAACCCATTGTTTTTTTGTCGCTCACAAAATGAATTAACGGTATTACTGCAAAGCCTAATTGCAAACTAAGTATTACCTGGCTGAAAATTAATAAGCTATCTATTTTACTATCGCCAAACACAGCAATTACAATAATTGCAGGAATGACAGCCAACAGGCGGGTGATTAATCTTCTCACAATTGGATTAATACGCAACCTTAAATATCCTTCCATAACAATCTGGCCGGCTAGGGTTCCTGTTATGGTTGAACTTTGGCCTGAGGCTATAAGAGCAACTGCAAATAATGTGGATGCAACGGTGGAACCCAGCATTGGAGACAATAATTCATATGCCTGTTTTATTTCCCCTACATCGGTTCTTCCCGTTCTGAAAAATACTGCTGCTGCCAATATGAGAATTGCTGCGTTAATAAGAAAAGCAAAGTTTAACGCAACTGCCGTATCTACAAAACTCCATTTTAATGCCTGCTTAATACCTTGTTTTGTTTTTTGAATTTTCCTTGTTTGCACAAGGGAAGAATGCAGGTATAGATTATGTGGCATTACCGTTGCACCAATAATACCAATAGCAAGATATAGCGCTGTTTCCTTAGGCAATGCGTTATTCATCCCCCTTGCTGCATATAAATCTTTAGGGTCTGGCAACGATGGAATAAATCCTTTCAATACTTCGAATAACTGCGGTTTTGCAATTATAATATTGACCAGGAAACAGATACCGATCACCGCGATAAGCGCGATTATAAAAGCTTCCATTTTGCGGATGCCCATCCTTTGCAGGTAGAGTAATAAAAATGTGTCTAAAACGGTAATAGAAACTCCCCATATCAAAGGGAGTCCTGTAAGCAATTGAATACCGATTGCCATTCCCAATACTTCGGCAAGGTCGCAGGCTGCTATGGCAATTTCAGCAAGAATGTACAGCATGAAATTCACAACCCTGGGGTATGCTTCCCTGTTGGCCTGCGCAAGATCCCTTCCTCTTACAATGCCCAGCCTTGCACTTAAGGTCTGGAGTAATAAGGCCATGATATTACTCATAAGTAATACCCATATTAATGTGTAACCGTACTTACTTCCACCTGCAAGATCTGTTGCCCAGTTTCCCGGATCCATGTAACCAACACTTACAAGATAGGCGGGACCAAAAAATGCCAATATTCTTTTCCATCCTTTTTTGGTAGAATTGATATCGACAGTTTCGTGGACTTCGCTTAGCGAATTGTCTTCCCTTAATTTATTTATCATCATAAACAAAAATATTTTGTGCAACCTGGCTGCTTATAACACATGCGGGCTGTTTCGAAATTTTCACCTGGAGCGAGCCATCAAAATCAAATGTCTTCAACACTTTAATTTGTGATCCGATACCAATGCCGTAATGATTCAACATTTTCATCATTTCGTTCGTTTGATTACTTACTGAGCTTACAATACCGTTTTTTTTTAGCGAGAGGTCATTAAGGGCGATCTGGTTCAATTCAGGAACTTCCCCTTTTTCATTTGGTATGGGATCTCCATGCGGATCAATTTTTGGCTGCCCGAGGTATTGATCTAATTTCTTAATAAGGTCGATGCTGCTTACGTGCTCAAGTTCCTCTGCTATTACATGAACTTTATCCCACTCCATACCCAATTTGCTCACCAAAAAGAATTCCCATAACCGGTGCCTCCGTATGATCTTAAGCGCCTCTTTGTTACCGGCTTCATTAAGCCTGAAACCATAATAGCGCTTATATTCAAGCAACTTTTTTGATTTCAGTTTTTTGAGCATATCCGTTACAGAGGCCGCTGTTGTATTCAGATGGCTGGCTAAAGAATTCGTATTTACTTTTTCGGTTTTTGCCTGGAGTGTATAAATACTCTTAATATAATTTTCCTCACTTTCCGAAAATTTCATTCTGTTTAAAAATTATTTTAGACAAATCTAAAAATTTATCATTGATAAATAAAAAATTATTTTTCCATGGTCGAAAGTTTTTGGATGGGTTGTTGTTGAAAAGGAGATAGGCCTTTAGATTTTCAGAATCATTTCCCGGCCATAATCATAGACGTGTTAATGTCATTATTGATTTTTAAAGTTTAAAAGATAAATTCTGATATAGAAAACATTGAATACAGTACGGAAACATTATTTGTTCCCGGCTGAAAATTTATTATCCACGACGTATTGTACAGGATTTTAATTGTTATTTCTATTTTACCGGTTGACAAGTAATTTATGCTTTATTAAACGCGTTATTGTAGGGACATAGATTAATTGTAGAATGATTTCTACGGGAGAAACGTATCGAAGAGCACAAAATGTGTGTAATATTGACACTTCAAAACCTTCAAACTCCCGATTTTCTAAATTTTACTTTTATATTGCGCCCTCATTAATTCGAAAGTGCAAAATATGAGCTTTAAAAATTATAGCGTTCCTTATGAAGTTGATCAACGCTATTCAAAAAAAGTTGCCTACTTCTCCATGGAGTTTGCTATTCATCAGCCTTTAAAAATATATAGCGGCGGTCTCGGGTTTTTATCGGGATCACATTTAAGAAGTGCTTACGAGCTAAAGCAGAATTTAGTAGGTATCGGTATTTTATGGAAAGAAGGATATTACGACCAGGCACGCAACTCCGACCAGACTTTGAAGGTGGTATGGATTGAAAAAATTTACAATTTCCTGGAAGACACCGGAATTCTTTTTCAAATAAATATTCACGATCATCCTGTGTGGGTGAAAGCCTTGTATCTTGATCCAAAGACTTTTAACACGGCGCCTCTCTTTCTTCTTACTACAGATTTACCTGAAAATGACTTTGTATCCCGTACCATTTGTAACCGGCTCTATGATGGAAACGCCGCCACAAAAATTGCACAGTTTATTTTATTGGGCATAGGCGGTGCAAAGCTGATGGATGAAATAAATTTTAACCCAACCCTTTATCACCTGAATGAAGCGCATGCGGTGAGCTCCGCTTTCTATTTATATAAAAAATTCGGCAATAAAAAGGAAGAAGTAAAGAAAAGGCTCGTGTTTACAACGCATACACCTGAAGAGGCCGGCAATGAAAAGCATGACATTTTTCTTTGTGAAAAAATGAGTTATTTCTGTGGTATTAACCTCGAAGAAGTGCGGTTCCTTACAGGCATGACCGACGATCTTTTTAATCATTCGCTTGCCGCATTGCGCTTTGCCCACCTGGCCAATGGTGTTTCGCAACTACATGGCGAAGTAAGCAGGCAAATGTGGGGCAAGTATGAAGATATATGCGAGATAAAATCCATAACAAATGCGCAGAACTGGCAATACTGGGCAGACAAAGAATTGTACAAGGCGAAAGAAGAATACAATGATGTTTGGTTTGATGAGAGAAAAAGAAATATCAAGAAAGCGGCTTTGGAAATTGTAGCTGACCAGGCCGGTAAAATTATGAGCCCAAATGTACTCACAATAGTGTGGGCAAGGAGATTTGCTGGTTATAAAAGAGCGGAACTTATAAGCAGGGATCATAATCGTTTTGAGGCATTATTAAATAATTCTAAATACCCGGTTCAAATAATCTGGGCGGGTAAGCCTTATCCCCTGGACTTTCCTGCAATCAGCGATTTTAATCACCTGGTGCATTTAAGTAAACAGTATAAGAATGTAGCGGTATGCACGGGTTATGAGCTTACACTTAGCAGAAATTTAAAACAGGCAGCAGATGTATGGCTTAATAATCCGAGAGTGCCAAGGGAGGCAAGTGGTACCAGTGGCATGACGGCAGCAATGAATGGCGCAGTAAATCTCAGTACTAACGACGGCTGGATATGCGAATTTATTAATAATGGAAATAACGGATTTGTAGTGCCCCCCGCCGATTATATGAACATGCATGTGGAGGAGCAGGACAATTATGACCTCAATAAGCTTTACGAAATACTAGAAAAAGAGATATTACCCCTGTACTATGATAATTACGATACATGGCGGCAAATAATAAAGAACGGTATGCGGGATGTACAGGTACAGTTTGACAGTAACCGCATGGCAAATGAATATTACGAGATTTTGTACAAGGATATGTAAGGCAGAGAAAAATAATTGAGCAAAGCGCAGAAGTCAACTCTGCGCTTTTTTAGTGCCATCGGGAGATTTTTTGTATATATATAGTCATACAAACTATAGATAATTATTGCCTTCGGAATTTTATTATCCTTATTTTTTTGGTTTTACTGTTTTGCCAGTCCAATGGCTTTTTGTGAAGCCGTGGTTTTTTTGATGAACTGCCATACTTTTTTCCTTTAAAGAATTAAAAAGGTATGCAAAATATGAAACACCAAATCGACCTTTCTTCATCCCCTGCGAATAATTTTACGTAAATTATATTTCAACATATATAGTATGAAAAGGGCAGTTGCACTTTTAGTTATTTTTTTATCCTTAATATCGTGCGCAAAGAAGAACGATGCTTATTTTCATCCGCAAATAATTAACGTGGACACGATTCAGTCTTTAGACACTATTCACAGGACATACCTTGCCCTCGGCGATTCTTACACAATTGGCTCATCCGTTACTGCAGCCGAAAGTTTTCCTGAACAAACCATGCAATTATTAAAACAACAAAATATCAATATCAGCGCTCCTGAAATTATTGCAGTTAATGGCTGGACGACACTCAATCTTTTAAGCGCATTAAATATAGAATCTTCTAAAAAAGATTCATACACATTCGTTACATTATTGATTGGCGTCAATAATCAATACCGGGGCGGTTCGTTAGATGAATACAAAACCGACTTCACCGAATTGCTTACGAGGTCAATCTCCTTCGCGGGAAATATAAAGAACCATGTTTTTGTCCTGTCCATCCCGGATTACAGTGTAACACCGTTTGCACGCGGCTTAAATACTGCAAACATTGCCTCTGAAATTGATATTTTCAATGCTGCTAATAAATTGATTTCTCTTGCCGCAGGGGTTAATTACATCGATGTGACCTCAATTTCAAGGGAAGCAAGAAATGACCTCTCCCTCATAGCCGGTGACGGACTGCATCCCTCGGGCCTCCAATACAAAAAGTGGAGTCAACTTCTGGCTCGTGCAATGGTTGCTGAAATTGACTAGCGCATTTTTCAAATTCTACTTTTTTCCATCCTGCATTTCTACTCGCAACCTATTTCGGGATTATATTTGTCGCTTATGATCGGCAATGCGGTTTCATTATATAAAAAAGCGTATGGCGGCCTTTCGCCGGGCACATGGTGGCTGTCGCTCGTGATGCTGGTAAACCGGAGCGGAACGATGGTAGTGCCATTTATGACTATGTACCTTACCCAACACTATGGAGTTTCAATTGGTAAGGCAGGTTTGGTAATGAGCCTGTTTGGACTTGGTGCCATTGCAGGTGCGTTGATCGGGGGAAAGCTTATTGATTCCATTGGGTATTATTATGTACAGTTATGTGCTTTAATCGGCGGTGGAGCGATGTTCATTGTACTTGGCCTTATGCATTCTTACGTGGCTATCTGCATCACAACTTTTGTATTAGCTATAATGAATGAATCTTTCAGACCGGCTAATACGGTGGCTATAGCACATTACAGTAAAGAACAAAACAGGACAAGATCCTATTCTCTTAACAGGCTTGCGATAAACCTCGGGTGGGCAGCGGGAGGGGCGCTCGGAGGAATATTAGCAAGTTTTGATTACAGCCTTTTATTTTGGGTAGATGGTATTACCAATCTTGCTGCTGCGCTTTTACTGTACATAACGTTGTCACCTGGCCGTAACATAGCCACCGAAAAAAGAGTGAAGGAAAAGAAAGTTGAAATTAAAAATTCAGTGTATAAAGACAAGATATATCTCATCTTCATTTTTTTGATTTTTGTATTTGCACTTTGCTTTTTCCAGTTGTTTACGACGATACCGGTTTTCTTTAAAGAGAAATTACACCTGAGTATTTTTTTTATCGGGATGGTAATGGCTTTGAACGGGCTTATCATAGCGATTTTTGAAATGATCACCATTTTTATGCTTGAAGGCAGAAGGCCTTCTCTTCATTTTATTTCAAGCGGAGTGCTGCTGGTTTGTATTTCGTTTTTAATATTAAATATTCCGGGGTTTAACGGTGCACTGATTGCACTTACCGCTATGGTCTTCCTGACTTTCGGAGAAATATTGGCTATGCCGTTTATGAACGCATGGTGGATAAGCCGGACACTTAAAAATAACCGCGGCCAGTATGCTGCGTTATTTACAGTTGCATGGGCATCTGCTCAAACAGTTGGTCCTTATGCAGGTTCCCTTGGCGCCGAGCATTTAGGATATAAAACCCTTTGGTTTATTGTGAGCGGTGTATGCTTATTGCTTGCTGTTTTCTATTTCCGGTTACAGAGAACTGAACAATTGCCGGGCTGAATCGTGCTAAGCCGAACAACATTTGGGTGATATAGGCCATGTTAATTGGTTACATAGTTACACTTCCAGTAAACCGATGGGATAAAAAGGTATTAAAGAACAGATGTAACAATTGGGTTAAAGATTTTTTGCATCTTGATAGTTGTGCCACTACTGTCTAATAAGTTTGCAGGGGAATTTAAAAATTCTGAAAAAAATAGATGTACATTTATTTTAACAAAATTCTATAGTACCAAATGCCCTGCTTGTACCCTTTTGTTTTTATAGGACTGCTTTTTACTTTCGATAACACGATTGCTCAAACAACCTCTCCTGGTCAGTCTTCTGCTTACAATAATATCAACGCTTACTATCAAAATGAAGTAAGAGATAAGTCTCATCTGTACACTGGAAAAGAATACCCGGCATATAAAGCCGGCATACAGGGCACCCAGTTCTTTATGTCTCCGCAAATGCAGAACAGCACCCTCTTTTATGATGGAACGTTATTCGAAGATGTACCGTTATTGTTTGATCTGGTTCGCCACGATGTTGTGATTAACCGCTATGAAGATAACACCCGGATAAAGCTGCTCAGTGAAAAAATAAAATATTTTATTATATCAGGACACAGGTTCGAAAACCTTACAGTCAGGGGAGTGAATGGCGAAGAGCTAACCAACGATTTTTTTGATATAGTTTTTGAAGGTAAAGCGGACGTATTGGTTGACCGGATCAAAAAAATTGAAATGACGCTGAACCCTGAAGATCCTCCAAAATTTACCGAACGAGATAAATTTTTTATTCGAAATGATAACAATATTTACGCGGTAGATAACACAAAATCGATAGCGAAAGCACTTAGCGATAAAAAAGACCAGGTAAAAACATTTATAAGAAAGAATAAATTCAAATTTAAAAATAATACAGAGGAAGAAATTGTAAAGACGGTTGCTTATTATGAAACATTAATTAAATGACTATGCGGTGTGTCGTCCGTAACCTTACTGCCGTTTTTTTGTGTCTGTTGTACACCTGCTCCACAGAAGCCCAACAAGCCCGTGTAAACGGTGAGTTCAATAATGTAAAATTTTCTGATTTTGTAAAGCAGGTCGAAAATAACTCTGACTTGCATTTCTATTACGATGAGGCTTCGCTTGATTCATTTATCATCAACACCAGGATAATTGATAAGTCTCTTCCGGAAGCACTGAATCAAATCTTTAGCAATACTCCATTTCATTATTCTTTTGATGCGCTTAACCATGTGTTTATTACAAAAAACAACACTCTTCAAACCACACTTTCCGATGACTTTTTTTCGCCTGATAAAACAATGGCGACCAAAGAACCTGATATAGATCAAACTGAAAAGGTAACAAAAGAAAAACCCAGGCCATCGTTTACAGAAAACAAATTATTTGAGATAGGCTCAAAGTCTTCCGCAAAAAAAAGCAATGCAATTCTTACGGGCTTTGTGAAGGATATAAAGAATGGAGAAGCATTGCCAGGCGCCTCAATATATATCGACAGCACTTATACGGGTATCGTAACAGATCAGTTCGGTTACTACTCTCTTACGGTTCAGCCGGGCAATCATGTTTTGGAAGTGAGCAGTCTTGGGATGAAAGAAACCCGGCGGCGGCTTGTGGTGTACGGCGATGGGAAATTAAATATCGAAATGCAGGATGAAATACCGACGTTAAAAAATGTAATTGTTACCTCTGAAAGACGATCAAACGTTAGAAGTACACAGATGGGTATTGAAAGACTTTCTGTGAAAGCGATTAAAGAGGTGCCTGTCATTTTTGGTGAGACAGATATTTTAAGAGTGGTGCTTACGCTACCCGGAGTTACATCCGTTGGAGAAGCTAGTACCGGCTTTAACGTCCGTGGTGGATCTGCAGATCAAAATCTTATTTTATTTGACGATGCCACCATTTACAATCCTTCGCATTTGTTTGGATTTTTCTCAGCATTCAATCCCGATGTAGTGAAAGGCGTGGAGCTTTATAAAAGTGTAGTTCCTGTAAAGTATGGCGGGCGTCTTTCATCAGTTCTAGATGTTTCGACGAAAGACGGCAACGATAAAAAAATATCAGGCAACGGAGGAATTGGTTTGCTTACAAGTAAATTTTCAATTGAAGGGCCTTTGGAAAAAGATAAAACCTCTTTCATCCTGGGAGGCCGTACCACTTATTCTAACTGGTTGCTTAAAACGGTTCCTAACTCCGCTTACAGCAACAGCAAGGCATCATTCTATGATTTGAATCTTCACATAAGCCATACTATTAACTCCAAAAATAATTTATATATCACAGGCTACTTAAGCAGTGATGATTTCCGGTTTAACCGCGACACCACTTACAAATATGGTAATAAAAATGTTATTCTAAAATGGAAACATATTTTCAATAATAAATTGTTTGCACTTATATCGACCGGCCTGGATAATTATGAGTACAACGTTACCAGCAATTCAAACCCGGTAAATAGTTATAAACTTTCGTACAGCATCAATCAAAATAATTTCAAAGCAGACTTTACCTACAAACCTGATAACAAGCAATCGTTTAGTTTTGGCGTTAATTCAATTTATTATAAACTAAGCCCTGGAAGCTTTTTGCCTTACGGCAGCAGTTCTTTGGTTACACAAGATGTATTGCAGGATGAGCAAGGGTTGGAAAGCGCCGCGTACCTGGGTTATGAGTATAATGTGACACCCAATTTATCGATAAATGCCGGTATTCGTTATTCGATGTTTAATTATTTGGGGCCACATGACACATACACATATCTTACCGGAGTGCCGAAGGATAGAAATACCATTACAGACACGACTTCATACAGCGCAGGGAAATTTATTAAAACTTACCAGGGCCCCGAGTATCGTGTTTCTTTGAGATATGCTTTGCCGGGGGATGCGTCAGTTAAAATTGGCTACAATACTTTAAGACAATATATTCATCAGCTTTCAAATACCATTTCAATTTCACCTGTGGACATTTGGAAACTCAGCGATGGGAATATAAAGCCGCAGACCGGGCAACAATTTTCGATTGGGTTTTATAAGAATTTTAATTCGAATAATATTGAAACATCGCTTGAATTTTATTACAAAGAATTTAAAAATATTATTGATTACAAAAGCGGCGCTTCTCTCTTGCTGAATCATCATATAGAAACTGACATTATCAATTCAAAGGGAAAAGCTTACGGTGCTGAATTTTTAGTGAAGAAACTAACGGGAAAATTAAATGGATGGCTAAGCTATACTTATTCGAGAACGCTTCTGAAACAAGATGATGCTTTTGCCGGGGAAAGTATAAACAACGGTGAATATTATCCGGCAAGCTATGATAAACCCCACAATGTAAATTTCATTAGTAACTATAGATTTTCGCACAGGATAAGCGTTTCTTTGAATGTTGTATATAGTACCGGCAGGCCAATAACTCTGCCAATTGCCGTGTTCAATTCTAACGGTTCTCAGCGGGTGTTGTATTCTGAAAGGAACGAATTCAGGATACCGGATTATTTCAGAAGCGATCTTTCAATAAACCTCGACGGTAACCATAAAATAAAACAGGCTCTTCATAATTCATGGTCACTGGGGGTTTATAATCTCTCTGCGCGGCAAAATGCATATTCGGTATATTTTGTTCAGCAAAACGGGATTATTAAAGGATACCAGCTATCTATATTCGGAACCATTATCCCATACCTTACTTATAATTTCAGATTCTAAAAATGAAGAACAATATTTTATTTTTTTGTTTGATCTGCCTTACAACTTTTACAGCGTGTAAGCGTGAATTTGAGCCGCCGGAATTGAGAGTCGATTACAATTATCTGGTGGTGGAAGGAGTTATGGTAAATAGTGTTGATTCACCAACAACTTTTACATTAAGCCGCACAAGAAAATTATCAGATACGGTTTTAAACGTACCAGAAAGAAACGCAAATGTGAGCATCGAAGGAAGTAATGGTGAAAATTTTCAATTAGCTGAATCGTCTCCGGGAAATTATTCAATATCTCATCTTGCATTAAACACGTCGTCAACATACAGGTTAAAAATTTCTACCGCTTCTGGCGGTCAATATCTTTCTGACTTTGTTGAAGTAAAGCAAACGCCGGCAATCGACAGTTTAAATTACTTGCAACCTGGCGATCTCACTATTTACGTCAATACACACGATCCCGCCAACTCAACTAAATACTACCGCTGGGATTATGTGGAAACTGCGATATATTTGGCGGAAGGCCAAAGTGAAATCGGCGTCAACAATGGCCTGATGTATTTTAGAGATTCAACCAATCAAATATATAAATGCTGGCACATCACAAATTCAACTGATATTCTTTTAGGATCTACTGAAGCGCTTTCTGAAGATGTTGTGAACCTGTTTCCTGTTATTACGATTCCACAAAATTCACAAAAGATAGGGCTGCGCTATAGTATAGAGGTAAGGCAATACGCAATTACCCAGCCGGCTTATCTATATTACCAGATACTTAAAAAAAATACAGAGCAACAGGGATCTATTTTCGACGTACAACCTTCGCAGCTGAGAGGCAATATTCATTCAGTAAATAATCCTGATGAAACTGTTATTGGTTTTGTTACCGCAAGCAGTATAACTCAGAAAAGGATTTTTATAAGAAACGACCAGGTTACTAACTGGATGCATCTTGATCCAATGGGCTTGTGCGAAGCCATTCAATTGCCGACAAATCCGGTTAACTATTTAATATACACCTATCCTGATCCTGCATATGTGCCCTGGTATTTTACAGGGATGGGGTCCATACTTGTAATCGCTAAGATACCTTGCGTGGATTGCCGGGAACAAGGCGGAACGAATATCAAACCTTCTTACTGGTAAAAATATTTTAGTGAAAGAAAAAATTAAAACAATTATAGGAATTAGAAAGTACAGGAATTTTATTTTTATAATTACCTGTCTTCTTTTTGCCGGCAATATTTTTTCGCAAGACTCCGGTTCAATTATTCGAAGCAAGTTTGAGGCGTATAATAATTACAATTACAAGGAGAAAATTTTTCTTCATACAGATAAAACAACTTATGTAACCGGAGAGATTTTATGGTTCAAGTGTTACATAACAGATGCTGCCAGTAATAAACTTTCTGCATTAAGTAGAATATGCTATGTAGAAGTGATTGGCAATGATAAAAAACAATTGCTGCAAGCCAAGATATCTATTGATTCAGGAACGGGGAATGGCTCCTTCACAATGCCGTCTTCAATCCGCACGGGCAGTTATGTGATAAGAGCCTATACGAACTGGATGAAAAATTTCGACCCGGAATTTTATTTTGAACAATCGATAAGTATCATCAATCCCGACAAGAAACCCAGTGTTGTTAACCCCGATAGTGTAAACAATTATTCGATTCGGTTTTTTCCTGAAGGCGGAAATCTTGTATATGGATTAACCAGTAAGATAGCTTTCAAGATTGCAGACGCATACGGCAAAGGCGTTGCGGCTAATGGAATTATTACAAATGAAAAAAATGATACTCTTGCACGTTTCGAGCCGGAACAATTTGGAATGGGAATTTTTATGCTTACTCCCGTAAAAGGACATACCTATCGGGCTATTACTAAAATTGGTATTACAACAATTATTAGTAGTCTTCCGGAAGTTTATAATATGGGCTGGGCCTTTCAACTAAAAGATGAAGGCAGCACGCTGCATGTTACTGCCACGACCAATATTGAAACTGAACATAGTGCCTATCTTTTTGCACAGACAAAAGGATCAGTAAGGTCGGCTAAAATGCAATTTTTAAAAAACGGAGTTACGGATTTTGTTATCAATAAATCTGATTTGGGTGAGGGTATTTCCCAACTTACCTTATTTAATGAAAATAAACAACCTGTGTGTGAACGGCTGTATTTTAAAAGACCAACGGGGTTTTTGCAAATTAAAATTGATAACCCTGCTACCGGTTTTGAAAAAAGAAAAGAAGTAGAATTCGATGTTGCAAGCAGTGATATTAGCGGCCAGTCCGTAAAGGCAGATATGTCCGTTTCTGTTTACCTCATAGACTCGCTTCAACCCGAAAGACAAATGAACATATTAAACTATCTATGGCTTTCATCAGATATAAGAGGTAAAATAGAGTCCCCACAATATTATTTTGATAACACAGGCGCGGAGGTTGACAAGGCAAGGGATAATTTAATGCTTACACAAGGGTGGCGAAGATTTAAATGGGAGGATGTTCTTGAAAATTCAAAACCTTTATTTTCATTTTTGCCTGAAAAAGAAGGCCATCTCATAACTGGAAAAATATTATCTGGAAGTACCGCTGCCGATCGAGGTATTACCGCCTACCTTTCTGTTCCGGGAAATAATTTCAAATTCGCAAGTGTTGGTTCTGTAGCAGGATTTGTAAAATTCAATGTCGAAAAATTTTATGGCAACCATGAATTAATTACCCAGCCGGATATGGCTGACAGCAATTACCGGATTGCGATTGACAATCCTTTTTCAGATAAATTTTCTGATCGTAGCCCTGAACCTATGGTCTTAACGCCCAATGAAAAAAATGAAATCTTAATCAGGAGCATAGGCGCCCAGTCGGACAATATTTATCAACCCGGAAGAAATGATAATTATCTTTTGCCGAACGACTTTGATACAACAGCCTTCTTCGGCTTTCCATCGAAGACATACTATCTTGACAATTATACCCGCTTTCACCAAATGGAAGAAGTGATGCGCGAATATGTGAAAGAAGTACGTGTGCGAAACAGGCAAAATACTTTTCACTATGAAGTATATAATGAACTTGAAAAACTTTACTTCAACAACGATCCGCTCGTGCTGATAGATGGCGTTCCTGTTTTTAACATCAATAAAATAATGGAAATAGATCCGTTAAAAATTAAAAAGATAGATATAACTACGACAAGGCTTTTTCTTGGCGCAAAAGAGTACGAGGGCATAGTTAGTTACTCAACATATAATGGTGATCTTGAAGGCTATGAATTATCGCCGGGCTCTCTGGTGCTTGAGTATGACGGACTTCAGCTTGAAAGAGAATTCTATTCTCCAAAATATGAAACAGACGCACAATCCTCATCACGCATACCAGACCTTAGAAATGTTTTATACTGGTCACCACACATTCAAACAATTAACGGTAAACAGAATATTTCTTTTTATACTTCTGATGTACCGGGGAAATATTTAGTAGTAATAAACGGGATTTCTGATGACGGACTTGTGGGAAACACGACTGTAAAATTTGAGGTTAGATAAAATAGTTTTTACTCCGGATTTGTGAGCGTGATCGGTTGCATTCTGTATGAAGCAACAATATTCCCATTTTGTTTTGCCGGTATCCATTTTGGCCCTGTGCGCAAAGCATCCACGGCGATTTTTGCTAACTGGCTTTGCTGCATAGTAGTTGCCTCTACATGAGTTATACTTCCATCTTTATCTACTATGAATTTTAAAACACAAGTACCAAAATCGGCCTTTTTAAATAAATCCCGGTTGGCTTGAATTTTAGATACCATATATTTTATCCATGCATCATGGCCACCGGGGAACTCAGCTTCATATTCTACTTTGGTAAAAAGCTTATCGGGAATGGTATCTGTTTTAGCACTTCCTTCGGGCTTCATGGTTATAATGATCACACCATCTTTTCCTTTTTCGCCATAACTTTTTATAGCTTCACTACCCTTTAAAACATTAATCGATTGAATTCTATCCGGGGCAATTTGCTTCATTTGATCTTTAGTAATTTCTTTTCCAGCAACATAATAAATTGGATCTTTTGCAGTCTTACCTCCCATTAAGTTTGATACTCCCGTCGGGTTGTCTGCGAATATTTAACCCGGTTGATTTATCAGCTGACTCTTTAATAATTGTATCCGATTCTGCAGCTACGTTATTACCTGGGTCATGAAGATTTAACGTTGCCTTCCAGTCGGGAATCAGTTTGTGTTTCTGATCCGTGTGTCTTTTTTACATCAGGTGTTGTTAGTTAAATTTTGCTCAGCATATTTTTCTATTCCATTCAAAATATTTTGCGCTATTATTTTATGATTTACCGGATTGCTTAAATATTCAAGATCTGCTTGTGAGCTGAGAAACCCGGTTTCAAGCAAAACAGCGGGATATTGATTTGCCTTTAACACCCATATTCCCTGCTCACGTTGTTGTAAATTATCAGATACCTGCAATTGATAATTATTTTTAAATGATTCTATGAGAGCGGACCCAAGCAATTTACTTTTGTCCAAATAAGAGTTATCGTTTTTTGGTATGAAAATAACCAGGCCGTTATGAGTATTCTTATTTGCCTCTGCATCCACATGAATAGAAATAAAAAGATCAGCTTTTTTTTCATCTGCAAAATTTACCCTGTCCCTTACTGATTTAGATTCGTCCCCTTCTCTTGATAAAATGATGTTTATGTTTTCATTTTTATTAAGAAGTTTGATCCCTTTTGCAATTGACAGGTTCAAATCTTTTTCTTTTACATTATTTTCCACTGCACCATTATCATCTCCACCATGGCCCGCATCGATAATGACATTAATTCTTTTCCCGTCGTATGGATTATGTGAATTGATGGTTTTCATTTTCAATGTAAATGCGAGGAAGACAAAAGCGGCTAAGGGCAAAACTAACAGCCGGCTCAGGTAACTTACTTTCGGGTTTTTATTTTTTGTAAACATGATTAATCTTCTTTTTATTGGTGAATGGAAAAAATTATTTGTAAGTGAAAATTGCTTTCCCGGGTAAATAGTCTGCAAAATCATTTCTGCAAAAGAATTAATATCATTGTCTTCGAGGGCTTCTTTATCGGCTATAAATTCGTGGATCATGCCAAGTTCTTTTTGAATAAGCCAGAAGAAAGGATTAAGCCAGAAAAAGATAAGCACGATATTCATGAAGACTTTATCATACGAATGTTTCTCTTTTATATGCGCAATCTCATGATTGAATATCTGCTGGCCTTGCTTCGAATAAATATCGATAGCATTGTTCCAAAAAATTGAGTTGAAAAAGGAAAAGGGAGTTCCTTTTGCATCAGTGCTTATAAAACTGACTCCTTCGTAAGTTGTTTCCGGATACCTCTTTCTCAACCTCGATATTTTATATAGCGCTACCAAAAAAACTGCTAAAAATGAAATGGTAATTAATACATAAACCCCTGTAATAATATTTTGAGAACTGTAAAAAGCACCGTGACTGTTGTATTCAATTATTATTTCATCGCCGCTGTTAATCGTTTGCAGCATTTTTATGACAGTTCCCTTGTCGGCATCGGCGTTACGAAAAATATTAATTTTCATCAGCGGTACTGTCAATGCCAGCAAGACAGAAGCTATCAAGTAGAAACGATTCCAGCGGTGAAAGATTTTATTCCGCAACGCCAGGTAATAATATCCGCAGAGTATACCTGAACATATAATTACTTTCAAAAGATACCAGCCAAGTGTTATCATAAAATTTTATTTTACTGGTGTGACCGTCCCCATATGACCGGCGTGGATTACTTTTCTTTTTTTAATTGTTTAAGCAGCATTTCAAGGTCTTCGATACTTATATTGTTATCTTTCACCATAGATGACACGGCATTGGCAAAGGAGCCTTCAAAATATTTTTTTACAAGAGACTTCATACTTCCTTTTGAATAGGCATCTTTATTTACAATTGAATAATATTGATGGCTTCTTCCAAAGACGTTGACCGCAACAAAATTTTTTTCAACCAAAATCTTCAAAATAGTTGCTACTGTATTTTGATGCGGTTTTGGATTAGGAAGTTCATTTATGATCTCCCGTAAAAATGCTTTGTCAAGTTTCCAAATCACGTGCATGATTTGTTCTTCTGCCTTGGTTAACGTTTTCATCTTACTTTTTTTTGTTCTGAAAACAAATTTAAACTAATTATTTAGTTTAACAACTATTTTTTTAGTTTTATTATTAAAATTTCATTTTTAACAGATGTGGATCAATTCTTATAGATAAAATATAATTATAAAACTAACTTTGCGGCATTAATGAAAAACATCTTCGATTACGACAAATAATTGTACAAGCAAAATAGTTATGGCAGAACAAATATTAGAATTGCGGAACGCAAATATTTACCAGGGCGACTCTCTTATTTTACAGGATGTAAATATTGCCATAAACCGTGGTGAATTTGTTTACCTGGTTGGAAAAACCGGCACGGGAAAATCAAGCCTTCTTAAAACTTTATATGGCGATCTCAACCTGAGAGAAGGAGAGGGTAGTGTGGTGGGTTATGATCTGCCAATCTCTTGACTGGAAAAACATTCCGTATCTCCGCAGAAACCTTGGGGTCGTTTTCCAGGATTTTCAATTACTTACAGATCGTAATGTAAATGAAAATCTAAAATTTGTGTTGAAAGCGACAGGCTGGAAAGATCATAAATTAATGGATGAAAAAATTGCCGATGTTCTCGATAAAGTCGGCCTTAAAACAAAAGGTTTTAAAATGCCTTTTGAACTTAGCGGGGGAGAGCAACAAAGAGTAGATATTGCACGGGCACTTTTAAATTCTCCGAGACTTATACTTGCAGATGAGCCAACCGGAAATCTTGATCCCGAAACATCGGACGAAATAATGCAACTACTTATTTAGTATAAGCCGGGATTATGGAACTACCATTGTTATGGCAACACATGATTACCCGGTAATCAATAAATTTCCTGCCCGAACCATAAAAACTGAACGAGGTAAAGTGTGGGACAATGCTACCATATCCATTGCATAAGTTGATTTGTATTTACATCATTATTGTAAGCCGTCTTCTAAAATTTCTTTTCTTTCCGCGATTTTATTTTTGGAAAACGGTTCCTGAAATAAGCGGGAAACTATTTCAATATAGTCTCTGCTTGAAGTGGCTATTTCACATAACTTGTTTACGCCGGAACCTTCTACTGCGGCATTATTCGTAAGTACAAATTTCCCATTAAACAGTGCATTTAATAATTTTATTTTAACTCCTGTTTTATTGAAAGAAGGCAGGATATGAACGTGCGCTTTTTTTATAAGATCATCCATTTCTGATCTGGATGGATTTGCAACGAGGCATACATTTTTATTTTTCATTGCTATCCGTTGTAAAGATTTCGCCGGATTTTTGCCTGCAATCACAAACGGAATTTTAACAGAATTAAAAATATTTCGTAGTATCCACAAAGCTGCTTTTTCATTTTCAGGTACGGATAAATTGCCGTGATATAAACAAAAGGTTCCGTGCCCTGCTTCTGATATTACTCCGGTAAAAGGTAAAAAAACCGGTAAGTACTCAACATTTTTCGCATGAAATTTTTCCATGTAAGTGTTTTTATCTTTTTCACTTACTGCAAGAAAGAGTGCTTTATTCGAGATATTTTTTTCATATTTTTTTAATAAATGGCTTTCAGTTGCGAAATACATTTTTTTTAAGAAATTCCCTGATGTATTAGCCAGTTCATTATAATATTCATATTCCACATTGTGCAACCGCACTATTACTTTTCTATTCTTAAGTTCATTTTTGAATAAGAAATAAGTGCAGTGAATTCCCTCTAAAAGAATAGGAAAATCGTCTTTTAAAAGATTAGCCAATAAGGTTCGATCCGCTCTCGAAACTACAATGTAAGGCAAACGAAAAGATAAACTTTTTAAAATGCTCTTTCTTTTATAATAGGTAACTGACTCACAGTATTTATTTAGCTTCTGGTTGCCTGCCGCGTCCATATTCAAAACAATGCAAATGAATTGAAATATCATTTTCAAACAGAGATTTTATTTTATAAAAAAGATCATAAACGCCACCATAATCAGGTAGGGTAGGGTACATCGTGACAAACGATATGTAATGATTTTTTATTAATGGTGGAATTGCTTTTTAACCAAGATATGACTTCAGGGATTTTTATTAAGCTTTTTTTAAAATCTTTTGCTGGAAATTTTTTCGTAAAACTCAATCAACTTCTTTTCTTCATTTTGCCAATTATATACCTCTCTTGCCCTGATACAGTTTTGTTGCAGGCGGAAATAAAGATCTCTATCCTCAAGAAGCTGGTTAAGTTGTGAAGCGATGTTCGCGGAAGATAAGTCATCTATTAAAACAGCAACCTCAAACTCTTTATTTATCTCTTCATAAGCGGGATAGTTTACACATAACTGTGGTATTCCGGCCTGGATGTAATCGAAGAACCTGTTAGCAAGAGAATAGTAATTGCTGAGGGCTTTATCGTCGAACAGCGTAATTCCAATGTATGCTTCTTGTGTAAGATTTTTTAAAACACCTGGTTCAATTTTACCTTTGAAAATGATTTTGTCATCCAATATGTTTTCGGTAACCAATTTTTTTGCCTGGTCATAAAAATTGCCGTCGCCCGCAATTACCAATGTTGCATTTACGCGTTGCATTGCCGGTATTAAGGTTTCAAAACTTCTTCCTTCGTTTACGGCGCCCTGGTATAATATGAATTCCTCTTCTTTAACTTTAGGTATATATTCCTGCCGGACGGCGATACTCCTGATAATAGAATAATCTACATTATACATTTTTTTAAATTCCCTGGCAATGGGCCTGTTGACGGTATAGCCATTCACAAATTTGGGTACTGAAAATTTTTCAATTCTCTTCCATATTTTATAAACTCCTGGACGGGTAATAATTTCTTTCATCTCGCAAAAGAGCTCGTGTGCGTCGTATACCTTTTTAATATTTTTTAGTTTCGAACAAAAAAGAACTGGCAGAATAGTATCCAAATCTATGGCACAGAGGCAATCTGCTTTTTTAAATAATAGGTAAAAAAATAGACGGATATTGTACTCCGCATAAAATAATTTTCCTTTTTCAAAAAAACATTTTATCCTCTTTTGTTGAAAGGGATATTGCCCGGGAGAGATTGAGGTTTTTAATCTTCTGCCCACAATTTGAACATCATGACCTGCAGTTACAAGCGAAGAACAGATACGTATCATCCGCTGATCGTAGGTAATATCATTTGTAACAGTTAAGCAGATAGTCATGTATTGTTGTCCAAATATAAATGTAATAATTTCATTCTTCCTGCTTACAATAGAATGAAAAATATTGGAACGTCGATGATAATTACTAAATCGGTATATTGTCAGAATAATAGAATAGCATGGAATCAAATTTATCCGAATTTGAACAAGAACAACCGGTTTCAAGGCCCACCCTGCTGAATGTTCTGTGTATTCTCACTTTTATAGGTAGTAGCTGGGCAATACTTACAAACATATGGGCATACACCACTGCGGCACAATCTGCAAAAATGGTTTCATATGCGAGTGCAAGGATTACACCCGATTCTTTGAGCAAAGGAGATTCAGTGATGTATGAAATTGGCAAAAAGAAGAAGTCAAAATTTGGAGAGAAAATGATAGTTTCATTTGGTAAAATGTTTACAGAATCTACAATTAAAAAAAATGCTATAGGTGCTATTGTCTCTGGGGCGTTTACACTTTTAGGTGCGGTAATGATGTGGCGATTGCGTAAAATCGGCTTTTACTTATACCTTGGCGGTGTAATTATCGGTATCATTGTTCCGTTCTATCTTTATGGCAATAATATTATTGCCGTAGGCATCTCGGCGTTCACAAGTTTTTTTGGACTGGTTTTTATTGCCTTATATGCCTTAAACTTTAAATCTTTTAGAAGCTGATCATATTGGCGCCAAAAACTGTTGTAAACGAAATCGCATAATAACTTTATTTTTAGAGATGTAGAACCAATCTGCGGGCAATAATTAAAATTTAATTATTACCTTCGCAGCCAATTAATAAATCTATTCAAAAAAATGTCTTATTTAACAGCTGAAAAAAAGGCGAAAGCGTTCGCTGAATTTGGTGGGAAAGCCGAAAATACCGGCTCGATTGAAGCACAGGTTGCTTTACTTACAGAGAATATTAATCATATATCTGCACACCTTAAAACAAATAAAAAGGATTTTAGTACACAACGTGGATTGATGCAAATGGTCGGTAAAAGGAAAAGCCTGCTCACCTACCTTAGCAAACACGATCTTACGGGCTACCGTGCATTAATTGAAAAGTTAGGACTCCGTAAATAATTGCATTCAGATGATATTGTTAGCTATTCCCAACTGATTTTTACGGTTGGGAATACTTTTTTTACTACTAATACCAATATAAAATATGACTCCAAATCCCATTTCTGTAACTTTTGATGTTGGTGAAGGCCGGATTGTTACAATTGAAACAGGAAAACTAGCACGACAGGCGGACGGCGCGGTTACAGTACGTTTAGGTGATTGTGTTATTCTCGCAACAGTTGTTGCCAACAAAGAACCAAGAGAAGGTCAATCCTTTTTCCCATTAACAGTTGACTACCAGGAGAAATTCGCTTCAGCAGGCCGTATTCCAGGCTCGTTTTTCAAACGGGAAGCGCGCCTGAACGATTATGAAATACTGACTTCCAGGCTGATAGATCGTGCGTTAAGGCCTCTTTTCCCTGAAGATTATTTATGCGATGTACAGGTGCTTGTGTCGTTGATATCAAGTGACCCCGAAGTAATGCCTGATGCCCTGGCGTGCCTTGCTGCCTCGGCGGCCCTGGCTGTTTCTGATATTCCTATCCAGGAAATAATTTCTGAAGTACGGGTAGGAAAAGTAAATGGTGAGATGGTTATAAACCCGAGCAGGTCCCAACTTGCGGAAGCTGAAATGGATTTTATTATCGCAGCTACCGAAAGAAATATTATGATGGTGGAGGGTAAGGGCCATGAATGCCAGGAAGAGGATTTGATAAAAGCAATTGAGCTGGCGCATAATGCAATTAAAGTACAGGTTAAGGCACAACAGGAACTTCGGGATAAGGCCGGTGCCGGGCAAAAAAGGGACTATGTAAAACCATACCGTAATGAACAATTAAATGAGAAGATAATAGCTTTTGCAAAGGATAAATTGTACGCAATTGCCTCTTCTGCTTCAGCAAAAAATGAGAGATCGGAAGCCTTTAGCAAACTTGCAGATGAAATTACAGAATTCCTTGGCGAAGATCTTCCGGAAGAAGACAAGCCCCTGATAAAACATTATTACGGCGAACTTCAATATAATGTGGTAAGAGATATGATCTTAAATGATCAAAAGCGACTTGATGGAAGAGGAGTTGAGGATATAAGGCCTTTGAGCATGGAAGTAGATTATTTGCCTTCGCCACATGGCTCTGCCTTATTCACAAGAGGCGAAACACAATCTCTTACAACGGTTACTTTGGGCACGCCGCTCGATGAACTTCTTGTAGAAAGTGCGGCTACCAGTGATTATTCGAAATTTATCCTGCATTATAATTTCCCTCCTTTTTCAACCGGCGAAGTAAAAATGATGAGGGGCGTTGGCCGCAGGGAAGTTGGGCATGGCAATCTTGCAATGAGATCGCTGAAAGAGATAATGCCAGGTAATGATTACCCATATACAGTACGAATTGTAAGCGACATTTTGGAAAGCAATGGCTCCTCATCTATGGCTACAGTATGTGCAGGTTCCCTGGCCCTTATGGATGCAGGTGTTCCGTTTAAGAAGCATGTAGGCGGAATTGCTATGGGCTTAATTTCAAAAGAAGGAAAATTCGCAGTGCTTTCTGATATTCTCGGTGACGAAGATCATCTCGGTGATATGGATTTTAAAGTGACAGGTACGAAAGAGGGAATTTGTGGGGTGCAAATGGATATTAAAGTAGATGGCTTAAGTATGGATATAATGAGAAAAGCCCTTGCACAAGCAAAACGGGGACGATTGCATATATTGGAAGCAATGTATAATTGCCTTTCTGAACATAGAAGTGATGTGAAACCCCATGCACCTCGTATGGAAAAATTGATAATTGATTCTGAATTTATAGGTGCGGTAATCGGGCCTGGCGGAAAAATTATACAGGAAATACAAAAAACAACCGGAGCAACAATAAACATTACCGAGGTAGGAAAAACCGGCGAAGTAAGTATTTTCTCTGCAAATAAGGAAAGCTTGGACCAGGCTGTTACCTGGATCAAAAGTATAGTGTCTGTTCCTGAGGTTGGCGATGTTTACGAAGGCACCGTAAAAGGAATTAAGGAGTTCGGCGCATTTGTTGAATTTCTACCGGGAAAGCAAGGCTTGCTTCATATCTCTGAAATCATGTGGAAAAGACTTGAAAGTATGGAAGGTGTTTTAAATGAAGGGGATAAGGTGAAAGTGAAGCTTGTAGGCGTAGATCCTAAATCGGGAAAATTTAAGCTCAGCCGCAAGGCATTAATACCAAAGCCGGAATCCAGCTCTGCCCCGCAGCAACGACCAGATAGAAACTAGAAAGAAAAAAAAATACCAGCAAAGCTTGTAGAATCTGCAGGCTTTTTTTTATGGAAAAATTTATCAAAATAGATATAAAAACCAGTTCGCCGGAAAAATTGGAAACATTGATCGCTGAACTTTCAGAAATAGATTTTTATGCCTTCGAGCAAAATAAAAGTCTACTGATTGCGTATATAGATGAGGGGAATTTTAATAAGGTAAAGTTTCAAAAAATAATAAGGGACGAGCTCTATAATTCAGTGATAATTGAAAACAGGAATTGGAACGAAGAATGGGAATCGGGATTTAAACCTGTTTTGATAAATAATTTTGCAGGAATAAGGGCAGCGTTTCATGAGCCGCTGCAAAATGTAAAGCATGAAATTATTATAACTCCTAAAATGAGTTTTGGAACTGGCCATCATGCCACGACTTATTTGATGATTGAGCAAATGGAACAAATTAGTTTTGATAATAAAAAAGTACTTGATTTCGGGACAGGAACGGGTGTGTTGGCAATTCTGGCTGAAAAACTTGGGGCGAAAGAAGTTACTGCAATAGATTATGATGAATGGAGCATAAATAATGCTTTGGAAAATCTCGAAGCAAACAGCTGTGAAAAAATAGTTCTAAAAAAGAACGACAATGTGAGGGAAGTTGAGCTTCAGGATATCATTCTGGCAAATATTAATTTGAATGTACTTATTCAAAACGTTGGCGACATTTCACTGGTATCCCACAAAGGTACCCGGCTCTTAATGAGCGGTTTTTTATACGCCGATGAGAAAAAGATTTTAGCCACTTTCAATAATATTGGGTTTGTTGAAAAAAATATTATTAAAAGAAATGACTGGATCTCCGTACTTATGAATAAGCACTAATTTAATTTAAGAAATTTATAGAGGATAAGCATGAATTTTATATTATATTTGTCACTTGCCCAATACCATAATTAAATTATGAAAGAACTTCTTTTAATAATCACAGCTTATCTTATTGGTTCTATACCCACCGCATTAATTATCAGTAAATCTTTTTTTGATATCGATATTCGTGAATACGGTAGCGGTAATATGGGAGCTACAAATACCTTTCGTGTTTTGGGATCCAAGTTTGGAACAATAGTTATGGCAGGCGACATGTTAAAAGGAATTTTTGCCGTAGCATTATATAATTTATTGCCCTATTACCTCACAAATGAACTTGACCGGACTAACCTTATGATTGGTCTGGGATTGGCAGCGGTGGTTGGTCACATTTATCCAATTTGGGCGCAATTCAGAGGAGGCAAAGGCGTCGCTACTTTATTTGGAATGTTGCTGGCAATGCAACCTATTGTTGCTGTTAGCTGTGTTGGCGTGTTTTTATTGGTTTTATTTTTAACCAGGTATGTTTCTCTAAGTTCAATACTTGCCGGGGTAGCTTTGCCAATTTGCGTTTTATGGATATATAATGAAAAGGAAGTTTTCTACAGAGTATTTGCGGTCGCTGTGGCTGCGCTTATTGTATTAACGCATCAAAAAAATATCAGTCGCTTACTTAATGGAAGCGAGAGCCGTGTTCCTATTCTTAAATATCGCGATCGAAAAAAATCACGCAGAAAATTATTATAATTTATCCCTGCTTCGTTTTTACTTCTACTGCCTTTATTTACACTTTTACATCTTCTTCACATAAGTGAAATTAAACTTGGTACACCAATTGTTTATCATAGTACCACGTGAATATTAGCGTATAAAATTATTATTATCATGAAAAATCTATTTATACTTCTTTTAAGTTTTGGTCTGTTTATAACAGGATGCACTACTAATGCGATTACAGGTCGAAAACAACTTTCCCTCGTATCAGAATCTTCTCTGCAACAAGAGGCGGTTTCCCAATATCAATCATTTCTATCTCAGAATAAAGTCGTGAGCAGTGCAGCAAGCAAAGATGCCGAAATGGTGAAACGAGTGGGAAATAGAATTGCTGCAGCAATAACAAAATATTACAGCCAGAAAGGTTTATCAAATGAACTCGCGGGATACAAATGGGAATTCAACCTGATTGACAATAAGGAAGTAAATGCATGGTGTATGCCCGGTGGAAAAGTGGTAGTATATACCGGCCTTTTACCAGTTGCACAAAATGAGGCAGCGTTGGCCATTGTAATGGGGCATGAAATTACACATGCCGTTGCGCACCATGGACAAGAAAGAATGAGCCAGGCGCTTCTTGCACAGGGAATTGGCCTTACGGGAGATATATTTACTTCAGGAAACGCACAGGCAAATAATATTTTTAAAAGTGTCTACGCACCTGGTGCCCAAATTGGAGTGCTGCTGCCGAATTCCAGGAACCAGGAATATGAAGCAGATCATCATGGGCTTATATTTGCCGCAATGGCTGGTTATAATCCAAGAGAAGCTATTCCTTTCTGGACAAGAATGGCCAACCTGAATAGTGGTTCGCAAACACCCGAAATATTAAGTGGCCATCCCCTAGATTCAAAAAGAATTGAAAAAATACACGGTTATATGAACGAAGCACTTAAATACTACAAACCTGTAAATTCGAAATAAATCTATTTAAACCAATTTTATTAAACCCCTTATCTAAATAAAGGACTTTTTTAATTGATTTTATTATAGGTTTTTAGCAAAAATTTTAGTAATTTTGCACCTGTCTTTGCCGCATTCTTTCACTATTTAGCATCCAACCCAATGATTACGAGGGGTGCGGTCTTTTATAGACTTATTTTTAATCTTAAAATATTGCTTCGCTTATGTCTCAAACGTTGTTTGAAAAATTGCAATTAGAGGATGAAAAAAATCTCTTAATACAAGGCCTTCCTTCGACAATCGAAAAACAGTTCTCAAAACTTTCATTCTCCAAAAATGTTACTCCACTTTTAAAAACACGAAAGATTGATTTTGCACTTGTCTTCGCATTGAATTCAAAGCAATTGCATAAAATTCTTTCAGAGGTTTGTCCCGCTTTACACGCTGAGAGCAAGCTCTGGATAGCCTTTCCCAAGGCTACTTCAAAGATCACCAGCGACCTTAACAGGGATTGTACCTGGGAGTATCTTACCAACCAGGGTTTCGAATCCGGTGAAAAGGTAGGACTGGATTATGTTTGGAGCGCTCTTCGTTTTACGAAGGTAGAGTGCATCGAGAGTATTTCAAGCTCAGTTTCTTCAAATGCATTGAAGATGAAAACTGTCGCAGGCAGAAAAATCGTTGAAACCGCAGATTACTGATAATAACATCTGCAAAATATTAAAGAGGGATGGTATATAATACTTTTATTTATAATACTTTTATTTATCATCCCGTTTTATTTTAAAATTACCATTCCCATCTCACTAGTAATTTTGATTTCCATGTTTTTCAAATGGCTGTGAGTTTGAATTAAAAAAATTTGGCGTTCTGTTGAGGTTGCTTGCTCTAACTCTTTTTCATTTACGCTTATCAGTTTTTTTATTTTTTTTAATTCAAGATAATTAAGTGTAGAAATAATTTCTTTTTTGTAATTGTCTTCTCGCGTGGGTACAGGCATTTCATAGTTCTTCATCCAGCCAGGGCTTATATCATAAGGGAATTCAATTATTGATACTACCATCCTACTCATATCGGCATCATCGCTGTAAAGAAAATTTTTGATACCAGGCTCTAGCTTTTCTTCATACCATGTTTTGTAGATACCAATGATTTTCTGTAACGATGGGTTGCTTATCATTTCATCGTCAATCATCTCATAAAGAAGATAATCCGCTACAGTTTTTTCCCCCTCCCATTCTTTCAAACCAAATTCAAGCAAACACCTTATAACTGCCCTTTCATTAATTTCATCCTTACTCAATAATTCAAGCGCATCGGAGTCAGCCTCATCTGAAACCGGCAAAGAAGTATTGAAATTCTGCGATTTTTTATCGTCGTTTATAAAACGCCTTTCATCCTTTGTGAATTTTTCCCTTATATGTTTATTTACAAGAGTATGGAGCCCGGTTTCATCAATTTTTAGAAGTTCAGCGGTTTTACGAATATAATCCTGCTGCTTGGTGAAATCTTCTGCTTTATTGATTTTTGAAATTGTTTCCGCGATTTTATTTACAACCTGCGAACGCTTGTTGGTATTATCTCCTGCATCTTTTAAGGCATGTTCCAATTGAAACATGATAAAATCTTTTTTATTCTCCCTTATATAAGCCGTAAAGGGGCCGGCTCCAATTTTGGCAACAAAGCTATCAGGATCTTCATCGTGGGGTAATACTACCAACATAACATTCAGGCCTTCTTCAAGCGCAAGGTCTAATCCACGCATTGCAGCTTTTACCCCTGCACTGTCTCCGTCGTACAGTATGGTGAGATTTTTAGTATACTTTTTTATCAGCCTTAATTGATCCTGGGTTAATGATGTTCCACCGCTTGCAACTACATTTTCAATTCCCGCCTGGTGCAGCGCAATTACATCGGTATATCCCTCTACCAAATAACACTCGTCTGCTTTGTCGATTGCCTGCCTTGCAAACCACGACCCGTAAAGAATTTTACTTTTTACATAAATCTCATTTTCAGGAGTATTAATATACTTTGGCGCTTTATCATTTTTTCTAATAAGCCTTGCTCCAAACCCTGCAATTTTTCCTGAATGATTATGTACTGGAAATATTATACGTCCCCTGTAGTTGTCCTGTAAACCATTATCACGGGCAACAACCAATCCCGATTTTTGTAAGAGATCTTCATTGAACTTAGCTGCAATTGCCGATCGGGAGAAAGTGTCCCTTGCTTCAGGATTATATCCTATTTCAAATTTTTTAATGATATCTTCTCTATATCCCCGTTCTTTCAGATATCCTAATCCTATGTCTGTTCCTTCGTCGGTTGCAAAAAGAAATTCACTAAAAAACTTTTGAGCATATTTATTTATGATGTAGAGGCTATCACTTATTTGCTGTTGTTCCTTAAATTCCGGGCTTGTTTCGGTTTCTTCAATCTGAACATTATATTTAGCGGCAAGCCATTTTAAAGATTCAACATAACTATATTTTTCATGCTCCATTAGGAAGCCGATGGTGTTCCCACTTCTTCCGCAGCCAAAACATTTGTATATTTCTTTAGACGGGGATACTGTGAAGGATGGCGTCTTTTCATTGTGAAAAGGACATAATCCTATATAATTTTGACCTCTTTTTTTGAGCTTTATGAATGAGCCCAGAATTTCAATAATATCAATTCTGCTAACAATCTGCTGTATCGTTTCAGGTGCTATCATGCCATAAATTCAAATTTATTCAGCAATAATTAGAAAATAATTCTATCAATATTTTTTGTAAAATACTTTTAGAATAAAATTGATCAGCCCAGGGATGGGGGATCTAAATTCGATATCCTTGATGAAGCAAGTATAATTATAAAAGGTCAATTTGCGACACCGTTTATAACCAAAAATTATTTTCAGGATTATAATCTATACTGTAAAGCCATAATTCCAATTAATGATAGGATAACGGCGGTTATTATCATAATTGTAATAAATTTTTTCGTCTGAATTACTTTCATGGTCTATAATTTTTCTTTTAGATTATGTAAAATAACTTCAATTAAAAGATAATTTAAAATTTTTCACTCCCCCTGAATCGTCGATTAAAATATTTCTATCAAAATATACTAGTGGGATAGTTTACCTCTTTATGTTTTACGCTTTACATTCGACGTGATTATGATCACTTAAGCGAGTTTCTCTTTCATATCTTTGCAATTCAAATTTTATTATGAGTAAAGAAGAAGTTTATATAATATCGGCTGTACGAACACCGATAGGCAGTTTTGGTGGCGCTCTGAAAGACGTGTCAGCAACAAAACTAGGATCGATCGCAATTAAGGGAGCTGTAGATAAAGCTGGAATAAAACCAGGGGATGTACAGGAAGTATATATGGGTTGCGTGTTGCAGGCTAATCTTGGACAGGCCCCTGCAAGACAGGCAGCGATACTTGCAGGGCTGCCTGAAAATGTATGCTGTACTACCGTGAATAAAGTTTGCGCCAGTGGCATGAAAGCTATAATAAACGGTGCCCAAAGCATTTTGCTGGGTGATGCTGATGTGGTAATTGCAGGGGGCATGGAGAATATGAGCAGTGCTCCATTTTATGCGCCTGCATTGCGGTGGGGAAATAAATATGGCAACACACAATTTATTGATGGTTTGGCAAAGGATGGACTCACTGATGTTTATAAAGATTACGCGATGGGCAATGCCGCTGAACTGTGTGCAAGGGAGTGTAATATTAGTCGTGAAGAACAGGACACATTTGCGATAGAAAGCTATAAACGCAGCCAATCATCTGTAAAAGAAGGAAAGTTTGCTGATGAAATTGTAGGGGTTGAGATTCCTCAAAGGAGAGGAGACCCGAAAATTATGCTTGAAGATGAAGAGCCATTCAATGTGAAATTTGATAAAATACCGGAATTGAAATCGCCTTTTGAAAAAGGTGGTAGCGTAACCGCGGCTAATGCGAGTACGATAAATGATGGGGCAGCGGCTGTCGTTTTAATGAGCAAAGAGAAGGCGGTAAAAATGGGTGTAAAGCCGATCGCAAGAATAGTTAGCTATGCAGATGCGGAACAAGCTCCCGAATGGTTTACAACTACACCATCGCTGGCACTTCCAAAAGCCGTGGAAAAAGCAGGATTAACGATGGACGAGATTGATTATTACGAGCTTAATGAAGCATTTAGTGTTGTTGGTATTGCCAATACACAAAAAATGAAGCTTGATCCATCCAAAGTTAATGTCAATGGGGGCGCAGTTGCTCTCGGGCATCCGTTAGGGGCCAGCGGCGCCCGTATTATTGTTACCCTTATAAGTGTGCTCAGGCAAAATAATGGTAAATTTGGAGCAGCGGCCATTTGTAATGGGGGAGGCGGTGCGAGCTCTGTGGTTATTGAAGTTTTATAACAGATATCTGATATTGTTTTTAATTTCCGTAATAATAATTCCACATTTGGATTTTGTTTTTATCTTTATGCACCCGTTCAGGGGTTTTTTTAAACTCTTATAGTCCAGCCATTTTTCTATCCTGGAAAAAATCAATCTTTTTTAGGTAAATAAACGTAATCACCTTGTGAACACTAAATTTTTTTCATGAAAAAAATTCACCTTGTATTCTTTGGTATTGTTAGCATTTTCTGCATTCAAAATATTAAGGCTCAACAACTAAATGAAAGTTTTGAGGGAAATACTTTTCCGCCTGCGGGATGGACTACATCGGATGTTCAGGGCCCGGCAGGCTGGATAAGTTCAAATGATGAGTCACATACAGGCAGCAACTCTGCATTTATTAACTATGAAGCTACGGGGCCGGGAGAAGATTGGCTGAAAACTCCCCAGATCTTTTCAGTACAAAGTGGAGATAATATAACGTTTTGGCTTAAAAACCAATTTGCCGCATCCTATCCTCCCGACAACCTGGAAATTTTAGTTTCTACAACCAATAATCAAAATGCAAGTTTTACAAATAGTATTGGCAACGTTGATATCTCAACGCTTTTAAGTGGGGGATGGGTTCAATTTACTTTCTCTTTGACTCCTTTTGCCGGTCAAAATATTTACATTGCTTTTAAGCATACCGATAACATGGGTAGCGGAGTGTATTTAGATGATGTTACGGCAGGCTCTCTTCTGGCGAATGATGCAGCGAGCAAAGGAATCAAGGTAACACCGAATGCCATAATTACTCCCGGCACCAGCCTTACAATTGTTGATACGATCCGTAATGCAGGTTCTAATACTTTGGCTGCCGGAATTCCTGTAAAGTATACCGTTAACAATGGCTCTGTAATAACGGGCTCAAGTACTGCCGTAAGTCTGGCTTCCGGTGCCACTACGCCTGTATCTTTTTCTTATGCTCCGCCCTCTGCGGGAACCTATGTAATTAGAGTTTTTTCTGCATTAGCAGGAGATATTCATGCGGGCAATGATACCATTTCTTACACCGTAAATGTACAAACCCCGATAACAGCTTTTCCCTTTTTTGAGAACTTCTCCAATCCTGTTGCATGGACATTGGCGGGTACTGCAAACTGGGATATTGTTTTGGGAACTAATCCTGCCGGAAGCAATAATGATAATGCCGCCCGTGCAAGATTCTTTAATACCTCATTTGGAAAAATACTTTATTTGGAATCTCCCTTGTTTAATTTTTCTGCTGTCTCAAAGCCAATGCTGGATTTTTATGTTGCTTATCGTTCATACGCTACGCAGAATGACCGGCTTGAAGTGGTAGTATCCACGGATGGCGGTGCAACATTCCAGGTGGCGCCGGTTTTATATAATAAATCCTACACCACCCGGTTATCTACAATTGGCAACGATCCTGCATTGCTTGAATATACTCCGTCTTCCTCCAACGATTGGAGGCACGAGGCCGTGGATCTTTCAGCCTACGCATCAATGCCCAACGTGCTTATTGCATTTAAAGCAACCTCCGCGGTTGGCAATAATCTTTATATAGATAATGTAAGTGTAATTAGTCAGAATGCCGCACAATATTCCACTACAACTATAACTGCACCGGCACAAATTGCAACGGGACCTTTCAATACAAAAGTTAAGTTTAATACAATTGGTAATGTCGCAGGTGGGATCGTTAAATTCCAGGGAAATTCGAACCCACCACCAGCCAATGCTTTTTATCCAAATACATCTGCAACATCTGGCGACGGCACCATTTCATCTCCAAATTTTATTTATCCTCAATACACAACAATAACGTATACGGGGAATGATTCTGTTAAGGCTAATTATGACGTCTCCCTTGACATAACGGGTCTAGGTATTGTGTCGCCTGATAAAGCATACATCGTAAAGCGTTCTGATCAATCCGGGCTCTGGGTCGCATATTCGACCACAAGAGCAGGAAACATTTTAACCGCCACCGGGTTTACCAAATTTTCAGATTTTGGTGTGGCTACTTACCTGAATACATTACCGCTTAATTTACTCAGCTTTAATGGGCAGATCAAAAATGAAAAAGTCAATTTAATATGGCAGACAACTAATGAAACCAATGTTGCAAATTTCGATATTGAAAGGATGGCGGGAAATACCTGGATAAAAATTGGTTCAGTACAGTCGATGGGAAATGTGTCGAACACAAACAGTTATTCTTTCAATGATAATCTGCCTGCAAAAGGTATTAATTATTACCGACTGAAAATAATTGACTTTGACGGTCACACGATCTATTCGCGAATCATCAATTTTGAATTTAAATTCAACAAACCGGTAGTTTATCAAAATGTTCCTAATCCTTTTTCAAATAGTACTATAATCAGATATGATCTCGTCGAAAAAGCTCCGGTGAAAATTATAATATATCACGTGGATGGATCTCAAATAAAAGTTTTGGCAAATGAACTGAAAGGTGCAGGATCTTATCAAATAAAATGGAACGCGGGAAATTTGCCTGTAGGAAACTATTATTATAAAGTTATAATTGGCGACGAAGTGATAACGAAAAAAATGTTGAAACTTAATTAATAATTTTTTTTAAAGCAAGAGCCCGGCCATTCTGCCGGGTTTTTTGTTGCAAATTTTGCCAAAAATTCTGCAACCCTGGCAGCTATTCGTTTATCAGATGCAAGCCATAGTTTATAAAAATTATTACCTTTCAATTTTCCCTAAAAGAGTATGAAAAATTCAACTACACTTCCTCGTTGCGTTATTTTTCTTTTCCCAGCCCATAAAGTCCCAGGATTCAATATTTACAATCAACGGCCATCTTGAGAAAATTAAAAAAGGAAACATTGTCCTGAATATTTACGAAGGTGACAAAACACTTCGGGATTCTGCTTCCATAGATAACGGGAGCTTTAAATTCACCGGGAAAATCTCTGCGCCTTTTTTTGCAACTCTTACAATGAAGCGCAAGCCCGATGATTTTTTTTCATTTTACATTGAGCCGGCAACTATCACCATTTCGGGAAGAGGAGATTCATTAAAACTGCTTACTGTAAAGGGCTCGACAATAAATGATGATGAACGGTTATTATCTGAGAGAATGAAATACGTTTCAAAGTGGCAGGAAGTAAATAGTAAAATTTATGAGAGAGCCTACAAAGAAAAGAACAAAAAAATAATGGATAGTCTTGAGGAAGTTGATTTCGATATTTTGGCGGAAAAGCGAAAAATTATTTCAGCATTTGTAAAAGAAAACCCTTCGTCAATGCGCGGTGCCATGGCAATAACAGAAAATTATGGATACTATGCCGAAGCAACCGATGTTGAGCCACTCTATAATGGATTAAGCCCGCAAATAAAAAGCTCGGAAAAAGGCCTGGAAATTAAAAAGCTTTTGGATACCTACAAAACAGTCGCATCGGGGAAAGCGGCTCCCGAAATCATTCAGACGACACCTGAAGGAAACCAACTCAAGTTAAGCTCATTGCGTGGGAAATATGTTTTGATTGACTTCTGGGCGAGTTGGTGTGGGCCGTGTCGCAGGGAAAATCCCAATGTGGTAGCAACCTATAAAAAATTTAAAGACAAGGGATTTACGGTATTTGGCGTGTCCTACGATACGGATAATGCTAAATGGAAAAAAGCTATCCTGGACGATGATCTCGGGTGGTACCAGGTTTCCGATTTACAAGGATGGAAAAATTCAACTTCTGATCAATATGGAATTAAGGCAATACCTTCTAATGTCTTGCTTGACAAGGACGGGAGAATTATCGCCAAAAATATTTTCGGAGAAAAATTACAGGAAAAGCTTTCGGAATTATTGACAGAGTAAACTTATTCAAGGTTGTTGGGATAGGCCCAATAGGCAAATTTTACAATAATGAGTTTTGCTCATTTGCCCCGTAACCAATATTTTTGCCACTCAAATTTTATACATGAGAGAAATTGCATTTAGAGAAGCATTACGTGAAGCGATGGTTGAAGAAATGAGGCGTGATGAATCCGTATTTTTAATAGGAGAAGAAGTAGCAGAGTACAATGGGGCGTATAAAGTAAGCCAGGGCATGCTGGAAGAATTTGGTGAAAGAAGGGTCATTGATACCCCCATTGCAGAGCTTGGTTTTACAGGCATTGCTGTAGGTGCCGCACAAAATGGGTTGCGCCCGATAGTAGAATATATGACATGGAATTTTGCAAACCTTGCGCTTGATCAAATATTAAATACGGCATCGAAAATGCTTGCTATGAGTGGAGGGCAAGTTGGCTGCCCCATTGTTTTTAGAGGACCTAATGGAAGCGCCGGACAATTGGGTGCGCAACATTCAACGGCTTATGAATCCATGTATGCAAATATCCCGGGCTTAAAGGTAATTTCTGTGAGCAATCCGTATGATGGCAAAGGATTATTAAAAAGTGCTATCCGTGATAATGACCCCGTAATCTTTATGGAGAGTGAAGTTATGTATGGCGAAAAAGGAGAAGTTCCGGAAGAAGAATATTTAATACCGATTGGAAAAGCAAAAGTGGTAAGGGAAGGCAAAGATGTCACCATTGTTTCATTTAATAAAATGATGAAGGTTGCACTTGGAGCGGCGGATGAACTTGCAAAAGAAAATATAAGTGCGGAAGTGATTGATTTAAGAACCATACGTCCGATGGATTGGCAAACAATCCTTGAATCAGTTAAAAAAACAAACAGGCTGGTAATAGTTGAGGAACAGTGGCCATTTGCTTCCGTTTCTTCAGAAATTACGTATCGCATACAAAAAGAAGGATTTGATTATCTTGATGCACCCATAAGAAGAATAACTTCGGTTGATGCTCCTATGCATTACGCTCCTAATTTAGTTGCTTTGTATTTACCTGATGTACCCCGTACTGTAAATCTTGTGAAAGAAGTAATGTATTTGAAAAAATAATTTCAGATCACTCTTACCATATTACTGCATTTTTTTTAACTCACAGATCTTTTAAGACTGTGATTAAATAACAATTTATGAATACCGGAAGTTTTTACTACCCGATGCCGGACAATGAGCCGGTGCTCGATTTTGCTCCCGGAAGTACTGAAAGAGAGTCTTTTGAAAAAAGCTTTGAACGAGTTAAAAAGTAAAAAGGCTGATATCCCAATGTATATTGGTGCGGAAGAAGTTCGTACTGGGAAAAAGATTAATATTAATCCTCCACATGAAAAAGATCATGTGCTTGGAAGTTTTCACTATGGAGATTCCTCACATGTAAAAAAGGCAATCAATGCAGCGTTAAAGGCAAAGGATAAATGGGCAAACTCAAGTTGGGAAAACAGGGCGAATATTTTTTTAAAAGCTGCAGAACTTCTGGCCACCAAATACCGGCCACAAATGTTGGCGGCGACCATGCTTGGGCAAAGTAAAAATGCCTACCAGGCGGAGATAGACGCAGCGTGTGAGCTGATTGATTTCCTGAGATTTAATGTTCATTTTCTAAGTGAGATTTACAGGCAACAACCGATAAGTGGCCCCGGTATATATAACAGGATGGAATATCGCCCGCTGGAAGGATTTGTTCTTGCGATTACTCCTTTCAATTTTACAGCAATCGGGGGCAACCTTCCTACTTCAGCCGCAATGTGCGGAAATGTTGTTGTATGGAAATGTGCCAACACACAGGTGTACAGCGCACAAATTTTTATGCGCATTTTGAAAGAGGCAGGATTGCCGGATGGGGTTATTAATTTAATTTTTGTTGATGGCCCTACGTTAGGAGAAGTATGTTTTAGCCATCCTGATTTTGCCGGTATTCATTTTACCGGAAGTACAGGCGTATTTAATTCCATGTGGAAAACGATTGGGGAAAACACGAAGATTTATAAATCATATCCACGGATTGTAGGAGAAACGGGAGGAAAGGATTTCGTCCTGGTGCATAAAAGCGCAGATGTTGATGTAGTTGTTACAGCGCTTTGCAGAGGCGCTTTTGAATACCAGGGACAAAAATGTTCGGCAGCATCACGAGCATATATTCCCTCAAATATTGCTCAGCAGGTTAAAAAGAAATTAGTTGCAGAAGTAAAGACTATGAAGATGGGAAGTGTTGAAGATTTCTCCTGTTTCATAAATGCAGTAATCGATGAGAAAAGCTTTGATAAACTTGAGGGATATATAAAGCAGGTGAAGAAAGATAAAGATGCAAAAATATTAGTTGGTGGGAAATGTGATAAAACAACCGGCTATTTTATTGAACCAACCGTTATTGAAGTAACAGATCCGCAATATGTCACAATGTGTGAAGAACTTTTTGGACCTGTACTTACCCTGTATGTGTACGATGAAAATAAATTTGAAGAAACTTTAAATTAGTAGATTCGACCTCGCCGTATGCACTCACTGGTTCTGTGATTGCGCAGGACAGGTATGCAGTGGAACTCGCTACGAAGCAACTTGCAAATAGTGCGGGTAATTTTTATATCAATGATAAACCTACCGGGGCAGTAGTCGGCCAGCAACCTTTCGGAGGCGCAAGGGGAAGTGGTACGAATGATAAAGCCGGCAGTATTTTAAATCTCTATCGCTGGCTAAGTGCGAGAACGATAAAAGAAACCTTTAATCCGGCCACGAACTATCGTTATCCATTTATGGATGAAGAGTCCACCCCTGATCCTAAAGGGGCATAAAAAAGTTTAGAATCAGGCACCAACCTTAAGAATAAAATTGAGTGTATCATTCTCAATAAATACCAGTTACGAATTACAATTGAGCGATTGGCTTACCAGTTGATTGAGAATTTTGCCGAGCTGGATTCTGTTGTATTAATCGGAATTCAGCCAAGGGGCATTTACCTCGGGGATAAGATTTTTGCACAACTGCAAAAAATTAATCCCCATCCCAAAATTAATTACGGCAAGCTTGATATTACATTTTACAGGGATGATATACGAAAAGAACTTCATCAACCAAATCAAACAGATATTACATTTTCTATTGAAGATAAAAATGTGATATTGATTGATGATGTATTATATACCGGCAGAACTATACGGGCCGCTTTAGATGCTTTACTCGCTTTTGGCCGCCCTAAAAAAGTTGAGCTATGTGTTCTTATAAACAGGAGATTCAGCAGGCAATTACCTATTCAGCCGGATTATTGTGGAAAATCCATTGATTCCATTATTTCACAAAAGGTAAAAGTGGAATGGGATAAAGAACAAGTTATTTTATATTGATTTTTAAAAGTTTCGACAATTCAATATTTGCAATTAATCGATTTTCATTTTTTGATACAAGCGCACTTAATTAAAAATTTTTCTCTTAGCTTTGACCTTTAATGCAACTCTCTACCAAACATCTTCTTGGCATTAAAGATTTACAACCCGGCGACATTGATCTTATTCTTTCAACTGCTACACAATTCAAAGAAGTTTTACAGCGGCCGATAAAAAAGGTGCCGTCATTAAGGGATACAACCATTGTAAATTTATTTTACGAAAATTCTACACGCACCCGCATTTCATTTGAGCTTGCTGAGAAACGGCTAAGCGCAGATACGCTAAATTTTTCTGCGTCCGGATCTTCGGTGTCGAAAGGTGAGACCCTGCTTGATACGGTAAATAATATTTTATCAATGAAAGTTGATATGGTTGTAATGCGGCACAGCGCCAGCGGGGCTCCGCATTTTTTAGCAAGGCATATTCCTGCAGCCATCATTAATGCGGGAGATGGTATTAACGAACATCCTACCCAAGCCTTACTCGATGCATTTTCAATAAAAGAAAAGTGTGGTTCCATTGAAGGAAAAAAGGTCGTGCTCATTGGGGATATTATGCATTCAAGAGTTGCGTTAAGTAATATCTACCTGTTAAAAAAAGCCGGTGCGGAAGTAATGGTTGCGGGCCCGCCAACTCTCATTCCAAAATACATAAAGGCAGCATTTGATATACAGGTAGAATACAATCTTAAAAAGGCCTTGCAATGGTGTGATGTTGCCAACGTTTTGCGCATTCAACTCGAGCGGCAAAACCAGGTTTTATTTTCCTCACTAAGGGAATATAATCTTGCTTATGGCGTAAGTAAAAAACTTCTGAACAGCCTGGATAAAGAAATCGTGATACTGCATCCCGGGCCCATAAACAGGGGAGTGGAAATTGACAGTGATGTTGCTGATTCAAACCAATCAATAATTTTGCAGCAGGTTGAAAATGGCGTTGCAGTAAGAATGGCTGTGTTATATTTACTGAGCAATAAACAAAATTTCAATTAGACTTATTTTTAATCTACGAGATAAAAAATACTCATGGTAAGAAATTGTTTGTTTCCGGGAACGTTTGATCCTGTTACACTTGGGCATACTGATATTATTGACAGGGCGCTTCCCCTGTTTGATAAATTTGTAATTGGCATTGGTCGTAATAGTAACAAAGTTCCTATGTTTTCGGAAGAACAAAGAATTGATTGGCTTCAAAAAATTTATGCAAACGAACCAAAAATACAAGTACTTGCTTATGATGGATTAACTGTGAATTGCTGCAAAAGAGTAGGAGCAAATTTTATTCTCAGGGGAATACGCTATGTGAATGATTTTGAGTATGAGAAAGCTATTGCAGATATGAACAGGAGCTTAGCAGAAAACGTTGAAACTATATTTTTAACCTGCCTTCCTAAATACACATCAGTGGCCAGTACATTAATACGGGATGTTATACGCAATGGTGGCGATGTAGCACAATTTCTTCCCGATGTGGTAAAAAAATCTATTAAAAATAATGTCTATCTGGTATAACAAATCTTTAAAGCTTTCTGATGTAAAAGATTTTGGAAAAGAAACTATGGCAGATTTTCTTGGGATAGAGTGGGTAGATATTGGAGATGATTTTATCAAAATGTCAATCCCTGTAAATGAACGCACACAGCAGCCTTATGGAATGCTTCATGGTGGTGCATCCTGCGTTCTTGCAGAAACGATAGGAAGCCTCGGTTCTGCACTGGTAATTGATATGAATAAATTTTTTTGCGTAGGATTAGAGATTAACGCAAATCATATCAGGAGTGTGAAACAAGGCCTGGTTACCGCAACGTGCATCCCTTTGCATTTAGGAAAATCAACTCATGTCTGGGACATAAAATTACATGACGATCTTCAAAAGCTTACCTGTGTGTGCAGGCTAACGGTAGCTATAATTCCCATAAAGGATACATCGAACGCAGGGGCTAATAATTAGTTTTAGCTACACATTGAATCCTGCGACTTTCTCCAAATCATAAATATTTCTTAACGCCGGTGTTTCCTTTAAACCTGGTCTCAATACTCCTGTCCATAAGAATATTACTTAACAATTAAAACTTAATTTTATGAACACAAATTTATTTGAAGAAAAACGTATTTATTATATCCTTTCTTCCTCCGCATTCATTATTACATTAGCGTCTATCTTATTTTTATTTATTTTCAAAAGCGGGAATTTTTTTGGATAGAAGGCGAGGGTAAGGCGCCATTTTTGAAAATTAAAATATCACCTTACGATTGCCAAAAGAACTTTTTTAAAAATGAAAAACCAATCTGCCCAATAGTAATAAACTAATGTTATTACTTTGCGTATGAAAGAATCAATCCGACAATTAGAATCCATAATAGCCGCTTACGCGGAACATTTAAACAATTTAACTGAAGACAATTGGATGCGTAAACCTGGCCCTGCTAAGTGGAGTAAAAAAGAGGCGCTGGGACACTTGATTGATTCAGCCCAAAATAATATCCGCCGTTTTGTAGTCACCCAATATGATGATAAACCGAAGATCACATATGCCCAGGACATTTGGGTGACGGCCGCCAATTACCAAAATTATATAACTGGTGATCTCATTGGTTTATGGGTATTGCTCAACAAACACATCTGCATAATATTAAAAAATATACCCGGTGAAGTTGAGCAAAATTTATGCAATGTGGGTGAAATGCGATCTATACAGTGGCTTGCAGAAGATTACAATAAACACCTGTTGCATCATCTTCACCAGGTACTGAATATGGAACCTCTTGCCTATCCTTAATTATTATTATTACGCTTATTACTTTATCGCTTTTCAGATGATGAATCGAAGGCTTCTCTTTTCTAAAAAGAAAATTTTCTGGTTACATTTTATTTCAACCTAAAAACATCTGCATTAACATCATTGCCCGGTGGTGAATGTTATTGACTTAAGATCGGGATAAAAAACCAGGAAGGTTGTTGAGCAATTGGAATTTGCAAGGCAACTTTTCCCCATTATATATTCCTTCTTAACTTTATCTCATAATAAAAATAAAACATGGGCAAATTTAGTGACAGCATCGTGCCGGCACACGCGGAATTTATAAACAAGCAACACGTATTCTTTGTAGCAACCGCACCGTTAAGCGCAAACGGAAGGATCAATCTTTCTCCTAAAGGACTTGATTGTTTCCGGGTTTTGTCTGAAAATAAGGTTGCATATATGGATCTTATCAGTAGCGGCAATGAAACATCGGCACATACTTTAGAGAATGGCCGTATTACAATTATGTTTTGCTCCTTTGAAGGATCACCAAATATTCTAAGGTTATATGGAAAAGGATTTGCCGTACTGCCAGGCAGCGAAGACTGGGAAATCTATGCTCCCGGCTTTAAAATATATCCAAGCACAAGGCAGATCATTGTTGCCGATATCAGCCTGGTGCAAACGTCCTGTGGCTTTGGCGTTCCTCTATATGATTACGCGGGCGAACGTGATATCCATTTCGAATGGGCGACTAAAAAAGGAAAAGAAGGCCTTCGGGAATATGCCCTTGAAAAAAACCTTAAAAGCCTTGATGGGTTACCAACAGATTTGGGATTAAAGCAATAACAGGAAATTTGAGATAAAAAAAATCATTGTTGTCCGACTAAATTTAAGAACCATCAAAGCAAATCCTTTCGGAAGCACCTTTCAAGGTTACTCTCCTGCGGTGAGAGCGGGTTGGGGGTGAGGCCAATACCAGCAGTAAGGCTTGAGCTTTTTAGCCGGACAGCAAAGAAAAAAAATGCGGTAAATATTTTGTTTATCTATACCAGGCTAACTCTGTATGTGAAAAAGTCATTATCTGGTTTCTGCTTCACGAAGCCAATTTGTTCATAGAGACTTTGGGCAATGTAATTGTCAACTGCTGTTGAAAGTTCGATATTGCTTGCGTTATTTTCCTTTGCAAAATCTATTGCTCTCCTTATAAGACTTTCGCCAACTCCCTGCTTACGAAATTCGGTGTCGACATAGAGATCATTTAGTATCCAGTTTTTAACGGCACGTACTGATGAAAAATTTGGATATAACTGGGTAAATCCAACCGGTTTTAATTCGTTCGCATTGCCCGCTAAAGCGACAAAAATTACCGACTCGCTATTATTCAATCTATACTGGATAAAGTTTCTTGCCAGTTCAGGATCAGGTGGCTGTTTGTAGAAGATCCGATATTTGTCAAACAATTCGAAAACTAAATCACCTTGTGTTTTATTGATCCTTATTATTTCCATATTTGTAAGATTTGAAATTAAGCGTCTAATTGAAATTTAATTTAAATCTTTAATTGCCATTTTGATGAATTGATGACAACATAATTTTTCCCGCAGCAATTTTTCTTTATCGCGATTTATGGTGTCCATCCGTAACTTTTTAGAAATGCTGCAAGCCGCGGATCGTTGATGGACATGGCAGGAATCCATGTATCGCCGATGCGTGTTCGGGTCCACCAAAGACCTTCCGCATTGCCTGGTTTTGCAAAGGAATAGCGATACAAAACTGCCCGGATGTATCGCGGTGGTTTACCGGGGAATGGGTTGCCCGCAAACAGTCCTACGGCGCCGGGATCATTATGAAGAAGTTTGGAAACAAGATGTAAAGTCCATGGATATTCATCAGGTGAAGACATGGATGCGAACCACATTTGCCAGTCTAAATGCAATTGATAAGGCGCTATTTGCGGCGGCCTTTTGTCAAGAGCAACAGGGAGCGCCTTATAGATATAAGGCTTCCATTTTGCATTGTCACCAGGATTTTCATCCATTGTTCCTTCAAAAACTACATTCAGACGCTCTTGTCCCACAGTTCCGAATGCACCATAGGTGTTCACGAGTTCAAGCGGATCAAAAGATGTGTTCATGATTTGCCGGGAAGAGAGCATATTTAAGACAGGCTGAATGCTAAGGAATGCTATGATAATAGTGACTGTCCATGCCGTAACAAGCATGGGGCGTGATGGTTCTGCCCGGGCTGCGGCAACCTTTGCTCTGCGAACAAGCTGGCCGGGAAGAAGCCGCGACCAAAAGCCATCATCAAAACAAGCCAGCGCGGGAAGGATGGTGAGCCAGTTCAAAAAGGAAAGATTGCCGCTAAGAATAAGGATGACCTGGAGAAGCACCATTACGGATCCTGCAATATGGCGTGCAAGTCGTGGCCAGAACGCAAACCACGGCGCGACAAGCTCGGCCAGGAAATTAAACCAGACACCGGTTTTGAGAACAGCGCGGGGCAAAAAATGGAACCATCGGCTTAACGGACCGGGCAAAGGTTGTGTTTCAAAATGATAGTAGAGTGCGGTGCCATTGCGCCATATTTCATCTCCGCGTATTTTGATCAATCCGGCCCCAAGCATAATTCTGAAAATCAGCCAGCGGAACAACCCAATAACAGGCATCGGGGGAGCACGCCGTGGAAACGGCCGCATGTCAACCAACGGGCAGAGAAAGATCGCAAGAAATCCGGTTTCGAGAAGCTGGATTTCCCATCCGTATCCATACCATTCCTGCCCGGTGTGAACAAAAGACATATAGAGAAGCCAAAGTACGGTAAGCAGTGGGGCATTCGCGAAGCCTGCGACCACTAAGCAGGAGAGCACAAACCCAGCCCAGGCTGCGGTTAGCAGGGTAGCGTCGGAGTGGCCAAACCAAAAGATAGACGGAAGGCGCACAAAGCCTGCTCCGGGCGAACCAAGTGCATCACTGATTTGCTTTAGATATATCCCTACAGGAAGAAGGCCGTGTGAGCCGATCAACGGAAGCATCTGGTTGATGACAACAAGAAAAGCTACGGCATAAATAATTCCCAGCAAACGAAGAATCATAAAGCGGGTAAGCCAGTACGTTGGACGGGCATCCGGTGCAGGCTCGACACTTTGGGATTCATGGTCCGGTTGGGTTTCCACTTTTTCTGTTAGTTTTTTATTTAAGGTTCTTCCATTTCCAGTTCCTTACTTCCGGCATATCAATGCCATTTTTTCGGATGTAGTTTTTGTGTTCTATAAGTTTATCTTTCATTTCCTGTTTCAGGTAATCTGCTTTATTTTCTAACTGGGGCAAGCGGTCTATTACATCCTGCACAAGATCAAAACGGTCCAATTGGTTCAATACGGTCATGTCGAAAGGAGTGGTAATAGTACCTTCTTCTTTATAACCACGCACATGAATGTTGCCATGATTGGTGCGCCTGTAGGTAAGCCTGTGGATCAGCCAGGGATATGCATGGAAAGCAAAAATCACCGGCTTGTTTTTTGTAAATAATGCGTCGAAATCTTTATCATTCAATCCATGCGGATGCTCACTTTCAGGTTGTAGTTTCATCAGGTCAACTATATTTACCACGCGTACCTTCAGGTCATGTAATTTTTCTCGTAAGATAGAGACGGCCGCCAATGTTTCCAGCGTGGGTACGTCACCGGCGCAAGCCATTACCACATCCGGCTCGGCTCCATCATCATTACCTGCCCATTCCCATATTCCGATTCCCCTGGTACAATGCACTATCGCTTCATCCATGGATAACCATTGCGGTGAAGGATGCTTACCTGCGACAACCACATTTACATAATGGCGGCTTCTTAAGCAATGATCGATAACAGACAAAAGACAATTCGCATCTGGCGGAAGATACACACGCACAACAGATGCTTTTTTATTTACGACATGATCAATAAATCCCGGATCCTGGTGCGTAAAGCCATTGTGGTCCTGTCGCCATACGTGCGACGCCAGTAAGATATTTAATGAAGGAAGCTTTTTACGCCAGGGAAGTTCTGCAGTTACTTTCAGCCATTTGGCGTGCTGGTTGAACATGGAGTCAATGATGTGGATAAAAGCTTCATAACAATTAAACAGGCCATGCCTTCCCGTTAGCAGGTACCCCTCCAGCCACCCTTCGCACTGATGTTCGCTTAGCATTTCCATTACACGACCCTCGCCCGCAAGAAACTCGTCAGTATATAAAGTTTCCGCTTCCCATTGACGGTTGGTAACTTCAAACACAGCATTCAGGCGATTGGATAATGTTTCGTCAGGACCAAACAACCGGAAGTTCCTGTTATCAAGATTTAGCTTTATGATATCTCTTATAAAACCTCCCAACACTCGCGTATCGCCGGGGCCTGTTTCACTGCGGTTCTTTATTTCAAGGGCATAATCAGAAAAGTCGGGTATTATCAGATCGTGCCGGACAAGACCGCCATTTGCATGGGGATTGGAACCCATACGCCTTTCACCTACAGGTGCAAGTTCAGCCAGTTCTAAGTTCAGCTGTCCCTTCTCGTCAAATAACTCCCCTGGCTCGTAGCTTCTCAGCCATTCTTCGAGCTGCTTTAAATGTTCGGGGTTGTTCGCCGGATCACTTAAGGGAACCTGGTGTGATCTGAAACTGCCTTCTACCGGTAACCCATCAACGAATTTTGGACCTGTCCATCCTTTGGGTGTTTTAAGAATAATCATTGGCCAGCGTGGACGTTCGGTGTCTTTATTTTCTACAGCATTCTTTTTTATGGATTTAATTTCTTCTATCACTGTGTCGAGCAATTTTGCCATTGCATGATGCATGGACATCGGGTCATCGCCTTCAAGAAGGTAAGGCTTCCATCCGTAGCCACGGAACAATTGATCAAGTTCCTGGTGCCCGATTCTTGACAGTATTGCAGGGTTTGCGATTTTATAACCATTGAGATGCAGAATCGGAAGCACCACACCATCCGTAACAGGATTGAGAAATTTATTGGAGTGCCATGCGGTAGCAAGTGGACCGGTTTCGGCTTCGCCATCCCCGACGACACAGGAGACAATTAAACCGGGATTATCAAATACGGCGCCGAAGGCATGACTTAAAGAATACCCTAACTCACCTCCTTCATGCATAGACCCCGGACATTCCGGAGAAACATGGCTTGGTATGCCACCCGGAAATGAAAATTGTGTAAAGAGTTTTTTTAATCCCGCTTCATTCCGGGTGATGCCAGGGTAGACTTCACTGTAAGTTCCCTCAAGATATACGTTACCTACGATTGCCGGACCGCCATGGCCAGGGCCGGAAATATAGATCATGTCGAGATCGTATTTCTTAATAATACGATTGAGATGTACGTAGATAAAATTTTGCCCCGGCGTAGTGCCCCAATGCCCCAGCAGCATTTTTTTTATATGCTCGATTTTCAGGGACTCTTTCATTAGCGGATTATCATGCAGGTAAATCTGCCCAACCGAAAGGTAGTTGGCAGCTCTCCAGTATGCATTCATTTTTTTCAATAGTTCTTCTGAAATTTCTTCCTCTGGGGTTTTAGCCTGCTGTGATTCCATCTTATTTTTTTTGATTATCAATCATTCTTTTATTTCCTTCTTATATAAATCAGCAGTTATTTTAGCAATCATCAATTCTTCATTGGTGGGAATAACATAGATTCTCACAACGCTTCCATCTTTTGACAGTTGAAATTCATTTTTATAATTCTTTTCCTCATTCAATTGAATTCCCAAATAATCCAAGCCATTACAAATACGGGAGCGAATTGCCGGGGCGTTTTCACCAATGCCTCCCGAAAACACCAACGCATCCAGTCCTCCTAACGCGGCAGTGTAGCAGCCGATATGCTTCTTTACCTGGTAGCAAAATATTTCGATTGCGAGCGCTGCATCCTTGCTATTTTTTTCATGTTCCAGCAAATCCTGCATATCTGCGCTAATGCCTGATATTCCAAGCAATCCAGATTGGTGATTGAAAAGATCATTGAAATGCTCAGCACTCATTCCTTTTTGCATCAAATACCATGCAACACCCGGATCGATATCGCCACTTCTTGTGCTCATTACTATTCCACCTGCAGGAGTGAAGCCCATAGTTGTATCTATACACTTTCCTTTCTTCAGGGCAGCGAGACTGGCTCCATTTCCAAGATGCGCAAGTATGACTTTACCATTTGCCGTTCCCTCGTCATGCTTTCTTAATTTCTTTATTAAATAACTATAGGATATTCCGTGAAAACCATACCGTTGAATGCCTTCGTTGTAATAGCTTTTTGGAATGGCAAAAGTTTTTGCGACATCCGGAATGGCTGTGTGAAAAGCGGTATCAAAACAGGCTACCTGGAAGACGCCGGGATACTTTTCTTTTAAGATTTGAACGATCTCAATTTCCGCCGGCAGATGATCCGGATCGTAATCGCGGATATCATATAACTCTTTTAGTAGATCGTCCGTTAACATTTCCGCTTCCGTATGCTTCATGCCATGCACAATACGATGGCCGATAGCTTGTACCTTATGAAACCATCGTTGTTGTTCCAGCCAATCAATCAAAGAAAGCGTAGCTCCATGCAGGTCGGAGGCATGGATCTTTTTTGCAGCATTATCCGGGCTGTTATTTTCTTTAATGTTGAGGCTTGCGTCTTCAAAACCTATACGGTCTATTTTACCTGATATCGTTTTTTGAAATTTGTCATCCAATTCAAATACAGCGAACTTAATACTAGACGAACCAGCGTTGATGGTTAAAATGGTTTTGCTATCATTGTTCATGGCCAGCTATTGAAGTGCATCATTCTTATACGAAGTAAGATTGTTCAAATGAAGAATGGCATAATTAATACGCCGTTCCTGAGAGGCGATGCCTGGTAAAATATGTTGTTATTAATATGTAACTATCCTGGAGTTAAAAGATATTATAGGATTTTTTGATTTCGGTATACAAATATGAAGAATGCCGTCTTTGTATTCTGAGCTTACAAAAACAGGATCGGCATCGTATGGCAAAATTATTCGACGCTCAAAATATTTTCCCTCGAATTCGTGAATCCTCAGCTTTTTCCTGCCGGGTTCATCATCCCTGTGTAAGACGGTTATTGATAAAAGCCTATTTCGAACATCTATAAAAATATCCTCCCTGCTTACCCCTGGAATTACAGCGATTATTTTATAGCAATCTTCGAACTCATCGATATTAAGCAAAGGGTTTAATGGTAAATCCTCATTGCTCATTTGCAACTCTTCCAGTTCAATCTGCACTTCGGGTGAGGGGATGTATTCGCCGGGATAAACCGGGTATTGATTTATATATGATGAACGACTGTTCATATTTAGATTGGGTTACATATAAAGTTACAATTTTTACATGTGAAACAATTAGAAATTAATTGAACTAATAAATTTTTTACCCTGGCAGGATAAAAATCCCGGGATAAAATAGCTGCCGCTGTAGCGGGCCAATCAAGAGGAAACTTAAAAGAAAAGTTTTAGGAACCTAACGGATAAATTTTCCCAATGCTACCTTTATTGTTGAATTGGTGCTATTTTTTTTGATATTAAATTATACTTATGCAACTTCCTTCCGGCATGAAGGCTATGATTTTGGAAGAACCGAAAAAACCGCTGATACTTAAAACGATACCACTACCTTCTGTTTTGCCAAACCAGGTTCTGATCAAAATAATCGCATGCGGTGTTTGCAGAACGGACCTCCATATAATTGACGCTGAATTGACGCAACCGAAGCTGCCATTGATTCCGGGACATGAGATTGTTGGCGAAGTCGCCGTTACCGGAAGCAATGTTGCGACGTTAAAAAAAGGCGACCTTGTAGGTGTGCCCTGGTTGGGATACACTTGCGGCATTTGTAAATATTGTGTGAGCCAGCGGGAGAATCTTTGTATAAACGCTGGTTTCACCGGCTATACAATTGATGGCGGGTATGCCGAATATACTGTAGCAAACGAACGATATTGTTTCCCTCTTTCAGATATGTATAGCAATGCCTCCGGCGCGCCCTTACTATGTGCGGGTCTCATTGGCTACAGATCTTACTCTAAGATTCCCCGGGATACTATTAACCTTGGTATTTATGGTTTTGGCGCTGCGGCACATATCCTGATCCAGGTCGCAGTTTACGAGGGTAAAAAAATATTTGCTTTTACAAGGGATGGTGATGTTGCTGCGCAGCAATTCTCTTTAAGACTTGGCGCGGTGTGGGCAGGCGGTTCTTCTGACCAACCAACGGAAAAATTAGATGCTGCTATTATTTTCGCACCGGTAGGAAAGCTTGTGCCAAAAGCATTACAGGATATCGACAGAGGCGGTATAGTAGTTTGCGGCGGTATTCATATGAGCGACATCCCTTCTTTTTCATATGATATTTTATGGGAAGAAAGATCTGTTTGTTCTGTAGCTAATCTCACACGAAGGGACGGTGAAGAGTTTTTCAAAATTGCGCCAAAGGTGCCGGTTAAAACGGATATAAAAACCTATAAGCTTTCAGATGCCAACGAGGCATTATCTGATTTAAGAAATGGAAATATTCAAGGTGCCGCCGTCCTCATAATGAATTGAGAATTGCCTTACACAATGAGGATTTAAACCAGCCAATATAATGTACTGACAATAAAAACCACTTGTTCCACTATTCCATTTAAGACTCCCGGATTTTACTTTAGCTTTCAGGTAAAACCAACAGAGGGATCTTCGTATGAAAAATCATATCCTTTGTTTCACTTTTTTTGAACAGCCTCTCTATCCATTCATGTTTATGCGGCATCATTACAAGCATGTCGCCATCATTATTTGCAATAAAATCATTTAACGCGTGCCTTATATCAGCGCCTCCGGGGTATTGAAACAAGGCTTCGATACTTTCGCCATCTGTCTTTTGCTGTATATGTTCCGGTATCTCAAACCATTCCCTGTCGTTGTGTTTTATAACTTTAACCACATATAATTTCGATTTAAAAAGCCTGGCGATTGACGTAAGCAGAACCGGGATTTCATTATCTGTAGCCGGTGTGTCACTTGCAAATACTATAGTTTCCGGTGTTTTGTAAATGGCATCTTCCGGAACAATTATTACAGGTATATTGGCTTTTTTTGATAAAGAAGTTGCGGTGCTCCCAAATATTTTTTTCAGGTTTTTACCCTTCCCCTTCATTCCTGTGATAATAAAATCGACTTTTTTCTCATTAGCGATTTTAATAATAGCATCTTCAGGCAGGCCTTCATCACATATGATTTTGATTTCTTTATTTTCCGCGTCAAGCATATTTGCTTCGTCGAGCAATCGTTTTTCTGTTTGCATCATTACATCGTATCTCGAAATATTTACATTCAGGCCGGCTGCCGAAGTCGGAACTTTGTATGAATTAAATAAAAAAACACCTGCATCAATTGCTCTCGCAAGAGCTATTCCATAAGATGAAGCATTACGCGAAGCATTAGAAAAATCAGTAGCAATCAATACTGTTTTCATGAATTAAATTTTAATTGTTCGGGAAACATTTTCAAAATACAAAGAACCGCTAATATTTCCTCTATGCCTAAATATTCAGGTTATTAATTGGTTACTAATATTCCTGATAATTATATTTTTTATTCAATTAAAGGTGTGTTTTAAAAATTGGATGTTTTTATCGAAAGGCACTTTGAAAATTCGTGTGCTGCGTTCTGCTGTAAGCCTGATCCTTTCCATTACTGGTAAATTGAAAATCAGCTTGCAAGAAATTAATGTGATATCTATAATATTATCCCCCCTGAAGATAAATTTTGCCATGTAGATGTTTTAAGATTGATAAGTTAAAATGTAATATTACTAAAAATATTAGTAATTTGCATAGCCTTTAATCATGCAATGACCGGATCTATCTTTCATTTAATGAATCAGAAAAAAGCAAATATCATTGCTCAATTACAAAGGGATATTCTTCCTTTGCAGGGGTTCAAAAAAATACTTAATCCTGGTATATTGGATGTGGTACCGGATGCTATAAGAAATACTTTTCCAAATGCTCAATTCCCTTTAGCAGCTGTGCACGAATTTGTTTGTACAACCACGGAAGAAAGTGCGGCTACAGAAGGCTTTGTTTCGGGAATTCTTGGTTCACTTATGCATAAAGGAGGAGCATGTATCTGGATAAATTCTTCCAAAACGATTTTTCCACCGGCTCTTAAATTGTTTGGTATTGCACCGGAAAAAATCATTTTCATTAATCTAAAAAAGGAAAAAGAAATTTTGTGGGCAATGGAAGAGGCCCTTAAATGTGATGGACTGGCAGCAGTGGTAGGAGAGATACCTGAATTAAACTTTACAGCTTCAAGACGGTTACAATTAGCTGTTGAAAAAAGCCAGGTTACTGGCTTTATTTTTCGCAACACGGCGCGTAGTTTGAATATTACGGCTTGTGTTACCCGTTGGAAAATTACTCCCATTCCGGGTGCGTTTACAGATGACATGCCTGGCGTTAGCTTTCCCCGCTGGAATGTTGAATTATTGAAAGTTAGGAACGGTAAGCCTGGCAGCTGGGAGATAGAATTTGCAGAAGGACGGTTCAGATATATTTCGAAAATTGCAGCAATTGTTCAGGAACAAAAAAAGAAAACGGGATGATATGCAGAGACGGTTTGTCGCAATATGGTTCCATTCGCTCTCAACTGATTGGTTTATCCGTCGCCAGCCGTGTTTAAGTAATATACCTTTTGTACTGGCTGCTCCTGATCATGGACGAATGATAGTAACAGCAGTAAATACTTTGGCACAAAAAGAAGGAGTGGAAAAGGGAATGGTGTTAGCAGATGCAAGAGCGGTTATTCACGGGTTGCAGGTTCTGGATGATCAGCCGGAACTTGCCCCAAAATTATTAAAAGGTATTGCTGAATGGTGTATCCGCTATACACCTGCTGTAAGTATTGATCTGCCGGGTAGCGGTATTATGCTCGATGTTACAGGGTGTCCACATCTTTGGGGAGGAGAAAAAAAATACCTGGCTGATATCGTTAAACGACTAAAACAATTTGGTTATGATGTTCGTACTGCCATGGCTGATACGATTGGTGCAGCATGGGCAATTGCACGGTTCGGAAAAGATGCATTGATTGTCGAAAGTGGTCAGCATGCAGCAGCACTGGTTTTATTACCTGCAGCAGCTCTCCGGCTGGAAACAGAAACTTCAGAACGATTGGAAAAGCTAGGATTCAGACAAATAAAAGATTTTATCAGTTTATCCCGCCCTGCATTACGCCGCCGCTTTGGCCGTCAATTTTTGCAGCGTTTAGACCAGGCGTTAGGTTACGAAGAAGAAGTAATAATTCCAGTGCATTCTATAGAGCCTTACGAGGAAAGATTGCCTTGCCTGGAGCCAATTGTAACAGCGACAGGAATTGAAATCGCACTACAACGGTTACTTGATACCTTATGTCTGCGACTTAAAAAAGAGGAAAAAGGACTTCGACTTGCTGTATTTAAATGCTACCGGGCAGATGGTAAAATTGAAAAGATCGGAATTGGAACCAATCGTGCTTCATGCAATAGCAAACATCTTTTTAAATTGTTTGAAAATAAAATAGATTCCATTGAGCCTGCATTAGGAATAGAGCTCTTTACACTTGGGGCTTCAAAAGTGGAAGACCTGTCGCCAACACAGGAGAAATTATGGAATAATAACGAAGGCCTTACTAATATAGGTTTAGCTGAATTACTGGATCGTTTAGCAGAAAAGATTGGTGCTCAAAATATTCACCGTTATGTGCCTGATGAACATTATTGGCCAGAGCGTTCTTTCAAAACTGCTCTTTCTATAGATGAAAAAGCATTAACAGAATGGAAGGTTGACAGGCCAAGGCCTTTACATTTATTATCGAGGCCAGAAGTCGTAGAAGTAACAGCACCTATTCCTGATTATCCACCAATGTTATTTCGTCACAAAGGAAAACTGCATACAATAATAAAGGCAGATGGGCCGGAACGAATTGAGCAGGAATGGTGGTTGCAAGATGGTCAGCACAGGGATTATTATTATGTGGAAGATGAGGAGGGAAGACGTTACTGGTTATTTCGGTCAGGGCATTATGATGCTGAAAGATCGTATAAGTGGTTTATTCATGGATTTTTCGCATGACCTCACCCAACCCTCCCCGAAGAAAAGGGACAGTATCCTGGTGAATACTAACTATTAAAAAAATGTTCATCGGGATTAAATAAAAAATAGAACTCAGTATGAAAAAATTATCCGAAACCATAGTGACTCGAATATTAGTAATTCTATCTTGTCCCCTCTCCTTCAGAGGGGTTGAGGGTGAGGCTTTATGAACTATACAGAACTCCAAATAACAACCAATTTCAGTTTCCTCCGCGGTGCATCGCACCCTGAAGAACTGGCAGAGCATGCAGCGGCATTAGGCTATACAGAAATAGCTATAACGGATCGCAACAGTTTTGCCGGTATTGTTCGTGCGCATGCTGCTGCTAAAAAAAATGATATCCGCATCATCGTAGGTTGCCGTCTTGATTTATTAGATGGCTTAAGCCTGCTTGCTTACCCTACTAACAAAAAGGCCTACTCGCAACTATGCAACCTGCTTACAACCGGAAACCGCCGTGCTGAAAAAGGAGCATGTCATTTATATAAAGCAGATGTTTATAAATATGCCGAAGACATAAAATTTATTGTACTGCCGCCAACTGAATTAAATGAACTATTTGATTTTGATGCATCATTTGCAGAATCATTAAAAGAATATCATGAAGCATTTGGAGATGATCTTTACATTGCTGCATCCCGTCGTTACCAGGGCGATGACAGCAAATATTTATATCGTCTTGCGCAACTCTCATCGCGATTTAATATACCAATTGTCGCGACAAATGATGTGCATTATCATGAACCGGGCAGAAGACAGTTACAGGATATTGTAACATGCATCCGTGAAAAATGTACCATCTATAATGCTGGCTATCGCTTGCATCCTAATGCAGAAAGATTTCTCAAACCGCAGGATGAAATGCTTCGGTTGTTCAGTCAATATCCTGGTGCAATTATGCGTACGCAGGAAATTAAAGAAGCCTGCCAATTTTCTTTGGATGAATTAAAATATGAATACCCGGAAGAGATTACAAACGAAGGACGCACGCCACAGGAAGAGCTTACTTACTTATCATGGAAAGGAGCTAAAGAACGCTATGGAAATAATGTTCCTGAAAAAACAATAGCAGCTATAAAGTATGAGTTGAAATTTATAGAGCAAATGGAATTATGCTCCTTATTTTCTCACTGTTTATGATGTGGTTCGTTTTGCAAGAGAGCAAAAAATTCTTTGCCAGGGACGAGGTTCGGCGGCTAATTCTACTGTGTGTTATTGTCTCGGCATTACTTCTGTTGATCCTACAAAATTCGATTTGTTGTTTGAACGTTTTATTTCTTCTGCCCGTAATGAACCGCCGGATATTGATGTAGACTTTGAGCATGAACGCCGTGAAGAAGTCATTCAATATATCTATCAGAAATATGGACGTGATCGTGCTGCTATCATTGCAACCGTAACACAGCAACACCAGAAAGGTGCGATACGCGATGTTGGAAAAGCAATGGGGCTTTCTGTTGATACCATCAATCGTTTATCGGGTTCTATATGGGAATTCACTGATGAGTGGTTTGAAGGTAAACGGCTTTCGGAACAAGGCATGAATCCGGGTGATCAACATCTTCGCAAAGTACTTCAACTTACAAGAGAGTTCATGGGATTTCCCCGCCAGCTTGGCCAGCATACGGGCGGCTTTGTTATAACCCGCAGTAAACTGAGCAACCTCGTGCCCGATCATGAATGCACGCATGGAGGACCGCACCTGCATTGAATGGAACAAAGATGATATAGATGCGCTTGGCTTTATGAAAATAGATGTGCTGGCCTTAGGCATGCTTACCTGCATCCGAAAGGCTTTTGATCTTGCAAAAGAACATTATGGGCTTGATCTAACGCTGGCGAATATCCCACAAGATGATGCAAATGTTTATGAAATGATCTGCCATGCAGATACCATCGGTGTATTCCAGATTGAAAGCCGTGCGCAGCAAAGTATGTTGCCAAGATTGAAACCCAGGTGCTTTTATGATCTTGTAATTGAAGTGGCTATTGTAAGGCCAGGCCCCATACAGGGAGATATGGTGCATCCTTATTTACGCAGGCGCAATGGTGAAGAGCCTGTTGAATATCCGTCAAAAGAACTGGAAGAAATTTTCAAGTCGCACACTTGGGCGTTCCTCTTTTCCAGGAGCAGGCCATGAAAATTGCAATAGTAGCCGCAGGTTTTACGCCTGCCGAAGCAGATGAATTGCGTCGCAGCATGGCAACATTTAAAGCAAAAGGACTGGTAACAAAATTCGAAGAGAAGCTTATAAAAGGCATGATGCAAAACGGGTATAAGCTTGAATATGCACAGCGTGTATTTAAACAACTTGAAGGTTTTGGCAGCTATGGTTTTCCTGAAAGTCATGCTGCAAGTTTTGCACTGCTTGTATATGTTTCTTGCTGGATCAAATGTTATTATCCTGATGTGTTTGCCTGCGCTTTACTCAACAGTATGCCGATGGGTTTTTACCAGCCTGCACAAATTATTATTGATGCAAGAAAACATGGCGTAGAAGTTCAGCCTGTAGATATCAATCATTCTGTTTGGGATAATAATCTTGAAGAAAAAACTCCCTCTCTCTCCGGGGAGAGGGCAGGGGGTGAGGCCGTATTACGTCTTGGTTTCCGCCAGGTGAAAGGCTTGCGACAGGAAGATATAGACATACTGGTTACTGCCCGAAAGAAAATGTACTCCTCCATTAATGATCTCCGTGATATAGCATTACCAGAAGCAGCATTAGAGAAACTGGCGGATGCTGATGCATTCAGATCCATTGGTCTTGATCGCCGCCAGGCATTATGGGAAGTATCTACAAAGGACAGGCCTTATGCCATGTTTGCCGGGCAACCAGCAGCAGATGCAATGGGGGAAAAGGTAACCCTACCCGTTATGTCAACCTCCGAGCATGTGGTGCATGATTATGCTGCAACCTCACTTTCGCTTAAAGCGCATCCTGTAAGTTTTATAAGAGAAAAGCTGGAACAGCTTCATGTAGTATCAACCAAGCAATTATTCACGCTAAAAGATGGCGCTTCTGTAAAAGTTGCCGGCCTTGTGCTCGTAAGGCAACGTCCCGGCACCGCAGGCGGTATTTGTTTCATGACCATTGAAGATGAAACAGGCTTTGCCAATCTTGTGATTTTTCAAAGCTTGTTTGAAACATTCAGGAAAGAAATTTTACAATCAAAGCTGATAATGGTGGAAGGCAAAGTGCAAATAGAAGGAGAAGTGATCCATGTGATAGTAAAGCGTTGTTACGATTTTTCAAAACTACTGCGTCACCTTACCGCATCTAAAAAGGAAGACCCAAATGTATTAACCCTTGCCCGCCCTGATGAAATATCCATACCTGCACATGCCCAGCATTTAGAGTCAAAAGAAAAACATGAAGCGATTTTTCCGGGGGCAAGGAATTTTAGGTGAAGGCTAACGTTCAGTACAAGGTGCAGATACAAGGAGGCGGTACTGGCGTGATTTAAAAATTTATTAACCCCACCACCATTTCAAGATATTCCTTATCTGCATCAGTAAAAAAATTATAGTTCTCACTATCTACATCTAAAATGGCAACTACTTTATTGTCTTTTATGATTGGTACTACAATTTCTGATTTTGATGAGCTACTGCATGCGATATGCCCGGGAAATTTTTCAACATCGGGTACAATAAGCGTTTTGGCCTCTTGCCAGCAAGTACCGCAAACCCCTCTGCCTTTTTTTATTCTTGTGCACGCCACCGGCCCCTGGAACGGAGCCAAAACAAGTTCATTATCTTTTACCACATAAAAGCCCACCCATAACCATTGGAATTGTTCTTTAAGTGCCGCAGCCACATTTGCCATATTAGCCACAAGATCGGTTTCGCCCGTAAGCAGTCCCTGTACCTGTGGAATAAGCGATTGATATTTTTCCTCTTTGCTTCCGGTTATAATAGTAAGGTCTTCAGCCATATAAAATTTTTTTACCAAAGTAGTGACATGGAGGGAGAACAACTTCAAAAGTATGATTACAATTACTGTCGCTTCTAGGGATGTTTAAAAGCTTTGGCTGACCAGTAACAAGTAAACAAAAAGCACTCCATTGTACCGGGCCAGCAGTCAGCGGGGTTTTATCAATCTGCAATATTCAGGTAAAATCTGCCCTGGGGATGCAGGCGCTACCTGACTATTGAAAATCTGTGTTCATCCCACATCTTTCCATTCTTGAAAATTGATTTTTTGAATATGTCATCTTTTTCATAACCATTCTTTTCTAACACCCGCATTGAACCAATGTTATATTCAAAAACTCCTGTATAAATTCTTACAAATCCTAATGAATCCATCCCATAGGCACTTACCAGTTTTACCGAAGTAGTGGCTATGCTTTTATTCCAAAATGGTTCTCCAATCCAATATCCAATTTCTGCGGTTTTTTTATAAACATCACTTTGCTTCTTCAATACAATAACACCACAAAATTGTCCTTTGTATTCAATTGCAAAAGTCAGGGTTATATCTTCCTGCTTTGCCAGGTTAATAAAATTTTCAGCATCCTGTTCAGTGTAAGGAAAAGGAAGTTGATCCCGTACGTTATCCCAAATTTTTTTGTTGTTTGCAAGATTTGCCATGGGTGCCCTGTCATCATTTGTGAGTCGTCGCAGAATAATAGTATTTTCTTTAAGCATAATAAGCAAGGCTTTAATCTTGTACTCATTGAGCTGACAATATTACTATTTTTTTAAAATTAGCACGGCGCCCTTTTTACTACAAGCCCAACCATGATCACTTTCGGTAAAATGATCTCAATAAGATAGTCGTTAGCTATTGATGCTACCTTCGTCCACTTTAACCCTCCATCTGAAGTGGCAAAAATATTTTGATTGTCGTACAAGTACCCCGTATTGGCGTTAACAAAGTGAATATCGGCATAGCTTTGGTCGGATGAAGCAATTTCTCCAGCCAATGAAAAGTGTACACCGTCATCAATTGAATCCTTATCTAAAATGATTAATCCGCAACCGCAATTTTTGCAAAAGTGAACCAGCCATCTTTTGATTTCTTTACGGCTACAAACATCACTTCATTTGCTTTCGTATGCAGCGAGTATCCCGGCATCATGTACGATTCCTGTTCCGTGTTATCCCACACAAATGCTTTGCTGATGGTGCCAGATGGTTTAATGGTCACGCAGGCAAGACTGCTTTTTTTTATGTTCCCTAAGTTTGTGTCACGGATTTTTCCATCGGTAAATACTTCTGCATTATCATTATTATCGTAATAGAAAATATGAATGCTGTTGTTCCCGGCCACGATATAACTGATGCCTGTATAGAGGTCCACTGCTGCCTCCGCCTGTTTTTTCACGATTGCATGGAACCATTCAATTTTTTTGTCAGCATCCAATTTAATAACATAGGTATTTCCACTATAGAAGGATGTTATTTTTGGCGTATATTTTTGCGGATTCATAGGATCAACATGATTTGGAACATAGCTGCCTTCGGAGCTGTAAATAAGAAGAGAAGAATGGTCCGGGAAATCGACCGATTGTTTAAACACTACGTCGTTAGGCAGCCCATGTTCAACAACTTCATTCATTGAAGGCGAGGCTACTTTTGACTTCTGGTTAAAAGTAGAAAACTCCAGGGTCTTAATTTCATCCGCCACGCCTGAAGAAACTTTGTAACTGCCGCTTACGAATCTGGTGAAACCTTTTTTACGAGAGTCACCGGTAAGGCCATTAAATATCAGATTTTCGGCATCGAAATACCAATTGATATTTTGAATATCACCTGTAAACAAACTGGCAACTACTTTTGACAGGGGTTTACCAGTGCCTGTTACCGTGGTGACTGCGTAACCTGTTTCACTATCATCATTTTTCCTTTTTCCATTCTTACGGGTCTGGCACACAATAGCGGCAGTGCCCTGCGGGGAAAGAGTAAAATCAATATCAATTATTTCATCCACGGGCACAGGTGGAACACATTCATATTTGTTAACCGCAGAAAATGTAGCATCAAAAATTATCCCGGCGAAATTATCGTCTTGTGCTTTTTTGCCATGATGACGACATAGTATTGAGAAATAAACGGAATCGCGGGAATAGGCTGTACGATATTCCGTTACATCATCTCCAAATGAAAAAAGAGCTTCCGGCGAGCCCATCATTGAAAAAGTCTCAGGATCTACCTGGAATTTAAATAAAGCCTGGTCTTTGTCAGTGGCAAATAAATACAATCTGCTTCCCCTGAAATATGAAAACTGGAAGGTTTTATTTTCAAGAAAAGATATCTCCTTACTCGTCATATTTTTAAAATTCGCATCACTTGTGGTTAGCGTGTAATTCTTTTTTTTGGATTGCTGGTAATTCACATCGAGTAGGGTGCCCTTCCCGTTATGATTTAGTGCATGGCTCCAGTTTTCCATATTTTTTTCCGCCGTAAAATATTTGTATTTCTGGGAAAAGGAGAAATTAGCGCAAATGGTAAACAACAGTAAGAGACTGCCAAACTTAAAATCTTTGTAGATAAAACTTTTCATGATTCGATAATATTATGATATTGTTTAAAAAAAGTGTTGGTAATTATATTTAATCTTTTGCAAGAGGTATTAATATGCCTAATTGAGTATTGGTTAATAAAGGCAGGGCAGTATCATAAGAACCCGGAATTACATGGTTCAGCAGGATATTCGCCTTTCCCTGCAAGAAGAATTTTATGGGGCCTGGTTTATAATCTATTCCGGCTAAAAACTCAAAGCCGAAAATGAATTTATTCTGCTTATCATCCGCCGGTGCTGCAGCATCCAGGTAATGAATTTGCTGCATTCTGTATATTCCTGCCAGGCCGCCGCCCACATAAGCCGAGAATTTTTTCTCGGATGATCTGCCTCCTAAAGCATATACTGAAAAAGCAGCTGATAAATGAAGTATTTGGTATTTTTCCTGGTAATGAATACGGCCAATGCCCCCATCGGGTGTCGCATAGGAAGCAGAATCGGGCGAAAAGTTTTTTCCAAAATAGGATAGTGAAAAATTATAATTTTCAGAAACTTCTGCAGTTACGCCGCCTCCTAATACGTTGAGAGGTACTACAGGAAGATTATTAGTTGACACAAACGGCCCTATCGCCAATTGAGAAACGGAGACATGGTATAGGAAGCATAACAACAGTGCAAATGATAATTTTTTTTTCAATTTTTTACTATTTAAATGAATGCATAACAGCAGCTGGTATCCAATCCAAGCACGGAATGCCATCACTATTTTTTTCCTGGGGAAACTAATGAATCATAATCCAATTGAATATTAGAACGTTTGTCTCGGGGATAAAAACGGGTAGTATAATGAAGTCGTAAAAACTTCATTACAGTCCTTTGTAAGTCTTTTTATAATGAAAGAGTACCCTCGTATCATCTACCGAACCACCATCATGTACAATATCTGCAGATGTAGGATATCCTGATGTATCATAAGTCCATGTTTGTACCAATTGATTGTAGCCAGGAGGATTGTTATCATCCACAGAGATGACATTGTTTTTTGAAGCCGTAAAATCTTCCAGGAGAAAATCATGTACCGGAAACGGCGGATAGGCAAAACGGATGTTGAGCAGATTCAATGGATTAGGATGTGTATCGTATGTGTACTTCCAGGAATAATGATCGGGGTCGCGGAAAGTATTGACCACACTCACTTCTCCGGCACTATTTAGAAATGCCGTATCATTAATATAATAAAAATCTGTGGGGAAATCAGGGCTAACGGCGTATCCCTCAGAAATGACTTTTCCATTTGAATAAGTATAATTATTCACGTCTATCTCGAAATCATAATTAGCGGAATCTTTTATCAGCCTCTGCTGGCTGTCGTAGTAATAGAAATAAGATTCTAAAAAAGGATTGGTTATTGTAATATCCCGCCGTGTCTTTTTAAAAGGAAGTGTATCACTTCCATTATAATAATAGGTGATTACTTCTGCAGCGGAATAAGTTCCGTTATTTAGGGACATTGAGTTAATCGTTGTGACCCTCCCAAGTGTGTCATATACAAACTCGTTTTTAAAATCGTTGTTGCCCGGGTTGTATAAACCGGAATATATCATCTCCGACAATACAAATGCCGAATCCTTCGTGCCAGGTAATGGATTCGGCGTATCGACAGTTTTGCTGCACGACGCATTAAATAATAATAATCCTGAAAATGCAATAAGCATGTAAGTAGAATACCTCATAAGTTAGCTTTAAAAAAAAACAACAGGTTAAATAGTTATGAACTTGCACCATGTATAACGTGCATCGAAGATGAATTGCTACTGGTACGAATCAGGTGGCGAAAATAAAATCTATATTTTTAAAATGCAAGGTCTTTTATAATTTTTTATTAAGAGATACATGTTAATTAAAACGCAAGTAAATGAAAAACTGCTTCATGCTAAAAAGCCGTTTTAAAACTCAATCTTATAATTTGATGTTGGAATAATATCCCGCTACCCTTAGCAGTACAGGTGTTTCTTATAATTCCTCTGTACAATTCTTATTCTTTTATTATTTCATACCACAATTCTACCATTCCGTTTTTGTAGCCCGTGACGTCTTTCAGGTGCAATACCCGCTCTTGTCCTATGTGATCAAAGAATTGCTTTCCGCCACCCAAAATTATAGGCAAAACTGATAACCTGATTTCGTCCGCCAATTTTAATCGAATGAATTCTTTGGCAAGCATTGCGCCACCAACGAGCCACACATTCCTGTAGTTTGGCTTCAGTTTTTCGTTTACAAGTTTGTAAAGGTCGCCGGAGTAGATTTCAATGTTGCCCCTATCAACAGGAAGGTTTCTGCGAGTTACTACAATTGTTGGCGTGTCGCCATAAGCCCACCCATAAGATTTTGAAAGCTCCAGGGCATGTTCATATGTGCGTGACCCCATTACATAGCAATCTATTGTTTTAAGAAATTCTTCAGGGTCTTGCGGACTGATCCCTTTCTCGTAGTTGTCCGATGTTTCAAACCACGAAACGCTATTGTCTGTTTTCGCGATGATCCCATCCAGGCTTGAAACCATATGAACCGTTATTCTTAACGTGTCCATAGGCATTTGTGAGAAGGTTTGTTGAAGCATTTGTAGTTTCTTCTTATGTGTGGGGTTCCTTTTTCGCCGTATTTAGAATCGCTATTCCTTTAACGGATGTGCGGCATCGAGCTGCATGAACAGTATATAAAGATTCGTTACACTAAAGTATGCAAAATATGGCTTCTTTATAAGAGCGCAGTTGAGTGAAGAACAAAGGCAGAATTCACCCGGTGGTTAGTGGGTTTACGAAGAAAGGGAGCCCGACCAAAGGCTGATAATACAACGTTGCTACAATAATTGTGCAGCTCAATTTTATTGAAGTACTTTTTCAATCAGCCTGTCAACCTTACTTTGCAATAAATCAACGGTGAATGGCTTTTCAATAGTGTTATCCACAGGCAAATCAGAATAAGGGCCGTGATAATTATAGCCCGTCATCAACAGGAGGGGTATGGTGCTGTCGTGGTTTTTTATGGCAGGTATTACTTCTTTTTGCTTTATATCTATTATTATAAGACCTGGCTCAAAATGCTCTATGATTTTAGTTACTTCTGTTGGCTCATTTGTAAATTTCACATCATATTTTCTACTGCTGAGACCTTCCTGCAGCACTTCTATTGTGTCCTCGTCGCCGTTTATTATCAAGATCCTTTTCATATGTTTTGTTTCAAAAAAAGTAAATATTCACTTATTGTTATCGATGAATTCCCGCCCCCAACCCCCTCTCCATCCCGATAGCTATCGGTAGAGAGAGGTCCAGAGCCCTTTCCGGTAAAAGGGGCTTCATCACCCAATATTGATAAATATGTAAGACATGTTTTTGCAATTGCCTTGTTTTTAATTATTTCCCAGGCAGGTCACTGATCAGCGGCGGGTTCGAAAGGATTTCTAAGTTGATGCGCTACGAAATTTATTGCATTTTCTCTCTCCTTATCGCGGTATTTATTCATTGTGACGTCATGCAATACGAGCACAATTCTGTTTTCATCTTCTACATTCTCGAGGAAGTCGCAGCTTACTTCAAAGGCCCTCTCTTCACCGGAAGCGATTGTAATTTCTACTACCTGGGGGAAACAGCTTTTACCAGGGTGTATTGCCTGTTCTACATTATTTTGCATTAATTTAAATGCATTACTCAATTTCGACAGGCCGGCAAAATTAGAAGGAAGCTCGTGAGAAAATTGATGCCCAAATAATTCTATGAATGACCTGTTGGCCTTAATGACATTTAAGCCTTTGTCTAAGAGAATTAAGGCGTCAGGGATGATGCTTCCTAATTTTTCATTGAGATTATTTAAATGTTCCGGGACCCTTTTGCTGGTTTTCTGCTGACGTATGTTGTGCAAAATTTTTAAAATACGGGGGTTCCCTTTTATACTTTTTATAAGAATGGATTCGCCGAATGCCCATTTTACCGTACCGTCTTTACACACCAGGTAGTTATTGTCTAAAGCGTAACCCCTTTCTAATACCTCGTTTATTTCTTTTTTAGCCTTATGATTTTCCCTGTCTTCGGGAGTAAATAAAATGGTTACATTCCTTCCCTGTATTTCGTGAGGCAGGTACCCAACAGAATCCGTAAAAGTTTTGTTTACGGTAATAATTTTTCCCGTATCGTCCATCAACACGATGTTTACCTGGTGAGATCTTTCGTATATATATTCAAAATACTTGTACGAAGAGAGGGCTATTTCAGATGCCTGGTGCATATAGGGAGCGCTTCATTGTGATACGGTCTAAAGGTATAATAAATAGTTAACATGTAATATTTATTTAATGACTAAAGGACTATAAGTACGCCTGATAAATATAAGAATACTGCTAAATCTGGTATTTGTTTTGAGCATAATTTTATAAAATTCATTAACATTTTTACAGCAAATACTGGAAAATAAAAATTACTATTATGAAAAAAATATTGGTATTGCTTATTGTTTCTATCATAAGCACCGGAGCTTTCGCACAGCATGACAGCACCGGCAGAATGAAATCAGGCAAGAACATGCAGGGAAAAGATTGTGTAATGATGAAAGATGGAAAAATGATGGTGAAAAAAAATGATCAAACTATGGCAATGAATAGCGATATGACCATGAGTAACGGCACCGTAGTAATGACGAATGGAACAGTAAAAATGCAGGACGGCACATTAATGACGCTGAAAGAGGGTGATTGCGTCTACATGAATGGTAAGGTAGGCAAAATGGGAAAAATGAAGATGGGTAAAATGAAAAAGGATTCCGTATAAATTAAACAGCTGGTATACCAAATTCTTTTACTTAAATCAATATCCATCAATGGCGAAGCGGGTGATTTCAAAAAAGCTGCTGAAGACTTCCCTCCAGTTCAGGCAGGTGATGTGATAAAGGCAGCTTGTTGCTGGGGGACCAAAAATAGTTCTTCAATAAAACTATAGTTTAGCGGGGGAAACTTTTGCATAAAATACCAGGCGTGAATCCTTACTAAAACTGCTTTGTTCCATCTCGGTTTGTATATATTCAAGCCTGCAATTATTTTCTTCACACCATTTTTTTGCGGCATCGGAAGCATCCTCTTTTGTTTCGGCAATGATCATAAGTTGTTCAATGAAACTATTTTCAATTTGCATTTCAATAATTTCAATATTACTTTTCATAATGAAGTTTTTATGGCTTAAAAGCAACATAAATTTACATTGTTAGTATTACGATTGTTATTTTTTATTAGTATATTTTTTCATTGTATATATTGGTTGTGGCGCGAACATTGGTTAAATCAAATCAATGTTTTTACTTGCGTGGCAGCAGGGACAAGCACGGCACTATGCGGCACTGATATTATATGGACGGTGAAAGGTTTACTAACCAGGGAGGTAAAAACTTAGATACCAGAGGTGTCAAAACCCTCACTTGCGGAGCATTCAATCGCTTCATCGGTAACATGTCATTGCAATTCTTGAAGATAGGTGTGGCTATTCTTAACGTTCTGCCTGGTGATAAGTCTTCTTGTTAGTATTAATGAAGTAAGTCTGATAAAAACCATACTTAAAGTTGGGAGTTTTCATTTTTTAGTACGGAAAATTTTCCGAATCGGACTCTGTGGGATTATTTCCGACGCATATTTTTTAGAGTGCTATACTTGCAGGTGCTAAATCTGCTGTGCCGGAAGCTTCAGTGTACGTATGGCTACGCATTACCGCAAGGCGTTACCGTGAGCTTTGCTGAAAACACAATGATAATTCCATAGAATCAAAAAGTATTTAAATTACTGTAGCTACACAGAAAAAAACTGAAATGTATAACCTGCCAATGCTGCTACATTTAATGTGCATGTATGCTGTAAACCGTTCAGGTGCCGGGCCTGCAACCGCATTACAACAAGTAACTAACCGGTAATTTCGGCAATTAATAAGGAAAATAAGTTTAGGTATAAAGCCCGGTTGTGACCCCGGCTTATTTTGCGTGTGCATTTACAGAAACGAATATATCGGCATAACAATTGTTTTTAATATATAATTAAAGTAGCTTTCCCCGGTTTTTTTAATAGCCCACAAGCCCGTTTTATCCGTACTTTTCTAAAATTCGTATAACTTAATATTTTATATGGATAGACGATTAGATAATGGAAGTAGCACCGATATGAGAATCATTTTTTGGGTTCTGGTAATCTCTGCGATCATTACCTTCTTAGGTATATCTGCTTCATGTAATTTTTAAATTTTGAACTGTGTCGTCTAATAGCGGCAGCAATTGATTTTTTTGTTCTAAACAAAAATTATTTGATGATACCTTAAGGGCTTAGTGTTGATTCAGCATCTTGTAAACCCCGGTTTTATCCAGATAGTATAGCGGGCAGTGATGAAATATTTACTCTGTCGCTGCTGTAACGGGGATTAAAATTCTCACCTGATAAAGTTCTTTGTAAAAGATGAAATGTCATACATTCCGCCTTGACGGTATTCGCTGTATAGCCGTGAAATATCTTCCTGGCTGTCTCCGATAAAAGGCCCGTGAGAAACGATGGGGTCGCCTTGTGGTTGTGCCGAATATAACAGAAAACGGACTCCGGTTTCACCGGCTGCCAATCTTAATTCACTTGAAGTGTTGTCCGTGTACCTGTCCAGCCAGCCAACCTGGTTTTGATTTATAATTTTATCATCGCCACCTGCCTTTACACTTCCTTCCAATACATATAAGAAAGTAGTGAACGATGCAGGAATATTTTGCAGCGTTGTTACGCCTGCTTGCATTTGGATGTCAGCAAGTACCAGTGGAACATAATTGGATACAGGCGATGTAACACCGGCAAATGAACCACTATAAACCTTTATGTCCAATCCATTTTCAGCTACCTTGGGAACATGCTCCAGGGATAGATCCTGCAGCTTTGGCATTATCCATCTTTTTTCTTTTGGTAGATTTAACCACAACTGCATCAGGCGCATTTTCATTTTCTTGTCAATTGTTTCCGTGTGAACAACTCCGCTGCCTGCTGTCATTATTTGCAAACCACCTGCTTTCATTTTATGAGCACCATCACCCATTTCCCCTTCAATCAGCAAGCTAACGGTTTCAAACCCGGCATGTGGATGCGGCCCACCCACCGGCACTTCGTCTTTCTTATCAAGCATATCATCCATTAATATAATGAAAGGGTCGCTTTGTGTATATTCGGTTTGAATAACAGCACGGGCTGTATGTCCTTCCCCCAGGAAACCCGGGTGAGGCCGGGGAGTTTGAACGCTGATTATTTTTCTTTTGATCGTCATTGTATTTAATTTAATCCGGAAAGTGAACATTAGTTCGTTTCCTGGAGTTCTGCAACCTGCTGCCTGGTAAATTGTGCATTCACAATCAGTTTTACTTCATTGGCAAGTGCTACACCACCGGTTTCGGAGAGCAGCCCAAAGCTCACACCGAAATCTTTACGGTTTATTTTACCACTCAGGGAAAAGCCAACCCTTGTATTACCCCATGGGTCAATAACAGAACCACCAAATTCAGCGTCTAAAATGATTTCTTTACTGACACCTCTCAAAGTAAAAATTCCATGCACTTTATAGTTTTCTTCATCCAGCTTCTCAATTTTTCTACTTTCAAAAGTGAGCCGGGGGTAATTATCTGCATCAAAGAAATCGGGGTTCTTTAAATGAGCATCCCGCTGTTCATTATTAGTGCTGATGGAATTTACATCGGCAGAAAAATTAGCTATAGCCGTCGCAAAGTCATCATCTTCTGTTTCAATAGTTCCTTCAAATTTATTAAACTGTCCCGTTACGGTAGAAATCATCAGGTGCTTTATTTTGAACTGTATCTCAGAATGTGCCGGGTCTATCACCCATTTTGTTTTTGTTGAATTAAGTGTAATCATTTTATATTTTATTTTGTTTACGGTGCAAACTTACATACATTTACTTACTTAAAGTAAGTACTAACCCTTTGGAAAGCGCTTCCCTTTTGGAAAGTATCGTCAAAAAAAAAGATAATATGGCTGCTACTGTTAAAATAAAAAAGCACACCGCCGGCGAATGCACCCAGGCCACCATGGCTGTAAGAGATGCCCTGGATGTTTTAAACGGGAAATGGAAACTTCCCATTATTGTTGCACTATCATTTGGCACACGGCGATTCAAAGAAATTGCAAAAGAAGTGAGTGGCATCTCTGATAAGGTGCTTGCCAAAGAACTGAAGGACCTGGAAATGAATCAACTTATAAAAAGAACGGTGTACGACAGCTTTCCCCCAACGGTGGAGTATTGCATTACAGCACATGGCCGTTCCCTGGACAGCGTAATTGAAGAACTAAAAGATTGGGGCATTCTTCACCGCAAAAAAATTATTGGTAAGTAGTTTAACAAAATTCCTTTTGTTGTTGCCTGAAATTTTTGCTCAAAGCAGGCAGTGCCTTAAGCGGATGTACCTGATCCACTGCACGAACCTACCCACTGCAAGAAATTCTATCCTCTTGCTAAAAAGCCGCTTTAAAACTCAATCTTATAATTCAGTATGGGAATAATACCCGTCTGGTAGTTGGTAACGATCTTGTTTTTTTGCAGGTCATAGCTTTGGTCAAATACATTCAGCCTGTTGGTAATGTTTTGAAAATCGAGTGACAACGTACTGGTAAAATATTTACGGTTCCATTTAATACTCAGCCGCAGGTCGGTGCGGAAGTAAGCAGTATTCTGCAGACTGAAGGCCTCTTTATCCTTATAAATAGTATATCCTTTTTCCTGCGAAGCAATGAAGTCGATGGGTGTGGTACGCATACCGCCGGCGTAAATCGTTTTGATGTTGACGCCAAATGTTCTTGACTTGCGCTCGTTCACAAAATCTTTTCCGCCAATGAGCGTAATAATGTAATTGCCATTGAAGCGCGTGTTTCTTTCAATACCATCTTTAGCAGTATATTTTGATTGGTAAAACGAGTTGCTGAGTGTTGCATAAAAATTATGTTGCAGGTAACGCTCGAGCGATAGCTCCACGCCATAGTTGCGGCCCTTCCCTTTATTTTCCAGCGGGTCGGTAATATACTCGTACTGGATGTTGAGAGACGAAAGTGTGCTGCTGTCGTATACGCTGATGGGCACATGGTACAGTTGCTGGTAATACACTTCTGCTTTGGCAAGCAGGTTTTTAGTGAGCCGGTAGTTGTATGAAATCACATAGTGATGTGCCTTAGTAAGGCCAAGGCTTTTATTAGGATTGATAATTGTGCCATCATCGAGCTGCTGTTGTGCAAAGTAAAGATTGAGTGTTTGCATCTGGCTGTGCATACCGTAGCCTATGGACATACTGCTCCTGTTGTTGATATTCCATTTGGCAGAAAATCTTGGTTCAACGGAGCACGTATTGTTGTGTGCAAGCCGGAAGTAATGCAAGCCGGCAATAACACTCACGTTATTAGATGGCTTGTATTGCCACTGTGCAAATAACTGTTGGGTAGCTGTATTGCCCGATGTATTCAATGTTTCCCGGAGTGGCTCCGTTTCAGACTTGCGGTAGAGCTGGTAAAACTTATAGCCGATAAAAGAAGCAATACCACCCGCACGCAGGTTGAGCCTGTTGCTGAATTTGTAATTGATGGTGGTATTAAGTGTCAGCTTACTCGTGTTGAATTTATCAATGTAAGAGGTGGACATGGTATAATCATCTTTCGTATAGTCGGCATCGTAACCTATTTTAGTTTTGGAAAAACCGATTCCGGATTTAATGTTGAGCCTGTCGCCAATAAGTATCGAATGTGTTAAGCCCGCCATGCCGGTGTTGGAAATATATTTGTTGGTATAACGGTCATCGCTGCTTTCCCATTTTGAAGAATCTTTCTTTGCCTTAAATACGTCATCGCTCAATCCGCCAAAGCCAAAGAGTGTAAACACACCCAGCTTTTCAGTGGGCAGATAAATGTTGTAAGACAAATCCTGGAAATTGGTAGACCCTTCGTCACCCAGCACACCTATTTTGTTGAGCAAGGCCAGTGTTGAGTAACGGTAATTGACAAGGTAAGCGCCTTTATAGTTTTTTGAAAAGGGCCCTTCCATAGCGGCGTTTAGCCCCAGCACCCCGGCTTGTAAGGTGTATTCTCTTTTATCGTTATTTCCTTTTCTTAATTTCAAATCAAACACGCCGCTCAGCGCATTGCCATATTCCGCGGCAAAAGCAGCCGTTACAAAATCGGAGTTCGCAAGCAATTGTGAGCTCAGTATAGAAATGCCGCCGCCGCCATTACCGGGTGTACCAAAGTGATTGGGATTGGGTATGTCCATACCCTCCATACGCCATAACAAACCGGTGGAAGAATTGCCACGAATGATGATGCTGTTGCTACCATCGTCAGCGGCCTGCACGCCTGCAAATGCAGTAGCCATGCGCAACGGATCGTTTACTGCAGCTGCATACTTTTGGGTTTCTTCCACCGTGAATGCCCTGGCGCTCACCACGCTCATATCATTAACCGGCCTGTTCTTTTTGCTATTCGCTTTTATGATCACTTCTTTTTCTTTTACAATTACTGCTTCCAGCGACACATTCACAAATGCTTCCTTACCGGAATTGACTGCGATATTTTCCAACACATTTTCTTTAAATCCGGCATAAGAAACAGTAATACGATATATGCCAACCGGCACGTTGGCAAACCTGAAAATGCCATCCTCATTGGTGATCACTGATTTGCCGAGGCTGGCAATGCTTACGGTAGCACCCTGCAACGGGCTTTGCAATACCTGCTCTGTCACCACGCCCTTTAATTGCTGTATGTATTGTGCGTTTGCATTAAAAAGTAAAAGGAGCAGGGTGAGGCTTAAAAATAATTTCATTGGTTTTCTTTAGTGTTATAAATATTGTTACCTGCCACTATAACAACTAAAGGAACCTTTACCCTTATGCATTCACAATCTTTTATGAAAGAAGCTGAAAATATTGAAACATGATAAAGTGTAATGACGAATGTTATACCACCGTGTCATTTGAACTTGCTGCTGTAACCGGTTATACTAACTGGGACTATTAGCCGCTGATCTCTTTTTACAGGGCGGTTATAAAGATCCTAAGGATAGCCGGCGCAGCCCAAATAAAAAAGCCGTACTTAAACGGCTTTTAAAATAACAATATTTATACAGCTTTGTACTACGCAACTTTCTTCATTGCGTTTGCGAGTGTAAGGTTCATTTTAGACCCAACGCCGGCAGTTAAACTTACCTGTTGCTCAACCGGAGAATAACCGGGGAATGAAACCGTAATATTATAATCGCCTGCAACCATGCGGTTAATGCTGAAATAACCTTTGGCATTAGTGAAAGCCTGGTAGCCAAGTTCATTGGAAACGATCAAAGCGCCAATAACGGGTAACTGAGCATCATTCTTAATATAACCGCTAAGGCTTGCGGAACCTGCACCTTTACGGATTGCGAGTTGCTGTTCAAAAACAAATAAATTTTTAACGGCAACATCCTCTTTAAAAATCTGCTGGGCATCTTTACACATGCTGATCACGCTTTCATAGATAGCATTATTTGCCTCTGTTTTCTGAGCTACTGCCATCTTCTTTGCATTATCTATAGCAAAGTAGGTTACTGAGAGCTCAACAAAGTTTTCGCCGGCTGATTGAAATACCCCGGGGAAAGTTCCCGGCATATTTTCATTATCAGTAAGGGCACTTAAGTTTTGTGATATAAAATTGTTAGCGGCTTCAATAAGAGAGCGCACGGCACTCCAGTTATCCCCGGAAACTTTTTTGTACAATGATGCACCGGCACCTTCCAGCATGGCGGGAGCTACCTCTTTTGAATAAGCTTGTATTATGTAAGCTTTAAGCATTTGCCAGTTTACCTTTACAGCATCACAGGCTTCAATAAGATTTACCCGCGCAGCAGCACGTGCAGCTATGGCCTGCCTTGAATCGGGCAAATCCTGCGCATCATTTACTCTTTGTATTGCATCTGCAATATACTCAGGAGTGTACAGCGCTTTAAAAGAAGCGAAATCTGTTTGGTAATTGCTGCAACTGTTCCAGCAGGCTAAGGAAGTAGTGTACAAAAGCTCTTTTGTACACCTGTAGATTGTACTTGAATTCATAAAATATTGATTTTAGTTTTGTTATTTTTTCATAACGGTATGCCGTAGGGCTTTATTATATTTATTTGGAAAAATTTTAAATATTTCGTACCTGCACCGCTCTCTGTTATAAAAACAATTACGTAACTTTTATAATTATTAAAATGAATGAATACTTAATATACCTGTTGTATGAGACAAAAAAATGATATAGATTATCTTGAAGAAGAAACTGCTGAAGAGCATAGATCCCCTAAATCACGAAAAATGTACTTTATTATAATGATGATCTTATCTTTTATTTTAGGAGCTGTGACTTATAGAAGTTATGTAAAAATATTTATGGTTGAATAAATTGTACACACTCAAAAAGATGTTGGTGGTGCCCGGCCGCAAAACCATCAGCACGAACACCAACATCGGCGGCAAAAGAAAAAGCCATCAGTAAAGTCTTAGAAACAGGAAAAGATGAATTCAAGATACTTACTTATTTAATGGATAAATTATGATTGAGGAATGTCGGGT
>CAWGWY010000020.1:0-195053 GCA_963826435.1 uncultured Chitinophagaceae bacterium | reverse complement strand
TAATTGGGATAGAGAACAGTATTTTAAAATATTTTACGAATTCCCTATGGAGCCATTGCTCAATATTTTTTGAACTCAGGATTTTTATAACAATGTGGAGTCATGTTATTCGAGGGTAAAGATATATTCTACGCTCGCCTGGAAAAAGCAATTTTAATGAATGTTGACGCACCGGTTAATTGGCTACCTCAGATAATTAAGTCTCACCCTTCCCAGACCTCAAAGATTTGCGCATGGCTTGCAAACTTCAAGACGGTTGTTCAACATATTATATAAAAAAAAACCGCTCCATAAAGAGCGGTCTCCATTAAATCTATTTTTCCAGTTTAGAATATCTGATACCTTCCAATATTATAACCAAATGCATTTGTACCATCATCATAATCAAAATGAACTTCCCCGACATTTTTTGCAAACCAACGCTGGTCCGTTTCAACAGGTACGGGAGATCCTACTATAAAAAATTCATATTTTACTTTAATAACATCAGGGAAATTAAATGTTCCAATAGTTGCAGGAACCGCTTTTTCAAGAAGTGTCATCTTAACATATCCGGCGAATGGAACTCCCAATACACTACCGGATACATTCGGCGATTGCCACGTAGTTCCCATCGGAACATTATCTTTAAGGAAAATGAATTCGCCATCTACCGGCTGGTCAAAAGGAACATAGTTACTGTAGTTTATATATTCGTAATAATCTCCCCCGGGCTTACGATAGTATGAAGAATCCGGCACTCCTGTTGGTGGCACAAGGTCCGTTGTAATAGTTGAATATGTATTTCCAATAATCATTGGCAAATAATTGATCACCGCGGAGTGAACTGAGTCAGACGAAGTACCGCCGATAAGGCTGTAAGTCCAGTTGGAATTTAACGTGGTGGGGAAATAATCTCCGGATGGTGCGACACCTGGTAAAAATGTTATACTAAAATTACACATACCCGCACCCGCTGTTACAACGAAATTTTGAACCCCGGAATTGACAGGGGTACCGCTTCCTGCGAGAGTTACTATCTGCAACCCCGTCGTTGCAAAGGTGCCGGTGGAAGTAAAGCTTATACCATTAACGGTGTCCGTAGATATTGTGTAGTTGCCTATCGTATTTACGGTCACTTGAAGCTGTACGCTATTTGATTGGTTAAGCAGTATGCCCTGCTGGTATACGCCACCGAGCGCGAACGGTGTACAATTACCTCCGTTACCGCCCAAAACATACGCTCCGACCGATCCAAAATTGATTGCAAAAGTGCATTGGCTATTACCATACGTCACGGTAAAATTCTGCGGACCAGCACTCAAAGGTGTGCCTGTTCCACCAAGGGTAACAGTTTGTAAACCTGCAGAAGTAAATGTTCCACTTTTTGTAAATGAAATCCCATTCGCAGTGTTGGAAGATATAGTATATGAACCAGGTATTGCAACTGTAACTTCTACCTGAACCGTATTTGCACCCGTAAGCGCAGTACCGGGTGAATATGATCCGGATAAAGTGACGGGGTTACAACTACCCGAACTATCACCTAACACCCCTGACGAAATACCGCCTCCGGCACTACCCGAAACACCTATTGTAGAAGTGAACTTTCCCACGGTTAACTGAATTACCGCTCCCTGAAGAGTCTAGTGCCGATCCTGAAAATGTTCCTGCAATAAGATTACTAGTATAGGAAGTAACATCCACAATGAATTCACCAATTAACTGGTTGGCATTATAAAGTTGTTTCTGGCCTGAAGTATATGTAAATGACGATTGAAATACTGACGCCTTATAAGTACCTGTCTTAAAATTATTAGCATATAAATGAAGATGAAAAGTCTGGGAACCATCAAGAGAGGTTCCTATAAGATGAAGTTCTTTTGTCGCACCGGAGGAATCAATGTAGGCAGTATCCATGTTGCCCTGAAATTGTTTCGATCCATCTTTAAATTCCCAACTTCCGGTAGGAGCAACCACACCTCCCAATTCAACACTATATTCTTTCTGACAACTGCTAAAGAATATTATTGAAAGAAAAACATAAAATGCAATTTTGATAGTTCTCATAAAAGGTATTTAATAGTTATTTTGGGTCAATTAGGGATTGATCATGAAATCTGCATTTCATCATTTACAAGCGTTTTTGTTTCCACACTTTGCGGTTGCAGGTTTTTTGGCGCCGTTTTAAAAAAACGTTTTTGAAAAACAAGAATGGTTATTATTCCGGTGGAGATAGATGCATCAGCCAGATTGAAAATCGGTCTGAAAAATTCAAAATCCTCTCCGCCCCAAAAGGGGATCCACGCTGGGAAATGAGCATTCCTTATGATTGGAAAATACAACATATCAACTACTTTTCCGTGCAAAAATCCCGCATACCCATGTTTTGGAAAAATCTTAGCTACGTTATAAGCATCCATCGTACTATTTTCGAAAATAAGCCCATAAAACATACTGTCTATCAAATTTCCAAGCGCCCCTGAAAATATTAATGCTGCACAAACAATGAACCCGGGATGATATTTTTTCTGAATAATCTGTCTTATATAGAAAATCCCAAAAATGACTGCCGCAAGCCTGAATAAAGTAAGAAGCATTTTCCCCCATTCGCCGCCAAATTTCCATCCGTAGGCCATCCCTTCATTTTCTATAAAATATAGCCTGAACCAATTCCCAATGACTGAATGCGATTCGCCCGCATGAAAATGGGTTTTTACGTATATTTTAAGAGCCTGATCTGCAAGCACAACGAGGCAAATAATTAAAAAAACATTTCTTCCTTTCACTTATTAAAATTGATTCGCAAAGATAGTAAAATTGAGGTAGGGTATAAATCAAATACGTTAATTATTATTCAATTAGATTCACGTTTCAAACGATTTTTTGGCAACTAATATTGTTGCAAATATTGCATTATCAAGTTTCCTGAATACTGAATATCATTCTTCAAAATATACTCTTTTTACCCTTTGGGATATTCCGGTCATTATTTCATAAGGAATAGTTTCAGCCCATACTGCCAATGTGGACAGCGGTAACTTTCCTCCAAAAACTACAACCGGATCTCCCTCGTTTACAGATTCATGACCTGTAACATCAAGCATCGTCATATCCATACAAACATTTCCGATTACCGGGGCGAGTTTTCCGTGCAGCAGCATTTTTCCCTTGCCATTTCCAAGGCTTCTTGGGTAGCCATCCGCATAGCCAATACGAACAGTAGCGATTGTGCTATCCTTTGCCAGTCGTGCATTTCTACCGTATCCAACTGTTTCACCTGCTTTCACTTTTTTTAACTGGGCTATTGTAGTGGTTAGCGTTGTAACATTAAGAAGCTTTTCTTGCATTGCCTTATGACTATCAATTCCGTACAACCCTATTCCAAGGCGAACCATATCCATCTTTTCCTGTTTATGACGACTGATTGCAGAAGTGTTCGCCGTGTGTTTATAAAATTTATATCCCAATGCATTTTCAAGGAACCCGGCACATTCCTGGAAAATCTTAATTTGTTTTTGCGTAAAAAGATCATGTTTCGCATTTTCACTCGCAACAAGATGCGTAAAAACGGTCATTACTTTTAAAAAAGAATTTGATGTAAGATGACTTGCCAAATCTTTTAAATCGGAAGGGCTAAAGCCTAACCTGTGCATGCCGGTATCTATCTTAATGTGAACCGGATAATAATTATTTCCGCCTAATTTCAAAAAATTTTCGAACTCTTGTAAAATTGAATTTGAAAATAATTCGGGCTCAAGATTATAGTTTAACAATGACTCAAAAGTGTTTTTTTCTGCATTCATAACCATAATCGGTAAATTAATTCCGGCCTTTCGCAGTTCAACTCCTTCATCAGTGTAAGCAACGGCCAGATAATCAACCTTGTTATATTCCAAAACAGAAGCAATTTCATAGCTGCCGCTCCCATAACTAAAAGCTTTTACCATCCCCATAATTTTAGTTCCGGGCTCGAGCAATTTTTTATATTCTTTCAGGTTGTGTACAATTGAGTTAAGATTTATTGAGAGCACCGTTTGGTGAACCTTTTGTTCCAGTGCTTTTACAATTTGTTCAAATCCAAATGCACGTGCGCCCTTAACCAATATATTTTCATTATGAAAATGAAGGGGAGAAATATTTTTTAGAAGCTCCTCCACAGTCAGGAAAAAATGTGTGGACTTCAAAAAAGAAAACTCTTTTTGATGTAAAAAAATTTCCGGTCCTATGCCTACAAGCCGGGTGATTTTTTTATGGCGAAGTAATGTTGCAACCTCAGAGTAAAGCTCATCGGGCTTCCGGCCTGATTGTAAAATATCGGATAATATTATGGAATGGTGTGTATGCTGTTTTTGTTGCGAAAGGAAATTTATGGCAATGCTTAAAGAGTGGAGATCATTGCTGTAACTATCATTAATAATGGTACAATGATTTATCCCCTCCTTGATCTCAAGTCGCATTGAAACAGGATAAAGAAAAGCAAACCTTTTAGTAATCTTTTCTACGTTTTTATTTAATAGGATCAAGGCGCACCAGCAAGACAGGGCATTTTCAATTGCAGCATCGTCGACAAACGGTATCGTTATAAAAGAATTTTTACCGTTACAGGTACATTCAATCTTTGTTGATTTTTTACTTTTGTTTATTGAGCAAATTCGCAAATCATTGCCTGCTTTCTTTCCCCACGAAAATAAATTCAGGTCATTTTTGTTCCGTTTACTTTTTTGATTAAACTCAGTTACTTCCTTTTTAAGCAACTTGTCGTCGCCCGGAAAAACCAGGTGATCGGCATGCGTAAAAAGTTTTAATTTCTCATGAATTTTTTGAGAGAAGGTTTTAAATCCCTCATCGTGTGCCTGGCCAATATTTGTAAAGATGCCAATGGTCGGTTTTATAATTTTTTCGAGCAATTCCATTTCTCCATACTTTGAAATTCCTGCTTCAAAAATTCCAAGTGTATGTGAGGAATTTAAATTCAGAACACTTAGCGGCACACCTATTTGAGAGTTATAGCTTCCCGGACTCCGGGCAATAAGGAAATCATTTTCGAGTAGCTGATCCAGCCATTCTTTTACAATTGTCTTGCCATTGCTTCCTGTGATACCAATTACCGGCAGTTTGTTTCCCGACGGCAATAAGCCGTGGTTGATTCTGTGATTGATTGCGAGCAATTGTAAGGCATGTGTACCATCACTAACAACAATCACATTGGCCTCGCTTAATTTATTGAAATCAACACTCTTGCCTTCAACTACGAAATTTCTAACTCCTTTTTCGTAAAGGGTTTCAACAAATTCATTACCATCGCGGTGCGCAGTCTTCAAGGCAATAAAAATGGTACTTTCTGCAAATAAAATTTTCCGGCTATCAAGTGAAAGATAAACCGGGCGCGACAAAGCGGGATTATATTTGGCGAGTTGGCCGCCAGTATATTTTGCAATTTGCTCAATAGTATAATTAATCGCTACATTCAAGACTATTTATCTTTTTTATCTTAATACATTTGAATGATTCTAAGATTTATTTTTATTATTTACATACATAGAATATAAAACAGAACCTGAAAGACACGACACAATCACCAACAGTGACACCCATACCGGGAGATGAATGTCGAAATATTCGACAAGCATTTTTGCCCCGATAAAAACTAAAATTATCGCGATTCCCTCTTTGAGATATTGAAATTTGCCGACAGCTCCCTTAAGTAAAAAGAACAGGGAGCGTAATCCTAATACTGCAAAAATATTAGAAGTGTAGATTACCATTTTGGTTTGAGTAATTGCAAACACCGCGGGAATAGAGTCAAGTGCAAACACAATATCAGTCGTGGCAAGCATGATCAATACTACAAAATACATCGTAAAATGTCGTTGGCCATTTATCCTCTTTGTGAACTTTCCATTATTGCTTTCATGGGTAAGCGGAACTATTTTTTTTAAAAATTTATAAACGGCATTGCTTTCGGGATGAAATTCTTTATCACTATTAATGAAAAACATTTTTAAGCCGGTATACACAAGGAAGGCTCCAAATATGTACAGTATCCAAAAGAATCTTTCTACGAGTACAATACCGGCGGTAATAAATATGACCCGTAAAATAACAGCCAGCAATATTCCAAGCAACAAGACTCTGTTAGTATGTTGTTCGGAAATTCCGAAGTATGAAAATATAAGAATGAAAACAAAAATGTTATCAATGCTGAGGCCCCATTCCATGAGATAAGCACTTATATATTCCAGGGCAATTGTTTGCCCGTCTTCAAACCAAACGAATAAAAAAAATCCGAGCCCAAGGCCCACCCAAAAAATCGTTTGAAAAAAAGCCTGCTTTAATGAAATGGTTTTTGATTGCCTGCTTAGCAGGCCCAGGTCAAAAACTATTGCAATTGTTAATACAATTCCGAAGATGAGATAAGTCCATTCAGTTGCATTCATTTATAAAAATATTCCGGTAAAGATAAGTGATGGCTATCCTAAAGAATTAGGCCTAAAGATTTTTTATAGATCAGCTACTGTATTTTCTCCTTCGCCACCATTGATAAATTATTCCAAATAGAATGATAAGTAAAACCGGTAGAACTGTATTTATAATTTGCCAAACAGTCTTTTGATTCGACACTTTTTTGGGATCAAGTAGTCTTAATGTATAGTCCTTTGCTCTTGCTTCACTAAGCCCGGCGTCGTTAATAAGATATTCAATGCAATTTTCTACAAATTGCTTATTTGCAAACTGGTATTGATACTGGGTTTCAACCGTATATGGATTCACTCCCATTGGTAATGGTTGCCCTTGTAAAACGCCGTTTAATACAATATCGCCGTCTGCCACGACTATCATTTTGTTATCCTGAATAGATTGCGGCAAAAAAGGTGTGCCGTATTTAATGTTGGTATCTAAAATCGCCTGGCTTACCCTGTTTTTATAAAGCGAAGTGAATTTTCCTTCTAATAAAACAGCAGCGGGAATATTTTGCTTTTTATACGCCTCATCTTCAGGTGCATTTCTGTTTTCTTCACCACTTATAAGCGCTGGCGTTTCAATTGTTCGTGCATTTGAAGAAGAACTTAACAATATTGTTTTCTTAATTCCGGGGGCACTTACAGTATCTATAGAATTCACAAACCGGCCGGCAACTAACCCGAGGTTTTTATTAATAACACTATTTTGCCTTGATTCAAACAATGGAAAGTAATTCCAATGCAAAAATTCAAATTGCTTATTCCCATTTACATCAAAAGGCAAAAAATCACATTGAAGATCCATCAAAAGGTCCGGGTTGATCCTTACTCCATACCGGAATAAAAGGTCTTCCAGTTTTAAATTACGATCATATGCAACAACCTGGTTCTTAATTCTCAGGCTATCCATTTCAGCATTAAGCCTGTCTATAAACCATAGTACTTTGCCGCCACGCATAACGTATTGATCAATTTTTAATTTCTCTTCTTCAGTAAAGGAAATTGTTGGTTTTACGATCATCAACAATTTAAATGTGTCAGGAATTATTGGTTCCCTGGCAATATCAATTGTGAATAATTCATAATTTTTTCTCAACACATTTTCTACAAGATCGTAAACATTGGCTCCTCCCGGTTCTCCGTTTCCTGTAGAATAGGCGACAAGCGTTTTATGATTTTCTTTTATCCTGTTTATGGCGTCAGCAAATTTATATTCCAGCAATGCTTCGGCGCTGTTTAATTCAGGAGGAGTGATTATTGTTTTTGTTCCGGAATATAAATTTACAGCAAGCATCTTGTCCTTGTATCTCACTAATGCAGCAGGATATACGTACTGTGATTGCTCTCCCGCTTTTAATTGCACCTTTAAATTGATTGGGATAATGCCTAATGCCGTGAGCGTATCGGCATAGCTTCTTTCCGTTCCGGGCATTACGTCATCAGGTGCTATCAATCTATAACGAATGTGGCCTTTTGCATACTCCTTGAATTCCTGCAGCAACTCTTCTGAAGTAATTGCAAGTTTTTTAAAACCTGATGGAAGATCGCCTTTTAAAAAAATATCGATTTCAATGGTATTATCGATATTCCTTAGTATTTTTTTTGCAGGAGATGATATTGTAAATCTGTTTTCATTGGTAAGATCAATGCGGAAATGAAACGTTGCAGCTAACAAATTCACGGCTATTAATAAAATAATAACTACAATTAAACGCCCATATTTTATTCTGAAGAAGAGAACTTCATTAGTTAATGCGCTATTTTTTTGAAAGAATTTTTTGAGTTGAAAAAAGAAAAAGAAAAATGAGGCTGATAAAATAAACAATGTCCCTGGTATCAACCACCCCGCGGCTTATGCTCCTGTAATGAAAATCTATCCCGGCCATCTCCAGGTAATAATCAACGTTCCCCGAAAAAACGGGAAGCTTGCTGATAGCATTAAATCCAAAATACAGAACCAGGCAGGAAAAAGCTCCCAACAAAAAAGCTACCACCGCATTTGAAGTAACAGAAGAACACCAAAGGCTTATCGCTGCAAAAACGCCGGCCAGAAATATTAAGCCAAGATATGATCCGATAATGCCGCCAATGTCAATGCCACCTTCAGCGGCTAAATAATGAATGGTATAAACGTATAGTACTGTGGGTAATAAGGTGACAAGAATAACGATGATTACTGCAAAATATTTGCCCATTGAAATCTGCCAATTGGTAATGGGCTTCGTTTGCAAAATCTCAAAGGTTCCGGACCTGAATTCATCGGCAAAACTGCGCATTGACAATGCAGGTATGAGGAAAAGGAAAATCCATGGAGCCAGATCAAAAAACTGGTCCAAGTTTGCGTAGCCGAAATCAAACAGGTTAGTATCCTTTAAAAAAAAAAGAAAAAAGCCATTTAACAGTAGAAACACAATGATAGTTATATAACCTGTCAGGCTGCTGAAAAACTGTCGTAATTCTTTTTTGGCAATAGATATCATCCTTGAGGAAAAGTTATATTCTGGTTTGAAAAGTAATTAAAAGTTTTCGATTTAGGATAAAGCAGCGTTTTTAAATATAGGGGTGTCTTACTTACTATCGGCTTGCCTAATTTGATTTTTGTGTCATTTTTCTATATTAAAAATATCTCTGAAATTAAGAATGACCCTATCTTTCTTTCTGCAGGAAAAGCAATCTTCAGAGATTTTGCTATGAAAAGTTTACCTGAACAAACTGCTGAAGCCCTGTTACAACAGGGCTTTTTTTATTTTATGGAAAATACGAATTGCGGCATCCTACTGAAAACATTCAATCATGAAATCTTTGCACGTAAAATTCCTGGGAGCATTTCTTTTATTTTCTGCGGCCTCGTTTGCACAATCAAAGGTAAAAGTTCCACCGCCTCCACCACCGCCAATTCCGGCTATTGTTCCGGTGCCACCAGTTCCACCTACACCGCCTGTACAACCTGAATTCAATAAGGAAATCCCTCCGCCACCACCTCCACCAGAACCTCCCAAAAAGAAAGAAAAGTTACCTGAAAGCTGGTAGTAAATAAAGTGGTATTCGAGCCTGGATAAAAGGGATGATGCCAAATTCTGCCGTCAGAAGACCTGCTTATAAAAAACAGGCTGTCATAATTATGAAAGCCTGTTTCGTAAATAAAATTAAAAAATCAAACCGCAAAACTTTCGCCGCAGCCGCAACTTCGACTGGCATTTGGATTACTAAAGTAAAACCCTTTGCCATTCAAGCCATCACTAAAATCCAACGTAGTATTAACGAGGTAAAGAAAACTTTTTAGATCAGTGACCACCTTGACTCCATTGTCGTCAAACTCCTGGTCCATAGGCTTTTTTTCATTGTCAAAATCCATCTTGTAGCTGAGCCCGGAACAACCTCCTCCTACAACACTAACTCTAAGGAAATAATCATCATTAGATAGGTTTGCATCCTTCTGCAACTTAAAAACCTTTTCTCTTGCCTTGTCGCTCACATATATCATAGTACCAATTTTAAATTTATTAAAAATCGCTTTTGCATTAACGCATATGCATAACAATCAAAAAAAATTGGGAAGTAGATTGTAAAAATTAATGTACGAGGCTTTCTTCGAACTTAATTTTTTCCAGGCCGTTTTTGATCCGGTAATCATTAATTGCTGACTTTATCGCGTCTTCAGCTAAAACCGAGCAATGTATTTTTACCGGCGGAAGATTGAGTTCTTCCACGATATCCATATTATCAATTTTTAATGCATCGTCAACGCTTTTGCCCTTAAGCCACTCCGTGGCCAACGAGGAAGATGCAATAGCGGACCCGCAACCGAATGTTTTGAATTTCGCATCCTTGATCATTCCTGTTTCATCGTCCACTTCTATCTGAAGACGCATAACATCGCCACACTCTGGTGCTCCGACTAGCCCGGTTCCCACATTTTTTTTGCTTTTATCTAAAGTCCCTACATTTTTAGGGTTTTGATAATGATCTATAACTTTATCTGAATATGCCATGCTTTTTATTTTTTAGATATCTGAATTTTCTTTTTACAATTTACGAATTATTCAACAGATGTGTTTATTCATTTAATGCGCTGCCCACTCTATTTTTTCGAGATCAATACCTTCTTTCCACATTTCCCATAACGGGCTCATTTCTCTTAACCTCAATACTGTTGAACTTACCTGGTCAATAGTATAATCAATCTGCTCCTCTGTGGTAAAACGGCCTAATCCAAAACGCAGCGAAGAATGTGCCAGGTCATCTCCTAATCCAAGCGCTTTTAATACATAGGAAGGCTCAAGCGATGCGGAAGTGCAGGCTGATCCGGAACTTACAGCAATGTTTTTATTAAAGCCCATCATAAGGCCCTCGCCTTCAACGTACTTAAAGCTTATATTGCTCACATGTGGTAAACGATGTTCGGTGCTACCATTGACATATGCTTCCTCAAGTTTTAATAAAGAGCTTTCCAATTTGTCACGAAGTTGACTGATGCGCTCTGTGTCTTTCTCCATGTCCAGTTGACAAAGTTCACAAGCTTTGCCGAATCCAACTATACCGGGTACGTTTAGCGTCCCGCTCCGCATGGCTCTTTCATGCCCGCCACCATCCATTTGGGCGGTAACTTTAACTCTTGGATTTTTACGACGAACGTACAGCGCACCAACCCCTTTTGGGCCATACATCTTATGTGCAGAAAAAGCCATAAGATCAATCCCATCTTTATTTACATCAACCGGTATTTTACCAACTGCCTGCGTAGCATCAGAAAATAATAATGCTCCATGCTTTTTTGCAATTGCACTAATTTCTTTTATCGGTTGAATTACACCAATTTCATTGTTGGCATACATAATAGCTACTAAAATGGTTGTTGGCTTCATTGCGGCCTCAAGCTCTTTAAGATCAATTATGCCATTCTCCTTCACCTCCAAATAAGTTACTTCCCCACCTAATTTTTCAATATGCCTGCAGGAATCAAGCACCGCCTTATGCTCGGTAGTTGCAGTAATTATATGATTTCCCCTTGTCGCATACATTTCAAAGACACCTTTAAGTGCAAGATTATCGCCTTCTGTAGCTCCTGAAGTAAAGATAATTTCCTTAGGATCAGCCGCGATCAACCGCGCCACCTGCTCACGTGCATAATCAACGGCCTCTTCAGCCTCCCAGCCAAATGGGTGATTGCGACTGGCAGCGTTTCCGAAGTGATCGGTAAAATATGGGATCATTGCTTCCAATACCCTCGGATCCATTGGAGTTGTAGCATTATTATCTAAGTATACCGGTAGTTTCAACATAAATTTTCAAGTTTTTCTAATTCTTACAAATTTACACCAAATGGTATTAAAAACTTAGTTATGCTTTGATGTAGACCCATTTTTACCAAAGTCGAAAACAAATTTTTAATTTGAAATTACCCTGTTATGTTGAATCGCTAATTGTAGTTTTGTATTAAAACTTGAATGGCTAAAATTGAACATATCGGCATTGCCGTAAAAAAACTCTCGGCGTCAATCCCCCTTTTTGAAAAGCTTCTAAATACACCTTGCTATAAAACCGAAGCGGTTGAAAGCGAGCAGGTAAATACCGCCTTTTTTGAAAAAGGAGGAACTAAGATAGAGCTTTTGGAAGCATATGCCCCTGGCAGTGTCATTAATTCTTTTATTGAAAAAAAAGGTGAGGGAATGCACCACATTGCATTTGAAGTGGAAGATATTGAGGCTGAAGTAAAGCGGTTGGTAGCTGAAGGTTTCAATTTGATAAATGAAAAGCCAAGGGACGGCGCAGATAATAAAATGGTTTGTTTTCTTCATCCCAAATCAACAAATGGAGTATTGATTGAACTGGTAATGGAGAAAAAAAAGTGAGCTGAGATATTTAATAAAAAAATTATTTCGAAAGGGTAAAATTGTTTTTCCTGGCAAATCTTCTTTGGATCTCCTGTACGCGTATCTGTAGTGATGCCGAATGCGCATCGATTTTTTTTGCCAATTCATTCAATATTTTAATCTCTTCATAACCGGCTTTATCGCTATCCATTTTTTCTTTTAGTTGAATAAGTATTTTAGCTTGTTCGATAAATTTCCCGGAATAATATTTAAAAAGATCGGCAGAGACCTCTCTGAAAGCTGAATCCCCTTTATAAGGCGCCATGTGTCTTATATCCAGCAAGCCCTGAGTAGCATGCAATACGATAGAATCTAGGGTTTTTGAGGCAAAGTTGTAATCATGTTCAATTGCGAGGTTATAAATATCGACGTCTTCGATTAATTCTTTATGCCTTTCAACAATATATTGATTGTACAATATTGCATTGCTAAATGTAATCCCATTGGAAGAATGACTCTTCATTTCGCATGAGGATAAGAAAAGAAAGAATAGTAAAATGAAAAAATAAACAGAATGAAATTTGGCTGAATTCATAATTTATTCATGAGAGAAAAGGATTGTTTCTCTTCTCATATCCTATCGAAGTTTCAGGCCCATGGCCGCTATAAACGAGCACATCGTCAGGAAGTGCAAAAAGCTTTTCTTTTATACTTTTTATCAGATCCGTATGGCTGCCACCGGGCAGGTCAGTTCGGCCGATGCTATTGTTGAATAAGACATCCCCGCCTATTATAAATTTTTGCTCTTCACAATAAAAACAAATGCTGCCAGGCGAGTGCCCGGGCGCATGTATTACTTCCAGTTTATCGTCGCCGAAGGAAATTGTGTCGCCATCATCTAAAAATATAAATTCACCCGTATAATTATCAAATGGCAAATTAAACATAAGCCCCGAAGCAGGTGCCATTTTCAGCATTTGTTCCTCAGTCTTGTGCAAGTGAAGGGTAAGGTTGTATTTTTCGGCAATGAATTTATTTCCAAATACATGATCAAGATGACAATGCGTATTCAGCAGCATTTTCGGCTGCGAATTATTTTCGTCAATAGCAACGGTTAGGGCTTCCCTTTCGTTATCATAATAGCAGCCCGGATCTATAATTATGCATTCATTTTTTTCATTAAAAAGAAGATAAGTGTTTTCCTCAACAGGATTAAATGTTAAAACTTTAATTTGGAGCATACCGTATGTTAGTATATATTAATTTCATTTTATCGATTAACCCGAAACGAGTAATTTTAGAGCAATTATAACCGATATATGCAAGATCACAAGAAACGAATGCACAAAAAAATTTTTCTTCTTTTTACTTTTTTTATTTTAATAAGCACAGTGTTAATTGCACAGGTAAGCAGTGTGGAATTTGGCAAAAACCGGGTACAGTATAAAAAATTTAAATGGCAATATTATCAAACAAGAAACTTCAATACTTATTTTAGCCAGGGTGGCCAGGAACTGGCAAAATTTGTTCTACAGGTTGCTGAAGAAGAATTACCGGGAGTAGAAAGATTCGTTGAATATAGTTTACAGCGCCGTGCCAATATAGTTCTTTATAATAGCTTTAATGATCTTCAACAAAGTAATATAGGCCTTGGCATTGACTGGCAAAATACCGGCGGTTTAACAAAGCTGGTAAATAATAAAATGATCATTTATTATACCAGCGATCATGCTGATTTACGCCGGCAAATAAAAGAAGGCATTGCACATATTCTTACTCAAAATATATTATTCGGAGACGATCTTGGAGAAGTCGCCGGCAACCAGGCATTGCTTGATTTACCTCAATGGCTTATTGACGGCTATGTTGCCTATGTGGGTCAAAACTGGAGTACCCAACTTGATGATGATCTGAAAAGTGAAATATTAAGTGGCGACTACAAAAACTTTTACCAGTTTGCTTTTGAAAAGCCGCTGCTTGCCGGCCACGCTTTTTGGTATTACATTGAAGAAAGGTATAAGAAAGAAAATACGACTTACTTAATGTACCTGGCAAGGGTTTACAAAAGTTTAAACAGGGCAAGCAACCAGGTTACCAAGAAAAGAAAATTCAAAGAAGTGCTTGCGGATTTTATGCAATACCAGGAAGAGAAATATGATAAAGACATTTCACGCAGAAGAAATTATCCCAAGGGAAGTGAGATCACCAGCGTTACAGTTGGGAAAAGAAAAGATTTTTTTCATTTCAATGTAAATCCGAACAAACGGAATGGATCGTTTGCCGTTGTAAAATATGATAAAGGCCAATATAAACTCCTGCTAAATGAAGAAGACAAGGATAAGGTCCTTTTAAAATTTGGCGCGAAGGCAAAACTGGATGAGATAAACCCTAACTACCCGATGATGGCGTGGGACCCAAAGGGAACAAGGCTTTCCGTTTTATATGAAGAAGAAGGTCGCATAAAATTATTTGTCTTTGATGTAATTACAAGAGTAAAACCTTTCAAGAGAGATCTTACCGATTTACTTGACCAGGTTCAGGATATGAAGTACATGCGGGATAGCAGGACGCTGCTTTTCAGCGCAGTGAAAAATGGCCATTCTGATATATATACTTACGATATAGAAAATGAAAAATTAAAGCAAGTTACCAACGACGTGTATGATGACCTTGACCCCTCGTTTGTAGCTTTCCCGAATAAGGACGGTATTATTTTTTCCAGCAATCGTCCATCTTCGAGAGCCAGGGGTTCGGATACTTCTTTGCTTAATAATAAGTATAATGTCTTTCTGATAACAGACTTTGCTACTAACAGACCCGAACTTAACCAGATAACACAACTCACTAAGTTAAAATTCGGGAATGCGAGATATCCTACACAGTATAACACAAATCACTTCACATTCGTGAGTGATGAAAATGGTGTAGGAAATCGTTATGCCGGTTTCTTTTCTACTCAAAGAGAAGGACTTGATACGTTAGTTCTGATAGGAGATGATATACTCCGCAATCCTACCGAAATAGAAGTGGATTCTGTTCTTAAATCATATCAGAAGCAGGATGTGGATTCTATTGCAGTTGTTTCCGTTACCAGTGATTCTGCCTATGTGTTTCCTTTAACAAACTATGCCAGCAGCCTTCGCGAAACCCGGGAAGCGGGAGATAACAACCAGGTAAGTGAGGTGACCAGGCAAAGTGATGATAAGATATTATACAAGCTTAAGATTGATGAAAATACTTTACGAAGGCGCAACGTATCTGTTCCGCCCACGGCCTATATGAAACGGTTAATGGAGATGGACCGAATCTCAAGGGGGCAGGAAACGATAACGGCGATTATTGATACATCGGGGCAGCAGGAAGATATTTTCCAGAACGAATTTAAAAATGAGAAAACGGATACATCCAATGCCGGAAAGAATTATCCGGGTATTGTTCAAAATGAACCAACCGTATTAAACACCGCGAAACTTTATCCTTATAAACCCTTGAAATTTGCAACTGAATATGTTGTTGCCGGTTTTAATAATAATGTGTTGGGGACAAAATACCAGCTATACCAGGGTGGCTCAGGCCCCATCAATCTTACCTCAAACAATGGCTTAAATGGTATGGTGAGGCTGGGTATTGCTGATATTATGGAAGACATAAAAATTTCAGGAGGGTTTCGTCTTTCGACTAATTTAAAGGATAACGATTGGCTTTTTCAATTCAGCAATCTCAGGAAAAGAATAGATTGGGGATTAACTTATTACCGGAGTGTTCAGGATGTTACATTTTCCTCCGGCTCTGTAGGCTATCCCGGCAGGTTGTTTTCAAATTTATACCAGGCTGGGATAAGTTACCCCTTTGATGTAACAAAAAGTGTGCGTATAAGCGCAGGCGTTAGAAAAGACAGAGCTGTGGTAAGCACTTTTGATAACATATCTCTACCGGCCCCGGATCAATCTAAAACATACGGCCTGTTGCACCTGGAATATGTATATGATAACACATTGAACCCGGCGCAAAATATCTGGAATGGCATAAGGTATAAGGCATATGTAGATTGGAATTCCCAATTGAGCAAACTGGCAAATGCTGAGGGCCGCTATACTTTTAATTTTGGTTTTGATGCAAGGGCTTATTATCCAATTTACCGCAATTTTATTTGGGCAGGCAGGGTTGCTGCCGATTTCAGCTGGGGCAATCAAAAACTTATTTATTACCTCGGCGGAGTTGATAATTGGTTTACGTTTGGGAACAATATAAAAGAAAAGAATGGTGTCCAAACCTATCGTTACTTTAATCCTAATAACCGGCCTGATCCTGACGCTGATTACGCATTCCAGACCCTTGCCGTAAACCTTCGCGGCTTTATACAAAATGCAGCTAACGGAAACAACTCTGCAGTTATCAATAGCGAATTCCGCCTACCGGTATTTACAACACTCTTCAGCAAGCCGATCAATAACGCCTTTATTAGAAATTTCCAACTGGTACAATTTGTAGACCTTGGTTCTGCATGGAATGGCGCTTATGATAAGATCGGTCGTCCTTCAATTACCTATTCCGACCCTTCTGACCCCACAGTACAAATAAAAATTAAAGCACCGGGCATTGGCCCTTTTCTTGGTGGTTACGGGTTTGGTGCGAGAAGCACCTTGCTAAGTTATTTCTTAAAGTTTGATGCAGGCTGGCCAATGAGTGGCTTCTTTCAAGGTAAGCCAATTTATTATTTTAGTATGGGGCTTGATTTTTAAAGTAATTTTTTATTATCATATTCTATTACCCGGGTGTTTTATTAAACCCGGGTAATTTTTTTATAGTAAAAAAACGATGGACAAAGATGGTAAATTGATTAACTCCTTTTTATTTCGAATATGGTATCTGGATAACATTTCTTTAATCCTGTTCGCTTTAACCTTCCAATAGTCTTTTTAAACTTCATACTCATTCTTCTAAAATAGACGTTGAAATCATTTTTGCCTGCTATAAAAGTTTTCCTGTAGACAAACCACACAAGGATTATAACCGGGAAATAAAAATATTTATACAGGTAAAAGCATAGAAATTTTGAAACGGCATTTTTAGATTCATAAATTAACTGGAACCTTTCACATTGAAAGTCGATGTGAAAAGCCTCGTCAATTAAAATATCAGTGAATATTTGTTTTAAAAGTTTGCAACCCGTAGCATCCTTCAGAGATTGATAAAAAAGCTGTGCTGTGCTTTCTACTGTAATTACGGCCAGGGTCCACAGTTCCATACTTGAATTATAATACCTCACTTTCCTAAACATGGTATCTGCCCAATTTTTTTTAAGCCTTTTCTCGCCTATGCTATCTAAATATTTCCCAAGGTTATTACCGTGCTTTTGCTCTTCTTTAATAAATAATTCTACTGCTTCCAAATAGTAACTATCCCCAACGGCCTCAGCATATTTTTTAGAGGCTCTCAATAAATGGGAACCATCCGATGTTTCACCCAATTGCCACGCCTTCAATGCTGACAAAATATTTTGCCTTTCACTAATGGTTAACTGAGGATTTAGGTTCCAGTCAATCCTTTTAATTTTAAAATTGCTTTCAAAATGACCTATCCATGCCTGTGATGTTTTCATATATTGATGGAATTTATTTTGGTTGTTTTGTAAAAATTTACGGCGACATGAAGTAAGACCAGAGCGATGCATATAATCCAGCCAAAAAAGATGGTGGTTTTAAGATTGTACTCTCTCATTTCAACCTCCTGCAGAGACCTGCCTGATGCAACAAAGGCCGCCGGAAAAGATGCTGATTTTACGATCACCATCGCCATCCTTACTCCTGGCTGGGGTTGCCAGGTTACCTCGTGCTCACCAGCAGTTTTGGTAAATTCAAAAACGCCGTTGGGTATTTTGGGCATTTTATTTTGGAGGTAACCGGATGAACAAACCGGCTCTCCTTCAGCATCAAATAGCGTGTTAAAAACCGAAAGACTTCGTGCAATATCAATTGTATCGGTAAAATAATTTTCGACCGATTTACCCTGTTGAAGTTTTAAATTAATATCCCGGGCGATTTGAATTTGCGGATCGTTTGCGCCGGAACGATATGCCTGCTGAACGACCGCATAAATAATTGCCAAAAGGAGTGTAATTATCGCTATCAGCAGGAAATAATTGATAAAAGGAATTTTCTTCATGGTATAAAAATTTTGATAGCTGACTTTATTTTGTGGATAAAGCCTCTTGCGGAGGAGCTAAGGCTTGCTTTACATTTTCGTCAGCGATATTCCATGACAACCACGAATAATGTTTTTGCGTTTCTAAAAATTCTTTTTTTCTATATTCAAATAAATCAATGGCAGATTCAAATCGGTATCCTTCATGAAAAAAATCGTGCGCCTTATCTGCTTCAAGTACGTCCCTGTTTTTTTCAATTAAGGGCAATGTTCTATCTGAAAGAGAAAGCAGAAAAGGAACATCTACAGGTATCGTAGATTTTTTAGCAAGATTGTATTGGGCTATCGTTTCATCAAAATCGAAAAATGTGGCAAATACAAGAAGAGATAATGCCACCCATACGTTTATCCGTAAAAGATAGTACGGCGTTTTGGTGTAGTAAATTTTAAGAAATACAGTAAATAGGCCAGCTATTACCATAACAAGAAAAAACAGGAGTCCAATGCGCTTATATGCCAATCCATAGTGAGAGATGTAATAATAGTTCCGCATAAATACGGATAGGGCGAGAAATGAATTTTGAAAGATCCAGAGGTAAGCACCGAGCCGGAGCGATCTGTTTTTTTTATAGAAATTCAGATTGCCCCGAAAGAAAAATAAAAGCAGAAGCATGGAAAGCACAATTGAGAGAATGAGTAGCCCGGCGCCTTCGTGCACATAGGCTGACAGGTTTGAATTTGTATTGTATGTATATCCCATCCATACATATTCAATATCTGTAAGGTTTACCAGCAGTAAAAGAATATTCAATAAGGTAAGGCTGATAATGCCTGTTGTAAATTCATTTTTTAAAGCCAGAACTCCCGTTGCTCCCTTCCCGGTGACTATAGAAAGTAAATCTGCAAAAGGATTTTCCCGCCATTTTTTTAAAAATATTTTCTTTCTTGAAAGATCATTTTGCTGTCTCATGTCTTTGTCAGAAAAATAAGTACTCCTGCTTCTAAGTAACAGACCACAGACAATTAAAAGGCCTGTAAAAAAGAAGCCGATCCGTGCCGGACATACCCAGTCGAAGGCATGCGCCAGCCAGCTATGGATTATTTCATTTATGTGTACCACAATACCTGAAAAAACCTGGTTTGCGGCCGTATAAATTATAAAGAAAACAATGAGTATTGCAGCAGGGATGATAAACATTCTCAATGTTCTCGACGATGCCGGGAAATTTATTTTTATACTGTTTACATTTTTTATCTCGCGAAAAAAGTTGGGGATACTAAGAACATAATTCAGTAGTGCCGAGCCGCCTGCATACCAGGCCGAACGATGGATGTATTGCGAGAATGAAATAAAAAGTAACAATGTTGCGCTAAAGCCTATTTTACTTAACACAGTATTTTGTGCTAATAACATTGTCGCAGTTATCAAGTGAGCTGCAAACAGCGATTTTGAAATATTATTCCTTAAAGAATAGGGGAATACAAAAAAAACCGATGCACAAATGAATGCATCAAAAATGATTGTATTTATTCCCGGTTTTTCTTTCCAGAAAATACTATTAAAGAGAATTGCCCCTGAAACAATGAGTAATACCTTAGATGATCCTGTTTTCATTACGCCTGATTTTTATTTTTTTGAAATGATTAAAATGCATAAGGATGCTGGTGATTGCAGAAAGTATCACAATGCCAGCAATTATATATTGGCCCGTTGGGAATTCATTCTTAAATAACAGGGAGGCAATAATCCCTGTGATGAGGGCGAGAATAAAACCTGTTGAAATAGCAACTCTGAATAACGCTCTTTCTCCAATCCACTTTTGGAAATTTATAATCAGCACAATCCAAAAGATGAAAAAGCCTGGCGCTGAGCAAAACAGCGATAATACAAAAATTGCAAATATTAAAATGAACCATTCGTTTAGATGGTCGCCGGCAAAACATAGATAGGTGCTGCAAAGCAAACTGTTTATGCTGGCACATAGCATCCAAATAGTAAAAGTGATAAGTGTTATTTTAAAATATGAATTCATGAAGCTGCTTTGATTTCGAGGGTTTTGACTTTGCGATAACAAATCCACAACGGCACAAATCCAAACAAACCAAAAGAGCAATCTATCAGTTGCCACCCAATCGGGATTCCCCTAAAATGGCCGGCTATGAAGGCGAGTGGAAAAATTAAAACACAGGCAATAAGCCCAAATTCTATAACCCATATGTTCCTAACGGGATCTTTGTAAGGGCCTATAAAAAGAATGGCGAGCACAAAATGTGCGAAGGCCAGCCAGTCGTAGCCGTACAGCAAAAAAGAATTGTCCCGGTTTGTATTTTGGTATGCAGCTAAAACTTTGCTTAGCCAGCGGGACGTAGAGGTATCCGGTGGAAAAAATTTCAGTAAAAAAGACAGTTCAGGGTCAACTGGAATTGCTGTAAGCCCGCTTAGAAATAAAGCGACTATAAAAAATCCTATGAGCCGCCGTATTAATTTTATTTCTTTACTTTTCATTTTTAAAAGTGCTTTGAATTTCAAAGTATACATACAAAAAAAATTTATTTTATTGTTTTAATCATTTGTTCCAATGCATCTAAATGTTGCTGGAATGCCTTTTGCCCGGCTTTTGTAACAGCATAAGTGGTGTTAGTCTTTCGCCCGATAAAACCTTTGTTGACTTTTACGTAGCCGCTTTCCTCAAGCGATTTCATATGAGATGCGAGATTGCCATCTGTTACATCTATTAGTTGTTTCAGATCATTAAAATTTATTTCATCATTCACCATAAGAGTGCTCATTATGCCCAGCCTTACCCGGCTGTCAAAAACTTTATTAAGATTTTGTATTGGGTTGTTCATTTCTTATTGTTGGTATTGCTCAACAGAATTTTTCTCATACTTCAACCATATAATTACACCATACACTATGTGCATAGCACCAAAGCCAACTCCCCAGAAAATTAATCCGTATCCCAATATCCATAAGTTAATAATACCAATAATAATTTCTGTATATCCCAGGTACTTTATTTCATCCAAAGTATATTTAGACGCATTAACTAATGCGATTCCGTAAAACATTAGGCAGGCAGGAGGAATTAATTCAAATGCGCCCTGGGTAGCCAATCGCAATATAAACAAGCTACCAGCAAATAAAGGAATTGCTATATTAATAACCACTCTTCTTGCTGACATTCCAAGTACCGGGATACCGAGTTTCCTGCACCGCCTATAAACAAAAATAAACGATGAAATAGCTGCGGCTGCAAACGTAGCGACAGCGATAATCAACAATTTAGCACCGAGTTCATCTCTCGATATATTCAAATTACCAGGATTGTCGTGCTTCCATGCAGCAATCGCTTTAATTGCAAGCCAAATTCCGACTAATGCACATATACCCGCAGCTATACCACTAAAGCCGCTTAAGCTGCTAAACCTGGTACTGCGTTCCATCATTCGCTTGATGTGTTGCAGGTCCTGCAAAGATTCATTTTGTGCATCCATAAAAGTGCTTTGAAATACAAAGTAAATAAAGGAAATTGACATTTGCAATATTTATTTTGATTTCTTTCTTGAAAAAGATCTGATCAATTGAATTGCAGATGGAATTGGTTTTACCTGAAAAATATCAAAGGCGATCCAGAGTTTGTGTGATTATAGAACAGGCAAATATTATTTCGTCACGGGTGATTGTAAGCGGGGGGACTATTCTCAGGCATTCCGGTGCAAATAAAAACCAGTCGGTAAATATCGCCGGTGTGATTGTGGAATTGCTTTGCGGTATCGGGTTGCCGGGCAACTGCAGAAGGGCATCTATTACTTTTTTATTCTCTTCAAAATTCTCAAATTCAAGGGCTATCATTAATCCTTTGCTTCTTATACTTTTAATTTTTGAAGATTGAAGATGTTCCAGAAACAAGTTTTCTTTTTCAAACACTGAGTCAATAATATTTTCTCTTAACAGAACCTGCATGGCTGCGTTACCTGCAGCGCAACAAACCGGATGGCCGCCAAAAGTATTGATATGACCGAGAACCGGATTACTTGTAAGGCAATCCATTGTTTTTTTATCAGAAATAAAAGCACCTAACGGCATTCCTCCACCCAGCGCTTTACCCAGCAACAAAATGTCCGGGACTATATCGAATTGCTGAAAAGCCCATAAGGTTCCGTTCCTGCCAAAGCCGCATTGAATTTCATCCAGAATAAGCAAGGCGCCTGTTTCATCGCATTTTTGCCGGAGAGCATGTATCCATTCTTTTGCAGGCACAATTACGCCGGCTTCAGCTTGTATGGTTTCAGCAACCACACAGGCAGTTTGATCTGTTATTTTTTCAAGGCTTTCAAATGAATTAAAAGTGAGGTGAACTATTCCGGGCAATAATGGCCTGAAGGCGTTGCGCCAGTATTCATCGCCCATGATGCTCAATGAACCTTGCGTACTTCCATGGTAACTTTTATCGAAAGCAGCTATTTCAGTCCGGCCTGTATATCTCTTTGCCAGCTTCATAGCTCCTTCTGTGGCTTCGGTTCCGGAAGCAGTATAAAAAACTGAGCTAAGAGAAGATGGCAAATTATCCGTCAATAATTTTGCATATTCGGTCTGAGGGGATAAAATCAATTCGCCGTTTACCATTACATGCATGTAATCATTCATCTGCTTGTTGATGGCGCCAATAACTTTTTTGTTTCCGTGGCCAATATTGCATACACTTATGCCGCCAATAAAATCAATATATTCCTTGTTATTGATATCGTATAATTTACACCCTTCCGCTTTTACAATTTCCAGAGCCAGGGGCGTAGGTGATGTTTGCCCAATGTGATTCAGAAATATTTGACGATTGGTCAAAGGAGTAAACAATTTACAATGTACTGCCTGCAAGTTTCACCTGAGTGATACGATGTTAATTTACTTCGCGATTCAGGAATTTATGCGAAATTAGTACACGAATCGATTTAATTAATGGTTTAATTTTTATTACATCTCTATGGCATTTATTATAGATGCCCCGAGAACAAAAAGTACAAGTGAGTGACACAACCGGGTTGCTAAAAGTACTATCGCTTGTAAAGAAAAAAATATGTCTTTAATACTTGAAGTAAAAGGGATAAAACCTGCCTGGGGAAGCAACTGCTATATCGCACCCAATGCTACCCTTGCCGGTGATATTATAATGGGCGATGATTGTAGCGTGTGGTTTAATGCTGTTATACGCGGGGATGTGAACACAATTCGCATTGGCAATAAGGTAAATGTACAGGACGGAGCTGTGATTCATTGCACTTACAAAAAAGCAGCTACTAAAATCGGAAATAATGTGAGTATAGGACACAATGCAATCGTACACGGATGCGTTATAGATGATAATGTACTCATAGGTATGGGTGCAATTGTGATGGATAATACCAAAATTAGCTGTAACTGCATAATAGCTGCCGGAGCCGTTGTTCTCGAAAATACCGAGATAGAGCCCGGGAGCATCTATGCAGGAGTTCCCGCTAAAAAAATAAAAAATATCCCGCAGGAGTTAATAGATGGTGAGATAGCCCGTATTGCAGACAATTATATAATGTATGCAGATTGGTTTAAAGCCGGGATAAGGATTTAAACGTAAGTATGGTAAAAAAAGTTTGGGTCTTAACAACATGCCACGCATCCAGTATGAAAAAAATTACGTCATATAATTAATGAAAAGTTAATGAAAAGATTATTAATCGTAGTGGTATGCATTTTGACTTTATCGGGTTGCTCCGTATTTAAGAAAAATGATAAATATGGTTGCCCGACTAATGGAAAAAATGTTGGTGCCGAAAAGGTCTTATCTGGTGATAAGGATGCAATAAAGGCGGCAAGAAAGGCAAAAAAATTTAAATCATAACTAAACAATACTAATCCGTTTTAATCCAACAATAATAAATTCCAACTCTATGTGCTATCATTTAAAAACAAATTACGGAGGTACAGAGGCCGTGATTGATGACAATTGCGGTGTTACAAAATTTTATTCAATTGCCGATATACTTTCTGAGGGTCTTCATGTCAACTTCTTAAACCAGGTTGACGATTCAGACACCCTTGACTGGGATTTTAAATACAAAAACCATTTCCTGACCCTACATTATAATATTTTTAATGGAGTATCCATATTACCTCACAGTACAAAAGGAATGGCTAAAGAAAACCGTGCTGTAAGGGAAGTTGCAAAGTTTTTGGAACGAAATGCTTATTAGTTCACTGTTGCCGCGACGCGGGTAAAATTCCCAAATTAACTGGTTTTACCACTTTTTATTTTCGATCGAATCAAGAATCGTCAAATAGCTTACATACCGGTCCGCAGAAATTTTCCCTTCTTCAACAGCTTTTTTTACTGCGCATCCTGGTTCTTCGATATGCATGCAATTATTAAAACGGCATTCATTCATCAATTCTTTCATTTCCGGAAAATAGTGAGATAATTCTTCTTTCTCAAAATCCATTAACCCAAATTCACGCAAACCCGGCGTATCGATAATTCTGCCACCAGCAGGAAGATCAAACATTTCTGCGAAAGTGGTTGTGTGAAGTCCTTTACCGCTCCATCCGCTTACATCTTGTGTCTTTAATATCATTCCGGGAAAAATGTTGTTTATAAATGACGATTTCCCAACACCGGAGTGACCGCTTAGCAGGGTGGTTTTATTTTTTAAAAGATTGGTTACTTCCTCTATTCCGTTATTTTCGGAAAGACTCATTGGTAAGACTTTATAGCCTACCTGTTCATATTCTATTTTGAGCTGATCGAGTTTTTCCAGCTCCTTTTTTTTATAAAGATCAATTTTATTAAATACAAGTATGGCAGGTACATGATACGCTTCTGAAGCAATTAGAAATCTATCAATAAAGCCTCTTGATGTTTTAGGATCTTTTAGAGTTGCAAAAAGCAGGCTTTGATCAAGGTTGGAAGCGATTATGTGATGCTGGTGCTTATTGTGTGGCGATTGCCTGGTGATGTAATTTTTTCTCTCGTAGATTTCATTTATAACAACACTTCCTTCTTCAATTTCTTCCTTTTCAAATTCCACTTCATCTCCTACCGCAAGTGGATTGGTTGACGTTATATCATCAATTTTGAATTTCCCTTTTATCCGCGCATTAAATTCTTCTCCCTGTTCACTCTTGATTACATACCAGCTACCTGTTGATTTATAAACATATCCATTCATACACGCAATTTAGCAGATAAATACAGTTTCCCGATTCAATGGGCTTATGGAAACTTTCTAAAAACGGTATACCTTAAAAGGATTTCCAATAATAGCAATGCCAATGCGGCAAACACGAATGGATAAAACTTTTCCGTGGAGCGGTGAAAAGTAGTGATCTCAACTTTTGACTTTTCGAGATGATCAATTTCATCATAAATGTTTTCCAGGCTTTTATTATCCGTAGCCCTGAAATATCTTCCACCTGTTTCATCAGCAATATTTTTCAGCAATTTTTCATCAATAGCTACCTTTTCGTTTTGCATTACAATTCCCATGGGAGTATTTACAGGGGTTGCAGCATACCCATCAGTGCCTACACCAATTGTATAAACCTTCACTTTAAAAGTCTTGGCAATCTCTTTTGCAGTTGCGGGGTCTATAAGCCCTCCATTATTTATTCCGTCAGTAAGAAGAATAACAACCTTGCTTTTTGCCTTACTGCTTCGCAAACGATCTACACTTGTTGCAAGACCCGAACCGATGGCGGTACCATCTTCCAGCAATCCATTTCGTATCTGTTCAATCTGGCTTTTTAGCACATAGTGATCTGTTGTAAGCGGGCATTGGGTAAAACTTTCTCCGGAAAAAATTACAATTCCTATTCTGTCTGTAGTGCGATGATCTACAAAATCTTCAGCAACTCTTTTTGCAGCCTCCATCCGGTTAGGCGTAAAATCCTGGGCAGTCATACTCCCACTTACGTCAATGCTTAAAATAATGTCCACACCTTCACCTTCCGATCGCTGCTCGTCAAATCTTGTTTGGGGCCTGGCCAGTGCGATGATGATACAGCTAAGAGCCAGCAACCTTAATACGAAAGGAATATTGTAAAAAGAATTTTTCCATGACCCTGCTGTTGCCAGTCCTCTAATAGTAGATACGGGTATTGCTGCGGTTTGCTTTTTTCCCCTGGTAAACTTCCAGAAAATAAGAACCGGGATTATTGCAAACAGGAGGAAAAACAGCGGCTGATCAAAGGTAATATCGTTGAAATAATCAACCAGCATTTTCTGTTTTCACGTTTAGGTGATTGTTAATTTGTTTAATCATTTCTCTAGTCTGAAGCAAACATTCTTCGCTTTCACTTTGCGGAGGAATGTATTTGGCAAATTTTACAGCATTACTCATACGCAGACAATTCGCAAATCCTGAAAGTATATCTTTCTTCAGGCCATATTCATTGAGCTCCATTAGTATTTCATCCGAGGTTAGATGGAGCTTATAAATATTTGTCTTTCTTGTAATGTAGCGCTTAAAGATTTCTGAGAGCTGTGTATGATATTCTTTTATCTCATTTTTTTGAAGGAGTTGTTCTTTTTCCAAGTCTTTCAAAGCTTTCATTGCCTCGTCAAACGGGGTAAGCTTGGCTTCAAAAAGAGCGGGTATCTTTTCTTTTTTCCTGAAAACTCTTACAAGAAAAATTATTAAAAATATAATAATTAATAAGCCAAGGCCGATTAACAGCCATACCCACCATGGCCATTCCTTTTTAACTTCAATGATGTTCTTAATATCATGAAATGTTTTTGCACTGTCCAAAGGCGAGAACGAAACATTAATTGGAATGGTATCGGTAAAAAGGTCATAGGAAGAATCGGCATCTAAAGGTTCCGCTATAAGCGTAAGTGGAGGAATTACATTTCTTCCGGAATCAAAACTTGTGAGAGTTAACTGCTGGCTGAATATCAAATTCCCGTTTAAGACAGTGGAGTCAATTTTATTCTTACTTACTATAACAAAACTTCCAAAACTATCCGGTAACGAAAACCAGGTGAGCCTGAAAGTATTATCGGGCATCGAGGTTTCAACCTTGTATTGAAACTGCTCACCTATCAAGATATTATTTTTATCGACAGTAGTTTTTACAACGGGCAACTGTGCTGTTACACTCCTTACAGATAGCAGGCACACCACATGAAAAAATATGAAACCTGCTTTTGTATGATAAACTCGTTTACTCAAATCCTTCTCTTTATTTTCGCCTTAAAAAAAACTGTTGCAGAATTTTCACATAATCCTCATCCGTACGAATGTGCAATAAATCGGAACCTGTTTTTTTAAAAATACTTTTGCATTGGGCACTATGTTGCATAAAATTTTGCTGGTAATTGTGTCTAACCATTGTGTCTGAAGTATTCAACCATTGTGTTTTTCCACTTTCCAGATCCTCTACCTTTAACATTCCAATGTCCGGCAATGTTATATCCATTTTATCATAAATTTTTAACCCTATCACATCGTGCCTGCTCGCCATCACACGTAACTTATCCTCGTATCTTTCATCTATAAAATCACTCATTATAAAAGCGATGCTCTTTTGCCTGTTTGATCTTGAAAAGAAATTCAATGCTTCATTTAAATTTGTGCCGGATCGTTTAGGCTCTGCAGTCAGGAGCTCCCTTACAATATACAAAGCGTGTTGCTTGCCTTGCTTTGGAGGGATATATTTTTCAACTTTGTCACTAAAAAAAATCACACCTACTTTATCACTGTTATTTATAGCGCTAAAAGTAAGCACTGCGCCTATTTCTGTAATAAGGTCCCGCTTGCGATGGTGAACGGTGCCGAATAACGAGCTGGCACTCAGGTCTACCAGCAGGATTACGGTCAATTCTCTTTCTTCTTCAAATACCTTTGTAAAAGGATGTGAAAAGCGGGCGCTCACATTCCAGTCGATAAATCTCACATCATCTCCATGATAATATTCACGAACTTCTCTGAAACTCATTCCTTTCCCCTTAAATGCAGAATGATACTCTCCTGTAAAAAGATGCGTGGTAATCTTCTTACTGATGATCTCAAGTTCTTTTACTTTTTTTATTATTTCGGCAGTGGTGAGCATGGATAACTGGTTGCTTGATACTTTGATACTTGATGGCTATGCCTTAAACATTGTACATCATACATATTTGTCAACATCATACATATTTGTCAACATCGTACATCTTACTCACGGTACATTCACAACTTTCAGTATTTCCATTATTATCATTTCAACATTTACATTTTCCGCTTCTGCTTCATAAGTAAGGCCGATACGATGGCGCAATACATCTTTGCATATGTTTCTTACATCTTCAGGAATTACATAGCCGCGTTTGTTAAGATAGGCGTACGCTTTAGAAGCAAGCGCAAGATTAATACTCGCCCTTGGTGATCCTCCGAAAGAAATTAAGGGCTTCAGTTTTGAGAGATTATATTGATCAGGATAACGGGTGGCGAATACAATATCAATAATATATTGCTCAACTTTTTCATCCATATAAACCTGCCTTACCAATTCACGTGCCCCTAATACTTCCTGTGTTGATACAACAGGGTTTAGCCTGGGTTGTTGCAAACCCTGAACGTTTTGCCGTATTATTAATTGCTCTTCACTTTTAGTGGGATAGTCAATAATTACTTTTAGCATAAACCTGTCCACCTGCGCTTCGGGCAACGGGTAGGTTCCTTCCTGCTCAATTGGATTTTGAGTGGCTAAAACCAAAAAGGGTTCATCAAGCGGGTATGAGTGATTTCCAATAGTAACCTGTCTTTCCTGCATGGCTTCCAATAAAGCGCTTTGCACTTTGGCCGGAGCCCTGTTGATTTCATCTGCCAATATGAAGTTGGCAAATATGGGGCCCTTCCTCACCATGAACTCGTTCTTCTGCTGGTTGTAGATCATAGTTCCTATAACATCTGCCGGAAGAAGATCAGGAGTAAATTGTATACGGCTAAATTGAGCATTTATCGTGTTAGCCAACGACCTGATGGAAAGTGTTTTTGCAAGGCCTGGTACTCCTTCCAGCAGAATGTGTCCATTACTCAATAGTCCGATTAATAGCCGCTCAACCATGTGATTTTGTCCGACAATTATTTTTCCTATTTCCGCATGGATTTTATCAATAAAAGTTGCCGAATGATTTATCTTTTCATTGAGCAGGCGAATGTCTTCTGCAGTTTGTAACATTGAATAATATGAAAAATTTTAAATTTAAAAAACAAGCACGCAAATTACGAACATCGTATAAACAAAAACGATGCTAATAAACCGCTTCGCGAAAAAGTGTGTTAAATTTGAAATCAAAAACTAAGTAAATTATGGTAGACGAACAACTTATAACAGCCAGCAATCAGCTTGAGGGGTATCATATCACAAAACACCTGGGCATAGTAAGAGGCATAACGGTACGCTCACGTAGCTTGTTTGGGAATATTGCCGGCGGATTGCAAACGTTGTTTGGAGGAACTATTTCAATATATGTGGACTTGTGCGAAAAAACCAGGCTTGAAGCCTATCATCATATGATACAGCATGCAAACGAAAAAGGTGCGAATGCCATCATAAATATGAGATATGATGCCAACGAGGTAATGAACGGAGTAACAGAAGTATTGTGCTACGGCACCGCAGTTCAGGTAGTGAATAATTAAGAGTGGCGAAACTATTGAAGTAAAAATTTTCAAATAATAAAAGGGAGCGAAAACTCCCTTTTAATTTTTACAGTATTTAAATGAAACCCTATGTAAGATCTTTGCCCTTTACCCTGAAAGATACTTTGCATATAACCCCGTAAGATTTAATTTTCCCTCCATCCACATGCACTTTAAAATCCTTTACATAGACAGAGTCAATATTGCTGACAGTTTTTGAAACTTCATCAACACAATTTTTAATCGCATCATCAAAACTCTTTTCTGAAGACGCTATTACTTCAATTACTTTAACGATTGGCATAAAAATTATTTTAAATATTAAATAATGAGAAAGAATATACGCCAAAAACAATTAATGAAAAATATTTGCCATTAACTTTTATTATATATTTGCAACGTTGTATCAAAAGCTCTATTTGCGACAGAATATCTATATAAGAAAATTTCTCAGCCTTGTTCTCCTGGTCGTATTTGCTTTCAGCATTACGCCAACAAGAATTCTTCACTCTTGCTTTGCCAATCATAGAGACGGCAATGTGCAAAATACCGGAGCTTTAAAAGCCCAGGTTTTATCTGTAGCTGTTTTTCATTGCCAGTGTGATAATCTTGTGGTGGAATCACCTTTCGCTTTGCAGCTTCATCCGATATTAACCACTATTCCGGAAATATCTTTAGGTAATAATTCGGCAAAAGAAACATCTTTTCTTTCAGTCGCTCATTTTTATTTTGAATTAAGAGGCCCTCCTTACCTAAGCTAGCTGTATACACGAGGCGTTTATTACTGTTTCGTATACATGCTTATTCGAATGCTTTTAAATCAATTCGCAGGGATTTAAATATCAGTCTTAATTCAAATTGTACATGAAACCGAATAACATATTACTATATAGAGCAATTTTAAAAAAAATAGTGACCAGATTTTTTATCTTTCTATTGCCTGCGCTGTTAATAAGCGCGGATCTATTTTCCCAAGTAGACTCATCGAATAATGCAGCCGATTCCGCTTTACTCAAACAAATTGAAGAGCAGATGGCCAATACCACCGATCAACAACCTGCACCGCAACAAACACGTTCAGCCATTTCTGCAAATCCCGATATCGGGGTAGTTGCAGATTTCAGGGCATCGTACTTTAGCGCTGGAAAGAAAAACCTTGATGCTTACCTGGATGAAACAGAGGTCTCCTTTCAGTCTGTTGTGGATCCATACATTCGGGCGGACGTTTTTATCTCTTTTTCGAGGGACCCCGAGACACACAAATATGGTGTTGATGTGGAAGAGGCATATTTAACCTCATTATCCCTGCCGGCGAAACTTCAATTAAAAGTAGGAAAATTCAGGGAAGCAGTTGGCCGCATAAACCCTGTTCATCCGCATGCGTTACCTTTTATTGATTTGCCCACAGCATATATTAATTATTTTGGCGACGGACTGAATGATGAAGGAGCCTCATTGAGTTGGCTGACTCCTGCAAAATCTTTTTACCAGGAGCTCATTTTCCAGGCAACTTCGGGAACGTCTGAATCGCCAAGTTTCTATCGTGGAGACAACAATCACTTTCTTTATTTAGGCCACCTGAAAAATTTCTTTACACTTAGTGACAATGCCACGCTTGAATTGGGATTGACAGGTATTAATGGGCCGAATGATTCTTCGCGAAGCACTAACATTGCGGCGGTAGATCTTACTTATAAATGGAAACCCGTACAGATGAATACGTATAAATCATTGACCTGGCAAAGTGAATTTTTTTATAGTAATGCAAAATATTCATCAGCAAAATCCTACAACTCATTTGGATTATACTCTTTTATTGAAGACCAGGTTGCTAAAAGATGGTTTCTCACCGGCAGGTATGATTATGCACAGAGGCCGTATAATAAAAGTATCGTTGACCAGGCTTATTCCATTACAGCAGGATGGTATGCCACTGAATTTCAAAAAATAGAAGTAGAAGCGAAACATACAAACATTAATCTTGAACCTGATTACAGCCAGGCCTGGCTGCGATGGATTTTTGTAATTGGTGCACATGGTGCGCATGCATATTAGTTTGAAGAAATAAGTTTATTAAAGAGATAATATAAATTCATGAAAGTAAAATCAATCGTAATTGCCTGTTTTTTAACAAACATTTTTTTATGGGCAAATGCCGGAAGTATAAAGGTGGTTACTACAACCACAGATATGAAGAACATAACGGAAATGATTGGTGGCAATAAAGTATCAGTTACTTCAATTGCAACAGGCTACCAGAATCCTCACTTTGTAGACCCAAAGCCGAGTTATATAATCAGCCTATCCAATGCAGATATCTTTGTAACAGTAGGTCTTGATCTTGAAACGGGATGGTCGCCGCAGCTACTGGCCAGTTCAAGAAATTCTAAAATTCAAAAAGGATCATCAGGATATGTGGATGCCTCAATAGGAGTCGGCTTATTACAGGTTCCATCTTCATCTAACAGAGGAGAGGGCGATATTCATATTTACGGCAACCCACACTACTGGCTAGACCCCCTAAATGGAAAAGTTATTGCAAGAAATATTGCAAATGGATTGGAAAGAGTAGATCCCTCAAATAAGGCATTTTATGAATCCAACCTCAATGACTTTTTTGGGAAAATAAATTCAAAGATGGTAGAATGGCAAGCTAAAATGGCACCTTTCAAAGGATCTAAAATTATCGCATATCATAATGAATGGGTTTATTTTGAAAGAAGATTTGGGCTGGATATTGTTGATTTTATGGAACCAAAGCCAGGTATTCCACCTTCACCGTCGCAGCTCGTAAAAGTTATAAAAGAAGTAAAGGCCAATAATATTAAAGTTATTATTTCTTCACCCTATTTCACCACATCTTCATCTGATGTAGTTGCCAAGCAAACAGGAGTGAAGGAAGTTACCTTAGCAACCTCGACAGGCGCATTTGGGGAAATAAAAAATTATTTTGATTTGTTTGATTATGATATTGATCATCTGACGGAGGCGTTAAAATAAATTTAAAAAGATAAAATCAGTCATCATGTTTGAAATGTTTCAACTGCCCTTCATCGTTCAGGCTTTTACTGCGGCGGTCATTACGGGAATCTTGTTGTCTTATTTAGGAGTGCACGTTGTAGGGAGGGGTATTGTTTTTGTGGATCTTGCATTGGGGCAAATATCGTCTTTAGGTGTTGCCTTTGCGGCATTTATTGGGACAGGCCTTACCTCAATTCCATTAATATTTACATTATCCGGCGCCTTACTAATGTCTTTTATAAATATCCGGGATAAGCGATTGAAACAAGAAGCAATCATAGGGATATTGTATGCATTTGCATCTGCACTTACGGTATTGTTAATATCAAAAACGGCTCATGGAGATTCTGACATACAGGAAGTATTGTTCGGAAATATACTATCTGTAAGCTGGGAACAAATAAAAATAATATCTGTCGTCTTTGGCGCTATTTTATTGGTGCAATTACTATTTTTCAGAAAGTTCTTCGAACTTACCGAATCATTTGAAAATGGAGTCAATCACCTTGTTGGGATTTTCAATATTTGGAATTTTTTATTTTATATTTCTATAGGCCTGGCTATTGTGTTTGCAGTAAAGATAAATGGCGTGATTCCCGTTTTTTCCTACCTCATTATTCCGGCGGTAAGTGCTATTATGATCACAAAAAATAAAACTATGGTACTAATAATTTCATTAGTGATAAGTATTTTAGGGAGTTTTTTTGGTTTGAATTTTTCGTTTCACTATGATTTTCCTGCAGGCTCATCAATAGTTGTAGTACTCAGCAGCATTTTTATTCTGGCAGCGATATATAAAATATTTAGAGGCATTGGGAAGAAAAATGCTCATCAAAATTCAATTGCTGAAAATTGAGGTAATCTAATTCAACAAAATGTTCTCAGAAATTTTTTTTGGCAGGACGAAGGAAACGATTATTGATCAAAAACTATCGTGTCTTCTGTTTCATAATTCTCATTATATTTTACAAAAAAAAAAAGATAAACTACCCTGCTAAATCGCATGAGCCACGGCTGTATAACCACTAATAAAACCGAGTTGAAAATAAGCCAGCCGAAAATTCGATTATCTTCCGTAGATATGCCGATAATAATCCACCAGGCGATAAAGGTTATCGCAGATATTGCCACAGCCAACGCATAGCTCACATAACCTGTTCCATACCAGAAGCCGGGTTCAAAATCAAATTTTTGCTTACACACCGGGCAATGTTCATACATATCGAGAATATATGAAAGTTTTAGCTTCTTAAATGGATTTGAATTTTTGAACATATCGCCTCTTCTGCACCTCGGGCATCGCATTGTCAACACGCTCCAAATAAATCCTGGTTTGGGTTTCTTTTCCGCTTTAATCATTGCGCGAAGGTATTAAACCCGCAATTGAAAATACTAAACCATTTGTGACCTTTAAATATCCTGCAACTCGTAAAGCATCTAATTCAAAGACGGTTGTACGGCAGCCATTTTCTTTCTTTCTCCAATTTGCTGGCGCCACATCGCATAATATAATCCCATTTGAGAAATCAGGCTTTCATGGGTTCCGGTTTCCACTACCTCACCTTTTTCCAGGACATAAATTCTGTCTGCATGCATAATGGTACTTAACCGATGAGCAATCAAAATAGTAATCTGTTCCTGCTGAGAGGAAACATCTTTTATGGTATTTGTAATTTCTTCTTCGGTTAATGAATCCAGTGAAGAAGTGGCCTCATCAAATATTAATAAATGCGGATGACGGAGCAATGCTCTGGCAATGGAAAGTCGCTGCTTTTCTCCGCCGGAAACTTTCACGCCACCTTCACCGATCAATGTGTCCAAGCCATTATCTGCCCGGGCAAGTAATGTGTTGCATGACGCTTTTTTTAGCACATCCATCATTTCTTCATCAGTTGCAGCCGGATTTACGAAAAGCAGATTTTCTCTAATGGTGCCGGCAAACAGTTGTGTGTCCTGTGTTACAAAACCAATCTGGGTACTGAGCACATCAAAGTCAATATCTTTTCTGTCAATATTATTATATTGGATAGTTCCCTGCTGTGGAATGTATAATCCTACCAGCAATTTAACCAATGTTGTTTTACCGGAACCGGATGGACCAACAAATGCAATTGTTTCTCCCTTCTTTACATCAAAACTTATATTTATCAATGCCGGCTGCTGTGCAGACTGGTGTTTAAATTTCACATTGATGAATTCAAGCTCTTCGATATTTTGAATCATCTTCGGCTGAACAGGTTTAGTTTCCGGAGGCTTCTGTCATAAGTGTGTGAAAATTATTTAAAGAAGCTTCTGCTTCACGATAGGAAATAATGATGTTTCCGATTTCCTGCATCGGTGCAAAAAGAAAAAAACTATAAAATACTAATGATAGATATTGCCCTGGCGTGATAGCATTTCCGAATATCAGCCATAGCAAAGTAAAAGTGATGACCTGTTGTAAAAAATTCACCATCGTCCCTGTATAAAGCTTATGGTACGTATGCTTTTTACCTTACGCAATTCCAGTTTTAATATTTTGAAAGTATTATTATTAAGCCTGTTTACTTCTTGTTCAGCCAGGCCAAGGCTTTTCACCAATTCAATATTTCTTAAAGATTCAGTGGTGGAACCCGCCAAAGCATTGGTTTCGTTTACTATATTTTTTTGAATAGCCTTTATTCTTTTGCTAAGTAAACTTGTAACAACTGCTATTAAAACAATACCTATTGTGTAAACCGGCATAATTACCCAATGCAATCTAAAAGCATAGACGAAATAAAAACAATGCTTACGATAATTACAAAAAATACATTATAAAATTGGTAATGAATTTTTCTGTATCGAGTCTCACTTTGGTAAGAATAGATAATGTTTCACCACTACGCTGGTCTTCAAAGTCCTGGTAAGGCAACCCATGCTGTGTTTCAGGCCATCTGTAAAAATTGTGGCGCCAAATTTTTGCACCAGCACATTTGAGAAGTAATCCTGGAAGGCCTTTGCAATTCTACTCACCATAGCAGTTCCTATCAAAAGCAAGAGGAAGAATAATAAACCATGGTATTCACCTCTTCCAAAGAAAAACTCGTGTTCACTTCTCGGGGTTTTATCGGGGAAAATATGCGGATGGTTTACAAAAAGATCCAGAATATTTCCCGTGATCCATGGGGCAAATAATGAAAATATCTGGTTCACGGCAGCAAGAAAAAGCGCTAAAACAACCAGCCATTTGTATGGCTTAATGTATGATATTAATATTTTCATCCGGCAAATTTAAACCCCTAACCCTTAAAGGGAAACAAAAATTTTTACTGACTACCCACCCCTAACATCCCTACCTCTAAAGGGTTACAAAAAATTAATCCAGTAAAAGAATTCCCGGTCACATCCTTGTCCCCTTTAGGGGTTAGGGTTCATCCCGCCCATCCTTCCCGGTCCAGGCTCCGGTATTGAATTGCTTCAGCAAGATGCTCAGGTTTTATATCATCGCTGCCTGCAAGGTCGGCAATCGTTCTGCTCACTTTTAATATTCGATCATAAGCCCGTGCCGAAAGATTTAATCTTTCCATAGCGATCTTTAAAAGATTAGACCAACCTGGGTTATCACGCAAATTTCCTTAAGCATTTTGCTGCTCATTTGCGCATTGGAATATACACCGGGATTATCCTTAAATCGTTCTGCCTGTTTTTCTGTCGCCTTGATAACTCGCTCCCTGATGCTTTCGCTTTTTTCAAAGTTTTGACTGATGACAATTCGCTAAATGCAACCGGTGTTACTTCCACATGCAGATCGATCCTGTCTAACAATGGCCCTGATATTTTATTTAAATATTTTTGAACAGCGCCCGGCGGGCAGGTGCATTCTTTTTCAGGATGATTATAATAGCCGCAAGGACAGGGATTCATGGAAGCAATCAGCATAAAGCTCGCGGGAAATTCCAATGCAACTTTTGCCCTGGAAATAATAATTTTTCTTTCTTCCATTGGCTGGCGCATCACTTCCAACACCGTTCTTTTAAATTCAGGCAATTCATCTAAAAATAAAACGCCGTTATGCGCCAATGAAATTTCTCCGGGTTGGGGAATGCCTCCGCCGCCAACCAATCCTGCATCAGAAATGTATGATGCGGAGAACGAAATGGACGCTTTGAAATCAGGGTTGCATTTTCAGGAAGCTTGCCCGCTACACTATGAATTTTTGTTGTTTCCAATGCTTCCTGTAAAGTAAGTGGCGGAAGAATGGTAGGCAAACGTTTTGCCAGCATGGTTTTACCGGCACCCGGCGGACCGATCAATATTGCATTGTGTCCGCCGGCCGCTGCAATTTCCAATGCACGTTTTATATTTTCCTGTCCTTTTACATCACAAAAATCAATTTCAAAATCGCTTTGTGCATTTGCAAATTCTTCCCGGGTATTTACAACAGTTGGCTTGATTGAATTTTCATCTTTGAAAAAATCAATCACTTCATTGATATGACTCACGCCATATACATTCAGGTTGTTTACCATGGCCGCTTCTCTTGCATTTTCCTTTGGAACAATAAGTCCTTTAAATCTTCTTTTCGTGCCTGTATCGCAATGGGTAATGCTCCTTTTATCGGCCTAACGGTACCATCTAAACTCAGTTCACCCATGATCACATAATCAGTAAGCTTTTCAGGATTTTCCAATTGCTCAGTTGCGCCCAATGTGCCCATGGCTATCGGAAGATCGAATGCAGTTCCGCTTTTTTTAATATCTGCAGGTGCAAGATTTACAACAACTTTTGTACGGGGCAAATGATAGCCATTTGTTTTTATAGCGCTTTCCATTCGTTCCAGGCTTTCCTTTACGGCATTGTCGGCAAGCCCAACTATCGAAGTAAATTTTCCGCTGCTTACATTCACTTCTACCGTAATGGTAATGGCTTCTACACCATAAACAGCGCTGCCAAATGTTTTGACTAACATAAGAATTGAAATTAGCCAAAAAATATATATATAACAGGAATATCGAAAGCTATAAAGCAAAGTGGTAGGATTGAAATTGATTATAATTTCTCCAGCATTTCAACAACTTCTTCTCTTTGTAATATTAAATAACCTAGGCGATCATTGCTTATTCCATCTTTCAAGTTGTAATTAAATATAAGTTGGTCATCGTCTACATCTGTTTCAAAATATTTAAAATCTATGTTAGGATATTTTTTAACTCTTCACCTATTTCATATAAATGAGTAGATAGAATAAAGAAAGAATTTTTATTTTAATAAGGCCTTCAATAACCACTGTGCTGCATTTCATCGCATCTTTTATATTGGTTCCTTTAAATAATTCATCAATAAGAATCAGCCATTTTCTTCCATCATTTATTTTCAGTATTGTATTTTTTATTCTTTGCACTTCATTGTAAAAATAGCTTTCACCCTTTAAACACATTATCCACCACGTTTATGTTGCTTAACAGCCGTCAAATACTGATAGCTTCATTGATTTTGCAGGCACGCCCATGCCAATATGCGCCAAAAATACTGCGGCCCCAACAGCTTTTATGAAAGTGCTTTTGCCCGCCATATTTGCACCGGTTAAAAAAATAAAATTATCCTTGGTTTAACTCAACATTATATGCTACCGGTGATGGAAGAAAATATGATAAAGCCCGGTTGCTTTTAATTGCGGCTCCTGAGATGGTAAAAATTCAGGAAATACCAAATCATATTTTTTAACAGCCATTGCCATACCGTACCATGCATCCATCTGGTAATACATTTCTATAAGCTCAAAAAAATTTTGCTTGTAATGATATCTTATGAAACCTGCGAAGCCCAGCATTTCTGCCATCGAAAGATCTCAAATTTTTTTCTCCGGAGAATAATATTAAGCTGTTGTTTATCCATCCTCACTTTTATTTTCTCTAATAATATTTTGAAATTATCGGGAGCAGCAATATTTAAAAAATTATCAATGATTTGTTGTAACCCTTTAGAAAATCAAAAGCATGGCCTGCAGAATATTTTACCAGGGAATAATCCGGAGCATGAAATATTTTATAGTAATATGCAGATGAAATAGTAGGCCTGGAGGGAATCGATCTACGGTGCTTTATAAAATTTTAGATCATCAATACAGATCCGTTGCTAATGATGAGCGGCCATTTATCTTCATTTTTAATAATGAGTTTTAAATTTTTTGAACGTTTTGTATCGAAGCAATATCTGTAAGGGATCTTTGAAAATATTTTTTAAGCTTTCCTTTCCACCAACAGTTCTTGTAAAATTCAATTTATGAAAAATTGAAAATTCTTCTTCATGATTAAAAATTGAAAGATCGTTTAATGTGGTTTTATCTGTTTCCATGCCTTCAGGTAGTTTCTTTTTTGTAGTTAATGTAATTTACTTATTGAATAAAAGTCTTTCCCCTTTTACAGATTCATCCCAAAACATATTTCCATAATCTTTATCATTTGCATATACGCAATTTCCATTTACAAATGTATGTGTGATAGTTGCGGGAAAAGTATATCCTTCCATCGGACTCCATCCGCATTTGTATAAAATATTTTTTTTACTTACGGTATTTTTTTCATTGAGATCTACAATTACCACATCGGCAAAATATCCTTCTCTTATGTATCCCCTGTTTTCAATTTTAAAACAATCTGCAACTGCATGGCTCATTTTTTCTGCAATTTTTTCCAGAGAAATTTTTCCTTCTTTAAAATAAGCCAACATTAATAATAAAGAATGTTGCACCAATGGCAAACCGGAATGTGCATGTTCATAAGGCGGTTGTTTTTCTTCCAATGTATGCGGTGCATGATCGGTGGCGATTACATCCAGCCGGTCATCCAGCAAGGCCTGCCACAAGGCCTGTTTGTTTTTTGAATCTTTAATGGCAGGATTGCATTTAATTTAATATCCAAGTTGTTCATAATCTTCAGCTGTAAAATTCAAATGATGTACACATACCTCTGCAGTTATTTTTTTTTGAGTCAGCGGAATTTCATTAGAGAATAGCTCCAATTCTTTTTCCGTAGATATATGTAATATGTGAAGCCGGCTATTATATTTTTTTGCAAAGAAACAGCAAATGAAGATGATGTAAAACATGCTTTTTCATCTCTTATCAACGGATGATCTGAAGCAGAAAGTTCCTGTTTTGTATTTTTCATTTTGTTGTAATTGTCTTTGATTATTCTTTCATCTTCACAATGTGTGCTATCAATATTTCGCTTTCTTTAAATATTGTTTAAAGAGTTTTCATTATCAACAAGCATATTTCCTGTGCTTGACCCATAAATATTTTAACGCCACATATTTCTTTCTTTCTCGTGTTCATCTTTAAAACTTCTTCAGCATTGTCATTGCTGGTACCCATGTAAAAAGAATAATTAGCTAACGAGGTTTTCGCAGCTATGGAATATTTTTCTTCCAAAAGTTTTTCAGTAAGTGCATTGGGAATTGTATTGGGCATTTCCATGAATGTTGTTACACCGCCTGCAACAGCTGCTTTGCTTTCGGTATAAATTGTCGCTTTATGGGTAAGCCCGGGTTCCCAAAATGTACCTGGTCATCTATTACACCCGGGAAAAAATGTTTTCTCTTCCGTTGATCTCATTACTCTTTCTTTTATATGTAAAGCTTGCCAATTCTTTCAATCCTTCCATTTTTAAGGTAAATATCTTTTTCTTCTATTTTACCTTCATTTACTACCGATATCTCTTTTAAAAGATATTTTTGCATATCTTGAAATTAAATAATAAAACCCAAACCCAATGCAAATTTTAAAACGCCTTTCAATTCTACTTGTATTTATTTCCCCTTTTATTTCCACTGCGCAATCTACTTATCTTCCGGAGGGATCAAAGGAATATCATTTTATTGACAGGCTTGAGATTAAACAAGGAAATATTCTGACCTTAATTATTCTACTCTTAAACCCTATAACAGGAAATCCATTGTCGCAGAAGCTGAATTTCTTGACAGTGCAAGCCAGGGATATTCTAATTCACTTACAGGCAGTGAACAAAATCAATGGACAGGTCTTAATCTTACGAGCATTGATGAATACAATCTGCACAGTCTTCTGATGAATAATTCAGAATGGGTTACTGGTTCAACAGAAAGATTTCTTAGTAAGAAACCTATCTTTAAAGCATTTTATAAAACAAAACCAAATCTTCTTGAAGTAAATATAAAGATTTTTTTCTTGCTGTAAACCCGGTTTTATATTTCAATTTAGCAAAGAATCGGCTAATGATGAAACTATCTTTTATAATAAACGCGGAGTAACTGCACGGGGAATGATTGCAAACCGAATCGGTTTTTCAACAACGATAACAGATAACCAGGAACGCGGCCCGGAATTTTTTCAGAACCGGGTAAATAAATTTCGTGCAGTTCCGGGAGTTGGATTTTACAAAGATTTTAAAACCACAGGCTTTGATTATTTTGATGCAAGAGGCTATATCACTTTTAATGCGACTAAATATATTGATTTTCAATTTGGGTATGATAAAAATTTTATTGGCAATGGCTACCGGAGCCTGTTTCTAAGTGATTGGGGAAACAGTTATTTGTTTTCAAAACTCAATACAAGAATCTGGAAGTTTAATTACCAGAATATTTTTATGGAGCTGATGCCACAGTTCGTGAAGAAGGGCGATACTTCCTTGACAGGAAATATGCAGCCATGCATCACCTAAGTATGAATGTTACCAAATGGCTGAATGTGGGTTTGTTTGAAGGAGTAGTTTTTGGGCGAAAAAATCATTTTGACTTTCAATACCTGAACCCTATTATTTTTTACGGCATATTGAAGGCACTGTTGGCAGCCCGGATAATGCTGTTGCCGGTCTTGACTTTAAAGCAAATGTGGCTCATCATTTCCAGTTTTATGGGCAGTTGCTGTTAGATGAATTTATTTTAAAAGAAATTAAAAGAACACGGGTATTGGGCTAATAAATTTGGCTATCAGCTTGGCGTAAAATATGTTGATGCCTTCAGTTTAAAAAATCTTGATCTGCAGTTTGAAACCAACAGGGTAAGGCCATTTACTTATTCTCATAACGATTCCGTTGCAAATTATACGCATTATAATCAGCCGCTTGCGCATCCGTTGGGCGCAAATTTCCAGGAGTTTATCGGCATTGTAAAATACCAGCCCGCGCCGAAATGGTATATAAATGCAAGAGGAATTTATTATTACCAGGGCCTTGATTCTTTGGGAGAAAATTTTGGAAGCAACCCTTTTGAGTTGTACACGACACGTACTAAAGACTATGGCTTCGATGTAGGTAGTGGGAATAAAGTAAAAGTCTTTAATGCTTCATTTGTGGTATCGTACGAGCTAAAGGAAAATCTTTTCGTTGAAGGGTCTTACCTGTACAGAAAATATACAGGAATAGCTGATAGAAGCATGTTTGGAATCGGGATAAGATGGAATGCTGCAAGAAGAGAGTATGATTATTAACCTCCTGACAGCCCATCCCCGCATAACTTAACCTGTTGAAAGTCTCTGCTGCTTTTACTCAACGGTCAAAGAAAAAGTAATCATTTTCGAATTGATCTTATCAATCACATTGGAATAACGCAGGTCCGGGTCGCGGCTGTGAAGATTAGCGAGCCCGCTGCTGAGCTTCAATTCAGGAGAAAGAACAAAATAAGGGAAGTATAAATGAAAACCCATTCCCAGTTCAACGCTAACATCTGATCGTTTCAACTTTATGAGATCTTCAGCCTTTCGTGCTCCCGCATTGCTTGCGAGGTCGTAGTCGAATTTAACGCCGCCGATTGTGTAAACTTTGAAATTTTTTATGCGGTCGCTACTAAACTTTATATGAACAGGGAAGCTCAACGTAATCGATTGAACCTTCTTGGTAACCATTGTGTCCGGCGTATAATTTTCAGTGTACAAAAAGGCTTTTTCTGAAAAAGTGAGATCAAGAGGATGGAGGCGAAGATCAAAATGGTCATTCATCCGAATATTAACCAGCCATGCTAGATTTATTCCCGTGCTGTTAATGCTTTCAACATCCATAATAGTATCGCGTTCTAAAAACTCAGGATGATGCGTAAAGGAAAAATGGGACTTATTAAAACCAAGATTTATTCCAAAATGATACGGTTTATCATCATGCTCTTCCTGGTTAATCACAGTTTCCAACTGCGCCTTTGACGCTGTAGAACAAAATACAAAAGACAGAACCAATAAAATTATTTTTCGCCGCAATAAATAGTGCATATTCCTAAACTCAATGTTTTGTAGAAAGCGTGTCTATAATTTAATTGGTTTAAAATGTGAGTGAATGTTTTTTTCTCTGGAAATTGCTGAACAGAGTTATTTAAATATTGATAGGCGTCGTTATTTTTAGATATCAATCTTCCAACCTTCGGTGTCACAACCCTCATGTAAAAATTATATAGATTTCTTACTACCGGTAAAGAAGGCCTTGAACATTCCAACACTATTAATTTTCCTCCTGGTTTTAACACCCTGTAAATTTCGGCTAATCCTTTTTCAAGATCCTGGAAATTTCTTACACCGAAAGCTACGGTTACAGCATCAAACGAGTTGTCTTCATAAAAAATTGCCTCGCTATCACCATTTAACAACTCAATTTTATGGTGGAGCCCTAGTTTTTCAATTTTTTTACGGCCAACATCAAGCATTCCTTCGCTAATATCAATCCCGATAATTTTTTCCGGGGTCAGCAATTTATAGCTGGTAATTGCAAAATCTCCGGTTCCGGTTGCAACATCAAGGATTTTTTTTGGCTTTAAAGAAATTAGTTGCTTTATGGCTTGTTTGCGCCATCCCCTATCGATACCGGCACTTAAAAACCCATTTAAGAAGTCATATCGAAAAGCAATTTTATCAAACATACTTTCCACCTGCTTTTTTTTGCTATCGGTAGAATGCCTGAATGGAACTACTGTATCGTGACTATAAAAGCTCATTGGCTCAAAGATAGTTTTTTGAATTAATAAGCAACTGGGCAAAAGATTCTTTCACTTTTATTTTAGATTTATTTCTTTATCAAAAAAAAGGGTTTATTCTTAGTGTATATTGCAAATTACATGCACATAAAAAAGGCAGAATATATTATCAGCAGCCCTTCTTTCGAAAAATGTCCTGCACCGGACAGGCCGGAGTATGCTTTTATTGGCAGGAGTAATGTGGGCAAATCTTCCTTAATAAACATGCTTTGTAACAATGAAAAGCTTGCCAAAACTTCCAACTCACCGGGCAAAACTCAAATGATCAATCATTTTGAAATCATAAGCGTGCCGAAAGCAGGAGAGCACAATGGGACCAAGTGGTATCTTGTAGATTTGCCAGGCTATGGATTTGCCAAAATTTCCCAAACAAGCAGGAGAAGGTGGGAGCAGATGATTGAAAATTATCTTCGCAAAAGAGAAAATCTCGTCAATGTTTTTGTACTGATAGATTCCCGCCACACGCCTCAAAAAATTGATCTTGAATTTATTCAAAAACTTGGATTATGGCAAGTATCCTCTACACTTATATTTACAAAATCCGATAAAGAAAATCAAAGGATCGTAAGTAAGAATGTAAAATCATTTTTGGAGAGCCTGAGAGAAACACAACAGTTTTTGCCGCAGCATTTTGTAACAAGTTCGGTTAAGAAAACAGGAAGAGAAAAAATTTTAAATTTAATTTCGGAGATGAATGTTGATGCCAGGTCGCATGGCAATTTTTAAATCATCGGGCTAAAACGGAAATTTAGTTTACCACTTTATTTGCACAACTACTGCTGGCAAAGGCTTCGGGCTTGGCTTTGAAAGCAAAACCCATTCCAAGAATATAACCCATGGCTTCACGTAACGCTTCATTGCTTTTAAAATGAGGGTTGGTATTGATGTCAGCATGTACTTCCATATCCACGTCATATAATGTAAAAAGATCGCAAAGTTCATAGGCGATCTCGATACTTTTTGCTACTTCAACCAGCATCCTTTCTTTAATGCTGTATTTATGTTTTGTTTTTTCGTTATGAATGAACATAAACCCTCCATGTCCTTCACGCAGAAAAACAATTACTGTTGCGAATTCGGTTTCAATGCCTTTGACCTGGCTATCGGTACCAATACAAACTTTTAGGTGGAATCCTGCGGCAGTTTCCCTTTGAATAACTTTTTCTACCGCGCTTTTTATTGGAAGTTCTATCGCATCTCCATTAAATTTTCTCCAGAACATAAATTAAGGTTTTTTAAAATTACCGAAATTATTGTTACATAATTAGTTATTATTATTAGTAAGAATTACTTTATAAAGTGAGCATGACTAATGTAAAATTTGAAAAATTTAAAGCAAAAAAAAGGGCCAGCCCCTAACGCTGACCCTTAACTTACACATGAATCTACCTTACAATCTTACAATTCGTTCTGTGGTTCTTTGATTATTGCTTATTATCTGTATTATATAAATCCCGTTAGGGTGGTTGTTTATGTTTATAGTATTGACGCCTGATCGTCCGCTTCCATTCATAATAATTCTGCCACTTAAATCCGCAAGTTTGTATTCAAAATTTTGCGAAGATTTTACCGTGATGACATCGTGTACTAATGTTGAAACTGTGAAGTTTTTAGTAGTTGTATTATCACCTGATTTCAAAGAAACAATATTAGAAAAAACTGATTCGCCGGTAACAGAATTTGCTTTCAACCGGTAGAAAATATTTCCTTTTAAAACTGGTGTGTAAGTGTATTCTTTTGAGCTTGAAGATAACGTTGCAACAGTTGAGAAAATTGTACCATTGTTAGAACTTTCAAGCAACAAATTATTAACAGGCTCGTCGGAAATTATATTCCAGCTAAGGGTGTGGCTGGATTTATCAATTTTACCGGTTAGCAAAACCTGCCTTATAGGAGTTACGGTTAAAGGGGTATTTGTTCCTGAAATCGTGTACGAACCCAGGCTTCCATAATCGGAAATATTCGCATTTCCAGCCCCTTCCACAACTATGAAATAATTACCGGCATTTAGCATTGTATCAACTACAGCATTTAAAGTAGACGGATCATCATATACCTGCATGAGCTGCATCGAAGCATTCAGTAAAGTTACTTTTACATCAAGATCAGCACCGTCGTTATTAGATCCTACCGAAAATGGTTTAACGTCCAAATGAAGTGCGCCCTGTTTTGAAAGATTTATTTTAAAAACATCTTTATCAACATTGGTTGAAATAATTCCGGAGTTAGAAAACGAAGTATTGCTCACGGTTAATATCGTTGGAGTAACATTTGGGTTGTCACTGTGATCATCCTGGCGATATGTAAAACCGTTAATGGAAGTAATGATAGATAAATTATCCTGGTCCGCCGTGCATCCGCTTGGCGTAGGACCGTTATTCCAGCCTGAAAAATTGCGATAGTAGCTATTCCCCATTACAGGTGCCCAGGCGGTTTCTCCGGCACCGATCCCATCATTGTAAGTCGCCAGTAATGTGCAGGTACCGCTATACTTCGCCTGGTGTGAAAGACCAAGTGTGTGCCCGCTTTCATGGCTGCAACATTCTGCAACCATCTTCGGCCTGAATGGCCCCAGTTTATCGCTAAAAACAAAACCCGGTGTATCATCGCCCCAGGTAAAAGATCCTGTATAAGAAACGCCACCGACGTTAGGATACCAGCTGCTCGAAGAAGTAATAATAATCCTGATCCTTTTTGTGAGCGGAGCCGCCAAAAATGCTGTGGAGTCCGTGGTTATATTAATATTGAATGGCCTGTAATCTTCCGAAACCCGGTTAAACACCTCAGTGATCTGCACATCCGTTAATCCGGAAGAAGCACAATCTAACGGGCTGCCACCATTCCATGACGAGCCGTGTACATATTGGCCATCGAAATCAAGAAAAATTGTGGCCTGTGCTGTTGGTAAACTACTTAAAATGGGTGTACTGTTTGCTTTGAATGAAAAGAACAATCCTGGTAGAAAAATAATCGTAAACAATTTTTTCATGGATTTGGATTTAGGGGTTTCAGTTTTGTGTAAGTGTAGTAGGAATTTCTTATCAATAATCCTGGATAAGGTCTTCAGTTTTTATCTTGTGAAATGTATAGCTTCCATCACCAGCCTTTTTCAGTTCATAACCATCAGCGTAAGATTCATTTAATATACGGCCAACATAAGTGATCGAATTATCGTCGTTAATTCTTTTTGAGATCGACAGCAGTGAATTGTGTAATGAAGGCGATTTTACTATAATGCTGGAAAGCTTTCCATAACGTTGCACCGATGATAGTACAGTACCATAAAATATAAAATGATTCGCAAAATTTAGTTGTATCTGGCTTCCTTCTTTTACAAGGAATGCTTTATCTAATTCTGTTGTGTTAACCGTAAAAGATGCAGCAGAACTAGAGAACAGTGAGGGTTTTGCGGAAGAAACGATTTGCGCCCTGGAGCTAATTGCGAAGCATATAATTATGCAAAAGGCAAAGGCCTGTTTAATGATTTTCATGGTAAGGATTTTGTTTTCATTTGTATCGGACAATCATAAAACGATACATCAGTAGAAAAATTATACTGATTTTGAAAAAAAATCCATTAAATAGAAAGAAAGGAAAAAGTACTGCTTTTTAAGTAGTATTAATACTGCCCGGTACTTAGTAAAACCAACGTACACGCCTCTTGCGGAAGAATACCATTTTCTTTTGACATCGCATATAATTCATCGTTTTCGGCGCCGGGATTAAAGATGATCCGCTTCGGCTTTTGCGAAATAATATAATTATAGTATTGCTTTTGGTTGTTAGCATTGAGATATAATGTGACTGTATCAAGGCCATCAATTTCTTTTTGTTCTGTTACTATTTCTATTTCACCAATCTTACCGGGCCGTTTGCCAATAGCAATAACATCGTGTCCCTTTGACTTTAACTTGTTCACTGCAAGATTACTATAACGTGAAGGATTAGCCGAGGCGCCCAGCACTAAAGTCTTTTTATTTGCCATAAAATAATTAATTCAAAAATTTAGCTTTTAGTTCAGGGGTGGGGATCATACATTCGTCTTTCTTACCAAACCACTTATAACGATTCCTGGCGACCCATTTATAAATACCATCTCTTATGAAGCGTGGAACGATGATAAAGCCATAAAAAAGCGGCCACAATCCACTTAAATATCTGCAAACTTTTAATGCTGCAGTAGATTGTGTGTATACGGTTCCTTCTTCGATAAATATAAAAGATTTCATTTCTTCTGCAGATATATTACGGTCAGCCAACGATACATGTGCCATTTCTGATTGTAACGGAGCAAATTGAATCAGGCTCTTTTTATCTCTTTTTATTACAAAATTTACGGCACTGTTACATAAGTTACAAACGCCATCAAATAATATGATTCCCTGATTATGCATTTTTTACAAAATTACTAAAACTCTTTTCCGTGAGTTGCTTTTATCATTTTCCTTATTAAAACGGGGAATGATTTTATTGCACCAATAAAAAAATTAGTCAGGCGTGTTTTACCAAATAATTTTTGGATCATCCGGCCATTACTTAGCCTGTTTTCAAAATGCTTTTTCCACTGAGAAGTGTACTGGCTTTCCATCTTTTTTCGGGAAATAGTTTTATTCAAAAAAGAATTGATTACTGAGGATGCAATCCTGGAGGAATGAAAAGCCATGCTCATTCCATTTCCGCAAAGTGGGGTTATCATTCCTGCTGAATCGCCAATCATCAATACGTGATTTTCAACCTGGGATTTTTTGTCAAAACTTATTTGGGAAATGGTTACAGGGTCGCCGGTAATGAAATTCCGCCCCGGAAAATATTGTCTTTAGAAATGGGTTTTTATATAAAACTTCCTTCTCCATTTCCTTTATAGAATTATTATTTTCTTTCAGGTTTTGTGCTGTTGTTAAATAACATAAGCAATACTTATCGTTTTCAACTTTTGAAAGACCACAATAACCATCTTTGAAATTATGTAATGCAATTGTATCATCAGGAAAAGCGGTTTTGATGTGATATTTTACACCGATATAGTTATTTAGTTTTCCCGGCTTTTGTTTAATAAATTCCCGCGACCATTTTATATCCAGGTTGCTTCTTTTTCCGTAACACGCGGCTACTACTTTGCAATTAACTTTACCCCCGTCATAAAAAAGATCAAACATTGTATCATTAAAAATGACTTCATTCACTTTTGATCTTTCCTTTAAAACCACACCTTCATTAACCGCGATTTTTTGTAATTCATTGTCAATAAAATAGCGGCTTATTCCTATTCCTCCCATGTCGAGCCCGCTGCGGATAAAATCTCCATTGGGTGAAGAAACTATAAGTTTTTTTATGATGGGCAGGTTAAGCTTAGAAAGGCCGAGGCCAAGGCTTTCAATAAAATTGCAGCTTTCCAGGCTTATATATTCACCACAAACTCTATGAAATGGATATTTTTCTTTTTCAAACAAAATAACACTGTGGCCCGCCTTTACCAGCAAAATAGAAAGCGAAAGGCCTGCAAGCCCGCCCCCGATTATTCCAGCATCAAAGGAAGTGGAATCACCTTCTAAACCTTTATTTAATGCAGGATCATTCAATCTCTCTGGTATTATTTTTGAGTTTTCCGTAAAAAGGCTTTTTAGTAAATTCTTTGCTAAGCTTTGTATATTACCAAATGCCGGAATGCCCATCTCCATTGAATAGAATAACTATTGATTCCAGCCTACTTCAAATATTCTTTCCCATTCATTTTTTCGAAATCCCCGAAGCACTGAAAGCGGCGCATCATGCTTTACAAGATATGATTTTGAAAAAAGTTTTGTTGCGATTTTAATAAAATTAAAAGCCAGCGGATGGCGGTGCAAATCGTTAATAAAAAATCCTATTCCGGCATTTTGTTTCATCCATCGCAGCATATCTATTAATTCATCCTCAGAAAAGTGGTGGCAAAAAAGAGATGAAAAAATTATATCCGGTTTTTGATCTTCAAATTCTACTTTCTTATAATCAGAAACGATAAAACTTACACTTTCAATAATTGAATTTTTTTCTGCAAAAGCAATACAATCTGGATTTATATCAATGCCTCCAAATTTTGCAATTATCTTTTTCCTGTTACAAAATTTGTAGATGGCATTTAAATTATCTCCCCCACCACAACCTATCTCACAAACTGTAATGTCTTTTTTCATGGCCGATTAACTTTTTAATTCCACAGAGTGTTATCGAATGACCGCCAAGCCAGGTATTAATAAAATCCAGTTCCTGCATGTTTTTAACGATGTCCCGAAAAGGGATATCATCTCTGTCAAGTAATTCCTTTTTGTATGAGCGATGGGTATAATCAATCATTTGCTAAAATGAATGTCTCCATGGTAAGGCCGGGACCGAATGCTGCTCCAAAAATATTTGCCTTTGTCTTTTTTGTATGTAAAGAATCCATAATTTCTTTTAGAACAAACAATATGGTAGGAGAAGACATATTGCCATAATTTTTTAAAACACCATAAGATTCTTTTAAGTCATCAGGAGAAATATGTATGCTTTTTTCTATCGAAGAAAGAATTCTTTTGCCACCCGGATGTATGCACCAATGAGAAATATCTTTTTTATCCATTCCGGCATTTCCCAGGGCATTATTTAGTAGTGCATTGAAATCCTGCTCAATAAGTTCAGGCACATAACCAGAAAGTGTCATTAAAAATCCTGAGGAAGAAAGTTCCCAGCTCATATCTTTTTTTCCTTTGAAGGCTACTTCGCTGTAAAAATTTTTAAGGTACAGCCCTTCATTTTCATCATCATCATGCGTTACAAGTAATGCAGCGCATCCATCGCCAAAAAGAAGACTCGACGCAATATTATCAATTGTATTTTCTCTTTGAAAATGCAGCGTACATAGTTCAGTACACACAACCAACACCTTGGCATTTTTATCATTTTTGCAAAAAGCATCAGCCAGTTTCAAAGCGTGTATTGCAGCATAACATCCCATAAAATTTACGGACGTTCTGAATATCGTGTGTGGCAAACCCAGTTGTTCCACAATTTGCAGATCAAAACCTGGTGCACTCATGCCTGTACATGTAACCGTGATTAAGTGTGTAATTTCTTCTTTGGGAATTTTGTTCTCAACACATTTTTCTATGGCATTTATGGAAAGGCGTGGAGCGGTTTTGTTGAACCATTTCATTCGAAGCTCGAGATTGGGAAAGGGATCAAGGTTTTCTGTTGCGGGATAAAATTGCCACTCATCTGCATTAAGACTATAATCCGGAACTGTGGAGTACCTGGTATCGATAGCACTTTGGTGGTATAGAAATTTAAGCTTGCGCTTATCCACTTCATTCATCGCGTACACCCGCTGCATGAAAACAAGTATGTCTTCCTGTTTATGCCGGTACTCCGGCACTGATGTAGATATGGAAATAATTTTACTCAAGAAAATGTAATATTAACAACGTTATAAAACCCGCATTGGTGCACACGGATGCTAACAAATTCATGCGCATCGTGTTCTTAAAGTTAGCTTCTTTTTTATTTTTAACTACTTTCCGGAACCAGGCGAAAAAATATACGAGCACAGGTAACATAAAGGTTTGCAAAATGAAAAATCTCGCCCATTCCAAGTTTAAGAAAAAATGCAGCCCCAGAACACAAAATGCCAATGCATAAATAATACCAGTAAAAATAAAAGTGCCCGTATAACCCAATTTATAGCTTATAGTGGTTACACCGTCTTTAAAATCTTCCTCGTGCTGATAGATCTGCGTGAGAGGATAAAAGCCTCCTATCAGTAAACTTGATGCGATCATAGCAATGACGGGAACGTGAATTGTGTGCTGTTGGTTGCTTCCATGATATACTAAAAAAAAGGTAACAGCGCCCTGGAAAATGATGACGGTCAGGTACCCGATTACCGGGAATTTTTTGAGGCGGATTTTTCTGTAGCTATATGCACGGGACGCAAGGATGTAAAAAAATATTCCAACGGCGAATATCCAGGTTATCAAAAAGCTCAAGCCTATCGCAAGCGCATCCATCGCAACTGTAACATAAAATAACTGATTTGTCGGCTGCATTGGATTTTGCAAGCCCCCAATTGGTGAAGTATCCCTATCCATATAACTATTATAGCCATTGCTTGCGGGATACACAAGTATATGAAGAATGAGAAAGATCAAAATGGCATCTTTCCAATTTATGTCTGTAACCTGGCTCAGTGCAAACCAGTATACCGGCATTAAGAAAAATGAAAAATGAAAACGAAGGAGTTGAAGTGTAGAGCGCAGCATTGTATTCACCACTAAATATAATACAATTGCTTATTCAATTACGAATTCCGTATTACAAGAAAGAATGTCTTTAAACCAACATCGTAACAGGATTTTCCAGGAACTTCTTGACCGTTTGAAGAAATGCCGCACCTACTGCTCCATCAACGCTTCGGTGGTCGCAGCTAAGGGTGACCTTCATTACATTGGCAACTCCAAATCCATCACCTTTTTTTACAACTATTTCCCTGATACGGCCAACCGCAAGTATTGCACTATCCGGAGGATTAATAATTGCAGTAAACTCCTCGATATCCATCATTCCGAGGTTAGAGACGGTAAATGTGTTGCCACTAAATTCTTCAGGTTGCAACTTTTTATTCCTGGCTTTATCGTATAGCGCTTTTGCATCAGCAGCGATTTGCGATAAAGATTTTTGATCCGCAAAACGAATTACAGGAACGATTAGACCTTCCGGCATTGCAACAGCTGAGCCAACGTGAATATGTTTATTCTGGCGGATAAAATCGCCCATCCAGCTACTGTTTACAGCAGGATGCTGGCGCAGTGCCATGGCACAAGCCTTTATAACTATATCATTAAAGGATATTTTTACCGGGCTCACCTCATTTATAGCTTGTCGTGATGTTATGGCATTATCCATATTCATTTCCATCGTGAGATAAAAATGTGGCGCCTGGAACTTGCTTTCACCTAACCGGCGTGCGATGGTTTTCCGCATCTGCGTATTTGGAATATCCTCGTAACTTTCTTTACCAGTTTGCTCAAATGGCTGAACAGGTTTTAGCGTTTCCGCTTTTTTACCTTCCTGTTTCGCCGGTGCAGCGGCCGGCACGTACGAGTCTACATCTTTCTTGACAATCCTGCCACCATCACCACTTCCCTGAACTTTTGAGATATCAATTCCTTTATCCGCTGCTAATTTTTTCGCCAGCGGAGAAGCCTTGAGCCTTCCACCTTCTATGGATGATTGAACGTTTTCTCCTGTTCCCATCCCATTTGATGCGGCAGCTGATTCAACTTTATTTTCTTCCGTTTTTGATTCTTCCTGTTTTTCTTTCACCGCATCCTTTCCGGAATCATCCCCGTCATTTTTTTCCGCCTCCACAAAGGCACTTACATCTGTGCCTTCTTTCCCTACGATCGCAATTATGCCGTTTACCTTCGCCGCCTCGCCCGCCTCAACTCCAATATATAGCAATGTACCTTCTTCATAACCTACAACTTCCATAGTGGCTTTATCAGTTTCAACCTCTGCAAGCACATCGTCACTCTTTACTTTATCGCCCACTTTTTTATTCCACTGCACAATTTTGCCTTCAGTCATTGTATCGCTGAGCAATGGCATCCTTATCACTTTTGCATCTTTTGGCAGTTCTGCAGAAGTTTTAGCCTTGGCCGCGGGTTTGCTTTTCTTTTCAGGTTCCTTTTTTGTATCAGCTGTTGCTTCCTTTGAAGCGGGCTCGCCTTCGTCCAAAATTGATTTATAATCTTCACCTTCTTTACCTACAATGGCAATAATGTCATTTACTTTAGCGGCCTCGCCTGTTTTTACACCTATATACAAAAGCGTTCCTTCTTCATAACCTACTACATCCATAGTTGCCTTATCAGTTTCAACTTCTGCTATTGTATCGTCGCTCTTTACCTTATCGCCTACTTTTTTATTCCATTGAATAATTTTTCCTTCTGTCATTGTATCACTCAAAAGAGGCATCCTTATCGCTTTCGCCATAATTTATTTCAGTTTTTTTGTAAAATTGAGAGGTGAAATTAATGCAAAATCAGCAAAAGAATTTCTAAGACCCGCGGAATATGCTGTTCAATAAAAAAATGAAGACGATTAATTATCTAATTCTCTGAATTGAACCTCAACCTGGCTTTTTATACGATGCCGCTGTTATTTGAATTCCTTCTTTATAAGGTGTTGGTTTAAAATTAAAAGCCTGTTCAAATTTAGTAGAATCAAAAATATAATCGGCCTCATACTGATATATCATCTCTTTAAGTTCTTTCATGATTTTCATAAAAATTCCTAAAAAACCTACCATTCCTTTTCCTATTATCATATGTTTTGGCGTTGTGCCGAAAATTTCAGCCGCCATATTTATAATTTCTTTACCTGTCAATGGGGGGCTGGCAGTTGGTAAATTCCAAACCTGGTTCCAGGCATTTTCGTTATTTGATAATAACCAAAGCGCCTGGCCGCAATCAGGAGTAAATGTAAATGAGTGGACCATGTTGTCATTTGCAAACCATTGCGCCTTTTTCTTTTTAGCCATTTTATCAAAAACGAGTGTATTTAATATGCTGGTTTTACAATCAGGGCCATAAAAATCTGCGGCCCTGGCAATCATCGCAGTAATATTCCCAGCCTTTACTTCATCCATTAATTGCGCAGCAATTTTTTCCCGCAATTCTCCTTTTTTACTCACGGGGCTGTAAGGAGTTTCCTCAGTCATAGCCCCGTTTACTTTGCCAAGCATGTATACATTGTCAAAAAAAATAAGCTTCAGATTATATTTTGAGCAAGCTTCGATGGTATTAGTCATTATTAATGGCCAGTGCTTATTCCAAATATTAATATCATATTTTAAACCCGGGCATAATACAACAACAGAGGCTCCTTTTAACACTTCATCAGTTTGTTTCCTGCTGGTAAGATCTGCGGCTAAGGTAAGCCCCCCATAAACCGACCTGGGATTGCGGCTGACCAAAGTAAAAGGTGTTCTGTTTTGAAAAAGTACTTTTGAAAATGCATTTGCAATAGCCCCGCCAGCTCCAAGAATCGTATACATATTTTCAAATATTTTTCTAAGACTTAATAATCAAGTTGCAAGCCAAGTTTATCTTTTAGTTGCTTTACGAGAGGATATTCTTCAATGATCCTTAAATATTGCTCTTTTGTGGAAAGATGTTCTTCAGCTACATGGTCCTGCTTTTTGGTTTCGACCACCACAACCTTATATGTAAGGTAGCGGTTATTGAAATGGGCCTGCAGGTGCGCTATCAATGATGCCCTCTCTGTCTCGACAAACTTTTGCTGAATATTATTATCAGTAATTATCTCGATACAATTATTGTCGATGATATTGAGGCGGGCCGATTTAAAATTTGAAGCCCCGGAATGATTATTATTTTTTCGAAGTTCTTCAATATATAATCCCCAGGCAATATAAAGTTCTTCTTCATTAAGATCTTTAGTGGCATTGCCATTTAACTTGTTCTCAAGCGCAACCTGCTCCCTTATCTTTTCAAGAGCACTTATTCTTTTTACTTTTTGGACTGGTTTTGAGACCGTAGCAACAGTACCGGCTATCGAAGGTTTTGCAGGAGCTTCCTCTTGATCTTTTTCAATAATAAGGCGGGCGTTATTCGACTCTGTTTCATTTTTGCCGGCATGTTCCTTTACCAGGTCGCCTTGTTTTTTTGAAACTTTTGAAGGCTGGCCGGCAGTAGCATTATCATTTTTGGTTTTATGTGCCACCGGGGAAATTGCTCTAAAAGATACTGGCTTAGTACTTTCAAGTTGTTTTTTCGGCTGCACATTATCGTTACTTGCTACGAACTCTATGGCCTGTTGCAGGTAGCAAAGCTTTATAAATGTAAGTTCCACATGAAGGCGCTTATTCCTGGCCTGCCTGTAATTGATCTCAGCTTCATTCAAAACATTCAGAGCTCCTAATAACATGGCCCCATCAGTTTTTAAGGCCACATCAAGGTAGCGTTGTTTAAATCCTTCAGATACTTCAAGGAGCATTGCGACTTTAGCATCTTTGCTTACCAGGAGGTTTCTTATAAATTCCGAAAAACCGTTCAACACGAGGTCTCCTTCAAATCCTTTGCGATTTATTTCATCGTACAATAAAAGTGCATCGCTAATGCTTTGGGCTTGCATGGCTTCCATGAGCCGGAAATAATAGTCTTCATCCAGAATATTCAAATGCTCAAGCGTATTCGCATAAGTAAGTTCGCCATTGGTAAAACTTACTATTTTATCCAGGATGCTTAAGGCATCCCGGAGGCATCCTTCACTTTTCTGGGCTATTATATGCAACGCTGTTTTATCAGCTTTAATGTTTTCTTTATCGCATATTTCACGCAGGTGGTCCACGGTATCCTGGTTGGTAATCCTCTTAAAATCAAAAATCTGGCAGCGTGATAATATGGTTGGAATTATTTTATGTTTTTCTGTGGTTGCTAAAATGAAAATAGCAAATGGCGGCGGCTCTTCAAGCGTTTTAAGAAATGCATTGAATGCAGATGCGCTTAACATGTGCACCTCATCCACAATATACACTTTGTATTTACCGGCCTGCGGTGCAAACCTTACCTGGTCAACAAGTGTACGAATATCATCAACGGAATTATTACTTGCGGCGTCAAGCTCATGTATGTTTAATGAGGATCCGTTGTCAAATGAAATGCATGAATTGCAAACATTACAAGCTTCGCCGTAAGGTGTCCTGTTTTCACAATTAATTGTTTTTGCCAAAATCCTGGCGCAAGTTGTTTTACCTACACCTCTCGGGCCACAAAACAAAAATGCGTGTGCAAGCTGGTTGTTTTTTATTGCGTTTTTCAGCGTTGTTGTAATGTGTGACTGCCCCACAACAGTACTGAAGTTTTGTGGGCGGTATTTCCTGGCCGATACAATGAATTTATCCATATTCCCAATCCTCTTTAGACCGAAATTTAAATTTTATTGACAGATAGCTGCAAGTTAAGAAAGGAAATCTTAAAAGAAAGTAAAGCTGATTTTTAAAAAATACATCAAAGAAAAACAACCGGTTAGTTTAAAATAGGGTGCCTTTTAAATTCTTTGGTGCGGTCGAAAAGATACCGGTAAGTTGTAAGTAACCTGCTTTGTTTAGCGCCTATGTTTTTAGAAATATTTAAAATTTTGGGATTAAAATCGCCTTGCCATTGAAGCTCGAGTTCATCGTATTGCATTTTTTCCTGTATCACATTTCCTCCTGCCACAATCATATAATAATCTATGCCCATTCCCTGGTATTCAGGAACCACGCCGAACACAATTCCTGTAAACTTATTGCAGGTGCCTTTTTTCATCAGCCATAAATATTTTAGCTTCGCAACTAATCCAAATTTTCCGTTAAGGTGTTTAAAAATCTGGTTGAGCTCAGGCAAGTTTACCCAAAATGCAACCGGCTCTTCTTTATGATACACGAACCAAATCAGGTTTTCGTCCATAACGGGTTTCATTGACTTGAACATTTTATAAGCAACTTCTTTATGCAACTGCTTATTTCCTTCATGCTTTGCCCAGGCATTATTATAAACTTTGCAAAAATCTGCAGAGAATTTTTCTAATTGCCTTTTGTCAATATGCACTGCCTTATAATCAGGCATCGCATTGTATTTTTCATATTGTTCGTAGAATTTATCGCTTAGTTTTGGTTTCACAAATAAGTGCCAGCATACCTGGTTATAAAAATTTTTAAAACCATAGGCTTCAAAAAGTTTTTGATAATACGGTAAATTGTAATTCATTAAATATATCGGCGGCTTAAACCCTTCAACCACGAGGCCCCACCACCGATCCCGCTCACCAAAATTTATTGGCCCGTCCATTGCCTGCATGCCACGCTGCATTAACCAGCTTTTTGCAACATCAAATAGCATATCGGCGGCCTCCTGGCTATCTATGCATTCAAAAAAACCAACACCTCCCGTCGGTTGCTCATCGCCTTTATTCTTATATCTTTTATTTACGAATGCTGCTATTCGACCTATAAGATTATTATCTGCATCAATTAATATCCATCTTGAACACTCACCGAAACGAAACGCTTTATTTTTTTTTGGATCAAATATTTCATTAACATCTTTATCCAGTGGTCGTATAAAATTAGGATCGTCTTTATATATCGCTAATGGTACATGAAGGAATTGTTGGGAAGATTTATTATCAAAAACCTGGATCAACTGCATGCAAGAAAATTATTTGAGAAAAGTACAATCAAAAAAGATTGTTGCCAAAAAACCACAACTTTTTAAAAAACTATTTTCATGACTACCAACTGTCCAAAAAGGCATGTTTCTTGTTTCATCAGATACCAGGGACAATAGTTGATATTTCGCTATCAGCAAAAAAACAAAAAAAATTTTAAAAAGCTCCGTGTTGCAAAGGATATGTACAATTCGGGATTAAGAAAAAGAATTGTGAAAACGCTTCCAGTTGTGCTTCCCGAAAAAAAATAAATAAAAAATTTTTTTAATAAAAACAGAGAATCATGTCAAATTTAAAATCAAAAAGAGTCGCTATTCTTACTGAGAATGGCTTTGAAGAAGTTGAGTTAACCAGCCCTAAAAAGGCACTGGAAAATGCAGGGATCAAAGTAGATATTGTGTCGCCACAGAAAGATAAAGTAAAGGCATGGAATGTAGATCATTGGTCTATTGAATTACCTGTTGATGTAAATCTTTCAGACGCCAATGCAGACAATTATGATGCCCTTATGATTCCGGGTGGAGTCATTAACCCCGATAAAATGCGAATCAATAAAGATTGTGTTTCATTTGCTGAAGCTTTTCTCAAATCGGGAAAACCAGTTGCGGCTATTTGCCACGGGCCACAGCTACTTATTGAAACAGGCCTTGTAGACGGTAGAAAAATGACCTCTTACCCATCCATAAAAACTGATTTGCAGAATGCCGGAGCCGATTGGCAGGATAAGGAGGTAGTGGTAGATAAAGGATTGGTAACCAGCCGGAGTCCAAAAGATCTCGAAGCTTTCAACAAAAAAATGCTCGAAGAAATAGGTGAAGGAGTACATGCGGCGGCAGCTTTAAACTAATCGCGTTGGTTTACTATATTGAAAAACACCTGTAAGCTGAAACCCTTTCAAATTGAGAGGGTTTTTTGCATCTGTACCGATTCAGATTCCGTTTATATTTATTGAGAGCAGAAGAAGAATCTTGAATATCTTTACTAACACCGGTATCATAAAAAGTAAATGAAAAAATTACTTACAATTCTATTTATTACAATGTCGGCCTTTTGTGAAGCGCAAAGCAAAACCCTCGTTATATCCGAAGTTTATGGAGGAGGAGGAAGCTTAAACAGCACGTACAAAAATGATTATATCCAGCTCTTTAATCTTTCCGCATCAGCAATAGACCTGGGCGAATATACAATTCAGATATCTTCAGTTTCAGGCAATACATGGAGTGCTATTAATCTTTCAGGAATAGTTCCTGCCAATCACTGGTATTTAATTAAGGGAGGAGGTGATGGTGCCTCTGGTGCAGACTTACCTGTTCCCGACGCGGTTGGAAATTTTAATATAAGCACCGGTAACGGGCAAATTGCCTTAGTAAATTCTCAAAAAAAGCTTTTAACTAATTGCGATCCCTTTGGCGAAAATATTGTGGATTTTATCGGTTATGGAATTAATAACGATTGTTCAGAAACTTCAACAGCTCCGGCGCATACTATAACCTCGGCCACAAGCAGGATTAATTTTGCGTCAGATGCGAATAATAACTCCGCTGACTTTACGGTATTTCCTCCAAACCCGAAGAATACTTTTGAAATAGCCTTGCCAATTACGCTAAATCTTTTTAAGGTAAATAAGGCCAACGCGGTAAACCGTATTCATTGGCAAGTGAACTGCCTTTCGACGTCTGTAACTTTTGAGCTTCAGCGCTCTTCCGGTTTGCAAAACTTTACGGCGATCTATTCATCAACGGAAACTAAGGCGAGGTGCGCAACTCCCTTTGATTTTACCGACCGCAATCCTCAAATTGGTGAAAATTATTACCGGTTAAAAATTACAGATATAGATGGCCATATATATTATTCTAAAATTTCTCTTTCAGTAGTAGATACAAAGGGAATTAATACGGTCAAAATAACCCCAAACATTGTTTCATCCTTCGCGGAACTTCACTACAATTCCGCAAGCCCGGGGAAGATCCAATTACAGGTTTCGGATATACAAGGAAGGATTGTCAAAAAAATTTCATCGCAGGTATTGACCGGTGATAACAAAATTATTATTGAAACTGCAGGGTTTTCAAAAGGGCAATACCAGGCTATAATAATTGCAAACGGAGAGAGTGCCGGAACCGCAAAGTTTGTGAAGCAATAGGCTCCTCCGGAGGATTCGTTTTGGAGTAACTTTAATTGCCTTATTGAAATCGGGCTTACTGATACTTTGTCATTAAATCGTATAATATCTTCTTATCAGCATCCGTGATAACGGTACTGCTATCTTGGGTTTCAAAGTGACGCTTAAATGCTACGATCGCAGCCACAGAATCTTTAACAGAATAACCAATAATTCGCAGAGCTTGTATGGAATTGAAATAGGCAGGTATTAAAATATTACTCGTATCTCCATACCACATACCGTATCCATTTTGCGATAGAAGTTGCCAGGGAAAATTTACATTAGGATCATTCTTACGGGTGGGCGCTATATCAGCATGGCCAATAAAATTTGTCACCGGAATATTGTAGGATTTTTTCAAGCTACCCAACAGCGTTAGCAAGCTGTTTACCTGGGCTTGAGGGAAAGAATCGAAGCCGTTATTATCAAGTTCGATACCAATAGATGAAGAATTAATGTCTTTGTCATTGCCCCAGGATCCAGCGCCGGCATGCCATGCACGTAAATAATCGTTTAGCATATGATGGATTGATCCGTCTTTACATATTACATAGTGAGCGCTTACCTGGGTAGGTATTAAAGTAAATGTTTGCAATGTTTGCTCACAACTATTTTGAGCTGTGTGATGAATGATTACAAAATTAGGCTTACGCATCCCAAAGTTAGTGGTACCAACCCAACCCGATTGAGCGTTGTAAATGTCATTAGCCGGGGACTGCCTAATAACTTTACTAAATGCCTTCGCCTGCCGCTTATAAATCTTATTAGTAGCCGCGTATTTATTTGAAGAACATGCTGCTACTAAAATTGTAAAAATGCAAATGAAAAAAACTTTGACGGACATATTTTTTGAGTAAAGATACCCATGCGGGCTAAAAAATGTTCGCCATATTTCCCAGGATTTTACCAGAATGAAAATATTTGTCCGGTAGAATGAAAATGTTATCTTGTAAATCTTCATACCGCAGGAGAAATCGGCTATCAAAAATCACCTTTATTTATCATTTCAAAACAAAAGTTATTATGAAAAAATTGATCTTGATTTTTACAGCAGGGATTATTTTTTATTCCTGTAACAGTGAAACTGCGACAACTACAGATGCAACTAAGGACTCCACAAGTGCAGAACCGGCCGCGGCCAAAATTAATTATCCTTACACGATTGATCATCCTGACACTTGGGAAACCGGCAGTACAGATAACACTATGGCGGCACTAAGTGCACTGAAAGCGTATGAAAACGGAAATATTGATGAATGTGTAAAATACTTCGGAGACTCAGTTCATTTACAGTTCGATGGACTTGATACTAAGGTTTCAAATGATAGTCTAAAAGCTATGTTCACCAGGAATCGCGCCGGAATTAAAAGCATGGAAGTTAAAATGGATGACTGGGAGTCCGTTATTTCTAAAGACAAAAGTGCCGAATATGTAAGCGTGTGGTATAAAGAAATATGGGAAGATAACAAGGGCAAAATAGATTCATTAGCACAGATGGATGATCTTAGGATGAAGAATGGAAAAATTATAGGCCTGGATGAAAAAAGCAGGAAATATCCGGCAAAAAAATCTTAGCGCCATTCAGATATTTTATTAAGAAAGCACTGGTAGAGACAGTGCTTTTTTTAATAAGTCGGTGTTTAAGCGATCAACCATTTGCTTGCTACATGTTCCTCCTATACTGACCGCCTACCTCATACAGCGCATGCGTAATTTGTCCCAAAGAACAATACTTTACCGTTTCCATTAATTCTTCAAATAAATTACCATTATTAATTGCGGCCTCCTGCAATCTTTTTAATTTAGCCGCGCTTTCGTTTTTATGTCGTTCCTGGAAGGCATTTAGGTTCTTTATCTGCAAATCTTTTTCTTCGCTTGTACTGCGTATAACTTCAGCCGGTAGTATTGTGGGTGAGCCTGCTTTATTAAGAAAAGTATTTACTCCCACAATCGGAAATTCTCCTGTATGCTTTTGAGTTTCATAATACAGGCTCTCTTCCTGTATTTTATTCCGCTGGTACATTCGTTCCATAGCACCGAGAACACCACCTCTTTCTGAAATGCGGTTAAATTCTTCCATCACTGCTCCTTCAACAAGATCAGTAAGCTCTTCAATCAAAAAGCTACCCTGCATTGGATTTTCATTTTTTGCAGTACCTAATTCCCGGTTTATGATTAGCTGTATAGCCATTGCACGTCTCACACTTTCTTCAGTAGGCGTGGTTATTGCCTCATCATAAGCATTGGTATGAAGGCTATTGCAGTTATCATAAATCGCATACAATGCCTGCAACGTAGTTCGTATATCATTAAAATCAATCTCCTGTGCATGGAGGCTTCTGCCGCTGGTTTGAATGTGGTATTTCAGCATTTGCGACCGGGGATTCGCATTGTATTTATACTTCATGGCCTTTGCCCAAATACGACGGGCCACTCTTCCTATTACACTATATTCCGGATCCATTCCATTGCTAAAAAAGAAGGAGAGATTGGGGGCGAAATCATCAATATTCATTCCCCGGCTGAGGTAATATTCCACATAGGTAAATCCGTTGGACAAGGTAAAGGCCAGTTGTGTAATAGGATTGGCGCCGGCCTCAGCAATGTGGTAACCACTTATAGAGACCGAATAAAAATTCCTGATCTTCTTATCAATAAAATATTCCTGCACATCACCCATCAATTTTAAAGCAAATTCTGTAGAGAAAATACAGGTATTTTGAGCCTGGTCTTCTTTCAAAATATCTGCCTGGACGGTGCCCCGAACCGATGACAATGCCTTTGCTTTTATTTCCTCATAAATTTCCTTATCAAGCACATCTTCACCCGATAAACCAAGCAGGCGTAACCCAAGCCCGTCATTCCCCTTCGGAAGATGGCCCTTCATTTTTCCTATTTCAGGTTGCACCGGTTCGCCGTGAATACCAATATATTTTGGAAGATTTCCAGGATTAAATTTTGATTCAATTATTTCGTTTACGCTTTCCCGCAGATTGTTTTCAATTATGTATTTCTCACATTGCTGATCAATTGCCGCGTTTAAAAAAAAGGCGAGCAGCATTGGAGCCGGGCCATTAATGGTCATGCTCACAGATGTTTTGGGATCGCATAAATCAAAGCCGCTATATAGCTTTTTCGCATCATCAACACTTGCGATACTTACGCCGCTGTTACCTACTTTTCCATAAATGTCAGGGCGTTCCGCCGGATCCTCGCCATATAAGGTAACGCTGTCAAAAGCGGTACTGAGGCGCTTGGCCGGCTGTCCCACACTTACATAGTGAAAACGCCTGTTAGTTCTTTCCGGGCCACCTTCTCCTGCAAACATGCGAGTGGGGTCTTCTTCAACTCTTTTTAAAGGAAACACCCCTGCGGTATAGGGATATTGTCCTGGAAAATTTTCCTGCAATCTCCACCGTAAAATATCGCCCCAGTCTTTAAACCGAGGCACAGAAATTTTAGGGATTTTGGTATGCGAAAGCGATTCTGAATACAGTGGTTGTTTAACTATCTTTCCTCTCACATCGTATTCAAAAGAATCTTTTTGATAAGAGCTTTTCAGGTTGTCCCATTCGTCAATAAGCTTTTTCGATTCAGGAAGTAACTTTTTATTCAAAGACAAAGCAATCCCTTCCATTGTCTCTATAGCCAGTTCATTTTTTCCTTCTTCAAAATAATTTTCTTTCAAAATTGATGATGCACCTATAACCTGGTATAGCTGTGAAGCGATTTCAGCTTGCTCATTTGCCTGCTTGTTATATTTTTCAATTTCATCGGCAATTTCCGAAAGATAACGGGTACGCTTAGACGGAATGATAGAAGTTGAATTCAGATGTGACCCGGACTGAGGTAATTTGACATCACCAAAGTTCACATTCGTTTTTTCTTCGATTGTCTTTACAAGTTTCTCAAATAATGCATTCACGCCGGCATCATTAAATAATGATGCTGTTGTTCCGATTACCGGTAGCTCATCATCCTTAGCGTTCCACAAAGAATGATTGCGCTTATATTGCCTTTTTACATCAGTCAATGCATCCCGCGCACCTGCTTTGTCGAATTTATTTATGCAAACTATATCGGCATAGTCCAGCATATTAATTTTCTCCAGCTGTGACGCAGCGCCATATTCAGGTGTCATCACGTACATACTTATATCGCAATAATCCAGGATTGATGCATCTCCCTGGCCGACACCTGCGCTTTCAAGAATAATGAAGTCATAACCCGCAGCTTTACAAATATCAATTGCCTCCTGTACATACTTGCTAAGTGCTTTGTCGCTCTCACGTGTTGCAAGTGAACGCATATAGGCACGTGGATGATGAATTGAATTCATTCGAATGCGATCGCCCAACAAAGCCCCACCTGTTTTTTTCTTTGAAGGATCAACTGAAATAACCGCAATAGTTTTATCGGGAAAGCTGTTTAAAAACCGGCGTACAATTTCGTCAGTAACTGATGACTTGCCGGCACCGCCTGTACCCGTGATGCCGAGAACAGGAGCCGCCCCCCGGCCTCCTCCAGGGGAGGAAATAGGAGAACCGGATTTTTCTCCTGAAATCTTAACATCTTTTTCAACCAGTTCGATTGGATCACCATTTTCTGCCGATGAAATTGCTTTTGCTATTTTTTTAATATCCCTCCATTCCCCCAACGCAAACTTTCCATTTAAATATTTAGAGTTTACAATTCCCCCTCCCCTGGAGGGGTTTAGGGGGAGGCCACTTCTTTTCACTACATCTTCTATCATACCCTCCAGCCCCATCGTTCGTCCGTCATCGGGTGAATAAATTCTTGTAATACCGTAGGCATGTAATTCCTCAATTTCTTTGGGTAAAATTGTTCCGCCACCGCCACCGAAAATTTTTATATGGCCACATCCGTTTTCTTGAAGCAGGTCCTTCATGTATTTAAAAAATTCAAGATGGCCGCCCTGGTAACTTGTAATCGCAATGCTGTGTGCATCTTCTTCTATTGCGCATTCCACAATTTCGTGTACACTCCTGTTGTGGCCGAGATGGATAATCTCCGCACCTTTGCTTTGCATAATGCGCCGCATGATATTAATAGCTGCGTCATGCCCGTCAAACAAAGAAGCGGCGGTTACAATTCTTACTGTTGGAGATATTTTTTCGGCCATACACAATATATCAGGTTATCAGTTGAGGAAAGTAAAATTACAACTAAAGGAAAGGAAAAAGCAAGGTATTAGTTTTTAGCTTCAGTCTTTTTCCCGGGCTTTTTCTGCATAAAATTAGAGACTATTCCAAGACCAATATTTGAACTTCGATGCTCCACAAAACGGTGATTCAATAAAATTGAAACTGATCCCTGCACGCGAAATTTTACCGGGAATTTTTTGAAACCAAAAGTATATGTAAGCGCCGGTTCCCAAAAGAAAACAGGCGATACCGTGAGGCTATCGAGCAAATAGTTATTGCGTTCTACCGGGGTGTAGTTTGTACGAATATGCGAAAATAATATTTCTGTAAAACGGGAAGAAAAAGCCGCATTAAAATTAGGAGAGGGTTTATAAATAAATGCGGGCTGAATGTAAATTTTTGCCACCCTGCTTTTATGATATTTTTTTACTGTCGTAGCGTTTGAAAAAAAATTATCGGATATTTTTGACGATCCAAAAGCGGCTCCGGCAAACACCTGGAACTGCATTTTTTTATTTTTTTTCATAGAAGTAAAATACCCGAGGCCTATTTCAGTAAAGCTTCTTTTATAGGTTAAAAAAGAACTATCTCCCTGGAAATAGGTATCGTTTGTACTATTGCTCTCCCGGCGTAAGTTTTTATTGAGCATGATTGCAAAATGATTGCTAACCGCCCACGCACTATGAAGATCAAGGCCACGATTGTAATTATTCTTTGAGTGAAAAATATCAACTGAGGTTCCGTAGTTAGCCGACAATTCCAAATCATTTTTTTTGTTAATTGAGGGTATATTTTGCGTAATGGGACTATATACATACCTGGGCGTATAACATGAGGAAATATAAAAGCAAATAAAAAAAACGACTGGATTTTTTTTCATTAAAATTTTTCTCAGCTCATCTTAAAAGTTAGCGATGCAAATTCTTTTACACTTAAAGTTTCCGCCCTGCGGTCAAATAATTCGTCTTTCAATATATCATGAGAAAACAAGCTTTTTACTCCATTACGAAGCGTCTTGCGGCGTTGATTAAATGCTGTCTTAACTAATACCCAGAAGGCTCTTTCACTTTTTATGGGCAAATAGTTTTTCCGGGCTGCTAATCTTATTACACCACTTTGTACCTTTGGCTGGGGTGTAAAACATTCGTTGCCAACAGCAAATAAGAACTCAACCTCATAATAATATTGTAAAAGGACACTCAACACTCCGTAAATTTTACTACCCTCTTTTGCCGCTGCTCTTTCCGCGACTTCTTTCTGAAACATCCCTATTACAACCGGCACATACTCCTTCCATTCCAACACTTTAAATAAAATTTGCGTGGAAATGTTGTATGGGAAATTACCGATTACTGTAAAAGGGTCTTCAAACGGACGATCAATTTCAAGAAAACTTTTGTTAATCAGCTTGCCATCCATTTGGGAAAATTTTTTTAAGAGGTAGTCCACTTTTTCAGTATCAATCTCGACAGCTTTAAAGTTTACGCCAGGTATTTTTATAAGATATTTTGTTAGCGCTCCGGCTCCGGGCCCTACTTCAAGTAAATTTTGGAAAGAATGCTGATTCAGGGATTTAATAATTCTTTCAACTATTTTTTCATCTTTTAAAAAATGCTGACCCAGTGATTTTTTTAAAGTGTACATGTTAACTGCAAATTAGCATTTAGTTTTCCGAATTGATCTATGGGAGGTAAAATCATCACCAGTATTAAGATTGCTTATATCAATTAGATTCCGTTAGAAATATGATAGTAATTTAGAGAGATAAAAAACCCGGAATCTACTTTATACAATCATGATTTATTCCACAAAAGGTATTGTATTACGTACTGTAAAGTATGGTGAAACATCAATAATTGCAAACATTTTTACCGAGGTTTTTGGAATTCAATCTTACATGGTAAATGGTGTAAGAACACAGGGTAAAACTTCTAAAGCTCATTTTTTTCAATCTTCTTCTATCCTTGAAATGCAGGTGTACCATAGCGACCTGAAAAATCTGCAACGAATTAAAGATTTAAAATGGGCGCACCTGTACCGGAATATATTAAGTGATGTGGCAAAAAATTCAGTAGCCCTTTACATGGTTGAGCTTTTATATAAATGCCTCAAACAACCGGAAACAAATTCAGATCTTTTTAGTTTTTGTGAGGATGCTTTTTTGGAACTTGACATTTGCAGCAATGAAGTAACCGCTAACTTTCCAATTTATTTTGCGATGCAACTTGCCTATTTTTTTGGATTTAGGTTATTAAATAATCATTCCGCAGAAAATAATATTTTCAATCCGATGGAGGGAAAATTTAGCAGTAAGACTTTAGCAACTGATTATCCTGTAAATGCCGATATAAGTAACCATATTTCCGAATTGCTAAAGGCACATCACCCTTCCGATCTAAAGGAAATAAAATTGAATAGAAATATTCGAAAGACGGTGTTGTCAGTAATGGAAAATTATTATGCTCTTCACATCCCTGAATTTGGAGTTATGAAAACACTGCCCGTCCTGCACGAATTATTGTGACAGAATTTTTTTGATTTTGAAATCTGAAAATGTCATTATAAGATTTTTCTTGCTTTCGAGTTGGTAGCAAATTTACCCCTTTCCAAATTTTCAATCAAAACTATCCCTGGTCGTTTGCCGTTTTCAAAGCTTCCGAGCTTATCTTCCATTTGCAAAGCCCTGGCACCATTAAGTGTAGCCCACATTAGCATCACTTCGGTTTTAATCCCGGGAAATTTTTGGGAAATTATTTTCATTTCTTCCAATATATCAAGTTGATGATTTGATGCAAGACTATCAGTCCCCATAACGATATTAACTTCGTTTTCCATTAACATGTTAACCGGAGGGAGTTTACTTTCTATGTAAATATTTGCATTGGGACAAAGACAAAATGATACAAGTTGCTCCGGGGGCTTTGCCTTAAAAATATAATTAACATCCTCCTGGTTTATAAACGTATTATGCACTAAGATGACAGATGATGCAAGAGATAATTTTTCGAAATAAGATTGAAGACTGGACTTCCCCGGAAATTGATAAAACGAATCGTCAATTTTCATCATTTTATACATTTTCAATAACTCCCCGGTACCTTTTAAAAAAAACTCATCTTCAGATATTGTTTCCTGGTTATGAATGGTTACAATTTTCCCCGCAAAGTATGGGGTAATTTTTTCCCATAAAGGGGAAGAAACGGAATACGGAGCGTGGGGAACCATTGAAGTTTTTTTCTGATTTTCAATATATTTATCATAAAAAAATTTGCTTTGTTTAAACCTTTTTGATGCTACAGAGGGGTTCCAGCCGCTTACTTCAATAAAATTGTAAAAATGAATGCGTTTGTCATTCCTGGCCAAAATAGCCAGGTCATTATTACATATATCACCAACCGCTACGATTCCATTTTGCACCATTTCTTCTACAGCCATCTTTATTGAATGTATGATCGCTTCTTCAGGGTAATGTCGCTCTGTAATAACCTTATAAACAAAATTCATAAGTCCCGTTCTTTCTGGGATTTTATTTTTAAGATGAGAAAGTTCAAGGTGGCAGTGAGTATTTATAAACCCGGGAGAGAGCATTCCGGGAAACACTTCTACATTTTCTCCCGCATATTCTGCATTTACAACATCCACGATTTTCCCCGATTCATCAGTAATTAACACTGATGAATTGTCCAATAAGCCTTTACCAGTAAATAGATAATCTGCTTGAAATTTTCGATAAGGCATGTAAAAACTAATAAGTTAATTTTGCAACCTTGCGAAGATATGTGTTGTTAATATCAAGTTTATTCAATAACGAGTTAACATATAATCTTCTTAAATTAATACCCGAATATGTTAGATAAACTGGAGGCAATAAAGGCCAGATTTGATGAGCTTGGCGTTGCCCTTTCTAATCCTGAGATAGTTAACGACAACAAAAAATACCGGCAACTTAGCAAAGAATATCGCAGCCTTGAGAAGGTTGTAAATGTAAGAAACCAGTATGCAAGGGTCCTGGACGATATCAATTTTAATAAGGAAATGCTTAACAGCGATGACGAGGAGATGCGTGATCTCGCAAAGGATGAATATCCGGACCTGTTAGAAAAGAAAGAAGATTTTGAAAAAGAGATCAGGAATATGCTCATTCCAAAGGATCCCCAGGATGAAAAGAATGCCATAATCGAAATAAGAGCAGGCACCGGCGGTGATGAAGCCTCTCTTTTTGCCGGAGACCTCATGAGAATGTATTTAAAATTTTGCGAAGGAAAAGGCTGGAAAACCGCTTTACTAAGCGAAAATGAAGGCACTGTTGGCGGCTATAAAGAAGTTCAGATTGAAGTGACTGGCGAAGATGTTTATGGTACTCTAAAGTTTGAAAGCGGCGTACATAGGGTACAACGTGTGCCCGACACTGAAGGAAGTGGCAGAGTACATACGAGCGCTGCAACTGTGGCAGTAATGCCCGAAGCTGAAGAAGTAGACGTGGATGTAAAAGAAAGCGACGTTAAAATGGAAACGGCCCGGAGTGGAGGCGCCGGCGGGCAAAATGTAAATAAGGTTGAAACTAAGGTAATGCTTACCCACATTCCTACGGGACTCGTAATCATTTGCCAAACAGAAAGAAGCCAGCTGGGAAATAGGGAAAAAGCCATGCAAATGCTTCGCACGAAATTATACGAAGAAGAAGTACGTAAGCAGGAAGAAGAGATTTCACGACACCGAAAAAGCCTTGTCAGTACTGGAGATCGCTCAGCGAAAATAAGAACCTATAATTTTCCACAGGGCAGAGTGACAGATCATCGTATCGGGTTAACGGTCTATAACCTTGACGACGTGTTAAACGGGGAATTGCAGGAATTTATTGATGCACTGCAGTTTGCAGAAAATTCTGAAAAGCTTACTCAAACATAGAATGCTTATTTAGGTCACCTTTTCGTCATTCAGTTTTAAAAAATTTATATATAGAGAACCTATTATATATTTCTTAACATAAATCGTTTTACTTTTGGCATGTGATTTGAAATGTATAGAGTATTAAAGTTTAAAAGTCAATTTTCTCATAAGCAGTTAGTTTTGGTAAACGGCCCCTGTTTCTACAGGGGCCTTTCTTTTATAATTATTTGAAGTAACAATGCTCAAGGTAATCCCGTAAAATATATCTCTTTGGTACCCACGTTATTAAGTCCGATTATTATAGTTTTAAAGCCGGTTGCATAATTCCAACGGGCGGTTGGTCCGATTAATTTTTCCGCAAACCAATCTATGTTTAACAATTCTTGTAAGGAACGTTGCGATTATCTTTGTGCTTACTAATTTATGACTAAGAATACTTAACTTCTATTAAGAGTCATAAGGTTTTATGGATAATAATACTCCGCAGATTTTTCAGGCGACCAGGCCAACAAGGTGGAAAAGTGTCAAATGGACAACACGCATATTGGCAATGATTGCAATTTTTTTCTTTGTTGTATTAGGCATTGCATTATACAGTGGTTCTTTGCCAAGTATGCCAAATATGGAATCAAGGGCCAAGGAATACGAAACTTCACTAGATCCCTCCAATCTCCTTACTCTAAAAAATACTCAGAATATAAAATATAAAGGCTTTAAAGATTTTCTTTTCAAAAAGGAAAAAACTGACTCTCTTAAAAAGCTCAGAAGCAGCAATGCCTCAGAAGCGAATTCACTCTCTGTAATAAGAGCTGCTTTTTACACGCCATGGACAGGAAATACCTCTTATCCGGATCTTGAGAAAAATGCTAATAAACTCAACACTATTTTTCCAGAATGGTTTTTTATTGATACCACAACATTTCAACTTCAAACCAGGATTGATAGCGCGGGTCTTTTATTGATGAGGCAGAAGCAACTGCGAATAATGCCTATCCTTTCTAATTTTAATTCATCAACAAAAAACTTTGATGGAAATCTTCTTCACAGGATACTTAATGATAACCTATTACGTGATCACTTAATTGAACAAATTGCTGATACACTTTCCTATTACCATTTAAATGGTGTTAACATTGATTTTGAGGAATTAATAGAATCCACAAACGTGCCCCTCACCTTGTTTCAAAAAAAATTATATGAAACGCTTCATGCAAGACAAATGATAGTAAGTGTGGATGTTGAACCAAAAAATAATGATTATGATTATACAAAACTGTCACGCTATAGCGATTACATAATCTTAATGGCCTATGATGAATTTAATAATTCCACAGGGCCGGGCCCAATCAGTTCACAAAAATGGATTGAAGATGCACTTTCATGGGCGGCAAAAAGAATTAGTCCCTCAAAAATCATTCTGGGCATAGGTGGCTTTGGATACGATTGGGCCAATAATAAATATGATCAGACTTATACTTATAACGATGCAATAAACAAAGCCAAAGCACTCAATGGAAGAATTATTTATGATAACGATTCTTACAATCTTCATTTTACTTATGCATCCGAAGAAGCTGACTCCACCGGCAGTGTTGATCAAATTTCACATGAAGTATGGTTTACGGATGCAGCCACCACATTTAATATTATCAGGTTCAGTGATGAATTCCCAATTGCCGGCACCGTGCTATGGCGTCTTGGGAGCGAAGATCAACGGATGTGGAAATACTATAACCGAAATCTAAGTAACGCTTCCCTGCAAAAGCAACGTTTAATTTTGATTCACTCGCAACTATTCCTATTGAATTGAATAATGTTGGGTTTGAAGGTGATGGGGAGGTTCTGGATATTATATATTCACCTCAAGCCGGTAAAATAAAACTTGAAATAGATAGTACAGACCAATTAATAGCAGAACAGAATTACGTTCAGCTTCCTTCAGGATATGTAATTCGAAAATTCGCAGAGGATACAACTATTGGCAAAGGACATAAGCTTATACTCACATTTGATGACGGCCCAAGCGGGGAGTTTACGCCTAAAATATTAGATATTCTCGAACATGAAAAAGTACCTGCAACTTTTTTTGTGGTAGGTATCAACGCAGAACAAAATATTCCCATTTTACAAAGAATTTATAAAGATGGGTTTGAAATCGGTAACCATACTTTTACGCATCATAATATTGCTGATATGAGCCTAGCACGTGCCGCGCTTGAAATGAAACTTACCCGTCTTCTTATAGAAAGCATAACCGGCCATTCAACGATACTATTCCGGGCGCCTTATAATGCAGACTCACAGCCACAGTCATTCGAAGAACTTGCACCGATTGAAAGAAGCCGCAATGAAAATTATCTAACCATTAATGAAAGTATAGATCCCAATGATTGGGCGCCGGGCATAAGTGCAGACACCATTTTTCAAAGAATAGTAAAACAGGTAAGAGATGGTAACGCCAGCATCATTCTTTTGCACGATGCTGGCGGCGAAACCCGTGAAGCTACCGTAGCAGCACTTCCCAGGATAATAGATTATTTCAAAAAGCAAGGCTACGTGTTCACCACAGTAGCTGATCTTATGGGGAAAACCAAAAATGAAGTAATGCCAGGAGTAGCATCGTCAAGAGACAGATGGACGAGGAAATTCAATTTTTTTCTTGCTGAAGCAGGTTACTGGAGCGGTCATATTTTGTTTTCCCTCTTTGTTATTGGAATTTTATTATCTGTTGGACGCATTGTACTTATGGCCGTATTAGCAAGTATTAAAAGAAGTAAGGAGAAGAGACCAAAGTTAGCTGAATATACCACTTTGCTAATTACTGATAAAAACGGATGGCCCCTGGTGAGTATTATAGTTCCTGCTTACAACGAGCAATTGAACGCTATTCGTACCGTGAACAGTCTGCTGGCACAGGAATATCCTCAACTTGAAATTATTTTTGTAGATGATGGGAGTAAAGACGAAACATATTTGAAGGTAAAGGAGCATTTTAAAGAAAATAACAAGGTGCAGGTTTACACAAAATCTAACGGTGGCAAAGCTTCTGCGTTAAATTTTGGGATTCAGAAGTCAGGAGGTGATTTTGTTGTATGTATAGATGCGGATACGCAACTTAAACCCGATGCAGTAACGGAACTGATGAAAAAATTTGACGATGAAAACGTTGCGGCAGTCGCAGGGAATGTAAAAATAGGCAACGAAGTGAATATGATAACCCGCTGGCAAAGCATCGAATATATTACCTCACAAAATTTCGATCGGAGAGCATTCGATCTTTTAAATTGTATAACAGTAATACCAGGCGCCATAGGTGCATTCAGGAAAGATGCAATACTTATATCCGGTGGATTTACAATGGATACGCTTGCAGAAGATTGTGACCTTACAATGCGTCTTCATCGAAATGGCTACCATATTCGAAATTGTACATCTGCGATATCATACACAGAAGCGCCTGAAACTTTCAGACAGTTTTTAAAACAACGATTTAGATGGAGTTTTGGAGTCATGCAATGTTTTTGGAAACACCGGGACACGGTTTTTAATCCACGCTATAAGAATTTTGGTATGGTGGCAATGCCCAACATTTTGATATACCAAATGATATTGCCTATTCTTGCGCCTTTAGCTGACATTATTCTCCTGCTCAGCCTGCTGGCAGCATCCTTTGGAATAGTGGTGGCAAGCATCGGGCACATTATTATTTATTATGTTATTTTCAGCTTTATTGACATTGCAGGCGCTGCACTTGCATTTGCATATGAAAAAGAAAACCTCGCAAAGCTCCTTTGGATGATACCTCAAAGATTGATATATCGCCAGCTTATGTATTTTATTCTAATTAAGTCTTTTAACAAAGCCCTGAAAGGTGAGCTACAAGGATGGGGTGTTCTGAAACGTACCGGCAGCGTAAAAGAAGTGGCTGCCACAAAATAAAATTTTCAAATCATTTACACTCTTATTTTTCCGGCAGTACTCATTTACAACTATTTCATTTTTGTTTTGTAATATTATCATTGTTACACTCATCACTTAATCGACCCGCTTATGACTTTTCAAAATAAAACAATCTTTATTACCGGGGCCTCCCGCGGAATTGGAAAGGCAATAGCCTTAAAGCTAGCAGGAGATGGAGCAAATATTGTTATCGCCGCAAAATCGGTAAAGGAAAATCCGAAGCTTGGGGGAACTATTTATAGTGCTGCCGAAGAGATAGAGAAAGCAGGGGGCACGCTTTTCCGGTACAATGTGATATACGTTTTGAAGATCAGATACAAGCTGCAGTAAACGCTGCGGTAGTAAAATTTAATGGCATTGACGTATTGATAAATAATGCCTCGGCCATCTCTCTTTCGAAAGTTGAAGAAACGGAAAATAAGTCGTTTGAATTGATGCACGACATAAATGTGAAGGGAACCTTTTTTGTAAGTAAGGCATGCATTCCTCACTTGAAAAACGGTGATAATCCACATATCCTTAATCTTTCGCCACCAATAAACCTTGACAAAAAATGGCTTACTACCCATATTGCATACACGATGAGCAAATATAATATGACAATGATTGCTTTAGGATTATCGGGGGAGCTAAAAAAATATAAAATTGCTGTCAATACATTGTGGCCAAAAACAACCATAGCAACAGCCGCAGTAAGAAATTTACTGGGTGGGGAAACGCTCATAAATATGAGCCGCACCCCGGAAATTGTTGCAGATGCTGCTTATTATATTTTAAGTAAACCTTCTGATGAATGCACGGGAAATTCTTTTATTGACGAAGATGTCCTCGCCTCGGCGGGCATTACAGATCTTGATAAATATGCAATAACCCCAGGTGGAAAACTTTATACAGACTTGTTTTTATAGTATCTAGTCTTTTTCCTGCTTATCAGGTCTATCTGATACTGTTTTTTGGAGGCGGTCAAGCAAGCCTCCCATCTTATTATAGATATTCTCATAAGCGGGCAGTTCGTTGCCTGTATATATTATGAATACTGCCAGGTGATTTTGATTCTGTTCTAATTCTGACGTCAGTGAATATTTTTGAAACCTGTATGCCTCTCTCATTAGTCTTTTTATTCTATTCCTGTCAACGGCTTTTTTAAAATTTTTGCTGCCTACAGAAAAAGCAGCCTGCAAACAGGATTTATTTTTCATGGGACATATGTAAATTACCCTGAATGGAAAATGGGAGAAAGATTTTCCTTCTTTAAAAATTTGATCAATAAGCTTTGTGCTTTTCAGCTTTTCAATTGGCTTAAAAGTGGAATTCTGTTGAATAAAGAAAAGTTAAAATGGAGTGATACCTTAAAATTAAAAAAATAGCCCCTAAAAGGGGCTATTAAAATTATTATTTGACAGAAGATTTATTTTTTACTTCCGTGTTCATCAGATACTGAAAGCTTATGGCGTCCTTTTCTCCTGCGACTTGCCAATACTTTACGCCCGTTCGCCGTTGCCATACGCTGTCTGAATCCATGCACACTCTTGCGCCGGCGCTTATGTGGCTGATATGTACGTTTTTTACCTGGCATTTTATTTTATTTTTCCTTTTATAAAAATTTTTCATTCTATCAGCCGGGCACCATCCCTGCTGTTTGTGAAAGGGCAGCAAAAGTAAGAAAAGAATTTTAAAACCGGAGTATTGAATCCAAAAATTTTAAGGTGCCGCGATTGCAAAAATGAATCCTTATTCACTGTTGCCAGTGGGAGTATTTCAAAAAACTAACAGGAAATTAAATCTACATGCTGAGAACGCACTTTTTTTCCAAAAAAAACTTCAGAGTGCCGGTCAAAATCAGAGGCGGAGTCAGTTGTAAAGAATTTCAATTGGCCAGCCTTACTACATTTATGTTCCAGGTCATTATGTTTTATTAAATACTCCGATAGGCTTTGTGCAACTATTTCACCCTGTGAAACTATTTTCACATTATCAGGTAAAAAATTTTGGATTTTTTTCAAAAGCAACGGATAATGAGTACATCCCAATAAGATAGTGTCTATTTTACCGGAATTTTTTAATAGTTCCTTTAAATCTTTTTGTATAAAATAGTCGGCCCCTGGTGAAGCGTATTCATTATTCTCAACCAGTGGCACCCAAAGCGGGCATGCATGCTGGTAAACTTTTACATCAGGAAAAAACTTTTCAATCTCAATTGGATACGATTGTGACTGCACAGTACCGTTTGTTCCAAGTATTCCAATATGCTTTGACCTTGTAAAATTGCCAACAATTTCAACAGTGGGCCTTATTACACCAAGTACCCGCTTGCTTTCGTCAATTTTAGGGAGATCATTTTGTTGAATGGTCCTTAGCGCTTTTGCAGACGCCGTGTTGCATGCAAGAATTATCAGCGGGCAGCCCTGGTGGAATAACCACTTTACGGCCTGCAGGGTATACTCATAGACGGTTTCGAAAGACCTGGGGCCATAGGGAGCCCTGGCATTATCGCCTAAATAAATATAATCGTAGGCCGGCAATTTTTTTACGATCTCTTTTAGTACAGTAAGGCCTCCATACCCCGAATCAAAAACTCCTATTGGAGAGAGTGTGCTCATGTGTCAAAAATAAACAAGCCATTCCGCTTAGAGAATGGCCTGAACAATGTATTTATCTTCTTTAATTTATTTTTTAGGCGTCGTAGTCGTCGGGGTAGGCTCTTTTAAACCCAGTTTTTTTCTCACAAGGGGTCCTATGTCGCTTGAAGGTGGCATTACAATTAGCGCTTCCCTGGGGAGAACATAAGTGTACCCGTTTTCCTTTGCTACTTCTTCTATGGCAGTTTGTAATTTCTTTTGTATAGGCAAAGACAATTCCTGTCTTTTTTGTTCAAACTGGTTTTGAATTTTTTGATCTTCGCCACTTAAGTCCTGAACTTGCTTTTGTAACTCCGTTCTCTTCACTTCTTTTAAGCTTGCGCTCATGGCAGATGAATCTTTATAAAACTTTTGCACGGCTTCGTTTAAAGCTGTTTGCTTATCCTGGGCATTTTGATACAATGATTTTTGATAGCTATCAAGTTGTGTCTGTACATCAGCTGCCTCGGGCATCAATTGAATTATTTCATCGGCACTTATATATCCGATTTTTTGTGCACTAACGTTAGTAGAAAATCCAAAAATTCCTGTAGAAATTAAAACGAGTGTAACGAACTTTTTCATTTTTGCTTTTAAGATTTGTTTAAATAAAGTAACTAAAATTATGTTTAAGGCTGCACGGGTATGATGCTTTCGCATTTATTTAACACCCAGTTCTTTCAGCACATCATCGCTCTTGTCAAGTTTTGGGTCGGCAAATATAACGGTAATTCCTTCACTTTTATCCAAAATAAAATCATATAATTTTGAAACAGCGAGTTTTTGAACTGCATTGTAAACCCTATCCTGTATTGGCTTTATGAGTTCCTCCGTTTTTTAAATATATCTCCTTCATAGCCAAATCGTTTTCTCTGCAGGTCCCTGAGCTCTTTATCTTTATTAAATAGTTCATCTTCTCTTTTCTTCTTAAGCTCATCGCTAAGCATTACCTGCTCTGCATCATATTCTTTATACATCTTGTCAAGCTCTGCAGATTTTTGATCAATTTCCTGTTGCCATTGTGCGCTGAACTGGTCAAGCTTTTCCTGTGAAGCCTTGTATTCAGGCATTTTCTCTAGAATATATTTTGAATCAATAACAGCATATCGCTGCGCAAATGAACCTAATGTCAATAACAAACATGATACTAAAACAATTGAAAAATTTTTCATACAGCTGATTTTTTAGAAAATTTTATTCTGGTTCTTGCCCAAGCATAAATGTAAATTTAGCAGCTCCTTTAAGCCCAGTAGTAGAATTTATCCTGTCTAACCCAATACCATAATCGAAGCCAAGGAGGCCAAACATGGGAAGGAAGAAACGCATACCTACACCAACTGATCTGCGTAATTTGAATGGGTTATAATCTTTGAATCTATACCATCCATTGGCTGCTTCAAAAAATGTAAGTCCATATATGGTACTGCTTGCGCTTGTACTGAAAGGATACCTCAACTCAAGCGTATATTTATTAAAAATTGTAAAAAAGTCTCTTGCGCTGCTTTGATCAGGGTTTATCTTAGGATCAGAATTATCGTAAACAGGATATCCCCTATGTGCTATTATATCATAACCCAGCAACCCGTAGTTATTGCTCAGACCTGCATCACCGATCTGAAAACGCTCAAATGGTGACGTGATTGTTTTATCTGAATATCTTCCAAGAAATCCATATTTCGCTGCTGCCTTAAATATGAATTGCTTGTTTTTATCCGGACCACGACCCTGTCCAATTGGTACATACCATTCTGCTGTAAAGCGCTCTTTGTGAAACTCAACAAATTTATATTGCTCACCCGTATGTTGAACATAATCAGGCCCACGGAATAACGAATAGGGAGGTGTTAACTGAGCACTCAAAACAAAATTTGATCCGCTGGTTGGAAAAATTGGATTAGGCCCCGCCGAATTACGAGCCAGCGTTATTTTAACACTTATATTATTTGAAACACCATTTGTCAGGCCCGGAAAAATATTATAGTTTTTTAAATTATACTGCTGAAAATTCAACTGATAGATCAACGCAAAAAAGTCATCAGGCCATTTCAATTGCTTTCCCAAAGAAACGCTGAAACCTGTTGTTCTTATGAATGAAGAATCAGCATAAGAACGATCATAGTATCCGTACGGATTGTAAGCATTTGCATACTTCGTATCGTAATAGCTTATAGTAAATGAATTTCGCTTTTTGCCCCCAAGCCATGGCTCAGTAAACGAAAAGTTATAAGAACGAAATTGCTTACCGTTACTTTGTGCACGTAAACTTAATTTTTGTCCATCACCGCTGGGCAGCGGTTGCCATGCTTTTTTATTAAAAATATTATAGATGGAAAAATTATTAAAAGTTACGCCAAGTGTTCCTGTTAAGCCAATACCTCCCCCAAATCCGGCAGAGAGTTCCAACTGATCAGATGATTTTTCCTCTAGCCCCCATGTAATATCTACCGTGCCGTTATCCATATTAGGCACAATACCGGGATTTATTTTCTCCGGATCAAAATAACCTAATTGTGAAAGTTCACGTTGTGTACGTATAATATCCGCTCTGCTGAATTTTTCTCCGGGGACAGTGCGTAATTCACGCCGTATGACATAATCTTTTGTTTTGTCATTACCCGTAATTTCTACTTTACCAATTGTAGCCTGTGGACCTTCACGAATGCGAATTTCATGATCAATAGTATCATTATAAACGGCGGTTTCAACCGGGTCAATCTGGAAAAACAGATATCCATCGTCCTGGTAAAGACTGCTTATATCCCCTCCTTCCGGAGAAGGTTGCTTCCCTAATTTTTTATTAAGCGTCTCAGCATTATAGCTATCGCCTTTTTTTATACCCAGCAGTATGTTAAGCAAAGAATCAGAATATTTGGTATTTCCTTTCCAGGTTATATTTCCAAAATAGTAATGGTGCCCTTCATTCACTTTTATGGCTACATCAAGATTACCGTCGTCATTATAGGTGGTATCATCAACAATGACGGCATCTCTGAAGCCCAAAGCGTTATAATAATCTAAAATTTTTTGTTTGTCTTCAAGATATTTTTTGTCATTGAATTTTGCGGAACTTAAAAATTTAAACCGTACATAGGGATCAAGCAGTTCTTTTGTCTTTGAGGGAATCAGGTATCCATTGGTTCGAAGATATTCGCTAAAAGTAAGTCGATTACCTTTGGAGGAATCGAATACATTACCCAAATCGGATGGAAATAAGGTGAACCTGCTTTTTTCTTTGGTACCCTTCATTTGCTTTTTCAACCTAAGGTCGGGTACAGATTCATTGCCCGCGAAGTAAATGTCATTCACCTTCACCTTACCATTCTTATTGATAACAAAAATGATATTCACTCCATTGGTTGCTTTATTATCTTTTGCTTCCTGAACTTCTACTTCAACATTTCTGAATCCCTTTTCGACGTAAAACTTTTTAATTGTAGCAGATGATGATTTTTTTAAATTCTCTGTAACTCGTGTCTGTCTTCCCTTTGACAACCCAAGTTTGGTAGTAATCTCATCAGCCTCGCTTTTATTAATTCCTTTGAATTTAAAGGAAACCAGCGTGGGCCTGTCTGTTATATTTAGTTCAATTGATAAATTTTTACCGGATAGATTGGTAAAATAGACTTCCGCGTCAGCTATAAGACCTTGCTTCCATAAATTATTAATGGCTTTGGAAAAATTATCTCCTCCCGGAATCATTACCTTATCGCCTATCGCCAAACCACTTATCGAAATAATTAAGTTTGGGTCAAATGACTGTGTGCCGGTCACCTTAATATCAGAAATAATGTATTCGGTTGGCGCTTTTGCGTTAAAAATATTTTCTAGTTCAACATTTACTGAAGAAACGGGTGTGGTATCTTTAAGATTTAATGCTGGATTTTGGAGAACTGAGCTCGTATCAGGGAGCCTGGCAGAATCCGATTTGTTCACCAAAACATCACTTGTGTCTGTAAGAACCTGGGCAGAAGTATTAGTTTTGGCAGTAACAGCTACTACTACTAAGAATAAAATCTTGTAGATATGGTGCATTAAATCGATTTTTATAAGGCGGCAAGTTAAATTCAATTATTAAAAGTATTTGTTAAATCAAACCCCCGCGAATGGCCGGGAATATTGAAGAGAAGGAGAGATAGGGTGAATTAATGTTAGTAAGTTTAAAGTTGTTGGCTGGTTTTTCCAAATCGTCTTTCCCTGTTCTGGTAGTCGATTATAGCTTCATACAAGTTTTCTTTTCTGAAATCGGGCCAAAGGGTGTCAGTAAAATATAACTCAGAATAGGCAAGTTGATATAATAAGAAGTTACTTATCCTGTATTCACCGCTTGTTCTTATCATAAGTTCCGGATCAGGAAAGCCTGCTGTACATAGGTGTTTTTCAAAAGTTCCGTTTGTTATTTCTGCCGGATCAAGTTTTCCGCTTTTTACTTCAACGGCAATTTGCTTTACTGCGTTTAATATTTCCCAACGGCTACTATAGCTTAACGCCATTATGAGATTCATTCCCGTGTTTGATTTTGTTTCTTCAGAGGCTTCATGCAGTTCTTCTTTGGCTGAGTCGGGTAATAAATCGGTATTACCTATCACAGATAATTTTATTTTATTCTTATTTAAAGTATCTGTTTCTTTTTTTATGGTCTGCACCAGCAGTTCCATTAATCCTGTAACCTCATCCTTGGGTCTATCCCAGTTTTCAGTGCTAAAAGCATAAAGTGTGAGATATTTTACCCCTAATTCGGCACAGCCCTCGACTATATTTCTTACACTTTCCACTCCGCTAAAATGACCAAACAGCCTGTCTTCGCCTTTTTCTTTTGCCCAACGACCATTACCATCCATTATAATCGCGATGTGGCTTGGCAGCTTATCCAAATTAATATTCTCTCTAAGGCTCATTATTTATTTTAAGAAGCTAAGCCAGGCATGTATAACGCCCGACGAGGGGAGCAAAAGTAAACGAAAATCCTGAGTTCAAAACGAAATGAATGATTTTGTGACGTGTATGAATAACTGCAAGGCAGGGACCCGGAAATATTGAAATGCGTTTCTGGAAATTAATGCCGCGGTTTTACCGGGCCTGGGGACACCTGTATGATATGATGTTAAATGAGATCCCAAATTCAGCAATGAGATATTGATCTTTTTGTTTACTAAATCCTCTTTGCCGTCCCTCAACTCCTATGGGTGTGCCGAACTCATAAGACCTGTCCTGCAGTATTGCAGCTATTGAAGGCGGGTTTTGTGAAGGGAATTTATCTATACCAACATAAGTTTTACTTACATCATCGAGATAATCCGTAGTCGTGAATCGATGGGCTATTTCAAAAGAAATATTGACATGATCAGTTACTGCATATTTAACGCCAAAGCCTATGGGGATACAAACGGCCATGGAACCATATGCTTTTCTGCCTTCGTAAAATGTTTCGCCTTCAGTATTCAGAGGGCGTAAATAATATTTTTCGCCATTATAGAATGCATACGGATCGTAGCTAAAAATTCCCACCCCTAACGTTGCATAGGGAGTAAAAGCATAGTCCGGATCGGTCGGATTAAATTTAAAAAAGTTAAAATCACCCCTCAATGCAAATTCAAAAATCTTAGAATTGAAACTTAAATTCCTGGTACGCTGATACTCATTTTCGCTGTATTGATCACTATAGCCAAGTTGCGCATAATGTGCTGAAATGCGAAGAGCAGTATAATTTCCAAATTGCTTTCTTACAAAAACTCCTAAAGCAACTTTCGGCCTGTTAAAAGCAGCCCTGTTATTTAGATCGCCAAAGTAATGTGCTACACCTGCATTAATTCCAACCTCACCTTCCTGGATATATTCATATTGTGCATTGGCTTGGAAATACAATGCCAACACAAGAACGAGGATAACAGACAATTTTTTCATAATCAGGTACAAAATAAAACAATGTTATGATAACGAAGAAACGTTGTTTTAATTATTTAAGAAAGTTAAAACTTTAAATTTAGACTATTTGATAAAACCAGGTAACCGCTATTTATATTTGGCTTTCTGACTCTATTTCTTTTCAAAAAAGGGCTTTTATCAAAATTTCTTACATCAATTTCGTTTATCGAGTCCCCATGACAATTTGTTCCGAAGTGTTTGCAAAAAATTGTTTTCATTAAGCCTCACCAGGTTTATGTTGAATGTTTCTTTTCGGATGGCAAGTAAAACTTCTTTTGTAACAATTTCCCTCCGGCTATCAAGAGTGCATAAAAATCCATCGGTTCTTCCTTCAACTTCAAAAGATATGATAGCGTTATCCGGTACGACCAAGGGCCGTATGTTTAAATTGTGTGGAGATACCGGCGTAATAACAAAACTCGCAGACTCCGGAAATACTACAGGGCCACTACAACTAAGAGAATAGCCTGTTGAGCCTGTCGGAGTAGAAACGATCAACCCGTCTGCCCAATACGTATTTAAAAATTCACCGTTGATATACGTGTGAATTTTGATCATCGGCGAAGTGTCCTTTTTATGAATTGTAAATTCATTAAGTGCATAGGCAACCCCATTAAACAAAGGCATATTAGCATCAAGATGCAGAAGCGTTCTTTTGTCGGGCATAAAAGTTCGCTGAACCAGTGCTTTTACAGCCGTATGCAATTCATGTTTCCCGATACTAGCCAAAAATCCAAGCCGGCCATAATTAATACCTAGCACCGGTATGCCTTTATCTCCTACAAATGTAACCGCATCAAGCAAAGTACCATCTCCACCCAGGCTTATAATAAAATCAATGTCTTCAAGATCTTCAGGACAATTAAAAGTCGAAAACTTATCGGGTATTTTAATTGATGAATAAAACTGGTTAAAAAAATCCTGGTTTATAACAGGCTCTATTTTATATTTTGAAAGTTCTGCCAGCAATAATTTTAATCCCTCCAGTTGTTCTGATTCTATCCCCCGGCTGTAAATAGCTATACGCATAATAATTCCGAATTGGCTCTACCTTTTAAAAACATTAAAAAGAAGATCTAATTGTGTAAAAATAAACCCTTTTGACCTAATTGATTTAAACTATACTCGAGGCTTAATTTTAGATCATAGAGTGTTAGAATATCAATTCCAATCCCGCCGGAATATAGCATGCGGTTGTTTAATTTTGTGTCAAATTCCGGCTGTATATAAGCATACCCCATGTCAACGAAAGTTTTTGCATAGACTGTAAAAGGAAGCCTGCTGTATGTTTTGGATTTCAAAAAAGTTGGCAGATAAATCTTCAATACCTCTTTCTTTAAATCAAACTTTGCCAGTGCATGTGCCACACCATCAATAACAAAATATTCATCACCACGTAAATAGTCGTCTTTGTAACCGAGCGCCCTCCGGTTAATATAGGGCTGGCGAAACGGCAACTTCATCTCACCCGAAAATCTGAAACTGGTATACCACTTACCAGGGTACGTAAAGTATAAATTATAGGCGGCCCTGAGAATAAGTCGGTTGATATTATCGCTAAACTGCAGTCCGCGTTTGTTAATAATGAAGGATGAAGAATTACCCCTGAGCGGATAAAGAATATTATCTACATCTATAAATTGAAGCTTATATTCCAACTCAGGAAAATTCTGAGTGACTTTACGTTCATTAAAAAACCCCGGATTGTATAATTGAGAAATTATTGAATCATCTACTTTAATATGTCGAAATCCCAATGTAAATGTTTCTCTTTTTTTAAAGCCCTTCCGTGAGAGATATGCTCCGCTTATATACCATTCATTTTTTACAAAATCGTCATTTTTAAAATAGATAATATTGTTTTTATTATTAGTAAGAAAGGGAATTTCGCGGGTTTGCGAAAAACCCCCATCTACTAATACTCCTTCCGTTAATGAAGGATTTGAATAAGGCGCTTTGTAGTTGAACGAAATGTTTCTCGTAAATCCGTTTATAAGGGTAATTGTAAACTGGTCATTTCTTCCGCTTGCATTCTTATGGTAAAAGCGTATCCCATAGCTTACCCGGTCAAGGCTGGCATTGTATTTTTCAATCCATTCATTATAGGATCTGTCTGCAAGTTGAAACACCGGAATGGGGAAAATATACCATCTTTCTACCACATCTACAACGATGTCAAAATCATTTGCATTAATAAATACCGGCGATACTTTTACCTCTACAAATAACGTGGTATTATAAATAAAGCTGCGTGCGGCCTGAAGCACAATTGGTATGTGCGAAATGAGAAGTGAGTCACCCGGCTTCACCTGCATTTCTCTTAATATGATATAGGACTTTGTCTTTCTATTTCCGTTAATGACAATCTTTCTAAGGTTAAGCTTTTGTGTTGAATCAATTATTTTAGTATTACTGCCGACGCTATCCGCAATATTAAAGTCCTGGGGAAAAACTGAATTATTAATGCAGCATACTAGCACTACGATAATAAAATTTCGGCCAATACGGCGAGCAAGCTTTTTCACATTACAAAACAGACAGGCTAAAAAAATAATCCAGGGGTGGGCTAAAAAATGCAACACCATTAAATGTCCAGGTAATTCATTAAATGGCGATAATTACTATCGATATCATTTTCAAATAATTGCTCCCCAGAATACCAGGTAACGGAATAATCATATCTTTCAAAAGCAGCTATAAGGGTAGATATTTCTCTTTTGTTTATGCTGATGGTAACCTGTATTAACGAAGTCTCAGGCAGCGTTGTGATATTTAAATGGAAAATAATCGCGCCATCGCTTTCAACAATTCGGTTTATCTCGGCTAAGTTAAATTTGATACGTTCCATCCGCAGCTCAATCACGGCTCCCGTCTCATTTGTTCCGGAAAAGTCACCCAGGGCATTGAGTAAAGCCTGTCCCGAGATTGTGCCTAATAATACATTTTCTTCATTGATAACGGGAACGATATCGGTCTGATAAAGGTTACTTATTTTTACGGCCTGCAGCAAGTGCTTGTTGGAGTCTATATATGCGGGGATAAAATCATTTTGAAATAATTCAATATGAGATTTTTTATTTTCTTCGTCAATGAGATCATCTTCACTTATTAACCCCAAAAAAATTTCTTCCGAAACAACTGGCAAATGCGTGATTTTGAAATCATTCATTAACTGCAATGCCTTCGACACTGTATCACTAAGTTTTAGTTGCGGAATAATATTATTTGTAAGTTCATATGCTAACATGATAGCATTTAAAATTAAAAAGTTAGAAATCAAAAACCCTGCTATAAAGACCAAAAAAACTATAGAACTGTTGCAGCGGATACATTTAATTTTGAAATGAATCCACTTAATATCCTGTTAAATTCACCCGGAACTTCCATCATCGGGGCGTGGCCGCACTTATCAATAAAATGAAGCTCACTGTTAGGAATTAATTTATTGAATTCTCTTGCAACAAACGGAGGTGTAATAGTGTCATTATTTCCCCATATTAGGCATGTGGGCTGCTTGATTTGATTCAATTCCTCGCCAAGGTTGTTTCGTATCGCAGACTTAGCCAACGCTATTATTTTAATTACTTTTATTCTATTGTTGGTTATTTCAAAGCATTCGTTTACCAGTTCTTCAGTAGCCATCGCAGGGTCGTAAAAAGTGAGCTGGGTTTTCTTACGAATGTATTCTTTATCTCCGCGTTTTGGATAGCTGTCACCCATTCCATTTTCAAATAACCCCGAGCTTCCGGTAAGTGTAAGGGATTTTATTTTTTCAGGATGCTTAAGAATGTAAACCAATGCCACATGGCCGCCAAGTGAGTTACCAAGCAAATGAATGTCCTTATACGCCCGGGCTTCAATAAATCTGTGCACAAATTTTTGCAATCCTCCTACAGAGGTATGAAGCAGGTCAAGTTCAAAAAGCGGAAGCATAGGTACAATCACCTTATTCGTCTTTTTGAAATGCTCAATTAAATGCTCAAAATTACTCAATGCACCAAAAAGCCCATGCAGCAATAAAAGTGGCTCTCCTTCGCCCACTTCAATAAATCTAAACTTGCCATCCTGTTCAATTTGATATTCCATTTTTGGCTCCGGCTTTTGGTGTTGTTTACCTGTGGCTAATTAACGCTAAAATAAATGTTTCTGTGCAAATGGCTAAATAATATTTGATCCCAATACGTAACTACACGGGTTTGTTCGTTATGCTATCAAAAAAATCCTGCAGCTGTAGAAACATATCTTTAAAAAAGGGAATGATACTTCCAAGGCTGTTTATAACTTTTGTGCCCCAGGGTGCGACGTATCTGTAAGTATGGGAATCCGCGATCACGTGCGGCTTCAATAAAAACATTTTATCAGCAAAAAATAAAATCACACTAAATATGATGACATAGATTATCATATATAAAAATATCCCAAGTAAACTATCCAGCCAACCAAGCATTGCGAATTGAACTGTTTTCTTTATAAGCCTTGCCCCTAAACCTACAAGTAAAATCACAACAACAAATACAAGAAAAAAAGAAATTACCGGCAACCATTTTGTCGCTTCCATTCCTTTTTCCTGGAGATATACCGAAACAATAGCTGCAAATTTAAGTGCTGCAGCAAGCCCAATAACAAAAGCCAGCAATGAAAAGACACCAACAATAAAGCCTTTACTCAGCCCTTTAAATATGGCTATTATCATAACAATTATAAAGACAATATCAATTATCATATCTCATGGAATGTACGATGTGCGACGGGTGCTGTACGATGTTATCTACTGGAACTTTATATTGGATAATAAAATGATAATTATTTTGATGAAAGAATTTCTTTTACAATTGCAGCGATTGTTTTTCCATCGGCTTTACCTGCAAGCTCCTTATTAGCCATGCCCATTACTTTACCCATATCAGCGGGCGATGATGCACCAACTTTTTCTACAATTTTCTCAATGATGCCCCTGAGTTCATCTTCACCCATTTGTTTTGGTAAAAACTTTTCGATTACCTCAATTTCCTCCCTTTCCTTTGAAGCAAGATCTTCCCTGTTCTGCTTTTCATAAATTTCCAGTGAATCTTTTCGTTGCTTCACCAATTTTTGAAGAAGTTTTATTTCATCCTCTTCTTTTATTTCGCCACTAAAGCCTTCCGATGTTTTTGTATTTATAATAGCTGCTTTTATCGCACGCAGCGACCGTAAAGATTTCTCATCTTTTGCGAGCATTGCTGCTTTTAAATCGGTCATTACTTTTTCTTCGAGATTCATATTTTATGGTTTTTAAAATTATCAAAGATGCGCGGATATTGAGAAAAAAAGAGGCAAGGATTCAATTGTAATAAAACTTAAAAAAAGCATTGACAACACTTTTCTGTAATGCCCGTCTCAATTTTTTACATCGTACACTTCACATCGTACTTCGTACATTACGTTTACTTATTTCTCTCCCTTTCCATATCACCAAATTTCTTATGGAAATCTTTTGCAAAGGCTTTTATATCATTTACAAGCACGTCGTTATTCGTAGCTCTTTTAAACGTGTCGGCCATGGTAATAAATACCTGGTAATAAAAATCCGCCATTTCGTCGACCATCATTTCCTTTGTCCAAAGATCAATACGCAAGGCAGATTTATCAACTGCATCCCAAAAAGCTATCAGCATGGCTTTCGCTTTTTGCGGATCGTGCGCACTGCTGCCTTCTGCCCTCCAGTTTATTTGTTGAGGTACTTTTTCAGGGTCTAGCTGAACATCAATTGTTATTGTTGAGGTTGTCATAATGCTTGCGAATTTAAGACTATTGATAGTATCCTGAAGAGCTGGTAATATTCCATTTATACCAAAGACGATGTCCGCAAAAATGCTAATTCAAATATCCATAGTTTTTTCGATGCTGCTCCAAACCTGGCTGGCTGTATTATCCCAATTAAATTTTTGCACCTGTTTCCTGCCCTTTTCAATTAACTCCTTCCTTAACTTTTCATCCTTAAAGAGCAGCATCATTTTTACAGCAATTTCTTTAAAATTTTCAGGGCTGGCATATAATGCAGCGTCCCCACAAAATTCAGGCATAACGCCTGTTAAAGTAGTTATTACAGGCACTTCGCATTTCATTGCTTTAAGTAGTGGTGTTCCAAAATTTTCATAAAAAGGGACATAAATCATTGCGTACGCCGACGCGATAATCTTTGCGTTCTCTTCCCCGGTCACATTGGTAAGAAGCTTTACCTCATTCCTGAATTTATATGATTTCAGGTTTGTAACAAATTCGCCAGGTATTTTTTTCTCTTCGCTGGTTATTACCAATTGCATGTTACTTTTTTGGCGTTTCTTAAATGCTGAGAACGCTTTTAGCAGATTTATGAGATTGCTGCGGTAATTAATTTCACCTGCGTAAACAAAATACTCATTGTCATCAGCATATTTTTGTTTCGTGCTTTCTCCTTCTTCCGGCGATACCGGTTGAGAGCTTAAAGAAACGCCTGCATACGCGACATCTATTTTGGTTTGCGGCAATTTATAAGCCTTAGCAGCAGCAACTTTTGAAAATTCTGAAAGTGTTATTGCAGTTTTGCATTTCTTCAGAAACTTCGGCGTATATCGTTTGTAAAAAGATAAATACCTTTTTTTGACATAAGATGGAAAATCTAAAAATGAAAGGTCATACAACACCAGGCATTGCGGCACCCTGGTTGTAAGCGAACACAAATCGGTTGTTAGAAACACTTCAACTTTATACTTTCGAAGGAGAAGAGGGATCTTAATATTATACCAAATGAACCAGTTTGCCAACGTCGTTTTTCGAGGACCTGTTATAACAGGTATTACATTCGCCGGGAAAATAAATTGACTTTGGAAAGACTCTTCCATAAAAAAAATGAAAGTATGTTCACTGTGTGATTTTGTGATCCTTTCTAAAACTTCACTTATATAATTACCACATTCACCAGGTTCATCTTTGTCAAGACATCCTGTGTTTATTGCAATTATCATTTAAGTGTTTTAGATGAATTTGGATGTGTAGCGGGTTGCGTTTCACAAAAATCACAGGCACAGTTAGCCTATAAAATTTATCGGAGTACTTTTAATTTTACAGTTTCAATACGGGTTTCACTTACACTTAAAATATCAAACTGGTAATCGTCAACGATAATCCTGTCTTTTTGCCGCGGAATAGATTCAAACTGGTTGATTATATAACCGGACAACGTCCCAGATTCTTCATCTTCCCTAAACTTTAATGCGTATTTATCGGCAACGTAATCGAGTTCCAACCTGCCGCTAAAGAGGTATTCATTGGCTGAGATTTGTTTGTCTACAAATTCCTCTGTTATGTCGTACTCATCTTTAATATCGCCAAAGATTTCTTCCAGGAGATCTTCCATAGTTACAATTCCCGCGGTGCCGCCAAACTCATCAACCACCCATGCAATACTTTTTCTTTCCGTACTAAATTTATTTATAAGGTCCGTGGCGCTCATACTTTCCGGTATTGTAGGAATTGGCAGGAGAATAGAACGCAAATCCGTTGGGTTTTTAAAGAGGTCAAGCTGATGAATATATCCTTGTATGTTATCGATGTTGCCATCATACACTACAAGTTTGCTAAGTTTTGTTTCAATAAATTTACTTTTAACCGCGCCTATATCAGACCGGATATCTATTGACTCAACTTCTTTCCGTGGAATCAGGCATTCCCTTATTTTTATTTCAGACAGGGACAATACATTCTCAAAAAGTTCATTATTTTTCTCGGTATTTTCTTCGGTATCGTGAAGCTTATGCTGTTGCATAAAATGTTCGAGATCTATTTTCGTAAACACCTCAGTTTTATTGTGAAGCTTTACGTTAAAAATATACTTAAGCATCCACTCCGTTATACTTACAAAGAAAGATCCAACCCACGACAACAATGAATAAAAAAAACTCACAACAAATGTGATAATGCTGCTACTTATAAGGCGGTTGTTTTTAGCCCTGAAAAGGGCTTTGAAAATGAATTCAAATATTAAAAGCAGGAAAGTAGAAATAACCGTTTCAACCGCCAGCATTATATAAGGATCCTCAACCCCCCAATATTTCCATACACTATCCAGAATCTTGCTCCAGAGAAGCGCATAAACGACCAGCAGTATGTTCACTGCAATAAGTGTAGTACCAATAAACCTGGTAGGTGCATCCATGAAAACAGACCAGATTTTACCCGCATAGCTCCCCTGTTTTCTTTTTAATTCAATTGAAAGCTTACTTATAGATACAAATGCGATTTCTATTCCCGCAAAAAAACCAATCAGAAATAAGGATGCTATAATAGCTATAATTGACGTCCAGTCCATATTACAAAATTATTGAATTGATAATGAACATGCTTTTTAAATTATCCGTTATTTAAAAATGTAGCTACAATTTTCTCAGCCTCTTTACATGCCTTTTCAAAATCATTATTAATTACCACGTGTTCAAAATACGATTTAAACGTAAGCTCAAAAGCCGATTTATTTACCCTGGCTTGCAATGATTCTTCTGTTTCGGAGCCCCGGCTCTGCAACCTGCTCTTCAATTCTTCTAATGAGGGCGGTTGTATAAACACAGAAAAAGTATTTACCGGGTATTGCTGCTGAACATGAATGGCTCCCTGCACATCGATATCAAGTACGGGAACTTTATTTTGTGCCCAGATTCTTTCAATTTCATCTTTTAATGTTCCGTAATATTTTCCTTCATAGACCATTTCCCATTCAAGAAATTCTTTATGATGAATCTTTTCCTTGAATTCATTTTCAGAAATAAAATAATAATCTACACCTTCCTTTTCATTTTCGCGGGCTTTTCTTGTGGTAGCGGAAACTGAGAATGCAAGCTGTGGAAACTGTTGCATCAGGTGCCGGATAATTGAGGTCTTCCCAGCTCCTGACGGTGCTGTAACAAGAATAATTTTATTATACTGTTTTTCCATTCGGGTGTCCTGATTTCTTGTTTTAATTTTTTACTTTTTTCCAGTTGATTTATTAGTCGTTAATAATGCACTAACTCCGTCTTACGATCTCAGCTCCCAGCAATTTTAGGCGATAATCGATGTTTTGGTAGCCTCTGTCAATTTGCTCAATATTTTGTATGACACTAGTTCCTTCTGCACTCAAGGCGGCGATTAATAATGCCACGCCTGCTCTTATATCAGGACTGCTCATTTCAATGCCTTTTAAATTATATTCTCTTTCCAGTCCAACTACCACCGCCCTGTGCGGGTCGCATAATACAATATGTGCACCCATTTCAATAATCTTGTCTACAAAAAATAAACGGCTCTCAAACATCTTCTGATGTACCAGCACGCTGCCTTTTGCCTGTGTGGCAACCACGAGAATCACACTCAACAGATCAGGAGTAAAGCCCGGCCACGGATGATCTGAAATAGTAAGTACAGAACCATCTAAAAAAGTTTGCACCTCGTAAAGCTCTTGTGGCGGAATATGAATATCGTCGCCGATAAAATTCATTTTGATACCCAACTGCTGAAATTTTTCCGGGATTATGCCAAGGTGTTCGATGCCTGCATTTTTTATGAGTATATCACTTTGCGTCATCGCGGCAAGCCCAATAAATGACCCCACCTCAATCATGTCGGGAAGTATGGTATGGACGGTTCCGGATAATTCAGTTACTCCTTCTATGAAAAGCATGTTGCTGCCTACACCGGAAATTTTTGCCCCCATCCTGTTGAGCATTTTGCAAAGTTGCTGAATATAAGGCTCACAAGCCGCATTATAAATTGTAGTGATGCCTTTCGCCATCACCGCAGCCATAATAATATTTGCGGTTCCTGTTACGCTCGGCTCATCAAGAAGCATACTTGTTGCCTTAAGTTGTGGCGTATGCAAATGAAAAAAAGATTTATCGTCATAGTCAAATTGCGCCCCCAGTTTTTGAAATGCAATGATGTGTGTATCTAACCTCCGACGCCCGATTTTATCCCCGCCGGGCTTTGGAATATAAGCCCGTTTAAATCTTGCAAGCATGGGCCCTGCAAGCATGACGCTGCCGCGCAACCGCCCGGTTTTCTTTCTAAACTCCGGGGATGCGAGATAATCAACATCTATATTATCTGCCTGGAAGATACAGGTATGCCTGTCAATTCTTCTAACTTTCACGCCGAATCCTTCAAGTAACTCAATCTGCAGATTCACATCAATTATGTCGGGAATGTTATGGATAGTTACTTTCTCTGAGGTAAGCAGAACAGCAGAGATTATTTGCAGGGCCTCGTTCTTGGCGCCCTGCGGGGTTATTTCGCCTTTGAGCTTTTTACCACCTTTAACTTCAAATGAACCCATTTTAAAATTATTTCAAATGTCAAAGAATGCAAAGATGCCTGATAATTGTTAATTCAAAATACCGTGATAAAATAAAAAACCCGGCAAAATATATAGCCGGGCAATTATCTTGTACAAGACTCTTTAATATCTTTTCTTGGAATATTTATTCCGGTTATTTCCTGTTATCTCTTCCCTGGTTATTCCTGTTATTACGGGAACCAAAGTTCTTGCGATATTTTCCGCCACCTCCAAATTCTTCGCGGCTATTGTCGACCCTGTGTTTTACAAAAGGCCGGTTATTGAATTCAAGTTCTCCTTTGGTTATAGATGCCAGCTCAGTTTGTATATTATCATCATGCACCAGTTCCTTATGCCAATTACTATAAGTAAGTTTCATGTAGTAAGCTATCGCATTGGCAAATCCCTGGCGCTTATCAGAGTCTTCCTCCTGCAATGCTTTATCAATCACGATCTCAATATTTTTACCCAAATGATTATATTTTGGATATCTTTTAGGATAAGAAAGCACTTGTGGCTTAGCCTTTAAAGTTTCCCGTGTTGGTATGGGATACGGACTGTCCACATCGAGTTTAAAATCACTTATTAGAAAAAGATGATCCCATAATTTATGGCGGAAATCTTCCACATTTTTAAGATGCGGGTTCAAAAAGCCCATAAGTTCTATAAGTGCGTAAGCATTTTTTTGACGTTTTTCCCTGTCTTCCAGGGTTAAAACATACTCTACCATTTTTTGAATGTGCCGACCATATTCTCTTATTTCAAGATGGTTGCGTGTAGTATTGTATTCCATGTTTTCGACATTTTCCATAAAGCAAATGTATAATTTTAAAATTTAGAGAGCAAAATTCACCAGGCTTAGCGGATAATTAACGCTTCCCCTGCAGATGTTAGTACTTGCCGCGATTACCTTCGATTTTGAATATCGCTGAACTTTTCTGCATCCTGCTGCGACAATAGAAGAAAGAAATTAAAGCACCTAAACTGTCTGCAGCCCAATCGAGCAGATCGAAACTTCGGCCAACAACCAGGTACTTTTGTATAAATTCAATTGCAAGTCCCCATATGCTGGCTGCGATTGCAATTCTTAAAATATAACCCGTTTTTTTGGAAAGTGGCCAATTTGACTTAAAAAACGGAAGACTGAATAAAAATACCAATATTCCAAACATCCCAATATGTACCCATTTGTCGAAATATATTTTATCAAGCCATCTCACTTTGGGCAGGTCACTGCCCGGCATGCAGGTAAGAACCATTATAATAAAAAACCAGGCTATGCCTGGCAGAAATTTTCTGAAAGATACTTTTTCCATTATCTGCTATATCTTTAAGCCACAACTTTTTGGTATGCTTCGGCATCCATCAGGCTTTTTACATCCTCGGGATTGTCAACTTTCATTTTAATCATCCAACCTTCACCATACGGGTCCGTATTTACTTTTTCCGGCTCCGATTCCAGGACAGGATTTACTTCTGTGATGGTGCCTGAAACGGGTAAAAAAAGATCGCTTACGGTTTTTACTGCCTCCACGGTTCCAAAAACCGCCTCTGCCGACAGGGCCTTTCCTTTGGTTTCTATTTCAACATAGACAATGTCCCCCAGTTCATGTTGTGCATGGTCAGTAATGCCAACAGTCGCGATATCGCCCTCAAGGGAAACCCATTCATGATCCTTGGTGTATTTTAAATTCTCCGGGAAATTCATTAATGAAATTTTAAAAAATAAAGTAATAGTATCAAATGCAAATTAATATTTTATCCCAATCGTATTCATTTAATTATTTCCATTTCCATTTTTATATCGTGAAGCGGGCGATTATTCTCATCTTTTGGTGAATTTGCAATTTTTTCAACCACATCCATTCCGCCAATTACCTCCCCGAAAACGGTATAACTCATATCAAGAAACGGTGTGCCTCCAACAGTTTTATAAAACTCCCGATGATTTTGCGGTATGCCAACTTTGTTTTTCTCTTCGATGCGATCCATTTGGCTGTCCGTAAAAGTTTGCCCGTCCACGATATAAAATTGCGTAGAGCTACTGGCTTTTGTTGGATTGGATTCATCAGCTTCTCTCGCCGCCGCCAATGCACCTCTCTTATGAAATAAGGTAGTGTCAAATTCTGCGGGTATGGTATATTTTAAAGACCCGTCACCCAGGCGGGCACCTGGCTTTGCATTCCTGCTATCAGGATCTCCACCCTGTACCATAAAATTATTTACAACCCTGTGAAATAAAAGTCCATCATAAAATTTTTCTTTTACCAGCTTTACAAAATTATCTCTGTGCAAAGGTGTTTTATCATATAGCATTAAGATGATCGTGCCGGAATCGGTGGTAACTTTTACCTGGACTGGCTTTGCCGGAGATACTGAAGCCTTTTTTGAAACTGAGCAGGATACCAGGAAGAGCGCAAGAATAAAATAGGAAAGTTTTTTCATCGGGTGATTAAATATCTTTAAATGGTTCGCCAATATTTTCAAAGTAAAGCAAAATATGATCCTTCAAAAAATTTTCCTGCTCTACTGCATTATATTGCGGCAATGGTTTTAATTGTTTAAAATGGGGCCATCCTTCGTCGTCCCGACCTTCCAGCTCGTAATATTCGCTTTGTGAAAGCAATGAACATACAGCCACATGCATCAGGTCCTGTTTCTGTTCCTTTGAAAATTTTTTTCTGAAATTACCAATCTCCTGTATCCCTATCAGGAAAAGAATAGCTTCTACATCTGGCTTTTTACCGAATCTCGTCATGAATTTTTCTTCCAAAGCCCACCATCGCGCCTGCAGGTCATCATTAGCATTGTGCATAGCACAAAATTAAATCAAAAAATTCAGCCTGTTTCCGTGGAATGGTGTCTCTCCTGAGTGAACAGACGTCTATAAAAATCCTACCCGTTGCTCCAACTTTATGCGTTACCCACACATTACTATATTTGCGGCTGCAAAGAGGGAGCCAGTTTTAATTTATATTTTTAAAATATGTTACAGGTAAATTTTATTAAAAATAATTATGACGACGTTGTAAAAAGATTAGCCGTTAAAAATTTTACGGATATTTCTTTGGTCGATCTCATACTTGAACTTGACAACGAGAGAAAGTCATTACAATTTGATCATGATGAAATGCAGTCTAAAATAAACGCCGCATCACGTGAAATTGGCGAGTTTATGCAGAAAGGCAATAAGAGCCTGGCAGAAGACAAAAAGACAGAAGTTGCAAGATTAAAATCTCTTTTGGAGCCTTTGCTTGCGAGGCTCGAAATTGTTGAAAAAGATTTACAAAGTGATCTTCTCAGCTTGCCAAATCTTCCGCATACAAGTGTGCCTGTGGGCAAAACCCCGGAAGAAAATGAAATTGTAAAGGAGTCCGGCAATAAGCCTGCATTGTTTAAGGGAGCAGTGCCTCATTGGGAACTTGCAAAAAAATACAGCCTCATAGATTTTGAATTGGGCAATAAGGTCACAGGAAGCGGGTTCCCATTTTATAAGAATAAAGGCGCGAAACTGCAGAGGGCACTCATTCAATATTTCCTTGATTATAATGTAGCAGCCGGTTACACTGAATTTCAACCACCGCTAATGGTAAATGATGCAAGTGCTTTCGGAACCGGGCAATTACCCGATAAGGAAGGCCAGATGTATTTCGTTAATGAAGACAGATTATTTTTAATACCAACCGCAGAAGTTCCCGTTACCAATATTTATCGCAACGAAATTGTAAAAGAAACAGATCTGCCCATTAAAATGACGGCATATACTCCGTGTTTCAGGCGTGAGGCAGGCAGCTATGGAAAGGACGTGCGGGGATTAAATCGCGTACACCAGTTCGATAAAGTTGAAATTGTTCAGATAGTTAATCCCAGGCAAAAGTTACGATGTAATTGAAGAGATGGTATTGCATATTGAAAAACTTTTGCAAAACCTCGAATTGCCTTATCGTATCCTGCGTTTGTGCGGCGGAGATATGAGCTTTGCCTCTGCCCTTACATACGATTTTGAAGTGTATAGCGCTGCCCAGCAAAAGTGGCTTGAGGTAAGCTCGGTCACCAATTTTGAAACTTTTCAGAGTAACAGAATGAAAATTCGGTTTAAAAACAATGAGGGTAAAACCGAACTTGTGCATACGCTGAACGGCTCTTCATTAGCGTTACCAAGGATCGTTGCAGCTTTGCTTGAAAATAACCAGCATGAAGATGGCATTAAATTACCCAAGGCGCTACATGCCTATTTTGGCTCAGATAAAATCGATTAATTTTTTGTGCCTGTTATCAGCTCCGGTTTTCTAAAGCACGGATCGACCAGTTGGTTTTAATTTGGAGTTAAAATAATTTTTACCATAGCAATCTTTTGAGACAATGTTTAGTTTTAAATAAGAAACAGGATATTAAACCAAATGAAATTCTCAAAGTCTCACGTGGCATGGCTGGAAGGTTTCTTTGTTCAACTCAACGTTTCTTCAGTTTAAGAATAACATAATGGTAATATCAAATCAATTAAAAAACCAACATTTATTATGGAGAGCCGCCTTTGGTCCAATGACTGAAAATGTAAATGAACTTTCACAGGTTTCTCAAAAAGATTTATACCAGCTTCTTCTAAAGACATCTTCAAAAAAACCTCGACAATTGAATGTTGCCAGCAATTCATTTGACGGCCTGGTAAAAGGCGTGCAGGATATTGGTAAAATGCAACAGCTTAGTAAGGACGAAAAGAAAATGCTGCGCAAACAATCTGTCGAAGATCTAAAAAACCTGAACCTCACCTGGCTGAGTCAAATGATAAATAGCGAGGCTCAACTAATGGAAAAAATGAGCTTGTTCTGGCATGGGCATTTTGCCTGCAGAGTGATAAATATTTTTTTCCAGCAGCAACTCCTAAATGTCATTCGAGAAAATGCATTGGGAAATTTTGGAGATCTCCTCAGGGAAGTGAGTAAGAGCCCGGCAATGCTTTCCTTTCTTAACAACCAGCAAAATAAAAAGCAACATCCCAATGAAAATTTTGCCAGGGAGGTAATGGAGCTTTTCACAATGGGCCGCGGCAGTTACACCGAAAATGATGTCAAAGAGGGAGCAAGGGCATTTACCGGCTGGGGATTTAATTTAAAAGGAGAATTTGTTGAAAGACCCTTTCTCCATGATACCGGTAAAAAAACATTCCTGGGTAAAACGGGCAATTACACAGGCGATGACATTATCGATATTTTACTGGAGCAAAGACAAACCGCAAAATTCATCACCACAAAATTTTATAAATATTTTGTAAATACCAGCCCTGATGAAAATAAAATTGAATTGCTCTCAACGCGTTTCTATGATAGCGGATATGATTTAAAAACATTGTTATCGGACGTGTATACAAGTGAATGGTTTTACGATGAAGAAAATGTTGGAAACCGCATTAAATCACCAATAGAGTTACTGGCTGGCATACGCAGAATGCTCCCAATGGAACTTGGACAACCGGAAGCGCAATTATTATTTCAAAGAGCGCTTGGGCAAATATTATTTTATCCTCCAAATGTCGCCGGCTGGCCGGGAGGAAAAAATTGGATTGACAGCAGCGCTTTAATGCTGCGAATGAGAATTCCTCAAATTCTTACTGATGCCGATGACTTCGCTGTAAAACCTAAGGACGATGATGATACTATGATGGGGAAAGAAGGTGTTGATACAAATGTCAAAGCAAGACAAGTAGATGTAACGGTTGATTGGGCTGCCGTAACGAAGGTATTTGATACAACTTCACAGGAAAATCTATTGCAAAAAATAGGCGATGTAATTCTGCAAACTAAAAGCAGGATCAACCCCGGAGTTATTGATAAATATATTGACATGAAAGCAAGAGAAGCTATATATTAAAACAACGATCGTCGAGATTAATGAGTACACCCGAATATCAATTGTGCTGAACGAACTAAAATAACATTTTAATTTTTTTCTGATGCTATTCAAACGCAAAGAATTTTTACAAATAGGATCATTGGCTACAGCATCTATGATGATGCCAAAATTTTTAAAAGCCTTTGACGGAAAATCCATGGTACCCCCCGGTAATAAAGTATTGGTTGTATTACAATTCAGCGGAGGCAACGATGGACTCAATACAGTGATTCCTGTAAGAAATGATATTTACTATAAATCGCGGCCAAAGCTTGGAATTGAAAAAGATAACGCAATATCTCTTACAGATGACGTGGGTATTAATCCTGCTTTACAAGCTTTCAAAGGTTTTTTCGACGACGGAAATCTTGGCATTATTAACAGTGTAGGATACCCGAACCCAGACCGGTCACATTTTCGCAGTATGGATATCTGGCAGAGCGCAAGTGATAGCGATAAATATATTTACACGGGTTGGCTTGGGCGCTATCTTGATGCGCAGTGCAGTGGCTGCGGCAAACCAACCCAGGCACTTGAGGTGGATGATGTTTTAAGTCTGGCTTTAAAAGGTGAGATCAATAAGGGACTTGCGGTAAAAGATCCAAAACGATTGTACAACACCAGCCGTGAAAAATATTTTAAAGACATAAATGTTTCTCATGAAAAAGGCGAAGAAACAGTCGATTATCTTTATAAAACCTTAAGCGAAACACTTAGCAGTGCTGATTATATTTACCAGCAAAGCAAAGTACATCCCACTTCCACCGCATATCCGGCAACTGAATTAGGAAAGAATTTGAAAACGATCTCTTCATTGATTCTCAGTGACATCGATACTAAGGTTTACTATGTAAGCCTTGGCAGCTTTGATACTCATGTAAACCAGGAAAATCAACAAAAAAGATTGTTTACACAATTGAATGATGCAATGAGTGCTTTTGTAAAAGATCTAAAGGATAATAAACGGTTTGAAGATGTGATGGTGATGACCTTTAGTGAATTCGGCAGGCGGGTTTCACAGAATGCAAGTGGTGGTACTGATCATGGGACTGCAAACAATATGTTTTTTATAGGTGGTGGATTAAAGCAAAAAGGATTGATCAATCCCATGCCCGATCTTGCCGATTTAAATGAAGGCGATTTAAAACATACTGTAGATTTCAAAAACGTTTATGCGACCGTTTTAAATAAATGGCTTGGCGCAGATGACAAAGAAATCCTTGGGAAGCAATATGATTTTATGAATTTTATTTGAACACTCACTCTTTCGTGAAATATATTTCTATCCTCCGAGATTTTTGAGACACTTTTTTAAATCAATGCCTTTATCCAGAACGCCTTTAAAAATATCCCCGGTTTTTTTTATTCGTTCCAGGGTGTTATCTATTGTAAATTGTTTTGGAGACAAACCACTTTTTACTTCTTTCCACAAAAGAGGCGTAGATACAGTCGCCCCTGTCTTTGGCCTCAAACTGTACACGGAAGAAATAGTCTGCCCTCTACGGTTTTGCAGGTAATCAAGGTAGATATGTTTATTCCCTCTCTTTTTTAGATTTCTCTCAAGGGTTGTAAAATCTTTTAATTCATGGTTTGCAAACATGCAAATGAGGTATGTAAAATCTTTTACCTGTTCAAAGGTATACCTTTTTCCGGTGGGCACATAGATATGCATTCCGGAGGCTCCCGATGTTTTGCAGAATGCCGGAGCGCCTGCTCTATCCAGCACTTGCTTAATTACAATGGCCGCCTCAATTACCTGTTCAAAGGTATTTTCATCAGATGGATCAATATCAATTATGAGATAATCAGGCTTGTCAAGCACCTTAAGGGTTGAATGCCACGGATTGATTTCGATACAACCCAGGTTATTAAGATAAGTAAGCGTTGCCTTATTATCACAAACTATGTAGTCAATATCCTTATTATTGGATTCTGAAAAAACTTTCTGCCTGTTTACAAATTTTGGCGCGATGCCCGCAGCATCCTTATGAAAAAATCCCTTTTGATGAATGCCATTTGGATTTCTTAAAAGTGATTCGGGGCGTCCTTTCAGATAGGGTAAAATATAATCAGCAACGGAAATATAATAATCAATAACGTCCCCTTTTGTAACCCCGTCTTCAGGAAAATAAATCTTATCAAGGTTTGTTACTGTTAGTTTAGCTGTTCCAAATGTGAAAATTTTGTCATTACCGCTGGCTTTCTTATCCCCTTTCTTTTGTGCCACTTTCGTTTTATTTTCTTTCTTATTTATCGTTTTAGTTTTATTGTTTGCTGCCTTTGTTTTTTTTATCGGTTTGGAATTAGCCATGGTTACTTCGTTTAAATTTTTATCTTCTCTTAAATGCAGAAAAACCGGGTGCCTCAACTTTCCATCATTTGTAATTTCCGAATATTTCACCTCGCATATCAGTTCTGGCTTTACCCATGTTACCGGCATATTCGTTTTTATTTTTTCATCGAACGGAGATTCTTCCTGCACAAGTGGTTGAAGTAAATTGTACATATCCTTCAGAGATTTTTGGTCGAAACCTGTGCCGGTATGGCCTATATAAGTAAGCCTATTATCGACATTTGATGCGAGAATTAGTGCGCCAAAATATTTCCTTGAGCCGCCACCCTGCGTGTAGCCTGCAATAATTGCTTCCTGTGTTTTATGATTTTTTATTTTGAGCCAATCGCCCGTGCGTTTTCCGGGATAATATTTCGAATCTATTCTTTTGGCAATTACACCTTCAAGGTTACTATCCGTTGAAACCTTAAAAAATGCTTTCCCTTCCTCAAATATGTGATCAGAATATTTAATCACTTCATTTTCCGGAATAATTTTTTGAAGCAATTCTTTCCTTTCAACAAGACTAAGGCCGGTGGTGTCGTGGCCGTTTAAATTAAGAAGGTCAAAAACATGATACTGGATCGGGCGATCAGTATTTTCAGAATAGTGTTGAAGAAACTGGAAGCTCGGGCGGCCGTCATCATCTAACACCACAATTTCACCATCTAAAACTACATCTTCATCTATCAGTTTTAATTGCTCTACAACTATCGGGTAGGTATATTCAAATGTGATACCATTCCTTGAGTAGAGCGCTATATTATTTTCATTTTTTTCGGTAATTGCACGATAACCATCCCATTTGATTTCGAAAAGCCAATCCTTATCATCAAAAGGTGTGTCTGTTTCTTTAGCCAGCATGGGCTTGATAAACGTGCGAAGCTTTCTTCCGCTATTTATTGACGTTGCTACGTACTTTTTTTTTTGACTGGCTTTTTGTTTTCTTCAAGCCATTTATTTATCGGAGAAGATTTGGGCGTTTCATCCTCACTGTTATATTCTGTGTCAACTGCATATTTATCCCTGTGTTTTATAAGAAGCCAGCTGTTATCGTCGCTTGCTTTTAATTTCACCAATACAAATTCTCCTTTTAATTTTTTTCCAAATAGCTGGAACTTGAAATCACCTGATTTTAGCCCCGCCTTTAATTTTTTTATGGCAATATCTTTTTCTGAATTATCAATATCAGTATAAGTTCCGCTATCCCATATCTCCACAATACCTGCCCCATAATTCCCCTTAGGAATAACACCTGCGAAATCTTTATAATCATAAGGATGATCCTCAACCATCATAGCCAGGCGCTTATCTTTTGGATTTAGAGACGGGCCTTTAGGCACTGCCCAGCTTTTTAAAACTCCATCCATTTCCAGCCGAAAATCGTAATGAAGGCGAGACGCTTTATGGCGCTGAACTACGAATGAAAGCTTCGATTCAGATTTTTTTAATTTACCTGAAGGTTCGGAAGTTTCCTTAAAATTTCGTTTTTTATTATAAAGTGCAAGTGCCATCAGGATGCCTTTTTACGTTTCACTTCCAGGCTCGCTTTTAATTGTTCCATCAGATCTTTTGTTTTACTGTGTACAACTTTCATCTCCGGTGCCTTAATTTGTTTACCGCTGGCTTTTGCCTTAATCAATTTTAAAAGTTCGGCGTTATAGGTGTCCTTATATTTTGAAATATCAAATTTAGCAGTAAGCTGGTCAATAAGTGTAATGGCCATTTTTAATTCTGCTGGTTTTACATCAGTATTTTTAGGAAGAGCCAGTTCGTCTGTCTCTCTTATTTCCTCTTCAAATCTTATACGATTTAAAACGATAACATCTTTGTCAGGCCTTAATATCGCCAGGCTCTCTTTGCTTCGCATTACAAAACTTGCAACACCTACCTTTTTGGTTTTTAATAAAGCCTGTCTCAACAATTCATAGGGCCGTGTACCTGATTTGTCAGGCTCAAGGTAATAAGGCGTCTCATAGTACATGCTGCTTATTTCTTCCTGTTTCACAAAATCTGATATTTCAATGGTCTTGGTTTTCTTGGCACTTGCAGCCTCAAAATCCTTGTCCTCCAGCACAACATATTCATTGTCCAGTTTATAACCTTTTACAATATTTGCCCAAGGGACTTCCTTCCCGGATTTCTCATTAATCCGCAGGTATTTAATATGAGAGTGATCTTTTTTATCCAGCATATCAAGATTAAGATTACTTGATTGCGTAGCGCTGTACATTTTTACAGGAATATTTACCAGGCCAAAGCCGATTGCTCCTGTCCATATGGGTCTCATATAAAAAGAATTTAGTTACTATAAAGTTAGTATGAAAAGTTTATGCCTCATCAGTAATACATCTGCGATTTGGGATTAAACTATCATTTTGCCGCAAAATAGCCGATTATGAGGAATAAATTCCCCAGCGAAAATTCGTTTCAGCTGACCTCATTTGTCTATTGCGACCAAAGGTTTATTAATTACAGGCCTTTTCTTCATAGCCAATAAAAGAACCGGGAGTAATATGAGATTGGTTAAAGTAGCAGTAAGCAAAGTTATCGACGTGAGCCAGCCCAAAGATTGTGTACCACCAAACCCGCTAAAGCAAAATATTACAAATCCCGCAATTAGTACAAGCGATGTATATAAAATACTCAGGCCTGTATGCTTTATTGTTTCAGATACCGTCAACTTAACGTCAAAATTATTAGCCGGCAATTCCTGTTTATAATTTACTAAAAATCTTATGGTAACATCAATGGCTATCCCAAGCGCCACGCTAAAAATAAGTACCGTTGATGGCTTCAACCTTATGCCACTCCATCCCATGATTCCGGCGGTAACTATCAATGGGATAACATTTGGGATAAGCGAGCACAACAATATTCTTAAAGATCTGAACAAATACAACATGCAAAGCGTAATAAATAAAAATGCCCATAGAATGCTTTCCTTAAGACCGTTAATTATATAAGAACTTCCCTCCAAAAAGGTCATTGTGGCTCCGGTTAGCGTAACATTATATTTTGAAGTATCAAAAATCTGGTCGGCACGGGTTCTTATACCCTCAAGGATGCCGGGCAGTTTTTTAGTGCCTACGTCCGCCATATTAATGCTCATTCTTGTGGTTTGCCTCGCAGTGTCTATAAAACTTGTAAGAAGTTTTGTAAGATTATTTTTTCCGCCACTATCATTTGACGGCTTAAGATAGTCACCTACAAAGGCGAGGTCAAAAGAATTGGGAAGTGTGTAGTTAGAAGAATCGCCTTCATAAAATCCCTGTTTTACAAACTTAATTCCTTCAGCGATCGAAAGCGGCCGGCTCATTTCCCGTTGGGCGGCTATGTAGGCAGAGAGTGTATCCATTTTTTGCAGAACAGGTAAAATTCTTGAGCCGGCAAGCCCATATCTTTTTTTAGAATCAATCACTATTTCCAAAGGCATAACCCCATTAAAATTTTTTTCAAAAAATTTAAGATCTGTATATATTTTATCGGTTTTTGGCAGGTCATCCACAATAAACCCCTCGGTTTTCAACTTGAACATTCCTAATATCGACAAGAAGATTATTAAAATTGTAATACTATACACTATGGTAGTATGGTGAAGTACCCAGCGCTCAATCCTCAATAATAGATTCGTAAAAAATTTTATATCGAGATATGCCAACTGACGTTTTCCGGGAACCGGCATAATACTTAAGGCAGCAGGCAGCAGGATAAAAGAAATTACAAAAATCATCATAATACTTAAGCCGGCAACCTGTCCAAATTCTCTTAATATGGCACTTTTGGTAAGGGCAAAAACAGCGAAACCAATAGCTGCCGTTATGTTACAAAAAAGCGTGACCACTCCCATTTTACTTACCATATCAATAAGTGATTGCTCTTTATTTCCCGTTTTTTTATAAGTAGAATGGTACTTATTAAAAAAATAGATGCAATTCGGGATTCCTATTACGACCACCAGCGGAGGGATTAATGCCGTGAGTAAGGTGATTTTATAACCAAATAAATAAGTGATGCCAATGCTCCAGATAACACCGATGATAACCACCAACAGGGACAAAAGCATCGTACTTACCGACCGAAACATTAGCAATAAAATTAAAGCTGATAAAGCCAGGGAACCAATAACAAAAAATTTCATCTCTTTTGCGATCCTGTCTGCGACCTGCGTGCGTATCAAGGGTAAACCGCTAATATGTGTCAGTATGTTTGTTCTAGCGGAATAAGCGTCGGTGGTTCTGATTATATCATTTATAACGCTAGTGCGGCCCGAAGAATTCAGTACATCTCTATTAATTCGCACAGCTGATAAATAGCTTTTGGTCGATGGGTTATAAAGGATCGTCTTATAAAATGGCAGGGTGTAAAAAAGGGCCTTATCAGTATCCAACTTATCCTGTGTATCAATATTCCCGGCAAAAACCGGGACAGCATTTAATTTCTGGGATGCGGTATCTTTTAAAAGATCAACCGCGTTTGATACACTTAAAACATCCTCGACACACGGGATTTTTTTTAAGTTTATGTTTAGCTCGCGATACGCTTCAAAATTATTTAATGAAAAAAAGCTGTCAGTTTGAATGCCAATCACCAGCAGGTTCCCATCATCGCCAAACTTTTCTTTAAAGTCTAAATAGTCCCGGTATTTTGGATTGTCCACCGGAATTGCCTTTGCAAATTCGTAGCTAAGCTTGATCTTACTTGCAAAAAAAGCCATAGCAACCGTAACAGCAAGCAATGCAATTAAGAGAGAGAATTTGTTTTCCAGGACAAACTTCGCAAGGCGTTTCCACATACACAATAAACTTTGCGCAAAGAAACTAAATTATTATTTGAAGTAGTGCCGTGACGAAGCAAAGAATAAAAGGCACATCATTTTACAAAACGCAGAAAACTAATTCTATTTGCCCGACGAAATGCAGTTCTATTTATTTGAACGTATTTTCTCCATTTCCTCATTTACAAAATCCATCAATGTCCTTATATTTTCTGCGGAAAAATCAAAAATAAGGCCCGCTGCAGTATACAATTCCGGTAATGTTTTTGTACCACCCAGGCTTAAGGCCTTCATGTAGTTATCGAGAGCCTGTTCGGGATCCTTTTTGTATTGCATCCACATTCCGATGGCACCCAGTTGTGCAATTCCATATTCAATATAGTAGAATGGCACTTCAAATAAATGCAATTGTTTTTGCCAGCCGATTTCCCTGTACTTTTCAAGCCCTGTATAATCTATCACATCATCAGAAAAACTGTCGAGTATTGTAACCCACTGCTTTGTTCTTTCTTCAACTGTGTGCTTTGGATTTTCGTAAAGCCAATGCTGAAATTTATCGACTACAGCTATCCATGGGAAAATAGTAATGGTTCTTTCGAGCTGGTGTTCTTTCGCTCTGCGGAGGTCATATTTATTGTCAAAAAAAACATCCCAATGATCCATACTGAAAAGCTCCATCGCCATACTGGCAACCTCCGCTATTTCCATTGGATACTCTTTAAAGGCATTTAATGGAAGCGTGTGCGTAAGGAAAGAATGAACGGCATGCCCTCCTTCATGAACCATAGTAGTTACATCATGCATTTGTCCCGCCGCATTCATAAAAATAAATGGCGCTCCACTCTCAGCAAGAGGACAGTTATAGCCCCCGGGCGCCTTTCCCTGCCTGCTTTCCAGGTCAAGATGCTTCATTGTATTCATCTGCTCAAGACATTCTCCAAAGAATGGCCGGATCTGTTTAAAACATTCAATTGATTTTTGAAGCAGCTCACTTCCGGTTTTAAATGGAGTAAGTGCTTTGGTGCCCTTTGGCTCAGCTTCCACATCCCAGGGCCGGAGCTCATCAAGTGCAAGCTTTTCTTTTTTATTTGCGTAAATTTTATTGACCAGCGGCAATACATAGTTCCTAACGGAGTCGTGAAAACGAAAACAGTCTTCTTTTGTATAATCAAATCTGCCAAGCTCTTTAAATTTATAATCCCTGTAATTTTCAAAGCCTGCATTTTGACCAACCTGCTGCCGTTTTTCTATTAATATTGTGAACAGGTTATTCAATTCATCTTTATCCTGTAATCTTCTTTCATTTATTTTCCTGTAAACCTCTTCTCTTAAATCTCTGTCGTGGCTTTCGAGAAATTTTGCGGCCTGCTGCAAAGTATATTCTTTGCCATCTACATTCACGGTCATCTTCCCTGTTATCACACCGTATTTCTGTTGCGATACTGCAAGTTCAGCCTGGAGTTGGATATTGTCTTCTCTAAAGAGATCAATATTTTTTTTCACAGTTCGCAGATAAGTAAAGTAAGTATCGGCGTTAAGATCTTTTGAAAATGGAGAATTGACCAACTTTTTGTTAAGCGCATCAGCATAGGGCTGAATTTTAGGATGAATCTCCATGCAAAAAAAGTTGAATGACTCTTCAAGCTTTTTATCAGTTGTGTCGCATGTCATCCGGATTTGTCTCCAGCTAAAATCTTCATTGATGATTGCATCAAGCTCATTCATATCTGCAAGCCATTTTTCAAGATCCTTGTCCGAGTTAATTTCTCTTTCTAAAAGTTCTTTGAAGTAGGGCTCTATAACCTCCCAATTCTCAACTATTAAGTTTTCGGGTATGTACTTTCTTTCGATTTTCTTTATATCAGCGGATGCCTCAATCATTTTTTTTAGATTTTGTCAGTCAGTCCATAAAAGTCTGTGGAAACACTTCTCAGCCTTAGCCTGTCGAACACTTAATTGGTAATAAAATTATTTCACCCCCCTGCTTTCTATTTTACGTGTGGCACTTTTTTGGGGCTTCATGTCTTTCACGTGAGCTGTTTGCACGGGCTTTGGAGGCTTGGTACTTTCAGCTACGTCTTCTGTTTCGTCAGAAGATTTTACTTTAATCTCAATATCATTTTTTTGGAGTATCTGGAACCATTTAACCATTTTCTTCATATCACTCGCGTACACTCTTTCAAAATCCATATCAGGATACACTTTTTCAAAATAAGCTTTAAGTACCTTGCTATCGGCTCCCGCTTCCGGAACTTTTTCTTTGCTTTTTTTCATTGCAGTAAATAGTTCGGAGAGATTGGAGTTATCTTTTGTAGTAAATACTTCGATACTTTCAAGGTGTGAAAAATTATGCTGGCGGTTACTTACAAATTTTGTGGTCTTATCTTCCAGGGACCGCACAACCGCTCCATCCGACTTTGAAGAAAGAAGTTCAAATAAACCAGTTAAGCCCGTAACGGAAACAATCTTATTATATTCCATATTAGTTTTTGTTTTTGGAAGTGCAAGATAATAGAAATGCTTTTTAGTAATGTTAATGAAATAAAAAACCGGAAAAATTTCCTCTCCGATGGAATTTAAATTCCGGAAATCTTTTTCTGACTAAAGCACTTCCTTATTGTTTTTGAAAACAGTTCGCAGGATTTGCCGGGTCTTATTCAAAGGTTTTATTTTAGAATGTCGTCAAATGGTTTAATAAATGATCATTATGCGTAGAATTCTATTAAGTCTTTTTATCATCCCGGTTTTCTTTTCAACGACAAATGCGCAATCTATATCCGGCACGTTGCAAGATGCCTCTGAAAAAACGCCTGTTTCAAATGCAACCATTGAGCTTTCATCTTCCGACTCTTCCACTTCAAACTTAAAATCAGTTTCTGATGCCAAAGGTGCTTTTACTTTCAACCTTGTACCGCAGGGCGATTACACTTTAACCGCCACATCTGTAGGTTATGAGACTCTTGTAAAAGTCATTTCAGTTTCTGAAGGAGTTAATGATCTTGGAACAATAGGCCTCTCAAAAGGTGCTAAAACCCTTGCTACCGTTGTAATAAATGGAGAGGCCCCACCGGTAAGACAAAAAAATGACACGCTCGAATATTCGGCGAACCAATATAAAGTAAACCCTGACGCCACCTCTGAAGACCTGATTAAGAAAATGCCCGGTGTAACGGTTGATCAAAAAGGAACAGTTACTGCACAGGGCGAAACAGTAACAAAAGTTACAGTAGATGGCCGTGATTTTTTTGGAGATGATGCCACGGCAACTCTTCGAAACCTTCCAAGTGAAGTCGTAGATAAAATACAGGTGTTTGACAAATTAAGCGACCAGGCCCAGCTTACCGGTTTTGATGATGGTAACACCACCAAGTCAATAAATATTGTTACCAAAAAGGACATGCGAAACGGAAACTTCGGAAGAGTCTTCGCGGGATATGGCACTGATAGCAGGTACTCGGGAGGTGGTAATGTGAGCTTTTTTAATAACGCCAGGAGAATTTCACTGGTTGGGCTTTTTAACAATGTAAATCAGCAAAATTTTTCTTCTCAGGATCTGCTGGGTGTTACAAGCAGCAATAATCGCGGCGGCGGTGGAAGAAGAGGCGGTGGTGGCGGTGGAAACTTTAGAGGTGGTGGAAGTTCTGATAATTTTTTAGTAGGGCAGCAAAATGGAATAAGTAAAACAAATGCTTTCGGTATAAACTATAGCGACCAGTGGAGTAAAAAAGTTGATGTAACCGCGAGCTATTTTTTCAACAACAGCAACACCAACAATGATCAAACTATCAATCGGCAAAATTTTATAACAAAAGATTCCAGCCAGTTTTACGACGAGAATACGATTTCTGATGCTAACAATTATAATAACCGCGTAAACTTTAGAATGAATTATAAAATTGATTCATCGAATACCTTACTGGTAACATCAAGCCTTAATTTTCAAAATAACAAATCCAACAGTTCTGTTTCGGGGATGCAATCTATTGATCCGCAAAATATATTAAGCCAGACCGAGTATGACATTAGCAGTAATACCAAAGGTTATACTATGAATAACGGTATCTTATTCAGGCATGCATTTCCAAAAAGAGGAAGAAGTATTTCGCTCGGATTTAATACGAATTTTACAGATAGAAATGGCCAAAACTATCTCACGGCCTATAACACATTTTATAAGTTAAACTCCGCGATCATAGATACAGTTCAGCAACTTTCTGATCAGCAAACCAACAGTAATAAATACAGCTTCAATCTTGCTTACACAGAGCCTGTAGGGAAAAAAGCGATGTTGCAAATCAATTACAATCCTTCATTTCAGGATAATCACGCTGATCAGCAAACCTTAAATTTTGATAATTCAAATTCTAAATATTCTATCCTTGACACTAGCCTGAGCAATAAATTTGACAATACTTATAATTCACAAAATGGTGGAATAACCTACCGTCTCGGCGATAGGGACAATATGATCGCCGCAGGATTATCCTACCAGTACAGCGAGTTGAAAAGCGACCAGGTTTTTCCAAAGGTTACGCAAATTGATAAGTCTTTCAGCAACATATTGGGTAATGCCTTTGCACGTTTGAAGCTTTCTTCAAAAAGTAATCTTAGAATTATATACAGGGCTTCGGTAAATCCGCCTTCGGTAACTCAATTACAGAATGTAATTAATAATTCTAACCAGTTTTATTTCACTACCGGAAACCCGGATTTAAAACAACAATACACGAATAATTTCATAACCAGGTACAACTATACTAACAGTGTAAGTGGCCAAAGCTTTTTTGCAAACATTTTTTTTCAAACCACTAAAGATTATGTAGCAAATGCGGTATATACCGCTAAGCAGGATTCAATACTTACCAATACCATTATTTTGTATAAAGGTTCACAAATATCAAAGCCCGTGAACCTCGATGGATATATTAGCGCAAGGTCATTCTTTACGTTTGGGTTACCGTTAAAGTTTATAAAATCCAATCTCAATTTTAATGCAGGTTTGAGTTATTCAAAGCTGCCGGGATTGATCAACGATGTGTCTAACATTTCAAACAATTATAATTATAACCTGGGGGCTGTGCTGGCAAGCAACATTAGTGAATATGTAGATTTCACCCTTTCTTATTCCGGCAATATCAACGTTGTGAAAAATACGTTGCAGCCAAATCTGAACAATAATTATTTTGTTCAATCCGCAGGAATTACTGCTAACCTGCTTACTAAAAAGGGGCAGTTTTTTCAGAACGATTTATCCAATCAATATTATAAGGGCTTGACAGATGGCTTCAATCAGAACTACTGGTTGTGGAATATTGCAATTGGTCAAAAGTTTTTAAAGAAACAGGCGGGAGAATTAAAATTATCCGTATTTGATCTTTTGAAACAAAATAGAAGCATTACCCGAAATGTGACAGAATCGTATGTTGAAGATGTGAGGAACCAGGTCTTACAACAATATTTTATGCTAACGTTTTCCTACAAATTAAAGAACTTTGGGAACGGTAAGGCCAGTTCACCGGCGCCTAATCCAATGGATAGGAGGGGAAACTTCAACAGGTTTTAAATTAGCATAAATTAACGTATTTTGAATGAACAGGAACTGATAGAACTGGTAAAAAAAAAGGATCGGATTGCTTTTAAAACGCTCGTTGATACATGGCAGGATATGGTTTATAACACTGCCCTGGGTATTCTCCAAAATACTGAAGATGCAGAAGATGTTTCCCAGGAAGTTTTTATACAGGTGTATGAATCTATTGCTGCATTCAAAGGCGAATCAAAATTTTCAACATGGCTATATCGCATAACAATCACTAAAACAACCGATCACATACGGAAGAAAAAAAGGAAAAAACGATTTGCTTTTGTTCAAAGCCTTTACGGTAAAAATAATGACCAGGTTATAGAACTTCCGGATTTTTTTCATCCGGGCGTCCACCTTGAGAATAAAGAAAATGCAGCAGTTCTTTTTAAAGCTATTGAACAACTGTTACCGAATCAAAAAACGGCCTTCGTTTTAAGTAAGCTGGAAAATTTAAGCTATCGCGAAATAGCGGAGGTGATGAACCTGAGCGAAGCAGCGGTAGATGCCTTACTGCAAAGAGCAAAAGATAAATTGAAAAATATTTTGAAAAATTATTATGTGAAATACAGTGGTTAGCATCGCCAGGGAAGGTTTGCAGTACAAATACATTTCATAGGATAACGCAGGTTTGAATTTAAAAAAACGTCTAAAGAAGTATGAAAATGGATGAAAATCTTATTAACAAAAAAGTGGAAGATGCCTTAGACAGCATTGACAATATTTCGAAGGCTTCTCCGCGTCCCTATTTTTTTACGAGGCTGGAAGCAAGGATGTTGAATGAAAAGAATGTATGGAACAAAATGTCTTCTTTTTTTGCGAGGCCCGTTATTGCGTTGGCATGTATTTGCGTTGTAGTAATGATCAATCTTGCGGTGATTTTTAATTCTATTAATTCACAACAGTCATATGCGCAAACGGGTAGCGAAGTTGCCGCAGTAGATGAATACAACCAGGTCACTACAGGATTGTATGAACTGGAAAAATAAATGCATATGAACAATAACAAAAACAATAAATCACTTATCTCGATCATCATTTTTCTGCTTATAACTAATCTTGCGATGCTTGTTTTTTTTGTGTTCCTCAACAAGACGGGTAGTAAAAGTTCTGTAAATGAAGACCAGGGCCGATTCTCAAAATATTTACAAAAAGATGTTGGTTTTACAAAAGAACAACTTGACAGGTACCAGGTATTACGCAAAGCGAATTTAGAAAGAGTGCGTCCGTTATTTAATGATGTAAGAAATGCAAAATTTAGCTTGTATGATCTCCTCTATACGGAAGCCGTTTCAGATTCGGTTATTAACGACAGGGCGGGAATTATTGGCGCAAAGCAGGAACAGCTGGATATTCAAATGTTTAAGCATTTTGAAAGAGCCCGTAAAATTTGCACGAAGGAACAGTTACCAAAATTTGACACGGCAATAAAAAATTTAATTATCCGGATGACTTCGCGGCCCGGCAAAAGTTCGCACGGTCACTAAATCTTTTTCAATAGTTCTGCCTTCAACCGGCAGTCAAATTAAAATAAAAATAAAACACCTACAAATGAAAACAAAGATCACCATGATTGTTGCTTTTCTTATTGCAACAGCAACAATTACAAATGCACAGCAACAAAATTTCCAGAGAAGAACTGTTGAGGAAAGAGTTCAATCTGCAATGGAAAAAATTTCAGATCCGCTTAAATTGGATAAAGATCAGCAGGATAAAACAAATGCGGTTCTAACTGATTTTTACAAGGCCCAGGATAAAATGAGGGAAGACGCCAGGGCTGGCGGAAATCGCCCGGACCGCAGTCAATTTGAAAAGATGACAACTGACCGTGATGAAAAATTAAAAGAGATTTTTAACCAAGATCAGTTTAAAAAATTCAAAGATGAGGTAGAGCCATCTTTGCGCCCTCAAAGGAAAAATAAACAGGGCGGCGGAAATATTTAAGGATTGGATGGATTTTAGGTTAAAAACAGAGGTTTGTCTTCCTGGCAAACCTCTTTTGTTTTAGTTACTTTTTTCCGGACAATGCCACTTTTATGCCAAGGCCTATTAAAATTATCCCGGTGATTTTTCCCTGAATTCTCCAAAACCTTTCATTCTTTTTTATAAAATTTCTGGTCCTGCCAAGGAAATAAGCTGTTATAACAAGAACTAAACTTCCCTGCAGATCAAACCACAAGCCAAGCGAAAACAATTGAACTTTATAAAAAGCAGAATTGGTTTGAATAAACTGTGGGAGAAAAGATAAAAAGAATAATGCCACTTTTGGGTTTAAGGCATTGGTAATAATTCCTTGTTTTAATAACTTCCATTTGTCAAGATCTCGTAGGGCGGTAATATTTTCATTAAAATGAGATTTAGCTTTTAACGCCTTTATGCCCAAATAGATTAAATAACCGGCACCGAGAAATTTGATAAGCTCAAAAAGCAAGGCCGATTTTGCAATAATAATTGACAAGCCAAAAACTGCGGCAAGAATGTGCACAAAACATCCGATGAATATACCCGAAGCCGATATTGCCCCTGCTTTAAATCCCTGTGAAATACTTCTTGAGGCAACATAGATCATATCATTTCCGGGAGTAAGGTTAAGCAGCAGAGATGCTATGAAAAACAGGTATAGGTTTTCGATATGGAACATTTTTAGCCGGGATAGAATTTTTCTATCTAAAATTGCTCAAAAAATTTCTATAAGCGGTATAAAATTTAAAAATAGTTTTGAGAACTTTAAGAAAAAACATGCTGCGAAAAAAATTCCTTGAGAAAGTTGTCGTCAGTTCAGGCACCTTTTTTACCCTTCCCGCCATATTATTTGCTGAGCCCCGTCATAAACTTAAACAATCGTTAGTTGATCAGCTACCTCCGGATAAGGTAAAAGATTTTGTAAGTGCCGGGCACAGCGACCTTGGCAAGGTGAAGGCTATGCTGCAGGAGTTGCCTACTTTATTATATGCTACATGGGACTGGGGTGGTGGCGATTTTGAAACTGCCCTTGAGGGAGCAGGCCATGTCGGCGACAAGGAAATCGCAAACTACCTTATCTCTTCAGGAGCAAGAACCAATTTGTTTGTATTAACCATGTTGGGAAAAACCGGCATTGTAACTTCATACCTTGATGCCTTTCCTCAATATTTAAATGCCCGCGGGCCGCATGGATTTACATTTTTGCATCACGCACAGAAAGGGGGCGAAGATTCAAAAAACCTGTTAGAATATTTTCAAAATAAAGGACTGAAGGAAACAAAAACCCAATTATAAAATCTCTAAATATTTTTTATGAACAATGCAATCAGTTGGTTTGAAATTCCCGCGACAGACCTGGGCAGAGCTCAAAAGTTTTACGAATCAATCTTTGGGATCACCTTTAATTCCATGGATTTGCCTAATATCAAAATGCGCTTGTTCCCCCTGGATGACCCCATGAATGAGGTTGGAGGCGCCATAGTTGATAGTGGTGGCTTTCACAAGCCCTCAGGTACTGATGGACCGCTCATTTATCTTAATGGCAATCCTGATGTTCAGAATGTATTGGACAAAGTGGAGAAGGCCGGTGGAAAAATTATGGTTCCCAAAACTGAAATTTCTTCCGAGTATGGTTTCATGGCAGTTTTTCTTGATACTGAAGGCAACAGGATAGGCCTTCATTCCGTGCCGGTAAAATATCTCAAATGAAATATGGATACGTTTTTATTATTGCTTTTAGTTTTTTTACAACTAAAGCCCATGCTCAAAATAGCTCCGCTTCAAAACTCCGGGAACTGGATTGGCTTTTAGGAACGTGGCAGATGGAAAAAAAGGGCGGAATTTTGACGGAGAACTGGCAACAAATAAATGACAGCACTTTCGATGAAAGTAGCTATATGCAAAAGGCTCAGGGTGAAAAAAAATTGCTTGAAAAAGTTCAAATAGTATTTCGTGACAATGAATTGTTTTATATACCGGTTGTTTCTGATCAAAACAATCAACAGCCGGTAACATTCAAAATAACGGAATCCTCGCAACAAAAATTCGTTGCGGAAAATCCTATGCATGATTTTCCAAAACGGATTATATATGAAAAAATAAGCCCCGATTCCATACATGCACTTATCGACGGATGGCCGCAAATGCCTGGAAAAAAATCTGATTTCTATTATTCACGCCAAAAGAATTAGTTGTTTTGAAATCACCTTTCTAATTTTAGAAAAAAGTTTTTTGGCTTCTAAATAAATCTTATGGCATACAATGAAAAACTTGCCGACAGAGCAAGAGAAATAATTGCAGTAGTTGAAAAAAATATAGAAGAGAAAAAAATGTTTGGAGGACTGTGTTTTATGGTAAATGATAAAATGTGTGTCGGCGTGAGGGAAGATAGTCTTATGCTGCGGATTGATCCCGAAAAATATGATGGTGCCTTGGAAAAAGATGGATGCAGGTCAATGGAATTTACAGGAACGCCCATGAAGGGATTTGTGTACGTGGACGCAATTGCTTTAACAACAAAAAAGAAATTGGAATACTGGCTGAATATGGCTTTGGAATATAATAAGATTGCAAAAGCTTCAAAAAAGAAAAAACCAGTCGCAAAAAAGTAGATTTCTTTGGCTCACTACACGGCCACTTCTGCAAGTACTTTATCAATGCGATCCTTCAACGAATCATAATCAGTATAACCTCTTACGATCATATGAAATTTTGACTCACCCGTTTGAATAAATGCGGCCGGGAAACCCGTAACCTGTAATTGCTTACACAAGGCAAATTCATAATATGCCTGCTCTTTATATTTTTCATCGCCGAGCTTTTCATAAAACTCTTCTGCAGGAACATTATATTTTTCCAGTAACAGCCTGTAAGCTTCGTCGTCTGTCAGGTCGCGGCCTTCAAAATGTAAAGCATATTGAAGGTCTGTGGCAAAGCTCACTTGCTGATCAGGATAATACTCTTTAAAAACACATAATGCAATCGCCGGTTTTTCAGAATGAGGGAACCAATCACTTTGTTCAGGGTGCCTGATATGCCATAGATAATCCTCTCCAAATTTTGCTCCTGTTATTTCTTCCACTCTTTTATAAGCTCCTTCTATATATTTTGCCGTTGCTCCAATTGATACCGGCTCTTCCGGCAACACCATTCCACCTGACAGCACTTCAAATTCAAACCTGCCCTTATATTCAGAATAAATTTTTTTCATCACTTCACTAAAACCATAGCACCAGCCACAATATGCATCGTAACAGTATATTAAAGTTGGAGTCATCGCTTGTTATTTCAGACGGATAATTCACAAAGATACCGCTCTATATATTCATCTTTCTTTTTCAACTTGTATTGCATAATAAATCTTGGATGTGGTAAAGGAATAATCTTTTTAAAAAATTTCATTTCACTATTCAGTTTCGATAAGTAACCGAAATTTTTCCCCTCGCCAAGGCAAAAAGCTGCCTCACGACCTATACCAAATTGCAACTGTTGGTTCATGCTTTGGATTACAAAATCTTTGACACTTTTTTCTAAAATCTTATCATCGTAATAATTGAAATTTTTATTATGTTTTGTAAAACCAAGCGGGCATGAGGAAGAGATATAAAATTTGCTGTAGAAAGACGCCGCACCGCCGAATGCAGCGATTACGTCATAAATAAAAAGAGAACTTAATTCCTGCTTTTTTTGAAAATTATTTTCAATGCAGCATACAGATGCGAGTCTCAAAGAATCGGTAAAAGGAATGCCGGTGAGACCGCCACCGAATCTTCCCGGGTTAATACCTAAAATTAAATGGCGGGTTTTATTATCGCTATAATATTTATCATAAAATTGCCTGCAAATATCGTAGGTGTATTTGTCTTTAAAAGGATTCATTACTTCTACCTCATTTGGAAGCCCAGTTTTTAAATCCAGGTTTTTTAGAAAAGAAAGAATTTGTTGTGATACGTGCATTTGAAAAAATAGAGCATGGGCTCAATGCGCCTCAAGCCAATTCTCGCCAACACCTATTTCTGCATCGGCAGGCACATCATTGGGTAGCATTAAAGCATTTTGCATGCATTCAATTATTATTGGTTTTATTATTTCTATTTCGCTTTTATGTGCATCAAATACAAGTTCATCGTGCACCTGCATAATCATTTTTGATTTGAAATTATGTTTTTGAAATTCATCATGGATTTTAATCATCGCCATCTTGATCATGTCAGCGGCAGTCCCTTGTATTGGTGAATTTATGGCATTACGCTCTGCGTAACCGCGAACTGTCCAATTGTTAGAGTTAATATCTTTTAGCCAACGCTTACGGCCCATAAGTGTTTCGACATATCCATTCTTACGGCAAAAACTAATGGTGTCGTCCATATATTTTTGAATGTTGGCAAATTGCTTTTTATAATTTTCAATAATCTCTTTCGCCTCACCTCTTGAAATCGCCAGGTTTTCCGCAAGCCCAAACGCACCCTGGCCGTAAATAATTCCAAAGTTTACGCTCTTGGCTTTATAGCGCATCTCCTTTGTTACATCTTCTTCCTCTACTCCAAAAACTTTTGCTGCCGTGGCTGTATGGATATCTTTTCCCTGCTTAAACGCATCACTCATAGCAGGGTCTCCGCTTATTGCGGCGACAATACGCAGCTCGATCTGGGAATAATCCGCCGAGATTATTAAATGATCACTATCTCTTGGAATAAATGCTTTGCGTATTTCTCGTCCTCTTTCTGTTCTTATAGGAATATTTTGCAAATTCGGATTGTTGCTGCTAAGCCTTCCCGTTACAGCAATCGCCTGCCCATAACAAGTATGCACCCGCTGGGTTCTTTTATTAATAATTTGCGGAAGCGCATCTACATAAGTTGATTTGAGTTTGGTGAGTTCCCTGAAGTTTAAAATATCCTCAACAATCGGGTTTTCTTTTGCCAGTTTTAGCAGCACATCTTCTCCGGTAGAATGCTGGCCGCCCTTTGTTTTTTTTCCTTTATCCAATTGTAATTTTCCAAACAAAACTTCCCCGAGTTGTTTCGGAGATGCAAGATTGAATTTTATGCCCGCTTGCTCAATAACGCTTTGCTCGCATCTTGCTGCTTCGGTCTCAAGTTCCTTGGAATAAACGTTTAAAAAATTCATATCCACTTTTACACCTTCATACTCCATATCAACCAGCACTTTTATTAAGGGTGTTTCTACTTCGTTGAAAACTTTTTCAACCTGCTTTTCTTTTAAGTATGGCGTAAATGCATTTTTCAGCTGGCGGGTTATATCTGCATCTTCAACGGCATACTCTTTTATTTTTTCTACTTCCACATCCCGCATATTTCCCTGCGCTTTGCTGTTCTTTTTACCAATAATATCGGTAATAGAAATGGGAACGTAGCCAAGGTATTGAGCGCTTAGCACATCCATATTGCGCCTGCCCTCGCTTTCAATAACGTAATGGGCAATCATGGTATCAAATACTTTTCCTTTTACTTCAATGCCATACCATTTCAACACCAGCATATCATATTTTATATTCTGGCCAATCCATATTTTAGATTCATCGCTGAACATTTCTGCAAAGTGATGAAGAATGTTTCTTACCGTTTGTTCATCATCGGGACAGGGCACATAATATCCTTCGAAATTTTTAAAAGAAAAACTTAAACCAACCAACTCAGCTTCGTTGGCATCTACATGTGTTGTTTCTGTATCGAAGGAAATTTCATTTTGTGATTCTAATTTTTTCACCAACTTCATAATCTCTTTTTCCCCTTCAACTAAATAATATTGGTGATCGGTATTATTGATATTTTTATCAGCAGCAAGGCCCGGTTTCTCTTTGATTTAGCTTTTCTTCTTCAGGCTTTGGTATTGGAACTTCCATCGCATTACCAAAAAGATCGGTTTGTATTACCTGCTTTTCTACAACGAAAACATTGTATTCTTCTCCAAGAATTCTTTTGCCTAAAGTTTTGAATTCAAACTCGGCAAAGAGATCTTTTAGTGCTTCCGTATTGTAAGCCTTTACCCGGAAATCTTCTTCATGAAACTGGCAAGGAACCTCTGTAATTATCGTCGCCAGTTTTTTGCTCATAATAGCCGCTTCTTTTCCTGCTCTTATTTTTTCACCAAGTGACCCTTTTATATTGTCAGCATCAGCAAATATGTTTTCAACGGTTTCATATTGGGCCAATAATTTAGCTGCTGTTTTTTCCCCAATGCCGGCGATTCCCGGAATATTATCAGAAGCATCTCCCATTAAACCCAGGATATCAATTACCTGGCTTACGTTTTTTATTCCCCATTTTTCACACACTTCTTTGGCTCCCATTATTTCCACTTTTCCTCCCTGGTAGCCGGGCTTATAAATTTTTATTTTATCGGTAACCAACTGGCCAAAATCTTTATCAGGCGTTACCATAAAAACTTCGTAGCCCTCCTTCTCTGCCTGCTGCGCCAGGGCTCCAATAATATCATCGGCTTCGTAACCGTCGCATTCAACTACAGGGAGGTTAAAGCCTTCAATAATTTTCTTAATATCCGGAATGGAAGACAGGAGATCTTCGGGAATTTCCTGCCTGTTGGCTTTATAGTCCGCAAAGTCAGTGTGCCTTTCCGTGGGTGCCCACGTATCAAAAGCTACCGCAAGATGTGACGGCTTTTCCCTTGACAAAAGATCATAGAGTGTATTGGTAAACCCCAACTGCGCATTGGTATTTTTTCCTTTGGAAGTGACGATCGGGCTGCGGATAAGGGCATAATAAGCCCGGTAAATAAGTGCCATCGCATCGAGTAGAAATAGTTTTTTCTCCATTGGGCAAATGTAAAGCAAAGGAGGTAGGTGGCAAAAGCTATCAAGGCAGTGAAAACAAAATAAGATTCTAAAATTTTGCGAGTTGCCGGTATCTCATCATTGGTGTTGCGTCTAAATTTGAAAAATTTTGCAGCTGCCAGATAACAGTATGTAGTTTTCAATTTGCATTCGGTAAAAATTACTTAATGCTCTGATCGCTCTTAAAAAGAATCTAGAGTTTTTTGTAACTGCAACCTGATGTCCTGGGTGGCCCGATACTAAAACTGACCTTGAAGTTTGAGCTCTTCCAAAAAGCATTTTAAAGCACCCTAACTTTTGTAACTTTATGATATGGAAGTAAAAGAACCGGATCAAGCTTATCAAAAAAAATACTACTCCATACAGGAATACCTTGAAATGGAAAATGCAGCATCGGAAAAACATGAGTATTATAAAGGAGAGATTTTTGCCATGTCTGGTGCCGGCAACCAGGCATAATATCATCTCAATTAACATTATCGCTTCGCTGCACAATTCGCTAAAAGGTAAAAGTTGCCAGCCCTACGGCAGCGATATGCGAATACACATTCCCGAAAATACCTTATTTACTTACCCTGATATTTCAGTTATTTGCGGAGATATAACAAACCTTGAAAGAAGATGAAAACACGGCAATACGTCCAACGATAATTATTGAAATATTATCTCCTTCCACCAGGAATTACGATCGTGGAGGAAAGTTTATGCTATACCGTGCTATTCCAACATTAAGAGAATACATTCTTGTAGAGGCCGAATCAATTCACGTAGAACAATTCTCCATTAACAAAGAGGGGCTTTGGCAATTGAAAGAATATGACAGGCGAGGAAGATCAACTTACTTTAGAATCACTTGAAGTAAAGTTACTGCTGAAGGATGTGTATGACAGATGTAAGCTATGAGTTATACTATTACTATATCATCCGTTAAAATCAAAATCTCGATTCAAGGTAATACGGTAGCATCGCTCGCCACGTAGGCCAGTCATGGGTCATATCTTCGCCCCATATATCGAGCTCATAATTTATTCCCTTATCGTATAAAACTTTTGCAAACCTACCTGAAGCGCCGGGATCTTCATAAGCTCCGCTTCCTGAAAGTATATGTATGTGATGGCTCTTGCGAATGTTATCTAAATACCATTCTTCTGTAAGGCCGGGAAGATAGTCCTCAGGTGAATTAAAAAAAACCTGGTCATCATTAAAGCCTTTGGTGTATTCGTGAAGGTTATATACACCGCTCATAGCTATCACCCCATTAATTAGATCGGGTCTTTTTAGAAAAAGGTTCATACTATGCAAGGCACCGAAACTCGCACCACTTACAATTATCGGCGTCTCCTGGGATGTACTGGTCTTTATAAATGGAATTACTTCATCAAAAACATACCTGTTGAATTGATTGTGGCGAATGCCCTTATGCTCGCCCAACATTTCGTTGTTAAGCCAGCTTTCGGTATTAATACTATTTATAGAAAACACTTTTACTTTGCCTGAATCAATGAAAGGAGCAATGGAATCTATCAATTGAAAACGTTCATACTCCAGGTAATCTGCCGCCGCAGTGGGTACTAATAGAAGTGCGAATCCATAATCTCCATAAGTTACAATGGGCATGTCTTTATCAAGAGATGGGCTGTACCATGAAGTGATTTCTCTTTTCATAAAAGTTTGTAATGGTTTAGTACACAAAATAAAGAATAAAACGGAGAAAGAATTTTGAGAGTAGCTGGCTCATTCCTTTACTGTAAAAAATCTTTCATACTGCAAGAATATACCAGGTGAGACTGTCCATAGTCTTATTTTAATCCTAATCTTTCAAGGAGTACTTCTTTCCTTGCTTTTGAAACCATCAGTTTCTCATTTGTGTTCATCACTACATAGCCCCCATCTGTTTTTATGTAGTGTGTGACCGAATTTATGTTCACAATCGTAGAATGATGTATTCGTATAAAAATTTCCGGCGGAAGCATTTCTTCTATATCGCCAAGTGTTTTAGACACGAGAAATTTTTTCCCATTAACAAGGTAAACATTTGTATAGGCTCCTTCCGCATGACAATACTGGATATTTTCTGCAGCAATGAATTCATAACCTTCCCGTTTTGGAAATGCAATTTTCTGTTGCTGGGCAGGCTGTTTTATATTGTGCAGTAAGTTCTCAATATTTACAGCTCCTTCCGATGCAAGAATTTTTTCTTCAGCTTTTTTTACGGCAACCTGGAGATCTCCGGCATCGATAGGTTTTAATAAATAATCAACGGCGCTGATGCGAAAAGCTTTTGCTGCAAATTTATCATAAGCTGTGGTGAAGATGATGCAAAAATCAATGTGGTCAAACATTTCAAGCAATTCAAACCCATTCATCCATGGCATTTCCACGTCAAGAAAAACGAGGCGAGGCTTTAATTTTTTAATAGAGAGAATTCCTTCTTTTGCTGTAGTGCATGTTGCACAAATTTCTACATTGCTGCAATATTTCGCAAGATCTGCCTTGAGTGCATCAACGCAATGCTGTTCATCATCTATAATAATGGCTTTTATCATTACTCTTTTAACTATTGCGATTGAATATTTACAGATTCCACATCTTAAAATTAAACTCTTCAGCAGCTACTTCATAATACCATATCATGGATTAGCGGTTTTAGTTAATAAGTTCTGGTGATGATTTGGTAACGTCATTATTGAGGAGGAAATTTATTGGGAAAAATGCCATCCAGAGCAGTCAATTACGAATCTAAAATTCTGCCAACTCAATAATTACTTTTGTACCGGCAGCCTTTCCATTTTCATCTTTTTTGTCAATTATTTGCACATTTGCTTTTCGATCATTTAACAAGCTATCAAGTTCGAGCCTGTTTTGAGTTAAACGAACACCCATTGACTGATGCGTGGAGGATTCCTCCCGGAATTTGTTTTGATTTGACAATTCTCTCCCAATTCCATTGTCATCGATGATACAAAATATGGTTTCGTCATTTTTTTCAAGAATCACATTGACCTTTCCGGTACCTTCTTTAGGTATTATTCCATGCCATATCGCATTTTCTATAAATGGCTGAATAATAAGAGCGGGTACCATAACAGATTTGATATCGACTGAATCTTCAACATTAAAATGATATTTAAACTTATTTCCAAAACGCATCTTTCGAACTGTGTATATAATTTGCAGGTTTCTATTTCGTCATATAAACTGATTTCTCTTTTATCGGAATTCTGAAAAATAGTACGTATCAATTTAGAAAAAGTAGTCAGGTATGCTATAGCCTTATCTTTTTCTTCCTGCTGAATAAGTGATTTTATTGAATTCATGCAGTTGAAAATAAAATGTGGATTCATTTGTGACCGAAGTGCCTTCGCTTCAAGGTCCATTAGTTCCTTTTCATGTTCATTTTTTTGAAGCGCTTTCTTTCGAATCACATGAATTCTTTTTTTAAACATAAAAATCATTACCAATAAAAGTAAAACGCCAATCAATAATTTAAACCACCACGTTTGCCAGAATGCCGGTTTAATAATGATTGTATAGGAGACAGGCGCATCCTGCCAGTCGCTACCCAATATTTGGGCCTTCAACATTAATACATAGTTGCCCGGTGATAATTGCGTGTACGTGATTTTACGGTTGAAAGAATTACTATATTGCCAATCATCTTGTACCCCAATCAACTGGTATGCATATTCTATTCTTTCAGGAAAAAAAAACTCGGGTGCGGAAAAAGAAAATGTAAGTGAATTCTTATTATACGGAAGTTGAATTGCCGTTTTTTCTTCATCTGCTCCTCTTGTGAAGATAACATTGGAGTCTGCCGTGATGGTATTTAGTAATGGTTTTAATTTAAAATCGAATTTTGAAAAATCGTCAAGGTTGAAATACTCGAACTGATTGCGTCCGCTTATAAAAAGGTGATTATTGCAATAGCCCTTATAATAATCAAGTTGCCTCGACCAGCCATTGCTTACATCGAACAGGAAAGATTCATGCTTTTTATAATTATATACCACCACTCCCATCATGCCAATAAAAAGCATACAGTCTTTTCCTCCAAAGCGCACGTAATTAAAATTACCGGAGACAAATCCATTCATACCGTTCGCGATAGAATCAACGCAAATCAATTTGTCGGGATCAATTATACGTACACCAAATCTCGGATTCCATATCCAAATGCGGCCCTGGCCATCCAGTGCATACTCCACAACTTGCCTTGTCCTGTTTGCGGTGTTAAACAAACGTCCCTGGTCATCCATAGCATATCCTATGGATCGCATACTATCGTTGGCTGAGCCAAATATTACATTATTTGATAGTGAAACTAATTTCCTGTATTAAAGTCATATTGAAAAATAGATTTTATATTGTTGATGTACATTTTTTGGCGGCCACTGTCGTAATTAATTTTAGTAGTGCCGATTATGAATTCAGACTCCGCGATTATCATCTGAATTTTTATTGAATCCGTAAAAAAGCTGTGATGATTAATGTGGTAAATTGTGCCATCGTCAAAGCGCAGTAAAATATTTCCCTGTTTGGTTGTTGCAACGTCCCAAAATTCCTTTTTGCCTTTCAACCATTTTAGCCTTGGAGAAACTTTTTCAGCGTACTCAAATTTGTTGCTGCCGGGCTTCAATATGTAAGTTTCCAAACAAGTAGTCCAAAATCGGCCGCTACCATCTTTTGTTATATACTCATTACTGGTCTCTCTATATGTGTACCGATTATTGTAAAGTGGCGCTGGAATTATTTTCTTAATCCTAAAGTTACCATCTAATACATACACACCACTTGAGAAGGGCACGGCAGCGTAATAACAAGATGTTACAGTATCGAAATAGATATCCCCCAACCGGTTTGCAAAGTAATCCCTGGTCAATTGCTTTTCAATACTAACGGTTTGCAGACGATAATGGTCAGGAAGTGAAACGTACAACAATCCTTTATTCAGCATCCATATATTCCCATTCCTGTCATTGGCGATATATTGAATCTCATCATAAGAATCCGCCTTTTGGGAGACACTAATCCATTGCAAGCTTCCTGGTTTTGTATCAAAAATAGCCGGGCCCGGATCGATTATTCCCAACATATATTTACCGGAAGTCCATTTTGCAAATTCCCTAATGGTGTAGGCCTTCCAAAGATCTTTAGTTTTTAAACGGCCATCATGTGTAAACAATTTCACCTGGCCATTACGAGTATTATATTTTGCAAACCCATTCGAAACAGTACTGAACCATATAGTGCTGTCATCAGCCACATCCATTTTTCTTACATCATACAAAACAGGACAACTCTGATATTTATTTACACCTGGATTAGTGATTTTAAAATTCTTCTTGAATTGTTTGTTTGCCTTATCAAAAAGGTAAATACCGTTAAAACTTCCAATCCAGAGTTTCGAAGTATCTGTCGCGTGAGCGGCAAAACTCGCTACTGTATTTAGATTCTCCTCATCCCAGCAATCCGACTTTTCAGAAACGAGATTGAAGTGCTGAAATTTCTTTAATGCAGGGTTGTAAATCAGCAAACCTTTTGAATCGGTACCAATATAAACCTGGCCATCGTGATCAACGTATATGTTACGTGCACTTATGTCAAACAATTCACCCGTTTCACCGGATTTATAGAATAGAAAAGTGAAAGTTTTATTTTTTCTATTGAAGTAAGTCAAATTATTATCTCCTCCGATATACAGATTGTGTTTATCATCTTCGGCAATTGCGTGAATCCTGTTTAATCCTAATGTATATGCCTGCTCGGCCGTTGAATAATTTACCGCTTCTGATCCGTCAAAAGAGCTAAGTCCCAGCGCCGTGGAAAACCACATCAAGCCGTCTTCGGAAAAATAAAAATAATCAGATGTAATTGTGGGCATAAAGGGATGGCTAACCGCTTTAAAAACCGGGAGCTTATAAAGATTCTGACTATTAATTGTCTGGCAAAAAGAATGAGAGCAATATGAAAAGCCTATAAAAATTGCGAGTGATTTCAATACTCTATACCGGTATAGTAACTCGCAAAGCATTATTACAGTCTAGTGAATAAGGATTATCATTGTTCCCTTTCCTGAAATTACAAATTTCCCTCATCATTTCATAACTACGCTTGGCAGGCAGCAGGTTTATATTAATAACTCAATAGGTTATACGATAACTGCCCAATTTCGACTCTATCTTGTCGAAAAATTTAACATTGATCACTTTACTAAATAACTGCTGATAATTACCAAATCGTATCATCTAACTAAAGTTATATCTTGATTACTGCCAGTAATAAAAGTAGTTTAGGGAAATGAAAAAACTAAAAATCATTCTATTGTTATGCATTATTATAACCATGTCAGAATCCAATGCACAGCCTATTGATTCAACAAATTCCGTCACTCCAAAGTTGCACTCCGATCAGCTTTTTCAAAAAGCCCGCAATCAAAAGACAACAGCCTGGATTTTTCTTGCCGGAGGTGCGGGAATTGCAATTGCAGGTTTAGTTGTGGGTGAAAGCACGGTCAATCATGTGGGTACAGATCCTATAGACAAAATTTCTTCTGACTTGCAAACGGGAAGCATGCTGCTGTTAGCAGGAGGCGCCTCCATGCTTGCGAGCATTCCGTTTTTTATTGCATCAGGTAAAAATGGGAGAAAGGCAAGCGTCACATTTAACAATGAATCCAATTCCATTTTACACCAGTTGCATCACAAAGGAAATAATATTATACGTGTTGGGATCAGCTTAAATCTATAAATTTTTAACTGTCGGATAAATCTAATTGATACTAGCCAGGCAACGATAACAATAAATCCCCTTCACCTATTCAGGAATTATAAAGATTCCTGCATTAAAATTATTCCAACCTCTCCGACTCCACATTAAAAAATGAATAACGTATCTATTTATCAATTTAAAAAAGGAGGTCAACAATGAAACGGTTACTTCAACACAGGCATTTTAACCACGGAATGCCTAAGAATGCTTTTATTGTCATACTTGCATTTGCAATTGCAGCTATGTTTACAAGCTGCGTAAAAGATTATTCTCCGCGATGTAAAGACAATGACTTTACAAAAGGAAAAAATAAAACCATCGTTGTGCATGAGGGTGGTTCCATTCAGGCAGCGGTGGATGCGGCTTCATCCGGTACTATCATTCTTATAGAACCGGGAACTTATGACGGCGAAATAGAAATAGACAAGGCGGGTATTCAGTTAATTGGTAAGACCTGCTTCGCATTTGAAAAAGTAATTATTAAAAATCCCGGAGATGAAGATTGCGGCATTATGGTCCACAAGGGCGGTGATGGCTTTGTGCTGAAAAATGTGACCGTTCAGGGATTCGAAGAAAACGGAGTGTACCTCGAGTATATAGATAACTTTTTGTTATCGCATGTGGTTGCTATTGACAATGACGAGTACGGCCTATACCCCGTATTCTGTACAAATGGCCTTATAGAATATTGCTCTGCTACCGGAAGTTCTGACACCGGAATTTATGTTGGCCAGTCTGAAAGCGTTGCTATGCAGTATAACGAAGCTTATGGAAATGTAAATGGCATTGAAATTGAAAACTGCACCAAGGTGGCGGCGATTAAAAATCATTCTTACGATAATGTATGCGGAATGCTGGTTGTATTACTACCTGGCCTGCCCGTTAAAGCAAGCGCCAATGTTTTAGTGTCAGAGAATAATATTGAGAAGAACAACCATGTAAATTTTGCCGACCCGACCGGTGGTTTTGAAGCCTTTGTGCCAAGCGGCTCAGGAATTCTGCTGGTGGGAGTTGATAACGTTACTGTTGAAAAGAATAAAATCAGCAACAACAATTTTGTTGGTGTGGCAACTGTAAGCACTGTGATCTTAGGTGCATTGGCTGGCCTTCCTCCCGCAGCTTTTGGAGATATAGAACCCAATGCCGATGGGGCAAAAATCATTGGTAATTCACTTGCAAATAATGGAAGCGCTCCCCCTGTCGGGTTACCATTACCAGGAGTAGATCTTTTGTGGGATGGTAATGGAGTGAATAATTGCTGGAAGAATAATACATATGCTACCGCTTATCCATCGCCTTTACCGGTTTGTAATTAAGAAAAATCCGGATTTTAAAGTGTCACTGTTAAAAAATTACCAGGCGAGTAAGAATTTGAAGTTTTTAAAACGATAAGGCCGGAGTTTAAGTCGAGCCGTACTCTTCAATGCCTTTAGGAAAATTTGCCAGGGAAAAGAAGCAATAAAACCAGATTTCAAAAGAGCAGAATTACAATGATTAATTCATAAGAAACGGATATCAAATCTTTGCTCATTTAATTTTTGGGCCACTTCATTTATCAACAAATTTTTTTGATCAAAAATTAGTTTGCCGTATCACCATAAAAAAGTCATCATGTTACAACAGCTAAAAAATCATGTGTATCAAGGTCTTTTTATTACCATCGCTTTTGCATGTGCAAGCTGCAGCCGTTATTATCAAGCCGTTAAAAGCACTGCAAGTTCAGAGGCTGTCGATAGTCTGCGGAACGAAAATCGTTATTTCGTTCTCAGAAGCGGCAGTGAGGCTTATTACATGACTAAAATTGCTTTTAGTGATGACCGGCAAACCTTACATTGCGAATTAGACACTCTTCCACAAATTCACACCTTATATCTTTCTCATGGAAGAAACGGTAAAATGCGATACATAGTTAGTCGCCATGATGATGTGGTTTTAAGCGAAGTTCATGTATTTATAAATAGTTCAGATTCGATCCATCGGGGATCATTCGCAATAAATCTTGGTCAAATCCAAAAGATAGAAGTAATCAGGAAAGATAAGAAAAGAACTACCACAAGTTATATTTTGGGAGGACTTGGAATTACCACGGGCGTTATTGCCGTTGTAGCGTATTATTGCCGCAGCTACGTATACGGCCCCTGTGCTTCCTTCTACAGGAAATGATATTACCTGCAGCCCCCAGGTTTATACAGTTAACAACAACAGCCATCAATTAAACGGCACGTTATGCAGTGGTGCCATCTACGCGTCCTTGAAAAGAACAGATTATTTACCCGTAAACAGGCTTGAAAAAAATTCAGACAAACTGAATTTAATACTAAGAGGTGAAAAAAATGAAGAGTTGATGATGAAAGATTTTAAATTGATACAAGTAACGCACGACACCGGACAAAAAATACTGATCGATAAAAATGGATATGCGCTGGTTTATGAAAAGCCCGTTCCACCTGAGCACGCTTTTATCGGCACCGGCAAAGATGTGGTGAAGGATATTAATGCTCCCGATGAAAAATATTACTCATTCACTAATGAAGCTGAAGGTCGCAGCAGCTATGTTGTACTTGATTTTAAAAAGCCGATCGACGCATCTTCAGGCAGGCTGATTATAAGAGGAAAAAATTCCAACTGGGCTTACTATGTTTTCAATGAATTTAAAAAACTATATGGCAATCGTTATCATTCATTGACATTAAAAAAAGATAAAGCAAACCCATACAAGGTGCTCCAATGTGAAATTGACCAAAGCCTGCCTTTATTGGTTTCATTGAGCGATGGTAAAGATTGGAGACAGGTTGATTACTTTTTTACAGCCGGCAATGCAGCTTCCAGGGACATGATCATGCAGCTCGATCTCAATGATTTTAAAAATAAAGATCATATAAAAATCAAACTGCAAACTGCTTACAGATTTTGGGACATTGATTATACTGCCATGGATTTTTCAAACGTTCGGCCTGTGTCAGTTTCTTATATTATGCCAACCCAATTTTACAAATCGGGGACTGTCTCACAACCGGTTCAATTTTCACAGAACGACACTTCCTACCTGCATATTCGTGGCGACGAACAATTACATATAACCTTTAATGTAACCGACAATAAAGAGGGAACTAAAACGCCTATTTCCTGGAAGGTGACGGTTATTATCATGACAATACGGTATTTAAAGGAAAACCACACCTTACTGAATTGCGGAAATGTTCAGGAAAAGGCGCTTTTGATAGATTTTCCAGAAGAAAATTTGAAGAAATGCTTACTGCGTCCAATCATCGGCAAAATGAAGCGAAAAAAGATTTTAAAATTTTAAAATAAATAGTAGCGACGAAAAAAGATCAATCCAAACTAATTTTTAAAAAAATACAATTTATCATAAGAGAGGTGATCTACCATATTAGACATTACACATCAAAGATTTCGATGGCATACCGGGCAGGGAAATTGAAAATGGCGAATGAAGCAATAAAAGAATGATAAGATTTCTTTAAATCTATTAATCTGGTTAATTAATATTACCAGGGAAAACAGGTTACAATTTTTTTACTCAATTCTTCCTTTACTCCACCAAACCATTCATCTTTTAAAATACTCAATACAATACTATCGCGCCTTCTTCCGGGCTCCCGTGTTGGCATATTGCTTCGCAAAATTCCATCTACTTTACACCCCAAAGATTTCATGGCTGCAATACTTCGTTCATTATTATTATCAGCTCTTAATTCAAATCTTTCAAAACCGATTTGTTCAAAAACAAATGAGAGCAATAAGTATTTACAATGCTTATTCAATCCCGTTCCCTGGAATCTTTTTCCATACCATGTATAACCAAGTTGCACAGTTTGTAATTCATTTTGAATATCGTAAAATCGCGAGCTTCCGGCATATTCATTCGTTCGTTTATCAAAAACTATAAATGGATATTCCTTTCCTTCCTCTCTTGCTTTAATAGCTATATTCATATAATTCTGTAACCCTTCTTCTCCTTCTGCGCCGACAAGTGAATATTTCCACAAGTAAGGTTCATTTAATGAAAATGGAAGCAGGTGCTCAAAATCTTCTTGCCGCAGCGGACGTAGTAAAGCACGATCATCTTCCAGGATATAGTTTTTATTGCAATCAAATTGTTCAGGCATACAACACTTTATTATAGTTATCATTTAATTTTCAAACAATATTTTAAAGATAAGGCTTACCATAATATTTTTTATTTTCGGTATTTATGGGCAAATTGTTTTTTAAAAAATATTTTTATGGATAAACCTTCTTATTGTGATGCCGTAAGTACGATGGATAAGGATAACATACATCGCATCTATCATGATACTGCCTATGGCTTTCCGATCGATAATGATGATGAACTTTTTGAAAGGCTTGTGCTTGAGATAAACCAGGCTGGATTAAGCTGGTCGACTATATTGAACAAACAGGTAAATTTTAAGAAAGCTTACAAGAATTTTAATATTAAGAAGGTCGCTGCATTTAATGAAAAGGATTTTGAAAGGCTGATGAATGATCCCGGCATTATCAGGAATCGTTTAAAAATAAATGCAGCAATAGAAAATGCTAAAACACTTTTAGGCATACAAAAAGAATACGGTTCATTTAAAAAATGGATAGACCATCACCATCCCAAAACAAAAGATGAGTGGGTTAAAATTTTCAAAAACACTTTTCGCTTTACCGGTGGTGAAATTGTCAATGAATTTTTAATGAGTACAGGGTATTTGCCGGGAGCACATATTGAAAGTTGCCCGGTGTATAAAATGATGGTGAAGGCAAAACCGGCATTTTTGCGGAAGTAAGAATGCTGGCTAACTGATAAAACGGAGCTGGCCATTTGAGTGATGCAACTCTTCGGCGAAGCAATATCTTTTTCCCATTTTTTATAATATACTGTATTAAGGTTATCAAACCCGAAACTTGCATGACGAGAAAAAAAGCTTTACATTTGCCTCAGCTTACACACACAACCTCCTTTCCCCATCTCCTGTGACCGACCATCCCGTTGTTAAAATTTATGAATTAAGTCCCATCCTTTGAATTTCTGATTTCGTATACCGATGGTATATTTTCCTTTATTCATGTAAAACTGTTATTAAGGTTTCACCTCTAAAAACATTTAACATGGAAAATTTTTACTCAGCGTATGTAAGAACAGTAAATAGCGATACATTTTATTTTGTAAAAAAATACCAGGTATTCCCTGAATACAAAGACGTACCGCCCATTCTTGAAAATTATGCGATGCATACTGATTTCAAAAAAGCCTGCAAAATTGCTATGGTTTGGGATAAAGCGGTACAGGAGCAATTGATAAATGAACTGCAGTATAGTAATCCACTTGCAGGCATGCAGAAAATACAACCGTCCAAAGCCAGGGTGTATAAATTAATACCACGACAAATAAATTTCCCTTCTTTGTTTAAGCTGAGCTGGCTGAGCAGAGTTTCATAGAGAGCGACGCAATACGACTTCAAACCGGGAAGGCTTTTGAAATCCTTCCCGGTTCATTATTTACCTCATTTCTTCCAATTCTTTCTGTATCCTGAACATTTCATCACGTAATCTCGCGGCTTCCATAAAATCAAGATCACGGGCAGCTTTTTCCATGTTGCGTTTTATAGTACTGATTGTTTTTTCCATTTGGGGAATCGTTTTCTTAGCCGTTAAATATTCACCTTGCTCCTCTGCAGCAATAGTGATAAGATCATCCGCTTCATAGGGTGATGCCGTGGTTCCTTTTATATCAAGAACAGATGTTTGACCCATTATTTGTTCAATGGATTTTTTTATCGTCCGGGGAGTAATGTTATGTTCAATATTATATGCAACTTGCTTTTCACGTCGGCGGGTAGTTTCATCCATTGCTTTTTGCATACTTTCAGTAATGGTATCTGCATAAAAAATCACAAGGCCTTCAACATTACGGGCAGCCCTGCCCGCGGTTTGCGTAAGTGATCTTTCATTGCGCAAAAAGCCTTCTTTATCTGCGTCTAAAATCGCAACCAAAGAAACCTCGGGAAGATCAAGCCCTTCACGTAAAAGATTTACTCCCACCAGCACATCTATTTCCCCAAGCCTTAGTTGCCGCAAAATTTCGACCCTGTCCAGGGTATCAACTTCGCTGTGTATGTATTTTGATTTAATATTTATGCGATGGAGGTATTTATCCATTTCTTCAGCCATACGCTTGGTAAGAGTTGTTACGAGCACACGATCTCCTTTGGTAACTCGTTTATCTATTTCATCAAGGAGATCATCAATTTGATTTATTGAAGGCCGTATCTCAATCGGGGGATCGAGCAATCCTGTTGGCCTTACAACCTGCTCTACTACTATGCCTCCGGTTTTTTCCAGTTCAAAATCTCCCGGCGTAGCACTTACATAAATGGTTTGGTTCAGCATATTTTCAAACTCATTAAAATTGAGCGGCCGGTTATCTAATGCGGAGGGTAAACGAAAGCCATAATCAACTAAAATTAATTTCCTCGACCTGTCGCCACCATACATTCCACTTACCTGCGGAATTGTTTGATGGCTTTCATCTATTACGCATAAAAAATCAGGCGGGAAATAATCCAATAGACAAAATGGCCTTGTGCCGGGTTCCCTGCGATCGAAAAACCTTGAATAGTTTTCGACACCATTGCAATAGCCTAACTCACGTATCATCTCTACATCGTAATTCACTCTCTCAGAAATTCTTTGCGCTTCAATATATTTTCCTATGCTTTTAAAATATTCTGTTTGCCTGGCTGCTTCATCCTGAATCTCGGCAAGAATCTGCTGCAGCTTATCTTTTGGAGCTATATATAAATTTGCAGGAAAAATTGCTGCATCGTAGACCTTACTAATTCTTTTTCCGGTCTTTAGCTCAAGCGTTTCTATACTTTCTATTTCATCTCCAAAAAAAGTAATGCGATAACCATTATCCATATAAGGAAGGTTGATATCAACGGTATCGCCCTTTACCCTGAAAGTACCTCTTGCAAAGTCGCCCTGTGTTCTTGAATACAAACCATTAACCAGCGAATGAAGAAATCCCTGCCTGCTTACAATTTGCCCTTCTTTTATTCGTACAACCCCTTCAGCAAAATCCTTAGGATTACCTATTCCATAAATGCAGCTTACACTCGCGACAACTATAATATCCCTTCTGCCGGTTAATAATTGAGAGGTCGCTGCAAGCCTTAATTTATCGAGTTCTTCATTTATGCTAAGATCTTTTTCAATATATACGTCACTTACGGGCATGTATGCCTCCGGCTGGTAGTAGTCGTAATACGAAACAAAATATCCCACAGAATTATCGGGAAAAAACTGGCGAAACTCTCCATACAATTGAGCTACCAGTGTTTTATTATGCGTAAGCACAAGTGTAGGCCGCTGTACGTTTTGAATCACGTTGGCCATGGTAAAAGTTTTACCGCTACCCGTAACACCTAAAAGAGTTTGGTATTTTTCTCCCTCTAGAATTCCCCTTGTTAATTGTTCTATTGCCTGGGGCTGATCTCCTGCTGGTTTGTATGATGAATTAAGTTGGAATGGCATAGGGATATGCAATTTACAACCGAAAGCGTGAAATAAAAGTTATGAAAATAACCGGGCCGCGATATTTTAAAGCACTGAGATTATCCAAAATACCCGGAAACATTTTGATGTTATTTTGCACCAGTAATTTTACTAAAATAACCGGCAAGGTTTTTAATTGCCAGCGCATCAACTTCTATTTGCTCCTGCGCTTCCTTCCATTTTCTTTGTTCAATAGCCTCACGAATTCCCGGCATAGTTTTTACCCCGTATCCCGTATAAAAACCAGGCGCATACAAAGTATGCTTATACCAGCCCCTGCGTGGCAAGCCGGTTTCAGTAAGTAATTCCTGCTCCGCTTTATATAGTGATTGATTAAACTCGTCGCTTACGTTGTTGCCTTTGATTTTATTATCATACACAGTTTCAGGCTGTCCGTACTTTTTTTCAAAGCTTCCAACGCGTTTTGCAATGGCGAAAAATCAAGGTAAGGGACGTCAGACTTTACCACCGGATTTACAAGTTTTTTTGTGGGGTCTTCACCGAGCTTATAGCCCCCGGAATTTATAATTTGATTTTCTATTTCCGTCGTTTCTCTCGTCTTTTGCAAAAGTGAAATCAAATCTTTTGAATAGTCATCAATCGTTTTATACAAATGCGTAAAATCAAAGGGCAGCACATCGGCATTAGCCATTCTTAAAACTGCATGGCCGGCAGTTTCTGCAAGCGTAACTCCATACTGAAAGCCGGGATCCTTAAACTTTGCATATAGATCGTAAGAATCATAAATCGAGTGATACTCTCCTCCGTCATCTTCACCGCCATATCCAATGCTTAAGGATGGCACGCCCGCATGTTGTATAAAGGCAGAGTAGTCGGAACCCGAACCCATTGCATCAAGCTTCAAATCTTTTTCATCCATTATTTTTTTCTTCGCTTCTGTAGTTTTCGCTGAAATGGCATCGTTGGCCTTTTTTCGTTCAAATACACTTACACCAGTTTGCGGGTCAACGACGTCTTTCGAGATCTCATCCATTAAAGGCTCAAGTGCATGCGAACCTTCTGCTCCTAAAAACCCGCGGCCATTACCATCGGAATTTATATATACGACCGCCTTTTGCTGGAGCTCTTTTTTATGTTCTTCTACCCATTCAGTTGAGCCAAGTAAACCGGGTTCTTCACCATCCCAGGCACAATAAATTATCGTCCGGTCAGGTCTCCAGCCAGTGCTCAGCATATTGCCAATAGATTTTGCTTCCTCTAAAATTGCCGCTTGTCCGCTGATAGGATCATTCGCACCATTAACCCATGCATCATGATGATTACCACGAATAACCCATTCGTCAGGATATTTAGCGCCTTGTATTTTTGCAATCACATCATAACAGGGAACAATATCCCAATTGAATGCGACTTTTAAATGCACTTTCGCTTTACCGGGACCGATGTGATATGCAAAAGGCAAACCTCCGTGCCAATCTCCTGGTGCAACCGGGCCGTCAAGCGCTTCAAGCAAAGGTGTTGCATCATGATAGCTTATTGGCAACACAGGAATTTTTAAAAGATTGGGGGCTTTCAGCCGGTCTAGTCTTTGTGCATCTTCCATAGCTCCAACTCCGGGAGTTAAAGGATCCCCGGGATAAATTACCATGTCCATTATAGAACCTCTCTGAACGCCGTATTCACTTTTAAAAGGGCCTTTTGGATACACATCGCCTTCAAAATATCCATCATCCATAGGATCGCTGTAAATAATGCAGCCTATGGCACCATGCTCCTGTGCAACCTTTGGTTTTATACCACGCCAGCTATGGCCGTATTTCGCGATTACAATTTTTCCCTTTACATCCACGCCCATTTTATCCAGCACTTCATAATCCTGGGGTAGTCCATAATTTACAAACACAAGTTCGCCCGTTACGTCACCATCTGCACTCCATGCATTGTAAGTAGGCAATTGATCTTTTTGGCCTGATGTTGCATCTTCTTTTAATGCGGGTTCTTTTAATAATGCTTTATAAGATGTAGGGCTTGTCATTTCAAGGAGTCTTGTTTTTGGCGTGGGAAACAACACATGAAATGTCTCAATTTTTGCATCCCAGCCCCACTTTTGGTAAAGGCTTAGAATATGTTCAGCATTTTCTTTACTCGCCGCAGAGCCAACTGCATGTGGCTTTGAAGAAAGTCTTTTAATATTTTCTCCAATATTTTCTTTGCTTAAATTTTTATCGAATGCGGATTCAAGACTTAATTGCTTCTCAATATTTTTTTCGTAGAAGCCGGTAATATTTTTTGTTTGGGCAAATGAAAATTGCATACAAAAAGCCATTAAAATAAAAAGAAACATTTTGTTCATCATATAGATTTTATTAGTTCTTAAAAAATTCAGGATGTATTTTATTCCATTGGGTAGCATCCTGGTAAACTTTTGCAATAGCAAGCAATGTTGCTTCATCGTATAATTTTCCTACCAGCGTAATGCTTGTTGGAGAATGATCTTTATTAAATCCTGTTGGCATACTTATGGCGGGGTGACCGGTTAAATTGGTAATAGCTGCCTGGTTTCCAACCCATGTGGGACAAATAATTGCATCGTATTTTTCTATTACTTCATTTACTTTTTGTATTAATTGATACCGGTGCCTGTTAGCATTGATATATTCCACCGCAGGAATAAATCTTGCAGCTCTGAAATAATTAGGCCATTCACCTTTACCTTGTCGCGTCATTTTATCATCAAGGCCGGTCCTTGTGAAGCCATCAAATGCCGCTGCACTTTCGGCGCCAATAACAATACTGATCATATCAAAATTATAAATGCCTGAATCTGGAAAGTCAACAGCTATCAATTGCGCTCCCGCTTTTCTATAAATATCCAATACAGCATCTTCATTTCCAAGTGTATCTTTTTTTCCAAAATAATTTTTTGCATAAGCAATTTTCATTTTTGAAAGATCTGCTTTGCCGGTGTAATTAAAAGGCATATTTACGGCAGCTGCATCCTGGCCGTCTGTTCCATGTAAATAATTAAATACTATGGCGGCATCTTCCGCACTTCTGCAAATAGGGCCCGCTTTATCAAGACTCCAGCAAAGTGTCATTCCTCCGCTCCGACTAATTGAGCCAAATGTTGGACGCAATCCCGTCGCGCCACAGACTGTTGAAGGAGAAATTATGGAACCATAAGTTTCAGTTCCTATTGCAAAGGGAACAAGTCCTGCAACTGTCGCTGCTGCTGAGCCCGCAGAAGATCCGCTTGAACCTTCCAGCATATTCCATGGATTTTTTGTGCGGCCGCCAAACCAGTAATCATCCATTGCCAAAGCACCTAAAGTCAATTTTGCAATAAGCACGGCTCCTGCCTCTTCAAGCTTTGTATAGACATAACTATCATTATCTACGACCTGGTTTTTATATGGTTCAGCACCCCAGGTTGTTTTTGTTCCTTTCACGGCAAAAAGATCTTTCAAACCATAAGGAATTCCATGGAGCAAACCGCGATATTTACCCTGCAGCAATTTCCTTGTCAGCTTCGGTGGCCTGTTTCATCGCAATGTCTTCTGTTAGGGAAATTACGCATTGAAGAGTATCTCCATATTTTTTTAGCCGGTCAATATAAAATTTAGTGAGCTCAACAGAAGTTATTTTTTTATTTTTTATTAAGGAGGCTAATTGAGGTATGGAATAAAATGCAAGATCATTTTTATCGGAAGGAAGGTTTATTCCTGAAGGAATACCCAAATTAACAGGTACTTGTTTTTTATTAAATTTCATGTAAGGCAACAACGGACTTTCTGCCATTGTCATTGGCACAGAATTATCCAGTGAAAAGCGATGCATCTTATCGTATTCTTTTGCTCGGTCCCGTACGGTTCGGGAAAGCGAATCTATTTTGGCATCGCTAAACTGAACACTTATAATTTTTTCAGCAGCATCAATGTCTTTAAGGATAATACTATCCTGGGCGAAACAATAATTTGAGACGAAACTTAATAGAAGTAAATATTTTTTCATGCAATAAATTTAGTATTTCTAAAACTACTTGTTTTTATTGCAGATAATCAACCGGGGCAACTATTGTTTTTATTTCCCCGGAAAAAGCAGGAATTTCTCTACTTCATGTTTTCTAATGAACCAGGCTATCGTAAATGTAGGAATGAAGTCTATACCTGGAAGTAATTCTTCTACAAAAGAAAACATACCACCAAATACTCCAAATTTTTTCCCGAACATAAAGTAAAATATTACGCCTGAAATGAAAGCCCATATAGGGCCAAAAGGAAGCACTATATAACTTAAGCATCCAATTATATCCAGAATAATGCATGTTTTAAGTGAAGGAAGTTTTCTTTTCATAAGGAAATTTTATGCATGAATATTATCAAATTAAATTCCAAAATTTTTTATTGCAATTTTGGCAGGCTTAAAACGTTTAAATTTTGTGTTAACTATCTGATAAAGCTTGTAACAAGGCTGAATTAGCGTACCTTCGCACACTTAAAAAATTCAACGGTGTAATTTGTTGAGTTTTTTTATACAAAAGTTGAATTATGGAAATAAGAAATATAGCTATTATAGCACACGTTGATCACGGTAAAACTACACTGGTTGATAAAATATTACACAGCACCAATATTTTTCGTGATAACCAGGAAACAGGCGAATTGATAATGGACAGCAACGATCTCGAAAGAGAGCGAGGCATCACCATCTTTAGCAAAAACGTTTCGGTTACTTACAAAGGCGTAAAAATTAATGTAATTGATACTCCCGGCCACAGCGATTTTGGTGGCGAAGTTGAGCGTGTTCTAAAAATGGCTGATGGCGTATTATTATTGGTAGACGCTTTTGAAGGGCCGATGCCTCAAACCCGTTTTGTTTTGCAAAAAGCTTTACAACTTCACCTGCATCCTATTGTGGTTATTAATAAAGTTGACAAACCTAATTGTCGTCCTGACGAAGTGCATGATGCAGTTTTCGAATTGTTCTTTAACCTTGATGCTACGGAAGAACAATTAGATTTCCCAACAATATACGGCTCCAGCAAAAATGGCTGGATGAATACTTCACTTGAGGAAACTGACAACATATTCCCCCTTCTCGATACAATTTTGGAAAAAGTTCCGCCACCGGCAACACCCGAGGGCACTTTACAAATGCAAATCACTTCGCTTGATTATTCTTCATTTTTAGGAAGAATTGCTGTGGGTAAGGTTGCAAGAGGCACCATAAAAGAAAATCAACCACTGTCGTTAATGAAGCTTGACGGAACCGCTCAAAAAAGCAGGGTAAAAGAATTATATGTTTTTGAGGGATTGGGTAAAAAGAAAGTAAGTGAAGTTTCAGCCGGTGACATTTGTGCCGTGGTAGGTATTGAAGGTTTTAATATCGGTGAAACACTTGCTGATTTTGAAAATCCTGAAGCATTAGCGGTTATAAGCGTTGATGAGCCTACAATGAATATGCAGTTCAGTATTAATAATTCTCCATTCTATGGAAGGGATGGCAAATTTGTAACGTCACGCCACCTAAAAGACAGGCTCGAGAAAGAGCTGGAAAAAAACCTTGCTCTTCGTGTAAGCCCAACAGATAGCGCAGAAAGTTTTATGGTTTACGGCCGTGGTATATTACATCTTAGCATTCTTGTAGAAACCATGCGCCGCGAGGGATATGAAATCACAGTTGGCCAGCCGCAGGTGATCACCAAGATAATTGATGGCAAAAAATGCGAACCTTATGAAAACCTGGTAGTAGACGTTCCTTCCGAATACAGCGGAAGAGTCATTGACCTGGTAACACAGCGTAAGGGTGAAATGACCATTATGGAAAGTAAGGGGGATATCCAACACCTTGAATTTGAAATACCTTCGCGTGGGCTTATTGGCTTACGTTCAAATATGCTTACCAACACAGCAGGCGAAGCTGTAATGGCACATCGTTTTCTTGAATACAAACCATGGAAAGGCTTTATCCCGGGAAGAAATAATGGGGTATTGATTTCTAAAAACCAGGAAAAAACTACAGGCTATTCTATTGATAAATTACAGGACCGCGGGACCTTTTTTGTTGACCCGGGAGAAGAAGTTTATGTAGGTCAAATAATTGCCGAGCATATAAAACCAGGAGATCTTGTTGTGAATGCAACGGAACCTAAAAAACTTACCAACCACCGCGCCAGTGGTAGTGATGATGCTTCGCGTATTGCACCTAAGACACAGATGAGCCTCGAAGAATGTATGGAATATATTCAGCAGGACGAGTGCATTGAAGTAACACCTAAAGTGATTCGCATGCGTAAGGTGATCCTTAATGAAGATGAAAGGAAAAAAACGCAAAAATTACAACAGGTAGAAGCGGTTTGAGTGAAAGAAAGGCAGCTTAAGAAATTTGATCTTACCTTTGCAATAAGTTCATGAAAAAAATACTTTTCATATTATTTTTTATAAGCAGTTTTTTCCTGATCAATACAAAAACTGTGAATGCTCAATGTTCCATTTGCTCAAAATCCGTTCAGCAAATGGGCGACAAGCCTGCAAAGGGATTTAATACGGGAATTATTTATATGATGCTGGTTCCTTACGTGGCAATCGGTGTTGTAGGTTATAAATGGTGGAAAGGTAATCGCAGTTCCTAAGGCTTTTTCACGAAAATCTTTCAGCAAATTCGTATAAATTAAAATCATTGTTAGCCACGGTGGCTGCTAATTCCTCTTTTAGTTTTTCTTTGTCAATATTTTTCATCTTATAAGCCTGGATAATTGTTAATGCTTTTTCAAAAAGCAATTGTAATTTTTTTAGACTCGCTGAAGGTGGTATTGTAGTTTGAAATTATTTTATACAGGTCATTGATTCCCTTTTTTTCTGAGGCCACTGTCTTAAGCACAGGGATTTCTTTTGTCTGATTTACTAAAAACGGGCGCCAGCATTTGGGAAAGGCTATTATAGAAACTATCCGCATCGGGCCTGTCATATTTATTAATCACAAAAACATCTGCTATCTCCATTAATCCCGCTTTCATTGTTTGAATAATGTCGCCACTTTCGGGAACCAACACAACAATTGTAACGTCAGCAAGAGAAGCAATATCAACTTCACTTTGCCCAACGCCAACTGTTTCGATGATGATATAATCGAAATCTGCCGCTTTCATTACATCCGATATCTCAATTATTTTTGGATGAAGACCACCAAGCGAGCCTTTACTCGCAAGTGAACGAATGAAAACATCCGGATGATTGTACCATTCACTCATTCTTATCCTGTCGCCAAGCAACGCTCCCTTATTAAACGGGGAAGATGGATCAATACAAAGCACGCCGACCCTTTTTTTATCGGCTATCATCTCTCCAATCAATACATCTGTGATAGAACTTTTGCCAGAGCCGGGCGCCCCGGTAATACCAATAATTTTCGAAGATGATGATGACAATTGCTTCATGAAATCTTCATATCCCTCCGCTTCATTTTCGACGAGGGAAATGATTCTTGCAATTGAACGAAAATCGCCTTGCTTTAAAAGTGTTAACTGATCATTCCAAAAATTCATCAGATTTGCTTTTGTGATATAGATTCTATTTTCGATGTAAGATAGCTAATGCATATTTTTGCGTACAACTTTGAAAAGATAATCCATCCCTCTTGTTCAGCAACGATAACCATAAACCAAAATGAAAGTATTAAATTATTTTAAAGAATCTTTTCGCAGAAAAAAAGCCCGGAGATTCACCAGGGAATACCCATCGAAAATTGATTCATTTGACTTAAAGGAAGAAGGAAAAATTGATTTTGCAAACTGGGATAATCCTCTTGCCCCACACAGAATTGTGAGCCAGGAAATGGTTGATTTTTTTAAAAAATTTATTAAGAAGGGAGACATGGTAATAGATATAGGCGCTAATATAGGCGATACAACTGTGCCTATGGCTTTGGCCGCAGGTAATTCAGGTATTGCATTAGGGTTTGATCCGAATCCCTATGTATATAAAATACTTGAAAAAAATGCTTCACTTAATAAGGAAAAGCAAAACATAATTCCTCTTCTATATGCTATATCAGAGCATGATGAAGAGTTTTATTATATATCATCGGAGGCGTCTTTTGCCAACGGTGGTATATCTCCCACGGTAAACAGCATTCATGGAAAATTTGTCTATCCTGGCAAAATCAAAGGGGTTAATCTGCTTGCATTTCTTGAAAAAAGCTATCCTCAAAATCTTAAGAATTTTTCTTTCATAAAAATTGATACGGAAGGTTATGATAAAGAAATTATTAAATCAATACCCGGACTGATTGAAAAATACAAACCCACCATAGTTGCCGAAAGCTTTGGTAAAAGTACCCCGGCAGAAAAAATAGAATTATATAACGTGATTGCAAAACATGGGTACGAAATATTCTACTTTGAAGACTTTGACATAAATGCAAAAGTCATAAAGCTTGAGAACAGCCAGGATATAACAAAATGGAAAGAAACTATTAACATCTACGCAATACCTGTAAATAAATAATGCTAAAATTGTAAATCAAAGATATCATCAATAAGCAATGTGGCATTCGAAGTCAGTGCCACGCTCCGGCTACTATAAAATTTTAATTTAATTTTTTCAGTGTTTTGATCAGCTGATAATTTTTGAATCCACCGATTTGCTTCCCACCAAGAAATTTTTTTTCGATATAGCTAAGGAACCGATATCTTAATTTATTATGCTTGTGTTTATTTACCCGCAAAGTTTTAGAATGAAGCTGATCCTGCCAGTTGAATTTCTTAATAAAATCTTTCATTGTTGAAGGATGTGTCTCTTTGAAAGTGCCCAGTTTCCTCAGGTCACCATAATCAAATACCTCCGGTTTATATTTAAAAAACGAAGACGCTTTTTCCTTCCCCTGCATATGCGTTTCGAATGAAACCCATTTTTTCTTCATCAGTTCGGGCGGACGCACCCAACCGTAATGGTAGACGGTCGCATCAACCTTGGCAACTTTTAGCTTAAATGTATTTTCCTTTTGAAAATAATTGATACCATCAAAATCGGGAATACGCCTGAATGATTGGGCATCCCGCCAGGAATGTATACCAGGATCATTCCGGATGATCCTGATTTCCCGGGGATACCATTTGTGCGAAACCATATAATGTGAGTAATCACCCCAAAAATGTTTGTAATCAAAAAGTAACCCTTCCACATCTTTATTTTTCAAAACCTCCTCACACTTGCTTTTAATTGCAGGTAAATATTTCTCATGTATCACTTCGTCACTTTGCAAATAAAAAAGCCAATCTCCCCTACAATATTTTTTTGCTATATCTGTCTGGTGGGCATATTCGTTGCCACCGGGGTATTTTTCAAGATCCCATTCGGTTGCAATAATTTTTATTTTATCCGATTTTATTCTCTGAATTTCTTCGAGTGTATGATCGTCACTGTCGCCATTTCCTATTGCGATTACAAATTCATCCACGAGAGGTAAAATTGATTCAATGGATGCTCTTACGGGATAATATAATTTAGTGGCGTTTCTTACAAAACTGAATCCACTTATAACCATTTGTTTTCAATTTTGATTCTTTCAAATGTAAAATAAAATCTATTGTAATAATTCAATCATTGTTATCCTTCGGCATTATTTTATTTTCAGGGTTAATGCACACATTTGTAAATTTGCAGACTATAAATAGGTGATTTGATGACAAACTTTATTCCGATATTTCCTTTGGCTATAGTTGTTTATCCAGGCGAAGATTTGAACCTGCATATTTTTGAACCAAAGTATAAACAATTAATAAATGAATGCCGGGAGCAAAAAAAGCCGTTTGGTATACCGGTGGTTATTGGAAATAAAATGAATGAACTGGGCAGCCTTGTAGAAATAACCGAAATTTCAAAAATTTATGAGAACGGCGAGATGGATATTAAGACAAAGGGAAAGAGCATCATAAGAGTGCTGGAAGTAATAAAAGATGTGCCAGGTAAATTATACAATGGAGCGATCGTGAGTTACCTGGAGAACGATAAGCACGGCAAGAGAATATTAATGGACAAAGTAATAGCTGCGATAAAAGAACTTCACCGGTTACTAAATGTATCGAAGCCCTTTCCAAAAGATGACAAAGATTTATGGAGTTATGATGTAGCTCATCATGCAGGCCTTACACTTGAAGGTGAATATGAACTCCTTTCTATAATGAATGAATTACAAAGGCAGGAATATTTGAAGAGGCATCTTGCAAAAGTTTTGCCTGTTGTTGCTGAAATGGAATCTTTGAAAGAAAAAATCAAACTCAACGGGCATTTTAAAAACTTAAGTTCATTTAATATTCAGTGATATTTTTTGTCTTTGATCATTAAGCATTTCTTTGTCAAAATAGATACAATATATTGAGCAGTTCTACCCTTTGTTTTGATTTTGGAAATACGCGACTTAAATGTGGCCACTTTTCCGGTGATACGCTTCTTGAAGTAATTCAAATGGAAAATGCCGGTGAGGAAACTATTGAATTATTAATTCAAAAATTTCATCCCCTCAAAACAATTCTTTCATCAGTTATTAATCATGAGCCGGGTATAGAAAAAATTTTAGCGGAGAAAACCAGGTTTCATAAACTTAATTCTGAGAGTAAATTGCCTTTCTTCACACCTGTTGGCAAACCCGAAACGATAGGAGCGGACAGGCTTGCTCTTGCAGCTGCAGCGGTTTACTTCCATAAAGGGAAAAATAATCTCGTTATAAGCACAGGCTCTTGTATCACTTATAATTTTATAAATAAATACAATAGTTTCCTGGGGGGCAGCATTTCACCCGGGATGGAAATGCGCTTTAAAGCGATGCATGATTACACGGCATTACTGCCGCTGGTGAAGCCTGGTCCTGTAGAGACAGGTTGGAATTTCCCTTTGATAGGCTATGATACACGCACAAATCTTTTAAGCGGCGTATTACTGGGTTTGGCAGTTGAAATTGATGGTATCATCGATAAATATGCAGAGCAGTTCGGCAACTTTAACGTGCTTTTAACCGGAGGGGATACACTCTATTTTGCCCATCTCCTTAAAAATAAGATATTTGCCGACCCCGATCTGATCTTTAAAGGGCTGTATGCAATTAGCGAACAAAATGATGAAACCAAAATATAAACTTACCTGCTTGTTGCTGGCTGCCTTGCCACTATTTTGTATTGCACAGGAGAATTCACCATACTCCCGGTACGGCGTTGGAAACCTGGTTCCCACCGGCAATATTCTTAACCGGGGAATGGGTGGAATATCAGGAGGTTTTACTGACCCGGTTACCATCAATAATCTGAACCCGGCTTCGTATAGCAATATTATTTATACAACACTCGATGTGGGGGTAGAATATGATGGCAGAGTTATTAAAAGTCAGAACCCGCTCGGAAGTTTTAAATCAAATAACGGAATTATCTCCTACCTGCAGGTAGCGTTCCCTTTACTAAGCGGTAATAAGAAAGCTGAAATAAATAAAACGTCATGGGGCCTTGCTTTTGGCCTAAAGCCAATAAGCAAAATCAATTATAAAATAAATGCCGTTACCCGCACTTCCATTGATAGTATCGCAAGCATTTACGAAGGTAGCGGTGGCGTGAATGAAGCGTTTATAGGAACTGCTCTCCGGGTAAAAAATTTCAGTATAGGCTTTAATACGGGCTACCTGTTCGGAGACAAAGATTACGACACCAAATTGATTTTTATTGACTCAGTTCCTTATTATAAAGGAGAATATGATACTAAAACGCGATTTGGCGGGCTTTTTTTTAATGCGGGATTTCAATATGGCTTTAAAATAAAAGGAGGCATTATAAGATTTGGAGCATACGGAAACATGCAACAGAAATTTGACGCCACCAAAGATTACCAGGTGCAGACATTCGATTATAATGCAACTTCCGGGGGTGTAGATAAAATTGATAGTGTTTATGAAAATAATAATCAAAAGGGGAAAGTACAATTACCGGCTACAATAGGCGCCGGGTTTACTATTGAAAAGGAGCATGTTTTAATTGGGGCGGATTATGAAACTACCAACTGGGATAACTACCGCTTTTTTGGCGAGAAGGATATTGTAAAAAATAGCTGGCTTGGAAAATTTGGCATTCAATATTTTCCTTCACCTAACGGGTCATCAAAATATTTTAATAATGTAAGATACAGGGCAGGATTTTCCTTTGGGAAAGACTATATCGCTGCTGATAACAATTTGCCGGTATATACGGTAAGTGTTGGTGGAACATTTCCATTAAAACTGAGACACAGCTTTTATGATTACCAATACAGCTTTATGAATATTTCACTTGAGTACGGCAACCGTGGAAATAATAGTAATAACATTAAAGAGAATACTTTTAAAGTAGGTGTAGGATTTTCTCTAAGCGACAGGAATTGGTTTCAGCGGCGTAAATTCAATTAATTTTGTTTAAAATGAAGGATGGTTTATAGCAATTTTCATAGATATTTATGCAAAGCAGCTCTTACAACAGGCTGCTTTTTTATTTGCGCCTGTGAAAATTCTTTAGAAGATATTGAGCGAATTTCCTCAAAAAGAGTGGGTGTGGAAGAAGCCAAAGATGTAGATATTGTTTATACTATCGGCGATAAAACGAAGGCGCGATTAAGGGCGCCATTGATGCTCCGCCACCAGGATACAGTTCCTTATATTGAATTTACAAAAACCGTGCATACCGATTTTTATGATGATTCATTAATAGTCGAAAGCAAGCTGGATGCGCATTACGGAAAATATATTGAAACACAGAGCAAAGTTTTTTTAAGAGATAGTGTAATAGTTTTTAATATAAAAGGAGATACACTCTATTGCGATGAATTATATTGGGACAGGGCAAGAACAGGACAGGAGTTTTATACAGATAAGCCTGTTCGCATAAGAACAAAAACACATATTCTTGATGGCGATGGCCTTGATGCTCCGCAGGATTTTAAAACGTGGCATCTTATAAATGGCAGGGGAATTGTGAGAGTACCTTCATCGGAGTTTCCGGAATAAGGCAGGCCCTATCCCCCGGAGGGAATAAGATAGAATGAAAAGCGGATTGAAAGATGGACATATTAAAAGACAAAGGCCCGTATCAGCTAATAAATAATTAACCAATTAACCATTAAACCAATAAATCATGACAAGAAACGCAACGGCCGTATGGCAAGGTTCAGGCAAGGAAGGAAAAGGAACATTAAGCACCCAGAGTTCCGTGCTGGATAAGACACAGTATTCTTATAAATCAAGATTCGAAGATGGAGTGGGAACTAACCCGGAAGAGCTGATTGCCGCGGCCCATGCCGGGTGCTTCACCATGAAGCTCAGTTTCGTATTACAGGAAGGCGGTTTTACCGCAGATGAAATTGAGACCAAATGCGATATTACTTTAGCAGATGGCGCCATCACAAAATCCCACTTAACTGTTACAGCAAAAATTCCAAACATCAGCAAAGAGCAATTTGAAGAAAGCGCAAAAAACGCGAAAGAAAATTGCCCTGTTTCGAAATTATTAAAAGCTGATATTTCCATGGAAGCAACATTGAGCTGATAAACAAGAAAGGCCTTCAGTAAATTATTGAAGGCCTTTGTTATACGTCATCTTCCCTCTTATTTTCCCTTTCATCTGTTACTTCTTAGGTTGTAGCCTTTTCTTCGTTTGATTTTAATAATTGCACTTCGCAGCTAATTCGCACATCATCGCTTAGCAATACGCCACCTGTTTCTAATGCAGCATTCCAGTTGAGCCCCCAATCTTTACGGTTTACTTTTCCATTAATACTGAATCCCGCTTTTTCATTCCCCCAGGGATCTTTCATTACGCCACCAAATTCAACGTCCAATTTGATTCTTTTAGTTATTCCCTTGATAGTTAGATCGCCGTACAATTCATAGCTGCCGTCGTTATCAACCTTTTCATACGTGTTGGCAACAAAAGTTATTTCTTTATATTTTTCTGAATCAAAAAAGTCTGGTCCTTTAAGATGCGCATCTCTATCCGGGCTGCCCGTATCTATTGAAGCGGGGTTCAACCAAAAATCAACTTCTGCAGACATAAAATCATCACCTGTAGTGTAAATGCTTGCTTCAAACTCCTTGAATACGCCTTTTACATTTGTAATCATCAGGTGTTTTATCTTAAATCCAATTTCTGTATGTGATGGGTCAATCACCCATTTTGTTTTTTCCATTGTCTTATTTTTTAAAATTTATAAATATCTGGTTTGTTTTTATCAGCCAACTTTTACTGATGTCATTGTCAGCGAACCAGCAACCGCTTTATCATTAAAAAATGAAACAGCGTCCCTACTTCCTTTTAAACCCAAAGTGTATATCAGTGGCAGGTAATGTTCCGGTGTAGGAATGGCAAGCTTCGCTTCGGGCCCGAGGTTTTCATAGTTGATCAGGGGCTTAAAATCTCCGTTTGAAATCAAATTTTTAAAGTTGTCATTCATTTTTAATGCCCAATCATATCCATACCCCGGTTCATTTATTTTATCCCATGCAACCATCCGAAGGTTGTGAACCATATTCCCGCTTCCAATTATTAATACTTTCTTTTTCCTTAATGCGTACATTTCCCGGGCCAACTCATAATGATATTGTGATCCTCTGGTATAATCAATACTCAATTGTAATACCGGAATTTCTGCTTCAGGATACATATGCCTCACCACAGTCCAGGTGCCGTGATCAAGTCCCCAGTCGTGATCCAATTCCACATGAGCCGATTGTAATAAATCAACTGTCTCTTTTGCCAGGATAGGATTGCCGGGGGCTTTATATTGTACATCAAACACCTCCTGCGGAAACCCGCCAAAATCGTGAATGGTTTTTGGAAAATCCATTGCGGTAATTTGGGTTCCCCGGGTAAACCAATGCGCCGACAACACCAATACAGCAGCAGGTGTTGGAATTTCCTTCGCCATTGCCTTCCATCTATCACTGAACTCATTATCTTCAATACCATTCATGGGTGAGCCATGGCCTATAAACAGAACCGGCATCAAATATTCCTGCTCGTCTAAATCACTCGCGAATTTTTTGAATGCTGATAGAGTTGCCATGCTTAAACCTCCCGTTACAATTGCTTTTAAAAAATGTTTTCTTTCCATTCGCTATTGTCAACTACACTCTTTTATTTGTTAGTGCGGCGTCCACACTTGCTTTGCCACCACCTGCGATCAGGGAAATAATCGCAAGGCCAAATAACAATATGAAGTATTCGTACCCTTCTCCTTTATTGGGCTGCATGCCCCAGTTCATAAAAAATCCATTTTGAATATGCGTAGAGAAAAGTACGCCCAGAAAGTTAGCAATTATTCCAAAGGCTGCAAGCCTGGTGAAGAATCCAAAAATTAAAAACAGCGCTGCAAAGAACTCAATTATAATAACCAGGAAAGCCACAATCCATGGTAGTCCAGCGGGTCCTGTAAGAAACCCCATGGTACCGTTGTAGCCATAACCTCCAAACCACCCGAACAGTTTCTGTGCACCATGCGGAAATATTACTACGCCTAAAAATACCCTTGCCACCAAAGCATAAATATTCGATGAATTCGTCGATAATAATTTTTTCATGTTTTATCTTTTAAATTAATTGTGTAAAATTTTCCAGCCTGCCAAGCCGTTGTAATTGTATTTTTTATTTAAGTGAATTAGCAAAAGCTGCATATTTTCTAATATTCCGCTCATAGAAAGATCACCCGTAACAATGGGATTAAAGCCTGCAGTTTTTATTAATTCAGAAACATTTTGTAAAGCATCTTCATCGTTGCCCACTATAAAAGCATTTGCCCGTTTGCCATCAATTACGGGTGTGGAAAAATCAGCCGCAAAATTGGTATTGAAGGCTTTTACCACTTTTGAATTAGGCAATTGCCGCTGTAATTCTTCTGCTGCGCTTGTGCCTGGTTCGATTAATAATCCATTGTGATCTTCATTTAACGGGTTAGCTATACTGATAACAATTTTTTGATTAGCCACCTCTTTAATCCTTTCAGCGATCTCTTTTTCTGCGTTATATGGAACCGCAGAAATAATAATGTCCGCTTCCCAGCATCCATCAAATGAACAATCAATAGCTTCTACATCCGCTGTGGGATTTACTTCTTGAATTTCATCGAATAAGGTCAATTAGTTTATTATGATCTCTGCCATTCAACAATAGCCTGTAATTCCCCTTTGACAAACTTTTAGAAATCGCAGAGCCCATCCTGCCGGTGGCTCCAATTATTATAATAGTTTGTTTTGTGTGCATTTTTTAATAATCATGAGCAAAGCTACGCCGGCAACATGCCCTGTTCCATTGCTTATAAGCAAGAAAAACCATTGACTTGAATCAATGCTTTTAATTGATCAATTGAAAAAAACTATTTGTTTACTGATATTTTGCGCCTGATTCGGCTAAGGGTTTCCGGCTGAAGACCCAGGTAAGAAGCGATCATGTGTTGTGGCACACGTTGCACAATGTTTGGGTAAGTTTTGGTAAAATCAAGATAGCGTTCTTCTATGGACAAACTATTAGTCGAGTTAATTCTTTTTTGCATGGCTATGTAAGCCCCTGTTATTTGCAGCCTTGTAAACGTTTCATATTTAGGCACCTTCTGTAATAGATTTTCATGGGCCGATTTGTCAATTATAACCAACTCGGAATTTTCCAACGCGTCTATATTATATGTAGCCGGCTCCCCGGTAAGAAAACTATACATATCAGAAATCGTCCAGCCTTCCAAAGCAAACTGAATGATATGCTCTGCCCCGTTATTATCAACAGAATACGCCCGTAACGCCCCTTTCTCAACAAAGGCGCTTGATTTACAAATATCTCCTTCCTGCAACAGGTACTGCTTTTTCCTAATCTTTTTTGGAGTAAGATAATTTCTTATCACTTCCTGCTCTTCTGCCGTGAGAGAAACTTTTTCATTAAAACTCTGAAAGAATAATTCGTACATGCGGTGGCAGCTTAATCTATAATATTAAATATTTACGCAAAGATGGACTAAATAATATTTTGAGCAACCCCAGGGAAGGGTTTAAACTTTTGCTGAAGACATCACTGAAAAAAATGCTTACAAATCAAATCAATTACCTTTGAATTACCACACAATTTTAAATGTATCGTTATAAAGCTTAAATTTTTCATCCTTTGTTATGATTGCAAAATTTTCATACCTCGCAGCAGCAAGGAGTATCTGTCAAAGGGGTCGCGATGGGTTTCAGGAAAATCAAGGAGGCTGTAAGTTTCAAAATGTTCATCTTTTAACTGAAGCATACTATAACCTGATGAATAAAGCGATTTAATAAAATCGGGAAAGGAGACGTCAAAATTCCTCTACTCTCGTCGTCTCTTTTTAATGACTATTTCTAACAACTGATTTTACTGACCCAAAAGGTATTATTTGCATTTAGTAAAATTTCGTTACAACATCTGATAATTTATTTTGCTCCGAAACAGACCAGATGCAAACATAAGTGTCCAATAAATAGTTCATGGCTACATATAATCTTTTAAATCATCAAGAGGCTCATCAAAATCATCGGATAACTTTATTTTACCCTAAGCATCCCTAAAATGATACCTTTCTTCTTAGGCATAACCTGCTCTTCTTTCTCGTCCCCGAGAAAGGTATCCACACTTTAATAGTAGTGAGCATAATTATTTGCTTTTACAAATCTAAAATAAATTAAAGATTAAGCCTAAATGGGCCTTTCTAATACAGCATTTTAAAAAATTCTGAAAAAATTAATTAAACGTTTGTTTAATTTCAAACAACTGTTTAACTTTGCCCCTCGATTTTACAATGGATCCAAGAGAAACGATATTATCAAATGCCATGAAACTCTTTGGTCAAAAGGGTTTTGAAGGAACTTCAATAAGAGATATTGCTAAAGCCGGCGGGGTAAACCTGGCGATGATAAATTATTATTTCGGTTCAAAGGAAAAATTATTTGAGCAGGTGGTGGAGTATAAATCTTCCAGTATAAGAGTAGTATTTGCAGAACTGGATAAATCTTCTATTTCGCAAATAGAAAAAATAGATAAGATCATTGACAGCTATATAGAAAGGATGTTTACAAATCCACAGTTTCACCATCTTTTACATAGAGAACTTTCCCTGGATCAGAGGCCACAAATGCATGACGCTATTACGGAGATTCTGTTAAGAAATGTGGTTACGATAACATCCATAATACAAAAAGGCATTGATACCGGCGAATTTAAAAATGTTGATGCACAACTTACAATAGCTACACTTATAGGTACCATAAATCATTTGCTTATCTCCGAAACCATGTGCCGAAAACTATTGCATAAGGCTAAAGATTTTAATCCATTCAAAAGCAAAAAATTAAAAGAAAGAGTGAGTGAACACTTAAAGCAATTAATGCGTTCACACTTGTTGATTAGAAAATAAAAACCATTTAAGATGAACCGGAACCCTAAAAAGTCTGTTGAGAAGATTACAAATTTGTTTATTGGAACGCTGGTTTACTTCGCGATTAGCATTTTTCCATTAATTGGGAAGGCACAGGAAGCCAGGACAATTACTTTGCAGGAATCCATTGATCTCAGTATAAAGAACAGCAAACACTTACAGGCATCCGCAGCCCGTAACGACCAGGCCGCGGCAGCTTTGAAAGAAGCGCAGGATAATAAACTTCCGGACGTTACGGTAAGTGGCTCGTATCTGCGCTTAACCAATCCAAATATTTCCCTTAAAACAAAAGCGTTTGGCGGCTCTGATAGTTCAGGGAACAGCGAAAGCCCCGCAGTAAACCAGGCGATGTATGGAATCCTCAATGTTGCGCTTCCGATCTATGCGGGTGGACGAATCCGCTATGGTATTGAATCTGCAAGATACCTGCAGCAGGCAACAATCCTGGATGCAGAAAATGATAAAGAGGCAGTAATATTAAACACAATAAATGCTTACATCAATTTGTATAAAGCCGGCGCTACTGTAAATGTAGTCCGGGAAAATCTTCAGCAGTCCGCCTACCGGGATTCTGTGTTTTCACGCCTGGAGCAAAATGGATTATTAGCCCGTAATGATCTTTTAAAATCTCAATTACAAACTTCCAATATTGAGCTGTCTTTGCTGGATGCAGAAAACAACCGGAAGATCGCTAATGTAAACATGAACCTGATGCTTGGCCTTCCTGAAAGCACCAACCTGGTAACTGACTCTTCGAAATTCCAGGAGACACTCCAGCTTAAAAAACCTGGAGGAATATGAAAATTTAGCGCTGCAAAACCGGAAGGATTTGCTGGCGCTAAGGTTTAGAAAAAAGGCTGCTACCAGCGGAATCGCTGCGGCCAAAGCAGAATATTACCCGTCGGTCGCATTAACTGGTGGATATGTAGCCGCCGATATTCCCCATTTATTAGGAATTTATAATGCTGTAACCGTGGGCGTAGGATTAAAATACAATATCGGCTCGTGGTGGAAAACAAAAGCCAAAGTTGACCAGGCAAAAGCCCGGGAAAGCGAGATCACCGCTAATGAGCCACAATTGGATGATGCAGTAAGGTTAAAGATCAACCAGGATTATGAAAACTTTTTATTAAGTCAAAAGAAAACCGAGGTGTATAAAAAAGCGGTAACGCAGGCAACGGAAAACTACCGGATCACAAAAAATAAATATGATAACAGCCTTGTAAATACGACTGATCTGCTGGATGCAAATGTTTCATTATTACAATCAAAAATAAATCTTGCAGTTGCTAAAGCTGATGTTCTGCTGGCGTATAATAAGTTGCTGGCGACCTCGGGCCTCTTGTCATCCGAATCAAAAAATTAAAGCGAATAAATCAATATTATGGAATCTAAAGAAAAAGCAGTAGCCATTCCTGCAAATACAGAATCTCCGCAAGAAACAAATGGCAAACAAGTTCCAGAGCCTAAAAAACGCAGTAAGGTTTTCCTCATAATTCTTATTGTGATGGTAATCGCGGGAGGATGGTTTGGCATTTCAAAATATACCTATGCACAGCATCATGAAGATACAGATGATGCACAGGTGGAAGCCGATATAAGCCCGGTCATACCAAGGGTTTCGGGCTACGTAAAAGAAGTACGTGTGAAGGATAACCAGCTCGTAAATAAAGGAGACACACTTTTGGTACTTGATGATCGTGATCTCCGGTTGAATGTAGAACAAGCCGAAGCTGCGTTGGCAACGGCCAGGAGTAACGTTGTTGCGGCACGTGCCAATACAAATGCAGTCCGTTCCGGCATTGCAAGCTCAAGAGCTGGTGTATCTACAGTGGATGCACAGATTGCCGCAGCACAAATAAATGTAACAAGAACAACGCAGGATTACAACCGCTATGCGAATCTTATACAGGATCATTCCATAACGCAACAGCAATTTGAACAGGCGCAGGCAGCTAAGGAAACTGCAGAAAAGCAATTGCAAATATTGGAGCAACAGAGAAAACAGGTTTCGACGCAAACGGGTGTTGTATCTTCTCAAAGTAATGCTACTGCTCAATCAATCGGCGTTGCAGAAGCAATGGTAAAACAGCGCGAAGTAGATGTGGAAAATGCCAAACTCAATTTGTCCTATACCGTAATCACGGCTCCGGAAGCCGGAAAAGTTTCAAGAGTGAATTTGCAGGAAGGGCAACTCTTACAAGCGGGGCAATCGACATTTCGTATCGTTCACAACAGTGATTTATGGGTGGTTGCGAATTTTAAAGAAACACAATTACGAAAAATGACCATAGGCCAAAAGGTAGTTATTCATGCAGACGCTTTCCCCAAGCATGACTTTGAAGCAACACTTTCTTCCTTTTCACCTGCAACAGGCGCTGCGTTTGCTTTACTTCCTCCCGATAATGCTAGTGGAAATTTTGTAAAAGTTGTACAGCGTATTCCCGTAAAAATTGAATTTGTGAATCACCAGGATTCATTGTTGAACCGGCTGAGGCCCGGAATGAATGTAAATGTGGATGTTCACCTTAATTAGATAAAAATAAGAGAAACTAAGTCGAGTCTCCCACGAAGGCACAAAGGCCACAAAGTTTTTTCCTTAGTGCTCTCCGCGGCTTAGTAGGAAAGAACAAATTTTTTATGCAAGAGGCAAATTCTTTAGTAGAGTATGGATCACGTAGGGTAATAGTAACCATCACGGCAATCTTATGTGCGTTACTTGAAATTGTGGATACTACGATCGTAAACGTCGCCATTAACGATATGCGTGGTAATCTTGGAGCCACGCTGACCGAAATAGGATGGGTTATTACGGCTTACGCGATTGGTAATGTTATCATAGTTCCTATGACGAGTTGGCTCTCCCAGCAATTTGGGCGACGCAATTATTTTGCAGCTTCCATTATGATTTTTACCGTGTTTTCTTTCTTATGTGGAAATGCAACCGGCATTTGGGAACTGGTGCTTTTTCGATTTTTACAGGGTGTAGGCGGTGGCGCTTTGCTGGTAACTTCACAAACAATTATCACCGAAAGCTACCCGATTGAAAAGCGCGGAATGGCGCAGGCAATTTATGGTTTAGGTGTAATCATTGGTCCCACTCTCGGGCCTCCATTGGGCGGTTATATAATTGATCATTTTAGCTGGCCGTACATTTTCTACATAAATATACCTATAGGAATTGCTGCCACCTTACTTACGTTACAATTTGTACGCAGCCCGAAATTTTCTGAAAAAACCTTAACCAAACACATTGATTTTTTAGGCATCGCATTACTGACTATTGCTGTTGGCTCCCTTCAGTATGTTTTGGAAAAAGGGCATGATGATGATTGGTTTAATGATACGACTATTATTATCTTATCAGTTCTTGCTGTTCTTGGCATATTCTTTTTTATATGGCGGGAGCTTACTTACGACAATCCTATTGTAGAACTGAGGGTCTTAAAAAATGGGAATCTGCGGGTTGGAACTATCATGTCTTTTTTGTTGGGATTCGGTCTGTATGGATCAACATTTATCATACCATTATACACACAATCTACACTTGGATGGACTGCGCAGCAGGCCGGTATGTTACTAATTCCCTCCGGTATTGCTACTGCATTCATGATGCCTTTGATAGGAAAGCTATTGCAGCGTGGCGTAAAACAGCAATACCTGGTAGCAGGAGGCCTCATTACTTTTTTCCTTTATAGCCTGTGGGCCTATAAAATACTCACACCCGACACCGGCGCCGATAATTTCTGGTGGCTGTTAATAGTAAGAGGAGCAGGTCTTGGACTTTTATTTATACCTATCACCACCCTGGCGCTTTCTTCATTACACGGTAAAGAAATAGGCCAGGGAGCGGCTTTCACCGGTATGATGCGCCAGCTCGGCGGCTCATTTGGCATAGCTATAATTACTACTTTCATTTCAACCCAGAATATGGTGCATAGGGTTGACCTTGTAAGCAAGCTGGATGCAGGTGATCCGGCGGTACAACAAAGAATTTCGGGGATGCAAAAAAGCTTTATAAGTTCCGGAATGACACCTGATGTTGCGTTAAAAAGCGCCTATAAAGCGCTGGATTATTCAGTATTTAAACAAGCATCCGTATTATCCTATATGGACGTATTCCTTTATCTCGGTGTATTGTTTTTAATATGCGTTCCCTTTGTCTTGCTGGTAAAAGGCAATAGAAAAAAGAAAGTGGACCTGTCAGAAGCAATGCACTAGTGATATATCATGATACCTTCCGGAGCGGGAAAACGATGCCTCTCAAAACAACGTATGTTACAACCTGTATGTTTATGGCATTAGCCTGACACCATATACCTCAAACCTGCCTATATTTGCAAATTCATAATTGAAAACAGAACTTTTGAGCAGTAAGACTTCAGAAAGAAAAGCATTTTTTAAAAAGATCAGGGGCCAGGAAACAGCTGAAACCGAAATGAGTTTTATTGATCACCTCGAGGTTTTACGCTGGCATATTGTAAGATCGGCTATCGTCCTTATTGTTGTAGCAATATTCATTTTTATATATGTTGACTGGATATTCGATCACGTTATTTTTGCCCCTGCCCGTAAAGATTTTGTTACCTATTCCGGGCTTTGTAACCTCAGCCATACCCTTCATCTCGGCGATGCATTGTGCATGCCGCCTATCGATATTCAATTACTTGGGAGCACTGTGAGCGGTCCATTTATGTCGGCTATTTCTATTTCATTTATGGGATCCGTGATAATCGCCTTTCCCTATTTGTTCTGGGAACTGTGGCGTTTTGTAAAGCCGGCTTTAACCTCTAAGGAAGTTTCTTACGCAAAAGGTAGTATCTGGTGGGTATCATTATGTTTTTTTACAGGCGCTGCTTTTGGTTATTACCTGCTGGCACCTTTTACTTTCAATTTTCTTGCAAATTTTCAATTGGGAACAGTGGGGGTTTATAAATATTTACCCACACTCGATGATTATATTGATACCCTCACATCACTTATATTGGGCTGTGGAATTGCTTTTGAACTTCCTGTTCTTGCTTTTGTACTTTCCAAACTTGGTATAATTACTCCTGCGTTTCCTGAAGACATATCGTAAATACGCATTCGTAGTTATTCTTATCGTCGCGGCAGTTATTACACCCTCCCCTGACTGGACAAGCCAAACCATCGTAGCTGTTCCTTTAATTCTCCTTTACGAAATAAGTATTTTCATTAGCAAGAGAGTTGACAGGCAAAGAGTAAAAGCGGAAGCCGAATGGGATTAATACGAACGATTTTCTTTGGCGAAAAAAAAGTTAAATCATAAATAATTTGCGGAAATAATTTGCGGTGAAAACCGTTTAATTCTAAATTGCAGCAAGCTTTCCGTTAAATGAATAACCGTACTATTTCCATACTTTTTGCGCTTCTTTTTTCATGGATATTTATCTCCTTTATTCCACAAAACAAAGGCAAGACTCATATTTCCTCTTATAAAGTTTCTTCAGACACCCGTCACAAAAAAAATGGGGATAACCCATATTATATTGTAATCAGCAAGAAGGCATACGAGTTAAAAGTGTACGACGATGAAGGCTGGTATGCAACATATCCCTGCGTGTTTGGAAGTAATGATCTCCGTGACAAATTTATGGAAGGCGACAAGAGAACGCCTGAAGGAAAATTTAAAGTGTTGCTTAAAAAAATTCACCCCAAATGGGGATTTGAACTTTTATTAGATTATCCAAACCGGGAGAGCCTGGAAAAATTTAAAGAAAGGCAGGTTGAGGGTTTGGTTCCACGTAACGCGAGAATAGGCGGTGGCATTGCTATACATGCAACAAGACCACAGGAAGAATGGACGGTAGACTATTATCAAAACTGGACCGATGGTTGCATTTCACTTAAATACACTGAAGCAAAAGATTTGTATAGTTACATTCCCGTAGGAACCCCGGTAACAATTGAAAAATGATTGTTTAACATTTCAGGGATTGAAAAATCAAACACCCATCCCCATAGCTCAAAAACCTGAATTCATTTTCCAAAGCATATTCATAAATTTTTTTCCATTCTTGTCCGGCCATTGCTGCAACCAATAACAATAATGTGGATTTTGGCTGATGAAAATTAGTGATCAATCCTTTTGTAAGTTTGAACTGGTAACCTGGGGCGATGATGATTTGCGTTTGTATTAAAAGCTTTCCTCTTTTATTATCTTTTAAGAATAGCAATAACGCATGCAAGGCCTTTTCGCTACTATATTTATTTTCCCGGAGGGGATTTTCATAAACTTCCCATTGCTTAATTGCAAGTTCGTCAACAGAAATACCGGGATTCATTAAGGCTTTTACTCCCATCCAGTAAATGCTTTCAATAGTCCTTAGAGAAGTAGTTCCTACGCAAAAAATTCCGGCTGTAATATTGGCAAGCAATTGCTCAATAAATAATGCCGATATTTCCATCCATTCCGCATGCATTTCATGGCCCTCCATTCTTTGAGTTTTCACCGGCTTAAAAGTCCCTGCTCCCACATGTAAGGTTGTAAAGGCTGTGCCGATCTTTTTTTCTTTTAAAGAATGGAAGATGTGCGGGGTAAAATGTAATCCTGCAGTTGGGGCTGCAACGGATCCTTCATACTTTGAATAAATCGTCTGATATCTTGTGGCATCAAGTTCGTCTGCTTTTCTTTTTATGTAAGGAGGTAATGGCATAGCGCCTGCGTGTTCCAGTATTTCCGCAAATGTATAGTCGCCGGGGTTCCATGTCAATTCCACAACATATGCATCGGGTAATCTCTCTGCAAGAGTTGCAATAAGTTTTATTTCGTTCCCGTTAATCACCAAATTTTTTTCCAGCACCTTTTGCTTCCATTTACTGGCGCCACCAATCATACATTTCCATCTTGTCCTTTCCTTTTTTTGAAAAACAATTGAGTAGTCATTATTGTCTTCGAACGGCTCGAGGCAAAAAATTTCTATAATGGCTCCGGAAGGCTTTTGAAAAAGTAGTCTTGCTTTAATGACTTTGGTGTCGTTAAAAACAAGTAATGATTTTTCCGGCAAATATTCAGCGATATTTTTATAGCGATCTTCGGAAATGTCGCCATTCTTAAAAACCAGGAGTTTTGACTCATCTCTTTTTTGTAGCGGATAAGCAGCAATCTTTTCTTCAAGTAGTGTATAGTTATAATCTTCTATCGAAAGGGATTTAGGGTGCATCGGAAAGAAGTTACTTAAAACGTTTAGCCAGAAAGATTATTAAACTTAAAAATTTAATTGGTTCGGCGAATGCTATGTTAGAAGTTAAATAGTTAAATAGAAATTATATAGGAAAAACAAACATCTCACTTTCCGCATTCGCTTTTGGAATACGAAAATTTTCTTCTTTTAATCCTTCCAAATGAAATTGAATTGCCTCGAAAATATTCTTTTCAACAATAGATTTTGTTTTACCAGTAGCGATCACTCCCGGTAAATCAGGAGCATAAGCCGAATACCCGGTTTTCGTTCTTTCATAAACTACTAAATATTTTCTCATTCTTGATTTATTTGAGCTTGTTTAAAAATACTATTTAAAGTACCGGCAGCGATTTCATCACTTTGTTTATGGGCAGCAATTGTAACCAGTCCTTTTTTTATGGGATGCTTATATTGTTTATGACTTCTTTTGTCTGACAAGGAACCAACCATCTTTTTCAATAATCTTAATTACATCTCTTGCCTTCATTCAAATTTAAATCTTTTAAAAAAAATCATCCAAGCACTTTTAATAAATATTTACACTTTATTCTCCTTTATCTCATCTACAATTCCCGGGTCCAGCAACGTAGTTGTATCTCCTAAATTCTCCGTTTCTCCCTCCGCAATTTTTCTAAGAATGCGGCGCATTATTTTTCCGCTTCTTGTTTTTGGCAAGCCCGGTTACAAATTGAATTTTATCGGGCTTTGCTATTGGGCCAATTACTCTTGCTACCGTTTCAAGGATATCATTCTTTGCACGATCGTCTTCATGGGTATTTTTTTCTGTAATTACAAAAGCATAAATGCCTTGCCCTTTGATATTGTGCGGATAACCTACCACGGCGCTCTCTATAACATTTGTATGCATGTTAATTGCATTTTCAACTTCCGCTGTGCCTATGCGGTGGCCGCTTACATTCAATACATCATCCACCCGGCCGGTGATTCTGTAATTTCCTTCTTTATCTTTTAAAGCGCCATCGCCCGTGAAATATAAATTTTCATAAGTAGCAAAATAATTTGTGCGGCATCGCTCATGATCTCCCCATGTCGTCCTCAACATACCGGGCCATGGCGCTTTAATGCAGAGATTCCCCTTTAGTAAGCCTTGCTCATCAGGTTCAGTTATTTCCTTTCCACGATCATCGACTAATACAGGTTGAACCCCCGGCATCGGCAACGTTGCCCAGCCCGGTTTTGCGGGAGTAACCCCGGCAATATTTGAAATTAAAATTCCACCCGTTTCTGTTTGCCACCAGGTATCAACAATCGGGCATTTCTTTTTTCCGATATTCTCATCATACCAATGCCATGCTTCTTCATTAATCGGTTCACCAACGGTACCTAATACTTTTAACGACGACATATCTTTCCCTTTTAAAGGATCAAGGCCGTAGCTCATTAAACTCCTGATGGCGGTGGGTGCTGTATAGAGAATATTTACTTTGTATTTATCAACAATTTCCCAAAAACGGCCGGCATCGGGCCAGGTAGGAATGCCTTCAAACATTACGCTGGTAGCCCCTGCAGCTAAAGGGCCATATACAATATAACTATGACCGGTAATCCAGCCTATATCTGCCGTACAAAAATGTACATCGCCCGGCTGGTATTGAAATACATTTACAAAAGTGTAGGTAGTCCAAACCATATAACCTGCCAATCGTATGAACTACCCCTTTAGGCTTACCTGTAGAACCTGAAGTATATAAAATGAAAAGCGGATCTTCCGCATCCATTTCAGTTGCGGGCATTGTGACAACATTATTTTTCTCTACTTGCGATAATGCAAATTCCATTTCATCTTCCCACCAAACATCGCGGCCTTTAATCATAGAAACAGGTGTTCTTGTTCTCGTATAAACAATTACTTTTTTTATAGTTTTATTTCCAATCAATGCATCATCAATAATACTTTTTAAAGGAATGTCTTTGCCACCACGGTAAGCGCCATCGCAGGTTATAATAAATTCTGCTTTTGCATCCTCTAAGCGATCTGCAATACTTTGCGCAGAAAATCCACCGAAAATAACACTGTGTATTGCGCCAATTCTTGCACAACCTAAAACCGCATAAGCCAGCTCAGGAACCATACCCATGTAAATACAAACGCGATCGCCTTTTTTTACGCCGTTATTTAGTAACATCTGTGCAACCTGGCAAACTCTTTTATGCAATCTTGTATAAGTAACAATCCTCGTTCTTTCTTCCGGGTTATTCGGCTCCCAGATAATAGCCGGCTTTTCACCCATTTTTTCGAGATGCCTGTCAATACAATTTTCAGTGATGTTTAACTTGCCACCTTTGAACCATTCAATTTTTGGTTCCTTAAAATTCCAGTCAAGAACCTTATCCCATTTTTTACGCCAGTAAAAATTATCGGCAACATCACCCCAGAAGGATTCCGGATCGTCTATGCTTTTTTGATATTGTTCTTTGTATTGTTCAAGCGAAGTAATTTGAAAAGGATATTCCATCGTGAAGTATTTATAAAATTTGCAATCGTTGTTTGTATGAATTATATGTAACAAAAATAAAGTATCCGCTACTGTTTTATAGCACCATAAATCGCATCCTGTATTTTTCCTCTTATATTCATTCTGAAGCAATTTTAAATTATTTCCTCCGTCAGGATTTACCCGGTTGCTTAAAAAAACATAAACAATATTTGTTTTGGGATCGGCCCATACACAGGTGCCCGTGTAGCCGGTATGTCCGAAAGTAAGCGGTGAAGCCAGCTCTGAGGGATAAGGTTCTTTCCGGGAAGCATTATCCTTTTCCGGTTTATCAAAACCAAGGCCCCGACGGCTCACAGGGCTATTATATGCCGTAAAAAGTTTTATGGTTTTTTCATTTATGTACCGTTTTCCATCAAATGTTCCACCGTTCAGCAACATTTGAAATATAGTGGCAATACCTTCTGCGTCACTGAACAAGCCTGCGTGGCCCGCCACACCACCAAACATTGCTGCGCCGGGATCATGAACATCCCCGTGAAGGTGTTGCATCCTGAATTCCATATCGTTTTCAGTAGGAGCAATTCTATCGGTATCAAATTTTTCACGTGGCTTAAATCCTGTTGCTATAAGGCCCATGGGCTGATAAAAATTTTCATCGGCATATTCATCCAAGGTCAAACCGGAAATTGCTTCGACTATTTTTCCAAGAAAAATAAAATCATTATCGCTGTAAATATATTTATTCTTTGGGCCGAGCCTGCTATCAAGAATTCTTTTGTACATCGTATCCTGCCAATCGTTGCGCATGTACATATTTTGAGCCACGCGTATGCTGAAGGAGTCATTTTCGAAAGAAGAATATATCGAGGACATTGGCTGCTTTGTATTCCCGTCAATAGTTTCTTTATAAAATGGAATATATGCTACCAGTCCAGCCTGGTGCAAAAGGATATTCTTTATTTCCAGTTTTGCTTTATTGGTGCCTTTTACCCACGGAAGATAATCTCCGAGAGTTTTATTTAATTTGATCTTCCCCTCGTCATACAATTTCATTACCGAGATTAAGGTGGCGCAGATTTTCGTAACGGATGCCATGTCGAAAATGGATTGTGTCGTTACCGGTGCCAGCTTATCATAGTCATATTTACCATATGCTTTTTCAAAAGCTATTTTGCCATCTCTCGCAGCCAATACCACACAACCTGGTATTGCCCCGGCTGCGATACCATCTGCCGCTATACTGTCAATTATGGAAAGCTTCATCGCATCCAGACCCACATCTCCAGGATTAACAACCGGGAAAGGATCTACCGGAACTATTCCACTTCCATACTTATATGTATCACAAACAGTAACAGGTAATTTTCCTTTAGCTTTTATTTTACCTTCTAATATATCAATCGCGGCACGCTGTGTTATAGAATCGTCTTCATAGCAGGCTACGAGATTAGCCGCATTGCAAAAGTTTTTAAGCGCATATGGATTGCCAAAATCAAAAATGATTGTCTTGTTATTTTCCAGTACCTGGTTTACAAGATCAAGGGCGAAGCTGCTTATTCCAAAATTATTTGATGGATATCGTGCATACTTGTGGATGCCTATCACCACTGACTTATAGCGCTTTTTTATTAATTCAACCGTTGACAAAATTCTTGCAGCATCTTCCAGGTAGTTGAAATAAAAAGCATCCGCATTGTAATCGTCTTTCATTCTTTGAGCAAAAGTATTTGCACTGTCAATACCAATTCCGAGATAGGCTATTTCTTTTTCTTTTGCAGGTCTTGCAAGCGGAAAAAATTGTTCATCGCTTTTACTAAGTAATGTGATTGCATTTTCCGCAACCAAACGCTTCATCTCACTAACGCCATTGTTCAAATCATTGGTGAGGTTGTCAGTGTTCACTGGCTTTACATTGGCAACACCATACATATATTTATACAGCAGTACTTTTTTACATTTAGTATAAATATCGTCCCAGCTTAATTGATTGGAATCAATTGCTTCCCGGATTTTAGCAATTGACCCAGGCACATCTTCAGGAAGGCAAAGGATGTCGTTCCCTGCTATCAGCGACTGCGCAGCAATTTTGCCACCGGGAAAAAATTTTGCTACACCCTGCATCCCTAATGCATCTGTAAAGGTTAAGCCCTGGAAATTCAATTGATTTCGTAAAAGGCCCGTCACATTTTTTTTAGATAAAGAAGTCGCCGTATTCGCAGTGGTATCAATTGCCGGTATATATAAATGGGCAATCATTACGCTTCCTACACCCGCAGTAAACATTTGCTCAAATGGATATAGTTCAAGAGAATCGAGTTGTGCCATGCTTTTATTGATGACGGGAAGATCCTTATGCGAATCTACCGAAACATCCCCATGCCCGGGAAAATGTTTTGCACAAGCCAGGACTCCCTCCTCCTGCATTCCTTTCATGTAGGCGATACCGAACTGGGCTACTTTATATTTATCTTCTCCGAAAGAGCGGTCATTAATTACAGGATTATCGGGATTATTGTTAATATCTACCACCGGTGCAAAGTTTACCTGGATTCCTTCTCTCTTGCATTGCCCGCCAACGAGCTTTCCGTAGGCAGAAATTATGGAAGGATCCTGAACTGCACCCAGCATCATCTGGTGATTAAGGGGAATAACGCTGTCCTGCCGCATACCCAATCCCCACTCCGCATCAATGCAAACCATCAAGGGTGTTTTAGCAATTGCCTGGAAAGAGTTTATAAAATTTGCCTGTTTCACCGGGCCACCCTGGAATAATACAATACCACCGATGTTATAATTTTTTATAGCCTCAGTAATCGCAGAATCGTAAATAAAAATACCATCTTTTGTTATCTCACTCTCACGCAAAACCATAAGTTGGGTGATTCTTTGGTCATCAGTTAGAGAATTGAACACGCTATCGGTCCATTGATAAGCAGCGGGAGTTGGTTGAATTTGTGAAAAGGAAATTAATCGAATGGCAGTCAAAAGAAAAACCGTCACTAAGAATTTATGCATCAAGCAGGAATTTATTGAATAATAATTTCACAAGGTAAACATTATGTCTTTTTCCGGGGTACTATAAATGTAGTTGATTATCAGATTTTAAAAATTTATAAGTGCTTTATGATTTTAAAACTTAGTCCCAAGCCCCACTTATAATCATTAATTTTGCAATAAAAAACAGGAGAAGAAAAGTGGCAGATATCATTACGTTATTACCCGAAAACATTGCCAACCAGATAGCGGCGGGAGAAGTGATTCAACGGCCAGCCAGCGCTGTAAAAGAATTGCTGGAAAATGCTGTGGACGCAGGTGCGACGGAAATACAGCTTTTTGTTAATGATGCGGGTAAAGCTTTGATACAGGTAATTGATAATGGAAAGGGAATGAGTGAAACTGATGCCAGGATGGCTTTTGAAAGGCATGCTACTTCCAAAATAAAGAGCATTGATGATCTGTTCCATATAAAAACAATGGGATTCAGGGGCGAAGCGCTGGCAAGTATTGCCGGTGTAGCACAGGTTGAATTAAAAACAAAAAAGAATGGCGAATCAATAGGCACTTGTATTGAAATAGAAAACAGTGTTGTTGTATCGCAGGAACCCGTTGCAACAAATGAAGGAACGAATATCTCAATGAAAAATTTATTTTTCAATGTACCGGCAAGGCGTAATTTTTTAAAAAGCAATGCCTCCGAACTCCGGCATATTGTTGATGAATTTATTCGTGTTGCTTTGGCATTTCCTGGAATATTTTTTTCACTCTCTTCCAATGGGCAGGAAATTTTTCATTTGGAAAAAGGTTCATTAAAGCAAAGGATTTTACAGATACTTGGAAACAGTTATAATTCAAAGCTTGTAAGCGTAAAGGAAGAAACAGATTATTTAATTATTTATGGCTTTGTAGGCAAACCGGAAACTGCAAAGAAAACCAGGGGTGATCAGTATTTTTTTGTAAACAATCGCTTTATAAAAAGTGCCTATCTCAATCATGCTGTTATGAATGCCTTCAGCGATATGATTGCGAAAGATAGTTTCCCTATGTATACATTATTTATTGACCTTGATCCTTCAAGGCTTGATATAAATGTGCATCCCACAAAACAGGAAATAAAATTTGAAGATGAAAAAATTATTTATGCATTTGTTCAATCTGCAGTGAAGCATGCGCTTGCCCAATATAGTGTTACGCCTACATTGGACTTTGAACTGGACAATACGATTCAACATACCGATGCTGTAAGCAAGCCTTTTACAGCTGATAAACAGTTTACCGCAACCGGCTCTTCATTATATAAAACTTTTACGCAAAAAAACCAGGCGCATTTTATTAATAGCAAAAGCGATCTCGAACAATGGGATGCGCCATCATTTGACGAAAAATTAAAACATAGCCCTGAAGCTTTGCCCGATCAAAATGGGGTGCAGGAAATAAAACAGGAAAATAACTTTTCCCTCTTTTCTGAAAGATGGTCATCAAATAAAGAAGAATAAAAAGCCTTCTTCAGAAGAATTTGTACAGGTTCATAAAACTTTCATCATTGCTGAAAATGAAAATGGATTTATTGCCATTCACCAGCAAAATGCCCATGAGCGTATTTTATATGAGCGCTTTTTAAACGCCATGAAAGGAAAACCTCTTTCTATACAAAGAAGCCTCTTCCCGGTAACGCTTGAACTTACCCCGGCTGATTCCGTTTTATTGAATGAATTATTACCTGATCTTTTTTTACTAGGCTACCAGGTCGAGCCTTTCGGTAATAATACGTTTGTGGTACAAGGCTCACCCGCAGATGTTACCGATGGCAACGAAAAAGCAGCGCTTGAAAAAATGCTGGAACAGTATAAGCATTTCAGCATGGATGTCACGTTTAGCAAAAGAGAGAAATTGCTTCGCTCGATGGCCTGGCAACAATCTGTAAAATCCGGCACCGCGCTTTCACGCGATGAAGTAAAAAACCTGGTAGAGGATTTATTCGCCTGCGAAATTTGCAATACAACTCCTAACGGCAAACCCGTTTTCCTGGAATTTAAAAAAGACGAGTTGGAGAAAATGTTTGGAAGATGATCTTTCGATGTAAGATGTTTGATGTAAGATGTACAATGTCCAAAGTTTGCGATTTTCCATTTAGCTTTTTTCTCTCGATCATTACTTTATTATAATGATCTCACCTATTTGAGTACGGGAGCTGCTAAATTATCAAACCCCGTTTACATCGTACATCTCACGTCGTACATCGAACATACTATTCACATCTCTCTTTCCTGCGCTCTAAGCCATCGTTCGGGAATTTCATTATTGCTCGCGAATAAATAATCATTATAGCTGCAGGCGATTAGTTTTTTATCAGGCATTTGCATCCACCATCTTCCTGTTTTTTTACTTTGGATAAAAATGGTATCGATCTCCGCAAAAGCAGTATGGTATTCGTTAAAGCTTTGCTTGTCCTGCAAATCAGCCTCCTGCTTACTCCGGCTTTTTCCGTCAATAAAGTACCAAAGCATTTGCGCAACCTGGATAGCGGTAAGGTTTTCCGTATCGTTTTCAGGGTTGTAGCCAAAGATACCCACCGAGGAAAGTACGGGGCTTAACCCTGCATAACGCAAAAGATTACAGGCTTCTTCACCGCTAAATCCATTTGTGCTGCAATTGCTTGCCGGTGCGTCACTGTGCTTAATTGCTTTAATATCAAAACTGAGCATATGCGAGTTTCTGATTACGGGTTCCATCTCTTCAAGCCGCTCCTTTGCTACACCTACGCGATAGCAATCGAAGCGAAGTTTATCCATTGTTTCAAGCATGTGCGGATGAACAAAATAACTTTGAAACCCGATATGATTATAATGCCTTATGACGTTGGGTTCGCTCGTGAGCATTTCAAGTAAAAAGTTTTCACTCCTCGCAGATGACTCACTCATAAGATCAATATAAGAATCGACAACCGTTGCTTCAATAACCTGGTTAATATCTTTATAAGCATAATACTGACCCAGTGTGTTATCATGAGACCCGCCGAGAATAATAACTGTCTTATTCAGTTGCAATAATTCTTTCATCACAATTTTTACGGCAGCATAACTATCGGAAATCGAAGACCCGCATTTTATATTTCCTAAATCTGCAATAGAAACATCGTTGTGCCAGTTGTGAAATTTGTATAATTGAGCCCGTATCGCATCAGCGGAATTAGTATTGGTATTTATCCCTGCCCCGCGAAATTCATTGATTCCTACTAAAATAATATCGACGTCATTCACTTCAGGAATTTCTTCTTCATAGATTCTTATAACCTTTGCGAATTGCTTGTCGTTATATCCCGTGTCATTATTCAAAATGGCAATGTTAACAGGCAACAGGTATTCATGCAAATCGTTCATCAATTTTTTTTGAGCAAACCTAAAAGATTAATATCATAATTAAAATTTGGAAAATCTGCCTCTGCCTTTTTACAAAAATTAAATAGGTCTTCTGGCTTATTTTTGCAAAATGGATAATCTGAAACAGCTAATAGAAAATTCCAGGAAAGAAATAGAAACCTTTTCTTCAACTGATACTGATAAGGCGGAAGCTTTTCGCATAAAATTTTTAGGCACGAAGGGATTAATAAAATCTTTAATGCCCGAAATGAAAAATGTACCCGCTGAGAACAAACGTGAAATAGGCCAGGTTTTAAATGACCTGAAGCTATTCGCAGAAACCAGGTATGAAGAATTAAAAAAAGCAACCAATGGCAAACAAGAGGTAACAGGGAGCCCTCTTGATCTCACCTTGCCGGGCGATGACCTTCCTGTTGGAAGCAGGCATCCAATAAGTATTGTAAGGAACCGGATTATTTCAATTTTTCAAAGATTGGGTTTTGCAGTTGCCGAAGGCCCGGAGATTGAAGATGACTGGCACAACTTTACAGCGTTAAACCTGCCGGAAGACCATCCCGCACGAGACATGCAGGACACATTTTATGTTTCCCAAAATCCGGATTGGATGTTGCGGACTCATACCAGCAATGTGCAGATTCGTGAAATGGAAAAAGGCGTGCTGCCGATAAGAATTATTTGCCCGGGCCGTGTATATCGCAATGAAACTATAAGCGCAAGAGCGCATTGCTTTTTTCACCAGGTTGAAGGATTATATATTGCGGAGGAAGTATCATTTGCCGATCTGAAGCAAACACTTTATTTCTTCGTGCAGGAAATGTTTGGAGAGAAAATTAAAATTCGTTTTCGCCCTTCCTACTTTCCATTTACAGAACCGAGTGCCGAGATGGATATTACTTGCCTTATTTGCGGGGGCAAAGGTTGTAATGTGTGTAAGCATACAGGCTGGGTTGAAATTTTGGGTTGCGGAATGGTTCATCCCAATGTGATGGAAAATTGCGGAATTGACAATAACAAATATTCAGGATTTGCATTCGGAATGGGTATCGAAAGAATCACGATGCTCAAGTACCAGGTCAAAGATTTAAGGCTTTTTAGTGAGAATGATTTGCGGTTTTTGAAGCAGTTTACAAATGCAGTGTAAGAATTTTCTGCATGGAGTTTTCTACAACAAATAACTATGACAATAACCATTTGCATTTGCGGAGCAGGGACTATGGGCAGTGGCATTGCACAAGTTGCAGCGCAAAGTGGATTCGACACGATTTTGTTTGACTTAAATGAAAAAGTGCTGGAAAGTGCAAAAAAGACCATTCAAAAAAATCTTTCATTTTTAGCTGGTAAGGGGAAAATTTCTTCAGGACGGAGGAGGCCACGATTTTTAATTGCATACGATTCACAAACGATATAAAAAATTGTGTTGGTCAAATAATCATTGAGGCTATCATAGAAAAAGAAGAAGCAAAAATTTCGCTGTTCAATGAACTGGCACAATACAATTTTGAAGAAACCATATTCGCAACTAATACCTCGTCACTTTCTGTTTCATCTATTCAAAAGGAAATACTTTTTCCGCAAAGGGTGGTTGGCATGCATTTTTTTAATCCTCCTTATATCATGAAATTGGTCGAAGTGGTAAAAGGTGATCAAACCGATGCTGAAGTTGCAAATGCTATTTTCAGCGTTTGCGAAGAAATGAATAAAACACCTGTAATGTGTAAAGATTCACCCGGATTTATTGTTAACAGGATCGCACGAAATTACTATCTCGAATCCTTAAAAATTGTTGAAGATGGAATTGCCTCATACGAAGACGTTGACAGAATTTTAGAAGCGTCAGGTTTTAAAATGGGGCCATTTAAATTAATGGATCTTATTGGGATGGATATAAATCTTGCTGTTTCCAAAAGCATGTACGAAGCATTTGATAATGCTGAGCGTTTTATGCCGTCCGCGCTGCAAGCGGAAAAAGTGACAAATGGGGAATTGGGTAAAAAGACAGGAAAAGGTTTTTATGATTACAAAAGCACCGGGACTTCATAATCCTTTATTAGCTTGCACAAATTCTTTCGCAATAATCTATCGCTTTGACAAATATTTCGGATAAAGCAAATAAAAGGATCCTTGTAACTGGCGCAGCAGGCCTTGTAGGCGGGGAATTACTGAAGCAACTGCTGGCTGAAGATTACAATGTCACGGCCATCCATCATTCTACTCCGCTAAGTGTAATACATCCAAACTTAATAGCGGAACAATGCGATATTCTTGATATAACAAGGCTCCATGAAGTTATGGAAGGCATTACACATGTTCATCATTGTGCCGCTCTTGTTTCTTTCGAAAAGAAAGAAAAATACCGCTTGTTAAAATTAAATATTGAAGGAACCGCAAACGTTGTAAATGCCTGCATCGATGCCGGAGTAGAAAAGCTGATTCATGTAAGTTCTGTATCCGCTTTAGGCCGCATACGGGACGGAGAGGTTATAACTGAAAAGATGAATTGGACCGAAGAAACCAGCAACAGCATTTATGGAAAGTCGAAATACCTTGGAGAGATGGAAGTGTGGCGGGGAACAGGTGAAGGACTACCGGCGGTGATTGTGTGCCCTTCACTTATTCTTGGAGGAAATAACTGGGATAATGGCTCGTCGGCAGTTTTTAAATCTGCATGGAATGAATTTAAATGGTATACGGAAGGTGGCGGTGGATTCGTTGATGTAAGGGATGTGGCGAGGATTATGATTTTGTTAATGAACAGCGAAATAAATAACGAACGTTTTATTTTAAGCGGTGAAAATTTATCTTACAGGCACGTGTTTACCTCAATTGCAAAATGTTTTAACAAAAAACCACCTCATAAAAAAGTAACTCCTTTTATGGCAGAAATAGTTTGGAGGCTGGAAGCATTAAAAGCAGCGCTCACAGGAAAAAAATCTTTGCTTACTAAAGAAACGGCACAAACCGCCTTGACCACTGTTCGGTTCGACAACAGCAAAATTCTAAACGCACTACCTGGCTTTCATTTCACACCTATTGATGACACTATTAAACATACATGTGAAACTTTAAAAAAGCAATATCATCTTAAATAATGTATTCCTTCTGAAATATTATCTATGAAAACAAACCAAATTAAACATCCGGTTATTTCTAACTTTTTTATGCACCATAAAAAACATGTTGCCGGTTTGGTACTCGGTGTTTATTTTCTCTCTTCTCACGTGCGGATCAGCTATGTCCCAGCAGTCTTACTATACCATCAAGGGAAAAGTAATTGATAAAAACAGTAAGGCTCCATTACAAGCCGCATCAGTATTTGCACAAAACACAACCTTTGGCGTGGCCACAGATGCTGAAGGAAATTTTACAATAAAGCTACCAACAGGAGGATACTCTCTTATTGTAACTTACACCGGTTATGAAACTCAATCTATGAGAGTGAGCAATAGCGGCGAACAAAATGATAATCTCGTTATTGAAATGGGTGCCCAGGAAAAATCGCTGGAAGAAGTGTCTGTTGCAATAAGTAATGAAGTAAAAGATGGCTGGGAAAAGTATGGCGTTTTCTTTACCCATAATTTTGTAGGACAAACAAATTTCGCAAAGCAAACGCTCATTAAAAATCCGGAAGTATTACATTTTTACTTCAGTAAAAAAAGAAACAGGTTAAAAGTTTTGGCAACAGAACCACTCAGGGTTGAAAATTTTGCCCTGGGATATGCACTAAATTTTGCGATTGATTCTTTTACTTATGAATACAACACCCACACTAATTTATTTGTAGGCTATCCGCTTTTTGAAGAGATACAAGGAACACCGGAGCAGCATGAAATGTGGGCTAAAAACAGGGCCATTGCATACAAGGGTTCTATGCTTCAATTTATGAGAAGCCTGTACAACCGAACCTTAACCGAAAATGGTTTTGAGCTTCAGTATATCGTAAAGAATAATGATGAGGAAACAACGATTCCGTTGCTAAATTTATATGGCGCTCTCAATTATGATAAAGATGACAGCACGAATACTGTTGAATTCAAACCAAATCAAACTACACTTGCCGTAATATACAATAAAGCAAAACCTGAGAAGGCATACCTGGATTTTGATCAGACAGCTAATAAAGATGCTCAGATCTCAACACTACTTTTTGCGCCGGGTGAATCAATCGTCATTGAACAAAATGGATATTATTTTGACCAGACAGATATTACCACAAACGGATACCTTGGTTTCAAAAAAATCGGAGATATGTTGCCTTATGATTATGCGGGGGAATGATATGGTACGTCCGATGTTTCACATCATTCCCTTCACCTTCTCCCAGATTTCCGGAAGACGTTTCATTAAAACGAGTTCTTTTCTTTTACTATAAAATTCCTGGATAGGAGTTCCCCAATAAGACTTGTTACCTTCTATGCTGGAAGTAATTCCCGCCTGCCCCATTACGACAGCGTTATCACCAATATGTATTGTTTTATTTACACCCACCTGTCCCCAGAGAACAACGCCATCACCTAATGTAGTTCCACCGGCAATACCAACCTGTGCGGCTATCAAACAATTTTTTCCGGTGATCACTTCATGGCCGAGATGTACAAGGTTGTCAAGTTTTGTTCCCCTTCCTATTTTAGTAGCATCACTTACACCCCTGTCAATCGTACAGTTGGCGCCGATTTCCACATCATCTTCTATAATTACGTTTCCACAACTCTGCATTTTTTTATACCATACCTCACGGTTCTTTTTCGTGTTCATGTAAAATGCATCACTACCAATTACTGTTCCTGAATGTATTTCTACATTGTTACCGATTATTGTATGATCATAAATTGAAACGTTGGGATGAATGATACAATTGTCGCCTATGGTTACATTATTACCAAGGAATACATTCGGCATTATTACAGTATTCTTTCCGGTTATCGCGGTATCGCTTATCATTTTCTTTGAAGGAATAAAAGGAAGAAAATGATTAACAAGTTTCGAATAAGCTTCGAAAGGGTCATCCACAATAAACAAAGTTTTTCCTTCCGGTACTTCTGTTTTTTTATTTATGATAATAAAAGTTGCCGCGCTGTTAAGACAGGCTTCATAATATTTTGGATGATCAACAAAAACAATATCTCCTTCATTGACCTTGTGAATTTCGTTGATGCCTGTTGCGGATGAATTTTTATTGCCGGCAATATCTGCATTGATAAATTCTGATATCCATTGCGCTGAAACCGGTGAAGGAAATTTCATAAAATTGATTTATGCTTCAAAGATAAAGATTGCAGTTTGCAATGTTTTTGAGACCTTTTTGAAAAATTCAGAAAAAATAATCCAAAAGTTTTCATAATAAAAAAACAGGCTTTTTACCGCCGGATTGCGTTGCAATAATTTTAAAATGTATTAGTCCAAAAGCAATCAGAAAAGTATAGAAAATTATTTTCCTTTTAAACTCTTGTGCAGTGCGGTTTTTGAAGCACACTAAAAAAAATGTACAAGGCAATAAATTTATAACCCTCTGAAAAAGACAGCCAGGTCAAAAATTTTTAGTCGAAAAGCCTTCATCCTTATCCACAACTCATTTAAGAATGTTGATAAAATAGTGCATAAAAATTTTCTTGTTAGAAGAATTTATTTTTAATATTGTGTAGGAAATTTTTTTTCCTGTACTTACTAACCCATCAATATAACAAAGCCCGTGCATTTTTAAAGACGGGCTTTATTATTTTTACCAACCCTTCGGGCAATTTGTTTGAATACTTTTTGAAATTTATTCCATTGAATAAATATTTTATTGTTCATAAACCATTTAATGTTCTTTCGCAATTCACTTCGCAGGAAGGAAAAAAAACACTGAAAGATATTTTTGATGTACCTGCCAATGTCTATCCTGTTGGTCGCCTCGATTACGATAGTGAAGGCTTATTAATATTAACTGATGATAAAAAATTAAATCATTTTCTCCTAGATCCATTAAATGCACATGAAAGAGAATATTGGGTACAGGTGGAAAAAACAATAACACAGGAAGCAATTGAAAAGCTTAAGAAAGGTGTGAACATTAGCGTTAATGGTAAAACATATCTTACTAAATCCTGCGATGCCAAAATATTTCCCCAAGCGCCGGATGTTGCAGAGCGAATGCCGCCAATACGTTCAAGAAAAAATATTCCTGTAAGCTGGTTAAAAATTATTTTGACCGAAGGGAAAAACAGGCAGGTTAGAAAAATGACGGCTTCTGTAGGGTTTCCTACACTTAGGCTTATTCGTTATCGCATAGAAAAAATTACCGTTGACAGGTTGCGGCCAGGCGAAATGAAAATGCTATCTCAAACAGAATTGTATAACTTGCTGCATATAAAAAAAGATAATTGACTATGTTAAAATCCATGACAGGTTTTGGAAGAGCCGAACAGACCGTAAATGATAAAACATTTTTGGTTGAAATAAAATCGCTCAACGGAAAACAACTTGAGATAAATTTAAAAATTCCACCATTATTAAAGCCTTATGAATTTGACATAAGAAATTTGCTCCAGGAAAATTTGTTGCGTGGGACTGTCGAATGCCTTATAATCATAAAGCAAAATGGTTCATCTAAACCCGTAGTCATAAACACCGATCTTATAAAAGCATACTATAGCCAAATAAGCGATCTTGCTGCAGAACTTGATATTGATACCAACTCCGTGTTAAGCGCATTGTTGAGGTTGCCTGAGGTAGTATCTCCAAGCAATGAAATTCTTGGAGAGAGTGATTGGGCAGAACTGAAGAAAGTTTTGGATGCAGCTATACTGGAATTAAATTATCATCGTATTGAAGAAGGTAAATCTCTTGATAAGGAATTGCGTCTTCGAATAAAAAATATAAATGCGCAGGAGGAGGAAATATTAAAACTCGAGCCAAAAAGAAAGGAGCGTATGAAAACAGAATTAATTCAATTGCTGGAAGAAAATGTAGGTAAAGAAAATTATGATCCTAACCGGATGGAACAGGAACTCATTTACTATATCGAAAAAATTGATATCAGGGAAGAGCAGGTCCGGCTTAAAAATCACTGTGAATATTTCACAAATATCATGGACGACAAAGAAGAAGTAAAAGGAAAGAAACTTTCATTCATCATCCAGGAGATAGGAAGGGAAATAAACACTACCGGTTCAAAAGCATATGATTCCGATATTCAGAAATGTGTTGTTCGTATGAAGGATGATCTTGAGAAAGCAAAGGAACAAATCTTCAATGTTCTGTGATCCAATAGCACGACTTTTAAAAAGAAAACAAATTAATTTTGCGAAAAAATTATTTGAAAAAATTTACTCCTCTAATACTGTTGACCCTGATCACGGCATCTTGTATTAAAATTGATCAGTTTGAAAAGACTGCACAAATACCTTCACGGGAATGGTTCTACAACAACACACCTGTATTTACATTTCATATAGCCGACACTATCTCCTTATACAATATATATGTTGTGTTGCGACATACCGACGCTTATAATTACAACAACATCTGGCTTCGACTCGGCACTCAATTCCCCGGAGACTCCATGCATTTTCAAAATATAAATCTCACACTTGCCAGTGATGCAAAAGGATGGGAAGGCACGGGCATGGACGATATATTTGAAGTAAGAAAAAACATCAGCAAGGGACCCATTCCATTTAAAAAGGCAGGTGATTACACATTTACTATTTCACAAATAATGCGGACAAATCCTTTGGGAAATATTATGAATGCAGGAATACGCGTTGAAAAAGTCAATGTTCAACCGTAAACAGAAAGGTCTTAAAAATTCTTATCGGCATGTGATTTTTTAATTTCAATTTTAAAAGTATATGGCATTCCCCGGTTCGCTTGTAAGTAAATTTAAGATAAAGCGGCTGCGAACTATTTACATTCTCTATTGGCTTTTGCTTACCTATATAGTAGCCGCTCTCGTTTTTTGGTTTATAGCTCTCAACCGTCAAAACTTAGAACTCAGCCGCTACAGGCTTGATATGATTGATGTGAACGATGAAAACCATGACCTGAAAGAACGCATCATCCAGGATTCTAAAAGCAGGAAAACAACCCAATATCTTGGAGAGGGAATTACATTTTTTTTGTTAATTGTTGCCGGGGCAGTATTTGTTTTCAGAGTTATTAAAAGGCAATTATACCAGTCGCAGCAACAACAACATTTTATGATGGCGATAACCCATGAACTCAAAACTCCAATAGCTGTTACAAAACTAAACCTGGAAACTTTACAAAAGCGATCACTTAATCCGGAACAGCAGCAGAAACTTATTAATATAACCATTCAGGAAGCCGACAGGCTCAATGCACTTTGCAATAATATGCTTCTTACCAGCCAAATTGAAGCGGGCGGATACAAAATCATAAAAGAGAAAGTTGATCTCATGGAAGTCGTCAAGACATGTGCCCACGATTTTATAGTACGTTACCCACATAGGAGAATTGAAACAGGTGGAAATAATGAAACTTTTATTCCTGGAGATAAAATGCTACTGCAACTTGCAGTTAACAATCTTTTAGATAATGCAATAAAGTATTCCCATAAAGAGGACATAGTTTTGTTAAAGGTTTTAAGTGAAAAAGATTTGGTGAAGCTGCAGGTAATTGATGAAGGACCCGGGATATCGCCAGCCGAGAAAAGAAAAATTTTTGACAAATATTATAGAGGCGAAAGCAGGCAAACGAAAGGTACGGGGTTGGGGCTTTATCTCACAAAAAAGATCGTAGAGCAACATAATGGCAGTATCAATGTGAAAGATCATTTGCCTCGCGGAAGCTTTTTTGAAATAAAATTCGCCGTGCTAAAAAATTAATCAACTAATAACCGTTCATGGAACAACGACAACTCTCTATTCTTCTTGTGGAAGATGAAGAAAATTTACAGGATGCATTAAGATTGAATTTTGAAATGGAAGGGTATGAAGTTACATCGGCGTATGATGGAGCGGCGGCCCTGGAGGCAATGCGAAATGAATATTTTGATCTTATTATACTTGACGTAATGTTGCCGGAAATTGATGGTATAAGCGTATGCGAAAATATAAGGCTTACCAATACAGAGATTCCCATACTAATATTAAGTGCGAAAAATAATAGCGGCGATAGAATATTAGGATTAAAAAAAGGCGCCGATGATTACCTTACGAAACCTTTTGACCTTGAAGAATTGTTGCTAAGGGTTAATAAGCTTATCAATAAAAGCAAACGGATATCTGCAAAAGAGCAGGTCGCTGAAGAATATGTATTTGGGCAAAACAATATCAACTTTAAATCATTGGAATGCACAAATGTAGTCGGTGAAAAAATCGCCCTTACCAAAAAAGAAGCGATGCTGCTCAAGTTGCTTATTGAAAATAAAAACGAAGTGGTAACCCGTGAAAAAATTTTACAGGCAGTGTGGGGCTATAACGTGTATCCAACTACAAGAACAATTGACAATTTCATTTTAAGTTTCCGGAAATATTTTGAGAAAGACAGCAGAAATCCCAAATACTTTCATTCGGTAAGAGGCCTGGGATATAAATTCACCGATAATTAAATAACGTGTTTTAGGCACTGCTTATCCAGGAGAGCTACCACCTCGGACGCTTTTTCATATACCATTTTCAAATGATTGGAATTAGAGGGCGGCGCATACACATTCAATTCTATTTCATCCAATAACGAGGAAAGCATGAGCGAAGTACCAAGGCCTACATTGCTTTTATCCAATTCTTCTATCAATCTTTTCTTGGTAAGTTCTTCAACGGGTACCTTAAATTTTGCTGCCAGGTATTTTTTTAATGAAACATCAAGAACGTTATAAAATTCCTTTTCATTTTCTTCTATTAGTTTGGAATGGGCTTCCGTTAATGGATTTTCAGGAATGATAAATTCATCTGTTTCTTCATTTTCAGGATCAGCATCTTCTGTTATTAAAGTTGTTTTCAGCAATTCCTTTTTCTTTTTTTCAATGGTTCCTTTGCGGACTGTGAGAAAAACAAACGCTGTTAACAATGTAAATCCTGCAATAAAATAAGTACTGTATTTCTCCCACAAGCTGCCCCGGGGAAGGTCTTTTGCTTTTTCATTTTTTACATAAGTGCTTTGCGGATCTCCCTTACCGCGTGTAACCTTAATTGTAAGAGGGTCTGTGTGAATTGTTTTATATTTTTCTGAAGAGGGATCAAAAAAAGAAAATGATGCGCCGGGTATGATATAGGTACCAGCCTTCGAAACTGTAAATGGATATGTGAACGTTTTATCGCCCTTCATCGGAACTGAAAATTTATCAATATCGTCGGTCACTTTGGCTTCATATCCATCCACCCCGTCCGGCCAGTTTATTTTAGGTGCATTTATTAAATGAATGTTTCCTGCGCCCGCAAGATTTATTTTTACATTACCGGCATCATCGGTAGTGATATCTTTTTTTTCGAGAGATGCATTGACTTTAAAATTGCCTACCGCACCTTTAAAATCCACCGGCTTATTTTCTTCAGGCAAGGGCTTTACCGAGATTTGAACAGGTTCACTTTTAAGATTTACATGTTCTTCAATTACTGAATTTTCAGGGGATGATGAATTGGCAAAATCCTGCAGCATGTCAAAAAACAAATCACCTTTTTGGGTGCCGGCGTAATCGGATTTAATGAACGTCACTTTATTATCCGCCACCACCGGATCAAGCGTAATAGTGCCGGGTTGCAGTGGATATAACTGAACTTTGCGCAGGGTGTACACATTGTAATCGCGTCCGTTATATTTTTCAACTTTCACTGAATTATTATTATTCAATTCCAGCTCACTTACGGAAAAGCCATTAAAAGAAGGAGCATTCGTGACAACCGATTCTGAACGCAACCTTGTATACAATTTATAAGAAGCCACAAGCGGTTCACCGGTGTAACAGTTCGTCTTACTTACATCAAGCTTTATAAAAAGATTTTTTTTGACTTTATCATTTACATTTTCACCCTTTTTCAAAATATAATCATCAAAGCGGTGTATAGATGGTTCGACCGGAAAATCAAAAGTCATATTTCCAAAAGGCGACAAGGAGTTCGCACCTGAGTTTGAAGCAGCGGAGTTGGATGAGGCATTTGTTACTTCAACAGTTACCGGATCGGTATGATACTCTTTTCCATTTACCCTTGCGGTTGCCGGCCCTATCACATATTTACCGGCACCCCTGGGTTTTAAGTAAAAGCCTATTGCGACGGATTGATCTCTCTTTCCATTTACAATGCTTACGCCGCTTTGCTGGTTGGGGCCACTTACAATATCAAAATTTTTGAAGGAAGGAGGGATGATTGTTTCAACATCAGGCGCATTATCTACCTGGAATTGTATTTGCAAATAATCATTTTTACTGATGACTTTATCCGGAGCAAACCGCGGAAAATTTTATTTGCGCAAATGAATTACTACTTACACAAATCCCGCCGAGAAAGACCAAATAAAATAAAAGTTTGGCAGCGCCTGATTGTAAAAGTTTCATCATCTATTCTATAAGTACTGTTGAATTACAAATTTACTCTTTAATAAAAAGGAATATTGGATGAAAAAACAACCTGCTGTTAAAAAATTTTTAAAAGCTCGCTGCAATTAAGGCAAATCGCCTGCCTGGGGCCTTATCACAATATCTTCAATGCATGCCTGTGGAGATAAACGCGAAGCCGCAAAAACCACATCAGCGATATCCTTGTCTTCCAAAATTCGCGACGGTTCTATATCGGCTCCCTCCCAGGATGATGTAAAAACAGCCCCCGGATAAACGGCAGTTACTTTAATATTATAGGGCTTCATTTCTTCCCTCAGGTTTTTACTAAAACCCATTAATGCAAACTTACTTATACTGTAAGAACCTCCATTGTTGTATGCTTGTAAGGATGCAATAGAGCACATATTAAATATGTGACCCGCCTTTCTTTTCATCATAGAGGGAAGTAACATCCTGGTTAAATGGTAGGCGCTGTATAGATTAACAGCCACCATTTTCTCAAGGGTTCCTTCTTCCTCATTGTAGACACTCCCGGGAAGAAATTGCCCTGCATTATTGACAAGAACATCAATTGAAACATTTTCGCTTAAAAGCCAGTTTCCGAAGTCAGTAACTCCTTTTCTATCCGCAAGATCGGCGGCAAAATATTTTACTATAACGTTTAGACTTTTACCATTTATTTCATTTGCAAGGTTTGCGAGATCCTGTTCATTACGGGCACATATATATACCTGGTTATACCCGGTCGAAAATTTTTCAGCAATTGCTTTTCCAATACCTTTGCTTGCACCTGTTACGACAATATTCATGACCCTTAATTCGTTGAATAAAAAAATACCCTTGGACAACAAATCTAAAATTTTAAATCTGAATACAGATACCACTGAAACTATTGGCCTGCAGGTCAAAGAAGAATATAAAGCAAATGAAATTTCAGACATGAAACGCCCTTCTTCAAAATACCGGCATCTTTTTTTTGACCTTGATCACACGTTGTGGGACTTTGAATCGAATGCAAAGGAATCCCTTGTTGAACTATATAAAATTTTTGAACTGGATCGAAAATTAATAATGCAGTTTGAAGAATTTTACGCTACTTATTCAAAGCACAACAATATCTTATGGGACCGATATCAAAAGGGTTATGTATCTAGTGAGGACCTGAAATGGAAGCGGATGTGGCGTACGTTGTTGGATTTTAAGATCGCTGATGAAATTTTAGCGAAGCAAATGAGTGCCCAGTTTCTTGAAATACTACCTACGAAAAAGAAAGTTTTTGATTATACTTTTGAGATACTCGACTATTTAACGCAAAAAGATTATTCTATTCACATTATTACAAACGGCTTTGAAAAAACACAGTGGAGTAAACTTAATAATTCAAACCTTTCAAAATATTTCAAGCACGTGATTACTTCAGAAATTTCAAATTCTGTAAAACCGAAGAAAGAAATTTTTGAGTACGCATTAAATAAAACAAATGGAATACTTGAAGAATGCATTATGATTGGAGACAACCCTGATGCGGATATCCAGGGAGCTATTAATGCCGGCATGGATACTATTTTCGTTAATCACCTGGGAGCGGAATGTAATTTAAATCCCACTTATACCATTCATCATTTAAGGGAACTCGAAGCAATTTTTTGAGAAAAAATCGTGAGATATTAAAGTTAAAGCGCTCCTTCTGCAAATGTGTCTCCCTGGCTTAAATCTCCGGTTTCATACCCCTTTTTGAACCAATACATTCTTTGAGCTGATGTACCATGTGTAAATGCATCCGGAGTTACCGTGCCACGGGCTTCCCGTTGGAGACGGTCGTCACCAATAGCATTCGCAGCATTAAGCGCTTCAGAAATGTCATTGGGATCAATTACGTTTTTCATTTTTTGATCATAGTGTGCCCAAACGCCTGCATAAAAATCTGCCTGCAGTTCCAGGCGAACGGAGTATTTATTATATTCACCTTCACTTACCTGTTGCCGTAAACGATCCATCTTTTGTGTAACTCCTAAAAGATATTGAACGTGATGACCTACCTCATGTGCCACAACATACGCCATAGCGAAATCTCCCGAAGCATTAAATCGCTCTTTCAGGTCTTGTGCGAAGGAAAGGTCAATATACACGTCGTGGTCAACCGGGCAATAAAACGGGCCGGAGGCAGAACTAGCATTTCCACAACCTGAGGTGGTAGCATCCCGGAAAAGGACAAGAGTAGGTTCACTATAATTTCTTCCCATATCTCCAAATATTTTGGACCATACATCTTCGGTGTCGGCTAAGACGACCTTTACAAATGCTGCTTCCTGGTCATCTGCCGCTTTTTGTTCAGCGGTCATTTCCTGCTGCTGTCCCTGTGGCAGGGCTTGCTGCAGGTCATTTACATCACCACCACCCAGGAGGAATTTTGCCAGCAAAAAAATAACACCAATCAATCCACCGCCAACTGCAACGTGACCCCCGGTGATACCCCTGCGATCATCAACATTAGAGCTTTCCCTTCTTCCTGACCATTGCATATTTGTAAATTTTAAAGTTAAAGGATCGATCAATATTCAAGCAATGAAAATTTGGTGCCATTATTCCACTTCGGGCAAAAATCATAAGAACGGGAAATCTAAATAGAACCTTATAACACCTGCACGCCAGAAGCCGTAACAATTATTTCTTTTTTTGGCGACGTTATTTCTGAAATTTCTTCATCGGATTTCCCGGCGTCTTTTGCGTAATGTTTCAATAAATCAACAGAGGTGATTGATTTTTTGGCAATTCCATTTAACATCACTTCCTTACCATCAATATTTTTGGGAACAAAAAATTTGTAATCCTTAAAGCGTACCATAATACTTTCTCCATTCTCTTTTGCAAGTTTCATCCAGCAGCCTTTCTCCTGGCATACACTTACAACCTTACCTTTAATGCTCCCGGTAAATTCGCTTTTGGATTCAAGTTTTTTCTCGAGCTCAACCACAGTTATTGCATCGTCACTATTAATCTCAGCCCCATAAACAACACCCTTTGCAGCTGGTGTCACCTGTGCATAAGTAAGTACTGAAATAAAAAAATGACTCAATAGAATTATTCGTTTCATACGCGGTATATTAAAAACAAACTTAACAAAATTACTTCGTCCGCTACATGAAAATACAGTTTGAATTTTTTCTTTTACCTGCTTAAAAGTATTGTAAATTGCTAAACATATTAGTGTTGATAACTTATAATATCTATCTTTACACTTCTCATAACTTTACAACGATTTACAACTTTTAAATAATATTATGGCAACTACAGAGAAGGCTGCGGAGAAAGCAACCGAAAAAAATTCAGAGAAATTAAAGGCGCTCAAACTAACCATGGATAAGATAGATAAAGACTTTGGTAAGGGAAGCGTAATGATGATGAACGAAAGGTCCCAGGAACCCCAGGCTGTGATTTCAACCGGTTCTATAGGGCTTGATGTAGCCCTAGGCATTGGCGGCTTACCAAAAGGAAGGGTAGTGGAAATCTACGGGCCGGAATCTTCCGGCAAAACCACATTGGCAATTCATGTAATTGCAGAAGCGCAAAAAAAGGGGGGTATGTGTGCTATAATTGATGCTGAACATGCATTCGACAGTGTTTATGCGAGAAGGCTTGGTGTTGATGTTGACAATCTTTTAATAAGCCAGCCGGATTACGGTGAGCAGGGTTTGGAAATTGCTGACAGGCTTATTCTTTCAGGGGCGCTTGATGTTGTGGTGATAGATTCGGTGGCAGCACTGGTTCCCAAGAGTGAGCTTGAGGGTGAAATGGGAGATAGTAAAATGGGTATGCAGGCGAGATTGATGAGCCAGGCTTTGAGAAAATTGACTGCTACTATAAGCAAAACAAATTGTTGCTGTATTTTCATCAACCAGTTGAGAGATAAGATAGGCGTCATGTTCGGGAATCCTGAAACTACTACAGGTGGTAATGCTTTAAAATTTTACGCATCCGTTCGCCTGGATATTCGTCGCATGGCTCAAATAAAAGATGGTGATGAATCTATAGGAAACAGGGTGAAGGTGAAAGTAGTGAAAAATAAAGTAGCGCCTCCTTTCCGAATTGCAGAGTTTGATATCATTTTTGGAAATGGTATTTCAAAGACCGGTGAAATAATTGACATGGGTGTAGAAATGGGCATCATACAAAAAAGCGGAAGTTGGTTTAGTTATGATACAACAAAACTGGGGCAAGGTCGTGATGCAGTAAAACAGTTACTGGTGGATAATCCTGAACTATCCGCAGAACTTGAAGAAAAAATAAGAGCGAAAATTGCCGAATTGAACGCTGCATAGTTTTACAAACAAATATTTCATAAAAGCCATCTTTAAAAGGGATGGCTTTTTGTTTGATTCTATTTTATTTAGGATAGAAAAATTTAATTTATTTTTCCCAGGCAACCCTTTTCCTTATAGCTGCATTCATACTTTTATAAACGATTATAATATTGCAGATTTTTACATGGAGACATCAGAACTGATCAAAGAGGCAAAGCAAGGAAGCGCAGCTGCGCAGAAATACCTTTTTGACCAGTGGGCAGAAAAAATGTTGATGGTATGCCGGCGCTACGTAAAAAATGCTGAGGATTCCGAAGAATTGCTACTTAATGGCTTCTATAAGTTCTTTAAAAAATTATCTTCTTTTAATTACCAGGGAGAGGGTGCATTATATATATGGCTGAAAAGGATCATGATAAATGAATGCCTTATGTTTTTGCGAAAAAAAAATGTGTTCAATATTGTGACAGAAGCCACCGTGGAAGAAATTCCCGTACAGGAAGAGGGACTTAATAATTTATCCGCTGAGGAAATTTTTAATTTAATAATTCAGTTACCAGTTGGATATCGCACAGTTTTTAACTTGTATGTAATGGAAGGAATACCTCATAGAGAAATTGCAACGCTGATGGGGATTTCCGAAGGGACTTCAAAATCGCAATTCAGCAAAGCAAAAATATTATTACAAAAATTACTATTACAAAATGATATAGAATATGCCAAACGAAAATCCCAATAATGATTTTCACTGGAAAAACAAATTAGAAAGTTTGGAAAGCTTACCAGGTGAAAGGCTCGATAAAGAAGCGTCGTGGGAGAAACTTCATAGCCGGTTGCGAAAAAGCCGAAACGGCAAAAGGGCCTTGTGGTATTGGGCTGCGGCTGCGTGCTTATTATTAGCACTACTAACGCCCTGGTTTTTATTGAATAAAAAGGAAGGCGTTTTGGTTAAGAATAGCGGGGGTCAACAAAAAAATCAAATACCGCCGGCACATCTCATTCCAGGAGGCAACAAAGATTCGATTGCATTTATTTCTGCTATATCTATAGAAAAGGAAATGCCGGTTAGTACGATTAAAAAGAAAAACAGAATAAATGCCTTGGTTAATCATGGAACTTTGACGATTGAAAACGTCGCGGTCCAAAAAAATAGTGAGGAATTTATAAAGCCCGAAGTACCCGATAATGTTATACCATCTTTGGATACACAGGTTAGCATCATCGCTATTGTTCCTGAAAAGAAAAAATTACCCGTCGTGCATATAAATGAATTAGGCGACCCGGTGGAGGAATTATCGGTAGCACGCAAAACAGAAAGACATTCTTTTCAAATGAAGTTTGCGAACCAGGAAGTTTTTGTAAATCCTTCCATTACTTCGGCTAAAACCGGGTTTACTATTTATCAACAAAAGAATTCTCCAAACTAAAATAAAATGAAAAAAATAATCATCGTATTGATGCTTGTCGTAAGCATCACACCAGACCTTTGTGCTCAATCTAACAGCAATGCAGATAAAGGATTTGAAGTTCCCCCGGATGTTATTATCAACAGGAGATTTTATATTAACCTCGATAAAGGGAACAAACTTGAAATAGAACTGACTGACATTTCGGACCTCGATCATATTGCCAATATTGATTCACTGCTCAGAATATTTATAGAAGACATTACACCATTGAAAGATTCGTTCTCAGACCCGCTTACATCTAATCGCATAGACTATGCTACCTATGCGCAGGGCAGAAAAAAAATCAGGATACAACAATTTCAACCCAAAGGCAATAGCTACCTGTTGAACAATGGTGAACTGGCTTCATTAAAAACAACCCAGGATACAATCAATATTGTAGGCCTGATTACCAACCCAAAGAAGGCAATGCAAAAAATCAGCCTTACCAAGCCGCGGTATTACCATCTTCTGTTCTATCTTAATAATATTGGTGAACTGGCCGGCTATATGAGTGGAACGTTAACAGAGAAAATTGCAACCATCCAAAATAATGTAAATACAAAATGGCCCTTAATACTTGGTGGAAGCTCGCACTATCTTGCAAAGGATAAAAATATATCAGCCGATAAGCCAAAAGGTTTTACCGCAACAGGAACGGGGGATATGCTGGAGGGATTGATAACAGTGAATGTTCAAAATTATAAGAATTACTTTGTGCCTTCTTTTAGCATAGGCACAAAACTCGTGTTAACCAATCGTGACCGCACTTTCAAGTGGGAGCCCGGATTATTTTGGGAACCACATTTTCTATTTGCGAGAGACACACTTGGGAAACTTAAGACCTACCAGAATGATTTTCTCACGCTCACTTATGGGCAGGGTGGCACAACAGATCATGATCCAAGAAAACCTTTCGCATATAGCGCAGTATTTTCATTGGGCTATCTTATCAACAGAAATGGAGATTACTTTGATAAAAATACCTTCCGCCTGGGCGCCGGAAAATTGCAGCTATTGAAAACTACTATTGAACCTTCAATTTATTTTGATAACTTCTTTAAAGGAGTAACGCCTGGGATTAGGATAAGCCAGAGTTTTTAAGCTTAAAGAGGCACTAGTAAATCAAATTGAAACACATCCGTTCAGGCCTTTCACACCAGCCGATGCTGGGGTGCTTATATAGGTAGTTTCCTGGGAAGAGATATTATCCAAAAAAATTTAGAAAAAGATGACTGGTTCTATGGCACAAAGCGCAACCAGTTTTGGGCTATTATTTCTGGAGTGTATAATATAGATTGTAAGACAGTCAAGGATAAAAAAGAATATTTTGCAAAAACGAATTGCAATTTATTTCTTTGTGTTGTTTAATTGGCGCTATATCACTTGTTACCGGGAATAACTTTACAAAACCCGAGCTCTACCACAATATGTGGAGTTTGGGATGCAAAAAATTTGCTTCTCTGTAATAACCATTTTTGGTAATTCTTTGAATCGATCTGTTGATTGATGTAATTAAAGGTCTGTTGATTTCTATTTACTTTGTCATTTTTTTCAGCTCGTAATATCATCCCGGATGAACCTCTTCCATCAATTCATAATTAAAGCAATGGTTGTGACTTGAACTTGGTGCTCTATTCCATCATCCGTCAGCGTTATCATTTTATCCACCTGCGCAGCGCCATCAACTGTTACACTTATCTCCTCCCCAATATTAATTTGCATTACTTCAATATGGTACATTGATTTCTTATAGCGGTAATGTACTTTGAATGATGTCCATTCCCTGGGAACGCAGGGAGCGATGCTGAGTTTATTTCCTTCCTGGTGCAGGCCAAGAAAAGATTCTGTAAGTAACCGATACAGCCAACCTGCTGAACCGGTGTACCAGGTCCATCCGCCACGGCCAGCGTGAGGGGAACGCGAATATACATCTGCAGCCAACACATAAGGCTCTACTTTGTAGACGGCAATTTCGTAAGCAGTTTTACCGTGGTTGGCCGGGTTGATCATGTTTAATAATTCCCATACACGTTTGGTATCACCCAACTTTGCAAACGCCATGATCATCCATACGGCAGCATGTGTGTATTGCCCGCCATTTTCTCTTACCCCGGGAACATATCCTTTTATATAACCGGGATTCAAATCCGATTTATCGAACGCCGGTTCTAATAATTTAATAATGCCGACATCTTTTTGTACCAAATTTTTATAGGCAGATTCCATCGCTGTATTTATCAGGCTGGCATTTCCTGCCCCTGATAGAACGGACCAGCTCTGAGAAATCGAATCGATCTTACACTCTTCATTGCCTTTCGATCCAAGTGGCGTTCCATCGTCAAACCAGGCACGCTTATACCATTCCCCATCCCAGGCGCTCTTATCAATATTTTGTTTTAATCGCTGCGCCTGGTTTTTACATTCAGTTGCAAAAGTTGCATCATTATGTAAACCTGCAGTGTCTGCAAATCGAATCAATATTTCATAAAGGAAAAATGCCAGCCAAACACTTTCCCCCTTGCCATGCTGGCCTACCTTATCAAAGCCATCGTTCCAATCGCCGGTGCCAATTAACGGTAATCCGTGTACGCCAAACTTAAGCCCGTGCTTTATGGCCCGGACGCAATGTTCATAAAGCGAAGCCGTAGTTGCGGAAACAACAGGAAGATCAAAATAAGATTCTTCACCATCGTTTAGCAAGCGGCCATCAAGGAAGTTTGTTACCTCATCGAGCACGGTGATGTCGCCGGTATTTTTTACATAATAAGAAGTTACTAAAGGCAACCAGAGATAATCATCTGATATGCGGGTACGAACACCACGGCCTATTGGCGGATGCCACCAATGCTGCACGTCACCTTCTTTAAATTGCCGTGATGCGCACAATAAAATTTGCTCACGGGCAAGTTCGGGGTGTGTATGCAGCAAAGACATTACATCCTGCAACTGATCCCTGAAACCAAAAGCGCCGCCCGATTGGTAAAACCCACTGCGCCCCCACAACCGCGATGAAAGTGTTTGATATGTTAGCCAACCGTTAGTAATAAGATTGATGGCTTTATCCGGTGTCTCTACCTGTAAAGCGCCTGTGGTGTTCGCCCAATATTTTTTTACTTTTTCTAATGCTGCAGCGGCTGCGGCACTTCCCCGGAATTGTTTGGCAATGGCGCTCGCTTCACTGGCATCTCTGCCTGCTCCCAACCTGAAAATAATTTCCTGCTCTTCTCCCTCTGCCACAAAGAATGGAACCTGTATGGCAGCACATGGATCTAAGGCAAGCCCAACTTTGCCGGAAAGTTTTATGCGTGACATGGCGTCAGGGTTTTGCAGGTTGCCATTACGCCCAATAAATTCAGCACGATCACCGGTAAATGTCTTTTGCACATAATCCACATCAAAGAATGCCACCCTTGTATTAAACTCAGTATTGTATTGATTTTTTGCAAATAGCGCCCCGCTTTCAGGATCCACTTCCGTGTAAATATGCATTGCGGTCTTAGCCCTGTCATCCCCGAGTACCCATTCTGTATATCCAGTGGCAGAAAGCTTTCGCGGCCTGCCGGATTGATTACGAATTTTTAATACAACGAATTTAATGGCTTCTTCCCTGTCCACATACACCAACATTTCTGAACGAATTCCATCTTCTATGTGTTCGAATTTACTATAGCCAAACCCATGGCTTGTTATGTAACTTGATTCACCCCCGGCAGGTAACAATGTCGTGGACCAATAGTGGCCGCTTTCTTCATCGCGGAGGTAAAATGCTTCTCCACCGGTGTCGCTTACTGGATCATTATTCCAGGGCGTAAGCCTTAATTCATGCGCATTTTCCGTCCACGTATAAGCCGTTCCGCTCTCTGAAATAATGGTGCCGAATGTTGGATTGGCTATTACATTTACCCATGGAGCCGGCGTATTTTTTTTGCGTTGAATGGCCATAACATATTCGCTGCCATCAGCAGAGAAACCTCCAAATCCATTAAAGAAAATAAGGTCTGCCGGTAAAGGAATGTCTGTCCGAGAAGGTCGATAATCCTGTAACGGGGTCAGCAACGGGATTGGCGGTTTTACAGGTGGCTTGCGTTTCACATGATCCGATAATGTTCCACCATTATCAGAGATATTAATCCGGGCTACGGTTTGAAATAAAATACGATCCTCGTTCGAGATCTGGTCTGAAGCTCTCACAAAAATACCCCCCGGCCGATCTCTCAATTCTGCAGGGATAAGTGACTGGATATCATTTTGAAAAGATTGGCGGTAAACGTTGTGTTCTTCGTTCCAGATAACCAGGTCAACTGCCAGCCCTTTCAAGCGCCAGTAGGCATGAGCCTGTACCAACTCCTTTACCAGGTTCATGTTACTCTGGCTTTCAATTTTCAAAAGCACAATGGGCAGGTCTCCTGAAATGGAGTATCCCCACAGGCCAGATTGCCCGCGCCGGTTACTGATAAGAATTGCCGGATCTGCCCTAAATGCTGCATTGGTAAATAGTATGGAACTTGCCAGCCGCCCATATAATTGGGCATCAGCTTCCGTGGCGTTTATTTGCCGAAGCACTACCTGGCTATGTGTCCAGGCCATTTCAAATACACGGTCTTTATGATGTTTGTCCTGGTATTTACCAAGCAGGGTTTCACAAATGGTCTTTGTTTCAGCAATCCCGGTAATCATATCGATCGTTATTCTTTCATCAGGCGCAAGCATGATTTTATACCGGATAGCCACAATAGGATCCAGCACTGAACCCTGGCTTCCCCGAAGCGGGCCGGCATTATTTATCGCTTGCGGATTAGCGGCTGAATTGCCTCGCCCAATAAATTCCATACGGTCAGTTTCATAAGAAATTTCCTCAGCTTCTTTCCCCTGCATCGCCATCAAATGAAACATCCATGGTGATTGTTCGTCAGCAGAACGTGGCCTGCGGGTACAAATAATGGCACGTTGATGCGGTACGATTTCTGTTTGCACAAAAAGGTTACTGAAGGCAGGCTGCATCGCATCCGAAGCGGGAGCAGCGAGCACTACTTCTGCGTAGCTTGTTACCTCAATTGTTTTTTCAACGCCAGAGCGATTCATAATAATAACCCTACGCATTTCAATATCATCTTCAGGAGATACCACAATTTCAGTATGTGTTTCTATTTCATAAATCACAGAGTGATAATCAACCCTGCCCTGGGAAAACGCAGCTTCATATTTATCTGCCTCCTTAAGAGAAGGCTGGTACGTATTGGACCAGAAAGTGTTGTTTTGCAAATCGCGTATATAGAAAAAAGTGCCCCGGTTATCGCAGGTGCCATCCTCACGCCAACGCGTAATGGCAAGGTCTTTCCATCTGCTATATCCTCCGCCGGAATTCGTTACCATCACATGATATCGCCCGTTCGATAATAGCTGCACAGCAGGTATAGCTGTATGCGGGGTCACAACTATTCTTGTTTCCTGGCCGGCGGACAAATAACTGGTTTCGGCAATATCTGTCGTGTGAGCAAAGAAGGTGGATGCTCTTGGAATTCTTTCCTGGAGCAATAAAAGTGTTGCCTTGAATTGCGGTTCTGATTCAAATAATTTTTGCATCGGTTTATCAAGAAGCAAATAAGCCAGTGATAACAAACTCATTCCCTGGTGATGCGCCATGAATGAATAAACGATGGCGCATGTTTGCCCGCGTGGTACACGAGATGGTGTATAGTCAATAGCTTCATAAAACCCGTGACGGCCCTCAAATCCTTTTTCATAAAGAAGTTCCAGGTTTTTACATGCCTTTTGGGGTGCCACCATTAGTGCAAGTGCAGATGCGTATGGAGCAATAACAGAATCTTCTTCTAACCCCCGTTTCAATCCCAGGCCAGGAGCGCCAAATGCCCGGTATTGGTATTGTGAATTTGCGTTTATCATATTATACCCCGATTCAGAAATCCCCCACGGCAGCCCTGTTTTTTTTCCATAAGCTATCTGCCATTCTACCGCGGCTTTGCAGGTTTGATCAAGCAGCGTATTTTCAAAAGCAGGCATTACTAAAAGAGGCATCAGGTATTCAAACATGGAGCCACTCCACGAGAGAAGTATGGGATGACCGTCAACGTTAGTTAGTAAGCGCCCCAGTGCAAACCAACTCTGCTCGGGAAGTTTTCCCTGTGCAATACCAATGAAATTACCTAACCGTGCTTCGGAGGCAAGCAGGTCATAATAACTTGAATCAATCCGATGCTCCTGCATGTTGTAACCAATGGCAAGCAGCTTACTCGATTTATCAAAAAGGAAATCCCAATCCATATCTATCAAATCATTGCATCGTTCGGCGAGATTCCCGGCTGAATTAATTATATACTCCGCGTTTTGAATTGAAGCAGATGTAGCCATTTTAAGAAGATGAAGCCATTCATCTTCCTCAGAGGTGTTTTTGTTATTTTGTTTTTCCGTAGCCTCGACCCTTAGCCGTTTCAATATTTTTATTAATTCAATAAATGAAAAATCGCCATCCTGCAAAACAAGATTTGAAAACTTAGCAGGAGCGGCGGTTAATAAAAACCAGGGCGTAAATATTTCTAACTCTGTATTTACTTCCTCTAATTGTTTTTTAAGAAGGCCAATCCACCAACGCGTTTCGCTTACGGGGTCTTTGTTTAATTTACCGGCAATCGCATTAAAGTTTTGCAGTAATGATTCGGCTGATGTTTTTAAATTATTGTTCGTATTTAGATCTGGGTTGCAAGCCGCTTCCAAATCCGTAGTAAACTGTGTCAGAAATTCTTTTTCATTTTCTTTTAGCGTGTCAGTAAGCACACGCAGGGTATCACGAAGTCCCTCAAATAATTTCACGCCATGAATTTTTTTGTGAGATATCTGCAATAAACCTTGTTTTAATACCAATAAGTGCCCCGCAAGATTTCCGCTATCAACCGTAGATATATACCTGGGAAGTAGCGGCTCCAGCGACATCGTATCGTACCAATTATAAAAATGGCCCCTGTACCTCTCCATGTTCTCCATCGTACTTATGGTGTTTGATGTCCGTTCAATAAGCTGCCCGGTGGTGGTAAAGCCAAAGTCGCAGGCAGTAAACCCGGCGAGCAATGAGAGTCCTATGTTTGTGGGCGAAGTGCGGTGTGCTATTTGTCTATCCGGTTGTTCCTGGTAATTATCCGGCGGTAGCCAGTTGTCCTCCATTACTACAAAACGTTCGAAAAAACTCCAGGTTTTCCTCGCCGTTTTTTGAAGAAAAATATTTTGTTGATTGGTAAGTATGGCAACTTGTTTTTCCAAAGGCTTACTCGTAAACCACGTGATGAATGGCGCAATCAACCAGAGAAAAAGAATAGGCCCCGCTATTAATAACTTTGCGGGTGAATACATCACTAACCAGGTGAAGACGCACAAGGTAAGAACAGGCTCAATCCACATGGAATAATAAGATGCGGATAAGCTTGACTTGCGGGCATTTTCAATATTGCGCGAGGGGTTCCATTCCAGTAATTTTTTTCTGGATACCAGCATGCGCCACAGCGTGTTTACTATTGCCATCAAATTTAAAAAGGCTTCGTAAGGCAGGCAAATAAGCGTAAATAAAGTATTTACTATGATATCCTGTATGTTACGGGCGGAATTTTTAATATGGTGTATTAAGACGACATCCTTCGGTTTGCGGATGGTATCCCAGAGAGAAGTAATAAAAATCGGAAACACTATAATTGCGGAAACTGTAAGCGTCCAGTATAGGGAAGAGGGTAATAGAAACCAGTCTAATAAAAGCAGGGAAGTAAGAGCCACGGGAACAAGGCTTCGCCTGATGTTGTCAAATATTTTCCAGCGGGACAATCCGGAAATTGGGTTTTTATGCAAACGTCCTTTCGCATCTAAAACAGCCGGTAAAAACCAGGAGAAGATTTGCCAGTCACCACGAGTCCAGCGTGAGCGTCTTTTCATATCGGCGTGATAGCTGGTTGGATATTTCTCGAATAGTTGTACATCGCTCAACAATCCTGACCGGACATAGCAGCCTTCAAGGAGATCGTGGCTCAGTATTTTATTTTCAGCAAATTTTCCCTTTAACACTTTTTTAAAGATGTCTACTTCGTAGATTCCTTTGCCGATAAAAGAGCCTTCTGCAAATAAATCCTGGTACACATCAGAAGAGGCGCGGGTGTAAGGATCAATGCCCGGTTCGTTTCCATGCATGCGGGCGTACAGGGAGCCGGTGATATCCGGAAGGCTAACGGTAACCCGTGGTTGCAGTATGCCATACCCTTTTGTTACCCGTTTCTTTTTTTCATCGTACCAGGCATGATTCAGAGGATGGGCCATCGAGCCGATTAATTTCCAGGCGGAACCCATCGGCAGTTGTG
>CAWGWY010000019.1:0-18424 GCA_963826435.1 uncultured Chitinophagaceae bacterium | reverse complement strand
GTTGCAATATTTTAACAACAAAGTAGCCCCTCCCCAGCACTTCCCCGGAGGGGAAGAGGAAACGATGTATTAACGGCTGAGTCTTGAACTATAACCCGTGTTAAGAGGATTTTGCTCAGAAAGTATTTAGAAATTGGGTCGCGACAGTCGTAATACTTTCTATGAGGAGTTCAATTGGATCTGCCTTGCATGAGCGCCCAGGAATGATTCCTGGACTTTATTCAACAAAGCCAAAAGAAATCAGCTTCTTTTGGCTTTTTTCTATTTTCAAATCGTCGCTACGTTATCGCGGGATTTTAAAAATATAAGGGCAGGATTATTCTAGTTTTTGCTTTTTGTAAAACGGCTCAATTCACCAATCGAACCATTTTCCACTGCTACAGTTATAAAGTTATTGTCGTCGTCAAGATTTATTAGCCATACGTTCCTGCTATCTTCATTTGCCTCTACCGCCTGGGTAATATTGTAGTCGATATATTCCCTTTTTACAATTTTTCTGATGTCGCGGGGTAAGTCTTTTTCCGATCCATAGCAAAGAGAATAAATTAGATTCCCTTTGGCGGTGTAAAGATTTTTATGTGATTTTTTATCTTTGATAAAATCAACAACGAATCTTTTTTCGACCCTGCTCCACCTGGCGTCGGTGGCATCAGGAAATGATTTAGAAAAGGCATTCAAAGCTTTTTCGCTTGCTGTTGGCACGGCGAGAGAAACATTATTGGAAGAGTTCGATGATTTATCACCGTAGTCAAACCGGGCGGCTGTGCTTGATTTCGTGAGCGGCGCCTGGCCGAATATGTTGCCAACGGATAGGGTTATTGCCACACAGGCAATTAACAAATAATTAAATGTAGTTTTCATTGTTTCGATATTTAAAAATGACAGATAGTATTTACAATATCAAAACTAAAAGCGTGTTGAGGTTAAAGTTAGCCAAACTGAGTAAGTCAACGCTTTGACTAGCCCGTAGGCTAAATGAGTGAGTAATTATTTTATTCAATACCTCGTAGGATACAGGGTATTTAAAAGTTTGTCTTTCCTGCTTTTTGAGACATTTATTGAAGTTCCATCACTTAATATAAGGTGCCCGCCTTCGCCGCGAATATATTTTACCACTTCATTAAGATTTACAATGTGGGAGTGATGTACGCGAATAAAGAATTTGAATTCCCTCAACTGTTCCTCGATCTCTTTTAAAGTACGACAGGCGATGATCTTGTTTTTATCTTTCAGGTAAAAGCAGGTATAATTATCGTTCGCATTGCAGCGCATCAACTGATCAACGGGTATCAATTCAAAGCCTTCTAATGTAGGCACAGCCAGTTTATTAAAATCATTTCCCTTTATACGGATTTGATCCAGAAGAACCTGGAACTGGCCGGCCAAAGGTAAATCCCTTTTGTCTTCCACTTTTTTAACGGCGCGAATTAGTTCTTTGTAAAGAACAGGTTTTAATAAATAATCCAACGCACTGAAACGTATTGCTTTGATAGCATATTGATCATAACAGGTTGTAAAAATAACGGCGAAAGAAATCTCGGTAAATTGTTCCAGCAATTCAAAACCATTCATACCCGGCATTTCAATATCCAGAAATACAAGATCAGGTTTCAATCTTTTAATTGCTTCAAGCCCTTCTCTTGATGAGCAATATTGTCCCGCGATGATAACATCCGGGCAATATTCATTCAGCATTAGTTTAAGCTCTTGAATCCAATGGATCTCGTCGTCAATAATTATTGCGTTGATCATACGGAGCCGGTATTTTTTGGTAATGCTGTTGGCTGTCTTACCCGCCATTAGCATTACCGGGATTATTGATTAAAACGACTGGGTCCGGAGATTCTTCATATGGAATATTGCAATATGATTGCTGTGGTATTAATTAAATTCAAATTGAAAAAAAATAACGGCTCGCCAATTTTTATATAATTCATCACAGCCTGCTTCAGCTACGCATTTATATTTTTTTAAAATTAATCTTGTCAATTTTGAAAAAATCGTTAAATGTTTTAAAAGGCTGGATTTGCGGAATAAAACCGTTAAAGGTGGATCGAATTAATCAAGTTTCGAAAAGCGAAAAGAATAGACAAAGGGTTTCAAAATCATTCCATGAGAAAGTTCAGTGGGAGCAGGTTGTTGTATTTTGATAACCGCCGTGTTATTGTCTAAAATGTTCAAGGTAACTGAAGCGCGAATTGATTTATTTGAGCCGGCATTCAATACGGTATCGCCGGCCTTACCAGCTCCCGGAGCATATTGTGTTAAAATTTTATAAACATGAGAGCCAACGGCAACATCTTCAGCTGCGAGTTTCATATCTGCTGATAGTATGCATGAGCTGCAGCCGGCAAAGGCATTAAAAACACTTAAGAAAGCTGTGTCATTGGTTTTGAAATAATAAAATTGCATGAAGGTTTTTATGCCAACTTTTTTTTCATCCGTTGCTTCAATCTTCAGGAATCCTTTTACTGATTCCGCTTTTGGTTCAACACTCACGAGCTTCCAATCGCCTGCAAAATCTCCAGGTGCATAAACTGTTCTATTGCCCGGCCTGGTCACCGCTTCATTGCCTGGGTTATTTTCTTTGTTATTATTATTCGCAGGCCTTACTTTCTTTTCTTCATTGGCTGGCAGGTTATTTTCTGATGCTTCTTTTGGCTCAATAGCCATCGATTTGTCGCGCTCTAGACTATCATTTAAGTTTACTACTGCGTCATTTTCGCCGGTCACTGATTTCTTTTTATTTAATGTATATACCAGGGCTGTTGCTATTATAATCAGAAGGGAAGCTATTATTAAAGTAAGCCCCGCATATTTTTTATAGAATGGTTCAGCGGCTTTTGCCAACGGTTTTGTTTCTGCAGGCTCAAAGGATTCCGCAGCGGTAGTATCTCTAAGCTCGTTGATAAGGAGGCCTAATCCCGAATGATAATTTTTGGAAAAATCTATGTGTTGCAATCTTTGCAGGCGGAAAGGTGTTTTGCTGTCTACAAGAATTAGCGGTATCACCTTTTTCTTTTCTTCGAGTGCATAATATACTTCGTCGAGTACGTTATTGGAAGTTACTGATTTTGCCGTTTCTATAAACAATAGACAATCGCATGTTTCCAGTGCCTTTTCAATTTCCAGGTCCCATTCCGATCCGGCTCTTATATCCTCCTGGTCTATCCAAACATTAAAACCTTCCTTTTTAAGGTCGAGTGCAAGCCTTAACGCAAAATCAGAGCCATCAGCCCGTGAGTAACTAAAGAAAATTTTTTCTAAAATCATGACACGAAAATAGTAGTTGAATGTACGGTTTAAAACTTGAAAACTTATTCAAAATAGAAAAGTAAGATCCTCTCCGGGCTCAATTTGCCTCGTTACTACTTCGGTATTGTTTTCTCCTGCGGAGAACAGTATACCGTCGTCCCCGCCAATAAATTTTAATACGGAATCCCGTAGCAACAATGCGGTGCCTTCCGGTAATCCAATAATTTTTGAAGTACGATTCATATTTATGAATTCGAACAGCCTTTGGTTGCGGGTTTCACCATTAAAGCCTTCAGGCTCCTGGTTGTAATAATGCGGGTTTATTTGAAATGGAAAAGCGCCCAGCGCTTTAAAACTTTGTGGCTGTATCACGGGCATATCATTGGTGGTACCAATGGTTGGGCCAGTAATGTTTGATCCCGCACTCCAGCCAATATAGGGCGTGCCCTCATTTATTTTATTACGGATAATTTCTAAAATTCCCGCTTCATAAATGTTGTGAAGAAGCTTAAAAGTATTGCCGCCGCCAGTCATGATTACATCGCTTTCCGCTATAATTTTTTTTGCGTTATCGTGGTTGGCCAAAATAATACGGTGTGGTAAATCCTTTAAAGCAGCAGCGACATCATTTACGTATGTATCGTAATTTTTATTTACCAGGGCAAATGGAATAAATGCAATTTGCAAAGGCGGTGCTCCAAGAAAATCTTTTATGACGGAAGCTGCTGACTCAAGATAACTTTCGTTTCCAACCCGGGAACTGCTTAATGCGAGAATTTGTTTTGATGGCATAAAATTTAAAAAAACAAATTTATTCTTTATTATTCCTCTGACGCTTTGCGATTTGTTTCCTGATATTACTATCGCAGAGAGACTTTGGAAAGAAGTGAACCTATATCGAAACATCCTCTATAAAGAAATATTCCACCGGTTGATTTTTTGATAGTGTAATTGAAAGAATATCAAATTGAATATTTTTCCACCCTGGGTATTGACACATAAATTCTTCGGAAGCATTTATGAGATTGATTAATTTCTTTTTGGTGACATCTTCTTCCGGGAAGCCGAATTTCCTGGTTCTCCTTGTTTTGATTTCAATGAAATGCAATACATCATTTAATGAGGCGATTACATCTACTTCCCAATGACTGTGCCGCCAGTTTTGGTGGAGTATTTCAAAGCCTTTTGCAGTGAGCCAGGTTAGGGCCATTTTTTCTCCCAAAATCCCTGTCGAATTATGATGTGCCATTTTGATAATTTCTTCCGCTAAATAATCATGTCTTTAATCGCTTCCGTCATAAAATAAATATATGAACAATAGATCAACTTACTGGCACGAGAGGTTCAACGATAAAAAAGCAATCTGCATAAAAAAATATTATACTTATTTTTGCGCAAACGAACAGATCATGAAAGTTACAAAGCAAATAGTTACAGGATTTATTTTATTAATTGTAATCGCTTCACTATACAGGGTCATGCCCGGAAGGCCTTATGGTTTCGCCCCGCAGATAGCTATGGCGATATTTGGCGGCGCTATTATTAAAGATAAAAAGTTTGCTTTTTTGCTACCTCTTTTATCAATGTTTGTTTCCGATGCATTATATGAAATTTTATACCGGAACGGCGTAGGAAATATGCCTGGTTTCTATGAAGGGCAAATCACCAATTACATACTCTTTACTTCATTAACGTTATTTGGATTTTTTATTAAGAACTTTAATATTGGCCGCATAGCACTCGCATCCATAGCCGCACCGACTACCTATTTTTTAATTTCAAATTTCCTGATCTGGTTAAGTAACTCACCTCTTGCGGGCCTGGGCCGGCCTAAAACATTTAACGGCCTTTTGCTTTGCTTTGCCGACGGCTTGCCTTTTTACCCATGGAGTGTTGCGGCTACCCTTGTTTTTTCCGGAATTCTTTTTGGAAGTTATTACCTTATCACAAAGCAAACCTTAAGAGTTTCTGGGCAACATATAAAAGGATAATCACAGAATCATAATTATTTCTTAGCCTTATTCTCTTGCTCATACCCTTCATCCACCAAAAGATGATTTCCGTCTGCGGCTTCTGTTGCAAGTTGATCGCACCTGTTGTTCATTATGTTTTGAGCATGGCCTTTTACCCACTTAAATTCAATGTGATGGCTTTTGGCCAGGGCGTCATATCTAAGCCATAAATCACTGTTTTTAATATCGCCCTTAAAGTTGGTCCTGATCCATTTTTTGAGCCAACCTTCCATAACAGCTTTTACAACATAATTACTATCAGAATAAATTACCATGTTCAGGCTATCTTTTTTTAAAGCTTCAAGAGCAGCGATTACTGCCATGAGTTCCATGCGGTTATTTGTAGTAAGCCGATAGCCTTTCGATAATTCTTTTTTATGATTTCCATACATGAGTACAGCTCCATAACCGCCCTTGCCGGGATTACCTCTCGATGCGCCATCGGTATATATTGTAATTTTATTTTCACTCATGATCCGGAAAATATTTTAATGAAAAGCTCATGATTTTTTTGCAATCTTTCCTTAGGTAAAGATTATCAATAGTAATTATTTTTCGTTGCGCTACCATTTTCTTGGTAATATGTTCTTTTTTAAAAAAAGTAAAAACGGCCGGCTGCATGGATACCGGAATATTTGACTCCTTAAAATCAATTCTCTTATTTGTGGCTCTTTGCAATGCTTTATCAATTAACTCCGCACAATACATTTTATCATTTGTATTTAAATCATATAGCCAGTCAAACCGAACGTCATCATTTTTATATTTTAAGAGGATGCGGGATAAAGAATCTTTTTCTGCTTGTGAGAGATCGTACCTATACAGTGCGCATTTTAGATTTTTGACAGGATTAATAAATGAATCGACAGGTACAATTTGTATCGTATCATTATCCGGGTCATTAGGCGAAATATTGCAAACAAAAGGTTGATTATTTTTTATTATGACAATTCCGGCATGTGAATAGATCTTTTCTTTTTCATTCAAAAATTTTATTTGCTCGCTTATAAGATCATCTGTCATTCTTACAATAAGGTCTCCGCTGATGGCATTTTTTTTCAAAGCCACAATATTATTATTGATCTCATCCTGTTTTGAAATTGGCTTTACAGGCTTCTCTGCGGGAGACGAGCACGAGAACAGGATGATGCCGGCTGCAGTAAATAAAGCAAATGAAAAATTCATGAGTTATTGAAAATAATAATAAACGGCGACGAGATAATTAGCAGCTTTAAAATAAATTAATGATGCCTGAAGGAAAGTTGGTCGATACCCACGACTGTAGGATTGTAATAGTTTCCGTTCGAGCCGCTTCCTCCCTGTAAGCCGGCGTCTACATTATAATATCTGAAGGCAAACCGGCCATTCGTAACACTTCCGCTCCCTGGAATGCCGGAAATTTCTATTGTGTATTTCGTCCATTTTGAAGGAAATCCTCCCTGGTAATTATACACGCGATTGGGATTGATATCCAAGAGGAGTGTAGTAAAGCTCCCGGTGCTTGCATCTGTTGTGCCTACATCGGCAGTGCCGTCGGTAAAATTTGCCCAAACCTGCATGCGGTCTGTAGCGGGATCATAATACAAAGCATCGTCGGTTGCGCGACTGTAAAAAGAGATCGTATCACCATTTTTCATTTCCAGTGATGGCGAGATAAGCCAGGCGCTTATGTTACCGCCATTGCCTGATACATCACCGAGGCAACTTATGTCGCAGCTTACAAAATCATTGGGCGTATTGTGTGCGCTATATGCAGGAAAACCAAGATAAGGCCCTACCGAAGTAAATTTTACCTGGTTAGCTTCTTCATATCGGCCTTGTCGCCATCCTGTAGATCCCACCGGGTTAGTGTTGTTTCTAAATGCCCAGCCTTTGGAAGTAAGGTTACCGACGGTATCAAATTCTTCAACGAAAGATGAATTTTGTATAGCAGTGGAATCCGGCGGAGGTGAATTATTTATTTGTAATTTATCTTTCGTACACGAGGCAATAAATATTATTGACAGGCAGAAAGTGAAAGAAATAGGAAATAAAATTTTACTGTTTTTCATTTATAAAATATTTGTAAGCCGAAGGTTTTTTAGTGAATCAGTATCCTGTGCTTTTATATGAAACGGCATCAATGCCGATGCCTGTACCGTTCCCTTTGGAACCGCCGTCTATTACAAAATACCTGAAAGCGAACCGGCCTTTTACCGGGCCGGTAATTCCATCTATTGTTGCTTCGAAGCGTGTCCATTGAGCAGGATATGCGGCCGGATCGGGAGCCAGCACACTGCTATAGATTAATTGTGGATTTATAGCGAGCACTGTTTTGGTAAAGTTGCCGGGATTAAGCCCGTTCCCAACATTTGTATCGGCATTGATTGTGTTGAGCCGCAGTTGCACGCTGTTTCCAAAGTCTGTCGTATCAATTCCGTAAGGCTGTTGCAGAGCCCTTGTGTAGAAAGTGATTTTATCACCGTTTTGCATGAGGAGAGGTGGCGACACCATCCAGTTACTGATAGTGCCCTTCTCTGCCGAAGTAGAAAGATAGTCCACGCCTATAAAACCGGCGTTACTTCCATTGTTGGAAAAAGCATTGAAGAACGGGGGTATGCTTCCACCATTTTGCCATATACCGCTTCCAACAGGCTCGCTTACATTTATAAATCGCCATCCGCGTGAAAGTGCCGCGGTGGCTGTGTCGAATTCTTCTTTGAACGACTGATCGGCAGAAGGAGGTATCTTCGTGAGATAGCTGTCGTCTTTGCAACTTTGCAAAAGAAAGATAGCCAGGGTGCCTGCAATAAGAAATTTTGGTAAAAATTTATTTCTCATAAAATACTGGTTCGGAATTTCTTGTGGTCTGTCGCAGTGAAATTCGTATTTTTTTATAAAAGGTGTTGTTTAGTTTGATATGCATTCCGCACCATGCTGCACTTTTTAGACCTGGAAAACACCAGTTTTGAAATCAGCAATTTCGGCATTATGATGGGCAGTAAGAATATTTTCAGATATAATTTTTCTTGTCTCCAGCGGATCGATAATGGCATCTATCCATAAACGTGAGGCGGCATAAAAAGCAGTTGTTTGACTTAAATCCTTGTCCGTCATTTCCGATAAAAGTTTTTCTTCAGCCTCGGGCGTTATTACCTCTCCTTTTGATTTGAGTGAGGCAACTTGTATTTGTAACAATGTCTTTGCCGCCTGTTCGCCACCCATTACCGCGATCTTTGCTGAAGGCCATGCATAGATAAACCTTGGATCATACGCCTTGCCACACATTGCATAATTACCTGCTCCATAAGAATTTCCCATTATAATAGTAATTTTTGGAACTACTGAATTAGCAACGGCATTCACCATTTTAGCGCCATCTTTTATAATGCCGCTATGCTCGCTTCGGCTACCCACCATAAAGCCGGTTACATCCTGCAAAAAAACGAGAGGAATTTTTTTCTGATTGCAATTCATTATAAACCTTGCCGCCTTATCAGCACTGTCATTATATATAACACCGCCTATTTGCAATTCTCTTTTTTTATTTTTGATATTCAATCTTTGATTCGCAACAATACCAACGGCCCATCCGTCAATTCTTGCATAACCACAAATAATTGTTTTACCATATTCCTGCTTAAATTGTTCAAATGAGCTTTTTCTTTCAGGAGTTTTAGAATCACTACTTTTCGAAGTAGAACCATTTGTGCTGAGCGGAGTCGAAGAACCTGTGCTGAGCGGAGGCGAAGCATCAACAATTCTATCAATTATTTCAAGCATATCGTATGGCCTGGTATTGCCTTCAGGAAAAATGCCATAAATTTCTTCAGGATTTTTTGCGGGTCGCAGCGATGTAGTCCTGTTAAACCCGGCTTTCGGGAATTCGCCGATTTTCCCGATGATCTTTTTTATTTCGTCGAGGCATTTTTCTTCTGTATCAAATTTATAATCAGCAATACCGCTTATTTCAGTATGCGTTGCTGCACCTCCCAATGTTTCATTGTCTGTAACTTGTCCGATTGCAGCTTTCACGAGGTAAGGTCCGGCTAAAAAAATAGAACCGTTTCCTTCTACCATCAGGGTCTCATCGCTCATTATGGGAAGATAGGCTCCGCCTGCAACACAGGGGCCCATCCTGGTGCGATCTGCGTGATTCCCATGGCGCTCATTCTTGCATTGTTCCTGAATATGCGGCCAAAATGTTCTTTATCAGGAAAAATTTCATCCTGCATGGGGAGAAATACACCGGCGCTGTCCACCAGGTAAATGACGGGCAATTTATTCTCCATTGCCATTTTCCTGCATTCTTAAATTCTTTTTCCCCGTAATTGGAAACCAGGCCCCGGCTTTTACAGTTTGATCATTGGCAATTATTACGCATTGCTTTCCGCTTACATAGCCAATACCCGCCACAGTGCCGCCAGCCGGGCAACCGCCATGTTCTTCATACATTCCATAACCAGCAAAAGCGCCCATTTCTAAAAATGGCATATGAGAATCGCGTAAGTATTCTATCCTTTCCCTGGCAGTTAGTTTATTCCTTTCCTTCTGCTTTTGAATGGCCTTTTTACCGCCCCCTTTTTCAATTTTATTTAATAATTGTTCAACCTGGCTCAATGCCATTTTCATGGCATCTTCATTTCTATTAAATTCAATATTCATAATAATTCGATAAGTGTCAAAACTAAAACTTTAAATTTGAGTTCCGCTACAACCTGATTTTCTAATTATAAAGATTATATGCACCTGCCCAGTTTTCTGAATCCGTATCCCGAAAATTTATATTAATAGCTTTCGGAATTATCATTGCTCTGGGCATTGTATTTTTTACTGTCAAAAAAATAAATATAGGATTGTAAATGAAACCCTCCGCAGCACAATCGCAAATGAAACGGACAGCCTTTATAGAATTAAATACGATTCGCTTCACTTTGATGAAATATTGGATACCGCCTATTTGAAAAATATTCATGTGGCCCCTGATACCTTCAGAATTAAGAATTCCAATTTCGATGACCTTCCTTATGTTTTACTGGATATTAAAATAGCTTCTATAAGCGTGACCGGCGTGCAAACTGATAAGGCATTACTCGGCAAACAAATGATTGGCGATTCCGTAGTGATAACGGATCCCGAGGTAACAGTATATTTTTTAAAATCCTTAAAGAAGGAGACAAATATTAATGTAGAGGCAAAGGCGATATACGAGGAAATACTCGGCAATCTGAAGGTCATTAAAGCAGGACATGTTCTTATTAATAATGCGAACGTAAAAGCAATAAACTTTGCTTCCAAAGAGAAGGATTTTGATTTTATGAACGGAAATGTACAATTGAGAGATGTGTTAATTGACAGTGCACATAATCTTGATACCAGCCGGACGCTGTTTTCTAAAGAGGCTGATTTAAATGTTGAATCGTTTGTAACCTACAGTAATGACCGGCCAGAATTAAGATTGAATAATATTAATTTCCAGGGAGAAGAAAACCGGCTTTCGCTCGGTAGCATTGAGGTGAACAGGTTTGAAGATGATACGTCAAAAGGCCTAAGGCTTTTAAACGCAAAAAACCTGCGCCTCGAGGGGCTGGATGCAGATGAATTTGTAAAAAACAAAAATATAATTGTAGGTAAAATCGGGTGTGAATATATCAGCCTTTACGAGCCTCCTCTTTCAAATTTAAAAACCGCGGCGGGGAAAAAAAATAAGAAGGTGGATACTACCGGCTTCAGGCATGTTTACAGCATTGATATGAATCACCTCAATTTTCCGAAAGTGAATTATATACCCGCTGCAAAAAGCAAATTTAAACTTGGAAATGTCGCCATTAAAATAAATAATGTAACAGCTGATGAAATTTATAAGGTACAAAAACATCCTATGGATTACAGCAAGGAAGTAGAAGTGAGCTGTAGCAGCATAGCGTTGAAATCAAAAGAGGGAGATTATAATTATATATACAGGAATGTTGTTCTCAATTCTTTAAGAAAGCAATTGGATATAGGCTCGTACACAATAAAGCCCATGTATAGTGAGAAAGCATTTGCTAATAAAGAACATTTTCAAAAAGACAGGTATGATGTCATTCTAAAAGGTATTGCGCTTGAAGGAATAGACATGAAAAATCTTATTGATAAAAAAATAATAGCATCGGCGCTAAAAGTGAATAGCCTTTCCGCAAAAATTTACCGCGATCTCCAGAAACCCTTGAAAGATAAAAGTAAAGTAGGGAGTTATCCCTCGCAGTTAATTGACAAGATTGATATACCGATAAATATTTCGAAGGCTACATTTTCACATGCTTACATTGAATATAAAGAGAAAGAAGCATTAAGCGACAGTACCGGAGTTGTACAATTTACTGATGCATCTCTTGCTATCGATAACATTACAAACGTTGCGGAGGCAATTCAAAAAAATAACGCCATGAAAATTTCTTTTAAAGCAAGAGCTATTGGGACGATCCCAATAAATGGCAGTTTTACTTTTACACTAAAAGATACCAGCGGCAAGTTTATTGCTGTGGGAAATATTCCTTCCTTTGATGCCCACCTGTTGAATAAAATTTCGGTACCAATGGCCTTAATGCGATTGAATACCGGTACTATAAATTCACTTGATTTTAATTTTAAAGGAAATAATTATGGTGCCGGCGGAAAGATGGTAATGAAATACAGCGACCTTAAAGTGGATGTGCTTAAACGCGATGAGGAGTCAGGTGGTGTAAAAAAGAAAGGCCTGAAAAGCCTCCTTGCAAATATTATTGTAAAGAACGACAATCCGCGCAATGGCAATCTTCGTGAAGTAACTCCACATTACGACCGCGATGTTCGTAAATCTTTTTTCAATCTTGTATGGAAAACAATTTTTACAGGAATGAAAAAAACGTTGGGAATTCCATAATCGCTAACAGTCGGAATGTTGACCGTACAAAACTTTTATGAAAGCCTATATACTCCTTTAAATTTTGCCGGACTCTTCGTGGCAATATTCCTGCAGTGTTTTAAAGAGCGCATCCATTGTTTCTGTGGTTGTATAAATGTTTACAGGATTTATCCGAAACCATGTCTTTCCTTTTAGCACAGTTGTTGCAAACCAAAAATTGCCTTCTTTCTCGATTCGGGCAGCGACTACATGGTGAAGACTTGTGGCGTTTTCATCAGTTAGGCCAGCAGCCTTATACCGAATGCAGATCGCGGACATCCTTGGTTCTGTAGCACTATCAAAATCTTTGCTGTTGATAGCAAGATTGTGCAGGTGCATTGCCTGCTCAACATTGTTGTTCACCCATTCGCCAATTGTATCTTTTCCATAATGCTGAAAGCTCATCCAGACTTTCAAGCTGCGAAAACGCTTCGATTGTTCGAAACCATTTTCATAAAATTGATACCGCTCATCTTTTTGACCGCTTTGATCTGTGAGGTAAGCATGTTGAATTCCAAATGATTTCCGTAACCGCGAATGATCTTTCACCAGGATGGCGCCTACATCAAGCGGCGCATAAAACCATTTGTGCGGATCAATGGTTACAGAATCCGCAAGTTGTATTCCCTTCAATAAATTTTTATTTTTTTTCGAAAGAAGCATGCCGCCACCATATGCGGCATCCACATGAAACCAGCAATTTTCACGCACGGCTATTTCGTGTAATTCTTCCAGGTCATCCACCGCGCCAAGGTTGGTTGTACCGGCGAGCCCAATTATGCATATTGGCTTTATGCCATTTGCTTTGTCTTTTTCCAGAGAGTCTTCCAATGCACTTAAACTCACCCTGTAGTTATCATCAGTGGGTAATACACGCAGGTTGTTTCTTCCGATGCCGGCCGCATCTCCAGATTTATCAATTGAAACATGGCGCTCTTCCGAAACGTACACAGCCCATTTGCCATGCAACCCTTCATGTTGAGCGACATCCCCGGTTGTAAAATCTCTTGCTAATTTTAAGCCGATGAAATTAGCCGTCATGCCGCCGCTTGTAAGATTGCCGCCGGCTTTTTCATCATAGCCAATAAGGTCGTTAAGCCAGCGGATCACGCGAAGTTCCATAGCGGTGGCAGATGGGCTTATTGAATAAGCTCCTAAATTTTGATTGAGTGCTGCCGCTAAAAGATCGCCTAAAATACCTGCTGGATTTGGAGATGGAGTTATCAATCCCATATAGCCCGGGTGATTCACATGCGTGCAATAAGGAATTAATTTTTCTTCAAGGATCTTTTGGATGGAAGCAAGAGATTTTGGGTCATTCGGAATTGGCTCATCAAAAAGCTGGTTTAAAAAAGAAGGCGCCGCATCAGCAAACAAAGGCTTGTCACTAATATTTTGCAAATAATCAGCAATGTAATCTACCAGGTTGTGGCCGGCTTTCCGGAATTCTTTGTAATCCATAAAATCGATTTTTATTTTTTTTGAAAAATGCATTAAACGAGCCGGAACAAAAGCTCTGACCCTTTATCTTTTTCAAAAAACTTAAGGAAAGTTTTTATTTGTAAAAATATATCACGCCATTTTTCATCACCAGCTTTATATTTCTTATGTCATGAATGTTTTTTGAAGGATCGCCTTTTACCACGAGTATATCAGCAAACAATCCTGGCAATATTCTCCCTACCTTGTCATTAATTTTAAATACATCTGCATTTACCGAGGTCGCTGACCTAAGTACATCAACTGGCTTCATTCCATAGTCAGCCATCAGTTCCATTTCACGGGCATTATCTCCATGGGTAAACACGCCTACATCACCACCCATGCAAATGGTAACGCCGGCTTTTAAGCTTCCTTAAACTCTTTCGCTTTTGTTGAATTCTTACGGTTCGCGTCAGTTGCGTTTTTGCCAGCCATTATATTGCGCTATTGCATCGCCGGCAGCAAGGGTGGGGCAGAGGGCAATATTTTTTTGCTTCATTGATTTAAATATTTCCGGCGTGCCGTCATCTCCATGCTCGATTGTTGTAACGCCGGCGCATATGCTCGTCGCATTCCTTCTGCTGTAGTTGCATGTGCTGCTACTATTCTTCCACTGCTCGCTGCATCTTCCACTGCTTTTTTTAATTCATCAACTGTAAAAGTTGGCATCGCTTCGCTTATTTAGTCCCCATCGATAATCTGCATATAACTTTACTTACATCAGCGCCTTTACCAATTTGTGTTCTTACTTCTTTTGTGATCGCCTTCCGTTCCATCTGCTTCTGCGGCGCCTTTTGGTGATTCAATATCATTGCTTAATTCTTTAGGGCCATAGCTTCCTGTTGCCACTATTGCTCTTGTTGCTACCAGCATACGCGGCCCGGGAATAATTCCTTTTTCGATGGCCGTTTTTAATCCCACATCATCATAACCTGCGCCTTCGGTACCAAGATCGCGAACGGTTGTAAAGCCGGCCATTAATGTTTTATGTGCATGTACTGTCGCCCTTGCGACTCTTTCTGCACGTGATTCTTTCAACACCTGGTCGTTCCATGGCGTTTCATTATAAGGATGTAAAAATAGATGACTGTGCCCTTCTATCAGGCCGGGTAATAAAGTACAACCGGTAAGCTCAATTATTTTTGCATTTAAAATATTTTTGTTTAATATTCCGGCAAATTTTATCGTATCATTTTTCACAACCACCTGCCAGCCTTCATGCATTTGCTCCCCATCAAAAACTCGTTCGGGTTGAAGAATGTAAACAGAATCCCGGCTCAGTTGTGCCGATGAAAAAATTGGCAGCAATAAAAATATAGGGCCTTTTATTTTTTTCTGAAATGCCATCATAGTATGTTGAATTATTTTTAAATTTAGCATATCAAAATTGAAAGGCAATAATTAAATGCAACAATGCGGGAAGTGGATTCAAGTAAGAATCTTTTTTGTTTCCGCTTTAGTAAAAAAATGTCAGTTGATACATAACAGGGAACAGCGATAAAAAAAATCCCCCGGTTAAGGGGGATTCGTGTTGCAGGCATTTTATTATGACTGCGAACATTTACTTTTTCGGGCATTTGTCCTTACACTTTTCTGTACACTGTTTCTGTTTACAATTTTTGCAATCTTTATGACCGCCTGCAAATACAACAGAGCCAGAAAATAAAATGTAAGTCAACCCCAATAAAAATATTTTTTTCATTATATATTTTTTGAATGAATAATATTTTTTAGTTTTTATACTGAAATATTATTCGGTGGCTTCCATGCGCCGGGGATGTAACCGGGCAAGACATAACTCGTAATCGAAGGATACTCTTTTTTATAAACTATGTGGAGATTAAGGGCAACTTTATAAACTTCAAAGATGGTTAGGCAATTCAAAGGACAATTTACACAAGAAGTTTCGCCGCTTTTCGAATCCGTTTTTGAGGGCTTATTCTCTTTCGCTCTTTTCGTACAATGTTCTTTCATCGCGGAGCAAGGGATTGTTTTCTTACAGGTTGTCGCAAAAGAAAGAGGGATGTTTATTGTTTCAATTAAGTAACTTATGAAGCAGGTTAATAATATAAAAGCAGCCGTTTTCATCGTAATGAATTAAAAGTAATATTATTTCTTAATGAACTCTCACCGCTTATCAATTTTTATCCTGAAAGCCGGTTGCACATGCTTTGGTTTATAGTAGTGATTATTTTTACAATCGATTTAATCCCCGCCGCCACAGCCCCCGCAACTGCTGCAGGAACTGCCACAGGATGAACCACAGGAACTGGTACAGGAAGAACCTAAATTACTATTTCGTCTTTCGAAATATTCTACGAGGGGTATAAAAGACACTGCTAAAGCGGCGTTGCCAGATAAAAAATATTGCATCTCCCAACCGTTACTTTCCTGCCTGGCAGTTGAAAATTTCTGCTTGTAAAATGCAGGTATCGTTTGGGTGCAGAAGAGGTTTGTTAATCGCCATAGATAACCAATAATCAAAACGGCTAAAACTATATTAAGCATAAAGATCTGGGTAACCGGCTTGTCTCTTAGCAGGCCTGTTGCATATCTTGTTAATCCCGCCAGCAGCAAAATTCCGGCTATCGACAAAATTGATGTAGAACAGTTTCCCAAATGCCTTTGATTTGGTAAAATATTTTTTAAAGGCATTTAAACAATTAGGAACATTTCCAAAAATGGGCTTTGTCAACAACTGGCCCAGCAATGTTGAATAATTTACATTACCGGATTTATGCAGTGTGTCTAACACCTGGTGCTCTTCTATATTTTTTACTTTTAACTTCAATGTATGTTCCAATGTGAAATTATCATGCACGGCTATTACTCCCTCTTCAACTAATTGATTAATGGTACCGTGAATTACATTTGATAGCTTTTGAGTTTTTAAGTAAACGAGTTCAAGAGGTTTTAAATGATGAATGAAGTTGTCTTCACTGAATCGTTGAAAGGTGCTTGCGAGGTAACGCCTGTTATAGATTTCAAGTAAGCCAAATGTAACAATGGTGACAGCGATAAAACCTAAGACAAAATACGGATTGTCAATTTGGACATACACGGGCCTCAGCAAAAAATAAAAAGGAATAATCAATATGGCGAAAGTGATTATCCCGAGTATTATAAATGTCCTGATCTTTAGCCGGGCCTTGGGAAGTTCCAGGCTGGCATACATGTCGTCGTATTCCCAGGTTTCTTTTGGCTGATCTCCGAAGGTAGTATAGTACAATTTTTTTGTGCGCTCTTTTGCCTGTTGAAATTTTAGAAATTCTTCCTGGTTACGGGTGGAAGGAACGTGTTGAATTTGTTTCCCGAGGAGGTCGCAAAAGTCGGAGTAGGACTGTGTAAAAATTAAATGCTGGTGCCACACGGTATCGATAATTCCTGAAGGTGAAACCATAAAATCGGAAGTCGCGGCCAGGTACATAAATTTCTTATACTCCAGGATAGCAGTTTCGGTAAATTGTTTCGTCCAGTAATTTTCATTAGCCAACCGGGTTGAAAAGCCATATTCGCTTACAGGAGCATCCGGATCGAATTCCAAAATTTTATTCCAAAGATTTTTATTCACTGGAGAATGATTGATTTAAATGAGATACTAAATTAATTATTTTGAATTGGGTTTTGCTGCTGTTTGTTAGATTCCATATTCCTTAAAATAATTCTATCTTAGAATATAACTTCTAAAGAATGGCGAGTTTGTTTATTTCCTGCGTAAGCGATGAATTTGCAAGTTACCGCGATGCTATCCGCAGGGATCTGAGCAGGCCTAATCTTGATACAAAGATCCAGGAAGATTTTATTGCTTATGGCGGAGCAACATTAGAAAAGCTGGATGAATACGTACAACATTGTGAAGCCATAATACATATTTGTGGCGATATGACCGGCAGTATGGCAAATGAACTTTCCATTCAATACATCAACAATAAATACCCTGATTTTGCAAAGCGATTTCCGCAACTGCAACCAGTGCTGGAGGGAAAAGATAAATTAAGCTATACCCAATGGGAGGCTTATCTCGCCATCTATCACAGTAAGCGGCTTTTCATTGCTATCGCCTTTGCCAGGTACGATAAGAGACAATCGTTATATAAAAGACCAGGAACAAACAGTTAAGCAGCATAAGCATTTAGAATACTTAAAAAACTTAGGTTATTATGATGAGATACATTTTAATACCGAAGACGAGTTAGTAAAAAAGCTATATCAATCAAAGCTTGGCGATATATTGAATGCCATATCAAAAGTAAAACCCATAAACCTGCCCTATCAAAGTATCGGTTCTGCATTTAAAGGAAGGGAGAATTTTGTTAAAGACTTACGTGAATCGTTTCAGAGTATAACAAACCGCGTGGCCGGAATTGCAATTCATGCCCTTGGGGGAATGGGCAAAACCAGGCTTGCGGTTGAGTACGCATGGCGGCATAAAGATGATTACACGGCTTTACTCTTTGTGAATGCTGCCTCACCTGAAGTGCTTATCACCAACATTGCCAGTCTTTCGGCCCCACGTATTTTAAACCTGCCTGAACAAACTGCACAGGATGAACAAATAAAATATGCCGCTGTCATAAACTGGCTGAATCAATATAAAAACTGGCTCTTAATATTTGATAATGTTGATACGCCGCAAGCCGCAGAAAAAGTGGAAGAGATTTTTGCAGAATTGCAGCAGGGAAACGTGATAATTACAACCCGCATAGATAGCTGGAGCAATCAGATAAAAAAGAAAAGGCTAAATTTTCAGTAGACAGGCATTCCGGGACTA
>CAWGWY010000018.1:0-16772 GCA_963826435.1 uncultured Chitinophagaceae bacterium | reverse complement strand
GCTGCAATATTTTAATAAGAAAGTGATCCCTACTCAACCCTTCCCCGAAGGGAAAGGAAAGGATACATTAACGACTGTTCAAATGTTGTAAGGATAAATGGAGTTTTGAATTTGTAAGAAAGTTTATGCAAGCGGATATAATTTGCGGCGCAAATTTTTGAAACTTTGCACTCCGAAAAATATTCAGAGTTAGAAATAACGCAATGCAAATTGCAAATGCTCTTTAAAAAAATGGCCACCCAAATTTAAAATAGCTACTTACAAATTATCTTAAAACATTTGAACTTCCTGGCGATTGGAATTTAATTCAGTAGTGCCAGGGCATCTACCTAAGATGCCAAATGATAAAACAAATCTTTTTTGAAAGTGGGAAAATAGCATATATTTAGAGAAGCGGGTAATCAATAAAGGTGAAAGAAAGACAAGAAATGAAACAACAATTTGACGCTGTTAACCCCGACATGAGCGCCCAGGAATGATTCCTGGACTTTATTAGACAAAGCCAAAAGAAATCAGCTTCTTTTGGCTTTTTTCTATTTTCAAATCGTCGCTACGTTATCGCAGAATTGGAAAAATATAAGGGCAGGATTATTATTAGTTTTAGCTTCTTTTAAAACAGCTCAAATTCACCAATAGAACCGTTTTCCACTGCTACAGTTATAAAGTTATTGTCGTCGTCAAGATTTATTAGCCATTACGTTCCTGCTATCTTCATTTGCCTATTACCGCCTGGGTAATATTGTAGTCGATATATTCCCTTTTTACAATTTTTCTGATGTCGCGGGGTAAGTCTCTTTCCGATCCATAGCAAAGAGAATAAATTAGATTCCCTTTGGCGGTGTAAAGATTTTTATGGTATTACGTATTTTTGATAAAATCAACAACCAATTTTTTTCGACCCTGTCTCCCACATTTTCATCAGTGGCATCAGGAAATGATTTAGAAAAGGCATTCAAAGCTTTTTCGCTTGCTGTTGGCACGGCGAGAGAAACGTTGTTGGAAGAGTTCGATGATTTATCACCGTAGTCAAACCGGGCGGCTGTGCTTGATTTTCGTGAGCGGCGCCTGGCCCAATATGTTGCCAACGGATAAGGTTATTGCCGCACCGGCAATTAACAAATAATTAAATGTAGTTTTCATTGTTTCAATATTTAAAAATGACAGATAGTATTTACAATATCAAAACTAAAAGCGTGTTGAGGTTAAAGTTAGCCAAACTGAGTAAGTCAACACTTTACGACTAGCCCCGTAGGCTAAATGAGTGAGTAATTATTTTATTCAATACCTCGTAGGATACAGGGTATTTAAAAGTTTCTCTCTTCACTCCTTTTGAGACATTTATTGAAGTTCCATCACTTAATATAAGATGCACCTCTTTCACCACAAATATACATTACCACTTCATTAAGATTGCCACTATTGGAGGATGATGTACGCGAATAAAGAATTTGAATTCCCTCAACTGTTCCTCCGATCTCTTTTAAAGTACGACAGGCGATGATCTTGTTTTTATCTTTCAAGTAAAAGCAGGTATAATTATCGTTCGCATTGCAGCGCATCAACTGATCAACGGGTATCAATTCAAAGCCTTCTAATGTAGGCACAGCCAGTTTATTAAAATCATTTCCCTTTATACGGATTTGATCCAGAAGAACCTGGAACTGGCCGGCCGAAGGTAAATCCCTTTTGTCTTCCACTTTTTTAACGGCGCGAATTAGTTCTTTGTAAAGAACAAGTTTTTAATAAATAATCCAACGCACTGAAACGTATTTGTTTTGATAGCATATTGATCATAACAGGTTGTAAAAATAACGGCGAAAGAAATCTCGGTAAATTGTTCCAGCAATTCAAAACCATTCATACCCGGCATTTCAATATCCAGAAATACAAGATCAGGTTTCAATCTTTTAATTGCTTCAAGCCCTTCTCTTGATGAGCAATCTTGTCCCGCGATGATAACATCCGGGCGATATTTAATTCAGCATTAGTTTAAGCTCTTGAACACAATGGATCTCGTCGTCAATAATTCTCGTCATTGATATTACGGAGCCGGTATTTTTTGGTAATGCTGTTGGCTGTCTTACCCGCCATTAGCATTACCGGGATTATTGATTAAAACGACTGAATACAGAAATTCTTTCATATCGAATATTGCAATATGATTGCTGTGGTATTAATTAAATTCAAATTGAAAAAAAATAACGGCTCGCCAATTTTTATATAATTCATCACAGCCTGCTTCAGCTACGCATTTATATTTTTTAAAGAATATTAATTGTGTCAATTTTGAAAAAAATCGTTAAATGTTTTAAAAGGCTGGATTTGAAAAATAAAACCGTTAAAGGTGGATCAAATTAATCTAGATCTTTCGAAAAGCAAAAAGAATAAGACAAAGGGTTTCAAAATCATTCCATGAGAAAAGTTCAGTGGGAGCAGGTTGTTGTATTTTGATAACCGCCGTGTTATTGTCTAAAATGTTCAAGGTAACTGAAGCGCGAATTGATTTATTTGAGCCGGCATTGAATACCGGTATCGCCGGCCTTACCAGCTCCCGGAGCGTATTTGTGTTAAAACTTTTATAAACCTCGAGAGCCAACGGCAACATGTTCGCTGCGAGTTTCATATCTTCTCACTGTGATTCTCGCATGAGCTGCAGCCGGCAAAGGCATTAAAAACACTTAAGAAAGCTGTGTCATACGTTTTGAAATAATTAAATTGCATGAAGGTTTTTATGCCAACTTTTTTTTCATCCGTTGCTTCAATCTTCAGGAATCCTTTTACTGATTCCGCTTTTGGTTCAACGCTCGCGAGCTTCCAATCGCCTGCGAAATCTCCAGGGCATAACTGTTCTATTGCCCGGCCTGGTCGCTGCATCGCTTCATTGGCTGGGTCCTCTTCTTTGTTATTATTATTGGCAGGCCTTACTTTCTTTCTTCTTCATTGGCTGGCAGGTTATTTTCTGATGCTTCTTTTGGCTCAATAGCCATCGATTTGTCGCGCTCTAGACTATCATTTAAGTTTACTACTGCGTCATTTTCGCCGGTCACTGATTTCTTTTTTATTTAATGTATATACGAGGCTGTTGCTATTATAATCAGAAGGGAAGCTATTATTAAAGTAAGCCCCACATACTTTTTATAGAATGGTTCAGCAGCTTTTGCCAACGGTTTTGTTTCTGCAGGCTTCAAAGGATTCCGCAGCGGTAGTATCTCTGAGCTCATTAATAGGGGGACGAGCATAATCCCGAATGATAATTTTTGGAAAAATCTATGTGTTGCAATCTTTGCAGGCGGAAAGGTGTTTTGCTGTCTACAATATTAGCGGTATCACCTTTTTCTTTCTTTCGAGTGCATAATATACTTCGTCGAGTACGTTATTGGAAGTTACTGATTTTGCCGTTTCTATAAACAATAGACAATCGCATGTTTCCAGTGCCTTTTCAATTTCCAGGTCCCATTCCGATCCGGCTCTTATATCCTCCTGGTCTATCCAAACATTAAAACCTTCCTTTTTAAGGTCGAGTGCAAGCCTTAACGCAAAATCAGAGCCATCAGCCCGTGAGTAACTAAAGAAAATTTTTTCTAAAATCATGACACGAAAATAGTAGTTGAATGTACGGTTTAAAACTTGAAAACTTATTCAAAATAGAAAAGTAAGATCCTCTCCGGGCTCAATTTGCCTCGTTACTACTTCGGTATTGTTTTCTCCTGCGGAGAACAGTATACCGTCGTCCCCGCCAATAAATTTTAATACGGAATCCCGTAGCAACAATGCGGTGCCTTCCGGTAATCCAATAATTTTTGAAGTACGATTCATATTTATGAATTCGAACAGCCTTTGGTTGCGGGTTTCACCATTAAAGCCTTCAGGCTCCTGGTTGTAATAATGCGGGTTTATTTGAAATGGAAAAGCGCCCAGCGCTTTAAAACTTTGTGGCTGTATCACGGGCATATCATTGGTGGTACCAATGGTTGGGCCAGTAATGTTTGATCCCGCACTCCAGCCAATATAGGGCGTGCCCTCATTTATTTTATTACGGATAATTTCTAAAATTCCCGCTTCATAAATGTTGTGAAGAAGCTTAAAAGTATTGCCGCCGCCAGTCATGATTACATCGCTTTCCGCTATAATTTTTTTTGCGTTATCGTGGTTGGCCAAAATAATACGGTGTGGTAAATCCTTTAAAGCAGCAGCGACATCATTTACGTATGTATCGTAATTTTTATTTACCAGGGCAAATGGAATAAATGCAATTTGCAAAGGCGGTGCTCCAAGAAAATCTTTTATGACGGAAGCTGCTGACTCAAGATAACTTTCGTTTCCAACCCGGGAACTGCTTAATGCGAGAATTTGTTTTGATGGCATAAAATTTAAAAAAACAAATTTATTCTTTATTATTCCTCTGACGCTTTGCGATTTGTTTCCTGATATTACTATCGCAGAGAGACTTTGGAAAGAAGTGAACCTATATCGAAACATCCTCTATAAAGAAATATTCCACCGGTTGATTTTTTGATAGTGTAATTGAAAGAATATCAAATTGAATATTTTTCCACCCTGGGTATTGACACATAAATTCTTCGGAAGCATTTATGAGATTGATTAATTTCTTTTTGGTGACATCTTCTTCCGGGAAGCCGAATTTCCTGGTTCTCCTTGTTTTGATTTCAATGAAATGCAATACATCATTTAATGAGGCGATTACATCTACTTCCCAATGACTGTGCCGCCAGTTTTGGTGGAGTATTTCAAAGCCTTTTGCAGTGAGCCAGGTTAGGGCCATTTTTTCTCCCAAAATCCCTGTCGAATTATGATGTGCCATTTTGATAATTTCTTCCGCTAAATAATCATGTCTTTAATCGCTTCCGTCATAAAATAAATATATGAACAATAGATCAACTTACTGGCACGAGAGGTTCAACGATAAAAAAGCAATCTGCATAAAAAAATATTATACTTATTTTTGCGCAAACGAACAGATCATGAAAGTTACAAAGCAAATAGTTACAGGATTTATTTTATTAATTGTAATCGCTTCACTATACAGGGTCATGCCCGGAAGGCCTTATGGTTTCGCCCCGCAGATAGCTATGGCGATATTTGGCGGCGCTATTATTAAAGATAAAAAGTTTGCTTTTTTGCTACCTCTTTTATCAATGTTTGTTTCCGATGCATTATATGAAATTTTATACCGGAACGGCGTAGGAAATATGCCTGGTTTCTATGAAGGGCAAATCACCAATTACATACTCTTTACTTCATTAACGTTATTTGGATTTTTTATTAAGAACTTTAATATTGGCCGCATAGCACTCGCATCCATAGCCGCACCGACTACCTATTTTTTAATTTCAAATTTCCTGATCTGGTTAAGTAACTCACCTCTTGCGGGCCTGGGCCGGCCTAAAACATTTAACGGCCTTTTGCTTTGCTTTGCCGACGGCTTGCCTTTTTACCCATGGAGTGTTGCGGCTACCCTTGTTTTTTCCGGAATTCTTTTTGGAAGTTATTACCTTATCACAAAGCAAACCTTAAGAGTTTCTGGGCAACATATAAAAGGATAATCACAGAATCATAATTATTTCTTAGCCTTATTCTCTTGCTCATACCCTTCATCCACCAAAAGATGATTTCCGTCTGCGGCTTCTGTTGCAAGTTGATCGCACCTGTTGTTCATTATGTTTTGAGCATGGCCTTTTACCCACTTAAATTCAATGTGATGGCTTTTGGCCAGGGCGTCATATCTAAGCCATAAATCACTGTTTTTAATATCGCCCTTAAAGTTGGTCCTGATCCATTTTTTGAGCCAACCTTCCATAACAGCTTTTACAACATAATTACTATCAGAATAAATTACCATGTTCAGGCTATCTTTTTTTAAAGCTTCAAGAGCAGCGATTACTGCCATGAGTTCCATGCGGTTATTTGTAGTAAGCCGATAGCCTTTCGATAATTCTTTTTTATGATTTCCATACATGAGTACAGCTCCATAACCGCCCTTGCCGGGATTACCTCTCGATGCGCCATCGGTATATATTGTAATTTTATTTTCACTCATGATCCGGAAAATATTTTAATGAAAAGCTCATGATTTTTTTGCAATCTTTCCTTAGGTAAAGATTATCAATAGTAATTATTTTTCGTTGCGCTACCATTTTCTTGGTAATATGTTCTTTTTTAAAAAAAGTAAAAACGGCCGGCTGCATGGATACCGGAATATTTGACTCCTTAAAATCAATTCTCTTATTTGTGGCTCTTTGCAATGCTTTATCAATTAACTCCGCACAATACATTTTATCATTTGTATTTAAATCATATAGCCAGTCAAACCGAACGTCATCATTTTTATATTTTAAGAGGATGCGGGATAAAGAATCTTTTTCTGCTTGTGAGAGATCGTACCTATACAGTGCGCATTTTAGATTTTTGACAGGATTAATAAATGAATCGACAGGTACAATTTGTATCGTATCATTATCCGGGTCATTAGGCGAAATATTGCAAACAAAAGGTTGATTATTTTTTATTATGACAATTCCGGCATGTGAATAGATCTTTTCTTTTTCATTCAAAAATTTTATTTGCTCGCTTATAAGATCATCTGTCATTCTTACAATAAGGTCTCCGCTGATGGCATTTTTTTTCAAAGCCACAATATTATTATTGATCTCATCTGTTTTGAAATTGGCTTTACAGGCTTCTCTGCGGGAGACGAGCACGAGAACAGGATGATGCCGGCTGCAGTAAATAAAGCAAATGAAAAATTCATGAGTTATTGAAAATAATAATAAACGGCGACGAGATAATTAGCAGCTTTAAAATAAATTAATGATGCCTGAAGGAAAGTTGGTCGATACCCACGACTGTAGGATTGTAATAGTTTCCGTTTCAGAGCCGCTTCCTCCCTGTAAGCCGGCGTCTACATTATAATATCTGAAGGCAAACCGGCCATTCGTAACACTTCCGCTCCCTGGAATGCCGGAAATTTCTATTGTGTATTTCGTCCATTTTGAAGGAAATCCTCCCTGGTAATTATACACGCGATTGGGATTGATATCCAAGAGGAGTGTAGTAAATCTCCAGGTGCTTGCATCTGTTGTGCCTACATCGGCAGTGCCGTCGGTAAAATTTGCCCAAACCTGCATGCGGTCTGTAGCGGGATCATAATACAAAGCATCGTCGGTTGCGCGACTGTAAAAAGAGATCGTATCACCATTTTTCATTTCCAGTGATGGCGAGATAAGCCAGGCGCTTATGTTACCGCCATTGCCTGATACATCACCGAGGCAACTTATGTCGCAGCTTACAAAATCATTGGGCGTATTGTGTGCGCTATATGCAGGAAAACCAAGATAAGGCCCTACCGAAGTAAATTTTACCTGGTTAGCTTCTCTTTCATATCGGCCTTGTCGCCATCCTGTAGATCCCACCGGGTTAGTGTTGTTTCTAAATGCCCAGCCTTTGGAAGTAAGGTTACCGACGGTATCAAATTCTTCAACGAAAGATGAATTTTGTATAGCAGTGGAATCCGGCGGAGGTGAATTATTTATTTGTAATTTATCTTTCGTACACGAGGCAATAAATATTATTGACAGGCAGAAAGTGAAAGAAATAGGAAATAAAATTTTACTGTTTTTCATTTATAAAATATTTGTAAGCCGAAGGTTTTTTAGTGAATCAGTATCCTGTGCTTTTATATGAAACGGCATCAATGCCGATGCCTGTACCGTTCCCTTTGGAACCGCCGTCTATTACAAAATACCTGAAAGCGAACCGGCCTTTTACCGGGCCGGTAATTCCATCTATTGTTGCTTCGAAGCGTGTCCATTAGCAGGATATGCGGCCGGATCGGGAGCCAGCACACTGCTATAGATTAATTGTGGATTTATAGCGAGCACTGTTTTGGTAAAGTTGCCGGGATTAAGCCCGTTCCCAACATTTGTATCGGCATTGATTGTGTTGAGCCGCAGTTGCACGCTGTTTCCAAAGTCTGTCGTATCAATTCCGTAAGGCTGTTGCAGAGCCCTTGTGTAGAAAGTGATTTTATCACCGTTTTGCATGAGGAGAGGTGGCGACACCATCCAGTTACTGATAGTGCCCTTCTCTGCCGAAGTAGAAAGATAGTCCACGCCTATAAAACCGGCGTTACTTCCATTGTTGGAAAAAGCATTGAAGAACGGGGGTATGCTTCCACCATTTTGCCATATACCGCTTCCAACAGGCTCGCTTACATTTATAAATCGCCATCCGCGTGAAAGTGCCGCGGTGGCTGTGTCGAATTCTTCTTTGAACGACTGATCGGCAGAAGGAGGTATCTTAGTGAGATAGCTGTCGTCTTTGCAACTTCGCAAAAGAAAGATAGCCAGGGTGCCTGCAATAAGAAATTTTAGTAAAGGTTTTTTCTCATAAAATACTGGTTCGAAAAATCTTGTGGTCTGTCGCCGTGAAATATTATTTTTTTATAAAAGGTACCGTTTAGTTTGATACGCATTCCGCACCATGCTGCACTTTTTAAACCTGGAAAACGCCGGTTTTGAAATCAGCAATTTCAGCATTATGATCGGCAGCGAGAATATTTTCAGATATAATTTTTCTTGTCTCCAGCGGATCGATAATGGCATCTTCATAAACGTGAGGCGGCATAAAAAGCAGTCGTTTGACTTGAATACCTGTCTGTCATTTCCGATAAAAGTTTTTCTTCCGCCTCGGGCGTTATTACCTCTCCTTTTGATTTGAGTGAGGCTACTTGTATTTGTAACAATGTCTTTGCCGCCTGTTCGCCACCCATTACCGCAATCCTGGCTGAAGGCCATGCATAAATAAACCGCGGATCATAACGTTCCACACATTGCATAATTACCTGCTCCATAAGAATTACCCATTATGATAGTAATTTTGGAACTACTGAATTAGCAACGGCATTCACCATTTTAGCGCCATCTTTTATAATGCCGCTATGCTCACTTCGGCTGCCCACCATAAAGCCAGTAACATCCTGCAAGAAAATAAGAGGAATTTTTTTCTGATTGCAGTTCATGATAAACCTTGCCGCCTTATCAGCACTGTCATTATATATAACACCGCCTATTTGCAATTCTCTCTTTTTATTTTTGATATTCAATCTTTGATTCGCAATAATACCAACGGCCCATCCGTCAATTCTTGCGTAACCACAAACAATTGTTTTACCATATTCCTGCTTAAATTGTTCAAATGAGCTTTTTCTTTCAGAAGTTTTGAAATCACGACTTTTAGTGAGCGCAGTCGAAGAACCTGTGCTAAGCGGCGTCGAAGCGTCGACAATTCTATCAATTATTTCAAGCATATCATATGGCCTGGTATTGCCCTCCGGAAAAATGCCGTAAATTTCTTCAGGATTTTTTGCAGGTCGCAGCGACGTAATCCTGTTAAACCCGGCTTTAGGGAATTCGCCGATTTTCCCGATGATCTTTTTTATTTCGTCGAGGCATTTTTCTTCTGTATCAAATTTATAATCAGCAATACCGCTTATTTCAGTATGCGTTGCTGCACCTCCCAATGTTTCATTGTCCGTAACTTCTCCGATTGCAGCTTTCACGAGGTAAGGTCCGGCTAAAAAAATAGAACCGTTTCCTTCTACCATCGGGTCTCATGGCTGATTATAGGAAGATAGGCGCCGCCTGCAACACAGGGGCCCATCACTGCGGCGATCTGCGTAATTCCCATAGCGCTCATTCTTGCATTATTCCTGAATATGCGGCCAAAGTGTTCTTTATCAGGAAAAATTTCATCCTGCATGGGGAGAAATACACCGGCGCTGTCCACCAGGTAAATGACGGGCAATTTATTCTCCATAGCCATTTCCTGCATCCTTAAATTTTTTTTTCCGGTAATTGGAAACCAGGCGCCGGCTTTTACAGTTTGATCATTGGCAATTATTACGCATTGCTTTCCGCTTACATAACCAATACCTGCTACGGTGCCGCCTGCCGGGCAACCACCATGTTCTTCATACATTCCATAACCCGCAAAAGCCCCCATTTCTAAAAATGGCATATGAGAATCGCGTAAGTATTCTATCCGTTCCCGGGCAGTTAGTTTATTCCTTTCCTTCTGCTTTTGAATGGCCTTTTTACCACCCCCTTTTTCAATTTTGTTTAATAATTGTTCAACCTGACTCAATGCCATTTTCATGGCATCTTCATTTCTGTTAAATTCAATATTCATAATAATTCGATAAGTGTCAAAACTAAAACTTTAAATTTGAGTTCCGCTACAACCTGATTTTCTAATTATAAAAATTATATGCACCTGCCCAATTTTCTGAAATCCGTATCCCGAAAATTTATATTAATAACGCTCGGAATTATCATTGCTCTGGGCATTGTATTTTTTATCTGGCAAAAAAATAAATACAGGATTGTAAATGAAACCCTCCGCAGCACAATCGCAAACGAAACGGACAGCCTTTATACAATTAAATACGATTCGCTTCACTTTGATGAAATATTGGGTACGGCCTATTTGAAGAATATTCATGTGGCCCCTGATACCTTCAGAATTAAGAATTCCAATTTCAATGACCTTCCTTATGTTTTACTGGATATTAAAATAGCTTCTATAAGCGTGACCGGCGTGCAAACTGATAAGACATTACTCGGCGAACAAATGATTGGTGATTCCGTGGTGATAACTGATCCCGAGGTAATAGTATATTTTTTAAAATCTTTAAAGAAGGAGACAAATATTAATGTAGAGGCAAAGGCAATATACGAGGAAATACTCGGCAATCTGAAGGTCATTAAAGCAGGACATGTTTTTATTAATAATGCGAACGTAAAAGCAATAAACTTTGCTTCCAAAGAGAAGGATTTTGATTTTATGAACGGAAATGTACAATTGAGAGATGTGTTAATAGACAGTGCACATAATCTTGATACCAGCCGGACGCTTTTTTCTAAAGAGGCCGATTTAAATGTTGCGTCGTTTGTAACCTACAGTAATGACCGGCCAGAATTAAGATTGAATAATATCAATTTCCAGGGAGAAGAAAACCGGCTTTCGCTCGGTAGCATTGAGGTGAACAGGTTTGAAGATGATACGTCGAAAGGCATAAGGCTTTTAAATGCGAAGAACCTGCACCTTGAGGGACTGGATGCGAATGAATTTGTAAAAAACAAAAATATAATTGTAGGAAAAATCGCGTGTGAACACATCAACCTTTACGAGCCTCCTCTTTCAAATCTAAAAACCGCAACCGGGAAAAAAAATAAGAAGGTGGATACTACCGGTTTCAGGCATGTTTACAGCATTGATATGAATCATCTCAATTTCCCGGAAGTGAATTATATACCCGCTGCAAAAAGCAAATTTAAAATTGGAAACGTCGCCATTAAAATAAATAATGTGACAGCTGATGAAATTTATAAAGTACAGAAACATCCTATTGATTACAGCAAGGAAGTAGAAGTAAGTTGTAGCAGCATAGCGTTGAAATCAAAAGAAGGAGATTATAATTATCTGTACCGCAATGTTGTTCTTAATTCTTTAAGAAAGCAATTGGATATAGGGTCGTATGTAATAAAGCCCATGTATGGCGAGAAAGAATTTGCTAGTAAAGAACATTTTCAAAAAGACAGGTATGATGTTATTCTAAAAGGTATTGCGCTTGAAGGAATAGACATGAAAAATCTTATTGACAAAAAAATAATAGCATCGGCGCTAAAAGTGAATAGTCTTTCCGCAAAAATTTATCGTGATCTCCAGAAGCCCTTGAAAGATAAAAGTAAAGTAGGGAGTTATCCCTCGCAGTTAATTGACAAGATTGATATACCGATAAATATTTCGAAGGCTACATTTTCACATGCCTACATTGAATATAAAGAGAAAGAAGCATTAAGCGACAGTACCGGAGTTGTACAATTTACTGATGCATCTCTTGCTATCGACAACATTACAAACGTTGCGGAGGCCATTCAAAAAAATAATGCCATGCAAATTTCTTTTGAAGCAAAAGCGCTCGGGACAATTCCTATAAATGGCAGTTTTACTTTTACACTAAAAGATACCAGCGGTAAATTTGTTGCTATTGGAAATATTCCTTCTTTTGATGCGCACCTTTTGAATAAAATTTCAGTACCGATGGCGTTAATGCGATTGAATACAGGTACTATAAACTCGCTTGATTTTAATTTTAAAGGAAATAATTATGGGGCTGGCGGGAAGATGGTAATGAAATACAGCGACCTTAAAGTGGACGTGCTTAAACGGGATGAGGAATCAGGTGGTGTAAAAAAGAAAGGCCTGAAAAGCCTCCTTGCAAATATTATTGTAAAGAACGACAATCCGCGCAATGGCAACCTTCGTGAAGTAAATCCACATTACGACCGCGATGTTCGTAAATCTTTTTTCAATCTTGTATGGAAAACAATTTTTACAGGAATGAAAAAAACGTTGGGAATTCCATAATCGCTAGAAATGTTGACCGTACAAAACTTTTATGAAAGCCTATATACTCGTTTAAATTTTGCCGGCTTCTTCGTGGCAATATTCCTGTAGTGTTTTGAAAAGCGCATCCATTGTTTCTATGGTTGTATAAATGTTTACAGGATTTATCCGGAACCATGTCTTTCCTTTCAGCACTGTTGTCGCAAACCAAAAATTGCCTTCTTTCTCGATTCGGGCCGCGACTACATGATGAAGACGTGTGACGTCTTCATCGGTTAAGCCGGCAGCCTTATACCGAATGCAGATCGCGGACATCCTCGGTTCTGTAGCGCTATCAAAATCTTTGCTGTTAATAGCAAGATTGTGCAGATGCATTGCCTGCTCAACATTATTGTTCACCCATTCCCCAATTGTATCTTTTCCATAATGCTGAAAGCTCATCCAGACTTTCAAGCTGCGAAAGCGTTTCGATTGTTCGAAACCATTTTCATAAAATTGATACCGTTCATCTTTTTGACCGCTTTGATCTGTGAGGTATGCATGTTGAATTCCAAATGATTTCCGTAACCGCGAATGATCTTTCACCAGGATGGCGCCTACATCAAGCGGTGCATAAAACCATTTGTGCGGATCAATGGTTACAGAATCCGCGAGTTGTATTCCCTTCAATAAATTTTGATTTTTTTTCGAAAGAAGCATCCCGCCGCCATATGCGGCATCCACATGAAACCAGCAATTTTCACGCACGGCTATTACGTGTAATTCTTCCAGGTCATCCACCGCGCCAAGGTTGGTCGTGCCGGCGAGCCCAATTATGCATATCGGCTTTATGCCATTTGCTTTGTCTTTTTGCAGAGAATCTTCCAGTGCTCGTAAGCTCACCCTGTAGTTATCATCAGTGGGTAATACACGCAGATTGTTTCTTCCAATGCCGGCCGCATCTACAGATTTATCAATTGAAACATGGCGCTCTTCTGAAACGTACACGGCCCACTTACCATTTAGCCCTTCATGTTGAGCGGCGTCCCCGGTTGTAAAATCTCTTGCTAATTTTAAGCCGATGAAATTAGCCGTCATGCCGCCGCTTGTAAGATTGCCGCCGGCTTTTTCATCATATCCAACCAGGTCGTTAAGCCAGCGGATCACGCGAAGTTCCATAGCGGTAGCAGATGGGCTTATTGAATAAGCTCCTAAATTCTGATTGAGCGCTGCCGCTAAAAGATCGCCTAAAATACCTGCAGGATTTGGAGATGGAGTTATCAATCCCATATAGCCGGGGTGATTCACATGAGTGCAATAAGGAATTAATTTTTCCTCAAGGATCTTTTGGATTGAAGCAAGAGATTTGGGGTCATTCGGAATTGGCTGATCAAAAAGCTGGTTTAATAAAGAAGGCGCCACATCAGCAAACAAGGGCTTGTTTTTGATATTTTGCAAATAATCAGCTACGTAATCTATCAGGTCGTGGCCGGCTTTCCGGAATTCTTTATAATCCATAAAATTTATTTTTCTTTTTTTTGAAGAATGCTTTAAACGAACCGGAACAAAAAACTCCGGCCCGTTATCTTTTCAAAAAACTTAAGGAAAGTTTTTATTTGTAAAAATATGTCAACCCATTTTTCATAACCAGTTTTATATTTTCTATGTCATAAATGTTTTTTGAAGGATCGCCTTTTACCACGAGGATATCAGCAAGCAATCCTGGCAATATCCTCCCTACCTTGTCATTAATTTTAAATACATCGGTTGCACATACTTTGGTTTATAGCAGTGATTATTTTTTACAATCGCCTAATCCCCGCCGCCACAGCCCCCGCAGCTGCTACAGGAACTGCCACAGGATGAACCACAGGAACTGGTACAGGAAGAACCTAAATTACTATTTCGTCTTTCGAAATATTCTACGAGGGGTATAAAAGACACGGCTAAAGCGGCATTGCCAGATAAAAAATATTGCATCTCCCAACCGTTATTTTCCTGCCTGGCAGTTGAAAATTTCTGCCGGTAAAATGCAGGTATCGTTTGGGTGCAGAAGAGGTTGGCTAATCTCCATAGATAACCAATAATCAAAAGGGATAAAGCTATATTAAGCATAAAGATCTGGGTAACCGGCTTGTCTCTTAGCAGGCCTGTTGCATATCTTGTTAATCCCGCCAGAAGCAAAATTCCGGCTATCACAAAATTGATGTAGAATAGTTTCCCAAATGCCTTTGATTTGGTAAAATATTTTTTAAAGGCATTTAAACAATTAGGAACATTTCCAAAAATGGGCTTTGTCATCAACTGGTGCAGTAGTGTTGAATAATGTACATTACCGGATTTATGCAGTGTGTCTAACACCTGGTGCTCTTCTATATTTTTTACTTTTAACTTCAATGTATGTTCCAATGTGAAATTATCGTGCACGGCTATTACTCCTTCTTCAACCAATTGATTAATGGTACCGTGAATTACATTTGATAGCTTTTGAGTTTTTAAGTAAACGAGTTCAAGAGGTTTTAAATGATAAATGAAGTTGTCTTCACTGAATCGTTGAAAGGTGCTTGCGAGGTAACGCCTGTTATAGTTTTCAAGGAAGCCAAACGTAACAATAGTGACAGCGATAAAACCTAAGACAAAATACGGATTGTCAATTTGAACATACACGGCCCTCAGCAAAAAATAAAAAGGAATCATCAATAGGGCGAAAGTGATTATCCCGAGTATTATAAATGTCCTGATCTTTAGCCGGGCCTTGGGAAGTTCCAGGCTGGCATACATGTCATCGTATTCCCAGGTTTCTTTTGGCTGTTCTCCGAAGGTAGTATTGTACAGCTTTCTGGTTCTTTCTTTTGCCCGTTGAAATTTTACTAACTCGCCAGCGCTGTGAGTCGAAGGAACGTGTTGTATTTGCTTTCCAATGAGATTGCAAAAGTCTGAGTACGACTGCGTGAAAATTAAATGCAGGTGCCACACCGAATCAATAATTCCTGAAGGTGAAACCATGAAATCGGAAGTCGCGGCCAGGTACATAAATCTCTTATACTCCAGGATGGCCGTTGCCGTAAATTGTTTCGTCCAGTAATTTTCATTAGCCAACCGGGTTGAAAAGCCATATTCGCTTACGGGAGCATCCGGATCGAATTCCAAAATTTTATTCCAAAGATTTTTATTCACTGGAGAATGATTGATTTAATGAGATACTAAATTAATTATTTTGAATTGGGTTTTTCTGCCGTTTGTTAGATTCCACATTCCCTAAATTAATTCTATCTTAGAATATAACTTCTAAAGAATGCCCAGCTTGTTTATATCCTGCGTAAGTGATGAATTTGCAAATTACAGAGATGCTATCCGCAGGGATCTCAGCAGGCCCAATCTTGATACAAAGATCCAGGAAGATTTTATTGCTTATGGCGGAGCAACTTTAGAAAAGCTGGATGAATACGTACAACATTGTGAAGCGGTAATACATATTTGTGGCGATATGACCGGCAGTATGGCGAATGAACTTTCCGTTCAATACCTCAGCAATAAATATCCTGATTTTGTAAAACGATTTCCGCAATTGCAGCCAGCGATGGAAGGCAAATCCAAATTAAGCTATACCCAATGGGAAGCCTGGCTCGCCGTATATCACGGAAAGCGGTTGTTCATTGTGGTACCGACTGAAGCTGCTACAAGAAATAATGTTATATACCCCGAACAGGTAGCACATCAACAGGCGCATTTAAAACTTTTAAAAGAGGCAGGCTACTATGCCGAAATACAATTCAGCAGAGAGGATGAACTGGTAAAAAAATTATATCAATCAAAGCTTGGCGATATACTTAATGTCAAATCAAAAGTAAAGCCTGTAAACCTTCCATACCAAAGTATTGCCGCTGCATTTAAAGGAAGGGAGAATTTTATTAAAGAGTTATATGAAACGTTTCAGAATATAACAAACCGTGTTGCGGGAATTGCCATTCATGCCCTTGGAGGAATGGGCAAAACCAGGCTTACGGTTGAGTACGCATGGCAGCATAAAAATGATTACACCGCTTTACTCTTTGTTAATGCTGCGTCACCTGAAGTGCTTATTACTAACATTGCCAATCTTTCGGACCCACGCGTGATAAACCTGGCCGAATTCGCTGCGCAAGATGCATCCATAAAGTACGCCGCTGTCATAAATTGGCTAAACCAATATACCGGCTGGCTCTCAATATTCAACAATGTTGATACCCTACAAGCTTCAGAAAAAGTGGAAGAAGTATTTGCCGAATTGCAGCAGGGAAACGTGATAATCACTACACGTATAGATAACTGGAGCACTCAAATAAAAAAGAAAAAGCTAAATTTTCAGTAGCAGGCATTCCGGGACT
>CAWGWY010000017.1:140000-1850706 GCA_963826435.1 uncultured Chitinophagaceae bacterium | reverse complement strand
CTTCAACACCAGTTTTTCAACCGTCTTTTGTTCGGGGCTGGACGTTCAATGAATGCCACACCTGCACAAAGCCCTGTACGTTGTACGCAACCTTCCGACACACCTTATGAAACAATTTGAGAAAATTAGACCTAGAGATTTTAGTCAAAATCAAAATGCTATGTAAAAAGCATAAGCTTAGCCTTATTGACAAGATATTCAAGGAAGATGATATGCTTAATTTGAAATCCTTATTGACAGAAGCTCACTTTGGGATATTCTTTGACGAGATTGGGTTGAATTTAAAATATAATCAAAAAGCATTTAAGGGAAGTGACTTGACACCAGATTTTATTTTCACGAAACACTCGCAAGAAATTCTGGCTGAAGTTTGTAGAGTAAATCCTGCAGAGCGAGACATGATAGTTCTCAACCAAAAAGATAAAGCAATTGAAGAATTGAAAAAAGACAATCCAGACATTCCTGTGGTGAGTGGTTTTAATTCTATTACTTGGAAACCTGACAAATTAAATGGCAAGAATTCTTCTCTTTCCGTCAAGGCGAATAAGTATGGACCACTTGTAGAAGAAAATAGCAAACCGATTATACTTTGCATTTATCTGGACTTCATTAGTGGATTAGATAATTTAGACTTAAGTCATAGTTTGTACGGTTCGCCAGCCGAATTTGTGGGAGACTTTGCATTTCAAGAATACTTTCCGAGGGCTGTTTTTCATGATTTAAGTAACGCTTTATTTTATTGCAACCACCAAATGCGTAGAAATGTAAGTGGCGTTTTACTTAGGAATAATGATGGTTCATTTGCTTACTATCATAATTTTTCTTTTTCAAATAAACTTAATGCTGACAATGTAAAATATTTTTTATCTATGCAACAACCTTACGAATAAAAACATGGCTGCGTACAACATTCGCCGGGCTGACGTGCATTTCATCAAGCTTTTTTGTTCGCTATTGGGCTAGTCCGGGCTGAAAATTCTTTAATGTTCTTTTGTTCATATCCTGTACTTTTATTTTTTTATTGAGCATTAGCCCCCGCAAAAAGTTCATTGAATTCCTTGCTATCAATGCATAAACTTTATACACCATTTGAGAAAAACTATGAGATAATAATAATTCTGACATTTATTTTAACTGGCTTTATTGGAAAGGCACAAGTTGTGATTGATTCAATAAATGGAAAAATATATGTTAACCGAGTTCAAGAAATCGAACTGAATAAAAAAGAGCTGAAAGAAAAAACAAATCGTTGGGTTGCCAAGACTTATAACAATTCTAATTATGTCACAAGAATAAACAATGATGATAATATTTTGACCAAAGGAGCATTTGAAGTTGGAGCAGACTTTAGTGCTTATGGAACAACTATTTATTCGGAACGGAAAGTAGAATATACTTTAGATTTAAAATTCAAAGATGGCAGATACAAAATTGAAATTTCTGATTTAATGTTTGATGGAACCGATGCATCGCTCTCTCTCGCTGTTTATTTTATGAGTTTTGATGAATATAGAGCATACAGTCTAAAAGCACTGGAAGCCTATGACGGAATTGGAAAAAAAGCCGCAATAAAAAGAATTGAAAACGATAATAAGTTTAGAAAAGATTATGAACTCTCAACAGAATTACGGAAAGAAAATTATTCCGCAAATAGTCAAAGAATTGGAGCAAATTGATTTTAGCCTTTTGACTTATCTAAAAAATAAAAACACTAAAGATGACTGGTAAACCAAATGCGTACAACATTATGCGTATTGAAGAAAGCCCCCAATTTTAAAACTGATTAAAGAAAATAAAAAAGCCCTGATCTATTAGAGACCGGGGCTTTTTGCAATACGATGTTCAGCGACACCGCCAAAGAGACCGCTATGCTTGTAAGGTGTTTTGTATCGGATTTGAAATGGCTACTGAATAAATACAGGCCCCCACCTTATCGTGTTGAGACGTATTTTGCCGCTGCTTATGCATAGTATCCCTTACCCAAAAACAAAGTCTGTTTTTAGAACTATAAAAGTTACTAACGGGGTTATGCAGATTTTTCATGGATAACTTTTTTGCTTTTTATTTTTGGAGAGCCACGGTTGCGCAACTGCGACGCATTTACCAGGCAGCCGTGATGATAAATGAATGTTTTAATCAATTCCATCTTCCCCTTCCCGCATACAGGACACAGGGTAATGTCTTTGCCGGTTTGTAACAAAAAGAGCAGTGTCATCTCCTGGCAGTAGTTGCGCACGCTGCCTTTGCCATACTCTTTTATTACCATCGTTTGATGCAGGTTGGTAAGCCACTCTACGCCATCTTGCCTAAGTTTTTTTACTGAAATTTCATTGCCTTTCATTTTATTTATTTTTGATGAAAGGTGAAGGTGGTATAACTGTCAGGAATGGGGACTCACCGAAGGTGTTGCTTGAACACGCTGATTGCTGCATTAATAATTGGATTACTGCTCGCCGCTTTCTTAATCAGAAACATTCAATTAAAAAGAAGAAAAGATCAGTTACAGCATTTAATGACAGAAGCCAATGCCCAATTGGAAAATCGCAGAAAGGAACAACAACTCGCCGAGATGCAACAACAAAAGAGCGAACTCGAAATGCAGGCCCTTCGTGCACAAATGAACCCGCATTTTATTTTTAATTCACTCAACTCCATCAACCGGTTTATTCTTCAAAATAATAGAGAACAGGCATCCGAATATCTTACAAAATTTTCAAGATTGGTAAGGCTGATTTTACAAAATTCACAGGCTTCTTTAATTACTCTCGAAAGTGAACTCGAAGCACTGGAATTATATCTTGAACTGGAAGCATTGCGATTTAGTAATCGTTTCAGTTATAACATTTCAGTTTCAGGTGATATAGACGCTGAAGTAATAAAAGTACCCCCACTAATCATTCAACCGTATGCTGAAAATGCGATATGGCATGGGCTTATGCACAAAGAAAGTAAAGGCCATCTTGAGATAGAAATTTACAGGCAGGATGATGACGTTTTGTATTGCAAAATATCTGATGACGGTGTTGGCAGAACGAAAGCTTCTGAATTAAAAAGCAAATCTGCATCAACAAATAAATCAATGGGTATGCGAATTACAGCGGATAGAATTAAAATCCTTAATCACAGAAATGAATATGAATCCTCTGTAATAATCAACGACCTTGTTGCTCCTGATGGAAGTGCCGCAGGCACCGAAGTAATCATTAAAATACCTTGTTATGATTAAAGCAATTCTTATAGATGATGAAGAACATTGCCTGGATACGCTGAGTATTATTTTAAAAGATTTTTGTCCGCAGGTAGAAATTTTACAACAATGCACTTCAGCAAAAGCAAGGCCTTGATGCGATCAGAAGACTTTTAACCCGGAACTTGTATTCCTCGATATAGAAATGCCGACAATGAACGGTTTTGAATTGCTGGAACAGTTTTCAGAAATTCCGTTCTCTGTAGTTTTCACGACCAGCTACAATCAATATGCAATTAAAGCCATCCGCTTCAGCGCCCTGGACTACCTGCTAAAACCTATCGATCCCAAAGAATTGATTACGGCAGTTCATAAAGTGGAAACTCAAAAAAAATTACCGGAGGATGAGCAGTTCCGGATTTTGCTAAACAAAATGAACAACAAAGAAAACCTGTATCCTAAAATTCCTGTACCGACCTCAGATGGCTTTGAACTGGTACCTGTGGAGGAAATCATTAGCTGCGAAGCCAGTGATAATTACACATTCTTTCACCTTAAATCAAAAAAGAAAATTACTGCCTGCCGCATGCTAAAAGAAGTGGAAGAACAATTAAATGATTATGGATATTTTGTTCGCACACATCATTCATACCTCATTAATATTAAGGAAGCAACAAAATATATAAAAGGCGAAGGAGGCAGTGTAATTATGAGCGACGGCTCATCCATCAATGTTTCCAGGAGTCGCAAGGAGTCGTTGTTGCAGCGTTTTGGCAATAAAAAAAATTAAGGCTGGCTTTTTCTTAAACTTCTCACGGTTTAACCCCGCGTTTCTATCCGTCTTCCATATTTATCCGTTTCAAAGTTTTCGCATTTTTTAGACATGTAAGCAAATCAACTACCCCCCTGTGCGGCCAACCACCCAATCATAAACAGTAACGACCAATTCTCACTTTTTCCAGGCTGCCCGCTGATATATTTTTATATCGTAAACAATAAAACAAATGATTTACCCTAAATCAAAACAAATGAAAAAGATAATTCCGGCAATTGCAATAATAGTATTTCTTGCAACCGGAGAATATGGCTATAGTCAAACCGAAAACCTGCTTGCTTTTAATTTTTCAAAAGCAACAAAAGCAACGACCGGTACTGAAACAAAAAAAATTAATTCAAGATATATCAATATAAAGGCTAAACGGGATTTTGTGAAGGGTTTTCGCAATGTTACCGGCGAAACATGGTTTTCGATACCAGGTGGGTATATCGCAAATTTTCTTTCTGGCGGAATTGACTATCGGATAACGTACAACGATAAAGGAAAAAGGCAGTATAATCAATTGACATATTCAGAAGAAAAGTTGCCGTTCAGAGTTCGAGATATGGTGAGAAGTCAATACTATGATTTCGATATTGAATTTTGCACAGAATACCAGGTCCATGATTTTTCTTTCTATCTGCTTACGCTGAAAAATCCTAAAACATCGAAGACATTCAAAATGATGGCGACTGATGGAGAAATGGAAATACTCGTCGAAAAATAAAGAAGTTAATAATTCAAGCTTTCGTAGCTTCCGGGCTGCCTTTCCAGGTGGCCTTATTTTATGCCCGGTTCAAAACAAAATAATTTATAAATTTCCCTCGCAGGCAGTTCACATGCATAGTTATTTTTGGCTCTTAGTGCAAGCTTCTTCCACCTGAATAAGGCCAACCGTTCTTTAATAGAATTTTTTTTCGGGCGAATTATTAGACTGCCCGCTTAATATATTACGCTTCGGCCCGGAGACCGATCGTAATTTTGATTACTTCATCCAACAATTTCCTGGCCTCTATTGTCAATTGCATTAATTCAGTCATAAAATTTTATATCAAACACCATGGATGGCTCATTGATTGAGCGAACTACCTGTAAGTATTATCTTGTTTAACATTTTTCGAATTAAAAAAACGGGAGCCATGAATTAGATGTCAATGGCTCCCGGCGGTAAATTGCAATGTCATTTACAAAAAGTAAGAAGTGTTATGGCGGATACTATCTTTACCTCTTGAATGGTTCGTACCTGCAATTTACCTTCACAGCTATGGTTTCAGAGACCTGGTTTGAAACAACAGAAGGTATTTTAATTCCATAATCGGCCAGCTTTACGTCAAATTTTGACTCACCGCTTATCTCTTTCTCTCCCACAAGGATCGTTGCTGGTATAGACACTTTATTAGTCACCCCATGCATGGTGAGGTCACCTGCAACAACCACTTTATAAGAACCTTCTTTATCGAAATTAATTTTTGAGGGATCTGTAATTACTCCCTTAAAAGATGCTTTTGGAAATTTGGAACTCTCCATGTAGTCTTCATTGAAATGTTCCTGCATTAATTGTTTTTTAAATTCGAACCCGGTATTAAGCACCTGGAATGCCAATTCATTTTTTTGCTCATCAAGCATGCTGAAAACCTCATGGTTGCTGGCATCAATATTTTCTGCTGCAGTTTTAGAAAATATATTTATGGTACCGTTTCGCGTAAACCATTTTTCCTGTGCACGCCCTGCAACAGCAGTAAACAATAAAATCGCCAAGGTAAATCCTTTGACTTTTTTCATAAGATTATTTATTTTTTTTGAGTGAAAAAATTCGTGACAAATTGAAGCCCCATCTGAAGCGCCACTGCCTCCAGCTGGTAGTAGTGTATGGTATAAACTGATTTTCAAGTATAGCAGTACTGTTCGTAAAAGTGAAATCAAATACATGCCCGCCTGTTTCGAACTCAACGCCCACACCCAGGGGATTGTAAAATTTTAAACCGGCAGCATCAAAGCTGTTTGTACTGCTACTGTTTCTAAAAATTTTAAAGTAATCGGCAACTAAGGCCATCCTCTTGCTGACTTTCAGGCGACCTCCGATCCCCATAGCGAAAATGTCATTCTGGTCGCTGCTTATAACGTAATTGGTATGTACCCAGGAAGGCATAATCATTAAGGAAAAGCGATCAGAAAATTTCCTGGCAATCAGCAACTGGTTGACAAATGACATGCGATCACTAAATGAGCTGAAGTGATCCGGCGAGTTGGCCTTGGCGTTAGATGCCATGGAACTCACCACCGCGTTTGAAAATGTGGTTAGACTTATTGGCATTTTGCCATCATCTGTTTGCCGGAGCCATTTGTATTTTACAGATCCTTCATACAATTGCCTTACTGATGTGGCTCCTTTTGTGCGGCCTATTCCAACCGTGAGGCGATCAGTTACACCATAGTCAAAACTTATTTTTACATCGGTCGAATTTTCAAGGCCAAAGAAACTTTTTTCTCCCCCGAATTGACCACCAATATCACCAAACCTGTGAGCTACCCTGAAATCCAGTTCATGTTTGCCAAGAGTTTCGATAGTACGTGAATTCACCAATTGGGTTCCCTTAAATGTTGCGTAGGTGTGCTGTTTTTTTGACGAAGTAAGTGTAGCCATCTCTTTGTCAAGAATATTAGAAAGGCTATCCTGGGCAATTAAGCTTTTGGAAATTAGAATTAACAGGAATGCAACGACATTGCGCATAATAATTTTTTATGAATTAATAATTAAGAGCTTACTCGGGAGAGCCTCGTTTTATCCAGGCTCTTATTAAATTTTTATCGGCCTCAGAAAATGGCTTTCTTGGTGGTGGTGGCATTGAATTTTCGAGGATCGTTTCCATGATCCTCGTGCCATGCTCTGCAATATTTTCGTAAGTATTTGTATTGTACCAATATTGAGGCGCAGATCCATCGCTTCCATGGCAGGTACTGCAATTCTTTTTAATAATATCATGAACATAATTTGTATAAGTCACATTCGATTCTGTTACTCCCGGTGGTATCGCGTTTTGGCTGTTAACCACGTCTCCTTTTTTGGAACACGCTGCGAGTACAAAGCATATGGTCATGGCAATAAAATACCTGTTGTGCATAATTATCACAGTTTGTTAAGTAAATGAATGAAGAGCTTTCTAATTCAGCAGGATGCTGTTAGTTAAAACCACATCGTTGAGGTAACCTGTACAAATACCTTTTATGGTTACATTGTCACCCGTTTTTATTTCCTTCCCGGTCTTATCCATTGTGCAGGCAACACCAAACATGGGATCACCGGTATCTAAAATAATTTGAAATGGTTCATACTTGTTTTGCTTTACTTCGAGAACTTTTCCGCTTACCTGTACTGGTTTGTTCAGGTATAATTTATTAGCATTTTGTTCATTAGAAGTGTACTCCTTAAAAAGACCCACAGCGCTGACCGGCGTTGCATTAAGTTCAGTGATGTCGGGTTTAGGTTTATTGTATTGGTAGTAAGCAAATGCAAAAGCCAGGCAGATAAATAAAGGAAGGATAATCAAGAGAATTCTCTTAAATTTCATAAGATATGATTTCAAAGGTTAAAAAACAGTGCAGCTATGGAATAAAATAAAGAGGAAAATTAAAGAGCAGGTATGCTGCTGCTATACATAGGGTAATTTTCCTGGTTATTCTAAAATTTTAAAACTTTGGCCTGAAATTTCAAAAGTCGTGCCACCGATTTTTTGGTGCAATAGTTATTTCTCCTGCATCTACCATTGCATATTCAATAACTACTTTTCAAATCAAGAGCACAATTTCATGATTATGAATTTTTTAAACCCATATGCCGGGAGGCGATAAAAAAGTATTTTCATTTTTTTTACAAATGTGGATAGTTAACAGGCCTTTTCTATTAACAAAAAATTGATAATTTCAATTATATATTTCAAAAAGCATTCACCTTCACCTTAGATCAGGAGTCCGGAGAAATTATAGCGCATTCCGCCACCCCCGGAATCCTAAACCTCAAAATTGAACAGAAACTTCCATTGGGTGGTAAAATATTTCAAAGACGTTATAGAAGTACTTTTCCTGGGAGATCGCCGGAAGTAAGAGACGAGAGAGGTTAATCAGGCCCTGCTTCATGCTTCCTGCCTGCACAAAAAATTTCTGTAAATTGTCTCTGTATAAAAAGATTGGCTACTGTCTTTATGGTGCGGAATTTGTGGCTGAAGTCAGCATTGCCTTTAGTTTTTAATAAATTTAAATGCCTGCTTTAAAAGTGTTTCAAAATATATTAGAAAATCAGGAAGAAAACTTTTCCGGTTATGCCCTGGAACAGCCACAGCAGCAGATTTTAGAAAAACTTGCTGCTGCGGTTTACAAATGCGATAAGGATGGGTACGTTACTTTTTATAATAAAACCGCAGCAGAATTATGGGGAAGAGAGCCCGAATTGGGAAAGGACTTGTGGTGTGGGTCATGGAAGATTTATGAACCGGATGGCGTGACCCCTATGCCGCTTGACAGATGCCCGATGGCTATTGCTTTGAAAGAGGGTCGTTCCGTACGCGGGAAAGAAATTATTGTAGAACGTCCTGATGGCCAGCGAATAAATGTGATGCCCTACCCCGATCCTATCCTTGATGCTTCAGGAAAAGTCGTAGCGGCTATAAATTTGCTGGTTGACATAACTGAGCTCAAGAAAAAAGAAAATGAATTACGGGAAAGTGAAAATAGATATAAGACTATGGCTACAGATCTTCATTCAGCTTTAAAAACTGAAGAAGAATTTATATCAATTGCTTCACATGAATTGAAAACACCTCTCACAAGCTTGAATCTTTATCTCACAGTCTTACTCCAAATGCATCCCGAACTCTCCGACAAAACCACCAATTACCTGTTGACGAGATCAAAAGTACAGGTGAGCAGGCTGATCCGCTTACTTGGTGACTTACTGGATATATCAAAGATCAGAGTTGGAAAACTTGACCTCAACTTCGAAGATGTTTCTATTGATAAGATAATTGAAGATATTATTCCCGCTTATTCATCTACCATGCCTTCGCATTCAATAACTAAAACAGGTAAAAGTACCGGCACAGTAAAGGCAGATAAAGGCCGGATAGAACAGGTAGTAGACAACCTATTGATGAATGCAGTTAAATATTCTCCTGATGCGAACGAAATAATAATTACCATATCTGAGAGTGGAACTAATGTGGATGTATGTGTACAGGATTTTGGAACGGGCATTTCCCCTCAAAATATTAATGAAATTTTTGACAATCCCTTCAACGTAAATGCAGCTGATAGAGAAATGTTTTCCCGCCCGGGGCCGGGATTGTATATTTCCAATGATATTATTTTACGCCACAACGGGAAAATGTGGGTTGATAGTGAAATAGGGAAGGGTTCTTCATTTTATTTTTCATTGCCAAAATAACGGGCAATTCCCACTCTTGCCGGTTGGTCTTTTGTGTCCTAAAATCGTCACTTTTACTACGCTACGCGTTACATTAAGACTGCCCGTAATAAGAATCAGATCCATGCTTTCGCTCGAAATGTTTTTTTATTAAGGCTTCTTTTAATCGTTGCGCATCGGCATTAATTGATTGTGTGAGGTAAGCCATGTGGGCAATATTTTCAAGTACAGCACTATTGTAAACAGCTTTGGCAGCAGTTTTCCCCCAGGTAAAAGGTGCATGATTTCCTACCAGGATCATTTCAACTTCTTCATAATTCAATTGCTTCTCCTTAAAGCAATTCATTACCTGGAAACCGGTTTCATGCTCATAATTGCCCCTGATCATTTCATCACTCATTGGCGGTGCACATGGAATGTCAACTGTATTATGATCAGCGTGTGTTGTTCCAAATATAGGAATATCCGTTTGTGCTTGCGCCCATGCAGTTGCATAAGTTGAATGCGTGTGTGCTATGCCGTTAATTTTATCCCAGTGTTTATACAAAACTGCGTGCGTTTTTGTGTCTGATGAAGGGCGTAAAATTCCTTCAACAATATTTGCATCAAAATCAACGATCACCATTTTTTCAGGCGTGAGCTCGTCATAAGGAACTCCGCTTGGTTTTATAGCGAAAACACCTGAATCCCTGTCGGCTGCGCTCACATTACCGAACGTAAATAAAACCAATCCTAATTTAGGCAGCTGCATATTTGCTTCGTACGCTTCTTCCTTTATGTCTTTATGCTTGCTCATAGTTCTTATGCAATTTCCAGTGAGGGTTTATCAACCAATTCTTTTGCCTGCTTTTCAATAAAAGTGCCGGTCTCTTTATACTTTTCATAACGCTTTTGGTACATAGCCACCAGTTGCTGATTTGGCTCGTAAACAGCATCAAATCCCTGGCCCATTATATTCATTGCGTCTTCCACTTTTTCATAAATACCCGCGGCTGTTGCTGCGAACATCGCTGCTCCCAATGCACAGGTTTGTTCAGAACGGTGGATACGAATGGGCATATTCATTACGTCGGCCATCATTTGCATAATGAATGGAGATTTTTTAGCAACGCCTCCAAGCCCGATCAAGCCTTTCACCGGGACACCCTGTTCAATGAATCGGTCAACAATTGCTTTGGCGCCAAAACAGGTAGATTCTACAATAGCCCTAAAAATGGAAACGGCATCGCTGCCAAGTGCCAGCCCTGTAATAGAAGCGGTAAGTGTTTGGTTGGCATCCGGAGTTCTTCTTCCGTTGAACCAATCTACCGCATATTCACTTTGTTCATCGATTATTATTGCAGCAGCAAGTTCACTCAGTTCAGGAATGATGGCATCTTCGGTTTCTTTAATTAGTTTATCAATAGTTTCCGCATCCGCAACAGTTGATTGACTTAATATATTTTGCAACGGCCAGGTAAGTATCTTTTTGTACCAGGCGTACGCATCGCCAAAAGCGGATTGTCCTGCTTCCATACCAATCATACCCGGTATAACGGAGCCGGGCACCTGCCCGCAAATTCCTTTAATTAATTTATCACCCACCTCAGCAGCAGGAGCCACCAACATATCGCAGGTGGACGTACCCATTACTTTACTTAAATGATAAGGCTCTATTTGTCCACCCACCGCTCCCATGTGCGCATCAAATGCACCTACGCCGATCACCACCTTTTCCGGCAGACCTAAACGCTCTGCCCATTCTTTACTGATAATTCCCGCAGCCTTGTCTGATGTATACGTTTCTGTGAAAAGTTTGGCGGTAAATCCATCCAGCAATGGATCCAGTGTTGCAAAGAATTCATTAGGAGGCAGGCCGCCCCAATCTTTTGCCCATAAAATTTTGTGCCCCGCGGAGCACACGCCCCGTTTCATTTCGCGAACATCATTGCCACCTGTCAACAGGAATGGAATCCAATCACAATGCTCCGCAAACGAGGCAATAGCGTTTGTTACCTGCGCATCTTCACGCAACACATGAAGCAACTTTGCCCAGAACCATTCTGATGAATAAATACCTCCGACAAACTGCAGGTAGTTGGTATTAAATTTTTGTGCATGAGCATTGATTTCCGCAGCCTCATTAACTCCTGTGTGGTCTTTCCAAAGCACAAACATTGCGTTGGGATTATTTTCAAAACCTGGTAGTAGAGCTAAAGGAGTGCCCGCAGCATTAACAGCTACCGGCGTTGATCCGGTTGTATCAATAGAGATCGCTTTAATATTAGCAGCAACAGTCTCACCGGCTTTTGAAACACAATCCTTGATAGTGTATTCCAATCCTTCAACATAATCCAAAGGATGTTGCCTGAACTGGTTTTCATTTGCATTACAATACAATTGCTTTTTCCATCTAGGGTAATAAAAAACAGAAGAAACTATTTCCTTTCCGTTATTTGCATTTACAATAATTGTTCTAACGGAATCAGAACCATAATCCACTCCTATTACATATGCTTCGGATATATTCATAAAAAAATTACGTTATGCTTAAATCGATTAACGGTGTACTTCGCTTCAGCGGGTTTACATCTCAAATGCAAGTAAAATTACTCCCTTCTCCCCTTTAACTGATCTCATCACTTACTTCTATCATCAGTTATTCAATTTTACTTTTATCATCGTAAAAGAATGCGGTGGAAATGAATAAACAAATCCATTTTCCTTTACGTTAATTTCTTTCTGAATCGTTTTTACTTTCTGATCTCTTACGGTATTTTCATCCGTAATTTTTTCTGAATTCACCTCATACACGGTGGCTTTGGCTGCAAGTTTTCCAAACTGGTTGGCAACAGATGTTTCAATGGCCTTATCGAGATGCCGGTTTACTACATTAATAATCAACTCTCCTGATTTATCGTTGTAAGCTGTGGACACATCGAGGTAAGGAATATTCTTATAATCACCCGCATCATAGGTGTCACTCTCTACATAGGCATTGATTGACTGCCCGTAACAATATTTCGCAAATAGCTGCAAAGGAAAATAAGTAGTTTGTTTCCAAAGTGTATCGTTGGTAACCATCATGGGAGCGATCACATTTACAAGTTGTGCCAGGTTAGCCATTTTAACCACATCAGCATTCCTTATAAATGTATTGAGGTAGGAAGCCACCACCAGTGCATCCTGCATGTTGTAGTGCTCTTCAAGTTGCTCGTTACCGCCGGTGCGATACCACACATTGTATTCATCGAACGCGATGTAAACCGGTTTGTGTGATTTGCGTTTTTGTTGTACTTCTTTTATCATGCCTCGTGTGATATCAATCACATTATTTACCATTTGGATCGAGGCCATAAAACGGTAATGATCTTTGTCACGGTTACCTGCATAGTGATGAAGAGATATATAGTCCACATAATCAAAAAGGCCGGCCAGTACCGTACTATTCCAGTTCTGCCAGTCGGCGCCATAGTTGCTGCTTCCACTTGCAATAAGCTTAATACTATTATCGCTCCATTTCATAAGCTTCGCGGCTTCCAATGCCTTTTTTGTATAATCTTCTGCGTTCAAATGTCCAATTTGCCAGGGGCCATCCATTTCGTTTCCAAGTCCCCATATTTTTACATCGTACGGCTGTGGATGTCCGTTAGCACCTCTCAGGTCGCTGTAATAAAATCCAGCCGGCGCATTGCAATATTCAACCCAGTTCCTGGCTTCCTCAATAGTACCGGTTCCCATATTTACACATACATAAGGCTGAACATCTGCTTCTTTTGCCCATTGCAAAAATTCATCTGTTCCAACGAGATTCGGTTCAATGGCACCCCATGCGAGGTCTTTCCTTTTTGGCCTTTTATCTGCGGGACCTATGCCATCCATCCAATGGTAGCCACTTACAAAGTTTCCGCCAGGCCAGCGTACCTGTGATACATTTAAATCTTTTGTTGCTTCAATTACATCTTTTCTAAACCCGAACTTATCTGCCTGCTTTGAATCGGGTTCATATAATCCTCCATAAATGCACCGCCCAAGATGTTCGGTAAAATTTCCGTACACCATAGAATCAATCTCGCCGGTTTTTCTTTCAATATCAATTTTAATTTTTGCTTTTAATGCCTGTGAAAAAACAGGATAATTAAAAAATACAAAACAGCTAAGCAACCAGATTTTTATCTTCATAAAAAAACTTTTAAATAAATCGTGACCAGGAAATTATAGAAGTACCCTCACTTATTGAAACTACATAAGGTGTAAGATCTTTTCCTGTATGCTCCAGGTATTGGGCGGAAATTGCTCTTATCAATCCGGGAATTGCATCCTCTTTCACGAGATTGATCGTGCAACCTCCAAATCCTCCGCCCATCATTCTCGCTCCAACTACTGCTTCCTCATTCTTCACAAAATCCACCAGGAAATCAAGTTCATCGCAACTTACTTCATACATTTTACTAAGGCCGTCGTGAGTCGCAAACATCTTTTTACCCAAAGCTTTTATATCTCCTTTTTTTAAATCGTCGCACGCCTTCAGCAGGCGATCTATTTCCTGCACAATAAAACGGCTGCGCATATCAATCAATTTATTTTTTGGCAATACATATTTGTCCAGCATTTCTTCTGTTGCGTCCCGCAATGAACGTACTTGCGGTTCATACTTTCTAACCCATGCTACTGCCTGTTCGCACTCACTTCGGCGGGTATTATATTCCGAAGAGGCGAGAGAATGTTTTACATTAGTATCCAGCAAAAGTATTTTTGCCCCTTCCAGTTTAAAAGGTACGTAATCATATTGTAATGACCGGCAGTCTAATTTTATTACATGGTCTTCTTTTCCCATCATCGAGGCAAACTGATCCATAATGCCGCACATTACACCGGCAAATTCATGCTCGGATTTTTGCGCCATTTTTACCATTTCCACCTTTTCAAATCCGGTATCAAATAATTTATTTAAAGCGTAGGTTGTAGCACATTCTACAGCAGCTGATGATGATAGCCCGGCGCCAATTGGCACATCGCTGGTAAGAATCGCGTTAAAGCCTTTTAGAGCAATTCCCTTTTTCTGAAACTGGGCCACCGCACCTAATATATAGTTGGGCCAGCTCACGTCTCCAACGGGTTTCAAATCTTTTAACGAAACAGAAAAAGTTTCTTTAATATCTGCAGCCGTTAAATGTATCTCGTCATCATTGCGCAAAGAAATCGCGATGTAGGCAGCCTTATCAATAGCCGCCGGAAGCACAAAGCCTTCATTGTAATCGGTATGTTCACCGATGATATTTATACGCCCCGGTGATCGCACGACAAGCGGTTCGTCACCATACAACTCTTCAAACTGCTTAGATAATTTTTCGGCGATCGTATTTTGCATAATATTTGACTCGACCATTTTTTAACCATTTAAAAAACGAAGTAAAAGATTGTTTACCGTTTCCGGGTTTTTAATTTTTTTGCAACATATTCTCCCAATTCATTTCCCACGACCTGGCCATTTTTGACAGCTGGCAAATAATGAATGCCACCATAAAAGCGACTGATGGCTGCTTCGCTGGCTGCTTCATAAAAAGAAGTGAAGCTCCGCGCAGGTAACCCAAATTCATGCTCGGTGGAATCTGAAAAAGAAAAATTATCGCCAAATAATTTTGTAAGCATGATTGAAGCGCCTGAAGATACGAGGCTGTGAGCACTTGTATATTCCGGGAAAGGTGGTGTTTGCAAAGCCGGCATCCAGTCAGGGTCAATGTAGGTGTTGATGTACGTTTCCGGCCGCATTACAATGCTCCGGTATTTTTCATCCCAGCTGCTTATGAAACAGTCAGCGATAGTAGTTGCAACGCATGCATATGCTTCTGCCGAGCGAAGGGGATCTGCACCCACCTTTTTGCAGATCATTCCTGTTATGTTTATCCAGTGGCCACCGGGGGTGATTTTTTTTGTTGCATACATCACATGTCCTCTTATATTCATTTTAAAAGGATTGCAATCCCAGAAGTTTGCAATTTCATTTTGTTCAGGTGTGTTCTTATTTCCTTTCACGTAAACTGCATAAGCGTCTTTATAAAACTTGCTGGTTGTGTCTGTTGAAAAAGAAGGTGGGGTTATTGGCCGGAACGCCTGCGCTGAATCAATTATGAAAGTTCTTATTTTATTCCAGTGCGGTTCTATTGCTTTAATGTAGGCAGGCGGCGTCGGCTTCCATGAGCTGGTATCGTTCGTAAATGTATATTGTGGCAATGCCCTTGTTTCCTTGTAATGATCTTCCCTTGCCCATGCAATAATATAGTCAGCCATTTGATTTCCGAAGGCTATGGAGTTATCGAATACTTTCACGGGCATACCATCCTGCCTGAATTCATTCAAAAGAGCGGTTTCAAAAACATCAATCTTTTGTTCTGAAATCACCAATGTTTTACCTACAGTTAATAAAGCATGCACGGCGGCCAGCGTGTAACTGCACTCCATATTTTTTTCAGGCTGAGGACCGGCCTTTAAACCATGGAGCTGGCCTGCAAGACTTATGTATTCAGGATTTGAATGAATCAATGTTTCATACGCGGCAACACATACATATGCGTAAGTACGGCTGCTCACCGGTGGCGAATAAATATCGTATACCATTACATCGGTAACTTCCTTAATAGCACGATGTATGTAATCAGCATTTTCGGTCTTTGCCTTCCAGCCTTGCGAGCTTGCTGAAAAAGATAAGCATGATAAAATTAATATCCAAAAGACTAAAAATGCCCGCTTCATAATACTTCTCTTTTTATCCCTTTGAAATTAGTAATAGTGATCTTTGAAACATTTTTTTCGACTGGTAATTTGCGTGATGATTGGGATAAATAACCCGATCCGTAGTAAAATTCAACATGTCTTTTCCTGCCATCCTTAAAAATTATTTCTGCAGAAAAATCATCGGGCTTCAGGTTAATCCATTTGAGAATATTTTTGTTAAAGGTTGAGCTTCCACCGTAAACCATAAGGCTATCCTGGTTTTGAGTCGCTATAAAAATATCTTCATTTTTTGCAGTATGAATTTTCGCTAAAGCCTTTGCATCGCCTTTCACAAAAAATCCGCTTTTATTCATAGCAACAGCATTAAAATTTCCTTTGCCATCACCTTTTAAAAATAAACCGTTAAAGGCATCATGCCTGCCGCTATACGGATCCATGCCATAGTCATTACCAATCATCAGAACGTCCAGGTTTCCATCGCCATCCACATCTTCACTCTGCATACCAAATATCGGCGATTCCTGCGCCTCAAAAGGCATCGGCTTTATTTCAAATTTTCCACTCCCCTTATTTTCAATATAGGAAGTATGCGTATCCGTTGCATTTAAAATAACAGCGCCATTCTTATCACCCTCACTCCATAGATCGTTCATAGTCGCTAAGCCCATACGCTCTATAAGTAGGGAACTTTTTACGCATACTTATTACCTGGCTTACCATATCATCCCTCGAAGACATAGGAAATGGCTTGTTAGTTCCATCACTGGCTTTTATGTAACAAAAAACCATTGGATCAATAGAACCATTTCCATCAATATCTTTTGCGATAATGGTCATTGGCTCTTCAGGCGAAGCTTTATAATTGCTGTTGAGTCCAAGATTACCGGCTATGTAATCTATGTCACCATCGTTGTCAAAATCGCCGGCTACGAGGCTATTCCACCATCCTGTATGTTTTTTAATTCCGGTATTTACCGGAACAAACGAGTTACCGGTATTTTTAAAAAAAGTAACCGGCATCCATTCACCAACAACGACCAGGTCCGCCTTTCCGTCATTATCAAAATCAGTCCACAAGGCATCGGTTACCATTCCGAGGTGTTTTAATTGCGGACAATATTTTTCCGTGACATCTACAAATTTGCCCCCTTCATTTTTTAAATATAAAACTTCGAGGAGCCAGTGGGTATGCCCCGGATATGACGCGGCCGCCAACAAACAGATCAAGTTTTCCATCTCCGTCAAAATCGGCGGCACGCACGCAGGAACCGTTGGCCGAATCAAGAGGAAGTGCATTTGTACTTTTTGAAAAGTGGCCTTTACCATCATTCATAAATAAACGGTCATTACTAATAGGGTGATTGGGAGGAATTTCGTAACTGCCACTTACAAGATACAGGTCAAGGTCTTTATCATTATCTGCATCAAAAAAAATAGCGCCCATATCTTCATACAGCGGATCGTCCTTTTGAATAAAACGTGAGGAGTCCAAAGAAAAATGTCCCTGTGCATCCTGCATAAAAAACACACCGCGATTACCCGATGAGCCACCGATATAGAAATCTTCAAATCCATTATTATCTATGTCACCAACCGCAATGCCCGGCCCATACTGGCTGAGCTTATGGGGAATTGTGGGTTGAATGTTATAATCCACAAAATCTGTTTCTTTAGGTTTGTAATGTATCCCATATTGGTTTGCTGCATTTCTAAAAGTTGCTGATTCAAACGTGTTCAGAATTTGTATGCGCTTTTTCCGTGGCATCTTTGTAGTAAACGGTAATCGTATCAGCAGTTAAATTGTTTATCAACTGCTGTTTTCCATCGGGCCAGCTAACGATTAAAGAATCTATTTTTGAAACACTTCCTAATCCAAAATGTGCACGTGGATCATCTGTTGATAAATAACCACGGGTGGGATGTTGTTCATAATATTGTTGCCTGCCGCCCTCCTGGTATAACCGCAGCGTTGCTCCTATTCCTTCCTCGTTGAGCTTTGGACCCGGAAAATGTAACCGTAAGATTTCTTATGGAATTCTTTTCCGGATTATTCTGCAGCGTGTTTTCATACACAAAACATGTATCGTTGATATTGTTAATAATCACGTCGAGATCGCCGTCATTATCAAGATCAGCATATGCCGCCCCGTTAGAAAATGAAAGTTTGTCAATTCCCCATGTTTTTGAAACATTTTCGAAAGAAATGCCACCGGCATTTTTGAAAGCATAATTAGCTAATTTAACAACAGGTAAAGAGTCGGTCATCGCAAGTGTATTTTTTGCTACGTTTCCACTTTGGCCGCTGTTAAACTCTACATAATCAAGATCGGTAACATCCCTGGGCAATCCATTTGTAATGATAATATCGCGTAAGCCATCGTTGTCAAAATCAGCGACCAGGGGACACCAGCTCCAGTCAGTTTGATAAACACCGGCCATGCAACTTACATCGTCAAATATTGGATAGCCGGCAGGGGTTATACCACTGCTAAGCTGAAGGACATTCCGCACATACTGGTGCTGGTAGCCATATAATGTGCTGTTAGAATAATTATAATATTCATTACCGCTCAGCATTCGCTTTTTGCGAAGATTATCTTCCGGCAACATTTCAAGAGATATAATGTCTATATTCCCATCGTTGTTAATATCTACAGCATCCGTACCCATTGCGTTCCATGCGGTATGTTTAAAATATTCTTCGATGCGATTTGTAAATGTGCCATCCTTATTATTTATATAACAAAGATCGTTTGACACAAAATCGTTGGCAACATACACATCGGGCCAGCCGTCTTTATTGATGTCGGTAATACATGCGGCATGTCCCCAACCTTCAATGTTTATACCAGCTTGCTTCGAGACATTTGTAAATGTTCCATTGCCATTGTTGCGATAAAGCCTGTCATTATTTTTAGCAGTGCCATTCGTCAATTTCGCCCTGAAATGGATGGGAGTTTTAGGATCATAAATTTCATTAGTAACGAGGTACATGTCCAGGTCACCATCCATATCATAGTCAAAAAAGTAAGCCTGTGTGCTAAAACCATCATCGGCAAGGCCATAAGAAGATGCCGATTCTTTAAATGTGGGAACCCCGTCTTTATTCAATCCCTGGTTGATGTATAAAAGATTAGTCCGTAACCGCGGGTCACTTCTGAAAGAAGCACAAACATAAATATCCGGCCAACCATCAGCATTTATATCAACAACGGCAACGCCCGTACACCATCTTCTTTCTCCCCCAACTCCCGCCGCTTCAGTTACGTCTGTAAATTTAAATGAGCCTTTATTGAGGTATAATTTATTTGACACCATGTTGCCGGCAAAATAAATATCCATTAATCCGTCTTTATTAAAATCGCCTATGCCCACTCCCCCACCATTATAAATATTTGCCTGGTTTAAAATATTTAAAGTATCGCTTCTCAGTAAGTTGATTTTTAAAACCAATACCTGTTTGTGAAGATGGCAATAATTTAAAAAGCGCAGGAACATTATTTTGAGCGGAAATGTTGGAAATAAAAAGTATGAAAAAAAGTATGAGTTGAAAACAAAACAACCATAAACGTACAAGCATCAGTGCAACAAATTTTGTATATCCGCAAGGTACTTTTTTTCATTTTTTTATAAGCACGAATTGTACATTTAGCCTGTTTAACCAGAAGGATTGAATCAAATTGAATATATTCAGAAACATTTTATCATATGGGAATAAAGTTTTTTTACAATTCATGAAGAAAATTTATATATTCTCTTTGCTTTGTAATTTTTTATTCAAATTGCCGGCGTTCATTTAACATTATGATTATGAAAAAGAAAATCTCCTTGTACTTTTTTGTTTTGATATATTCGGCAAATGTATTTTCGCAGAAAGCTATTGTGCCCACTCCACAATGGCGGCCTGTATATCATTTTACCCCATTGAAAAACTGGACAAACGATCCCAATGGCCTTATTTACATAAAAGGTGTATATCATTTATACAATCAGCAAAATCCTTTTGAAAATAAATGGGGACATATGAGTTGGGGCCATGCAACCAGCACTGACCTTGTACACTGGCAGCATCTTCCGATAGCCATGGCCGAAACTATTGACAAAGACACGACGTGGAGGTTTTCGGGATCAGCAGTATTGGATAAAAATAATACCAGTGGTTTTTGCAAAAACGCCAATTGCATCGTGGCAATTTATACCGCCGATCAGCCTAACCTAAAAAAAGAATCTCAATTCGTTGCATATAGTAACGATGGGGGCAAAAGCTTTACTAACTATGCCGGCAACCCTGTTATTGATCTGCACATGAAAGATTTTCGCGATCCGAATGTTTTTTGGTTTGAGAAAACAAAGCAGTGGATAATGGCGGTAGCATTACCTGTCGAACACAAAGTGAGATTTTACGGGTCAACTGATTTAAAGAAATGGGACGAGTTAAGTGATTTCGGACCCGAAGGATATACAGGTGCAAATTGGGAATGCCCGTTCCTGATTCAATTACCGGTGGATAATGATTCTGCTAATCATAAATGGATTTTGGCAGTATCCGCTGCCGGAGGAGAAAAGGGCGTATATATGCAATATTTCACAGGAGAATTTGATGGCAAAAGTTTTGTAAACGACAATGCTCCGCGCAGAGAATTAACACTCGATTTCGGCGATTCCTTTTATGCTGCAATCCCGTGGAATAATTTGCCGGAGCATCAAAAAACTTTCATTGGCTGGATGATACCGGGCCCGGTAGAAACGTCTCCATGGAAAGGGCAAATGTCGATTCCAAGAGAGCTCAGTTTAACGAAGAAAGCTGAAGGCATAAGGCTGGTGCAAAAGCCTGCTGCTATTATAAAAAATAATCTTGCGAAGCTATCAAAAAACAAATTGCAGGAAATAAAACAAATTGATTTGAACACTAACGAAATTCCAATTTCAAACCCGCAGTTTGTTAAAAATAATTCGTATTGGATCGAAGCCGAATTGGAAAATCCGCGCGGCGCAACATCGGGTTTTAAAATTGCCCAAAAGAAAACGGGTACCAAAATTAACGAGGAGATTGAAATTGGTTACGATGCTTCCAAATACCAGGTCTATGTTAATAAAAGTCTTTCCGGCGACACCACATCGACGAAGGATAATACGAAGCAAATAATTCAGTTGAACGGGCACTCTGAAAATGTAAAACTGGAAATTTTATTTGATAAATCTTCACTGGAAATTTTTGTCAACGATGGAGAACAGGTCTTGACAACATATGTCTATCCGGCGCAGGACGCCAATGGATTGTCAGTATTTTCAAAAGATGGAAACGCTTCTATTAAAAATATTAAAATCTGGGATATGTCCCAGGCAAACAATACAACAATGGCGAGGCAGTAAAAGAAATTTTTAAAAAATAAAAGATGAAGAAAACTTTTGTTATAGTTGCATTATTCGTTATTGCAATGCACGGCTATGCCCAGACGAATAAGAAAATGGAGACTTCCGGCAATCCGGTATTTCCCGGATGGTATGCAGATCCTGAGGCGGCCGTATTTGGCAGTCAATACTGGATATATCCAACCTATTCCGCAAAATATGAAGAGCAGGTTTTCTTTGACGCTTTTTCCTCACCGGATTTGGTACACTGGACAAAGCATGATAAGATACTGGATACTTCAAATGTAAAATGGGCGAAGCGGGCTGTGTGGGCGCCTTCAATTATTCAGAAAGATAAAAAATATTTCTTGTTTTTTGGCGCTAACGATATCCAAAACGACCAGGAGTATGGAGGTATCGGCGTGGCAGTTTCAGATAAACCGGCAGGTCCTTTTAAAGATTATTTGGGCAAGCCCATGATAGATAAATTTCATAACGGGGCACAGCCAATAGACCAATTTGTCTTTAAGGATAAAGACGGCAAATATTATATCATCTACGGCGGCTGGAAACATTGCAACATTGCAAGGTTAAAAAATGACTTTACCGGTTTTATTCCATTTAATGATGGTACTGTTTTTAAAGAAATTACGCCGGAGAATTATGTAGAAGGCCCGATGATGTTTATACAAAATAATAAATATTATTTAATGTGGAGTGAGGGCGGATGGACTGGCCCTAATTATTCCGTGGCTTACGCTATAGCCGATTCTCCGTTCGGGCCGTTTAAAAGAGCAGGCAAAATTTTACAGCAGGATACAGCGGTTGCCTCCGGAGCCGGACATCACTCTCTAATACATAATAAGAAAAAAGACAGCTGGTATATTGTCTATCACCGAAGGCCGATTGGCGAGACAGAAGCAAATCATAGAGTAACATGTATTGACAGAATGTATTTTGATTCAAATGGAATGATCAAGCCGGTTACAATAACTTTTGAAGGTGTGCCTGCCGAAAAGCTGGATTAGAATTTCATAAATCAACACCCCAATATTATAAATCTAACCCGGTTCTCTTTAACCCATATTTTTATCACTTCGTCTTTTTCATTGCGTCCCTTTCCATCACGTCCGGTCATGTCATTTGCGAGAAGTCCGGATAAATTATTTTCTAAAAAGCAACCGGCGGCGGCGAAGCAATCTCCTTTAATAACGTCAACCAATATACAAGAGGTTGCCACGAAAACATACTTATTTCTTTTAAATACCAACCCCAATGCGGATTACGAGAGCTTCCCCACAACGTCGTCCCCCGGAAGGACTTACGAACTGCTCAACCCTTCATTATTTATATTCGTTGTTCATCATTAACTAATATTTCTTTTCTACAACCGGCCAGCCATTTTCATAAACAACCGGATCAATACACATAACACGCCTCACATATTTGTTTTTATCATCTTGTTTTGCTTTTTCTGCTTCATTCTTCCATATTGCATGATAAGCAATCCATGAATTTCCCTGATTATCCTTAACTATTGAATTATGACCCGGGGCATTCCATGTACTATCCTTTTCCAGGATAACACTTGAGCCTGTTCCATTCGCTTCGCCCAATCTTTCAAAGGGGCCAAAAGCATTATCGGCTCTAGCGACCATCACCGCATAGTTGGCGCCATCACCACAACAATTATCACCGGAGTAGTAGAGGTAATATTTTCCTGCATGGTAATCTACCCATGCACCTTCTATAAGTTTTGAATATTTTTTTTCTTTGCCTGGAAATACAACTGGGGTTTCCAAAGAGCCTTCTTTAAAGCTTTGCCAGTTATCATTTAGTTCACGCACTCTTATTGGTTCAAAACCCGAGCCCCAATACAGTAATTTTTTTCCGGTTTTGAGATCAATCATTGCCATTGGATCAATATCTGCAAAACCTCTTCCTTCTATCAAAGGAGTTCCTTTATCAGTAAAAGGTCCTGCAGGATTTTTTGCAAATGCAACGCCAATACATTTGTCAAAACTGGTGTCATTATTCCTGGCACTATAGAACATTACATATTGTTTCATCGCTGAATCGTATAGAACATGAGGCGCCCAGAAATCCTGTGTATTGCTCGCCCAGTCCGGCTTTTGCGGCAATGCATCTCCTTCATATTTCCAATTGAACAAATTAGTTGAAGACGCAACCTGTATGTTATTCATCTTTCCATCATGCCGTGACTGTGTCGCGTACCCGTAATAAATACCGTTGACATTTATAACAGTCGGGTCCGGGAAGTCTATGTCAAGAACCGGGTTGTGCGATGATTCATTAATTTCAATTCCGGATGGAATTGGTAATTCAACATCTGCTGCTACAGGTTCACCAAAGTTTGGAGACCCATCATTATTCCAGGCAAATTTTTGTGCACGTGGCGAACGATGTGAACCGCAACCTTGTCCCGGCTCACTGTTCGCATGATATAAAATATAATTTTCTTTCCCATCCGGGGATGTAAAAAAAGAATTATGCCCCGTTCCATAAACTTTATTTTCGGAAGATTGTTTAAATACCGGGTGATCCGTTTTTGTCCACGAAGACGCTTTCATTAAATCGGCATCAGCACTTGCAGTAAGCATGCCTAAAGCATATGTATCAGTCCAGCATCCGCTGGCCGAATAAATTAAAAACAGTTTGTTATTATGCTTTAAAATTTCGGGCCCTTCGTTCACATTCACGTGAGGTACATCATTGGGATTATTCAAATCTCCAATCGTTTCCCAATTGTATGTTGGAGCAGAAACCAGTGTACGCTTACCTTCCACCGTCCATGGGTTTTTCATTTTTGCAATAAAAATATCCTGTTCGCCGTTTACATTGCCCTTCCAGCCGCTCCAGATCAGGTACATTTTTCCTTTATTCTCAAACACGCTTCCATCGATAGCCCATTTGTCTTCCGGGGTGGTAAGTTTACCTTTCATAACCCAATTACCCTGCAATGGATCTTTTGATTTATTTTCCAAAACATACAAACGGTGATCAAAATTATTCCCGCTATCTGCGGCAAAATATACATACCAATTGCCTTGCAAATAATGAATTTCAGGAGCCCATATTTCTTTTGAATAAGGCCCTGCGGACGGTGGCTCCCATACAATTTTTTTTTCTGCCGATTTTAAATCAGTAATATTCTTTGTTTTCCAAATGGTAATATTCCGGCCGGTGGAATTTGTATAGTAATAATAACCATCTTTATAAATACACCATGGATCGGCGCCAGAGGGAAGTAATGGGTTGGTAAAAGTTTGTTGGGAATAACTAACGGTCGTGATAACCGTAATTAAAAAAATTGAAAGATATTTAAACAGGTACTTCATAACTTTTCTTTAAGTCTTACCAACCGCTCTCCTTCAGAGGTGACAACTGAAGTGAGCTGTTGCAGGAGACAAGTGATGTCATGGCCAAAGGTTGTTGCAACCGTCCGAATACTTTTTTATTCCCATACATTTCTATTTCCAGTTTATAGATTTTGAATATTGAGCTTCGAATAATTCTATTCAATCAATTTAACCAGCATGATTATATCTTCTCTTTTAGATATTTTCAACCCATTCTTCTTTATAGCGTTATTTATCACATCTTTTTTTTCGGGAAAAATTTTGATCAGTTGTTTTTCATTTGTGACTTTTTCCAATTTTTCTTCTTTTCTTATCCAAAAGATATATCCCGGTATTACCGTGTAACCATCCGGAAGGCTTAGTTCGTACGCCCCGCCTCCGGACAGTAATGACTTGTACGATGTGACGGCGGCAGTCGGTGAATTGCCACCATATCCGGTTGAGGCACCCGGTTCACGGATTGTAGATGTAAACTCGAGCAGCAAAGGCATATTCGCATTTACTAGCACCTCGTAGAATTTATTATTTAAGGGTACAAATTTCCTATTGCTTATATAAATTGTATCAACATTTTCCGGATTGGCAATCGCAAGATATTTGCCATTGTTATTAAATACCATTTCATGGGTAAGAATATTGTAATTTAAAACCAGGCTGGTAGTTTCACCTGACTTCATTTTTATCACACCGGGTGTGAATTCATTAAATATATAGTGCGTGAGCTTAATGACATTATCCGGCCGTTGCGCGGTTGTCTGTATCGAAAAAAGAAAAAATAATACAATTAATAATTTCATTTGCTCATGATGTTTTTAGATTGGTTAAACTGTTCCACCCGTTATTTATGATTTTCCGAAGCCCGTTCAATCACAGGAGATGGTATCACGAAATTTAATCAATCATTTTGTTCATTTTAGCATCAAGCAATTTCATAAAATATCCACCCACCACACTCCTTGCCTGGAAACCAACTTGTTTGCCGTCCATCGTTTCGTGCCAGTCACTTAGCGGAACACGTGTTGGCGTTTCCATGGCATATTTATAAACGGGGTCAACCAATGCATAAAAATTTTGTCTATTATCTGCCATAGTTGCTGTCCACATGATCCAGTCACTCTTGGTGTACGTTTTGCGGCTGTCAAGCGGCAAGCCATATTCATTCTGTTTTGTGAGGTAATAATTTATTTCCTTTTGATATACTTCTTTAGGGAAAAGATTAAGGTTTAAAACTTTATCCCAAACCATATTATACTTTTGGCTCCACGTATCGTTTCTTTCAAATGTTAGCGAATAATGATCTCCCTTATCGGCCATTTGCGTCCATCGTTTGGCCATATCTCTTGCAGAATCAGTGTACTTTTCGGCGACATCTTTCATACCCAGCATATCGGCGAGCATGCCGTAACAGCCAATGCCGGCAATGGCTTTTACCGAAAGGTTTGCATTGCGTGCCAGATGGCCGGCAAAGTCATCAGTACATAATTGGTTAGCGGGATCAAAGCCTTCTTTCATTAAATAATTAGTCCAGGTGGTTAAGGTTTTCCAGTGCTTCTTCGCATAGTCAGCGTTGCCGTCTGCCTTTGCAATGGCGGCGGCAAGTATAGTCATGTTACCGGATTCCTCCACCGGCATACCTTCGCCATACGTTTGGCCGTTAGCTATAGGATACGTACCCAGGTCGTGGGCTGCAAAAGGTGATTTCCACTTTCCGCTTTCACTGAAATAAAAAATACCATTCATCATACCTTTCAGCAAATCCGTATTGTAAACCAGGTACATCGGCGCGGAGGGATAAGTTATATCAACTGTATTAATGGAGCCGTTACTGAAATTCTCTTTCGACAAAAATAAAATTTCTCCCTGGGGGCTTTGCAATAATTTATGTGCGGCTATGCTTTGACGATAGGCAAGAATGCAGAGGTCTGCGTATTTTTCTCCACCGGCGTTTACGAGAGTCGCTGTACAAGCTTTTATTCCAATTGTCACATTTTTCCATTACAGCTGTATAGCCATTCGCCGCCATCATCAATTGCTTCTCTATTGTTTGATCACCCTTCCGGTTCCACCATGGTTTTAAGTTTTGGTGAAAATATTGAATGGAATAAATATCGTCGTAGCCTAATAAGTAGTATTGATCCCTGGCATTAGCGCCTATTTTTCCTAGATCAATCATGCTGCTTAACACTAAATTCTTTCCCACCGATTTAGCGAACCCACTCTTTTTACGAGTTGATGGTTTCATTAAAGCATCTTTTATTTCATCCGCTTTAGAAATGTATTGTATGGCTTTAGCATCCCCAGGAGTTGCGACATACATATATCCCCAATCAATCCTGAGATCGTCTCCCTTCTTTTTCAAAACAGGTTGCTCAATCGTACCCGCTTTCAATATATTCAATCCGCCTTTGGCATATAGGGCTGTGGTAACTTCCTGGGAAGGCACATTGGTAGCAATGCTTGTAGAAGCGCCGAAATAAATTTGCACATCATGTTCTTTTCCGTCGTTCGCTTTTACCGAATAAGTAACGTAAGAAACCGGCCGTGATAAAATAGTTAAATCCTTTATGAGCAGAGGTGATGTAAAAGTAATTGTGGCATCCACAGGGCCACAGGCGAAATCATAAATGGTTTGCGTGGCATTTAATATAACGCTTTTTTGTTGCGCCACTATTTCAGTTTCATCAATTTTCATTGGCGGCTCTGTCACCAGGCCCGCATCGAGATAAGCACCGCCGGCTGTGTTAGCCACATGAATTGCCAAAACATTTTTACCTTTTTTTAATTTCTGCTTAACGGCTTCTCCAATCGGAATATTTTTAAATTTATTCAACCAACCTGCATAGCTGTACACTTCTTCTCCATTTAAATACACTTCGGCATTGTCGTCATGTTTTATTTTTAAATACAATTTATCATAATTCGTTTTGGTTAAGTTAATCGTTCTGCGAACCCAGATATTTTTAGTAGTCCATACCGTACCGCTCCTTCCCTTATCGTCAGAAACTGGCGCTTTACCGGTTTTCCATTTCGAATCATCAAACGATTCATTTTGCCAGCCATCTGCAGGTCGTGTTTCAGTATATTTTAACATGTACGCCTGGTCGTCAGCAGCAGCCGCGACATTTTCAAACGCTTTCGGTTCACTGCCAATGACACGGTATATTTTTCCATCCACTTTTATAAAACCTGTCAAAGGTTGATCGGCGCCGGTCCAGTGTTTCGTTGGCGAAGCGTTCAAAGTATCTGTCATGGACCAAATACTAAAATAGGGATCATGCGTTATCAACGGGTAAGCAGGCGCTTTATTAACCTGGGCAAGCAATTGCTGAGAAGCGGTCAGCAGAACAAAAAGTTTCAAAAATTTCATGTGTTTCATTTCAATATTTTAATTTAAAAAAATGAGGGAAGACGATCTGCCGCTTAAGAATAAGAACCAGATTGTATGATCTTCCCTCTCACTAAACGACTGCTTATGAGAAAAACCTTACGCCAACCCGTCTCTAAAGGAGAGGGAACTGGCCTTCGCCAGTAAAGGGTTTAATTCTGTCATACCATAATATATAATGTGCTTTTTCATTTTGTTATGTCTTATACTTTATTTCACAACCGGAAATGCGGATATGCGCAATCTTGCTGCGCCCATTGGTATCAATTCAATTGTATTTTCTTTTGTACTCACGCTTACCGGGCTTTGCGGTAAAGTCTCACACAATCCATATTTATCAAGTGTCCATGATGGAATAATTTTTCCTTTGCCTTTTAATAAAATGGGAACAGCCTCCTGCGTAAAAGGAAAATCATTTTGTGGCCATGGCCTTTTAATTATTTCAAACTGGTCTGCTGCTGGTTTGTCATTTAATACCAATCCATAGTTCCACATACTTGCAGGATAAATTTCATAGGAGGGCCATTTAGACTGATCTGCTTCCGCCTGCCATTTTGAGTCGCCAATTGCCGATGCTTTGCTATCCATTAATTTATACGATTCATCAATTTTTAAAGAAAAAGTAAGTGGTCCGTAGTTAATGCTGACGCTATTTTTATTTTTTTCCCATTTCCGGGTAGCTAATGTCATCGGAAGTTTTAGCTCAATGATGTCGCCCTGTTTCCAATTGTTTTCCAATCGCACATACGAACCCGCATTTGGATTGACATCAACTGCCTTGCCATTTACAGTAACTGCAGCATCATTGCACCAGCCCGGAATTCGGAGGTATATGGGAAAATTCACCGCCTTTGAAGTCTTTACTTCTATTTTTATATTTTCATCGAAAGGATAATTTGTGGTTTGTTTTAAGCTAACGGTTTGGCCAGACCGATTCCCAACCTTAGCAGATAATTCGCTGCTGTTGTATAGTATTGCGGCAATTCCATTATCCGGCGTGGCCATCCATAAATGCTCTGCATAATATGGCCAGCCTTGTGCGTGGTTATGCTGGCAGCAACGGCTGCTAAAGGGATTCATCATTAAAAAAGGGCCTTCGTTTTGAATACCTGGTGAATGATCTTTGCTGTCACTCATCACCATATTCGGAGCAGTTAAATATCGCAGCCCTTTAAAGTCGGGCATTACAGCAGCCGGATAAGTATTAAAGGCCACATCCTCGCAATTGTCCGCCCACATTGGATCCCCGGTGATGCCCGTTAGTATTTCATCAGACGCCATTTGCTCAACCATACCACAGGTTTCGACCGCCTGCCTTGGATCATCAAATCCCTTTCTCGCATTTTCATCTGCGCCAAACATGCCACCAGGCACCTGGCCGTACATATTCCTTATCAAATAAAAATCGTTGTAGGTGGCATTCAAAAATCCTGTGTCCTTAGCTTGCATATAATAAGTCGCAGGCTCACGAAAACTCTGTGCAATGTTAACATTATGCCAGTTTGGTAAATTATTATCCTGCGACCAGTTTGCGGTATTTCTATGGATTTTGTCGCCAAGATCCAGCAACCATTTTTCACCGGTGTGATCGTAAAGCCAATAAATACTGTAGAGGTTATCTCCGCCACGACTGTTTTCCCAATATGTTTTTAAAAGAAGGCTATCCGGCACCGTGGCCTGCCATTTAAAATATTTTGACATGAAAGGTATTACCCGCAAATCATTGCTGTATTCATAGTAAGACTGAAGGCACCAGAGCATGATCATATTCGGCCAGAGGTCAGGAATCTTTATGATTTGATTTTGTTGATTTGTTTCAATATCGCCGGGACCAAAATAGCCACCTGGTCGCTGGCTTTGAAAAACTTTTTCCAGCCAGGATTTTGTTTCATCAATAATTGTTTGATCTTTTAAAATGTATCCAAGATCGCCATATCCTTTTAGCCAATAGGGCACTTCCTCCCATCCATGGTCACCTTGCCCGTTACCGCTAAACCAGGCATTATTTTTTTTATCGAGCCACGCGCTTATTTCTCCAAGCTTCCCTGTTAGCCCATCTCTTTGCAATTCCAAATATTTTAAAATCCATCCTTCAGGCTTAATAGCTCCAACAGGAAGTTTTATAAAATAGAGAGGTTTCAGGGGTTGCTTGTTACTTACATAAAATGAATTGGCAGAAGTTGTGGAAGGGCGTTGCACAACGGTCGCTTTTAATAAGTTTTTTTGGGCAAATGTATTTCCCCAAAATGCTAAAAAATAAATAGAATTTATAATTAAAAGCCTCACTCCGACTCCTCTCCTTTGGAGAGGGAACGAGAGTATAAGAGAAATCTCTTTAAAAATTTTTTGCAATTGAATATTTTTAAACTTTAAATTTCCTTTTATTATTCAGGCCCGGTCAGCCAAAAATCAAATGGTTTATTTCTATCGCTTATTAATGTTCCGTTTTCAATTATCAAAGGGCCAACTTCAATAGAAGATCGCCTTTCGTTAAATGGATAGATGCCATCTTTATTCATGTGCGCATCAAAATGTGTCTTTCTTCCGGGGTGTGTAAAATAAAATACATATGCCTTTTTATTCACAATAATTACATCACCATGCGCACCACTTGGTGTATCATCATCTCTTTTTGACGCGCTGTCTAATATCAATCCTTGTTTTTCCCAGGTGTTTGCATCTTTTGAACGATAGACACGCATGCCATGCCATTCGTCGGTTAGCATCCAATACCAATCTCCAAATTTAAAAATCTTAGGCCCCTCCTGCACCGAATTACCCAACACAGGTGTTGTATCAAATGTCCATTTGTATAAGTCTTTACTCTGAGCTAGCATGATAGCAGCGTGGCGGGCATCATCCTTATACCACATGCGCCAGCTGTTATCCGGCATTTTCATGAGAGAAGCATCAATTACATTATCGGATGATAGTTTTAGAAAACCAATAAATTTCCAATCCCACAAATTTTTACTTACATAATGCGCCAGTCTTGCATCGCCTCCCCAATGAATACGAACTCCTTTTATATACACAACAAACATGTGGTATTCGCCATTTTGGTACACGATATCCGGCGCCCAAAATGTATTTCTTCCTTTTTCAAATTCAAGATTTAACGTACCGCGATAGACGAAAGTTTTCCCGTTATCTTCAGCTGATGCAATTCCTATATCTGTTCCATAACAGTATGCAACATCAGGGGCTTCCACATTTGCGCGGCGTTGCGAATACAACATCCACCATTTTTTTTCTTCCCGGTTCCAAATAAGAACGGGGTCGGCCGCGCCATCGGTTATTGGGTCACGAAATAAAGGCGCCGGTGCAATATGGTTTCGGGGAATTACGGTTTCGTTCGTCTGTGCATTGATATCGTTAATTAGAAAAAAACAAAAAATAATTAGTGTACAGTGTGAAATTTTCATTGATAGATATTTTTTGACACTAACCTCACCCTCAGAAGGAGAAGGAACCGGATCATCGCTGTCAACTAACTATTCTAACGATCATTTTAATTTGATAATTCGATAATAGCCGGCTTTATGAGAAAAGTATTTCATCATTTCCTGCGCACTCATCTCTGGCTGCGCACTATACATTTTTTCATAAGCCTGCTTCAATTTATCCATCGGCATTTATTAGAGCCTCACCCCCACCCCCTCGCTCCGAAGGAGAGGGAACAAGGCCTTCGCCATGAACCGGAAGCATTACCAACATTATTTCAAAGCACTTTCATCCGGCTGCACACTATACATTTTTTCATTAGCCCTCTTCAATTTTTCTACAGGCATCTTCACAACCTTTCTATCGTAAGTCATAAAACCATTTACTTCACCTTCCACGTCAGTTGTCTGTGTATAAACCGCAGCAGATAAACCTTGCCGGACAAGTGTTTCAAGCTTTTCCATTAAATCATTATACCTGATAAACAAGCTGTCATTACTTTTAAAACTTTGATAACCCCAGTTTTTATCCTGCCAGGTATGTCCGTCTAACGGTAAACCAAGCCCGCCAAATTCGCCAAGCACGAGTGCTTTCTTTGTTCCAAAAATATCGGGCCTTGGCATTGCAGGATCGGGATAATTATGTAAGTCTTCAATATCACCAATGGGATAAAAGTTGCCACCGCTTGCACTGTTTACCAGTCTCGAAGGATCTTTTTGTTTTGTCCAGTTAGCAATCTCCACTGTTTTAAACTGTCCCCACGCTTCGTTGAAAGGAGTCCAAACAATTATGGATGGATAGTTATAAAGTGCATCAATAATTGCATTCCATTCCTTCCGGTAATAGCCTTCACTTTCAGGAGTACGCTGCCTGTCGGTACCCTTGCCGAGCACCCCGGGACGCGGCTCCCAACGATTTCCAAGATCGCCACTCGGCATATCCTGCCATACAAGCATTCCAAGTTTATCGCAGTAATAATACCAGCGAGCAGGTTCTACCTTAATGTGTTTGCGAATCATGTTGAAGCCCATCTCTTTTGTTTTTGTTATATCGAATTTTAAAGCAGCATCTGTTGGCGCAGTATATAAGCCATCAGGCCACCAGCCCTGGTCAAGTGGGCCAAATTCAAACAAAAATTCGTTGTTCAACATCATCTTTTGAATGCCGCTTTTATCTGGCGCTATGGAAATTTTACGCATAGCAAAATAACTTTTCACTTCATCTAAAACTTTGCCTTTACGGCGTACTGTTAGTTTCAGGTCATACAAAAAAGGATTTGATGGCGACCACACTTCAGGAGCGTCAATCGTAAGCGTAGCGGATGTGTCTGAACCATTTTTTTCTGCAACTTTCTCAGAACCCTTCCATGCGGAGATGTTTACTTCATCGCCGGGCTGCAGGTTTTTTACAGACGTAATTACCGTAATGGATTTGTGATCGATATCAGGAGTTTGTTTTGTGTAAGCAATGTATGTTTCAGGAACAGCTTCCAGCCAAACCGTTTGCCAGATGCCTGTTACAGGCGTGTACCAGATACCACGCGGATTTTTAACCTGCTTGCCATTGGGCTGAGGCCCCTCATCTGTGGGATCCCAAACACGAACGGCCAGGTCCTGTTTAGAACCTTTCTTTAGCGCACTGGTAATATCAATCGTGAAAGGATCATAACCACCTTCATGGGCGGCAATTTTATTTCCATTAATATATATGTCGCTTCTCCAGTCAACAGCTCCAAAGTGAAGAAGTATTTTTTTGCTTTTAGTTTTTGAAGCAATAGTGATTGTTTTGTGATACCAAAGGATACTATCCTTTCCAACAGTTTTGCCTACACCCGACAAAGCCGATTCTACCGCAAATGGCACAAGAATATTTCCCTGGAAAGCAGAAGGGATATTTTCGTCGGCTGATGTTGGCAATATTGCGTATTCCCAGAGTCCATTAAGGTTTTGCCAGTCGGCTCTTTCTAATTGAGGACGGGGATAATCGGGAAGTACATTGGCGGGATTAACACTATCGGCCCATGGCGTAGTAATTTTGCCACCGGCGATCTTCCAGTTATTTTGAGCAAAAGAACTATTGAGAATTAATACCAAAACGTAAGTAAGCGCTATTTTTTTCATCTGTTTATTTCTATATATTTCGTTTAATAAAAAAGGTCTATCCCTTGCACTATTAATTCTTCATAACGAGCAGCGGGATTAAGTATGGCAATAAAAAGGCGAAGTGAGGAAGTAACATTCGCCCGAATACGACCTCACAATTTCACTCTAAAATATTATCTTTTTCAAAGAAGAGAAAAGTAAATCTTCAACACCGGCAATCTTTACCCCGATACGGGCAAACACATAATTTTGAGTTGGTGTAATTGAAGGCACAGCCAGGGTCAGGCTTATATTATTTGGATCTGTAATTGCGGAACCATCTATGCCTGCAGTTTTAATGTTGTCAGCTCCGGAAACGAATTGCGTTTTATTGATAAACAGTGTTACGTTTTCTATGTCCTTTGCATCGGCGCCCGTTACAATTTGTTCAAGTTTGAAAGTAGCGGTCACATTACCTCCACCACCGGTAAACTGAGCATTTCTTACCATATAATAGGGAATCACTTCTATATTGACATTCTGATTGCCTTTAAGAGAAATAGTAAGACTATCAGGATCACCTGCAGCCGTTTGCTTCCATAAAAAAGGCCCCTGTCCGTTTGGAATTATAAATTTATAAGTACCGTCAAAAAGCAAAGCATTCATCACGCCATCCTGGTCAAAGGTTTCATTTATTGCGCCCACTTTTCCAAAACCATATTGATATAGCTGGAAAGGAACACGATTATATTCCACCGCGATACTATCGCCATTATACATGAGTGCGCCGGTTAACTGAGATTGGGGGGCATCATAATTATCTTTCTTTTTACATGAAGAGAAGCACGCAATCAATGTCAATGATAAAATAAAAGAGAAAATTTTCATAATAATTATTTTAAGATTGTTTATTGGTTAGGCTGTTTTACAATTCCTGGATTAGCAGCACGCACATCGTCTCCGATGAAAGAATAATAATTGCCAAGTTGAAAAAGATTGGAACCATTCACGGGGCCTGGTAGTACTTCTCTGAATAACCATTTGCCGTCATTGGGATTTCCGGGATTATAATATTTATAAGGATACAATCCCCATGGTTGCGTGCTTTTTTGCGTTGCCTTACCAATATTTGTAAGTAAATTATTCAAAGAAGTAGCTGATCCATCCCATACTTTGTTCGCAATTCTCCAGCGCTTATAATCATACAAAGTATGGCCTTCAAAGGCAAGCTCAACCCGGCGCTCATGAACGATGCGATCAAAGGTGATTTCGCCTGCCGTGAGTGGAATAATTAAACCGGCCCTTTCACGCACCTGGTTCATGTAGGTAGCTGCTTTCATATTATCGCCCAGTTCAAAAGCAGCTTCCGCCGCGTTCAGCAAAACTTCTGCATAACGATAGCGAATAAACGCTACATCGCTGCCCCGGCCTCTTCTTCCTGAACCTGTAGTAGGGTCCAAATATTTTCTGATGTAAAAACCGGTTTGTGACCGTAGCTGAAGCCCGGGAACCGGGCCATCTTTACCAACAACCTGCACTGGTACAGATCCCCCCGGCAGTGTTTTAAGATTTACCGCATTATCGCTCGTAAATACACTGCCATCTCCAAGCACATACCCGGCCCAAATATCTATCTGGCCGCTTTTAAAATAGTCGCCCGGTAAAAGAGCTGTTCCGGCCAACCGCGCATCTCTCCCTGCAAAAATATCCTGCCTGTCAGAATAATAAATCGGATTTCCTGACCCGTCCTTTGTAGCGAAAGGAGCAAATGTGTTATCCAGCTTTTCGAACTGCTCCATAAGGTTTAGTGAGGGATTCAGACGTCCTGCATCATCGCCCTCATCAGAATTGGAAAATGGCTGGTCATTAATCGTAAATTGATGCACTTTGCCTCCTCCTGAGCCCGCTTTGAAATCTTCGATGAAAATTGACTCTTCATTCACCGTGCTTTTATCAAGAAAAATAGCAGCAAAATTGTCGGAAAGATTGGGAAGCACTTTGTACAGCTTATAGACGCCGGCATCGCCGTTAATGATTTCTTCAGCTGCCCGTAATGCAATCGTGTAATAACTATTTGCCATTGAAGCTGCAATTCCAACTTCGCCACCAGGCAAGGTAACACCCGGAGTTGTGGCGCCGTATTTTGCTATAGACCCAGCATACAAAGCAGCTCTTGATTCCATTGCAAGCGCTGCCGCTTTGGTGGCTCTTGATTTGTCACCACCCGATGGCAAGTCATTTTTAATTGCCTCGGCTTCATTAATTATGAAATCATATATTTCCGATTCTTTCGCCCTTGGAGTTTGCAAATAAGACGGATCGCCTTTAAGGTCATAAGTTAAGGATTGTAATATCAGCGGCACCCCTCCCATTCTCTTAACCATCTCAAAATAAAAGTTTGCCCGCAGAAATCTTCCTTCGGCAAGGAACCTTGCCTTATCGGAAGCAGTAAGCTTGGTGGCAGCACTATCCCTGGCGATAAATAAATTAAGATCACGTATGTATGAATAACTATCAAACCATCTAATGCCCCATTCGCCGTACCCCCATCCGGTTCTTTGAACTAAATAATAACTGCCGTTTTCTGATGGAAAGCTTTCACTGAAATCTGCAAAGGTGCGCCAGCCGGCCATATCATAATATCCATCCAGGCTTGAAAAATCCAACTGGCGGTTATATAAATCTCCAAGAACGGATAAAACCAAAGCCGGATCGGAAAAAGCGACTTCTTCAGGTATAATTTGTTTAGGAGGAATATCTAAAAACTCGCTGTCTTTCTTACATCCAAAATTAAAAACCAATAAGGCTAATGATATGATTCCAAATATTTTTTTCATCGTTGCTTTTTTATAATAAAGTAGAATGTTATAGTGAAAGATTAATTCCCAAATTAATTACCCTGTTCTGCGGGAATTGTAACCCATTGTCATCAATCACCTCAGGATCTACACCAAATTCTTTAAGATTATCGATGGAAAACAAATTGTAGACATTAAAGTAAAAACGGGTTTTCTGTATTTTAAATCTGTCAAGAATTGATTGGGGCAACGAATAACCTACCTCCAGTGTTCTCGCTCTTAGTTGTTTTACATTGTGCAGCCAGAAGCTTGAATTCCTCTGCCCGTTTTTTTCATAATCGCTGTGGCCAAAACCCGGATTCACCCTATTAGCCGGATATTTGCCTGGTATCCATTCACTGTTAAGGTCAAAGGGATCAGCCCTGTGCCACCGGTCTTCGAAAATTGCGTTTAAATTTCCGTTATTCTGGAACGCCCATCTCGTCTCCCAATTCTGAAACCATGTATAACCTGCAGCTCCTGAAAAATCGATATGAAAATCCAGATTACTGTACCGGCCACCAATTGTGAATCCGAAGTTGATAGTAGGTTGCGAGCCATAGTTGTAACCGATCGGCCGTTCATCGTACACGTCGATAACCCCATCCCCATTATAGTCCTTATAAATTAAATCGCCCGGTAGAAGGGTGCTATTTCCCCGCCCGTCAATATTCACTTTGTAATTATTAATTTCTTCTTGCGATTGAAACTGGCCCAATACTGTATAGCCCCAGCTTTTATTATTCAGGCGTTGCTCATTCGAGTTTCGATATTGATCCCAGGAGTTAAAGAAAAGCGGGTTATAAGAGTTTAAAAATTTAGATTGTGTATAAGAGAAATTACCCCCTACATTAAAATAGAGTTGCCCAATGTGGCTATTGTACCCCACAGACATTTCACCACCATATTGCGCATCGCTGTTAATGTTTTCCTGGGGTAGCGCATAACCAATTTCGAGCGGAATCAACACATCATTTTTGCTCCCGAGTATGCCGCTGCGCTTTCTGTAAAAGTAGTCGAAGGTCGCATTCAGCTTGCCCTTCAGGAAAACAGCATCCAGACCAATGTCTGTAATTTTACTTGTCAACCAGGAAATGTTTGTAGTTGGGATACCTTTGTCTCTTGCAACAGTAACAGCATTTCCATTAATGATTGCAACTCCATTTTGGTTATAATTATACCCGGATAAATAGGCGTAAGGAGCTACGATGGGGTTGCTGTTATCATAGGGATTGGTATCATCTCCCAATTCTCCATACGATGCTCTGAGTTTTAAATCGGTCAGTATATCCTTTTTATTGTTCAACAATCTTTGTACAAAAGGTTCTTCAGTAATTCTCCACCCGCCGGAAATACCTGGAAATGTGCCAATGCGATACCCGGGAGCAAATAGATAAGATGCATCGCGTCTTGCAGAGCCTTCAAGGAAATACCGGTTGGCAAAGCTATAGGTGATGCGGCCAATGTATCCCACTCTTGCCTGCTTATCATCGCTGTCATCATACCTGTCAATTGTCGGAAAATAAATCAGGGGAAGATTATTTGAAACAGGATTAGCATGCACCCAGTTTCTTGTACGGTGTGTTGTTAATCGTTCCGCTACCACCGTTGCTCCTATACTATGATCGCCAAAATTGGCATTGTAATTTAATTGCCCCTGGGCTGTGGTATTAATCTGTTTTATTTGTTCTCTTTCTCTCCAGGGATTGGAACTTCCCCCGGATGGGTTGTAGGTATCAGTTGCAGGATCATACTTATAACCGTTATAAGTGTATTCATGATTATTCAACAACCTGTCGGCTATGTAATAAGAATAAAGAACTCTTGCAGAAAGGCCCGGTATTGCGGCAACATCGTAATCAATATGAAAATTTGTTTGAAGTACACGCCAATCACTATGTAATACGCCCGCAATCTTTTTATTTAAATACGCGTAGTTAGATTCTATATGTCCTATATCATTTAAGTAAGCAGGATTATCATTAGCGTAGGGTCTCTCTAATGGAGTATTTCTTAATACGGCAAAGCGTGCCAGAAAATAATCATCACCGCCGGGAACTCCAGGGTTTTCAATGGTTTCAACCCTGCCATTAACATCCAAACCAACCTTTAGTCCCGTTGCTAATTTGGCCGTTACGTTAGATTGAATATTGGAACGGTTGAATTTGTACTCGCTCCCCAGTACAGAATTTTGGAAAAAATTGGTACCTGATACATAATAATTCACTTTATCATTTCCGCCGCTAATATTAATGTTCACCTGGTTTTGCGGAGCATTATTGTTGCTGGTTACGAACTTTCTCCAGTCAAAGCTCCTGTAGTCGCCGGTTGCATCTACACCACCCTGCTTGTATTTATCAAGAAGATCCTGGGTAATACTCGTGCTGCCATTGGTATTCATTTGTGCATCTGCGAGGTAGCGCTCGTAGTCATAAGAAGTAGTTACCACCTTGGGAAAACGGAACCATTGCTGCACGCCATAATATGCATCCAGGTTTATAGAAGCCCTGCCTGTCGTTCCCTTCTTGGTAGTTACCACCACCACACCATTGGCTGCACGCACGCCATAAATTGCAGCAGAACCATCTTTCAATATCGTAATGCTTTCAATATCGTTTGGTGCCAGGTTATTAAATTGGCCCACATCCTGTTGTATTCCATCTATTACAAATAACGGGTTCCCCATGTTCCGGATTTGTATATTTGCGCCCGCTCCCGGCCTGCCATCAGGCATGCGAAACGTAACTCCCGGCAATTTGCCTGCCAGCGTAGTACTTACCGTAGAACCACCATGTACCCTGTCAATATCCTTTGCAGTAATAGATGATACGGCGCCGGTAATCGCCTCCCTTTTTTTAGATCCATAACCCACAACTACCACATCCGCCAAACCTGAAACGTCAGGGATCAGCGTAACATCGTACGATGAATTTCCCGAAAGACTTTGCGTAGCCGATTTCATGCCTACAAACGAGAATGTAAGATTTTTATCCGCAGGAGTAACCGTTATCGAATAATTACCATTCTGGTCGGTAAGCGCAGATTTCCTCGAATGGTCTGTAACTACAGTAACCCTTTGCAAGGGCTGGCCTGTGGTATCCGCTACAAGACCGGTAATCGTCTTATTCTGTGCTTCACCTAAAAATGAAACCAGTGCGAACAATGAAATGAAAAGTAATTTGGGGAAATGTGACCGCCATACTTTGGGTTTTGTTTCTTGCAACTTCCCGGCAAATTTTTCCAGGCAATTCTTCATAATAGAAGTTTTAGTTTGTAATAAATATTTCATGCGCCTCCTTATTACTTATTTAGTAATGTTAGTTTATGGAACCGTAAAAAAAATTATTGTGCTATCTCAGTCGTTGTTGATGCGCAAATCGTTTCTAAAATTTTAAACAATCGTTTCAAGGTGTGAAGAAAATCATCTTACAGCATTTCCCTTATTCAACGAGTATCAAAATTTTAACTATATGTTACAATTTTGGTTGCCGCGCCCATTACGGAGAATGTTATTAGCGGGTAAATATTTAATTTACCAGCTGCCGTCATTTTTTTTATTGAATAATTGCAATAAGTATAAATTGCAAAAAAACTGAAATGCTGGTAGAAGTGTTTTTATATCGCTGACTGTAGAATTAAAGGAGATTGCTTTAGTTACAAAAAACTGCCTGCTATTTTTTATGCATCGTTTTATTTCAAATAATATTTACCAGGTACAATATTTTGCTAAGCAATCGCTATGCACGCTCTTGCTTCTATTATTTGTTGCAATAACGAACGCACAGCCTTATTACTTTAAACACTACCAGGTCGAAAACGGGCTTTCAAATAATACAGTTTATTTTATAAGCCAGGACTCGAAAGGGTTTATGTGGTTCGCGACAAAAGATGGGCTTAACCGGTTCGACGGATACCAGTTTAAAGTATTTCGTATGAACACGGGAACCAATGAAAAACAACTCACCACGGACTATATATACAGCATACTTCCCGGCAAAGATGGCGTCTTATGGGTGGGGGCGGAAAGAGGATTTTATAAGTTTAATCCTCAAAAAGAAAAATTAGAACTGTTTATTGACTCCCTGGCTCATGTGTATGACATCACATTCGACAGGACTGGACAGATGTGGTTTATGTCCGCCAACACCGTATGCAGATTTAATCTTAAAACTAATACTTTAAAGCAATTTCACCCTACGGAATATTTTAATGCAACATCCATTTGTCTGTCAAAAAAAGGCGAAATATGGGCGTCAACTGATAACGGGTTTTTAGAAAAATTTGATCCTGCTACAGAAACATTTACGAGTTTTAATCTCTTTTCACATTCACAGATCCCTACATCAACACGAATACAAAAAATTCACGCGGGAGATAGTAATTCTATTTTTGTGGGTACCACCAGCCAGGGGTTAAAAATTTTTAACACCGGTTCCGGAACATACGAGGACATACTTACTTACAATCCTGATAAGACAACCATTTATGTAAGGGATATCCTGCAAAATTCTGAAAATGAATATTGGTTTGCAACCGAATCAGGAGTTTTTATTTACAATACGACCACAAAAAAATTTATCAATCTTAAGAAGAAATTTCTTGATCCTTATTCTCTTAGTGACAATGCAGTTTATGCCCTTGGCAAGGACGCAGAAGGCAGCATCTGGGCGGGAACTTTTTTTGGCGGGGTAAACTATTACTCAAAACAAAATGCTGCGTTCATAAAATATTTCCCGGATAATACTGACAATGCGATTAGCGGCAATGCCGTGAGGGAAATTTGCAAAGACAAGTACAATAATTTATGGATAGGCACCGAAGACGGCGGCCTTAATGAAGTAACTAATACAACAAAAGAAATTACCTGGTTTAAACCGACGGGGGAAAAGACCAGTATCGCCTATACAAATATTCATGGCCTCCTCGCTGATGGAAATGATCTCTGGATAGGAACATTTGAGCACGGAATTGATATCATGGATATAAGAACCGGCAAAATAAAAAAGCATTTTTCCGCCGGGCCTGCAGAAAAAGAAATGAAAAGTGATTTCGCGCTTTGCTTTTACCGCACAGGCGCCGGTAAAATTCTTGTAGGCACAAGCAATGGCTTTTATTATTATAACAAGGAAAGGATGGAATTTGAAAGGCCAGCTGAAATACCCCTGAATATATTTGTCACAAGTATAATAGAAGATCACAATAAAATAATCTGGGTAGGCACGAATAACCAGGGTGCTTTCTGGCTCGACCCGGTTACCAAAAAGAATGGCCATATTCAAAATGAACCGGGTGATAAGAATAGCATTTCAAATAATTATATCAATGATATTTATGAAGACAGCAATAAGGATATCTGGTTCGCGACTGAAGGAGGCGGGCTTTGTAAATTAAGTGGCGACCGGAAAAAGTTTTCGCGGTACACTACTAACAACGGGCTTCCCGGAAATTTTGTTTTTAAAGTGCTTGAAGATAATGACAGGAATCTTTGGGCAACTACTTCAAAAGGGTTGGTTAGTTTTGGGAGTGATTTTAGAAGGCCGGTCGTTTTTACCCAGGCAAACGGCTTGCTCAGTAATCAATTCAATTATCACTCAGGTTACAAAGATGAAGAGGGAAGGTTGTATTTCGGCAGTGTGAAAGGAATGATATCTTTTATGCCGGGTGATTTTCTAAAAACATTTTCAAAAAATACTCCCGTTTACATAACAGGCTTCCAGGTTTTTAATGAAGAACTGGAAGTTGGTACAAAGAGTTCGTCGTTAAAAAAATCAATCATCTTCGCAGACAAAATTACGCTGCCTTACTACCAGTCTTCAATAAGCATAGATTTCGCCGGGCTTAGTTATATTTCGCCGGAGATGACCGGCTACTCCTACCAGTTAGAGGGCCTCGATAATAAATGGACAACCCTCAAAACCAACAGGAAAGTCTATTTCACCAACCTGTCGCCGGGCAAATACACTTTTAAACTTAAAGCAGCAGTCAATGGGGTGGCGAGCAAAAATGAAAAGCAACTGATCATTGAGATCATGCCGCCTTTTTGGGCGACAAGCTGGGCCTATGTTTTATATGCTGTGCTGGCATTCCTGGCTTTTTACTACGTGCTAAACAGTTACCACAAAAGGCAACAAAATAAAAAGGAGAAAGAAATCTACGAAAGTAAAATTGAATTTTTTACCAACGTAGTGCATGAAATAAAAACGCCGCTTACTCTTATAAAAGGCCCCGTTGAAAATTTACTGGAGAAACAATTTGACATGCCGGATATAAAAGAAGATATTGCCTGCCTCGACAGAAACACTAACAGGCTAATGAATCTTGTATCGCAATTACTTGACTTCCGCCAAACGGAGATAAAAGGTTTCAGCCTTTATTTCTCAAAAATTAATATAAATGAAATATTAGGAGAAACTTTTTTAAGCTTCAAAATATTAGCAAAAAAAAGAAAGCTGGATTATCATTTAACCATCCCGCCCAATGATGTGTATGCTTTGGCCGATGCTGAAGCGCTGAGAAAAATTTTCAGCAATCTTATAAGTAACGCTGTAAAATACGCTGACAAAAAAGTTACCATTACGCTGTTGCAGCCGGCAAAAAATGGCGATACGTTTACCATTGAATTTGAGAACGACGGTTACCTTGTAAGCAGTGAGTTGGAGGAAACAATTTTCAAACCATTTCAAAGATTACAGGAAACACACAATCAAAAAGGTACAGGCATAGGCCTTACGCTTGCAAGGTCGTTAGCCGAACTGCACACCGGAAAATTGTATATGAGATTTACGAAGAAACCGGTAAATATTTTTGTTCTCACGCTGCCATTTAAACCCAAACAAACCAATACCCGCGAAAGCCATACAGAAGAAACGACTATTACAACCAAATAAAATTTTTTACATGCTCCCTTTGATTTTACTTGTTGATGATGAAGAAGAGATACTCGATTTTCTTGAAAGAATTTTAAGCACGAAGTACAGCATTTTAAAATGCGAAAACGGAAAAGATGCTTTTGAAATTTTAAACAATGAGGCGGTACAATTAATTGTATGCGATATCATGATGCCAGTGATGGATGGGTTTGAATTGTGCAGGATAATAAAGTCCAACTTTAATTACAGCCACATACCCGTGATATTACTTACCGCAAAAAACACGATACAATCAAAAGTGGAAGGGCTGGAACTCGGCGCGGACGCCTACATTGAAAAGCCTTTTTCAAAAGAGCATCTGCTGGCGCAAATTTCAAGCCTCCTTGCAAACAGGAATATTATGCGGGAATATTTTGCAAGCTCTCCGCTTGTGCATATTAAAAGTATGGCACATACAAAAGCAGATGAACGCTTCCTCGAAAATCTCAATGAAACAATTTCAAAAAGGATTGAAGATACTGAGCTTGATGTAGAACACCTTGCTGCTATTATGAACATGAGCAGGATTACGCTCTATCGAAAAATTAAAGCAATATCAAACCTCACACCCCTGGAACTTATAAATATTGTACGATTAAAAAAAGCCGCCGAATTGCTGGCAGAAGGTGACCATAAAATTTACGAGATTTCAGCAATTGTCGGGTATAGCTCGCAAAGTAATTTTGCCCGGAATTTCCTGAAGCAATTTAATATGACTCCAACGGAATTCATGCAATCAAAGCATATAAAAAAGGATTGAAGACAGATTTTAATGAATCTATTTTGAAACCAAAAAATATTTTTTTTGCATTCCCCTCAGAGCGCCGCTGCATCCGTCCTTGCTATCAAAAAGCATTTCCTTTTCTGTAATATAACCGACAGAAATTTTTTCAACATCTTTTCTTTGCTATAAAAAATCGTATAGTTCCTTAAAATATTAGAAATTTATTGTATCATCAAGCCTGGATAACTTAAAATAAATTAAATAATGAAAGCAGCGATCGTAACAGGCGCCTCCGGAAATATGGGACAGGCTGTCGTAAGAAAATTTATAGATGAAGGATATTATGTGATTGGAACTGTAATACCTAATGATCCTGTGTCAATGGATTTTCCTTCTGATAAATTTGAAAAGGTAGTTGTGGATCTTATGAATGAAGACGATTCGCAAAAATTTGTTGATACGATTTTAGAGAAGCACGAAAGTATTGATGCAGCGGTTTTAACCGTTGGAGGCTTTGCGATGGGGAAGATAGCAGAAACAAAAACTGCAGACATCGCGAAACAATATAAATTGAATTTCGAAACGGCTTATAATGTGGCAAGGCCTGTATTTGTACAGATGATGCAGCAAAACAGCGGAAGAATTTTTATTATTGGTTCGAAGCCCGGCTTAGATGCAAAGAATGGAAAAGGCATGGTGGCATACGGGCTGGCGAAATCTCTTATCTTCCGTTTAGCAGAATTAATGAATGATGAAGCGAAGGGAAAAAATGTTGTTACAAGCGTTGTCGTGCCAAGTACAATTGATACCGCTCCTAACCGCAAATCCATGCCTGACGCCAACTTTGATAATTGGGTAAAACCAGAAGCGATCGCTGACGTTATCTACTGGCATTGCACCAATGAATCTTCTGCGCTGCGGGAACCTGTGCTGAAGGTTTATAATAATGCCTGAGTTTTCATAGTATGTTGAAAAGGGTTCGTTGTATGCGGCTACCATTTGGGCGTGCCAAAATTTGAATAAAATCTTTTCTGTAATCCTAATTCATTTTCGCTTTCAATTCTGCACGTTTCTCATTAATGGTTGTAACTAATGCTTCTACAACCAACTGCAAGGATTGTATTATCTCCATATTTATCACTTCCCCTTTCTCATTCAATTTTGTTCGTACAAAAGGAATAAGTAATGAAGCACCTTCGGCTATTTTTGCATTTAAAGCTTTAAACGTTAGAAGCATTGCTGCATGTGCCTTGTCGCCTCCGGTGGCTGCGGTAACAAGAGCAAGAGGTTTATTATCTATTTCCCCGGAAGAAACTATCCAGTCCAGTGCATTCTTTAAAGAACCTGCTACGCCAAATGCATATTCGGGTTGGGAAATAAATATTCCATCAGCGCGGCTGAGCAGTTGCCTGAACGATTCTACTTCAGCCGGTACAATTTCACTATCATTAAAATGCGGTAGTTTACCAATGCCCTCATAAAAAATGAAATCTATTGAACCAGAAAATGTTTTGATTACGTGCCGTACAATGTTTGTCGCGGATGAATTATTACGAAGGCTCCCCGAAATTGCGACGATTTTAATTTTATCTTCCATACTAAGATGTTGGAGGTGCAATTTCGGTAATTCTTCGTTATTCGTCAAAGGGCAAATCTTCCAGAGTTACCAAAAAGACATCAGCTGCGTTTCAGCTGTGTTCTTCCTGGTTGTAATTAAGGTGTACCTGCAAATGTTGTGGCCGCAGGAAATCCGTATAAAGTAATCCGCAATTTTATAGATCGGATATGATTTGTATCCCCGGGTAATCTTATGTGACGATATTCATATCTTGCGCAGGCAATTACTATCTTAATTATTAAAACCTGCAAATGAGAATATTTATTGTTTTGACGGTGCTTTCCGCAATCTGTATTAATTGTAACACAACGCCGGAAACTGAGGTATCAGCAAAGGCAACGCTTCCGTTGGCCGGCACCTGGAAGCTCCTCTCCGGAACTACAATTGAAAAGGGCGACAGCACGATTACTGATTACACAAAAGACAAAGAATTCATCAAGATTATTAACGATACGCATTTTGCTTTCTCAGGCCATGATCTTAATAAAGGAAAAGATGCTGCTTCTTTTTTTTCTTCGGGAAGCGGTACCTATTCACTGAGCGGCAGTAGCTATACCGAGCATCTGCAATATTGCAGCGACAGGCAATGGGAGGGAAATTCATTTGATTTTACCATTACAATAAATGGAGATACCCTGGTTCAGAAAGGCCTGGAGAAAATTGATAGCATTGGTGTAAACAGAATTAATATAGAAAAGTACATACGGCTGAAATAATAGGGTTAAAATAATATTTTTTACAGTGCATTTTCACATGCATGTGATCTAATTCTTTTTCTAAAAAATAATTCAACGCCGTTCTCAATATAGCTATAGCAGCGAGTTTGCCGATATCATCCCAACTCGGTGCAACAGCAGTTGCCAAAACATCAGCCCCTAATAATAGCTCCAGTGAAACTGCAACCGAACTTCCAAATTGCACCCGGATTTCTTCTTTTGAAATCTTTAATACCGATTTTTTCAAAAGAGAAAAATAATTAAGTAAAGTTTTAACTACTGCAATGCCAATAATTACCGCAGCCAATATTTCTACCGCATGGCTTACATTTATTGTTACCTGCTTTGCTATTTCTTCCATAAAAATGATTTTAAGAAAAGGCGACAGGAATTCCTATCGCCCATTTTTAACCAAAACCATCCCCATGAGAAATATAAATCCATTTATAATAAAGCCGGACTCTGTTTCCGTCATTGATTCACTGGTCACCATCAAAACATCATTAAAATATGATCCCCTACTCTTAATGCATTTGCGGCAATTGTTAATGAAGGATTGAATGCACCGCAGGAAGGAAAAAACTGGCATCTACCACATATAAGTTTTGCACGTCATGAGCTTTGCAATGCAGGTCCAGCACCGATGTTGCAGGATCTGTTCCAAAGCGGCAGCGTTCCGTTCTGGTGGCTCATGCCACTGATGTCGAGATCATAGCCCGCCCATTGAATGTCCTTATATTTATCATCCAGTTCGCCAAGCTTCGCAAAAACCTGTTTAATTTTTCTTTTAGCTCTTTCATAAGCGGTATAGTTGGTTCTTGTATAATACACTTTTATTGAACCATCTTTTTGTACGTTACGCGGTTATCAGGCGAAGGCAAATCTTCCGCAGTTAACCAAAAATCAATCGTCATCTGCTTTAACTCTTCATAATTTTTACCGGGATAAATTTTTTCTGCCAGCCACAAAATCGTATCATAATCATTTCTTCCCATCAACTGAATTTCACCCAAGGGAAATTCACTATCATCAGCACCATGATAAAAATCTGCAAGCCCGAAACTTTTTTGAAAAACACAATCATTTATCTTGTCTTTTGTAAATGCAACCAGGCAACCGTTGTGATGCAACATTAAATTTCTTCCTAGTTGTCCGCTTGAATTTGCCAAACCATTCGGATGTTTTTCATTTGCGCTGCGCAATAATAATGCAGCAGAATTCACCGCACCGCATGCCACGATCACTATATCCGCATTGAAAATTATTTTCTCACCGTTTACATCGCATGTACTTTTGATACACGCATTCCGGCTTGCATCTGTATCAAGCTTTTCTACGTAAGCATGTGTTATTAAGCGTTACATTTTTATTTTGCAATGCAGGACGTAAGGCCATTACCTGTCCATCAGCCTTGCTATCAGTAAGATCAGGGAATCCATCAAAATTTTCCAGCATCACAGGTGCTTCTGTTCGTGTAAAGTCCTGCGGCAATTTAACGCCCATGGGCAGCGGAAATGGCCGCAACCCTATTTGCTCCATTTTGGTATTTAGATCTTTTATTAATGGTTCGTATGGTAGTTGCGGCAAACGGGTAATCAGCAGTTGCCCATGGCTCACTTGGATCAATACCGCGTTTTCCATGCACACTATATAATTTTTCTGCAATAGTATAATAGCTTTCCAGTAGTTTCATATCCAAATGGCCATGCAGGAGATGTACCACCATAATGTTTAACTTCTTGAAAATCACTTTCACGAAAACGAAATAAAGCAGCCCCATACATTTTCGAGTTGCCGCCAACATTATAATGAATAAAAGGCTTAAAAGGTTTATCATCCTGGTCGTACCAGTTTTCTTTTGGACGGTAACGGCCGGCTGTTACAACTTCATGCGGATCCCAGTTTTCTTTTTCTTTGGGAATAAATCCGCCTCTCTCTAAAATCAAAATTCGTTTGCCGCTTTCGGCCAATTTATAAGCCATAGTACTTCCACCGCTTCCGGTGCCGATGATGATGATGTCATAATGATTGGTCATGTTATTCAATGTTTGATTTGTAATGTTCGATGTACAACTTTAAATTTTTATGATACAAAATGAAAACAAAGCCGGAAGAATAATTGTCGTGTGGATGACGAAGAAGAAAAAGTTTGATTTGATTACAGAAAAATATTTTGCCATTGTTGCAAACCGCCACTTCTGTCAGCCAGCCGACTATTCATGACACGACCTGCCGGTACATTTGCAATCAAAAAAATTAAGTATGAAAAAAACATCGTTAATGCTGGGCATTTTATTATTCACGGCCCTGAATATTTTCGCGCAGAAATCAGAAATTTTTAACCCCAAAGAAGGAGCCATTCATGGTTATGATCCTGTGGCCTATTTTAAAGAAAGCAAACCTGTAAAAGGTGATCCTGAATTTTCAGTATCGTGGAAAGGAACTAACTGGTATTTTGCAAACCAGGAAAATAAAGACGCATTTAAAGCAAGCCCGGAAAAATACTCACCACAGTATGGAGGCTATTGCGCTTACGGGCTTGCAGACGGCCACAAAGCGCCTACCAGTCCTGATGCGTGGACAATCATAGGAGGAAAATTGTATTTCAATTATGATAAAGGCGTGCAGAAATCATGGAATAAAAAGCAGCCCGAATATATTAAAACAGCCGATGCCAACTGGCCTAAAGTGAAGAATGAAGAATAAGTAAGAAACCAGGAATTTCTCATCGATTATTATTACACCAAATAAATATTCTTAAGATGTCTGTAAATAAGGCAACTGAAATTCAGCAGCAAAAAGAAACTACCCGTGTAGAAACCTTCAGCGATGGCGTGTTTTGTATTGCTGTTACGTTGCTGTCTTTAGAGATTGGCGTGGAAGTAAAAGAAAATGTAAGCAATAAAGATCTCTTGCACTCTTTGTTGGAGCAATGGCCCATTTGTCTTGCTTATGTTATTAGCTTTGTAAATGTTTTACTCGCATGGATAGGGCATCATGAATTATTTAAGAAACTAAACAATACCAATAATTCGGTGATGATTACAAACGGACTGCTGTTAATGCTTGTAGCGCTTGTACCCTTTCCAACGAAAACATTAGGTATGTTTCTTCTTACCGGTGGGTTGAAAACAGCTGTTGTTTTTTACACCGGCTACTTTGTACTTATCAGTATCGCTTTTAAACTCCTTTGGTTTTCGGCATCCCGTAAAAAAGATTTGTTGGTACATGGAATAACTGATGCGCAAATTAAACAAACAACAAAATATGAAAACATTGGATTGATCTGCAACTTCATCATTATGCTCGTTGCTTTTGTGAGCCCATGGGCTGCGCTGGTATTAAGTTTTGTTATGTGGATTTACTGGATTTTCTGGGTGAAGTAGATGGCGGCACATTAACCTAAAATCGGTTTGTCCCTCATCTTTTATCAGAAATATGAGTTTTTCATTCCGACATTTCAACGTTATTTTAATTGAAAACTTTTTTTTCATGAAGTAAGTTAAATCCAAAGCTTATTCTGAAATTAATTGGTTCTCCGGGTGTATATCTCCATTCATTTGTGGATGAATTGAAATAACCCAATGCTGCATAATTGATATTTGTAATGTTGTACACATTCAAGTTGACATTAAATTTTTCATTGCGGTAACTTAATGCTGCATCAAGCAAATTATAAACAGGTAGGATTTTGATTTCGTCGCCAGGTGTCCAATTCCATACAGCGCTTCGTTTACCCATATATTGGTAGCCCATGGCAAAAGATATATTTTTCAGCAAGCCTTTCAGTAATTTGTACTTTACCCAGAGATTACCATAATGATCCGGTGTACCAAAGTTTCTCTGACCTACCATGTTTGGGTCGCTGTCTTTTGTAACTTTTGCATCGGCATATTCGTAATTAGCATTCACTGTAAGTGATCTTGTTATATTACCTGTCATATCAAAATCAATTCCATTACTCGTTATTTGTCCTGTTTGAATTTGATACCCAAAATGCAAGGGGTCGGATGTTAAGGTATTATCCTTTACAATATGGTAAGCCGATAAACCAAGACTTAATTTTTTGTTGAAGAAATAACCCTTCATGCCTGTTTCAATGTTATAGCCGGTTAGTGGGTTCAATGGTTTATTCTCAAAACTTTTACCGGCTTGAGCGTAGAAGCTTTCATCGTATAAAGCATATGCTGACATGTTTTCAGAGAATAACCAGGTTAAACCAAAACGTGGAGTGAATACACGATAAATTGGTTTATATGCATCGTCAGGTATACCATCGTTAAATGTATGTAAGAAGGCATGTTCAAAGCGCCCTGCGAGCGTTACCACTAATTTTCCTGCAATCTTTATATGATCCTCTGTGTATATCGCCGCCCAGCCGAAGTCCAGTTTAAATACCGGGCCCAATTGAAAATTTTTCAATGAATCAGGATCGACAGAGTATTGCGGGTCAGGAAGATATAATCCGAATTTTTGCTCCCCCAGGTTCCGCCAACTTGGTCATTAAACCACTTATGGCCGTAATCAAATCCAAACAAGACTTTGTGTTCAATCTTATGCCCGGTATAGAATTTACCGTCAACAAAAACCTGTGACGTCCAAAGAAAATTTCGGAAGTCATCGAAATTAGAAGCCCTATACAAAGTGTCGTTTGAAACAGGCACATCTCCATCTGCATTCAGCATATAGCCGCCCCAGGGCCCATTCACATAGGCACCCTGTGCGATGAACCGCCAGTTATCATTGAAGCTATGTTTTAGCTGTATACGGTAATAATTGTCGGTTGAAGTTAACTTATCAGTACGGGCATCAGCCACAGCGAAATTGTGAGGCAGTACAAACATTTTTCCATTTACGGAAGGCAGGTAACCATTGTTGCCTGATGTTCTGCCATACATGTAGTTGTATTCAACGGTAACAGATGCTTTTTTATCCAGGTCGTAAGTAGCCGCTGCACATATAAAATGCCTGAATGCTTTTCCGAATTGAAAAGCTCTTTCCTGGTTATGTACACCGGCATTAAAATGATAGGAAATCTTCCCGGATTTTTTAAGCATGCCGCCAAAATCTACAGTTAGGCGAACCATGTTATAACTTCCGAAACCAGCATTTATATTGGCTACCGTTTCTTTTGTGGGTTGTTTGGTGATCGCATTTATAAAACCACCGGGCTCACTATGGCTGACTAAAAAGCCTGCCGGGCCTTTTATAAATTCTATTTTTTCCAGCATGGCAATATCTTCCTGCTGGTTAAACCAATAGCCCATCACACCATTCCTGCCAACATTAAATGTAGCATCAGTACCGCGGATGTTCACATTAAAATCATTTAAACCTCCATCAGTTTTTTGCACTCCACTTATTGTGCGAAAGGCCTCGCTTATAGATAATAAGCCCTGGTCAGAAACTAGTTGTTTAGAAGTTACGGCAATGTTTTGCGGTATTTCACTTAGCGGCAGATTAAGGTGAAGGAATTCAGATGGTTTTGTTTCCACATAATTTTGATGATGGCTTGCTGCAATAAAGACCGTTTTGTAGTTCGGCATAGGTTCCTCTCAATTGTATTTTTAAGAAAGACTGTTTCATTTTGTTTTACTTCAACAGCTAATTACACTATCAATGTATCCCAATAACGAAACACTAAGAATATAAATACCGGATTTTATTTTATTGATCTCAAAATTTCCTTTATCATCGGTTATTGTTCCTTCTCCAGTATTTTTTATCCATACACTTACGTATGGTGCTGCCTGTTCGTCTGCTGTTAATATGCTACCACTTATAGTGCCAAGGCCACTTTTATTATTTTGGGCAAAAACGCAAAAGGGAGACATCATTAAGAAAAAAAACAAAAGAGCTTTCATGTTTGTCAGGTTTTGAAAAACATTCGTGCTGTGTTATGAACAGCTACATTTCCATCGCTATTAAACTAACCGTTTTTCCTTTCCCACTTTGAAGAAGACTTAAATTTAAAACCGGGTAATAAGGATAATATCTTGCGTGAATATAAAGTGCCTTTTGTTAAGTCCTCAGTCAGTAAAAGTTTTGTTATAATGCAGAATAAAGCTACCCATTATTTTTGATTTCTTAATAGGATCAGAAAGACAATAATTATGCAATCCTGCCTCTCATCGCTTTTCCAACCGCTTCTGATTTAGAGCCTACATGAAGCTTTTCATAAATGTGGCGGATATGAAACCTAACTGTATCTATACTTATTTTACAAAACGAGGCAATCATTTTGTAACTCATTCCCTCAACCAAACATTCCAAAATTTCTTTTTCACGCGTGGAAAGATCATTCAGTTCTTTTGACGATCCAGGCGACTGGCGACGGAATTTTTCCAATACTTTTTGCGCAATAACAGGTGTCATAGGAGCGCCTCCTTCATATACTTCCACTATGGATTGTAATAACCTTGCAGGTGTCGTATTTTTCAGTAAGTAGCCGGATGCCCCGCTACAGATAGAAGCAAAAATTTTATCATCATCTTCCACCACTGTCTGCATGATGATTTTTATTCCAGGAAAATTTGCGTTGATAATTTTTACACCTTCTATTCCATTCATGCCCGGCATTTGTATATCCATCAGCACTACCTGTGGCGCTGTTTTTTTTATATTGAAAATAATATCGTCGCAATTGACGAAGGTCCCGGTACATTTTAATCCTTCTGTGCCGTTGATCAATTGGTACAGGCTTTCCCTGAGCAACGCATTATCTTCAAAGATCACTACACTGATTTCCATCATTATACATTTTTAAATTCAAGTTCAATAATGGTTCCTTTTCCGGGCACAGATTCAAGCCTGAATATTGCTTTCATCATGTCTGCCCGTTGCTTCATATTTGTTAACCCGTTTCCTCCGGCTACTAATGCGGGGTCAAAGCCTTCGCCATCATCCCTGATGGTCATCTTTAGATTGCTTTCCCTGTTCCAGATCATTACGAAAGCATTGGTAGCCCCTGAATATTTGGCAAGATTATTCACCGCCTCTTTAAAGACCAGGTAAAAATTTCTCCTCATGTCCATCTTCAGTTTTGACTGTAATAAATTTTTATCAAAATCAAAATGAAAGGCGATGTCTTTGGCTGAAAGTATTTCAGAAGCAAAGGTGCGCATACGTTTCGTAATATTTTCAAAACTATCATTTTGCGGATTGATTGCCCACACCATATCATTTACAGATTCAATCATATTCCGGGAACTGCTTCCTATTTTTTCTAATATGGAACTTGCCTGCGGCACCTTATCTTTTACCTGCTGGTTTACCAATTCGCTCATAATAGAAATGCTGCTGAGTGTAGCACCCAAGTCATCATGCAGATCGCCGGCAATTTTATTCCTGATGCGACGGATGTCTTTTATTTTTTGCATCCGGTAGTTATAGATCGCAAACAAGATCAATCCTGCAACAAAAAAGTAAACCGTCTTAAACCACCCCGTTAGCCACCAGGGAGGAGTGATGACGAGTTTAATGGTTGCCGGCGTTTCGTTCCATAAGCCATCATTGTTACTTGCTTTTACCCTGAAAGTATATTCACCTGCATCAAGGTTGGTATAGTTGGCAAAACGTTTTGAAGCATCGGTGTAAACCCAGTCCTTGTCATACCCATCCAGTTTATAAGCATACTGGTTTTTTTCAGGATGCATATAACTCAATGCGGAGAAGGTGAAGGAGAAATCATTTTGATTGTAAGAAAGTGTGATTTCTTTCGTTTCATCGACGGGAAATTTTAGAATGCCGGTGGAATCATTTGGTAAAATTAATTTATTGAAAACACTTAAATCGGTTATCACGACAGGAGGTATAAATTGATTATCTTTTAATTCGGCAGGGTTAAAGGCAACGAGGCCTTTTGTACTTGCAAAGTACAATGTGCCATCATTACCTTTTACACATGTTTTGTAATTGAACTCGTTTCCGGGTAATCCATCGCTCATATCATAGTTGCGACAAACCGCTTTGCCATTGGTAACGGAAGGCGGAGTGAATTTACACAGGCCCTTATTGGTACTTAGCCACAAGTTACCATGATCATCATTTATAATTCCATAGACCGAATTATCAGGCAAGCCATCTTTGGTAGTATAAGAAATGAATTGCTCACTCTTTTTATCAAATTCATTAAGGCCACCGCCTTCTGTGCCTATCCATACTTTTCCATTATGATCATCATAAAAATAATTAAGATAGTTGGTACTGATGGAGTGCGGATTGCTATCATCATGTTTAAAAATTTTTATCTCTGCGGTTTTTGTGTTGAATAAAGTCAATCCATTTGTTCCCGTAATCCACAAAATTCCATCCGGATCGCAATATAAATCCACGATAACATCACTACTCAGGCTGTTTGTATCCCGAAACAATTTTTCAAAGCTGGAAAATGTTTTTGTTTTAAGGTTATAACATTTCAACCCATAATTTGTACCTATCCATAGCCGTTTATCAGGATCTTCCACTATGCAATTCGATAGATTTTGGAAAGTTGTGTCCAGGTTATCCTTTCTTGAATGCACGGTGATAAACTTACCTGCTTTCCTGTCAAGCTCATGCAATCCTTCATCATAGCTTACTACCCATAAATTCCCATCAGACGCCTCAAGCATTCCATGACAGAAATTAAAACCACTTATTACTTCATTAGGCAAAATAAATTTATACGATTTGAAATTACCGGTAACAGGATTAAATTCAAAAATACCGGCCCCGAAAGTACCGAGATAAATTTTACCGGAATGATCTTTATATAAGGTCAAAGGATAGTGAGAAATAAAATCTTTATCATAATTCTGATATACGGAAAATTTTTTGTTTGAGAGATAACAGTTGTTCAATCCCCCGCCGTTTGTGCCAATCCAAAATACACCGCTGCGGTCTTCAAAAAGACTGAGAACATGATCAGAACCCAGCGCATATTTGTCAGTGGCATCTGCTTTATAACGTATAAAATTATCTGTTGCCTGTTGATAGGCATTCAACCCACCTCCATACATACATACCCATATCGTGTGATAGCTGTCTTCCATCAATGTATTTACAACACCTACACTAAGCGAATGTGGATCGGTAGCGGACGGGCGATAAATTTTTGAGGCTCCTGTTGAAGGATTGTAACGGTAAACTCCCCCGTTTAGGGAGTTGCTCCACGATAACCTCATCCACATATTACCGGAATGGTCCTCCATTATGAATTGAACCAGTTTGCTAATGATACCATATTTTTTATCGGGTGGATTAAACAGGCTTAATTTCTTATGAACAGGATCATAAATATTAATGCCATCTGCTGTTCCAATCCACAACCAGCCGTTATGATCAATCATCAGGCAATGAATGTTACGATTGGATAAAGTATCGGGGTCAATGATAGCTGACAGGCTAATCATTTTGTCTGAAGCCCCATCATAAAAAAACAACCCTGCATCTGTGCCAATCCATACTTTCCCCTGTCTATCGGTAACAAGATCGGAAACATAACCCGGTATTCCTTTAGATCCGTTATTGTCACCATAAGGATAAAGTGCAAAACTTTCCGAACGGGGATTGTATTTGGTCAGCGCAGGATAAATGTCAGGCATGATCCAGATATTTCCTGCACTGTCTTCACAAACTTTCTTTATATCAAGAACAGGAATGGATTTTTTTTTATTGGGATCAGGAGTAAAAGAAATAAACTGGTAGCCATCGAATTTTAGCAATCCTGTGAAGCTACCAAACCACATATATCCTTTCTTGTCCTGGAATATGGACGTAAAAACAGTTTGTGATAAACCATGTTCGTCGCTGAAATGATTGAACTGGATATTTTTTAGCGGTTGCCCAAAGCAAACGGATGAAACTAAAGTAAACGCAATTATATAAACCCACGTCATTAACCGGGCACCGCGCCATTTCATTCTTATAAAAAAGGAGATTTTCAAAAAAATATTTGTAAATCAAAGTTAACCATTACAACACAGTTGCCTACCTGCATAAATATGCAGGTGCAGCCACCATAAAGCGCTGTTCAATTCTTTTACCTGCATGTTTATGCGGTTGATAAAGGTTTTTATAAACAGGAATTTTATACAATCAATTTTATTTATCCAAAATTTAAATTAAATGAAACGTACAACAATTAAAAAGCTTCGTGCTTCCATGAAACTCAAAATCATTTTACCTGTTGCGGTAATCATTATCGCATTTGCCAGTTGCAAAAAAAATGACGGTCCAGGGTTTGAAAAAAAATACCCGGCTGATGTGGCAAATGACTGGATGCAATTGCACATAAAACTTACCAGGACTACTATGGGTTATAATTCAGTAGTGAGCGACCGGTCCTTTGCCTATGCCGGTATTACGCTTTATGAATCCTTAGTTCCCGGAATGCCTGGCACTGCTTCTTTATTGTCGCAGATTGGGGGAAGCGCCGTGGCACCCGGTAAAAACCGTGATCAATACTACTGGCCGGAATCTCTTAATGCAGCCATGGCATTTCTTACAAAGCAATTTTTTGAAAGCACTTCAGTGGCTAACATGATTACTATTGATTCTCTTGAAGCAGCTTATAAAGCCAAATTTCAAAATGAAGCCAATGCGGAAAAAATAAATAATGCAGAAGCTTATGGCCGGCAAGTTGCCAGTTCAATTTTTGAATGGTCAAAAACAGATGGAGGACACCAGGCTTATATTCATATAGTTGATCCAAGTTATACTCCACCCGGTGACGGGACAGGACATGATGGTAAATGGATCCCTACTCCCCCTGCATTTGCTCCGCCGGTCCATCCGCACTGGGGCGATAACAGATCTTTCATTGCAAACAGCGCACAACTTACACAGCCCGGCCCTCCGATAGAATATTCTGAAGTAATTAAATCACCTTTTTATGAAATGGTTAATGAGCTTTATACCGTTTCATTATCGCTCTCTCACGAGGACTCAACGGTAGCAAAGATTTGGGGTGATCAGCCAGGCAATCTTAATGTGCCGGCACACGCAACCAATATCCTTACGCAACTAATCAATTTGAATAAGCTGGACCTATATGGAGCTGCGGCGGCTTATGCCTTACACGGTATTGCAATGAATGATGCAAGCATCTCGGTGTTTAAAGCAAAATATCATTACAACCTGTTGCGGTCCATTTCTTACATCCGCAATGTTATGCAGGTAAGCACTTGGAATTCCGTAATTCCCACGCCGCCTCATCCTGAATATCCTGCAGCGCATACGGTAGTATCGGCAGCAAGTGCAACTGTGCTGGAACGCATCTTTGGCAAAAATTATAAGTTTACGGATCATACTTATGATGGCAGCTATGGTTCCCGTTCATTTAATTCTTTTGAAGATTATGCGAAAGAAGCGGGCCACTCAAGATTACTGGCCGGTATACATTATGCACCGTCAATTGCAACGGGATTAACGCAAGGGAAAAAAATCGGAGAGATGGTAATACAGCTTAAAGTAAAAAACTAAAAATGTTCTCATATAAATCAGCCGGTAATTTCCCGGCTGATTGTTATTGTTACATAGCCAGTTTTTGTAAAATGCAAAACTCATCAAAATGAAAAAGCAAATCAGTAAAAAGCGCTTTTCCTTTACAATAATAGCAATGCTTTCCATCTCTACTATTGTTTTTTATACGGGTTGTGTGAAAGAAAATAGTACCGAAGTGCATAAAAAAGATAGTTTCTCAAAAACAAATACGATTCCAGGTTCACCGATAGTTTACACAGATTTAATTCCGGATGATACGCTTAGGGTATTTTCGAGAAATACGGTATCTACATATCATTTGGATTTGAATCACGATGGAATAACAGACTTTGATATATCTATAAGTATGTATGGTGCTCACTGTAGTACGGAACCACCACCATACTCAGTAATTATTAATTCTTTTGTTAGCCGTTCTGGTGCCAACAGCTTTGGAGATTCCAGCTTAATAGTTGGTTTACGAAAATTTATTTCCCCACTTATTACCGGCAGAAAAATAAATCAGGATCTTATAACATGGACGGGAAATAGTTCCGGAACATTACAATCTTCAGTCTCATGCAATAATCCTTATCCCAGGCTATGGTCTGGAGCTACTGATAAATATCTTGCATTGCGGTTAGTGGTGGGATCATCAGTTTACTTCGGGTGGCTGAGGCTGGAAGCAGGTTATTTAAAAAATGGCTATAGCTATACAAATTTAAACTCCTATATTATTATTAAAGATTACGCTTACAATAGCATTCCTAACCAGCCCATTCTTGCGGGGCAGACTAAATGACGAACGCTAATAAGGGCTAAGTAAATTTTCTAAAACAAAAAAATAATTGCAGCTATATCGTCGGTTTAGAGGCATAAAACAAACCAACATGAAAGTTCAATTTTTGCATCAACAATCAAAGTCAATGCTGGTTACAATCGCAATGATTTTTTTAATTGCTTTTGCCCGGGCGCAAGCTGTCCCCACAATTGAACCCAAAGTTATTTCAGTCAATAAAAAAGATCCTGCTGAAATCAGGGCTTCTTTTTTATCGCAAAAATATTTACAGAAGAAAGAAAATTTCGAAGGAAGAACAGGCAAACGTCAAAGCAAGCCATTATCATTCGTTGGTGACAAAGAAAACGGGCAAGACGATTTTGCGCCGAAGGATTTCAACGCCTGCCCGGGACCGCCCAAACCAGTAACCGGCTTTGAGGGTAATCCTGAAACTCCATTCAATCTGCCGCCTGTTGGCTACTATGCATCAGAAAGCAGCATCGCCATTTCCAATGCAGGAAAAATTGTAAGTATCTCTAACGGATGGATCCGTTATTACGATGAAAAAGGAAAGCTTTTATTTTCTGATTCATTGTATCATTTTTGTTCAGGCCTTATAGATGTGCGTGTACAGTATGATCCGAAGCAAGATCGTTTTGTTTTTCTTTCATCATACGGGGTTACAGATTTTGTCAACATATTCGCGGGCGAAGGCGTTGTTTTAGGCTTTTCAAAAAGTAATAACCCGCTTGACGGCTGGAACTTTTATTACTATCCTGATTCACAGATTGGTGACAATGCAACGGGAGACTATCCTCAATTAGGCATTAGCAATGACGAAGTATTTTTCACTGAGCTACGACTTGATGAAGATGGGAATGTTACAAGTTCAGCCATCATTCAGGTTGATAAAGCTGCCGGGTATTCAGGAAAGGCTTCTATTCATTCGCAGGTGTATTTCGTTGCTTTATCTGGAAATTATAACGCAAGCATCGTCCCCGCATCCGGTGGCTCAACTACGTATGGACCCAACATGTATTTTGTAATGGCAGATGAAAGCGGAGTTGATGATGACTTATATTATGTATTTGAAATAACCAACACACTTTCAAAACACGCTACTCTGAAAAATTATGGGCCGGTTCATTCAGGTGAATTGTATTCGCCGGCTCCGGTATCTATTCAGCCGCCCGGCATTCCGCTCTATGATGTGCTTGCCGGAGTAGATGATTTTATGCAAAATGCTTTTTATGAAAATGGCATTCTGCAGTTCAGTCAAAACTCTGCCCGAAATGGAAAAGCAGCCGTTTGCATCGGAAGGATCAAAGGCATTCCAGACAAGCTTTCCTGCAAATCTCAAACGATCACTTCGCCAAACCTTTTTCTTTCTTTTCCCCAAATTGCTTATGCCGGAAATGGCTCTAATGACAACAGCGCTATCGTAGGAATTGAATACACCGGTGAACATAAATATCCGGGTCTTGAGGCAGTTTTTGTCAACAATGATTTTTTAATAAGTCCGCCCCGGCAAGTAAAGGCAGGTGAGGATTCGATCAATGCGCTATGGGGTGATTATTCTGCCTTGTGCCGCCGGTACAATCATCCCGGCGAATGCTGGATGGAAGGCCAATATGGAAGTAAGGTTTTCAAAAACATAAACTGGATTGCTAATTTGAAAGTTGAAGATTGCAAGAACGGAAACTTTCTGACAAATAATTTCACAGCTCTATCGCCCAAAATAAGATTATATTCTTTTTCAAATTATCCCAATCCATTTTCAAATTCAACCACGATTTCATTTTCAATTCCGGAATCAAAACAAGTTTCCATACAGGTATTTGATGAAGAAGGAAGGCTAATAAAAACAATTACCAATACACTTGCACAAGCGGGCACACATCAATTGAAATGGGATGCGGCAAATGATACGGGAGGTAGAGTTGCCCCGGGGATTTATTATTTAAAACTGGACACGGGCGATTATTCCGAAATAAAAAAACTTTCTGTATTAAAATAATTCATGTTAAAACATAAAGAAAATGAAACCAAAATTTTTAAACCTGGCATTTCTTATTTGCATGATGTATTCAAATGCTTTTACGCAAATAACCATCACCGCACAAAAAACAATGGGCGGATCAGGTGGCGATTTTTTTACCTGTATGGCCCCCACCATTGATGGTGGATTGATATCGGGTGGCACTTCCTATTCAGACATATCTTTTGAAAAATCTGAAAACGGCAGGGGAAACGGCGATTATTGGGTAGTAAAAACGGATCGAAATGGAAAAATTCAATGGGATAAAACCATTGGTGGAAGCGATAACGACAATTTAAAATCGGTGATACAAACATCGGATGGCGGCTACGCACTTATCGGTGAGTCCCGTTCAAATATCTCTTTTGAAAAAACAGAAAACAGCCGTGGACAATCTGATTACTGGTTGGTAAAATTGGATAGCAAAGGAAACATACAATGGAATAGAACCATTGGTGGCAGCGGTACAGAATACATTGACCACATGGAGCAAACAAGAGATGGTGATTATATTTTAGCCGGTTCCTCAGACTCTTATAGGTCAGGTGAAAAGTCTGAGGACAGTCGTGGTGCTTTTGATTACTGGGTCGTAAAATTGAATGCTGATGGAAGAAAGATTTGGGATAAAACGATTGGCGGTAACAGTTATGACTGGTGCAGCCCGTTTGCACTTACAAATGATGGCGGCGTAATTGTTGGAGGCTTTTCCATTTCAGATATATCAGGTGAAAAAACTGAAAACTCAAGAGGAGGTTCTGATTACTGGATCGTTAAACTTGACAGAAAAGGCAATATTCAATGGGATAAAACTATTGGTGGCAGTGGAGATGAATGGTGCCATGGCCTTTATCAATCTGCAGATGGCGGCTATGTAATCGGCGGGTCATCCATGTCTGGTATTTCAGGAGAAAAAACTGAATACAATCGTGGCGGTGCAGATTATTGGGTTGTAAAAATTGATAAGAAAAGAAATATTCAATGGGATAAAACTATTGGTGGCGATGCAGATGACTGGTGTAATATGATGATAAATACAAAGGCCGGCGGCACGGCGATTTTTGGTGGCTCCTTATCTTCCGCATCAGGCGATAAAAGCGAATACAGTCGTGGCGGCGCAGATTATTGGCTGGTTAATTTAGACCACAAGGGCCGGTTGCTTTGGGAAAAAACTATTGGTGGCTATTATGATGATTGGGGTGATGCAGTAGCAGAAACAGAAAAAAACGTTTTTTGGATTGGTGGGCTTTCTTATTCACCTATCGGCGCAGACAAAACAGAATTCGCCCGCAATAACGGTGACTATTGGATCGTAAAATTAAACTATGATAAGCGTGCTATTTCAAAACGATTCAACTGTTAAAATACCAAGCTGTTCAGCTAACACAAAAGAATTTAAATCATAATGGATTTAGCGCTTATCCAAATCCTGTGAGGAACGTATTGAACGTATATACTGTCGGGAAAGCGTTTGTTTCCCTTATAGATCAATCCGGCAAAATCATACTTACAAAGACTATTGAGGGCAATGGCTTAATTGATATGAGCAAATTACCTGCGGGTGTGTACATTCTAAAAAATAATACAACAGGCGAGACGAAAAAAATTCTGAGAGTCAAATAAGCGGCAGGCATTACAAAATCAATTTTATTTTTTATAGGCACAGTTCGAAAAATTGATACCCATTTCCAGGTAATTGGTACAGTTATAAATTTAGTAGTGCTAACAGTCACCGCTACGAGATAAAGATATGTCATAGAATAACAGCTCTGATTTAATAATCATTATTCAATTTCAAAAAGGGCATCATGCCCTTTTTGCGTTACAATCCCGCATCATATAAAAAACGATTATCATTTCAAAAAAAACAAGGAAGAATAAAGATAAGAAACAGTGACACGGACATTCCACCTTAATAAACTTAATAACTCAATAATTCATTTCATGATAATTTGCAGAATAAAGAGTAAAAAAAAATTGACAACAGTCGGGAGAGATTTTGATATTCTTAGTTTATTCAACACAACACAGGATTAATTTTAAAGTAACATATTTTGATTACAAAATAATTGTAAACCGGTTTTAGGTTAACACAAAATAGCAATGGATTTTATAGTTAGAAAAGCTAAAACAACTGATACAGATAATCTTGAAAGACTTATCAAAGAGTCTGCAAATTCTATAAATTCAGCGTATTATTCCAAAGAACAAATTGATGCCGCACTTGGAAATCACTGGACAGTTGACCAACAACTTATTGCCGATAACACTTATTGGATCGTTGAGAATTTGGAAGGAGTTGTAGCCGGATGCGGTGGATGGAGTAAGCGAAAATTATTGTTTGGGAAGAATGATGTTTTAAGTTCTTTGGATGGTGAATTAGTTCCGGGTATCGACTCCGCAAGAATCAGGGCTTTCTTCGTTCATCCGGATTTTACGCGAATGGGAATCGGAAAAAGATTGCTTGAAAAATGTGAGATCGAAGCCAAATCATTTGGTTTTAATTCTTTGGAATTAGTGGCTACTTTAAGCGGGGAAAAGTTATATTCTTCAAACGGCTATATTCCTCTAAAATCATACGATGTGGATTTAGGCAATGGAATAACTAATAAAGTAGTGTCAATGTATAAATCTTTAAAATAAAAAATTGCGTAGAAAAATGCAATGGACTTTGTTTCCTGGGTCGATTGTACTGAGAGGGAGCCAGCGTGAAAAAGTAAAAACACTGGGTCCTCTGCGAAAGACTCAGCTACCGCGTGAAAATGGTTTTGGGAAGCCGGCCTGGTAACGACTTTTAAAAAACTATTACAGGCAAATCGGGCTGAAGGCCAAAATAAATTTGTGCTGCGGTCTCATAACGGCTGTCGTTAGAAAAACCATGTTGCCTTATCACCTGGGCATCTGCGAAATAATGTGCTAATTTATTTTTTGTATATATGCCGGTAGTTCCTGCTGCTGAATACATCATATCCACTGCCTGAACACAACTTTGGTTGGTATGGGTAACTGCCAATAACATTTCTGCTCTTTCCTCAAGATTAATTCTTTCTCCCGCGGTTATTTTATTCCAGCATTCTGTAATTGTTTGAAAGAGGTAGGCACGACTTGATTGAACCAAAGCCTCTGCCATTCCTAATTTCTTTTGTACCGAGCCTCTTTCTCTTATTGATACTGCGGAGCCAAACGGTACTTTCTTTTCCGCCAACATCTTTAATTCCTGTATAGCATTGCGGGCAACAGCCAGTGCAACCGGTGCAATAAGGCTTGCAATACTGGCACCAATAGCCGGGAATTTATACAGCGGACTTTTATAATGTGAGTTGGGCTCAAATTCAGGAGTGAGGGGAAAAGAGCGATAACCGGGAACAAATACATCATTGGCTTCAACATCGTTACTATCAGTGGCTTTCATACCAAGTGTATACCATGTGTCAATTATTTTGCAGTCATCCGAATTCATAAAAACACCAATCACTTCGGGTATACCATTATTAAATTTCATTTGCCCGTTCTCCATAACAAATGCTGTAACAAAAATCCAGTGCGCTTCATGAATGTTACTCGTGAGCGGACTTCTGCCATTAATGGAGTAACCGCCTTCAACAGGAGTAGCTTTCATAGGCGGATGAAATGCACCGGCAATAAACGTATCGGGCCCGTTTTTGTAGATTTCCTCAATCCCTTTCTCAGGTAACTGCCTGCACCACCATGTTGATACATTTGCTACCATCATTGACCAGCCTGCAGTGGTATTGTACCTCGCAACTTCTTCAACAACTTTTGCAACAGTAAGCGGATCTGCCTCAATTCCTCCAAGTGACTTAGGCATGAATAACCTGAGAAAGCCTGCTTCCCGCAATGTTTGCAGAACCGGCTTTGAAATTCTCCGGTTGTTTTCATCTTCATTAATATTTTGACTGATAGCAGGCCCTATTTCAGTCGCTGTTTCCAAAAGTGATTTCATAAAAATATAATTTATGAATGTTCGATTAATTAAAGAGATAAAAGTAGTTTGGCTAACTCTTTAAGGTCCTGCCTCTTTGGCTCAAAAATATTTCTGTTTGTATCAAAAATGATGAGTCCTTAATCATCTGATTACAATATATGGTTGTCATAAAGCCGGTGAGATTTTCAGGAAATTATAAACTGAATATCTTATTCAACATTGACCAATGAAGTTGTTCTATGATTTATTCGAAATTGTAAAGGTGACAGGCCAAATTTTTCTTTAAATACCCGGCTGAAATGTGTTTGGATTTTCGAACCCGCATTCATAGGTAATTTCCCCGATGCTTAGTGAAGTGTTTTGCAATAATTCAGAAGCAAGGTTTAATCTTTTCTTCATTACCCATTTTGCAGGCGTATCCTTAAAGATCTTTTTGAAATCACGTTTAAAGGTTGGAATGCTTTTGCAGTTAAGCTTCGCATACTCCGCCATGGTAAGTTTAAAAGCATAATTGTTATGCATTATTTCTTCCATTGACGGGCTCTTATCATTACTAAGATTGTTGAGATAAGATAAAAGCCGTTCATTTTTTTTATTGGAAAGAAGAGACAAGACAAGTTCCTTAAATTTAAGCTCTAGCAAATTTTCAGGCGGCGGAGGAATTTGAGTAAAATAAGGTAACATTGAAAAGAAAAAAGATTTACTAAGCTCATTTACATCAAGTGGCAATATATGCTCCACGCCAGCTTCAGGTAAATTATTTAGAGGTAAACTTTTCCTATTCTCATTTATTAATTTCTTTAAGGAAATTATCGGGCATAAAAAAAACCATCACACACCAACCTTCACCTTCTTCTTTTTCCGCAACATGTGTTCCCTTTTTTACAAACACACAAACGCCTTCTTTCATATCCCATGTTTGTTGGTTTTTATGAAAAATACGTTTACCGCTAATCACGTACGCTATAAAATTGCATTCAATAAAGAACCGTTCTTTTCTTTCCGTTTGAGGACATTCGTAGTTTGTAAAAAGTAAGTCCTTACAATTTAATTGCCTGGAGAGGTTGGGGAAGTTTTTTAATATCTCGAATAGATTGACCATTGATGGTGAATAATCCTTAGCTAATATAACTTTTTCCCGTCAAACTTTTTATAGATTTTAATTCATAAGGTCGACACAAGTGAAGATAGTTATGGTGTACCAATGCCCTGGCTTTAGCCATAATCCTGGCCGCCCTAAAATTGTATTAAGAGAATTCAAATAAAAAATAAACCCAAACTGAAACAATTGCAACCAGCTATTCGTTTAATCGCAACAGTACCTTTTTAATGTCTCTGAAATTGGACCATGGAATAAAATGGTCAGCGCCGGGCATAGTAATCATCTCAACCGATGTGGCACCGGTAAGTGTATTTTTAGCATAAAAAGAATTTTCATATGGCACTAAAGAATCGTGATCACCTTGTATTATATAAACACGGCACTTGATTTCCGGGAGCATAACTGGCATCTCCAAAACATCTTTTTTAAAATACATCAGCTCATCATTACTCGTTCGCAGGATCGGTGGGACGAGGTATCGCAATGGCGAATAAGCAATAATATTTCTCCATATTTCTTTTTCTTCTGCTTTGGGATCCACGCTGCCTGCAAGTAATACGAGCCCATTGACTAAGTCAGGATTTTTGCAGGCAAGCTCAACAACCAAAGGTGCTCCAAGGCTATGCCCTACCAGGTACATCGGCCTGTTGTTTTTTAATTTGCGTAACACGGCAGAGATTATTTCACATTGTTTATCCATATGCTCTGCATAACCGAAATCGCTGTAACCGAAGCCAGGTCTGTCAATACTGATGATGTGAAAATGTTGTAAGAGCCCGGTATCTTTTAGATAAGCTTCAAAGGCGTTCCAACTGCCGGGAGAACCATGCACAAAAATTAACGATGGCAAAGTATCTGAACCAGTAGACACATAATGCAATTTGTGTCCATTAATATTTTCAGTATGCGCCGTGAGTGTAACACCATCTTTCTTAAAATTTTCGATGGCTGTTTTATCAGGTGTTCTCCATTTATCACAACCCTGCACTGCAATAAGCCATACTACTAAGAGCGCTAAAAGAATTCTCTTTAAAACCCGGAAAAACTTTTTCATGATAAAAGTTAAAAACTTATTTAGTGATCCAGGTTGAATGCCGGAAGAGCTGCCACCTCACTGCAGCAAGATTTACCGTGGTATCTACCAATGGCCGTGGCTTATTCCGATTTAGGGTTACCTGCCCTATTGCATAAACCTGTACACCAGGAAATCTTTTTTTTGCAAATTCCCATTTCAGTCGTTGAGCATATTGCCAAATGATATCCGGTGAAATGGAAAGCCACATTACATGAACGGGGGAAAATTTTCGAAGGATCTACTTTCCAGTGTCTACACCAGATACCGGATCTCTAACTTTGAAATAAACGGTGCCACTTTTAGTCCGCAACATCATTTTCCAACTCATCCGGTATCCTTCTTCGTTCCAAAATACGTTCCCGGGAAACAGCCATGACCACATTGGAATAATGACTTGAAAAAAAAAATATATGCCAAGACTGTAAGTTATCAATCTCCGTGTAAAAGGATCATTTTGCAAAGGACTTTTATTTTCATAAACAGGTGACCGATGCTTAAAAAATACCCTGCGGATATCTTTAGCGTCAAGAAAAAATAAGTTTAAAGTAATAGCTAAGTATGGGAAAATACCGATCCTGAAAGTGAACGAATTGAAAAGATGAAAAAAGCAAGAGAAGAGAAATGCATATTCCGGGTTTTCTTCCATAGCAATAAAGGAACAGTTAATAAATCAAAGAGGACGCCACCATAACAGATCATTAATTGAAACCATCTTTGGCTATATATTTATGCCCCATAAATGATGGGTACTTAGGCGCGAAAACATTATCGCAACAAATTTTCCGGATAACCAGTCGGGATTTAACTTACCGATTGCGGAAAAAAATATACAATTGTAACCTGCGCCATAAAAATCCATAAACAATATTGAGGGCAAGTAGCTTCTTTAATCAAGGCTTTCCTTTTGTAATTTATGGAACAATAACGATTGGCCGGCATAAAAATCATTATCCAGCACAACAAGACCATTAAATAATAATGATTATTGTAACCGGACTTTTGCATCAGGTATAGGATGGACCACATTAATGTGAAACAGATGATTGTTATACGATACCATGCTCCCAACATGATCATAAGCGCCAATATTACCATTGCCGCTACATAATAATACATTCCATAACCGGGTAATGGATGTAAAAATTCAAAACCGATATAAGTAAAAGTAAAAGGCGGTTGAATGAAATCACGATAAATTGTTCCGTTGAAAAGTGCAGTTGAAAAATTATAAGCCAAGAGGAACCCGAATATGATTCTGAAAATAATAAGCGGACTGTTATCTACCGGTTGAAAAAGCCTTTGAGAAAAAGCAGGTTTTACCATCGCATTACTAGTAACAAATTTTCCAGTTAATTTGATCCAGGCCAAATATTTTCGAAGATAGTTTTTATCCGCGTGATTGTGTGCTCATGCTAAGTTTGCGGTATCGGTGCTCCAACTGCTACCGACAGTTACAATTCGCTTCGCAAGCCGGTTGCATTTATTTTTCATCTCCTGTACCGGCTACGACTTGTTCCTTTATGTAGAATTCATTGCGTCGCGAATCATTTTAGGCAGGTGCATTCGCGAAAGTTTTATTTTGAGCATGTTATATTTTTATGATTAGTGATTCAGCATTCTATAAAAGATTTAAGTATGTTAATCAACATCAATCATATTCTTAGATCGTCGTACAACCCAATGGCATTTATTATTCCGTTCATTTTATTGCTGGTTCCCCTTCTTCGTGCTCAAAAACCCAATATCGCCTGGAAGCATCTTTCTCTCGCACCAGGTGATCTTCCTAAACCATGGAACAGCACGCAGCAAACTTCTGCACTCATCGTTGACCTTGATAAAGATGGCGTGAATGATTTTGTTTTGAACTGCCGCGAAGTGCCGCCAGTCCTGATTTGGTATAGGCGTACAACCAATGGATGGCAACGTTATGTGGTGGAAAAAGAGTTTAAAACTATTGAGGCCGGCGGTGCGTTTTATGATATTGACAATGACGGCGACCCTGATTTGGTATATGGGCAAGACTGGCAGGGTCCGGAAATGTGGTGGTGGGAAAACCCGTATCCAGACTATGATACAACAGTTACATGGAAACGCCACACGATAAAATCTTCAGGTGCAACGCAACATCACGACCAGGTATTTGGTGATTTCATGCAAACAGGAAAACCCCAACTTGCTTTTTGGAACCAGGGTAACAATACATTGAACCTTGCATTTATTCCGGATGATCCGCGAAATGCAACGGAATGGAAAACACAAACTATTTTTTGTGGTGATGCGGGAAACAAACAATCATGGTATCCTGAAGGTATCGCTGTGCCGATGTTGACGGAGATGGTCATGTGGATTTGCTTGCCGGCAATTTATGGTTTAAGTACAAAGGCAATGGTGTCTTTAAACCCATTCATGTTGCGAGGATTGGCGGACGGATTGCTGTTGGAAAAATAAGGCCCGGAAAAACATTGCAAATTGTAACCGCACCGGGCGATGGAATCGGCCCTGTCTGCTGGTACGAATGTAAAGGTGATCCTGAAGATTCTTCTGCATGGATAGAACACAAATTAATTGATAGAGATTTAATCCACGGGCATTCACTTGCTGTTGCGGATATTGATGGCGATGGGAACCTCGATATTTTTGTTGCGGAGATGGCGCAATGGCATGAGAAGAATACTACACCCGATAATCCCGATGCAACTGCTTATATATTTTATGGAGATGGCAAAGGAAATTTTACGACAACGATATTTCAGAAAGGAATGGATTTTCATGAAGCAAAAATTGGCGACCTTGATGGCGATGGGGATATGGATATTCTTGATAAGCCCTATACATGGAAGGCACCGAGGGTGGATGTGTTTCTGCAGAATGGTACGAGGAAATAGTCGCCATTGAAATTTTTTGCGTTAGGTGAAAATTTTTGGAGATCATATTATATTTGCTTTCTTTATGAAAGTTTTTATGATACTTCGTACAAAAGTTAGCCCACTAACATGACAGATTTTAAGACTCGATATAATTATTTCACCTTTAGTCTAATACTTATAGGCTTTCTTGTTTTCCTGGCTTTGGCTATTATTCTGATATTTTATGGCTCTGTACTATTTAATATCATTTCAGTAAAGGAAAAGCATAAAATAGCGATGTATATAGGATTATCAATGGTTCCAATTGGAATACTGTGGATGATATTTTTTTGGGGTCGAATCTTAAAAAAATATCGTTTAATTCTAACATTTAAACGGAGTTCAATTACTCTAACGGACGCCCATATTTCTTACCACCAAAGAATACCCGCTTTCTGATATACAAGGATATATCGAAACGAACTATTTGGGTGATACATTGATGGAATGCGTAATTATCTATTTAAAAGACGGGACTTCCGTAAGAGTTCTTAACTATTTGACATTAAACTTTGACTCCTTAAAATCGACATTAAAGTCGCTCAGAATAAAAAGGATTAAAAGGTAAACGCCATCACTGTGCAGCTGGTCAAGAAGAAAAACAACTTTGGGGCAGGTACAAATCATCGACGTTTATTTCTATTTTTCATCATCGGTTAGCGAGGCTGGCCGGTATACTATTCCAATCCTTCGCGAAATACCTGACCATTGACCATATAAAAATGAAAATTCTACTCATATTCATATTCTCAGTTTATTCTAACGCAAACGCTCAAAATGTTTCTTTTAAAGAACTAAGACGTAAACCCAATTCGCAATTTTATAAAACAAATGAAACGACAATTATCTATCCCATTGCAGTAACCCACAATGCTCAAATTGATAAACTAATAAACTCGCAAAATAAAAACGGATGTTTTTACTCCGGATAACGATAAAAAAAATCTTAAAGAAATTCTTGATGAATACATCAATGACTTTGGACTGATCAATCTTTCTTACGAAGTGACGTATAAAAAAGCTGGAATACTTTCTCTGAATATTTACGCTGAAGGTTGCGGAGCCCATTGCTCTTCCTGGAAAACATATTTCAATTTTGATTTAAAAACAGGAAGAAAAATTGAAATCACCGACTTAATAGTTCAAAAAAAAAGAGATGGTTTTCGGTTACTTGTTTTGCACGACAAATTGAAAGCGCTTAAGAATTACAAAATCGAAGAAATAGAAAATCTCGAACATAATAATATTGATTCAGTCACATACAATTGGGCATTGGAACAAGCAGACAGCAATTGCTCTAAATCCGTTCAAATTGAAACCTTCTTACTCTCAAACCTAAATTTTGAAATTATTGATCCATGCGAATTTCCTTTCGCAATTAGATCTCAAGAGCCAACATACCACCTAAAGTATTCGTATAAATTTATGGCTCCATTTTTAAAGCCAGCATTTCGAAAACTTTTAGCAAAATAACTTTGCTACAGCCCAATGGGTGTTTGCCAAAATATAGGTTAAGCTGAAAAAAAAATGTATTTCATCAGTATTAATTTGTCACAAAGTAAAACACTTGCCACTATTGGAATTATGATGGAATGTTTTCTAACTTTAGTACTCTGTCATCTACTATTCCCTACCCTTCAAAAATTTTATGATTACAACAAATCAATTCAAATGAAGGATATGATACCAAAAAAAATTCTTCTTTTATTCCTGGTTGCTGCATTATGTATTCCTGTAAAAATATTTGCACAGCATGCAATGCATCATGACTCAACTGCACAAAATATTATTTCCGGTGTAGAACCGCAACCCTTACTGGCACAGGCCATTCGTCTGAAAGATGCTTTGTCTTTTTTGGGAAGTCCTTTGTCGCAACAGGATGAAAAGCGTTTGCAGGCCTTGCAGCATCAGCCGCTTACTCAGCAGGTGGTAAATGATGTACAGGCTATTCTCGATCCTTATTGCCTTGCCTTTATAAACATCAATCCTGAAGCACGGGTAAAGGTTGAAAGAGGGCCTGCAAAAGCAAAGCTGATCCAGGGAGGCTGGGTTAGTTTTTTAGTGAAGGTAAATAATGATGCAGGGGTTACGGCGCAACTCGTAGCCGAAAGCCCTAATGCAGCCACTCCCTTATATGCACCTTCGTTTGATCCGAAAGTCGATGAAAAAAAAGTACTTACAGCCGGCCAGGTTGCCAATCGTTTTCTTGAAGTGCAGGTATATCACAATCGCCCGCTGCTTCCAAATCTCTCGGGTTTAAAACTGGAATATGCAGTGGTGCAGATTTACAGTAAAGACAGTGGCCAGCGGGAAGTGGAAATAGGTTTTAATATCGGGCAGGGCACACAGGACATCGGTTTCCGCAACACGATCAATATACTTTTTTCTATAAGTCCTTCGGTAAAAGTTACCCTCCATATAAAAGATGATGATGGCTCTCCTGCTATGGCATCTTTTCTTATTACCGATGGCATAGAGCATATCCTGGATGATAGCATCAACACGATGGAAAAAGCAGATTTTCGTTTGGTGGCTGCACAGCGTGACTTCCGGTTGAACTTTTCATCATTTAAAGATTATAAAACTCCCAACGAGCTTACGGGCATCTATCCTTTGCCTTCAAGACGGGTGGCTGCATATGATGAGTATCCTGATTTTTTCTTTCAATCGCAAATTTATCGCGCCGACGGAGAGCATGTGGAACTGCCCGCCGGTAAGTATAACGTTACGTTTACAAGAGGACCTGAATATACTCCTCAAAAAATGCAGCTTATCGTTCCTCCGAATGTTAGTTCTTACGAGGCCACGTTTAAATTAAAACGATGGATCAACATGGAGAAGCTTGGCTGGTATAGTGCGGATCATCATGTGCATGCTGCCGGTTGCAGTCATTATGATAGCCCGGAAGAAGGTGTAAAGACAATAGATATGTGGCGACAGGCGCTGGGCGAAGATTTGAATGTAGCGGCTGTGCTGGCCTGGGGGCCAAGCTGGTATCATCAAAAAACTTTCTTTACAGGAAAGGATGATCCGCTTTCAACATCTACAAACATTATACGCAATGATGTCGAAGTATCCGGTTTTCCTTCTTCGCATGCCGGTCATGTTGACTTGCTCAGGCTTAAAGAAGATGATTATCCCGGCTACCACAAAAATCGAAGAATGGCCCAGTTGGACGATGCCTGTTCTTGCCTGGGCAAAATCGCAGGATGCAGTTACCGGCTATGCGCATTCGGGATGGGGGCTGGAGCCCACCGAACCAACTAACGACCTTCCTAATTATGTATTACCAAAAATGGACGGCATAGGCGCCAATGAATATATAGTTACTGTTACACAAAATGTAGTTGACTTTTTACAGTGCCGGTAATACACCTGCTCCATGGGAATTGAATATGTGGTATCATACCCTCAATTGTGGTTTTACTACACGGCTAAGTGGTGAAACAGATTTCCCCTGCATTTTTGATGAACGTGTTGGATTGGCACGCAGCTATTTTAAACCGGATGGTGCACTTACCTATGACCGTTATGTAGATGCTATCAAAAAAGGCCGGTGCTATGTTTCTGATGGGAGTTCACATATCATTGATTTCTCCGTTAATGGATCGGAACCGGGTATAAAGGATAGCAAGCTCTCTTTAAAGGGTAAGCAAACAGTGAAGATAACGGCCAAAGTGGTTGCGAATCTTCCAGAACAACAGGATGCTACGGGTGAAGACATTGCGCAAAGAGCAATGACGGAGCAACCTTACTGGAACATCGAGCGGGCACGCATCGGTAAAACCCAAAATGTAAATGTGGAACTAATTGTAAATGGAGAATCAGTAGATAAAAAAGAAATCGCGGCTGATGGACAATGGAAAAACATAGCCTTTAACTACCCCGTTAGTAAATCATCGTGGGTAGCATTAAGAGTGTATCCAAGCTCACATACCAATCCTGTTTTTGTAATAGTTGATGGTAAACCCATTCATGAACTCAGAAGCGCTGAATGGTGCAGGAAGGCAGTAGATCAATGCTGGAAAATGAAGCAGGGAAACATTCGCGCTGAGGAACGCCCTGCCGCAGAAGAAACTTATAATAAAGCCCGAAAAGTTTATGACAGGATTATCAGGGAATCATCAGGGGAATAATCAAGGTGTTTCCAGGATTTGTTTGTTGAGATGTACCATATTTTGAGGCCCAAACCACCTCTAAACACCGGAAAGCAAAATATAATTTTAACCGTTGGTGGTAAATCCCGGGTACAATGTCATACCTCCATCAACGAATAATGTTATGCCATTTATATAATCGCTATCATCGCTGGCGAGCCACACTGCTGCACTACCTATGTCTTCAGGCTGTCCAATGCGTTTGTATGGGATTAATGTTAGCAGCGACTGCAATGCTTCAGGTGTTGCCCATGCATCGTGATTTATTGGGGTTTGTATTGCGCCGGGACCGATGCTGTTTATCCGGATTTTTTTATGCGCAAATTCCTGGGAAACACTTTTCATCATAAGCATAATCCCACCTTTGCTTGCAGCGTAGTTTGCATGTCCTGCCCATGGGATAACTTCATGAACACTGCTCATACAGATTATCTTGCCAGCAGCTTTACTTTTCTTTTCATCAACGCCTCGTCTTAAAAATTCACGGATGGCTTCTCTTGCACATAAGAACTGTCCTGTAAGATTTACGTTTAACACAAAGTTCCATTGGTCTAACGTCATCTTATCAAAGGGAGCATCTCTTTGCAATCCTGCATTATTTATTAAAATGTCAACGGTCCCAAATTGCTTCACCGCATCGGCAAACATTTTAATGACCTCATCTTCTTTGCTTACATCGCACTGAGCACTCACAGCATTGTTTCCTGCAGCGGTAACTTCTTTTACGACCTCATCTGCCATTGCTTTGTTTGATGCAACCGGGTAATTCACAACAACAGTTGCATCGGCCAAACGTACCAAATTTTTAAAATTTATTTGACCCGGATATGTATGAAATACCGGGCTGACCGCTGGTACGATGCACATACCAGGCAAATGCATCAACATATTCATCCAACCCCTAAAAAACTAAAAAATAAATATGCTTTGGGGACGAATATTTTTTAAATAATTTCAATTAAAAAGCGTCAACTTTTTTCAGGACTTGACAGATTTTTTAATAACATCATTTGCTTCTGTACTTGTCAAAATTAATGATAAACACACTTAGTAAAATGATGGCTAAAGCTCCTGTTTGCAGGCCATTGATCGTTTCGCCACCAAAGAATACGCCTAACAATACAGCGACAACAGGATTTACATATGCATTCGTACTCACCTGTGTGGCAGGCCTTACCTGTAGCAACCAGATGTAAGCACTGTATCCCGCCAGAGATCCCATGGTAACAAGGTATATAATAGACAACCACGCCCGTAAATGAACCTGGTGGAGTTGAAAATGATTCATTTCCCCGGTACAGCCTGCCAAAATGAGAAAGGATGCTCCGGCGAAAATCATTTGCCATGCAGCGCCTACCATGGTATTACCGCTGGCATTATATTTTGAATATAAAGAACCCACAGACCAACTTATACTTCCCCCGACGATCACAACCAGGGAAATTACCTGTATAGTATTTGTTGCCGGGGAAAATTTGGAAAATATTTTTTCACCAAAATAAAAGAATGACCCCAAAAAAGCCGGTGAGAACACCAATAATGATGTGCTTATTATTGAAGTTGGCCTTCCTGTTCCTGCTATCAAACAACACAAACCATAACGGCGCTGCAGAAACCAATACTGCAACAAACGAACTCGGAAGCGTTGTCTCGGCCCAGATAATAGAACCATTGCCGATAAACAGCAAGAGGTTGCCAACTATAAACGATGTTTTCATTTGTGGGCGATATACAAGTTGATACTTTTTTAGCGCACACCATGCCAGCAAAATAAAGCCCGATGCAAAGAAACGAAACGCCCCCAGAAGAAAAGGAGGAAAATCCCTCTCCGAAGCCTGGATAAAAAAGTAAGTAGAACCCCATACAATATAAACGATTGCGAATGCAATTATTACGGTTATTAAGGGAGCATGTTTGTGGGGAGTATCCTGCATGAGCATGCAAAGATGATTCGCAGATTGTATTCACAAAAATGTTTTTTAGAAACCTGGTGTAATCTTCACATTAGCTTTCAATCTCATCCACCAATGATTTCATTTTCTGCAAGCCGGTTTTTGCAACATGCAGTGCATCCTGCGCCCAGTAAGTTTTATTAAAAAGTTCAAGGGAAAGCACTTTGGTACCACCCATATTTTTCAGGTCACGCAACACCTGCTTAAGCGGTGCAACACCATCGCCGGGAAATATCCTGTCACTGTCCGTCTGTTCATTCAAGGTTTGGAACCAGGATAGTCTTGATGTGAATAATTTCAATTACCCTTCCATTTACGAGGTTTAACCCCTCAAACCCGGAGCCTCCGCGGAACAGGTGGTATATATCCGGCAGGATGCGAGCATCTCTGTCATCAGCGGCTGCGGCTATGGCCAGTGCCTGGCTAAAATTATAAAGAGTACCCGAAGCGCCCCAGAATTCCAATTGCGGCATCACCTTGTATTTTCTTCCCAGTGCCAGTATCTCACGGTACCGTGCACCCGCCTTTTGAAAATCAATTGGCTTATCTTTATCTACTCCCGCAGGCGGTGCAGCAATACGCCGGCAACCGAGGGCTGCCATTATTTTCATCTCCTCTTCGAGTTCTGTCAATGCCGCTTTTCGTTTATTCTCATCATCCACCATCCATTCTGTAAAACTTATGGCATCCTCCGCCACGATATTTCTGGATGAAAGAAATGATGCCAATGACTGGATGGAATTCCCCTGCTTCAGATGCTCTTTGATATCGTTTATCCAAAGTTCCATACCATCATATCCCGCCTCGTCAGCTATTTCAATAGAATGAAGCAGTCCTGGCTTTTGCCCCATAATGGTGCTTGTATTCAGGCAAAACCTGAACGGTCCTTTTGGAGCGGTAAACGCCGCTTTAGCCGGGCCGGGAATAAATGCGCCTGTAGCCAGCACTGCAGATAACTTAAGCAAGTCTCGTCTGTTCAACATATCATTAATTTGATAGCAAGGTTAAGATAATTATTTTTCTTTGGGAACACCGGGACTTTAGCAATCTATTTACCTGATTAGATTGAATGCTACTATTATAGGCAGCATTAGAAATTATGCAGTGTAAAAAAGCCAGTTGTCTTTACCCATTTACTTTGCATTTTCGTCAGCCTCGAATATTCCAAATGTATTGTTATCCAGGTCTGCAAAATATCCTTGCCAGCATCTTCCGGGGATTGCAAATTTTGGCAAAGCAACCTGGCCGCCATTTTGAATTATAAGATCACTTGTTTTGTCAAAATTTTCAACCTGAACAGAGCAAACGAATGCATTCGTCCCAACCTCTGTTGGCGGCACTTTTGCCGGGCGCTTTAAGAGCCCTCCGTTAATCGTATTGGTTTCAATGCGGTAATATTCTATCGGAACAAATTCTTCTTTTACAAAATTCCATTCAAATACATTTTTGTAAAATTCAATGTCCCTTTGCGTATCAGAAGATTGAATTTCAAAATAGCCTATCGTATTCATATAATTGTTTTAGAAAAAGGATAATAATACGTCAGGTATTGTTGTCCAAACGTACAACAATTTAAAATTTATTTGACCCGGATATGTATGAAATACCTGGGCTGACCACCGGGCCTAAAAATAGCGCACCTTCCATTCCCTCATCCATTTTTCATTTACTGCCAATGTTTGTATCCCTTCTTTATTGACAAGCAACTGGTCATGCCCCACAGAATCCGCAATTCCGCACCATGGCTCAATACATACAAAGTTCCCTCCCCGGGCTGCCCACAAACCGAGAAAAGGAAATCCTTCAAAATAAAATTCAATGCCATGGCTATGCTGATCTGATTTGAGAGAAATTTTATGCGAATCCAAATCTTTAAACACCAATGCGTCGTTTTCAAACAACTGATGGCTAAGGTCAATACGGGATGAATGACTAAAAAAGGGAACCGGCGTTTGCTCTATCAATCCTTCTTTGTTAATCGGCCACCGGCTGGCATTTTCAATAGCATCAAATTGTAAAAAATAATCTTCGTACGCGGTTTCCGGTGTGAGCGGTACTTTAAAAGCCGGATGGCCACCTATAGAAAAATACATGTCTTTCAAATCTGTATTACTTACTTCATAGCTTACCTTCAGCACGTCTTCGTCAAGGATATATTTTACAAAAAGTTCAAAAGTAAACGGGTAATTGATAAATGAACCCGGATGAATCTTTTAGGAGAAAAACAGCTTGTTGTTTTTCCCGGTGGATGATTTTAAAGTCGGCATCGCGGGCAAAGCCATGACGTGGCAATTTATACCTTTCATTTTCATACAGATAAGTATCGTTTTTTAACGTGCCTACGAAAGGAAATAATATGGGCGATGTTTTCCCCCATACTGCAGGATCCCCACTCCATATATATTCCAGTTGATTGTCTTTTCTTATAACGCTAAACAGTTCTGCACCCTTTGATTTTATAGCAACCTTTAAACAGGCATTTTCTAATATAATGTCCATAATACTTCTTGTGACGATTTTTTATATTCCGAAAAATGAAGTTACAAACGAATCAAAAGCGCTGAGACTTTTTACAGTAACCTCTCAATTTTTTGGCCGGTAATTGTGCCCGGAATCATGTAATGCTCAAATACGATGACTGTGACCTGTCTTCGGATATCCCGGAGCGATATCTTCAGGACTCTGTAACGCTTTGAAACCCGGGATCGGATGCTGACTCCCTGTATGAAAGCAGGACCCTACTGCTATTTAGTGGTATAATTTTTGCTAAAGATGCAACTGTTTTATAGTCCTCGATTTTACCAATAACGGCCTAAATTTTCAATTTTCTTAACCACTCTATTTCTTCATTATGAAATTTATCTACTCATTATTCAGGGTATTCGTTGTACCTGCCTTATTGTTTATGCTTGACGGGATGCGTGCCGATGCGCAAACACTGACAGCGCGACCCAATGTTTCAATGACAAGTAATTCAAAGGGCTATTACGAATACCTGCCATCAGGATATAGTCCTTCGGGAAGCCAGACCTATCCGGTACTTATAGCTTTTGGCGGGCTTAGTCAGAACGGTGATGGAAGTGCAGCTCAGTTGGATTATGTATTTTCTAACTGGGGAGGGCCAGGTTGGCAAATTATAAACGGAAAGTTTCCATCGTCCATTACTGTGAATGGTACGCTTTTCAGGTTTATTGTCATTCTGCCGCAATTCAGCAGCGGAGCATCACCCAAAGGCGTAGACGATGTGATATCATATGTAATTGCACATTATAAGGCAGACGCTTCCAGGATCTACCTCACGGGAAACAGTTCCGGAGGTGGGTATTGTTGGGACTACCCGGGTTCCAGCGTTCAATATGGCCAGCGTGTGGCGGCGGTAATTCCTACTTGTGCTGCGTCCAGTTTTACCACCACTAAAGCAAATAATATTGCTGCAGCAAACCTGCCAGTATGGGCAACACATAACGCTGTTGACCCTACGGTGTCTCCCAACACAACCATAAATTTCGTTAATGGAATTAATGCAGCTCCCGTGCCTCCAAATCCCCGCGCTAAGATGACCATTTTCAAGGACGCCGGGCACAATTGCGCGGATTCAACTTTTAATATGACCTATGGCATTGGGGCCTATGCGTGGATGTTGCAATACAAGCGTGGTACCACCACTCCCCCTGCAAACCAGCCACCCATTGCAAAAGCGGGAAATGATGTCACGATTACTTTACCAACCAACTCAGTGCAGTTAAATGGAAATGGTTCGTATGACCCGGATGGAACGATAACTTATAGCTGGGCTAAAATTGCAGGCCCGACCCAATTTAGTATAAGCAATAGTTCGATCGTCAATCCGGTATTCAGCAACCTGGTGGCAGGCACTTACACATTACGGCTTACTGTTACTGATAACTCGGGCGTCAAAGCCACTGATGATATCAATATAATAGTGAATTCTGCTGCGGTAAACAAGCCGCCAATTGCAAAAGCAGGAAATGATATTACTATTACTTTACCAACTAACTCAGTGCAGCTAAATGGAAATGGTTCGTATGACCCGGATGGAACTATAACTTATAGTTGGGCTAAAATAGCCGGACCCACTCAATTTAGCTTAAATAGCAGTACCATCGTCAATCCGGTATTCAGCAACCTTGTTACCGGCACTTACACACTGCGGCTCACTGTCACCGATAACTCGGGCGCCAAGGCTACTGATGATATTAATGTAATAGTAAATTCCACTGCGGCAAATAAACCACCAATTGCGAACGCGGGTCCCGACATAGTTATAACCCTGCCGGTAAACAGCGTAACGCTTAGTGGTAGCGGAACAGATCCGGACGGCACCATCGCCTCCTATGCATGGACACAGGTGGCTGGCCCTTCAAAGAGCACGATAGGCTCTCCCACAAAGGCACAAACCACAATTAGCAATCTTATAGCGGGAACCTATATTTTTAAACTAACGGTAAAGGATAACAATGGCGCTACCTCATTAAATCAAATGCAATTGATTGTAAAAGGTGCAACTTCAAAAAGTATTAACGTGAACGTTTATGGTGGCTCAAATGCATACAATAATATAGCATGGAATAATTGGAAAGTTGCTACGCCGGGTGGCACAAATCTGACCTCGGCATTATTTAAATATTCTGATGGTACTTCATCGGCGGTAAAAGGGATATTAAGCTACACGCTTACAATGGGTGATAACGGATCCTCCTACCCCGGTGGAATGGCACCACCTGAAGTTCTGAGATATACAAGCTACTCCCGGTATGACAGGACATTGACATTTTCAGGCCTATCATCTTCTCTTAAGTATACCATTGAACTTTATGCAAGCAGGTATAACAACACTACTTATAGCAGCAAATTCACAGTGAATGGAGCTTCGGCTATTATAGCAACTTATCAGAACCTCACCAATAAGGCAGTATTTACAAATATTGCTCCCACTTCACAGGGACAAATTGTAGTAACCATTCAGTCGGTAAATGGCTATAATTATCTTAATGGGTTCAAGATCACCGAACAAAGTTCTGTATCGACGGTAGCGGCAAATAGCGGCGCGGTTTCTGAAGCAAATAATGACAAATTCTCATCAACTGGTATTACTTCAGTGCAGGTTTTCCCCAATCCCGTTAGGAATAATGTCCTGATGCAGGTAACAAATCCAACGGCAGGAAATATGAAAGTTGAAGTGATAAGCACAAACGGTGCGGTTCTAAAACAAATGGTATTGAATCATACATCACCTGTTAGCAACATAAATATTCCGGTGAGCGAATTACCGGCAGGCGTTTATATTATTAAGGTTCAGATAGGCAGTTGGTCTGCTTCGAAAAAAATTATAAAGTAACAGATCAAATTGCTATGGGCCTTGGAACAAAAGATATGAAAGTTGTGCCCGGCGATTAGATATGAAATTTATGATTTAAAACAAACAATGCCTGCGGATTGCAGGCATTGTTGTTTTGCCTGAAAAAGCATCACCGGCTTCCGGAATTATTTTACTTTCTGTCGAAATTTCTTTACAGTCGCCTCCCTGAAATGTGAATCCGCGAATATTGCACGATAATCCGTGTTTTCACTCTTGTATTTCCACCGACTGAATATTAGTTTAGTATTTCCTTCTTTTGAAAGAATTAGTTGCTTCCTGTAAAAATTCCATTAACAATCAAAATTTTACCTACATGGAATATTTATTAACTCCCGGAAAAATGGACAGGCGCATTTTTATTAAAGGAATCGGATTTATAAGCGCCAATCTTTTATTAGGCACCTTAGGAGGTTGCGAAGAACTTGCTGAATCCATAAGAAACAGGCCCATCAGACGAAGGCTGCGGACCGGCTCACCTGCAGTAGATGCGGACATCGCAACGTATAGGGAAGCAGTACGACTGATGAAAAAATTATCAGTTGATGATCCCGGTGATCCGAGAGGCTGGAATAAACAAGCCGTAATTCATGGTACTGTCGCCGGAGGTTTTAATTTGTGCCAGCACAATACAGATCATTTCTTTTCATGGCATCGGGCTTACCTTTTTTATTTTGAAAAAATATGTCAGAAATTAACGGGCAATGCAAAGTTTGGACTTCCTTATTGGAATTGGAATCAAAACCCGGATATCAACCCTGCTTTTTTGGACACCACAAGCCCGCTTTTCCTTGCAAGAACACGGAATAGTGTAGCCGGATTTTCCCCAACAACTACGGCGGCCCTTGATCCTATTTTTTCTGACACCAACTTCTTCACCTTTGGCCCCCAGATTGAAGGCACTCCACATAATAACGTGCACGGCATTATCGGGGCCACTATGGGTACCGGCGGTTCTGCCCTGGACCCGGTGTTCTGGACGCATCACTGTATGGTAGATTACTGCTGGCACAAATGGAACATTGATCTCGGTAATAATAACACAAACAACGCCGGGTGGATTAATACATCCTGGAATCATTTTTTTGATGCAAATGGAAACTCTGCGAATATTACTGCTGGACTTACAACCATCATGACCTTGCTGAGTTATCAATATGAAAGCAGCGCCATAGGCAGCCATGCGGCGGCTTTGGTAATAAAAACAAAAAAGGATTTTCAAAAGATTGAAAAAAGGATAAAGGCGGGGGCCGATATAAGATTTGATATCCAGCAAAGAACACCTATTGCTGATACCGCAACTATTATTATTGCAAGGCCATTCTCCGTAGAAACTAAGGTGTCGCCTGCGGAATTTGCCCGCATCATAAATAATGATATGGCTAAAGAAAGAGTCTTTGCTCATATTCAATATGCATCGCTGCCACCCACCAGCGATTTTTATGTGAGGGTTTTTATAAATATGCCGGGGGCAAATAGAAATACACCAACGGATGACCCGCATTTTGCCGGCACGTTCGCCTTCTTTGGAACAGAAACACGTGAGCAAGCTGGAAATGAACATCATCATGAACCCCGGTTCCTGGTGGATGTTACCAATACACTCCAAAAATTAAAAAGAAATAGCGACCTTGATGATCAGGGCGTTATTTCAGTGCAATTGGTGGCTGTACCTTTTTCAGGTCAATTGGAAAAGGAGGATACTGAAATCAGGCTGAATAAAATTGAGTTAATTGTAACACCAGTAATACTTAATGCTAAATAACCTTGTAATTTACCAGGGTTAAATAATGAAAATGTTTCTTTATAATTTAAGCCACGCAGCGTTAATGTTTCTGCAAATTATTCTTTGTACGGCATGCCACGAAAGAATAGTAGAGCGGCCCGAAGCAGGCGGTTCAAAAATAATTAATGTTGACACTTTGTATTCTTTCGATGTAAATAAAAAAAGCGTAGCACAACCCTTTGACCCGGGCGCCGCGAAGGTGCAATATAAATTCGTACAGGTCGAGGTCACAAAAGTTGTAAATCCAAACTTGCACCCAGTCACTTTTGAAGTGCATTACCGGGTGGGAAATACTGAAAGAATATTTCTTGGGAGCTTTAGTCTTTACCCATCAGACAATCCAGGTAAATTTATTGTACCTACACAAGGTAAATTGAATAAGCCCGGATCAGTTATCCTTTCATTAATATTGCCCGAAGAGATCGGGAAAGATGATCCTTTAAAAGTCACGACAAAAAAAATTCAATTTATTAAGAAGTAGCACGGCGAGATCTTATTAACGCGATTCGATCGCTCCTGCAAAAATAAAGTTGGCCTGGCCGTTAGTCTGGGCCGGATCATACATATGTTGTAAGAATAGACAAAAGAATCTATATCCTTCATTCAATACCCATCCCCATCCAATATATTTCCAAGGCCACCGAGTATGCTCCCCTCCTCTTTACGGTTTACCGTGCCATAACTTAAAATACGGCTTGCCAAGCGGCTTATCGGCAATGTTTGTATCCAAACTTTTCCCGGTCCTCTCAGGGTTGCGAAGAATAGGCCTTCGCCTCCAAAAATGGTATTGCGGATTCCCCCGACAAATTGTATGTCATAGCTCACATGCTGTGTTAAAGCAACAAGGCATCCTGTGTCTATTTTTATCATTTCCCCTTGTTTCAATTCCTTTTCAAACACATGGCCCCCGGCGTGAACAAATGCCAGGCCATCGCCTTCAAGCTTTTCCATAATAAAGCCTTCGCCGCCAAATATACCGGTGCCCAATCGCCTTTGAAAATCGATTCCAATACTCACTCCTTTAGCGGCACATAAAAAGGCATCCTTTTGGCAAATAACTTTACCGCCTAATTCCATAAGATCAAGAGGTATTATTTTGCCGGGATAAGGTGATGCGAAGCTTACATGTTTTTTACCCATATCAGCATTGGTAAAAGCAGTCATGAACAAGCTTTCACCAACCAGCAAACGTTTACCTGCTCCTAACAATTTATTTAAAATACCTCCCTTATTTTGTTGTTGGCTACCATCACCAAAAATGGTTTGCATTTGCACACCGTCATCCATCATCATAAAGGCGCCGCTTTCAGCGACTGCGGTTTCATTGGGATCAAGCTCTATTTCAACGTACTGCATTTCTTCACCGTAAATGCGGTAATCTATTTCGTGGTTAGTGCGCATTGTTTATTATTTAATTATGAATTTATTTTTGCGATTAAAATTAAAGAATCTTGTATATACGTCAAGTGGAATACAGGACGATGATTAGATGAGTTTTGTATATTAGTAACACAAAAAGATTTTTTTTAAAATAATTACTCCATGCCGAAAGACGATATATCTCTTGCCCAGTGGGCATTGGTAGAAGAAATAAGAGCGGGTAAATGGAAAACATTAGATCTTCCGAAGATCGCAAGGGAAGATTTTGATCTTAACGGAATCGAGCTTGTTAATACGCTATTTGAAGTCCCTACCATGTCATACCTGGACATCTTAAAACAAAATGCGGCAGACAATGGAATAACTATGGTTTTGATAATGATAGATGACGAAGGTGATGGTTGTGCTTCCGTCAAAAAAGAAAGAGAACAATTTGCGATAAGTCATCGTAAATGGATAGATATCGCTCACTACCTGGGTTGCCATGCAATACGCACTAATTGCAGGGGTTCGGAAAATATTTCAAAAGATGAAGCGCTAAAGTGGGCCTCAGAAACCTATCATATGTTATTGGAATATGCACATGAATCTAATGTGAATGTATTGATTGAAAATCATGGAGGCGTTTCCAACGATGCCGATTGGCTGGTCTCGCTTATGAGAGAAGTCAATCATCCCCTTTTTGGTACTTACCCGGATTGGCGTGAGCCTTCAGCCAATTTTGAAAACTATTCCTATCTGCAAAAAACAGCTCCTTATGCAAAAGGAATGTCTTACCGGAACCAGCCCACAGAAGAGCTTACGGCAAAGATGATCGGGCTTTGCAAGGATGCGGGCTATTGCGGATGGTATGGAATTGAATCCAATGGGCGTGAGGCTATAAACCAGGGGAAACGTTTATTGAATAAATATCTCCTTGATAAATAGAAGAAATCATCAATGTTCCGGCAGAACTTATTTCACTTTTAAAAAGTCGGTAATTTATTATTTCAGCTCTCCCGGTATAACGGTGATTATTTGTTTTCTGCCACCCCTTAAAATACCCATTGATATTTTTTTCCCAATCACTTCTTCATTAAGATATTTATGAAGGTTATCAACTGTTGCAACGGGCCTTCCTTCAAATTCTATAATGATATCGCCCAACCGTATTTGATTGTTGTACAAATCAGCATCAGGCAAAATTTCAAAAACGTAAACTCCCGTTTTTGTTTTTAAGTGGTTAGCGCCAATCATTCGCTGGGTAAGATTTACGGGTTGTGCGGCTACGCCTAACTGTGCTCTCTTTACCTTACCATTCATGATTAACTGACCGGCTACATAACCTGCCATATTGGATGAAACCGCAAAGCATAATCCTTGCGCAGCAGAAATTACCGCGGTATTTACGCCGATTACTTTGCCTTCTGAATTTACCAGCGGCCCCCCGCTATTGCCCGGATTTAATGCTGCATCCGTTTGAATCACATCGTCTATCAATCTCCCGTTATTTGCCCTGAGGGTACGCCCGAGGGCACTTACAACACCGGCTGTAACTGTGTGCTGTAAACCCATAGGGTTACCAATTGCAACCGCTATCTGCCCGGGTTCCAGCAAATTAGAATTAGCAAACAGCAAAGGCTTTAAATCTCCGCCATATACTTTTATGACTGCAATATCAGAGGAAGGATCAGCACCAATTAGCTCGGCTTTTAATTCGAGGCCATCGGCGAAATTTACCTCAATTGACAGCGCATCTTCAATTACATGATTGTTCGTTACTACGTAACCATCCGTGGAAATTACAAACCCGGAGCCTGAGCCCTGTTGTTCCGTTATTTTTTTTGTTCGTGGATGTTGCGCTTTTTTATTAACCTTTATATGCAAAACTGCCCGCGCTGCATTTTTTACAATGCCCGTTACCGTGGTTGAATAAGCATCAAGCAATTGCCCGTCTGTTATGCTAATAAAATCCGGCTGAAGGATATCATGCTTCATTCCCAAACAAACCCAACAATCAAACCAATTGAACAGGAAAGAAATTTTGGCAGTTTTTTAGTGAAGCAATGGCTTTACAGCAGCCATGTTTCGCAACAAAACCAGGATGACATGGCAACTTGCAAAATCCATCTACCATGCCGAATAACTGCGTTGAGTAAAATTTATTCAGAGAAATCGGCATCCCTGTTTTGGAAAATCCGGAATTGAACCAATCATTTGATAATTTTCTAAAAAAAAATCAGAAGCATTGCAACCCTTTTCCGTTATGTACGTATTTCAACACATAGGAATCGAAAATCAAACTTACCTGTTATGAGAAGATTGTAAATAAGATTAATTTTATTGGCCTGTTTCTGAAATAAAATTTTATAAACCCTGGATTGCGTTTTGGAGAGAACACTTACAATAATAAAAGGTTGCAGAGAAAAGAATCATAAATATCAAAAGATACTTTATGATAGCTATCGGGCATTTGCGTTAAAGACGGTATTCCGGTATGTATATAATTATGAAGAAGCATTGGAAGTAACGAATGATGGTTTTGTAAAGTTTTTTTTGGGCATAGATAAGTTCCGGTGTGAAAATGAAGCGGATATTGAAAAAATGTTGAATGGCTGGATAAAAAGGATCATGATCAATACCTCTATTGATCTCTTGCGCAAAAAAATGTTATTACCAGAGATTGGCGGCATCCCGGATTATGTATGGGAAATTAAAGATAAAAGCGCATCGGCCGATCAAATGATAATTTATAAGGAGCTCATCAAGCTCGTGAAAAAATTGCCGCCGGCGTATAGGATTGTTTTCAATATGCACGTAATAGATGGCTACACGCATATTGAAATTGCTGAAACTTTAGGAATACCTGTCGGGACTTCAAAATCAAATTTATTAAGGGCGAAAGCACTAATGCAAAAATTTTTAAATCAAAAGGAAGAGCTTACAGAATGCAGGATTTAGAAAACGATATGGAAGATTTGTTTCAAAGAGCAGCAGACAATTATCCTTTACAGGAAGGTAAGGGAGATTGGGAAAATATTGCGAAAAGAATCTCAGATAACCCTGCCTCAGCGGAAGCAATTGTTCCGGAGCGAAAAAGAAATAATAAAAAATTTATAGCGCTGGTTTTGTTGGTATTTATAATTGCTGCAGGTTGGTTTCTAGTTCAAAACACAAGGAGCGGATACTCATCTTTGCGTAAAACTGAACCAGGAAACGGAACGGAAAAAATTTCCGGTTTAAAGACCGTTGATAATAAACTCCGGGTTACTGGTAAAGAACAAATACCTGGTGTTAATGAAAATAAGAAAGCTGGTAATTATAAAAAAAGTATTACGATTTCTTCAAAGGTTTCAAGCGTTACGAATTCAAAAATTGGCAACGGTTCTTTTTATTCAAAAAATAATAATACAAATCAAAATGAAGATGACACTGCGCATAACGGGATGATTGAAAAATATACTAATCCAAATGATTATTTATCAATTCCGCAATTAATTAAGCAAAATGGACAAAGCGGGGTACAGGAAAGACGTGAAAATACTATCCCGGAATTTTCTGAATATATAGAAGTTGTTACTGATAATCCGGCCTCTGTCTCTTTAAAGAATTTCTCGAAGCAAAAAGAGAATTCTGATAGTTCCGAAAAAACGAAAAAAGAAATTCAGGCCTATGCACAAAAAAAGGGCGGAACGTATATCGGCATTATTATAGGGCCCGACTTTAGCAAGGTGCAACCCGGTTCCTTCAGTAATACAGGCTTCGATGCGGGTGTGCTCCTGGGATTCAGGTTTCACAGGAAATTATCTTTGGAAACAGGCCTGCTGTGGAATAGAAAAATTTACAGCAGCGAAGGAAAAGATTTTAGCATGGATAAAGTTGGCGCTACAATGCCCACCGGTATGGTAATAGATAATCTTAAAAGCCATAGCTCTTTAATAGAAGTTCCAATAAAATTGAAATACGATTTTATTGTCAAAAATAGTTCTGCTCTTTTTGCTACGGCGGGTATATCATCATATATAATGACAAAAGAAATGAACACGTACTATGTTACACATAATGGTAATCCCGAAAAGCTTTTAGGAGTTTATAAAAGGAATAATTACCGGTTGCCTGCGGTTGCAAATTTGAGTATCGGGTATGAATACAGCGTTTCCAAAAACCTCGATTTAAGAATCGAGCCTTTTCTAAAAATCCCATTACAAGGCATGGGTGTTGGTAGTTTGCCTGTCACCAGTGCGGGCCTTCAACTTGGTATTACTGGCCGGTTGAAATAATATTTTATTTACGGGAAGCCGGTATGTTCCGGCGAAAAAAAATCCTTCTAAAGGATAATGGCAGAGATATGTTCAGTGGGCAAACACATAAAGTTCCATGAACAAAAAATTAATAAATCAATTTTCAAACCTTTAAAAAATAAAAAATGAAAAAGATCAGTTTTTTTAAAACATCAATAATTATGGCGATCATGATCACTGCCGGTGCCTGCAGTAAAAATGGAGACAAAAACATTACCCAACAGGAGCATCCCAAAGCAATTACGGAAGAAATGATGGTAGAAAATGGCGCCAATCCCGATGAGGCTTCCGTGAAAGAAAATTCCAGCATTGCTTCATCGGCATTAGATAGTCGTATTTCTGAGAGTAGCGGGCATTATTTATACACGGAAAGCAATGCTTCGGAAAGGAATCACATTCTCATTTATAAAATTAGGAACAACGGATCTCTTGAAGGCGCTGGAACAACTGCCTCCGGAGGCAAAGGAACCGGGGCGGGCCTGGGCTCACAGGGTGCGCTGGTATTAGATAAAAATCATGACTGGCTTTTTGCAGTAAACGCCGGAAGCAACTCCGTTTCTTCATTTAAAGTCAACAGCGATGGAAGCCTTACGTTAACCTCTACTGAAAACACTGATGGAATAACTCCTGTAAGCGTAACTGTTCATGGCAATCTTTTGTATGTTTTGAACAGGGGGAGCGATAATATTCATGGGTTTAGGATTGCAGGAAATGGTAAGCTGCTTTCCATTAAAGAATCTACTAAAGCGCTTAGTTCAACAGCTGTGGATGCACCTCAAATTTCCTTCTCACCAAATGGAGATTGGGTTATTGTTACCGAGAAAGCAACTAACATTATAGGCACATTCAAAGTAAAAAGTAATGGCTCTGTGAATGATGGAATTTTTACAGCTTCGGTCGGGCCAACTCCCTTTGGTTTTGATTTCTCGAGAGGCCGTTATATGATTGTTTCGAATGCTGCCGGAGGTGCTGCAGGTGCAGGTTCAGCTACATCATATAGCATTGGTAATAATGGTGTTCCCGATGATGTTAATGGTGCAATTGCAAATCACCAGGCGGCTCCCTGCTGGTTTGCCGTTACTAAATTCGGAAGATTTGCATATACGACTAATACCGCAACCAACAATATTTCTTCTTACTATGTTGCTCCATGGGGCGGTTTATATTTAGTGCAGGGAGAAGCCGCAAAAACCGATAACGGGCCATTAGATATTGTAGTTGCGGCGAACAATTATTTTGTGTACGAGCTTAATGGAAAAGCTGCAACCATTGGCGGTTACCATAGAAAGTTTTTAGGTGGGCTTGAATTTATGGGAAGTCAAACAGGTTTGCCTGTAGCCACTACCGGTCTCGCAACTTATTAATTTTTTCAATTGAAAAAACAATGTATAAAACAAATGGAGATCAAAACTGGTCTCCATTTGTTTTATATTATATGTTTGTAAATATTAATCTTCTTCAACCCTTCCTCCGCAAATAAATCTCTTTGCATAATACCCGTCATCAAGACTACTGATGGTAACACCCTGGCTTGAAGACGCGTGAACAAAATAATTATTCTCAAGGTAAAGCCCTACATGCGACACACCACCATGGGTATTAAAAAAAACCAGATCTCCTTCTTTCAATTCATCTTTTTTAATATGCTCTGTTGCCTTATATTGCTCACGGGCAGTTCTTGGAAGAGCAAAGCCATATACGGCCATTAAAAGGCTTCCCGTTAATGCACTGCAATCTATTCCGCGCTTGGTTGTACCACCCATCCGGTAGCGGGTACCAAACCAATCTTCAATAAAGGCAAAGAGAGAAATGTTTTTTAATGATTCAACATCCACATCCATCATCATGGCATATTTAAATTGAAGAGCCGGCAACTTTTCTATAGAAGAAGATGCGCTATTCTCATCGGCTCACATTATTTGTGGCCATAACAACAGGTGCGGTCGTTGATCTTATACTTTTTGTTCCGCCGCTTTCAGTGTTTTGTAAAATACCATCCGGGGTAAAAGATATTCCTTCAATAAAGGCTGGGGGAAACGTCGTCGATTTCAGATGTGATACTGATATTGTTTACGCTATTTTGAGCGCTTACTTTTTGCACAGTGCCTGCACATAACAGCAGGATTGAAAACGCTGTGAGTTTTTTCATTTTGGCTTGGGTTATAATACGTTTATAAAAAACAATAACTACTTCCAACTTTCGTCTTTTTAATAAAGTTCAATAAAGTGGTTGTGTAGATATAATTACAAACGCAAAATTTAAAAAGTTATTTTCTCAAGCCGGACGAAGGTAGGGATGACAATGTATAAATACAAACAAATTTATATAATTGGTCCTTTACGGACATTTTGAAAATAATACACGATGTAAAGAATAAAAAAAATGATGCGGGGTTTTACATTTCCCATTATCACTGACGTTGCTGCTTACCAATTTTTATTTCTTTTCCATAAAACATCCGCAATCGGATTTCACACGTAAACTATCCACCCTTTGTGGAAAACAGCCACCCCTTCCCTCCCCTCTTTTTACGATATTTGCAGAACAGATTTTATCCCGCAAATGAAGTTTTCTCACCTCCACGTACACACGCAATTTTCGCTTCTTGACGGAGCCGCTTCCATTAAAGCCCTTTATGATAAAGCCATTGCAGATAATATGCCCGCTCTTGCAATTTCCGACCACGGGAATATGTTTGGTGTATTTGAATTTGTGAAGCATGCGCACACTTTAAAGAATGACGATGGCACTTTAAAAGTAAAACCAATCGTTGGTTGCGAATTCTACATAACGGAAAACAGGCTTCAAAAACAATTTACCAAAGAGCAAAAAGACCCGAGGCATCACCAGATATTACTGGCAAAAAACGATATCGGCTATAAGAATTTAGTGAAGCTTACTTCACTTGGGATATATCGAAGGAATGTATTCCAAATATCCCCGCATTGATAAAGAACTAATTCATAAATATCATGAAGGATTGATTGCAACCACCTGTTGTCTTGGCGCTCTTGTGCCACAAATAATTTTAAAAAAGGGTGAAGCAGAAGCAGAAAATGAATTCAAATGGTGGCTGAATATTTTTCAAAAAGATTATTATGTAGAATTACAACGACACGGCATTCCTGAACAGGAAAAGGTGAATAAAGTGTTGTTAAAATTTGCCAAAAAATATAATGTAAATGTTATCGCAAGCAATGATTCTCATTATGTAGATGAAAAAGATTTTAATGCGCATGACATTCTGCTTTGCATAAATACCGGTGAAAAACAAGCAACTCCTGCATTACGGGAATTTACTGACGATGATGTCTCAATAAAAAACAAACGTTTTGCATTTCCCAACAACCAGTTTTTTCTGAAAAATACTTCGGAGATGCAGACTGTTTTTGATGATCTGCCACAGGCTCTTGATAATACCAACGAGATCATAGATAAAATTGAAGTTCTCGATCTTAAAAGGGATATTCTTCTTCCGCATTTCACCGTTCCCAAAGAATTTGAAAGCCAGGAAGCATACCTGGAACATTTAACATGGACGGGGGCTAAAGAGAGATATATTGAGATGACCCCGGAAATTGAAGAGCGCATCAATTTCGAATTATTCACTATTAAAACCATGGGCTTTGCCGGCTACTTTTTAATTGTAAGTGATTTTATTATCGAAGGAAAAAAAATGGGCGTGTTTGTCGGCCCCGGAAGAGGTTCTGCAGCGGGTTCGGTGGTTGCATATTGTATTGGCATCACTAATATTGATCCGATAAAATACAATTTGCTTTTTGAAAGATTTTTAAATCCTGACCGTAAAACAATGCCTGATATAGATACTGACTTTGATGATGAGGGCAGGCAAAAAGTTTTGAATTATGTAGTAGAAAAATATGGCAAGAACCAGGTTGCGCAAATTATTACCTATGGCACTATGGCCGCAAAAATGAGCATTAAAGATGTTGCCCGCGTGATGGATTTGCCCCTGGCGGAAAGTAATGCTTTGGCAAAATTAATTCCCGACCGGCCCGGAACTTCTTTAAGAAGAGTTTTGAAGGCTCCCCTTACCGGTTTGAAATCACTTACTGAAGAAGGCGTGGGCGGTGATGACATTGACAACATAAAAAAGCTTCGGGACATTTATAACGGCGATGATATGCGAAGTAAGGTTTTGCATGAGGCTGAAATACTGGAAGGGTCGGTAAGAAATACAGGAATCCATGCCTCCGCAATCATCATTGCACCGCGGGATCTTATGGAATTAATTCCGGTAGCTTCTTCAAAAGATTCTGATCTGTGGCTTACTCAAATTGATGGTAATAATATTGAAAGTGCAGGGGTATTAAAAATGGACTTCCTTGGTTTAAAGACACTCAGTATTTTAAAAACCGCACTGCACTTAATAAAGCAAAATCACGAAATAGAGATTGACCTCGATACTTTACCACTTGATGATGAGGATACCTACAAGCTGTATCAAAGGGCGGATACAAACGGCACCTTCCAGTTTGAAAGCGGGGGCATGCAAAAATATTTGAGAGATCTTAAGCCCGATAAGTTTGATGATCTTATCGCCATGAATGCACTATTCAGGCCGGGCCCTATGGCCTATATTCCTGACTATATTGAGCGGAAACATGGCAGGCAGGAGATCCATTATGACCTTCCTGAAATGGAAGAGATTTTAAAGGATACTTATGGAATCACCGTGTACCAGGAGCAGGTGATGTTGCTGTCTCAAAAGATTGCGGGCTTCAGCAAAGGCGATGCAGATGTGTTGCGGAAAGCGATGGGTAAAAAGCAACGCGTGGTGCTGGATAAAATGAAAGCGCAATTTATTGACGGCGCCACAAAGAAAAATCATCCGGTAAATAAGTTAGAGAAAATATGGACGGACTGGGAATCATTTGCCCAATATGCTTTTAATAAATCACACTCTACCTGCTATGCTTTAGTTGCTTACCAGACTGCATATTTAAAAGCCCATTATCCTAGTGAATACATGGCTGCGGTGCTCAATCATTCCGGTTCCATTGAGAAGATCACGTTCTTTATGGAAGAATGCAAAAGAATGGGCTTAACTGTTCTCGGACCGGACATTAATGAATCTCAAAAAGGTTTTGCCGTAAACAAAAAAGGTGAAATACGTTTTGGATTCAGCGGTATGAAAGGTGTGGGTGAAGCTGCTCTTGAAGCGATTATTGAAGAAAGGGAAAAGCATGGGCCTTATCAATCTATTTTTGGCCTTATTAAAAGAGTTAATCAAAGAACCGTAAATAAAAAATCCCTCGAAAGTCTTGCCTACGCGGGTGCGTTTGATTGTTTTAAAGAGTGGCACCGGGCGCAATATTTTTTTACAGCGCCGGGCGAGCAGGTAACAGGCCTTGAAAAAATAATAAGATTCGGAAATCAATACCAGGCACAGCTTGCCGGCAGTACCAATACACTTTTTGGTGATCTGAAGATGGCTGAAGTAGTTCCCCCTTCACTTGGCACATGCGAGCCGTGGCCGCTTATAAAATTGCTGGATTACGAAAAGGAGGTAACGGGCATGTTTATGAGCGGGCATCCGTTGGATAATTATTCTTTCCAGATAAAATACTATGGACTTACAACAATTGCTGAATTCAACGAATTTAAAGAAGCCGTAAGCCTGCTTCCCAACCCCGGCAGGCCCTTCCGGATAGGTGGCCTTGTGGCTGAAGCGCAACACCGTATTTCAAAGAATGGAAACAAATATGGCGTATTCTTCATAGAAGATTATACTTCCAAAATGGAACTTACGCTCTGGAGCGATGATTATGTGCGATTGAGTAATTACCTGGAACCGGGCAGGGTGATATTTTTAACAGGTAATTTCCGCCAGCGGTATAACAAATCGGAATTTGAATTTAAAGTTTCCAATATCAGTCTCCTTGAGTCGCTAATGAAATTGTGTACCAAAAAATTGCAGATAGAAGCGCATCCGAAATATATAACGGAGGAATTTATTTCATTTATTGAAGCCAATGTGCATCAATTTCCGGGTAAGACTTGTTTAAAGTTCTGTATTTATGAACCGGCCTCCAAAATGAAATTCGGCATGTATTCCCTTGAAAAAGGGTTTGAAATGAATGACGAAATGGCTAAATTCCTGCAACAAAAGCCCGAACTGGATGTTATAGTGGAATTAACATAGTGTGGATATGCCAAATCATCATAATATCGTTATTGGATGTAATTTTGCTATTTAAGATGTAAAAAATAAAATTTAAATAAATATTCAAATTATGGCAACAGAATACACAGACGCGAACTTCCAGGAAAAAGTTCTTGATTCAGAGAAACTTACGATGATAGACTTTTGGGCAGAATGGTGTGGCCCATGTCGTGCAATAGGCCCTGTAGTGGAAGAACTTTCTAAAGAATACGACGGCACTGTAAACATAGGGAAAGTGAACGTAGACCAGAATCCTCAATTAAGCATTAACTACGGAATCACCAGCATACCGGCGATACTTTTTGTAAAAGACGGTAAAGTGGTTGATAAATTAGTAGGCGCACAGCCAAAATCAAATTTTGTAAAAAAGATCGAAGCTCTTAAATAAATTTTCTGTTCTATAAAAGCGATTACCCGGTTCCCCAAAGAGCCGGGTTTTTTATTTACTTAATTTCCAGGCCGGCCAGGTGGTTGAAAAAAGCTAATTCTATAGTATTTGCTGAAACAGATTGGCGGTTGGAATGTAATCAAACCTTACCCGGTACTTAATAATGGCGAAAAAGGGCGGCATGAAATGGAAAAACATCGAAGCAAAATCGAAAAAGGCCTGCTTACATGGTCGTGCGGCCCGCTTTCATACGAAAAGGACGGCCTACATGGTCGTGCGGTTGGATTACATACGAAAATGGTCGACCTACATGGTCGTGCGGCCGGCTTACATGGTCGTGCAGTCGGGTTACATACGAAAATGGTCGGCTTACATGGTCGTGCGGTCGGGTTACATACGAAAATGGTCGGGTTACATGCTCGTGTAGTCTTGCCTCCGCTCCAAATTGTCTAGTAAATTATATCCGCAGAAAAGATGGAAGCCCTTAGCATCAGGAAAGATTTCCAGGAAATACCCGATCCGAGGGAGAAACAGCAATACCACCGCCGTTGTTGCGTGTTCGTGCGTAAGGTTTGCAGTAAAGCAATCACCAACAACACGAAGGGAAGTATGAATTTAAAATATGCTAAACTTTCATTTCTTCAAATATCTTAGCGCCAATAAAATTTCCATTATAATCCGGTAGCGGCAGGCTTATGCGCTTATCCTGAAGATTATAAATATTCTTCTGCAAAATTTTACGAAGTGGAAAGGATGAATTTGGTTTTCTAACGCATTGGATGGAATAAAATAATTTAGTGTATCGGCTCTAAACTGATGTTGGTGATCGCGTGGCCACAAAACCATCCGCACGAACACGCAACATCGGCGACCTCTTTTTACTCTTTGTAATGCTTTAAATTTGGAAGAAGAAACGCCAACACCGGCAAAAAATTATTCCGCAGCATTCATTTTCAAATAAAAAAAACTATGACATCGATTTCTCTTAAAATTTTACTTTGCTTCTTACTGACAATTTACTCTGGCAATGTATCAAAAGCACAAAGCGATATTCGATATGACATTGTAATAACTGGAGGTCGTGTTATTGACCCCGAAACAAAATTAAACGCCATCAAAAATGTTGGCATTATCAACAATAGAATTGCGCAAATAAGTTCCGAACCACTAAAAGGGAAAGAAACCATCAACGCAATGGGCTTAGTAGTTGCTCCTGGCTTTATTGACATGCACATACACGGCCGAAGCAATGTAGAACAGGAATACCAGTTACATGATGGGATAACTACGGCACTGGAACTGGAGTGGGGTATAGACCATTTAGAACAATGGTATGGGTTACGCCAATCAAAAGCAATCATAAATTATGGTGCAAGTGTATGCTGGCCTTTTGAAAGATTGAAGTCTTTTGAAAAGTATCAGCCTGAAGTGGAAATGTTGCGCCAGAAAATGATAGCAAGTGAATCATCCCTCGAAATGTTATTTAAAGTATTGCCAATTTCTTATTCCGATACCCTTAATGCAGCAGAAACGAATCGGTTAACCAGCAATATCAAACAATCCTTAGCGGAAGGAGGCATTGGTATAGGAATGCCGATTGGCTACTTGCCCAAAACTTCACCAGATGAAATGTTTCGGGTGTATCAATTGGCCGGCGAATTAAATGCATTGGTTTTTTCTCATGTTCGTAATCCCGGTATTATTTCTATACAGGAAGTAATAGCCGATGCAGCGTTGACTGGCGCTCCATTACATATTGTTCATATAAACAGTATGTCATTAGGACAAATTCAAGTAGCAGTTGAAATGATTCAAGCAGCTAACAAAAAAGGTATTGACATTTCCACAGAATTATATCCCTATACGGCAGGCAGTACACTTATCAATAGCGCTATGTTTGATGAAGGCTGGCAGGAAAAGTTAAGTATTACCTATGGTGACCTACAATGGGTTGCAACCGGAGAACGCCTCACAAAAGAAACATTTGATGCTTACCGAAAAACAGGCGGCCCGATCATCCTTCACGCAATGAAACCCGAATGGATTAAATTCGGTATTGCTGCCTCAGGAGTAATGATAGCTTCTGATGGCATGCCATACGCAAAACTGGCGCACCCACGAACTGCCGGAACGTTTTCAAGAGTGTTAGGAAAATATGTAAGAAAAGAAAAAGTTATAGACTTAAATACAGCAATTGAAAAAATGACTTTGCTTCCGGCAAAGCGATTGGAGGGCATTGCACCTATAATGCGTTTCAAAGGTAGAATTCAAGTAGGTGCCGATGCAGATATCACCATTTTTAATCCCAACACAGTTATTGATAAAGCAACTTTTGACAAAGGCCTGGAGTTTTCAGGAGGTATTGAATTTGTAATGGTGAATGGAACATTCGTATTGAAGTACGGGAAAACAGTAAGTAATGTTTTTCCCGGGCAACCTGTTTATGGTAAATATAAAAAGTAGAACATAACTGCCACTAACATTATGCGTATTGAAGAAAGCCTCCTTATTTCGTCCAAGTATAAAGAATGCCGTTGGCGCAGGCTTGGTAGCATAGGTAAGCGCGTTAGCTATGTCTGTGCCATGTAATAGAGAGTTGTACTTTTGAGCATCAGCCGTAAATATAAATTTCATAACCAAGACAAACTACATTTTATTTCTTTTGCCACCGTGCATTGGATCGATGTTTTTGTAAGAGAAGAATATAACCAGGTGATGGTTGATTCATGGAAGCATTGCCAAAAAGAGAAAGGACTTGAAATTTATGGCTGGTGCATTATGACGAGTCATGTACACATGATTATAGGCGGCAAGAAAAATAAATTGGAAGACATTATACGTGACATGAAAAAGCATACGTCTTCAGAACTAAGAATAGCAATTAAAAATAATAATTTCGAAAGCAGAAAAGAATGGATTATTTGGGATGATGGAGAGAGCCGGTAAGAAAAATGGTAACAATAAAGATTGGTCCCGAATGCTTTCGGGAGCAGCAGCATAACAAGCCAACAGAGATAAAGGATCAGGAAATGTTTGATGAAATATTAGATTATATACATCAAAATCCTGTGGCGGCAGGTTTTGTAACCAGGCCGGAAGATTGGAAGTATGGCAGTGCCAGAGATTCTGCGGGATGAAAGGACTGGTTGAATTAAGTTATAGTTAGTATTCAGTAACACGGGTACGCCCGGCACAAGGCTAAGCGGCATATTTGCGCTAATGTGGGGGTCTTTGCGGATACTTTTCTATATGTTGGCGGTAATTTGGCATCAATCTAACTAATTCATAGGAATGAAAAAAGGTATAGTTCTGACAATTACACTTTTGATTTTGTGCCAGTATTCATTTTGCCAAAAAAAGGATTTGCAAAGACTTTTCAAGAATAAGCAGTATTTGACGATGGATTTGGCTAATAGTAATCCTAACAAAAGTGACTTTTATTTTTTTAAAGCCGTTTTTGCCAATGTTTGTAACAATCCAACTTTATCGAATGAATACTTAGATACACTTAAGTTCAAAAAAATACCAAAAAGTTTATTACTAAATTATTGGCAGTTAAGAACTGACAACTACGTTAAGCTATTCAATTACAAAAAAGCTTTTGAAACTAATCACTATATAAACGAAAATTTTAAATCTGCCCTTTCTGCAGAGCATTATAAAGGAAGTGCCAATGCGGAACTCATTTGGAAGTCACTTCAGAATGAGACTCTCCAAAAAATTTGCCTGGAGAAAGATGTGGCAGTCCCTTTAACAAAAGATTTTGGTGGGTTATTTAATATTAACGTAAGCATAAATCAAATAGACACTTCATTTGTTTTTGATACTGGCGCAGGTATATCTGTTATTGCAAAAAGCCTTGCGAATAAATTGGGTCTTAAAATTTTGGATAGCGATAGTATAAAAGTAAGTGGATTTACAGGCATTGGCAATGAAACAAAAATGGCAATTGCTGACAGCATCGCTATTGGGGGCTTGAAAATCTATAATGCCTATTTCCTGATTTTTAATGATGAAGCTCTCACATTTGCTGATGGGAACTATAAAATCAATGGAATTATTGGATTTCCAATCTTAAAAGAAATTGGAAGTATTACGATATTGAAAGACACAGTTCAATTCGCCAACACTTTTAAAATATTACCTGTAAAAGAAAAAAATCTTTTTACTGAATATCTTCACCCAATTCTTTTTTTGGCTTTCAATGGCAATCTTCTGCCATTTTGTTTTGATACAGGTGGCAATGAAACGCTTTTTAGCCGTACTTTCTTTGAACGATACAAATCATTTCTTCAAAAAAAACCACACAAAACGACATCGCAGAAAATTGCAAGCGTTGGTGGCGAAATCAAATACCAATCTATAACAATGGAAAATCTGTCATTAAATCTTAATACTTTCAAGCTTACTCTAAAAAATCTCGAAATAAATAAAGACCAGTATCACAGATTTGGAAAAGAGTTTTATGGAAATTTTGGAAAAGACGCACTTTCGCAATTTTCAAAAGTTGTAATAAGTTTTAAAGGAAATTATTTAGAGTTAACTAAATAAACTACCGCTAACATTATGCCCCTTTATTTCGTCCAAGTATAAAGAATGCCGTTGGCGCAGGCTTGGTAGCATAGGTAAGCGCGTTAGCTATGCCTGTGCCATGTAATAGAGAGTTGTGCTTTTGAGCAAAATATTTCTAAATAAATATAATAAACACTTTTGGGCTGCCGTTATCAAAATTATAACCAAACCAAAATTAATTATGAACCCCTTTAAATTAAAAATTTATGAATCCTATTAAAATTTACGGTTGTACCAAAGAACTTTTGTACACCATTTGTTTAGCCTGCTGGAACAGTTGCAGCAATTACCAAACAGTTTTCGCTGCTTTCAAAGCCTTGTACACACCGGAGTTTATTGCAGATGCATTACAGAATGTAAAAGATGCACAGGCATTGCCCGATTCAAGGCAGGCTATAGCGGCGCGGGCAGCGGCGCGGATCAATCTTATTGAAGCTGCAGATGCTGTAAAGGTTAACTGGCAAAAGCTTAAAGCCTACATCACACAAGCTTATTCAAAGGAAGTGGCTCCGGCCATGCTGGAAGGCGCCGGTGCATCATTATACAAAAAAGTTTCCGGGGATAACTGGAGTGCAATACGGTCTCTTATTGATGCTGCTAACAGTTTTATGTCACAAAACCTAAGCGCCCTTACTGATAATGAAAATATGCCTGCAAGTTTTCCCGAAGTATTTCAATCTGCCGGCGGCGACTTTCTTGAGCTTTCAGTAACCTATTTCAATATAGATAATGCAAAGAAAATGGCAGTAACCCAAAAAACCGATGCAAATAACGCTATTTATGAAAGCGTAATCAGCATGTGTAAAGATGGGCAGCAGATTTTTAAAGAGGATGTAGCCATTAAAAATTTATTTGTTTTTGAACAGCAACTGGCAATACGTAAAGGTGCAGGTTCTGCAAGCCTTAGCGGTTACATTAAGAATGATGCGCAATTGCCTGTTATTGGTGCTTTGATCGCTTCCAACGAACTTGGCTACCAGGCCTTCACTAATGACAAAGGTTATTTCAGCATTAAGCGCTTGGTCGCTGGGGATTATACTATTTCGGTTTCATTCCCCGGTTATTCTCCGGTTGAGCAACAAGTAAGTTTAACTGCCGGTGTTGGTTCTAAAATGAACCTTATCCTTGCCAACGCAATGAAGAAAGTAGCGTAATACAAAGCCGGATAAACATTGTTATTTTAAAAGCCGTTTAAGTACGGCTTTTTTTATTGCTTTTTAAACCTGTAAGTTTGAAAGGAGAACCCAAGGCTGAATTTTCATTCCGTACTTAGGAGAGGCTCAACATGAATATTCTTTATTTCATTTGGGTCATGCTTGTATTTAAAAACGATCGGGAAAATGATACCTAACACTAATGCGTAGCCGGCAAAAGCAAACCAGGTGCTTCTCCAGTCAGTCACTCCGTTTGAAGTAAAATGGTCCACGACCATTCCACTAAAAAGCCCGCCGAAATAAGCCCCTACTCCATTGGTCATCACCATAAACAATCCTTGTGCGCTGGCCCTTATTTTTACGTCTGCCTCTTTCTCCACAAATAAGGAACCGGAGATATTAAAGAAGTCGAAAGCCATTCCATAAATAATCATTGATAACACCAGCAGCCAGACACCGCTCCCGGGGTTACCGATACCAAACAAGCCAAACCGGAATACCCAGGCAAAGATGCTGATAAGCATTACTGTTTTGATTCCGAACCGGCGAAGGAAAAAAGGAATGGCCAGGATAAATAAAGTCTCCGATATCTGGGAAATTGAAATAAGAATGTTGGAATGTTTAACCCCAAATGTATCGCGGTAGGCATCAATTTTTCCAAAGTCATCTAAGAAGGGTTTGCCAAAAGCATTGGTAATTTGCAGCGCCGCACCCAACAGCATCGCAAACACGAAAAATATAACCATCTTTTTCCGCTTAAAAAGAACAAACGCATCGAGGCCAAAAGAAGAAACCCAGGAAGCGCCCTTTGATGTTTTTGCGGGCTTACATGCAGGCATCGTAAAACTGTACACCGCCAGGCACACCGCAGATGCAGCGCTTACAATAAATTGATTGGGAGTCAGCGTCCAGTTAAAGAGGTCAACCACCCATACTGCAACGATGAAACCAACCGTTCCCCAAACCCTGATAGGTGGAAAAACTTTTACGATGTCAAAGCCCCTTTTCTCCAAATTGATATAGGAAACTGTGTTATTCAACGCGATCGTTGGCATAAAAAACATCGCATTAAACAGCATTACCCAATACATAGTGGAAGGATCCTGCACCCTGGAAGCCCAGAATAATAATGCCGCCCCGATTAAATGACAAATGCCCAAAACCCTTTCGGCATTAACCCACCTGTCTGCTATAATTCCCATAAGCGCCGGCATAAAAAGAGAAGCGATACCCATTGTTCCATATGTTAATCCGATCTGGGACCCGGTTGCATGTAACTCGCTGAACATATATCCCCCCAAAGAAATCAACCACGAACCCCACACAAAAAATTCCAGGAAATTCATCACAATAAGCCGAAACTTAATATTCATGTAAGGTCTTTTTTAGTAAAGGTTGTTTTGGATGTACATTAAAGTTCAAGATATAAATTAAATTTCTCTTTAGGCACAATATAACCGGGGCCTGAATGTTTTTATAGATTACGTTTTTCTGTGATCACTGTATTAACATGGTTTAATGGAATGTAGTTCGTCTTTATTTAAGTTTATCCGGATTTATTCATGATTGTTAGAAAAGACCAGGGCCATATTTCACCATCTTCTTTTGCATGCATCGTGGTTTAACACAGCTTTTGATCACCAAATTCCCTGAAAGGAAGCATTTAGTTTAAAAAAATCATATTTTTAGTCCTTCATAAATTTTAAAATTCAGTTTCCCCAAACCTTTCCAAAGTAAAATTTACCTCAAATTGCAAAAATTCACCTGTCTCGGGTTTCAGAGCTTTTTTATATGTATTTTCTTTTTTGGGTTTTCAGGGGAAGTCTGTTCACAAACCATCACTGCCCAGAAGTTTAATTTTAAAGAGCTGGCCAATATTGACGTGTCGCGCCTGGATCAAAGAAGGATAGAGAAGGAAATTGACGGGGGCTGGAGGCCATTGCGCGACATGCCTGTTCCACCGGCTGCTAAAGTTATGAGGCAGAACAACATACCTGCCTTTGCTCCTACTTCTATTGAAGTTGCTTCGCCACCACCTTTACAGGATTTTTTAGGCCACATCGACCCGCTGCAAACCATACCACCGGACACGCATGGTGCTGTAGGCATAAATACTGTGGTAACTGCAACGAATGATTTCATAATTGTACATGCAAAAAACGGCGGAGCTGTTTTAAGCCAAATGACGTTTGCGACTTTCTTCAACAATTCAACTGTTTCTGATCCTTACATGCAGTACGATCCTTACCTCGACAGGTTTTGGATAAGCGGGATTTCCACAGAGAACACCAATAAGGTTTTTATTGCAGTCTCTCAAACAGGCGACCCTGCCGGCACGTGGTACAGGTACAGCTTTACGCCTTCATCCGTTGATGGTGCTATTCTTCTTGATCATCCTTATCTCGGCTTCGATAACCGCTTGCTGGTTGTGTCCGGCAGAAAGTTTCCCGGCGCACAAAATTTTTCCGGCCCGATCTTATTCGCATTTGATAAAGCCAACCTGGCTGCAGGGAATCCTATTCTTTTTGGAACAAATGCGCAAACAATCGAGAAAACGGCCTCTGATGGAGATGCTCCATGCCCGGTAACTGCATATGGCCTTTCTGCAGTGCCGGCCTCCACATTTTATATTATGCAAAATTGGAGTGGTAGTGCTTCATCAATCAGGTTGTCAACAGTTACCGGTAATATTCCTGCACTTATATGGAATACTAATTCAGCGGCATATCCATCAGGCGGCACGCCCTGGGCATCTGGAAATTTAGGCAACGTTGCGTCACAATTAGATGAAACGCGAAAGATAGCAGTAAACGATGCAAGGATAAGCTCGGCTGTAATTATAAATGGACAAATCTGGTGCGCCCACCATATCGGGTTGCCTGAAAACGCGTATGATCACACTGCAGTGCAGTGGTGGCAGCTATCCACTTCCGGAGCAGTTTTACAAAGAGGGCGCATTGATGATCCATCAGGGCTTACGTCAAGATATTTTCCCACGATAGCCGTTAATCCGGCCGAAGATGTTTTAATAGGTTACACGGTTTCTTCACCTTCCACTAGAATTAACGCAGCATACAGCACCCGGTCTGCTATCACCCCTATTAATACTACAGATGTGGAGTATGTTTTTAAAGGAGGTGTAAGCACCTATTGGAAAGATTATTCCAGTGGCAGGGCCCGCTGGGGAGACTATAGTCATTCGGCCCTTGATCCTGTGACGGGAAACCTTTGGACGATACAACAATACGCTGAACAGAGAGCCGGAGTTGCAGACAATCAATCCAAATACGGGGTGTGGTGGGCGGAGGTCTCATTCACGACTTTCGCAAATGATGCAGCGTTGTCCACTATTATTGATCCCAATAATGCCGCACCTTATTGTAATGTCCCCATAACACCGAAGGTGACGGTTACCAATGTAGGCAAGACTCAATTGAAATCACTTTCAGTCGGACTTATTTTAGATGGAGTAAGTATGGGAACAAAATCGTTTCCCGGCTTGTCGCTGAACTTGTTTCAGACTCAAAATTTAACCTTAAACTTAGCCCTGAATCCTTCTCCCGGATCTCATGTATTGAAGGTCTACACGTTTGCGCCAAATGGTGCGGCGGATCAGAGAACTTCTAATGATACCGCTTCTATCACATTCAACGTATTGCAGGCCCTGGCGCTTCCGAATGTAGAAGGGTTTGAATCTACGACCTTTCCGCCCCCCGGGGGCTGGACCTTATTTAACCCTGACGGAGGCTTATCGTGGGCAAGGGCTACTGATGCAAAGAAAAGCGGTGTCGCCTCAATGAAATTTGATGCCTATAATTATAATTCCAAGGGTCAACAGGATATCCTGAAATCTCCTAAAATTGATCTGCAGGGTGTAGATTCAATAAATATAGATTTTGATGTGGCCTATGCTCAATATTCCGCGGCCGAAAAAGATTCATTGCAAATTATATTCTCTACTGATTGTGGTGTTACATGGCTGCCAACCACCTACAGGAAAGGTGGACCGGCGCTCTCGACAGCCGGGGGATTTGTTACGCCTGCCTTCAACCCCACTGCAACCCAGTGGCGCAATGAAAGTATAACCATTCCCACATGTGGCCTTAATACGGGTTCAATAATAATAGGTATAAGGGCCGTTACAGATTATGGCAACAACATCTATGTGGATAATTTTGCTATTTCGAAAATAGACACAAAGCAATACAATGCTTCAGTTGTTTCGATTAATAAACCTTTTGCCACATTGTGTGTCGCGGATTTTGTACCGGAAGTTACGATAGCAAATTACGGATATGATACCTTAAGAACTTTGAAGATAAATTACCAGGTGGACAACGGGCCCGCAGGCACTTTCAATTTCTCAGGCGCATTACCCAGGTGCTCCACGCAGGTGGTTACCCTTAACCCGGTTACATCTGTGTCCGGCGCACATATTCTTTCCATCTTTAGCACTGAACCAAATGGTATGGCCGAACAGTATCCCCTTAATGATACTGCAAGAAAAGCGATCGTAATATCACCAATAGTAGATGCACCCGTTACAGAAGGTTTTGAAACAGTTTCTTTTCCTCCCGCAAACTGGAGCGTGATAAATCCCGATAGCTCGCTAACCTGGGAAAGGACTACCGCCGCCGCGAAAACCGGGACAGGCTCAATGGTGCTTAGAAATTATGATTATACCACCTCCAACACGACCGATAAATTTGTTTCGCCGGTGGTTACTTTTGATCCAAAGGTTGACTCCTTTTTTGTTTCATTTGATTACGCCTGCGCCCAGGGAGCGCAATATCCCGGCAGTACCGTACTTCCTCTCGATACTCTGGAAGTACAAATAACACAGGATTGCGGACAAACTTTTACCACGATATGGAAGAAGTGGGGTGAAGATCTTCAAACTATAAACGATCCTAATTTTTCGACTGCCAACCCGTTTATGCCCACTAATAATAATCAATGGCGAAATGTAAATATTTATTTGAGTCCCATCATTGGTAATAAGAACTTCCAGGTTTATTTTGTTGGCAAAAGCAATCAGCAAAATAATTTATACCTCGATAACATAAATATTTATACTAAAACGCTTCCACAGCGGCTTAAGAACCAGGGCTATCTTATTTACCCAAGTCCCTTCAGCAGTTCATTTATTATTAGAAATTACGAAGTGCCAACGACCTTACAAAAGGTAGCCATATACAATTCGGTTGGGCAATTAGTTTGGATTAAAGATTTAAATGGCAGGGGAAATACAGAAATTACGGTTAATCTTAGCAGTCTTGCCGCAGGAATATATATTGTCAAACTGATGTATGATGAAAAGACTGTTGTTGAAAGGATCGTTAAGCAATAACATCAATCCGTAATTGGTAACATAAAACTGAATTGACTTTTTAAGATGCTGATCCGATACGGTTAGCATCTTTTTTGTTTTACACATCTACTAAAGTAACTTTGAGGCATGATGAACATAACAAAGGAAGAGGAACTTTTAGAAATTATAAGTTCTTTAAATGAAGGCAAAGAATTTAAAAAAATTGCGGAAAAAATTACTGCAAACGAAAGGATAAGTGATGAAGATGGAATGATGTTGTTTGAAAAAGCCAGCCTTGGCCTTGCTGCTACTTTCGCCAATTATATAAGAGAAAAAAAACACGGTGATAAAACCTATTTCAACAGGAATTTTCATATCGAGCCAACTAATGTGTGTGTGTTCTCGTGCAAATTTTGTTCTTATTCCAGGCTATATGCACATCGCGATGAGGGATGGGTTTTAAGTCATGACCAAATGATGGATATCGTAAAGGGTTATGATGACAAACCCGTAACTGAAGTTCACATCGTAGGCGGTGTACATCCAAAAATGGATCTTGATTTTTTCTGTAACCTGGTTGCTGATATTAAAGCCCACAGGCCTGATTTGCATATTAAAGGCTTTACCGCAGTTGAACTCGATTATATGTTCAGGAAAGCAAAACTATCAGTAGAAGAAGGGATGTTGAAATTTAAAAATGCCGGCTTGCAATCTTTACCCGGCGGTGGCGCTGAGATTTTCGATGAAGATATAAGGCAACAAATAAGTGCCGATAAAGTTGATGCTGATGGATGGCTACAGATTCATGAAGCAGCACACAATTTAGGGATGCACACTAACGCTACAATGCTTTATGGCCACGTAGAAAACTATGCTCACCGCATTGATCACATGCGCAGGCTACGCGATCTGCAGGATAAAACAAATGGATTCAACACATTCATTCCACTTAAGTTCCGCAACCAAAATAACGATATGAGCAACGTGCCGGAAAGCTCTATCACAGAAGACATGAAGATGTATTCGGTGGCACGAATCTATATGGATAACTTCCCTCACCTGAAAGCATACTGGCCAATGCTGGGCCGGCAAAATGCACAGCTTTCTTTGTCTTTTGGTGTAAATGATATTGATGGCACAATAGATGATTCCACTAAAATTTATTCCATGGCCGGAAGTGAAGAACAAAACCCCACTATGAGTACGCAGGAATTGGTAACGCTAATTAAGCAGGCGAAGAGAGTTCCTGTGGAAAGAGACACTTTGTATAATGTGGTGAAGGATTATTCTGTTGTAGAAGAAAAGGAATTTGATGTTAGTTTGAATTGATCCTCACTCCCTATACTCCATCCCCAAATTATACATCACAAAGCTCCGGATATCGGCGGCTTCTTCAATTACTTTGCTGGTAGCTTGCCGGCTCCGTAGCATACCTTGGTTTCAATGGAGAAAACTAACTTTTATTCCAGGTATTTATTATTTTAATACCATCGATTTTGCCAAAATCAGAAATATTCCTGGTAAGTATAGTTAAGTTATATACCAAAGCAGTAGCTGCAATAATCGCATCAGGAAGTTTAATACGATATACTTTTCTAATTTCTGCAGTTTTCAACTTTATCGGTTGCTCAAGTTCAATGACCAGGGCATCATTAATAAAATTATTTAAGATATCTATATCTTCTTGAATGGCTGTTTTCCAGCATAGCAATTCTATCTCAGTAATTACAGAAATTATTACTTGCTCATCGCGGGTCAGGTCATCAACTAATTTTTCCGACTCGGGAGGAAATTGTTGTTGTAAATAGTAGATTGCAGTGTTAGTATCCCATAAATATTTTATTCCCATTCGTTTCGAAGTTCGTTGAGTTGGCTATTAACATGCTTTAAAGGCTGCTTTTTCATAGCGCCTTTATACTTAAGTACTGTACTATCAGGTGCGGATAACTGCAATTTCTCCCTGCGCATCCGAATTAGTTTAAGGTTTTCTAATTCCTGCAAAAGCTTTACGGCCTTATTATTTAAGATATCTATGGTAACTGTTTGCATAATCCGCGTGGGTTTATTAATTCTTATTTAAAAACTTAAAATTAAATAATTAATTTCTTATCGAAAGTTGAATTAATCATCCTCACTCCCTAAACTCCATCCCCAAATTATACATCACAAAGCTCCAGATATCGGCGGCTTCTTCAATTACTTTGCTGGTCGGCTTACCTGCGCCATGCCCGGCTTTTGTTTCAATAAGAATTAATGTGGGGTTAGTTCCATCGTTATCGGCTTGCAATGTGGCCGCAAATTTAAAACTGTGTGCCGGCACTACCCTGTCATCATGATCTGCGGTGGTAACTAATGTGGCGGGATATTTTATGCCGGATTTTAAATTGTGCAATGGTGAGTATTTATAGAGATTTTCAAAATCTTCTTTTTTATCGCTCCTTCCATATTCAGTAGCCCATGCCCAGCCTATTGTAAATTTATGATAGCGCAACATATCCATTACGCCTACCTGCGGAATGGCCACTTTAAAAAGCTCTGGCCTTTGGGTCATTGCGGCACCTACAAGAAGGCCGCCATTGCTGCCACCTCTTATGGCAAGTTTGCCCGGGTTTGTGTATTTTTTATCAATCAAAAATTCAGCCGCTCCTATGAAATCATCAAATACATTTTGCTTCTTTTCAAGCATGCCTGCCTTGTGCCAGGATTCACCATATTCGCTTCCGCCCCTAAGATTTACTGTAACAGATACACCTCCCTGTTCAAGAAAAAATGCATTTGAAATAGAGAAGCCCGGAGTCATGGGAATATTAAATCCGCCATAACCATATAGCAACGTCGGGTTGTTGCCGTCAAGCTCTAATCCTTTTTTATAGGTAATAAACAGAGGCACTTTTGTCCCATCCTTACTTGTAAAAAATGATTGCAAAGTCCGGTAATTATCTGCATTTATTTTAGCCTCGCTTCTTCTAAATAAATCCGTTTGCCCCGTACTTATATTATACCTGAAAATTGCGGGAGGATAATCAAAAGATGTGTAGGTGTAAAAAATTTCTTTGTCATCGGCATTGCCCGAAAAACCATCGGCCGAACCTATTCCGGGCAATGTAATTTCTCTCTCAAGATTGCCGTTGTAATTCGTTTGGTAAATTCTGCCTGAGGCATCCTGCAAGTAAGAAAGAAATAATTTATGTCCCGCCGTGCCCACTGATTCCAATAATTCCTTTCTCTCCGGAATAATGGTTTTCCAGTTTTCCTTACCGGGTTTTTCCGGATCTATTAAAACCACTTTATAATTTGGCGCATCGGCATTAGTGCGTATTAATAATTTATCACCGTCATTGTCAATAAAATTTGCCTCAGTGTCGAAACCCTTTATCAGTAATTTAAAATCATTATTTGTCGAAGGATTCTTCATATTTTTTACCCAAATTTCAGAACCACTTGTTCCCTCGCTTGTGCCAACAATTAAAAAATGTTGATCCTCACTCAGCCCGGCCCCTACTGTTCTTAAGGGGTGTTCAGGGTCTTCATAAATTAAAGCATCCGCGCTTTGGGATGTTCCTAACTTATGATAATACACTTTATGGTTTTGATTTTGATTAGTGAGTTTACTTTTCTCATCAGGAGTGGGATACCGGCTGTAATAAAATCCCTCATCCGCTTTCCATGAAAGGCCACTGAATTTTATGTGATCCAATTCATCTTTCAATAATTTCTTATCTGCAACATTCATTACATACGCTTCCTGCCAATCGCTTCCTGCCCGGGCAACGAGGTAAGCTGCATATTTTTTATTCCTGCTGAATGAAGGCGTACTTATCGCGGCGGTCCCATCTTTACTTAATGTATTGGGGTCAATAAATATTTCGGGGTTTCCCTCAAGTCCACGCTGCCTGTATAACACGGCCTGGTTTTGAAGGCCATCATTTTTATAGAAATAATAATAATCTCCTTCTTTAAAAGGAGAACTGTATTTCGCATAATTCCACATTTGTTCCATCTTTGATTTTACTTTATCACGAAATGGAATTTTTGAAAGATAATTTTCTGTCACCTTGTTCTCAGCTATTACCCATTGTTTGGTTTCTTCACTGTTATCGTCCTCAAGCCAGCGATACGGATCGGCTACTTTTGTTCCAAAATAATCATCAACCTGTTTCACTTTTTTAGTTTCAGGATAATTTATCTGCGAAAAAGAAGCGGTGCTTATCATCATTAGTATAAAGAAAAAGAGGATGTTATTTCTCATGTTACGAGATCAATTAGAAATGAAGTTAATGATTTGTATAAAATTTTAGTTCCCCGTTGATTGAGAAATGTATTTCAACCCAGTTTTGTCTCTCCTCTCCGGGGTAAAAGGGATTGAGCCACCTCCTGTCTTTGAACAAAATTTTGAATATTTCCTCTTTACAAGAGATTTATCTAAAAAAAATGGGAAACCTCTATTAGTAACTCTAAATATGTATTTTTGACGCTTTTAAAATAATAATCGAAAACTAACAGGAAATTAATTTTAATGTCGCAGAGAAAAGTAACCAAAATTGGAGTTCTTACGTCAGGAGGCGATTCACCCGGAATGAATGCAGCCATAAGAGCCGTTGTTCGTACAGGAATTTACAACGGAATGGAGGTTTATGGAATCGTAAGAGGCTACCAGGGAATGATAGATGGGGATATAAGCAGAATGGAAAGCAAAAGTGTGGCTAATATAATTCAGCGGGGCGGAACGATTTTAAAAACAGCGAGGTGCAAGGAGTTTTTTACATTTGAGGGCCGCGAAAAGGCTTATGAAAATTTAAAAAAATTAGGTATAAATGGCCTTGTTATTATCGGTGGAGACGGCTCTTTCAGGGGTGCACAAATATTCAGCAGTGAATTTGACATACCTTGTATCGGGTTGCCGGGTACGATTGACAAAGATATTTCCGGAACTGACTTTACCATAGGTTTTGATACTGCCGTAAACACCGCAGTGGAAGCGATTGATAAGGTAAGGGACACTGCCGATGCCCACGATCGTCTTTTCATTATTGAAGTGATGGGCCGCGATTCGGGGTATATTGCGCTGCACAGCGGTATTGCAACTGGTGCGGAAAATATTCTGATCCCCGAAAGAAGAACTGATATAGAAGACATCATAAAAGCCCTTGCAGAAAAACATGGCAGAAAAAAATTGGTAAACATAATAGTGGTTGCCGAAGGCGAGGAATTTGGCGGAACGGAATTGGCGAAAATAATAACGGAAAGAATGCCCGAACAGGAAGTGAGGGTTTGCATCCTGGGACATATTCAAAGAGGTGGAGCCCCTACTTGCCTGGACCGTCTTATCGCGAGCCGTATGGGATATGCTGCTGTAGAATGCCTGATGGAAGAAAGGTTCAATGTGTTTGTGGGAATCGTGAACAACCGCATGCATTATATTCCATTGAATGAGGCTGTAAAAAAGAAGCAAAGAATCAGTGAAGATTGGATGAAAATTGTGAAGATTCTATCAAGTTAAATATTAAAAGGCTGGTCTCGTAATTAGTCGATTAGCTAATCAATATCCATCTAAAAAATTAAAACCTGATACAAGAAATGTCTAGAAACATCACGAAATATATACATGCCGATATGGATAAAAAAGCAGCGCTGGAACATTCAACGAAGCGCACAAAGATCGTAGCTACTATCGGCCCTGCATGTGATAATTATGAGGCCATGGTTGAACTTGTGAAAGCAGGCGTTAATGTTTTTCGCCTCAATTTTTCTCACGGCTCCCACGAAAATAAAGCGGCTATCATTGAAAATATCAGGAAAATAAATAAAACGCTTCCTTATAATATTGCGATACTTGCGGACTTACAGGGCCCAAAATTACGTGTGGGCGAAATAGAGGATAATGCACTTGAAATCAACCCGGGCGATAAACTCACCTTTACCAATACGAAATGTATCGGCAACCTGGAAAGAATTTATGTGAGTTATCCTAACCTTCACAATGATGTAGTTCCGGGAAACATTATTATGATTGATGATGGAAAGCTTGAAGTAAAAGTGCTTGGGGTACTTTCAAATAATGATGTTGAAGTAGAGGTTGTAATGGGTGGTATTCTTTCCTCAAAAAAAGGACTTAACCTTCCGGACACAAAAATTTCTCTGCCTGCTTTAACTGAAAAAGATTTGGCAGACCTGGAATTTATTCTTACCCAGGATGTTGATTGGATTGCACTTTCATTTGTGAGAGAAGTAAAAGATATTATTGGGCTAAAAGATATTTTAAAAGAAAGAAACAGTAAAGCCAAAGTTATTGCCAAGATTGAGAAGCCGGAAGCGGTAACCAACATACGCGATATTATCCTTGAAAGCGATGCTATAATGATTGCACGTGGTGACCTTGGCGTGGAGCTGCCAATAGAGAAAGTACCTTTAATTCAAAAAGAGATCATTCGCAAATGTATGCACCGCGCCAAACCTGTGATTGTAGCTACTCAAATGATGGAAAGTATGATAGATCGTACGAAGCCAAACAGGAGTGAGATTACGGATGTGGCCAACGCTGTTCTCGAAGGAGCGGATGCCCTGATGCTGAGCGGGGAAACGGCTACTGGTCAGCACCCTACCCTCGTGATACAAACCATGAGCAAAATTATTCTTGAAATAGAAAAAACAGCCTACGATTATAACAGGGATGATATTCTTTCCCCGCAACCACAATCCCCTTCCTTTCATAGCGATGCATTGTGCTATAGTGCCTGCAAACTTGCTGCTGATGTGAAGGCAGACGCATTGATAGGGATGACGCAGAGTGGCTATACAGGTTTTATGCTCAGCAGTTATAGGCCTAAGTCGCTATTGTATGTGTTTAGCAAGGAAAAAAGTCTCATCAACCAGTTGAGCCTTAGCTGGGGCGTGCGTGCTTTGTTTTACGAAGAAGAAGAAAGCCTCGATGATATTTTCTTCGACGAGATCAACATCCTGAAGGAAAGAGGCTTTCTTAAAAATGGAGATGTTGTTGTGAATACCGGAAGCACTCCTGTAAATCTTCACTTACCAACCAACGTACTTAAGATTACGAAGATTGGTGAGTAAACTTTACGAAACTGCCAAAAGACTTACGGGCTGAAACTAATTTTATTACCATGCGCATACTATTATCGCAGCTATAATATTTCCTGCAACATTGTACAGCCCATTGATCAGGTGTAAACCCAAAGGCCTTTTCTCATAAACATAAGAAATGTGAACCGCGCTGGCGGCAAAACATATTCCCGTAAGGAGGCCGAGTTTCAGCCCTCCCATCAAGCCAAAAATTCCAAACCTGTGTGCAAGTATGGAGAGACCAAGCGCACATAATAACATCAGCAAAAATGATACTATCATAATTTGTGTCGCTCCTTTTTTAGCGTCCGCAGCATTCATCAGGGCTGCATTATACGATTGCCATTTTTTTCCAAAAAGAGCGGTATACCATATTGCACCAAGAAAGAAATAAGCAAGGCCACCAACTAATACAGCAAGCCAGTTAATGTGGTTAAAAATTTCTGTTGTCATGATAAGTTGTTTTGATAAAGAGAAAGTTTTTAGAAAAATAGGTAATTTTTTACCGATATACAACAACGGTTAAACGAAAATTCGCTCACAACAACGGATGGCTTTCATGATCAGAGAGATACTCAACCCAACCAACATGTAAAATATTAATTCCATCATCTTAACTTGCAGTCATCAAACAAATCCAGGTTTAAAAACTTTTTCATGAAAAAGAATACATTTTTACTTTTCCTTATTTCTTTCTCTTTAACTGCATACCCGCAAAAAGCGGACAGTATTTGGATTGTAAATAATTATATCAAGGTGGAAAAACCTATTCCGATGCGGGATGGAATAAAATTATTTACCGCAATTTATATTCCGAAAGATAAAACGGATAAACATCCCATACTCATTAGTCGCACTCCTTATTCGTGCAGGCCTTACGGCGAAAAGGAGTTTAAAGATTTTTGGAATAGCTATCTAAATGAATATTTTAAAGAAGGCTATATAATCGTGCTACAGGATGTACGTGGAAGATGGATGAGTGAAGGCAAATTTGTGGATGTGCGGCCTTTTAATTCTAATAAAAAAGGCAATGAGATTGATGAAGCAAGCGACACTTACGATACAATAGATTGGCTGGTAAAAAATATTGAAGGGAACAATGGCAATGCAGGAGTGTTTGGAATTTCATACCCCGGCTTTTATTCAACGATGGCCGCGGCCAGTAATCATCCGGCGCTAAAAGCAGCGAGTCCCCAGGCACCTGTTACCAATTGGTTTATCGGTGACGACTTTCATCATAAGGGTGTATTCTTTCTAATGGATGCATTTGATTTTTATTCCGCATTAGGCTCCGGATTCGGCCAACCGCATCCGTTGCCAACTCCTCTTCCGGCACGTTCAGTTGGGTATCCCGATCATGATAATTACAAGTTTTATCTTGAGACCGGCGCCTTAAGAAATTTTGCAAAATACATGGGCGATACCATTGCATTCTGGAAAGACCTGATGTCGCATCCAAATTATGACGAATGGTGGCAGGCTCGTGATGCCCGCGATGCTACAAAGAACTTAAAGCCGGCTATGTTGTGGGTCGGTGGTTTGTTTGATGCGGAAGACTGCTGGGGAGCATGGAATGCTTATAAAGCTGCCGAAAAAAATAACCCGGGAAAATCTTTTAATAGAATCGTTGAAGGCCCGTGGTTTCATGATCAATGGGCTGGCCATGATGGAACGCATCATGGTAATATTCAATTCGGCTCCAACACGAGCGAATATTATCAGCAACATTTTGAAATTCCTTTCTTCAATTATTTCTTAAAAGGGAAAGGAGATATTTCGCAAATAGGCGAAGCGAATATTTTTATCACCGGCGCTAATGAGTGGAAAACTTTTTCGCAGTGGCCACCCGCTGGTACGCAGGACAAAGCGATTTACCTGCAGCCGCGAGGAAAATTAGGATGGTCCAAACCGGCAGCTACCAATAGTTTCAGCGATTACGTGAGCGACCCCTCGAAGCCGGTACCATATGAAGAGTTCGTACACTTTAACAGAACCAGGACTTACATGTCCGATGATCAGCGCTTTGCCGGCAGGAGGCCCGATGTATTGGTTTTTCAAACAGATACTTTACAAGATGCAATAACACTTACAGGCAGTGTGGTTGCCGATATCATGACTAGCATTTCAACAACCGATGCGGATTTTGTCGTAAAATTAATTGATGTATTCCCGGAAAATATGGGTTACAATACAGTAGACATTTATGCTGAAAAAGATCCGGAAAGAATTTACCCGATGGGTGGCTATGAAATGCTCGTGCGTGCAGAAATCATGAGAGGAAAATTCAGAAACAGTTTTTCAAACCCACAACCTTTTGTGCCTGGAAAAATAACCGAAGTGAAATGGGAACTTCCTGATGTGGCACATACTTTTTTGCAAGGGCATCGGATTATGATACAAATGCAAAGCAGCTGGTTTCCCCTCGCCGATCGCAATCCTCAAAAGTTTTTAGATATTTATAAAGCAACCGATAAAGATTTTCAAAAAGCAAATATCCGTATTTATCATGATGGCAAAAATGCATCAAAGATTATTCTGCCGGTTTTAAATAAATGAAATTTGAAGTTGCAATAGTTGCCACGGCCTTTCTTGAAAAACTAAAACTGAAACGGTTTTAAGGAAAAACAGAGGTGATACTTCGGCAAGTTCAGCCTGAATACCTTCAATATAGGAGGCCGCAGCGCTCGTTGAAAACAGGTTACGCAATCGTTATACTGAAATAACCACAACATAGTGCTAATAATTATTAATCCTCTTATCTTCGTTTCTCATTTTTATAAAAACTGGTTGCGTAAAATATCCACAAATTGCCACGCATATTTTTACCATTAAAAGAAATAAATATTAGAAAGTCATGATTGATTCTTTAGAAAAAATTCCTGTTGAAATTTTTGAAACTCCAAAAGAAGGTTCCCGGTATGTTGCCAAAATAATCGCTGATCTCATAACGGAAAAAAATGCGCAGGGCAGAAAAGCGGTCATTGGTCTTGCTACCGGCTCAACTCCTAAATCTTTATATGCCGAGCTTGTTCAAATGCACAGGGAGGAAGGACTGAGTTTTAAAAATGTGATCACTTTCAATCTTGATCAATATTATCCCATGGAACCGGATGCGCTGAACAGCTACCATTATTTCATGAGAAAATATTTATTTGAGCAAACAGATATAGATCCTGAAAATTATTTTTTACCTAATGGCCTTGTACCCAAGGAACAGGTAAAGGAACACTGCGCGGAATATGAAAAGAAGATAGAAGATGCCGGTGGCCTTGATCTGCAAATCCTGGGTATCGGAAATAACGGGCATATAGGATTTAATGAACCCGGCTCTCCCGTATATTCAAAAACGAGACTTATAACACTGGACAATTCAACAAGGCTTGCCAATTCTCATGAGTTCGGAAATATTTCGCAGGTTCCCCGGATGGCAATTACCATGGGTATAAGCACTATCCTGAAATCACGACGGATCATCTTACTTGCCTGGGGCAAAACCAAAGCCCCGGTAATTCAAAAAGCTCTTGAGGGAAAACCCACCGAGGAAGTTCCTGCATCGTTGTTACAGAACCATGATGATTGCACTTTTGTATTGGATGAATTTGCAGCATCGGAGTTAACAAGATTCAAATCGCCATGGCTCACCGGTGAATGCGAATGGGCGCCCAATATGGTTAAGAACGCAGTAATTAGCCTGGCTTTAAAATTAGATAAGCCTGTTCTTAGCCTTACTGATCACGACTACAATGAATTTGGGCTTAGTGATCTCTTAACCGAAAAAGGAGATGCATACGGGATCAACCTGGAAGTATATTATATGCTCAGGGATAGTATAACGGGATGGCCTGGTGGTAAACCAAATGTTGCACCGCCAAATCACCCGGAGAGAACTACTCCCTTTCCAAAACGGATACTTATTTTTTCACCACACCCTGACGATGATATTATAAGCATGGGCGGTACTTTTATGCGGCTTCACGACCAGGGCCATGAAGTGCATGTAGCATATCAAACCAGCGGCAACATTGCAGTTACAGATGAGTTTGTAACAAGATTCCTTGACTTCACTGTTGGCTTCGAAAACATTTTTGACATAGATAATACGATCAGCAAATCAATTTTTAATAAAACGTCCGCCTATATAAACGAAAAGAAATCCAGCGAAAAAGATACACCGGAAATCCGGAGCATCAAGGGGCTTATAAGACGATGCGAGGCAAGAGCTACATGCAAATATGTCGGCCTTACGGAAGACCAGATTCATTTTATGAACCTCCCTTTTTATGAAACGGGCACCATAGAAAAAAATCCGATGAGCGAGGAAGATGTGAGACTAACGGTTGACCTTATGCGTAAGATAAAACCACACCAGGTTTTTTGCGCAGGTGATCTCGCGGATCCCCACGGCACACACAAAGTTTGTATAGATATTGTTCTTGCCGCACTTGCATTTATGAAAAAGGCCGGCGACGAATGGCTGGCCGATTGCTGGGTATGGCTCTACAAAGGCGCCTGGGAAGAATGGGATATTAATGAAATAGAAATGGCTGTACCTATGAGCCCTGACCAGGTAAGAAAAAAGCGTTACGGAATATTCATACACCAGTCACAGAAAGACAGTGTTCCTTTCCAGGGTAGCGATAACCGCGAATTCTGGCAGCGTGCAGAAGAGAGAAATGCAAATACAGCGGACTTATATGCGAGGCTTGGCCTTACCCGCTATGCAGCCATGGAAGCCTTTGTAAGGTTACCGCTCTGATTCTGTCCAGCCTGTAGTATTTTGTACCTGTACGTCAATTAGGTATAAATATTGAGGCGTGTTGAGCATGAAATTACCATCTACATTTGCAGAAAATAAAAAACACGTACATGCCATAGTGGAAACACCGAAAGGGTGTGCCGCAAAGTACAATTTCGACGAAGAATCTCAAATGTTTAAACTGAAAAAGATTCTTCCCGAGGGAATAAGTTTTCCGTTTCACTTTGGTTTCATCCCCTTTACGAAGGCTGAAGATGGCGACCCCGTTGATATATTGATTCTTATGGACGAGCCTTCATGGCCCGGTTGTATTATAGAGTGCAAATTATTGGGCGTAATTGAAGCAGAGCAAACAGAGGATAATAAAACATCCAGAAACGACCGGATGATCGCCGCTGCTGTTGCATCCCACAGGTACAAAGAGATAAAATCAATTTTTGCCCTGGATTCTTACTTGGTTGATGAAATTATTAATTTCCTTGTCTCTTATAACCGCCTTGAAAAAAAAGAATTTGAAGTTCTCGGAAGGCAGGGCCTGCAAACCGCTATCAACTTAATAAAAAAACAAATGACAGATGGAAACAATTCATGAACTATTTGGGCAAGGCAGCAATTTGAACATACTTCAAATGACGATAAGGTCTATCGTTATTTTCTTCGTCGCGCTTATGCTTATTCGTTTTACCGGGATGAGGTTATTCGGAATTAAATCTGCTTTTGACATTTGTGTTACCATTATTCTTGGCGCCGTGCTGGCGAGAGCCATTGTAGGCGCTTCCCCGTTTATACCAACCATTTTTTCGTCATTGGCACTGGTAATTATGCATAGAATAATTGCTGTTGTAAGCGTAAGCAACCAAAAGGTGAGTCATTTTTTCAAAGGTATTCCCTATTCATTGTACAAGGATGGCCAGCTCAATGATAGAAACTTAAAAAAATGCTCGCTAAGCTTTGGTGATATTATGGAGGAGGTAAGAATAAACCTTAATCAAAACAACCTCGATTATATCGATGAAATTTTTATGGAACGTACAGGAAAAATAAGCGTAATAAAAAGAAAGATAGAACCTGAAAACGTTTCTTAATGTTTCTCTCTTCCACTAATAAAAACCTGCTTAAGTAATTGATACAATTCCGGATGTTTTTCCTCCATCTTCTCCGGCTGTTCAAAAAAATACTCTGCTGCCACTGCTAAAAATTCCGCTTCATTAGAAGCTCCATAAGGGTTGATATCGGAATGGTGGGATCTGATCAATTGTATTTCTTCGTGTATGCGCTTCAGAAAGGGCAACACATATTTATGCGGCAATAATATTTCCGGTATTCCGTCGGTATCCCCATCTGCCTTGTCAACCAGGTGTACAAATTCATGAATGGCCGTATTGGATGTATCGGTATGGTTTAGAAATCCTGTCCGCAGGTCCTGCTGTGAAAGCAGCATCACATTTTGCATGGGGCCGGTTCCCACCATACCCAGCACATTACGGCCCTCACCTTCTAGTTGATATTCACGATTAAAAGAACCGGGATATATCAACACCTCATGAATGTTCCTATACTCCCAGCCTTTGAATGCGAAGATGGGAATAATTGCGGCAGCAGCAACAAACACCCTGTCAATATCTTCTACAGTGGTTTTAATGCCCGTGACCCTTGTCTTCTCCAAAAATGTTCTGACGCTTTCCTCAAATCGTATTTTTTCATCCGCAGACAGGCGTTGATAAAACAACACATGTTGCAGGAGTATTTCTTTTTCAGTTGCTGCATCGGGCTGTGAGAGCTGTGTTTTTTTGCGGAACGCAGCAAATAAAAATCCTCCTATAATAGCCACACTTATAATAAAAATAATCAACTCCATAATTCAGTTTTATTCCAAAAAAGACTTCCAGTTCTCCATTAGTTAAATCCCCTCTCCTGTTGAAGGATTTTGTCTCAGCCGGGTCACCCGACAGGGAACCCTGCTTGTGAAATTACTCCATAACATTTTGTATTTTACAACACATGGCTGTAGGGTACATTTCAAATCCGATGTCTATCGGATGTAGCATTTATGTGCCGTGGGCCTACTTGTTTGTGGAATTAATATTTGCATATTCATATTTGCCACGTAGTGGCACCCATATGGTTGCGTGCCTACGGCAGGCCTGGCAATTTTTTTGATTGCTGTTACTACAAACGGGTAGCCCCCATGGGACAAAAATGGCAGAGACAATTTGAATGCACCTGGCTTTAAAGCCATAAATAATTAAAAAGGATGCTTGTAGTTCCGCGGGATTTTATTGTAAAGGACTACATGGAATTTTACCCTGTAAATATCATCATGATTTAATGGATATAGATTTGAGTGAAAAAGTTCACGTGAATTCTAACACGCCGGACGGAGACAAGCGGGCTTATTACTTTCAGCTATACCCTTCCTGCATGGCTTATAACCTTAGTACAAAATCGGCCTAAATAATCAACAACCTTATAACCTTATGTCACCTGTGCCCATCCCAAAAGGTTGCAATTTTTGACTATTTTTTTAAATCACTCCTCCCACGTTGAGAAGTCTTCTTCCACATCATTTGGGTTGAAATAGTTATAGAAGGAAAGCACAGCACGGCGCAATTGCTCAGCCAGTACAACTTTGGGATTGTCGCTGCTGAACACAAAATCAGTGCGCTCGTTAGGGTTGTAATCTTTAGCGAATAAAATATCATAGGTATAAAAAAAGCCCCATTTCCCGATCGTAAAAAAAGCTTTGCGCCGCACAAGTATGTTGCAGAAAACCTCGCTCTTTTTCCTGGTTTTTATGCCAATGCAAACACCGAAAGTTCTTGTATCATCATCATTAAGATGCTTCACCAAAAGGTGCTTAAGTTTTAACGCATCAGGGCTGTTGTCTTCCACCTGGAAGTTTAGTTCATTTGCCGCATGCCTTATGTTTACCTGGTACTTATCCAGCAGCAGGCTCCAGTCATCCCTGTTAGCTTCGGCTATCCCTTTTATGATAATAGTTTTCCAGGGAGTAGTGCACAATTGTCCCGTCTCAGTTTTTATGCAGAGCTGGCATACTTCCTTTAAAAATTCTATGCTGAATAATTCATCCCTCCGGTAAATTCCCAGCCAGTATTTATCCTGGTAACGGTTCAACCCTTCATAATAAGGGAGATTGAAAGGAGGCAACGTAAGTGGCCCGCCTGCCGGCCTGCTATTGAACAGATCGGTCTTTACTTTTTCATAAAGTTCATCGCCGCTGGCCTCATTATTATCATAAAACTTTTCCATATCGCGCAGTATCGTTTCCTCAATGCGTACCGACATACCGGCGAGGTCTTTTGTATTTACCACATCTTTCCACTCGTACACAACATTCGTTTTAGGAAAGCGAATAAACAAATGCCAGAAGTGAGACTCACCCGGTGACGCCACCCAATTGATATTGCCCGTTAGCAGCGGTGTAAAGCTCTGGTTGGTGTCGCTGATATTTATCTTCAGCCGGTGCTTGTAAGTTATTGATTTGAAAATTTCAATGTACACACTTTCTGTAACCCACGTGTTAGTAATAAATACTTCTTCCGCGGGGTAAGAGCTCATAACGTTTGGAAACTCATCCTTGTCAATCTCGTAGATAACACCCAGCCTGTCAAGTTCTGTAGTTAATTTATCCACTTCCTCTATCGCTATATCGAGCAAAAGCTGCTGGCGCAGGCCAAACCGCACCGAGAGCAGGCCCGACTTACCGCCCGCCAGCAATATATTGTAAAGGTCTACATGCGGAATAATGCCTCCCTTAAAATTAACTTTAACCGTATTAATATTTTTCATGTTGAACTGGTTCGTTTATTCGCAATGAATTTAGCATAAAGGTTCTGTTCATTCTTCAAAATGGCGGATTTTTTTTCCGGGAGAAGTTTTTTACATAACTCTTCCACTGGTGAATAAAAAAACCGGCACATTTCCGGTAGCGGGTCCGCTTTATAACGGTGTGATATACCTGTATTAGGTTTCTTAAAAAAGGTTTAGCATTATTTGCCAGTAACCTGCCATTGTATTCAAATCAAAAGCCGGCATAAAGCCGGCTCACGATTAAAAAAAACCATATGAATGCTAGAAACTTAAAACCAATTTATCAAAGTATAAAAAATATTAATTACTGCGGTATTACCTGCTTGCCTGCGGTAGCGGGGCCACTGCCAGATGAATTGATGGCATACATGCTTACGTTGTAAGGTACGCCGGCCGGCAGGTTATACAATTCTGTTTCGCCGCGTGTGTTGGCGCTTATATAAATGCTGCTATCCCCTATCGTTATGATCATAGTATCCTGTACATAACTGGCCGTTGCGCCGGGAGGCAATGCAGCCACTACGAATGCTTTGGAATAAGGCACACCTTTCTTAGTACCCGCGATGATAGCACCTTTGCTTCCATTGATGGTAGCCCTAAAAAATATTCAGACACGATTCCTCTCGACAGGATTGGAGAACTAGAAGATATTGCAAAAATGATATTTTCATTAATTGATAACAAATATGTAACCGGACAAATAATAGCAGTTGACGGAGGATTAAGTTTGGGTTAATAAATAAAAATGCTGTTGCTGGTTAAGTAAGCAAGGGCGATTTCCCCTGGTGTCCCTGTTTTTACTATCGCATAAGAACAACTTCTGCCGGTTGTTTGTCCATTGATGGAACTGCATTTACTTTTTTAAGCTTTCTTTTTTGAAGGAAACGAACATGCAATAGACCTATCAGCAAAGCAATAAGTCCTTCGGCCAGTAGAAAAAAAATAGGTGGTTTCAAAATGTTAATTTTTCTCCTTATAAAAAGATTTTGTTAATAGAAAACCCGGGCAAGGTTATAGCTATAATTCAGCGTCAAAAAAAACAAAAAGCTATTTAACAGGCAAAAGGTTTGATCCTGCTAAAGCTGGCATATCAATTGTATTTTGGTCACCTAAAAATCTATGAAAACACAACTATTAATGGCCGTTGCCGGAGGCGCTGCATTAGTAATCCATTTACTTTTAAAAAAATATTCGACTGTTGATAAGAGCCCGACGTTTGAACCAAGCAGGCATGCTAACCACCATCTTAGAAATGTATTTGCCAGGCTAAAGAAACGCGCCGGGGCTTTTGCTGACAGCGATATTAATGAGTTTTAAGAATCTGTGAAATATTTATGAATCTAAAATTTGAGCCATCGCTAATTAGTGATGGCTTTCTTATTATTCCCCAGGTTTGTCGGGAATAACTTCCAAATAACATAATACTGACCGATTCAAAAGGTTCAATCTGAAATAGTATCACTCTGTTCTTAAACTTTTGATAGGGTTCGTAATTGCAGCCTTTATCGCCTGGAAACTTATTGTAATCAAAGCAATTGAAACTGATGCAAATCCTGCTATAAAAAATATGATCCACGAAATGTTTATACGATATGCAAAATCCTGCAACCAGGTATTCATAGCCCACCACGAAACCGGGAATGCTATAACTGCGGCGAGCAACACAAGCTTTACAAAATCTTTCGAAAGCATACTAAAAATATTTATGACCGTGGCTCCCAATACTTTTCTGATACCAATTTCTTTCGTACGCTGTTTCGCGGTATAAATGCTAAGGCCGAATAATCCGATGCATGCAATAAAAATTGCCAGCACGGCGAAGATGTTTAATACATGCAACAGCTTTACATCAGATTCATAAAAATGATTCAATTGCTCATCCAAAAAGAAATAATCAAAGGGATGCTCAGCACTAAATTGCTTCCATGTTTTTTGCATGTAAGCAAGCGATGAGGGAAAAGTACCTGCCTTTAATTTCGCAGACAGGTATAGCGGATTATCGGTAAGCATTACAGCCAGTGGCTCCACTTTTTTTCTGAGCGAAGCGAAATTAAAATCTTTCATAACGCCGATTATTTTTCCTTTCCTGGCGTGGTAAATCTCGAACTGTTTGCCCACCGCATCTTTCCAGCCAAGCATATTTGCCATTGCTTCATTTATAACAATAGACTCAGTTGTATCTGTTGGCATCAATGATGAAAAATACCTGCCTTGTGTTAGCCGGATGTTATAGGTTGATGCAAAATCCACATCGCTTTCAAAAACATTTGACAAAAGATGTTCGTCGGCGGTATGGCCTTCTGGTATTATCCCATAGCCATTAAACCCTTGCCCGGGTACGCGGTTGCTGGAGGATACAGAAATTATATTTGGATTTTGTTTTAGGGCTGTGACCAATTCTTTAGACTTACTTTCAAGGCCTGTGTTGGCCAGTTGCAATACAACAAGCTGATCTTTGTCAAAACCTAAATCTTTTGTTCCAAGAAAGTGCATTTGTTTATTTACAACTATCGTTGCGATAACCAGGAAAATTGAAAACGCAAACTGCATGGTAACTAATGTTTTTCTAAGCCAGCTATCTTTCCCTGCCTTAATCACATTCCTGAAAACATCAGTGGATTTAAACCTTGCTAAAAATATTGCAGGGTATAAACCTGCCGCCAGGCTAAGCGCCAGCAATAGTGCTGCTAAACCTGCCACGACTTTTATTTTAAACAATAAATCAATGGTTAAATAAGCGCCTGCCAACTGGTTGAAAAAAGGCAAAATAAAAATCACAATCATTAATGCGGTGATCAACGAAACGATACACAACAAAAATGATTCGCTGAAAAATTTTCTTACAAGTTGTGGTTGTGTTGCGCCCAATACCTTCTGCACGCCGGTTTCTTTTGCACGGCCCAGTGCGCCGGAAGTAGTAAGATTTACAAAGTTGAAACAAGCGATTATTAAAATAAGCCCGGCTATAATAAGCAACGTATAAATAATGCTGGCGCTGTTTGTGCGAAATGACTCTGCGTATAAAACATCTTTTGAGCCAAGGTGAATGTCATCAAGTGACTGCAGGTATGTTCTGTATTGAAATTCCTTTTCAGGGAAATGAGCATGAAGCAAAGCAGAAATTTTATTGCTTGCGCTTTTTGCATTCGCATGTTGTTTCAACTGGATAAATGTATGATCAACATTTGTTGTCCATGAATTCATCCAGGAGAAATAATCTGCATTGGCAGGCGCTTCGACTGTTGACATCGAAATAAGCATATTAAACTGAATAGAGGAATTTTTAGGGACATCTTTCGCAACACCCGTAACCTTCACAGGAATATCATTAAGTGACAGTAGTGTTTTACCCAAAGGATCAGCATTGCCGAAATATTTTCGTGCTGTTGTTTCCGTTAGCACCGCAGTAAATGGATCTGTTAATGCATGCTTTTTATCTCCCTTAATCAATGGGAAATTAAACATAGTTAAAAGTGAATTGTCGGAATAAGCTACATCATCCAGGGTAATTCTAATGGTGTCATAACTCACCAGCATTTCTGTGAACCACGGCCTGAAGCGGCACACAGCGGCTATTTCAGGTATTTCTTTCTCCAATGCCGGCCCGAGAGTGCCTGGTGTAATACCATCCTGCTGTGGCTGTTTACCTTTCTCATTGGTAATTTTATTTATCCTGTATATGTTACGATGATTCTGGCTGAACTGGTCAAACGTTAGTTCGTTATATGCATATAACCCTATGATGATACAGCTTGCCAGCCCTATCGTAAGGCCAAGTACATTTATAAAGGAGAATGTTCTTTGACGCCGCAAATTGCGAAAGGCGAGTTTGATGTTGTGTTTCCACATAATGTTAGTTTTTTAAGTTATAAAAATTGCCTTGTCAATACTTTGTTTTATTCTCATGACTTACAAGTTTTATTACACAACAAAACAACTGACTGCATTAACACTATTCAGTTCTTAGCGATTTCACCGGGTTTGCTATCGCCGCTTTTATCGCCTGGAAACTTATTGTTGCAATTGCAATGAACAAACTTATTCCCAGCGCCAATAAAAATATCCACCAGCTTAGATCAACACGATATGCAAAATCCAGCAACCATTTGTGCATAAAGAACCAGGCAAGCGGAGCAGAAATAATAAATGCAACACCGACAAGTTTTATAAAATCTTTTGACAGCATCTGTACAATTCCCTGCACACTCGCTCCAAGCACTTTTCTTATACCAATCTCTTTAGTGCGCTGCTCTGCGATAAATGTTGCAAGACCAAATAATCCAAGGCATGCAATGAAGATTGCCAGTACGGAAAATATTAAGGCAATTTGTCCGACTCTTGTTTCTGCCCGGTACATATCGTTAAATGAGTCATCAAGGAAACGATAGCTGAAAGGCATCCCGGGCGCCATTTTCTTCCATTCACTTTCGGCGGATTTTATAACGTTTGTTACATTAGCCGCCGTAACTTTAAATGATGCCATCCCGGTGCTAGGTTGCAAAAAGAAAGAAACCGGGCCAATGTTCTTACGCAGCGATTCAAAATGAAAATTTTTAACTACTCCAATAACAGTGTAGGTAGCGGAGGGACCAAACGCTCCACCGATGGAATATATTTTTTTACCTAACGGATCAGGATAGCCCATATTCTTAGCCGCTGTTTCGTTTATAATTACCGCGGTAGAATCAGTGCCGTAATCGCGTGAAAAATTTCTTCCCGCTATTAATTGCATACCGAGTGTTTTAAAATAATCATAATCGACTGACCATGTCTGCATATTAAAACTATTACTTGCGTTCATAGCGGCGTCCTTGGAAAACGTTTGATCGGAACGGGAAGAATTAGACACCGGAAGATAGCTGCTAAGGGTACCGCTTGCTACGCCGGGTTGCTGCAACATAGTGCTTTTAAAAGCTTCGGCATTTTTTCGCAATTCAAATGCATTATCAATAATTAATACCTGGTCTTTGTTGAATCCAAGATTCTTCGTTTGGATATAATTAAGTTGTTTATAAATGACTATGGTTGCAATGATCAGCAATATGGAAATTGCAAACTGGAACACTACCAGGAAACTCCGAATCCCAGCTTTTGATTTACCTGCATTGAGTTTTCCTTTCAATACCTCGATAGGTTTGAATCCTGATAAAAAGAAAGCCGGATAACCACCCGCAAGCAAGCCTACTGCAAATGGAAGGGCCAAAAGACAAACAATGAAACCCGGGGAAAAAAGATTTCCTAAAACCATTGACTTTCCGGCAATGTCATTAAATAATGGAAGTACCAAATACACGATTGCAATGGCGACCAACAAAGAAAAAGTGACCAATAGAATCGATTCAAAAAGAAATTGGCCCATAAGGCTTTTTCTCTCTGTTCCCAAAACTTTGCGAATGCCAACCTCTCTTGCGCGGCCGGTTGACTTCGCAGTTGTGAGGTTCATAAAGTTGATGCAGGCAATAAGCAAAATGAATAATGCAACTGCGGAAAAAATATAGACGTACTCGATGTTGCCCGGAGGTGTTATTTCAAAATTGTAGTCAGAATACAAGTGAATTTTCGTCAACGGGATCATAGAGAAAAAGAGTTTGTTACCGGCTTTCTCAAAATCCTCCATACTGCTGATGTTCATAAACTGTTTTGCCTGCGGAATAATATACCGGTCAATATATTGAGGAAAGTTTTTTTCAAACGCCTTATAATTTGTGCCGGGCCTAAGTAATAAATAGGTATTAAAATTAAAGCTGAGGTGTTGCCCAAAGGGATAATCCACATTTTTCATTGAGAACAATAGTTCAAAGTTCATGTGTGAATTATGAGGAATATCTTTTATAACGGCAGTTACTTTATATAGCGGATTCTTATTGTCATTTGTCTCAATGGTTTTTCCAACAGCATCCGTTGTTCCAAAATATTTTTTCGCAATAGATTCATTTATTACAACCGTGTTTGGCTCGTTAAGCGCTGTCTTCGTATCGCCTGCAATTACAGGCAATTGAAAAACCAAAAAAAATGTTGAATCAGCGTTGGCTACATGCGGCTCTTCTATAAAGCTATTGTCTTTTTTTACCAGCTTACTTCCATTGTTAGTATAAACACGGGTGTATTGAAGCACTTGCGGATAATCTTTTTTCAAAGTCTCACCCAGCATGTCGGACGTTTGTGTGATGTGCAGTTCAGCGCCGCCAAATAATATATCAGAATTGACACGATAAATATTGTTTGCATTGGGATAAAAACGATCATAGCTCAGCTCATCCAGGACGTATAATGTAATGAGCAAAAAACACGAAAGCCCAATGGCAAGGCCTGTAATGTTTATAATGGAGAATGCTTTGTTCTTTATCAAATTTCTCCAGGCTACCTTGAAATAATTTTTAAACATATAATGAAGCTTTTACTACTTGTTTCGGCTACCAGTGTAACCTGTTTAATTTATTTTTTATTTTATTGAACTTAGTCATTCAGATCTCAGGCTTTTTGTAGGGTTAGTAATGGCAGCTCTAATGGCTTTAAAACATATTGTTACAAAAGCAATCAATATGGTTACAAATGCTGCAAGCCCAAAAATCCACCAGCTCAATGGTGTACGATAAGCAAAATCCTGCAACCATTTATCCATTGCATAATAGCCGATGGGTATGGCGATGGCAGCCGCAAGCATTACCGGTTTTAGCAGGTCTTTCGATAAGAGCAGCACAATATTTTCAACCGAAGAACCTAGCACCTTTCGCACGCCAATTTCTTTCGTTCGTTTTGTGGCGGTAAATGATGCAAGGCCAAATAAACCAAGACAGGCTACGAATATTGCCAGGCCTGAAAAAACGGCGAGCAGCTTCTGCTGCCTGATATCTTTTCGGTAGAGTTCATCAAATTTTTGATCTAAAAAACTATATTCAAAAGGATAAACCGGTGCAGCTTTGTTGTAGGCTGCTTTCACTTTTGCAACAGCGGGTTTAATATCGCGTGATTTTAATTTAATCAAAGCCACTCTCCTGTCCTCCGACGTAGATATCACTAACGGCTCGATATTTTCTTTGAGAGAAAAATAATTAAAGTCGTCGACAACTCCTATAATCTTTCTTCTCGTACTGTCGCGTATCGTATTTCTTATCCACTTTCCAATTGCCTGCGCCGGCGTGAAACCCAGGTTCGCAGCGGCAGTGCGGTTAATCAGGACTGCATCCGTACTATCAGTTGGATACTGCGGAGAAAAGTTCCTCCCGGCAATAATCTTAAGCCCTAACGTTTTCACGTATTCGAAATCGGAGTATTCGGTATGTGATTGCCACTTTTCTTCGTGGCCTTCTACCTCGAACATTTGCCCGTCAAAAAAACCGCCCGGCTCGCCAGACATTAGTGATACTGAAGAAACACCGGTTTGATTTTCAAGTTCTTTTTTAAACAAAACCCGGTTTTTGTAGATATCATTATTATCAAGCGGCACAACGAGTGTTTGTTCGTCACTATAACCGAGCTGTTTATTCTTTACATAGCTCATTTGGTTCATAATAATTATAGTGCCGATGATAAGAAAAACAGAAATGCTGAATTGTATCACAACCAATGCCTGCCGGAATGTTGAACCACCTTTGCCCAATTTTAATTTTCCCTTCAGGGCTTGTACCGGTGAGAATGCTGACAAAAAAAATGCAGGGTAACTGCCGGCTAAGAAACCAACCGTTAGGATGACGCCAGCTAAAAATAGGTACAACGGCCAGGTATTCCACGAAACGGTTAAACTGTAGCCGAGTAACGCCTTATACAGCGGCATCAATGTTAGCAGAAGCGCAACGGAAAGCAGGCATGATATGAAAGTCAGCAATACAGATTCACCGATAAACTGCCACACAAGATTGTTGCGTAAAGCGCCCATTACTTTTCGCAGGCCAACTTCTTTAGATCTTTCCACTGCCCGTATTGTTGAAAGATTCATGAAATTGATACATGCAATAATGAGAATAAGCGCAGCAATAGACAGAAATATATAAATAACTGTTTTGTCGCCGTGCTGTACACTATCCAGCGCATTCTTATCAAAATAGACGTCTTTAAGTGGTGTGAGAGAAAGGGTAAAATGCAACCCAAACTTCTTCATATCACTGCCCATATACTTATCCATAAACTGCGGCAGACGTTTTTCCAATTGGGCTTCGCTCACTTTGGGATCGAGCTCAATGTAAGTATAGAGGCCATTGTTGATCCAGGTGTTATAGTAACCTTTGCTGATGTAGTAGGTATTTTGCATCACCAAATCAAAATCAAGATGTGAGTTTGATGGAACATCTTTTGCAATGCCTGTAACTTTTAAAGGCAATTCTTTATTCAATTGAATCATTTTCCCCATTGCATTTTCTATACTGCCAAAATATTTTTTAGCAGTTGTTTCTGTAAGCACGACATTGCCCGGATCTTTAAGAACATCCTTTGCATTTCCTTTCAAAAGGGGAAAAGTAAAGAGCGTAAAAAAGTCAGTATCTGTAACATAAATGTTCTTTTCATTGAATGATTTGTCACCAAATGATATCAATCCCCCGGAAGGATCTACCCTTACCGCTTTTTTTATCTCAGGAAAATCATTCAGCAACGCAGGGGCATAAGGCCCGGATAGGTAAGCCACACCTCGTTTACCTTTTTGATCTTCAAAGCCACGCATAACACGATAAATATTTTTCCCTTTTGCATGAAAATTATCCACGCTGAATTCATTTATGATGAAGAGAAATATCATCATACAAACGGTGATACCAATGGTTAAGCCAAGAATATTAATGAGAGAAAACACCTTGCTCTTAAGAAGGTTTCTCCAGGCGATCTTAAAATAGTTTTTAAGCATTTTATTAAAATTTCATTTATCGATTTTGTATTCTAATATTATAACACGATTTCTTTTCTTCTGTTAAGTCGTCTGTATATTTCATCCGAATGCATATATATAACCATCAGCACTTCCAAAATATAAACTTCCGTTATCTATCCACGGCGTTGAAAAAATAGATCCCAACTTTAAAAATTCATGGTAAAGAGGTGTCGGATCATCTTTATATTTTTCAATTAAATCTTTCCGTATTTTCCCGGACGCGTCGAAAATATCCGCGTAGTTCTTCCTGCTCATATCGGTTTGAAAAATCATTTCGATATCACCTGTTGCAATATTCATTTTATGTATTGTTCCATCGATGCAGGAGATGTATGCGAGACTATCATTAAGTGTTGCGGAGCTAAAGACATTTAAAGCCATCGGTTTTTCGTAAAGTTTCACTCCGTATGTTTTACCGAAACAAAGAATCTTATGGGCGTCTGACATGGTAACTATTAACCGTTTCCCCGAAAGACTTGGCACGCTTGTCCAACTCCCGGGTTCATGATACACCCAATGGCCGGTACCGGTTCGTATTTTTAAAGCATATACATTGTAATCTCTTGCGCAGAAAAAAACAGTGCTATCCATAACAGCGGCGTGATATTGCACTTCCCCCAAAGGAAAGTAGTGCTCGCCGATTGTGTCGAATTTCCAACGAAGTGTTCCATCTAAATTTAGGCAATAAAAAAATCCATCGAAGCTGCCAATCAGCAAAGAATTTTCTGCAATAGTTGGAGAAGCATGAACAATTCCTTCGGTTTGAAATTTCCATTTCTGCTTGCCGGTTGCCTGGTCAAGCGCATAGATAAAGCCATCACCACAGCCGAAATAAACTCTACCGTTAAATACACAAGGTGACGACTGATAATAATCCCATTCATCATAAATTTTTTCACCGTTTGTTTTAAAGCTCCATTTTAATTTTCCTGTTGCTAACTCAAGTGCATAAAAAATCCCATCGCTGCTGATAAAAAAAACTGCTTTGTTATCAACCGCGACAGAAGATTTTACGGGGCCACTTGTTTGAAATTTCCACAGTTGCTTCCCACTATTTTTATCAACAGCATAAAGATTATTATCCAATGATCCTGCTATGATCATATTGCCGGCAAGAACCGGTGATGAAACCACCTCGCCTCCAGTTTGAAAACGCCATTTAATTTGCGGGTTAGCGGATAAATCTTTGGTAGAAGTAAAATTTTGCCTGTCTGCGGTCCTGCAAAATTGTTGGCCGTATATACCTTTATACGATAATAATGCAACAAACAAAAAGACGCAATATGTGTTTATTGTTTTCCTCATAATATACTTAATCGTATTTGCTTTACTCCGTTCGAAGTGACCTCACAGGATTTACTGTGGCCGCTTTTATTTATGATGTTTTGCCAATTGGATTTTCGTTACCAAAATATTTTTTTGCAACGCTTTCTGTGATCACAATACTGTTACCATCTTTAAAAGCATGTTCCGTATTGCCTTTTAAAAACGGCAAAGTGAAAACGCTAAAAAAGTTACTGTCAACAAAAAATATTTTCTGCTCGTTAAATTTTATATTGTCGTATTTAAGAAGAAAATTCTGTCCCGAATCAGGATTTGCAAATGCCCTTGTTGCAGTGACGTCAGGAATTTCTCTTTGTATCGCTACTGCCACCGCAGGCGGAGTTGTAGCATCTGGCATAACAGTACCATCTTCATTTACAAAATCTTTCACCACACGGTAAATGTCATCGGAATCTGTATTAAACTTATCATAACAAAGCTCATCTTTTACAAAAAGAAAAATCAATAAGCTACAAGCCATCCCAACAGCAAGTTCAAAAATGTTGATGAATGAAAAAATCTTATCTCGCCGTATATTCCTTAGTGCGGTTTTGAAATAATTTTTGAACATAGGAGAAGTTTTAGTTGTAATTTAAAAGCCATAAGTCAAAAATTTGCCCGTTCAATTTTTGAATTTTGAATTTTTTCTATTAACTCTTTATTCCGTTCTCAAGCTCTTCACCGGGTTTGCCAGTGCTGCCCTGATTGCACGTTCAGAAACAGTTATCCATGCAATGAAAATTGAACTAATGATTGCAAGAATAAATATGGAAGCGCTCAATGGAATCCTGTATGTATAATTTTGCAGCCATTGATACATGATATAATATGCAATGGGTGCAGAGATCACAAATGCAATAATGATAAGAACGATAAATTCTTTTGACAACAGGTAAATGATGTTTCCCACTGATGCACCTAATACTTTGCGGACGCCAACTTCTTTTGTACGCTGAACTGCCATAAATGAAACCAATCCATACAAGCCAAGACAACTGATGACGATGGCAATGGCTGCAAAAATTTTATAGAGTTGCGAAAGCTGCTCTTCCTGTTTGTAAAAATTCTCTATAGTTTGATCAAGAAATTTATAACTGTAGGCATAATCCCTGAACTGGCTCGTCCATAATTTTTCAACGTAAGGCAGTACCGTTTTTTCTGCGTCCGGTTTTATTTTTATGTTGATGGTTTGATAAAAATTTTTCCAGGGGCTCAACACCACAGGCGCTATCGGCTTATGCAAAGAATAGATATTGAAATCTTTTATTACGCCAACTATGTTACCAACTTTTTCACCGTCCCAAAAATCAATTTGTTTATCCAGTGCATCTTTAGGATTTGTAATGCCTAATTTTTTCAACAGCGTTTCATTCACTACAAATTCCCGTGCAGAATCGCTTGCATAATATGGCCGGCCTGCAACAAATTGAAGATTGTATGTTTTGAAATAATCAACATCAGCCCATTTTAAATTCGCATTGAAGTCCGTATTTTTATTTGAATGATTATATTTAAACTCGCTGTTCCATCCGCCTTGTGAAGACGGAGCCCTGAAGCTAAAGCTTACATTTTTTATATTGGGGTTTGAGAGCAATTGGTTGCGCATATAATCAATTTTTGTACGGCTCATGCTATCACCCGGAACAGTAACATTTATGATATTGGCCTTATCAAAACCCAACGAAGCATTTCTGAAAAAATCCATTTGACTCACTACGACAAACATGCCTATGATTAAAACCTGCGCTATTACAAACTGTGAAACAACCAATGCTCTTCTTAAAGAAATGCCGCCTACCATTTTAGCCGTTATCTTACTTTTTAACGCAGTGATGGGATTGAAGCCTGATAAAATAATAGCAGGGTAAATGCCTGACAGAAGTGTAACGATGGTTCCTGTCGCAAGAATAAATAATATCAATAGTGGATTTGCGATGAAATTCATTGTCATCTGCACTTCAAGTAATTTATTTAGAAAAGGTAAAGTGAAGGCAGTAATACCAATAGCGAATATCAACGCGATAGAAACTATAAGTGCAGTTTCACCTAAAAATTGCATAACAAGTTGCTTTCGCTTGCTTCCCAAAACTTTTCTTACACCTACTTCTTTCGAGCGATTTACGGCCTGTGCTGTTGCGAGGTTTATAAAGTTTACACATGCAATCACAATTAAAAAAATGCCTATCAGCGATAATGCGGCGATAAGAGAATGGCTAAATGTATGTCCTTTAAAATTTCCGAATCTTTCATCGTAATGAATTTCAGATAATGGTTGCGCAATGAAAACATCATTTGCATATTCTGCAGGTTTGTGTTTTTTGGCAAATGCTTTCAGCTCAGCATTAAATTTTTCTGCAGGTAAATCCGCCGGTAAAACAACAAAGGTGTAGGCCTCACTGTAAACACTCACCCAATCGTTTAAATTGTCCTGTATGTTAGTATTTTGAAGAGCAGAAAAAGGAACCACAACATTTAAAGGAAAATCAGAATTGTGCGGAATGTTTTTAAGAATGCCGGTAACTGTAAATAAAGTTTTGTTTGCATACTTGATTGTTTTACCGATGGCGTCCCGGTAATTATTGGGACCAACACCAAAGTATTTTTCAGCCGTAGCTTGAGTAAGTAATGCACTGTTTGGGTTTTTCAAGGCAGTTTTTGAGTCACCTGCAAGCAAGGGAAAGTTGAATATGCTGAAGAACTGCGGCTCTGCATAATAAAAATTATCTTCCTGTAATTTTTTTTGCTGAGTGCCCATCTTCAATAGTTATTTGGCCGTCTTGTTGAAAAATAGAAGCCACTTTTTTTATCTGGGGAAAATCCACACGCAAAGCTGTTGCAACCGGAAAGGCAACGCCTGAAGAATAACTCACTCCACCGGCGTTGTGAAACTCGGTATTTACACGATAAATACTTTTCTGCTTTGGATGAAAATTATCGAAACTGCTCTCAAATTGTACCACTAAAAAAATAAGAAAGCAAGCGGCAATGCCTATGGCTAAACCAAGTGTGTTTATGAGCGCATAACTTTTATTTCGCTTCGAAATTTCTTATCGCAGTTTTAAAATAACTCTTAAACATGACTACAGGTTTTAGGTTGTTTAATGTTGTAAGCTTTCACTAACTTTTGACTTTTCATTTCTTTTATCGTCATTCCGTTCTCAAACTCTTCACAGGATTTGCAATCGCCGCCCTTATTGCCTGGAAGCTTATTGTCGCAATGGCGATAAACAGTGCAACCAGCGTGGTAATCGCAAAAACGACCCAATTAATATTAATGCGATAAGCAAAATCCTGCAACCACTTGTTCATAACGAACCATGCAATGGGCGATGCAATTATTATTGAGACCATGACTAATTTTAAAAAGTCTTTCGACAGAAGCGTCACAATATTGGCAACGCTTGCACCCAGCACTTTTCTTACGCCGATCTCTTTTATACGCTGTTCTGCGCTGAAGGTTGCAAGGCCAAATAACCCAAGGCATGATATAAGAATAGCAATGATGGTAAAGTAATTTACGATAGAAGCGATGCGTATTTCTGATTCGTAATTCCTTTGAAAGTCCTGGTCGAGGAAACTATATTCAAAAGGTTCATTGGGATTGAATTTCTTCCACCTGTCGCCTATTGATCTTAATAAGTTACCAATATTTCCAGGTGCTGCATGCACAAGCATGTAATTGTATTGACCATCATTATTTCTCATAAAGCCAAAGGGAGTGATTGGTAAATGCAGGTCTTCGAAATGAAAATCATTTACCACGCCTATTACATCATAATCGTTCGTTTCTCCGTTGTATGTTGTATATATTTTTTTACCTACCGCATCCTTTGCATTTTTAAACCCTATTTCTTTAATGGCGGTTTCATTTAAAATGATTCTGCGGTTTGCGGTATCCGAAGGAAATTCGGCGGAGAATAAACGACCTGCAACTACACGAAGATTTAATGTTTGCAAATAATTTTCATCAACACCATTTAGCCGGGTACGTTTTCCATCCTGCATGGTTTGCCCTTGTTTATAAAAAGAATTATCGCTTGGATTGAATCGCCCTGGATTATAAAACGACTCACCAACATCTTCTATACCGGAAAGTTTCTTCAGATCCGCTTTTAAAGCCGGGCCTATTTTCTTTGCAACCTGGCTGCGAAGCGGAATAATGACCTGCCTGTCCTTCTCGAACCCAAGATCGGCCGAGCGCAAATATTGCATTTGGCCTGCAATAACAACGGAAGCGATAATGAGCACAACGGAAATTATAAATTGAAAAACCACCAATCCTTTACGAAGAGAAATAGCCGCCAGTGAATTCGAAAACTTTCCTTTCAAAACTTTGACCGGCCTGAAAGAAGAAAGATAAAATGCAGGATAGCTTCCCGCAAGAAGGCCAGCGAAAACAGACATTAATAAGAATGCTGCAAACAGCCAACTGCTTTTTTCTAAAGTAACAGAGATATTTTTTCCGGAAATGGCGTTGAAAGCTGGCAACAATATTATCGTGATCAGGATCGCAAGCAAAAAAGCAAGGAAGCTCATGAATATGGATTCTCCCAGGAATTGACGTATCAAAGAATTTTTCTGTGCGCCCAATACTTTCCGGATGCCCACTTCTGCGGAGCGCTTTGAAGAGCGTGCTGTAGAAAGGTTCATGAAATTGATACATGCAATCAACAGTGTGAACAATGCTATAGACCCGAGAATATATAAATAGGTAAGGCTGCCTGAAGGTGTTATATCGTTATCCACTCCTGATTCCAAATGGATCTTCGTTAGCGGAAGCAAAAATTGCTTCTTTTTAAAATCCAGTGAGGCAAGCTCTTTGCCTGCATACTTGTCAATGAAAGCAGGAAACTGTGCTTCGATCTTTTTTGGATCAGCGCCCTTCCTGAGTTTTATGTAAGTAAAAAACATATTGTTGGTCGCGAAACTTGCTCCGTTTCGTTTGATATAATTTTCAATGTCGCCACCGTTCATCGAAAGAAAAAATTTGCCATCGATGTGCGATGGATGGTCGTTGGGCCTGAATACACCTGTAACAAGAAAGTCATTATCCCCATTCGTACTGCTGCTTATATGAATCAACTTATTTAATGCAGATTCGCTGCCAAATAATTTTTTAGCAATCTCTTCTGACAACACAGCCGTTCGCGGTTCATTCAATGCATTGGCCGCATTACCCTCGATAAAATTATAGGTGAACATGCGGAAGAAAGTAGAATCGGTAAGAAAGCCTCTTGTTTCATAAAATGATTTTGTCTGTCCGCTTTTTATATTGTATTGAATTAATGTTTTATCCTCTGCAAACAAGCTCATCAATCGCACACTTTGCTGCACAGCCGGAAAATCCTGTTGCAATGCGGCACCTACCGGGGCAGGTGTATTAGCAGTTCTGTGATCTTCGCCATTGCTTACAAAGGTTGTTCCTACCTGGTAAATGTTATCGGCATTTGCCTGGTATTTATCATAACTGGTTTCATGCAAAATGTACACACTTATCATCATGCAGCAAACGAGGCCTGCACACAAACCAAAAATATTTATGGAAGAGAATGTCTTATTTTTTATTAAGTTTCTCCACGTAATCTTGAAATAATTTTTAAACATAACAGGATAATTATATTAATAGCCTGGCCGGTATGATCAAATTGCTTTACAAACCTGCAAGGCCAATACCGTTATTCTATGCAAGTGATTATCAGTAGAAAAGTGTTCTTTTTACCAGCAGCAACTGTTCGATTTTGATACAGTCAATGTTCGGTTTGTTATTAGTGCTTTATAGGATGTAAGAAAGATATTTCTAAAATCTTGCGGGGTGGGTTGTGCTGCAATAGCATTTACAAGGGTTCAGAAGTCCTGGGGGACAGACGTTGCCGTGAAAAGGATTCATTAGCCCATTATAATCTGCGAAGAATCGATACTCTTTTTCTTCTAAACTACGCATACACGTTCATTTTTGTAATTATCATACGGTCCATTTTGTCCGTTATTGTGTAGCGACAAACTATACATAAGTTTGCAACCATAAAAATTATAGAATACAGAAATAACACTAAAACAAGAAAAATGAAAGCAATTGGATTTAAACAATCATTACCTATTACTGAAAAAGAAAGTTTTATTGAATTTGAAATGGAGAAACCAACCCCGACGGGTTATGATTTGCTGGTAAAGATTTCAGCCATATCAGTAAACCCCGTTGATTTCAAGATCAGGCGAAATGCAGCAAAAGACACCGTTCTTGATACGCCAAAAATTATTGGATGGGATGCCGTGGGTATTGTAGAAGCCGTGGGAGATACAACATCGAGGTTCAAAATGGGTGATGCCGTTTATTATGCCGGAGACATTACCCGCAGTGGAAGTAACGCCGAGTACCAACTTATTGATGAACGCATTGCAGGACGCAAACCAAAAAACTTATCTGACGCAGAAGCCGCAGCCATCCCGTTAACCGGATTAACTGCATGGGAATCTTTGTTCGACCGCATAAAGGTGAACCCCCAAACAGATAGAGGAAAAACCGTATTGATCTTAGCTGGCGCCGGCGGTGTTGGTTCCATTGCGATACAAATTGCCAAAAAAGTGGCCGGACTAACGGTAATCGCTACCGCCTCAAGAGCTGACTCAGAAAACTGGTGTAAAAGCCTGGGTGCCGACTTTGTAGTGAATCACCATAATCTTAAAGCCGAATTAGAAAAAATCGGTCATAGCCAGGTAGACTATATTTTAGATTTTGCAGACCTGGGAAGCTATTGGGAAACTGCTGCAGAGATCATTAAACCACAGGGGCATATCGTTTCCATTACCGGCAGCAGCAAGCAATTGAACCTGGATTTACTCAAAACAAAGAGTGTAAGTTTTTCCTGGGAATTAATGTACACCCGTTCTATGTTCACTACAGGTGATATAGAAAGACAACATCAGATACTGAATAAAATTGCTGATCTGCTGGAAGCCGGAACGCTTAAAACTACATTAACAACCACCCTCAAAGGCTTTACCGTAGCGAACTTAAAAGAAGCTCACAAAATGCAGGAATCCGGAAAGACGATAGGTAAAACTGTTATTCAATTTTAAAATAAAAAAACATGGCTAATCATGTGTTTCCCGAAAGCTAAGAAAATTGGTTCAAAATAAAGGACAGCAAATTCACTGATAACTCAATAAATCATACTTACGAGTGCAACAAGTAACGCACTCACCTATTCTTTAACCAGAAGCATTAGCAGCTTACTAAGAAGCAGGTAGCCAAACCCAATATTTGCCACCTATTTTTTATATCAATGTTTATAGCACAATATTATTTTACCATCTCTTTTTTAACAACAACATAAAACTTAAAAAAATAATTCTTCTTTTATTTTTTCAAAATGTGTAAAATTATTTCGTTTAAAAAAACCTAATGTTTAAACCAGATTGCCGCCTCAAAAAGTAAAACTTTTAAGTAGAATAAAAAATATGTATGTTTGAACATTAGAACTAATATGAAGTTTCAAATTAACCATAAAAGCAACGTTCCCCTGCATTATCAGGTAGAAGAACTATTGCGCAAAATGATTGCCGCGCCTGAGTTTAAAGAGGGGGCTTTTTTTCCAAAGGAGGTTGAATTAGCTAACAGGTTGGGCGTGTCCCGCAACACGATTCGCCAGGCTACAAATAAGCTGCAGCACGAAGGATTAATTGTACGAAAAAAAGGAGTTGGAACCAAGGCTGCTATAAAAAAGCCTTTGGCCACCGGGCTTGATCATTGGTACAGTTTTACCCAGGAAATGAAGGAAAAAGGTATTCACGTTATCAACCTGGAGCTTAAGGTTGAGTGGGTTTTGCCCGATAAAAAAATAATGGATTTCTTCAATGTATCAAAGAATACTAAAGTCTTAAAATTATCTAAATTAAAAGGAACCGCAGGAGACTCAATTGTTTATTTTGAAAGCTATTTTCATCCGCGAATCGGGGTAAATGACAAAGATGAATTCGATATACCACTCTATCCGATGCTTGAAAAGAAATATGGAATTGTGGTTGTACGTTCTGCTGAAAATATAAGCGCGAGACTTGCAAAAAATATCGGGAAAAAGTTGAAAATAGCCGCTTCAGAACCGGTTTTGTTCAGAGAGCGGTTTGTATATGATGTAGGCGACAGACCGATAGAATATAACCTCGGCTATTATCGTTCAGATAAATTTATTTATTCAATAGATATCAAGAAGGCCTGATTTTTTTTGAAAGGAATTATTATGTTCAAACATGCCAACAATGTAGTACTTGGAATTGATGTGGGAGGTTCTCACATTTCCTCGGCATTAGTCAACTTTAAAGGCGAAGTTTTAGCAGAGACGTTTTGCAAAAACATGGTGGACACCCAGGTAAAAAATCCGAAAATTATTATTGATCAGTGGGTTCAAACTATGAAAGAAACTTTATCTCATTTACAGGAGAAAGAGCTGAGAGGTATTGGTGTTGCAATGCCCGGCCCCTTTGATTATGAAAACGGAATTTCGTTGTTGAATGGTGTAGGAAAATATGAAAGCTTGTATGGTATGAGCATCAAAGAGGCTATCAGCAGCAGGTTAAATCTCCCTGCCAACTTTCCCTTGCTATTTAGAAATGATGCAGACTGTTTTGGTTTGGGGGAAGCAATGTCTGGGGAAGGAGTTCTGTATAAAAATATTATTGCAATAACACTGGGAACCGGTTTTGGTGCAGCATTTATCAAAGAAAAAAGATTAGTAAAAGAAGGAAACGATGTTCCTGAAAAAGGTTATTTGTATAATGTTCCTTATAAAGAAGGTATCGCTGAAGATTACGTTTCATCCCGCTGGCTGATGAAGAAATACCTTGGGCTATCAATATTCCCTAAGGAAATCAGTGAGGTTAAAGAAATTGCAAATGCCGCAATAGTGCACAATGATTCTTTCGCTAAAGTAGTGTTTGAAATTTATGGTAAAAATATTGCTCAGTGCCTCGCTCCCTGGATAAAGTCATTTAATGCCGAGTGTATTATTCTCGGAGGAAGTATATGTAAATCTTCCGGACTCTTTCTCCCTTCACTAATTGCAGAATTGAAAAGCCACTATGATATAGATATTCAAATAAATATTTCGCGCAAAATGGAATTGTCTGCCATTGCAGGAGCGGCTCATTTAATAGAGGTATAAATAAAATCAGTTTAACCGAATCCGGCAGATAACGTTGCCTGATAAAAAAATTACAAGATAAGTTCAAGGCCGGCACAGCAAAAAATTAATCGTTCCTTTTATGAAAGCTGTAGTATAAAATGTGGATGCATTTTTGGAAAATCAAGATTTCAAACAATGCAATCCTTTGAGAAAACTTTTTACCAAAATAATTTCTAACAATATTTTTTGAATGAATTGTTACCTCAGGCTCTAATCAAATTTTTATGAAAGTATTTTTCAAGTTATATATTTTGCCGCTATTACTCATGGCAGTGTATTATAAATCGGTTGCACAAGACATTTTCAAATATGTAGATCCCAATATCGGTACAGCACATAGCAGGTGGTTCTTCTATACGCCTGCGGCTATGCCTCATGGTATGGCCAAGCTGGCTCCATCAACAAATGGGCATTATGGAAACCCTTCCGGGTGGGAAGCTGTCGGGTACGATGCCCGGCACAATTCAATTGAAGGCTTTGTGCATTTTCATGAATGGCAGGTGGGCGGTATCTCTGTTATGCCGGCTACAGGGCCGTTAAAAGTTATTCCGGGTGAGCTTGAAAAACCGGACGAGGGTTACAGATCGCGGTTCGACAGAAAGAATGAAGTTGCGAAGCCTGGCTATTACAAAGTATTGCTCGATGATTACAATATTACCGCAGAATTAACCGCCACTAAAAGAGTCGGGTTTCATAAATACACCTTTCCAAAAAACGACCAGTCGAGGATCATTTTTGATATTGGAAATGTGCAGGGGGAAAGCGGGCCGGTCACCGATGCAGCTGTAAGAATGATTGATGATACACACTTCGAAGGCTTTGTAACTACCAATCCAAAGTATGTGCAGAAATATGATAAGGGTGGACGTGTCTCCATGTATTTCTGGGGAGAAGTGAGCCGAAAACCAGTATCAATCGGCGCTTTTAATGCATCAGGTATTGAGCAAAATACCAGCTCTGCCAAAGGTAAAGGTGCCGGTTTATTTCTTGAATACAACACCACAGACAAAGAAGTAATAGAATTGAAAGTCGGGCTTTCTTATACATCCACAGAGAATGCAAAGCAAAATTTAATAACCGAGGCCGAGAACCTAACATTTGACCAGGCACGGGAACTTGCAGCAAAAACATGGCAAAAGGAATTGAGTAAACTTAGTGTGGAAGGAAATAACGATGATGATAAAACAAAATTTTATACAGGGCTATTTCATGCATTGCTGGGGAGAGGAATTGCCAGTGATGTGAACGGCGATTATCCAAAACAGGATGGCAGCATCGGCCATCTGCCCAAAGGCAAAGCCGGTGACTTTAAATATGACTTTTATAATACCGATGCCATATGGGGGGCCTTTTGGAACCTGACACAATTATGGGCACTCGCCTATCCCGAACACTATACCAGTTACGTACAAACGCAATTGGAGATATATAAACAAAGAGGATGGTTTGGCGATGGCATCGCGAATAGTAATTTTGTCTCAGGTGTGGGAACAAATTTTGTCGGATTAACTATCGCGGCAGCTTATAATATTGGTTTGCGCAATTATGATATCCCATTGGCTTATGAAGCGGTAAAGAAAAACGAATTAGGCTATGATAACAGGCCGGTAGGCTCCGGGAAAACTGACCTTAAAGCTTTTCTCGAAAAAGGATATTCTCCTAATCTTGAAGACGACAGAACAGATAGCACAGGATCACAATTTTCGGCTTCACATACACTCGAATACAGCTTCAGTACTTTCGCGGCAGCGCAAATGGCAAAATCTTTAGGGCATAAAGAGGACTATAAAAAACTAATTAAATATTCAAATGGCTGGTCATTGATTTTTGATCCGGGAGAAAAATTAATTCATCCCAGAAATGCGGAAGGAGCCTTTATTGACAAGTTTGATCCCTACCAGCCGTGGCGGGGTTTCCAGGAAGGAAACGCCATTCAATATACTTTTTATGTGCCCCAAAATCCCGTCGGCCTCATTGATAAAATTGGCAAAGCAGATTTCAACACGCGCCTGAATACCTTATTTGATACTGCGCAGAAATATTCATTTGGAGGTGGCAAGGAGATCAATGCTTTTGCAGGAATTAAATCCGTTTACAATCATGGCAACCAGCCCGATCTTCACATAAGCTGGTTATTTAATTTCTCAGGCAAGCCCTGGCTTACGCAAAAATGGACCCGGGCAATTTGTAATGAATTTTATGGTACAGGGCAAATTCACGGTTACGGGTATGGGCAGGATGAAGACCAGGGCCAGCTTGGTTCATGGTATGTGATGGCGGCGCTGGGCCTGTTTGACGTAAAAGGTTTTACTGATGGCCGTCCGATTGTAGAAATCGGAAGCCCACTTTTTAATAAAGCAACAATTCAATTAGGCAATGGAAAAAAGCTAGTCATTGAAACAAAGAATAACAACACCGAAAATTTCTATATTCAATCTGCACAATGGAATGGAAAAACCTTAATCAATTGCTGGATGTACAGGGATGAATTGATGAAGGGCGGTAATCTTTTATTTGTAATGGGTGACAAGCCAAATCTAGACTGGGGTACGAAGGTTCCTCCTCCATCCACACAATAAAATCCGGTGATGGCTTTTATAACTAAATTACAAGTAAAGCGATTCATATGAAATATATTCATTGTGTTTTTATTTTTTTTATTGTTTCATTGCTCTCTCGTCTCCTGCAAACAAAATACTGAACTTTTTAAATTGATATCGTCCGATCATTCCGGAATTGATTTTAATAATAAGATAGTTGAGACGGATTCTATCAACCCGATTAATGTCACAAATATTTATAACGGCGGCGGGGTCGGAGTGGGTGATTTTAATAACGACGGTTTGCAGGACATCTATTTTACAGGTAGCCTGGTGTCGAATAAACTGTATTTGAATAAAGGAAAAATGCAGTTTGAAGATATTACAAATACGGCCGGTGTAAGTGGAGATGGCCGGTGGTGCAGAGGTGTAGCGGTCATAGATATTAACAACGACGGATGGATGGATATGTATGTATGTGCTTCGATAGATAAGAACCCTGAAAAAAGAAAAAATCTTTTGTATATAAACCAGGGGATTGACAAAAATGGTGTGCCCGTTTTTAAAGAACAGGCTGCTGCTTATGGGCTTGATGATACCACGCATTCAACCATGGCAAATTTCTTTGATTATGATAACGATGGCGACCTGGATATGTATCTCGTGGTAAACCAAATTCTTCCCAATGTGAACCCCGCGATGTTTAAGGCCAAAATAACGGACGGCTCTTTTCCAAGTACCGGGCGGCTTTACCGGAACGACATGGATAGTTCATTAAAACATCCCGTGTTTACAAATGTTACGAAAGAAGCAGGCTTAACTATTGAAGGCTATGGCCATGGAGCAACTATAGCAGATATAAATAAAGATGGATGGAAAGATATTTTTGTAACCAACGATTTTATCTCCAATGACCTGCTTTATATTAATAATCATGATGGCACTTTTACTGACAAAGCATCTTCTTATTTTAAACATACATCGGCAAATGGAATGGGACAGGATGTGATCGATATCAATAATGATGGCCTGTCAGACATTGTTGAACTTGATATGAACCCTGAAGATAATTATCGCAAGAAGATGATGATGGGCCCGAACAGTTACCAGACAATTCTATTCTATGACAATTTTAAATATCAAATACAATATGTGCGAAACTCCCTGCAGGTAAACCAGGGGCCGCGGGTAAATGCAAATGATTCTATTGGCGACCCGGTCTTTTCCGACATAGGTTATTTTTCAGGCATGGCAGAAACTGACTGGAGCTGGACACCGTTAGTTGCAGATTTTGACAATGACGGCTTTCGGGATTTAGTGATTACTAACGGTTTCCCGAGGGATGTAACTGACCATGATTTTATTGCCTTTAGGCAAGAGTCTTCATCTGTGGCATCTACTTCTTTTATGCTCTCACAGATACCGCAGGTCAAATTACATAATTACGCCTTTCACAATGAGGGCGATTGCAGGTTTAATAATGTGACTTCTGCCTGGGGATTAAACAAGGTTTCTTTTTCAAACGGCGCAGCCTATGCAGATCTTGATAATGATGGCGACCTGGATATGATTGTAAATAATATTAATGACGAGGCTTCTCTTTATGAGAATACGCTGATGGATGAAAAACCAAAGGATAAACATTACCTGTCTATACAATTATCAGGTGATTCTTTGAATCTAAATGGCCTCGGCACCTGGATTGAATTATATTATGGTAAAAAGAAACAGGCCTACGAGCAAACTCCCTATCGCGGATACCTGTCGTCTATTCAACTAAATCCTCATTTTGGTTTTGGTGATGTTTCAACAATCGATTCCTTGATCGTGATATGGCCTGATGGAAGTAAGCAATTGCTTGAAAATGTCGCACCAGACCAAACACTAAAGGTCGAAAAGAAAAATGCGCGAAGTAGTTATAATTGGAGCATACCCGTTTTTGCTCAAAACACCTTGTTCAAAGAAATTACAGATTCTTTAGGCATCCATTATACGCATGCGCAAATAGACTATATCGATTTCAATATTCAAAAATTATTGCCACATAAGTTTTCCGAGTATGGCCCGTCTCTTGCCGCCGGAGATATAAACGGAGATGGATTGGATGATATGATTGTGGGAGGAAATTCATCTTTTGGAGCGACGGTTTTTTTGCAGCAGGCCGGCGGGTCATTTTTACAAAAACCATTAATACCTCCAGCCGGAAATGGAGATGCACAATTTCAGGATATGGGAACCATTTTGTTTGATGCTGATGGTGACGGTGATTTAGATCTTTACATTGCCCGCGGAGGATATCAAAGCAAACCAAACACTGCAGCTTACCAGGATGAGTTTTTAAAAAATGACGGACATGGAAATTTCACAATTGATAGTGCCGCGATTCCTTTAAACTTCACCAGTAAGTCTTGCGTAAGAGCAATAGACTATGACAAAGATGGCGACCTCGATCTTTTTATTGCAGGCAGGGTGGACCCGTGGAATTACCCCAAGCCTGTATCAAGTTATATTTACAGAAATGATTCTAAAAATGGCCAGGTAAAATTCACCGATGTTACCAGCCAGGTAGCAAAAGATTTGAATAACTATTGGTCTCGTGTGTGATGCATTGTTTACGGATTTTGATAACGATGGCTGGCCCGATCTTATACTCGCGGGTGAATGGATGCCTGTAACTTTTTTAAAAAATGACAAAGGCGTTTTCAAAAATGTAACTACAAATTCAGGTATTGCAAACCAGGTGGGATGGTGGAACAGCATTGCTGCCGGCGATTTTGATAATGATGGTGACATAGATTATATAATTGGTAATGTTGGGGCTAATTCTTTTTATAAAGCATCTGCACAATACCCGGTTTCGATTTATGCAAAAGACTTTGATAACAATGAAAGCTACGATGCCTTCCCCTCCCTGTTTTTACCGGCAAGTCAGCAGGACACATCAATGAAAGAATTTCCTGCACAAGGCAGGGATGATATCATAAAGCAAATGATAAGAATGCGGTCGAAATTTGGAAGTTATAAATCGTATGCTACCACTACCATGGACAGCCTTTTTACAAAAGATCAATTAAAGGATGCGTTAATCTTAAAAGCAAATAACTTAAGCTCCTGCTATTGCAGAAATGATGGCAATGGAAAATTCACATTGATTTCTTTACCATTCACCGCACAGTTTTCCGCCTTAAACGGTATGGTGGTTGACGATTTTGATGGTGATGGCAATCTCGATGTTGTCATCAATACAAATGATTATGGAACTGAGGTAACTACCGGCCGTTATGATGCTTTAAATGGTTTAATGATGAAGGGTGACGGCAAAGGAAATTTTATTCCTCAATCAATTCTTGAAAGTGGCATTTTCATTCCGGGTAATGGAAAAGCATTGATAAAATTGAGAAGTAAAAACGAAAACTATCTGCTTGCTGCGGCGCAAAACCGCGGGCCTTTAAAAGTATTTGAACTAAAAAATAATGTGACCAATATCTCTTTAAACCCCAATGATGTAAGCGCCGAAATTTTATTCAAAAATGGTAAGAAGCAAAAAGAGGAATTTTATTGTGGCTCGTCATTTATATCTCAATCGGCCAGGTTTATAAGCATTAATAAAAATGTTGCTTCTGTAAGTATAACCGACAGTAATGGTAAAGTAAGGAAACTTGATTTTAAGTAGACGTAATGACTTTATTGTGTAAGTCAAATGATTTAATACAACTCAATCTAAGATTACACAAGTCTGAGATGCCGAGGCTTCAGATAGTACTGTTTAAAAGACCTGTCTTCAGCTTCGTAATTTTTAAAGTTCTGAAAACTCATAAGTTTTTTATGAAGCAAAAAACAAATGGCGGGAAAACCCGCCATCAGTTTAAATTAAACAACTATGAAAATTTACCTATGAGACAATTTTATTTTCCTTTAGCAACATCCTAATATCCCGGATTCTGTTTTATCGCGTTGTTGCTTTTCTTAATCTCATCATTTGGAATTGGGAAGAGATAATAATAATCACCTTTCCAGGCGGTTCTTACTTCTGCCTCGGGGATAACACCATATGTGTAAGTTAGTTTACCCAACAAGTCTCCGGCCTGAGCACCTGTCCAATCCATTGTAACACTTGTTAAACCACGGATTGGAATATCTACATTTCCCGGAGCAGCTTTCCAGCGCATAAGATCGAAGAACCTTGAATCTTCCAACAATAATTCTATCGCCCTTTCATTTCTATAATCTCTTACCAAATCGGCACCTGAGCTGGTGATATCGGGCATATTTACAGAAGGCCTTTTTCTTACTTTGTTGATGTATTCCTTTGCCAAAGCTTCGTTACCCAATGCTATTTGAATTTCAGCGTAGTTTAAATAAAATTCTGCCAGTCTCATGAAAACAACTACCTGGGCATAATCATAATCAAAGCTGGCACGAGGGCCTTTAAAATCTGTTAGCTTTTTAAAAGTATAGCCCGTTTGAACCCTCCAATGAAATGGCGTTAAACCCTTTACCCAATATGTTTTAGAATCCCTGCCAAAATCAAAAAGATCTTTTCCGTTAATTGGATCTATCTTATTTGGGTTCGCATACGGAGGATCATTATTAGGGTTTGGATTTGCATCTTCCCAATATTCATAAGTTCTTGCTGTGCTCTTTGCACCATCGTTTATAGTAACGGGGCTTGCGCCGGGGTAAATAATATCAACGTAATACCGCGGATCCCTGTTCACATTAGGGTGCTGTGGATCGTATCCTGACGCAGGATTTACAGTTATCCCATCTGCCATATAGGGATATTCTCCATTTGTAAGTTGATACCTGTTGATAAATGTTTGGGTCGGCTCGATCCGCTGCCTGGCATCGAAACCACTGGGCCAATAATCGTAATTGAATCCCCAATCGGGTATGCGGGTTCCAGGGGTGAAAGATTTACCAAGAATAATCTCATCAGTTTTTAAAGGCTTAATAAATAAGTCTTCAGTTGTAGGATGTAATGAAAAACCTGCATCTATCACGGCTTTGGTAGCTACTTCTGCAGCCTGCCATTTGGCCATGTCGTTGGTGGGGTTATTCAATGGGCTCGCCACGTATAACAGTATTCTTGCCTTTAAAGCCATTACGGCTTCTTTACTTATTTTACCAGGCAACGCATTAGTACTACTCAACAAAGCAGATGCTGAATCGCATTGGCCCAATACAAAAGATGCACATTCATCAAAAGTATTGCGGGGCACATCAAAACTTTGGTCATTAAGGTTAAAGCTGCTGGTTATAATAGGTACTCCTCCAAACGTACGCATAAGTTCGAAATACATCCACGCCCGTAAAAAGTGTACTTCTCCTTTCATCGGGTCAAGCACATCAGAGGCAATAGACGAGCCTTGAATTTTTTCAAAAAAAATATTTGCTTTTCTGATGTAACTGTATTCATCGTTCCAGACATTGGTAAGATCTGTTACATTATCCGGAGAAAGAAGCCCCTGCAGATACTCACGGATGCCGGCAGACCGATCATGTGTTTCAGGCTGATCAACTGCAACATCAGTTAATGCTTCATATCCACCGGTGCCCGGGCTCCAGGGCGGCTTGATGCCATTGTATACATTATATACATAGTTTTGAAGAAATACGGCATCGTTAAAAACAGCATCTTCCGATATAGAATCCAATGGCTTTTTATCCAGGATATCTTTACTGCATGAGGCGATGATAACTACAATGCCTATAATGATCACTGCAATCAATTTCCAGCGCATTTTATTGAGAAGTAAATATTTCATATTATTTTTTATTTAGAAAGAAAGATTAAGACCTGCATTTAAAGTTTTCATATTTGGATAAGTACCACCATTTCCACTTAAAAATTCAGGATCTCCATTACCATATTTTTTTAGATTGTTATAAATAAGAAATAAATTATCCCCTGATACATATAATCTCAAGCCGGAAATTCCAACCTTCGTAACTAATTTTGCAGGAAGATTATATCCCAGTTGAAGTGACTTCATCCTTAACCAGGTTACATCGTGATAGTAAAAATCGTTATCAGCGGCAGCCACACCATTTGGTGCAATCTCAGGAAGCACGGCGTTCGGATTTTCTAATGAAAAGCTGTTCTTAGCTACATAAGCAAGCCCATTACCTGCAGCACCTGAATTGAACCCATTATTCAAACGACATTTGGCGCCGCTTTGTCCCTGGAATAAGAGCGTTAGGTCAAAGCTTTCATAGTCCAATCCTATTGTAAGCCCAAACTGCATTTTAGGAAATGCGCTGGCGTTGAACCTATACGTATCATTTCCATCCACAATACCATCGTTATTTAAATCCGCAAATATTAACTCCCCAATCGTGGCCCCCGGGTAACCGGTATATTTAGTCAAGTCTTCTGCTGTGCGGTAAATCCCTATTGCTTTATACCCTAAAATAGAATTAATTGGATTTCCTTCAAGTTTCTGATAAGGTTCTGCCTGGGGTGTCTCATCAAAATAAATAATTTTATTTTCGTTGAAAGAGAAGTTACCACTGAGATTAAGATTTAATTTCCCTATGCTCTGCCTGTATCCAGCCTGGAATTCTATTCCTTTACTGTCCATTTTTCCAATGTTCTCATCAGGAAGTACCAGCCCTGTATAGCCCGGGATAGATGCCTGCCGGCGGCCGAGAATGTGGGATGTCTTGCTTCTGTAAATATCTACTTCAAATGTTAAGTTGTTATTTAAAAAGCCGGCTTCCAAACCAAGATCTGTTTTCTCACTCACTTCCCAGGTAATGTTAGGGTTAGGTGTTGATGTTGCTGCAATGCCTCTTGCATCAACACCATTTACTACCCAACCGGGAGCATATCCAAATGCGCCAATGTACTGAAAAGGATCTACCCTGTCATTACCCAACCGGCCCCATGATGCTCTTATTTTTAAATTGCTGAATAAGTTTGCTGGCATAAACGATTCTTTACTGATTACCCATCCTGCTGATGCCTGGGGGAAAAATCCAAACCTTTTATCTTTAGGAAAAATATTGGAACCATCGTACCTGGCGCTAAGGCCTAACAGATATTTATCCCTGTATTGGTATGAAGCACGACCGAAATAATTTTGCCTGGCAGATTCTGAGGCGCCACCACTGTTGCTGCCATTTGCACGATCTGTACTTCCTGCAGACAATTGATCAATTAGTGGCGAGTCGAAACCGAGACGTTGTGCCCAGAAAAAGTTATCCTTGTATTCACTTTGTTCATAAGCCACAAAAACATCGATTTTATGATCCTCATGAATACGGGTTGAATAAGAAAATCTTATATGTTCAGTGGTTCTCAGGCTTTGAGTAAAATCTTCCCTCAATCCTATATCTTCCACGGATCTTGAGGGTATCTTCAAAATATCTCCTGCCGCATTTTTTTCGTAATAAAACCAGGTATAGTTAAAGGCTTTATTATAGTTTGAAACTTTATTTATAGATGCAAAACCTTCCAGTGATAGTCCTTGTACAAAAGGTAAATCATATTTAAACCTGATTGTTCCGGAAATAACATCGGCTTTGTACCTGCGATATCCCGGACTTAGAATTCTTGCCGCCGGATTTAACTGTGACCAGCCTTCGCCGGGATAACGATAATCGCCACCAATGTAAGCTTCCTGTAATGGACTGGTAAATGCAAGGTATCCAATTTCTCCCCCCGGGCCGCCCTGTGGTGTTTGTGTATCTTTTTCTCTTGCGGAAAGATCCACACCTACCGTTAAGCGATCAGAAACCGATACATCCATATTACTTCTGACATTATATTGCCTAAGCTTTGATTTATCATCACCACGAAGAATTGCACCTTGAGATGCCGTGCCGATAGAGGTAAAATATCTTACTTTTTCATTGCCTCCACTCATATTGAGTGATTGCCTCGATTGGTTAGCCGGGGGGCCGATCAATGCCTTCCACCAGTCTTCAGCCCTTCTTGTCCCATCTGCAAAAGCCTGTACAAAATCATCAGGAAAGTCCGGAGGCGTACCTTCCAATGGTCTTCTGTCATTAAGAACTTTCATATATTCAAGAGCATTTGCCGACCTTACCTTGGTAGTAGGAGATTGACTTGAAAAGTTAGTATTGAAATCAAAAATTGGTTTTCCAGCTTTACCCCGCTTAGTAGTTACCAGTATAACACCGCCTGCAGACTGCGCTCCATAAATGGCCGCAGAAGCATCCTTCAATACGGAAATAGTTTCAATATCATTTGGATCAAGACGATTTAATCCATCGGGATCTGCATTAGCAACTCCATCAATAACTATCAAAGCAGAACTGTTCCGGTAAGTATTGTTACCTCTTACTAGAATCTCTGCATCATCAAAACCCGGAACCGCACTTCTTTGGTTAACATATAGCCCGGCCAACCTTCCTGATAACGAATTTGACAAGGATATCGCAACTGATTTCTTGAGCTCAGTACCGGTCGTTTGTACAACAGCATTGGTAAGCTCTGATTTCTTTTTGGTACCATAACCAACCACCACTACTTCATCAAGTTTTTTTGACGTCAAGTTCCATCGTAACATTTACTACGTTGAAGAGCCTACCGGTATTTCCTGGCTTACATACCCAACCGCGGAAAAAACAAGGACGCTATTTTGTCCCTTCACACTTAAGGTAAAATTTCCACTCGCATCTGAAACTGTGCCACTAGTGGTTCCTTTTTCCGAACACGTTTACCCCGCGTACGGCATTACCCTGCTCATCAGATATTTTCCCGGTAATAGATATATCCAGGAAATCGTAAAACCCATCTCCACCGAAAAAAAGGTTCTCCCAACACCGCCTGGCGCCAGTCCTTGACAGCCATCCCTAATAGGACGAATAGGAAAAAATTGATAGCGCAAACAGGCAAAAAGTATACTTCATTTTTGAGCCAATCCCGCTTACTAATCTACATGTCATAAAAAGTATTTATTGGTTATTAGAAATTGCTTATTGTATAATTCGAAGGGGTGGAAAATTATGATTTCGCGTTCCTGCTTTTTCAACTGTGATAAAATTTCGATGGCGAAAAAAATCAGCAGATACTTTTTGAATCGTTTACTGATAAATTGTCAGTTTTATTAAAATAACTATAAGGGTTATCAGCAATCAGGGGGCAGAAGGAAACTCCAAATCGTTTACATGTTCAAACATACTAACATATTTTCATAATGGCGCTTTTTTTTAAGAAAAATTTAAGAAATAGAATAAATGATAATTCTAAGGCTTAAATCCTTACAAATAAATACTAATATCTATCGCAGGTAAAAGTGGCAACTGCATTGTTAGAAAATTTGTTCTTATTTAGTCCGCATAACCTACTTATATAATAATAGTTAACCAGCATCCTTTCAATAAAAGGCTTAGGTTCCGTACCCGAGACTAAGTGGCTTTGCCTGTCCAATCCCAAAATGATTGGCCAAAAGCGCATGATAGCCACCTTATCAAAGCAACAAACAAAAGAAAACAAAAAGATAATTTTCAGTATTAGGCAAGTATTGTTCACTGCCCGGCAATTCCCCATTTTGTATTGGGTTTCGGGCCCATTTTTAAAACAAGCGATCCACCCTTTAACAGCTCAGAAGCAGGAAATTTAAATGAGTTTAAGACACGACCGTTAAGGGTTGCATGCTGTACATACATATTTTTACGGGAAGCATCTTCAGCGATGATCGTAAATTTTTTTCCACGCCCAAACCTTTCACCTAAATCAATTTCGATCTTTTCAAAAAGAGGACTTCCTATTTCATAAACAGGAATGGCCCGGGTACCTCCATCGGTTTGAAATAATCCTATACAAGCCATAATTAACCAGGCACTCATCTGGCCCTGGTCTTCATCTCCCAGGTAGGCATTTGCAACCTCATATCCATAGAACCGATCAAGTATAGAACGGCTCCATTTTTGGGTTGACCATGGCTTACCTGCCCAGTTGAAGAGAAAAGCAAAATGCATTGATTGCTGGTTTCCCTGTACCACCGGGTAATCCCAATATTGATCGTTCATTCCATTATAACGCCAGGGTTCGCTTTCTTTAAAGCCCCATTCTAACCTGTCGATAAATTTCTTTTTGCCGATCTTTCTAATCAATGCCGGAACATCCTGCGGAACAAAAAAAGTTAATTGCCATGCATTGCCCTCAACATATTCTTCATTAGCACCGCTTCTAAAAGGATCAAAATCGTTTGTCCATTGCCCGTTGCTCAATTTCATGTGACTGTAGCCGTTAGTATCTATTGTGTTTTTCCACCAACTACCGCGTTCATTAAATTTTTTGTAAGTATCCACTTTACCGGTGGACTTTGCTAATTGGCCAACGGTCCAGTCATCAAAAGAATATTCCATTGTATTTGAAAAACGACCTTTATCTGATGGCACATATTTATGCTTTTCGTATTCAACGAGATCCCTGTTTCCTGCAAAGCCGGTAAACACTTTTTGAGCAGGAGTGGTTTGCATTTTTACCGCGGCGTCTAATACTTTGCTTGCGTCAAAGCCACGAATGCCCATTTGATAGGCGGAAACCATTTGGGGAATCTCATGCTCTCCAACCATCACGGGAATAAAATTCATACCGGCTGGCCCTTTCGCGAGCCAACCATACGCATCATACATTGCAAGTTGCGAGTTCACCCAGCGGTTGCTCCATTCAGGTGTTACAAGATTCCACACCTGGTTTAGGTTCCAGAAAGTATTCCAGAAAGCATCACATCCTAATGCCACATCATCTTTGCTTTTTAAATGGTGTACTGTTCCATCTGTTCCACGCCATTCGCCATTAATGTCACTCCACGTGTTGCGACTGCAGATTGAGCGATACATTGAATTATAAAAACGCACCTTTTCCAACCTGTTCGTTGATGTTATTTTAACCCGGTTAAAAATGCCGTTCCAGGTATTCAATTGGTTTTGCCGGACTCCCTCAAAATCCCATCCAAAAGGGTCCGCGATTTCTGTTTTTAAATTTGACGCTGCATTTTCAATGCTTACCAAAGAAATGCCCGACCGCACCTGCACAACCGAATTGCTTTTAGTATTAAACTCTATAAAAAGTCCGGCATTTTTAATATCCTTCGCCTGTAAACTATCTACATATTGAATTTTATTATCAATCCAATTACCGATAGTTTTTATAGGCTGGTCAAATTCTATGACAAAATGAAGCGTGTAGTCCTGCGACGCATCGTGGCTCCAAACGCCGGGAGATAGGTGATGCGTGAAACCTTCAATTCTGTAATCACTTACTTTTTTCACTTTTACATCCCTCATTTGATAATCGTATTCCGCCGGCACATGCAAGTCAACTAAAATACGTGAGCTATCCCGATTCCCCGGAAAAGTGAAACGTTCAAATCCGCAACGCGTAGTAGCAGTTATCTCAGCTTTGATATCATAATCTGTAAGTTGTACTTTATAATAACCAACAGGAGCCTCTTCCGATCGCTTGTCTATGCGTGAGCGATAGCCGCTGGCAGCATGATGTTCATCCCCTATTTGTGTTTGTAATTTTCCATTAGACGCAAAAATTCCCAACCCGGCCATGGTCCACTCGTGTATATGACTGAACGTTCCCACACTCTCAAATGTTGGCTGATAGCCAGCCTGCCAGCCTGCATTTTGATTATCCGGGCTCATCTTAACCATACTAAACGGCATCCAGGGGCCGGGCGCAATCATCCAGCGTGAGTGAGCCGTGCCTAAACGTGTATCAACATAATCAGCCAGCGTTTGTAACTTTTGTTTTGACCTTTGCACAGCACCCTCTTCAATTACCTTTCCATTTTCTAAAATCCGGTACTTACTTTGTACAGAATTCGTAACAGCAGGCATTAAAGCCTCAAATACATAGTGGCCTTGTTCCAAAGTTTCATTAAAAATGATCTTACCGTCAAGCTCGACCCCGAGTTTGGGAGCTCCTTCCAGGTATTCCGCGTTGATTAATAAAGGTTGATAATTAACGCCATCACTTGCCAATTCATAATCAGCGGGCGCCACATCACGGACAAACATTTGCCCTGGCTTGTTTAAAATCACACCCGCAGGTCCTGTTAAACTTATGGCATCAAACATAATCCAGCTACCTTCCACCACCGTTACGGTTACATGATTACCGCCACTTTTAATTATAGCCTGTTTTATGGGAATTTCAATTGTTTCCGCCGTAGCTGATGACAACTTCCCCGTTATTGAAGCAGTATCAGTAACTGGTTCATCCAATCGCGGGTACACTTGCTGGCCAGGATCATAAGTCGCAGGTCCCAACTGAATTTTTTCATCCTGGCCATTGATGCTTACCTTAATAAGGGGAAGGAATTTTTTAGCATAATCCAAAACTTTAAGCACCAGTTTATATTCTCCATTTGCCGGTACATTGTCAAGACCAAATAAAATATTTACCTGGTTAGTTCTCCATCCTGCAGTAGGCCAGGTGCCACCCCACGTATCAGCCGGGCCCGGGATCACATAGGGGAAATCTTTTTTTTCATTAGAATATCCCACCAAAAAATATTTGTCTTCATAACCAAAATCTTTCCCGACAAAACTTTTAAATCCGCTGGGAGCAAGGGCAAATTCAGATACTGATTTGTCAGCTGTTCCCACACTCCAAATCGTGCCAGGCACTGTTTGCGAAATACAACATAACGTTGTTAATGTAGCGAATAAATAAACTATTAAAATTTTTGTTTTCATCTATCTTTTTTGTTAACCCTTCATAAAATTTTTGAAATCGCATTTTTTCAAAACCCGTATCTTGGAAATACCTTGCTCTAAATCACACAGGGTAATACCAACCAATCTATGTTTGAATGTGCGATCATGGTAATTAATTCACAAAATTATTTTTTGAACCTGTTAATCGCGCTATCGTTCTTTTTAAATTTAAGGTGAAAAAAAAATTAAAGTAAAACAAATCTAAAATTTAAAAAAAGAAAATATCAAATTATATTGTTCAAATGTCTGAACATTTAAAAGATTGCTATACATTTATGCTTCCTAAGATATTTTTAAACCTGTCTTCACCTAAATGCGGAATCGTTATATAGTAGTTAGAAAATTTTTTGGAAACCGCATGAAAGATGGCGATTGCATACATAAATCCGTAAAATATAAAAGCGTAGCATTTTTAAAATACCGGCTAATAGTCGAAAGAATACTATCATACGTAAATGAACCAATTGAAAAAATCAAATTTTGACAAATTTCCATCGATAAAAATTACAGGCCACAAGTGTATCGGGGGATGGAAAAACATTTCTGATAAGCTACAAAATATTATTGATGGAAACCACCATAACAAAATAACCATCGCTGTTGAATGTTATCATGGCGTGTACACCAGTGAAATAGCTGCACAGTTTCAAAAGAATTTTCCGTCGGCAATATCGTTTGATGCAGCGACCGCGATGCAAACTTGTGAAGAGATCGGAAAAATGGTTTATCCATTTGTGACGGATGATCCTGTTTTTGGATACATGACGCCATTAAACCTTTCAGATTTTTTTGATGTGCAAAAAATAGCATCGCTGCAAAGTAAAATTGAAGAAATTAAAGAAGGCATCTCCATTGTTTACGGCATCGGCGCAACTCTTATTTTGCCAAAGCCGGATATATTTTTATATGCAGACATGCCCCGTTGGGAAATTCAACTCCGGTTTAGAAATAACAGTGTGAGTAATATGGGCGCTGAAAATTCAAACGCTGAATTTTCATACAAGTATAAGCGTAGTTTTTTTGTTGACTGGAGAGTTTGTGACCGGCACAAACAAACTACCATGGATCAATGGGATTATATAATAGATACCACACTTGTTGAAAATCCAAAATTGATTTCGGGCAGCGCATTAAAAGATGCTTTATCGGAAGCTATAACCCGGCCATTACGTGTGGTCCCTTTTTTCGACCCCGGGCCCTGGGGAGGCCAGTGGCTTAAGGAAGTGTGTGATCTTGACCGGGAACAACAAAATTTTGCGTGGGGCTTTGATTGTGTTCCTGAAGAGAATAGTTTATTGTTTTCTTTTAATGATATCCTGTTTGAAACACCAGCGATCAACCTTGTTTTTGCAAAGCCTGAAAAGCTTTTAGGGAAAAAAGTCTTCGAAGCCTTTGGCACAGAATTCCCAATTCGTTTTGATTTTCTTGATACAATGGACGGGGGCAATCTGAGCCTGCAGGTTCATCCGCTGAAAGAATATATCCGGGAAAAATTCGGGATGGCTTATACGCAGGATGAAAGCTACTATATTTTAGATGCGAAAGAAGGCGCCTTCGTATATCTCGGCCTACGGGAAGAAATAGTTCCTGAAAAAATGGTGCATGAATTGGAAAGAGTCCAGGATACAGGAGGTGATTTTGATGCGGAAAAATATGTAGAAAAATGGCCCGTGAAAAAGCATGATCACATCTTAATACCTGCCGGCACTATTCACTGTTCGGGAGCAGATACTGTCGTGCTTGAAATAAGCGCAACTCCTTATATTTTCACTTTCAAACTTTGGGACTGGGGAAGAATGGGGCTTGATGGAAAGCCCCGCCCCATTTCACTTGATCATGGCAAGCAGGTTATACAGTGGGACAGAACAGCAAGCTGGACAGAGGAAAATATTATAAACAGGTTTGAACAAATAGGTGAAGGCGAGGGATGGCGTGAAGAACGGACAGGCCTTGATACAACATCGTTTATTGAAACACGCCGGCATTGGTTTAATAAAAAAGTAATACACAACACAAACGGAAATTTTAATGTGCTAAACCTTATAGAAGGAAGAGAAGCGATTGTAGAAAGCCCGGGCAATCTATTCGAACCTTTTATTATTCACTATGCCGAAACTTTCATAGTTCCTGCAGCCGTGGGGGAATATTCCGTTCGTCCGTATGGAGAAAGTGAAGACTGCGAATGCGCTACCATTAAAGCTTACGTAAGAACACAAAACTTAATTGATTACCGCATTAATTAAAAAGAAATGAACAACACAGTGAATAAATGGTATGTATACAAAGCTACAATCGTTGCTGCGGTGGGTGGCCTTTTGTTTGGTTACGACACCGCTGTAGTTGCCGGCGCAATTGGCTTTATACAAAAAAGATATGACCTGTCATCGGCGATGGTCGGCTGGGTAGCTTCGTGTGCACTTATTGGCTGTATAGTGGGCGCTATGTTTGCAGGCAAACTAAGTGATGGCATTGGCCGAAAAAAAGTATTGATTTTATCTGCCATACTCTTCGCTGTTTCATCTCTCGGAATCGCCATGCCAATGAGTCTTAACTGGTTTGTTTTCTTCCGCCTGATCGGCGGACTTGGTATCGGCATCGCTTCCATGCTGGCGCCTATGTATATTTCTGAAATAGCTCCTGCCAAAATAAGGGGTCAGTTGGTATCAATAAACCAATTAGGAATTGTATCGGGCATCTTACTTATTTACTTTGTGAATGCTACCATAGCAGGCTGGTACGATGAAGCATGGAATATTTCAACCGGCTGGAGATGGATGTTTGGTTCCGGTGTATTTCCTTCACTTATATTTTTGATACTTCTCTTCTTTGTTCCTGAAAGCCCGCGCTGGCTCGCTCAAAAAGAGCGGTGGGATGAAGCCGAATTAATTCTTTCAAAAGTAAATGGCGCACAAAAAGCAAAAAGTGAGCTCGAAGAAATTAAAGCTGCATTGAATATCGAAAAAAGTTCTTTTTCAGATATACTAAAACCAGGAATCAGGAAAGCGTTAATGATAGGAATAATCCTGTGTATTTTTTCGCAGGTGACCGGCATCAATGCCATCATGTATTATGCTCCTGAAATATTTAAATCAACAGGAGACGGTTCGGGCTCCGCGTTAATGCAAACTGTATTAGTAGGTGTGATCAATGTTCTGTTTACGCTGGTTGCTATAAAATATGTCGACAAATGGGGAAGAAGAACGTTGTTGCTATTAGGCGCTTCAGGTATGGCTATTTGCCTGGCTATTGTCGGAAGTGCATTTTATTTTGGCTTTGCAAAGGGCTATCTTGTGCTAATTGCTATTCTTGCATATATTGCCTGCTTTGCAATTTCGCTTGGGCCACTTGCATTCGTGGTTATCTCCGAGATTTTTTCTAACCGCAACAGGGGAATGGCCATGTCGGTATGCATCTTTTTTTTATGGGCATCTGTTTATCTCGTTTCACAAACATTTCCGATGCTTCTCGATTCAATCGGCAGCGCATTTACGTTTTGGATCTATATGGTAATGTCGATTATAGCATTTGTATTCGTGTTTAAAATGATACCTGAAACAAAAGGAAAATCCCTGGAAGAGATTGAACTATACTGGCTGCCACCGGGTACCGTAAAAAAAGCAACACTTCCCCGGTTATACAGATGAATAAAACGAATCGCTATGTTGGAGGTTTTTCTATCGTTTAAAAGAAGTGTTCATATTTCTGTCGTGTCGCAAACTATTTTGTTTAATTAATTGAACAGTACCAATTGAAGCTTTGCTTTCTAATCAATCAAATGATTCCATTAATTCTATTTGATAATCCTCGCCCTCGAAAATATCTTTAAAAAAATGTAACATGAATTATCAAAAATTGCTGGTACTACTTTGCTTTTCTACAATTTGTTTATACACGATAGCCAGCCCTAGCAACATCGCGCCTTCGGCAAAAATTACCGCTTCGACTTCACTTAATGAGAAGTTTAAACCAGCTAATATTACCGATGGTATAATAGGCGTAGACAATAATGGTGAATGGGCCTGCGAAGGTGTAACAACCGACTGGGGATATGTAAGATTTCCCTGGATACAATTAGATTGGAACCAGCCGCAACTGGTAAATAAGATCTTGCTTTTCGACCGGCCCAATATGAATGATCATATTGCAAGTGGCAAGTTGTTGTTTAGTGACAACAGCGTGATTTGGGTAGATGAGATTCCAAACGATGGAACTGCAAAGCTGGTAAACTTTGATGCTAAAAAAATAACATGGGTTCGTTTTATAACTACTGATGGAAAAGGTAAAGACCTTGGTTTTTCAGAAATAGAAGTATACCCGGCGAAGTCAGATAAGACAGACTACGTTTCATGGGTTGATCCGTATATCGAGACCAACCGGGGACGTTACATTTTTTTTATACCCGGACAAACACCTTTCGGTATGGTAGGCGCAGCACCACTTACAAGAAATAAAAATCAAAATGGGGGTGGCTATAATTATAATGAAAATGAAATATTGGAATTCAGCCAGATCCATAACTGGATGATGTCTGGCATTGGCATCATGCCTGCATTACCTTCTGCTGATCCTACTTTAGGTACCGATGGCTGGAAGTCAAAATTCAGTCATGATGATGAAATAGTTCAGCCCGGTTATCAACGTGTTTATTTAAGAGATCCAAAAACATGGGTTGAATTTACTGCAACAGACCGGGTAAGTTTTTACAGGTTTACGTATTCAACAGGTATGGCTACCCGCTTAATCATTAATCTCGGTGGCTACATTAGTAACAGTACCATGGCCAATACGGAGGTAAAGAAAGTAAGCAACCAGGAATTCGAAGGTTCATTCAGTTCCATTAAACGATATTGGGGCGGGCCAAGAGATGTGAAAGTTTACTTTGTAATACAGATGGATAAGCCTTGCAAATCGTTCAATGGCTGGCAGGGTTTGCAGCAATTTTCAAATATTGAAAGTATACGAGGCGACAGCGCAGGAATTGCCGCAGACTATGATGTGAAAGGCGGCGACAAAATTAAAATGAAGATTGCGATTTCTTATACAAGCATAGAAAATGCCAGGGCAAATTTAAATGCTGAATGTACCACCTGGGATTTTGATGAAGTGAGAAACGCTACGCAAAAAACCTGGAATGAATGGCTTGGAAAAATCGACGTGAAAGGAGGAACAGCCGCGCAAAAAACTAAATTTTATACCGATCTCTGGCATACGCTTTTAGGCCGCCACAAGATCAATGATGTATCCGGAGATTATCCCGACAGAACAACAGGAAAACGGAAGGGAAATTTTACCGATGCTATTTTCAAAATAAAAACTTTACCTAAAGACGATAACGGGAAGTTGAAATTCAACATGTATAATTCAGATGCTTTCTGGCTTACGCAATGGAACCTGAATATTCTATGGGGGCTTGCATGGCCTGAAGTTGAAGATGAAATTTCTGCCTCACTTATACAATATGCCGATAACGGCTACCTGCTTCCACGTGGGCCAAGCGGCGGTGGTTATTCTTATATTATGACCAGTTGCCCTGCTACCAATCTTATTACCAGCACCTTTCAAAAAGGTTTACTTACCAAGGCAGACAAAACACATGCATTTAATATTATCAAACAAAATCATTTACCGGGTGGTATGCTTGGAAGTAAAGAAGACATTAGCTTTTACACAAAAAATGGCTGGTGGAAAGATAACGCAGGGATAACTATTGAAGCGGCATTCCAGGATTACGCGATCGCACAAATGGCACAAAGTCTCGGCAGGAAAAAGGATTATAATTTTTTTGCAAAAAGATCCGAAGGCTGGAAAAAATGTTTCAATCCTGCACAAGGTTTATTGTTTCCAAAAGACAAGGAGGGTAACTTTTCACACAATGACCCGCTAAGTGGCGCCGGGTGGATCGAAGCAAATGCATGGCAGGGAACGTGGGGTGTGTCGCAGGATATAAAAGGATTGGCGGAACTTATGGGTGGCAACGATAGCCTTTGCAACAAATTAAATTATGCCTTTGAAAAAGCAGCGCCGGATGATTTTGTGTTTGCCTACAATGATGGTTACGTTAGTTATGCAAATCAACCGGGCCTTTCCAATGCACATGTATTTAACTATGCAGGCAAACCTTGGCTTACGCAGTATTGGGTACGAAAGGTTCAGGAACAAGCCTATGGAGGTACAACACCTGATCTTGGATACGGTGGCCATGATGAAGACCAGGGGCAGATGGGATCGCTGAGTGCGTTAATGTCTATAGGATTGTTCAGTCTTAAAGGCACAGTTTCACAAAATCCTGTTTACGAAATTACCAGCCCCATCTTTGAGGAGGTTACCATCAAACTTGATTCTAAATATTACAAAGGCAAAGAGTTCGTCATAAAGACATACAACAATTCCAAAGAAAATTATTACATACAAAAAACAAAATTGAACGGAACGCCTTTGAACAAATTCTGGTTTACTCATAATGAATTTGCACAGGGAGGAATTTTGGAAATCTGGCTTGGGGCCCAGCCAAATAAATCGTGGGGCATAGACAGTTCAGGCCTGTAAGGGTTTGTATTGAATTAAGGATTGGAAAACCGGCATCTGCAACTGTAAACCAAATCATAAAACCGGGAGATTCTTTACACCTTTATCCGGCTTGTATCGGAGGAAATTTCGTGTGTAATTCACAAAGGTGAATCAGTTCATTGCATTGAACACGCTACCATTCTTCAACCTTTTTTTACCATCGAACCTTGCTGCCGATTTGGAATTACAACTGTAAATGTTGTACCCTCTTTCAATACCGAATCAATTTTTATAGTGCCTCCTAATTTTTCTACGGCCTCTTTGACGATATACAGCCCCAGTCCTGAACCCTTAAAGGCATTATCAGCCTGGTAAAACATTGTGAAGATATGTTCAAGGTCATTCTCGCCAATACCAGTACCATTATCAGCTACTTTTATCGTTGCCTCCCGGATGTTTGCATTGATCATGACTTTCAAATAAGGATTCTCCTTCTCCTTATCGTGATACTTGAGCCCATTGGATATAAGATTATTTAGTATCATGTTAATCCTGGATATGTCACTGATAAATATTTCATCCTGATTTACCTCAAAGATTCGCTCAATGTGTACCGAATTATCTGCAAACTGGTGATCGTGTAACGCACTTTTTAAAAGTTCTGTAAAGTCAACTAATTCAAAACTTAAGCTGCTCCTCTTATTCCTGGAAAAATCAAGTATCTCAGTAATGAGCACATTCAGCCTCTGAAGCGTGTTGAGTTGCATATCGAGATAACCAAATCTTTTAGCTTCATCTGTTTCATTTTTAATAATGTGCACCAGTGCAACCACCGATGTGATGGGTGACCTGAGATCATGCGATGTTCTTGAAACCAATATATCCAGTTCTGAATTGAGTTTGGTGAGCTTATCATTGGCCTCCTTAATCTCAATATTTTTCTGATTTAGTTCATTGTTTATCACTGCAAGCTCGTTATTCAGTAATTCAAGCCTTGAGAAAGCCCGGAAAAATTGCCTGGATAAAGCCATAGCCTGGGATATAATAAAAATAAAAATACCGGGGTAAATAAGGTTAGCACTTTTAATAATTAAGCTGTTATATAAAATATCGTTTATGATTGTGATAAACAAAATAATAAAACCCATTAAAAAGTAGATACTGCCCGGCCTTCTATTTTTCACTGCCTTACCGTACACACTTAGGCCAAAAATAGCCGTTAGCACCATTATTAGCTGGAAGGGTTTTAAGCCATATCTAAATACATATGGAGGCCCAAAAATTGCTAATAACACGAATGGTGCGCTTACAATTAAAATGATCCGCAATATTTTCTTGGAAAACTCTTTCGGAAAAAGTTCGTAAGAAAATAAAGAGAGTACCGGTACGCTTAAATACAAGCTTATAAATTCTATGTGCTTAATTAACTGCCAGCTCCAGTCGCTAATGTATAATATTGCAAGCTCATCAGTAACCAGGGGGCGTATAGCCACCAACATACAAAACAGGCTGAAATATAATGATGCCGGTCTTTTATTAAAATAAAAAAAGATAATGAGGAAATAGACTCCTATTAGAAAAAAGCTACCTGCAATAAAAAAATCAATACCAATACTTTTTATCCATGATGACTGAACCTGCTGATGTGTGCCAAGTTTTATATAATCCCATAAACCACCGGTACTGTAGTTAAAATTAGAAACCTGTATGACCAGGTTTAGTTCATTATTCAAAGGTTGCACAGGAACTATGGCGGGCAAATATTCAGGGCTTGCGGTAGCCGCTGATGTACCGACCTTTCCGATTTCCATAAGCTGCCTCCCATTTACAAATAATTTGTAATTAGAAGCAACGGTCAGAAATTTAAGATCGAGATGTGAACTTCCCTGCGGGCAAAATATTTTTAACTTGTAAGTGGCGTAGCCAAAAGCCGGCTTAAAGAAACCTGCACCGGGAATGGCTGAGTTCCAAAATCCCGGAACATAAATGTAGCGTGGTTGAATGTTGGGTTGTGCTTCTGGCTTTGAAGGATCATAAAATGTATTCCAGTAGAATTCCCACTCACCGCTAAGATCTGCAATGCCATCAGTTTTCCAGTTCCAGTGGCTTAGATCTAAAACTCCTTTTTTGGCAAAAGTGTTTGGCTGGCTAAGTGAACCTGCAGAGTAAAAAAAAACAGCTGCAAAAAGCAAAAAAGACTTTAAAAGCGTCGAGCGAAACGATAGCTCTCCGATATACTTGGGGGGTGCCATAAAATCTTTTTTATAATTTCCGGATGATGCCGTTATATAACCAACCGTTGCTTCAATAACGGCTTCTGCAACTCGAATATTTTGTATCCTGTGTCCTGAAATTATAACTAAATTTAAAAATAATTGTTCATTGTTCCTCTATTTTAATTAACTCTATTTTGAAAACAAAAAGTGCGCATATATAGCTTTCAATTTCATCCTTAGTAAATGACAGTGAAAGTTTAACTCGCCTTTGAATTTCGCGTTTTTATAAATACCTGCAAAATGTACCCAAAAATTAAAACGAGCAGAGCGCCTATTGCATTAAGCCAAAGAAAGGAAATGACGTCCGCATTATAAATTGCAATAACAAAAATCTCTGCGATCAGCGATGCATAAAATAGTGCATTAGCCTTTATTTTTTTGAACCAAAACGCTACTAAAAAAATACCGAGTATAACTCCATAAAATAAAGAGCCAAGAATGTTTACGGTTTCAATAAGGCTGTTGCCAAGATTGCTTGCGAACTCCGCAACCAATATGCAAAATATGCCCCAGACAAGTGTGTACAACTTTGAAATGCGGTAATCCATTTGTGGCGTAAGGTCTTTTTTGAAAAATCTTTTATGAATATCTACAACTGTACAGGAAGCTAGTGCATTTAAAGCCGCCGCAATACTTCCCCACGCAGCAAGAAAAATAATGGCGATCAATAGGCCCACAAGACCCTTGGGAAGGTAATCAATGACGAATCGCAGAAATATAAAATTGGTATCGTTAATATCCTCGCCCGGCAATGCCCGTGACAAAACACTTTTGTACTGTTTATTAATTTCATTTTTCTGAGGTACGTCATCGGCGGGCAATTTTGCATAAGTGTATTCCAATGAAATGAGAGAATCTTTGTAAACTGTTTCTTTAGCCCTGCTTACCTGGGTTTCATTAAAATAAATAGGAGCTTTGTGAAACTGGTAAAAAGAAAATACCAGCACCCCCAGCATAAGAATTAGAAATTGCATGGGCACTTTTACGAGTCCATTTATTAGCAAGCCTATTTTGCTTTGCCGGTTGTTCTGTGCAGTCAGGTATCTCCCAACCTGGCTTTGATCGGTTCCGAAGTATGAAAGCGCGAGAAAAAACCCTCCTATAATTCCACTCCAGATATTATACTTGTCTTTCCAGTCAAAGCCTGCCGCGGTTCTGCCGGATGTTATTACATTCATTTTCCCACTCTTGCCTCCTATTTGTAAAGCGTCAAGAAAGCCAACATTTTCAGGCATCAGGTGTACAACAACGTACCCAGCCAGGCACATGCCTATGAGCACAATCAGCAATTGCAATTTTTGGGTATGCGCAACAGCTTTGGCTCCCCCGCTTACAGTATAAATAATAAGCATCCCGCCCATAATGATATTGGTATAATAAATATTCCATCCGAGCAAAGAACTTAAAATAAGTGAAGGCGCATATATACTTATACCGGTTGAGAGGCCGCGTGAAACCTGGAACAGAAAAGAAGTAAGCGTTCTTGTTTTCAGGTCGAACCTGTTTTCCAAAAATTCATATGCAGTGTAAACTTTTAGCCTGTTAAAAACAGGAACGAAAACTATGCATATAACGATCATGGCTAAGGGCAATCCAAAATAATATTGAACGAATCGCATGCCATCGGTATAAGCCTGGCCCGGTGCGCTTAAAAATGTGATGGCGCTTGCCTGTGTACCCATTATACTTAACAAAACCAGATACCAGGGCATATCCCTGTTGCTCAAAAAATAGCCATCAAGATTTTTTGTTGCCCTGCTTTTATACACACCATAAATGATGATACAACTTAGCGTGACTATAAGTACTATCCAATCAGGAGTACTCATATTTTACAGCGGTTAAAAAGGCCCCGCAGCAGATTTAATTTTGGCGCAATCATTATCCTTTTTTGTTTAATTAAAATATCGTGTAATAAAGTAATATAGGACTACCTGGATTATTAAAAAAAGCAGCACGGCCATATACCATTTGTTCCAATATGTTTTTTCATTTTGCATAAAAAAATTTTATTCCAAAGAAGGCTAATAAGTATGAATATTTACTACTTATTATTTATTCTGAGGCAATGCAACCAGGTTTGCCATCAGCCGGTAAGCGCCAGGAATTCCCGCGGGTAATTCACGAAAAAAAACAAGGCCTGAATAGACAAAGTTGCCTTTACCATATTTTGCAATCACGAGACTTCCATTACTTTCTTCTTCACCAGTATCATGCATAGCTAATGGTGTTATGTAGTGCGGATCTAATTGCAACGCCTGGTAAGTGCTTCGTTCCTGCACCCAACCTTCAAAATCTTTTTGCGATATTTTGTTAGGGTAATTTAAGACAACGTTATCAGGCAATACAAATTTAACTTCCGCATTTTCCTCGGTTACCCTCGACCCGGAACTCACAATAAAAGGGTAAGGCCCTACTTTCACTTTTTGCTGGCCCACCTGGTTACTCTTTAAATATTGCACTATAAGGTTTCCACCTTGTTGTACGTATTGCATCAGCACATCGTTTCTATTAGTGAGGTATTCGTAGATGTTATATGCCCTTATCCCGGTAACTATCGCATCAAATTGTTTTAAAGTCTCTATGTTGAGATCGGCTTCGTTTAAAATTTTTACCTCATAACCCATTTGCTCCAATGCCTGCGGTACTTTATCACCAGCACCCACAATATATCCGATTTTCTTTCCAACAATTTTTATATCAAGCTTTAAAAGATTTGCTTTGGCTTTTGGGAAATATGTGATGGTGGGAATGTGATCGTAAGCTATTGTTTTGGTGTAGCTGTCATATATCTCGTTTCCATTTCTTACTGAAGCATATATCTCTTCAGTCGAGTTCAATAATTTTGACTGGGGAATAAAGGTGCTGCTGATATTTTTTTCATACATCGGCATAGACACCTGCCGGGCAGAATTTGAATTTTGAATCCAACTACTGGAATATTTTTGTCTTACTTCAGGGCTAACGGGAAGTGCACCAAGATTAGATTTTAAATGCACTGTTGATTGTACCTTTTGATTATTAAGTGAGATATAATTATCCTTATCGTAGTTCACTTCTATCTTTGGCAATACAGGTATCGGCTCGTACAAATCTCCTTTCACCGGATCAATGTATCTGTATTTTACAGCACGGTTTATCACGAAATCTTCGCCCTCAATATTCACCAATACCCTGGCCTCAAAAGATGGATCATTCCCGGCTTTGCCAATCATTAGTTGGTCTCTCACCTCAAATGTTCCACCAACGAGCGGATACTCTAACCAATAGGGCTGCGATATTTTTTTATTTCCGGCTACCGGTATTTCTTTAGTCATTACAAAATTTTGATTCATTGATAACGCGGTAGAAAACGCTGAATCAAACTTTTCGATATTTATATTTTTTAAAGTAATACTTACGTCCTCACGTTCATTTAATAAGAAGTCTATTTTTAGTGTATCACCCTGCACAACCTGGGCTTGCGACGAAGTAGCTTCTACATATAACGCGCTGCATGCTTCAATAATTTGCTGCAGTTCATTTCCCTTTTCATCTACCCAATTACTCGCTGGCAAAGCTTTTATTGCCTTGTAAACTTTCACTAATGCAGGAACTGATAATTGTGGCCTTGCAATATTATAACTGGCAATGATTCCGTTAATCATTATTTCAATCTTATCTCCTCCATCTATTCTTTTCCAATCGGTAATCACGCCATCCATTAAATCATTTTTTAGAGGCTCCCCCCCGGTTGCGGCAAAATATTCGAATGACTGTCCCTTTCTTTTCGGCCGACCTTCGCCCTGGCTCTTATGCATAGTTCTTGCCTCACCACCTAATTCCCCATAACTTTTTCCAATCAAAGAATTATAGCCACCGATATCTATTTTAAGCTGGTCTTCGCTGGTCGTATTGTTTCCGCCAAAATTATAAGTGTTCCACAAAATTCTTTTAGCCTGCCAGGGTTTCACGCCATATTTAAATTGTTCGGGAAATCGCGTTGGATCGGCAGCGGCAATAAAGGCTTCATTTGCCAATATTGCAGAAGCAGCGTGGTGGCCATGACCCGCTCTTTTATCAGGAGGAAATCTTTTAATAATTACGTCAGGCTGGAATTTACGGATCACCCAAACAACATCACTCAATATTTTTTCCTTATCCCATATTTTTAAAGCTTCATCTGCGCTTTTGCTAAATCCGAATTCGTAGGCTCTTGTAAAGTATTGCTCAGCCCCATCAATGCGTCGGGCCGCTAACAACTCCTGCGTACGAATTAATCCAAGTTCGATACCTTGTTCATCACCAATTAAATTTTGTCCTCCATCTCCCCTCGTTAAACTTAGATACGCTGTGCGGTATAATTTTTCTTTGGCAAAATACGGCAACAATGAATTGTTCTCATCATCAGGGTGCGCACCTATATATAAAACGGAGCCGAGCACATTCAACTTTTTCAGTTGCTGAAATATTTCAGCCGAAGTATATGTTTCCGGGGATTGAGAAAAGGAAACTGAAACAATTTGAAAAAAGAAAAGAGACAAAAAAAAGGTACGCATGCTATACAATTGTTTTGCGAAAATAAGGGAATGTAATTTTGAACCAATTCCGCTTAAATAAAAAACCGGAAAGTTTTAACTAACCGGTTTTGAAATAAAAAAAATTACAAATTTATTTTTTTGTGTCAAGCGTCATTTTCAAACGGGCAAAATAATAGGCGCCGTTAAAACCCATTTGCTCAACACGACGACTATACAAGAAACGTCCTGAACTCTGATTACCACTATGGGCCTGGATATCCGGGTAAACGTTAAAAATGTTATTTGCGCCAATGGTTGCGGTGAAAGATTTTGAAATGTCATATGATATTGACAAATCTGTAATTGTTTTTGCCGAAAAAGTTTGATCCAGTGTTTCCTTGTTTCCTGTAAATACATTCACAGGAAAATTTTGTGTACTATCCGGGTTGATGCTTGGATCGAGATAGGTTACTTCACCGAAACGCACGAAGCGAAGCATCGCTCCAAACTTGCTGTATTTATAATTGAAAGTGAGGCTGATCTTATTTTTCGGATTCGCTACTTCTACCCTGCTTTGATCTTCACGATTAAAATAGTTTCCTATTTGCCCGCCGTTTAACAATATATCTGAAGCATGAATGATGGGATTACCATTTTTATCTTTCTTCACTTCATTATCTAAAAATGTCATAGCCAATGTGGCCCGAATGGATTGCTTCTTTGCAAATTTCTTTGAATACGAAAGAACAGCCTCAAGGCCACGCGCCCTTGTATCAATCGCGTTGGTGAAAAAAGCTGCTGTTTGTGCACCGGCAGCATCTAATATTGATTTTATTTGTGCGCTTGTATTACCATTAAAATTGTTGGTGTAAATAATCCTGTTTTTAATATCTATCTGGTATGCATCAACCGTTACCTCGAAACCCGTGAAGGGCCTTGCCGTTAATCCTACGGAATAATTATGACTTGTCTCCTGCTTAAGCTTTGGAATACCCAACAGGCCTGCAAGCTTACTGTCATTGGTAAATGTTCCTGCCTGTACGGGAACTAAACTACCACCCTGCGAAACAAACAATGTGTTTGTTTTTTCATAGAAACGTTGTTGCATGGAAGGAGCACGAAACCCTGAACTAACCGATGCCCGCAAATTAAAGCGGTCGGTAAAACTATAGCGGCTGCTAAATTTATAATTAAACGTACCGCCAAAATCACTATAATGTTCGTAACGGCCGGCTGCGGTTAATAAAAAATTCTTCGTAACGTCCTCTTCCAAATCCACATATATTGCTTCGACATTTCTGGTTTTATCAGCACCTATTGTATTTAGAAACCCCGGAAATACTTGCGCACCAGAAGCAGCTTTTGAATTCACATCATAATTTTGATAAGATGCTTCTTCCCCACTTCTTATTCCAAACCCATCGATTCTGTATTCCAATCCCGTTGCAAAATTTAATCCCACTTCGTCAAACTTTTTTGAAAAATCAGCATTCACCGTATTTTGATAAAACTTTAGTCCTCCGGCATCAAAAGTTGTCTGGGGATTGGTTGCGTCAGCAAACTGTGTATAGTTGAGAGAGTTTTGTATGTCAAAATCAAATTTATTAATGCCATAGTTATTGCTGACATCAAAGTTCCATTCACCCAGTTTTGTACGAAAACCAATCGCTGTAGAGAAGTCAATTATCTGTGTATGTATCTCCGGTAAAAAACCATTGGGATAAATATTAAAAACATTGGCCTGGTATATTGTGGCGTTCCCGGGTATCCCAGAAGGATAGCGATAAAACCCTGTTGCATTTCCTTTCTTTTTACTGTATCCTCCAAAAGCGTACAGCTCTCCTCGCGGCCCTACCGGTATTCCGAAATTATAAAAAATCTGCCCGCTTTTCATCTGCGAATTTCCTGCCCGCAGATCAAAATTATTCCTTGTTAATCCTTTCGCGGATAAAATTGAATCATCCCTGTTTACTCCATTTACATTCGGGTAAACGCTGCCGGTATATGTACCCGTTCTGTTAGTTCCACCCCTGTCAATATATTCTCCGTGTAGCGTGAGGTAACCCTTGCCAACATTAAATCCATATCCCAATGACCCCTGAAAAGTTTTTCCGTCAGTTATATCTACATCTGGATCATCTGTCTTTCCAAGGATTTTGTAGAGCGCATAATTTTTAGGATACTTTGTGATGTAGGCACCATAGCTAACGCCTGCTTCCAGAATTCCTGTTTTCTTTTTTAATACAATATTTATAACACCGGCAATGGCATCAGAGCCATACTGAGCCGAAGCGCCATCTCTTAAAATTTCTATTCTTTCAATTGCAGTCGCAGGAATAGTACTTAGGTCGGTGCCAACCTGTCCCCTGTTTATAGTTCCATTTACATTCACCAGGGCAGATTGGTGACGACGCTTTCCATTGATAAGTACTAACACCTGGTCAGTTCCCAATCCTCTTAATTGTGCAGGATCCAAATGATCCGTGCCATCAGCAACTGTTTGCCTGGAAGATTGAAAGGATGGTGCAATAAAAGTTAATATCTGATTAAGATCTACCTGCCCAATATCGTTAATCACCTGTGAAACCGGGATTACATCTACCGGAACAGAAGTGGCGAGGTTACTTCTACCTGCGGAACGGCTACCAACAACAACAATATTTTCGCCTGTTCCGGCAGACGCTAATGTTGCATCGGCAATAATACTCTCATTAGCCTTTACATTTATTCTTTTACGATAAAGCTGGTAGCCAACGTAACTCACCGAAAGATTATAGTTGCCGGGATCGACACTCAAAAAATATTCCCCATTATCGTTGGTGGTAGTTCCGTTATTTCTTCCTTCAACAACAACAGAGGCATTAGGCAACGGCCCTTTGTCATCTCTTACAACTCCCTTTATCGTTCCCTTTTGTGCTTGTAGTAATCCGGCTGAAGCGGTTAGAATAAAAATGGTCAATAACAATTTGTGGATTAAGGTATAATTTCTCATGGTTAAAGTTTTTAGTTGCTAAATGATACTACTTAAAGTTACTAAAGTCTTTCTACATGGCTTAAATTTGAGAAAAACCACTATGCTTAAAATGAATGCCTTTCGATTTTTTTTATTCCTTCTATGCGTTTCATTCCTATCATGTGCACACCAAAATAAATTAGACGCCTACAGTTATAAGACCAATAAAATTGAATCTGTTGCGCATGGGGCGGTTGTTTCCGCTCATGCATTGGCGAGCGAGGTTGGCGTAAATATTTTGAAGGAAGGCGGCAACGCTGTGGACGCGGCGATAGCCACACAACTTGCCCTTGCTGTCGTTTATCCGGGTGCAGGAAATATTGGCGGTGGCGGATTTATGGTCGCCCATTTAAACAATGGTGAAAATATTTCAATTGATTATCGTGAAACTGCCCCGGCTGCCGCTTCAAGAGACATGTACCTGGATGCTAACGGCAACCCGCAAATGCAATTGTCACAGGATGGACGTCTTGCTGCAGGAGTTCCTGGAACGGTTGCAGGATTATTTGCAGGAATGAAATATGCAAAGCTTCCTTTTAAAAAGTTAATACAGCCAGCCATTGATCTTGCAGAAAAAGGCTTTACAATTTCAGCATCACAAGCAGAAAGCTTTAATTATTATAAGAATGAATTCATAAAACTGAATTCAACAACTCCTGTATTTGTAAAAAGTATTGCATGGAAAGAAGGAGACACCCTGGTACAAAAAGATATTTCCAATACTTTGAAAAGAATAAGAGATGAGGGAGCTAAAGGGTTCTATGAAGGCGAGACGGCAAAACTTATTGTAGCTGAAATGAAAAAGGATAACGGCATTATTACAGAAGATGATCTAAAAAATTATAAAGCAAAGGAGCGGGAACCTATCGTTTTCAATTATAAAGGAAATACCATAATCACAATGCCTCTGCCGAGCAGCGGAGGAATTATTCTTGAGCAGATGTTGAAAATGAGTGACAGCAAAAATTTGAGCGACATGAAATTCGGAACTATACATTCAATGCAGTTGATGACCGAAGTCGAGCGGCGTGCTTATGCCGATCGTGCACAGTTTTTAGGCGACCCGGATTTTGTAAAAGTTCCTGTAAAAACTTTAGTAAGTGACGAGTACCTTAAAAAAAGAATGGACGATTATGATCCGGAAAAAGCGGGAAACAGTATGGCCACAAAAGAAGGACTTATAAAAGAAAGTGAAGAAACAACTCATTTTGATGTGTTGGATAAAGATGGAAATGCAGTTTCTGTTACGACTACATTAAATGGGGGCTATGGCAGCAGAACCGTTGTAAGCGGCGCAGGCTTTTTATTAAATAATGAAATGGATGACTTTAGTGTAAAGCCGGGTGTGCCTAATATGTATGGTGCGGTAGGCGCCGAAGCAAATGCAATTGCGCCAAACAAACGTATGCTAAGCAGCATGACGCCCACTATAGTTTTGAAAAATCATAAGCCATGGATTGTTGTGGGGACACCGGGAGGCACGACCATTCCTACCAGCGTTTATCAAACGCTCGTTGATATAATCGATTTTAATATGACGGCAGAAGATGCTGTAAACAAACCGAAGTTTCACCATCAATGGCTTCCCGATGAGATTTTTGTTGAAAAAGGTTTCGATGAAAATGTCATCAATGAATTGAAGCAAATGGGCTATAAAATAACAACAAGAGATGCAATCGGCAGAACCGAAGTTATAATGGTTATGCCGGATAAAACAATAAAAGCTGTGGGTGATAACCGGGGCGATGATGCTGCGGCGGGTTATTAATCGCAACTGCGATTCTCATTGGCTTAAAAAAATAAAGGGACCCGCCTGGTATAAATTCTTCAAAACCAGCCAGGGAATTTTGTTAAAAGGTTGTTTAGAAAATCACTGCCCTACCGCCACGCCCTTCTAAATCTTTATGTTTGTTTATTTTTACCGATCAATTTTCTTTCCCTGAAAAAATTTTATAAAATATTTCTCCGTTGCCTGCTGGGAATTTTTGTGCTGGTCCTTGTTTTATGGTTATTGCTTCAAACCGCTTTCTTTCAAAATTTTATAGTTCATAAAGTTGCTAAGCGATTATCCAAGGACCTTCATACAACCGTTTACATTAAGCATGTAGATTTTGATCTTTTTGATAAAATGCTTTTGCAGGGCACATTGGTTCTTGATCAAAACAAGGACACATTATTATACGCGGGTGCAGTTAAAGTAAATATTACCGATTGGTTTTTCTGGCAAGATAATATCACCTTGAAATATGCAGGACTCGATGATGCGGTGATCAATCTTAACCGTAAAGATTCTGTGTGGAATTATCAATTTTTGGTTGACTATTTTTCAGGACCAAAAAAAAATAATAAGGATACATCGGGAGGTATTCAACTCAACCTGGGAAATGTAGAATTGAACCGTATTAAAATCTGGCAGAAAGACGAATGGAGGGGTGAAAATATTTTTGTATCGTTGAACAAACTTGATCTTAGAGCCCACGCACTCGACTTTAATAACAATACGGTCAATATTAATTCGATCAATATCGACCATCCCGTTTTCTCCCATTATGATTATGCTGGCAATCGCCCTGAGGATACCACTTCTGATCCAATTCAAAATGAGAATGACACGCTTCCCGGCCTAAAATGGAATACAAATCACTGGCGGCTTCTGGTGGAAAATATACAAATTACGAATGGTAATTTTTCAATGGAGAAACAATCCTCAAGGCCCGCTTTTAATGACCGGTTTGATGACAAGAATATCGTGCTTTCTGAAATTAACGGAACTATAAAAACTTTTCGTTTTATGGAAGATACACTAACTGCCAACGTTTTAGTATCTGCCAAAGAAAGAAACGGATTTAATATAAAAAAGATTAGTTCCGATTTTAAATTCACACCGCATTTGATGGAATTTAAAAACCTGGATCTGATTACAAACAAAAGTCATCTTAAAAACTATTATTCCATGCGCTATAATAGTTTTCAGGCCGATATGCAGGACTTCGTACATACCGTAACCGTAGAAGGGCATTTTGAAAACAGCGAACTTAACAGTGATGATCTCGCCTATTTTGCGCCGGAAACAAAAACATGGAATAAAATTTTTACACTTAATGGCCATGCAAAAGGTATGATTGACAATTTTTCTGCGAGGAAAATGATCATACGTGCGGGGAAAAATAATTATCTTGACGGAGACATTAGTTTACGGGGCCTTCCGGATATTAATGAGGCTTTTATAGATTTCCGGTCAAGAGAATTGCGAACAAACTATGCTGAGTTGGCAGACTTTATTCCCGCACTGAAAGATATTAGCAATCCCCGGCTGGATGCATTCGGCAATATAAAATTTACAGGAAGTTATACAGGGTTTATTCGCGATTTCGTTGCCTATGGAACGCTGGTAACAGACATCGGCACAATCCAGGCAGACCTTCACATGCAGGTTCCTCACAATGCGAGAGCCACCTACAATGGAAAAATTTCTACTGACAATTTTCAGCTTGGTAAGTTTATTAAGAATGACCAGATCGGCAACATCTCCTTCAGCGGAAGCATTAATGGAAAAGGCTTTAACGTAAATGAAGTAAACATAGGAGTAGACGGAAATATAAGCAAGTTGGTCTTTAATGGTTACCCTTATTCAAACATAATCGCACATGGGAATTTCGTGAAGAAACTTTTTTCGGGAACCGCAAGTATCAATGATCCCAATATAAAAATCGATACGCTGGTCGGATCCATAAATTTCAGCAAATCTGATCCGGAGTTTAACCTTAATGCAAAAGTAGGAGTCCTCAATTTTAAACCACTTGGCTTCACCAACGATAGTGTTTCGCTCACCGGTATTTTTAATCTCAATTTTACCGGAAACAATATTGATAATTTTTTAGGATCCGCCAAATTATATAATGCCATACTGCTGGATAAAAATCAGCACCTGTCATTCGATTCGCTCCTGATCAATTCCACGCTGCAGGACGGTAAAAAATATTTAACGCTGCATACCAATGAAATGGATGCCGAGCTTAACGGCCACTTCAGTATTCTCAACCTTCCCGATGCATTTCAGTTGTTTTTATATAAATATTACCCCGCTTATATCAACACACCAAAGCGAAAAATTGAAAACCAGGATTTTACATTTCTGGTCAAAACAAGAAATGTAAGTGATTATATCTCCCTCTTCGATAAGAAAATGAGTGGCCTGGATAATTCAATTTTCATCGGCAATATCAACGTCGCGGACAACACGCTAAATTTGCAGGCAGATATTCCCCTGTTTACTTATAGCAATATAAATTTCAACAATATACATTTTACCGGGAGGGGAACGGAGGATACACTCACTTTTAATGGAGATATTGATGATGTTGTGATCAACGACAGCCTTCACTCACCCGGCACCAAACTGCAGGTAGTTGTTGCAAATGATATCTCTGATGTAGTCATCAATACTTCCGCGAATAAAACTTTAAATTCTGCAGATCTTTCTTTTCGGGTTCTTACCAAGAAAGACGGTTTTGATTTATTGGTGAACCCGTCAACCTTTACAATAAATCAAAAGAAATGGACTATTGATAAAGGCGGCAGGCTAGAACTGATACGGGATATGCTTATAGCAAGCAATATCAAGCTCACGGAAGATGGTCAGGAAATTTATGTATCAACAGAACCCTCTGCCATTGGCTCGAGTAATGATATTATTATTGGAGTAAATAAACTTAACATCGGTGACATAGCCCCGCTTCTCACAAAATCGGTGCAGGTTGATGGGCTCATGACAGGCCTGATTCGTATTAATGATCCTTTCGGCAGAAATACGGCTGTCGAGTTTGATACTAAAACGGAACAATTTCATTTTGAAAACGACTCCGTTGGCGTGTTAAGTACCAAAGGTGAGTATTTAATGGGACCCGGAAGGTTTTCAATTAATGCAATTTCCGATAACAAGCTGTATAATTTCGCTGCAGACTTCGGGTACAATCCTCAAGATTCTTCCGGCAATCAACTCACCGGCTCAATAGTGCTTAATAATTCGGGGATACATATACTGGAAAATTACCTTGGTAATATCTTCCATGGAATATCCGGCAGGGCTACAGGAAAACTAAGCATTTCAGGTGAATCGTCTGATCCCAAACTGACCGGAGCAATAAGACTTGACAACACTACTATGACAGTAGATTACACAGGCTGCCGATATATTATCGACAACAATACCATAATAACCTTCAAGCCCGATGAGATTGATTTTGGCACCATAAAAATAAGAGACACGCTAAATAACACAGCCACCATGAGTGGTAAGTTATATCACAGTTTTTTCGATAACTTTTTCTTCAATGAATTGCATTTAAAAACAGATCAAAGGGGAAATAATAAGGGAAGATTTGTTTTGCTTAACACTACTGCGCGGGATAACAAACAATTTTATGGAAACCTGGTCGGTGACGCTGAATTATCATTGAATGGATTTTTAACCGATATGCGAATGAATATAACCGGGGAACCAACCGATAGTAGTCATATTTATTTACCAACAGGTGAAACTGCAGAAACAGGGACACTGGATTACATTGAATTCACAAAATTTGGCCGTGAAATGAAGGCGGATCTTGCAGGAAGGGAAAATTCCAACATCAAAGTGGACATGGAATTAACCGCCAATCCTTATGCAAAAATTGATGTGATACTTGATGAGACAACCGGCGATATTATAAAAGCACAGGGAAGTGGAAAATTAAATATAAGCGCCGGTACTACTGATCCTCTAACTATAAGAGGAAGATACGACGTGCAGGAAGGAGAATACACTTTTAATTTTCAAACATTTCTTAAAACACCCTTCACCCTGCAGTCGGGATATATTGAGTGGCAGGGCGATCCCTATCTTGCCAACCTGAACATCGACGCGGTTTACACTGCCGAAAAGGTTATTTTAAACAACATACCTACCAGTTCCGGATTCACGAATGCAAAAGGAGATGTTGATATCATTTTTAAACTCAGGGGAACATTAAAAGATCCACGGCCCGAATTTGAATTTCAATTCCCTTTTGATAATCCTTTAAAATCTGATCCCATCGCGAATGAATATTTAAAAACCCGGTTTGAAGCAGATAAGAATGAGCTTAATAAGCAAGTTACTTCCCTCCTGCTGTTCAACACGTTCATGAGCGACGATCAGAGATTGCTGAGCAGTAACAATACCGGTAATTTCGTTACAAGAAGTGTGGGACAGTTGCTGTCAGCCACACTTTCGTCCTCTTTGAATAACTGGCTGCAAAAACTATTAAACACCAGGTCGGTGAATCTTTATACGAATATCAATACCGCGGATTTCAATTTTGGAGTAACGCAAAAAGAATTGCAGAATATTGGAAATTTTGGGGTACGCACAACTTTTTTTAATAACAAGTTGCTTGTAAACGTCGGAGGAAATGTAGATTATAGGATCGGACAAAACGCAAGCAATTCCAACTCAAATTTTTTATTTACGCCAGATGTATCATTCGAGTATTTAATCTCCCCTGATGGAAGATTCAGGGTTATTGGCTTCAACCGAAGCGATGCAGATATTGGCGATATTTCAGGCATTACCCGCCGCAACCGCACAGGTGTACAGCTTTCATACCGGAAGGAATTTGATACGTTTGAAGAATTTTTTACAAACGAGAAAAAGAAAAGAAAGATAGCCAGGGATACAACTGCGACAGCCGGAACCGGCAATTGACAGGTAATCCGGGGAGCTTCCAATAAACCTCACAGGTTTTGGAAACCTGTGAGGTTTTAACCCAGGAACTTTTTTTTATAAATGCTTAATATCTACCAATATATTTCTAAAAAAATTTGCGGCTTATAAAAAATAAAAAAATGGATACACTTCCGCTTCAACCCGGCTGCTATTATCACATTTATAATAGAGGCAACAATAAAGAAAACATTTTTAAAGAGCATCGGAATTATAGTCATTTCCTTATCCTTTGGAAGAAACATATTGTACCTGTTGCACATTCTTTTGTTTATAGTTTACAACCTAATCATTTTCATTTCCTGGTGTTCACCAAGGAAGATGTTCTGGAAAGTAAAATAAGCAAAAGATTTGGCAATTGCTTTAACGCATATTCCAAAAGCATTAATAAAGGATATGGCAGAACCGGAAGTTTATTCTAGGAAAGATTTGGTAGGAAATATATCGGCAATGAAAAATATTTTACGGAGATTATTTTTTATATCCAATACCAATTCTCAAAAGCACGGCATAACAAAAGATTTTTCGACATATCCTTACTCTTCTTACCTAAGCTTATTGAGCGATAAACCTACTTTACTAAAAAGAGAAGAAGTAATGGATTGGTTTGGAAACAAAAAAGAATTTATCAATTTTCACAAAGGCAATATGGAAAACCTTATAGAATATTCAAAAGAAAATGAATATTTGAAAGAATTGGAGAGATCAGATATGTAACACAATAATCCATGGATTCTGAATCTTTAAAGTATTTCAACCAGGACTGAACGTTGTGGGGGACTATGGATGCGATTAATGAACTATAGTATCGAAAAGGAAATGTAATTAATTTTCAGCCTTTTGTGGCGTCATTAAACCTCACAGGTTTAAAAAACCTGTGAGGTTTATGCCAACTGCTCATTCCATTGCACATTGCAAAAACATTATTTCGCCAATATCTTATGTCCCATTTTGTCCCTTTTCGTTTTGAGGTATTTTTCGTTGTGGGAATTTGATTTTATTTCTATAGGAACAGTATCAACGATCTCAAGCCCGTAACCAAGTAATCCAGCTCTTTTTTTAGGGTTATTGCTAATCAGCCTGATCTTGGAAACACCTAACTCTCTCAATATTTGAGCGCCTACGCCATAATCCCTTTCATCCATAGAAAACCCCAGGTCCAGGTTTGCTTCTACGGTATCACGTCCTTCTTCCTGTAGCTTATAGGCTTTGAGCTTATTAAGCAAGCCTATTCCCCGGCCTTCCTGGTTCATATATAAAATAAGACCTTTCCCTTCTGCTTCAACCATTTGCATAGCAGCATGGAGCTGATCACCGCAATCACATCGCAGAGAGCCAAGAATATCACCGGTCATACAACTGGAGTGTACTCTCACCAATACAGCCTCACCAGGCTGCCAGTCGCCCTTCTTTAATGCCATATGTTCTTCCCCTGTGTTGAGTTGTTTAAAAGCAATCAATTCAAATGTTCCAAATTTCGTGGGCATCTTTACCCGTACATCTTCTTTAATCAGCGTTTCTTTTTTAAGACGATACGCTATAAGATCCTTTATAGAAATAAGCTTAAGGTTGTGCCTGGAGGCTATTTCACGCAACTGCGGTAATCTTGCCATTGTGCCATCTTCGTTCATTATCTCTACCAATACACCTGCTTCACCATGACCTGCAATTTTTGCAAGATCAATTGTAGCTTCCGTGTGGCCGGTACGCCGTAATACCCCGCCCGATTTAGCACGCAATGGAAAAATATGCCCCGGCCTTCCCAATTGCTCAGGTCTGGTGCCTGGGTCAATCAATGCCTGAACTGTTTTTGCACGATCATGAGCAGAGATACCCGTAGTGCATCCATTACCAAGTAAATCAACGCTTACGGTGAACGGTGTGCCGTGCAAAGCGGTGTTCTTATTAACCATAAGGTCAAGTTGAAGCTCGTCACATCTTTCTTCAGAAATAGGAGCGCATATAAGGCCACGACCGTGCCTGCTCATAAAATTTATAATTTCCGGCGTGACATTTTTTGCAGAGGTAATAAAATCACCTTCATTTTCCCTGTCTTCATCGTCCACAACGATAACAAGGTTACCAGCCTTAATCGCTTCAATCGCATCTTCAATGGTATCTAACATATAAAATATTTATTTGCAAAGATAACTCAATGTGAATCTCAGCGGAAAATGAAAGTTCTAAAATTGCCTATTTCGTAAATTGAAGGCATTTAAAAGCATTTAATCATATTTTTTAGAATGTTTCCGATTTATATGGCCCTCAATTTTATCCACAATACTTAATATTCGCGTAACATTTGTAAGCAGCGAAAGTCATGTGTGAGTTGCCTTCCAGTTGTTAATAAATGTTAATGTGGAATTAAGGATAATTTACTTCCTTTGCCCGAAAAAAACTAAACGATATGACTATGAAAAGATTTATTATTCTGTTATTGCCTTTGATTGTCTTACCATTTCTCATAACTGCCCAGGTTACTACAAGTAGTATTACAGGTGTGGTCCTTACTGAAAATAGTGAACCCCTGCCTGGTGCAACGATTATAGCTACCCACGAACCCACTGGATCAAAGTATACTACGATAAGCCAAGGGAGTGGGCGGTTCAATATTCCTAATGTGTCACCCGGTGGCCCCTATACAGTTACTGCGTCCTATGTTGGCATGAACAAATATCAAAAAACTGATATTATAGCTCCATTGGGGGATAAGTTTGACATTTCTATTACATTAAATTCCTCTACTACAGAACTTCAGGCAGTTGTGATAAGTGGCAGAAAATCTAACATTATAAAAACAGGCGCATCAACCAATTTCAGCAGAACCCAGATTCAAAATCAACCTAACATCAGCCGCAGTATTACAGGTCTAACAAAAACTTCACCACAGTCTAATGGTAATAGTTTTGCCGGTATGAATTACCGGTACAATAATATTACAATTGATGGCGCGCTATTTAATAATAATTTTGGACGCTCCGGAGATGGCCTGATTCCCGGCGGAGGCGTATCAGCCATTTCAATTGATGCTCTTGATCAGATTCAGCTAAATATTGCTCCTTATGATGTAAGGCAGGCAGGTTTTGTAGGAGCAGGTATCAACGCGGTAACGAAAAGAGGCACTAATAAATTTTCAGGTACCCTGTACGGCTTTTATAGAAACCAGGATTTCAATGGCTCAAAGGTGAAAGGGGTTGAAGTGACAAACTCGAAAAGATCAACTAAAATATATGGAGGAAGTTTAGGGGGACCTATTATTAAAAATAAACTTTTCTTTTTTGTAAATGCCGAGAAGGAGATCAGAACTCAACCGGGGCAAACATCTGTGGCGAAAAGGCCCGGGGTAAATGATAGCGATCCTAATATAACTGCTCCATTAGCAAGTGACCTGGACAAACTGGCTGATTATTTAAAAAGTACATACAATTATAACCCGGGTGCTTATGAAGGATATGATTTTGCTACCGATAATTTTAAATTTGTTACCAGGCTTGATTGGAACATTAATGATAAAAACAGGCTGACCTTGCGTTATAATCAGTCAGAGACAAATGACGATGACCAGATAAATTCAAATAGCGGGCCATCTGCCATTGCACGATTCAGTAATAGCAGGCGGGGAGGAAGCAGTACCGGAGGATTGAATTTCCAGGGGTCAAATTTTAAAAATAACACAAAGGTTAATTCTACCGTTGCAGAATTAAATTCAACTTTTAGCAATAAAGTATCAAACCAACTCATTGGCTCATACACACACAACCAGCCGGTTCGCATACCCAACAGCGTTTTCCCATTTGTTGACATAATGAATGGATCAAATGTTTATACCTCTTTTGGTACTGATCTTTTTTCTTACGAAAACAAAATCGATGACAAGGCGTATAATATTGCTGATAATGTTACTTTAAATTTGGGAAAGCACTCAGTAACAGCAGGGGCAAGCTATGATTATTTTGAAGTTCAAAACTTTTTCTCAGATGCCGGTGGCCCTTCCTACTATCGCTTTGCCTCACTGCAGGATTTTTTAGACAACAAACAACCCAGCTTTTTTGCGCTGACATATAGTTATGATCCAAAAAATCCCGGGAATATTCCACCTGCCGAAGCAACTTTTGGCCAGATAGGCTTTTATGCACAGGATGCATTTGCCGTTAATGATAACTTTAAGCTTACTTATGGATTAAGAGTTGACAAACCATTATACACGTTTGATGCTCCTAAAAATGCCGCTTTAGAAAATGTAATATTTAAGGATGTGGATGGTAAGGATGAATCGTTTGATGTGAGCCAATGGCCAAAATCAAGATTATTATTTTCGCCACGTGTAGGATTTAACTATAACGTGGAAGATGAAAATTTAATAATCAGGGGAGGCAGTGGTATATTCACAGGCCGCATCCCTTTTATCTGGTTGTCAAATCAAGTAGCAGATAACGGTGTCTTGAGATCCCTATGGCAGGTTTCATCCACTACTGACCTGGCTGATTATCTTTTTTCACCTGACCGTTCAACTTACTTTTCCAAAATACCCATTCCACAAGCCGGAACCACTATTCCTGCAGGAAGACCTTCATACAGCGCTACAGTACGCGACTTTAAAATGCCGCAGGTTTGGAGGACAAATTTAGCTTTTGATAGAAAATTAGGTGCGGATTACTTATTTACAATTGAAGCTATCTATACAAAATTTATAAACAATGTGTATTTCAGAAATGCTAATCTGGGGCCGCAAACTGGTGTTTTGAACGCAACGGGCGATGGTCGCCCCTATTATACTCCTCGATTGAATGACAATATAAGTACCATGATCGTGATGGATAATACAAACAAAGGCTTCAGTACTGCATTTACTGCTCAACTTCAAAAGGTATTTTCCGGAAATTGGGGAGGTTCTTTAGCTTACACTTATACATTTGCAAATGACCTTAACATTGGTACGAGTGACCGGGCAAGCAGTAGCTGGAGTACCAACAATATATTAAATAATCCCAATCAGCCTGATCTTAGTTATTCCAACTTTTCCATTCCTCATAGAGTTGTTGCCAACTTCTCTTATAAGTTCAATTATCTCCATGATAATATGGCCACGACAGTGGGTTTATATTACAGTGGTTCTTCCCAGGAAAGATACCATTTTCGCTATAGCAGCGATGTAAACGGCGACGGGCAGACCAATGATTTAATTTATATACCGGCCAGTCCTTCAGAAATTACATTTGTGGAGGGATTTAAAACAGGAGGGAAAACTTATACCTCTCAGGAACAGAAAGACGCCTTTTTCAATTTTGTTGAAAACAATCCTTACCTGAGAAAACATAAAGGTCAATATATGGATAGAAATGGCGCATTGCTTCCATGGGTTAATTCCCTCGACATGAGGATATTGCAGGATTTTTCTTTTAATGCCTTTAAGAGAAAACAAACTGTCCAGTTTACAATTGATGTTGTAAATCTATTAAATCTGATAGACAATAGCTGGGGTACAAGATACTCGTATAATTTTGGCTCCTTCTCAGATCAGGGTATTCTTGGCACCGCATCTTCAAGCAATAATACCGGCGGTGAAAGTTTCAATAAAGACAATCCAAAATACACTTTCAATCCTGATGGGCCTGCTTCAGCAGACAGAACTGATTTCTCAACATTTAGTACCTGGGGCATACAACTTGGGTTGAGGTATATATTTTAATGATGTGATTTTTTTAATTATGTGCAAAAGCGCCCTGGTTTCTTCGGGGCGTTTTTATTTTCACCCGGATGCAAGGGACGCACGGATATACCTTCTCGCTTGAAGGTTTTAATCTAACTATATTAAGATTTTGTTGAGAGATGCCCGCCTAACAGATTTTAATTTATTAACGCAATGCGATATCAGAGAGAAAAACAGGAACGGCTCATACATTATCCATACATTATCCATACACTATCCATACATTATCCATACACTATCCATGCATTATCCATACATCATCATCCATACATCATCCATAAATAGGTAATTGTGATTTTAGTAAGCAGACGAAGGGTAACAGGGCGTTTTTTATGAAAAAAGCTGAAGCACTGAATCTAAGTCCTGGCAGGGTACAAAAAAAATCCCCCTACATTTCTGCAAGGGGATTGTATTATCAGACTGGGTAATCGTACGCTACACATCCAACATCGTACACAGGAATTAATATCCCATGTCACCCATTCCACCGCCGCCCATTTGAGGCATAGCCGGCTTATCTTTTTCAGGCCTGTCGGAAATAACACACTCAGTTGTAAGTAACATACCTGCAATTGAAGCGGCATTTTCCAAAGCGATACGGGTAACTTTTGTAGGATCAATAACGCCCGCAGCCATAAGGTTTTCGTAAACCTCTGTACGTGCATTGAAACCAAAATCTCCCTTTCCTTCTTTAATTTTTTGAACAACAATACTACCTTCAATACCACTGTTGATAACAATCTGGCGTAAAGGCTCCTCAACGGCACGCTTTACGATTTGAATACCAGTTGTTTCATCTTCGTTAATACCCTTAAGTTTTTCCAGGCTCTCAATAGCACGGATGTAAGCTACTCCACCACCTGCTACAATTCCTTCTTCAACAGCAGCTCTTGTTGCGTGCAATGCATCATCTACACGGTCTTTCTTCTCTTTCATTTCAACTTCAGTTGCAGCACCAACATAAAGAACAGCAACACCACCACTTAATTTAGCAAGACGTTCCTGCAATTTTTCCTTGTCGTAATCAGATGTGGTAGTTTCGATTTGAGCTTTGATCTGGTTAACTCTTGCGGTTATGTCTTTTTTTGCACCCTTACCGTCAACAATCGTTGTGTTGTCTTTATCAATGGTTACAGAAGAAGCTTCTCCTAAATAGGTAAGGTCAGCATTTTCCAATTTGTAACCTTGCTCTTCGCTGATTACAATACCTTTTGTAAGTACTGCAATATCCTGTAGCATTTCTTTTCTGCGATCACCAAAGCCAGGAGCTTTTACTGCAGCAACTTTTAAAGTGCCGCGTAATTTATTTACAACTAATGTTGCTAAAGCTTCACCTTCAAGATCCTCAGAGATGATCAATAAAGGACGTCCACTTTGCGCAACTTTCTCAAGTATGTGCAAGATGTCTTTCATAGAAGCAATTTTCTTATCATAAATAAGAATGTATGGGTTTTCCAATTCAGCTTCCATTTTTTCGCTATTGGTTACGAAATATGGAGAGATATAACCCCTGTCAAATTGCATACCTTCAACAACCTCAACAGTTGTGTCAGTACCTTTTGCTTCTTCAACAGTTATAACACCTTCTTTACCTACTTTAGTCATGGCTTGTGCAATGAGCTTACCAATTGACTCTTCATTATTTGCAGAAATAGAAGCCACCTGCTCAATCTTACTTATGTTGTCGCCAACAGATTCAGATTGTTTTTTAAGATGTTCAACAACAGCTATAACCGCTTTATCAATACCACGCTTCAAATCCATTGGATTTGCGCCGGCAGCAACATTCTTAAGGCCTTCACTTATTATTGACTGTGCCAAAACAGTAGCAGTAGTTGTACCATCACCTGCAATATCTGCAGTCTTTGAAGCAACTTCTTTTACCATTTGTGCACCCATGTTTTCAATAGGATCTTCAAGTTCAATTTCTTTTGCAACAGTAACACCATCTTTAGTTATACTTGGTGCGCCAAATTTCTTTTCAATTACAACGTTGCGTCCCTTTGGGCCCAGCGTCACTTTAACCGCGTTGGCCAGAGTATCTACACCTTTCTTCATTTTGTTGCGGGCTTCGATCTCAAAAAATATTTGTTTAGACATATTATTTATTGTTTTAAAAAATTTAAAAAAATGGATTAGTTAACCTTCATTAAGATATCCGACGCTCTCATGATTAAATAATCTTCACCTTCAATGGTAATTTCTGTTCCGCCATATTTACCATACATAATGGTATCGCCGGCTTTAATCGACATCGGTATTAAGTTGCCTGTTTGCTCCGCGTACTTTCCTTTTCCTACTGCGACTACTTTGCCTTTTTGCGGCTTTTCTTTTGCAGTATCAGGAATGATAATACCACCCGCAGTCTTTTCTTCTGCTGCATTTGGTTTGACCAGAACCCTGTCATCAAAGAGTTCAAATGATTCTTTTGCCATAATTTTTAATTTTTTTTTGATTTTGTAATTTGTCCAAAGGAGTCCCCTAAGGGTTGCAAATGTACACGAATAATTGTACCAAAGACTCTATTAGGATTTGTTGGCAGATTATGAGTAATTCATGGCAGATGCAAAGGCATTTTATCCGTCAAATTTTCACAAACTATTTTGAAAATTTGTCTGAAGGCGGCAAATCCAATTTCCACTTTTCTTTAATTAAGGATAATTCTTTCTCCGGTAACCTGCTTTGAGAGTAATGGCCCATCTCTTTTTTCTGGCGAAATGCTTCATATAATGTAACCGCACATGCAACCGAGATATTGAGCGATTTAATAATACCTACCTGAGGTATTACAAAATCGCCATTAGAAAACTTCCTGATTTCTTCACTAACCCCTAATGTCTCATTTCCGAAGACCAGTGCGATCGAAGTTGTGAGGTCCATGCCATAGATCCCCACGGACCCCGCGCCTAAATGTGAAGTATAAATTTTTTCATACTTTTTCTTCACCTCGTTAAAGCAACACTCGGCATCGGTAAATTGGTGAACGGTGAGCCATTCACTGGCAGTGGAGGAACTCCTGTAGCCCCACTTTTTCTTTGGCGGGATCCTGTCATTTAGTATATATATATCCTGGATACCTACGGCATCGCAGGTACGCATAACCGCCGATACATTATGGGGATCAAAAACATTTTCAAGTACCACCGTAATATCCGGCTGCCTGTGGCGAAGAACATTTGTAAGCCTGTTGTAGCGTTCCGGGGTCATGGACCGAAAGGTACGTATAGTTCATAGTTCGAAACCCAAGTTTTATCTTCATTATGCACCGACACATCGGCGATGTCGTCACATCGTACATCAAGATTGCAGACCAAAAGGAGCGCACTATTTGGCACTCACAGGAGGCTTTCCACCCTCGGGAACAAAAATAAGAGCGTCAGAATCGAGGCAATAGCGTTTACCGGTGGGTTCTGGTCCATCATCGAATACGTGTCCCAGATGTGAACCGGATTTTGAATCTACAACTTCCCAGCGGACGGCTCCGAGGCTCTCATCTTTTACAAGCTTTACTGCATCTTTACTGATGGGCGCATAAAAGCTGGGCCAGCCCGTGCCGGAGTCAAATTTCGTCTCCGAGCTAAAAACCGGCTGAAGACTTGCAGCGGAATAGTAGGTTCCTTTCTTGTAGAAATGATTCAATTTGCCGCTAAAAGCCCGTTCGGTTCCCTGTTGACGAAGAATGTAATATTGAGCAGGAGATAGTCTCTGCTTCCATTCTTTCTCAGAATATTTTATGGGAAAGCTGGCGTTAGCTGATATCTTTCCAGGTTCAGGATAATTTGAATTGTTGGTTTGAGATTGGGAACAATTTGTCAGCAATAGGGAAATTAAAGCGCCTGACAGGTAAATTATCTTTTTCATTTTGTTTCGATTTTCATATTTATACGAAACAAAAGTAAAAGGAAGTTTCGGGTGAATTGTTAAGATTCTTAAAAAAATCATTACCCTTATTTACCTAATTTAAATATTGATTTAGTTTTATAACCTTATACACACCCTGCGATTTTAAGCCTTCTATCTTAATGAAATAAATTCCTGCCGGCAACCGGGATAAAGGAATGGTTGTCTTTTGTGATTGGAGAATTTGGGTTACAAACAATTTTCCTGTTACATCATATAGCCTTACCGTTTTGCCAATGAGGTCCCCCGAATTTTCGCTCTTAATAATTACCTCGTTGGTAAATGGATTGGGGTAAACCGCAATGCTCATTCTAGATTGGACCGTGTCTGACGGAATCGGGCCTGCCTGCGCCAAAGAACTGTCACAAACGTTGGACGAGAGAATTGAATTCCTGGGATTCCCTGATGCAAACTGACTCCTCATTTTACTTTTTTGCCCGGAGGTAAACATATTCATACATACATCATCGGTAAAATCCATGTAATTCATAAACATGTCTCCGTTACCATCAATTGAGCAGGACGATGTGCGTGGAAACGAAGGGCAATAACTATTATATGTCTGCTGCGAAGGAGTATCACTCACACCATCATCACCGCACTGGCCGTCTCCCCACAAATGTTGTAAGCCAAGCCAGTGCCCTATTTCGTGTGTTGCTGTACGTCCTTTATTAAACTCTGTATTTAGGTTTCCCGTGGTACCAAACACATTATATTGTATTACTACACCATCCCTGTCGGCAGGGCCGCCTGGCAACACCGAATAACCAAGCGTGCGCCCAAAAAGATTACACACCCAAATGTTTAAATATTTTGTCGCATCCCATGCATCATCGCCTCCCTTGGATGAAAACTTCATTTCATCATCTGTTAGCCAGAATTGTTCTTTTGTATATTTTCTTTTAATACCCGAAGTGTACCTTCCACCGGGATCTACCTTTGCGAGACAAAATACGATTCGTGTATCAGCTGCGACGCTTTGAAAAGGTATTGGCGTTTTTCCCGCATCCGTATTAAGCCTCCTGTAATCTTCATTAAGTGCAGTAATTTGGGACAGCAGTTGTACATCGCTGATATTTTGTGCGTTATTGTTATATAATAAATGAATGATTACGGGAATAACAATTACTTCATTATTAAGCGTATCCCGCCCGCCGTTGACCGTTGAGGGAATTGAGAGGCTCTTCGTAAATGAATTATTATTTCGATTTAAATAATCCGTTGTGCCGCAACGTTGTGCTGTCGCATATAATGCAAAGCATAAAATGAGTAATGTAAACCTAATTTTCATGCATTCCCTGTTTTTGTATCCATCGTTGCGAAATGAATATGAACGGGATTACATAGGAAGATTACTAAATAATATTACATGGGATGACTGGAGTAGAGGTAATTTATGAAACCGGGCTGGCTAGCTGACAGATAAAATATTGACCGCCGGTAACAGAATTTTAGAACACAAATAAAGCTAATATTATGCAAACATCAAAATTATATTTCAATAAAAAATTATAAATGAGTTAACAAGCAAACAAACGCCGTTTACTACATTTACATTTTTAAAAATAACATTTTGAATAAAATTCTTGCGGTCTTATTGTTATCCACCCTGATTTCGTGCAATAATAATTCAGGTCCTGATGTTGATAACTCTTTACCGGTGATAAAACCCAACAACCTGCCTGCTCCTCAACCTATAACTTTTTCGGTGGAAAATGTATATCCTCATGATCCGCATGCCTTTACCCAGGGCCTGGAATTTCACAACGGAAAATTGTACGAAGGCACGGGTGAGCCAAAAGAATCAAGACTGCGAATCGTCGATATAAAAACCGGCAAACCTGAAAAAGAATACCTGATTCCTGATCCCGCAATTTTCGGCGAAGGCATTACCATATTTAAAAATAAGATTTACCAACTCACGTGGCAAAATCATAAGATATTTGAATATGATGTAAATGACATTACGCACCCGGTAAATACCTACGACTGGAGTGTTGAAGGATGGGGAATAACTCACGACAGCAAGGACCTTATAATTAGCGACGGATCATCCAAATTATATTTTGTACGACCGGATGATTCAAAAAAACAAATGAAGACGATTAAGGTAATTTCCGTCGCGGATAATCGCGGCGAATTGGATAGCCTGAACGAGCTGGAATATATAAATGGATATATCTACGCCAACAGGTGGTATAGCGATGATATTATCAAAATAGACACCGGCAGCGGGCATGCGGTAGGCGTTATGAATATGAGGGGTTTGTTGAAACAATATGATCCCGGGTCCGTCCCGGATGAAAGTGCCGTGCTAAACGGGATCGCCTACGACAGTGCAACAAACAAATTATATATAACCGGCAAAAACTGGCCAAAGTTGTTTGAAATAAAACTGACAAATCTTTAAACATCAGAGCGCGGTGTCGTGGCCCCTGGATTGCGCCACATATATTACAGAACTGCATTTATCTACATTTACCATTGCCTTGCTATTTGATACCATCCCGTTCAGGAATGCCCGACCTATATTTGGTATGCCTGTTTTATATTTTTCGCTCAGCATGCTCACATAAATACTATCATACCACATAGGTTTTTTGCAGATAATTTCAAGATCATGCAGCGATAACAATTCATTCATCGATTTCGGAGAAAAATGAAACAGGTGCCGGGGAACGTCATAGGCTGCCCAAAATTCTGCGTAAATTTCTTCATCATAACATGTATGATTGGGCACAGCGATAAAGAGTTTTCCTCCTGGTTTTAATAAATCTTTTATTTGGTTTATGGTTCCATGCAGGTCATGAACGTGCTCAAGAACGTGCCACATGGTGATCGCGTCAAAACTTTTACCAGGTAATGAAAAAAGCTTTTCAATGGATTCTAATTTCAACCCGTATAATTCAAATGCCTTTTGCCTCGCATTTTCATCCGGTTCAAACCCGGTTACGTGCCAGTTTGCCTGTTTCATTGTATTTAAAAAAGCGCCTGTTCCACATCCAATGTCAGCGATTGTTCCTCTCTTTATTCCAGTAATTCTTTTTATAAGATTTCGCTTTTGGCCCAGCGTGCGCTTGCGCACCTTGTGATACAATTTATTAATAAGTCCCTTACTGGTATCACTATGTGAAATATAATTTTCAGATTGATAGTAGGGTACTATTTCTTCTTTGTCAGGTATGTTTTGGGTAAACCGAAGCGTACAATGTTTACATTCCCAAATTTCAAAATGTTCAAGAGAAACCGTATAATCCTTTACCGAAAGAACCGGAAGAATATTTTTACTGCGACAAACCGGGCACGAATCGTATAAAATCATCTGGTTAACATTCATGCAAAGAAAATATAAAATAACCAATTAACTGTTGACGCTGCTATTCCGGCAGATTTTTTGGTTTTTATTTATGTTTATTTTGATTGAATTTTACCACTTCATGAATATTACAGCAATAAAACATAAATTAAGACGAGCGGGTTACTTCATTCCATTCAACACCCACTTTATTCTTTTAATAGTGGTCCTGCTGTGGGCTGCCAATTGGGTGGTAAAAAATAATGCGCTTCCTGCGACTTCGCGTACGGCAATCATAGATCTCTTTATTTCATTTACATCGTGGTTTGCATTCTGTATTCTCGCAGTTTCATTTTTAACCGCATTTATTCCATGGATATTTTTCCTGGTAAACAAAAAAAATAAAAGAAGCACCTTGCAAATAAAAACAGGAGAAAAACAAAGCCCGCTTAATAGTGTGCCTGGTGTGGCCATTACCATTAAACATATTGCCAGGCCTTTATTCGGCTACATACGTTTCCGGCTTTTTTATGATAAAGAAAACATTTCTCCCAAATTCTCACTGGTATCGTCGCAATCAAAAAAATATTTTTTTTCAAGCCAAATCGCCGGGGTATTTAACTGGCCAATAAAACACATAAAAGAATATGATATCCATGCAGGTATTATTTATTTTGAAGATTTTTTCCAGTTTTTTTCTTTTACTGTACTTCACCGCGCAAACAGCAATTTTTTTACAACCCCGCCACGCATCTCAACAGATGGCCTGACCGTTCAACCAAAAAAAACTGAAGAAACCACCAACAGGATTGAAGAAATAAGAAAGGTAGCGGGTGAGTTTCTCAACTATAAAAATTTTGAAAACAATGATGATGTAAGGAGAATTGTATGGAAAATTTATGCGAAAAATAAAGAACTTGTTGTGCGCATCCCGGAGACCAATGATCCTTATGCTTCACACATTTATTTTTACGCTTCATTTCATAATGCGATCAGCAGCGATTTTTATGAGGAGTTCAATACACTCTTTTTAAATCATTTTAAAACTATCACCTGGAATAGCTATGAACAGTTGAGCCGTCAAAATGTACTGTTACAATTCGTTCCGGACCAGGTAGCAAAAACGTATTATGTGGATGATGCCCTGCAAAAGGTAAGGTATTTTATAAGTACTGCTTCGTGGCAAAAACAAAATGACCTGCTGCAATATTTTAATTATCGCAATGCTTCAGTCCTTTGCATTTCATCTTTTAATGATGCATTGCAAACGGAAGAAATTATTGAGAAAGCAGGCAGAGGACTTGCGATTGTTTTTGTAGAATTAAGCAACAGTTTTGAAACAACAAATATTACAGATTGGGTGCAATGGCTGTTTATCAAACCGGAAAGTAAAAGCACGGATAAATTAAAACTGGCATTTAATTTATCTCCGTTAAAAAGGAAAATGATTGAAAACGAAAAAAGGATCAGGCAGTCTCTCAAAAAAAGCGATTGCGAGGTATTGATAGTTTGAGTTTTAGAGTAAGGTGTCAGGCCGCTAAGTGACCAGCCATTCTAAAAATTGATCTAAACCCAGGAATGAAATGATATTAATTTATTGAAGGATTATAATCGAAAATTGAAACCAGTTAAGTCAAATACTGTCCCTCTCCTTCGGAGAGGGGTTGGGCTGAGGCTAATAGTAGCGCAACTCACCCTGCTAATACTTCCTTCCATTGTGGCAGGTGCTTACATGTTATGGCATCTCAACGAATATTATTCGGTCCTTAAAAATCAGTGGCACAATGAAAGTTTATTCCTGGCCTTTGGACTTATTGCTGGCAATATTTTTTACAATTTCCGTTTTCGGTTTCTGGCTACCACTTTGCCTCTACTTCTGATACTTTTCATCCTGAACAAAATAGTCAGCAATATATTTACAGGTGAGTTCAATGCATTTTATGCTATCACCAAATTCTATATTTTTTCATTTTTATTTCTTCTCGGATGGGTCGCAGGTTGGGCCTTCGCCAGATTGCGATGGTTTCCTGTTGTGCTTTCCGCAGTGCTGATGCTTATACAAATTTTGGTCATCAGCAATACAACAGATATTGACACCCGAAAACTAATTACAGCGTTTGTACCCGTACTTTTATTTGCTTTCTATATTATTTATACAGCAGAGCTTGTTCGAAACATGAATAAAGATGAGCCCAATTTTACGTGGTTCATTTCAAAAAAGTTAATTGGCTTTGGCATCGTTACAGGTATTATTCTGTTGCTGATTTTCGCATTTTTCAAAAAAGATTTTAAGGCAATAGAAAAGCAATATGGCGGCGGAGCAGCTAAGCAGGAAGGCAATGCGGAAAGCCTCACCAAAGAAAATAAAGATGGCACCGTCAGCAATAAAAAACACATGGGCCTAAGTGGCGGCAGGAAATCTACCAAGCAGCTTGTTTTTATTGCAAAACTGGATAATTATTTTCCAAACTCCGACGTGCCCAACCCGCTCTACTTTACATACGATTACTTTACAAAGTTCGACACGCTTACGCAAACATTGGAAACAGACAGCTCAATGCCTTCAAATGATTTGTTTCAGCCAGATCCATCCAAAATTCCATTGTATTTTACAAAGTCAGATTCTTCGATACTGGATAGCGCGAAAGGTTTTCTAAAGAGAAAAGTTGTAAGCACTGAAGTATATAAAGCCCTTCTTTCGCCGAAAGAATTTTTAGCGCCAAGCACTGCTTTTTTCTGCCAGCCTATTGCTGTAGAGAAGGAATATAAGCAACAATTTAAAAGTGCCTACAGGGCTAAAATGTATGTGAGTGATTTGAACAGCGCCTATTTTGTTTACAATCCCGCCGGCAATAAACAAATGGAAGATTTCCAGGAGCAACGCTTTGATGAACTGCGAAAAGTGGGTAGCTGGAGCAGTGAAGATTCTTCATTTATGCGGTACTACACTTTTATTCCCAAAGGGGACGATTTTGATTCCATAAGATTGCTTGCAAGGGAGATCACTAAAGATGCCCACGCACCTATTGATAAAATAATAGCGGTAAGAAACTATTTCTTAAGCACAGATGAAACCGGGCAACCTCTTTTTAAATACACTGATAATCCCGGGGTTCCCGGCTTACCAAGCGCCAGCAAACTCAATTACTTTCTTTTTGAAAATCGCAAAGGATATTGCGCCTATTATGCTGGTGCTACCCTATTTTTATTGAGAGCACTCGGCCTTCCAACAAGAGTAGCAACAGGCTTCCTGACGGTGGACAGGAGCACCAAGAATAAAGGATGGTATTGGTTTTACGATGACCAGGCACATGCATGGACACAAGTATATTTCCCGGGTTATGGCTGGATCGATTTCGATACCACTATTCCCAGCACCGAACAGCAGCAGTCACCGGCGCCGGATGGAACACCACCTGTAACGGTACAAACTGCATTGTTTGTTACCAATGGAAAAGTAATAAGTATTGATACTTCTAAAAAACGGGTAGACATGTCTGTTACCCAAATGATCTATCATGATAAAACGTTTGAATTAAATCAACCTGTTGAACTGGATATGGATGTTTCGCTTGCCGCAATCAACAGCGACAGCGGGCAGGTCCCGCTTAGTGAGTTACAGCGCGGGAATCAAATAACCGCGCTATCATTTTCCGAGCAGTTTAAGAACATCACACTTAAAGATAGCAATGACTACAGGGAAATATTTTCAAAAATCCCGAAGCCGGCACCCATAGATGAAATAAAGATTTTAGACACCACGCAGGAAAAAAAGCCGGTTGCAGCTATTAAGAAAATGCAGCCTGTAAGCTTCACAAAAATTTTGTGGACGGCTATCGCTGGTATTACATTTTTAGTTTTACTGGTCTTCAGCCTTCCCTGGCTTATTTTTAAATGGCTTGACTTTAAAGCAAAAACAACCAAATTACAAACAGCAAAAGCATACTACAGTTATTTTGCGGCTTCCTATTATTTGAATCAAATGGGTTATACAAGAAACGAAATGCCGCCGGCACAATATGCAAAGGATAAAATTGATCCACGCTTTGGCACCAGCCTTTCATCATTCATGCAGGTGTATCTTAAAACAAAATATTCCAACGAATCTTTAAATGGACAGGAACAAAATATTGTTGAAACCTTCTACAACCCATTTTATAAAAAAGTAAAGGCTCAAATACCTTTTAAAGAACGCTTTTCGAAATTCCTGAATTTTTACAGGACAATAAATTTTTATTCAAAACCAAAAATATAAGTGATGGAAACAGTGAATACGGAAACGGCATTACAAAATATACAGCGGCTTACTGATAATATTGAGACAGTAATAAAAGGCAAACGTAACCAGATAAAATTTGTACTCACTGCCTTACTTGCAAAAGGGCACATTCTCATGGAGGATAACCCGGGAACCGGCAAAACGGTAATGGCAAAGACGCTTGCACAAAGCATTTCCGGGGAAAAAGGAAGTGATGTGGTGAATTTTAAACGTATCCAGTTTACACCAGACCTTCTGCCAATGGATCTTATCGGCTCACATATTTTTGATGACATAAAAAAGGAATTCATTTTTAAAAGAGGCCCTTTGTTCTGCAATGTATTATTAGCTGATGAAATCAACAGGGCTTCGCCAAAAGTGCAATCGGCACTGCTGGAATGTATGGCGGAAAACCAGATAACGATGGGGGAACTAACTTATAAGCTGAGTGATCTTTTCTTTACGATCGCCACGCAAAATCCGGTGGAAATGGAAGGTACCTATCCCCTGCCTGCAGCTCAGCTTGATCGCTTTTTTATTAAGATAATTTTTGGATATGTGGATGAAGAGACGGAACTGGATATTTACAAAAATTATTTAGGTATCAATGACAACCTGCTGCATATAAAACAGGTGCTCGGCATTGATGAATTATTGCACCTGCAGGAGCAAAGCGAAAATGTATTTGTGCACGAAGAAATAATAAAGTCTGTCCGCAACATTGTTTGGGCAACACGCAGGCATCCGGATATAGTGCTGGCCGCTTCAACCAGGAGCGGTATCATATTTTTAAAATGTCTCAAAGCCTATGCACTTGTAAATGGCCGCACTTATGTGATAGAAGATGATGTGAGTGATTTAGCGCAACCTGTATTAAACCATCGGTTGCTGTATAGGAATAAAGATGCAAAGACCAATACACTTAACAGCATTATGCTAACCGAAATGGACAGGCTTTCCAAATTGTCCGTGGGGATTCATTGAAAAAATAAATTAAGGCAGAGTTTAATGCATCATTCTTCAAAATATCTTTTAGAGCCTCACCTTAACCACTCTCCTTCGGAGAGGGGGCAAAATCCGTTGTTATTTTTTGTTTCGAAATGGAACTATTTTACCCGGGCAATCATAATTCTAATTGTTACAACACTATGTTTTTGCAAAAGCCCCGTTGCACAAAATAATGTTGCACGATACGAAATTGATGCCAAGCGAATGGGTGTAAATTATTATGATAAAGATGCACTTCCGCGCAGCCGGGAATTCCTACGTCTCGACAGCACATATTATGTAGGCTGGTTTTATGAAGGCATGTATAAATTTGAACGGGCCGCTGATTACCTGGGATATAAAAATTGTATTGAACCTCTCAGAAGGGCTTTCTCAACCTTTGAAAAAAATTACAAGGATAACATAAAAGAAATCTTTACTCCGGGAAGCTACACGATGCCGCAGGTTGATGCCATTCAAATGTGCAATGCCTTATATGATAGCTACTCCAATATTGAGCAGCCTGATTCTGCTATTTGGCTTCTTGAAAAAATCAGAAGCTGGAATACCGGGAACGATTTTATGGAATATCACATAAAAGCAGCGTGGACCATACACCGCAACAGGTATTACCTGCATAAGTATTCGTTCTTAAAAAATACGGTAGCAGAAAACGAAGAGCTTGCTCTGAATCACTTATACGATGCACTTGCGCAGGGTGATGGCAACGCAATTTTTTACCTGGCTATTATTCACAATTATTTACTTAACATTGATTCCACCGCTTTGTATTATAATATACTCAGGCAAGGCGGTGGATTTTCATATAATAATTATGCGCACTTTCAAAACACGATAGGAAATTTTGCCGGGGCAATTGCCAATTTTGAAAATGACCGATATGCGTTTGATAAAAGATTGATCGAGTCGTATTATTTTCTTCCAACGTTGTATGTCAATAGCGGGAAAAGTAAAAAGGCAATTGATGAAACGAATAATATCATTGCTGCCATGGGATCCACGCCTGGCTTTGGCTGGTACAACATTGCCCTCGCAAGAAGCTATCTGTACAACGGACAACTGGATAGCTGCGAAAAAGCCATAACAAAAGCAGCGCAATTCAAGGAACTGCATATTGGCACCACGCTGGGGCAGGCGCAATATAATTTTGCTGTGAATGTGATAAAATTATTACTGGCAAAAAATAAGATTGAACGGGTAAAATTTCAAAACAAAGGCTGGTGGTATTCGGTAAGTAATCTTTCATCCATTGCTGCTCTTACGGGCGAGGCATTCCTTTTAAAATTTGCCCTGGTAAACGAGATAGCTGAAAATCCCGAAAGGCAACAGGTTATCTATAATTTGTTCACAAGTGAAAATGTTATTGGTTTTGATGAGATACTAAACCTCATGAAAAATATAAGCCCGAAATATTTTGAAACCGTTTACAGAGAAAAAGCCGCCAACGAAAAAAGGGCTAACGTTGTCCGGTACATGCAACTTTTTTCAGGTGAGTTTGAGTATGAAGATGGAGCGCATGCAAGGAGTAAACAAACCTTTGAGAATATTTTATACAATACGATACTCGATACCGCTCATGAAAAATTATTTTTAGCCAGGTTGTACGAAAGCCTTGCCAGGAGCTATGCCTATGATGATCAACCCGAAAATTCCCAGGCGATGGTGTATAACTATTTCAAAGTGTACCCGCAATTAATTCCGTTTAGCGGCTTTAAAATGAAGCTGTATTTAAATACGCCTGGTTCGAAAAATGTGACAACCAAAAAAATAATCAGCGAATTGAAAAGCTGCAATATTAATTGGGTTGACGAGCCGGACAATTCTACTGCACGGGTCTATTTGAGCTTTAGCGCCACTAAAAATAAGTATTCTGTTGATTACTCAGTTGCGGATGCGACCGGTAAAACAATTGTTGCTCCGCAAAAATTATATTTTAAAAAAGTAGATGGCGTTGGGAAAGAATTGGGGTTAAGGTTATTTGGAATTGGAGGAGCGGTGGAGATGAACTAACAGCCAGAGATCTCCCCTGCAACAGCGATATTGTATATCGCGATTTAATTTAGAGCGCATGCAGATATATCATTTGCAAAATACCTCCTTGCTTATTTTTCCCCATCAGATGGATGCCAGGACATCACGGACGCATGATTTAGTGCTGCGCCCCGGATGCACAAAATAAATTCCGCAACAAAAACAAATTAATTTTGTTTCTTTGAAAAAACCCCAATATTATGATAACATCTGTAGCTTACACTTCATTCAAAAAAATTCCTCCAGGAATGCGTTTGGTAAAATTCTTCTTTTACCGGATGCACCCGAAAAACACAACGAAAGGCCGTGGCAATTCGCTATTTATTTAAATCCGTTCGCTTATTTGCTACATGTACAACGGCCATATTATTTAGCCGCTGTATTTTCTCTGCCTGCTTTTATTTGTGGCTTTAAAAATTTAATTAATGCCGTGGAATTCGAATAGCATTTTACTGAATGCCAAAACTGCAATTATTCTTGTTGTATTTTTTTGTGTCGTGCTTATAGGGCTGCTGTGGAAAAATGAATGGCAGCAAATGAATGCAGACCGGGAAGCTACGATTGTACGGGCTGTGCAACGTAATTCCAACCTGGCACTGACCCTGGAAAACTACACAATCCGAACGGTAGAAAATGCTGATATGTTGCTGCAGCTTGTAAGATGGGAGTATGAAAAAAATAAAAAATTCAGCGGATATCAAAATCTTTTTAAAAGATCGTCTTTTGATAAAAATTTATTAAGCGGCATAACAATTATTGATGCGAAAGGTGAAATAATTTCTTCCAGTTTTATGTATCATTCCGATACTGTTTTAAATCTTAAAGACCAGGAATATTTCAAATATCATGTAAACCATGCCGGGGATCAATTATTCATTAGCAAACCCATTCAGTCTAAAACACTCAACAAGGCCGTTATTGCATTTAGCAGGAGAATCAACAATGATGACGGAAGCTTTGGCGGGATTGTGGCTTTGCGAATCCTTCCCTCAACCTTTACAAAGTTTTATGAAGGGGCGGTGCTTAACCCTTACGACATTGTTTCCCTTGTATCGCCGGAAGGCATTACCTATGCAAGGCAGAGGGGTGATGTTTCGGGTTATGGAGAAGACATTAGTAAAAGCGATTTGTTTACATATTTGGCGCAAAAGCCTGTTGGTTCTTACTATGCCAAAGATGCTATACATGGAATTCCTACTTATTTTAGCTACCGGAAACTGAGGCAGTATCCTATTATAGCCACTGTAGGTACCTCAAAAAATGATGTACTGGACCTATACAATAAAAGACAGCGCAGAGAAATTACTAATTCTTCTATTATCAGCTTGCTGATTATTTTATTTTCGGTAATAGTTTGCTTTGGTATTTTATACAGGAGAAAAAATCTCAGGACCCTGAAGGTAAACGAAGAAAAGTATCGATTAATTTTTGAAAACAGCCGGGACGCCATTGTATTATATGCACCTGGCGGTGAAATACTGGCCCTGAATCCATCAGCATATCATGTATTCAAGATAGATGCCGGTGTAAAAAAAGTACTGAATTTTACCTCGCTGATCACCCAGGAAAGTTTACCAGGTACATCCCTGCTCCCGGCTGAATTTAATGGCGAACAAAAATTCTATTGCCGGGATGGCTCATCATTCTACGGAGAGGTGGCAGCATCCTCTTACCGTAATGCAAAGGATATTGAAGTGATTGTTGCTGTAATAAGGGATACCAGCGAGCGGAAAAAATTGCAGCAAAATTTAATGATGGAGAAAAGGACACGCCAGCAAATGATAACGAAACAGGTGATACAAGCCCAGGAAAGAGAGCGTGAAGCTATTGGCCGTGAACTGCATGACAACGTAGGACAGATATTATCAACAGTAAAACTTTACCTTGACATCATTAGCAAGAACAGGGATGCAGGTGAGGAACTTTTGCCCAAGTCCATTGATTTACTTCTCAACTCGATTCACGAGATCCGCGATCTGTCACATGAACTTAGTTCACCTACAATCGGTACAAAATCTTTAGTGGATTCTATCAACGAGTTATCGGAAAATATAAATTCGTCCGGCGGGGTTCAAGTACATTTTTCTCACGATACAAACGTAGATAAAATTGAGAAAGAGCAAACACTCACCATTTACAGGATAATCCAGGAACAGTTAAGTAACATATTAAAGCATTCGCATGCCACGCGGGTTTTTATTTTCCTGAAACAGCAGAACGGAACGACAAAACTTGCCATAAAAGATAATGGAGTAGGGTTTGACCAGCGTGCTGAAAGAAGGGGAATCGGCCTGAACAATATTGAGGCCAGAGCAAAAGCATTTTCCGGGTATGTCAATATTACGTCCGCTCCCGAACAAGGATGTACCCTTGAGGTTATTTTCCCGGGAAAATAAGAGCGCTGTAATAACGATGAAGGCCTGGGCGGACTAACGCTTAAAGCTTATACTGCTTAAGTATTTAATTTCTTTTTCTGTACTTTTTTAGTAGTGCTTTTTGTTGCCTCTCTTTTAAGATTGTGCCTGCTTTCTGCTTCTTCAATAGAATGTGTTGTTTGAAGTGATTGCTCTTTTTCCGCCAACGTCTTCAATTTCTCATAATACTTTCTTATTGCTTTTAATTCGTCTTCTGTCAAGTCTTCCACATCTATCATGCGGTTACTTGCCAACTCATTCGCCGCCACAATTTCGTTAAGCTTTAATTGCACGGCCATGGACTCCTTATTTTGTGATTTTTGAATAAGGAATACCATTAAAAAAGTTATGATAGTCGTTCCGGTGTTTATGACCAGTTGCCAGGTTTCAGAATAATTGAAGATAGGCCCCGTTGCACCCCACGCTATTACCAGCCCAAATGCAATAAGGATAGCGGGAGTACTTCCTGTAGCTATTGTTACCTTATTTGCGAATCGCTCGAAAAAATTTTCTTTATTTTTCTTTTTCATATTTTGATGCTTTATTTTAAGGGGATTATAAACACAATTAGTTCCGTGTGACTGGTGACGCAAAATCTATACCGTCGCAAAATGTGAAAAATCCTTTTGTAACCCTAATGCCGCCAGGGCTGGCATTCCCTGCTCTATTTATAAAATTCCAATGAGCATCCTAACGGCTTTTTCAGTAAAGAATAGCTGCGCTTGCTGCTGACTTCCGACGGGGGCGTTTATCTTTTTTGAAACTATTATCTTTCTATTTTTTGATATTGAAATATAAGCAAAGAGTTTCTCTATATTTTGCTCGGGTACCGGGCTCGCATAGCCGGTGATACCAATGCCATAGTCTGCCGAAAATAAGTTGCAAACCTGCAATGCCATTTGATCAGATATTTTTTTGGAAACACAATTACATTCCAACGCATGTGTAGGTTCTATTAAAAGGTGCCGGCATTTTTGGCCAATGTTATACACAGTAATTCCTCCCTGGAAAAATGAAATTGCATTTTCAGCAAGTGAAAACAATGCCTGTACATTCCCGGATGTTACACTTTCGGCAACAGCAACAGTTGCCCGGTGTTTCACCAGGCGCTTTCCGGCTTCGTCAATTATCTTTTTTAGCTGAGTACTCATGTTTGAGGCAACAGGAAAAAGAATCCGCAATTTTCCAATCGTTGTTTTATTTCTACAATAATGTTGTTACTTACCTTCCCCGGCCTGCGCCCGCATATCCCGCAGGAAGCCTTATTGGTTTTTGCCGGGTATGCCTGGCGATCAAACCTTTTAATTACTTATTAAGTTTCTTTTCAATTTTTTTACGGGAATTGCCTTCACTCTTTACTGCGTCTTTCATAGTTTGATTGCTTACGTTTAATTTATTCTTTTCATAGCTAACCTCATAGTCCTGGCCGCCGGCAACCCTTGCCCGATCCTGGTTGCGACCCCTGGTTGTTTCTTTTTTGCTCATGGTGATAAATTTTTGGTTTTTAAGTTTAAATAAATAACTGTGCCAACGTATGGCCGATACATCGTAAGTTTTTTAAACACATTTGTTTTACCGGAAATCAAAAATAAGAGGTTAGAAATTTATGAGGATGGAAGCCGGAATACCCGGAATTTTTATGGAAATTATTTTAATTAATCTCTTAGAGACAAACGTAATTTATGGCTGAAATAATTTCCTCAACTAAAAGAAACAGTAAAAAATTTATACCAAAAAATATCAGGGTTGATCTCACCCCGATGGTTGATCTTGGCTTTCTTTTAATAACGTTCTTCATTTTAACCACTTCTCTAGAAGAACCAAAGGAAATGAAATTATTTCTTCCAAAAGATTCCCCCGACAGTACTTTATTGGACGGCCGGACAACACTTACATTTATCCTAAAAAATAATGACAGTATCGGATATTATGATGGCCTTGCAAAAAACATTAAATACGCAGGCCTAAAGTATATGCGAAATGTGATTCAGCAAAAACAAAAAAGCCTTTTGAATAACCGCATTGACAGAAAAAAATTAACCCTGGTAATCAAGCCAACAGCTGAAAGCACCTTTCAGAATTTCATTGATGCATTGGACGAAGTAAGCATAAATGATTGCAGGCACTACTTTATTGCCGAGCCTGCGAGAGATGAGATAACACGATAGCATGCATGCAGACTTATAAAATTGCTTCCCGGCGAAAAAAAAATACCGCTCAAACCAGGTGGGTTTATAAATTGCCCTTCTTTAGTTCTTCAAATGCATGATCAGCAGCCCTGGCTGTAATTGCCATAAAAGTAAGAGATGGGTTTTGTGTTGAAGTGGATGTCATGCAGGCGCCGTCTGTTACAAAAACATTTTTGCATGCATGCAATTGATTCCATTTATTTAACAGAGAAGTCTTATGATCGTTACCCATTCTTACACCACCCATTTCATGAATATCAAGCCCCGGTGCCTGCCCGCTGTCGTTCTTACTAATATTTTTACAACCGGCTTTAGTAAGCATTTCTTCGCCCTGTTCCAGGAAGTCCTTTAATACTTTTTCGTCATTGTCATCATAACCAACTGAAGTAATAAGTTGTGGAATTCCCCATTCATCTTTTTTATCAGTGCTCAGGCGAACATGATTTATTTCCTTTGGAATTGTTTCACCCTGCATCATCATAAAAACATTCCAGGTACCGGGCTCCGTTAAAGAATCTTTGTATGCGCCGCCAAGCTGATCGCCGTTTCCATTGGAGCCACCACGGCCAGCACTGAAATGAACCATGTAGCCTCTTAGAAAATCCATCTCCTGTTTTTTTACATTCCGGAAATTAGGCATCATTGGCTGCGTGGGGCGGCGACCATAATAATATTCACCTTCATGCCCATCCACAGTTGCAGTTAAAGTGCCGCGGTAATTGTGAAAGGCTACATATTTTCCAAGCATTCCATTGTCATTTCCCAATCCATTTGGGAAACGCTTGGAGGTGGAATTAAGAAGTACCAGGTTGGTATTTAAACAGGCAGCATTTACAAAAATAATTTTCGCAAAATACTCAGTCGCTTTTTTTGTTTTTGCATCGATAACCCTAACGCCGCTTGCCTTCCCGAGGCGATCATCATAAATAATTGAATGCACTACAGAATCGGGCTGCAGCGTAAGATTGCCTGTTTTCTGAGCCCAGGGAATTGTCGATGCATTTGAACTAAAATAGCCTCCAAACGGGCACCCTCTATCGCATTTGGTTCTTGCCTGGCATTGATTGCGGCCCTGCTGAATATGTATGTCGCGGGGTTCAGTTAAATGAGCACATCGTCCTATAACAACATTACGATCTGCATAAGCATTGTTTATTTTTTCTTGCATTTCTCTCTCAACACAATTCAATTGCCATGGTGGTAAAAATTCGCCATCGGGCAGGGTATCAAGTCCATCGTTATTCCCCGAGATTCCTGCGAATTTTTCAACATGGCTGTACCAAGGAGCGATATCATTGTAACGGATCGGCCAATCTACCGCAAAGCCATCACGTGCAGGGCCTTCAAAATCGTAGTGGCTCCATCGCTGAGTTTGCCTTGCCCACAATAATGATTTTCCGCCAACCTGGTAACCTCTTATCCAGTCAAAAGGTTTTTCCTGGATGTACGGATGCTCAGTATCTTTTACAAAAAAATGTTGCGTCGCTTCGCTGAAAGCATAACACCTTGCAACAACCGGATTTTCCTTTTCTATTTGGTAAGGCATTTGTAACCTGTGTTGAAAATCCCACGGATTTTTTGTAGCTGCAGGATAATCTTTCAGATGCACCACGTCTTTGCCTCTTTCGAGCACCAACGTTTTTAATCCTTTTTCGCAAAGTTCTTTTGCGGCCCATCCCCCGCTAATCCCGGAGCCAATAACAATCGCGTCAAATGTATTATCTGCCATAAAATTTTAAATTGAATGTTTACGAATACCATTATTTAAAAATAACCATCCTATTATATTTATCGCAAAAACGGAAAACTCAATTTTCTATTTATTAATTTATTTATTACCGGGTGACGATAGTGCAATGCCCCGCATAAATACTGACACTTAAAGCGTCTTGTTCCTCCTTGCCACTCAATCCTTTAATTAATTTATCAAAAATTAAAATAATACTCCCGTTCGGCCATAAACTCTAAACTAGTATTTTCTGAGAGCACAATCAAAAACGGTTTTTAAATATGCTCCGAAGGTGATCTTCTATATGGCAAATTTTCAAGCATTGTAAACTCCAGTTCATTTCTAACCATGGCATGGCGACAATAAAACCTCTCAAACTCATTCAATAAATATTTTCAAAAAAAATAAATGTTGAAAATAATTTGCCTGGTGCAATTTTTCAACGCTCTTTATTAATAAAGCGATAACCGATACCGGATTCAGTAAGAATATATTCGGGGCGGTTTGCATCCCGTTCAATTTTTTTTCTAAGCTGCGCTATAAAAACCCTCAGGTACTGCGATTGATTGATATAACCCGGGCCCCAGACTTCACGTAACAGATACTGATGCGTTACCACTTTGCCTTCGTTTTTTGCAAGCAGCGATAACAACCTGTATTCGGTTGCCGTAAGCTTAATTGATTCGTTATTCTTCTTTATGGTTCTTGCTTCAAGATCTATTACTATTTCACCGCAAGTGATTATTGAGCCACCATCATCCGCTGCTGAATTTCGCAATGCAGAACGGATTCGTGCCAGCAGTTCACCGGTACGAAAAGGCTTTACCAGGTAATCATTTGCCCCATTATCCAGAGCCCTGATAATATCTTCTTCATTGTTTTTTACTGAAAGAATTAAAACGGGGTTTGTGTACCATTCACGTAACTTTTGTAAAACTGACTGCCCATCTTCATCAGGCAAACCAAGATCAAGAATAATCATATCCGGTGGATGATTACCTGCTGTTATCAGGCCGGTTTTCGCATTAACGGCCTGGTTCACGGTATAGTCATTACTCTGCAACGTTATCTCCAATAGTTTGCGAATCTGGGCTTCATCATCAATAATTAATATTTCCGCCTTATTCATTTTTGATGCTTTTTAAATTGGAAGTTTGCGCTGCAATATTTATTGTAAACCTTGCGCCGCCTGTTCGCAGGTTTTGCAATCGAACGGAGCCTCCCATCGCTTCGGTAAAACCTTTTACGATTGATAATCCCAAACCAGTTCCACCGGTCTTTGAATTCTTTAGCCGGTAAAACTTAGTAAAGACATTGTGTATTTCCCCATCCGGGAATCCCCTGCCATCGTCTTCTATAATTAACTCTAAAACATCTGCATGGCAATGAGCCATAATGTCTATCCTGCTGTCTTCCTCGGTATATTGAATGGCATTGTTTACAAGGTTGTAAATTATTTGCTCCATCATCGCTTTATCCAGTTTGAAAAAAGGAATATCGGGATTTATATTTATCGCGATCTTCTGCGAAACATTATTTTCTTCAATTCTTTTAACTGCATCGTATACAACTTCAATAATATCGCACCAGTCTTTTTTCGGTCGCAGAAATCCAGACTCAAGCCGTAGACATGCTCAACAGGTTTTCCACCTGTTGATTGAGCCGGAAAGACGCCTTCGATATTTCGGTGATGAGCTCTTCCTTATTTTCCGGTGTAAGGTTGCTGTTATTTGATTGCAGGTTGTCTGTAGCGCCAATGATAGTTGCAATAGGCGTTCTAAGCTCATGTGAAAGAGAATTTAACAGAGTATCATACAACTTCACCGTGTTTGCTTTTTCCTCTTTGGTTCTTGCAACCTTTTCTATCTGCCTTATTTTATAAGTAAGCACTGCATTAACCAATGCGATTACAAAATACATCAATAATAAAATTGAATCTTCTGTGGAGCCTACCTGGAAAGTAAAATGAGGAGGAATAAAAAAATAATCCCATATTAAAGCGCTTAAAATGGCAGCAACGAATACGGGAATAATATCAAATAAAACCGCTGCTATAGAAACTGTAAGCAGCAAAATAAAAGCGACTACTTTATAATCAAGATACGCGGATAATAAATAGCATAAGGCGGAAACAATGCATACACCTCCAATACTTATCAGCAGCTGGCTCGGCTTGCTTATTTTATTTATAAAAAGTTCCATTGCGGTTACAAAAGTAAACTCCTATTTATAAGCATAATATAAAATTCGTAAACGTATGTATAAGGATTTTATAAAGATTTGTTTACAGTGTTGATTCTAAATAAATACGCACCGAAATTTGCAAAGTCTTTTACGTCCGCGATTGCGTATGAGCTTTGTAAAAGCTAAAATATTTTTTTTGAAAAAAGACCTGAATAAAGTAACCGGAGCCGGCTTACTTATTGCGCTGGGAATTATTTATGGAGACATAGGAACTTCACCTCTTTATGTTCTCAATGCCATTATAAGAGATAAAATTATTTCACAGGAACTCATCCTCGGTGGTTTATCATGCATTATCTGGACACTTACTTTACAGACAACAGTGAAATATGTAATTCTCACTTTAAAAGCTGATAACCGGGGTGAGGGCGGCATATTTTCCTTGTATGCCCTCGTAAGAAGGCAAAAAAAATGGCTTGTGTTTCCGGCTATGATCGGTGGGGCTTCTTTACTTGCTGACGGCATGATAACGCCGCCAATTTCTGTGACTTCCGCCGTTGAGGGATTAAATCAAATTGATTTATTCAGCGACATGCACGAATCAACAGTAGTTTATATTGTACTTGCAATTTTAATCATGCTGTTTTTTCTACAACAATTTGGAACGGCTTCTATTGGCAAAACATTTGGCCCTATAATGTTTATCTGGTTCCTGATGCTGGCCGTGCTCGGCTTTGCACATTTATTTGATGCCTGGTATATTTTCAAAGCATTTAATCCATATTACGGAATCCATCTTTTAACACAATATCCCGATGGGTTCTGGCTGCTGGGTGCTGTGTTTTTATGCACAACCGGCGCTGAGGCATTGTATAGCGATCTTGGACATTGCGGAAAAGATAATATCCGTATTTCATGGATATTCGTAAAATCGGCACTCATTTTAAATTACCTGGGCCAGGGAGCATGGCTACTCTCCCACCATACCGGTAAAATTTTTACAAAAGCAATTATTGATGATGGCTTTAATCCTTTTTACGGTGTAATGCCGGACTGGTTTCAAATAATAGGAATTGTAATTGCAACTGTCGCCGCAATTATCGCAAGCCAGGCATTGATAAGCGGATCCTTCACACTGATAAGTGAATGTATGCGCCTGAATTTGTGGCCGAAAATGAAAATTAATTATCCCACTGAAGAAAGAGGCCAGTTATTTATCCCGGCGATTAACACAATACTATTTATAGGCTGTGCCGGTGTAAGTCTTTATTTCAGAAGCTCTTCAAATATGGAGGCAGCCTATGGGCTCGCTATTACACTTTGTATGCTGGCTACATCCATATTATTTTCAAATTTTCTTATTTCAAAAAGAGTGCAAAGGCCTTTAATATATTTATACCTCGCAGTTTATATAACAATTGAATTAGGTTTCCTGATTGCAAATCTTAATAAATTTCCGCATGGCGGTTTCGTAACCGTTATTATTAGTGGCGTATTATTTTCTGTAATGTACATCTGGTATAGGGCAAGGAAGATTAAAAACCGTTATGTGGAATTTGTAAGGCTTGAACAATATCTTCCATTGTTGCAGGAGCTTAGTAATGATAATTCTATTCCCAAATATTCAACGCATCTCGTTTATCTTACCAGCGCCAATAATCCAAAAGAAATTGAGCATAAAATAATTTATTCGATCTTAAACAGGAAGCCGAAGCGTGCAGATATTTATTGGTTTGTGCATGTCGACACTCTTGATGATCCATACACCTCGGACTACACTGTAGAAACTATTATTCCAAATGAAGTGATACGAATTGAATTCCGGTTGGGGTTCAGGATGGAGCCACGCATCAATCTTATGTTTAAAAAAGTAGTTGAGGATATGGTTGTAAATAAGGAAGTAAATATATTGAGCCGTTACGAAAGCTTACAACGGAACAATGTTTTAGGCGACTTTCAATTTATTGTAATGGAGAAGTTTTTGTCGCAGGACAATGATCTGCCATTTTTTGAAAAACTGGTAATAAAAGTACAGCTCTGGATAAAAGCGAAAAGCCTCAATGAAGAAAGAGGCTTTGGTCTAGAGCAGAGTAATGTAGTCGTTGAAAAATTTCCCCTTATTGTTAGCCCGGTTAGCAAGTTAAAACTGACAAGGGTATTTGTTGAAGAGGAATAATTCAGCTGAATTTTGCCGAAGAACTAAATTCTTGATTAGACAGACAAACTAAAGCCGAAGGTGCTACCAATCCCGATTTCACTTTTTACCCAGATTTTACCATTCATTGCTTCAATAAATTCTTTACAAATAGCAAGGCCGATACCCGATCCTTTCTTATCTGATCTTCCTGGTATTTGAAAATAACGTTCGAATATGCGGTTGATATATGCGTCATCAATTCCCTGGCCTTTGTCGACAACAGCAAAAGAAATTTGATTGTCTTTTCTTGCAACTAAAATTGAAACAGAACTTTCTTCAGGGGAATATTTTATTGCATTGGTCAAAAAATTATTTAGCACCCAGCTGATTTTATCGGAGTCCGCTTTTATATCCGGTAAATTCTTCTCAATTTTTTGTTCTATGTGAATTTGCTTTTCCTTTGCTGCGCTGCTAACATTTGCAACAGATGATTGTACAATTTGATACGGACTTACATCCTGAATATTCAATTGAATTTTTCCGGCCTCTACCTGCGACATATTCAACAACTCACTTAGTATTCGAAGCATGCGTTGGTTATCATTTTTTAATTGCTGCACTAATTCTTTTTGCTCATCTGTCAATTCACCCACCCGACTATCTTCAAGCAGTTTCAAACTGAAATCCGAAGAAGCAAGAGGTGTTTTAAGTTCATGTGAAACAGTTGCGATAAAATTTGTTTTGGCGACATCCAGTTCTTTAAATGAAGTAATGTTTTTTAAAACAAGAACTTTATTCGTCGCCTCATGCTGCTTAACCTCTATCAATTCTTTTGTGTAATAATTCTCCTTACCATCAACAACAATTTTAAATGGGTTAATGCTGTCAGAAGAAAATAAAAATGCAAACAGATCATTTTTAGCACTCAAATCTTCTACTGATTTACCTATTGTATCCTGCACCTTTAACCCAAGCAATTGTGAAGCCTGCTCATTAGCAAAAAGAACATTATTGTTTTTATCAATACCAATGCTCGCATCCTTTAAACTATTGATAACTGCCTCTGCTCTTGCTTTTTCAAAAATTATTTTATTGAGATTGCTGCTTTCAAATTCTTCCAACCTTTCGGTCATATTATTAAATGCATCTGCTAATTGGCCGAATTCATCTTTATTATCCAAATGAATCCGGTGCCGATAGTTTTTTATGGAAATCTCTTTAACTGCTTCGGAAAGTTTTTCAATTGGTGTTACAACAACCGCAGGGAAGTTATAAGTGAAAGTAAGACCGATGATAAAAGTGAGACCCACGATCATGATAAGGATGCTTAATGCTGATTCTGATGATTGCTCTGCCAGCATATTCTTTTTTTCTATTGCCTGCATATTTAACGCAAGGATAGTTTGAATATAAAGTTTTAACCTGGTATAATTTGCTTTACTGGTATCTCCATTAACAAGCAGATTGAAAGATTCTCCTAATTTCTGTGTTGTTTCCCTTTCACCTGGTTCAGTAATATTATTTTCTTGTTTCTTTAGATAATGATCAAATTTCATTATTGCCGAAGGATACCGCAGGCTAACACTGTCCAACTGTCTCTGCATCTTATGACAACAATCGAGCGATACATAATTGTCTTTCAGAATATTCTTTGAATCCTCTTTTAATTTAGTCAGATAATAAATACTTAGTCCCCCGGATAAAATAAGCAGAAAAAAAAGGAAAAGTGTTCCAACCCTGATTTTATTTTTAATACTAACTGCCATTACGATAGGATAATTATGTCTACTTCATTTTTGGATAATGTTTTTAATAACTGGTTAAAAACATTCGTTTTTAATATAACCTGAAACAAATTGAAATGCGGTTTTCCTAAGCATACAGTTGTTATTCCTTTCTCTAAAACCGTATCAATAATGGCTCTTGCAATATTTTCATTCTTTATCCTGATAACCTCTGCCCCAAGTTCTGTTGCATTTTTAAAAATATTAATTAAATGCCGCTGCTTAGCCAAAGGAATTTTATCCGTTGCCTCCTTTGCAGTTTGAACATACAACACAAACCAACTACTGTTGTAATATGAAGTCAGTCTTCCCGTTTTGCGAATAACCTTCTGAGCCGTTTCGTAATTGGAGGATATACAAGCTAAAAACCGTTCGTGCCTGTAAGCATTTTTCTTTGGCGTTATTTCGCAATCTATCTTTCTCTCCACCTGACCCGCAACTTCTTTTAATGCAAGTTCACGAAGCTGTAATATTTTTTCAGGCTGAAAAAAATTGGTCAGCGCCTGCTGCACTTTTGCATAGTCATAAATTTTGCCTTCCTTCATTCGGGTTATTAATTCATCTGCTGTGAGATCGATATTTACTACTTCATTCGCAAGCTGTAAAATTTTATCAGGTACTCTTTCCAGCACTTCAACACCGGTAATTTCTTTTACATTTTCATTAATGCTTTCTATGTGTTGTATGTTAACTACAGATATTACATCAATACCTGCATCGAGAATGTCCATTATATCCTGCCATCGTTTTTCATTTTTGCTACCCGGAATATTAGTGTGCGCAAGTTCGTCAACAATGACAACATCCGGATGTAGTAAGAGTATAGCTGGAACATCTAACTCGTCCAATCTTTTTCCTTTATAAAAGACTTCCCTGCGTGGGATAATTGGTAACCCCTCGATTAATGCCTCGGTTTCATTTCTTCCATGCGTTTCAATATAGGCCACACGAATATTTATACCATTGGCTAAAAGCCGGTGCGCTTCCTGTAGCATGCGGTAGGTTTTTCCTACGCCGGCACTCATGCCGATGTAAATTTTTAGCTTACCTCGGTCATCAGTGCGGTTCAGTTTCAAAAATTTCTGAACCCGTTCTTCCCTATCGTTTTGCTCAACCATTCTTTACAAAGGTGGGACTTTACTGTTTACTTATATTATCCACATCAATATTCAGTTCTAAAACATTCACTCTCTCTGTTCCAAATAAACCAAGCAATGGCCGTTCAATATGCTGAGTTATAAGTGCCCTAATTTTTTCCTTAGAAATATTTCTTGCTGTGGCAACTCTTTTTGCCTGCACATAAGCACCCTGTACGGAGATATGCGGATCAAGGCCGCTGCCTGAAGCAGTAACCAGATCGGATGGAATATCTTTTTTATTTATGCCTGGATTGTGAACAAGAAATGTATCAATTCTGTCTCTTACCTGTTTAAGGTAATCAGGATTGGTTGGCCCTTTGTTTGAACCGCCGGAGCCGGCTGCATTATAGTCAACTGCTGAAGGGCGGCTCCAAAAATATTTATCACCTGTAAACTTTTGTCCTAATAATTTCCAACCCACAACTTTGTTATCTGCAACTACCGCAACACCCTTCCCTTTGCCGGGAGCCAATTGTGCGCCGGCAAGAATCAATAAGGAATAAATTCCCATAAAGAAGACCATACAAACTATCGTAAGTCGTATGGCTGGTAAAATATTTTGTTTCATTTAAATAGATTTAAATTTTAAAACCAGATTGAGACAACCAAATCAATTATTTTAATTCCGATAAAAGGTACTATCGCTCCTCCTAGCCCATAGATCAAAAGATTTCTTCTTAGTAAAGAGCTTGCACCAATCGGTTTGTATGCAACTCCTTTTAATGCCAGCGGAATTAATAATGGGATAATGATTGCATTAAAAATAACTGCGGAGAGAATTGCACTTTCAGGGCTATGGAGATTCATGATATTCAAAGCCTGTAATCCGGGAAGCGATAGAATAAACAAAGCAGGAACAATAGCAAAATATTTTGCCACATCATTTGCAATGGAAAAGGTGGTCAGTGTTCCTCTTGTCATCAGTAACTGTTTTCCGATTTCAACAATTTCTATCAGCTTGGTAGGATCGTTTTCAAGATCAACCATATTACCTGCCTCCTTTGCAGCCTCTGTGCCGCTGTTCATTGCCACACCGACGTCGGCTTGTGCAAGAGCTGGTGCATCATTTGTTCCATCACCCATCATTGCCACCAGTTTTCCGCCATGTTGTTCTTTGCGGATGTAGTTCATCTTATCTTCTGGCCTTGCCTCTGCAATAAAATCATCAACTCCGGCTTTTTCAGCAATGTATTTTGCTGTTAAAGGGTTATCGCCGGTTACCATCACTGTCTTTACTCCCATCTTTCTCAATCTCTCAAAACGCTCCCGGATGCCCGGCTTGATAATATCCTGCAATTCGATCACTCCCTGTACGCGATTATTCAGGCTTACTACCAGTGGCGTTCCACCTTTTTCCGCAATATGTTTTACTCTTTCATCTACTTCTTTAGGAACCAAATTACCAGCCATTTTAACTATGTCACAAATGGCATCAAAGGCGCCCTTGCGGATCTTTGTTCCATCAGGAAGATTAACGCCACTGCTTCTTGTTTCAGCGGTGAATTTAATAAACTCCATTCCGGTTGTACCGGCAGTCGCTTTCACTCCTTTTAGATTGGCTAGCTCAACAATTGATTTTCCTTCAGGGGTTTCATCAGCTAAAGAACTTAATACCGCCATCTCAATGAATTTTTTTTCATCTTCACCATTGGCAGTATAAAAATTAGTGGCCTTCCTGTTGCCGATAGTGATCGTTCCTGTTTTATCAAGCAATATTGTATCAAGGTCACCGGCTGTTTCCACCGCCTTACCACTCTTGGTAATTACGTTTGCTCTCAAAGCTCTGTCCATTCCCGCAATGCCTATTGCGCTCAACAATCCTCCAATGGTTGTTGGTATCAAACACACAAACAGACAGATGAATGCGCTGATTGTAATAGGTGTGTTGGCATAATCACCAAATGGTTTCAGGGTTACGCAAACAATAATAAATACGAGAGTAAAAACTGCCAGCAAAATTGTCAATGCAATTTCATTGGGACTTTTTTGGCGTGTTGCACCTTCAACCAGAGCGATCATTTTATCCAAAAAAGTTTCACCAGGTTCTGTAGTTACACGAACAGTTATACTATCAGATAAAACTCTTGTACCTCCTGTTACTGAAGATTTATCGCCGCCTGCTTCCCTGATTACAGGAGCCGATTCACCTGTTATTGCCGATTCATCAATAGTAGCAATGCCTTTGACAATCTCTCCATCCATTGGAATAATATCACCAGTTTCGCAAAGAAAAAAATCACCTTTTTGTAATTGAGAAGAAAGGACAACATGTATTTCATTTGTAAAGATTTCTCCTGCAAGGAAAATTTTCTTTGCTGGTGTTTCTTCTCTTGCCTTGCGCAAGCTATCCGCCTGGGCTTTTCCTCTTGCTTCGGCAATAGCTTCAGCGAAATTGGCAAAGAGCAAAGTGATAAATAGTATTGTTGTAATAATGATGTTGTAAATCAAACTTCCCTGCGAAGCTTCGCCGGTTCCTATCCATACACAAACCCCTGCCATTACCAAGGTTCCCAACCACACTGTAAACATTACAGGATTACGGAATTGAATGCGTGGATTCAATTTGATAAACGATTGCTTAAAGGCTTCTTTTACCAGCGATGGGTCAAATAACTTTTGTGCTCTTCTATGTACTGCCATTTTCTTTATTTTAAAATCTTTTATAATTATGTGAATTATCAGTTCTGTATCATCTAATATTCACTACTAACTATTTCATTCCAAAAAATTCTGCAATCGGCCCAAGTGTCAATGCCGGGAAGAAGCTTAAAGCAACTACAATAAATATCATCGCAAATACCATGATACCAAATGTGCTGGTATCCGTTTTTAATGTGCCTGAGGATTCCGGTATGTATTTCTTATTTGCTAAAATGCCTGCGATAGCAACAGGCCCGATGATGGGTAAATATCTTCCTATCAGCATTGCAACACCGCATGTGATATTCCAGAATGGAGTATTATCGCCAAGGCCCTCAAAGCCGCTTCCATTGTTGGCAGAAGCAGAGCTAAACTCATATAGCATTTCACTGAAGCCATGATTGGCCGGGTTGTTAAGCCAGCTCTGATATTCTATTCGATTGTGTGCATATAAATAAGATGATAGCGCAGTGCATGCAAGAATAAGTAATGGGTGGAGCAGTGCTATGATTGCGGCGATCTTCATTTCTTTTGCTTCAACTTTTTTTCCTAAAAACTCAGGAGTCCGACCTACCATTAAGCCACCGATAAAAACAGCAATGATGATAAAAATGTAAAAGTTCAGGTAACCAACACCAACGCCGCCATAGAATGAATTGATCATCATACCAAGCAAACAACTCATACCGCCAAGCGGCGTAAAACTGTCGTGCATTGAATTCACCGAACCATTTGAAGTGACCGTGGTACTAATACCCCATAGAGCAGAGGCTGCCGGCCCAAAACGAACTTCTTTTCCTTCCATACTTCCCAGTGGCTGCGAAATATCCATTTTAGCAATTTTATAGTTACCATGCATTTCATTATATACTGCATTCCCCAGCAGTAATAAAAATCCAATCGTCATGACAGCAAAAACCATCCATGCAAACTTTTTTCTTTTAATTATATAACCCAATGCAAACACCATTGCAATAGGAATAAGAAGGATACAAGTATCCTCCACGATATTTGTGAGGTAGTTTGGATTTTCCATTGGGTTGGAAGAGTTGGATCCATAATAACCGCCTCCGTTTGTTCCTAATTGTTTAATAGCAATCATTGCAGCAGCAGGGCCACGGCTTACATTTACCGTATCGCCCTGTATAGAAACATATTGTGCTTCGCCTTCAAAATTCATAGGTGTGCCATTGAAAACAAGTATCAATGCAACTATAATAGCTAAGGGCAACAATATCCGTGTGGCAGATTTTACAAACAGGTTATAAAAATTTCCAAGCTTATCTGTGGTTCTCTCTTTCATTGCAATAAATACAACAGCACATATAGCCATGCCTGTAGCAGCGCTGATAAACTGCCATAACATTAAGATCATCTGACTTAGGTATGACAATCCCGATTCACCTGAATAGTGCTGAAGATTTGTATTGGTAACAAAGCTCGCTGTAGTGTTGAAAGCAAGGTCTGGCGACATAGATGGATTGCCATTAGGATTCAGTGGCAACCAATTCATGTTCATCAACACAAGCATGGATAATATGAACCAAACAAGGTTAATGGTGAGAAGCGCAACCAGATGCTGCTTCCAATTCATTTCTTTATTTGAATCAATGCCAGCAAGCTTAAAAAACGCTTTATCAATTGGATCGAATAAGCGATCCAACCATGTTTTTTCTCCCTGGTAAACTTTGCCAATGTACTTCCCCAGGGGTATGGCAAGGGCAACAGTAAGAATATACATGAATATAATGCCTAAAATTTCTGTAGTCATAAATTGTCAATTGTGAATGGTGAGTGGTGAATTGGCGGCCTTCGGTAAAGTTTTGATTCACTATTGACCATTACCGATTCACTTTAAAATTTTTCGGGTTTTATCAATACATAACATAGATAGATAAAAACCAGGATTGAGATAATGAATAATAGAAGCATAATTATTATTTGTTGGTCAGACCGGACAGCCAGACCAGGGTTAAATTTTTTCAAACCAATCAATGAACTTGAAGAATAGTGCAAATCCCACTATCCCCGCTAAATAAAGAATTGCTGTAAGCATTTTTTCGATTTTATTTTAATGAAATAGATGGAATTTGTAATAGGCGATATAAGAAATAGCCGTCAGTATCAGGAATCCGATTACGACAATAATTAGATCTTTAAAGCCTGGAGTTTCGCTTTGCATGCGTAGCCTGATGCCAAAAGAATGCCCACTCTGCAAGAGACGTATGCGTTATGCTGTAAGTCAGTATCGCACCGTATTTTAGAGGAATTGACAAATTTTATAAATAATGCAGAAAATAAAAAACCCTTTCAAAATGGAAAGGTTGTTTTTCAAATGAGAGGGTTATTTGGAAATATGATATTCCTCCATTTTACGATAAAGAGTAGTAAGCCCTATCCCCAAAAATTCTGCTGCTTTTGTTTTATTGCCTTTTGTGTGATCCAATACTTTTTCAATATGGATTTTTTCAACACTTGCTAACGACAGATTGGCTGAAGAAGTTTTATCCCCTGTTTGTATTTCATAAGGCAAATGTTCAGGCAGAACCTCTTTTTCGTCGGCGAGAATAACAGCCCTTTCCAAAACATTACTAAGCTCTCTTATATTTCCTCTCCACGAATGTTGCTGAAGTAATTTCAAGGCATCTTTATTTAAATGTAAATCTTCTTTATTTTCTCGGGCGGAATAATATGAAAGAAAATAATTTGATAATGCAGGAATATCTTCTACGCGATTCCGCAATGCTGGCAATTGAATGGAAAAAACATTTAGCCTGTAGTATAAGTCTTCTCTAAAGATTTTTTCCTCAACGCTTTTAGCCAATTCCCTATTGGTTGCAGCAATAATGCGAATATTTACTTTGGTTGTTTTGACATCTCCCAATTTTATAAACTCGCCATTTTCTATCACACGAAGTAACTTGGCCTGCAGGTCGATATTCAATTCCCCGATCTCATCTAAAAATAATGTCCCTTCATCTGCCAATTCTATTAATCCTTTTTTATCTGATGTTGCACCCGTGTAAGCGCCGGCTTTATGGCCGAACAATTCACCTTCTAAAAGTTCTTTTGTAAATGCACTGCAATTGATAGCAATAAAGGAGTTCTTTGCCCGCCTGCTATTGGCCCAGATAGCATTTGCAAAAACTTCCTTACCTGTGCCGGTTTCGCCCAAGAGCAAAACGTTCGCCTCGGTAGGAGCAATTTTTGCTGAAAGCTTAATGGCTTCTTTAATAGCCGGGCTGTTACCAATAATATCTTCAAATCTATAAGAGGTTTTGTCTTTAATTTTTATAGCAGACTTTTTTTGCATAACTACTTTATTCATTGCCTGGTAAAGTAGGGGAACTAACCGGTCATTGTCATTTCCTTTGGTGATATAATCAAAGGCACCATTTTTTATTGCCTGAACGCCATCAGGTATATTGCCATAAGCTGTTAAAAGAATTATTTCTATAAGAGGAAATTTCTCTTTTGCTTCTTTCACAAAATTAACTCCATGGCCATCGGGAAGTTTTACATCGCAAAGGATAACGTCTACTTCTTTTCGTTTTAATATATCAAACGCAGCTTTCAATGTTCCAGCTTCTTCAACTTTAAATCCTTCTAAAGAAATAATTCGGCTCAGAAGTTTGCGAAGCTGTTCTTCATCATCTATAATTAAGATGTTATTATTTTTCATTTTAATGAATTCAATTACATTCAATCAATTGAATCATGAAGGTACAATTCTAACGCCTCTTCAATGTTTCCCAAATATGCAGTTGGTGACTTTCAATTTATTGTAACGGAGAAGTTTTTGTCGCAGGACAATGATCTGCCATTTTTTGAAAACTGGTAGTAAAAGTACAGCTCTGGATAAAAGCGAAAAGCCTCAATGAAGAAAGAGGCTTTGGTTTAGAGCAGAGCAATGTAGTCGTTGAAAAATTTCCCCTTATTGTCAGCCCGGTTAGCAAGTTAAAACTGACAAGGGTATTTGTTGAGGAGGAATAATTTTGTAATTGTTAATGAGAATATTTTATTTCATGTGACACAAGTAATCCCCTTGCAATCGTGCCAAACATTTTTTAATTTGTACTCACTTAAAACATTTATCATGACACTAAATTCATTACTCCAATTAAAAGCTCAAATCCAGGGAGATATCAAAGGAAGTGTAACACAGAAAGGGCGGGAAGGAAAAATAGCAGTGATCGCGTTTAATCATGAAATACAGTCTCCAAGAGATAGTGCAACCGGCCAGGCAACGGGAAAAAGAGTACACCATTCCTTTGTGATTACTAAGGAAACAGACAAAGCAACTCCGTTACTTTACAAAGCATTAGTTACCAATGAGACTATTATCAACTGGGAGTTACAATGTTTTGGGTTCAATAGTGCCGGCAAGGAGATAAACAACTACAAAGTAAAACTCACAAACGCAAAAATCACGGGTATCTATAGTCTTATGATGAACAACAAAATGCCGGAAAATAGTAAGATGCCTATAATGGAAGAAGTAACTTTTGTTTATGAAAAAATTGAATGGACATGGGTTGACGGAGGAATAACGGCAACCGATGATTGGACTTCCAATGTAAGTTCATCCGCTAAGAAAAAATAAATAATTACCTCCGGTTCAAAGTCCCGATTACTGTTACACTATTTTGCTGTCTGTGTTACGATCGTAGGGAATAATATTATCCCATTCTTCAGCGGAGGAACGTGCCACAAACGCAACGACAGGTTCTGTGTCACTCATATTAAATACTTCGTGCGGCACGCCAGGCTTTATATAAATAAAATCACCAGCTTCATTCTCCAAAGTGTTTCTAAGCCCGTCGCCAAATTCATGGCGCACTTTCCCTTCTATTATGTAAAGTATCAATTCAAAACCAACATGTATGTGTGCGCAGGCGATACCACCCGGCGGAATGGTTGCAATGTTTGCCGATAGCTTTGTAGTACCAACATTTTTTGCGGACATGCCTTGCTTGTAGTGAATGCCATTCCAATCCCGTCTTGCGCCGCCACTCCGGATTGTAAGAATGCCGTTGTGATCTTCTACAGCACTTAATTGAATGTTGTCGTCATTGGTTTGCATAAAAGATATTGAGAAGTAAAAATACTATTTTCGTGACGGCAATTCCGGTAAGATCATATCATGTAGATAGACATCATAGTTGGTTTATTAAATTATTGTAATCCTCGTGAGAGCCAATCCAGAACCAAATTATTGTATCATTTTCTATTCGGCCTATCGCTCTGTAAGATAGCCCCGCTCTTATAGAATAAACCGGTTGTTGATTATGGATTTGTTTAAAGTGGAGACTGGGATGGCTATTATTTGACTTCCACAATTGATAAGATTGCCGGGCTCTTTTTTGAACGTGCGCAGGAAGGCTATTAAACGCTTTTCTAAATTTTTCTGTAGTTACCGATTTCAATTACCAGTCTGTTTGCTTTGTTTTGCCTGTTTTATATTCATCGAGAGCTTCCTGAGCTAACATACTTAATTTTTCCTGAGTATTTTGGAAAGTGATATCCCAACCTAATTCGTCCTGAAGCATTTTTGCAATTTGTCTTTGTTCTTCATCTTTAAGTTGTTCTATAGTTGAAATAACTTCCCTAAGTTCGGTCACCATAGTTTTTTGTTTTTCTAAAATTAAAACATTAAAAAATGATATTCAAATGAAAACCTGATGTTGAGTGCGCATTAAACCTGCAGACAGAATAGCAGGCTTTAGTAATTTGCATTTGAAAATAAAAAAATATGAAATTTTTATTACAATCTAATATGGAGGCTATATCTCTTTACCCGATATTAACATTACTAATTCGATAAAGAATTTTTTTCTGAATCAGGTCTATGACTTAAAGAATGCCCATAATAGCAAAAGTCTTTACATTCACCCTGGCCGCTCGAAAGAAACGATACCTATTTTATGAATAAAAAGCCCTTCACTCCACCCTCGGCAACTCACTCTGCACACCATTTAAATTAAGCTTTATCTTATTCACCTTCCCATTCTCATCTTTTACAAAAGAGAGCTTTGCATTTATTTTCTTTATCACGAAATCAGTCTCTGACGTTGGCTCCAGCTCCAGCTTTGACTCACCTTGTGGCTGGGCAAAAAGCTTATTATTCCCTTTCGATACAGTCAGCACATTATCTGGCTTATACTGGTATTTACCTGTGTAATTATCCAGTATCGCCGGGTCAATATTTACAACGGTTTCTTCCGGTAATTTTTTTGCATTAATCTCCTGGCCATTTTGAAAAAGAGTTGCATGCGTTACGTCTCCCTTTTCATTCTTAAAAAATTTTATTCTCGCAACAACTATCTTCCAAAAAAACTCATCTTCTGAACCTGCCTTTGGAAATATTTCATATTTAGCCTGCCCGCTTAACTCTGAGTACAACCTGTTATCTTCTTTTGATATCGTTACTACCGCGAAACCCGAAAGGTCATATCTCCCTACGTAAGCATCAAGGTTAGCTGGCCTTACCAGCGATTCCTCATCCGATGCCTGCTTATCCATCTTATTCCATAAATATGCCTCGGCAATTTTATTGGGATCAAAATTTACTTCTGGCCCGGAACTATTATAAAACATCACTACCGTCATTTTTTCCCGGGGATAATATGTAAGCTGCGACAAAAAGCCATGCAACCCTCCACTATGAGTTATAATATCTTCACCCCTGTATTTAACTAAACCCAGGCCGTATCCATAGAGCGGAGAAGCCTTCTCACCGTTATTTAAAACAGCAGGAGTTAACATTGCGTCGAGACTTTCTTTTTTTAGAACCTTGCCTCCATGTAGTGCCTCGTTCCATTTTAAAAGGTCATCTACTGTTGAATAGATGGCCCCTGCACCTCCCGCCCATGACATATCCCAATTGATTGCCTGAGAATAGTTGCCATTGTTTCCTGAGTATCCTTTGGCTTCATGCTCCAGTTTTATACCTGCATAGTGTATTCCTGTATTCTCCATACCAAGCGGATCGAAAAAGTTTTTCTTAAGGTACTCACTGTAAGGTACACCTGAAATTTTGCTGACAAGATACCCTAATATAAAATAGCCGGAATTATTGTACAACGACCTCTCTCCAGGGTTAAAGTCATATGGATCCCTTTTAATCAGGTTAATAAGGCTGTCAGGAGAAATAGTTTGTGTTACATGAGCCACAAAATCATCATGATTGGTATAGCTATGTATTCCGGACGTATGTGTCAGTAGCTGGTGGATTGTTACTTCATTTCCCCGTGGAAAATCGGGGATGAATTTTGACAATTTATCATGCACACTCAGTAAATTATTCTCCTGCAATTTTAAAATGGCCGCCGCAGTAAATTGTTTAGTTACGGAGCCAATCCTGAATTTTGTTTCCGGTGTTATTGGAATTTTATTCTTTACATCTGCATAGCCAAAGCCCTTCCTGTATAATATACCTCCATCTTTCGCTACCAATACCGCTATACCCGGTGCTCCTTTGCCTTTCAAAGACCTATAATAATTGTCAACTAAAGTTTCAGACGGTGGAACAGGTTTGTCCTTTGCTCCATTCTTCATCAATACCAGGATCACATCATCTCTTCCATTTATTTTCGCGGCAACCACCGGGCTTATTCCATCCTTATTTTCGGCATTCACATCGGCTCCTCCCTCAAGTAGGAGATTTAGTTTATCAAGATTTCCATTCGTCGCTGCATTGCTTAGCTGTTCGGCCAGTCCGGCTTTGTCAAGCAGCCTTGCAGCAAATCCCCAGCCTCCATTCATATCCTGCACCTTCAGCAAAATCTGGTTACTACCCCTGACAAGCCTGAGTGGAACGAAGTCATTATCTTTCACCACGCCCCTCGGTATCCAGTTGTCATGAACAAGTGTTCCATTGTGCCAAATCTTTATTCCATCATCACTGCCTATTCCAAGAAAAACATTTTCCGGCTTATTTGCATTAATTTCTGCCAATGCATAAGCGTATACAAAATCTTTGCCTTTATAAAATGAATCGAGATCTACAATATCTTCCAATGAAGAATATGGTTTCCACTTTAAATCCTTGCTGCCTATTTGAACGGGAGAAAGGGGTGTTCCGTTGTCTACTTTTACAGTAGAAAGATGCTGCTCGTTAAAAACTTTTTCCTGCAATGCTTCGTCCGGATCAACGGAGTCTGCACCTACGGAAACCGGTCCAAGCAATAACCATGTACGCATAAATTTTCCGGGTTGCTCGGCATTGTATGAAGCTTTGCCATACCCATTTACTTGTACATCTTTTTGCTGCGCAAATACCGTGTTATTAGAGAAGACGGCCAACAGAAAAAAAATTCGAACCTGGCATTTGTAATTTTTAAGAACGTTAATGTATCTCATATTGTCATGCATTAATGGCCAAATAAATATAAGATTTAAAAGTCTTGCTCTGCGGTTATTTTTTTTCAGCTTGAGATTAAAATTTGCTTTTGGATTAGATCTATCAGCGAACTAAACTAATAGGAGCATAAAGTCTTTTTCAAAACAGTAAACTGCAAATCAGAAAACAGAAAAAATGGATAATGCAGATCCGGCCCCGGGCTTTCCGCATTGGTTTTGTAAAATTGGCTCTGGAATAAGTTGATCTTAATAACGTTGCCGGCAGGCGAGAATATTTCATCTTCATTAACTTTACAAAGCGGCGGTTTGGAACATGGAACATAGAATTCTCAACATTAAAAACCCAGGATATTAAATTCACAGAACAAATAGCAAAGCACCTGAGAGAAGTTCATTTCGGAGGAAATTGGACTTCCTCAAACCTCAAAAAAAATTTAGAGGGCGTAACATGGCAACAAGCTATAACCCAAGTTGATTCTTTTAACACCATTGCGGCCCTTGTTTATCATATGAATTATTATGTAAGTGCGGTCATGAAAGTTTTCCAGGGGGAAGCTCTCAATGCGAGTGATAAATATAGTTTCGACCTTCCGCCAATATTATCCCAAGAAGACTGGGAAAACTTATTGAACAAAACCTGGAATGATGCGGAAAACTTTGCAAGCCTGATTGAGCAGTTGCCCGATAGCAAACTTATGGAGGCCTTTTCGGATGGAAAATATGGCAATTACTACAGAAATCTCCAGGGAATCATTGAACACATTCATTATCATTCAGGACAAATTGTTTTGATAAAAAATTTACTCTCACAGCCACGATGATAGCCTATTAATAATAGTATTGGAACAAAACAAATAGTAACACCTTACCACCAAAATTTTTGCGTTCATTCATTCATCAATCCTTCTCAATAAATTGAATTTTATAGCATCGTTAACTTTAATAATATTCCCCCTTGCCACGTAGGAACGATTTTTGTTTCCCTTAAGTACCTTTGCCATGGAGAATATCCGCAATTTGATGACCATTTACGCCTATAATATTCTGGGCTCCCACGAAGATGCAAAAGATATCGTGCAGGATGCTTACCTCAAATTATCCAATACGGCTTTTGAAGCTATTGAAAATAAAAAAGCCTACCTGGTGCGTACCGTAATCAATTTGTCAATTAATTTTAAGAAAAGGCAAAAAAAATTTGTCAATCAATATCCCGGGGAGTGGTTACCTGAACCGGTTGCAACTGAAATGGCAGATACCGAAATCACCAGGAAAGAAATTCTTTCGTGGTCTTTAATGGTGCTTCTCGAAAAACTCAATGCAAAACAACGTGCCGTGTTTATTTTAAAAGAAGCATTCGACTACGATCACAAAGAAATAGCGGAAGTGCTCGATATCACCGAAGAGAATTCCAGGAAAATATACAGCAGGGCTAAACAGGAATTAAAAGAATACAAGCCAATTGACAGTACGGTTATGCCAACCGAATATCTTGACAAATACATAGAAGTTATTTACAATGCAGACACAAAGCGGCTGGAAAATTTATTACAAGAAGATATTACTGTTATTTCCGATGGAGGTGGTAAAGCTTCGGCGGCTACTCATCCTGTTTCAGGTAAACCGCGTGTCATAAAATTTATTCTCGGTTTAATTAAAAAATTTTACACAGGTAAAAATATACGCATCAAAAAAAGCAGCGTCAATCATCATCCTGCCATTTTATTTTACAAAGACGATACGTTATCCAACTGCCAGGTTTTTGATTTTGAAAATGGAAATATCTCAAACATTTATTTCATCCGCAATCCCGACAAATTGCAGTCGCTTGAAAAAAAATTCTGAAAGTTGTCACGTTTTCCATGGCTTGTTTGTTTTTTATATTGAATCAAAAAATTTTTTAAATCATGGAAAGAATAAGTTTAAACGATGCACCACAGGGCATGATGCAAGTGTTGCTAAATGTAGAAAAATACGTGAATAATGGTGACGTAGATCAAAAGTTGCTTCACCTGTTGCGTTTGCGGGTTTCGCAGATCAACAGTTGCGCCTATTGCCTTGACATGCATCACAAGGAAGCCATACATGCAGGTGAAACAGAAAAAAGGCTTTATTCTTTACCGGCATGGAGAGAAACAACTTTCTATTCTCCCAAAGAAAAAGCAGCGCTTGCCTTTGCAGAAATATTAACAAGGCTTCCGGAAGAAGAAAACAGCGATCATATTCACGATGAATTAGCAAAGTATTTTTCAAAACAGGAAATTGCGTATATCACTTTGGCCGTTGCACAGATTAATTTATGGAACAGGGTGGTAAGGTCATTCGGCCCCACGCCCGGAACTTATGAAGTAAAAGAAAAAGTAAGAGAACCTGAAATGGCGTGATGTTGTGGGTGTTTTATTTCCGGCCAGCAAATAAAAAATTATTGCTGGCCGGAGTAATTTTTATGAACGTTAAGTTAAAAAAAATAGTTTTAATCTCATTCCAAATATAATATGATGAAGGCATTACACAGAAAAATAAACGTTCCCGGTTAACCCGATAATACTACTTTAAGATGGGTCATTTTTGAAAGAAAAAAACAGGAGATGCATAAAGCAGATAGGTTTCTATCGCAACGAGATCGCTATATTCAGTCCTATTTTGAGTTTGGCGGTTATGCCAAACCAGGGAGATCCGAAATCGGACATTTCAAACCTGGACAACATAGAAATTTTATTTTTGCAGGTTTTTCATTTTTAGTTTTATAGTGTGTCTTTCATTTTCGGTTTTAGCAAGTGATAGTGCTTTTTGGAAATTTGCCTTTGCTCTTTCATTATCAATGTCCTCGTACAATTCTCCAAGAAGTGTGAAATAAAAATGATTGTTTTGCAGGTTTAATTTTTCAGCCTCAACCAACGCGATTTCTTTTCCCCTGGCTTTATACAAAGCGTATACCCTGTTTAAGGCTACGCCCGGCGAATAATTTATTTCAACCAGTAAATCGTAATGATGTAAAATAGATTCCCGCTTTTCTTTAGTATCTTCTTTTTGACAGTTCCAGAAAGCAATCCCTGCCTCCAAATGATAAGAGCTTAACGTGTCTCCATGCGCAGATAAATCTAAAAACCAGGTTCCTTGTTCTATCAACTCCTGGTCCCAAAGATTTTCATCCTGTTCTTCATATAAAATAATACCGTCGTCATGATTTTGTCGCGCATCAAGCCTTGAGGCATGGAAACTCATCAACGCTACTAACGCATTTGTTTTAGGTAAATTAGTTTTACTGTAGTCTGTAAGCATTAAACCTAACCTCAGGGCTTCCATGCAAAAATCTTTTCGTAAAATTTGATTTTGCGTGGTAGAATAATATCCTTCATTAAAAAGCAAATAAATTATATGCAAAACATTGTCAAGCCGGCTACTAATTTCTTTTTCGGGTGGCATTTCCAATTGAACTTTTTCTGCTCTTAATTTTTCTTTTGCCCTGGATAATCTTTTATTAATGGTTTCTTTATTGCTAAAAAATGCTTCTGCTATTTCTTCGATTCCAAAACCGCAGAGTACACGCAGCGCAAGGGCTATCTGTGCCTCACTTGCAATAGCAGGATCACAAATAGCGAACATCATTTCCAATTGGCTGTCTTTAATATTTTCTGTTGAAAAATCCATCTCTTTCGTTTCTGCAATGGTGTCTGCTGATATTTTTATTTGAGGAATTATTTTTTCGTCAAAGATTTTTTTACGCCGGAAATGATATAAGGTTTTTTGTTTGGCTACGGTATATAACCATCCCGTTGGGTTTGCAGGAATACCCTTTTTTGTCCAGCTTTCAGTTGCAGTTAAAAAAGTTTCGCTTACAATATCTTCGGCGATTTCCATATGTTGTAATCCATATAGCTTACTAATGACCGCAACCATTTTTGCAAATTCCTTTCGGAATAAATCGGGTATCAGTTGGATTTCTTCTTTCATTTATAAAAAGTAAAATCTGTAGCATCCGGGGCGCAGATTTTACATAGTTCAGCAAGAATTGCTTCATTCAAAAAACGGTCTTATTTCTACACTGCCACCCACATCAAGTATAGGGCAGCCATGCGCCAGGGTAGTTGCTTCGTCTAAGCTTTCCGCTTTTACAATAGCAAAGCCTCCCAATTTTTCTTTTATCTCAACAAATGGGCCATCTGTTATTATTCCACCCGGCTTCAATACTTTGCCTTCGTTAGAAAGGCGGGCGCCATTGTTTATTAGTTTCCCTTCGGCAACTATTCCGCTAACCCAATCGTTCCATTTTTTAACAAGGCCGTTCATGTTTTCAGGCTCAACGCCTCTGTCCTCCAAATCTGGTCTTCTGAATAATAAAATGAATTCTTTCATATTGTTTTGTTTTTTTTATTGTGCCCCAAGGGAATGTCATTAGGTTAAGCTCTATCGAAACTTCCTAAGCTGCAAATAATATTGCAACTGTTAGGAGTTAAAGGACCAGGTGTTTTTTACTATAAACACGTGCTACTCCGTAGCCTAAATCTCTTAACTTCATGGCATTGCCCAAAGGAACACAAAGTTCATAAAGTAATTTTTGTTTGCATTATGGCCAGCGCAAAAAAGGTGCATTTTAAAATGCCGGATTATGATGCACCCGCGCCATATTAATTTGCGTGCACCGCCCATTGACCTGGCTGGTAATCTCCTGCCGGGGTTTTGAAGGCGATATTAATGCGATTGTAGGTATTGATGGCGATGATTGCCATAGTTAGATCTATCAATTCTTCCTCCGAAAATTCGCTACGGGCCTCATCATAAACTTCATCCGGCACGTTGCCATCTTTAAGTTTCGTAACCGCTTCGGCCCAGGCCAGTGCTGCACGCTCACGTTTTGAATAAAATGGCGCTTCACGCCATGCATCAAGCACATATAAGCGTTGTTCGGTTTCACCCGCTGCACGTAAATCTTTTGAATGCATGTCAAGACAATAAGCGCAGCCATTAATTTGTGATACCCTGAAATCAATTAAATTAAAAAGTTGCTGCTCAACTTGTGATTTAGCGAGGTAGCTTCCTATGCCATTCAACGCTTTTATTGCTTTTTGGCCTTTCTCCATTAAATTAATTCTTGTTTCCATTTTTTTAATTTTTTAATTTATATTACAATAATGCTTGAGTAAAGCTTAATCGGACATATATATCTAAAAGATTTTTTACTTTTTGGCCAAACTTAAATCCAACCTGCTTTTCCTCGTAAACAGTATTTTCAGTTCACTTAAAAATTACAGCGCATCCCCCGGCATCGTTGGGATTGACAACAATATTGCCCTCCTTTTCCTTGAACGAAACATTATTTTTCATCAAAATATTTTTTGCTAATTGCAGATCAGAAGTCTCGATGGTAAATGCTACCATAAAAGGAATTGTTGGAGGGATATAATCTGGCACTATATCAGCAAAATGCTCAGGAGCAATTATTATGATTTTGGAATCACCCAAGTCAATAATAAAATAATTATTTTCAATTTCGATGCACTTATGTCCCGTGAACTTCTCATATTTTTTCGCAACCTGCCCGGGATTTTCACAACACAAAACATGCTCTATTAGCCTGATTGCTCCATTACTGTGAACCATATACTGCCGTTGAAAAACCAATTCTGGTGTATCTGTTTGTGCCACTTGAAGAAGACCTTCAGGATTTTTATCCAGAGGAAAAAATATTGTACGGGCTTTCATGGTTTGTTCGCCTGCTTCAGTTTGCACATTCCTTTGAAAATATTTAATTTCAGAAGAAGGTATTTCCATTTTCCCAAACCTTTGCTTAACAAGTTCTATGTGGTTCGTACCAAAATGCATTACATGCAAACCTTCATGCCTTTTAAGTGGGATATCTATATTATAAGGGCCGAGTTTATCTTTAGGTACATTTTTCCATCTGTGCGAATCAACAATACCAAGTAGTTCCAGGTAATTTTTTTCAAATATTGCATGCCTGTTTCCTATACCTAATGCTTTGGGGGATTCTCCTGGTTCAATAATTATCTTTGGTGTGGATACAGGAGTTAATAAAAAACCGAGTTTTTCATACTGATGGGATAATGTATCCAGGTTCTTATTGATAACACCCACATGATGTATTATATTAAGAGTACCATTTGCTCTTATTGCTTTTGTATTTGTCCTATTGTAATTCATTTGGTGGGCTTATTACAATAATCCCGTCAACCCTTATGAAACTGCCTGCAGTATAATGGCACGGGCCTGGCGTCCTTCGGGCGTGGGCATGGCCGCATAATTGTGTGGCTGGCCCTTTCGCAGATGAAGTTCAACAGGTACTCCGGCCGCCCGAGCCTTTGCAGCCAGCTCAATACTATCAGGATAGAGTATGTCGAGCGTGCCGGAGAACACGATCATAGGCGCAAGGCCACGAAAATCTCCATTCAACGGGCTGACATAAGGATGGTCTGCATCTAAGTCGCCGGCATACAGGCGTGCTCCTTCAATGGTTCCTGGAATATCCAGCAATGGATCGCGATCTGCAATTATTACCTGTTCCGGCCGATTCACCGATGCATTCACACCCGGCGATATGAGTACTAACCTGCCCGGTTGTTGATATCCGGAGTCTCGCAACCATTGAGCCGCCGCCAGTCCCAATCCAGCTCCTGCCGAATTGCCTACCACAGTGACCTTTGCAGATCCGGCTTCTTCCAGAATCTTATGCAGTAGTTCTCCCATCGCCGGAACAACATCCTTTGCGGTGGCACGAGGTGCCAACGGATATATAGGAACAACACAACGCACATGAGCATTTCGAGTGAGGTAACCGATGATGCGCCAATGAGCACGAACAATCTCGTTGATATACCCGCCACCATGCAGAAACAATACATAATTACCTGTGTCGGGACTTGCAGACTGCGCCGTATAATAGACAGGCCATTCCGCTACATTTTTCAAAGTCACCTTGATGCCGCGGCCCAAACCGGTCGGCTTATAGGAGGCCGGTTGCAACGCCAATTTGCGAACACGTTCTTGTACAGCAGCAGCAGATGCAGTCTGTTGTTTGACAGGAAGAAACCTTAACAGGTTATTGAAACAGCGGCTTTGCCAGCTAGGTCTCGCATCGTCAGCCAACAACTCCTGGTGGCTTTTTATTTCATCATTTATGCTGTAGTTTATTTTTCTCATCATTTGTTTTTTATCCTTTGCAAGAGTGTTGCCGAGAACGCTTATCTGTTTTGACATATCAAGTATATTTTGTTGTTTCTTGTTATCAAAATTATTTATATCAACTGATGACTGAACTTTTTGAAATAGGACATCGAAATAATTCTTTCCAATTTTCTACCATCAAATTTATTGGCAGGCGATTTCAATGGCTTAACTACCTCAATGTCTGAAGTGATCGAGTTGTTCTAAAGTTATTATTAACAGGTTCGTTTTTATTTTGCAAAATACTTTCCAGTCCGTCCAGGCAATTCTTGTATTTCGGTTTCCAATCGCTAGTAATATCGTCTTGTTGTATCCTGTACGAATTTGTGATGAAGCCAATTACTTCTTTCCCCATAAGAAGTTTTGCTAAAATTAAAGGGATAGAAAATGGTTTTTTGCTGCCTGTGAGTGCAACTAATCCATTGACGAAATCTTTGAATTGAATAGGAGAAAAGTCAGTAAAATTTATTGTTTTATTTTTCAATCGCTGAAAATTTTCATACGAATAAACCACCGCATCTGCTGCATCATCCACACTTATCAGGTTCCAATAAAAGTCGCCCTTACCAATTATCGGCAATTGGCGTTTGCGAATGGAATCAAATAAATAGGTTGTATTCCACGAATCTTCAGAATAAAAACTTCCGAAACGAAGAATAATGTGCCCGGTTCTTTTTTCGGCCCGAATCATATTTTCCATTTCAACGGCAGACCTAGTCCATTTTATTTGCTCTTTGGCAATGGGTGTTTCAGAAGTTACAGTTTCTCCATTTTTATCTCCATAAAGAATAGTTACGCTTTCCTGGATAAATATTTTTATGTTGTTGGCTACAGCAGCCTGCAACAGCGCTTTTGTGCCTACTGTTCTTATTTTGTCGTTTTCTTCCCAATCTTTCATTTTATTAGGGATCGGCTTTCTTGGAATATGTGTTGCTAAATGAAAAATGGCATCGCAATTTTTTGTTGCTTCAATCATTTCTTCCGCGTTGAATAAATTTCCCTCAACTACTTCAGCACCGGCCTGCTTTAGCTGTGAAGAATTACCTGCCGAGCGGCTTAGTGCGACAACTTCGATATCTTTTTCGATTAATAATTTCACAACCCGTTTGCCGAGAACACCCGTTGCTCCGGTAATAAATGCCCTGCCTGCAATTAATTGATTTGTCATATCAGGTATATTTTATTGTGTTATTAAAAATTGTTTACATCATAATAATGATTGCATTTTTTAAAATAGGACGAGTAATAATAAATAATTCTGTTGTCATAATTTTTTGAGCGATACTACTGCTAAAAACAAAAACAATTTCATGCCATAACTGCATACCATAGATTATTAACTTTTCTTTGAGTTGACTCGTAATTTTGAAGATTTTTCAAAATTTGTTTTTCAGTATATAAGTTCCATCCTGAAAAGGGCAATGCATCTGATCACCAGTATTTGAGAAAGAGTTGGGCAGCCAATGGTGTATCTAGCATCGGATTCGGCTATTTTTTTAAAAAAGGCGATCCCCTCCTTTCATAGATCAATTTTCCTGACCAGTAAACCTCACGATTGCTTTTTCACGGTTTGTGCTATCCACTTTGCCGTGAAAAAGTAAAGTGCTACCTAACAACTAACCGTACCCTAAAATATGACGGTGGTGTTTGCCGTAATGATTTTATTTAACATTTGCTCTGAAGTTGTGATAGAATTTTATTACATCATCCGCAAACAAATCGGGAGATTCCATTGCCGTAAAATGTCCTCCTTCCGGTATATCCGTCCAATGAACAAGATTTAAATTACTTTCTACCCATTTGCGAGGAGGAAGTAATACGTCTTTTGAAAATAGTGCCATACCTGTTGGAACTGCAACCTTTCCTATTTTAGGAAGTGAATGTGTGTTTTCGTAGTAAATATGATTTGAAGTTCCAATTGAGTTGTTCAGCCAATAAATCATTATATTGTTCAGCAGTTCGTCTTTGCTGAACCTGCTTTCAAGATTCCCATTACAGTCGCTCCAGGAATAAAATTTTTCAAGAATCCAGGCAGACAAACCTACCGGTGAGTCGGACAGTCCATATCCAAGTGTTAGCGGCTTGGTAGATTGAATGGATATATATGCACCTTCCTGTGAAATCCACTGCGAGGCTGTTTGCTTATATTGTTTTTCCTCAACAGAAAGATTTTCAATGTTGTTAGGAAAAACAATATCTCTTATAATTCCCACATCGGTAAGGTGAATAGCAATAAGACATTCGGGATATTTATATGCCAAATATCTCGTAACGCCTGAACCCATGTCGCCACCTAAAGCACCAAACTTTTTATAACCCAATTTTTCCGTCATTAACTGTTTCCATAAATCGGCAACATCGGCATTATTTACTCTTCTTGAACCAGGTAAAGTTGAAAAGCCAAAACCCGGCAACGAAGGAATAACAACATCGAAAGAATCATTTGAATTTCTACCAAAACGAGTTGGGTCTGTGAGAATCGGAATTACTTTTTGGTAGCGAATAAAACTGTCAGGCCAACCGTGAGTAAGAATAATAGGTATTGGATTTTCTCCTTTACCTTTTATATGAAAGAAGTGGATATCCACATGATCAACATTGCATTTAAATTGCGGATAGTTGTTTAATTGTTTTTCCTGAGTTTTCCAATCATATTCTTCTATCCAATAAGCAACAAAGCCTTTCAGGTATGCTTTGTTTGTTCCATACTCCCAATTGGAACCATCTCTGCCGCTTGTCCATCTGGTGTTCTTAAGCCTCGTGGACAAATCATTTAAAAACTCATTGGAAACATCAATGCTAAAATTTTCAATTGCCATATTATGCTGTTTCAATTGTCCTATTGTGATGCTGTTCTATCAGTGTTCTTACTTCTAAACAGCATTTGTCTCGCTGTCATTACAGCCAAAAATAAGAAGTGTTCTCAATAAAACTTTTGGTACCACTTTTTCGCTGCTAAGCATAGCGAAATAGCCTTTAAACATGCTGACTAATTTTTATGAATTATATTTCAATTCATGCCTAAGTTCACAATGAATTGATTTTTTATCATACCTCAATAAAAGCTTTTGCGCCTGTGGCAACACATAAGCGGTTTCATATTCTTCGCCCATAAATTCTTTAACAGTAGTTATATTTTCAAACCACATAATAGTTGTGAATTCAAATTCACCATTAACTTCCCTTTTCAAAAGTTGAATACCTTTGTATCCTTTCATTTTTTTATTGGCGATACCCTCGAAAATTTCCTGCTTAATAAATTTTATAGGCATCGGCATTTTCTTTTGTTGTAATGCCATGCCAAATTCTTGCGATCATTTCTTATGTATTTTTTGTATTTATAAATATAAAAAAGATCATGCCAATTTTATAAACAACATATTAAGTACTGTTGATACATACCGGCAAAGGCAGAAAATATTCATGTCTTAAAGTTCATCACACTCAAATCCTAATTGTGATATAACTTGTTGAATAAGATGTTCACTCAATTCCGGTTCACATTCTAAACGCAGGATATTTTCCCAATCAACTTCCTGGCATTTGCCAAATGGTCGCCCGGTGCCTCTTTGACTTTATTCTTCGTGACAGCGATGACGATATTTACATCAGAATGCTTCAAGGTCCCGGTCTGTCAGGTACTTTCTTCTCCCAAAAACTTTTCTGTTTCTTTTAATATTCCAAAATCCAGCAACAGTTAATTGCTTTTTTAATTTCTGGTGTCCATCTTCTATAGCGATAGATTCTTTTACTTCTGCCGTTAATATTTCAAGCTCTTTTGCGCCGAGTTGAATCAATGCTTTTGCAAAATCTGGTTTCATTTACTTCTAATATTTATAATTTTTTGTGATTTGTAATTTTGTTTTTATTTTTTCTCCTACCGGTTTGGTCACATCTCGAAAGAGGGGGTACCCGAAAATTCTATGTGATGGGTCTTATAGAACCCTGTCTGATAATTTTATGCAATCCTTTGTAGCCTTTTTATTTTCAGGGGATGGAGGTGCTTTGTTCATCTTTTGATAGATTTTATTTTGTCACCCATTATGTTTAATTAATGCACAAAAAAGGAATGAAAAACGTGACAGATTAAAGCTTGATCAATTTATTCATGCATTGATTTTCATCTTGTACTTATATCAAGTTGATTTTTAAAAAACAGCATCTGAATTATTAAAATTGTTTGCATCTTAATAATGATTGAGCTTTTTGAAACAGGACATCTAATGGAAAATTAAAACGCCAAAAAAGAAATGATGGTGTTGTTGCATATCCTGCAAAATTTATCGCCGTTGAAAGAACCAGTTCATCTGCTCTGGCAAAATTTAGTTATAGAAAAACCGGAAAAACACCTTTGAAATGGCAGATTCTAACCGGTGTCGCAAAACGTTCGTATTGTAAAAAACCCCGGTCTTCAATGATCGGGGCTTCTTTTATGTACGCCAGGGATGGTGATAAGTATAGGGCACAAGTCCCGAATACGAATTGCAGTACTAGACAATCACAGATAGGGTTGATAAAAATTGATGAAAATGTCCAAATCTTATGTTCCCGATCATTATTGGAGTGTAATTCAGAATCACAATACTAAAGATTCCAACTATGTAATATAGAATTAATTTTTGATCGAAAAAGGGCATAAGCAAATGGTTCGCTAATTAGTTTAAACGAGTACGGTATAATATCCTTTGAAAAAATTCTGCTGAACCTGGCTTATTTCAGAATATAGCAAATAAACGACTGCAATTTCTGTCGCGGGAATGCACTCAATCTGTTAATGAACAGTTATCAGGAAAATTAAAACTAAAATAAAAATGGAAGTATCTATCTTATTGGGAAGTATCAGACCAGAAAGGCAAAGCCACCGTTTGGCTTACTACCTAAAAGATCAAATGATGGAAAAGGGAGTAACCGTTAATTTGATTGATTTAAGAAATTATTCGTTGCCACTTTTTGGTTCGGCGATTTCGGGGGAACAAGTAAAAAACGTTGAAGAGATAAGCCGGCTGTTGAAAAGTTCGCATGCTGTCATTATCGTAACACCTGAGTACCACAGCAACATTCCTGCAGCCCTGGAAAACATATTGGAATATTGCGGGAGAGATTTGATTGGTAAGGTAACAGGTATTGCATCGGCTTCTGCAACGAAATTTGGTGGATTGCAAGCTTCAAACAACCTTCAAATTACATTGTTCAATATGGGTGCTTGTCCCGCCTCAAAGCGATTGTTGATTCCTGAAATCCATATCGCATTTAACCGGGACAATAAACCGGTGCAAAATGAAATTAAGGAGCAGGCAGAGAAATTTCTGGACGAACTATTGAGTTACACAAATTTATTTCAAAACAGAGTTTCGCCAACACCACCGTTAGCGACTATTGCAAATAACAACCAACAAAATACCGCCAGGCCGTAGCCGAAAAAGTAATTAGAAAAGGAATAAAAATAAAGGGGTATGAAAGAGGTTTTAAACCACAAAAAAGAGGTATCTATCGCTGCGCAACAAGCGATTGATGAAGCCGCTATTCGCCGGCAAATAGACAATCATGTAAAGGCACTTTGTACCATGAATCTTAACGATGTTATGTTGATCTATGCTCCGAACATCGTGTCTTTTGACCTCGGTCCGCCGCTGCGTTACCTTGGATTGGAGTCGAAAAGAAAGCCCTGGGTGGAAGCCTTTGATATGTTAGCTCCCCCACTGGATTACGAGATTCGCGACCTTACTATCACCGTAGGCAATGACATGGCGTTTAGCCATAGCCTCAACCGGATGAACGCAAAGTTGAAGAACGGTCTACGGGCCGATTTCTGGCTTCGCTGGACGGCGTGTTTTCAAAAGATTGAAGACACCTGGCTCATTGTACATGAACAGGTTTCGGTGCCTGCAGATTTTGAGAGTGGCAGAGCGGTATTTGATCTTGAGCCCTGATTGGTATAATTATGTGCAATACAGGGGCACATAATTGGCCCGTAACTCCACATCCTTTGTCATAATATTTATGTTAAATATTAAATTCAGGAGTGTCGGTGCGTCCTCCACCTTCCGGGAGGCGTGGTCATGCATATTTAGGACTATTTCTTAAAAGATAACTGCCGGGCATGTATGAAATACCAAACAATGTATTTTTTGAAGTAACCGGAGTAATGCAGGGAATTATTGTCGTGAATTCAAACTCATTACCAACTTCTCTTTTTAAAAGCTGAATATCTCTATATCCCTTCATTTTTTTTATTTGCGATGCCTTCAAAGATTTCCTTCTTTAATAAAGTTTCATAGGCATCTGCATTTTCTTTAGTTGTGTAACCATGCCAGGTTCGTGCTATCATTTTGAAGTGTTTTTTGTGCAAGAAATAATCTCTTAAACCCATTAAGCCGACGCGATTGTACGTGACCGATTTTTTAATATCAATGATCAGGCCGCCCGAAAAGAAACCGCAATCACTAATTATATTTTTTTAATTTCATTCACATTATCCCTGCGGCAACAATCACCGTAGTTTATTCGTGCAGAGAAATCTTTCCATTGGTTCTTCAATTACTTATCTTTAAAACTTACAATAACCAAATTAAAATTTGCCAATATGAGAAAGCGATTCTTTCTATTTATTTCCGCATTTATTTTTCTGTCGCCTACAACATTTTCCCAGACAGGAAAAGTTATGGACAACTTATCCATGACCAGCAAGATCCTGAAAATGGAACGCAAGTACGCCGTTTATCTTCCACCCGATTATGAAAGCTCCGAACGCAGCTATCCCGTGTTGTACCTGCTCCATGGCGGCGGAGATGACCAGACCGGCTGGGTGCAATTTGGAGAAGTATTGCATATTACAGACAAGGCCATCAATGAAGGAAAGGCAACACCGATGATCATAATAATGCCCGATGCCAACACGGGCACACGGGGCTATTCCAACAATGCAACGGGCACCTGGCGCTACGAAGATTTTTTCTTCGAAGAGCTGATGCCATTTGTAGAAAAAAAATATCGCATTAAAAGCGGAAAAAAAATACCGTGCGGTTGCGGGGTTATCCATGGGAGGTGATGGCTCATTTACGTATGCCCTGCATCATCCTGAATTATTTTCGTCGGCCTGCCCGCTGAGCGCAGGAACGGGGCCGCTTACTTTGGAAGATGCCGCTACGCGGTTGAAAAGACTAATCCGAATATTGCAGACTCACTGGTACAGAAATTTTATAACCGCCAGAGTGTGCTTGCATTAATTAATGCTATGCCCGACAGTTCGAAAAAATCTGTTCGCTGGTACATTGATTGCGGCGATGATGATTTTTTGTATGAAGGAAATTCACTTGCTGCATATTGCCATGCGTAAAAAAGAAATACCACATGAATTTCGCACCCGTGATGGCGCACATAACTGGACGTATTGGCGTGCTGCTTTACCGGAAGTGCTGGATTTTATTTCGAAAGGGTTTCACCAGTTTTGATGGGTGGTTAAAACCGCAAAGTTCCGTATGTGTCCTTTAAAAGTTAAACATCCAATCTGCATTGACCACACTATATTGACAGCAGCAGTCTTACTTAAAAAGATTTCCGTCTGCAGTAATATCAAAGTCTATTTCAAGATTTAATTTACTCATTCGTTTGACGTGATCTTTTTCAAGATGATGGCCACCAATCATAGTATTTCCATTGTGAAAAGATGAATATACCTGGATATAACCGTCAGCAATATTTACAAGTTTTTCAACGCCTTCTTTATCTTGCTCCAGGTAATCAAGCAGCCCGGTTAGTTTGTCTTCAAATTCGCCGGGGCCGGGATTTGGTTCAAAAAAAATCGCACTTTGTTTCCAACGTATTCCCGCATCGCCTCCAGGTCTTTTTTTATCCTCTTTATTTCTCCCACGTGTTGAGATCAAAGTTGTCAGGCAGGACAATTCTTTCAATGATAGTTTGTCCGACGAAGCATTAAAATAAACGGAATGATATGGCTGTGTGTCGCACCAACTAACCGAAACGGTCGGTATTGTATCCACGTAAACGGCAAAAAAAAATTTTTCACCTTCAACATTAAAATAAACAACGGCCTTATCTTTATCGGTGTCAAGGCTTGCAACTTTTGGTTTATTATCGACGTAAACAACTTTATGAATTTTTAAAAATTGTTTTGTCATTCCAAGCATTTTAGTCTCAATCTCTTTAATTGCTTTTTCTATAATCAGAATGTCTGTCATTTTATTGTTATCGATGGCAGTTCTTTTACGAAACTGTGCTGGTACCCAAATATAATTCAATTTGCAAGCGTCAATTTACAGTCTTGAAAATATTTATACTAAAAGAGCAGGCAAAATGGCGGCGCACAATCTGCAGGATACATCAGCAGGCACTGGTTGTAGAAATAAATAGTTAAGAAATGAAAATTGCAATCCCCTTCCGGTCGCCAAACACAATTCAATCTTTAAAGATTTTAGGCAACCCGCCCAAATTTGCAGTTATAAAATAATAAAGCAGCACACAAATTTTATTACAATCCCGCACATAGAGTGTACGGTTCCGAACACTTATATTTCACTCCTTCATTTTGAAGCATTAATCATCAAAGCTTTGCGGGAGTGGCATATGCCTTGTTTGATTTCCGCGACGCCGTGGCTGGAATTCCTATCAAGGTTAAATACAACTTGAATTGATAACTCATTTGGTAACTAAAGTGCCTGCATTTGCGTTACACGGTTGACTGTAAGCAATAACGTTAACAAAGCTCCTATGAAACGCTCCCGGAAATATTAAAACAACGGACTATCATGATAAAAAATTTATTGGTAATTGCCTTGCGCAATTTTAAAAAAGACAAATGGTATAGCCTGCTGAATATAATAGGACTTACCATTGGTATTACTTTCAGCCTGTTTCTAATTTTTTATATAAAGGATGAACTGAATTATGACCGGTACAATAAAAAGGCCGACCGCATATTCAGGATCGTTTCTTATATACAGGAAAAAGACAAAAATACAGACTGGACTATCACCCAGGCACCTCTTGCAGCAACATTGAAAAAAGACTACCCTGAAGTGGAAGAAGCCGCAAGATTTTCGGGTAGGGAAAGAACCTTGTTTAAAAATGGTGATAACAGTTTTTATGAAACAAAAATCTATTATGCTGATAGTACTGTCTTCAACATTTTCACTTACAACTTTGTGGAAGGCAATGCAGCCCATGCTTTGAATGAACCAAACAGCATTGTAATTTCAAAATCACTTGCTGATAAATATTTTGGAAAAAATACTCCAGCTGTTGGGAAAACACTTCAAGACCGTCTATGATGTGTATAAAGTAACCGGGGTAATTGAAGATGTACCAAAAAATTCACACTTACGTTTTGATATGCTGATATCGTGGTCGTCCATACCACAAAACCAGCAGGGTGGTGAGAACTGGGGCAACTTCAACAACTTCACTTATGTATTGCTGAAACCGGGAACCAGCGCTGCCGCCTTTAATAAAAAACTGGCTGCCGATGTACGATAAATATATGGCGCCGATTTTTGCGCAGTTCAATGTAAAGATGCATTATGGGGTACAACCGATCACGGATATTCATTTGCATTCAAAACTGGAGCAGGAGCCGGAAGAGTTGGGAAGCATGTCTTACATCTGGATATTTTCCGCCGTGGCATTTTTCATGATGCTGATCGCCTCTATCAATTATATGAATCTTACTACTGCAAGGTCTGCACGCAGGGCAAAAGAAATTGGTATCCGCAAAGTAACAGGCTCTACAAAAAAACAACTGGTGTTGCAGTTCCTGGGCGAGTCGGTTCTTACTGCTTTGATAGCTGTAATATTAAGTTTTCTTTTAGTGTTGTTGTTATTGCCGGCTTTCAATACGATATCCGGAAAAGCCTTTACATTTCACACCTTATTTCAGCCATTCAATATTCTTTTATTGCTGGGCATTGGTTTATTTACCGGGCTTGTTGGTGGCAGTTATCCCGCATTTTATCTTTCATCTTTTCAGCCGGTAAGCATATTAAAAGGATCTCTTTCAAAAGCATCGGGTAATGTAAATCTTCGCCGCACGCTGGTTGTATTGCAGTTCTCTATTTCAATGATCATGCTTATTTGCACCTGGGTCGTTTATTCCCAGCTTTCATATTTACAAAAGAAAGATCTTGGGTTTCGATAAAAACCAGGTAATGACGGTGACCGTGAATACGGGCGAGGATGAACGCGGAAAAATAAATTCAATGAACAATGATTTCCGCAGCCTTGCCGGGTGTTAAAACGGTAGGTACCGGAAATTCATATCCCGGCAGCACCAATCTTAACCTGAATCTTTTTTCCGTGCAAACCGACACTGGCTATGTGGATAAAGCGGTTGAATGTTATGCGATTGATGAAAACTTTCTGCCGGCATTAAATATACCGATAGTAAAGGGGCGTAATTTTTCAGGCCTTGCGGATACACTGCACGGCATTGTGGTGAATGAAGCGATGGTAAAACATTTTGGCTGGAAAGAAGCCATAGGCAAACGGGTAAAATTTCCCGGCGATACTTCCGGCAATTATCTCGAAGTAGTAGGTGTTGTAAAAGATTTCAATCAAAAATCTTTATACAATCCTATCGCTCCGCTGCTGTTGTTTTATGGGCCTAATGGGAATATGATCCAGTTAAAAATGAATACTGGTAATCTTAAATCAACTATTGCACAGGTAGGAACTACCTGGAAAAAATACTTTCCCAATTTACCCTTTGAATATAAATTCCTTGACCAGGATTTTAATTCACAATATGTCGCCGACCAAAAACGGGGAAAAATCTTTGCCGCATTCTCTATACTAACGATCATCATTACCTGCCTTGGCTTGCTTGGGCTTACTGCATTTACCACGCAGCAAAAACAAAAAGAAATAAGCATACGAAGGGTAATGGGAGCCAGCATTCCACAGATTGTAAGTATGATCACCAGAAACTATTTATGGCTTGCACTGATAGCCGCGGCTATTGCATTTCCTGTAGCATATTATTTTATGAATGGATGGCTGAAGGTATTTTCTTACAATGCCGGCTTTTCAGTAATTCCATTTATTGTATCTGCGCTTGTGATTGTGCTTACAGCCGTATTGACTGCGATGTTCCACTCTGCAAGAGCTGCGCTGGCTAAGCCGGCGAAGAATTTAAGAACTGAATAAAGTGTTGCAGTAATTACAGTTTATAAGCAGGAAACAATTAAACCCTTCTACGGAACGTAAAAGGAGGGTAATCCAAATTCCTTTGCGTAAATCAACATAGAGTTTACTCGTAACTACGACGCCATAAAGGTTCAACACAAAAATTCAGAACGCCCATACGTAGCATCCGTAGCCCTATTGCGTTAAGGCCACTAACCTGGTCAATTACCATTAGGCAACACGCTTCCTGGTAAAAAAAATCTATTTTCAAAAGAAATATATTTTCTTATTACTTCCGTGGACGGCCATAAATGGCCTATATCAGCCAGCCCGAATTTTGACATTTAGGAAAAATATAAGAATTTTGACATTTACAAAAAAGTGATATGTGTTCCCTGGCGCAGATTATACTAATTTTTTTGAAGCCAGGATTATTCATCTTTTAAGGTACCGGAAATAGAAGGATGCGGGCTAATCTATTCTTATTTATGATTTCATAATTAAAAATATTTAATCAAATAAAACTTAGTAAAAATGGAAATTCAAGCCAAAGCAAATGCGATAAATACCGGCGAACTCCAGCTAACGACTCTAAGTAATATAATTAATGCCTTTAAAATGTCGGAAGATTTTAAGAATTTCTTTCGGCACTATGACCTTCCCGGGTTGGATGACTTGCTGGAGAAACTCGCGATGCCGGCAGCAAAAAAAAGTTTCCTTGTTTTTAAAAACAATAAGTATGTAAATGTCCTCACTGAAAATATCGCCTTTTTCTATGTCAAATATGAATCGTCAATGATTACCTGTTTTGATAAACATGAATACTTTGTGAACTATTCACTTGAGCAAATTCAAAACCTTTTGGCTGAGAAACAATTTTTCAGGTTGAACCGTCAGTACCTAGTTAACTTCAATGCAGTAAAAGAAGTAGAGCGTTATTTCGCCCGCAAACTTTTAGTAAACTTAGTGGTTCCTGCCAAAGACAAATTACTTGTGTCAAAAGAAAAGGTCAGCAGTTTTTTATACTGGTTAGATAATAGGTGAGTTTTAAAAGTTTTGTGATTTTAGTTTTCCTGTTATATTAAAAACCGGAACAATCTTTAATTTAACTTTGAACACGGGATAAACAAAACAAAAAATGTTTTATATGGATAAGAAATCTGAAAAGAAAATTGATAGCTCAGAAGAGGATAAAAAATTTCCGTTGCCTATTTATGAAAAGGAAAATGATATTTATAGCCGCGAAAAAGAAGAATCTCTTGAAGACGAAGAGCCTTTAATAGCCTCAGTTGGTGATGATCTTGATATACCCGGTGCAGAATTAGATGATGCCCATGAAGCAATCGGTGAAGAGGATGAAGAAAATAATTATTACAGCCTCGGCGGTGATGATCACAATGACCTGGAAGAAGATAAGGAATAACATACCGAAACAGAATACCGTCCTTTTTGCTCTGCAATATTTTACTTCTATCAGTTGTATCTAACCACTAATAACTTTAGTGGATCTATGCTGATCTAAAATTTCTTTTAGTCTAAAGCTTTCAGGATAACTGGCCACCCGCGCCAAAGATCTCAGCTTGCATAGCCATCCACTTCAATAATTGCATTAGCAAAATCCTTTGGCGCTTCTTGCGGCAGATTGTGCCCTATGCCACCCCTGATGATCCTGTGCAAATATTTGCCTGAGAATTTTTTCGCATAGGCATTAGGGTCAGGGTGCGGTGCACCATTGGCATCTCCTTCAAGTGTAATAGATGGCACGGTGATCACCGGGGCTTCTGCCAGCCGTTTTTCCAGGTCATCATATTTCGTTTCACCTTCCGCTAAACCGAGTCGCCAGCGATAATTATGAATCACGATTGCAACATGATCTGGGTTATCCAGGGATGATGCGCTGCGATTGAAAGTGTCATCATCAAAATTCCACTTCGGCGAAGCAAGTTGCCAAATGAGCTTCGCAAACTCCTCCCGGTTTTTCTCGTAGCCAGCGCTGCCCCGTTCTGTTGCAAAATAAAATTGATACCACCATTGAAGTTCAGCTTTTGGCGGCAGCGGCAATTTCCCGGCTTCCTGGTTGCCAATCAGGTAACCGCTCACAGAGACTAATCGCTTTGCAGCGTTCTGGCCAGAGGGCCGCCATGATACATGCTGTTCGTGCTCCCCAATCAAAGCCGGCAATAATTGCCTTCTGTATTTTCAGTGCATCCATAAGAGCAATAATATCGACCGCGATTACTGACTGCTGGCCGTTCCGTAAAGTTTCAGCTGAAAGAAAACTTGTAGTACCATAACCCCGCAGATATGGGATGACCACCCTGTAACCTGCCGAAGACAGTAAAGGAGCCACATCTGCAAAGCTATTAATATCGTAAGGCCAGCCGTGCAGAAGAATTACCGGTGTGCCATTCGCAGGTCCTGATTCTGCATAGCCTATATTAAGAACCCCGGCATTGATTTGTTTTAGTTCGCTGAATGACATGTTGGTTTGGCTTTTAATCGCGTTTTCGTTTGCCGGTTTTATTTGACCGGCTTGTGCATCGAAGCCCATCATGGCCAGTTCTGTAGCTCCAAGAGTCTTAAACACATCGCCCAAAAAGCGGCGACGACCATATTCTATTTCAGTCGACATCTTTCTTTTTTTAAACTTTTGAACCGATGTAATCCTCAAATGAGAAACGGCCCGTTAGCGGTGCGTTCATTTCTCTGCGTTAGCGCAATGATTTGAAGGCAGCCCGCATTTCTTCTGCAAAAACCTGCGGCTGTTCCCAGGCAGCAAAGTGACCGCCCTTATTTAGCTTATTAAAATAGATGAGTTTTGGATATGCCTTCTCTGCCCAGGTTTTCGGGGCTGCATAAATTTCATCGGGGAAGGCGCTTACTGCAACCGGGATAGTAACGTTTCGGGGATCAAAAAAGCCGCTTGTTGCAACCTTCGTGGCTTCCCAATAAAGGCGGGCTGAAGAAACTGCCGTGTTCGTAACCCAGTACAAGGTGATGTTATCAAGGATATCATCCCGGGTGAGGCCTTCCTGTTGTCCGTTGAATACACGTGCGATAAGTTTATAACTCCGGTCATCGTGATCCAGCATCCAGGCTGCAAGGCCGACAGGTGAATCCGCAAGTCCATAGAGCGTTTGTGGACGCAGCCCCATCTCGTTAGCATAGCCGAGGCCTTTCTTATAAAAAAAGTCTAACTGCTTGTAAGCATTTTGTTCGTCGGCTGAGAGATTCGCCGGCATTGGGCCACCGGATGCCAATGCTTTTGAGATATCTGCCGGAACAGTGGCAGCCATGTTGGTATGGATGCCCAGCAGTTCGGGAGGCGCTTTCAAAGCCATTGTCTCGGAGATCGCATTGCCCCAATCTCCACCTTGCGCTACAAATTTCTTGTAGCCAAGGCGCTTCATCAGCGTGATCCATGCATCAGCCACGCGGCCGGGATTCCAGCCGGGATCTGTTGGCTTGCCGGAAAATCCATGGCCGGGAATCGAAGGTATCACCACGTCAAAAGCATCTTCAGGCTTCCCGCCATAAGCCGTAGGATCTGTGAGCGGGCCAATAATCTTCATCTGCTCAATGATCGAGCCGGGCCATCCATGGGTGATGATCATCGGCAAAGCATTTTTATTTTTCGAACGCACATGAATGAAATGAATATCGACCCCATCTATTGTTGTTATAAATTGTGGTAAGGCATTCAGTCTTGCTTCTACCTTCCGCCAGTCGTATTCTTTTGCCCAATATTTAGCGAGAGCCTGCATTGTGGCGAGCTGCACACCTTGTGTTTCATCCGGCACTATTTCGCGCTGAGGCCATTTTGTCGCCAGAACGCGGCGACGTAAGTCATCGAGCTCACTTTGCGGAATATGTACCTGGAAAGGGCGAATAGTTTCAGCATTTCCCATTTCGCCGGAAGAGCCGCTCTGTGCATTACTAATGTTGCTATTAAGGGCAAAGGCTCCCGCAATCATCGTACTGGCAAGGATCGTTTTGCTTTTTTTCATCGTTTTCATTTTAAAAAATTTTGAATTTGTACTACAAACGTATTGCTTGCTTTAGGCTACCTCCAACCACGAAATCGGGCAAGTGGACCAAGTGCGCCCTGAACAGGTCATTTTAAAACTTGAAAAAATTTGGATTTGGCAGCCCTTTAAAAACAAGGGAAAGGATTAAGGAATGTCCTTTGATGCCCGAAGAAAGAAAAAATAAATTGGGCTAAAATGTATTGTCCCGTGATAAACCTGTTGGGGTATTCATGCAAAACGGAACAATCTTACTTATGAGTAGCCACATTATTTGGCCTGGCAGCGTTCGACCAGTTGTTATAGTACAAGGGATAGTTGCTTCTTTCGACACTTATGCTACCCGATACAGAGAAAGTCTTTTCGTTATTAATGTACATAAGGCCCAGCGTCGCTGCTGAATATAATGAAAAATTGCCGGGCTGATGAAAGCTATTGAAAGTATTTACTTTATTCAAATCAGTCGCAAGAAAAGCCCGGTTAAAGCTAAGGTACACCGGCGCCACAGTAACTCCCGTAAATGCATAAATGTTATTGCTTAACCTATGATTTAATTGCAGGCTCAAAGGAGCAGCAACGAAACTTGCACCACTATACCGGGAAAAACTATAGCCCGTCGTAATGCCACTGTAGCTGCTTATAAACCACTTCTTTTGTACGCCGCTATCATACACATTTTTGTGGCCCGCAAATGCATTGTGATAAGCATCGATTTGAAAGTTGTCAGGTAAAATTGCTTGCGCTTTTGAGGTGGATGCGAAAACGAAGGCAAGGAATGTAAATAATATACGCATGGTAAATAACAGGCTGTAAAAATACAATTTATCGACTGCTCATCACTCTATTTTTTTCTAATTAATTTTATCCAAAAGCAATTCGTTTAGTTTGCAAAAAAACAGGCTTACTTATGAAAATCTTTGGTGGTAAAACATATTTGTCGGCTTCTGACCTTTCAACTCACATCGCTTGTAAGCATGCCACTTTTCTCAACCTGCAGGAGGCTAAAGGATTGTTAACCGCACCGAAGAACACTTATGGTGCATTAAAAGTATTGCAGGAAAAGGGAGAAGAGTTTGAAGCTAAGTACATAGAAAAATTAAGGAGCGGCGAAAAAAAAGTAGTTGAAATTGATAAGACGGATAGAAGAAAAGCTTTGCAGGATACACTTGCTGCTATGAGGGCTGGGGCGGATATTATTTACCAGGCAAGGCTCGAGCATGATATATGGAATGGCTGGGCCGATTTTTTAGTAAAGACAAATAAGCCGGGCAATTTTGGCGACTGGTCTTACGAGGTAATGGATACCAAACTTTCAAGAGAAACGAAAGCAGGGGCCATCCTGCAGATCTGTTTATACTCAGAAATACTTAAAGAATTCCAGGGTTGTATGCCCGAACACATGTACATCAACAATCCCAATGGCGAGCAGCAGTTCAGGGTTGATGATTTCATGGCTTATTACAGGCTGATGAAAGGCAGATTACTAGCAGGCTGTAAGGATGCAGGAGGAACATGGCTATCCCGATCCGGTACCTCATTGTGATATTTGTAAATGGTGGGAGGTTTGTAATGATCGCAGGCGTAAAGATGATCATTTGAGTTTTATTGCCGGCATGGGCAGGCTTCAGATAAAGGAAGTAAAGAACTGGGAGGTCACTACATTAGAGTCAATGGCAGCATTACATCCTGCTATCTCCTGTAAGCCAAATAAAGGCTCTGTTGAAACGTATAAACGGCTGGCTTACCAGGCTAGCTTGCAGCTCACGCAAAGAACGATTCACGCGCCGGTATTCGAGATACTTCCTCTTGAGCCGGATTTCGGATTTTATAAATTGCCTGAACCATCCGCGTATGATATCTTTTTTGATTTCGAAGGCGATCCTTTTGTTGGTACTAACGGCCTGGAATACCTGTTCGGGTGGCAGTACCAGGATCACTATCATGAACTATGGGCAAGTAATGACCTGGAAGAAAAGCGGGCGTTCCAGGACTTCATAGATACAGTCATCTCGATAAGAAAGAAAGATCCTGCAATGCACATCTATCATTTTGGCGCTTACGAACAAACAGCCCTGAAGCGGCTTGCGGGCAAGTATGCAACAAGAGAAAATGAGCTTGATGAGTTGTTGCGGGCCAATGTATTTGTGAACCTGCATTCCATAACGCGGCGGGCGATCATCGCCGGGATTGAACGCTATTCTTTAAAAGACCTTGAAAAGCTGCATGGTTATTTTCGGGCTGCCGATCTCAGGGACGTTGGCCCTCATAAATTATTGTACGAAGGATTATTGGAAAGCGGAAACATAGATGCCGTTGATGCGGAAACAAAAAATATTGTAAGGGAGTATAATAAGGATGATTGTATTTCGACCGAATACCTGCGTAACTGGCTGGAAGCACAAAGAACAAAGCTAATAAAAGATGGCAAAGACATTCCCCGTCCTTCCGCTAGGCGAAGGCGCACCAACAGAAAATATAACAGAGCATCAGCAACGCATTCAACCATTGTTTGATGCGCTGGTAAATGACGTTCCTCCTGAAAAAGAAAATCGCTCCCCGGAGCAGCAGGCAAAATGGTTGCTTGCAAATATGCTTGACTGGTACCGGAGAGAAAAAAAATCTTTTTGGTGGGAAGTTTTTCGGTTGCAGGACCTAGGTGACGAGGAACTTTTGGAAGAAAAAGATGCATTGTCTGGTTTGGTATCTCTTGGTAAAAGAGAACAGATAAAAAAAAGTGTAGGAGATTACTACAGCTTTCCCGGGCAGGAAACAACATTGAGTGAAGGGAATGCAGTAACATTTAAAGGCGATGAAATTGGAACAATTCATTTCCTGGATCTTGAGAAAAGAATCGTTTGCATAAAGAAGAAAAAGTTGACAACCGATATTCATCCCACACATCTCGTTTGTTGCGACTATATTTCAGACAAGGCAAAAGAAGAAGCGATCATCCGGCTTGCCGAGTGGGTTATTAAAAATGGAATAGATGCTGATGGTTGCTATAGGGCAGGCCGCGATCTTTTATTAAGAAAGCATCCGCGGAACAACAAGTGAGATGTATGCTTTCAATTCCGCACAGGAACAGGCTGTTGAATGGGCGAAAAAACTGAACAATGGAGTGTTGCCCATACAAGGCCCGCCGGGCACGGGCAAAAGCCATACTGCAGCAAGAATGATCCTTTCACTCATTAAAGCGGGTAAAAAGATTGGCGTGACAGCTATGAGCCATAAAGTGATCAGTGCGTTGTTACATAAAATATTGAAGGCGGCAGAAGAGCAAAGTATGGAAGTACGCATTGTTCAAAAAGTGAGAAAAGATGAAGCAAATACCGATGATCCAAACTTTATATTAGTTGACGATAATAACGCCATACCTGATCATCTTGCAAATGGATTCAACATTGCAGCAGGAACATCATTTATGTGGGCAAGGGAAAACTTTTTTGAATCGGTTGATTATTTATTCGTAGATGAAGCCGGACAGCTTTCGTTGATTGATACAATGGCGCTGTCGCATGCCGGCAAAAACCTGGTTTTACTTGGCGACCCGCAGCAACTAAAACAACCTCAAAAAGGCAGTCACCCGGAAGGTACGGAGGTGTCGGCGCTGGAACACATTTTACAGGACGAAAAAACAATCTCCGCGGAGCAGGGTGTGTTCCTTGATACGACCTGGCGCATGCACCCTGCCGTAAATAATTACATATCCGAATTATTTTATGAAGGCCGGCTGCAACCAATGCCTCAGAATAACCAGCAAAGACTGGAAGGTAGACACGCCGTTTCAATTACCGGGAATATATATTGAACCGGTATTGCATGAAGGAAACCAGAACTCGTCAATCGAAGAAATTGAAAGAGTGAGACAAATAGTTAATGAACTTCTCAACTCAGAAATTTATTGGGTTAATAGTGATGGTAAAAGGAACCAGGCTGAAAGAAGAAAACATCAAGATCATTTCTCCATATAATGCACAGGTAAATGCTTTACAGATCGCATTACCGCAAATACAAATTGGCACGGTTGATAAATTCCAGGGGCAGGAAGCAGCGGTAATTATTTTATCTATGGCCACATCGTCGCCGGAAGATGCACCCCGGGGAATGGAATTTTTATACAGCCTGAACAGGCTTAATGTAGCCGTGTCAAGAGCAAAGGCTGTGTTTATTTTGGTAGTGAGCCCGGCTCTCCTGGAACCTGATTGCCGGTCACCGCACCAGATGCAATTGGCTAATGCATTGTGCCGGCTGAAAGAGTTGCAGGTACTTGCAAAGGTTGAACCTAATGCACCTGGGTGACGGATGCGTGACAAGATAATCACAGACCTGGAACTTGCAGTGGCAATTATCGCAAACCGGCAAAGAATTTAAGAAGCGGTAAACAATTTAAAAATCGCCAGAGATTCTCTAATAAATATCTAATAAATAATCGCTACTATAATTAACAAAATGACTAATGCCGGAAAGATATAAGTGTACCACGGATGCCAGAACTTCTTTTTTAACTCGCCGGCGTTGTTGACAGTTTTTGAATTAAGAGGCAGTCCATAATTTTTTAATCCGCATGCCTGACAGACAATATTTATTTCTTTTGCCACAGGAAAAAGGGGTAAGTAATAGATATGAAAATAGCTGCTCAATATCATTAAGTCTGCCATACAATGAGCTTCGCACGATTGACAATAAACCATTTGTTCATCAATTCCTATAGGAATACTTTTTGCCCCAAAAAATATAATACCCATTTAAATAAAATTTTGACAAGACACTACCAGTTTGTTTTGTTTGTAAATATATTTATTTGGATTCGTTCATGAACACCGCGACCATCCCAACATTGAAGATGCCGTAGATATAATTGAGCCGTTCCTGTTTCATAGGCACTGGCTGTTTGTAAAAACATATTTGCACAATACTATTTTGACCAGCCTGGCGGGGCTATTCATAATGGTGGCATACCAACGGCATGCGTCGCAAATTATAAATTGATATAAATACCCTGCTATAAACAGGCAGCCCCAATTGGGGCAAAAGCTGCGATAATTTTATAGCCGCCATTAAATTTGCTGCCGCCCGGCCTCTTGCCGATGGCTCATTCAGGCCGGCACCGCAGGCCAGACCGGTTGAGTAAAGAGTACGCATTGCTTTGTTGGTTTCTTAGCGGACGAATCTGAGATGCAATACATAGATTAAAAGATAAACTCAAAGTAGCCTGATCGAAGTATTTGTCGTATTTCACCCCCTTAAATGTCAGCTTTACACTCCCTTAAATTTACTGACACAACATAACTTTGAGATGTATTTAATTATTATTAAAATCCCAATAATTCTTAACTTCTAAAATTTTAAAAAATGGCAAGCGTCAGCACCTATCTGAATTTTCCGCGTAACACAGAGGAAGCATTCAACTTTTATAAAACCGTTTTTGGCGGCGAATTTTTTGGAAATGGCATTATGCGATTCGGCGATATTCCCCCTTCACCCGAGAATCCGCCACTGGCCGAAGCAGATAAAAACCTGGTGATGCACGTAGAGCTGCGCATTCTTAACTCTCATAGTTTAATGGGAACCGATGCTCCTGAATCCATGGGATTTAAAGTAAATTTCGGCAACAACAGTTACATTAATTTACAGCCGGATACCAGGAAGGAAACGAAAGAATTGTTCGATAAATTATCCGAAGGCGGAAGGGTGACTATGGAACTGCAGGATATGTTTTGGGGTGATTACTTTGGAAGTTGTACGGATAAATTTGGAGTTCAATGGATGTTTAATTGCGGTGAAAAGAAATCGTAAATAAAGGAGATCAACGAAACTTGATTTCAAAAATTTTATAAATGACAACGAAAGAAATTGCCGACCGCCTGGTAGATATGTGCCGCAACGGAAAGGTGGAAGAAGCTAAAGAAGAATTATTTTCCCCGGACATCATTAGCATTGAACCTGTGGAAGGACTTTTACCTAAAGAAAGCAAAGGCATGGACGCGATAAAAAAGAAAGCTCAATTATTTATTTCACATGTAGAAAATTTTTACGATACCACTATTTCGGAGCCGGTAATAGCCGGTGATTATTTTTCCATTTCATGGGATACAGATATACAAATGAAGGGAGAACCCCGTAAAACCGACAGCGAGCTTTGCGTGTATAAAGTAAAAGATGGGAAAATAATTTCTGAGCAATTCTTTTATTGAAGGTGCAGAACTATCCTATGCCAGCGAATTATGTCATCTCATCAAAATTATTTTAAAGAACGACGCAGCATAGCGATCACAGAAATACCAAAATTGTATTTCGCATTTTGTTTCATAAACCTCCTGTTTACTTTTTTTCAACAAGGTTCTTTAGATATCCGCTGGTAATTTCGTTTCCCGTAATGTCTGTCAAACCTTCAAGGGACTTTAGTTTTAGTGCCAGGCTTTTCATAGCCCGGACAGCAATTTTAAGGAATCCCGGTCCAAGGCTTACTCTTGCTACATTCATTTCCTGCAGCATATTTAGCTCCGGTACACCAGGCATAAGCAGAATGTTCAGCGGCATTTGCAGTTGCTCAACGATGCTTTTTATTTCAGTTTCTCTTTGAACAGCCAGTGGAAAAAAACATTCCGCCCCGGCGGCTTTGTAGGCAGCGCCCCGCCTGATCGTTTCCTCCAATACTGCAGCCGGACTTTCAAAATCATCTGCATGAATATAGGTATCAGTACGGGCATTAATGAAAATCGGGATATTCATTTCTGTCGAAGCCTCTTTGATAAGTTTTAACCTGTGGCATTGAATTTCGATGGGTACCAAAGATTTTGTTTTTGTATCGCTGTCTTCTATGTTGATCCCGACAATACCTGCCTCAAGCAGTTGTTTTATATTTTCCTTTAACTCAATATCATTCCCGGCGTAGCCGCTTTCTATGTCGGCTGTTACGGGTATATTGACAGCCTTTGAAATTTTTTGTAAAAGCACAAGCAAATCATTAAATGATATATTTTCTCCGTCATCATATCCATTTGTATATGCAACGGATGCGCTTGCGGTAGCAACTGCAGGATACTCCAGGTTTTCAAGAAGTTGCGCTCCCAGGCAATCCCAGATATTTGGTAACACCAATAGTTTGCCTGAATGATGCAGGTTGTAGAACTGTTTAGCCTTTTCCTGCTGTTGAAGTATGAATGGTGAATGTGTCATTAGAAAACTGTTTTACGATTCGTGTTGTAATGAGCCAGCACAAAAATATTTATTTCCTGGCAGCGATTATAATGCAGTGGCAACGCCAATCCTGTGCCAGGCATTTATCGTAACAATGATCATATTGATCTGTGAAGTTTTTTTCTTCGCCAAACACTTTGCGATGCACGTATTTTAACTCACTACGTCCTGTTGCAGGCACTGTCAATAGTAACGCTCTAAAGAACTGAATTACACATTCCGCCGAAGCAGCGGCTAATTTAGAATAAAAAGTTCATTGTTTATTTCGTGACAGTTATTTCCATTTGGCGAAACCACAATCCGAATGACCAATAATGGTAGTTTCTTCGCTTAATTTTCTATTCAGAAAAAATCCCTGATTATTATTGCTTCAACTCCACCTCAATAAACTTTATTTGAACCCTTTACTATAAAACTTTTACTTTGCTTTTTCTAAAGAAAAACTTTAATGAAGAATTTTAATTTCAAAAAAATCCTGCCTCATATTATTGCAGTCGCTGTTTTTTTAATAGTTTCTGTTGTGTATTGCAAGCCTGCGCTGCAAGGCAAAGTAGTGGCCCAGCACGATATACAAGGCTGGCGTGGTATGAGCCAGCAATCTATGGAATTTCATGATAAATATGGCTATTATCCTTTATGGACGAATAGCATGTTTAGCGGAATGCCGGCGTACCAGATTGCATTTGATTCACGCACCAAACTACAGGTGGGTTATCTTGACCCTATACTAAAACTCGGATTGCCAAAGCCCATAAGTTTTTTCTTTCTTGCCTGTATCTGTTTTTATTTTTTATGTGTTGTTTGCGGTGCGAACCCATGGGTGAGTATTATGGGCGGCCTGGCCTACGCTTACTCGACTTTCGATCCCATAATTATTGCTGTAGGCCACGATACACAGATGCTTTCAATTGGATATATGCCGGCAGTACTGGCTGGATTGATTTTACTTTTTCAAAAAAAATACTGGGCCGGATTTGCTGTTACCGCCTTTTTCGGAACGCTGCTGATCGGACAAAACCATCTGCAAATGGTGTACTATACTATGATGATCGCGGCCCTAATTACAATAACATTTCTTATAAAAAGCTATAAAGAAAAACAATTACCTGCTGCTCTTAAAAGCGCGGCATTGGGATTAATTGCCGGCGTGCTTGGCCTTGCCTGCAATGCTGTAACTATGATGCCGACCTATGAATATGCAAAAGAAAGTATGCGGGGCGGAAGGTCGGAACTCAATCTGCCGGGGCAAAGTGAAAATAAAACAAAAGGTGGTCTCGATAAAGACTATGCATTTAATTACAGCCTTGGAATTCCTGAAACACTCACTTTCATAGTCCCCGGTTTATACGGAGGAAGCAATGGAGGAAATGAATATACTACGTCGTCAAAATTTGTTGAAACATTTTCGCAATTGGGAGTTCCTGAAGACAATGCGCTGCAATATGCGAATGGGTACTCATACTGGGGAGATCAACCTACTACCTCCGGCCCTGTTTACCTTGGAGCCATTGTTTGTTTTCTTTTCATATTTGGGATGGTGTATGTAAAGTCATGGCACAAATGGTGGATCCTTGCGGCAGGCGTACTCGGAATTATGCTTGCGTGGGGTGCCAACCTCAAAGGCATTAATTATTTTCTTTTCGATCATCTTCCGTTTTATAATAAGTTCAGAGCTCCTACAATGGCATTGGTGATTCCACAATTATGTTTCCCTTTTATAGCGGTATTGGCTGTAAGCAGGTTGATAAGCTTCGACATTGCTTTTCCGGAGATGTGGAAAAAATTAAAACTTTCCGGAATTATAACCGGTGCTGTTTTAATAATACTTGCAGGGTTTTATTTCAGCGCATCATTCAGCGGGAAGCAGGATAAAACACTGAAAGATAATTTCAGGCAAAGTGTATTGCAGCAGGTTCCGCAGGGACAACAACCATCGCCTCAAATAACGCAACAGGCAGATGAAGTAAGCAGAAATCTTATAAATGCTTTGCATACCGACAGAAAAGATCTTATGGGTGGAGATCTTTTAAGATCTGTAATATTAATTGCTTTGGCATTCGCGGTAATTTTCTTTTTTATAAAAAAGAAAATTTCAGGAACTATTCTTATTACGTCTTTGATTATCCTCACGGGTTATGACCTGCTCGGCATCGCCTCAAGATATTTGAATTCCAATAATTTTGTTGACGATACAGATTTTGAATCTGCATTCAATGCTACAGAAGCAGACATGCAAATACTGAAGGATCCCGATCACGCAAACTTCAGGGTTTTCAATTCTTCGCTTGATGCATTCAATGATGCATCCACTTCGTTTCACCATAATTCCGTCGGTGGTTACCACCCCGCAAAGCTTGGTCTGTATAATGACATAATAGCAAACCAGCTTGCCAAAGGAAATATGCAGGTTTTTAATATGCTAAATACAAAATATTTCATAGTCCAGAACCCGCAGACCGGTAAGCCGGTGGCACAATTAAATCCGGGAGCATTTGGAAACGCATGGCTGGTGAAAGGAATAAAATATGTTGACAACGCCACAGAAGAAATGAAGGCACTTGACAGTACTGATCTTAAGGACACTGCGGTAATTGAAAAGAAGTTTCAGCCTCAAATAAAACAAAATCCGGTGCCCGATTCTTCAGCATCCATCAGGCTCACTCAAAATCTTAATGATAAGATTGAATACTCCTTTCATAGCACAACACCACAATTTGCTGTGTTAAGTGAAGTGTACTACCCGTTAGGATGGAATGCTTTCATTGACGGCACCAAAGCGGATTATGTAAAAACAAATTATGTATTACGCGGCATGTTTATTCCTGCCGGAGATCACAAGATTGAATTCCGGTTTGAGCCAAAATCGTTTACGACAGGAAAATCAATTACGATCATTGCAAACATTCTCGTGTTCCTTTCGATGATAGCCGCTTTTGTTTTTTATCTCAACCGAAAGCGAAAGCCGGATGCGCATTTGTTATAAAGTGCGGGTTCTTTTGAATGCTGTTAATGCATTTTGCACCATAGGTGCTACCTGTTTGCAGCCAATGAAATCAATATTGTGATTCTTGCCACGTAGTGGCTACCCTTCATGGCCCATAACAATTTATAATACTTTATAAAAATATGGTTGGTTCCGGATAATGGTCGGAGCAAGTTTTAATATCTTAAAAACATTTGCTGCATAATTTTTTACCTGCAAAAAAGAATATCTCCTGGAAAAAAATATTTTTAAAATGATGGCACCGATAAAAAAAATCAATATCTCAAATAGATGAGCGCACAGAATAAATATAAACCATCCAACTCCAAATTCCTTTCTTATCCGCACAAGATTGGAAAGCATAACCTGGAGGCCTTTTCTGTCAAATAAATTATAGTAGCCTCCCGCTGATCCGAAGGCATGGTTCGTTGTTTCACCTTGCAGATGGATGACATTAATGTCGCCGTATATACATAATTTACCAACCTTTCTCAAGCGGCTGCACCATTCGGTCTCTTCGGCATAAAGGAAAAAATCTTCATCCATTAAACCTGCAATTTCGATGGCCTGTCTTTTTACCATTAAAAAAGCACCGTTGATCCAATCAACCTCTACGAGTCCTTTTGCTTCAGGTACATTTGGTTTTTTTACTTTAAAAATGGATGCAATAAATTTTAATGCGGCTCCCAAAAATGGCAACGGAAGTAAATAATTCAATCCTCCTTTCATAATATAGTTACCGGAAATTTGTGGCGTTCTGTCAACGTTTAATAATTGCACCCCGCAAGCAACATATTGAGAATTGATAAAGAAATTATAGCAATTTTCAATTGCATTATTTTCTATGATGGTGTCTGCATTCAACAATAAAACAACATCACCATCAGCTTTCCTGATTGCTTCATTATTAGCTCTTGCAAATCCTGAATTATAATCCATTTCCAGGTACCTGACGGCAGGGAATATATTTTTTATCTTTTCCCGGCTGTTATCCCTTGAATCATTATCAACAACAATTATCTCGCAGGTAATTTTAGAATTTTGATTAAAAACAGATTGCAAACAATCGACAACTAACTGAACGGATTTATAATTTATGATGATAATGGAAAGTTGCAAATCCTGTTGTATTTTTTATAAATTCAAACATACCATATTATGTACTATTTTTGCTCCCCATTTTTTAAAATATGAAAACAGCATTAATTACAGGAATTACAGGACAGGACGGCGCTTATCTTGCAGAGCTTTTATTAGAAAAGGGGTATAATGTACATGGCATCAAGCGAAGAAGTTCTTTGATGAATACTGACAGGATTGATCACCTGATTTTTGACAAGTCCATTGCAGATAAATTTCACTTGCATTACGGCGATATGACAGATTCATCGAGCTTGTTGCGAATAATACAGCAAACACAGCCAGATGAAATTTATAACCTTGCAGCCCAAAGCCATGTGCAGGTAAGTTTTGAAACACCTGAGTATACGGCAAATGCAGACGGCATCGGCGTGCTTAGAATACTGGAAGCTATAAGAATATTAGGTTTGGAAAAAAAGACGAAATTTTACCAGGCTTCTACTTCAGAATTATATGGCCTGGTCCAGGAAATTCCCCAAAAGGAAACAACGCCTTTTTATCCAAGATCGCCCTATGGTGTTGCGAAGCTCTATGGCTATTGGATAACGGTTAATTACCGGGAGGCTTATAACATGTATGCTGTAAATGGAATTTTATTTAATCACGAAAGCCCAATACGCGGGGAGAGTTTCGTAACCAGAAAAATTACAATAGGTGTTGCACAGATCGCTTTGGGAATGGATGAAATGTTACTACTCGGCAATCTTGATGCAAAGCGGGATTGGGGACATGCAAAAGATTACGTAGAAGGAATGTGGCTGATGATGCAACAGGATATTCCGGAAGATTATGTACTGGCAACAGGCGCAACTACTTCTGTAAGAGAGTTTGTAAGAATGGCATTTAGCAACCTTGAAATAGAAATTGAATTTACGGGAAAGGATGAACACGAAAAAGGGTTCATAAAAGCATGTAACCATCCCAGTTACCAGTTACCAGTTGGCAAGCAGGTGATAGGAATTCATCCACGATATTTCCGGCCTGCAGAGGTTGACCTACTAATTGGCGACGCCTCAAAGGCGAATACAAAACTTGGGTGGAAACCAAAATACAATCTTGAAATGCTTGTGAAGGAAATGATGGAACAGGAAATTGTTTTTCAGCAAAAAACAAAATTGCTTACGTCCGATTCATGAACCACATAGGCATATAGGACACATAGTTTTTTATTCATCTGGCAATAAAGAAAACAAAGTATTTACAAGTGTTTTCTGTCCTTCTTTGAAAATATTGACACAATGAAAATTTATAAGAATACCTTTTGGTTTTTGCAACATCTGCATATAAGAGAGTAAAACTGCATCATGTATTGGCAAAAGGCCTGATTGTGCCTTTAGCTCCACACAAAGCAGGTCTTCGACTAATACATCCAGTCTCAATTCAGTATCAAGTTCTAGCCCTTTGTACATGAGAGGCACCCAAATCTGACTCCTATGCGCTATTCCACGCAGTTTCAATTCCCTGATAAAACATTTTTCATAAACACTTTCTAATAAACCAGGGCCAAGATGTTTATGAACTTCTATAGCACAACCTATAATCTGGTAGGTAAGTTCATTTAAATATTTTTTAGTTATTGTCATTCAATCTATGTGGCTGCCTATGTGCCTATGATTCTTATGTGGTTCAAAATCACAAGCCGTTAACTATTTAAGCAACACATTCTCTCGTGTCAGCATCTCAGATAAGAATTAGGCTTACATCCGGTTATTAAAAATCTTTTTAGTAAAAAAATTATAGACCAACTTAAATGGGGCTATAATAAATCCTAAAAATACTTCCCAATAAAAAGAAAACCTGTTTCTGTATACTTCCCTGTTTATGCGAATGTGTTTACCTATCGCACCAAATTCCCGGTAAACTAAAAGATTATAAACGATGTTTCGGGTTGTCTTAAAATGTAATGGAATGGGTTGATTAAAAATTTTTTTGGCTAAAGTAAAATCAACCATAGCCTGCTTCACACAACTAATAATTATTTCCTTTTCAACATGAGTCATTTCAATGACCTGCGAGGTATCTAATCCAAACCTATCAAAATCTCTTGATATGGGATTCACCCATGTTGTATCAGGATTCAATACCTGCACCATGGGCAATGGTTTCGCAGCATCCGATGTACTTATCCATGTAATACCACTGGAGCACCCGAGTAACAATGTACAATAATGCGTTAGTGCCGCTGTTTCCCTGAGTGTAAGAACCGAGCCGTCAATAATATTTTTATTGGCATGCTGCATTTTATTGCCTGAAGAAAGAATTACCGCAACATGTTCATCGGCAGTTAGATTTTCCGCTATTTGCACTGCCATTTCTTTAGTGATTTTTGATTGTCCGCTTAATGGAGCAAATTCAAAAAGCAAAACATGCGTGTAGCCGGCAAGATTATGCTTTGAAGAAAATTGTTCAACATTACTGATTTCAGCATCAGAAAGTCGCAACACCGGACGAACCTCTACCGTCACTTTTTTTGGGTAAGCACGGAAAATTGCTGAACGAATGCATCCGTCATAATTAGCCTGGTTGGTGTCCATGATATGCGTGACAAAAACCTCATCAAATTCCCCTGTCGCCTTTCGCAGATAAATCTCTTTTTTAAATTTTCTAAAAGCAGCCTCGTCATTCTTTGAAACAGAATTCACTTCCATTATTTCATCAACAAATGGATTACTGGCAATAATTGATTTACAAAATCCTGCGATAGCCCATGTAAGATGGCAGCCGGGATAATCGTTTTTTATTTGACGTGCAATGGTTGTAGCATAGAGGCAATCTCCATTGGAGAATAGTTGAACGAGTAATATTTTTTTCGGCTGATCATTTGACATGTTATAAACTTAACGAAATCATATGTCACTTCAACAATGTGACCGTACCTTTCATAAATTTAGGAACATTTCCTTTTTTATAATTACAATACCAAACATAAACTCCTACTGCGGCTGGCACATTTTTTATCTTGCCATTCCAACCTTTTGTGTAATCATTGCTTTCGAATACCTTAATACCCCAACGATCAAAAATTGCCAGGTAATAATCCTGGAGATTGAAAGCATTTAGAATATTGAAAATATCATTATTGCCATCTTCATTTGGTGTGAAGGCATTTGGAAAATATATCTCACAACTCCTTTCTGTAATAAGAATATTATCGCTGGCTAAACCACACGAATTTGAAACGGTAACCGAATATAAACCCGGGGTGTTAACTGTAAATGGATTTTGAGTTGAGCCATCCTGCCATATATAGCTATCAAAAATACCTGGTGAAATCGATACTTTATCATTCATGCAAATGCTTGTATCATTCCCAAGATTTGGCACGGGTTTATTCGTCACGGCTAAATTGATAGTTCTGATGCTGTCACAGCCATTTGCGGAAACTAAAGTATCCAAATAAATCCCGGCGGTACTATATCCTGCATAAGTTTGACCGGCACAGATCGATTGATTAATAATTGAGAAAGATTTCGGTTTTACTGTGAGACTTAGTGTTTGAACACTATCGCATCCGTTAACTCCAATTAAAGTGTCAACAAAGGTGCCCGTTACATTATGTCCCAGGTAATTTTGCCCCTCGCATATAATCTGGGTAATATTTGAAAATGCACGTGGTTTCGTTGTTAAATTAATTGTAAGCACGCTATCACATCCATTTCCGGCTGTTAACGTATCAATGTATGTTCCGGAAGTGCTATGACCTAAATAACTTTGGCCTTGGCAGATAGATGCATTAATTGTTGCGTAAATCCTAGGGTTAACGGTAAGATTAATTGTCCGAATACTATCACAGCCGGCACTACTGACTAAGGTGTCAACATAAGTACCGGAGGTAGTATATCCGGCATAGCTTTGACCGGGGCAGATTGCCTGGTTTATCGTGGAAAATGTTTTGGGATTAACAATAAGATTAATTGTTCTGATGCTATCACAACCATTGGCAGCGATTAAAGTATCAACATATTTGCCGGTTAGATTATAGCCTGCAAAAGATTGCCCCTGGCAAATCGATTGATTGATTGTTGACACCGATTTTGGCTTTACGGTTAGGTTGAGAGTTCTTAAACTATCACACCCATTAGCGGCCATAAGCGTGTCAACATAAGTTCCTGAGACTCCATGACCCAAATAAGTTTGATCCTGGCAAATAATTTGATTGATGGTTGATAAAGATCGTGGCTTTACAGTTAGATTAATTGTAAGCACACTATCGCAACCATTTGAGGCAACTAAGGTATCAACATAAGTTCCGGAAGTATTATGTCCCAAAAAACTTTGCCCCTGGCATATTAAAGGACTTATGGTAGCAGAATATTTTGGCTTAACTGTTAGATTGATTGTTCTCACACTATCACAACCATTTGCAGCAACCAGGGTGTCAATGTAAGTTCCTGCGACAGTATAGCCTGCAAAATTTTGCCCGGCGCAGATCGTTTGATTAATTGTAGAAGCGGGTCTGGGCTTCACTGCAATTGTTATCGAATCTTTATAGATACCACAACCGGGTTCTGTTAAAGTGAGAATATATTTACCGGAATTTAGAGTTGAGATATTGCTGATTATTGGATTTTGGCTGGAACTCGAAAACCCGTTTGGCCCACTCCAGTTATAAGATGCCGACGATATTGTTCCTGCTGATAATTGAACATTACTTCCCGCACAAGGATTAGAATTACTTGAAAACAGATTCGTGTTGATCGTATTAAAATCGCTAAAATAACCGAAAGCAACTCCGGAAACATCCCCTTCCAAAACCCCACATTGAAATATATCTGTAGAATTACTTATTTTAATAATCGTTCCATTTGGATAGCTACCCAATGGCAAATCGATTTTTGCATAATAATAAACACCACCGGTGCCCGGCACTACATTGAACTGCCCGGCTGTGATGATGCCCGCTATACCGTTTACCAAAAAATTATTTTGACTACCATTTTTTATCAGCAAAGTGATTTTAAAAGTTTCGTTAGTGCTTCTCGCAACAGACACGGAACTGCTGCCGGTACAATTAATTTTTGGCAAGATTGCCGATCCGGCTTCACAGCCAAAACCTGACAATTGATAAGCGTAGGCCGGAAGGGAAGTTTTAATATAAGTTACACTATTTGAAACTGTCAATTCTATGGACTGGCCCGCATTTAAGGAAGTAACTAAGTGCGCCATCCTGTGTTACTGACGTTGAATTTTGCGTCGCTGTAATGTAAACTTTATCAAAGGGAGAATTTAGGCTGCTTTGAAAAGCGATGTATTCAGTGCCAACAACACTTATGGGCACTGTTTGGTCTCCCGCAAGGTCAGAACAGATTCCGCCGTATGGTGGTCCGTATAATAAATCATCAGATAAGGAAATAGCAATAGGTTTGGTTGCCGTTACGTATGAACCCTGCAAGTGTTGCGAAGCCAATTGGGAACTGGCAATTCCCGCATAGGTCTGGCCCTTATTAAGAGTAACACTAAAAGGTATATTGGCCGCGTGACCTATAATATTTTTAGTTGGTGTAATTGTTACGACTGTATTATCCTGCGACGCTACAATATTGAAAGAAGAGTAGGGCAACGGATTATATGTTGGTGTATTATCCAAAATATATTGAGAAGAAATGTAGAATTGATTTCCTAGCGCATTTCCTCCCTTCAATGAAAATAATTCGGGGTTAGGGCCATTAGCGTTCACTTCGTAATACACTGAAATTTTATTATCAGACGTGATCTTTATTCCCCTGTTTTGAACAACATTACCCGGGGTGCATTCAATGTTATTAAGCCAACTGGTTAGATCGACAGATTGAGTGGAATTTGCCGGAATATTTATGGTTTGAGTTGGCATTCCTCCGCCGGCTGGCTGTGAAATCATGACTACACAGGGTTGCTGCAGGGAAGAGATTCTTAAATGTATTGGACGGTCATAACTATAATCTGACGAAATATCGGGAGCGGCAAACCAGAAAGTTGTATCAGTTTGTGCAAAAGCCAACAATTGAATAAATCCAAGTAAAATAGAAAGTGTTGTTCTTTTCATAGAGCAGCATAACTAAAGTTGCATGAACCTGATGCAGTTTTAGATTAGTTTTGGTGTAAATTATTTTGCAAAATATGGATTATTCCTATTATAATAAGAGTTCATAAATAGTTTGCTTTCATAACGCTATTAACGCTAAGTAATCACATATTCAACGTAAGTGCAAATAAAATATTTGAAAACGTCTAGGAAAATATCACGTAAAAATCATCATTTCGGCAAGTTGATAAAATGACACTTCCTGCTTAAAACCTAAAGATTTTATCAACGTGGCATCGGAAACAAGTTGCTTGTATTCTGCAATAAAATCATCTTTTTCCAAAACATAAAGATTAAAATCTCTGTCAATAATTTTGAAACACTCGATCACCCATTCCTTTATAGAATGGCCGATACCTGAACTTATATTCATTTCAAAAATTTTATCCTGCGAAACAAACTGCCATAAACCTTTTACGATATCCCCTGCGTAAGTCCATTCTTTTATTACACTCGAGTCCCCAATTTCAATCTTCTCCTCTTTTCCTTCAGAAATATGCCGGGCGATCATTGCAATTTTCTTTGCCATATGCCTTTCAGTTCGCATTGGGCTATCATGGTTGTAAAAATACCCTACGTAAACTTTTATGCCGAATGTCCTAAAATAACGGGAAGCATACACGGATTGAATTCTACTGACACTGTAAGCGTCTCTCGCCTCAAAGGGATCTGTTTCTTTAATGGGCTTGTTTTCATTTTTAAATTGTAACCCACTTCCGGAAATAAAAACTTTGGTATAAGGAGAAAAGTTTTTTACTGACTCGAGTATATTCAATGTTCCGGTAGAAATGGTTGTATGATTCTCAAACATTGCATCGTGCCGCGTAGTGGAATTTGCTGCCAGATGAAAAATATAGCCAGGGTTATGATTTTTAATTAACTCCGCAACATCTCCATAGTTGCCGATATTGATATTTACAAATCCCGCTCTTCTTGAAATGCCAATAACCTCTATATTTTTCTCTTCTAATAATTTTTTGAGATAATATCCGTCTTGTCCTCCTGCTCCAAAAATAATTGCTGTCATTACTTATTCTTTCTGAATACAAATGTGGCAAATGTATATTGATATTTTCCTAAATAATTAAAATCCGGATTTGGGCAATTCCAATCAGGCTCATCAAATAATTGTGAATTCAATAAATAAGAAGGTAGTCTTTTTTCCAAATCATATTTCGTATAGAAACGGGCATCTACCTCGGGTTTAGGATCACCTGGTTTCCAACCATCTTTATAATCACAGGTAATAACCGCAATGCCGCCGGGCGCTAAAAGCCCTTCAATACATTCAATGAAAGATTTATCATCCGGATCATGCTCAATGACTGACGTTGAAAAGATGATATCGAAATAATTTTTTTTTGTCGAAGGCTTTCTCAAAATAATCCTGCAGGAAATAATTTATCATCGGATCAATTTCTTCAACATCAAATCCTGCCTTTTGCAAGGACATAGAAGCAGTATCCTCGTAACTGCCTACACATAACAACTTTGGATGATCATATTCTTTAGAAAATCGGTAAACCGTATCAAAAACAAAAGCCTGTTGCACATTGGCTCTTTCAATTTTCTTTGCCATAGTTAATGGAACAAGTTTGTGTAATACCTGGATAGCAGGGTTATATAATATCCTTGCCCTGTCATCGAGAATACGATTGAAACTATTTCCTTCTAAATTAACGGGCGTATAAACAAAATCACTGATCCGGGATAAATTATCTTCTGAAGCAATTTCCGTATTTGTCAACCACGTAAATGTTTCATCGGGTAAAGTGAAAAGCTTTCGCCAAATTGAACGTACCGATTTTAAAATTCCCTTTCTTCCAGGGGAAGACTCCTTAGTGTTTCTAAATATTGTATTTAATATTCTTTCGTATTCCCACTGGAGGTTTTCCCGGCTCCAATCTTTTGAAAGTTTGTTTAGACAACCTGTGCTATTATTCATGATTTCCCTTAAAGAAAATTCCTGCGCATTTGCAAATGGGCAATTCCGCAAAATGTGACGAAACATGGGACTGTTTGATACAGCTATAGGCCTGTTAACCGCCAGGGCGTTATCGACGGTGCTTGACAATCCTCTCCCACCAGTGTCCTCATACATAAATGAGTTGATGGAATTTGAAGCAAGGAAATCAAGTAGTTCAGTATCGTTCAAAAACTGATGAGAAATTTCGAGTTCTATCTTTTTATTTCGAATAAGTTGCTCGGCAATTGTCCGCAATCCTTCTTGCATTTAATCCCTCCGGGTCACCAAAATCTGCCGAAGGAATGTTCAATCGAATCAAAGCCTCAGTAAATTCATCCTGCACTTTTGAAACTAATTTTTCAAATCCTTTATTAGGTGTTCCAAATCCAAAACTTCCTATTGTTGGAATTGTGGGAATTGGTTTTAAATTTTCATATTCCGGAATAAGCCGGCCAGTTTTGAAAACAAGTGGATTTTTTAAAAGTAAAGTTGGATCAGGAGCAATGTAAAAATCAAAAAGTGAATTTAACCTTTTTTGAGATGGCCCGATAACAAGTTTGTTGCCATACCCGGTTGCATTGCCAGCAATCTTCTGAGTGATTTCATGTATAATTCCGATTTGAATAACATCCTTATTTGCAATATTGTTTTTGTAAATGCCTTTTGAAATTTTCGTCGAAACCCATGGCATCACCGAAGGATGATAATTATAAATTATTGCGTCTGGATTATGAGAATTAGTTTCCCGGCGAAGTTCCTGTAGCGAATCACATTCGATCTTTATGAAATCATAAACTTGCGACGGTGATATAGCATTAAAAACATTTTTGCCAAATTCATATACACCACATTGTTTCGGTTTATGCGTAACAAATAGAATTTTTTTCTTCATCCCTCTTTTTTATAAATCTCCACCTCCGGAACCGGAAAGATAAATCCGGTTCCTTTTTCAATCGATTCTTTTTCACGCTCTAAAAATTCTTCTTTAAAATGCCAGGGCAATACAAGGTAATAATCGGGATTCATTGCACGGCTTTCCGACTCACTTATGATCGGGATATTGGTGCCGAGAGTTTGCGCACCATACTTATCGGGATTTCTTTCTGCGGCGTAATCAATGAGTGAATTATCAAGATGGCACCATTGAAGAATTGTGTTTCCCTTCGTAGATGCACCGTAAATATGGATCACTTTGCCTTGCCGTTTCAAATTCGAAATGGATTCATGAAGTTCATCCCGTAGTATCTCAGACCTTCGTTGAAAGGCGGCGTATGGCTTATCGGTATCCAGTTCCATATCAAATTCATCCTGCCTCACCTGGTCGATCAGTTTATAATTCTCTTTCTCATCAAAACCTGTGTTTTCACTATGGGTTGCATAACACCTGATACTTCCTCCATTGATATTGTTGAATGCCACCTTAAAAATCTTCATGCCGGCCATTGAAAGGATTTTTTCCAAAACTGCCAGGCTGTAAAATTCAAGATGCTCATGGCAAAGCGTATCATAACTATTCATTTTCAACATGCCGGGCATATAACTCATTTCAAAAACCCAAATGCCTTTCGGCGCAAGGAATCTTTTAATGCCATTCACAAACTGAACCGGATTTTCCAGGTCATAAAACATCGCGATTGAAGTAATAATATCCAGGCGCTTTCCTTCCAGTATTTTAAACAACTCTTCAGAAGGAAAAATATCCTGCACAACTGTTGCATCTTTTACTTCCTGCGCAACATCGCTCGGGTCACATCCGTATTTAATAAACACAGGCGGATAATACCCCAGCAGCGTGCCATCGTTGCATCCAATATCTAAAACCAGGGCATGCTTTTTCTTAATGATTTCTGTAACCGATTGTACTATTTCTTTCAGATGATTTCTCATGGTATCATTCGTGCCCGAGCGATACCAGTAGGCATCGTATAAAATCTCAGGTGGTACTGAATGAAGCATTTGCAGCAAGCCGCAGGCATTCTCATCCTCTTCGGGATTACACCTCACCAGTGTCAGATCAATTTTACGGGTCGATGGCAACTCTTTACCGGGTTTTATAAATGAACCCTGTAAATATTGCGGCCCGAGGTCAATTACTTTCTTTAAGGAAGAAGACCCGCAAACACGGCAGGTAGTCCTTTTGCGTATGTGCATTTTTAAATTTCTTTATTTTTTTGTTTGATCATTTCGCCCAACTGCATGTTGATAGAATCAATACATTTATTTCTTTCCAGGTTTAGCAGCGCCAGCTTTTTTACCACAATATCTTTTTCAGCTACAGGTACATTTTCAAATTCATACACTTTTTCCTGCTCGTGCCACAAGCGGCAGTTTACATCTGCCAGCTTGTAAAAAACTTCAGCAATATTTCCAGTTACGTCCTTTATGTCGTTCCCCTCTTTTTTAAAGACTTTATTTGCTTCAAAAGTGAGCTTACTTTCAGGAATTTTACCACTTATTGCGTCAAGCAAATAGATGTCAATTTCCTGTTGCAAATCCCGGGCCTGCTTGTTAAGACTGTCCAGCCTGCCCGCATCTTCGGTATGGTATTGTTTCAGTTTTACAATCGTTAACTTATCACAAAGCATTCCAAGCGTTTCCGCCATAGTATTTAGTTTATATAAAATTTCTCAAAATTATTTATTTAAAACCGGCTGCCAGGCAGGCGCCGTCTCTTTTGTTTTATCCAGGAAAGTGTGCAATCCCTTTCTTTTATTTTCGTCCATCATGTAGCTAATATATTCCGTGTAATATTTTTTAAGATCAAAGTATCCGGAAGGGTTTTTTGCAACAACCTCTTCGATACGATTTAGCCCATACAAATTAGTTTCATTGAATGCATTTATAAAATCACGATCAAGTTTTTTATTGCTTATCCATGCAGCAAATACAAACGGCAGGCCGCTGAACTTTTTCCATTCAAGCCCCAGGTCATAAATGTATTGCGAAATCTTTCTTTGTTTCAATGCCCTATCTCCAATAACCAAAGCGGCAGTGGTGCCGGATATTTCCTGCTGGTATTCGCCAGTCACTTCCTTAAACACTGGATTAATTTTCCAATGCTCTTTTGCCAGGATTTTAAGAAGTTCAATGGAGGTACGGCTTTGATAATCCAATAAGATCTTCTCAATTTTTTCCAGCGGCACCTCACTAAAGAGGCAAACACTTGCAACCTCACCGTCGCTTCCGATACAATAGTCGGAAATAATATAATGCGTCTCCATTTCCGGGATTATCGCGACCGGTACCAATCCAACGTCAATTGCGTTTTCCAGCAACATGGAAGCAATCTTTGAAGGATAGTCAATAATTAATTCCACTTTGTCACGCATCATCCCAACATCAAATCCGTATATCAGCGGCTTTGTATTAAGATAACTTACTGCCCCCACCCTTATTTTTGTTTGCAAACCGATTACTTTAATTTTGGCGCAAATTTAATGCAATGCAAACGAATCCCGCATAGATAAAACGGCATCAACTCAATCAATTAACATGCAATTACAAAGTCTTTCTGCTATTTCACCTATCGATGGACGATACCGCGACCGCCTTGATCACCTGGATGCCTATTTTTCAGAGTATGCTTTAATAAAATACAGGGTTGAAGTGGAAGTGGCTTATTTTCTTTTCCTGGCAGAAGAAAAGTTTTTCAAAATCACACCTTCGGCGAAAAAGCAACTAATAAAAGTTGTTGAGGAATTTTCCCTTGAAGATGCACAAAAAATAAAAGAAACGGAACGCATTACCAATCACGATGTAAAAGCGGTTGAATATTTCTTGAAAGAAAAATTAAATGCTTTTGGTTGTGAAGACTTACAGGAATGGATACATTTTGGCCTTACGTCGCAGGATATTAATAACACTGCAATTCCGCTCCTGTGGAAAGATGCCATTGAATATGAATATTTGCCTGGCGTAATTAATCTTCAGCATGAACTCCAGGATCTGGCCATAACGTGGAAGAATGTGCCGATGCTTGCCCGTACACACGGGCAGCCTGCATCACCCACGATGCTTGGCAAAGAAATAATGGTTTTCGTGGAGAGAATTGAAAACCAGGTTCAACAGTTCAGTTACATTCCTTTTACGGGGAAATTTGGGGGAGCAACCGGAAATTTTAATGCTCACTACGTAGCCTACCCCAAAACAGACTGGGCCGCCTTTGCCAATAAATTCCTTGAAGAAAAACTGTCACTGCAGCGGCAACAATATACCACGCAGATAGAGCATTACGACCTGCTGGCCGCACATTTTGACAATATAAAACGCATCAACAATATACTCATAGACCTTTGCCGCGACATGTGGACTTATGTGAGCATGGATTATTTTAAGCAGAAAATCAAGAAAGGTGAAGTAGGGAGCAGCGCTATGCCGCATAAAGTAAACCCTATAGATTTTGAAAATGCCGAAGGAAATCTTGGAATTGCCAATGCACTGCTGGAACACCTTTCAGCGAAATTGCCTGTTTCAAGACTGCAAAGAGATCTTACGGATTCAACCGTTATCAGGAATATTGGTATTCCGGTCGCACATACACTGCTTGCAATAAGTTCTATCGAAAAAGGATTGAGTAAATTGATCCTGAATGAAGAGAAATTAAAGGCTGATCTCGAAGATAACTGGGCGGTCGTTGCCGAAGCGATTCAAACCATTTTACGCAGGGAAAATTATCCAAAGCCTTACGAAGCGCTGAAAGACCTTACGAGAAGTAATACAAAAATGAACAAGGAAATCATTCACAGGTTTATTGATTCTTTAAAAATAAATGCGGCAGTGAAAAAAGAATTAAAGTCGGTTAGTCCGTTTAATTATACCGGTAAGAGCACCTTCTGATATTTTTCTTTCAGGATTCGGAATAGCTTAAACTGAACAGGTTCAGGTCTTCCCCGTTTTCAGTAAAATATTTCCCGGGACGGAACCCGCATTTAAGCAAGACCTTTTTTGAACTTTCATTACGCGAGGCCGTGATCGCATACATTGAACAAAATCCTTTTGATTGAAATATCCAATTAATGCTTTCTCTCACAACTTCTGTAGCATAGCCTTTCTTCCACTGATTTCTTTTCAGGGAGTACCCTATTTCAACGCCGGGCTTGTTATTATCCATTTCAAAAAGAAGAATACCTATACATTTATTACTTGATTTTTCAACAATAAAATATCTTCCGAAGGGAGCATGGCTATTATAGCAAACTAGTTGCTTTTCAAAAATAGCCTTCGTTTCTTCGATGGTTAATTGTGGCAAAATAAATTCTTTAATAGCTGTATCATTATACAAGTCATGAAGTGTTTGCAGGTCGTCTCTCTTCCACTTTGTCACATACAGTCGTTCAGTTTCAAATATCATTCGTTTGTTATTTATGTATCTCACTCGTAAAGTGGAATTCAATTTCAGGATTGTTGGTTCGCTCGGTATTAAGGAACCATTCGCTTTGGGCAAGATAGACAAGATGGCCGTCTTTATCTTCAGCAATATTACCAGATTTAAATTTAATAAACTCCTGCAACTTCTTTGGATCTTTTGAAGTAAGCCAGCATGCCTTATAATAAGGTAAAGAATTTAATTGAACCGAGGCACTATATTCATTTAGCAACCGGTATTGAATTACCTCAAACTGCAGTTCCCCTACGCAGCCAATAATTTTTTTATTTCCCCCAAATTGGGTGAAAAGTTGCGCCACACCCTCATCAGTGAGCTGCGCAAGTCCTTTCTCCATTTGCTTGGTTTTCATAGGGTCTTTATTCACTACTTCCTTAAATATTTCCGGTGAAAAGGAGGGAATTCCCGTAAAATAAAAATCCTCGCCTTCTGTAAGGGTATCGCCTATTTTAAAGCTGCCCGTGTCGAATAATCCTACCACGTCGCCGGGAAATGCCGATTCAATTACATCCTTATCCCTCGCTAAAAAACTATAGGGATTACTGAATCTAACGTTTTTGTCTAAACGCACATGATGGAAATATTTATTGCGCTCAAATTTACCGGCACATACTCTTAAAAAAGCAATCCGGTCACGGTGCCTCGGATCAAGGTTGGCATGTATTTTAAAAATAAATCCGCTGAACTTATCTTCACCCGGTTCAACGACTCTCGTGGTTACCGGCCTGTGTTGCGGTAAAGGCGCTATTTGAATAAATGTTTCAAGCAATTCTTTCACTCCAAAATTATTAATAGCACTCCCAAAAAATACCGGCGCCACTTTTCCGCTCAGGTAGGGTTGTCTCTCAAATTCTCCGTAAACACCTTCAATCAATTCAACATCTTCACGCAATTGAGCTGCGTCCTTCTCTCCTATTTTCCTTTGCAAAATATCATCATCCAGGTTTTCGAGTGGCAAATAATCTTCTTCTGTGGCTTTTTGATTTGGGTTGAAAAGCAGCAGGCTTTTATCAAACAAATTATAAACTCCTTTGAATTCCCTGCCCATGTTTATGGGCCAGCTCAAAGGATGCAAACTGATATTTAATTCCGATTCTATTTCGTCTAAAAGATCAAAAGGGTTTTTACCATCCCTGTCAAGCTTATTTACAAAAACAATCACCGGCGTATCCCGCATACGGCAAACTTCCACCAATCTTTTAGTTTGCTCTTCCACTCCTTTTACACAATCAATTACTAATACGACGCTGTCTACTGCAGTCAGCGTGCGGTAGGTATCTTCAGCAAAATCTTTGTGGCCGGGTGTATCCAGCAGGTTCACCAGCGTATTTTTATATTCAAAGCTCATTACGGACGTAGCCACGGAAATTCCGCGCTGCCTTTCTATCTCCATAAAATCACTGGTGGCGTGCTTTTTTATCTTGTTGCTCTTTACTGCACCGGCTGTCTGTATCGCGCCTCCAAATAATAAAAATTTTTCAGTAAGCGTCGTCTTTCCGGCATCCGGGTGAGAGATAATTGCAAATGTTCTGCGTTTGCCTATTTCATTACTATATTTCATAAAGTGCGCAAAGGTACGTTTGATGTTGAGAACTGAAAATTGAAAATTGAATGGCATCTGCAATATAGCCGGCAGGCTTTTTTGCAATCCTCATGATTCTTGTCTCTTAGCTTTTTGTGGCTCTCTATTAAAAACTCTTATTCATATGGCAAATCGTATTTTTGCTATCAGAAATAACAACGATGGAATTTAAACTTACAGAAGAACAATTGATGATTCGCCAGGCTGCCCGCGATTTTGCAAATAACGAATGCCTGCCGGGCGTAATTGAAAGAGATGAATTACAAAAATTTCCGTATGAACAGGTTATGAAACTTGCCGACCTCGGATTTATGGGTATGATGATAAGTACAAACTACGGAGGCTCCGGCCTGGATGCAATAAGCTATGTATTGGCCATGGAAGAAATAAGTAAGGTGGATGCAAGCACCAGCGTGTGTATGAGCGTAAACAATAGTTTGGTTTGTTTTGGTATCGAGGCTTTTGGTTCCGAAGAACAAAAGAAAAAATATTTAACTCCCCTGGCACAGGGGAAGAAAGACGGCGAATTGTATATCGGCGCTTTTTTACTGAGTGAGCCAGAAGCCGGCAGCGACGCAACTTCCCAGAGAACTACAGCGGAAGAAAAAGATGGCCACTATATCATAAATGGTGTTAAAAACTGGATCACCAATGGAAATTCTGCTTCCTGTTACCTGGTTTTTGCGCAGACGGATGCAGACAAAGGAAGCCGCGGTATTAACGTATTTATTGTAGAAAAAGAGTGGCCTGGCGTGACAGTGGGGCCTAAAGAAAACAAACTTGGAATCCGGGGAAGTGATACACACAGTATTTCATTTACAGACGTAAAAGTGCCGAAAGAAAATCGCATCGGCAAAGATGGTTTCGGTTTTAAGTTTGCCATGCAAACGCTTTCCGGAGGCCGCATCGGTATTGCTTCACAGGCGTTGGGGATTGCTTCAGGAGCATATGAAAGATCGCTTGCCTATTCGAAAGAAAGAAAAGCTTTTGGAAAAGAAATTAAAAACCACCAGATCATCCAATTCAAGCTTGCCGATATGGCAACAAGAATAGAAGCGGCACGGTTACTGTGCTTCAGGGCAGCCTGGCAAAAAGATAAGGGGCTTGATTATACCGAAAGTGCCGCCATGGCGAAAGTGTTTGCAAGCGAAACTGCCATGTGGACTGCAACCGAAGCCGTTCAGATTCATGGAGGCTACGGTTACGTGAAAGAATATCATGTAGAGAGAATGATGCGTGATGCCAAGATCACCCAGATATACGAAGGCACAAGCGAAGTTCAAAGAATTGTGATCAGCAGGGGCATATTGAAATAATTTGTTGCAGGATGTTTAATTTAGGCACTATATAATATCATCAACAGGCAAGGTTTCAAGAAGAAAATTAAAAATAATAGCAATTAAATTATGGTTTACATTCCCTATGGTATTCTTTGTATTGCGATAACCATTTTAATCATGAATGGCTTAAAAAAATCCCGTGATAACAAGAAGACAAATAGGAGCATTAGAAATAGTGAAAGATTTCAAAACACCATTTCTGTTGTTAAAAGCAGAAAAGAAAAAGGAGAAGATAAATCTTATTCAACCGAAAACTAAAACCTATTTTTTTTACTATATTTCCCAATCGATACATAGTCACCTAATTTATTATGGCTGTAAATACGGAAGCATTCGGCAAAATCAATGAGGAATTACATAACAAAAATGTTACGCTCGTTGCCGTTTCAAAAACAAAATCCGCGGAAGAAATTTTGGAATTATACAACCTTGGGCAAAGAGATTTCGGCGAAAACTATGTGCAGGAATTAACTGAAAAATATGAGCAGCTTCCAAAAGATATTCGCTGGCACTTTATCGGGCACCTGCAATCCAATAAGGTAAAATATATAGCTCCGTTTATTTCACTCATACACAGTGTGGACAGTCGCAAACTTTTAAAAGAGATCAATAAAGAGTCAAAGAAAAACGATCGGGTTGTTGATTGTTTACTGCAAGTGTACATTGCAAAAGAGGAAACCAAATTTGGGTTGGATGAAAGGGAACTACACGAATTCTTAGGCACGAATTACACGAATTTAGAAAACTTCGAAAATGTAAAAATTCGCGGTTTTATGGGTATGGCATCTTTCAGTAGTGACATGGAAAAAGTAAGGGAAGAATTTAGGGTTTTGAAATCGCTATTCAATAAATATTCCAAAGCCGCTAATCAAAATGCAGATCTCAAAATCTTAAGTATGGGCATGAGCGCCGATTATAAAGTTGCCATTGAAGAAGGCAGCACGATGGTAAGAATTGGTAGTTTGCTTTTTGGTGAGAGAACATACACTAACACCTAAACAATTTTCTTTTAACATTTATACATCTTTATATTTTTGATAATTGTATAAATTTGAAGCGAATAAAATAAGTCACATTGGAAACCAGGTATATCGAGCATTCTTTCGAATCAGAAAAAAACCGGAAAGCATTTCTGTATACCGCTGGTATTTGTGGGTTATTCCTGATAATAGCAATATTTTATACATGGCCATTGCAAATTCCGCCAGTGCCACAAGTTGAAGATCTTATTGATGTAAATCTCGGAAATGATTTTGAAGGAATGGGCGATGTGCAGCCACTTGTAAAAGGAGAAAGGGCTCCCGAAACACAGAGCATTCAATCTCAGCAAAAGGCGGCAAAAGCTGTAGATAACCCATCCCGGAATATACAGGCTGATGATAATAACGATGATAAAGAAGCTGCTCCTGTTGTGAAGACTGAGAAGCCAAAGGAAGATGCCAAAGAAGTCAACAAAGAATCAGTCGCAAAAACAACCAAAAATGTCAATCCTTCCCCGGTTGTAAATCCTAATCCTGCACCTCCCAAACCTAAATTACCCCTTTACAAAGGAGGAAATGGAAACGGCGGAAACGGCGCCACAGAAGACAATGGTTACAGGAACCAGGGATATAAATCCGGCAATGGGGACGCCGGCAGCCCGACCGGCAAACCGGATGCTTATGGAAATTCGCCGGGAGGAAGGAGCGGTGTAAGCGTTGTGCGTGGGCTTTCAGGACGCCGGCCAATTTCATTCCCATCAATGCAGGATGATTTTAATGAAAACGCAAAGGTTTATGTAGATATAAAAGTAGATGCATCCGGCAGGGTAACCGAAGCATCCATAGCCCGGGGAACAACAACCTCAAATAGCTCTCTCAGAAGTATCGCCATAGAAAAGGCAAAGCAATTAAAATTTCCAACCAGCCAGAATGATGTTGAAAGTGGAACTATTCTTTTCAATTTTGTATTGAAGAGTTAAGAAAGATGAAAGTTCCCAGGTCTTAGTTTGCAGTTGCAGAAACTACCGGAAAACTATAAACTGTAATCCACGAACTCCGAACTGTAAATTATATTTGCTCCCCATGACATACGAGCAAACACTTCATTATCTATATAACAAGCTTCCTCTTTACAGCAGCATTGGAAGAAGGGCCTATAAGGCAGATCTGAAAAATACAATAGCACTCTGTGATTTCCTTGGTAATCCGCAAAATAAAATAAAAACGATTCACGTAGCCGGCACTAACGGTAAAGGTTCAACGAGCCACATGCTTGCTGCAATATTTCAGCAAGCCGGTTATAAAACAGGATTGTACACCTCACCGCATCTAAAGGATTTTAGGGAAAGGATTAAAGTAAATGGCGAAATGATAGGCAAGGAATTCGTGGTTGAATTCGTTGAGAAAATAAAATCATTTTCAGAGGAGATCGAGCCGTCTTTTTTTGAACTTACTTTCGTGATGGCCCTGGAATACTTTGCTCACCAGGAAACGGGCATTGCTGTAATTGAAACCGGTCTGGGCGGGCGACTTGACAGCACCAACGTTATCACTCCCGAACTTTCTATTATTACAAATATCGCGTACGACCACATGGATATCCTTGGCGATTCGCTTGATAAAATTGCCTTTGAGAAAGCAGGCATTATCAAGCGTGGTATTCCTGTTGTTATTGGAGAAACCATTCCTGAAACGAAAGTTGTCTTCCAGGCTAAAGCCAGGGAAACGGGCTCACCTGTATTTTTTTCGGTAGACAAATATCAAATTGTCTCTGCAATTAATGAAGCCCAAACATTAGAGGTTATAGTAGAGTATGTTGGCAGGCAGAAAAAACAAAAATATTCACTGGACCTAAATGGCCTTTACCAGCAAAAAAACCTGTTAACAGTGCTTACCGCTGTAGATGTAATTAGAAATAAATTCCCGGTAAAGGATGATGATATTCATCTTGCTCTAATGAATGTAAAAAAGTATACCGGGTTAAATGGAAGATGGGATATAATTCACAAAGAGCCGTTGGTAGTATTGGACGTGGCGCACAATGAAGACGGAATTAAAAATTTAACCAACCAAATTAACCATACCAAATACAACGAACTCCACATTGTATTTGGAATTGTTAAGGATAAAGAAATTGAAAAGGTTTTGTCGAATCTTCCGGCCAAAGCAACCTATTATTTTACAAAAGCGCAAATCGCACGGGCACTACCGGAGAATGAGTTGCTTGAGAGAGCAGGTAAATTTAACCTGGAAGGAAATTCATATAATGAAGTGAATCAAGCCCTGGAAGCTGCTATGGCAAATGCTTCCAAAGATGATCTGATTATTGTGTGTGGCAGTGTCTTTGTTGTGGGAGAAGTTAATGTTGGGAATTGAGTACTGGAGAAAGCGTCATCGACTTCAGTTCACATCTCTCCCATCTTTCTCAATGCATAAAAAATACACATTGCATGCAGAGCCTGTTCAATCTTATTTTCGAGAAACAATTTTTTTAATTCCGCCAAAGGAACTGTAACCACCTCGATATATTCATTGTGATCCAGGTCCTGAACACCAGTTTTCCTGCCTCCTTTCGCAAGAAAAAGGGCCGTATAATTATCAAGTACGCCGGGATTCGCGGCGATAATTCCAACCTGTTCAATAGAAGAAAATTCGTAGCCTGTTTCTTCCATTAATTCCCTGGCCATCGCAGCTTCAGGCGTTTCATTTTCATCAATGAACCCTCCCGGCAATTCAAGGATCACCTTCGCAACAGGATGCCTGTATTGCTTTATCATTATTGCCTCACCATCTTTAGTAAGCGCTAACGCACATGCAGTCGTCGGCAACTCCACTACATAATATTGTTCAACAATTTTACCTTCCGGTGTTTCGCATTTGTCTTTTCGTGCAGTAAAAAAAGGATATTTTACAAGATATTCTGATGAAAGTATTTTCCACTTCATATTTTCCTCTTCTGATTTTTAGCTGGATTGTCTAATCAAAAAGTTTGAAAGCGCTATCCCCATTTCATTCTTTCTCTTAGAGAAGTAATGTGAGCCGTATGATGCCTGCTGTGCCACGAGTAACTTTTTAGGAGATCCCAAAGGGTTAAGGTTTGCTGCCTCTCCGGATGGTAAACGGTGCGCTGCCACTGATCCTGGGTCATATCAAACATGAGTTGATACCACCTTGCATGTAGCGAATGAAGCAATGTTAATGAAATATTTACGGGCAGGTCTTTTGTGTCTGGCAGTTTTGCCCATGCGTCCTGGTCATACGGCTTTATGGTAGGATTTTGCTCTGTTAATCCGAGCTTATACCTCACATACGCATTTATATGGCTGTCTGCAACATGATGCACTAATTGCTTAACCGTCCATCCCCCGGGGCGATACTCAGTTTCCATTTGATGTTCATCAAGATCCTGGATCGCATATTCGAGATGTGCAGGCAACATCTTAATGTCGTGTAGTAATTCCGTCTTTATCTTTTCGTCATAAGGGCTGTTGAAGTATGCTGCTTCACTTTCTCTTCCTATCGGAAAACTTAAATCAGCGATCTCGGCTTTCATAAAAATCTCTTTTATTTATTTACTATTTCCAACAACTCAATGTCAAAAATTAAAACAGCTCCTCCGGGTATGGCACCACCCGCGCCACGGTCTCCATATCCAAGTTCTGAAGGGATAAATAATTTCCATTTGCTGCCCACCGGCATCATTTGTAAAGCCTGCACCCAGCCCTGGATCACGCCGGTAACCGGAATGGAAATAGGCTCGCCTCTCTTGTACGAATTATCAAATTCTTTTCCATCTATCAAAGACCCTGCATAGTGGGCTTTAACGGTATCGGTTGATTTTGGTATCGGGCCGGTACCCTCTTTTATAACTTCATACTGTAAGCCACTTGGCAGTGTTGTAACGCCGGGACGCTTTTTATTTTCCTCCAGGAATTTAATTCCTTCTTCTTTTGCTTTCTCATTTTTTTCAGACATATATTGCTGTAATTTTTGTTGTATAGTAGTGTTACATGCCTCGGGCGATATAAGCAGGCTGTCATTATTGTAAACATCGTCATAAGCCTTTTTTATCATTGCGGTATTAATGTTTTCCGCTCCCTGGCTTTTATAATAGCTGGCAGTTTGAACGCCCATCGCGTAGCTCAGGCTGTCAATAGAATTCATTATAGTATCCTTTGGCGTTTCCGTTACCGTAGCAACGGGAACTGTAGAAACTGCTTTTTTTGTTTCCGAGCAGGAAAATAAAATTAATACAGGTACGATAAATAGTAACCTTTTCATCAGGTGTGGGTTTTTAGTTTAAAAAAAATCTGCGCAAATATATCTTAATCTTCCCTAAAATCTTTCCCGGTAAGATTTATGAAAACGTCTTCAAGATTCGCGGCTTTGGTAATTTTTGGCCGCTCAAAACCTGAAGCTACCAGGTCATCAATTAGTTTATCAGGAGATTGCAAAGCAATAATCCTGCCTTCATCCATAATGGCTACCCGTTCACACAATTGCTCAGCTTCATCCATATAGTGCGTTGTGATGATGACAGTGGTTCCATTTTCGCGGATCTGTTTTATAAGATCCCATAAATTTCTCCTTGCCTGCGGATCCAGACCTGTTGTAGGTTCATCTAAAAAAATAATTTTCGGCTTATTAATTAAGGTAGTTGCAATAGAAAACCGTTGCTTCTGGCCGCCACTCATTTCCTTATACTTACTTTTTGCTTTCTCTTTAAGATTTACCATTTCAAGTAAAGCATAAGCGTCTGTTTTTGTATTGTACAATCCGCAAAAAAGGTCGATAAGTTCCAGCAAATTCAGGCCGGGATAGTATCCGGACGCCTGCAACTGAACGCCAATCATCTTTTTTATTTTTTCAGGAGCTTTATCAAGGTCGAGTCCGTTAACTATCACTTTACCGGATGTTTTATCCCGCAAAGTTTCAATAATCTCAAGCGTAGTTGATTTTCCCGCGCCATTAGGGCCGAGCAATCCAAATATTTCGCCTTCATACACATCAAATGAAATGCCTTTAACAGCCTCAAATTTGCCGTAATTTTTGACCAGGTCTTTTACCGAGATAATGATGTTATTCATTTTCATTTATTATTAAGCTAAGTAGCACTTTCAACTTTAAATGGTCTAAACTTTTCCGGTGTATGCTTCCAGTTCCTCCATCATCTTTGCACTGCCAATGAAAAAAGGAGTCCGCTGGTGCAACTCAGTTGGTTGTTTTTCTAAGATACGCACTTTCCCATCCGTTGCCTTGCCGCCGGCAACTTCAATGATGTAAGCAAATGGATTGCATTCGTACAGCAATCTTAATTTACCATTCGGCTTCGCAACAGTGCCGGGATACATAAAAATGCCTCCTTTAATTAAATTACGATGAACATCCGAGACCATACTGCCAATATACCTCTGCGTGTAAGGCCCACCGTTATTTTTTGTTTTATTCTGGCAGATGTCAATATATTTTTTTACTGCATCGCTGTACATAAAGAACTTACCATGGTTGACTGAATAAATACTGCCGTCCCGGGGGCATTTAATATCCGGGTGGCTTAAACAAAACTCGCCAATCGCCGGATCAAGTGTAAAGCCATTAACGCCTCTCCTGGTTGCATACACAAAGATGGTGGAAGATCCATAAATAATATACCCAGCAGCTACCTGCCTCATTCCCGGTTGAAGAAAATCTGCTTTAGTAAGCGGCGTGCCTGTTTCTGATACCCGGCGGTAAACACTGAAGATGGTGCCGATAGAAACATTCACATCTATATTACTGCTTCCATCGAGCGGGTCAAACATGCAGATGTATTTAGAATTCATGCTAATCTCATTATCAAAGGCCACGGTGTCATCAAGTTCTTCACTTGCGATGCCTGCGCAGCTAATACCATGTTGTAATACACCGGTAAACTGATCATTAGCGTATTCATCCAGTTTCTTTACCTCTTCTCCCTGGACATTTATCTCGCCCGTTTCCCCTAAAATGTCAACAAGGCCCGCCTTATTTACTTCCACATTTACGCGTTTTGCCGCAAGACCTATGTCCCGTAAGAGCCCGGCCAATTCGCCCGTCGCCTTTGGAAAAGCACGCATCTCTTTTAATGTAAACTCATCTAATGTAAGTACCTGGCGGTTCACCATCATCTCTAAGATTGATTATTTTTCTGAAGCCAACAAATGTAGGGCAATTAATCAATTTGTTTTGCTTACCGCCTTATGTCGCTGATATATTTTGTTGATTTGTTTCAAAAAAGATAAGGTATGTTTTGATATTTGATTTTACTTTGCGAACTATTAAAAAATGTGAAAAATGCAGGTGTTTAAATTTGGAGGTGCCAGTATAAATAGTGTGGAACGCATTCAAAATATTGGAAGAATTTTAAAAAATCATACCGGCGAAAATATTCTCATTGTAATTTCTGCGATGGGGAAAATTACCAATGCGCTTGAAAAAGTTGCAGAAGCTTTTTATGAAGGGAGAAAAGAAGATGCGTTAAATCTTTTTGAACAAATAAAACAAAATCATTTAACAATCCTAAAGTATACGGTAACACAGCAATGGGAAAAAGCCACGAATGAACTGCTTAATATTTTTACTGAAGTTGAATGGCTGCTTCATGATAAACCCGTAAAGGATTACAACTATTATTATGACCAGATTGTATGCACAGGCGAATTAATGTCAACAACCATATTATCATTTTTCCTGAACGAAGAAAAAATTAATAATAAATGGATTGATGTAAGAGACGTGTTGCGAACCGATGATAATTTCAGGGATGCCGTGGTCGACTGGGGGGTTACTGAAAAGCAAATAGCCGAAAAGATACTCCCGTTATTTAATGAAAGCAATATTGTAATTACCCAGGGATTTATAGGCAGTACAGACGAAAATGAAAGCACAACGCTTGGAAGGGAAGGAAGTGACTATACAGCCGCGGTTTTCGCAAATGTGCTCAATGCAAAAAGTGTAACTATCTGGAAGGATGTGGAAGGGGTGATGAATGCAGATCCGAAGGACTTCAAAGAAGCGGTCACCTTACCGGGATTAGGTTATAAAGAAGTGATTGAAATGGCATACTATGGTGCACAGGTAATCCATCCCAAAACAATAAAGCCGCTGCAGAATAAAAAAATTCCGCTCTATGTAAAATGTTTTTTAGATCCCCAAATAGCCGGAACCGTTATATCAGAAAAAAACAGCCACGAATTACCGCCTATAATTGTTTATAAACGAAACCAGGTATTAATGACCCTGCAATCAAAAGATTTTTCTTTTGTAGAAGGAGAGCCGGCGAATAAATTAAATGAAATTCTGGAACAGGTGAAAATAAAACCTTCCCTTACTCAAAATGCGGCGATAACGCTTTTCGTTTGCGTTGATGATATACCGGCAAAAATTGATGATGCCGCTTCAAGATGCGAAGAGCTTTTCGATGTGCTTATTGAAAAAGATCTTACCCTCCTTACAATAAGGCATTACACGGGAGAGTTCATTAAAAAATTATCTGAAAATAAGGTAATTGTGCTCGAGCAAAAAACGAGAGAAACGATACAATTGCTAATGAAAGAAATCAGTCAATAACGTAGTCGCCTTTGCGATCAACAAGTATTAAAGGTATCTGCTTTGTTTCTTCAAATTTATCAAATGCAGTTTTTAACTGCATTGCAAATTTTTGAAGCGAAGGATTATCCTTAGAAATAGTTTTAAAATATTCAATTGACCTTTTTTGATTATACCTGAAAGGAAAAACATGCACCGGTATAAAATCCTCGCCATTTGATTTTGCATAGCTGGTTATAATATACAACTCCTCTATTTCATCATCTGTAACGGGTATACAACCGACCGATACGCAACTGCCATGAATATAAATTGCACCGCCCGGGCGAAGCGAATCACTTAGTATTCTATCGGAGGCATTGGGATAATTCAAGCCCAAAGAAAGATGGTAGGCGCTGCGCGGATTAAATTCGTTAATGTAATAAAATCCTTCGGGAACCTGGTAATCACCCTGTAATCTCTTCGGGCCCATTGTACCACTTTGCATACAAACTTTATAAGTTTTAAAAAGTTTATACTTTTCTTTGGTACTATTTTTTACCCAAACTTCTAATTGTGAATCGTATTTAAAACTGCGTATATAAACAAAATTTGCCGGCCATTGTAAACCCTTCGCTTCAAACTCTTTTTGCAACAGCTGTTCCTTATTGTTAAACACGTTTGCAATTCTGAATGATGTTTTCTGCTCGTCAACAAAGGAATATTGAGCCTGTAAGAATATCGGCCAAACGGTGAATAATAATCCAATAAAAATCTTAAAAAAGTTGTTCAGCATCAGTCTATCAGTTATAATAATGTAACGTAAAAATAATTTTTTTATTGAAACAAAATAAATCGCCATTAATTCTTAACGAAGAATTATTTTAAAAAAGGAATCTCGGTCAAATGCGTACCTGTAGCGGAACAGACAGCCCATCGCAAAATGCAGGAACCAAAATTAAAGGTTGCCTCTCTGCTCCTGCTCCCTTTCAATAGCTTCGAAAAGCGCCTTAAAATTTCCTTTTCCAAAACTCCTGGCTCCTTTCCGCTGAATGATCTCGAAAAATAATGTAGGCCGGTCTTCAACCGGTTTACTGAATATTTGTAACAGGTAACCCTCATCATCTTTATCAATCAAAATACCTAATTTACTAAGTGGCTCAAGGTCTTCATCAATATGCCCCACCCGGTCTAAAATAGAAGCATAATAACTTCGGGGGATTTGCAAAAACTCCACGCCCCGCTGCTGAAGTTGGGTTACGGTTTCAATAATGTTGTTGGTGGCAATTGCTATATGCTGACAGCCTTCGCCATTATAAAATTCAAGATATTCTTCTACCTGGCTTTTTTTCTTTCCTTCGGCAGGTTCATTAATCGGAAATTTTACAAAGCCGTTTCCGTTACTCATTACCTTGCTCATCAGAGCAGAATATTCAGTAGATATATCTTTATCATCAAAACTTAGGATATTTTTAAAACCCATTACCTCTTCATAAAAATTTACCCATTTATTCATCTGGTTCCAGCCCACATTACCCACACAATGATCAACATATAGGAGGCCCGTTTCTACAGGATTATAACCACTTTCCCAGCGGCGAAAGCCCGGCATAAATACACCATGATAATTTTTTCTTTCGATAAAAAGATGAACCGTTTCACCATAAGTATGAATTCCACTAATCACTACTTCACCATCGTCATCCTTTATTGTTACCGGCTTCATATAACTTTTACCGCCCCGTTCCGTTGTTTCTTCCCAGGCCGAAGTTGCATCATCTACTTTAAGCGCAAGCACTTTTACTCCATCGCCATGCTTATAAATATGATCCGCAATTTCGTTGCCTGTTCTTAGAGGTGTAGTCAATATAAATGTGAGTTTATTTTGCCTTATCACATAACTCACTTTATCCTTTACACCTGTTTCCGGCCCGGCATAGGCAAGTGATTGGAAGCCAAAAGCCGTTTTATAATAGTGTGCGGCCTGCTTTGCATTGCCAACATAAAATTCCACAAAATCCGTCCCGTGCAATGGCAGAAAATCGGTTTGATTTCTATCTTCTTTCGCAGCTTTTATATTTAGCGTTTCCATGCAATTGTTTTAATCAAAGGTAGAAAAATAACCCCTAACCCTTAGAGGATTGATCAATCTATCCGGCCATTAGACTAATTATTCATATTTAAATGGATAGAGTTGCCTGCTTGCCAGGCGCCTGTTCTATGACGGTGGACGGAATGGGCTATTTGGCAGGATTTATGCAATATCACAGCAAATAATTTTATTTAGTATGAAAAAAATGATAAATGGATTACTGATCGCAACGACAGTTTTTTTTATTGCGAGTTGCTCATCCACTAAAAATGCAACAGACCTGAAAGCGACAAACGGAAACCTTGATGGAACATGGACAATTTCCAACATAGCAACGGATGTGCCTGCCACTTTCAAAGTAACAGATGTGTTTGACCAGGGACCTTACGAGGACTTCCAGGGAAGCACCTGGAATCTAATTAAAAACGGTAAAGGTTCTTTTACGCTTTTAAACGGAACAAAGGAAGATATATACTGGAGTATTTATGGAAAAGGCGATAATGCCCAATTTCAATTTAAAAAATTGAATGGAATGAAGCCAAAAAATGTCGATGATGGATACCGCCTGCAGTTAATGAATGTATCATCCAATAGTTTTGTCGCAAGATCCCCTATAGACCTTGGTAACGGAAACACGGGTTATATAACTTATACATTTACAAAATAAAATTTTCAGATTATACATCCCAGCCGGCTATATGCCGGTTTTTTTGTTTTTAAAATTTTTTACTGTTTTGATTGCAAAACAATGGTTTATTGATTCTTTCTAAGTTTAAGTAATCATAAGAATTGCTTTTTATTCATTTCTACTAATGGAACATTATCTTGCAGAAAAATTTCAATGCAAAAAGCAGGTATCCTTGGTGGTGGACAATTGGGAAAAATGTTATTACAGGCAGCGGCCAATTATCCTGTAGAAACTTTTGTACTTGAAAACGATGATGAGTGCCCCGCGGCACACCTTTGCAACCATTTTGTAAAAGGAAATATTACCAGTTTTGATGACGTCTATAATTTTGGCAAAACACTGGATACTATTACTATTGAGATTGAGTCAGTAAATGTAGAGGCGTTGTTAAAGCTTGAGGAAGAAGGTGTAAAAATTTTCCCCCGTCCTGCGACACTATCCATTGTAAAAAATAAAATTCTCCAAAAACAATTTTACCAGGAAAACCAGGTTCCCACTTCTGATTTTATTATAACTCAAAATAAAGAAGAATTAAAAGATCACGTTTCCTTTTTGCCCGCAGTCCATAAATTGGCTATGGGTGGATACGATGGAAGAGGCGTTTTAATTTTAAAAACCAAAGACAGCGTTTTAGATGGCTTTGATGAACCGGCCATTCTCGAAAAAGAGGTTTCAATTAAAAAAGAGATTTCCCTGATCATCGCAGTAAATGAAGCCGGCGAAGTTGCCATTTATCCGCCTGTTGAAATGATCTTTAATAAAGATTTCAATTTACTGGAATACCAGTTAAGCCCTGCGCAACTGGAGGAACAATTATTATGGAAGGCTGAAGCAATAGCGTTAACGGTTGTAAAAAATTTTAAGAGTGCCGGTATCTTTGCCGTTGAGATGTTCCTGGATGCAGGCAACAATTTGCTGGTGAACGAGATTGCTCCAAGAGTTCATAATAGCGGGCATCATACCATTGAAGCTAATTACAGTTCCCAGTTTGATATGCTATGGCGTGTCATGCTCGGATACCCTATGGGAAATACCGATCACATAATCCCCGCCGCGATTGTAAATCTTATCGGTGAAGAAAACTGTGCCGGTAAAGTGAGATATGAAGGGCTCGAAAAGGTGCTGGAAATTGACAACGTTTTTGTTCATATTTATGGAAAAAAAGAGACAAGGCCGGGCAGGAAAATGGGGCACGTTACCATTCTTAGCAATGAACGCCAGGAATTGATTCATACTTCCAATAAAATTAAAGCAACTTTAAAAGTTATCGCCGAATAATTGCTTGGCGAAGGTTTTTATAAAATTTGCCGTCTTACTTAAAAGTTTTAATAATCAGGAAATCAACATAATGAAATTGAAGTATTGGAAATTCCTCGCAGGGATTATTTTTTTATCATACACATCCTTTTCCTGTGGAAACACATCAAAAGACCCATCACCTGCGGGCAAAACAAAAGGTAAGCCACGGGTGAGCCCCGTTCTACCTGTAGAAGGATTTCTTGTACAACCCTCAGTTTTAAATTCCACTATTGAAGTTGCCGGAACATTACTGCCGTTTGAGGAAACAGAAATACATCCCGAAGTGGCGGGAAAAATAACTTCTGTTTCCATCAGGGAGGGTGCTACAGTATCACGTGGTACCATACTTGCAAAACTTTTTGATGGCGATCTGCAGGCACAGTTGCTTAAATTAAATGTTCAGCTTCAAATAGCGAATAAAACGCAGGAACGACAGGAACAACTATTAAAGATCGGGGGAATAAGCCAGCAGGATTACGACCTGAGCTTATTGAATGTAAGCACCATAAAAGCCGACATGGAGGTACTGCAGGCTGCTATTTCTAAAACTATCATAAGGGCTCCTTTCAACGGCAAGGTCGGCTTTAAAAATATAAGCATGGGGGCTTATGTAACCCCCGCGACCATAGTGACAAGCATCCGGCAAATAAGCAAGCTCAAACTTGAGTTTGCAGTGCCTGAAAAATATACTCCAAAAATAGCAACAGGTAATGTAATAAATTTTACCACGGAAGCTTCCAACAAAAAATATAGTGCAAAGATTATAGCAACAGAATCAGGAATTACTGAGGAAAACAGGAGCCTGAAAGTGCATGCCATTGTTGAAAACGTTGACAAAAATATTACTGCCGGATCATTCGCCACAGTAAATTTTGATATGGGCGATAATAACAGCGCCATAATGATTCCAACACAGGCAATCATCCCGGAAGCAAGAGATAAAAAAGTAATTGTTTCCAAAGGAGGCGTGGCGCAATTTAATATAGTAAAGACAGGCGAACGTGATTCAGCAAAGGTTGAAATTTTAAGTGGGCTTAATATTGGCGATACTGTGATTACTACCGGATTGCTAAACATTAAACCAGGAAGCAAAATCAATATTTCATCGCTAAAAAAATAGTACATTGAATATCTCTCACACCAGTTTACGCCGCCCGGTTTTCGCCATTGTGATGAACCTGGTTATTGTACTGTTTGGTGTAATTGGTTTTAAATTTTTAGGCGTAAGGGATTATCCTGCCATTGATCCTCCGAATATTTCTGTACGCACTTCTTACTCAGGTGCCAACTCCGATATTATTGAATCTGAAATAACTGAACCGCTTGAAAAAGCGATTAATGGAATAGCCGGCGTAAAAAATATTACTTCTTCAAGCAGCCAGGGCAGCAGCAGTATTAATGTAGAGTTTGATCTTGGTATTGATCTTGAAACTGCGGCTAACGATGTACGTGATAAAGTATCCCAGGCAACGAGACAACTTCCGCAGGATATAGATGCACCGCCGGTAATTTCGAAGGCTGATGCGAACGCCCAGCCCATTATTGCTGTTACAGTGCAGAGCAATATCCGTAACCTGCTCCAGGTAACCGAGTATGCTGAAAATAATATTGTCGAGCGGTTGCAAACTATTCCTGGTGTTAGCTCTATATCGGTTTGGGGAGAGAAAAGATATGCAATGCGGCTCTGGTTTAAGCCGGATAAATTAAATGCTTATGGCCTCACCACCGATGATATTCAGCAGGCGTTGCTTACCCAAAGTGTCGAACTTCCCGCCGGCAAAATTTATGGAAATACCACGGAGCTTTCTGTTCGCACTTTTGGAAAACTAAATACGGAACAACAGTTTAACGGCCTGGTTGTAAAAAATATTAATGGCGTTAATGTAAGACTGAGCGATGTGGCCGACGTTGTCCTGGGCCCCGAAAATGAGGAATCAGGCCTTAAAGAGAGCGGTGTTCCCATGATCATGTTGGCCCTTGTTCCGCAGCCGGGAGCTAATTATGTATCTATTTCAAACGAATTCTATAAAAGATTAAACAATATAAAAAAAGAGGTTCCTGAAGATATAAAACTCGATATCGGTATGGACCAGACCGTATTTATTAAGAGATCTATTTCAGAAGTTAAGGAAACTCTTTTTATCGCCCTTGGACTTGTAATTTTAATCATCTATTTATTTTTTCGCGACTGGCTAATTGCGTTACGCCCATTGCTTGACATTCCCGTTTCACTGATAGGCGCCTTCTTCATAATGTATCTCTTCGGCTTTACGATAAATGTACTTACACTTTTGGCTATTGTACTCGCGACCGGACTTGTGGTGGACGATGGAATAGTAGTCACCGAAAATATATTCAAAAAGATCGAGGCCGGTATGAATAAATACCAGGCGGCAAAAGAAGGTTCCAAAGAAATTTATTTTGCTGTTATTTCTACTTCAATTACGCTGGCAATCGTTTTTTTACCAATCATCTTTCTGGAAGGTTTTACCGGAAGGCTCTTTCGCGAATTCGGAATTGTGGTTGCCGGTGCAGTGCTGATTTCAGCGTTTGTTTCGCTTACATTAACACCCGTGCTGAATGTAAAGCTTACAGGAAAAAAAATTGGCCACTCCTGGTTCTACAAAAAAACGGAGCCATTTTTTTATGCGATGGAGTCGGGTTACAAGAAAAGCCTTGCCCGCTTTATGAAAGTGAAATGGATTGCCCTGGTTTTGGTCGCCGGATGTTTTGGAATTATCTGGAGCATTTTCGCGACTATACCATCTGAGCTTGCTCCGCTTGAAGACAGGAATCAATTTAGGTTGAGTGTTTCGGCTCCCGAGGGTACCTCATACGAGTATATGGACTCGTATATGGACAGCCTCGTACAGATGGTCCAGGATTCAATTCCGGAAAATACAAAAATCATAAGCCTCACCGCTCCCGGATCTTCAGGGGGTGCGGTTAATAGTGGATTTATAAGAGTCGCCCTTACAGACCCTAAAGACCGTACAAGGTCTCAACAGGAAATTGTTGACGCTGTAAACAAGGATATCAGGAAATTTCCGCAGGGTAAAGCGTTTGCAGTGCAGGAGCAAACAATTTCAGTGAATCGTCGTGGTGGCCAGCCCGTGCAATTTGTGATTCAAAATAACAATTTTGAAAAAATACGAACCGTACTTCCGGAATTCTTAGATGAGGCTAATAAGAGCCCTGTGCTTGATGGCGTAGATGTAGATCTGAAATTTAATAAACCCGAACTGCGTGTAAACATTGACAGGCTCCGCGCCAGCGAATTAGGCGTAAATATTGAAAATATTTCGCACGGCCTGGAACTGGCATACAGCGATAGAAGGCTTGGCTATTTTCTAAAATCCGGGAAACAATATGAAGTGCTTGGACAAGTGGATCGTGGTGACCGCGATGATCCCAACGATTTACAAAAGATAATGGTCAAGAATAGCCGTGGTGAAAATATTCGGCTTGACAATTTAGTTTCAACTACCGAAGCCTCTACGCCACCAAGTATATATCACTTTAACAGGTATAAGTCGGCAACTATATCTGCCGGTCTTGCTCCGGGATACACTGTCGGAGATGGCATAAAAGAAATGCAACGAATTTCTGGTAAACTATTAGACGAATCCTTTACAACGGCACTCAGTGGTACTTCAAGGGATTATGCAGAAAGTGCAGGCAATACATTATTTGCATTCATACTTGCTCTTGTATTGATCTACCTTGTTCTCTCAGCACAATTTGAAAGTTTTATCGATCCATTTATAATAATGATCACAGTTCCACTGGCATTAGCCGGCGCCCTGCTCTCGTTGTGGATATTTAATCAGACTTTTAATATTTTTTCACAGATAGGAATGATCATGCTCATTGGCCTGGTAACTAAAAATGGGATATTAATTGTAGAATTTGCAAATCAAAAAAGAAACGCGGGTGTGGAAAAAGTTGAAGCGGTGATTGAATCGGCTTTCTCAAGGCTGCGTCCTATTTTGATGACAAGTCTTGCAATGTCTCTCGGGGCCCTGCCATTGGCTCTTTCCATTGGGGACGCGTCAACGAGCCGGATCCCTTTGGGTATTGTTATTGTTGGTGGTATTTTATTTTCCCTGATCCTCACATTGTATGTTGTTCCTTCCATGTATGCTTTTCTTTCATCCAAAAAAACACCGTTGAATGAAGCGTTGTAGCCGCCTGCTTGCTATATTTTTATTACAGGTATGTACTTTTAACGGGAATTCTTATGCACAGGATAGTGTGCTTACTATTGAAGATGCCATAAAATATACAATAGAAAATAATTTTGCCGTTACCATCAGCAGGAATAGTATCGAGATTGGAACAATTAATAATAACTGGGCAAACGCAGGCGCTATACCTGTCGTAAGTGCTACAGCCAATAAAACAATTGGAGTAAACAATCTTCAGCAAAAACTCAGCAATGGCACAACAACAATCCGTAATGGCAATAAAACAAAAAATACAAACGCAGGTGTCGCTGTTACCTGGCCGGTATTTGATGGTTTTAAAATGTTTGCGACAAAAAGAAGATTGGAAGAATTGGAAAGAAACGGTGAGTATGCCTTTCGAAAAGCCTTAAATGAAGCGGTGTACAATGTAATCGTTAGTTATTATAATGTGGTTACTCTCAGGGAACAAATCAGATCTACTGCAGAACAAATATCCCTGTATAATGAAAGGTATGTTCTGGCTCAGCGCCGTTTTGAAATAGGAACGGGTGCAAAATATGAAGTGTTACAGGCGGAGGTTGATCTTAATGAACAGCACTCGCTTTTGTTATCTACCCAAAATTCGCTTGAACTTTCCAAAGTTTCTCTAAACAATTTAATGGGCAAAATGCCCGACACTACCTATCATGTGGCAGATACAATTACAGTGCAGCCCTTGCCCCTAATGACAGACGTTCAGAATAAAATTGAACAACAAAACCCCGATATACTTCTTGCAAACAGCAACCTCAAAGTTTTATTTGAAACACGAAAAGAAATTTCTGCAGCGCGGTTTCCGATGGTGACGTTGAACGGATTTTATAATTTTGTAAGGAGCAGTAACGGGGCAGGATTTACCCTCTTTAATCAAACATACGGGCCATCTGGTTCGGTTGGGATCGCCGTTCCCTTGTTTAATGGCGGGTTCGTAAAGAAACAGGAAGCCGTAACAGATATACAAATAAAAAATCAAAATGTCGCCCTTGCGGAAACGAAGAATAATATACAGGCAACTTTGACTAATGCTTACATCAACTACAACAACTCTCTAAAAATTGTAGCGCTTGAAAACAACAACCTGGAATTGGCCACCGAAAATATTTTCATTGCAACTGAAAGATTCAAAACTTTGAATATTACTTCTGTTGAACTAAGGCAGGTGCAAATAAGCTACAGTGACGCAAAGAACCGATTGTATGCTGCTTTGTACAATGCAAAGATTGCCGAGGCCCAGGTTGCCCTGCTTACCGGCGACATCGCAACTTTGTAAATAAAGGAACTACATTTGTACCATGCAAATAAAAGTTGGAATTATCATGGGTAGCGACAGTGACTTAAAAATAATGGAAGCTGCCGCGGATCTTTTGAAAAAGTTCGATATCGATTTTGAAATCACTATCGTATCTGCTCATCGTACCCCTGCAAGAATGATGGATTACGCCACCACTGCTTATTCCAGGGGATTAAAAGTAATTATAGCAGGAGCAGGCGGCGCTGCTCATCTTCCCGGCATGGTCGCATCTTTTACAACCCTGCCTGTAATAGGCGTACCCATTAAGTCATCAAATTCCATCGATGGCTGGGATTCGGTATTGTCAATTTTGCAAATGCCAAACGGTGTACCCGTTGCAACAGTCGCATTGAACGCCGCTAAAAATGCGGGGATTCTCGCCGCTGAAATTTTGGCGATCGCTGATCCGTCCCTTAATCAAAAGCTGGTGGATTTTAAAAATGAAATGAAGGAAGAAGTGGAGAAAAAAGCGGCGAAGATGGAGAAATGAAAAAGACTTGCTTCCTTAATTTTCTTCTATAATGCAAAACTCCTGCTCCAGAGCCAACGAATTTTCGTAAAGCATCTCCAGGAAATCACTCCCCCACTTTGAATAATAAAGCATAAAGTTTTCAGTTCGTTCCTGGAGGTTACCGTCCGGGAATAATGAATTTAGAATTTTCTTAAGCTGGTTTTGGGCATCTGAAAATTTTCTTTTTTCGGCGCGAAGCATTTTCTTTTCAAGACCCGATAGCGTTTTCAAGGCTTTAGTTTCAAGTGCTTCTGTGTGTTGCAGAAGTGTGGTATCAATTTGTTTTATCTTATTTTTTATTTCGCCATAAACTTTGTCTAATTGAGATTTTTCACTTTGTAGTTCTAAAACATTTTTAGTTTGCAGTTTGACTATTTCATTCATTAAAATTTGCTCCCCTTTAAAAAGATCAGCCGCGTTTATATTTAATTTCTGCATTATGCGACAGTATTTTTCTTCTATCACTAAAAACGAATTTCTTAAGATCAATAAAGGATAGGGCACCTGGAAATGCAAAAACAAATCTTTCAATTCCAGCCAATAAGCAAGTTCACCGCCGCCCCCAATAAAGGCTATATTGGGTAAAATTATTTCCTGGTAAAGTCCGCGAAGGATCACATTCGGACTAAAGCGTTCAGGATATTTATCCAACTCAGTCTTCAACTCTTCATTTATAAAAACAATATCGGTGTCGTGTACAACAAATTTATCCTTCACTGCTACTATCCTGTTACGGATATTGTCTTTCAAATAAAATAAATTGATCTCCCTGGGATGTGCCTGTACTTCATACTTCGCTCCGAGTCTTTCTGACGATTTACTTACAATTTCTGAAGGTGTGTTTTTAAAAATATCTTCTTCAAAAACTGACTGCATTGCTTTTTTATAATCAGCATTATCCGGCAGTAACACTATAAGTCCATAATTTTTGAACAGATGATGGACTAATAAAAAAGTCGCTTGCTCTATAGTTTTATTTTTTGCAAAGCAACTTTTCAGGACCTCAACAATTTCATTTCCATGTTTTTCAACTGATATCCTGCCTGAAATTTCATCTATAAGCTTTACGAGTTTATCATCCACTATCATTCTGCCCACGGCGCCCTTTTGATTTGTTTCCCATTCATATTTTTTTCCATCAACTACTATATGATTCAATTCATCAAGATCCGCATCTTCGCTACCCATAAAAAAAACCGGGACAAAATTGTATTCCGGTAATTGCCTCCTGCACTTTTCAGCAAGTTTTATGGTATGAAGTATTTTATAAATAAAATATAAATGTCCCGTAAAAATATTGGGCTGGTGCGCAGTACAGATGGTAAAAGTTTTTTCTTCCTGGAGGCTTTTGATATTACCTTTCACGCTATCACTTTCACTGATATCTTCATATTGCTTTTCTAATTGTTGTACCAGTAACCGCCGGTTGGTATTGAACTTTTTCCGTTGCCCGATAGATAATTTAATTCCTTCAAAGCCTGGATCATGCTCATAAAAATCCTGTAAACTCTTTTCTCTGCCAACATAATCTAGAACAATTTTAGAAAAGTTGTTGATTTGAGAATAGGGCAGATACTTTGCTTGAAATTGTTTTGACATCTATTATTTCCGGGTTTCTTTATGAAGCAAATATTTTTTGAGGAGCAAAGATATAAGGAAAAAATTCAGGAGGATCAGGGAATTAGATGAAGAGGGGCTGCAAGCAAATTATTTGCCTGAGACTTTGACGGGAAGCGTCACTTAAAAGTTTTTATACAATAATTTTTGTTAGCTACAACTTCATCAATGCATGGCATAACAACTGACTCCCGTTATTCTTTTTCTTTTCTAAACTCATTAATTTCATTTAAGTATCCCAATGCCTTTGTTACAGAAGTCCACTCAGAGCCTGAAAACAATACCTTAAACCATCTCTTGTTTGCATTCCTGAAGGAGATATTCCTGAATAGCCAGGCAGATAGCCAAATAAAAAAAATTGCAATTGGAAATGATATTGTCCAGAACGCTATCGGCCCGCTGGTGATCATTTGCGGTGTCCAGAAAAAAATTGAATAAAAAGGGAACTGCAAAAAAAGAATTCTCACTATTTTGAGGGTGGATGTTTGCAGGAATGCTGTTTTTCTCTGCGTTTCAACGAGACTATCGGTATTATCAATTTCTTTTATCAGGATTACGTGCCTTATATAAGTTACAATTGCAATGGATGTACACAATGCAATGCTGCCTGCGGAAATAACAAAAAATATTTTAGAAAACTCCAAAGAATTGACAATAAGGAATACAAGAAAAAACACCCAAATAAATCCCAGCCAGATCATCCATTTCTTTTGCCTGCTCAAAGCATTGAGTTTAGATTTTGCTTTTTCTGTTTTGATAAATTCAAATGATTGAAGGTTTAAAACCCAGGACTGAAGATTTAAAATTTTTGATTCCTGAATTTTTCTGTCATATTCCTTCCATATATTCTTTAGTTCGCTGTCTTCCATTTTTAATAATTTTGTTTATCAAAATTTTTGTTTAAGTTTTTCTTTTATCCTGCTCACTTTGGTAGCCACATTTGTTTCAGTGATACCTATTATTTCCGATATTTCTTTATACGTTTTTTCTTCGAAGTAAAGTAATATCACCGCCTTGTCGAGTTCTTTCAATTCTGCAATATATTTTTGCAAAAGGTTCGATCCTTCTGAATAAGAAGTATCAATTAAACTATCCTGAATGTTCAGGTGCGTTTCAGATATTTGAATAATTTCGTTCCATTTCTTCTCCTTGCGATAAAATGAAATCGCGACATTCAGAGCAACACGATACATCCATGTTGTAAATTTAAAATCAGGGGTAAAATTGCCGCCGGACTTCCATAGCTGAATGATAATTTCCTGAGCAAGATCTTCCCTGCCTGTATTATCCTGGCAGTAGCAATTACAGATCTTCATTATTATTCCTTTGTTTTTAGAAATCAATTTTAATAAATCGGCCGTACCCTTTTCCGTTTGCATTAACCTTTACTGCTTTATGTAATTAATCGCAGAAAGGTCAAGAAAATCACAGATTTGAGGAATTTTTTTTGAGAAGAAATGCAGATGGTGGATCAACCTCACAAACAAAACCAGGATCATAAAGAAAAAACTTAATAGCCCTAACGCTTTTTTGGAATGTTAGTGCGGGGAAAACAACGGCCACAAGGTATGAATCTATGCGTTAAGAAAACTTAGTAGCCTTTTGTGATAATTTCCAGGATCGTCATACCAGGTTCATTGTGTAATTTAAATCCTTCCATAAGGTTTGTCGTTATTCCGGTATAAGTCAAAAGCCTCAGAATATAATACGTAAACTGTGTACATAATTAAAAAACCGCATCATTGTTATGACACGGTTCCTGTTGCGAAGGGAGGGTTCGAACCTCCGACCTTCGGGTTATGAGCCCGACGAGCTACCGCTGCTCTACTTCGCGATTTTGAGGTGCGAAGGTAAGGTCTTACTCAATTGAAACCAAATTTTAATACATTAGCAAATGCAAAAAATTTTAATAACCCAGGGAAGCAAAAATTACCTGCTGATTGCGACCGTTGTTTTGTTATCAGCGTGTGGTTCAAAGATCAAAGAGACAAGCGATTCTGTTTATTCACGGCACCTGCAGAAACACATTGATCTCGATATTATCAGCACCCAGGTGCCAAAAGACAAAAAAACTTTTAACCTTTTATTATTAAATGACGGGCAGGATATCGCTAAGCTACGAGTAAAAAATATTGTGGACAGTCTCCATAAAAAGGACTTAATTCAGCCACTTGTTGTTGTGGCCATTAAGGCATTTGACAGAGAAAAAGAGTATGGTGTGGCCGGGTATGCTGATTATAAAAATATTGGTGCCGGCGCGGATAAATATGGAATGTTCATTGAAAACGAATTGCTGCCATTTATTAAGAAAATGACCGGTGTAAGAAAATTCAACTCAATCACGATTGCAGGATGTTCACTGGGCGGGGTCTCCGCTTTTGATTTTGCCTGGGACCATGCGGATAAAATTGATAAGGTAGGTGTATTCTCAGGATCTTTCTGGCTCAGGGACAAGGACCAAACTGATCCGACATATTCAGATGACAAGGACAGGATCATTATAAATAAAATACGATCATCACGTAAGAGGCCACATTTAAAGTATTGGTTTTATGTGGGAGGGAGTGAGGAAACTGCCGATAGGGATAAGGATGGCATCATTGACGCAGTTGATGATACAAAAGATCTTATTGACTTAATTAAAAAGAAGAACGTAAGTCCATCGCAAGACATCATATACACTGAAGTAAAGGAAGGCACTCATGATTATAACTCATGGAGCGGCGTATTTCCGCAATTTTTAATTTGGGCAGTTGGAAAATAAATTTATTTCAAATACTTATTGAGGAGGCTTGCACCCATAATGTAAATATCCTCGCTGCGATTTCCATAGGAATGAAGAATCTTGTGGATCTCATCAAGGCTTGCCGGTTTACTTAATGGAAATTTGAATGTTGACCTGCGGCTTGTGAAAAAAAAGTATTTTTTATCAAAAGAAATAAATGGCGAGTAATCGAGAGCTGTTGAATTTATTTTTGAATCAAAATGAGTTGCCGGTTGCCATCCCCCGTTTTTATTTACTGAGATATACAGATCGCCTCCTCCCAGATCATCGCTTCTTTTATAAGAAGAATAGATGAGATATCTCTCCTGCGGATCGACGAAGCAATTAAAATCAAGGCCCCTTGAATTAACAGTTGTATCGAGGGCCATAGGTTTTGAATAATTTCCATTTTTAAATTCCGAAACAAAAATGTCATCTAAGGTAGAGTCGTTATCGCGTGTAAAATACAAATTACCATTGCTTGCCAGCGAGGCATAAAATTCATCCTTTTCCGTATTAATAACAGGCCCTAAGTTTTGGGGATTACTCCAGTTATTTCCGCGTTTTTCCAGGAACCATATGTCATAGTCTTTAGCGGTACTTCCTGTATCAGAAAGAGGCCTGTTAGAAGTAAAAAATAATTTCCTGCCGTCCGGCGAAAATGCAGGCTCCATATCATTAAATCTTCCCGAAAAAAAGGCTATTTGCGGCCGTGACCAAAGGCCTTTTGTTTTTTTACAATACAAAATACCACTGTATGAATTACCGTATTGGATCGTAGTAAACAGTTCATCATTTGCCGGAGAGATTGCCATGTCACGATTGTCAAAACCATCTGAAATAGATCCGGGCCCAAAAATCGCGGGTATTGAATCTGTACGAAACTTTAATAGGAAACTTTGCGCAGATACATTAAAGAAGGCAGTGTTGGTTAAAGCTATAAGAGCGATTTTAAAGATGTAATTTTTATTGCCTGGCATTTTATGAAGTTTAACTAACAAACGATTATTAATGATGTGGAAGAAGCATATAAAATGGAAAACATCGTATGTACCTGCTTATAGCAAGTACATTTTTTATAGCGATACTGTACATAGTGCTTAAGAACAGTATCGCTAGTAGTGCCCGTTCCTAAAATACATAGGCAACTCTGAATGTAAGGAAACTATAACCTCCTTTATTAATAAAACTGTTTTCAGAAAATGAATAACCCCTGGGGACGCCTGTTAATCTTACTCCCAAATCAATACCGGATGTTGACGAAACAGGAATAATCATTCCTGCGCCAGGCGAAAGAGCCAAATGATTTGCCGCATGGTGTAAACCAACGACGAGCCCTGCCGAGCCACCGGCGTAAAATTTTTCTGTAAAGAAATATTTTCCACCCACTAAAATTGGCGCAAGACTAAAGCCGCTTACAGTATCATTCTTAAAAGGATTTAAAACATTTCCCTTAAAATAATTTACGCTTATGCTGCCCGTGAGAGCGATCTTTCCGGTTAAAAAATAATCCAGTGAAATTCCGCCGCCTATACCGCCCGAACTTATTCCTGAATAAGTTGGAATAGAAATTTCAGGGCCCGCTGAAAGCTTTATTTCATGCCGTTGCGCCCGGGTTGCGGAGGTTGACAAAACAATAATTGTGATTACGATAAAAGTTGTTTTCATAAAGATTAGTATATCATCTTAATAAAATTGAAAAAGAAATTTTAACCGGGCATGCCTGGAAAGTCATTTCCTTTTTGGCAGAAAATAAAGGCGGCAAAAAGTTTACCGCCTTTGAATTTACCATCATCATTAAAACCGGCTTTAATATTTTTTAGTATCCTGCGTTTTGCTCTCCACGAATGTTCGGGTTTGCATCCAACTCTACCTGGGGGATTGGAAAAATCCGGCGGAAATTGTCAATAGGCAATGTAAGCGGAACATTCCCGGGGTAATTGCCGGCCAGGTTAACTCTTACCACATCTTTGTTATTCCTTGCAAGATCCCAGTAACGCTGCCCTTCAAATGCGAGTTCTTTGCGACGCTCCAGCAAAATTTCATTAAGAAGCGCGGTTCCCGTGGAAGAATATCCCGCAAAAGAAGCATCCCGTTTGGTAGCAACCGCATTCAAATCCGTTAATGCCTTTGCTTCATTATTTAAATGATAGGCAGCTTCCGCTGCGATAAAATATATTTCTGACATGCGCAAAACCGGCGTTTCATCTTTATCCGGCGAACCTGCAGTTAGGGTACTTATTCACCACTTTTACGTTAGGTCCCCGGATTCCACTTCCAACTGTAATAAGGCCCTTCCGCACATCGGTATTACTGTATAAATTATACAACGACTCGGCAGCAAGTGCATCCCCGTAACCGTTTTGATCATAGAAATATGCCAGGGAAGAATTCGCGATGGTGCTGTTTGCATCAAAAACAACATCAAAGAGCGATTCGAGTTTATCATCACGGTCGGTATTATTATCCCAATATGACTGCACATCATCTAACTTAAGCAATGTATAACCACTATTATTTATTACGTCCTCGGCTGCGGAAAGTGCTTTATCCCACTCGCCCTTAAAAAGATACACTTTTGCCAGCAAGCCTTTTGCAGCATATTTTGTAAAAAAACCTGATGATTTATCTTCTGTCATCAGGCCTGCCGCTTCTGTGAGATCTTTCTCAATTTGTGCATATACTTCGCCAATCGAATTTCGATTTGGCTTAACCGTTGGATCATATTCAAGTATGATTGGAACTCCAGGGCCGCCAGGATCTGTTGTATAAGGCTTTGAGAAATATTTTACTAATTCGAAATACATCAAAGCTCTTACTGCGAGAGATTCGCCACGTAACTGGTCAATTCGGGTTGTTCCACTGAGTGTACTATTTATAACATTATTTGCTCTCAGAATTGTAGTGTAGGCATCCTGCCAAATGCCTTGTGCATTTCCGTTTACAATTGTATAATTGATCTGGAAAAAATCTAAGTAGCGGTTACTGTTAGTAGTACTTATTATAACGTTGTCTGCAACAAGATCGCCAAACAGCGGCAATGTACGGCCATAAAGATTTACACTTTGCAACGAATTGTAAGCGCCGCTCACAGCAGCCTGCATATCAGAAACATTATTAATAGCCTGGTCTGCAGATACTTTGTCATATGGATTCAGGTCTAAAAAATCTTTCTTGCACGAGCTGAATAAAAATGTAAGCGCAAGACAACTTACAATTACCGTTATATTTAATTTATTTTTTGATTTCATGATGAAATAAATTTAAAATGATTAGGAAATTTCTCACAACTGGATATTGATACCTGCGGTATACGATCTTGCATTAAAAAACTGAAGGTCGCTGGTCCCGTTAATTTGCTCTTCGGGATCAATGGTTATATTCTTATCAAAAGTTTTAGTCCAAAGGTTGGTTCCCCGCAGGTAAATATTTAGCCTGGTAAGGCCAGCTTTTTTCACAACTTTATCAGGTAAATTAAAACCAAGTGTAAGATTGCGAAGCCTTATATAATCGCCCTTATAAAAGTACCTGCTTGAACTAACGTTTGAATTGGTAGCGTTTGAATTGTCATAACGTGGTATCTGCGTAATATCACCAGGTTTTTGCCAACGTTGCAATGCCTTCCGGTTATGATTCAGATATGGAAAAGCGCCATCTCCGGTATATAGAAAGCCCCACTGGTCGTAGATATAATTTCCATATTGATAATTAAACTGGACATCCAGGGAAATAAATTTATAAATGACCGAAGTGCTTACGCTTCCAAAACCTTTTGGCGAGGCGCTGCCGATAATGGCGCGGTTGGCCTTACTAAAATCGCTTGTTGTTTCCTTTTTTGTTTCATCAACATACCAGAGAGGGTCTCCTGTCTGAGGATCAGCGCCGGCCCAAAGCCTCGTGAATATTGATTGTACATCTTCACCAATTTTTATAAGATAGGGTAATGTCCTGATTTCTGTCTGGCCTTCACGCAGACGGGTAACCTTATTTTTATTCCAGCTTCCTATCAAAGAAACATTCCATGTAAAATTCCTTGTTTTTACCGGTGTGGCATTCAGGGTCAATTCAATTCCCTTGTTTTCCATGGCACCAATGTTATTATTAAAAGAAGCAAAACCGCTCGTACTGGACAATGGCTCATTTAGTAAGAGGTGGTCTGTTACCCTTTTATAATAATCCGCCTCTATTGATATCCTGTTATTAAATAAACCTACCTCAATGCCGATATCAAGGGGTTTGTTTTGTTCCCATGTGAGATTGAAATTTCCTACATTATCAGGCTGCGACGCCGGCAGACCGTTGTAAGTTCCGGCATACTGATACGTTGCTCTCCAGTCGTAGTCGCCTATACCGGCATTACCATTTACACCATAAGACCCTCTTAGCTTTAAAAGAGAAATCAATTTAATGTTCTGCATGAATTTTTCTTCACTGATATTCCAGGCCGCACCTACACTCCAGAAAGTTCCATAGCGATTGTTGTCGCCGAAACGTGAAGAGCCATCCCTGCGTATACTACCCGATAGCACATATTTATTTAAATAATCAACCTGCGCATTTGACAAGAGGGAAGCAAATGAATAATCCGATCCAAAATAGGTAGGGGTTAAAGGGGTAACCGGTGAGGGATACACTACCGATGTTGTAAGCGGAAGCCCGTTTCCTGAGCCATCCTCAGTTAGTAATTGTGATTTTTGAACCTCATATCCTGCAGTTATCTTTCCTTGAATGTTATCTTGCATTGCATGAAAAGAATAATTCGCAAGGTTGGTCCATACATAATTGAATATGCGGTTGTACCTGTTGTAAAAGTAACCGGTAGTTGCCGGATCACTGCTTGAATAATCTCCAAAGAAAGGATTGTAATATGCAGACTCTTCAATATTGCTGTAATCGATGCCGTAACGTGTGGAGAGCTTTAAATTATCCAGCACTTTTAATTCTGCATTTACGGAGCCCAGCAGTTTGGAAGTCTGGTTACTTAGCCTGTCATATTTACGAATTGCCAATGGATTAAAAATCTGGAAAAAAACATTAGGATCATAGTTCGGACTGCCGTCGGGATTGTAGGCTTCCTGTGTAGGCAGTAATGCAAAAGCGGCAATGATTGGATTTCTAAAACTTGAACTTTCTGATTCTCCCTGCTGCTGGAAAGTTGATATGTTCAAATTAGCTCCAATAGTAAGGCGGTCATTAGCCTGGTGTTGAATACTGAAATTTGTGCTATACCGTTTGAATTCAGATCCTATGATAGTACTTTGTTGTTTAAAATAACCTCCCGAAAGAAAAAACTGGGTTTTTGTATCGCCACCGGCTGCTGAAATATTTATTTGTTGTTGCTGACCATTACGCTTTACAAGATCGAGCCAGTTATAATTTGCTGTAGTATTGTAGCCCAGGTCATTTAAATAATCAGCGACATCTGTTTGCGTACCCCCTACATTTAAAATGCCTTCAGTAGTTAGCTGCCTAAACTCTTCTTTATTGAGTGGCTTCGCCAAGTCAGGAAAGAAGGCGATATCATTTGAGCCTGCTTCACCGTCGATGCGAATTTTTGTCTTCCCGGATTTTCCTTTTTTAGTTGTAATCAAAATCACGCCGTTGGCTGCTCGTGAACCATATATTGAGGCCGAAGCCGCATCTTTCAGTACACTGATATTATCAATATCATTCGGATTAAGACCGGCTAATAAATTACTTGAGTTGGTTGCTCCCGAAAAATCGCCGGATGTTACCGGCACACCATCTATTACGAATAAGGGGGAAGAAGATGCATTGATTGAACCGATACCTCTTATACGGATTTCCTGGAAGCTGCCAGGTTGCCCGCTGGGAGATACCGATTGCAGGCCAGCAACCTTACCTTGTAACATCTGATCAACAGAGGGCAGGGGAATATTTTCAACCTCCGCTCCCTGAACTTTACCGACGGCACCCGTAATTTTTCTCCGGCTTTGCTCACCGTAAGCGACCACTACAACGGCCTCTAACTGCTTTTCCGCCTGTGTAAGTACCACGTTCAGGTTGTTACTGCTTCCTAATGGTACCTCTTGTTCGCCGTATCCTACCGAGGATACTACCAGGGTCTTTGCATCGCCCGGTACTGTTAATGTAAATGCACCTTCCTGGTCCGTAGATACACCCTGCGGATTGCCTTTGACTGTTACGGAAACATTTGCGACAGGTGCCCCAGCTTTATCAACTACTGTTCCCCGGATAGCGCGGGTTTGTGCCATAGAAAAGAACGCAAATAATAAAAATAAAAATGATAAGGTGAATTTTTTCATTGCCTTTAAGTTTTAGTAAAGAATATATCCATACAGGCAATAATTCTATGAGCTATGTTTCACGTCATAATTGGTTAATTACTGAAGCATGAATTCTATCAACCCAACCATTAATAAGTAATGCTGTTTTTAAGAATCCATCTGTATAAAAAATTATTTACCTGTTATGATACACGGTTAGACTTTAATAGTGAATGTTTTAGAATTCTTTCACAAGCGTTGAGACAGAAAGTAGTTAAAACACCTACTAAAAAATTCCGGATTCATATTTATTTATGGCGGGCTGAAAAAAATCCGCCTGCAAGTTTTGAGGCGGATTGGCTATGTTTCAATTTAACACGTTTTATTTATCCCAAAATATTTTTGTGGAATATAAAGTGGACTGCGGCACATTTGCTGAGTTTAATGAAATCTCGCTTTGCGGATAGAGATAACGCCTCGGTATTCCATTGGTTCCGGCAACAGGAGTAAGCGCCGGCTCCCCGGTCCGCCTCCATAATGTCCATGCTTCGGGATTTAAATATAATGCCAGGTATTCCTGCAATGAGACTTTAGCAATTGCTGCAGTGATGCCCGTTGTCGGCAAAGAACCATTTGCTGCCACATATGTGGAAACGGCACCGCCAGCCACTCCAAGTTTGTTCATGTTAGCCATAATTCCTGCTTTGTAAAATCCTTCCGCTGCCGCATAATCGCCGGTTGCTCTCAGGGTAGCTTCCGCTTTCACAAACAACATTTCTTCATAGGTAATAAATTCTATAGGAGAACTTATTCCTCCAAACATATTACCGATGCCTACCTGGAACGGATCGTTGTAGTTAGGATCTGTATAAATTGTTAGCCTGGGATCGTTGAGATTTGTTAAGTAGTTAACGAGGGCGCCTGATGCGTAATCTATATCGGCTCTTTGTTCATTAAACTGGTAAACGGGATTGGCAGCGGTTTCAGCACTTCCAAAAATGAAAACAGCATCATCGGAATTATCTGTAAATGACTGACTGGCTTCATTCAAAGCCTTTGCCGCCATTGCGGCATCGCCTTTACTCTGATGGATATAAATTCTCGCTTTAATGGCATGCCCGAATTTGATCCATTTTGACGCATCACCACCGTATATTATATCATCGGTTCCAGGTGTTAACGCCCCGGTGTTGGGATCATTTAACTGCACAATGGCTTTATCTACAAGATTTTCTATCGTGTCGTACAAGGCTTTGTCATCATCATATACCGGTTGGGTATTGTCATTGCCTTTTAGTGCCTGTGAATACGGGACTTTACCCCATTCGTCTACCAATAACTGGAGGCTATATGCCATTATAATTCTCGATATTCCGCTATAAACATTATAACCGCCATCATCAGACCTTGTAAGCAGGTCCCGGTTGTTTCCTAATACGGAAGTGTACATGTTGCCCCAGGGAGTGTCAAAATCCGGGGAGGTAAGAACATAGGTATAATACGCCTGCGCTTGTCTCGAAAATCCCACATTTTGCTGTACAAATAAAGTAGAAAACCTGGCCAGGTCGCCGCCCTGCACATAGGCAAGGGAAATTTCCACCGAGGGCAGAATAACGGCTGGGACTACCGTTTTTGGAGCGTTGGGATTTTCATTCGCTGAGGTAAACTTCTCTTTACTGCATGATGCAAACAAAAAGATAGCAGCAAAAATTAAAAGTGTCTGAAAATTTTTATTTAAATATTTCATGTTATTTTCTTTTTTGAATTTTACAAACCGATGTTTAGGCGGGCTCCAAAACTTTTGGCACTGGGGTTATTGAAATAATCGAGGCCTTGTCCGTTAGCAGGGCCTGCTAAATTCGTTTCGGGATCTACACCTGTATAGTTTGTATGCAGGATAATATTGTTCGCGTAAACTGTAAAACTCACATTATTAAACTTTGAGCCAAGCACTTTTTTAGGAAGCGCGACAGAAAGGCTTACCTGGCGCAATTTTACATAGGAAGCATCTTCTACTGATTGTTCGGACGGACCAATAAAGCTACTTCCTATATTTTGCCAGTAATATTGATCGTACACTGTCTCCAGGGTGTTTGCACCACCAGCGCCCGCAATTTCTGTAACTCCATCAGGGGCATAGTGCACCACATTTCCTGCAGCATCAAGGTGGCCTAGTAATCCCTGGAATAAAGCCGGTTCACCCCTGTTGGCGGTTTCTTTTGAAGTGCCAAAATAAGAGAGTGCGCCCCTTGTTCCGTTCCATACATCACCTCCATTTTTTATATCGATTTGAAAAGCCAGAGTCAGCGATTTAAAAGTAACGCTGTTGGTAATGGTTCCAAGCCATTTAGGGTTAACATTACCAAGTAAGGCATTCTGAGTGCTTACGATAGGTTTGCCTATCCCAGGGTCTCCAGGCACATCGCTTATTAAAAGCTCGCCGGATGTTAAGCTCTTTGCATCAGTTCCCCCATTTGCCCGCTGGTAAAGGCCTCCATAAATCTGCCCAAACGCTTGTCCCGCAAAAGCATCAATTTCGCCACCTGTGAACCCTGCGAGTAATATTTTTTGTACCCCATTGAATAGTTTGGTTACAACATTTTTATTCGTAGAAAAATTCAGATTAAAATCCCAGGCGAAATTTCTTGTTTTCACCGGGGTTGTATTCAGGGATATTTCAACACCTTTATTTGTAACTTCCCCGGCATTTTGAAGCTTTGAGGCAAACCCTGTTGAAAATGCATATGGCACAGTAAATATCGCCTCGCTGGTTTTTGAATAATAATAAGTGGCATTTAAATTAACCCGGTTTTGAAAAAATCCCAGGTCAAAGCCTACCTCATAAGAACTTGTTTTTTCCGGCTGAAGATCAGGATTACCAATTACCGAAATAGTTGACGTAATCTGGTATGCACCCGTAGGCACCCCGTTGAAGCTTATGGGGAACAGAACACCACCTGTAAATCCATCCGCTACGGCTGTAGAACCGTAATAGGTTTGAAGCCCTTGTATGGGTGCATCTTTACCTACCTGTGCATAAGACAGGCGCAGTTTACCAAATGATAAAAGGCTGCTGCTGCTGTTTTTCAAACCAGGCAATTGTGTAAAAACAAAGCCAAGGCCGGCAGATGGATAAAAGAAATTCCTGTTATTTTCCGGTAACGAAGATGATGTTTCGCGCCTTCCTGTAAGATTAATAAAAAGCATATTATCGTAACTCAATTCAGCCTGGCCATATATTGCAGATGTCCGTTTTTCCCCATCAAGCTCAGACGCTGAATAAGACAGTGCATTTACAATGTCGAAGAAGGTTGGAGTAATAAGACCATCCCCGATTGTGAGGCGGCTTTTTGATTTGTTATAAAAATAATTGTGCCCCAATAAAAGCGAGCCCGACAATTTTTCTCCAAACGATTTTTGCATATTTACTGTAAAATCAGAATTATATTGGTTATTAAAATAATCCGTGATAATTCCTTTTCCGGCAGTAAATGCGCTGGAGCCAATATCATAAAAATTCTTAGAATCCTGCGAATAAACGTCTCCACCAAGCCTGTAATTTAAGGTCATCCAGTCCAGCAATTTGTAGGAGGCCTGAACATAGCCATACTCCCGGTTTACATCTTCATAAAACGGATTCCTGTTTACCGTCCAAAATGGGTTATCGTAACCGACGCCGCCGCGATAACTCCGCTGAGCTTGAGTAGACGCATTTACGTAGGAAGCGATATTGTTTGCAGGATCGCTTAATCCGTTGCCATTGTCGAAGGTGGGAGGAGTCCTTAACAAGGCCAGCATAACTCCTGAAGTATTGGAACCCTGCTGAATTTTATTATTTGCAGAAACTATGAAATTTATGCCGCCACCGATACTGAATTTATCATTGATCTTTGCCTGCCCGCTTACACCAAATGTTGTCTTGTTATATTTAGAGAGGGGTATAATTCCTTTTTGATATAAATTTCCGAGCGCCACCCGATAGCTTGTTTTTTCTGAACCGCCGGTTACAGAGATATTGTTATTTGTGGTAATCCCTTCATTAAAGAAATCATAGCGATCATAGGGCGTTACTTTTATTTTCGCGTTTGGATCTGACTGGCCAACAATATTTCCATGAGGGTCCCATTCATTACCATTACCATCCCAAAAAAGTGTATCGATTTTAGCACCCCAGGTAACTCTCCTATTACCATTCCCGGAATTAGGCCCAAAATATTGACCATTGCCACCCTGTCCATATTCGGTCTGAAGATCAGGAAGTCTGTTCGGCTTTTCAAGACTTACTGAGGAGTTAAAGCTGACGCTGGTGCGTTGGCTCCCAAAGTTTCCTTTTTTAGTGGTTATTATCAATGCGCCGCTTGCAGCCCTTATTCCATATAAAGCAGTAGCAGCCGGACCTTTCAGAACCGTTATGGATTCAATGTCATTAGGATTAATATCTATTCCCCTGTTTGAAGGAATGGTACCTCCTGTGAGATTTGCATTTGCGCCGCTTGTGTTTGGAGTAGCTGCCGTAGGGTCATAGTTATTAATGGAGTTATCTATTGGCACCCCGTCAACAACCATCAAAGGCTGGTTGTCGCCGGTAATGGAGGTAACACCTCTAAGCCTTACATACGTTCCGCCGCCAGGATCACCGGAACTGTTGATAACCGTGAGCCCGGACGCTTTGCCGGATAATTCGCTTAAAGGATTTCCGGTCCCGGATTTATTTATCTGGTCGTTATTAATTGTTTCCGAGGCATAGGTAAGAGATCTTTTTTCTCTTTTAATTCCTAAAGCAGTAACAACAACTTCCTCAAGTATGTTAGAGCCGGGTTTAAGTGTTATTGAAATATTACTTTCGGAACCAATCCTTGATTCCGATCTCCCAAAGTTCGCAGCGCTGACCTGCAGCACATCTCCCGGTTTCACAGATATTGAAAAATCACCGGTCGCACTTGCTGAAGTACCCCGCGAAGTTCCTTTGACAATAATTGAAGCACCGCTAACGGGGTCGCCTTTTTCATCAATTATCTTACCGTTGACTACCCGGCTTTGCGCAAATGACGATGCTCCAGCGAGCATCAGCATTGTAAACAATGTCAAAAATCTTTTCATGATTTAATTTTAAATTGTAATTAGTTGTAATAAAAACTGAGGCAACAATTTCTTAACTTTTGCTTCACATATGAGTTTATGAATTACTGAAGCATGATTTTTAGTAATCCAGACAAGTGAAATTATTTCCGAAAAATTTTTCAAAAAATTTTTCAGAAAACCTGGCCGGTACAGGAGCAATTTTTTTACGACAAAAATTGTATGGGGAAGAATAATCCGGGCTGTTTGTGGGATAGAACAGGTTTTTTTTACGACTCACATATCCATTTTCTAAATGCAGGGGCAGTTTCCTGGCTTATTGTTATATAGTGGTTTATTTCAGGAATATTAAAGTCTACTGAGAGCTTTACTTTCTCAAAGGGTTTGTAGCCTTTAATAAAATTTATATTGATTATATACTGCCTGTTCGCTCTGAAGAAAATATTTTCATCCAACTCTTCTTCAAGTTCTGTCAGCGTTTTGTCAGAAATATATTTTTTTGAAAAACGATCAATCACATAAACCAATTTATTTTCTGTATAAAACAAAATGATGTCTTCGAGTTTTAGTGCGATGCTTTCTATGCCTCTTTTTACAAGTAGCCTTGTTTTTTTTCTATTATTAATGAATTTAACCAGTTTTTCCAGCGGCTCATTTATGCCATGTTGTGCAAAATGCGTTTGTAATTTTCTATATTTCAGCAGCGCTTTATCAAGATCGGATTTACTTACCGGCTTTAATAAATAATCAATACCATTATTTTCAAAGGCCATCATCATAAATTTATCATAGCCTGTTATAAATATTACAGGTATCTGCACCTCCGTCTGCCTGAAAATTTCAAAGGCCAGGCCATCCGATAACTGCACATCACTAAAAATAATGTCAGCATCCGGATGTGCTGAGATAAATTCTATACTTTCTTTTACGGAATTGAGCCTTGCTTTTATGTTTACATTTACTGATACATTTTCAAGCATTTTTACAAGCACTTCCATTGCTGGTTTTTCGTCTTCAATTAATATAACGTTTAGCATTGAAATTTCATTTTCAGGGTTAATTTTCTAAAATGAAAGTAGTTCACAAAAAATAAATTTACATGTCAATTCTTGCTAATTATTTGACTGAAGCCCTTTTTATTATAGATGAAAGAAGTAAAATGGCATTCTAAAAATTAGCAGGATACCTTTTGATCAGCCGTAAACTCATAGTACGGCAGGGAGGAGATTGCTGAATTGCTATTTAAAATAGGACGGCGAAAAACCATATTTTTTTTTGAAAGCTTTGCTAAAGGTAAATGTATCGGGAAAACTGCATTCGCTGGCTATTTCACAAATTTTATGACTTTTTGCAACGAGTAATTTTTTTGCATATCCCAGCCTTTTGTCCTGCATATACTTAAACGGAGTCAATCCAAACACTTCTTTAAAATTTCTAAAAAAATGAAATTGTGAAAGTGCCGATTCTTTTGCAATTGTGCCAATAGAAGGTGCGCCCAAATAATTATCATCCATATATTGTTTGGCAATATTCAGCCGCTTTAGCAATTCTTTTCTAGTCGATAATTTCACAGGAGACATTCCTGATAAGGACCGGATATTCTTTAACTCATCCGATACGATTTTATCGGATATATCAAAAAACCATTCTTCTGAAATAAAGGGCAAAGCGGGAGTATTATAAATTGTGCCTGTAAGGGATTGCAACATTGGCAGATAACTAACATCATTATTTCTATATAGCGCTTCCATAAAAAACGGAAATTTAAAATATCCGTCCAGGAAATTGTCAAATGAAAATGTACCCTTTGCGAGGTTAAAAGCTTCGGTGATAATTGCATCATTCACCGAAACACATAATACAATTACTTCTTCCTCTTCATTAAAATATACCCTGCCGGGTTGGGCCGGCGCAACTAAAACTGAATTGGCAGTTACTTTATATAAGCCGGAATCTATTTTATAATAAGCTGTTCCCTTCAATACAAATTTTAAAGAAAAACTATTAAATACATTTTTGATATTAGCCTTCTTAAAAGCATTATAATAAATAATGTTTTTATCAACCGGTGAAATAAAATTGCCGTTGGTATTGTCGTGAATTATGTGCAGCCTTGAATTTTGCATAACATGCTGAAGAGTGATTCTCCCTTTTTAAAAAATTTAAAATCAAAACCACGGACCTGAAAATCTCATTTTGTTAAAATGATTTCAGAAAAATTTCTCACGCCTCAAACATCCATTTTCTAAAAGCAGGTGCAGTCTCCTGGCTAATAGTAATAGAGTGGTTGATATCCGGGATATTAAGATCAACAGACAGCTTTACCTTTTCATATGGCTTAAAGCCCCTGATGTAGTTGATATTAATGATGTACTGGCGATTCGCCCGAAAAAAAGTATTCTCATCGAGTTCATCTTCCAGTTCAGTAAGCGTTTTATCGGAAATGTATTTTTTTGAAAACCGATCAACAACGTACACCACTTTATTTTCCGTGTAAAATAAAGTAATGTCCTCTAGTCTTAATGCAATATTTTCCATACCTTTTTTTACAAGCAATCTTGTCTTTTTTCTGTTACCAATAAACTTAACCAGGTTTTCCACCGGTGCATTTATTTCCGCATGTGAAAAATGCGTTTGCAGCTTTCTATACTTTAGCAGCGCCTTATCAAGATCGGATTTGCTTATTGGTTTTAATAAATAATCAATACCATTATTTTCAAAGGCCATCATCATAAACTTGTCGTACCCGGTGGTAAATATTACCGGTATCTGCACCCCAGTCTGTTTGAAAACTTCAAATGACAATCCATCCGATAGCTGAACGTCGCTAAAGATAATGTCAGCATCCGGATGAGCCGTAAGAAATTCTATACTTTCTTTTACGGAGTAAAGCTTTGCTGTTACATGTACTGCCGTCGAGATTTCGCCAAGCATTTTCGCAAGCAATTCCATGGCTGGTTTTTCGTCTTCAATTATTATTGCATTAAGCATCGTTATAAGTTTGATTTGATTAAGGGTAATTTTACAGTGAATTCATTTTCTGTTGTTTCAATAAGTATATTTTTATTACACACTAATTTGTATCGGGAACTAAGGTTGCGCAACCCTATACCTGTTGAGTTTACGATATAAGGCTTGGGCTTTTTATTGTTCTTTATCTGGATGTATTCTCCATTAAGCACTACGCGAATGTTGAGAGGATCCGCATCAGTAAATTCATTATGCTTGATTGCATTTTCAACCAACACTTGCAATGCATAAGGTAATATCATTATCGTTCCCTCATGGTGATTGTTGAGCTCGGTAGTTAAATGAAGTTTATTATCGTGGCGTACCTGCAGCACAAAAAAATAGTTTTCAATAAATTCAAGCTCGCCCTGCAGCGTTATCAATTCCCTGTCTTTATTGATCAGAAAATATTTATATACCGACGCCAGTTTGCTGTTGAATTCATGAGCTGTTTTGGGATCATTTAAGATGAGCCAGGAAAGTGTATTAAGTGAATTAAAAATAAAATGTGGCTCCAGCTCGTTTTTTAAAACGGCCATCTCCGCTTTAGATCTTTCCCAATCAAGCTGGTCTACAATTTTTGTATAAAGGTTACGCTGGTTACCAAGAAATAAAATTTCGTAAATCAAGGTAAATAACACAACGGCCAGCGACGAAAAAGCAATGCACTTAAACACCGGAAGCCAGCTAAACGGCTCCCCGGACATTTTAAACCAGGCAATTGAAAACAAGCCGGAAATTGCAGCCCCAAACAAACCGCTGATAAGGGATACCGAAAAAACTTTAATGATGGGATTTTGAAAGTTTTTAAAAATAAAACGAATCTTCTTATGGATCCAGCTTGACCCGGACCATATACACAACGAAAGCAAAATAAAATACAGATGAATCGTTACGAGTTCAAATATTGAGTAAAGCGAATAGGTAATAATGCCGGAAAAAAAAGGGATTACTATTCCCAGGAACGGAATAAAGAAGAATCGTAAAAATTTATCCTTAATCATAGCAGCAAGAGGTTAAAGATTTTTTAGATCAAACGCAAACATGGCTTTGACAGGATTAAGATTTAAATCAAATTTATTTGCATCACCTGTTAACAAATAGCAAATTAGTTTTCCTGGCAGCATTTAATTATGAATGGTCGGAAAAAATAATTTTTAGTTTTATAGTGTAAAGATGTTTCTTGAAAAGATATGTAAACTCCTGATTACGCTGCATTGAAACATGAATATCCTGCATTCTTTTCCACCAATCGTAATAATCAAATACTGTCAGAATTTTACATTATGTGTAATGCAATAAGCCTGATTTCAATTCTATTAGTGATTGATTTTTCTTCTTTAATTCAACGTTGGAATCCATGAACGGGCCAACAATAAAAATTAGTTTTTTACTGAAGCATGAATTAAATCAAATGTAGCGGGAAATATAGAGGCTGAAATGGTGAGAATTGACATTTCAACAAAACAGTTTTTAGCTAATGAAACCTTTTGCGAATGATCTGAAATTATGCACAGGGCCTCTGGACAAACGGAAAAAAGATTTTTTAAAATTATTTGCCCTCCTTTTTTATATAGGTAAAATCGTAACTGGTAACCCAGGTTTTGCCATTATCTCCTGAAGTCTCGTTAAACTGTCTCACTCTTCCCAGAGCTTCGTTATAAAAGATAAACCGGCCTGTTTGTTTCTGGCTTTGAGCATTGGTGGTTTCAAATACAAATCTCATTGCTCCTTCTTTATACTCACCATTCACAAATTCCCCGTATACTCCAGGCTAGTATTCCACTCATGTTTGCTTCCATTTATTTGTAAGGGGGACAATAAAATTTATACTCTTTCCTGTACCGGCAGAATTTTCCCAATTCTCCAGCAAGGCACATCCGCCGGAAATAACCTGGATGGTGTTGTGGCCTGCGTAGTTTTTTGTACCTGTGACATAGACATCCCAATCGCCAACCCAAAAATCGAATTCTCTCGCTTTTGGATTTATCATGCATGGAAATCGAATTCCATACACTCTTTTTCTCAATTCTTTAAAACGATCATCCTCTCTCAGGTTATGGAAGTCTTTCAGGGTATCTAATTCCTCGTACATACCATACCCCGCGGAAATTGCGCTATCAAGATTTGCAAAAGCAATCTCAACATTATTATTTATAGCATTAAGCCTTGCTATCCGGGAATAAACAGAAGCCTTTACCGGTGGAATGGGATTTTGACGCAGCGACCTTTGGAAAGGTTTTCCCGTTGCGTCATAGTTTAATAAATTGAGCTCACAAAACCCAAGGCGGTTTAAATGAACAGCATCAGAGGATGTATCAGTTAAAAGCACATCAAAAATCTTCTTTGCATTTTCCCAGTCGTGTGCATAATAAAATGAATCAGCAGCATTTAAGGAAAATTCAGTGTCTATATTTTTACTACCCTGGGCATAGTTATTTAAAGGCCTAAATAAAAAAATACAAATTGGTACGATAAAAAGTTTTATTCTAAAATACATTTTGAAAATTTAGATGACATTAGCCAGGTCAATTTAATTCTCCCGGCATTTTCCGACGTGGTGAATATTGACAAATTGAAATTTTTGAAAAATTATTTAACGCTGCTCAAAGGACAAATGCAAAAAATGAAACAAGAAATAAAATACATAACTGATTTTCCCGCGACCGATAATCGTTATGAAGAAGATGAATGGTATAAGCATCACGCAGATTCAATAGTTATTATTAATTGCAAAAGTTCGGACATATACTACCCCGAACACTGGACGCCATTGTCTATAAAATGCGCTTTTAACGGAAGGGAATTTTACAAATTAAGGAACACAACTTATGCAGTAAATGATTCCAATTTTTTGTTGCTTAATGAAGGTAACAGATACGAGAGTTATATCAATTCGGACTCGGTAACGGAATCCTTTACACTAAACTTTACGCGAAATAACATTAAAGCGCTAACAGCTTTTGTTTCTGATACGGGAGACAAAATTATTGACGATCCTTTTAAGGAAAAAGGAAATGACTTCAGGGTTTTTGAGAAACTGTATTCCCATAATTGTACCACGCATTCATATGTAAGAGCAATAAAAAATTACTATAGCAATACGTATAATGACCCCCGGCAATTGGTTGAAATCCTCTATCTTTTTTTAGAAGAATTAATTTGCTTCAACAACGCTACGAGTTGTGAAATTGAGCAGGTGCAGGCAAAAAAAAGAACAACCCGTGAAGAAATATACAAAAGGCTTCACATAGTAAGAGATTACCTGGCATCCTGTTACGACGAAAATATATGTTTGGAAGATTTGTCTAAGATCTGCTTTCTAAACCCGTTTCATTTATTGAGAGAGTTTAAAAAATATTTTAAGACGACGCCTCACAAATATCTCACTCACGTAAGAATGCAGGAAGCAAAAAAATTAATAGAAAAAAACAGCAATTCCTTATTTGATATAGCTATCAGGGTTGGTTATGAAGATGTGTCTTCGTTCAGTAAATTATTCAAAAATCATTTTGGAATATCTCCACAGATCTATCGTAAAAACATCCGGACAAGTAAGTAGAAAGTTCAATAGCTTAATTATTTCTCTGAGAAATGGAGCTGGCACCGCTTGTTGCCACGTCTTTCTTCTCAGGAGTTCCTCTGTAATATAATGAGCTGGCGCCACTTGCTGACGCAGAAATAGAATTTGTTACCGTAATTTTTACATCAGATGCGCCGGAAATTTTCGCAATACAATTTTCTACTACAAGGTCATAATTTTTTACGTCGCTTGCGCCGCTGCTTTCCAATTTTAAATTATCTACGTGCCCGGTTATTTTTACCGTTGAAGCGCCGCTTAAATCCATATTCATATTAATCACCTTTACAACTCCATTGATATCACATGCTCCTGAAAGTCTTAGCATCAGGCTTTCCGTGTTAAGACTACCATTAATTTTTAAATCACATGCCCCTGATGCTTCCAGGCTTTCGAGCGTTTTAAAGGAAATATAGGCACGAAGTTTTTTATCGCCCCTGTTCCATCTTAGATTATCTGAATCATACCATATTACCAAAACGCCATGCCTTACTTCTGCTTTAATATTGTCCCGGTATTTTTCATCAAGTGCACTTACTGCAAGTGCATACTCATTTCCCTGCGATAACCAAACATCAATACCACCGGAAATTTTTATGCCGGAAAACGCGGTAACGCTTCGCACTTCAGCATTTACATCGTTGATGATATTTTGCTGTGCAACAGCACTAAAAGAGACAGCCGTAAATAAAAAAACAAAAAGAGATTTCATAAAGATTTTTTTTGTAACGATCCTCCCATTTAAAAGTTACAAATAAATCTAAATAAATTTCATTATTCATATATTTGCTGCACAATTTAATCATTACCGGGGTGCGTTTCGCCATGAGGCGAAATTGCTGAGATAATACCCGCAGACCTGATCAGGATAATGCCTGCGAAGGGAGGTCAATCAAGTTTTTTCATACCTCTTTTTTTCATGCATTGTATGGTCAAAAAAAATACACATGAAAAAAATTATTTGCATTGCAATTCTTGTTCAGGCATGGCTTGTTGATTTTGCCCAGGACACAATACAGCAAAAGGTTACAGATACATTAATGCTTGAAAACATTGAAATTATTTCCCTGAGGGCGGATAGCAAAGCGCCATTTACAAAAACAAATATCAGCAATGTACAGATTGAGAAAACAAATCTCGGGCAGGACCTTCCTTTTATTTTAAACCAGGTACCAGCCGCGGTCGTGAATTCCGATGCCGGGAACGGTGTCGGCTATACAGGAATACGTATCCGCGGCTCAGACGCTTCAAGAATAAATGTAACATTGAACGGGATACCTTACAACGATGCAGAAAGCCAGGGATCATTTTTTGTGGATCTGCCTGATATTGCTTCATCATTAAATTCAATACAGGTTCAGCGCGGAGTAGGCACTTCATCGAATGGCGCGGGAGCATTTGGATCTACCATTAACCTTTCAACGAATACTGTAAATAAAGAGCGCTATGCTGAACTTAATAATAGCATCGGTTCTTTCAATACTTTCAAAAATACTATCAAACTCGGCACGGGGTTATTAGGAGATCATTTTACAATTGATGGGCGTGTTTCAGGCATAAGCAGTGATGGATATATTGACAGGGCAAAATCAAATCTCCAGTCATTTTATGTAAGCGCGGCTTATATAAATAATAAAAGCTCTTTGAGATTTAATATTTTAAGCGGCAAAGAAAAAACATACCAGTCATGGTATGGTATACCGGAAAATTATCTTGATAGCAACCGCACTTACAATCCTGCCGGAACTGAAAAGCCGGGCTCGCCGTATAAGAATGAAACAGACAACTATACGCAAACGCACTACCAGCTTTTTTACAATAAAAAAATCAATGACATTTTTAAATTTAACATCGCCGCTTTTCTTACAAGAGGTAAAGGTTATTATGAAGAATACAGGTCCGGGCAATCTTTCAGTGATTACGGTTTATCCAATTATGTCAGCGGCACTGATACAATAGCCACTACCGATCTTGTGCGACAACTTTGGCTGGATAATTATTTCTACGGAACTATTTTTTCTATTCAGTATAATAAAAATAAAACGTCCGTGTCTTTTGGCGGTGGCCTTGATCATTATGACGGCAAACATTACAACATAGTGACCTGGTCGCAATATGGTTTTGGAGGTAATCACAAGTATGTAAATTTACCGGCAGATAAAGGAGATGTAAATTTTTACGGAAAGATCCTGCGCACATTTGGGTCCGGGTTCTCCGGATTTGTTGACTTGCAGGGGCGCTTTATAAATTACCACATTGCAGGTTTTGACGATCATCCAGAGATAGATATCAGAAAAAATTACTCTTTTTTTAACCCAAAAATTGGTATCACCTATAACAAGAATACCTTCCAGGCATACGCCTCGTTATCGGTCGCGTCTAAAGAGCCTAACCGGAACGATTTTGAAGCAGGAATAAACCAACAACCAAAACCCGAAAAACTTTATGACATTGAATTAGGCGCTGAAAAATCAGGCGCTGCATTTTCATATGGTGCAACTTTATATTACATGAATTATAAAGATCAGCTTGTAAATACAGGAAAAATTAATGATGTAGGCGCCTACACGAGAACAAATACCCCGCAGAGCTACCGGCTCGGCGCGGAACTAGAAGCCGCGATGAAATTTGCTCATTGGGTAAATGCTGCGGGTAATATTTCTTTTAGCAAAAACAAAATAAAAAAGTTCTCAGAATACGTGGATGACTATGATAACGGCGGTCAGATGATAAACGAATACAATAACACCAACATCTCGTACTCACCTGATGTAGTCGGCTTTGCAGCATTTAATCTTATTCCTGTGCGAAATGGTGAAGTAAGTTTTCAATCAAAGTATGTAAGCCGGCAGTTTCTTGATAATACTTCAAATCTTAAAAGAAGTATTGATCCATATTTTATTGAAGATATCCGGCTGGCATATACAATACATGAAAAATTTTTTAAGGAAGTAAATTTTATAGTCCAGATAAATAATGTATTTGATAAACTATATGAATCGAACGGCTACACGTTTAATTATTTTTCGGGTGGGAAACTGGTCGTCGAAAACTATTATTTCCCAATGGCAGGAATAAATTTTTTAGCAGCAATCAATATTAAATTATGATGTTTGAAATCGAAAAATTCTTCTTAAAAGGCCATTTACAAAACAGCTCACATATTATTATTCATAGATAGAAACGTATAATTCACGGTTGGGTAATCGAGATTTGTATGGCTTGGAATGTGCTTCTAATTTTACGGTATTCTCATGTGCTTTTTAGTTTTAGCACATTCCGAGCGGGCATTCCTGTCCGCTTTATTTTTTTGTCAATATCGCCTCTGAGCGTGGAGCCAATACCACGAAAAACTATAAACTCATTTAGTTTTTAAACTTCTCTCCCCATGCAAGCATTCCGCCGGTTAAATTCTTAGTGTTCGTAAAACCAAGCTGATCCAGCACCATAGCCGCTATGCCACTGCGATTTCCACTTCGGCAATATAAAATTACTTCTTCATTGCGCAGGTCTTCTATATCTTCAATTTGCATCGATTGAATTTTTCCAACCGGAATTAGCTTGCCGCCAATATTGAATTCAGCATTTTCCTGGGGTTCTCTTACATCAATAAGGTTGAGTTTTTCCCCGGCGTCGAGCCTTTTTTTAACTTCTTCAGGAGTAATATTTGTCATGGTATTTGTAATTGATTTTCTTTATTTAACGTATCGATCTCAGGAGGATCAACAGACACCCATATATCCATTGTTTGCCCTGGCTGAATATAGGCAGGCTTTTGATCTTCGTCGAGAACATCGGGGTTTTGCCTCACAATATATGCATTCAGCGTGTCCATTACAGGGCCCGTGGTAAGTATTGCGGCAAGCAACAATCCTTTGGCCTGCAGTTGAGATCTTGCTTCTGAAACTGTGAGCCCCAAAAGATCAGGCACCGGAATTACCTGCGCTATAAGCCCTCCGCCGATGACGAGATTTACAGCAGATCCCCAGCGCAATTTGGTACCGGGCAATATTTTTTTACCGTTATACGCCTGTTCAAGAATTGAACCTTTCATAAAATCCGCCCGGTAAGTTGTGTCGCCTAATTTCAAATGATTTTTCTGAAGCTTTTCTACGGCAAACCTAAAGCTAAGCCCTTCCAGGCGGGGCATTTCCACTAATGGCAATGCAGTAGGATTGATATTTAGAAAAACGCTCCTGTTAACCTTCACTGTTGCACCGGCATCAGGTATTTGTTTTTTTACCGTATTTAAAGGCATACTGTCATTATATGCCGAGTCTGTTATTATGACTTCAAATCCCTCCTTTTCCAGGAAATTTACTGCATCATCTACTTTTTTACCGGTAACAGACGGTACCTTGAGATAACTTCCATGATTTGTAAACCAGCTAAGGGATTGTAAGATCAGAAATCCTATTAAGACTACCAGTATGATCGCGGCAAGAAAATTAACCCAAAATGGTTGCCTGGCAATAAATTTATACACAATAAAATATATAGATTATAAAATAGTAAGCCGGTTGCAATATAATACGGATTTAAGTATGTAAGCATTCCTCTATCAATGCGGTATAAAATTCCTTCATGGTCCATCCCATCGCTCTCAGTTGTTGCGGCACAAGACTGGCTTCACTTTGGCCGGGCACTGTATTAATCTCCAGCATATAAGGTTTCCCATCTTCTTCATTATAAATAAAATCTATCCGCACAACTCCGTTGCAATTAAAAATCAAATATGCCTTTTTTGCATTTTCTCTTATTTTTTCAGCAATGGATTCATCAATATTAGCAGGGGTTATTTCGTCACTTGCGCCATGATATTTTGCCTCATAGTCAAAGAATTCCTTTTTCGAAATTATCTCGGTAATTGGTAAAGTGATGATTTCTCCTTTGGATTTAAACACGCCAATGGTAAGCTCTCTGCCTTTTATAAATTCTTCCACAAGCACCTGGTCGTCTTCTTTAAAAGCCTTTTCAATGGCCGCTCCAAGTTCTTCTGACGGCGAATTTACTTTTGACATTCCTATGCTCGATCCGCCGTTATTGGGCTTGATAAAAACGGGAAATTGTAAATTCTTTACCAACTCGTCAAAACTTTCAAAAGTATTGCGAAACAGAAGAACCGATTTGGCAACGGTAAGTCCGCTAAAAGCCGCTACAGCAACAGTATATCTTTTGTTGAATGTAAGAGCTGAGGTAGCGCAGTTACATGTGGTATAAGGAATACGCATAAGATCAAAATATCCCTGCAATTTTCCATCTTCCCCCGGAGTGCCATGAATGCCTATAAGAACCGCGTCAAAAGTTATGGTTTCATCGGCAATAAAAAGGGAGAAGTCATTTTTATTTACCCCGATCTTATTGCCATGAGGCAATTCATAAAACCATCCGTCGATTGTTATGTCAATTTTATAAAAATTAAATCTTTCCTTATCAATATTTTTTTCAATAACAATAGCTGATTGATAAGAAATTGCCGATTCTCCAGAAAAGCCGCCTGTGACAAAAGCAATTGTTGGTTTCATTTATCTAATAAAATTTCATTTTAATTCATACCAATTTTCTAAAAATGCAAAAAAGAACTTTTTGTTTTCTTTATTGTAAATTTTATTTTACCGCGCTTATGCCCTGGTTGATACTATTCATAACAAATCTCCATTTCCCGTCAGCCCGTTTCTTCCATATGTTTACATAAGTGCCTTTGAAAACTGTGTCCGTTGCTTCAATTGTATAAATTCCGTAAGTAAACCCCATATCACCACTGGCAGCAATTTGTGCCCCTTCTGGCACCCAGCCTAATGTGTATGCGGTATCATCTACCTGGCTCAAAAAATCAATCGCATCAGCACCTTTAATGGGTACATGATCCGGTCTTAATAAAAGTCCTTCGTTGTCTATGTATTCTATAAATGCATTTTTCATGCCCTTTTCTTTACTCATATCGGAAAATGCGATATCTGCATCAACCAAACTATCCACAGTAACTTCTTTGGCCTGCCCAGGTTCTGATCTGCATGAAATAAAAAAAAATAAAAAAATTAATAAAAAAGCGGGAAAGGGAAATTTTTTTTCAGCCGGCATCGATCACTTTTATTTTTAGAAAAAAGGCGAAAGTATTTTTCAATACCCTCGCCCAGAAGCAGGAAATATCACCTGCCTGACAGGCCCGAAAGCCTCAATGTTATATATGCATTTTTTCTTTTTTTGCAAGAAGCTGCTCGACTGTTTCTCTATACATTTCATCCGGTACACAGCAATCCACAGGGCATACAGCTGCACACTGCGGCTCCTCGTGAAAACCCTGGCATTCCGTACACTTATTAGGCACAATATAATAAATATCGTTTGCTACAGGAGGATTTCGCTGACTGGCATCCATTACACTGCCATCGAGCAATGTTACATCACCTTTTACAGTGGTCCCGTCGCTAAATGCCCACTCTACACCACCCTCGTAAATCGCGTTATTGGGACACTCGGGTTCACATGCCCCACAATTAATACATTCATCAGTAATTACTATTGCCATTTTTTGTTTTGTTTATTACTCCGACAAGGCTGGAGATTATTTACGAATTTTGACTGTTTTTATCCGATACAAATATATAACAGATAATTATTTAGCAGATGAATTTAGAAGAAAGAATTGATATTATGGCTAAGCTTGGCAAATATTTAATGGCAGACGGACCTCAATTAAAAGCCATCAAGCAAAAAGCATTTGAAAAAAATAAATGGTTCACACAGCAATTTACCGACCTGGCGCTAAAAAATATTACCGAACAATTTCTTGAGCGGGCTAAGCTTGAAGAATGGGTTAAGACGTACCACCTTGATGACAACATCTCTCCCAAGACGATTGGAGTAGTTATGGCAGGAAATATCCCTTTCGTAGGCTTTCAGGATTTTTTGTGTGTATTCATTAGTGGTCATAAACAAAAAATAAAACTTTCAGAAAAAGATGACCAGTTATTTCCATACATTTTTAATAAGCTCTTACAATGGAACTCTGAAATTTCAGATGCGATTGAATTTGCAGAAATACTTAAAGACTGCGATGCATTTATCGCAACAGGAAGCAATAATTCGGCGAGATATTTTAAATATTATTTTGGAAAATATCCCTCGATAATCAGGCAAAATAAAACTTCTGCAGGTGTCTTAAGCGGTAATGAAAAAGCAGGTGAACTGGAGCTGCTGGCAGATGATATACACACCTATTTCGGCCTGGGTTGCCGGAATGTAACGAGTATATTCGTTCCTGAAGAATATGATTTCGTTCCATTGCTTGGTGCATTTAAAAAATACAGCTACTTCGCAAACCATACAAAATATAGGAATAATTACGACTATAGCCTTGCCTTGCTTATTATGAATAACCAAAAATATATGGCCAGCGAAAGCGTTATACTTTTTGAAAATGAAAGTATTTTTTCGCCTGTGAGTCAGTTGCATTATTCTTTTTATAACAACAGAGATGAAGTGATACAATATTTGAGAAATAATAAAGATGTTCAATGTATTTGCGGAGCTGGCGGAATACCTTTCGGACTTTCACAAGAACCCAGCCTGGCCGACTATGCGGATGGCATTGATACAATGCAGTTTTTATTGGGCTTATGAAAGATTACCGGCTTAATTTCCGAATCAGAGATTACATTTCAAAATACATGAAACGGTCATTGAAAAGCAATAGGGTAAATGATCTACGAAATCCTTACTAATTAATTGTTAAACGTAAATGAACGGTTCATCCATAGTAAAAATGATTGTTTAATTTTATATTCTTAGCATAAGATTTGATGCAACAGTAAACAAAGAATATTTACAATTAAAATTTCCATAAATGAAAACAAAGAACATTTTTCTTACCGTGCTCATAAGCACTCTTACCACGATGGCTGTAATTTTTGGATATAATAAGTATGAACATAATAGTAACAATCCAAATTTTCAGTCATTAAATATCCCTTCAAATTATAAGTATGCGGGATTCTATGATGATAAAGGAAATCCTACGCCGGGGCCGGCGGATTTTACGCAAGCTGCTGACGCGGCAATACCAACAGTTGTGCACATTAAAACAAAAACAAATCCAAGGCAGGTAAGTAATAATTTACCCAATCAAAAAAATCCATTCTCTGATCTTTTTGGAGATGATGACCTTTTCAATCAATTCTTCGGGCAGGGAAATGGCCGCCAGCGCATGATGCCGTCGATGGCCTCCGGATCAGGAGTAATAATAAGTGATGATGGATATATAGTTACCAACAATCATGTAGTAGCAGGCGCTGACGAAGTGACCGTAACATTAAGCAACAGGAAAACCTATACCGCTAAAGTTATAGGCGCTGATCCTTCTTACGATCTGGCTGTTGTAAAAGTTGATGCTAAGAATTTGCCCTTCATAATTTATGGGAATTCTGATGATGTGAAAATTGGCCAATGGGTGCTGGCGCTTGGTTACCCGCTCACACTGGATGCAACTGTAACAGCAGGTATTATCAGTGCCAAGTCGAGGTCTTTGGGATTAAACAGGGATAAAAACGGGCAACGCAATATGGCTGTTGAATCATTTCTGCAAACTGATGCTGCAGTAAATATGGGAAACAGCGGCGGGGCTTTGATAAACACAAACGGCCAACTGATCGGAATAAATTCTGCGATAGCTTCGCCAACGGGCTATTACAACGGGTATTCTTATGCAATACCTGTTAACATCGTAAAAAAAGTAATTAACGATCTTATTAAATTTGGTAGTGTGCAAAGAGGATTTCTCGGAGCTATGTTTATTGACGCAGGTATGCTAACCGATCAGGAAAAGCAAAAAGAAAATATTCCTACAAGTGCTGACGGCATTTATATCACCGATCTTACAAAAACAGGCGCTGCTCTTGAAGCCGGAATTAAGAAAGGAGATATCATAAGGAAAATAAATGATAGGGTTATTCATTCCGGGTCTGAATTGCAGGAACAACTGAGCAATTTCAAGCCGGGTGATAAAGTGAATGTAACAGTGGATAGGAATGGTGCAGAAACCACCTACGGAGTTACATTGAAAAATAACGCGGGGAATTACGACGTAGTAAAAGCCGATGTTATGCTTGACAAACTGGGAGCCGATCTTGTAACGCTGGATCCTAAAAAAGCAAAAGACTATGGTTTAAGTGGAGGTGTAGTCGTGAAGAAGATAAACGAAGGCGCCATCAACGATCAGACAAGAATGAGGGATGGCTTTATTATCACAAAAGCGGATGGTAAAAATGTAAAGTCCGTTGATGAACTCAAGGCTGTTATTGGCAGCTCGAAACAAGTGACCATCTCAGGATTCTATCCCGGATATAATGAACCTTATGATTATCCATTGGTGCTTGATGATGCAGGAGAATAAAATATTTTGATTCCAAATAATTTTTTAAACCACGGCTTTTGCCGTGGTTTTTTTTACGCCTATTACTCTCTCAAATAGGAATCAGGGTTGTCCAAAAAGGTTTTGGTAATTCTGTAGTGATCGGTGTCTTTATAATTTACCTGCTCCATACTGTCTTCCTGTATTTCGTAGATCATAGCCCCCGGAATACCCATTAATATGGGTGAATGCGTAGAAATAATAAATTGCGTATTATTATTTTTTAAAACTTCGAGAATAAGAAATATTAACGATAGTTGTTTCAGCGGCGAAAGGGCTGCCTCAGGTTCATCCAAAAGATAAACTCCTTTATCTCCAATTCTTATTTGCAGTATTTTTAGATAAGCCTCGCCATGTGAAAACGCCTGCATATTCTCTCCATAATCTTCACGCATTCGGTAGAGTGAATAATTCATATTATCATTCATCTGCTTAATGATGTAATCATCCACAACACCTTTCAATTCACTAAGATCACCGGCAATTTTCCTACGCGCATTTTCTGTTGAGTTTATGAAGTCACTGAAATCTTCGGCCCTGAAGAAAAAGCCTTTATTAGTTTCCCGCTTCCATTCCATTTCCATATAAGGCTTTAATATCCTTGCTGCTTCAAAACCAGGATGACTTCCTATAAAACCACCTATCAACGGGAGGTTAAGCTGAAGAGCGATGCTTTCTAATAAGGTTGATTTGCCACAACCATTATCGCCGATGAAAATGGTAACTCTTTTGTCTAATTGAATTTGTTTGGCAAATTTGACCGCCGGGATATTGAAAGGAAATGGATTTTTCTTTTCTGTGTTAATTGAAAATGATTTTAAGAAAGGCATGATTTATTTCAGGCAAAAATATGGAAAGGAGTGAAAAATTTCTTTCTGAGCTTAAGGCCCACGCTAGATCAAACCTATTTGCCTCATTTCTGCTTCATGTTGTTCCTTAAATTTTTGTTTTTGTTCATATATTTTGTCATAATCAAACCAGCCTAAATTCTTATTATATTCTACAATGACATAAATCTTTTCATCAGCGATATTTTGCAAAATATCAACAAAGAAGGAAATGCTTTTGGTTTTATATTCTTTAAACATTTCATTTTTGAAAAGCATTAAATAAGGGTCAGGGTTTAAAATAAAGTAAATGAAGTGTGACGGAACTACGTCGGCAAATTCATGACAGCATTTTTCCAATAGAGCATTTGTAATTGCAGTATTTATCAAAGGATTTTTTAGAAAGAGATTTTTGTATGCATGTTCTGCGATAGCAATTCGCGTTGCATTTATAAAAAACCATTTTTTATATTTCAAGTTGCCGCCAGACAACTTCTTCCTTGAATTAGTATCCCATTTCTGATAGTCGATTGCATAAAGTTCAACGGCTCTCGATAAGCTTTTAGTCATTTTTCTCATATGGCAAATTTTACTATGAAAGCATAGCAACTTTCTCAAAAACCAAATACCCCCAGCGATCTAAATCAACATAATGTTCCTGGTCAAAATTCAGATCAGGTCCACCAAATACATTTCTAAAAACACCATGCACACCTTTCACCAGGAAGCTTTTGGGATTGGGAGAACAATTTAAAATTACCAACACCTGGCGAATGCCGTTCTTTCGCAGGTAAGAAAATATTTCGTGGTCATCAGGGTGCGAAATAATTTTAGTAAGCACTTCAGGGTCGCCTGCACGCAATGCATTATTGGAGCGGTGAAGAAGAAGGAGCGTTTTGTAAAAGTCGTGCGCCTCAAATTTTCCATCCCACTCTATTTGATCTTTCTCAAAGAATTTTAGTCTTTTTCGATTGGGCAGTTCCTGGCCGCTATAGATCATGGGCATGCCGTTCCATGTGCAGCTAAAGACAGCCATAAGTCTTGCAGCATCACCATATTTTTCAAACTGGGTTCCGTTCCAGCTATTCTCATCGTGGTTACTTGTAAAATAAACACGAAACGCCGTTGCGGGAAATTCAGTAACAGATTTGTATAAAACTGTAATCAGGCTTTGAAGGTTCATTCTGCCATGATAAAATTCTTCAGACGCATGCATCCATTTCCAGGTATAAGTAGCGTCAAAAACGACATGGTATTCGGGTACTTCGCATTCGCCAAGCCAGAACAAATTATTTTTTACTTTGGATAATTTCTTTTTAGCCGCTATCCAAAAATCCAGGGTAACAAGATGTGCCATGTCGCACCGGTAACCATCAATATCACATTCTTTAATCCAGAATTTCATTGCATTGATCATCTCATCCCACAACTCATAATTTTTATAATTAAGCTCGCTTACATCCATCCAGCCATGCGGATGAATTAATTCATTGTTTTCATTATAAGTATAATATTCCGGGTGGTCAACAATCCAGTGGTGATCATTGCCGGTATGATTGGCGACCCAGTCAATAATTATTTTGAACCCCAGTTCGTGTGCGTCTTCTACAAGTTTTTTAAAATCTTCTATGGTTCCATATTCAGAGTTTGTTTCCAGGTAGTTTTTTGTTGCATAGTAACTGCCGAGTGTGCCAAGCCGGTCCTTTTCACTTATAGGCGTTATAGGCATAAACCATAATATTTGGACTCCCATATCCTTTAACCTTGGCAGGTGTTTACTAAAAGCTTCGAAGGTTCCTTCCGCCGTATATTGCCTGAGGTTTACTTCATATATATTTGACGAATAGCTCCATTTTGGGTGAGGGTGTTCTTTGTTTTTATCCGGCATATTTAATTTAGTTAAAAACTTAAAAATAGTTATTATTAATCTTTTGTGACTTTAACGAAGAACGGTCTTTGTAACTTTGACCGCAGAGAAAATATGAAAAAATTTAATGTACCGATAATATACCGTAGCCCTTTAATCAGCGCGATTAAAAATAAACGCAAACAAAACGATAAGCTAAAAAAAGATTTTACGCCAAGCCTTATAGATTTTGGATCTGTGCAAATCTATCTTTCACGCCATTTTGGATTTTGCTATGGAGTTGAAAACGCAATAGAAATTGCCTTCAGAACTGTGGAAGAAAACCCGGGAAAAAAAATTTACCTGCTAAGCGAAATGATCCACAATCCCCAGGTAAATATGGATTTGAAAGGGAAGGGCGTGGAGTTTTTGATGGATACAAATGGAAATATTTTGATACCATTTGAAGCGCTCTCAGCCGGGGATATTGTAATTGTGCCGGCATTTGGAACAACTCTTCAAATTGAGGATGAATTAAAAATGAGGGGGATTGAAATACAGCAGTATAATACGACGTGCCCCTTTGTGGAAAAGGTATGGAACCGTGCGGCATCCATCGCAGAAAATAATTATTCAATAGTAGTTCATGGTAAACCACAACACGAAGAAACAAGAGCGACTTTCAGCCACAGCGCCGCGAATGCTCCGACAGTTGTTGTAAAAGATATGAATGAAACCATTGAACTTGCGAAGTACATTCAAGGAGAGAAACCCCTGGAAAATTTTTACCAGGAATTTGCCGGCCAGTTTTCGGGGAATTTTGACGTTGAAAAAGATTTAGAGAGAATTGGCGTAATCAACCAAACCACCATGCTTGCGAGCGATACACAAGCCATTGCCGATTATCTTAAAAATGTGATGATAGAAAAATACCATCTTTCAGGAGAAAATATTTCGGAACGTTTTGCCGATACACGTGACACATTGTGTTATGCAACCTACGAAAATCAAAGCGCCGTGTATGGATTGCTTAAAACAGAGGCAGATCTCGCAATTGTGGTAGGAGGGTATAATAGTTCCAATACATCCCATCTTGTTGAACTCTGCGAAGAAAAACTACACACCTATTTTATTCATTCAGAAAAAGATATTATTTCTTCTAAAGAAATAAAACATTTTAACCTTCATAAAAAAACTGAAGTGACAACCCTTTCTTTTCTTCCTGAAAAAAAACCAGTAAAAATTCTTATTACAAGCGGCGCCAGTTGCCCCGATGCACTCGTTGAAGAGGTAATTAATAAAATCGTCTCTTTCTATAAGAACACAAAACCCATTGAAGAGATTATGGAAGCATTCGCCTGAATGATTTTCATTTTAAGAAATTATGCTACCTGCATTCTCTTCTTCACGAGTTTAAGAGCAAAGTCAAGTTGTTCCTTTTCTGTAAGGTGTGTGTTATCAAGTTCAATAGCGTCAGGGGCTTTTCTTAAAGGACTTACTTCCCGATGGGAATCAATATAGTCCCTCATTGCGATATTATTTTTAACTTCCTCAAGACTGATATTTGGATTTTTCTCAAACATTTCTGCAAACCGCCGCTCTACTCTAACGGCTTCATCCGCTACCATAAATATCTTAATTTCCGCATCAGGAAAAACCGTTGTACCAATATCTCTCCCATCCATTATGATTCCCTTATCGATGCCCATTTTTTGCTGCACTGCAACCGCAAATTTTCTTACATCCCTTAATGCGGCAATTTCGCTCACCTTCTCTGCTATTATAAGATCGCGTATTATATACTCCACGTTTTCCCCGTTTAAATATATTTCTGATTGGCCGGATTGGCTATTTTGCATAAATTCAAGATTGATATTTTTCAATGCATCTCTTATCGCTTTTTCATTTGCCCTGTTAACATTATTACGCAAAAAATACAATGTGATAGCACGGTACATTGCCCCGCTGTCAATATACAAATAGTCTAACTTCTTTGCGAGTTGCTTCGCCAGGGTACTTTTACCACATGAAGACCAGCCATCAATTGTAATTATTATCCTTTCTAACATATAAGCAAAAGTGATTCAAAAATGACCAAGAAAAAAATTAGAATTCAAAAAAAAATGCCATCATTACGATGGCATTATGTTTATATTTTATCTGACAATCTTATGCTTCAGAAGTTTCTTCTTTCTTCACACCGCCTTTAACTTCAAATGTAATTTTTGAATTTTCCTTATCAAGATCTGCAATGAGGACATCTCCATTTTTAATATTCAGGTTGAGTATTTCTTCTGCCAGCGGATCTTCAAGATATTTCTGAATCGCTCTGTGCAGTGGCCTTGCACCAAATTGAGAATCGAATCCTTTTTCTGAAATAAAAGTTTTTGCTTCAGGCGTAAGTTCTAAGGCCAGGCCAAGATTGTGTAGTCTCTTAGTAACTCCCTTCATCAAAATATCAATGATTGAGAATATGTCTTCCTGGGTCAAGTTATTGAAGATTACTACATCGTCAATACGGTTTAAAAATTCGGGGCTGAAGGTACGCTTCAATGCTTTTTCAATTACAGCCTTTGTATTCTCTTCCGCGTTCATTCTCCTTGATGCCGTACTGAAGCCAACACCGTCACCGAAATCTTTTAATTGCCTTGCGCCAATGTTTGATGTCATAATGATCATCGTATTCTTGAAGTCTATCTTTCTTCCAAGTCCATCGGTAAGCTGCCCGTCATCCAGCACCTGCAATAAAATATTATAAATATCAGGATGCGCTTTCTCGATCTCATCGAGCAGGATGACTGAATATGGTTTACGCCTAACCTTTTCTGTTAGTTGTCCGCCTTCTTCATATCCCACATATCCGGGAGGAGCACCAATCAATCTTGAAACTGTGAATTTTTCCATATACTCACTCATATCAATCCGGATAAGAGCATCGTCGCTATCAAACATATACCTTGCCAACGCTCTTGCCAACTCTGTTTTACCTACACCCGTCGGCCCAAGGAATATAAATGTTCCAATGGGCTTTTTGGGATCTTTCAACCCTACCCTGTTTCTTTGAATTGCTTTCACCACTTTTTGAATTGCTTCATCCTGCCCAACAACTGCACCTGTAAGGTCTACAGCCATTCTGCGTAGCTTTTCCGTTTCTGCCTGCACCATTCTCTTCACGGGAATCCCTGTCATCATGCTAACTACTTCGGCTATGGCTTCTTCATCTATCGGGTATCGCCTGTTTTTACTTTCTTCTTCCCAGTCGGCCTTTGCCTTCTCCAGATCTTCCTGCAATCTTTTTTCGGTATCCCTCAATGATGCAGCTTCTTCAAAACGCTGGCTTTTTACAACTTTATTTTTTTCATGCTTGATATCATCTATCTTTTTTTCAAGCTCAACCACTTCCTGCGGAACATTTATATTTTTAAGGTGAACTCTTGCACCTACTTCATCCAATACATCAATGGCTTTATCAGGAAGTAACCTGTCGGTCATATAACGATCACTGAGTTTTACACAGGCATCAATTGCTTCCTCGTTGTAAGTTACGTTGTGATAATCTTCATATTTACTTTTTATATTGGTAAGAATTTCTATTGTTTCCTCAACACTTGGCTGCTCAACCATTACCTTTTGAAATCTACGATCGAGCGCTCCATCCTTTTCTATATACATCCTGTACTCGTCCAAAGTGCTTGCACCGATACATTGCAACTCGCCACGTGCAAGAGCCGGTTTAAAAATGTTTGATGCATCGAGTGAACCACTTGCACCACCTGCTCCTACGATGGTATGAATCTCATCAATAAACAAAATAACGTCCCTGTTCTTTTCAAGCTCATTCATTATAGCTTTCATTCTTTCTTCAAACTGTCCACGATATTTTGTGCCTGCAACGAGTGCAGCAAGATCAAGGGATACTACTCTCTTATCAAATAAAACCCTGCTCACTTTTCTCTGGATAATGCGTAATGCAAGTCCTTCAACAATCGCCGTTTTACCAACGCCTGGTTCTCCAATCAAAATCGGGTTATTCTTTTTACGACGGCTTAATATCTGAGAAACTCTTTCAATCTCTGTCTCACGGCCCACAATAGGATCCAGTGTACCCAGTTCCGCAAGTCTTGTAATATCTCTTCCAAAATTGTCTAAAACAGGTGTCTTGGATTTTGCCTGCGCAGCAGATCCTTTTGAAGTACGTTGTTGTGAATATGATTTTCTTTCTTCATCAAACTCTTCGCCTTCATCATCCTGGAACTCTGCTTTAGGATCTGTTTTCACATACCCCAATTCATTTTTAAACATGTCATAGTCCACATCAAACTGGTTAAGAATTTGCGTCGCAATATTTTCTTTATTTTTCAAAATTGAAAGCATAAGATGCTCACTTTCTACTAATGGGCTTTTATTTGCCTTTGCTTCAAGAACCGTAATTCTGATTACTTTCTCTGCCTGCTTGGTTAACGGCAAAGAATTAATGTTTGCTATATTTTTACCGGTTTTATCCTTTACAGCCAGTTCTATTTCTTTACGCAATTCGTATAAGTCAACATTAAAAGCTTTTAATATTTTGATAGCCGTATTCTCACCATCCCTTATAAGGCCAAGAACAAGATGTTCCGTGCCTATAAAATCATTACCCAACCGCAAAGCTTCCTCCCTGCTATAGGAGATAATTTCTTTTACCTGGGCTGAAAAATTGTTGTCCATATAAATCAATTTAATACTATACAATAATAACGAATAAATTCTACTATTAGTTGCTAAAACAAATACACAGCATGTTGAAAACCGTACAAAAAAAGGTTAAATTAAAATAATAAAATTCCTGACGAATCTAATATAATAATCGATTGATCCCGGCCCGTTAATTTTACCTGCCTTTGTTTTTAATACCTTTGAGGAGAACCTTTCAATTTTATAAACTAATAATTGAGATGAAAGTCAAAATTGATACCAAAGAAAAATTTCACGTCATAACTATTGAAGAGGTTGATTTACCTGCTAATATGACAGAGGAACTTCAAAAGTTGTTGCTTTCATTCGTTGACAAAATTCCAGGGAATGTAATTATGAATTTAAAAAATGTTCAACACATCAATGAACTTACGGCTAATACGCTTGCAGCTATACAACAAACATTTTATGACTCAAATTGTTCGTTGGTATTCTGCAATCTTAAACCTGAAGTTGAAACGTTTTTAGATAGCAAAGAATTGTTGGAGATCATGAATATTACGCCTACAGAAAGTGAGGCATGGGATATTGTGCAGATGGAGGAAATCGAAAGGGAGCTTTTCTGACCAGGTCATTGTGTGTCTTCGGCAGTCACTGAATGAGGTTTCATATTGTTAATTTTTATTTCTTAACCTGTGCTTGCTGTAACAATTTTGGGGAATAACTCCGCTGTACCTGCCCATAACAGGCATCCGACATCGCAGGTAATACAAACGCATGACCACAAATTCCTTGTAGACTGCGGGGAGGGAACGCAAATGCAAATGTCCGCCTACAAAATAAAACCGGGGAAAATTAATCGCATCTTTATCTCACACCTTCATGGGGATCACTATTTCGGCCTTGTAGGGCTCCTTACAACATTAGGACTAAATAACCGGAAAACCGAATTGAACATTTATTCACCGGAAGGGCTGAAGGAAATAGTTGAGCTACAGTTCAAAATGGCGGATGCAAACCTTTCTTACCCGCTACATTTTCACATACTTAAAAATGAAGGAATTATTTATGAAGATAAGAAGATAGAAATTAAGTGTTTCAGGGTAAACCATCGAATCGAATGCTGGGGCTTTCTTTTCAGCGAGAAAAAAAATAGCCGGAAAATCGACCCCCGTAAGGTAGCACAATATAATATCCCTACCTCCCATTATGAGCATTTACAGGAGGGCGGCGATTATATTACCGCGTCCGCTGAAATAATAAAAAATGATATTCTTACTTCTCCCGGCCTGCATAGCAGCTCTTATGCATATTGCGCAGATACAGGATATTTTGAACAAATCGTTGACAAAATAAAAGATGTTGATCTGCTTTATCACGAATCCACTTACCTGGATGCATTTGAAGAAAAAGCGTCGGCCAGGTTTCATTCAACCTCCAGGCAAGCGGCTACGATTGCAAAAAAAGCCAATGTAAAGAAATTATTGCTTGGACATTTTTCTTCTATGTACGATAATATAGATCAATTTAAAAATGAGGCATGCGAAATTTTTGAAAATACTGAATGCGCGATCGAAGGTGTCTGCTACCTGGCTTGAGCCTTTATAGGGTGCTGGTAATTTATTTATTAAACATCAGCCATTCATAAAATTGAGGGAAATATTTTCTCCACGAAGCTTCATTATGTTGTGCCTCAGAATCGATTACTACCTTAGTCTTTGAGGTTGAATATTGCCTGATTTCACTTACTATCCGTTTCATGTCGGGCACCATAGAATTATTCTCTTTGCCGCCGGCATAAAAGAATAATCGTGAGGTCAAAGATGCGGCATGAGAACGCACCATGCTATCAATACCACGTGCTGTCCAGAATGCCGGAGAAAAGATACCTGCCCCACCAAATACCTTTGGATATTTTAGAACGGCGTACAATGAAATAAGCCCTCCCATTGAGCTGCCGGCAATAAACGTGTTTTGCTTATTTTTTAAAGTGCGGTATTTTTTATCTATAAAAGGTTTCAAATTTTTAACGAGGAAATCAACGTATTGGCTGCCTTCACCCTTACCAAATTGCTGAAAAGTATAAGGATTGTATTCGGCCATCCTTTTTGCCATGCCATTGTCAATTCCCACTATTATTGCCGCTTTTTTACCCGAAGAAGATATGGAATCCAGATATTCATCTACACCCCATTCGCCCGCGAATGAAGTTGCATTGTCGAAGAGATTTTGTCCATCGTGCATGTAAATAACGGGATACATTTCTTTTGATGTATTATAGCCCGGGGGCAAATACAACCAGATGCGCCTTTTACGATGCAACTGCGGCATATAGAATGCTGTGTCAATAATGCTCACGTTCTGCGAGGCAGTATGCTTTTTCTCCGGGAAGACTTCCTGTTCAAAATCATCTGCCCAGCCGGCTATTTCAATATGAATGGTTGTATCGCTACTTAGGATGAGACTTCTGTTAATTATGTTCTTACCATTAGCATCAGTTTCAACTTCTTCCCAACTGCCTCTTGTAAATTTGTATTGGTAACTACCTGCCTGCAGCATAAGTGTAATTACCGCAACTCCGTTAGTACCTGGCTGGAAAGTGTATTCTTTATTACCAGGGTCCCATCCATTAAAGCTACCGGTTATAAAAAAGGAGGCAGAAGAATGGAAGGCAGAGGGTTGCTTTAAAGAAAAGGTTACCGAAAATTGAGCGTTTGCCGTATGTATCATAAAGAAAGAAAAGCAAAAAAAATATCTGCTTTACGCAAGACATCATACACCAATGTTTTGTTTAAATAATTTTGAAACAACCTTGCTAACCTTTTCATGAAACGGCGAGCTAAGCGGTACCAGCGGCAGGCGTAAGGAATTTTCAATTATTCCCATTTCTGACAAATAAGCTTTTACACCGGCGGGATTATTTTCGACGGTTAACAATTCATTCGCTTCCAGTAATTTATAATGCAATTCCTGTGCAGCAGGAAAATTTCCCTGCAATGCGTAATCAACCATTTCTGAAAAGTCTTTCGGGCAATAGTTTGCAGCGACACTTATAACGCCATCCATTCCGCAAGCGATCAGTGGAAGCGTAATCTGGTCGTCTCCGCTTACTACCAAAAAATCGTGGGGCCGGTTTTTTAAAATATGCATGCATTGAATCATATTACCACTTGCTTCTTTAATGCCACCAATGTTTGTACATTCATTTGCAAGACGAATGGTGGTTTCCGCCGCTATGTTGCTCGACGTTCTTGCAGGAACGTTATAAAGAATAACAGGCCTGGGAGAAGCCTCAGAAAATTTTTTATAATGTTGAAATATTCCTTCCTGTGACGGCTTGTTATAAGAAGGGCTTGCGGTTAAGATTGCCAAAGCCTTATCGAGTGGGAATGACTCAAGGCTTTTTACCATTTCTGCAGTGTTGTTGCCGCCAATACCCACTACAACAGGAACCCGGTTACCAGCTTTTTCGTACGTAAAATTAATAATCTCAACCTTCTCACTTTTACTTATCGTAGAAGCCTCACCCGTTGTGCCCAGTGAAACAATATAATTCACTCCGTTACTGATCACATAATCTATCATCCTTTCCAACCCTTCAAAATCAATATCAGCATTTTTTTTGAAGGGTGTTATTAATGCAACCCCGGTTCCTTTTAGAGAATTTTTTAAAGACATGGCCTTGTAAATTGTTGATTTATTTTACTTTTTAATTTTGGTATTGTGATGGGTCATTTATCGGCCAACACAGCCTATTCCTCATCCCAAAATCCCATCTTACCAAATTTCCCGATCCGATTTTTGATCCTGTTCTCTGGTGATATGCCTTTTAGTTCGGCAATGATTGGCTTTATATAAGATTTGAGATTGGCGGCTGCTTCGTCATAATTCCAATGAGCGCCACCAAGAGGCTCCGGTATAATTCCATCCACCAGTCCAAACTTAAGCATATTGTCAGGTGTTAATCGTAATTGCTCCGCAGCTTTTTCTTTAAACTCCCAGCTATGCCATAGAATTGTACTACAACTTTCAGGAGATATCACTGAATACCACGTATTTTCCATCATGAGAACTTTATCTCCAACGCCGATGCCCAAGGCACCGCCACTTGCTCCCTCGCCAATAATTACACAAATTACCGGAACTTTTAGCCTGAGCATTTCATAAATATTTCTGGCAATTGCTTCTCCCTGTCCGCGTTCCTCCGCTTCGAGGCCGGGAAATGCGCCCGGCGTGTCTATGAATGTTATTATAGGTTTGTCAAATTTTTCTGCAAGTTTCATTAACCGCAATGCTTTACGATATCCTTCCGGGTTGGCCATTCCAAAATTTCGCATTTGGCGCATTTTCGTATTGGTACCTTTTTGCTGACCAATTACCATAATAGTTTCCCCGTCCAACTGGGCAAAACCTCCCACCATTGCCTTATCATCTTTTACGTTCCGGTCACCATGTAGCTCTAGAAAATTCGTAAACATTTTTAAAATATATTCCAACGTATATGGCCTGTCCGGATGTCGGCTCAATTGAACCTTCTGCCATGGGGTAAGATGTTCTGTAATTTCTTTTCTTTTTAAAAGAACAGATTCCTCCAATTGGTTAATGATCGTATCATAATCAACCTTTGTATTTTTTGAAGCCAGCTTCTTATTTTCTTCAATCTGATCGTATAATTCCTTTATCGGCTGCTCAAAATCAAGAAATTGCCTCATATATTATTTTTTTTTCCCAACATTTTACTTTGTAACAAAATTAAACCTACAAAAAAGAAAGTTTTTTGAGGCGATGAAGTTACGATGTCAAAATTAAAAAGAAACAAGTGGTTGTTATGGCTACAAAAATTTAAGGGCTCGTTCTATAAAATATTTTTGATTTCGAGAAATATTAAATTAAAATCTTTTTTAAACGCTCAGTTAAATTGAAATTTAATTATCTTGCGCTCCCGAATTACAAAATGGATCGGTAGTTCAGTTGGTTAGAATGCCGCCCTGTCATCTCGCCCAAGACGAGACGGGTTCGAAAAAGTTCTTTAAATAAGAGGAGATGTATTACGTGTATATCCTGGAAAGGGAGATTAACGGAGATTTTTATAAAGGCAGTTCACAAGATTATATTAAGCGAGTTGCTCAACATAATAATGGCGAAAGCGAGTCTACAAAAAGTAAAAGGCCCTGGCGGCTTATATTTGTGCGGGCTTTTGAAACAAAGACAGATGCTTTAATTGAGGAAAAAGATTGAAAAAGTCTAATAAAGAAATATTTAAAATGGCTTGTTCAACAGCCAGTGAGTATTCTGAATTGATAAAAAAATGGATCGGTAGTTCAGTTGGTTAGAATGCCGCCCTGTCACGGCGGAGGTCGCGGGTTCGAGTCCCGTCCGGTCCGCAAGATTTGAACTAAAACCCGCTCTGGAAGCGGGTTTTGCTTTTACCGGTCTATTTTTAGGTCTGTAAAAGCCGTTTTTTATAAGAACTTTACTTGTCTTTATCTTACTTTATATAGCTTGATAAATTATCTTCTCAAAGGTATAAAACGTCGATCATTTCATTTATTGGATTAATAAATTCTCCCTTTGCCATTTTTATTCTCGATCTTTTCTTTGCCACCCTTAACTTCTGGGTTCAACTCTTTTTTTTTATCATTTCTCACTCCTCTTTTACTCCCTTAGATTCCGTTTGGCCAACCTTCGTTCCACATGCCATTTTTCAGTTCCGTGAATTTTCCAACCTGATAAATCTTTCCCATTAAAAAAAATTTTGGATCCCTCAGGGACGCAGGGGATGACTGGCTGGTAGTGGTGTGAGATCTACTCTTCTATAAAATATTTCCGCACCTTCCGATTGGATTTGTATTCTGCCAACTGATGGTTTAGAATTTATTGCATGATTTACCAGCGTCCCATTTAGATATATCGCGAGTTCATTTCCATTTGCGATACATTCCAACTTGTTCCATTCTCCGATAGTATTTTCCAGATCGTTTTTCCCTTTAAAATCCTTCTCATCTTTCCAATCAGGGTCACGGCCAATCCAATTAATGCGACCTTTATTTATAGTTACAGGATCACCTCCCGGTTGAAAAATATAGGATCCATTTTGCTGTTCAGCCGCTACGGGACTGGTTAACAAAAACTGATTACTTCCATCTCCCACAACGATTAAATCCCCGGTACCGCCTTCAATCACGTTGCACTCAATTGAATGCATCCAGGTACCTGAATAGCCCCCATCTATACCTTTCGAATGAAAAAGAATTCCGTTATCCCGGGCTTTGCCGAACCTTTCACCGTAAGTCTTGTCACCCCATTTATACTCAACCACCAACTTATAATTTTCAAATTCTTCATTAGTAGTAATACAGCCCCACTCTTCGCCGGAAATATTTATTTTGCCGTCCTTTACTGTAAAAACTGACTTTGGATCTTTATCCCGACCCCGGTTTTTAATAAAGGTGTACCACCCATCAAGGTTTTGTCGATTGAATAGATGAATCGTCTTTTGTTGAGACCGAGCAGTTTGAGCGAAGCCGCTTTCAACTCTCATGCCTATACCCGAGATAACTACAAGGGTGAATAGAATTATTCTTTTCAATTTGTATTTTTTAGAATTTTAAAATTAAAACTTCAACAAATTTTAATGAACCTATATTAAAGTAATCTCTACTAACAAAGAGATAAGTTCTTTTTACTCGTGGCTTTTTATCTGGCCCAATCCATTAGGAAGTGATTCAAGATAAGAAACCAGGTCTGATATTTCCTGGATACTTAATTGTTTCAGTAGCCCGGGAGGCATCATTGACACTTCCTCTGGCTCAATGAATGTGATCTCAGATCGTGGGACGCGGACTTTAGAACCTGGCCCTGTTGCTATGATAAAAACGTCCGGTAATTGCTCCTTGATAATACCGAGGTACGAGCTATTCTTTGTTACAATTTTAGAAGTTTCATGTTCCCTGGCAAAACTGGCGCTTGGATACATAATCGCTTCGAGAATATCATGGCGTGAGCGGATTTCTCCAATATTGGATAAATCGGGCCCAAAATCCGCTCCTCTGCCGCCAACAGAATGACAACTCAGGCAAGTAGCTTTACCAAAAAAAAGTGTTCTTCCTTCTGCAACATCTCCCCTCTTAAGTTGTGATTGTAACTTTTCTAACTCCTCAAGTCTCGACGCCTGTTTTTCTTTTAAAATATTTAGCAATGTGGCTGAGGCCACCTGAACAGTGCGTGGATAAGTCTCAAAGAGCTTTTCCATATCAGTTACAGATAGATTGCCTAAACGGTCTTTATCTTTAGAAGTTTGCAATGCAGCTATCAGGGCTGCTCCTGCCGCTTCACTATTGCCTCCTTTATAAGCATTTACAAGATCGGGTAAGAGAAAAATATCTGCGGTCGCAACCTGTTCTGTAGCGAGGGTAACCAACTGAGATTCGCTTAGCTTTACTTGCGTTAAAAGACGTGATGCTTCCTGCCGCACAGGGAATTCATTCTTAGGGCTTAAATATTTAAAAACCATCTCAAATTCTGTTGGAGATAAATGCGGGTCTGACATCAGTCGTGCGCTAAGTACCTTAAGCCTGAACTCTGTCGGTGTTTTTGGATCTTGTACGATACCGTTTAACTCATTATTCAATTCAGATATACTGCGCGATTTGATTAAATTCAAAACCCCTGAGCGGATTTCGTGATCGCTGCTATGTAGCAGTTTACCAAGTTGCTTTACCCACGAACCAGGTAATTTCTTTGCATCAGAGTGATTGATGACACCAATTAGTAATAATCTTTTTGATAAGGTTAAATTTTTATTATCTAATTGAGCTGTAATGAAGTTCTGAATTTGGGTATTGGGGCTAAATTTGATCATAAGGTTGCTCATTGAAGCTTCCTCTTCTATTGTAAGCTCTTTGGAATTCAAATGCCCTTTAAGATAGTCTGCTACGACATCTGCCCAGTCGGGATGATGCAGTGCAACCCATATCCCTGTTTGTTGCAATTGTTTATTGCTACTGTTCAGGAAAGGAACCAGTTGGTTTTTTTTTAAGGGTAAGCCATCCATCTGGTCAAGCGCTATTAGCACCGCTTTACGGATTGTAGCGGAGGTATCTCCTAAAGCCCGAACGAGAGGCTCAGGCGACTTAAGCGTGATCAGTGCATAGATGATTGCATGCTCAACAAAACGATCATCCGGGTTGAATGATGCTTTTACCAGGGCGCTGACAGCACGTGTATCGCCTATTTGCCCTAAAGCGGTGGCGACCTGCCGCCGTACAGAAGGAGCTTTATCATTTTGAACCATCTCCATCAGCTTAGTAACTGATGGCTGATCTTTTGATAATCCCAATACCCTTGCTGCTGCTGTGCGTACAATGGCGCTTTTATCGTCCAGTGTTTCCCGTACCATATCCATTGCTTCCGGCTTATCGATCCTATAAAGTATGAATACAGCCGCTGTACGCACTTCTTCATCCTGGGATGAAAGAAGGATTTTTTTAATTTCATTTATGGCAGGTTCACCTATGATCACCAATTGTTCGATTGCCTGCCTTCGCACTGCAGAACGTGTATCCATAACATACTGAACCAGTTCCTGGGGTGGCATTTTACTTAAATTGAGTTTCCTTCCCCATGGATCGTCAATGGCTTTTTCACTCGTCTTTCTAATGCGATAGATACCAGCCTTAACATCCTTTTTGGCTACAACCGAGAGTGGACATCCGGCAATAAACCATCCCCCTGTATTTACCACTAACAGGCTTCCATCAGCGTCTTCCAACACATCAGTCAGATGTGTATCTGGATTAGCAGAGGTCAGGAAGGGCTCTTCTTTCGTTTGAAATGTGGCTCCAGCAGGAGTGACAATGTATCTCATTATTCGACCGGTATTAAATTGAGCGGTGAAGAGATTTCCTTTAAAAGCAGTACCAAATGCTGATCCCTCATATCGCATTAAGCCTGCATGTGACACACGAGCTAACTTCGTCATTACCGGCATCAGGTCGCCTGTTAGTTTAAGGCTGTCATCTTCGATCACTTGCTCAGGCTTAGGATAAACACCTCCATATTCCCAGTGCATCAGGGCATCCCGAAAACCATTCATAGGGTCAGTGAAATAGGTCATCGTACCGATGGCCTCTCCTGCAGGCATAAAGATCAATTCAACGGCATTATCAAATCCCCCACCACTCATAGATTCAAGCCCGCTTCCATCAGGGCGGCAGCGCCAGATCCGGGCTCCTCTGCCTTTGAGTTCCTTGCCCTCTTTGGTCGTGATATCGAACCCGCGCCGTGCATCTGTCAGGTACAACCAGCCATCAGGCCCCATGAAAGGCCCTCCGAATGCTGCTGCGTTATGATTTAACACCCATCCTGAAAGGATTACTTCCCGTTTATCAGCCACCCCGTCACCGTCGGTATCTGTTAACTTTAAGAGATCGGGTGCAGAGGCAACATACAAACTCCCCTGGAAAAAAACTGCTCCTTTTGGATAAGTGAGGGAATCGGCAAAAATGGTACTTTTTTCAAATTGACCATCTCCATCAACATCTTGTAACAGTCGAATGTGATATGGAGGCTTTTTAAGGTGCTCTTCCGTAGAGAATGTTTCTCCTGTTGATTCACTTAAAAAAAGCCTGCCGGTATTATCGAACGAAGCAAACATGGGGTATTCTATCAAAGAAGAATCTACAACCTGCTCTATGGTAAACCCTTCGGGTACCTGGATGCCATGTAAATCTCCCGTCACTTTTGATTTTTGACTGCAACTGGCAAAAAATAACGCAACCCACGCCAAAGTAATGAGAAATGTTACCCTTGATTTTCTGTAAAGAGACTTCGGTGATTTAAAGATCATATTGTTATCAGGCTAATGATTTTTTGATATTCTGTGAAATTTTATACTACGATCCCTTTATTGAAGAATGAGGAAACTGTTTAGCTCTCTTTTGGAACAGATTCTATTTTAATGAAGTAATAATAAAGTAAACGCTGCATCTTTTTAGAACAGTAAGAATCTGCGGCCTCTATAATATATTTCCTTTTACGATTTCAGCGTTTAAGGGAAAAGGTTGAGTATTACCTGTTTTCTCGTTTTTGATAGGACAATTTAAGTTTTTAAGCTCTTTTTAATTGTCTCCGCATTTTTATGGATTTTATCGATTGCAGATACAATATAATCCATATCCGATTTTGGGCCGAGAAGCAATTCCTGCATAAACCACACCGCCTCTTCATTACAAAGTTTATCATTTTGCGGACAATGATTCCTCTCTAAATATTTTTTGAAATCCAACATGTCATCGGAATACATCTTTTTAAAATTTTTTGACTGAAAGGCATTTTGCAGGTATGGCTTGTCATTTAGAGTTGTATATCCACCGGAACAAGGCACTCCTTCAGCATTTAATGCTTTAAGAAACTGGGTCCTTGGCAGCCCTTTAAATTCTTCCTTTTGATAACGAAACGGAAAGATATGGAAAGCTGCCCTGGTTACATGATCGTAAAGTTTATAAGGCACAATTCCCGGGATATCCTCCATTTGCGATTTAAGATAGGTTGCATTTTCATTTCGGGTGATAGTCTGTCCTTCTAATCTCTTCAATTGCGCTAATCCAATGGCCGCCTGGTATTCTGTTATACGCAGTTTGGTTCCAAACATTGCAAGCCCCGATCCATGTTTCGGGATCATAGTACCGTGAGATATGCCGTAATTATGGTAGGAATAACATCTATCCATGAATTCTTCATCATCGCTTACAATAGCTCCACCCTCACCTATAGGTATATTTTTTGAATTCTGAAAACTAAAGCATCCGGCATTGCCAAATGTTCCCATTTTTTTATGGTTAATTTCTGCCAGCCACGCCTGGCAAGCATCTTCAACCACGACAAGATTGTTTTTTTTTGCAATCTGCATAATTCGTTCCATGTCAGCCGGAAGCCCGGCAATGTGAACAGGCAAAATGGCACGAGTCAGGGGAGTAATTTTTTCTTCTATTTTATTTACATCAATTTGAAAAGTTTCAGGATCGGTATCAACAAAAACCGGCATCGCCCCTGTTTGCAGCACAGCCTGGGGAGTGGCAATAAAGGTATATGGCGGAACAATTACTTCATCTCCTCCGCCGATATTCAAATTGACAAGAGAACAAATCATCGCATTAGTTCCATTAACGGTGCTCAAACAGCGTTTAGCACCAATTGTTTTGGCCCATTCATTTTCAAATTGGGTTACCACGCCCGCCCGTGACCACACCCCACTTCGAAGTACTTCAAGAACTTGTGGTTCATCTGTTTTAGGGTTCCACACAGGCCATCTGGACCACTTGACCTTTTGCTTTAGATCCCAAATAGGAGTCCCTCCCAATATCGCGGGAGTGTCTATGTCTTTAATTTGTCGCGAAGGGAAAAATGCCGATACAGAATTCACACCCAGAATCGTCCCGGCACTGGTTAATAAATTTTGCTTTATAAATTTCCGCCTGGAATTTTTTTTATTCGACTTTTTCATGACTGATCAATTTAGTTTGGGATCCATTGAGTTTAATTATTAAATTCTGAATAGTTTTTTTGCCGTTTTCAAAAAACAGTTTTCGCCTGGAATTTTTTGCCCGGGTATAATTTTCAGATTTAAGCAATGGTATTTGCCTCCATACGTTTAGGCACGGTACCAAATGTGCCTTATTAGCGCAATACGATCTATACAATTTATCCTAATTTTTTATTCCCGAAAGTAATTTTAAGTACTTTATCAATAAAACGATATGCTTCAAGGCGAACCTCTGGTGGAAAATCATGTTCAGAGTTTGGATATCGAACTTCTAATTTATCTTTTGCTCCTAAAAAATCATAGACTTCAGATACTTCAGCTACTCCTTTTTTGACACCTTCCACATTAAAATTGCCATCATTCAATGGAGAATTTGAAAAAAATGCACGCGGTGCAAGAATAGCTATAACTTCATCAAAATCAAAAGGTATTTTCTTTGTATCTAAATCATATTTATCACGTAATAGCGGCATATACCGCTCTTGCGCCCAGGGGCCTAATGTGCCTCTATACCTTTTAGTAACTTCTTCCCCTGCATTATAATAATCCATTAATGTCCAACCACAACTTGATACAATCACCTTTAAGCGATTATCACAAGCGCCGGTAAATATTGCATTGTGGCCTCCTAATGAATGGCCGATCACGCCAATTCGTCCGGGGTCTATATCTGCTCTGGCTTGTAGTAAATCAATACAACGCATATTGTCAAATATGCTTTTCATTGTTCCTGATTGATACCGGTCTGTATTAAAATCGTAATCTTTTAAATCTCCGAAGCTGGGATAGTCAGGAGCAATGACTAAATATCCGCGTTGCGCCAATTCTTTGGCGTAAGCAAGATTGCTATTACGTCCCTGGCCATCTACGCTCTTTTTCCCGATAAGATCAGTTTCATGAAGTGCCAGCATTGCGGGGAATTTTTCTTTTTCGCTTTGCCAGGTGGGAACATACAAGTATGCCGAAACTTTTTCATTTTCAGCAACTGTAAAACTTATATTTTGGCGGGTATAATTTTCTTCTTTTATTTCATCAATTATTTGAATGTTCATATCCGGCAAATTCAAAAAGCCAGGCAGCTTACCCATTGCCTGCTGCATTCCCTCCAGTATTTGACGCCTTTTTATTTCCCATTCAGCCAAAGTAGCTACCCGCCTTTTCTTACCATTTAAATCTCTATAAAAAAGTAAGCCAGATTTTTGAAAATTACCTAATTGTTCAATGACATTCCTAAAGGAGGGACCGGGATTTAAAAACACTAATCCAAGAGCGCTCATTCCTGACGAAGTAATGAATTGCCGTCTGTCAAAGCTGCTTTTCGCCATTTTTATTATAATTAAAATACCAAACTATGATTATGAATGTAGCCACTCTTTAATCACATTGACACTCTACAGTATAGCCTTTAGAAACATTGTTACACATTACCATCTTACCACCCCTAAAACCATCTACAAATGTTATTGGGCCGCAAAAAGATTCGGGTTAGTTTAACCACTTTTTTTAATATCATGAACCGTATAACTTGCATCCCGCTCGTCCGTGTTTTCAAAATAATTTGGTCTTACGAGCGTGCTATCTATAGATAGTTTTGAATCCACTTACACCAGTCGTTGCCATCAAGCTTCTTTTTCATCTTTACAACTTTACCTGCAACTATTCCTACGAATAAAATAAGATAGCAAATGCAGGCTATTCTCCTTTACGCAGAAACCACAGAAGATCAGCCATTTGTTGCTTATTAATTGTCTTTTCGAACCCCACGGGCATAGCGGACATTCGCAATGCCTTTAATGAAGTAATGTCCTGCCTGGCAATATTTGTTACCTCTCCTGCTGTATTACTCAAGGTAATGGCTGTTGGAGTTTCTGCTGAAATGATGCCTTCTATTATCTTTCCACTACTAAGTTTTACACTCCAGAGATCATACCCATGAGAAATGGATCTGTTTGGATCTATAATGTTAGTCATAATATCTTCGGAGGACCATGCATGGACTGTTCCCAGGTCCGGGCCAAATGTTCTTCCGAACTTCCCGCCCTTTTGATGACAGACGGCACAATTCATTTGATACACTGACATACCTTTCTCCGGATTACCCTTTAATTCGAGGGCATCTTCATATTGTTTAATGATTTCTTTGCGCTCATCATCAGTCTCGGTTAATAATTTTCTAGCCCGATCCATATACTTTCCTCCGGATCTAAGCCGAACACTTTGGTTCCAACTTATTGCACCGCGGTTAATTGCTCCCGATTCGACTGCATCTAAAAGGAGTTTAACCCTTTCAGGGCTAACCAAAAATGTGTTTATGGCATCGTTTCGTAAGTCTGGTGTTAAAGTGAGCCATTGCTGCAGCAAAAACTTGCTAATTTCTTCACCAGGGATGGCACTCATTGTTCTTAAAGCCGCCAGTTGAACAAGTTGCGGAGTAGTGGGGTCGATTAGTTTTTTTAAAAATAATTCGTGGGGCTTAGCATTCCCCAAGGCAAGAAAATCTATAGCTACAGATCTTTGCTCCTGCGGCAGTTTTACATTACCCGCTATTTTAAATGCTTTCAGCATAGCTGCTTTATCTTGAGGCCCTCCAGGAAGCCCCATGACCTGCAAAACGCGTAAGGAACTTTTCCATATTAAACTAGAAGAATCGTCTAAAATAGTATGTATAAGTAACGATCGCACACTTCCTAAATCGGGGGGTAAAGGTTTTCTGTCCCCAAGTCCCTGAGCGAAACCTTCAATAAGGGGAACCTGCCATGTGTTTTGTTTACTATCAGCAACAGCCTTTTGAAGGAATTGTTGGATGACTACTGGATTCTGGCTTTTTCCAATTATGCCACTTAATAACTGAACTAATGATGCATAGGCAGGAGTAGAGGCATCGTACCTGGAAAGTACGCCATTTAACAAAGGAACAGCTTGCGAAGAAGTGGCACTTAATGCGGCAATTTGAACCCATTTGTCATTAATATCTTTAAAAAGAAGCTGCTGTCTAACCTGGCCTGCTTTTGGTGTATTTATAAAGCCTAGTGTACATAAAAGCTGGTATCTTACTTTTGCATCCGGATCATCTTTCATAGTAAGTAAAGCAGAAACTAAGCCGGGATCAACAGATAAATGGAGTTCTGCCAATTTAATGGCATTTTCCCGAATACCAGGCAACGGATCTTTGAGCGTATGTGTAATTAAATCCGAAGTTAGTTTATTCATCCCTTCGAGTGTCCATAATGCATGTAAGCGTCCCATGGGGGCATCAGGATTTTGACACATCTTAGTTAATGAAAATATAGCCTTATCGGAGTTTCTGTCCACCAGTAGCCGTTGTGCATTATTTCTCCACCATAAATTCTTGTCTGCCAGCTTTTCTACCAATTGTTCATCATTGGCGTCTCCCAATTTAAGGCCGCTTGTCCAATTCGGGGGAGCTGCATCAGAAGCGCTGATGCGATAAATACGTCCTGTGCCGGTCCCATTATAAAGATTGACTTTCTTAAGTACTTCTTCAGACATAAACTCTGGTCCCTCAATGATCTGGCGATAAAAATCCACCACATAAAGGGCACCGTCCGGTCCAACATACATATTTACCAACCTGCAGTAAGGATCAGTGGAAGTAAGAAAATCCTTATGGTCAAGCATGCTTGTGGCCTTAAAAGTTACCTCGTTGGCTTGAAGGTGATCTACATGAATCAGGTTACTCACGGGTTCTGCGACAAAAGTTACGTTGCTATTGTATTTTTCAGGGAATGCTCCACCAAGGTAAGCTGTAAGGCCACAGGCAGAAGTAAACACTCCTACATTGGTAAGCATTTGGTACTCCGGATTTTTAGTAGTCGGGAAAACTTCCGAGTGGTCAGCCAGCGTTTGCGTGGCGTTGGAAACTACGAGGTCGGGATTCCTTTCCAGGTAACGGGATGCAATTACTTCCTGGTAGATGTGGTTACTGTTGTTTACCATTAAGTGATTACCCCAGGCATCAAATGTTTGCCCAAACTGGGTCTTACCCGATAAGGATTCTAATTGATGCTGGCCGGGCCGGAACCTGACTGAACTTTCCGGTAAATTAATACTGGTATCCCCGGCGTAATGAATGCCGGTTCCTTTCACCACGGGCAAATTGGCAAGATATATCCAATTGTCCAGGCCATAGAGCGGGTTATTCACATTGGCCTCCAGGTTGGAAGTATCAAACCCGGTAAGTACTATCTTCCTGATATCTGCTATGCCATCTCCATTGGTATCTTCCATGTAATAGACATTAGGCGGATCTGTTATTATTACTCCTTTTTTCCAGCGCATCACTCCTGTAGGCAGAATCAACGAGTCGGCAAAAACGGTACTTGAGTCCATTTTGCCATCATTGTTGGTATCAGTCAGTAGCACCACTCTTCCTATACCCGATTTATTGAAAGGAACGCCCTGCATCTCAACTACATACATTCTTCCATACTCATCAACCGTAATGGCCACAGGGTCATTGATTAATGGCTCGCTGGCTACAAGTTCTATCTTAAAGCCCGGCTCTATCGTAAAAGTAGATAAAGCCGCCTCTGCCGATTTACTAAAAGGAGAAGCCGGTTTATTATTACAACTCACTGCCAGCCCGGCAAAACAAGCGATAACCAAAAAAGAACAATTTTGGAACAAACAGGAAGACTTTTTTTTCATTTGGAAATGTGATTTGATAAATTTCTATGGGATATATTGAAAATTGGGCCCCGTTCAGCCCAAAGTCACAACTATAATACAAGTTTTAGTTTTTCGCATACCTTCTACAACCCAATCACAGTAAACTGCACGCCACCAACGAGCTTTGTTTCGGAAATTGCGTAACTCCTCAGTTTTTTATTCCTGTAATTCAACCTGCGTACTATAATTATAATAATTGCCCGGAGCATTTGTAACGGCTGATGCCCTTACATAATATTTTGTACCCGCCTTTAAACCTGACATAGTAAATTCCTCTTCCCCTGATGTCAAATTCATAGAATGAACATCCTTCGTAATGATATCGCCGCCGGTAAAGGTGAATATATTGGGACTGGTAACATTACTCCACACTAATCCGAGCTTGACGAGGGTTTGACTAACATCCATCTTTTCATAATTAACTTTTATTGTTGCGGTAGTTGCGGATTTACTAACTACTGAAGCAGTTAATCTCACATTGGGCACTACTTTAATATCTATTTGAGTGTTTGCACTTATCGTTATGGAGGGAGTATCAACCATTATCTGAAATGGCCCTTCTGCTACATATCGATAGTTACCGGAAAATACCCGGCTGTTTGTAAAAGTCCCATCAGGCATCGTTTTAAAAAGAAGCGCCTGCGCTGAATTATCCTGGTAGAACTTCACTATTGTGCCGCCATTGCTGCCCCCAGACTCTACCGGTGCGTTGCTTTGAGAATCGATAATTCTTCCTGATACTGTTAAATTTGGCTCATTATAATTGTCAATTTCACAACTACTCAATAACAATAAAGTGAATAAAAAAAATAATATATATTTCATTTTAATTTTTTTTAAGATTACTTCTTTAAATTACCATCCCGTATTTTGAACAATATTATTATTAGTACTGATGTATTCGTTAAGATTGCTATAATAGTCCCTCTCAGTAAATAATCTGGTTTGTCCTTCGTCAATAGGATAGCCACTCTTTCTTACATAAATGTATTTATAGCTACCATCGCTCTGGTATTTCAAATAAGGCCATAAACCCTCGACATAAGAATTTTGGAATAGCTGTGTCCCGATTCTCCAACGCCTGATATCCCAAAACCGCTTATCTTCAAATGCAAGTTCTACTTTGCGTTCATTTCTTATCCGATCCAAAGTCAATTCCGGCTGGGTTAATAACTTGATCCCCGCCCGGTTCCTCACCAGGTTAATAGCATCAAGTGCTTCAGGAAGATGGGTAGATGTTTCAAAGGCGGCTTCCGCATAGTTGAGCAAAATTTCTGCATACCTGAAATCAATGTAATTCTGATCAGATTGATTCGGCTCTACAACTAACCTGGCGGTATTTAAGTACTTCTTGATATAGAATCCCGTCCTGCTATAATTCCCTGACTCAAAAGGTCCGTCAAGCCCCACTTCATTCCGGGACGGATCCTTAGGAAAGGGAATAAGCGCATCATACAAGGTGCCGTCTGTATCATATATTCCTCTCCATATTTGGAGATTGCGGGGAGTCATTACACTTCCTCCGTGAAAAACAGAGCCGGCAAATCTTGGATCTTTATTCGCAAAAATTTCATCCGGGCTGTTATATTGAATAGGAGTACCTCCACTGTTTATTTTTAAGGTTCCCGAACTACCATCAACATACTCATAAGATTCCACCATTTCCAGAGTAGGGTCTATAGCGCTTCCCTGGTTGGTGGTATATCCTTCTGGTACATTAAAGTTGTCATAACTATGAGCTTTACTTGGATAAGAGTATGCTTTTTGAAAAATGATCTCCCCATTATTCTTATCCATAAATATATTTTGATAATTCGCTGCGGGATCGCCTGTTTTGGCAACAGGATCATAGAGTTTGGTGTAAAGAGCGAACTTCTGGCCGTCTATTATTGCCTGGGAAGCCTCTAATGATTTATTAAAATAATCAGTTGATCTCTGCGAGGGAATACCCATTAGACCAGTTAACTGTACATTTCCGTACTTCGCAATTGATCCCGCATAGAGCATGGCCCTTGATTTCAAGGCCAGCGCTACCCATGTGGTTGCCCTATTTGCGTTAGCCGCATCCCAGGTGGCAGGTAATTCGGCAATGGCCGAATCGAGCTGGCTCGCAATAAAATCATACACTTCTTCTTCTTTATTCCGGGGTACCTGTATCTCCGAAAGATTGCCTCCATCAAATGTTTGTACCTCCGAAATGATCGGCATACCTCCATATTTCTTTACCAGGTCAAAATAATAATAAGCCCTGATGAAACGGCATTCTGCAGCTAAGGCTTTTTTATCTGCGTCTGCGATACTGCTCGTTTTTATTTGATCTAAAAAATAATTGGCCCGTCTGATCCAGGTGTACATGCCACTATTTAAGAATGGCGACAGGTTACCCAGATCTTTGGTAACCGTAGTCTCCTCATGATAAGAAGACTCATCGGTATAGTATGTTTGAAAACCGGCAGGACTGGTAGAAAATCCAATGGGCAAGACATCGTATAAGGCAGTCAAATAAACTTCTGCCAATTGTTTCGATTGCCAAACATCGCTATCTGAAATAAGGTTTAATGGCTTTCTGTCTAATACATCCTTAATACATCCGGACAAGACAACCAATGAGATGAATATATATACTATTTTATTTTTCATAATAATTGAGATTAAAAGGTTACGTTGACTCCTGCATTGTAGGTCATTTGTTGTGGGTAGTAAGACAATCTCCCGCTTGGCGCTTCAGGATCAATATAATCCAAGCCTGTAAAAGTCAGTAGATTTTGCCCGCTTAAAGCAATATCCAATTTTTGTAAGCCTATCTTTTTGAGGTATTTGCTTTCTATCGTATAAGTCAGGGCAAAACTCTTTAACCTGATATAAGAGGAATTTTTAAGCCACGTAGATGCAACTTGTTTATTATTGACAGCCCCGGCATTAATGGTACTTGGAAACTTACCGGGGATCCATTCCGAATTAGGATCCTTTAGATCTGAAAGGTGCCATCTGTCCATAAAGTATGCATAGGCATTCATACCGTTGTTAAATGGCTCAATTAGATAAGAATCTTCCAATACATTATAATTTGCGGCACCCTGCCAGTTCATAATAATACCAAATCCCTTCCAGCTCAGATTAATTGATAATCCATAAGTTATTTCCGGAGTCACGCCTTTGCCAATAATTTTCCTGTCGTCATTATCAATTACGCCATCCTTATTATAATCTTCGTATTTAAGATCTCCGGGCCTTAAGGTAGAGTTTTGTTTTCCATCCTGGATGGGAGAAGAATTGATTTCCTGCTGGGACTGAAATTGTCCAATAGTATTTAAACCCCAGTAAATATTTTGGTTACGTCCGTTCAAATCGTTTCTCCAGCTATCATAGTCTGAAGTAAAATTCTTTTGCTCTACATGATCCCAGCGTGTCTTTGTATAGTTAAAATTAGCCGAGACATCGTAATTGACTTCGCTGATATGATAACTATGATTTACTACCAATTCAAATCCACCAGCCTTAGCTGAATTCAGATTTTCTGCAGGGAGTATATCCCCGTAAGTGCTTGGAAGTTGTAAACTTCTTGTTGCAAGTATACCACTCCTTTTACGGAAAAACACATCCGCTGTTACTCCCAAAAGCCGTCCCCACATATCCAGATCAAGTCCCGCATTATAAGTTTGACTTGTCTCCCAGGTAATATTCGGATTTGGAGATCCGGAACTAACCATACCGCTGGTGACTGTTGTACCTCCTAGTATATAATTTTGGGAAGGATAAAGAAATCCAGTCAGGTATTGAAATGCCCCTGTGTTGTCGTTTCCCAATTTTCCCCACGAAAGGCGCAATTTTAAATTGTCAATCGCTTTAAAATTGTCTTTAATAAACTTCTCTTTTGAAAGCCGCCAACCACCGGATACACCAGAAAAATAACCCCAGCGTGTTTTGGGTGGGAATCTTGGGGAGCCATCATATCGGAAACTGTATTCAAATAAATATTTGCCATCAAAATCATAATTTAGCCGTCCTACCAAACTCTGCCTTCCATCATCAGACGCCCCACCACCCGTAGTCTGATTTACAGTAGGCCCGGCAAAAATCTGATCTATTGGGACTACATAACCTTGACGAGTTGCATTAAAATTATCAGCCGAAATTTGGCTTTCTTCATAAAGTAATAAGGCATTTATATTATGTTTATCAAAAAGAGTTTTTGCATAATTAAGGGACGTTTGAATACGCGTCGCTTCTGAGGTAGAATTCAATAAAGTTAATTGATCAACACCACGCGATCCAACAGCAACAGATTGCTGAGTGGCTTCATCCCAGTTATAAGTAACATATTTTTTAAGCCAGTCTTTTTCGTTGCTATAATACAAATCCTTTGCGAAGGTAGCTTTGGCCGACAATCCTTCTACAAACGGTATTTTATAGTTAATAGATAAATTACTCAGTAGCGTGTTTCGTTTGGTCTTGATATACCCAGATAAATCCCTGTCCAGGTAGGCAGTCAGTCCGTAATTAGTAGAAGCTATTTTACCATCGGGAGTGGTTGGTGCAAAAATTGGCCATGAATATTGCATCCATGAAGACATCAAATAAGAGTTTTGTATTAAATTATTACCATATTGGCTGTTGGCACTGAAGTCTACGGAAATATTTAAATCATCATTAATTCTTGCATCTACGTTTGATTTAAAATTATAATTTTTGAAACCCTGATTATCTCCTTTCGTTTTCCACATGGCTGTCTGATTAATACCACCCAGCAGGAAAAAATATTTAATATTCTTACTACCCCCTCTCACAGATAAATTCTGTTGTACCTGTGGTGTATAATCCCTTACGAAATAGTGGTAATAGTCAAAATTTGGGTATTTGGGATCAGTTCCATCGCGGTATTTCTGTATTTCTTCCGGGGTATAAATTATAGGGCCGCCCAGGTTTACAGAAGCTTCATTTTTCAGTATAGCGTATTCTTCAGAATTAACGAACCTTGGATATCTCGTAACATGCTGTGCCCCATAATTAAATTGATAATTTAATTGGGGTTTCCCTATATTACCACGTTTGGTAGTTACGAGAATTACACCATTTCCTCCACTTACTCCGTAAACTGCGGCAGATGCCGCATCTTTTAAAACTGTAATACTTTCAATTTCAGACGGGTCAAGACGGGTAAAATCCCGTCCCGGGATACCATCGACTACAACAAGGGCTTGACCAAATCCCCGGATGGAAAGACTTGGATTATCTAACCCAGGCTCACCACTGCTTTGCACTGCAATTAATCCTGGCAACTTGCCTGCAAGTAAAGTACCTACACTGGCTGTAGGTACTACTGATAAATCCTTAGCAGAGATAGTGGCAACAGATCCTGTAAGATTTACTTTTTTCTGGGTACCATAACCAACCACAACTACCTCACCTAGGCTATATGCATTTCTGTGAAGGACCAAATCAATAGTGGATCTCCCATTTACATTGATGCTTTGAGTAACAAATCCGACATTGCTAAATACCAAAGAGGCGTTATCTAACACTTCATCAATCGAATACTCCCCATTTGCATTTGTAGTAGTACCTTTCGCTGAACCATTTATGTTTACGCTTACATCTTCCAATCCTATGCCTGTACTATCAGTTACTTTGCCTTTTACCGAATGCTTTTGAGCTTGTAGGGTCGTTATGGATACAAAGAAAAAGAAGATACCATTCAAAAATAGAACAGTAAACCGATGGCCCTGAGAAAATGGGAATTTCATAATTACATAATTTTGGTTAATAATTTAGTTTTAGTCAATCTATTTTACTAAAATTTTGGGTTCTTATTTCCAAAATTGAACTCAATAAAAACTTTTAACTCCTCCAAAGCCAGTCTGCCTTATTCTAATCTTTCGAAATTGTTATAGCCATGCCCCTTTTATATTTGGGCTTATTGGGGCTCATAGGAATTCTGTGAGAATTTTCTTTTTTAATATGCTGCGACATTGATTAAGCCTTAACTGTAACTGCTGAGAAACCCTTTTGTGTTTTCGCTATTGGAATTGGTCTTTTACGAAACTATACCGATTTTCTTGTTTGTGGCAGCGCATAGTAACTTCAATCGTTGGAAATTATTATTCAATCGTTGGAAATTATTATTCGATTGCTTCATTCCGTTTGCCGGTTCATTTTTTTGCAAAAGAACCATACATTTGATTTAGCCTGCTCAATCCAAATTTAAAAGCGTGAAATCAAACCTAAAATTAATTTCCACCAGATTTAAAAATCTCACATTGGTAAAAAAGATCATAATCCTCCTATCTTTTTTGCTTAGTACTACGATTTCATTTTCGCAACAAAGTAGCGCTATTGATGGAACAATGGAAGTAGGGGTAGCTCTAGTTGATATTACCCCTGATAACCCTATTCGCCTTGCAGGCTATGCAAGCAGAGTCAAGTCTGAATCGGATAAAGTACTCCATAGATTGTTAGCCAAGGCACTTGCTTTTGGAAGTGATGCTCAGCATCCGTCGATTCTTATTACTGTAGATCTGGTGGGTATTCCGTGGCGCATTACCAAAAAATTAACAGAGCAACTTTCAAATAAAATGGGAATTGATCCTGCGCAATTAGCCATTTGCGCTTCTCATACGCATGGTGGTCCTGAAGTGGGAAACCTCCTCAATATTCTTGAATACCGGGGTGATCATTTCAATGATTCCCTGCTTGCATTGAATCAACTCCTTCATATTGCACAATATACCGAACAACTTGGCCAAAAGTTGGAGGATGTAGCATTGGCTGCACTAAATAACAGGAAACCGGCATTCGTTGCCTGGGGCCAGGGACAAGCCTTGTTTGCAGCAAACCGCCGTACAAAAGGTGGTCCGGTTGATCCCGCGTTGCCTATGTTGCGTATCGCCAACCCTGATGGCACACTTAGGGCCATATTAGTGAGCTATGCCTGCCATGGAACTACACTTGGCGACATAAACGAAATTCATGGTGATTGGATTGGTGAAGCCCAACGTATCATTGAAGCCAAACATCCTGGAGTTATGGCCATGGTTACTCTGGGTTGCGGTGGCGATGCCAATCCGGAACCAAGAGGTAATATAGAGGATGTGAAATCACACGGACAGGAGATTTCTGATAATGTAGATAAGCTACTCACGTCACAGCTACAGCCGCTGACTTCGCCCCCGGTTGGAAATATGAAATGGATTAAATTACCTTTTTCTAAAGTTCCCACAGTTCCTGAACTGATTAAATTAACAGAAGATAAAACCGTGAAGGGCTATCAGGCACGCCTTGAGCTTGATCGTGTTGAAAGAGGAGAAACAATTCTTTCAGAGCTGGATTATCCAATTCAAACCTGGAACTTTGGCAATAAACTGGCAATGGTAAACCTGGCTGGTGAAGTAGTGGTGGACTATTCAATACGGCTTAAAAATGAATTAGGCGCTGAACATCTTTGGATTAATGCTTATTCCAACGATGTGCCCTGTTACATTGCATCCCGTCGTGTAATAGAGGAAGGCGGCTATGAAGGAGAGACCAGTATGTATTGGTATAACAAGCCATCACCCTTTTCTGAAACAGTGGAAGACCTAATTGTAAATGCCGTGCATGACCTGGTACCGGCTCCATTTAAATTAGAAAGAGATTCAACTAACCACCAGGAGCTGATTAAACAAGGAAAGGATGGAACGTATCATTTGACTGCAGCAGATGCGAAGGCTATCGGGCCAAAAATTAAATATATGCCCGAATGGAAAGCATTCGGATGGTTTACCACTGAAGACAGTGCTGAGTGGAATGTGGAAGTAGAAAAAGCTGCAAAATATGACGTATACTTTGAATGGGCGGTTTCCGATAGCGAAGCCGGAAAATCTGTTGTATTTGAAGCCGGTAATAAGAAGACAAAAGGAAAGATCAGCAAAACCGGTTCGTGGTTTACCTACAGAACACAGAAATTAGGAACCATTCATTTATCGCCTGGAATTCAAAAAATGGTCTTCAAATCTAATTCAAAATCTCAAAAAGGTTCTATGCTGGATTTGAGGGAGGTAAAATTGGTATTGGCCAGGTAATTTATAGTAAGATTTCTGAGGATAATGTGATATGATAAAATTTGATCAGCAAGTATTACCTTTTAATCCATTAAATTTTGCCTGTTTTAATGAAGTAATAAAATGAACCATCAACTTTCCATAATAGCAGAATTGACTAATCTATTTTTCCGCTCTAATTGATGTCTATCCGAAGTGACCACTCAGATTATCCAATCTTAAATATTCTCTTTCCCTTCCTATTTTTTCGAACTATCCATTTTTAATAAATCCCCTTCTGTAAGCGTACCAGATCTTTTATTTCTAAGAGTTTTAATTTCTTCCGACTTAACTGATTTACGACCGAAGTGAAGCTTAGGATCAGCAGCTACAAATGCATTGTGTAAATAATCAATAATGCCTGCTATTTCGTTATCTGTATAAATATTTTCAAAGTTTGGCATTGGTCCATTAAACTTGTACACTTGGCCGCTTACATGAATTGGACCTTCCAGGCCGTACAAAATGATCGTTCCTAATCTATCCGTAGGGCCCGATACATATTGAGATCCTTTCAGAGGAGGGCCCACATACTGAATTCCTTCTCCATCAGCGCCATGACATCCGGAGCAAGTGGTGCGATAAATTATCAATCCCTTTTGCAATCCGGGAACGGGGATTTTTCTTAGCACAAATATTGAATTCATCTTATCATCCTGTTTATTCCGAATAGTCTGAGCTAACAAGTTGTCTATTATTTCGCCCGGTTTTTTATTATCATTTGACTTGATAACATAAGATTTGAAATTATCTTCTATCCCTTTTAGACTGCTTACTACTGCTTCCTGAAAAACACCATTCCCCGGATAGGTATCAGATAATTTTACAAGTATGGGCAAAAATGTGTCACTTGAAATAGCAACCCAGGGACCCAAAGAAATCGCGAGGTAAAGGTCAACAACCGTATCATTCCTGTTGATTAAATCAGTTGCCAACTTTTGCATTGATTTAATATTGGTGATGGTATTATACTTTTCCAAAAGGAGAAGCGCATGTGCTGATAACATTGGTTTCCCTGAAGCTGCAATTTTTTGAAGAAATTCAAACGATAAAGCATTTAGTCCCTCCAGGGTACGCAGGGCATGTATGGCAGCTATTGTATTTTTACTCTCTTGTATTAATTTTTCTAATTCAGGCACTGCCTGGTACTCCTGTTTGTAAATTAGTATTTGTTGCGCTCTATCTCTTACCCACCCATTATCGCTTTGTAAAAAGCCAACCAAATCGGTCGCGGATGCATTGGTAAGATCAGGAATTTTATCAAGGCTCTTCTCCTTGCTTTTTATCCTTAATATTCGTCCTGCATTTATCAGGGTATCTAACTTTTTGTGGGCTATCCCATTTTTGTAATAGGGTGTGGCAGATACTATATGCTGCATAACACCGTGGTGCATATCTACGACATACATAGCGCCATCCGGGCCATTCACTAAATTGACAGGACGAAAGCCTTCATCGGTTGAAGCAATGAATTCCTTGTCATTCCAGGCCTGGAAAGCCGCTGTCTTAAGGCTCCCGAAATTAAGAATATTGCGTTTGACTAAATTCCCTTCAGGCTCACAAACAAAAGCATTTTGACTATATTCAGCCGGGAACTGATCTCCGCGGTAAATTAATGGACCGCATGCGGCAGTAAATTTTATCAGAACGCTGTCTTTATTAAGTATTCCTTCTACATAACCCCGGTTTACTGTGGTTGGATGTAAAGGATAAATATTTTGATTCTCAGTTAAAACTTTGTTGACAGCCTCTTTTGGCTTCATGTAGGGATTTTTGATTAAAGTACTAGGCAATACATAATCACCCGCCAGTTGTAACTCATTGTAATTATAATAAAGCCGGCCGAAATTATCTTTTGTCATACCAAATTGTCCACGAAATGAGGTGGGCTCCTTTATCCACTTTCCATCTTTAAGCTGATACCGTGATGTTGAGTAGGCGCTATATATCCAATTATCAATATCCATCATTAATGCATTAGCCTGATTTTCCGGGTTTGAATATTCATCCGCATATATCGAATCAACAAGAGTCCTTTTACCAGGTTTGTCATTGTTTATTTCTACAAACCACAAATTTGGAGGGGCAGCATACAACAAGCCGCCATAAACAAGCGCTATCGCCCTGGGAAGTACCAAACTGTCCAAAAATATTTTAGCATGCTGTGCTCTTCCCTCTTTATTTAAACTGTCTAAAATACTGATTCTGCCATTTGGCTTATCCTCACCTGTGCCGGCAATATTTGGCATAAAACCACGCATTTCAACTACCCACATTCTGCCTTGATTATCGAAATCCATAGCTACCGGAGCCTCAATCAGAGGTTCCGAAGCTGCTAATTGTATTTCAAACCCATCGGCAATTTTATAATTGTCAAAAGAAATTGCAGGATTCTTAGAAGCAGTCTGGCAGCCATTCATTAACAAACCGACTGAAAAAAAGAACAAAATGGAAAATTTGATTTTCATAAAAGCTAATTACTAAGTTTTTTTGTTTGTAAATACTGGTACATAAAGAAATAAGATAAAGAAAACGTTGATAGCTTTGCCTTTTATAAGTGAGTGAAAATCTACAATGCCCTGTCCAACATATCTTTCAAATATTTTTTTATTAACCGGTTAAAAACCGCAATGTAATGGGCTTTTAAAACTTTAAATCAATCCAGGTTTCATTTATACTTTAGCAGCATACTGAACACAGTATCCATCAGGGTTTACCGGCCCTTTAAACAACAAACATCCGCCACAATCTTTCTCAGAAACCGGAGGAATATGCAAACCACAATTGCCGCAAAAACGTTCCGGATCAGTCGTTTTTTCTATATAACCGAATTTTTGCCGCTTCTCAATCTCTTCACTACTTACACTTGATAAATCATTACAAGCGCCTTCCGAAGTACTTTGTTTTTTATTCTCACTTTCGCCACCAGAGGAATCATTCGTATTACAACTATTAAATAATAAGGCACCTCCAAAAAATGAACTACCTGTGTTTAAACATTTATTGATAAATTTCCTCCGGGAATAATCTTTATTTTCCATCTTTAAAATGTTTTTGAATGAATATAATTTGATGATTTTTAATCCTATTCGACTTTGGCTGTAACGTTACCTGGCCGTACTGCAAACGTTTTAGTACCGGAAAACGATCAATTCACTTTTGAAATAGCTGGAAGCAATCCCACCTGCTTTGCAAGCTGCAAAACTTCCTGTACGATTATGGTCTCGATGTCTGAATTCCAGGTCGCCGGCAATCCATAAACCATTTGAGAACTTGCTCCTTCATATCCACCTTCCTGGAGTATTTTAGCAGAAGGAATATAGCTCATCACATCATTGGAATATCCTAGCACAAACAAATCAGGGCCAAAAATTCGTTTGAGTAAAATCGAATATTCTATTACAGTTTCCCCGCCTAAAATAACTATGGGCTGTTCGCCAATCTTCCATACCGCTACCGGATAAGGATAAGATTTCCTGAGTGATTCGCCACGATCAATTTGTTGAATCAGATTTTGTGCCCAGCGTTTTTGATAGTCTGCGCCTTCCTGCGCCTTCTTTAATAATTCTTCTTTAGTTGGAGGGTTGTTTAATGATAATTCCACTTCAGCATAGGTTGTGGACAAATGCGATGACAGTGGCTGCATTTCCTCTGTAAGCACCCTGTTAACAGAAGCTGCTAATTCCTGTCCATATTGCTTTGCCAATTGTTCTGTTCTTCTGGGCAAAGGGTTTTGGTCTGCACCACAGCCTTGAACAAATAAAGCAGTGATGCCCGGATGATCTTTTTCAAGTTCCATTTGTGCAAATCCTGCATAATCGCCCGACCATTTATAGCCTGCGAGAACCGTATTGTGGCAAGCATAACCAAACATTATTGCCATTAATTCCCCTTTCTTATTTTCTACTTTTATCACCGGAACTGCATAATCATTTGGTCCATTTAAGTCGGTTTGCAAAGACAATGTTGATTCAACATTATTTCTTCTATTTACCTGGAACCGCGTAACTCCATTACCGGAATATAATTGTGCCGGTTCCATTGAGTTCAAGGCTTTACCTACTAAAGCCACGATCTTTTCGCCTAATCGGTTAGTATATTGGTCAATGTCTTTTTGCTGGCTTTCATTCGCCGGATAAATGCTAATTAAAGCATCTGACAAAACAGGACCTGAATGAGTATGAGAAGTATTGATAGCAATTTGTGACCGCGATAAATTAAATCTTATTTTTAACTCGTCTCTTATATGATCGGAAAGCCTTTTTGGAATTCCCACCAAATCGGCTGTCACGAGTACGACCTGCTTTCCATCCGAATCCTGCAAAGCTAAAGCCTTAGCCCACAAATCAATTATCTTCCCTTCTGAAGGATGTTCACGGTTAGCATATCCTGCCATCCACAGAGATTGATCAGGGGTGATTACCAAATTGGCAATGCCTGCCTTCCAATCTTTTGAATTGCCCGGCTGCCCATATACCCCTGCACTAAACAACCCTATTAATAAAAAAGATAAAATACCAAAAAGTAAATATTTCATTAGTGGATTAATTTATAAACGTTTTATTTTAATGTTTCTAAAATATACCTTATCGCCGTGGTCGGTAAGCAAAATGTGACCCCTTGCCAACTCCCCATAATCATCGTAATCTTTGAATTTGGTCTCTGATTTTTTTTTGTGAAAATCCGGGCTCCCCCTTTCATAACTCAGCACTTTCACGCCATTTAACCAATGCTCTACGTGCTTTTTTTTGGCAATGATCCTGATGTGATTCCATTGCCCCGCAGGAAGCAAGTGCACATTTTCCGGAACATATAAAAGGTAACAGGAGGCAGTTGCGGCAATATCATGTTGATGATCTTTTACTTCAGGATGGTTATAATCATCTATAATCTGGTATTCAGGGCCATTGATTACAATATCCCCGGTCTTTGTATTTTTTAATTCTCCAACAAAATATTTTACACCGCTATTGGCGCTAAAAGTTAAGTTGAAATCCAGGTCGAGTTCAAAATTGCCGAATTTTTCACGGGTGATAATATCCCCGGCGCCCTTTTTATCTAAGAATAAAGATCCATTTTCCACTACCCACCCCTCTGATGGGAAAGTTTCACTATTTTTTGATCTCCATTTACCCGTACCCTTCCCATCAAATAATATCTCCCAACCACTTATTTTTCCTTTGCGGCCAGAGGTAGGCACTGAGTCAGAAAAGGTTAGACTTTCATTATCACAGCACAATTTAAATCCTCTCTCAATTTTATTTACAGGATTTATATATCCCAAAGTTGTGGAGGGAAGAAGCCCATAAAATGATATAAAATATATCAGTAATAATACCCTGTACTTTTTCATTTATAGTTTTTAAAAAATTTTTAATTACCCTGTTACCTTCAAAAAAAAATCTTATTGCATTAACTGTGTTTCCTTTTTAAGAAAGTCAAAGAATCTCTCTAGCTATAATTCTATATTCCAAATAACCTTTTTAAATTGCCGGAACGTAAAAATTCCTTCGTACTTTCATCAGCTTCACTATCTCTTAGAGCTTCAATTCGCAATAGCCCTGTACAATAATCTAAAATTGGAGAATGGGTACCAAAACAAAATTTGTCCTTCCCATATTTATTAAACAGATTCACCCAATCTATAATATTCCTTCCCGATGAATCCATCAATAAATCCGTCTTTCTAAAAAGTGCAGTATCCTCATCACCCAAGGCGGTACTGTTCGCAACATTCAAAATTAAATACTTAGCATCAGGCACGGCTCTTATTATCGGAGCAATGTCTTTTAGTGACCATTCTTTCTCAAGGTCCATCCATGAACTGGTACGCCTGTCCACCATCCTTAATGTGAAGGCTACAGGGAGGCCGTGGTCGCGGCACATCTTTACAAGCTCGATACAGGCTGGTGAAGCAATATCATAATCATGGTATTGGGGATAGAGCCGTATTCCTTTCATTCCCATCTTGGTGCTACATACTTCAAAGTCATCTCGCCAGCCACCGTAGATCGGATTAATGATTGCAAAAGGAATAAACCTATCTTGATAAATCTTTTTACTGCCAATCGCATCAATCAACTCTTCATTACAGGTTTGGGTATTTTTATAAAAAACTCCATTCAAATTACTGACAACAGACTGGTCTGTGCCAAATTCTTTCATACGGCCTAATAGGGCATCAAGGGTATGATATTCAAATTGCCTGAATGGCCAATGGCCAATATAAGCGTTACTATCAATCAACATTTTTACCCCCTTTTTTTAGTATCGTGCTATAGTTTTCAAAAAATATCTTTTTACGCTGGGCATCCGTGAGTTTTGCAGAGAAAATATGACCCACACCCTGGTAAAAGCTATTGTCGCATCCAAAAAGAAGCCTGTCTTCACCAAGGTATTTAAGCGCAAAATCAATCATATTAGCCTCATTATTGCTTCCGGAAACATCCACATACACATTCGGAGAATTTTTAAGTGTCTTGCAGGCATACTCCCAATCGATGCCACCCCCTATGTGCGCAAACTGAAACATGGCTTCGGGATATCGCCTGGCTATATCTACAAAATCTTCAGGTAAAGATATATTTTTAGGCTCCCCGGGATCAAGCTTTACCCGCGAATAGCCAATCGCAGTATGCATATGGATGATCATCTTCAGATCAATGAACTTTTCAATGATAGGATAAAAGAGAGGATCATTTATTTTCACGTGATTGTAGAGTTCCCCGGTACCCACCATCCCTGCATCCACACAGCGCTTTATCTCTTCCAGCGATTCTTTCCTGTAGGTTGGGTTTAACACCATCATCCCGATTAACCGGTGGGGGTATTGCTTCATACATCGTATCACCAAATCGTTACATTTTCTGAATTCCTCAGGTAACCCTTTACTAAAAGGCTCCATATTCCTTGAGATCATCAGCTTTCCAATTCCCAACCTGTCGGCAAACGCTATCTGTGTCCCGGGACTATCATCCGTAAAGTACACATGCGCGTGTGAATCTATCTTCCGGTACTTCATTACCTGCTGCATAAGGTTTACCTTTTTATCTTCGGTAAGTGAGCTAGCTGAATTTGCTTTAGAAGCAAACCCCATTAGTCCATTGCCCAGCAAAATACCCGCTGCCGAAGCTGCGGTATTGGCTACGAACTTTCGACGGTTGATGTTCAACATAAAAATATAAGTTATTAGAATAAAGTAAAGCCGCTCTTGTCATCGCAATTATTGCATTTATAAAAAAATTGAATTAAAAAAAACAGGTTATGAATTTAGTTTCGGGAGTCCGTTGATCATTTCATGCGAGGTGATCGAATATTGTCCAAACATCTCCAATAATAGAATAGCCCCTGTGGTCTGGCTCAACGTGGGTTGTGTTTTCCTTGATTCCATCCCGGTTGTGCAGTCCCGGACAAGGATCACTTCATAACCGCGGTTACTCATTTGAATCGTACCATAATCACGGCTGAGTATGCAGGCATTGGTATTGAAACCAGCAAAAAGCAGAAAGAGAATCCCCTGTTGTTTGCAATAACGATGCAATTCCTCACCAGTAGCAATCACAGGCTCTTTGCCTGTTGGCTGAATTTTAGGATGAAAATCAAGTGGAGGAAGCCCTTGTCTTTCTGTTTCCCGGGGCTCTACCGGCCGGTTGTAAGACCGGTACGAACCACTTAAATTGCGAAATGTTGCAGGTGGCCAACTATCATACGTTGGCGCTATCTCAGATTCATTTACCAGTTTTATCCAATTCGTGTGCTTCCGGGCTACCGGCATGGAGGGTGCATGAATGACCGGCATGCCTGCTTTGCGACAGGCTGCTAATAACGGCACCAGTTTTTGGTTGATAATAACCTCTCCCCTTGCTTCTGTATCTTTGATATAATGGCGTTGCCAAACATCTACCAGAACCAGCGCTGCATTAGAAAGTGGAATTGACCAATCGAGTGTCGCATAATCTGTATTGGTCTCAAGCCATTCAACACCGGGATCCACATACCAGCGATGATAACGTGGATGTATAGATAGTGTTTGATCATTTACCACATCCCCAGCTTTGGCAAATAAGGATGGCACCATATTTACGCCGAGTACCGCTCCTAAACCCCCAAATGAACTTTTTTTTAAGAATTCACGTCTTGAGTTACCTTTTTTTCCCATTAACTGAATTATTTAAATTATCAATTATTAATTCCTATTATACTGAGACACCTGCATTAGACTATTCACTTACAGATAGTGACATAGGAAAAAATCATTGTACATATTACTGTTTCTCAATTGACTCTAGTTCCCTAAAATCTTAAATCTTCGCATACAATTCTTTTAAGTCCTGGATCGCTTTGGTGACGTTGCTGCCTGCTTCTGATGAAATGTTTTTTAATTTTTCTTTTAAAGAGGCATCTAACCCTTCAGGCTTTTCCAATCCTTTGATCAAGCCCTTTACACTTGCTTCCTGCCAGCCCGCTGTCTTAGCTATAGTGGGTTGAGACAGGTTGTCTAATAAACTTACGATCTGGTCCTTCTCGTTACGTGCACCAATTACATTAGAACAAGCCGCAAAAAATGTTAATTTCCATGATGAGGTATCCTTAAAAAATGAATTCTTCTCCAAAGTTTTCAATAAGTCAATAGATGATCCCGCTTCGGAACTTAAAACTGCGGTTCTAAACCACGAGCTTTCGCCATGTAGCTCCAATGCTTTTGCCAATGCGGGTATTACGCTGTTATTCTTAAATTCACCTAAACTTAATGTTGCCTGGAAAGCTACCCTGATCGAGGAATCATTGACCATCTCCTCCAACTGAGATAAACAACCCGGGAAGCGTTCAGAAAGTATCGCTGCATTTTCCCGTACGCCTGGGGAAGGATCTTTCATAGCGGTGTTCACGGTAGCGGCATCAAGAGCATCCATCCCTTCCAAAACATACAGAGCATGTAACCTGAATCTTGGATCTTCATTTTGGGCCAACAACGATTTCACCGCCGGGATTACGTTTTTATCCTGGCGCTCTAAAAGAAGCCTTTGAGCCTGTAGACGCCACCAGCGGTTTTGATGCGTGAGCATGGTTACAAGATCAGCAGATGTTGCGTTTTTAAGATCAGGAGTCACTTTTTTGTAAGCCCCTGCATTTTCGGGTACAATGCGATAGATACGACCATATTTATTTCCGGCATTAAAATCCATACCGACCTGTAAATCCTCAGGAATGGACATTGGAGTTTCAATATGCTGCCGGTACATATCAACTACATAAAGATACCCGTCCGGGCCGACTGAAGAACTCGCGGGACGAAACCAGGTATCTGTAGATTGTAGAAACTCCTTATCCTTCTCCTGATCAGGGCGCTTAGCTATAAAGTAAGGAGCAGTATCAGACTTAGAAAGAATATCCCTGTGCACGAGATTCCCGGAAACGTCTCCGGTAAAAATATTACCATAATATTCTTTGGGAAAAACGTCGCCGTCATATATTGTACCGCCGGAAGCTGCAGTAAAATGATCCCGGGCGTATTCCACCCTATCGAGGTGATGTTCCTGAAATTCTTTATTGCGCCGATCAGTACGCACCTGTCGCCAATAGGGCGTTTCCGTCAATTGGTACATGAGCGGATCATGATCAGAAATATTTTCAACCGCAGTTTTATCGGAAGAAGGTAGATAAGGATTTCTTTCCAAATATCTCAATGGAATTACTACCTGCCGGATGTGCAGGGAATTCGCTGTAAAAAAGCGATGCCCCCAATCGTCTATAGCCAGGCCAAACTGACCAGGGCCGGTACTACGCTCAAATTGATTCCGGTCAAGGCGAAAACGAAAATCGGCTCCCTGCAGGGATAGCTTTGGAGCATTTGGCTTCCGGGTAAAACTTATTTCGCCTGCCTGCCCGGTATTATTTGCGTATATCCAATTATCAATACCAAAACTAAGATTGGTGATCTGAGCTTCTTCGTTCTTATTAAAAAAACCGGTAAAAAGAATCTCTTTTGTATCCGCACGCCCATCTCCGTTAGTGTCTTTATAATACATAATATTGGGTGCTGCCGCAATGAGTAAGCCTTTTTCCCATGGCAAAATGCTGGATGCCTCCCTGATGCTGTCCGCAAAAACTATGGCTGTATCGGCTTTTCCATCTCCATTCAGATCTTTTAACATAACGATCCTCCCTTTTCCTTTTACAGAATCGGGTTTGTAGGCATCCAGCATACCTACTACATAAGCATTTCCGTCTTCATTAAATTGCATTGAGACCGGATCTATCACTAAAGGTTCAGTAGCAAATATCTCGGCCTTAAAATTTTCAGCAAAATGAAAAGTCTTCATGGATTCTTCTGGGGTCAGCGGACCTGTATAGTGCGACTTACTCTTACAGGAACCTAAGATGATTATCAATACCAGGAATTGAATATTACGAGCCAAAATCCCTTTTAAAAGGTTGCCTTTATTTTTGATATACATAATTTTTATTGTTAAGGAAGTTGATAATTTTTATTTGTTTTCTGATTAAATCACTTAAAATTTGAAGAAGAAAGATGAATATGATTATTCATCTTTAAGGAACTCATTAAATTAAAGACGAAATAATTTCTTCGAATTTTCATACAATAATTTACGTTCAATTTGCTTATTGGATACAAGTTTACGTACCTCTGCAATATCAAGAGCACCGGCACATCCTTTTGAAGCCAACCCACTCGGGTCCTCGCAATCACTGCCATACACCAACTTGTCCTGGTGTCTTTCCAGAAAAGACTTTGCATGATCTTCATCACGGGTAAGGGCATTCAAACCTGATCCTGCAGAGAGATCGCCATACATATTCGGATAATCACTGAGATAACGGTCCGTAATTCCACCGGGAGTAACCGGGCCTTTTGGATACAAGATTGATTGATCCGTATGGTTTTTGTCAATATTAGCCCACCAGGTTTGTGCATGGCCAATGAAATTAACTTTCGGGTATTTTTCCAGCATTAGATGAAAACGCTCAAACCCATAATTATACATTTTATACTGCCAATGCATGAGTACCGGCACACTATAGGTTTGCGCCAATTGATATATCTTTTGCATTTCCGACGAATCACATTCTACCCCAAACTTTAATTCACCGATAATTACCGCACCCAATTTTAAATATTTTTCAATCTCATATATTGCATCCGGTAAGTCTGGTACTGCGCAGGCGCCAAACAGAAATTCTTTTCTGTGTCCTTTTGCAAATAAATAACACTCTGCGTTTCCTCCGGCTTCTGCCTGTAACCCATTAGAAATTCCATCATGAGTGGATGGTGAATTTACAGGGCGCCCGGACGGTAAAAGAAAAGTGGTAGTAACACCCATTGCCCTTTGGTGAGCAAGCATTTGTTCATCAGTCCGTTCATGATAGTGAATGTGCTGATGAATATCAATAATTGGTTCTTTTCTGATTTCCGGAATCTCAGCAATTCCCTTCAATCGCGAAGAGAGTCCAATAGCAAGCAGACCTGCGCCAGCTATAAATTCGCGGCGGGAATAACCTTCCTCCAATTTTCTCATGAATAATAGATTAAGTTTAATTATGAATAATTAAGACAACTTTTGCTTCCAGGAACGATCTAAAATCATTTATCACCAGATGTTTCCCCATATCTTATCAAGACTTGAAATAATCAAATAATTAATATCACACCCATGCTTCAACTATTAATTCTTAAATTAATTCTTTGAGCTTTTTTTGCGCCTCTTTTCTGGCACGTTTCCAAATTTCATCAAGATTTACACTATCTCCATTTCTAAGCTTGCTTTCATCCGCAGCCTCCATAAAAGCACATATTTCCAACGTATCTTCTGCTTTTACAGGAACATTAGTGGTTTGAAAAAATCGGATGATCTCGTCCAACAATGGATTATAGCCCACTAAAGGACCTAAAACAGCATCGTCTTTTTCACCATAAGCAGTGCCGCCATACAAATGCTTTCCTGTGCGTGTGCCGCGGAAAGTCCCTATTCGTCCATCTTCCCATGTACCTACTGCTACATCAGTGCCTTCAGTGTGCACACGCGTAACGCTCTTACAGCCGGTGCCCATCACCGTATATAAAAGCTCTACCCCATGTATGCCGTACCAGAAAAAGTCAGGATGCGTCTTTTCTAAAGAACATGGGCTGTATGCATCAGCGCCCAATACCTTGCCTATTTTTCCATTAACTACTTCCTGGGCGCTGGACATAAATCTCAAGGTAGAAGAAGAGAATATCGGTACTTTATAATGCTTTGCCGCTTCAAAAATTACAATTGCATCTGCCAGAGAGGCTGCGATGGGTTTATCAATAAACATGATCTTTCCTGACTTCAATACGGGTATCGCCTGCTCTAAATGGCGGCGGCCATCATTCGTTTCTAACAGCACCACATCTACTTTTTCCAGCAATGCCTGTATGCTGTCTACTATTTCCACATCCATCTTTTTTACTTCTTCAATGTATCGGGGGATACGCGATGTCGATGATTCTATGTCGAGACTGCCCTGTGGATAAGCAGCTACTATTTTATACCCGCCAAATTCCGATGATGCATCCGTAGCATTTAGTACTTTAGTGTACTCCAGACTGTGTGATGTATCCAGGCCAATAATGCCAACTCTCTTCCCGGCAGGCACTCGTCCTTTGGCAAACAGCGGGCTGGCGTTTCCCATAAGCCCCAGGCCGAGGCCCGTGACAGCAGTGGTTTTAATGAATTTGCGGCGGTTGAAAGGTTGTGTCATAAATGTATTTTTTAAAAGTTGGGTTAATAATTTGCTTACTTACCTGCAATCCTATGGGTTCAATGCTTTTTCTAATGCCTGTGTTGTTGTATAATATTTTGACAGCATAGCAGATATCTCCCATTCAGGCATATTCCCTTCACGCAGATACTGCAAATATTTTTTTACTACCAGGGAAAATTGTTGCTCCGGGTCCACCTTAAGGCTCGCGGGGATCACAACTTCCCATCCATTTTTACTTTTCTTTAAAGTAAGTCCGGGATAGTTGCCATTGATCTGATCGATTCCCTTTTTCACCATGGCCTGCCAGGCATCATTACTAATATTAGCTGAAGGTTCCAGGTAAAGAACAGGTTGATATTGCTGTTCTTTTTCCTGCCTGATTACGAGGTTAGTTTTGCTACCTCTCAATATAGAATAGTAACTATCACTTGTTCCTTTGGGCGGCTGATATTTCCAAACAACCGATGCCCTTGCATGAAATCCTTTAATAGTATAATTCATTTCCCCGTTGGCAAATACGCTTAAGATGCTATCTTTTACATCTTTGTTGAGAAAATCAGGATACGCATCCTTCTTTGTCACCTGCCTGAATTGTGCGGGAGTTAATATTGTTGCCCAACGCCTGGCAGCAAGCATTTTAATATCTTTTTCATAATCCAGACTGGCTTCCGGAAAACATTCCCACTGGATCAAATCTACAAGATGGGTAGTTACATCAACAATACCTTCCCCTTCCTGTTGTACATCGAAATACCAATCTGGCCGGGTGAGGGGAACACCTGATACCTCTTTGAAAAAATAATGTACACTTTCTGAAACCATTGCAGGATTTTTCAGCGTGCCCTTTTGAAGTTCTCCAAAAAGATCAGGGAGTTGAGAAAATGCTTTTTGCAAAATATTAGTGATCTCATACCGTGACGTCATAATATCATATAATAACACCTTCTTTCTTTTTGCATCGGCAAAAGATTCTTTTAATTCATCAAACCCGGCCTTAGAAATGGCCATCGGCTTATCAGCCAGCACATTCAATCCTGCATCCACACACTTTTTAATGTATTCCGTTTTCAACCGGTTATTACCAGAAATTACCACTACGTTACCCGGTTTGGTCGTTAGCATTTTATCCAGATAATCCGGTGCAGTGTAAACATCTCCTTTCCAGGTAGTAGGATTTTCTTTTCGGCTATTGTAGCCGTTAATCAAATTCAGGTACGATCTTACTTCAGGCATATCCGGCGCAAACACATGAACAGTAGAATCAACCCCTTCATACATTGACTTTTGTAATAAAGCGGCATGAAAATGACCAGGGGCCAATGTAATAAGTCTTATTACAGATGAATCTGTTTTTTTAACTTCTTTATTATTACCATTATTGATGCATCCCTGGCTGAACATAAGCAGCATAATTAAGGGAAAAAATTGTAGTTTTTTAATCTGGGAGACAGTACCATTCAATCTTTGCATCACTTTAATATTGGGTTATATAGCTGTTCTTATAGCTTTGAAGCGCTGTCCTCATCTAAATAAAGAATAGCGTTTTCATGATTTCTAAGGATCGTGGCTGGATACTTTTCATTTACTTCCTCATTCAAAGTATGATATATCGCCTGCGCCTTATTTGTGCCGGGTACAATACAAAAAATATTTTTTGCATCGAGTAATGTGGGCACAGTAAGGGTGATGGCAGAAACAGGCACTTCATCTATGTTCGGGAAACAACCGTCGTTTACTTGTTGCTGCCGCGATACCTCATCCAGGTTAACTTCTTTCACCATAAGTGGATCGTGAAAATCGGCATCGTGGGGATCATTGAATGCAATATGCGTATTCTCGCCAATGCCCATACAAACTATATCTGCGGGGAATTGCTTTAGAAGATCGGCATACCTCTGGCCTTCCAATGCGGGGTCATCTGCTTCTCCATTAATATAATACACTTTATTAAAAGACACTTTGCCAAATATTCTTTCTTTTAGAAATTGTCCAAAACGCTGTGATGCATTATTCTTCAAACCTACATATTCATCCATGTGAAAAGCATTGATCCTACTCCAGTTAATTCCCTCCTCTCTCGACAAGCTCGATAGAAATTCGTTCTGTGAAGGGGCAGCGGCAAAAATGATATTGATCATATCTTTTTTCGTCAATAGTTCCTTTATCTTTTGAGAAACCTCATAAGCCGCATTGTTGCCCATTTCTCCCCTCGTTTGAAAGGTTTTTACTTTTAACTTATTAGCTGTCCATTGTTTTACCTTGCTCATATCGTTTTTTAAAAATTTAAATTCTGTCATTCAAATACTAGCCAAGGGCAATTCTATCATCTTACCCAACCGGGCGCTTTCATAAATAGAGCATACAATTTCAACTGATTTACGACCTTCTTTGCAGTCTACTAAAGGCGTACCATTGGTTTCAATTGCATGAATGAAGTCTTCTATCTGCTTTTGGTGCCCCACAAAACTTATATCAGCAGGATCAGATGCCCCTCCGTGCGAAATAGTGCCTTGCTGCATTGTGTTTCTTATATCTTCATCTTCATTACTTTCCTGTTCAAATTGCCATTGTATTAAATGGTCTTCTTCTAAAATTGCTGTACCACTCGTACCCATTATTTCTACCCGTTTAAGTGTGCCCGGAAAAACCCCGGTCGAACATTCAATAGTTCCCAAAGCGCCGTTTCTAAATTTTATGGTAGAAACTATAGTATCTTCCACTTCAATATCTTTATGCCGGATATTAGCAGATACAGATTGCACTGATTCAACAGACCCCATGTACCATTGCAATAAATCTACTGAATGAATTCCCTGGTTCATTAATGCTCCTCCGCCATCATATTTCCATGAACCACGCCACTTGCCTGATTGGTAGTATTCAGCGCTCCTGCTCCACTTTACATAGGCATCGCCCAATACCAGCTCTCCAAACCGTTTTTCATCTATGGATTTTTTTAATTGCCTGCTTGCTCTATAAAAACGGGAAGGAAAAATAACACCTGTTTTTACCCCGGCTTTATAGGCAGCCTCAATTATTTGATCACATCTTTCAACAGTTATTTCCAAAGGCTTTTCAACCAGGCAATGCTTACCCGCTTTGATGCTTTCAATCGCCGGCTCAAGATGAATTCCAGAAGGGGTACAAATACAAACGATGTCTATCTCCGGTTGGCTCAACATTTCACTTAATGTATCATAACACTTACAGTCATGCCTATTCGCAAATTGATGCGATTTAATTTTGTTGGTGCTATATATGCCTAGCAGTCGGGCATTTTTTATTTCTGAAATAGCCCTTGCATGAAAATTAGATATCATTCCTGCGCCCACTATTCCGAAACCAAAGCTTTTACTTCCCATCACTAAAATTTATTGATTCATATATGTTTACTTTTCAAAAACAATTTTTCCATTTTTAATTACGGTAGTTATGATTATAGCCTTACCCGCTAATCGGAAAATAACTTTATCATTATTTTTTTCATAAAAAGCAGGATCGGTCTTAACGAGCATTTCTGCTACGTTGAGGGATGCCATTTCCCAGGCTTCCTTAAGTGAAGCGAGATTGTGATGCAGTAACGTTTCCACATTTTCCAACAATGATTTTGCGGCTCCTGCCAATAATCCCGGAGAGTCTTTGAGAGAAATTCTCTTTTCTTTATCCAATATTACTGATCCGCCAATGTGATTTTGATATTCTCCCGGAGGCATACCAGCAAAGCAGGTGGCATCGCTTACTATGAGAGCCTTTTGAGCTTTATTCTTCATCACTACCTTTATGAATGAATCAGGTATATGGATGCCATCAGTGATCATACAGGCATAGAGTTCATCTGCCGCTAACTGATCCCAGATCATGTTAGGGTGCCTCTTTAACAATAATGGAATTCCATTTCCTAAATGAGTTGACAAAGTCACGCCTGCTTTTATTGCCAGGCTGATTTGTTGGGTGTTTGCCAATGAATGTCCCATAGCAACCAGAATTCCTTGTTCCCTGCATTTTTCAATAAATGAACAGGATCCTTCCCACTCGGGTGCTATCGTAACGAGTTTAATTTTTCCACCCGCAGCCCCCTGGAATTTATTGAAGAGATCCCAGTCAGGCGCCTTTATGTATTTTTCATCATGAGCGCCTTTAGCACCTTCGGCGGGTGAGATAAAAGGTCCCTCTAAATGAATTCCCCATATACATTCATTTACCACGGAATTAGATCTGCATGCATCATAAATAGTATGAACTATCGTTAAAATATTTTCGTCAGAATTAGTAATTACTGTTGGAAGAAAAGTAGTAACTCCCTGGCTTAACAAATACTGAGTTGCATTTACAACATCTTCCTGTGTTAAAGTAGTGGCATTGAAATCAATTCCATTGATGCCATTAATTTGCAGGTCAATTAAGCCCGGGCCAATAAAAGGAAGATCATTTTCTTTAATTCCCACTTCAGTGATGCTCATTACCTTACCATCCTTAAAACTTACCTCTTCCGTTTTGCCAGTAATGCAATTAATACAGTTAATCGCTTCATCTTCTATGCCGATTTTTGTTTGCATAAATAGTTTTTCTATGTTGTCTTTTTAAGAGCCACAAGCAAGTCTTTTACTTTAGCAGGTACTGCTTTAGTTGCCAATCCGACGCTAATAAATACAACACCTGAAACAATCGTAGGCAATCCTACTTCAACTGCAAGACTGTGGGTATTTATCTCTTTTGTAATAATAAACGTTAACACTCCTGCAAGGATGGAAGCAATAGCTGCTTTAGGTCCGCATTTTCTAAATATAGGAAGAAGGCCTAATAATAAAGGCATAGACGTGGGTCCTAACAAAGCCCCAAACCAATTGACAATCAGGCCCAGCACTCCACCAAATCGTTCATAATTTAATGCAATAACAAGAGTTGCAAGGGTAAAGAGAAAAGTAGTGATACGGGCAGTACGAAGAGAATGCTTATCATCGCGAAATTTATTGGAAGCAACCGGGAGTATATCTCTTGTGATCACTGCAGCAATTGTATTTACATCAGAAGCCGTCATACCCATAGTAGCTGCAAACAATGAAGCAACCACCAAACCTACCATCCCCTGTGGCAATATCTTTAACATTAATAACCCATAGGATTCGCTGGGATTTTCAAGCCCCGGCAAAATAAGAGGGGCTGCCCACATTGGGAAAAATAATATCAATGGCCAGATCAAATACAATATCCCCGACAGACGAGCTGCCTTGGAGGCCTCCTTTTCACCCGGAGAAGAAATATACCTCGTGGCAAGGCTCCAGCTGCCACCATTGTAGCTTAAAAAATACAGGAAAAACATAATGGCTACAAAGGCCACGGTATAAGGATCATTGAACAATTGGCTATGCTCCGGAGGGAGTTGCTTCCATATTTCTGTAATCGAATCCCAACCACCAAGATGTTTAACTACCAAAATGAACATCACCACTCCGCCAAGAACCTGGACAATGAATTGGATAAGATCTGTAATAATCACTCCCCAAAGACCTCCAAAAGTAACATAGATTAAAGTGACCACTCCTGAAACAAGAATACCTGTAGTCATTGGGATGCCTGCTACCACATGAAGCAAAATACCAATAGCCGCCCACTTAGCGCCCACATCAAACACTTTCAACAATACTCCTGCCCAGGCAATGATCTGTTGTGTCCATAGATTATACCTCACTTTAAGATATTCGAGTGGAGATTGTATCTGAAAATTCTTTCGCAGCCGCACCCAATAAACAGGAAATATTTTAGCACTCGCTATGATAACAACACCCACAGGAAATGCCCACCACATATACATGGTAAAACCATGAGTATACGCTACAGCAGCATACGCAACAAAAACAGCCCCGCTATGGCCTGATACATGATGAGAGATACCTGCCAACCACCAGGGCAACCTTCCTCCTGCAACAAAATAATCTTCAGAATTTTTACTCTTAAAATAAGACCAAACCCCTACAATAATCATACTTAAAAAGAAAAGAACAATAACAACTAAATCAAGTTTATTGTAAGTCATTTATCTATTTTGATCGTTTCAAAAATTGGAGTTATTGAATTAAAAGCGAAAAAATATTAATCCAAGTGAAGTCTTTTATTTCTTCCTGATTTCATTAATCTGAAATTCTTTCGATTATTTTTTTATTACATTCAAAGAGTTGGCTCCCACCCTGATTGATATTCACGTTTCCAGTATCTATTCGCTTCTTCATTATTAATGATATGGCCATTTTTTCCATCTGTTTTAAGAGTTGTGCCTGTACGCACTGCAATATTGCCCAACTGACTTAATAAAGTACTTTGGTACCCCTTTAATATTTCTGCGTTTAATGGAGTGCCATTACGAATACCGTCAAAAAAGTTTTGAATATGCAATGCATCCAAAGCCTGTGATGGATCCACTGTGTTACGAGCATCTATGGCGATGTCATTTTTTACATCTTTCAGTAATTTATTTTTCAGATCGTAGAGTTTATAAGAATTGCCGCCCCCAATAACAAGCGTTCCCTTTTCACCATAAAATGCAACTCCAACACTGGAACCCTCTATATCACGTCCATTGCAACTCCTCCCTTCCCAATCCATTAATTTATTACCAGGAAACTCCCAGGTGATTACTTGCGTGTCCGGCGTTTGCCAATCGTCTGTGTATCGGTAACGTCCGCCTGAAGAGCTAACACTTATTGGATATTCAAGTTCCATGCCCCAGCGTAATAAATCTACCATGTGGGTACCATTATTCCCTGATTCACCCGTGCCCCAATTCCAGAACCAGTGCCAATTGTAGTGAACTATATTGTCGCGATAGGGTTCACGGGGCGCCGGGCCTTGCCACAAATCATAATTCAACCATGATGGCACTTCTACCTTTTTACCTGTACCAATTGAAGGACGATTATTGGTATACCATCCTTTGCCATAATAGACCCGTCCAATAACACCATCTTGTACTTCTTTAATCGCTGTTATCACATTGGGCCATGAACGTCGTTGCGAGCCCATTTGCACCTGGCGTTTATATTTTCTTGCAGCAGCGACTAACATTTCACCTTCATATGGGTTATGAGAGCATGGCTTCTCTACATAAACATGCTTCCCGGCTTTACATGCGAGAATGGCTGCCGGTGCGTGCCAGTGGTCGGGTGCAGCGATTACCCATGCCTCCAGTGATTTATCCTCCAACGCGGTTCTGAAATCCCGTGCGGCTTTAGGTCGCTTATTTTGAATTTTATCTACCGTATCGATGCATATATTCATGGATTGGCTATCGACATCAGAAATATAGATGATTTCACAATTTTTTTGTTGAGCATAATTTTTAGACAAGGCCAGTCCGCGGGCATGAACGCCCATAACCCCAACCCTGATACGCTCGTTAGCGCCTAAAATATTAGCATAGCTTTTCGCGCTAAAGGATGGCAATATGCCACCGAAGGATACGGCTGCAGATGCGATGATTGTTTTTTTAATAAAATCTCTTCTTGAATCTTCCATTTAGATACATTTTTATTCATTAAATAATTACCAATCTTTCGGCAACCCTAAAGACCATACATCATTAGCAAGTGGAGGAGTCATCCCGCCGGCTATCCAAATTTTATCTTTAAAAACATATGCAGAAGGTTCATGGCGTTCTTTCCATACCACATCAGACGTAAACGGTGTCCAATCCTTGCCATCTTTCGAATACCAGACATCCGACCAATTTTTGTACGGATTGTTTGACCAGCCGGCCATAACCCAAATCCGGTCACGGTAAACAACTGAAGAGAACCATAGCCGCTCATGCCAGGGTGCGCCATCAGATACTTTTGTCCAATGGATGCCATCCTCTGAACTCCAAACGTCATTTTTCGCATAATAATCCGGAACATAATTTCCACCTCCAAAAACATATATTTTCCCATTCAGCACCGCAGCCTGGTGATAAGCACGAGGTGGCCATCCGGCATCTGCCGTGGCCAGTTTCCAATCTTTTCCATTGGATGAATACCAAACATCGCTTTTAAGGCTCTTTCTGTTGCCAAAATAATAATTCTCCGTTCCGCCCAGCAACCATACTTTACCTTTAAATATAACTACTGCGGCGGCCACCCTTGGCGACCAGGAAGCTGCTTTAGTCTCCAATTTCCACTTTACTCCATCTTTTGACGACCATACTTCGTTGCTGGCTGAATGCCCTTCGAGACGTCCATTATACCAGCCACCCATCATCCACATTTTGTTTTTAAAAACAACTGACATAGCCAGATCGCTATGGACCCAGGGCCCGGATTTATTAATCAGTTTCCAGTTTTTCCCATCTGTTGAGTTCCACACATCACGGGGTGGCGCCTCGTAGGAATTGAACCATCCGCCCAGTATCCAGAGTTTGCCTTGATAAACAACTTCACCCTGTGAGTCGCGGGCTTGCCAATTGGCGTTTTGTGTTTCCTGAACCCATTCAGGATTTTTCTTTTGTGCAAATAAAACGTTAGCGATAAGTATTAGTGTGATATTTGCTAAAGTTCTTGTCAAGTTTATTGTAATTTTTTTTTCCAATAGACAGTTCAGTTTTAGTCATACAGCAGGTCCCGGATTGCTTTCATGAGCACCACTTCAACTTCAGGAGCAACGTTTGAAGCTCCTTCGCTTACTTCATATCCACCCTTCTCATAAGCAATAGCTGTCCCAATGTAGCCCGGTCCCAAATCCCCGTAGGCAGCCATTGCAATAAAAAGATTCGGTTGCTCCGCTTTGGCTGCAAGCTGATATTCTACAAAAAGTTCGCCCGGCAGGTACAGTATTCTTGCATTTTTTAACTTCAGACACGCCACGTCAATTTGTTTGCCGGCTTCACATCTCTTTAACCATGCCATCTTTCTTGCATTCTCCCTGTTTTCAACAAGTAACTCATTATTTTTAGACAAATTTTGCTGTATCTTATACAAGTATTTAGCCGGTGGTAGAGATACAGGCTCAACTTTCCAATTAACATCGGCAGCAGTTATCGCTTGTCGACGGGTAGAATCCCAGGCCCGTTTCATGGCATCTGCAAGTCGGGTCGCCAGCATGAGACGATTTTCGTGTGATCCATCGTTGTATTTTCCAGCACCTATATTGCCCCCGGCACCATTAAAATGAATATGAAGCGCATCAGGCACAGCAAGCTGGCGATAAAAGCGGGCAATGCCTGGAAAATCGGGATTGGCAACTCCAGTGCGGTAATAACTTTGGGGATGCGTAGCATAATAACTCAAAATTGCCAAAGGTTTGCCGTCATTCCAAAAGCTTACAAGTGATAATATCGGATCGATCACTCCTTCGGGTTCAGCGCGTAATGAAGAATCTGGTGTAGCCGTATAGCGCGTTGCCCGAACTTTACCGTTTTTACCATAGATGTTCCTATTTGAAGCTACTTTATAAACCTTAGCTTCTCCAAGGCCCAAATACGTAACGGGTTGCGAATGGCTAAGCGAATTTCGAACTTCAAAAGTGAGATGTCTAAGGGCCGCTCTGGCAAACTTGCCATCGAAATTAGTTGGATGGATTATGGATGGATCAATTCCTGCCTCAAGCAGAATTTGTTCAGCGCCCGCATCGTACCTTGGTGCATCGTGTTGGTGCAAAACGTTAACTGTTACCCGATGCGGAGTGGTTTCAGCGGCGGCAGCGAGTGCATCTTTAAACTCATCCATTCCCTCGTTGCCTATTGCAAGCCAGTCAATTGCGCACATTACAATTGGCTTACCGGAACCTAAAAGAATAATTCCTCTCGCACGCAAACCTAAATCCCACTTATTGATTTCTATATCATACGCCAAAGGGCTACCTTTCGGTGGAGTAACATCAATGTCAAAAGTTGAAAGCCGGAGGCCACCTTGCTTTCCCACGCTTGAATTGGGGCTTTGTTTAGTGTTCGTCTGACCTAAGGCCTGGTGGAATAAAAAGAATAATAAACCAAAGCACAATGTATTTAAAGGAACTAAATATAATTTTCTATGCTTCCTGCTATTTATATTCATTAGAAGTCATTACAAATATTTTAATGAAGACCGACGTTTTAATTGAAAGAAATGTATCAAAAAGCCCTCTTTCAGTTGAATTTTTATGCGATTCGCAATTCTCTGGGACCACAATAAACTGGCAATCTTCCTTAATTATACTATTAAATCATTTCCCCCCTCACTATGTGAATAGCGTCCCTGTTATTTAATAGCCCGGATTCTGCGGGAAATCATGACCTGTGTTCAAATCAATCTGTCCTTGAGGAATAGGCCACCTGATATTGTGGGCATCAATAAAGGCTCCGGGACACAATGGATTGTCATTGTATTTTAAAGTTCTCTCAATCAGCTTTCCGGTGCGACGTAAAATGATGAGCCTCCACTCTTCGCCGAAAAGTTCTCTGGCTCTTTCATCCAGGATGTAATCAATATTTGCGTCTAAGGGGGAAACCGGACCTGCTTCAGACCTCTCCCTCACCTGGTTGATATCAGCAGCTGCCAATACGGGTTCATTTAGGTCAACATAGGCTTCGGCCCTTAGGAGCAACGTCTCAGCAAAACGTAAAGCATACCAATCCTTATGGGTAATCCCACCACCCGACCTGGTTGGCTGTAAAAAATAATGCAACGGATCGGTGAATTTTATATGAATGGGAAAAATAATCTTACAAGTATCTGCTATAGGATTAGAGCGTGGCGGATTGTACAGGCTAAAATCCACCTTTTGCCCATCATAGGCAGAAGCTGGATTGTCATAATAAAAGTTCCTTTTCAGATTATGCTCCTTATTGCGATCGTCTGTTTTCTCAGCAACGCCATTCCATATGTGATAATAAATAAGACTGGTGCCGCGTTGGTTTGCGGTGGGCCGGCCAAGTGTATCTGAGTAGCCAGTAAAACTCCCATTCACCGATTCTCCAAGGAAAGCTTTAAAACCGTCAGGGGTAAGCCCAATATCAAAATATCGCGGGCCAAAAATGTATGCACTTGCAATCTGTCCTCCACCCACGGTAGGAGGCGGCTCTGCTTGAACCACCCACATTGCCTCGGTATTTTCCGGCAGGTTGTGATTTCCGAAACCAAAGAGATCGTAAAATGCATCCCCTGATCCAAAGACATCATGCCCGAGCCGTGTACCAAAACGATGTGTCATCAATGCATAGTTGTAATCATTTATTACGTGTGTAGCGGCATCAACTGCCAACTGCGGTTTATCCATCTCAAGATATGTTTCCGCCAGGTAATGCCATGCCGGTCCCTGGGTAAGTCTGCCCGGAGCGTCTTCCTGTCCAGGCCTGGGCAAGTTCTCGGCAGCAAATTTGAAATCCTCCACCATCAGATTGTGAATATCTGCTACGGGGTCTCTTACAAAATCATCTTTTGTTGAATTAATCGGCGTAGTTATGAGAGGAATATTACCGTAGGTTGAAACAAGATACCGGTATACCCAGGCCCTGAAAAACCGGCCTTCGGCAATATATTTATTTTTGCCAGCTATTCCACCATCAAAGTTCGTAGAATCCGCCTTTCCCACTTTATCAATCAAGACATCCGCCCACTGAATAATCTGGAACCCTGTTCGCCAGGTATCCACGACCATTCTGGCTGTAGGGTAAAGGTCATCTTTATACGAATTTAAATATCCGCCGCCAGGACCTGGAACCTCACCGTTGTATCCCTCATCAGATCCATGAGTTGCCCAGTCCATTACTCCAAAGGTTCCAAACGAATAATAAACCTGCCTGATTTGCGCATAAATTGCGGTGACACCCTGTAGGGCGCCTGCTTCAGTAAGATAGGCATTGTCCGGTGAAAGAAAATCCAGTGGCTTTTCCTCAAGGACTTTTTTACTGCAGGAGGTAAGTATTAATAACGTGATGATAGCAATCGTTAGACAGGCTTTTGCTAATTTTTTTTATGTCCTTGTCCATTGTTTTGTGATTTTTAAAGAGTTTTATAATTTATCAAACTTCACAGTTTGATTACAAGCTAAACCTCAATCCAATAATAATATTTCGCATCAATGGCGTATCAGTAACCCCTATTTCAGGGTCCCAACCCTGCCATTTAGTCCATACATATGGATTTTTACTTGATATATACACCTGGGCAGATTTGACCTTTATTCTATCCAACAAGTTCGCATTTAAAGCATAGGCAATTGTAATATCTTGCAGCCTTACGAAACTTCTGCTCTGATAAACTCCACTCTGACGAAGAGGAATATTATAAATTCCGGTTGTGTTCTTCGTATTAGCATCTGGTCTCCAGTAAGGATTGATTGCTGAGTTATTCATTCTATCGGGAAAATAAAAAAGAGGGTTAATGTATTGAGCATTATCTGCTAAAAAGTAGTTCTTACCTCCTTGAATGGAGTTAATGAACACAGAAAGAGTGAAATTCTTATAAGACAATGTATTATTAATGCTGAACCTGTAACTTGGCGATTCGTATCCAATTACCTTTCTATCCCCAACGGGTTCTATTTGTCCATCACCATTCAGGTCAACATATTTGAACTGGCCTGGATACCATCCGCTCAATATATTCCCCTTAAAAAAATCAGCTTCTGTCCAAACTTCTCCTACCATTTGATAGTCATATATTGAGCTGATAGGTTGTCCCACAAACCATGAGTTGCCAATATCCTTGTCATTCGTTCCTCCGTATAGCTTAGTGATTTTATCCCTGTTGAGCGAGAATACAAAACCGCTTTGCCACTTGAGCTCACCTCTATTGAGGTTTATAGTTTTCACATCAAGCTCAATACCTTGGTTACTAATTCCTCCTATATTAGTCCAGACACTGGCATACCCGGCAGCAGCCGGAAGTTGCCTTTGAACGAGCACATCCGTGGTCTTAGCTGTATAGACATCTAATGAACCGGTAACCCTGTTCTTCAAAAAGCCAAAGTCTACGCCAATATTATAAGATTCCGTTGTCTCCCAGCGTAACTCCTGATTGCCTAATATATTTGGATAAAGGCCAACAGCCGTATTTGAGCCATACACATAGGCATTAGTCTCCATTCTCGACAAACTTGAATACCGGCCTATTCCCTGGTTCCCATTTTTACCGTAAGAGGTTCTCACCTTCATATACAAGCCCGTGTTTTTTAAGAAGGATTCCTCTGAAGCCACCCATGCGATAGAAAGCGAAGGAAACGTGGCCCATTTGTTGGAAGCTGCAAATCCTGAGTAACCATCACGACGTATTGTAGCAGTAAACATATATCGGGACAGATAGCTATAGTTAACACGTGCCATATAGGAAAGGCTGTTTTCTTCAAAGGCCGTGGATGCCGAGGTGGCCCCTGTACCTAATTCCATTGCATTATACCCAAGAATTTCATTAGTAAATCCCTGGGCCGTGCTCGTTGTGGAGCTTCCTGTTCTTTTTTCCCTGCTAAAAAGTAAGGTAGAATTAACCTGGTGATTCCCGAATGTTCCTGAATAAGAAATTATATTATTGACATTCCAATCCCTACCTTCGGAGGGAATTTTTACTGCTAATCCACTGTTGTTAAATCCCAGAGGCGTAAGGCTTGAATTATATGTGTTATTATTTCTGTTCGAATAGATATTCGAATAATCCAGTTCATATTTTAATCCCTTTACCCAAGGGATCGTTATCTTGGCACTCCCTACTGCAAATAACTCATTGCTTATATCTGAATTGTCAACCTTCAAATTAACCAGAGGAAATGGTTGAAATAGTTCGCCTCCCAGGTAAATATCGTAGTGGGGCTGGCCGATATAATTATTTGCTAAAGGGCTGGCAATCCTTGCGTCATTGAGACTGGCCGGTATTCCTGAAGTATTTATGTAACTATACGATGAATTTATGCCAATTGTAAGCCAATTGCTCAGTTTACTTTCTAAATTAGTACGTAATGTAATTCTTTTGAAATTGTCATTCAATTGAATACCCTCCGTATTGGTATACGAACCTGAAAAATAGTAGGACGTGCCATTAGCGTTGCCCTGAACGCTTGCATTGTAATTTTGCATCGGGGCTGTATGTAAAACTTCTTTAACCCAGTCAATACTTTTTCCTGCCAGATAGTTTTGTTGTTCTTCATAAGTTCTTAGGTAGCCAGCTACTATTTTACGATCAGACACATCAGGCCTTACAGGCCTGCCTGTAGCACTGGTGGGATTAGTTTTATACCAGTCATATACTTGTCTTTCCCACTCCCAATCGAGTAATCTCGTCGCAAACTCGTCAGCATTCATCACTCTCATAGGGTTATTAGTCATGTCCTGGTACCCCGCGTAGCCATCAAATGAGATAACCGGTGTTTTTGATTTACCCTTTTTTGTAGTAATGAGTAATACTCCGTTAGCCGATCTTGATCCGTACACAGCCGCAGCACTGGCGTCTTTGAGTATATCTATAGTTGCCACATCATTGATATTAATAGTGGAGATACTTCCATTATAGATTACTCCATCAAGAACAATTAAAGGCCTGTCAGAAGCTGATAACGAAGTTTGACCTCTTACCGATAGAGTTGGCTCGCTCGATGCTCCTCCTCTTGCTTCGAGATTCACCCCGGCGGTAGCTCCTACCAATGCCTGGAAAAGATTGGTATTGGCCTGTGTAGCTTTATCATCCATGCTGATCCTTGCTACTGATCCTGTCAAATCGCTTTTCTTCTGCGTTCCATACCCAATTACTACCACCTCATTGAGGGAAGAGGCCTCTGGCTGTAAGCTGATGTTTATTTCTATTTGACCATTAATAGCAACAGTTTCTTCTGAATATCCAATATTAGAAAATAATAGAGAATCAGACAGGGACGTATTTGTCAAAACATAATGGCCTTTAGCATCTGTAGCAGTAGCGTTGCCAGTACCCATGACCTGCACTGTAACTCCAGGCAATGGCTGGTTATCTGGAGCCGAACTTACTCTACCAGAAACAGTCTGAGATTGTGCAGCTGAGACTAAAGTTATAGATAAGAAGCAACTCAATAGTAATTTTGAAAACTTTCTGCCCTTTAAAATTGGATTGCTCATACTTAGAATTTTGGGTGATAAATTTGTTTTTTGAACCAGTATTTTTCTTCATTACTTAGAGATAATTAGGTACGTAAACTTGTTTTTGTTAAGCAAGCTGTCTTAGAGGTCCTAAATTTTGTAATAGCGTCTAACCCTACTTTAATTGTAACAGTTGCTTAACAAATGTATTCTAAAGAGCATTGAAAAATTTAGTAGGGACTGCGCATAGTAGATAAACCTGTATTTACATCGTTTGAAATAGTTTACTACATCGTTTGAAGTAATTATTTTAAAATGTCTTTTACCTAGAACTTTTGAGGGATAAATACCGGATACAAATCTTTCACGATACTTTATTTCAAAATTCAAAATTCTGGAACTATACTAAAATGGTTGGTAAACTACTATAAGATATAACCTGAGTAAGGGAATCATTGCTTGTTATGATAGCAAATCTTCCACATGACGATAGAAATCATTATTTTAAAAATTTGTTTTAGATCAATGCTCAGGGACTAAATGTTAATTCAACCCTTTAAAAAGGTTTACGGCCACTGCCACTGCAATATAATCTCCGTAGATCACTTTGATAAAAATGCATCTTCAAGAATGGAAGATGTCTGTAAAAACAAAGGGCTATAGCACATTTCAACAGTTATTTTCTAAAGACCGTTTAAAAATTTGGGTAAAGCCAGGATGGTAACCAAATTCGGACTACGTCGTTTGAAATAACTTATTCTATCGTTTGAAATAATTAATATAAATTTTAATTTTTACGGTAATTTCATGTACCACTGACCAAAAGAACTCAAGTTGAAAAAAGGAAAAACATTAAAAGACATAGCTATAAAATTAAATATGTCTATCTCAACTGTTTCAAAAGCACTTAATAATAACACTTCCATCAGTAAACTTACCAAAGCTAGGGTGCAAAATCAAGCGAACGAATGGAATTACATACCCAACGAGTCAGCCCGTCATTTTAAACTAAATAAAAGTTTTACGGTTGGATTGATCATTCCTGATCTGCTCGATCAATTTTATGTATTGGCAATTAATGGAATCGAGGAGATCGCAGCAAAAGAAAATTATAATATTTTAATAACTCAGTCTCATGAGGATGTCACAAAGGAAGAAAACATCTCAAATACTATGATTAGAAACCGGGTGGATGGCATAATCATATCGACTACAAAAAATACTGTGAATATGGCATTTTTAAAAGAGTTTAGACTAGTTGGGATACCCGTAGTGTGTATAGTGAGAGAACCACAAGACCACTCTTTTAGTTATGTCGCTTTAAACAACAAGGAAGGCGCATTTAAAGCAACCAATTTTTTAATTAAGCGAGGGCATTCCAGAATAGCACATATAATGGGACCCGAAACTTTGAACATATCGCAGATTCGTTTTGAAGGCTATAAAGAGGCCCTTCAAACGAATAAAATTCCTTTGGATATGGAATTAGTAAAGGTGGTTGATTTTACCAAACGACAGACGGCCAGGGCGATGCAGGTGTTAATGAAATTAAGATATCCACCTACGGCTATCTTTACTTTCAAAAGTGATATTACCCTGGATGCTATTCAATTTTTAAAAAAAAGATACCCAACCAAATTGGATCTGATCGATTTTACAGATTTCGGTAACCTTCCTTTGTTTGATTATATAGACCATAAACCAATAGCCTCAATTGAAGAAGATTTTAATGAAGTAGGTAAACAAGCTGCCCAATTACTTTTTGAAATGATTAATGAAGAAAAAGAGACACAAAATGAAGCCTACGGAAAAATAGAAATCCCGTGTAAATTAATAATTAATAAAAAGTCCGCCTTCTAATGGATGGCATCGGAAGACATTATGAACCAGGTGAAGCTTTTCAATAAAAATTATATTATTTATCCCGTGTCTCAATCCGAGTCAGGTGATTATGACCAAAATACGTCTACTATTTTGTTCATAACAAGCAGTTTTTTTTGTGCTGAGTGCACGAAGCTTAATTTTTTTTGGGTACCATTTTATTTACATAAATTTGAAAAGAGGTGATAGCTAGGTAGCAGGATGGTACAGGATGGCGTTTGATTTTTATATTATAGATTTGACATATTGTTACCTTCGATTGCCAACTGATTGCTTGTATGAAATTAAAATCTGCACGTGCAAAAAAATTTGCACTAATATTTTCTTCATATGTTTTTACTATCCCGCTAACTGGTAGTGTGTACATCCGTTTAATTTCTTCGGGCGAAAAACAAAACCTTCGAAATCTCTCTAATTATTTTTTACCACAAAATCATTTTTATGATAGCATAAAAGTTATTCATCGCTGATGACGGTTTCAGATTTTATCAAATTTTCCATTACAAAAACACTGTCTACATGAAAAAAAATAACCCTCTTTGTAAACATTTATTTTTTACAAGTTTAATCTTTCTGGTGGCTTTTCATCAAAACCTTTTTGCTCAAAAGCCGGCGGGTCATATTGTTGAAGGAATTGTTTCCAATGAAAAAGGAGAGCCCTTACAGGGAGTTGTACTGCATGAACAAAATACTAATGAAAATGTAGTGACAGATGCTTCCGGGAAATTTAGAATTACCGTCACCAAACCAAACGCCATTTTGGTTGTCACCCATACAGGCTATTCAGAAAAACTAGTTCCGGTTACTGCCGAGTCAGGTAATGTAAATATTGCTTTGTCTATATTTACTAAAGAGCTGGATGAAGTGGTCGTAGTGGGCTATAACACTGTTAAAAGAAAAGATTTAACAGGTGCGGTTTCCGGCATTGGCCAGGAAGAAATTAAGTCGAGGCCGGTAGACAATGCATTGGCAGCAATGCAAGGTAAAGTTGCGGGTGTGGATATTTCTTCCAATGAACGTCCCGGAACAGTTGGTGATATTAATATCCGTGGTGTTCGTTCCTTAACTGCATCAAATTCTCCATTATTTGTGGTTGATGGAATTCCATTAATTACAGGGGGGATTGAAAATATTAATCCCTCAGATATTGAATCAATTGACGTTTTGAAAGATGCTTCTGCAACTGCCATTTACGGTTCGCGTGGCGCCAATGGAGTTGTTATTGTTACTACCAAACAAGGGAAAGCAGGGAAAGCAACATTAAGCCTTAATAGTTCCGTTACGTTTGAAAATTTACAGGATGATCAAAAAATGTTTAATGCCGCGGATTTTATTACTTTCCGTCGTTGGGCATATTATTATGCGGGGTTAAATACAACCACCGGTATCAGTACGTATCCCAGGGGAGATCAGCCGGATGAAGCTTTTGATAAAACTTTTTTTAGTGCAACTGCAGATCCTTATGCGTGGGCTAATATCGAACAGGGATGGGCCTCCGGAACATGGGATCCTTCTAAAGTTACAACCACTGATTGGAGAGGTAAGGTTACCCAACAGGGAGTAACTTCAAATAATACAATCAGTGTAAGTGGTGGTACTGATAAAATTAAGGCGTATGGCTCTTTTGGTTATTTGAATAATACAGGAACCATACGCGGACAATCATTTGAAAGATATACAGCAAGGGCAAATGTTGATATTGCTGCCACTAAATGGTTTTCTTTAGGAACTAATATCAACATTAATTATAACAAGCAGCAATATGGGCAATCGAATATTGGGGTTTCCACTGTCGGTACTCCACAGGGAGGGTTATATGAATCCGCAAGGGGAGTATATCCTTATGCGGTTCCCTACGATTCTGCAGGTAACAGGATTTCATTTCCGGGAGGTGATAATGCTGTTAAGACCATTGTTGACGAATGGAAATATAATATAGATGAAAGAGTTACACTTAGAGCTTTTGGAAGTATCTATGCCCAGGTAAATTTTGGTTCAATTTCCCCTGTATTGCAAGGATTAAAGTACCGTGTGAATTTCGGGCCTGATTTATCTTACTATAGCGATGGAAGTTATATTGATGCGAACTCAGTGGCTAATGGAGGTAGCAGTAGTTATGCTTCACTTAAAAAGGTGAATACATTTTCATATACATTGGATAATTTGCTTTATTACGACAAAACCATCGGGCAACATACTTTTGGGGTAACATTATTAGCAAGTCAAACTGCTTATACAATGGATACGAGTATTATTACAGGGAACGGAGTTCCTGTGCCATCTCAATTGTGGAATTCACTTTCCAGTGGTACTGTTACAGGGCAACTCAGTACCGGTACGGGTATCATTGAGCAACAATTATTATCTTATATGGCCAGGCTTAACTATAGTTATAGAGATAAATATTTGTTGACGGTTTCAGCTCGCCGGGATGGTTCTTCGGTACTGGCTGAGGGTCATAAATATTCATGGTTCCCTTCTGCAGCATTGGCCTGGAGAATCAGCAAAGAAAGTTTTATGAAGACCAGTTGGGTAAGTGATTTGAAATTAAGAGTTGGTGTAGGTGTCACCGGAAACTCAGCTGTTGCTCCTTATCAGACGCAAGGTGGAGTAACCTCACTTTTTTATCCCTTTTTTACTTCCAGTTCTCCAGGTTCAATACTAAATCCGGTTTTCGCAAATAAGGATCTGGGATGGGAAAAAACAACCCAATACAACATTGGGTTAGACTATATTTTATTTAACAGAAGAGTGTCCGGAAGTATAGATGTGTATACTTCTAGCACATCTGATTTGTTATTGAAAGCTAATATTCCAACTACTACGGGTTACACTACTACTTATGAAAATATTGGTAAAACAGCTAATAAGGGTATTGATATTTCTGTAACGACACTTAACATTAATACGAAAAATTTAACCTGGACTACCACTTTAAATGCTTCATGGCAAAAAGACCATATTGTATCGTTGTCAAATGGAACCTCAGCTGATATAAGCAATACCTGGTTTCCCGGTCAGCCACTTGATGTAATTTATGGCTATAAAGCTTTAGGCTTATGGAATGTCAATGATGACGCAGCAATAAAAGCATTTAATGCAAATGGCAATGCATTTAGCCCGGGCAATGTAAGAATTGCAGATCTTAACGGCGATAATAAAATTGATGCAAACAATGATCGTGAGATTATTGGATGGACGAGGCCGCGGTGGGTAGTTGGTATGACCAATACAATTAATTATAAAGGATTGGAATTATCTTTCTTCCTCTATGGACGATTGCACTATTTGTATAGTTATGGAGGTGAAGCAGAAGCAGCACGTTATGTTACCAGGCAGGTTAATTATTATAACGAAAATAATACAAATGCTGATATTCAAAAACCAATATTTAATGCCGGCGGTGCGCCAGTTGATCCCTATTATGCTGCGTTAGGATATTTGAATGCCTCATTTATCAAAATCCGAAACATATCGTTAGGATATAATTTTGCCGGCAAAAATTTAGAGAAAAAAGGGATTTCTAATTTAAAAGCTTATGTGCAAATGACGAATCCGGGAATGTTATTCTCCAAAATTAAATTCCGGGATATGGATGTAGTCAGCCCAACCTGGAACAGAGGTGTCACCGTTGGATTTAATGCATCATTTTGATAAATTTAAATTTAAATATTATGTATAAAAATAAATTTTTAATACCGCTGGTTATTATTGCAGCAGTACTTTTTATCACTTCATCCTGCAAAAAGAGTTTTTTAAATGAAACCCTTACCACCGCGAGAACTACCGACTTTTATAAAACCGATGCGGGCATACTTCAATTAGCAGTGGGTACTTATTACCAGGTTTTTGAAGTTCCGGAAAACGGAGAATGGTATTTTTCTGCCACCAATTATGGAACCGATGAATTTCACATCGGTGGGGATCCTTCCAATTCACCCTGGAACAATTATGATCAAACTTTTAATCCCGGGCTTACTACCAATGGTAATTTACAAGGGATGAATGTTCAATGGGATGCTTTATACACAGGGATCGGAGATGCTAATTTGCTAATTCAAAACGCCAGGAATAGTACTTCCACTGCTGATGTCATTAAGAAAACATCTCTGGGAGAAGGACTTTTTATGCGCGGATATAACTATTTAAGATTGGTGTCTCAATATGGCGGAGTTCCGCTGGTAACCCAACCAACAACATCGGTATCCCTGGAATTTACGCGTGCCTCTGTCCAGGATGTTTTTACTCAGATTATAATTGATTTGGATAGTGCTTATAATCTTTTATCAAATTCAGGAGGCCCTTATCATATTACAAAAGATGCTGCTGCACATTACCTGGCAAAAGCATATTTATCCAGGGCAAGTGAAATAAATAATTCATGGAACTCTTCTACAGTAACTTCAGATTTAACAACTGCTGCTACACTTTGTGACCAGGTAATCGCCAATCATCCATTAGCTTCGGATTTTAAAAGTTTATGGAATTTTACCGGGATAAATTCGGCGAATGAATCTTTGCCGGAACTTATTCTTTCTGCTCAATTTACAAATGATGTAACTACCAATCTTGCTACCGGAAATACCCAACATTTATATTTTGTTTCAAGATATGATATACAGGACCAGATGGCCCGGGATTTAACGGGCGACAGACCCTTTAGCAGAATGGCAGCTACTTACTACGATTATCATTTATATGATATGGTCAACGATTCCAGATTCTGGAAATCCTTTAGAACTAAAAGTGCTATAAATGGAGCAAAACCTGTTGCTCCAAATGTTCAGGGGGATTTAGGAATTATGTTTGTAATCGATCAGCCAGGTGATACACGGTTTCCTTTATCAAAAATAAGTAAAGGTACATCGGGAGCTAATCTTGTTACAGATGTTAATGGTACGGGGAGGCCTATACCAACCACCTATGTAGCCTATCCAAATGGTACAACAGCAGATGGTGCATTGAATACTGATTTGACAACAGCTTACCAGGCTTTCCCATCTTTAAGTAAATACCTGGATGGTTCAAGAAATTCCTTAAATGATGTTGTCGGTCATAGAGATTTTATTTTGGCACGTTCGGCTGAAACTTATCTAATGGCTGCTGAAATAAAAATCAGGTTGGCTAAGGCTGGCCAGGGAAGCTATGCTGATGCATTGCCTTACATTAATGCAGTTCGTACACGTGCAGGATACTTTAATGGAGAAGATAGAGCTGCTTATTATGATGGAGGTAATACATTGCAGTCTAAGTCGCTTCAGCCAGCTGGTGTAGGCAATTCTTTTTATCCGGGAAATTCATACTATGAATCAAACAACATTTCGGTAACTACCAGTGCCTCTGCAAGTTTGGATATTACAGGTATTGGTTTATTACCTGCGCAAGATGAATATGTTATTAGCACTTTAGGATTGTCGGATCCTTATGATAGAATGTTATGCCTTGTATTAGATGAACGTTCCCGTGAATTAATGGGAGAATATCACCGCTGGGAAGATTTGTCACGTACTAAAACTTTGGTAGCACGTGCCAAAGCATTTAACCCCGAGGCAGCCGCACACATTCAGGATTTTCATGCCCTCAGGCCAATACCACAGAGTTTCCTGGACGGTATTCAAAGCGCAGGTGTCGCGTTAACACCGGATCAAAAACAAGCAATGCAAAACCCTGGGTATTGAGTTTTAAAAATTAAGTTTGCAAAAGACAGGTGTAAGCCTGTCTTTTTAGTTAGTAGAAACATAAGTACCGGAGATGGTAACATCTTGTCTATGCAAAAATCTTTTCAAGTTGATTCAACAAAAACAATGTACAGAATGATTCTATCGGCGGCAGAGTAGCTGCACATTTCTTACGGAGTGGAAGACGGAATAAAATTCTTTCAACATTGCAAAAAGAGAACTATGCAATTATGCAGTTTGTACACGATGATAGTGACAACATTGGATAAGACACTAGAGCAAAAGGTACCTTAAAAGGCATCGGGGATGATAATCCAAAGCTCTTTTCCTTAATTTAATCATTTTTAAAGGAAGTTACCAGATATACGTTCCTACTCCACCTGCCGGTAATGAAGTAGCTACCTGCTTACCATTAAAGCCAATATTAAAATTAAGGGATGAGGTACCATCATTTTCTACAATCAAAACTTTTTTACCGGCAGGCGTTTTAAATGCAACATTGTATAAATTTCCGGTAACATTGCTTTCTATCCGTACAGAGCCGGGAGGAACAAATTTTGAGGCGTGTGCAACGATGTAATAACTTACCCTTCTCTTTACGGAGGAGCCATCAATGGTTAAGGCGCCTTTACATTGATCACACCCGCCGGGCGTGTGAGGCTGATAATTCGAATCGCTGGCCAGGTTCCATTCCAAAGCGATACGGCACCAGTTGCGCATGGTTCCAATAATTACATTTTTCAAATGCCATTTTAGATTGTCTTCGAAAGATTCTTTAGAGCCTGTCCATTGTTCAGTAAAATAAATGGCCTTATCAGGATATGCCTCGTGTACCGTGGACAAAGCGCTTACATCCCCTCCATATAAATGAAAGGCAGAACCATTAACGTATTGCCTTGCCTGCGGGTCATTCAAAATAGTAATAGGATAGTCAGGGCGATCGGCATTGTGATCATAAACAATAATCTTCGTGTTGATACCGGCAGCCTTGAAAGCGGGGCCAAGATTATTTTTAATAAAATCAGCTTCCTGTGTTGCAAGCATAAGCATGCTTGGATTGTTGCCGGGATGCAGCGGTTCATTTTGTGGAGTGATCGCATCAATGGTTATTCCCTCATCTTTCATCTGCTGAATGTATTTTACAAAATACCGGGCATAAGCCTCATAGTATTGCGGCGATAAACTGCCTCCTTTGGAATTGCCATTGTCTTTCATCCATACAGGCGGGCTCCAGGGAGAACCTAAGATTTTTATTGAAGAATTGATCACAAGAATTTCTTTTAAAAGTGGTATCAAATCAATCCTGTCTCGGTCAAGAGAGAAATGATCAAGATTGACATCTGTCTCGCCGGCAGGTATGTCGTCATAACTAAAAACTGAAGCATCAAGATCTGATGCACCGATGCTGATTCGTAAATAACTTACGCTTATTGAATGATCACCATTAGCAAAAAGTTCATGCAATAAACTGCTTTTAACGGAATGGGGCAAACGATTTATAACATAAGCGCTTCCGCCGGTTAATGAATAACCAAAGCCATCAATGGTTTGAAAAGGTTGGGAAGTGTCAATATTTATGGTGGGGTTATTATTTTTTATTACTCCAAAAGAAAGGTTGCCGGGTTGTTTTTGCAATAAAACTGATTGATCACTTTTGGTCAACCAGAATTCCGCGATGTCACCAGTATAAATGCTGGCCGCACTGTTATTACCGGATATTTTTTGGGAGCATGATAGAGCCCAGGCACTCACCAATACGATAGCAATACCTGTAAGAATTTTAATTTTTATCATTTAGTTTTTTATCAGTGAATTATCAAAGCAATTTAAAATCCGCTTCCTTTACATCACGACTGTTGCCCCCGATGAATATTTTAAAATCTCCCGGTTCAGAGACATAATCGAGGTCATAATTATAAAACTTAAGATCATCGTTTGTAATCTTAAAAGTCACTGTTTTAGATTCGCCGGCTTTCAGATCAATTTTTTGAAATCCTTTTAATTCCTTAACAGGCCTGGTTGTGCTGCCGACCAAATCACGAATATAAAGCTGAACAACTTCTTTGCCATCTATCCTGCCGGTATTCGAAACAGTAACCGAAGCTGTTATTGCTCCGCTGCTGTTCATTGAATTGTTGCTGAGCTTAATATCGCTGTAAGTAAATGTGGTGTAACTCAAGCCGTAACCAAAGGGATACACAGGATCGTTAGAGACATCTAAATAATTAGAACGGAATTTCTGAAACCACTGTCCTTCCGGTAACGGCCGCCCGGTGTTTTTGTGATTATAATACAGCGGCACTTGTCCGACATTTTGGGGAAATGTTGTACTCAATTTGCCCGAAGGATTTACGTCCCCGAATAATACATCGGCTATTGCATCCCCTGCTTCTGATCCACCAAACCAAACATTGAGAATTGCCGGCACATTTTCACTTTCCCATTTTAATGCCAATGGCCTTCCGGTAAATAACACAAGTACTAAAGGCTTCCCGGTTTTTACCAGGGCTTTCAACAAATCTTTTTGTGATTGTGGAATTTCAAGAGTAGTTACGCTGCTGCTTTCACCGGTCATTTCAGCAGACTCGCCAAGAGCTGCAACTATCACATCACTCTGCATGGCCACTCTAACTGCTTCATCTATAATTTCCTGTGCAGGCCGTGTGTCTCTTTTAAATGATTTACCAAACATACCCGCTCTTAATTCGAAGACGCTGTCCTGCGAAAGATTTGCACCCAGTGCATATACGACTTTCGCGTTGCTTCCCACAGCAATTTGCAAGCCTTTAAGTACAGAAATAGATTTTGAAAAATCTGCGGCAACACTCCAGGTTCCCGGCATGTTTTCTTTTGCGTCTGCAAGAGGTCCTATCAAAGCGATGGTGCCGGTTTTTTTTATAGGCAAAACATTATCATTCTTTAATAAAACAAAACTTTGTGCAGCCGTCTCTCTCGCTGCCTTTCTATTGGCTTCAGTAAATATTTCTTTATGTGAACGATTCTCATCACAGTACTTATATGGATCATCAAACAATCCCAATTTATATTTTGCCTCCAATATTCTGCGACACGCGGAATCAATTTCCTGGATAGTTGCCTTTTTTTCATTCAAAGATTTTACAAGTGTCGTGAGGTAACCTTCGCCCACCATATCCATATCAACGCCCGCCTTCAATGCTCTTGCAGAAACCTCCTGAAGATCACCAATACCATGAGCGATCATTTCATTAATGCCGGTATAATCGCTAACAACAAATCCGTTGAAACCCCATTGCCTGCGAAGCACATCAGTCATAAGCCATTTATTAGCTGTAGCGGGAACTCCATCCACTTCGTTAAAGGAAGCCATCACACTTCCAACGCCGGCATCTACTGCAGCTTTATAGGGAGGGAAGTACTCATTGTACATTCTCTGGTGGCTCATGTCTGTGGTATTGTAATCACGCCCCGCTTCGGCGGCCCCGTACAAGGCATAATGTTTTACGCACGCCATTACCGTATTATTCTTAGCAAGGTCATTTCCCTGGTAGCCTTTTACCATAGCTTTTGCTATTTGAGAACCGAGATAAGGATCTTCTCCCGAGCCCTCCGCAATACGCCCCCACCGTGGATCACGGGCAATATCAACCATCGGCGAAAATGTCCAGCAGATACCATCGGCGCTTGCTTCCTGTGCAGCAATTCTTGCTGAATTTTCTATCAGATTCATATCCCAGCTGCAAGACAAACCTAACGGTATGGGGAACACTGTTTGGTACCCATGAATAACATCCATCCCGAATATCATCGGGATGTTTAACCTGCTATTTTCAACTGCGACCTTTTGCACTGCACGAATTTTATCAACACCTTTAATATTAAACAGCCCTCCCACTTTTCCTTCCTTAATTTTTTTACCAATATCAGAATTGCCAGCCTGGCCGGTAACGATATCGCCTGAGCCTGGTAAATTTAACTGGCCAATCCTTTCTTCTACTGTCATTTTTTTCATCAAAGCATCTATGAAGGTTTTCATTTTAGCATCTCCTGATGGTTGTGCAAAAACAGGTAATACACACATACACCAGCAGGCAAAAAGCAATAGTCTTATTAATCTCATATTAATTTTTTATTTTTTTATTAGATAAGGCCCAATAATTTTTTTCCAGATAGCATAACCCTTTGCATTCATGTGCAGATTGTCTTCGATAAAAATATCTTTCATGGGGGTGCCATCGGGATTTAGCATTTTAGAGTAGACATCAATGAAAGTCGCATTCTTTTTATTTGCCAAAAAATCCTTAATCATTGTATTCGCACTCGTCATCTTACCCATTAAATGCGCACGGCTTGGGCTTGGCTTAAGTGATACAAATGCAACCGGAACACCGGGCATCCTGTTGCGAATTAAATCAAACAGGTGCGTAAACCTGGAGAATACCATATTTGCAGTTACAGTATCCGATGCAGCCAGATCATTCTCGCCGCAATAAATTACAATTTGCTTTGGGTTGTATGGAAAAATAATAGCGTCCGCGTAGCGAATCACATCCGGCAACGACGATCCTCCAAAACCGCGGTTTATTATTGTATAGCCAGGAAAATAATCCTGCACATCTTTCCATTTTGTGAAGGATGAGCTTCCGATAAATAATATGGCATGGGAAGACGGAAAATGAAGGCTATCCTGCTTTTTGAAAGATTGAATATCTGAATAAAACGGCGCCGTTTCCTGTGCATGTAAGTTGGGTGGTGCAGAGAGAAAGAGTAAAAAATAGAGAAAGATTTTTAAAGTATTTTTCATGATTAATGTTTAAAGCCTCACCCCTAACCCCTCTCCGTTCGGAGAGGGACATGACTGGAAGAGCATGATTTAGTATAATAAATTATTCAACTTTTATAACTTTTGTTTTTTCAGATACTCCATTTTCATTGAATGCTTCTATAGACATATAATATACCTGGTCGGTTGCCAGGCTTTTCAAATCAAGCAAATTTTTATCATAGACCATCCATGAATTATATAATTTGTCGGGAGCAATTCCCCAGAGCACATTATAACCTTGCGCATTTGATTGTTTATTCCATATGATCATTGCATCGCGCCTGTCTGGTTTACGATGAACCGAAAAATTTTTAACAGGAGGTGGAGCCTTTCCCTGCCCCGTTCCAAAAATTCTCAATCCGGATATAGCAAGGTAAGGAGTGGGAACATGTATATTGTTGTAACGGATGTAGCGAACGGTTTTCGGAATGGCCAATTCTACATAGTCATTTGGCACATCCCGGAAATTATTTTTCCTGTCAACAAGCGTTATCCAGTTTTTTCCATCAACAGAGCCTTCTATAAAATACCTGTGACGAAGCCCAGGTATCTTACCATATAAATCTGATTTATAATCGTGGTAATTTACCTGTATTGCGAAGACTTTCCCGGGAGATTCAAGATCAATTTCTATCCATTGTTTGTCATCATTATTTTGCGCAACCCAAAAGGTTTTTACGTTTTCATCATCAATATTCTTCGCATCAAAATTTTCTAACACTGATGAAGTCTTCACTGGCTTGTTATAAGATAACAACATCCAGCCTGTAAATTCGCCGGCTTCCCGGCACCGGCCGGAGCATTATGCGGATAATCACCAAACCTTGTATCGCTATGCATTAAACCGTCATTATCAAACCAGGTGGGATACATGCAAATACGCCTTTCCCAATTTACGTTTACCGAAACAGCCATTGATGCAAAATGCCAGTAATTGATCATAAGGGCCAACGACAGTGCTACCGTGTCCTGCTCCATTCATAAAGCCACCGGGCTTATAGGAAAAAGGATTGTTGGGCATATAAGTAAAAGGGCCAAGGGCCGAATCACTTACATAAACACCATCGCCGTACACATTGAACTCCGTGCCGGGAGCGGCATATTGCAGGTAATATTTATTATTATGTTTTGTCATCCAGGGGCCTTCCATATATCCGCCTAAAACTGTATCGGAATGATTTTCGCCAAAGCGTTCCCATCCATGTTTCTTACCATCAAGATTAAATAATTCCCAGGTTTTTTCCGAGGGCCGGAAGCGCTTTTCCATATCAAGTTTCTTTGCCCGGATAGGATAAACATTGCTCGAACCCCAGTACATGTATGCCTGGTTGTTATCATCAATAAAAAGATCAGGGTCCTGCAGGTTATTTATTATAGAAGGCACGGCCTTCCAGTTTCCTTTCTTTGGATCATCCGTATAAAGAACGCTCATAGATCCCGAGGGATCGCCGGTTACATACAAAACCGAATCTTTATAATTGTGCGCCGCCGGAGCATTGGAGCCCTGGAAATACCATTTTTCCGGATAAATAAATTCCCAGTTATTAAGATCGGTGGAATGCCAGTAACCCAGGGACCGGGTGACAAACATGTAATATTCATTTCTGAATTCTACAACCGCAGGGTCCGCACCGGAGCGATAAGAAATATCATTGTTTGAATTGTAGATCATGTAAGTGTAATCCAGGTTCAGGGGATTACAATAGGTAGTCATTTGCAATGACTGTGCATGAAGGTTACTGCTTATTATGGTGAAAAAAAATGAAGTTGAAATTAAAAGCTTATAAAATTTCTTCATTAAGGATAACTATTTTATTCCATTCGTAATTTTTTACCTGAAGCCATTAAATCTAAAGACACTCTATAACGATATGGAAATGATTTCATAAAACAAGCCTGTCGTTAAATTTTGCAACTATTGAAAGTTAGCTATTGTTTTTTAAACACAACACTATCTATACTCCATTTACCCGGTCCCGTAAAGAAAAATAGTACTGCCAGCAATACAAATAAAAAAGGATGCTGATCCTCGTACCAAAATTTACCATTGCCTATTCTAAAGCAAATGAACAACATATCTATTGCCATGAGCAAAGCAGCCAGCCTCGTAAAAAAGCCTAATACAAAACATACGCCGGTCAACAGTTCAAGCCCCTTCCCAACGTAAGCTATTAACAAAGGTGCCGGTAAATTTTTTACGGTATCCCATTTTGAATATTCCACAATTTGTGAATGATCAAAAACTTCCAATCCGTGATAAGCCATAAGCAAACCTGTTATGATCCTGGTGATGACCAAAATATTATTTTGCCACAATGGCTGTGAAGAAAAAAACAGGCTCATGTAATTTTATTTTAGTTATCAAATCTTTCACCGCCTTTTAAAACTCTATACGGCTGATTTCTTTTTTCCGCTTCTCTTACAAACTCATTTACATCAGCCGTATTAAAACTAAACATATCATAATGGCATGGAATTACAAATTTTGCATTGATCGCTTTTCCCAATTCGGCGGCTTCTTTGCTGTCTAAATTTCCTGCTACTTTTCTTCCAGGCTTGTTGCCATTTATCGGCAACAATGCTACATCCACTGCAAATGGTGTTAATAAATACACCATTTCATCAAACCAAAGTGTATCGCCGCTGTGATAAATTTTATAGTTGCCAAATTCAATGACATATCCCATGTATTTGCACTTACCGATTTTCATCCTTTCAATTTCATTGTGCTTTGCTGGTATCCCGTGGAACGTAAAGTCATTAATCATAACTTTTTGCCTATCGTTTAATCCAATAGGAAATTCTTTTTCACACCCAACTCTTTCAGCTACAAATTCCCTGTTAGCTTCAGGAATGAGGAATTTTATTCCGGGATTATTTTTTAAAACAGGCATTAGTGTTTCGGCATCCAGATGATCAGTATGATTATGACTTGAGGTTACGATTGAAATATGCTGAAGCAACTCCGGCTTTATCACCAGTTCACTCATCCTTGTATGCGGCTTATCGGTTGTCAAATATTTTTTTGTCAAAGAATCAGAAAGGTACGGGTCAATCAATACTCTCTTCCCATTCCATTGCAATAAATAACCGCTCTGGCCCAGCCACCACAAATGAAAATGTTTATCATCATTCATCAGTGAATCCATCTCTTCAATCAATGCTTCATCTTTTTTTATTGCGGCAATCAAACTCATAAACTTTCTCTTACCTTTTTAGCGCCTTTTACCATGTTAATTAATTTTTGCTTTGAGGCCCACCTTGCAGTCTGGCTCAACCCACAATCCGGAGCCACCGATAATTTCTCCGCAGGAATATATTTTAAGCAACGGTTGATTCTTTCTACCACATCATCTACCGTTTCGATGTAATAATTTTTTACATCAATGATCCCAACAGCCACATTCATTTTTTCCGCGAATGTTTTCAGTAATTCTATTTCTGAAAATTCGCGGTTGGCCATTTCAATATGAATTTCATTTACATCTAAATCCAAAAAATCAGGAAGCATAGGTTTGATGCTTCTGTAGCCGACCGGCCTGCCTTTAAAATTTCCGAAACACAAATGTGTGCTGAGATTGCATTTACCGGCAATTGCTTTTACAGTCCGGTTAAAAATATCAACGAAGCGTTTAGTATCTTCTTTATATGCATAACAGCTCATGCTAGGCTCATCAACAGTAATCTCCATGCAACCTACGGCTACCAATGCTTCCAGTTCTTTGCTGATGATTGGCAACAAAGCTTCTGTTATTGCATACCGGTCTTTATAGGTATTGTTAGGTAGTAATCGCCCGCTTAAAGTATATGGGCCGGGAACACTTGCTTTTAGTGTGGGACCGGCAGGAGCCAATTTTTTTAACCGCAAAAATTCTGCGACAGCGCCTAAGCCATCGGGTGCCACCAGTTCACCCACGATATTATTTTTCCCCCGTTGATCATGTGCAGCAGGACCAAATTTCCTTGTTTCAGTATCATTGTTTTCAATGCCTTTAATAAATCCATAAAAAGATAAATTAAAATCCAAACGGGTTTGCTCGCCATCGGTGATGACATCGAGGCCTGCTGTAGTTTGGTCATGAATAGCCGCAATTACTGCGTCTTCTATCATTTCTTCAATATCGGCCTTCCCAAACTTATCCATGTTTTGCGAAGCAAACTCCAGCCAGCCCGGGAAAGGATAACTGCCTACTACCGTCGTGCGAATGGGAATGTTTTGCATGATATAACTTTTCTTTTTATTTTAAATTGAGCAATCCTGTTTTCAAAAAGATTTTGCCAACGCAGGTCTATGGTGCGAGGTCTTTCATTCTTTGTGCATGTTCATCGTATGCACTTTCAAATAATATTTTGGCTTTCTCATCGCCCACAATGGCTGTCGCTGTTAATACTTTTGGAGGCCGTCCTGCCTTGGTAAGCAGGTTTGCCAGTTCTGCTTTAATGCTGTTAATAATCATAGCGCCACCGACCGTTGAGCCGGGAGATACAGGTGTTTCCAGCCCATCAATATACATCATTGAGTCTCCAACCGGTGCTCCTGTATCTAAAATAATATCTGCAAAATCGGAAAGCTTTTTCCCGTCTGCTCTTTTGCTTTTACTTTTTGCAGAATGTTCCTTTGTAAGCAGGGCAACTGTTTTAATTTTTTTCTGGTGAAAAAGTTCTGCTATTTCTATTGGGACAATATTGCAACCGCTGGATGAAATAACCAACGCACAATCTTTTTCGTTCAAAGAAAAATTGCGCAAAATTCTTTCTGCGAGCCCGGATACATTTTCCAAAAACATAGCTTGTCTCTGCCCGTTGGCGCCGGTTACATTATTATGAAAAGTTAGCGACAATTCTACAATGGGATTAAAGCCTGGAAATGAACCGTACCTCGGCCACATTTCTTCTACCATTATCCTGCTATGGCCTGTTCCAAAGAGATGAACGACCCTTCCTGCCAGGATACTTTCGGCAAACCACTGGGCAGTTTGCTGAATTAGCTGTTGTTGCGCTCTTACTTTCTCAATTATTTCACTGCACTTTTGTAAATAAGTTTCTGTCAAGTTCATTTTTTGATTTTACACTTTTATTTTAATTTTTATTGATGGTACGATCCCGTAATTTTTTCTTTAATCTTTTGACAGGGCAAAACTTGCTGCACCAATAGCACCGGCCATATCACCATACGCTGCTTTTACAATTTTAGTTGTTTCGCCTGCAGGTTGCCATTCAAATTGTTTCATGAATTTGTTCAATGGTATAAACAAATCATCACCAGCCTGTGTAATGCCACCTCCCAGCACAATCACCTCCGGTGATAAAATATTTGCTAAAGAAGCAAGTCCGACACCCAGCTGCCTTACTGATTTTAACCATATTTCTTTTGCAAAATCATCCCCGTTTTTATACGCATCAAGCATATCGCTTGTTGAAGTAAATTTACCCTTACTCCTTTTTTCAATGGTGCAATTTCCTATACATTCTTCAAGGCTGCCAGGCATACCAGTTATATCACAATCGCCATCATCATTAATCACCATGTGGCCAATATGCCCCGCTTTGTTCATGGCTCCCTGGTAGGGTTTACCATCAATCAATATGGCGCCGCCCACACCTGTACCAAGGGTTAGCATCACTACGTTCTTTTTATTTTTTGCAGCCCCAAATTTTGCTTCGCCCATCATGGCCGCTATTGCGTCGTTTAATACATAAGCGGGTTGATGTAAAAATTCTGCCCAGCAAAAATTTTCAAGACCCTGCATACGGCCAGGCATACATGCAATGTATGTGTTATCATCGTTTGGTAAACCGGGCGCAGATAAACCAATATTCATCTTATCAATTTTTAGAATAGCCTGCAATTCTTTTACCGCCGCGGCAACGGCATTTTTCCAAACGTTGTGGTCGCCATCATTTGTAGGCTGATAATTTTCATGCAAAATATTTCCATTGGCATCTATCGCGATTGCCTTTATCCTGGTGCCACCTAAATCAATACCGATTGCTACAGACATTTGCATTTTGCTTTAACTTCAATTATCCATTCCCAAAAAGCAGGATTTGAAACGTTCTATATTTGTCCTTCACTTATACTCCATCCGCCATCAACAGCGACTACCTGCCCGGTTGTAAACAGTGACTGGTCGCTCATAAAATAGACTGCTATACCGTCCAAATCTTCCGGCTTCCCGATTCTTCCACCATCTAACGGTTGTTTTGTTTTTATGAAGGATAAAATTTGTTCATCCTTTGCTGCTCTTTGCGCCATGGGCGTTTCAACTAAAGCAGGGGCAATTATATTTATGCGAATATTATTCTTTGCATAGTATGCCGCGATTGATTTTGTAAAACCAATAATAGCTGACTTTGTTGCCGCATAAGCATGCGTACTGAAAAACTGCGGCGATGGAGAGTAACCCAATACCGAACCCATGTTTAAAATCGTTCCACCTTTTTCCAGTTCCAAAAATTTTTTTATAGCAGCCTGGTTGGATAGCATCAACGAAGTTAAGTTCAGCTCAAACGTTTTATTCCATCCCTCCAGTGTCAATTCATGCAACGGGCCATCGCCCATTTTTCGTCCGCTGCCACCTGCCACATGATACAGGCCATCAAAGCTTCCAAATCTTTCAATGCAGGTGTTGATTGCATTTATTGCAGTACCAGGTTGTATCGCATCTCCTCTGATGGCTATCGAATTATCACCTAAACTCCTTTGAGCATCTGAAACACTTTCGGCGTTTCTGCCCACAGCAATAACTTTCGCTCCATTTAAAATGAATGCTTTTGCAGCAGATAATCCCAGGCCCGTAGTGCCACCGATGATTACAATGTTTTTATTTTTCAGTAAACCCATAATCTTCTTACTATTAAACCTGTCCTTTTAGAGCAATCTGTTGCAATTTTAATAAAGGTCCCTTTTTTTGTCTGGCAGAAAAGATAGGTGGCATCAAAAATGAGCGTAAAGTATACATGACGATGGCTGTGAAAAAACTTAATCCTTCAACTTCTTTTTAAACATCCACGCGAAAAGCCCGGGTTCCTTAAAGGCATCGTCCCAGCTATTGTGACCGTCTTCAGGATAAATTGTAAGCTTTACTTTAGCGCCTGCTACTTTTAAAGCGGCCGCCATGGTTTTACTGTATTCAACCAAAACAGAAGAATCTTTTTGCCCGTGAAAAATCCACCACGATGTATTCTTCATATTTTTTACCGTAGAAACATTACCACCTCCGCAGATAGGAAATGCGGCCGCAAAAGTTTTAGGCATGCGATACACAAGGTCGTAAGTTCCCATGCCGCCCAGTGAAAGGCCTCCAACATACATCTTCCTTTTATCAACAGGATAGGAATTTTGCAATTCTGTTATAAGGTCCATTAAAAGCTGCATGTCTTTTGTAGGGGGAGCATTCGGAGGAGGGCCGATCTTCCCTTTTTTCACAACTATATCCTTTTGTATCATTTGACTGCTCCACCTGCTTTTAGCTGCACATTGAGGAAAAACAACAATTGCCGGATAATTTTCCATGATACTATCGCTTGTGAAAAGTTTACCGCCATGATTTAGTTGCGAAGCATTATTGTTTCCACGTTCGCCTGATCCATGAAGAAATAATATCAACGGATATTTTTTTTGCGAATCATAGTTCGCCGGAAGCAGTAAGCGATAGGGCAAAGTATCTGTTTCCTTTACAAACCAAAACTTTTCAAAAGATCCATGGTGCTGTGCAAATAAGAAAGAAGGCGTTAAGAAAATTAAGGTTGCTATAAAAACTATTTTATTTTTCATTTGGCATTTTGTGGTCAAAAAATTTAATGAATTGCCTGTTACTTCGATTTCTGATTTTTTTTAAATTTAAATAATCCCGTTCACAAATAGCTTTTATTACGCATTTCTAACTAATATTTTAAGTTGCCTGAAACTTTTGAAAGATACTATCAAAATTCTATTTTCAAATTGATCTATTATATTACTGCATAGCTAACTATATTTTAAACCTTAGTAGAAAATATACCAACAATAAGCTGACCTTACAACCTTATTTGATGGATACTTTTCAAAAGGCGGGAGTATTTTTTGACAGTATTTGTAAGCGATCCATCGATGATGTCCTGTACTTAAAAAAATGTAATAAGGTAGAATTATTGTGCTAATTCCTTTCTACTAAGGTTTGACAATTAAAAAAATTATAAATTGTTTTAAAAATAGTCTTAGGAAACTAATATAGTTCCAGCACATCAAATATTAATTAGGCCGCCAAACCATCCTTTATACCATCGGCCAGGGAAATTTACTTTCCAGTTTTATTTTCATTCCCGTTGCCGACGATTTTCTTGCGCCTTCAATAATCTCGAAAACATGTAATGCATGTTCTACATTTATCCGTGGCTCAATTCCTTTAATAATACTTTCGCCTGTTACTCTTGCACCTTCCTGCCATTCGTATCCTTCACTTTCCGTAGCATAAAGTTTTGCAGGTTCTGTCCATGAGGTATCAAGCATCACGCCGCTTGTTTCCCAGTCGTAACCTATTAATCGCATGTTTCCAAGGTCTCCATAAATTTGAATTGAATGAAGTGACTGGCCTTTTGCTTCGTGCCCATGTGGATCGAAATAATTAAAGCCGCACATTACATGGCTGATTACATTTTTATCGTGCTCTAATAATAAGTGCGCATTGTCTTCCGCCTCTACTTTTATTTTTCCTTTATCATCAACGGTTCTTTCAGGATTTACAATACTTGTCATTGCCATTATACTTTTTGCCGGCCCAAGTAATCCTGTTAAAGTAGACATATTGTATACACCCAAGTCCGGCATACTGCCACCACCTTTTTCATAAAAGAAGGCAGACCAGGTGGCCCTGTATGACCGTATTGTCCATGTGCACTTGCAATGCGGCCCAATTTTCCTTCCTGGATTGTTTTACTCATGAAAACAAACTGCGGGCTATCTACAACAGCAGGCGCTCCCCAGAACCTAATGTTTTTACTTTTTGCCAAATCAAGCAATGCTTTTCCTTCTGTATATGTATTGGCCATGGGTTTTTCACTCCATACATGTTTGCCTGCCATCAATGCTTTTTTATTTAGTTCGCCATGCACCTGCATATCCGTTGTTGTTACCATCATATCAAAGGGAACACCCGCAAGCATTTCATCGATGTTAGGATAAGTTTGTGCATTTACATTATATTTTTTGTTTTGCTCAAGCGCACGGTCATATTTAATATCGCAAAGACTTACTACTTCAATCAGCTTTGATGATAATAATTGCGGCAGGTAACGGTTGCTTACGCTACCGCAACCAATTAATGCCACTTTTAATTTCTTTTCATTAGTCTGTAATGCCCATGCTTTCCAATGAAGCCAATAACAGGGCTGCACCTGCCATTGAAGTACTTTGCAAAAATTGTTTTCGGGAAACAATATGTTTCATTTTAAAAAATTTATAAGATTGAAAAATTAAGATGCATCAATTTCATAATAATTCTCATTGCGTGTTCTTTTTAAAATAGGAACTTAAATCCTAATTTTTTCAATCCATTTTGTATTTCAGGAATATTCATAAATAATTTCCATATTAAACCTGTACGATAATTCTCTATCATTACAACAATAGGTCCCTGGTCAATGGCAAGGTGTGTTTTTGCATACCAGTTATGCGATTCGCTAAAGCCATCCGCAAAACCATATTGGCTCCATATTTTATCACCCAAATCATAATAAAAATGTTTTAATGCCTGCATGCTGTATTCAGGTGTAAAAGGAATAGAAGACAAAGCCGCCGTAGGCTGTATCACGCCTAAATCTACTTCGGGGCAATGAGCAACATAACCTTTGTAACTATCTCCTGCAGTAAGCCCCCAGCAGTTTTCGCCATATCCTTTATACTTTTTTGGGTTCTCAATGCAATATGCCCGGTTGATGAGCGTATGGTTTTTTGTCTGCTCTGCATAATCAATCCCGTGATCATCTTTTAAGCCATTCGGATCAATTCCCATAAAAGTATATTGCTCAAAAAACAACGGGCCGCCCTTATCAAAATTTCCCAACGGAAGATTATATCCCATAATAAGATTTTCCATTTTTCCAGCTCGCGCTTTTCACCCACGAGTTTTCATATAACTCTTTTGATATAGGATGCCATTGCGATGATGCTGCAACAATATAAGTTATCAAAGCCTCATCATATCCATACACCGGGAAGTTCATGTTGAAATCATTATAAGGGCTCCAGTGCCAGTATAAAAATTTATCATCGCCTTTGCTATGCCAGTTCCAGTCTGCAACATCCCACATTTGTTGAATGCGATTTCTGAAAATATTTTTCCAAAGGTGTATCACCATTAAAATATTCTCTGGCACATAAAAGTCCCATAAATAAATAAGACGTTTCAACTATGTCGGCACCATCATCTAGTCTTCCAAATGGAATTGTTTTACCGGTAGCTCCATTCATAAAATGAGGATAAATGCCATGATAACAATCGGCCTTGATTAAAAAATCAACAATCTTCACCAGGCGTTTTAAGGCCGTATCTCTGTCCAATCCATCCACGATTAACTGCAACGATTGTTGACAAAATTCCAAAGCCGGTTCCGCCGATAGCGCCTGCTTCAGGGCCAAATGTTCCTTTGCTGAAATTAGGTTCGTCATTCGCTTCGTTGATATAATCCCAATAATATTCGCCTTTACAGTATTGTCTCTTTCTCTTGCCAGTCCGCTTACAGGATGTGCATAGTGCCAGAAAAACCGAAATGTTTGCCGCTGCACAACATCGAGCAATGCTGAATCGGAAAGTCCTTTGATGATGCCAACCGGTGCAATGGAATCGGGAAATGTTTTTTTTAGTTTTTTTTGAGCATATAAATGAAATAGGAAAAAAAAATAATAAAATACAAATAAAGTCTTTCGAAGCATATATATCTTTTTATTGATTTTTGATTTCGATTTGAATCGCTTAAATGTATCATTTAAAAAATAACAGGCTCATTAAAAAAACTCTAACGTATCAAACAACAATTTCTAAAACTTCAATGGGATGCAATCGTTTTTAATCGGCCGTTTTACGAAGCTAAATTTAATTGGAAGTTAAGTTTTAAAAGTGATTAATTAGCAGAAAGCCAGATGGTCACTTATTGTTATGTCTCCCCGTAAAATTTGTATAAGATGAACAACTAAAAATTATAAATCCTTTTTTATTGAAGCAACCACATTACCTGGTTTACGTTGTCATTTCCATTAAATTGGCTTTGTAATGCTGCATCTAAATTAGCTTTGTTATAATCATATTCACTTTGCGGGTACAACCAACGCTTTGGCACCATTCCATTGTTATAGGTTCCGGGACCGACACTTAAAGTAGGTATACCTGTACGACGCTGTTCATAAAACGCCTCCCAACCCGATTGCATAAATAAGGCTATATATTTTTGCATCGCGATCATCGCTATGCCATTAGCCGGGTCAAACGCAACAGTTGGTCCGGCCAGGTAAGTTGTAATGTCGCTGCTACTAATACCGTAAAACTCCATAGAAGCATTGATGCCATTGTTATAATGTTCCTCCGCAGTGCCAACGCCGGTGATCCAACTACGGGAGATCGCTTCAGCAATTAAAAATTCCTGCTCAGCATATCCCATTAGCATCCATGGTTCGTTGACCTTATCATTGTAATAACGTGCCTTAATTCTTGAGGTGCCCGATGATGCGGTTTGCTGGTCGCTAACGGTAAGTCCTGCATCAACTCCCTGGTAGTTGCTGAAAACACCTGCCGCCAAGCCACTCACCGGTTCTGCAAAGGCAAACAGGCGAGGGTCGCTGCGATCTTTTAATATTTTTACGAAACCCTTTTCCATACTTACTGCTGTGCTGAAGTGACAGGTATCCAAAATCAGGGTAATAATTATCTGTTGCGCTCGGGTTAAAAACCAATTGTGCGTTATCATCATTACCTGTGAACAAGGGATATTTGGCTGGCTGACTAACAATATCCTGGAACTGCGTTTTAATATTAAGATTGGTATTGGATTCTTTTTTACTTAAATGAATGAGTAATCGCAATTTAAGAGCATTTGCCAGCTTCGTCCATTGGCTTGCCACCCCTCCATAGATAATATCTCCGTTGATTTTGCCCTTGCTATCATCCAGTAGGGTATTTGCCTCGTCTAACTCTTGCAATATTCCTTTGTAGATAGTTTCCTGCGAATCGTACACTGGTTTGAAATTCCCCGATACAGCGTCAAGAGCATTTGAATAAGGGATATCACCAAATACTTCAGCCATCTGGCTAAATAATAATGCGCGGAAAAATTTAGTAAGACCCAAATATTGTTGCTGTCCGTTTTGTTCTGCCAGTGAGTCCATTTGCATCACCTGGCGAAGCAGGTTGTAATTATCAAAGCCGCCTGCTGTCCAGCTATAATCCACCGCTGAATTACCTCTTTCATAATAAGTGAGATGCCGGCCAGCAAAAGATGCCGTTGTATTATCATAATAAAAAATTCCATAACAAATTCTCGTCAGCAGTAATGCTGGGGTTGCCGTGGAAGGTAGGTTGGGGTTAGTTTGAAAATCGTCGTATTTCTTGCATGAAGTAAATATCAACATCATCAAAACAATGGCGATTATATATTTATTAATTAATTGTTTCATAGTAATATTTTTTTCTATTATTATTAAAACTTCAGGTTGAGATTTATTCCAATATTTCTATAAGTAGGTTCGGCCAGTGAAAGGCCTGAATAACCATCCGGATCCATAAATGGGACATTGGTGAACAATAATAAATTCCTGGCTGTAAGAGAAATACTGGCTGCAGTAAACGGAATTTTCTTTAGAAGTGCCTGTCCGGCATTATAAGAAAGAACTACTTCTCTCAATTTCACAAATGATCGTTTATACATATCGGCTCCGGGAATTCCGTTAACATAGGTGGCAAAAATCCAGTCAATATAATTCACCATGGTAGTATTTGGAGCAAACTTCCTGGTATCTGAAATTATATTTCCTTGTACATCATATTGCACGCTTCCACTGGTAACAATCACGCCTTTCCCTGTGTAGGTTTTATCGCCTGCATAAGCATCGTCCCTGTATGAATTTGAAGTGCCCGGATGCATACCGCCTTCATATAATTTCTGCTCAAGCCCATTGTACATGATTCCACCTATACGGCCATCAAAGGAAAATCTGCAGGCTCACACTTTTGTAGGACAATATTGTTGGTGATGCCAAAAATAAAATCGGGATCTGGTATGGCCAATATTCACCTGGTGATCAATGTACTGGGGGAATCCATTGGAGCCATACACGATTTGTCCATCCGGGCTGCGTTCCCAATCCCAGTCACGAAAGACATCCGTTCTTTCGCCTACTTTTATGGCATTACGAATACTGTCACCTCCATAATATTCTTTTACATTATTGTGTACTTTGCTATAGTTTGCCGAAATATCCCACTTAAGGCTTTTAGACTTAACCGGTGTTCCCGACACAACCAGTTCAATTCCCTTACGATTTATTTTATCTCCATTTACCAGTTGATACTGATAGCCCGACGCGGTAGAAACAGGAGCCGTAATAGCAAAGTCTTTATCAGTATAAGTGAAATAAGTGAAATCAATTCCCAGGTGGCTTTTTAAAAACCTGAGCTCAGTACCATATTCCTGTGATAGTGTCGTATTGGGTCGTATATCTTTTTTTATTAAAGTGCCCGGCAAATTAAGAGACGCGTTAGTTCCATTCCAGCGCGGACCCGTTTCATATACCGGCAGCGTGGCATACCAGTTCCTGTACACATCGCCTATTTGAATATTATCAGTAGATACTTTTGCCCATGATCCCCTGATTTTTGCAAATGAAATAAATACAGGCAACTTAAAAATTGTCGATGGAATGACGCCCAGGGAACCCGAAGGATATACATATGAATTATTTGGCTTCTGCAATGTGGAGGTAAAATCGTTTCTTCCTTGTCAATCCCATGTAGATCATCTTTTTATAATCTGCATCAAAATACCCGAAAACACTATTAACCATTTTTTCAGCCTTTTGATTTACGGTTCTTATCAGCACCGATAGTATTATCGAGGTTATAATCTTAGGGAACATTTAAACCATTGGTTTGTGAAAAAAGATAACTATTGGAATTATACCTGCTGCTGACACCTGCCTAAAATGTCGTATTAAAATCCTCGAAAAAAGTTTTTTTATAAGTAAGTAGTGCATCTGTCACTATCTGAAAATTATTTCGTCTTGTTTCACTATAATTACCGTCGAATTCGCCGCCTCCATAATAGATATAACTCTTGGGTGTCTTAAGAGTTGAAATTGCGTTATTAGTGATAATGCCGCTACGAATAAAGAATGAAAGATCTTTTGTAAAATCATATGTAGCATTTACCTGCCCGGTAACTACATCATTTGCATAACCATTCAATGCCTCATCAGCAAGGTACCAGGGATTGTTGTACCATGTGTAGTTATAATTAAACTGCTGTACATTTTTTACGCCATAAGGAATAAAAGCGCCCGATCCATCCGTACGGCCACCGGCAGGTTGCCAGTAATTTCGTAAATCCCGCACATCTACATCAGGTCCCATCCATAAAAGTAAATTTTAGAAAACATTATTAGCCCCGTACCCCGTTTGCGGATAATTAGGTGTGTATTGCTTGTTGTATGAAAGTGTGGATTCCAGCCTCAGCTTTTCATTTACTTTGAGACCTCCCGAAAGGTTAATTGTGGTAGAATTAAGTTTGGTATTGGGAATCTGTCCTTTCTGATACATGTGTGAGACCGAAATACGATAATCTGCATTTTCGTTTTTCCCTGCAATTGAAATATTATGCGTCGTTAATAATTCATCTATTTAAAAAGTTTTTCAATTTATCTTTTCCCCTGTTATAGCCGGCAGCGGCTTTTAATGACTCTGATCAGTATAACCAGCCTGCGTAAACGAATAAAAATTATCGGGATCGTAAGGACTATTGTATTGAGGATATTCTTCAAAGCCACTTGGGTTACCGGTGTTTTTTACATTCAATTTCGGGCCCCATACGTAGCCATAGTCATCATACCATCCACCTCCTCCCTTCCGCAACAAAGGCGAAATAACCACTCCAGCCCATCCCATACTGATCCTGTGTTTTAGGGATGCGTAAAAATCCGGCCTGGAATTGCGTTGTGGTATTATAGGTAATTTCAATTCCCTTGCTGCCCGCCTTACCTTTTTTGGTAGTGATCATTATTGCTCCGTTAATTCCCAAAGCTCCATACAAGGCCGCAGCAGCGGTTCCTTTCAAAACATTTATATTATCAATGTCATTGGGGTTTAAATTCCAAAAATCAAAATTGTCTTTATCAGTGGGTACACCATCCACCACTACCAGCGTTTCCTTTCCTCGCAGAAGAATTTCCGGATTCTCAAAAAGATTGGTTTTTGCAAGTATATTCAATCCCGCCACCTTACCTATCAGGTTATTGGCAATGTTGGGTTCCGGAGCCTTTTCCAAAGCTGCACCCTTCACTTCCTGCATCGCATACGCTACTTTCTCCTTCTCCTTTTTAATACCCAGGGCTGTTACCACTACTTCCTCCAGTTTTTTCTGTGACGATTGTAATACTATATACAGGAAATTGCTATTAATAATTTCTATTTCCTGCGGCTCGTAGCCTACTGAAGAAACAATAAGCACTTCGCCGGGCTGGCCTTCAATGCTGAACTCTCCATTATTATTTGTGGTGGTACCTTTTGAAGTATTTCCCTTTATGTTTATTGAGGCTCCTTCTACCGGCTGGTTTTCAGCATTCGTAACTTTACCTCTTACACTAATTTCTTCCATGCTCCCATTCACCATTTGTTTATACATTGCTTCCACTACAGGAAACGATTGCTGAATCCCAATCAGGTTACCTATCTGCATAAACCTTATTCCCGCCAAAGCTGCAACCTCGTAAAGCACCTCGTTTAGCGATCTTTTCTTTTTCGAAAGACTTAGTTTTCGAACATTCCTTGTGACTGAAGGTGTGTAAGTAAACTCAACTTTGTATGCCTCTTCAATTTTTTGTAATACCTGCTCCAATGGCATATCACTGAAACCGATCAGTACCCTGTCATTGCCATAGGCTGTAGACTTGAAAGGAAGCAGAAGAAAAATCGAAATAACGATTAAAAAGCTTCCCATTACAGGTATCGAAACTTTTGTTTTATTTATTTTCATATTGCAGAAAGTTTTGACGTTAATAATTTATTCTATAATTATTTTATTACCCGAATAGATGAATTTGCATGATAAACTTAAACAAATAACTTTCAACACGTCATCCAGCGGAGCGTTGATGTAATCCCCGGTTATGGACACACCCCCCGGCCTACTTAATTTCAGGTCAATATCAACCGCGTACCATTTTTCCAACTTACTTATGGCCTGCTTTATGGGCGTTTTATCAAAAGAAATTTTTCCGTGGACCCATTGCTTCAAAGACAGCGTATCAAAATTATTTTCAACAAATTTTGATTCAACAGGCGACCATTTCGCCTGCTCGCCTGCTTCCAGGTACATCGTCGTTTCAGACGCTCCGGTTGATGTGAGCTTGACTTTACCCTCCAAAAGATCCACGGAATAAACAGGATTCTCATTTTGCGCATGCACATAAAAAGATGTTCCCAGTGCAGTAGTCGAAAATGTTTTTGTTATTACCGTAAAAGGAATAGCAGGATTTTTTCTCACTTTAAAAAATGCTTCACCTGCTAATTGAACAATTCTATCCGTTGAGTTGAATGAAGTGGACACTTGAAGATTACTGTTAGAATTGAGTATAACTAAGGAACCGTCAGGAAGAATAACTTGTTTCCTGGTGGTTGCAGGGTTATTGTAATTGACACTTGCCGTTAGACCTTTCCCATCTGCCGCAGATTGTATATGACTGTTAGTAAAATACCATATACTGCAGAGCATAGCAGCAAGAATGAAACTATAAGCCAGCACTCTTTTAAGTTTTGTATGGCGCAATTTTCCATCAGCATTCACATACAATCTTTCACTAACGAATATTTCCGCCGGCAATGCGCCGGAGGTCTTGTTTTTATCAGTATTAATAATACCGCGAATTTTATTCATCTCTTCTTCTATTTCATCCTGTGATATTTCAGGATTTAACAGCATCACCCACCGTCTTGCTTCTTCGATAATCTTTACCTGGGAAGGATGCTCAACAATTATTTGTTCCCACTTTTTTTTATAGGCGGAATTCCGATTACGGCAATATTCTATAAAACTGTCATCCAACATCAATTGCTCAACGGTATAATTTATCTGCATTTAAGAAGGCTTTATCAGATGATCCATCAGCAGCCCATTTTTACCGGCTTTTTTATTTTTTTTTCAAAAAAAATATCGGCCCTTACCGAAAAAAAAAAATTGGGGGCAAATTTTGAAGAAAGTTTCGGATGATTTCAATTTGATTTTTAGTGCCGCACTGAGGAAAATATTGAACGGCGATTATTTAGAAATGTCGCTCCCACGGGCTTATACATTTCCGGATTTAACTGCAAACAATATTCCGGGTCTACAATCCTCAAAGACGATTCTCCGGGTATAGGTCTAGTTATAAATATTACTGCGGATGCCTTTGAGAAGATCATGGGAACGCAGCTTTTTCAAGGCTTCGTGCAAATTATTATATATCGTTCGGATGGAAAGTAATGTTTTTTGTGAAATTTCTTCAAAACTTAGTTGCTCATAATACCTGAGCAGCAATAATTCTTTTTGCCGGCGAGGCAGGCTTTCTATCGCCTTGAATAACATTTTCTGCAACAATTCATTTTGCTGATAAACAATCATAAACTCTTCATCCTGGTATTCCACGTCATTTGTGTTTTCAACATGAATTGAATTATGGCGCGAGATTTTTTGCAACTCCCGGATCATGAATCTTTTAAAGGAAACAAAAAGATAGCTTTCAACATTTTCCACTAAGTTAAATTTTGCCCTGTTGCCCCAAATATGAAGAATAAATTGCTGGATGACATCTTTTGTAAGATTACGGTCGGTGGTGAGTTTCAGGCCATATTTGAAAAAATCCTTGTAATAAATTGTCATAAGAGAAAACAATGCATCTTCATTGCCATTGCGCAACTCATCAGCAAGCTTAGTCTGGTAATTCATTACGAGTAGTTTGAAACCAGGTTCAAAAATCTGGCTTATATGCAAGTTATTTTAAATAAATATCTGGTTAAAATTTTCATATACAGGCACTGCCAGGTAGCAAACTTTCCCGGTTAAAATATATTCTAAATGCTTTAATATTCAAGACCATGATTTAATTAGCGATTCCACGATTCACGATCAAGCTTTTTCAATCCCTCTTTTACATCATCATTACTCATAAATAATTTCCATAAAAGCTCCGTGCGATAATTTTCTATCATCACCGCCATCGGCGCCTGGTTCAATCCCATATAAATTTGAGAACACCAGTTTTGCGTAAGATTAAATGCATCCCGGAAGCCATATTCTCCCCACAGAAATTTACCATAATTATTATAATAATTTTTCAATGCTTTCATTGACTCAACAGGAGTATATGGGAATGAACTAACGGCACCTGTAGCCGCAATCCGGCCATCGTCGCGGGAAGCAACGGGCTCATTGGCTCCATAGTGATAAGGCCCATCGCTTGCTGTAAGGCCCCAGCAACTATCGCCATAGCCTTTGTAATTGTTTGGATTTCTTCAAGCAATATCTGTAATTGATCAAAGCTATATTCGTGTTATTGGTAAAATAGTTTGTGTACTTGTCGTTATATTGAATGTGGATCGTAACCGAGATAAGAATAATGCGTAAAAAAAAGCGGGCCTCCGTTAGACACACCAACGTCTAATTTAATTCCGAAATAAGTATTGCCATTTGTGTACATGGACCCATCTGTAGTGCCTCCCCAGTTCATGCGGTATTGCTGACCGGTACTATCCTGGTTAGCCCAGCCGCTATAATATAGACTTGCAGGAACACCATGTGTCGGAGAAGCAATAGCAAGCAAATAAGTAACCATTGTTTCATTCCATCCTGTGAGCCGGTGATTGATGATCCACTCTTTATCGGGTGACCAGTGCCAGTATAAATATTTGCTGTCGGGATATCGCCTGTACCAGTCCCATTCAACACCTTGCCAGATGGCCGTGATCTTATCCCGGATCATTTTTTCATCTGCATCTTCTCTATTAAAATAAGCTCTCGCTGTTAATAATCCCTGCATTAAAAAAGAAGTTTCAACCAAGTCGCCGCCATTATCACGCGGCCCAAAAAAAGGTTCTACTTTACCAGTTGGGCCATCAATAAAATGGGAAAACGCTCCATGAAATTTTTCTGCTCTTTCAAGAAAATTTACAATTTTCAGAAATCGTTCCACCGATTGCTTTCCTGTAATAAAATTTCTTTCCGTGCCAACGATCAATGCCATAATTCCAAAACCCGAGGCGCCAGCAGCGATCATATTTTGCCTTCCGGGAATATTTTCTTTTGCCAAACCACTGACGCTTTCCGCATCCTCCCAATAATACCTGAAACATGCTTCCTGCACCATAGAAAGAAATTCATCATCCGTCATTGATTTTGTTTTTGCAGAAACCATTTTTGATAAATCACTTTCCTTGTATTGATAATTTAGAAAAGAAATTTTATAACTGTAATTTTTCCCGGTCACTCCGGTAAAATCAGTGTAGCGATTGATTTGAGGAGATTGTATTCCTACAGGTATAAAATCTTTTCCATTCTCTGACCGATAAATTTTTACATATTTCACAGTAGGTATCTTCGACTGGTTTCCATGAAAGATCTACATGTTTTAGCCAGCCCTTTGCCGACTAGCAATTCCGGTGTTGCTGAAACAACGTTATGGATATTTGCCGGTAAAAATTCTATGTCATCAATGTAAACTGTATGTTTTTTTCCATCGTTCCCATTTTGCGAAAACAACACTCCAATTACATCATCGGGAATTTTGTTCGTGCGGCTTATAAATTGCGAAGCAGGAATTTTAATAGTGGACCATTTATTCACATCATCGGTGGCAAAGGTTATTTTCTGAGAAAAGGAACTATCGCTAAAAATTAAACTGAATGATGGAAATTCCTCCTGCACCGAATAAACGGTTGGATAAATGTTGAATGAAAAAATTGCAGCCGGCTTAAAATGATCCTGCCCGCGAATACTTTCCCGATAAATTGCTGCACTCCACTTTCCATTTTTTCCATTTACATATTCCAGTTTTAATGCATTGCCGGGAGTATGAAATATTTTATCGCTTACAGGCAATCTGTCTTTTCTGTTGGTCACAGATGAAGGAGATTGCGCAGATGTTTTACTGAAAAAATAATCTCCCTGCATCATACTGTTTTTGAAAATAGTGTAATCATATAAATGCTCCTGCGCATTTGCCGATACACAAAAAATCAAAAGTATACAACCAATATTTGTTTCAATTCCACTTAGTTTAAATAAGGACTTTCAAAACCCAATTTTTTTAATCCCTCCTTTACTTCCGGGCAACTCATAAAAAGTTTCCACAACAGTCCTGTCCTGTAATTTTCCATCATTACAACAATTGGTCCCTGGTCTATTGCAAGATATCGTTTCGGATACCAATCAGCTGTTTCACTAAACGCATCATAAAAACCATATGGTCCCCAGAGTTTATCTTTCATGTCGTTGTACCAATGTTTCATTGCTGCCATTGATTGATCGGGTGTGTAAGGGAATGATGATAACGCTGCAGTGGGCGAAATTACTCCTAAATCATTTTTTTCTCCCGGGGCGTGGCCGGCATATCCTTTTACAGAATAACTTGCTGTGAGTCCCCAATTATCCGGTCCGTAACCTTTAAATTTTTTCGGATTTTCCACGCACCATTTATAGTTGATCATAGCAAGGTTTGTATTCTCTTTCCAGTAATCGGCATATTCATCTTTTAACCCATGCGGGTCAAGTCCGAGGTAAGAATAATGTGCCCAGAACAAAGGACCGCCATACGGATTTTTTCCCTGGTAGCGCATCTGCAAAGTGTCGCCGTACTCTACGTGAATGGATTTTATTTTTCCATTCTCTCCCCAGCCTTCATGATAAGTTGCTGCCGGAACTGAATACGTGGGTGATGAAGCCGCTAACACATAAGTGATCAAAGTTTCATTATATCCATGAATCGCGAAATTCATTTTCCATCCATTGTTTGGGCTCCAGTGCCAGTATAAAACATGTTGTCCATGCTGGTACCAATCGAATTCGACTTCTTTCCATAATTTATCTATTCTTTGCGCAACGGATTTTTCCGCATCATTTCCTTCTTTAAAATATTGTCTCGCACATAGCAGGCCCTGCAACAAATAAGAAGTTTCCACGAGGTCGCCGCCATCATCATTTTTACTGAACGGCCTTACCCTGCCGGTTTCGCCATACCACCAATGTGGCCACGCTCCATGAAAGCGATCGGCAGTTTCCAAAAAGTGAAGTGCTTTCTCCAATCGCTGCCTCCCTTCATCACGGGTAATAAAACCTCTTTCAATCCCAACCAAAATTGCCATGATCCCGAAGCCGCTTCCGCCGCTTGTTACTGTGCTTTTATCATTTTCAGGATATACATTGTCTGCATGAAAACGCTCTCTTGCAAGCCCGCTCGTTGGTTCAGCTCCATCCCAGAAATATTGGAAAGTTTGGTGTTGAACAAAATTGAATAATGCAGAATCTGAAATATTTTTATTCGAAACAGTTGTGCTATCGGCGGGTAGATTATCCGATATTTTACCGTCCTGTTGTGAAGAAGATCGGCAGGCGATAAATAGTATGGAGGCCAGGAAAAAATATTTTAGCATAAGAAGCAATCTTTTTATAAAAATACAATAGTATCCCGTATGGGCACTGACCAAATTTACCTGCAAAAGACCGCAGATTATGAAGGATTAGCAGAAAATTGTATTGGCACGGTGACAATTGAAATGTGAAGAGTAAACAATTGAAAATTGATATTGCAGAGTTCATCCAGCGGAACAAATAAATCAAGATATTAATCCAAAGTATAAAAGACAAAATATGCTTTTGGGAAAAATATTTTTAAATAATTTCAATAAAAAGAAACGTCAACCTTTTCGTACCTGACAAATCAACCATACAATTATCCAGAAACATCAAAGTGAGACTAAATCCTATCCGGAAAAACATATTATTCTATATTTACGTTACTAATAGATACTAAATCGTATAAAAATGGAATCTCCAACATATAAATCCAGAATATCAGAAACTTTTGAAAATGTTAGGAAACTTTCTTTCAAGGAAAAGAAAGAATCAGTATTTGATGAAGTAAAAATCAACAAATTATTAGACAAAATTTTAGAGTTTAAAAGAACGTTTACCGATAAAACAAATAAAATAAACTCTCTTGTTGAAAAAATTGAGCAGATAACCTGGTTTAATAATTTAGATGATGACACATTAATGTCAATTAATGATTTGATTTCATCAATAAGAGACTTGCACTCTTCTTTATTAAGACAATATATTTCCCTGAACTTCCTTCGCACCAAAGGAATCGCTAAAGAAGAAATAAAAAAATTTAAATCTTCGATAGATGATTTAAAAGATGTTGCAGCTGACCTTGAATCCAGATTTTTTTTCCTTCCAAATATCAGTGATTTTCAAGAAGCCACTAAAGAACTTTCATTGATTTAATGACGATACTTTGCCTCGCGGACTTTAAAGTTCAATTTGAAAAGTTAAAGAAAAATAACTCCTACTCATCAATTGAAAAAGACATTGTAGAATATTTCTTTGATAAAGATATACAGCAACTATCTTCACAGGCTCTTCAGGCATGAAAACATTAGCGACGAATCTAAAGCTTTGTTATACAAAAAAGTTTTGGAATGTATAAAAACAAATAACTTATATGAAGTTACCGTTGAAAATGGTAAACTAAACTTCAAAAAACAGTAAACGCTACACACAACGCTGTCGGGTTTGTCCCATAACGACGCAGGTATGCAGTTTGAATTTTGTGCCAGGCATACCCGTGACTTCGAATACTAACTGCAACGTAATGCAACCAATCCTTTCATTGCACAAAAAATTGTATAATATTTTAAGCCTTATCAAACTGCCCCAAATTCAACTTTGGATCCAATCTTTCATTGGAAAAATAAATTTCATCCCACGTCATTTCTCTTTCGGGAGTTGCAGCGTTTCTGCCGAGTATCGCGGTAAGTGTTGACTCTGCTCCCGAGCGTGCCTGGTTCAAAAAATTGCCTGATTCAATGCTGCTGATAAACGCTTTTTCTTTGTTGGCATCAGCATCATACAATGCCGACAGGAAGACGCCTGAAGCCCGCTGCTCTGGTGTAAGTTCGGTTCCGCTTCGTGCGATACCGGAATCCCATTTGTTCTCTCCGGTAATAAACACGCCGCCGCTGTAATGCGCTTCGGCAGTTCCTTTCGTGCCGATAAACTTGCAGCAGACATCTCCAAACTGCGGGCCTACTTTTGTGGTGTGAATGCTTACTCCCACATCGTTAGGATATTGATACAACACCTGGTAATTACTGAATTCATCTCCGAAATCAGGACGGCCTTTTATATTGCCTTGCCCCACAGCACGCAACGGATGCGCTTTTAATGCCCAGTTACAAACATCCAGCATGTGAATACCCTGGTCTAATAACGTGCCTCCGGACATTGCCCGGAAATAATAATGATTACGTATTCTTATCTCATCATAAGAGGCATTGGCGAGCGGTATCATTGGGGCGCCGGATGAAAAATAATACAATTGCACCGTTATGATGTCACCAATATCACCACGATGTATCCTGTTTACCATTTCAACATAAGGAGTTCCGTAACGTATCTGGAAACCGATGGCAACGCTTTGTTTGCCGTTCAATTTTTCACCAACCTCCATCGCACGTTTACATCCGTCAACATCTGTTGCCACCGGTTTTTCGCAGTACACATGTTTGCCCGCTGCTACTGCCGCTTCGAGAAACCCAACATGGCTATATGCCGGGGAAGAGATAAGTACTGCGTCCACATTTTTGTCATCAAGTAATCTCATATATGCCTGCGATCCCTGGTACACACTTGAATCCTTGAATGCAGGAAATCCCTTGGCCGTATTTAACTTATTAAAAGCTGGTGCTGCAGTTTTCAGCTTGTCTTCAAAAATATCTGCGATGGCAACAATATTGCTGTTGGTATTTTCTACGATTGACGAAATAACCGCCGTGCCCCTGTTGCCACAGCCAATCACTCCCATTCTTATAGCTGAATTTGCCTTTGAACCAAAAACAATCTCCGGCTTTAAAATAGTAAAGCCTGAAATAGTGGCGGCGCTTTTTAAAAATGTTCTTCTTTCCATAATAATGTTATTGAGGTTTATATATACAAGGCGGCAGAGTTGTCTGCCTGTTTATTTATTTATAAACTTATGAAATATTGAACTGAATTAATTATGGATTTATTCAATGCCGGTCTATAAAAATTTCGCCGGCTTCAGAGTTGATGTGTATCAGCAGGAATGCAATTTAATTTTTGATGAAAAAATTATTCAATTGCGATTGAACACTGATATTTACCGGTGATAAAATAGAAAGCAAAAATTTGCAATAGAAAAGCGCCCGGGAATATTTACTGCGTTTCTATTGTTACCTTCATCTCAATAATATTTTTATTCTTAATCTCATTAACATGATCAATTTTGACAGGGTTTTAAAAAACCTCCTTTTAAGTATTGCCTTTCTTCCCTTTGCAACCAACGCACAAACCGATACCGAAGCCGGTAAAGCGTGGGTCACGAGATCAAATAGCTACACAAAAATCCTGATCGATATTGATGAAAAGTATTCACCCGAGTTTGGCTCTTCGCAGGGTCTCGCTTTTTATGACACTTTAATAACAATCCCTACCCTCGCTAACCAGGCGGCACACCGCAAAGAAACTGAAGATGCGGTTCTCCTGTTAAAAGAGGCCAAATCAAAAGAGGCCAACCTGGCCATAAAGCAGGACCTCGATATACTTATAAACCAGGCAGAGCTGGGTTTCCGAAATGAGGACTTCGAATTAGACAAAAAAGTTTCCTTCCTCAATGCTACGGGCGACATATTTCAGGGATTGCAAATTTTGCTTGACGATCAAACAACTGAAGAACGTCGGAAGGCTGCGGTAATACGTTTGCGTAAATATGCAGGCCTGCAAAAAGGATACGAGCCCGTAACTGCTATTTATAAAGACCGCACTATACAGCAAATGAAAAAGACGGGCATGATTTACCCGTCGAAGCAGGCGATGGAGGTTGAGCTTTCACGCAATGCCAGTATGCTTGGCGGCATCGCCGAGCTGTTTAAAAAATATAAGATTACCGGATGGGAGCCCGGCTATACAGCCATAAAAAAACAATTGGAAGCATACGATGTATGGGTAAAAGCAACTTTGCTGCCGAAGGCCCGCACCGATTTCAAACTGCCACCTGAAGAATATGAACTTGCCCTGGAAGGATACGGCATTGATATTCCTCCTGCCGAAATTGCTACTATGGCACACGCGCTGTTTACTGATATACAAAACCAGATGAAGCCGATTGCTGCAGAGGTGGCCAAAAAATATAATTTACCCTCCGCCGATTACCGGGATGTAATTCAGTTTTTGAAAAAAGACCAGATCATAGGAGACTCTATTGTGCCTTTGTATAAGAGTCATCTTATGGATATTGAAGAGATCATCAGGCAACATCATTTGGTAACGCTGCCTGAAAGGCCGGCCATCATCAGGCTCGCAAGTGAAGCTGAAACCGCACAACAGCCTGCGCCGCATATGGTGCCTCCGCCCTTTCTGAATAATACGGGCGAACGCGGCGTTTTTGTCTTACCATTGAACATGCCACCCGCCCCCGGTAAAAAAGTTGATAAATATGATGATTTCACTTTCGATGCCGCCTCGTGGACCATCATAGCACATGAAGCACGCCCCGGACATGAATTACAATTTGATAAGATGGTGGAGGAAGGTGTTTCACAGGCACGCGCTTTATATGCTTTTAACTCAACTAACGTGGAAGGCTGGGGACTTTATTCCGAGTATATCGTTCGTCCTTATATGCCGCTTGAAGGCCAGCTTGTTTCCCTCGATTATCGTTTGCTGCGGGCGGCCCGTGCCTTCCTCGATCCGGAACTGCAAGCCGGTAAAATAACACAGGAAGATGCCCTTAACCTGTTGATGAAAGACGTGGTGCAATCACATGCTTTTGCACAGCAGGAAGTAGAGCGCTACAGCCTACGGGCTCCCGGGCAGGCCAACAGTTATTTTTATGGTTTCACAAAAATGATATCGCTGCGGGAAGACACAGAGAAAGCCCTCGGCGATAAATTTAATCCGCAACGTTTCCACGACTTTATATTGTCGCAGGGAATTTTACCACCTGCATTGATAAGGGAAGCGGTGATGAATGATTTTGTGCCGAAGGAGAAATAGAAGGGGAAACCGTTAATTAAAATGGTCCCTGACGCTTACTTGCTTTTAAGCCGGTCATGACTGCTGAAATTTAATGATTGTCTTCATTTCTTAAAACTCTTCTTCGCTTCTCAAGAGCCCACTGGAATCTCTACTTATTTGTAAATGTTTTTAGGTTGAAAATAAAGACCAAAAAATATATGGTTACACAGCATATCTCCCGGTTATCGCTTTATAAACACTTTTAGTTCTTTCTACGCTATACGGGTTGTAGCTGGGCTTTTGTCTTTCTTTAATAACTTCCATCTGTAAATCTTCTATCAGCACCTTTTCCTGTACATCCTGTTTAGGCCTTTTCAAGTCCCTGCTGATAAAAGTTTTCCATTCAAGCGTCACAGGATCACGGTAATAGTTACCAAACAAAAGGCCATCCTTCACGACACCAAACAGCTCGAACCTGTTCTTTTTTTCGGTAACGTCAGCGTGTAAATAGCCGCAGTTTTCAAAAAAGGCCTTTACAATATCCAGTGGCTGCGATAAGTTTAGGCCCAGCCGCTCATTGTATCTTTTAAACAAATGCCCGGTATAAATTGTAAGCATATTATCATCCCCAATAGAAACAACCTTTAAACCTGCATGATCGTAATAGTAGGTTACATTCAGATACCTGACAGAGTCTGTGCCCCCATATTTTTTTTCGAGGTGGCATTTATGAAAGAAAAGTAACCAGTTATTTTTATTACCACTCTTTATGTGATAGGTCTTAAAATAGTTACTCTCCTTTTTAATTTTTAATTTTTTTCTTTCGCGGTCATATTCGCCAATAAGTCTTTTTACGGTAGTTTCACGGAGCTTCTTATCATCTTTTGCTACTTCGCGGTACATCTCCTGGTTGTTCATTGCAGGTACTAACATGGAAATTGGTTTACTAGCTACAACGCGTCTATTACTCAATTTCGTATTTGAAAACAGTCAATTTTTATAAAATAGGTTTATAATTAGTAATTTACGATAAGGATATGGTCACTGCTTCGTGCAAGCGACTGGTGTTCTGGGCCAGTTGCCCAAGGGTTGAGTAGATCTCTTGCAACGCCGGAATAGCTTCAAATTAAATACCGAATGTAGCCAAAAAAGCTCCCGGTTATCCAAGCTCAAGTCAAACCCTCTATTTGTTGGCTGTTATTTCCTTCTGCCGGCATCCAGGCATTTTGCTGGAAATATGCATTTTGTCATCCTTTGATTTTGCGAGTGCCAAAGCATTTTGAAAATGTGAAATTGCTTTTGTGTTGTTTATGCCTGTATACAATTCCCCAAGGAGTGAATGGTACAAGTGATTGTCGGTGAGTTTTATTTTTTCCGCTTCAATTATCGCTTCTTTTTTTCCATGTACTTTGGCAAGTGCATACGTCCTGTTTAATGCGGCAATGGGCGAATATTCAATAAGCAATAGCTGGTTATAAAGCTGTAAAATATTTTCCCATTTTTCTTTTGTGTCGTCCTGGATAGTATGACAGCAAGCTATACCAGCTTCTACATGATATTTTGAAATTTCATTGCTTTGCCAGGACCGGTTTAAAAAATATTCTCCTTTGGTAATCAGTTCCTGGTTCCACAAGCTTGTGTCCTGGTCCTGGTATAAAATTGTTTCTCCATTTTTATTGAGTCTTGCATCAAATCTTGATGATTGAAAACACATCAAAGAGAGCAATGCGTTTGCAGATGGCTGGTTCGTTTGCTCATTTTCAATAAGCAAATAATTTAACCGCATCGCTTCCACGCAAAGATCTTTGCGCAAGGTGATATCATGGCTTGAAGAATAGTAGCCTTCATTAAAAAGCAAATACAAAGTCGTTAAAACGTTCGATAGCCGTTCATCTATATCATCCAATGAAGGCTGTTCTATTTTAATTTTTTCTGTCCTGAGTTTTTCTTTAGCCCGCTGCAGTCGTTTATAGATAACTTTTTTGTTTGTCAAAAAGGCGTTGGCAATTTCATCAACACCAAAACCACAAAGAAGATTTAAGGCCAGGGCAATTTGTGCTTCGGCAGCATTACAGGGATGGCAAACGACAAACATCATTGCCAATTGGCTATCGTTGATATTTTTTAGGGACAAGTCAATTTCTATTTCTTCCGAAGCCGTTGCATTGTATTTTATTTCTCTTGAAATGTTGTGGGCAAAAAGTGAATTGCGCTTCAAATAATCTTTAGTCTTATTTTTTGCAACGACATATAGCCACGCTGTTGGGTTTTCGGGCAGCCCTTTTAAACCCCATAATTCAGACGCCAAAAGAAAAGTATCGCTCACGATATCTTCCGCGACTTCTATATGTTCAATGCCAAATAATTTGCAGAGTACAGCAACCATTTTCCTGTATTCCGTTCTAAATAAATGAGGTATTAGTTCTGCCTGTTCCATAAAAATAAATGCCTCTGCAAAGTACAAAGGCATTGGGGTTTTTTAAACTACACTTATAGAACACTAATTTCCCGTATTTCTACATTGCCGCCAATTTTCAAAATGGGGCACCCATTTGCCAGTTCGGTGGCTTCCTCCACAGAGTCCGCTTTTACTATACTGTAACCTACAATGGACTCTTTAATTTCCGTGTAAGGCCCGTCCGTAATTACATTGCTCGCTTTTAAAACTTTGCCCGCAGGAACCAGTCTGTTTCCCCGATCAGTTAATTTGTTTTGAGCAGCAATGCCACCAATCCAGTCCATCCAGCGTTTTGTGGAAGCCTGCATTTCTTCGGGTGAACCCTTAGGCATTGTATTGTAATCTGTTCTGAATACCAATAAGAAATCTTTCATTTTGTTTAAAATTTTATGGTTAAAAACTAATGACGATTGAGTGGAAGGGATTCGACAAATTTTTGAAAATATTTTTTTTAGCTGATTATCCTGACAATACTTACACGCTGTATTTTTCAGCCAGCATTTTTAGACAACCGTATAGTAGTCAACTTAAAAGATTTTTCCTTTAGTTTTTTAGAGTCAAACAATATTGATTTAAAAAAGAAATTTATTATTTCATCAAATTCATTCAGGGACGGGCTGTAAACATAAAACCAATAATAATGGTTATTAGCTAAGGTTACATAATAATATATTTGCTTATAAGTTTCAGAAATATCGCTTGTTGTAAATTTCGCCATTAATCCTTTTGTTTCACCAATGGACGTATCTACTACTAACACATTGTATCTTTTCAGAGCCGGGTCTGATACCCGCCCACTTATAAAACCGGTTAGCGATAATTGAAACTGGTTTTCATTTTCAATCGGAAGAAAGATTGTGTCGTAATATTGAAATCCAAAGAAGTCCTTATTTAATTCGCCTCCATAAACCTTAACAGCCGATGAGTTGGTATATCTAAAATCAGAAGGAAGATTTAAAGTCAAAATATCATTGAATACACTTTTCTTCCATAAAGAATCTTGTCCAAATGACTTTAAAAAAATTATGCTAAATAATAAAACTAGCCTGGTAGTCTTCATTTATGTTATTTAAATTGCTATTAATATTCAATATCTATATTATATTTTGCCAGTAGTCCCGGAATGCCTGCTACTGAAAATTTAGCTTTTTCTTTTTTATTTGAGTGCTCCAGTTATCTATACGTGTAGTGATTATCACGTTTCCCTGCTGCAATTCGGCAAATACTTCTTCCACTTTTTCTGAAGCTTGTAGGGTATCAACATTGTTGAATATTGAGAGCCAGCCGGTATATTGGTTTAGCCAATTTATGACAGCGGCGTACTTTATGGATGCATCTTGCGCAGCGAATTCGGCCAGGTTTATCACGCGTGGGTCCGAAAGATTGGCAATGTTAGTAATAAGCACTTCAGGTGACGCAGCATTAACAAAGAGTAAAGCGGTGTAATCATTTTTATGCTGCCATGCGTACTCAACCGTAAGCCTGGTTTTGCCCATTCCTCCAAGGGCATGAATGGCAATTCCCGCAACACGGTTTGTTATATTCTGAAACGTTTCATATAACTCTTTAATAAAATTCTCCCTTCCTTTAAATGCAGCGGCAATACTTTGGTATGGAAGGTTTACAGGCTTTACTTTTGATTTGACATTAAGTATATCGCCAAGCTTTGATTGATATAATTTTTTTACCAGTTCATCCTCTCTGCTGAATTGTATTTCGGCATAGTAGCCTGCCTCTTTTAAAAGTTTTAAATGCGCCTGTTGATGTGCTACCTGTTCGGGGTATATAACATTATTTCTTGTAGCAGCTTCAGTCGGTACCACAATGAACAACCGCTTTCCGTGATATACGGCGAGCCAGGCTTCCCATTGGGTATAGCTTAATTTGGATTTGCCTTCCATCGCTGGCTGCAATTGCGGAAATCGTTTTACAAAATCAGGATATTTATTGCTGAGGTATTGAACGGAAAGTTCATTCGCCATACTGCCGGTCATATCGCCACAAATATGTATTACCGCTTCACAATGTTGTACGTATTCATCCAGCTTTTCTAAAGTTGCTCCGCCATAAGCAATAAAATCTTCCTGGATCTTTGTATCAAGATTGGGCCTGCTGAGATCCCTGCGGATAGCATCTCTGTAATTTGCAAATTCATCACTTACGCAGGATATAAACAAGCTGGGCATTCTTTAGAAGTTATATTCTAAGATAGAATTAATTTAGGGAATGTGGAATCTAACAAACGGCAGAAAAACCCAATTCAAAATAATTAATTTAGTATCTCATTAAATCAATCATTCTCCAGTGAATAAAAATCTTTGGAATAAAATTTTGGAATTCGATCCGGATGCTCCCGTAAGCGAATATGGCTTTTCAACCCGGTTGGCTAATGAAAATTACTGGACGAAACAATTTACGGCAACGGCCATCCTGGAGTATAAGAGATTTATGTACCTGGCCGCGACTTCCGATTTCATGGTTTCACCTTCAGGAATTATTGATTCGGTGTGGCACCTGCATTTAATTTTCACGCAGTCGTACTCAGACTTTTGCAATCTCATTGGAAAGCAAATACAACACGTTCCTTCGACTCACAGCGCTGGCGAGTTAGTAAAATTTCAACGGGCAAAAGAAAGAACCAGAAAGCTGTACAATACTACCTTCGGAGAACAGCCAAAAGAAACCTGGGAATACGATGACATGTATGCCAGCCTGGAACTTCCCAAGGCCCGGCTAAAGATCAGGACATTTATAATACTCGGGATAATCACTTTCGCCCTATTGATGATTCCTTTTTATTTTTTGCTGAGGGCCGTGTATGTTCAAATTGACAATCCGTATTTTGTCTTAGGTTTTATCGCTGTCACTATTGTTACGTTTGGCTTCCTTGAAAACTATAACAGGCGTTACCTCGCAAGCACCTTTCAACGATTCAGTGAAGACAACTTCATTTATCATTTAAAACCTCTTGAACTCGTTTACTTAAAAACTCAAAAGCTATCAAATGTAATTCACGGTACCATTAATCAATTGGTTGAAGAAGGAGTAATAGCCGTGCACGATAATTTCACATTGGAACATACATTGAAGTTAAAAGTAAAAAATATAGAAGAGCACCAGGTGTTAGACACACTGCATAAATCCGGTAATGTACATTATTCAACACTACTGCACCAGTTGATGACAAAGCCCATTTTTGGAAATGTTCCTAATTGTTTAAATGCCTTTAAAAAATATTTTACCAAATCAAAGGCATTTGGGAAACTATTCTACATCAATTTTGTGATAGCCGGAATTTTGCTTCTGGCGGGATTAACAAGATATGCAACAGGCCTGCTAAGAGACAAGCCGGTTACCCAGATCTTTATGCTTAATATAGCTTTATCCCTTTTGATTATTGGTTATCTATGGAGATTAGCCAACCTCTTCTGCACCCAAACGATACCTGCATTTTACCGGCAGAAATTTTCAACTGCCAGGCAGGAAAATAACGGTTGGGAGATGCAATATTTTTTATCTGGCAATGCCGCTTTAGCCGTGTCTTTTATACCCCTCGTAGAATATTTCGAAAGACGAAATAGTAATTTAGGTTCTTCCTGTACCAGTTCCTGTGGTTCATCCTGTGGCAGTTCCTGTAGCAGCTGCGGGGGCTGTGGCGGCGGGGATTAGGCGATTGTAAAAAATAATCACTGCTATAAACCAAAGTATGTGCAACCGCTTTCAGGATAAAAATTGATAACGGTGAGAGTTCATTAAGAAATAATATTACTTTTAATTCATTACGATGAAAACGGCTGCTTTTATATTATTAACCTGCTTCATAAGTTACTTAATTGAAACAATAAACATCCCTCTTTTTTTTGCGACAACCTGTAAGAAAACAATCCCTTGCTCCGCGATGAAAGAACATTGTACGAAAGAGCGAAAGAGAATAAGCCCTCAAAAACTGATTCGAAAAGCGGCGAAACTTCTTGTGTAAATTGTCCTTTGAATTGCCTAACCATCTTTGAAGTTTATAAAGCTGCCCTTAATCTCCACATAGTTTATAAAAAAGAGTATCCTTCGATTACGAGTTATGTCTTGCCCGGTTACATCCCCGGCGCATGGAAGCCACCGGATAATATTTCAGTATAAAAACTAAAAAATATTATTCACTTCAAAAAATATATAATGAAAAAAATATTTTTATTGGGGTTGACTTACATTTTATTTTCTGGCTCTGTTGTATTTGCAGGCGGTCATAAAGATTGCAAAAATTGTAGACAGAAACAGTGTACAGAAAAGTGTAAGGACAAATGCCCGAAAAGTAAATGTTCGCAGTCATAATAAAATGCCTGCAACACGAATCCCCCTTAACCGGGGGATTTTTTTTATCGCTGTTCCCTGTTATGTATCAACTGACATTTTTTTACTAAAGCGGAAACAAAAAAGATTCTTACTTGAATCCACTTCCCGCATTGTTGCATTTAATTATTGCCTTTCAATTTTGATATGCTAAATTTAAAAATCATTCAACATACTATGATGGCATTTCAGAAAAAAATAAAAGGCCCTATATTTTTATTGCTGCCAATTTTTTCATCGGCACAACTGAGCCGGGATTCTGTTTACATTCTTCAACCCGAACGAGTTTTTGATGGTAAGCAAATGCATGAAGGCTGGCAGGTGGTTGTGAAAAACGATACCATAGTATTTGCCGGAATTTTAAATAAAAATTTTTTGAATGCAAAAACAATTGTGCTTACTGGTTGCGCTTTATTACCCGGTCTGATCGAAGGGCACAGTCATCTATTTTTACATCCTTACAATGAAACACCATGGAACGACCAGGTGCTGAAAGAATCCCGTGCAGAAGAGTTCCAGGGCAACGGTACACGCCTATAAAACTTTAATGGCCGGCTTTACAACCGTTCGCGATCTTATACCGAAGGAGCAGGTTATGATGATGTAGGATTAAAAACCGCCATCGAAAAAGGAGTTATTCCCGGTCCTCGTATGCTGGTTGCAACGAGAGCGATTGTAGCAACAGGAAGCTATGGCCCTAAAGAATTAAGCTATGAAATTGAATCGCTGAAAGGCGCCGCGGAAGCAGATGGAGCGGATGGGATCATAAAAAGAAGTAAGAACACAAATCGGTAAAGCCGCCGATGTAATTAAATTATATGCAGATTATCGATGGGGTCCGAATAAGGAAGCGATGCCGACTTTTTCAGTTGATGAGCTCACAAAAGCAGTGGAAGCTGCAGCGAGCAGTGGCAGAATGGTAGCAGCACATGCAACTACGGCGGAAGGGATGCAAAGAGCTATTGCTGCCGGCGTTACGACAATTGAGCATGGAGACAACGGCACGCCGGAAATATTTAAAGCAATGAAGCAAAAAAATATTGCCCTTTGCCCCACCCTTGCCGCCGGCGATGCAATAGCGCAATATGATGGCTGGCGAAAAGGAACTGACGCTGAACCTTTAAAAATTCAACAAAACGAAAGACCTTTAAGGAAGCTCTCGATGCCGGTGTTACCATTTGCATGGGTGGTGATGTAGGCGTGTTTACCCATGGAGATAATGCCCGTGAAATGGAACTGATGGCTGACTATGGAATGAAGCCAGTTGATGTACTTACGATCAGCGACCTCAGTGAATGCAATGTATTTAAAATTAATGACAAGGTAGGGAGGATATTGCCAGGATTGCTTGCTGATATCCTCGTGGTAAAAGGCGATCCTTCAAAAAACATTTATGACATAGAAAATATAAAACTGGTTATGAAAAATGGGTTGACATATTTTTACAAATAAAAACTTTCCTTAAGTTTTTTGAAAAGATAACGGGCCGGAGTTTTTTGTTCCGGTTCGTTTAAAGCATTCTTCAAAAAAAAGAAAAATAAATTTTATGGATTATAAAGAATTCCGGAAAGCCGGCCACGACCTGATAGATTACGTAGCTGATTATTTGCAAAATATCAAAAACAAGCCCTTGTTTGCTGATGTGGCGCCTTCTTTATTAAACCAGCTTTTTGATGAGCCAATTCCGAATGACCCCAAATCTCTTGCTTCAATCCAAAAGATCCTTGAGGAAAAATTAATTCCTTATTGCACTCATGTGAATCACCCCGGCTATATGGGATTGATAACTCCATCTCCAAATCCTGCAGGTATTTTAGGCGATCTTTTAGCGGCAGCGCTCAATCAGAATTTAGGAGCTTATTCAATAAGCCCATCTGCTACCGCTATGGAACTTCGCGTGATCCGCTGGCTTAACGACCTGGTTGGATATGATGAAAAAGCCGGCGGCAATCTTACAAGCGGCGGCATGACGGCTAATTTCATCGGCTTAAAATTAGCAAGAGATTTTACAACCGGGGACGCCGCTCAACATGAAGGGCTAAATGGTAAGTGGGCCGTGTACGTTTCAGAAGAGCGCCATGTTTCAATTGATAAATCTGTAGATGCGGCCGGCATTGGAAGAAACAATCTGCGTGTATTACCCACTGATGATAACTACAGGGTGAGCTTACGAGCACTGGAAGATTCTCTGCAAAAAGACAAAGCAAATGGCATAAAGCCGATATGCATAATTGGGCTCGCCGGCACGACCAACCTTGGCGCGGTGGATGACCTGGAAGAATTACACGTAATAGCCGTGCGTGAAAATTGCTGGTTTCATGTGGATGCCGCATATGGCGGCGGGATGCTTCTTTCGAAAAAAAATCAAAATTTATTGAAGGGAATACAACTCGCGGATTCTGTAACCATTGATCCGCACAAATGGTTTTATGCACCGCTTGATGTAGGCGCCATCCTGGTGAAAGATCATTCGCGGTTACGGAAATCATTTGGAATTCAACATGCATACCTCACAGATCAAAGCGGTCAAAAAGATGAACGGTATCAATTTTATGAAAATGGTTTCGAACAATCGAAACGCTTTCGCAGCTTGAAAGTCTGGATGAGCTTTCAGCATTATGGAAAAGATACAATTGGGGAATGGGTGAACAATAATGTTGAGCAGGCAATGCATCTGCACAATCTTGCTATTAACAGCAAAGATTTTGATAGCGCTACAGAACCGAGGATGTCCGCGATCTGCATTCGGTATAAGGCTGCCGGCTTAACCGATGAAGACGTCACACGTCTTCATCATGTAGTCGCGGCCCGAATCGAGAAAGAAGGCAATTTTTGGTTTGCGACAACAGTGCTGAAAGGAAAGACATGGTTCCGGATAAATCCTGTAAACATTTATACAACCATAGAAACAATGGATGCGCTTTTCAAAACACTACAGGAATATTGCCACGAAGAAGCCGGCAAAATTTAAACGAGTATATAGGCTTTCATAAAAGTTTTGTACGGTCAACATTTCTAGCGATTATGGAATACCGACCGTCTTTTTCATTCCCACAAAAATTGTTTTCCATACAAGATTGAAAAAGGATTTACGTACATCGCGGTCGTAGTGCGGCTCTACCTTGCGAAGATCACCATTTCGCGGGTTATCGTTCTTTACAATGAAGTTTGCAATAAAGCTTGTCAGGCCTTTTTTTGATACCTCTTGCTGTCTTTATCACGCTTAAGCACGTCCACTTTAAGATCGCTGTATTTCATTACCATATCGCCACCGGCCCCATGATTATTGCCTTTGAAATTGAAATCAATAGCATCTATGTTGCCTGTATTTATCCGCATCAGGGCCATCGGCACAGACACTTTGTTAAGCAGATGCGCATCGAAAGAAGGTATATTACCCGTGGTAATAAATTTCCCGCTGTATCATTCAGAGAAAAAATAAAATTGCCATTTATAGGAATCGTGCCCAGGGCTTTCGCATCGAACGCTATTTGAAGGAATTATTTTTTTGATGGCCTCGGGCACATTGGTAATATTGTTGATGCCAAGGTGCATCTGTAAATTTCAAAGTCCCGTACTGTCACTTAATTTTTCGTGCTCCCGGTATTCGATATACGCATTTGATAAAGTAGCATGCGCAATGTTTATAGGCACCTCTATTTTCCCAATCAATTGCGATGGATAACGGCCTACTTTACTTTTTCTTTCAAAGGTTTCTGCAGGTCCCGGTAAATTTTTGCCTACAGACTTCACTGTGAGGTCCGACGCAAATAGTTTTTTATCAATGAGATTTTTCATGTCAATACCTTCAAGCGCAATTCCTTTTAAAGCCACATCGTACCTGTCTTTTTGAAAATGTTCTTTATTCGCAAATTCTTTTTCGCCAAAAAAGGGTTTATGGTATACGATCCAATATTCAATTCTTTCTGAAAGAATTAAGAACAATATTGCATATAGATAATTATAATAACCATCTTTTGATTTCATCGACACTCTGCCGCAGCTTACTTCTACTTCCTTGCTGTAGTCAATAGGATTTTTCTGCACTTTATAATTTCATCAGCCTTTACGTTATTTATTTTAATGGCCATGTTGCCGATCGTAAATGTGCTTTTGCCGGGTATATAATTCACCTCAGGAAAATTCAGATGTCTCATATCAATGCTATAAACATGCCGAAACCGGTCGTATCCAGGTTCTCATTTTTTTTCCCGGATCTTTTTAGATTTGCAAGTGGGGATCGTAAAGTGTTATGTGCTTACATGTTATTTTTTCTACGATAATATTTTTATTCTTTACAAATTCATTTGCATCAAGTCCTTCAAGGCGAGGTTCTTCCATCCAAAGCCTTTTGCCTGTCGGCGTATCATCTTCAAACCTGTTCACTTCAATTTTTTCAAAAGAAAGCCGGTTTTCTTCTCCCTGGAAATTTATATTATTCAATCCCAATTCAGGCCGGTTATTATTGTAAGTTATAAACGATGCAACATTCAAATCGGCTTGTTTGCAAAACAAAGTGCGGCTGGTATCAAGATTATGCGCACTGTCTATCAACACATCTTCAATTGAATATTTCCATTTATAAAATCAAATTCTTTTTCTTTGGAAGCAAATCCAATGCTTTTACATTCACATTATTTATAAAAACATGCCCTGCTTTTATGACGTTTAGGTTGCCAAGTATTTCATCATATACCGCTTTTGCTTCAACATTAATATTTGTTTCTTTCTTTAAAGGCTTTACAAAATATACGATTACCTCGGGATCTGTGATCACGATTGAATCGCCAATCATTTGTTCGCCTAGTAATGCCTTATCTGTTTTAACACCGGTTACATTTATAGATGCAATTTTAATATCCAGCAAAATATAAGGAAGGTCTTCAAATTTCGTGTTTTTAATTCGGAATGTATCAGGGGCTATATGTATATTTTTCAAATAGGCCGTGCCCAATATTTCATCAAAGTGAAGTGAATCATATTTAATCGAATAAAGGCTATCAGTTTTCTTTGCGATTGTCTTCGGCAATAGTATCTTTTACAATTTTGTATTTATTATTTTGCCAAATGAAAATTACAATGCCCAGAGCAATAATAATTCCGAGAGTTATTAATATAAATTTTCCGGATATTGAACGTAAAAAATTGGGAAGGTGCATATAAGTTTTATAATTAGAAAATCCTTGTAGCAGAACTCAAATTTAAAGTTTTAGTTTTGACACTTATCGAATTATTATGAATATTGAATTTAATAGAAATGAAGATGCCATGAAGATGGCATTGAGTAATGTTGAAAAAATTATTCAATAAAATTGAAGAAGGGGGTGGTAAAAAGGCCATTCAAAAGCAAAAGGAAAGAAATAAACTAACTGCAAGAGAACGGATAGAATATTTACGCGATCTAATAAGCCATTTTTTGAAATGGGCGCTTTTGCGGGATATGGAATGTATGAAGAATATGGCGGTTGCCCTGCCGGCGGCACTGTGGCGGGTATTGGCTATGTAAGTGGCAGGCAGTGCGTGATAATTGCAAATGATCAAACGGTAAAGGCAGGCGCCTGGTTTCCCATCACCGGCAAAAAAAATCTAAGGATGCAGGAAATGGCGATGGAGAATAAATTACCCGTGATTTACCTGGTGGATAGCGCCGGTGTTTTTCTCCTATGCAGGATGAAATTTTTCCTGATAAAGAACATTTTGGCCGCATCTTCAGGAACAATGCAAGAATGAGCGCCATGGGTATTACGCAGATTGCCGCCGTGATGGGCCCCTGTGTTGCAGGCGGCGCCTATCTTCCTATTATGAGCGATGAAACCTTGATGGTTGAAGGAAACGGTTCTATTTTTTTAGCCGGACCTTATCTCGTGAAAGCAGCCATTGGAGAAGTTACGGACAATGAAACACTGGGAGGTGCGGCAACTCATACTGAAATAAGCGGTATTGCAGATTATAAATTTGACACCGAAGAAGAATGCCTCGACCAGGTAAAAAAGATCATCAAGAAAATCGGCGAATTTCCAAAAGCCGGGTTTAACAGGATTACTCGCTGCGACCAGCAAAAAACCCTGAAGAAATTTATGGCATTTTTCCTGAAGGCAATACAAGGCCATATGATATGCTGGAAATAATTGATAGAATTGTGGATGCTTCGACGCCGCTCAGCACAGGTTCTTCGACTGCGCTCACTAAAAGTCGTGATTTCAAAACTTCTGAAAGTAAAAGTTCATTTGAACAATTTAAGCAGGAATATGGAAAAACAATTGTTTGCGGATATGCAAGAATTGACGGCTGGGCCGTGGGTATTGTTGCCAATCAGCGATTGAATATTAAAAATAAAAAAGGTGAATTGCAAATAGGCGGTGTTATATATAATGACAGTGCAGATAAGGCGGCCCGGTTTATAATGAATTGCAACCAGAAAAAAATTCCTCTTATTTTTTTACAGGATGTAACCGGCTTTATGGTGGGCAGCCGAAGCGAACATAGTGGCATTATAAAAGATGGCGCTAAAATGGTGAATGCCGTTGCTAATTCAGTTGTGCCAAAAATTACTATCATAATGGGAAACTCTTATGGAGCAGGTAATTATGCAATGTGTGGCAAAGCGTATGATCCACGGTTTATCTATGCATGGCCTTCAGCAAAAATAGCGGTTATGGGTGGCGAACAGGCGGCGAAAACATTATTACAAATAGAAGTTGCCTCACTCAAATCGAAAGGAGAGGTAATAACGCCGGAAAATGAAGAAAAGCTTTTATCGGAAATGACGGATAAATATTCACGTCAAACAACGGCATTTTATGCCGCCTCACGTTTATGGGTAGACGCCATTATAGATCCGCTGGAGACAAGAAAAATTATCTCTGAAAATATTCTCACTGCCGATCACAATGCTGAAATTGCTGATTTTAAAACTGGTGTTTTCCAGGTATAATAAGTACAGCTGGTACGGAATGCGTATCAAACTATTAACGGTACCTTTTATAAAAAAATACTAATTTCACTGCTACATTCCACAAGAAATTCCGAACCAGTATTTTATGAGAAAATAAATTTTTACCAAAATTTCTTATTGCAGGCCCCTTGCTATCTTTCTTTTGCAATGTTGCAAAGACGACAGCTATCTCACGAAAATACCTCCTTCTGCCGATCAGTCGTTTAATGAAGAATTTGATACAGCCACTGCGGCACTTTCACGCGGATGGCAATTTATAAATGTAAGCGAGCCTGTTGGAAGCAGTATTTGGCAAAATGGTGGAAGCATCCCCCCGTTCTTCAATGCTTTTTCCAACAATGGAAGTAACGCCGGTTTTATTGGCGTAGACTACTTTCTACCTCGGCAGAGCAGGGCACTATCAGTAACTGGATCGTGTCGCCACCTGTCATTATGCAAAACGGTGATAAGATCACTTTCTATACAAGGGCACTGCAACAGCCTTACGGAATTGATACAACAGACTTTGGAAATAGCGTGCAACTGCGGCTCAACACAATCAATGCCGATACAAATGTGGGGAACGGGCTTAATCCCGGCAACTTTACCAAAACAGTGCTCGCTATAAATCCGCAATTAATCTATAGCAGTGTGCTGGCTCCCGATCCGGCCGCGTATCCTGCTCAATGGACACGCTTCGAAGCAACAATAGATGGAATTACAGGCCCGGTAAAGGGGAGGTTCGCTTTCAGGTATTTTGTAATAGACGGGGGCTCTAAAGGGAACGGTACAGGTATAGGTATTGATGCCGTTTCATATAAAAGCACAGGATATTGATTCACTAAAAAACCTTCGGCTTAGAAATATTTTATAAATGAAAAACAGTAAAATTTTATTTCTTATTTCTTTCACTTTCAGCCTGTCAATAATATTTATTGCCTCCTGTACGAAAGATAAATTACAAATAAATAATTCACCGCCGCCGGATTCCACCGCTGTACAAAATTCATCTTTCGTTGAAGAATTCGATACCGTCGGTAACCTTACTTCCAAAGGCTGGGCATTTAGAAACAACACTAACCCGGTGGGATCTACAGGATGGCGACAAGGACGATATGAAGAAGCTAACCAGGTAAAATTTACTTCAGTAGGACCTTATCTTGGGTTTCCTGCATATAGCGCACACAACACGCCCAATGATTTTGTAAGTTGCGATGTAAGTTGCCTCGGTGATGTATCAGGCAATGGCGGTAATATAAGCGCATGGCTTATCTCGCCATCACTGGAAATGAAAAATGGTGATACGATCTCTTTTTACAGTCGCGCAACCGACGATGCTTTGTATTATGATCCCGCTACAGACCGCATGCAGGTTTGGGCAAATTTTACCGACGGCACTGCCGATGTAGGCACAACAGATGCAAGCACCGGGAGCTTTACTAAACTCCTCTTGGATATCAATCCCAATCGCGTGTATAATTACCAGGGAGGATTTCCTTCAAAATGGACGAAATACACAATAGAAATTTCCGGCATTCCAGGGAGCGGAAATGTTACGAATGGCCGGTTTGCCTTCAGATATTATAATGTAGACGCCGGCTTACAGGGAGGAAGCGGCTCGAACGGAAACTATTACAATCCTACAGTTGTGGGTATCGACCAACTTTCCTTCAGGCATCATTAATTTATTTTAAAGCTGCTAATTATCTCGTCGCCGTTTATTATTATTTTCAATAACTCATGAATTTTTCATTTGCTTTATTTACTGCAGCCGGCATCATCCTGTTCTCGTGCTCGTCTCCTGCAGAGAAGCCTGTAAAGCCAATTTCAAAACAGGATGAGATCAATAATAATATTGTGGCTTTGAAAAAAAATGCCATCAGCGGAGACCTTATTGTAAGAATGACAGATGATCTTATAAGCGAGCAAATAAAATTTTTGAATGAAAAAGAAAAGATCTATTCACATGCCGGAATTGTCATCATAAAAAATAATCAACCTTTTGTTTGCAATATTTCGCCTAATGATCCGGATAATGATACGATACAAATTGTACCTGTCGATTCATTTATTAATCCTGTCAAAAATCTAAAATGCGCACTGTATAGGTACGATCTCTCACAAGCTGAAAAAGATTCTTTATCCAGCATCCTCTTAAAATATAAAAATGATGACGTTCGGTTTGACTGGCTATATGATTTAAATACAAATGATAAAATGTATTGTGCGGAGTTAATTGATAAAGCATTGCAAAGAGCCACGAATAAGAGAATTGATTTTAAGGAGTCAAATATTCCGGTATCGATGCAGCCGGCCGTTTTTACTTTTTTTAAAAAAGAACATATTACTAAGAAAATGGTAGCGCAACGAAAAATAATTACTATTGATAATCTTTACCTAAGGAAAGATTGCAAAAAAATCATGAGCTTTTCATTAAAATATTTCCCGGATCATGAGTGAAAATAAAATTACAATATATACCGATGGCGCATCGAGAGGTAATCCCGGCAAGGGCGGTTATGGAGCTGTACTCATGTATGGAAATCATAAAAAAGAATTATCGAAAGGCTATCGGCTTACTACAAATAACCGCATGGAACTCATGGCAGTAATCGCTGCTCTTGAAGCTTTAAAAAAAGATAGCCTGAACATGGTAATTTATTCTGATAGTAATTATGTTGTAAAAGCTATTATGGAAGGTTGGCTCAAAAAATGGATCAGGACCAACTTTAAGGGCAATATTAAAAACAGTGATTTATGGCTTAGATATGACGCCCTGGCCAAAAGCCATCACATCGAATTTAAATGGGTAAAAGGACATGCTCAAAACATAATGAACAACAGGTGCGATCAACTTGCAACAGAAGCCGCAGACGGAAATCATCTTTTGGTGGATGAAGGGTATGAGAAAGAGAATAAGGCTAAGAAATAATTACGATTCCGTGATTATCCTTTTATATGTTGCCCAGAAACTCTTAAGGATTGCTTTGTGATAAGGTAATAACTTCCAAAAAGAATTCCGGAAAAAACAAAAGTAGCCGCAACACTCCAGGGATAAAAAGGCAAGCCGTCGGCAAAGCAAAGCAAAAGGCCGTTAAATGTTTTAGGCCGGCCCAGGCCCGCAAGAGGTGAGTTACTTAACCAGATCAGGAAATTTGAAATTAAAAAATAAGTAGTTGGTGCTGCTATGGATGCCAGTGCTATGCGGCCAATATTAAAGTTCTTAATAAAAAATCCAAATAACGTTAATGAAGTAAAGAGTATATAATTGGTGATTTGCCCTTCATAGAAACCAGGCATATTTCCTACGCCGTTCCGGTATAAAATTTCATATAATGCATCGGAAACAAACATTGATAAAAGAGGTAGCAAAAAAGCAAACTTTTTATCTTTTATAATCGCGCCGCCAAATATCGCCATAGCTATCTGCGGGGCGAAACCATATGGCCTTCCCGGCATGACCCTGTATAGTGAAGCGATTACAATTAATAAAATAAATCCTGTAACTATTTGCTTTGTAACTTTCATGATCTGTTCGTTTGCGCAAAAATAAGTATAATATTTTTTTATGCAGGTTGCTTTTTTATCGTTGAACCTCTCGTACCAGTAAGTTGATCTATTGTTTCATATATTTATTTTATGACGGAAGCGATTAAAGACATGATTATTTAGCGGGAGAAATTATCAAAATGGCACATCATAATTCGACAGGGATTTTGGGAGAAAAAATGGCCCTAACCTGGCTCACTGCAAAAGGCTTTGAAATACTCCACCAAAACTGGCGGCACAGTCATTGGGAAGTAGATGTAATCGCCTCATTAAATGATGTATTGCATTTCATTGAAATCAAAACAAGGAGAACCAGGAAATTCGGCTTCCCGGAAGAAGATGTCACCAAAAAGAAATTAATCAATCTCATAAATGCTTCCGAAGAATTTATGTGTCAATATCCAGGGTGGAAAAATATTCAATTTGATATTCTCTCAATTACACTATCAAAAAATCAACCGGTGGAATATTTCTTTATAGAGGATGTTTCGATATAAGTTCACTTCTTTCCAAAGTCTCTCTGCGATAGTAATATCAGGAAACAAATCGCAAAGCGTCAGAGGAATAATAAAGAATAAATTTGTTTTTTTAAATTTTATGCCATCAAAACAAATTCTCGCATTAAGCAGTTCCCGGGTTGGAAACGAAAGTTATCTTGAGTCAGCAGCTTCCGTCATAAAAGATTTTCTTGGAGCACCGCCTTTGCAAATTGCATTTATTCCATTTGCCCTGGTAAATAAAAATTACGATACATACGTAAATGATGTCGCTGCTGCTTTAAAGGATTTACCACACCGTATTATTTTGGCCAACCACGATAACGCAAAAAAAATTATAGCGGAAAGCGATGTAATCATGACTGGCGGCGGCAATACTTTTAAGCTTCTTCACAACATTTATGAAGCGGGAATTTTAGAAATTATCCGTAATAAAATAAATGAGGGCACGCCCTATATTGGCTGGAGTGCGGGATCAAACATTACTGGCCCAACCATTGGTACCACCAATGATATGCCCGTGATACAGCCACAAAGTTTTAAAGCGCTGGGCGCTTTTCCATTTCAAATAAACCCGCATTATTACAACCAGGAGCCTGAAGGCTTTAATGGTGAAACCCGCAACCAAAGGCTGTTCGAATTCATAAATATGAATCGTACTTCAAAAATTATTGGATTACCGGAAGGCACCGCATTGTTGCTACGGGATTCCGTATTAAAATTTATTGGCGGGGACGACGGTATACTGTTCTCCGCAGGAGAAAACAATACCCGAAGTAGTAACGAGGCAAATTGAGCCCGGAGAGGATCTTACTTTTCTATTTTGAATAAGTTTTCAAGTTTTAAACCGTACATTCAACTACTATTTTCGTGTCATGATTTTAGAAAAAATTTTCTTTAGTTACTCACGGGCTGATGGCTCTGATTTTGCGTTAAGGCTTGCACTCGACCTTAAAAAGGAAGGTTTTAATGTTTGGATAGACCAGGAGGATATAAGAGCCGGATCGGAATGGGACCTGGAAATTGAAAAGGCACTGGAAACATGCGATTGTCTATTGTTTATAGAAACGGCAAAATCAGTAACTTCCAATAACGTACTCGACGAAGTATATTATGCACTCGAAGAAAAGAAAAAGGTGATACCGCTAATTCTTGTAGACAGCAAAACACCTTTCCGCCTGCAAAGATTGCAACACATAGATTTTTCCAAAAATTATCATTCGGGATTAGGCCTCCTTATCAACGAGCTTAGAGATACTACCGCTGCGGAATCCTTTGAGCCTGCAGAAACAAAACCGTTGGCAAAAGCCGCTGAACCATTCTATAAAAAATATGCGGGGCTTACTTTAATAATAGCTTCCCTTCTGATTATAATAGCAACAGCCCTGGTATATACATTAAATAAAAAGAAATCAGTGACCGGCGAAAATGACGCAGTAGTAAACTTAAATGATAGTCTAGAGCGCGACAAATCGATGGCTATTGAGCCAAAAGAAGCATCAGAAAATAACCTGCCAGCCAATGAAGAAAAGAAAGTAAGGCCTGCGAATAATAATAACAAAGAAAATAACCCAGGCAATGAAGCGGTGACCAGGCCGGGCAATAGAACAGTTTATGCACCTGGAGATTTTGCAGGCGATTGGAAGCTCGTGAGTGTTGAACCAAAAGCGGAATCAGTAAAAGGATTCCTGAAGATTGAAGCAACGGATGAAAAAAAAGTTGGCATAAAAACCTTCATGCAATTTTATTATTTCAAAACCAATGACACAGCTTTCTTAAGTGTTTTTAATGCCTTTGCCGGCTGCAGCTCATGCATACTATCAGCAGATATGAAACTCGCAGCTGAAGATGTTGCCGTTGGCTCTCATGTTTATAAAATTTTAACACAATATGCTCCGGGAGCTGGTAAGGCCGGCGATACCGTATTGAATGCCGGCTCAAATAAATCAATTCGCGCTTCAGTTACCTTGAACATTTTAGACAATAACACGGCGGTTATCAAAATACAACAACCTGCTCCCACTGAACTTTCTCATGGAATGATTTTGAAACCCTTTGTCTATTCTTTTCGCTTTTCGAAACTTGATTAATTCGATCCACCTTTAACGGTTTTATTCCGCAAATCCAGCCTTTTAAAACATTTAACGATTTTTTCAAAATTGACAAGATTAATTTTAAAAAAATATAAATGCGTAGCTGAAGCAGGCTGTGATGAATTATATAAAAATTGGCGAGCCGTTATTTTTTTTCAATTTGAATTTAATTAATACCACAGCAATCATATTGCAATATTCCATATGAAGAATCTCCGGACCCAGTCGTTTTAATCAATAATCCCGGTAATGCTAATGGCGGGTAAGACAGCCAACAGCATTACCAAAAAATACCGGCTCCGTATGATCAACGCAATAATTATTGACGACGAGATCCATTGGATTCAAGAGCTTAAACTAATGCTGAATGAATATTGCCCGGATGTTATCATCGCGGGACAATATTGCTCATCAAGAGAAGGGCTTGAAGCAATTAAAAGATTGAAACCTGATCTTGTATTTCTGGATATTGAAATGCCGGGTATGAATGGTTTTGAATTGCTGGAACAATTTACCGAGATTTCTTTCGCCGTTATTTTTACAACCTGTTATGATCAATATGCTATCAAAGCAATACGTTTCAGTGCGTTGGATTATTTATTAAAACCTGTTCTTTACAAAGAACTAATTCGCGCCGTTAAAAAAGTGGAAGACAAAAGGGATTTACCTTTGGCCGGCCAGTTCCAGGTTCTTCTGGATCAAATCCGTATAAAGGGAAATGATTTTAATAAACTGGCTGTGCCTACATTAGAAGGCTTTGAATTGATACCCGTTGATCAGTTGATGCGCTGCAATGCGAACGATAATTATACCTGCTTTTACCTGAAAGATAAAAACAAGATCATCGCCTGTCGTACTTTAAAAGAGATCGAGGAACAGTTGAGGGAATTCAAATTCTTTATTCGCGTACATCACTCCCACATTGTAAATCTTAATGAAGTGGTAAAATATATTCGCGGCGAAGGCGGGCACCTTATATTAAGTGATGGAACTTCAATAAATGTCTCAAAAAGCAGGAAAGACAAACTTTTAAATACCCTGTATCCTACGAGGTATTGAATAAAATAATTACTCACTCATTTAGCCTACGGGCTAGTCAAAGCGTTGACTTACTCAGTTTGGCTAACTTTAACCTCAACACGCTTTTAGTTTTGATATTGTAAATACTATCTGTCATTTTTAAATATCGAAACAATGAAAACTACATTTAATTATTTGTTAATTGCCTGTGTGGCAATAACCCTATCCGTTGGCAACATATTCGGCCAGGCGCCGCTCACGAAATCAAGCACAGCCGCCCGGTTTGACTACGGTGATAAATCATCGAACTCTTCCAATAATGTTTCTCTCGCCGTGCCAACAGCAAGCGAAAAAGCTTTGAATGCCTTTTCTAAATCATTTCCTGATGCCACCGACGCCAGGTGGAGCAGGGTCGAAAAAAGATTCGTTGTTGATTTTATCAAAGATAAAAAATCACATAAAAATCTTTACACCGCCAAAGGGAATCTAATTTATTCTCTTTGCTATGGATCGGAAAAAGACTTACCCCGCGACATCAGAAAAATTGTAAAAAGGGAATATATCGACTACAATATTACCCAGGCGGTAGAGGCAAATGAAGATAGCAGGAACGTATGGCTAATAAATCTTGACGACGACAATAACTTTATAACTGTAGCAGTGGAAAATGGTTCGATTGGTGAATTGAGCCGTTTTACAAAAAGCAAAAACTAGAATAATCCTGCCCTTATATTTTTAAAATCCCGCGATAACGTAGCGACGATTTGAAAATAGAAAAAAGCCAAAAGAAGCTGATTTCTTTTGGCTTTGTTGAATAAAGTCCAGGAATCATTCCTGGGCGCTCATGTCGGGGTTAACAGCGCTGGGTCTGTCGTTTTATTTCTTGTCTTTCTTTCACCTTTATTGATTACCCGCTTCTCTAAATACTAACGCCATCTTCCACTTTCAAAAAAGATTTGTTTTATCATTTGGCATCTTAGGTAGATGCCCTGGCACTACTGAATTAAATTCCAATCGCCAGGAAGTTCAAATGTTTTAAGATAATTTGTAAGTAGCTATTTTAAATTTGGGTGGCCATTTTTTTAAAGAGCATTTGCAATTTGCATTGCGTTATTTCTAACTCTGAATATTTTTCGGAGTGCAAAGTTTCAAAAATTTGCGCCGCAAATTATATCCGCTTGCATAAACTTTCTTACAAATTCAAAACTCCATTTATCCTTACAACATTTGAACAGTCGTTAATGTATCCTTTCCTTTCCCTTCGGGGAAGGGTTGAGTAGGGATCACTTTCTTATTAAAATATTGCAGCGCCAATAAAGTTCCTGCAATTCCAATTACTGATAAATACATTACCCCATTGGAATATACCGTTGCCCATTGCAATTTATTGCTGAATACGGTTTTACTAATAATAACGGCCACGCTTCCCAGGTAGCCAAACGAATCTGAAACATACATGAGAAAGCCAACATTGCCGCCAACTTTAAAAGTTGCGATAAGTCTTTCAAATAATATACAATTGAAAGGAATGTAACCCATATACAATCCAAGCCCAACAAGAGTCATCCATAAAAAGGGCGAAATAAAATGGTTTATAAACAGGAAGGAGCTAATGCCTGCCATCAAAAATCCTGCAACAATTATTACATGAGTTATTACCAAAGCCTTGCGATTATTGCGGATAAGGATCATGCTTCCGATCAGGATTAAAACGATTATGGTAATAGGTATTTCGGTTGCTGTGAATACCGATGGCTGGTTACCAAAACCCAGTTCCCGCCAGATATCGGCAGCAAAATTATCCCTGATGTCGCGAAACATTGTCAGGAATACGTACAAGACGATAAGCATTATAAGCCCGTACCTGAATTCTGAAAAAAAACTCCTGCGTTCTGTTTTATTCATGGGTAAACGAACGATTCGGTTTTTAATATCTGCAACAGATGGAGCAGGAATTTTTTCTAATAAATAAACGAAAAATAATAGCGGTAAAATAAAAACAAGCCCGGTTAAAAACGGCAGCCACCAGTCACTGACATTAAAGTCAACCTGCAGGTATTTGGCTACGGACTTTACAAAGCCTGATGAAAAAATAAAACTCACTGCGAGGGCAGCACCTATAAAGTCAGTTGCTTTTCTTCCTTCAACAAAAGTAAAAATAATGCCCCATAGAAGGCCTAAGGGAAAGCCATTTATAAATAAGAAACCGATATTGAATGGAGGGGGGACAATCGCAAAGAGCAATAATGCAATCCATGAAATACCAACCAGCAACAAAACGATTTTGCCCCTTCCTATACGTTTTAATTCAGCAATGAATTTTATTCCATAAAACTTACTGAACATATACCCTAACACCTGGCTTATGACCAACGCGTCTTTATAATCCATTCCAAAAACAAGCGGTGCGTTATTGAAGCTTCCCACCGTAAATGGTTTTCTGAATGCATACACTGACGCGTACGTTAGGAAGGTAATGATCGCTGCAAAAATGGCAACGTAAGTATCACGGTATTTTAGCTGGTGTGATTTAAATGAAGTTGCCTGCACATGAACGAATTTTATGAAGGCTGTAAGTCAATTTGTGTCAAATGATTTATCATCATCGTGCGATAGCGATCAAGCTCTGGCAACGGAACATTCTCGTCTTTCGCCCTTTCATCCCACCCGCGAAGGGTGAGGTATAATGAGAACCATTCATCATGTTCAAAAGCTTGTGCTTCCTCTTCATTCATGCGGCCACCCTGGAAAGTCAATGTGTTTTTGCTTGCTTCGGAAAGTTTATTATAATAATCAGGATAAGCAAATGTGAGATAACGCTTTGCTGCAACATGCGAAGCAATAAGGCTGGTAATTTTTTTTGAAAACCCTTTGCTCTTCAAATATTCCGCACCAATTTTTTCATGATCAACAATGCCATACTCATCCATATAATTCACCTCCATTATGTGCTCACACAAATGGCCAATATCGTGAAAAAATGCAGCGAGTATTACTTCATCATCATAATTTTCTTTCTCCGCTAATTGTGCGCATTGGCACATGTGTTCAATTTGTGATACAGGCTCTCCGATGTAATCCTGGTTTCCATACTGTTGGTAAAGAGAAAGAATTTCATCTGCTGTTTTTAGAGCTTCCGCTTTTTTCATAGGCTCAACGCCAACGCCTCCCGAAAGAGACGTGTATGGCTTGTTTTAAAGTTTGTATTTAAAGACATTTGTTTTACGAGGAAATCGGAACGTTAGTTCACCGATTCTTTTTTTATTCCACTTTATAAATAGTTCTAACCGGGTGTGCCCGTGGCCTGGTACCGAAATTAATATGCAAAAAACTAAATGATGCCCCTTGCATGTCCAAAGAAATTGAGCGGGATATTAAATCTCGTTCCGCCGCCACCTGGTTTTTATTTCAAAAGCCACATTACGCCATTAATATCATCAGTTCCGCCGTAACCGCTTTGAAGGGCCGTTTGCAAGTTCCCGCCATTGGAGGTCACTTCATTTGTGGGATACTGAAATCTCAAAGGAATCTTGCCACCATTTCCCGTTCCGGGCCCAACGTCAAAAGTGGGGATGCCGGTTCTCCTCCATTGAAAATATGCCTGTAACCCGGAGTTTCTTGCATAACCTAAATATTTTTCTGTTAATATTTGAGCAAGCCCTGCCGCGTTATTACCCATATATTTAACCGATGGCTGATCGAAATAAGCACTAAAACTAAACGGCACTGTATAAAAAACATTATCTGTTCCTGTTGTGTTACGGAATACAACAGTATTATTTCCATCAACGATTCCATAAAAGTCAAACATAGCAGTTGTTCCCTTTATATACCAGGATTCGGCATCGCCTGAAATCCACCCACGATTAATTGCTTCAGCAATATCATAGCATACTTCTCCATAACTTAATATCAATGTTGGCTCAGCAGTATAAGTAGCATAATAATGATTGTAATTATAAAGAGAAATCTTACCGGCACCGGATTGCGTGGCCAATGTTCCTACATCCAAACCGGACTCCCCTCCTACAAAAGAACGAAAATCAGTATCCGGAAAACCTAAGCCCCTGGCCGGTTCGCCGAAAATCATAGCACGAATGTCGTGAAGCTTCCCGAGGGTAGTTTGCAATGTGGCAGCAAGATTCAACCGTCCGGCATTATTCCCGTAGTTATTTGGATTATCAGGATAATAGTTATAGGTGCTGTTATAAACATATTGAAGATTGTCCGCATTGCTGGTAAAAATCGGGTACTGGACAGGGTTAGAAATGATCTTGCTAAATTGTCCTTTAATATCCAAATCCGGATCGCTCTCCTTTTTACTCAATTCAATCAGTACGCGTCAGTTTGTAGCTGTTTACCACTTTTTGCCATTCGATCAGTGCATCGCGTCCATTTGAGCCGTTTACAGGATTATTAAGTCTTTCCTTGTAAAGGAAGTCACCGGAAAATTCAAGAAATCCATTTGTCACAAATTCTGCAAGTAATGTATTTGCCGAATCAAGCCATAATAATGACTGCTGGAAAATTTGCTTTTGACTATCATATTTAGGTGCAGGGTTATTCAATCCCTGTAAGGCTTCTGTCATGGGCAAATCGCCTACTCTCATAGTCATCTTCACAAAGAAGAATGCCCTGAAAAACAGTCCAAGCGCGTGGTAAGGGTTATTATCGGAACCAGCCAGCCTGTTAGCTTCCTTTTCCATCGCGAGAACGTTATGTAAGGTTCCATAGTTGAGACCCGTACTGCCAGTCCAATACTGATTTAATCCATAATAGGTATAATTAGAGACTATGAACTGATCATATTTATCTTCATCCCCACCCGGGTAAACGATCATGTCGTTCTCTATAGCTGGCAATATAAGACTGGGGGTAACCTGTAACGGCAGGTTCTTATTTTGAGAATAATCTTCAAACTTTTTCTTGCAACTGCTTACAACTATAAGAAGCGTTGCGAGTATTAGAAAGTAAAATTTTAAATGCTTCATAATATATATTTTAATAGCAGAACTTGTAAAAGGTAATTTTTAGAAAGTCACGTTTAAATTGAAACCATAGCTTCGCGTGGTAGGCGTTTGCAGGTCATACTCCCTGCTAATTGAACCAAACTGGTTTCGCCCGGGATATTGATCCACATCGATATCATGAAATGCTTTCGGAAAGAAATACAATAAGTTTCTGCCTACGAGTGATATATCAATTTTGCTCACAAATGATTTTCTCAAAAGCTTTTCCGGAAGCGAATAAGTGATTACAACTTCCCGCAATTTCGCGTAAGTTTTATTTACCATTGTGTGCTGAGGATCGTTGTAAAAGCTACTTACGTAATCCTGAACCCAGTTAGTTGTAGAATCATTAGCTACGAATTGCAGTGATTTGTAATTAGTAATTACTCCCGTAGCCGGATCATATTCAATGTTACCTGACCCTCCAACAACCTGCACCCCATTGCCGCCAAGTATAGGCCTTCCATTTGCATCGCGGGCACCCCTGTCATGCTGGTGATCGGCATCAGAACCGAAATACCCCGGGTCTCCCCAATGAGCCGCTTCAAAAGCACGGGCATCGCCTATAACGCCTTCATTGGTATTTGCGCCGCGTCCGCCTTCAGTTAGCTTGCGAAGCACCCTGTCCTGGATTTTCCCACCAACCATTCCATCAAATTGGAAAGAAAAGCTGAATGATTTGTAGGAAAATTTATTATTAATTCCCCAAGACCAGTCTGGATCCGCATGGCCGAGATATTGAGACTTAGGCAGGTAAATGGGATAGCCGGATTCATCGTGGATTACTTTTCCATCCGGTGTAAGAGCCTCGTAAGAACCAAACAACTTATCAACCCGGTCACCTATTTTATACGGGTAACCCGTACCGTTTGATACCTGTGTTGCGCCACCGGCAAAAGCCGTGTAAACTTCTTTATAGGTAGCCCAGTTAATTAATACATCCCATCTAAATCCTGTCTTTTTTACGATTGGTGTACCGGAAAGCGATATTTCACCACCAGTTCTTTTTGTCGCGCCCCCATTTGTGGTAAAGTAACTTTGTCCGCTGGTTTCTGAAATATATTGATTTGAAATGTTAGGGCCGTCCTTATAAACGAAATAAGTGGCGCTCAATCCTAACCTGTTATTTAAAAACCGTACATCCAGTCCTGTTTCGTAATTACTTCGGGAAAAAGGTTTGATCCCTGTCTTTACAGTGTAATTTGGAGAACTTGCTTCCGTTTGATTGTTATAGCCGGGGGTCGTCGCGTAAGGCGGAGTTGAAAGTGAGTAATTAGGTCCATCATATGGTGTATAATAATTATTCCCATAACCAAGGGGGCTCCCTACACCAAGACTTTGAAATGCGGTTCCGATAAAACCATCTGTACCGCCACCCTTTACATTTGCATAGCTTCCTCTCAGTTTCAGAAAGGTTATGGCTTTTGGCAGATGAATATAATCTGACAAGGCCGTACTCAAGCTCACCGATGGATAAAAACCTTCATTGTTATCTACTGATAATGCCGAGGTTTTATCAACACGTCCCGTCGTTGAAACCGTGAAATAATTTTTGTAAGTTATATCTGCAGAGTAGTATGCACTCAACAATAAAAGATTGCTTCCATAGGAGTAAGCTCGTATTGGCTTTGACGTATTTGCAAATGTATAAACCTCGGGAACTATTAATTGATCGGTACTTGCATAGCTTGAAGTAAATTTCATGTTTCTTGCAGAACCTCCTACGAACGCACTCAATGAAATTCCGGTATTTGCGATATTCTCTTTAGTATAATTTATCAATAGATCAGTATTGTTCTCCCAAAGATCGCGGCGGTCTTCACGATAGTTACCATGGTTATGTTCGTCTCCATAAGGGTGGGCCGAGAAGGGCTCCTTTTCCGTTCTTAATAGATTATACGATGTTACATTTGAACGGAGTAGTACGCTGACTTCTTTGTTAAATTTGTATGTAAACGCTGCCCAGCCGTACAGGTCATTTTTGTAATGTCCCCTGAGCCATTCGTAGCTCATGAAATAAGGGTTTTGGTATCTTTTATATTCCACAAAATTTGACTGAATCCCTTCCTTACCGGGCTGCCAGTAATTTTTAATATTGGGATCTAAAACATTCCAGTCTGCCCCCGTCCACACATCAATATTATAGATGATGCTGTTGGGGCCATATACCGCATCGGGGATATTGGGCGTGAACTGGCGGTTGTAATTTATATTAGCTTCTACTTTAAATCTATCAGTTACATTATAGCTTCCGAGCACATTAAAATTTACTGAATTCATTTTAGTATTCGGGGTAATACCTGTTTGGTGCGTCTCCGACACCGACATGCGAATAGTTGAACGGTCAGTAACCGCAGAAAAACTGATGTTGTTAGTGTTCAACAGCCCGGCCTGCAAAAAATTTTGGAGGTTATCTTTTCCCCGCGATACCCATGGAGTAGGTTCTATATGTCCTATGAAAGTTCTGCCATTAGCAAAAGTTGTTACATAGTCCTGGGTAGGATCATATTTACCATCGTATTGAGGCAGCAATAAACCTGCGTCAAGTTTGGGTCCCCATACATCATAATCTTTATCATTCAGCCCTGATCCAGTTCCGTTGCTGTTATAATCACCAAAGGCATATTGTTGGTTGTCACCGCCGCCGTAATCATTTTGTACTTTGGGAATCGCGATAAATCCCTTGTTGATTTGTAAGCTGCTGTTCCATTCAACGGTGAAACCCTTACTATTCTTTTTTCCTCTTTTTGTAGTTATTAAAATGGCTCCGTTTATCCCCCGGCTGCCGTACAACGCCGCAGCTGTAGGCCCTTTGAGCACGGTGTAACTTTCAATATCGTCCGGGCTAATGTTCCAGGTATCAGAATTTATTGGTATACCATCAACAACATAAAAGTTAAGAGGCGAGCCGCGAAGTAGCACGGTAGGCGCCGCAAGAATTTCCTGATTGATACCAACATTTAACCCGGCTATTTTACCGACCAGCCCGTTAAGCGGGTTAGTTTCGCGGGCCTTGGTCAAATCACCTCCCTTGATTTCCTGAACCGAATAACCTAATCTTTTAACGTCTTTTTTTACCCCTAAGGCGGTTACCACTACATCGGTAAGCTGTTGAGAAATAGAGGTAAGCTGTATGCCTATATTATTTTGCGCTGCCTGTATTTCCTTCGGGTCGTATCCCACAAAACTCAATACCAGCCTGCTGTTTTTGGGCGCATCCAAAATGAATTCCCCATTCGCATTTGTCGAGGTCCCTGTTTTGGAATTTTTGACGGCTACGCTTACACCTTCGAGCGGGGCTTGCGTTTCGGCATCCGTTACCCTGCCTTCAATTTTGTTTTGCGCTAAGAGCACGCCCGAATAAAAAAGAAAAAAGATTGCAAGAAATAAAAAATTTTTGACCTGGAAGTTGAGTAGGTTCATAAACGGTTGGTTTTTATAAACACAAATGTATTGTGGGGAATCTATTCAATGGAGAAGGAGATATAAACAAAAAGTTAACAAATTGTTATCGGAATTTTTTGGTATGAGGATCAAGAGAAAAAAATTCTTACATTAAGCTGCGTACAGCTGATTGTAGTAAAGTAGCATAGATCATGAAACCAATCTAAATGGGCTTTGGGAAAAAGATGGCCGAAGCAAAACAAGAACCACCAGCTAAAAAGCCTCAAACATTTCAATCAACCTTGAACTGGTTGCAGCTTCCCGCAAAATGTCATAGAAAATTCAATGCAGTTGTACATGTACTTTCTGCAGCTAACGGTAAAGCCGAATCGATTACTGAGGCCGAAAAATTAAATCTGAAAGACAATCATTTTTGTTACACGCTACCCGGTGAACTTTACAAGGACAAGGACAATTCCAAAACAAATGCGAATTTTTCAAAAGGCCCTTTTGCTGTTTTGCTAAATTGTGTTTCAATTTATTTAGCGGTGACGCTAATTTAAGTTCGATAAAAACAATTGACGTGACGATCTCCTATTTCTAAAAACTAAAAAGGCTCACTTATCCTGCTGTGAAAATATTTGAAACCGATTTTCTCTATATTAAGGCCAATAAATTACACGTTTAAATTTCGTTTCCAAAAGCAACGTTTCCAAAAATTAAAGTGTCACACTAAAAACCAGGAACATGAAACGCTTTTTATTTTTTCTAATACCCGTAATATGTTTGGCTTTTTTCTCGTGTAAAAAAGATTCTTCCGATGTGGTCTGTGCCTCACTGGATGGTAGCTGGAAGATGGTTCTCGTAAAGAATGACAACACCGGCACGACCATGACAAAGCCTGCCTCTCTCTTCGGGGACGTAGTTATTACATTTGTTTCGAGTGATATCTCGAGAGGCATCTTTAACGGAAACACGCCTACTAATGATTTGGGGCCGAATGTATTCTCATTGGGCGCAAACAATGCCATAAATATTCCTGCGCTGGGTATGACAAAAGTAGCTGAGACTTCGTGGGGTTCAGAATTTGTCACCAATATAAGAGATGCCCGTCGCTACAGCCTTGATCCCGGCCGCTTATTAATCATTGTTACAGACAAAAGGATACTGACTTTCCAAAAGTTATAAGCGAAGAATAATCTATTTCTCTCACTAACGCCAATTTTCATTTCTATTTTTAAGATGGATGCTTCCATCTTGTTACATCTTACATCCATGAATTTTGATGGTTACGAATGCGTCGAAAAAAAATGTAAATAACAAATTGCCTTAAAAAAGGCGGGCCGAAAAAAACTGCATCAAAAAAACCCAAGTTAGAAAAGCAAGTCTTAAAGAAGCAAGCACAAGATGAAAACAATTATCCGGAGTTCCAATTCAAAAGAACTTTGTGGAGAAGTTTGTTGCTGAAATATATTAAAGAATATCGAGGGGATTTAAGCCTGCTAAGCTGCAGGTAATTTTACTTCCTTTACAAATTCACGAAGGTTTTGCAATGATTTATTGAAAAAATCCTCCTTCATTTTTTTCTGATTTAATCTAAATAAAATCTGTGCTAAGGCATTTCTTTTAATGTAATAATCTATAGAGAGTTTTATTTTATTTTCACCAACTTTTTCAAGAAGATAGTATGTCGCAGTCTTTGCGTTTTCATCCGTCTCGCTAAACTCAATTCTTTCCGGGTGAAAAGAGAGACTGCTGCTATAAATAACAGATTGGCCATTGTCCATAACTGACCGATATTTCATTCCAACACGCGGCAGTAAATGTTCTACTTCTTCCACCGCTCTTACGCCCTCCTGCCATCGGTGACGTTTACTAATATCCCCGGCCGCATGGAACAAAGTGATGATATCCGTTTCATATTCTTGTGAAGCCGATATCATTTTTGTCTTTCCCGAAAGTTCAGGTTGAGGAAGCGGCCGGGGAGATAATTCATTTTTCAGCTCACTTAATTGTGTATAATGAAAAGGTATTGCACCTGTTTCTGTTTGCTTGGCACTGCTGTCCCATTTCATCCAGTGTTCAAAATCATGCGGCTTATTATCGTGCAACAGATTTTTGGTTACAAGCCAGTATTCGTGCTGCTCAATATCATTTTTAAGAAGTTGGTGGGCAACAATAATGTCTTTGCCAATAAGCTTGTTAAAATTTTGCACATTATATCCGGTGAATTCGCCATAGTGAGTAATTACTTTCAGGGTAAGGTTGATCGCTGAAGAGCAAGCAGTACATTGACAGTAGCGGCGATGTTCATAAGAAATTAAATGCCTGTGGAATTCACAAAACATTTTTTCAACCTGCTTGTAGAGATCTTCAAGTTGTGGCGTTTCTCCATATTTATAAAAAAGAATTGCATCGCCTTCAATTTCAGAAATTTCAAGACCTATCTCGTTTGCATTAATCAATATTTCCAGCAATTCCTGGATAATAAAACGGCTATGATCAATTTCAGTTTCATTTACAAATCGGGTAAAGCCACTTATATCCGGAATAAAAAGCAACCCCTTGTTTTCCATTTTTTACATAAAATTAAATCAATAAATGTTGCGGGAGCGTATTTTCCGGAAGGCAAATAGGTGTAGGCTCAGGTTCATATAACGGAAACTTATTCTTAAGCTTATTCAATCATTAATCCGGGATGATTCAAGTGTTGCTTTCAGTTTCTCAACAAATAATAAAGTTGCCGGGCAATATTCTATATTTTGTTTATGAACATGCATAAAGTCCGGCATTGGTTTTTTTGTAAGATGAGGAAACCCTGCGCAATCGGCCGGTCTTACTTCATAAATTGTACACATGTTGGTTTTCAAATCCAGGAACTGACAAGGCCTCGATTTGTTCATCCAGTCATTATCCCTTTTGTCAAGGTAAAGCCACTTCTGCTTAAAATCTTTCGGCCTCATACCAAGGTGTGCTGATATTCGCTTTATATCCTGGAACGTGTAGGTAGGGCTCATTACTTTGCAGCAATTTGCACAGCCGAGGCAATCCACCTGCGCCCATACTTCCTTATCTATTTCCCCGGAAACCATTTCAAGATTTAATGGTTGTTTCTTCTCAGTTCTTGTAATAAAAGATCTGAATAATTTTTTATTGCTTTCAAATTTTTTTTTGAATTTTCGAAGATTAATGGCCGGCATGTAGCGATGAAAATTATATTAGGCGAAGAGGGTATGTTATTTTTTTAATATAAATGTAGCGTATATTTTAATCTAATTTCACAGAACATTTGTAACTGCATTTCACTTTGCACGTTGATAGCTATCAAAGGATGGAAACATGAAATGTATTTCACTTTATTTAAACTGGTTTAATGTGGCAGGTATATAAAAAAGGATTCAGGGCTTATTTGCAATTAGAGAAATCATTGTCTGAAAATTCGGTTGATGCCTATCTGCATGATGTTGAAAAATTCATCCAGTTTCTTTTATTCTCTTATCCTGAGATAGTACCGGGCGATGTTGAAATTCTTCACCTGGAAAAATTTTTAAAATGGATAAGCGAGCTTGGAATGACGCCATCTTCTCAATCACGCACCATCTCGGGACTCAGGAGTTTTTATAAATATTGCATACAGGAAAATATTTCGAAGACGGATCCCACCTCTTTGCTGGAAACACCAAAGCTTGCAAAACATCTTCCGGATGTATTAAGTTTCGCGGAAATCGAAAGCATCAGTAACAGTATTGACTTAAGCAAGCCAGAAGGCTGCAGAAACAAGGCCATCATTGAAACGCTGTACAGTTGCGGCCTCCGGGTAAGTGAACTTGTAAATTTAAGATTATCGTGCCTCTACTTTGACGTGGGCTATATAAGAATTATCGGTAAAGGCGACAAGGAAAGACTGGTACCTATTGGAAGCCCTGCTGTTAAATTTATTAAATTATATCTTGAAAATATTCGTGTACATCTGCCAGTTATACCTGGGAATGAAGATGTGGTTTTTCTTAACCGGAGAGGCAAAAAGCTCTCACGGGTTATGATATTTATGATCGTGAAAGAACTGGCCAAACCTGCGGGCATCACAAAAAATATTTCCCCACATACTTTCCGCCATTCATTTGCAACACATCTTGTAGAAGGTGGCGCCGACCTGAGAGCGGTGCAGGAAATGCTGGGCCATGAAAGCATAACAACTACTGAAATCTATACACACCTGGACAGGGAATATTTAAGGGATATTTTACAGCAATATCATCCAGCCTTTAACAATTAGCTTTTATATTGTTGGGGAAACGCGATATTAATTATTGATTGCCTGGACTTGCAGGGCTAACAATTATTTTCTTTCCATAATCACTTCCGCGTTATGATACGACGGCACATCGGTAATATTTTTTACGCGGCTGCGATAATTCTTAAACATACTCATCCACTTCAACCGGAGTACGCCAAAAATCCCCTCTTTTACGATTCCTTTATTCATTTTAGAAATTCCAAATTTCCGGTCAATGAAAGTTATAGGCACCTCTTTGATCCTGAAGCCCAATTTCCACGATGCAAATTTCATTTCAATCTGGAAAGCGTAACCTACGAAACTTATTTCATCAAGATTTATAGCTTCCAAAACCTCACGCCGGTAACAAACAAACCCCGCAGTAGGATCTCTGACAGGCATCAAAGTGATAATACGGGTATAAACTGAGGCGCCCTTTGATAACGCAACTCTCAACCAGGGCCAGTTCTTTAGGTTACCTCCTTTTACATAACGGGAACCAATGGCGACATCCGCCCCGGATATTTTGCATGCTTTGTAAAGCCTGTCAAGGTCGTTAGGATCGTGGGAGAAATCGCAATCCATTTCAAAAATAAACTGGTAACCCTTGTTCAGTGCCCACCTGAAGCCAAGTATGTATGCAGTTCCCAAGCCAAGTTTTCCTTTTCTCTCCTGCAAAAAAAGCATCCCGGGAAATTTATGAATACAATCTTTTACTATTCCTGCTGTTCCATCCGGAGACCCATCGTCTATAATAAGAATATGAAAATTCTGCTGTAATGAGAACACAGCCTCTATAATAGAGGCAACATTATCTCTTTCATTGTAAGTAGGTATAATAAGAAGCTTCTCCAAAAATTACCCCGATTTTTATATTCAAAATACGATTATTCTTTTATTCAAATCTACCAGAAACGGATAAACGGTTTATTTCTTAAGTAGTGTACGGTTAAGGATCTCTGTTAACTTTTGCTTAGTATGCAAGGGGAAATCCCCTTTCATCATCCAGTCATAATACTGAGGCTCTGCTTTTAGTACTTCACATACCGGCCGCCCCTTGTGTTTTCCAAAGTTAAATACTTCTACATCATTTTCCATTACAAACCGCCTCGCGAAATCCACAAATTTTTCTTCTCCTGTGAATTGCAGAATAGTATCTAATGTATTTCCAAGATGAGTGTACCTGTCCAATTGGGCTTCAAGTATCTCCCACGTTGCTGTTGCATCTGCTTCTGCAGAATGGGCGCCATCCAATTCCTTTTCACAATAAAACTTGTAGGCCGCGCCCAGCGTACGTTTTTCCATCATATGATAAATATGCTGCACATCCACCATCTTCCGGTTCGTCATGTCTATTGTAAAACCTGCACGTAAAAATTCCTCCATTAGCAGTGGGATATCAAACCGGTTTGAATTGTAGCCTGAAAGATCTGCATTGTCTATAAATTGCTTGAGTTCATTGGCAACTTCTTTAAATGTGGGAGCATCTTTTACTTTTTCGTCGGTTATTCCATGAATATCACTGCTGCTTTTTGGAATAGGTATCTGCGGGTTTATGATTTTTTGTTTCACAAGCTTTGTGCCATCCAGTAAAACTTTTACAATCGCTATTTCCACAATCCTGTCTATAGCGAGATTAACTCCTGTCGTTTCGAGGTCAATAAAGACCAAAGGTCGTTGTAATAATAAGGGCATCTTTATTTTATCTGTTTAACATTTAGTGCAAATTCGTTCCGTAAATTTTTGGCCGTAACTGGGGTTTTAATGCCACCGGACGGATTGATGGCGCTGCTGATCGTCATTTTATTTTTAGTGCCTGCAAAACATCAGTTCCGTCGTAATTGCCGCTGCTCATAAAAAGAAAATTTGTATTTATTTTTTCATACTCTCCAAGCTTCTTTTCAAGCTCGCTTCTTTCATTAATCACTTCAAGATTTGGTTTTGCAAATCCCTCTATCACTATCTTTGGCTCCAGGGCCGGCATGCGCTTTAACTCAAGAGCATGATTGCTATAAAATACAATTGCTTCATCGGCATTTTCAAGTGCACCATAGTATTCCTGCATAAACTTTTCGTTAAGGCTGCTGAATGTATGTAGCTCAAGAATTGCGATTAATTTTCTGTCAGGGAACTGTTGTTTCAATGCATTTACGCTTGCCATTACTTTACTCGGCGCATGGGCAAAATCCCGGTAGACATTCAAATCATTTGACGCAGCTATTAGCTCAAGCCTTCTCGAAGCTCCCTTAAAATCAAGCATCGCGGTTGCAAATATATGATCATCGATTTTAAGCTCTTTGCAAACGTAATAGGCTGCCTGCATATTTAACAAATTATGGTTTCCAAAAATCTTCAATTTCACCTTTTCGTTTTCAATCATCACACTTGTAGCTCCATTTTCAATAAAATATGTTGGCAAGCTATACGGTATATATTTTATGTCTTCCCGCGTACTGCTATCCATAAGGTTCTTCAAAACAGGGTCTGTTTCATTGTAAATTAATACGCCATCTTTTTCAATTTTATTAATAAAAATTACGAACTGTTCTAAGTAAAAATCGAATGTCGGAAACACGTTAATATGATCCCAGGCGATACCTGTTATCACAGCCATATGTGGAAAAAGAAAATGAAATTTTGGTCGTTTCTCGATGGTACTTGCGGGGTATTCATCTGCTTCACAAATAATCAAATTTGCATTCGTGATTTTTACACTTTGATCGAATCCTTCAAGCCTTGCTCCCACCAGGTAATCAAACTCCGTTTTTGCATACTTAAGCACATGAATTATCATCGCCGTTGTAGTTGTTTTACCATGGCTTCCTCCTATAGCAACTCTTTTTTTATTTTTACTTTCCTGGTAAATATATTCGGGGAATGAGTATATTTTTAAGCCAATACTCAAAGCTTTCTGCAACTCGGGATTGTCCTGCTTTGCATGCATACCCAATATGATAGCATCAATTCCTGCATCAATTTTTTCAGGATACCATCCCTGCTCTTTTGGGAATATCCCTGCATTTTTAAGGTTGGTAGCAGACGGCTCAAATATCTCATCATCGCTGCCGCTAACTATATAGCTTTTGTTGCTAAGGGCGATAGCCAGCTGGTGCATTACGCTGCCGCCAATTGCGATAAAATGAATATGCATAAATGATTTAAAATAAATATCCCTAAATAATTAACAATAGATTGAAATATAATTCGTTTTTGCTTAGCAACCTTAAATTGTATAATTTACCTTTGCGCAAGGTTGTAAAATAATTTAAACCTAAACAAAATCATGAAAAAATTATTAGTTGTCATTGTATTAACATCTTTCATTATCGTGAGCTTTGCGTCATGTACAAGCTCCCGGAGAGGCAGAACAGGTTGCCCAATGACTGAAAAGATAATTCACTAAAAAACATTTCCGCTTTTATTTATTTTGATGTAACGTAATGAACTGGATACCCTTAAAGTGTGAAGAACAGATTGATGAAATAAAATTCAACTCTAATAAAAATCCGCAGGTTATTTTTAAGCACAGCATCCGATGCTCTATAAGTAGTATGGCTAAAAACCGCCTTGATAAAAATGATAGCCCTGAAGGAATGGATTTTTATTATCTCGATATTATTAATTACAGAACCATTTCAAATAAAATCGCTGAAGAGTTTGGCATTCATCACCAATCCCCGCAGGTACTTATAATTAACGACGGACAATGTGTGTATAATGAAAGTCACTCAGGTATTCAAATCGACGAAATTAAATCCGCTGCCGATAAATTGTAGGAAGGCCTCCGCGTCTTTAGCGTGACTTTTTACAAGGTAGAACAAAACCTTTGTTGCTACCCCTTTCTTAAATCAACTCAAAAAATTTAATTATTCAAGATTTTTTTGCCGCAAATTATTGGGCAGCAGTCAATACAGACTGTGAATTCATTTGAATTACTTTCGCATCAAGGGTGTTTTCGATTTCTACATCGTTCCACAGCTTTTGCATAATAACCGCATCTGCTAACGCTGCAATGCGGCAGGCTCGTTTAAAATCGGTATGCATTCCATAACTCTCAAGAATGTCAGGCACGCCATTTAATTCAGGAAAAGCAGTGAATTTTTTTATGAAATAGTAGGTTATTCCCTGGACCGATCTTGTATAAGCGGTGTAAAAAGTATTCATATTTTCAGGGTTTTAGAATCTATATAATAATTATCAAGCCACATTTAATGAAACAAAACCATCAATTGATTTTGACAGATTTATTGGATTAAAAGGTTTTATGAATAATTCCCGTACATCCCTTATACTCTCAAGCTCCTGGGCGATTTCCTTATTGTGAGAACTGCCCAAAATAATTACCGGACATGAATACATAGTGCTGCTATTGAGATGTTGAACAAAATCCACGCATTCCTCGGTTTGATAATCCACATCTACCAATATGACACCGATTTTTTCATTTTGCTTCAATTCCTGCAATGCTTCATAAACATTTTCAACAGTTATTACTTTGTATTTATCGGAAAACCCCGTTTTTAGAAGGTAATTCATCGCGGTATTCCCATTAATACTTAAAACATGCGTGTTCATTTCGTTCCATTTTAGAGGTAAAAAATAACTAATAAGAATACTGGGGAAATTGAAAAGTGTGGGTCGATAATTCCAACTCTACTAACGATTCAATACGTGTTTCGGTTTTTATCAAAGGTTACATGAGATCATAAAGAAGAAATCAAAAAAATTGCAAAACTAAAAAATGGAATGCAGAGGATGAGGAATAAACTGTATCAGTTCTTTGAATACAAATTTGATAATATTCAAATAGTATTCTTTGTTGTCTTATACAAAAGCAATGGAATTATTTTGTAATTCAGAGGAAGGGATACGAAGGGGGAGATTTTTCTTGTAAGCTGAATGTAAATGTATATCGAAGATTTAAAAGATGCAACAAAATTTAAAAAAAATTAAAAATTTGACGCCAGCTTTATGGAACTTGCTGATCATAATTTTTTGACTATCAATGCCTCTATCTTAAACTTTAATCTCTAAAATCAGTCCGCCTTGTACCAGCGTAAAGCTCATATTCTAATAAACGGCAATCAATTTTGCTTGTATAAAATTCAACTTTACGCTTTGCCTTTAGGCCGATTTTTTTCGCAAGGCCCAGGTTTCCTGTGAAAATATATGCCGTGTAGCCCTTACATTTTTGCTTGAGAAAATCTCCTATTCTGCCGTAAGTTTCTTTCAATTCTTCCATTTCTCCCATTCTTTCGCCATACTCTGGATTCAGATAGACAATCCCGGGTTCCTCAATCGGAATTTTGGTTTCTTCAAAATCGCACACCATGAATTTTACCAGGTTTTCAACTCCCGCCGCGCCTGCATTTATTTTTGAGATATTTATCGCATCCTGGCTTATATCAGAAGCAATAATTTTCAATTCCGGCAGGTCAACAATTTGCGCAGATAATTTTGTCTTTTCTGCCTGGTAAAAATCTTCCTCAAAACCTATAATATGTTTAAACCCATAGTTATCTCTGAATAACCCAGGCCTCCTGTTAGTTGCTAATAACGCAGCTTCGATTGCAATAGTTGAGGATCCGCACATTGGATTTATAAAATTGGATTTACGATCCCAATTAGTGGCAAGCAATGTCGCAGCGGCAAGTGATTCAAGCATTGGAGCCCGCCCGGGAATTTTTCTGTATCCATGCTTAGACAAGGTTTCGCCGGAGGTATCAATAAATATCTCTGCAACATCCTCTCTCCAAAATAAATGGATCACAGAATTTTGCAACTGCGGGCCGGAGTCTGGCCTCTCATTTAGCTTTTTACGAAACCTGTCAACGATGGCATCTTTCACCTTTACGTTTGCAAATAAGGAATTGTTTATCGTGGGATGATCTACGACGCTCGTAACTGAAAAATATCCGTCTTTATCAATAATATTTTCCCAATCAATTTGAGAAACAAAATTGTATAATTGATCAGGATTGTTGCAATGAAACGATTGTAATGAAAGTAAAACCTGGCTGGCACAACGCAGATTTAGATTCAAATGTATGCAGTCATTTAGTGAGCCGGAAATTTCTATCCCGGTTTGAAAAGACCTTTCAATTTTATAACCCAATTCTACTATTTCTATTTGCAAATATGGCGACAAACGTTTGCTGCATGTAATAATAACGCGGCTGAGTTTTCTAAAAGAAGGCATAAAGTGAAACTTAAAAAAAGATACAGGCAAAAGATACTCAAATTACTTTCGAAAAGCATTAGAATAAAACAACTCTTTGAAGGAAAATTAGTTCATGGAGCAGCGCCAGGCTTTTTTCTTAATATTTTTTGCTTAATAAATTTTTTTGTTTTGTCGGGCACTTGTCTTTTAGATCCTTTCCAAATATTCCGCGGCATATCATGCACGAGGTAAAATATTTTAGGGTAATTATACCGAAACATCGCTTTACTTAAAAGTCTTTTTAATCGCCTATCCTTGATTTTTTTTTCGGTTAAAAAATTTTCAAGCCATCTTAAAAAGTATTCACGCACATTATAATAATGCCCTTTTTCTCTTACCCATGTCACGATCGAACCCGGTCGCTGCCGGTATAAATTATTGCAGGCAGACGATATATAAACCTTTTCCTGCAAATAAATTTTGGACAAAAACGCCTGATCTTCATACAATGAATATTCCTTTACATAAGTCTCTTCAAAAAAACCGCTTCTTTCAAAAACTTCCCGCTTAATCATTAATCCTGATGGAACAGGCGCAGCTCCCTCTCCCAATGGATACAAATAATACATAAGTTCATTGGGTTCATATATCAGTTCGGGATCGGCGCCAATCGGCACTTGGGCATTTGACTTATTTAAATCGTTCCAGTTGTACCAATATAGTGATGCCTCGGCCGCCATACCAATTTCAGGATTGCGTTGAAAAATTGATACCTGTGTAAGCAACTTTCCTTCAAGCCAGGCATCATCAGCGTCCAGGAGGGCGATAAGGCTTCCTCTTGATTTTTTTATGCCAAGATTCCGGCTTGCGCTTAAACCCCTGTTACTATGGCTATCGTGCTCGTAATAAAAAATTTTGTCAGGGTATTTTGCCGCGTAGTTTAACGCGATGTTCACGCTGTTATCGCTCGAACCGTCGTCCACAACCAATATTTCCCAATTAGTATAATTTTGTTTCAAAACACTGGTTATCGCCTCTTCTAAAAATCGCTCCTCGTTGTAAAAGCAAATTACCACGGAAACCAAGGGTTCGTATTGCATCGCTTCCTGCAGTTTTTGATTTACCTCGGAGTAACTAATTTTATTAACTTCTATATAACTTTCAAGCCAGCTAAGGAATCGTTTTCTTATTAAATAGTAACTCCCATCCTCAAATGATGCACCGATAATTGAATCCGGTCGCTGCCGGTATTTGTTATTACAAGCTGATGAAATAAAAACATTTTCTTGCAAATAAATTTTGCTTAGAAAAACCTGGTCTTCATATAACCCTTTAAAAGATTCGTCAAATCCCCCGTACTTTTCAAGGACAACTTTTTTTACAAGAACGCCACATACACATGGTGCAGCACCTTCGCCTAACGGGTATAGATTTAACATGAGTTGCGGAGGCATATACATACAATCCTGGCTGGTCCCTACTTTAATAATTGTGTCGTCTTCTTTCGGATCATTCCAGCTATACCAATATTCAGTCGCCTCGCATACCATCGTGCATGATGGATTCTTTTGGATTACTTCAACCTGGTGCGAAATATATTGTGGCAACCAGGTATCATCAGCATCGAGGAATGAAATAAATTCTCCACTGGCTCTTTTAATCGCCACATTGCGGCTGTAGCTAAGGCCCTTGTTTGCATGACCTTCATGCTCAAAATAGAAAATTTTTTCAGGAAACTTTTGAGCATATTTTTTTGCGATTGCGGTGCTTTCATCCACAGAGCCATCGTCGATTAATAAAAGCTCCCAATTGATATACTGCTGCTTTAAAACGCTTTTAATAGTCTCCTCTATAAAATTTTCAACGTTATAGAAGCAGGTTATTATAGAGATTTTAAAAGCTATATTTTTTTCCATTGATTTACATAGTTAACCATCTTTCCAGGCTTTCCCCAAACTTAACTGCATTTTGATTTCTTACCTGGAATCTTCCGATCCTGTATCGTTCAGTTTTGTTACAAACACTTTCTTCATCGGTTGTAAATGCAGATGTAAAGCCAGCGGCAGCCGCGGCGCTTATTGTATCTTGGTTAAAACTTCCATAAGGATATGCAATTGTTGTAATCTTTTGATTCGTAATTTCTTCCAAAAAATTCTTATTCTCAGCCAATTCCTTTTCCTGGAAACTCTTATCATGAAAAGCCAACGCCGGATGGGTTGCCGAATGCGAACCGATTGTAAACAACTTATTTTCTTTAAGTTCTTTCAGTTGATAAATTGACATACACAAGTACTCAGGACGGGCAGAGATGTGGCAGCCTGCCCAACTTCTTATAGTTTGCAGATATTCCTGCTGCCTTTCATCAGGCAAAGGCTTAAGTATTTCCCAGACTGTGAGAAAAAGTTTACACCGCAGAGTTGATGGAGGCGCCTCATATGCTTTCCATGCTATTTGTCTTGAAATAATTTCATTGTTTAATTTACTTTCTTCTCCCAGGTCAAATTCTATTTTAATATCATTTATAATAATTGATATCGATGAGGGAAGGTCTTCTTTGTAAAGAATTATATTTTCAAGCTCATCCCACCAAAATTCTCTTGACTGCCCGATATTAATTGTAGGAATAAAAAAGGTAGCGGGGAGCTTATACTTTTCCAGCAAAGGCTTTGCTATATAAAAATTATCAGCGTAGCCATCATCGAATGTTATCACTATGCCATTTTTCCTTATCCATTTATTATGTATGTTTTTAACGAGAGATTCTAATGAAATAACCCTTCCGGTATTTTTTAAAAACTTCAAATGCTCTTCCAGGTTTGCCGGACTTACGGCTATATCCCACACGTCGGCCTTTGAGTCGGCTATACGATGATACATAAGGACGATCGCTTTACGCTCAAACATTTTTTTTATATAAAACAAAGGGCTTAAAATCATATGCATCACGCTTTGATTGCAGTTACGGTAACTATCACCTGGAAGTGCTGGTCATTAAAATCTAACTTTACTTTTTCGATTTCAGGTAATCCCATACCATATAAAAATGCAGTAGCCACAAAAACATTTCCGAAAGAATTTACTTCGATACTACCCTTAGGGAAACTTTCGGGCATTAACTTTTTTAAAGCCTTATCTGTAAAAGACCAATACCAAATCTCTTTCCACTCTCCATGATCAATAGGTGTGATACCCGGAACCGTTAGTAACAAAGTCCCTCCCGGTTTCAAAATCCGGTGGCAGGTAGCAAGCGCATCTTTAAAATTATAAATCAGGTGAAGTGTCTGCGTAAGAATAATTGCATCAAAAGTATTGTCAGGAATTTGGGGAGCATTACTAATGTCGCCAATAAATGTTGCGCTTTTATTGCTTTCGTCTACGTGCAGAATATCGCTCGATGTTACCCGGTCGCCGCCAAAAAGCAACGTATATTCATTGTCGCCGATTTCCAGTACGCGGCCTTTTATAAGCTGTTCCTTATTTTTTAAAAAATTCTCGATGTAATACCTGTCTACCGGCCCTCCCCTGTCATATCCAAATTCGGTGCTGAAAGGTGTAGCCCGGTAAAAGTCACCCGCATCAACTTTTCCTTCTCCCGGTAAAAAATTATGCAACCCTATTTTGCCAAAAAATCTTTTTCCCGATTCAGGCATTAGCTTGCTAAATATTTTTTTGATCATCGCATAATTTTTTTTAATAAATATTTTGTAGCCAGGAAAGGGTAGTATTTAACCAAAATTAATAATTCGGCTTGTGAAGCCTTTATTTTGCTTTCGTTCAGCTTTTCATAAAGCTCCTCGCAGTAATATTTTTTCCAGTTAAACCTTCCTGTTTTATAGGCTTTTTTTTGTGCGGTGGTTTTAAGATTTTCCTTTTGTCTTTTTAAAACCTTCAACACACCTTTCAGCATCGCCGGAATATTTGACGACATATTAAAGTCATGCATTCTGTATGCGGCAATAATTTCCCCGTGATGAAACACGGGATATGTATGCGAAATCCTTAAATACAAATCATAGTCTTCGCAGGAGCTTAACGTTTCTTCAAAACTAAATTCGTCAAAAATCCAACGCTGGTACATAACCGCAGCATGCATTCCTATGTAATTGCTTTCAAGAAAATGGATGTAATGATCGGAATGCACTTCATAAGTTGTATCGGTAATTTTACCGGAGTTTTCAAATACCAGCCGATACCCACCGGAAACAAAAGCCGATTGAACATTATCTTTTAAAAAATTGAAGTTGGTAGAAATAGCATTCGGCAGCAGCCAATCATCCGCATCTAAAAAGATAAGCAAATCACCCTTACTGTTTTTTATCCCGGTATTCCGGGCGGCGGACAGACCTTTATTTTCCTGGTAAATATATTTTACCCCGACATTTTTTTCTGTAACCTCCCTAGTGTTATCAGTTGATCCATCATCTACCACTATTATTTCAATATTTGGATAACCCTGCGAATAAATACTTTCAAATGCCTCCTGCAAATAACGCCCATGATTATAGCATGGAATTATTACAGAGATCAGAGGATTTTCGGGAAGTTTATTATTCATTTAGTTTGACGATGAGTAACCTACCGGGTGAAGTTTTTGTAATAGTAACGAAGCCCCGAAAATATCCCTTTCATTTCAGATGACAGCGTCTGAAATCGGTTTCGGTAAGAAGGGAATCCTTTTTTTATCAAAGAAAAATAATAAACCGGGAATCTTTTAAACACATGTTTTTTATATCCTGAGCGGGGCGATTGTTTTTGCTGGTGAAGGACTGCGACAGTAAAGCCACGCATGTAATAAAAAATTTGTTTTTTTAAAGCTTTCATTTCTTTGCGATGCGTATGAAAGGCGACCGCTCTTGGATTGTAAGCTATCGATTTTCCCTGCGCCAGAATTCTATACCACATTTCTGAATCACCGTTACAGCCAGCTGCTCCCACGTCCAATAATTCATTAAAAAATCCTGCTTCTTTAAAAACGGATCTTCTAAAAGCCATGTTTGCGCCTGCGCCAATTTCCCAAACCGGTGGCCCTTCTTTAAAAGTTCTTTCAAAAAAACTTTTATCATATAGCTTGTCAATAAATCCACGATTAAAGCTCCAGTGCTTTTCAAAAGTGTATTGTGCTTCCGTTTCTAATTGGGCAGCAATTACGAGCCCGGCCATTGCCGAAATTTCCCCGGATTCAAAAGATTCCCATATCCTGTAAGTCCATAATTCATGAACCTCTACATCATCATCTGTGAAAGCAACGATTGGCGCATTGGCTTTTTTTATTCCTGTATTGCGGGCAATATCCAACCCTAACTGAGGCTCTTTTATGTAAATAACATCTTCAAATTGAGCTGCAACGTCAAATGTGCTGTTGTCTTCAGGGGCATTGTCAACTATTATTATTTCTTCCGGCTGGCAAGTTGATTGGTTCAAAAAATCAAGACAACGAAGTAAGGATTCGGACCGGTTTCGTGTGCAAATAATTACAGAGATGGGGACTTTTTTCGGAAATTTTTGAGGAATGAATGGTTCCAGAATTTGCTGCAACTTGTTTTGCCATTCTCCCGGATCACGATCTCGCAACCATTTCTCTAAATCAATAAGCTCAGCAACCTGGCTTTTTTTTTCGTAAAATTTTACTGTCTTTATGATTGCCGATATAACCCTGTCTTTATATTCCCGTTCGTCAAAGACAGCTTCGGTTTCCATAAAAAAATGACCCAGGGCAATATTTTTCCACCAAACGATACTATATTTTCCGTTATTAGCTTTTGCAGGCAACAGCAAATTTTCCCGGGTATAAAGATTCATTTGAATAATATCGTAAGGCATGAATTTACTCATGGAGGCGCTATTAGGAACTGAATTCTTTTTGAACAAGCTGAAAGGGAAATTGCGGCCTTACTGCTCCCCACCATTTCCCATAATATTGTAAACCTCCGCGGTAATCTTCGAGCTCGAAAGAAAGACATTCCTCAAAATTGAATAATGGTATGGAGGTATCCCGCACTATGTTTATAGAAATATAATACGGGCCATCATTTAAAAAATTACCCGGAATATTGCACTTGCCTTCTATAATACCCGATTTACACGTTGCAGGAGTTGAGAGGAGGTCAAAAATACATTCTCCCGAATACGCAAAGAGGACCAGCCCCGAACTTAACTGTGCATCATCAATGAAATTCCAGAATTGAAATTTTACCGTAAACGGAGTTCTTATATCCAAAGGGGCGCCGGGAGCCAATTGCTGCGGTATTAATTCGACATGCTTAAAACGAATGTAATCGTTACCGGGAGCCTCACCAGGATTATTCCAGCTTTGCTGAATGTTTAGTTTTTGAATGTTTGAAATGTACTTGTTTACTACCACCGATGTTTTACCAATATCTTTCATTTTACCATGGTCAAGCCAAAGCGCCCTGTCACAAAGGTTATTAATAGCCTGCATACTGTGGCTTACGAAAAGTATGGTTCTTCCATCAGCCTGGGAGACCTCACGCATTTTGCTAAGGCATTTTTTTTGAAAATCTGCATCTCCCACGGCTAATACTTCATCTACAATTAAAATGTCCGGTTCCAGGTGGGCAGCCACTGCAAAAGCTAGGCGCACATACATTCCGGATGAATATCTTTTCACCGGTGTATCTATAAATTTTTCGATGCCGGAAAATGCCACGATCTCATCGAATTTGCGTCGTATTTCTTCTCTCTTCATTCCCAGTGTGTATCCACTGATATAAATATTTTCTCTTCCCGTAAGCTCTTCGTGAAAACCTGTTCCTACCTCCAGCAGGCTGCTTAATTTGCCATTGCCTTTTACGGTTCCATGGGTAGGGCGCACAATCCTGGAAATAATTTTCAGCAAAGTGGACTTTCCTGAGCCATTACTTCCAATAATGCCCAATGCCTCACCTTTATTTACTTCAAAACTAACCTCCTTCAGCGCCCATATAAAATCCTTATGATCTGCCAGGGATTCACTATCCTGCAAATCAAAAAAGGGATTTGATTTTTTTAGCACGGACCGGTCCCACCAATATTGCAGGTCCTGGCGAAGAGAGCCTGTACCGATAGTTCCAAGTTTATATAACTTAGACAAGTGATCTACTTCTATTACCACATTGGGCTGTGACTGCGTCATACTACGTCAATAAGTTTATCGCCTTGCTTGTTGAAAATCATCAAAGCACCAAAGGAAATAAGAATTGTGAAAAGAAGGCTGTAAATAAACATTCCCACGTTAGCCGTTCCTTCGCCGAGCAAGCCCATTCTGAAAATTTCGAATAACGATGTCAGCGGGTTTATCTCCACCAAAAAACGCCATTTTTGAGGGATAGACGTTAGAGGGTAGATCACGGGAGTTACAAACATCAGAAGCCGTACACCCAGGCTTACGAGATTACTTATATCACGGTATTTGGCTGTGAGAACAGAAAAAATCAAACCCATACCAAGTGCGATGAGGGCTACACAAGCTATTGCCACCGGCAACAATAAAGCCCACAAGTTCAAAGCAACTTTAAAATCTCTAAAAAAAATATAGAACCCAACCATGCACAATAAGAATACGAACTGCAAAAGAAAACGAAGAAAGTGTGTAATTGTAACCGACACCGGGATGATAATCCGCGGGAAATAAACTTTGCTGAATAACTCAGCGTTCTCTTTAAAAGTGGAGGACGTGCCCCCCCAGCAATCACTAAAAAAATTCCACAATACTATTCCGGAAAAATAAAAAAGCACCGCCGGTATTGTGCCTGTAGAAATACCCACCATTTTATTAAATACTAAAATATAGGTGAGTAACGTAACCAAGGGAGGAAATATAAGCCAGAAAGGGCCCAGTATCGTCTGCTGATAATTGAGCAAAAATTCCCTTCTCACCAGGCTCGCTAAAAAATGCCGATACGACCAAAGGGCCTTAATATCCTCCACCCGGTAGCTCGTGCGGGACGTAATTTCCCATTGCCATTTTAGTTCACTTTTTTGCATTAATGAATGGAGTTGTTCAAAAAACAATAAAAAATTGATATCTACACGTAAATTAAAAGATTATTCAAATGCATTTCTAAATTTTTGTCCGGATATACTTTGAACAGTGAGGACCCTGGCCATGTGAGAGTTTGCCCGCGGCAACAATTTGGAACACATTCTTATTTTTTTTTAATTTCTAAATTTTTATAGTTTTTCTTTGCTTTGATAAAATATTAGTTTTCCAGTCACCGCAAAATATCGTTTATTGAATCTACGTTGTAGCGATTTAAATTACTTAACTAAGCCTGGCACCAAAATCCTGTTTATAAATGTTGAGCTTTCCGGTTGATGTAAAAATATCAAAGTATTTTTTATAAGAAGATTTAAAAGAATAGTTTAGCAGGATTTACAGACGGCATAGCTAACTGAATCTCGTATCAATTTAAAGCATATTAAAGTGGTCAATCTGAGTAATTAGATTTTAAAGAAATAATTTTGACTGTAAGACGTAACCTGGAATACAAACCAATTTAATGAAACTCGTATACGCAACTGACTTTGACTCGAAGAATATTCATAATTGGTCGGGTCTTGGTGTTTATTATGGAAAAATGCTTAGCCAGGCTGGTTTTGATATGAGTTATCTAAGTGATTTAAATTTACCCAATCCTTTTTTTCATTTCTTAAAAAGGCATTACACCAAAAGGATATGGGAAAAAACCTATTCTCCGCGATTTAATGAAGCTGTATCAAAAAATTATGCGAGGATTATTGAGAAATCAGTAAGTGAAGGCACACCTATTCTTTCTCCGAATACTGTTATCCTGGCCAACTTAAGTAAACGATTAAAAACAGTTTTATATGCTGATGCCACCCTAAAAAGCCTCCTGAGATTCTATCCAGAATATAGCAGGTTTACCAAGGCATGCCTGGAAGATGGCAAGCAAATAGATCAGCAGGCAATAGATAATTCTGATTTACTTATTTACACCTCAGAATGGGCGGCAAAGTCTGCTATTAATGATTACAATGCAGATCCTTCTAAAATCTTTATAGTGCCCTTCGGCGCTAATTTGGACTACACTCCTAATATTGAGGAAGCAATGCAAATCATCAGGAAGCGGGAAATCCATACGCACGTAAACCTTCTTTTTCTGGGTGTGGATTGGGAAAGAAAAGGTGGAGAATACGCCTTAAAAGTTACAGACACCTTGAATGAATCTGGCATACCGGCGACCTTACATATTGCCGGTATTAAACATTTGTCATCAAGGATCAACAGGCGGTATATCGTTGATCATGGATACATTTCCAAAGCAACGTCGGATGGCCAAAAAAGGCTTTCCGCAATAATTGCCGACAGTAACTTTTTAATATTACCAAGTATGGCAGATTGTACCCCGGTCTCATTTTCTGAGGCAAATGCATTTGGCGTACCCTGCCTTGTTTCAAATGTTGGCGGTCATAAAAGTATTGTAGAAAACGGGATAAATGGTATGGTAAGCCAACACGACGATTTCGTTGAAAATTCAGTCAACTATATTTCGATGTTGCGTGAAAGTGATAGCTCCTACCATCAACTTTGCCTTAGCTCTTATGAAAAATACCGGACTAAATTAAACTGGAAAACTACTGGTGAAAAAATTTCGAAGCTGATCAAATCAATTTAGTACCACCTGATTATTGAAATTCTTTTAAGCCCAAAATTTTGAACGACCGCATTCCCAAAACGCCTCCCGAAATATTACCTGTTTCAAAAACTGAAGGACGTCCGCTGTTCTCAGTAATGATACCTTCCTATAACTGTATACAATATTTGAAGCAAACCCTCGAGAGTGTTTTAGCGCAGGATCCCGGCAAAGATTTAATGCAGATAGAAGTGGTTGACGATTGCAGCACAGATGGAGATGTCGCCGCTTTGGTAAAAGATGTTGGAAAGGGAAGAGTTACCTTTTTTCAGCAAAGGCAAAATCGCGGCAGTCTCCGAAATTTTGAAACCTGCTTAAACCGTGCGAACGGACTGTACGTACACCTTCTTCATGGTGACGACCTGGTAAAACAAGGATTTTATAACGAAGTCAAAAGTCTTTTTAATAAATATCCTGAAGCAGGAAGCGCCATTACAAATTTTAACTGGGTAAATGAAAATGAAATACAATCCCCATGTACACTTGACTTATTACCAACTCCCGGTATAATAGATAACTGGCTTTACAAAATTGCTTCCCGGCAATGGGTGCAACCGCCGGCTGTGGTTGTAAAAAGAAGTGTATATGAGAAACTGGGAGGTTTTTTTGCAGTACACTATGGAGAGGATTGGGAAATGTGGATACGTATCGCCTCCCAATATGAAGTTGCCTATTCGCCAAGGTGTCTCGCAACCTACAGGGGCGGACATAGTTCCAACATTTCAACAAGGTCAATTTTATCGGGCGAAAATTTCCGGGATCTTTCTACCGTAATTGATATCGTTCAAGATTATCTGCCAAGCTCAAAAAAGAAAAAGTTAAAACATCTTGCCAAAAAGAATTTCTCTATAAGCTATTCTAAATCTTCTTACAGGCTATTTAAAAAAGATTATGCCAACAAAGAAATAGCCTTCAAGCTTGCAACAGGAGCCTTAAACCTAAATATAAATATAAGGAGCGTATATTGGACCTCGATGCTATGCCTTGCATATTTTAAAAGCCTTTTTAGAAAAAACAGGCAATTATAAAATCATGCGTTCTTTTTACATCTCGTCTCGATTAGGCGGGTAAAAAGAATGTATTATCTTGCATTTTATTTTTTCTGCATAATTTTATTCCCTATAATCCGGAGCACCTGTACCCAAATTTTAAATAATTATAGCTCAACTTAATGCACTTTATGAACATGTATTTAAAAAATATTTTAAGGTTATCTTTTGTTGTTGCTGTTTCAGGCCTTATGTTTTGCTCATGTGTAAATTCAAGAGAAGCAGTTTATTTTAATAACGTTCCAGACCAATCGTTGAATATTAATCCGGATGAAGAGCAAAAAATCGTACCTAATGACATTTTAAGTATCACCGTAACGAGTCTTAACCCTGATGCAAGTCTTATTTTTAATAATTCGTCTCCAAATAATTCAACAATAACACCAGGATATCTTGTAGACCAGGACGGGTACATTCAATTTCCTGTTCTTGGTAAATTAAAAGTAGCAGATCTGACAAAAAAACAATTAACTGAAAATCTGAGGACATCACTTACAGACAAAAAGTTATTGGTAGATCCCGTCGTAACGGTCAGGTATTTAAATTTCAGGGTTACGGTACTCGGAGAAGTACTTAAGCCGACGGTGGTATTGGTTCCAAATGAAAAAATTTCTTTGCTTGAGGCATTAGGAATGGCGGGTGATCTTACTATTTATGCAAGGAGGGACAACGTCACCCTTATACGCGATGAAAATGGAAAAAGGTTAATCAAAAGAATTAATTTGAATAATGGCGACATTTTTAATTCGCCTTATTATTATCTGAAGTCCAATGATATAGTATATGTAGAGCCCAATAAAACTAAAATTTCCAGTTCAACACCACTCAGGCAAAATTTGCCTATAATATTAAGCGGTTTATCTCTTCTTGCAATAATTTTCACGCGAATCAATTATTAATAGAAAAAATAAGACTAATGAATGTAGTACAACCAAAATCGGAAAGTTCTAATACATCTCTTTTTGAGGAATTGAAAAATAAATACCTTCCCTATTGGCCACTATTTATATTCCTCCTGGTAACTTTTTTAATAGGAGCCTGGATATATCTCAATTTTGCCACACCGGTTTACGAGGTCACTGCAACAATTCTTATCACTGACGAAAGAAAAGGTGCCGATGAAAACAGTATGGTAGAATCGCTCAATTTGCTTTCTTCCAAAAAAATAGTCGAGAATGAATTAGAGGTTTTGCACGCAAGAGATTTGATGGATAAGGTAGTAGACTCTCTGCTGTTGTATGCGCCTATACACGAGGCCAATACGGCACCGGCATATAATTCGTCACCAATTTCAGTAGTTGCAGAAAATCCGTTAAAACTTACCCCGGTCGACAAAGTGTATTTTCACTACGATTCTACAAAAAAAAATGTGACCATCGGGCAAAATGAATACCCCCTGGATTCGTTTGTAAATACACCTTACGGTAACCTTAAGTTTATTAATAACAGTCATTTAATAACCGCTTCCCAGGATTCTTTTTATTTTACTTTACTCGACCCAAAGATTGTAACCAACATTTTTTTGGCGAGACTTGATGTTGGTACTTCGAGTAAGCTTTCGAGTATAGTGAATATTACACTTGCTGACGAGTTACCCAAAAGAGGTGAAGATATTCTCAGTACCCTGTTGAAGAAGTACACTGAGGGTTCTATTGATTATAAAAATCAACTGGCTAAAAACACAATTGCTTTTGTAAATGAAAGATTGCGTGTGGTATCCCAGGAACTTAATTCAGTTGAAAAACAAATTCAAAACTATAAAACAAACGAGGGAATTGTAGATCTAACGGAACAAGGGAAAATGTACCTGCAGAATGTGGGCGATAACAGTCAGAAAGTAGCTGATGCGACCATGCAACTGTCTGTATTGGACCAGGTTGAAAAATATGTTGCTGCCAAAGATAACTCTGCAGGCATAGTGCCGTCCACTTTGGGCGTCACAGATCCGTTGCTCTCCAAATTGCTCGACAGGCTTTACCAGGCCGAAACTGATTATCAAAGATTGAGGAAAACAACAGCCGAAAATAATCCCATCCTTCAATCTTATACTAATGAAATCCAAAATATAAGACCCAGTATTTTAGAAAATATTAAAAGCCAAAAGGCCAATTTGCAGGCAACCATTACTAATCTTAATAACACCGTAAAATCTTATAACTCTACCCTGCAATCTATTCCGCAAAAGCAAAGGCAACTTGTAGAAGTAAGCCGTGACCAGATCATAAAAAATAACGTGTACTCCTTTCTGCTTCAAAAAAGAGAAGAAACAGCACTTGCTTATGCATCAAATGTCACTGACAGTAAAGTTATCGAGAGTGCACAGGCTTCCTTTTTTCCGACAAGTCCCAGGGAGAAGATAATTTATTTGGGTACTATTGTTCTTGCTTTCGGTTTTACTATTGCCTATGTAACATTAAAGGAATTACTTAGCAACAAAATTTTATCACCCTCAGAAGTAAGAAATTATTCTAACGTTCCTATCATAGCGGAAATACCACATTTTAAGGACAATGATATTTCTTTATCAATGAAAGAAAATGAATTCATTGGTTCACAATTCCGCCAGCTAAAAATCGCACTAGGGCTATTTAATAAATCAGCTTCCAATAAAAAATTGCTGGTAACATCCAGTATTACGGGAGAGGGCAAAAGTTTTATAGCCGGCGCTCTTGCCAATAGTATCTCATCATCTGGAAGGAAAGTAGTTCTGATAGATACCGATTTTAGCAAACCCCAAATTTCAATTGATTATGATCTAAATGGTATTGCGGGCCTGTCTGATTTTTTAGAAAATAAAATTCTGCCACAGCAAATAATAAAGAAGACCGATAATAAAAATTTATTCATAATTCCATCCGGAACCTCCAAAGTAAATTCTACCGAATTATTTTTAAATGGGAAGCTTGAGGATTTGATCACATACCTCGAGGAAAATTTTGACCACCTGGTTTTTGATTCTCCCCCGGTGAGTGTTGCTACTGATGCCTATTTGTTGTCTGATGTATGTGATTGTTCCATCTACCTGGTAAGGCAGCAGTATACACCAAAAATATTTATTAAAAGGCTTGATGACAATATTAGAATTAAGAGTTTAGGCAAAACCGTCCTTGTATATAACGACCTCAAACCCAGGGGGTTTTTCAAGCAAAAGACCATCACAGCGCACTGGATTGATTTGAGGAACAAGGCGGCCAAAAAGAACAGAAAATTGATTGAAAAAAGAGCTGTCATTTAAATTCGCCTGATTTTGCTCCACTCATCGTAGGCTAATTTTATCCCCAGGTTTTGTCCTTTGGCATAGTATTTATGACGTTAGGCCCCTGAGATAGTATCTTATTATACTATTTGAATATATCATTAATCTCCTAACCCTTTAATCCTTTAAAAAGCCATTTTTTGAGTTTTAAAGCAACTGTTTGGATATATTTTCACGCTTGCGCTTAAGCATGCTTTTAAATAACAGGTTCTATGAAAGCAAACTGGTATGGTATTTATACAAAGCAAAATTGCGAAAAGAAGGTAGCTGAATTCCTAAACCGCAGAGGAATTGAAAACTACTATCCTGCGAGGATTGTAAAAAATTGGAGTTTCGTAAAATCGGTACAGCCTCTCCTTCCCTGTTACGTTTTTGTAAGGACGGAAGAAAACCAACTTTCTACAATAAAGAATTTCCCCGGCGTCATTAATTTCTTATTTTGGTTAGGTCAGCCTGTGGTGATCCAGGATTCGGAAATTGAAATTATGAAGGTCGTTTTTTCAGAAAATACGGACGTAGAAGTTCGGAAAACGGAAATAAATTTCACTAAGATAAATGACGGCCCCAAAATATCGTCAAGTGAAACCGATGGGATGAAAACTTATAAGATAACACTTTGCTCAATAGGATATACTATGATTACACGAACAGTATCACCTAAGGTTACTGTTATTTCATCTCTTCAGAATAATTATACTATTCATCCGGGATCGGAATTGCTCAACTAAGCATCTGTCATACTTTAAAGAACCTGGTTAACCTGTTGTGAACTATCACGATATAATACTCCATAAAATATATTCTCAAACATGTACTTACAAGAAATTTTGGAAGAAAGATATTTATCTTTACCGCTCAGAACAATATATCAGTCAAAATTCCTGTTGTTACAGTAGTAAGGGATTAGATCGAATAATATCATTCGGCATTTCATCAAAACTTTTACCAGGATAGTTAATTCGTAAGAAATAAGGTTTGCGGGTAGATAGGTTATGTAATCATTATCTCTTGCTAAATTAAACAGGATCAATGAAGAAAATTAATGTTGGGTTAATATGGGCTAACCCTTATAATGGAAATTTAGGTGTATCAGCCCTGGCGTATTCATCTCTATATTTATTAGAAAAGGTAAGCAAGCAAAAAGATATAGAATTCTCCTACACTGTAATAGATGGGACAGGCCCGGAAAAAGATATTTTAAAAATTGGGGACGATAAGATCCCGGTAACTAACATGCTTTGGGATTACACAGGCACATTTAAGACTCTTGCCAAAGTTGCATTTTTTAGATGGAATCAAATATTTAAAGCATCAAGACTTGATATTGTTTTTGACATGGGCGAAGGTGACAGCTTTGCGGATATTTATGGAATTGAAAGGTTTCGCAAAATAAACGGAAGTAAAAAACTACTGCGCATCATGGGAAGGAAGCAGGTTTTACTGCCGCAAACTATTGGCCCGTTCTATTCAACAGAAGCTCAGAAAGCTGCTAAAGAAAGTATTAATAAAACACAATTGGTATTGGCACGCGACAGGCAAAGCTTTGATTATATTGCTGAAATACTCCCGGAAAAGAAAGTGTATGAGCTTATAGACCTGGCGTTCTTTATGCCTTTCGGGAAAAATAAATTAGAAAATGGTAAAGTAAATATTGGAATAAATGTATCTGGTTTATTGTGGAATGGTGGCTATACAAAAAATAACCAGTTTGCTCTCAAAACAAATTTCAATGATCTCATAACCCGGATTATAAATTATTTTTTAAGCGACAGCAGCAATGTAGTTTATCTCGTCGCACATGTTATAAGTCCTGATTATAATAAGATTGAAAATGATTTGAAAGTTTGTCATGAATTGAATAAACTTTATCCTGCCACAAGGCTTGCTCCGGCATTTAAAAGCCCTATTGAAGCTAAATCATTTATTAGTGGAATGGATTTTTTCACGGGTGCACGTATGCACTCTTGTATTGCAGCTTTCTCAGCCGGAGTTCCGGTTTACCCGCTGGCTTATAGCCGTAAGTTCAATGGACTTTTTGGAGATACACTTGGTTATGAATTTTATGGTGACCTTGTAAACTCAGAAATTGACCATGTATTCAACAATATGAAAGGCGCTTTTTCAAAAAGACTTGAGCTAAAAGAAAAAATTAAGGTCACTTTGCAAAATGAAGTTTCAAAAAAAGAGAAGATGCTGATTGAACTTCTCTCAGGTATGATAAACAATTAAACAGCTATTAAATCCAAAAGCATTGGAAAAAACAAAATGGTTAGAAGTGGAATCTGATGATTTGACAAAAGAGATCGGTGAATTTAATAATGTTGTAAATGGGGCAGATTAGATATTTTGCAGGATCTTTTATTTGGAGCGTAATTTCAAAAGTAACTGATGCTGCTGTTAAGTTTTTTACTATTCCATTAATGCTCCATTATTTTGGAAAGGATAATTATGGCATTCTTACTTTGGCTGTGGCTACGAATGCTTATATGAATCTGCTCAACCTGGGCATTAATACCGGAGCTGTTAAATATTTCTCCCAATGGTTATCGGAAAAAAAATATGATTTAATACATAGTGTTTCACGTACCAGCATTACCTTTTACCTGGTTATTGGAATAGTTAATTCCGCTGCTTTGGTGGCTATTGCGCTATTTGGTCAGCACCTGTTTAATATTACCGGACAGCAATTTGCACAATTAAAAACCATGCTTTTTATAATGGCATTTTATGCAATTCTCAACTGGAGCACATCTGTTTTCAATCAACTCCTTATAGCAAGTGAGCGTATTTCCTTTATTCAGCAGATAAACATCATAAAAAGTATAGCCAATTTACTTTTGATCTATTTTACCATTAAATTTGGTTTATCACTTATCGGTTATTTTATACTTTTCTCCACTTTAAACAGTGTTTTTGTTTTACCCTATTACATAAAGGCTAAGTCCGCTAATCTTATAAAATCGCCTCTTCCGGGAAAAGATTGGATTAATTTTAAATTGATATACCGTTATAGTCTTTCAATATTTGCGATGGGAATTTTTCAATTTACTGCAACCCAGTCCCGTCCAATTGTTCTAAGTATGTTTAATAATACAGGCGCAGGAATATTAGCTGAGTACAGAGTGATTGAAGTATTTCCGATTTTTATCATTTCAATCGGAGCAATGATTCTAACAATTCTTTTGCCAATCACAACAAAATTGATTCAACAGAAGCAACATGAAAAAGTAGCTGAAATGGCATATAAAGGAACAGGTATTACTTCAATCCTTGTTTGCATTCTTTGCTTTCCCATCATAATTAATAGTCATGATATTCTCACATTGTATGTTGGTGAAAAATATAATTTTCTCTCTCCATGGCTAAGTCTTTGGGTTTTCACCATCTTATTATATTTACACAACGGGCCTGTTTCCAGCCTGGTGTTGTCGACCGGCAAAACCAGGATGTTAGTCTACAGTTCAGCTACCGCCTGTATTACATCGATAGTTATCAATGCGATACTGGCTCAATCTTCTGGAGTGGGATCGGCGGTAGTAGGTTATTTAGTCTACATAATTATTCAAATGTCATTTTATTACCTTTATTTCAACAGCAAGGTTTTAAACCTGAATTCTTTGAAAATTTTTAGGTCATTCGCAATCCCAACATTTATCGCATTCATTGCCTACCTGCCATTATATCTATTTAAGTTTAAATTTGAACTTATTTTCTTTGTCATTTTAATCAAAACCACTATCTGGTTTATTTTGTTTTTTGCAATGCTGTTTAGTTTCAAGATTATTGATTTGCAAAAAATATTGCTGTACATAAAAAATCGCCAACTTTTTTCTTTAAATAAAACTTAATACTCAATTATATGGCAAAAGGATCAATTGACGTTATACTTCTCGCGGCCGGTATCGGCGTTAGAACCGGGCTTAAGTATCCCAAACAATTTTATAAGATAAATGGAAAGCCATTTTTCATTATGCCCCTCGAGATATTTGAAAAGATGAATGAAGTAAATTCAATCATTATTACCTGTGCGGTTGATTATATGAAAGAATATGAAACTTACCTTCAGCATTATAATATTAAAAAGGCAATATTGATTGAAGGCGGCAAAACAAGACAGGAATCGGTTTACAATGCGTTGAAAAAAGTTACGAGTGCTAAAGTTTTGATTCACGAAGCTGCCCGGCCACTGATATCAGAAGATTTTGTAAAAGAAATTCTTGATCAGGAAAATGAAGACGCCGTTATACCTACGATAGCTATCCCGTTTACCGTTTCAGAAGGTGACGATTATATGACCAATATTCTCGACAGGCAGAAATTAAAAAATATCCAATTGCCACAACTTTTTAATACGGCGGAATTGATTAAGGCTCACGAGGACGCGATCAGGGATAACTACGAAGCGACCGAAGATGGCATTTTGATGTTTCGGATGGGGAAAAAAGTCAAATTCGTACCGGGCAGGGAATCAAATATTAAGATTACCAGTAAGATTGATATTATTATTGTAAACCTGCTAATAAATTCAAATGACTGATTTTACAGATAAGATCGTGGTTGTAACCGGAAGCAGCTCGGGCATTGGCCTGGAAATCGGCCTGGCCGCATTGGAAACGGGAGCCAAAGTTATTTTTTGTTCAAGAAATATAGAAAATAACATTCCTGAAAAATTATCGGGTAAAAAAAATTTTTTCATAAAGAACGTTGACGTCGGTAGCGAAACTTCCGTAAGCGACTTTTTTGACTACGTAGAAAAAGAGTTTGGCTATGTAAGCATTCTCGTAAACAATGCAGGCTTTGTAAATCCAATGGGCTTGCTGGACACAACACTCGAAAACTGGAATACTACTATCAACATTAACCTCACCGGAACCTTTCTTTGCACAAAATTTGCAGTACGGCTGATGAAAACCAAGGGCGGTAAAATAATAAATATTTCGTCTACTGCGGCATTAACACCAAGACCTGGATGGAGTGCCTATGCAGCGGCGAAAAGTGGGGTAATTAGTTTTTCTTCAGCGATGGCAGAAGAATTAAAGGAGTATGCAATTAAAATATTTGTATTTTGCCCCGGCAGAACAGCAACTCCTTTAAGAAAAATACTGGCACCCGAGGAAGATCCCTCTACTATAATGCAACCTGATGCCGTCTCAAAGATCATCAAAATGAGTTTTTATGACGATTTTGATGTTCTTGAAGGCCAGCCAATTGTAGTAAGGGAAAGATTTTAGAGGTGATTATTTTCAAAATTTAATTAAGACAAAGATTGGATTTTAAAGACAGATTTATTGATAACAGGGAGCAGGGAGAAACCCGTCTTCGCCAGTGCCAGTTAGTAATGCTGAGAATGCTCAAAATTCTTGATTACCTGTGTGCTAAGCATGGGATCAGCTATTTTTTAAGCGGTGGTTCTCTTTTGGGTGCAATCAGGCATAAAGGATTTATACCCTGGGATGACGATCTTGACATAGGAATGACAAGGGACAATTATGAGAAGTTCATAAAACTGGCAGTTCCTGAATTGCCTAATGATATCTTCTTTCAAAACCCCGAAACTGACGAGCATTATCCTCAAAAAAGCAATGTAGATGCGAGACTGAGAGATAAATATTCAAGTTACGATCATATCGGAAAAGACAATAACAAGTGGCATGAAGGATTACAGGTAGATATATTTGTGTATGACAGGGCCTATTTGCCACATAACTTTTTTATTATTGGCCTGAATGTTTTATTAAAATGGTTAAACAATAATAACAGAAGGGCAAAAGTCCTGAAAACTATTAGAAAATATTCTCCCTTTAAACTTGTGTATGCGAGCAATTATCTTCAATATTTTGGTTTGCTTAATCTTGGAGCTAATTATATAAAACAAAAAGAAATTTCTATCCTCATAAAGACACAGTTTGAGGATATGGAGTTTTATATACCACAAGGATGGCATGATTGCCTGGCAAGGCAATACGGCGACTATATGAAATTACCCCCCGAAGAAAAAAGGCACTCTGATCACAACGTATTACCAGATCCTTTTACTCCATGCCTGCATAAAGAAATTCTTCAATGGAATGAACGGTGATCTTACTATTCCCGGGGGATTTACTAAATAATTTGTGTGTGGCAGTTTTTCTGATTAATTAAATGAGAAATTTTAATGGTATTAGAAGAAAAAAAAGAACTTACTAAATTTGGAATCGTAGCACTCACTGCATTAGTGAGTATAAGGTTATGGTCATTCGACAAGGTAAGTGAGGGGAAACTTAACCTGATTGAAATAGCTATATTGTTGGGCCTAATTTCAATTGTTTTATATGGTTATAATAAGATCCATTCTAAACGGTTGCTTTTTAAATATAATGTTCACTTTTTTTTGTGGCTTCCTTTTTTAAGCGCCTATGGCGCTTTGCTATATCATCATCAATCCATTGGTTTATCGTTATTAGTTTTACGAACGAATTTTTTTTGGCTGCTGTATTTTGTACTGCATATCTTCAATATACCCAAGAAGAAGATCATCAATCTTATGATATTCATTGGGTCGGTCTGGATATTCCTAACCGTAATCCAACAGTTTACCTATCCGCATTATTATTTTTATTCCCGTGACGACAATGATCAATCAATATACAGAGCGGGTGTCTATAGATATATGGTTGTTGGACACCAGTATGGAGATTTTATTCTATTTTATTTCTTTTATAAATTCCTTACCACACGAAAAATTACAAATCTTATTTTCGTTTTTTTAGGATTGCTCGGCCTTTATTTCTATGGAACCCGCCAGTTTGCACTGTCGGCGGTAATATGCATGGGTTTCGCAGCATTTCTTGTCAGCGGGATGAATAGAATTTATATGATGGCTTTTTTGTGCGTTGCGGCAGTTGTTGTATTCATCTTTCGTGATCAGCTTTTTGGGCAGTACGTAGAGTTAACTGAAGAGCAATTAAAGTATGGAGATGATATTCGCATGCTGTCTGCCAATTTTTTTCTAACTGAATATTGGCCGAGCCGGCTCGCAAGATTAATTGGAAATGGGGCTGCCTATGCGGCTTCACTTTATGGAAAAGAAGTAGTGCATATAAATTTATACATGCATTTCTACAGAAGTGATGTGGGCATTATTGGAGCTTATAATCAATTCGGAATATTATATGCTTTGAACATTTTGTGGGCCAATATACGAGGCCTGACAGGCAGATACTTTAATTCGGAAAATAATTATCTAAGATTATTTTTTCTTAACGCCCTGTTATTAATGGTCTTAAGTGAATACTATTCGAATCCAACAGTTATACCATTCTATTGCTTTATTTTCTACCTGGTGGATAAATCATTAGAGGAAAAAAATCCAGATTCCAAGGACACCCAAACTCAATTTTCAAACGAACCTTTGGCAGTATAATACTTCTAAAACACATGGCACAACCGGTTATTTCAGTTTTGATAATTAATTATAAAACCTCGCACCTGGTTCAGAAACTGGTTGACTCTATCCAGGAAGATATTGACGTATCTATCTTAATTGTTGATAACGCTTCCACCGATGAAACTTACCGGGAGCTTGAGGCTGTAAATGATAAACGGGTACATCTTTTAAGGTCGGATGAAAATCTTGGATTTACTGGAGGTACTAATTTCGGTGTAAGGTATTTAATCAAAAAGATGCCTTTTATAAAGTATTTTTTTCTTTTTAATCCAGATGCGTTAAGTTCTCCTAATCTTATTAAAAGCCTTTATACAATTATCCAATCTGAAAAGAATGTTGCTGCTGTTTCTCCGCGTATTTTATTCCCTGACGGAAATCCATGGTACTCCGGTGCGACATTAGATATTCACAAAGGCATAGTTCATAATAACCCAAAAAATACAGGCAACGTCCACGAAGAATATTACGACGTAGACGTTTTTAGCGGGTGTGCGGTATTGTTTGATTTAAGCAAGGTTGTTGATGTAGGGATGTTCAATGAAGATTTGTTTATGTATTACGATGAAGCTGAACTGTCTATAAAATTAAAAGAAAAAGATTATAGAATATTATACACACCCCGGTGCAATATATTCCACGATGTTTCTTATACAACAAAAAATATAACTCATTTAAAAACGTATTATATGACGAGGAATAAATTTATCGTTTTTAATAAAAACATGACCTTATCCAGTAAGATTTACTTTATGTTACATGAATTTGCGTTTCATTTGAAAAATAGAAGGCTAAGAAATGCGGTGTACCATCTGAAAGGATTTTATGATTTTTTAAAAGGTAAAAAAGGCTCGTATGGTCAAGTAGGTTTATGAACCTGATAACTTATCGCGCGATATTAGACCTGTAATTGTTTAGACGATGGAGTATAAATTTTTTTTTAGCCCGCAGCCTATCACTCAACGAAAAAATGAGTATATAGACCATTTCTTTGATGCGCTTTCTAAAAAAGTTAATGTAATTAATTATGAAAAAAAAGCAATCTCAAGGTCGGTAGATTATGCAAGATATTCATTGCGGGCTGATGTTATGATTCTAAACTGGCCTGAAGATATATTGCACCTTAGGTTTGGAATATTACAATTATTGTTTTCAATTATCACTATTACTTTCTTCAAGCTTAAAGGCGGAAAAATAGTTTGGATCTGCCATAATAAGGACTCACATAAAAAACAATTTTACTGGTTAAGGAAAATAACGCGTTCCTTTTATACAAAAATTTCAGATATCATAATAGTCCTTTCGAAAGACGCACTTGATCATTTTACTAAAATAAAACATAAGGTGTACTTTCTAAATCATCCTGTATATCTAAAACCTGAAATAATAAAAGAAGATAAAACAGAGGCACCCATTGATGTGCTTATTTGGGGGAACATAAGTGCATACAAGGGATTAAATGAATTTATTGAAAGCTATAAAAAACACGATCAGTCCTTCAGTGTAAAAATCATCGGCCATGCAGATAAAAAATACCTTGAAATTATTAAACAGAGTGCAAAAGGGTTGAATATAGATATAACCGACAAATTTCTCTCAGAGGAAGAGCTAGTGTATTTTTTTAAAAATTCAAAGATCATTTTATTTCCTTACCAGGATGGAGACACTTTTTCTTCCGGGGCGCTCATTCATTCACTATGCTCTAATAAAATTATTGTAGGGGCTGCCGTCGGTAATTTTATTGACTTAAGCCGATATGGAGCTTGCCTTGTATATAAAGATTTCAAAAATTTATTTACAACAATTGAGTCGCTTTTAGAAAACCGGATCTATTATAACCAGGAACTTATAAGGCTCAGAAAGGGAATACAGGATTATTATGATTTAAATTCCTGGGATTTTTTCATAGAAAGAATTTTACAAATAATCAGTAAAAAGGAACGATTTATAAATACCCATAGAACCATTGAGGGATCGTAAACCAGCTCAATTTTATTTAATCATTAAAATACCTAATGAATAATGAAAAACATTGCAGTAGTATGTAAGGTGATGCCGTTATACAGATTTGGAGTTTTTCACGAATTATCGAAAATTAAAGGGCGATATAATTTTACCTGCTTTTGTGACACAAAACCGATAGCAGGGATAGAAACAATACCATGGAGTTTAGCAAATAGTGATGACGGTAAAGATGGAATAAACTGGGTAAAAACATCAAATTACTTTTATGGGCCGGTGAATTTATTATGGCAAACCGGGATCATAAAACGAATATTGTTTTCCAAATATGATTATTTTATATTCGAAGGAGCTACATTTCAATTACCAACCTGGCTATTCGCGATCTTATGCAGAGTATGTGGTAAAAAAGTATTCTTCTGGACCCATGGATTTAAAGGATTAGACAAAGGGCTAAAAAAAATCATTCGCCGATATTATTTCAAATTAGCCCATGCTTTGCTGTTATACGGTGATAGCTCTAAAGAACTTATGATAAAAAGTGGTTTTGATGAGAAAAAACTCTTCGTTATTTATAATTCCCTGGATTCCGCTAAACAATTTAAGCTATTGAATAATTGCAATTCTGATTTGATTGCTGTAGAAAAAGCAAAAATTTTTAAAGTCCCGGATTTGATGACAATAATTTTTATAGGAAGACTGGTAAAATCTAAAAACGTTCCCTTTCTTTTAAATGCGGTGAAAGAATTATCAGATGCCGGGCAGCCCGTCAATTGTATAATCATTGGAGATGGCCCGGAAGGGGATTCTATTAAAACATTTATTCTTGCCAATCAATTAGAAAATAACATTCATCTTACCGGAGCCTTGTATGAAGAAGAAGCGATTTGCAAATACTTTGAAATGTCTGACCTGATGACCTCCCCTGGAAACGTAGGTTTAAATTGTATGCATTCGCTCACATACGGAGTACCTGTATTAACACATAATAATTTCAAGTTTCAGGGTCCGGAGGTAGAGGCAATTATACCCGGTGAAACGGGTTTGTTGTTTGAACACAATAATTATGAAGATCTTTTGGCAAAAATTAAAGAATGGAGGCAGGTTAAATTTACCAGGGAAGAAATTAAAAAAAATTGCCAGGTTGTTATAACCGGACGCTATAATCCCATAGATCAAGCGGCAAATATTGTTAAAGCAATAGATGATATTAAAAATTCCTCATCGACATAAATGGAATAAAATTCTTTTTAATTAAAGCCTGTGCATAAACATTAACTATTTTTTGTTCTAATCGCCTGCTAATTTGTCGACGAATTATACTCCTCCGCATATCACAATGAAGAAGTTTGTTAGTATGCCGGACTGGAAATAACCGAAGTAGTTTTTATGAAGAAAAAAATAATTTGTATTGATATATCTAACGTAGTACCAGGTAAGGGAGGTACCGGGGGCGGTATTACCACCTATGCAATCAATTTGATAAAACATTTGGATATCCTTCTCGACGATAACAGTTCCGAAATCTATTGCATCAAGAATGATGAACTTACCACCCTGGGGCAATTGCGAAATATAAGAATTATTAATGTAAAGGTTAAGAACAGCAATTTGCTTTCGAGGTTGTATTGGCTTCATATCAGGCTGCCGCTTTTTTGTAAAAAAAAGAAGGTGGTGGTATTGCATCGCATCGTTCCGGAACTGCCATTCCTGAAAGTATGTAAATACATAATAACAATGCATGACTTTATGTTTGACTTTTATTTGCAAAGGCAGGAACTAAAAAAATATTTATCGAAAGCCAGCGTTTTTAAGTTTAAGTTTTTAAGATTTGTCAGTAATGTCGCTATACGTACCAGCGATGGAATTATTACTCCGGCGGAAACAATAAAGGGCGCGCTGGCTAATAAATTTCGAAACCAGGGTAAAAAAGCTGCTGTTATTTATGAGGCTTCAGAATTTCCCGGCTGTGACCCGATAATAATCGGGAAAAAAAGGAGCGTTTTAAATATTGGTGTGGTTGCGGGATTTTACCCACATAAGGGGCATCTTAATGTTGTTAAGCTGGCAAGGCACTTTTTAGATTTGGGATTTCATGATTTTAAAATTTTTATGCGAGGAAGCCAGGTATATAAGTCTTACGTTGAGCAAATAAAAAAGGACATTATAAAATCCGGGCTTGAAAATTTTATCGTATTTGAACCGTTTATAAGAAAGATAACTTTGAAAGAGATTTACGCCAGGCTGGATTTAGTGTTATTGCTTTCCGAATATGAGGGCTTCGGACTGCCGGTTTTAGAAGCACAATCGCATTCTGTTCCGGTTGTGTGCTCCGGAATTCCAATATTTAAAGAAATTTTACAGGAATCTGTGTTTTATCTTAATAGTGATTTTACCAGCGAAGATGTCGCCGTTTTTTTAAAAGAAATTCGCAACGACGAAAAGTTGCAAGTTAAAATTAAAGAAGGGTTGAATAATGTGAAACGGTTCTCCTGGCACAACATGTCCCGCGAAACATTATCTTTATACGAAAGTTTTCCCTAACGTAGAGAATAAACCTTAATTTCGGAAATTTTCAGTTGGTATTTAAGCTAACTCTTTACTAACAAGCTTATTAATTTTCGGAATAATATTTGCAAAATGAGTTTACATTATCATTATACCGTAACCCTTTTCAAATGATAATTAAATCTAAATATAAATGGACATAAATAAGAAACAATTATTTTCAGTAAGTTATTCGATTACTGATTATGATACAGCTTCTGATGTTATTATTCAAAAAGCCAGGGCTCGTGAAAGTTTTGGCATAAGTGCCCTTGCAGTTCACGGATTGATTGAGAGTGTGAGACATAAGAGCTTTCGAGATTCCCTCGATAGGATTGATATGATAGTACCCGATGGCCAACCAATTAAGTGGGCCCTAAACAGTTTTTATAAAGTTGGCTTAAAAGAACGCGTAGCGGGGCCTATTCTAACTAAACACGTTTTGGTCAAAGCGAATCAAAATCGGCTAAAAGTTTTTTTATACGGTAGTAAACTTTCGACTCTTCATAAAATGGAAGAGTTTTTTAAAGAGCAATATCCTTACCTGGAGATCTGCGGAATGCATTCCGACAGATTTAGAGATGCTACTCCGGAAGAAGATATAGAAGACATAGAAAAGATAAATGAAAGCGGGGCAAATCTTGTTTTGGTCGGAAGAGGCTGCCCGCGCCAGGAAAAATGGGTGGCGAGCCATATTAATAAAATTAATGCACCTATGATGGCAATAGGCGCTGCCTTTGATTTTTTAGCAGGTAATATCAAACACGCTCCTCATTGGATGCAGACCTCCGGTCTTGAATGGTTATTCAGATTAATCCAGGATCCAAAAAAGCTTTGGAAAAGATATCTAACTACTAATATGTATTTCATTTACCTGTTTATCCTTTGCAAATCTGGTATCCGTAATGTACAATTTTAAAATCCCTGCATGAATATAGCTGTGATCACTGGTTCAGGAGGTCTTATTGGTAGCGAATCCGTATCTTTTCTTTCTAACGAATTTGATTTGATTATCGGGATTGATAATAATCTCAGGGCCTACTTTTTTGGCGAGAATGCTTCAACTTTTTGGAATGTAGAAAGATTACAAAATCAATTTTCTAATTATCAGCATGAGAGTATTGATATTAGAGACTATACCTCTTTGGAAAAGATATTTAAAGAATACAACTCTGATATTTCCCTGGTAATACATACGGCTGCACAGCCCAGCCACGATTGGGCTGCAAAAGAACCGTTGACAGATTTCACCATTAATGCTAATGGAACAATGAATATGCTGGAGCTCACCAGGCTTTATGCTCCCGGGGCGGTTTTTATTTTTACCTCTACCAATAAGGTTTACGGAGACAATCCCAATCTTCTACCCCTGGTTGAAAAGGAATTGAGGTGGGAAATTGAGGAGTCACATCCCTATTTTGAAAAAGGTATTGACGAGGCAATGAGTATTGATAATTGCAAACACTCTGTTTTTGGCGCATCAAAGGTCGCCGCTGATGTAATGGTACAGGAATACGGTAGATATTTTGGAATGAAAACGGGAATTTTCCGAGGTGGATGCTTAACGGGTCCGAACCATTCCGGAGCACAGCTGCATGGTTTTCTTTCGTACCTCATGTTATGTGCTATTAATAAAAAACACTATACTATTTTTGGTTATAAAGGGAAACAGGTAAGAGACAATATACACAGTTACGATCTTGTAAATATGTTTTGGCACTTTTATAAAAATCCCAGGATAGGCGAAGTGTATAACGCCGGAGGCAGCAGGTTTTCCAATTGTTCTATGTTGGAAGGCATACAGCTTTGCGAGAAATTGACAGGGAATACTTTCTCTTATTCTTATTCTGAAAATAACAGAAGTGGTGATCATATCTGGTATATAAGCGATGTCTCTAAATTTAAGATACACTACCCTGAGTGGGATTATAAATATAATATCGAAGAAATATTAGTAGAGATGTACGATCTTTTTATGCAAAGAAAAAGATTCCAGGAAACAGTGAGTTAATTATTGTTCGGCATCAAATATTTAATCCAAAAAAGCAAAAGACATCGAACTGCCTTTTGCTTTTTTGTTGCTGGTTGACAATAAGATGCCAGCCTTCATATCATAATTTTACAAATTCTTTCGAAACAGTTACATCACCAGCCACCGCTTTTAAAATATACATTCCACCCATAAGATTAGACAAATCGACTGTAACCATGCGATTCCCTGAATTCTCATGCCCGATTTTTACCAGGCTTCCGGAAGCGGAAAATATATAATAGTTGATATCCCGGTTGTCCTGAAATCCACTTAGGTGTAAATTGATTTTGTCTTTTACGGGATTAGGAGATACCCTTAAACCAAGGCTGGTTGAATTTTGAAAATGAATTACTTTACTATAAGTAAATTTTCCATCAATATCATATTGTTTCAGCCTATAATAATTTGCGTAACTGCCAGGCGAATAATCTGTAAAATTATATTGCATAATACCCGGCGCATTCTCTGCTTTTACCTTTCCGATGGGTGTGTAACTGAAATCATCGGAGGCCCGTTCTACTTCAAAATAGTCTGTGTTATTTTCATTAGTGGTCTCCCACTCAAGGCCAATGGACTTATTTTTAACTTCCCCTCTAAAATCAAGAAAGGTTAATGGTAGCGACTTTAAAGGCGCCGTGGGACTTATTAAAATAATCGACGAGTACGGAGCTAAAACCACGCTGTTACTGTACGACTTATTTTTTGCGTCTACATAGGTGCGTTGTAATTTGATTGTTTTTGGTAGCTGCGAAGCATTGTACTGAAACAATATATAATCGTCGGGATTTGTAATGGTTGAATTGGCTTCATATAATTCAACGTTGTCCAGCCAGAACGTGATTTGCGGGCATTTGGTTTCTATTATAATACTTGCCGAAGAGGCCGCATCGGGCAATGTAAATAGAAATTCGTTTTCTGTTCTTCCGGCAGTTACTTTAAAGACTTTTATATCGGAAAGCCTGGTATACGGCGCTCCGCTCGTTCTCAGGTAAACGCTCATCACAACATCCTGCATTGCTTTTGAACTGAATTTCAAAAGATAATTTTTAGAATGATCCACAGCACCCACTGCGAGAATTATATTATAGATGCTATTTGTCAACGAAGTATTTGTTGCCTGGAAAGTGCCTCCATCCAACTTGTTATTTACCCATGTACTGGTTGAACTGGAGTATACACCGCTGTTATCGAATGTAAAATTTCCGTTTGGAAGTTTATTAGCACCAGTTGCACTGGATATGTACGCCGGGATGGTAACCGGAGTTTTTTTTGATGTTTTGTCTAAATTATAAATTGACTGCCATCCGGCGAGGTCTAAAATTTGATCTACCCGCGTGCCGCCAGCATCAATATATGAAGCCTTTGTCACAAGATTGTCATCCAATGGCCGACAGTAATAGTTACTATCCATACTACCTATCATATTTATATCGTCAGCCATAGTACTAACATTTGAAACAATCTGTGCTTCATATTTGGAAAAAAGAATGTTGTTATTAATTATATTATTCCTCAATAGTGCGTTAGGCATGGCATAATCATGAATCATCATTAATTGAGTGGTGTTGTCAAAACTGGTGTTATTTTTTAATGTCATGCTGGAAGCATTGTGAAAAAGTATCCCAGTCTTTCCGCAGTTGCTAATGGTATTGCCATCAATCAAAACATTAGTTGCATTATCATCCATATATATTCCACTGCTGGAGGCTGAACCAGGTTTATCAGTCCCTTCAGCTATCCCTATTCCATTTAAGATAATATTTCCAATAACCTTTACACCATAATATGTTACGGCGGGAAAGCTTCCATTTGAATATATACCACCCCCGTCATCTTTTGTCAAGGTAAAGTAGTTAATAAAGTTATTTTTAATTACTGTAGAATCTCCTCCTGAAAAATTTATGGATATTCCCCCGGTACTATCTATTTCATTATACTCAACAAGATTATTTTTGCCATTAATCGTTACTGCCTGGTAGGTTCCGTTGCCGCTTGATCCCAATCCCGCAAAAAGACCGGTATTCTTTATTACATTATCTCTTATGATAGTGTTGTTACAATAATAATTAAAATTAATAGCGTTGTTGTTGGTATTAGTTATTGTATTATTCACCAATGATACATTTGTAGTAGATGCGCCAAAGATTCCGTCTACTCCTGAAAATAGGATATCGCAATTTTTAATCTGAATGTTCTGAGCATAGTAAAGATCAAATGTTTTGGAGTTAGATCCGGTAAAACTCAAATTATCAAATACAATATTGTTCTGGTTTCTTATACTCACCAAGACATCTTTCACACTTGCATTAAATTTTGCCGGCACTGAAAACACACTCATTTTTTTCGTGGAAGGATTGTAATACCATTCGCCGGGCAGGTCAAGGGTTTTGATATGATTCTGAATAAAATATCCGTAGTTATCATAAGGACTATAAGTAAGAGCGGGACTGTAATTAATCGTAGGCCCCTTGTGCGAAGTAATCAGGCGACGATCAAGCACCCATCTTTTCGGTTTTACTACAACTTCAGCTCCGGTCCAGTCAATTGAACTGGTTAATTGATCATCTATGATCGCATTAGTGGTATGTGACTCAAAAGTTAGATATCCTTTATTTATGGTTGTATTTGGATACCTTCCCGGGGCCTGTTGAACACCGTTTATTGTTACCATATTGACTGCAGTCCCTAGTGAAGGGTCGCCGCATTCAAAAATATTATTTGCCAGCAAAGTCCATTTCGACAAAGTGGTGAAGCCGTTAATTATTGGTTTAGCTCCAGATCCGTATGTGCCAAACACTATTGGAAGATTTACTGACCCTGATTTTGTAATAACAATGGCGCCATCAAATGTTTCTCCCCTCTTAAATAATACAGAGTCGCCATAATTCAGGCTGCTGATAAAAGAATTGAGCTTGTCCAAAGTTTTCCAGGGTGTGGAGGGATTAGTCGCCTGTATTACGTTACGTGAATCATCACCGGAAACCGAGGAGAAATAATAGTTTGTGGCATTCGAATAGCTGTAAATGCATAGGGATAGAACAAGCAGTAAGGGCTTCATAGGATTTTTAGGATTTCGGATTAATACTTTGACAAAAATACAAACGAGGCTTTTTTGTGCAATAGTATTATTACCCTAAATAAAACACAGCGATTTTACGCCCTTTTAAGGTAAACCGCTCTATAGAACAGAGGAACTGTAAAGCTCCAGCCTATAATAAAAGAAGAAATTCTGTAAAAAAACTTGTCGGAGAAATTGTATGTAACGGGGAGCGCTGGGTTAAATTAATTTTGTTTCAAAAGCACAACGGATGTGTATGGTTCCAAAGTGATGCTATTGGTGTAAGTGGTATTTTGGGTATCCGTGTATTTGCCGTTCAAGGTAATAGTTTTGGCTGTTTTGCCGGCATTATATTCAAATAGGGAAATATCTGATGGCTCCATAATCTTAACCTTTGCCTGGTATAACTGTAACTTATCCAACTGGTAGGTTGTAGCCTCATCATTTAAAGTGAATACCAAAAACGCGTTCTGTTCGCCCTGGGTCGCCAGAAATAAAATTTCATAATTACGTAATGAACTTGAAAAGGTTCTGTATGATGTGCCTGCGAGATTTGTATAAGGCGAACCCTTTTGCCTTAGTTGTATTCCAACGGTTTTGTCAGAGTCATCAGATCCCTTTATACTGAATTTTAAAACATAACTATTTCCAGAGTCAATTTTTCCCACAGGAATTGTAATATAAGACGATATAGTATTCGGTAAAGATGCGACCTCCACGCTGCCGCCACCTGGTAAGCCTAAATTCTGCCGAACCACTTTGCATTTAAGGCCATGAACGCCGGCAGGAGTATTGTTATTTTCGGTGAAAATTATATTTGGTGAAGTAATTTTACTAATAGTATGTGAAGCTAAACCTGCAAAGGATTTTCTTGATAATTTATCTTTATCGAATCGGGACTCCCACCCTTTCAAATCCAGGTACCTGTTAACTTTCCCAAGACTGTTATCTACGTACGAGGTTGAAATAATTACATTGTCATCAATCGGATGACCGTAATAATTGTTATCAATTTTGCCAAACAAGTTTATGTCATCACCCGTTGTAAGAAACGATGCAACAAACTGTGATCGCTTTTGTGAAAAAAATATGTTATTCGTGATGGAATTTTTTCTCACCTGTCCTTCGGACGCTGCATCTTTTTGTACAATAAGTTGCGTGGCATTTGCATAAAGTGTATTGCCGGTTACTTCAACATCATGGCAATTGTGCAAAAGGATTCCTGCTTTATTGGAGTATGCCAGAGAGTTACCAGCGACCCGTATATTTGCCGAATTATCATCGAGATAAATACCGGAAGCCTGCATGGTTGTTTCCGGGGTACCTTTGCTGGCGCCAATGCCATTCAAAACAATATTATTTTCAATAACCTGATCTTTTCTTAAGGCATCTGCAACATTATTACCGGTATATATGCCTCCTCCGTCGTCTTTTACAATGCAGAAATAATTAATAAAATTGTTTCTAACTACAATTGAATTTCCGGCGAAGCGAATCCCAATATATCCCGTGCTATCTATTTTATTATTTTCGATTATGCAGTTATCTCCATTGATATTGATGCCGGAAAATGAATGACTGCTGTTGCTTGCCATTCCGACGCTTAGTCCTGAGTTCTTTATAATATTATTTTTAATCCGGCAACCATTACAGGCACCAGTTAAATCAAACGCGTTATTATTGGAATTGGCGATGGTACAATTCTCAACCATCAAATTCTGGGTATTGTAGGCATCAATCGCATCAGTTCCTGAAAAATTTATAGCACAGTTTTTTATATAAATATTTTTAGAGTAATACAAATCAAAACTTTTTACATTCGCACCCTCCAACGCTATCGACTCAAAAGATATGTTACTCTGATTCCTTATACTTACCAGCTTATTAACATTACCAGCCTCTACTTTAAAGTTCGAAGGCAATTTTTTACCAAAGTATAAATGCAATTTTTTTATCGCCGGATCATAATACCATTCGCCAAACTGATCTAAGGTTTTGATATGATTCTGAATAAAAAAACCAAAACTGTCAAAGGGTTCATATTGGGTGCCACTTTGATAATTTAACATTGCACCCTCCTGCGAGATTATTTTATTCCGATCTATTACATAATGTTTTTTTCTAATTACGACTTCCGCATTTGTCCAGTCAGAGTTTAAAAATGAGGGGCTGCTGGTAATTGAATTATTCTTCACGTGCGACAATATTGGGAGCCAGCCATCATTAACGGCATGTGCGTTGGGATATCTCCCCATCGCATATGCTGAATTATTAATTACCACTATGTTTAAAGAAGAATCATTAAGCCGGTCCGAGCTTGTGTAAACTCCGTTTTCTTTCAAATCCCAATGCGAAAGTGTCATGAAGCCGGTAATAATGGGAAGCGCTCCAATACCATATGAAGATATTACAATTGGTAGGTCTGCTGAACCCGACTTCGTAACTACTACAGATCCATAAAATGTATCCCCTTTCTTCAATAAAACCGAATCTCCTGCCCCGAGCGTACCAAAAATGGAATTTAGTTTTGAAAGAGTCTTCCACGGTGATGTTTCCCGTTGAGCCTGGATATCAGATCGTGTATCATCACCCGTAGTAGAAGAAAAATAATAATTTTTAGCATACCCTGCCGATAAACAACTGGTAAGTACAATCACTAATAAAACCTTCATACCATTTAAAAGTTGAGATTTCAATATGGTAGAAAATACTATGCCTATACTATTGCAATTATTTATTTATAAAAATTTTCACACAGGTTATGGCGTTGCCGCCAGATTATCATTTTCCCAGGAGCCAATCTTTTTGGGATTAAAACTATAAAGCATATTCGCCGGAGTTTGTTTTATTAAAACTACAGAGGAATAAGGCGGAACAACAACACTATTTGTATATGTTTTATTGTAAACATCCATATATGTACCGGCAAGAGAAAATGTTTTATTTCTTTCAGAGTTATTATATTGAAAAAACAAGTAGGTATCAGGATCGGATTGAGATACGTTGGCTTCGTAAAACTCGATATTATCCAACCAAAAATTCAATTTTGGGCATTTGGTCTCAAAAATTATACTTGCGTTACTTGATGAAGCAGGTGTGGAAAATAAGAATTCGTTTTCTTTTCTCGTAGCAGAGATAGGAATATTCTTAATGTCTGATAAACAACTGTAAGGAGCCGCGCTTATTCGAAGATAAGCTTTCAGTAAAGTATCCCTGGCAGCCAATGAACTAAATCTCAAAATATAGTTTTTTGAAGAACTAACGGCTCCAATGTTTATAATTACCGGGTAGGTAGAAAGATCAGAATATTGATTTGTAGCTTGAAAGGTACCCCCGTCCAGTTTCTTACTTACCCAACTACATAAAGGGGCAGAATACACGCCCGAAATACTGGAGTTAAAGGTACCATTTGCAAATTTATTAGAAGCAACAAAAGAGTTGACCGAATATTGCGGCACCGGGAGGGGACTTTTTTGCGAAGATTTATCCAGCCCATATGTTGCCTGCCAGCCTGAAAGATCAAGTAAACGATCTACCCGTACCCCATTTATCATACACGAGCTCGACATAGTAAGGTTATCGTCTAACGGCCGGCAAAAATAATTTTTGTCCATAGCACCCAGGAGTTTTATATCATCTGCCATAGTACTCACCATAGAAACAGTCTGCGTCTCTGATTTTGAGAAAAAGATATTATTCTTAATTATATCATTTCTCAAAAGAGCATCAGGCATTGCATAATCATGAACCAAAATTACTTGTGTGGAGTTATTGTAAACCGTGTTGTCGTTAATAGTAATTTTAAAAGCATTGTGGGTCATAATACCTGCTTTAAAGCAATTGGAGACTGTGTTGGATGATATTTCTATATTAGAACAATTATCATCTAAATAAATTCCACTGCTTGAACCTGTTCCGGGTCTATCGGTTCCTTCAGGTGCACCAACACCATTTAATACAATATTTCCGGTGATTTTTTGCTTTGTATAATTAGAGTTCTTTGGAGCCCAGCTATATATGCCACCACCATCATCTTTTATCATGGTAAAATAATTGATAAAATTATTTTTGATAATGTTCGAATTTCCCATACCAAATCGTATTCCTATACATCCCGTATTTAAAATCGTGTTATATTCAACCAGATTATTATTTCCTACAATTGTAATCCCCTGGTAGGAGCCTGTACCGCTTAAACCCGCCCCCGTGGTCATGCCGGTGTTGGCAATGTAATTATATCTTATTGTTGAGTTATCGCAATTATAATTTAAGTCAATAGCATTATTATTTGTGAAATTGATGTATGTGCTTTTTACTGTAAGATTGGTTGTTGCAGAAGCATCAATTGCATCAATACCGGATAGTTTGACTTCGCAATTTTGAACTGATATATTGTTAGCATAAAAAAGATCAAACGCCTTAATATTAGAACCAACAAAAGACAATCCATCAAACACTATATTATCCTGGTGATCAACGTTAACTAAGGTATTGACGCTGCTTGCCTGGATCGTATATGAAGAAGGCTTGGCAGATCCAAAATATACTGACAATTTTTTAGTAGCCGGATTATAATACCATTCTCCCAATTGGTCTAATGTTTTTATAGAATTTTGAATAAAATAACCGTAATTATCGTATGGGTTATAAGTTAAAGCACTGTCAAATGATAGGGTCGAGCCTGAGTGTGAAGTAATTAAACGCCTGTCGAGTACCCACCGTTTTGGCCTTACTACTAACTCTGCTCCTTTCCAATTCGTAGAAGCTGTCAATTCCTTATCAGTAATAGAGCTACTTGTATGAGACTCAAATGTAAGGTAACCCTTGTTTGGCTGAGTTGCATTAGGATACCTTCCCATTACCTGTAAACTACCATTACGTGCAACCATGTTTACACCTGTTCCTAAAGATGAATTAGAACTTTCAAAAATCCCATTTCCTACCGATACCCAATTAGTAAGAGTTAAGAAACCTGTTATTATCGGATCCTTTCCTGCACCATATGCCGCATACACAATGGGCTTGCTTGTTGTCCCCGATTTAGTAATGGTAATAGATCCGTAAAAAACTTCTCCACTTTTGAAAAGAACGGAATCACCTGGAGCCAAACTGCTCATGAATGAGTTCAGCTTGGTAAGCGATTTCCACGGAGTCGATTGACTTTGAGCCTGAGCAGATGTTCTGGCGTCATCCCCGGAATTGTTAGAAAAGTAATATGTTTTAGCGTTCACAGTAAAAGCCGGTAGTAGAATAAAAATAGATAAGGACAAATGGATCAAAGTTTGCTTCATGGTTTTTTATTTTGCGATATTGATTTATCGTGAAGTAAATAATTTAGATTTGACTTGATTATTACTTATTTAACAGCAGGAGATTTCACCTTTCAGTTAGACAATTAGTTGTAATGTTTTGGCAATAGTCAATTTATAAAATAAATTCAGAGCTTAATTGCATCCAGGTCCCTGAAATTAAACGGGTTTGACGTTCCAAAAAATTCGACAACTATTTGCAAAAATTATTCCATAGTACAAATTTCTACACATATTTACCCGCATGTGGATAAGATTTGCCTGCTCTTGTAATGTATAACGCCTGGCGGAATAACTATGACCTCTGAAAAATCAATAATTCTCCAATTTTGGTAAGTTGTCACACCTCATTTATTATAGAAAATAGACATTAGGTTAAATTCAAAATTTTCATTATAAATTTGGTGAGGGTCCTGTAGGTGGATCAAACTATTTCAATTTTTTTAATGAAAAAGAATTCATTACTTAATGCCGATAATTCAAAATCCTTAAACCAAAAATTTAGAAAGAAAAGATTTGCTTTCTTCAAATCATTGCTTGGCAAAATCCATTCAAATGGGCCGATAGAAATTCTGGATATTGGCGGAACCCAATCTTATTGGGAAAGCATGAATTTTATAGAAGGATATGCGGTAAATATTACCTTGCTAAATCTGTATTTAGCCCCGGTTAAATATAAAAACTTTACAAGTATAGTAGGCGATGCGTGTGATTTATCCAATTTCGGCGATAAACATTTTGACATTGTATTTTCGAATTCTGTCATTGAACATCTTTTTACTCATGAAAATCAAATCAAAATGGCTAACGAGATTAGAAGGGTTGGAAAATGTTTCTATGTGCAAACTCCAAACTACTATTTTCCAATTGAGCCACATTGGCTATTTCCCTTTTTTCAATTTCTTCCATACCATGCAAAAGTTTTCCTGAGTAAAAATTTCAACCTGGGTAATTATAAAAAATCTAAAACCAGGGAAGCGGCAATTCGAAGAGTGAATGAAGTGCAATTACTCACTGAAAAAGAAATGAAAACCCTATTTCCGGAAGGGATGGTGTACAGGGAAAAATTCTTAGGGTTGACAAAATCTGTGACAATGTATAATTTTCCATAGGCTCAGTCTTTCAAAAAAAAAATCCCCCGATAAAACAGGGGACTTGTATCGAGGAGCAGACTTGAACTGCCGACCTTCGGGTTATGAATCCGATGCTCTAACCAGCTGAGCTACCTCGACCAATATTTGGGCGGCAAAGATAATGTATTGCATAAAAATGCAAAGGGAAAAAACGACACTTTAGGAATTAGTTTATTGATTCAGTCCCGGGTATGCCGCCAGTGCTTCTTCAAGGCAATCCATCGCAGAATTAATAGATGCAGTGTTTAGCACATATGCAAGCCGGACCTCGTTCTTGCCAAGTCCAACCGTGCCATAAAAACCAGATGCAGGTGCAAGCATAACGGTAGCTCCATTGTGGTTAAATGATTCCAGGAGCCATTGACAAAAAATATCGGCATCATCAACTGGCAAAGAGGCCATAGCATAAAAAGCGCCCCCTGGCTTGGGACAGAAAACGCCCGGCATATTGTTTAGTCTTTCAACGAGGGTATCTCTTCTCAATTTATACTCTGCCTTAGTGCTTTTAAAATAATCAGAAGGAAGGTCAAGTGCGGACTCACCTAATATTTGCCCAAAGCCCGGAGGGCTTAGTCTGGCCTGCGCAAATTTCATGGCTGCTTGCAAAACAGGTTTATTTTTCGTTACAAAGGAACCAATTCTTGCTCCACACGCACTATATCTTTTGCTGATAGTATCCATAAGAATCACATGATCTTCTACGCCGGAAAGTTGCATTGCACTAAAATGATCACCGGTATAACAAAATTCCCGGTAAGCCTCATCTGAGAATAAGAACAAATCATACTTATGGATGATGGTCTTTAGCGTCTCCATTTCTTTCCTGCTATACAGGTAACCCGTTGGATTGTTCGGGTTACAGATCATGATTGCTTTCGTCTTTTCAGTAATTACTTTTTCAAAATCTTCAATTGGCGGCAATGCAAAGCCACTTTCAATTGAAGAAGTTATTGGTTTTACAACGACGCCAGCTTCGGTTGCAAAGCCATTATAATTCGCATAAAACGGTTCGGGAATTATCACTTCATCACCCGCATCAAGGCACGCCATAAACCCAAATAAGATAGCTTCGCTCCCGCCGGTTGTTATTATAATATCATCATGCTTTACATGTACATCAACCGATTTATAGTAGTCTACCAGTTTTCTTCTATAACTTTCATTTCCGGCGCTATGACTGTATTCAAGAATTTTAAAATCTGAATGACGTACCGCGTCCAGGATTTGCGGAGGTGTTTCAATATCCGGTTGCCCGATATTAAGATGATATATCTTTATTCCTTTACTTTTTGCAATCTCTGCATACGGAACCAATTTTCTTATGGGCGATGCAGGCATTATTGTGCCACGATGGCTAACTGATAACATTATACAAATATAGATTTAGAATTTGGGAAGTAATGATTGTCAAAACTGATTCATGTGCAAAATTTTTTCTTGACTTTAATTGATTTGACTACCTGTACTAATTGGGCGAAAAAATAATTGGATCAGGAGATGCCGGGTTAGCCGGATCGTAAATTGCCACAGCTATCCTGGAATCGGCGCAGCCATAATATAAAAACCATTTTTTCTGAAAATATACCAATCCTTCTATGAAAACTGTGCCTTTAATATACTGGCCGCTTTTTTCAAATGGCTCAACCGGGCGAAGAAAAGGAACGGAAAGTCTTCCTATAACTTTGGTAGGATTATTTTTGTCAAATAAGACTTGCCCCGCCGAATAGGAATCGTCATTAAATCGTTTATCACCCATTCCGGAACCGTTATTTTTACCATTATACATTAATAGAATTCCTTTATCGGTAATTAATGCGGGGGGGCCGCATTCTGTAAGATCGCTATCAAAATATCCTGCTCTGGGAGAAATTAACGGCATTGGTGTTCCATCTTTCTTTAACAGAGGCTCCCAATCCAATAAGTTATCGGACGTTGCCAGAAAAACTGCTTTTTCGCCCCAATACATCATGTATTTTCCATTAACCTTTGCAATCACTTGTTTATCTCCTGCCAGCTTTGTTATGATTGAAGCTGATTTGTTGGCTACTTTAAAAAGATTTCCTTTGGAAGCACTTTTAAATGCCGGTCCATGTTTTACCCAGTTAATTAAATCCCTCGATGTCGCAACACCAAGCCTTGCAACCTCTCTATTCCATTGAGTATAAAAGACAACATAAGTGCTGTCTTCGGTAACAGCCAGGCGCGGATCCTCGCAGCCGCCTGGCCATTCATATTCTTTTTGGGCATCTTCACCTGGAAATATTACAGGTATAGGATTTCTTTTAAAGGTTATGCCGTTAGCGCTCTCGGCATAACCCAGGCGGGAAGTCTTTCGGCCTATCTTTACGCCGCTTTTATCTTCTGCCCTATATATCAGAATTATCTTACCGTCTTTTTCGATTGCCCCGGGATTGAATGTGTCGTTAGATTCCCATCTTATAATCTTACCGGTTATTGGATCAAAAAAATGCGAAGAAGGGTCAGGCTCAATAATAGGGTTTAAATGCACTCGCTCAAAACCGCCGAATGCCCAATCGGGAAGAATATTAACTTTCTCATTATCTCCCTGAAGTGTATTTTTTCTGTGTATATGAGAGCATGAACCACCTGCCGTCAATATTACAATACAGGCAAGAACCAACTTATATATCTCATTAAAATTTTTCATCGCGACTGTTTGATATCAGAGTCCTTTCGACGACCCACAAGCCCTGCTATGATGGCCATATGTCTCAATCCATTATTCAATAAATGAACTCATGTGCTAAAGAATTTTGTGAAATTTTCCTGGGAAACTTAAACCAATTCGAAGGATATTAGAACTAAGCCAAGCGTCGAAGATTAAACCAAAAAAAGACGCCATACTATAAATTAGTGGACGCCATTCTAACAAGTTTCTATAAGAGGAGCGGTAAGATTAAATATTTCAGTAATTACATTGAAAGACCTACCCAAATATATACAAGATAAATGAAGAGATTATTATTTGTTTGCAAACTGAGATTTCCCGGAACTTAATTATTGGATATGTGGTAACCCCGTGATTTTTGTTTTATTTAATTTTGCTTAGCGAATAACCTGGAATTTCCAGTGTATAGTTAGAATAACTATAAATTGTCAGCTATGTCATATCTACATTATTACAATAATAATTTTTTTCCCGAAGAATATGCTTCACCATTTCACCTTCAAATCAATTTTAAAAAACTGATAAATTGGTGGAAGGAGCAAGCCACACTTCCCGATGCTTTTGAATCAGGCAGGGCAAAAGAGGTATTAAGACGGATTGAGAAAACTCCTGCCCTTTATAAGTCATTTGATGATATTAACCAGGTTGAAAAATATCAGAAAGAAATTCAGTTGCTCCTGTCGCCATTTTTTCCGTCTCTCACTACAACCAATGAAATAAAGGCTGCCGGAGTTCCCTTCAGGCCGATTTTGTTTAATCTTACCGAACGTTTTGCCAATATACTGAAGGGGTCACAGGGTGATATTCTTATTCCTGAGAGTAATTCGGATATGATCTATATGTTCAGTTGCGTAACCATTCTTAATGCATATTATAAAGCGAACCTCAGCCTTTCACCAAATCTATTTTTTAATGTCCGGGACAAACAAACAGGGATCACCCGCCGCTACAGGGCTTTTATAAATGTTGATTTTACCGAAATAATTGCAACTAAAGATGTAACACCGCTTTCTGAAAAAGAAATATATGAGCTCACCAATAATTTTGGCAATATTGAGCTGTGGAAGAAAAAAATTCCACCGAACACTTTTAAATTAGAAGGGTTTACCATTTTGACTCTTTTTGATGTTACACGTGAGGAATCTATGTCTGCTTTAAAATTTGATTTAATGAAGAAAGATTCCCTTACCAGGCCTGCAATTGTTGAGAAAATACAGGAACACCTTGGTGCTATGCTCAATGTTCCAGGGCTAAAAGCGGGTTTTATTTCGTACAATAAAGAAAGAGAATTATTGCAGTCGATAGGCTTCGGATTCTGGAATAGTATCGTTCTTTCTGATAAAAGGAATATAAAAATTGACGAAGCATTTTGTAATAAGCCCAATCAATTTTTATTTGAAAACAACGAGCCATTTGTTTTTCAAAACATTGATCCGGGAAACCCCGGCGAAAATATACTGGTAAAAAAACTTGCAAAACTTGGTTTCAAAAGCTACCTGGCAATTCCTCTCTTTTATAATGATGAATTGATTGGAATACTTGAAGCAGGCTCGGAAAAACCGGATGCCTTGAATACTATTACCGTTTACAAATTGCAGGAAGTTATATCGCTTTTTACCATTGCAATGAAACGTTCGCAGGATGAAATGAAAAACCAGATTGATGCCATCATACGTCAAAAATGTACGGCGATTCACTCAACTGTGGCCTGGCGATTTGTCGAAGCTGCCGAAAAACTTTTGGAATCAAAATTGAAAAATAACGACGATAAGATGGAAGACATTGTGTTTCCAAATGTATTTCCATTATACGGCCAGACGGATATCCAGGGCTCTTCAGTTCAACGTAATCTTGCAATTCAATCTGACCTGATTGAACAATTGTCGTTGGCGAAAAATATCTTAAATCTTTCGGTTAAAAAATTCGCGCTTCCGGTTTATAAAGATCTTAGGTTCCGGGTAGATAAGTTTATACAGCAACTTGGCCAGGAACTTACTGCCGGCGATGAGAATATAGTATTGGAATTTCTTAAAAGAGATATATACCCTGTTTTTAACCACTTGCACAGCATGAACTCAGAAATACATGAAGCGTTGCAGCACTATGAAAACCAACTGGATCCTGTACTAGGGTTGGTTTACAAAAAAAGAAAAGATTATGATGAGAGTGTGCGGCTTATCAACGAGAATATTTCCGAATACCTGGACAAAGTTCAACAAGCCGCGCAGGCGATGTTTCCTCACTATTTTGAAAAGTACAAATCTGATGGCGTAGAACATAACTTATACATTGGTCAGTCAATGGTAAACAATAAAAAGTTTCACCAGCTTTATTTGCAAAATCTTCGCCTTTGGCAAATAATGATAATATGTGAAACTGAAAATGAAATTCATCGGTTAAGAGCCGGGCTCAAAACAAAACTGGATGTATGCTCACTCATATTAGTCCATAGCCAGCCGCTTAGCATACAGTTCAGAATGGAAGAAAAAAAGTTTGATGTTGACGGGGCCTACAATGCACGATATGAAATCATAAAGAAAAGGATTGATAAAGCTTCAGTAAAAGAGTCTGGAGAAAGGCTTACCCAGGCAGGGAAAATCGCGATCGTATATTCGAATGAAAAAGAAGCGAGAGAATATATGAACTACGTCCATTACCTGCAATTTATTAACTACATCGGTTCCGATGTGGAATGGCTCACGCTTAAAGACCTCCAGGGAATGACCGGCCTTAAAGCATTGCGTGTATCAATATTATATAATAAAAGCGGGGGCATTAAGGAAAGTAAAGCGGTAAAGTTCCTGGAAGAAATAAATGTTGAATAAGACAGGCGATACTCAATCTACAAAGTATTTCGCGAAAAAAAATGAATTTTAAACCAGTTGGTTGTTTTGCAATTAATCATTGCTAGTTGATGTTCTGTTTCCATTGAAAAAAATTAATCTAATTAATGCGGCCTCAATTTCATAAACTTCCTTTATCAACTGACAGTTCGTTTTTATACATGTGCTGGGAGTGTAAGTATTTTGATAAGCCCTGGCATTTCCACAAAGAATATGAACTTGTTCTGATTGACGAAGCCGAGGGTACAAGATTTATAGGAGATCATGTAAGCCACTTTAAAGACGGAAACCTTGCTTTAATTGGACCTAACATTCCCCACCTGTATAGAAACAGCAAAGAATATTATAAAAATAAAGGCCTTCTGGCCAAATCAATCTTTATACATTTTACCGACGACTTTCTCGGCAATTCTTTTTTTGATTTACCGGAAATGAAAATAGTAAAACGCCTGCTTGATAAATCATCGTTAGGTTTTGAAATACATGGAAATACCAATCAGTATGTGAAACAAAAATTAATCGAAATGAAGCAGGAAGGGCCTGCACAGCGTTTATTAAGTTTATTGAATATTCTTATATTTCTATCCACCAGTAAAGATTTGAAATTTATTCTCTCGAGCGGGTTTACGGCAAGCAATAGTAATGATACTGATAAAATTAATATCGTTTTACAATTCATTATGGAAAATTATACCAGTGAAATTTATATAGAAGAAATTGCTTCCAGGTTAAATATGAGTGTCGCATCGTTTTCCCGGTATTTTAAGCATCATACAAGAAAAACTTTTTCCCACTATGTCACTGAAATCAGGATCGGCCATGCGTGCAGGTTATTAATGGAAGATAATTACAATATTTCAGAGATCTGTTACCTAAGCGGCTTCGATAATTTATCTAACTACTACAGGCATTTTAAAAAATTAGTTGGCGTTGTTCCAAAGGATTATAAACGCAGATTTTTATCAAACAATACTTCTCACATTCTCCCGTAAAGTTTTATTCTCAAATTGTACTTAATAATACATTCTCCAAAAGAATTATTATAAGAACTTTTTAACGCCCAAGACAGTTAACCAAACCCGTCGTAACATATTTTACCAATAATTTATTAAGGTTAATGTTATTGATGTTAAAAAAGTACACACATTGATAAGATTATAGAATATTTCTACTTAGGCAAAGCCATAGTTTTATGCTGTAGAATTAAATTAATCTTTTAAACCTTACGATTGATATGAGAAAAAAATACCCTCTAAAGGTATCCTGGCTTATGCTGCTGGGTATCCTTGGATTCATTGTTCCCAACAATTTATCCGCCCAAAACTTAAAAGAAATTTCCGGAGTTGTACAAACTAATGCTGCTTCACTTGCGGGTGTTTCAGTCACTGTAAAATCTGATCCTGCCATCGGCACTATAACAAATGATAATGGTAAATACACCATTAGAGTTCCCGAGGGAAGCACGCTTGTTTTTAATTCCGTAGGGTATAAACCTATTGAAATGCCGGTTAGCGGAAAGTCGGTAATCAATGTAAATATGGAATTGACTAACGTGAACCTGGAAGAGGTAGTAGTAATCGGTTACGGCAGCCAAAAGAAAGTGAATGTAATTGGTTCTGTTTCTACAGTTACAAGTAAAGAAATTACAGCTTCACCGGTAGCGAATATTTCCAACGCCCTTGCAGGCCGATTGCCGGGAGCAATTATTCAACAATCGAATGGCCAGCCGGGAAGTGATGGCGCTTCCATTTTAATTAGAGGTCTTGCCACGCTTGGGAATAACGAACCGCTGGTGGTAGTAGATGGCGTTCCGGGAAGAGACCTCAACTCAATCAACGCAAGCGACGTTGAAAGCATCAGTGTTCTTAAAGATGCATCTGCTGCTATATATGGTGCACGATCTGCCAACGGGGTAATATTGGTTACCACTAAGCATGGCCGTGAGAATGTTCCTGTCACAGTTAATTATTCCTTTTACGCAGGATGGTTATCGCCAACTGAATTGCCAAAGATGGCTGATGCAGCAACTTATGCGCAGATGATTCGCGAAATGCAATCTTACCAGGGTGTTGCTGAACCTAACATGAAATTCTCTTTGGATGATATTGAAAAATATAAATCAGGCGCTTTTCCATGGACGCATCCCAACACAAACTGGTTTGATGCCTCACTGGCAAAAAACAGCCATACACAAAACCACGATGTATCAGTGAGCGGCGGAAATAAAGCTGTCAATTATTATTTTTCTTTTGGTACGCAGCATGATGACGGCATATTTAAAAATTCAGCCACATCATTTAACCGGTATAATATAAAAACTACCGTCGATGCTAAAGTGAATGAATACCTTACACTTGGTTTCAATGCTATGGGTTCACAGGAAAACAGGAATTACCCCTCTACAGATGCAGGATTCAACTTTGAAGGAGCATTAAAAAGCCTTCCTACATCACCCGCTTTGTATCCAAACGGCTTGCCCGGGCCCGACATTGCTTACGGGCAAAATCCTGTTGTTTCCTCCGGTTCACAAACTGGTTTTGATGACAGCAAGCGATACAGGCTCAACAGCATCTTCAGTGCATCTCTTAAAATACCAGGCGTTAAAGGATTATCCGTGTCAAGTTATTTTGCGTATGACCTTAATTTCGGGCAACGCAAATTTTTTCAAAAGCCATGGATACTTTACCAGCTTGATGAGCCCGCCTACCTGGCTGCAGGCAATACTGGCGTTGAAGACGGATCAGCTTTTTTAATAGGCACGCCTAAAGGAACCAACGATCCGAACCTGAGAGATTATTACGACGACGCCAACACTAAAACATGGAACATAAAAGCTGATTATACAAAATCTATAGGCGATCATAACATCAGTGCATTTGTCGCATATGAAGCTTCGGAATATGAGGGCAAAGGAATTAATGCATTCCGCCGGTATTTTATCAGCACTCAGTTGCCTTACTTGTTTGCAGGAGCTGATGCAGAAAAAGACAATTCGGAATATGTTGTTATTGATTCACGCATCAATTATTTCGGAAGGCTCAGCTATAATTATCAGGAAAAGTATTTGTTCCAGTTTTCCTTACGTCGCGACGGGTCTTTACGTTTCTCCAAGGAAAGTGGCCGCTGGGGCAATTTCCCAAGCGTTCTTGCAGGCTGGAATATTTCCAAAGAAAAGTTCTGGGAGAACAACGTAAAGTTTGTAAACTTCTTTAAGCTAAAAGCTTCATGGGGCCAGTTGGGAAATGATCTTGTAAATCCTTTCCAATATTTATCGTCTTATTCATTAAGCACAGGTTATGTATTGGGTTCCGGCCGCGTGTATTCAGCGGGTCTTAGCCAGTTGGGAGCTTCCAATCCAAATATTACATGGGAAGTAGCGAATGTCTACAATGCCGGTTTCGAATCATTGCTTTTTGATAGCAAAGTCACTTTCAATGCCGACTTCTTTTATCAAAAGCGAAATAATATTCTTGTAAAAAGAAATGCTTCAGTGCCTGATTTTACAGGTATACAATTACCTGATGAAAACTATGGTATAGTTGATAACAGGGGCTTTGAACTTATATTGGGATATGCAAACCGCAGCGGCGATTTTTCTTATACGTTCAATGGTAATCTTGCTTTTGCCCGCAATAAAGTGATCAACTTTGATGAGCCTGCACGGCAGGTAGCATGGCAGGTGCTCACTGGCCATCCGCAGGGTTCTACATTGTTATATAAAGCAATCGGAATTTTTAAAGATGATGTGGAGATAAGCAAAACTCCGCACGTAGATGGAGCAATTCCCGGCGACATTATTATCGAAGATTATAACAACGATGGTATAATAAATGATGATGACAGAATTATATTTCCTAAAACAGTTAATCCTGAAATTACGTTTGGTTTCAACTTCAATTTGAGGTATAAGAATTGGGCGCTGAACGGACTTATACAAGGTTCAGGAAATTCAATGCGCCTGGTGTATGCGCAATTACAGGGCCTTGCAGGAAACTATTTTGAATATGATGCAGAAGGCAGGTGGACTCCCGACAATCCCAACGCTTCAAAGCCAAGGGCTTTTGATAGAAATGATGCATACTGGAGGCAGGATTATCGCACTGATTATTCTTACCAGAATGCAGCTTATGCGCGAATGAAAAATTTACAGTTAGTATATAGCATCCCTAAAAACATTCAGGATAAAATCAGGTTGAAAGATGCGCAAATTTATTTTTCCGGTCAGAATTTATTCCTGCTCTACTCCGGAAATAAAATTATGGATCCGGAAGTTGGGGGCATTACTACCCAAAATGCAAATGTGAGTTCCGATCAAACTATCTATACGTCTTCCGGATCTGTAAATTACCCGATCATGAAAGTATATACGATCGGTGCACGCATCACACTTTAAATCATTGAAATAAATTCTTCTCTAAAAAAAGAAATCATGCAAACAAATAAAATATATATCGGGATTTTCTCCTTGCTGTTTTTGATAGCAACAGGATGCAGCAAAATTTTAGATAAAACGCCTGTTGATAAATTTTCAGATGTATTGCTCTGGTCAGATATCAACCTTGCAGACCGATACCTGCAGGACAATTATAATAATAGTATAACCGGCGGATTCGGATACCTCTCGTATGCATCTCTTACAGATGAATCACATGATACGCACGGCTTTGGTACTGATAATTATTTGCAGGGAAGTATCTCATCAAGCAATACAACGCCTTTCGGAATATGGGCATTTGATTATACCACATGGGGCACCATGTATAAGAACATTCAAAAACTAAATATTTTTCTTGCCAACATTGATAAAGTTTCCGACGGTTATCCTGCTGCCCAGCAAGCCGACATTAAGGCGCGAACTGAACGCATGAAAGGCGAAGCTTTATTTCTAAGAGCGTTTTGTTACCAACAGCTTGCCCGTAATTATGGAGGCGTTGTTATCATCACAACTCCTTTTGAAATAGGACAGGACTATCTCTCAATCAAGAGATCCACATTTAAAGAAACTATAGATTTTATCGCGGGGGAATGTGATGCAGCGGCTGCCCTTCTTGGAACAAAGGCCGATATGGAAATGGGAAGAGCAACAAAAGGTGCGGCTCTTGCATTAAAGTCAAGAATATTATTATTTGCAGCAAGTGATCTCACGGCCGATGGCAGCGCATCAAATGATATAGTTGGTTACAGCAGCCCCGACAGAACGGCTCTTTGGACTGCGGCTAAGAACGCTGCAAAGGCGGTAATGGATTTAGGCACTTATCAATTGGAAAATTTCGGAGCACCAGATAAAGCTGTAGTAGCTGATAAATTTTTTACATTCTTTAAAGCAAAAGACCTCTCAAGCAATGAAGTTATCTGGGGCAAAATGTTTTTAAAAGATGTGGGCGCCAGGAACCAGATGAACCTTATAAATGGTACCAATGGCTTTGTAATGTACGGATGCAATGCACCCACAGGCAACCTTGCAGATGCCTTTGAAATGGAAGACGGATCACCTTTTACCAATCATTACCAGGTTGATGCAAGTGGGTATTATAAGAATGTGTCAGGCAAATACGGCTCACCAAATATGTATTACAATCGTGAGCCACGGTTCTATGCAACAATACTTTATGATAGTGCTATATGGCAAAAACGTTTTGCTGATCTTTCGCCAAGAGACCCATTAGGAATCTATGACAGGAGAACAAGAATAACCATAAAGAATGGCGTGGAAGAAAGTAAAATATATGGAATAGATACAAGGCAGGGACCTATTGACGGTGACGATGGAACATACACAGGCTATACATTTAAAAAATACCTGGACAATGCGGTGTATGGTACTGAATCAAACAATAATGAAAACGTATGGATTGAATTTCGTTATGCTGAAATTATTATGAACTACGCTGAAGCATGCCTGGGATTAGGAGAAACAACAGAAGCAACAACCTACATCAACATGATAAGAAACAGGGCAGCCTTACCTGATTTTACAGGAGACATTACGCAGGCTTTGCGGTATGAAAGAAGAATAGAATTTGTGCATGAAGACGTTCGCTTTTATGATATGAGAAGATGGAAGATTCTTGACGAGGCACTCCGGGATGCAACCGGTGTGGATATTATTCAAACAACTAATAAAGATAATAATACCGTAAAAACTACGTGGCAACAAATCATCGTACAGCAACGCGGGCCGGCAAGCAATAAATTATATTGGGTTCCAATTCCTATCGATGAAATAAACAGGGCACCACAATTAGAACAAAACCCTGGCTATTGATTATTTTTCTTGTCCCTCTCTGCCGGAGAGGGGTTGGGGTGAGGCTAAACAAATATCTTGTAACCGTTCTATAAAGAATGAATCTAATAAATTATGAAGAAATATTTGCTGGTTGCCGTTTGTATAAGCTTTTCTGTTACATCATGGTGTCTTGATACATTGTCGGTTTGTTCGCCATCAGGAAAAATCTGCGTAAAAATCTGGATGGAAAAAAATCTGAAGTACAAAATTGATTTCAATGGTGAATCGATATTAGCCCCATCAGAAATGGATATGTTGCTTGACGGCAATGAAAGCTTTTCATTCAACAACAGGATCAAGTCTCATTCAATAAAAAAAGTAAATAATGTAATTATTTCTCCTGTTCCCGAAAAAAGAAAGAGCATACCCGACAACTATAATTTGATGACGATTGGCTTTAAGCAACCTTATAAAGTTGAATTCCGTGTGTATGATGATGGCGTTGCATACAGGTTTCTCACTGCTTTCAAAGATTCCATCACAATTCAGAATGAAGTTGCCGAATTTAATTTTCCCGGTAAACCTTCCGCTTATTTTCCAGCTATCCATAAACGTGATGATGCAGATATTTTTCATACGAGCTTTGAAGAATTGTATCCTTTAAGAGAAGTTGACAGTATCACAAAAACGGAGATGGCATATACACCTGTACTTCTGGTTCCTGAAACAAATCCGAAAATCGCCATCACCGAATCAGACCTGGAAGATTATCCCGGCATGTTTTTATCTGGTACAGGCGCGTCATCTTTTTCAGGAGCATTTGCGCCTTATCCATTGCAAGAGAGGCTAACGGAAGGCATTTACCCGCAATTGATAGTAACAACAAGAGCAGATTATATTGCAAGAACAAAAGGAACACGAAGCTTTCCCTGGCGTGTGATGCTTATTGCAGAGGAAGATAAAGAATTACCGTCTAACGATATTGTTTACAGGCTCGCCTCGCCTTCAAAAATTGGCGATGCCTCCTGGGTTAACCCCGGAAAAGGAACGGACGAATGGATTATTAATGTAAATCTTTTCAATGTTCCGTTTAAATCCGGTGTGAATACATCATCTTACAGATATTACATTGATTTTGCAAAGCGTTTTGGCTTTGATCGGATTATGATGGATGCAGGCTGGAGCGACAATACAGACCTGTTCAAAATCAATCCCGATATTAACATGGACAGTATTCTCAGCTACGCAAAAGAAAAAGGAATTAAGGTAAGCATGTGGACGCTTGCCCATACATTGGACCGACAGCTAGATAGCGCATTAGACAGGTTTAATAAATGGGGCGTGGACTATATAATGACTGATTTTATTGACAGGGACGATCAGAAAACGGTGAATTTTTATCACAAAATCGCGAAGGCTTGTGCAGACCATCACCTCATGATCATGTACCATGGCGCTTATCCACCTAAAGGATTTAACAGAACTTATCCAAACAATGTTTCCCGCGAAAGTGTGCTTGGTTCTGAATATAATATCTGGAGCGACAAGCCAACTCCACCTCATGATCTAACCCTGCCGTTTACACGCATGCTATCCGGGCCATTCGATTACGAGCCGGGCATGTTAAATAATGCCACACAAAAAGGGTTCAGGGCAATAGAGGGAATGGTGATGAGCCAGGGAACCAGGTGTCACCAGTTGGCAATGTTTGTCGTTTATGACAACCCCATGCAGCTGTTTGCCGGTAATCCATCGCAAGGCTGGCAGGAGTCGAAATTCATGGAGCTTCTTGGCAGCATCCCCACCACATGGGATGAAACAAAGATTTTAGATGGAAAGGTGGAACAATACATAGTTACAGCAAGACAAAAAGGTGCTAACTGGTTTATTGGTGGAATGACCGATTGGTCTGCAAGAGATGTTAATATTAAATTTGATTTCCTGCAGGACGGCGTTAATTACAAAGCAACGATATGTAAGGATGGTGTTAACGCAGAAAGCTATGCTGCTGATTATATTTTATCTGATACTTTAGTTAAAAAGAATGATACAATGAAAATTCATCTTGCACCGGGAGGCGGCTTTTTGATAAAACTGGAAAAGAAATAAATATCTTACTATAAAAAGCAATCTATATTATGCTCATCTCCCGGAAAGAAATTAATAATGTTGAAGTATTTACGGGTGAAAATGATTACATCAAATTCGAGATTGTTCCGGCTTTGGGTGGAAAAATAATAAGCGTTTATAATAATAAGCTGGATAAAGAATTCTTGTGGAGAAATGAGAATTTGAAGCTTGAAACTCATAGGCCCGGCGCTGATTATGATTCAAACTTTTTTGGTGGTATTGATGAACTTATTCCAAATGATATACCTGAAAATATTGATTCCATTGACTATCCTGATCACGGGGAATTATGGACTACGGCGTTAGGTTATGATGTACAGGAAGATAAAATTGCAGTATTCGGCACATTAGCATTGAGCGGGCTTTCTTATAAAAAAATAATTTCTTTAGAAGCCAGCTCTCCTGTTATTAATTTGGAATACACAATCAGGAATGAGTCTACATCCACACGAAATTTTTTATGGAAGCTGCACGCAGCATTAGTCGTTGAAAGTGGTGATAAACTTATTAGTGATGCAAAAAAAGCAAAGGTTGTTGATCTTGATTATTCAAGATTTAAAACACTGGATGAATTCACATGGCCTGACATAGAAAACACTAATGCTTCATTAGTTCCGGATAAAAATAATACTACAGACTTTTTCTATTTATATGATATTAATACTTCCCGCATGTGCATGGAAAGTAATAAGGAAAATCATTTATTCAGCTATGATTACGACAAGAACATTTTTCCTTATCAATGGTATTTCGCCTCGTATGGAGGTTTCTTACATCATTACACGGCTATTCTTGAGCCGTGTACAAGTATGCCAATAAGTGTGAATGAAGCAAAAAAATTGGGGCAATGTACCGTACTTGAACCGGGGCAGGAAATAAATACGGTTGTTAAAATATACGCAGGAGAAAATGTTGGTTACTATGAATAGTAGGAGTAAGTATTGATAACGTAATAAGTTTGGTCTAATTACTTTTGGGGCTTGTACTAAGGTTTTTATTCTATTCCTTAAAGGTCCTCAGAGTTTTTTATTAAACCGTAGTAGAAGATCATATTTTATAAAATAAAAAACCTTATTATTTTTTAGAAATAAAAAGAATATTAAAAAAGTGCATTGGCAAATGGAAAACTTTCGTTGATAAATATCAACACGGTAATACTAAATTAGTTATCCAATGAAACTGTCATAGCATCAAATTTTTAATCATTCATGGAAAGAAAGAAAGTTATAATAACGGGCGCTGCTTCCGGAATAGGAAGAGCAACTGCTGTAAGATTTGCAAATGAAGGGTATGATGTATGCCTTAATGATATACAACAAGAAAAGCTGCAAGTGTTATTAAATGAACTTCCAAAAGGAAATCATCTTTTATTGAATGGCAGTTATGCTGAGCAGGAAACCATACAGAATGCCGAAAAAATTATAGAGGATAGCTGGGGAAGTATTGACACATTGGTTAATTGTGCAGGATTAAATGAAAAGACGAATCCTATGGAAATGAATATTGATCGCTGGCGTGTAATTTTTGATCGCATGGTTAATGGCTCTATCCTGATGACAAGCCTCGCAGTAAAGTTTATGAATAATAAAAGCGGGAGGATCATTCATATTACTTCTATCCATGGCACCCGGGCTGAGATGCATGCGAGCAGCTACTCAATGGCGAAAGCCGCTATCAACCAATTTTGCAGGGCGATGGCATTGGAGCTTGCAGATAAAAATATTTTAGTGAATGCCATTGCGCCGGGTTTTGTGGATACTGCTATGTCAATTGTTGATGGTGAAAATGAATTGGAGAGTCAATGGTTCAAAGATAATTATGTAATCAACCAGCATTTACCATTGAGACGTGCAGCGAATCCGGATGAGATAGCCGGGGTTGCTTTTTTTCTTGCAGGTAAAGATGCATCTTATATAACGGGGCAAGTGATTACTGTAGATGGGGGATTAACGATTACATTTTGAACTATTAATAAATATTGCTCCCTCTCCTTCGGAGAGGGGTTGGGGAGAGGCTTAAAATTCTTTTAATGAAAATTGAATCTGTTGATTTCTTTTATCTGTCGATGCCTGAAGTATTAGACATTGGTGATGGAAGCCAGGATGCTTTATTAGTGAGAATCAGGGCTGGAGGACTTGAAGGCTGGGGAGAATGCGAAGCGTCTCCTCTTACAAGTATTGCAAGTTATGTATGCCCGATGTCGCATAGCGCATGCAAGCCACTGAAATATTCAGTGGAAGGAATGGAAATGAATGACGTAAAAGACATTGCTAAAATATCGGCAGGTGTGCATGAAAATTCATTTGATCTGCTGCAATCCGATCATACACTTTCAGGAATTGACATTGCTCTCTGGGATCTTCTCGGCAAAAAAATGAATGAGCCGGTTTATAAATTACTTGGTTATAAAAAATCTTTTCCTAAACTTCCTTATGCATCACAACTCTTTGGCAATACTCCTGAAGAGACTTTTGAAAAAGCAGACGCTGCGAAATCATCGGCCTACAAGGCCGTCAAATTCGGCTGGGGGCCATTCGGAAAAACCAGTTTGGAAAATGATATTGCCCATCTGTCTGCAGCACGTGAAGGATTGGGGGAAGATATTCACCTGATGATAGATGCAGGCACTGCGTGGAACGAAAATCTTGACAGTGCAAGGGTTAGATTACCTCACCTGAAAAACGTTCACACTTACTGGTTAGAGGAGCCATTTATAAATCTTGCCTTAGATGCTTACAAACAATTGGGCGGGGCGGATAATGCTGTACCACTTGCTGCAGGCGAAGGTTGCAGTAATTTGGTTCAGGCAAAAGCGATGATGGAATATGCAGGCCTGACATTTATACAAATAGATACGGGTAGAATCGGCGGTATCACTATTGCAAAGCAGGTTGCGGCCATGGCTTTGCAGAAGAATATAACTTATGTAAACCATACGTTCACTTCTCACCTTGCTTTGAGTGCTTCGTTGCAGCCATTTGCAGGAATAGAAAAAGATATGATATCTGAATATCCTGTTGAGCCAAAGTCCCTGGCAGCAGATATTTCGCAAACAAAAATTTTACCCGATGAAAACGGGTATATCCATGTACCTGAAGAGCCAGGCCTCGGAATTTCTGTAAATACCGGTGCACTAAAAAAATACCTGGTGGATGTGGAAATAAAAATAAAAGGGAAACAAATTTATTATACACCCGACTTGTAAAAATATTGACTGATAACTAAACGCCATAAGTACAAATTCTAAAAACAAACCAATAGTAAACACACTTACCATTTTAACCAGATAAAAATGAACCAACGATTTTCTGATAAAGTTGCCATCATATCCGGTGGCGCCGCAGGCATAGGAAAAGCAATAGCGTGCAGGCTGGGAAAGGAAGGTGCAGCCATAGCGCTGTTTGATATGGATGAAGGTTTCTTACAAAAAGCAATTCTTGAATTCAAGGCAAATGATATAAATGCGAAAGGCTACCTGGTTGACATCAGCGAGGAAGCCCAGGTATCAAAAGCAATTTCACAGGTAGAAAAGGAATGGCATAAGATAGATATACTCGTGAACTCTGCAGGTATTGTGGGCCCTACCAGCACCAAGATCACGGAATTTGCAAGTAATGATTTTGACAAGGTGTATAAGATTAATTTGAAAGGCGCTTTTCTAATAACAAAATACACATTGGAAAAAATGATAAAAACGGGCTATGGACGCGTGTTGCTTATTTCATCTATGGCCGGTAAAGAGGGCAACCCGGGAATGATAGGATACTCAGCTACGAAGGCAGGAGTTATTGGTTTAGTGAAAGGTGTTGCAAAAGAATTTGCTGATACAAATATCACTGTTAACGGTCTTGCTCCCGCAGTGATCAGGACACCTATGAATGAAAAAACGTCTGCAGAGCAATTAGCATATATGACTGCAAAAATTCCGATGAAAAGACTGGGAACTGTAGAAGAGGTTGCAGCGATCTCGTGCTTCATTGTTTCAGAAGAAAATAGTTTTTCGACCGGCTTTATTTACGATATATCAGGAGGCCGGGCAACCTATTAATACTGCACTTTTAAAGTATCACTATTTAATACACCTTTTATCAAAAATGAAATTCGTGTAATTCGTGGGTCAAAATTCGTGTAATAAAACAAGATTAAAATGAAGCATCAATGGAAACCCTTACTCCTGGTATCTTATGTGTTTTTGTTTACTGGTGCCATTATTTGCATGAACGATATTTTGCTGCCGTCGCTCAAGGATTTTTTTGATCTTTCCTATACAGAGGCGACACGCATACAACAATCGTTTTATTTGGTTTATCTCATTTTCCCTATACCTATTTCGTATTTTATTTCAAGGTATGGTTACAAAACAGGAATACTAGCCGCATTGGTTACATGCAGTATTGGCTGCAGCTTATTTATACCTGCTTATTTCGCGTCTTCGTATATTTTGGTTTTAATAGCGCTGTTTGTGGTTTCTATTGGAGTGACACTAATCAACGTAGCAGCGAATCCATTGGCAACCATGTTAGGTACGCCCGAGGGCGCACATGCCCGTATAAATTTTGTACAGGTATTTTCGCGAATAGGATATTCTTTAACGCCTGTATTGGGAACGCATTTAATTTATACCGCTGATAAAAGCATATCATTTTACAGGCCATACATGAGCCTGGGCATAGGAACATTCCTGCTCGCTGTTTTCATTTTTTTCTCAGTACTACCTGCCTTTAAACCCGAAATGGCTAAAGGTTTTTCTTTTTTTTCTATTCTAAAAGAATCAAAGAAATATCCTCAATTATTTTGGGGAGCTATCATCATGTTTTTTTATGTAGGCGCGGAAGCTTGTACGGCGGGCTTCTTCATTAATTATTTACAAGATAAATCCATTTCAGGTTTTAGCGCTGAGAAAGCAGCTCAATTTCTAACATGGTATTATGTCGTGGCAACCATCGTGGGTTTTGCAAGTATTTATTTATTCAAATTTTTTTCTGCGGGTAAATTAGTAGCTGTTTTTGCAACGGGTATGATTATTCTTTTTCTCCTGATTGCTCTTACCCATTCATCATGGAATGCTTATTATCTCGTTGGGCTCGGTGTCTTTATTTCCATAATGTTCCCTACCCTGTTTAGTTTGGGAATAGAAAGAATTGGAAGCTTTACAGAAAAAGGATCCGCATTGATGAATATTGCCATTGTAGGCGGTGCGGTCTTCCCTCCAATGCAGGGAATGATTGCGGACTCAATGGGCGTGCAGATTTCTTACCTGGTGCCTTGCTTTTGTTTTATGCTCATTGTTATTTACGGAATTTTTTGTTCACGAAGGTCAACCTTAAATGAAGGAGATGTGGCAAATGGTCTTGCCAATCAACCTGGATTAATATGAATTTATAAATCAACTTATATAAAATTTTAAACGAACATTCTAAGGTTATGAACGCAACAAAGGCTTCTATATTTAGTCCCACAATATTTCTATCTATTTTGTTTGCTGCCTGCAATGAGCAATCCTCAAATAAGCCAGCCCCGCCGAAGGAAATACCTCAATTTATTCTAACACCTTCAGAGAAGTTTATTTTTAATTCATTTGTTGATTGCAATATGGCAACAGTTTGGGTTGGCGATACTTTCAGAATATTTCCGGGTAAGTATGGTGAAGATCCATTATGGGGAGAAGCGCATGAATTAAAATATGCAAGCGGAGCTTCTGTTGACGAAGTATTTAGTAAGAGGCCTGGTGATTTTACGGAGCCTTCTATGCCTGCGAATGCACCTGTCGGTAGGAAAGGCTTGCATGGCGCGGTGTGGTTTGAAACATTGTACAAAGACACCACAGATAAAAGTGACAAAACATTATTTGCATTGTACCACAACGAAAATTATCCATCTACGCTTCCTTACGATTCAACGGAGGGAACAGGTTATAAGGATGTTGATTGGCCGCAAGGCCTTAAGGGACCAGAGACAAAAACAGCGGTGTGTCGTATTGGCATTATGAAATCTTTTGACGGCGGAAAAAGCTGGGCAGATAAAGGAATTCTTCTACAGGATTACCAGCCCAGACTAATATTAAGGCCACACAACACGGGAATCAATTTTGCCGGTGGTGTCGGTGATCCTTCGGCGGTAGCAAATAATGGATACCTGTATGTTTTCTATGGAGAATATGGCTACCCCGGTATCTACAATTCCTCCACCTACGATTCATCGTTAGAATGGAGCGGACAATGTATAAGCATTGCAAGAATTCCATTAGCAGATTTAGGCAATCCTGTAAACAAAGCCAAAAGGTGGGATGGCACTGGCTTTAATGCCCGTGCTGATAGTGTGGGAACTCCGGTTGCTTCCTTACAAGTTCCGAAAAGTGAAGGTGGCGGTGGCCCTGCCTCCTCTCCCACCGGAAAATATTACTGGGGGCCATCCGTTAGCTGGAATACATATTTGAATTGTTGGGTAATGCTGATGGCAAAGGCCGAAGGACCTTCGTGGAAAGGCAGCAGTATTTATATTTCTTTCAACCTTAATGAGGATTTGGGCAAAGAGAAAAATTCGCAGGAGTGGTCAAAGCCCAAACTCCTGCTTGACAAGCCAGGACATACAATCTGGTATCCGTCGTTGCAACCATTTGCAACCATAGATGCTAAAGAAAAAAAATATACCTCGGTAAAGCTGGATAAGAAAGCAAGATTATTTTATAAAGATCAGTATGCCGATAAAAGCCCTTATTTATCGGAATATATTATTGAATTTAAATTGCCGGATGAAAAATAATCACCTTCCAAACAATTATTCCGTAATATCTATTTTTTGTAATTCAAACCCACAACACCTGAATTAAAAGCCTTCGCTTCTTCGAGTTTTAAAGCGATTCTGTCCCGTACATTTTTAAATAATGGTATGCCCTTCGAAACTATAACCGGATTTACGAAAAGCCAATATTCATCAATTAAATCGTATTGCATAAGTGTGTGCACCGCCGTTGGGCTGCCAAACATTAATATATTATTACCTGCCCGGTTTTTTATCTTTTGAATTTCGTCATCAATGTTGTCATTGATAACTTTAGTGTTTCCAATCTCACCTTGATTAAGCGTCTTTGAAAAAACTACCTTCTCAACGTTATTGTACCATGTGGAATGTTGAATATCATGTTTAGATGCATTAGGCTGATCGCCGGCAGTTGGCCAATAATTTTCCATCATTTGATAAGTCACCCGGCCATACAAAGCTGTGTCAGCCTGGTCGGTCATGTTCCCGGCATAATCAAATATTTCATCATCAACATGAATCCAATCCATTTCTCCGTTTGGTCCTGCAACAAATCCGTCAACCGATATGTGCATGCATATAATTAATTTTCTCATTGATTTAATTTTTATTATTAGATTTTTTTAAAGCATCACAAAAATTTAATTCATGTTAATCCCCGACCCTACGATCATGTATTCATAAAATGTTTTCAATTTTATTTTTAGATTATTATATCCAGGTTTTTAATATCGTTAACAAGTTCAGGAATGCCGTTATTAAAAGCATGATCCCTATCCGGTAAAATTCTAACAACCGAGTGCGGAAGATTTTCCAGGTATTGTTCCATATGTGCAAAAGAAACAACCTCGTCATCCCTGCTATGATATAAATACACTTTCGGTATAAATGGAATTCGCGAACTAAAATTATTTGGCAAAACGTACTCATCTATTTCCCAATTCTTTGTTCCCCAAAATGGAACTGCAATAAGAAATAGTCCCGCAATATTTTTTTGAAATTCTTCTTCTGAAAAATATTTCAATAGCACTGAGCCTCCTAAAGAATGGCCCACAATTATTATTTCATTATTTGCATTTGAAAATTCCTTTTCAAGTTGCTTCTTCCACGATGCATATTCCGGACGCTCCGGCGCAGCCATTTTTGGGTATAACACATCATAGTCAGAACCAAGTGCATTTCGCAAGTATGCTACAAGATCGCTGCTGCCTTCGTGCACTCCTTGCGCCCCGGCACTGTGTATAAAGAGAACTTGCTTTTTCATTTGCTTTTTTTGAACGCAATAGTAGTATTGCCAGGCAACATATTTATTTATTCAAAAATAACCTTCGCCACCAAACTGTCCTGGGTTAACTACGACTTGTTACGGGTAAATTGCGACTTTTATTTTTTATTAAAGCAGGAATAACTTATTCTTTGAGAATTGGCTAAGAATACCCAAATAAATTCAAAAAAAATTGAAGTTTGAAAAATGCAGGTATTAATAAGGATTACGTCACGCATTTCATTTTGCAGGCGAACAGCACTCGCACTTAATCAGGACCGTGTTATTATGCGGAAATTTATTTGAATTCTAAAACCAATTTTTCTATTTGCTCACTTCGCCAATCACTTTACCCACGTTGCCGTTGGGCATTTGAATATGTAAAAGTGCAGCAATTGTTGGAGCAATATCCGTCATATAAACTTCCCGGTTCGTTGCACCATGTTGAATGCCCCAGCCAAAAAACAAAAGCGGTATATGCGTATCATACGCATTCCAGCCACCATGAGTTGTACCTTTTTCAAAACCCTCAAACCAGCCCGGCTCCGGAACGATCATAACAGAACCGCATCGTTTACTATTGTAACCATTTATGATCATCGTTTTAACAGGCTCAGGAATGGAGGCAATACCAATTTTTTCTACATCGACTGCAAATTGAACACCTGGTTGTTTTTGTAAATAATTGACGGCGACATTTTTTATGGAATCATAATTTATATGACTGCCTTCAATTTTAGCCATATCAAAATTTACATGATAGTTGATTCCTGAAAGAACAAGGTTGTTAACTCCAAATTTTTGTGCAAGAATTTTATTCAGGTTATTCAATAATTCCGAAGTACGAAAAAAGTCAGAAGGCAACTGGTGCTCTTTCATAAAATTAATGGAATGCGCGGCGCCATGATCAGCAGTTAAAAATACTGTGTAATTACCTTTCCCTATTTTATCATCAAGGTATTTAAGAAAGCCCGCTAATTCTTTATCAAGGCGCAAATAAGTGTCCTCTACTTCTATAGAATTTGGCCCAAACATATGGCCTACATAATCAGTAGAAGCGCAATTGATAGTAAGAAAATCAGTCGATTTTCCCATGCCCATTTTGTTAGCTTCCAGCGCTGCCTTTGCAAATTCCAGCGTAAGTGAGTTTCCAAAAGGTGAACTGCGGATCAAGCCTCTATTTTGCTTGTATAGAGCGGACAATTTATGTGGGAACACTGAACTTTTTTCCCCTTCAAATGTACCTTCCCATGGTTCGCTATCTTCAGTGCTTTGTGTATACGTTGTGACAGGATACAAAGTAGCCCACTCATTCGCTAATAACTTCTCGGGTACTTTTTTGTCATTAAAATCTTTTACCCAGCCAGGCAATTTCTCTGTGTAATAAGTGCTGGTTATAAAATTCCCGGTAGAATCATCAAACCAAAATGCACCATTGGCTGTGCGGCCTGCGGGTAAAATTGAAGCGCGGTCTTTAAGAGAAACGCCGATTACTTTTGACTGAAAGTTTGTGGCCAGGCGCAACTCATCAGTAACCGTTGACACCAGCAAATTTCTTGGCGACATTTTTCCTTCAGGATAGGTTGTTCCAACAGATTGCACAGTAGAGTCAGATGCGCAATAAACATGCCGGGCGGTATTCTGATCAATCCAGTCATTACCCGTTATTCCATGAACAGCAGGAACAGAACCGGTAAAGATGGTGGCATGGCCCGCAGCCGTATAGGATGGTAAATAATTTATAAATGTATTTTCACAGGAAAAACCTTCATTTAGTAAACGCTTAAAGCCACCTTCTTCGTAGCGATCATAATACCTGTACAGGTAATCCCATCGCATTTGATCTACTACGATTCCTACCACAAGGTGAGGACGTGATAATGGCTGTGCATTCGCTGACGCTATAAATACACTTAGAAAAAAGATTATTGAAATAACGGTGAATAATTTTCTGACTGTCATCATTGATTTTAATTTTGACCCTTGTATGATTTTACTCGATAAGTGCTTAAAAATACACTCATTATTTTATGCACTTCAATTTAAATAGGGAAGTAGAATTTTTTTCCAAACCTGGTAACCTCTATAGTTGGGATGTAATCCGTCTAATGTATAATTCTTATTGAGACGACCTTCACTATCCAAAAAATACGGATGCAGATCAATCAAAGTGATATGCTCGTCTTCTGCAATTTTCTTTATTCCTTTATTCACCGCCTGAATATGTTCGTCTTTATTATAATGATTTTTGAATTGGGCAAATGTGTTATTCACGGGCATTATTGTCTGAAAATAAATTTTAGTTCCGGGTGACCCTTCTTTAATACGATGAATAATTTTTTTATCGTTTTCAAGAATAATACTGTCAGGAATATTTCTTGAAATATCATTGATGCCTATTAAAATAAACACTTTGGCCGGATGTCCTTCAATAACTTCATCTAGTCTCTCAAGCAATCCAAAAGTAATATCGCCGGAGATACCACGGTTACGGGCATCTTGTAACCCAAGCAATTCGTTCCAGTCTACATGAGCTGTGATGCTATTACCCAGGAAAATAATATCCTTATCGGAGTTTGGAAAACTTCTAAACAAACCTTCCATGAGTTGATAACTTCCCGGCCGGTACATACTATCCCATTTTTGTTGAGCATGTACACTCACTTTAAATAAGCCTGCAAAAACAAAAATCAAAAATATTTTTCCCATAAGAATTTTATTACGATTTGATTGTTCTTCCCATTAATGGATCACTAATAGCTTCCTTACCGGTTTCCACCCTTCCTGCATATCTCTTTATGAAAGCCGTGCTTCCCTGGACGTTGATTGAAAAATCGTACCAGCCAAAACTCCTCTTTAAATCTAACACGATGCTTTCCTCTCCTGAAGCCGGTATCTTTTTAAAAACCGGCTTATTTTTGTATGCATGATCTTCTATCCTGATGTTATGTGGTTGACTTTTGTTCAGGTTGCTTATTTTTAATTCTATATTTCCCGTGAGTTTATTTTTTATAAGCTTGCCGCGCTGGTAGCCGCATTCAATCAGTATCTGCGGGTCTTCTGCATTACCGGCGAACTCCCTGAGAAAACCATTCGGCCCGTAAACGCGAAGATGGTAATTGCTGTTTTTGAAAGCACCAAGCGGCCATCTTTCCATCAATGAATCGCCGGCCTTTACAGCATAGTGCCAGGCGCGTACGGGTTCAAATTTATTCTCTTTTTTTTCCTCGCTTTCCAGTGAAAGATATTCCCCGGGGGCATAAACATTAAAAGGCGATCCTGATGACTGATCGCCAAACACTTCACTCTTTGCCTGCATATTTATTTCAAAACTTTTCCTGTCATCACTTAATTTGCCATCGGTGTAAAGTTGATAGGGTAAAGGGTTTGCAGGCCTTGTTCCCGCTTCCTGCTGCGACATTAGTTTTGACGCGGCAGGATCCCGATTGATCAATTGTATTTCCCCGGCTGTTAGTTTTTTAAAACCTGCCGGTTCATTTTTGAATTTAGCATTATATATTTTTTCGACAAATGGGTCTCTTGAAAGGAAGGGCAGCTCTTCTTTATTTTCATCATAAAGCGTAAAAGCAGAAGTAAGATTTCCACAGATTGTCCGGCGCCATTCGCTGATATTTTCTTCTTTAATTTTCTTATCAAATTTTTTATTCAAAAACTCCTCAAGGAACTGCAACGTGGAAGTATGATCAAAAACCTGTGAGCATACTTTACCGCCGCGGCTCCACGGCGAAGCGATGATCATAGGCACTCTATAGCCAAGCCCTATAGGCCCCCCACGCGCTTCTTTGCTCGCGATGCCGTCATTAAGTTCGTGCTCACGACGCACATATTCTACGCCACTCACATTTACGCCGGGCGAGCATCTACCTGTTCGCGGATCTTTAGGGTCGGGAGCAACAAATGGAGGAACGTGATCAAAATAACCATCATTTTCATCGTAGGTAAGAATGAAAATAGTCTTCTTCCACACTTCAGGATTTTTGGTAAGTATATCTAAAATTTCAGAGGTAAGCCAGGTTCCATACCATGGCGCGCTTGGATGATCAGAAAAGTTTTGCGCAGGTACGAGCCAGGAAACTGTTGGTAATTCTCCCGAATCGACATCTTTCCTAAATTGATGTAACACGTCCCCCTTTGGCAGAGAGAGTTCACGATTTATGCCATTGTCTTCATAGCTTAATGTGCCGAGCTTATGATAGTCAGGATCGCCTGCATTGGTGATAAAGGCGCGGCGATAAATATTTTTTTGATGCTCCGATAACTTTTCAAAATTTTCTTCGGTCCATTTTTGCAATTGCTCTTCTGTATCGCTTAAGACTTCTTTTTTCTTCGCAATCTCTTTTTGCAATTTGCCGTACCCTTTACCGGTTGCAGGCATTGCATTCAACTTTGTTTCCAAATCCGCTATTTCCCCGGGAAGCGTTTCTGCACGGTTTCGCAAACTCTGAACATACCGTGGGGAGAATCTTACATTGTATTGTGATAAAAACTCTAATGGATTGCAACCAAAATTTGCAAGCCACGCTCTTTCCTCGCCTGTAAAGCCTCCTCCTGCTGTAATATCATTTTGATATACCTTCCACGAGATTCCGTTTTCTTCAAGCCTTTCCGGAAACGTTTTCCAGTGTGCTTCACCGTAAGGAATTTCATTTCTTATATAAGCCTTGGCATCTTCACTTTTTTCGCCTCGTATTGTGCCTCCCCATAAATATAAACGGTTTGGCCACGTGCTCGTCATAGCCGAACAAAAATGTTGATCGCAAATCGTAAAAGCATCTGCCATTGCATAATTAAAAGGAAGGTCACTGCGATTATAATGACCCAATGTCAATGGCATGCCTGCATACTTTTTATTTGCGGGCCTTTTTGCATTGAGCCATTGATCATACTTCCCAAGGTTATTTGCATCTACCTGGCTGGAACGGGAATGCGGAACCGAGCCCATCCACGTAATCTTTGTGTCACGGATGTCAAAGTGGAATGGTGCATAGGTTTCACCGGCTTTGTTTGTCTGAAGCCAGACTAAATTTTTATTTGGCAGCGTAATAGCACGGGGATCATTGAATCCCCGGACTCCACGCAACGTGCCAAAGCAATGGTCGAATGAACGATTTTCCTGCATCAGAATTACCACATGCTCCGCGTCAATGTAGGTAGTCCCCTGCTGTGGGTTTATTGCAAGTGCCCGTTGAATTGATGCAGGTAGCGATGACGACAATCCTGCCGCACCAGAAAGCAACACTGCCTTTTTCAGGAACTCCCGCCTGTTATCCATTGTTATACAATTTTATAAATGAAATTTTGTGCCTCTCTTTCTCACAATCAATACCCAGGATTTTGACTTAATGCCGGGTTAAGATCTAGCTCCGTTTGAGGTAAGGGCCAGAAATAATCACGGGCCGCATCAAACTTTCTTACTTCAATCTGGCTTTTATCGTAAGTATATATTGGGGCATTCATCACCGTCTCGGCAATTTTCCAGCGGCGAATGTCATTATAATACATTCCCTCGCCCGCAAATTCTACTCTTCTTTCATGTCTTATGATATCGCGTAATTCTGTCTGCGTATGTCCTGTAACGAGGTCAGGCAAACCTGCCCGCGCTCTCACCGCATTTATCGCGTCGTAAATCGATTGACCGGGACCGGTAGCTTCGTTCTGCGCTTCAGCATAAATAAGTAAAATGTCAGCATAGCGCAATACAATATAATTAGTTTCAGATTGGCCCGATTTCAAATCACCCTGGCCCGGAGGAGGCGTTCCTTTATCGTAGATGCTATATTTTTTTAATCCGAAACCGGTAATCGCAAACCGGGATGGAGTTACAACCACATTCATAAATGTATCACCCGGGAACACTATAGTTCCGTATAATCTTGAGTCACGATTTTGATAAGGTTTCGCGGGATCATAACCTGAAGCAGGATCAGTTATGGGTAACCCGTTACTCATATCGTAAGCTTCTGCAAGTCCTAACAATGGAGCGTTTGTGTTGTATTGCTTATCGATCAGGTCAAATGAATTTCCGAGGTCCGGGTAAATAAACTGCACATCAAATATAACTTCACTGTTATTTTCATTGGCTGGTAAAAACAAGTTACGGTAATTATTATACAACGCATACCCTGCCTGTGGCGCCAGGTCCATTACCGCTTTCGCAGCATCTGCAGCAGCTTGCCATTTGGCTGCAGAGTTTGATGTATTAAATAAGGGGCTCGCTTGAAACAACAATATCCGTGCTTTAAAAGACAGTGCGGCTCCTTTAGTTGCCCTGCCAATATCGCCGCCACTATATTTTAATGGAAGAACATTCGCAGCGCTATCGAGATCGGTTAGCATTTGCGATACAATTTCCTCTCTTGGAGTACGTGGTAAATCAGCCTGCGTTTCACGATCCGGGGGATCAAGCACCAGCGGCACATCACCATAATAATTTTCAAGCATGAAATAATAAAGAGCCCTTAAGAACCTGGCTTCTCCTTTCATTCTCGTTCTGGTAGATTCATCCATATCTACTTCATCAACTCTAACCAAAAAAGTGTTGCAGCGGCCAATGCCGGTATAGCAATCATTATAACGTGATTGTACAATACCGGAGCTGCTGGGCGTTTGTTTGCCTTCCGCAATAAAATCAAAGCCTATGGTGTTATCGTAGTTGTATGCGTTAGGCGATGCTGTTTCTTCAAATAAAGGAGTGGCAACTCCACCGAAGAGGCCGGTATAAGTTAATGCACTGTAACATCCCGAAAGGCCTGCGTTTGCGGCTGCTTCCGATGTCCAGAAATTGCTTTCCACGTACCTGTCGTTTGGCGAAGTGTCCAGCAGGCTTTTTTTACATCCGGCTGCCACTAAAACCAGGCACGCGGTAAGTATAATAAATAGGTTCTTTTTCATCTTAATATTTTTTTGTGTATTCAATAGTTTTTAAAATGTTACCTGTACTCCGCCGCTAAATGTCTTTAACATCGGGTAGTGGTAGAGCGATGAAGCATTAAGAATTGATTCAGGATCAAAATCTTTGTATTTGGAAAAAGTGATCCAGTTTTCCGCGTTAACAAAGACCGATAATTTATTTATCCTGATCGCTTGCAGCCATTGCTGTGGAAGAATGTAGCTTAACTGGATATTTTTCAATCTCAGATAGGAACCATCTCTTAGCCAAAAAGTGGATGGCTGAAAATTATCCTGTCCGCCTGTACTTTCAGTAACTATTGGTAATCTCGCATCCTTCCTACCAGGTGTCCAGGAATCAGTTGCCCATTCCCAGGTAGCGTTAGCTCCATTGTTGAATGGAAAAGCGAGATTGGCGGTCGGGTATATTTTTAATCCGCTTACCCCCTGGAACATTGCGTTTAATGATAGTCCTTTATAATCGAGATCCACACCAAATCCAAAAGTATATTTTGGAATCACCGTAGAGGTATTCACGATAATACGGTCATCTCCGTTAATAATTCCGTCTTTATTTACGTCGCGGTATTTCAGGTATCCGGCCTTGGTAGTGTTACTTTGAAAAGCGCTGCCGCTTACTTCTTCATCACTTTGGAAAATTCCAATGGCATCCAGTAAATAATAAGAATCAATGGGATAACCTGCCTGGGTAATTGTAGAAAGGTTAGTACTATAATTGTATAATATTTGTCCGTCAATATCTACCACCTTATTCTTATTATAGGATATATTTCCGCTGAAGGAATAATTAAAATTGTTGATACTGTTCCTGTATCGTAGTGTAAGTTCATATCCTGTATTTTCCATGGTCCCGATATTTTCCTGCGGGCCATTCAGGCCTCCGATTTGTGCCGGGATATTTACGGTGCGAAGTATATCAGTAGTACGCTTTTTATATATGTCAGCTGATATGCTTAATTTATTTTCCAACAGATCCATGTCAAGGCCTAAATCATACGTGGTGGTTGTTTCCCATGTAATATTCGGATCGCTGTATGCAGTTGCAGCGGCTCCGGATACCAAAGCTCCGCCGAAGCTATAGTCACGGCCAAGGTTAATCGCATTTTCATAGCTGTATAATGGTACAGCCTGGTTTCCCAATTCTCCAATGGATGCTCTTAACTTGAGTAAGCTGAAAATATTATCTAAGTTAAAAAACGGTTCTTTATCTATTCTCCAGCCTGCTGATGCCGCAGGGAAAAAGCCCCAACGGTGGCCCGGCGCAAATCTTGAAGAACCATCAAACCTGAAAGTTCCTTCCAATAAATATTTTCCTTTGAAATCATAATTCAATCTTCCGAAATAAGATTCAAGAACATCTTTGGTTGAATTACCTGATGAACTATACCTTTCAGTTCCCGCATTTATCGCCGTTAGTGTTGCATCAAGATAACCATCCTGCCCGGCCGAAAACTGTGACGATCCAAAATCATCATAACTGGAACCAACCAAAACGCCAACATTGTGCGTGCCGTTAAATTTACCATTCCAGTTAAGAGTATTGTAAAAGTGAAGATTCAGATCAGCATAATCTGTATTGACTGCTCTTGGTGCTGTGGATGGACTGTTCCAGTTGGTAGCAGCCTCTGTCTTCGGATTGTAGTGCTTCACCTGCGGAGTAAATTCTTCAAGGAGGCCATCATATTTATCAACACCGAATTTAATATTGTAGGTAATATCAAAAGGCAGTTTATATTCAGCAAACGCACTGCTCACAAAACGTTGCACAGTTTTATGGCCATATCCTGTATAGGCGATCATTCTCGGATTTTCCCAGTTGTTTCTGCCGGGAGTTCTGAGCCACGAATCGCCATAACGTCCGTCGGCTAATGTATCCGTTAGTATGGGTAATGTTCGAGTGAGATACTGCCAGAAGCTATTATAAAAAGGCTGTGTATAATCTCTGTAATAGCCATTAAATGTAAGCCCAACCTTTAACCGATTACTGACGTTTACAGATGTATTAAGGCCTATTGAATATTTCTTTTCACGGTTATTAGGCCCGATCATAATACCATTCCTGTCTAAATAACCCAATGAAAACCGGTATTTATATTTATCGGCACCTCCCGAAACGCTCACATCATGCTTTTGAATATTTCCATTGTCAAGTGCAATATCAAACCAGTTGCTTGCCGGGTAAGTAAACGGATCGGTCTTCATTCCATTTTCGTATTCTGCAATTTCAGCATCGGAATAATTCACCGCCGTTTTTCCTTCATTTAAAATCGCCTGGTTCTTTAATTTCATATAGGCGATGGGGTCCCAAATGGCATCGGGCATGAAGGTTGGCTTTTGTAAGCCATCATAGTAACTGTAATTTACTTTGGAAGCACCACGACCTGTTTTAGTAGTTACGAGTATCACACCGTTGGCAGCTCTCGATCCATATATAGCCGCGGAAGCATCTTTTAAAACTGATATAGTCGCGATATCCGCCGGGTTAAGTTCATCCATTGAATATTCAATTCCATCTACCAATACAAGTGGATCATTGTTATTCAATGTTCCGATACCCCTGATCCTTATCGTAGCACGATCTACACCGGGCTGGCTATTTCCAAGATTAACAAATAAACCCGGGGCGCCATGTAATGCATTGCTTACATTGGTAATCGGCTGTCCATCTTTATCTGTCATGTCAACAGTGGTGATTGCGCCGGTAAGGTTTACTTTTTTCTGTGTGCCATAACCGACAATTACAACAGAGTCCAGTGATTTGAGGTTAGCCTCAAGACTAACGGTACCGACTGTACTACCGTCGGCTTTAATGGTTTTAGATAAATAACCGACTAATGAAAAGGTAAGTGAACTACCGGCAGGAGCATCGATTGTGAAATTGCCATCATCTCCGGTTGTTGCGCCTCGTTCAGTGTTTGCCAACCGTACAGATACTCCGTAAAGCGGGGACTGATCTTTAGCAGAAACAACCTTACCGGTAATGCTTTGCTGTGCATACATTGAAGAGTGTGCCAGCATAAGACAGGTGGTTCCGATTAGTAATCGCATTCCTTGTCTTATAGTAGGTAAAAGTTTAAATTTTAGATACATAATCTTAAGGTTTGTTAATAAATATTAATGTGGTTTTATTAGAAGGTGTTATTATAGTTTACTGAACAAGTTTGGATAATCGGTTATGATTCCATCCACTCCCATTGTTTTTAATTTCTGCATTTCTTCAAGAGTGTTCACCGTCCATGGCGCTATCTTAATCTTATTCTTATGGCATTTTTGAATTAATTCTTCGGTTACAAGATTCGACGCCGGATTATAAAAAAATGGATTAAAGCCAAGCTGGCTAATGTTTTCTTCAAAACCAGCCTTTTTATTACTGGTAAGAAATCCCAACTTAATATCAGGGTATTCCCGATGCAGCACCTGCAAGGGACGCATGTCAAAAGATTGAAGAAACAACCGGCTTCCCAAATTCTTCGGTTTCAAAACGGCCATAAGTGTTTTCATATATTCTTCAGGAGCCGGTTGTTCCAATCCATCGGTTTTTGCATTGGATTTTATTTCAATGAGATAATAAACTGCCGGTAAATTATTGGCAGTTGTATAAGTATCTACGGAATCAATTAATTCAGAAAGTAAAGGCGTGTAAGTTGCGACCCTTTGCTGTTGAGGAAAAGCGGGATATTCTTTTTTGCCTATGATGAATTTTCTGACGTCGTCATAATTCATTTGGTAAAAGGTGTATTGCTTTCTCTGCTCTTTAGAAATATCAGAGCCATCAGGCATGGTAGTATAATCCGGGTTGAAGGATTCATCATGGTAAACGATCACCTGCCCATCTTTGGTTATGTGCACGTCCATTTCTACCGTGTTGGCACCTGCTTCAATTCCTTTTTCCATGGCAGGTATGGAGTTTTCGGGCATCAATCCTCTTGTACCGCGGTGGCCTGTCTTAAAGAAAGTTGGGAGGTTGTTATTGGAATTCATGGCACTCTTCGATCCACTGCAGGCCATAAGCATAGTGAGTATAGAAATGCAGGCCAGGCATAGGATTTTTGATTTATTGTTTTTCATTTGTTATAGGTATTTCAAAATCCAGAACTCAAAAAAAAATTTATCTGTTTAGCAATATATAAAGTAGGGCGGCGACAGCGGCTCCGACAAAGGGCCCCAGAATGGGTACCCATGCGTATTTCCAGTCACTGCTTCCTTTGTGTTTTAATGGTAAAAATGCATGAACAATCCGGGGGCCAAAATCCCTGGCCGGGTTGATGGCATATCCCGTAGTACCACCTAATGAAAGGCCTATAGCCCAAACTAAAAATGCAACCGGTAAAGCGCCGAGCGAACCTAACCCAATGGGTGTTTTCTGATCAGTGATTTCTGCATTTGTAAAATAGAAAACTACAAATACCAAAACGAAAGTGCCAACCAATTCACTCATGAAATTGAAAAACAAATTCTTAATCGCAGGAGATGTGCTAAAGACCGCCAGTTGGGCTCCCGCATCTTCTGTTGCGTCAAAGTGATCTTTATATATAATCCACACCAGGAAAGATCCAAGCATAGCCCCGATAGTTTGCGCAATAATAAACGTCATCACCTTTGCCCAGACAAATTTTCCAGCAAGTGCTAATCCAATAGTAACTGCAGGATTTAAATGAGCCCCGCTAAACGGGCCGGCAATAACAACCCCGACAAACACTGCAAGCGCCCATCCCGTGGTAATAACAATCCATCCGCCGTTATTTCCTTTGGTGCCCTTGAGCACAACATTTGCTACTACGCCATTGCCTAAAAGAATTAGAAACATGGTACCGATTAGTTCGGCGACAAATTCTGACATAAATATTGCTTTATGATTAACAATGCATTACCTGTTTATTAAGAAATTACGATTCAGCCCACACTTTGCATGCCTTAACTGCCCTATGCCAGCCTTTAATTAATTCATCCGAATTATTCTCTTTGTTAGGTTCGAACCTGCGGTCTGTCGCCCATTGATGCTGTATCTCATCCATGTCTTTCCAAAATCCCACAGCCAAACCAGCCAGATATGCCGCACCGATAGCCGTTGTTTCAGTTATTTTTGGCCTCACCACAATTGTATCTAATACATCTGCCTGAATTTGTAATAACAAATCGTCCACCGTTGCACCTCCGTCTACCCTTAATTCCTTAATTTTTGTGCCTGCATCGGCTTCCATAGCCTTCAACACTTCCATTGTTTGAAGAGCGATGCTTTCCAATGCGGCCCTCGCAATATGAGCGTCTGTCGTACCCCGTGTTAAGCCTACAATCATTCCACGTGCATGAGGGTTCCAATGCGGCGCTCCCAGGCCAGCGAATGCCGGAACAAGGTAAACTCCTCCATTATCGGTTACTTGTGAAGCCTTTGCTTCCACTTCAGATGATGATGAAATAATTCCTAATCCATCCCGGAGCCACTGCACAACAGCACCCCCAATAAATATGCTCCCTTCAAGCGCATACTGAACTTCATCACCAATTTTCCAGGCAACGGTGGTCAGTAATTTGTTTTTGGAAAGAATGGGCTTGTCCCCAATATTCATAAGCATAAAGCAACCGGTGCCATATGTATTTTTGACCATTCCTTTTTGTGTACACATCTGCCCAAATAAAGCTGCCTGCTGATCGCCCGCGATGCCGGAAACAGGTATCCGGGCCGCGAGAAGTTTGCCCGATGTTTCTCCATATACTTCGCTGGAGGATTTCACTTCCGGCAATATGCCGGCAGGTATGTCAAGCAGTTTCAATAGTTTCTCATCCCATTGTTGGGTATGGATATTATAGAGCATGGTTCGGGAGGCGTTTGTAATGTCGGTGACATGAACTTTACCGCCAGTAAGATTCCATAAAAGCCAGGAATCAACTGTGCCAAATGCCAATAGCCCTTTGTTGGCATCTTCCCGTGCCGATGCATTGTTATCCAGTATCCATTTTATCTTGGTTCCCGAAAAATACGCATCTACCAGGAGTCCTGTTTTCTCCTGTATCATTTGTTCTTGTCCTTCTTTTTTCAAATGATCACATATATCCGCGGTGCGGCGGTCTTGCCAAACTATGGCGTTGCATACCGGTTCACCCGTTTCTTTATTCCAAACAATAGTTGTTTCCCGTTGGTTGGTAATACCGATTGCCGCTATATCTGTTGCATGTATACCTGCTTTTAAAACAGCTTCTGCAAGTACCGTTGCCTGCGAGGACCATATTTCCTTTGCATCATGCTCCACCCAGCCGGATTGCGGGTAATATTGCTTAAACTCCTTCTGGGCTATGGATACGATGTTTCCCTTTTTATTAAATACTATTGCCCTGGAGCTGGTGGTTCCCTGGTCTAACGCGAGGATGTATTTTTCCATATCAAGCTTATTTTCGTTTTTCAGTTACTAAATACTATTTGTTGTTGCGGCTCTAACAAATAATTGGCCGCAAGAGAATTGAATTTTTTTACCTGGTTATCTTTCCATTCTTCATCCTCGCCCAATTCTTTCATCAATAATTCAGCAACAATGGGGGCGGCCTTAATTGCAGCTTTTGCGTCTAAGAACAGCAGCCTGATTCGCCTCGCTAATATATCTTCCACGGTTCTTGCCATCTCATACCTCGCTGCCCATATCACTTCCGCCTGCACGTAAGGTTCACCATCAATGATCTTATCGTTTAATTGGGGGTTTTCTTTTATCAATGCAAGAATAGCCTCACAGTCGCTGCCATATATCGGGAAATTGTATCCGTTAGCCGGCAATGATTTTCCGGAGCCGTGAACAGGCAGATGTCTTGTTCTGCAGCGAACTTTTTTCAAGCCACTAATTTCTACGGCTTTATCAACGGTTACTTCCGCCATCTTACGGTAGGTGGTCCATTTCCCTCCCGTGATAGTTATAAGGTGCGATTTACTTACCATCAGTTTATGGTCTCTCGAAATTTCTTTGGTGCTATCAGTTTCTTTTTGAGGCGCGGCAAGTGGACGCAAGCCGGCGAAAACGCTAAGGACATCCTTTTTGCCCACCGGTGCGGAAAAATATTGCTTTATAGTTTTTAAAATAAAATTGATTTCCTCTTCGAGCGCTTTTGGTTCAAGCGTATGCTTATCCAAGGGTGTATCGGTGGTGCCTACCAGCACATGATCATGCCATGGAACCGCAAACAAAACCCGGCCATCCGCAGTTTTAGGAATCATCAATGCTGAAGTGCTATTTAAAAATGCTTTATTAAAAACCAAATGCACGCCCTGGCTTGGCTGTACTATCGGCTTGTTTTCTGGTTTGTCTATTTGCAAAATATCGTCTACAAAAACTCCTGTGGCATTGATTACCACTTTTGAGCGCAACTCGTATTCGCGGCTGTTTTCAATATCTAACGCTACAACACCATTAACTTTTCCGCCTGTTTTTAGAAGATCTTTTACTTTGAAATAATTTAATACAACTCCCCCATTTGCTACACTCGTTTCTGCGAGATTGATAGCTAACCTTGCATCGTCAAACTGGCCATCAAAGTATTTTACACCCCCAATCAATTTTTTGGTATTGAGTTCGGGCATTAGTTCTGTCATTTTCTGTTTATCGACAAAATGACTGCGGCCAAAACTGAAACGACCCGAAAGCCAGTCATACAATTTAAGGCCTGCAAGGTATTTGAATTTACTCCAATTGCTGTAACACGGAATGATGAAAGCCTGCTTTTTTACGATATGCGACGCATTCGCTAACATGATTCCCCGCTCCCTTAATGCATCATATACTAAACCGATGTTGCCCTGTGCCAAATAGCGGACACCACCGTGAACCAGCTTGGTGCTTCTGCTTGATGTTCCTTTTGCAAAATCTGATTGTTCAAGTAATAAAGTTGAATATCCACGGCTGGCAGCATCTACTGCTACGCCCAGGCCCGTAGCACCGCCCCCAATCACGATTATATCCCAATCCTTTTGAGCGTCTAATCGTCTTAAAGCTTTGTTGCGATCCAAATAGCTAATCTCCGGATCAATCATGTAGTTTCGTTTTATTTCGATTTAACATTTTTTCAAAAGTAAAGAAATTAACTTTATAACAAAACGAAATAATAAATAATTTTTTGAAACCTACCTGGAAATTACGGGGGTTCATTTGAAATTTCTTTTTTATAAATATTTAGTTACATTTATCTAACACAATCTAAGGAATGAATAATATCGCCGAGCGGCATCAATTTATTTTGGATAAGCTCCATGAAAAAGGAAACCTCAATGTGCTTAATCTTTACAAAGAATTAAAAGTTAGTTCTGTAACCATACGAAAGGATCTGAAGCTACTTGAAGAAAAAGGGTTGCTTTTTCGCACGCACGGAGGCGCTACGCTAAGAAATCCATACACAATTGATCGTCCCGTTAACGAAAAAGAAAAATTGCAAGCCTCTGAAAAAATAAAAATCGGCGTGTTTGCTGCTCAATTAATTGAAGCAAATGATTCAATAATTATTGCCTCCGGCACTACTGTAATGGCTCTTGCAAAAAATATACATGGCAAAGAAAATTTGACGGTAATCACATCAGCACTGAACGTTGCGCTCGAACTAATGAAACACCCACACACTGAGGTATTACAATTGGGTGGCATTCTACGCAAAAGTTCTTCCTCTGTAACCGGCCCCTATGCACAAAATATTTTAGCTGATTTTTCCTGTACTAAACTTTTCTTAGGCGTTGATGGAATAGATCTTGAATTTGGCCTGACGACTACAAATTCAATGGAGGCACACTTAAACCGTCAAATGATTGAAGCATCTCAAAAAGTAATTGTGCTCTCCGATTCAACAAAGTTTGGTAAAAGAGGGTTTGGTAAAATTTGCGGGCTCGACAATGTTGATCGCATCATCACAGACAGCGGCATATCAGAACATTTTGTGAGGCAACTTGAAAATTTGGGAATTGAGGTGACGATAGTTTAAGATTCTTTTATTTAAGGTGGTCCCAAATAAGATTCCAAATAATCTCTTGCTCCTTTCTGGTATTGTTATCCAAAAGATTGATTCGGTAAAAATAAAGATGGAAATCTTACAGCGATGTCGGTGTTACCTTTTTTCGGAAGCCCAGAAGGTAATTTATTCAATTTTAACCACACCTTCTGCTACCGCGGGAAAGAGCGAAAACATCTTCGCATCGTGCCCGGGTATGATGAACCTTTCGTCCGATGCAAGGGATTTCATTTTTAGCATAGACTTTTTGTAAGCAGTTGTATCAAATGTTCCGCCGGCAGACGGAGGCCTCATGTGTTCCAAACTATAGTAAACCCAAATGTTGTCGGAAGCAAGAACTATTTTGTTCTGATGTGATTTCACCAGTACATACTGCGAGTTAAAAGTGTGCCGGGAACCGGTATATACATTGATGCCGGGAAATATTTCCCGGTCACCATCAACAAGCGTTAATCTGCCCGCTAAATTTAAGCCCACAAGCATCGTGATGTCCCTTTTATTGAAACCGCCCTTATTGCCGCCCTTTTGCCAGGATGCGCCAACAAAATAATTATAGTCTTCTTTTTGAATCCAGATATGAGCCTTAGGAAATAAGCCAAGTCCGTCAATATGGTCCCAATGAGGATGGCTTAGTATAATGTCTGTAATATCTTCTGCTCTTAAGTTCAATTTGGATAACGCAGAATCTGGCCTTACATAGTCTGTTACATTGAAACCTTTGGCATCTTCAATGTCGTTTAAGAAGCCGGCATCCAGCAAAATGTTTTTACCATTATTGCCTTTCATTAACCAAATCACGAAGTCAATATTTATACTATCCGTCGCCGGCCCCTTGTCCACCCAGTCTGAAATGGATGATGGATGCCCGGTAGAAGCAAACTTCAAGGCATACACTTCATAGTCTGCAGCCTGCGAATGTGCGTTGAACGAGATAAATAAAAATAAGAAGGTAAAAGAAATTACGTTTTTCATGTATTTATTTTTAAGTTTCTTAGGAATGACATTGCCAACTTCCATATTTCTTACTCATTCATAAATGTAACAAATGACTTTGTAAAATGGCAATCAATATTCAAAGCAAAAATCGTAGACACCATACTAGCTTACTTTCAAATCTGCCAGTGGGAAAACGTCCCGGCAGTAGCGTAATCAGAACTTCCCTACATATTTAACAGCTGCTTTCCGAAAGCCATCTGTTGCTTCTCCTGCCATGGCGAAATTGATAAACATTATGGGGCGCTCCCCGACCCGGGTCTTATGACTAAAGCTAAATTTGGCCTCATTGATGAAAATAGTCTTAAAAGGCAAACTGGAATCCCTGGGCATGCCTAAAGCTGGTAGCAAGCTACTACCAGTTGACCTGGAGAATATCAAAAAGTATATAGTAGTAAGTGCAAATCAAATCAGGAAATAGTTGTGTGGAATTCTCCCAGGCCGGTATTTTGATAGCTATTTCTCTTCATGATTCCATGCACCTCATTTTCAGAATTAAAGTCTCCATTATATAGCAATTAACTTGCCGTCGCTTATCTGCGCATTTGATACATTTGTGCTTAACTACCAGCTAAGGGTAAACGTATTCAACTGCCTTTTATTGACTTAAGCAATTCCGCCATTTGCTTTACTTTACCCGGGTTTTTTCTTGCTATGTTATTCCTTTCTCCTATATCCATTTTCAAATTATACAACTGCGGTTGTTCACTGTAGCCAGTTTCGATGTTGGTTTCCCTGAGTAACCTGGTTCCTTGATGTGGCTCTATATATTTCCAATCTCCTTCGATCAATGAGAGTGTTCCGTTCAATGCGTGTTCAATAACATATTGCCTGTTCTTTTTTGATTTCCCTAAAAAGACATCAAGATCATTAAAGCTATCAGGCGCTTCATTATCCGTTATTTGCCGGCCCGTTAATTTCGCAAACGACGCAAAGAAATCAAGCTGGCTCACCAATGCATCTGAAACCGTACCTGGCTTAATTTTTCCGGGCCACCTGATGATCAACGGCACTCTTGTACCAGCGTCGAAAGCACTGTACTTGCCTCCACGTAGCGGGCCCCCAGGTGTATGTCCATTAAGTTTCGTTACGGCTTCATCCATATATCCATCATCGAGTACGGGGCCGTTGTCGCTGGTAAAAATCAACATGGTGTTATCAGCAATTTTTAAGCGGTCTAACGTTTTCATTATTTCACCAACAGCCCAATCCAGTTGCAGAATGGCATCACCCCTGGCTCCCAGTCCACTTTTACCTACAAACCTGGAATTCGGAAGCCTGGGAACATGAATGTCATGCGTCGCCATGTAAAGAAAAAACGGGCCCCTTTGTTCTTTCTCAATAAAACCGGTAGCCCTGTTAGTTAACACATCAGCAAGATCTTCATCAATCCATCTTGCTTTTTTTCCGCCGGACATCCAACCGATACGACTCACTCCATTCACAATCGTATTATCATGGCCATGCGATGGTTTCATTTTTAAAAGCTCCGGGTTTTCTTTACCCGTAGGGTCGTTACCAACTTTATGCTTGTAGCTTACCGTTATCGGGTCAGCTGGGTCGAGGTCAACAATGCGATGGTTTTCGAGGTACACACAAGGCACGCGATCACCCGTGGCAGGCATTATAAAGCAATAACCAAAACCAATTTCCAGCGGACCGGGAGTAATATCACTATTCCAGTCCGGCCCGCCTTCAGGGCCTAAACCGAGATGCCACTTACCTATCGCCGCAGTTTTATACCCTGCCTGCCGTAGCATTCCCGGCATCGTTGTAATATCAGTAGGAATAATAAGGGCTGCATCACCTGGGGCAATATTAGTTCCTTTTTCGCGCCATGCATATTTACCGGTAAGAATAGAGAACCTTGAAGGCGTGCACGTGGATGAACACGCGTGTGCATTTGTAAACCGAATGCCCTTTTGGGCAATTTTGTCAATATTTGGAGTTTGCAACTTTGTGGCACCATAAGCACTAATGTCACCGTAACCAAGATCATCAGTATAGATCAAAACAATATTTGGCTTCTCCGTAGTTTGGCCGGGAAGAAAAAGGGCTTGAAATAAAAGCAAAACAAGCAGAATTGGCCTTTGAATCATTTGCGATTTGCAATTAAAATAAAAGTTTATTATGTCTTTCATATAGAGAAATTTTTACCCGGCATTTATAAAATATATTTTTCTGTAGCAGAAGTTCTATCCCCAAATTTAAAGGGTGTGAAGCGACCAACACCATGCAATGACCAGTTGTGATAAATGTTGCAATAATAGATATTTTTTTGGGAGGGTACAGTACACTGCGGCTCCGATCTATTCCCCATCGTCAAGCGCAGTTGCCAGGGTGTACAGATAAGGAAATAAATTTGAAAAAAAACTGCAACGTCGGGGATATTATTTTCCCGTTGGTGGTGCAGTAGCTGCAACGCACCTGAATCCTAAATTATTAGAGGCACTACTCACTTCGCCTTTGCCCCGACTGCCCGGCCGGTATCTTATACAATACTCATCACTGCAGAGAAATGAACCGCCACGTTGTACGTGTTTTACCGCATTAGGTTCTTCGGGGTCGTAACTATCCTTAGGGCCTGCGGGATTTTTTTCAGGACTTTGCGTATAGTAATCAGGACGATAAAAATCGTTGCACCATTCCCACACATTGCCATCCATATCGTATAGGCCATAGCCGTTAGGTGGATAAGATTTTACCGGCGCTATTCCTTTAAAGCCATCTTCACCCGTATTCTTATCTGGAAAATTTCCCTGGTAAATATTTGCCATCCATTTTCCGCCTGGTTTTAATTCATCCCCCCAATAATATTTCTGTCCGGGATGATTGCCCTGTGCCGCATATTCCCATTCTGCCTCTGTAGGCAATCTCTTTCCCGCCCAGTTGGCAAAAGCCAACGCATCTTCGTAGCATACCTGCACTACCGGGTAATTTTCTTTCCCGCTTATGTTACTCTCCGGGCCTTCGGGATGCCTCCAACTTGCACCTGGAATGTAAGCCCACCATTGCATAGGATTGTTTAAGCTTACTGAATGATCCGGTGGAGAAAAAACACCTGAGCCCGGAACAAGACTCTCTACAGGCACGCCTGGAAAGTCTTTGGGATCTAATTTTCTTTCTGCGACGGTTACATATTTTGTTGCGTTGACAAATTTTTCAAACTCAGCATTAGTGACCTCATGTTCATCTATCCAATATTCATCCAGTGTTACTTTATGTAATGGTCGTGCATCCGGAAATGAAGGATCGTTTGTTCCCATTTGAAATGTTCCGGCAGGAATGTGCATCATTTTAGAATCTACCACAGCCGGCGCACTTTTCGTTGCCGTATCTTCGGCTTTTGAGTCACCCTGCTGTTGGCAGGAAATAAATATGCAAAAGATTGAAGCGGTCAGGAAAATATTCGTTTTATGTGAAGGTTTCATGATACAAATGTTCAGAAGAAAATGCCACAATTAAAAGAAGAAATTTAGCAACAGGTGTATTCTTATGTTACCGCAATAAGAAAATTTGTAAAAATTTAATCAAAACGCGGTGCCTACTTTGTTCAGTTTAAAGATATGATTCCCTGGAGGGTAAGTTATATAAGCATCGTTAGAGTGATGTTTGGATAATGGGTTTTTCTGTTTTTCTTTTCATGACAATTGTGTATTAAAAAAAAAAATGATTTTCGTTCAAAGAAATTTTTCTTCAGCTTCTTAAACTGAAAAATGAAAGGGTATCTATTTAATACTTTTTCAGGATTTTTGCATCTTAAAAAATTTTACATCCCAGGTTTTTGATTCATCAATAGTTGTCTGTATAGAATGCCTTTTACCCTTGATTATGATTGATCCTGATATTTTGTTCATTCACCTGGCCCAATAAAATTTATGTTATGAAATTCCTAAACCTATTGATGTTATTCGGGGTAATCCTGAATATTAATTGTTCAAAAAAAATAACCGCCGGCACCGGGAAACATCACCACGATAATAATTCGACGGCCCTAACTGTCATGAGTTACAATATTCATCATGCAAACCCTCCTACAAAACCAAATGTTATAGACCTCAATGCGATTGCCAATGTTATTAAGCAGCAGCAACCTGATGTGGTCGCTCTGCAGGAAGTAGATGTAAATACAAGCCGCTCGGGATCTGCATTGAACGAAGCTGAACAGCTTGCTACATTAACAGGAATGAAGGCTTATTTTGCAAAGGCAATTGACTACAGCGGTGGTGAATATGGGGTAGCCATTCTTTCTAAATTTCCAATGGAAAATATGAAAAATATTGCCTTGCCAACGAACGAGACTACTAACGGGGAACATAGAACGCTTGCTATTGCCACCCTTACTTTACCGGGGAATAAGAAAATTGTTTTTACATGTACACATTTTGATGCGCAAAGGAGTGATACAAACAGACAATTGCAAATAAAAAAAGTTCTGGAGTTACTAAAAGAAGAAACCTTACCGGTAATTATAGCCGGCGATTTAAATTCCGAACCAAACAGCAGTGTAATATCACAACTGGACAGTTACTTCAGCCGTTCGTGCATCAATGGCTGCCCGTTTACAATTCCTGAAAAGAACCCAAACAAAACTATAGACTATATAGCATATGCACCCCGGGCGAGATTTATTGTTTTATCGCATAAAGTAGTTGATGAAGAATATGCCTCAGATCACAGGCCTGTAGTGGCGACACTTGAATTGAAATAGTAGGAGAAAAATTATCAAACAGAATAAAGAAAGGAATTTATTTCCGCCGATTACTTAATGAGTTCTATCGCCAACAATTCGTTATTTGGAGACGCACTTGCAGACTCCTCAAAATATACTGAATAAATTCGCTATAGGCAAAAAGATGCCTGGGGTCTGAATATCATTTCATTTGACGCAGAATTGAAAGAGAATGAAAAAAAGATGCGGGTTGATATGGAAAATGACGCAATAGAATGCTGGAGGCATCTGGCATAAAAAATGCACAGGGCTATAATGGAACCAGGTATAGGATGCTCCAAACGTATTTTGTTATCGATGGATCATTCATGACTTCCGCGGCATGTGTTAACCCTTCCCTCACTTACGTGGCCATGACTGCAAGAGCTGCTGACTACGCCGTAAAGTGAGCTAAAAAAACAAAATACATGATTAAAAATCTGAATCACAAATGGTCATCAAACCCTGGCGCAAATTATTTGCTGGTTACAACTTATTTTCTTAGATGCATGAAGTTTAAAATACGGCACGGGAAGATGTTTGAGGTACAATACTTTCACAAGTAACTTCATGTAAGCTGCTCATTAAAAAATTGCAGATGCTCATCAATATGTCGTCTCCAGTAATCCCAATTGTGTTCTCCATCATATTCGTTATAAATATGCGGGATATTTTCCCCGGCCAAACCTGAATGTAATTTCCTGTTACCTTCAATCAATATATCGTTACTTCCGCAATCAAATATAAAAGGGGGAAGCGTTGATTTATTTTCCAAAATTGTTTGAAAAACCGAAGGTTGTTCTCTGACACTATTTGTGATATCCGTTATGTTTCCGTCTTCGTACCAGTTGCTCAATTCATGAAATTCAGTGATTGAACTCAGCCCGCTAAACGCTTTAAAGAGATTTGAATATTTGGCGCCTATACGCAAAGCTCCGTAGCCACCCATACTTAAGCCGGTAATAAAAAGCGGCGACCTGTTTGACGTGATAGTTATTTCCTGTTTCACAGCATCGGGAACATCATTGGTTATCCACGCCTCGTAATTGCACCCATCTTTATGCGGGACGTAAGCGCTTCCATTAAGGAACAATCCATCAGATGGCATTACTAATACCATCGGCTTAATTTTTTTCTGTCGTATCAATTCGTCAGCAATTAAATGTACACCGGCTTTCAGTGGCCAGCACCAGGCGCTTCCATAAACGCCGTGAAGAAGGATAACTATTGGAACATCTTTTATATTTTCTATCGGGGGCACATATACAGTCATGTCGCCACGGCCCGCAAGATTTTTGGTACGAATTGTTATAAACCGCAGGTTATCTCTCTCAAATTTTGGATCGGAGATCTCGGTTGTAAAAAATCGTTTGATCATTGTTGGTACTTTCTTTTTAACTATGAAAAACTATTGCGCCTTTTGCATTACGGCCGCTGAGCATATCTTCAAACGCTTCCGATAGTTGCTCTAAAGGATAGGTTTTGGTGATCATTTCATCAAGCAGCAAATCACCCTTTGCATATAGTTGTTGCAACACAGGTATGTCTATCTGTGGACGGCATTTTCCATATAATGGATTGATATAAATTTTATCCCATTCAAAAAGACTCATATCAACTTTAATTTCACTTTCGGATCCGCTTACTTGTACGGCCGTCCCTGCATTTCGCACCATAGCCAACGGAGCTGCTGCGAGGGCAGGCACAGCGGTACATTCAAAAGCATAATCAGCACCACGATTATGGGTAAGTGCTTTTATTTTCGCTGCCGCAGCCAGCAAGCCAACATCTGCCTTTTCTGCTAAAACCGTTTCGGTAGCGCCGTAATCCATTGACATTCCCAATCGCGTTTCATTTATATCTATAGCGATGATTGATACGGCGCCTGATATGCGTGCCCCCTGTATTACATTTAAACCTACTCCGCCACAACCAATTACAACAACTGAGCTGCCCGCTTTCACCTTAGCTGCATTTACAGCCGAGCCATACCCGGTCATAACGCCGCAACTAATAATTGAGGCCACGTCAAAAGGCATCTTTACTTCTATTTTTACCAGTGCCGCTTCCCTTACAACAGTGTATTGGCTCATAGTTCCAATACTGAAACTCCGCTCAATCGGTTCACCGTTATAAAAGGTTCTTTCTAATCCAGCATGACCTCCGCTAACTTTATTGCCTGCTGTTACAAAGGAATTAATCTCACAAAGGTGTTGATTGCCATGTAGGCACTGGAAACAATTATTACAGGGAACTGCCCAGTTCAATATAACGCCATCACCGGCCTGAACATTCTTCACCAGTGGCCCGGTTTTTATCACAATACCTGCCCCCTCGTGTCCCATAATGACAGGCCTGCCCCAACTTTGGGAGTCCCAGTCTGTATGGCAGATCCCGGCTGCTTTTAGTTGTACCAACACCTCGTCAAGCTGCGGATCATGCACCTCTGTTATCTCAATAGTGAATGATCCCTTACCGTCTGCAATAGCTGATTTCGATTGTATCATATTATTAATAATAAAAGAAAATATTCAGTAAAAAAAATATATTAAGAGTCTGCAAGCATTCCTGTTTGTTTTAACTTTAAGTATTGATACAATCTTGCCGATTGACAAGGTGATTCAATTATATGTATTATGTTTATAAAGTAATTCAAACAGTAGCTTATCTGTAAGATAAATAATGATTAGAAAAAGAGGAGTGTTTTGCCTGGAAGGGCATTGGTACGGTGATCACAGGGACACCACTTCAGTTTACCCGATACTTGATTTAGTACACCGGTTCCACAAGATGCCATTTATACATCATAAGTGCTCCACCATTGAAGAATTTGAATTTTCAATCAGGAGGTGGAAAACGAAATCATTTCACAATAAATATCCCATCCTGTATTTGGCTTTCCATGGGGACAGGGGAAAATTTTTAATCGGTAAAAACAATATTTCACTCGGTGAACTTGCCGATTTGCTTGAAGGCAAATGCAGGGGTGTAGTAATATATTTTGGAAGCTGCGCCACACTCGATATCCATGGAAGAACAATTAATAATTTCCTTAGAAAGACCGGTGCCATTGCGGTCTTAGGTTATACTAAAGATGTGGACTGGCTTATTTCTTCAGCATTCGATGTTTTACTGATGAATGAACTGCAAATGGAGCCCCTCGATTCTATAGGCATTAAAGACATATATGCAACCATCATTAAAGAATATAAAAGTCTTGCCAAAAAAATAGATTTCCGGATGGTTATTAATAATTACGACAAATTTGTAAGAAAAAGAAAAAGAAACATTTTGCCTGACTAGTCCATTAATTTTTACAAACAACCATTGCGTCGCATTATTGTTGATAAAAATTATCCTGGTTCATATCCTCTGTCCAGTTGTATTCTATTTCAAAGGCGACCTTCCGGGCAAATTCAATTCCATGGATATCTTTTAAAAATCCCAGTGACATATCCATACCGGCGCTCACGCCCGCTGAAGTATAAAATTTTCCGTCTTTAGTCCATCGGGCCTTCCTGGCCCAATTTACATGTACGCCCTGCGTTGTTACCCAATCGAAGGCTCTTTTGTTAGACGTAGCCATTTTCCCGTTCAAAAGCCCTGTTTTCGATAGCAAAGCGCTTCCGGTGCACACGGTAAGAATAAATTTAGCCGATTGAGAAACTTCCTTTATTGCGTCGATAAGTTGAATATTAGAGACCTCCTTTCTCGTACCATGACCACCGGGAATTAGGAATATTTCAATCTTATCTTTTATGTCCTGAATATTTTCTGTTACGATAGAAACCCCATGGCTGTTACTAACCAATCCGCCTGGAAGTGAACAAAAGAAAACTTGATATTTCTCCTTTAACCTCCCGAATATCTCTACCGGGCCGAATACATCAAGTGTCTCGAAATCTTCAAATAATAAAATTGTTACGTTCATTTTTACTGCGATTTTTTAAAAACACAATAACTCATACCAGGTTATGGGCGACGGGTAAGGTATAGATTATTACTATGATTGGCAAAACGTGCAGTTGTTAATTTTAAAATATTCACACATTTTCTGCAGAACAACTGAATACTTATCTTCGCATACAACTCCAGGATCAATTCTGAATGAAGTTTTTTGATAGGAATTTTTTTAAACAAATATCGATGTTGTACTTTCTCTGGACATTAATAAATTTTGGGCTCTTACTTTCTTTTATTGCAATTTGTTTCAAGGCCACTAAGCTTTTACGGGAAAAATCAGGGGCGTTGGTGTCCCTAGTCTTCGTGTTTTGCCTTTTATCATTTGTTGCTAATTCGGGGAAGCAAAACAATGCAGGCTCCAGGACTGGCAGCCAGGTAAAAAAATGGGTGTTCAAAACACCGGGTGAAATTGAACAAGACAAGCTACGCCACTACGATATTGTTATTGAAAGCAATGTAGCATCCGATATAGATTTAAACCTGGTTTTTGGTAAAGACAAATTCACCAACAATGCCGTAGCTGTTGAAGCAAGTTCGTCTTTGTCAGGTCTGGTGGGTGGGCATACATGGATTCCTGAAAATATTTCAGTGTCCAAGTCCTTAACTGCGAATACCTGGGTATATACTGTTACCGGCTCCTTAAATTGGAAACTCCTGGGTACCACAATTTATTCTCAACACAAGTTGATAAAGGGCACGGTAGAAACGAAATAGAATGTGCTTTAAATCTTAGCCCATTCATTCAGCCTTTTTTGCAATGCTCCTTTAATTTTTATTACTAAAGTTTAAATTCTCGTTCAACTTCTTACCATTGGTACTTTTACGGTGGGCAAGGCCAGTAATTTTTCCATTGAACAAAGTTGATTTATAGTTTTCCATTCTCTGAATTACAAAGCAAGTTTTCCTTTTTTCCAATCTTGTCGAAACAATTCCTGCTCTTATCTATTCTATAGTTTCCAAAATATTCGTACGAGGGAGCTTTGTGCCATAAAAAAAACACTATGGCAGAGTCTATTAAAACACCAATACCAGCCTGGATTCAAAGTTTTCCTGGTTGGATAGAATATAAAGCACATTTGATTGCAACGCAAGCAAAGCTTTATATGTATTGCAAACGCTGGTCGCATAAATATTTCCTGAAACATCTTCGATATGCTTTGCCGGTTTTCGTCTGTACCTGTTGTTTTTATACTGCCAATGCGCAATCAACTATCAAGGGCAGTGTAACCGATAAAAAAAATACACCCCTTGCAGGCGCCAGCATTTATATCAAAGGTACTATGGATGGCGCTACTACTGATAGCACCGGAAAATTTTCGTTCATTACCAATAAAAAAGGAACCGATACCCTCACTGTTTCTTCAATCGGTTTTTCAACCGCAGAAAAAATCATACAGATAAATGATAGCAATGTTACTGTATATCTCGTTATGCAGGCAGAACAAAAAACGCTGGAGCCTGTGACCATTTCTGCAGGCAGTTTTGAGGCCAGTGACAAAGCAAAGGGCGCTTCTCTTACACCCATGGATGCGATGACCGTTGCAGGTAATGGTGGCGATATAAGCAATTCGTTGCGTTCGTTGCCCGGTGCCCAGCAAATTGGTGAAAGGGAAGGTTTGTTTGTACGCGGTGGTACCGGGGATGAAACAAAGCAATTCATTGACGGAACCTTAATGCCGCAACCCAATTATGCAAGTGTGCCGGGCATCATACAACCCGCTCGTATCAACCCTTTTTTGTTTAAAGGCGTGTTGTTTAACACCGGCGGCTATTCCGCTTTGTACGGTGAAGCATTGAGCAGTGCATTGATTTTAGAAAGTGTTGACTTGCCCGGCGAATCTTCCGCAAGCCTGCATATTTTTCCAATGGCTATAGGGTTCGGTTTTCAAAACCTGGCAAAGAATAAAAAAAGCAGCTATGGCATCAACGCAAATTATGGAAGTTACAGTTTATACAACAGCATTGTAAAACAGAAATATGATTTTTTTCACGCTCCTGAATACATAGAAACGGATGGAAACTTCAGGATTAAAACCGGAGACAATGGAATGCTGAAGTTTTACACAAGCTACAGTTATAATCACACCGGGTTACGAAATCCAGATATCGACAGCATGAATTTAAAATCATCTTTCGAAAACAAAGGGCCAAATTTTTACAACAATCTTTCTTATCGTCAATCATTAAAGGATGGGTGGAAAATTGATGCAGCCCTGTTCTATAATCATTACAAGCAAAACGTCATTAACGAGCTGCTTGATCCTGGCAACGAAAAAATCTTTATTGATTATCACCCTTTCAATACGAAGAACAGTACCATCAAAATTACTTCCAATTCCGCACAGGCAAGACTTGTGCTTACGAAATCGTTCAGGCGCAACCAGGCATTGCGTTTTGGTGCTGAACATTTTTATGATAATGATACCTACAGCTACAATAACGCAATCGCAAAAGTTACCGATAACCTGGCAGCAGCTTTTGCGGAAAGCGATGTTCATATTGGGAAAAACGCTGCTGCCAAATTGGGTGTGCGTGCAGAACATTCATCTGCATTGAAAAAAACAAATCTTGCACCACGCATAAGTTTTGCTTATCGCCTAAACGATGGAGGACAATTCAATCTTGCGTACGGAATTTTCTATCAAAAGCCCGCCTTCTTTTATCTTTTACAAAAAAGGAATCTTAATTACACGCAGGCAACGCATTACATTATTAACTACCAGAAGAAAGCAAATAACAGGCTTTTAAGAATTGAAGCGTATTATAAAAAATATAAAGGCCTTGTAACAACTGCGCCGGATACCTCAAGCGGCGGAAACGGTTATGCAAAAGGTATCGAATTATTTTTCCGCGATAAGCGAACTTTTAAGAATTTCGATTACTGGGTCACCTACACATATCTCGACACCAAAAGGAAATTTCTCGATTATCCTTATTCTCTGCAACCCTATTTTGCAACACCGCATACAGCATCAATTGCTATAAAAAGATTTTTCCCGGGCATCGGTTTCAACGCGAATCTTTCTTACTCAATTGCGACCGGTCGCCCCTACTATGACATACAAATCACTAATGATGGCAAATCAATAATAGCGGACCGGGGCAAAACAAATATGTACAATCAAATGAATTTAAGTTTTGCCTACCTCTTTACCATGTTTAAGAATTGGAAGAATAAAGACTTTTCCGGAATTGGTTTTGGAATCAACAATGTGTTTGGCAGCAAACAAATATTTGGCTACAACTATAGTTATAATGGCTTACAAAAGTCACCGGTTACACCGCCGGCTACACGCAGTTTCTATCTCGGCCTGTTCATGTCGTTTGGCATTGACCGCCGCGATGATATTATTAATGAAAACCTATAAATATTATAACAATGAAAAAACTTATCGTCATTACAGCATTTCTTTTTATGAATGTCCACACTCATGCACAAGATGCGTACACACAACAAATGCAATCCGCAGTTACAAAGCTCGATCATGCAAATTCAATAAACGATTACCAGCAACTTGCGGGTTATTTTGCTCAATTGGCAACAGTGCAAACAACAAAATGGCTGCCTCATTACTATGCGGCTTTTTGTAATGCCAAAATCGGCTGGTTAAAACAAGACACCGATCCTGACAACATTCAAATTTTCGCAGACAAAGCGGATGAAGAAATTAAAAAAGCACTATCGCTGATTGATACTTCATCACAGAAAAAAGAATTGTCTGAAATCTATTGTGTTCAAATGATATTGAACCAGGCAAGAGTATTCATCAACCCGGAAACCTACGGACCCAAATATGGGCCTGCGGCATTTAACTTTACCCGCCTTGCTGAAAAAGCAAATGCGGATAATCCGAGAATGTTGTATCTAGCCGGGTGGCAAAAATTCGCAACACCAAAAGCATTTGGCGGCGACAAGGAGAAGGCAAAACAATTATTAACCTTAGCAAAGGAAAAGCTCGAAGCACAATCATCAACCGGCATCGGGCCGCGTTGGGGAAAAAGGGAAGTGAATGAATTGCTTCAGCAAATCAAATAAAACCATCGTCCATATTTTCAACCGGGAAAACAATTGTTGGGATTGTGGAAGCTACAAGGCAGTGTTGTTGTTGGTACATTTGTTATAGTCCTGGCCCGATCTTAGTTCTCTAAAACCAACTTCAAACTTTTAGCACTACCGGCTTCATCGAAAACCAAACTTCCTTTATTATCGCTCCTGGCTTTTTTCCAAAAGTTGCCATCAGCATAAATTAAATAAGAAGCGCCAGGTACGCAATTATTAATGATATACTTAATGGAACCTTGGTCATCGGAAGTCTGTTCCCAAAACATTGTTTTGCTGTTACATTCAATAATGTTAAGAGAAACATGGCCGCTACCGGCTTTGGTAGCTTTTATAGAAAAAACAGGATTGTCTTTGTCAAAATACAATAACGTATTATCGGCAGAGAAAAAGCCGAAGTTAGTGTTGGCGCTCAAAGTGAATTGATCATTTGAAATTGAATAGAGATTTGTATCAAGCCCGATCGTTAAACGCTGGCCCCTGTAATTATATCTTAACCGGGAACCCGAGATGTCTTCAGTAATGTGCGGATCAAGGTAAAAGCGGTTATAGCGCGGATTAAAACCATAGATGGATTGGTAAAGCCCGACCACTGCAAGGCTATTCCCGGAAAGAATATCATCTCCCTGGCCATCCTGGTTTTTGCGGGAGTAGCGCTGAAACGCTAAACCATCCAGGCTATCTTGTCTCAGGATATTTTTTACATACTTCAGCGCCAGCGCTGGCTTATAGGAAGCATAGGCTTTTACCGCAACACTTCCCCATGATAAAAAGATGTCTCCATTTTCATAATATGGAAATGGGAACTGGTATTCTTTACCTTCATCCGTTTTATATGGAAACATACTGATGGGCCAGAAAAATAAATGCTCTTTTTCCATCTGCGTTTCAACCTGGTCCAAAATAGAATTGCGGCGGACGGTATCGTCACAAATGCCATAAGCAATCGCCATAAAATTTACTGGAGTTACGAGGTTGTCACCATGGGTTGAATTGTCCTTGTCACGCCAATAAATATAATAGCCTCTATCTTCGTCCCAAAAACCTCCGTCATGAATGCTTTTATTGAAACTGGCTTTTAGCTTCGTTGCAAAGTCAGCGTAATATCTTGCCTTTTCCTCGTTACCCAGCTGCTCTTCAATGCCCGACCATAATTGTAATGCATGGTACAATTTTGCATTTACAAAAGCATTCTCATAGGATGCCCAAATGATGTCAATCCAATCGCTGCTTCTTTGTTGGGCATGGTTGTCGTTAATCATTTCTACGAGATGATTGCCATTAAAATCTCTTTTCAAAAGATATTCCAATGCTTTTTCACAGGCGGCTTGTTGCTTTCTCACCCAGGCTTTATCCCCCGTTTGATCATACAGTTCTGATACGTTGCTCACGAAATCAGGATTCGAGTCAAGCAGGTAGCCCCATTGCGCCTCGTAAAATCCTTTACCAGTAAACTTTCCCGGCATGGCATCTTCATTGGTGTATGCCCATCTCGGCCACACGCGGCCGTTAGGTTGTATCGCATTGTCGCGATAAAAATCAAGGCATTGCTTATAACCGTTGAGATAGCGGGTGTCATTAATACCAAGTCCCATTTGCGCAATGTATTGTTCATGCAGGCAAACAGGCCCGTAAGGAGTATGCCAGCTGTTACCGCCAAAATGGTTTGCATCAATAACCCCGATGCGGGCAATGGTATTTAAAACAGAAGTTACCTGTTCTCCATCAACTCCCTTAAACTCGCCGCGGCCGTATTCCTTTGCATAATCAAAAAAAGAAAAATCAATGCTTTGTGATGTGGCGCTTGCCGCTACTTTGAAGGGCGCCCATACGTCAGTCTTCTGCCGAATGAAACGGCGCCTGTGCGTTCCGGAATCATAACGCGGTATCATCTCTTGTTGGGAAATAGTTATACCACACGCCAGTTTATCGTCATCTGTACGCGTATATTTCATGGCAACTTGCCTACCCGGCGCATTTACTGAAATATTTAAACCGTTATTCGTTTTACTATTCCAGAATGATGCTTCATTGGTATGCACACCATAGGTACATAATTTTTCATTGAACAAATAAAACCATGCAATACCGCCAAAGCCCTGGAAAGCACCTTCCCAGGTGTTAATACTATTAAATTCAATAGCCGGGAAAGAAACGGATTCCGCCTCAAAGCCCTTGGTGGAATTCCTGTTGATGGTAAACTTTATCCTGGTATCGCTGACCACGAATTTCCAGCTTTCATGAATCAGTGCTCTATCATTTCCATAGGTAATTCCAACTACGTCCACCACATTACCGCTAACCCTCACTGTTGGTGAGACCGCCAGGCGCAAAGTCGAAAATGAACTGCCGGCAGCTTGCATGCCGGAATATATTCCTGCACTTCCGTCAACAACTTTCTGGCCGTTTACTTCCATTTCGGACACACGGCATTGATGGTCATAATTCAGAATGAATTTTAGTTTACTGTTGCTGAAGGTTACTTCGCGAAGTTGCTGATTGTTTTTTACTGACAATGATTGCGCAGAACAAAGGCCGGGTGTCAAAGCAAAGGCGACGAGAAGAAATGTTTTATACATCATAGTATTACCAGGAGCTCTAAATGTAAAGTATTGCTCAAAAATAGGATTTAAAAGATGCAATTAAATGAAAGCGGTTACTTCTAAATATGCTCTGCCGTCCCACTTCATTTACCACCGACGATAGACTTAAATTGAATTAATGCTTTCAGGTATTTCCGTCACTTTATCTTCATCATCGGCACAAGCGGAACTGTTGCGACAAGTTCAAGTGACTTAACCATATACTTTGTGCCGTTTTTGTATTTTATAAAATGCGGCGTTTGCAAATGCATTTTGTACGCGACTGTATCAGCATAGATTTCTAAGATCGTGATATGCGTAGGGTTTTCTTTTTCGGAAACAGCATATAAAGTTAGCACACCCGGCTCTACACGCACAGAAGTTTCAATTTCTTCTTTCAGCAAGGCCTTATAAGTTTCTAACAGTGCTGAATCGATCACCAGCTTTGCCAGTCTCACCATTTGATTTTTATTTTGGGCAGAAGCATAATTGGAGAAAGGAAATGCCAGCACAAAAGCAACCAAAGCCGGAAGCAGTAACCTTCTTTTTTTTATTTTCATTTTAATTCTTTTTCAGGTTAATTCATGTATCTAAATTGAGTCGTTGGTATATATAATCACCAAACCATTTTACATGGTTAACATTTTATTATTAGGACTGTTCACCTGCGGCAAGTTATCAATGTTTATTTTTGCCGGGATGAAAACAAGCGCAAATAATTTTTCTTCAGCCCGTAAGCCAGCTGTTTGTTCAGCGGTATTATTTGCACTTGCCATAATGATTCCCGTAGTATCGTGCCCGTTAAAAAAGCTTTTGCATAGCGAATATATACCCGGTTCTTCATTGCCGGCAAGAACCAACGAAACGAATACCAGCCAGCGAACTTCCAATGATTATAATGCTGCTGCGAACAATTGCTATGCGGCCAGGAACAAAATCTTTCTTACCAACTCTTATTCATTACAACGGGTAAAGGTACCGGCAGGCGGCGACTTATCATATACAACAACCCGGGCTGGTTTTGAATCAAATTATTTTTTAAACAGCACACATCCCCCAGCAGGCATCTCAGTATTTACCCATCGTTCTGAGCTTCCTCTCTTTCTGCAGCATCTCCGTTTGCTTATTTGATCGTCTTTCTTTTTATTTTTATTAAGGCAATGCCAGCCACCTTATGCCGACCGGGGGCTGATAAAGAAAGGAAAAATGGGAAATAAATATTTGTATTCGCAATTGCCTGGGCACCCGGACAAATGCGCAGTAAGAAGTTTAGTCACTAGAAGAACTGCGATGAAACTGCGGGAGCAATCAATAAAACATTAAATATGCAAATCAATAAATTTTATAAGGCAGTCAAAAAAAATGCAGTAACAATTTTACTTTCGGGCTTTGTACTCGTCCTTATTGCTAGTTCCGGCGCCAAGTCCTGGCTGTTACAGCAGCTGGTGTCTGTTGGCTTGTTCAATGCGAAAATAAAGAAAGATGGACCGAATGAAATTTCAGTTGAAGAAGTCTCTTTTTCATTTACAGATGCTACGGGAAAAACAACTAATGTCATCTCGTTAAAGGGCAAAGTTGTCTTCATCAATTTTTGGGCATCATGGTGCCCGCCATGCCGGGCGGAAATGCCGTCCCTGGATAAATTGTATAAGAAACTAAAAAATGATAACAGGTTTGTTTTTCTTTTTATAAATGAAGATGAGGACAAAGCAAAAGCCATACAATATCTTGATAAGAATCATTTTAATTTTCCGTTATACCATCGTTCAGAAGATGTTCCGGCCGGAATTTTTAGCGGCACATTGCCAACTACTGTTGTACTTAACAGGCAGGGCGAAGTTGTGCTTAAGCATGAAGGTCTCGCCGGCTATAACACAAATGAATTTATTAAACAGCTAAAAGATCTCTTATAAAAATTTGTAAATAATTGTCGCCGCCTGTAAGAAAAATTACAATGATAAAACCAAATCATAAAACGGAAACTGTCATTATAAAACAAAAAAAATGAACATTAAATTTATCGTGTTGCTGGGATTAGCGCTCACAATAATTGCAGCCTGTTCCAACACAATAAGCGACACTTCCTTTAATATTGCACACACAGCCCCGTCCGCAAAAATGGAACAAGCAGCCGATATTACAACTGCTGCAACTCCGGAATTGCCTTCGTTTAAAATTATGGCCGGCGATGGCAGTATTATTAATCTTGCAGACCTGAAGGGTAAAAAAGTATTTGTAAATTTATGGGCATCGTGGTGCCCGCCATGCAGGGCAGAGATACCGTCCATTGAAAAGCTGCAACGTAAACTCGATAAGGAAAAAGTAGTGTTTGTGATGTTATCATTAGATGATAATTTTGAACTGGCAAAACATTTTGCAAAGAAAAAGAAATTGCAGATACCGGTATATTATCCGGCAGAACCATTGCCTGCAATGTTTAACATTAATGGCATCCCTGCTACCTTTATCTTTGATGAAAAGGGCTTTTTAATCAAAGCGAATAGTGGAATGGAGGATTATAATACAAATGATTATGTGCAATTGTTGAAATCCTAGGCCGCATTTATTCCTGATAACATTAATCCACATTATTATGAACTTCAATCTTACAAAGCTCCCGCCACGAACAAAACAAAAACGCACCTTTGGCATAACGATGATCAACGATAAGGGATTAGGCATGGCTGAAGCTGAAAACATGTTGTCTGTTGCGTCGACTCACATAGATATGGTAAAACTTGCCTTCGGTACGGCAATGGTTAGCTCGCATGTAAAAGAAAAAATAAAATTGTACCAGTCGCATAACATTGATGTTTTCTTTGGCGGCCTTTTGTTTGAAGCCTTTGTTATCCGCAACCAGTTTGAAGATTATATAAAAATGGTTGACGAGCATGAAATTTCCCTTATTGAAATTTCCGATGGCGACATTGACATTCCGCATCAAAAAAAATGTGAGTTTATAAAGACGCTTTCCGCAAGAGGCCGGGTAATAAGTGAGATTGGTTCAAAGGATAATGATAAAGTAAAAATTACCCCGCCTTACCGATGGATTGAATTAATGCAGGCCGAGCTAAATGCAGGCTCCAGCTATCTCGTTGCAGAAGCAAAAGAATCAGGGCACGAAGGCTTGTACCGGGATTCCGGGGAGGTACGCCAGGGATTGGTAGCCGAGATTTTAACTAAAGTACCTGCTGAAAAAATAATATGGGAAGCGCCTGAAAAAGACCAGCAATTATATTTTATAAAGCTTCTTGGCTGCAATGCAAACCTGGGAAATATAGAACCTAATGATGCTATACCCCTGGAAACAATGCGCCTTGGATTAAGAAGCGATAGTTTTGACTTCTTTCTAAATGGCAATGGCTGATGTTCCCCTTTCAGCCATGCACATTTTGCTTGCAATACCGGCCTTATATTTTTTCGGCTTCTTTCGCTGTTGTATCAATCGCTGAAACTGTGTTGGTATTTGCCACAACTGTTGGTTTGTAATATTCCTTGTCTTTTACTTTGCCCATACTTACCAGCAGCAGGTATACGGAAGCTACTAAGCTAAGGTAAACACCAAAGCCCGTGATATCGAAGATACTGGGTGAGAGATCACTTAATTGCCGTGACATGCCTGGAGTGTAGCCGTAACCGTCAAACCCCTGAGCGGGCGGGTCTGGCTTCATCTTAAAATACAGCAGCGTCAATCCCGCAATAATTGTAATGGCCGGAATAAAATGCGCAGGCTTATAGAACCGGCCAAATTTTTTACTCCCCGAAAAATTTTGATACAGTATGATAGCGCCGCTCACCGGCACTACCAGGATAAGTACCATCAGCAGCCTGTCAAGGCCTTGTATAAGCATACCGAGCATACCCGGTGATATACCAGTGCTAACAATTGAAAAGCCGGACATGGATGCAGCGCCCAGTATAGAAACCCATGGAAAGAAAAAACCAAGGACCAGCAGCGCTGCGGCAATATTGACCCCGGTGAATTTTACATTTGACATGATGATATTATTTTGTAAAAAGTGAAAAATAAATGTTGTGGTGTAAACTTACTGCGGCGGCAGTGGCTGGAAAATCAACATTTATTTTTTGATGCCTCCCATTTATTTTTTGCGACGATTCGGGGGAAATATGTAGGAATGATGATGGCTCAGAGAGGAACATTGGTTGAAACATTCGTAAAGCCAGGCGTTACCTAAAATTTGTGGATACTTCCAAATAGTGCATCTTATCGTAGAAAATACATGTGCAGATTATTTATTTCCGCCTTCATCTTTTTTATACTTATTGGGTGTGACAATACCAATCGATTTGAAAACGAAAAATATCAGATATACAATATTGTATTTGACAAATCAGTTGGTAAGCCTAGTAAATGGAGAAAGAAAGCAAAAGGCTCGTTATTATGGTTAAGTCGTCCTATAAAGACAAGAGCAGATAGTTTAAAAAATACCGAACTTCTTAGATGGATAGACAGCACGAGTAAAGTGATCGACACGGCAAATCTTTATGTTCTTTTGGAAGACACGGTGATTTTAAAAATGGGTAGTGAATTATCCTTTAAAATGATATTTCAAAACAATAAGCTGCTTAAAGAAGATACCACCTTTGTTTCAATACTTAAATCTCTTTTTAGAAAAAGTAATAAGATTGAAGTTATTCATAAATCTAAAATTAGACCAAGTGAAAATTATAAGATAGTGGATAAACTATGTAAAACACAAAATGAATTTAAAGAAGTTGGAATCGTATCATTCTCAAGAATATCTTTCAACAATTCCAAGGACAAGGCATGCGTTTATGTGTCATTAGTTTGTGGACAATTATGCGGAGATGGAAAAGTGTATTTTTTGGAAAAGAAAGAAGAGAAATGGAACATTCTTGATTACGTAGGGCTCTGGATTTCCTAGTGAAAATTGCAAATAACATTCGCATCTATGCAAGCCTGGCAGACGTGCTAACAATGGGCTGTGGTACATGTTTCAGCAATCGTTCCGGGCCGAAGGAACTTTGCTCAACGATGGTAGTTACAATGAACTCTTAGCTGCAAACTGACATTGGTGATGCAAGGCTGCAAAACCATCAGCACAAACACGCAACCAGCGGCTTCTTTTCTTTATTTGTAACTACTTTTACTTTTGAAAGGAAAGGCCACCAATGGGCAAAAACCTCACGCTCGAACACCCAGATATCGGCGGCGGATGGCTTAGTGACCCAACCTTCCGCCAACAATTAAATATAATAATCGCTCGTCTTTTAAATCCTTATAAGTAGAACTTACAAAAACTTGGTGTTTCTTTTCCATTTTTTGACGTTTTGAAGCTTGACATAAAGATGGTCACGTTCGCAGATAACATATAAATATGATACCCCCACCGGCTTTAAAAATGGTTTGCAATTATTCCATCTTTCCATTATCACTCCTCAATTCAAAAACACCTCATCCACAAATATCCATCCCTTCTCTCCTTTGCCCCTATGCCATGCCGGTAGTTTGCTTACGGGCTTGAGAATTACTTTTAAAACTTTGAGATCGGCAGGATTAAAGTTTACATCGTAACCGGCTAAGTATATGGGCTTCTCTTTGGTTGGTTGTTCCGGTTGCAGACGCTGTAATAAATGTAATGATGCTTTATCATTTCCGCCCCATACTTCTATTTCCTGCGGCGGCATCAGGTAACTGTTTATGTCCACAATGCTGCTGATGGTAACTGAGGAGACCTGCTGTTCTTTATCCAAATAAATCAAAGCTTCCATTGGTTGAACCCTGTAGCCCAGCCACTTTCCGTCACGGAAATTCAGGCTGCCCTTTTTGCCATCATAGAGGGTTAAGGCGCCATCTCCTTTGTTTTGCGGGTCGGGTGCGCTTACCAATTCAACCGAGTCAGGCACTACGCCGGATCTGTAAAATATCTTTTCAACAACATCGCTGCTGATCCAGCCGGGCTTATAAGCTTTTGCTTTTATGGTTTGCTTTTTATCAAGCATTACATTATCCTGGTAAATTGGGGAGCCAATGCTATCGGGCTCGCTGCCATCAGTGGTGTAGCGAATGACAACGCCTTTTATATAATGTTTTAATTTCAGCGCTTCCGGCTGTGTTATCACCTGCTCTTCATTTTCTATGATCGGCGGATTTAATTTTATTACAACCGTATCCCCTTTGTAGCCGGTTTCAACGGAAGTCGTTTTTAATTGCTTCTGCAATCGCTTTATTTCTTCCGGCGGCAATGGCGTATTCCATACAAACAACTGCGTAAGCTTTGGCAACGCCGCCAGTGATTGCAAGTTGGTTGATTTTATTTTGGTTCCTGACAAAGACAACAGCTTTAATTCCTTAAGCTTTGCCAGTTCATTTAATGTTGCGCCGGTGATATTTGTAAATGATAAATTAAGCTTTCGCAGATTTGCAAACTGGCTGATGGTTTTTAAATCTTCATCACCAACGGGCATCTTATTCAGGTTGAGCGAAACAAGTTGTTCTTTTACATCAAGCAATTCTTTTAGCTGTTCCGGCTTAAATTGTTCTGTTCCGAAAAACTCAACGCCCAATGCAGGTGAACCTATTGCCAGCGGGCGAACCACCCGGTAATTATTATTTAGTGCGCTTACCTTCTTTTCATCAGGAGGTGCAAATGTGTAATTATCTGTCTCTATGGTTTGAAATAATGGCGCTGCCAACAACCGCAGGGAATCCCGCTCCGGAAGTTCAGCGACCTTTGCAGTAAAGCTGGCGCCGCCTTTTATCCAGCGGTATAATATTTCCGTTTCTTCATCCGTAAGTTGCGGTTTGCCCTGCGGCGGCATGTGCTTTTTACTTTGCGGAGGCAGGTGAATTCTTTCCATCAATAGTCCAAGATCGTTCGCAGTAGAATCCCATAGCTTTCCGTCCTTACCACCTTTCAACAACAGCTCCTGCGTTTCCATAACAAGCTCACCTTTTGCTTTTTGAGCATTATGGCAACTTATACATTTTGCTTCCAAAATCGGTTGCACCATATTCGCATATACTACAGCATCTTCAAACAAAACGATCGGCTTTTGCTTTTCGGGCGTAATCGGTGCCAGCAAAAAATCCTCGCCATGTGTTATGTTGGAGCCGAGATGTCCTGTTACAATAATCATGATCATAGCAGCAAGTGCCGTAGTTAATAATGCCGGCTTTATCTGTCGCATTTTTACGCGGAATACATACCATGCGAGGGAAAGAAAAGAAATAAAAACGCCGCCCCATTTGTGCCACACGAGCAGGTCAGGCGTGTAGCCTGCTTCCCGCGAAAGAAATAATCCCATTAGTGCTGTAATAACGGAAGTAATCGCAGCAGCCAATAACAATTCATCACCTATCTCTGCTTTTACTCCTACATACGACTTTTTATATCCTGAAAATAACTCCCAGAAAATACAAAGTGCCAACATCACGATCGGGAAATGTAAAAACATAGTGTGCATTCTTCCAGCAACCTGTAGCCATGCGGGCACTTGCAGCCTGCTGTCGAATATCAACAGGAATAACAAAAGTATATTGAGCGCAAATGTGATATTAAAAATTATAGATTTCAAACGTTGCATGCGCTTAATAAATTTTTATTTCGTCAATAAATAACCACGCCTGTTTTCCGGCAGCAGGATGGCCATGGGGAATATTTTGTAAGGGTTCTAAGATAATTTTTATTTTACCTGTTTTGATCTTTTTACCTGGTTTTAATATTTCAAAAACATTGGAGCTTCCCATTGCGATAGCACTTGGCGGAATTTTTTTCTGCTCCATTAAATCATATGTTTTTGATTTTTCATTAAAATAAAATACACGGATACTTTGCGGAAGAAATATCCAGCTTCCATGGTCCTGCAAAAAATCAATTAAGACAGATTTTACTTTCTCCTCTTTTTCAAGAGCAACATCTATTTCTACGGAATCCTGTTGATAACCTAAAAAATTTTTATTATGCAGATCGGCAATGCCTCCTTCATTATCATAGAGGGTTTGTGCGCCGTTACCGGGAAATCTTTCATTGGCGGCCGGCTGTTCAATTGATTTTATTTTCAATCCATCTTTTATAAACGTTACCTGCACCGTTTCTGAGGGAAGATAACCGTTACCAAAAACTTTTGCTTTTAATGTGGTAAGATTTTTATTTATTACAATTGGGTTTTGATAAGCCGCATCATTCTCTGTCGGTTCCTTATTATTTAATGTAAGAAATATTTGTGTTCCCGGTTGAGCAAATTTTAATGAAGCTATTACATATCCTGAAAAAAAAGCGGAGCCATAATTTAACATCGGAGGCGCCAGTTGAAACAGTTGTTGCGCATAGCAATCGTTGAAAAATAAAAATATTACTACCGGTAAAAATATTTTCTTCATGAAATAGCGGGGGATAATTTATAAGGATATACTTTCCCTGAATTCCATTGCGCAACGTATAAATTTTGTTCATCATCCACACATACATCATGCGGGTAAGAAAAGCATTTTATAGTTTGATACATTTCATCAAGCTTACCATCTTTATAAGTTGGCTCAGACCCTGCAAGGTTGGAAACTACCTTATAATTTTTATCCAGAATAGTAACAAATCCTGATTGCTGTCCTTGGCGTGCATTCGTTTGCAAAACCGCTGAATATAAAAAATCCCCGTTGATAACGGGCCTGCATACCCAGGCACCCGGCAATGAAATAGTATTGATGTATTCGCCGTTCATTTTATATCTCTTGAATGAATTTTGCTGGCGTGAAGTAACGATCAAATTGGGTTGATCGCTGTCCCTGAAATCGAGGCAAATACCATGTGCATTTAATAAGTGTTTTTCTTCGCTGCCTCTTCCACCGAAATGATTTATGTAACGTCCTTTAGGATCATATTGAATGATGAAATCCTTGCCATATCCATCGGCTACGTAAATATCGCCATTGGGTGCAATCGCGGTTTCTGTGGGAATGTATTCTTCCTCTTTAGTGTATTGACCTGTTTCTTTTGGATAGTCCAGCACCATTAACACCCTTCCGTCAATCGTAGTCTTAATTACCTGGTGGCGCTTATTATCGCAGATAAATAATACTTCAGTACCGTTTTCATCAAACAAGGTGAGACCATGCGCACCGGGATATTCATTGCCCCATGTGGTTAATAATTTTCCTGCCTTATCGTAAATAATCACATTGTTTTTGGTTTCATTAGTAAGCAGTAGTATGCGTCCCTTGCTATCCTGTATCATTTCATGACAATCGTTCACGGGATACTTCGCAACATCTGCCTGGCTCCAGTGCGTATCGAGTTTATATCGTTTGTTACCCTGCCCAAGAATAGTATCCTGTTGAAGTGGAATGGAAGGCTTCACCATTAGGGCTGCCATTGTTAGTGATGTGTTCTTAATGAAGTTTCTGCGCTGCATGAGAATTGGTTTTTTTAATTTGTTTCTATCCATTGGTTTCACCAACGGTTATTAATATTTAAGTCCTTCGGACTTGTCTCCCCAGTCACGCCTATGCGAGGAGCCAGAGCGATCTATGAATTATAATAACTCTCTGCGGCGACGAAGCAATCTCCTTGAAACCGCTTTCAAAGGGATTGTCGCAAAAAATGCTAAATATTTCTTGATTCAAACAACTTTCTTCTACCGCATTTTTTCGCAGTGACGCTGCACGAGTGAATATTCTTTGCTTTCTTAATTTGTGTAATTCGTGGATAAAAAAATTCGTGTAATAACCCTACGCGATTATATCCTTCACAACTGTGCCCGAAACATCGGTAAGCCTGTAGCGACGCCCAAGATGCTTGAACACTAATTTCTCATGATCAAGCCCCATAAGATTCAAAACCGTTGCCTGGAAGTCATGTACATGTACTCCGTTTTGAATAACATTATATCCAAACTCATCTGTTTCGCCATAAACTCCCGGCTTCACACCACCGCCTGCCATCCATACGGTAAAGCAGCGTGGATGGTGATCGCGTCCATAACTTTCTTTGGTAAGTTTTCCCTGGCAATAATTGGTTCTTCCAAATTCTCCACCCCAGATCACGAGCGTTTCATCTAATAATCCTCTTTGTTTTAAATCAGTGATCAATGCGGCAGAAGCCTGGTCGGTATCCATAGCCTGTCCTTTAATTTGCGATGGCAGACTATCATGTGCATCCCAGCCCTGGTGGTATAGCTGTACAAAGCGAACTCCATTCTCTGATAGTTTTCTTGCCAGCAGGCAATTAGCAGCATACGTTCCGGGAACCAGGCAATCGGGTCCGTATAATTTTATGGTATCTTCAGGTTCCTTGGTTAGATCAGTTACTTCAGGAACTGCAGTCTGCATACGATAGGCTAGTTCATACTGTTGAATCTTCGCATGAATTTCCGGATCGGCTGTTGTCTTAAAAGATTCTTCATTTAACTCGGCTAATACATCAAGCATTTTCCTCCTGTCATTTTTATCAATGCCATCATGATTGTTTAGATACAACACAGGATTTTCTCCGCTGCTGAACTGCACGCCCTGGTGAACGGAATCCAGAAAACCATTACTCCATAATTTGGAATATACTCCTTGCCCGTTCCCCTTTCCTCTTGATAATAAAACACAAAACGCAGGGAGGTTTTTATTTTCAGTGCCTAATCCATAACTCATCCATGAACCCATGCTCGGGCGGTTACCCACCTGTGCGCCGGTTTGAAAAAATGTAAGCGCAGGATCATGATTGATGGCTTCCGTGTACATGCTTTTAATGATGCACAGATCATCCACAATTTTTGAAGTATGCGGCAGCAACTCACTAATGTATGCGCCGGTCTGTCCATACTGATTGAACTTAAATACAGAACCGGCCAATGGAAATTTTTTCTGATCTGCAGTCATACCTGTAAGGCGCTGACCCATACGAATAGACGCAGGAAGATCTTCACCAAACATCTCCTGCAGTTTTGGTTTGTAGTCAAAAAGATCAAGCTGCGAGGGCGCACCATTTTGGAATAAATAAATAATTCTTTTTGCCTTCGGTGCAAATTGCGGAAGACCGGTGACCAGCATTTCTTCTTCACTTTTACTTCCGAAAAGATCGGGGATCAGTAAAGAGCCTAACGCGACACTGCCGACTCCTAAACTTAATCTTGACAGAAATTTCCGGCGATTGATACCAAGATTGTGTTCTAAAAATTCTTTATTCATGATCAGGATTTTGTTATTGCTTCTTCCATGTTATAAATTGCGGAGATCACCTTCATCAGCGCTGCAGTTTCATTTACATCAACTCTATCATCATTGGGATATTCGCCAACTTTGATCGTTGTCGCAGCATCAAGCTTTTTTTGTTTGAATTGTTGCAACTGTTCGACAAAATAATTTTTAAGAATATCTGTTTCTTTTTTATCGGGCATACGGCAAATAATGCGATGAAAAGCTCTTGTAATTTTTTCATCAACGGAGCTTTTTTCTTCCAGCAATCTCTGAGAAAATACTCTTGATGCTTCCAAAACTGTGGGGTCATTCATCATCATTAAGGCTTGTAACGGCGTGGTGGTAACGGGTCTCTTTACTTCACAAAGATCCCTGTTGCTTGCATCAAAGATTGCCATGTTCGGGGGAGGCACAGTAAGCTTTATGAAGGTGTACATTCCCCTGCGGTAAAGGCTTTCACCCTTATCCTGCTTGTAAGTTGCCAGTTCTCCCCGGCCCGATGTTGCACCTTCCCAAAGGCCTTTAGGCTGGTAAGGTTTTACACTGGGACCGCCAATCGTTTTAACCAACAGGCCACTGCTTTCTAAAATAATATCTTTTACAATCTCGGCTTTTACTCTCAGGCGGGGAGCACGTGAGAGATAAACATTTTCAGGATCTTTTTCATAGTTGTCTTCAACAATATTTCCTGATTGCCGGTAGGTAGATGAAGTTACAATTTGCTTCATCAGCCTTTTGATATCCCATCTATGTTCCATAAAATCAACAGCCAGCCAATCCAGCAATTCGGGATGAGAAGGCAATTCGCCCTGTGCTCCGAAATCACCAGACGTTTTTACAAGTCCCCGTCCAAAAATTTCCTGCCATATCTGATTCACAAAAACACGGGCAGTAAGAGGATTATTTTTATCAACCGCCCATTCTGCAAGGCCAAGGCGGTTGCGGGGTAGCTTAACCGTATCATAAAATAAAACAGACTTGGGCGCCGATGGCATTACTTCAAGAGTAGGCTGATCATACACCCCGCGGTTTAAAATAAATGTTTTACGAAGCGTATCGGGATCGCCCATCACCGATACCGTTAGTTTACCGGTATCCTTATCATTGATAAAAGAAAGCATATTATGAAGATCGCTGCTATCTATAGTAAGAATAGGGGTTTTCGCGGGTTTGGACGTACTTACGTCACCCTCAAAACCCGGCTCTTTACTTATGTTGAAAAAGGCGAACATCTGGTAATATTCCCTTTGAGAAATGGGATCGTATTTGTGATCGTGGCATTGAGCGCATTCAACCGTCAGCCCAATAATGCCTCTTCCAAATGTTTTGGTTTTGTCAATATTATATTCCACCCTGTATTCTTCCGGAATAATACCACCCTCCTCGGTGTATTTATGATTACGCAAAAAAGCAGTTGCCAGTATCTCTTCTTTATTAGCATCAGGCAACAAATCACCGGCAAGTTGCCAGGTAACGAATTTATCGTAAGGCATGTTTTCATTGAAGGCATGTATCAACCAATCGCGCCATGGCCATTGCGTTCTTACATTATCATCCTGGTAACCATAGCTGTCAGCATACCTCGCAATGTCAAGCCAATGAAGCGCCATTTTTTCTCCATACTGCGGGCTGTTTAATAATTCGTCAACGACAGCACTATAAGCTTCGGGATCATTGTTTGCCATAAACTTATTCATCATTTCCTCGGATGGGGGCAAACCAGTAAGATCCAGTGATACTCTTTTTAAAAGTCTTTCTTTATCTGCTTCAGCATTTGGTTTTAATCCTTCCTCCTCCTGCTTTTTAAGAATAAAATAATCAATTTCGTTCGCAGGCCACGCCTTATCTTCTACCGCAGGTAGAGGAGCCTTTTTGGGTTTGATAAATGCCCAATGCGTTTCATATTTTGCTCCCTGCTTAATCCACTTTTGAAATAATTTTATTTGATAAGGTGTTAACGCACCAAGATGCGATTCAGGTAAAGGCATCATATAAGACGAATCGGTCGAAGAAATTCTTTTCATCAATTCAGATTCTTCAGGCTTACCGGGAACTATTGCAAAGGCACCCTTCATTTCAGTAAGAGGAGCATAAGCGAATTTCGCGTAGTCAAGTCTTAATCCTGCTTCCTGCTTGCTTACATCAGGGCCATGGCATTTAAAACATTTATCGGATAAAATTGGGCGGATGTGAAAATTGTAACTAACATTATCCGGCAAAGGTGGCTCTTTGCTATCTTCATTATTCATACAGGATACCCATGTGCAAACAATTGCACAAAGTAAAAGAGTCACATATAATAATTTTAATCTCATTCGTATACCTGTTTTTAATCAGCTTAAAAGATGTACCAGTTTTAATTTCCGCAGATGGGCTGTCTCGCTCAGTAATCGTATTTCCAAGGCTGCTAAAGTTCGGCAATTATTTCAAAAGCCGCTCATGTTTTATTGAATTTTTCTACCTTCCCTGAGTTCAGCCCCTGCGCCTTGCACAGAAGCGTAACAAAACGCCAGCAGGCAGATAAAATTTTATAACAATCTACAGCTTTCATCTGTTTGTCACGGCTTATTATAACTAGCTTTTACAGCATCAATTGCTTCAAGAAGCCCATCGGCATATGGATCTTCACGAAGTTGCCAAAACATAATTCCGCCTAAGTCATTGTCAATTACATATTTTGTCTTCAACCCAACAGATATTTTATCGTCGTACGTAACAAAAAGCCTTTTTTCCGGGTTATATGAATAGGGAGCCTGCGCAGTACTATCCCAATGAGAAACAAAGCCACTATCCGCCGACAGCATCGTTGAAAAATATTTATTCGGAATGCCGCGTTTGAACTTTGCTGTTTGGTACAAACCGTTAAGAGAGTCCTGTACATTTTCAAACATACGTCCATAGAATGCAGCTCCTACTACAATTTTATGGGCAGGAACCCCGTGCAGTTCCATCAATTTTACCCCTGCATTCACAGATCCGGCATTTGGCGTTGATGAATATAACGGGGTGTGATGACCGGTAACTGTTGCATAACCGCCGACGAGATCATAGCTCATAAGATTCACCCGGTTTACCTTTTTCATCACCTTTTCCCATTCTATCGAATTTTCAATAAATCTTCCTGACCCTCCTGCAGCAAAACTCAATTCATTTTCTTTTCCCAATTTTTTTCGAAGCTTTACAACCAATGCCGTAAAGTTTTTTTTGTCTTCAGGCGCAAATCTATGCCCCGGATAGCCGCTAATAGCAGGATATTCCCAATCGAGATCAATTCCATCTGTTCCAAAATAATTATTTAATTCTTTTACTGATTTTGCAAATTCTTTTCGTCCTTTTTTTGTTGAAAAAACATCAGAGCATGGTGCACAGCCACCCCAGCCTCCCAGGGAGAGCATAATTTTTAAACTGGGGTATGTTTTTTTAAGACTTACCAGTTTCTGAATCAAAGCAGAATCAGCAGCGCTGCTTATGTTAAGATCATTCCCTTTTAGATGAGCAAAACTGAAAATGATGTGAGTTAGTTTTTCGACAGCAAAGCTGTCAATATCATCACGGCCATGGGTGTAATATGCAATTACAGAAATATCTTTTTTTTGTGGCCGGGCCGCAAAACCAACAAACAGTGTGAAGACTAAAAATAAAATTTTTTCTTTCATATTGGTTTAAAATTTTTCTTTTAATATGGCTGGATATTTATTTGAAGTATGAAGTACCAATTCACCAAAAAGCGTATTCGCCCACGCAAACCATTTACGTGTAAAATTGGATGCATCATTTTTATTAAATGCTTCATGCATAAATCCTGTTCCTGCATTTGAACTTTTTAGCATGACTAAGCATTTTTTAACTTCCGCTTCATTGTTGCTTGTTAATCCACGCATGATAATACTCAAAGGCCAGATCATGTCCATCCCTGCGTGGGGGCCACCAATCCCCTCTCCTGCTTTTCCTCTAAAGAAAAATGGATTGTTTGAGGAGAGAACAAATTTTCTTGTACTAGTATAAATTGGATCGCTTGCTTTCACCGCATTTAAATAAGGTAATGACAAAAGGCTGGGAACATTGGCATCGTCCATTAAATTAGAGCTTCCGAAACCATTTACTTCGTAGGCATAAATCTTACCTGATTGAGAAGTATTAATAATTGAATATTTATTAAGCGCGGCTTCTACTTCATTTGCCAAAGCAGTACATTCATTGGCAAGCCGTGTATTTTTATGAATAGTATTTACCATTTCTGCCGCCTGCCGCAAACTTACCACAGCAAAAAAGTTTGAAGGAATTAAGAAAGGAAAAATTGTAGCATCATCGCTAGGACGAAATATTGAACAGATAAGGCCTACAGGCTTCACCGGGTATCCGTAACCAGCGAGAGGAACACCGTCTGTTGCCCATGCCGTTGTTCTTTGAAAAGTGTATGGGCCTTGTCCATCTTTTCGCTGCTGCTCTTTAAAAGTCTTTACAATTAATGCAATCGATTTTTCCCACTTCTTATCAAACACATCAGCTTTCCCTGTAAGCTTCCAATACTGGTGCGCCAGCCGAACCGGATAGCATAATGAATCTATCTCCCACTTACGTTCATGAATACCCGGCTTCATGGTAGTGAGATCACTCTTCCATTCGCTTATTTTATTTTCATCTTTATAAAATGCATTTGCATACGGATCAAGATGAATGCACTTCACCTGGCGGTTTATTACGCCTTCTACCAGTTGTTGTAAATCACCATCATTTTTTATCAATGAAAGATAGGGCCACACCTGGGCGGTACTGTCTCGTAACCACATGGCATCAATATCACCGGTGATCACATATGTATCCGGCTTGCCATCAATTATTTCAAAATCAACAGTTGTATCTAATGTGTTTGGGAAACAATTTTCAAACAGCCAGGAAAGCTCAGGATCGGCAATTTGCTTTTTAATTTTTGAAATAGCTTCTTCAACTGCAGTACTCGTAAATTTTCTTTCAGATACGGGAGGACGCTTACTTGCGAAATCTTTTTTTTCAAAGGCAAATGCGCCTGATTGCTTTAGTAGTAAACCGGTTGTAAGGATACCCGTAGTTTGAAGAAATTGCCTTCTGTTGTTCATGAAAATTATTTATTTACTGAAAATGAATATGGAAAAGCATCAGCCATTGTTCCTCTTTGTTTATTCGGGTTGCTGTCCATTGAAAAATTGAGGACGCCTCCTTTTAATAAATCAAAATGATCTACATAATTTTTATTATAGATTTTATTGTTCCATTTTAAATCCTTTACATAGATATTTTTGCCGCTATTGGCAGACGCATTTATAACTAATGATTTCCCATTTTCCATATTCAGCGTAATCTTTTTGAAAAGTGGAGCTCCAAGGACGTATTGCGTTGTTGCCGGGCACACGGGATAGAAGCCTAATGCAGAAAAAATATACCAGGCAGATGTCTGTCCATTGTCCTCATCACCACAGTAACCATCAGGATTAGTCGAATATAATTTATCCATTACCTGCCGCACCCAATATTGTGTTTTCCAGGGCTCGCCCGCATAATTGTATAAATAGATCATGTGCTGGATCGGCTGGTTACCATGTGCATACTGTCCCATATTCATGATTTGCATTTCACGAATTTCATGAATGGGAAAACCATAATAGCTATCATCAAAAACAGGAGGCATGCTAAAAACGGAATCCAGTTTTTTTACAAAATATTCCCTTCCTCCCATAAGTTTTATCAATCCCGCTATATCATGAAATACACTCCAGCTATAGTGCCAGCTATTTCCTTCGGTAAAGGCATCGCCCCACTTGAAAGGGCTAAATGGTTTTGCAAAACTTCCGTCTGTGTTTCTGCCACGCATTAATTTTGTTTCAGGATCAAAAACATTTTTATAATTATGCAACCGCTTTTCATAGACAGCAATTTCTGATTCTGGCCGGTTAAGTTTTTTTGCCAATTGATAAATCGTGAAATCATCATAAGCGTATTCTAAAGTTCTTGCGGCATTTTCATTGATGCCGGCATCATAAGGCACATAGCCGATTTCGTTATAGAACTTCACGCCTTTTCTTCCAACAGCATCCAGTGGGCCTTCTTTGTTAGCACCATGTTTTAATGCTTCGTAAAGGGTGTTGATATCATATCCTCTCATACCTTTCATATAAGCATCAGCAACTACCGAAGCAGAGTTATTTCCAATCATGACACTACGGAAACCGGGCGCAGACCATTCCGGTAAAAAGCCACCTTCTTTATAATCATTTATAAGACCTTCCTGCATTTCTTTATTTACTGAAGGATATAATAAATTCAGCAAGGGATACAAAGCACGAAACGTGTCCCAGAAGCCCGTGCCGCCATACATGTAGCCCGTGAGTACCTTTCCGTTGTAAGGACTGTAATGAACTACTTTGCCATCACCATCTATTTCATACAGTTTTTGCGGAAAACATACGGTGCGATAAAGGCATGAATAGAAAGTTGCCATTTGTGCATCACTGCCACCTTCAACTTTCACCGCTCCCAATACTTTATTCCACGCAGATTTTGACTTTAGTTTTGTAGCCTCAAAGGAATCGTTACCGATTTCATTTTTTAAATTCAATGCTGCCTGCACCGGGCTAATAAATGAAGAAGCAACTTTTACATTTACTTTTTCTCCTTTGCCCGTTTTAAATCCTACTATAGCACCAGCATGATCTGATTGCATTTCAAGGTTGCTTTTATCAGGAACGCTATCGTGCCATGTGTAAGAAAGTGAAAATGGTTTGTCAAATGTGATAACAAAATAATTTTTAAAATTAGACGGAACACCTCCGCTGTTTTTTGTTGAATAGCCGATTATCTTTTTTTCCTCCGGCAAAATTTTTACATAAGAGCCTTTATCAAAAGCATCCACAACTATAAACGAGCTATCATTTTCAGGAAACGTAAAAACAAAATTTGCAGTCCTTTCTGTTGTGGTTATTTCGGTAGTCACGTTTGCATCAGCGAGGTAAACACTATAATAATACGGCTTTACAATTTCTGCTTTATGCGAGAACCAGCTTGCCCTGTCATTCTCTTTAAAAACCATTTTGCCGGTTACTGGCATTATCGAAAAAACACCGTAGTCATTCATCCAGGGAGAGGGCTGATGGGTTTGTTTAAATCCTTTTATCTTATCGGCAGTGTAAACATATTGCCAGCCGTCGCCCATCTTACCGGTCTGCGGTGTCCAGAAATTCATTCCCCATGGCATTGCTATCGCCGGGTAAGTATTGCCGGTAGATAAACCATACGTCGACTGTGTTCCTACTAATGGATTCACCCAATCAACAGGGTCGAAGTTTATTGGTTTTATTTGCGCATGGGCAATAAGTGGAGAGATAAAAATTAAAAAAATAAAATATTTTTTCATTGTTTGAATTTTAAAGGACTCCCTAAAAAAAGTATCTCGTGGACAACCTGGTTGCAAAGATTTTTCTTAACAATAGATTTTAGTTTTTTGTCAAAATAATCTTGTCAGGTATTTAGATTTTTAACTATAACCTTACTGTCTTTCATCCTCAATCAGAAACTTTAATTACCCAAACATAATTTGATACTGATTTCACAGAAGCCGGAAGTTTTATTGCAACTGTATTGTCTTTCTGTTTCCACGAAAGTTTAGATTTACTTCCCAGTAACTGCAGTTTGGTCTTTTTATTAAAAGTCATTTTTGTTAACAGCAATTCATCCTTCGGAAAATCAAACAGGAAAATATATTTTGTCTTACCATCTTTGCTTTGTGTGTAGCGGATATTTTCTCCTTCACCAAATACCGAAAACATGCGGCTACCGTAAATTGCCTCTCCGTTTGTTTTGATCCACGCGCCTATTTCTTTCAAACGCTGGTAAGCCACAGGATCCAATTCGCCATCAGGGCCCGGGCCAATATTCAATAAATAGTTGCCACCCTTGCTTACGATGTCAACTAATTTTTTAATGAGTTCATCAGCCGGTTTATAAACATCGTTAGGCACATAACTCCAGCTATTACCCATTGTCATACAAGTCTCCCACGGATAAGGCAAACCTGTTTCAGGAATATGCTGTTCGGGTGTAAGATAATTTTGTTGCTCACCGGGAACAGCTCTATCAACAACTATTATTTTTGGTTGCTTTGCTCTTACTTCTTTTACCAACCGCGGCATGTCAATATCCTGGCTTTGCGGATTGCGTGCCCAGCGGTTGCCATTATCTTTCTCCAGCAATTCACTCTTTACTTCTTCATCTGTTTTCTTACGCACCCAGCCACCATCGAGCCAAAGAATATCAACCTTTCCATAATCACTCACCAATTCATTAAGCTGGTTGTGCGTATAGTCAGTAAATTTTTTCCATTGTTCGGGATATTTCTCAATTGAATAATTAGCATTGCGGTCGCTGGCCGGAAATTTTTTCCACCAATAATAATCGCTGTGCCAATCCGGCTTTGAGAAATAGGCACCTATCCAAAAATTATCTTTACGAAATGCATTGAATATTTCTTTAGTCACGTTAGCACGCGGGTTTGTCGAAAAAGGGCAGTCCTTATCTGTGATCTTGTAATCCGTGTATTTGCTATCGAACATACAAAAGCCATCGTGATGCTTTGTGGTGAACACCATGTATTTCATTCCGGCTTCTTTTGCTGCATCTGCCCATTTTTCCGGATTAAACCTTACAGGATTAAAAGTAGTTTTAAGGTTTGTATATTTTTTTACATACTCGTTATAATTATCATCCGACTCTCCTTTTTTTCTTGCCCCTGTAGCCCAACCTAAGTCTTCAGGGCAGATGCTCCAGCTTTCCACAATGCCCCATTGGCTGTATGCGCCCCAATGCATAAGCAAGCCAAACTTCAGGTCCTTCCATTCTTCGAGCCTACGCTGAATTGCGGTATCAGGATCAGGGTAATAATCCTGGTGCTCCTGGGCTGAAAGTTTGGTGATGGAACAAAAGATTAGAGCGACTGCAATGGCAATCGTACACACGAAAGATGGGAGAATAAAGTGCTTTTTCATTGAAACGTTTTTGGAATTATTTTTTGTAATGATGGATGAGTATTTATTTTATTGACACAATCTGCTGTATCGACTGATTACTATGAGCATACTGCCCCATATTCATAATTTGCATTTCCCGGAGTTCATGAATGGGAAAACCATAATAGCTGTCATCAAAATCAGGAGGCATACTAAAAACAGAATCGAGCTTTCCTACAAAATATTCTTGTAAAAAAGTGAATAAGGGAACTAATAAAACCAGGAATATCGAATATTTTTTTGCCATGTTTAAAGGTACTAAGGAAGGTTATAAAGAATTTTTAATTCCTATTACAAGTTGAGGCCGGTATTCATTTTCATGGTAGAATATTTTCATCCGTGTTTCTTTCAGTTGTATGGATTTTGGATTGTTATCGAATAATTTCATTTTTTTATTTTATCGTTCCGTAAAAAAAGTATCTGCGGAAATTTTTCAACTCCCTTATACATAAGTTTGGTAAGTTCTCCCATACTATATATGTACGATCCAAGGAATATATCTTTATCGCCATCTCCGTCAATATCACCAATATCCATTGTCAACCACTTGCCATTGGATGCTAGTTTTGTTGTAGATGCTGTAAATTTCAAATTGTCTTTATTTTCCAGGTACATAAATGAATCTTCCGGTTTGGACGGATCGTCATAAAATGATATCGCAGCAATATCCAGATCACCATCGCCATCAAAATCATAAGCCATCGCCTTGCTCGCTCCATAAAAAGGAATAAATAATTTCTCTTTAAAGTTATTCTTCCCATCATTCATTAATATTCTTATGCCATGGTAAAATTTTCTTATAGGCGACAGGTCCCAGTTATCCCCGTTGGTTAGCAGAATATCGGGATGACTGTCGTTGTTAAAATCGGCCAACTCAAAGTAGCTAACCCCGTATACAGGTGGAAACTGGGCAATAATTTTTTCAGTAAAATTTCCTTTTCCATCATTCAAAAAAAGTAATAATTCTTCTTTTGCCTGCGCCATCAAAGCTATAATGTCAGGCTTACCGTCACCATTAAAATCCCTTACGACAACTTTTCTGGCGCCGGGCTGAATTTTTAAAACATGTTCTTTTTCGGGGTCGCCACCATCAAACCAACTTAATCTGCCTGTGTGATTTCCAAATTGGCAGATTATCAAATCTTTTTGGCCATCACCATTCAAATCTGCATTTGCAAACTGAACCGGCCGCGCAAGTTTTTCGAAATCATAAATTTGCCGGGTCGATGCCGTGGCGCCGGGGTCAGGTGAATACAAACTACCCTCCTTTTTCTCTGAAGGGCTGATAGACCCCATGCAAAGAACCCGGGGAATTCCGGGTGTGGTAAAATCCATATCCACCGGCGGACTTTTTACTTTCCATGTGGTGGCTACCCCCAGGTTTTTATTTAAGGCATACAGTTCATTACCTGCATCGCCTGCGTATAACAAAGAAGAGGCGACGTCAAATTTTATCATGCATGTTTTGGGCGTTATTTTCTTTCCAATAAAAACTTCCTCGGCGTGAAAGCCTTTTAATTCATTTCCAATTGGTAAAACTCCCTTTGGAAGCAGTGGTTTTTCAGGGGCAGTTTTCAGATAATAGTCAACTATCTTTTGCCAATTTTCTTTTGTAACAAGTGGGGTAGGCGGATATACATTTTCCGCCTGAACGAGTTGCACTTCATCCTTCTCCATCTCGGCATAAGGATCATCTCCCGCTTTTCTTATTCCAAGGCGCCAACCCATTTTTGGAAGGACACCTTTTTCCCATGTTGATTTATCAAGTAAAGATGGAGATGGAAATATATGGCAACTTGCACAGTATATTTTAGCTAGCTCCTCTCCTGTTTGGAAGTTTTTATATGTAAGTGTAGTCTTTTTAGATTCCGTAAATATTGAAAATCCGCTAATAACTATTGCAAGAAGAAGAACTATCGATAGAGCAACTAAGTTGTGCTTTTTCATTTTGGATTTTTCAAAAGTCAAACTATATAGCCTTTTGGTGTCAAAAAAAAGAATTAAAACGGTTTAAAAGTCATGTCTGATAGGAATTACTTAAAATAAAATCTAAAGAGGAATCTCATCTGTTAGTTTACTGTTCGGCGAACTATACAAGAGTTAGTCAACATCATAATAGCCGTTTTTTAAAAAGAAAACCAACCTGGTGAAAGGTTGGAGGTCTTTGGTTTGCTATTACAAAATTATGAAATGAAAACAACTGAAAAAACGTTTGAAATATTTAATTTTTTCAATCAAATAAGCACTACTTAACATCCCAAAAAATCTTGGTACTTAGTTTGTCGTTGGCTGCAACAGCCGCGTAATTTGCACTGTTGTAGGTAATTTCGTTTGAAGGTAAGACCCACCTGTTTGGAGGCAGCGACGCCAATCCGGAATTATCAGCTACAAAATTCAAAGCGGGAAGCTTTAGTCTTCTTATTTCAGCCCAGTTTTCATCAGGTTCCAATACATTGTAATTGATCCATTTTTGAGTTGCTATCCTGCTCAATTTTTCAGCAGGAGTGCCTGCATTAGCCCAGTCGACCCCGCTGCTGGCTATGTAAGCACTTTTTTCAGCGGGTGTGGGAGCAATCAATGATAACACATCAGTGTTATCATTGCTGATTGTTCTCAAATAGTAATAGTAGTCAATAGATTGACTGATGCCTGCTTCGTATGTTGATTTTGCGGAAGCATCATTGCCTGCATTCAAATAATATTCAGACAAAAGGAAATTGACTTCCGCGGCATTGATTAGCATGCCTGGAACATATATATTTTGTGAAAGTGTTGAGCGGTTATAGCGAGCCAACTTACTGCTGGCTACTAAATCTGTTGCAGGCGTGTTACCTAATGATGGATCAAGACCCATATAGGTACCTGCAGGTTTAGCGCTATCACCCGGTTCAAATATCGTCCTTAGTCTTGGATCTGCATTATTATTCATAAAATCTATCATAACTTTTCCGCCAATATCGCCGCCACCCCAGCCAATTAGTCCGCTATGAAAGGATGCACCTGCACCCGTACCCGATCCATTGCTCACACTGGTGTTAGGATCGCTAACTGTTATTAAAATATTGTCAGCATTGGTAAGCACTAACGGATAGTTAGACGGGTTGGCTAACATCGCGGCGATTTCACTACTTACCCGGGATTGAAAAGAGGCAACTCCTGAAACCCTTGTCAACATCCTCAGGCGAAGGGAATTGCAATATTCTTTCCATTTTGTAAGATCACCATGATTAATAAAATCCTGCGTATTGATAATCGTTGCTACTCCCGTCTTTAAACTTATCGAATTCAGTTCGTCGGAAAAGCCCTTTAAATCATCCAGCATGGTCGTATAAATAGTTGAAGGGTCGTCATACGCCGGCGTAGACTTAATGTAGTCACCTCCATTCGTACCTAACAAACCCGCTTCAGACCAGGGAATGCTGCCAAACAAATCCACTGTTTTTTGGCTTTGATCGTAAAAATAGATGGTGGCGGCAATAATGTATATTCTTTTATCTGCCTGGTCATCCGCGCTTAAAGTGCTATACAACCTAAGCAGTTCTTTGTACTGGGCCAGGGAAGCATAATAAGTAGACCACCTGGTGTCTATGGCAGCAGCTCCCGGAACATACCTGCCGGGAGAATTGATCATCCCTACCGTTTGAGTCCAAGGTAGCATTGTATTCTGCAATACAACAAAATAGTTCCAGTACTGGTACATTGTATAACCCAAATTTGCAGATAAGAACCCCGCAAATTGTTTTTCCACGGTAGTGGACGAAACTTTTGAGGGATCAGTATAGTCATCGGTTAACTGCTTCTTGGTGCAGGACGATAACCCTGCCACCCCGGCAATTACTATTATTAAAAATATTTTTTTCATAAAACTGTATTAATAAATTAAAAATTAGAATGTAGCCCTTATGGATGCACCGAACGTCCTGGTGGTAAAATTGGTTCCTGCATTGCTAACCTGGGAATCCCAACTTAGCCCGGTAGTCAACTGTTCAGAATCCATATTCTTAATAGTGCGGTACAAATAAAATAAATTGCGACCGAATACTGAGACCTGTAACTTCGAGGCTTTTAACTTACTGGCAAGTTTTGCAGGAAGACTATAGCTCAATGATACTTCGCGAACTTTCCAATAACTATTCTTTACAATGTACTTGAAGTATTGTGAATTACTATATTGCGGCCCACCCCAATTGTACACATACCAATAATAAACAGACGAGGATTCAATATGAGTATTGGGCGTACCATCGGGCAGATTACCCGCTAATAGCATTCCGTCATCATAGACTTTTTCGCCATTGGGTCCCGCAGCATCGCTGGTTGCAACGCCGTAACCATTAGCATCCAGGTAATAGGACAGACCCCCATGTGCTTTATCCATTCCATTTAAACTTTCTTTGGTAAGACCACGGCCAGTCATCCAGTTCAAACCGGTAGGCATCACATAACCTCCTAACCTGAAATCAGTATATATTTCCATTGCAATGGATTTATAGCTGAATGTATTGAAAAATCCGCCAATAGCTTTCGGCTGCGTATTGCCATATTTCACCAATTGTGTTGCATCGATTTGATAATCCAATGTACCGTCACCATAGTCGTTTACAATTGGCTGCCCCTTACTGTCAGTTTTTATCGGGTGAGCATAAAAATCGCCGATTGGCTGTCCGACTACTGATTTTAAAACAGCAGCGTTTCCATCATAGTCGGCTTTGATCAATTCGTTTGATCCGTTGGTTAATTTCAAAATTTTATTCTTGTTGAAATTAAAATTTATGCCGCTTTCCCAGTTGAAATTTTTCGTACTAACGGGCGTACCAGTGATGGAAAGGTCAACGCCGGCATTTTGCAATGTTCCGATATTGGTTAAAATATTGCTGGCGCCAGTTGACTGCGCTAATTGAAGCGGCAATATCTGGTCAACAATCTTGGCATGATAATAAGCCACATCCAGGTTCAACCTGTTTTTAAGAAATCCGGCCGCGAGCCCAAATTCAATTTCATGCTTTTTTTCGGGTTTGATCAGGTCGTTGCCATAAGTGCCCGTTGCGACAGATGATGTCAACGTTGAACCGCCGGAACCCTGGTTTCCTAAATTTCCAAGAGAATACGCCACATTGGCTAAATAGGCCCTTGGATAGTTACCCACGATTCCCCAGGAGGCCCTGAATTTGGTAAAATTGATAAATTCAGGCATTTTAACTACGTCCGATAATACGAAAGAACTATTGACGGATGGATAAACAAATGAATTCTGTGATGGATTCATTGTTGATGTTCTGTCTCTCCTTACAGTTCCTTCCAGGAAAAGGTAGTTTTTATAATTTCCATTAAGCGTCCCGATTAGCGCATCTTTAGTTAAGTAAGACCTGTTGCCCGAACTGTTGTATTGTGGGTTCGCTGAAGATGTCAAATCAAACCTGTTTTCAGTAGTCAACCCGTCGCGGGTGCTGACACTGGTAGCATAAGAAGATTCTTTATCAGCGACGTATCCGCCTAAAACTTTCAGTTCAAGATCATCAGTTACTCTCTTTGAATAGGTTAAGAGAACATCGCCGTAAAAAATCGAATAGTTATTTGTAGATAATCCGTAAGATCCTGAATAGTTGTAGACGAGCGGTACGCTGGAAGCATTTTTACTTTCAGTTTTGCCAGCAGTCCAGTCAGTAGCGATTCTACCGCGCAATTGAACATTTTTTACAATATCCCAATAAGCAGTCATGCTCGCTATCAGGCGATTATTATACTCGTCAAGCGTATTCGATTTTACATTCCACATGTAGTCTAGCAAATCGCCCCGGTAATTGCCGTAGTTTATATTTTCGTCAGGCGTTAAGCTCTGGGTACCTCCTGTAACGTATCTATACCCCAGGCTGGTTTTATATTTATCCTGGTACCATGCTCCGTTGTCAAAAGCACTCATCATACCCGTAAAATTATTAATCAACCGGTCATCTGAATAAGGCCTGTTGTGCACCTTTTGCCAAATATCATTCGCAATCAAATTGACCCGAAATTTTGTTCCAAATTTATAAGTGGTATTTAGGTTAAAAACCATCTTATCATTTTTAGCGCCTAAACTGGTTCCTTCATAATGTTGTTGGGTAACTGAAAATCTTGTGTTAGAATTGTCAGATATACTGTTGAAAGCCAGGTTATTCACGGTGTTGTTACCATGTTGAAACAGGGCGGCCCAGTTGTTTTTTTGCGCGGAGTAAGGGCGAACAACGCCATCCCAGCTTAGAATCGGCTTACCGTCAAAAACCGGTCCGAAGCTCAGCGAACCGCCTACCATTGTACGATAGTCAGTGCCATCTAAAGTATGATGTGCAAACCCATCGGCATCAGAAGCATAAACTTGATATCCGGGGTTAAATCCTGTTCCTCTCACGTTTTGGAAGTCTGGAAGATACGCTACCCTGTCCTGGAAATAAGTAGAACTGAAATCAACCGTAAACCCCTTTTTCCCTTTTCCGGATTTAGTAGTGATCAATATAACACCATTAGTTGCTTCAGAGCCATACAAGGCGGCGGCAGAAGCACCCTTTAGCACGGTAATGGTTTCGATATCATCCGGATTCAGATCAATAAGTCCGTTTCCCCTGAGGCGCTGGTCTCCCCAGTAATTACTATTATTGAAATCACCATCATGAATGGGAATACCATCCATTACGATTAATGGTTGTGTTCTGCCCGTGATAGAATTAAGACCACGTAACTGTATAGACACACCACTTGTGGAACCTCCCGGAGCTGTTGCAATTTTCATCCCGGGAACCTTGCCATATAACGCTGAAGCAAAATTAGTGGGCGCTGTTTTGGTAATTTCATCTGCCTGGATTGTTGTAGTAGCGTAACCTAACGATCTTTTCTGTTGTTTTTGCCCCAGGGCAGTTACCACAACACCTTCAAGCTCAGATTTTGCAGTGTTCATTGAAATAGTGAGGCTTGATTGGCTGCCGACGTTGATTTGTGCTTTTTCAAACCCAACAGACGTTATTACCAGGTTATCACTTGGGGAGGCTTCTATTGCAAACCGACCCGCTGCATCAGATGCCACAGCACGTGTGGATCCTTTTACACTAATGGTTGCTCCCACCACAGGGTTACCGTCAGTGTCTTTTAAGTAACCGTTAATTGTTTTTTGCCCTTGTGCGAAACAAGGAAAGCTGAAAGCGCTCAGCAACAAAAGGGTTAAGATTCGTCTCATAAGCTTTGTTTAAAAATGAATAATAAGGATTATAGTTATTGTTTTGAAAATTTGAATGATCAATTTAGGCAGCACTTACACAGCTATCTGCCAGGTATTACCAGGGTAAAAAATGTTATTGTCTGACTCTGAAACCAGGTTAAAAATATTATGTTAGTTCTCTTAACTACTTGTATTTATGACAATGTTCCTTCTAATGATGCTGCACGAATTTTGCCTGATTCCTTTTCAAAATTTTCCATTACCAAAGAAGCTGCTCCTATAAGTTCAGCCAAATATCCAATCGTTGAAATTTCAATTCCTGTACTGTCTGAAAGTCTTGGAATACAATATTCATTTATTGCCTGCTGAATTGGCGCCATTAAAACTTTACCTGCCGAAGAGCCCCGTCCCCCGAGTATAACTGTTTCGGGATTGAGCAGGTGTATGAGAATAGCAACGCCTCTCCCAATGTTATAGCCTGCCTCCGTAAATAATTCCACTGCAAACCTGTCGCCTTCCTGTGCTGCTTCCATGATATTTTCAATCGCCTGCTCTAAATGTTCAAAGGAATCTCCATTTATTTTTGTCAAGCGATGAGCGTTCAATCCTTCTTTCGCTTTTTCAATTATAGTGAGTAGTGATGTTTCTGTTTCCAGGCATCCGCTTTTACCGCAGCTACATAATTTACCATTGTTAAAGAGAGGGATATGACTAAACTCGCCTGCAAAGCCATCGTGTCCGCGAAAAAGCTGGCCGTTAAGTATTAGTCCGAGCCCGATACCCCAACCTATATTAATGACCATTGCGTTTTTCTTATGTCTTGCGGCGCCAAAACGCAGCTCAGTCAATGCAATCAGGCTTGAATCATTATCAATATAAACCGGCAATTCAATTTGCTCGCTCATAATATGTGAGACGCTTTTACCGGAAGATTTTAGAAAAGTATAATTAATCCCTTTTTGCGCATTCACAAAACCTGGCATTCCTATTCCTATACCTATTATCTTGCTTTTACTTATACCGGAGCCTTCAATAAATTTTTCAATTTTTTCTACGAGAGTAGCAATGCAATCATCGTTCTTGGCAAGATTCAATTCAAACTTATTGACCTGCGAGATGATTTGATTCTGCATATCCATTATTGCAATCCTGGTCACAAACTGGTCCATGGCAACAGATACCAGGTACATAACATCAGGCTTAACTGCGTAAGTCTGGGGCCTTCGGCCGCCCGTAGAGGTGGCGTAACCGGTTTCCATAACTAGTCCATCTTTCATTAGTTCGTTAAGAAGTTTAGTTACAAGAGGAAAACTTTTATTAATTCTTATATATAGTTCTGCACAGGATATAGAGGGAGTAAAATACAGCTCCCTGATTATTCTCTTTTTATACAAACTTTTATTATTAGCCATACATCATAAGTAGCCGCCATAGTTCAAAATATGCGACGCAGTGAATAAAGTTTTAACATTATTTAAAAACTTTTTAATTTTTTGTAAGAAGTTTCTTAATCAAATCAAAGTTTGGTTTTTAATTCTGGTTTCAATTAGTTCCCTTCTCCAAAATTCGGCGCCGGTTTGTCATACCAGATGCGCTCCATGCTTAGTGTTTGCACATCCTGCGCATTAGGTGTAAATCCCTGGTCAGACATTGCCGCCTGCCAGTTAGCCCTGTTTACCTCTCCCGGATCTGTTGTCCAAAAGCGGCGTGGAATTGGTTCGTTAAAAACTTCCCGCGCATAGTACGTCGAAGTATTTTTAGGATACCCTGTTCTTCTTACCAGAACAAATGCTTCATTTGCGTTACGATAAAAATTTAAATATTCCTGAATGTAAATTCTTTCAAGATCATTTGTGCCATTGAACTTTACCATCGGATCGTTGAGGTAGGCAGTTATTTCAGCATCACCATTTCCACTGAAAGCAGTAGTTGAGCCGGCAACTTTTGCAATGTCATTCATGGTTTTTATAGATGAAGTGATTCCTTTCTTGTACCAGTCTTCGGCTGTACCTCTTGTGTTAGCACTCCCTGCATATCCCTTTTTAATAAATTCTGCAATTAAAAAACAAGATTCGGCGGCAGTTACTATGACATCTTTAAATTCGCCGGAAGTAGAATTGTACCGGGGCGAAAAGAATTTTTTGTTAACCGTAGAAATCAAAAAATACCTTGAAATGGCATTACCGCTATTTGTATTTCCTACGGCAAAGGCATTTTTAAGATAAGTGGCTACTGAAGGATTCGTTGTAAAATCGGCGGGGCCACCCTGGTATTGTATCAGTGGATCTGCCGGGTTAATAAATGAAGGAAGTGTTGTAGCATATTTTGTCAAAGTATCCTTATAACTTCCTTTAAGGTCATTCGCATCAAAATAAACAGGCAGCCGTGGGTCGTTGGAAGCTTTCAAAAATTTCATAATGGAAGTGGTTGCATAACGGGTGCTCCTGTAATCAATTTCGCCACCCATGCCAAAAGCGAAATAATCAATGTTCTGGTATGAAAGCTGCTGGTCATCTGCTTCAATGGGGCCGATCGCATTTTGCATTACCTGTTGAAATATTTCGGTGGTTTTCGCGCTATTTGCATTTTCCAGCCTGGCAGCTATTCTTAGCTTTAAAGTATTAGCCAATCTTACCCAATTGTTCCAGTCACTTTTATAAAATACATCCGCATTTCCATACGAGTTCTGGTTAGTAAGTGTATTATCCGACAATACCGCAATAGCATTATCCAGCTCCTGCAGCCACGTGTTAAACAGCTCTTCCTGCTTGTCATACACCGGGCTGAAGTTACCTTCATACCTGCCCTGTATAGCCTGTGAATAAGGAATTGCACCATTCATATCTGTTACTTTTATGCCGTGCAATGCCTGCAGGATATAGGTTACAGCCCCCATCTTTTTATAATTATCCTTATCGGCCTTTGTTTCAATTTGCCTTCTTATTTCAAAAAGATTAGGCAATACCTGCAGATAATAAGTACCGAAAGCGTGTGTTTACATTATTAGTGATTTCATAAGGGTCTGACGTGATATGTTGGGTAAAGCGGAACAATTGCTCCATGCCCTCCCATATCCACTCAGTATATTCATAAGTCACCATTTTGTCTTCAGCATAGGTGAGCAAAAATTTGATATCCGGCGAGGTTACTACGCTGGGATTATTATTAATCTTATCGAAATTCTTTTTACAGGAAGATGTGCCAGCTAAAAACAGGATCAATCCCGCAGCTATTATATAAGAAGTGTATTTTTTTATGTGTGTCATTTTATTTTTTTTTCAGATAAAATTTTTAAAAAAATTATATTTTATCAATTAAAAAGATCCTCTCAGGGTAAAAGTTATGCTTCTTGTTTTTGGTAAAAACCCCTCTTCGCCGGAGAATGCCGTATTGTTGGAATTATTGGAAGCCGGATTATAATTATAAGGCAATGTCTGGTAAACATAAAAAAGATCGCGGCCAATTGCTGATAACGACAACCCATTCAATTTTAATTTTTCAGCAAGCTTTTTTGAAAAAGTATAACTCAATGCAACCTGGCGGAGCGAAATCCATGAATTTTTCAGTACCCAGTAATCAGCTACTCCAGTAGAAGATGAACCATACCGGTAACCGAATTGCGGCAAATGCGTTGGTTCTACATAACCCTTGTCATAAGCCTCCTGGTAATTGAGTCCTCCTACGTTTACCTGCGAACCGTCAGGCAGTGTTACCATTTGCCCGTCGCGGAATGTGCCATCCGGGATAATTCCATCGTCGTAAGTTTTTCCATCCCATGCGCTTGTCCATACGATACCGCCGTGCTCAGCATCTCTTCCCTTTAAAGTATTTGGGAATACGCCGGTATGCGTGCCATACCTGTAAGTGAGCAGTACGAAATCACCGCCGATCTTGGCATCAAACAATACATTCAGGCTGAAATTTTTGTAACTGAACGTATTGTCCCAACCGCCACGGAATTTAGCATTGATATCGCCCACATCCTGCATTACGTTGCTGCGTGCAGGGAAGGCGGCTCTTGCATCGGAACGCCAGTTAAGTATGGGCTTCCCCGTTTTAGGATCGGGGCTGGAGTGGATAGTTGTTCTTAATACTCCATAAGATGCGCCTTCAACGGCCCATGTGCTGATCTCACCGATATTTGCACCGAGGTTGTATTCTTTTACGCCAGGATATAATTCCACGATCTTATTCCTGTTCCTGGAATAGTTTAAAGCAGTATTCCATGTAAAGTTTTTGGTTTTTACCGGCGTTGCATCTATAGAAAGCTCGATGCCTTTGTTTTGAATGTTGCCGGCATTGATAAGAATAGAATTGACACCCGACACATCCGGTGTGCCAATTCTTAGTATCTGGTTTTTCGTGTTGTCCTGGTAAAGGCTAATGTCAAAGCCTACCCTGTTATTGAAAAACCGCATTTCTGCGCCAATCTCTTTGGATATTTTGCGGGCTGGTTTTAAATCCGGCTGCAATGCATTGAGGCTTGAATAAGTGGAGGTAGGAACCTGACCACCATTTGCATTACTAAATCCGCTGAACACAAAGCCGGGATTGATGGTGAAAGGATCTGTATCTGCTCCCAAGGCAGCAATGTTAGCCCTGAGCTTACCATAGCTAAGCCATGATGGAATTGATTTAAAAGACTCAGTAAATATCCACGATAAGCTTGCAGCAGGATAATTATAAAAGTTATTCCCGGAGCCATCTATGTAGGTAAGTGCAGATGACCAGTCGCCCCGCCATGTCGCCTGCAGGTATAATAAGTTTTTATAAGACAGGTCAGCACTTGCATATAGCGAATTAAAACTTTTCCTGCTGCTGATGCCTCCATCCGCGAAAGGGGCATTCACTGAATTGGTGATATAGTAGTTACCTGGATAATTAAGCCCTCCCCTTGTTTCGGTATATTCAAACGTATTTGTGAATCGCTGCATTTCTGCACCAATATATCCTGACACACTGAAGTCTTTATTTAATTCTTTATTCATCATAAGGATGGCTTTTAAAAACTTGCTCTCACGGTTTTCAAATCCTAAGCCATATAAACCGCCGCGGAAGTCCTTCTGCTGCCCGAGTTCTTTAGTTTCCCGTTTGATATAAATATTATTGATGTTGCCTTCCAGAATCAACTTAGCCCACGGGGTAAGATCGGCGGTGACACTCAACCTTCCGCGAAGCAATTGTTCTTTTTGCAAATAATTATTTTCAAATAGCTGGAACCAGAATCTTGATTCCGGTGATTTGTTAGGCTCATTGGGATCGTTAAGATCTGGCGCCCCTCCGAGTATGCTGGTGTAATGTTCTTTCTGCATCCAGTATTTGGTATCGTAATTACGGGGCAGCACCCAGGTAAACAATTTCCCAAAATTATCAGAAGCAAATGCATCAAGGCCGCCGAGGCGTGGTGGGTTTCTTCCCTCAAAATTACTGTAGGCGACTCCTGCATCTACATTAAGCCATTTGGTTAATTGTTGTGTAGCACGAATATCAAAAGCATCTTTACTTAATTTATTGTTGGGTACAATTCCTTTGCCTTCATTGTGATTATAAGATACGCGGAACGTTGATCTTTCTGAGCCACCATCCAACGCGATGTTCGTATTAGAACCAAATCCTGTTTGAAATGCATCTAAAAAATTATTGGGATGGGGAACATAGTTGGTAGGCGTTCCATCATAATTGGTTACTTCCTGTCCCTGCATACGAGGGCCCCAGTTTTCCAGTTCACGATATATCTGGCGGTCAATGTAGGGAAGGCCGGTAACCGGGTCTATTGGGAATACTTTAGTTGTCCATGATTCATCAGGTTTATAGTTTGGCTCACGCCTGTCTGTAAAAAAAGCGCCAACGGTGCCGCCGCCAAATTCATTTTGAAAATCGGGGCCGGCATAAGGGTCAAGGATATTTACAGATTGTGTTATCGATACGCCTATACCTTTTCTTGCAGAGCCTTTTTTAGTAGTAATTAAAATAACCCCATTGATGGCGCGGCTTCCATATAGTGCGGCAGCGGCAGAGCCTTTCAGAACCGAAACGGATTCGAAATCTTCTGTATTCAGGTTTTTGAAATCGTTCCCGAAATCGCGGCCGGTACCATTGAAGACCCCATTGTCCATGATAACCCCATCAATCACGAAAATCGGTTGATTATTTGTGCCAAGGGTCGAATTACCTCTTATTACAATTTTGGAATTTCCAAATAAGCCACCGGCACCCTGGTCAATCTGGACTCCGGCAACCTTACCCTGTAAAGCATTGATAGGATTTATTTCGTTGGTTTTAGCTATTTCACTCCCCTTGAGTTCCGTAACTGAATAGCCAAGTTCCCTTTTTTGTTTTTTTACTCCGAGGGCGGTAACCACCACTTCGGTTAATGCTGCATTTCTTGATGTGAGCGAAACGGCAACATCACCAGTTCCACTATAATCAATTTCTTTTGGATCATATCCCACAGAAGTAAAAACCAGTGTTGGTTTGGCAATATTTGTACGAATTCTAAAATTGCCGTTTGGGTCGGTAGTAGTTGCCGTATTCGTGCCTTTGATCGTTACTGTCGCCGACGGGACAGTTTTGCCCGTGGCATCGTCTGTTAAAGTTCCGATGATGGTTTTTTGTTCCTGTGCGTAAACACCCAGGCTAAAAGCGGCAAAAAACAAAAATGTAAGAAATTTTTTCACAAGCATTGTTTGGTGTAGTTAAGTGTCAGATGAATTATAATTTTTAACTATAGATTCCTCCGCGGGTTAAATAATAGTTAAGATTTAAAAAATAAAGTTAAAGGACTTTTGTACAAATAAAAAAATCTTTTTAAAAAAATTAAAAAGCCAGCTGAAATACATGTTAAAACAAATAGACTTATTTACTAATAAAAAATCAATTTACAGCGATTCCTTAAATCAGACTGTGCTGAAATTAAGTTAAGTGAACTCGTCGCTTTACTTGAAAGGGTGACAAACATGAGATCTTCCCGATACAGCAGGAAGCGTGATAAAAAGAAAGCAAACATTTTTATTTTTGGAAACGTTATTGTCGGGAACATTGGCAGCATCCTTTTTCGGTATGTTTCTGCGCTTCTGGCGATGCAAAATATTTTCCTGATTTATCTTCCGGTTAAAAAAACACCGGCAATTATCAAGCTTCCGCTGATGCCTGCCTGATATCGAAAAACATCCCGGGGTTGTCATAAATATATTTGGTTATCTTCTGAAATAGAATGAACCCTTTCTTTACATGACCTTAAAAATTTTAGAGGTTATCTCAACATTCACTTTTCAAACTTTCTTTTATGAAAAAGTCAATTTTTTGGATCGCGCTGCATTAGGCTATCTAACGGGCCGGCAAGTTGTAAATAATTATCATCGTTATTCCAAATTAAAAGCACCGCAACAAAATAAAAATACGGTGACATTTAATCTCGGCTATTCTTATGGCCATCTTATGCCGGGACTTATCTATAAATTCAAATGACGGATAGGTGAGCAAAGTCCAGTGTACTGCAGAAAGTTTTTTATGCAGCTGGCCTCACTCGTTGCGCAATTGATGCTCAAATTTTATCCAGATTCAGTCTATATTTTTGTTCAGAATTTTTGACTCAAAAGTAAAAAACCATGAAAAAAATATTAAGTCTTTGTGCAATCTTATTTGCTTTAGGCAACACAGTTTTTTCGCAGGAAAAAGAAAGTGAAGGCCCCGAAAAAATAAATGTTCCCGCCGTTGTTAAATCTGCATTTCATAAAAAATATGCTGATGCGAAAAACATAACCTGGGAAAAGGAAGATGGTAACTATGAAGCAAATTGGGGCGGGAAATCGGGAGAAGACCATTCTGCGCAATTTACTCCTTCAGGTGATTTTATCGAAATTGTGAATGCGATTCCGGTAAGCCAGCTCCCGGAAAAAGTGATATCCTATATTAAAGAACATAACAATGGTGCCAGGATTACAGAAGCCGGAAGGGTAACCGATGCCAGTAGCAAAGTTTCGTATGAAGCGGAAATTCATGGCAAGGATATTGTTTTCGATGAAAAAGGAAATTTTGTAAAAGCAGAGAAATAATAAATTTTAATTGCAGATATTAGCTGTCCCGTAACAACAGGATGGCTTTTGTTTTATACGAATGAAAAAAATATCTAAACTTTTTTTACTGGTAATATGGCTTCCACATGTTGGTATAGGACAAACGAAAGATCTCTCGTGGTTTATTGATAACTCTATTAATAACAGCCCGCAACTTTTAGAATACCGTAACTTACTTTTATCGAATAGCATCGACAGCCAGCTAATTGTTGCGGCCAACCGCTACCAGGTAACGGGTAACGGGAACAGCTATTACGCCCCTGTTATTAAAGGCTATGGTTATGATGTTGCAATTACAAACGGGCAACAGCTTTCGGCGTTAATTGCGGTTAACAAACAGATTTATAACAAAAGAAACCTGAGTCTTCAATTCAACAGCCTCCAGCTTCAACGGGATTCATTAAATGTCTCTTCAAAAATTACAACACAGGATATAAAAAAAACAATCATCGCGCAATATATTCTCGCGTATGGCGATCAATTGCAAATTGAATTCAATGATGAAATAGTCAATCTACTTTCTACCGAAGATTCCATTTTGAAAATTCTGACACAAAAAAATGTATATAAGCAGGTTGACTATCTTTCGTTCCTTGTTACGCTTCAGCAACAAGAACTTACCCGCAGCCAGCTTCTGGTTCAATATAAAAATGACTATGCTACGTTAAATTACCTGGCAGGAATAATTGACACCACAACTACTACACTTGCCGAGCCGGGCTTAACAGTTGTAAAAAATTATATTGCCGACAGTTCCGCATTTTTGTTAAAATACAAAATAGATAGTCTTCGTCTTATAAATGAAAAAGCATTAATTGATGTGGGCTACCGTCCCAAAGTGAGCCTGTTTGCGGATGCGGGTTATCAAACGACCTTTTACAATACGCCTTATAAAAACTTTGGAACTAACATCGGGATTAACCTCACCATACCTATTTATGATGGACACCAAAAACAATTTCAGTACACAAAAATAAATATCCGGGAGCGTACAAGGCAGCGGCAACAAGAATTTTTTAATAAGCAATACCTCCAGCAGATACAACAGTTGGAGCAACAGTTGTCTGCCCTCGCGGGTCTTTCGGGTCCAATTAATAAACAAATTAATTACATCCGGACTTTGATAGAAGTAAATGGAAGATTACTGGAAACCGGCGACATCAGAATAACCGATTATGTACTTGCTTTAAATAACTATATAACGTCAAGAAACCTGGTGGTGCAAAATATGATTGCCCGCTTTCAAATCATAAATCAATTAAATTACTGGAACCTGAAGCCTTAGCAGAATGGAAAATAAAAATATAAACCAATGATGAAGTTTTGCAAATTGCTTTTTATCTCATTTACCTGCTTCACTTTTCTCATTAAATGCAAAAGCAAAGACCCTGTACCTGCGGACGAGACTCCGGAAACACGCACCCCCGTAACCGTTACATCTGCAAGCTACGATGCTATCGAACAATTTATAGAGCTGAATGCGACATCTGCTTTTTTGCAAAAGAGCTACGTTAAATCTAACCTTATTGGGTATGTTAAAAAAGTGAATATAAAATTGGGCGATTTTGTAAAGCCTGGCCAGACGTTATTTGTGTTAAAGACGAAAGAAGCAGAAGCTATTGGAAATTCGGTGAACGGCCTGAACCCTGATTTCAAATTTTCCGGCGTAAATGCCATACCGGCTAACGAGAGAGGTTACATTATTGAGCTCAATCACCAGGAAGGAGATTATGTTCAGGACGGGGAGCAATTGGCGGTAATAAGCAATTCAAAAAGTTTCAGATTTGTAATGAATGTGCCTTATGAAGACAAGCCATACATTGCAACAGGTAAGCAAGTAGAGCTCTCCCTTCCTGATGACGAGCGGTTATTGGGAACTATCCAGTCAACGATGCCTGCTATGGATTCTGTTTCACAAACGCAGGCAGTTTCAGTCATGGTAAATTCATCCCACAATATTCCGCAGAATTTAGTTGCGAAGGTTAGAATTGTTAAGGTATCTAAATCTGCGGCAACTTCACTTCCAAAAAAGGCGGTATTATCCGACGAAACCTTGTCAGAATTTTGGGTAATGAAAATGATTAATGATACAACCGCTGTAAAAGTTCCGGTTAAGACAGGAATAGAATCAGGTGACAAAGTGGAAATATTATCGCCATCGTTTTCACCACAGGACAAAATCTTAGTAAATGGCAATTATGGCTTGGCCGATACAGCACAAGTTATAGTCACTCCGGGTTCTGCTGCAATCAGTCCCGGGAAGTGAGGAAGAGTGAGCGCGGTACAAGAATTATCAACAACTGATAGTCAATTAACATGGATACAAGTGATAACATAGAAGATGCTTCGAAACCCGAAGGCCGGGCGGGCCGTTCTCTTCATCTGTTCGGTAGCCATGGAAAAGCTGACAACAGCGGTTTCTTCACTAAATATAAAAACCCGCTCACCGTTGTTTTGGCCATGATAATAATGGGAGGTTTGTTTGCCTATAGCAAAATGCAAACGGCTCTTTTCCCGGAAATTACTTTTCCTAAAATTAAAGTTATCGCTGATGCAGGTTTACAACCTGTAGATAAAATGATGGTGACCGTGACAAGGCCCCTTGAAAATGCGATCAAGCAAATACCCGACCTTACTACTATAAGAAGCACAACCAGCCGCGGAAGCTGTGAAATTTCTGCCTTTATTGATTGGAAGGCGAATGTGGACCTTAGCCAGCAAAGGATTGAAGCGAGAATAGCGGAAATAAGGAACACGCTGCCTCCCGAAGTGAACATCACGGTTGAAAAGATGAATCCATCTATTTTACCGGTGATGGGATACTCCCTCGAAAGCCATGAGCTATCTCCTATTGAATTAAAACAATTGGCGCTTTTCACTATAAAACCTTACTTAAGCCAGGTTGAAGGTGTTTCTGAAATCCGGATCATTGGAGGGAAATCCAAAGAATTTTGGGTACAGCTGAATGTGCAAAAAATGAGTACGCTTGGCATAACTCCCGATGCGATAAGCATTGCGCTTAACCAAACTGCCTTTATAAAATCAAACGGGTATCTTAGCGATTACCGTTACCTCTATCTCACCGTTACAGATGCCTCACTGCAAACCATAGACGAACTTAAGGATATCGTCATTAGCAACAACGGCAACCGTGTGGTGCAGTTGCAGGACATTGCCGATATAGAAATAAAAGAAGCAGTAGAATATATAAAAGTGAATGCTAATGGCAAGGAAGGATTGTTGATTGCTGTCGTAAAACAACCCAACAGTAACCTCGTGGATATTTCCACTAAAATGAAACAGAAAATTGCTGGTCTCAATGATATTCTTCCTAAAGATGTAACGATAAAACCCTATTATGTACAGGCAGATTTTGTGAATGAATCAGTAAAGAGCGTTACTGATAGTCTATGGATAGGCCTTGCGTTAGCGATTATTGTAGCCATTATTTTTCTCCGCTCTTTTAAAGCAAGCGCAACCATTTTAATAATCATTCCGGTCACACTCGGTCTTACTTTAGTCGCTTTATATGCGATTGGCTATACATTAAATATTATGACCCTGGGAGCAATTGCAGCTGCCATCGGGTTAATAATTGACGACGCGATTGTGGTAGTCGAGCAAATTCATCGCAGCCACGAAGAACAACCTGAAGATGAATATAAAATCATTGTTCAAAAGGCCATTCACTATTTATTCCCGGCAATGCTTGGATCTTCTATAAGCACCATTGTAATTTTTATTCCGTTTATGCTTATGAGCGGGGTAGCCGGCGCTTATTTCAATGTACTTACCAATACAATGATCCTCACCCTGGTGTGCTCTTTCTTTGTAACATGGCTCGGCTTGCCGGTTGTGTATCTTTTGTTTTCGCGAAAGAAAAAAAGAACGAATGTCGTGGCAAAAAAAGAAGAACATCACGAAGTGAAAAAACAAAGATGGGTCTCATTTTTTATTTTCCGGCCATGGATAAGCTTGCTGTTTATGGCGGCTCTTATTGTGTCCATTGTTTTGATTTTACCCAAATTGGAGACCGGCTTTTTGCCGGAGATGGATGAAGGGAGTATCGTGTTGGACTATAGTTCGATTGCGGGTACCTCATTGGAAGAGACCGACAAAGAATTGCAGCAAGTTGAAAAAATAATTACCTCTATCCCCGAAGTGGCAGCTTATTCACGACGTACCGGCACTCAAATGGGATTTTTTATTACAGAGCCTAACCGGGGAGATTATCTTATCCAGTTAAAAACAAACAGGAAAAAAACTACCAACGAGGTAATTGATGAAATCCGGATGCTGGTAGAATCATCACAACCGGCATTGCGTATTGATTTCGGCCAGGTTATCGGTGATATGCTTGGCGACCTTATGACTTCGGTGCAGCCAATAGAAATAAAAATTTTCGGCGATGACCAGGTGAAACTTCATGAGCTTGCGAGGCAGGTAAGTTCGATCGTTGAAAAAACACCGGGAACAGCGGATGTATTTGATGGAATAACTATAACAGGCCCTTCCATTACTATTCACCCTGATTATACAAAGCTTGGGCTATTCGGCATAACACCGGCGAATTTTCAATACCAATTGCAAACATCACTTGAAGGAAATCTCATTGGAAATATTTTTCAAAAAGACCGTGTTTTTCCGGTAAGGTTGCTTTACCCGGATAGTAAAAAAATGAGTCTTGAAAATGTAAAGCAACTGAAAATATTTTCGCCCAATGGAAGGTTGAAACCGATAAGTGAATTGGCGGATATAGAAATAAAACAAGGCGATGCAGAAATAGAAAGAGAGAACCTGCAATCAATGGGCGTAGTATCGGCAAGACTTGATAACCGCGATCTTGGAAGCACCATCAAAGAAATACAAAAGAACGTCAAAGGCCATATACATCTTCCCCAGGGCTATAGTATAGAATACGGCGGAGCATATGCCCAGCAGCAGCAATCCTTCACTGAACTGCTGATGATACTTATTGCTTCAAGCCTCCTGGTATTTGGTGTTATCCTTTTTTTATTCAGGGATTTTAAAGTGGCGCTAGCCATATTGATCATTGCGGTACTTGGCATATCGGGTAGTTACCTTGCGCTTTTTATAACCCATACGCCATTAAATGTTGGCAGCTACACCGGCTTAATCATGATCGTGGGTATTATTGGTGAAAATTCCATTTTTACTTTTCTACAATTCAAAGAAACGCTTCATGAGCGAAGTGTGGATGACTCAATCGTGTATGCCATATCCACCAGGTTGCGGCCCAAGCTTATGACTGCTTTAGGCGCGATCATTGCATTAATGCCTCTAGCTTTGGGAATAGGCGCCGGTGCTGAATTGCACCAGCCGTTAGCCATTGCAGTTATAGGAGGATTTATTATTGCGCTTCCATTGCTGCTTATAGTATTACCTTCTATGCTGAGATTGCTGTATAAAAACTATAAAAGATAATTTACAAACAAGTGGCGGAAGTTGAATCGCAGACCAAATAAAGTAATGGCGTACCCAATCTTTACGGGCAATCAATAACACCTACTTACTTATCGCCAGCATATCAAAGGCGACCCCTTCCTTTGCTCAATATCTTTTAAATGTCACTTACTTTCAATGTGCCTTCAATTCCGTCATCATCTGTTTTGCCGGTTACAATAGATTTTGCGATATTAAAAAGAGAAACGATTTTATTATTTTTTGTATCCCAATAGTAACCATCTTCGGGGACAACTTTCAGCAAAGAGATTTCGGGATCGTCTTCGCCACCCGGGAACCACGCTTTGGCGAAGTTTGTCCACATTTCATGAATTTTTTCTTTGTCAAAAATTATTTCAGCCGTTCCGTACATACTTAGATATTCATAGCTGCCGGTAGCTGAATAAAAGAGCTGAACTCTTGGATCAGACTGGATGTCCGTGTTTTTATCGCTATCCTTATTGCTAAGGAACCAGATATTTCCTTCATCATCTACCTTTTGTGTCGCCATTGGCCTTGACGAAAGAGGTATGCTTGAAAGATTGGTTACAAAGTGACATATATTAGCATCCTCTGCAAGCTCCCTGATTTTCAAAATAGCTTCTTTGTCTATTAGATTTTTGGTGTCTCCCATGATTATGATTTTAAAATTAATTTATGCGTGAAAAAAATGTTGATTTAAAAAATTTTAGTTGGATTGAGGAAATTAATTCAAAGCATATGCCAGAAAGGAAATGTTATTTCATTAGACTACACGAAGTATCCGGCTTTATGTTTTTATATTCTGAAAAGCAATAGTAAAATAAAATAATACCCGCTGTTGTTTGTTGTAAATATTGCAAGTTCCCGGGAGCCCGTTGTAAAAGAGGCAGCTTATTAGAAGGTTTATATCAGATCATTTTTTTGAATTTGTCATAAGACAATTGCCAGAGATTAACCTTTTGCTCAAAGTTTAAGAAGCCTGGAATAGTTATATGTTCCTTTACAAATTCAAAACCTATTTTTTGCAAAGTTTTGTTCGGTGGAGGATTTAAAGCATAAGGCTCGCAATAGAGATTTTTTAATTTAAGATTATTAAAAAAGAATGGTAAGGTCATCTTCACGAGTTCCGTTCCATAGCCAATTTTTCTCGATTCGTGATTCCATAAGTGCAGATGCATATATCCTTCTTTGCCAAATATAATTTTGTTTACGTTCGAGTGTCCAACCGGAACTTCGTCTACCTGCCAGATTATGCAATAGGATTTTTTATTATTGTAAGGTTCTGATATCTGTTCGAACAACATTTGGTGCCATGCTCTTTTCGAAGGAATTTTATTGATATCTACGCCCAGGTTTATAAGAAATATATCATCGGCATGATACCAATAATCAATAATTAAACGAATGTCACTTTCCCGGATTTCCCTGACTGATAATTTATTTTTCACAAGTGAGTTATTAATGTGCCCGGATTAAAAAATTAACTGCCGGTAAAAAAAGTAATACCAGCAATGAAAACTGCTTGCCTTTCGCGATAATATCAGCATTCAGATAAACTCAAAGGTACATTAATCGCAAGGCCCCCGTCAGATGTTTCTTTATATTTTCCATTCATATCAATTGCGGTATCCCACATCGTTTTTATAACTGTATCAAGACTCACCTTAGCATAATCAGGAGCGCCCTGCAGTGCAAGCTGGCAAGCTGTTATGGCCTTAATCGCTCCCATTGTATTTCTTTCAATACAGGGTATTTGCACAAGGCCCTGTATTGGATCACACGTCATGCCGAGGTGATGTTCCATAGCAATTTCTGCAGCCATTAAAGCCTGCCTCTGCGTACTTCCAAAACTTTCGGCAAGGGCCGCTGCAGCCATCGAAGAGGAAACTCCAATCTCAGCCTGACAGCCGCCCATGGCCGCGGATATGGTAGCACCTTTTTTAAATATACATCCGACTTCCGATGCAGTTAATAAAAAACGAATGATCTTATCGTTATCATTCCCGTCACAAAAAATAATGTAATAGGCCAGAACCGCAGGAACAACTCCTGCGGCGCCATTTGTTGGCGCTGTAACCACGCGACCAAATGCTGCATTTTCTTCATTTACTGCAAGAGCAAAACAACTTACCCAATCAAGGATATATTTGAATTCATGGCCCCCTTCTTTGATCGCCGTCACCCATGAATCAAAATCAGTATAGTGCCTGCCTTGTATTAATTTTTTATTTAAAGCTGCCGCCCTTCTTTTTACATTCAGGCCTCCCGGAAGTACTCCCTGTGTATGGCAACCTTTAAAAATACATTGCTTCATGATCTCCCAGATATTTAACAACCCCTCCCGCGTTTCGTTTTCACTCCGCCATGCGCTTTCATTCTCCATTACTACTTCGTTAATGGACATCCCGGTCTTCATACACCAATGCTGAAGATCCTCTGCGTCATTTACCGGGAAGGGCAGCGTGACCTCCTCGCCGGCGCCATCGTCCTCCCCTTCTTTACGAACAAAGCCGCCACCAACGGAATAATACGTTTCTGCAATATGATCGTCATTATTTAAAACAGCTAAAAAGGTAAGTGCATTTGAATGAAAAGGAAGTGTTTCTGTTATTAAAAATTCAATGTCTTCGCCAGGTTCAAAATCAATTTCATATTTGCCATTTAAAATTAATTTTTTCATGGCTTTGATATCATTGATTTTGGCGTCGATCATATTTATATCGAAGGTTACAGGATCTTCACCGCTAAGCCCCAATTGTACCGCGATATCTGTACCATGCCCTTTACCTGTCTTTGCAAGAGAACCGTATAATAATATTTCCAGCCGGCAAACTTTTCTGAGTAAATCTTTTTTTTCTAATGATTGTACAAATAAATTGGCGGCACGCCATGGGCCAAGGGTGTGGCTGCTTGACGGCCCCACTCCTATTTTAAACATGTCAAAAACAGAAATTGCTTCGTGACTCAAAATTTGTTTAATTGAATAGTAAAGTTAAATAAATGCCGGCAGGTGGGGCAGATAATTCATTAGCTGGCAATCGACTTTCAGTAATCTTTGGAAACTGGCATTCGATATTCATTTTTTTACTATTCACTTCTCAAACTCTTCACAGGGTTAGCTGTTGCCGCTTTAATAGTTTGAAAGCCGAGTGTAAACAATGCGATAATTATCATTATTGAAATACCCAGCAGGAAAAACCCACCAGCTTATTTCCGTGCGATAGGCAAAATTCTCAAGCCATTTATTCATGCCTATGAAGGCAAGCGGCGCTGCAACAACAAAAGCAATTATTATGAGCAACAGAAATTCTTTTGATATTATGTGTACAATTTGTGAGACGGATGCACCCAAAACTTTTCTAACGCCAATTTCTTTTGTTCGTCGGTTTGTAGTGTAAATAACGAGACCGAGTAAACCCAGGCAACTAATAAAAACCGCGAGGCCGGTTGCCCACATCAGGAGGCTTGACATATGTTTTTCCTGGTCGTAATATTTTGCAATGTCTTCATCAAAAAATTTACAATCAAAGTCATCATTTGGAAATATTTGTTTCCATGCTTTTTCTATTGACGCGATAGTGCCCTTCCATAAAGTACCCTCTGCATTTTGTGGCGCAAGGGAAATATTTACGGTTCGTGAACGGTTGTCTCCATTTGCTATTGCAAGGGGCCTCACAGGCTCGTGTAGTGATCTCTGGTTAAAGTCTGCCACTACACCCGTTATGATTATAGGCTTATTGTAATCCCAATAAAGATATTTTCCTATTGCCTCGTCCGGCTTTTGAAAACCAAGAACATGGGCATATGTTTCGTTAATAAGAAGCTGATTGCTGGTATCGCTTTGGGTAATGTTATTACCCGCAAGCAATTTGATGTCATATAATTTTATATAATTAGTATCGGCAATTTTTTGTTGCACGTCAGTCTGTATCTCCTTTTTTCCATCCTTATACTTAATCGTGTTACTCCAGGTACTGTTTGATGAAGGCGGATTATTACTGAGGCTAATCATCGAAATACCAGGAATAGATCTCAGCTTGTCTATGAAAACATACTTATGGCTTTTTACGGTATCATAGTAATTTATGTTTAGATAGACAATGGCATCTTTCTTAAATCCCATGTCTTTGTTCAACGAAAAGGTAATTTGTTTACTGACAAGAATTGTTGCCATGATAAAAACCTGGGCAATTACAAACTGAGAAACGGTAAGTGATTTTCGCAGCCATGCATTGCGTGTCTGACCGGTGTTGGCAAATGCCTGGTTTTTTAAAACCAATACTGGCTTATAGCCGGAGAGAATTATTGCAGGATAGAAGCCTGATAAAATAGTTACCGTAATAATAAGAAGCAATAAAAAAAGTATAACGCCGGGGTGCGCAATTAAACTGAAATGCAATCCTTCCGGAATAAAGCCTGAGAAAGCTTCTAAAATCAACGGAGTTAAAAATATAGATATAACAGTAGCTATAAACGTAAGTAAAAATGTTTCACCTAAAAACTGTGTGATCAGTTGCTTTTTTGAACTACCCAATGTTTTACGAATACCAATTTCTTTTGCTCTTTGAGAAGCATGCGCAGTAGTGAGATTAATAAAATTAATACATCCCAACAAAAGTAAAAAAGCCGCAACTGCAAGCAATCCATAAAGTGCAGACTTACTCGCAAGCGGCAAATCATAAGCTCCATAGTTTGAATTAAAATGAATATCATTTAAGGGCTGAAGTTTATAGGATGATTTCCCATTGTCATCAGGATCGGGGGTATGGTATTTTGTGTATAGCCCAAACATAGCTTTTTCTATTGCGGCAGGTTTTGTTCCAGGAGAAAGCTTAAGCAACAATTGCGACGCTGAATTTGTATTATCCCATTGGGTCCAGTCTTCCGGTTTAAGGCTTGTATTTTCCAAAGTTGCCCTTGATATAAAAATGGCAAATGTGAAATCGGTATTTTGCTGTATATCTTCTACAATACCCGTGACAGTTGTATGCACAGTATCATTGAAATAAATTGGCTTTCCTATAATTTTGTCGGCTGCTAATTTTGGAAAATATAGAGCAGCCATCTTTTGCGACAATACAGTTTGATACGGCTGTTGCACAGATGTTTTCACCGATCCTGCCAACCACTTGTAACCGATTAGATTAAAGTAATTTTCATCCGCGAAAATTATATTTTTTTGGTGCTTAAATATTACAGGTTCTTTTCCGGCTACAGGAATAGTAACCTTAGCCTCGTCAGAAGTGCGAAAAGGTGTTATGACATCAAGCCCTGTTAATTCCTTTTTCACTGCCGGCCCCATAGGCGAGGTAACTCCTGAATTATGATATTCTTCACCAGAAAAAACAAAATTGGAAACAACCCGATAAATACGATCCCCATCTTTTTCAAATCTGTCAAAGGAGAAATGATAATTTACGAGCAGATAAATCACCAGCGATGCACTGATTCCAATGGATAAACCCAACACATTTATCAGGGAAAATATTTTATTATGCCAGAAATTTCTCAGCGCAGTTTTGAAATAATTTTTTAGCATTATCCGAACTATGATTTTTATTTGTTCAAGGTCATTTTTATGATTTTTTTTTCTTCATACACCCGATTTATTATATGCTTCATAAGTTCCTTCCTAAAGATGTTGGAGACGCTATTCGCTTCTCAAACTCTTTACAGGATTGCCTATTGCCGCCTTATATGTTTGCGATATAATTGTAAAAAGGCCAATGCTCAATAAAAACATGAAACACGCCAACACGTTCAATAAACCGAAATGTATGCGGTATGCAAAATTCTGCAGGAATAAAAATGCCGCGACGAAACCTATGGGCATTGCGATGAAGCCGGCAATAATTATCAATTTAATGAATCGTTGCGACAACATCTTTACGAGCTGTTTTTCACTCGCTCCAATTATTTTCCTAATACTGATTTCTTTTCGCTTGACTTCTATTGTATAAATAACGAGGCCCAATAAACCCAACGAAGCAATCGCCATTGCAATGAATGCAAGATATCCAAGCAACGATATGGTGGCTTTTTGTGAATTGCCTTCATCTATAACTTCACTAAGCCAGGAAAACTTATAAGGTTGTGAGGGAGCAAGTGTGTGCCACGCATTCTCAATACTATTTTCCAGTCGCTTTTTATCTGTATGTCGCTACGGACGCATATAAATAATTGTATGCATTTTTTTTATTCCTAAAAGCCATCGGGGCAACAGACCGGCCGGCGCCTTCATAAGAAAAATCTTTAAGTACTCCTATAATTTCCAACCTGGTTGAATCGTTGATCCACAGCTTTTCTCCCAATGCACCTTCAACTTTGCCCATGCCTAATGCATGAACGGCTTTCTCATTTAATATGATATAATTTTCATCACCCTGCCCGGCTGATACCGGAAAATTTTTCCCTGCAATAAAAGAAATTTTCATAGAAGGAATAAATGCGGCATCCGCATAATAGTAGTTGAGCGGCATTGCCTCTTTCTTGTTACTTACCCAAACAGGAGCATTCATACCCCGGAAACGCTTGCCAAGATCTGAAGACATGGCTGCAACAGAAATAACCCCGCTTACACCTGCAATCTTTTGAGAAGCAATCCCCGCATCCAGCCCATTTAATGGAAGCACGATTACATTGTCTTTTTTGAAACCAGGATCGGCTTTCGCCATAAATGCAAACTGCCTGTAAAAAGCAAAAAGAAAAATTATGATCGTTAGTGAAAGGCTGTATTGAAATACAATAAATATTTTCTGCAGGCTTACTTTTCCAAATATTCTTGCTGTAGATAAATTTTTTAACACCCTTAAAGGTTTGAAAGAGGACAAGATCCACGCAGGCGCTGTACCGGCAAGTAGGCCTGTAAAAACGGCAAAGCCAACTGACCAGCAAACGAGCGGAAGATTATACCGGAAAGAAGAAGGTATAAATTCATAATCATCATTGAACGGCGCGTAGCGGACAACCATAGATAAGATCACCCATGCGAAACCAAGCGCCAGTAATGCCAGGATAACTGATTCAATTACGTATTGGGTAAATACCTGGAAACGTTTCGCTCCTGCTATTTTCCGAATGCCTACTTCCTTTGCTCTCGTCAGGGCCCTTGCAATCGTAAGGTTGGTATAATTGAAACAAGCCGCCAGCAGAATGAGCAATGAGATTCCTGCCTCAAAATATATTTTGCTCCATGAGGTGCCATTGCCAATTTCATTACCCAGGTAATCAGTGCCGGGTGTTATCTTATCGATACGTTGCACATTAAATGAACTGATGCCTTCTTTATTGTTTTTATTTAACTCGTTTGCGATAGAATTCAATTGCTGTCGTAAAACTGATAAATGCATATCTTTTTTGAGAAGCACGTATGTGTATCCCGCGTTGAATGCGTACCAGTCTGATGATTTAGCCGGCAGTAATTTATCCTTTTCTAATTGTGGTACGCTACTGTAAGAGGCATACGCGTCGTATTTTATATGAGATTTGCCAGGTATGTTATCCATCACGCCTTTTATAATATAGTCTCCACCGCCTTCTATATTAATAATTTTTCCAAGGGGATTTTCACCGCCGAAAAATTTTTCAGCAGTAGTCTTGCTGATCACAATCGAATTCGGCGATTGCAGGGCAGTCTCAGGGTCTCCTGACAGCAATGTAAAGCCAAAAACGTCAAAGAAAGAAGGCTCAGTAAAGACACCGCTCAAATACATTTCTTTCCCTGCAACTTCAGCTTTCCCATTTAATGCGGGATAAATATTTACTGCGCTTTCTATGTCACCTGTTTCTTTTAAAAGCGCTTCTTTTATTGGTAAAGGTGTACTGGCCAGTTTCCATTCTTCACCATTCTTTTTAGCATAATCGCTTATGATGCGGTATGTACGGTCAGGATATGGATGAAAATTGTCATAACTAAGCTGGTCCTGCACACGTATCATAATCATCATACCAACGGACATGCTTAGCCCAAGACCAAATATATTTATAAAAGAGACAAGCTTGTTTTTTGAAAGCGTTCTTATTGCGATCTTGATATAACTTTTAATCATATTAAACAGTGACAATTTTGTTTAAATAAAATTAAAAGTAAATACTTATTTTTTCTTCACTATTTGTTAAGCGGCTCCATCGCTGTTTTTCCGGAAGGTTATCCGTAATATCTTGCCAAGATGCCGCGATTCCGGAAGATATAAATCGCTGAATGAATAACATCAGTTGAGGAGTATCCACTATCGTGTCAAAGTACAATTTAAATATATTTTTCTACAGGCAGATGGTGTTCAGGGCAGAGATGAATGTGAAGATTTGAGATGCGACGATAAATGTTTGTTTGGGAGAGATTATTTAATTTATATATTACGTGCGTTCTGTGATGCGGTTAAAAAAAAACTCAAAATTTAACTGACCAGTTCATGTTCCAACCCTCTAAAATCAACCGGTACCAGTTTGCTCACGCCGGCCTCCTGCATGGTTACACCGTAAATAACGTCGACAGTAGCCATGGTCATCTTATTGTGAGTAACAATTATGAACTGTGATTCTTTGCTAAACTTCCGGATCATTTGCGTAAATTTCCCAACGTTGGCGTCATCCAATGGTGCATCTACTTCATCAAGAATACAAAATGGCGCGGGCTTTATAAGGTAGATTGCAAATAACAATGCGGTAGCGGTTAACGTCTTCTCCCCGCCGCTTAGCTGGTTGATACCTGTGGGTCGTTTGCCTTTTGGTTTTGCTATAATATCAATTCCTGTTTCAGCAAGATTTTCGGGATTCTCAAGCACCATATCGGCAGTGTCGTCTTCCGTAAACAAAGCCTGGAATACGTGCTGAAAATTATCTCTTACTTTATTGAATGTTTCAAGAAATTTTTGATTTGCTGTTGCTTCTACTTCCTGGATCGTTTGCATCAATGAATCTTTAGCGCTCACAAGATCATTTTTTTGCTCCACAATAAAGTCATAGCGCTTCTTCATTTCAGAGAATGCTTCAATCGCCGTTGGATTTATCTCCCCAATATTTTCGAGCCTTTTCTTTAAGCGGTCGCTTTTATCCTGGAGTTGCTCAAGTGGCGTTTCGGTATTTCGATCTTCCTCGAGAATTGCATCGAGGTCAATTTTAAATTCAACCTGCAACCTTTCCTTCATTCCGGCAAGCTGCAATTTTAATTCGTTAAGTTTATCTTTTATCTCGTTTAGTAAATGATCTGTAAGCTCTTTGGATTTTTGTTTTTGACGCAAAAGGCTTTCTTTTTCATTAAGCGTATTTCTTAAATTATAGTAGGCCTGGTCAGCTTCATTAAGGCTTCTTTCTTCTATCTCTTTACTTTTCATTAATGAAAGCAAGGCTTCTTCGAGCACCTTTAATTCTTCAGTAGTGGCGAAAATATTTTCCGCGGCATCCTTCATCTGCAAGTCGCTGCTCTCTCTTTGTGTACTAAGATCGTTGAATTGGTTACTCTTAAATTGCAGCTCCTGTTGTAAAGAATTCACCTTGCTTTGTTGCCTGGTAAGCTGAAGGTTATTTTCATTGTAAAGGCCATTCGCGTGATTGAACTCATTCTCCGCATTGGAAAATTCGTCAGTAGCAATTTTCATTTTACCATCAAGTTGCGCTACTTCCTCTGCAAGTGACTCAAGTAAAGTCCGGGTTTCTTTTATTGATTCATGATTTTGATTAAGCTGCCCATTTAATTCTTTCAATCTTTCCACAGCAGATTGCTGCTGCTGCAGGATGTTTTCTATTTTATTTTGAAGAGAATAAGAGTTGTTTATTAATTCATTTATAACCTGTTGAGTTTGCTGTATCGCATTTTCTTTTAATTGTTCATTGAATGCAATCACTTCATTGGAGCGCTTTGTAATTATGGATTTCAGTCCATCTACTTTTGTTTTTTGAGCACCGATTTTCTCAGTGAGTTTCTCCAGGTTTTTTGCCCTTCCTATTTTCTTTCCTTCAAATAAACCAACGCTTCCACCAGAGAGTGCATACTTTCCTTTTACATATTTTCCATGCTTCTCCAAAACAATGTGGCCGTTACTGTTTTGCAATGCCTCTTCATTTTCAGCTATCAGTACATTACCTAAAAGATAGGTTGCAAGTTGTTTATATTTTTCGTCTATTTCAACAACGCTTAATGCAGGAATTGTATCGGGTAAATTTTCTACCGGATGATTTGATTCAAATGAATTTAATTTGTCGAGTAAAAAGAAATTCGCTTTACCTTTTTTGTTTTCATCCAATAAGTGAATTGCCTTAAGACCCTCATTGAGGCCGTCAACTACATAATAGTTGAGATAAGGTTCAAGCACGTTTTCAACTGCCGTACGATATTCTTCTTTTACATAAATAATATCTGATAATATCGGTGCAGTATGATCCCAGGCGGTATTGTTGTGAAGAAACTTTACGCTTTCAGGATATCCTTCCATCGAATCGATAAGGCTTTTCAAAAGATCATACTCATTTTGCCTCGCATCGAGCGTGCGGTTCTCGGTTGCCAGTTCGCTGCGTAATTTTTCAAGCTCGGCTTGTGTTTCGAGGATCTGTTCTTTAGTGAAAGCATTGTGTTGCTTTAGCTGCTCAAGCATCGTTTTTTTCTCTTCAAGTTCCTGCTCTTTTTGCTTCTTTTCATTTTCAAATCTTCCAAGCGTTTCTAAACGTTGCTTCTGTTCTTCTTCTATTTGGGCGATCGTGCGTTGCAGGTTGTGGATATTTGTATCGGCAACTGCCACTTTTTTCTCGGCATCAAAATGACTTCTTTGAAGCGTTATCTGCGATTGGCGCAAAGCGTCTGCGGTACTTCTTTTTTCATCGAATATGTTTCTTTTATTTTCTGCAGCCTGCTTTAGCAATTCAAGCTGCTGCTTTAAGTCTTCAAACTTTTTGTCTTCTTCTGTAATCTGAAGCTTTGTAAATTCTATGCTGTCGCCGATACCTTTCAGTTGCCCTTCGGCTTTTTGTAAAAATTCTTTTAAGCTGTTTTCTCTTTCTCCCAGGTATTGCAAGCGCTGCGAGCTCAGGTTTTTTTCATTTTCTTTTTCACGAACGGTGTTGTTGAGTTCATTAAACGCATGCTGCTGTTGCTGGAGTGCTTTTTCTTTTTCAATAAAGCCTGCTTTCTCCTTTTCAAGAGCAGCTTCATCGGTAGCTACACCCGCTTCCAGCATGGCTCGTTTGTCAGTCTCGGTTTTCTGTTGTTCATTCAGCTCGCGGTACGTAATATTAAAACCCTCAAGAGCGGCCTTTGCAAGTTCAATGGATATTTCGCGATATTCCTTTTTTATTTCTAAATATTTCTCAGCCCTTTTTGCCTGGCTTTCCAGCGTCTTCAATTGATTATTTATCTCGAAAAGCAAATCTTCAATTCGGGCAATATCCAGTTCTGTGGCATCAAGCTTGAGCTTTGCTTCCCGCTTACGTGTTTTATAGATTGAAATACCTGCAGCCTGCTCCAACATCCTGCGACGGCTGTAGTCTTTGTCTTTAATAATGTCGTCGACCATCCCAAGTTCAATGATTGCATAACTGTCGGTGCTTACGCCCGTATCCATAAAAAGATTATGAATATCCTTGAGGCGGCAGCTCACGTCGTTCAGGCGATATTCGCTTTCCCCGTTTTTATAATATTTGCGGGTGATGGTAACCGTATTAAATTCTGTGGGAAGTAAATTTTTGGTATTTTCAAAAGTGAGGCTTACTTCTGCAAGTCCACTTGCGCTTCGTGTTTTGGAACCGTTAAATACAAGGCTTTCCAGGTTCTCACTTCGCAGCTGACTTATCTTCTGTTCGCCAATTACCCAGCGGATGCTATCAACTATATTACTTTTGCCGCACCCATTGGGACCGATCACTCCGGTAATTCCTTCGTCAAAATTAAGAGTAGTTTTATCTGCAAAACTTTTGAATCCTTTTATTTCGAGGCTTTTTAATCTCACTTTTCTTATGTTTTTTTAGGTCTGCCAAAACTTTCAAGGCATGCAGGCAAATATATGAGTTCTGCGAGAAAGAAATATTAGCAAGTGTGCATCGAAGCCTCAACTTATACACAGATTTATCACACCAGTAAAACTTCAAGACAATACTTTTTGTTCAAATGCTAATTTTTTGATAGTAAATTTTCTATTACATTTGAGAAAAAAAATATTATGAAATCATTTCTAGTTCCGGTAGATTTTTCAGACACTTCAATTAACGCCGCAGAATACGCGGTTGCTTTGACAAAGGATATACAAGGTGCAAATATTATTCTGTATAATGTTTATAGCAGGATAAGCTTTGCTTCCTTAACTGAAAAAGAAGAGGGATCGCGAAAAATGGTTACTGACCAGGAATTGGAGGATTTGAAAGAAAATCTCTCCACCGGGGGGGATGTAAATATTACTACAGTATCGGAGGAAGGCTCGTTTATTGAATGCGTTGAACAGTTTGTTTTAGGAAATCACGTGGACATGGTGATCATGGGTATTACAGGCGCTTCACGCATCAAGCAGGTATTTATGGGAACCAATACCCTAAATGTTATACGTCATATCAGCACACCTGTGATGATTATTCCGCCAGGTGCAAAATTTGAAGGTTTGAAAAACGTGCTCTTCACTTCTGACTTTAAAGATGTAGCGCGTACTACGCCATTTGCATCGCTTAAAAAAATATTAGACACCTTTAAGCCAAAACTGGAAATTCTTAATGTTGACAGCGAACATTACATCGAGCTAACTGACGAATATAAAATTGAAAGAGAATCAATGGAAGATAAATTAGGCGCTTATAATCCCGAATTTGCTTTTCTGAGAGCTTTTGATTTCCTTGAAGGCATCAACAGGTTTGCTGAAACCAAAGAGATGGATGCGATAATTACAGTTCCTCATAAACATAGTTTTTTGAGTCAGCTGTTTAAAACCAGCCATACAAAAAAACTGGCTTACCACAGTCATGTGCCAATAATTGCGCTGCATTGATTTACAATTAATTTTTTTATAACCTTAATATTTCTTCCTGCCCCAGTGAATTGCGATGGCATTCCCACGTCGTTGATACCGGCGATAAATTTGCCTACGCTGCGGGGAAAATCTATCTTGCCAAAATATTCCAGACGCGACCGGGATATCCTTAGCCGTAATAAGATTTTATGAAGAATATTAAATTGATCGAAGTTCCCAGCGAGATTGGTGCCGGTACCAGGGGTGCCAGCCTTGGAATAGAGGCAATAAAAATCGCAGCGCTCGATTTTATGAGTAGTTTTTTTGTGCACTTCCCTTCAGAAAAAATCGAGACGGAAAATCAATTACTTTTTGAACCTATTCAATCTCCTTATGCAAAAAGGATCAACGGGGTTTTATTAATGTATGAAAGAGTGGCAAAGTCAGTGAAAGATACAATACAGGGCAATTTCTTCCCGGTTGTTTTGAGTGGCGATCACAGTATCTCCGGAGGAACAATTGCCGGAATTAAGGCAGCTAAGCCAAAGAGCCGGCTTGGGGTAATATGGATTGATGCACATGCCGATCTTCATACACCCTATACCACGCCTTCGGGTAATATGCACGGCATGCCACTTACAGCCTCGATAGCAGAAGATAACGAGGAAAGCAAAGTGCATGAGCCTGACGAAAAAACGAAAAAGCAATGGGAACAACTAAAACAATTTGGCAAGATTTCTCCCAAAATTTTACCGGAAGATATAGTTTTTATATCGCTGAGAGATTATGAAAAGGAAGAAAGCCACCTTATAGAAAAGTATGGCATGAAAGTAATAACAACAGCGGAACTGCGAAGAAAAGGCCCCGAGAATGTGGTGCGGGCCTCGCTTCGATATCTCAGTGAATGCACTGATATCTATGTAAGTTTCGATGTGGATTGCCTTGATTCCTCCATCACAAAAGGAACCGGAACGCCGGTAAGCAACGGGCTGCGGGAAAGAGAGGCTGAAGATCTCGTGAGTAAATTTATGCAAAACAGGAAGATATGCTGTTTTGAAATCACTGAGGTAAATCCTACCCTGGATAAGGAAAACCTGATGGCGGAAATAGCATTTAATATTTTGCAGCGAAGTGTAAATGTGCTGATGATGAATTAAAATTATACTTTATTTTATTCGAGAGACCAGTCGAAGAAGGTAAGACATAAAATTTTGCGGGCGGTTTGTAAAACAAACAATGATTTTTAATTTTACTATTTTACTTCCTGTTTATTTAACCAAAACTATTTAAGATGAAAAAAATATGTTGCATTATTCTTTTATCGATCCTGCAACATAGTTTGAGTTTCAGCCAGTCTTCGGTGGTAAACAGGCAGGCATTTTTTCTCGATGATCATGCTATTGAAGTCATCGTTACCACGGACATTAAAAAATTAAGGAACGACAAAAAAGTTCCTGCGTACCAGCCTGCTACTATTTCAATGAAATTTTCTGATACCCTCTCCATAACCGAAGAAATACGGGTAGAACCAAGAGGGGAATACCGGAAGCGAAATTGCGATATGGCATCGTTGATGATGAATTTTAAAAACCCTTCGTCCCCAAAACTTTCACCCTTAAAGAAACTCAAATTTGTAGGGGGCTGCAGGAACGGGTCAGGTTACGAAGAGCTGTTATTAAAAGAATACCTGGTTTATAAAATCCAGAATTTCCTTTCTCCCATGAGCTTTCGTGTAAGGTTGTTGCATGTAACCTTTAACGACAGCAAAGATAAAGCAAAGGCTTTCACGCAATATGCATTCCTTCTTGAAGACATGGCTGACCTTGCAGAAAGGAACAACTGCGTTGAAGTAAAAAATAAAAAAATTTTTACTGAGGCCACAAACAGGGAGCAAATGACGTTTGTGAACCTGTTTCAATACATGATAGGAAATACCGACTGGTCGATTCCCAATCTTCACAATATGAAGCTGATGGTACCCAAAACTGATACCCTTACGCGGCCATATGCAATAGCATATGATTTTGATTATTGCGGGCTTGTGAATGCAGAATACGCCGTGCCTGCGGAAGGGCTTGGAATAGAAGCAGTGTCACAAAGATTATATCGTGGATTCCCCCGTGGCTACGATGAGTTACAGAAAGCTATAGAAGTATTTAAAGATAAAAAAGAAGCCATCATGTATTATATTGATCATTTTGAATTGTGCAGCACGAAGTGCAGGAAAATAATGAACCGGTACCTGGATGATTTTTATGAAACCCTGGATAGCAGGAAAAAGATAGAATCTCTTTTTATTATGAATGCACGAAAGGAGTGATCCTGGAAAACGCACCCTACATTACCTGTAGCCTCGCGGTTTCCTCGAGACCCGTTTTCAGATCTTTTACTTTTAAATAGTAGACTCCCGGTGTTGGCTTCTGAGGCCATTCTATATTGATAGAACCATTTTGATTAAGTGAGTACTTTTTTTCGAAAACTTTTTGGCCTGTGCTGTTTAACATTTTCACTTCATACCTACCAACCCCATTCTTCATAAACTGAATATTAACACCAGATACAGATGGATTCGGATACAGTGAATATTTTGTGTTTGTATTTTTATTGAGAACAGTGTTCCTGATTTGGGAGTATAAAATTTTCCCTGATTGATTTGTTTTCTTTACCCTGAAAAATAAATAACCTGCAAAGCCTTCACCTACATTATATTGATAGGTGTATTTTGCCACAGTTCCTGCGCTGCCGGATTTTACTTCTCCGAGGTTTTCAAATACTCTTCCATCCCTGCTCATTTCTATTTCATATTTATCTCCCTTATCCGGATCATTCACCAGCCATTCGATTAAAACATTATCATCTTTAAGAAAAACATTGAACCCGGATATGTGTGTAGCCAAGATCGCCGCCGGGCACCAGTAATAAGTCAATTTTACAAACAATCTTGTATAAGCTCTTAATTTGAAAATCGCGTTGTCACTACCGGTCAATATGGTGAAAGTACTTGTGGTAAGGTAATTGAAATTGACAGTTCCTGTGCCATAAAATGCAGGATCCGAAGAGGCATACTGCTGATGATATCGTTTGTTAAAAACAGTATCCGGTCCAATATCTACGTTATCTCCAACGGAATCTTTTGGGGCAAGTGTGTATGGTCCGTAATTTTTAGGAGGAGAAAGGATGGAGCTGAAAAATCCTCCCGGCCCGGTAAATTGCGATCTCCTGTAGGTTTCGAAAATATAATCCTCCGTGTATGAAAGATCATTTTGCAAGTTGTAGCTTACTACAGTCGTTACAGTATCACTTAGCCTAATACATTTTACAACTCCCATTGCCGGGTCAAATTGCGGAAAACTAATCACCGTATTTGTAGCAATGATTGAATCGTAATAATTAGTATACTCGAGCGAATCGGGTTCTGAACCATCAGAGCAGGTGCATTGAGCATATGATTTTTGAAGTGTAAGAAAAATTGACAAAGCTCCAAAAATAATGAGGTAAAGTTTTTTCAAAAGGATAGATTTAGGTTTGGTATCTGGTTTTCTTAGCAACTATTAAATTACATTCTTTGCAGATGCAAGACAACAGTGAAACTACTTGTTTTAGGCTATCGTAAAATCAACATGAAGTTTTATTTGAACAGGATATTCAAATGATGTCATTAATAAGATGAAGTGATGATTGGCTATATTATAGTCCCATGGGCATGTCTTTCTTCTGCCGGTTTCTTGCAAGTGAAGGATCCATTTCAATCGCTTTGTCACATATTTTCTGACCCTTCTCTTTTTGACCCTTTTTTTGAAACACCATGCCAGCCATAAATAGAGAAGAAGCATCCTTTGGATCTAGTTCGAGTAGTTTCGAAAAGTAGGCCAGGGCGTCATCATAACGCTTGGTTTCGTACATGGCATTGGCAATGTTATTAAGCAGCTCTTTATTATTTGGTTTCCTGCTCAACACCTCGCCCAGGGTTTTCACGCCATTTTCGGCGTCCCCTGAATAGATTTGTGCGAAACCATAATTTTCATAAAAATCATTTGATTTATTGTAACCCGCTTCTGTCGCCTGGTTAAAATATTTTAAGGCATTTGTATAATCACCCAGGTTATAGTAAATAAGCCCAAGCTCATACATCCATCCGTTTCTTGATGTTTCAAGAGCAATTGCTTTCTGATATTGTGGAATAGCGCTTTTTTCATTTTCAAGTTCAAGATAAGTTCGGCCCAGTGTGTAAGCAGATTCGGCATCTTTGCCATTCTTTTCCACGGCCTTTTGCAGGTAAGTTTGTGCCTTACCATAATCTTCAGTTTGGTAGTAAGCCATCCCAAGTATGCGATCAACATCCGGGCAGGTGTTGCATTTTTGCGCGAATTCCATCGCTTTTTGAAACTGGCGGTTATTGAAATACAGCTCGGTCAATTGTTTAATAACCTCAGGATTTGAAGGCTGTAATTCGTATGCCTTTGAAAAATTTTTCTGCGCATCAAATATTTTGCGCATTTCAAGATTTACCTTGCCATTTTCAATATAAGCTTCAAGATAATCCTGCCGGAACCCGATTGATTTACTAAAATTCTTTTCTGCAACCGCAAAACGGCGTGCGTCTTTTTCCTCCATGCCTTTTTTGAAATAATAGGTGGCACTGTCAGCATTTTGAGATAAAACAGCGAATGATATAAAATATAAGCCGGCGGTGAGAAGGAGATTTTTCATGTCAGGAATTATTTGCTAACAGGTATCATAAGTTCAAATTATATACCAAAGCTACTTTAATACTATAGCTCCTAACGCCGGTAAATACAGGTTTATTTCGTACGACTTGCTTTTTTTATCCACCAGCTTTGTTTCAACGTTGTGATGCTCGCTTTGCCCGCTGCCCCAGAAACGGGTATCATCACTGCAAAAAATAATATCCCATTTCTTTTTCTCCTTTACTGATATTTTCCAGTTTTCCCTGGCTACAGGAGTCATATTAAAAACAACCAAGACATCATCAGCACTCTTTTTACCCTTTCGCATATAGACAATCACTGATTCATTCCTGTTATCAAGATCAATCCATTCAAAGCCTTTCTGATCAAACTGCAATTCGTACAATGAAGGCTCTGTCCTGTATAATTGATTTAATGCAGCTACACAATCCTGCATCTTTTGGTGAGGCTCATGTTGTAACAGGAACCAATCAAGTTCGGTGTGATAGTTCCACTCACTTGTCTGCGCAAATTCATTTCCCATAAAAAGCAATTTACCTCCGGGATGTGTAAACATATAGGTGTACAACAACCTGAGGTTCGCAAATTTTGCCCAGCTATCGCCAGGCATTTTATAAATCATTGGAGACTTGCCATGCACTACCTCATCATGACTTAAAGGCAACATGAAATTTTCATCATAAAAGTACATCATGCTAAATGTGAACTTATCCTGCTGGTCTTTTCTATAGAGAGGATCGAAGTTGAAATAATCAATAGTATCGTGCATCCATCCCATCATCCATTTCATACCAAAGCCAAGGCCACCATGTATCGTAAGGCCCGTGATTTGTGGCCAGTCCGTAGATTCTTCGGCGATCATCTGTACATCAGGGAAATCGCGGTATACCATTTCATTGAGATTTTTTATAAACTCAATCGCTTCCAGGTTTCCGTTACCGCCGAATTCATTCGGTTCCCACTCTCCTTCTTCTCTCGAATAATCCAACCGTAGCATTGAGCTTACTGCATCTACCCGTATTCCATCTATATGAAATTTATCGAACCAAAACCTTGCACTGCTAATAAGAAAAGATCTTACTTCGCCCCGTTTATAATTAAAAATGTAGGAGTTCCAGTCAGGGTGAAATCCTTTGCGCATATCAGCGTACTCATAAGTATGTGTACCGTCAAACATATATAGCCCATGAGCATCATAAGGGAAATGGGAAGGAACCCAGTCAAGTATTACGCCAATGCCTTCTTCATGAAATGCTTCAATCATTTTCATAAAATGCTGGGGTATGCCAAACCGTGATGTCGCAGCAAAATATCCTGTTCCCTGGTAGCCCCAACTTCCATCGAAGGGAAATTCCATTACAGGCATGAACTCTACGTGTGTAAATCCCATTTTTTTAACGTAGGGTACCAGTCGCTTTGTAGTTTCTGCATAAGAGTTCAATGATTCTTCAGTATATGGATAGGGCCGCATCCAGCTTCCAAGGTGCACTTCATATACACTCCATGGCGCCTTCAGTGAATTTTGTTTACTGCGGTTATTCATCCATTCATCATCGTTCCATTCATGATGGAGATCAATCGTTTTTGATGCCGTGCCCGGCCTTAGTTCCCAATGATTTGCATAGGGATCGCCTTTATAAAGTTTTGCGTTTTCATACCCTTCTATATAATATTTATAGCTTGAATATTCATGTATACCGGGAATAAATCCTTCCCATATGCCTGACTTTTCCAATCTTACAAATAATGGATGTGCACCAGTATCCCAGTTATTAAAATCACCCACAACACTTACGCTCGTAGCATTAGGAGCCCACACTGCAAAATAGTAACCATCTTTATTTAATACCCTGAGCGGATGTGACCCAAATTATTTATATAGGCTGATAGTGGGTTCCATTTCTGAAATTTTCAATATCATCCTCAGTGAATAATGAATAGTTCCAAACAGGTTTTGTACTGTCTACGAAATGTATCTCTTCATATTTAGGTGTTGATTTCGCGGGATTTTTTTCGGAGGGTGTATTTTCCTTTTGTTTTTTATTAATTGCCATTTATGGAATTTAATGCATTAATCATCTTACCATTATGCATTTTTGCTTTAACGTAAATTTAAGACTATGGTTTAAGTTAAGATAAATAAATGAATCACTTTTGAATCTCCTTAGAACCGTCCCCAAAACCTAAACACTGATTATGAAACATTTTTTTACATTTTTCATAGCTGCCATCTTCCTTTCTTTTTCTTCAACTGCACAACTTGCAAAAATTACCGGATCAGTTAATGATGCTAATGAAAAAGAACCAGTAAAAAACGCTGTGATAGCGCTATTGATTCCGAAAGACTCTATTCTTTATAAGTTTACCCGTAGCGATGCCGCAGGCAAATATTTAATAAATAATATAAAGCCGGGTAATTATATTTTAATGACAACCCATCCTTATTTTGCCGATGTGCTTGAGGATGTTGAAATAAAAGGCGATACGGAATTGCCCCCTTATGCGCTTATATCAAAAGCAAAATTGCTGCAGGAAGTAATCGTAAAGACAGGGAGCCCCATAAAGATAAAAGGTGATACAACTATTTATACAGCCGATAGCTTTAAAGTGAGCGCCAATGCTAATGTAGAAGAATTATTAAAAAAGCTGCCGGGCATACAGGTTGATAAAGATGGCAAGATAAAAGCTATGGGAGAAACCGTAGAAAAAGTGTTAGTAGATGGTGAAGAATTTTTTGGTGACGATCCCGGTATGGCGGTAAAAAATTTAAGAGCCGATGCAGTAAAAGAAGTGCAGGTATTTGATAAAAAAAGTGAGCAGGCAGAATTTACGGGAATTGATGATGGAAAAACACAAAAGACAATAAACCTTAAATTGAAGGAAGACCGAAAGACGGGATATTTTGGAAAAATAGATGTTGCTGCAGGCCCGCAAAAGCATATAGAAAACCGCTATAATGATAACGTACTATTTGGCTCCTTTAAAGGAAAAAGAAAATTTTCTGCCTTTTTATTGAATGGTAACACAGGACAGGATGGGTTAAGCTGGCAGGACGAACAAAAATATGGAGGGCGCGATGATAATGTTTCAATGGACGTGGATGATAATGGCAACGTAAGCTGGCAATGGAATGATAACAGTGATGACGAGCCTTATGTAGATACCCGCAACGGTTATATCACCAATGTAAACGCCGGCCTTCAATATAGTAATAAATGGAACGATAAAACCACTCTCAATCTATCGCCAAAATACAACAGCCAACAATATGATAATCATAAAATATCATTTACACAAACACAGGTAGGTGATTCAGTGCTAAATGAAAATGCCGATGAAAATAATAGCGTAAACAGGAACAACTTTAAAATAAAAGGAATCTATGATATTAAAATTGATTCCATGAACTCGTTAAGGTTTACTGCAAATACTAACTTTTATCATACTGAAAGCAATAGTACCAGGGACGCAATAAATACCGGCAATAACGGTACTTTAAAAAATACGAGTTTAAGAGATTTACAAACCAACAATGACAAAAATGCCATCTCGGGAAATATAATTTTCAAACATAAATTTAATAAGCTCCGGCGCACCCTATCTCTTGTTGCAGATTGGAATACTTTGAATAATACGGGAACCAATTTTTTGAAATCGTTCAACCAATCCTATCTTGATGGATCTCCTGCAGGCAGCCAGCAGCTCGATCAAATGAAAGATTATGACATGTTAACAAGAAATCTTTCGGCGAAACTGATTTATACCGAACCGCTAAGTAAGGAATATTCCCTGGAACTTGGCTACCAGCTTACTTATAACTATGGCACCAATGATCAGCTGACCTATACCTATTCACCAGTTTCCAATAAATACGACAAAGTGGTTGATTCTTTATCAAACCAGTTTAAACAAAATATTATCCAGAACATTCCCTCGTTTAAAATAAATTTTGCCAATAAAAAACTGAAAGTCAATATTGGTTCGGGCTTTGGCTTTACTGATTTTAATTTGAAGGATATTACTTACGACAAAGATTATAAAAGAAATTATGTAAACTTTTTTCCCAGCGCCAATGTAACCTATACTTATAAAGGCAATAAAAGTATTCGGTTTCAGGTATAACGGTAATACTACGCAGCCAACGGTTAACCAACTACAACCACTCCGCAATAATAACGACTACTTTAATCAATACATTGGAAACCCTGATCTAAAGCCATCCTTTACCAACTCTTTTAACCTTTCCCATAACAGCTATAATTTTTTAAAAGATATGGGAATGTATCAATCATTAAATGTAAATCTTACTGAAAATTCCATAACCAATAGCCGCATTATCAATATTGATTCCGGAAAAACAATAACCCAACCCATTAATACCAATGGAAATATTTCAGTCAACCTGTGGAGTGGTTTTGGGTTTAAGCCTAAAAAGCTTGACACAAGAATTCAAATTGGCCCATCGCTGAGTTATTATAAATATGCAGATTTCATCAACAGCAAAAAAAGTTTTTCTACCACCGTTGCACCCGGCATGAATGTATCGCTAAGCAAATCGAAAGAAAAAAAATATGATCTTTATGTTCGGTAATCAGTTTTCTTACAACAGCAATACCACTTCTCAAAACGCTACAAAAATTCATTATACTTCTAATGAACTTAGCTTTTACGGCACGGTTTACATTAAAAAAGTATGGTCGGTAATTGCAGATTATCAATACAGTTCAAGACAGAAAATAACCCAATTTGATAACAATCTTAATTATCATATTCTCAATGGGAAGCTGCAGCGAACTTTTAAAAACGATGAGTTTACTGCTTATCTTACCGTGAGGGATATTTTAAATCAAAACATAGGCATTGAAAGAAATTTTTATGGTAACACCTATTCCGAAGTTATTAACGACCGGCTCAAAAGATATTTTATGATAGGGTTTACATGGAATTTCAAAAATAAATCTAAGGCAGCAGCACCAACCCCGGAAAAATAATTTTAAAAATATATTTTATGAAAATCAAAATCGGTTTTTTAATCATAAATGTTATTTTTTATCATATCTTCTTCATGCACAGCAATTCATAAGCAAAGCAATAATAGAATATGAAGTGGTTGCAAATCTTCAAAAAACAACACCTAACTTTTCATGGCTTACAAGACTTAAAAGACAAGTTGCCAAAATTTAAAACAGCTTATTATACATTTACTTTTGCCGATGATAAGAGTATTTACAAATTTGATCATTGGGATGATGCAATCAAGAAAAATACCTGATTGGTGGAAAAAAGACGATGAGACAAACGTTTGGTATAGTGATTATAAAACCGGGAAATTGAATATGCAAAAAAACATGTGGGGCTCCGAAATTAATGTTGAAGATTCAATAAGAAAACTTAGAATGGAAACTTACCAATGAAAACAGGGTCATAGCGGGCTTTAATTGCAGGAAAGCCGTTGCAGTAATGTTTGATAGTGTTTATGTATTTGCATTCTATACGGATGAAATCCTTATCCCCGGCGGGCCCTTGTTCGATAAACGGCTTACCCGGAATGATAATGGGCGTAACCATTCCAAGGCTGTATACTTCATGGATTGCAACAAAAGTTATGGTAAACGGTGTCAGGGAGAGTGACATTAAACCTGTGTATGCTAAAAAGAATCTTACACTGGAAAACTTAAAATCCACGATAATTGATCATACTAAAGACTGGTACGATGATGATGAAACATTAAACAAAGAAATACAACAACAGAAAGTAAGGACTTTGTGGGGAACACTTTTGTAAATATTATTTGCGTTTCCTCTCTTTCAGCCTGGTAAGGTGGTTTCACTTTTTCGTTATCAATTTCACTGCAAATTTTAGTTGAACATCCCGTTGTTGTACAATTGTTGGCATTATCCTGTACAAAAATCTGCAATAGTTGAAAAGTTTAATCCATTAATTACAAAAAGAATTTTCCCATCTTACATTTCCTGCTCCCGGCGGAAAAAAATTTAAAGAGTTTCATTTTATAAAATTTAATTTATGATGTGGCCTACCTTTGGGATTGTTTAAGAAAAAAGAAATAACCGAGGAAACTTGCGGCAATACTAAAGGCCATAATGGCTAAGGAATGAATGCCCAACGGGAGTGTGTAATAAATAATCGTGAGGGCTACACCGAGTCCTGTTAGAAGCGAAAACCATTTAATATTAATATTCCGGTCTTCTTTTGGATTCGTTTGCAAAATTGAGGATGCAATATTTTCAGGAATACCCTTTTCGACAATTTTATTTTTAAGACGATAGTCCATACTTCGTTTTAGGATTACTAAAATAAATATCATAAATAGTCCGACCACAAAAATGGTGGCACACACGTTGAATATGTCCATGTCAATACCTGGCCGATTTCCGGATTGGGCATTTACAACGAAAGGTGTAGTCATTACAGCAGCTATACTTATAATCTTTTTCATGTCTTTTGATTGAATGTTTTATATTTTATTAGACAGGCAACCGCCTGTAATGTTGCAGCAATTCAATAAAAATTCAAAGCCTTCATTCGTGCCTGGTATTTTCTATACATATCAATGCAGAGAAATACAAAAAGACACATGGCCGTAGTAATTATTAAGCTTATCAGGATCGGTGTAGCGCCTCCAAACAGCCTTAATAAATTGTTTCCAAAAAAATAAGAAACTACACAAACGATAGAAACACATAGGAAGGCGATAAAATAATAAAATGATTTCTCCGTGGACGAGTTATGTTGGGATTTGTGTAATTGCGTCATAACTAAATCCTGCAGTTTAAAATCAAAAACAGGTTTTTCCTGGCATTTAATTTCCTCCAACAACAAAGTATAATTGGCTGCTTTTATCCTGCAATTTGCACATCGCTCTACGTGTGCGATAATCTCAGCATAGCAGTTTGATTTTTGCAAAACATATTCCTGGATCTCAAAATCGTCGGGATGTTTATTGGTCATAGTGCTTCCTTTTTGTAAGTGAGCAATAAATTTTCTCTCAGTAATTTCCTTGCCCGGAATAAATAGTTTTTCACTGTCCCTTCGGGCAGCCCGGTTATCCCGGCTATTTCCGTATAACTCAATTCTTCATTGTGAAAGAGTGTTATTAAAGTCTTATGAACAGGTGAAAGTTTTTCTATTTCAATTATTAAAATTTCCGAAAGTTCTTTTTTTAAAAAGATTTTCTCAGTTTCATTATTAAACGGATCGATGTTTATTATTCAATATTTCCAATTCTTCATAATAGGATTCATTATTCTCACTATTATGATCATCGTTAAGAATTAATTTTTTCTTCTCTAAATAATTTAAGCAGGTGTTATAAGTAATTTGTCCAATCCATGTAGATAGTTTTGATTGAAATCTGAAGCTATCCAATTTTTGAAACGCTTTTAAATAAATATCCTGCGCAATATCTTTTCTGTCTTCAGCATTAGAAATCATTCTGAAAATAATTTGAGCCACCAAACCTTCTGTATTTTTAATAATAATCTTAAATGCATTAGTGTCTCCAGCTAATATATTTTCGACCAGGGTTTGGTCGTTTAGATTGTCTGCTTTTTTATACTTCACTTGGTAGATTAGACAGTCGGGATCAGAAAATGTTGCAAAAAGTTAATCCTTTTCATTTAAGTAATTGTAATAACAATAATAATTGCATGTGTGAGCACGACGTTGTATTTACCGGTTAAGCACCCATAGCTACCCTTATGCAAAATAATTATCCAAACAATTTTTTTTAATTTTGTTATTGCTTCTAAAAAACGCCCAACTTCTAAAGGTGTTACGATATGCAAGAGTCAGGAATGGATACCGAAACAAAGACCAGCCATATACGACAATTAGCCGCTATCATGTTTGCTGATATGACGGGCTATACTGCTCTTATGCAGGAAGATGAAAAAAATGCTACCATTCTACGCGAAAGGCAACGCTATATTCTTGACACTGTAATTCCAGCCCACAACGGTAAAATTCTTCAGTACTTTGGTGATGGTACTCTTAGCATTTTTGACAGCGCTTTTAATGCAGTCCTATCGGGAATTGAAATTCAGAATGAATTGCAAAAGGATCCCAAAGTATTATTACGAATCGGGATCCACTCGGGGGAAATTGTTTATAACCACGAAGGCGTTTATGGGGATTGTGTAAATCTTGCATCACGTATTGAAGGATTATCTGCACCCGGCGCTGTGCTCATTTCAGATAAAGTGTATGACGAAATAAAAAATCAAAAAGATATTAAAAGTATCCACCTCGGAAAATTCAGCTTGAAAAATGTGAAGCGCCGTGTGGATGTATATGCAATCGCTAACGAAGGCCTTGCTATTCCAACACCCGCACAGACAGGCGTAAAAGCAGGTTCAGAAAAATCGATTGCCGTGCTGCCTTTTGTAAATATGAGTGCCGATCCTGAGAATGAATATTTCAGTGATGGCATCTCGGAAGAGATCTTAAATTCACTCACGCGGGTAGAAGGACTACAGGTAACGGCCCGCAGTTCTTCGTTCTTTTTTAAAGGGAAAAATGAAGACATAAGGCAGATAGGGTCAAAACTTGGTGTATCAAATGTACTAACAGGCAGCGTGCGCAAAGCCGGTAAGAGAATCCGTACATCTGTTCAACTTGTGAGTGCTGCCGATGGATACCACATCTGGTCGGAAGTGTACGATAGCGATATAGAAGATATCTTCCAGGTACAAGATGAAATTTCTTTGAAAATACTCAACAGGCTGAAAGAAAATTTTGAAATTAAAAGTAAAGAGCCCATTGTAAAAGCTCCGACAGAAAATCCGGATGCTTACAACCTTTATCTCAAGGGCGGTTTCACTGGAATAAATCAACACCAGAGGATACTATCAAAGCGATCAGTTATTTCGAAAAGTCTATCGCGATTGATCCCGATTTCGCATTGGCTTACTGCGCCCTTTCCTACTGCTATTCGTTTATGGGTTCTGCAGGGTTGATGCTACCGGGTGAGGCATTTTCGAAAGCAAAAGATTACACCTTAAAAGCTATTGAGCTTGACCCTGATCATCCGGAGTCACACCTGTCGCTTGCTACAATAAAATTTTTCCATAACTGGGATTTTGACGGAGCTGAAATTTCTTTGAACAAAGCGCTCAGTTTGAGCCTTAATTCCTCGCTCATCAACCAGGTACATGGCTGGTTTCTTATAGCGAAAGGTGATTTTGCAAAAGCTATTATTAAAATGGAACAGGCTTTGGTGCTTGATCCATTATCATTGCCCATCATCGGCAATCTCGCTGACGCCTATGCATTTGCAGGCCGCTTTGATGATGCACTTGAGCAATATGATAAAGCTATAGAAATGAATCCTCTTTTCAGGCGTGCTTTTGAAGGCAAAGGAATGTTATACCTGGCGAGCGGTGACTATGATAAAGCCATCGAAAACTTTTTACGCTACCATGAATTGATAGGCCATCCTCTAAAAGGATTGAGCTCACTTGGGCACGCTTATGCGCAGGCAGGGCAAAAAGAAAAAGCGCTTGAATGTCTTGAAAAAATAAAGCAACGTGAAGCGTCTGAGCCGGAAAAACTATTGCATATGGATTATGCATTTATTTATGCCGGAATGGGTGACTTCGACAAGGCTTTTGATTACCTCAATAAAACCTATGACCATCGAATGGGTATTGCCTGTCTCGGAATGATCTTTTGCATTCGCTACCCGATGTTGAATAATCTAAAATCAGACAAACGCTTTAATCAACTTTTAAATAAAATGAACATAGAAGCGTAGTTCCTCTATTCTGAAAGATATCGTTCCATTCACCGGAATTTTTCTTGCAATATCAGTTTGTATAAGGAACACGGAAGCCTCTTTTATTTTTTCTTTTTCGTTTTTGCATTCGCTTTTCCCACACTTTCTTTCACCCGATATTTTACAATCTTCGATATTAATGCAAGTGGCATTGGCTTATTATCGGAAATTGAACAGAACCTTTAGCGCCTTTATAAATCGATAATTCTTTTTTAAATGCTTCAATCGCTGAGGGCGTTGGATAAAATCCTATGTGATTTTCATAGCCTGCAAAGTGAATCAGGTTTCCATTAAAGGTAAAAGTTGGAATACCATAGTTGATAGTTTCTTCCGCTGCAGGAGCAGCTTTCCTGACGGTCGATCTTACCTGTTGTAAAATTTCCTGGGTTTCTTTCGGGAAAGCTGAAATGTAATTATCGATGTCGTTAGGCTGCATCATAAAAGTCAATTTGATTTTTTATTTTGCAAATTAATTTAAGCAATCAAAACATCAAAGGCACCCACCCGAGCTGTGATGGTGACAGCTTGTTCCGGTCGGTGCCGAAGGTCAGACCGACTTCATAAGATAACCGGACGAAGCTCAGCAAACCGCCGTCCGACCTGCGGTGCTGACAGCTACTTCAAACCCATCATCTCTCTCATAAATTTCTCAATCTCATTTTGCACACCCATTGCGTCGTGCGATTTAAAAGGCGATCCAATAACATGGTCACCGGTGTTAGGCATAGCAACTTCACGTTTAAGATTAGCCGCTGTACCAAGCTCACCATACATTTCTTTCATCGCAGATACCTTTACTACAGGATCCTGGTGGTTTTCGTCTTTATAATAATATAGCAACAATACGGGTTGTTTTACTTTCTGAAAGGTCTCTTTAGTCATCGTAGTCTCCAGGTATTCTTCCAGTGCAACAGCCGCTTCCAGCCTGTATTGATAGTTCCAGTATTGTTTATACACAGGCCGGGTATCCTGCGCAGTATTGTAAGAAGAGCCTTTTACCATGCGGGCAATATCTATTCCCCAATGATTATTCAATATCCATGCATTGGGATCATTTATGGCAATATTCGGAGATAATAAAATAAGAGCAGCAATATCATCCGGGTAAGTAGCAGCCAATTGCAAAGCATTAGTGCCACCTGTAGATGTGCCCATTAAAATAATTTTTTTCCCAAGCTGTTTCCCAATCATCAATGCCTGCTTTGCGCTTTCCCAATATTCCTCAGCAGTCAGGTTAACTAAAGCCTCTGCTGTATCTATTCCATGTTCCGCCAGCCTCGATAAATAAAGGTTGCAACCAAACATTTTGGCAATGTTCTCATGTGTGGGTGCTCCTTCAAACTGCGAAGCAGAGAATCCGTGGAGGTACACAATTGCATAATCCGTTTTGTTTTTCAGGCTATCGTTGTACCAAATAATTCTCGCTTCGTTATCCGGTTTTAATTGGTGTTCTTTTTCATTTTGTGAAATATAATTTTCAAGCGCGGAAGCAGTAGAAGGCACTTCCGGCATCGCAGCAGGGTAAGAAGGTGTAGATGGTGCCGGCCCTGCAAAGTAAACAAGTACTAATAATACCGGTATTGCTACTAGCCATTTTTTTGCAGACATTGATGGAGATTTTTTACGAAAGATAAACCATGGAGTTATTTTTAAAAAGCAAGCCTAATTATTTTTTACGCTACTTTAATAAAAATACTCAGTGAAGTAGTTCCAAAACAACAGCACTACCTGCATCAACATGAAAATTTTGCAAATCACTTACATCACCCGTTGTCACATTTTTCATTTTTGCGAAGCCCGTGGTTCTCTCGAGGTAGTTTCCCGGAGAAATCACTTTTTGTTCTTTGGAGGTGTTCATAACAACCATTACAGTTTGCTTATCATCATAGCGGAAATAAATATATACGCCATCCTGCGGAACATACTGCATCATTTTCCCGGTAGTAATCGCTGAAGAAGTCTTTCGGAAATTGGCAAGTTTTGCAATGTATCGCCATATGTCTTCTTCCTGCGCACTGCGTCCTGCAATCGTAAATTTATTGAGAGAGTCTGCAGGCCATCCCCCCGGAAAGTCCTGGCGAACGTGCCCATCGTTTGGATAAGTAAATCCTGTGAGGCCGATCTCGTCACCATAATAAATTTGTGGGATGCCCCTGCACGTTAGCAGCCAGGTAAGGGCTGATTTGTATTTCAAAACGTCTTCATTAACAACAGAAAAAAATCTTGCCATGTCATGGTTGTCGAGGAATATTACTTCCCGCATGGGATCTTTGTAAACAAAGTCCTGCGCAAGTGTTGTATATAAAACATTCACACCATCTGTCCATCCAAAATCTTTTGTCATCGCATCGGTGATGCCCCAAAGGGCCTGAAAGTCAGTAGTAGCCTGGAGGTTGCTTTTAAAAGGAATGTCATAATTATTCTGCGTAAAATAACTTTGGTTTGGAACGCCGTGCACCCAGGTTTCCCCGAACATAGTGAGCTTTGGATATTCATCCATCAGCGCTTTATTACAACGGTTCATAAAACCCAAATCATTATAAGAGTATGTGTCAATTCTCCATCCATCAATCCCAAATTTTTCCACAGTCCATAAAGCATGTTGAATTAAAAAATTAGCAACATATTCATTGCTTTGATTAAGATCAGGCATTTGGGTTGTGAACCAGCCATCTTCCATAATCTTTTTATCAAAATTACTTCCATGGGGATCAAAGACAGCCTGGTCTTTGTAGCTGGTATTGGTATAGACGGGCCATTCATGCAGCCAACTTTTCATTGGCATATCACTCACGGTAAAATGATTTATACCGACATGATTGTAAACTGCATCTTGTATAATCTTCATGTTTTTAGCATGGGCATATTCTATCAGCTCTTTGTAGCCTTTATCGCCACCTATTCTCGGATCAACCGTGTAATGGTCTGTAAATGCATATCCATGCTCGGTTCGCGTGGGCATGTCGTTTACAATTACAGGATTAAGCCACAATGTAGTAACGCCCAATGATTGCAAATAATCCAGGTGGTTTTGAATTCCGATAAGATCACCGCCATGTCTTTCAAAAACAGAATCCCGGTTAAGGCTTTGATCTTTCATGCCGGGTACGCGATCATTTGAAGAATCGCCATTGCTAAACCTGTCCGGCATTATTAAATAAATAAAATCTTTAGCAGTCACTCCCTGTGCGAAGTTGATACCGTTACCGGCGCTACGTTCTTTTAGTTCATAATCCAGCTTTATATCTTTCAAAAAAGGAAAAGTAAACGTGCCCGGCTTTGCATTTGCTTCAATTATAAGGTCAAGAAAAATATAATTAGAGTTTTCAACCCGGTTTATCTTTACCAGGCGAACACCGGTTGCAAGTTTAACTCCCGCAGGCCCCATTTTTATCATTGGAAATTTATCCGCCACATGATCTCCATGAACCATTATTTGCAGCTTGTTCCATTTCATATTCACCCACCAGTTTGTTGGGTAACATTTTATGTTTTCTGTTTGGGAGAAAAGAACAATTGAAAATGAAAAATTAAAAATTAAAAAAAAAGCAATTTTTTTCATACTGAATATTTATAAGTCCACATGGGGAAAAAATTAAACCGCGCTGATTTTTTTATTAGTTTTTGTCAGGTTAAAGTAGCGCTCCTGTTAGCCTTCTACCAATTCATACTTTAAGCACATCAGGAGTTGCAACTGCATCATTGTCTTTTACAATAAAATTCAACAGCCCCGCTACGATCATGGATACACCCCCGATAACAAGTGCATATATTCCCTGTTCATTAAAAAAATTCTTTACAAAAAATCCAAGTATCGCCGCGGCAACAATTTGCGGTATCACGATGAAAAAATTAAATACGCCCATATAAAATCCCATTTTATTAGCAGGCAGTGCGCCGGCAAGAATGGCGTAAGGCATCGTAAGTGTTGACGACCAGGCAAGCCCCACTCCTACCATAGGCAACAGCAATAGATTTTGTGATTTAATAAAGAACATAGAGATAAGCGAAATCCGCCAACAATAAGGCAAAGCAAGTGTGTATATCGCCTGGTTATCCGTTTGGCAAGTGCGGGCAATAAAAAAGCCGTAATTGCCGAAACACCATTATAAACCATGAACATTACACCTACCCAGTCGCCTGCATCCTGGAAAACTTTTGATGTCGTATCAGTAGTGCCAAAAGTATTTTGTGCAATACCGGCTGTGGTATAAATCCACATGGCAAAAAATGCAAGCCACGTAAAAAATTGTACAACTGCCAGTTGAAGCATGGTAGGCGGCATTGTAAAAATGCCTTTTGTAATTTCCGTTATACCCTTAAAAATCCCCTTCGTTTCTAATTTTTCCTGTTCCCATTTCTTAATATTTTCCGGAGGAAATTCATCTGTTGTCAGTACCGTCCATAAAACTGAAGCAAGAAAAACAACCGCTCCAATGTAGAAAGAATATTTTACAGAATCGCCGACCACGCCAGGAGCCGCTGTATTACTTATGCCAAAAACATTGGTAAAAATATAGGGCAGCAGCGAAGCGATCACAGCACCTAAGCCTATAAAAAAAGTCTGTGTGGCAAAACCTGTTGTTCTCTGTGAGGAAGGCAATTTATCACCCACAAATGCACGAAAGGGTTCCATGGAAATATTTATCGATGCATCAAGAACCCACAGTAACGATGCAGCCATCCAGAGAACCGGTGATTGCGGCATCAGGAAAAGTGCGAAAGCCGAAAGCACTGCGCCGATAAAAAAAAATGGCCTTCTTCGTCCCCACCTTGGATGCCAGGTTCTGTCGCTTAGATACCCTATAATCGGTTGTACCAGCAAACCGGTAACGGGAGCCGCGATCCAAAGAAAACCTATGTTGTCAATTTCTGCACCAAGGGTTTGGAAGATGCGGGAAACGTTAGCGTTTTGCAAAGCAAACCCAAACTGAATTCCAAAAAAACCAAAACTCATATTTACGATTTGCCCGAAAGTGAGGCGTTGCCCGGGGAGCAGAAGTTTGGATGACATAGCAATCGTTTAGTAATAAATTTTGTGTAAAAATTACACTATAATAAAAGTACGCTATTATATTCTACAGCAGCAAGACTATTATTAAATCGTAAATCCGTCAGGTACTATGGCTCCTTTTTTCACAACAACTATCCCGTCCTTTACGGTATATAATGCATGGTCGCCATCAGGAAGGTGGCTCCCTCCTTCTATTTTAACATTATTGCCTATGCGACAGTTCTTATCTATGATTGCATTTTTTATATTACAGTTATCCCCTATGCCCATTTTAGGAAGTCCACGTTCTGCCGCGTAGTTCATTTCTTCAAGGGTTTCATAAAAATCGCTACCCATGATGTAGCAATGAGAAATATGAGAACCGTGGCCGATCCTGGTTCTTATCCCAATAACACAGGTGTCAATATTTTCTGCAAGAATGATACAACCATCGGCCGCTAAAGTACTTTCCATTCTTGAACCGCTGATTTTAGCCGGGGGCAGCATTCTTGCACGGCTATATACTTTTTTGGAATTGTCGAAAAAATTAAAATCGGGCACGTCTTTGGTTAAAGCGAGGTTAGCTTCGAAGAATGACCCGATATTTCCAATGTCTGTCCAGTATCCATCATACTGGTAACTAAACACCTTATGATCTTCGATTGAAGAGGGAATAATTTCTTTGCCAAAATCAGTAGCATCTTTGTTTTTTGCTTTGAGCATTTCAAAAAGCACATCTCTTTTGAAAAGATAGATGCCCATCGAAGCAAGATAATTTCTTCCCAGGCTTTGCATGATGGAACCGGTATCGCTGATCCAGTCAGGTAGTTTATCGTAACCGGGCTTTTCGGTGAATGATGTTATTTTCTGTTCTTCGTCAGATTTTAGAATGCCGAACTCAGTTGCTTCTTTTTCTGTAACAGGTATCGTAGCTATGGTAATGTCGGCCCCATTCTTTTCGTGCGTACGAAACATACTTCCAAAATCCATTTGGTACAACTGGTCCCCTGAAAGAATAAGAACATGATCAAAATCATTGTTCTCCAAATGCCTGAGGCATTGTCGTACAGCATCAGCCGTTCCCTGGAACCATTGAGGATTATCAGGAGTTTGCTCAGCCGCCATAATATCAACAAAGCCGCTGCTAAATGCACTAAACTGGTATGTGTTTTTAATGTGCTTATTCAGAGAGGCAGAATTGTATTGCGTAAGTACATATATCCGGTTTATATTAGAATTAATACAGTTTGATATGGGGATGTCAACAAGCCTGTATTTCCCGGCAATGGGCACGGCGGGCTTGCTCCTGTTGGCTGTAAGAGGATACAAACGGGTTCCTGCTCCTCCGCCAAGTACTACTGCTATTAGTGATTTGCTTATCCACATATATTTAAGTTTAAGGGGTTTAAAAGTTCAAGTTAGATTTATGGTTATTTGATTATTTGTTGTTCTTAATATAAAGAATTTATTTTTAAAAAAGCTACGTTTCAAAAAATAATGATTCAATTATAAATTATACAGCTCAATATATCTCTCGGCACTTTTTTCCCAGCTATTATTTATCTGCATAATTTGTTTTCTTATTTCATTGAACCTTTCCTGCTGCTCGTACAGTTGTAGCGAACGATGTATTGCATTACAAATATCCCCTACCGACGCAACATCGAAACAAATACCATAACCGCCTTCACCACCGAAATCTTTCACGGTGTCTTTCAATCCGCCTGTATTTCTCACAATCGGTATAGTACCGTATCGTAAGGCGTACATTTGATTAAGACCGCACGGCTCTACCCTGCTGGGCATTAATAAATAATCCGCGCCGGCATACATCTGGTGGCTTAGTTTCTCATTGTAACCTATTTTAGAATTATAATAGCCAAACAGCATTCCCCGTAAATTCTCCAATTCATATTCAATATGCGGATCTCCGCTTCCCAGTATTAAGAAATTCATTTTCCCTTCCATATGATAAATAGAATCCCCAATTGCAGCAGGCAAAAGATCAGCAGCTTTTTCGCCAACAAGCCTTCCAATAAAAACTATGAGCGGTTTCGTTTCATCAAGGTTGAACTGGTCGCATAAGAATTTTTTGTTTGCTGCCTTTTTGCTTTTGTAATTTTCTACATTAAAATTTTCCTCGATATAGGTATCCGTTGCGGGATCCCATACATCCGCGTCTATTCCATTCAGAATACCAAAACATTTGCCTCTTTCATATTCGAATAACATTTCCAGTCCGTTGGCGTCATGACGCAATTCTTCGAGGTAGCCGGGGCTCACCGTATTGACCTTAGTTGCGCATTTTACCGCAGATGCAAGAGGATTAATTGTTTTTTCCCATTCAAGCAATCCCCACTTGAATGAATCCCATTCGGGCAGATAAGACGATTTGGACCAATCCATCCATCCCTGGTACTGTGCATTGTGAATGGTGAGAATTGTTTTTATGTGAGCTAAATGCCGGTAGGCAAAACAATGTTGCATCATGAAAGGAATAAGCCCCGCGTGATAATCATGCACGTGAACAATATCAGGATGATGGTTCCATTTACTTAACCAGTCAACTACGGCAATCTGGAAAGCTGTGAAACGAACATCATCATCATCATAGCCGTAAATTTTTTCGCGGTCGAGCAATCCATAAATATCCACGAGGTATAAATCGAAGCCGGTTTTATTATTTGACTCTTTAATAATTGTATACTCAAAATAATAATGAGCGAGGCCGAAAGAACCTTTGTGTACGACATCAAAATTATTTTCATACAAAAATTTCGTGCGGTACATGGGCATTACAACTTTCGCGATATGCCCAAGTTTATTTTGATATTTTGGTAAAGCACCTACCACATCCCCAAGGCCGCCTGCTTTGGCTACCGGGTAACATTCTGCACTTACATGAATTATTTCCATACACAAAAAAAAAGTGCTTCAAATTAAGCATCATTTTCGTATTAAAAAATTATTAGTGAAAATTGATACCTTGAAAAATTTCATCTACTTTCAACCTCAAAAAAAATTTACGATGGCTACTCCCACAATGAACGTTACTAAACCAAAAGTTACAGGCGGTAAATTCATCCCTACAAATTATGGGGCGCTGAGCACATTAATTGTTGTATTTTTTTTCTGGGGATTCATTGCAGCAGGCAACAGTGTATTCATTCCTTTCTGTAAGCATTATTTTCAGCTTGATCAGTTTCAGAGTCAGCTCATTGATTTTGCATTTTACCTGGCTTACTATATAGGAGCACTTGCCCTATTCGCTTATGGCGCTTTTGGAGGTAAGGACCTTGTGGCAAAATGGGGATACAAAAGAAGTATTGTGTATGGCCTACTCTTTTCAGCATTGGGCGCTGTCGCTATGATTATCGCCGTAAATGCAAATACCTTTACCGGAATGCTGGTCGGGCTCTTTATTGTGGCTCTTGGATTTTCTTTACAACAAACCGCGGCGCAGCCATTCGCTATTATGTTAGGTGATCCTTCTACCGGCACGGGCCGGGTGAATCTTGGCGGAGGTGTAAATTCTTTCGGAACAATGATAGGGCCACTTGTTGTTGCATTTGCTCTTTTTGGCACCACTGCCACTATCACTGATGATCAGATCGCAGGGCTGGGACTAAGCAAAGTAATCGTTTTATATACCTGCGTGGGTATTCTCTTTGTAGGTGCGGCCGCCTTATTCTATTTTTCAAAAAAAGTTCCCGATGGCATTTCCACCGAAAAAACAGAAAAGGCTAACAAGGCACTTTATTCTTTATTAATAATGACCGGGCTGCTGATCTTTATGTTTGTACCTGTTTTCGACAGTTATAAAACAGACATAAATACATTAGCCGATATAGAAAAACATAACCTGGAAACATACCGCATGAAATGGTTATTTGGCGCACTTGCAGTAGTAGTACTGGGTTTACTTATTTCAAATATTAGTGCCAGGAAAAACCCTGATGGCTGGGGCGCCATGAAATATCCTCAATTGGTGTTAGGCATGCTGGCACTTTTTGTATATGTGGGAGCGGAAGTGACAATCGTAAGTAACCTTAGTGAATTATTAAAACAACCCGACTTTGGCGGTTTTCAATCTTCGCAGGCCGCGGTATTCGTCTCTATGTATTGGGGCAGTTTGATGATCGGGCGATGGGTTGGTTCGATTCCCGCATTTGATTTAAAGCCAGCAACAAAACAGCTACTTACATTCATTGTTCCTCTTAGTTGCTTTTGCAATCGTTTTAGCGGTAAACGCCATCTCAAAACATGATGTAAACATATTGTACTACTACATTATATGTGTACTCATTCAAATAGGTGCCTTTTATGTAAGCAGGGAAAAGCCGGCACGAACACTTTTAGATTTTTGGATTATTAGGAATGATAGGCATGCTAATTGGATTATTCAGTACCGGAACTGTTGCGATTTATGCATTTTTAAGTGGCGGCCTGTTTTGCTCCATTATGTGGCCTGCAATTTTTACCTTATCAGTAGCCGGGCTTGGGAAATACACAACTCAAGGCTCTGCTTTTTTAATCATGATGATTTTGGGCGGCGGTATAATTCCTCCCATACAAGGTAAGCTGGCGGATTTTCTTCAATCAAAAAGCGATATTGTGGGATATGGAATACATCAATCTTATTGGGTGGCAGTTGCATGTTTTGCATACATCACTTTATTTGCATTTATCGTAAAAGGAATTTTAAAAAGACAGGGAATAGATTATGATACTCCCGTGGAAGACCTGGATGAAATCAGCTCACCTGAAGGTGCATTTGAAGGGCAGCCAGCATAGTGAAATATTAAACTTTTATTAATGAGCACGAGCGTTAAAAAAACTGATTCGGAACAGCCATTGGAATATGCACTTGGGATAGATATCGGCGGAACTTCTGCAAAATTCGGCATTGTAAATCATCGTGGCGTAATAACCAACCAGGGAGACATCGCCACCAACAAGCATACTGATGTTGAAATATTTATTGATGAGTTATACGAAAAAATAAAGCCGGCAATTAAAGAAATAGGCGGCGATAGCCTGATCAGGGGAATAGGCGTTGGTGCTCCAAATGGAAACTATTATAGCGGCACCATTGAGTATGCGCCTAACTTACTCTGGAAGGGAATTATCCCCCTTGCAAAACTCATTACTAAAAAGTTTAAAAAACCCTGCTCGCTCACCAACGACGCAAATGCAGCTGCAGTAGGCGAAATGATGTACGGTGCTGCAAGGGGTATGAAAGATTTCATAATGATTACACTGGGAACCGGTGTAGGCAGCGGTATTGTTGCCAATGGCCATTTAATTTTAGGGCATGATGGCTTCGCGGGTGAACTTGGGCATACTATTATACGCCCCGGAGGCCGTCTTCACGCAGGCACCGGTATGAGAGGCAGTCTCGAAACGTATGCATCGGCTACCGGAATTTCATTTACCGCCAAAGAAATGCTTACCGAAAGATTGAATGAGGAAAGCCTGCTCAGGAAGCTTGTTCACAAGGATATTACTTCAAAACAAATTTATGAGGCAGCTCTGAAAGGCGACAATATCGCAAAAGAGGTTTTCAAATATACTGGTGAAATATTAGGCGAGGCCCTTGCCAATTTTGTTATGTTCTCATCGCCTGAAGCTATCATACTATTTGGCGGGGTCATAAAAGCAGGGAAGCTTTTAATGGATCCGGTAAAAGAAAGTATGGAACGAAATCTCCTTCCCATATTTCAAAATAAAGTGAAATTATTATTCAGTGAATTAAAGGAATCCGATGCGGCTATCCTGGGTGCAAGCGCTTTGGTATGGGAAATAAAAGAAGACGGCATCTGAAAGCATAATTATTTCCCTGGCTATTTACTTACTGAAAATCTTTAATTTCACAATCTAAATAGCCCGCTTGAAAAAGATCGCTGCAATATTTTTATTCTTTATCATGATCCTTTGCAGTGCCGGGTTATACATTTCTTATAAGTTAACGCTTCATAACATTCACCTGCGGCAAAGAGAGGTGATATTACATTCTGATATTTTTAAGCACTGGGTTGTTCAATTTTCATTCCCAACTAATTATAGTCAAAATAAAGACGTGGATCTCGTATTTGTCGAGAAGGATGAAATTATGTTCGATGGGAAAATGTATGACATAGTTGATCAATACCAATCGGCCGACAGCATATTTATTAAATGTATTCCTGATAAAATTGAAGATGATGTAAGAGACGCGGTAAATAATCAAATAGACAATACCGAAGGCGCTACCACCCAAAAAAATTTTTCTGCTTTTAAATTCAACCCGGGACCGTTTACATCTGGGTCTGAAACCGGCAATTTGTATCTTATTCCAAATTCAGGTTCTCCAATCTTTTTGTCCTTAGACGATGCTAAACCCGAGGAGTCTTACGTTAATGTGCCCTCGCCTCCGCCATGGACCCCAGCATAAGCTAATTCATAATTTTAAAGTGCCGTTCATCGAAACATTCCGGTGAATTACCATAGAGCGCATTTTAATATTTTTTCTATTTATTATTTATCAATTGTAATCGCAAATTTTCTGAACACGAAAATCAGTTCAGGATATTGATGATTATAAATATCTAAACCAGCTGAGATGAAAACTTTATTTTTTCTTGCTGCGATGTTGTCGGCCATTCCTATGTTTTCCCAAACAATAAAAGGAAAGGTTACAGACCAGCAAACCAACGAACCGATTTACGGTGCAAATATCAAATTCTCCGGCAAAGGAGGCACCACTTCTGATAAAGATGGATTTTTTTACATTAATTGTTCCGAAGCCCCCGAGATCACAGTTTCCTATGTAGGTTACACGACTGTAAAACAATCAATAAAAAATTGCAATGATGACATAAATATTACATTGGCACAAACGACTAATAATTTAAATGAAGTAGAAATTACGGCTACTTCAAATGAAAATAAATCACTTCTATACCAGCCAATATCAATTACCAAGTTGGGTGAAAAAGAAATAAAACGAGGCACAGGCTTATATCTTGACGATGCCATTAATGGCAACGTGCCGGGAGTTACTTTTCAAAGACGGGCGGTTTCTTCCGGCCAGCAATTTAATATAAGAGGCTACGGAAACGGCGTAAGAGGAACCAACGGATTGAATAGTAATTTTGACGGGCAGGGTTACAAAGTATATCTAAATAATATTCCGATAACAGACGCGGAAGGAATCACGCAGCTCGACGATATAGATTTTGGCTCTGTAGGAAATGTTGAAGTTACCAAAGGGCCGGCAGGAACATTATACGGGCTCGCTATTTCCGGCGTTGTTAATCTTAAAACAGTACAACCGGAAAAAGGTAAAGTTTCAATTGGCCAGGATGTGTTGATTGGAAGTTACGGGTTGCAACGATATACAACCCATTTTCAAATGGGTGGTGAACGTTCGTCCCTGTTGATTAATTATGGCCGGCAAACTTCCGATGGATATTTACTCCACAATTCGTCGCATAAAGATTTTGTAAATTTCTTTGGAGAATTTACTCCCAATGATAAACAAACGATAAGTACGTATTTTGGATACAGCAACAGCTACGATGAAAGAGCAGGTGAACTTACTATTGACCAGTACGCAACTAAAGATTATTCCGGAAATCCCTTCTACATAAAAAACAACGCACATTCAGAAGTCATAAGTTTTCGTGCAGGCTTAAGCCATACTTATAAATTTTCTGAAAACATTTCTAACACCACCACTATTTTTGGGACAGGAGCCAATACCAATGCAAGTTCGGCAGGTGGGTGGACTGATAAAGACCCGCTAAATTATGGACTTCACTCTACGTTGGATGCCAAATTCTCTTTAGGAGAAGGCTTCGGTCTTAGTGGCATCACTGGAGTTGAAACACAACAACAAAGGGGCCAAACGATAAGCTATGCCATGGTTGCAGACAGCAGCAATCTTTCAGGTTACAACAAAATCGGAACCATAAGAAGCAACCAGTTCACTATTTCATCAACTACTTCTGTATTTACAGAATGGTCTCTATCAATGCCACATGATGTATCCGTTACCGCCGGCATCGGGATGAGCAGCATGAAAATTGAATTGAACGACAGGCTTTTTGTTGCGGGAAGCACAAAGCCAACAAAGTTTTCCAAATCTTATAATGGTATGTTTTCCCCTCACGTCGCTATTAATAAAGTATTTTCAAAAGAATTTTCAATATATGCATCTTATAGCAAAGCGTACAAAGCACCGGTAAGTTCATACTTTTTTATACCTGTAACCGGTGCATTGAATACTGACCTGGAGGCGGAAATCGGAAATCAATATGAGATCGGCTCAAAGGGTGCATTGCTCAACAACAAGCTTAGCTACCAGATTGCCTTATTTGATGCCATATTTTCCAACAAAATGTATGCAGTTGCGGTTCCATTAAATTCAACAACTACGGCTTATACATACATTGCAAACGGGGGAAAGCAGGATGATAAAGGAATAGAAGTTTTGTTGAAATTTTCGGCTTACGAATCGAATACGGGGTTCTTTTCATCTATTCGCCCTTTTGTAAATTTCACTTACAGCGATTTTAAATACAAAGACTACCAGTTTCAGAAATTAAATAACCCTGCTACAACTACTACTACCATAGACTACAGTGGCAAAGCTGTTGCGGGGGTTTCACCTGTAACCGCAAATGCAGGCATAGATTTTTATACAAAAGCCGGCTTATATGCCAACGTGATTTATATGTATAAAGATGGTTTTCCTTTTACGTCAGATGGAGAGAATAAAACCAAACAATATAGTTTACTGAATTCTAAAATTGGTTATCAGCAGAGCCTTTCAAAGCATTTGGACGTGGATGCCTTCTTCGGTGTGAATAATATTACGGGCACTCAATATCCAATTATAGTTTTTATAAACCAGTTGCCTGATGCCTACATTCCGGCGCCTTACAAGGCAACTTATTTTGGAGGAATAAATTTGAAATACAATTTATAATTAAATGCAAGCAGGCACAAATCGTTTGATATAAAATATCAATTTATTTTTTGCAACATCTGATAGATTTCTTAAATGAGAAAACTGTTTGATTTCCGTGTTACACGATCTTAATCTTGCATTAAATTATGCGGATGAAGTGTTGCCTGGAAGTGAAGGAAAACTTTCTGCAAGCTGTGGTCCTGCCAATGTATTATCTCCGGAAATATTTAAAAAAGTATTTCACGTTAATATGAGGTTGCATCTATTTGACACTAGAAAATTTATAGTGCCGTCTGCATAACATTCCGTTTACAAAGCCGGCGTTTTTGGATAACAAAATCCTGGCAAATAAAAGTGGCCTGGCAAGCAGGTACATTTTAATTGTTATTGAGCTTTTCCTTCAGCCACTTTTCGCGTCCCCATCCCTTTATAACATGCTTATCGGAGTGATATGATGAGCGAACCAACGGGCCGCTTTCTACATAGTCAAAGCCAAGCTCGTAGCCAATTTTACGAAACTCAGCAAATTCATCGGGATGAACGAACCGGTTAACGGGTAAATGCTTTTTAGTTGGCTGCAGGTATTGTCCTATTGTAATTACATCTACATTGCTTTCTCTAAGGTCATTCATTGTTTGTACTACTTCTTCCTTCGCCTCGCCAAGACCGAGCATGATGCCGCTTTTAGTACGCATTCCACCTCTCTTCAAAATCCGAAGTGTTTCCATACTACGCCAATATTTAGCCTGTATCCTAACTGTTCTGGTTAGCCGCTCTACGGTTTCGATGTTATGGCTTACCACATCAGGCGCTGCATCAATAATACGTTGAATATTTTCCTGCTCCGCTTTAAAGTCGGGAATAAGCGTTTCCATTGTTGTATCGGGATTTAAAGCCTGCACTGCTTTAATTGTATTATACCAGATAATAGAGCCGCCATCCTTAATTTCATCACGATCAACAGAAGTAATAACTGCGTGCTTCACCTTCATCAGGTGAATTGCCTCAGCAACTCTTTGCGGCTCATCCCAATCAACTGCAAGCGGCCTTCCGGTGGCAACCGCGCAAAAGCCGCAGCTTCTTGTGCAAATATTTCCAAGTATCATAAATGTGGCCGTACCTTCTCCCCAGCATTCGCCCATATTAGGACAATTGCCACTCTCACATATCGTATGCAGTTTATGTGTATCAACGAGATTTCTTACATGCTTATATTCCTCGCCTATCGGCAACCTGACCCGAAGCCAATCCGGTTTTTTTGCTTTTGGAATTCCCGGTGCTATTATTTCATCACTCATCAAAAAATTCTGATTTAAAAATTAAACAAACCATCAACAGGATTTACTTTCTTTTACCAAAAAGTACAGAAAAATATGCGCTGAAGAAGAATTTTCGCTGTGGATTTTGTAAAAGAATAGGAATTTCTTTTGTATAATACTCCGCCGTTAGCCCCACCTCAAGAGCCGAAACAATTTCGTTGTAAGCTCCATAATCAAAGCGCAGCGCTGTTTTTGCATATAACCCCGGTGTAACGGTAAGATCGCTCCAGCCCTTTCCAAATGTTGGGCCTCCGTAAATGGGGCCATTTAAAAACAGCGAGCTGTCGGGCGAATCATATTTCACGTAGATCAAATCATTGCCCTTTTGCACCTGCAGGTAATAAGGCCTTAACAACGCCATCGATATGCCTCCCCCGTAATTCGCAGTAACACTTACCCCGTTTTTATTTGACTTGTTGCCCAATAAAATTTGCTGTTGAACACCAAGTTTAGCAGGATAAAAAAAGTTTTCCTTTCCGTAAATGAACGGGATAGAGTTGATAAAAGGATTGCTTTGTTTATCTTCTTTAATATGTTTCCTTTCACTGATTTCAAGTTGGTATAATAATGACTTCTTAATGGAGCTTGCTCTGCCCAGCTCGAAAAAAATTCCGTATCCATCATTTAAAAGCTTTGCTCCAAAAACAAAACTTTTCTTATAAGCTATAACCCCCTCCTCTTCCTGCTTTATAAGGCTGTTGATGTGCGCACGTTTTTCAGCTTGACGTTGTTTTTTCCCTTTCTGCGCAGAAGCAGCCAGCGTAGTTGAAACAATTAGTAACAGTAAAAATATTCTTCGCATCTATAGGTTTTTACGTGTGTAAATTTATACAAAAATACATAATGGCTGCCGCAATACTATATACGGTAAAACAGCATTTAAGGTTAAAGTATTTAAAATGTTTCTGCCGAACAGGCTTTACATACAGATAATTGAATAGCACTTGGTGTATTTTCTGTCCTTAGCTGAAAAAATAGAAGCTTTGGGAATTCGGGATCAGATAATAAATCCGCTATGCTTTTTTCGAAATACAGGAAACAAAAAGTGAATAGTATTCCTTTAAAAATGGATGTGAAGAATAAATTAGCGATATTTTCAAATATTACCTTATGATAAAAAATATAAAGATATGGTAACCCTAAAATGAAGAACAGGGCAAGCGTGTGATAAAAAGTCTTTAACCCGAAAATGTTTTCATTTCATAAACCAGTCAGATAGAATATTTACAATTAATTATAAAACTTGAACTACACGCTTCGCTTCAACAATGAATTTCCGATCGCACAATGAAGACAGAATTTTTTATTACAATATTCATTTTTAAGCTGTATAAGTGCTTGTGAATCGAATGCATTTTTATTAGAAAACCTGAGCCGTTCAAATCCTTTTGTTATCGAATTTTTTTCTGCAGAAATTTCTTCAAGCCAACTTATAGCTTTATCCCTGTAAGTTTTCTCATCATGATGAATGCCATAAGCAAATAAAACAGGTACCACTGTATTGATCATTATGTTATTGATCATTTGATCTCCCAGCTTTTTTTCTTTAAACTCCGTTTCTTCATCAAAAATATAATGATAATTCCAGTAGTCATTTGCAGTTACATCAAGCATCTCTTTTACCGCCTTTATTGACTTCGCCTCCTTTATCTTTGAAAATAAATGTTCACTGTTGTAAATAAGCCCAGCCAACTGCGCTAACCGGATCGTTGGAAAATTCGCAGGGCGCATCCGGAGAAAAAATAATTCGGCGTCTATAAATTGAAGCTTGTATTTCTGCTTATAAAATTTAAATTCTTTTTGCAGCATCACAGGATATTTCTCCTCAAACTGCTTATTCAATAAACCGGCCTGCCCAAACAATAAAGCCTCCAAATGATGGATACTATTTTTATGTTTAGCTAGTATTGAAACTGGTAACGACTCTGCTATTTTTTGAAAATGCGGGCTATTTACCTTAAGGCCAAAATTACCCGCAATAAGTCTCCAGAAAGTTTCTTCCCAATGAAAGTTTGTTTGTTTTAGAATTGCGAGAACTCTTTCTGATTTGGCAACCAATCTTTCTGCAAGCAATCTTTGCTTCCAATTGGTAAGTGTAAGTTCATTTACCTGGTGTACCTGGTTTTCACAAGGAATAAAGTTGGTGGCCTCCATCAATTCCCGGTATTTATTAAGCAGCACTTTTGATACTCTTTCCTTCAATTCCAGGGCCTGCAAATGATTGTTATTTGAGTCTGCTATTTCAACATCATGATTCCACACCACATGGAGAATTATATTATTGAAGTTACCATCAGAAGAATGCCGGTGCAGGTTCCAGTCACTAGAATTAATATGAAGCTCCACATTGCCGGCCCATAAGGTTTTGCCAATCCGGATTTTTGCACCTGTGAAATCAGGACCCTGGTTTGTGTTGAGTGTCCCGGGAAGTTGTATTTCTATTTTTTCTCCCGAAACTGTTTGCAATGCCTTATTGTTAAAATATTGGAACTGCCAAATGTATTGGAGAAGATCTTCTTTCATTAAAAAACGTTGATAAAATATTAAGTCCGGGAGCTAAACTACTAAACTCTCCCTTCACTCTTCTTCTAACTTTTTTAGTTCTTTAACTACCCTGCTCACCGGTAATCCCATCACATTATAAAAATCACCATTAATGGATTTTATCCCTGTTACACCAATCCATTCCTGTATAGCATACGAACCTGCTTTATCGTAGGGTTTATAATTATCGACATAGTATTCCAACTCACTTTGACCCAGTTCAAAAAATTCCACTTCTGTTTGTTCTGCAAATACTATTTTTTTCCCCTTTGTCAAAATACAAACGCCGGTTATTACATGATGTGTTCTGCCGGACAACAGGGAAAGTGTATCAATCGCATGCTGGCGGCCTGAGGGTTTACCAATAATCTTATTATCCAATACAACTATAGTATCCGCTGCAAGTACAGTATAACCTATGCCGTTAGTATCCTTATGTTGAAGACTGTTTTTTACATCTGTTGCTTTATTACACGCTATATAGGTAGCAACATCGGTGGGAGACAGATCCGCTGGGTAGCTTTCATCGGTCTCTGCCGACATTATTTCGAATTCAATTTCTGCCCATTGCAGCAACTGGCTGCGCCGTGGAGATTTGGAAGCTAAAATTATCTTGGCCGGTTTCATATCATTAAAAAAAAATCAAAAGAAAATCATGGAAAGAATACCGGTAAGGATAATCAACTTTATAGCGGTACTTAACCTGTGAAAATCGTCTTGTGTTTTTGCTTCATACAATTTACGCAACACCCACAATAAGGGAGCTATTATGGCAATAAGCGAATACAGCGCTGAAAACCACCAGCCTAACTGCAATACATAAAACATAATTACTGCAACGCCGGATGTAAGCACCACTATCCACACTGCCGCGAATACTTTGGAAACCTGCAAGCCCCAAACGATGGGCATTGTGCGACATCCATATTTAGAATCACCGGGCAGATCTTCCATATCTTTTATCACTTCTCTTACCAGGGAAATTACAAACGCAAAACCCGCGTAAATAAATGAAACTTTTAGCAATCTCCGCCAATGCTCATCCAGCGGATCAAGTTGAAAACGATATTCAGACAGGGTTAAGACAAGAATTACCCATGCGCTCAGGAGGGAAATTAAAATATTACCAATTAGTAATTTTTTCTTGAAAGTCGTTGAATAAAACCACAATGCCAGAATTGCAATTAAGTTAAAAAATGGTATGTAGAAATTCCAAAGCTTGTACCCCACATAGAGGCTTAAACTAAAGCCGGTAAAGGACAACACTATGTGCAACACAATGGCCCATCTTCTTTTTATATACCTGTCAATCACAAGCTTCGCCGGCTTATTTACCAGGTCAATATTAAGATCAAAATAATCGTTGATAATATATCCTGCAGCGGCAATGCACACGGAAGCAGCAACCAATAAAAAAAATAAAGGCTGCGTGAGTTTAATATCGTTCCCGGAAATAGTGTCAACGTAGGCAAATCGCAATATAAAAAACCTGAAGAGCACCTGGGTAAGCGCAATGAATAAAAGATTAGGCCATCGTACCAGTTTAAAAAAAGCGGTGAGGACACTCATAAAGAAATCTTAATGATAAATCAGGTTAATATTCAGGCAGAAGGAACAGAAGTATGCAATGGCCAGTTATTGTTAAGCTTCATTACTTTTTCTATTACATCTCTCACACAACCACAGCCGCCACCTACAGGCGAAATATAAGAAGATATTTTTTTAATTTCAATCGCGGCATCTGCGGGGCAACACGCAAAACCTGCGCTCAGCATACACTGGTAATCAGGAATATCATCTCCCATAAACAAGGTTTCGCTTTTATCCAAAGCATTTTCCAGCAAATAATTTTTAAGAAAGTTTTCTTTATCATTAACATTCATGAAAACATCCTTTACCCCAAGTTTAAAAAGCCTTTCCCTGACAGGAGAAGCATCGCTGCCTGAAATAACCACTATCCTGTACCCACATTTTACTGCTAACTGCAGCGCATATCCATCCTTAATATTCATCCTACGCAGCCACTTATTTTCTTCGTTGACAAGGAGGCTTCCATCCGTGAGAACACCATCCATATCAAATACAAATGTTTTTATAAGACGAAGGCGTGAAAGAACATTCATTTAAGGGTCAAAATTTCAATACACAATTTATTTTGCAACAGGAATTATTTTTGATTATCTCTCCATTCGTAAACCCAGCTACTTTGGATCATTTCCAGGTGCCCCTCGTTACTATCTTCTGGCTTTCCTGCAAACCTTGGAATTTCCAGCACCCATTTTCTAAGATCAGTAAAGCGTATCCGGTAGATTTTGCCTTCATTAAAATCGTTGCCAAATTTTTCATATAGCTTCATAGCTATGTCTTCATAGTCGTTCCAGTGAATAGGGGGTTCAAATGTCATTTTAAGTAGTATTAAAAAATATTGGAAATTTATTTATTCTCCCAGGAATTGGGTTTGATCTGGTAATGTAACAACAATATCTCCGGCGCCAATCTCTAAAACGCATTGGCATCCCAGCCGCGATATTAATTTCGGATTTACCGCCCGATCGATAAAATCTTCCTCGCGGTCTGACAGCTCGGGTAAATAATCCTCTCCTTGCTCCACATATACATGACATGTACTGCATGCGCATACCCCGCCACAATTGTGGTGGAGGCTAATATCGTTTTTCAGGGCTATTTCTAAAATGGATTGATCAGGTTCAACGTTCTCAATGGTAACCGGCGCCAGGCCTTTTTGCTCAAACTTATAGGTAACGTTATACATCATCTTTTTCTTTTCGGCTGCAAAATTACGCTATAGCAAAAGAAAAGCCTTCCGAAAATTTTATAATCCCCCGTAAATCAATCTTATTCATACGAGTGTTTTTGTCGGATTTTTTTTGCAAGGCCGGCTGGTTACCTCTTCTTTTGGTGAAGTTTTAAAATACTTTCAGAGAGCTTAAGATAAATATATTTAAGGTCCGGATGAGGAGAGAGTGTCTGTAAATGACGGTTAAGCGTTACAATATCTTCTCTTATAGCCGGGCCCGTTTGGGCTTGATGAGGGGAAGAGTTGTTTGCTTTGTGAGTTACTTCATTTATAAGAGGAAGCAGCACGTTAAAGTCGATTTTTTCTTTTTCACAAAAGGCTTCTGCCATAGCCATCAGGTGATTGGTAAAGTTTCCGACGAACACTGCAGCAATGTGATAATGTAATCTTTCGGTATCGTTGGTTGGCATCACCCTGTCGGAAAGGGTTCTCGCAAATTCAACAATCTTATGCGATGTTTCTTTATTATTACCCTCAACTAAAAAAGGTATTTCCGGTAAATGTTCAGCTTCCGTTGAGAGAGTCTGCAAAGGATAGAGGACTCCATATGTGGAAGAACACGCTTTAAGAACATCCATGGGCACTGAACCCGCTGTATGAACGATTAACTTGCCTTGAAGACCCTTGATTTTTTCTATGGACTCCAGTCCCGCATCTGCAACGGCTATAATATATATATCAGCGTCAGCAAATTCGCCATCCAATAAAGTTCCGGATAGGGCGTTATATTTTGAGGCCAGTTTTTTGGCATTTTCACCATTTCGGCTTACAATCTGTACTATTTCATGGCCGGCTCTTTGAATTATTGCAGACAATACTGATGCTACATTCCCTGTACCTATTATAACAACCTTCATTTTTACATTGTTTTTACTTACCGGGGAAAGTTTTGCGCTTGTAATTCATGCAATCCACTTATAGCCCTGTAAGTTTTTCATTAAAGAAACTAACTAAAATATCCATTATTTGCTATACAGAATGTAAAGATTTGGAACGAGGATAATTGTGATTAGTTATCGTTTAAAATGGGAGGCCATTGCGAAGATAGCGAGCTCAAAGTAAAATACCAATTTAGCAATAAAAATTCCATTTTTATTTTTTAAGCTAATATTGCAGCAACAGGAATACTTTATTTTTTATCGCGTTTCATATTTGAACGAAGATAAAAAACTGATAAAAACCCAATTATGGCTAAAAATTTATTAATAGTTGAATCACCGGCGAAAGCGAGGACGATTGAAAAAATACTGGGAACCGATTTCGAGGTAAAAAGCTGTTATGGGCACATACGCGACCTTGAAAAGGATGACATGGGCATAGACGTAAACAACCATTTTGCGCCCCGTTATAAGGTGCCCGATGATAAGGCAAAAGTTGTGAAGGAACTAAAACAATTTGCAAAAAAAGCTGGCGAAGTATGGCTTGCCTCGGATGAAGACCGTGAAGGTGAAAGCATAAGTTGGCATTTGGCAGAAGTACTGGGACTTGACGTAAAAACGACAAAACGGATTGTTTTTCATGAAATTACAAAATCAGCCATTCTGGATGCTGTGGAAAACCCAAGGCTGATCAATATGGATCTCGTCAATTCGCAACAGGCGAGAAGAGTTCTTGACAGATTGGTAGGATTTGAACTATCACCGGTTCTTTGGCGTAAGATAGGAATGCAAGGCGGACTAAGTGCGGGAAGAGTCCAAAGCGTTGCCGTAAAACTAATTGCCGAAAAGGAAAGAGAAATTAACCAGTTTGTATCCACAAGCAGTTTTAAAATTGAAGCTTTTCTCGCGGCAAACGATACGCAGGGGCGGCCAATTTCATTTAAGGCTGAAGATGGAAGGCAAAGAACAATAGAAGATGCTGAGAGTTTTTTAGAAAAATGTAAGGGGGCCAGTTACTCTGTAAAAGATGTAATTGTAAAGCCAGGAAAACGAACACCTGCAGCACCTTTTACAACCTCAACCCTTCAGCAGGAAGCAAGTCGTAAGTTGGGATACAGCGTAAGCAAGACAATGTTGATTGCACAAAAATTGTACGAAAGCGGTAAGATCACCTATATGCGTACAGATAGTTTACACCTGAGCGATACGGCCAAAGATCAGATACAGAGTGAGATCACAAAAAATTACGGAAATAATTACCTGCAATTACGCCAATATAAAAATAAAAATGAAAGCGCACAGGAAGCACATGAAGCTATAAGGCCGACGGATATGTCAGTAAATTCCATACATGACCATGAAACCGCAAGACTCTATGATCTTATTTGGAAGCGCACAATAGCCAGTCAAATGAGCGATGCAGTTCTTGAAAAAACGACCGCCAAAATAAAGATCAGCACTGTTAATGATGAGCTAACAGCAAGCGGTGAAGTTTTAAAATTTGATGGCTTCTTAAAAGTTTACTACGAATCGAATGATGAAGATGAAACCGAAGCACAACCCATGGGAAGTGAGAGCAGGCTTCCATCTCTGACAGTCGGCCAGGCACTTGATTTTGAAAAAATGACCGCCACTGAAAAATTTACACGCCCTTCTGCAAGATATACAGAAGCTTCGCTCGTAAAAAAACTGGAAGAGCTTGGTATAGGAAGGCCGAGCACCTATGCTCCCACGATAAGCACAATTGTCAAAAGAAATTATGTGGAAAAAAGAGACAAGGAAGGCGTAAAAAGAAACGTAAGAATATTAGGACTGCAACAGGATAAGATTGAAAAAGTAACCATCCAGGAAAATACTGGCGCGGAGAAATCCAAGCTGTTCCCAACCGATCTCGGGTTGGTCGTTACTGATTTTTTGAATCTCCACTTTGTTACAGTAATGGATTATTCATTTACAGCGAATATTGAAGAAGAGTTTGATAAAATAGCCGAAGGCAAAGAGCAATGGAGCACAATGGTCGGAAAATTTTATAAACCTTTCCATGAAAACGTAGAACATACGCTTGAAAACGCGGATCGTGCTAAGGGAGAGCGTGAGTTGGGAACTGATCCCGTAACCGGAAAGCCGGTATTTGCAAGGATGGGAAGGTATGGACCGATGGTGCAAATAGGTGCGCAGGATGATGAGGAGAAACCAAAATTTGCCAAATTAAAAGCAACTCAAAGTATTGAAACTATTTCTTTGGATGAAGCTCTTGAATTATTCAAACTTCCTCTGACGTTAGGTGAATATAGTGAACTGGAAGTTTCTGTAAATATTGGAAGATTTGGCCCTTATGTAAAATATGGAGAACAATTCATTTCGATTCCAAAGGGTGAAGATTTACTTGAGATAGATTTAGAGAGAGCTATTGAGATCATAAATGCCAAGAAGGTGGAAGACGCTCCCATTGGATACTTTGATGAAAAACCAATTACCAAAGGCAAGGGCCGCTTTGGCCCGTTCATAAAGTGGAACGACCTTTTTATAAATGTTCCGAGAGCTTATAATTTTGATTCGCTCACGCAAAAAGATTGCAACGAATTAATTGAGAAAAAGATTATCAAAGAGGCCAGCCGGTACATAAAGCAATGGCCTGAAGAAAAAATTGCGATTGAAAATGGACGTTGGGGACCTTTTATACGGTTTGGTAAAAAAATGCTGAAGCTACCGGGCGGAAAGGCAAAACATACCCCGGAAGAATTAGCAGCAATGGATATAGAGGAAGTTAAAAAATTAATTGTTGCCCAGGATCCGAAAGCTTTTGACAAAAAAGCAGCCAGGAAAAAGTCAGCGCCAAAAAAAGCTTCAGCCAAAAAGAAAAAGTAAAATTGAGCTTTTACGAGACATTATTAATACATACAGCACATAGCATTAAAATATCAAAAATTTTATCTTTACAATATTGACGTACACTATTTAGTTATTCTTTTAAATGCAGGAAAATAATGAAATATCCGCCCTGTTCCATCTCATCGATGATCCCGACGAAGAGGTTTTTACTTCGGTGAGTGAACGTATTGTTTCATTGGGAAGGGCTATTATCCCTAACCTGGAAAATTTATGGGAAAATACCCCGGATGAAGGCGTGCAGGAAAGAATCGAAATGCTAATCCATAAACTTCATTTCCGTGACCTGGTAAATGATTTCACAAATTGGAAAAACGGCTCGTGCGAACTATTGGAAGGAGCATTGTTGGCAGCGCGATATCAATATCCCGAAATGGCTTCCACTACCTCTCTGCAGGAAATAGAAAAAATAAGAAGAAATATCTGGCTTGAACTAAATAGCTATCTCACACCTCTTGAACAAATCAATGTAATAACCGGCATATTATATAGTTACTATAAATTAAAAGGAAACGAGGTTGCATATGACATTACCGAAGATTTTTTAATTAATAAAGTAATAGAAAATAAAAAGGGAAATGCTATTACTAACGGCATACTTTATCTTATCATATGCGAGTTGCTCGACATTCCTGTAAGAGCAATTAATATTCCGCGCCAGTTTATTCTCGGCTATTTTGATATAGATTATAATTTTCCAAATCCCACCCGGCAAAAAAGTGAGAAAATAAATTTTTATGTTGACCCGCTTAATGGACAGATCTATTCCCATAAAGATGTAGAAAATTATTTCAAAAGAATTTCTGTTCCTCCTACTCCGTCTTATTTCAGGCAATTGGGTAATAAGAGAATTGTTCAACACCTTCTTGAAGAGTTTAGTAAATGTTTTACTGATGCTACAAGCCAGTATAAAAAGAAAGACTTGATTTTACTTGCTAAATTACTGGATGACTAAACTGCATGTTTCAATGATAATTTATCATTGGGAAAAATGCTCGGCTAATCTTTCGAAAAGCTTATTGGGAACAGTCCCCAATCAATTCCATTGAGGACACACAATCTTTTACATTTAGTTTGATCTTTATAAGAAATTAAAGCCTGGAATATTGGCCATATAATTGTTGTAAATTTCACTTTATTAAGAACATAAATCCACATGTTATGTCTATTTCATTACCACAACAAATCATTTTTTTTAAAATCATAATTGTGGCATTTTGTGTTACCGGTTTCTCTCGATGTGAGAGCGGTGGTACAAATACAATAGGCACACCAAAGGATTCAACGGTTCAGCAAACAGATGAGCTTTTCAAAAAATATAATCTTGATAAAATAATATTGCCGGTGGGCTTTTCCATAAGCGTATACGCAAAAGCCGAGGGGGCAAGGAGCTTGTGTCTTTCTCCCGGAGGAACTTTATTTGTAGGCACACAGGGTACCGGAAAAGTATATGCCATAAAAGATGAAAACCATGACGGAAAAGCCGATAGGGTGTACACAATCGCAAAAGGCTTGAACACGCCTAACGGTGTTGCTTTTAAAGACGGCAGTCTCTATATCGCCACCATTTCTACTATTTACCGGCTTGATAATATCGAATCCCATCTTGAAAACCCACCAAAACCAGTGGTAGTCTATGACAAATATCCAACTGATACGCATCATGGATGGAAATTTATCGCTTTCGGACCGGATGGAAAATTGTATGTTCCTGTGGGAGCCCCTTGCAATATATGCGAACCGGATAAGCCTGTATATGCTTCAATTACACGGATAAATCCTGATGGATCGGGCTTTGAAATTTTTGCGAAGGGCATAAGAAATTCTGTTGGCTTTTCATGGCATCCTGAAACAAAAGAACTTTGGTTTACTGATAATGGAAGAGACGAATTGGGCGACGATGTTCCAAACGATGAATTGAATAAAGCCCCGCATGCGGGTATGAATTTCGGATACCCTTATTGTCACCAGGGAAACATTCCGGACCCGGTATTTGGAAAGGGCAAAAACTGCGGCGCTTATACTCCTCCTGTAAAATTAATGGGTCCACATGTAGCTGCGCTCGGCCTGAGATTTTATACAGGAAGTATGTTTCCTGCTGAATATAAAAATGCAATTTTTGTAGCGAGGCATGGTAGCTGGAACAGGAGCACTCCTATTGGATATAACGTCGCTGTTTTAAAAATGGACCATAATGGAAATCCATTGGATCCTATTCCTTTTGCCCAGGGCTGGCTTCAGAATGAAAAAACAGTTAATGGCAGGCCTGTAGATGTCACCTTTTTGCAGGATGGTTCTATGGTAGTAAGCGATGATTACAATGGAATAATATACAGGATATCCTATAAGGCTTCCTGATTCTTTAAACAAATAAAGGCCTGTTGACGGACGCTCCAGGGTCCCGTTAAATTATTACAATATGCACGATCACAATCACCATCATCACCATGCAGAAGAACACCTGCAAAGTTCAGATTTTTTGAGAGATGTTGTTATAGGTATGAGCGATGGGCTTACAGTTCCGTTTGCGCTGGCTGCCGGGTTGAGTGGCGCCGTTGCAACAAGCAGTATTATAGTAATTGCCGGCATTGCAGAGATAGCGGCGGGGAGTATTGCTATGGGCTTGGGTGGGTATCTTGCCGGTAAAACCGAACAGGATCATTACAATAGTGAATTAAAAAGAGAATACGCGGAAGTGGAGCGTATTCCGGAAATGGAGAAGAAGGAAGTAAAAGATTTTTTTGAAAGTATAGGCCTTAGTGAAGATTTGCAAAATAAGGCCACAGACGAAATATCCACTGATAAAAAGCAATGGGTTGATTTCATGATGAAATTTGAATTAGGTCTCGACAAACCCGATCCTAAAAGGGCCCGGAAAAGTGCTTTAAATATTGGTGTTTCCTATGCTGTCGGAGGTATAATTCCACTGAGCCCTTATTTCTTTATTCCCGACTCGAAAGAGGCTTTAAAGCTTTCTGTAGTAGCTACTCTTATTTGCCTTTTTGTTTTTGGCTATTTCAAAAGTAAAGTTACCGGTGTGCCCATACTTTCAGGAGCTTTGAAAGTTATGCTGATAGGGGCACTGGCGGCCGGAGCAGCCTATGGAGTGGCTATGCTTATTAAATAAAGTAAAATTTTCGATCTCATTATCGCCCCCCGCAGATCAAATAGTAATCGGATTAATTGAGTCTGCATCCATATTCTCCGTTTTGCGTTTCATCTAACGGGCCTGCAATTATTATATTCCTGCCAATCATTTAGCCTTCGTAAACTTGCGCCGTAAAACTAACATGGCTTTAACGTTATTAAAGTAACTATACTCAATTATATATTAAGAGGGAAATAAATCCTTCCCTCGCACGTTACGTATAAAGAAAGGTGTTGAAAGCCCTAATCTTCAATACATATCATTAATAAGGTTTATGGAAGGCCAGGTTAAATTTCCAGGACTGTTAATAAGTTTGAGGAGCTGAAAAGTGAAATGAAGGGTTTTCATATCGGACTATCCAATTAAAACCAAATATTATTCTATGAAACAACTAAACCTTTTGAAAGGGTCTGCCCTTTCTGTATTCCTTTTTTTAGCAACTATTTTCGCAACCACCAAAGTTCTGGCACAGCAGTCACTTATTAAAGTGGGCGGATGGAACGCTTACGTTCACCTGCCTTGGGACTATGATGCCAATCCAACAACAGAATATCCAACTATTATTTTCTTCCCGGGGTTAGGGGAAGTAGGTACCACAGCTACAAAAGTAATTGCAAATGGTCCCGGCGCTTATCTCGCCCAGGGCTGGAATGGCAATGTTAAGATAGGTACTGACAGCGTAAAATTTATCATCATAAGTTTACAACCACCTTCTGCATGGCCACGGGAAGTAGATGTGGATCCAAAAATTCAGGCTCTTAAATCTTTATATAGAATTGATAGTAAAAAAATGCACCTCACCGGTTTGTCGATGGGTGGTTGGGTAAGCACCACATTTGTAACAGGTGATCCTCTGGGTGGCCCTTATAAATACTCGAACCAGGTAGCAACTGTTGTAGAGGTTGAAGGTGTAAGACCGGATGATAACGCCCCTTATCCTCAATTATTTAACAATTTTGCCACAACCGGCGGCAGGTTATTAGGCTTTGAGCAGGTTAACGATGGAAGGGACATTCTTACCCGCACTAATCAAATGGATTTTGTAAAACCGTCAACGGGAATATATATTTCAACCAATTTTGGCAGTGGCGGTCATTGTTGTTGGGAACAATTTTATGGCGGTAAGGGTGTAGCACCTAATAATTTTATACTTGACGGTATTAAACAAAATATCTATGAGTGGATGGCAAGAAATCCATTGATCACAGCCAGCACATTACCAGTTACTCTCACTGACTTTTCCGCAAAAAATGATAAAGAAGAGATTGCACTTTCCTGGAAAACATCTTCTGAAGTAAACAGTAATTATTATGAAATACAAAGAAGCAAGGATGGCCAGAATTTTTCAAAAATTGGAAATGTGTATGCACAGGGAACATCTTCCACAGAAAATTCTTATTCGTTTAAAGATATTACCCCGTTAAAGGGAGCCAATTTTTACAGGCTTTCTATGGTTGATCTGGATGGCAAAATGAGTTATAGCAAAACAGTTTCAGTCGATGTGAAAATTACACACAGCATCACACCCGGGTACGTAAGATTATCCTCTGAAACAAAAAAGCTGAACTTCACTTTAACCAGCGATCATGCACAAAACGTGAGAGCAGCGATAACAGACGTAGCCGGCAGGGTATATTTTACGGAATCCCTTCAGTTGCAGGCTGGCTCTAACTCTTTCAATAAAACAATCCCCGGATTTAGCAGAGGAATCTATTATTTAAAATTTTCAACCAGCGAGGAATTGATTACAAAAACTCTTTTGGCAGAATAAAATATTCATAGAGTATCGAAGATTGTAATGGATAATCAGTTTTGAATTTTGGAACGTCCCTTCACCCCGGTGAGGGGATTTTTTTTGATAAAATATTTCAAAATAGCTGGGAACAAAAAGGCAACATGAATTGGCAACCGGCCAATTATTATCCCCATGGTAATTCGCAATATCGTCTAACTAAAAATTTTATGGCGGTTATCTTTCGAAATATTCTCTATTGTCCATTCTATCTTTTTCTCAAAATCATGCTGGCGTACCATACAATTTTGTTTGGAACATATACGACACGAAAATTCCTTGCATCCGTCTGAGTGAACAAAAAGTTCAACGGCTTCACCAAATTCATTCCTTATAAGTTCGGCAAGCGCCTCAATTTCGATGTGGGCTTCATTTACATTCAGGTACCATGGCACGGTGAGATGGCAGTCACAATGTAAAGTACTGCCATATTTTATAATACGCAGGTTGTGAATATCGATCCAGTTTTCACGCCGGTGGTTATTAAGCAGGGTCACCAGGCTATCTAATAATTTCCTGTCAGCTTCATCCATTATACCGGCTATGGATGTACGCACAATCCTGTAACCCGTATAGATAATAATTAAAGCAAAAAGGCAGGCAATAGCACCGTCAATCCAAAACCACTCTGTAAAATAAAGAAGCAACAGCCCCACGAAAATTCCGATGGTAGTGTATGTATCGCTTTTTAAATGATTTCCCCCCGCGATGAGTTGCAACGAATTATTTTTTTTCCCTGTCGCGACACACACCATACCTGTGATATAGTTGACAATCGCCGTAACACCGAGCAATATAATTCCCAAATCAATTTTTGAAATTTGTGGGGGATGCCTGAAATGCTTAATAGCTTCGTAAATAATATAACAGCCGGCAACGGTAATAAGTGTGCCCTCTATGGCCGCAGATATAAATTCAACTTTTCCATGCCCGTAAGGATGTGCCTCATCTCTTGGTTTGGACGAAAGATAAAGGCTGTAAATTCCTATTAGCCCTGCAACAATATTTACGATGCTTTCCAGTGCATCCGTAAGAATAGCGAGGGATTGCGTTATGTACCATGCTGCAATCTTTACAACAAACAAAATGATCGCAACAAGTGTGATTAACTTTTGTAGTCTAAGATTTTCTTTTGCCGCAATCAAAGCTCTTATATAATTTTTTGAAGGTGCAAAGTACAATATTGCCGTTTATTCGTGTGGGTCGCCTTTTTTAGGAATATAATAGTAGTTTCATTGATCGTGTTTATAAATTCACAATTTAGAATTTGCTTAAAAGCGGGCTTTACAACCAGTAAACATTAGATTTGCAAAATGCGCAAAACTTTAAATATTTTATCAAGTTCTTTTCGGCTAACGATGCAGGAACTAATGGTAAACAAGCTGCGTACCGCACTTTCATTGATAGGAATTTCGTTCGGCATATTTTGTATCATCGGCGTGCTTGCAACCGTTAATAGCCTTGAGATGAATATCCAAAACCAGATAAAAAGTCTCGGAACTAATACTATTTATATAGATAAATGGAATTATAGTGGTGGCCCCGATTATCCCTGGTGGAAATACGTTAACCGGCCGGTGCCTAAGTTTGACGAGGTTCAGTTTATTAAAGAACGGAGCCAGCTTTCCACAAAGGTTGCGTTCTTTATAAGAACACAGGGCACAATACAATATGAAAATTATGCATTGGAGGGTGTGGATCTTTATGGAGTAAGTGAGGAAGAAAACGATATCCAACCAATCACGATTGCATTAGGCAGGTATATGTCAGCAGCGGAATTTGCTTCCGGCAGTCCGGTAGTAGTGATAGGAAATGACAATGCTACCGATTTATTCGGGAGCCCCTCAATCGCCCTGGGAAAACAAATAAAGCTAAAAGACAAAGCAGCAACGGTTATAGGAGTCATAAAAAAAATGGGGCAAAGCATGATTGGTTGGAATTATGACGCATCTGTTATGCTATCTTATCGCTTTGCCAGGCAGATATTTAATGAAGATAACAGCAATCCTGCTATAATGGTAATGGGAAAAGAGAATGTAAGTTCTGTCGCTCTTGCTGATGAACTTGAAGGAGTGATGCGGTCTATAAGAAAGCTTGGCCCAAAACAGGAAGATAATTTTACGCTAAATCAAATCAGTAGCTTTAGCGATAAAGTAAGTTCCTTATTTTCAAGTATTAATCTTGGAGGCTGGGCAATTGGAATTTTAAGTCTCGTGGTGGGCGCATTTGGTATCGCCAATATTATGTTTGTTACGGTAAAGGAAAGAACCGCGATGATCGGGTTAAAGAAGGCAATTGGCGCAAAAAAGAGAAGTATACTTTCTGAGTTTTTGCTGGAAGCGGCCATTATTTGTATAATGGGTGGGGTGATGGGATTGGTGCTGGTATATATATTAACTGTCGTGCTTACAAATGTTTTTGATTTCCCTGTTTACATTTCTGCGGGCATTCTCTCGCTTGCAATTTCTATATGTATCATCATCGGAATACTGGCCGGTATTATTCCCGCTTACACGGCATCGAGACTTGATCCTGTTGTTGCAATACGATCAAAGTAAAAATTGTTAAGATCAACTTTCGAAAATCATATGATCAACATCCTGGCAATCGAGTCCTCATGTGATGAAACCGCAGCCTCTGTATGCAGAAACGGACATATTTTAAGCAACATTATTTTCAGTCAAAAAATTCATGAGCAATACGGCGGCGTCGTTCCGGAATTGGCATCCAGGGCCCACTTGCAGGCAATAGTACCGGTAGTGGATCAGGCCCTAAAGAAAGCGGGTGTGACGATGGAAGAAATCGATGCTTTCGCTTTTACCCAATCGCCCGGTTTGCTTGGCGCATTGTTGGTGGGTGCAGGTTTTGCAAAATCTCTTGCGCTTTCATTTAATAAACCTTTGATAGGAGTTGATCATATGCAAGGGCATGTATTGGCCAATCTTATACAATCTCCATCATTACAAAAAGCAACACCCGCATTTCCATTTTTGTGTCTTACGGTAAGTGGTGGCCATACGCAGATAATATTATGTACTGATTATTTACAGCTAAAAGTTTTAGGCCAAACACGTGACGATGCGGCAGGCGAAGCGTTTGATAAGTCTGCAAAAATTATAGGGCTGCCCTACCCCGGAGGCCCGCTGGTTGATAAATACGCCAAAGGTGGTAATCCAAATAAATATAGCTTCCCTGAACCAAAAATTGAGGGTCTCGATTTCAGTTTCAGTGGTTTAAAAACGGCAATTCTCTATTTTATAAGAGACGAAAAACTAAAGAACGAAAATTTTGTAAAAGAAAACCTTGCTGACATCTGCGCTTCAATCCAATCACGCATTGTTTCAATTTTATTGAATAAATTAAAAAAGGCTTCGCATGAATATGGCATAAAAGAAATATGCATAGCCGGCGGCGTGAGTGCAAACAGTGAACTCCGAAATGCTTTTGAAAAAATGGGAAAAGAGGAAGGCTGGAAAACATTTATTCCCGCGTTTGAATATTGCACCGATAATGCTGCTATGATTGCAATAACCGCGTATTATAGATTTTTAGCCGGATCATTTGACGAATACTCCATTGTTCCTTCTGCGCGAACTAATGCTGAATCATGGGCCAAATAAAAACGTCTTTAATTTCAAGGACAAAATCTATTACTCCTTGCCATGTGATAAAATTATTTACCTTTTAGCACTTCCTTAGTTACCTCGTTGTTAATAGTTCTCCATATACCCAGCGGATTAGCATTTTTTAATTCGTCTGGCAACAATGCATCGGGCCAGCTCTGAAATGAAATAGGTCTTGCGAAACGCTTGATACCATCTGCACCCACTGCTGTAAATCTTGAATCCGTTGTTGCAGGATAAGGGCCTCCATGTTGCATACTGAGGCAAACTTCAACCCCTGTAGGAACTCCATTTAAAATAAATCTGCCACAAATATTTTTTACACTTTCAACCAATTCACCGTTGTTTAGAATATCAGCTTCCGTCGCCATGAACGTAGCTGTCAATTGACCTTCACAATGCTTCGCCACTTCTATCATTTCTGCCATGTCCTTACAGCGAATAATAATTGAGTAAGGCCCGAATACTTCTTTATGAAGAACAGGATTATTCAAAAAAGCCTGGCCACTCGCAGATGCGATTGTAGGCGCTCCCTGGTTCTCAACTGCGTCGATCGTCGACACAGAAATAGTTTCTACCTCTTCCTGCGATAATGCATTTGCCCTTTTCTCTACATAACTTTTATAGATGCCCGGGTGCAGCATTGTTGCAGGTGATAACTGTTTTATTTCTCTTCCAAGAGCGCCAATAAATTCATTCAAATCATCCCCATCGAGGCCAATAATTAAACCGGGATTGGTGCAAAACTGTCCAACACTTAATGTAATAGAACCGGCATACATTTTAGCAACCTCCGCCGCTGATTGATTTAACTTTTCGGGCAATAAAAAAACAGGATTGATGCTGCCCATTTCTGCAAATACAGGAATGGGTTCTTCTCTTTTATTTGCAAGATCGAAGAGGGCTTTTCCTCCGGCCGTTGAGCCTGTAAAGCCAACAGCTTTTGTGTACTTATGCATTACCAGTGCCTGTCCTGTTTCAAAAGAATTTCCATGGACGTGTGTGAAAATGCCGCCAGGTAAATTATTATTTGCTGCTGCTTTTAATATGGCACCCGCAACGATTTCACTGGTCTGTGCATGGGCAGGATGTGCTTTTACAATAACAGGACAACCCGCAGCAAATGCACACGCTGTATCACCACCTGCAGTGGAATAGGCAAAAGGAAAATTACTTGCACCAAAAACAACAACGGGCCCAAGCGGTACCAACATTTTTCTGATGTCTGGCCTGGGTGGAGTTCGTTCCGGTAACGCGGTATCAATTCTCGCTTCAAGCCACTCCCCTTTTTCACATGCATCGGCATAACTGTTCAATTGAAAAATAGTTCTTGCACGTTCATTTCTTAATCGTGGCTCCGGGAGGTTTGTTTCCTGCATTGCAATATGAATAAGTTCATCCCCACACGCTTCCAATTCGACAGCTATTGCTTTCATGAAACCGGCACGTTGTTTCAAACTTAATTTTCTATATGCATGAAAAGCATCCCATGCTTTATGCATGATATCTTCAATTTCATCTTTGGTGGCATCTGTAAACTTCATAAATAATTTATTTTTTCTTTTACGTTTAAGCTACAATAAAACTTGTAATGTATCTTATCAATATAGCGAAAATCTCGTTAGTCAATATTTAAGGCTGATTTTGTTTTTGCAAGTAAGTACGTGCTAATTTTAATTTGCACTTGATTAAAACCTGATCTCGCAAATTTAAAAAAACTAATCCAGCCCTCACTTCTTTATTGTCGCTTTGCAACAATACATTCAAAGTTTATTTTTTATTCCGACATAAAAACAGTATATTCTTGCTATTCGAATAAGTCTTTACTTATAAGAATCTGAAACCGGAAATCACCGGGCTTCATTAAAACACTTCTTTCTTATTTATGAATTCTCACTCACTTGTTTTAGAAAAAAAGAATCTAAATTTTAAAAAAACAGATACCTTATTAAATCGCAGAAAAGCAATAGTAGCCGATGGCGTTGGAATATTTTGCCCTACAACAATCGTAAAGGCTGAGGACGGTATTATAACTGATGCAGACGGAAATCAATTGATCGATTTTGCCGGAGGCATTGGCGTTGTGAATGCAGGACATTGCCCTGAGCCTGTGGTGAAAGCGATTCAGGAACAGGCAGAGAAATTTCTACATTCATGCTTTCATGTTTCCACCTACGAAGTATATGTGGAGCTTTGTGAAAAGCTTGCAAATATTTTTCCGCATGGCGATGCGACGAAAGTAATGCTAACCAATACCGGCGCCGAAGCTGTGGAGAACGCAATAAAAATTGCACGACAGGCAACAAAGCGTTCTGCAGTCATTTGTTTTACTGAAGCCTTTCATGGCCGAAGTATGATGGCGATGACGCTGACTTCAAAAATTAATTACAAAGCAAATTGTGGCCCCTTTGCTCCTGAAGTTTATCGCTTACCATTTCCTGATCATTATCATTATGGTAATGGATTAACTAAAGATGAATTCGTTGACCAGGAATTACAAAGACTGGAAAATGCAACTCACTCAATGGTAGCTGCTGAAAATATTGCCGCAATCATAATTGAATTAGTGCAGGGAGAAGGAGGCTTTAATGTTGCTCCAAAAAAATATGTTGAAGGCCTGCGGAAATTCTGCGATAAGTATGGCATCGTATTAATATTCGATGAAGTGCAAAGTGGTTTTTGCCGTACGGGCAAATGGGCCGCCTATCAACATTATGATGTAACACCGGATATTTCCACCTGGGCAAAATCTATGGGCTCGGGCATGCCAATAGGAGCAGTCATCGGCAAACAAAAAATTATGGATGCCGCATTACCCGGAACTATCGGTGGTACCTATTTAGGCAATCCTGTATGTTGCGCAGCTTCATTAGCTACTATTAAATTTATGGAAAAAGAAAACCTAAATGAAAAGGCAATGGAGATAAGCAGCATTGTTGAGAAGAGGTTTTTGCAAATGAAAGAAAAATTTCCATGCATTGGAGATGTACGGGGCCTTAGGCGCAATGCAGGCGATAGAGTTTGTAAAAAATAATGATCCATCTCAACCTGATGGAGAATTGGTAACAGCACTTATCCATGCCTGTTTGCAAAGAGGGCTTTTACTGATTAATGCAGGTACCTATAAGAACGTTATAAGAATACTAAGCCCGCTCGTAATATCGCATGACACTTTAAATGAAGGCCTCGATATTATTGAAGAAGAACTACAAAAAATTTATAAATAATTTTTACTAATTAAAATAATCATTTAACTAATAAACTAAAATTTTACGCCTTATAAGTCTTTCTCCCTCTCCTCTGGAGAGGGGTTGGGGTGAGGCCGCATTTATTATGACACCATTTTCAATAGCAGGCATACAAATGCACGTTTCGGCAGGCCACAGTAACGTACCAATGATGAAACATAAAATTGAAGTATTGACTTCAGTTTACCCATGGGTACAGATGATAATGTTTAGCGAATTATGCGCCTACGGGCCGCTGACAACACATGCACAACCTTTTCCCAACACCGTGGAAAATGAATTTTGTGAAATCGCGTATAAGCATGGAATATGGCTGATACCCGGAACAATGTTCCAGAGAAAAGAAGATAAAATTTTCAATACCGCGACAGTCATTAATCCAAAAGGCGAAGTTGCAGGCAGGTATGACAAGTTGTTTCCTTTTTATCCTTATGAATCCGGCGTAACCGGTGGTGATGAATTTTTAATTTTCGAAGTGCCGGATGTTGGACGTTTTGGAATTACCATTTGCTACGATATGTGGTTTCCCGAAACATCACGTACACTGGCTGTGCAAGGTGTCGACGTAATTCTTCATCCTACATTGACGGGTACTATTGACCGTGATATAGAGTTGTCAATTGTACAGGCAACTGCGGCTACGAATCAATGTTATGTATTCGATATAAATGGCCTAAGCGATGGCGGCACCGGTCGTTCCATTGTATGCGGCCCTGATGGCCGTGTATTGTACCAGGCAAGTACCGGTGAAGAAATGATACCTATCGAGATTGATATTGAAAGAGTGGACAGGAGCCGTGAAAATGGAATCCTCCGGTTAGGACAGCCACTCAAAAGCTTCCGGGATAGAAATGTAGATTTCGATGTTTATGAAAAAAATAAAAAACTTCCTTACCTCGATGAACTTGGGCCTTTGATAAAACCAACCCGAATGAATATGGCGCAGATTACAGAAGTGCTTCAAGCTTCCGTACCAGATAACACGAATGGAATATGATAAAAAATAAAAAAATTAAAGAACTCACTATGGCAAAAAAAATAAAAACGGAACATTCAAGCAATGAACATTATAATATCAACCAGTTTAGAATGAGACTCTGGTCGGACCTGAAGAAGCAGACGTTTGACGTAATGCAGCATCATGAAGATCACCACGGAAACAAATCTTTAATTGAAAAAAATCTTAAGAGCCTTAAATCTATTGAACCATATTGGGCTTTCCCCGGCATCGATACGGTCAATGAATTAAACAACCTTGCTAAACTGGAAGAATATGTTCTTCTGTCGAAAGCTATTGCTGATATTACCAGGTTAATGGTAAGTGAAGACTACAGGCATAATCCCGGCGCATTAGATCACATCGGGTCCATCAACCAGCAAAAAAAAGAATTGTCAACAGGGAAGCAAAACAAGAAAAAATATTTTGAAGTATTGATTACCGATAAACTCACCTATAAAGAAGAACAGGAGATAAAAGAAAAGCTAATCAATATCCAGGATGAAAAAGACCTTTTTGTTTACAAGCCTGTTTTTGCAAAATCATTCCAGGATAGCCTGATAGCTCTTATTTTTAATTCCAATATTCAGGCATGTGTAATCAGGTATGGCGTAAAATATAAATCAAAAAATATCAATGATACGCTTAAGCCATTTATCTCACAGGTGTTGAGTTTGAACTACGAAAACAACAGCGAAGAAAACCTTGGAGTTCTGCTTGGAGAAGCAGTAAGAAAAATAAGGCCTGAGCTGGATACCTATTATGTTACGGATACGCCGGTTAGTGGCTTATCCGACAAAGTACTTCAAAACTTCAACAGAATATTCTATCGAAAGGAAGACCTGCAGGAACTCCATTTAAGTATTTTGCGCGGAATAAAAGACAGGTATGAAACGCCCTTTTACACAGCGCTAAAGGAATATAGCAAAAGGCCAACGGGTGTTTTCCATGCGATGCCTGTGTCAAGAGGCAACTCCGTTTTTAAGTCAAACTGGATCGATGATTTCGGGGAATTTTATGGAAGAAATTTATTTCTCGCCGAGACATCTTCAACAACAGGTGGCCTTGACTCCTTACTGCAACCAACAGGCCCTTTGAAGAAAGCGCAGGAATTAGCAGCCAAAGCATTTGGATCAAGGCATACATTTTTTTCCACCAACGGAACATCTACATCAAACAAAATAGTATTGCAGGCACTGGTAGAACCTGATGATCTTGTGTTGATTGATAGAGATTGTCATAAGTCACATCATTACGCCATGGTTTTAGCAGGGGCCAATGTTGTTTATCTCGATTCGTATCCTCTGGAAAAATATTCCATGTATGGCGCAGTTCCTTTAAACAGCATAAAAAATAAATTACTGCAATTAAAAGATTTGGGAAGGCTCGATAAAGTAAAAATGGTGATCCTTACCAACTGCACTTTCGATGGCCTTGTATATAATGTTGAGAAAGTGATGGAAGAAATTCTGGCCATCAAACCTGATATGATCTTTTTATGGGATGAGGCGTGGTTTGCCTTTGCAGCGTTTACGCCGACGTATAAGCAACGGACCGCAATGTTTGTTGCCGATAATTTGTGCGAGAAATACGGCACCGATGCCTATAAAGATCTATATAAAAAACAATATTCGGAGCTGGCAAAAAAACAAACGGGTGAAATTATTATTCCCGGAATGCCCGATCCGGAAAAAGTAAAGATAAGGGTGTACTCAACCCAATCAACTCATAAAACACTTTCATCATTCAGGCAAGGCTCCATGATACATATATATGATGAGGAATTTGAAAGAAAAGCGGAAGGTAGTTTTCATGAAGCTTATATGACGCATACTTCCACTTCGGCAAATTACCAGATACTCGCCTCGTTAGATGTTGGCCGCAGACAAGTAGTATTTGAAGGTTTTGAATTGGTTGAAAAAAGCATAGAAATGGCCATGCTGCTAAGAGCTAAGATCAATGACCATCCCAAGCTGCGTAAATATTTTGATGTTCTCACAATTAAAGACCTTATACCGGATGAATACAGGACATCGGGGCAACAGGAATATTATCATCCGGAGACAGGATGGAAGCGACTGGAGAATGCATGGGAAAAAGATGAGTTTGTACTTGACCCCACCAAGATCAATTTATATATCGGTAAAACCGGCGTTGACGGAGATACGTTTAAGAATAAATTCCTGATGGATCAATTCAGTATCCAGGTAAATAAAACGTCACGAAATACGGTTTTGTTAATGACTAACATAGGGACTACCCGAAGTTCAGTAAGTTATTTAATCAGCAGCCTATTGAACATCGCCGACCAACTCGATAGTCATGCACAATCTTTAAATAAAGAAGGAAGTTAAAATACTGGAAGAGCAAATTCATTCATTAACACACGATACGCCACCATTACCCGACTTTAGTTATTATCACGATTTTTTCAGGCCGGTTTCCGGAATACCGGGAGGCAATATCCGCAAGGCATATTTTCTTGCATACAAAGAAAATACCTGCGAGTATATTAAGCTGCAGGATTGCGACGCAACGATAAAAAAAGGGAGAAAAATCATTTCGGCTTCATTTGTTATTCCTTATCCGCCGGGGTTCCCTGTACTGGTACCTGGCCAGGTGATGACAAGTGAGATACTTAATTTTTTATTAGCACTTGATGTGAAAGAAATTCACGGATACCGCCCGGAACTTGGATTGCGTGTCTTCAAAGAGGAAGCCTTAAATGATGAAACAAATAAAAAAATTGAAAGTAAGAGCCCATTGATAAAGGCTCATGAAAATAACGGCAATGGCAAGAGCAATGGAAAAAAGGAAGCTCAGCCGCAAGTAAATAAAAAAGAAATTGTAAACGCTTAAAAAAATAATTATGGATACAGATACTAACATAGAAACAAAACAAAAATTATCAGCCACCGTTGTTTCCCCCGGGAAAGAAATGGTTTTATCAAAAACAAAAAAACTCAAAGGCATCTCTGATATCCGCAGGTTTTTTTATACTAACGATACTCCAATATATTTTATAAGCGCTACTAATTTTAATTTATTAGGAGCAGATGAATGGGTAAAGGGATTTAAATTCATTACCTATATCAATTGCTTCAACCATATGCATCCCAACGTCTTTACGCCAAAAGAAGAAGCGCCGCATGAAGAGTTTCAAAGTATAGAAGATATAAATAATTACCTGCTGGAACATAAAGAAGTTGTTGATTACATCCGCAGCCGTGGAAATCATGGTAAGGCAATGTTCCTGATGTTCGATTCAAAGACTGAAGAGCTTGCAAAGTCGCTGGGACTGGAAGTATGTTTCCCTTCAGCAGAAATGAGAAACTTTATGGATAATAAAGTGAACACAAACCGGATTGCTGAAAAGGCAGGCGTACCCTGTGTTCCAAACGTTTTATCAAAAGTTGAAAATTATGATCATCTAAGAGACATCAGCCACCATTTAGGTAATGATCTTGTAATACAGACACCATTTGGCGACTCAGGGCATACAACATTTTTTATTTCGAATGAAGAAGAATGGAATAAGTACGCTGAAGAAATTGTGAAAGAGGAAGAAGTAAAAATTATGAAGCGGATTAACTGCAAAGGTTCAGCCATTGAAGCATGTGTTACAAGGCACGGTACTATTGTAGCTCCATTGATGACAGAGTTAGTAGGCTTTAAAGAACTCACACCTTACAAAGGCGGATGGTGCGGCAATGAAATTTATCCCGGAGCATTCACCGCGTCCATCAGGAAGCAGGCAAGGGAATACACAGAGATGTTTGGTGAGCAATTAAAAAAAGAAGGCTACAAAGGATACTTTGAACTTGATTTTTTAATTGACCAGGATACCAAGGATATTTATCTTGGTGAATTAAACCCGAGAATAACCGGTGCAAGTTCCATTACCAATCATGCAGTATTTGCGTTGAGCGATATGCCATTATTTCTTTTCCATTTGTTAGAGTGGATGGATCAACCTTATGAATTAAATGTAAAGAGCCTGAATGCAAGATGGGCAAAAAAAGAAAATGTTGATTCATGGTGCCAGCTTGTGATCAAGCATACTGATAAAACTGTAGATAAAATTACAGAAGCCCCGCAAAGCGGTATCTATAAAATGGACGAAGATGGTTCAGTTGAGTTTTCAAGACTGGATACACATCGCAGGGCAATTGAATTGAAGAACGAAGCATTCTTTCTACGCATAAGCGACAAAGATAACTATCGCTATGAAGGCGCAGACCTCGGCATTCTTGTTTTACGCGGCCGCCTGATGACGGATGATTTTAAATTAAAAAAGCGTGCAGAAAAGTGGATCACATGCCATGCGCAACAAATTTCATGGAGATCCTTTGGAAGCAACTGCTCCCGAAAAAAATCAACTTGCAGAAATTGGCGGTTTCAAAATGTTGTAAGTTTGGTGTATGATTTTATCGCTTAACTGTGTGAAAGAAGAAGCCCCCGGTGAAAAATGGCAGGCCTTGTTTCATAAGTCATGGCCTTCTTACAGGCAATGGTTTTTATCAGAAGGATCGATGGCCAGGAAAGGCTATCTTACTTCTTCGGGTATGATGAACAGTTACATGCCCGAGCTTCTTCCGGTCTATGAAAAGCTTGTTGCCCTGGCGGGTGGCGGTGATCTTGAAGCACGCTTTCTCACTTTATATTGTCCCCCGCCCTACATGTCAGGATGTTCACAAATGGCCTGGAACCGCGATAAGAAATTTCTTATTAGAAATTATGACTACAGTCCCGCCTTGTTCGAAGGCACTATGCTTTACACAAAATGGCTGAAGCCCGTTATAGGTATTAGCGACTGCAATTGGGGATTGCTGGATGGCATAAATGCCGATGGGTTGGCGGCCTCTCTTGCCTTTGGCGGAAGGAATACTGTTGGTGATGGCTTTGGCATTCCACTGGTGATCCGTTATATTTTAGAAACATGTGCTACCACCGCAGAGGCCATGAAAAAATTAGAAAAGACACCCACACACATGTCATACAATGTAACAGTGATTGATGCAAGCGGGGACTATGCAACCTTGTACCTGGCGCCAGATAAACCAGCGGTGATATTGCAATCACCGATTGCGACTAACCAGCAGGAAGTAATTGACTGGCCATACTATGCAGCAATTACAGCAACACAAGAAAGAAAGAAGCTTCTTGAAAACTTATATGGAATGCCCAATGAAAATGAAAAATCAGTAACCAAAAAATTTCTTCAACCGCCGCTCTATAATTACAATTACCAAAAGAACTTTGGAACCTTATACACAGCAAAATATAATGTAGCGGAAAAAACAATCAATCTATATTGGCCAGAGGATAAAAAAATTTCGCAAACATTCGACAGTTATCTTGAAGAAAATGTGCTGATTCATTTGCTGGCCGGGAAGATCAAGAAGAATATTTATAAATAATGGGGGCTTGGTTTAATTCACAAGGCATTTAATAATTAATATCATGATTTGGGAAACAACCCGACGCATTTTGCCAATAATAAAAAAAAGAAAAAATGAAAAATTTTATTTGCATTTTACTTCTTGCAGGAACATTTCCTGTAAATAGCCAAACACATAAACTTGAAAAAATCTGGGAAACAGATACCATAGTGGCCGTCCCCGAGTCCGTGTTGCCTTATTTGAAAAGCAATACACTTTATATTTCATTGATCAATGGTGGCGGATGGGATACGGATGATAAAGGAGGAGTAGGAAAACTAAGCATGGATGGAAAAGATTATGATTCCTCATGGATCACCGGTTTAAGCGCACCGAAGGGGATGGGTATTTACGGCAACAAATTGTACGTTGCGAATATTTCAGAAGTTGTTGTTATTGACATTGATAAAGGCAAAATAGAAAAGAAAATTCCTGTGGACACCGCAAACGGATTGAATGATATAACCGTCACCAATAACGGAATTATTTATGTGTCTGACTCGAGGCAGGGTAAAATATGGAAGATAGAAAATGAAATACCCACCCTGTTTCTCGACAATGTGAATGGCGTGAATGGATTAAAGATAATTGGAGATGAACTATTCATAGGAGCAGGAAAAAATTTCATTAAAGCTGGTAAGAATAAGGAAATTACAAAGATTGCAGATCTCCCTCAAAGTATTGATGGCATTGAACCTATTGGCAACGGAGATTTCATACTTACTTCCTGGAGTGGCTATATTTTTTATATTACTGCCGGCGGGAACGTTGAAATTATGCTTGATTCTCATGATGTCCCCATGAATACGGCGGATATCGGCTATGATGCGGCGAAAAGAATTGTATATGTCCCCACATTCAATGCAAAAAAAGTTATCGCATATAGTTTGAAATAAAAATCATCTTCGGCACTGCCGTGGTATCTTGGGTACAATTGTTGTTACATTTTTAAAATACAAATCAAGAGCAATGTTCTATAAGCAGAGCATCGTTGAAGGTTTAAAAATTTTTAATAAAAAACAAAACTCAAATGGATACTTTACAAAATGAAAATCTTACTGGCGTTAACCGCGAAGGAGTACACCCAAATGTGCCGTTAAAATTCTTAACTGCTACTTCTATAATTGGCGATAAAGTTCACAATGCAGCCGATGAGCACATTGGCAAAATCGAAGATATAATGATAGATATTACCACGGGTAAAATTGAATATGTAGTGATAGCTTTCGGTGGCTTTCTTACCATCGGCGAAAAATATTTTGCAATACCTTTTCGCCTGCTTCAGGTGGACACTGAAAACAAAGCCTTCATATTTAACCAGCCAAAAGAAGTACTTGAAAAAGCTCCGGGCTTTGACATGAACCATTGGCCGGAAACAAATTTACATGGCGAAGCAACTTATTGGGATTTTGTTTAAGTGACGGTTTACCATTGTTTGAAAAGGGTTCGTGCATCACGAACCCTTTTATTTTTAAAAAAATTTACCAGCAATATCTTATTTACCTTTTGCTTCGGCCTTAAGCTCTCCAATCCGTTTCTTTTTTGTTTCAGGAAGCTTTGCACTATTCATTCTATACAGCCATTGTTTTCGTCGGGATTTAGAAAGCCCTTCGAAATATTTCAACACTGTTTTATTCTTCGAAAGAAACTTTTCTAACTCAGGAGGTATAACGAAATTTTCTACATGATCAAGTTGCGTCCACGATCCGTTCTTCCTGCATGTTTTAATAATCTCCAATCCGGCTGGCATCATTAAATTTTGTTGAATAAGTGATCCTACTTTCTTTTTATTTATGGCGCTCCAAACACTCTTGGCTTTACGCGGCGTAAATTTTTGCATATACTTTTCTTCATCAATAGGCTTTGCAATGCTGTCTATCCAGCCAAAGCATAAAGCTTCCTCCACAGCATCCTCCCACGATACGCGGTTTTTACCACTTCCCTTTTTATAATAAATAAGCCATACACCTGGTTCCTTTAAATGATTTTTCAGAAGCCATTTGCGCCATGCTTTCCTGTCTTTTGCGTAGTAAGATTTTATTTCACTTGTGGGCATGGAATAAAATTAGGAACAAGATTAAATTAAAAGAAATTAATATTTTTCAAATCAGGATGGTCCGCAAATATTCTAAAGCTTTATATAAAAGTTGAATTTGAGCCGAACTGATATTTTTAGATAAATTAGGGGCGGATGTTCTTTGGAGCTTCCATAATATGGTTGACAAAAAATACCTCTTCCAACTATCAGCAAGTTTCGGGTTTTATGACTGCAAATCATTTTAGAAATTTGTATATAAATTGAATCAACAAAAAAATGAAAATAGAAAATTGTACAGCAAATGATATCACTGAAATATTCCGGCTTTATAAAATAGCATCGGAATATCAAAAATCAAAGTAAACAGTTGTTATATGGCCGGATTTTAAAAGGGAGCTTGTTGAAACTGAAATTGCCGAAAACCGCCAGTGGAAATTAATCATTGATGATGCGATTGCCTGCGTTTGGGCAACTACTTTTAGTGATGTACAAATATGGGAAGAACGAAATACGGACAGTGCCATTTACATTCACCGGATTGCAACAAATCCAAATTTCAGAGGAAAGAATTTCGTATCCCTGATTGTGGAATGGGCCAGGGAATACGCACATAAAAACAACATAGATTTTGTGCGGTTAGACACACTTGGTAATAACACAAAACTAATAGAACATTATACCAGGGCAGGCTTTGAATTCCTGGGAATGTTTGATTTAAAAAATATTGAAGGATTGCCAGATCACTATCATAATGTTCCCGCCTGTTTGTTCGAGATAAAGTTGTAAAAAAAAAGTACAGCTTGATCTCATTTCTAGCAATGTGAATAGTTGCTATGTATAAACTAATTCCTAAATAATTTAATAATGTCACGTAATTTATGAAGAGAAACAATTCTGGCATAAATATTTCAATAGTTTGGGCACTTGAAAAAAATTGTTGGCATACAATTTTTAAATTTTAAAAACTATTTAAATTATTTTATGAAAGAGATTTTAGTAATAGCAATTGTCGCGGCTTCGCTTAGTGCGTGCAACAATGCTGAAACAGATGATACTTCATTAAAAACCACGGATAGCACTACAACTACTGTGACTACAACGGCCTATACGCCTGCTGAAGGCGACGCCACCTACCGTAACGGCGAATTGATGGTATGGCGTGGCAACGATTGGGTGGAAGCTGACGATAAGATAAAAATGGATAACGGTGTCGTTGTTTATAAAAATGGGGAAGCAAAAAAAGATGATAATGTAGTAGTGCTGGCTGATGGTGAAATAGTAAATCGTGAAGGGAATTTTTTTGACAAAACGGGCAACGCAATCGACGATGCATGGGATGCTACCAAAAAAGGTGTTAAAAAAGCCGGAGAAGCTGTGGAAACTTCTACACAGAAAGTAAAGGATGCTGTATCAGACGAGAACAAAGAAGATTAGAGAGAATCATAATTCTCCCGGATGTAGATACATTGTACCAACATTCGGGATTTTTTTTGCCCCCCATTTGAGTTATTACCTGGCTTCCTCATTTCTTATTTTTCAATATCGTGATTCTCCTAAGGATTCTCCTTCCAACATCGTTATCTTTTTTAATTGAATCATATTTGAGAAGCTGCATCTCTTCTAAAAAATATTTTAACGGTCCGGCATTCAAGGACACGAAACGGAAGACGGGTATACACCAATGTACCACCTACACTTAATATCTAAAAATATCCGGAGGCTGTTATGGCTTTGCCAATGGCAAAAGTAAGGAGTCATAAAACCTGGATAAGCGGCTGAAGAGCGCGCCGACTCAAGAGTGATGACTGGTTCATTTCAGATTTTCAACAGAAAAAGGCAAACACGAAGGAAGAGTAATTGCCCGCATACGATTAAGCATTATTTGATCGGTAATAAAGAAAATTAAAGCGGTATAATTTGAATAAAATAATCCTCCGCTAAAAATAAACTGTCATCCGGACAATCTTTAATATCTTTCGTCCCACTAACTATTGTAATAACTACTTCACCACCTAAGTTTACCTGGGATTTTATTACTTGTGGCATCATCAAAATGATGCGTAGCCAGTAGTGTTGTGAATACTTCCGGTTGTATATGCGGACTAAAATGCTCCAATATTTGGGTGTATTAACTTAACCAACGAGTTAATGCCCATTGTCTTTATCCTTTTAAAATCCTATCAAAAACTATCCCTCGTAGACAGTTTATTAGTCCTCAAAAATCAGAATAAAAAAAAACAAAAACAATACGTTTTATAAGAGTCAAACAAAAAAATGAAATCCCATTAAAAATGAAAATCAAAATGAAAAGTATCAACAAGTTTTTTAAACCATTATTGACTTTAAGTTTATTTGGAGTCATTTCTTCCTGCAACAATAACTCTGAAACAACAAAAGAAGAAACTGCAACAAATCAGGACAGTGCCATCGCCGCTCCTGCAGCACCTGAGTTCAAATCTTTTGATGTAGCCCTCGTAACACACAAAGTAAAAGACTACGCTGCATGGAAGCCGGTATTTGATGCAGACTCCGCTAATCGCATAGAAGGTGGAATGGAAACTCTTGTAGTGGCGAGGGGCGTCGATGATACCAGTAACATAATGATGGCATTTAAAGTAGCTGATATACAAAAAGCAAAAGATTTTGTTGCCAACCCAAAGTTGAAAGAAGTAATGAAAAAGGCAGGCGTGATTTCAAAACCTGATTTTGAATTTTACCACGTAGTAAGATTTGACCCGAACGCAAAAGAAAAACAATGGGTGGATGTAACGCATAAGGTAAAGGATTTTGACGCCTGGGTAAAAGTGTTTGACGAACAGGGTGCGGCCGCGAGAGCTGAAGGAGGATTGTATGATGCCGTGATGGCTCGCGGAATTGAAGACAGCAACATAGTACATCTTGTCTTTGATACGCGGGACATCGCAAAAGCCAAAGCAACCATGTCTTCGGAAGAACTAAAACAACTGATGAAGCGTGCCGGCGTCGAGGGCACCCCAGAAATTGAATTTTATACAGCGACTGAATAAAATAAAAGTGAAGCCCATCCATCATTCACAAAAAAACAACCTGACCCGCACAGGTATTTCTGCGGGGGCGAAACCGAAAAGCCATACAGTAGGAAAAATAAAACTAAAAAAAATGAAAAAATTTATTGTAACAGCGGGCTTATTCCTTTTAGGAATAGCTGCTTTTTGCCAGCAGGAAGAAAACGGAACTATTTACATCAAACATCCATATATCGATGTTGTTAACAACGCAGCAAAGGCTTACGAAGCTAAAGACGTAGCAAAATTAAAAACGATGTATGCCGATACGGCAACATACTGGTCGTCAGGTATGGAGAAGTTTATCCCAATTGCAGAGGGCATGAAAATGTGGATGACCGATTTTGATTATTACGATGACGTCGCACAAAAGCAATTTGGATATCCTGATTACCTGCACTACAAAAAAGAAGATTCCAAAGTTGTGCAATCATGGTGGATATGGTCCGGCAAGTCGAAGAAAACGGGTGAAGTTGTAAAAATTCCTATCGTAATATTTGATGATTTTAATAATGACGGCAAAATAGTGAGGGAGTATATCTATGGGGATTTTTCAAAAATGGTGAAAGAGTAAAGTTTCTTCTCAGCTAATATTTAAAACGAATATTCAAAATTTAAAAAATTACATTATGCCAACAATCATTGCACGCCACAAAGTAGGCGACATTAACGCATGGCTTGCGGGCCACCAGGACAGGCTTGAATTATTTGCTCCTGTCTCATCCGGATTCAGAACCTTCCAGGATATGAATGATCCCAATTCTGTAGTGCTTATCATAGAAACGGATGACATGCAAAAGCTTGCATCTGTCATTAACGATCCCATTCATGACGCAGTAAAAGCCAGGCACACCGTACTTGAACCTATTACCATTTCTACAGAACTATCTTTATAATAAGTAAAATCAAAAACCAGCTAAAGCCAAATCCTTTAGCTGGTTTTCTTTCTGAATTAAAATAAATCAATATGATTAAACTAACGGTACTTTACGGCCATCCCACTGATGCCGCAGCCTTTGAAGATTACTATTCAAATACACATACTCCAATTGCCCTAACAATGAAAGGACATAGCAAGCTGGAGCTTACAAAATTTATAAGTGCTCCCGATGGAACGCAAGCAGCATATCATCGTATGGCAGAATTTTGGTTTGCAACTCCGGAAGCTATGCAAGCAACAATGGGCTCACCCGAGGGGCAAGCTACGGCTGGCGATATTCCAAATTTTGCTACAGGTGGCGTAACGCTTATTGTGGGATCTGTTGAAGATTAATTATTAAAACAAAAGTCAATCATGAAAAGAAGAGACTTTATTGCCAATACTGCATTGACTGCAATAGCCATTTCGACATCTGGCTTTATCAAATTCAATGGCAAAAATTTTGAAGGCGATTGCGAAACTACCACCGACGTATTAGGCCCGTTTTACAGGCCCGGAAGTCCCGTCAGGAACAATTTAATTATAAAAGGTGAAGCCGGTGATCCTGTTGAGTTGGCAGGTTTTATAAAACACAAAGATTGTATTACGCCATACAAAAATGCAAAAGTGGAACTATGGCATTGCGACGTCAAAGGCGTTTATGATAATGGCTCCGCAGATTTTCGTTACAGAGGCACTATCATGACAGATGAAAAAGGATTCTATTCTTTCCGAACAATTTTGCCTGTAGCTTATGGTGGCGAGGGTTTCATACGTCCTGCCCACTTTCACTTGATGATTACGGCAGCAGGTTATCAGCCGCTGGTAACCCAATTATATTTTAGAGGTGATGCTCACATCGCCAAAGATCCTTATGCATCTTCTCCAAAAGCAACAAAGAGAATTTTAACTGTCAACAAAAACAATGGCACTACAAAAGTAAACTATGATGTAGGCATGTCTGAAGTGCTGCACCTTGAGGCTGCTACCATTGATAGAATTGCAGGCGTCTACAAAAAAACAAGCGACAACAACAAAACAGCGGAACTTTTTAATTATGACAATAGCTTGTGGATGAAGAACGAGGCTTTTGGAAATAAGTTTGAATACACAGGGAAAAACAGTTTTGAAGAAGCAGGCAATCCTTCCGGATGGTACTGGACACTTCAATTTGAGATTCTGTCTTCAGGTGGTATACAACTTACGGAAAGCTATATTGATGTAGATGCGTCAAAGAAAATTGCTGTTTACCTGAAAGAAGTATAGTTAGTGGTGCGATGGTATGAATGAAAGAGATTTCGCTGTTCTTTCATCAAAATAGCTCAAACATTTAAAATTAAATTCCGAAACTAAATTAAAAACATGAACACAAAAATTAAACGTCAACATCAAAACATCCTGCTTGCATTATTGATATTTTTGATTACAGGTACCCAAAGCTGTAATGACGCCTCAAAAGAAAATAAAGACACAACTACAACTGAAACCCCGGCAACGACAGATGCTCCTGAATACTTCAACCTTCGGCCTGCTCTTGAAAAAGAATACGGCTATACGCACGCTGTAAAAATTGGTAAGGATCTTAAAATTTCCGGAGCGGTAAGCATGACTGATTCCGGGGTTTTGATCGGCCCGGGCAACATGGAAATGCAGATGAAAAATTGCTACAGCGACTTAGAAAAAATATTGCAACACTATGGCTACACTTTCGACGATGTATATGCAGAAAATATTTACACAACTAATATGGCAGAATTCGAAAAGACTGCGGGCTTCCGCAACACGATTTACAAAAAGCAATTTCCAACAGGTACCTGGCTTGAAGTAAAAGGATTGGCTTTGGTAAACCAGGTAATCGAGATAGACATGGAGGCGCATAAATAACCACGAAATTCTTAAAAGTATATGGCTGTAAAACAGCACTAAATTTTTTAATCATTAACTAAATCAAAATAAAAAATGAAACATTTAAAATTTTCATCAGCCCTTATCGGCCTGGTACTCTTAACGGTTGGTTGCAGCAATGAGCCAGCGGCCGAGAAGGATGCAGCAACAACATCAGACAGCCCTCAAATGACTGCAACAAAAACAGATCCCGAACAATTAAAAAAAGAAATACAGGAACAGGAAACTGCCTGGTCGAAAGCAGATAACGCCCGCGATTTAAATACATTGGCAGCTTTCTACGCTGATGATGCAATTAGCCTTGAATCTGATCAGCCTATGCTGGTAGGTAACGCCGCAATCAAAAAAGACCTGGAGGCTTCGCTGGCCAAAAGACCCAAAGGCTCTACACTTTCTTACGAAGTAATGGATGCTTATGGTGACGACAACCATGTTACAGAAGTTGGCAAAACAACCAGGATGGACTCCACAGGTAAAGTAACATCTACAGGAAAGTATATGGCTATCTGGGAAAAACGGGATGGCAAATGGATCTGCATCCGGGACATCGGTAATGATGATGCGAAGAAGAAATAAAATACATCTAACCCTTATCAGTGTAAGGAATAAATAAATAAAAGAGGTGAGAAGGTGTTCGTGAAAAAGACCCGATAATAAAAAATGATAAAATGAGTTCGATAAAAATCCGGTTTGCTTTTCTTGCCTCCTTATTTTTTTTCTTCAGTTGCTAAAATCAGCAAGCAAAAAATCCGGCTGATACACCAGTCAAGAAAATAAAAATGAAAAATTGATGAACAAAGATTCACTTATAAATTTTGCCCAAAAATATACGCTGGCATGGAGCAGTCAAACTCCCGCTAATGTTGCTGCCCATTTTGCTGAAGACGGGTCGCTAAAAGTAAACGATGGAACACCAGCCGTTGGTCGAATTGCCATTGCAAAAGTTGCTGAGAGTTTTATGACTGCTTTCCCCGATATGGTTTTGACGATGGATAGTTTGTCTACGACTGAAAAGGGTATCGAATATCATTGGACACTGAGCGGCACAAACACAGGCCCTAACGGAACTGGCAACAAAATGCGGATAAGTGGTGTTGAAATCTGGCAGTTCGATAACCAGGGATTGATTAAAGAATCAAAAGGCAGTTTTGATGAAGAAGAATACAACCTGCAATTGAAGGATGGGGTAGGCGATTAAAAAGAAAAGTAAATCTGTGGATCATTCCCAACTCAGGCCATTCAACCCCGATTAAATACAGTAAACAATTTAATGAAACGATAGATGACTTTTTTAAAAAGCCTTACAGGAAAATAGAAGGTATGGACAGGTTGAATTAATTCATAATACTAAAAATAAAAATAAAATGAAATCAGTAATTATTACAGGCACCAGCAAAGGTATTGGCCTCGAAACAGCATTGACATTTGCACGAGCTGGCTATAAAGTTTTTGCAACCATGCGCAATCCTGAAAATGCGGATGTCTTTAAGCAAACTATTAAAGATGAATCTTTGCCCATAAACATCTTAGGGATGGATGTGGACTCTGATGAATCAGTAAAAAAAGGCATAGATGCTATACTCGGGGAAAACGGATCAATAGATGTCCTTGTAAATAACGCTGGCATAGAGCGACATGGTTCTATTGAGGAAATGACAATGGCTGACTTTAAATCTGTGATGGAAACAAATTATTTTGGCGTGCTTAGGTGTACAAAAGCATTATTGCCACTGATGCGCCAAAATAAGAATGGCTGTATCATTAACGTAGCGTCAGTTGCCGGCAAAATCGCGAACACGCCATTGGGTGCTTATGCCGCCAGCAAATTTGCGTTGGAGGCCGTTACCGAATCACTGGCGCAGGAAGTGAAACCACATAATATACGGGTGGCCATTGTGGAACCGGGAATTATTAATACCCAAATGGCCAATGACATTAGCATAGGCGAGGGTTCTATTTATCCGCAATCAAAACGCTTTGCAGGCCTGTTTGCAGCCTCACTCAAAACGCCAACACAACCAACCATAGTAGCAGAAAAGATCCTTGAAATTGCTGAAAGCAACAGTTGGCAATTGCGCCATCCCGTTGGGCCTGATGCAATACCATTTCTGCAATGGCGGGCATCTATGACAGATGAACAATATGTGGATTTTAATGCAGCTACTGATGAGGAGTGGTACAATGCTGTGGAACGTGATTTTGGTTTGAATGTCAGGCAGGAAGCCTTGCAGGAAAATTAGGGATAACACGGGGATTACAAAAAATAATTTCAGTGTTGGAGGAAATACGGATTGTTTCCATTTGGGAAGCCCAAAACAAAGAAGTTTCTCCCGGAGTTTATGCAAATTAAAAAGTCTTAATGAAACCGTCTTGGTTTACCTTTCGTTGGTCAGTCACAATGTAAAAAATTTACTTTTGACTATTGATAGTCAAAAGTAAAAAGTAAAAATATCATCGTGGAGTAAAATAGAAACTCCATTCGCGGGAAATAAAATTTACGTGTTAATGAGAAAATAGATGTTTAGAAAAGAGACGAATGAAGGCTAAAAGATTTGCGGCAAAACTAAATGCGCTACTTCAAAAACAATTCAACCATCACACCATGAAAAAAATGCTATTGCTCTTTATGCAATTGTTATTATCCGTTTGCTTTTTACATGCTCAAAATGTAAACGGAGATTCAACTTACAATCCTCACGAACTTTTTTCTCAGAGCTTCAATCCGCCAGCCGGTAACGCTTTCCGCTCGGCTAAAGGAATACCTGGTCCATTGTATTGGCAAAACAATGCCAGCTATATTATCCATGCAACCTTCAGTGAAAAAGATACTTCGGTAACCGGCGATGTTACTATTACCTACACCAATAACAGTCCTGACCAATTAGATTATTTATGGCTTCAACTGGATCAAAATATTTTTGAGTCTTCCTCAAGATCTGTTGCTGCTACAAAATATCCCGGCAATTATTTCGGTGTGCTTGATAAAACAGATGGCGGCTATAAAATTAAAAATGTAACAGTAACGCAAGGCGGAAAAACTTATATCACCCAACCCATCATCAGCGACACGAGGATGCAGGTTCGTTTAAAAACGCCCATGGCAGCTAAGGGAGATAAGGTCTCGATAAAAATGAATTTCAGTTTTATCATTCCTCTCGATGGAGCGGGACGCTTCGGAAGACAATACACAAAAGACGGTGTAATTTATCAAATAGGACAATGGTATCCACGGATGTGTGTGTATGATGATGTGGAGGGATGGAACACCCTACCCTACATGGGCCTCGGTGAATTTTATTGCGATTATGGGGATTATGAATATTACATAACGGCACCTTCGGAGATGATCATATATGGTTCTGGTGATTTACAAAACCCAACAGAGGTACTAACAGCCGAAGAAATAAAAAGACTTGCTATCGCAAAAACGAGTGATAAAACAATTATGATCATTAGTGCTGATGAAGCAGGAAAGGCATCTACAAGACCAACGACAGAAGGAAATCTCACCTGGCATTTTTCTATGAAAAATACAAGAGACGTGGGCTGGGCTGCGGGAAAGGCAATGATTTGGGATGCGGCAAAAGTGAATCTACCCTCAGGCCGTACTGCACTTGCCATGTCCTGTTATCCCACGGAAAGTATTGGCGATACTGCCTGGACAAGATCAACAGAATATTTAAAAGCAAGCATTGAGATTTATTCTAAAAACTTTTTTGAATATCCATGGAATGTCGCTGTAAGCAATGCCGGCATCACCGGCGGTATGGAATATCCCGGGATGATTTTTAATAATTACAAAGAAACCAAGGCACGCTTATGGTTTTTAATTGCTCACGAAATTGGGCACAATTGGTATCCTATGATTGTTGGTTCTAATGAACGAAGATACATGTGGCAGGACGAAGGATTTAATACTTACATCAACTATATAGCGAATGATCTTTTTAATAAAGGTGAGTATCAAACCGATCCTTCGTATTTTGAAAAAGGCTTTTTTGGTTCCCGCGATTACAATCAATTCATGCAATACAAAGATCCGTTGATGACGGTGTCTGATGCGATGGATGAAGATCAACATTACCAGTTCTATGGCAAAACTGCTTATGGTCTAAACCTGCTTCGTACTGTGGTGGTGGGCAAAGAACGCTTTGATTATGCCTTTAGAAAATATACAGAAGCCTGGGCATTCAAGCATCCCACGCCTTACGACTTTTTTCATTGCATCAATAATGCAGCCGGCGAAGACCTAAACTGGTTTTGGAAAGAATGGTTTTTTACCACCTGGAAATTTGACCAGGCAATAACCGCTGTAAACTATGTTGACAATGATCCATCCAAAGGAGCATTGATCACAATCACCAACAAACAAAAGATGATCTTGCCGGCAATTGTAAAAATTATACAAACTAACGGCGAAGCGGGAACGATACAATTACCGGTAGAAATATGGCAGCGAGGCGGCACCTGGACTTTTAAATATCCTTCTAAAAATAAAATAGATAAAGTAATACTTGATCCTGAAAATATGTTACCCGATGTAGATAGAAGTAATAATGAATGGAGTGGCAAATAGAAATTATTTCTTTGCCACGGATTACACAGATTTTCAAGGATAAATCTGTGCATTTCATATGGCGAAATATTTGTGTAATCTGTCGGAATAAGATTTATGCTAACATTGAATCAGTTTATCTTAATCAAATCAAAGAGCTTTAAGAAAGAAAAAATTATGGCGTAGCCATAACATAAAATACAATTGAAACGAGCCAAAACATCCAACAAAGAATTAGTATCAGTCATTACCGCATCATCTGTTGGTACAATGATTGAGTGGTACGACTTCTATATTTTCGGAAGTTTGGCAACGATTATCTCCTCGCAATTTTTTCCAACAGAAAATCCTACCGCCGCTTTTTTGGCAACGCTGGCTACTTATGCCGCGGGCCTTGTGGTGAGGCCGTTTGGTGCATTGTTCTTTGGAAGGCTCGGGGACTTAATTGGAAGGAAATACACCTTCATGATAACGCTCCTGCTCATGGGAGGTTCTACTTTTGCAATTGGATTAATACCAAAATATGAAACGATTGGTTTTTGGGCGCCCGTAATTATTCTCATCTTAAGATTGCTGCAAGGATTAGCCATTGGTGGCGAATATGGCGGCGCCGCAACATTTGTAGCAGAACATTCGCCGACTGGTAAACGTGGCTTTTGGACTTCATGGATACAGACGACGGCGATCACAGCATTCGTGATTTCGCTTGGTGTGATACTCCTCTTCAAGAGTTTGATGGATACGGCTTCCTGGAATAATTGGGGCTGGCGCTTACCTTTTTTGGTATCCGTTTTTATGGTTGCGATTTCTGTTTACATCAGGAAGAACATGGCGGAATCACCACTTTTTGCTAAAGCGAAAGCCGAAGGCAAAACATCCTCCAATCCGTTAAAGGAATCCTTTGGCAAAAAGGCAAATTTGAAATTAGTATTGCTTGCTTTATTTGGCGTCACGATGGGATTGGGCGCCACAAGTTGGGCCTCTGTATTTTATGTTCAGACCTTCTTTCTGAAATTCATGGCTCTGGATTATGACCAGGCGAACACGATCATCGTAACAGGACTGGTGTTAGGCGCCGGTTTCAACATTTTTTTTGGTTGGCTTTCCGACCGTATTGGCCGTAAGCCGATAATTATGCTTGGGCTTTTTTTGTCACTGGCAGGCTTTCGCCCCATTTTCCAGGTGATGTATCAAACCACCAACCTTCAATCCAAAACAGAGGACAAAGCATTGTTAAAAGTTGACACAAAAAAGGAAGCGCTGCCAACATCATTGACGGGCACTTCGATGATAACAACAGCGCAACATTTTTACACCGATGGCACTACAACAATCGAAGTAAAGAAGGAAACGAAGGATGAGGTAAAACAATCGCCGGAAATATCAACATCAATCAAACTCAACACGGCAAGTAAATGGAAACTGATATTCCAGGTATTCCTTCTTGAATTTATTACCACAATGACATACGGACCACTCGCTGCTTTTTTGGTTGAAATGTTTCCCTTAAAGATCAGGTACAGTTCCATGTCACTCCCCTACCACATTGGCTTTGGTATTTTTGGAGGCATGTGCCCGGTTATTGCGACCTATTTAATTCAACAAGTAAGACTAAGAAACACAGAAGATTATTTCCTGGCGGGTTTAAATTATCCATTGGTGTTAATGGCTATCTCGCTTTCCATTGGTGTGCTCTATCTTAAAGAATCCAATCATGCAAAATCCATAAGGTCTGTTGCACCAAAAATTTTGAATGCGATAAAAAGATACGCAGGTGTAATCTGGATCTTTCTGGGTATTGCTTCAGCGTGGTTTGGTGTAGTCACAATCGGTCTTCCAAAAATAAATAGCGGTACGCAGGATGATTTGATTTTTGGCATCATCGTTTTGTTTATCATAACTCCCGTTGCAAGTATTGGTTTGATGTTGTTTGGAAAATATGCCTTGCAGGGTGAGTATGACGAAAGCGTTTTGAAAAGTATTAAATAACAAAATGATTTAGCTCAAATGGATTCGGGCAATAAATAAAAGACTATTAAAAATTTATGTTAGCAGTTCAGGAAAATATCCCTGCCGTTAAAATGATTCAACCATTGCTAAAAAAGCAAAGGATACAATCCATTGACTTTTTAAAAGGTTTGGTGATGGTGATTATGGCGCTTGATCATACACGTGATTATTTTCATTTTTCATCTTTCTTCTTCGATCCATCTGATCCTGCGAAAACCACATGGCCCATTTATCTTACCAGGTATGCAACGCACTTTTGTGCACCGGCCTTTAGTTTTCTTGCGGGCCTTTCTGCTTTTATGGTAGGGAAGCGAAAAAGTAAAAATGACCTGGCTGTCTTTCTGTTAAAACGCGGCCTGTGGCTGATCCTAGTTGAACTAACTATTGTAACTTTTGCATGGCGCTTTGATCCACAGTTCAGGTTTATACAATTACAAACCCTGTGGCAGCTTGGCATTAGCATGATAGTATTGGCAGGATTAATTTACCTGCCTGTTAAGGCAATTTTGATATTTAGTGTTGTGATAATCTTCGGCCACAACTTGCTGGATAGTGTTCATTTCAAAGGTGATCTTTTGTGGGCTTTCGTGCATGACAGGGGAATATTTGAATATGCTCCGGGCTGCATTTTACAAATATCCTATCCATTAATTCCGTGGATTGCGGTCATGTCGCTGGGTTATTGTTTTGGGACAATTTATAATAGTGAGATGCCTGCGGATAGAAGAAAAAAGTTATTAAACAGGTTGGGACTTGCTTCTCTCCTTTTATTCTTCGTGATTATTGCTGTGAGCAATTACGGAGATCCTGTACCATGGAAAAATTATGGCAACACATCGCAGACAGTCATGTCTATGTTGAACATTACAAAATATCCGCCATCATTAAAATATTTATCAATCACATTGGGTCTTACATTTTTCTTTTTGGCAAATGTCGAAAAGCTAAAAGGGGCTGTAGTAAATTTCTTTTCGGTTTTTGGCCGCGTACCATTCTTCTATTACATCGTGCACATCTTTCCGATTCATTTTATCGCTCTTGTTGCAGCAGAACTTACAGGCTTTGGCTGGAAGAGTATGATATTACCAAACAGGTTAACACAAATTCAAGCCTTAAAAGGATTCGGGTTTAGCATCTGGGTAGTTTATATTGTTTGGATTTTGGTCGTGCTGATGCTATATCCCTTATGCAAAAAGTTTGACCGTTATAAACAAAGTCATAAAGAAAAATGGTGGCTGAGCTATTTATAAAAATGCTGAGATAAATTTGATTAAACAAAACCTATAAATGAAAATAATAACCTTCCTTTTATGCATTGCCTTGTCGCAACAAGGGTTTTCGCAATCCTATAAAAAAATTCATCGCAAAGCAATTGTTGTAGATACACACAATGATATCCTAATGCAGGCTGCTGACAGGGGAATGGTTTTCGACCAGGACCTCAACGGTAAAACACATAGTGATTTAGCGAGATGGAAAAAAGGTGGTTTGGATGTCCAGATTTTTTCTGTGTATTGTGATGGCGCTACAAAAAATCCTTTTGCCTATGCTAACAGAGAAATGGATAGTCTCGATGCAGTGGTTGCACGTAACCCCGATAAAATTGTAAAAGTTGCCAATTATGCAGAGCTGATGAAAGCAGTGAGGCAACATAAGATCGCAGCCATGTTTGGTGTGGAAGGCGGTCACATGATCGAAGATGATCTTAATAAATTGGATTCACTTTATAAGCGCGGCGCCCGGTATTTAACCTTAACGCATAATGTAGCACCTTCCTGGGCTACCAGCGCTGCAGATGAGGCCTCCCCTAATCCCTCCAGGGGAGGGGGACTAAACTCCGAGGGTAAAAAAGGACTGACAGCATTTGGCAAGCTGGTGGTGCAACGAATGAATCAACTTGGGATGCTCATAGACGTTAGCCATGCCGGGGAGCAAACTTTCCGGGATGTAATAAAAATTACGACCAAACCAATCATTGCCTCACATAGTTCAGTTTATGCATTAACTCCACACCGGAGAAATTTAAAAGATGACCAGATAAAAGCGATTGCAAAAAACGGCGGCGTGATACAGGTAAATTTTAATCCCGGTTTTATTGACAGCACTTTTGATAAAAAAGAAATTGCTTTTTTCAAAGAACATGCGGCTGAAAAAGATTCGCTTCTTAAAAGTGGTATGGATGAATTTTATATGATGGATTACCTCTACGCTAAGTATGCCGAAGAGGGAAATAGTATGCGTCCTCCTCTATCCATGCTTATTGATCATATCGACTATATCGTAAAGTTGGTTGGCGTTGATTATGTAGGCCTGGGCTCCGACTTTGATGGAATTAATCTTACACCCCAGCAATTAGATGATGTTACAACTTATCCGTTAATTACAAAAGCATTGGTTGAAAAAGGGTATAGCAAAAAGAATATTAATAAAATTCTTGGAGGAAATTTTTTAAGAGTGCTGAAAGCCAATGAAGAAAAATAATTGGGTAGCATCAATCTATAGGGTAGGCATGAAGGATAATTGGAGAAATGTATATTTTTTGCAATATACCTCATGGTTCATGCCTTCACGAAGTAAAAGGTATAGGCGTGATAAATGGTTCAAAGACACAAGCCCTGGCGCAGGACTTACAAAAAGAATATTACTTGAAATCGAAAAAATTAATATGAAAAAACTATTGTTACTATTTCTGTTTGCAGCAAAAGTTTGTTCGTCTCAAACAATTGAAAATTATTTATCCGCTCCATTTCCATCAAATCTTATTGCATCTGCAGATGGAAAAACAATAGCATGGGTCTTTAATGATAAAGGCTCAAGAAATGTTTATGTGGCTGACGGGACGACACATGAATGTAAAAGCAATAACGAATTACCACGGCGACGATGGAACAGATATTAGTAATGTTCAATTTACTCCGGATGGAAACCAGGTGATATTTGTGAGAGGGAATGCTCCCAACAACAACGGTGAACCAGCTAACCCTGCTTTTTTGCAAACATCTACGGCCAGAAATATTTGGATAGTCAATAAGGATGGTGGTGAACCCAGGGACTTAATAGCAGGGGCATATTATAAAATTTCTCCTGACGGAAAAACGATGGCTTATACTTCTGCGGGGCAGGTATGGACTTTATCACTTGCAGATACCACGGTGAATCCGGAAAAACTTTTTCAATCAAGAGGCAGCCAATCACAACTTCGCTGGTCACCCGATGGGAAGATGCTCGCATTTGTAAGCGACAGGGGCAATCATTCTTTTGTTGGCATTTATTCTTTTGCTTCCGGAGCGGTAAATTTTGTTGAAACAAGTATGGATAAAGATACCTATCCTGCCTGGTCACCTGATGGAAAACAACTGGCGTTCATCCGTATCCCAAACATGAATGACGTTATTCCTTTTGTGCCGGTAAGAGAAGGCAATCCCTGGAGTATAAGAATGCTGGATGTTGCCTCGGGCAAAACAAAAGAGTTATGGAAAGCATCTGCAGGCAGAGGTAGTGTTTTATACACAGAGATACCAACGGCAGAAAATATTTTATGGTGGGTTCAGGATGATCAATTAGTTTTTCCTTATGAGAAAGACGGGTGGCAACATTTATACAAGCTCAACATAAACAATGGTAAAACAAAATTACTTACCCCCGGTAATGGTGAAGTTGAAAACGTAAAGGTATCTCCCGACGGCAAGTTTATCTATTACACCACTAATATCAGCGATATAAACCGTCGTCATATATGGAAGTTATCTACAACAGATGATAGAACAGAACAACTCACCAAAGGAAATGAAATTGAATGGACCCCGGTGATCACTGAAAATGGAATTGCTGTTTTACATTCATCGGCAACAAGACCTGCGTGGCCGGCGCTCTTACAAAATGGATCAATAAATGATATTGCCAAAGAATTATTCCCTGTTGAATTTCCAACTTCATTGGTGGTGCCGCAAGCAATAACGATTAAGGCAACCGATGGCCAACAGGCATACGGTGATTTGTTTTTACCACCCAATCATAAACCGGGAGAAAAACATCCTGCAATAATTTTTATACATGGTGGCTCACAGAGGCAAATGATATTAGGCTGGCATTATAGCCAGTATTATTCTAACGCCTATGCACTCAACCAATATTTTGCAAGCAAGGGTTATGTGGTATTGTCTTTAAATTATCGCAGTGGCATAGGTTACGGGCTTGACTTCAGGGAAGCACTAAACTATGGCGCATCCGGAGCAAGCGAAGTAAAAGATTTGATGGGCGCCGGTCAATATTTAAAGAACCGTGCGGATGTTGATGCAAGTAAGATTGCATTATGGGGCGGCTCATACGGTGGTTATCTTACCGCACATGGTTTAGCGCAGGCTTCTAATTTATTTGCATGCGGCGTAGATATTCATGGCGTTCATAACTGGAATACAGAGATACCAACATTTGCCAGTTGGTACGACTATGCAAAATATCCTGCCGTTGCAAAAAAAGCATTTGAGTCATCGCCTGAATATTTCGTAAAAGGATGGAAAAACCCTGTACTGATGATCCATGGCGATGATGACCGTAATGTACCCTTTAGTGAATCCGTGACTATGGCTGAAACTCTTCGTAAACAGGGAGTTCATGTTGAGCAACTGGTGTTTCCTGACGAAGTACATTTTTTTCTTCTTCATGGTAATTGGGTAAAAGCATATAAAGCAACATTTGAATTTGTAGAAAGGCAACTAAATAAAAAATAATTTTTTTTCATAACTATTATTTTTTGATCCGGAGCAGCAGTTAAAAAAAAAGAGTAGAAAGAAGATATAGTAAAGAATGCACCATATTTCAACATCGCTAAAACCAAATACATGGCAGAAACAAAAACAGATGAAGGATTAAAACGTGTGATAGGCGTGTCGGGTTTGACGCTTAATATTGTCAATGTCGTAATTGGCGCAGGCATATTTGTTTTGCCGGCGATTGTAAGTATTGAGATGGGGGCTTTCGGCGTAATTGGTTATATTTTTTGCGGTGTTATGATGGCTGCTATTATGCTTTGTTATGCCGAAATAGGCAGCCGTGTTACAAGCAGTGGGGGCTCGTATGCTTATGTAGAAGCCGCATTTGGAGACTTTCCTGGTTATATAATTAACTGGTTATACTTTTTTGGCTGGGGCATTATTGGCAGCGCTGCGGTTATAAATATCCTTGCTGATTCATTGTCTGCAATATTTCCCGCTTTTGCAAATCCGCTGATAAGGGCTGTCCTGTTTTTTATACTTATTGGTTTTATGATCGTGATAAATGTACGTGGAGCAAAGCAAGGTGTTGTACTTGTGAAAATGGTCACCGTAATAAAGTTGTTGCCACTGCTGGGCATAATCATCTTCGGTTTTAGTAAAATTAATTCTGCCAACTTGCATTGGGAACATATTCCATCCATAAAGACATTTGGTGATACAGCCCTCGTTCTATTTTTTGCTTTTGCCAGTTTTGAAACATCACTTGGTGTAAGTGGTGAATTCAAAAATCCGAAACGTACGGTTCCGCTCGGCATTTTCCTCGGAGGTATGGTAGTGCTTACTGTATATATGTTATTACAAACCGTAACACAAGGAGTACTCGGCGCGGAAATCGCATCATTTAAAGATGCCCCACTTGCAGCCGTAGCCGAAAAAATTGTAGGGCCGATCGGAGCAACTATCCTGCTGGTTACGGCAGCCATTTCTTGTTTTGGAGGTGTAAGTGCCGATGTGATGGCTACGCCACGGTCATTATTTGCAGGTGCCAATAACGGATTGTTTCCGAAATTTTTGGGTAAGGTGCATCCTAAGTTTGCCACACCGTATGTGGCTGTAACAATTTACGGTTCGCTGATTTTTATTTTTTCTGTTTCAGGTGGGTTTAAACAATTGGCCATATTAGCCAGCGCTGCGATATTGCTTGTGTATCTCGCCGTTATTTTATCCACAATCAAACTAAGAAAAAAGTCAACCCATGCTGCAGAAAAAACATTTAGAGCGCCCGGTGGATTGATCACTCCCTTTATTGGAATTGCTGCCATTACCTGGTTGCTCACAAGTTTAAGCAAGTGGGAAATATTGTCGACAATCATTTTTATAACGATTGTTTGTATTATCTACTTTTTCACCAGGAAATTTAAAAAGGAAAAAATAATTATAGCGGCTGTGCCTGATTAATAAATTCATCTTATTCTGAAAAAAGATACCTTGTTTATTGGATACCCAACATTTAAAATTGGCAAAAGAGTTTTACTAAGAGGAGAATAAAACAAACATTTAAAAAAATCATCACTCATCTCAATTTATATTTAAAATGAAAATCTTACGGACTTGTATTATCATCCCCATGGCGATCGCAACTTTGCATGCGTGTAACAACCAGGCTAAAGCAAAGCCTGCGGCAAAAGAAAAGTTAACTGCGATTGATTCAATCGATGTAAAGTTCCGGTTAGTTACCAATGCGATAGCCGCCCCTGTAGAGATGAGTGTTGCGCCTGACAATAGCTCCCGCAGGTTTATTACTGATAATTCTGGTAAGATATGGATTATGAAAAATGATTCACTATTGCCGAAGCCCTTTCTCGATATATCAGTAAAGCCGGTGCAAAAAGAAAAACAACCTGTCGTGGGAACTATTTTCAGCATTGCCTTTCACCCGCAGTTTGCAACAAACCGAAAATTTTATGTTTGTTATAATGCCGCTACTGCAATTCATGCAAATAAAAGTAAACTGGTAGTCGCTTCATTTACGGCCGACTCAAAGAATCCCGACATAGCTGATGCGAAAAGTATGCAATCCGTATTTGAGCTTGAAGGAAGCTCCGTTTTCGGAAACGGGGCTGAGATAGCGTTTGGGCCTGATGGCTATTTATACATTTCTATCGGTGATGATAACCCCGGAGATTCCAGTTACAGATCTTATGCCCAGGATCTAAGCCTGCTCAATGGAAAAATACTTCGCATAGATGTAAATAAAACACCTTATGCTATTCCTGCCGACAATCCATTCGTCGGATTAAAAAATGAGAGGTCGGAGATATGGGCTTATGGTTTTCGAAAAGTGTGGCGTTTTTGTTTTGATCCAAATTCAAAACAATTATTTGGCGCCGATGTAGGTGAACAAAAAGAGGAAGAAATAGATATTGTTACAAAGGGCGGTAACTATGGATGGCCTGCAATGGAAGGTGATAGCGTTTATGAAAAGTCCATTCCAATAAACAGAGCCGCATTCACTTCGCCAATTAATACTTATACTCATAAAGATGGTATTTGCATTATTGGTGGAGCTTGGTATCATGGGAAAGAGCTTCCCGCTTTGCAGAATAAATATGTTTTCGCAGATTTCAATGGTAATATGTTTTCATTGTTAAAAAACGGGAAAGGCAATTGGATAAGACAGCCATTAAAAATAGTCGGCAAACCCGCAGACCCTTTTATGATTTGTGGTTGTAATACTGACGAAAATAATGAACTATACGTGATGGGAATGTTGAACACAAAGAACGGCACTAAAGGGGCGATATATAAAATAATGAAAGAATAAAATACTTTTTGGTTAATACATATAAATGAACCATATTTCTGTTTATTCGAGGACTACTCTCCTGTCTTTCGGATATTTGACACTATAGCTAATATTTAATTTTTTTTCCTGGCCAGGTGGCAAAGTCATTGTCCATAAGGTAATACCGGTTTCTTTATCTATGTCCGCACCCGGAGCTTTTTGATCATTTACATCTATTTCTTTGGAAGTGGAAACCGGGAACTGGTCAGTTATTGTAATATTTACGGCTTCCCGTTTTGTATTTCTTACGCTTATCTCATACTGTCTTATATCTGTTCTGTTGCTACCGATAAATCGTTTACTACTAAATTCCTTTACAAGCTTACGCGAAACTTTTACACCGTTGTCTTTGCCGAGAGATAGCGAGAGCGTGTCACTAACAGAACCAAGATCAATATATGTTTTGCCTAAATAAGTTCCTTCAAAATAAAGGCTTGCTTCACCGGATTGCAGATCATAGTCCTGCCAGTTAATGATCTTAGCTGTTAAGAAACCTGAAGGGTCAATTTTAGGCGCAGAGAAATAATCATATACTGCAGGCACATCAAATTCCCTGATGCCGATGGTTGTAGTTTTTCCATCTGTCTCCAGGGTGTACTTATCGTCTATTTTATACACGGTTGTAGTGGGCTGGTACTGTGTGGCTACGGTTACATTTTGCATAGATTGTTTTTTCTCTTTTAAAGATCTGTAGTTATTATCACTTGCCGCCCCGGGACTTCCATCTGAAGAGCTATAGCCAATTACAACCACCTCCTGCAATGCCATGAGCGCTTGATGAAGTGCTATTGTGTAATACCCAGGCTTAATAGCAACTTCCCTGGCATCAAAGCCTACGCTACTTATTATGATGCTACTGTTTTTCGCAAAGTTTTGAATTTTAAAGAAGCCATTTGCGTCCGTTAATGTTGCGTTGCTGGTCCCCTTTACAATGATCGAAGCGTTTACAATCGGTTCACCTTTTTCGTCTGTGATCCGCCCCGTTGCCGCACCTTGAATCACACCCTGGCTCCTGAATGAAACTGTTGGATCATAAAAGCCAAGCATCCAAGGTTGCAATTGTGACGGAGTGGCATTGTCGTTTGGATTACCCGTGCTTAACAATAGAGAAATATTTTTCCATGTTTCACCGCTGCGTTGAAATACATTGGCATTCATCAATACACTAAGCGGATCAGTAATATCTTTTATCCTAACATCATATGCAGGATACCAGCCGGCATCTTTTACATTATATAGTAATTGAAACTTTACGTTTCTTGTTTCCTTGCTTTCAACAAGAGCAGTTACCACGTAATTGATGCTGTCTCTTTTTTTACTTATTTCCTGTAGTTGTGATTTAAATTTATCTGAATCCCCCTGTTCTTCAGCAATACGTTTTTGTATCTCCAGTTGCTTTTGGTAAACTTCTGTAAGACGCTGCCGCTGCAGATCCAGCGCATCTTTTAGCTCGGTTGTCTTTACGCCTGATTGGCCGCCTATAGCCTGGTTTTTTACTAACATGGCTTCTTCATTTTTATAGACTTCCAGCAGCTTCATATCCAGGTCGAGCTTATCTTTCAAAGAAGACGTGCGTTCAATAAAACTCTTTTCTTCCTGGTCAATTTTTCGTTCACTTAAGAAATCTTTTGTTGCCTGTACAGAAAGTAAAGTAATATTCGCATCAGCCTGTAACTGCACACTTTGCTGATCAAGTTGATTGCTCAACCCCGCAAAGCTTATCTCAGAACGTCCGGGCGAAATTGAAATCGTTGAAGTTCGTTGTACTCTTGCACCGGAAGAAAATATGGTTACGTTTTCAATAGTTGTTTCAGCAGGAATTCTTTTTACCTGTGGCCGGGCGTCAATGAAAAAACATAGCAATGTTGCAGATAGCAGGATGCGCATAAGCACTCGTTTGGTTTTATAAAAAATGAAAGTAAAAAAGCCTTTATTGTACACTTGGAAGGCCTCTTAGTTTTTTAGTCGTACCCCGTCCTCCGGAAAGTGTTCTTTATAAAAGACCGGAGTAAGATAAAAATAGCTGCACTGGAAACAATCCCCCGGTTATCGTGTTATACTCTATCAACAAACATTTGTATCGTTATGTCAACTTATTTAATAGTCGGTGCTTCTTCAGGTATAGGCCAAAGCCTCGCAAGTCAACTCGCGGAGACAGGCAGCAAAATTTACGCAACCTATTTTAAGAAGAAAGTGGAGCAACAAAATGATTTAATCGAATATCATCACCTTAACGTAATGGATGATATAATTACCCTTGATTTTTTACCGGAAATACTTGATGGCATTATTTACTGCCCCGGGAGCATTAATTTACGGCCTTTTGAAAGAATCAAGCCGTTGGATTTTATAAATGATTTTAACCTGCAGGTAACCGGCGCCGTTAAAGTCATACAGGCGGTAATTCAAAAACTTAAAAAATCAGGGAATGCTTCTATCCTATTATTTTCTACTGTTGCTGTGCAATGCGGATTGCCTTTTCATTCGCAGGTTGCTGCATCGAAAGGAGCAATTGAAGGATTAACACGAGCGTTGGCTGCGGAACTGGCTCCGGTTATTCGCGTGAATTGTATCGCTCCTTCTTTAACTGATACACCTCTTGCCGCCTCGCTTTTAAACACAGAACAAAAAAGAGAAACAAATGCGGCAAGACATCCTCTAAAAAGATTTGGTAAAGCTGAAGATATCGCCAACATGTGTCAATTTTTGATTTCCGAAAAAGCTTCGTGGATTACCGGCCAGGTACTTCATGTTGATGGCGGCATGTCTTCGCTAAAAATATAGGCAATGAAAATTCTCCTCACTGGTGTCACTGGTTATATCGCCCAAAGATTATTACCCGTTTTATTACAAAATGGCCACCAGGTAGTTTGCTGTGTAAGAGATAAAAACAGGTTTAATAAAAAGGATTATCCTGAAGAAAACATCAGGGTAATTGAAGCTGATTTTTTAGATAAGAATAGTTTAGTTGATATACCGGGCGATATTGATGTGGCTTATTATCTAATTCACTCCATGGCCACACAAAAGGGAGACTTTGAAGACATGGAAATGAAATGTGCACAAAACTTCAGGGACTGCATTGAGAAAACGACTGCGAAACAGGTTATTTATTTAAGTGGCATTGTCAACGAAAAAGAATTATCCAAACACCTTGCCTCAAGAAAGAATGTTGAAAATATTTTATCTGGTTCTTCATTTGCACTTACCACTCTCAGAGCAGGAATTATAGTTGGCTCGGGCAGTGCTTCTTTTGAAATTATAAGAGACCTTGTAGAGAAGCTGCCCGTGATGATCACACCGCGATGGCTAAAAACAAAATGCCAACCCATAGCCATTCGAAACGTGGTGGAAATCCTCAATGGAGTAATTGGTAATACAGAAACTTATAATAAAAGCTATGACATTGGCGGGCGTGATGTTCTCAATTATAAAGAAATGCTATTGAGATTTGCGAAGATACGCGGGCTGAAAAGAAAAATATTTGTGGTGCCGGTGATGACGCCTAAAATTTCATCTTACTGGTTATATTTTGTAACCTCTACTTCTTATAGCCTGGCGCAAAATCTTGTAAACAGTATGAAGGTTGAGGTAATTTGTAAACCCAATAATTTATGTGAAATACTGGGCATTAAGTTAATTGATTACGATGCTTCCATTAAACTGGCATTTGACAAAATTGAACAGAACCAGGTTTTATCCAGTTGGAAAGATGCGCAAACGAGTAACATTTTACATAAGGGCATTTCGAAATTTATTGAGGTACCCGTAAATGGATGCTTTAAAGACATTCGCAGAAGGCCTGTAAAAAATGCAGAAAGTGTACTTAAAAAAATCTGGTCAATTGGTGGGAACACCGGTTGGTATTTTGGCAACTGGCTTTGGGAACTTCGTGGATTTTTAGATCAGCTCGCCGGTGGTGTGGGCATGCGAAGAGGAAGGAGAAGCGATTCGGAAATATTTCCCGGAGATACCCTCGATCTTTGGAGAGTGCTTCTGGCAAACAAGGAAGAAAAAAGGCTATTACTCTATGCCGAAATGAAATTGCCTGGCGAAGCGTGGCTTGAGTTTAAAATTGATGAAAACAATATTCTCACTCAAACAGCAACGTTCAGGCCATTAGGCGTGTTGGGCAGGTTGTACTGGTATGCTGTTCTTCCCTTTCACGGATTTATTTTCAAGGGAATGATAAAGCGTATTGTAAAAAATTAAAGATTCTCATGTCGCCTGGTAAGCAATAGCTATATTTCAAATTGTTGCCATGATAATCTACCGCGGGTATCATGGAAAATTAATGCGGAAGTTCCCATCATAAGATCAAGATCAACGGCCCACATAAAACAAAGATTTAATTATAAATTTGTTTGATTGTTATTTGATAATAACCTGCACTAATCAAACTTTACGACAATTACATATGGAAGACGTTCGTAATTCGCCGATAGAAATTTCGAAAGAGGATTTTAAAAAAATGGGGCATGATCTCATTGATAAGATCGCCGATTTTATTGACTCAATCGATGAAAGGCCGGTGACAACCGGTGAGTCGCCTCAGCAGTTGCAAAAAATAATCGGAACTAAATCCCTCCCGGAAAATGGTGTACCGATGCAGGAATTGCTTTCCAAAACAACAGAGATGCTCTTTAACCACTCGCTGTTGAATGGACATCCAAAATTTTTAGGATACATCACTTCTTCTGCTGCACCAATAGGTGCGCTGGCTGATTTACTTGCCGCGGCCGTAAACCCAAATGTAGGCGCGAACATATTAAGCCCAATGGCAACCGAGATTGAAAAGCAAACCGTGAGATGGCTTGCTGAATTTATCAATGTCTCCCCCAACTATGGAGGTATATTGGTTAGCGGCGGCAACATGGCGAACTTTACCGCTTTCGCAGCCGCAAGAACTATAAAGGCGCCTAAGAATATTAAAGAAGAAGGAATTTCAAATAAGGATACAAAGCTGCTTGTTTATTGCTCAAAAACCACCCATACCTGGATTGAAAAGGCCGCTGTTTTATTTGGCCTCGGTAGTAATTCAGTTCGCTGGATAGCAACTGATGAAGCCAATAAAATGGACAATGAGTTATTAGAACAAACTATAAAAAAAGACCTCGCCGATGGGTGTATGCCCATTATGATTATCGGAACGGCAGGAGATGTAAGTACAGGAGCAGTTGACGATCTCAATGGAATTGCCAGCCTGTGTAAAAGGTATAATTTATGGTTTCATGTGGATGGCGCTTATGGGATACCCGCAGCAGTTATCCCGGAATTAAGACCGATGTTTGAAGGAATTAAAGAAGCGGACTCCATTGCCCTTGATCCGCATAAATGGCTGTACAGCCCACTGGAAGCTGGGTGTACTCTCGTAAAAAATCCACATCATTTAATTGAGACTTACAGCTCACATCCTGTCTATTATAATTTTGGGAATGACGAAGCCATTACACAAAATTATTATGAATACGGATTCCAGAATTCGCGTGGCTTCAGGGCATTGAAAGTTTGGCTTGCATTACAACAGGTGGGCCGCAATGGGTACATTAAAATGATTGATGAAGATATCCGGTTGTCAAAATTATTATTTGACAAAGCTCAAACCCATCCTGAACTCGAGGCTATAAGCCAAAGCCTGAGCATTACAACCCTACGATATGTTCCAAAAGATCTTAATGGTGACCATGTAACCAGGGAAGCCTATCTTAATAAATTAAATGAATCATTGCTTAATGAATTGCAAAAGCAAGGCGAGGTGTTTTTATCCAATGCCGTAGTGATGGAAAAATATTGCTTAAGGGGTTGTATTGTAAACTTCAGGACTTCAAAAAAAGATATAGAGGAAATTATAGAAATCATAGTGAGAGAAGGTAACAAATTGCACCACAAACTCAACGAGGAATTGATATTACAAAAATAAATCCATTGAAATAGAATCACTCTTCTTCAGCTCCTGGAGATCACTGTACCAGTTTATCTTCCTTATAAAGCAAAGCAAAATAATTTCCCAATCCACCATGAACCGACTCCTCAAAGGCAGCTCTCATATCCAATGGGGTAGGATGCTTAAATCTCCAGGTATTAAAATAATTGTGAAATGCGTCATCAACTTTTTCCATACCGATACTTTGTTCCAGGAGGTACATCCATTCCGCAGTTTTCACATAAGCGGTCAGCCCATAGTCTTCGCTGTTTTTAAAGTTCGCTGACGTCGTTTCCATAGCAGGATGAATGGGCACATTTGTAAGGGCGTTATATACTGTTACCTGGAAATCGGCCTCATTAAGTTTCTTTAATTCAGCAGGAACTTTATCTCCAAATACACCATTGCTTCGGTATTTTTCAGCCTCGTACCGGAATTGGAAGTAAGTGTTCAGGCCTTCATCCATCCACGCATGGTCACGCTCGTTAGTACCAAGCATACTCATAAACCAGTTGTGGCCTACTTCATGTGCCATCACGCCATCAAGGGTCTCCGGCTTTGCGTCGGGACTTGTAATAAGTGTGATCATGGGATATTCCATTCCGCCACTTGAATTATTTTTAGGCCCTTCTATTGCCTGTACCACCGGGTAAGCATATTCGCCCACCCAATTACTGTAATGATGTACCGCATCTTTTACAAAATCAATGCTGCTTGTCCACGGGGTATTCTTTCGCTTGTGGTAATAAGTGAAAGCATCTATCACCTTGCCTGATGATAAATGAATTGTGTCATATTGAATCACCAATCCTTTCTCCGCAAACCATGCAAAGTCTGGAACACTATCTGCGTAGTAGCTCAGCGTTTTAGTTTGTCCTGGCGAAGAGGGTTGATATAACCTTGGATTGTTATCGCCCCTGTTAATAGCATTGTAACTACCAATAGCCTTATACAAGTCCGTCTCGGATGCCGTTTGCAAAACACCGGTAGCACCCACTACGTATTCTGCAGGTACGGTAATATTTACTTTGTAGGACGCATATTCACTATAGAATTCTCCCATATCGAGGTAGGGCATTTCGTGCCAACCGTCTTTATCATATACTGCAGGTTTTGGGTACCATTGACACATCATAAATTCGCCATCGGCAAATCCGGATCTTGAAAAATAAGAAGGCAACTGCACTTTAAAAGGAGTAGCAATTGTTGCAGAGTCACCCGGCAGCAAAGGTTTATTCAATAGAACTTTTATGATATCTGTATATTGAATTTTCGGATGTGCCTCAGTTTTTGCAGGTTCACTATTTACATTAAAAGCAAGGTTAGTTATAAAACCATTTTTATATTTTTTGATTTTATCCTTTCGCGAAGGATCATTATTTATTTGTTGAAAAAGCGCGGTTGATTCGTCTTTATAAGCATTCGGATAAATATGAAACCAGATATAGGTAAGCGTATCCGGTGAATAATTTTTATAAACAATTGTTTCCGATCCGGTAATTGAATTTTCTTTATCATCCAATTTTGCATCAATAGAATAATGCAGGTATTGCTGCCAATAATTATCCTGGGCAAGGGCATGCGCACTTATAAAAAGCAGTAAGGCAACCGGTATTTTTTTCATTGGCTGAAAATAGAATTAATAAATATGATCTGCAAGTGTTTGGTAATTTTTGAAATCAGTAAAAAAAAAATATTGAAGAATATTTTTTTTAATCGGGGTTCTTCAAAGTAATAGGTTGGACACGATAGGCATTTACAACCGATCCATTTTGATGTGCCGGAAGCCAGTCCGGGCCGTTCCTGATTGCATTTGTTGCAATCTCTGCAAGTTTAGTGCCCTTCATCGTAGTCGCTTCCACATGGCTCACTTTACCATTTTTGTCAACAATAAATTTTACAAAACAAGTGCCCATGTCATTTTCTGTCATCTCATCAATATGCCTTTCTATCACTCTTTTTACATATTTCGTCCAACCTGCAATACCGCCGGGGAAAATGGCTTCAATCTCTACTGATAAAAACACAGAATCATCATTTTTTTTCATGGCGGGTTTTGCAGCAACTTGTGTTCCTTTTATTTCCAAAGGAGGAGCCACAAAATCAATCTCGGGTGTTCCAGCCACAGTTTTCACATCGATATGTGCACGCAATAAATCCTCTACTTCCGGGGGTGGTTTTACCACCAGTTCGTCAGGTCTTATTACTGGCGGCGGGAATGCTATGGTAGCCACTGGAGGCGGTGGTGGTAGAACCGGAGGCGGGGGTAGTGCCGGCGGTTCAACGGGTGGAATTTGATCAACAATTATATCAGGAACCACGAATAATGTTGTATTGTCTGGCGAATAATTATTTGCAATTGCAGATGCAATCAGCAGCAATGAAATCACGCCCAGCGTTATTACAAGAGAAATTGAAACACGCTTGTTATAAGTTTTGCGCAGCTCATAGGCGCCGTATTCTTTGTTCTTTCCTTCGAAAATAATATCGAGGAGATTTGCAGTTAAAATGTTATTGGCATCCATGTTTACAGGTTTTGATATTAGATACATGAATGTTTTTATTCCATAAAATTTAGAAAAAGATTTCTATTTTTTTGGGAAAGGTTTTTCAATTCACTGAAGCCGGGAGTTAACTAAAACTATCCCGCTATGTTAAATTTAGGCCGCTGCATTTATTCCTAAAAACAGGTTGATGCACTTCTAAAATCAAGCTGGCAACCCTTTATTTTAAACTTGCAATGTTCCTTATTGCAATGACCGCGTTAATCTACATAACCGTGATGGAAGAAGCGCTATCACGGGTTCTTTTTGAACGGCTGTTTTCAATACTGCTACTACCCATGGCCGTTTATTTTTGAAAAAATTAAAAATTCAGCAGCAGTATTTCATCTGCATTATCGGTTGTACTGCTATTTCCTGTGAACCCACTAAAAAAAGTATCGGGAATCCCCGTCAAAGAAGAAAGCCGAAAGCAAGTATTTAGTCACGACTAAAAAGAGGTTTATCAATTCAATCGCGACTTGCGTTAGGAGTCTCAATAATTTCTTTTTAATTCTGTTTATCCACAGTAGCTTAATAACTTTTGCTTTTTATAAAAGCGGGTGGTTTGTAATTTGACCCTTACTAAAAAAAACTATGCAAACGAAATCCAACGCAACGCTTGTTGTAATGCCGAACGACAACAAACTTGAGGTGACCTATTACTGCGCAGATTCCAAATTAAGGAAAAGTGAAAAAGGGAAACTCACCCAGCTTTTCATACAGTTGTACGATTGTATTTGCACACTTAAAATTGAAAAATCAATCACCCGAAAGTATGTTGAGTTAGAAAGAATCATTCACAATAAGGTGATTCATGAAAGAGGCCATCTATGCTGAATAAATTATCTCAGTCTCTTTCGTAATATCTTAGTGAGTCGATTGGTACAGGTAAAATACATTTTCTGCAGGTTCTGATTTTCCAGCCAAATACTTTTTCGTAAAACTCTGCCGACTCCTTAATGTCAACCGCAGGAATTTCAAGATAGCAGACCTTTCCATTTTTAGAAACAACATGCAAGTCATCGTTCATAATTTTTTTATTTATACGTTTTGTTTAGTTCCACGTCTTTTCATTCTTATTCATTTTATCAATCACCTCCTGGTAGCCATTTTTCTCATCACCTTGTGCAAAATCCATAGCCTTTTGTTCCCATTTAATGGCTTCATCTTTTCTGCCAAGTTTGTAAAGAATATTTGCATACGTGTCGATAAACCCGGGCGTGTTGTTCCCTTCAAAGCTACGCCTACTCCATTCCAGCGCTTCAGCCACACATTTCATGTCAGGGCAATTTTGAAAAACGGCCCATGCATAACTATTAAGCTCGTCTGGTGAAGATGCAGCGCCGTATTTATTCATGTAATCAACAATAGCGTTTTGATAATTATTCCAGTCTGCTGCATGTTGATACCAAATTACCTTCGCTTTTGCAATTACCTGCGACGCCCGGGCAGGATATTTTTTTGAAACGCTGCCATTCATTTTTGGCCAATCAGGAGTTGCCTTTGTATCCTGTGGGAAATATTTAAAAACCTCCTCACGCATAATAATTGGCTCTGCCACTGATGCGGCCGCGCCTTTGCCCAAAACCGCGTCTACTTTATCAGCATGGTTCATCATCATATCAAATCCTTTATCAGAGCTGGTCTGCGTAAATTGTTTTGTCAATAAAAGGTTGTCTTTGGTGTACAAATCTGTTTGGGTTGCGAGATATTCATCTGCTATTTTTTTTGCATTTTCCATATCGTAGGCTTCGAAAGCGGCCTTGGCCATGGCGAGCAAAAACTCAGTATCCTTCTTACCGTTCTTATATTGGTTGAGTAAAGTGTAATATTGCGTTTCAGGATTCAGCGATATTTTTACTTTCGCCAGGAATTCTTCAGCGGGACTTGACCCAACAAAACGATGAACGACATTTCCATCTGCATCGAAAACCAGGTAAGTGGGATATGCTCTTACGTCATATTTTTGAGCAAGATCGTGTCCATCTTTATACCATGATTTTACGAATTCATCGTCTTTAGCAGTTGTGTCTAATTGCACTTTTACCGAAATGAATTTATCGTTCATAAATGTTCCTACATTTTCCATCGGAAAAATGGAAGCGCTCATGTATTTGCATGGCCCACACCATGTGGTAAAGCAATCCATAAAGATGTATTTGTTTTCCGCTTTGGCTTTCGCCTGTACTTCTTTCCAGCTTGCTTGGTGTTGAAAATGGACGCCTTTCTCCTGTGCCTGTATCAGCAAAGGAAATGCTATAAGTAATAAGAGGATAAACTTTTTCATCGTTAACTATTTTAGAATGAGATTTCGTCTATAAAATTATGCTTTATAAATTTATCGCGTTTCGATGAATAAAATGGGCCGGACCGTTTGTAGAAAATATGTTTTCATATTCATATTTTTCCGGCTTATATGTTTAGCAGAACATTTTTAAGTTTCTTACAGGGCTATTATTTATAATCGGACTTTATTGTACATTACAATTCAGAATCTCTACGTCCATACCAACATACTATTAGCTTTTTTGAAGCTTCGGTTTCTAAGCCTTCTGATGATGGATTATCATTGGAGACCGCGATAGTGATAAAAGAAGACAGTAGACAATGGTGGGAAAGTTTCGCAAGTCACTATGCTTGAATATCAATCAGCCGACTCAATTGATGAATATTGGGAGAGAGATGAATACAATTATTGCGTTAACACAATACTTAATGCTTTAAAGAAATTAAAGTTCGATATTATTAAAGACAAAGGGAAACCTATTTCAGAAGATATTTATATTGAAATTTGGTTTGACGAAAAAAAAACGAAAAATTGAACTTGACACCTTAATAATACTACATCCATTCGCGCAAGCAATCGTTGAAAGCAGTGACCTCCGACTTTTGCATCTCTTCAAGATGCCCCGACACCGTTCGCAATTTCATACGCATCTCCCCCACTTGCATTAGTTTTATTAGTTTGCAGTTTTAAATCATTTACATGAAGCACCTGTTAATTGCCTTCTCACTTTCGATCACTACCTGTATCGGTTCATGCCAGTCAAGGCCCGCAATGGATTTTGAAACATACGATCCACCTTCAACACTTGTAGTACCACAGCATATCGTTACCAAAGCAAAATTTCCGTTTATCGACATACACAACCATCAATGGAGTATGGGCGGAAAAGATCTTACTGACCTGGTGAAAGTGATGGACACGCTCAACATGGCTGTAATGAACAACCTCAGCGGTTCGTATGGAAAAAGTTTGAAACAATCGGTTGATAATATCAAGGCCACTGCACCCACCCGTTTTACAGTATTTGCAAACATAAATTTTGACGGCATCGGTGAAAGCAACTGGACAGCAAATGCCGTAAAGCAACTGGAGGAAGATGTAAAGAATGGCGCCGCAGGATTAAAAATCTTTAAAAATCTTGGCTTTTCCGTTAAAGATAACAAAGGTAACAGGGTGCCCGTAGACGATGAAAGACTCGATGCTATTTGGGAGAAATGCGGTGAGTTGAAAATTCCCGTGCTTATTCATACGGCTGATCCGAAACCATTCTGGGATCCACTTGATAAAAACAATGAGAGATGGCTTGAATTAGTTACAAAACCCGGGCGGAAAAGAGGCGACACCGATCCTGCTCCATGGCAACAGTTGATCGACGAGCAACATCACATATTTAAAAAACATCCGCGAACAACTTTCATTGCCGCACATTTTGGATGGTACGCCAATGATCTTGCAAAACTAAGTTCGCTTTTAGATGATATGCCAAATGTATATGTCGAGTTCGGCGCTGTGATCGCAGAACTTGGGCGCCAGCCAAGGGCTGCCAACGCATTTTTTACAAGATACCAGGATAGAATATTATTCGGAAAAGATAGCTGGGTACCTGAAGAATACACTACCTACTTCAGGGTACTTGAAACCAATGATGAATACTTTCCTTATCATAAAAAATACCATGCCTTCTGGAGAATGTATGGTATGGGATTGCCTGATGAAATATTGAAAAAGATCTATTACAAAAATGCGCTACGTCTTCTGCCAATGGTTGATAAAAATTTGTTTCCGGCTGATTGATGTTGCATACCATTGCCGGAAAACTTTTGATGCGTTAACTTTATTCTGTTGCATCCGAATTGGACAGTCTTCTTGTTTGAAACAAAAAAATTGAACAAAAAAATACAGTAAATATGAAGAAGCAAATAAAACTTACAACTTACACCGCCTCCCGCAGGGAGATCATCAAAATCTTCACAGCCGGAAGTGCCGCGTTGATATTTTCCCCACATACTTTACTATCGGCAACCCGCGGGAAAAAAGACAAACTTGGAGTAGCGCTCGTTGGTTTAGGCTATTATAGTACTGATCTGCTTGCGCCTGCGCTTCAACAAACAAAGAACTGCTACCTCGCCGGTATTGTTACGGGCACTCCGTCAAAAGCTGAAACGTGGAAGCAGAAATACAACATCCCGGATAAAAATATTTACAACTATCAGACTTTTGACCAAATCGCTAACAACGATGATATTGATGTTATTTATGTCGTGCTTCCGCCTTCCATGCACAAAGAATATGTGATACGGGCGGCGAATGCCGGCAAGCATGTCTGGTGCGAAAAACCAATGGCGATAACCGCTGCTGAATGCCAGGCAATGATAGATGCGTGTAATGGTAATAAGAAAAAACTAGCAATAGGATACAGGCTGCACCACGACCCTAACACGCAGGAGTACACGAATATTATCAACAAAAAGCTGCTTGGAAATGTAAAGAAAGCAAGTTGTGGCGCGGGATATGTAGAAAACCGTACCAACCACTGGAAGCAGGATAAGGCTATGGGAGGAGGCGTACTTTACGATATGGGTGTATACGCCATACAGGGCGCCCGCCTGGGAACCGGTATGGAACCGGTTGCCATAGTATCCGCAAAGACTTCTACGAAGCGGCCTGAGATTTATAAAAATGGCCTTGATGAGACAACTGTGGCATCGCTGGAATTTCCCGGCGGTGTAATGGCAGACATTAAAACCAGTTTTGGCGAAAATATAAATTACCTCGATGTATATTGCGAAAAAGGTGACATACATGTTTCTCCCTACCAGGCTTACGCAGGCGTGAGAGCAGTGAGCCCTTTAGGCGAAATAAATCATCCTTACAATGTCCCATGGCAACAAGCCAAACAAATGGACGATGATTCCATATCCATCATGCAGAATAAACCTATGATGGTACCCGGTGAAGAAGGCCTTCGCGATATCAGGATTGTAGAAGCCATCTATAAATCGGCGGGAACCGGGCAGCGGGTCGCGCTGTAGTATGTAGCTGATGCGGCCTGGATTTAAATACGTCTAACCGATTTCTCCCAAATACGATTATTTAAGGCTTGAATAAACCATGTTTTGAAATTTGGCCGACAAGTCGCTATGGCTGTTAGGAACCTGTTGTGTCATGATAAGGCATACAAGGTGCGCCTTTGGATCAGCCCAATAGGTAGTTCCCCAAAAGCCACCCCATGCAAACGTTCCTTTATTGCGCGGACCTCCTGCAGCCCCCTTATCGGATACTACTTCAAAGCCTAAGCCGAAATCATTTACACCGTTAAATTTAAAATCCAGTTGATTACTGATCATCATCTCAACTGTTCGGGGAGCAAGTACCTGGTGTCCGTTGTATGATCCCCCATTTAACAACATCTGCAGGAATGCGGCGTAGTCAAACGCAGTTGAAGTAAGATCCGCGCCACCTGAGAAATATTGCTTTTTCATAAGGGGATAAGCGGGATCTACCACCAGTTTTTCCTTGTTCCAGGGTATAACATGATGCAAAGAATCTTCATTATAAACAGGTGCCAAACGATTACCCTTAGCCGCAGGAACATTGAAATAAGTATCCTTCATTCCCATTGGTTCAAAAATATTTTTAGTAAGAAAATCATTGAGGCTTGTGCCACTGATCACTTCAATTAAACAACCAAGCAGATCGAAATTTAAACCATAAGTCCATCGTTCGCCCGGCTGATGAGCCAATGGTAATTTTGCAAGAAGCTTCATGGCGTCAAGCAACGACTGTTCTTTTTTTGCCATATTAAAGCCTCCGGAAATGCCGGCTTTCGCATAAATAGCCCGCATGCTTTCACTTCCTATTCCTGAATAGTCAATACCTGATGTATGAGTGAGCAGATCGCGAATGGTTATATCTCTTTTAGCCGGGACTGCCGTAAAACTTGAATCAGCGGCGTTAAACTTGTCAAGAACAACCGGATCCTTAAATTCAGGAATAAAATCAGCAACACGCTCATCAAGCAAAAGTTTACCCTGTTCATACAAGATCATAATACCCGCTGCAGTGAGGGCTTTGGTTTGTGAAGCGATCCGGAATAGTTCATTATTTGGCATAGGAGTTTTATCGTTCGCATCCGCATATCCATAACCCTTATATTGAACAACCTGGTTGTCTTTTACAATAATGGTTACTACGCCTTTCACCCAGTCCTTTTTTATATAATCATTTATCAAACCATCAATCTTTGCCAATCTTTCATAATTTATGGAATTATTTTTACCGTTTAGGCTCAACCCCTGTGCATTGCTGTTAACAGACGAAACAAGCAGTAGTATAAAAATTGAATTACGGAGTTGAGCCAAAAATTTATTCATATTTTTTGTAATTTTATTAAGTTAAAAAATAGTCCTATCGTGCTGAAATAATTAAAGCCAGTCCCGCCAGGTAAAGAAGCAACATAATGTTTAAAACCACAGATGTCCCTTTAGGCGCATTACGAAATTCTTTCCAGATAAAAATGCCCCAAAACGCTGCTACCACCGTGGCTCCCTGCCCAAGCCCATAAGAGATTGCAGGACCTGCCTTGCCCGATGCAATGATGCTGAAAGACATGCCGACACACCATATGGCGCCACCAAGAATACCAGTGATATGATCTTTTAATCCTCCTTTAAAATAATCTGAATAACTGACAGGTGTACCCACAAATGGCCTGCGCATCAGCAAGCTGTTGAATAAAAAATTGCTAAGCAAAATACCAATAGCAAAAAATACAACAGAAGTGTAAGGGCTGAGCTTGCCTGCCTCCGGCGTATTAAAATCAGGAAACATTGAAGCCGCAACATACTTATAAAAAAATCCCATCAACACGCCGGCAACAATAGAAAGCATCAATCCTTTTGATGAAGTTTTGTCCTTGCCTGATTGCATTTTGCGATACGCATTTGCATTAAGTAAAATAGCAACAACAATTAATGCTACGCCACCAAACAGCAGCAATACATTTCCGACGGGGTTGTCAATATAATTTACAATTACTCCAATTACCAAAGCAAGTCCGATGCCAACAGGAAAAGCGACAGCCATGCCCGCAATAGCGATCGCCGCAACCAATAGAATATTTGCCGCATTAAATATGATCCCTCCAATAATGGCCGAAAAAATATTAGCAGCATTCGCCTGCGAAATATCTTCTACAAAACTTCTTCCTCCGCTACCGTTACTGCCGAGTGTGAATGCAAAAAGTAATGAGAGTAATAAAATTCCAAATACATAATCCCAGTAAAATAATTCGAAGCGCCAGGTTCCAGCTGCAAGCTTTTGTGTATTGGCCCACGATCCCCAGCATAACATGGTTATGATGCAGAAGACAATAGCCGTTGAATAATTTTCAATAATAAACATCGCAGTTAGTTTTGGATTTGCTTTAATTTTTTGCAGCATTCATATTCATCTGCATCCCATCAACAGGTTTATCTGAATAAATAATTGCCTCTGATGATCTCACCTGGTTTTCTTTTGAGGGATTAAGTATTTTCATTTTTACCGTATGCTTTCCTTTGGGGAGTTGATATTTCCATGCAAGATCATAACGGCGGGTGGTAAAATTTACCGGTAGTTTCGGTGACTCAATTAAATTACCATCAAGATAAAGTTCTGTATCAAAAACATAACTTGATTTACTGTCCCATTGTGACGCATCTCCTTTTATTACAAATCCAATTCCATCGAAATCAAAACTGATCTCGTCTTTATTTTCGTTCCATTTTACGGGAATCAATGAAATGGGATATTGTCCTTCAAAACTCTTTTCAAATTTTACTGCCACAGGTTCCTGAATCCTGATGGCAACGTTATCAGCATTTATTTTGCCACCGTTTCGTTCAATGTTTTGTATGGCATGTTTATAACCAATTTCGTACACACTATTTAAGCTCATAGTTGTGTACTTGAAATCAATATCTTCTGCTAATTTCAAGCCGCGTCTCCAATAATCTGGTATTTTATTGTAGCCCTTCATTGCACCTAAAATCCCTCCGACAGTAGACGGATTGCAATCCGCATCCTGGCCGCAACGTGTTGTTATCTCAAGGGACTTTGTAAAATCACCACCTCCATAAAGAAGCCCCATTACAACATACGCGGCATTCACTTTTGCATCAATATTAAAAGGTTTAAAAACTCCTTCAGGGCAACCAATATCGTTTGCCCATTTCTCCTGCACCCCAAGCCAGGTTTGTTTCCAGTCCGTTGGATATTTCTGGTGCCATTGAATTACGTCCCGGATGCATTTATAAAATTCGCTTTGTGGCGGCACAGTTTCCAGCGCTTTATTTACTACATAATTTATGTCGGAAGAAGTAAAAGAAAGTGCGTACATAGCACCAACGTACACACCGCCATACCAGCCATCGCCGTAGTTCATTATGTGCCCGATCTTGTCACTGATTTTAGAAGCAGCATTCGGCATTCCCGGGCTCATCAATCCTGAAAAGTCACTTTCAATCTGGTAGTCTATACAATCAGCATGCGGGTTATTTTGCCATTGACCGCTTTGCGGCGCTTTTATACCATTTAAAATATTATAACGCCCTGCCTGGTTAGCATGCCATAACATATAACCGGCATGTGCAAACGCATTAGCAAAGGAATCAACCGGCGCATCCAAACCATATTTCTCAAATACATCAACAAAAGTGAGATCCATGTATAAGTCATCATAGAGTCCTGCATTGTTCAGCATATTGTCTTTAACAAGGCTATCATTCCAAACCAGTGGCTGATAGTCGCCGATAAATGTTCCCTGGAATCGAAATTCATAAGGACCGCCAAACGTAACACCTATCGTTTGCCCGGCCCATCCGCCTTTAATTTTATCTTTTAAGACATCTTTGGAAATTGTAATTGTTTTTTGCGCCTGCATGCTTTGCATTGCGAAAAGAAAGCATGTAATTATCAGTAAATTTTTCATTGCCAAATTCAAGTATTAAATTAAAATGCGGAATTTTAGAATAACAAATATCTACTGCTTCGCCGGTTGATGCATCATCAAATCTTCGATCACCTTTCCTATTTCCCCTGGTGTTTGCTTAAAGATTAAATAAGTAAGTTTATCGCCGGGTATCACAACATTCTTTCCGTCATCCTCTATTTCTAAAATTCAATTTCCGGAAGCCAAACCACGGCTCTAACCCCCGAACTGCAACAAGTACGGCAGTTTCATCCCAACTGTTTCTGCCCTTTGTGTTTTTATCTTTGGTTAAAGCTATTTCAAATGCATCTTTAACAGGGCTGTTCTGTATGGCATCGTTATGTATAAGCGTGATTCCCGTCAATATTTTTTCGCCGATTTCGAAACCACTTACTATCATTGGAGTTGGCCAATCTTTAAAGACTTTTTGCGAAGCAGCAGCATCCACCAATACATTAAATTCATAGCCGCTTTTCCCATCTTTATCAATTCTTGCTGCCATCGACACTAATTGCTTTACTTTCTTTTTTACAAGCGCCATACCATTGAGCTTTGAAAACTCATCTGCCTTTGAATTAAGTAAGCCGGCTAAATTGGTAAAGAAACCAACAGTCACGATCGTTACACCTTTATCAGGTTGTGATGATAATATTTTCCGGTACAGTTTTATCGCATCTTCTGCCTCTTCATTTGATTTTAATTCATGCGGATACTTAGCAATAATAGCCTGTGCCCATTGCTGTGAGCAATCTTTGTTGGGCAATTCATTTTTAGTAATGCCAATCGGAATTTCAGGCCGGCTAAAATAAGTATTAAGTACACTCAAGGTAGGTGCCGTGGTTTCAAAAGCATTACATGAAATGGTAGCAAGAATTTTCGCTTCACCCATATCTTCAAATGCATGGAGCAACGCCATGGCGCCAACATCATCGTAATCGGGAGCAATATCTGTATCAAAAATAATGCAGACTGATTTCTTATTTTGCCCAAATAAAGCAAAGCAATTCAAAAGGAAAATAATTAAGGATAGTTTCTTCATGCAATCGTTTTATTATTAAGGATGATCTATTATTCAACCGGTTTGTCGGCTAACTATATCGGTTAGTCGAGTTCATGTCTATATGGAGCAGATGCCTGTGCTCCCATTCGCATTACGGAAATCGCCGCGGCTTTACACGCAAACTCTACAGCATCCGTCATTGTATTATTTTCTGATAATGCAACCGCCAGCGCACCGTTGAAGATATCCCCTGCAGCAGTAGTATCAATTGCTTTCACTTCCGGCACTCTTACAAGGCTAAAAACGTTTTCATGAAATAACAACGCTCCTTTAGCGCCTAAAGTAACTATAACAGTCGCAATGCCTTTTTCATGCAGGTAAATTGCGGCATCTCTTGCGGTTACTTCATCTGTAACTTTTATTCCTGTAAGCATGGAAGCTTCAGTTTCGTTGGGAGTGATGATTGAAACATTTTGCAACAACTCATCGCTTAATGCGCAGACAGGCGCAGGATTCAGTATAACATTTTTTTTCAATTGCGCCGCAACTGATGTCACATACTCTACCGTTTCTATCGGAATTTCAAGTTGTAATAAAATGGTATTTGCTTCATCTATACAATGGGCCGCAAGCATAACATCTTCAATGGTTAAATAAGCATTGGCACCTGACGCTACCGCTATGCAATTTTCACCGTTACCATCTACATTAATTAATGCAACACCAGATGGCCGGTCAGGATCTTTAAAAATACACGCGGTGTCAATACCTTCTTTATTAAATAAATCTATTGATTGATTGCCAAATATATCATTTCCTGTCTTGCAAATAAAAGTAACTTCTCCTCCAAGCCGGGAAGCAGCCACGGCCTGGTTTGCGCCTTTACCACCCGGCGTCATTAAAAACTCGCCGCCCAAAATAGTTTCGCCCGGCGCAGGAAGGCGGACGGTTTTTATTACCATGTCAGTATTAGAACTTCCTACTACAAGGATTGAAGATTTCATATACCCAAGTCGGTTAAAGAGAGATTCCTGAAATGTAAATTATGAATTAAAAGTTTATAACAGCACATATGAAAGGGTGCATCCCAAATTTTCGCATTCAAACTAAGCGGCATTTTTAAATTCTCTTTTGGTAAGTTCTATTATCTTTTCCCATTGATGGTTACAATTAATGACTCTTAGATTAAGCATATTTTGGGCGCCCTTCTTACTCCATCTCTGTCCGGATTGCTTCATTCTTTTTTGTATAACTTTTCTGTGTGCTGATTCTATCGCTCCAGAACCAATTATTCCACAACCGGTTTTCAAATAGTCTTTATAATTCATTCTGTCTGCATTAGCCCGGTAGTATTCTATAAGTTTTTCAGCTTCTTTTTTTGAGGAGTTCAGTTTGTGTACATTTTTAATTACTTGCCATACTCCGCCTTCAAGCAGTAGCTCTTTTTGTTTGTGTATCCATTGTTCTTCTTTCATTTTATCTTTAAAGTGTTCCCTGGAAAAAGCATGTAAATATTCACACGCATGATAATAGTCCAGTATAGAGAGGCTGAGTCCATAAGCATCTTCGATCCACTTTCTTAACCATGGTGCCCCATCTGTAATAAACACCAGTTTTATTTGCAGCGTTAATGTCGTGTGTTCATTTATCGTTTTACCAATCTCTTGGCCATACATATCTGTAACCCTGTGTACCTGTGATGGACTTACGGTTATATCCAGATATTTTTCAATTACTTCATTGCAGTTTTCATAGCAATCCATCTGTCCGGCGTATACCATCAGTTCTTGCATGCGTGGGCTAATCTGAAAGCCATTCTTACACTTGCTAAAACTATGGCTATTGTTTATAGTCACATAACCCACTGTCGTGAGGTTTTTTTTTACGCTTGTCCTTTGATAGCGTTCCTATATTTTTTTCCAGCACTTCCCTGCCTAAGTCTCGCCAGATATTCACAAACTCCACTTCATAATCATAAACATCTGTCAGCTTATTAAGTGCTTGTAATTCGTCATAACGGAATGCAGCAGCATCTATAAATTCTTGCTTTGTCATAATTAATGGGTTTTAGTTTCCCAAAGCTATTATTTTTGTGAATGCGAAAATTTGGGATGCACCCAGCGATTATTAAAAAGTAAGGCGGGCATATCTTAATATGTTTCCCATCACACGGAGAAATTTTATCCAATAGACGTTTCGTGCGGATGAATAAAAATGTTCCGAAAATTGCCATGGCCCTTTAGCCGTGGTTAAGAAATAACAGCATTGGCTTTAGCCAAAACAATTTTTCTATTTCTTTGCAGATTTTGTTTTATGTGAAAATTAATATTTGATATTTGACTTTAAGTAGCAATATATTTAGGCTGAAGCCAGTACTCTTTATTCAAGCTCACTGGCTTTAGGCCGTGGCAATTAAAACAAGCCAGGCAAAATGTTATAGAACTAAAAGTAATCCCTAAAATATTATCTTCACCACATGAAACTAACTGTTTTCATCTTACTTTTATTTACTGCATTTACGGGCTTTGCGCAAAAAAAGCTGGCGTACGTTTCTGGTAAAGTGCTTGACGAAGATGAAAATGCATTGAGCGGGGTAAGCATCACGATTCTTGGAAAACAAACCGGTATAATTTCTTCCGATTCAGGCACGTATCGCATTAAAGTTCCTGCGGAAAAAGCATTTGCCCTCGTATTTTCATTTTCAGGATACAGGGATGAGCAAAAGAACTTTTACCTGAGTGAGGGGGAAGAAGAAGAGCTAACGGTAAAGCTCGATCGCAGCGGCAAAACTCTTGAGACTGTTGTGATAAGTGATGATAAGGAGAGAACGGAAACGGGGCTTGTAAAGATAAATCCCAAAAATGCCGTAACCCTTCCGTCTGCAACGGGAGGTGTAGAAGGGCTCATTAAAATTTTGGTCGGAAGTAACAACGAACTTACCTCACAGTATTCTGTTCGCGGCGGCAATTATGATGAGAACCTTATTTACATAAATGATTTTGAGATTTACCGGCCATACCTTGTAAGGAACGGCCAGCAGGAAGGCCTGAGCTTTATAAATCCCGAACTGGCAAAAAATATCAGTTTTTACAATGGTGGCTTCCAGGCAAAGTACGGCGATAAAATAAGCAGCGTGCTGGATATACAATACAAAAAACCGGTATCATTCGGCGGATCGGCTTATATAAGTTTGCTGGAACAAGGATTCCATTTTGAAGGCACTTCAAAAAACCAAAAGCTCACGTGGCTTTTTGGCGTTCGCAGCAAAACAAATAAAAACTTACTAAGTAGCCAGGAAGTAAAGGGAAACTACGTTCCGTCTGCTGCAGACCTGCAGGCATTCATAACTTACAAGATTTCTCAGAAGCTACAACTCGATCTTCTCGGAATTATTTCGGGTTCTAAATTCACACTGGTTCCTGAATCTGCTCAAAAATCAACAGCTGTTTTTTCTCCGTTATTTACTGCTAATATCGGGCTCGACATATTTTTTGAAGGACAGGAAAGGGATAATTATAATACCAATCTTATTGGCTTAAGCCTTAACCAAACTGTGAATAACCGGATTAAGTTAAAATGGATGGCAAGCCATTATACAGACAACGAAAATGAAAATTTTGATATTACCGGCTTCTACCTTTTTGGCGAAAGAAATTTTGACAAAAGCAGTGCGGCATTTGGGCAAATAACGAGCCCGCTGGGAGCGGGTGTGTTTCAAAATTATGCCCGTAACAAGCTCAATATTGAAGTGTATAACATTAGTCATAAAGGTAGCTTTGATAAGGGTAAACATTTTATTCAATGGGGCGCCGGCTTTGATCATACTTTAATAAACGATAAACTTAACGAATGGGAATACCAGGACAGCGCCGGGTATTCACTACCTTATAATCCTGATGCGCTTAACCTTAGCAGTGTATTGAAATCGAAATCAAATCTTACTGTTGATAAATATAGTGGCTACATACAGGATAACATTCGTTTGGGTAATGCCGTTAGAGACGTCACATTACAGGCAGGAGTCCGCTTTAATTACAATTCGCTTAATAAAGAATTTATTGTGAGCCCACGTGCACAACTGAGCTATAAGCCCGGCTGGAAAAAAGACATTGTATTTAAGGCTGCAGCGGGCGTTTATGATCAGCCACCATTTTATCGTGAATTGAGAAGATATGATGGATCTGTTAACCCCGATCTTAAAAGCCAAAAGAGTATTCAATTTGTTGCAGGTTTCGATTATAATCTTTCGGCTGGTGACCGGCCATTGCGCATAACAACAGAGGCATATTTTAAATCACTAACGGATGTGGTTCCTTATGATATCGACAACGTGCGAATACGGTATTATGGAGAAAATAATGCTAAAGCATATGCGACCGGAATTGAGACCCGCATTTTTACCGAGTTGGTAAAAGATGCCGAAAGCTGGCTGAGCATTGGAATTAGCCGCACCAAAGAAGATATTAATAATGACTTTTACTACACGTACAAAAATGCAGCCGGTGAAATTATTACATCTAAAACGCAAGACCAGGTTGTCGCAGATTCAATACGAACCGATTTAGGTTATGTAAGAAGGCCGACTGATCGCCTGCTTACGTTGGGATTATTTCTGCAGGATTATTTGAGCACCAATAAAAATTTCAGGGTGCATTTGAATATGATCTACGGAAGCAATATGAGCTATAATATTCCTAAGAGTGTGAAGTATAGAAATGCACTGATCATCGAGCCTTACATAAGAATTGATTTAGGTTTTAGTGCTTTATTGCTGAGTGAAAAATCATTACGACGAAGCCATTCTCCTTTTCGAAGCTTTGAAAATATATGGGCAAGCCTTGAAGTCTTCAATCTTATTGACCGGGCAAATACAATTTCCTACCAGCTTATAAAAGACTTTGCAAATAATACATTCAGTATCCCCAATCGTTTAACACCAAGATTGATAAATTTTAAACTGCTCGCCAGGTTTTAAAAAAATAAAGCGATCTATCTAAGAATAAGATTTCACATCACTATGAATTTTGTTCAGAAAGATTTATTTTACTAAAAAAACTTATACCATGGAAGAAAAATCTTATTTAGGCACTGACTCCGATCCTATTGTTGTACCCAGCAGCGATGAAAAAACAATGGCTATTCTGTCGCATGTACTAACGTTCGTTGCTGGCTTTGTTGCTCCTTTAATTATCTATCTTATTAAAAAAGATGAGTCGGCTTTTGTAAGGGAGCATGCCAAAGAATCGTTGAATTTCCAGATAACAATTTTTATTTTAATAATAGTCCTTGTTATTTCAATTATCGGAATCTTATTAATATGGCTTGTAGGAATTCTTGCTTTGGTTTTTGTTATTCTTGCAACAGTTAAGGCGAGCGAAGGAAAATTATACAGGTATCCCTTCAGCTTAAGATTGATCAAGTAGCTTCGTGAAAGAAAATATTTCTATCACAAAACAAACCTTGTTATCTACAGCAACCATGAAAGTTAATAAAAAGGCCGGAGCATTGATGTCCGGCCTTTTTTAAAATAAATTGTGAAGGTATCATTTAAAATCTTCGGCAGCTACTCCGGTATTCAATTTTACATCTTCAACATCAACTGTGAATTCCTGCGAGCCAGCGGGCGTTTCCACTGAAACATTATCAGTGAAAGGAAACATGATGCTCCCAACTTTTTTGTAATTACTAAACTCTACTGCCTGCTGAACTTCCTGGCCACCGGTTTTTACGTTGCGAACAGCCTTTACAAGATAGCCGGAATTAACATCAAAATATTCGGTGGATTTAATACCGGATGGAGATGTAATGTTTATCTTGTAGGCGTCGTTTCCTCCTACTTTTTCTATACCCGCATTGTCAAGTTTATAGCCAGCCTCTTTATAAAACACCTGGGGGAATATTCCTTTATTTTCAAGGCCCTGTGCAATTTCATCTTCTGACAAATCCTGTTTGTTTCCCATTTGTGTCGTTGATCCTGTTTTACCATCAAAGACCCTGTGAAGAACAGGATTTCCATTCATAATAACATTAGTGACTTCCATATTAGGACTCATTTGTTTTTGTTCATAATTCAGTGCCATACCTTGTACATTCATTTTACCTTTAATGGCGACTGACTTCACATCTTTGAGCTTGCTTTCGCCGCCGATAGCATTAATATAATTGCCTATTATTTCCTCGGGGGTTTTATTACTCGCTGCGGGAGACAGCGCGGTAGCCTGCACTTCTTTGGCATACTTATCATACATATTTACCGGGTAACCCATTGCCAGCAGGCCCGGCTTTACTGTTTCTGCTTTGCCAACCACCACTATACGGGTGTTGCCATAATTAAAATATTTCTGAGCCACTTTTTGAATATCCTCAGCGGTTATAGCATTTATCTTTTGCAAATAAGTTCTATAAAAATCTTCAGGCAGATTGTGAATAAGAATATTGCTTGCGAAAGCCGCAGTCCGGGCAGGGTTTTCAAGGCCAAGAGCAAATGCACCATTGTAGAGAGCCTTTGCGCTTGCTAATTCTTCAGCGCTTACCTTTTGAGTTCTTATCGTATCCAGTTCATTTAGTATTTCCATGACAGCGCTGTCTACCTTTTCGTTTCTCACAGATGCGGTCGCATAAAATTTTGTTTGAAACCGATCCGCACTTATCGATGAAAAAGAGCCGTAAGTATAACCATGTTTTTCGCGAAGATTTTTATTTAAATGACCTTCTTCCCCGCCTCCCAATACCTGGTTAGCGAGCAAAACAGCGAAATAATCAGGGCTGCTCATCGGAAGGTCCACAAGGTTAACAACCGTTAATTCACTTTGAACGGCGTTCGGCACATCAATAAGATCCACCTCAGTTTTAGATGGATTGTTTACTTCGTTTAATTTTGGCAAAGTAAGATCGGCGCCCTTCCAGTCGCTGAACGCTTTTTCCGCAAGAGCTTTTGCCTCCAGCGGCTTGATATCTCCAACGAAAGTAAGATAGCCACGTGAAGGCGTCACGTATTTCGCGTAAGTCTTCTTTATATCATCGGGCGTCAGTGCATTTATAGATTCTTCTGTTTCAAATTCACCGGCAGGATGCGATGGCCCGAAAGCAAGGGCATTTACAACCCTTGCCGAAATTGCTTTGGCACTTTTCTCACTCCCCTTAAGGCTGGTAAGCGTTTGTGACTTTATTTTATCAAAAGATTCCTGCGGAAACGAAGGATGGCGCAACGCCTCAGCCATAAGCATAAACGCTTTATCAAAATATCTTGTAAGGGCAGAAGCTATTGATCTGTTGCCGCTTAAATTTACGTCCGCACCTATCTGGTCAACTGCTTCATCAAATTGCGCTTTGGTTTTTGAAGTTGTTCCTTCGCTAAGCATATTGCCCATCATATCAAATGCGCCGGCTTTAGCGCCTTCTGTAATCGGCCCCTGGTCAATAAAATATGTTGCCGTCACTTTTGGAAGATGATGATCTTCTACAACCAAAACTGTTATACCATTTCCAAGTTTGTAAATTACAGGGCTGCCAATCGAGATCGCCGGTGCAGGCCCTGCCTCAGGCTGTTTGCTCCTGTCAATTTTTTTCTGCGCATTCACACTTAAGATAAACAGGAAAGTAAAAGCTGTTATAATTATTTTATTCATAGTTTTTATTTGATAGAAATTATACTTCTTTATTTTTTAAATAGTTCTTTTATTTGGATTTGGGCAAATAGTACACAACAACCCGTTGGTTATTATTAAGATATTTTTTTGCAACATCCATGATTTCCTGCCTCGTTATTTTTCTATACTCTTTTAATTCATCATTTATGTGACCTGTATTATGATATACCACATAACTTTCTGAAAGATTACCCGCAACATCAAGCATATGTGTATTGTTGCTCACATAATCATTCTCAAACTGGTTTAATAATTTTTGGTAATCTTTTTCGCTAATTAAAGAAGTTTGCACTTTGGCTACTTCTTCATCAATGTCTTTTAACAGCGTTGCGACATCAGCGTTATTATTTGGCAGGGCATAAGTAATATAGGCACCATAGTCTTCCAGGGCGAAATTGAGTGCACCTACCTGCAATGCATTCTTCTTATCATCAACCAATTTCTTATACAATTTTGAACTGGCGCCATTCGAAAGATAATTGGTGATCATATTTAGAACTTTCGAATCATGCGTTGCTTTTCCAGGTGTGCGATAGGCCGTTATAATGGCGGGTATCTGGATATTAGCATCATAAGTTGTATCAATAATTTCATGGGTAATGGGCGCTTCTTTTATAGCTGGCTGCACAACAGGCGCCCCTTTCGGAATGTCAGAAAAATATTCGGACACCAGTTTTTTTGTGCTGTCGATGTCTATATCTCCTGCGATACTTAACACCGCGTTATTAGGCACATAATATTTATGAAAAAATGCTCGAAATTCCTCGAGGGTTGCAGCATCGAGATCTTCCATTGAACCGATAGGTTGCCAGCGGTAGGGATGCAATGTGAATAATTTTGAAAACACTGATTCAGCAAAATGGCCATAAGGCTGATTATCCATCCGCATGCGTTTTTCTTCTTTTACGACTTCATTTTGTGTCTTTACACCTATTTCATTTATTACAGGGTGAAGCATTCTTTCGCTTTCCAGCCAAAGCCCAAGTTTCAATTGATTCGAAGGAAACTCTTCGTGATAATACGTGCGGTCCTGTGAGGTAGTAGCATTATCACGGCCTCCATTGCTCACAACGTATTTTGAGAATTCGCCCCGCTTGATATTATCACTGCCTTCAAACAGAAGGTGCTCAAAAAAATGCGCAAACCCTGTGCGGTTCAATTCTTCATTCTTGGACCCAACATGATAATAAACAGTTACCGCTACCACGGGAGCTTTTTTGTCCTGGTGAAGAATTACATGCAAACCGTTTGACAGGTCATATTCTGTAAAAGAAATTTTTTGGGCATGGACACCTGCCATCATGAATGTGCAAATAACCACTGAAAGTGCTGATCTTTTTATTAAAAACATATTTATATTTTATTTAAAAATGAGTATGGGCGAAGGTATTTAAAATGAAAGTTCCATTACACATTTGTTTATGTAGCGGGGAAATCAAATGATGAGTGGAATATTTTTAATAATACAATTAAAGGATTCATTATAAGGATCTAAAGTTGCACGGATGCTTATTGTTAGTCTGAATTTCTTACGGCACACAAATTCTACAAGGCTTTCGCGTCGTTTTGGATAAAAAATAAATAAGGATTCCCGGCGTTACATGAGAGAAATCTTCCTTATGAAATGTAGTGCGAGCCCATTGTGTTACTTGCTTATTTTTTTTATTTCTGTTTCATCAGATAGCTTAGGTCAAAACCAGGTATACCAGCAAAATAATACAAGACAAGCGACTAACAGATCGCCGGCCACTCAAAACTTCACGATTCCGGAACCTGTTGGTTTTGTAAATGATTTTGAAAATTTGTTTACCGGGGAAGAAATCAAAGCTCTTGATTCGAAAATAATTGCCATTCACAATACGACATCAGTCCAGATCGCTATCATTACCATAGATTCAATGATGGTAGGCAAAGACCATTTAGAAGATTTTAGCAAGGAAATATTTAAGTCCTGGGGATTGCAGGTAAATGGACGTTTCAACGGGATTCTTATCGTCCTCTCCAATGCATTCAAAAAATTGTATGTTGAAAACGGGACAGGCGTCGAACAGGTTTTAAACGACTACGAAATCCAGGGCATTATCGAAAATGCTTTTATTCCCTATTTGAAAGATGAAAAATATTACGCAGGAACAACAAACGGCCTGAGCGCTATATTGAATAAATTAAAAGCAAAATAATCACTTAGTGGAATCTCAAAAATTATCTAAAAAACCTTTTCGTATTCCCTTCCTCTGAACCAGCCTTATAATAGCTTCGAAAATATTCATCAGCCGATATAGTACTGCTTCCTTTGTAAGCAAAAACCAGGAGTAACAAAAGAACAAGTATTGAAAGCACTAACTCAAATCCACTGTTTGAAGCCTGTTTCATATTTACTAAGAATACAGCTCCAATGAGAATTGGTATTTGAATAATGGATGAGGTTCTTGTAAAAAGGCCCACCGCGATAAACAGTCCTCCAAGTAAATTAATATACGTTATAAGAAAAGCAAGTACTGAAGAATTGTTATCGATCAGTTTTACACCCGTGTGCGCAATCATTGATTGCAGCATCGTTGTATCCCGGATAAAATTTATTCCTTTCCAAAACAAAATAAAACCAAGCGCAATTCTTACAATAGTGAGCCAGACCGGCTGGCTTGTACTAGTTTTTTCGGTGATAGTTGCTTCCTTCATAATTGACAAAATTTTATGTATAAATAAATTTTTTCAATGGGTAAAGTCTTTCTCAAAGTTAAAAAATTAACCGCCCATTACACAGAGGTATTTTAAGTATTACAACAAAGTTTTCTCAAATTTGTTTTTTAATGGATTTCATATGCGATTAATAACCAGCCTGGTATTTTTTGGAATCATTATTATCAATTCGTGTACATCAACAAAGCATATTGCCGGCACGGAAGAATTTAACCGGCTTAAATTTCTAAGTGAGTTTGATTTCCCGTTCAATAAAGAGTATCAAAACACACTTATTGGCGGCCTTTCCGGCATTGACTATGACGGCCAAAACAATGTGTATTACATTATAAGCGACGACCGGTCGGAAAGAAATCCTGCGAGATTCTACAAAGCGCAAATTATTATCAGGAATAATAAAATTGATAGTGTTGTTTTTATTGAAACTACATTATTAAAAACCAGGGATGGCAATTTTTACTCCGGCCCTTCAGCGGACCCGCTTCATACACCGGACCCAGAAGCGATCAGGTATAATCCTAAAAACAATTCCTTTATGTGGAGCAGTGAAGGAGAGCGCATTGTAAGTACTGGTAAGCTTATACTTGAAGATCCTTCGGTAACGGAAATAAATGAAAAGGGTATCTACATGGACACACTTATTCTTCCGGAACAAATGCATATGAGTAAGGAGGAGACAGGGCCAAGAAGAAATGGTGTCTTTGAGGGGCTGGCTTTTGCCGATGATTATAAAACTCTTTTTGTGAGTGTAGAAGAACCATTGTACAATGATGGTTCACGGGCGGGCCTGAAAGATTCTGCGGGTATTATAAGAATATTAAAATATGATGTTGCGACTAAGAAATCGATCGGCCAATATGCATATAAAATAGATCCGGTAGCGTATCCACCAGTTCCCGCAGGCTCATTTATTATCAACGGGGTTGCTGATATTCTTTCTGTCGGCAAAAACAAATTAATTGTAATAGAACGTTCTTTCTCCACAGGCAGAGCGGCCGGCACGATAAAAATTTATCTCGCTGATCTTGCATCAGCAGAAAATATTGAGAATGAAACTTCAATAAAAAATAAGCCTGCTAAAATGATTTCAAAAAAGCTCCTGCTTAATATGGATGACCTGGAAATTTATATTGATAATATTGAAGGAGTATGTTTTGGTCCTGTTTTAGCCAACGGGCACAAAACACTTGTCTTTGTTTCTGACAATAATTTTGTTCCTGTTCAGAAAACGCAATTCCTTTTATTTGAAATTGAATAAGGTATGGCATTAAATTATAAACTGCGCCCTCTTATTTATCCACAGGTTTCTGAGGCGGCGGCGGGCCTTGCGGGCCTTCTTTAGGTGCAGGAACTTTTGAATCAGGATGTTCTTCGCCCCGGTGACATGTGTAACAGTTTATTTCCATAAGCATATACCTCGAACTATTCATTCCTGTTGTATCCATATTTTTATTCATCATTGCATTATCCATATGATGATCCATATCATGATCTTTGTCTTTCCCCATACTGTCTTTTCCCATTTCCATTTTATCGTGGTCCATATCATGATCCATTTCCATTTTAGCAAAATAATTTTTATTAAGATCGATCGCCATTAGCATCATTTTGCGTGCAATCTTTTTCTCAGGTTTCTCATCAGTTGCAAAATCCATCTTTTTGGAATCATTATTCCATACATGACAAAAATTACATTTAACACCCAGCGACTGTGAAAAGTGATGCATTACACTATCCAGGTCATGCTTAGAAATATCTTCAGGTAATATTTGTAAATTCATATACATGGGCGCCTTAGAAGTAGTGAAGGCCTGAAAAAGCATTACACAGATGATACATGCGAAAACAACGAGGAGACTTTTTTTCATTTTAATTGATTTATAGCCGAAATTATTAATAAAAAAACAAACTCGCCTAATAAAATATAATGATATTGCATGCGTTAACAATAAGACTTTTAACTTTTTCAACTGCGTGTGTATAACTAATTTAGTAAAGCGACTTTTGTAGTTTTTATATTTGAATACAATAAAATCGAATCCGTTTTAATAGAATTTTTTTTAATCTAAAATTAAACCCGATTGACAGACACAATTATTAATCTCGAAACCGTAAATCCTATAGAATTTTTTGGTGTTAACAATGGAAAACTGGATATATTAAAAAAGAAATTCCCCCGTCTCAAAATACTTAGTCGAGGAACACAAATCAAACTCAGCGGTGCACCTGAACAAATTGAAGATGCAAGAGATAAAATAAATCTTGCTGTTCAATATCTTGAGCGCAATGGACATATGAGCGAAAATTATCTTGAACAGATTCTTGGCGGAGACGATGAAAAAGTAATTGACAATTTCATCGAAAGAAATCCAAATGATGTGTTGGTATTTGGGCCAAACGGGAAAACTGTGAGGGCCCGAACAGCAAATCAAAAAGCAATGGTAAATGCTATTGATAAAAACGATATTGTTTTTGCAATAGGCCCTGCCGGTACCGGTAAAACATATACGGCCGTTGCCCTGGCAGTAAGAGCGCTTAAAAATAAGCAGGTCAAAAAAATTATTCTTACAAGGCCTGCTGTTGAAGCTGGTGAAAATCTTGGATTTCTTCCAGGCGACCTTAAGGAAAAAATTGATCCGTATTTAAGGCCATTGTATGACGCCCTCGATGATATGATACCGGCCGATAAACTTGGATATTATATGACTACGCGGACTATTGAAATTGCTCCGCTGGCCTATATGCGTGGCCGCACGCTTGATAACGCATTTATTATTCTTGATGAGGCCCAGAACTCAACTGACCTGCAGCTCAAAATGTTTTTAACAAGAATTGGCGCCAATGCGAAGGCAATTATTAACGGCGATGTTACCCAGATTGATCTTCCGCCCAAAATAAAAAGCGGGCTTGAAAAATCTGTAAGGATATTACAAAATATCGATGGCATCGGCCATGTAGAGCTTGATGAAGAGGATGTAGTGAGACATAAGCTCGTGAAAGCAATTATCAAAGCCTATGAAAAAGATAAAGTAAAAGAAATGGAAATTCATAAATGATCAATTACTTCAAAATAATTTTTATAAAAAGGCGGCTGTTTTGCTGCCTTTTCTTTTTGATAGCATCGTGCGGCGTTAAAAAAAACGATACAAAGAATCTTCCAAGTGAAAATTCGGTAAAACGTGAAATGGAGATTGGTGCAGCTTTAACAGCTATATCACAGGCAAAACAATATGTAAAACAGGGAGATCTTATTCTTCGTACGGGCAGGGATTTCACAAGTGATATCATGCGCCGTGTATCGTTAAAAGACAAAACCTACTCACACTGCGGTATTGCAAGCTTCGAGAATGATAGTCTTTTTGTGTATCACTCGATCGGCGGTGAATGGAACCCCGATCAGAAATTAAGGAGAGACCGTTTTGAATTCTTTTGTAATCCTTATGAAAACAGGGGCTTCGGAATTTTCAGGTATCAATTAAGCCACGATGAACAGGTAAAAGTTTTTGAGCTGGTGCGTAATTTTTACAACCAGGGTGTCATTTTCGATATGCAGTTCAACCTTGATACAAATGACAAAATGTACTGCTCGGAGTTTGTTTACAAAACAATTGAAATGGCAACAAACGATAAAATAAAAATCGCCCTGGATACTTTTAACTCGCAAAAATTTATTGCTGTGGACAATTTATTTATAAACCCTTTTTGCAAACAAATAAAGAGCGTTAAGTTTCAACAGCAGGAGTAACTGGTTTTCTTTAAATAAAATTTACATTTGCCATTCTAAAAAAACTTTTATGAAGAAAATTATTTTATACGCATGCGCTGCCTCCTTTCTTTTTTTAGCAGGCTGTAAATCCACGGGAGGTGATCCTAAAGTTGTTCTTACAAAATTTTTTGATGCCTTATCGGCAAAGAATATTGATGAGGCAAAAAAATATGTCACTAAAGATAGTGAGGGAATGATGAGCATGGTACAAATGGGTATGCAAAATGCAGGCGACAAATCCGACGAAATGCTTAATTACGGCAAGGAAAATATAGAATTTGGAACAGCAACAATTGACGGTGATAAAGCAACCGTACCGGTAAAAGATAAAAAATCCGGAGAAACAACAGATTTTACTTTGAAGAAGGAAAGCGGAGACTGGAAGGTAGCCTTTGATAAATCGACCTTAATGGAAATGGCGCAGAAAAAAATGAAAGACCATGGCTTTGGCAAGATGAAAAATGGAATAGGCGATTCAATGGAGGGGATGAGTGAAGAGGACAAACAACGGATCGATTCATTGAGAAATGAAGCTATGGAGCATGCGCAAAAAATGATCGATAGTACAAACAAATAAGTAAAGCGCCCCGTTGAAATTTTTGGCCCGGGACTTTTGAAAATAAATTCTTAGTTAGCACCCACAACCGGGTGCTTTTTATTTAGAACCGAAAGATATTTACCTTAGTTTTTTTAAAAAAGAAATATGAATAGAATCAGCCTGTTTTTGTTGACGATGATAATAAGCCTGGCAGCTTGCAATAATTCTCCGGAAGTACGAAAAACAGATCCTCTTGAATCAGGCAGGGGATTTATCGAAGCATCGCTAAAAGGAAATTATGATGAAGCGAAAAAATACTTGTTACAGGACAGTACCAATATCGAATATTTCAATGGCCTTAAAGATTTTAACAGCAAGAGAAGCAATGAGGAAAAACAGGGCTACAGGGATGCAAATATACTTATTGACTCAACTCAAAAGGTATCAGATTCGGTGACCATTATAAGTTATTCAAATACCTATAAAAATAAACCTTCAAAATTGAAACTGGTAAGGCGGAATAATGAATGGCTCGTTGATTTTAAATACACTTTTACCGGCAATATGCAATGAGAGTGTAAGTGCTACAACATATGTTTTTACCCAAACCCAATTATTAAACAGCAGGTAAAATGAAAATAATATTAGCCGTTGGAATTGGTAGTTGCATAGGCGGCATATTAAGATACTTGCTGTCGCAAATAATACAATCCAAATTTCTTTCTACCTTTCCTTTCGGTACTTTAAGCGTAAACATTATAGGATGTTTTCTTATTGGCCTTGCTTTTGGTTTTAGTGAAAGAAGTTATTTTCCTGTTGAGTGGAGGCTCTTTTTAGTTACAGGGTTGCTGGGCGGCTTTACAACCTTCTCTTCTTTTTCTAATGAAACGATATCCTTAATACGGGATGGACAAAGTTGGCTCGCTTTATCTTATGTCGCCACCAGTGTATTTGTAGGGCTTGTCGCAACGTTTGCAGGTATTTCTATTATTAAATTGCTTTAGCATGGAAAATGATCCAAATGCAAAATTACTGCGCATCTTTATAGGTGAGGCCGACAGGGCAGGCCAGCAGCCGCTTTATGAAACGATCGTGTTTGAAGCAAAAAAACAAGGTTTGTCGGGGGCTACCGTCACCAGGGGAATTATGGGTTTTGGCGCCAACAGTAAAATCCATACTACGAAATTATTCGACATTTCTATTGACATGCCTTTAATTATTGAAATTGTTGATGCAGAAGATAAGATCAGGGATTTCACAAAAATTGTAGAGCAATTGTTTGAACAAACAAATTCCGGGGGGCTTATTACAATTGAAAAGGCCGAAGTTATAAGATACACATCAGGGAAATAATATTCTGATTAGAAATAAAATATTAACCAACTTAAAAATTACATTTTATGTATGTACTACATCCATGGCACGGCGCACATTATGGTGAAGATGCACCACAGGTTGTAAACGCACTTATAGAAATTTCACAGGGCTCGAAATCAAAATACGAGATCGATAAAAAAACCGGGTTGCTAAAACTCGACCGGGTTATATATTCTTCTTTTCACTACCCTGTAAATTATGGCTTGATCCCACAGACGCTGGGGCAGGACGGCGATCCACTTGATATATTGGTGATGTGCTCGGAATCGATACAGCCTTTATGCCTTGTGGAAGCCTATGTTATAGGCAATATGCAGATGATTGATACAGGCCTGATAGATGACAAGATAATAGCAGTTGCCGCAAAAGACCCGGGCGTCAATTATATAAAAAGCATGGACGATTTACCACAGCATTTCATAAGAGTTCTTAAAAATTATTTCGAACAATATAAAGTTTTAGAAAATAAAAAAGTGGAGATTAATGATTTTCAAAGCAAGGAAAAAGCATTTGAAATAATTAATGAATCTATTGAATTTTATAAACAAACATTTCCCAAATAATCGCTCTTAAATTTATTTTATGACCTTACATGCAATTGTAATTTTATTGATCGTTGGATTGGCCGCAGGTATCATGGGTGGACTGGTGGGCATAGGCGGAGGAATAGTTATCGTACCTGCCCTCGTCTATTTTTTAAGTTTTTCACAAAAGGCGGCGCAGGGAACTTCTTTGGGGATACTGTTATTGCCAATAGGAATCCTGGGTGTGTGGCAATATTATAAAGCAGGCTATGTGGATATGCGTATCGTTTGGCTGGTGGCAGCAGGATTTTTAGCAGGCAGCTATTTTGGAAGTAAGATAGCCCTCAGTTTACCACAGGATACGGTTAAAAAAATATTTGCTATTCTTATGATCGCTGTCGCTATTAAAATGCTTTTTTTAGATAAAAAAGTAAAAGATGATGGTGTTGATAAAGTGACGAATACGATTTCACCTGTAAATAAAAGTTCCGGGAAAGGTTAATTTCTAAAAATACCTTTTAATAATTCTCAACTTGTGTGATTGTTGTTTCGTATCCGAATTTACTATTCCCTGGTTGTCAATTTTATCAACACGTACTTTGCCCGAAGAGTGAATAATTTCATGCTGGTTTAGTAAAATGCCTACATGTGTGATTCGCTCCTCCTCATTATCAAAAAACGCAAGATCGCCACATTGCGCCTGCTGTAAAAAATTTATGACCTCTCCTTTTTCCGCCTGCTGATACGCATCCCTTGGCAGATGTTTATTCAGAAACTTGTAAGTCAATTGTGCAAAGCCGCTGCAGTCGATTCCAAACACTGACTTTCCGCCCCACAGGTAAGATGTATTTAAAAATTTATACGCCACCTGCCTGATAAGTTTCGGTGTGATTTTTATTTCTTCCGGATTCCATACTTCTCCCTTGAAATGAACCGAGTTCTTTCTCCAGAAAGCCATACCGTTTTTAAATGCAGAGAGAGAACTGCCAAATGGCACAAACATATAATGACCATTATAATCAATTTCATTTACCCAACCTGCTGTAAGGTCTTTATCAACTTTTATATACAGTCCTTCATCAATTTCAGCAAGGTGGCTAAACTGGCACCATCCTTCATAGCCATCATATTTCAAAACAACCTTAACCCAGTTTTCTATACCGGCTTCTTTTATAATCGATTTTTCTCCAAATAATTGTTGTGAAACCATTTCAGCTTTATGGGAGGGTTCGGACCGCAAAGGGCTTACAGGAACACAGCACACAGCGTATTGCATAGAGTTTGGCGTTTATTTAAAATGTAAATTATGGAATTTATTTATGTTTACATCTCTAAGAGATAAATTGTAAAGTAATTGCCATCACAGAAAGACAGCCATATAACTGACGAGGAATTATTACAAAAATTTTACACCGACCATGATAATTCCTGGTTGGGAATATTGCTACCGCGTTATACCCTTCTTTTACTTGGAGTATGCATGAAATATTTAAAAAACGAAGAAGATGCCAGGGATTGTGTTCAACAGGTTTTTTTAAAAGTGATAGACGAGTTGCATAAATATAAGGTGGATTATTTCAAGAGCTGGATTTACATGATTGCAAAAAATCACTGCCTCATGATATTGAGGAACAAAGGAAAAGTTCCCGTTGAGCTAAATGAGCAGGTTGTGAAATCCCCGGACGAAACAATGGATAAAAGTTTGCACATCAAAAAAGATAATTTACTGGTCAAAATGCAGGAGTGCCTGGGGAATCTCAATGCTGAACAACAACAATGTGTAACTTTATTTTACCTTGAAAAAAAATCCTATACAGAGATTTCTGATATCACCGGATTTTCTATGATGCAGGTAAAAAGCTATATTCAAAACGGAAAAAGAAATTTAAAACTAATGATGGAAGCGGAATGAACGATGATTTATTAAAAATATTATCTAATAGCAATAAGGACATTGACAACCAAAAGTTGATGGACTATCTGAGTGACAAGTTATCAGCAGAGGAAAAGCATAACCTCGAGAAAGCGATGATCGATTCTGATATGATAAATGATGCTGTGGAAGGATTGAATAGTTTTAAAAATAAGAAAGATGTCTCTGCATTGGCGGAACAACTTAACGTCAATCTTAAAAAGCAACTCGAAAAGAAAAAATCAAAAAAATTAAAACGGAAAATTAAAGACCTGCCCTGGCTATATCTTACTATTATTTTAATTCTTATAATTATACTGATTGGTTTTCTTGTTATTAAAAAACATTTAGATGGTGAAAAGTCATCATCCAATCATCCGCCTTATAAAGAAATTTTTATTTCTTATAAATAAAAAATCATTCATTTTGAATGAGTCTTATCGTACCATCATTGTACCATCGCTAAAAGTAAATTCTATGTACTATAAAAATACTCGTTAATAAATCGACAGAGAGAGAGAGAGTATTTACTGAAATGCACAATTGTCGAAAATCCTCCGAAACTATCCGGGAATATTTAAAATACCCCAAAAGGCAAAACTATTTTTTCTCTATACCGTCAGTCGGGTTAGATGTTGAATCCATCATATTACTGGCTTTAATGCTGTCGGCTATGGCATCACTACTCATTGTGGTTGAGTCGTTAGCACTTTCGGTCGTTGCTGTACCGTCGTTGTTACAGGAAGTCATTATAGTCGCAAAAACAATAATTGTGAAAAATTTTTTCATCTTTCTAAAATTTTAAATTTGGTGCAAAGATAGCGGCCCTTATCACAAAGCCAAATCTTATAAGCACTCTGAAAGGCTGCAGGATACAATGCAAAACCCCCTGCTGGCAGGGGGTTTTGTTTATCATCGAATCAATATGACTATTTCATATCGTCCATCATCATTTTGCCGTTGGCATCCATCATGTGGCCATCCTTGTCTATCATCTCACCATTTTTCAGCGACATTGTTTTACCATCTTTCATAGTTACCTCGCCACTTGGCGCTACTTTGCAACCATCAGTGCAGGTCATTGTTTCAGTCATCTCCATGGTTTTACCTTCCTTCATTACCATCATTTTACCGTCTTTCATCATCATAGTACCTTCCTTCATATCCATAGGAGCATTCATCGTACTATTATTCATAGAAGTATCAGCACTCATTGAATTGTCATTCATCATACCTGATGAATCTGATGTTGTTGTTTCTGTTGTAGAAGAATCGTTACCGTTACAGGCTGTCATAAATGCAGCAAGCGCCACAATTGAAAGTAATTTTTTCATGATTTTTTGATTTAGATGTTTTTGATTTCGTCAAATCTATCCAAATTATGTGGAAAAGAAAAGTTTAAATATATAATAAACCCACGCTATTTCTTTCTGAAAAAAATACGTATAGGCACTCCCGTAAGTTCAAATTTTTCACGCATTTTGTTTTCAAGATAATTCCTGTAAGGAGTTTTAATATCATCAGGATAGTTACAAAAGAAAGCAAATGACGGAACTACTGAAGGCAATTGCGTCACGTATTTTATCTTAACGGCATGCCCTCTTACAACAGGCGCATGGTAAGATTCTACCGCCTTTAGCATGATATCGTTCAATTTCGATGTTGCAATTTTTTGCTTCCTGTTTTCATACACTTTCAAAGCGGCTTCCATGGCCTGGTAAATGCGAAGTTTCTCCGTAGCTGAAATAAATATAACCGGCACATCGGTAAACGGAGCCAGTTTTTGCTTTAGCATTTTCTCATAGTCACGTGCAGTGTTGGTTTCTTTTTTTACGGTATCCCACTTATTTACCAGCACCAATAATCCCTTACCTTTTTTTTGTGCTAACGAAAAAATATTAATATCCTGCGCTGTGATTCCTTTTTCAGCATCCAGGAGCAACAGGCAAACATCTGCTTCATCCACCGCCTTTACTGCACGGATAACAGAATAAAATTCGAGGTCTTCGTTCACTTTGGTTTTACGCCTTATGCCGGCGGTATCTATTAAAATAAATTCTTTGTTGAAGAGATTATACACGGTATGGATAGAATCTCTTGTGGTGCCGGCAACATTGCTTACGATCGTTCGCTCCTGGCCGGTCAATGCATTTAAAAGAGATGATTTGCCAACATTAGGCTGGCCAATGATTGCAAATTTTGGAAGCTCTCCTTTGTCTTCAGTTACTTCATCAGGTATCAAAGAGCAAACCTCGTCCAGTAATTCCCCGCTTCCGGTACCGCTTACGGAGGAGATAAAAAATATTTTCTCAAATCCCAGGCTATAAAATTCGGAAGCCTCAAGAAGCCTCGCATGGTTGTCAACTTTATTAATAACAAGATATACGGGCTTGGGTGAACGGCGAAGCATATCCGCCATTTCCTGGTCGAGGTTAGTGATGCCGGTAGTTACATCACACATAAAAATAATTGCATTGGCTTCCTCTACGGCTATGTGTACCTGCTTACGGATTTCCTTTTCAAAAACGTCATTGCTATGGGCAACAAAGCCGCCTGTATCTATCAGGTTGAAACTTTTCCCGGCCCATTCCGTGACGCCATATTGCCGGTCGCGGGTCACTCCACTTATGTCGTCGACAATCGCTTTCCGTTGCTCAAGCATCCGGTTGAAAAAAGTGCTTTTGCCCACATTAGGACGTCCGGTTATTGCTACAGTGTACGACATTTTTTGAATTTATGATGTTGATCCCGGTATTATAAAATCATTCTGATTCGATATTTTACCGGCCTTCTAATAGTTTTTTTTGCTAGCGACAGATTTTTCATGGCGACCCAGTTGTGTCACTCACTTGTACGAATGGCAACATTGGGGAACTTTAATAACCTTCTTATAAATATACACCACTGGAAAATTGATTTCCCTGAATGATTATTTTCAAAAGGACGCAAAGGTATTGCTTATGGAATTCGCAGGTTGATATTTAGCATTTCCAGTTTTTATGAGACATGAACGGATGTTTTAAGTAATTTAATATCATCAAAAAATTGGGGATACGATTTTTTTACAGCGTCCGCTTCTCTTATTTCAGTTGTGCCTTTTGCTCCCAAAGCCGCCACTGCACACGCCATTGCAATCCTGTGATCATTATGTGAAGTTACTTTAGCGGCTTTTATATTTGCCCCGCCCGTTATCGTCATTGTATCATCAAGTAATTCGATAGGTACGTTCATTTTACCAAATTCTTTCTTCAGCGTAAGCCCCCTGTTACTTTCCTTATGCAGCAACCTGTTTACCCCTTTTATTACAGATTTACCCTTGCAATACGCAGCCAATACTACGAGTGGAGGAAAAAGATCCGGGCAGTCAGTCGCATCAAAATTAAAAGCCGATAGCCTACTGTTTTTTACTGTAATCCCATCCTTTTCCACTTTTACAAATGCACCGCTTGATTCCAGTGCATTCATAATTTTTTTATCTCCCTGCATGGAATTGATATCTGCTCCTTTTACCGTTACCTCTCCCGCAATTGCTGCGGCAACTAACAGGAAGGCGGTATTACTCCAGTCTCCTTCTACCTCATATTTTATACTATGTCCGCTTGGTGCCTGTCTTGGTAAAATAGTGAACTTCTCATATTTTTCATTTTCAACCTGGAAGCCAAAATGCCTTAACATATCAAGTGTAAGGCTGATGTACGGCTTACTTGCAAGATTACTTACACGGATACTAACCGGAGCCGTACATGCTTTTGCATAAGCGATAAGCAACCCCGTTAAAAACTGGGAGCTTAAAGATCCGTCAACCATAATGTCCGCCGGCTGCAATGGCCCTCTTATCGTAACAGGAAGTCTCCCGTTATTTGACTGCACATTAACTTTTAACTTAGGAAGAACCAAATCAAAAAAATCGATTGGCCTTGTAAGAATACTGCCCTCTCCCTTGAAAGTAATATCATGATTAAACAAAGCGGCAACAGGAACAAACATTCTCAAAGACAAGCCACTTTCTCCGCAAGAAACTATAGTATGCTTTTTTTTATCGGGAGAGGTAAAAATATAGCTTGAAGATGTAACAACAATTTCATTGCGTAATGTCTCAACTGATGCCCCAAGCCTCCTGATAATATCAAGAGCTGCGAGTTCATCATTACTTTTGCCCGCGTTCTTAATAACAGTGGTTCCCCCCGAAATCAATGCCAGGGCACAGGCTCTTTGCATACTACTTTTTGACGAGGGTGCGTTTATAAGGCCGGTAATTTTAGAAGGCGAGATGCGTACTATCACTATAATATATCTTTGAAAATTTTGTGTAAGTGTTCAATTTGTATTGGCCGTACAGATGCTTTACCAATTTGATCCAGTACGACAAAGTTCATATTTTGTCCTGTTTTCTTTTTGTCATGAAGTAATATTTCCCATGTTTTTTTCTTATCAAAATCAAAATAAACGGGCAACTCATATTTCTCCAGCAATTCAATTATTTTTTTACTTTCAGCGATATCTAACCCGTTTATTTTTTCTGAAACACGACACGCTGCTACCATACCAATACTTATTGCATTTCCATGAGAAAGCTTGCTGGTATTTTCAATGGCGTGGCCAATAGTGTGGCCGAAATTGAGAAGTTTTCTTTCTCCGGCTTCATGTTCGTCATTTGCCACAACATTATATTTAATCTCTACATTTCTCCTGATAAGATTTCCGGTCATTTCAACTGAGGACTGAAACTTCATTAAAGAATTTTCTTCAAGAAAAGTAAACATGTCTTTGTCTTTTATGCATGCATGTTTTATAATTTCGGCAAATCCATTTATCCATTCATTATCCGGCAGTGTTTCGAGCAAAGTATAATCATATAATAAAAACTCAGGATGATTTATTACACCTACCAGGTTTTTGTAAACTCCTACATCGATACCATTCTTCCCACCCACTGATGCATCTACCATGGCGAGTATACTTGTTGGCACAAAACCAAATCTTACTCCGCGCATATAAACTGACGCAACAAAGCCTGTGATATCAGTGACCACACCGCCGCCGATTCCAACAATGAAAGTTTGCCGGTCGGCGTGTAACTCAATTAACTGCGATATAATTTCATTTATTGTTTCCTGGTTTTTGTATTGCTCACCCGGCTTAATAACAATTATTTTCCAACCTGAAAATTTATCGCGGTGCGCAGCATGTATATTTTCATCGGTTATGAGAATAGTATTATGGTTCGGGACAACCGATTCTATAATTTCAAGGTCAGCATCAAAAAAACAATTGACTTTTTTATCTGAAAATTTATACTGGACTGCCGGGTTACTACTCATTCATGATTTTATTCTGGTGATTGATACTTTCAAGGTGAACGGCATCAAAATATTTCGTAATAAATTCTTTACTTAATCCAAGCTTTTCTCCCTTTACAAATGCCCTTGCCAGGATGTCGTTCCAGCGATTGGTCTGCAATATGGTAATATTATTATCTCTTTTGTAAACCCCTATTTTATCAGCGATCTTCATACGCTGCCCTATAAGCGTCAGTAATTCATCGTCGATATGATTGATCTGCTCACGCAGGGTAGCCAATGCCGTTATGAACTCTTGTTTGTCGGTATTTTCAAAACGCCAGATCAGGTCATCAAGCATTTCGGATAAACGCTCAGGGGTCACCTGCTGCTTTGCATCGCTCCACGCATTATCAGGATCAATATGACTTTCGATCATCAAGCCATCAAAATCGAGGTTAATACTTTTCTGGGCAATACTTTGCAAAAGAGTACGGTTGCCACAAATGTGTGAAGGGTCGCAAATAAGCAACATCCCGGGAAATCTTCTTTTCATTTCTATGGGCAAATGCCACATCGGGGCGTTTCTAAACTCAGTATTTCCATAATTTGAAAACCCCCGGTGTATCATGCCCACCTGCTTCACACCCACTTTATGTAATCTCTCTATACCTCCACTCCACAATTCAAGATCAGGATTAATTGGATTTTTGATAAGCACCGGGATATCTACTCCGCGTAACGCATCACATACCTCCTGCACACTGAAAGGGTTCACAGTTGTTCGTGCGCCGATCCATAGCATATCTACATCGAATTGCAAGGCATCCTGAACGTGCTTGGCTGTTGCAACTTCCACGGTTATGGGTAAACCTGTAATTTTTTTAGCCTGCGCCATCCACGGCAGGCCTTTTGTTCCAATTCCTTCAAACATACCAGGCTTGGTACGCGGCTTCCAGATGCCTGCCCGCAGAACATCTACCTTCCCGGTTTTAGCAAGTCGTGTCGCAGTTTCCAGTATCTGCTCTTCAGTTTCAGCGCTGCAGGGCCCGCTAATAATAATTGGTCGTTTATTCCATTTTTCCTGGATTACATCTTTCATTGTTTTTGTGTCTGTTTGCATTGTAAATTTAATTTTAAAATCTTTAAAATCCGTGAGCCAAAACTAACGGGAATGAATTGCTTTGTATTCGTCAAATGTCATTTCGAACTTAATTTCATTTTTTCCGTGCAACCCTGTTTCTCTCCATCCATGTTTTTTATAAAATCTCTCAGCCTTTGTTCTGGGTTCGGTTCCTAACCAAACATTTTTTTTATTTTGAGTAAAATACCAACTCAGCATCATTTCATGCAATTTACCCCCAATACCTTTTCCTTCAAATTCGAAATGAACAAATAAAGCCCAGATATTGTTTTCTTTCAGATCCGCGATTGCAAATCCAACTAACCTGTTTTCAATTTTGCATACCCATCCTTTGCCGCGCCTAGTCAAAAATTCTTCGCAATCATAATCGCTCACCAGCGCAGGATCTGACAAAACATTTTCCCGAACTGCATTTCTTACCAATTGAATTTGTTTAATATCGCTTATTTGTGCTTCTCTAAAAATCATTGATAATTTTTTATCCATTGCCTGAAGGGACCGGCATAGGCTATTTCAAAATCTTTGATATTTTATTGGCGTTTTCAATTAGTTCTGTCAAATATTCATAATTCTCTTTTTCAAGACAGCTCTTAAATTTTCTTAATTGTGAAATATGTTCATTTAAAACATCCAGCACATTTTCACGATTCTGCTCAAATACTGGAACCCACATCGCGGGATTACTTTTAGCAAGCCTCACTGTACTTTCAAAACCACCACTTGCTAATTCAAATATGGCGTCTTCTTCTCTTTCCTTTTCCAATACGGTATTTGCCAATGCAAAAGATGTTATATGAGAAATGTGGCTGACATAAGCGGCATGCACGTCATGGGGAACGGCGTCCATATAGATCAAATGCATGCCCAATTTGCGATACATATTTTCAGTGAATTCAAGAGCATCCGCATCGCTTTCGGCTTTATTGCAAATCACAACAGCCTTATCTGTAAACGCCCCCTTTACAGCTGATTCCGGGCCTTTATATTCGGTACCCCACATAGGATGCGTTGCGACAAAGCGATTTCTCTTTTTATTTTTTGAAGCAATTTCACATATGGCCCCTTTGGTTGAACCAACATCTATTACAACCTGTTTATCAATTTTATCTAAAATACTACCAAGCATCTTTGTAGCAACATCCACAGGAACGGCGAGTATCGCAATATCACATTTTGAAATTGCTTCCTCCAGTTCACATGCTTCATCAATCAATAATAAGTCAAGAGCTTTCTGCCGATGGCCGGGGTTTGACTCGACACCGATTATTTTTGTTGCAATTCCTCCTTCTTTTAAAGCAATAGCCAGCGAGCCTCCTATTAACCCAGTACCTATTATTGCGATAGTCAGGCCCTCCCTGCCCTCCAGGGGAGGGTTCCAGGACAAGTGTTCTTTGCTTTTAAAATCTTTGTTATGCATTGCAGTAATTCTATTCCTAATTCCTAATTCTTCTCGATGCTTAATTCTTGCTACCGAATTCTCCCGATCGCTTCTTCAATTTTTTCAACGGTTGTGCAAAGACTTACCCTAATATACTTATCACCTGCACTGCCGAAAATTCCGCCGGGCGTAATGAATACATTTGACTCATATAAAATTTTATCACTCAAATCATAACCATCTTCGTACCCGGGGGCAATTGCAGCCCAAACAAACATACCTGCCTGCTTATCGTCGAATGTGCAACGCAATAGCTCTAACAGCTCAAAGACTTTTTTTCTTCTTTTTTCATACACTTCATTCAGGCTATCGTGCCAGTATTTACCGAGCTCCAGGGCTTTTGCCGCGGCAAGTTGTAACGGCAAAAACATGCCACTATCCATATTTGATTTAAATCGAAGTATCTCTGCTATTCTATTTTTTGAACCGGAAAGAATTCCTATCCTCCACCCTGCCATATTATGGCTTTTACTTAAGGAGTTTAATTCAATGGCGACATCCTTTGCGCCTTGTACTTCAAGTATGCTAAGAGGATTTTTATTGAGAATAAAGCTATATGGATTATCATGGCAAAGAAGTATTTCATGCTTTTTTGCAAATGATACTAATTGATTGAAAAAAGCGATCGTTGGTAACTGGCCTGTAGGCATGTGAGGGTAATTTACAAACATCAACTTTACTCCGGTAAGATCATTTTTCTCCAGTTCTTCGAAATCAGGGAACCAGTTATTTTCTTCGTTAAGTGTATATTCTATCAACCGGGCGCCGGCAATTTTTGCGGCACTTCTGTATGTAGGATAACCAGGATTTGGTATTAATACTACATCTCCCTCATTTATATAAGTCATACAGATGTGCATGATTCCTTCCTTACTTCCAATCAGTGGTAATATTTCAGTATCTGCATTTAGGTCTACGTTATACCACTTTTTATACCATTGGGAAATTGCACTTCGCAAAACAGGGCTTCCTTTATAATTCTGGTAGGCATGCGTGTTGGATTTTGCGGATTCTTCCCGGAGCACTTTTATGACGTCATCGTGCGGAGGTAAATCAGGGCTTCCAATGCCAAGATTTATTACCTGCTTGCCGGCTTTATTTAGTTCATCAATTTCCCTGAGTTTTTGAGAAAAATAATATTCCCCTATATTATCTAAGCGCTTTGCAACGGAAATTTTCTCAACAGAATTACCGTTGTTCATTTCCTGCAATATTCCTTGTTTTGCATGAGTACTCTGTGTCATGAATTTTTTTTAGCAGTTTGTAAATTTCTTCCATTTTTATAAACTCCGTAAACTTTCATATCTATAGTTAATGGGATTATATTTTGAATTACGGCATGAAATTGATCTAAAGTTTCAAATTCCATATCTGCATGAAATGAATATCTCCAGTCACTGCCGGGAATAGGCATTGATTGAAGTTTGCTAAGATTTATGCCACCATCAGCAATCCTGGTAAGTACTTTTGCGAGACTGCCCTTTGAATGGTCGGTCTGAAAAATAATAGATGCCTTGTCAGAATCTGCAATAGGATCGGTGTTTTCGGGCAATTGCAGCACCAAAAATCTTGTGTAGTTATTTTTAAGAGTATGAATATTAGGCACAAGAGTTTCCAATTGAAAAAGGTCGGCAGCAAGCTTGCTGGCAACGGCTGCTATATGCTTACTGTGGTGTTGATGCAGGCTTTTGGCGCTAAGAGCGGTATCTTCTGTTTCAATTAATTTCCAGTTATACTTTTCTAAAAATTCCATGCATTGGAGCAATGCCATCGGGTGAGAATGTACCTCACGTATATCTTCCAAATTTACACCGGGATTCACAAGAAGATTTTGCCTGATATGGAGGTAAATTTCTCCGACAATTTTCAAATTACTTTTTTGCAGTAAGTTATAATTTGGTAAAATACTACCTGCGATGGAATTTTCAATCGCCATGATGCCACCGTCACTCTGTTCCCTTTCTGCGGCAATTTTGACAACTTCCCTAAATGTAGAGCAGCAAATAACCCCGACGTTCTTGCCAAAAAATTGCCGGGCCGCTAGCTGGTGGAAACTGCCTTCATACCCCTGGATTGAAATTCTTTTATTCATTTATGTTAACGAATATGTTAAAAACAAAAATCCCGACTTTTTAGCCGGGATCATTTATGTTATCAGTTTAATCTCAATGGTAACAAAAGCTTCCCGGACTATTTTTAAAATAATAGGTAAAATAAAATGGGAAATATGCTTTTGCGTTTTGCATTAGATTTCAAAAATAAGAAAGTGAACTGAAACTACCAATCTATTTTTTAAAAGGCTAAAATCATACCGCCCCGGGCTATTATAAGATACTCCAAAGGGATCGAACTAAAGAAGTAAAAAACCGTTCCCAATAAGAAACGGCTTTTAGATTGCCTACCAAATAAAGATATTATAGTATTATTTAGTTAACTTATTTTTTCATAGAAGTGTCAGCACTCATCGTGTGAGTTGTATCTGCACTCATTGTGGTATCCATAGGTGCCGGAGTCATCATAGTTGAATCACTAACCATTGTTGAATCTGTAGTTGTCTCTGTAGCAGTTGAGCTATCATTACATGCAACAATAAATGCAGAAGCGGCGAGAACAAATAATACTTTTTTCATTTTGTTTAATTTAGTTTTTTATAATTTATTTTAAGTTTATTCCCGGAATTGAATAAGGTAACCCATTGTTTAAAAAAATTTTCAATTTTATTTTGGGTTACTTTTCCACATTATTTGTATTAATTATAGCCTAGTGAATATATATGAACAGGAGAAACAGCTTTTGGAGGACCTTGTTTCTAATGACAGGATTGCGATCGAAAAAATATACCGGGAGAACTTCCCGTCTATTCAAGCTTTCATTTTAAAGAATAGCGGATATGCGGATGATGCAAAGGATATTTTCCAGGAAGCAATGATCATCCTTTTTCAAAAGGCTAAATTGGATTCTTTTGTTTTAACCTGCCAGATAAAAACGTTCTTGTACTCTGTGTGCAGAAGGCTTTGGTTGAAAAAGCTGCAACGTGAAAACAGGCACAACCATGTTAATGACTTGTTAAAAGAAACAGTTGCGGTTGATGATGAAATTGAGGTGAATGAAAAACAAAATGCCGAGATGACTTTGATGGAAAAGGCGTTGTCAAAAATCGGCGAACCGTGTAAAGGGATATTGGAAGCATTTTATATTCAAAAAAAGACTATGCCCGAGATAGCTGAAGCGTTTGAATATACTAATGCCGATAATGCCAAAACACAAAAATATAAATGCCTTAACAGGTTAAAAAAAATATTCTTTTCACAATATAAAAATGGAGAGTAAGATGGAAGACAATTTACTTCTTGACGCAATTGAAAGGTATAGAAAGGGCGAAATGAACGCTGAAGAAAAAACGTTTTTTGAAGAGCTGCGCAAGAGCAATCCTAAAATAGACCAGGCAGTAGCCGAGCACAACTTTTTTCTTAGCCAACTGGAAAAGATGAGTGAGATTAAAGAGTATAAGCACAACCTCAATGAAGTGGAAACCAAGTTAATAAATGAAGGGGTGATTTCGCATAAAGATCTGAAAGGAAAAGCAAAGGTCGCCTTCTTGTGGAGCAAGTACCGTCGTACAATCGCTGTTGCTGCTTCCATCGCGGGTATTGTGTCAATCTCTACAGCCACTATCGTATCTACCTATTCTGAAAAAAAGAAAGTTGATGTGATCACTCCTCTTGTTAATAACAGGCTCAAAGGATTCGAGGTTAAACTTAAGGAGATCCAAACGCAGATAAATGTTGCTTCAGCAATTCCTAAAATACCAGCTAAACCCAAGTTTAAGGCGGACTTTAGCGCTACCGGTTTCCTGGTGGACGGTAACGGGTATATTATTACAAATGCGCACGTGGTAAAAGATGCACGCAATCTTGTAGTTGAAAATAAAAAAGGAGAACAGTTTTACGCTAATGCAGTATATGTAAACAAAACAACTGACCTGGCCATTTTGAAAATCACTGACACGTCTTTTAAAAAATTACCAGATCTTCCGTATACGTTTACAAAATCCTCTACAGAACTTGGCGAGCACATATTTACGCTGGGATATCCGCGGGAAGAAGTTGTGTATGGAGAGGGTTACCTGAGTGCCAAATCCGGCTATTTTGGTGATACTACTTCCTATCAGGTTAGTATATCAGTAAATCCCGGGAATAGTGGCGGGCCGGTAATAAATAGAAATGGCGAGATAATAGGTATCATAAGCAGCAAGGAAACCAATGCGGATGGTGTGGTATTTGCCATAAAATCAAAAAATATCTATAGTGCCCTCAAAGACGTGAAGGAAAATGATTCGATAAAACTTCCCGTAAAAAATACTTTAAAGGGACTTGATCGTGTACAACAGATCAAGAAACTCGAAGATTTTGTATACATGGTAAAGGGAAACTGATCAGGTCAGTTGACAGTTAACGGATACCGGCCATTGGATCAATAAGTCAATTTCCACTCCGACCTTGAGCCTACTTTAGCTCCAGAGTTTGTTTGGGTATGCTCCACTTTCAATCAATGATTCTATACTTTTCTTGACCTCAGGTGCGTCTTCACGATATGTAACCCCAAACCATTGTGCGGATGTATTTATCACTTTAATCTTGTGGTTTTGATCGCCGATAAATGCATCTCCAATTATCGGTATAAAAAATTCTGATTTTATATTTTCTCCATTCTCTGCTAAAAATTTAGAAAATAATTTCTGAATAAATTCAAATACGGAAGGATCAAATCCCCAAAAATTCATACTAACGGGAGTATCAACCGATAATTCTATTTTGTTATCATTTTCTTCATATACAATTCTATCCCTCTCCCTGTAAACCTTAATTCTTTCAACAATACTTATTAAATTTCCTTTTTCGTCCGTTTCGCAAACTCCACGGCTTACGGTTCCGTTTTCTGAAAGAGTTTTGGAAAGTTGATAGCCAATGATGCAGTATGTCTGCGGGTTAACGTCATTAGTTAAAAATTTGGCGGCTTTTTCAAATGCATCCCTGCCATAAAAATCGTCGGCATTAATAACCGCAAAAGGTTCGTTGATTACATCCTTAGCACACAGCACAGCATGGGCTGTACCCCATGGCTTGCTACGATCTGCAGGCGTATGGAATCCATTTGTATAGGAATCCATTTCCTGGAACACATACGCTATTTCTACTTTGCCTTTAAGCTTCGAATCAAAAATCTCTTTGAATTCTTTAGAAAAATCTTCTCTTATTATGAAGACAATTTTTCCAAAGCCGCTTTGAATGGCGTCATAAATCGAATAATCAATAATAGTTTCGCCTGAAGGCCCAAATGAATCCATTTGTTTTATGCCACCGTACCGGCTTCCCATGCCTGCTGCAAGTATCAAAAGAGTTGGTTTCATTCTTTAAAAAATATTTTAAGCTGTGTTTGAAAAATTACTTTTGCTGCGAAAATAAGAAAGAAAGTTTTTATGTCTTAAACATATGACGATGCATGCAAAGTATGATCTTACAAATATGCCGCCCGTAATTGACCAGTTACAAAATATAAAGTACGATCTCAAAAAAATTGCCTTATCAGTATTAAGGCTTGATAAAATTCACCCGGTTGTTTCCGGCAATAAACTTTTTAAACTGAATTATTTCCTGGATGAAGCTGTTTCCTCTTCTCATAGGACTGTTGCTACCTTTGGCGGAGCCTGGTCAAATCACCTTGCAGCTACGGCATATGCATGCCATGAGGCCCGCATAAGGTGTATTGGCCTTGTACGCGGTGAGAGGCCGGCCTCATTATCAAATACCTTACTGTTTTGTCTTCAAAATAAAATGGATCTTCAATTTATAAGCAGGGATTTGTATCAAACATCAGATACACCGGATTTTCTGAATAAGCTTAAAGTTGATTATGGCGATCATACGGTGATTCCTGAAGGAGGATTTTCAATCGAAGGTGCCAAAGGCGCTGAAGAAATTACGGGCTTTTTTGACTGCAAAAATTACACCCATATTTGCTGCCCGATAGGCACCGCCACTACTTTTGCGGGGTTAATTAACGGGTGTAATGACGCTACTGAAATCACCGGGTTCCCGGTTTTAAAGAATATGACTGACATCTCACAGAGACTAAAAAAATTAAATGTTGAGCAAACAAAAAAACACGTTGTAATGAATGATTATCATTTCGGCGGATATGCAAAAAAAAATAACGACCTGATAACTTTTATGAATACGTTTTACAAGGACAATAAAATTTCTCTTGACTTTGTTTATACTGCCAAGATGATGTTCGGCGTAATTGATTTGATAAATAAAGATTATTTTTTACCTGGTTCAAATATACTTTGTGTCCACACCGGCGGGTTACAGGGCAATCAGTCGTTGCCTAAAGGAATGCTCAATTTTTAAATTCCATTAACATGCAACTATATTTGCATTTCTGAAAAAAAGATAGCTTCGTCACTCTATGCGCAAATTATTTTTCCTTTTATTTTTCTCGTTGTTGCTGCAAAAAATTTCTTTTTCCCAGGATACCTTACCGAGAATATCCGTAACTCAAATAAGCAATAAAGTTTTAGTTTCCTGGGCCAACCCTTTTACATCAGTTACAAATATTGGCATACAGCGCTCTTACGACAGCATTAAAAACTTTAAAACTATAGGAAGTGTTCTCAATGTAAAGGCGCAAACTAACGGCTTTGTGGACACTAAGGAATTTATACCTGCGCAGTACTATCGTCTCTTTATTTCATTTGAAGGAGGAACTTATATTTTTACTGAATCGCACCGGCCGGGGCCAGATACTGCAAAGGGTGTGACAGAAGTGATAGCGGAAATTGTAAAGCCGGCTCAGCCCGTACAAACATGGTTTATCCCCTCAAAGGAGGTATATACCGGCAAGGATAATAACATTGTAATGTCGTTACCCGATGCTGACAACAAGAAATATTCAGTTAAATTTTTTGAGGACGATGGAACCTTTCTTTTTGAAATTAAAAAAATTACCGAGCCCTACCTTACAGTTGACAAAGTAAATTTTGTTCATTCAGGGTTATTTAGATTTGAGCTTTTTGATAACAGAATACTTATTGAAAAACATAAATTCTATATCCCCAAAGATGGCAAGCCTATTCCACCGCTTGATGAGCAGGGATATGAAGTGAAGTAATAGCAACGTTAAATACCAATTCGAAATTATTCCTGACCTTCTCTTTTACCTGGTCCAAATCTACTTTATAGCCAAGTTCCCTTTCAATAGACGTCACCTGTTTATTTACAATACCACACGGAATAATATTATTAAAGTAGCTGAGGTCGGTATTTACGTTTAATGCAAAGCCGTGCATTGTTATCCAGCGGCTGCAACGTATACCCATTGCGCAAATCTTTCTTTCCTTTCCTGGGGTGCCCGGGTCTATCCAAACTCCTGTTTCACCCTTGCTTCTTTCGCCCCGAATACCGTATTCTGCAATCGTAAGAATAATCACTTCCTCAAGGTTACGTAAATATTTCCCTATATCGGTATAAAATTTTTCGAGATCCAATATCGGGTAACCAACTATTTGTTGCAGGCCGTGAAATGTAATATCACCACCCCTGTTGGTTCTAAAAAATTCGATCTCTCTTTCCTCCATCTCGTATTCGTTCAAAAGTACATTTTCCATATTACCACTTTTCCCCAGCGTGTATACGGGCGGGTGTTCACAAAAAAGAAGGTAATTTACGGTTAGGGTATCTGCACCAGCTGTCAATGGACCATCCATGCTTTCTCTCCGCCTTTTCCTGTCTTCCGCTTTTATGTTAAGATTTTTTTTGGCCAGCTGTTCCTGGTAATCCCATGCAGATTTGTAGTTAATAATTCCAAGATCTTCAAAGATGACTTTCTGTTTATCCAAACTAAAACAATTTAATTTGCAAAGATAAAAGAATTGATACTTGATACTTGATACTTGATACTTGATACTTGATACTTGATACTTGATACTTGATACTTGATACTTGATTCTGGATTCTGGATTCTGATTCATGATACCTGAACATTTTATGCACGAAGAAGAATTACATAATGACGATAGTGAAGAGCTTTTTGAAAGGCTTACCATTGTTAGTGCCAAAGGACAAGAGCCACTTCGGGTCGATAAATTTTTAATGAACCGCATAGAAGGCGCAACCAGGAATAAAATTCAGCAAGCCATAGAGGCGGAAAGGGTGCTTGTGAATGAGCACGCTGTAAAGTCGAATTATAAAGTGAGGCCCGATGATAGAATTGTTGTGTACGACACTTACCTCCCGGATACAACTGAAATTGTTCCTGAAAACATTCCCTTCAAAATTGTGTTTGAAGATGACGATCTTATGGTGGTTGACAAAGAACCGGGAATGGTTGTTCATCCCGGTAGCGGAAACCCCGGCGGCACTTTAGTGAATGCAGTCGCCTGGTATTTGAAGCAGGAAAATCCTTCACTAAGCGAAGAGGAATTGGCGCGCTTTGGGCTCGTGCATCGCATTGATAAAAATACAAGCGGGCTTTTAGTGATGGCAAAAACACCCAAGGCCATGACCAACCTGGCAAAACAATTTTTTGATCACACGGTTCATCGCCGTTATGTGGCTTTGGTATGGGGAGATTTTGAAACTACCGAAGGAACAATTATTGCTCATGTTGGCAGGCATCAAAGATTTAGAAAGTTATTTACGGCCTATCCCGAAGGCGATCATGGCAAAGAAGCCATTACGCATTACAAAGTGCTTGAAAGTTTTAATTATGTAACGCTTATAGAGTGCAGGCTTGAAACCGGCCGGACACATCAGATCAGAGTTCATATGCAACACATCGGGCATCCCCTTTTTAATGATCATACATATGGTGGCGACAAAATTGTAAAGGGAACCGTCTTTACAAAATACAAACAATTTGTAGAAAATTGTTTCATTATGTGCCCACGTCATGCGTTGCATGCGCAACAACTTGGCTTTATTCACCCGGCTACAAAAAAACAAATGAGTTTCGAAAGCCCGCTGCCGAATGATATAGAAAGTGTAATTGAAAAGTGGAGAAAATATAGTATAGGAAGAAATTAAACGACTAAGAATTACTCAAAATTTTGGCAAAAATAAAAGTATCCAATTCCCGTAGTTAGTGAATTTAAATTCGTGTCATCTATCGCACAAAATCAAAAAGCGTCGCAGTAAAAACTCCTCTTTCCCTTTTCTTAAAAATTGCTTTCCAGTTCCCGTTGTAGCGCAACACCGCAGGCACAAGCAGGTCGCTAACCTTTGTCATTTCAGTTTCCATTTCCACATTAAAATCATACACGCCAGCGTCATAGCTTAACGAATATTTCCGGGCGACTATTTCAAAAGTTTTTTCATTGAACCATGTTGTCATTTCATCAATCACAACTCCGTTTTTCCTGTTGTCTTTCACTTTCACGGTAAACACATAGCAACTTGTGTCATTAAAATCACGAAGATCAATATTCATGTCGTATTTGTCAGCCATAGATTCATCAAATATTTCAGTTTTGCCACTTATGAAAGGCAAGCCGTTTATTTTTCCACCAGGATTAAAGAACAACATTTTTAATTGCTCTTTATGCTTAGCCATGCCACTTAATCCGCTTGTAGAAAAATCACGCCCTTTCACAATGTTGTCTTCTCCGCACACTGAATCTTTTGTAAAAAATAACCCGGCATACATCTGCGCTGTATAGTAATTAAAGTTCTTATTTTTGTCATACATATCACCGGTAGTTGCTTCTTCGAGAACCTGCATTGTCCTGCAATTCCCTCTTCTTAGCTGCCTGGTTTTACTTTTTAGTGAAGCTTGCGTCTTTCCATTTTTATCCATCATTCGTATATCGTTCAGCGAGGTATATCCTATTATGTGAAGATTTCTGAAGGCCTTGTAAAAAGTAGTGTCATTTTTGACCCGGGCAATGAATGAAGCCACATCCAGGTTATTATTCACCACAATTTCCGAAAGCGTAATATAATTTTCGTTAATCTTTACGAGGGTGTCATTTTTGTTTTGAGCAAAAGAAAAGTAAGTGATGTGCAGAAGAAAACTGATCGTAAAAAGTGTTTTTAGCATTCGCTAAATTAGTGCTAAAAATGTTGGAGGAAATATAAAATAACCCGTAACTACTTTGCGAAAGACATCCGGTAATCCACTGAAATTTTACCTTTTGAAATATCGTTCAACTTGCGTTTCAGCAAGCTTTTTTTTAAGAGGCTTTAAATAATCAATAAATAATTTACCATCAACATGATCGTATTCATGAAGAATAACCCGGGCAGTTACCCCGGTAAATGTTTTAGTATGTGACTCAAAATTTTCATCCAGGAAAGTAATATTAATTTTCTCTCTCCTGATAATATCCTCGCGTATTTTCGGAATGCTCAGGCAGCCTTCATTATAAGACCATTCTTCGCCGTTTACTGAGTTCATTTGGGCATTAATAAAAACACCCTTGTACCCTTCATCGCCCGGGTAATCGTCTTTTTCATCGGCTTCAAGGTTTTCGATAATCTGAACACTGTCCACTATAAATAGCCGGATATCTTTATTGATCTGTGGAGCGGCTAAACCCACTCCCCTGCTGTTATACATGGTTTCCCACATATTATCGATCAGTTCATTAAGCGCGGGATAATCTGGTGTAATTTCTTTGCCCACTTTCCGTAAGATTGGATTTCCGTATGCTACTATAGGTAAAATCATGAATAATGCAATTAGTATAAATTTCGGCTTTTTGCCGCAAATGTAAAACTTTTAAAATAGTTGTTTCATTTAAAGAGAAGCAATAATCATGAAACATTTTGCAAATATTCCTGCAGCATAATTACGGCAGCAATTTCATCAACCGTTCTCTTGTTGCGCCTGTCTTTCTTTTTCATTCCCATATCAATCATTGCCTGCTTTGCCATTTTTGAGGTATATCTTTCGTCAACCGTTTTTATGGGAATCAGTGGAAATTCTTGCTCCAGTTTTTTAATGGCCTGCCTTACCAGGGATGTGCCATGGGTGTCAGAATCATCAAGATTTTTTGGCTCTCCTATTACAATTAATTCAACAACCTCCCGGAGAAAATAATTTTTAAGAAACGAAATTAATTGTGGTGAGTCCACTGTTGTTAAACCAGTAGCGATTATTTGTAAAGGGTCCGTAACCGCAATGCCCGTTCGTTTTAAGCCATAATCAATGCAAAGAATCCTTGCCATAAATTTTTTTCTCTTTGAAGTTTTTGAAGTTGACAGAAAGTATAATCCCGGGCATACCAGTCTTAGAGTTTTACAAATATGTCTAATAAAACAAAAACCGCAAAAACGACCGATGCTACTCCGTTCGATGTAAAAAATGCTTTATTGACTTTACTCAAATCCTTCGGTTTGATAAGGGTATGCTGGTAAATAAGAAAGAAAGCAAACGCTGTAATACCGGCCCAATAGAACCATGAAAAATTCCCGGCCACTCCTGCTATGAACAGAGAGGCAAATGATAAAAAATGGAAGCATTCGCTTACATACATTGCTTTCTTAATTCCGAGCCATGACGGAATGGATCGCAAATTATTGGCCCGGTCAAAATCTTCATCCTGCAGTGCATAGATAATATCGAAGCCGCTCACCCAAAACAAAACTGACAAGGAAAAGAGAACAGGTACAATTGCAAATCTCCCCGTGACGGCTATGTAGGCGCCAATGGGTGCGAGACTAAGCCCAAGCCCTAACACAAGGTGGCAGAGTGATGTAAATCTTTTTGTATAACTATAAAATAAAATCACAAACAGTGCGACAGGAGCCAATACCATGCATAGCGCATTAATAAAATAAGTCGTGATCAAAAAGGCAATACAGTTGAAAACGACAAAGGTCATTGCCTTTTTTTTGGTTATGATTCCCGAAGGAATTTCACGAATTGCCGTACGGGCATTCAACCCATCAAATTCTGCATCAAGCCAGCGATTAAACGCCATTGCAGCACTTCTTGCGAACACCATACACATCACAACCAATATTAAAAGCAACCACCATGGTTTGTATGCCTGATAATTCATAGCCCGCAGGCCAAGAAAAAAACCGATTAGTGCAAACGGCATTGCAAATACAGTGTGGGCAAATTTTACCAAAGAGAAATATACCCCGACTCCACCCCAAGCCCCGGAAGGAGCTTCAATAGCATTAAAGGATTTTGGCATTTTATTTTTTAACTCAGTTTCCATAAAAAAAATTAAACTCCATTTACCAGTTCTGGCTTTACTCCCCCTTAGGTGTTAGGAGTCTTACAACTTCCCAGAGCACAATCCCGGCTGCAACTGAAATATTAAGCGAATGCTTCATTCCAAATTGGGGAATTTCAATACAACCGTTACATAATTCAATCGTTTCCTGCTCCACACCTGAAACTTCATTTCCAAAAACAAAGGCGATCTTATTTTGATTGAGTTCCGGTAAATTTTGCAACTGTAAACTATTTGTTACCTGCTCGATGGCATAAATCTTCATAATTCTTTTCCCTTAAATCAGTGATAGCAAGTTTTGAATTTTCAAAATACTTCCACTCGACGGAGTTTTGTGCATCCAAAGCTGTCTTAGTGATTTCTTTATGAGGCGGTGTTGCAGTGTAGCCGCAGATATAAATTGCCTCGATTAAAAAAGCATCGGCGGTACGAAATACGCTGCCAACGTTATATGCGCTGCGAATGTTTTCCAGGATTGCAATCACCGGAATTTTTTCTGCCCGCCTGAATTCTTCAACTGTTTTCCGGTTAAGTTCTTCCATTGCCAGTTTTCTCATCAAAAGACTATTAATTTGCAAAAATAGTTTCCAATTAGCTAATTGGCTAATTAACTAACTAATTATTCTATGGCTTCTGCCGACACACCTTTAATGAAACAGCACAATGCTATCAAGATGAAATATCCTGATGCGATTCTGTTATTTCGTGTGGGTGATTTTTATGAAACATTTGGCCAGGATGCGATTACAACTTCACGGGTTCTCGGAATAACCCTTACAAAAAGGAGCAGTGCATCAGCCACCGCTGCAGAACTTGCGGGCTTTCCTCATCATGCATTAGACACCTACTTACACAAACTCGTAAAAGCAGGATATCGTGTGGCGATCTGCGACCAGCTTGAAGATCCAAAAGCTGCAAAGGGAATAGTAAAACGTGGGGTTACAGAATTAATAACACCGGGCGTAGCAACCAATGATAAATTGCTTGAACACAATAGCAATAATTTCCTTTGCGGTATTCACATTTCTGAAAGTAAAACCGGGATATCTCTTCTTGATATTTCTACAGGAGAATTTTTTATTGCAGAAGGTGACAACGAATATATAGATAAGCTTTTGCAAAGCCTCAGCCCGGCCGAAGTGATTTTTCAGAGAAATCAGCAAAAGCATTTTAAAAAATTATTTGGCAGTAAATTTTACACCTACTCTCTCGATGAATGGATCTTTTCGGAACAGTACGCCAAAGAAAGCCTCTTAAAACATTTTGGAACTCAAAGCCTAAAAGGTTTTGGTGTGGAAGATTTGAAGGAAGGAATTATTGCTGCCGGCGCGATACTGCATTATCTGAAAGATACCGAGCATCCAAACCTTCAGCACATAACATCCCTGCAGAGAATTGACAAGGCTGATCATTTATGGATGGACCGTTTCACAATAAGAAACCTTGAATTATTAGGAGGTGTTGAAGGCAGCAACTCGCTGCTGAAAGTGCTAGACAATACAGTTTCCCCAATGGGCGCAAGGTTATTGAAACGGTGGATGGTATTGCCGCTTACGGAAATAAAAAAAATTGAAGAACGGCAGGACCTGGTCGAGTATTTTATCAAATCACCGGACGAAAAAAACAAGTTCACACATGTAATTAAACAAGCCGGAGATATTGAGCGATTGGTAAGCAAAATACCCCTAAAAAAAATCAACCCGAGGGAAGTAGTGCAAACCGGCAGGGGGTTAAAACTTGCCGGAGAATTAAAAGAGCTGTGCGACGCTTCTCAAAATGAATATTTAAAAAGATTGGGAGATTCATTGAATCCCTGCAAATATATTTGTGACAAGATATTTAAGGAAATCGTAGAAAACCCGCCGGTTGCAGCTTCCAAAGGGAATATAATTGCAAAAGGTGTTGACGAAACATTAGACGACCTGAAAAATATTGTTACTAACGGGAAGGAACACCTACTTAAACTTCAGCAAAAAGAAACAGAAACAACCGGTATTTCTTCGCTAAAAATAGGATTCAATAATGTGTTTGGATATTACCTGGAAGTGACCAACACCCACAAAGATAAGGTTCCGGAAAACTGGATAAGAAAACAAACCCTTACTAACGCGGAAAGGTATATAACGCCGGAGCTAAAAGAGTATGAAGAAAAAATTACCGGCGCCGAAGATAAAATTATCCAGATCGAACAAAATATTTTTGAACAATTATTGAATGAATTACAGGATTACATTGCGCCCATGCAACTCAACGGGCATGTATTCGCGGTGCTTGATTGTATTACCTGTTTCTCGAATAATGCTTTGCAATTTAAATACAAAAAACCTTTTATTCACAGCGATCACGAACTTGAGCTAAAACAAAGCCGCCATCCTGTTATTGAAAGAAATTTACCACCGGGAGAAAGTTATATTGCCAACGATATTTTTCTGGATCCGGCAACTCAACAGATCATTATTTTAACCGGCCCAAATATGAGTGGTAAGAGTGCCATTCTGCGGCAAACGGCATTGATAACATTAATGGCGCACATGGGAAGTTTTGTTCCCGCAGATGAAGCAAGGATTCCATTAACAGATAAAATTTTTACACGCGTGGGTGCCAATGATAATCTCAGCAGCGGCGAAAGCACTTTTATGGTGGAAATGAATGAAACGGCAAGCATTATCAATAACATTACTTCACGCAGCCTTATACTTCTTGATGAAATAGGCAGAGGTACCTCCACATACGATGGTATTTCAATTGCATGGAGTATTGTTGAGCATTTACATAAATCAGGCAATGCTCCAAAGACTTTATTTGCCACTCATTACCACGAACTAAATGAACTGGAAAACAAATTTGAAAGGGTAAAAAATTTTCACATAACCAACAAGGAAGCAGGCAATAAAATCATTTTTTTAAGAAAACTTGCTCCGGGCGGAAGCATTCATAGCTTTGGTATTCACGTAGCAAAGATGGCTGGCATGCCTCCTTCCCTTATAGAGAGAGCGAACGAAATCTTAAAGCAATTGGAATCAAAAAATGTAGATGATGGAATAGCCCTTTCGCATGAAAACGGAAATGACAAAGGGAATAAAAGTATCAGTGAAAATCTTAAACAACTCACAGCGCCAAAATTACAATTAAGCATATTCGATGCGCACTCACAGGCATTTGAAGAAATACGAAATATACTCGAAGCGGTTGATATAAATCGGCTTACGCCCGTTGAAGCTTTATTAAAATTGCAGGAAATAAAGAGTATGGTGAAATAATCTCTTCCTCCGAAGGGTTCAAACAGTTCATTTATTTTATGACAGAGTCATACAAGGCAAGAGTAGCTATTTTTCTTAATTTTGTTCAAAACGAAAATATGGAAGGTATCAACTATATAACGGATGAGCAGGGAAATAAAACCGCAGTTATAATCAGCTTAAAAAACTACAAAGAAGAAATTGAAGATTTCCTGGATGGCCTGGAAGCGCAAACCCGGTTAGAAGAGCCTTCAGTCGATTTTGAAAAATCAATTGCAAAAATCATAAAGAAAAAATCGGCAAATGGCAAAATATCAGCTGAAAATAAAAAAATCGGCTGAAAAAGAACTTGCCAATCTTTCAATCGAGACCATTTTATCAATAAGAGATCGTATCAGGGTGCTAAGTGATAACCCTTATCCTTCAGGCTATAAAAAACTAAAAGGATTCAAAAATTTATACCGCATACGTAGTGGTACTTACCGGATAATTTATTCAATACAACACCAGGAACTTTTAATTGAGATTATAAAAGTTGCACACCGAAAAGATGTCTACTAAACAAAAAAAGTATTGCACGCGATTCGATATGAAAAAATCCCAATGAAATTTATTTATAATCATACAAAACATATCCCCAGGGCTCCATGCTAAAAACATGTGTGTCATTCAATTTTTCTTTGGCTCCCAAAAAAACATTTAACGGGTTCCCATTTATGGATGGATCTTCTATTGTAAAATTTTGTGGTTCTTTCGAAAGATTTAGAACAACAACAACTTTGTGCTTGCCAGTTTCTCTCACGTAAGCAAATATCGCTGCATCATTTGCTGTTACTAATTTTTTATAAGATGCATTTGCAGCAAGGGCAGGATTTTTTTTACGCAGATGAAGCAATATGCTATAGAAAGGCGCCATGTCAAATTTTTCCCAATCAATTGGATCTTTTACAAAAAATTTCAATCTTCTCTTAAGAGGTATTTCCTGGCCGCTATAAATAAGCGGAACGCTTTGATACATCGTTTGCGAAAACACCGCCAATGCCTTCCACGCATCCCCGTATCTCTCAAACTCTGTGCCCTCCCAGCTATTCCAATCATGATTGGTCGTAAAATATAAGCGGTATGCGTTTTTGGGAAAGCGCTGAATATCGTAATTAATAATTGAATCAACCTGATGAAGTGAAAGCTTGCCGGCGTACATTTTTATGAATCCTTCCATTACCGTCCACGCATATGTTTCATCAAATCCGGCATCATGTAAAGCAGGTGTCTCTGCTTCGGCAAGCATAAAAACATTTTTTAATTTTTTAAGTGAATCAATGCATTCTTTCCAGAAATCTACCGGCGGGCCATCTGCGACGTCACATCGAAATCCATCAATATCGCTTTCCCTGATCCAGAATCGCATTGCCGCGATCATACTGTCTCTTAACTCCCTGTTGTCATAATTTAAATTTCTTGTATCATCCCAATCAGCGGTATAAACCGTGTTGCCATTTTTATCTCTTTTGTAAAAGTCGGGATGGGTCGTCATCCACTTATTATCAGGAGAACTGTGGTTCGCAACCCAGTCTGTAATTACTTTGAACCCCATTTTGTGTGCGTGCTTTACGAGTTCAATCCAATCGTCCATTACTCCAAATTCAGGATTGAGCGCTGTATAATCCCTGGCTGCATAATAACTTCCCAATTCTGAGCTATTCATTTTCCTGTTCTCCAGGCCAATAGGGGTGAGGGGCATGAACCATAGAATTTCAACACCCATCTTTTTGAGTCTTGGAAGATGTTTTTCAAAGTCTTTTATTTTTGAGGAGGTCGAATATTGGCGTAGGTTCACCTCATAAATATTGCTCTGTTCACTCCATGCCGGATGAGAATTTTCATTAGCTGCACGATCTGTATTTGTGGTAGGCGTAGCCTTTGAAGCACACGAAATAAATGCTGTAATAAGATAAAAGGAAGCTAAAATGGAAATAATATTTTTGTTCATAAGAATCTTTGAGTCATAAAAGTAATTCAACGGTTGTAATAATTTACTCAATTAATTAAAGGAACGATGCGAAAATAAATCAGGTTAATTTTGAAAAATTACCATAGGGATTATTTGGAAAAAAAACAATTATGTCAGAAAAAAAAACAATGTATTATAGCGATTATCTTCAACTCGAAAAAATTCTCGATGCCCAATATCCTGAAAGTTTTAAGCAGGGAAACTATCCTGCTCATGACGAGATGCTTTTCATCATAATTCACCAGGCGTACGAATTATGGTTTAAACAAATACTATTTGAACTCGATTTTATCATGAAAGTTTTTACAAAAAATAAAATCGATGACAATTCCGAAGATCTTAATCTTGTGAGGCATCGGCTGAACCGTATCATACAAATTTTTGAATTGCTAAATCAGCAAATTACTTTGCTGGATACGATGACCCCATTGGATTTTCTCGAATTCAGAAATTTACTAACCCCGGCATCGGGTTTTCAAAGCGTACAATTCAGGCTGATAGAAGCAAGGCTGGGACTTGAAATGGAAGTACGCCACAAAAAGGATTATTACAAAAGAACCAATGAAGGTGGCTTTGATGATTCTGACTATAAAAAAATTAATGAAACCGAAGGTCATATAACGCTTCTAAACCTCATCAACAACTGGCTTGAAAGATTACCTTTCTTTGATGAGGAATTCTGGCATAATTATCAAAATCAATTTTCTCAAATCGATGAAGTACATCCTTTCTGGAGCGATTATATGACTATCTACAGAGAAAGTTTGACGGAAAAAGAAGCAGGAAAGATTGACGATTTTAATTTTATCTTTTTTGAACGCAAAAAAAATGGTAACCATGATAGTGAGCCGCAAACAAAAACCACGCTTTCAGCCAAAGCGATGCGGGCTGCATTATTTATCATGCTTTACCGCGATTTTCCTGTGTTCCAGACATCTTATCAAATTTTAGATGCGCTTATTGAAATAGATCACCAGATGGCAACCTGGAGGCATAAGCACCTTGTGATGGTAAGAAGAATGATCGGTTTTCGAATGGGAACAGGCAATACCAGCGGAAGAGGTTATCTTGAAGGCGCTCTTAACGATCATTATATTTTCAAGGATATTGCAGGACTTTCCACATTTTTAATTGAAAGAAAAAAATTACCAGAACTTCCGGAAGACATGATTATGAAGCTGAGTTATAATTCGCAAATGTGATATATGCAAATGTGATGATTTGATATTTGCTATTTGCTAATGTGCCGGTAGCTATCAGGGAGGAAATTAGCACATTGGCTAATTAGCACATTTAATCCATCTCTTCCCTTATCTCATCAGAAATACTTACCAACACTTTATCAATACGCTTTCCATCCATATCTATTATTTCAAAATGAAAACCGCGCCATTCGAATGTATCTCCCGTTGCGGGAATGGTTTTTAACTCGTGCAAAATAAATCCCGCCAGGGTATCAAATGTATTCTCACCTTCATTTATCCATACCGTTTTATCGAATCTCGTGAGAAAATCATAGAATTGAATTTGGGCATCAATAAGGTAAGTTCCATCCTCTCGCTCAACGATTTCATATTCATCATCTTCGGCTTCTGGCATCTCTCCCACAATAGCTTTCAAAATGTCTTTTATAGTTATCATGCCTTCCATGCTGCCATATTCATCTACTATAAACGCATAGTGAAGCTTCGTTCTTTTTATTTTCTCAAGAACCTGGTAGGCAGAGTTATTTTCGGGAATAAACAATGCTTCCTTGACCAGGCTTGCTAAAGGAACATCGGGTTGCAGGTAAATATCTTTTACAAATACAATTCCTTTCAGATCGTCAATGCTTCCTTCGCACAAAGGATAAACCGAGTGCTGAAATTCCTTTATTTTTTTCCGCATGGATTCTTTATCCTCATTAATGTCAAACCAAACTATATCAGTCCGGTGTGTCATTAGTGAAGTAATATTCCTGTCGCCAAGATGAAACACCCGTTCAATTATATCTTTTTCCTCTTCTTCAATAGCACCAAGTTCACTGCCCTCGTTGATCATTGCTTTTATTTCTTCTTCAGTAACCTGGCTATCGCTATGTTTTTTAATATTGAAAAGTTTAAAAAACCCGGTGCTCAAAATACTAAGCAGCCATACCATGGGATAAGAAATCCGGCTTAGAATTCTTATAGGATTCGCAAAGTTCTTTGCAATTTTCTCAGGCCTTAAAATGGCAATTCTTTTAGGAATAAGTTCACCAAAAAGTATGGATAAAAAAGTAACAAATATCACTATCAAGACAGTCGATATTGTATCGGCGTAAGCCTCCATAAATTCAATCTTCGCGACATAAGGCTCCAATGATTGCCCAAACTTTTCTCCGGAATATACACCCGTTAGTATTGCCACCAGTGTAATATATATCTGCGTGGTAGACAAAAAAACCTCCGGGTTTTCCTGCAAATTAAGAGCAGCTTTCGCTTTCTTGTCACCTTTGGCAGCAGCCACATCCAGCCGGCTCTTTTTTGCTGATACCAACGCAAGTTCTCCCATTACAAGGAAGCCGTTTATTACTATCAGAAAAAATAAAATAATTAATTCCGTCATATATATATTTTCAAGCCCGGGTTGTAAGCCCCACTTTTTTATTAAAAATTTTTGCTACGATATATCCCAGGATCGAACCAATTATTGCGCCACATGTTACATCAAGCGGAAAGTGCACTCCGACATACACCTGTGCATAAGAAATTAAGAATGCCCACAAAAAAACAAATGCCCAATATGGACTTACTGCTTTCCTGAATGTTGTAAAGATAAACATAGCGGCGGCAAAATGATTTACCGCATGGGAGGAAGTAAAACTGGAGCTGGATGGGCAGTAGCTTACCAAAAATCTTATCTTACCCGCAAACCACGGATCCTGGCACGGTCTGATCCGAAAAAAAAATTCCTTTATAAGCCTGCTGCTTACGACATCGCTTACCGTAACATTGAGTAGAAAAAATAAAACCCAAAACCAGCCATTGGTTTTAAAATTAATGGTGACAAAAAGAATAAGAAAGAAATAGAAAGGCAGCCACAAATAAGATTCCCGGAGAAAGGGGATAAAGTCATCTAAAAAAGAAGTATGCCATTCGCCGTTAAGCTTTGAAAACAGCTTGTAATCTATCTGCTTCAATGCCTCAGGAATGTGCATTGTAACTTTAGTATCTAATAAGATCATTAACTGCAAAAATAGCTATTGCATAAATAAGTGTGTAAATATTTACTTTTGCCATGCCTGGCAATTCTTTATTATTCAACTTTTCTGAAATTTTATATCTTCAACCATCTTCATGAAAATTGTGACATTCCCGCGGCTTATTAAATGGATGTTCCTCACAGGGCTTAGTTTACTGGTACTGATGACCGTTCTGAGGCTCGCGTTTTTTTTTCATTTCAAACCTTCGCAATACTCATTTTCTAATTGCATAAAACCCCTCTTGCTCGGCCTGCGTTACGACCTGAGGGTGGTATGCGCTGTGGTGCTGCTTCCCTACCTCGCTGGCAGTTTTCATTTGGATTATAATGAAAAAAAACGGCTTAAAGCCGGAAGTATTATACGACTTGTAATAGCTTTTTTGCTGGTGACGGTGATAATATTGTTATTAAAAAATAATCACGGCGGACTTGTCCCGATTATAATCGTCTGCGTATCGTTTCTGTTATATTTATTTTGGTTATTTGCAACTAAAAATTGCGATCCGTTTGTAAACCGTACTTCTAAAAAAATATTTAAAGGGTACTTTTTGATTATCAGCGTATGCCTTACACTGCTTTATACGATTGACTTTGAGCATTTCGATTACCTGCACCAGCGTTTGAATGCCAGTGTACTTAATTATGCTGAAGACGCAAAAATATCAATGAGCATGGTTTGGCAGACCTACCCGGTATTGACGCTTATTCTTATTATTATTGGCGGAAGTTATCTTTTGTATTTTTTGATAGTTTCGTGGCTGCCTCTTTTTAAACCCGCCCGTTACCACGGGCATGGAATCGTTAGAATAGTACTTGGCTATGTTTTTATTTTTGTTCTTGCCCTTGGCGTTTTTGGAAGGCTGAATCAATACCCCTTGCGATGGAGCGATGCTTTTTCTTATGATGATGATTTCAAGGCTAATCTTGCATTAAACCCGGTACAAAGTTTTTTAAGCACCTTGCAATTCCGGAGTTCGACATACGACATTAAGAAAGTGAAAGAATATTATCCATTGATGACAAATTATCTTGACGTCAAAAATCCGGATAGCACCACATTAAATTTCAATAGAACTTTTCAACCAAATTCTTCTGAGAATAAACCAAATGTTGTTGTAGTTATCTGTGAAAGTTTTAGCGCTTACAAAAGCAGCATGTGGGGAAATCCCCTAAATACTACGCCGTATTTTAATGAAATGTGCAACCAGGGAGTTCTATTCGACAGGTGCTTCACACCTTCGTACGGAACTGCACGGGGAATTTGGGCCGTGATTACAGGAATACCTGATGTTGAATATCCCAACACATCGAGCCGCAATCCTGCTTACGTTGATCAGCACACATTGATAAATGATTACAAAGGGTATGAAAAATTTTACTTTCTAGGAGGAAGCTCAAGTTGGGCTAATGTAAGAGGATTACTTACGAACAATATAGCCGGACTTCACTTATACGAAGAGGATAGCTATAAAGCCAAAACCGTTGACGTATGGGGTATAAGTGATAAAAGATTGTTTCTGGCGGCGAATGATGTTTTGAAAGATGAAAAAAAACCTTTCATCGCGGTAATTCAAACGGCGGATAACCACCGGCCGTATACGATTCCGGATGAAGATGCAAAAGAATTTGAAAAAAAGAAATATTCAACTGATTCTTTAAAGAGGTTTGGCTTTCAAAGCAATGAAGAACTAAATGCATTTCGTTACACTGATTTCAGTTTTAAAAAATTTATAGAAGCCGCAAAAAAAGAATCTTATTTTAATAACACCATTTTTGTTTTTGTGGGAGATCATGGAATAAGAGGTGATGCGGGCAATATGTTTCCTAAAGCCTGGTCAATAGATGGCCTGACGACTCAACACGTGCCGTTACTTTTTTATGCGCCTTCCTTGCTGAAGCCGGCCCGTATAGACAGAACATGCTCACAGGTTGACCTCTTGCCATCAGTTTCCGCATTGGCAAATATTCCGTACACCAATAGGACTTTCGGAAAAAATCTTTTCGATACGGTTCAAAATAATTCTTTATCCGATAGCAACCGGATTAAAAATGTCGCTTTCTTATATGATTATAATATAAAGCAAATTGGCATCGTAACCGATGAATATGTTTATGTTCATAGTCTCCTGAGTGGCAGCGAAGACTTCCGGTCATCAAGGAATGACAATCCTTTGCCCCGGGATTCAAAAATTGCTGAAGATAAAAAAGCGCTCCAACAACTCTCACAGGCGTATTATGAAACAGCCAGGTACATATTGCTCAATAATAAAAAAGACAGGCTGAATAAATAACATATACCTGACAAAATCCCATGTATTTTTGGAGATTTTAAAACAATGATTCTTAAAGCAAAATTTCCCCGGAATGTCCCGCTTACAATCCAATGGCTGCTGGTGCTATGGGGAATTTATGTAGTGATCTTCACACTTTTTAGAGTCTCTACCGTATTTTTATTCAAACCTTCAGGAGTTGGTTTTTCATCTTTACTGCCATCATTTTTGTTGGGTTTCAGGTTTGATCTGAAATGGATATCCATCATCCTTTTACCAATCGCCCTGCTATCGGTCTATCAAAAATTTTCTCCGTTTTATTCTGAAAGAAATAAAAGATTTTGGTCTTATTACCTGGCGGCGGTTACACTTATCATATTGTTTTTCTATGGTGCCGATTTTGGAAACTTCAGCTACAATCACACCCGCATTAACGCAAGCGCCTTAAATTTTGCAGAAGACCCTGTGATTTCGTTTAAAATGTTGTGGCAGAGTTACCCGCTGGTATGGATACTTACCGCCCTTATCTTAACCGTTGTGATGCTTGCCACGGTTTTCAAGAAAACACATGTACAGACTTTAAAAAGAAACATAAAGGAAAATACTATTTATAAAAAAAGATGGTATGCAGGCGCGATCATTTTTTTATCCTGGTGCCTTTATGGTGCTTTTTCTTTTCAGCCATTAAGATGGAATGACGCCTTTGCCCTTAACGATAATTTCAAATCCTATGTGGCATTGAACCCATTGCAAAATTTTTTTTCGACTCTTCAATTCCGAAGCCCTTCTTTCGACGAGCAGAAAGCAAAAGTGTATTTTCCTTTAATTTCAAAATTCCTGCAATTAGATTCTTTCGCCACGTCCGGCAAGCCTTATGAAAGAGAAATACTGCCGAACAGTAAGTCTTTGGAAAGCAGGCCCAATGTGATTTTAGTGATAGCCGAAAGTTTTAGCATGTACAAAAGCAGTATGAGCGGCAATCCTCTTGATCCCACGCCTTATTTTAAATCAATGTGCGACAGCGGGCTGTTTTTCAATCGTTGCTTTACACCTACATTCGGTACTGCACGGGGCGTATTTGCAGTAATCACCGGAACGCCGGATGTACAGCTTTCGAAATTTTCAACCCGTAACCCGGGGGCGATTCATCAACATACGATCATTAATGATTTTGAAGATTATAGTAAATATTATTTTTTAGGAGGGAGCAGTGACTTTAATAATTTTGAGGGACTGGTAAAGAATATTGACGATGTGCGTATCTACCAGGAAGGTTCGTATAAATCGGCTCAGCTGAATGTGTGGGGCATCAGCGATAAAAATCTTTTCCTGGAAGCAGAGACTGCGCTATCCAAAGAAAAAAAACCATTCTTTGCCGTAATACAAACCGCGGACAACCACCGTCCCTATAGCATTCCTCTTGAAGATTCTGACTTTGTAAAAAGGTTTGTGAGTGAAGATACACTAAGGAAATACGGCTTTGAATCATTAAAAGAATTTCAGTCATTTTGTTATACAGATTATTGTTTTAAAAAATTGATTGAGGAAGCAAAGGAAAAGAGCTGGTTCAACAATACCATTTTTGTTTTTATAGGCGATCATGGCGTAGAAGGCGAGTCATCTGCTGTATACCCGCAGGCATGGACATCCGGTCGGCTTACAGATGAACACGTGCCGATGCTTTTTTATGCTCCTGAACTCATTAATCCACAAGCGAGAAATGAGGTGGTTTCTCAAATTGATGTGCTGCCTACACTTGCCGGTATGATTCACGAGCCTTACACCAACACAACTCTTGGCCGGGACCTTCTTAACACAAAACATAAAATGGACGCAGCATTTATTATTCATCACGATGAAGGAAATATTGGCGTAGTTACCAATGATTATTATTTTGTAAAGAACCTGCGGATTGACAAAAAAGAACTGATGCCAATGCGATCTAATTCATTATCGCTTACGACCGCACAAAAGGATTCCGTTGAAAAAAACCTGAGTGAACTTACCTCTGCAATGTATGAAACCGCAAAGTGGATGTTGGTAAATAATAAGTAGTAAGCCCGATTAAGTTATTATTAAAGCGCGGTAGACTAATGAATTATCTTCTTCGCAATGATAATCATTCTTGGAGAGTTTTTTATATGGTAGTTATCAAAATTATAATCTCCAAACACTTCCTGTATTTGCAACTTATGGTATGCCAACATATCAGTAAAATCGCCCAGTGTAAATTTAGCAACTTTTTCAAAGTGTTCAATTGGTTTGCTCAAATTCTCATCTTCCACAATAATCTTTTTATAAAAATGCGTCTCGTCAAACCATTTTGTGATATAATAATTCACTCCTTCAATTTCTATTTCCGACTTATGTACCAGGTGATCTTCGGCATAATGAACATTAAGGTAATCTATCACAAAAATACCTCCGGGTTTTATTGATTGTGCGATCGTCCTTATAGAATTATCATGTTCTCTCCTGGTATTGAAATACCCGAAGCTTGTGAAAAAATTAAAAGCATAGTCAAAATAATTTATCCAAAAAGGCAATCGCATGTCATGCACAAAAAACTCAAGATTTTCAGATTCATATTTTTTGGCTTCTTTAATACTGTCTTCAGAAAGGTCGATACCTGTAACATTAAATCCCTTCGCCGCGAGCATTCGCGAGTGACGTCCTTTGCCGCAGGCAATATCAAGCATTAGCGATCCGGGCGCCGGCTGTAGATAGTCTATAAGCTTACTGATAAACGCTGCTGCTTCAGCTTCATCCCTTTTAAAATATAACTGGTGATAATACGGTGAATTAAACCAATCTTTAAACCAGGGTTTTGCATCTGTCATACTCAGAATTGTTCAGCAAATGTAATTGGTTATTGAATTAGTTAATAGTGACCGAAAATTAATAATGTGTACGCGGCAACTTCCTTTTCCGGGTGAGCCAATTTGATATATTAGTTTTTATTTAATTTGCAGGATTATTATATAAAAACGACGTAGTGGCACTTATTAAAAGTATTTCCGGAATAAGAGGAACAATTGGAGGCAAACCCGGAAGCAATCTTTCACCCCTTGATATTGTTAAGTTTACAGCAGCTTACGCCGCCTGGCTCCAGGTCTCGGGAAGCGCTAATACAGTAATAATTGGCAGAGATGGAAGAATGAGCGGAAAGATGGTAAGCAATTTATGTTCAAATACCTTACTGGCGTGTGGCTTCGATGTAATTGACATTGGTATAACTACAACACCTACAGTGGAAATTGCGGTAAAAGAAGAAAATGCGGGAGGCGGAATTATATTAACCGCAAGCCATAATCCCAAAGAATGGAATGCATTAAAATTACTTAACAGTGATGGAGAATTTTTGAACGCGGAAGACGGTGCAAAGGTTTTGAGCATCGCTGAAAATGAAGATTTTAATTTCGTTGGGGTCGAAAAAATCGGCAAATATTTTTTTGACGACAGTTATCTTGATAAACATATTTCTGCAGTTGTAAACTATCCTTTAGTCGACGTTGCTGCTATTAAGAAAGCAAAGCTGAAAATTGTCGTTGATGCCATTAATAGCTCCGGCGCCATATATATTCCCGCGCTATTGAAAGAGTTGGGGGTTAAAGACATAACCGTTATAAATGATGAGGTTAATGGAAAATTTGACCACAATCCTGAACCATTGCCTGAGCATTTAACCACTTTAAGCAGTGAAGTAAAAAAACGCAATGCATCTCTTGGAATTGCTGTTGACCCCGATGTAGACCGGCTTTGTTTTGTGTGTGAAGATGGCAGTATGTTTGGGGAAGAATATACATTGGTCGCTGTTGCCGACTATATTTTGAGTCAGCGAAAAGGGAATACTGTGAGCAACATGTCGTCGACCAAGTCGCTAAAAGAAGTAACCCAAAAACATGGCGGCGAATATTTTCCTTCTGCCGTAGGCGAGGTAAATGTTGTGCATAAAATGAAGGAAGTAAATGCGGTAATCGGTGGCGAAGGAAATGGTGGAATTATTGTCCCTGATTTTCATTATGGTCGTGATGCCCTGATTGGTATCGGTTTATTTCTTACCCACCTGGTGCATTCGGGAAAAAGCATCAGGCAATTTCGCGGAACCTTTCCGGACTATTTTATTTCGAAAAATAAAATTACCCTGGAGACAGGTGTAGATGTAAAAGAAGTCTTCAAAAAAATAAAGGATAAATACAAGAACAATCCCATAAATACAGAAGACGGATTGAAAATTGAATTTGATAAAGACTGGGTACACCTCCGGACCAGTAACACAGAGCCTATTATAAGAATCTATTCTGAAAGCAATTTTGAAACCACTGCTGAAAATATTGCAAAAAAAATCATGAAGGATATTCATGAAGCGATATGACAAGACAATTGTTTTCCGTAATTAGCAAATTAGCTAATTAGCAAATCAGCTAATTAATACAATGGAAAGAATATATTTTGACAATGCTGCTACCACAGCTCTTGACCCTGAAGTGCTGGAGGCTATGATGCCTTATTTTACCGAAAAATTTGGCAATCCGTCTTCTATTTATTCTTATGGACGCGAGACACGGATGGCAATAGAAAATGCAAGGAAGTCCGTTGCTAAAATATTGAATGCACATCCTGCAGAAATATTTTTTACCAGCGGCGGAACAGAAAGCAGCAATACTGCTATTTTAGGAGCGGTTCACGATCTTGCCTGCAGGCACATCATTAGCTCACCGCTGGAACACCATGCTACATTGCATTGCGTGGAAAATCTGCATAATTCCGGCGAAGTAACCTTAAGTGAAGTAAAGGTGTTGCCTAATGGCCACATAGACCTGGATGATCTTGAAAAATTACTGGAGCAAAGCAAAGAAAAATGCCTCGTAACACTGATGCATGCCAACAATGAAACCGGCAACATAACCGATATTGAAGCCGTGGGCATTCTTTGCAAAAAGTACAATGCGATCTTTCATTCCGATACAGTGCAGACGGTGGGCCATTATTCATTTGACCTGAGAAAATTACCGGTTCACTTTATTACAGGCGCCAGTCATAAATTTCATGGGCCAAAGGGCGTTGGATTGTTGTATATAAATGAAAATATAAAAATTAAACCTTTCATTAAAGGAGGCAGCCAGGAAAGGAATATGCGTGCGGGCACTGAAAATATTTATGGAATTGTCGGTTTTGCAAAGGCGCTTGAACTGGCAACAATAAATCATGAAAAAGACAGCCTGCAAATAAGGGAATTAAAAAATTATATGCATGATGCGCTGCTGCAGCAGATTCCCGGTATTTATTTCAATGGGGAATGTGACGGTAATAGTCTTTATACGGTATTAAGTGTCGCATTTCCAAAAACAGAAAAGTCTGAAATGCTTCTTTTTAATCTTGATATAAATAATATTTGCGCAAGCGGCGGTAGTGCATGTACCTCAGGAGCCGACGCGGGGAGCCACGTAATAAGAGCGATAAATAATAACCCAAATTATATTACGGTAAGGTTTTCATTTAGTAAATACAACACCAAAGAAGAAGTTGATATAGTTGTCGGGAAGTTGAAGGATATGATTTAATCGTTGTTCTTTTAATTATTGATGCATAAACCCGCCTTATGCTGAGATTTAAACCTTTTGCAATTCCTTTAACTAAAGCGCTCAGATTCAATCCTACAGAAATAATTATCTAAAGTACCCGGTGTTTCTGCTCGTTTCCTCTTAAAATGGCGATTTATTATCGTAGATTTATCTGCAAAAATTCGCATCCTGACAATCGGTACCCCCAAATTTGCAAAAATGCGGGTTAAGTTAGTAATTCTTCTGCTTATTGTTTGTAGGTATTCACAAAATACCAATGCACAGCTATGTTCTAACCCCATTGATACTATTTATGGCGTTGAAAAGAACGGCGATATTGTACCAATTAATGTAAATAACGCGTCTATTGCGGCTCCACTCACTAATTCCGCCTATCCCGGGTATCCGGGCTCCACTTCAAGTGCCAACTCCCTGGGGCTTAATATACAGAATGGAACCTTCTATTATTTTCAGGATAACCGCGCAGGATCGCAGGAATTTGCTTCATTCAAACCTTCCACAAACACCTATACACTTCTTCCTACCAGCCCGATATCAGGAAGCACAGTAAAGGGTTGTGTAAGTGCAGATGGTACAGGTTATTATTGCATCGATATATCGGGACAATTATGCTACTATAGCATAGTCAACAATACCTGGGCATCTATTAGTTCCAACCTGGTAGATCAGTACGGTAACAGTCTGGCATCTACTTTTTCTGCATTGGGCAATGGTGATATGACAATAGACGGCCTCGGTAATTTGTGGATCATTGCCTCAAGCGCTAACCAATGGGGCCTCTATAAAATAAATGCGCCACTACCTACCGGTCCACAGGCATCGGTAATCTTTATCGAAATGGTGCCGCCTACACAACCCACGCCCTCAAATCTTCCGTTCGTTGGTATCTCATCCAGCGCAACCGGTCAGATTTATCTGTGTACTACAGATGACCTGTACCTGCTTCAAAATAATCTTTCTATCACCCATATAAATTCTTTTAGCACGCCGGGTGTTATGGTTGACCTCACGTCATGCAATTACCCATTCAACATATTACCCCTTGGCTGGTCTGGTTTTAAAGCATTTGCGACTGATAATAAATCGGTATCGTTATACTGGTCATTATACCAGCAAATTAACAACAGGGGGTATTATATAGAACATGGTGTCGACGGCAAAACCTGGGATAGCATTGGCTACCACTCTAGCAGACAAGGCCTGGGCGAGATTATGTATATGTTTACAGATACAAGGCCCAGCTATGGAATAAATTATTACAGGATAAGGGCATTGGATTTTGAGGGAAACATTTCTTATTCAAAAACATGCACTGTAAATGTAGCAGGTAATGCTACTACTGTAAGTATCTGGCCTGTTCCGGCAAAAAATTTCATAAATGTCCAAATTGAAAGTAGCAACGACTATAAAGGAAGCGTCATCGCAATTTTTAATCATGTGGGTCGAAAGGTTATTGCATATACGCCCCGGGCGGGTACCAACACTATTGACATTAGACCGTTAGCGGCAGGATACTATTTTATTATCATTCATCTTGCTAGTGGAAATACTGTTACCCAAAATTTTGTCAAGCTATAGGCTTTTTTTCCAAGCCTTTGCCAACACTTGCGGGGCGATTGAGGGTAAAACGCGAGATTTCTATTTCATCTTAAACCCTTCTAAAAATTTAGTGGTAAAATTCCCCTTTCTGAAATCTTCATTTTGCATTAACTGAATGTGGAAAGGAATTGTAGTATGAATGCCTTCAATTACATATTCACTTAATGCCCGGTTCATAGTGTCAATCGCTTCATTCCGGGTTTGGGCCACAGCAATTAATTTTCCGATCATACTATCGTAATAAGGAGGAATTACATAGCCCGCATATGCATGGCTGTCTACCCGTACTCCATGGCCTCCGGGCTGATGAAGCACCGTTATACGCCCTGGGGAAGGACGAAAATCATTGTAAGGATCTTCAGCATTTATCCTGCATTCAATTGCATGCATCTCCGGATAATAATTTCTTCCGGAGATTTTTTCTCCGCAGGCAATTTTTATTTGTTCTTTAATAAGATCATAATTTACCACCTCCTCGGTTACACAATGCTCCACCTGTATCCTGGTATTCATTTCCATGAAATAGAAGTTGCGATGCTTGTCTACCAAAAACTCAACAGTACCCACACTTTCATAATTGATCGCCGATGCTGCTTTAATAGCTGCATCTCCCATTTTCTCACGAAGTTCTTCCGTCATAAAAGGTGATGGAGATTCTTCTACAAGCTTTTGGTGACGTCGCTGTATGGAGCAATCACGCTCACTTAAATGGCATACGTTGCCAAACTGGTCTCCTGCTATTTGTATCTCGATATGGCGCGGCTCCTCCACAAATTTTTCCATATAGATACCATCATTTTTAAAAGACGCTGCTGCTTCTGCTTTGGCATTATTAAACGACCTTTCAATATCTTTTTCCTCCCAAACCACACGCATGCCTTTTCCCCCGCCACCAGCCGTAGCTTTTAAAATTATGGGGTAACCAATATCTTTAGCCTCGCTCTTTGCTGCATTGACATCGGCGAGCAAACCTTGTCCACCGGGAACAACAGGCACGCCCGCTTTAATCATCGTTTCTTTCGCAGTAATTTTGTCTCCCATTCCATTTATCATTCCGGGAGTGGGTCCTATAAATTTTATATTATGATCAATACATATCTGGGCAAATTTTGCATTTTCAGCAAGAAACCCATACCCTGGGTGTATTGCATCTGAATTAGTAATTTCTACGGCAGCCATTATATGTGGCATATTCATGTAACTATCAGCACCTGCCGGTTTCCCAATGCAAACAGCTTCATCGGCAAACTTTACATGAAGGCTGTCTTTATCAACTGTTGAGTAAACCGCAACCGTTTTAATACCCATTTCCTTACAGGTACGTATAATGCGCAAAGCGATCTCTCCCCTATTTGCAATTAATATTTTTTTAAACAAAGTATCTAATTTGAAAATGTGAAAATGTGAAAATGTGAAAATGTGAAAACAAGCCGTTTACAAACTTCTACACTCCCCATGGAAAAACGAGGGGAAAATTTTATAATCCGCCTGTTCCTAAAGAATTTTTTTTCATAAATAAAATCTATCGCAACGAGGTTCATAATTATCGAAATTGAGACATTTTGAAATTTTTTCATATTCGAGACAGACTACAGGCATACGTTTAAAAAAACAAACTACAAATCAAATAACTAATAGGAGATTTCTTTTTTGAAGTGGATAAAATTTTACCTAAAACTTTATTTATTTCTTCCAGTTTATTTTGAAGAGTTTCACAATTTGGATAAGAAGCAGCATATTCACAGAGCCAAAGCCAGTATTGAGACTCTTCAGATTCCCTAGCAGCGATTTTCATTTTATGAATGAAATCGGCTTTACTTTCCGCGTTCTGAGCTTCCATAGCATTCGCGCCAATGGAAGTTCCGGATTTAAGAAGCTGTCTCGCAATGATGTATTTTTTTTGAATTTCAAGCCCTTCGCAGTATTTTATTACCATTAGAGAAAAATCAAACGATAATTTTAGGATTGGATTATTTTCAAATATTTCTTTTTTCATAAAAAAATTTGATTATCACAGGAGGTTCCATTTTCGAATCGAGCTATTGGTAAATTTTCATATTTAAATTAAGAAGGTTCCACCAGGAATAACGGCTGGTCAAATTCTACAGGAGATGCATCTTCAACCAGCACTTTTACAATTTTTCCTGATACTTCGCTTTCTATTTCATTAAAAAGCTTCATGGCCTCAATAATGCAAACAACCTGGCCGGGTACAATTTCTTCTCCGATACTAACAAATACAGGTTTATCCGGACCTGCCTGCCGGTAAAAAGTGCCGATCATCGGGCTTTTAATTGTAATTGTGTTGTCAGGTTTAGTTGCAATCTCTTTACCAATATTCTTGGATTCAGTGGTAGTAGAAGGCGGAAACGTGGGCGGCAGAAAGTTTTGAGGTGGTTGCTGGGGAGGCGATTGTTGCGAAAAAGTTTGTTGCGAGACATCCTGCTTTTGCTTGATGGTAATCTTGAAATCACTTTTCTCGATTTTAAGCTCGCCAATGTTACTCTTATTTACAAGCTTTACGAGTTCCTGTATTTGTTTAATATCCATATAGAGAAATTAAATTTATGTAATGGAAAACGGGCAGCTAAGATAGGGAATGATTTAAGAAATTAACGATTCCATCAAAATAAAAAAAACGGAAAAATCAGGTAATTTTTATCAAAATGAGATGAAATTGTCCACAAAGGAGGTAATTATTGGACAAAAACGGAAGAAATCGAGAAATCATTTATTCTTTCACCCTTTCAACATATTCACCGGTTTTGGTATTTACTCTTATTAACTCTCCTTCATTTACAAACAATGGAACATTAACTGTCGCACCGGTTTCAACGGTGGCCGGCTTTAATGTACGTGTAGCAGTATCACCTCTCACGCCAGGTTCACTATAAGTAACCAGCACTACAATTTTATCAGGAAGTTCCACACCCATTGGCTGATCAGTTTCTCCGTTTATCAGAACGGAAACCTCTTGTCCGTCTTTAAGGAACTGCGGGGCGTCAACCATTTCGGGTGCAACAGATATTTGCTCGTAAGTTGAAGTGTCCATAAAAGTATAGCCTGTATCATCTTTATATAAAAACTGGAATGGTTTTTTTTCAACTCTTACCGGAAATATAGTTTCTCCGCTATTCCAGGTTTGCTCAATGGTCCGGTTATTGTCAACACCTTTTAGCTTTGCCCATACCTTCGCCGCGGCCCGTGCGGTCTTGTTCTGTCCAAATTCAATCACGGTGTAAAGACTGCCGTCAATTTTCAGGATAAGGCCTGTTCTCATATCAGAAGTAGATGCCATAAAATATTTTTAGGCGGTGAAGGTATAAAAAATGGTGCAAGTGAAAATGCTTTGACAATTAACTATGGAAAAATTATAAATTTAATTGTTACCTGTTTTGGAATGTCTTAATTCTACTACGTCTCGTGTGATTTAACTAAAAAATTATGATGTTGATATTACTCACTGAGCCGATACTAAAACATTCTTTGCCGGAAAAAAATAATGCGAACTAAGAAAGATTTTGATGCGGTGGTTGTTGGCTCAGGCCCCAATGGGCTAGCGGCAGCTATTGTATTGCAGCAGGCAGGGCTTTCGGTATTAGTTACTGAAGCAAAATCCACGACTGGTGGAGGTTTAAGATCGGCGGAACTTACGTTGCCGGGATTTATACATGATATTTGCTCGGCCGTGCATCCTTTGGCTGCAGAATCCCCTTTTTTCACATCACTTCCCCTACAGGATTTCGGGCTGGAATATATTTATCCTGATGTAGCAGCAGCTCACCCTTTTGATGATGGTACAGCAGCTATACTATCGAGATCTGTTTTTGAAACTTCAAACAAATTTCTGAACAGTGACGATGAATCATTTTACAATAACCTCATGAAGGAGCTATTGAAAGATTGGCCGTTAATTAAGAATTTTCTATTGGGTCCCTTGCGCATTCCAAAACACCCAATCGCCGCAGCCAAGTTTGGGTACTATGCACTTTCTTCCGCTACTAAATTTGCCAAAAACCATTTGCACGGTTTTCAATCCCGGGGACTATGGGCCGGCATGGCTGCACATTCTATTCAACCACTCACGAACGCGGCCACATCAGCTTTTGCCCTGTTGTTACTTGTGTTAGGCCATGACAAAGGGTGGCCTTTTGCCAAAGGCGGATCACAAAAGATTGCGGATGCGCTAACTGCATTTTTTATTTCAATCGGGGGAAAAACAGAAACAAACTTCGAAGTAAAATCATTGAAACAGCTTCCCTCGTCACATGCCGTTTTGCTTGATGTAACCCCCCGGCAACTGTTACTGATCGCAGGATACAATCTGTCGCCTCTATATAAAGGACAATTAAATAAATACCGTTATGGAATGGGTGTCTTTAAAATAGATTGGGCCTTGGATGGCCCGGTTCCATTCGTAGCGAAAGAATGCTGTAATGCCGGAACAATTCATATTGGAAATACGATGGAAGAAATTGCAGCAGGTGAAAAAATGATTTATAAAGGGCAACACCCTGAAAAACCATTCGCCTTATTTGCGCAGCCAGGTGTATTTGATAGTTCCCGGGCACCAGCACAAAAACATACCGCCTGGGCTTATTGCCACGTACCCAATGGCTCTTCGGAAAATATGACTGATAGAATTGAAAAGCAAGTTGAAAGGTTTGCGCCGGGATTCCGCCAACGGATTTTAGCACGTCATGTGATGAATACATCAGAGTTGGAATCGTATAATGCAAATTACATTGGTGGAGACATTAATGGTGGAGTACAGGACCTGGGACAACTTTTCACAAGGCCTGCATTGCGCTTCTCACCATACAGAACATCAGCCAAGGGAATTTATATATGCTCTTCCTCAACACCACCCGGTGGAGGTGTTCACGGAATGTGCGGCTATCATGCTGCGCAAAGAGTATTAAGAGATATTTTATAAACAGAATACCGGGGAGGGAGAAATTTTTGAAAAAAATGAAACACCAGGTAAACTAAAGTTTCACCGATCCTGTTAAATTATATTTAACGATATCATTCTAAATCATGACTTTGAAATTGATTAATTTCTTCCCCTAACTTTGTAAAAAAAATATATTGAGAAACATATTATTTGCACTGGCATTTTTATTAACTGGTATCAAAGGCATCTCGCAAACGAATGATGAAGAACCCGTTTATTTAAGATTTCCGACTATCCCAACCTTTACAGTTTATAAAGCGCCTGACAGCACTGAATTTTCAAGAGAAAATCTTCAAAAAAAGAAACCTGTATTATTTATAATCTTTAGTCCCGATTGCGAGCATTGCCAACATGAAACAGAAGAGTTAATTGCCAACATTGATAAGTTCCGAAACACCCAGATCGTAATGGTTACTTATCTTCCGTATGATGAAATGATTGCCTTTTATAAAAATTATAAGATTGCAAATTATCCGCAAATAACGATGGCGCGGGATACAAAATTTTTCTTCCCGGTGTTCTTTAAAGTGAAAAATCTGCCATCTATTTTTTTATACGATAAAAAAGGTGACTTTAAAAAGGCCTTCGAAGGAAGTGTAAAGATCGACAGCATCGCTGCCGAATTATAATTATCGCTTTATAAATTTATCATTCATTTGCCTTTCATTTAATACATCTATTTTTATAAAATAGAGCCCGGCTTTCAGATTACTAACTGAAATGTGTAAGTGTTTATTGTTTGAAGCCTGCCGGAAGCGCACAACAATTTTCCCGGTTACGTCAGATATAAGAACATTAATGACTCCCATTATCCGTGCAGTTTTTTTATAGGAGATATTCAGCACATCAACAACCGGGTCTGGAAACATTGCCAGGATGCCTCGTTTACCTGATGTGATGAAGAAGTTATTGGTCCTGAGCCCGCATGTTTTCCGGGATATATCTTCCTTTTGGAATTTCAGCAACTGCAGTATTAGATTGCTACTGTATTGTCAAGTCTGTCATAAATCCTCACACGGTAAAACAATTTTCTTCTCTCCGATACCTTATCGTTATAGGCAAGAATTGTTGAAGAATTATAATTTCTGTAAACAGGATTTGCTGCAGCTACCTGCCAAACAACGCCATCAATGCTTCTTAATAAAATATAAGCTGTTACCGATGGATTTATCATATTCCAACGCAGCGAAACTGCAGATCCCGTTGCGTCGGGGATTGCCGTAAGAATTACTGATGCTTGGAACTAAAGCATGTTATTAAAAAGAGTACCAAAGCAGACGCGGGTAATTTATGCATGTAGGTTTTAACGAATAGGACTATTAAATTAATCGAAAGACTAAAACCGCGTAGTTAAAGGATAGTAAAAGCGCAAATCTAAAAATTCTTCTGGCGTTGATTTTACGTTGAGTATTTAAATATGTTGGCCCAGGTTTCACAACTTTTAGTGATACACATCATGCGATTTAATGTATTTTAAGATGAAACATTATCTTTGGCAGGCAACCATTTTTTGAAAAAATTAAATATAGTAAAATGAAAGTAACAGTAGTAGGTGCAGGCGCAGTAGGCGCAACCTGTGCAGACAATATTGCCAGGAAAGAGCTTTGTGAAGAATTAGTATTATTAGATATTAAAGAAGGCGTATCTGAAGGTAAAGCGATGGATTTCTTGCAGAGTGCTGCATTGCTGGGAAGTGATACAAAGATTATTGGTTCAACAAATGATTATAAGAAAACCGCCGGAAGCCAGGTGGCAGTTATCACTTCAGGAATTCCCCGTAAACCTGGAATGACCCGCGAAGAACTTATTGGAATAAATGCGGGAATCGTAAAAGATGTAACCAATAGTATATTGGAGCACTCCCCCGATGCTATTATTATTGTCATCAGCAATCCCATGGATACAATGACTTACCTCGCATTGAAATCGAGCGGGCTTCCCAAAAACAGGATCATCGGTATGGGCGGCGCATTGGACAGCAGCAGATTTAAATATTATCTTTCAATGGCTATTGGTTGTTCCTCGCAGGACCTGCAGGCAGTTGTAATTGGCGGGCATGGCGATACCACAATGATTCCTTTAACTAGATTAGCTACGTATAACGGTATCCCGGTTTCAAGCATCCTTGATGAAGAAACATTGAAGAAGGTAGCGGCTGATACGATGGTAGGCGGCGCGACCCTTACGGGCTTATTGGGAACAAGTGCATGGTATGCACCCGGAGCCGCCGGCGCAGCACTGGTTGAGTCAATTGTACGGGATGAAAAAAAATTAATACCCTGCTCGGTGATGCTGGATGGCGAATATGGCCAAAAAGATATATGTATGGGAGTACCCGTTGTGCTGGGAAAAGAGGGCTGGGAAAAAATTATCGATTTTAATTTAACTGAAGATGAAAAGGCTGCTTTCAGTAAAAGTGCAGATGCTGTAAGGAATATGAATGGAGCTCTGAAACTTTAAAACCAACGCAGAATATATTTCTAAATTGATTAGTGAATCCTGCGTGACCATTCATGAATTTCATAAACTCAATATGGATTTAGCATAACACCTCAGGATATTTGCTATTAACCTTACAATTTAAATTTGCGCCTGGCGCTAAAAAAAATTTGAATAAAAATTCTTTTTGCTATAAAGTATTTATAAGTGGATGTTTCAACATTAAATAGATTAATTAGCTTTTTTGTTTTTATAAACTGTCGAGAGTCTTCCGCCTGTTCCCCGGCACCATTTTAAAGTGGGTGGGTGAAAGCCCTGTAACTTTTTTAAATTGAGAAGACAGGTGTCCCACACTGCTATATCCCAACTGGTATGCAATTTCAGTAAGGCTCAATTCATCATATACTATAAGTTCTTTCGCTCTTTCTATTTTTTGGTTGATCATATATTTTTCAATAGTTATACCTTCTGTTTCTGAAAACAATTTACTTAGGTATGAATAGTCCTTGTGCACTTTAGCACTAAGCAACGCCGAAAATTTATATTTCTCATCTCCCACGCCGTAATGCACATATTCAATGATCACAGTTTTAATTTTATCTATAATACGTTTTCTTTCGTCATCCAATATCTCAAATCCCAATTGATTGAGCCGGCTTTTTAAAATTTTCATTTGCGTTTCAGAAGGAATTTTAAGCAACGTGACTTCACCAAGTTGCAACCCGGAAAAACGTAATTTCAAATCATCCAGCAATTGCCTGACGGCTGTAATGCACCGGTCGCAAACCATATTTTTAATGTATAAGTTCATCGTTTAGTTAACAAGAGTGTAAAAAATATCCCAGGGAATTTCTCTGAATTGTAAATCCACATTTACTTTCAGGGCTTAATATCACTTGCATTTTTATCAAAACTATCAATTATTTTACTGGTCACATGTTGATCATTTAAAAACATATGCTAAATACTGTCGTTATTTGATATTTTCACTAAGAACAGGAATTCTCTCCTCGATATTCAGATGAAACAAAAAGCACTTACCCGCACAATATGGCTTTTATCAATTGTCAGCCTTTTTACAGACGTGGCAAGTGAAATGCTCTACCCGGTAATGCCGGTATTTCTGCGGAGCATTGGATTTTCGTTTTTGCTTATTGGCATTCTTGAAGGTTTAGCAGAAGCAACCGCAGGTATTAGTAAAAGTTACTTTGGCAGAATAAGCGACAATACCGGGAAAAGATTACCCTTTGTACAATTAGGCTATTTTCTCAGTTCCATTTCAAAACCCATGTTGGCTGCATTTATCTATCCTCTATGGATTTTTTTTGCAAGAACACTTGACAGGTTTGGTAAGGGAATTAGGACGGCGGCAAGAGATGCAATGCTCAGCGATGAAAGTTCTGTTGAAAACAGGGGAAAAGTTTTTGGATTTCACCGGAGCATGGATACTTCCGGCGCGGTACTTGGGCCAATCATTGCATTAATCTTTCTGTACTTTTATCCAGGCAGGTATCAATTGCTTTTTATACTCGCTTTTATTCCGGGGATTGCAGCGGTCACCTCCACCCTATTGCTCAAAGAAAAAAAGAAAAATAAACTACCGGCAAACGAACAACTACCTGGAAATTTTTTTTCAATATTTAATTACTGGAAAAAAAGCAATCAATCTTATAAAAAATTAATTACAGGCCTTCTCCTATTCGCGCTATTCAACAGCTCTGATGCCTTTCTATTATTAAAAATGAAAGATGCCGGCCTCAGCGACGTTTATGTTATCGGAGTGTACATTTTTTATAACCTCGTGTTTGCCTTGCTCGCATATCCCGCCGGAATTTTAGCAGATAAAATAGGCTTAAAAAAAATATTCATAGCTGGCCTGTTTATATTTTCATTGGTATATGGAGGTTTCGCAGTTAATACCAACTTATATATTTTCTTTGCCTTATTTTTTCTGTATGGCGTATATGCGGCGGCCACCGAAGGCATCTCAAAAGCATGGATAAGTAATATCGTAAGTAGTAAAGAAACTGCCAGTGCGCTCGGAACTTATACGGGATTGCAAAGTATTTGCACGCTAATCGCGAGCAGCATTGCAGGACTATTATGGGTAATGCTCGGCGGAAAAGCTATATTTATTTTCACGGCTTTAATGACGCTCCTGGTTACTATTTACTTTATCAAATTGACATCGAGGTCCAGGGAATCAATTGAAAATCAAAAACCCGGATAAATTGTTTTCCACATTTTTTTTAAATAACAAAACAATAATTAAATAACTTCAGCTCCCATTCATCTATTAGACGCTTCTTTTTTGTAAGTTGATTAATTTTGAAAAAACACTTTTACTATGCCCAACTACGATACAGTCTCTACCACCCTTAATAGTTTAGAAGAAAGAGGCTATACTACCGATTTCAATATTGCTTTTGATAAGTTAATATGCAGTGCTACCAAGGCTTGCTTAAACCCTGATGAATTTGAAATTACGGAAGTTTACAGGTTCGAAGGAGAAACGAACCCTTCAGATGAAGCAGTGGTATACGCAGTTGAGTCAAAGAATGGCAAAATGAAGGGGGCCATGGTAAATGCATTTGGCACTTACGCAGATCCAATGTCTGATGAAATGATAAAAAAGCTTTCAATGCACAGAAATACAATTAAAAAAGACTAACTCATTAAGAAAAATTTATGCTCGACAGAAGAAAATTTATACAGCTTTCAACCCTATCAGCTCCTTTACTTTCAGTAAAAAAGATATTTACTACCAGTACCGAGCAAACGAAACCAATTGTTGTCTCCACGTGGGACAGCGGCAAACCCGTTAATACTGAAGCGTGGAAAATATTATCCGCGAACGGAAGAGCACTTGACGCTGTTGAAGCTGGTGCCCGCTACATGGAAGGCACAATCAATTGCTGCGTTGGCCTTGGTGGCTATCCTGACAGGGATGGTATTGTAACACTTGATTCGTGTATTATGGATGAGCATTCAAATTGTGGTGGTGTTGGAGGTCTCGAACAAATTTTGCACCCGGTTTCCGTTGCAAGAAAAATTATGGAAACAACTCCCCACGTATTACTTGTTGGCGAGGGAGCTCAGCAATTTGCCGTTGAAAATGGCTTCGCAAAAGAACCCCGGGTACTTTCTGATGATGCAAAAAAAGCTTATGAAGAATGGCTTAAAAAAAGCGAGTACAAACCTGTAATTAACATCGAAAACCAGTCCGCCGGCAACGTAGGTAAAAAACAAAATGGCCCTTTCGCTCCCAATTTTTTCGAAGATGGATCAGCCAATCATGACACGATGGGATTGGTCGCATTAGATGCAGCGGGGAATATGAGTGGTGCAGTCACAACAAGCGGTATGGCTTTTAAAATTCATGGCCGGGTTGGAGACTCACCTATTATTGGTGCCGGGCTTTTTGTGGACAATGAAGTTGGTGCAGCAACTTCAAGCGGCGTTGGGGAAGAAGTGATCCGCATCTGTGGAACTCACCTTGTAGTAGAATTCATGCGCCAGGGCGATTCTCCTGAAACGGCCTGCCGAAAGGCCATTGACCGGATTATTAAGCGTGATATGAAAAAAGCTAAAACATTACAGGTTGGCTTTCTGGCTTTGAATAATAAAGGACAATACGGCGCTTACGCTGTTCAGAAGGGCTTTGCATTTTCTGTAAAAAGTAATGGGGAAGAAAAAATTATTCCATCTAAATACGTATTTGATACGGCAGACTGAACCTTAATTCAATCAAAGAGCAAATGCCGATATATGAAACTTGAAATAATCGGATTTAATATTGAGAGCTGCATTGATGCCAGGGAAGCGGGCGCCGATCGCATTGAGTTATGTGATAATCCTTCTGAAGGCGGCACTACTCCCTCGTATGGATTTATACAGGCCGCAAGAAATCTACTCCGGATTGAATTATATGTTATGATAAGGCCGCGGGGTGGAGACTTTCTATATAGCAGGGCAGAGTATGAAATAATGAAAACTGATATTGAGACGTGCAGAAAGCTGGGATGTGACGGAGTTGTGCTTGGAATACTCACACCTGAAGGAAAAGTTGACAAGGAAAAATGCCAGGCTCTTGTAAGTTATGCGTATCCGTTAGGTGTTACCTTCCATCGCGCATTTGACAGAACTTCAAACGCCGTGGAAGCATTAGAAGATATTATTGATATTGGTTGCGAAAGGATTTTAACTTCGGGGTTACAACCAAAAGCCGTTGATGGGCAAGAGTTAATCAAAGAACTAATTACTCATGCGAATGAAAGAATCATTATCATGCCGGGCTCAGGAGTAACGTCGGAAAATATTATTTCTTTGGCTGAAAATACAGGTGCTGTTGAGTTTCATAGCTCGGCTGGAACATACAAGGACACCAAAATGAAATACGTAAATGAGGCGATGCATGAGCAAATGAAACATGCTGCGGTAAACAAAGAGGAGGTGTATAAAATGAAAAACCTGTTGCTTACAAATTATAGCTGATATGTATGGATGATTGTATGGACTTACGTGAAACAATTCTAAAAGAGCATTCAAAAAATAACTGCGATAAAATTGTTTCCTGGATTGGGGATGATCCAAAAAAATTCGATCAATTATTTTACCTGTTTCTGAATGATGAATATCGTGTAACGCAACGCGCCGCATGGCCTTTGAGCTGTTGCGCAATTTCCCACCCCTTCTTCATGAAGAACAAATTTGAAAAATTGATAAACAACCTCCGTAAGCCAAATCTCCATGACGCAATTAAAAGGAATACAGTTAGGGTTCTGCAACATGTTGACATTCCGGAAATGCAGGAAGGCCGTGTTATGGAAATATGCTTTAACTATGTTGAATCTCCAAAGGAATCAGTTGCCGTCAAAGCTTTTTCCTTGACAATCCTTGGTAAACTGGCAAAAAAATATCCGGAAATAATTCCGGAAATAAAACTACTAATTGAAGAACAAATAGATCAACAAACCGCGGGCTTTAAGTCAAGAGCAAAAAGAATTCTGGCAGAATTTTATTAATTCAACGTTCTTTTAGGAAAAATTTTCACTTCAGAACCCTTTGCCATAAAAATTGAGGAAGGTTTATCGTGGTTCAAAAACGAAAATTCTTTACCAAACAGATCAGTAAAGTCACAATCAATTTTATAATCAGTCACGTGAAATATTTCCCAGCGGGGATGTTTCACCTGGTATGCATAAGTCTTGGCCGCATTTACCTTTGTGAATCCCCAATAATGTTCTGCTATGAATTCTTCTTCGCTTCCAACGCACATGGGCGAAGACTTCTTATACGAAGTTGCGGTGAGTGTATGCAATTTTTTGTTGCTTCTCCACATATACCCGGTTTCAAATGCAACATCGCTCTCGTGATGAAAATGTTCCATTTTCATTGTCAAATATTTTTCCCTATACAGGTTGTTCGCAATGAGAGCGATAGCGGGCCTGGGTACAATCTCCTTTATAAAACATACTCCACGCAGCCAATTTCCCTTGTCATTATGTTTTAAATAAAACCTCAAATTCACTTCCTCGAAATTAATATGATAAGGGACACTCAGCCCCATGATCTTTGTATTTAAAAACATAAATCCTACCAGGCTTATGTATGTTTTTCCCTCAAAAAAATCAAGCGCTGTTTTCTCCGGCACGTAAGGTAAAAGTATTTCTTTGGGCACTGCATAGTTCGCCATGATAAGGTTATTCCACTCTGCGTGTAAAAAATGTGACTCCATATCATTTAGCTTTAGCCCGGTAAAAAGGCCGAAATATCAATCGTAAATTCTGATCGTAGGTAATGTAATTATAAATCCAGTTACTAAAAACCGAGAGCCGGTTTTTAACGCCAAGTAATAGAAAGAGATGAAGGCCCATCCATATCATCCACGCAAAAAATCCCCTAAAGTGAAATTTAGGTTTGGGTATGTCAACAACAGCAAGATTACGGCCCACAGTAGCCATGGAACCTTTATCGTGGTATTCAAATTCTACGGCAGCCTGCTGTTTCTGCATTTTCAAAAAATTCCTGCCAAGGGTTTCACCCTGCGCAATAGCTACCGATGCTACCTGGGGATGGCCATGGGGATATTTCTCAGTTTCCATGTGGGCAACATCTCCTATCGCATAAATATTTTCAAGGCCAATTACCCTGCTATACCTATCAACTTTAATGCGATTCCCTTTTACAATAAGGTCTTTATCAATTCCGGCGGGAATATTTCCTTTTATACCTGCTGCCCATACAACCAGGCACGAATCTATGGTTTCACCATTTTGCATAGAAACGGTTTTGCCATCATAATTTTTTACGATCGTTTCTGTCTTCACGATTACGCCAAGCTTTTTCAAATATTCCATTGAATCTTTGCTTGATTTATCTGACATTGTTCCTAATGTTTCGGGGCTTCCTTCCAGCAAATAGATCTTCATTTTACTGAAATCTATTTCAGGATAATCCTTCGGCAAAACAAACCGCCGCATATCCGCTATTGCCCCACTCATTTCAACACCGGTAGGGCCACCTCCCACAACAACTATAGTCAAAAGATTTTCCAGTTCATCGGCGGTTTTTGCATACATAGCTTCTTCCATATTCTGGAGAAGCCTGTATTTAATTTGAAGGGCTTCCACGGTACTTTTCATTGGAAAAGTGTTATCTATTAATTGCTGATTTCCGAAGAAATTTGTGTCAGCGCCTGTTGCTATTACAAGTGCGTCAAAAGAATACTCTGCTTCATCTGTAATCACTTTTTTATTCACCACGTCCACGGACGTTACCACTCCCATCCTGAAATGAATATTATTTTCTTTGTGAAAAGCTTTTCTCAACGGAAAGGAAATATCACTGGCATCAAGCCCCGCTGTGGCAACCTGGTAAAATAATGGCTGAAACTGGTGGAAATTAAAACGGTCTATTAAAGTAACGTCAAAGCCTTTTTTGTTGGTAAGTTTTCTTGCAAGCTTCAATCCGCCGAAACCGCCGCCAATTATAACTACATTCATAATTATCAAAATTTGTATTTCAAAAATTTGGGAAACTTCTTCGTAAATAATGAAGTACCAATCTTTTTAATACAATAATCTTACCTTAATCGTCTCTTTCACTTTTTTTAATAATTCAAGTGCACTGCCTGACAAGTTTTTATTTACATCTAAAACAACATAGCCTATTTCGTCATTGGTTTTCAAATACTGGCCGAGGATATTTATTTTATGCTTTGAAAGTTCTGTGTTTATCTCAGACAAAACACCGGGTACATTATTATGTATATGCAAAATGCGGTGGGTGCCTTCCTGCGGTGGCAAGCTCAAACCGGGTATAGTGTGAGAACCCGTTGTAATTCCTTTTTCCAGGAAATTAAAAAGCTTATTGCTTACGTCCTCTCCAATATTCAATTGGGCTTCTTCCGTTGAGCCTCCGATGTGGGGAGTCAATATCACATTGCTCAGGCCCTGGAGAGGCGATTGAAAAAGGTCACCATTTTTTTGAGGCTCCGATGGAAAGACATCGATTGCAGCACCACCAATTTCGTTATTTTCCAATGCATTTCCCAGGGCAGGAATATCAACTACCTGGCCCCTTGCATAATTGATAAGCATTGCCGAAGGTTTGAAATACTTCAATGTTGTTTTTGTTATAATATTGCGTGTCGAAGGCAAATCAGGCACATGAAGCGTAATAATATCAGAATGCCGGATCAATTCTTTTAAAGTAGACTTTCCTTCAGCATTTCCGAGCGGCATTTTAGTTTCCACATCATAAAAGATTACTTTCATACCCAATGCTTCTGCAAGCACGCTTACCTGTGAGCCGATATTGCCATAACCAACAATACCCAAGGTTTTACCGCGGAGCTCATGGCTTCCACTGGAATCCTTGAGCCATATTCCATCATGTGCCGCTTTATTTTTATCTGGAATTTTTCTTATTAACATAATCGATGAAGCAATCACAAGCTCTGCAACGGAGCGTGTATTTGAATAAGGAGCATTAAAAACAGTGACACCTTTTTTCGTGGCTGCGGAAAGATCAACCTGGTTTACGCCAATACAAAAGCATCCGATTGCCTGGAGCTTTGGCGCATTATTCAAAACGTTTTCCGTAATCTTTGATTTGGAACGTATCCCCAGCAGGTGAACGTCTTTAATTTCCTTTATTAAATCACTTTCACTCAATGCGCCGGGTATTTGCTTTACCGAACTGTAACCTGCTTCTGTAAATTTTGTGGCTGCTGCTTTGCTGATATTTTCGAGAAAGAGAATTTTAATTTTTTCTTTAGGGTAACTTGTTGCTTTTTTTTCTGCCATATAAAGTTTGTAATGTAATATTGCAAATATAGTCCCTTAATCTATGAATAATTTCCAATGAACGTTTGCAGAATCTATTTTATAATTTTTGTTATTTCATTTTTTTTTGCAGCCTGCAACTCGGGTTCAGCGGGCGAGACTGACTCAGTAAATAAAGATTCACTGGCTTACAGACCGCCTCCGCCGGGAAACATTCCAAAGGCAGATTTTGACAGATATTATAATGAGGTAAAGGATTTTTACTATAAGCATTTTATAGCCAGGGGTTTTAACGGGGCCATATTAGTTGCTAAAAAAGGAAGGATAATTTTTGAAGATTATCATGGGTATTTTAATCTTCAGAAAAAGGATTCGCTTACTCCCGCCAGTGCTTTCCACCTTGCATCAGTTTCAAAAACCTTTACCGGCATGGCAGTTTTAAAGCTTGCCGAACTTGGAAAGCTGAAACTTAACGATGATGTAAAAAAATATTTTCCGGGATTTCCATACGATAATGTGACGATAAAATTATTGCTGAGCCACAGAAGCGCACTTCCCAATTATATTTATTTTATGCAACCGCTCGGTTGGAATATAAAACAGTATTGCTCCGACCAGGACATACTCATGTATCTTGAAAAATTTAAACCCCCATTGCAGGGCACACCCGGTACACACTTTACTTATTGCAATACGAATTATGCATTGCTGGCATTAATAATTGAAAAAGCCTCGGGTAAGAGCTACCCTGATTTCCTGCAGGAATATTTCTTTACACCGCTTAACATGAACAATACTTATGTATTTACGATGGCAGATAGTGCAAAAGCGATGCCTTCCTACGATTGGCGTGGAAGGCAGGAAGGGCTCACCTACCTGGATACCGGCTTTGGTGATAAAAATATTTACAGTACCCCTGAAGATCTTTTGAAATGGGACCAGGCGCTCTACACCAACCAGGTGTTTACCGACGAAACTTTAGAAGCCGCATACACCCCTTACAGTAACGAAAAGCCCGGAATTAGAAACTACGGTTATGGGTGGAGAATGAATGTGTATCCTGACGGAAAAAAAATCATCTATCATAATGGATGGTGGCATGGAAACAATACCGTTTTTATAAGGATGATCCAGGACTCGGTTACCATTATTGTTTTAGGAAATAAATACAACCGCGCCATTTATGATGCAAAAAAAATGGCCTCGATTTTTCAATCGTCAGCTATAATGGATGATGAAGAACGAGGCGGGAATAATAACGAAGATCTCTCAACGGATGAAAAACAGGATTCAACTATAGCACATCATAGTGATTCTGCCACTATAGAGAAAACACCATCCAGATGATTGCAAATTAAAAGAGCTGTGACTTTTAAAGGCTACGAGTCCATTGTTATCAACATACTGACCATAGAAAAATTTTTTGCCGGTGCCTATTTCTTAATAGGTGCAATCTACTATAAATAACCTTCAAATTGCCGATTCTTCTGCTTCAATTTTGGCCAAAACGTCCAAAGAACGGCCATCCCAAAATCAAAAATGCCAGGCTAGTCTTCATGCTATCTGCTGGAATTATATGCTGTTTTGCGTTATTTTACGGTTTTTTGCTCCTTTCAAAAAAATAATTATGCAGTTTTTGCGGTTTTGTGGTTTTTTAATTTAGTTTTGATTAACAATCCCTTAACTAATGCTAAAAGTTGAACGGCACGCCTATATCCTCCACCAGGTTAATGTTCACAACAAGGTATTGTCTTCGGACCTGGGTCAGCAAATAAATGTGTCCGATGATACTATAAGAAGGGACTTACAACAATTAGCAGACGATGGAAAGATTATAAAGGTCCATGGCGGGGCCTTGTCACCATCTTTTCACAAAAGCCACCATTCTTCAAGAGAAGTATATGCATACTCGCAGAAAAGAGTGATTGCCACCAAAGCAGCATCTCTTGTTAAAGATGGGATGTTTGTTTTATCGGGAGGGGGAACCACAATTATCGAGCTTGCAAGGGCGCTTCCGCTTACATTGAATGCTACGTTTATCTCAGGAAGCATACCCGCACTTTTTGAATACTCCAATCATCCCAACATTGAGGTGATCGCAATAGGTGATAAAATTTCAAAGAATTCAAAAATTTCAGTTGGAGCCGAAGCTATGGCAAAGATCAGGGAACTGAAAGTAGATATATGTTTCCTCGGAATTAATGCAATTAACCTGGAAAACGGCGTTTCCGACAATGAGTGGGATATAGTTCAGATTAAAAAGGCTATGATGGCATCTTCAAAAAAAACGGTATGCCTTACCATATCAGAAAAAATTAATTCCCAACAGCCTTTGCAGATTTGTGGCTGTGATAAAATAGATACACTGATTACAGAATTATTTCCTGACGACCCAGTATTGCAGCCGTATGTTAAGGCAGGGATAACAGTTTTATAAACAAAATATGGAATTAATATACCTATAAACTTTTTATAAACTTTCAATCTAAAATTTTTGCTATGAGAAAATTAGTAACATTTCTTGTTGTATTGTTTGTACTGCAATTGCAGCAAAAGGTATTTGCTCAGGAACGGACAATAACCGGCATTGTACTTTCACCCGATAATACTCCGGTTGACGGAGCGTCTGTTATAGTTAAAGGGAAAACTACAGGTACCCAAACCGATAACGATGGAAGGTTTAGTATAAAAGTCGTTAAAGGAGAAGTGCTGGAATTCTCGTCTGTTGGTTATGAAACCCGGCAGTTTACAGTAAGAGAGGCAAATAATATTAAAGTTTCGCTGTCCTCACTTAACAAATCTATGGAAGATATAGTAGTGGTTGGATATGGTACGCAAAAAAGGGGAAATCTTACAGGAGCAGTATCTACAGTGGATGTTAAAAAAACATTACAGGGTAGGCCCATTGCCGATGTAGGAAGAGGGTTGCAAGGTGCGGCTTCGGGTTTGAGTGTAGTTATACCCAGTGGGGAGGTTGGGTCTGACCCAATTATGAAAATCAGGGGACAGATGACTTCATTTCAAGGAAACAGCCAACCCTTGATTTTATTAGACAATGTTGAAATTCCGAGCATACAGATTGTCAATCCTAATGATATTGCTTCTATCACTGTTTTAAAAGATGCAGCATCTGCTTCAATTTATGGAGCAAAAGCATCAAACGGCGTTATACTGATCACTACTAAAAAAGGCTCTGGCAGTGCTAAACCGCAAATCACCTATTCCAATAATTTTTCGTGGCAGAATGTTTGGAAAGATTTGAAAATGGGAGAAGTAAACGCCCTGAAATACACCGTTGATGCGACTGAACGCATTGGTATCACCACGCCGGCAGGTGCTTTTTATTATGTAGATAGAGCAAGCTATTTAAAAGCTGTAGAATGGCAGAACAAATATGGAGGAAGCATAGGGCCGAATGACCCGACCGTATTTGGAAGAGACTGGTATGTACAAGGCGCCAGTAATCAGAAAATGGGAGTAAGAACTTATAACGCTTACGATTATATGGTAAAAGAATGGGCGCCCACACAACAGCATGATCTGGCCATTGGACAAACAGTCGGTAAAACTTCTTATAATATTGGCCTGGGCTTATTAGACCAAAGCGGTATGATGAAACCCGCCAAGAAAGATGATTTTACCCGGTATAATGCTTCTTTACGACTCTCCAGCGAAATAAACAAATATATATCTGTTCGCGCTGGTGCCATGTATTCCAGAAGAAATAAAGAATATCCGTATGTTACAAGTTCAACCACTGCAGATCCCTGGCTTTATCTGTACAGATGGGGGCCCTTATACCCATTTAACAACGATCAAAATGGAGATCCCATCCGCAGTCCCGTTAGTGAAGCCGCAGCTGCAAATACAGCCAATATTTTGCAGAACTATATGAATGTAAGCTTAGGAACTACTCTTAATTTTACGAATAACTGGAAATTAGATTTTGATTATACATTTTCGAACCAGGAAGAAATCTGGAAAAGACCAGGAACAAGATACACAGCCAGAAATTCATGGGTAGCCCCTAAAGCCAGGTTTGATGACAATGGCAACCCTATATATGTTGACAGTACCGGTAATGCAGTAGCAAGCGGAGCACCAGGTGCAATGCCTGCTTTCGAGTTATCTAATGATACCTACACTTCTTTAGGATCAAATCCTGATCATATTTACCGTCGTGCCACCAATTTCAAAAGCAGTACAATAAATGCTTTTACTACATACAATCTGAAATTAAAAGAAAATCATGATTTTAAATTCATTTTAGGTATCAACCGCGTGGCAGCCACCACTGAGTGGCAGTCCCAGCAGGTAAACCAGTTAACTGATATTCATAACCCGCAATTTAATTTTGCAGTAGGTGCCCCTCCAATAGTTGATGGCGATAAAACATGGGAATCACAACTAGGTTACTTTGGCCGTATAAACTATGCCTTCAAAAATAAATATCTTGTAGAGGGCAATTTACGTTATGATGGTTCGTCCAAATTCCCTTCTAATTTATGGTGGAGATGGTTTCCTTCATTTTCTGCCGGATGGGTTATTAGCGAAGAAAAATTTATGGCATTTTCTACCCCTGTTGTTGATTTCCTCAAAATAAGAGGATCATGGGGAACCATTGGTGATCAAACTGTGCCCAATACTTTGTATTTGCCACTAATGTCGAGTGGATTTACCAGTTGGATTGGAGCTAATGGCCAAAGAACGGTTTTTGTGGGTACACCCCCGGCCATAGTACATGATATAACCTGGCAGGATATTGAATCAAAAAACGTTGGTATTGATTTGGGGTTATTTCAAAACAAGTTGACCGTTACATTTGATCTTTATCAAAGAAATACTAATAATATGATCGTTCCATTAGAAGGCATTCCTCTTACTTTTGGCACAGGCGCACCACAAGGAAATTTTGGATCATTAGAGACAAATGGATGGGAACTTACCGTTGAGCTTAATCATAGGTTCCAGAATGGATTAGGAATTAATTTCAGAGGAAATATTTCCGATGCAAAAACACGAATAAAAGAATATGGCACATCTGCCCAGGTTAATAGTAATTATAACGGAAAAGACATTGGTGAAATTTGGGGCTATCGCACAGACAGGCTGTACCAGATGGAAGATTTTGAGTTAGGCAGTGATGGCAAGCCACAATTAATTACACTTACTGCTGATGAAGTCCCAGCAAAATATGTAGGAAAAAAAGCTTATAAATTAAACCCTGGCACCCACGGTGAAAAACCGGTGTACCAGGTATTTTTACAAAACTCTTCTAATTTCTTTTTCGGCCCCGGCGATGTTAAGTTTAAAGATCTTAATGGTGATGGCGTTATTGATAATGGCAGTACATCACTATCAGATCACGGAGACCTCGATGTAATTGGAAACTCTACACCAAAATATGAATATGGATTCAGATTAGGCGCTGACTATAAGGGCTTTGATTTCAGTGTGTACTTCCAGGGCGTAGGCAGCCGCCAGATATGGGGAAGTGGATTTTTAGCTATCCCGGGATTCCAATCTTCCGATGGAGCCATGCCAGCAGCAATTGCTGATAATTATTGGACGCCAACCAGCACTCACGCATTTTATCCTGCTGCTTACAACAATGCGGGAAGCAATGAAGCAAACAATATGCAGGTACAAGACAGGTATTTACTAAATATGGCGTATCTAAGACTAAAAAATCTAACTATTGGTTATTCAATTTCTCAAAGTCTTCTTAAAAAGGTTGGTATCAACTCATTCAGAGTATATGGAGCATTAGAGAACTTCATTACGTGGGACCACCTGAGAGGATTGCCAATAGATCCTGAAAGTATCAACGGATATTCAATGTGGAATACATCGAATTATAATTTGGGGCGCACAGGCATTGGCATTCCCGCATTTAAAATCATTTCAGTTGGTATTCAATTAAACTTTTAAAATAACTAAGATGAATAAATACAAAATATTTGGTTATGGAATAGCATGCTTGCTTTTCTTTTCCTGCAATAAAGATTTATTAGACAGGCCACCACTAACCAGTTATGTAGATGCTGACGGCCAATACTGGAGAAGCGAAGATGACATTCGCATGTTTGCCAATGGATTTTATACTAATTACTTTAACGGCTATAACACTTCATTTACCACAGATTATACTCCCGTACGCGGTTATACTTTTAGTGACGATTTAACGGGCAAAAACGTCCAATCTAATTTTGAAAGCAGTGTTCCATCTTCCAGGGGATCTACTTCAGAAGCCGCAGCATGGCTACAACAATATTCAGGCCCAACATGGGATTTTGCATGGGTACGCAAAGCAAATATTTTTATTGACCGCCTGGACAACATTGCAAAATCTAATATTACGGATGAAGCTTACAATCATTGGAGTGCAGTCGCAAGATTTTTCAGAGGATATGAATATTCCCGTTTAGTGAGTGTATTTGGAGATGTTCCATATTTTGGCAAAGTTGTCTTAGAAAATGAATTAGACACCTTATATAAAGACAGGGACAGCAGAGGCTTCGTAATGGATAAAGTTTATGATGATTTCCAATATGTTTTAGCCAATATCCGGGATGATGATGGAACGCAGTATTTAAATAAATACATAGCTGCTGCGTTTATTGCGCGCTTTATGTTATTTGAAGGAACTTTTGAACACTATCACGGTTTGGATCCTGACAGGGCTAAAAAATATCTTGAATTTTCAGTACAGGCAGCAGAAATTGTAATGAATAATTCTAAATATAGGTTTGGCAGTGATTTTAAATCTCTTTTTTCCTCTGAAAACCTTGCCGGGAATCCTGAAGTATTATTATACAGAGCTTATGATGCTGCCTTGCAGGTTACACATAGTATCGGGTCTTATTCCAACGGAACAGAAGTAGTAGGGGTTGATCCGAACCTGGTATTAATAAAGTCTTTTATTATGAACGATGGCAATGTTTGGCAGAACTCCTCTATACCCGATGCTGATAATTTCTCTATTGCCAGTCTTGCAAAAACAAGAGACCCTCGCTTTGAAGCATCGTTTATTGATAAGCCTAATGCTGCGTCTGCCACGCTTTTATATGGGTACAAATTTGCATCGAGGGATGCGATAACTTATATTGGAAAAACATATCCTGCAGCCTGGGGCAGTAATACCAATACAAGTGACGCACCTGTTATGAGATTAGGTGAAGTTGTTTTAAACTGGATAGAAGCAAAAGCCGTATTAGCCGAATATTACGGCGGTGCACCAATAACCCAGGGCGATTTAGATATATCTGTTAATGCCATTCGCAGTCGGCCATTAGACGCAGCTGCTATTGCTAAGGGTGTTCAAAAAACAGCTCCGTTAATGCTGGCAAATCTTCCTGATGATCCTGCAAGAGACCCTGATGTACCGCCATTAATTTGGGAAATCCGCAGGGAGAGACGTATGGAGTTCGTGTTTGAAAATACCCGTTTATTAGATCTAAAAAGATGGAAAAAACTCAATTATATGGATTTTAGCACCAATCCTGATTATTTTCTTGGCCCATGGGTGGATATTCCGGCAGAAATTCCGACTGCATTAACAACAGCTACCATGGGGAAAGTAAGAGTAATGAAAACAGATGGAACTATTATAACGTGGGACGGAACCAATCAAAGCGCAATGGTAGGTTTTTGGATGGTAGATAATGCCAAAAACAGGGATGCATTTACTGATCGTTCTTATATCTCTCCTATTGGGCAAACACAAATAAATGAATATACGGACAAGAATCATACGCTTACTCAAACGGTAGGCTGGTAGGTATTTTTTAACTTCTTTATTTCTATAAATACCATTATAACTAAGACTGCTTAAATGATAGCCTTACTTATAATATTCGGATCTGGTGATCTTGAAAGATGGGAAACTTAAAGAAACCCGGGAGCATTAACCTTCCGGGCTTTTTATCTTATCTATAAAAAATAACTAATGATAAAAAAAACTCTTTTTTGTGTTTCTCTGGTGCTTTCTTTAAACGTTTTATATGCACAAACGGAATTTAAATTTGCGCATGTATCCGATACGCATATCGGCAGCAACAATGCTGAAAAAGATTTAAGGAGAACGGTTCAAAACATAAATGCCGATTCAACATTAAGATTTGTAATTCTTTCCGGAGATATTACTGATTTTGGTACCGACTCAGAATTTCGTTTGGCTAAAAAAATATTGGACAGCCTCAACAAGCCCTGGTACATTATTCCCGGAAACCATGATGCCAATTGGTCCGAAAGCGGAACAAATAGTTTTAAAAAAATATTTGGTTCCGAAACTTTTAAGTTCATGTATGGCGGATATTTATTTCTTGGCACAGTTTCCGGGCCTAACATGCGAATGAGCCCAGGCCAGGTTTCCAGGGAAAATATGGTATGGCTGGATTCTACTCTGAGTAATTTAAAAGATAAAAACGTTCCGATCATTTTTGTAAATCATTACCCGCAGGATTCATCATTAAATAATTGGTTTGAAGTAATAGACATTCTCAAAAAAAGAAACATACAATTAATATTATGTGGCCATGGCCACTCCAATCATGTGTTGGATTTTGAAGGGATACCCGGCATAATGGGAAGATCAAATTTGCGGGCAAGAAAACCCGTAGGTGGTTACAATATCGTTACCTTAAAAGATGGTGCTGTTATTTATGAAGAACGCAACCCAGTAACCAATGAACAAAAGCAATGGGCCCAGTTAGATTTATTCAATCATCATTTTACCTCTGATACCACGCATTATTACAGGCCTTCTTATGATGTAAATAAAAGTTATAAGAATGTAAAAACCCTCTGGCAGTTTAAAGATAACAGCGACATAGGCTCTGGTGTTGCTGTTAATAAAAATTTTGTTATTGCGAGCAACTCCAATGGCTTTATCTATGCATTAAGTAAAAAATCGGGAAAGAAAATTTGGTCGTTCGCCACCAATGGAAAAATTTATTCGACACCTGCGACTCAAAACGGCCTGGTGGTTATCGCTTCCACTGATGGTAATATTTATTGTCTGAAAACGTCAACGGGAAAATTAGTTTGGAAGGTTGAAACCCAAAAGCCAATCGTTGCCAACGCACTTATAAAAAACAAAATAGTTTACATTGGCGCTTCAGACGGTCATTTCAGGGCATTGGATCTATACAATGGAAATTTAAAGTGGAGTTTTCATAGTGTGAAAGGTTTTGTAGTAACCACTCCTTTATTTTATAGAGATAAGATTTATTTCGGAACATGGGGAACTGAATTTTATGCCTTGGATGCCAGGACAGGAGCATTAGTATGGAAATGGAACAATGGATCCGCAAATCGAATGTATTCACCGGCTGCATGTTATCCTGCAGGAACAGCCGGGAAAATTTTTATCGTAGCGCCAGATCGCTATATGACTGTTATTGATGCAGATAATGGAAGTGTAGCCTGGAGAAAAAATAATTCAGCAAACAGGGTAAGAGAATCTATGGGTTTATCAAAAGACAGTTCATTGATTTATGCTAAAACAATGGAGGGAAAGTTAATTGGAATTTCGACCTCGGAACCCGATATGAAAATTACCTGGAAATCCGATACACAATTAAATTATGAAATAGCACCAACTGCCATTGTTCAATCGGGCAATATTGTGTATGTACCTTCTAACTCGGGTGTTGTAGTTGCCGTAAACCGGAACAATGGATCGATATTATGGAAGTATAAAATTTCCAATGCGCTTGTCACCAACATTACACCTCTTAAAAAGAATAAAATAATAGTAACAACTATGGATGGAAAAGTTACGTGTCTAGAATACAAGCCCTGATCACAAACTGTTGCCAAAAAATAAATAGGCTAAAGATATTGCTGTAATAATTCCCACAAAATCTGCAAGCAACATTGCTCCAATTGAGTATCGTGTATTCTTAATACTTACCGATCCGAAATAAACAGCGACTACATAAAAAGTTGTATCAGAAGCCCCCTGGAAAATTCCTGAGAGTTTACTGGCAAAAGAATCTGGTCCATAGGTAGTCATGGTGCTAACCATCATGCCTCGGGCAGCTCCGCCGCTTAGAGGCCTTATCAAAGCCGTTGGCAACCCATCTACAAAACGTGTGTCGGCGCCAACCATTGCAAAGAAATTTTTCATACCGTTAATAATGGCATCGAATGTACCACTGGTCCTAAGCATACTAACAGCTACGAGTATACCAAGTATATAAGGTATAATTCGTATCGCTGTGTCGAAGCCGTTCTTTGCACCATCGACAAATGCGGCAAACAGGTCTATTTTTTTATACAGGCCACCTAAGATAATCAGCAGGAAAACCAGTAATATCAGTCCATTGCTAAGCTGCCCTGAAAACAATTGTATCCCTGCGGCATTCAAACTCATTATGTAAAAAACCAAGGCGGCTATTATTGCAGAAACACCAAATACCCATACAAGTATAATCGGTTGAAATAAGTTGATCTTTTGTTTAAATGATACAATAATCATAGCAGCCATTGTTCCTACAAATGTTACGATCATGCATGGCAAAAAAATATCTGTAGGGTCAGATGCATTTTGTGCAGCCCTAACGGCTATCACACTTACGGGAATTAAGTTTAAACCGGCCGCATGCAAACACAGAAACATGATTTGCGAATTAGAAGCAACATCTTTATTTACATTTAATTCCTGCAGGCTTTCCATCGCCCTCAATCCAAAAGGCGTTGCTGCATTATCGAGGCCAAGAAGGTTTGCAGAAAAGTTCATGATCATATGTCCCATCGAAGGATGGCCTTTCGGAATTTCAGGAAATAATTTAGAAAAAAACGGCCCTACAATTCTGCTTAAAAGCCTTATCCCACCGGCTTTTTCAGCAATATTCATAAAGCCTATAAATAGCGCCAGGATGCCGATTAGCTTTAAGCAAATATCTACAGCTACCCAGCATGTCTCAATAATTCCGTCAAGTTTTAGCGGATTGGCAGGGTCTGCAGCTTTGCCAACAACCATCCATTGAAAAATTTGTGAATCGCCAAGGAAAAAGCATTTAAAGCCAGCTACTGTAATAGCTACTATAATAAACGCCGCCCATATCCTGCTTAAGGCCATAAATTGTTTTGTAGAAAAAAACTAAGATAGGAAAATGAATCAGGATTTATCCATTTACAATTGTCACCGATAAGTTCTACGAGCGAAATTTTTGAAGGTTTTGTTCTGTACCCGGCAGCACGCATTTATTTCCTGGATTGAAACAGGTTTAATACTAAACTGCCTTTAATACCAAAATAAGTCACATTGTTCGCTGATTGATAAAAAATTTACGGGATCTTTTTAGTAAGCTAATACTCTGCAAATAAGTCATCCTTATAACACCACATCCATCGCTCACCACGCTCTGCAGATATTATAACCGGGTGGCCGCTTTTGCGGTAATGCATGGTCATGTGCCTATGAGGCGAGTCATCGCAACATAATGTTGCACCACAGGTTTGACAGGTGCGCAGGTGCACCCAGTCACTGCCAATTTTTATACATTCTTCGCATACATATTCCTCTGGGAACTTTAATTGTTCTATTTCCTTTATGTGAATGCAGATTTCTCCAGGCATATGGTTTAATTATTAACTTCCTTAAGAGTCGAAAAATGTTAATTCTAAAATTAGCACCAAACGTATAAATATCAATAATAAAAACTTTTTCCGGGCCATCGCATTAAAAAAAGTATCCTTCTGCATCATATGTCGTTACCATGAAAACCCAAAGTATAGGCTTGCCAGCAATATTTTTCACTTTAATTTGAGAAAGAATTCCTAAACATATTTTATTTATTCTTTTTTCAGAATATAAGCAAGAAATTTATATGAATTAACAATTCCCTGATGGCAACAAAAGTTCAAAAATTTTTTCGAAAGGGTTTTGTAAAGTTGTCCGTGGTTATTATTACCATTTTAGCGATCGCCGTAGCATGTTTGCATATTTGGTTTGTGCATAATGCCAACGGGCTTTTGGTAGACCTGGTAAATAAAAGATCCCACGGTAAGTTAAAGCTTGAGCTCTCCCGTGTCAATTTTAATTTCTTTTCAAATGAAGTAAAAATTCACAGGGCAAAAATTGCGAGTACTACCGCAGGCGAAACAAAGATCATTTACCAGGTAAGTTTTCAGAAAATAACGCTCAGCACAAATTCCTTATGGTCGGCCTTCTTTACAAATTCCCTTGAGATACGGAAGATAAAATTGTACGATCCAATAGTTGAGATATTTAGCAAACCAAAAGATAGTGCTGCCGATACAAAAGATGACTTGTCACTTGGATTGGAATTGGGTAAGATATATCATTCGATAGAAGACGCGATTATTACCTTAAATACGCATTCAATTTCACTTATTAATGCCAGGGTTATTCTTAACAATACATCGGATAAGGAAAAAAAGCCGCTGGTTTTTTCTAATATCTATTTTACGCTGAAGAAACTAAATCAACCTGATCGCCCGCGCGGAAATTATGTCAACAACAACAATATCCTCTTTACTTCTTCTAACCAGGATATCACTTTTACAGACGGCATTCATCAATTACTATTTAAAAGGCTGGTAATAGAAAAGGCCAGGAATATCATATTGGATAGCTGTACCATTATTGCCTTGCCAACACAGGTATCAAATAGCAGCTACAATATTCACTTTAAAAGACTTGCGTTAATCGGGGTTGATTTTAATGCATTATATAAATCAAATCTCATAAAAGCGGATTCAGTTTATTGTCAGAATCCAATTATTGATCTTAGCCTCAGCAGCAAAGTCACTGACAGTAATAGTATCAATAAGGGAATGCCCGATCCTAATAAAATTTTAAGAGAATTTGCGGGAAACCTGGACCTGGGTTTCCTGGGTGTAATGAATGCGGATATACACTTAAACATAACCGGAAAAAAAAGGCAATCCAATATCCATTCCGGTAAAGTGAACTTCCAAATTAAAAACCTTCGCATCAGCCCCGACTCTTCACAACAAATTTCGCTGAAAGCATTTGATATGCTTATCAAAGGATATCATCTGTATAATAAAGACAGCTCGTGCGTGTACTCTTTTGACAGCATCCGTTTCGCAAATGACAAGCTCTTACTTAACAATTTTGCTGTTCATACTACGTCGGGCATTAACAAGGCAAGAAGCTACCGCGATTTCAGTATGCCCTCTTTTGAATTGCTTGGCGTAGATTGGCCGGAATTAATCTTTGAGCAAAATCTAAAGGCTGATGAAGCGAATTTAATTGATCCCACCATAAATTATATAAGAAATACAAAAGTGGAACTCTCGCAAAAATCTTTGTTTCTTACCTCTCATCGCAACTTTGATGATTTCATGGATATAGGCAGTTTCAATATTGTAAACGGCAATCTCAATATTAAATGGGGCGAAAGTAAATCATTGCAATTGCAGGGCTTTAATTTGAGTGTGCTGGGAGATAATCTTTCAGATTACAAACACGTAAGGCTTCAAAAAGATATAGAATCTCTTTTTTTCCAACAAGGGTATTTAAAAGTCGGTGACATCAATGCAAGATTTAGTAACATAACATTCAAAACAAATGCCCCCGTTCATGCAGACCAATTAATAATTAATAACGACCAGGGCGGAATTGATTCAAAGCTTGATGATGTTTCAATAAACAATATTTATTCAGAAGAAACCACCGGAAATATAGTAATAGATGCACTGCGGTGGGCTGATGGAAACATTGTGTTAAACCCAACTTTTCACTCGACGGCCAGGCCAAAAAAGACTTCTCTCCTCTTAAAAAATATTTCAGGAAAAAACACACAATTTAATTTTTCGGGAAATGGTACTGCATTTAGTGCTTTTGTGGCAAATCTCCGGATGTCGTCTCTTCAAAAAAGTAATAATGCTCCCATTATGATAAATGACATGAGATTAGAGGGAAGTAAGCTAAATTTTGCGAATGCCTCCATACTTGTTAATTCTGAAAGATTTAGTTTGTCCGACAGCCAGCAGGAGTTTGAAAATACGCATTTTGAAAAAAACAGCTATTCTCAAACGTTAGTTATGGATATTCCTTCTATAAGGCTTACAAATAATATCTACTCACTTTTCAACAATGATCTTACTTTCAATAATATTGTCCTGGTTTCTCCGCGCATTAATTTCAAAAAGCAACCAAAATCATTTGTTGACACAATTACAAATGTGCGGGCCCCTTCTATTAAAATTGATCACATATCAATGCAGGAACCCGAAGTTAGCCTTCAGTTTGGAGAAGATCCGTCCGAAAAGAAAATCTCATTACCGTATTCAAAAGGAGGTGAAATAAAGGCCGATCATATCCAGGTTACATCCGGCGGTGTTGCGGTTGGTGCGCTGCATGTAAAAACTCAAAAGGCCCATGTAAAGGGAATGGAAAAGGATTTCAATGTTGACAACGGTATTGATTTGAATCTTTCAAAGGTCAATATTTTAACAACAGGTGATAGCATGGCATGGAGTGCATTACTTAAGAAGTTAAGTATAAAAAATTCGAATGGTTACGTGTTTAATATAAAAAAGAATAGCCTCTTTTTGAAAGATATAAACGTTGAGAATTGGCAGTTTACCCCAGGAAGCATAAATAGTATTGACCAGATACTAAACTCAAACCAAAATGCTTTTGTAAGTACCTCAAAAGCAAAGTACACAACTCCCAATTCAATGTGGCAGGGTACTAATGTTAGTTTTGATGCACGGCTGCGTGTATTAAAGCTGGACTCGGTCAACTACCAGCCATCGATGTCCCGTGATTCATTTATCGCTTCCAATCCTTACCAGGTTGATTATTTAAATTTCAGCGCAGGCTACACCGAGTTACAGGGATTTGACCTGGTTAAATATTTGAACGGGAACTCTCTTAACATTCGTAAGGTCAGCCTGAGTCATCCAACAATTGCAGTTTACCGCGACAAATTTCCGCCATTTTTAGCTGGTATCCGAAAAGGTTTGTTTACGGAGACTATCGGGAATATCCCGTTTCCTGTTTCAATAAATGAAATTAAAATTAATGATGGGAAAGTAAGCTATACCGAAAAAAATGAAAAGAGCCGGCTGGAAGGTAACCTGCTTCTCAGTCATTTAAATGGTAATATTTTCAATTTCAGGAACAATGATACCCGGCCTACCGATTCCCTGTCTTTAGCCTTAACCGGAACGATGCTGGATCAGACTATTTTTAATCTAAAGCTTAAATCAATCTTATGCCGATTCCCTGGAAGGATTTGTGATGGCTCTCAAAATTGAACCGACGTCTTTTAACTTTCTCAATCCGTTATTAGCGCCTCTTTCCAATATAAAATTTACCTCCGGCAGTATTGACAAATTTGAAATGAAGGCTATGGGCAATGATAATTCAGCATATGGCGAAATGAAATTTTATTATCACAATCTGCATATTCAATTATTGAAAAATGGCGGCGTTGAAAAAACAGACTTTATAAAAAGAAGAGCAAGTGACCTGGTAAATTTCTTTTTTTTAAGAAATAATAATACATCAAGAACGGGGCTTGTATATTTTAAAAGATTAAAGGACCGTTCATTTTTTAATTATATCAATAAAATAATTTTTAGTGGCATTATTACAAGTACCGGCGCAAAAAGTAACAGTCGCTATAGAAAGGAAATCAAAAAACTAAACTGGTAAATTTATCAATACATCGGGGCTCAGCCGCAGGACGGTTTTAAAATAAAAACCGGCTCTTATTGTAAATAGGTTCACCTCTTTTGAAACTCCGCAAGAAAGAACAATGTTTTCTTCCACAATCCTTTACATCAGGCATTTGTATAAGACCTCAATTTTTGTGAAGATACACCCAGGCCATCAATCCCCAGTTCCATCACATCACCATCTTTTAAATATACCTGAGGATTCATTCCCAATCCTACGCCAGCCGGAGTACCTGTAGAAATGATATCGCCGGGAAGCAGTGACATGAATTGGCTCAGGTAAGAAACTATAAAAGGGATTTTGAAAATTAAATTTGATGTACTGCCGTCCTGCATTTTCTTTCCGTTAACGGTAAGCCATAGCCGCAGATTATTTATATCTTCTATTTCATCCGGCGTCGCCAGGAAAGGTCCAAGCGGAGCAAACGTATCGCAGCTTTTGCCTTTGACCCACTGCCCGTTTCTTTCTATTTGAAATGCCCTTTCACTAAGATCATTATGGAGACAGTAGCCCGCTATATAATCCAGTGCCTCTGATTCTTCCACATATGAGGCTCTTTTCGCGATCACAACAGCAAGTTCTACCTCCCAATCTGTTTTTTGAGAATTTTTAGGAATAATCACATCATCGTTTGGTCCGCCTATTGCAGAGGTCGCTTTGAAAAAAATAATGGGTTCCGTTGGAATGTTTGCTTTAGTCTCCCTCGCATGGTCAGCATAATTTAATCCAATGCAAATAATTTTTGAAGGACGTGCGACAGGGCTTCCCAGCCGGACATCTTTTGAAACCTTTGGTAACTTCCCTTTATTGGTTTCAATAAATTTTCGCAGACGGCTCAACCCATCTGACTCAAAAAATTGTTCATTATAATCTTCGCCAAATTCGGAAGTATCGTAATATTCATCGTCAATAATTACCCCGGTTTTTTCTTTATTTACTTCTCCAAAACGTATAAGCTTCATACTATTTTTTTTTAATTATTTTTTTAACTACTTAATTTAATAGCACCACCGTCGATCGGGTAATCGGTGCCTGTAATAAAAGATGCTTCATCCGAACATAAAAATAAAACAAGGTTGGCTATTTCTCCGGGAGAGCCCATGCGCCCTATTGGCTGGCTCTGCGATAACTTTTCAAATATCTCCCCTTCTTTGCCCGGGTAATTTTTTTTAATAAAGTCGTCTACAAAAGGGGTATGCACCCTGGCGGGCGAAATACTATTACATCGGATACCGACATTTACATAGTCCCGTGCCACTGATAACGTCATAGCATACACGGCTCCCTTCGTCATGGAATAGGCAAACCGGTCATTGAGCCCCACATGATTTGCTATCGAAGCAAGGTTCAGTATTACGCCACTTTTATTTTTACTCATTGTTACTACGGCCGCTTGCATGCAATTATAGACTCCCTTTACATTTACACTAAACAGCCGGTCAAAATCAGCTTCAGTCGTATTTTCTACATTTCCTATGTGCGATACACCGGCGCTGTTTACCAGTATATCAACCTTGCCCGCCTTTTCAAAAATTTCTTTTACCTGTTGCTGATCTGAAACATTGCAAACATGCATAAATGCTTCGCCGCCGGCATTCTTTATTTCTGCAACAGTTGCCTTGCAAGCTTGCTCATTCAAATCTAAAACACATACCTGCGCACCCTGTCTTGCAAACAACAAGGCTACCGCTTTCCCTATTCCACTGCCGCTACCTGTAATTACAGCTGTTTTTCCTTTTAAGTCAAACATGGTTTTTTACAATCAATATTTAAAAAGATACGGAGTTTTTTTGAACCAATTATTCTATTGATAATGCAGCTCCGCGAATTATTCTGCACCTTTTCTGCAAAAGTATATCTATTAAAAATGTATCGCTTTGAATCGCGATAAATTCAGAAATCATTTAATTCAAAAATTTTATCCATTAATTTCCATTTCTCTCCCGGGGCACTTCCCGGAATTTGTTCCTGGTACTTCCACATAAGTGTTTCCCATTCCTGCACCTTTTCATTTTTAGCATCTGCCTCCTGTTTCTTCTCAAAGCTAAAATTGTCATTCACCTCCATTATCATAAATAATCTTGGGCCATACCTGTAAATCTGCATATTCTCAATACCGGCGTCTTTGATGGAACTCACAATTTCCGGCCATACTTTTTTGTGATATTCCTCATATTGCTGTATCAGGCCAGCGTCGTTTTTGAGATCGAGTGTTAAACAATATCTTTTCATGAAGAAGCTTTTACTTTATACCCAAATACTGCAAACATGAATACGAATATGAAACAGATCAATGGTACAATATATGAAATAGGTGTTGAGTAAGATGTTGCCAAGGTGCCCATGACAACCGGCATCAGTGCTCCTCCAACAATTGACATAATTATATACGATGCGCCTTTTTTTGTATAAACTCCAAGGTTTTTTACACCTAATGCAAAAATAGTAGGGAACATTATTGACTCAAAAAAGAAAACGGCCATCAGTGAATAAACTGATATGATTCCTGGGGCCAAAACAACAACAACAGACAACCCCACATTAATCAATGCAAAAATTGCAAGTAGTTTATTCGGTGCAATAACTTTCATAAGAGCGGTTCCTGCAAATCTCCCGATCGTAAATAATATGAGACTGCCCGAAAGAAGATAAGAAGCACGCTCGTTATCGATGCCTATACTTTTTTCCGTGCAATAATTTATGAATAAAGCGGCAATGCCCACTTGAGCAGCAACATAAAAAAACTGCGCCACAATCGCCCATACAAAGTGCGTGTGCTGAAATAATTTTTTCCCGACATGCCCTCCTTTGTCTATTACCAGTTCCTCTTCTTTCACCTCGGGCATTGGTGTTTTAAAAAATAAAAATGCAACCATCAAAACAATAGCGGCAATACTAATATAAACATACTTTACCGTATCGAGTTGAGATGTGCCCTCATTGGATTTAACACCAAAAAATAATGCCCCCCCGATAATGGGGCCCATAAATGATCCAACGCCATTAAAACTTTGAGCCAGGTTCAGGCGAAATTCAGAAGTTTCGGGTTTTCCAAGAACAGTTATATATGGGTTAGCAGCCGTTTCTAAAAAAGTTAACCCGCTGGCCAAAACAAATGAAGCCAAAAGAAAAAATGAAAAACTTTCGTTTTGGGCGGCGGGATAAAAAAGAAGAGCTCCTGCTGCATATAATAGCAGGCCGGTAATGATTCCCTTTTTATAACCAGCCTTCTGCATAAAAAACCCTGCAGGTAATGCGATAAGAAAATAAGCACCGAAATAAGCTGCCTGGAGAAGGGTGGAGCGCTGCTTTGTAATGTTAAGGGTGTCCTGGAAATGTTTATTTAAAACGTCCAGAAGCCCGTAAGCGAGTCCCCACAACAAAAACAAAGAGGTTACAAGGATGATGGGTAAAGTATAATTTCTATTATTCATATAACAATAATCCTGGCAATCGTTTAAAATTTTAAAGTTGTATTTAGCCGGTCATTACAGCAACAGCTATAAAGTATTTTAAATATTCTCCGCCTATAACTTAATAAAATACAGAAACCAGTTTGCTATATTACCCAAAAATGCGCACCCATTCAAAAAAAGAGGAAAATTAAAATTCAGCATATCTACAAAATCCTGTTCTTACTTTGAGTTCGCATCGCTAAAAACTTTTTCGAAACAACTTAAAATTAATTAACATGAAGCGCTCAATCGCATTGCTGATTATTTGTCTTTCATCAGCCTGGTGCTATAAAACGTTAGCACAATCTTCAAGCGGCTACCACGTTGTGAAAACATTTCATATAGCCAGCCCGGGTGGATGGGATTATCCTGCAGCAGATCATGAGTCAAACAAACTATACCTCTCACACGGAACGCAGGTTAATATTTTGGATAAGGAAACAGGAGATTCATTGGGCATCATCGCAAACACAACTGGCGTGCATGGTATTGCTTTTGTACATTCTTTAGGAAAGGGATATACGAGTAATGGGCGACTCAATAATGTCACGGTTTTTGATCTTGCGTCAGGAAAAATATTAAAGCAAGTTCCCACCGGGAAAAACCCTGACTGGATATTCTACGAAGGCTTTTCAAAAAAAATAATCACAAGCAATCATTCCGGCGGTGATCTTTCGGTGATTGATCCTGTCTCCGACTCGGTGGTTGTCACAATACCAGTAACCGGCAATGCGCTTGAAACTGTAATGACTGATAACTCCGGAAAAATATTTGTAAGCGCTGAAGATAAAAATGAGATTGTTGTAGTAGATATGAAGAAGTACGCGGTAACTGGCCACTGGCCGCTATCCCCGGGAGAAGGCCCGACCGGGCTGGCGATTGATATTTCAACAAAAAGATTGTTTTCGGGCTGTGATAAATTATTAATTGTAATGGACGCGACAAGTGGTAAGATCATTGACAAACTACCCATTGGCAATGGATGTGATGGTGTTGCATTTGATCCGGAATCCAAATTGATTTTTACAGCAAACGGTGAAGGAACGGTCACAATAATCAAAGAGATTTCTGCCAATGAATTTAAAGTGATAGATAATGTTCCCACCAGGAGAGGCGCACGAACAATCACGATAGATGAAAAAAAGCATACACTTTATTTACCAACCGGGGACTATGAACCGCTGCCAGCAAATGCTGCTAAAGGAACCAGGCCAAAAATAGTACCGGGCTCTTTCCAGGTTTTGGTCTTAAGAAAATAAAAAGTGGGCAGCGCAACTTTATGCTTCGTATATGCAAAGTGCACAAAGTTTGTTTGTACACTTAACATAGTTGGATAACTACTCAAGTTCCTGTTTTACCAAGTAGCTGAAAGTGTAAAAAGCTAATAGTTTTCCTGGCTTTTTAAGTAGCGCTGTAAGAACATTCATAAGGCAATAAGTTTTTTCGACTAACGCGTTAATCTCATACTGAGGTTTGTGGCACTTCAGTTCTTAAAAATCATTTTTTTTCGTGCTCTTCACGTTTTAGTGGATACTGCATTTTTGTTACATTACATCAATGAAGATTATAATTGCGCCGGATAAATTTAAAGGAAGCCTCACAAGTATTGAGGCGTGCAACGCAATTAAAAGCGGGATTCTTGAAGCAGACAACAATATTGAATTATTATTATTTCCAATGGCCGACGGAGGTGATGGGTTTGCGGCAGTACTAAAATATTACCTCCATACGGAAACACAATTTGTAAAGACAACCGATCCCATTGGAAGAAATATTCCAGCTACTTATGAATGGAATAAAAATGATCTTACCGCGATTATTGAACTGGCTTCTGCCAGCGGCCTGGTTATCTTAAAAAAAGAAGAGCAAAATCCTTTGGTCACTTCCACGTTTGGAACGGGACTTTTAATAATTGATGCTGTAAAAAAAGGAGCAAATAAAATTATACTTGGTATAGGTGGCAGCGCAACGAACGATGCAGGCGCGGGCATCCTTTCAGCCATGGGATTTAAATTCCTGGATAATAGAGATAACGTTCTTAAGCCAACCGGAGAAAATTTAATACGAGTTGAAAAAATTGTCTGCCCTGCTTTTTTACCACCAGTAAAAATTGAGATTGGCTGCGATGTCAACAACCCTTTGTATGGACCGCAAGGAGCCGCGTATATTTTTTCTCCACAAAAAGGAGCCGCCGCAAAAGATGTAAAAACACTCGACAACGGGCTAAAACATTTTTCAAAGATTATAGAAAAGCAGACCGGAAAAGATATATCTGCAATTCCGGGCACCGGTGCCGCCGGAGGTATTGCCGCGGGCTTAATGACTTTCCTGGATGTAAGCCTTCTTGAAGGCACTTCGTTAATTCTAAATGCAAGCGGTATTGAAAAATTTATTAATGGCGTTGACCTAATAATAACCGGGGAAGGCAAATTGGACCAGCAGAGTTTTGGAGGAAAAACTATCAGCGCTATTACATCTATGGCGAAAGAAAAAAATATTCCTGTCGCAGCCTTGTGTGGAAAGCTTGAACTGAAAGAAACAGAATGGAATAAATTAGGCTTAAGCGCTGCAATCGGAATTATGGATACATCGATAAGCGAAGAAGAATCTATGAGAATGGCACGTGTATTAATAAAAGAAAAAGCAAAATCAATTTTGCCGTTGCTAAAAAGTATTGTTGAAAAAAACAGGGGTATTCAAAAAGGCATCTGAATTTTAAAATCCTTCTAATCTTAGAGAAACCTTTATCGCGTTATTATCCTTCCGGGAGAAATTACAGGTTAGAATTTCGAAAAGGATTTCATTAACGGTTTACTAAATACAAAAAATTCTGTTAATGCTATTGACATCGCAAACCTTTCTCGCTACATTTGATTTCATTTTCTTCAACTTCAACCGAAACGATTATCATATTTCTACACCCTAAAACTTGTCGTGAAAAAATTTAGGACCGGAAAAAATATGTAAAAGATTTTAGTCACGAAAAAAATCACATCGTTTTGAAATCAAAAATCTATCGTTTTTTAATTCTTTGCGCAGGCTCAGATGAAGACATTCTTGAAAAATGCCCGCGATCGGAACACATAAAACATGCAGGTTTTGGTGCATTGGTGCTGGTTCCCGCCACGCTTGGCTTGTTTTCGATGACCTATGCGATCTCCACCTTTGTGGCAAGTCCGTATTTGTATATACTTGCCGGTCTTGTTTGGGCTGGCATCGTTTTTATTTTCGACAGGTTTATAATATCTTCTTTCCGAAAGAAAGGTTCTGTAATAAAAGATATAACGTCGCTTACTTTTTTATCCCGGCTGGTTTTTTCTGCCTTTGTTGGTATCGCTGTTGCGCACCCGTTAGTGCTGCTCTATTTTCATGAAAGCATCGATGTAAATATGGATGAAGTGGCGCATGCAAAAGTGGATAGTATTGAAAATGTCTACCAGTTGCAGAAAAAAAGTCTGCAGCTGCAAACGGATACCCTTGACAGGAACCTCGTTGGTCTGTCTGATACGATTCACCTGCAGGAAGGTATTCTTCATGACGAGATAAAGGGTGTTGTAAGAGCCGATGATCGTACGACCGGTAAATCCGGTGAGGGTCCTACATTTAAATACGACACTGCTTATCTAAACAGGCTATATTACGACCTTACACAAACAAAAGAGTCGAACGAAGCAAAGCGAATTGAGAACAATATTGCGATGACAAAACTTGACTCTGCCAGGGCATCAAAAATAGACCGACTTACTTTCAGCCATGATTATCTGGAGAGAGAAAAAGCACTAGGCAGGCTGACGGGTAATAATAGCATAATCAGGATAACTACCTGGTTTTTAATCATCTTTTTTATTTTAGTAGATATCTTACCGGTCACATGGAAAGGGTTGACGAGCAAAGGCCCGTATGACGAATATCTGAATGAGACAGAATTAAAAATAAGAAATGATGTCCGGGAAAATGTAATCGATTCTGAAACCAAACTCGAAATACATAGATTGAATAAAGAGAAAGAATTGGAAGATCATATGGAAAGGCTGGGCGTGGAGGAACATGAAAGGGAATTTAGCAGCATCTGAAAGGAAGAAAGGGAAAAAACAATAATTGCGGTTGCGACAAATTACATCGTGCGGAGTAAGGAAAAATGGAGCGAAAAAGCTTCTAAATAAAGTATTTCTCTTTACTTTTGCCGGCCTTAAACTATGGCCGCAAGTATTGAGACACGCTTAATGCAAATCCAGGATTTGGAAACTCTTCACGTCATATCCTGCCTGGCATATAGCCAAAATTTTTATCATCATTGGGAACCGGAAGGGTTACAGAATTACAAGTAAAATGTATTTGCCATGATTAGTTTTATAAACTGAAAGAAAAAAGAGATGTTACACAAAAGATATAACTACAGAAGGCCATTGACTTTAGTAGTTATTTTTTTTATTATTTTCCTGCGAACCAATACTGCTTCACCGGATAGCAATGAAAGGAACGATAGACTTATGAAATCAAATCTTCCGGAAAGTACGGGAATTTATATAGCTTTCAGCAATAACTCCTCCACTAAAAAATCTATTCTGTACAGCCTGTACCAACATTTTATCTCGCAATTTCTGTAATAATCTAAAGCGCGGGAATTTGCTTAAAAAATAGTGATCGATCTATAAAAAATGGCAATCGTCCAGGACCTCGCAAATATCTTCTCAATTAGAATCCGCGATTAGCTATTAAAAAATATCTTTACAAAAAATTATTTTATGGCAATAAACTGGAGCGGAGTATTTCCGGCACTCACGACAAAATTTACAAGCAATGATGCCCTGGATCTTGAAATGTTTAAAACGAATCTCAATGCCCAACTAAAAGCCGGCGTACATGGAATCATACTCGGTGGCTCACTGGGAGAAGCCAGCGTTTTGACAACAGAAGAAAAAGCTGCATTAGTAAAATTTGCTGTGGCATATGTTGAAGATAAAATACCCGTAGTGTTAAACATCGCTGAAGGTGCAACCCGCGAAGCAATTTACCAGGCAGCTCTTGCAAAAACATGGGGATGCAAAGCGATTATGGCCTTGCCACCAATGCGCTACAAGAGTGACGACAGGGAAACCGTTGCTTACTTTAAAGCAATTGCAGGCTCAACAGAACTACCTATAATGATTTATAATAATCCCGTAGATTATAAAATAGAAGTAACTCCCGATATGTTTACGGAATTAATTGAATGCAAAAATATACAGGCGGTAAAAGAATCAACAAGGGATGTGACGAATGTAACACGCATGATTAATCGATTTGGCAATCGCTTAAAAATTCTTTGCGGTGTTGATACGCTTGCGATGGAAGAATTATTGATGGGCGCCGATGGATGGGTTGCAGGCCTTGTCTGTGCTTTTCCGGCTGAAACTGTTACTGTTTATAATCTTGTAAAAGCAGGTAGAGTAAAGGAAGCAACCGAAATATATCGCTGGTTTATGCCGTTGCTTGAATTGGATATTCATCCCAAGCTTGTGCAATATATCAAACTGGCCGAAACGCAGGAGGGCATTGGAACAGAGCAGGTTCGTGGTCCACGGCTCACTTTGATTGGAGAAGAAAGAAAACGAGTTTTAAAAATTATTGATGATGGTATTTCTTCGAGACCGGACTTGGGCAAATATTCACGGCCTGAAAAAAATTACAGTACTCTTTCCAAAAGTATGTCTTTATAAAATCGGTTAATGGGTTCTGCTTTGGAACCCTTTAAAATTTCATCCTCAACTGAACGAATTCAATGATTTTATGAAAAGTGTTTTTCGTTGTATTGATGCGCATACCTGTGGAAATCCGGTGCGGCTTGTTGCAGAAGGAGGCCCTCAATTAAAGGGTAAAAGTATCGGTGAAAAGCGACAGCATTTCCTGGAGGAATTTGATTGGATTAGAAAAGGATTGATGTTTGAACCCAGGGGGCATGATATGATGAGCGGCAGTATTTTATACCCGCCTCATGATCCGGCAAATGATATCTCGGTTTTATTTATTGAAACAAGTGGTTGCCTGCCGATGTGCGGTCACGGAACAATCGGAACTATTACGATTGGGATTGAAGAGAGTTTAATCATTCCAAAAATTCCGGGGATTGTCCGGTTAGAAACTCCCGCGGGACTGGTGGTAACAGAATATAAACAAGAAGGAAAAAAAGTAAAATCTGTAAAGTTCACCAATGTTCCATCATTTCTTGCAGCAGAAGATATTGAAGTTGAATGCCCCGGCCTTGGCATATTAAAAGCCGATGTTTCATATGGGGGAAATTTTTATGCCATTATTGATGAACAGGAAAATTTTAAGGCGCTCGAAAATTATTCTGCGGACCAATTAATAAGCTGGAGCCGGGTGATGAGAAAAAGAATCAATGAAAATTATGAATTTATCCATCCTGAAAATGCTGCCATAAAAGGTTGTTCCCATATTTTATGGACCGGTAAAACGTTAGTTAAAAATTCGTCAGCAAGAAACGCGGTTTTTTATGGCGACAAAGCAATAGACCGTTCGCCTTGCGGCACCGGCACTTCGGCGAGAATGGCACAGTGGTTTACAAAAGGAAAATTAAAAAAAGGTGATTCTTTTATTCATGAAAGTATTATCGGTTCCAGGTTCACAGGTATTGTAGAAGAAGTAACTGAAGTTGGTGGTAAAACTGCGATCATTCCTTCCATAGAAGGATGGGCAAAAGTATATGGGCAAAATACAATTACTATTGATCAGGAGGATGACCCCTATGCATTGGGTTTCCAGGTAATATAGGGGACCTCACCCCAACCCTTCTCAAAAAGAGAAGCCCAAAATCTTTAGGAAATTTTTTCAATGCGAAATATGACTATTTCTAACTATTGTAAGCAACAATATTTTTCAACGTACCAATATTATCAATACTAATTTCAATTTCATCATCAACCTGTAACGTAAAATCATTGGGCGGAACAATGCCGGTGCCGGTCATTAAAAAAGCTCCATTTTCGAAGTCGCATTCCCTGAATAAATATTCGGCAAGCTCGTTCAAATTTCTTTTCATTCTATTAAGCTGAATGTCATTTTCAAAAACGGCTAACCCATCCCGTTTGATAACGATCTTAATGTTCGTTTCTAACGAAATCGGTTCTTCGGGCACATACAAACAAGGGCCAAGGGCGGCGCTCCTGTTATAAACTTTTGCCTGCGGCAGGTACAATGGATTTTCACCTTCAATATCTCTTGAGCTCATGTCATTTCCTATTGTATAGCCCTGTATCTTCCCACCGGAATTTATAAACAATGTGAGCTCAGGCTCAGGCACATTCCATTCAGAGTCTTTGCGTATAAAAACTTTTTCTGTATGTGCTGCAACACGATGAGGCTGTGCTTTGAAAAATAATTCCGGCCTTTCCGCATTATATACTTTACTATAAAAATCTGCGCCGCCGGAGTCCTTGGATTCTTCCATCCTGGCATCGCGGCTTCTTAAGTAAGTAACTCCGGCAGCCCATACCTCCTGCGTTCCAATCGGAGCCTTAATAAAGTATTCTCCCATTGAAGAACTGGCATCGTCAGGATATTTTTCCTCATTTATTTGTTTGCTTAAATACTCAAATAAATTATCCCTGTTGATAAGCCTGTCCCATTCTTCATTCAACAAATAATTTTTCCCGTAGCCTTCGAGCACAATGCCTTTTGATGTTTTAAATAATTTCATCTTATAAATAATTTACCAATTTTTTACTTCATCCAAATCTACATTCAATACTTCTTTTGCCAGGTTCTTTAGGGGTTGATAATCGCCTGTAAAATGAATAACTGTTTGCTGGTATTCGTCAATGTCCCCAGGCTTCAATTCTCTTGCAGGCGATGATGATTCTATTTCATAAAAAGGCCCGAGTTGGCTACCGTCCGCCAATGGTCCATCATTATAAGAATTTATCACGTCTCCTTTATATGGCTCCCTTTGTATTTCCCATTTTGAATTTACGTACATCTCATCTTTGTGCACTTCAGGAATTAATATTGTAAGCACATTATTTTTAAAATCAAAACTACCTACTACCGGTTTTGCTATTACCGGCGACAAGCCGATTTTCCCCCGTGATTTTCCGTCGCAACGGAAATACAAAATGCTGTCTTTTATTAACAACCTGTCTTTAGGAATTTCACCAAAATAATTATCTGTTATAAATGAGCGTGCATCAGGTCGTGGCGAAAACGGAATCATAACTTTTGTTTCCGGCGTCGGTGTCATCATACTTAACAACCAAATGGAAAGCAACCCGCTTTCTTTTTTCCATGCACTATCACCGGAATTTTTGATTTGGTTATTGGATGAATAGGCGACATACTGAACACCTGCAGGAATATTTGTCTTCAGCATTTGTTCTGCACCACTTTGGTCCAACAACTGAATTTTTCTTTTGATATCCAAATGAAAAACGGTTCCGGAAAAGTTTGTTATTACCGCGCTTTTAGAAAATGTAGCCGAAGAACTATCTGACGCGGTGATCTCGAAACTTTCTGTGTCAATCAATGGAGGAACCTGCCAGTGTTTTATATTGAACGAATCGCCTTTCTCAAAATAAATGGCGTACTGCCCTCCTTCCGGGCCAAGCCAGAATCTTTCTTCACCGCCAACGGGATTAAACTGTTGTTTCTTTTCTCCCGAAGAAATAAGTTCATAATTTATCCAGCCATAGCTTGCACCACTATCTCCGGATGCAGTGCTTGTCATAACCCTTCCCTGGTAATCCGCACTTAGCAAAACTTTTGCATCGCCGTTTTTCAATTCAATAATATCTTTTGAATATTTCTTCAAAAATGCGGCATCGTATCCGTAAGAGCCTTTCGTAAATTCTGAATTCATAATGGTTTTTTTCTGATCACTACTGGTGAGGCATCCGGCAGTAAATACTGTAAAGAGAAAAAAACCGGCTGATTTTAAATGCATATAGAAAATTAATATGAGCGATTATTAGTCAAGGATTATTTCGCGGGCTTTTCATGGCCTATTGCCTGCACGATTTTTTCTAAAAAATTACCTTCGCCGGCACACAATCACATTTTATAACGCTTTTATTTAGCTGTAAAAAAATATTTAGGCGCTTAAGTTAAAGCATTTAAAATTATATTCGTTTGCAAGAAAAAAATGACAAAAAAAATTTGGTAAAATATTGCAAATTAAAATTTAAGTGTCTATTTTGCAATCCCCTCCCCCTGAAGACTTATTTATCAATAGTTCCTACGAACCCCCAATGTTTCACCCGGTCAGTTTTGATTGAATAATCCCGCAGTTTTTTAATAACAGGTATTTACGACCTGGCTTTAGAGTTCTTTCATTCTGAAGAGATTTTTTATTTTTTTTCGTGACGCCCGCAATGAAAGTGATAGTTAATGAAAACCATTCGATATTATTTCAATAACATAAAATACAATAAAACTAAATGTTGCGAACCGCTTTAGAATTTTTGGCAGATGAATTAAATCTGTATCTCAAGCGTAAAGATGCTACTAACTTTGGTAATGTGGATTGCGTAGTGCTTTCCGGATTAATGAGGCCGGATGGCACTTTTACACTTCCAATGGACCAGGGAGATGAAAATTTCAGAATAATTCTGAGCCTGATAAATTTGGAAGAAGACCGCGTTGCGGAATCCCAACAGTATTATCATAAGCTAAATGATAAAATACAGGTTGTTAATCCGCCGGTTAATCTTAATGCATATGTATTATTCTCTGTTTTTGCCAATAATTATCCGACAGCGCTTCGCTTGTTATCCTACATAATTTCATTTTTTCAAACTAGTTCTGTTTTTGATAGTGCGCAATATCCACAAATGAATATTAAGGTGGAAGAAGATAAGCCATGGCAAAAAGTAGGGAGGTTATCGACTACGCTCTATTCTACCACTTTTGAACAACAAAATAATCTGTGGGCTGCCTTGGGTGCCAAATATATGCCCAGCGTGATCTACAAAATCAGAACTATGAGCTTTATTGATATTGAACCCAAAATGGAAGCGCCGCCGATAACAGAGGTAACAATTAGCGATAATTAATTTGATAATAATGGCTCTTCTTAATTACACCCAATGATTCAAATAAAATATAAGGCGGTATTCGATTTTGAGATCCTGCACAATTTCTATTCTTCTGGTAAATGCCCGGATTTAGAAATGGTCCCCACAAAGAATTGCCAGGCACTGCTTCAATATTTGGGCCTTCGTTTTTTACCTGCAGACTTCGGTGGAAAGCTATTTGCTAAAGTAGTTACCATATCTGGGAAAGACATCATTAAAAATCCTATTCCGGAAAATACAAAGTTTACCTTTTTATTAAAATTGAAAAAAAATGTATTTGAGAATTTTACTGACCTCAATTTAAAAAAGCCTAAAACAAGCCATTACTATTTTAATAATCTTACGAATAATATTTCTTCCGCAGGCGCACCTTTATTAGTTGCCAACACCGCAAGCAAGGCTGTTTCCGATTTAGACCTGATGCCTTTCGTAAGAAACAGTTTTTCTTATGTTCACCCCGATACGGCTGCTAAGCAAAATAGTGAAATTCTGTTTGTTGACAGAGGCGAGAGTTTTCAACAATCCCTCGATAATGCTGGCAATGTTTTCAACTTCTCATACGATCTGAGGAAAACACCTGGTGGGCGGGCTAAATTTTTCATCGAAGGTGCCGAAAAAGCATTTGTATATGTGACTGATCCCCCGGGATTCTATAGTGATGTATTCGCCATAGTAGAAATATTTTACAAAAGCAGTTTGCCGTCTTCTTATCAATTTCAACAGCCGGATAATTCAATCGAAACCAAATTTTACAAAATTGCTTTTACGAATCGTTCCACAAAATGGAGATATATAGTTATCAAAAAATTCAATCAATCCGTTACCGGGTTAACCATTGCAAAAACAAATGGGACAGCAATCGGTTTTACGTCCCAGGTAGCGTCGCCACCGGCGAATCAATTCATCTTTGCATCGAACAATCCCCTGCCCTTAAAAGAAGAGCCTGTTAGTGGAATAAGGTTAAGTGACCAGGCTAATAAAATCATCATAGCAAACTTACCCAACCCCGCTGTTTTTCCGTTAAAAACAGAGGGTGGAGATACTTTTTCGGATATCTTAATAACCATTTAAACAATTTAAATCTAAATATTATGGCAGATGTATTTAAAACCCCCGGGGTGTATATAAAAGAAATTCCCCTTTTCCCCCCTTCTATCGCAGAAGTGGAAACGGCCATACCTGCATTTATTGGTTATACAGAAACAGCAACTATAAATGGTTTGGATCTTAAAATGAAACCGACCCGTATAAGCTCTTTGCTGGAATATGAGACCATGTTTGGCCTGGCACAAAAAGAAAATGCAATATCTGTTGCTATCACCGATACTTTGGATGGAAGCAGTCTTATATCAAGGGTGATCACCGCCGCAAACAACGAATCACAAAAATCCAGGTGCCAGATGTATTATTCTCTGCAAATGTTTTTTGCGAACGGTGGCGGCCCCTGTTATATAGTATCGACAGATACTTATAAAGATATTGCTCCAGGTACCAAATACGCAGATACTGACATTGATGTTAGTAAACTAAGCAAGGGCTTAGCGGAGGCAGCAAAGTTCGATGAACCAACCTTATTGGTTTTCCCGGATTCTACTGCTTTAAACAATTCTAATTATAATGCTTTAATGGGTGAGGCTTTAACCCAGTGCGCCGATCTGCAGGACAGGTTTACTGTGATGGATGTAAAACCAGTAAAGACAGGAACGAATGTGATTAATGATTCGATGGATGATTTTCGCAATGCACAACTAATGGAAAGCGGCATTGATAAATTAAAATATGGCGCGGCTTATTTCCCTTTTATAGAAACAGCCTTAAATTACCGGTATGATCCGGCGGATGTCTCAATCGTGTATAAAACAATTTCAGGAAGCACTACAAGCGTTTTGACTGATCCAAACAATGCAGCTAAAAATGTCAAACTTTCAAACATTCTAAGCCCACAGGCAAATTTAGATGCGGCCATTAGGGATGGGCTTAATTTAAAGAAAAAATCAGCGCTTACTTCTCCCCCTTCGCCGCCGGAAGTAGCAGGCAATACAGAACTTTATAATCTTATAAAATCTGAATTGGGAAAGATAACAGTTGTATTGCCGCCATCCGGTGCAGTAGTAGGGATATATGCCTCTGTAGACAGTAACCGGGGTGTTTGGAAGGCGCCGGCAAATGTTTCCCTGTCTTATGTAAATGCAGCGGCAGTAAAAATTTCTCACAACGAGCAGATGAATATGAACGTAGACGCCACTTCCGGCAAATCAATCAATGCTATCCGGTTTTTTACAGGAAAAGGTGTGCTGATATGGGGTTCCCGTACATTGGCCGGAAATGATAATGAGTGGAGATATATTCCGGTGCGCCGCTTCTTTAATTACGCTGAAGAGTCAATCAAAAAAGGAACAGAATGGGTAGTATTTGAACCAAATGATGCAAATACATGGATACGTGTTAAGGCAATGATTGAAAACTTTCTGACCAAGCAATGGCGGGCCGGGGCGCTTGCAGGTGCAAAGCCTGAACAAGCTTTTTTTGTAAATGTAGGGTTAGGAACTACTATGACTGCAATAGATATATTAGAAGGAAGAATGAATGTTGAAATAGGGATGGCAGTAGTGCGGCCGGCTGAATTCATCATACTCAAATTTTCTCACAAGCTACAGGAGTCATAGGCGTTAATTTTTTGAAAACCTTTTTTGCCATAACGGGACTTTCTCACATAGCAAACAAGGATACAGCATCAATAAAATGTGTTCTCATTTGGAGGCGGTCAATGATATCGAAATTGATCATAAAAATTAAAAACAAAAAAACATTTTAAATCATGGCAAACAGTTATCCATTACCAAAATTTCACTTCCGTGTAGAATGGGGTGGAACGAATTTAGGGTTTTCGGAAGTTAGCGGATTGAATATTGAAACGAAACCAATCGAATACCGCGACGGTATTTCTCCTGAATTCAGCAAAATCAAGATGCCGGGTATGATTGAATATCCGAACATCACTTTTAAGCGTGGAGTCTTTAAGGGCGACAATGAATTTTATCGCTGGTTTAATACTATTTCTCTTAATACAGTTGAAAGAAGAGATATTACCATAAGCTTACTTAATGAAAACCACGAACCTGTTGTAGTATGGAAAGTTCATAACGCCTTCCCCTTAAAAGTACAAAGTACCGATCTGAAAGGAGACGGCAGCGAGGTAGCGATTGAGCAATTGGATATTGCGCACGAGGGGCTCACTATTGAGAATTCAGGTAATTAACCTTACATTTTAGAACAGAACGCATTAGAACAGAACGCGGGGATGAATATTCATGACAAACACTTAAACTTATGGCTCTGTTAGACGGCAAAATAGATGGCTTAATATACCCACCTGTCGGTTTTCATTTTTCTGTAGTAGTTGAAATGTTTCCGCAAACTCCGCAGGATATGCGCTTTCAAAGCGTAACGGGGCTTAGCGTAAATATTCAACCTGAAACAGTTGCAGAAGGGGGTGAAAACCGCTTTAAGCACCAGTTTCCCACAGTGCCTCAATATGATAAGCTGGTTTTGAAAAGAGGGTTGCTAAATGGATCATACATTACTAAATGGTGTAAAGACGCGATCGAAGATTTTAAGTTTGAGTCCCATAATGTACTTATTACTTTGTTAAATAACCTGCATCTTCCTGTGGCTGCCTGGCATGTTTTCAATGCTTACCCTGTAAAGGTGAGCATCTCTGAATTTAATGCTGAGCAAAATACTTTGGTAATAGAGACACTTGAACTGGCTTATCAATATTATAAAACTATCGGGCTTGATGTATCAATTGCGGGGGGCCTTGGAACCGCAGCCTCTGTTGCGGGCTCTTTATCTGCCTCAGTAAACATTTAAAAATATGCCAATAGTAATTACTGAAATAGAAATTTCCGTTGCCGTGGTGCCGGATAATAATTCGCAGGGTAATGCTTCGTTACCCCGGAACGATACAGATCTAAGAGAAACAATAATAAAAGAATGTGTTGAAAAAGTTATGGAAATTATTAATAATAAAAATGAACGATAATGGCTTCGATTAGCAGTGCTTTGGGACTTAATAATACAGGAGGGTTGCAAAAGCTAACCATTTACGGATTTGAAGATATAAATCGTGATGATAAAAAAACTCTTAATTCCAACCATAATGCAACTCAATTTGAAGCATTTATAAATCCCGACGAGTTTACAATAAATTATTCTACCATATACGATTACACGGTTCCGATAGGCAGTGAGGCGATACCCGGCACTTTTCTTGGCTCAACTCCTATGGAGTTGCAATTAAAATTTTTCATTGATGGCACTTTACCACGCCGCATGGAAGACCTGTATGTAACAAAAAAAATACAGGAGTTTTATGACGCCTGCGGTTATGCGCCCGACCGGCACAGGCCAAAATATATCCGCATCATCTGGGGCAGCCTCACACTTATGCGTTTTGACCCGGACATATTTGACGGGTGCTTAAAAAATGTATCGATACAATACAAATTATTCAACGAAAACGGCCTGCCATTGAGGGCCCTCATTACCGCCACCTTTGTTGAGACTATTCCCGCTAAAAAAGATGAGGCGCAAAAAACGCCAAGCTCTCCCGATCTTACCCATATAAGGATTGTAAAAGAAGGCGATACACTGCCTGCCATGGCAGATGAAGTATATGGAGATTTTAAGCACTACCTGGAAGTAGCCAGGGTAAACGGCTTGCAAAACTTTCGTGAATTAACTCCGGGACAAAAGCTTTTTTTTCCACCATTTGATAAAAATGTGAAACCAAAAAATAATGCCTGAGGAAAGAGTGATACCATCGATAGAGTCCTTTGCCGAATTTGTCATCAAGATAAATGGAAATGATATTCCCAGGACGGTACCTAAAATTTCCATAAACGTGATGAAGACTGTAAATAAAATAACGTCAGCAATTATGGTTTTAGGTGATGGAGATGCCTCCAGCGGGAAATTTGAATTAGCCGATGGAGATTTGTTTGTGCCGGGAAACATCGTAACCATTGCCGCAGGCGAAATAAACGAGCCCGTCAATATTTTTAATGGGATCATTATTAAGCAATCAATAAAATTAAGAAATAAAAAATCTCTTCAGCTAATTGTTGAGTGCAGGCACGAAGCTATTAAAACTACTATCGGAAGAAAAAACGCCTGCTTTCACGAGACATCAGATAGTGAAGCATTTGAAAAAATTTTACAAGGATATGCATTTACATCCGGGAAATTAGACATTGAGTCATCAACACTTACCCATAAAGAACTGGTACAGTATAATTGTACGGACTGGGATTTCATAGTGAACCGTGCGGAGGCGATAGGAAAAATTGTACTTACCAACGATGAAAAAATTGTAATAAAAACGCCATCCGTTGATAGTGAACCTGCTTTATCGCTGCTGCTGGGAGCAACAATTATAGAGTTGGATGCAGAAATGGATAGCCGCAATCAATATGCGGCCGTTAAAGCAAAGTCATGGGATACCGCCAACCAGGCTGTTGCGGAATCCGCCGCATCAGAACCTTCCGGCATAGAAGAACAGGGAAATTTCACAACGGGACAATTAGCCGATGTTATGGGCCTGGAAGAATACACGTTAAATTATCCAGGCGTTCTTTCCGATGCGGAACGTAAGCTATGGGCGGATGCCCAACTAATGAAATCAAGATTATCAAAAATAAGGGGCCGTGCAAAATTTAATGGCATTGCAGGTATCAATCCCGGGGAAGTACTGGAGCTTAATGGCATTGGAAACCGCTTCAATGGAAAGGCACTTGTAAGTGGGGTTCGTCATGATTATGATAGTTTGCATGGCTGGAAAACACAAGCCCAGTTTGGCCATTCGCCGGAATGGTTTGCAGACGAACATGAAATAAGTGTAAAGAAATCCGGCGGCTTATTGCCCGGCGTTACGGGATTGCATACTGGTATTGTAACCGATAATGAAGACCCTGAAGGTGAAATGAGAGTGCGTGTTAAATTCCCCTATGTCAGTCCGGATGATGAAGGTGTATGGGCAAGAATTGCGTTAGCGGATGCAGGTAACGAAAGAGGTATGTTTTTCCGCCCTGAAATAGGCGATGAAGTAGTAACCGGTTTTTTATATGATGATCCGCGTCAACCTGTAATATTGGGAATGTTGCACAGTTCTGCATTGCCGGCGCCATTGCAACCTTCTAATGACAATAATCAAAAAGGATATACATCAAGAGAAAAAATGGTGTGGCAGTTTGATGACGATAAAATGGAATTTAAAATTGAAACTCCGGCAGGTAATAAAATAATCATAAGTGAAGACCAGAAATCAATAACAATACAGGATCAGAATAACAATAAAATTTTAATGAACGATGAAGGTGTTACAATTAATGATGATAGTGCAGGTGAAATGATAAGCCTGGCCAAAAATATAGGGCAGCTTAAAATAAAGGCAAATACAAAAGTGATCGTTGAAGCGCCGCAAATTGAACTGGTAGAAGGTGCTGCACATCCCTTGGTTTTTGGTGATAACCTGTTGACTTATCTTAACCAGGTAGTGCAGATTTTCAATACTCATATGCACGCTGGTGAGTTGGCGTTAGGTTCATTGCCTATTACGCCTGCGCCCCCGGCATCGCCCCTCCCACCACCAACGCCAGGCTTGCTGTCAGTAAAAGTAAAAACAGGATAAAACAAAAAATATGGCATTAAAAGCAGGAAGAAATAGTTACTCCGGCAGTATGGCTGAATTAATGGAAAGTGTTTTTAAAGAACAACTGGCCAAGGGACAACCAAAACCTTCTGAGCAAATGAAGGTGTTATTCATTGCTGTAGCGGAAGGAGTAGTAAGGCATCTGGTAGCGCACCCGGAAGCATTTGTTATTACGGTAAATCATGATCATGATAACAAGCATATAACAAGTGTAAAAATCAGAAGTACCGATTCACCCTAAAATCGTGGCGTAAACAAGGGTGTAAATTTTATTTACAGGACTTACTCAATTAAATAAAACATGGCTCACAAAAACAATATTCCGGATCAATCTTTTTTAGGAAGAGGCTGGAGCTTTCCACCCACATTTTCCAAAATTAATAACGGTGTCGTGATGATAGCAGATGAAGTAGATATTCAAAAAAGCATTGAAACTCTTTTATCCACTACAATTGGCGAACGATTTTTACAACCCGCATATGGGTGCAATCTTGAAAAATATGTGTTTGAGCCAATGAACGCAACCATTCAGACTTTGATAAAGCTTACGGTAAAAAATGCGCTGATAATATATGAAGCCAGGATAAAACTATTAAGTGTAAAAATGGATTCAACAACTTTCATTAATGAAGGAAGAGCCGATATAAATATTGACTACCAAATTATGGGTACAAATTCAAGGTTCAATTTGGTATATCCGTTTTATCTGAACGAAGCAAATAACAAAACGGCATGAGCACTAAAGCCATTGATTATAAAATTATTCTAAAGCGTGAAGGGCAAACGCAGCAGCAACGTATGCCGGCGTGGCTTGATCCCTCTCTGGTTCCGGTTGATGCAAGAACAAAAGAAGATTTCTTCAACTATATAAAGGCCATTGCCAAAGAAATTAAATTTTATGATTTGCGACAAAGCGACAATGCACTGATCGCTAATGGCACCTGGGAAGATTTTTTCAACCTGGAACAGGATGAACTGGATGCACTGGCAGAACAAGCTGCTATTCCGCCGCATATTGCTTTATGGAACGCGTTTATCGAACTTTATCAGAAGCCGCAGCAGCTGATGAATATGCTCACTAAACGCCATTTGGATTTCTACTACGGCGATGTTTTGCGCTTGAAAAAAAATGAGCCGCTTCCCGATAAAGCACACGTCATATTCGAATTAAAAAAGAACACGGCACAATCTATTGATTCAAGCCGGAACATCTTTATTGGCAGGAAAGGACAATAATAAAAAAGACCTTCACTATAAACTCACACATGATATAATAGTAAACAATTCAAAAGTTGAACAACTTAAATCAGTAAATGTAAATCCCAATAATAAAAACCTGGTTCAATACGCTCCTGCGGCAAATTCGTCTGATGGATTGGGCGCCGCATTAGACAAAACAAATCCCAAATGGAATGCATTTGGAAATCCGGTATGGCCGTTAGCTCAAATCGGATTTTGCCTTGCATCTGATGTTTTGAGAATGAAGGAAGGCGATAGAACCGTGCGAGTGAAACTTACATTAAGAAATCTTTCCGCTAATTCAACAAACGCCGCCCTCACAACTAATTTATTTAAGGTAAGCATCACAGGCGAAAAGGGTTGGATTGGCCCTAAAACAATTTCACCGGCCATCACCTCAGGAGACCTTAAAGCTTTTGAGACAGCCTTTTCTTTTACCATTACCAAAGATGAGCCTGCTGTCGCACTTTACAACGCGGCTTTACACGGCGGCAGTTTGGATACAGTACATCCCGTTCTGCAGGTACTGCTCAACAATGAAAAAACGGATTTCGGTTACCAGGACCTTTTAAATGTTGAGCTTGTGGATTCAACAATTGAAGTGCAGGTAACAGGCATCAAAGATTTGCAATTGGAAAATGATTTTGGCACTTTAAATTCCAAAAAACCATTTGCTCCTTTTGGCGCAGCGCCGGAAGTGAATGCAACGTTTTCCGTAGGCAGTGAAGAAGCTTTTTCCAAGAGGTTAAAAGAATTCTCTTTAGATGTTGAATGGAAAAATGTTCCGTCTTCAGACCTTGGTACTTATTTTAAGGGCTATGATGGTGGAAACAGCAATGCAGATTTTATTGCTACTCCGGCTTTTAAAGATGGATTTAACTGGCAGGAAAAATCAGGATCTGTTTCTTTATTTAATACCGCGAACGCACAAGCGACTACACGCTGGTCATTTAGCAATCCTTCTTTTCCCGCCAGAGCTCCGGTAGTGAATGTTCCTAATATTTCTGTAAAGCCGTATGCAGGTTCCGGCCTTTCTCTCCAGCAAAAGCTCACTGGGAAAATGGCGCAAACCATTCCTGCCTTCGCTTCAATAAAAGCATCATCGCTGGTAAAAGCACAGATAAAAACAGGCATTGGTATTAATGAGGTTCTATACAAGCCCTTGCTGCAGCAAATGATTAATTCCTACAAAGAAGTTAGAAAAGGAATTTTTAGTCTCCGGCTTAAGCACGGGTTTTTATTCAAAGAATATCCTAAAAAATATACAGAAGAAATTTTAAGATCCAGCAGAGATGGAAACGCACCAACGCTTCCGGGCGAGCCATTTGCCCCGGAGATACAATCCTTAACCTTAAATTATACGGCTACAACGACCGCAATTAATTTTAACGGTACCACGCTCAATGACTATGTTGATGAAGAAATAGAATTTTTTCATTACGGCGCATTTGGACAAATGCGTGAACATGCTTTTGCAAAAAGTCAAAACAATTTTTTAAACAATACCCTGGTTAAGTTAGTACCGGAATACTATAATGAAGGCGAGTTTTATATTGGCCTTAGCGGATTGAATGCTGAAGACTCAGCCTGCATATTATTCCAGGTTGCAGAAGGAAGCGCAAATCCGGATAAAATAAAAACATTTTTGAAATGGAGCGTATTGTGTGACAATTATTGGAAGAGCCTTACCAACGAAGATTTCATTTTTGATACTACCAATGATTTTCTAACAAGCGGTATTATCAAATTTGTTATTCCGCGGGAGGCAACGAGCGGTAATACTATTATGCCAAATGGCTTATTGTGGTTGAGAGCCGCAATAGTTAAAGATAGCGACGCGGTTTGCAGCCTGGTGGACGTACAGTCAAATGCCGCTATCGCCGTATTCGACAACCAGGATAATGACCTGTCCCATTTTTCCGCCGCACTGGCCCCGGGCACAATTAATAAGTTGGAAAAAGATGCAGGCGGGATTAAATCCGTAAAGCAACTCTATGCTTCTTTCGGCGGACGGCCACAAGAGAACGACAACGACTTCTACACTCGTGTAAGTGAGCGGTTACGCCATAAAGAAAGAAGTGTCGCCTTATGGGATTGCGAACGATTGATCCTGCAACATTTTACTAATATCTATAAAGTCAAGTGCGTTAACCATGCTTCCGGTGAATCGTTTTATGCACCGGGCCACGACCTGGTTGTTGTTGTACCGGATCTTACCAATCAAAATACAGCCGATCCATTTCAGCCAAGGGTTGATAAAAATACCGTGGATGAAGTGTATACTTTTTTAAATAGTCGCTCAAGCAATTGGGTAGAACATCATGTAACAAATCCCTTTTATGAGCCGGTAAAAATTTCAGTAAAAATTAAATTAAGAAAAGGGTTTGAATTTAATTACTATGAAAAAATAGTTGAAAGAAAGTTACAGGAATTTTTATCACCGTGGATAACGAATACCAGCAGCGATATACACTTTGGTGGAAAAATCACCAAGTCCATGATTGTAAAATTTCTTGAAGACATGGAATTTGTTGATTTCCTAAGTGATCTTTCCTTATTTCATTCGACAAACGGGGGCAAAAGTTTTGGCAGTAATGCAGAAGTAGCGGAAGCTTCTAACCCGGCTGCCATTCTCGTGTCTTCGGATCGCCATGAAATTTTTAATTATTAATGATGGCAGATAAATTTACCATATCAACACAAAAGCCTTCCGATCCCGCATTTGACTATGAAGCGCTTCGCAAAACAGGCATTCAAATTCTTGAGGGGACGACATCTTCCTTATGGACAGATTATAATGTTCATGATCCCGGAATCACCACGCTCGAACTGCTATGTTATGCGCTTACTGATTTAAGCTATCGCAGCACTTATTCAATTCCTGATTTATTAGCAACTGAAAAGGATACCGTACAAAATATTCAGCAGCATTTTTTTTCGGCCAAAAAAATTTTCCCTAACAAAGCAGTCACTATAAATGACTACCGCAAATTGTTGATTGATATTGAAGGTGTAAAAAATGCATGGCTTAAAAAAAGAACCAGGCAAATATTTGCCGATATCATTAATAAGAAGCTTACGCAAAAACAACCTGTAAGCAGAAAATGGGAAGCCTTGTTAATAAAAGGATATTATGATGTGCTGCTTGAGTTTGATACCAATGTAACAGAAGGCGCTAAAAGTAATATAAAAATAAAGGCGGAAGAATTGTTAATGGCCAACCGCAACCTTTGCGAGGATTTTATAAATGTAGATGAAGTATCAACGCAGGAGTTTAGGCTATGCAGCGAAGCCGAAATTAAAACCGGCGCTGATCCTGTAGAAACACTGGCAAAAATCTTTTTCAATATCCAGTTATATCTAAACCCGTTGATACAATTTTATAGCCTTGGGCAGCTATTCGATGAAAATTACACTTCCGATAAAATTTTTGAAGGCCCCTTGCTTTCAAATGGATTTATTAAAGAAGAGGAACTTATAAGCTCTGAACTAAAAACAGAGATCCATCTTTCTGATATTATGCATGAGATATTGAGGGAAGATGCAGTGACTAATATTTCCGATATTATTTTCAACCCGATTGACCAGGTTGGCGAATTACAGAACAAATGGATAATATCTGTAAAAAGCGGAAGGCAGGCGGTGATTAACATCATGGAATCTAACATTGTGCTGTATAAAGATGGTATCCCGGTTGCTTTCAGGCCACAGCAGGCCTCACTTGCAAATGTAAAAGCAAGGTTCGAAAAATTAATGTCAGATTATATAATTGCCAATGATTCGGTAACAACCGAAGATATTAGTTACAATACCGGCACTTACCGGGATGCAGAGAATTACTATTCAATTCAAAATCATTATCCAAAAAATTATGGAATCAGCCATTGGGGATTGCCCGGAGATGCGACCAACGAAAGAATAATGCAGGCAAAGCAATTCCAGGGCTACCTGTTTTTCTTTGATCAGCAACTTGCCAATTATCTTTCTCAATTGTCGCACCTGGGAAACCTGTTTTCGTTTAAAGATGAAAGCCAAACATACTTTACCCAATTGGCCGATAGCTTTAAGGACGCAAAAGATCTGTTTGTAAATGCCGAAACAATAACTGATAACCTGCAGGCCGCGGCTGCGCCGGATGCAGGAGTGTTTGCTGCACGCCGCAATCTTTTTCTTGATCACTTGCTATCCAGGTTTGCCGAATCATTTTTTGATTACGTAAATATTCTTCAAACGGTATTTCCATCTCTTGATAAAAAAGAAATTATCAATGCAAAGACGAGATTTCTAAAAAACTATCCGGAATACAGCACCGAGCGTTTCAGTGCCTACAACTATGCGAATGGCAACCTTTGGAAAAGTGCTGCGGAGAGTGGCGGGAACGTAAGCGGCCTTGAAAAACGCCTGGAACATTTACTGGGATTTAAAGACACTAACCGGCGTTCACTTGTGAACGTGTATTCGTCTGTTGATAGAACTGTCGTAAGTAATATCAGCCAATTTAGTTTCCGGTTTATCGATAACCGGAATGGAAATATTTTATTAAAAAGCAATGATAGTTTTCCGGGTGAGGAAGAAGCAAAACAGGCTTTGGATATGGCTTTGGAGTTTGCAGAAAATATGGCAAATTATGAATTTGCTGAAAATGCGGGTGGGAGCTTCTTTTACCAGCTAAAAAATGCCGATAAAGTTATCGGCACCAGTACGGTCCAATATTCCACACGGGAGCAAGCAATGAATGATGCCGGCAAACTCGCTTCAATACTATCAGGTGGTGGAAGTGACGAAGGTATGTTTCTTGTTGAACACCTGTTGTTACTTCCCGAAGTTAGCGTTGCAATACCCCAGTCGCCGCCACTTTCACCGCCATTCTCGCCGCCTCTATCACCTCCACAACCAGTAATTGAGCACAGCGGCTTTATGCCAATATGTGTGGATGAAAATTGTGAAGATTGTGAATCACTAGACCCTTATTCATTTCGTGTAAGTATTGTTCTACCTGCATATTCAGCAAGATTTCTCAATATGGACTTCCGTCGCTATTGTGAACGAATAATCCGTATGGAAACTCCGGCCCATATCTTTCCGAAAATATGCTGGGTAAATAATGAAGACCTCCGGAAATTTGAAACCGCATATAAAAATTGGCTCGAAGTAAAAGCCGGCTCACGGGATGATTCAGATAATACAATACTTGAAAGCTTTATAAATATCCTTACAACTTTAAAAACAGTTTATCCTCCTGCAAGGCTCGAAGACTGTACAAGTGCGGAGGAAAGAAAATTATTCTTACTAAATCAAAACGCATTGGGAACACTTAAAACATAAAATTATGGGTAACATATTAGACAACATCACTAAAGACAATAGCCGCTTTACCATTTTTGAGAACGACCAGGTATTAACTGCCGATCAGTTGAATGACTTATTCAATTATCTCGACGTCCAAACAAGATTAACACGCACCAGAGGTATTGGAATCGGAATAATTTGCGGCCTTGAAATCGGGATGCTTGAAAACAGCCATATTGTGGTATCAAAAGGGACGGCTATTACCACCGATGGAGACTTATTGCATATTGATTCCGACATGGAATTCGATATGTATGAAATATTTGAGGATGTTAATGCAAAATATCCTTATCTCAGGATGGATAACAGCCAGGTTGTTACTATGTATGAGCTTCGCAATAGCAGTTCCGCTAACGCTGCAAGCCCGTTGCTTTCGGGTTTCGAACAAGCTACAGCTTCTGTTCTTAAAGACCACATAGGTGTATTGTACTTAGAAGATTATAAAAACGATCCTGATGTGTGTACCGGCACTGATTGTGACAATAAGGGAGCTGAATCCATGAAGGATTTGAAGGTATTGCTTATACATAAAAACAACATGAAATCCCTGTTAGGAAGCATCCCGGTCGTTAACAGAAATTATTTTTCACTTGAAGATATTGCCGTGCCCAGGGTAAACATAAGAACAACCGTGGATACGTACGCAGAATTGAGCGCTGCTTTCAATGACAGTTTAGTAGTAAAAGAAGATATAAAAAACAAATTATTAAAGGCCTGGCAAATTTGCCGTTTGATGCTTGATGATGAATTTGCAGGTGTAGATCCAACCGTCGCCTGGAATTCATTGCTTGACGAACATTTCAAAATTGGAAACACAATTTATGGGCAATATGTTTATGATTTCGCAAGAGATTTAAGCTACGCTTATAATGAATTGCGTGAAACACTTTTTGGCGACAACATGATGTGCTGCCCGGATGTTGAACTGTTCCCAAAGCATGTGCTTATGGGCCTTGTAAAAACCGCTTCCATAAGTCATACTGTTGACTCGCCTCCTTCGGCAGATTCATTGTTTTTAACTAATATACGCCTGAATGCGGCCAATCCTGGCCTTTCAAGCGTACTTAGATTTGATATTGGTTCTCTTATACGCCGCTTTCATCCAATACACATTGATACGGAATACCGCCACCATTTTTACGAATCTCCGGTATTAAACAACAAAGATGAAAATGTACGTCAGACAAGATTTTGCTTTGTACGAATAAATGCCATGATCAGGAATTTTAAAGTTCCCACTTCAGAAGAACTTCAAAGCCTCGACCAGGGATTGAAGATAACTCCAAGCCACTTTGAAGATAAGACCTTAGGAGAAAGAAGCATACCATTCTACTATAAGTTCGACAGCAATCTGCCCGTGAATTTATACTGGAACTTCAAGGCAAATATTCGCAAAATGGAAACCCGGTTGCTTTCTTATTTCTCCAATAAGTATTCAAACAATCCTGTCAACGTTACGCCACTGCTGTTTAACATGCTTCCTTATAGTTTCTTTAGAATAGAAGGCCATATTGGTTTTAAATATAAAGATGTAGAAGCAAAGCTGAATAAAATGATAGTGGAAAATAATCTGCCTATAAATGTTATGTCCGTGCAGATAGAAAATAATAAAGCTACCATTCCCCGGAAAGACTGGTATTTCCCGGAGCTGCATCTTTATGAGCATTTTGTAAGAAACTCGTTTATGGATCAACTCGACCAGGTAGAGGTGGTACACAACAGCCTTAAAGACAGTCTTGATGAAAAAATAAGAACAAGCACCAATGCTGTTGATATAGCGACTTACCAGCTAAAAAAGAATAACATTGACGATGTTACCAATAGCTATAGCATTGCAAAAAAAGCCGTGGTAGAACATCCGCTTATTACACGTGCCGGGGCTAACGAAGCCTTGAATTTTAAAACTGATGTGGAAAATTTAATCAATAAAACCAACGAGATAAAAAGACAAACTAAAGAGTTTGCATTTTCAAACACGGCTATGCCCCATGATTTTGTTATCAATACTGATATAACCCGAAAAACAGATTTGTTTGCTGATTTTACCAACCAGAAAGTGGATCAGAAATTAGCAGATTATATTCTTTCAAATTATATTCAAAAAAATCCAGGGCTTGAACATGCAGGCGGCGTATTAAGAGGCGGCACATTCGTGTTAATTTACAGGTCAGAAGACGAGGTGGTAGTTACTGACTTCATGTTGCCCTACGCGAGTATTGACAAGGATATCGTGAAAGACCCGCCTAAGCCTACAGTGCCATCCGTTCCACCACGGGTCATTAAAAAGTTTGATCCAAGAGTTATAGAGATAGAGCCCACTTACATAAAAGCTTTTAATTCTAAAATAGGTTTATTTGATTCAAAGGTGGAATTATTTAATTCTAAGATCAGTCTTTTCGATGCGAAAATCAGCGGCATAGATTCCAAAGTTGGAGGCATAGATTCAAGAGTTGGAGGTCTTGATTTTAAGGTGGGAACAATTCCTGCCCAGAGTGGCACCTCGGGAACACCCGTTGACTTCAATGCAAAGTTCGAAGAGTTGAATGGAAAATTTGTAACCTACGATGGCAAGCTCGATGATATGAATACCAAAGTAAATGGAGTAGATACAAAAATAACCAACCAGGCAGTACAGCTTGGCCAGTTCAATTCGCAATTGAACAATTCTAATGTAAAGCTTGCAGAATTTGACACAAAGACTACTGGATTTGAATCAAGGCTGAATACCCAGGACGCCAAATTTGCGGATACGGATAATAAAATTGCTGCTCTCGATACAAGCGTAAAAGTAGTAGATACAAAAGTTGGGACTTTAGGTACAAGGGTTTCAACTATTGATACAAAGCTTGGCGGGCTTGATACCAGGTTGGGTGGACTTGATACTAAACTTACAACTATAGATTCAAGTGTAACGGGCCTTAACACCAGGGTTGGAACCATCGATAGTAAAGTGACCGGGCTCGGTACCAAAGTCACAGCCACTGGCGGAGGTTTTATTCACGGCGGCGGCCTGGTTCCTTAACTCATTTGTGGTTGTGGGGTAACCCTTAAGAATGGAGTAGAGAGGTGCAATCTATTTTTTGTTCACGATAAATTACCGGATTTAAAGGTGGCTCCAAATGTGATCATACGAAAGGAAAAATTAAAAATTCATACCTCAGATGAGCAGTATGCTTTCCGGGTACGTAAGCAATTGAATGACTCGCTCCAGTTCGATCTTATAACCGTAATGGAAAAAGTGTTTGCTCAAATTGAATCTCCTGGTGTGTATACTAATATTGATAAAATAAAAATTGATTTAGGAACAATTACCCCAGAGGATTTTGAGCAGCATTTTGTTCAACTTGTTGAATCAAAACTTATCAGTGAACTGCGTAAACAAATACCTCAGGATAGTAGTACGCCTTTTGCAAGTGAAGAAAAAAACGATCCTGGTTTTGATCTCTCTAATGTTACTAACGATCCATTATTACAATTTAATTCGGCCAGGCAGCAAAGCCTGATCGCCTTATTATATTTTCTTGAAAATGGAATCTATCCCTGGTGGTATAAAAAAGAATTCCAAAAAACACCTGCGGAGTTATTGGATACCTTAACGAAAGATGAAACGGAATCGCTTATCCTTAAGATTTTATCAACCAGGAAAAGGCTTGGTCATGAAGAAGTGAAAAATATTATTAAAAGGCTCTTTATTCATCTTCCGAAAGCAAAAAACGAAAGCGTGGTCCGGCAGCTCCTTGACCTGCACAACACAATACCTCTGACACGCAACATCCGGGAATTAATTAAGAACAAAGACGATCTTAAACAATTTTATTCTATTTCAGAAAGAGACTTTTACACCCGGCTTTTTGGGTTTCTCATGTCAGAGAATATTGAAGCCGCCATTGATACCATAAAAAATTTCATTGCCCAATTAAAAAATGAACAAAAGGCCAACGTTGAGCCTATGCCATCAGCAAAAGAAAAGCAGGTTTTAGAAAAAAGACGATCAGCCACGGTGACCGAAGAAGGCATTTATATTTCCAACGCCGGGTTGGTGTTGGTACATCCTTATCTGCAATCATTTTTTGCAGAAGCAGGATTGTTAGATGAGAAAAATCAATTCATATCAGTACCAGCCCGGCAGAAGGCAACTGTGTTGTTATATTATTTACAATGCGGTAATGAAGAATACCACGAATGGGAAATGGCTTTGAACAAAATTTTATCCGGCATGCAATATGACGAACTGGTACCAGACGGAATAAGGATGACAGAAAATGAAAAAGAAGAATGCAGGTCTTTGTTACAGGCTGTGGTTAACCATTGGGAAGCGCTGAAGGGCGCCAGTATAGAATCAATGCAAAATACCTTCTTCCTGCGTGAGGGGAAAATTACGTGGAAAGAAAACCATTGGCTTCTGCAAATTGAACGCACCGGCTTTGATATTTTAATAGACAGATTACCCTGGAGTTTAACAACGATAAAACTTCCCTGGCTGGAGCATTTAATTTTTACAGAATGGTAACTGCTGACACGATATTGAAAAAAGATTCTTATCACCTGAATTCTGTTGACCTGCTGAGCGAAATTGAATGGTTTAGTAAAGTAGCCGATACAAGAATGAAATTGCATTTCGGGCAGGACTGCGGATACAAAAGTATCTACGAAATAGAAGCCCCAGACTATACAAACGGCGAATCTGTATTTGCTGAGTTCATTACATTTTATCAACTTTCCTTTAGCGAACGCATTATTCTTTTACTAGCCTTGTTGCCTCATATTTATCCCCAGTTGCTTGATACATTTTTCAGTCGGAATCAAAATACCGAAAGAGGCCATACAGAGTTTGGAGGATTAAAGGGAACAGCTCACAGTGGTTTTTTACCCACCGGGGAAACCGTTTTATTTTTACTGGCCGGAAACGATTTAAGCAAGCGTTTCAAAGTACAGGAGTTGTTTGATACTGATCATGTGTTTCGCCGGCATAATATAGTGTACCTGTCCTCTTCGCCGGCACATGAACCTCTGTTCAGCGGACAGTTATTGATCAATGATGAGTACGTTGATTTTTTCACCGGTGGTAAATTACGCAAGCCGGTATTTAGCATGGATTTTCCGGCAAAGAGGATCAACACTACACTTGACTGGGACGACCTGGTGCTTGATGCTTATACCATGCAACACCTGGACGAAATTAAAATATGGCTGGAACATGGCAGTAAACTGATGAACGACTGGGAAATGAAAAGAAGGTTGAAGCCAGGGTATAAAGCGCTGTTTCACGGGCCGCCCGGCACCGGCAAAACGCTTACCGCGGGCCTATTTGGTAAACTTGCCCAAACGGATGTATATCGTGTAGACCTCTCCATGGTTATTTCAAAATATATTGGTGAAACCGAAAAAAACCTGGAGAAGGTTTTTGCAAAGGCGGAAAATAAAAACTGGATATTATTTTTTGATGAGGCCGACGCATTGTTCGGAAAAAGAACTTCCATATCAGACGCACACGATAAATATGCAAACCAGGAAATTGCATACCTGCTTCAGCGACTCGAAGATTATAACGGCCTTGTTATTCTTTCGTCCAACATGCGCAGTAATGTAGACGAAGCATTCGGCAGGCGGCTGCAGGCTATTATTAATTTTCCTATACCAAAATTCGCGGAGCGATTAAAACTTTGGCAGCAAACATTCAGCAGGCACACCGCATTGAGTGATGATGTGAAACTGGAATGGGTTGCAGAAAAATTTGAACTTGCAGGAGGCTCTATTATTAATATTGTGCAGTATGCTTCCCTCATGGCGCTGCATCGCAATGAAAATATTATTCGGTACAGCGATATATTGGAAGGAATTAAAAAGGAGTATAGAAAGGATGGTAAAACTATTTAAAAAGAAATACAAGCCTGGGGAACCCGGCATTCTTTACACTTTAAAGAGACAATATGTTCTCTGCAAAATCAACATTTAATAAAGCCGGATCAAATGCAAAGCCTGCTGCCTCTTCTGGAAAGGAAGTTAGCATTCAGCGGCAGCTAACGGTGGGTAAGGAAGACGATCCTATGGAAAAGGAAGCTGATGTTGTTGCTGATAAAGTGATGCGTATGCCAGAACAAAACTTTATACAGCGCAAATGTGCGGAGTGTGAAAAAGAAGAGATGCTGCACCGTAAGTCTTTAAATGAAACAATTACCCCTTTTATACAAACCAAAAGCGATAGCGCTCCCGTAGTAACCAACAATACCGCTCAATCTATTGAATCCTCACAAGGCCAGGGCAGCCCGATGGACGGCCACACCAATTCATATATGAGCAGCAGGTTTGGAACAGATTTCAGCCATGTAAGAATTCATAGGGATAGTAAAGCCATACAATTAAATCGTGATTTGAAAGCAAAGGCATTCACTACGGGAAATGATATTTATTTTAATGAAGGGCAGTACGGGCCGGATTCTCCTTCAGGCAAGCATTTGCTGGCGAATGTAACTCTGACACATGTGATACAGCAGGGAAAACTTTCATCATCGTTAATTCAAAGAGCTACAACTATTGACAATACAGGCCAGGTTCATGAAACAAATGATTTAACTGATAAACTTTTGGGGAACAGAATCTATGGACTTACAGTATCAGTTTTAAATACAGTAAAAATTATAAAATGGCAATGGTGAGCAGGATGCCCAAAATGCAATTAAAAAACCATCTTTAACATCATCTGGTTCTGCAGCAAATGGTTTTGACGTCAAAGTAACAAATGTTCCAACAAACAGTTTCAGTTTTGATGAGACGGTATTGAAAGCAGGCCCATGGTCGACCAAAAATGTAGCTAAAAATACGGTAGGGCGGCTTTTCTCAGATCATAGAAAATACCCGGATGCAGCCAGATGTAATGATGCATCTGCTACACGTGTGCGTGCCCAGGGAGATGCCACGGATGCGGACATGTTTGCAGCTAACAGAAGACATGAAGATCACCACGTTGCTGATCATACAGCAGAATTTTCTAATACTATAGTACCATGGGACAATAAGTTAGAAGCAGCAAAAAGTGGGGGAACTGTTTTCCATGCAGCAACACAGGCAACTGCTGAAGCTAATCTTTATGCTGCTATGGATGGAACCCCCGATCAAATTGCAGTAAAATTTGCTCAAGCTTTGGTTACAGCCAATAATACCTTCCACCGTACTGCAGACGGCGGTGTAATTGACTGGAAAAGTTTAGTTGTTGATCGGGATTGTTCAAATGTGATTGCAAATGGTCATAATCCTGGGTAGAAAACAGGAATATCAGTTACAGGAAATATAAATACTCAATAATAAATATAAAGGAACAATTTACATGCCCTTTGAAGCAGTAAATACAGTCACGAATACATCAACTACTCCAGCAGTTGATGTATTCGTGTTGCCAGTGCAAAATGAACTGTTATTAAAGAATAGCGAAGAAGGTAAATTAAACAAAAAGGGGATTTATATTAACCCAAATGTACTGTTGGCGCACCTGATGATCCTTATGAAAAAAAAGCGGATGATGTTGCAGAAAAAGTGATGCGAATGCCAGAAGAAAATTTTGCGCAACGAAAAGAAATTGACTTTGGAGGACAAGAAAAATTACAACCTAAAGTTGAAGAAGAAGATAATCAAATTCATTTAAAAAGAAATTCGACAACCGGTTTTATCCAAAGAAAATGTGCTGAATGTGACAAAGAAGAAAAACTTCAACGAAAGCATGAGGATGGTGCTAAACAAATTCAATCAAAAATAGATTCATCGGGGGCCTTTATTCAAAGAGAATGTGCAGCATGTGATGATGAGAAAAAAGAAAAAATCCACCGGAAACCATTATCTCAAATTATCACTCCCTTTATTCAAATTAAAAGCGACGGCGAATCATCCATTGGTAATACATTATCCTCTTCAATTGAAAACAGCCGGGGTGGCGGTTCTGCATTAGACAACAATACACAATCCTTTATGGAGAAAAGGATGGGCGCAGATTTTAGTTCTGTGAAAATACATACAGAAAGCGAGGCTACTCAAATGAATAGAGAATTGAATGCTCAGGCATTTACAATAGGTAGCGATGTTTACTTTAATGAAGGTAAATATCAGCCTCATACAATTTCCGGTAAAAAATTACTTGCACACGAATTCGACCATACCATTCAACAAACGTTCATTCAGGATAAATCGATTATTAATAAATCAATGGCAACTCAATCGCAAAGAGAAACCGATGTACAGATACAGCGAAAGGGTAATTGGCCTGATCAGTTAGCAAGAGATACTTCGCGTCGTATAGTTTCCTTTTCACATGAAACATTTCTCATTCGCGATAATATGCAATGGCATTTTAGCTCTGTAATGTATGACGATGGTTTTTATGTTTTTTTGAATATTAATTTTTTTAACGAACTGAAAGACAAAAATATTCTGCAGATCAAATAGGGAATTACTGTGTTTCAATATTAGAAAACGGAACAGGATTGAAATTTAAAGCGGGGCAGAAGGAGGAATTAAGTAAGCGCATTATTCAAAATCTAACTCAAGGTGGAACAGGTTTATCATACACAATAGGATTTAACTATCCGAAAGATTTTTTAAACTTTTTTGAAGAACAAAGCAAAGACCTCTTTATGGGAAACCTTAAAACAGATTTAGGTGAACCATTTGTAAATGGCATTCTGTTTGCCGCTGGTAGCTTTGATAGTGGCTCATCTGCAACTGCCGACATCCCTGCTCCGGAAAAATGGATGGAAGCGCTTAATAAAAACGTTAAGCCATTAATTGAGGAAACAAAATTAAAAGAACCCGCTTCAATCGATTTGCCTGATAAAAATGTAAAGCTTTATTATGATAAAAGTGAAAGCAAGTGGAAGTTAAGGGCTTACCAAAAAGACAAAGGAAAAGAATGTACACATTTTGTTTTTGTTGATTTAAAAGAAGATGATACGAAAGAAAAACTGCTTGAAAGAACAAGGCAGGCCATACGGAGAGAAATTGTAAAAGACTACACTAACACTGTTACTGTTGATGGACAGAAGCAATCAATAAACTCAAAGTTTAAATGGGCTTTTGAGTGGATACAAAAACTGCGGGCAGCTATTGCTAAGGACAGGGGAAAAACACGTGGCGATGTTCATAATATTCCTGATGCAGTTTCGTTGGCAGCCAGCTCAACAGAAGAAGATAATATCTATGTAGCCATTTCAGTTTTTATTGATAACAGGATGCTTCTTGAGGATGTTACAAAAATTGAAGAAGACATTCAAAAGATAAGAGTATATTCAGATGATGTTTCTTACACGCCGCCTTATGGGGTTGGTGTAACAATGAAATCCGGCACCATACCAAAACCTTTACAGCCTGATTTAGATGTTCAGCATTTTCTTGATTATTATGTGCGGCCCTATACAATGGCGCTGATTAACAGGTACACCGGTCAAACAAATAAAACAGATGAATCACATCAATATACACGTATTTTAAATGCATACCCAGCTTATATCAGGCCTGTAAATGTGCGTCCGGATTTTCAAAGTGTAACTGGTGCCAGCCAGTCATTTCATATGGTTGTAGATATTACACAGACTGAGGGAACTGATAATATTTCGAGTCTTGTTTTCTTCAATCCGATACACTATAAATGGCGAATGTACAGGGTAAGTGATGTATTAAGCCCTGATGAATTAAGTAAGTTTTCTGCTGATTGGGGAAATTAAACGTGTACAATTACTGGCATACTTTAAAGAACGTGCACAAATCAAAACCGAACCACTGGAGAACGAAAAAGCCATGGCGATGCGTAAAATGGTTGAAGCTACATTTCCGGGTTCAACTGAATCGGAGCCAATGTTCTACGGCGATTCAGGGCTTGAACCTGATGGTTTATTTACATTGCCAGACCAGCAAGGCGATTATCTTGTTTATTGTTCTGCACAATTCGATCCTTTTGATGATACAATACAAATACCAAGCGAAGCATTTTTCCCAATCAGGTTACGGGAAGGTTATGATCTGGCGCAGGAAACATTAGTAAAATACCGAAATCCTAAGTTGGTAAAACTCGAAAAAGAATTAAGCGAAACAAACGAGGCTTCCAAGATAGAGGCAATTAAACAAAAAATTAATGACATTACTTCAACTACACTGCGGGATGCAACAGATGAGAATAAAGCCGGTTCAAAAATCGGAGATGAAAACGAAAGAATAAGGATTGCAAAAAAACTGCAGACATTATATGAAGCCTGGAATAAAGACAATGATAAATCCATAAGCAATGACCTCGACTTTAAATTGTTACTTTCTAAAGAGGGAGCGGATGGAATAGCATTAATTGAGTTATGGACGAATGTTATTAAAAGAAAATCAGGCTATGTTACTTACAATATTGAGCAATATATTAAGCAACAAGAACAATCTATAAAAGGCATTAAAGCCTTGCATTCCCGCATAGCAGAATTTGATGATAATATTGATTATACAAAACCAATTTATACACCAAGCCTCATTCTTATCTCAGATGAAACAGGACAGGAGTATCAGCTTATATCTATGCTTGGATATGAGAAGGAGTCAATAGCGGGTAAGCGTTATGGCAGGGTAGTTCTAATTGATGTTTCAACAAGTGATACGCAGGAAATTTATTATAGTGATACTTTCCTTGATAAAGAAACTGCTACTGAGCAGGATTTTATTGACGCAGCACCGCAGGCTTTTGAAGATTTTGCCGGCACATGCAAATATGGCGAAGGTTACATTGCCTATGAAGTGCCGGGTTTGGCAAATGTGCACGGCTTAATGTCCGGCGAATGCAGCACGGGGCGAAAAATTCTTAAATGTGCTGGGTAAGCTGGCGATGGTTGCCGGCATTGCTGCGCTTGTGCTGGGTACTATTGCAACCGGCGGCGCATTGGGTGTTGTAGCTGCAGGCCTGGGCATTGCCAGTGCTGTGATTGGTGCGGCCTTATCAGCAAAAAATATTGCAGACAGAGTAGCTAACCACAGGTTTGAGCTTGATGTTGAGTTTGCTTTAGACGTAATAAACCCTCTCGCCCGTTAACAATGGGCGCAGGTGCTTTGGCACGCGCTTCAAAGTTAGGTATGTTAGACAGAGGTATTACAGATATTGCTCAATTATCAAAATTACAGGGTCTTGTAAAGCTTGAGCAGGGAATCGCATTGTATCAAAAAGTAGAAATGGGCACCAATTTTATCCTAACCAACTATAAGTTATTAGACGATTTGGCTAAGATAAATAACATGGACATTCCTGAAGAGCAGAAAGCCGTTTTGCGTGAGCAACTAATTGCAAATGGACTTATTGGCAACCTGATGTTTGCCTGATATTGTGGCACATGAATATGGTTGGCCAAACATCTGTTGATGCCGATATAAATGCAAGAATTATGGCCGTTGATTTAACTAAATATAAAGAGGCAAACATTACAACCATATCTATAATGCCAAGGGAGAATTTAATACTAACCTGGCTAAAGATCTCAACATTCCTGAAGTGCCTCCTGAAAAAGTAAATGCTAACGGAGGTTCGCCAGTTGCCCCAGCTTCAGAAGCAACTAAACCCCCACAGGAAAGTTCGCCTGCAATCCCGGCAGAAGCTTTACCACCAAAAGCAAATGAACCAGTAAGCTTACACGAAGTAAATAACACAGCAACACATCAAAATCACGAACATAAAATTTCAGAAAATGGCGCCATTTCACGCTGCACCGACAATTGTTTACCGCTAAGCCTTGATATGAGTGCAAGAGCAAAAGCTGTGAAAAAAGTTTTTGACAAAGATAATCCCAATAATAAAAAAGCCGGTGAATTATCGCAAGCAGCAGGCAAGTTAGAAACAGAATCTAAAAAGGCCGCATCATTGAGAGATAAGATTAAACAAAAGACCGACGAAGCTGCTTTACTGGAAGATGGCACAAGGCAAAAAACAAAAGCAGAAAAAGCTTTACTTGAAGACAAAGCAAAACTAAAAGCGAAAGAAGATGAAATATATGCAAAAGCAGAAGGACTTGAAAGATCAATGGCTCAGCTTGAAAGCGAAATGGTTGCTGCATTAGATTCACGTTCAGCAAGCAATGTTTCAGGTCTAAAGGAGTTGCTTGAAAAATATCCGGACCAGAAAAAAAGATTTGAAAAAAAATTGGATGATCTTGATACAAAACAAAAAGAAGTCTCTGCAAAAGCTAATGATCCAGATCCTGAAACGAGCAAAAATGCATGGGATGAGCTGGCAAAAATTGATAAAGATATTGCTACGCTTAAGAAAGATGTTGAATGGGAAATTGAAAATCTTGCACGCCCTGATATCAGTGAAACCTATGAATACAAAGAATACACAAGCAGTAATGGTGACACAGTTAAATCCGCAGAAGGTGAATTAGGTGTGCCTGGCAAAGTACGTGAAGTGAGAGAGGATTCAAGCCAGGATGCCGTATCTGAAGGAACAGGTGATGATGCGGGGCACCTTATAGCAAATATTTTTGGCGGCGCAGGACATGAAAAAAACCTTGGCAGGCAAAATTTTAAATCAAACAGATTTGGCACCTGGAAAGAACTGGAAAATTATTGGTCTGACAAATTAAAAAACGGTACAAGAATATTTGTTGAAATTAGAGAAGCAACGAGACCAGGTGAAAACAGGCCGTACAGACGTGTTGCAGAATGGACAGAAATTGATGCTGCCGGAAATGTAACCAATCACAATTTGGATTTTGCCAATACTCATACGCCAGAAAGCAGGGAGGCTCAAAATATACCACCAACACCGGATGTGCCTGAAGCAGGCGGAGATTTAATTATATGGAACGCGGAAAGAGCAAAAAGGGGTTTGCCTGAATATCACGGTAAATAGTCGTGAGTAAAAGTTACAATAGAAAACAAATATCAGTAAAGGCAAGATGTAAGCCCGTAAGAATTCTTCAAAATTATTTTCATTTGAAGGTGTATAAAAAAAAGGAAAAGTTTTTAGCGGCTAATACATTTTTTTAAGTAAGAAATATCCCCACACAATTTTGTCAAATCACACTCCTCCAATAATCTGGAATGGTATCAATATTAATAGGAATACCTGAGCTGCTATCTTCATAAAACCAGTGATTAAACTTTTCGGCTTCGGTGATCCTGTTCTGATATCCCCAGCCTTCATCTAAATCACGCTGGTTCCAGGGTTGCGAAGTTCTCTGGCGGTGTCGGTTAAGGCAAATATCATAATCAACACGGTGGAGGTGCAGCAGGTACAAGGACGGATCCTCAAAGGTTTGGCCATCTGTTCTAACATGCAAACCCATGCCAAAACATTGGAACCCTTGCTAATAAAGGCTTTGAATAAGAAGGATTATAGAACCAATGGAATCGCTGCTGTAAAATTGGCAATGAGAGATTGAGCGGTTCTTCGGTTTCCTTAATATGCAAAATTTCGTAAGCGGCAGTTTACAAAACCATGTTCGAAACGGTTGATATAATCGCCCAATGTTCTCGTTCTGGGATCAGGCGCTACAATTTCATCCACATCAGTACAAAGCACTATATCGTATTTTTCAATCAACTTGTGCTGTTGCTCCTGGAGCATATCACGATGCCATCCCCAATTTACTTTTGGATGAGATACCAGGACGCGAACAAAGCCGCCGCCGGAGGTAGAACCGTCTCTAAAATATAAATATCTTCTGGCTGAAAAAATTGTGAATAATAATGCCACCATATAGGAAGAAATACGGATTCATTTTTCGCCATAGTTACAACTGCACAGTGTCGTTTTTTGCCTGGCATTATAATTTTTGTATTATCATCGCGCTGTCAGCACAACTAATTTTAGTATATCCTGCTGTCGCTAAAAGCTCATCTACAAAGGCCCTTACTCCAGGGTAATACTCAGAATAATCATGAAAGGCAACATATGCGCCCGGTATAACCCACTCATTAAAATGCCAGAAATCCCTGGCGACATTAGGATAATCATGAAGGCCATCAATGAACAACAAAGAAATAGGTTTATCCCATGCAACATTATAGGAGTAATTTTTTATCGTCTCAACAACTTCTGATAAGCATGCATTTGAAATATTTTTTTTAAATATCTCTAATGTTGGAGCGGTAGCGTGTATTCCCTCATCTACGGCGCCAACTGTACCTTCATGCGGATCAATTGCGTAAACTTTTGCCCCTGGAAAATATTCCTTAACTACACTTCCTAAAAGCACAGTTGATTTGCCATGATAGCTTCCGACTTCTACAATATGCTGAGGTGATTGTATTTCTTTACAAGCTTTTAAAGTAATACCGATTAATAAGTCGGCTTCCGGGTCGCTTAGCCATCCTTCTATATTTTTTATTTTGTTTATCAATGAAAAGGTAGTAAGCATATCAGGGGTTGAATTTTTCTTAACGGATTCTTTATCGTTGTTGATCAAATAATGGTTGAATTGCTGTCGTGTATATTTACGCAATTCATTCTCATACTTCCTTTCCACAGGATGTATCCAGTAAGCGTCTGTTTTATTTAGGGCATTATTTAGCTCCTGCAGGTTATATGTTTTTTGATATTTTACAAATTCGTAGCTGCAGGGGTTTAAGAGAATTTCATATCCTAAAAGTTTCACCAGGGTCGGTAATATCACTTCTTCTGAAGCCCATATTTTTGACGCTGTCATTATTTGTTGCAGCAACATGTCCTCATTAAATATTTTGACGAGATCCTTAACGGCATCTTTTGCAAAAACAGTTGAAGGCCAAAAGGTCCAATGAACAAATTTGCTTTCTCCATTTGGAAATTTTTGTAAAAATGGTTTCCATAATTCGTATTCTTTAAAGGCCTGAACCGCCGGCCAAACCGAAGGATTTGTATGGCCAGGCGTAACCCGCTCAGGTAAACTTGAAAGCATACCGACGTTAGCCTTTGCGGATAAAAATTGCCCGATGTATTCAGAATATCCTGACCGTATGCTTAATTGGTCTGAATCAACCATGGTAATTGAATCAAATGAAAAGTTGTCCAAAGCAAACTCCATACATTTCAAGGCAAACGTATGCAGGTATCCATGTTTCACGGGAACAGGTTGGGGATGCAGGACCGCCCCAAATTTTTCAAAAGGGAAATCACTTTGTATCAATTTGGCATTCGCGCCGCCGTTATATAATAAAATAATTGAATCAGGATCGTGATAATGCAAATTGCGAACAAGGTCAATAATTGAGTCTTCATCTTCATGTACCAGGCATGCATATACGTTTTTTATTCTTTTCGATAATACCATCTTAGAGTGTTGCCTGTCATCAACCCAAATATTTGTTTTATGTTTAGAAAAATTGCCATTGCTGTAATGGTGCCAGTCCGATTTCATTATTTCACTGACATCCTCGACAGGATGCGTGTGCCACCACGATCCCTGGATTTTTTTTGGACTTACATTACTGTCATGAATCATGTGAACTGCAAATGTTGAATCAGGCAGTACAGTTATGCGATCCAAGGCTGTGCCCCAGACAAATAAACCATCCATGCCAACATTTATATCAGCGAAATGATTGCGGTTCCACAGATCCCTGGTATAGCATAGCGAACTACCCAATAACCATGTACGTTGGTCTGCCGGGTAAATATACTGGTATGCCTGGTGGCTGCGTAAATCATAATAAAGAAGTTTATTAATTCCGCAAACATCGGTGCCCTCATTTTGAAGTGCAGTTACCTGGTAAGTTATCCGCCTTGTTGCGTACCAGTCATCGTCATCCCAATTAACTATTACAGCGCCCTTTGCATAGCTGCAAGCCATGTTCAGCTTGGCGCCAAGGGTGGCTTTGTTATCCAGGCGGAAATATCGAATCGTGGGAATGTTTGGTATTAAATCCTGGATATTATCAGTTCCGTCATCAATGATAATCAACTCCCTGTTTTCATAATCCTGGCATTGAAAATAATGAATGGCGTATGGAACAAATTCCCGTCGGTTATAGGTCGGCATTACACAAGAAACAAGGGGCTGTTGCTGTCTGTTCATAGTCATACCGGGACGATACTTTATAGTAAATTTAATCGGAAATTAACTTGATACCAAGTAGTATCAAGGCTTTATTTGATAAACATTTTTAAACGTAAAACCAACAATTACTTATCCAGCTATTGCAGCACAGGAGAGCCCTCGTGGGCAAAGATTTATATGATTAACGGGTGTGAGTTATAAAACCCCTTCGATTTTATTGTTACCTAAAATTTAAATTTTTTGAAGACAAGCGTGCGATCAAAAGCTTCCCTGCATTTTATTATTGCACGAATTTATTTGTCTGCCTCTTCTTCCCTCTCCACCGCAATGGTACACTCGCTTATTAACGCGGCTAAAGCACCAACAGCCGCCAGCACAGGTGCCAGGACAGCGCCCACTACTCCTATTGTTAGTGGAAAACTCATCAGCTCTTTTCCGGCCTTATCACTGATGGTTATCCTTCTTATATTTCCTTCCCCGATTAATTCTTTTATTTTATTGAGAAGGTTCTCCCCCTTAATTGTAAAAAATTCTTTTGCGCTCATGCTAAATAATTTTTTGATGCTGATAATATTTTTTGTGGCTCAAAAATCAATCCAACTCCCGGTAGTGATAATACAAATATATCATACAATAGCCTCAACTGATTTATGGGATGCATTTCAAAAAATCATTACGCTAATTTGAAATGCACCTGATTTATGTCATTGGGGGAGCCAGGTCATTTATCAGCTCATGAATCAGTTCATCTTGTATTCTTTGCTTATCGGCGATAAATACCTCTCTTATGCGGGTTAGCAATGCCTGGCTGTTTGCATTTAATTCATCAAGCCATTTGGGTTGTAGCAACTCAATTGCTGTACACTTGTCCTGGAAATCACCCATCTTCTCAAGAAGCAGATCGTAGAATTTATCATCCTTTCCGGCCGCTCCATCCAATACCTGTGTTATTTCTTTGTGAACACCGGCAAATTCTTTTTGATTATAAAATAAATCTTTCAGGTATTTGCGAATTGAATGAAGGTCGGGATCGGTAAAACTTTTTCTTTCAATAATGGAATAAATTTTGGCCCAAATTTTATTGGAATAATTTTTAAAATTATTTAAGTCAAAACTATCGGGAATAAGAGTATTTATCTTCTTTATATTTTGATCTGTTATTTTTTTAAATGGCGTTTTATTAAGCCGCGGTTTTAATTTATTGATATGCTCCTGCAGCAACCGGATGTAGTCCCATGGTTTCTTCGGTTCCTGTTTTGAAATTTCAAGTATTCGCATTTGCTGTAATTGCAGGTCGCGGATAGAGCCCATGGCAGCGTAGACACCTTTTATTTTCCGGGAAAGTTTTACTTCTTTTGCTCCATTTGAAGAAGACATCATTCGCAAAAAAGCACGCAGCTTTTTGTACGATATCCTGAATTGATGTATGGCTTCCGTGTCATAATGCCTGGTTGCATTTTTAAAACGTTTTTTTAATTTTTTGAAATGCCGCTTTATAATATTTTTTATTTGCTGATGATCCATTTCGAATCGTATAAATTATTTCAGCGTGCTTTTTGCATTACCTCATATAACATTTCTACGTCCTGCAGGTTACATAACTCCGTTCCTGAATTCATGGTGGCTGCCGTACCACAAGCTACGCCAAACCTTGTGGCTTCCGCTATGCTTTTGCCCTGGGAGAGATAGTGAACGATACCGGCAACCATACTGTCACCGGCACCTACAGTACTTTGCTTCTTCGCTTTTGGTGGCACTATAATTTCAACTAAATCTTTTGTAATAAGCGTAGCTCCCTCAATGCCCATTGATACTACCATCACTTCACATTTTCCCTGCGAAATAATTTCTCTTGCGATATTCACTATGTCACCGTGCTGCAGTTGCGCTATGCCAGCCAGTGCGCTTAACTCTCCAAGGTTTGGCTTAAGCAAATAGACGCCCTTATCGGCTGCTTTTGTTAATGCGTCACCAGAAGTATCCACTATAAACTTTGCTTGCTTCGCCCTGGAGATTTCTGCCAGTTGCGCATAAACGTTATGTGGAACACCGGGCGGCAGACTGCCGCTGGCAATAATAAATTCAGGGTTTTCTATGCCTTCCACAGCTTCCAAACATTGTTGCCACTCATGCTCATTTAGCGGTGTGCCCGGCATGCCAAAACGATATTGGCAATTGTCCTGTTCATCAAGTACGATTATGTTTTCCCGTGTCTCATTTGTGGTCTCAATAATTATTGATTGTATATTTTCTATGTCCATTAAGTGATTAAAAAACTTCCCCGTATAGCCCCCGGATGGATAAATAGCAATCGCGTCGCTTCCAAGTTTTTTTAAAGCCCTGGCAACGTTAATGCCGCCACCACCCGGCTCCAGCTTCGGTGATGCGCATCTTAATTTTTTCTCGGGAATTAAAGACGCAACAGATGTACTCTTATCAATACACGGGCTAAAAGTTATTGTTACAATTCTTGGCATGATGGAAATATTTGCGGTAAAACTATGTAAGAAATTACTTTTACAGGCAGAGGCTAAAATCCAGTAAGGTAGTTCGCATGTTTAAACAGGAAGCTGGTAGTCACGGCCATCTGCTTCAACTTCCATCAATTTATTTTGCTGTCAGCCTGTTATTTTAATGTCAGCCTGGGCTTGTCGGAGGCGGCGCTTTCTCGAGGAAGTGACCGGTAAAGCCTAGCCCGTCTTCAACAAGCTCAGACTGACATACTCTAAATTTGAGATTTCACAAACTTTTAATTCGAGGTTCCACAAACTCTTAATTCGAGGTTGACAAAACTCTTAATTTCGAGGTTGCTGTCAGCCTGTTATTTTACTGTCCCCGTCACAGCCGAGTCTCCCGCAGGGGCTACTGTGTACCCACATCTTCATAGAGTTTTAATGCAAGACACCAACCATTAAAAATTTGTACAAAGTTATCCATGCCTCTTTTTAAAGTGATGGGCCCTGCCCTTCTTTGCGAGTTGTAACCTTTGCAACCACCTAAGCGTGCAACTATCCATTTTGCCCAAAGCACAGATTGTTGATTGTAAGGATTCGATAATGTTCGCGTTTTCCCTTTAAGCTGTTTATTAAGTTGGCGCAGGCATGCCCAGCCTGATTCCAGTTGGCTTGCTTCCATTTCAAAACCTTGCTTTTTTTAAGCTGCTTGTGTCCTGGATAATTATTAAATGACGGTTATTGATTAAGCGGGTCTGTGATGCTCTGTCGGCAAAGCATTGGCGAATACTTGAGCTTCTGCCAGTAACTAATTCAGTGAAAATTGAAGCCCCCTTTTTTCCAGCCTCTTATCATTAAAAAGACCAGGATAGTTGGGACGATGTGCAACAGTATCGCCTAATATGGTGTCCGCATCAATCGTACCATGCAGCTCCATGAAATCCCTGTCAGCAAGAGCATAGGGCAGGTAGTCTTCTATCACGTAATCGTTATACAGTTCTATGTACGGCTCACATTCGTCATCCATGTCATGGCTTATAAAAAATATTGGCTCACCCGGGCCTCCCTCCCTGAAGGCATTTGTTTCGGGTGCATGTGCCATACCGGCTGCGCATACACGATTCATAATTTCGTCTGCCATTGCGCAATTATCGTACTCGCCGGAACAAACTGAAAAGTACCGGGCGAGATTCAGTTGTTTTGCCAGTTCTTTCAATTCATCAGGAGAAAACGTAATGGCGATTTCTTTCATTGTTGAATTTATTATTCAAAGATAACGTTTCGCTTAACTAACGGAATGTTGCATTTGGTAAAAGCATCGGTTTATTAGCAAGGTCCGCTTGTGCTTTTAACAAACTGCAATGCTCTTAAAATAATTTCTTAAAAGAATCAAGAATAAGGCAATACAGATTTTTTGTTGGAGACACCTTCTCAATTCATGTCAGAAGCGGACGTTCATTAGCTATCATGAATTACCATTTTATCAAAACACCTTTACGTTAAGAAAAAAATATTAAACTTAATGCAACTTAAATTCTCTATTGGAAGCTTCATTTCAATTTATGGCAAGCGGACGCTTCAACCCTACAATAACAGTTAGGGGTAACCTCGGCCAAAGGTGGGCCAACACTACAATAACAGCTACGATAAACTGGCGCCAAAGTGAGCGCCAACCCTACGATAACAGTTAGGATAACCTTGCGCCAAAGTTGGGATACAGTCTTTTCTTTGCCTTGTGTTATCACATGCTTAGCTTATTCATATCCAGCACCGTGGCAGACGGCGTGTAGCCTCTTACTTTAAACACCTGCTTATTGGCAGGCAGGTAATCAGGCCCGCCACCCCTGCGTGTATAAATGGCAATAGCGCCACGGCCACCGGGAGCACCAATAAAAGGCGGCGGATATGCTTTTACAATGGCAACATCTGTAATGGGTATGGCGGCAAGCTGTTGGGCGGACACCCTTACTTCATCCATAAAAAACGCTACCGGGCCGCCACGCCACCTGGCCACACCTCCGTTGAAGCCGCCCTGTATTTGCAAACCAGCCACCCTGCCCTGCAGGTAGGAGAAAATATTGGGATAAGCCATGGCACCGGGGTCGTCCATAATGCTAAGTACCCGCTCGTCGCCCGACTTGAACAAGCTGCTAACATATTTTTCGTTGAACTGCTGCGCCGGGCTTTTGGCCGTACCTTTTACAATCACTGCCGGCAGCAAAGTACCCCTGTCTGCAAAATCCGCTCCGGGTGTTTCAACGGGCCGGTTAAGGGTTGATCGCACTGCTGCCGGCGGGTTACCTATGTAAAAAGCCCTGCCTGCCACGGCCACGGGTTTATAGCTGGAATCGAGCTGGGTACTGATTCGGATATCCAGCGGCTCTTTATTATTTTTTGTTCCGGAAAAAGCCATCAGGGCATTGTCTTCAAACAGCCAGTTGCCGATGGCAAAGCTGCCATCCGTTGCCACGGGCACTTCTTGTTCGGCCCAATCTCCGTTTTTGGTGAGCAGCATGGCTTGTATGCTTTCATTGTTCTTAGCGTTCTCTATTTTACCGATCACCTCGAAAAAGCGTTGCTGCAAACCCGCCAGCAATGTGTACCTGCCACGGGGTAGCGAATCGGGTAAATACAAGGCACCGGAAGCCTGGCCGTTAATCATTGGCCAGCGCAGGCGGGTACGCAATCCTTCTTCATTCTCAATTATCAGCTGCAGCGTAGCCAGGGATTCGCTGTCTTTTTGGCTACCGTCATCCTTATAATTTACGGTTACTAATAATGAATCGCCGGGTTGTAAGATATTTTTGTTGAGCTGTATATCCAACTGGCCTTTTGCCTGTTGCGCCTGTACGGTAATCCCCAGCAGCAAGCAGGTAAAAAGGGGTAAAAAGATGTTTTTCATATTAATCTTTAGTACAATATTTGCGCCAGCAGCCATTGATAAGTGAAAAGAAAAGATAAAATTGAAGTGGTCCTTTTAATGGCACGACTTGTCCCGTTCTACGGGGAAGTATGGCCAATGCACATAGCCTGGCTACCAACTTGCACCAGCATTACTTTTTTATACCTGGGAGAAGATGCAAGATACTTGCACCATTTAAGGGCCAGCCCTACGCTAACAGTTAGGTTAACCTTGCGCCAAGGTGGGGCAAGCGTACGCTCCAACCCCTACAATAACAGTTAGGGATAACGTCGTGGGCCAACGCTACACTAACAGCTACGATAACCTCGCGCCAAAAGTGAGGGCTCTGCTGCCGCCGGACGGAGACGCAGGCCCAACAATCAAAGTATATTTTTAGGGAAAACTTGTTTGAAAACCACGCCGGCTTTATTAAAATAATAACATTTTACAGTTTGTTTTTCTGATATATTTGCGTCAAAATTTAACTAATTAAAAATGCCTTCCAGCAAGCGAAATCGTTTCATCAGCAGAATGCTTGCTATTCTCTTCCTTTTCCTTAATTGTGTTTCCGTAGCATCGCCAGCTGTGGATATTACCGCGAATGATTATCGTCATGCCGGCGTTTCACAGCCAGCGAATGATCTCAATAATCCGGGATCAGAAGAAAATCAACTTCCCGCATATTCTTTTAAACACCACCCGGTGCGAATCTCTTCCACTGCAGCAAATCATGCCTGCAAGGAAAACAGTTACAGCACTTCATCTATACTTCCAATAAAGATGGGTTTGGCACCTGGCATGAACAGTTCGTACTTTTCCCCCAAACCGGCTTATTATAACAGTCTTTTCCGCTACAAACTTTTTTAATTTATTTTTCAAACCAATTGATCGTAAGGTGGGAATCTTATCTGCGTCCGCCGGGATTTTTATTTTCACGATGATCTATTTGGTTTGATTACCATGTTTTCAGAAAATCTGTCACTCGCCAGGAAGGCATCTTATTTTTTAAAAAATACAATTAATCATCGTTATGGAAACTATCATCGAATTTTTAAACAACCTCATCAATCCTGAGTGGATAGTTCAGCATGGCGGATTATACATAGTGGCGCTTATTGTATTTATTGAAACGGGGCTTTTCTTCGGGTTTTTCTTACCTGGGGATTCATTGCTCTTCATTGCCGGGATGATCATCGCGAATATTTTATCACCCTTTAATGTACCTCTTGTCAATCTTGTTTTTTGGATTGGGTTGATAACGGTGGCAGGAGTTCTGGGTAATTTTTTAGGCTATTGGTTCGGGAAAAAATCAGATCGGTTGTTTAGCAAGGACAGGTGGCTGTTCAAAAGAAAATACCTTCTACAGGCGGAAGCTTTTTACACAAAGAAGGGAGGTGGGGCCATCATCATCGCCCGTTTTCTTCCGGTGATCCGGACCTTCGCGCCCATTGTGGCCGGTATGGTAAAAATGAATCCCGCTAAATTTTCTTTTTATAATATTTTGGGCAGTTTTTTATGGGTTGCCAGTATTATATCAGCGGGATTTTTGTTGGGCGAAAATGCATGGGCAAAGGAGCACCTTGAGAAGATCGTTCTGGGTATCGTATTGATAACTACCGGCCCCGTATTATTCAAAGTGCTGTTAGGGAAGAAGAAAAACAAATGGCAGCATCCTGTCCTGTTAAACGTGCCCACACACAAAATGAATAAAGAGGAAATAGTAAATAGATAATTATTTTAAATTTCAAAAAATGGCTCTGATTCTTCCAGACTTTTCAAGCCCTGCAATCTGGATAAGCTTGCTTACGCTTACTTTCCTCGAGATTGTATTGGGGATAGATAATATTATTTTCATCTCTATCGTATCGGGTAAATTACCTCAAAACAGGCAGCGTTCAGCGCGAAACATAGGCTTGCTCCTGGCGATGTTTTTTAGGGTAGGGCTTTTATTATCCATCACCTGGATCATCAGTTTCACAGATCCCGTAGTAACAATCCCGGCAATCGATGGAATTTCAGGCGAACCGCTGGGCCTAAGTGTGAAAGACCTGATACTAATGGCAGGCGGTTTATTCCTCATCGTAAAAAGCACACTTGAAATTCATCATAAATTGAACGCTGGCGGGGAGACCGAAGGAAAAAAGAAGATTAAGGTAACTGGCTTCGGAGCAGTCATTTTTCAAATTATATTGGTTGATGCGGTATTCTCTTTCGATTCAATATTAACAGCCGTAGGCCTTGTCGACAATGTTATTATAATGATCATTGCCGTCGTCATCTCCATTATCATCATGATGGTGTTTGCAGGACCCGTCACCAGGATTATCAATCAACATCCTACACTGCAAATGTTGGCGTTGTCGTTCCTGGTCGTAATTGGGGTGGTATTAATAGCGGGAGCATTTCACCAGGAAGTAAGTAAGAGCATTATCTATTCATGTCTTGGCTTTAGCCTTGGTGTAGAACTTCTAAATATCCGTATCAGAAGCTCCCGGACAGTTGCAAACAAATGATTTGTTAGAGTTGAAATATCATTCAACAGCGTAAATATATTTCTCCTCTGCCGTGTCCCTATTCCATGCTTTGTGCTGATGCAGGACACGGCTATTTTAAGTTACCGTTCCCCCAACTATCCACAGTAACACCAAAAATTGAAAAAGTTGCGCTGTCCTGAGTTTGCAACTCAGGACATATAAACTTCGAAATTAAAATAAGAATTCTATTTCTATGAGACCGCATTGCTTTCCATAATAGTAATCTCTGGCACTACTGTAAATATATTCCCCGGCCTTTTCTACTATGCCGGCATCAACAGGATTATTATGAATGTATTCTAATTTTCTGTGCTGCAAATTCAGGCGTGTAAATAATCTTGGGTTCATTATCCTGATTCCATCCCGATAGCTATCGGGACTACTATTTAATTCTCCTGTCTCTTTAAAAAGTTTAATCATCCATTCCTTGCGACTTTCACTTGTATTATTTTGAATAGCAGCAACAAGTTTTTTGCTGGTAAACTTTTTGAAATTCCCCAACACATCACTCACATTATTTTCTTTTGCAGATACTATAAGATGCATATGGTTACTCATTATACACCATCCATAAATTATAAGACCTTGCTCCTGCTGGCAATGCTGCAAACTTGCTATCACTACATCCCGGTATTCCTTTCTTGTAAAAAGTCAACCCAGCTACCACAGCAAAGCTTACAAAATACATTCCTCCCTGGTCAAATATTTTATAGCCTCCTTTACTCATACAGCTTTTAAAAATAAATTAAATGTCCTGAGTTGCAAACCACTACTGTCCGGTAAAACTATTTCATTTATAAAAAAGGAGGTCGTTTGACCTCCGTAAATTGGTAGTTTTGAGTTACCACACTTAAAACATTCCAATATGAACAAAAGTACTTTTTTTACCGGACAGCCAATCTTTTCTCAGCTTCTAAAAATTTGTTCGCAAAGAAGCTATCATACCCATTGCAAAACAATATCAAGCCGATAGATATTCGAAGCGCTTCAACACCTATGAGCATTTAGTTACCATGCTTTATTCAATCTTTAATAATTTCCAACGACAAAGCCAAAAATTCTCCTTTTTTGTCGTTCAATTCTAATCACTTTTTCTGGAGCAGGATCTGTGTTATTGGAAAAGTGATGCCCTCGTTTCATTTCAATCTTTGCCCGTCTAATTTTCGCGGCCCACTCTTTTTTGCTTTTCTTGCTCATGGCAGAATTGTTTGGTCACTTTGATCGCCTCAAAAGTAATAAGGTTTAAAAACAACAGCGCTTGCTTGCCATCTCTAAATATCATGCACGACACATAGCATTTCCATCATTAGCTTTACCCTGGCTATTCTCAGTATATCCAAGCGAAAGTTGCGCTATCCTGAGTTTTGTAGCGCAAGATTTACAGGCACTAAATCTAAATAAAAGTTCATTCTTATAAGATATTTATTGTCCTGAGTTACAAACATCAGGACAGCAGTACTTTTATAATTAACCATACTAAGTATAGCTGGGGTTGTTTTTACTTCCCCGCATTTGCATAAGTCATAGGTTGCGAAGGCACACCTCCACTGCAAAAGGGTTGCAGCGCAGGCGGTAATTGCGCAGTTCGTATAACAGTAAATGTTTTAGACGTAATGGGTACACTAATTTCCACGCTGGCTGTACCTAATGTATTATCTGCAATCGTATGCGGCAAACCATCATTATATGCTTTATAGGTTTTAGGAGCCTGCCCTTCGGGTGTAACCATCACATCAAAGTAGCTGCCGGGAGTAGGTTTTGGGTCTTCATAGAATACGTAAAAGGTGTATTTGTTTTGCGCTCCTGTAGTTGACAGAAAAACTGTTCCCCAACCTTTTTCAATTGGAGGATCAGGGCATGCCTGTTCACTTTTCTTGCATGAAGAAAGGGAAAATAAGATGCCCACGAGAAAAAAGAATAGAAGCTTTTTCATGTAACTGGTTTTTGTTTTTTTTAAAAAACTATTTATGTCGAGGAAATTTCCTGGCAGCGAAGAGGCAGGTTTATTTTAGGGGAAGTATTAAAATCCGGTTGGCAAAGGATGTTGAAGTATCTACGCTGGGTAAATATATAAATTCTAAGCAATATAGAATTGTTTTTCTATAATTTATAGAAAGCGCACGAGGGCCTATACCTTCAAAGGGCTGCAAAAAGCGCAAAACTACTATTGCCGCATGGGAGCAATAGGTTCCAGGGAGCAGCTGGTATTCAGCGACCCTGTAAGCAGGGTAGCTCAATAGCTGCTGCCAAACTGATAGCTGCTTCAAAATAATTTTCATAAAAAGTCCACCACCCGCCGGGTGGCTTTTTTTTGCTTTACCTGTATATTTTTTTGCCGCCACAAGCGAACATGCACGGTACCAGTGTTTCTGACAGATGCACAATTAAAAAAGGCCAACCCTGCAGGTTTATTTTTTGCCTTACACAATTAATCCCCGGCCACAACGTTTTTTTAATGAATTTTCTTCGATTTTTTTTCATTTTTTTTTTAAATTTTGTTTTAAAAGGCCACCTCCGGGTGGTTTTTTTTGGGGCTTTCCGGAATTTCTTTTGCAAGGCACAAGTGAGTATAGCCATGCCCGGTACCAGTGTTTTTGACAGATGCACAATTAAAAAAAGCTAACCCGGCAGGCGTTTATTTTTTGCCTTACACAATTAATTCCCGGCCACAACGTTTTTTTAATAGATTTTAATGGGTTTTTAATTATTTTATTTTTTAAAGGCCACCTCCGGGTGGCCTTTTTCTTTTGGCTCCCCGTAATTTTTTTTTGCAAGGCACAACTAAACCGCGGTTATACACGTTATCTTATTGTTCTCCCATAAAATTAGATTTTCAAAAGATCCACCCCCGGCGGGTGGTTTTTTGCTTTTGTGCCGGGAACCTGGTCAATCTGCCCGGTAAGCTTTTTATCACTAACGGCTTATTTTTCCCTTTCTTTTTTTTACGCAATTTATTGCTGCTGTGATCCGGTATTTCTTTTTATAAATTTCTTTAGCGCAGGCAAGGCTTTTATTTAATCCCGGGAAGGCATTAAATTACCTCACCGCAGCGCCCCTGCAGGGGAGGGGGCTAAAACCTTTAACCAAAGAGTTTCAATAAACTCAAATGATTTTATCGCGGCAATAATGATAATAAGAAATATATGGAGGGCAGGTACAGCTTGTGGCGCACGGCATATTTTACTATGCCGGCTACATTTTTCGATTGTGTTTTCGAGAGTATTTTCTGGCGGTAATCTTCTACCGTGCGTACACTCAGGGTGAGCAAAAGGCTTATCTCCTTATTGGATTTTTCATCGCAGACAAGCAGCATCACCTGCTGCTCCCTTTCAGTGAGGCCGTACTGCGTATGATCTGTACCGTTAGCCTTACGGGGCAGGGCGGATGCCGCTTTCAGCACTTTCAATGTATTGCTGCAGCAATAACTCCGGTTGCAATACACGGCGTCTATGGCATTGATCACTTCCTGCCCTTCGGAGGTCTTCATTACATAGCCGGGTATGCCTGCGGCGGTTATGCCGTTAATGATTTCGGCCTCGCCGCAATTGCTGAAAACAATGATGCCTGTAAGCGGGTGGCTGGTGGCTACCTGCGTGGCGGCTTCCACACCTTTTGCTACGGGGATGTCTATACCGGTAACGATTACATCGGGCTGGTGGATGCTGGTGAGCTGCAGCAACTCTTCTATGCCTGCTGCTTCTGCGGATAGCTGCAGGCGCTGCTCCCTGGTGATGATGTGCCGGAGGCTGTCTCTCATAAGGGAATGGTCTTCTGCTATAATTACTTTTATCTGGTGTATCATAAGCAATTGGAAGCGGTAGCAATATTGTATAACAGCAGGAGGGGAAATATTATTGTATTTCCGGGGGGAGTATGGGGCATAGCCTGCTATGAAGGCCCCGCCCTGGCAGCAAGGTTGCACGGGCAAATACTCCAGCGGGCAGCGGGTATAATCCCGGGTGGGGCACTGTAGTTCTACGATGTCCCCGGTAAATTCAGTAATATAATAATTGAGTAATGATTCTATTGTACAGGGTATGCAGCCGCTATATCTTTGTACCAGAAGTTGATTGATGCTCAAGAAGCATTAATCAAAACATCCAAATCCATTGAAAAAGAACCACTATCCAATTATCCAATAGAAAAGTCAAAAATCTGGTATCAGTCAACTTCTAATTTTTTTTTATCCAATACCAACGAATAGCCGTTCCAAAACAGAAAAAACCATCATCCATTAATCCTTGTGTGAAAAACAAACCCTGAGATTAGAATTATTTGAGCCCGCAGTATGCGGGCTTTTTTATGAATAAGGGCCCCGGTGGACAATGTCCTGGTAAATTTTGTATTTTTATTTAATGGAAGTAAAGGAACCGGCTGTTGACTACAGTAAACAAAAAATTTCTATTGAAGACTATCTTGAGATAGAGAACGCTTCAGATGAGAAACATGAATATTATAAAGGAGAAGTATTTGCTATGTCCGGCGCAAAAGTGCCGCACAATACTATCACAGGCAATCTATTCATTTCACTTGGGCAAAAATTGAAAGGCAAAAAATGTAAGCCGTACAACAGTGATCAGCGTATCCATATTCAATCAAACACTTTATTTACCTATCCGGATATCTCCATTATTTGCGGAGAAATAATTACGCTTAATAATGATGATTATAATGTTTTAAATCCATCAGTAATTATTGAAGTGCTTTCTAACTCAACAAAAAATTATGACCGCGGCGAAAAATTCAAATTGTACCGCGACATATCCACGTTAAAAGAATACATTCTTGCAGATTCTGAAAGCATACATGTTGAAGTGTTCAGGCTAAACGAAAAAAATCATTGGGAGTTGGAAGAATATAATTCTGTTGAAGACATTCTCTTCATTAAAGAGATTGATGAAAAAATTTTGATCTCAGAAATTTATGAAGGTGTTAAAATAGAAGCGTGATTCCGGAACGATGGGATTCGGCGTTGGAGTGACATCCTACCCGCTGGCTTTTGCTAATACCCGCCAGGACAGCACTTTTTCTTAAAAATGGCTATTATAACAGGTGCGTGGAAGCCTTTTTTATTGCCCTCAGCGAAGGATCCACGGGCAAATACTCCACCTGGGCAGCGGGTATAATCCCGGGTGGGGCACTGTAGTTCTACGATGTTCCCGGTAAATTCAGTAATATGATAATTGAGTAATGATTCTATTGCACAGGGTATGCAGCCGCTATATCTTTGTACCAGAAGTTGATTGATGCTCAAGAAGCATTAATCAAAACATCCAAATCCATTGAAAAAGAACCACTATCCAATTATCCAATAGAAAAGTCAAAAATCTGGTATCAGTCAACTTCTAATTTTTTTTTATCCAATACCAACGAATAGCCGTTCCAAAACAGAAAAAACCATCATCCATTAATCCTTGTGTGAAAAACAAACCCTGAGATTAGAATTATTTGAGCCCGCAGTATGCGGGCTTTTTTTATGGAAAAGCGCCCTGGCGGAGTTTTCACAGCAAAGCAAAGTGGGTGGCATGAAATAGAAAAAATATATTGAGGGATGTTTGTACTTTCGGAAATACAAACGTTGAGCGCTCTATCATTTTGACTGTATTGAATATCATATCACGGACAATTTTTTGGTTAGCTATTGGTGTCATCGTGGTAATTATTTTTACATTAACAGTTGGCCAATGGCTCCCGATAGAGTTTAGAGATACCAAAATCCAGCGAACGTTTTATGATTTTGTATATACAACTTTCCCTCTTTCAATTTTGCTTACATTGAGCAGGACGATCAAAAAGAGAAATAAAAGATATAGAAACTGGACAATTGGAAGTGTGACTTTTAGAAATACAAACGTTGCAAAACAGACATCATATGTTAGCATAAAACAAAAGTAAAAATCATGAAAAAAGTAAGCATTGTGTTTGTACACGGACTTTGGGCAGACGGCTCCTGTTGGAACGACGTTGCTCCTGCACTAATTGCAGACGGGCACGAAGTAATTTCTGTGCAAAACCCATTGTCAACATTAGCAGATGATGTGGCAGCAACCCGGAGAGCTTTTGCAAAGCTTGAAGCGCCTATTGTTCTTGTCGGGCATTCATGGGGTGGCGTTGTTATTACAGCAGCAGGCAATGATCCAAAAGTAAAAGCCCTGGTATATGTAGCTGCTTTTGCTCCGGAAGAAAATGAAACACTTGGCAGTCTTAGCCAGGATTATCCTACTGCTTTACTGCAGCACTTACAAGTTGTAGATGACTATATATGGTTAACAAAAGAGGGAATAGAAAAATATTTTGCAGCTGACCTTTCAGCAAAACAATGGGAACTTATTTATTATACACAAGGACCCGCTGCGGCTTTATTGTTTGGAGAAAAAACGACCAACCCTGCATGGAAAGAAAAATCCGGCTGGTATATTCTCGCGACAGATGACCAGGCTATCAGCCCAGTTCTTCAGGACGTTATGGCTAAGCGGATGGGTGCCAAAATAACTGAGGTTAAAACGAGCCATGTACCAATGATGTCAAAGCCTGAAGAAGTATTAAAAGTTATCAGGGAGGCCATTGCAAGTGTGTAACCTACTTTATTCTTCGGCGGGGTTTTCACAGCACGAACCGTAAATTATAAAAGAACTATCGTGAAACCCCGGCGAATGAACGAGCTGTCATTATTTTACAACCAAACTAAATGAATTTGTAAGCATCCCAAATTCAAAAGAGTGGCTGTACCAGGTAGAAGGATTATTCTTCGCCGGGTTTCATCCCTCCCGCTTTGCTTTGCTGTGAAGGGCCCGCCGGACGTTAAAATTATCATACTAAATTTTTAACCGGAACTATGTTGGCGGGGACGCCAACATCAGCAGGAGGTTAGCCGAAATAGTTGCCACCAACCGAAGTTTTAAACAGGGCCGGGCTAAATAAAAAAGCAACAGTTTCCTGTTGCCTTAGACCCGTTCAAAAACAATTATTTTATTTACAATTTTTTTATCCTGATATTTTTAAACCAGACTGCATTACCATGATCCTGTAAAGAAATTTTACCTTCTTTAAAAGTTCCGAAATCTTTCATGTCTTTAAACTTACTAATGGCAATCATCTGCTTCCAGTTATCATCCCAAAGGGTGGTGGAAAGTGTATGCTCGCCATTTAAGTAGAAATCCAGTTTACCATTGTTGGAAACGATTTCCGCATGGTTCCATTCGCCGAGCGGCTTCACCGCTTCTTTGGATGCAAGCAGGTCGTACAAGTCGCCGGCCCTGTGCGTGTAGATCTTACCATCGGGATGTCCCAGCCGTGTGGGTGTGCCATTATCGAGTACCTGCATCTCCATTCCTGAATTATAATTTTCATGGAATAAAGCGGTGTCTTCTTTTACATAAAATATAATTCCGCTATTGCCTCTTTCAGCAATCTTCCAATCCAGTTTCAAATCGAAATTTCCAAAATCATCATTGGTAACTATATTATTGCCTACGCGGTTGCCCTGCGCATTTCGTGCCGTCGCGGCTGTATCAAGATAAAGGGCGCTGTCCTGCAAACTCCACCCTGCATCAAGAGTTGGTTTGCCATAGGTATGCCATTTATCTAATGTGAGTGCTATCCAGCCGCTGTCATTATCATTGCCCATGGCAGAGGTGCTGTCAGTTCCGCTGGTGGTGGCAGTTTCACTATTAGGATTACAACTTTGCATTACTATAACAGTAACGGCTATACAGATTAATTTATTCATCAGTTACTTTTTATAGACATGATATAGACCGCCATAGAATTTGCTTCCTCTTTGGTAATAAGGGGATGCGGCTGCATGGGAACGGTACCCCATTTGCCTGAACCTCCATTTTGTATCTGGTGAACGATTGAATCCGTTGCCGCCTGCTTATCCATTGTACTGTACTTGGCAGCGACCGCAGCATAAGATGGGCCTATCGCGGTTTCAGTGAGCTTATGGCAGGTGAAGCAATCACTCTTGGCGATAAGATCAAGCCCCTTTTGTATTTCGGGATCTTTTGGCTCTTCTTTTACTGTAGCTGTTGTATCGGCTGAAGTTTCTTTTGTCTCGGTATTATTTCCACAGCTAATAAGAAATAACAGCGATGACAGAATTAAGATTGACTTTTTCATACACAAATATTAGTTGGTTATTTTGAAAATAAAAATTTTATTATATGCCCAATACGGAACGGTTTAATTTTTCGTCTTTTGCGGTAGCCGCGAAATCATCAAATGCCTGCCCGGTCACTTTTATGATATGGTCTTTAATAAACACGGCGCCTTCTTTTGCTCCCACCTCAGAATCTTTAAGGCAACATTCCCACTCCATTACAGCCCACCCGGTGTAGTCATATGCGGCCAGCTTACTGAATATGGATTTAAAATCTACCTGGCCGTCACCCGTGGAACGGAAACGCCCGGCCCGGTCAATCCAGCTTTGATAACCGCCGTACACACCCTGCTTTCCGGTTGGGTTAAACTCTGCATCTTTTACATGAAATGCTTTTATTCTCTGGTGGTAATTATCAATGTAAGATAGATAATCGAGGCACTGCAGCACGAAGTGGGAAGGATCAAACAGGAGGCAGGCCCGTGCATGGTTATCCACTTTTTCCAAAAACATTTCATAACTAATACCATCATGAAGATCTTCACCGGGATGTATTTCATAACATACGTCTACCCCGCACTCATCAAAGGTATTTAATATAGGGAGCCATCTCTTTGCAAGTTCTTTAAAACCTTCTTCAACAAGCCCCGCGGGGCGCTGCGGCCATGGATAAAACGTATGCCATAGCAATGAGCCGCTAAAAGTTGCATGCGCATTCAATCCCAAATTCTGAGATGCTTTGGCTGCATACTTCATTTGCTGTACGGCCCATTTGGTCCGGGCCTTTGGGTTGTTGCGCAAATCTGCCGGTGCAAAGCCATCAAATAATTTATCATAGGCAGGGTTCACTGCAACCAATTGTCCCTGGAGGTGGGTCGACAGTTCCGTAATCTCAAGGCCACATTCATTTACAATTCCCTTTAGTTCCTGTGCATAGGTTTTACTCTGGGCGGCTTTTTTGAGATCGATAAATCTATCGTCTAGGGTTGGTAGTTGTACTCCGGTAAACCCAAGGCCTTTGGCCCATTCACAAATAGCTTTAAGGTCATTATACGGGGGATTGTCTGTTATGAACTGTGCAATAAAAATTCCGGGTCCTTTAATTGTTTTCATTAGAAATTGTTTTTGGCCTCACCCCAACCCCTCTCCAAAGGAGGGGGAGCGTGATGTTTAGCGTAATTTTTTTTGAATTAACATTGGTCTCTTAGGATTTTATAAAACATAATCCGTCCATTTTTTATCGGACTGCGCTGATGCGACAACGTTATCTATAAATGCCATGCCTCTTACACCGTCTTCTGTACCGGGAAAATCCAGCATTTCTTTTGTGGGTTTATCTCCATTTAATTTGGCGGCCAACGTCAGTGCAAAGTTTCTGTAAATATTTCCGAATGCTTCAAGGTACCCTTCCGGGTGGCCTGCAGGTGTTCTGCAATTATGCGTTGCAAAGCTGCTCAGGTATTTTGAATTATTTGCCCCGGCTCTAAAAATCTGCGTTGGCTCATCCAGCCATTTTACGAGCAAGGTGTTAGGTTCGTGATGACTCCATTCCAACCCTCCCTTCTCTCCATAAATTCTAATCCTGATTACGTTTTCTTCACCGGCTGCTACCTGCGATGCCATTAAAACTCCCGATGCTCCATCCTCAAATTTTAATAAGACTGCTCCATCATCATCCAGCGCTCGTCCTTCTACTACAATATTTAAATCTGCGCAGAGCTTTGTAATTTTTAAACCGGAAACATACTCCGCCAGGTGAGCGGCGTGTGTACCGATATCACCCATACAACCTGCCTTACCGGATTTCTTCGGATCTGTTCTCCAGGCGGCCTGTGCATTTCCTTCACGCTCTGATAATTTGCTCAGCCATCCCTGCGGATATTCCACATAAATTTTTCTCACCTTTCCCAATTTACCTTCTGCTATCATTGCCTTTGCCTGCTTCACCATCGGGAATCCTGAATAAGTGTGTGTAAGACACAGAACCAATCCTGTTTCTTCAACTTTCTTTTTTAATTGCTTTGCCTCATCAAGCGTAAAGGTCATAGGCTTTTCAATTACTACATTAAATCCATTTTCCAGGGCCATCATTGCAGGCGCGAAATGCGCGAAATTCGGTGTGACGATTGTTACAAAATCCATTCGCTTATCTTCAGGAAGCTCACTTTCTTTTTTGATCATGTCTTCATAACTATAAGTAGGTTCTGTCTTCAGGAATGAAAAGCGATTCGGCAGAATCTTTTGCAATTTCGGGATTGATGCTAAACATGCCGCAGGCTAATTCTATCTGGCCATCCATGTTTGCAGCGATGCGGTGGATAGCTCCGATAAAAGCATCTTTGCCGCCACCTACCATTCCCATTCGTAATTTTCTCATATACTAATTTTAAAAGGATAAAAATGAAATTATAACACGTCTAAATTATTCATAAAAGAATATTAAAAAAAAAGATATTTTAAATTAGTAGCAATCATTTATTTTTTTTTAGTGGTTAATTAATACCTTGTAGCCGAAATAGTGTATTTAATACAACTATTAAAAAAGAAATTCTCCGGATGAAATTTACGACCCGCTTGCAGCTTTCCACGATGATGTTTTTGAATTTTTTTATCTGGGGTGCATGGTTTGTTACCATGGGGACTTATTTAAAATCGATTCCCGGTGTTACAGATGTGCAGGTAGGTATCGCCTATGGAACACAGTCCCTCGGCGCTATTATCGCACCGTTCATTATTGGTCTTATTGCTGACAAATTTTTCGCTGCCCAGAAAATATTAGGCGTGTTGCACCTTATGGGCGCCGCTCTTATGTATTATATATCCACCGTTAGCGACTTCACCTTATTTTACCCGGCACTGCTAATTTATATGATACTGTTTATGCCAACGCTTGCTCTCGTAAATTCAGTATCATTTAAGCAAATAGGAAACCCTGAGAAAGAATTTGCCAAGATACGTGTATGGGGTACTATTGGCTGGATCGTGGCGGGGCTTATAATTGGCTGGCTTGCATGGGAGCAAAAAGCAACCCTTGTTAATACTTTCAGGCTAACCGCGATTGTATCGTTAATCCTGGGTGTGTTTAGTTTTACCTTGCCGGATACGCCTCCTGTAAATACCGGTAAAACTACCCTCCGCGAAATTCTGGGCCTGGATGCCATTGCATTATTAAAAGATAGAAATTTTCTTATCTTTTTTATTTCTTCGATGCTTATTTGTATTCCTCTTGCATTTTACTACCAGGAAACGAATATTTTTTTGAACGAATTAAAGATGCAGGGAGCAGCCGGCAAAATGGCATTTGGACAAATGTCTGAAATGATTTTCCTGTTTTTAATGCCTTTGTTTTTTGTGCGCCTTGGCGTAAAAAAAATGCTGCTGATCGGAATGATTTCCTGGGCGATAAGATATGTGCTGTTTGCATACGGTGATATCGGAAGCGGTATATGGATGTTGTATGCGGGCATTATTTTACATGGCGTATGCTATGATTTCTTTTTTGTAACCGGGCAAATTTATACCAATGAAAAGGCGGGAGATAAATTCCGTTCATCGGCACAGGGGATGATTACCCTCGCAACCTATGGGATTGGAATGCTCATAGGCTTTTGGGTCGCCGGACTGATAGCGGAAAAATACACGTTGCCCGATGGGCATCTTTGGAAAACGATATGGCTTATTCCCGCGGGAATTGCACTTTTTGTATTCCTGATATTCGCTCTTTTTTTTAAAAGCAACAGAAAAGCAGCTGTTACTAATTCAGAAGAAAACAGGGCTATTGCTTCAAGCCCATTAACATGACTATATTATGACAACACGAAGAAACCTGATCAAAAATATTGCGCTGGGCACCTCTGCGGTAATTGCTTCACCAGCCGTTTCTTTTGCAAAAAATTTCGATGACAAAAAAAAATACAAAATGAAAGGGAATATTAATCATTCTGTATGCTGGTGGACCTATAACTTTCTTTCGCTGGAAGAATTGTGTAAGGTGGTTAAGGACATTGGCTTTAGCGCCATTGATTTGGTAGGTCCTAAAGACTGGCCAATTCTCCAGCAGCATGGCATCTTTAGTTCTATGTGCTACACCAGTGGGGACATAAGTTTAACCAAAGGATGGAATACACCGGAATACCAGAGTGATCTGATAAAAAATTTTACGGAAACAATTCCCCTTGCAGCAAAGGCTGGCTATAAAAATATTATTTGCTTCAGCGGCAGCCGCAATGGAATGGATGATGAAACAGGATTAAAAAATTGTGCCGATGGACTTAAAAAAATAATGTCACTTGCCGAAAAAAATAATATCACCATTCAAATGGAGTTGCTCAACAGCAAGGTTAATCACAAAGATTATATGTGCGACCGCACACCGTGGGGCGTTGAACTTTGTAAAAGAATCGGCTCCGAAAATTTTAAATTGCTTTACGATATTTACCACATGCAGATTGATGAAGGCGATGTGATAAGGACCATCCAGGATAACCATCAATACCTTGGCCACTACCATACCGGCGGTGTTCCCGGCAGAAACGAGATAGATGAAACACAGGAATTGTATTATCCTGCGATCATGAGAGCAATTCTAAAAACCGGTTTTAAAGATTATGTGGCGCAGGAATTTATTCCAATAGGAGAAGATAAAATTGCTTCTTTAAAGGCAGCGGTAATGACTTGTGATGTGTAAACCCGACCCCTAAATCTCCTAAAGGGGACTGAAAGAATTTTGACCTAAGAACTATAAATTAATAAAATATGGCAGACAATACTTATGATGCAATTGTAATTGGCTCCGGAATTTCAGGAGGCTGGGCGGCAAAGGAACTTACTGAAAAAGGATTGAAAACTATTATGCTTGAAAGAGGAAAAGACATCAAGCATGTAAAGGATTATGTGAATGCTCAAAAAGGTATCTGGGAGTTTCCGCATCGCGGGGGCCGTACCCAGAAAATGATTGAAGATTATCCCGTACTAAAAAGGGATTATCCATTAAATGAAATGAACCTCGACTGGTGGGCCAGCGACGAGGAATCTCCCTACACAGAAGTAAAGCGGATGGATTGGTTCAGGGGTTATCACGTGGGCGGACGGTCTCTTATGTGGGGACGTCAATGCTATCGCTGGAGCGATATTGATTTCGAAGCAAATGCAAAAGATGGTATTGCTATTGACTGGCCAATTCGTTACAAAGACATTGAACCATGGTACACTTATGTAGAAAAATTTGCGGGGATAAGTGGGTCAGTCGAAAATCTTGCCTCAGTTACCTGACAGTCATTTTTTACCGGCCATGCAAATGAATTGCGTAGAAAAAGATGTGGCCGCCAGGGTAAAAGAACATTATCAAAATAAACGTGCCGTGATCATCGGCCGTACGGCGAATATCACTGAACCTTTACCGGGCAGAACCAATTGCCAGTTCAGGAATAAATGCTGGCTGGGGTGCCCGTTTGGCGCCTATTTCAGCACTCAATCTTCCACACTTCCGGCAGCTATGGCTACCGGTAACCTTACCGTGAGGCCGTGGTCTATTGTAACAAAAATTTTATACGATAAGGATACAAAGAAGGCAACCGGGGTGGAAATACTTGACGGTGAAACAAAAAAAACCTACCAGTATTTTGCCAAAATAATTTTCCTCAATGCCTCTACCTTCAACAGCACCTGGATACTAATGAATTCCGCTACCGATATATGGCCCGATGGACTCGGCAGCGCAAGTGGTGAGCTGGGACACAACATTATGGACCATCATTTAGGAGTGGGTGCCGGGGGTACGGTTGATGGTTATGATGATAAATATTATTATGGCCGCAGGGCAAACGGCATTTACATACCACGCTACCGCAACCTGTTTGGGGATAAGAGAGATTATATCAGGGGATTTGGATACCAGGGTGGCGGAAGCCGCCAGGGATGGAGCCGGAATGTAGCTGAGTTGTCAATAGGTGGAGCATATAAAGATGCTTTGGCAGAACCCGGACAATGGTCTATGGGAATTGGTGGCTTTGGAGAAATACTTCCATACCATGAAAACAAAATGACATTGGACAAAACCAAAAAAGATGCATGGGGCTTAAATGTGATATCATTTGATGCGGAATGGAAAGAGAATGAAAGAAAGATGAGAATTGATATGCAGAATGATGCCGTAGAAATGCTGGAAGCTGCAGGAGTTAAAGATGTAAAAGGCCGCGATGGCGACGGCACAATAGGTCGCGGGATTCACGAAATGGGTACCGCACGTATGGGTCACGATCCAAAAACATCAGTAACGAATAAATGGAACCAGGTATGGGATGCACAAAATGTATTTGTTACCGATGGCTCTTTCATGACTTCAGCAAACTGCGTAAATCCTTCACTTACTTATATGGCGATGACGGCAAGAGCGGTGGACCACGCGGTAACTGAATTAAAAAAACGCAACATTTAGAAACTAAAATTCTATAACTCAAATTAATATTTTCAATTACTATGGAAGAAATGGAGAAAGAAGATGTAAATAATTCGAGACGTAAATTTCTTAAAAACTCAGCCTTAACCGCGGCAGGCTTTATGATAGTTCCCCGTCATGTATTGGGAGGAAAAGATTTTACAGCACCCAGCGACAGGTTAACTATTGCAGGTATCGGCGCTGGTGGAAAAGGTGAAAGTGATATCGCTAATTTTTACAAAAGCGGAAAAGCAGATATTGCATTTCTCTGTGATGTAGATGACAGGCGGGCGGCAACTACGGTTAAAAATTTTCCAAAGGCAAAATATTATAAAGACTGGCGTGAACTGCTGGATAAAGAATCAAAAAATATCGACGCGGTTTCAGTGTCAACACCAGATCATACTCACGCGGTTGCTGCAATTGCGGCTATGCAACTTGGCAAACATGTATATGTGCAAAAGCCCCTGACGCATGATGTGTATGAAGCCCGTGCATTAACGGATGCTGCGAAAAAATACAAAGTTGTTACTCAAATGGGAAACCAGGGAGCGTCGGGAGATGGCGTAAGACAATTAATGGAATGGTACGATGCGGATGTGATCGGTGATGTGCACACGGTATATTGTTTCACTGACAGGCCTGTATGGCCTCAGGGAATTCCCTGGCCTTCGGCTTCAGCGCCTGTTCCCGCAGAACTAAACTGGGATCTGTGGCTGGGCACCGCACCTTACAAAGAGTATATAGAAAAGTTGGTTCCGTTCAACTGGCGCGGCTGGTGGGATTACGGTACCGGTGCGTTGGGAGATATGGGTTGCCATATTGTTGAACCCGCTTTCAGGGTACTTGACCTGGGATATATTAATTCAGTTCAGGCAAGTGTGGGAAGTGTTTATGTAGATGAATTTCAGAGAGGCTATTTCCCCGAAAGTTGTCCGCCATCAAGCCATGTTACAATAAGGTTTCCAAAAACAAATAAGACAAAAGGGCCGGTGGAATTGCATTGGATGGATGGAGGTATTCAACCCAAGCGTCCGGAAGAATTAGGACCGAATGATGTATTTGGCGATGGAGGAAATGGTACCTTGTTCATCGGAACTAAGGGAAAAATGATGTGTGCTACTTATGGCGCAAATCCAAAATTGCTACCACTTTCACGCAACAATGAAGTATCGGTTCCTCAAAAAATTGAGAGGGTGCCGGGTGGCGCGAATGGCCACTATGCGCAGTGGGTAGAAGGTGCTATCGCAGGGTATGGAAAGAAGCAGCTAAGTTCTCCTTTTGAAATCGCAGGCCCGCTTACTGAAGCATTGCTAATGGCTAACCTTGCAATAAGGGGAAATGATATTCGAGTGGAAAGAACCACAGGCAAAGGCTTTAATTATCCCGGAAGGTATATTGAGTTATTGTGGGATAATAACGACATGAAGGTTACAAATTTTGATGCTGTAAATCAATTTGTGAAACGCGATTATCGCACAGGGTACACTTTAAAAGCTTAATTAAAAAATTAATATTAATTCTTATGAACAGAAGAGAAGCAGTTCAGCACATTTCGCTCCTATTAGGAGGTACCATTGTAGGTTCTACCTTTTTCCTGAATGGTTGTAAAACTGAAACCAAGGCTACCAAAGAATTTACAGACGACGATGTTGTCTTATTAGATGAAGTGTCAGACACCATTTTGCCTCCAACGAAAACGCCCGGAGCTAAAGCGGCGGGGGTTGGTAAGTTTATGACCGTTATGGTTAATGACTGTTATGACGCAGATGATCAAAAAATATTTCATGAGGGAATAAAAAAGCTAAATGATGCTGCTGATAAAAAATACAGCACAACATTCGTAAAGCTTAGCCCCGAGCAGCGCCATGAGTTTTTAGTGGCCCTGGATAACGAGCAGAAAGAATATATGAAAAATAAAAAACCGGAAGACCACTCCCATTATTTCCGTATGATGAAAGAGCTTACGCTGCTTGGCTATTTTACTTCAGAAATCGGTTGTACGCAGGCCATGCGGTACATAGAGACACCCGGACGTTATGATGGTTGTGTTCCCTATGCGAAGGGAGATAAAGCATGGGCTTAATCTCTTTTGTGAAGACCGTGGAAATGTAGCTATATCTAATTTCTAAAAAGCCGGACGAATAACAGGACCAGGCACCGCCATTGAAGAAGCGCACTACCAGGCAGTAGTGCGCTCAATATGTGTCGCTGGCATTTTTATTTGGTGCTATCGCGTACCGCACTGGAATCCTGTTCTGCATTATGAGTTCCTATATTGATTGTATTCGTTGTGTCCGGAATGCCACCATTCACATTGTCAATTCCGCCTGCAGAATTTTCACTTTTCGCGTCTTTGTGTTCCGCGTCATCTCCCTCCTTGTATTTCATATCATTATCTGAAGTGCAACTAAAAAATACCAGCGCCAGGACTAAAGATCCAAATGTTTTTTTCATAATAATTTTTTTTAATTAAATAACCTTCATCGCGTATAAAATACAAATCGCATACCCTTTTTCAGGATAATGTTATTCTTTCTTGCCAGCCCGTTTTTGCAGTTCCTCTATTGGCATGTAAATCAGCCGGCCAACAGGGTTTTCCCCTTTATATGTTATTACCTTCAGCATCACTGATTCCTTTGGCACTATAAGCGGTTCTTTATATTTGGGAGAAAAGCGATCAGGGAATGAGTTATCGAATGTGTAATAGATGTCAAGTCCCTTTGGCTCTGTACTCAATTCAACCTTTAATTGCTTATCATCAGTATTGCTCGCAGCAAAAACAGGATCGTAAGCACTTGGTGCATAGTTTATTTCTGATTCATCAAGCCTCTTGAATTGATTTTCTACCCTTGGGAAAAAGTTATCCCAGTCTCTCTTTTCTTTTGGCGACCACAATGCTTCAGCTATCGCAAAACCCCGTGGCCAGGTCATGTACTCCGCGTGCCGGAATGTGTACAGTTGTTCTGACCATAAGTTTGCCTGGCCGCCTTTTATATATTTGCTATCCACACCTTCGGGAACCGGTTCAAACTGGTAAGCCTTTTTTAACCGGAGCGTTGCATAAATATGCGGTTCAACTACCGGGTCTCCCTGCATATAATCTATATAAGCAAAATCAGTAGGGCTCATTACTACATCGTGTTTCATCTTTGCCGCCTCTATGCCACCCTTCATACCCCGCCAGCTCATAACCGCTGCACTTGGTGCAAGGCCCCCTTCAAGTATTTCATCCCAGCCCATAAATTTTTTTCCTTTTGATTCCACTATTTTTTCTACTCTTTTTTCAAAATAGCTCTGTACCTCTTCCATATTTTTTAAACCTTCTTTCTGCATTAACGCCTTTACCGCATCGCTTTTTTCCCAAAAAGTTTTAAAGGTCTCGTCGCCTCCCATATGTATATATTCAAAGGGAAATAATTGCGCAAGTTCACCAACCACCTTATCGAGGAATTCATACACATTTTCATTTGCCGGGCAAAGGTTATCATCAATAAGAGCTGTATGCGTTGACCAGTCCTTTATGCTTTGGCCCGAGCTAACCTCAGGTTTTGGGCCCTGGCCTGCAGAACATGCAAGCTCAGGATAAGCTGCAATGGCAGCGAGACTATGGCCTGGTACATCTATCTCAGGCAGAATGTCAACAAAACGGTCTTTAGCATATTGAATAATTTCTTTCATATCGTCCTGTGTATAGAAGCCACCGTAAGTCCGGGGCTCGTCAGGAGAAGGTGGCTGAAATGTTCCAAAATACCCGACCCTCTTTACATTCCACGCTCCCACTTCGGTCAATTTCGGCAATCCCTTTATTTCAATCCGCCATCCTTCATCATCGGTAAGATGCAGGTGCAGCAGGTTGTATTTATATTTTACCATTTCATCTATATACTTTTTCACTTCAGCCTTTGTAAAAAAATGGCGGGCCACATCAAACATCAATCCTCTCCATCCAAAACGCGGATAATCTGTGATGCTGCATGCAGGAATTTTCCATGTCACGTTTTTTACCACACCGTTGTTTTCAATTTCTTTTGGCATTAACTGAATTAATGTTTGCATGCCATAAAATAATCCTGCAGGTTTATTAGCGCTTATGGTTACGTTAGTCGAGGATATATCAAGTTTATATCCTTCATCGCCAATTGATGCATCTTTTATAATTAGCAGGCTGATGGTATTGGCAGCTTTCGATGAAGCTTTTATTACGGGTAGCGTAAACCCGGTTGTCTTTAACTTTTGAGACAGGTAGTTCGCAACCCTCGTTGCTCCGGCTTCAGAAGAAGCCATGTGTATTGTTGTCTTATTATTCAATGTAAAATTTCCTGTTGCCTGTTTTATAGAAACAGGTAAAGGAATTAATTTTTCCGCTACAGAACTGTTCTGCGAAAAAGAAGCAGCACAAACCACCGAAAATATTAATAATAGAAAAGTCCTCGTCATATGTGAATCGTTTTTGGGTTTTAAATAAATCTGTCTATGATCATAAAATTTTTGATAACTCATCAGATTACCTTAATTCGTTTTTTTCAATCGCATAATCAAATCATTGACCGGTGTTTCTTTTTTATAGGAACAAACCATGTTTCCATTTTTATTAAACAAGGCAGTAAACGGAGTTGATTGCAACTGGTAGAGTCTCTGCAAGAAAAAAACCGGCTGCTCTATTCCAACAATTATATTTTTATAACGGGCTGTTTTATATTTTTTTTCAAAACCTATTATTTCATCCATGGGCCTGAAAGAGACTAATAAGATTGTTGCTTTTTTAAATTGCTCCATTTGGCTAAACACACTATTCAGCAATGTAGTACAGTGATCACAATCAGGAGAAAAGTAAATCAGGATAACAGGGGTTGTTTTGGGAAGTTTGGCTGTATTTAAAGTTTTACCGTTTGATTGAACAATTGAAAATGCGGGAATCGCTTGTGCATGAACAGTTTTGTTGAAAAAAAATATTGAAACGAGAATTATAATTTTAACCCGGGAAGAAAGTGATTTCATTTTAAGCATTTAGCAAATAGAACTTGTAAAAAAAAAAGATTGATGGTTAAAAAATTATTTTTCTTTTCATTTTTTATATCCGTCAAATTTAAAGAAATACAACCATTAAATCTTTCGGGATATTTTGTAATTCATTTCCGGATATCTTTTTATTATGATAAAGTCGTGTAACCTTTAATTTTTTTTACCATAAGAAATAAGATTAGCCATTATCCGAAAAACTCCCGCCACCGCGTAAGCAAGTTGCCGGTGAAACGAGTAGGCACAATAAGTGTAATTACCTTTACCATATTTCGCCATCAGCCATCCCCCGCTTTGAGGCAGTTGTCCGGCATCTTGTGTTGAAATAATCGGCACGTAAGCCGTATCCCATTTTGAGAAGAATTTAGAGCCCCTCTGCTCGAGCCAATTATCAAAATCTTTTGAGGTTATTTTGTTTGGATAATTTAATACGGGATGGCTTGCGTTTAAAAATTTTATTGAAGAATTTTCTTCAGACACCTCTTCGGAATTGCCCGGCAGCTCAGCTGGATAGGGAGCCAAAAGGCCGGGAATAAACTCGGGTGTTTGAAACAAAACAATTAAATGGCCACCATTTTTTGCATAGCTAAGCAACCGCTGGTTATAAGTATGCAGGTCTTCCCTCACGGCATAAGCCCTCGTGCCTATCATAATAACATCATATTTATTTAGGTTTCCAGATGAAAGATCATCCTTGCTGAGTAACTGAACCCTGGCGCCTATTTGTTGCAGTCCCGCCGGCACATCATCCCCTACACCCATCACGTAGCCTATAAGGAGACCGGGAGCCACCTTTACATCTATACCCTTTATTGCAGCAACAGCGGGATGATACAGAACAGCCTGATCGAGATCACGGTAACTTATTACATCATATCCCTGCTTATATGTATTTCCATTTGAAGTGACTATTGCCTGTATATCGTATGTTTTTTCCTGTATCCCGGGTGACGAAACTTTAATCAAAAAATTGTTTTTTTCTCCAGCCTTTGTAAACGCAAATGGTATTTGTGCAGGTTGTGCTTTCCATCCCTTTGGAATCTTCAAAGTCAGAAATCCATTAATCGTGCTGTCATAATTATTTACTAATTCAACCTGTACTTTAAAATCCGTGATGCTGTTATTTACCGGGATGATTCCCAACTTAGGTTTAATATTTACTGCAATTGCAGGAGCTACTCTTAATGTATACCTGTTGTACCCGTAAGGTAAATTAGCCTGCCTCGTTAGCACCGGCGCCTGGATTTTGATCAATTGATCATTGATTAAGTAAGAAGCGGAAACTCTTAACGCCGGAGTACTCCATGGTAAATTCTCATATTCTTTTTCATGCAACTCGTATTGATTTTCCTGTAATGAATTACGGCCAAAATAGGGTTGTGAATAAGCCGCATTTTCCGGAACGGTTACTGTGTAAGTGAGCTCAATTGCCTCATTCATTTTAAGAGGCCTTAAATCCTGTTTATCATTTTTAATCTTCCAGTCGCTGGAAGAAGCAACAAGGTTTACGCTCCCTGGTTCAATTGAAAAAGAGCCATTATTTATCATAGCCACCTCTACTTTAAAAGGTTGCCCTGCAACTGCAAAACCCATGGTTGGCTGGGGTTCATAGAAGTTTTTTTTCTCTTTGGTGCCCGCGGGCACAGCTATTGCCTGCAGATTTACGCCTAATGCAGTATTAATAGCATCAACAAATTGCCTCTCTTTAACCTGCAACATGAAAAGCGCCTCCCGCTGGTTAGATATTAATTGAATTGCTGCGCGGGTTTTAGATAAACCATTGGTAAGAAAGGGTATGACTGTAGCCGGATCCTGAGGTCGAAATGCAGCGATAGCGTGTTCAACTTCCGATGATATATCCTGTAGCAATGAAACCACTCCGGCCGGGGTAGTTTCACTGGTTATTTTAAATATGCCGTTGATGGTAGTATCTATTCCATCAAAAAAACTATTCTCAATCTCATTGCTTTCTACCAGGCTCTGCAAGCGCTCGTAATATTGTACGAAAGCACCATTAAGTTCATTGCGATGGCCTCCATTCTGTGACCGATGTAAACTATAGCCCAATAATGAAAAGTTTTTATATGACTGCCCTAGCCATGGGCTATATACGCCGGTATTCAACTGTATATTCCAATGCTCATTTTCCTTTACACCTCCGCGGTATAATTTAAGTGCTTTCCATGGGCGCAATCCTTCTTTGGTAAGCTGCTCAGGAAAGGCTGTTGAATCACCTGCAAGTTGATAGGCCTCCTGGCTAATTTCTCCGGCCGCCTGGTGGTTGCCATGTCCATCCCGCGCCGTGCCGTGAAAACGCGAGATAATAACTAAGGGGCGGTTGATGCGAATTACTCTGACCATCTCGCTTAAGACATTTTGCCTGCCCCATTTTTCGTAGGCCTCTTCTACCCTTTTAGAAAAGCCATAATCTACAAGCCTGGTGAAATACAAATCGTCCAGACCGTAGTAACTTGCTGCGAGTAAAAATTCTTCTGTTCGCAATAGTCCTAACTGATCAAAAGATTCGGCGCCTAAAACATTGCCTCCGCTTTCCCCCCTGTTAAGTGACAGCAAGGCCGTACGTGCACCTGCGCCACGACTTAAATAAGTTAACAAGTCAGCATGTTCATCATCTGGATGGGCCTGGGTATGAAGGGCACTAGCAGTTGTTCTCAGTTTTAGCAGTTTTTGCCATGTACCTGTTACTCCATGATCTACCTGCAAATCGCTTGCTTCCTGTTTAGAGGTTAGCGTTAACACTTTATAAAGGGATCGCTTATTTGCCTGCGCAGAAATGCAAGGAGTAATATTTAATATAAAATAGTTTACCATGCAAACGCAGGTACACACCTTAAAAGTGGAAATAAATTTTAATTTAAAAAGTTTCATTGACAAATATTATAATGTTATTCTGCTTAAAAAACCGTAGGTGATTTTTTTGCTAATCAGAGCCTAATCCCTTTACCTAGCCTGGAATAAAATAAAAAGGCAATTTACTCACAATAAGGTTTTATTTGTTAATTTTTATCGGCTGTTTTATAGGTTTTCATGTTAATTATCAACATAAAAGAAAAAAATTAAAGGTTTTTTTGTTAAATGTTGTCAACAACCATAGATTTGGTTTTTCACAAATTTAAACCGATAGCTATGACAAAAAAATCTGTTCTTACCAGTTTATTTCTTACAGGATTTCTGCTCTTTTTTACCACCATTTTATTTGCCCAAAAAATCGTAACCGGCAAAATAACGGATGCTACAAATCAAGCCGTGGCAGGTGCCACTGTTGCTGTAAAAGGAACAACTGTTGGCACCCAAACAGATGCCGGCGGAAACTTCTCAGTAAAGGTGCCGACTGACAGATCCACTCTTGTGATTACAAGCGTTGGCTTTGAAACTGCAGAGGTTGCTGCAAATTCCAAAGGCCCAATTAATATTTCCTTAAAGGCAGCCAATGCTGCTCTTACAGAAGTGGTTGTGACCGGGTATTCATCACAGGCCAAAAAAAGCATTACAGGTGCAGTGTCAGTTGTGAATACAAAAGAACTCATTGCGAATCCCGGATCAAATGTAGAAAGTCTTTTACAGGGACGTGCAGCAGGGCTAACCGTGGGAACATCCGGTGTTCCTGGTGCAGGATCAAACGTTCGTGTTCATGGTTACAGCACGTTCGGCAACAACGAACCCCTGTATGTTGTAGATGGGACCAGGGTGACGTCAATATCCGATCTCAATCCCAATGATATTGAATCTTTGCAGGTATTAAAAGACGCTTCAGCAGCATCTATTTACGGTTCCGCTGCGGCTGGCGGGGTCATTATTATTACCACCAAAAGAGGAAAGAGCGGGGCTCCCAGGGTTACCTACGATGGTTCTTATGGCTGGCAGACATTTGAGAAAAGACTGGATTTGTTGAACACAAAGGAATACGGAGATTATCTTTTCTTACTCCAGAAAAACGCGGGGCAGTTGAATGCAGCGGGCGAGTTTGCTCACGGACAGTATGCCGGGCCGACCGGAAAAAGTGCGACGCCCATTATTCCCGGGTATATATATGCCGGCGGCGGCCAACCCGGAGGCAAAACGGGGGGAATTCCTTTGGGAGATCCATCTGCCGATCCTTCCCTTTACAAACTAGATCTTTTTGATGTAAACGGCCCCGGCACTTACCAGATCGTGGAGGCAAACCCTGAAGGAACCGATTGGTTAGGAGCTATTATCCAGGCAGCACCGGAGCATAATCACCAGGTAACCGTTTCCGGAGGTTCTGATGCCGCCAATTATCTTTTTGGCTTAAATTATTTCGACCAGAAAGGCATTATTTATACTACCGGTTATAGGCGTTACTCCGTTCGTGCCAATACCAGTTTCACCATAAAGAAGAAAGTTAAGATTGGTGAAAACCTGCAGGTGAGCTACATAGACAGAAGTGGAACCAATGCCTTTACTAACCAGGATGAAGGAAATCCCATTTCGTTTTCTTACAGGGAACAACCTATCATTCCTGTTTTTGACATTATGGGAAATTATGCAGGTACAAGAGGCTCCAACCTGGGTAATGCGAACAATCCTTACGCAAATCTTGATAGAAGAAAAGATGCTAAGGACAGGAAGGTTGGCGTAATAGGAAGTGTATTTGCAGAAGTTGATTTCTTACGTTACCTCACCTTTCACACAAACCTTGGAATGGACTATGGAACCAGCAGTAATTACGTTTTTCTTACCCCGGTATATGAGAATGCCGAAGGCAGGGGAGGAAACGGACAATTGAATGAAGGCCAACGCTGGAGCTACCTGTTAACATGGTACAATACTTTAAACTTCAAAAAGACTTTCGGGGATGCACATGAGGTAAAAGCCTTAGTGGGCACAGAAATTGTTCAGGAACAAGGCAGGAATGTTGACGCAAACACCACCAATTTTTTCAACTTCGACCGCAACTTTCAGCAGATCGGTTCCACCCTCAATCCAACTCCGTTTGGAACGAGCGGTGAATTTATAGCCCGTAAGTATTCCCCTATAATTGCTAAGGTAGACTATGCGTACAAGGATAAATATTTAGCGAGTGCCTCGTTCAGGAGAGATGGTTCTTCTGAGTCTTTTGGACCAAAAAATAAGTATGGTAATTTCCCCGCATTCAGCGTTGGCTGGAGGGTTTCGGAGGAGAAGTTTTTTCAGAAAGTCAAGGGGATAAACGATCTTAAATTACGTTTCGGTTACGGCGTTCTGGGAAATGACAATATCAACTCCTATGGCTTTTTAACTTCTTTTATTACAAACAACGATGCGACCTACCCGATAGATGGTAGTAATACGAGTATTACGCCGGGTGTTCGTCATTTTTCAATCGCTAACCCTGATGTAAAGTGGGAGGAAACGACCACCACTAACCTCGGCGTAGATGCGACTTTACTAAATAATAAGCTGGTGATTTCAGTGGACCTGTATAACAGGGAAACAACCGACCTCCTCTTTGAAAAAGAATTAGATCCAAGTTTATACGGAGGACGGATAGCCACTCAGCCTGTTAACATCGGTTCCATGAACAACAAAGGAATTGATATTGCTGTGTCATATCGTGGATCCATCAAGGATTTCCGTTATGATGCAAGCGTAACTTTTTCTCTGTATAGAAATAAAGTAGGCAAGCTGGCTGACCCTTTCTTTGAAGGCGACAGGCAGAGAATTGAACCTTTTAATCGTTCTGTAACCGGCAAACCCATATCCAGCTTTTTTGGATACCAGCTTGAGGGTTTCTATGATGATTCAGCAGAACTGGCCAGCCAGGTTCAGGCCGGTCAATTTATTGGGGGCTGGAAGTATAAAGATCTTTCAGGCCCTAATGGAAAGCCCGATGGACTTATAACAATTGATGACAGAACATTTATTGGAAATCCTCACCCCGATTTTATCATGGGCTTTAATTTAAATTTAGGGTATAAGAATTTTGATCTTTCATCATTCCTGTACTGGAAAAAGGGTGGCCAGATTGCTAATTATACCCGTTACTGGACAGACTTTAATACTTTCCAGGGTGGAAGAGACAGGAGGGTGCTATACGACAGCTGGACACCAGAAAATAAAAACGCAAAGCTGCCACAGGTTAACGCCAACGATAGGACCAGCGCGACCGTACCGGTAAGTTACTTTATCGAACCAGGTGGTTATTTAAGATTGCGTAATCTTACACTTGGTTATACGCTTCCCCACAATTTTCTGAACACGTTCGGCGTAGACCGGCTAAGGCTATATGTCCAGGGCCAGAATATTTTTACCGTTACCAAATATACCGGTCTTGACCCTGAGATTACAACAAATAATACAGGCCGTGGCGATTACCGCAGACGGCTGGCTGATAGAAACCTTGGCGTTGATGTCGGAAACTACCCAACTCCAAAAGCTTACCTTTTTGGGATTAATGTAGGGTTTTAAAAAATAGTTCAAAATATTAATCTATAAATTATCAAGATCATGAAACTAATTAAAAAATACATATTCATTGTTAGTGCAGCCATACCTTTATTGATGGGGTTGAATGGATGTAAAAAGAGTTTTTTAGACCCGAATCCTTATGGTAGATACACTCCTGAACAATTGCAGAGTAAGAAAGGGATTGAAGGTGTTTTAATAGGTGCCTATGGTATGCTTGACGGGCAGGGGATCGCGGGTGCTTCCGGATGGATGGTGGGAGCTACGAATTGGGTATATGGAGATGTCGTTTCTGATGACGCCTATAAAGGGACCGACGCAGGTGATCAACCCCAGATGACAGAAATAGAGCTCTGGGCCTCGCAGCCGGCAAATACTTATTTTAATTATAAGTGGCTGTCAATTTATGAGGGTGTAGCAAGAGCCAATGATGTGATAAGGCTCACAGAAAAAATACCCGAATTGACTCCCGCCGAAAAAACAGACTATCTTGCCCAAGCCAGGTTTTTAAGAGGACATTTTCACTTTGAAGCCAAGAAGAATTTCAATAAAGTTCCTTTTATTGATGAGGCTACTACTACATACGACAATAAAACATCCATCTGGCCCCAGATAGAAGCCGATTTTCAATTTGCGTATGATAATCTTACCGAAACACAACCACTTGTGGGCAAAGCAAACAAGTGGGCGGCAGCCAGTTATCTGGCAAAAACATACATGTTCCAGGGCAAATTCACCGAAGCCAAAGCTTTATACGATGTGATAATACCACAGGGCCAAACCTCGAACGGTAAGAAGTATGGCCTGCAGCCTAACTACTGGCAAAATTGGATTCCCGCCAATGAAAACAGTGAGGAATCAGTTTTTGCACAGCAAACGTCCGCAAGCGGAATCGTAACAGCTTCAGCTGAAACCAGCTATGAACTTGCCTATCCTTACGGTGGTGATTTCGGATGTTGCGGCTTTTATCAGCCATCTCAAAACCTCGTTAATGCTTTTAAGCTTGATGCTAGTGGGTTACCGTTTCTGGATGAGTCTTATAACAACACCGATCTTAAAAATGATCAAGGCCTTGTTTCAACTGATCCCTTTACTAATGATAACATAACGCCCCTGGATACCCGTTTAGACTGGGCAGTAGGAAGGAGGGGAATTTCTTATTATGACTGGGGCCCTCATCCCGGACGTAGCTGGATTCGGGACCAGGTGTATGCAGGTCCATTCAGCCCAAAAAAGCATGTATATCAAAAATCTGAGGTTGGAGGGCTTACTAATGGGGGCAGCAACCATAGGCAAACTGCAAAGAATTATAATATAATACGCTTTGCAGATGTACTTCTGATGGCAGCAGAAGCAGAAGTGGAAGTGGGCTCCCTTGAAACAGCCCGGGAATATGTGAATCTTGTGCGTGCCAGAGCGGCAAATACGGGCAGCACGGTAAAAGATGCCAGTGGCAATCCGGCAGCAAACTACGAGACCAAACCCTACCTGGTTCCATTTACAGATCAGAATATGGCAAGAAAGGCCGTACGATTTGAAAGAAGGCTTGAACTTGCCATGGAAGGCCACCGTTTTTTTGACCTGGTTCGGTGGGGAATTGCAGCACAGGTATTAAATGCCTATGCCGCGAAAGAAAAACTTAAACGAACTTATATGACTAGCGCTGTTTTTACAGCCGGAAAGAATGAATATTATCCCATTTCCAACCGTGTTCTTGAAATAGCAAAAAAGGGTGGAAATATTCTCGAACAAAATCCAGGCTATTAAAAGTTGATTTTAATTCATATTAAATGGGGATAGAACTTTCTATCCCCATTTTTTATTCATGCATTAATCAATTAAACTAATAGCCCGGATTTTGCACAAGAACATTATTACTTAAGTCAATTTGCCTTTGTGGAATGGGAAAATACTCATTCTTAGGGGCCGTAAAATGTGCCCCCGCTAAATAGGTACGCAAGGTGCTCTCATATTGCAAGTATTTATTTAAGGTTGCTTCTGCTTCTCCCCATCTTACCAAATCAAAGAACCGGTGGCCTTCCATGGCAAATTCTAATTTTCTTTCAAAATGCAGCGCTTTGCGTGCAAGAGCCTGGTCTGTCCAGGATGCCGTGTATAACCCTACTAAATAATTGGCAGCAGGTGTGCCATTAGCCTTTTTAACCCAACCCGCAGGTTTTGCAGCTCTGCCTCTTATCTCATTTATATAATCCCTTGCCTTATTCAAATCGCCGCCTCCTTCAATTTCACATTCTGCCAGCCAGAGGATTACGTCTGCAAAACGTATAATGTTAACGTTAATGGCTGTTACAGTACTGGACCAGAAACTGCCATCTGTTAAGGTGCCTTTTTGGTTTTTGTAATAAACATCTTTTATTGGGCTATATGGACCTGAATATCCCTGGTCACGCATCCAATCGTAGCCGGGATGCGGGCCCCAATCTAAGAAAGGTATGCCTCTTCTTCCAACTGTCCAGTCTAAACGGGCATCTAAAGTTCCCGCGTAAGGGGTAAAGGGATCGTTTGATTTTAATCCCTGGTCATTGTTTACCGGATTGGCATTATAAGTATCATAATTTGGAAGGCCTGCGGCATCCACTTTATAAGAATTAACAAGATCTTGCGATGGCTGGAAAAAACCGCAACAATCCCAGGGGCCGCCATAGGGCATATTCAACACATCGCCATAATTTGCATTTGCAGCACCTGCACCATCATTTACAGAACTTTGCACTGCAAACACAGACTCTTTATTATTTTTTGTAGCCGCATTAAAATTATCGGCGAAATTGTCCACTAAGCCATACTTTACACCTACAGGATTTTTGCCATTTAAATAAACTTGTTCCAACACAGTTTTAGCTTCCGTGTATTTCTTTTGAAACAGCAGGCACTTGCCTAACATTGCCCCAGCAGACCATTTATTAGCTCTGCCTACTGCATCCTGTAATTCCGGAAGATTGTCATATGCGAACTGGAGATCGGCCTCAATTTGCGGCCAGATATCGGTCGTATTTGGTACATTGGTTTTAGGGTTGGGAACTTGAAAATCAGTCATTGTTTCATCTATATAAGGAACATTATTCCACATTTTCTTGGCCTCAAAATGATAATGGCCTCTAAGAAACCTGGCTTCACCGGTTATTCGTTTACGATCAGCATCTGATACATCGGTTGCTTGTGAAAGAATTTTCAGCACAACATTGGTGCGGGTTACACCTTCATAAACTGCCCTCCATTTTTGATAGAAAAAACTGTTGGTAGCATTCGCAGCATAAGACTCGATTGGAATAATTGAAGGCTGGTCAGCAGCGTCACTTCCCTTATGGGCATCACCACCAACTATACTTCCGTATACCCAGTTGTCCGCAGCTGATTCCCAACCGCCAATCCCATTAGTGTTTTGGTACCCGTCCATTAAGGAATAGGCACCAATTAGCAGCGCTTCCACTCCCTTTTGATTGGCAACCACTGTTGTATCTAATGTGCCATTTGGTTGCCTGTCAAGAAATCCTTTACTACAGGAAATCATTAAGCTGGTTACAATAACAACACTTATAATTATTAAAGAAATAAACTTTTTCATATAATTATTTTATTTTTAGAAATTAACAGTTGCCCCTATAATATATTGCTTAACCGTTGGATAAGCGCCTGCATCAAAAGCATTTATACGATCATCAAAATTAATTATCTCAGGATCCAGGCCGGTATATTTTGTAATAGTAAATATGTTTGTAGCCTGAACATAGATATAAAATCTGTCAATTTTATACTTGTTAAGAAATGCCGAAGGCAATTTATAGCCCAGGGATAAATTTTTCATACGCAAATACGAAGCATTCTCTATATAATAAGAATTAGGAGGGCCGTTCGTACTAAAATTCCCTGCATTTTCCTGTATAGGAATTGGGGCATTAGTATTAGTGGGTGACCATGAATTGTATAGAGCATCCTTGCTCTTCGCTCCCTGGAAAGATGGATAAAAATCAGTCCACCATTTTACATAATTAACTGCATCTTTTCCCTGAACACCATAAAAGAATGTGGATAAAGTGAATGCTTTGTAAGCAAAATTCAGGTTTAGCCCGTAGCTATATTTAGGGTTAGGATCACCAATAAAAATCCTGTCATCCGGGGTAATTGCTCCATCACCATTTACGTCTTGATATTTAAAGCGGCCAGGAGCGGCGGCATCCTGCGTTGGTGACTTAGCTACGTCATCAGCACTTTGAAACAAGCCTACCACCTGGTAACCGAAATAAGAAGCTATCGGGTGGCCAACAGCATTTCTCGTAAATACGCCATTCAGGCGGCCACCTTCGCCCGCATCCTGATCAAAAAAGGGAACACCTTCTGCAATGCCTGTAATTTTATTTCTGTAGGTAGTAAAAGTTAATGTACCATCCATACGTAAGCCATTAGTGCCGCCAAAATATGACCTTTGTGATATGGCTATATCAATTCCCCAGTTTTGCATGCTGCCTATGTTAAAAGCCGGTGGATTACCCGAAGCAGTGCCGCCTGCTGTGGCTAACTGCTCTGCGTTATAAAGCAGGTCTTTGGTTTTCTTTTTATATATGTCGAAAGTGATTTCTGTCCCTTTAAAAAGGGAGGCATCAAAACCTGCATTAGATGTTATATTCGTCTCCCATTTTCCGGCGGTATTACCAATAAACGATACATAAAAACCTTGTGAAGGACTATTACTGGTACCATTTATATCGTAAAAACTGGCGCCTGCACTACCAGAAAACTGGGTAAACTGGTTGGATGGCCCTATACGTTGGTTACCCACCAAACCGTAACTGGCTCTTATTTTTAAGTCAGCAATCCAAGGCACACTTTTCAAAAAAGGCGCTTCTGAAATACGCCATCCAATTGAACCAGCGGGGAAATAACCATACTTGTTTTTTTCACTGAAACGGGAAGAACCATCTCTTCTAATGGTACCACTTAAAAAATATTTACCCTCAAAGTCATAATCTATCTTTGCAAATTGTGAATATAGTGAGGATGGATTGTTGGGCCCGCCTCCAACTGATTGTGTACCAGAACCTGTATTCAAATTAATATACCTTAAATTAGTGTAAGAATAATAATCCTGGCGCGAAGCGCTAATTCCCCTGCCTTTTTCCTCCACAGCTTCAACACCTATTAATCCAGTTACATTATGCTTTTCAAAGCTATTTTTGTAGGTTAATTGATTAGTCCACGTCCAGGAACTGAATTTGCCAAAATTTTCTGAATAAACAGGATTGACGGTATTTTCAGAGTTTTCATACTCAATACTTGGGTAAGAAAAAGAATTACCATAGCCGTAGCTGCCTCCGAAACTTGTCCTGGCAGTAAGATGCTTCAGGAAATCAACCTCCGCATATACGTTACCAAAAACAGCCAAAACATCGTTGCCATTATTTTTTCCTCTTTCCCTGTTAGCAATAGGGTTATGAGCGTTCCCTAAATTAGCGCCTTTTGTACCCGCAAAATCTCCATTAATATTGTATACAGGAATAATAGGCAATATTCTGTAAGAATTTCCTATTTCTGTTCCTTCACCATTATTTCCTGCGCTATTATTTTGTGCACTATATAACTGAATGTTTTCGCCTATCCTGATATTATTTTTTACATTAAATTCTGTATTTGCCCTTACTATATAACGTTTGTAAAAATTATCAATTACAATTCCATCCTGGTTAAAATAATTGAAGCTGAAGAAGTACTTACTTTTATCAGGCGAACCGCCAGAAACGGTAAGATTATGATTCATTATAGGAGCCTTTCTTGTTAACTCTTTAAACCAATTGGTACCCTGCTTATTCGCTTTTACAATAAGATAAGGTGAATAATTTGCCCCGCCCAACTTTGTAAAGTTTAAATCGTACAAAGAAGGATTAACAGCAGGATCTCCTTCAAATAATCCGCTGGAACTGCCTCCTAATAAATAATCAGGTACAACAGGTGTTGGGCCACTGCCGTATTGGCCACTGGTAAGAGGCTGGCCTGAATTTTTCAAAGCTAACCAGGTAAGATCCGCATGTTCCTGGGGAGTAAGGAAGTCTTTGAACCCGTTGCCCGGGTCTTGTGTTCCATAATACATACTATACGTAACCCTGGCAGGACCAGGTTTACCTTGCGTAGTAGTTACAATCACAACACCATTAGATGCCCGGGCACCATAGATGGAGGCTGAAGAAGCATCCTTCAGTATTTGCATAGATTCAATATCATCAGGGTTAATTCCCAGGAGAGAACCAGCAGGAACACCATCTATAATATATAACGGTTCGTTTCCACCAAAAGAAGCAAAGCCCCGAATTCTCACACTGGAAACACTACCCGGCTCACTATTAGTAATTACGGTAACACCGGCGGCCCGGCCCTGAAGCTGATTTTCAGCGGTCGAAGCCGGAATGGCTTCTAAATCCTTAACTTTTATAACCGAGACAGCACCCGTAATATCCTTCTTTCGTTGAGAAGAATATCCTGTTACCACAACTTCGTTTAAAGTGGAGGTCGTTGCTTTTAGGGATACGGAAACATTACTTTTTCCTGCGAGGTCAACATACTGGGGTTCGTAACCTACAGAAGAAATTACAATTCGCGAATTGGGATTAGGAACCGTAATAGAAAAATTTCCGTTGGCATCGGTTTGCGTGCCTTTAGTAGAACCACTTACAACAACCGTAGAGCCCACTACCGGATTGCCAGATGGATCTGTAACATTTCCGGTAATTTCTTTTTGTTGGGCAAGAAGTACATTGCTGAATAAAAACAGAACAGATATTAACCATATCTGTAATAGAGTGAATTTTAGTCTCATACAGAAGCGTTTTTAATTTTGATTGTAAATTCAAAAAAATAATACCAAAAATCAAATGCTATCAAATTGTTGAAAAAGTTCGAAATTGATCTTTACGGCAACAGGGTGGCTCATCCAAAGGTGCCTATTTCTTTCTATAAGATTCTTCGCCTTAATGATCTTTCAAGGCAATCGCGTTAAGCTTAAAACTTTGTTTTTGAGGATTTGACCTTGAAAATTTTATTCCTTTCTTCTTCAGTTGTCTTATCTCCTTTTTTGCATGACAAAATTTTTTTTGATATTGCTGCGTGATGCAAAAAAAAATTTCACGTCTTGTACTGGCAACCAAAGCATTTAATATATCTTTTAATTGTTATAGTGCCGGCAAGCTATGGTGTATTTTCTTACTTAAAACACCTTCCCTTTTATGAAATTTTGATAAATTTAAACGTTGCTGAAACTGACTTAAGCGGGAGCTCAATTTGACGGGTTATCAGGCTGTTATAATTATTGTCCTGCCACTTTATCAATACATTTTTCATTTCATCCTTTACCAAAAATCAAACATCAATTCTCTTGATCCACCTCTATCCTATTCAAAAGAATCTATTTTAATATCACCACACGTACGTTCCCACAGAGACTCCCGGTAAAGCCGTGCTTAGCCATTTACCATTGAATTTGATATTAAAACTTTGTGCAGTATTGCCCTCGTTTAAAACGATCAGAACTTTATTACCATCCGGTCTTAAAAAGGCTACGGTTTGCAAGCTTCCATAGTGATCGCTTGAAATTCTCAAAGAACCCGGCGGAACAAATTTTGAAACCTGGGCAATGATGTAATACCCCACATTTCTGGATACTGAAGAAGCTATCGTAACGGCACCAAGACATGTAGTACAGCCTCCGGGGGTGTGCGGCCGAAAACCTCCATCACTGGCGAGATTCCATTCGAGCGCAACTTTACTAAAATTCCTCATGGAACCAATAATCACATTTTTCATATGCCATTGCAGGTCTCCTGCAAAACTGCCGGTAGAAGCTGTGTATTGCTCCGTGAAATAAATATTTTTACCAGGCCATGTAAAATGAACTTGTGATAAAGCAGAAATATCGCCGGCATATAAATGAAAGGCAGAGCCATCAATATATTGTCTTGCAGCAGGATCATTCAAAACATCCAGCGGATAATCTGGCCGGTCGCAGTTGTGATCATAAATAATAATCTTTGTAGTAATGCCGGCATTTGCAAATGCGGGCCCCAGATTATTTTTTATAAATATTGCCTCTTCTGCTGCCGTCATTACAAGGCTTGGATTATTATTCGGATTCAGTGGCTCATTTTGTGGAGTGATTGCAAAAATATTCAACCTCTCTGCCGTCATTGCCTGGATATACTTTACAAAATAATCTGCGTAAACCTGGTAATAAGAAGGATTAAGGCTCCCGCCAACAGTACTTTTATTATCCTTCATCCATACAGGCGCTGACCAGGGCGTTGCGAGCAATTTTATATTTGGGTTGATTTGCAAAATTTGTTTCAGAACAGGGATCATAAAAGCCCGGTCGGGTGAAAGGCTAAAATTTGAAAGCCCTACGTCTGTTTGCCCTGCTGGCATATCATCGTATGAATAAACAGTACTGCTTAAATCTGTGGCGCCAATCCCAATTCTTAAAAAACTTACGCCGATACTCTTTTCCGAGCTTCCGAATAATTCTGTCAAAAGTAAGTCTCTGTCTGAGGCCGCTAACCGGTTAATTACTTCAGCACTTGCCTGCGTTAAGGTATAACCAAAACCTTCAATTGTTTGAAATTTTTGCGTTGAATCAACTGTGATGTTGGGTAACGTATTTACGGTAATGTCAAAGTTTAAACTGGTAGTTTTTTTTGTAAGAAGATTTGTTTTATCACCTGTCGTAAGCCAATAGGAAATGCCTGTTGGAGTTACAGGTGGAGGATTTACTACTACGGGAGGAGCTGGAGAATTGCTTTTGGATTTTGAACAGGCTAAGAAAATAATTGCGCATAACGCTAAAACAAACCCAATCTTACACAGCTTAAATTTATCCATCATTATTATTTTACTCCGGCCGTCAACATTATCATCCTTTTACGAAGCCGAAATAAGAAAATTTCTGAAGCTCTTTTATAGTAGTGCAACAAGACTTTTTCACTCACTGCTTTTTGACTTCATGTCATGTAAAGATTTTTTATAATTACCTTTTATATAAAAACAGATAGCGGCGCATTAGATTACATCCATAAAAACATTTCATCGAAGCATTTTATAAACTCTTACATAATCAACCACCATTGATACAGGAAAAATCGAGTCATCCACTCCCTGCTGGCCTCCCCAATCCCCACCAACTGCAAGGTTTAGAAGCAGATGGAAAGGTTTATCAAAAGGCCAGTCCGTATTTCCTTTACCATCATTTACAAAAGTAAAAATTAGTGCACCATCGTAATATCCTCTCAAAGCGTAAGGCGTCCAGTCCAACCTGTACTTATGAAAATCAGTGGTAGCCCCAGGCACATTTATCACGGCCGTTTTTTGTATATTTATCACCCAATTAAACGCTTTGGTGTGTGCGCTGAAGTGAACAACATCTGGATCAAAACCTACATGCTCCATAATATCAATTTCGCCCGAAGCAGGCCAATCGCCATAAGCCCACGTACCCGATGGAAGCATCCATATAGCCGGCCAGGTGCCTTTACCTGTAGGGAGTTTGGCGCTTACTTCCACTCGGCCGTATAAAAAGTCCCCCGCATTTTTAGAGACCATTCTTGCCGAACTATAGTTCATGCTGCCAGACGGTTCTTTTTTAGCCGTAATAGCGAGAAACCCGCCTGCTACCAAAACATTAGCTGGCAGGTTAGTATAATTCTCCAGTTCATGGTTGCCCCAGCCACTGCCGCCAAGGTCGTAACCCCAGTTAGCCGCATTGGGAACTCCATCAACATCAAATTCATCTGCCCAGGTTGGAGTAGATGAGAACACCCACCCACTGTCCACAGGTGGCCCAATTACAGGCGGAACAAAAGGATCAGAGGAACGTGCATCTGATTTTTTACTGCAGGATACACCTATTACGATGCACACTGCCATGCATTCGATCATCTTTTTCATGGTCTACAATAATTTTAGCAATGTATGAATTTAATTAGTTACAATGTAATCTCTCATTAAAAATTGCCTGGCAATTATAACGTTTTCAATTTAACATGCCATGTATCATCTTGAACAACAAGACATATATCAGCCGACAATTCATTAAACAAAAACGATCTTAGTTTAGAAACCGGATAAACTATTTTAGCCTTGAAATAAAGGCTAATCTACAATACTTCGGCGTAAATTTGAATACTGCAACATTCTTGTTTACCCTAAGTGCTTAAGGCTTTTATGTTTCAATATTTAAAAAAAATTAGAAAAAGCCATTTTGTTATATCCGGAATTTCAATTCTGATATATTTTGGCAATGTTATGTCCACCACATTCGATTTTGGCAACCAAAAAACAATTATTGAAAATAAAGATGGGGACAAGTTCGCAGGCTCCGCGACTTGCGCTGCTTGCCACAAAGACATCTATGAAAGCCATATAAAAACAGCCCATTATTTGGACTCACGTCCGGCCGCCAGCCAATTTATTAAAGGAAGTTTTGCTCATGGCAAAAACAAATTTGTATATAACAAATGGCTGGAGGTTGTAATGGAGCAAAAAAGAGATTCCTTTTTTCAGACGGCTTACATTAGTGGAACCGAATACCAGCGTAAACCTTTTGATGTAGTAATTGGCTCAGGCAGAAAAGGCCAGACCTATTTATATTGGGATGAAAATAAATTATACCAGCTTCCGGTCTCTTATTATACAAATTTAAATAATTGGTGTAATAGCCCCGGCTTTCCTATCAACCTGGCAAAATTTGACAGGATCATTCCCGCTGAGTGCTTAGAATGTCATGGCACGTATGCAAAAGTTGTGGAAGACGAAAACCAGGAACCTTTTTATGATAAAAAACAGATCATTTATGGAATTGATTGTGAAAGATGTCATGGTGCGGCGGCAGAACACGTAGCTTTTCACGAGGCGCATCCTGGAGAAAAATCCGCAAAATACATTCTTAACATGAACCAACTTAGCAGGCAGCAAAGGCTGGATGCTTGTGCCCTTTGTCATTCAGGTTTCAGGGATGCCATTAAGCCTCGGTTTACTTTTGTACCGGGCGATACCCTGGATAAGTATTCATCTCCAGGGTATAGTATTGACAGTATCGCGACACTCGATGTCCACGGCAATCAATATGGATTGTTGATGGCAAGTAAGTGTTTTAAAAATTCATTTCAACTTGATTGCTCGTCGTGCCATAATGTTCATGTAAACGAAGTGAACAGTCCAAAAATATTTTCCCAACGATGCATTACCTGTCATACCGATGTCAGCCATACTACTTTAATGCTTTCCGTAAATAAAAAGCAATTACTCAGCAACAACTGCATAGATTGTCACATGCCAATGCTTCCTTCAAGTAAAATCGTTTTAAATGTTGCCAACAACGAACAGGTAGTGCCTGATGAAGTGCGCACCCATAAAGTTGGAATATACCCGGATAAAACAAAAGAACTGCTGAAGAAAATAAAAGCGCTGAATTAATAATGTAATGTTTCCGAATTCATGCGCCGGCGCACCCCGTTTTCAACTGCCTTTTTTCAACAACCTAAAAGATCAGACTAAATAGTACAATCAAAAGCTAAAAAAGTACAATGAATTGTTAAAAAAAATTTTTTGAGGGTGTTAAAATTATGTAACTTTATGTAGGCCAAAATTCATTTTGAACGATTGCATTTAGGTCGCTGCTTTTTCCGAGAACAATTTTCGTAAACCAAAACAAAATGCTTATATGCACAAATTCAATTTTGCAAAACTCAATGTTGTCCAACAAACTGACGCAAGTACAGCGGTTAGTGATTCCAAAACTCTATTTATTTACTGAACCAATTAAACAATTATGAAACAACTAAACGTAGTATTGATTTTCGCACTTTTGCTTGTTGCTGGAGTTCCTGCGGCCTTTGCGCAGAATCGAACTGTTACAGGCAAAATTACCGATGCCAACGGGCAACCAATTGTTGCAGCCACGGTCGCGGCAAAGGGGGATCGGACGGCAACCCAAACAAACTCAGAAGGAATTTTTTCAATCTCTGTGCCAAACGCTGTACAAAGATTAATGGTCACCTCTGTAGGTTTTGCATCGCAAGAAATTCCTATCTCTGGCAAAAGTAACATTTCTGTTGTTTTGGCTACTTCATCTTCAGAATTGAGTGAGGTGGTTGTTACGGCGCTTGGTATTGAAAGAACTAAAAAAAACCTGCAGTATTCAATAAGCACGGTGGGGGGCGAAAACCTAACGCAAGCCAGAGAGATCAGTACCGCGAATGCACTTGCAGGCAGGGTTGCTGGTGTTAACGTAACAAAGATTGCAACAGGACCGGCAGCTTCTTCCCGTGTGGTGATCCGCGGAGCAAAGACACTCGGCTCAACTTTAAATCAACCTCTGTACGTAGTAGATGGGGTTCCAATTGACAATAGTAATTTTGGCCAGGCTGGCGTGTGGGGCGGGGCGGACCAGGGTGACGGGATGAGCAGTATTAGCCCTGATGACATTGCTTCAATGACGGTATTGAAAGGTGCTGCTGCAGCTGCACTTTATGGATCCCGGGCTGCAAACGGAGTTATCTTGATAACTACAAAGAAGGGATCTGGACGTAAAGGACTTGGGATTGAATTCAATTCAAACTATGTTTTTGAAACTGTACAGAATTTAACCGATTACCAGCACGAATATGGTAATGGGGGCTATGTGGGAACAACCCTGCAAAACTCAGTTCCCAAAACACCTTCAACCATTGACGAACATTGGAATAACTGGTGGGGCCTGCAGGATTGGGGGCCAAAATTTGACGGCAGCCCAGTAGTCCAGTTTGATGGGATAACAAGACCTTACTCGTATGCAGGCGACAATTGGAAACGTTTTTATAAAACGGGAAATTCAATTACCAACAGTCTTGCGTTGAGTGGGGGAAGTGAAACTCAAAACTTCAGGCTTTCCATGGCCAGGTTGGATAATACTGGTGTAACACCTAAATCGGGTTTTGAAAGAACTAACGTGTCGTTAGCTACTAATTCAAAGTTTGGGAAAAAGCTTTCAGTTAACTCTAAGATCTTGTATTCGAATGAGAAGGCCAAAGGGAGGCCAAATGTTTCCGATTCACCCGGAAATGAGTTTCTCGCGATAAATTATATCCCTGGAGATGTCAACGTCCTTGATATGATAGGTGACCCTAATAAACCAGGTGCTGTACCTTCACTGGAACAGCAACAGGCAAGCGGAATCAAAATATACGATAAAAAATCTCCCGGAGAGGAATTCCAGGTATCTAACAACTTATGGACTCAGAATCCATATTGGGCAGCTACTCAATTTATAAATGATGATACCCGTGACAGGGTTATTGCCACCGGAAACGTGAGGTATGATGTTACCGATTTCCTTTACGTATCGGGACAAGCAGGTATGGATTGGTTCACCAAGAGAGGTACCCAGTTAACTCCACAGGGCACAGGATATGACCGCGGCGGAAATATGCGCGAGTACGAATATCGCACGCGTGAAATTAACCTTCAGTATATGGTGGGTTTCGACAAAACCTTTAATAAGATTGGTGTAAACGCATTCTTTGGCGGAAATTCTATGCGTCGCACTAATGAATATATTTCCGCCAATGGAACCGGTTTCAATACTCCATTTTTCCCGGCCATAACTAATGCGAGGGACAAGAATTATGATTATAATTATGGAAAACAAGGCATAAACTCAATTTTCGGTTCCGCTGAATTTTCATACAATAATTATTTATTTGTAACGGGTACTGCGAGAAAAGATTGGTTCTCTGTATTGAACCCTAAGGATAACAGTATTGTATATCCTTCCGTAGGCGCGAGCTTTGTATTTTCAGATGCTATAGAAAGTTTCCCTTCATGGATTAGCTTCGGAAAGCTAAGAGCATCATGGGCGCAGGTTGGTAATGTGAGTTCCGTAGGTCCTTACCAGACTACATTGTTATATGGAGCGGGAGCAACCCACGTGAGCAGGCCTTTGGGTGGATTTTCATCCGGGTCAAACTTTCCGAACCCTGATCTGAAACCTTTCCTTTCAACAGAGCTTGAATATGGGCTGGAGGTCAGGTTTTTCAATAACAGATTAGGGTTAGATTTTACTTATTATGATCAAAAAACGACCAATGATATCCTGGATGCAAGTATTTCCAGGGCTTCGGGATTCACGTCCACAACCGTTAACCTCGGAAAGATCACAAACAAAGGTATTGAATTACTGCTGACGGGTACGCCATTAAAGGGCGCAGTGACCTGGGATATTTCCCTGAACTTTGCAAAGAATAATAGCAAGGTTGTTTCCCTCATTGAAGGGCAGTCATCAGTAGGAGGAGAAGAGCCACGGACAAGAACGGTTCGCATTCAGCACATTGTAGGTTATCCATATGGTATGATCACCGGACAAACTCAATTGCGCGATCCAAATGGACAACTTGTGTATGATTCAAGTGGTGCTCCTTTGCCCGATAATTCTTATATAGTAATCGGAAGGGGTGTTCCTGATTTTACCGGGGGGTTAAACAACTCGTTTACCTGGAAACAATTAAATCTCACCTTCCTGATTGATTTCAAATCAGGTGGAGATATTTATTCAGGAACCAATGTCAGGATGACCCAGGCAGGTTTCACAAAGCAAACACTTCAAGGTCGCCCTGGCGAAGCTCCGCTTGTTATTAGCGGTGTGGTAAAGGATGTTGCGGGCGGTGGCAGTTATAAACCATTTACTAAAACACTTACACCCGGAGAAGCACAAAATTATTGGGGCCAGCTTGGTAACTACGCATCAGAAAGGTTTATTTATGACGCATCTTTCATAAAACTCAGGCAGATAACCTTTGGATATAGTCTTCCGAAGCGATACCTCAGTAAAACGCCTGTACAAAATTTGATGATATCATTTGTTGCGCGGAACCTGGCTATTCTGTACAAAAAGACCGACAATATAGATCCTGAATCCAGTTATACAAGTTCTAACTCCCAGGGCCTTGATTACTTCGGTATGCCGGCAACTCGTTCCTTTGGCTTTAATTTACGGGCAACATTCTAACCACTAAAAGAAATAATATGAAATATTTAAGAAAATTAATTTTTTGCATTGCAATAGGAATGGCCCTCCTTACTTCATCATGTAATAAGGATGGACTCAAAAATCTTAATATAAATCCGCAGGCGCTTAATACAATCGATCTCAACTTCCTGTTTACTTCGGCACAGTTGGGTGCAGCTTCCGGGGGTTCAGCGGGCGACAACCGGTACATAGACTGGAGAACTAACATTGGGATGGCTTCAACTGCTATTCAGCAGTTGGCCGCTACAGGAGACATTTCAAATACTGGCGATAAATACTTTGATAATTTCGAAACCTCGAGCGCACCTTTTGAATTCATCATGGGTGATCAGTTAAAGGACATCGGTGAGATTCTCAGGCAATCGGGCCCGGGCGGATTTGCAGAAGGTAAAAATGCCAATTTGAGGCAGGCCGCAAGAATTCTAAGGGCATTTCTTTTTGGTCGCCTCACAGATTATTATAACAGGATTCCATATTTCGAAACCATGCAGGCCGCCGATGGAGTATTCTTTCCTCATTATGACAGCCAGAAGGATATTTATCCGGACTTATTGAAAGAGCTTGACGAAGCAACAGCTGCTTTTGGAGCCGCTGATCCGGCCGATGGATTTGGCGCAGCTGATCTCTATTATAATGGCGATATCGCGAAATGGAAAAGGTGGGGCTACTCTCTAATGCTCAGGCTTGCTATGCGGCTTTCAACTGTTGCCCCGGATATTGCAAACACCTATGTAGCAAAGGCTGTGGCTGGTGGTGTGTTCACCAGCAATGCTGACAATGTTATTGTTCCTATGGCCGTAGCGCCAAGTCTATGGACCGATCAAAATGGAATTTCACGTGCGTTTATTCCGGGAGATGGCGGCAATCAATCTTATCTGAGCAAAAGACTTATTGATTTTCTGAAAGGGCCAAATGCAGGGTCAACGGCCGACGATGATCCAAGACTTATGATCCTTACAGGAGGAATTATTAACTGGGTAGATGAGAACACAGTGGTGCCAATAAAAACTAATCCGCTCGATCAAAAAGGAATGCCAAACGGAAACGACCAAAACAGGCTTGAAGCCATAGAAGGAGTAAGTCCACTTAATCTGGGCGCGACTTATTCAAGAATCAATCCTAAGTTACTACAAAGAGACGAACCCTACATGCTTATGAATTATGGGGAAGTAGAACTTCTTCTAGCCGAAGCTGCGCAAAGAGGTATTGGCGGCCTAAGCGCTGCCGTTGCTGCGGCTCATTATGCTGCTGGTGTAAAGGCATCTATGCAGATGTACACCATCTATGATCCTTCTTTTGTAGTTTCGGATGCGGCTGTCACTTCTTACCTTGCTATTTACCCGTATGGTGTAGCAAAACCTGCATTGGAAATGATCGGGGACCAATATTGGGTTAACCACTTCTTAAACTGGTGGGAAGCCTGGTCCAATTGGAGAAGGACAAATTTTCCTGTATTAGTGCCAATTAACTTTCCGGGTAACGTAACAAATGGAACTATCCCGCAAAGGCTGAAATATCCTGGAGCTGAAGTGGGAGGCAATCCTAACTTTACCCAGAAAGAGGCTGCCATGAATGATTATACAACAAAGGTGTGGTGGGCAGGTGGACCTGAATAGATGAATATTTTATAAAATATCAAAAGCCCTTGAACGTTCATGGGCTTTTTTTCTGCCCTCAACCCCACCCCTCTCCGAAGGACTACTGTGTGGACACATTTTTTAAAAATTTTTGATAGATACTCCAGCCTTCATACATATGATAGAACCTGGCCAATCCCTTTTGCAAAACTATTGGGCCAGGCTTTCTTTGAGATTTATATCCTTTCCAACCGCCTAACCGGGCTATCACCCATGTAGCCCATTTTAGGGTATTAGATTTTGTTGAATTTTTTTGTTTTTCCGTTTCTCCTTCAAGTTGTTGGTTTATCATTTGTAAACATTGTTATTGATCTCTATCAAATACTTCATCAATGGCTTGTTCATCATCATCATAGGCCAGCATCATTTGCAATATGCGTAACGTAGCCATCATTGCAAGCAAGGTTAGTTTGCGAATGGCCCAACCTTGTTCCAGTTGTGAGCTTTCTATCCGGAAACCTTCTGTTTTTAATAACCGGTGAATTTGTTCAATATACCATCGCTGCTTATACCATTCAATAATCTGCATGGCTTGTTCTGCATTTGTTACAGCATTCGCCAATATATACCACCTTTTTTATTTTGTTCTTTTGCTTCTGCGACACATAATTCTTTGCTATTTGGTAATTCTTTGTCTTTGCTACTGGCTGGTTTAGCCACTGCTACTTTACTCCATTTCAAATCCATGATGGCTGTACGCTTTTCAACGTTTTTTCTCACATCGCCCCTCACCATTAAATTATATTGGTGCATTATCGGCAAACTATTTAAATAATTTGTAAGCTTGCCTCCTGTTTCCAGCTGCCGGTTGGCATTGGAACGTATCAGCAAATGAACCTGCTCTTCTGGTACTAGCAGATTATAAATATCACTTTAACTGTCGGCAACTATGGTAATGGTATGCGCCTGTTTTAAAAGTGTTTTGCTTTGATTGGCTGCAGCTATCCATTTATACGATTCCTTATTTTCAATGGGTAGCTGTTTGTATTTACGTTCGTGCCGGTCAGGGGCATCTTTTTTCTATCCCATACCTTTATATAAGAGTATCCAAGAGCGCTTCTAACATCGGCATCTATTATCAGGCTGCTGTGTAACATAAATCCTAATACATCTTCTTTCGTTGTTTTGCCCAAACCTGTTTGGGCCTTTACTCTGCCTTTATGACCCGACAGGTTAAACTCTGTTGTATCCTGTATGCATAACAAATGCCTGTCCTTGCACAACTCACCACATCGATTAACAATACTTTGCTCAATTGCCTCCTCACTAAAACTTTCATTATTAAACAAGCGATAAAAACTTTTCTGCTCTCCTTCATTTTCCGTTACTTGCCGCAAACTGCTGCTCCGGCGACGAGTCAATTTGTTCAACGCCTGAGGGGCACGACGATCAATGCGCTTATCCCCAAATGATCCATTAAAGTCTGGAAAGGAGTTTATTAATTCTATCATATGTCATAGGTCTCTTTTTATTTTCACTCTTATATTTGTGTCCTCACGATAGTCCGAAGGAGAGGGAACTGGACCGTTAAACACGGTGTGGGTGTCCAATATTTATAATTCTTAGTTTGATCACTTTTTCTTATAGAGATTTTGCCCTAATAAATAATTTGAAATTCAGGAAGCAGGAGGACCGCCCAGAACAAATCCTGGATAGAGTCTGCATCGGGGTTGTTTCCTAATAGCTTTTTGGCCACCTCATATTCTTTGGTCTGTACTTTCCTGTTTAGCGCCCGGCTGTAAAGTTCCTTAATTATAACATCACTGTTCTTAAATTTTTGCTTCCAGTTCTCTGCTCCTTTTTTTAGCGTTGAATTAAAACGGTCTCCATTAGTTAGTTCCAGGGCCTGCAGCAGGTTTGCCTGCGATTCCCGGCTGGTGGCAACCGTCTCCCTGTTCGGCCTCCCCAATGCGGTAAGAAAGGGATTGTTAACTACCAGTGAGGCTCGCACGAAAAGATGATTCGATGGATCATAACCTGGTTGGCTTTCCGGTTTGTACCCCTCCAGCGAATCGGGAAAAAGTGGACCGATGACCGTTCCTACTGCATCGGAAAATTGCTCTGCAGACATTCTTTTTCTTAATATGCCGGTAAACTTATAATCTGCAGACACAATTTTATTAGGCTCCTTAAATCCAACCGAAGGAAGCTGGTAAGTATTAGAAGTGGTGATGAGGTATATCAGTTCCTTTATATCAGATCCATTATGCTGGAAATTGTAAGCTGTCCAGTCCAGCAGATCCTGGCTCCATGGTTCGTTATCCATAAGATCAACCGGTTCAACAAGGCCACGACCCATAAGCTGTGCCCAGATTCTGTTAACAAGAGTGCGGTACAGCCGGCCATCCTGTGGCCTGGTGATATTCTCTGCAAGTTGCGCCAACTTTGCCGCTCTCTTAGCCGTACTATCTATTGCGCCTAATTGCGGCCAGAGCATTCTTGCATTCGTGTATTTACCGGTCGGCTTGTCGCAACGATTTATTTCAAGGATGGTATCGGCAAAAATATTAGCGAATGCATAGGCATCATCCAGTTTCCAGTCACTGATAAAACTGTTGTGACAGGACGTGCATTTTAAGTTTAGCCCGAAAAGAACCTGTGATACATTTTGTGCGGCCTGCAGTTCGGTTCTTTGGCTTGCATTCACCACCCCACGCCATTTTATACCTTCAATAAATCCTTTGGATGAATCATTCGGGCTTATCAGTTCTTTTACAAACTGGTCGTATGGCTTATTTGATCTTATTGATTTATACAGCCATGCGGTGATATTGTACCGTCCATTGGTGATGTATCCTGTTCCGGTATAATCGTTCCTTAGCGCATCATTCCAAAAGCTTAGCCAATGCATCGCATAATCGTCCTCCCTGTTTAGAAGCTGCCTTATCCACAAAGCCCTTTTATCTGGCCTGCTATCTTTTATGAATGTTTCAACATCCTCAGGGCTTGGTAATAAACCAATCACATCCATAGTAACTCTCCTAAGAAAAGTTCTGTCATCGACAATCTTTTGCCAGGTAATTTTATTTTTATTAAAATACTGGTTCGTCCACCGGTCTATAGGATTAGTAAGATTGCCGGACGCCGGTGGCAATGGTGGATTTCGTGGTTCGAGTGCGGCTACCCGGTAGATGCTTTTTTCAGTACCTTCCGGCCAGGGTGCACCTTTCTGTATCCAATAATTTATGATGGCAATATCGCCATCAGGTAATTTTTTCCCTTTGGAGGGCATTGCATCTTTATCATCCGATGGCAGGCTAATGCGCCGGAATATTTCGCTTTCGCCGGGATTGCCGGGAACAACAACCGGCCCGTCTTTACCTCCTTTAAAAATCATATCTCTCCTGTCGAGCCGTAAGTCACCTTTGATCTTTTCGGAACTATGACATTTGTAACAATTATGGGCAAATATTGCCCTTACCTCTACATTTAATTCGAGTACCTGCTTCTTTGTTAAGTGGGCTGTATCATTTTTAAATGAAGCCAAATTAAAATTGCTTGCCCTTGGACCTGTATAATCCGGGCTCCACGGAAGTGCAGCCGTCAGGTAGTCTTTACCATGTGTAATAGATGCGCCAAAGTGCCCTGCAACGGATACGGAAATTGCAGTAAAAAACAATATACCGCGATACAACTTTACCTGGCTTGCCTGTTTTGTTTTCTGTATATTTTTTAGCAGTACCCATGCTATAGCAGATAGCACCCCGGTAGCAATACCAGCCCATTTGTGTATTTCGATAATATCCTGACCATAGTCGCCATCCCTGACAAGCAACAATCCAAATACCGCAGAAAATATGGCAGATAACGCACCCAAGGCTACCAGCAGGTTGATGCCGGGACGCAGCTTTGACGAAAAGTTTTTGAGTGTAAAAAGTTCAAGTATGGCGGCCACAAGGATGAGACAAACCGGAAAATGAACCGCCAGGGGATGAAGTCTCCCTAAAAATCTCCAAACCCAAAACATATCCGAATTGGCAGAACCGGGAGAAACAGTTTCAGCAAACCCATTGTATACCATCATGCTAATTACTATGATGGTAATGACTACAAAGGTTTTCTTTCTATCGGAAAATATTTTTCTCATATTATTTTTCAATCCCTGCAAATATAAAACAGCAAAAAAGTTCGGGCAAGGAAAAAATACCAACCCGTAAAAAATAAGCCATGCCTATCGTTGATCATTGGAAAAACCCGAACTTATATTGCTTCTAATCTTGTAACAGTGTTCTGCAAAAGATGAAAAGCTTTGCCCGGGTGAATATCGTAATTTAATTTAAATCACCACCAGCGACCTAGCTAAAATCATTTTGTTGCTGAGAAACGTCAGGCCTCAATCTTCTATTCACCGCATGTTGATCAAAAGCAGCAACTTGTAAAGCAGTATATCTATAACAATTTACCGGACCATAGCCACCTTATCAAAAATCTTGTGCGGGTCAGGAATGGGCTTTCCTTCTTTGTTGAAGGAGCAAGGTTGGCAGACTGTCCACCTCTACGGGCAAAGGAACTGGCCTATTTTACATGTAATAAATCTAACCGGTGCTGCAACGTGGGCGACAACCTTTGGATGAATTTATTTCTATCAGCCCTTTTAAGAATGAGAGTACAACTGCCGGATGGGATTAATGGAAAAAGGGTACACTTGAACGTTAGCAATCAAAAATAGCAGGAAAGATTTCTGACGGCTGGGTTCAGTTTGAAATCAAATCCTTCCAAGATCATGAATTAGTAATTATTTCGTGACGGATTAATAATTGAATTCCTTGTTGATTACATCAAGCAAATATTCTTTTTTATCATCAGCATATTCCCAAAACATCGCACCTGCAAGGTTATTCTTCTTTATATATTCGCATTTTTCTTTGATGGATTGCTCATCATCATAAGTGATGAAAACCCTGGTTTGGCTATTAAATAAATAGGGGGCCCTGGCCAAATCATCCCAATATTTGGTAAAGCCATTTTTATTTTCAAGACTATCTTTCAGGTAGTCAAATCCGCCTGCTCGCTGAAATTTATTAACCTTCCGGTATAATCCATTGTTATCGGTTGTTTGCGTTTCCCATCCTTTGCCATAGAAACCCAAACCCACCACCAGCTTATTTGCCGGCACTCCTGCCGCGATAAAAGCTTTTACCGATTTGTCCGTTGATTCTTGCGAAGTATCTGTGGAAGATGTATAAAGATTGGTGTGATGATTTGAGATTGTGTCCGATCCCCCTGCATAATCATATGACATTAAATTGATGAAATCAGTGTACTGCTGCACTTTGTCCATTTCCGTGTGGTCGATATAATTTTGATGAGCGCCCACTGCTGTAGTCACAAAATATTTCTTATGAGTTATCTTTTTAAGACTGTCCAGCCCCTCACGCAAATTCTTAAAAAGCCTTGTGTAACCTTCCTTATCTTCAGGCCTGAATTTATTGTTGTCGCCTTTTAATCCCGGATATTCCCAATCGATATCCACACCATCAAGATCATATTGGGCAACGATATCAATGCAGCTATATGCAAATTCTCGGGTAGATGTATCCGTTAGAACAGCGTCGGAGAAATTTTTGCTCCATGTCCATCCACCCATCGAAATAAGGATTTTCAGATCCTTGTTCTCCTTTTTCAATTCATTCAATCTTCTGAAATTAATGGTATCCGTAGCTTCGTTGTGCAGCCACGCCCTGTTATCTTTCACATCTACAAATGCATAGTTTATATGCGAAAGTTTTTTCGGATTTAAAGAATCAATATCTGCAAGTCCGCGAAAGCCCCCTACATATGCAATGATCACCGGCTTTTTCTTTCCCGGTTCCTCGTAATGAACTGCTGAAAGAAAAAATATGGATACAACGAGTCCGATAATCATCAGAGCTGCCTGTTTCATTTTCATAAAATTATTAAAAGATAAAAACTTACAATTTAAGCCGCACACCTGCCTTATTAAGCATGCCGGTGATCAACACGCAGAACAATGCCAGCAGGAACGATTTCACAAGGCCAACACCTCCTGTTATAATTACATCAGGCCAATGAAAATTTGCCACGTGGATTATTGCATACAGGAAATAAGGTATAAGATAGCACAGTAATGTATCTGTTCCGGCAGGCCTGATAATCGAAAACCAGTTTGCTTTTCTTTTTACATCCGCAATCCAATATAGCAACGTAAAAGCAAGAAGAGTGAACGCACTGCAGAGAAAAAGCCATGCTGGTGTTGCACCAAGCTTTGCGAGCTTCCAGTAAGGCCGCGTGATAACAGACAAGACTATCAGCAATGCTGCAAATACAACAAATAAAATGATCATCTTAAAATTTTCATTCCGTTTCCTGAAATACCTGAATAGCCAGGATATCAACACACCACCCATAGTCAGTCCTGTTAATGTGCCTCCAAGAATGGCAGATGGGATGAATGAAATAAAACTATCCTTAGGGATGTATCCGGCCTTGTACACCATGCTCAGTATGCAAAAGAAGATCCATGCGCCAAGAATCACCAGAAAATTGTTTTTTGAAAATATAGTAACCAGCCCGGCCGCCAGATATGCCCACCCGATCAACCCTAATATGCCCCACCACTGGGGTGCAAAACGATTCATCTCTCCATCCTCACCTCCCCTATACACAAAGGCCAATGCCAGCAATGTAATGATGCCAACTGCTTTTATTACAAAGACTGCATAACGATTTGCCTGTTTGGGATAAGTATTCCAGATGAGTATAAACGAAAAACATGATAACGAATACCATGCATAACTCCCCATACCTGTAGCCGCTTCATTTATTGTTTCACCATTCACAAGAAAAACGCCCATCACCAGCAGCGCAATAGTTCTCGTCAATACATGCGCCACCAGCTTCAATTCACTATCACCTTTTTTTCTCCGGTTGTCAACCGCGAAAGGCAGCGATAATCCTACAATAAACAGGAACGCCGGGAAGACCACGTCGGCCAGGCCAATTCCATCGACGCCCGGTTCTACATGCCCGAGCCACGAGGGAATATTTTTTAATGATCCGAGATCGTTTACAAAGATCATCAGCACCATAGTAAGTGCCCGCACAATATCAATAGAGGCGACACGAACCGGTGGGATTGATTTTGTCTGCGACATTTTCGCCGGTTCTTCCAGTTCAGGAAATGGTATCATATCTTTTGGCAGTTTTGTTCACATTGGAATGTTTTGGGTGCGGTAGTCAAAACTACCAATTTATGGATGGCAAAAGATCTTCTTTTTTATAAACTCAATACTTTTCCCGGGCAGTAATTTAACAAACCCGGGACAGTCCTGCAAATATTAAGGTTTTTACAAAATAGGCAAGTTGACCTTTTGTATTTTAAAGTTACTCAACATAGCCGGATCGTTCCGTGAGCCATGAGCCAATGGAGGGTTTCATTAAAACTTTATGAACGGAAAATCCAGTAAGGCAAGAGGCAGCCTTGGATTACAGTAATTGTATAGATTTGTCTTTGTTCAAAACTATTCTCTGCATCTGAGGCAAACAATCACCATACTAACCACAACGCTTCTGATCTGTTTTGGGTCAACTGCCCAAAATAATTTCGAGTTACGCTATCTCGGCAACATGGGCGTGGCAATCATCCATAACGATAGTGCAATCATCATTGACGGCGTGCATGATTTTTACAAACCGGAATATTTGCCTGCCGATAGCGATGCATTAAAGAAAATGTTTGCAGGACAAATTCCATTTAAAACAATTGTGGCGATTGCTGTTACCCACCTGCATCATGATCACTTTGACAGCGCACTCGTAACCAATGTGGCAAACAGGCATCCATCTGCAATCCTGGTTAGCAGCCCACAAGTGAAACGTCTTTTAGGCCGGCAAATGCAAAACCGCGTTATACCTGGATTGAACGGCAACAATCCCGAAATTATTTCCAGGAAAATATCACACATTAATCCTGCGTTGCATTCTGAAGTTGAAAATTACCGGTTTGATATCCGCTGGAAAGGATTTCACATAGTTCATCTTGGAGACGCTGCTGTTTCAAAGGAAGCTGTTAGTAGTCTTACAGGAAAGATCGATGCGATAATAATCCCGCAATGGTTTTTAACACCTGGTGGAATTGAATTATTGTCGGGATTAAATCCGGCAAATATTATCGTAACTCATATTTCGCCGCTGGCATGCAAAATTCAAAAGCAAGGCAACCAAAAGCCCGCTATGATTACCTTTTGTGCCTACGGCGATAAAATTATTTTTTGAACCGAAATAGTGATAATGAAAAAGAAATTTTTACTCTGCATTTCTTTCTTTGCAGCACTTCAATCAAATGCTTCCGATCTGAAAATCAGCAATATGGAATTCCGGTATGAGCCCGGCCGGTCGTCTCCCTGCATTGTATTTTCTCTCTCATGGAAAAACGCCTGGAACAACAAGAAAAATTTCGATGCGGTGTGGATCTTTCCAAAGATCAATGAACAATATCGTTCAGAAAGACCCATACTTGTTAAGGAAGGGGGAGTTGAATTTATAGATACCGGGAATTCCGGTGCGCTTCAATTTGAAATTCCCAAAGACCGCGGAGGTGTTTTTATCTTTGCAGAAAAAAATTTCCGTGGAAACATAGAATGCAGAATCAAACTTTACCTTGATCCGGCATCTTTTTCATCCGTTGACTTACGTGAAGTGACCTACGCCAGGGTATATGGAATTGAAATGGTGTATATACCCAAGGAAGGTTTTTATGAAGGTGACCAGGATACTACTGCCTTTCATTTTGCGGCCGCCTATGATCCAAAAACCAAATCTCCTTTACGAATTGATTCAGAGAAAGAGATAAAGATTGGTTTAGAGAATGATCTGTTCTATGATGCAGGTTTGGCTCCCCAATACAAGGGTGATCAAAAGGGCCCGATACCCGTGGGTTATCCGAAAGGATACAAAGCATTTTATATCATGAAATACGAAATTTCGCAGGGGCAATATGCTGATTTCCTTAACTCCATTTATGCACAGCATGGTGCCATGCGGGTTATAATAGGAGGAAAGGAATATTATCCGGGTAGGGGAACCATTGTGTTAAAGGAAAATACCTATATAGCCGGAAAGCCGGGTGAGCCGTTGAATTTTGCAAGCTGGGATGATGGCTGCGCCTTCGCAGACTGGGCTTGTTTAAGACCGGTAAGCGAATTGGAATTTGTGAAGGCGGCCCGGGGCACCGGTAGACCCGTGCCAAATGATTATCCATGGGGCAGTGCTTCCAATGAAAAGCTGAAACGTTACTTCAACGAGAGTGGCGAGCTCGTTTTTTCCGACAGCCTCAACGAATCACAACTATCCGATGAAAATAAGGAAGAATTTGGCGCATCTTATTATTGGGTTATGGATATGGCTTCAGGATATTGGGAAAGAGTCGTAAGTTATGGACACCCCACAGGCCGGAATTTTAAGGGCACAAATGGTGATGGAAGGCTTTCCTCCTTTGGCGATGCCAGTAATGAAGACTGGCCAAAAAATAATACCGGGGGCGTTGGCTACAAAGGTGGCGGATATTATACCGCGAATATGCGTAGCGGTATAGTCAATCCCAACTGCCCGGTCAGCTACAGGCCTTTTGCCGCCTGGGCCGAAGGACCGCGATCCATTGCATATGGTTTCCGGTGTGCAAGAACGATCGAATGATGTGCCTAAAACCAGGATTACCTAAGCGCCCGGTAAGCCGGAACATCACAGTTCAGGCTCTGATTTAACATTAGGAAAATACCTCACATTGACATTATCAAGGGTGCTACGAAACAGACAATTGCTTTTTTTGCATTAAAGCTGCTCTGCACAGCCAGGTGGTCTGTGAGGCCTTCGGGAGAGATTTCATAATTTACAAACGGAAAATTCGGTAAGACCAAAGGCGGCTAATCCGGTAAAAGTTGGTATTTCTTTAATTCAGCATGACGCTTTTTGGAAGCCCGATCTCAATTGAGTGTCGTATTTATTTACCTGTTTTTCATTAACCTTTCCCCGTGATTGTTGAAAAATAAATTATTATTTCAAATCTTCCACATTGGGTTAGAAGCCGAGAATTTTTTTTAGTATTTAGAATAAAACGAATTTAATTTTTATCTTACAGCGAAATTAATCTTGACCGAGATTAGATTTTCAAAACTTTATATATCCTCTCAAAACCCGATAATTCTAATCTCACTTAAGTAACTTATTTAAGTGACCTATTTATAACCGGGTATTCTTCGTTGGGTATTTGAAATCTTTTTATGAATTCAACTTAGATTCAACTACCACCTTTCTTAATAATCCAATTTCTTTTAAAGCCTCGTCGCCGGATGGTATTTTTTGTAATAAGATGCAAATTGTTTTATGATGCGGATATATCTGTTATTGCTAAGCGGATTATTTTTTTCATTTGCCGGGTTCGGACAAATGCAATTAATACCGCCTTCTAACGGAGGTTTTGAAAGCGGAACGAACTTTATTAACAATTCCTGGTTCGTTGTTAACGATGGGACTAATAAATGGGAAATCGGCAATGCGGCACCGCCTTACGCAGGAAATAACAGCGCATTTATTTCAAATAGCACGGGCGCCACGAATGCTTACTCAAATAATATAGCCCAGGTTTCGCATTTCTATAGAGATGTTTTGATTCCGGTGGGAGCTACGGTTATCACATTGTCATTTTACATGACGGGTGATTTTGAAGCAGGAAACGACATGTTATTGGTTTTTACAGCTCCCGCTTCGGTTACTCCGGTAGCCGGTGTTTTGCCAGCCGGCGCAACGTTGGTTTTTACCCAGTCTGCTGATATAGCGACTTATGCACAACAATCTATACCATTGCCGTCTTCTTTAGCCGGCACGGGAGTCCGGTTGATTTTTACATGGACAAATGACGCGAATTCCAGTGGCACCAATCCCCCTGCTTCAGTGGATAACATTTCACTAACATCCTGCGTGCCTTCGGCTGACCCAATCTCGGCAACTGCTTCCCTAATGACAATTTGTAATGGGCAAAGTACCGTGCTCACTTTAAATGGAGGAGGAGGCGGAACGAATGAAGTGATTGAGTGGTATACAGGTTCATGTGGCGGTACTTCAGTTGGTTCGGGCAATAATCTTTCAGTGAGCCCAACAGCTACAACAACTTATTATGGCCGTTATGAAGATGGCGCTCCATGCAGCTTCAACACCGCATGTGCCCAGGTTACAATTACTGTAAATCAAAAATCGGCTGACCCAACATCGGCAACTGCTTCCTTAAGTACAATTTGTAACGGGCAAAGTACTGTGCTCACTTTAAATGGAGGAGGAGGCGGAACGAATGAAGTGATTGAGTGGTATACAGGTTCATGTGGCGGTACTTCAGTTGGTTCGGGCAATAATCTTTCAGTGAGCCCAACAGCTACAACAACTTATTATGGCCGTTATGAAGATGGCGCTCCGTGCAGCTTCAACACCGCATGTGCCCAGGTTACAATTACTGTAAATCAAAAATCGGCTGACCCAACATCGGCAACTGCTTTCTCAAGTACGATTTGTAACGGGCAAAGTACCGTGCTTACGTTAAATGGAGGCGGTGGTGGAACGGCTGCAGTTATAAGATGGTATTCCACATCGTGTGGCGTGGGTCTGGTTGGGTCTGGAAATAATCTTTCAGTGAGTCCAACGGCTACAACCACTTATTATGGGCGCTATGAAGACGGGGCTCCATGCAGCTTCAACACCGCATGTGCCCAGGTTACAATTACAGTTGATCAAAAATCAACTGATCCAACGTCAGCAACCGCATCAACTACTTTAATTTGTAACGGGCAAAGTACAACGCTTAAATTAAATGGAGGCGGCGGTGGAACGACTGCAGTTATAAGGTGGTATTCCACCTCATGTGGCGTAGGTTTGGTTGGGTCTGGAAATAATTTATTGGTAAACCCAATTAACAGCACCACCTATTACGGGCGATATGAAGACGGCTCTACATGTAATACATTCACTATTTGCAGGAGCATTACAATAACAGTAAATCAAAAATCAGCAGATCCGGTTTCAGCTGCAGCTTCTGTGAACCCAATTTGTAGTGGCCAAAGTACTAATCTCAGCCTCGTTGGTGGAGGAGGCGGTACAGGGCAGGCGATCAGGTGGTACACAACTTCGTGCGGAGGTACCCTGATCGCAACCGGTAATCCTGCAACGGTGAGCCCCACAACAACCACAACTTATTATGGGAGATATGAAACTGATGTGCCGTGCAGTTTCAACACCATTTGTGTGCCTGTAACTGTAAATGTAAATGGGAGACCCACCGCAAATATTAATAGTGCTAATATCAGTATATGCAAGAATAATAGTACAAATATAACCGGAACGGTGACAGCGACCGGATCCTGGACATTAACACTAAGCAACGGCGGAGGAACTGTAACCGGAACGGGTAATGGCTCTTGGAGCAAGAGTGTAAGCCCGGCGGCGACAACAACCTATACCATTATAGCCTTAGGCGACGCGGTTTGTAATTCAACAGTAGCTGACCGCACGGGGAGTACGGTCGTAACTGTAGTGCCGCCTCCTGTTGCGTCTGCCGGCCCTAACTGGGGGATTTGCTCGGGTGGTTCTGCTACTATTGGAGGCTCTCCGTCAGCTTCGCCATCCAGTGGGAATCCATATACCTATTCGTGGACCTCCATGCCCCCCGGCTATACTTCTACAGCTTCAAATCCGGTGGTTAGTCCCGCAGTTACTACCACCTACTCCCTTGTAGTGACTGATAACCTTGGATGTATATCTTCACCAAGCTCCGTTACCGTAACGGTCGGGGCAGGTATAAAAAACTGGGTCGGTGAGGGGACATCCGGTGGGGGACCTGATAATAACTTCAATAATCCCTATAATTGGAGTCCTGTAGGCGTTCCGCAACCCTGTAATGACGTGCGTATCAATTTGATAGTGCAGTCATTCTTCAACGGTCTTGCAACCCAGGATATAAACCTAGCGGGGGATATTACTATTAACTCTCTTCAGACTAATGTATCAGGCACCAGTAATTTTTCTACACCTGTGATGTACAGGTTGAACGTGAGAGGTAATAAATTAACGGTGAATACAACCACTTCTATGGCCAATACGGTTGCAGTTAACACAGCTTTTCCTGCATATAATGCACTCGCTGTTTCCAGTGCAGGTGTGGTCACATACAAAGGAACACTCACCACAACAAGCTCAAGCACAAATCTCAATTTTGATTTCCCATTTTATGCTACCACCAATAACACAGGAAAATTTTATATAAATAGCAATGCTGACCTTGGGGGCATAGGCAACGATTTGGGAAACAAGCCGGCACAGATTGTTTTTGATGGAATTGGAACACAAACCATCACGCATAATTCAGGGACGCAACCCATTTTTTTTGGAGTTACTGCTACTAATATTGGCGAAGTCAATTCGCCTAAAGTAATCATAGCAGGACCAAGTGGTTTAGGCGGTTTCCAAACTTTGGGGGATTTGAACGTAAATAACACATCAACACTTGATGTAGGTGCAGCGCAGACATTAAACCGCAACACTTCGGGAGGTTCATTAAATCTTGCGGCTGGAAGTTTAATGATCCTGGGGAAAAATGGCGGAGGTGTGGGGACGAGTAATTTTCCTTCAAATTTTACGAGCTGGAATTTTAATTTAACCAGCACTGTAGAATATAACTGTGTGGCGAATCAAACTATTTTTAATACACCTGTGTATGGAAACCTTACTTTATCAAATACTCCCGGATATAAGACGGCCGGCGGGCCTTTAAATGTTGCCGGGAATCTATTGATTAACACCGGATCTTTTTTTTATTTAAATACAGCCTCCGGTACCGGATGGACACACAATTTTTACGGAAACTGGACTAATAAAGGGAATTGTAATTTTAATGCAGGCACTACGAATACAGTTATTTTCAACGGAAATAATAACGCTACGATAAGTGGAACTGCTTCTTCGTTTTTTCATACAATGGTTGTTAATAAAGGGAGCAGCATTGCAACCACTTTAGATGTTACATCCGGAGCCAATATCGCCAGCGCTTTAGTTTTCACAAATGGCTTATTAAGGGTTGACCCGGGAGGGAATGTAAATGCAAGGGGTACAGGCCCCTCGATCCTTTCCACTTCTGGCCTGCATGTAAACGGAGGCAACTTCAGGACATTTGGGAATTCACTTGACAACGCAGGGCTTTTCCGCCTTACCTCAGGCTATGTTCGTATAGGGGATGCTATTGGCAACTCTATGAATAATAACAGCGGCGGTATATTTGATATGAGTGGAGGGCTTTTAACCAGTGCTGCCAGGCTAACTTTTTCAACCGGTGCAGTGGCGGTCTCCAATTTCTCCGGAGGCACTATTAATCTCGATAGTCTGGGTCACACAAATGCGACTTATGCCACGCTTGATATGACGGCTGCCACGAAGATTAATGTCTCCGGCGGCCTTATAACCTTTACCAACGCTAATGCAGGCACAGCGGGCGATGTAAAGATATTATCAGGCAGCGGTGCAAAACTGTTTACCGGCGGCACTTTACAGTTTGGAACGGTTAATACTCCCGTTAGCCAGGTCTTCAAAATAAATAGCGAGGTACCTGTTTATGACATTACAATTAACAGCACCAATAACCCTATAGCGCGACTCACGAATGATATTTTAGGCAGCCATAATATCACGATATTGAATGGAGGAACATTAGATGCGGGGACGAATGATAAAAACATCAGCATTTCAGATAATTGGATCAATAATGGCGGTTTTAATTCGGGGTCATATCCGGGACAAAACGCAAAGGTAAATTTTAATGGAAGTTCGTTACAAACAGTATCGGGCAGTGCGCAGAAAACAACATTTAATAATCTAAATCTAAGTAACGCTGCCGGATTATCATTCACGCAAAACGTTGATCTGTTAAATGCATTTAATTTTGGAGTCAGTAATGCGACATTGACCACCAACAATCTATTAACCGTAAAATCCAGCATAACCAACACGGGTCAGATAGGAGATTTTACAAACGGAGGTTTGTATTCCGGGAATATCATAAACGGCGACATAACCGTAGAGCGTTATATCGCCACCGGCAGTGTCCATCCTAAATCATGGCAGTTATTGGCTATACCTACAGTAGGCCCTACGCCTTCTACAGGACAAACGATAAAGAATGCCTGGCAGGAAGGAGCAACCGTTGCAACCGGAACGGGCCCTGGAGTTCCGGTGGGTTCAAATCCTAAACCCGGTTATGGAACCATGATTACCAGTAATGTGCCTGGAGCCAAAACCCAACCAAGCCCTGGCTTCGATGAATTTACATCACCAGGTCCATCCATGAAAACTTATAATTATCTTACAAATAATTATGATGGCCCGCCTACTACACAAATCGCCATTTATAATCCAAAAGGGTATATCGTGCTGGTAAGGGGAGACAGGTCCGTTAACACCTCCTCCGGAGCGGCGACTGAAACCACCTTACGCACAGCCGGAAGATTATTTACCCCTGCTAACCTTCCACCGGTTACAACCGTTATGGCGGGTAAATTCGAATCAATAGGCAATCCGTATGCCTCAGCAATAGATATAAGGAAAATTACCAAAGATCCACAGGTTGATGATTTTGTATTTGTTTGGGATCCACAGCTTGGAAGTGCTTATTCTTTAGGAGGTTACGTTACCTTATCTTATGATATCAATACTAATAATTATTATGCAATTCCCCAAAGCCCCACTTATGGCCCCGGGCCCCACAATTATATCCAGAGTGGACAGGCATTCCTGGTGCAGGCAACAGGCACAAATGGCAATGTCAGCTTTACTGAGAGTGCTAAGTCAAGCGGTAGTATGCTTGTTACCACCCCGGCAAGAAATCCTCAATTGGTACCAAAATTAATGACCAATCTGTATGGGATAAACGCCGATGGAAGTACCATACTTAATGATGGAGTACTTAACACCTTTGGTGATTCCTACAGCAACGGAGTTGATGGAAAAGATGCAAGAAAAAATGCGAATACCGCTGAGAACCTTTCCATAAAAGTTGCGGGCACCTTGCTCTCTGTGGAGAGAAGGCAGATTCCTGCCAAACAGGATACTATCTTCCTCAATCTCACCGGGGTAAGGGTGCAGTCATACCGTTTTGAACTCATTGCCGCCAATCTTAATACGGGCGGTCTTCAGGGATATTTTGAAGATAACTACATGCACACAAGTACACCCTTGAATATGGATGGAATCACTACGGCGGATATCACCATCGTTAACATTCCGGGTTCTTATGCAAGTGATCGTTTCAGGATCGTGTTTACAACTGCACCTGATGTGGTGTTGCCGGTTACTTTCACCTCCGTAAAAGCGTATCGCCAGGCTGCTAACATCAGCGTAGAGTGGAAGGTGGAAAATGAAATGAACATTAACAATTACAGCGTTGAAAAATCAGGTGATGGCATTCATTTTACTACACTTGTTGTACAGACAGCCACAGGCAACGGCGGAACTTCAGCTAACTACCAGGTTTTGGATGACCATCCCGTGACAGGCTATAATTATTACCGTATCCGCAGCAATGACCGGGATGGTAAAACCCACCTCACACAGGTAGTGAAAGTGCTTATGGGAAGCATGAAACGGGATATAACAATTTACCCGAACCCAATCACAGACGGAATGATTCACCTTCAGTTCATGAACGAACCAGAAGGAAAATATGGAATAAGATTGCTGAACAAACTGGGCCAGATTATTCTGCGCAAAGAAGTTACAAGAATGGACGGTAGCAATACGGAACTGATCAAATGGGATTTCAATCTTGCACACGGTATGTACCAGCTTGAGATCACCAAACCTGATGGTGGCACAAAAACTATTAATGTCATGTATTAATCCGTAGTCGAAGGACCAACCTGATCATTATGATCAAAACCCTGCGAAATTAGCGTGGGGTTTTTGTATGCTTAGGGCCCCGATTGGGCGATAACCAATAAAAAAATACCGTATGATAGTTTGATAATTAAATAAATCTATTATCTTGCGCCGTAATTATACCATCCTCCTATAAAAATCCGTACCGGAAATTTTTTCCCGAGATATAGTTCCAACATTTTTGAGCACCAAAATCATCTTGCTTGCCAGGCATGACCGCTAATCCCCATTCCTCTAAATTTCCTACATTAAACGCTTATTCATATACTCCTTGATAAAATCATTTACCATCAATCACAAAGATTAAATGATTTATATGAAGAAAATTTACTTCGCGAATTTCAAGAAATCCGCCTTTTTATTCTCCTGTTTTAGTATGCTGTTCGGTTTGCTATTTGTTTCTACAGCAATAGGACAAGTTTTACAAACAACCGCCGGAACCTATAATTTTACTGTTCCTGCCGGAGTAACTTCCATAACTGTAGAAGTTTGGGGAGCTGGTGGCAGCGGTGGTGCCAGGACGAGTAATGGCGCCGGAGGAGGAGGAGGAGGAGGAGCTTATTCAATGAAAGTATTTGCCGTTACAGCCGGTCAAAGTTATTCATATTCTGTTGGAGCAGGAAGCATAACCCAATCAACCAGCCCGGGTGAAGATTCATGGTTTAGCAATACCACAACTTTAATGGCTAAAGGAGGTGGTAGTGTAGGAAATAATTCTTCAACGGGAGCAGCAGGTGGTAGTGCAGGAAGTGGTTTCGGAACTGTAAGATATAGTGGTGGAAATGGAGCGAATGGAAATACATCAGGAACAGATTACGGTGGTGGGGGTGGGTCCTCAGCTGGATCTGCCTCTAATGGAAATAACGGTAGTGCTCAAAACGGTGGAGCCGCTGTTACGGGAGGTGGAGCCGGCGGCGGCGGCAGGTATAACACCCAGGGTAATGGAACAGATGGGAGTGCACCGGGCGGGGGAGGTGGCGGAGCGGTTAGGTCAAGTTCTCAAACTCGTCATGGGAGGAGACGGTGCAGATGGTCAGGTTAGTATTACCTACACCCAATTAACTTATAAAAGTTCAATTTTATCAGTGAGTGCTGCTTCAACCGCACCCTGGTGCGCGGGTGAAACAAGAAATGTTCAAGTGACTATTCAAAATACTGGTACAGCCACCTGGAGTGATGCAAGTCCTGACATAAATATCGGGGTAAAATGGAATACCAATGGCGCTAACTGGACTGATTACCATATTCGTACCAATGCCGGTAATTTAGCACCCGGAGCTACAACGACCTATACTTTGCCTTTAACGGCATCGAACAATGTCGGAAGCGGCTATACGACTCCGTTAGCTGCAGGTACCAATAATCTTATTTTTGATGTTGTTTATGAAGGAATTTCCTGGTTTGGAGATAATGGCGGTGGCGTAGGGCCTGGGAATTCCAAATTTACAACCCCTGCCATAACTATCAATCCTATACCTGTAGCACCAACTGGTTCCGCATCCCAATCGTTTTGCAGTACCAGTAGTCCGACGGTTGCGAATTTAACCGCAACTGGAACTACAATCAAATGGTATGCGGCTTCATCAGGTGGAACAGCTTTAGTAACTACAACTCCTGTTGTAAATGGTGCTCACTATTATGCTTCACAAACAAATGCTTCCGGATGTGAAAGTTCTTTAAGATTTGATGTAACCGCAACTGTTTACACACCGCTTACTGGTATCACCTATGGCCAAAATCCGGCAACGTATTGTGCCGGAATAGCTATTGCATCAAATAACCCAACGATTACAGGTGGAGTAGCAACATCGTACTCTGTAAGTCCTGCGCTTCCTGCCGGATTAACTTTAAATGCCGGTACAGGTGCAATATCGGGTACATCAACTGCAACCAATGGAGCAGCCGCTGCTTATTATACAATTACAGCAACTAATATATGTGGATCTGTTTCTGTTCCATTAAATATTACTATATCACCTGCGGCGCCAACTTCCTTAAATTATACTTCCAACACACCATCCTATTGTGTAGGAGCTCCAATTACAAATAACAATCCGTCAAATTCCGGCGGTGCGCCAACTGGTTATTCGATTAGTCCTGCGCTTCCGGCCGGATTAAGCATTGATCCTGTTACTGGTGTAATATCAGGAACTCCAACAGCGACTGCTGCTTCGGCGACGTACACCGTAACAGCCGCTAATTCCTGCGGATCTACAACGAAAGGGTTGGTGATAATTGTTACGTCACCGCCTTTGTCTATTTCTTATGGCGTCAATCCTGCCGTGTATTGTGCAGGGGTAGCTATTGCAAATAATAACCCAACGGTTACAGGCGGCACACCAACTACTTACTCAGTTAGCCCCGCGCTTCCTGCCGGCTTAAGTTTAAATGCAGGTACAGGTGTAATATCGGGTACACCTACAACGACTAATGGAATAGCGGCTGTTGACTACTTAGTTACTGCATCTAATACTTGTGGTTCTGCTGCTATTGCGGTAAATATTACCATATCACCTGCAGCGCCAACAGTATTAAACTATACTGTAACATCGCCTCTGTATTGTGTAGGGATAGCTATCGCTAACAACAATCCGTCGAATACAGGCGGGGCACCTTCACTATATTCAGTTAGCCCGGCACTTCCTGCAGGATTAAGCTTAAACACATCTACAGGTGTTATTTCAGGTACGCCTGCCGCAGTTACGGCTTCTGCGACTTACACAGTAACCGCTTCAAATTCTTGTGGTTCTACTACAAAGGCATTGACAATTGCAGTTACCACAACACCTTCCATCACATACAGTACAAATCCCGCGGTATATTGTGCAGGCCAGGCTATCGCTGCTAATAACCCTTCCAACACAGGTGGAACTGTAACTTCTTATTCAGTAAGTCCGGCCTTACCGGCAGGTTTAACGCTCAATACAAGTACGGGTGTAATCACAGGAACACCCACGACAACCAATGGTGTTTCGTCGACCAATTATACAGTTAGTTCTACTAATTCCTGTGGTACAACCACTGTTGCGGTGAATATTACTATATCACCTGCAGCGCCAACGGCATTGAACTATACTGTAACATCGCCTCTGTATTGTGTAGGAATAGCCATAGCTAATAATAATCCGTCAAATACCGGCGGAGGGCCTTCATTATATTCAATAAGCCCGGCACTTCCTGCAGGATTAAGCTTAAACACAACTACAGGTGTTATTTCAGGTACGCCTGCTGCAGTTACGGCTTCTGCAACTTACACAGTTACGGCTTCAAACTCTTGTGGTTCTACTACAAAGGCATTGACGATTGCAGTTACTACAACACCTTCCATAACATACAGTACAAATCCTGCAGTATATTGTGCGGGTCAGGCTATCGCTGCTAATAACCCTTCCAACACAGGTGGAACTGTAACTTCTTATTCAGTAAGTCCGGCCTTACCGGCAGGTTTAATGCTCAATACAAGCACAGGGATAATTACAGGAACACCCACGACAACCAATGGTGTTTCGTCGACCAATTATACAGTTAGTTCTACTAATTCCTGTGGTACAACCACTGTTGCGGTGAATATTACTATATCACCTGCAGCGCCAACGGCATTGAATTATACATTAACACCTGCAACCTATTGCGTGGGAACGGCAATAGCAAATAACAACCCTTCTAATAGTGGTGGAGCGCCTACATCGTATTCAGTAAGCCCTGCGCTTCCTGCGGGATTGAGCCTAAATACAAATACAGGTGTCATTTCCGGCACAGCTACCGCGGCATCTGCTGCAACGAATTATACCGTTACAGCCACAAATTCATGTGGTAATACTACTAAGGTGGTAAATATTAAGGTAAATACACCAGCGTCTATTTCTACAGATCCTGTTACCCAAACTTTATGCGTAGGGCAACCGGTCACTTTTTCTGTAACAGCGGGTGGCACATCGCCGGCGTATCAATGGAGAAAAAATGGCGCTAACATAGCCGGAGCCACATCTTCATCTTATAATATTGCTTCGGTAACGGCTGCTTCTGCGGGAAATTATGATGTAGTGGTTACAGTATCACCATGCGGTTCTGTTACTTCTGCTATTGCAACACTTACAGTTACACCAAACTCAACTGTCACTTTAACCTCTCCTGCCGGCACGGATGCACAAACCGTTTGTACCAACATTGCCCTTGCGAATGTAACTTACTCAATAGGGGGAAGCGCAACAGGCGCATCAATAACAGCAGGTACGCTTCCTGCAGGCGTTGCCGGTTCAATTAGTAGTGGGATATTTACAATAAGCGGGACGCCCACGGGTTCCGGTACTTTTAACTACACAGTTACTACTACAGGACCATGCGCCCAGGCTTCCCTTAGCGGTACTATTACAGTAAAACCCATACCCACGGGCACGCTTACAGCCACAGAAACCTCTGGCCTGGCCAATAATGACAACATAATTTGTACCGGTGCTACGGTAACATTCACCGCCACCGCCGGAGCCACCTTATATAAATTTTATAAAACCGATGCTGCAAATGTTACCACAGTAGCACAAAATGCCAGCGCTTCCAATACATACAGCAGTTCAACACTAAACAATGGGGATAAAATATCCGTCGAGGTTTTCAATTCAGTGAGCTGTGCAACCTTTTTTAATACCGTAACCATTACAGTAAACCCATTGCCCGCACCTACTCTTGTCGCTGATAAAACCACCATTTGCCCTGGTGAGGATGTAATATTCACGGCATCAGGAGGCACAAGCTATACTTTTAAAGTAAACGGGGGATCGGTACAAAGCGGCGTATCCGGAACCTTTGTTACCAATTCATTAAACAATGGAGACGCGGTAACCGTGGAGGTTACCAATGCAAATGGATGTAAGGCAACATTTGCACCCACTATAAATATTACAGTAAATACAGTACCGTCAGGTACGCTTACCCCTTCGCCTGGCACAACAATTTGTGCAGGAGATAATGTAACCTTTGCAGCATCTGGTTCCTTTACAAGTTACGAGTTTAAGGTGAATGGCACCAACGTTCAGGGGCCATCGGCTTCCGGCACTTACAGCACCACCTCTTTAGCCAATGCATCAGTTGTTACCGTGGTAGCAACCAACGCATCCGGATGCTCTGCATCTTTCAACCCTGTTGCGATGACTGTAAATGCTGTTCCGGCGGGTACGCTTACAGTTACTGAAAATTCGGGTACTCCAAATGATAATTCGATTTGTGCCAATGCACCGGTAACCTTTACATTTACCAATGGTTTCTCAAATTACAATTTTAAAGTAAACGGGGTATCAAAACAAAATAACGCATCAAACTCTTATATAAACTCCACGTTAATAAATGGAGATGTGGTTACCGTGGAAGTAACCAACAGCAATAATTGTAAGGCTATATCTACAGCGCCTGTCATTACCATCGCTCCATCGCCATCAGGTACAGTATCTGCATCTGCAAGTACCATTTGCTCAGGAGACAATGTTACTTTTACGGCAACGTCGGATCCTGCCTTTACAAATTACATTTTCAAGGTAAATGGCGCCCCTGTTCAAAACAGTGGAGCAAATACATACAGCACCACTTCCCTGGTAAACGGAGATATTATAACGGTAGACGTTACCAACAGCAACAGTTGTGTTTCAACATTTGGGCCAGTTACCATGGTAGTAAATGCCTTACCAATAGGCACGCTTACATCCGTCGAAAATTCAGGCAACACTCCTGATGATGGCATTATTTGTACGGGTGCAACCGTTGTGTTTACTGCTCCAACAGGATTTACAAATTATGACTTTATCTTGAATGGCTTAACTGTACAAAGCGGAGGTTCAAGAACCTATACTAACAGCACTTTAAATAATGGCGATGTAGTAAAAGTGGCTGTTACCAACGGAAGTAATTGTATTGGATTACTGAATCCTGTAACTATTACGGTAAATACGCTGCCTGTTGTTCAGCCAATTAATGGCACTCTGAATGTATGCGTAAACAATACGACTGCCCTGTCAGTTATAACCCCGGGTGGCGTATGGAGCAGCGCCAGCACAGGTATTGCAACCATAGATGTGGCAGGCGTGGTAACAGGTGTAGCGTCGGGAACTTCTGTTATTAACTATACCGTTACTAATGCGAATGGCTGTGTTACGGTCGTAACAGTAACCGTTACTGTAAATGCATTACCAGTTGTGGCTGCCATTACGGGCAACGGAGATGTGTGCGTTGGGAATACTACCCAGTTTAATAACGTAACCGGCGGAGGTGCCTGGGGCAGCGATAATACCGTTATTGCAACAGTAGATGCTTCGGGCCTTGTAAGCGGGGTTTCGGCAGGAACCGCCAATATTAGTTATATTGTAACGAATGGAAGTGGCTGTGTCACAACAGTGACAAAAGTAGTAACCGTACATCCGTTGCCGGTAGTTGCCGCAATTACCGGAACATTATCGGTATGTGTAAATGCTACCACTACTCTGGCTGAGGCCACATCCGGCGGAATATGGACAAGCGGCAATACCGCGGTAGCCACTGTAAATGCTACCGGGGTTGTCACCGGGGTGTCGGACGGTACAGCAACGATCAGCTATAATGTGGCAGATGGCAACGGTTGTACCACAACAGTAACTGCTGACGTAGTGGTATACGCATTACCCGTTCCTACATTGAGTGGTGCAAATCCTATTTGCCCAAATACTACAGAAACTTATACTACAGAATCCGGGCAGTCTAACTATACCTGGACTTTTACAGGTGGAACACTGGTATCAGGTGGCACGAGCACAGATAATACCATAACTATTTTATGGAATCAACCCGGAGCTAGGACCATTTTTGTAAACTATACGAATGCAAATGGTTGTAGTGGGATTACTTCAGCAACGCTAACTACCAGTACTGGTACTGTCCCAACTCTTACGGGTACAAATCCTGTATGTTTAAATTCTGATGGAAATTACACTTCACAAACAGGCCAGACAGATTACACCTGGATAGTGGTTGGTGGAACAATTAGTGCAGGCGGTACAGCAACTGATAATACTGCAACTGTAAACTGGACTTCTTCAGGAACGCAGTCGGTGAGCATCAATTTCACCGATGCGAGTGGTTGCATAGCAGCAGCGCCAACGGTGTTGCAGGTAACAGTGAGGCCATTACCAACAGCAACTGTCAACGGTACTACTTCTGTGTGCGAAGGCAGCAGCTCTCCCAATATTACCTTTACAGGAGCAGGCAGCACCGCACCCTATACATTTACCTATAACATCAATGGCGGCGCAAATCAGACGGTAGTTTCTGTGGGCAATTCAGCAACCGTTGCCGCTCCAACAGGCACGGCAGGAACGTTTACCTATAATTTAGTAAGTGTACAGGATGCAAGCTCAACGAACTGCTCCCAGACACAGACAGGCTCAGCAACGATAACGGTAAATCCTTTGCCAACAGCGACTATAAGCGGCGCAACTTCAGTGTGCCAAAACGCAACATCGCCTGATGTCACATTTACAGGCGCTGTTGGTACTGCTCCGTTTACTTTTAGCTATAAAATTAATGGCGGTGCTACGCAAATGATAACTACCACTTCAGGCAATTCCGTAACGGTTGCCGCACCTACGGGTATAGCCGGTAGCTTTACCTATAGCCTGGTGAGTGTTTCGGATGCTAATAGTTGTTCACAAGCTCAGGCAGGATCTGTAGTTATAACAGTAAATCAATTGCCTACTGCAACAATAAGCGGTACCGTTTCAATTTGTGAAAATGGATTGCCTCCAAACATAACTTTTACCGGAGCATCCGGTACTGCGCCGTACATATTTAGTTATAATATTAACGGAGGAGGTACCCTAACGGTGGCTTCTGTTGGCAATGCTGCTACTGTTCCTGCACCCACAACAACAGACGGAGTTTTTGTGTATAATTTAGTGAGTGTTCAGGATGCAAGTGCTACACTGTGTTCTCAAACTCAAGCAGGTGCTGCAACCGTAACAGTTAATCCTGCTTCGGTGGGCGGAAGCGTTGCCCCAGGTGCAACAGTATGCTCAGGCAGCAACAGTGGCACACTTAACCTGACAGGGCAAACAGGAAGTGTGGTAAGATGGGAATCATCAACAGATGGCGGAATCACCTGGACGCCCGTAGCGCACACAACTACTTTTCTTATTTATACTAATATTACCCAGTCTACCCAATACAGGGCAGTTGTTCAAAGCGGCGTTTGTTCTTCAGCAAATTCTTCTTCAGTCACCATTTCAGTAAATCCTGTTTCAGCAGGCGGTTCAGTAACTGCGAATGCAACGGTATGTTCCGGAACCAATAGCGGAACCCTGACCCTGGCGGGGCACACGGGCGCTGTTGTGAGATGGGAATCTTCGATAAATGGCGGCAGTACGTGGACGACTGTTGCAAATACAACCAATTCACAAACGTATAATAATCTTACCCAAACAACCTTGTACAGGGCGGTAGTTCAAAGCGGGGTATGTCCTTCTGTAAATTCCAGCTTTGCCACCATAACTGTTAATCCGCTACCAACAGCAACGATAGGTGCGGATGTTTCTGTTTGCCAGAATGCAGCTTCACCGACCATTATATTTACAGGTGCTAATGGAATTGCCCCATACATCTTTACCTATAAAATAAATGGCAGTGCAAATTTAACGGTAGCCTCTGTAGGAAATACTGCTACAGTTTCAGCGCCGACAGGCGCAGTAGGAACCTTTACTTACACGCTTGTAAGCGTGCAGGATGGAAGTTCAGCTACTTGTTCACAAGCAATGAGTGGAAGTGCTTCTGTAATAGTGAGCGCCCCAACACCAATTACATCCGTAACTGCTTCCCCAGCAACTATATGCCTCGGAAGTTCGAGTAATTTATTTATTCCAAATGGAGCTGGAACCGCATCATTATTATCAGAAGATTTTGAAGGGACAAATAGTTTCACCGTGGCAAACACCGCTCCGCATAGTAGCGGTTCGGAATGGACATTACGAAATAGTTCTTATACGTATTCCTACGGGTGCTTTTGGATATTCTGCAATTCAGTAACCTTTAATAGTGGGTCTAAATTTATGGTGCTGACGAGTGCAGATTACAACAACACCAATACTTCGTTAATCTCTCCTTCAATAAGCACTGTAGGTTACACGTCTCTAAATCTCCAATACAGAACTTATTACAGAAACAATAGTTCTGATATTGCGGTAGTCGAAGTGTCAGTTAATAATGGCACCTCCTGGACAACCGTTCAGGACGTGCAAGCAGCAGGCTCTTTGGGTACATCACAAAATTTTTCAACTCAAAATATTAATTTAAATGCGTACATAAATAATGCATCTCTCATGATCAGGTTCAGGTATAAGTCGAATGATAACTGGTGGTGGGCTGTGGATGACATTAATATCACCGGAAGTGCCCCATCTGCGAAATATTCCTGGAGTGCTATGCCTTCGGCAACAGCAGGGCTCCCTGCCGGCTCGGGCACACCTTCAGTGGGTAATGCAAATATTACCGTTACGCCAACAGCAAGTGGTAATTATGCTTATACTGCCACACTAACTAATGCCGCAGGTTGTACTTCAACAAAGGATGTTTCTCTAACTGTTAATCCACTACCTGCTGTTACCATTTCTGCTGACTATTGTGTGGTTCCGGGGAAAGTTCGGTTAACCGCAAATGCTACTCCAGGCTCTACATTAAAATGGAATCCCGGCGGTGCGACAACTCCGTATATTGATGTGGATTTAGCCGGAAGCTATGACGTAACAGCCACGATAGGAGGATGTTCCTTCACCGCATACATAAGCGTGGCAAGTGAACTGGTTAGCAATGGGGATTTTGAATCCGGAAACACAGGATTAACCAGTGATTATACTTACAAGGCTGATGTTCCGGGCCTCGTTCCTGCCGGACAAGGTGAATTATATGACGATACCGGAACTAACGGCTATTCTATCACTACTGACGGACAAAATGTACATACCAGTTTCTGGGGAAAGGATCATACTACAGGAACAGGGAAGTTTATGGCGGTTAACGGACATGGAAACACACTGGTAGTCTGGAAGCAAACTGTAAATGTGCTGCCTAATACTACCTATTATTTTTCAGCCTGGGCAATGAGTCTGAATAATGCAGGGCCTTTCGCGCAATTACGATTCAGCGTAAACGGTACTCTAGTGGGCACAACTGCTGTACTCGCCTCAGGCGTAAACAACAATTCTAACAATGGCTGGGTAAGATTTTATGGTACATGGACTTCGGGGCCTGCCACCACCACAGCCGATATATATATTAACGACCTGCAACCGTCTGCACCAGGTAACGATTTTGGTTTGGATGATGTTTCTTTTGCGACCCTTTCTACATTTATCAATCTCATCTCAGCGCCTGGCACTGATGCGCAAACCGTTTGCAGTAATACAGCAATAGATAATATTGTTTATAGTGTAGGTAATGGCAACGCCTCCGGCCCATCTGTTACCGGCCTACCGGCAGGTGTAACGAGCCTATTTGGTGGCGATAAGCTTACCATTAGTGGTACGCCAACAGTAGCCGGAACCTATACTTATACTATTACTACAACTGGTTGTGCTCCTGTTTCAGTAACGGGCACAATAACAGTAGAATCCCAAACAATCAGCTTAAGTTCCGGCAGCAAATCACCGACGGTTTGTATAAATGCACCTGTAAATATTGGTTTCACCATTGGTGGTACTGCAACCGGGGCGACTGTAAGTGGTTTACCCACGGGTGTAACACTTGGGTTATCAGGAAGTACAGTAACCATCAGCGGAACTTCTGCAGTAGCTGGTACTTACCCTTATACTATTACAACTACACCCGCTACCGGGGCATGCACACCTGCGACAATTAGCGGGACAATTAGTGTAAAGGAACAAACCATAACACTGAATTCGGCAGCGGCTACAACCAATCAGGGTGTTTGTATTAATACGTCAATAACCAATATTCAATACACCGTTGGCGGCACAGGAAACGGAGCATCGGTTTCCGGCCTTCCTCCTGGTGTAACGGGTACCTACAATAGTGGTATCTTTATTATAAGCGGTACACCAACCAGCGCCGCCGGCAGCCCTTACACTTATGCCGTTACTACTTCAGGCCCTTCATGCACCCCGGCAACTGCAACCGGAACCATAACAATTACGCCGGCTGCAACACTCACACTGACGTCCGCAGCAGGGACAAATGCACAAACCGTTTGTATCAATACAGCCATAACTGATATAACTTATAATGTTCTCAACGCAACAAACGCTTCAGTGGCCGGGTTGCCGGCTGGCGTTAGTGGTGCTTTCACTGCGGGAATATTCACCATTACAGGTTCGCCTTCTGCCAGTGGCACATTTAACTATACTGTAACCACCAGCGGCGGATGTGGTATTGCAACGGCAACAGGAACAATTAATGTACAGGTAGAGACAGTCACCCTATCTTCAGGGTCGGCTTCTCCGTCGCTTTGTATCAATACGGCGATGCCTGCAATCACATACACCATTGGCGGAACGGCAACAGGAGGTAACGTTACGGGATTGCCTGCAGGGGTTACTTTCGCTGTCGCAGGTAATGTTATTACTATCAGTGGCACACCGACCGTCTCAGGGCCGTTCCCTTATACAGTTACTGCAACAGGAAACTGTGGAATGGTAACGACATCAGGAACTATAACCGTTCAGCCTTCTGCAACAGGTGGAACCCTTACGTCAGTATCCATCTGCAGTGGCGCAAGTGGTTCACTAACACTTGCCGGCCAGGTGGGAAATATCCAGGGATGGGAATACTCCACCGACTTCGGGGTAACATGGACGCCGATTGCCAATACCAGCATTACCCAATCTTACACCAATATTATCACTACCACTATGTACCGGGCAAGAGTAAGCAATGGCTGCGGTCCGGTGTATTCTTCAGTTGGCACAGTGGGAGTACATAACTTATGGACAGGATTGATAAATACAGATTGGAATGTGGCGGGTAACTGGTCAGATAATCAGCTACCTTCAACTTCATGCCCGGATGTTTATATTCCGAACACAACCAATAAACCAATATTAAGCGGTGCACCAGTTTCCACTATTACCAATCTTCATATCCTGGCAGGAGCTACTGTTACCATAAATGGTTCGGGCGTATTGCAGGTCGGTGGTTCTATTACCAATGCAGGAATCTTCGATGTATCCCTTGGCAAGATAGAATTTAACGGATCGGCGGCTCAGAATATAACTGCCGGCACCTTCATGGGCAACGCCATTTACGACCTCGTGATCAGTAATTCAGCAGGAGTAACACTTGGCGGAGGGGTTGACGTCTATCGTTCTTTAACTTATAATAAAAACGGCGCCATACTGAATACAGGTGGTTACCTTACTTTGAAATCCACGATTTCAGAAACGGCATGGGTGGGTGACATGACCAGTCACATCATAAACGGAGACGTAACCGTAGAGCGTTATATCGCCACCGGCAGTGTCCATCCTAAATCATGGCAGTTACTTGCTATCCCTACGGTGGGACCAACGCTTTCTACAGGACAAAACATCAAGAATGCATGGCAGGAAGGAGCCAGCGCAACCAATGTATCTTCTCCGGCACCAGGATCGGCCGGTAATCCTAAAGCAGGGTATGGCACAATGATTACGAGTGCGGTGGCAAGTGCGGCAAGCCAACCCACACCTGGCTTTGACGCTTATACCTCCCCTGGCCCTTCAATGAAGACCTTTAACTATATAACAAATGGGTATGATGCAGGTCCTGCAAATACGCAGGTTGCGATTTATAATCAGAAAGGTTATATGGTTTTAGTAAGGGGTGATAGGTCGGTTTACACTTCATCCGGAGCAGCAAATCCTACTACTTTGCGTACAACCGGGAAATTGTTTACTCCAGCCAATCTTCCTCCCGCAACAACAGTTATAGGGAATAAATTTGAATCCATGGGCAATCCATACGCTTCCGCAATAGACATAAGGAAGCTGACAAAAACAGGTGGGGTCGATGAATTCATCTACGTTTGGGATCCACAGCTTGGTGGTAATTATTCGCTGGGAGCTTTTGTGACTCTGTCGCTTTCAGGCGACGGCAATTATTATGCAATTCCCCAAAGCCCCACTTATGGCCCCGGGCCCCACAATTATATCCAGAGTGGACAGGCATTCCTGGTGCAGGCAACAGGCACAAATGGCAATGTCAGCTTTACTGAGAGTGCTAAGTCAAGCGGTAGTATGCTTGTTACCACCCCGGCAAGAAATCCTCAATTGGTACCAAAATTAATGACCAATCTGTATGGGATAAACGCCGATGGAAGTACCATACTTAATGATGGAGTACTTAACACCTTTGGTGATTCCTACAGCAACGGAGTTGATGGAAAAGATGCAAGAAAAAATGCGAATACCGCTGAGAACCTTTCCATAAAAGTTGCGGGCACCTTGCTCTCTGTGGAGAGAAGGCAGATTCCTGCCAAACAGGATACTATCTTCCTCAATCTCACCGGGGTAAGGGTGCAGTCATACCGTTTTGAACTCATTGCCGCCAATCTTAATACGGGCGGTCTTCAGGGATATTTTGAAGATAACTACATGCACACAAGTACACCCTTGAATATGGATGGAATCACTACGGCGGATATCACCATCGTTAACATTCCGGGTTCTTATGCAAGTGATCGTTTCAGGATCGTGTTTACAACTGCACCTGATGTGGTGTTGCCGGTTACTTTCACCTCCGTAAAAGCGTATCGCCAGGCTGCTAACATCAGCGTAGAGTGGAAGGTGGAAAATGAAATGAACATTAACAATTACAGCGTTGAAAAATCAGGTGATGGCATTCATTTTACTACACTTGTTGTACAGACAGCCACAGGCAACGGCGGAACTTCAGCTAATTACCAGGTTTTGGATGACCATCCCGTGACAGGCTATAATTATTACCGTATCCGCAGCAATGACCGGGATGGTAAAACCCACCTCACACAGGTAGTGAAAGTGCTTATGGGAAGCATGAAACGGGATATAACAATTTACCCGAACCCAATCACAGACGGAATGATTCACCTTCAGTTCATGAACGAACCAGAAGGAAAATATGGAATAAGATTGCTGAACAAACTGGGCCAGATTATTCTGCGCAAAGAAGTTACAAGAATGGACGGTAGCAATACGGAACTGATCAAATGGGATTTCAATCTTGCACACGGTATGTACCAGCTTGAGATCACCAAACCTGATGGTGGCACAAAAACTATTAATGTCATGTATTAATCCGTAGTCGAAGGACCAACCTGATCATTATGATCAAAACCCTGCGAAATTAGCGTGGGGTTTTTGCAATCCGGTACAGTTCAAAATTCTCTGCCATTTTCATTTAATATCGTCAATGATATGTGGCTGCCCATACTGCTCGGCACTTTCAGACCGGGACAACCTTCTGTCATCATATTCCTCAATTCGCCCAAGCTTATCCTGACCCAAAATAATTTGCGAAGGGATTAGTCATTAGTAAGAGTTCAGGTATGAAACAAAGGATGCCTTGGGGATGTGTGATTAGCTAACGCTTATTGTCCGGAAGGTGATTCCCCCGGCTATATCCTGATTATACTTTTCATATACCTGTTCGAAAGTGAGCGGCAGGCCAAGATCGGCCAGCAGGCTTTGTATATATGGCTCAGGATTGAAACCACTTCCATGGCAGTATATAAGCATCATCCAGCAGCTGGTAAAAAGCCTGTTCACCACTTCTGCAAGTTCATCGCCCCCGAGGCAAGCCATTCCTGTGCCCCTTTCGTCCGGCTCTACATGGACTAAACCATCCGCAAGCAGATCGCCAGCCAGCAAGTAAAAACGTGCATCCTCATCGTTGATAAAAAATAGCATAACGGCACAGGCTGACAGCTTATGAAACCACCTGTAATAAGCCATATCATCTTTCCAGTAAATGTCCGGGATGTAGATATTGCTGTCTTCTATTGCTGTAAATTTTATCTTCAGGCAAAACACTAATTTTTCAATCAAATGTGGCTGATGCTGCAGCGCCATTATCAGTTGTTGCAGCATGGCTACATCTCCCGCATAAACCATATCAGTTTGTACGGTCATGGTAAGGGTGTGCACATTTTTTTCCGAAAAACGGCTGAACAAATCGTCATACGCTGTTATAAAGGGTTCGCCGGCGGGAGCCAGGTAGACAGGTTTTTCTTTTTGTAACATAGAAATGTATTTTACATTAATGGGAATAAATGAAACGAAAAATAAAGAGAGTATGTTGTGCAGAATCCGGGGAAATATATCCAGCTACTTAACGATACAAGCATCCGCTCTAGCTACAACATTTCTTTTACATCGGTTGCACATATTCCGCAAGAATCGGGTTTGCATTGTTTGCGGTAAGGGGAAACTTTGCATGATAAAATTTGAACAATGCATCTCATTTCAGAACCTTCAATTTTATATTTTGGTACGCCGGTAATTTTAATTGGTACAACCAATAAAAACGGCTCGTACAACCTGGCACCGATGTCTTCAGCATTTTGGTTAGGCTGGCGCTGTGTCATAGGTTTGGCAGCTTCATCTCACACAACAAAAAATATACTGCGCACCGGAGAATGCGTGTTGAACCTGGCTTCAGTGAATGAAGTAGCTGCAGTAAACCGGCTTGCCCGCACAACCGGCAGCAACCCCGTGCCTGAAAGCAAACAACAAAAAGGTTATAACTACGAACCGGATAAGTTTAAAAAAGCGGGGCTTACACCTTTACCTGCTGATATGATAGCAGCGCCACTGGTAAAGGAGTGCCCTGTGCAACTGGAAGCCGTTGTGGAAAACGCACGCTCCCTGGCCGAAGAAGACGAAGCGATGAAAGGCCGTATTATGATAATAGAGTTGCGAATTGTGCGTGTGCATCTTTCAACCTCAATATTATTAGAAGGCGCGCCAAACCATGTTGACCCCGATAAATGGCATCCGTTAATAATGAACTTTCAAAAGTTTTATAGTACCGGCAATCAAGTGCATGAATCCACACTGGCGAAGATACCTGAGGAATTATACAGAACCCCGGATATTGAAAAAGCAAGACGCATGCAGTCATCGCAAGAACCGGTTTTACAATAACTGTTTGTTTATCTTTATTGGAACAAAAAATAATCTGCGGAAATTAAAATTAGCCACTGCCCATCTCGATATCAATAGCCAGGGAAAATCTTCCGCCCAGAGATGAGGAAAATTGCCATAATTTTATTTTCATTGAGGATCGATAAAGAATTTTTTAAGGGCCGCAACTCAACGCAATTCTTATCGATGCTCTTTTTATAAACCTGGTTTAATTCATGTCAAAGCCCGGGCAACATATTTAAGAGGCAAATGGCAATCCTGGGGCGCTAAAAAAATAATCTTGTATGACTGAAATGAAATACCAGCTCTTTGTTTTTGTCTTTATCCTTTTGACAATAATGCCTGGCACTTCCAATGGTCAAAGTGATTCTGAGGTTTATCGCTTTATTGGAGTTAGTCCTGCCAATCCTTCTTACCTTACTTTTTCAGACGGACAAACATATATCCCCATTGGGATCAACATGATTAACCCGAGCGGACGTTATAGCAATAATCCCGATTCAGCGTTTTATGAGATCGATCAGTGGATGAAAAACCTTTCAGACAACGGCGGTAATTATATCAGGGTTTGGCTTAGCAATTCTTTTTGGGATATGGAAGAAGAAGCCGGAAAATACAACGAAGAAAAGATCAGGAGAATCGATCGTTTTATTGCAATGGCCAGGAAATATCACCTGAGAATTAAATTAACCCTTGAACATTTTAGAAGCATTACCCTGGAGGAAAACCCCCAGCAATGGGCCACAAAATTTGCTTATCATAAATCTCACGGAGGGCCGCTTGATAGCGTAAGGCAGTATCTCTCATCAGCGGAAGGCCGGCAACTGTTTTTAAATAAATTAGATTTCTATAGCAAGCACTACGGAAGTGACACCTTGTTTTTCGGATGGGAGCTATGGAATGAAATGAATGCGATGAGCGTTCCCAAAGACAGTCTATTTATTTCCTGGAATAAGAAGATGCTTGCGGAAGTAAAGCAACGTTTTCCGGATAACCTTGCGATGGAGAGCCTCGGAAGTTTTGACGGCGATTATGTAAGACCGTTATATAAAGAAATAATGTCAATGCCGGGAAATGAGGTTGCCCAGGTTCACAGATACCTCGACCCTGGTGCCCAACTGGAAGTATGCCATGCGCCGATGGACATTATATGCTCTTCCGCGGTAAACGAATTGCGATCGTATCAACTGGAGAAACCAATACTGCTTGCTGAAACCGGCGCCGTAGAGGCACACCATGCAGGCCCGAGCAAACTTTATCCAAAGGATACCGCCGGAATTCTGTTGCACGATATTCTTTTTGCGCCATTTTTTTCCGGCGCCGCTGGTACGGGCATGAGTTGGCACTGGGAATCGTACGTAGCTAAAAATAATCTGTGGTATCACTTTGGCAGATTCGCCTCTGCCATAAAGGGTATTGACCCGGTGGAGGAATCATTTACTCCCTCCTTTAAAGAAACAGGCTCTTTGCGTATATACATATTAAAAGGTAAAAGAACGACCCTGCTTTGGCTTCGTGATAAAATGAATAATTGGGAATCAGAGCTTGAAAAGGGTATTCCGCCACACACATTACACGCAATCAATATCAACCTGGCCGAATTGGGAATTAATTCACCTTTAGAAAAGATTGACGTGTATGACCCCTGGAAAAATGCGTGGACTAATATCCTGGGAAATAATCCAGTCTTTATACTTCCCGATTTTAAGCGGTCTCTCGTTATAAGACTGACTTTGGAATAAAGCATATGTACCTGCATAAAAAATTAGCATAGGCCAGGTGCCTTCAGCCAATGTTATTGCACTTTATAAGTGCATGCGGAAAATAAACCGTGTTTCTTCTGCAGTAGAGATGAAAGCTAACGTGGCCTTGTGTGCCCTGGCAATTTCTGAACAGATATAAAGCCCCAGGCCTAATCCATTCTGGCTTGGCCGTACAGCTTCCCTGGTAAGCGGGGAAAACAATTGCTCCCGTAGATCTTCGGCTATGGGCGTGCCCCAGTTGCTCACAGAAAGTTCTAGCATGTCATCACGTTGAAAAGCACGAACGTAAACAGGAGTATTATGGTCTCCATGGGTTAGCGCATTAGCAATAAGATTTGATGTAAGTTGGGCAATACGGGGGGAATCGCAATTAACTGGCTCCGGCAAATCAAATTCGGAAACAATATTTCTCCCAGGGTAAACAATTCTCAGCTCAGTTACCACATGCTGAAGCACAGGTTGTAATAAGGTGCTTCTTGGAATGATTATTATACCATCTCCCAAACGGGTTCTTGCGAAATCCATTATGTTTTTAACGAGTTCTGTCATGCGGGTGCTGCTCCGCTTAAGTGTGGCTAATATTCCCTTATTTTTTTTTTCAACAATGCTTTCCAGCAGTTCTGCTGACATGGCAATAGCTGAAAGGGGATTGCGAAGATCATGACCTAATACGGCAATTAATTGTTCCCTTAACGTCACCATTTCTTTCTGTTTCAACGCCTCTTGCTCGGCAATTGCTTTTGCCTGCTGCAAATTTTGCTCGTATTGCAGCCTGTCGCTCGCTTTTAGGATAGTGAAACGGATAAAGCACGGTTTATCGTACTTAGCCCGGCGTTCAATTGCATTTACCATTACCCTCAAATGCTGCCCGGAGGCGCCGCTAAGTTCCAGCACCACTTCATCAAAAAAGCCCTGCATACGAAGAAGCGGCCAAAGATGTGTTTCATAATATATTTTTCCACCAATGGTAAGCAAATCTGAAAAGCGCTTACCTTTTAATTCATCAGTACTATAGCCTGTCCAGGCTGCTACCTTTATGTTTACCCTTATAATATTACCCTTCGGGTCTGTTATAGCAAAACCACACAAAGACTGTTCAAAAAAATCTTCAAAATTTTCCTGGAGGTGATTTATATCTGTAGTGATCTTAGGATCGTTCATTTTAAAAATTGCCTTATCGCATCAATTGTTTCTTCGGGAGCGCTTAGATTAGGGCAATGTCCTGTAGCCTGCATCAGCACCAGTTTACTGTCTCGTATTTGTTGATGGACATACTCTCCTACCACCTGGGGTGCTATTACATCATCTGAACATTGTAAGATGAGTGTTGGTATATTTACAGATGACATTTCTTTTCTTTTATCTGAGAGAAATGTAGTTCGGGCAAAATGTTTTGCTATTGTTGGATCCGTTCTGCAGAAGCTATTGGCAAGCTCGTCACTCAATTCCTTTCTTTCAGGGTTGCCCATTATGACGGGAGCCATTGCCATTGACCAGCCAAGATGATTATTGTCCATAGAGTCCAATAGCTCCTCTATCTGCGATCTGGTAAAACCTCCAATATAATCGCCATCATCGATATAAGACGGAGAAGGACCGACCAGCACCAATGATTTGAAAAGCTCCGGGACTTTGTTATAGGCAATTATCCCGATGAGCGCACTTACAGAGTGGCCGATAAATATGATGTCCTGCAGTTGTAAGTCAGCAGCTATCCCGAGAACATCGTCTGCATAACCTTCAAGCCTTTCATACTTCTCTGAAATGAAAGCAGATAAATCAGAGTGGCCGGCGCCCACATGATCGAAAAGCACTACCTTGTAATCATCTTCAAAAGCAGGAGTCACATACCGCCACATATTTTGATCACAGCCAAAGCCATGGGCAAACATCAAGACCTCTGTTCCCCTTCCTTTTACGACAACGTTATTGCGCTTAATAATATTCATAATCTATCTTCATTTTTGCGCCGGAATAGCGGTAATATACTTTTTAAGTATAATTTGTAAAAATAAACAATTGATCGAAACCTAGTAATACATGGTTAAACGAAATTAGTAGCCCTCGATTGCGCAGGGTTATCCCAATTATTATCTTAAGATTGGCTGACATGAATTGAAAAATATGTTATATTATAATCTAAAGTAGATTAGTCTAATATTTTCTCTTCAGGCTTCCGTTCTGCCCTGCTATCCTGAACAACTTAAACTAGGATCAACTTTGCCTAGTTGTAAAAACCTTAAATAATAGTACATATTCTGAACTGAATTTGTTCGAATGAACCCTCCATGCATGAGAAATTCTTGTCGCGCAGCCGGTATTCTTTCAGCTCTTGCGTGGATTTCTTTAGATCTTGATGGGATTGCCGTTAGTGTTAGTACCTAAAGGGAAGTAAGAGCGAAAAAAATTATCGCCTGCGTAATGTTATATTCCCTTTCGGCTCTTCAACTGTTGATTGATAATCCATTTATGCCTGCAGAAGTAGGAATGGCGCATATGCTGAAGTCGGTACCTCAAATGCATTACCCGGTCTGTTGATAGGATACGCTGCAACAAGGAAGCAGGCTTAAACTAATTTATTTACACAGGACAGTTACCGGTTTCCTGCCTGCTGATGAAGTAACTGAAGCCCGACAATTGACCGCGGCTTGAATCCCGGCCACGATTTCGAAGCAGAAGTACTATCGGCGACAGAAAGGTATTTATCAAAGTCCTTATGCCTGAGATAAACGCCTAAAAAAGCGGTTACAAAGTGCTGGTTGATATTATTGATTCGGCGCTGATCCCAGGCGGGTTCAGCATAGTGATAGTAGTCGGCGAACGTCGCAGGTTTAAATAGTTCGGCAGGCGGCGGATTAGGCGCCACATTATGTCTTGCATCTTTATAGGTTAAAAGATAACGGTTGGCATTAACTGATGATTCGTATATCGCTTTTGTGCCATCCTCGTACCCGGAAATATCATCCTTGCTGCCGGCAATAAAAAAGGCAGGCACCTTTAATCCCTTCAGACCTTCTGCATCCCACACGCCGCGTTGCATACCCCATGGCGCAAAAGCCACAACTGCCTTTATCCGCCGGTCTATGGAGGAAATAAAATCAGCATTACCAGTAATACGCACGTTGATGGCTTTGCTCCCACCCGTCATTGTTGCGAAAAAGTCTCCCAGTTTGTCACTATAGCCGGCGCCCGCAGCATTCAGCACACCGTAGCCACCCATGGAATAACCTATGAGTGCAGTGTTATCCGCATCTGCTAGTCCCGCCAAAAAATCCCCGTTGTTGCTTTTGCCGGCTACACCCATTTGATCAAGGACAAACAAAATATCTTTCGCCCTGTTTAGTAAAGTACTTTGAAAACCTTTGGTATCACTATGGGTAGATTCTGTATGATCAATGGCTACAACTACATAACCTTTTGAGGCCAGGTTTTCAGTAAGATAACTTAACAAAACCCTTGAGCCAGGATAGCCATGCGATACAATTAGTAAGGGGTATGGGGCGGCATTTTTATCAGGCGCAGCATTACGCAATGCCCTGCCTTTAAAAGTGAAAGGAGTAAGCGGCCTTGAAGAATCAGTTGAGCTTCCATAGGTATCCTGGTAAGTTGCCAATATGCTTTTGCCTCCGGGACTTACCGCGGGATACCATACTTCCACTGTGAGTGCACGATCGTACAAAGGATCCACACCGTTTTTTGAGTTGAGGATATCAATCTGTTCCTTATTCACCAGCGTAAGCGTTCTTACGCCTACGTTATATTCCCCCCTTAATGCGAGGTCCGGTGCGTCTGGTAAAGCATCGCCATTAATAAAGCTCGTTGAATCTGCAACAGGTGGTTTACTTGTTGCACATGCCTGCAACAAAAAAATAGTGATAATAAGCAAAAGATTTGAGGCAAGTAATTTCATTGTTTTGAAGTGAGAAGTTAATGACTTTAAAATGTGCGATAAAACTATGTCTATTTTTTGGAAGCTGCTTTATAAAGAATTGCTCCGGACGCAGCACCGATTTCATACAAGAGTTTCGCTTATGACAATCAAAATTTTTAAGAGACAGAAGCATTCACCTTTCAATGCGTCAATCAAAAAATGTATTGTTTTATTTTTGCAGAATTTATACCCGGATAAAAGTCAATTTTTGCTGTGTTCGGTTTAAAGGCCTTTAAAATTTTGAAATGATGATCCATTTATTGAAGCTTGCTGCGATGTGTGTATTTTTTATAAGTCTGTTTACACCAAAGACATCCTTTGCACAAGTGAACCCTAAACAGGCAGGAGCATGGTACATGTATTTTTGGAATACTACTTTAAAAAATTCTCCATTTGGTTTCCAGGGGGATTATCAATATCGCAATTGGAACGTATTGGGTGACCTGGAGCAACTGTTATTAAGGTCGGGCGTTACCTACCAACCAAAAAATACTCCGGTCAAATTTACGCTCGGGTATGGATATGTTTTGTCAGGTACTTATGGCAGTTCAACAAAAACAAGTGACGAAAGCAGGATATACCAGGAAGCCTTAATAAATCAAAAAATCGGCAGCCGTGTTTATATGTTGCATCGGTTCAGGTTTGAGCAACGATTTGTTCAGCGGCAGGATTTCAGAACAAGATATCGCTATAATTTATTTATTAATGTGCCGCTGAATAAAACAGTAATAGAAAAGGGCAGTATTTATATTGCCATGTATAACGAAGTATTTTTAAATGGCCAACGAAACATAGGCGATGGGCGAACGGTAGAGATTTTTGACAGGAACAGGACCTACGGTGCGATCGGTTATGGCTTGTTAAACAATTTGAATTTACAAACTGGTTTTATGCGACAAACAACAGATAGCTATGCAAAAAATCAGTTTCAATTGAGCTTGCATCATAAATTCTGATTTAATACATTATACTTGTTTAACAGCTAAAATTAAGGCCAGGTGCTAAACTGAAATATTTACAATTACCCACTGAAAAAGGATTTTAGTAAAATGCTCTGCCGGCGTGGTGTTATTGTTATTTTTTAACTTTTTATTGCCACCACTATTCCTCCTTTTAGGGACTGTTGCAACTCAACGACATTGCTGAATTAATATTATCTTAGAAATATCATGTCGGCTTCTTTAATATTTGTCAAAAAAATTTTAATCATGATACGTAATCTCAGCTCAAGGCCTTATTGGTATTTACCGGCAATTATTTATTGCATTGCTTTTAGTTCATGTAATGGAGATGGTGGCTCCGCCAATACAAAAATCGACACAGTTGCAATGAAAGTAATGGGAAAAAACGTATTTACAACCAATTGCGTTAGTTGCCATGGAAATGCTGCTTATCCAAAAGCGCCCTCACCCGAGGCCCTGTCTGCGATGCAGCCCAGGATAATTCTTAATTCGCTGGACAATGGAAAAATGCGGCAGCAGGCAAGCAAACTTACAGAGGAACAAAGAGAAGCTGTGGCACAATATATCACCGATAAAATGTTGAAGACAATCACTATGCCTGAGCAGGCGTATACAAAATTTGCATTAACAAATAACAGCGATTCAACTTATGATTATTCAGGGTGGGGCGGCAATCTCGAAGGCACTGGTTTCAGAACGGCGCAGCAAGCAGGCATTACACCACAAAACGTAAGCACGCTTCAATTGAAATGGATCTTTGCTTTTCCTGATCAAAATGATGTACGCAGTAAGCCTGCAGTTGTAGGAGATTGGCTAATCGTCGGCAGCCAATCCGGGGAAGTATATGCGTTGAATAGAAAGACGGGAAAGATTGGCTGGCATGTAATAGCATCTAATGGAATACGCAGCGGTATTGTGGTGAATAAAGAAGGCGATGATGTTACTGCTTACTTTGCTGATGGTTCTACGTACACTTATGCGGTTGATGTAAAAACAGGTAAAATTTTATGGAGTGCAAGAGCAGGGGTTGATCCGCTGGCAATGAACACCGGCACACCGGCATTGTATGGAGGAAAAATATTTGTGCCCATCAGTTCAATAGAAGTTGCAGTAGCTGCAGATACCAATTATAATTGTTGTACTTCTTCAGGTGGCGTTGCAGCGCTTAATGCAAAAACGGGTGAGTTGGTTTGGTTCCATCGCATCATTACAGACACAGCAACTGCGCAGGGAAAGAAAAAAAATGGCAAACCTTTTTATGGCCCTTCAGGTGCGCCTGTTTGGTGCAGTCCAACGGTTGATGTAAAAAGAAATCTTTTATATATCGGCACCGGTGAAAATTATAGTTTGCCTGCAACCAATACCAGCGATGCCATACAGGCGATTGATCTGTCAACCGGAAAACTGGTTTGGAATTTCCAGGCAACTCAACATGATGCATGGAACCTTGCATGCCCGGTACTTGTTAATTGCCCCGACAATGCAGGTATGGATCTTGATTTTGGTATGGCTCCTCTTTTAGTTATGGGTGAAGATGGAAAGGAACGATTAATGGTTGGTCAAAAAGCCGGTGTTGTTTATGCATTATCACCCGATGATGGAAGCTTACTTTGGAAGGCAAGAATTGGCAAAGGCGGAGCACTTGGCGGCATACACTGGGGCATGGCGGCCGATGGAAAAAACGTTTATGCAGCTAATGCGGATAATGCATTGGCTCTCGATCCTGTTGATAAAACTATACAAACATCGCCAGGTATTTATGCATTAGATATTATTACAGGTCAGGTAGTTTGGAAAGCGGCGGCGCCTGCTGTTTCCGGAAAAGAAAGTTATCTCGCTGCTAATTCTGCCGCCCCTGCTGTTGTGCCCGGTATTGTATTTGCCGGAAGTAACGACGGGCATATAAGAGCATACTCCACAACAGATGGCCATGTATTGTGGGATTACAATACCATACAAAAATATGAAACAGTAAATGGCATAGAAGGCAATGGCGGCTCTATTGATAGCCATGCGCCTGTAATGACTGATGGAATGTTGTATGTAAATTCAGGCTATTCACAATTTGGAGAAAAAGCAGGCAATGTTTTGCTTGCCTTTGAAGTAAAGCGATAATCGTATTTTAATCGTTACAAGGCTTTCCAAACTTTAAAATCCATTCGCAACATTTAATTTATTATTATTATTTCTTATTTTAGAATTACATTACTATTCAACAAATATTTATGAAATATTTTCTACTGCCTCTTATAATTTTTACCGCTGCAACTGCATGTGCACAGGTACAAAAGAAAAACCCGCCGGCTGCTAAAGACGGAGTTGCGCTATCACCTGCCGCGAAAATCATTTTTAAAAATGTAAAAACAAAACTGACCAATGAAGAAAAAAACTTTTTCTCCAAAGGTATATACGTTCAAAAGGCAGATAAGAACCTTCTTACAGTAAGCGAAGATGGAGAAGACCAGGGAGTATTGGATGTGGAAATTTATCCTACCGATCTTAATAAAGATGGCGTTGAAGAAATTTTTATGAGAACTTCCGGTACTTTTTTTGGACAGGGCCTACAGGATTTATCTCTTTATATAAAAAATAAAAATGGAAAATATGTATTGCAGGAAGGAATTGCATCACCGCGAATGTATGTACATGGTGTAGGTATAGCAGGCTATCCCGACCTGATTGGGGGGCAGCCCGAAGAACCAGGCTTTAATCATCCGAAAATGAAAGTAGATACCTACAGATGGGATGGAACAAAGTATTCATTATATAAAAAGAACCAGGCGCCTCTTCGTACAGATAAATCAATTGATGAAGAAATAAGCCCCGCATATGTGAAGGCATTGCCTGGTACCTAACGCCACTTTTTTGAAAGTATATCATAATGGTTTTTCGCAACCCGGCTCTCGCTGCTGCTGCCCCGGGCTTGCATCTACCCCTGTACCAAAAACGTAGGAACGCCAACACAGCTGCCGAAATTCGAATTTTCCCTGTTAATTTCTTAAGGAAATCACTTACTCATATACTCTCCTGATACATTCCTAATACATTATCCATGCTCCATCTATACATCATCCATACACTATTATTCAAAGAAAAATAACTGCTTTTCCGCTATCGTCACTTAATACCTAATACCATGATCCCAACAAATAAGAACACCCAAAAACGAACAATGAAAAAAATTCAAATGGGCAGAAACGTGAAGCAGGTTTTGTATGCAATTCGCGCCGGGTTCTTTATTCATCTGGATTTGACAATTCTTTATTTAAGCTTGAAAATACTCGCACAACCTTTTTTTCGCCAGGTAAGAAAACGGAAGTATTTTTATTTTATCATGAGCAATGATATTTTACTATTCCTCGTTGGATTGTTAGCCGGTGCGCTTAATGCGGCGGCAGGTGGTGGCTCTTTTATAACTTTCCCTGCGTTGATTTATGCCGGAGTGCCAGCCATACAAGCCAATGCTTCAAGTACCGTAGCGCTTTTTCCTGGCGGCCTGGCCAGCGCCTGGAAGTTTAGAGAATATATCATACCGTTTATTGGTGTGTCAATGCTTGCAATGATCGTGCTGACGCTTGCAGGTGGTTGCATAGGCGCACTGTTGTTGCTTTACACGAGTTCGGCCGGCTTCACCCTGGTTGTTCCGTGGCTATTACTAATTGGCTCGCTGGCATTTGCTTTTGGGAAAAAATTAGGCGAATAGCTAAGAAAAAAAATTCATTTAGGGGCAGGATTAATTCTCGCCGGCCAATTTTTTCTGGGTATCTATGGGGGTTATTTTGGAGGGGCGGTTGGCATTATGATGATGGCAACGTGGGTTTTATTTGGCTTGTCGGACATAAAAATTATCAATGCGAATAAAACCCTTCTCGTTGCTATAGCCAATGCCATTGCGGTACTAATTTTTATAATAGCCGGGAAAGTTTTCTGGCTGGAAACCTGTATAATGATGGCAGCTACCATTATAGGCGGCTATTCTGGTGCCTGGTACACCAAACGAATAAATCCAGCTAAATTGAGATTTGCAATTATTATTTTTAACTTCCTGATTACAGCCGTTTTCTTCCTGAAAATATATTTATAAAGATTTTGGCTCACAGTAAATTTCTGTAGCGTTTCAGGATGTGTTCGAAATTAGTAAGCCGGGCATACACTCCAATGGGCGAACGGTTACTTCCTGTGAGTTCTGTCATACGACAATTTAAGATATTCAATAAGTGTTTTGTCAAATTGCACCGCATCGGTAATCACGATCATTTGAGAAATCCTCGGCATAGGGCCTGTTAATTTTGACTTCTGCACAGTGTCATTAAAAGTTGCATCTCCCAGGTCCATACCCAACCTTATTTCTTTGGGCTTAATATTTATCGCCGCAAATTCTCTCGTGGCTGTATAAGACAGGTATGTCTTTTTGGGGATCAGTTGCGTGCCCGGAAAAAGCGTCACTATTTTGGATGAAATTTCATCAAATAAGGGACGCATTGCCTCACATTTTATAAATTGATTTTCCAGCAGGTTTGTTTCATTTTGGTATACGGGTTTGCCATTGTTAAGGTACAATCCTGCCAGCAACGAGGCCTGCATATGGTTAAATTTGTGTTCGGTCTTGAGCCAGTTAAGAATTTCCATTTGCCTGGAAAGGCCTGAAGTCTTAATCACCGGCAACCACTGTTCTAATGTTTTGCCTGTTTTTTCTTTTACAGTATCTATGAATTCTTTTTCAAATTCTCCCGAAGTTTTTGCCATAGTAATTCACTTTTTTATTTTAGAAAATTTTACCGCCATGCCCCCAGTATAAACCCAATCAGCGTGAAGTATAAAGTAATATAACCACCATTTATAAAAATATATTTCCACGTGCGTTGCTCAAAAAGGCTGACGATCGTAAATATCAAACCTGCAAAGCCAAAACCTGTAAGAAAGCCTGCAGTTGTTCCCCATGCAGCATCTGTTTTAGCATCTCCTAAGAAAAATGCCAGGTTATAGCTGATTATAATTGAAAGAACAAACGTAATACCATAAACTTTTACCGGGTTCATAGCTTTTAATTTTTGGTCGGTAAAATTATTTGCCCTTTTCCATGCATTGTAAAACATAGCAGGCGAATACCACAATGCACCCAATGCAAGGTTTGCAATTGCGCAAACCGCGACAGCCAAATGATTAATGTGAAATTGTTCCATGCGAAATTTTACAGCAAAAGAAATATGAGAAAACGGGAAAGTATTGGAAAAATTTTACCTTACCCAACAGGTACATAGTTAAGGTGGTCGGATTGCATTTGTTGGTATCTCTTCGGTGTAAAGCCTGAAAATATTTTAAAGTCATTTATAAAATGCGCCTGGTCGTAATAGCCGCATTCATTGGCTAAAGAAGTCCATTCTATTTCTTTCGCAGCAGCAATCTCCTCTACCGCTTTTTGGAAACGGATAATCTTCAGGAACTCTTTTGGTGTGACACCCACATTGTCTTTAAATAATTTGATCAGGTGTTTTTGAGAGTAGCCAACCTTATTAGAAATTTGAGCGATCGACATTTTGTTCGGGGACTTCACTATTTTATCAACCGCAAATTCTATAAAGGGATTTACGATTAATTTCCCGCCAAATTTCCCAAGCAGAAATTTTTCAACGGCATAAAACTTTTCAAAAACCGATGAAGCTTCGAGTATCATCTGGCGTACGTCCATTATTTCATTACTCAATACCAGGTCGCCATCCACTACGCTGTCGGTTAATTCATGTAAAGGCATTTCCACGAAAGGATATGCCTTGCCCCTGTGAAAATTAATGATGAACATTTCACTATCCTTACCTGACGGAATCGTTATATAGCTGTTCCGGATACCCGAGACCCAAACGTTCCGGCAGGCCTGGATTTCTTTTAAAGTTTCATTGTCATAAATGTATTTGGGATAATCTGTAAGATCAATAACTATGTTCACATATCCGTCCGGTAAAAACCTGTCGACCGAATGCACAGGATTATAATCACGGTAATAAATAAAACTCTCAACAAACTGGTTAAGCGGAAATGATGGTATGTGACTCTTAAAAAACAATTAATTATTTTCAACGGGAAAGTTAATTTCTGTTTTTGAAACGCCGGGTGTTTTTATTTGAACGGTTATGCAGAAATATTTTACCCCATTTTGCGGTGGTCTTTTTTTGTTTGGGGTCAAAACATTCGTAAAGCCAGGTCATTTGGGTGTATTGATACAATCGCTTAGTTTTAAATTCGTAAATGCACGAGTCATAGGGCATTTTGGGCGACCCGAATCACACAATAAATTCAACTACGACAAGACAACAATGACAAACAATAAACCCGACATAAAACTTAGACCAACAGAAATTTCAGACTTAGAATTTTTGTTTCAATTTCAACTGAACAAAGAAGGTGGATATTTAGCTGCATTTATGCCAAAAGACTCAACAGACAAATCCGCATACTTAAAGAAACACACGAAGTTGTTGAACGATCCAACTATAAATAATCAAACAATACTTCTTGACAATATTATTGTGGGAAGTATTGCCAAATTTGTAAAAGACGGCGATCCGGAAATTACTTATTGGATCGACAGGAACTTTTGGGGACAAGGTATTGCAACAAAAGCACTAAAAGAATTTCTTGCCATTGAAACCAGCAGACCCATTTTCGGACGAGTTGCATTTGACAATTTTGGGTCACAAAAAGTTTTAGAAAAATGTGGTTTTGTCAAAGTTGGCTCTGACAAAGGTTTTGCAAATGCACGACAAACAGAGATAGAAGAATTTATTTATAAACTTGGCGAATAAACAAGAAAAACGTCCTGTTACAAAGCGGCTTGCTGCTATGCTGGCTAACCTGCAAATCCTCTTATTTGTAACACTATCAGCAGCAGTCCCGGCAGGACTTTCATTAATTAGCTTTGTGCATGACTTCGGCTAAAGTTTTTCAATGGCGCTGACAGTCGGGCTGAAGAATATAAATTTACAGTGCAGCACCAAGCCCTACAGTTATCCATTCGGAGCCTGAAATTTCCATTCAATAAAACCTCCATTAAATCAAATAATCATTTAGCAGGATAAATTCTTGCGGCCCATCCACCACCCGGCGCCAAATGAATATCCATTTTTTGACCGGGAGCAATTTTTATTATTTCCCTTTTATAATCGGTTGCATTTCTATCAGCATTTATACCGTCTTTAAATATTTCTGCTTCATAACTTCCTTTGCCCAGGAACGAAAAATCTATAGTGAGGTCTCTTGCATTCCAGTTGGTCATAGCGCCGGCATACCACACTTTATCTTTTCTCCTGGCTACGGCAACATACTCTCCTACCCTCCCGGCAAGAGCAACGGTTTCATTAAAAACCGTTGGAACTTTTACAATAAAATCAGTACTCTCCTGCTCCTGCATGTACGCGGTGGGGTTATCTGAAAGCATCTGCAATGGCGCCACAAAAACCACGTACATTGCCAACTGGTGGCTTCGTGTGCCCTGGCTCATCGGCATGGAATTGTTCGGCCTGAAAATATCCTTTGTTGCATTCCGCATAGCACCGGGTGTATAATCCATGGGGCCGGCAACCATGCGAATAAACGGAATGCTTACATCATAGCGCGGCACATCATCATTGGGTGTCCATTTTACATTTTCCATTCCCTTAACGCCTTCAAAATTGATAACATTCGGCCAGGTTCTTTGCAGCCCGGTTGGCTTATACATCCCATGATAATCTATGATCATTTTATAATCCGCAGCTTTCTTTGCAATGTTATATAACGAACTCACCGCCTTCTGGTCGTCCCTGTCAATAAAATCCACCTTAAAACCCTTCACGCCCATGCCGCCATATTTTGCAAATACTGAATCCATTTTAGAAGCAACAGCATACCAGCCGGCCCATAAAATAACTCCCACATTTTTTTGTTTGCCGTAATCAATTATTTCCTGCAAATTTATTTTGGGAGACACATCCATCAGGTCAAGATCATTACTCCAGCCTTCGTCCAGAATTATATATTCCAGCTTATTGGCGGCTGCAAAGTCAATATAATATTTATAAGTTTCTGTGTTCACTCCCGCCCTGAAATCTACATGAGTTACATTCCAGTCGTTCCACCAATCCCACGCAACCTTGCCTGGCTTTATCCATGAGGGATCGGAAATGCGGGATGGCGAGGCCAGTTTCTGAACCATATCATTGTTGAGTAAGGAAGTATCATTATCGCTGATTATAATTGCCCGCCAGGGGAAATTTCTTGTACCATTTACCTTCGCAATAAAATCCGCTCTTTTGGTGGGCATCGTATTCAACATCTTATAGCCCCCCTGCGCTTCCTCTGCCGGGTACGGAGCAAACACACTTTTAAAGCTATTTTCCGCAGCCTCATTTACCTGTATAAACATGCCGGGATAATCTTCAAGATCTGCCTCCAGCAAAATTGCTTTTTTATCTCCCATATCTACGAGAGCGGGCAAAAATCCCAATGTATCTTTATTGAATTCCGATATCTTTTTTTCAGTGTACAACGCTTCGAATGATTGTACATATTGTTCTTTTCCACGGAAATCTCTTACGAAGGGAATAAAGCATTTATAATCTTTCTCAAAATTAAAGCCGGCCTGTTCATTTACTACGACGATTTCTCCTTTCTTCTTTGTAAAAAACCGATAAGCTGCTCCATCATTATATGCACGGAAAATGACACCATAATCCCCCTTACAATTTAAAATAAGCTGATTATGTACATCGGGAATAACATCTTTGATATAGTGAATGGCCTTTATTGTTGTATTTGTTTTTTCACTTTTTGCGGAAATGATTTGCGGCTTATCTCCAAGCACCTCGCCTGATTGCAATTGCATTGATATTACAGATGGCGCAATCACAACTGATAAATTATCTGTAACGGACCATTGCAGCTTTTCTCCCGCATCAATTTTCAAAACTATATTTCCGTTAGGGGAATTTAACTGGTAGGTTTTGTTTTTCTGGGCTGATGTACTTAAAGAAAGGCTTAGCAACAGAAGCGGTATTGTTTTATTAAAAATTTTCATGAACTGGTTATTATATAATTTAATTTAATCTGCTTTAGAAAGGAAAAGGTAAATAATATTTTAATTCAATTTCCTCAAAAATTTATTTCAAAGCTGATTAAAAAATTAAATTTATTCAGAAGCCTCCCGCAAAATCCTAAATTGTGAGAATTGCAGATTCAATACATTTTTGTTTTTTATTTCTAATTAATGAATGTCCTTAAAAAAATGAATTTCAAACAGCAAGCCGCTTCGAAGGCAAGCACACTTGTAAGTGAAAATAATACGGTTGGCCTCGGTGCGGGTTCAACAATAGCTTATATGGTGGAATTTCTTAAAAAAGAAATAGAAAATGGGTTGCATTTAAAATTCCTCACCTCATCATTTACGACAAGGCAATTATTGCTGAAAGAAAAACTCCCCGTTTTGTCAACCGCGGCATTTAAGGAGATTGACACCTACTTTGATGGCTGCGATCAATTCGATAGACAACTGAATGCATTGAAAAGTGGCGGTGGCATTCATACACAGGAAAAATTACTGGCCTCAATGGCAAACCAGTTTGTATTAGTCGGCGATGAATCAAAACTCGTTGATACGTTTGACGCGAAATATCCATTGGTGCTTGAGATGCTGCCCGAGGCTCTTTCATTTGTTCCGCATAAAATGCAGCAATCATTTCCGGGTATAAAAAGCTCCATGAGAATGAATGATAAAAAGGATGGTCCTGTTTTCACGGAGAATGGAAATTATTTGCTGGATGTTTATTTTGAAAGCTGGCCCGCCCTATCTCAAATAAATCCGCTTTGCAAAAATATTCCGGGCATCGTTGAGACATCTCTTTTTTATCAACTTGCTCACAAAGCAATTATTGCAGGAGAAAAAGGTGTTGTTTTTTTAGAAAGAAATTAAAAGAGACTAATTAGATATTTTTAAAATAAAAATTCAATAACTTTTAATCTTAAATATAGCACTCAACCCAGTTCCCTTTCGTGAGCCTGCCGATCTGTGGGAGGTTGGGGTGAAGCTAAACTACCATGCGACAAAAATTTACAAATCTTACAATCATCTTTTGCTTCATCGTTGCAGGCTGCGCTTCTTCCAGGCACAGCAATATCGCTTCCTTAAATGAACTGAAGGCAACCGATCTCCAACCATTGGGAAGAACTGTAACAGACGGCCAAAATAATCTTGAACTCATAGGTTCGGCCGTTCATTTCGGCTTTAGTTTCCAGGGGAAAAATTGCCAGGTTTATGCTTCCGTGCCTGGTGCGAATAGCCATAATTATTTTCAATACACATTGGATGATGACTACCAGGGAAAAATAAGAGTAGAAGGAAATTCACCCACGCCAATCGTTCTTACCGCACCGGATGAAAGGAGACACGTGATCTGGATATATAAAACTACAGAAGCACAAACAGGCGCTATCAACATTCAAAAAATTGTTGCCAAAAATATCAGGCCACTGAAAGTTCCTAATGCGCCGGTAATAGAATTTATCGGGAACAGCATCACATGCGGTGCCGCGGCCGATTCCACGGAAATACCTTGCGGAACCGGGGAATATCACGATCATCATAACGCATATTATGCATACGGCCCGCGGGTAGCAAGGGCGCTTTCTGTAAATTTTGTAATGAGTTGCGTAAGTGGTATCGGCGTGTACCGCAATTGGAACAGTGACGGTCCGGATATGCCTGATGTTTATGAAAAAGCCAACCTGCGGAAGGAGGGGTTTGAGCCATGGGATTTTAAAAAGTTTCCTCCAAAAATCGTAAGCATTGCGTTAGGCACAAATGACTTTAGCAATGGGGATGGGAAAAAACCGCGTCTTCCTTTTGACAGCCTAACTTTTGTAAATCATTATATAAGTTTTGTACAACTTGTAAAATCGAAATATCCCAATGCAATAATTGCCCTGCTTAGCAGCCCTATGGTGCACGGCGATAACAGAACCAGGCTGCAAAATTGTCTTACCGCCGTAAAGCAAAATATTGATATATCGCATTCCAATGACAAACCTGTTGCATTATATTTTTTTAATCCTATGCAGGCGCATGGTTGCTCAGGCCATCCCAATGTGGAAGAACACGCTATCCTGGCAAAGGAATTAATTCCATTTTTCCAAAAACTATTACGGTAAAATTTTTAACCCAATCTCCCGAAGAAAATAATGCTATTCGTATTTGCGTCCTTTTGTATTCCAGAAATCTTTATAAGATAATCGTATCCCTTATGTAACCAGTGGAAGTGCGGGAACTGGCCTAACGTAAAGGAGCATGTGATATTTACAGGTGAGCAGTTTTTGTTTTTCCGGTAATTATTACAATAGCAGGTAATTTTTTTGTAGCTTAAGAGCTTGAACGTAACGATCTTGAATTAAGCTGTAGCGACAAGTCTTCTCAAAATCTGTACTATCTGTCGTTCTCTTAAGGCAATAAAGAAAACGATTGATTTAACTGACTGCATAATATTTTAAAAAGAATTAATTTATGGATAAAGAAAAATTACCTGCCATTGTAAAAGAAGATCCCTGGCTGGCGCCATATACCCATGACGTTTATGAAAGATACGACCGGTATAAAAGAGCGAGGACCGAAATTGAAGAAGCCGAGGGAAGCCTGCTCAATTTTGCCAAAGGCCATGATTATTATGGAATAAATTTCGACACCGAAAAAAAGGGATGGACCTACAGGGAATGGGCGCCGAATGCTCACCAGTTATTCCTCACCGGCGATTTTAACGGCTGGGACAGAACTGCTCATGAATTACATAGAAATAAGAACGGGGACTGGGAAATATTTCTTCCATACGCAGAATACAAATCTATTTTTGTTCATGGCAGTAAGATAAAGGTGCATGTGGTGGCCGGAAACGGCGCAAAGGACAGGATACCAGCTTACATTCGTAAAGTAATACAGGACCCTGAAACGTATGATTTTTCAGGGCAGTTATGGTTTCCCGAACCTTTCAACTGGACTGACAATAATTTTTCATCCCCTGAAAATATTGAGCAGCCTGTTATTTATGAATGTCATGTAGGTATGGCACAGGAGGCCGAACGTATGGGAACTTACCGGGAATTCGCTGATAACATATTGCCAAGGATAAAAGAAGGTGGATATAATTGTATACAGATGATGGCCGTTATGGAACATCCTTATTACGGATCGTTCGGTTATCACGTTTCTAATTTTTTTGCACCCACCTCTGGTTTTGGCAACCCGGAAGATTTGAAATACCTGGTGAACACGGCGCACAGCATGGGCATCACGGTGATTATGGATATCGTACATTCTCATGCTGTAAAAAATGCAGCAGAAGGACTGAATGAATTTGATGGATCCGGCAGCCAGTATTTTCACAGGGGCGGCAGAGGATACCATGAAGGATGGGATTCAAAATTATTTGATTACGGAAAATGGGAAGTAAAAAAATTCCTTCTTTCTAATGTGCGGTATTGGATGGAAGAATTTCATTTCGATGGCTACCGTTTCGATGGGGTTACTTCTATGCTTTACTTTCACCATGGCCACACCTCCTTCGATCACTATGATAAATATTTTTACGAAGTCGATTGGGATGCAGTAACCTACCTGCAACTGGCTAATGACGTGATTCATGAGTTTAAAGAACATTCGATTTCAATTGCTGAAGATGTAAGCGGGATGCCGGGTTTATGTCGAAATCCCAAAGAAGGGGGGTTGGGTTTTGACTTTAGATTGGGCATGGGTATACCCGATTTCTGGATTAAAACACTTAAAGAAAAAACTGACGAAGAATGGGACTTACATGAAATGTGGAGTGTATTGATCAACCGGCGTTACAAAGAAAAAACTATAGGCTATGCGGAATCGCATGACCAGGCACTTGTGGGAGACAAAACCATTGCCTTCTGGCTGATGGATAAAGAAATGTATTTTCAAATGCAGGTATCAGATGTAAACATGGTCGTTGATCGTGGCATTGCTTTGCATAAACTGATTCGCCTTTTTACCATTAGTCTTGGTGGCGAAGGATACCTCAATTTTATTGGCAATGAATTCGGCCATCCCGAATGGGTAGATTTCCCGAGAGAAGGAAACAACTGGAGCTATCAATACGCAAGGCGGCAATGGTCGCTGGCGGACAGGGGAGATCTTAAATATAAATTCCTCGCCAATTGGGACAAAGCAATGATAAGGGTCATCAAAGAAAATAAAATTCTAAGCGCATCCCTGCCTGCGCAAATTAATATGGATACCGATAACAAAGTGATCATCTTTGAAAAAAATAACCTGGTTTTCATTTTCAATTTTAGCGCAGGTAATTCCATTTTCGGATACCAGTTTCGTGCGCCGCAAAAAGGGACCTACAACATTATACTTAATTCAGACAAAAAGGAATTTGGAGGATTTGAAAGGGTGGATGACAGCATGGATTTTGTTACAGATGAAAATCAAAACCTCGGTGTTTATCTTACCAACAGAACCGCCCTGGTAATGAAGAAAAGATAGAAAAATTTATTCAAGCCAGGGTTCATCATGCATTTAAGCTAAGTCCATTATTTATTTCCGGCGGGCAACATATTCCTGATAGCACTAATCTTCCATTGTTCGTTGTCAGCAACCACCATAAAGGTGCTCCACATTTTTCGTGTTATGTTGCCGGCGTTCCCTATTTCGTAGCGGCAATCTACGATGGCGCAGTTTGCATCCAGCATGCGTATTTTATCAACAGTAAGTGTTCTGGTGCCGGGGCTGCCGGCAGAACTTTTTAACATGCCCTCAATAGCTGCGGCAATGCCTGCTCTCCATTCACCTGTGGATACCAATTGATCAACGTCTTTAGTTAAAATAGTTTTGAGCAGCACCGTATCGCTTTTTTCCCTCGCTTCGGAATATCGATCGATCAGGGCTGAAATGACTTTTTGTTGAGCCTGTGTGGGCTTATTACTTTGCGCCTGGATCACCCCTGCGCCGGTGAAGAAATAAAAAAATAGAAGGATGATATTTTTCATGATGGCATTTATTTTAGTCCTGGGCCAGGAGTTTAAGTACCTAATCTATAAACATTTACTGACACTAAAAAATGCCTCGGTTTTTTTTGGGCACTATCTTAAACCCTGATGAAATACTAATTAAGCAAAAGCAGGCGTTATCAATTTATATAAATAATGTCCATGAATTATTTTTCAAAAGCATTATCAACTTTTACACCGACTAAATTCTCCCTGAAATTTATAGCGCCTTCCATGGGAAAAAATCTTAGAGATCTATTTCTCTATAGCTCAACCGGAAAAATAAAGCGTTATATGAGAGACACGGTTGAAGCAGAAGAGTTGATATCGCATAGGGCAATGAAGCGGGTAATAGAAGACAGGTAAATCGGTTGAGATACCTGCTGTTTTATTAATACCACTTACATCGTTACACTCCGGCTTTTAAAATTAGCGCTTGGAAATTAGTAATAAATCTGCAAGCACCGTCGCAGTAACAGCTTCCAGTACTACAGGCACTCTTAAAGCGATACACAAATCGTGTCGGCCTTTCACGGAAAACGGTTCAACGTTTCCACTTTCAACATTTAATGTTTGTTGCTCCTTCGGTGTGGAGGACGTTGGTTTTACTGCGATCCGGAACACAAGATCATTTCCATTTGTTATCCCGCCGAGAATGCCACCTGCATGATTGGTTGCGGTTTTCCCATTTTCATTTAATAATGCATCGTTGTGTTCACTTCCAAACATTTTTGCAGCCGCGAAACCTGCTCCAAACTCAATTCCCTTAACCGCAGGTATCGCAAAAACCGCATGGCTTAGTAATGATTCTGCCGAATCAAAAAAAGGTTCCCCAAGCCCTATTGGAAGGTTAGTAACGGTACATTCTACGACGCCACCGATAGAGTCTTTTTGATCGATTGCTTTTTGCAAACCTTTTTCAGGATCGTGCTCACCTCCAATCTCAAGAATCCTGGCACTGATGGTAATTGAATTTTCAGCGAAAACGGATTGAATTACTTTCTTTGCAATCACACCCATGGCAACTATTGCGACTGTGAGCCTGCCGCTAAAATGGCCACCGCCCCTGTAATCTTCATTGCCCTTGAATTTTTTATGGGCAACAAAATCGGCGTGGCCGGGCCGGGGAACGGCTTTCTGCTTTTCATAATCACCACTCCTTGTATTACTGTTCCTGAATAAAATTGTGATTGGAGCGCCCGTTGTTTTATCATTAAAAACACCGGAAATAATTTCAGGAATATCGTCTTCCTTCCGCGGTGTTGTTCCTTTTGCGCCGGGCTTTCTTCTCTCAATATCTTCTGTAAAATCATTGGGAGTTATGGTTATTCCCGGGGGGCAACCGTCTATATTTAACCCCACAAATGGCCCATGTGATTCGCCAAAAATCGCAACTCTGAATATTCGTCCAAATGAATTCATGATTTTATTTTAGGCACTATAAAGATTAAGTCTTAGTCATGTACGATGTATGATGTAAGATGTACGACGTGTGTGATTCGTACTCCAAAATGTCATTCTTAACCACAAAAATATTTCTTCCATCACCTCCCTACATTACATCATACATTTTTTCACTTCAGTACCCACATCGTAAATCACACACCGTACTTCGCACATTTCTTCACATCGCAGATCGCATATTCTTCTAATATCCGTATTCCTTCAAATGTATTTCATTATCCCTCCACTTGGGTCGCACTTTCACAAACAACTCAAGGAAAACTTTCCGTCCAATAAATTCTTCAATATCCTTTCTGGCCAGCGTTCCTAATTGCCTGATCATCTTTCCTCCTTCACCTAATACGATCCCTTTCTGAGTTTCCCTCTGCAAAATAATATCTGCTGAAATTTTCGTGAGCGTTGTTTTTTCCCGGTATTCCTGTACGAGCACAGTAGCGTGGTATGGAATTTCTTCCTGGTATAAATAAAATATTTTTTCTCTTATCAATTCCCCAACAAAAAATTTTGTGGGCAGGTCACTTAAATTATCATTGTTATAAAAGGGTTCCCCTTCCGGTAACAAAGAAATTATGGTAGCAAGTAATTCTTTAATTCCTGCTTTCTTAAGCGCTGAAACTCCAACAACTTCTTTGCAATAATTTTTTTGCAAAAAGAAATCTTTCGCAGTCTCGATCAAATTCTTACCAGCAACATCAATTTTATTAAGTACAACCAAGGCAGGGATTTTGAGATGAAGGGAGGAGAAAATGATATCTGCCTCTTCAAGTCCATCTTTAACATCAACGATCAGTAAAGCGACATCAGCATCCTCAAGGCTGCCTTTCACAGCCTGCATCATTTTTTCATGCAGTTTATATTTCGGTTCAATTATTCCGGGGGTATCAGAAAAAATCACCTGGTAGTTTTCACCCGTTAAAATTCCTTTAATACGATGTCTCGTGGTTTGTGCTTTTGGTGAAGTTATCGCAAGCTTCTCCCCCATCAATGCGTTCAGCAATGTGCTTTTACCTGCATTAGGCATTCCAAAAATATTTACAAATCCTGACTTCATATTCTTGCGAAAATAAATCATTGAATATAAAGTTGGGCGAATATAAAACGCAAATTATTTTTGTGCGGCCCTGCAGATATACATGGTCACGTGCTAACCCGTCAACAAAAAATGCCCTTATTACGACGGGCACTTTGCATAAGAATTATTTATCAAATTTTTTCTATAAGCATTCATGAAACTAATATGAATGTTTTGGGTTCCAGTCTATACCACGTCCTTCGGGAATAAGATCAAATAAATTCCAGATGGGCCAGATTGAATCTACATGACGGCTTTCCTGTCCCATGTCCGCAGGCGCGAACAATAATTCTGTTGCATAAAAATGACATATCCCGTCGCCGGTTTTTCGGAATACATTAAGCATCGGCCATTGATTTCCTTTTTCGTTCTCCCCAAAATAATCCCTGTTATAAGTATTTGCCGACGACGAAAGCAGGTGTAAATTTTTCCATCCCCTGCTTTTGGCCCAATCGTTAAATCTGTTAATTGACGCTTTGGCAACAATTGCAATGTTGACTCTCTGCTCCGCATGAAACACCATTCCGTCCAGTCCATCGGCGATGGAGTTGCAACTCGTACATGGCTTTTCATTTTCATCACTAAACATAAAGCTGTAAATTATGAGCGAGTCTTTGCCGGGAGCAAAAAGCTCAGATAGCTTTACCTGTTTTATATTTCCTGAAGCATCCATTTCTTCGAAAACATAATCTTCCTTTACCTTTCCGCCTTGTGGTAATTTGCGCCGTAAGTCCGCAACTTCTTCGGTCTGCCTCCGTAAATTCATTTCTGCTTCCAGGAGCTCATTGCGTGCCTCTCTATAAGAATCGCTTTCGTTTGGAAATTTTTTATCGTGAAAATTTTTCATCTTTATTCAATTTGATATTTCGTGTGACTAATAACTTTCCCGAAATTATCGGGCCAATTTTTTATTAAATATTCTTTCTCTAAAAATGGAAAAAAGAAATGAAGCAATCAAAGTTCGGTTTTCATCTTCGGAGCAAAAAAATTTGGTATAGAGGTGTATCTGCAAGGTGGCTATTGTCACTAATAGTAAAGTTTGATCAACTATCCCTGAAAAAATTTCAGTGTTTTAAAAAGAATATTTGGCAAAATTGTGTCAATCATTCAGTTCATGTTTTCCCAGCGCCAATGGCACAAAAGTTGGGGCCTTAAAGAAGAAACCAATTTATTAATCATTTTAAAAAAGGAGGCTATTATGAATTTAATAAAAAGAAATGGCAGTTTATTAAACACATTCCCTATCCTCTTTGATGATTTTTTCAACAGGGATACGTTTGATTGGAGAAATTCTAATTTTTCCAATACCGGCACGACAGTACCTGCCGTTAACGTTAAGGAGACCAAAGATACTTTTGAAGTGGAAGTTGCCGCACCGGGTATGACTAAAGACGATTTTAAAGTTGAGCTTGATGGTAACTGCCTTACCATTTCATCTGAGACAAAAAGCGAGAAGAAAAACAGAGACGATGAAAACTATTCGATGAGGGAATTCAGCTATCAGTCATTTCAGCGTTCATTTACATTACCGAAAGATGTGGTAGATTCTGACAAAATAAACGCCAGGTATGAAGGCGGGGTATTGCACCTTAATATTCCCAAAAAGGAAGAGGCCAAACAAAAAGCTCCAAGGCTGATCCAGATTTCTTAATGCGAAATTTTACTAAAATAGCTGCCAGAAATTTATGGCAGCTATTTTAGAATATTGACAAAGCATAATTACTTAACATCCTTCAACCATTCTTCAGCTTCGCTAACGTTATTAAAAAACCGGGATGTGATACTGCCGGTCATAACATCTATACTTTTTTCCGCAGCCATCTGGCTAAAAGTTCCTGGTGAATATACCCACGCAAAAAATTGCAGACCGGCGTGTTGCATTTGAGGAAACCATATATTGCCGCCCCATTCTGCGGCGTCAGACCAATTACCAAGAACGCGGGTGTAATTGTTTAATATTTTCGTGCAATGGTTTTTTTTGAAAAGGCTCAATATCGCGAGGCAGCCTCTTTGCACCGATTCAAGGTTCTGGAAACCGGTCCAATTCGCTTCTATCCATTTATTTTCTTTATCATAATTTATGGAAACCTGGCCATCCTTATAAAAAGTTGCATTATCGGTGTTTATATTCTTACCCGTCAAATCTTCATTGCGGGGAAGTAAAAAATAAAACACGGATCCTTTGCCAGGTTCGCTCTCAATCCAGAAACTCCCATTATGTGCCTTAATGATATTCGCGGAAATATATAAGCCGAGTCCAAGACCTCCGAACCTCAACGAATTATGGACGCGATAAAACCTGTCGAATAATTTGCTTAGATCTTCCCGTTCAATTCCAATTCCAAAATCATGAACTGACATCACAATATTTTCATCTGTAATTTCATAACGGATAATTACTTTATTACTGCCGGGTGAATATTTGACTGCATTGGTCAGGAGGTTCGTAATTACCTGTTCAAGCCTGAGTTTGTCGCCATTGTAAATCAACTTTTCATCAGACTCAATTATAAGCGAATGCCCGGGAGATATGTGCTGAACGCTATCAACCGTTTCCTTTACAAGTTCGCTGAATTCAAAATCTTCCCTGTTTAATCTTAGCTGGTTCCCTTCAATATTATTCACATCCAATAAGTCCGTTATAAGCTTTGTCAGCTTAATAAGCTGATTGTCCATGGTGGTGAGCAGTTTTGCAGCCTCCGACACTCCGTATTTTTCCAGGATTTCCTTTAAGATAAAAACAATTCCTTTAAGGCTTGTTATAGGAGTTTTCAATTCGTGTGACGCAATGCTGATAAATTCATCTTTCTTCTGTTCACCATATTTGTGCTCTTCGATGTCTGTATTGGTTCCAAACCATTTTATTTCATTGTATTTATTTGCATAAGGAGTAGCTCGCCCAAGGTGCCACCGGTAAATATTATTTTTATTCTTCAACCTGTACTCAACCTGGAAGGGTTCGTTTGTTCTTAAAGAATGCTGCCAGCGTTCCTTCGCAACCGGAACATCATCGGGATGTATCCCATCAAACTTCCCCTCACCTATGATCTCTTCAGCAGTTTTGCCAAAATAATTTACAGCTCTTTGGTTTACATAATCGAGGCCCCCGTCGGCCTTTGCTGTCCATACATGCTGCGGCACGGAATCCGCCATTTGCCTGAACCGTTTTTCACTCTCCTTTAGTAAAGCTTCTATTTCCTTTTGATCGTTTATGTCAGTACAGGTTCCATACCACTTCACAATTTTTCCTTCAGAATTGTATATCGGGAGCGCCCGTCCAAGATACCAGCAATAAGTGCCCGGCGCCTTCCTGTTTTTAAAACGATACTCTATGTGATAGTTTTTACCGGTCCTTACCGAGTTATACCATGTCTGCCTGCAAAATTCCACGTCATCCGGATGCAATATTTCTGATCTTGCTGCATCTGCATCCATGCCTTGTTCAAATCCGGTAAAGTCGTACCACTTTTTATTGTAATAATCCAGCCTGCCGTCGGGTTGCGCGGTCCATACGATTTGTGGCATTGAATCAGCGAGCTGTCTGAATTGTTCTTCCCTCTCTTTTAGGGCATTCTGTATTTTCTTTTGTTCATCAATATTTGTGCTGGTACCTATCCATTTAATAATGCGGCCTTCGCCGTTTCTCATGGGAGTTGTAGTGCCCATAAACCAAAAATAGTTGCCATCGCGGTCCTTTATTCTATACTCGCCGGAATACTCTTTATTATTTTCAATTGAATGCTGCCATGTGAGAGCAACCTTCTCAACGTCATCAGGATGAAAATTTTTTTGCCACGCTCCATTGTTAATTTCCTCAAGTGTTAGCCCGGTCCAGTCAGCCCATTGCTTATTAATAAATGAAATGGTGCCGTCCGGATCTATTACCCACACCATGTGTGGTATGGCATCTGCAATAAGTCGCAACTCCTGTTCAGATTGTTTTAAAATTGTTTCAGATTGTTTATGGTCTGTTATATCAACCACCGTTCCATAAGTACGCAAAGCAATACCTTTGTCATCGTTCATTACTTTCCCGTTCACGCGTACCCAACGTATAGATCCGTCGCGCCATACAACCCGTACTTCATAAAATAACGTCCCGGTTTCTTTCGCCATAACCTGAGCCTTATTACGGATACTTATATCATCAGGATGAATGGCATTTTTCAAATCCTGGTGGGTCATTGGTTTTGAAGAATCCAATCCAAATATTTCGGCAAGTCTTGATGAAAAAATAATACTGCCCGCATCATTATCAAGTTCGTAAGTGCCCAGTTCCCCCGAGTCCACTGCATGACGTAATCTTTCTTCATTATCACGCAAAACCTCTTCTTTTAATTTCGCATCAGTTATATCTAATATGGTTCCAATAAACCTTACAGGATTTTTATCATTATCAAAAAACACTTTGCATTGCGCCTTTACCCATCTTACCAGTTCATCATTGAAACGGACAATACGATATTCTATGTTATAATTGCCGGTGCCTCCGGGATCACAAGCTCTTTCGATTGCATCGCGAACGGAGTTTTTATCGTCAGAATGAATGTGATCATAGAACAAATCATAGCTTAATTTTTTATCAGGAGGAAATCCATAAATTTTTTTACACAACGCGGATAAATTCAACGTCCCTTCCAGCGGATAAAATTCCCATGTACCGAGATTTGTGGCTTCTGTTGCCAATCTCAATCGCTCTTCGCTATCTTCTACCTCTTTCCTGGCAGCTACCGCACCAGTTACTTCATCAGCCAGGCACATGACTGCATAAACTTTACCGCTCCCGTCAAGCAATGTTTCAAAAACAAATTTTACAAATATTGTTTCGATCATTCCGTTTCGTAAAAGCCTCACCGGAAGTTCATGCGCTACAAACCTTTTTCCCGTGCGAAAAACATTATCCAGCAGTTGCTCAAATCCCTGGTTAGTTGCCTCCGGTAAGGCTTCGAAAACAGGCTTCTTCATTACCTCTTTCGCGCTTCTTCCCCATATTTCAAACATTCTTTTGTTAGCTACATCTATTACATGGTTTTCCCCATAGCAAATGCTGACGCCGAAGGGAGCTTCTGAAAACAGCTCGTTTAACTGGTGTTTAAGAACATCTTGAGATGCCGGTCTTTTGGCAGTTTCTGCAACAGTGCAAAATATTCCCTCTATACTTTCAGTTTCAAAATTATAAACAGGGCTATATGAAAAGGCAAAATAATGTTCTTCAGGGTACCCGCTTTTTTCGTGCTGAAAAAACCTGTCTTCCGTAAAATTGGTTTCTTCTTTTTTCAAAATTTTTTGCAGCCCATGGCTTATTTTCGGCCATATGTCCCTCCATACATCCGATGCTTTTGCGCACATTAATCCTGCATGTTGCGCACCCACCATTTTGTGGTAAGCATCATTGTATATCTGCACATAATTTTCTCCGCATAGTACAAGCATTGGGGCACCTGAGTTAAGGCAAATGTTAACAGCAGTACGTAGACTTTCGCACCAGTTTTCCGGATCACCAATAGCAGCTTTTGAAAAATCTAAGGAGCGGATAAGATTGCCCATTTCACCTCCACCTTGCAGGAATCTGCGGGTTTTATTTTGCAAAACGGGTTTTGAATTTGGTGTCATTTTTTGGGGATAGAAACAAGCTATTCTACACCGGTAAGGTAAGAAGCAATTCGTAAATTTTAATTATTATCTAAAAAGTAATCCACAAATATTGATGCAACAAAATAAGATTCAAACAAAACGGATGAAAGTCCGGGTATTATTAAAATGAAGCGTCAAAAAATTCTCTTTAATCCCTTTTCAAAAAAACCTCTGAAAGGTTTTTTAGGTTCCATATATTTTAATCCAAAGGCCCTTATACTTTTTTCCTTTATATACGCAACGGTTTCTTCAATGGAATCAGAAATAAGGTATAAGTTCTCATCATTTCCCGAAATGGTTCCTGCTTCAAACATGAGCCTGTTGTGTTCAAGAATGTTTTTATAAAATTCTTTATCCCATATAATGATTGGGAACATATTTATTTTTTTTGTTTGAACCAAAGTAATTGCTTCATAAAATTCATCGAGAGTACCAAACCCCCCCGGCATTACTACAAAGGCATAAGAATATTTTATCAACATCATTTTTCTCACGAAAAAATATTTTATATCAACCCATTTATCGAGATAAGGATTGTGATGCTGCTCATGCGGAAGAATAATATTGCAACCTACACTTCTGCCTCCTACGTCTTTCGCGCCCCGGTTTGCGGCTTCCATTATACCAGGCCCGCCGCCAGTCATTATTGTAAATCCAAGTTTTGCAATTTCGCCGGAAAGCTCTCTTGCCTGTTTGTAAAACGGATGGTCTTCTTTAAACCGTGCTGATCCGAATACGGTAACGCACGGCCCAACAAAATGTAATACCCGGAAGCCCTTTATAAATTCAAAAAAAACACTTACTGCGTATTTAAAATCTTTCCACCTGCTTTGCGGGCCTTCTAAGAATTGTATCTCGGTTTTTGTACTTTGCTCTTCTTTCTCCCTGGTATTTTCCATTAATATTTTAATAAAGATTTTAGCCTCTCTGCAAGCTTTTCCGCATTCGGCAACATTGCTTTTTCAAGATTAATATTCATAGGTACCGCGGGTAAATTCAATGAGCCTAACACCTCAACAGGCGCATCAAGAAACTTAAAGCATTCCTTTGAAATGCGGGCTGCAAGTGCCTCGGCAAAAGAATTATTTTGTTGTTCCTCGGTAAGCACAAGACATTTACTATGTTTTTTTACGGTGGAAAAAACCAGCTCCTCATCCAGTGGGCAAAGTGTACGAAGATCAATAATCTCAATTTGCCCCGGAAAAGGTTTTGCAGCCGCCTTTGACCAGTAAACTCCCATACCGTATGTAATAATGCAACAGGTTTCCCCATGATTTACTTTTTCTTCATCCGCACTTATTATAGAAATCGCTTTGCCTAAGGGCAAGAGATAATCACTTGCAGGTTCAACAGATTTCGCATCCTCTGTACCCGGCACCTTGCTCCAGTAAAGTCCCTTATGCTCCAGCATAATTACCGGGTTTGGATCGAGAAATGCAGCTTTCATTAATCCTTTCATGTCAGCGGCGTTGGATGGATATACAATCTTAATTCCTTTGATGGTAAGAAGCAACGTTTCAATGCTGGCACTATGGTAGGGACCACCGCCGCCATATGCACCTATAGGCACCCTGATAACAGTTTGCACAGGAAATTTTCCATTACTGAGATAGCAACTTTTTGCAACCTCGGTTACCAGTTGATTTATGCCAGGAAAAATATAGTCTGCAAATTGTACTTCCACAATGGGCTTTACACCCGTTGCTGACATTCCCACGGTAGAACCAATAATATATGCTTCCTGGATCGCGGTATTAAATACGCGGTGGTCACCAAACTGCTCCGCCAGGGTTGCCGCTTCCCTGAAAACGCCGCCAAGCCTGCGTCCCACGTCCTGGCCATATAATACGGCTTCCGGATATTCCTCCATTATTTCGCGAATTGCAAATAACGCGGCGTCTACCATTATCACTTTTTCCCTACCGTGAGGGCTACGGTCTCCGCTTTCTTCAGTAATGGGTGAAGTTGCAAAAATATTTTCTTCAATTTTTGACGCATCGGGCTCAGGTGCATTGGAAGCCTGTTCAAATTGTTGTGCTACCGCTTCTGCAACTATTGACTGAATTTCATTCAAATCATTTTCGGCTATTCCAAGCGATACTAATTTTTTCCTCAACTTCGGAAGGGGATCATCTTCTGCATGCCTTTGAAGATCTTCACCGGAACGATAAAATTCTTTGCGTACTCCGCTCGTATGATGTCCCAGCAATGGAACTTTCGCATGCACGAGATAAGGGGCTCCTTCTCTTCTCACGATTTCGACCACCTTATGCATAGTCTCATAGCTCTGAATAAAATCACTACCGTCAATGCTCACACGCTCCAAACCGGTAAACCCTTTTGCAAAATCGAATGCATTCATACTTCGGGCTTCGGCAGATGTAACGCTTATTCCCCAGTCATTATCCTGTACTAAAAAAATTACGGGTAATTGCTTTAACGCGGCAACCTGGAAAGCTTCACTTACCTCCCCCTCAGTTAAACTTGCGTCTCCAAGGGAACATATAACTATAGGTGTTTCGCCATTAATTCCTTTTTTATAAAGGGGAGAATCAATTCTTTGCAAATATTGTAAACCCTGCGCAATTCCTGTTGCAGGTATCGCCTGCATTCCTGTTGCGCTGCTTTGGTGAATCATGGTGGGCATATTATCTCCCCTGTAATTAGGATGTGCATAATATTCTTTTCCACCAGTAAAAATATCGCCGCCTTTTGCCAGTAACTGCAGCATTAAAGTGTAAGGAGAAAAGCCAAGGCCGAGTAATAGACTTTCATCACGATAGTAAGGGCTTACATAATCGCATGGCCGCAAATTAAAGGCTGTAGCGAGTTGTATAGCTTCGTGACCACGGGAAGTTGAATGAACATATTTGCAAATCTGCCGGTTGTCATCGTATGTCTTCGCCATGGCAGAGGCGGTGCACATTAACCGGAAAGCATTTAAAAGAATTTCCTTATCTACCATAATTGTCTAATTAGCCAATTAGCTAATTAGCTAATTGATTTTCTTCTTTAAAGGCTTCCCTTGGTTTTAATCCGAGTAAATTAAACATTGCATTATCATCGTCAAACGCAGGGTTAGGTGTTGTAAGTAATTTATCGCCCGAAAAAATTGAATTGGCTCCGGCCATAAAACAGAGCGCCTGTTCGGCGATGCTCATTTCGGAGCGGCCTGCACTTAATCGTACCATAGCCCCGGGCATTATAATTCTTGCAGTAGCAATCATCCGTATCATATCCCAGATATCCACCTTTGCATTATCCTGCAGCGGCGTTCCTTTTACACGTACCAATGCATTAATAGGCACACTACCCGGATGTTGCGGCAAAGTTGATAAAGTATGCAGCATTCCTATCCTGTCATTATGCGTCTCACCTAAACCGATAATACCGCCACTACAAACACTTATTCCCGCCTTGCGAACATTCCCCAACGTTTTTAAACGATCGTTATAAGTACGCGTGGTAATAATGTCCGCATAGTGTTCTTCCGAAGTATCTACGTTATGATTGTATGCATAAAGTCCTGCATCGTATAATTTTTTTGCCTGTTCTTCGGTAAGCATGCCCATCGTGCAGCACACTTCCATTCCTAGTTCATTCACGCCTTCCACCATTTCCAGCACACGGTCAAAATCGCGATTGTCTCTTACTTCGCGCCATGCGGCCCCCATGCAAAATCTTGTGGAACCGGCATCCTTTGCTTTTTGTGCATAAGCAAGCACCTCTTCTTTTTTCATCAGGGCCTGTACATCAAGACCGGTATTGTAGCGGGCAGCTTGAGGGCAATAGGCACAATCTTCAGGGCAACCGCCTGTTTTTATAGACAGCAATGTACATACCTGTACTTCGCCTGTTGCATGATATTCCCGATGTATAGTAGCTGCTCTAAATACAAGTTCAAGTAATGGAGAATTGTATATTTCTGAAATCTCTTCTTTTGTCCAGTTATTTCTTATCATACTCTGGTTTTAAAATATCGGCACAAATTTATTTCTTATCGGTTAGAAAAATGGTGGAATCTTTTAATATAGGAAAATTCTGATGAAACAAGGAATTGAAAATAATTCTAAATTGGTTAACAGCACTTGCGCTGTCATAAAACAAATGATAATCTTTCGAAGGAAAATAAACAGCATCCTGGTTTTCGAAATAATGGGTTCTGTCCCCGTCATTAGTGGGTTTACGAAAACCATGATCTCCCATAAAAATAATAACCGCCTCTCCTTTTGTATTTTGTTTTATAACTGAGATTAGTTCTTTGATTTTGGTATTTGTATAGGTTACATATTCCAGGTAGGAAGGAGTAATCCATTTATTCCATTCCTTTAGCAGTACTGTTTCATTTTTAAGATTTCCATCTTGCCGGTAATAATAAGGAAGATGCGGTAAAAAAAAATGTGCGTAAAAAAATTTCGGAGTTTTATTAGAGACAGATGAAGCGTTTTCGACTAATCGTGCAAACATTTCATTAGTATGCTTATTGGCATAAATCAATTTTTGTGAGAACCATTTGATTTTAAACCTGCCTACGGTGAAGTTCCACAACAAGTCTTTTTGAGCCCTATTGAGCAATGTGGCATCAGTAATAAGCTTTGTTTTAAGAGGCAGCAGGTTTTGTGTGGTAAGCGAGGGGCTTCCTGCCAGGTCAAAAATTGAATAATTCACAATATCATATCCCTGCGTCGAAAGAAAATTTATTACTTCATTCTTCCTGATTAATTCATTACAGCGGGCGTAATCCTCAATTGAAACCTCCCCGTTTGTTATTCCTTTCAGATAAGACATGTTTAACATTGATGCAATCGAAAAAGGTGTAATATCATAATTACTTGTGCTTTTCGGTTGTATATGAAATCCATTTTCAATTAAGAAAGTATCCAGTGAACTATTATCATAGTTGAAATGATTTTTTAAGGACACGGTACTGGCATACTCATCAAATACTAAGAAATAGATATCTGGTTTCGGACAATTATCGCAGATTTGATAATTATTTTTTTTTGCAAATGAATAAGCAGATAGTTTATTCACCGGGGAATTAAAATTTTTGTAAATCAATGAACAGAGATCAATAATGATGTAAATAAAAAACAAGCTGTTCAGAAACAAATTCAATTTTGAAAACTCATTTTTAGCCTTTTTTAAGTACCAGACCAGGGTTACAAAGACTATTATAAAAAGCAAAAGCAATACTGAATATTTATTTAAAACCGGAATGTGGGCTTTAAAGAAATCCTGTACGGCTCCGAAAAATAAGAAGAAGGCCATTAGGAAAGATACTGCCAGTGCCGATTTGATCCGGTTTTTAAATACGGGCAAAAATAAAATGAAGAGAACTATCGCTGCCGCAATATAGGTACCGGCAAGAACCAGGACATCCGAAAAATTAACGAAACCAAAATTTTCAGCAAAGCCATGCGTTACGAAAAAAACCGGCAGTAACAACAAATACCATGGTTGTTTTCGTAAAAAATGTATCATGCTAATTTTATTTTTATTCGCCTCCGTTCCTTGTCCAATGGAGATATCTAAATTTTAGCCAGCAACAATGATTAATTTTTTTTCCGGCGTAGCAGGTATATTGTGCGATGTGTCCCCGGTATTTTAATTGCACCGGCAATGTCAAAATATTTACCAAAAGCATTTATGAATTCAGCTTCATTATAATCTGAAAAAATATCTTTTCTATTTTGTAAAAGTTGCTGAACTTTTTCATCTTCTTTGGGGATGAATTCTACAATTATCGACCGTCCTATTTTTTGAAAGGATTCAGCAATATTTCGAAATGGAATGTTTTTACTTATCGCCAGGTGATGGATAAATGCCAATGCCAATACAAGATCAAACTTCGCACGATCAAGAAATGAGCTGCGTTCTTTATTATCAAAACCAACAGCAGGTGTGGGGTTGGCGAAGTCAATACAGAGAGGAAGAATATTCAGCGACTTCTTTTCTTTGGTGTAAGAATACAAACTATTAATGCAGTTTTGATCAAAATCAATTGAGACAATTGCCTTTGCTTTTTCCGAAATTATCTTTGAAAAAAATCCATCATTTGCGCCAATATCGAGGACGGTTTGGAACTCTGTTAAGCCTATGAGTTTATGAAAAGCAATTTCCTTTTCTGAGAGATAGGATTTACTTATGATGGTTTCATCATAGTAATTACTCCAGGTAGTTTTATTTTTTTTATTTAATGTGCATTTTTTAATATTATCTTCAAGGTTACTCACCAAATGAAGCATTTTCTTTTCATCAAACTGGCCTTTGTAGTCACCCGGATTGTTGCCCGCTTTGATTCTGCTTTGAAGAGAAACATGCAATCCCACTCCCAAATTGAAAACGCTTTTCGGCGGAAGGAGTTCTTTTGTTACAGTTGCCGGGATTCCGTCGGGATAAGTAAGCATTAATTTTTGAACATCTATTTTAAGATATTTTTGAAGAAATAATGGGAAGAGAAAACATTCACAGAATTGCCGGTAAGCTACCCAGGGCTGCGATGCGTTGTATTTTTCGAATGACAATGTATCAATGAATACGGCCTTACCATTATGAAACTGGACATTGAAATGCGTGGCATCTTTCAGAATCATTCCATAACCAAGCGCTATTTTTTGTACGGATAATGTAAGCAATGCCGCATCTTTTATCTGGCCAAAACACCATTCATAAGGATAGCTGATGAAAGATAGCTGTTCGGGCAGTATAGTTTTATACCAATCAGGAGATCCTGTAAAATTTTCATTGATTTCATCATGTGGGAGAAGGTACTTTTTTTTTACAAGTTCTTTGTATAATCCCGAGTTCATTAGCAGATCGTAATCATCCTTATAAGATTGATTTATCTGCCGGTAAAAGATATCATTCCTTTCAAACACAAAGCCTGACGGATCTTTGAAAGAGGCGGGATGACGCGCTATGTTACTCATCTATGGGTTCGTTCTCTGAAACTCCTTTACTTTTTGTAAAGAATAGCCTGATTTTTTTCCAGATTGTCTTAATGTAAAACATACCTCCGAGTATCGCCGCTATTATCATTTGCACGAGATAACTACCGCTTCCGGGATCAATATACAGGAGGTTTGCGACCATTAGAAATAACTTAAATTGGTTTTAGGTGTAAGCGTCAAAATGCTTTCATACATAAGCCTGATCGTATTATTCACATCGTCCCTGTGCAGCATTTCAACGGTGGTATGCATATAACGTAAGGGAATTGAAATAAGTGCTGACGGACAACCGTCATTGGCATAAGCAAAAGAATCTGTATCGGTACCTGTGCTCCTGCTTACCGCTCTCAATTGCAAAGGGATCTTATTTTTCTCAGCCACTTTCTCTATAACACCAAGTAATTTATTATGCACAGCAGGTCCATAAACCAATGCCGGGCCTTTGCCACATGCACAATCTCCTTCTACCAGTTTATTGATCATAGGTGTAGTTGAATCGTGCGTAACATCAGTAATGATCGCAATATCAGGTTTTATTTTCCTGGCTATCATCTCAGCGCCGCGAAGCCCTATTTCTTCCTGTACCGCATTCACAATATACAATGCGAATGGAAGTGTTTTTTTATTTTCTTTGAGTAGTCTTGCAACCTCTGCAATCATAAATCCGCCGATGCGGTTATCAAATGCACGTGCAATAAAATTTCCGTAAGAAACCTCGTCAAATCCATCAGCATATGTTACCGCGTTACCAACGTGAATGCCTACGCCTTCTACCTCCTTTTTATTTCGAGCGCCGCAATCAAGAAATAGATTATCGACTTTGGGCTGCTGTTCTTTGCCATCTGAATTACCCGAACGTGTGTGAATAGCAGGCCAGCCAAAAACTGCTTTTACAGGGCCTTTTTTCCCGTGCACAAGCACACGTTGCGAAGGAGCAACCTGGTGATCTACTCCACCGTTTCTTTTCAAATAAATAAGGCCTTCGGGAGATATGTAATTCACAAACCAGCTTATTTCATCTGCATGCGCCTCTATGACTACCTTGAAAGTTTTATTAGGATTTATAACTCCCACTGCTGTTCCATAAGCATCGGTAAAAGTGGTGTCTACATAGTCTTTGATGTAATTAAGCCAGACCTTTTGCCCACCTGTTTCAAAGCCAACCGGCGACGGAGTATTGATATAATCTTTTAAAAAAGAAAGGGATTTTTCTGTAATAACGGAATTGGAATTTTTGCTTTTAGCCATATCTTAAAAATAGTTTTTAGTAACGAGTGTGCAAATTTAAAGTTTTAAACTGAGAAGATAAACGAGTGCAGCCTGCAGCAACATCATGCCGTCAATACCCGCAAGATAAAAGAAATCGGAATTCGTTTTCTTCGATAACTCCACTGTAATAAAAGTCGCTACAGCAGAAAGAATCATGGCAATAAAAATACCCGCTTCCGGGAACAAAAAATATTGAACACCTGAAAGAACCAAAAATAACAGAAGTACAAGCCAGGCGATTTCGTATGATTTTTTTTTCCCCAATGCAACCGGCAAAGTCTTTATATTTTCCTTCCGGTCAACATCAATATCACGAACATCAAACAATAGACACAATACGAACATAAAGACGAAACGCTTTACGAAAATAAAAAGATACAGCGTTTTATTTACAGGAATATCGTTGACAGGAAACCATACAGTAACGAGTGTCCATAAAAGAGCCAGTGTAATTATTTTCAAAAACCCATAATCTTTTATCCGCCTTCTTTTGCCAAAAGGCAGCGCCGGAAAAGAATATAAAAAAGCTATTGCTCCCAATATCGACAAAATGTAGAAGTGCCGGAGCTTAAAACTAAACAGGCTTACAAGTATTAAAACGCAACCAATTGCAAAAAGAATAGCATGGAGGTTTTTATTTTTGAGAGACCATCTAAGACGTTGCGAATTTTTTACAGCGGTCGTTTTTACGAGGTAGTGCAGGTTATATTGAACTATAGTCGCCCCAAATACAAAACAATAAAAACTTAAATTATTTAATGGAAGATGAAATAAAAGATTGGTTTCAATTGAAAGTGCGACCGCACAAGCTGCTATAAATATGCTGCTGAAAAGTATGAATTCCGAAATCTTTTTTATGAACACTATTGATTAACGATAATAATAGGCGGCGATGAAGCTGTGTCGCTGCTGTTTTGTGCTTTATCTCTTAAAACAAACTTGAAAACAGCTGTGTCATTCCTCGGAAAGCATTGGGGTGCAATACCGTTATAATCAAATGTTACTATAATATCACCTTTTTGATTTTTACCGGCGGGGAATGGTGGTAATAAATATTTAATTGTGTCCTTATTGCTCCTGGCGCAATTTGGTTCTACTTTACTTATAACAAGGTTGTCTGTTAAATCACCTTCCGCATCTGTGAATGACAAAGTAAAAATTAAATTTTCACCCTGGTGTAAATTTGTGGTATTAACAGATTTAAATTTAAGAGACGGAATGGTATTAAACTTATCTTTTTTACACGATGGAAGGATTGCAAATAAGAGGATTGAAATTAAAACAGGGTATCGCATCTTTGTAGTTTAAAACGAATGTATAATATCCAAATTTAAATATTAAAAACTGAATAACATTTTAGAAATATCTAAATGGGAAGATAAAATTTTTAAAGCTTCTTATTACAACTTCACCGATATGGCGCTTGAGTTGTTCCGGATGCAGTATCACAATAATGAAATCTATAGAACATACGTAAACACAATAAGGATAGTTCCCGACGAGGTAAATTCAATTGAAAAAATTCCTTTTTTACCCATCCGTTTTTTTAAAAGCGACAAGGTTACCACCACACGTTTTGAACCGGAACTCATATTTGAAAGCAGCGGAACTACCGGGGATACAACCAGCCGGCATTATGTAAAAAAAACCGGGATTTATGGGGAAAGTTTTACAAGGGCATTCAGGCTATTTTATGGAAATCCCCAACTATGGTGCATTATAGGCCTGCTGCCGGGATACCTTGAGCGGGAAAATTCCTCACTTGTATATATGGTAAATGAACTTATAAAAAAATCAGGAAGTAATTACAGTGGCTTTTATTTACGCAACTATGAAAAACTTTACAAGACCATTGTGCATAATGAGATTATGGAACAACCAACCTTGCTTATTGGCGTTACCCATGCCCTGCTCGACTTCGCTAAAAAATACTCCATGAATCTCAATCAAACGTGGCTTATAGAGACCGGGGGCATGAAAGGAAATCGGGAAGAACTAATACGTGAAGAAGTTCACAAAATTTTAAAAGAACGCCTCAACTTAAAAACAGTTCACTCAGAATATGGAATGACTGAACTTTTTTCACAGGCATATTCCAGCGAAAATGGATTATTTCACTGTCCGCCATGGATGAAGGTTCTGATAAGAGAGTACAACGACCCGTTTTCAATTACAGGCAGTACAGGCCTGACAAAGCCCGGCACCGGTTTGCTTAATGTTATTGATCTGGCTAATATTTATTCCTGTTGCTTCATAGAAACTGACGATGTAGGCAGGCTGTATAAAAATGAAACCTTCGAAGTTCTGGGCAGGCAGGACATGAGCGATATCAGAGGCTGTAATTTACTAACTGCGGACAATAATTAAAGCAGTTTCCCACCTACTCTTTAAAGTCCAAAAGCATAAAGGGATTCGAAACGAAATCACAATATGAGTACATTCCCGAAATATAGGGCATGCAATTTGTAATTGTCTATTTCAAACAAAAAATGATAATAAAATGAAAAAGTTTTTATTGCTGCTCATGTTTACTTTCACCTTAGGAATTGTAACACATGCACAGGACAACAAGGATAAAACAAAAGAAACCTCTACAATTCCCCAGAAGGTGCACAATACCTTTAGTAAAGACAAAAAGCACAAAGGTTACAAGACGAAACACAAACACGATGGCGTAACTAAAAAACACAAAGTAGACCTGAAAGAAGGTGAAGTAAAAGACAAGAAAAAGTAAAAGTAATCTTCACGTACTTATGAATACTGCGCCGTCTCATTAGGTTGGGGCGGCTTTTTATTTCCTGTCATTATTTATTTCTATCCAATATCCATCCGGATCTTTAAAATAGATTTGCCTGATGCCGTCAGCCCTGGTCGTTACAGACTTTGACTCGCCTTTCCAGCTTTCGTAAGCAACATTATTTTTTTCAAGTTGTGCGATAAAAGGCTCCATAGCAGTAACACTAAAACAAAGGTGTGAATCTTTGTCGTGAGCTATCTTAGATTTAGCGCCAGATATAATGTGCAACGCAGCATGATCACCAATTGAAAACCACGTATGTCTGCCATCATGAAAAGGCTCGGGTATTACTTCAAGGCCGATGATGTCCTTATAAAAATTGGTACTCGTTTCCAGATTGACAACGTACACAGCAATGTGATTAATAAGAGGTCTGCTTTGTGCTTTGCTTACATTAACCGCCATAAAAAAAGAAATTAATAAAATTGCAAATCGTATTCTCATAATGAATGTATTTAACAAAAATAAGTTATTGATCAGTTATCTTAAGAACGTAAACGATTTTATTTATTTCATTTCAATGCCTCTGCACTGTGTAGTGTTCTTTTAAAAATTATTGTTTGTCGTTTATCAGAAATAATCATAGCGGCTCCCAGTGCAGACCCGAGAAGTGATTGCATCGTATAAATTTCGTATTGTAGAAAATGAAATGTCAAAAGCTTTATGTAGACGTATTATATTATCTTATAATAATCTCGAAGTCTAAATACCTTCTTCAAATTTTACTGCTTTAACTTATATCCTTTTTTATTAAAATTTCTTGCTAATTTTTCCAGCCGTGTGAGCATTAGTATTAATAGGGTACATAATTTATATTTACAATGACCCGTCTCCGCAGATTTTTATGTTTCTTTAGATTGATTTAAATAACGATTGCATGGAAACTATATTCGAAATTGACTCAACACGCAAAACTCCGAAGTACCTCCAGATTGTAAATTCTGTGACGAAGGCAATTAAGCAGGGAAGAATAAAAACCGGTGACAGAATTTTTTCAATTAACGAATTAAGCAATGAGTTTTTAATCTCCCGGGATACGGTTCAGAAAGCTTATGAACTTTTGGAAAAAGATAATAATACGTGAAGCAGTAAAGGGTAAAAGTTTTATATAAATAGGACTGATCTTATTAACCGTTATAACGTTCTGCTCATATTTACAAAGAGCTCTTCAAAAAATATCTTTGATTCTTTTTTCCGTACGCTTCGCACAAAAGGTCATGTTGAATTAAAGATTCACCATTCCAACATTAAAGTCTTTGAAGACATCGTGCTTACCGGCCTTGGCGAATATGATTATTATGCTATAATGCCGCACTTTTATACTGACAAAGAAAAGGCGATGTAAATTATCAGCAAATTCCACCGGAGCAGTTGATCTTATTAGATAAAGATCTTAGATGCCCTTCAAACTATGCTGCCGTTTACCAGGACTTTGAAAATGATATTGCCGAAGCTTTGGAAACCCAACTGGATTCTCTAAAAAATTACGACGAGCTGATTATGGTTCACCCAGGTACTATGTATCCCCTGGAAATTATTATAGGTTTTAAAAAATTCTGTTTACAAAATGGTTTTAAATATGACGTCTTAGATGGTATGAGTGAAGACGAAGAATTAAAATTGAAACAGGCTTACATTGTGATTGAAGAAATAGACCTGGCAATCTTATTAAATGTTGTCGCTTTCAAAACTTTAAAATAGGCATAGTCTTTAATATCATTCTTATAGACACCCTCAAAAAGAAATTCTGTTGGATGGAATTTCCGTTATATCCACCGACCATCATAAGATGGGTGAAACAGCCGCACAATTTATACTCGGGCAAAGAACAGAAAAAATAAGAAATCCTTTCAGGTCTATTTCGGGGAAATCTTTGTAAATATTGCATCTCTTTATTCTAAAATGGTAACTCTCTTTGCTTTCAATCTTTTAACTTTTAATATGCCGCCTTTTGACAGCGGCTCCCATTCAAAAGAATCTCCTGTATTTTCCCCGGTTTTATCATCAAAAAAAACGCCCGAAGGTTTTTGTGTCAACCTGATTATTTCCTGTCCATGTTCATCATACACGCGGTACCACAAGAGTACGTTAGCAGTATCTTTTAATAATAAAAAGTGTTGCTTGTAAAATTGCCCTTTGTATAAAGCTTGCTGAATAACTGACCCGGAAGAAAGTAAATGAATGCCATCCTCAGCGAGTTCGGGTGCATCCGCCATCGAGCGTATATAGTGTCGCACATAATCTCCGTATCCGTCAGTAAGCCAGTTTTCATCCCTGGGATATTGGTTTCTTCCATCATCATTTACCATGTAAGTTGCCCACATCAGCTGACGCAATGAAATTAGTATAGTAGGATGTGTCTCCTGTAAGCATACCATATTGTAACTGTGCTGATGCCTGCCGTGATGAATGGCTGTTTCCGGGAGTTTGGTAAGCCGTCTGTTCATTTATCACCGTCACTCCATATTGCTGCCACTCTTTGTTGCCTAATTTTTCGTACACCCAATCAAATATTTTTTTCACCCCGGTCTTCCAGGAGGGGAAATACTTCTGGTGTCCATCATAAATTACAAAATAATAGCGTTAATTTGTGTAGCACTCCAACCCGAGAAATCATCAAAAAAAGGCCCCCACTTATTTGTTTGCAATGGATATTTCTTCATCCATTTTAAAATTTTATCGAATGCAGATTTATATAGCCGGGATGTTACCTTTATTTAATTTTTGTAATTCAAGAAACAATTCTAATGTACCGCTCCAATTGGTAGTATAGCTGCTCGACCCTTCAACTTTTCCATTTTCGCCATAGCTTCTCAGAACTCCGGTTTCGCCTGTAATTGCATTTACCTTAAAATGGCAATGGAGAATTAATTTCATCACCATCTTTAGTGTGTGCGGCCAAAGTATTGGCAATCTTTATTGCTGCCTCCAGATATAAATTATCGGTAACATTTGGGTAGCGTTCATTCGCGTTTACCTTATATAATCTCAATAGCTCAATGCCAAAAGAGCCAGCTTTATCCGGCTGCGTAAAATTTTTACCCAATATCATATCACCATCATATATTCCAGAGTACACATAGGTGTTATATGGATAGGGAATATTCGGCCAGGATGCATTTTCAGGCGATAATCCATGCGTGAGATAATATTCTGCAATGAACTTCATGTCTTCTTTTACTTTGTCATTGCCAGTGTAGGCGTAATACAAACGCCACGAAGATAAAGCCATAGCAAACTGATCACCGCCTATGCCACGCGGGTCGTCATGATACGGATTCCAAACCTGGTGATTCATATAGTAGGGAAGCCCATTTAAATCGTTTCGCATTGTATCCCAAAAATTCCAGACAAGGTTTATTACATGATCGAAAGAAGACCCGGGTTTTTCATTGACCATGAAATAATGTTCCCCTGCTTATCTGTCTTGATTGTGTGATAGATCAGCTTTTGCTGTGCCGCACCAGTTACGCAGATTGCAACCAGTAAAAGGCATATTGTAAGTCTTTTTAAAATTTTTATGAATCGCAATGGTCTTATCCCGGCTGAATATTGTGCAGGCATATAGTAAGTATTAAAAAGATGGAAATTAGACTCTATGGTAATTAATATAGACGCCATACTATCATATATCTTACTAACATCAAAAGCATTGGCAATTAAATTGAAACTTATATGCTTCGTGTTCCGTTAATACCTGCAAAGTCTCGTTCAGTAACCTATCTATCTTCCTTTGCTTTGATATTTTCATCCCACACAGAAGAAAAATTATAATCCCCGGAACCTTCTTCAATAATTTTATATCCATTTTCAAATTGAGCTGTTACGGGTTTATCATTTTCTGTAACGGTGCTGTTTTCATTGGAAGGAATGTATATGGTGGCAATGGTGTTGGCAGGAATTACAACGTGTAAAATTAAATGATCACCATCTCTTCTCCATCCGCTTGTGATTTCTCCTCTTATGGAGTGGTAACTTCCTTTTGCCCAGGTAAGATTACCTGCGGGTTGAGGTTTAATAATTATTTTACTAAACCCGGGAGCCGCATTATTTATGCCCAGCAATGAACGGTAAAACCATTCATCAATTGATCCAAACATGGGATGGTTCTGGGATGGTGAAGATTCAGGATAGGCCCATGTTTCCCAAAGTGTTGTCGCATTCTGGCTGATCATATTCAGCCACCCCGGATAACCTGGTTGTGTTGCAATTTTGTATGCCACATCATTCGCATCATTTTCCCGAAAAAGATCAAACATCATTTTAGTAGAAAAGATACCGGTAGCAACATGCCAATTGTGTCTTTTAAATTCAGTCATCAATACATCCCAGCTCAGTTTTTCTTCGGGCGACAACCCGTACCACAGGGCAAAGATCTGTGCACTTTGTGTCGCATTGTCAAAGCGGCCTGTGCCCGGTACAAGATATTTTCTTATAATGGCATTCTTAACCCGGCCCGCCAGCTTACTGTATTTTAGCGAATCATCTGTCCTGTTTAGGATAGAAGCAAATTCTTCGGCTAACCGTATATGATGGTAATAAAAAGCTGCAGCCGTAAGCGCTTCAGGTTTTGTGTCTAATGCTTCATGATCACTTATGTCCCAATAAAATAAATTGTCAACCGCTTTGGATTCAAGGAATTTCATTTGGTTTGTAAAGGCTTCATAATTGTCCTCAATAATTCGCGTATCACCATAAAATTCATACAACTGTTTTTGCAGGTAAGGGAAGGCTAATTCCCAACCTAATGGCCCGGAATCATCGCCATAGCCCCTGTCGGCAATTCCGGTGAACGGAGCTATTTCAGTTATGCCTCCCTCGGATCTTTGTTCATTTGCAAAATCCTTTAAAGTTTTAGTATAAAACCGGGCCATATCATAATTGTAAATAAAAGCATTTGCCGTGGCGACGATATCTCCGCCATAACCCATTTTCTCCCTGCCGGGGCAATCGGATTGCAGGCTGAAAATATTGCTTTTAAAAGTCCATTGAATTACCTCGTGCAATTTATTCAACTGTGAATTCGAACAGGCGAAGTCTCCCACCTTATCAACATCTGAGTTCATACGAAGTCCTTCAATATCATCTAAGCCTGGAGTACCCGGCCAGCCTGTAATTTCAACATATCTAAATCCATGAAAAGTAAATCGCGGCGACCACACTTCAGTGCCTTCTCCCTTTAAAAAACAGATATCCTGTTGCCATGCAGTTTCCGGTCCACCCGGCCCGCTTTTTATTGCACCTTTTTTTATTTGTGTTGCAGCAGTCGTGAGGTAATTTAATGTGCCATCTTTAAACAGATCCTCACCATACCGCAATGATATTCTTGTCCCTTTTTTTCCTTTAATTTTTATCCTGGCAACACCCGCAAAATTTTGCCCCATATCTACAATAAATGTATCGGGCCGGGGCTGTGCAATTTTTATCGGATTTAAAACTTTTGTGACTCTTACAGGAGGTTGCATTTGTGCTGTCAATTTTCCTGAGGGGCCTTCAACAACAACCGCGTTTTTCCAGGCGCTTTTATCGATGTCGCTTTTGTTCCAGTTTTTCTGCTCCAATCGGGCATCATAAATTTCGCCGAGGTAAACATTGTTTTGTATTACCGGCCCGGGAGCAGCCAACCAGCTTTCATCAGTAATTATTTTCTCTGTTGATCCATCAGTATAGTCTATATGTATTTCGGCAATAACACATGGCCTGCCCGTTTGCTGATAGTCTCTTAAATCCCAGCGGCCAAATAACTTGAAAGGCAACGGATTCCACCAGCCGCTTCCCAACATTATACCAATCACATTTTTACCCTTGTGTATTGCAGTTAGATCATATATTGAGTACAACACTTCTTTCCTGTAAGTTGTAAATCCCGGATCCAGAACTCTATCCCCGATTTTTTTCCCATTAAGGAATGCCTCATAATATCCCAGTCCGCTTATGTATAACCTGGCCTTTTCAATTTTCTTATTTGGAGGAAATTCTTTTCTTAACAAAGGCATTCTGTCTGGCTTATAATAATCCGAATCAATAGCCGGATTCTTACTGCCGTCATTAATCCACTTTGCATTCCAGTCACCTGGGCTTAGCATCGCTGTCTCAAACCAGGCCGATTTACTCCATGAAGACGCTTCTCCATTTTCATCATACACTTTTACACTCCAATAATACCGCGTGAACGGCTGTAGCGCTTTCCCCGCGTATTCAACATTTACATTGTCGTTAGAAACTACTTTTCCTGGTGCCCACATATTTCCTGTCTTTTCCGTAATATCTTTTTCATTGTCACTTACTATTAACTCATAAGCAGATTGCATTTTGTTTCGTTCAGTCGTAATAAAATTCCATGTGAACCTGGGCAATTTAATATCAATGCCTAAAGGATTTTCAATGTATTCGCAGGTGAGCTTAACCGGCCGCAATGATGGCGCTCCAAATAAAAATGAACTGGAAATAATAAAAATAAACGCTATCGATACTTTTCGTTTTAACAATCGCATTTCAGAAAAGAATTTATGTGGATAAAGAATAGGTGAAATTAAAGAATAGGAATTTTCCATGGACTTCTATACTTCGGCATCAGCAATTCGTTCGCCGCTGTATTATTTCCGAAATTTCTATTTGCTTCATTCCATTCGACTCTTGAATTCGTACGCAAAGCAATGTTGCCCATGTGTGTATAAATCGCTGCCAGTCTTCCGGTTTCTATCGGGCATGCCGGGTCTTTATGAGTTCTAAACAATCAATCCAATTTTTTACATGCACCTCATGCGAGTCATGACCTGCCTGCCCTGGCATCGCGGGCACTTTATACTGGCCGTTTTGCATTTCAGGAAAAAAATCAAATGAGCCATCGGTCAATCACAATTGATGCATCGTTGCCAATAAAAGCGAGGCCATAGTTCCGGCCCCATGGCCCCGTCTCCACACCTGCTGTATTTTGCCATGAGATGCTGTGATCAGGCATTTGCCACGAAACGTTCATTGTATCAAATGTTTCGTGCGCATGATCAGCATATGCAAAATTTCCTCCCGTCGCAACAACCGATAACGGTCCTGCATTAATGTCTTTTGCCCAAAGCGCCATATCCATCAGGTGCACGCCCCAGTCTGTGAGGAGCCCTCCTCCATAATCCCAAAACATACGCCATGAGCCATGAAATCTTGCCTTATTAAAGCTGCGCTGAGGGGCGGGCCCCAGCCACATATCAAAATCGACACCGGCAGGTATCGGCTCATCCTGAACTTTCGGTTGCCCGATACCGTAATTAAAATTTGCCCATACGTTCGACTTCCTGAATTGACCTAACTTTCCCGATTTTATCATAATCCATCGCAGCTTTCCAATGATCACCGCTTCGCTGCTGCTGCCCCACCTGTACTACTTTATTATATTTTCTGACGGCCTTCACCATTAAATCACATTCTCCAATGCTGTTTGCCAATGGCTTTTCTACATATACATCCTTACCAGCCTGGCATGCTGCAATAAGTATATAACAGTGCCAGTGATCAGGGGTTCCAATTATTACTGCAGTCTATATCTTTATTGTCCAGCAGCTTCCTGAAATCTTTATATTGCCTGGGCTGTTTGCCTTGAATTTTTTCAATGTCCGCACTTCTTTCCAGGAGTACCGCATTGTCAATATCGCAAACGGCACCACACTCAACGCCGGGCTGTTTTAATGCTTGCCGAAGATCTGCCATTCCCTGCCCTCTTGCACCAATAAGCCCGAGCACAATTTTATCACCAGGTGAATTTTTTGCTGAGCCAAAAGAAGACACTGTTGGGGCTAAAACTGAAACGCCGGTGGCAGCAATAATTTTAGAGGCATCTGATAAAAATTGCCGCCTTGATTTTGTCATGATAACTGTTGTTTAAATAAAAAAATAAAGTGTATGTAATTTGCTCTTATGAATTCCGGATCAATTTAACAAAGGAATTTCTATTATAAACAAATTACTAAAAAAGGTACGAATCAGTTGAATAAATGTCCTTTGGTTTTTCAAAATAATTTTGTCTTATTTAAACAATGTCACAACGCTGTTTGGGGGCAAAAGAATAATGTCGGCGCTGTTTACCATTCCATAGTCCTTTGCATCATCACTTGCAGAAGTAGTAATTTTTGAGAATTGTACAGGTAAATTATTGCCCGCCAATTTTGCTGCTTTAGCCGAAGCATTATCGTTAATCAAAACAATCGTTGTTGTATTGTCTGCAACATTTTGAAAAGCGAGCGGATAAATATTGTTTCCATCTGCCACGATAGCATCAACTCTAACAGCACCGGGGCGGATGTATTTATAGAAATTTTTTGAGACAAAATAGCGTTTGCTTTTTTCGCCGGAAGAACTCATCAAAGAATAAGAGTCAAGTGTGGTTGTGCTTAGCGACCAATGCAACCAGGCAGAAACGTTTCCGAATTTAATTGCGGTATACATGGCTTTGGCTAATTTGATTGCACCATCCAGTGTATTTTCGTATCCTGATGTTTCAGTCATCCATAATGGCTTATTATATTGAGCGCTCCAGCCATACATTGTTTGCCAGGTTTGTGCGCTGGTGGACGCCGCAGTTACGCCATCAAGATCGTAGCCATGTACTGCGATAATATCAGCGTACTGCCTTGATGCCGGATCAGCAAGCGTTGGAGCAATCATGCTTTCAACTCCTTGCAAATAGCCGACGTCTTCAGGCAAAAATAATTTTGTGGAAATGCCCTCGTCGTTGAAACGCTTCCCGACTACTTTTAGAAGGTCACGTATGGCATCTCCATCATAAACGCAAGAGGAATAAAATTGTGAAAATCGTGGTTCGTTTTGAATACTCAATGCATAGATATCAATGCCAGTCTGTTGCTTTATGATTTTAATATAAGCCACACACATTTCGGCAAATTCATCATACATATCAATCTTCAACTGGTTGGTTGTTGCCGTTGGATTTGTTGTATATGCCGGAGCGGAATTTTGATTTTGTGTTCCGTTACCCACCTGGTTATTGTATTTCATCCAAACAGCAGGGCTCCACACTGAAACAATTAATTTCTGTAAATCTGCCGCCTTCATCTTGTTTAAATAATCCAAATGCTCACTTAACGGTTCATCCAATCCATTCACAGAAGTATTGATGTTGAACTTCGAAAGATCGGTAGTAAAGGGATCATTGTTATCATTAACCGGTTCAAAGCTGGTGGTAAGATTATCGCGAAGAATGGTAAGTCCTAAATCGTTGATCAGGGTATTTACAAAAGCATCGCTCACAAAAGGACCCTGGGCCCAATATTCCTTCAAAGCACCAAAGCCACCAAAGCCTTCCATCGTTTGGAATTTCCTGCTAAAGTCTATTGACACATCAACGCTTTTGGTGTCGATTGTTGTGGTGACCACAGCAACACCCGATTTACCGTCATCCACTTTTACCTTTACGGTATAATCTTTACCTGCATCGTATTGAAATGTTTCAGTATTGGTTCCGGCTTTTACTGTTCCTTCACCAAAATCCCAATCGTAGGTTAACGGATCAAGGTCCTGGTCTGAGGCTGTGACCGTAAATTTGAAAGTATATGGATTTACAGAAACTAATTCTGCCGAAATAGTTGCCTGTGGAGGGTGATTTATTCCTCCAATATTATTTCCATTTCCTTTTTTTGAACATGCCAATACCAGGAAACTGAATATCGGCAGAATTAAAATGTGTTTTATCATGGTTGAAAGATTTTCACGAAAAAACTTCTGGGGCTCTTAAAAAACCTGTTGAAATATTTCTATAATGACAGATCATAACCTACTGGCTTAAACGAAACTCCCCAGGCGGGGAGTTAAGTTTACTAAACGACTGCGTGCTATGAGAAAAACTAAAATAAAATTTAAACGCAACATCTTAATTTAATACCCGGGGTTTTGTTTCACATTCGGATTCACATCTATTTCGCTATTTGGTATAGGGAAATATAAATGCTTCGGTAATTGGAAATTCATATTTGCCGGAACATTGGAACTGAAAGTAGCGTTATCTACTGTCAATATTCCCTGTATCTGCCATCTCCGCATATCAAACCATCTTTGGCCTTCGCCTGCAAGTTCAATCAATCTTTCATCCATTATCCATTGCATGATCTTGTTTTTATCTGTTTCAGCAGTTGACCTGTCAGCGGGCACAGTACCGGCAGACATGGCCCTGGCCCTGGTTCTAACTTGGTTTATATATCCAATCGCTTCCGTAGTTGAACCGCCAGATTGCAACACTGCTTCTGCTTTCAATAATAAAACATCCGCAAGACGAAGTATGCGATAATTATTTACAGATGCTACGCCTGATTGGGAGAGCTTATCTTTCGTAACATACTTTTTTACGGTCTTGTCGGTGGCATTCAGCGTAAGAGCCAGCCTGGGATCATTACTATCAAAGGTGCTTAATAATTTAGCGGTTCCATAGAAACGTGATCTGCCAAAAAGGGCGAAATTATTATCATAAAATCCCCAGAAAATCGAAAGTGCGCCTACTGCATTATCAAAATCATTTGAAAGCCATACATTATCAAATCCAAATGCCTGGGAAGCCTGGAATTCAAAAAGCGATTCAGAATTATTTTCGGCATCGAAAGCAAAATTGTCTCCGAAGTCGGTTTGCAATTGAGCGCCGGATATTTTATTGAATGCCGCTATTGCCGCGGAATAATCGGCAGCGTCACCGCCCTTTACCGAAGCTCTGAATACAAGTGATTTGCCCAACATCCCATTTGCAGAATTTGCAGTTACTCTTCCCCTGTTGGCGGCATCCCATGTTGCAGGCAATAAACCTGCTGCATCGGTAAAATCCTGTATTGCCTGATCGAGCAATTCATTACCGGTTGTACCCGGGGGAGTAAATTGATCATCGTTGGTAACTCTTTCAATAACGAGAGGAGATGTGCCAAATAAATTCCATAAATTATAGAATGCGTAACCCCGCAGAAATAAGGCTTCACCCTTGTGATAGTTTTGCAGGTTAGGAGTTTTATAAATACCCGCTGCCGCTTCATTTACTTTTTCGAGCACAACGTTAGCTCTTGCTATCATTTGGTAATGCGCCGCATACAGCGTAGACAAAGTACCATTGCTGGGTTGCAATGGGCCGAATGTTTCGAATGGTTCGTTGTTATCATTTGTAGTAATATCATCGCCTGGTAATAGGAATGCCGGGATAGGAGGGCTGCCCCCATTGTACCAAAAGAAGTCCGTCATCTTCGCATATACGCCCAGAACTGCTTTTGTGAAATCATCTTCTTTTGTAAAATAAGATTGTTCAGTAGGGCCATGCGGCAATAAATCAAGCTTGCTTTTCTTACAACTGTTTACAACAAAGCAGCACGAAACAACCAGCCAGATGATCAATAATTTTGAAAGTAATTTTTTCATTTTATATAGCATTAAGTTGGATTAAAAAGTTGCGTTAATTCCGAATAGAAACTGGCGTGTTGGCGGTATCGCATCGTTTTCAGGATCGAGGCCCGTCCATTTAGTTATAGTGAAAAGGTTAACGGCCGTGACATAAAATCTAAGCTTCTGGATAAAGCCTGCCTGATTTAAAAGATTTGAATTAACGCTGTATCCTAACTGAAGATTTCTTAGCCGGAAGTATGCGGCGCTTTCCACATATTTGCTGGAAAATCTTAACGGATCGGAAGGATTATTATAGACTGCTCTTGGCAAATCTGATGATGGATTTGAAGTAGTCCACCTGTCCAAAACAGTTGACCATTGATTTGCGAGTCCACTCATACCTTCTCCGCCGGCTCTTAAATAATTGTATTTTTTTACGTCGCCAACTCCCTGGAAAAGGGCGGTGAGATCAAAGCCTTTCCAACTGGCTCCGATATTAAGCCCATAATAAAACCCGGCAATTGTTTTGCCTAAAAAAGCACGGTCGTTGCTGTTAACAATACTGTCTGGTGTTTGACTATAGCGTTCCTTTGGTTGTGTAGGATTTCCATAAACATCGAGGAAATATCTATCGCCCGGCCGATAAACATATCCCCTGGAAGGATCACCCAAAACCTGGCCAATATTTACATCCGCATGTGAAGCTCTCCAGGCATCAATCTCAGCTTGCGTTTGAAAAATGCCACCTACCTTGTATCCCCATAAATAGAATAAAGAATATCCTTCTTCAATTCTCCCATCTTCACCTCCCAGGGGATTTTCATTGTATAACTTTACAACCTTGTTGTCAACGGTTGTAAGATTTCCGCTTATATTAAATTGTACGGGGCCGATTTCAATATTGTAGCCCAATTGAAATTCGAAGCCTTTGTTCCGACTTTCCCAATATTAAGATCAGCGGGATTTTGTATGCCTGTGTTAGGCGGTAACGACACTGACTGAATAATTCCATAAGTAAGTTTGCTATACCACTCGGCTGTAAACGAAACCCTGTTGTTAAATAATATTGCGTCGAAGCCAATATTGGTTGTATGAAGTTTTTCCCAGGTAAGCGTTTTGTTTGCGAAGTCTGGAAGTGTTGCGCCTTGTACCTGTGTGCCAAGTCCGTTGCCCAATCCTGATCCTAAAGGATAATCCGCATTAAAATTTACATTGGATAGAAATTTATAAGCACCCGCAGAATTGATGTTACCTAACGTTCCCCATCCGCCTCTCAATTTAAGATCATTTATGAATGTTGTTTTAGGAAAAAACTTTTCTGAGGTTAAGCGCCAACCTGCCGCAAAAGATGGGAAATAATCATTTTTATATCCAGGAGGAGCTTTGGAGGCACCATCATAACGAAGTGTTCCATCGAGATAATACTTGTCCTTATACTTATAGCTTAACCGACCCACATAACCGATCAATTGAAGTTCTTCAAGAATTCCCGCAAAGCCTGATGTAAATGGTGGTTGGTTGCGAATACCCCTGTATTGAGGATCTGTATAATCAACCTTCCCACTCAAGTCATTTACATACCAATTGGTATATTGATCAGAAACGGCCGCCACAAAATCTATATTATGGTCGTTGAAAAAAGTGTGATTATAAGTAAGCGTTATTTCTTTATTGAGATTATAAGTTTTTCCTTGTCGCTCCCCATAAGTTCCTACAGCTGGGCATTACCTCCCGCATACGGATTTCCCGGTGTTTGGGAAAACCGCCACATGTCGTAGTCTTGCCATTGTTTACGAAGATTGATAAAATAATCTCCTCCAACCGAAGCCTTCAATCTTAATCCAGTAAAGGGTTCAATTTGCACATAAGCGTTTCCCAAAGCTCTTGTTAAATTATACCTGTTACTGCTAAGCTGCTGGAACGCAAAAACATTAAACCTTGTTTGGTCGCCCCATATCAAATCAGGGCCTGTGGCATATATAAAAGGCGCACCGGGTCGAGCAATGTAGGGTCATAATCAGGGTTTGGAATAAAGGTTCCAGCAGCGACTGCTGCATATCCTGTTGGATCATTTGAATCATAGATTGGCTGAAAAGGAATTGAAGAAATCATAGTCGGTAAATCAGCCTGTGTATTGACCAATGCATTTTCATTCACCAGCCTGATGGTTAAGCCAGCCTGTACAAATTTTGAAATTCTTGTATCCACGTTAGCCGCGACCGTATAACGCTCAAGGTTATTTGATTTAAGAGGACTTTCCTGTTTTGCATATCCCATAGACACATAATACTTGGTTCCCTCGCTGCCTCCGCTTACTCTTACACTATAATCCTGTATAGGCGCATCTTTATTTTTTAATGCATCCTGCCAGTTTGTAGTCGGGTTGCTACCTGCGTAAAGTGCGTTTGCCTGGTCATATCTTGGTCCAAATTTTTGCTCGAAAGTGCTTCCAGGCTCAGGATTCGCCGCATATGCCTCACGTACCAAATCAAAATATTGACTGGTATTAAGGGTAGAAACTGTTCTAGGTATGTTTTGTATGCCATATTGTACGGTAAACTCAACGCGCGGACGGCCAATAGCGCCTTTTTTGGTAGTAATAAGTATGACTCGGTTTGAGGCCCTCACACCGTATATTGCTGCAGCCGATGCATCTTTCAATACCGTTATAGATTCGATATCCTGCGGATTGATCATTGAAAAAATATTTATCGGGGAGCGAATATCTCCAATACCACCTTCTGTTATTCCGTTTCCACCTTCGAAAATGGGAACTCCATCCACAACGTATAGAGGTTCTGCATTTCCAAATGTATTAACGCCGCGAATGCGTATAGTAGGCCTCGATTGGGGATCGCCACCACCGGAACTTACGGACACACCCGCAGCTCTTCCCTGCAAAGCAAGTTCAGGAGTAAGCGATGTACTTTTTGCAATTTCCTTGCTATCTACTACGGACAAAGCACCCGTCACATCTTTTCGCTGGCGGGTTCCATAGCCAATTACGACAACCTCCTCCTGCTGGGAAAGAAATCTTTTTAATACCACATTCACTGAAGCTTTGCCGTTAACATTAATTTCCTGTGTCTCCATACCTACATAAGAAATTAAAAGAATTTCCGACGAGTTATCAGGAATCCCATATTTGAAACTGACCATTAGAATTTGTTGATGTTCCTACAGAAGAATTCTTAAGTTGAACCTTGCTCCGCAACAGCTGCCCAGCCTTATCCTAACCTTCCGATTATCTGCACAGAAGTGGTGGTAATGGGGCCTCTTGCATTGGGCCTGTATTTAGACATTTGCGTAAACCACGATAGTATTATTTTCAATGGAGTAAGTAAGCGGCTGCCCCTTAAAGCAATATTGCAGGGCATCAAGCACAGGAACATCTTTTACATTAATGCTCACCCGTGGCGCATCTTTAATAGAATTTTTAGAAAAAAGGAAACCAAACCCAGTTTGTTTTTCGATCTCTTTAAACACTTTAAAAAGAGACGCGTCTTTTAAAGAGAGTGTAACGGTTTGGGTTACTCCCTTTGCACAAATCTGTAAAAATGCAGCGGTCAGTAAAACGAAAGTCAACTTCATTGCTTTCAAAATTTGAGGTGTCAACACCCGGCTTACCTTGTTGCTGCTTTCAGCAGTACAGCTTTGGTTCCTGCATGTTTGTAAATTCATACATTTGCATTGTTTAGGTTAATGAATAAATGATTCTTAGCAGTTTTATTTTATTTCCATATCAGCCTTAAACAAGCCGGAAATGTTCGAGCATTTCCGGCATTTGTTTTAACGGCCTTTCACTATTTTACAATAATATTTTTCCCCTTAATTCTAAACCTCACTCCCCCGGTTTTTTCAAGCATAGCCAATATCTGTGATATGTTTACATTTCTTGAGATGATACCAACAAATTCTTCATTGGTTGCATTTCCCTCATAGCTCGGGGTTACTCCATACCATCTTTCAAGTTGCCTCATTACGCTCTTAATACTAGCGTCATGGAAATAATTTTTGATTCTTCCACGCCATAACTTCATCCAGATCAACCTCTTTTTTTTGAAGAGGCACATCATTATTCCCGTTGATTGCTATTGCCTGCTGACCCGGAGCGATTAAAATATTTGAATTGTTTTTAACAACCTTCACAGAACCCTCAATGAGCGTAGTTTTTATGACATTTTCATTTTCGTAAGCGTTAATATTAAGATGAGTACCTAAAACTTTTACTTCAATATTATTTACCGTTACATGAAAAAGGCTTGCGGGGATCTTGCGCCACTTCGAAGTAGGCTTCACCTGTTATACTTACTTTTCGGTCGTTGCCCGGAAAAGAAGTAGGGTAGGTAACTGAACTTGCGGCATTGAGCCATACATTAGATCCATCTGCAAGCGTTAAGTGGTATTGCCTTCCAACAGGAGTCGACATGGTATTGTAGGCTATTCCAGAAGAATTATTTTTTACAGAATAAGATAAAAGCCCGTTTTTATTTGTGACTTGCGAATTTCCCTGCAATCCAACTGAACCCTGTAAGCTGTCAAGGACTATTTTACTTCCATCGGATAGTGTAAGTACAGCACCAGTTTTACCTGGAGCAATATCTTGTGAACCGCGTTGCACAGTTTTAGCTGCGACAAGGTTGTTTTCATTTGACTTTTTTAAAATAAAAACTAAAGAGGCGGCTGCTAAAAACAAGATAACAGAAGCTGCTGCAAATATTCTTCTGAACCGTAATAACTTAGCTGGTGTCCCGGTTCCGCGGGAAATTTCCTTAGCTATAAAATTTTGTATTGCAGATTTTAATTCCACATTCTCTTCACCTAAATATTTGTCTTCCAGGAAATCTTCCTTTACTACAAATTCAAGATGTTCCTGGTATTCTTTATGTTTCAATAAATCTGCAAGCCTGTGCTTTTGCTCATGCGAAAGCTTACCTGAAAGATATTTCGACAATAGGTCTTTGAATAATTCCTGGTTCATACTATAAGCGTTATTATAAAGACGCTGTAAAAACAAAACTGCGGGTGGGTGTGAGAGGATTTTATTTTAATTTATTTCTAGCAAAGCTAAAAAAGCAGCAGATAGGCAATTAGGATAACCGGATAGTCTTTATTAAAATAAACGTAGGTTCTCAGAAAATTTAGGGCAAGTACCATATGTTCTTTCACTGTGTTTTTTGAAATATTACTGCTCCTGGCAATTTCCTCATAGCTGAGGCCTTCCAACCTGCTCATTTTAAAAACAGCTTTTCTTACAGTGGGTAGTTTTTCAATCCCCTCCTGGGATGCGGTTCCAGGTTTCTTTGTACTCAAGTTCCCGATCGGGCGTATGGATATCTTCACTCGTTTCCAACAAGTCTTCGCCGGTAAGGCTTTCAGTTTTTTGCGCATTGAAGAAATAATATGATGCCTTCCCAAAATAAAAAGATAACTTTTAAAATCCCGCACTTCCGTCAATGCTTCTCTTTTGTGCCAGACTTTTAAAAATACATCCTGCGTGATTTCCTGCGCACGGGTGACAGATTTAGAATATGCCAAGGCATGGCTGTAAACTTTATTCCAATAATTATCTACTAATGCGGTAAATGCTTTCTGCTCACCGGATGCCACCTTTATTAATAGTTCGCCTTCATTATATGTTAAGCCTTCACCCATTTTAAAAAATTAATGTTGGCTAAAATAAAATAACAGATTAAACTATGGCCGTTTCAATTGTTATCTCCCTTGAAACACACAAGCAATCGTTTTATTTAAGTCGTGGAGGAAATGAAAAAATTCATTGTCAATATTTTACATCACAATAAATTTCTACATCTAAATTATGAGTATTTCTTTTGGATTCTGTGCTGTGCTATGCTGAAATAAGTTACCTGTGAGCAGCACACTTAAAAAAGTAAAATTCAGAAGAAACCCTTCCTTGAAATATTGCAGGAAATCCCGTAAATGCGCCTGGATACCTGGGGCGAATAGACATGACCGCCCTGTCTTTTCCTGCTGTTTTACTATATGCCAACCAGCGGTAATATTTCATCTATCTCTTCAGCATATACCCAGGCATTGTAATCATTTTATTGTAGTCCCAAAGAGTGGTATGGCAACAAATGTCGGTATACTCACTTAGGTCAGAAAATATTTTTTAGCAAGCATTGCGATGGTTTAAAGGAAGAAATTACTATCCCGGACTAAACATAATTTAAATGCGTTTGCATACTCCCCAATAACTCGAAAAATTTTTTATAGATAAAGGATTTATTATCTCCGGTACTTATATTTTTATTAACTAAAAAGACAGGCTTACACCTGTCTTTTGTAAACTTAATTTTTTAAAACTTAATACCCCGGGTTTTGCATTGCTTGTTTTTGATCCGGTGTTAACGCAGCACCCGCCATTTGAATACCATCGAGGAAACTCTGTGGTATTGGTCTCAGGACATGAAAATCCTGAATATGTGCGGCTGCTTCGGGGTTGAATGCTTTGGCACGGGCTACCAAAGTCTTAGTGCGTGACAAATCTTCCCAGCGGTGGTATTCTCCCATTAATTCCCGGGAACGTTCATCCAATACCAGGCATAACATTCTATCGTATGGATCCGACAATGCTAAAGTGCTAATAACATATTCATCTTGTAAAGGTAATAAACCAACACCTGTAATATCCAAACTTGCGGAGGCACTGGTAGTTACCGGAATGTTGTTTGATTCATAATATGAATTTCCCGGATAAAAAGAGCTCCCGACACCAGGTGTTTGAAGTGACTGAGACTGCAATGTATTACCTCCATCATTATAGGCAGCTCTGTTTTCTCCATTAACGTATTCTGCACGTTCACGAACTGTATTGATATAAGGCAATGCATCACCATAGCTACCCTGGCCAGCTTTAGCCAACCTGATTTTTATCTCAGCAGCCATTAAATAAGTTTCAGCTGACCGGGCCAAAACAAAATCTCTGTGACCAACAACATCATTTAAAGAATTTCTTGAACCATCCAGGTATTTACTTAAAGATGGGAAGGCTTGATAAGCTGTTGTCAAATCAGTATTCAATGCACCATCTGCTGTTGTACCATTCGGATAGGCTACATAAACAGTAGGTATATTTCGTCCGGTGCCATTAACATCTGTAACAAGATTGGTTCCTGATGTGCCTTTACTTATTTTTGATAAAGGAAACCGCGTGTCACCTGGCTGATCGATTACAAACATAATTCCTAAATCCCCCTGAACATTTGGAGCGACAGTTGTTTTTCCATTTATGGCACTTTTAGTTCTAAAGGATTTCCAAAATCTTGAATCGTTGACCATATCATATAAATGATAATCGTAGTAAGTAGCGGCCATTCTGCTAAAGGGCCTATCTCCGGTTAAGTCACGGGCCATCTGGTCCTGTATATCATATCTTGAAACGAAATATAAATGTTGGGTATTCCCGGTAGCAAGATTGGTAGTTACATCATTTGTAAATTGAGCAGAAAGAATAAGTTCCGGCAAAGATTCATTCGCCGAATTTATACCGGTAAAATTCCATAAACTTTTAAAATCCGGAGCTAATGGATGATTGGCGATTACCTGGTCACAAAGTGTAGCAGCAGTTGTTAAGTCTGAAGTTATTGTAGAAGAGTTCCATGAATTATTTATCTCACTTGCCCTGGATAAATATGCTTTTGCCAAATAATGTGCAGCGGCATCTTTTGTAATATGATAAGGGCCTCCTGAATTTGATAACAGATTATAAGCACTATCTAAATCAGTTATAATTTGTGTAAAAACCCCCTCGGCTGAGGCACGGGTAAATTCCAGGGATACCGATGTTGTTGGTTGGGTTACCAGCGGAACACCGCCATATTGAGATACCAATCTTAAATAGGAGTATCCACGCATAAAAAGCCCTTCTCCTAAAGATGTCTTCTTAATGACATCCGCGGTGGAAGAACTATTCCTGGCGTTTTGGATCAGCAGATTAGCATCGCCGATTCCTGTGTATAAAGCATCCCATTGAACATTAGTTCCCTGCAAATTACCATTAGTAGTAAGCCCGGGATTAAAAGTTTGATCATAATTGTTCCAGGGTGAATTGGATGGATCCCCACCCACATGAAATTCATCAGTTCCATAATTGGCAGCACAATAATACCATTCTCCGTTTTCCGGAACTTCAAAAACCTGGTAATAAGTACCCACTGCTAATTGCAGTATGCCCGCATCGGTTTGGTAAAAGTCAGTAGTTCTTGCTGTGGTAAGTGTTTCTTGCAAAAAATCCTTTTTACAAGACTCGGTGATTAAAAGTGCTGCCGAAACAATAACCAACACTTTTAGAAAATTATTTTTATACATATAATTTGAATTTAACTTTATTAAAATGATGCATTAAATCCGACGGTTACACCTCTGTTCCAGGTTGGGCTGACTACATCCATATCCCGAAATTTAATTTTAGAGAATAACATTCCCGGATTCGTCATTTGAACATAAACTTTTATATTAGAAATGCCTTTATTAGCTAATGTTTTGCCGGCAAAATTATATCCCAACGATATGTTTCGGATTTTGATAAATGAAGCTTGCAGATATCCTAAGGAAGCATAATAGGGATCAACTGGTGCACCGCCGGCATTAAATATTGGCTTTTGAATATTAGCATTTGTATTGTTTTCATTATAATAATTAACTTGCCTGGTAACATAACGTGCTGCTTCTGCTTCACCTCCATAACTATACATATAGTGCAATCGCCCGTACAGGAAGAAAGATAATTCCAATCCTTTATAATTAATTGTATTGGTCATACCAACTACCCAACGCGGCCTGGTCCATCCAATAATCTGGCGATCATTGTTAGGATCAATTTTATTATCGCCGTTAACGTCTGCAATTCTTACGTTACCCGGGCCAAATGAATTGCCATTTGCATTAAAGGCTTTTATTGCTGCGTCATCAGTAGCATGCCATAAGCCTAAAGCCTTATAACCATAAATTACACCAAGTGGCTGACCAGGAAACCAGAGATTGCTTATATCCGGTTGAGTTCCATTTGACAACGATACAATATGGTCTTTTTGCCATGAAGCATTTAAAGTGGTAGTCCATGTTAAATCTCTTGTATCAACGTTAACTGTTGTTACAGAAATATCAATACCCTTGTTAGCTGTTTTACCAATATTTTCATAAGTAGTAGTGTAACCTGTAGTAGTTGGTATATTAGCCTTCAATAACAAATCTGATGTATTTGAAGTATACACATCTATACTTCCGGACACTCTCCTGTTAAATAAAGTATAGTCTATACCAACGTTGTATTGAGTTGTTTTTTCCCATCCCAGGTCTTTATTTGCAAAAACCGTATTTGGTATGGAGCCGGCAGTACTGGAAGAATTAAAGGGATAAAAAAGTGAGATTACTCCACCTTGTGTCTGATAAGGAGCAACGGCCGAATTTCCTGTAACACCGGCACCAATTCTTAATTTTAAGTCGTTCACCCATTTTGTTTTCATGAAGCTTTCTTTGCTGATTTTCCAGGCTAATGCAGCCGAAGGGAACCATGAATATTTACGTCCTTCCGCAAAAACAGAAGAACCATCCTCACGAGCTGAAACCGTTAACAAATACTTATCCTTAAAGCTATAGTTAAGTCTTGCCATATAAGATAATAATTGTTGTTGAATGATGCCGGTACCAGTACTAAGTTGCCCGGTAACAGTACCACTTGAAAGTGAATTCCATCTTTGAGATGGCACAGGAACCCCGTTTCCTGTAATAATACTCGTATCCATTGTATAAGCAGTTTGACTTGCTAATAATGTTACGCCAAAAGTATGTTGCCCGATTGATCTGTCGTAGTAAAGCAAATTATCCAACGTGTATGAATAGGTATTCACCTTTTTAAGTGAAGCATAGCTACTACTACCTCCATTAGCCACGGAGTTAGCATCAATATAACTTCCGTCGCTATAATAAGATAAGTCCGGCCCAAAATTCATGCGATACTTCAATCCTTGCAAGACAGGAGAAATTGAACCAAAATTTACCTGGGCATATATACTTCCAAAAGCTCTCAGTGTTGTCCTTTCATCTATATTATATTTCCATTCGTCAACAATGGTCTTAACAGCATTATCACCTCCGGGAAATGAAATCCTGTTACCTGCAGAATCATAGGGAACCGCATAAGGATATACCCCCCTTGCGGATTCATACAACCCTCCCTGGGGAGTACCCACAGTGGAAACCCCAATATTCGATTGACCATATTGCTGCTTGTTATAATTAATGTTGATATTGGTTCCTAAAGAAAACCATTTAGTAGCAGCAATATCGACATTTGCCCTTGCAGTATATCTTTCAAATGATTGTCCGTGTATGGTTCCTGTATTGTTTAAATAACCAAAAGAGCCATACGCCTTAATCTTATCTGTTCCGGCACTTACACTTATTGTATTATTTGAAGTTATTCCCTGTTGGGTAACCATACCTCTCCAATCAGTTGTGGCCACCTTTGAGCCATCCCATGTTCCGCCAGCCCATCCCTGTTCGATATTAGCCCATGCGTAAGGATCCGCAGTTGCGCTAAAATAAGTTTTATCAAACGCTTCATCCGGCTGATCTCCCCGGGGATAAGTGCTGATACCGGTCGTTGGATTTAACCCTGTATAATAATATGCCCAACGACGGAAAGTAATGAAATCCGCTGCATTGAACATTTTTTGATTATCAACTAAATTTTCAAATGTGACGGAACTATTAAGGCTTAATGTTGCTTTTCCGGCTTTCCCTTGTTTGGTAGTAACAATAACAACTCCATTGGCGCCACGCGAACCGTAAATGGCAGTTGCAGAAGCATCTTTCAGTACGTCAATTGATTCAATATCTGAGGGATTAATATTTTCAATTCCACCCGTAATTAATGGAATTCCATCCACCACAAATAATGGAGAGTTTGATGCCGTTAAAGAACGAACACCACGGATATTAATATCGCCAATTGTTCCGGGACGTTCATTGGAAGAAATATCCACACCGGCAACCTTACCTTGCATTGCTGCCAATGCATTGTCTACCGGTCGCGATTTAATTTCTGCCTGGCCGATTCCTGAAATAGAACCTGTTACATCTTTTCTTTTAACGGTGCCATAACCAATCACTACTACTTCTTCCAAACCCTTGGTATCTACAGATAGTGCTATATTGATATTGTCGGATGATTCCTTAATATCAACTTCTTTCTGTACATACCCTGAATAAGAAATTACAAGTGCCGCATTTTTTGCTTTTACGTCAATGCTAAACTTTCCATTGGCATCCGTTAGAGATTTTTCTCCGGTTTTTTTTACTTCAACCACAGCTCCCGGCAGTGACTCACCTTTTTCATTTGAAACAACTCCCTGCACAATATGAGCCTGTGAATTTTGAGCAAATAGGTTTTGATGAAAAACCAGCAGAAAAAATAAACTTGTAAAAAATAAGTGTTTAAAAAGGGGATTATTTTTTTTCATGTAGACAGTGTTTAATAATGGAATAATTTGATAAAATCTGAAACCGTCATCAGCGATGAATAACTTTTATGTTATCATAAAAATGATTTTGTGGTAAAAAAATAATGGGAAAGATTCCGAAGATTTTGTTTTTCGCGTGAAGAAATTAGACTGATGTACGCACTACCAGTTGGCAGGATACTAAAATCATATGAAGAAAATATTAGTGCAAAGTTTTTTGCACGCGCAGATTTTAATTTCATACAAGCAACCAGTTGGCTATCGAGGTTAACGATATGTCAAATCTATAATATAAAAACCAAACGCCATCCTGTATCATCCTGCTATGTAGCTATCACTTCTCTTCAAATTTATGTAAATAAAATGGTACTCAAAAAAAATTAAGCACCGTGCCTCAGCACTTTAAAACTGCTTGTTTATGAAAAAAATTAGTAGCCTGGATTTTGGTCATAATCGTCTAACCAGGCTTGAGGCAGGGAATAAATACTATATTCTTTTTCGTGTAGTGAATGAAAAAATAGATGGATAATCCGGAATTTATTTTTTTAGTGCGGAAATCAATTAAAAATATTCTCATCATTTGCTTAACGTAAATTCGTGAAGAAAATAATTTTACAGATTCAATATTTATAAAAAAATTTTAAAAATATTATTCGCTTGAAGTTATAATTATTGACAGCTAAAGCTTAGGATACTTTGCGGACAGATCATCCACAACTAAAATCCAATCCTGCCCATAGCCTGAAGACGGAGGTATAAATTTTTTTGAACCATTATTTTCTACAGTTAATGGTTCTTTTGATTGCCCGGTCCTTGGATCGTACCAATATGCCTGCAAGCGACTGCCGGATATCTTTCCAAGGTTTACAGTAAACGCTTTCCCTTCTGAAGTATAAATAAACATATAGTCTTTACCTCTTGTGGCCTGTATCCGCTCAGAAGCTGAAAGGTTATTTTCAACAATCAGCGACTGATCCGGAACACGATCCAATATTGAGTGTGATGACATTAATTTCTTTACAAAAATCATTTGATTAGCACCGGATAATTCCATCGCTTCTTCCCAATGATGATGCGGGCCGTTGACTCCCTCACGCTTCGGAGAATACATTTGCCAGATATCATGACAACCATAGGTATGCCCGTGAGCCCCCGCAAAAAGATCGAGATAAACATATTTTCTTACATCATATGCATTTGATGTTCCAAGGTCTTTTGCATTGAAACAGACGGGGTGGTCTTCGTACAAAACTTCCGCATCCATTACCGGCCGTACGGGGTGCATTTCATAAACTGCGCTTATTTTATCATATACGTTCATGTCACGGCAGTGGCCGTTTTGAAACATATTAAAATCAAGCCAGGATTGTTTATGAAACCATTGTGCAGAGCCGTTTTGATTAGGTTGAGGATGAAAGCTGATCAATGCTTTATTAGCTGTTACTCTTTTAATGGCAGTCCCCATCGAATTCCAGATTGCAACATCTTTGTCATTTCGTGGGTTGCGGTCGCCCCCTAATATCCAGATAATATTCGTCTTATTTTTATAACGATTTGCGAGCCATGTTCCATAAACTGCCGCATTTTGCACATTGAAAATTTCAGGCCCTGTCCCCCATTTGTCTTTAAAGACTTTATCGCCCCATGTCGGCAGCAGGCCTATAGTAAGTCCATATTCATTTGCTTTATCAATTATGTAATCTACATGTTCAAAATATTTTTCATTCGGTGTAGCCGGATTATCATTTAACAAAGGCGTTTCGCCATAGGCGTTAGGAGTGTGCAGACCGTCCATCTCTGCGAGGACAACGGCCTGGATCACTGTAAAGCCTTGCTCACTTCTGCGCTTCAAATAACGATCGGCTTCTTCTCTATCCAGGCGATGAAATAACTCCCACGCGGTGTCACCCAACCAAAAAAATGGTTTCCCGTCTTTTAATAGAAAATGTTTGTTGGTGCTTACGCTGAATTGTGGGTAGGCATTAATAGCCAGAAAAATAAAGAAAACTATGAAGAATGTTTTTTGCATAAATACTTAAATAAAGATTTTTTCGAACGACTTAAGATTTAATCTCACCAATCGGGAATGATATTAATCCCTGGCATTAATTATTTATCGGGTAATGCAAAAGCGATATAACTATCGCCTGATTTAGTTCCCATTTTTCCGCCCCCGCAGGCGATAACCACATACTGCTTGCCATTTACTTCATAGACAGAAGGAGTAGCAAAGGCAGGTGATGGCAATTTCGTTTCCCATAATAGTTGGCCGGACCTTTTATTAAAGGCCCTGAACATTCCATCTTTTGAAGCTCCGATAAATAAAAGGCCACCGGCGGTAATCGCTGAAGCTCCATAGTTTTCTGTTCCTGTTTGCTGTTTGGCATTTTTAAAGGCCGTGTCGTTCCCTAAAGGAATCTTCCAAACAAACTTGCCGGTATTGAGATCGATTGCATTCAATGTTCCCCATGGTGGTGCAATTGCGGGATATCCTTCCCTGCTTAAAAATTTATTATAGCCGGTTATAGTATACGGAACAACAAAATGCTCATCAGCTTTTGCGTCCCTGAAAGCTTTTGATTTTGATGTATCGATATTTAAAATAAATGAAGCGATTGCTTCTTTTTCATTTTCATTTATTTGTTTGAATGCAGGCATCATTCTTCTTCCTGTTTGCAAAAGCTCCTTAAATGCACCGGCTGTATATTTTTTTTCCGCTCCAATTAATGCAGGGAAATTTCCAGAGCCTTTTCTTTCAGGACCATGACAACCCATACAGTTGGTTTGATAAAGGCGCTTACCCGCTAACTCATTAGTTTCATTGGAAGGTTTTTTATTGGAGATATCAACGGCTTGTATGATCCACGCCATTTCGTTTGCATTGACATATAAAATTCCTGTCTCCGGATCATAGGATGGACCACCCCACTCTCCACCGCCATCAAGGCCCGGAAAAACAACTGTTCCCTGGAGGGAGGGAGGATTGTACATGTTACCATATTTATAGGATGCCAATTTCTTTTTTACATCTTCGTAAGAATCGGGTGACAGCAAAGGGTTGATATCTTTCTCCGAAAGCGACTGACGCATGAAAGGCTCGGGAATTGTGGGGAAGGGCTGTGTGTGTGATAATTTTTCTCCCTTTAACACGGAGCTATCCGGCACCGGTTTTTCCACCACATCATAAATAGGTTTCCCGGTTTCCCGGTCAAGCACGTAAACAACACCCGTTTTGGTTGTTTGCGCCACTGCATCAATCTTCTTCCCGTCTTTATTAATCGTAACCAACGCCGGAGCCGAAGAAAAATCACGATCCCAAACATCGTGGTGAATATATTGAAAATGCCAGATACGTTTTCCGGTGGCTGCATCTAATGCCAGTATTGTATTTGCAAATAAATTGTCGCCTGTTCTTTTTCCGCCATAGAAATCATAGGAAGCAGAACCGGTCGAAGCAAAAAGAATTCCCCGTTTTTCATCAAGGCTAAAGCCGCTCCACGGATTTGCGCCGCCAATGTATTTATAGGCTGCAGTATCATCCCAGGTATTGTATCCAAACTCTCCTGGAAAAGGTATCGTATGAAAAATCCATTTTCTTTCTCCTGTTCTTGCATCAAATGCGCGAATGTGCCCAGGGGCTGCATGTTGCCCTTCATCAACCCTTGCACAGGCAATTACAAGATCTTTGTAAATAGCCGGGGGCGAAGTTGCAGTTATAAAAAAATCAGATACATCACGATCAAGCCCGGTATGCAGATCAATTTTTCCACTGTCTCCAAAAGTCATTTCGGGTTTCCCATTTTCCGCGTTTACACTATACAGGTAGGAACCGGCGGTGTAGTAAATCCTTTTATCATTTTTTGCATCGCTCCAGTAAGAAACGCCGCGGCAATTATTCATTATAAAAAAAGACTTCTTGTTACTATCCAGCGAATCAAACGGATTAAATATCCATTTTTGTTCCCCGGTTGCCGCGTCTAACGCGAAAAGCTTCATTTCGGGATTTGTGCCATATAATACACCGTCCACTATAATCGGGTTACATTGTATTTGAGATTGATGCACTGTATCCGCGCCGCCCGAATGATATTCCCATGCAATCTTTAGGCGCTTCACATTCGATGTATCAATTTGCGTAAGAGATGAATATTGAATACTTGCAGGTGAGCCTTTGTAGTTTGACCAGGTTGTATAGCTTTCTTTTGACCGGCATCCAAAAAATAAGAATATAAATACAACCGTAGTTTTAGCAATTGATTTTATCATACACCAATTTACAACCTATAATTAAAAAGAAATATCGGATAAAAAAATATTTATAGAATGTCGGAAATTTACCACCGGCAATTCAAAATAGTAACCGTCTTGAAGTTTAAAGATTAAGTGTTTTGATTGAACATGTATGCTGGCGTATACTGCACGTCTAACCAACACGGCCCCCAAAAATCACAAAGAGATACTGAGAATGAGGGGATAGAATCTTTAATCTTTTTGAGTAATTCCTTTCCAGTCATCTGTACGGAAAGGTGATGCAGGCAAACCTTCTTTATTATAGAGATTTGCATCATCCGGATTGTTGCCCCAGGCATATCTCACAGCAACCGGGTTACTGATTTCATCGCTGTATACAACAACCTTATCGCCGTCTAAATAAGCCTTGGCCCAAACGAATTTTTGATCATTCCCGGCTATTGCAAATCCTTTTGCATACCCGTATTTATCCTTTATCGCTAGTCCGCCCCCGATGTTTGAAAAACTAAGAATGACCTTATTATTTTCCTTTTTCATTGATTGGTATTCCGGGCCCGAATAAACAATGCCTTTCCCATAGGCAACTTTCTCCGCAGCTAACGCCAACCGGTATCCCACATCCTGTTTATTTTTTGGATGAATGTCATCGCGTTCACCTATATCAATAATTATCGCCTGTCCGGTTGCAGGAAGCGAAAGTGTCATACGCTGGGCTTCTCTGAGTTCAGCCCAGGCACTTTGCGCGGGAACAGAATCCGGCGCCATAAAATTCGCGAGTTGCACCCATAAAAAAGGAAAGTCATCATTCCATTTTTTACGCCAGTCGCTGATCATGTTTGGAAAGAGCGAACGATATTTGTATGCTTCGCCGGCATTTGACTCGCCCTGGTACCAGATGGCTCCTTTAATTGCATATTGTATAACAGGTGCGATCATTGCATTGTATAACTGCGATGGAAATGAATTTGGCCCTGAGTCTTGAATTCCAAATGACGTATTGATAGCAGATGGTTTATATTGCCAGGTGCCCGCCAAAGGAATTTGCTTTCCATCAATTTCAATATACATCTGCTCCGCTTTCCCGAAAAATCCACCACCGCCTCCGGTATCTGTTACTTTTATTGTTATGGTATTTTTCCCCTTTGTCAATTGGGACGCATTGATTTTATACACCCTTTCCGCGGAATAATTATTTGTGGCTCCTACCTGCATCCCATTTAAATATGTAACATCATTATCATCGATCGGTCCCAGATTTAAAACAGCACCCTTTTCATACATTGCTTCGGCTACTTCAAATTCTTTTTTGAACCAAATGTTACCATCAACATTTCCTATTTCGGATGATTCCCACGATTGTGGTTGTTCAATATTTTTCCAGCCGTCGCCAGGCGTGTTGGGCTCATACCATTTTTCGGCGTCACCCTTATCGTTTTTGAGAGAATTAATAAACTCTTCATTCCGGGCTTTCATAACCAGGTCTTGTTTTTCCTTTTCAGCGATGTCTATATCTTTATATTTTTCCTCTTTGCCCATGACATCCCAACTCGTCCATGTTTGAATATTGGTTCCACCCCAGGATGTATGAATTAATCCGATCGGAATATTTAAATCTGTATTTAATTTACGGCCGAAAAAATAGGCCACTGCTGAGAAACCCGGAATTGTTGCTGGGTTACATTCCTGCCATGCAGCTTCCGTAACATCTTTAAGTGGCTTGTATGCGGTGGCCTTCTCCACGGTAAAAAGCCTGATGGAAGGATAGGTACTTTTTGAAATTTCTTTTACTGCATCTTTTGTATTTTTCAACATCCATTCCATATTGGATTGGCCACTGCAGATCCATACATCACCAAGTAAAATATTTTCCAGGGAAATATTATTTTTCCCTGTAACCGTCATCGTAAAGGGGCCACCGTAATTCATTGGCTTAAGTATGACCTGCCAATTGCCATCTTTCACAGCTTTTGTCTTTAGATTCTGCCCATTAAAGCTTACTGTAATTGTTTCACCTTTATCCGCCCAGCCCCAGATTTTTACGGGTTTGTCTCTTTGAAGAACCATGCGGGAGGTAAAGATGTGAGGCAGTGTAACATTAGCAAAAGTGTTGATGTAAAGACAAGAAAGAAATAATGAGAAAAATATTTTCATTTTTTTGATTTTTTAGCCATGCCGCGACTCCCCTTCTCCGCCAAGGGAGGATAACTAATATTTTAGGAGGCACTAATTAAATTACCTGATTTTTTTAAACGAAATCATCGCTGTAACGATAAGCTTCGATTAACTTTTTTTCGCCTTCCTTACCATCAACCGATTTACCATGCTCCATCCCCAGGATACCTTTGTACCCCTTCTCATAAATATGTTTGAAAATGTTTTTGTAATTCATTTCGCCGGTTGTAGGCTCGTTACGGCCGGGGTTATCACCTATTTGTAAATAGCCTACTGCTTCCCAGGAGGCATCAATGTTGTTAATGATGTTCCCTTCGTTTCGCTGCATATGATACATATCAAATAAAAATTTGCATGATGGGCTATTCACAGCTTTACAAATAGTGTACGTCTGATCAGAATGCCTGAGAAAGAGTTCAGGCGTATCACTTAGTGCTTCCAAAACCATTACGAGGCCGTGCGGCTCCAGTATATCACAGGCAGGCCTAAGTGCTTCTATAACATTTGCGGTTTGATATTCCAGTGAAAGTTTATGCTCATAATTTCCAGGGACAACTGTTATCCATTTGGCGTTGCACCGCTTTGCACAATCGATCGACTCTTTGCAGGAAGTTAAAAACTTTTCCCTCCATTCTTTGTCACCTGAAGTGAGCGAAGTCTTAACGGGCCAGCTATCAAAGTTCATAACGAAAACCCCCATTCTCATATTGAGCTTACTAAGCTTGTTACCAATTTTTTCCTGCTCGGCTACCGGCCTGCCCATAAACCCATTGTCTTCAATGGCCCGAAAGCCGTTGTCATAAGCAAATTGTATCTGGTCAATAAAACTGGCACCTGCACTGTTTTTAAACATGCCGTCGTGAATGGCATAATCAAGATGAAACGGATTAGCAGCGGCTTTGCCTTTTTTACTACCGGGAGATGACAGCCTTGTTGTCATCAATCCTGCGCCCGCCATAAATGATTGTTGAATGAAATTTCTTCTTTCCATATATCTATTAATTTTTGGGAATTGAAATGTATTCATAGTTAAGAAACTAACTATGCTGTACTGTTACAAGCCTGCGTAAAGTTATAGGAAATAGACTTATATAAGTTTAAAGAACGATGGCTTTAATTTTTTTTCCCTAAACTAACACTTGGGTATGTAAAAAAAAATACTATTTTTAATTTTCCTAACGATTCTTGTAACAAATGATTCAACCAGAATTAATAATTGTTTCCAATAGTAAATTTCAACAGCTTACCGAAGCTAATTATTTCGTTGATTCAATCCAAAACATCAAAACGCATTTCGATAACCTTTTCTCAATAATCTTTTTTTTTATAAAAAAATCAACCGCTAATGGATACAATTAATCGTAAACAGCTATTTCTCGCAAGCCGGATTGCACTCATCTTAACCGCAATGACCTTTGCTTTCAGGGCCTCACTTGAGGGTGTATGGAGTTCCGAATTTCACCTTACAAAGGAGCAACTCGGCTGGATCTTCAGTCCTGCCTTTTGGGGCTTTACTCTTGCGATGATATTTGGCGGCCCTTTATGTGATGTTATTGGAATGAAGCGCTTACTGGTACTAGCCTTCATAGGGCATGTAGCCGGTATTGTTGTTTACCTGGTAGCAAAAGATGCTACGATGCTTTTTATAGGCACTGTTTTTATTGGGGTGGGTAACGGGATGGTAGAGGCAGCATGTAACCCTTTAACTGTTACATTATATCCTCAGAATAAAACGACGATGCTCAATCGTTTTCACGTTTGGTTCCCCGGCGGAATAGTTATTGGTGGGCTACTCTCTTATGTTATGATTGAAAAGATGCAAATTGACTGGCGGATATTAATCGCAACACTTTTCATTCCGGCTGCTATTTATGGCTTTATGTTTTTGAAATTAAAGTTTCCTCAAACGGAAAGAGTCACAAGTGGCGTGAGCACCAAACAAATGTTTTCCGCTTGTTTGAAACCATTATTTATTGTAATGGTTGTATGCATGTTTATGACCGGCGCAACAGAACTGGGCACTAACACGTGGATCGTTGCTTTGCTGCAGGGCGCCAATGTTTCAGGAATATTAATTCTTGTTTTTATTAACGGGCTGATGGCCTTGGGCCGTTCGTTTGCAGGGCCTGTTGTGCATCGCCTCAATCCCAATGGTATGCTGATACTTTCTTCTTTATTTGCAGGTATAGGCCTTATTTTATTAAGCATGGTAAGTGGTCCGGCCGCATTTGCGGCAGCTTTTGTTTTTGCGGTGGGCGTTTGCTTTTTCTGGCCTACCATGTTAGGCTTTGTAGCTGAATATCTTCCCAATACAGGTGCACTTGGCCTTTCAATAATGGGGGGCGCAGGTATGTTCTCTACATCACTAGTCGTTCCGATAATGGGCCATTGGTACGATAACATAAGGGCCGGTGCAATTGCTTCCGGGGCAACCGATGCAGCCGCAGATGCAGCGGCCGGTTCTAATACTTTGCTAAAGGTGGCTATCATGCCTGCGATCTTACTGGTGGTATTTACAATAATATATTTTAGCAGAAAGAATTTTTATAAAAAACATAAGGATGACCGTGAAGCAGCGGCAAGAGGAGCTGCAGAGGCAGTCGCATGATGAATTATTTCTTGTGAAGTATTAAGCATTTTTTGCACCACTCTGAGAAGCGGTGCAAAAATTTATTTGAAATATTAGTAACTAAAGAAAGAGTCTTTTAAACTGCCTGGTTGAGTAGCAGCAATTATTGCTGCAATTCTTTTTCAAAACATACGCTGTTTTCAACATTCGCATACTGTCCGAAATTTGCGATAATTTTATAACCATTATTTTTGTAAAGTTCAATTGCTTCGGGCTGTCTCTTGCCTGTTTCTAAAACACACTTTTTATAGCCCAACTCCCGGCACCAGTTCTCCAATTCTTTCAATATGAATGATGCGATTCCGTGTCCGCGTTTCTCTGGCGGAACATACATTCGCTTAACTTCCATGGTATCGCCGGAGTATTCTTTAACTGCACCGCAACCAACAGGAATCTCTTGTTCGTAGGCGATAACCGTATATTTTATCTTATCAATTTTATTGAACTGTGCATAAAATGGATTGTCTTCTTCATCACGAATTTTCAAATCCATATCAAGGGCTTCTACGAGATCGCGAAAATCGTTGTCTTCAGAATTCGTTCTTTTTATTGTAATCATATTATATGGCCTCTCTTTTTTATAATTTAGAATCAGATACCGGTAAGGATAAACATTCTTTTAGGCTGCCGGAACAGCCATTTCAGCATCAAGGGTCGCTGTTGCGGTAATCCATGAGAAATGGTTGCTTCTCCTTCATTCTGTTTTCAATTTCAAGCAGGGAATTTTTCTTTTTCGTTGTCCAAATTTATAAAAAATTACAGTCGCTATTGTGAGCAGGATGAACATCCAAAAATTTGCAAGTGCAATAACAAACCCTAAAAAATATTGCCATCCATCACTCAATGCAAAGGAAAATCTTTTAGCAAAAGGTAGTTGATAATCCGACGTTATATAGTTTGCAATGGTTTCCGTTCTTACAACAGAGTTTTGAAAAAGATTAAGATGGACAGTGCTATATTTCACATTAGCATCAATGATCATGTTTGCTGTTTGCTTATCGGTAATTTCATCTTTTACCGCAAGAGTTTGAGCATTTGTAAAAGATTTATTTTTAATAAAATCACGCGTAGCTAAGGTTTCGGTTCTGTTCTTTTGCTTTAAAGCATTTTCGAGATAACCAATACTTTTATCATCAATATTAAGTGCACTACTGCTGGTAAAATATCCCAAATCAGCCACTTCATACATGAAGTCTTCAAGATTCTCAGATGGAATTTTCACGATCATGTCTGCCCTGGGTGTGTAGGAAGTTATAACTAGTATCGAATCCGGTGAGATCTTTGATTCATTTCTGCTGTCTTCGGGCGCTTCAAAAGACTGACTATAAATCATACCTCCAAATTCCCTGGCGAGGCTGGAAATATTCCTGGCAGATTTCTCAACATCTTTTACTTTAAAATTGATGCCGGCAGTCTTTACAAGTTTAACCGAATCGCCGCTAAGGCCGGAGGCGGATGTAGAATCATTTAGAGAAATACCTGTATCCTTTTTATTGATTTTGTTGCAGCTTAAAAAAAAGAAAAGGGTTGGAAGGAAGAGAGTAACAAGCAAAAGTTTCATAATAATTTATTTGCTATTTATTACTGGTTCCTGCTAAAGTAACCTTTCAGTTAACTTAAATATTTTTTAATTGTTTTGATTCACGTGCATGATTAGTGGATTACGTTTCAGATATAAGCCAAGACCTGGATATCATTTGCCCGTCAAAATTTTAATCAATTCTTTTTCTTCATTACCGTCACTATTGATTATGCCAAAGCCTCCTTTGTAATCCCATGTTGACCAGCCAATATTATTTTCTCCCAAAACGGCAACCATATCCCTGAACCATTTGAGGCGGGCTTCATCCGGTACAGTATTTAGGCAGCCCCATTCTCCGCAGTCTAAAGGAAGATTGTATTTTTTTGCTATGGCTATTGGTTTCATAAAGTGATGCCGTATGCTATCAATATTGTAGATATTTTTGTTTCTTAAAATCTCCGATAGAAGCGTGTCCGGCAAGCCTTTTAAATCTTCCGCCTTCACAATAACTCCGGGGTAATTTACCGGGCCTTTATAATCTTTGATGCGGGTCCATGACGCAGTATGATGGGTCAATAAAAAAGGTTCATACATGTGGAAACTTAAGATAAGGTTCGGGTCATTTTCCGGAATATATAATTGATCGAATGTGTTTGCACTTTGCCAGCGGTTAGAGCCGAGAACAATTATTCTTGCAGGCTCGGCTTCCCGAATAATTGGTATTACTTTTTTAACCAGCTTATTCCAGTCTTCGGGGTCATCGGCAACCGGTTCATTCATCAGTTCATACGCAACATCTTCAATGGGATATTTTCTTAACTCTTTTGATAAGTCCCGCCAGCATTGAAAAAATCTTTCCTGTGCCTCTGGTTTTGTCCATAAAGGTTTTTCTTTTTGATTAAAATGATGTGATCTTAAAATATGGAGGTCGACCACTGCATCAAGATTATATTTCTTACACCAATCAAGTGCCTGTTTCAAAAGTGAAAAACCTTCGGCATTTTCTGAGCCGTCTTCGTTCCACATCTGTTCTTCATCAATGGGAATCCTGAGATGGTCAAACCCTATGCCCGCAAGGTATTTTACATCTTTTTCTGTGAAATAATTTTTCCTCTGCTCTCCACGTGCATTACTTTGTGAAAGCCAATGGCTGATGTTTGTGCCGCGTTTAAGAACAAATTTGTTCGCGGGATTATGCTTTGAAAAGGGGGTGATTAAGGAAGAAGATACAAAGAGGATACACGCTAAGGTGATTGCTGGCAGGTAATTAAATTTCATGGATGTTTTAGTTTTATCAGTTGTCTAAATTTAAACCAACTTGTCAGGCGTAATCGGAAGGTCACGCACACGCTTACCTGTCGCATGAAAAACTGCATTGGCAACCGCCGCGGGAAAACCGATCATAGATACCTCGCCAATTCCCTTTGCACCTATAGGATTTATTATCGGATCGGGCTTATTTACAAACAATGCCTCTATGTGTGGGACATCTTTATTCACCGGGACATGGTAATCGGCAAAATTATTATTCAGCCACTTGCCATAACGATGATCGATAACGCCCTCTTCCATCAAGGCCATTCCTATACCGCCTATCACGCCTCCTATTATCTGGCTTCTTGCGGTTTTTTCGTTAATTACTGTTCCGGCGTCTATGGCAGACACAACTTTGTTTATGGTAACAACACCCGTTTCAGGATTCACCAGCACTTTCACGAAATGCGCCGAGTAAGAATAGCTGGTATATCCACCACCATCAAAGCCTTCCGACTTTTCAACAATATCAAGCTCGGAAACGTTGCCATATTTCAATACTTCCGTAAAACTTATTTTTCTTTCCGGTTCTGAAGCCAGCATCATATAACCGTCGGCAAAAACAAGATCTTTTAGATCAACCTCATGTATTTGTTCGGTGTGAAAAATGGATGTTTGTTTTACGATATCTACTAATTTTTGCTTCATCGTTTGAGCGGCATTGTTTACGGTTGTGCCCAATGAAGAGGCAGTACCGGAGCCGCCCTGGAAAATTCCCGGAGGCAGGTTGGAATCACCCATGACAAATTTTATTTTATCCGCCGGGATACCGAATTTATCAGACGCCAGTTTCGTCATGGCAGTAGCGGTACCCGGCCCCATGTCTGTGACCGCAGTTGATAGTATTAATGTGCCATCGTTGGTAAACTTTACGCCGATGGATGCGCCTCCTCTCCAGGCAATAAATACACCGGTGCCCATACCATATCCTGCGAGCAAATCACCTTCTTTCATAGACCGTGGTTTTGTGTCCCGGTCTTTCCACCCTATTCCATCGGCTCCCAATTGGTATGCTTCTCTTAAAAATTTGCTTGAATGCGCACGGTTATGTTCAGGATCGTTCTCTGAATAATTAAGCAGGCGAAACGCAAGCGGATCCATGTTTACTTTATAAGCCATTTCATCAATGGCGCACTCAAGTGCAAATGTCCCGGTGGTCTCACCCGGGCCACGCATCCAGGTTGGCACACTTAGGTTTAAAGGGAACACTTTATACCGGGTGTTTACATTCGGGCATGCGTATAAGGTGCGGGATATATTTACAATACCTTCTGTAAAGGTTTGGTAAGTTGCCGTCATTGCTTCAGCTTCATGCGTAATACCGGTAAGCTTCCCGTCCGTGGTAGCTCCTATACCAATTTTCTGAACAGCTTCCGGCCTGTAACCCACGAGCGTAAACATCTGGGGCCTCGTGAGTGTAAGCTTTAGTGGTTTTCCAATTTTTTTTGCACCGATTACAGCAGCAGCCGTATGTGGCCAAAAATTAAAAGCAGAGCCAAAAGCGCCACCAATATATTTACAAATGATACGGACATTTTCTGCAGGTATGTTAAAAAGGCCCATGACGTTTTTTTGAGCATCCAATAATGACTGCGTTTTATCATACACTGTTACTTTATCACCTTCCCAAACAACAGTGACTGCATGCATCTCCATCGGATTGTGTACTTCAAGAGGAATTGAATACTCCGCCTCAGTTTTTACCGGGGCGTTTTTCCAGGCATCCGCCTGGCCACGCACATAATCCTTGAAATCATCGCCGCCTTCCAATGCCTTCCCGGTTTTTCTCTCTTTATTAAAATCGGTATGCGGCTCTTCTTTTTTGTATTCGGCCTTTACCAGCGAGGCTGCGTAGGTAGCTCTTTCAAATGTATCTGCTATTACTAACGCGATGGGTTGGCCGTTGAAGCGAATAATATTATCGGCAAATACTTTATAATCCTTTGTGGGCCCGGGAGATTTTTGACTTTCAGGAGAAGGCTTGTAGCCTGGAGGAACTGGCAAGTTTAGATGGGTAATAACAGCCAGCACCCCTGCAGATTGTTCCGCCTTTTTTGTATCCATAGCAATGATACTTCCATTGGCAATAGTGCTGCAGGCCAACACTCCATATACAAGCCCGGGAAATTCATATTCGGCGGCGTAAGTTGCTGTTCCTGTAACTTTCGCTTTACCATCAACCCTGTCTAAATCTTTCATTGCAATTAGTTGAAATTTGAAATCAAAAATAGTATCTAAAGAATAAGAGGTTTCTCTCAATTCCGTCCCTGTCCTTCAGAGAGGGCATCATCTCTCCAGGAATATCCTTGAAAATTGTCAGGATATTCCAGAAACGGTTTTTAATGTTTGAACAATTGTATTAGGAGCCATTTTTAGTTTAAAATTATTTTGTCCATACCCCTTTGCATCTTTCATTGCAATAGCGGCTGCCTGTTTGAAATTTTCTTCGGATGCATTTTTGCCTTTAAGAAAATTTTCTGCAGTGGTTAATCTCCACGGCTTATGTGCAACACCACCCATTGCGAGCCTTGCACTTCTAATTGTGTTACCATTCATATCAAGTGCAGCTGCCACGGATACTAAGGCGAACGCATAGGAAGCACGATCTCGAACTTTTATATACAATGATTTTTTTGCCAATTCGTCGTTCACCGGGATTTCTACCGAAGTAATCAATTCACCTTTTTGTAAGTTGTTGTCCTTGTCGGGAGTGGCTCCGGGCAAACGCTGAAAATCGGCTAAAAGAATTCTTCTGCCTTCCGACTTATTGCTTATCACAACTTTCGCATCTAAAGCAACAAGGGCCACACACATATCGCTGGGATGTACAGCAATGCAGCTTTCCGAAGCGCCGAAAATTGCATGCATCCGGTTATAACCTTTCAAAGCTCCGCAACCAGTACCGGATTGTCTTTTATTGCAGGGCATGGTTGTATCATAAAAATAAGGGCATCTTGTACGCTGCAACATGTTACCACCCGTTGTGGCCATGTTCCGCAACTGAGGAGAGGCTCCTGCCTTCAGCGCCAGGGAAAGCAATGGGAGTTTTTCCATAATTAATTTATCTTCTGCAACGTCGGCGTTTAATGCAAGTGCGCCGATGCGAATGATGCCATTGTCCTCTTCAATATTTTTTAAAGGAAGGCTGGTGATGTCAATTAATTTTTCAGGAGTTTCCACCCCTCTTTTCATCAAGTCAACAAGATTGGTTCCACCTGCAATAAATTTTGAGGCTGCATCCCTGTTCAGGGCATCTATGGCCGATTTTGATGAAGAGACTTTTACATAGTCGAAGTTGATCATATAGTACCTCCTTTTTCTTTTACTTCTTTAATGGCATCTACGATATTTGGATAAGCGCCGCAACGGCAAATATTCCCGCTCATGTATTCACGAATATTATCGTCACTATCAGCATGACCTTCACGCACACATGCTACCGCCGACATGATTTGTCCCGGTGTGCAATAGCCACATTGAAAGCCATCATGCTTTATGAAAGCTTCCTGCATGGGATGCAGTTTATCTCCATCCGCCAGGCCTTCGATGGTAGTAACCTTTTTTCCATTCTGCATTATTGCAAGGCTCAGGCACGATAAAACTCTCTTGCCGTCCACATGCACTGTACAAGCTCCGCACTGCCCATAGTCACAGCCTTTTTTGGTGCCTGTGAGGTGCAATTGCTCCCGCAAAAGATCGAGCAGCGTAACGCGGGGCTCAACATTAAGCTGGTGCGACACACCGTTGATCTCGAGTTGCAGGGATTGTTGTTCGAAATATTGTGAGGCTTTTTCATCTAAATTTTTATCAGCCGCTTTTAATAATGCAGTCGGCGCTATTGCCAGGGCCGTTAAAAAAGATGATTGTTTAAGAAAATTTCGTCGGGCATTGTGCAGGGAAGTTTTTTCAACTTCGCATGATTTTTCATCTATCATTAGGCAAGTTTAATTTTGAAAGTAAATTTAAGGATTTAAGATTTGTTATCAGCCGGACAGGTGTATTAAATTATGGCAATCGATATGAAGTAGGATGATACCCTCGCGTTACATCTATTTTTATTTTACCAGCCCGAAAAATTACCGAAAAAATAATTGTCAATTACTCCTTTTGCCTTGCTTTGATAACCATACTGACCGCCGTGCTTGAATCGAAAGCATCTTAGGATAACCAATGGAAAAAATCTTTGACATCTTATTCAAACTCTTTGCTCCTGCTAACTTATCCTTCATTCCGTCGCCTCCATATAACAATAAATTTATCTTTGAAATAGGTAATAGAAGGATGATTGTTATAAAGCCAATTCATCTCGGCACATATATGATCGCTGGTTCAATCTTTGGTTCCGGGAGTTCTTTTTCTGAAATATATTATTACGAATATTAGTTTGAATTTTGAATTTTAAATACGCTGTAAGAAGAAAAATAATTTTCCGATCATTTCTCAGGAATATAAATTGAAGATTTTTGCATAAGACATGGCATAAAATTATAATAACTCACGTCGATAAGTATGGCATAATTTTTAGTATAGTAATGCAGCATATTTTAAGCTTCCCCAAAGCAAATTTATTGGACAAAAAATTAGTTCAATAAGGCATTAAGTCAAGATGAATGGCTAAGGTCAAATAACAATATTTCTTCCTTGATAAAATAAAGAAACTTGATAAACAAGGTTACAATGTGGAACCTTATTATTAAAAACTACTAAAACTAATTAACCCTTTTCTTAAACACTTTAATTTAAAATTTTAGATTAATTATCACTCAGCCATTGAATCCTAATCTTGATATCGCCCACAACGAGAAATACGCCAATGCAGCAATCCTTTAATATCCTTAATTAACCAATCATGAAACGTATACTAGCCCTGTTATTGCTTCTTCCGCTTTTTACGAAGTCACAAAACGGAACTTTTACATTTACTTTACCCAGTTCAGCCCGTACAAGTGCCGGTGTATATAAAAAAGACAGTACGTTAGCCAGGACCCTTTGGGCAGACAGGTCCTACGCCGCCGGAACCTATACCGAAAGTTGGGACGGCAAAGATGATTATGGAATTAATATAGTTTCGCCTGATGCTACATACAATATCAAAGTACTATCTAATAATGTGAATTATAATTGGGATGGTATTATAGGCAATACATCGTCATCTAACCTGGGAACAGGCGTTCACAGAGCTCTATATACCTCTATAACAGGTATGGCAATAACCGGAACTAATGCTTATTTCTGCCAGGGATATTCGGAGCGTTATTCAAGCCAGGCTAAATTTTCAACTTCTGCACCGCAAACAAGGCTGGATTTAACGGGATTTTCCGGGAGTATATCCACGATGAACTGTGATTTTGTTGCGACAGACGGAACAAAGGTTTATTGGGCGGGATATGATGCTCACGTTCTGATAAATAGTTTCGTATCGGCTACAGTTGCGGGTACGGATGCACAGGTTAGTTTTGGTACTAACGGCTCATCTTATACGATGCAGAACATAGGCAATCCCAAAGTTTATACATCTGTAATTGATAGACTGGCGGTTGCCAATTCAAAGCCAACAGGATTAGCAGTACAACAATCGGGAAATTATCTTTTTGTTGCGCATGGCGGGTTAAATCAACTTCACGTGTTGAACAAAACAACAGGTGCATTGGTTCAAAATTTAACCTATACGAACGTGGGTGGCCTTGCAACCGATGGAACATATCTCTGGATGGTTACGGGAACTAACATAGTTTCCAGGTACACGGTAAATTCAAATGGCACTTTATCTACTGCCGTCCTTAAACTTTCGGGGATAGGAACCGCGGGCGCAATAGCTGTAAGCGGAACAACTATAGCGGTAGTGGATGCCGGTACAAATCAAATCGTTCGCTTTTTCAATACATCTACAGGCACACAAACTTCAACACTGGGAACTGCCGGCGGCTATTCAGCCAGCCCTGATGTTACTAATACAAAGTTTCTTTTTAATGACTTTAGAGGTAATACAAACTCTTTTTTGGCTTTTGCACCTGATGGAAGTTTTTGGGTAGGCGATCCAGGTAATTATCGCGAACTCCACTATAACTCAGGAAGATCTTTTATAGAAACTATTCAATCGTTGAGTGCGTCATATAGTACGTGTGTTGATCCTAATAATATAACCAGAGTTTTTTCAAATTATCTTGAATTTGCTATAGATTATACAAAACCCTTAACAGGTAGCACGGGATGGAAACTTGTGAAGAATTGGGGATTTAAGACACAGTCACCCTCAAGTAATATCAGGAAGCTGCTAAATGTGGTTACCCTTAGCAACGGACGCACTTATGGACAGGATTATGGAGGATTAGGATTTGTAGAACTTACATCGACAGGGTTACGATCTACCGGCCTGGTAAATACCGGTGTCCTCAATAAAGATGGATCCGTAACGAGATTTACAGGATCCTATAATACAGGAAGCAGCGTTGTCCTGACGCGTTACTCGCTTACAGGCTTTGATGCATCCAATAACCCGAAATGGAGTAGCACAGGAACATTATTAGCATCTACGCCACCAAACACGATGAAAGATCCTAATAATTTTCCGGGAAATGTTTCTCCTACCTCCTACAATTTTGTTTCATTGTCGGACAAAGTGATTTTTTATAACCCGTCACTGTACTATGGGGGAACGACAACTCTTTATGATGGATATCACCTGGGGGCAATCAAAAAAGGAGGCAATAAATGGCTGTGGAAAACACAAAAGGCAAATACAAAAGGTTACAAAGGTTCATTTCCTGAAGCAGATTATTTTGAAGTAGGTAATGGCGTAAATCAATATGCAGGGAACAACGTGAATGTAGTAGATAATAATATTATTACCGGTTATCATGGCGAGTTTTGGAAAAACGGGCAAACCAACTACTATAATCACTATTACGAGGACGGCCTGGCTGTAGGCCAGTTTGGAACCGACTTTTATGAAATAACGGCAGACCCGAATTTCTACCCGGCCGCGGCCATTGGCAATGCTGGTAATGCCTTAAGTCCTACTGTAGTTAAAGATGCAAATGGAGATCTTTACTTATACCATGGAGATGAAAACTTTCATGCAGGGGTGCATAGGTGGAAAATAACGAACCTAAGTTCTATAAAAGAGCAGTATGTAAATATCGCTTACCCTAAAGCGTATGTGGCACTTCCTCTCGGTTATGTGAATTTGCACAGCGGACTTCCATTAAACGTTAAACCTGCAACAGCAGGCTGGAGTTCCTCCGGAACACTAACATCCGTAACGGGCACAAAAAAATATATACTCGATGGGGCGCCTGATATTTTTACAAACTTTGCTCAGCTCACTGGCACTGCAAGCGTGCAAAAAGATCTTGGAACAAATAGTGTTTCTGCATCATGGAAGATTTCGGGAATGGTTTCTTTTGAATTAAGCGATGTACTTGTAGGCTCCGGTGTTAATTCTTATGTGGATGTCCTCGATGCATCGGGGAAAATTCTCACTAGATTTTATTACAAGGGATCACACGATACTAAAATAGTAACAATATATGGCAACTCGGCAGTAATTGCAAGCGCCACAGGTCTCTCTACAACTGTACTAAAATATCAACCTTTTGAAGTAAGCATTGTGAATGGATTGGTGACTTTTACTTATGCTAATTTCGCACCTGTTACTACTTCAATATACGATCCCTTGGCTAACTGGAAAAAGCCTAAAACTTTAAGGCAATATTTTGTTGGAGGATTTCCCTCCTATGGCAAATACATTGGTTTCATGGATATGCTTTTTTACAAAGATTACCCTTTAAACGGAAATTCTACCTTGTTTGTAAAGAAATAGCCGGTAAAAATTAACCCTCCGGCGCTAACAGAATGGGCAAGAATTAGCCAGGTATATCTTTGAGATTTACAGGTATTCCAGCTTATCAGCATCTAACGGTATATCATAGAGGTGAAACTTTATAGGTTATTTGTAACTTGCGATATGCGTTATATTTTCTGCAGCCTTTTTCTTGTATCCATACACCAACAATCGTTTACGCAAATTGTAAATATAGAAAGCCAGCGTATTCACAGCGACACTACAGGCTGGCTTGGAAATATAGGAACCAGTTTTCTCTTTGAGAAAAATGCGGTAAAAGTTATCAATATAAATGCAAGCGGGCACATCGAGTATAAAACCGATAAAAGCCTTTACCTGTTTCTTGTAAATTATAACCTCCTTAAAGGCAATGGGCAAACCTTAAATAGCAATTTATTTTATCATCTGCGGTATAATTATAAAATAAATAAATGGCTGCGTTGGGAGGTGTTTACGCAATTGCAGCAAAACAATGTAACGGGCATCAAATTGAGGTTTCTTACAGGTACCGGTCCTCGTTTTAAACTCGCCGGTAACAAGCGGCTTTCACTGTATGCCGCCACGTCTGCCATGTATGAATATGAAAAGGGAAAAACCACTCCTGCTATTTACCACCGCGATTTACGCAGCAATAATTACTGCTCTTTCACATATAAACCTTCGGAAAATTCTGAAATTATTGGAACGATTTTTTACCAGCCACTATTCAAAGACTTTAGTGATTACAGGGTACTGAACGAGATTAATGTAAAATTCCAAGTTATAAAACATTTTTCGTTTACAACAGGCTGGTTTTACTTATTTGACAGCAAGCCTGCTGCCGCAACACCAAAATTAAATTATAGCATCAGCAATGGCATTGAATACACCTTTTGAGTTAGGAGTGTATTGAAGCTATCGGGCAATTCCCCAGACAAGATATTGCATAAAAAAACCACGCCAATCCTGGCGTGGTTTTTTTATGCGGAATTAATAAATATTTATTTTTTATGTTTTTTCTTTGATTGAGCTTCCAATGCTTTTCTTTCAATTTCCTGCTGTTCTGCCTGGTATGCACTGTTAAGCGAATCTTTTCTCATTTGCTCCTGCTGCTGCATTTCGGTGGCTAATCTTGCTTTCTCTTCCTGCCTCAACTGCTCAGCTTCAGCATTCTTTTGATCGATCATGGTGTATTCCTGTTGCAGCTTGTTATCAACTGCATTGTTAAGAACCATCGCAAACTTATTACGGCTCATTGCTGTAGTATATGGATTCATACCAGTCTTATCATAATTAAATAACTGGTTCAACACATCATAAACTTCTTTCTCACTCACAGCTGCGCCGGGATCCAATTTTTTTGCATTACCAAAAGGAGCGGTTACCCCTTTCTCAATAAGTGATTGTACTGCCGGATAATAAACACTGCCCTCTTCAAGATCAGTAAACCCAGTTGCATTAGTAGCGGCTGTTGTTTTATCAGAAGGCGTTGCATTTTCTGTAGTGGTAGTAGTAGTGTTTGCGTTTGCATTATCAACGGTAGCTGCATTATTGCTATTGGCTGCATTCATCATACTGTCGATACCATTTTCAACAGCTACATTTCTTATTGCATCGAGAGCAGAGTTTAGCGCAACAATAAAATCGCCCCTTCTCAGTGGTTCATTACCCCTGAATGTGTTATCGTCATAGGTTAAAGTAACGTGCTTATCTACGAGACTTTTTACACTGTTATAAGATCTGTTGCTGTCAGCAATATCGGTAATATCAGAAACAGAAGATGGAGTTCCAAAATTTTGTTCAACAAACTTTGGAGCAGGCTTGGTTTTAATTTTAGTTCTCGTTTGGGCCTCAATATTTCCCATCAGTAATGAAAAAATAAAGAGTGATGAGAATAATTTTAAATAGTGTTTCATTTTTTTAATTTTAGTGTTTGTTATATCAGTTTCTAGTTGGAATTTGCTTTTATAACCTCTCATAACCAAATTCAATGCCTGAAATTTAAAAGTGAAAAAAAAACTGGCGCAACCCGGGTTGGTATTCATTTTTAAAAATTGTAAATTTGAATAATTTTTATACTATGGATACAATTAAACCCTATACAAAAGAAGCACCGGAGACAGAACTATTACTTGAAGAAAACAATGGTTGCCAGTTAATTGTGTGGAACGATGAGGTTACTACATTTGAATGGGTGATCACCACACTGATAGAAGTTTGCAACCATACGCAGGAACAAGCGGAACAATGTGCTATGATTATACATACGAAAGGAAAATATGCTGTTAAAGAAGGTTCTTATGAATTCCTGAAACCCATGTGCGATAATATTACTGATCGCGGCATTGGAGCTACGGTAGAACAGCTCTCTGAACATTAAGCCTAAAGATTTTAACAATTTTTATAATCTGATTCGACTCTTCGCATATTTTATATAACAATATTTTAATGCCGATTTTTATAACTGGTGATCATATTGATTTTCCATCAGTTGAATTTGCAAATGAAGATGGCCTTCTTGCCGTTGGCGGAAATCTTTCATTTAAAAGGTTAGTCAGCGCATATAAAAAAGGCATATTTCCCTGGAACAATGCAGATGAACCCATATGTTGGTATTGCCCGGAGCCAAGATTTGTTCTATACCCGTCATGCTTAAACGTGAGTCGCAGTATGAAGAAAATAATTAGCGATAAAACATTTCAGTTTACAATTAATAAAGCATTTCCGGACGTTATAAGGAATTGCCGAATTGCAAAAAGGAATAGCACGGGAGGAACGTGGATTACCGATGGAATAGAAGAAGCATACACTATGCTTTTCAACGAGGGGCTTGCGCAAAGTGCGGAGGCATGGCTGAATAAAAAATTGGTTGGCGGATTATACGGAGTAAAATTGGGTAAAGTTTTTTTTGGCGAAAGCATGTTTACCCATGAAAGCAATGCAAGCAAATTTGCCTTTATTAATTACGTAAAAATGCTGGAGAAAACAGGAATTGAGTTAATTGATTGCCAGGTTTACACTCCTCATCTCGAAAGCCTTGGAGCTGAATTTATATCAAGAAAAAAGTTTATGGAGCTTCTTGAAAAGCTAGTTTAATAAAGGAACCTTCTTATGCGGATACCTGCTAATGTGCTGAAACACCAGTCCGCGTATGTAATCATTTTCTGCATGAGGAGTCAGGTGAGATTTGAGATCGTCTATGGCATGAAAGTCCATGTCTGAAGGCAAATATCCCATACCAAAAAATCTTCCTTTTTCAATTAAAATACAGCTTTGCTCTTCTACTTTTAATCCTGAATCCACTACTGCAAAACTTGGTAATTCATTATTGAGATAATTGATGCAAGCTTCTACCCTGCTGTTATAATTATTTACCGATTCGTTTTGTTCACAAGCTCCTTTACACTTTTTTTCAAGGAGCATTTGGCAGGAAATATTTTCAGCTTGTAAAAAACATAGCTTCGGGCAAAGCTCAAATTGCGACATGAGCTTCCTTAATAATGTATGGCCCTCGCTTAGAAGATTGAATGTATAAAGTGGCCTGATATGTTTTTTCTTTTTTTCGATACATAACCTGTAATATCCTTTCCTGTCTTCGAAAGTGTATAAGCCATAAGATTGTTCAAATCTTTTTTGACTGCGATTTTGTTCCGGCCACAGCTTTTTTATTTCAACACTTTCAAGTATGAAGGCCATCAGTTCGGTAGCTGTGGCCTGGTAACTTATATTATAGATTTTCTTTAAAAATTCCTGCTTTTGCCTGGTGATTTTATTATTTGTAAAATGGCTGCTTACTCTTTTGTTAAGACTCTTTGCTTTACCCACATAAATAACCTTTCCCTTCTTGTCATGAAAATAATACACGCCAGGCTCCTGTGGTATTTGCTTAACAATTGAAGCCGAAATATTAGGCGGAAGTGATTGCTCCTTGCTTTTTGCTTTTAGCATCCCATGAACATGTCCGTTAGTATCACATGTTAAAAGGTGGTGAAAAAGCTTTACCGTTGCATGTGCATCACCACCTGCCCGGTGCCGTGACTCAATTTCTATTCCAAGGTGCTTGCATATTTTTCCAAGTCCATAGCCCTGCAATCCTGGTAAAATTTGTCTGCCAAGCCTCACAGTACAAAGTTTTCTGCAATTGAGATCATACCCGGACTGCGCAAGGTGATATTTTACAAATGAATAATCAAAATTTACATTGTGGGCGACAAATATTTTATCTGCAAGAAGATCATACAGCTCATCAGCTATGCTGCTGAATGGCCTTTCAAATTCCACCATTTCATTGGTTATACCCGTGAGCGCCTCCACATATCTCGGTATCGTATAAACCGGATTTAATAATGTACAGAAGCGTTTTAAAATTTTCTCTCCATCTGTTATAAATACAGCTATCTCGGTTATGCCGTTGGAAGCAGCATAACCTCCGGTAGTTTCAATATCAACTATAGCGTATTGCAAGAAAAACTCTTTTAGAGTGTAAACTTAAAACTTCTTCGTAAAATAGTAGCTGCTGTTTTAATTACATTTGCAGCAAAACACATTTTAGGAAAATTTATGGAGTTAAGCAAAAATTATTTACCTGAAGCTACCGAAGAAAAATGGTACCGCCACTGGCTTGAAAAAGATTATTTTACCAGCAAACCCGATAATCGAAAGCCTTACACAATTGTAATACCTCCGCCTAATGTGACGGGTGTATTACATATGGGCCACACACTGAATGAGACAGTTCAGGATATTCTTATCAGGAAAGCAAAAATGAGTGGTTTTAATACATGCTGGGTTCCCGGCAGCGATCATGCATCTATCGCTACCGAAGCGAAGGTCGTTGATATGCTCAAACATGAAAAAGGCATTGATAAAAATGATCTGTCAAGAGAAGAATTTTTGAAATACGCTTTTGAATGGAAAGAAAAATATGGAAATATTATTTATAGCCAGATTGCAAAATTAGGTTGCAGTGTCGATTGGAGCCGCACGACCTTTACGATGGATGATCATTACTACAAAGCTGTAATAAAAGTTTTTGTTGATCTGTATAAAAGAGGACTTATTTATCGCGGCGCCAGGATGATAAACTGGGATCCTGCAGCAAAAACAGCTTTAAGTGATGAAGAAGTTGAGCATAAAGATGTAATGGGGAAACTATATTATATAAAATATAAGACCCCCCTGAATCCCCCTGAAGGAGTGACTTCCCTACGCACAAAACCTCTTTCTGCGAGTAACGGCAGCAATATCGACATTAGTGATGAGTTTCAAAATATTTTGGAGTCTGACGACGATTCGTACATCGTAATTGCTACGCAACGCCCTGAAACAATTATGGGCGACACGGCAGTTTGTGCAAATCCGGATGATGACCGATATAAACATCTGCAGGGCAAAAGTGTTTTGGTGCCTTTAATTAATAAGCCTGTGCCCGTAATTTTTGATGATTATGTTGATAAGGATTTCGGAACCGGTGTTTTAAAAATTACACCGGCACATGATATTAATGATTATAACATTGGCTTGAAACATAACCTGCCGGTTGTAGATACTATAAATGAAGATGGCACTATGAGCGAAGCCGCACAGATATACATTGGAGAAGACCGTTTTGCCGTTCGCAAAAAAATTGTTGAGGAGCTAAGGCGTAAAGGATTGCTTGTAAAAGAAGAAGAATACACCACGAGAGTTGGCTACAGCCAGCGCACTAACGTAGTAGTTGAGCCGAAGATATCCACGCAATGGTTTTTAAAGATGAAGGAACTTGCACAACCTGCATTAGATGCTGTTATTTCCGGCAACGTATCTATTCATCCTGGCGAAAAATTTAATGCCACTTACAAATACTGGCTTGAAAATGTAAAAGACTGGTGCATAAGCCGGCAACTTTGGTGGGGTCAGCAGATTCCGGCCTGGTACGATGAAGAAGGAAATATATATGTCGCTGAGAATGAAATTGCAGCACTGAACGATTGGCGATCCGCAATGAGTAGGGCCGGCACTAAGCTCACAGCTCAAAGCTCACAGCTTCGCCGCGATGAAGATGTTCTTGATACCTGGTTTTCTTCATGGCTATGGCCGATAGAGGTTTTCAATGGCATTTCATCACCGGGTAATGATGACATCAAATATTACTATCCAACTTCTGTGTTGGTTACCGGGCAGGATATTATTTTCTTTTGGGTGTCGAGAATGATAATGGCTGGTATGGAATATATGCACGAAAAGCCTTTCAGTGATGTATATTTTACAGGAATGGTTCGCGATAAGCTGGGCAGAAAAATGAGCAAGCAACTCGGTAACAGCCCTGATCTTTTAGAGTTGATAAAAGAATATGGTGCAGATGCCGTACGCTTTGGGATCATGATCTCTTCGCCGGCCGGTAACGATCTTTTATTTGATGAGAGCAGCCTGGAACAGGGCAAGCATTTTAATAACAAACTATGGAATGCTTTAAAGCTTATAAAAATGTGGGACGAGAATACGACAGAGGTGCCGATAGCCATCGCGGAACAACAGACAACAGGCAATCTTGCAAATTCAAAATCAAACTTTGCAATTGATTGGTTTCAAAACAGGCTGAACGAGGTTAGGATTGAGGTGGATAAACTAATGAACGAATTTCGCCTGAGTGAAGCGCTAAAGACAATTTATTCATTAATATGGGATGACTATTGCAGTTGGTTCCTTGAATGGGTAAAGCCCGACTTTGGCAAACCAATAAATAGTAAAGTGTATGAGTCGGCTGTTGGTTTTTTTGAGGATATTTTACAGCTCCTGCATCCTTTCATGCCATTTATTACTGAAGAGATCTATCATTTATTGAAAGAGAGGAATGATGATCTTATAGTAAAACAATCCGGCGAAACAGTTTTGCCTGATGCAGAAATTTTGCTTCTGGGAAATAAACTCAAAGATGTAATCACTTCAATTCGCGACGTAAGAAATAAGAATGGCATTAAACCAAAAGAAACAATCAAGCTATATATTGAAACACAAGAACCCTCTTCTTACAATTCCCTGGAAGAAATTTTAACAAAGCAGGTAAATGCTGAATTCATAAAATTCAACGACTCACCTGAAAGTGCAGCCTTGACATTTGTTGTAAGGAAAGAAAAAATATTTATTGAAACTAATCTTGAAGTAAATGTGGAAATACAAAAAGAAAAATTACTTAAAGACCTCAGTTATCTTAAAGGTTTCCTAAATACGGTAGATAGAAAATTAAGTAATGATAAATTTGTGCAGAATGCAAAGCCGGAAGTAATTGAACTTGAGCGGAAGAAGAAATCGGATACACAAGAAAAGATAACAATAATAGAGCAGAGCCTTGCAACAATAAATTAATCATTAATTATGTTTAAGGCAGATAAACCATGGTTCATGAAATTATACCCAAGACAATTTTTTCTTTTTTTTATTTGTGCTTTCACAGGTTTCTTTTCCTTAGCGCAACAATCCCAAAAGAAAGGTGACATAACCAAAGTTGCGAAATTCAAGCCACCGGTTGTAAAATCGTTCCTTGGCATAAATGCCAATGGTGCGGCTGTTACAACAGAAGAAGCCAATCAGCTAATTACATTGCCCTTGAAAATCACTGATGCTCAAAACAATACCTACTCCATTGACTCTTATCATTTCTTATATAAACGAAAAGGTGTAATTGAAAATGAAGAGACTGGCCGACAGCAAGTGACATTTACAACAGTTGCTGATCTGTTTAAAACAACTCCTCTTCCAAAAATATGGATTGATAATATTCAAAATGGCTTTCAAAAAGGCGAAGAACTTCATTTTTTTGATATCGTCGTGAAAGACAAAGGAGGAAGGAAGTTTTTTGCGCCTGACCTGAAGATAACTATTCAATAAATGATCTCCATAAAAAGGGCGACGGAAGATGACTTGTTAATCATTCATAATCTTGCTCACAAAATATGGCCCAATGCATATGGCGATATTTTATCGCCCGATCAGTTGGAATATATGCTGGATCTTTTTTACTCTCACGCATCGCTTCAGCGCCAGTTCAGCGATCTAAAGCACGACTTTTTAATTATACTCCATGAAAATAACCCGGCTGGGTTTGCGTCATTTTCTCAAAAAGAAGCAAATAATAGTACAACCTACCGGCTTCATAAAATTTACCTATTACCCCAGCTACAGGGAACCGGCGCAGGAAAATTATTATTAGAATACATAATTAATTCTATCAAAACATTGGGCGGAATCTCGCTTGAATTAAATGTTAATCGTAATAACAAAGCAAGATTTTTTTACCAAAAGATCGGTTTTAAAATTACGAGCGAAGAAGACATTGATATAGGTAAAGGCTATTTCATGAATGATTTTGTAATGTGCCTTAGCCTGGTATAAAATATTCTCCATTTGTTTACCTCGAATTGCCGGTAATCCCGCGGCAGCTACCACTTATTCATTTAGCATGCTTTATGCTTTAATAGAATCTGCTTTAGATTCTTTATTGGCCATTTATTTTTTAGTTTTAACCAGGGCTAAGCTTTAAAAAATTCTCATTTTCAATTTATTTATGAGGAAATATCTTTTTCTCTTTCCAATTATATTTTGCATTAATAACCATGCAAATGGCCAGGGTAAATTCGTTGATAGCCTCATCGGCTGGATCAATAAAAACCCTGTGGTAGATTCCCAATATATTCAGACTCTGCATAGGATTAGTTATCGCCTGAGCGAGAAAGATGCTGATGGTGCATACTATTATTATGAAAAGGTTTCAAAACTAAGTGATAGTTTAAATTTCACTTTTGGTAAATCTCTTGCCCAAATTAACCTCGGGATATTACATTACAGCTATGGGAATTTAGTTGCAAGTAACAATTCATTTTTCCAGGCAATAGATTATGCGGAAGAATGCGGCGCATTAAGACTGAAGGCAGTATCTCTAAACAATATTGGCGATAATTTCAAGACTTTGAAAAGTTATAAAAAATGCAGACAATACACATACCAGGCGGTAGAAATAAATAAAGAGATAAAGGCATGGCGTGGGGTAGCCATAAATTATGAGTTATTACAAGAATGTGATCTTGAGGAAAAATTATATAAAAGCGCAAGAGATAATTTGGAAAAAGGAATGCCTTATGCTTTGCTTGCCAACGAAAATTATATTCTTTCACAATTTTACCTGGGCTTTGGGAAATTAAATGCAATAGAAAACAGGATCGATTCTGCACTCTTTTACTTTGGCAAAGCAATGGGCCAGGCAATGGTGCAAAATGATTTACGGAATAAATTCCAAGTCTACCTCGCCGAGGCGGAATACCTGGAAAAGTTACCAGCAGACCGGAAAATAATTCTGCTTGACAGCGCATTGAGTATCGCGAAAAGAACCGGATATAACGAGGGCATTTCCAAAGCCGCGGAGCAATTATCGTTACTATATGAAAAGAAAAAGGATAAGGATTCCTCATTGATCTTTTACCATATTTATCGCACTGCCTTCGATTCATTATTTTCAGAAAATAACAGGCGCAATGTGTTGAACAATGAATCGGAATGGCTCATAAGAAGAAAGGAGACTGAAAACCGGCACTTGCTGGAATTATCGATACTTCAAAATCGTCAAATTATTTTTAAAAATGCTCTACTGGTTGCAGTGTTTATCTTATTGTTCCTGACAATTGTAATTGCATTTTTTATAAATAAGTCAATTCAGTCAAAAAAGAAAAGAGCTGAATTTCTTTTCAAACAAAAACTAGCCGAGTCCCAAATACAATCGCTTCGTGCCCAAATGAATCCTCATTTTATTTTCAACTGCCTCAACAGTATTGAAAATTTTATGATGCAGAATGAGAAAAGAAAAGCAAGCGATTACATGCACAAATTCGCATTGCTTATAAGAACCATACTGGAAAGCAGCCGCAATGAATTAACCACGGTATTGCAAGACCTGGAAGCTTTGAAACTGTATATTGATCTTGAGCAAATGCGTTTTCACAATAAGTTCTGTTACCAGGAAAATATAGATCCTGATTTGCTTAGAGGAGATTACTACGTTCCTTCATTGCTGATACAACCGTATGTTGAAAATGCGATTGTGCACGGAATGGCTCATAGCGACAGGGCTGATTTGAAATTAACGGTTTCCGCTTCGCTTGAGGATGACTATATAAAATATGTAATCAAGGATAATGGCATAGGCAGAAGCCAGGCCGCGGATTATAATAAGCTTAACAAACTAAGGCATAAAAGTGTGGGGCTAAAAATAACTGAAGACCGCATTCACTTATATAACCAGGAACATAGTGCCAACGGCTATGTGAAAATTACAGACCTTGTAGATGGAAATAATAATCCTGTTGGTACAAGAGTTGAAGTAAAAATAAAAACAACATAACATGGAAAAAATAAGGGCAATACTTATAGATGATGAATTCAACAGTTTGCAAAATCTGCAGCAAAAACTGGAAGGATTTTGCCCGGATGTTGAAATAATTGCCGTATCTCAAAAACCTGAAGAAGGCCTTTTGCTTATAAGGCAACGCAACCCCGATGTGGTGTTTCTTGATATTGAAATGCCGAGAATGAGCGGCTTTAGAATGCTTGAGGAGCTGGGAGAATATGATTTTGAAATTATTTTTACAACAGCTTACAATCATTATTCAATAGATGCGATTCGCATAAGCGCATTCGATTACCTCGTAAAGCCCATTGGTATAGAAGATCTCCAAAAGGCTGTGGAGCGGCTTAAAAAAACGCACGATATCCAAACAAAAGAAAAAATTGATATTTTAAAAAAATCACTGAGTGATAATAAAAGCCAGGAAGATAAAATTGCCATCTCGACATCAGAGGGAATTGAATTTATTCCTATAAAAAATATTCTTCACATTGAATCAAAATCTAATTACAGTAAAATTTATTTGCCGGATAATAAAAGCCTGATAGTCTCAAAAATTCTCAAAGATTTCGAAGAAATGCTAGTCCCGTACAATTTCTATCGCATTCACAATTCACATCTCATCAATCTCAATTACATAAAAAAATACATGCGCAGCAAGGGAGGCCATGTTATGTTACAGGATGGAACTCTTATAGATATTTCAAGGCGAAAAAAGGAAGAGTTTTTGAAAATGATCAGCGGGTGAATGGCCAACTGTCATTGATGTTAACGGCCAATGCTCAATGCCCAATGCCTTCGTCAATAAATTAACTGATGCGTTTGCTTTATGATTCCCATTACAAAAATACTTTGCACGTGACCCATGTTTTCTATCTGGCTCAATTTATTTACATGAAAATCGTAGTAGGTATTCATGTCTTCACAGGCAACCTTAAGCATAAAATCAAATTCACCGGAAATACTAAAACATTCTATTACTTCATTTAATTCGTGTATGGTTTTTATAAATTTAACGCCGGCATTTTTACTATGTTGTTTTAATGAAACATAACAAATCACCATAAGCCCTTTTTTCACTTTTGCATGATCTACCAATGTCGCATATTGTTTAATTACCCCGGAATCTTCCATTCTTTTTATTCTTTCATGCACCGGAGTAGTACTCAGGTGAACTTTTGCAGATATTTCCTTTATTGTAATTCTTGCATTTTCCTGCAACAGTCTCAATATTGCCAGGTCTTTATTGTCTAAAGCGATTTCAGTAGATGGATGTTTTTTCTTTTTGATCGGCTTTTGTCATACAGCTTGTGCTATCTATTCTTTTTTATGATTAAATTTAGTGGTTTTATCCTAAACTTATCATTATCGGTAGGAATTTATCCTACGGTTCAGTAAATTTGTTTCTCCAAAAAAAAATTATTATGTCAACAATTACAAGAAACAACATTGACTTTAGTCTTAAAAATAAGGTTAAAGATATGAGCCTCGCCGAATGGGGCCGTAAAGAAATCAAACTTGCCGAAGCTGAGATGCCCGGCCTGATGTCTCTAAGACAAGAATTTGGAAAGGATAAGCCTCTAAAAGGTGCACGCATTGCGGGGTGTCTTCACATGACGATTCAAACAGCCGTACTCATTGAAACTTTAATTGAGTTGGGAGCAGAAGTAAAATGGAGTTCATGTAACATATTTTCCACGCAAGACCAGGCAGCTGCTGCAGTGGCCGCCGAAGGAATAGGTGTATTTGCATGGAAAGGCCAAACACAGGAGGAAAGTGATTGGTGCATAGAACAAACTTTATTTTTTGGCAGTGGAGATCGCCCGCTGAATATGATTTTAGATGACGGCGGTGATCTTACCAATATGGTTTTTGATCAATATCCTGAATTGATACAACATGTAAAAGGACTTTCAGAAGAAACAACGACTGGTGTTCATCGCCTGTATGAAAGAATGGAAAAGGGAACGTTGCCTATTCCCGCAATTAATATTAATGACTCCGTTACCAAATCTAAATTTGATAATAAATATGGTTGTAAAGAAAGTCTTGTAGATGCCATAAGAAGAGCAACCGATGTAATGATGGCTGGCAAGGTTGCCGTTGTTGGAGGTTATGGTGACGTAGGTAAAGGTTCAGCAGCAAGTTTGCGTGGCGCAGGTGCAAGAGTAATCGTTACTGAAATCGATCCTATTTGTGCTTTACAGGCTGCGATGGATGGCTATGAAGTAAAAAAAATGATTGATGCCGTGAAGGAGGCTGATATTATTGTTACTGCCTCTGGATGCCGCGATCTGATACGGAAAGAACATTTTCTTGCAATGAAAGATAAAGCTATCGTTTGTAACATTGGTCATTTTGATATCGAAATTGATATTGCATGGCTCAATCAAAATTATGGCAAAACCAAGGATACCATTAAGCCACAGGTTGATAAATACACGCTTGAAGGAAAAGATATTATTGTTTTGGCAGAAGGCCGCCTGGTGAATTTAGGATGCGCTACAGGTCACCCGAGTTTTGTAATGAGTAATTCATTTACTAACCAGGTTCTTGCACAACTCGAGCTATGGATGAATACAGATAAGTATGAAAATAAAGTGTACGTACTTCCGAAGCACCTTGATGAAAAAGTTGCACGCCTGCACCTAAGTAAAATTGGGGTTGAACTGGAAGAACTCACTACCGAACAAAGCAAATACCTGGGAATTGCCAAAGAAGGACCTTATAAGCCTGAAATGTACAGGTATTAATTAATACAGGTTTTGATTGTATCTGGCTAAAATAGAATACCTTTCGGTAAAGTGTATGTTTTAATGTGAATTAGTTGTTAAGCTTATGCTTTGCTAAAAAAATTTCATTTATTTAAACAAAAACACACTTAATATTGTTAGAACACTGGATTTTGTATTGAAAACAGGCTTTGAAGGTTTTTCAGTATAAAAATCTATAAAATCAAATCATAACCTAAAAACAGAATAAAATGAGAACAGGAAGACCAAGAGAAAGAGCCATCACACTAAGAGACGGATTTTATATAGAAATTTATAATTCCCCTGATGGCAAAGGTTTAAAGCTAAGAAGCGAGACTGAAGAAGCAATGGAAATCGCAGCAAAACAATATTCCAGATTTAAAAAAGTAGTTATTCTTGGAGAATATAAAAATGGCGTAAAGCTGGTTGAAGAAAATGCCTGATTAACGAACAAATTCAGCTGAAGATTTGTGTATCCTTGTAGCTTCAATAAGTTGGATATAATTTAGAGCTTAGCCCACTTCTAAGAGTGGGTTTTTTTTATTCCTCTTCCGTTCATAAAACGCAGGTGATGCGTGGTCTTCAAAAGATTTTTCATTAATCCTCTCTGTCAGTATTTTCCCTGTTTCTTTTAAACAATGAAAATTCACTGTCGCCAAATTTATAACTAAAGGTGATGCGAAACCTTCTAACACCCCAGCGGCGATACGATTCCTGGTAAAAAGTTTCCGTATCGTAGATTACTCCATAGCGATGCGTGTTGAAAATATCGTTTATGGCGAAAGTTACTGAGCCTTTGTCGTTTTTGAATAAGTCTTTCCGCAATGCAAAGTCAGAATCGAACTGCTCCAGTCTTTTACCTTGCGGTATTACCCTGGGCGATTCATATTCACCTGTTACCTGGAAACTTAATTTATTAAAGACCGATGGGTTTCTTGTCTCAATTTTATAGTTGATCGTAAATTTGGTGCTCCAGTTGAAACCTTCATTGCTAAGATTCTGCTGACTTGCCGTTGCTTTTACATTCCTGTATCCAATATTCACAGATGGAGTGACGTCAAAATTTTTGCTGAATTTTTGTTGCAGGGTAAGCTCCAATCCCATCCTGTTCGTGCTTTGCGCATTTATAAATGTATTCAATATTGCATTAGGATCTACCGCCGCATTATTCAACTGCTGAAATTGCGCATCTGTTAAAGTATCGCTATACCTTGTAATGTCCTGCTGGGTATTACGATAATATATCACGCCAAGAAAATTACTTCTGTCTTTAAAAGTTTTACTGTAATTAAATTCCATCGAATTTGTAAATTCAGGCTTTAAAGCAGGGTTTCCCTGTTGTATATTTAAAGGGTCATTTATATCAATAAATGGATTCAGCTGCCAGAAATTTGGCCTGCGGACCCTTCGTGAGTAATTAAGTTGAATTTCTTCATCATCATTAAGTTTCTTCGAGAGATAAAGACTTGGGAACAAGGCATCCCATATATTTTTAATTTGGTCAGGATATTCATAACCGAACGATTTAGCACTGTCTATAAGCGTCCCGGTAAATTTGGAATATTCTCCTCTCAGACCGGCCTGGTATCCAATGCTTTTAATTTTGCCGGTATAGGTGAAATAGGCGGCATGTACTACTTCTGTATATTTATAATTATTGCTAAGTGGCAACTTTATTTCATCACCATTATTAAGGGCAAATGAATTAAAATAACTTTTATAATTATTTACATAACTGCGAAGACCGGTCTCGATTTTATTTTCGTTTTTAAGAGGATTTACAAAATCAATTTTTGCCGTTACCTGGTTATTATCATTTGCTCCGTCATTTCGTACATTACTTGGTGCGCTATACAAAGATCCATCTGTTAGGTAAAATGTATTAAGAATGGAGGAATGGTCCTTAACATCCCCATAGCTCACATCTACACTTGCGTTGACCTCCTTACCTTCTTTTGGAAATTTATGGGTGTAATTAGCCTGGGAATTATACCGGTTAAATTGAAAACGACTATCAGATGTTCGCTCTCCATACCTCTCCTTTACTTTAATACTGTTAAGATAATCCTGGTTTTGTGCTTCACCATTGGTAAACCGGCCCTGCACAATTCCCTGTGACACAGTTAGCGTGTTCCTGTTATCCATAAAATAATCGAAGCCAAATCTCACTGAAGTAAACTTGCGTGTGCGTTCATTTGTTGAGTGCTGATTAAAATAATTTTCAATGACTCCGTTATCCCTGTTTTGCCTGAAACTTTTACTATTGGATTCGCCGTCCGATTGATTATAGTTTCCGCTTACAAAAAAATTCAATTTCCCTTGCCTCAGGTTTAGATTTGCATTGCCGGACAGTATGCCCTGTGTACCTGCAGAAGCTGACAACAATCCGTTTAAGCCTGTACGCTTATTTTTTTTAAGTATGATGTTGATGATACCGCCGGTGCTTGAAGCATCATATTTTGCTGAAGGGTTTGTAATAAGTTCTACACGATCAATATTGTCAGAAGGGATTTGGTCAAGCGTTAAAATAGTTGGCCTGCCATCAATAAAAATTGTCGGAGAAGAATTGCGCAGTTCAATATTTCCATCAACATCAACGGACACCGATGGAATATTTTTCATCACATCAATTGCTGTACCTCCCTTCGATGTCAGGCTTTTACCGACATCAAATATTTTTTTATCAATGCCCATTTGTAAAGCAGGTTTTTCAAGTACGATAGTAACAGCGTCTAGTTTCTGTTCCTGGCGAACCATAATAATATTCCCAATATCTTTTGTCTCACCACTTACATACCCCCCGTTTTCATTTCTCCCCGATAAAATAAGATCGGAATGAGTCCCATAGCCTACTGCCGATATTACGAGTTCCAAACTATCGAATGGCGGAATATTTGTAAAGTCGAAATCTCCGTTGGGATGGGTTAGCATGGCAGCTATAACGGAATCCTTTGTTTGTAACCCGGCTGAATCAATTTTCCTGTTGATTAATTGAACCGATGCGGATTCAATAGGCTTTTTTTGAAGGTCGAGCACTTTACCATACACCCGGTTCTTTGGATTTAAGCGTAGTACGCCATTATCATTTTCAGGTATAGGTTCCTTGTCAATCTGGCACCATGAATTAAAAGCAAAAAAAACCGAGATATTTAGTAGTAAAATATGTTTCATTGAAAATGTATTTATCGTTATAAGGCAGCAAAGATGAAAACGAATTAATCCGGAACTGAGCATTTCCGAAGTCAATAACCAGGAATTGTAAATTTACAAAATGATAACCATTGGGAGTGAATATTGTTCAAATGGTTTACAACTTTACAAAATATTATGCATTTGTAAAGTAATTTTTGCTGGTAAAACAAAAGTCTGCATTAGAGGAAATTTAGCTGTTCATTTTTTCGCGGGTATAAATGATTGATCGTAATTTTTTTTACGTACCGCTTCGGATATCAAAATAAAAAAGATAATGCAAGTAATATCAGGTATATTATTTACCGTTTAACACTGATAAATTATTTTTGTTATTCCACAAGTTGTTATGAACAAGAACAAATCAAAAATTGATATCATAAATTCTATTTTAGAGGATTGTATCATAGCCTTTCCCGTATCATCATTTATTATAAGTATTTATAAACAGTATATGAAATGGGGTAGCTTAAGTAAAAAGCAATTGCAGGGTTTATACAGTAAAGCATCAAAAATAGAAGATATGTCTCCAGGAAAATTGGGCACATTGGAAGCTATTATAAAAAAGATGCCCACAAGGTATAAGTCCGAATTGCCTCAAAATACCCCTATGTTTGAAAAGGATAAAATTGGAGGAGAGATGATAGAAAAGATTCTTTTAAAATATCCGCATCATAAAAGAGTATTATATCTAAAAGCAAAGTATGATAACAATGAAGTTTTATCGGCTTCGGAAAATACCGAATTAAAAAAATTCAATCAGTTGCTCGTTAAAGAATAAATTCAGAAATTTCCTGCAGGCTTTCTTCTAATATACGTTGTTTATTAGTTATGAATTCGGAAAATGATCCTCAAAAATCTTTTGCAAATAAGGACAATTGATGCAGGATCAATTGCATATAAAAAGCCGGTAATCACCGGCTTAAAATTCAGACATTGTATATTATAGAAAGGAACGAATAAGCCAAATCATTTTCCTACCACGCGGTATTGAACAGTATCGCCATCAACCTCTTCTTTTAAATAAGTATCATCGGGAGCTACATACAATTTTTCACCATTTAGGGTTATTACTTTAGAACCTTCAGGTAGCTGAGGTACTATATCGCCATTTTGCAATTGCAATGACCCGGGAGCAATATCCATGCTACTATCATCGCCTTCATAAGTATTGTTTATTTCCCCGTTTTTCCCAACTACTATATATACCCTCCTTCCTTTTGAATCCCTATCTTCTTTAAAATACGTCCCATTCAATTCATAAAATTTTTCACCATTTATTACAACGGCTTTAGCGCCGCCTGGTAATGAGGAAACAGTTGCTCCCATTGGAGCGTCTACCACTTCATAACTGTTGTCATATTGCCTGTAGAAAATTCCATTGTAATAATAAAAGGGATTAAGGCCTACATAAATCCGGCTGTAGCCGAAAGGAAGCACGCCGATACGAATGCCAAACGGAGGAAATATTGGCTGATAGTAGCCACCATAATAATCATAAAAAAAACCGCTTGAATAATAATAAGGATAACTTCCAAAATATACTGATATACTATTATAAGGCCTGTAATGATACCTCGCACCCGACATCACGTAAATGCGGCGGTTATATCCGGTTCTATAATAGTAATTACGATTGTAAGAATTATTTCTGTAATTAGAAGTTCTGTAATTGTTACTCCTGTAATTGTTGCTCCGATAATTGTTGTTGTTTCTGTAATTATTATTATTTCTGTAATTACTATTGTTCCTGTAATCGTTGTTTCCCCTTCCCGGATTGCGGTCGTACCGGCGTTGTTGATCCGCATCAGCCGAAGACCTTGGGAATACTCTTGATGTAGAATTGTTTCTTTGTGATTCTATTGCCACTGGTTGGGTTCTTACAGTATTGTTCCTCGTAACAACATTCCTGTTGTTTACGCTGCTTTGCTGGTTACCTCTCGTTACAGTATTATTATTAACAGACGTAACACGCTCATTCCTTAAAGGAGTGATGTTGGCTCTCGCGTTGTTTCTTTCAGCTACAGAATTTGTCCTGCTATTATTTCTGTTTTCAATTCTTGCCGCAGGATTATTAAAAGTTCTTTGTGGTGTCCTTTCAACGCGTGGTTGAGAAATATTAGGCCGACTGTTACCTCGATCTTCACCACCATTCTGGCGTCTTTGAGCTTCAACGCTTGAAAATAATCCAGATGAAAAAATGAAGAGGAGAATTAAATTTATATTTTTCATGTTGCTAATTTTAAATAATTTTCGTTACCAAATTTAAGAGTTTGTATTTGCTAACAATTCACTTGGCTCATTCACTAACATCTTCTAATTGGCTACGTTTCATTTGATGTAATTTAAGATAGAAAGTTTAATAAAAATAGTTGCATGAACAATTAAAAAATAGTAATAACATTCTTATAACACGTGATACGAAATCAGCTCATGCAACCTTCAGAATTGCTTTAGAATTAAGAACAAAAATCATTTTTTATCCCATCTCATCTTGGAAATTGAACCAATTATATAATAGCATCATCCCCTTTGAGGAAATAAATTATATTACAAACCAGATAATCAAATTTTGCCATAATAATTTCTTATGATTAGATATATTTTTATAATGATAGGCACTTCAATTCTATTAAGTTGTAATTCCAATATGCCAAAGCAAGTCGTGGACGATAATAAAGAATTAGCCAAAATTTTGGCGGACTATTATAATGAACGCATGGACCTTTTTCCAATAGAAGCCACATGGAATGGAGACACAAGTCACAACGACAAATTTTACCCCGATTTTACAGACAGCTACAGAATAAAAATCAAAAATTTCTATAGCCATACGCTTGACGCTCTTCACAAAATAAAAAGGGAAGATTTAAACGAAAATGATAAGATCAGTTATGATTTTCTTGATTACTACACCGGTTTACTAATACAGGAATTTGTCTATAAATTTAATCTCGTTCCTACTGATCAAATGTGGGGAGTACATCTTATAATGGGCCAATTTGCAAGTGGTAGCAGTGCACAGCCTTTTAAAACGGTGCAGGATTATCGAAACTGGCTTAGCCGGATAGACGCTTTTGACGTCTGGATCGATAGTGCGATCGTTTATTTCAAAAAAGGAATTGCTGAAAATTTTGTATTGCCGAAATCGCTCGTAGTAAAAATGATTCCACAGTTTGAAGCCATGGTTACATCAGATCCAAAACAAAATTTATACTATGACCCTATCAATAATTTTCCTGCGGGTTTTAGCGATGCCGATAAACAAGCGCTTACTGCGGATTATATCAGAGCTATTAATGAGAAGGTGGTGCCAATGAATCGTAAGATGGCAGCTTTTCTTAAGGATGAATACCTCCCCAACGCGAGGCTTACAAGCGGGTACAGTTCTTTACCGGGAGGCCTTGAATATTATAAATTAAAAGTTCGCCTTAATACAACCACTAATAAAACACCGGATGAAATTTATTCTCTTGGCCTTTCTGAAGTAGCACGAATCAGAAAAGAAATGGAAAAAGTGAAAGATGAAACAGGCTTTAAAGGGGACCTGAAAACATTTTTTGTATACCTCCAAACTGATCCGAAGTTTACTCCATACAAGACACCAAAGGAAGTATTAAACGCGTTTCATAAAATTCATCAAACTATGGAGCCGCATTTAAAAGAAATGTTTGGACGAACGCCAACGACTCCTTTTGAAATAAAACAAACAGAAGCCTTTCGCCAGGAATCTGCAAGCGCTGAATATAATGCATCACCTGATAACATTAAACCCGGAGTTTTTTATGTGCCGATAATTGACGCCACAAAATTCAATATTACCAGCGGTATGGAAAGCTTATTTCTCCATGAAGCGATTCCGGGACATCATTACCAGATAAGCCTTCAACGTGAAAACCAGGACCTGCCTGCAATACGCCGGCATGATGTATTTTCAAATGCTTATATAGAAGGCTGGGCCTTATACTGCGAAAGCCTGGGCAAAGAACTTGGCCTGTATACAGACCCCTACCAACACATGGGCGCCCTGGGAGACGAAATGCATCGTGCAGTGAGACTCGTAGTTGACGTAGCAATTCACACTAAAGGGATGAGCCGGGAAGATGCCATAAATTATATGATGGACAACGAGCAAATAAGCTTGCAGGGAGCTACCGCAGAAATTGAAAGATATATGTCAGGGGGAGGACAGGCGTTAGGTTATAAAATAGGTGCTCTTAAAGTAAGAGCACTGCGTACAAAATATGAAAAAGACCTTGGCGATAAATTTAAACTATCAGATTTTCATGACGAATTGCTGAAAGATGGTAGTATGCCATTAACGACTTTAGAAAATAAAATGGATCGATGGGCGGCATCGCTCAAATAAAAATTGTCCTAGTAGAATAATCTCTGGTTAACTACCCCGAAGCGTTAGCCGCAAATGTTAGCGGTCTCAATTTATTATCTTATTCAGGTATGCAATCACTTAATGATAATAAATCCACAAAAATTTCCAGGTGTTGAATTTCAAATACAAGAATCTATTTTATTATGAAGAAACAAATAGCACACATCACTTTAATGGTTAGAGATTATGATGAAGCAATACAGTTTTATACCGAAAAACTTGATTTTAAGGTTATCAGGGATGTCGTTTTAGATGAGAAAAAGAGATGGGTTTTAGTAGCTCCGGAAAGCAATAGCGAATGTTGTTTACTACTTGCCAAATCGGATAATGAAGAGCAGAGCGCAATGATTGGAAATCAAACGGGTGGAAGGGTTTTTCTATTTCTTCATACGGATGATTTTTGGAGAGACTATAAAACCATGCTGGCCAAGGGAATATTATTTACAAGGGATCCTGTTACTGAGGGTTATGGAACAGTAGGGGTATTTAAGGATCTTTATGGTAATCTTTGGGATTTGATTGAACCAAAAGAATTACCCCAGAATTGAACATTATGAAATATCCGATTATCATTATTGCGGAATGTCTTTATTATTAATGCATTTGACGATAGAAATGATTAAATAAATATTTTTTTACCAATGCATTGCAAAATAAAAAAATGTTATTTACTTTTATGCGCACACATTGATCCGCCCACGCCCGCCAAGCATCTCTTGAAAATCTTCAGCTTACTATAATTACATTGTCCGGCACCGAAAAGGATCCCCAAAAATGTAATTTTTAGCATCATTAATCCTTTATTTTTTATTGCTATTATCGAAGTATTTAACAGAATATTTTGAGATAAGATTATTACAACAACGAAAGTTCCGGGTCTTATTATCAGTTGTTTTTAAAAATTAAGAATTATGAAAACGAATTTTACACAACAGGAAATTTTATTATGCACGGGCACCAGCTTTTCGCTCCAGGAATTTTCAGAGACTACAGATGGCCTTAATTATAATCATCTCACCGAAAAGGAAAAACTTGAAGTAGCTTGTTGGAACGGGCTTCTCCCAGCCATGCTTCCCGAAATATTTCAACAGCATGCTGTGAATAAAAAATTGTATCTCTGGGAAATAAGAGAAGCTTCCTCATTTATAGAACTGGAATTAGGCGAAATACATCTTGAACTGGAAAAACAGTTTTCAATAGATCCTTATTCATTTGTGCCTTTACAGGTGCTTTCATAAAAATTAATTGAATTCCGATTGCCATAATTGCAACCACAATTTCTAATATAAACTTTTAAGGATTCTTATAATATCAACCAAAAAGCCGGCAGAATAAGACTGTTGGTTTTTTTTTATTTTGAAAGTTCTAATAGCCGAAAATTTCTTTGAGGCTTAATTTTTTAACCTCCCCATATTTCGCCAGTGATTCCGGTTTTACTCTTTTTTCGGAAGCGAGTATACAATAAGTGTATGGTTTATTTGAAATATTGTTATTTGCAAAATATCTCAAATCGCTAAAATTTATTTTTTCAAAATTTTCGTACACGCTTTTTCTCAAATCTCTTTTTAATCCCAAACGCTGGTCTGCCAGGTATTGATATATAACTGCGTCCTGGTTGTACCTCTCGGTTTGGTAGCGGTTTTTAATACTTAATTTGGAAACCTCTAAAACTTTTTGCGATTCAGGAACATTGGTGAGCAGTTCATTCATCCCCGCTATCGCTTCGTCAAGTTTATCCGCCTGGGTACCGATGTATCCAATTACTGCATACTTATCGTCTTCCTTTGATGGCACAGCATAAAAAGCGTAAGTGCTATAAGCTAGAGCCTTGGATTCACGGAGAGTTTGAAACACGATAGATCCCATACTGCCTCCGTAATATTCATTAAAGACTTCAACTGCCGGAGCATTTTCAGGATTGAAATTCACGGTATTTCTCACCCAGGCAATTTCAGCTTGCACCATATCATAGTCAGTAAATAAAACTATATTTTTCGTTTGTTCTATTTTTTCAAATGTATCAGACGCAGGATCAGGGATAAAATTTGCCGGCAAGGCATGAACTTTTGAAATAGCCGCGGATGCATCAGGTAATGTTAGCGGACCAAAATAAATAGCAATGTGTTTATATTTAGTAAGATTGTGCAAAAAATCAATAAGGTCCGGGGCCTTTAATTCATTCAGTTCGTTATTACTAAATTGATTGTTGAAAGGATTTTTTTCACCATACATTGCGTAGGAACGCAAGCCTCCGAGAATCGCCCGCTTATTAAGTTTGTTATCAGATCTCGCTTTAAGTATTCGCTCCTTAAGAGCAACCAGCGCTTCCTCATCTGCCTTACAATTTGCTAAAAGATCTTCCAATAGATTGTTTGCTTTTTCCATATTCTCCTGCAACCCGGTAAGAAATATCGTTGTAAACTCGTCACCCACATTGATGTTATAACTGCAGCCCAGGTAATAAAATTCTTTACTTATTTCTTCCGCATCTTTTTTATCCGTGCCTAAGAACTGCAGGTATTGAGTTGCAATTGACATCTTTTTGGAATTGAAATTTCCCATTTCAAACCGATAGCTTTGACGAAAAATATCGTTGTCTTTATTTTGGACATACAATAATTGGGTGTTACCAAGCTGCGATTTTTGAATATCCTTATCATAGTTGAGCCATTGAGGCTGTACTGGCGTTGCAGGCATAGCCGCAATCTGCTTTAAGAAACCAGATTGCGCTTCGCGATTCACTTCAACGGGGGTAATTGGAGGTTTACTTACTTTTACTACATCTTTATCTTCACCCTTTTTTTTATAAATACAAGCGAAATTATTGCCAAGATTTTCGTTGGCAAATTGCATCAAATCGCTTTTTGTCAATTTCCCCAACATATCACTAATTGAAACTTTTTGTCCCCATGATTTATTTCTATCTAAAATAAAATTTCCAAATAATGTGTACGCACGGTATTGATTGTTATCCAGTCCCTGCAGTTCATTTAATTTATAATTTATGGAAGCAGCTTTAATAAGTTTTTCGCCAAAATCCCCTGCTTTCAATTTTGCAACCTCCTGCAATAAAAGATCTTTTACCTCCTCAAGAGATTGATCGGCTTTAGGTCTTGCTGTTAATTCAAATAATGAATATAGCTGGTAACTGCTAACGGATGCTCTTGCACTAAGCAATTGTTGCTTTTTATTAAGATCTATGTCAATTAATCCCGCCTTTCCATTACTTAGTATATTTTTTAAGGCGGTCATTTTTACAAATGCATCGAAATTCATTCCCCCGGGAAGGCGGTAAGCCATATTAACGCTTTCTGCATCAGGGCCGAAAACTTCTTTGTAAACGGGTTGAGTGATTGGTACTTCAGGCGTGGGATTGTAGTCGGAAACATTACCCGGCTTCATGTAACTAAAATATTGGTCTATTTTTTTCACGAGATAATCGGGATCAAAATCTCCTGTCATTATCACTGCCATATTGTTGGGGACATAATTTTTATTATAAAAATCCCTTATGGCTTTAAGAGAAGGGTTTTTAAGATGTTCAATAGTTCCGATAGTAGTTTGCTGGCCATAATTATTGGTTGGAAATAATGTAGCATACATCAGTTCATCAACCTTATCCGGATCAGAATCAAGGCTCATATTTTTTTCTTCATAAACAGCCTCGAGTTCCGTATGAAAAATTCTAAAAACGGGATTTCTAAAACGTTCCGCCTGCACCGTTAGATACCTTTCAATAGCATTGGACGGTATGTCATCAGTGTACACGGTGAATTCGTACCATGTCGAGGCATTGGTTCCCTGCGCTCCCATGGAAGACATCAGCTTATCATATTCATTTGCTATTGCAAATTTTGCAGCCTCACCGCTTGTTTTATCAATATCGCGATAAATAGCTGCACGGGCGGCGGTATCCGTGGTGTGATTGTATTGTTCATATAAGGAATCAATTTTACCCAGGTACGGTTTCTCCTTTGACCAGTCGAGCGTGCCATATTTATCAGTCCCCTTAAACATTACGTGCTCAAGATAATGGGCAAGCCCTGTGTGATCCCGGGGGTCGCTGTTGCTGCCCGACCGTATAGCTACAAGCGACTGAATGCGTGGCTCTTTTTTATTTACACTTAATATAACCGACAAGCCGTTTTTCAGTGTGTAAAAGCGAGCCTTGAACGGATCGCCGGTAACAGTTTTATAGGAATAACCTCCACTTGACGCTGTGTGCCATTCAGTTTTTCCGGATTGAGCCACCGAAAAGGCAGCGGCGCATAAAAGCAATAAAAGCAGTTGGAGTTTTATTTTCATTTCTATCTTTTTGAACTCTAAAAATAAGCTATAATTAATCTATTAATAAGGTACATTGATAAATGGCTTCTATTGAAATGGCCTCAACAATTGAGGTGAAAAAATGCGTCGACATCTGATTTATATCTTATTTAATAAATTTACGCGAAACAAAAAAAATCGTCATATGGAACAACTAACGCTGGGAATCGGGACAAGGCTTCAGCACATGCAATATGGTCCCGGGGTAATCGTAGGGATTCGTTATGCTACCTACATTATTTCATTTATTACCTATGGTATAAAAGAAATTGATAAGACAGATCCTAAACTTGAAGAAATAATTGCTGAAAATGTAACGGTTGAGGTGGAAACAATCAGTGAGGTAGAAAAATCACTTTTAAAAATTTTAAGGCTGTGGAGCGATACATCAGAAGTTGTTCCGCTTGGCGATCGCTGGAAGGGTGGCACCATGCTTCTGCAACCAGCAGACAAGACGCAAAAGGCTAAAGAGATTCCAATAGATGTTTTCTTTCACAAAATCGTTATGCTTCGCGATAGATTACGGGTGATGGAGCAGCAAATAAATGCTCATAAAATTTTAACCGATGAAGAAAAAGTAAATCTGCAACAATATATAACCCGCATTTATGGTTCTCTCACAACTTTCAATGTATTATTTAAAAATAAAGAAAGCTGGTTTATAGGCGAAAAAGGGAGTAGCGAATGATAAAGTTCTCTTAAACGAAATCGACATAAATTTTTACATACTGGTTTTATTTTTTCCTGCCTTACTCATTTTTTTCATACAATAAAAAATGTTGGATGGGTAAAAACTCCCCATCAAAAAAAAGTTTATACCCATTTGCATCCAGTTCTTTTGTTAATTGTACAGCAGTTGTTTTATGCAATGGCTTTATGGGTAAGGACGAATCTTCTCCCCGGTATTCCAGTAATAAAAGTTTACCCTCCGTCTTAAGAGATTTCTTAATGGATTGCAGCATCTCATGCGGGTATTCCAATTCATGATACACATCGGCCATTATTATGAGATCGATTGAATTTGCAGGTAGGTTAGGAGACTTATCAGTTCCTTTCACAACTTCAACATTTTCAATTTTCGATTCTTCTTTCCTGTTCTTAAGATATTTTATAAAGTCGTCTTGTATTTCTACTGCATATACTTTTCCCCCAGGTATTTTTTCCGAAATTTTGAAGGTATAGTAACCTGTGCCGGCACCGATATCAGCAACAATGTCGCTGCCGGATAAATTCATTTTATCTATTGCCAACTTTACGTTTTCTTCCTTTTGCCTGTCATCTCTTTCCAGCCATGATGCACCCCCTGTTCCCATAATTTGTGAAATCTCTCTTCCACAATAAAATTTTCCAGTGCCATCTGTCGACGCTTTGCCAAAGGTATATCCAGATTTATTTTCAGCCTGATGTTGTTTGTCTTTTTTGGTGGTGTTACATTCGACTAAAAAAAACACAATAAACAGGGAAATGATATGTAAGCGGAGCTTCATAAATTCAAAGTTACAGCAGTATATATCCTCTTATTGAAGAATAAAAATATCAAATAAAATTCCCGGAGTTTTTAAGGCGTTCTCGGGAAGCATCAAATTAGATTTAAACATAAAGCAAACTAAATCAATGCGAAAATATATTACGAATAATTTATACTATTATTTATGGCAAAATTTCAATGTTAAGTTTACATTATCATTTTGATGATCAGGGCAGATTGGTATTTGATTTTCTATCTTCAAAATATCATTAAAAAATTTAAAATGGAAAGCAATAATAAAACAAAGACATCCTCAATGAAAGATCATTATAAGTTTTTTTATGACGAGGTTACAAAGAGAAAAATTGAACGCCATTTAAGCGATATTAATGATACTATTTCTGATGAGGACATCATGAATGTGATCACTGACATCACTTCAGAAAATTCAAATAATTTAAATGACAGGGCTGTGCATTATACCTCTCCCGCGAATCCTATTGACGAGGACACCAAACAAATCCCAACAACCTGGAATGTAATTGAATGATCCGGAAATTTTGCGTGAGGTAACAATCAAACCAAAGTTTTAATAGCTATTTTTTGCCACACCCAGGTAATTTATCATTGCCTTAAAAGTTTATTTCATTGCTGCCATTTGAAGGCAAACAGGCTTTGGGACTTCTATTTCCGTCCCTGTCTCTTTTAGCAATCCTGTTTTTTTATCTCTTTTAAAAATTACTATATTATTGCTTTCCTGGTTTGCCACTAAAAGATAATTTCCCGTTGGATCTATAATAAAGTTTCGCGGTGTTTTGCCAAGTACTGATTGATAACCCTGGGGTTTTAATTTACCCGTTTCGGTATCTATTGAAAAAATGGCAATAGTGTTTTCATCACCTCGATTAGAGGCATATAGAAAATTTCCATCCGGAGAAACGTGAATATCTGCACTTCCAATAACTCCTTCAAAGTCCTTTGGATGGGCTTCAATATTTTGAATGTTTTCAAGCTGCCCATCGTGATATTTGTAAGCAGTTACGGTTCCCGTCAATTCACTTATGAGATATGCATATTTTTTGTTCGGATGAAAGGTAAAGTGCCTTGGCCCCTCTCCATCCAATGTTTTTTCGAAAGGAATATCAGCCGCTGTAAGAGGCATTGAGGCAGAAGCATTAAATTTATAGATCATAATTTTATCCAGGCCAAGATCTGGCGTAAACAGAAATTTTTGATCAGGCGAAAAAACCGCAGAATGCACATGTGCTTTATCCTGCCGTTGCTTGGTAACACTATTTCCCGAATCCTGCATAAGTTGAACACGGGGTTTTAGAGACCCGTCGCCATTGATCGGGAATACAGTAGCGCTGCCTCCTGAATAATTTGCGACAACAAGCCACTTACCCGTTTTGTCAACTGCTACATAGCACGGATCATCTCCACCTGTAGGTTCGTCGTTTATAAAATGAAGTTTAGCATTTTTACTGTCAAAAGAAAAAGAACTTACTCTTCCCGGGTTTTTTCCATGAGTTTCATTTACAGCATAAACAAATTTTTTATCAGGGGAAATTGTGAGATAGGAGGGATTGACCACGCTATCGGTGTTGCTTAGCAGGGTTGCCTTTCCTGAACCCGCATTAAAATTATAAACGTATATTCCTTTACTGCCCGTTCCGGTATAGGTACCGGTAAACAAATAAAAGTTTTGCGCCATCGACGAAAAGGAAAAGAGAATAAAAAATAAAAGAATTGATTTACGCATTTTAATAATTTTCAGTTAAGGTGATGAAAGGTTAATACAGGTTTTTATAAATACAAATAAGAAGATCTTTATTGAAAAGATACCAATTTTATTTTTGAAAGAAATTTTTGAAAAATTATATAACGAACTATCGTTTCAGGTCAAATTCCAGGAAAATAGTCTCTTCCATATTTGTAACAATCACTTCATCAACTACTGCTTTTTCCGGACCGCTTTTGCACCATTCAACAAATGTATCTACGTTTTCTTTTTCCCCGGTAACTGTAGCTTCCACATCGCCATTGCTGTTATTTTTTATCCATCCTGTTAAATTATTTATTTTCAGCTATCCGCTTTGCGGTGGCTCTGAAAAATACTCCCTGAACTTTTCCTTTGATTTGTAAGTGAACTGTTATCATAATTAAAACACACAGATTATACCGATTAAGAATGTGGTTACTAGTGGTTTGACATCTTCAATAGGATTTAAACTAGTAAACTACCAGTTTATTACTATACGTAAAACTACGCATGTTACAGTAATTTTTATCGCCTGATAATCACGTAAAGTTACGCTTGTCAGTAATTTCACAAAGGATACCTTTGTTCCAGAAGTTGATTGATGTTCATGAATATTAATCATCCTTATCGGGTCAAATCCATTTAAAGTTACTAATTCCAAATCCAGGAAAACCAATAGCCGGTATCAGTTAACTTCTTTTAATACAGTATTCAATCCAGTTACAACCAACATACCCAACGAACCACCACAAGGATTATCAATTTATCCTGAACAAGCATTAGCCCCCGGGATAAAAAAATTAAAAAAACTCCTGCAATATTGCGGGAGTTTTTTTATTCTGGCTACAGGAGAGTGTCTCACGTATTCAACAAGATACAAATGACGGCTGTATCATGGTTTCGTAAGATTACGATTGAAACCGTAATTTTAATAATCGGATAAATTAGCAAACCTTCGCTTGCGTAACTTCTATCACGATATATCTTTGTTCCAGAAGTTGATTGATGACAATCCAAATCCAAAAACCAATCAGTATCCGGAAAAACCAAAACCACATCATCAATTTCTGGCAGATCCAATATTGTATAAAAAACATGACCCTGAAAAAACCTCAAACCCTTTAATCCACGGGAAACTAATTAAACCCCGCGACCGAATTATTTCCCAAAATGCTCCTGCAGAAATGCCGGAGTTTTTTTTGGGATACAGGTCAAAACCGAAGGCCTTAAGTTTACTACAAAATAAAATTGCGGAACTTTATCGCATAAATATTCGCTATGCACAAAGAAAGGCTTACGTTCCGGCATACCAATGGCCTTGTAGAAGGCATATACATTTCAGTCAAACACGATTCGCCGCTGGTTATTATTATCAATGGGCACAATGGCTTTTATAATTACGGCATGTTTCCTTATATCCAGGAAAGGCTGGCCATACAGGGCATTGCAAGCTACAGTTTCAATTTTAGTCATGGTGGCGTAAAGGGAGACTCTGATTTTTTCGAAGAACCTGGTTTGTATGAAAACAACTGTATGCGGCTTGAAGTTGAAGATACAATGAGCATATTGCACAATCTTGATTCAAAAAAATTAAAAAAGCATGCTAAAATATTTTTATTAGCTCATAGTCTTGGTGGCGTGCCTGCAATTTTTGCTGCTTCGAAAGCCCTGGATGAAAACTTGCATATCGCCGGCATTATTTTAATCAGCACTGTACAACAGTTGAATTTCTGGCCGGCGGAAATGCTGGAAGAATGGAAACGGGATAAAGTATATTATAAAAAGAACAATCGCACCAAACAAATGTTACCACAAGGAGAAGAATTTTTAAACGAGGTTCTGCAAAGTGATTCAAAGTGGAACGTCGAAACCGAATTAAAGAAACTTAGTCAGCCCGTATTAATTATTCATGGAGAAAATGATGAAGCAGTTTCTCTTGAACACGGATTAAATAAATATGAATGGATAAAAAACAGCAATAAAAATGCTTCCTTGAAAATAATTCCTGGCGCAACACACACTTTCAATACCAAACACCCTTTCGAAGGATCAACCCCTTACGTGGAGGAAATGATTAAAGAAGTTGCAGATTTTATAAAATCAATCTGAGGCGATGCAATCATTTATAATTACTAATCTTTCTTTTTGAATTTCACAAAAATGCAACATCCGGGCAAGCGTTCTCTTATTCATATCGGTTAGATTTGTTTTTATTCCGGCATTTATGAAAATGACTTTTACCCTTTTCAAACACGTTACCTCCCTGGTTACATTCTCACTTGTACTTGTCAGTTGTACGGCTTTTAAATCGTTGGCACAACAAACAGAAGTTAGTTTTAAAATTATTAATAAACAATCCCTGCCGGTTCCTCTTAGCACCATAAGAGTTGTTCCGGTTAACGATTCTTTACATTTCCTGGAAAAAATAACAGACAGTGCCGGCAGGATTACATTTGACCTGGTGCGTGATAATCATTACAACGTTATTGTAACATCAATTGGCTTTTCCGTTCTTCAAAAGGGTATTACAGTTAAAAATACCGACCCAACATTTGTTTTCACCCTTGAAAACAGATCGACTACACTTGATGCTGTAATTATTAAATCGAATAGACCATTGATGCGACAGGAGGACGATAAAACAATTGTAGATCCTGAAAATCTCGTTGCCAGTTCAACGAGTGGTTATGAAGTTATTGAAAAAACTCCGGGTCTTTTTGTTGACCAGGATGGAAATATTTACTTAAATAGCACAACACCTGCTTCCATCTACATAAATGGCAGGGAGCAAAAAATGAGCACCGCAGATGTGGCGTCTCTATTAAAAAGCCTCCCACCCAACTCAATTGCCAGCATCGAGATATTAAGAACTCCCTCGGCAAAATATGATGCTTCCGGTAGTGGTGGCATCGTGAATGTTGTATTGAAAAAAGGAATAAAAATTGGCCTAACTGGTAGCGTAAGCGCAGGAATGAACCAAGGCAAATACGGAACACAATACGTTGGCTTTAATCTTAATAATAATACCGGCGATTTATCAAGCTACATAAACATGCAGGTGACCCGGAAGAACACTTACGATGAAATTAAAACAGACCGGATATTTGCACCTGACTCAATACTAAGCCAGGATGCTTTCACTACATACCCCGGGAATACCTATTATATTGGTTTTGGCACAAGCTACCAACTTAATAAAAAATGGGAGTTAAGTTATGACGGACGACTGAGTCTTGGTGACGCCCATAATCAATCTGAAAATAATAGTCAAATAAGTAAAGTAAGCGACGCTAAAATTCTCGCAGATAATATCGCATTAGTATCTAATAAAAACAATACTTTTTTTCTTTCACAAGGCGTTTCATCGAAGCTTGCTATTGATAGCCTCGGCTCAGAATGGACGAATGATATTTCTTATAACTATTCTCCAAACAATACAGACCAAAGTTTTACAACTAATTTTTTGATACCAGTATTATCACCCGGCTTCGGAGATGGTTCATTAAAAACAAAACTTAATTTTTTCTCTGCACAAACAAACCTTTTACTGAAGTTTCCAAAAAGCTTTTTGATAGAAACAGGATTAAAAACCACTATAACTGGTTTTAAAAATAATACCGGCTATTTCAAAGATGTAAACGGAATAAGGACAAAAGATAATCTGAGAACATCCATCTATAATTATAACGAAAATATTAATGCGGGATATTTCCAGGCCTCTAAAACTTTACTCGGAATTACACTGAAAGCGGGAACCCGCGTAGAGAATACTTCAATGGAAGGGAAACAAAGAATTCCTTCTGATACTACGTTCCGCATAAACAGGACAGATTTCTTTCCATATATATATTTGAGCCGATCTCTCATGAAAATAATGGGATATAGCTTGCGTGCTTACCTGGTGTATCGTCGCACAATAAATCGCCCGGATTATCAATTATTAAATCCATCGCAGCGTTATATTGACCCCTATCTTTTTGAAACCGGGAACCCAAACCTGCGTCCGCAATTCACACAAAATTATGAGGCAAATATTTCCGTAGATGAAAGGCCGGTTTTTGCATTGGGCATAAATGACACAAAAGATATTTTTACCAATGTTGTGTACCAGGCCGACACAAGCAGCAGGACGGCATACCGTACATATGATAATCTCGGGAATAATAAGGAAATTTATTTTCGGGCGCTGGGTGCTATACCTCCTGGAAGAAAATATTTCATTGTTGCGGGCACACAATATAACCACAATTTTTACCAGGGACTTTATGAAGGGAAACCACTTTCTTATAAGAAAGGAAGTATTTCATTTTTCACCTATCAGACTTTTAAACTTTCCAGCACGTCACAAATTACTTTGCATGGCTTTGCACGTTTTAATGGCCAACAGCAATTCTACGAGCTTACTCCATTTGGCTCACTCAACTTAAGTATAAATAAACAATTTTTAAAGAAGAAGCTTGTTATTACCGTTAGCGGAAACGATTTGTTTTACACCAACAACAATGACTTTACACTTAACCAAGGCAGCATTTCAGCAAGCGGCTTTAGAAAATCTGATACAAGGCGGTTCGGTATAAATGCCCGCTACAATTTCGGCATAAGAAAAAAAGAAGAAAGGAATTTTTTAAACAATTTAGATATGTCTGAAAGATCGGGGCAATAGATATTACATAAGACTGGCTTTAATAAAATAATAAACCCGGTAATTAACCGGGCTCAAATGATATTATTACATAACATCTACTCATTCACTAAGCATTTACCGCTTTTTGTGCATCTCTGTATTTTTTAATAATATCATGTGATGTTTTCAATGATGATTGCTGATCAGTAATTAACTGCCTTGTATCAGCGTTTATCTCTGCATCAGATGCCAGGGCTTCCTTATATGCTTTTTGTGCAGCATCTTCTCCGTATTCGCACGATTCAAGCATTGACTGCCTGTCATTTCCTGAAAAAGTGGCTTTCACATCCATCCATGCTCTATGGATTTTACCGCTGCCTGTAGTACCCGTTGCTGGTTCACCTCCTAATTTTTCTACTTCATTAGTAAGTTCGGCAGCATATTTTCTGCTATCGTTGGCCATCTTATTGAAAACCGCCTGCAGATCCACATCGTATGATTTTATATCTTCTGCGGCTTTTTCATAGCCATGAACCCTATCATTATTTATCCTGATAAGATCATTTAATACTTCGGTTAATTTATCATTTACACTCATAATAATTTATTTTATTTGATTTTAAATTAAACTAAAATGATGCCATTAATATCCTCTGTTGTATTAAGTATCTTTATATTCTAATTCCGGAATATAGTGGAAAAAATTCCACTTCATTTCAAAAATGCGGGACATTTAATGCCTCGCTTGTTTAGTTTTTAACGCAAATGTGTACAAAATCATTAAACCGGATAATATGATAGAAGTAATAAATGGCTTGCCATCTTATGTTGCAGGCTTTCGGGCCACGGGAAAAGTTACCAGTGAAGATTATCAAAAAATAATTTACCCACTTGTTGACAGCATTGCCAAGGCGTTCGGCAAAATAAATTACCTCCTTGTAATAGAAACGCCATTGTCAAATTACTCCGCCGGTGCATGGATTGATGATGCTTTATTAGGCGTAAAGTATTTTACGAAATGGAATAAACTGGCTATTGTTTCTCATAGTGATGGAATAAAAAAATTCACTGATGTTTTCGGCAAATTAATTCCGGGAGAAACTAAAGGTTTTAAAACAGAAGATCTTCCTGTTGCTAAAGAATGGATATCAAGGCAAAAAAGCTAGACCAAAGTAAAAATCTGAAACTCATTCATACGACATCAGGGAATATCTGGCCACCGAATCTTTCTGTGCCCTGCGCAAGTGAATTTTTTACATCAAACAAAAAATTGAAATCAGGAAGATTATCCCCAGGCAATATCACAACAGAGTGATTCAAATCTTTCTTTCCCGCTTCTTTCGATGACTCGTCAAGGTAAGGTGAGCTTTTCATAATGATAGAGGTGTGAAAATCTTAATTCTTTAAAATAGATACTTAAAATATTCAGCCCGACATCTAATAGTGAAACTTCGGTGAGTTTTATTTTTTTACTTCTTAATTTTATCGAAGATTCAAATCAACTAAAACTATAAAATGGATTTTGTAGATTATTATAAGACTCTTGGAATTTCTAAGACAGCAAGTGATGCTGATGTAAAGAAAGCATACAGAAAGCTTGCAAGAAAATACCACCCGGATGTGAACCCCGATGACAAAGAAGCCCATAAAAAATTCCAGCAAATAAATGAAGCGAATGAGGTTTTAAGTGATCCTGAAAAAAGAAAAAAGTATGACCAGTATGGAAAAGACTGGAAACATGCGGATCAATTTGAAAAAGCAAAGCAACAACAAGGTCGCGGTGGTTTTGGTGCAGGTGGTTTTGGAGGGCAGGATTTTGGCGAATACACCTATTCGTCTGGTGATGATTCCGGATTTTCCGATTTCTTTGAATCACTTTTTGGCGGAGCGAAAAGATCGAGGCAACAGGCAAAATTTCGCGGCCAGGATTATAATGCGGAGTTACATTTGTCTCTGCATGATGCTTATACAACACACAAACAGACTTTAACTATTAATGGCAAAAACGTACGAATTACAATACCTGCAGGCGTTGAAAACGGGCAGGTAATTCGCTTAAAAAATTATGGCAGCCCTGGCGCAAATGGCGGCCCGAATGGAGACCTTTATATAACATTTATTTTGAACAACAATACAGACTTTAAACGCGAAGGAAATAATCTTTATAAAGATGAAGACCTTGACTTATATACCGCCGTGCTGGGTGGTGAAAAGACTATTGAAACTCTCAGTGGAAAAATAAAGCTTAAGGTAAATCCTGAAACGCAAAATGGAACAAAAGTCAGACTCAAAGGAAAGGGGTTTCCTGTTTACAAAAAGGAAGGTGAATTTGGAGACCTTTATATGACATGGAATATTAAATTGCCTACCAATTTAACGGCAAGGCAAAAAGAATTATTTACTGAACTCTCGAAACTATAAACAAAACTTCTTTGATATGAAAACAGAAGATTTAATACCTGCGAAAGATTTTTGTTTGCATCATAATATTGAATATTCTTTTATAAGCTCGCTGGAAAATTCCGGTTTAATAAATGTTACTTCGGTCAGGCGATCTACATTCATCCATATTGATGAAATGAAAAAACTTGAGAAGTTTGTAAGGCTCTACTACGAATTTGATATAAACATCGAGGGTCTTGAAACCATCAATCACCTATTGGATAAAATTGAAAAGATGCAGAAAGAAATTGTAAGCCTAAGAAATCGAATCCCAAATTCGTCAACTTAGTATAATCATAGCTCAATTGCCAAAAGGAGATTCCGGTAATTTCACAAATGGCCACTCCTTTTTAAACTTAGCTTTGATAAAATAAACAATCAAACCAACGATTATTACCAAAATACCGCCGAGCATAAGTTTGCTGCCGGTAGATACGAGGATAAATAACCACATACCAATTGCCAATATCACAGGCAATGGAAACAATGGCATCTTGTAAGGAAATTTCACTTCATTTTTTTTGAGACGCAACAATAATAAACCTATTGCCTGCCCGATAAATTGAATCATGATCCGCATAGCAAGAATGGCGCTTATTACATCGCTCAATTTAAAGAGCATGCTAAAAATGAAAGCCAGGGCTCCAAGAAAAAGCAATGATATATGCGGGAAATTTTTAGTTGGATGCAAGCGGCCAAATACTGCAAAAAATTCACCATCGGCCGCTGCTGCATACGGAATGCGGCTATAGCCCAGGGTCGCAGAGAAAACTGATGCAAAAGCAACCCATAAAATTAAACAGGTAACAACATTTGCAGCATGATTCCCCGCAAGCCGCTGCATAAATTCGCTTACCAGAAACTCACTGTCTTTCGCCTGCCACCACGGCACTACACTTACCACACTTATATTCATAAGCATGTACAAAACGGCAATACCGGCAATTGAAATAAACATGCTCCGGGGAATATTTCTTGACGGATTTTTAATCTCGCTTCCCAGATGGCAAATATTATAATAACCCAAGTAACTATAAACCGATTTCACGCTGGCAAAACCTATAGCTGTTATAAAAGCATAGTCAACTGCAATTCCTGAATTAATATTTTTTATGGGTGTTAAAAAATTTCCGTGAATAATTCCTCCGCCAATTATCCAAAACATGGTGATGATAACCCCACTCCATAGAAACAAACTAATTTTTCCAATCGCATCAATTTTTCGATATAACAAAATCACAATAAGAATTACTACGCTCCCGCTTACTATTTTTTCTGAAATGTTGGTGAGAGGTAAGAGGTAAGAAAAATATTTGGCAAACCCAATCGCGGCGGAAGCAATTACCAAAGGCGCCTGTATCATGGTCTGCCACACAAATAAAAAGCTCATCATTTTACCGGCGCTATTTTTTCCGTAAGCTTCTTTCAAAAAATTATAAGATCCACCGGCTTTTGGAAATGCGGCTCCCAGTTCGCTCCAAACCATGGCATCTACTATTGAAAGAAATGCTCCTGCAAGCCATGCATACAGAAAGTAAGGGCCGTTCATCATACCGATTACCATGGGCATTGTAATGAAAGGCCCGATGCCAACCATATCCGTCATATTAATGGCCGTTGCCTGGGCAAGACTTAGCCTCCTTTCTAAAACCGGCGCAGCCATTTAATATATATAAATTGATAAAAAGTAAAGATGCTAATTGAATTTAGTGATAAAAATACGAAAGCATGATAAATGAATGATTGATCGTTCATTTATCATGCTTCACACATTAATGTATTGTCAGCCTGGTATCAAAATCGGTTGGAATTAGTCATTTCTTAAAACACCCAATCACATAAAATTATTTTCATCTGCACTTGGTCCATAGCTACCGGGAATTGGAATATTTAAGAGCCTTAAATAAACTCCCAATTGCGCACGGTGATGTATTTGCTGGCTAAAAGACATCCTGATAATATCAATTTTAGGATCGGTACTATAGATGGTATCACCATTTCTCAAAGTCCACGGTTTTTCCAGCAGCGCTTCGTTTTCGGGGACTAGTGTTGATAATCCCTCAGCATAGCGCTTTTCAAAATAATCCATCAACTGCTTATTGTTGTTAACAGGCTGCTCATAGAATTTTGCAAAATCAAGCTCATCCGATGTAAAAGTCATATGTATCCAGCCGGGGAGATCAGCAATATGAGTTACAAGCCTTTTTATATCCATGCTTTTTTCATGTGGCTTGTAATCAAATTTATCATCTGGAACTATTGAAAGCATTTTACGTGTAGTATTGCCTTCTTCAATAAATTGTTTCTTAAAAAATTCAATGAATGTCATAATATTTATTTTTATTTCTACAAAGAAACAACTACAATATTGACAACCCTATGTCAGGAGCATTTGATTGACTTCAATTTTTTTCAAAATATTTTCGGCGATTTCAACAACCATGTCATTTAACTCCAAAGGTTCCACAATTATGGCCTTGTCGCCAAATAGCATGAACCATCTTGCGAACCCCATCAATGATCCGCATAAAAATGTCATTCGCATGTAATCACCCACAACTTCTTCTTTCACAAAGCCGTTGTAATATTTTTGCTCGCCAAAATATTTTATGCTATCCATGTCTACGTCAATCACAATTTTTTGTAATTGCTTTTTCACGGCAACCTTATTGATAAAACTTTGCAGTGGCGGATGAACCTGCACCATATTTTCATCTGTTACCTGCAGCTTATTAATCTTATCCGTCCTGAAATTTCTATAGTCATTTCTCAGCAGGCAAAATGCAATGAGATACCAATGGCTACCCTGGTAATAAATTCCAACAGGCTCCGCCTTTCTTTGGAGAGATTCATTTTTTTCGATAGAAGTATAATTCATCTCTATTACTTTGGATGTAGCAATGGCTCTAAGTATTTTAGGCAAATGAAGTTCAGATGGCTTTTCATAAACAAAAGTGGGATGCGCTACCACTGCCACATGTTCGTTTATTTCTTCAATATGATCTTTCTCAGCAAGCCTCAGTACTGCCTTTATTTTATCTAAAGCTGATATGTAGTGGTCAGATGATTTTTCATCACTCATAGACTGCATTAGTTTGGAAGCCGTTAACATTGCGGATACCTCATCCGGGTTAAACATTACAGGTGGCAATTTATAACCTTCCATTAAACGATAACCAATACCGGCTTCACCAATTACAGGAACACCAGCTTCTTCCAAAGCATGCACATCCCTGTAAACCGTACGCAGGCTAATAGAAAACTTATCAGCAATATCCTGCGCCTTTATCAATGGTCTGGATTGCAGCTGTATCATAATTGCTGCCAAACGATCAATGCGATTCATATTTTTTTAATAAATAAATTATTAGAAGTTTCCTGTGCGCTCTAACCTGAGATTGCCAGCAAAATTACTTTCTAAAACCTTATCAGCTTATTTGAATAGGGAATAAAGCCAGGTGATTTGGAGTCAACATCCCAGAAGGGTTTAATATTGAGCAGGTTGAATACTTTTGCCAAGTAAATTTTTTTTCCATGTAATTCCAATTTCCTAAGTCAAATTAGCCAGATCAAAAAAACCTCACAGGTTTAAAGCCTGTGAGGTTTATAATCGTTTTTTAAAAACATCCTATTACATAAAGTTATTCTGATCTGAGCCCGGCCCGTAACTACCCGGAATGGGATATTCAATAATACTTTATGGGATGGCTTTTATTGTCGAAAAAAGCCTGTTCATTCTTTGTAATAAGCTATGGTCCTTTTTGCAATTTTTACCGGCTTGCCTTCTTTATCCATTTCGGTTCGTTGGATCCAGTTTCCCTTATCATCAAAAGTATCATAACGGTATTTAGTAACTGTGGTTATTGTCGAATCTTTTTTTGTTGAATCTGTCTTTATCTCTTTATAAGTTGATTCAACAACATGATTTTTATCATCGAATGTTTGAGTATAAGAAGATGTTTCTTTTCCCGCACTATCCTTTGCAGTTTGATCTTTCAGGAATCGATTGTTATAATTAAAAGCCATGCTTGATTTTAACGTGCTGTCTGCTTTATATTGTTTATAGCCAGTTAGCCGGTCGTAATCATTTACCGTAATATCAGTATAATAAAAGTCCATTTTATCTGTCGAATCAAAACTTTTTGCGACGGAAGGCTTTCCGTCCTTATTTTCTACGGTAAGCGAAGACATCTTTTTTCCATTTTTTGTAAATTTCTGACCGGTAAACAATCCATTTTCGTCATGAGTGAATGTACCTTCTTCTTTATTTGTACCTGCTTTATCAATAGAAGTAAATCCTGAAGAATAACCCTTCTCGTCATACTTCGTTGATACAACACAGCAGGAGTCCAGTTCACCTACTGTCCCGGTACTGTCTGTTTTATAGGTTGAATCAGTGGTCTGCTCTACCGTACCTGATAAATTATCTGCGAGCCAGTCAGCATTTTTAGGTGTCTCCTTCTTTGATTCACTGCAGGAAAAAACAATTACTGACACCGCCATTAGAAAAGAAAATTTTTTCATGTTACAAGTTGTTTAAAAATTAATGATAGAGAGGAGACGAAGCAGCAGGCGAAAGAAATAGCAATAGCGTAACTAAAATAGGCTTTATTGTTGAAAAAAATTAAAAAATCCGGTTACATCAACTTTTGTTCTTTTCCCATCCTCATCATTGCAGCATAACCGAGTTTGCGTGATAAGGCTACAACGGCGCGGCCTATGCGATTGGCCTTTGTATCTTCAGTTTTAGCACTGTCAATCCATTTACTAAAATAGTTCCGGTGGCTGCCCGGCAAAGAATTGAAGTATTCCAAAGCGGCCGGCTCGTCGGCCAGGCATTGAAGAAATTCGCTATTCATTTTTACAGGCCTTTCATCGGCCTCAAGCTTTACCAAAACGATAGCGCCTTTTCTTTTTCCCAAAGCTTTTCTTATGGCAGCTTTTAAAGGAATAATAAAATCACCATCGCCCATCGGAAGCAAGCTTGTTCTTTCTATTTTATAGTTATCTAAAGAACCCTTTACTCTGAAGGATTTTTTGTAATCTTTTTTGAGGTCATTTGCAATTTCCGCGGGAACTTCAATGTAATGCCACCTGGATTTTTCGCCTTGCTCTCCAAATTTTTTTATGACTGTTTTGTATTGGATCATAGCGGTTAAAATCTTTACTTCACTTGAGTCACAAAAATATAAATGATTAAGCTATAAATAAGTCTCTGTTATTTCTAAGCGTCCATGATAAACGATTAATTTGGAAATTTAAAGTGCTAAATCATAAATAACTTTGTACCTGTTTTATAGAAAATCAAATGTAGAATTCAATGACCAAATTATCAGTCAATATAAATAAGATTGCTACTCTTCGAAATTCAAGGGGCGGTGATAATCCCGATGTAATAAAGGCCGCAGTTGATATCCAAAATTTCGGGGCCGATGGAATTACGGTTCACCCCAGGCCGGACGAAAGGCATATTCGCTACGCAGATGTATATGAATTAAAAAAAATTGTCACGACAGAATTTAATATTGAAGGCAATCCAAAAGAACAAAAATTTGTCGACCTCGTGCTTGCTAATAAACCCGGGCAGGTCACACTCGTTCCGGATGCTGGAGGGCAAATAACCTCCGATCATGGCTGGGATACTATTAAAAATAAAGGGTATTTAGTTGAAATAATTTCTGTGTTTAAAAATGCCGGTATAAGGGTTTCTATCTTCGTGGACCCGGAAGTGAGGATGGTTGAAGGTGCAAAAGAAACCGGCACGGACAGAATAGAATTATATACGGAAGGTTATGCAAAACAATATGCAACAGGGAATATGCAACAAGCATTGGCTCCATACGTTGCTGCTGCAAAAAAAGCAAATGAGCTGGGACTGGGGATTAATGCCGGACACGATCTTGATCTTCAAAATTTAAAATATTTTGCGCAGAATATTCCCAGCCTTCTTGAAGTTTCAATTGGCCATGCGCTAATCACAGATGCATTGTATTTTGGGTTGGAAAACGCGGTGCAGTTATATAAAAGGCAACTAATTAGCTAATATGCTAATTCGATAATGTGATAATGAAATTTTACCTAACTACGTGAACGAGCTTTCAATTAGCTAATTAGTAATCTATTTCAACAACTCTTCCAGCTTACTTTCTAATACTTCTCCACGGAGATTTTTTGCTATGATCTTGCCACTTGGGTCTATCAATAAATTTTGTGGAATGCTGCGTACCTGGAAAAGAGCTGCAACTTCATTGTTCCAGCCTTTCAGATCACTTACATGATCCCAGGTGAGGCCGTCCATTTGAATTGCATTTAGCCAGGCCGGCTTAGCCTGATCAAGTGAGATACCAAGAACCGTAAAATTTTTATCATGATATTTTTTGTAGGCAGCCACTACATTTGGATTTTCCATACGGCAGGGCCTGCACCAGCTTGCCCAAAAATCAAGCAAAACATATTTCCCCCTCAATGATGTAATCTTTACAGGTTTACCTGTTGTATCATTTTGAGAGAAGTCCTTTATCGTTGATCCGATAGGGTTTATTTTTGATTCTTGTATTTGCTGGTTTGCAAATTGCCCCAATCCACTCGTCTGCACATCCGGCGGCAACAGTTTGTAAAGTTCTTCCGCTTTTGTTCCGTTTTGCGTCATCTGGTATAAGCGAATAATTGCCAATGGCGCAACATAAGAGTCGTGATGTTTTTTTACAAAATCAGAACTTATTTTTTCAACTTCTTTAGATGCGTTATCGTCAATAGTTCCACCTGATGAAATTATTTTATCGTAAGGTTTTAAAGCATTTGAATATTCTGAATACAATGCGTGAGAGGGCGATCCTTTAATCTCTAATTGATCAATTGCATTTTTATCGCCCTTTAAAGTTATGTTGCTGTTATCGATGAACATTGGCACCAGCGGAGGCTGATCACCAAATATCAAACCTTTAAAACCAGGTTGGTCCATTTTGCCTTTTACAATAAATTTTCCGCCTTCAATTGTTGTTTGCTTTTCCGGTTGGTTAGTTTGTTCGTTAAGAAATGAAACCGTTGTGCCATCTGCAAAACCGGTCACATTGCCAGTAATCACAAAACCATTATCAATTTGCTTAACAGTCTTTTTGGTTGACTGGGAAAACCCGAGAATAGGAGTAAAAAGAAGGAGAATAAGTGTTTTTTTCATTATCGCTTAAATTGACTGCAAACTTAATTTTTTTTCTGTTGGCACAAAGTTAACCAACATTTTCAGGCTGTAAAATTGAGTTAAGAAATTTTATAGTGTCGGCTTCTATATTTTGCGAATTCTCAATTGCTTTTATATATGCAGTTCCTATAATCGCTCCTGCTGCGTGTTTACAGGCCGCAGCAAAAGTGCCGTGGTCCTTTATTCCAAAGCCAATAAGTATTTCATTTTTGAGATGCATGCCTTTAAGTCTTTGAAAATAACCTTGTTGCTCTTCCATATTTTTATCTCTGCCTGTAATTGAAGAAGAGGAAACCGCGTAAATAAACCCGTTGCTCAATTCGTCAATTTTCCTAATGCGCTCTTCGCTGGTTTCAGGAGTAACCAGGAAAATAAAATTCAAATTATTTCTTTCAAAGATTTCCTTATACTCATTTTCATATTCATGCACGGGTAAATCGGGCAAAATAATTCCATCAATACCTGATACCATGGCATCTTTACAAAACTTTTCAAAGCCGTATTGAAGCACCGGATTAAGGTAACCCATTAGAATAAGCTGGAACGCTCCTGGCCTCACCTCTAAACCCTAAACGGGGCATCTCTGGAATTTATTTAATTGTTCGAATAATAATTTAATTGACATGCCATTTTGCAATGCCATCATGCTGCTTTGCTGTATCACGGGGCCATCGGCGAGTGGGTCGCTGTACGGCATTCCTATTTCAACTAAGTCAGCGCCATTTTCCTGTAAAGCTTGTAGGATTTCTTTTGTGTCATTTAGTTTCGGAAAGCCGGCAGTAAAATAAATGCTTAAAATATTTTTTGCGTTGTTTTCAAAAAGCTTGTTAATCCTGTTCATGATTCGCGATTGATTGCCAGTTCCATTTTAATATTTGATCTTTTATATTCAGAGGTATCCAATAGAATTTCCCTGAACCCATATTTTTTATATAAATGAATCGCTGGTTCCAGTTTTGTATTTGAGTATAATACCAATTTTTTTGCATCCAGTTTCCTGCACATTCCAATGCAATATGCCAGCAATTTATTTCCGATTTTTTTGCCATGGAATGATTCATCTACTGCCATCTTCGACAATTCATAAATTCCTTCTTCAATTTTTAATAAAGCGAAAGTTCCGACGACATCTTTATTTATTGTAGCGAAAAAAATATGGCCGCCTTTTTTAATAATCTCATTTTCCGGGTCTGAAAGAATTTTATGATCCATGGGCTCAACAGAAAAATATTTTTCAATCCATGCATGGTTGAGTTTTGTAAAATAAGGAGCAAGCTCCGGCTGAAATTCCGTAATGGCCAACTCCTGTTCCATGTTCAGCTATTTATATATTTCATGTAAGTGTCCATATCCTTATCTCCCCTGCCACTAAGATTTACTACAACGATATCGTTACCGTTCAGCTCAATTTTATTTAACGCATATAGTGCATGTGCCGACTCAAGCGCAGGAATTATACCTTCAAGTTTTGCAAGCTCAAATGAAGACTCAAGCGCTTCTTCATCAGTAGCGCTCATAAATACAGCTCTTTTTCCAATATATAAATTGGCATGCATTGGCCCGATACCGGGATAATCAAGTCCAGCTGAAATACTGTGTGGTTCCACAACCTGTCCATCTTCTGTTTGCATAACCAGGCTTTTACTACCATGCAAAATGCCTCGTGTACCCAATTGCGTAGTAGCAGCGCTCATGCCACTATCAATACCTTTTCCCGCGGCTTCTACAGCAATCAGTTTCACTCGTTCATCATCTAAAAAATGATAAAAAGCTCCGGCTGCATTGCTGCCTCCGCCCACGCAGGCAATCACGTAAGAAGGCAGTTCATTGCCGGTTTTTTCCCTCAGCTGCTTTCGAATTTCGCTGCTGATTACACTCTGAAAACGTGCAACCATATCAGGGTATGGATGAGGGCCAACAACGCTTCCTATTAAATAATAAGTATCCAAAGGATTATTAATCCAATCCCGGATTGCTTCATTAGTGGCGTCTTTCAATGTCTTGCTGCCGCTTGTTGCAGGTATCACTTTTGCACCAAGCATTTTCATTCTTGCAACATTAGGAGCCTGCCGCTCAATATCTTTTTCACCCATGTACACAATGCACTCAAGCCCTTTTAACGCACATACCGTTGCGGTAGCAACGCCATGCTGGCCTGCTCCTGTTTCAGCTATTATTCTTTTCTTACCGAGCTTTTCCGCCAGTAATATCTGGCCAATGGTATTGTTAACTTTGTGAGCACCTGTATGGCAAAGATCTTCACGCTTTAGATAGATTTGTGCTCCATATTTTTCGCTTAACCTTTTTGCAAAATACAAAGGCGTCGGCCTGCCCACATAATCCTTTAGCAATGCATTACATTCCTGTTGGAAACTTTCTTCCCCGATAATTTTAAGATAATTATTCTTAAGATTCTCAACATTACTATATAGCATTTCGGGAATGTATGCTCCGCCAAAATCACCATAGTAACCATTTTCATTTACCTGCCACATTAGAGTATTTTTTTGGCTCACCCCTCACCCCGACCTCTCTTCACGTGGGGAGAGGGACGCGGATCGGAGATAGCTGTTATTTTAAAGTTGATTTTAAGAGATTATTATATAGCATTTGAAACTTAAATTATCAGGTCTCTGAATTTCTTTACCGCTTCCATATTTTTTATGCCCGGTTCTGTTTCAAACTGGCTGTTAATATCTACAGCGTGAAAAAAAGGATGTTCAAATTTTTTCAAAGATTCAGCATCTTCCGGCCGAATGCCTCCACTTAAAAAAAAAACTTTGCCTACAGTTGCATTTTCAAGTAAGGACCAATTAAACTTTTTACCGGTACCGCCATAAATACCAACAGATCCATGGTCGAATAAATAATAATCACATGCCTCTTCATATGGCTTTACCATCCAATCAACATGCGAATTTTCTTCGTTAATTCGAAAGGCCTTTATAACCTTAACATGATTGCTAATGTGATGGCAAAATGTCGGCGTTTCATTTCCATGGAGCTGAACAATATCCAATTCATACAATTCAATCTGGGTCATAATATCACTTTCACTTGCATTTACAAAAACACCCACTTTTTTAGTTGTCATCTTTAAAGCAGCCACATCCTTGCTTCTCAATTTTGACAACACGTAACGAGGTGACCCCTGGTAAAAAATAAGGCCGGCATAATCAATACCCATCCCGTTTAATTCCTCCAATTGACTTATAGTTGTAACTCCGCAGACCTTAATTTTCATCATCTGAATTTTTTGACTCTCACCACAACCCGCTTCGAGGGACAGGGACAAAGAGCACTAAAAAAAATACTATTCAAGTTCTTCAACAAATTTCTGAAATGCTTTTCCCGGATCTTTTTCTTTCATAAATTTTTCGCCGATTAAAAAACCCCTAAACCCATACAACTTTAAAAGCTGAATAGTCTCGATATCATCAATTCCGCTTTCTGAAATTTTCACTTTATTCTCCGGAATCATTTTCCCTAATTCAACAGAGCGGTTTATATCAACATGAAAAGTCTTCAGGTCACGATTATTAATTCCGACCACATCAACAGCATCGCAAATATGATTAAGTTCTTCATCATTGTGAATTTCCAGCAATACATTTAAACCAATATTTTTTGCAAATGATGCCAGGGATCTCACTTCATCTACTGAAAGACAGGCGGCAATTAATAAAATTATTTCTGCACCAAATGCTTTTGATTCTATTAACTGGTATTCATCTATAATAAAATCTTTTCTCAAAAGCGGAACCTCATTTACGGTCGCTGCCAAAAGATCATCTAAAGATCCTCCGAAAAATTCTTGGTCGGTAAGAACAGAAATTCCACTTGCTCCATATTTTGCATAGGCTGTTGTTACTTCCTCAACAGTTGAATTATTATTTATAATACCTTTTGACGGCGATTGTCTTTTAAATTCTGCAATAATTCCTGTCTTATCTTCTCTCAATAAAAAGTCTCTGAAAGACAAGGTTTCATTTTTAAAAAAAGAGCCTTGTTCCAATTCACCTGCTAGTTTTAGATTTCTTTTTATCAGCAATCTCCTTTCTTTTACTGGCGATTATAGTATCAAGTATATTCATTTCTGCAAAGCCATTAATGTTTCAAAAATTTTATACGCCTTTCCACTTTCCAGGCTTTCAACCGCCATCTCATAACAGTCTTCATAACTATTAAAATTTCCTGTTGAATGCAATGCCATCGCTGCATTTGCAATTACCACTGCATTTTGCGCCCATGTGGCTTCTCCCTTTAATATTTTCAAAAATATTTTGGCAGCTTCTTCGGTTGTATTTCCTCCATAAATATCTCCAGGGCTCACCGTTCTTTTGCCAAGATATTCAGCAGTGAGAATTTTCTCACCTTCATTAGTAATTACTTTTGTGTCGCCCGTTAATGAAATTTCATCGTATCCTTCCAGGCTGTGAATGATTGTAAACCTGGTCGCGGACTGCTGCAAAAGATAAGAATATATTCTTGCCATTTCAAGATTATACACTCCTATTACCTGTACTTCGGGGATGGCAGGATTTACCATTGGGCCAAGCATATTAAAAAATGTGCGCACTCCAAGATTTCTTCTTATCGGCCCAACAACTTTCAAAGCAGGGTGAAACAAAGGCGCATGCATAAAGCAAATATTTGCCTTCTCTATTTCGTTCAGTAATTTTTCATTATCTGCGGAAAATTTGTAGCCATGTGTTTCCATAACATTGCTGGAACCGCTTATGGATGTTGCTCCATAATTTCCATGTTTCGCAACTTTTACACCGGCACCGGCAACGATAAAACAACTGAGCGTAGAAATATTAAAAGTATTTTTTCCATCACCACCCGTTCCTACTATGTCCACAACTTTGTGTCCGTTAAGCTTTACAGAAACGCACAGTTCTATCAAAGCGTCCCGAAATCCTAACAATTCAGGGATTGTAATACTTCGCATAAGATATACCGTTGTGAAGGACGCAATTTCAGCATCGGAATAAATTCCTTTGGAAATATTTATTAATACTTCCTTTGCCGCATTTCTGTCGAGCGTTTTGTGTTCAAATAAATATTGAAGTATTTTTTTCATCTTGTTTTATCTTCACCCCAGCCCCTCTCCCCAAGGGGAAAGGGACGTGGATTAATATGGAGATTTTGTTATTAAATTTTATACCAACCAATTCCTCATCATTTTTTCTCCCAATGGAGTTAATACACTTTCCGGATGAAACTGTACGCCTTGCACATCGTACGTTTTATGCCGTAATGCCATTATATATCCCTTCGCATCTTCTGCTGTAATTTCCAGCACCTCTGGAAAATTTTCTTTGCTTACAATCCATGAATGGTATCTTCCTACTTCAATTTCATGTGGCATATCATTGAACACATCGTTGCGTGATTGTGCCCTTTCCTTTTTAATTTCAATATTCGTAGCTACTCCATGGTATACGGTACTTAGATTAATGAGGCTCCCGCCAAAAACTTCTCCTATTGCCTGGTGGCCAAGACAAACACCCAAAATAGATTTAGAAGAGGCATATTCTTTTATTAACGGCAACAATAATCCGGACTCATCCGGAAGGCCGGGGCCGGGTGATAAAATTATTTTATCGTAATCATTTATTTTTTCAAACGCTATTTTATCATTGCGGAAAACGTCTACTTTACCATGAATTATTTTTTCCACCACATGGACAAGGTTGTATGTGAACGAGTCGTAATTATCGAAAATCAAAATTTTCATTCTCAAATTTTTTCTGCTGATTTTATTGCTGTCGTCAACGCATTTAGTTTATTGGTTACCTCCTGAAGTTCGCTCTCCGGAACGGATGCTGCAACGATTCCCGCTCCTGCCCTATAGATAAGCTTGTTCTCTTTACTTAAGAACGTTCTTATCATAATTGCATGGTTAATGCTACCGTTAAAGCCCACAAAGCCGATACACCCCCCGTAAAAACTTCTTGTATCATTTTCGTATTCATTAATAAGTTGCATAGCTTTGTATTTTGGTGCTCCGCTAAGAGTTCCTGCGGGAAATGTGACACCGAGTACTTCAAAAGGGTTCGCATTTTTTTCGAGACTACCCTTCACTTCGCTTACCATATGAATCACGTGTGAAAAATATTGTATCTCGCTAAATCGTGAAACTACAACATTACTGCACATGCGGCTTAGGTCATTTCGTGCAAGGTCAACCAGCATCGTATGCTCCGCTGTTTCCTTGGCATCTTTCGAAAGCTTTTCCGCAAGTGCTTCATCGGTTACATCATTGCCTGTTCTTTTAAATGTACCGGCGATGGGATGCATAATCGCTGTGCCGTTTTTCACGATGAGCTGAGCTTCGGGGCTGCTGCCGAAGAGGCGATAATCACCGTAGTCAAAATAAAAAAGATACGGGCTCGGATTTATATTTCTTAAAGCCCGGTAAACATTAAACTCATCTCCTGAAAATTTTTGTTGAAACTTGCGGCTCAGCACAACCTGGAAGACGTCACCTCTTGCACATCCTGCGATCCCTTTTTTTACCAACTCAATATATCCTCCGTCACTGAGAGAAGATGTTTCAGTTTCTCTTACTGAAAAAGGATAGGCAGGAACATCTTTGCTTCTAATAAGGCTTTCAACAATTTCAACTTCACTCTCAATTCCCTTTATATGATTTTCGCAAATAAACAGTTCATCTTTAAAATGATTGATTACTATAACGTATTGGTATAGCCGGTATCGAACTAAAGGAATTTCAGCATTAACAAAATTGGCGTTACCATTTTTATCATTATTAAACCTGATAGTTTCATAAAACTGCACTGCATCATATGTTGTATAACCGAACAAGCCCTGCGCCATATTCACCGGCATCTCCGCGGGATCGGCTATATTAAAATTCTGCATGAAACTCCAAATTTCATTTGCGATTCGGTTGGTATAACTAACAGGTATTTTCTTTGGGTTTTCACCAGGAAATTTATATTCTATCTCGTTCATATTCCGTATTTCAATGCCGGCAATAGCATTGATACCAATAAATGAAAAGCTGTTCTCGCCCACATGAAAGTCAGTGCTTTCCAAAAGGATCGTGTCTCGGAACCGGTCACGAAGGCGGAGATAAATTCCCACAGGCGTAAACACATCCGCCAATAATTTTTTGTACGAGGTTGATAATTCTATTTTCTTCATAGCATAAAAAAACCCCGGCTTAGTGCCGGGGCGTTGTATTTATTTTCGTTCACAAATAACAGCAATGCGGCACAATCAGTTGATTGTATGCCACCAGCTATTGTATGTGTTGTTGATTTTCATTTACGATTGCAAAGATGTATGGAAATTTTTTAAATGACAAATTTTTTTTATCTCATTACAAACTTTTCCTTCCAAACGTGAGGGCAAGGATTTTAAATAAGATTCTGGCAGCAGTCTGCACAGAAAATATTAGGCTCTCTGTGCAAAAATTTCTCTTTTGTGAAAGTCATTGGTCCGCACGGGCAGAATGCAACTCTGGCATAGAATTTTCAATCTGATAGCAAAAATCACTTCTTGAAGCAATTTCTATTTTTATTTTTCTTAACAATTACTTCTGCTACAAATGCACAAAAGATTGAAGGCATCTATGTAAACTTATATACTGATAGCCTCAAAAAAGGCACTTATAACTATATAAATATAGATGGGAAATTGTCCGATGGCCATTATCTTCCTCTTGATAGCAGCGACATTATTTTTACAGCAAGTGATGGGAAATTTTCCGGAAACAGCCTGTGGATAGATAATGCCTTTTCAAAAGAAAAGATTTCCATAAAAGCAACTTTAAAATCGGACCATTCCGTAAGTAAAGAATTTACCATGTACATTAAGAAGAAACCCAACGACGAAAAATTAAAAACGATGGATGAATTAATGGGAGAAATGAATACTAAAAAATCATCGCGAAAAAAGAAGAGCTAAGACCTGTGAAATCACAAAAAAATGCCCTGCCGGTTCAACACCAGCAGGGTATTTTGATTTTAAAAATATCAGGCAAACTTCTTTGCGTCTGCAATGAATTTAGCGAGGCCGATATCAGTTAGTGGATGTTTCGTTAAACCAAGAATCGATTCCAGGGGACAAGTGCAGATATCAGCACCAGCTTCAGCACATTTAATGATATGCAACGGACTGCGAATAGACGCGGCAAGTATTTCTGTATCATATCCCTGGACCTCGAAAATATGTGCGATCTGTGCAATAAGCTCTACTCCATCCCAACCGCTATCATCAATACGTCCAATGAACGGCGAAACATAAGCTGCCCCTGCTTTTGAAGCGAGAATAGCCTGGCCGGCGCTGAAGATTAATGTACAATTGGTACGAATGCCATTATCACTAAACCATTTTATTGCTTTGATTCCTTCAGGTATCATTGGCACCTTTACAACGATATTTTTATGGATAGCTGCAAGTTTTTTTCCTTCTTCAATTATCGTCTTGAATTCGGTAGTAACAACCTCTGCGCTTACGTCACCATCAACCATTTCGCAAATCGTCTTATAATGATTGTTTACAGCTTCCGCACCTTTAATACCTTCTTTTGCCATTAAAGATGGATTTGTTGTAACACCATCAAGGATACCAAGATCATTGGCTTCTTTAATCTGGTCAAGATTTGCTGTATCAATAAAAAATTTCATGATTAATTATCTGTTTAGAATGATAGTAAATATTTTGTACAAAGATATTTCTTTAAAATGGAATGAATAAGGTAGAGATAAGCGGATAAAAGTTAAGAGATTATGAAGGTTTGAAACTTGGGCAATTTCGAATTCGTGTAATTCGTGATCCGAATTTCGTGAATTTAAAACAAAAAAAATCGGCAAGTTACTTACATCGCACCGCTCAACCATATACCCTTGCTATCTTCCGATCCTGGGGGAGTTCTATAGGAGCTGGCCGTATAAGACTTGCCGGCTGCAAATATAGGGAAATGAGAAGAAATGAATTGAGTGAATAGTTTACTTGGTTAAAAAATACAACCTCCCCAAATGAATTCTTTAAAGCCACTTTTAGGAGGATTATGGCCAATCAGAAATTGTTTCTTAATTTTTATAGAAGCCGCACGTTGTTTTAATAAATTTACCGACTGCTGTAAAGGAGTTTCCTTTGCTTCGATAGCAGTGTCTTCATTTAAGATAAAATCAATTTCCTGCCCTGTTTTCTTTTGATAATAATTAAGAGCGCCCGCAGATGCCAATTGTGTTGCAATCATGTTTTCAAATAACTGGCCTGATGAAAGTTGCTTACCGGCAAGCACATTTAAAATACCGATATCCGAAAAGTATAATTTCTTTTGTTGCGATATTTCTTTATCAATATTTTTCGTGAAAGGAGATACCTGATAAATGAGGTAAGTGTATTCCAGTAATTGAAGGTAGGCTGTTATTTTATTTCGGTTAATTCCGGAAACGCTGCTTAGCTTTGAATACTCAACTTTATTTCCCGAGCGTGCCGCCAGCAATTTAATTAACTTATAGAGGTCTTCACTCACACTGTAATCCGCAAGTAATTTTACATCGAGTTCAATGTATGAATTAATTATATCGTGAAGCATCTCTTCTTTATCATCTTTTAATGGTTCCAGCACAACTTCCGGGAAACCGCCAAAAATCATGTATTCTTTATACCATTCTTTTGCCAATTGATACCAGGCACTGTTAAATGGTTGCCATGAATATTTTTGAAACTTATCACTCCATATTTCTTTGAATTGCAGAAATTCTTTAAAACTTAGCGGGTACATTTCAAAGATTCGTTTCCTTCCTGCGAGGCTTTCTGAAAACTGATTTTCAAGATAATATGAGCTTGATCCGGTTACTATAAATTTTACCTTATAAGTATCATAAAGATATTTGATAAAGCTTGGTAAATTTTCTACGAGCTGTATTTCATCCAGGGCTATAAGGCTTGCTTTACTAAAATCAATCCCCATCAATTCTAATGATTCCTTTACACTTTCATAATCGGGTTTATTAAATAGTATTCTTATTTCCACACGCTCACAATCCAGGTAAAGTGAATTCGGATGTTTTAAATTTTGTAACAAATATTTAACGGCTGTACTTTTACCCACCCTCCTCATTCCCGTAATTACGGTTACTTGTTTTTTTGAAGCATGCTGCATAAGCTTCTCAAATATCTCACGGTAGATCATTGATTAAAATGTTGAAATAACTAATAAAGTATTCATTTCTGCACAAAGTAAACCCAAATAGTATTACTTTATGCACAAATTTTGTGCACCTAATAATACTTCCTGCACAGAGATAACTCAGAAGTAAAAAATAAATAGCGATAAAACGTTTGAAATTTCTATTAAAAACTCAACCCCGGCTTATCTGTTCGTGAATCAAAGGTTGCTACTCCTATCAACTCATCTGAACGGCCGACGAAAGTCTTATAGTAAATCAGGATGGTATAAAGGTTTTCGGTTTCATAGTAATTTCCATCAAACTCGACCTTTATAGAAGGATTGGCTTTATCTACTCCTACATACGTGTAATCGTAATATCCCTGTTTCATAAAGAGGTGGGTTTCGTAGACCCTTTTTTCAGGATTAAATATCATTTTAAGGCTATCGGTATAATTGTAATTGGTTAGCTGTCCAAAAAGATAGATGTCTTTATTGGGATACGCTAAATTGTTAGGAGGTACAAATGTAAAATACACCGTTGCATAATCTGCTTCCCAAAATGGATTTAATCCGCGAATGGCTTCTATAGAATTCATGCCATTGAAATCACGATAGTAAACATACCGCTGCCCATCCCTTGGGCCGTCAGGCCGTACATATATATCCGTGGAATTCTTTTTGTAATCGGCGGTTAACACCCGGTCGCTCTGCAAATGAAAATCACGCAGATCAAGCCATCGCCATTCCTTTCCCCCGGCAAAAACAAATTTATCCGGAGAATTGTATTCCAAGAACATTTCCCCTTATAAATGTAGGAGGCACATTTTTTACGGCATTGTCCCACCTGTAATTCTGAAGTACCACAACCTTTACCTGCTGTGGATTAAAGGCATCAATCCCCTTTGCATCAACCGAAAATTGAATGCGTTGATGGGTGCGAAAATATTCCGGCGCAAAAGGTTGAACGACATTAGCAACTATTGTGGCTTTACTTTGAACAACCATTAATCTTTTGGTAAAGGCAAGTTTTGAAGTATCGCCATCCAGGTAAACTTTCAAAATATAATTTCCGGATTTTATGGGATAGCTACCCCTATCGGGCAATACAACCTGGTAATGGGTATAGCGTGTATAAGCTATCGACGAATTGCGGTAATTGGTAATCCGCATTTGAGTATAACCTTTTAGATAATCAAACTGGCTGAGATTTACAGGAGTCCAGTCATTATTACAAAGCTGGTATGTGTAATAGTAATATTTTACGTCAGCGTCCATATCATCAAAATGGAGTTCTACCTGGTCGCCGCTGGCAAGATTAATGACGGGCATGCTTAACTGATTTCCATAAGTGTACAATTTTGCAGTTCTTATATTATTTACATAAATGCTATCAGGAGACTGGGCATAAATAAATTGTGAAGAAATAATAAGAAAGGCAATTTGAAAGAAAATAAAAAGGAAGTTTCTCAATGAATGCATTTAAATGTTTTAAAAAAAATTAGTTTTACAAGATACCAAATTTAAGGGTTTGAATGTTTCAGCATTTATAGCGAAGCGGATAGCTTTCAACAGGCAAAAAACTTTTTCACGTTTCATAATCGGGCTGGCAATTACCGCTACCATGATAAGTGTAGCAGTTATGATAGTTGCACTAAGCTTTGTTAATGGTTTCCAAAATGTAATAAGCAATAAGGTTTTCAGCTTCTGGGGACACATACGTGTGCAACAAACGGTGGTTGCGCAGGCAAACATTGCCGAAGAATCTCCGATTGAACGAAATGACACCCTCGAACATTTTCTTCGTGGTATTCCTGACGTAAAAAGTGTGGAGCGTTATGCTACAAAATCGGCCATCATAAGATTCAAAGATGATATTGAAAGTGTACTGATGAAGGGTATTGACAGCAGTTTTAATTTCAATCGTATCAACTCATTTTTAATGAAAGGTGAATGGATATCATTTGCCGACAGTGGCTATAGTAAAGACATCGATATTTCGCAATACACCGCAAATCAGCTGGAGGCCCATGTGAATGACAGCGTAATCATCCTTTTTATACAAAGCGACGGAAGCCAGCGTGCACGGAAGCTTAGAATTGCGGGAATATTCAAAACAGGTATAGACGAGTACGATCACAACTTTTGCCTTGGCGATATTAAGCTGATCCAGCGGCTCAACGACTGGGGGCCCGATGAAATTGGGGGATATGAAATTTTTTTAAATGATTACACAAAAACCGATTCTGTAAATAATTTTATTTTTGACTCTGATGCTTTGCCGGGACGATGGTATAGCAAAACAATACAGGAAATACATCCCAACATTTTTGACTGGCTCAATCTCCAGGGACGAATTAAGAGTATTTTACTTGGAATTATGATGGTTGTTGCGGTAGTTAATCTTATTACATGTCTTATAATTCTTGTGCTGGAAAGAACAAGAATGACAGGAATTTTAAAAGCGCTTGGCGCTCAAAATTTCACGATTCAAAAAATATTCATTTATAACACTTCATTTATAGCTATCACAGGTATCATTGCAGGAACGTTATTAGGGCTAGCCATTTGCTTCCTGCAGGAAAAAACCGGATTTATCAAGCTGGATGAGGAAGCTTATTTTATGGATGTCGCGCATGCTGATGTTGTGTGGTGGCAAGTTGTCGCCGTTGACTTAGCAACACTCGCCGTCTGCTTTTTTATGTTGATTATCCCATCTTTGTTAATCCGAAAGATACAGCCGGTGAAGGCGATTGAATTTAGATAGGCCCCTATTCGCCGAAGAGGTAAACCGTGACTTACCGAATACACTATTGTTTAAGACGGAGAGGCTTTTAATATGAGATAAAATAATTCCTGCTGCAACCGCAGCGTTCAGCGATTCAGCTTTCCCGAAACGCCTGATTGTAATTTGAGTTTTTGAAATTGATAGCAATTCCTCATTAATGCCTTTCGACTCATTTCCAATCAATATAAAACCTTCTTTTATGTCTTTAAATTCTGAAACATTTTTGCCGGATAATGCTGCAGCGTAAATGTTGATATTTTCATGTGACAAAAAAAGAGATTTAAGATCCGTGTAAAGAATATTGACTCTTGCGAGGCTGCCCATTGTAGCCTGCACAACTTTTGGATTATAGCAATCAACACAATTTTCACTGCAAATAATATTTTCAATTGCGAACCAATCGGCAATACGAATGATCGTTCCCATATTTCCGGGGTCACTTATGTCGTCAAGAGTCAAAGTTATTTTATCATTTAGCCGTGGCTGCGCAACAAATTTCCTCTTTCTAAATACCGCTATAACTTTATTAGGCGCTTTTAACAAGCTTACCTTTTGCATCGAATCATCATCAACTTCGTAAATATCGGGTACTGGCATTTTAAATGAGTCATTTGCCAAAAGCCATTCCTTTTTAGCACAAATAATTTTACAATCGAAAACTCCAGAAGATAAAAGTTCAGCAACAACTTTTGGCCCTTCCGCGATAAAAACGTCTTCTTCGTCCCTTAATTTTTTATGGCTTAAACTTTGAATATATTTGACGATCTTTTTGCTCAACATAGTGTGCTATTATGAATGGAATAATTCTCCCTATAAAATTTTCCTCATTTCTTGTTTTAATTATTGCATTTGTACTTACCTCGGGTTGTTCGGGCCCAAAGAAATATTCCGGATTTACATTTATACGAAAATATCAAAAAAACAGTCCTTTCATTTTTAAAAATAACATAAGTCTTACTGCGGATAATATTAGCAGTGACGAAAAAGTTCTTATTAATTCCAGGCTTAATACTCAACTTGACGATAGCGCGAAAGTGAAAATAAAGGATGTCGCTTTCATACTTCATTATATCACAAGGCCACCCGTATTTGATATCAATGCAATAAAGCAGTCAGCGGATAACATGCGCACTTCCATGAGAAATATAGGATATTATGATCCGGAAGTGACTTACAGTTTCGATACCGTATTTCGTAAAAAAGGAAACCAGGAAAGAGTCGTTACAAACTACAACGTTATAGCCGGCAAGCGAACTCTCATCGATACGTTGGCATACCTGTTTAATGAGCCGGAACTCGAGCAACTTGCCATCTCCTCAAAGGATAAATCCTTACTGCAAAAGAATAATCCGGTTACTAAAAGCGGAGTCCAGGATGAAACCAACAGGCTGGTCGATCTTTTTCGAAATAATGGATATTATAAATTTACAGCTGATGAAATACGTGTAACCGGTGACACTTCTATAGCAGCACTTACTTCAGTTGCCGAGGATCCTTTTGAGCAATTAAGACTGCTTGCCGAAGCGAATGAGCAAAGAGACAAACCGACAATAAGATTGGGTTATCAGTTAAATATTTCCCCGGATAGCACAAAGCTCGAAAAATATTATATCAATAATATTTATGTTTTACCGGACTATAAGCCGGGAGGTAATTACAGGGATTCATCACTGAAGGAACATATTTCAAAAGATTACATTACCCGGTATCATGAAAAGCGTTTTAAATTTTACCTGCCCCGGAATAATCTGCTTGTAAAAAAAGGAGAAGTATATCGCCAGGATGATTATTATAAGACGATAAATAATTTTTATAAGTTAGGTGTTTGGGAAAGCCCTACTATAGATATTGTTGAAAGGAAAGATACCAATCTTATTGACCTCGTTGTAAAATTAATCCCCGTAAAAAAATACGCATTTGAAGGGAATATTGAATTGAGTTACTCGGCTAATAATACTACCAGCAATATTTCCGGCGCAAGTTCGGGCAATCTGCTTGGCGTCGCAGGCAATATAAGTGTTACCGACAAAAATTTGGCTAAAGAAGCAATAAGAATGACAAATTCCATAAGGGTTGGCGTTGAATTCAATACTTCAAAACGCAACAGCAGCGGCACCTTCATTAACTCCAACGAAGTAACTTACAGTAACAATCTTCTTTTTCCCAAATTTATTTTCCCTTTTAGCGCATTTAACGGGAAAAACTTAATCACAAAACAATCTTTTATCAATACCAATGTTTCGTTTGTAAACAGGATTGATTTTTTTAATCAGCAAATCTTAGGCCTTGGATATGGGTTCAACTTTACCAACAGTGAAAATCATATCTGGAGCCTGCGCCTTTTTAATTTTGATTATCATCGCCTTTATAACAGGTCAAAAACTTTTGACAGCACTTTAATGAAATACCCATTCCTGCGATACTCATTCAACACAGCTCTCGTGATGGGAATGGGAATAAGTTACAAAAGTGCGCATATCAATCCCAAAAACCCCAAGATAATAAGCACGCTAAAAGCAAATCTTGAAGAAAGCGGGTTGCCCTATGGATTGCTAAAACTTCGAAATAAAAATGCTGATAATGGAAACTTTTTTAATAAATATTTAAAAGAATTTATTAAAACGGACATAGAATTTACATATACAATTAATCATCCAAAATCAGCCATTGCCTTTCGGGCATTTGCAGGTGTGGGCATTCCCATTTCAAAAAATGATACCACGCTCCCATTTTTCAAACAGTATTTTGGAGGCGGTCCCAACAGCATGCGGGGCTGGCCGGTAAGAGGAATTGGAGTAGGCGGGCAGGCACTTGCCCCCTATATAAATAATGCTCTATTTAACGATCGCACCGGCGATATTCAACTGGAAGGAAATGCGGAATATCGTTTTAATGTGGCGCCACTTTTTTCCAATGCCATTCTTTTTAAAATGGCCTTATTTGCTGACGCGGGCAATATTTGGAATTTTAAGAATACCAAACCTGACGGGAGCTCCGATACCACACAGTTCCGGTTTCAAAATTTATATAAACAGTTGGGGGTGTCATCCGGTGTTGGCTTCCGGTTTGACTTTAGCTATTTTCTTTTAAGATTCGACGTAGGCCTTCGGTTCAAGCGTCCTGACATTTTAAAAAGCGATGGGTGGCAAATACCCGATGTAACCTTTCAACACCTTTTCGGTTCCGGTGATATAAACCGGCAGTGGCGTTATGAAAATTTTAATGCAACTATCGGTATAGATTACCCGTTCTAAAATATGAAAGTGGTTTTTAACTTTAATTGTTGAATCAACAATTAAATTAAACAAAATGACAGAATGTGGAAAACCTATGCAAAAAAAATTTGATTTTTAGCTAATTAGTTATCTATTAATTTTGAATTATGGAATTCAATTAATAGATTTGCACCAGTTATTTAGACCTAGCTAAACTACCTTCACTTCCTCTTTTTTACAATAGCATTCGTTTATCCGGCACCTTGTTTAAATCTCGAAAATTGAAATGAAAAGATATTTTCTTCTTTTCATCATAATTCAGACTGATTGATAGAGCGAGCCCCTGGATTAGCTGAATTTTAATTTTTAGTTTAAATTTTTCCCCTGATATTGAAAAACCAATTTCAAGGTGCTGTAATTCGGCACCTTTTCTTTTTGCCCTTTCACGAGTTGTGATGTACAAAAGTGTGCGCTCTCTTACAGACCACGTTGATACCGGCTTTTACCTGGCTTGTTTAAAATATTCTCCTAAGTCTCAGCCCAATACCGGTGTTGTTATTTTTTGTTAAAAAACTATAAACGTCGCAGGTTAATAGTTTTTCTTTTTTGGGATGGTTCCTTATTAAATTCCATGCACTTAAAATGATTGTCGTTGTACCGAGCCCGATGTTTACCATCGAAAGAATTAATTTTGAGATTTATATCATTTGCGTAAATATTTGCATTATCCTACTGCTTTTTTGGAAAATTCCATATTCCGAGTTTTAACTGGCCTGCTCCTACTAATAGGGCGATCACCGGAACAACTTTCGTTTTGGAACCTCCGGCAATTTGAATTCCGTTAATTGTGTAATGAAAAGCTGAGCCCTCCTATAATTGCGGATGAAAATTCCATAAGCAGGATCAATATAGTTATTATTAATATTCTCAATATGCACAGGGCAGGTGCGCCATACTTGGGTTGTATCATTGCGCACTTTTCTTTGGAAAACCCACTCGAAGCGATCCAACTGTTAACGATATGATCATCCATTGCTAACAGGTCGTCGTATTTTTGTCGGCTATTAATTTGCTCCGCTACCTTTCTACCTACCGTCTGTTCAATTATATAACCCACAGCGCAGACTGTATTGTCTTTGTCAATAAAACATGGTTTTCGCTCACCGGGATAATCATAATTTTTCGGAAATAGTCCGGACGTCCAATAATTGTGAAGCAGGTCAAAAGATGGTGGCGCCTGACTTTTACGTTATCGGACGGCTTATGTGGATCTTTTTTCCGCAAAAGATTTTCCACATATTCCAGGTGAGCTCTTACTCTCAACTCATTGCTGGTAGAACGATCGGGCAAATGACCATATTTGTCAAAAAAGCTTACATCACCGATAATTGAATTCACGGTTTGCCAATGATTTGAAAGGGGTGGTTCGCATTCAATGAAAAAAAGTAAAGCTGCAAACACAAGGATCAATGATGTTCTCTTCATTTCATCAAATTTATGTAATACAGTCTGCAAACAATAAGGCATTAATACACTGAAGCTTCATCAACACCTGCAAAGTGACCATTCCAATCCCTCTATCGTTCCATACTGCCACAATAAATTTTTGATTCCACTAATACCTGCTTTCTCACCGTTAAAAACGGTATTATGCCATTCATTGTACTGTGCATTGCATAGAACATGTTTTAAACTATATCTTTGTAATGTAATTAACACAAATCATAAAAATTTAAAACAATGAAAAAGGCGATTAATAAATCAGCAACACAGGGCTTAGAAATTTTCAAACGCATTTTATTTTCATTCCAGGTGCTTATAGTTGGCCTAGCAATTCCGGTATTATTCTTTTTGGGAATCTCAACAAGGGAGGATCAAAAAAGAGCCAAAGAAACCGAAATGAGCGTCAAGGCAGAGAACCCAGGGATGACCGCGCAGTCTGTGATTGAATTTCCGGTAATTGAACTTTGATTAAGGATGTCTTTTAATCATATTCGAAAAATGATCAAAAGGCCGTTTCAATAAATTTGAAGCAGCGGGGCAAGATGAAAGTTTGAACTTGGGTGTGTGTAGAAACGAAGCAACAAATTATGTTCTAACCTTCGAAATATTTTTATAGTATGGAAGCGGTACCAAAAAATTTTATTTATTCAAGTACGAAGCGGTAACCAATTCCTTTAATTGTAAGTATTTCCAGGTTCGGGTCGGCTTTCAAATAACCTCTTAGTTTGGTTATGTAAACATCCAGGTTCCTGCTGTTAAAGAAATTATCATTACCCCATAAAAGGTTAAGTATCTCGCGTCGGTCAATAAGCTTTTCTTTATTGAAGTATAGAATTTTTAATAATTCTGCTTCTTTGTAGGAAAGCTTTTTTTCTTTTTGTCCTTCAATTAATAATTGCTTTGCCGTGAAGAAATTGTATTGCCTAACCTGATGACTTCTTTATTTTCAAACGATTGTTTTTCGTTGCTATTTTTTAAAGCATTCTCAATTCTTACTATCAATTCTTCCATGCTGAATGGCTTTTTTATATAATCGTTTCCACCAAGTTTAAAGCCCTTAACAAGATCTTCAGTTTGTGATTTTGCAGTGAGAAAAAGAATGGGAACATTAGAACCGGTTGCTCTTATTTCTTCAGCGATTTTAAATCCATCTTTGTTTGGAAGCATTACATCGAGCACGCAAATATCAGGAGCACATGATTTAAAAAGGCCGATTGCCTTTGCACCATCTGCTTCCATGTACACTTCAAACTTCCTGCTTTCAAGGCTTTCTTTTACAATCTTTCCAAGAAAGCCTTCATCTTCAAATGTATAAAATTTTTATACTCATAATTTTAAGCCTATTCTTTTTATTTGCCTGTTGTTATCATAAAAGATCGTGGCCGCTTCCGCAAACGGAATCTTAAATTTTTTAAAAAAAAGTTATGAAAAAAGTATTTGGAATTATTGCAATAGCATTCTTTTATTCAGCAGGCTCCTCAAATAACACATCACCACATTATTTATGAACTGTATTTTCATATGCATCCGGTTCTTGCAGGATCAGCAGATGAAAGCGATGATCCCACAATTCCTGGATTTTATAATATGAATTGATTTTTGCAAACATTCAATTCATTTTTAAAATCCAGGAAGAAGAACCGGATATAACTGAAAATACAGGCCATGGAAATGTGGTGATACGTTTTGGAGGAGCCAATGCTGAATACTATAAAAATTTTTCAACACAAAAGCAGGTAGAAAAAAGAGAGCTGGCAGATAAAGATTATGTGATCATCGCTTCTCTTCGTCATCTTACGTGCAATCTGGTACATGAATCAAAAAGCATATTAGGATACAACTGTAAAAAAGCAACCGGGTTTTCAGAAAGAGGCAGCGATGTTGAAGCTTGGTACACCGAAGAAATACCCGTTTCTTCAGAGCCAGAAAGTTATAATGGATTGCCAGGTATGATTTTACTAGTTCATATCAATAATGAAGAATTTCTTATTACTGTTATCAATTTAGAAAAGAGCGCAGACAAAAAAGAATTAAAAATTCCATCAAAAGGCAAAAAAATTAGTCCCGCGGATTTTGCAACTCTGCAGAAAGAGATTTTTGGAAATCAGTCCGGCCCCATTATAAGGATTAATAATTAAACATGCCGGTCCCTGCGAAATGCATTTTAAATGCAATAGATATTAAGTATCAAGAAGCTTTCCGATTTCTTTTATGGAAAATGATTTTAGCTGCTGCAAAAAAGTTAATTGCAATCTCCTAACAGCCAAAAGTAAAGTAAGACTTCTATCTTTGATAATTGCCATGACCTTTTGCCAAACAAAAAGGATTCCTACCAAATATTTTTTGGGGGTTGATGAAAACAATAAAAATATTTTGGCTGAAGCCAGGCCAATCAACACTCTATCCACGACTTAAAGGTCACGGCAACTAAAAATAGCCCGCTGTTGTGATGATCAAAGTGAAAATGCCAATAGACTTATCAATACAATATCTTCCCAAAACAATATCTGCTAAGAATATAAATTCAGAATATAAATAAGTGCCACGACCTTCAGGTCGTGGATTAAAAATATACTGCCTTGCTTTAGTCAAAAAAAAAGAATTCCATCAAATATTTTTTCGGATTTGATGAAAAACAATAAAAATATTTTGGCTGAAGCCAAGCCATCTTAATATATCGGCCGTGTGGAAAACACAGCCGTAAAAATTGAAATATACGAATGAGAAAATCAAAAAGTGCGAATCACAGCCTTTGGGCCGCCAGTGCTGGCTTTCGAAAGACTGTATGTAAAACTTACCATATAATAACGCCTCAGGGTTTTATAAGTTACATCTTCGATATAATTTTGATTCGCATTTCTGCTCGCGACTATGTTCTCATTTAAAATGTCATTTACACTGAATTTTAATTCGCCTTTTTTATTCTTAAACACCAGCTTTGTTATATCTGCATTCCACCTCGTCGCGTATGTATTAAATCCAGGCCGCCTACCCGTATTGGCGGTATAAGTCACTTCAGAATTCAGACCGATGCCTAAAGGCAATGTACTATTAACTTCAAATGAATATTGCTGTTGCCAGTAGTCATCGTTAAGAGATGGATGCAGTGAATATTTTGTTGTATTATAACTTACTCTTGCTTCAGCAGATATATCCAGTTTTTCTTTGTAGCTATAATTTAAAGACAACCTTGGCGAATAAGATACGTTATGAATGTTGTTCTTTGCTGCATTAACGAGGTTTACATTATTGTTTAAAAAAACGTTTCCTCCCAGTGTCAATCTCGTATTTATCTTTTTTATTTTAAATCCCCAATCAACAATTCCAAATACATTATAAACGCCATCGGCATTCACAGGATGTGTAGTACGTATACCCTGCGCATCAATATCATCAGCATTTACAATCGCATTTTTCGAAGCGCTCGCATTTAGCAATATCATCAGATTTTTTTGCAAAAAAGGGTTGGCAGAAAAAAATTGTATCGATGCATTGTGTATGTATTCCTGCTTTAGTAAAGGGTTTCCTTTACGAATATTTAAGGGATCAGTAATGTCAGTCACAGGCTGTAATTGCGTGGAAGTCGGTTGCTGTGTACTGGTGTTATAATCTATTTTAAAAGTTTTAGTTCTTGCAAGGAAGTAAGTGAAATTTGCTGATGGTAACAAGTTTATTAATGTGTGAGAAACGATGAAACTGCTATCTTTTAGCTTGTTTGTAAGTTTCGCATTTTGAAGATTAGCGCCAAAATTTAAACTGTATTTTTTAGTAATGTGCTTTAGTGCTGAGCCAAATTGGCCGTACTCGTATTCGTTGTTGAACTTGTGTGAACCGGGTTAAGCTTATCAAATTTTTCATTATTTGCATTAAAATCGAAGGTGCGTTTATTAAGATATCCCTTATTGAAACTATAAGAACTATTCAATTCAATCAAAGTTTTTTTAGATAGTGGTTCCGTATAGATCACATTGGCTCCATAATTTTGTGTAGTGCTTTGCAAAGAATTTACCTGGTTTATAGTATCAACATTATTTGAAGGCCCACGGTTGAAAAAGTTATTTATCGAATGCTGCGATCCTGAAGAATATGTATCATTATAATTAAAAGAGATGTTGGTGGAAATCGTTCTTCCTTTTTTTGCAAAACGATGTTTGAATAATAAGTTGTTTTTAAAATCATCTCCTGTTGCTTCCGATGATGTGTTTGAAAAGCCTTCATTAAGTTTTGTATTATCTGCAAGTGTCGAGAAATAATCGTTGGAAGAATTGTAGTGATTTTTTTGATGAATATAAGATGGCGTGTACTTAATTGAATTGAATGAATCAATTTTATGATCGACACTTATATTAAACCTGTTGCTTTCTCCGTAGAACGGTCATTGATACTGTTTTGTGAATAGCTATAAGGATTTGTAGGTGAAATAAATTCCCTGATTTAAATGTTGATTCTTTTGCAATTTCAATATTGTTTAAAAATTACTCCGTTAAAATCAGTCTTCTTTTTCCAGGTATCATTAAAATTAACCACCGGCAAGAGTTGTGGAGATACCCGCGTTACTTGGGCCTGCGCCATCTACAGGCAAACCGAAATCATTACCATCTCCATTATTTATTACAATCTTCATCCCTCCCCCACCTCCTTTCATCATGTTTTTAGTCTCGCCCGTATATTTCAAAATTCCATTATAGAGAAACCTTGTATATTCACTATTGGCATGCTATTGCAGATATTTGCTGATCTCCTTTAAAACGATTTATATTAAATTGCTCATCATAACGCCCATCGCTACCTGCACCTGCTTTTGCTTTTCCAAATGTTGGATTCTTTGCATCCTTTTTAAGTTTTAAATTTATGGCAGTTTCACTGTTTCCATCTTTAAATCCTGTAAATTCTGATTGATCAGATTGCTTTTCAAATACCTGGACTTTATCAACTGCATCAGCAGGCAGGTTCCGTGTTGCGATTTTTGGGTCGCCTGTAAAAAACTCTTTCCCGTTTACAAAAACTTTATTTATGCGCTGCCCGTTCACCCGGATGGTTCCGTCTTTATCAACCTGTATGCCGGGCATTTTTTTCAACGTCTTCAACAAATGCATTTGGTTTGGTTGCGAATGAACCTGCATTAAATTCAAGCGTATCGCCATTTACTATAACAGCTGGTTTTTCAGCATCAACAACTATTTCATCGAGCATTGTTTTGTCACGCATAAATATCTGGCCAAGATCAACAGTTGGGTCACCTGTTATTTCTAAATTTCGCCATGTGGTATGAAAGCCCGTAAACGATGCTGACAAACGATACTCCCCTTTTGGCACATCTTTGAACATAAAACTGCCAGTAGAATCTGTTCGTACAAAACTTAACAACGATGAATCTTTGGAATCGATAAGTGAAATGGTTGCACCATTTAGCGGATGCGCTATTAAGAGTATCTTTTACATTTCCGGTCACAATAGTATTTGACTGAGCAGAACCTTTTATAGAAAACACGGAGAAAATTAACGAGATAAGCAATACTCTTTTCATTTTTGATAATTTGAACAGGCAAACCTATTCAGCGATATCAACAAAATGAGTTAACTAACTTTTATTAAAGGTTAAATAAGGTTAATAGATTAATAAATATTTTCAAGGAACCGAATCTAAATTTCAAACTAAATCGAAAATATTATACTTTGGGTTCCCACCCTTTTTCATAAGTCCTTCCCCATAATTTCATGGCTTCATTGTTATTTAAAATATGGCCATTTGATGGATCACAATGCAAAGCGCTGCCCGTGCGCTGTGCTATATTTGCGAGATGACAGAGTAACACAGATTTGGCGCCAATATCAACCGGGGCTGTGAGTTTAGCTTCGCCGCGAATTGTATTTACAAAATTTTGGAAGTGATAACTATCAAGGTCTCCGTTCGCACTTACCGGATTATTAGGATCAGCAACCACTTCTGATTTCACGGCTTTTACCAACTTATTTTCTGTATCAAAAATTTTATAATCACCTCCACCAAGATTGACCAGGGAACCATTCGTTCCATAAATAATAAAGCCGCGGCCTGATCCTTCAACAGGATAATTATTACAACTTCGGCCTTCCCATGTTATCGTTGCTTTGTCACCAAATTCAAAAGCGGCAACCTGTGTATCGGGAGTTTGCCAATCATCTTTAAAAGCATACCTGCCACCCGCCGATGTGACCTTAGTTGGAAAATCAACATCGAGAAACCAGCGGCAACAATCAATTTCATGTGTACCATTATTACATGCTTCGCCGGTGCCCCAGTTCCAGAACCAGTGCCAGTTGTAATGAACAAGGTTATCCTTATAAGGTTTTCTTGGATGCAGGCCCCTGCCATAATTCGAAATCAAGCGTTGAAGGAACCGGGATAACTTTTCCAATACCTATTGACTTCCTGTTATTGGTGTACCACGCTTTAGCCATGTATGGCGTTCCTATTGCGCCATCACGCACTGATTGAACAGCCTCTATTAAACTGGGAAAAGAACGGCGCTGGTTTCCCATTTGAATATGCTTTCCATATTTATGATAGGCCTCAACAATCATTTCACCTTCACGTGGATTTTGTCCGCATGGTTTCTCAACATAAACATGCTTGCCATTTTGTGAACCGAGAATAGCTGCGGGAGTATGCCAGTGATCAGGCGCGCAATTACAAGCCCATCAAAATCTTTTAATGTTACCAGCTTTCTAATGTCTTTAATTACGTTGGCTTTCGTTTGGCATCTTTCAATGCATCAAGTCCCTTTTTAATGGCACCATCTTCTACATCACAGATGTAAGCTATTTCAACATTCTCCAGTTTTGAAAAACTTTCTGCGAGATAATTACCACGGCTGTTTACACCCATTACAGCAAGCACCACTTTATTGCCCGGGCTTTTCTTCCATAGATTGGAAAATTAAGAATGGTAATTCCGGCTGTTGCGAGAGCTGTTTCTTTTATAAATTTTCTTCTTTCCATAATGTAAGTTTTGTAAGCATTAATCGAAAATGTGGGAGTGACAATTTATAACATTAATGCTAAAATTGTTGCAGAAATTTTTGGCGGAATGATTGAAAAGAAATTCTCTTACTTCGTTCCGATTATATTTCGGAGATTTCTCCTATCGTCGAAATGACGGAACACTGTATTCCTTTAGCAATTGCATCCGGGTCCGCAGGTTGCAGCTTTTTCTTCTACCGAACGACCCAGCAAAATTTCATCCTCTGATGCAGCCCGAACATCATCTACTATTATGTCAAAAGTAAAATCTTCATCAGTTGAAACATCTCCCATCTTCAGGCAAACCATTTTTTTATCCCCGGCTTTTAATCCTTCAAGTTGTGACTGCAACCCAGTCTGTATGGCTGTTGAACCATGAAGATAACTTACGGGTGCAGTGTTCATCGTATCTTCAAGTATATCTCCTTTACTATTTTTCATAGTGTAACGAAAAGATGCTACCATGTTTTTTTCAATCTGCATCATGAATTTATTTTTTTCCCGTTAATGATTGTTTTGGCTATCTCAATATTTCCATAAACCGGTTTTACACTTGCCTTGCCTGCTTTAAAGCTCACTGTTCCAAAACCTGTTTCGGTTGAAAGGAAACTTGTGAAATCTCCCACTTTAGAATCTATGAATAATGTCTTATCAACCGCATCATAACGTACACCCGTAAGTGCCTGCAAATAACCATAGCTTGACAAGGCACGTGCATACCAATGTCCGCATTCATATTCATTAAAAGGATTTCTTACTTTTCCATCGTAACGGTTGCGGGACGCTTTGAGAATTTCAAGCCCTTCCTTTACATGGCCCATCAGCATTAAATGGGAGGCAACCTGGTGTTCAATGCCCGTCCATACTTCATCACTGTAAACAAAAGGCAAAGAAAGCTTTCCACCCTTTGGCCAGGTGCATAATAGCAAACCACCTTCATCGCCTAAAGCAAACGATGGCCGCTGCGGATTCGCATGCTCGCTTAAATTTTCTTTTAGATTATATTTATGAACAGCAAGTAAATGGCTTTTTATTTTTGCAGCATCAATGGTATCATCAAGGCCACACATTCTGCCAATCCATGCACCCAAAACGCCATCCGATAAACAACCTTTTCCATATTGATATTTCGGGCCTTCTTTTTCTAACAGGTCTCTTGCTTCTTTTGAATATTCGCCACCAAATGATTTTTCTGTAGCAGGATTCTTCGCATTCAATCCTTCTACTTTTATTTTTTGAATAAAATATTCCCCATCGTACAACTCTGTTTCAATCATTTTTTTTGCACTTGATAACAAAGATCATATGCTGATACGTCTTCATTCAAAAATTTACCCATGGCACTTATTGCACTCAATGCTCCAATATAAAAACTCGTATGCATGCCATCCGGCCCCCAAAATTCTATATCGTAAGTGTTGTGATGCGGTTCCTCTATAACGCCTTTGTGGCGTGGATCCCAGGTGGTGATACAATAATCCATACTGTCTTTAACCATTGGGTACATTTTCTTCAGCCAATCATTATCACCACTGATGCGCCACTCACGATACACTTTCATAATGCCACCTAACTGTCCATCTGCAGCAGAATGAAATTCATGGGTATTGGGTTGAATAGGAAGATTCGCACGAAAATTCTGATGCCCTTCTTTGTTTTGATTTTCACAAAACTCTGTATGGCGTAAGCTTCTTTCCAATGCAGGAAACAAATGCGGAATAGCCTGCGCATAATTCCATACGTGCGTACAGGAACCATGGCAACAACCAAAATTATCTCCGCAGCCTTCGAAATTCCAAAGCCGTCCATCGTACTGTCGCATAACCGTAGGCGATTTTAAGATAGTAAGATTTGCGGCAACTGCTTCAACAACTTCAGGCGGTAATGTGCTTGCATAAAAAGCATCCGTAAAAAGTTTTGAATTCTTTTTAAGCTCATCGTATTTTTCATTCCAGTAAGAAGCAACTTCTACCACCCTTCCAAAACGGCTGCTATACCAAGGCTTATAAGTTTTGCCATTAAAATCTTTATCATATTTATCAAGCGATGTATCAGAAGGCGAATTGCAACAGCCCGATGCGGGATCGCAATTTTCTTCCCTGGTTCCCATTTCACCGAAGGTAAATTCAGAGTCCGGTGAATACCATGACATCATTAAGCGTATTGTCTTTTCTTTACCCGGAGCAATTGTAAAAGGCACATATAATAGAAGCACCCGGGGCATCATTATCAACAGGGGCAACTGATTTTACTTCCCCATTTTTTACTGCATTCCACGCCATAGTCAGCGGATCCCACCAGCCGCCACGAAACCAGCAATGATCAACTTTTGTTGCGTCATCATTCGTAAAAATTGCAAAGTCTGTTTTGTAAGGTTTTTCAGTGGTGCCGTCTTCTGATAATACAAAACCATTCTTAATAGACCGTATGGAATTTTTTCCTTTATCAATCTTCAGGAAATTTTTTGAATTAAAAGAAAAAACTGCTTCAACGGAACTACTGCCTGTGTTGGTAAATTTATATTCCATTGCTCCAACAGGTAAACTTGAATTATCATCATCTGTTGGAATGAAAGGGCTCCACCCGGTGACCTGGATTTTTAAAGGCAGATCCGGATCGCTGATATCAAGATAAGCAAAGGGAAATTTTGCATTAAACGATGCATTACGGAAACGCGGTAAGCCAGTAGTTGCACCCGTTGCGCCATTGCCTGCATCAAGCTGTCCAAATTTTTTCCAGTCAGGCACGGGACCTTCAAGGAGCTTGGCACCATTCTTTAATCCCTTCACAGAAATTGCGGCGAACATTGCCGGTGTATTAAAAATTTCGGGCTTGTTACGAACTGAAATGTGTGAAATAGATCCTGTCCCTTCCATACAAAACATGCCTGCCCCCATTCCTCCAATTGGAAAGGCTACACGATTCAGGTGTTCATTTTTATAAGCTGTATTATAAGGCCTGCCTTTTCCCTGTGAGGATGAATTTTTTATTTTCTTCGCCAGGCTTTTGTTGTGTGCCATTTGCAAAACCGGCGACAGGCAGAATGGTTGCGCTAAGTCCGCTGATGCCAACATTCCTGATAAAGGCACGACGGCCTGAATTTTTTCTCATATAAAAGCAATTTAATGAACATTAATTCTCTGTCAGGTTTTAAATGTGTTTTGTTGGAATGGTTCTTAACTTCATTCACCTAACACACATTAACAAACCGATTGCAACATGACTAAAGTAAAACTTATTTCCCTTTGCACAATGCTGTCTTTTTCATCCATCGCAAAAGCAGTTCGTCCTGAAATCCTATTTTTCCGCAGCATGGATTCTGTAGGACTCTATGATAAATTCGAAGCGGGCTTTAATCTCAAGGCAGAATTTGTAAATCCATTCGACCCGGAGCAAATTGATATTAATGCCACGTTTGTTGCGCCTTCGGGAAAGCAATGGAACATCAACGGATTTTATGATTATTCCTTTGGAACCGTTTGGAAAATACGGTTTTCACCCAATGAAGAAGGACGTTGGAAATACACCATTAGTATTAAAGATAAAAATGGAAAGACCTCTGTTGATCCAAAATATTTTAATGTAACAAAGTCGCCATACGACGGGCCATTGCGTGTGGCTGCCAATCACCGTTATCTCGAGCATGCGGATGGTGCAGGCTTTTATGGTGTGGGCTTTTGGTACAACGATGGATATGCTGGATTTAACAGCGGAAGGATCGAACCCACGGAACTTGATAATTTGAAAAAGCTGGGTGTAAATTTTATCAGCACTTTTATCACACCGTTGGAAACCTTAGCGAGTGGCGTAGGAAGATATGATCAGAACATCGCAGGAAGAATTGATGAAGTGCTAAAGATGTGCGAGGATCGCGATATGCAGCTTAGCCTCAACATCTGGTTTCATGCTTATCTATCCGAAACGGTTTGGGGTGGTGGCAACATTCGCTGGTACACCAATCCTTACCAGCAAATAACTGCTGCCAAGGATTTTTACAGGAGCAAAGAAGCATGGGAGTACCAGGAAAAATTGTATCGTTATTTTATAGCACGCTGGGGATATAGTCGCTCACTGGCAACATGGTTTATTATTGATGAGGTGAATGGTACAGAAGGATGGGCGTCGGGCGATAGCGCCATGGCAATTAACTGGGCTAAAAATGTACACAATTATTTCAAAAAGAATGATCCCTATCAACACCTTACCACAGGTACGCGTAGTGGCGGAAACAAAGAATTCTGGCATGAAGGCTATCAAACTTTTGATCTTGCTGCAAGAGAAATTTATGAAGCCCAGGGATTTCCTATGAACAGGACCGGCACCATGGATTCGGTAACGTATCAACCACTTGCACAGAGTTACCAGGCTTATGCGTGGAGAAATAAGCAACCTATGGAATGGTTATGACAAGCCTGCAATAATTGGTGAATCCGGTTGGGACCATACCTTTTATGAACCGGGAATGCCCGGCTATCTCGCATTATATCATAATGCATTATGGGCCTGCCTTGGTTCCGGCGCGGCCATGTCACCGTTTTGGTGGGCTTACTCCGGCCTCTTAAATGACAATATGGTTACGTCACAATTAACAGGCTTTAGAAACTTTACCGATCAAATTCCATTCGCAAAACTTACCAATCTTTCCAAAGCAAACATTTCTGTTTCCAAAGGCGATGCCTTTGCTATAAAAAGTAACGAAATGATCTTTGGCTGGGTAGCAAATCCTGCAACCGATGTAGCAGGGAAAACGGTAACAATAAATGGGGTCAATGCAGGAAAATATTCGCTTAAATTATACCATACATGGCGTGGCCAGTTTCTTGACACTACAAAAGTTGCCAGCATAAATGGTTCCATATCATTCACAATTCCTGTGTTGCATATGGACTCTCATGGAAATTATATAGGGCAGGATGTGGCGTTTATTATAGAGGCGATAAAAAGAGAATAAGCAGGGAGTTCATTCTATATCTCCACCACAACCGAATTCTCCCCAACCCCAAGTTCAGCCAACTGCCTCTGTATACTATCCATCATTGGCGGCGGCCCGCACACATAAAAGTGCTTGTTCAAATCAGTAATGTGCGATTTTAAAAAATCCTTTGTGATGAATCCATGAGCATAACCGGGAACTTCTTCATCAGATAAAATATTGATAAATGACTTGCCTAATATTTTTTCAAATTCTTCTCTATGAATAATATCCGCCTTTGTTTTATTGGCAAAAATCAAAATGTTATTGTTGATCTCATTTCTTGAATGCAGATCTCTTAATATAGACAAGAACGGTGTCACTCCTGCTCCGCCTGCAATGAACACTCCTTCTCCTTTATAGGAAATAGCGCCCCATACATCGTGCAAGATCAGTTCGTTGCCGGGCAGCAAGCTCAAAAGCTGATTCGTAACTCCTTTTCGTTCAGGATACGTTTTTGTGGTGAATTCGAGATGGTCATCACCTGGTAAGTTAGTAAATGTGAATGGCCTTCTCTCATCTTTCCATTCATCTTTATTAATAGCTACTTCGGTCGCCTGGCCGGGAATAAATTCATAGCCGACAGGGCGTTCAACAACAATTCTTAAAACATCGTGGGTAACTTTTTCTATGGATTTTATTTTTACAATATGTGATTCCATTTTTTATATTTTTTTGATTAAACTAATTTCTTCTGCGTAGAGAGCAGCAGTTTCAATTTAATTATTTTAAATCAAATACCTATGGATGGGATCCCGGCTCGTTTGCAGGATAATTTTTACCGGATCAATGCAGTCGATCCCTTTTGAAAAAACTTCTGACCCGTATCATGATTCGTATAGCTTAGCATCCACACAAAAATTCCACTATCCTGCGGCTCGCCTTTTATCCTCCCATCCCATTTAACGGTCCAGTCGGTAGAGTGGAAAACCAATTGACCCACGCGGTTGTAAACTTTAAAATCAAGATTGTCGGCCTTGTAAGCATTCACAGGATACAGGTAATCATTTAATCCATCACCATTGGGAGTGAATGCAGTTGGCACTGCGATGTAACATGACTTCAAAACTTTCATAGTATTAACAGCGGTATCAAAACATCCGATGTTATTTTTTACAATTAGTTGAATATTATAAATTTTTTCAGTAGATAGAATGGGGTAATGTTCCGGTGCCGGAGCCTGCGCATTACTGGTATTTCCATCGCCAAGGTTCCAGTTATACGAAACGATGTTGCCTATGCTCTTATTCATAAAAACCGCCGCATCTTCAGGGCATAATAAGTTGGTTACTTCAAAGGCAGCTTTTACTTCATTACCCAGCGAAAATGTTTGCGTGGATGTATCGGAGCAAAAACCATTCGAGACAGCCAACACAATGTTTTTCGGGCCAAATGTTTTAAAAATAGCCAAAGGATTTTGTTGAGTGCTGGTTCCAGCGTAATCAAGATTCCATAGCCAGGAATTTATACCATTCTTTCCGCCGTGAAAAAATGCAACAGTATCAGCGGTACATCCTTGCAGTATATTGTAACTGAAAGAAGCCGAAACGGTGTCTTTCAAAACAAAATTTAAGAACGAGCCCGCCGGTGTTTCCTGGCTGCATTCATCAATCAGCGTGTTTCCATCGCTGCCTGTTACTAATTTGATTTGGTAATTACCACCGTTCACGATGGGGCCTGATAAGTTAACAGTGATCACATTGCCCAAACCATTCGAACAATTTCCGGCAGCGCTACTAACGGTAACGGGCGATGGACCAGTCACCACAAAATCGCTTCCGTCCACTGCAATCGATGAGCATTGGATATTTTTCTTAAAAATCAATTGCAAAGACTGCGGTGCGCATGTTGGAGTTGTAAGGCTATCCATTGGTGTTGGCTGTACAGGAAATACTTTAAAATCAATTGAATTATCAACCGGTATTTCCCTGTCGCAATTATCTAATAGCGTATTCGCATCTGTTCCATTTTTCACGGTGAGCGTATAGTCGCCGGGCAATAAAGGTTTATTAAGCACAAGAACAATTGAATCCATGTCAAAGCCAGCAGCGCAGCTATTACCTGCAGCTGAAACGATTGTTCCTGTTGATGGTGTAATCGTAAAATCACTTCCGTTTTTTGCAAGGCTGCTACATTTCATTTTTTTACTAAGCTTTACGGTAACATCGCCACCATCGCAGGATGCACTAGCCTTGTCCAGGTCGGGAGGCACCGGGTCTATGATGCTGGCTGTACCTCCCCCAAAGGCAAGCTTATAGCCATTTTGGGAAGGTGTAAAAACAGTAAAATGACTAATTAATAAAATATAATTGTGCCCCAACTTCAATGCGGGCATACTGCTAAAAGTAGGATAAGCAAAACCTGCACAATTATTTAACGAGGTACCTGCTGCTGATGCGCCTGTGCGGCCGGCATTACCTGACCAGTTGCATGCAACAAATAACGAAGCATCTGTGTAAACATCATTGGGATTATGCCCGGTGATGTCAAATAGTTGCCAATCATAGTCATCGTTAAGATCGTTAGGTGTTATAACAAACCCCAGGGTACCCGGGGCAAAACAGGTGAATTTGTACCAGAATGGGTTGAGGTCCCGCAACCCGTCCCGGCTGCAAGGGCCCGGGATATCTTTACCACCACAATATGGAACTGTACTTTGGCTAAAGGTATCAGTGCCACAAACAGGAAATGCGGTGGATGGGTTTTGCCCTAAGGTGGTACAAGACTGTGACTGCACTCCGAGATAAGCAAACAATACAAAGAATAAAATCCAGATAAATTTTAGAAACATCTCTTCCATGACCATTAAAAATATTCTTTCGTTGCAAATTTTTTGGGAATTATTTGAAAATTAAACCAAAGTGATTCTTTTCCAATAAATTTTGATTTTTACTAAACACTGCATAAAAAAAGCAACAACCGAAGTTATTGCCTTTTAACGATCCCTATATGATGATTGATATTAGGATTGGCCCTTGTCCAGTAGCTCTTTCTTTTCAATTTTATAAGAATAGATCAACCCGATACCACCGCCGATAGCGATCAGCGCAAACCAAAGCGCCGGGTTTTCATAATCGTGAATTACATATTGTGTAATGAAATAGGCAACCAATAACCCTGTTCCTGATCCTATCAGGAGCAAACCCCATTTAAGGTTGCGGTATGGAGCCGGTCTGTTGGCAAATTCTTTGGGGTTCATCCCCTTATCTATCATGGCCAGGTTTTCCCTTTTATGCATATAGATAATGCCAAAGACCAATAAAAAAAAGCCGAGCGGAATTAATACGGCGGCTAACATCTCTGTTGCTTGCATTGCTTAAAGTTTTTTCTGTTTAAATTTATTTGCCTGTATGACTATCTTTTTAAAGTATGGGTTACACCCAAAAAATATTTAAAACCAATCTTACAAAAACTAAGACTACACGATCTCAAACAAGGTTACAAAAAAAAGCCTCTTTTTAACGAGGTGATTTTTAACTGAGCCCTGGATACAAATAAATGTAATTTTAAGTAACCTGTTTCGCTTACTGGTAGTCTTACAAACTGAATGTCGACCGGAATGGATGATAAAGAGATAATTAGCAAAATTCTGCGTGGTGAGCAACATCACTTTGCGGAGCTTGTAAACAGGTACCAGGAGTATGTTTTTACGTTAACGTTGCGGTTCATTAAAAACAGGCAGGACGCCGAAGAAGTTGCCCAGGATATTTTCATTAAAGCTTACCGGTCACTGAACGATTTTAAAGGGTTATCTAAATTCAGTACATGGCTTTATACCATTGTGCATAATACCTGTATCACTTTTCTGAGAAAAAAAGCGCAGATAACACATTCTCTGGAGAATGAAAATGTTTTTGTGGCAGTTAACAACCAGGCTTCAGGATTTGATGCGAACCAACTCGAACAAAAATCAAGGGTATATATGGCTACAAAGGCAATAGCATTATTGAGTCCGGATGACGCGGAGATCATAACTTTGTTTTATAAAGCTGAACAAAGCATCGAAGAGATAAGCAGGATATTAGGTATAGAAATAAGCGCAGTTAAAGTTCGATTGCACCGGGCAAGAATAAGACTGAAAGAAAAAATGGAAAAATATTTCAAACAGGAAGTAAAGGATCTGGACTATTAATTTTAAATTTCATTTTATGAAATCAGAACAATCAATCGAAGAAAGGCTGTGGGAATATATTGATGGAATAACCCCTGCCAGTGAGATACCTGTCATAGAAAAATTATTGGCAGATGATGAAGAATGGAAGAATGCTTACAGGGAATTAATGGAAGTGCATCAATCGTTACAATCTGCGGAGCCGGAGCAGCCGTCATTGCGTTTTACAAAAAATGTGATGGATAAAATTGCAGTTTATAACATAATGCCCGCAGCAAAAAAATACATCAATAAAAATATCATCTGGGCGATAGGATCTTTTTTCATCGTATTAATTGCCGGGCTTTTAATTTACGGATTCGCGCAGGTAGACTGGAGTTCCACGGGCAAAAGCAAATTTCCTTTTGAGCCCGGCAAAATTGATCTCAGCAAGACTTTCAACAGTACATACTTGTATGTCTTTATGATGGCCAATATAGTATTAGGCCTGATGCTCTTTGACCGGTTTTTGCGTCGCAAGAAAATGAATTATAACGCTGGCAAGGAGTCATAGGAAAATGAATTTGAAGGAAATTTTTAATCGAACTCGATTATTCCGAATCTTTCGTAATCGTGATAATTTTCCCTTGTGAGTCGCCAACTTGAATACACCGGAGTACGATCATAATCTATTCTATAGAAATTCGCCCTCCATTGTGTCCCCTTGGAAGGTGGCACGTTTTCCATCGGCATAAACAAAGTGAAAGGCATAAAAAATTCCGCCGTCCAGGTAAACCTTTCATCGCTTTTATTTTTCCGGTTGATATTAACAGCGTGAATCATTTTGTTTGCACCTGTATATTGCCAGGGCTTCCATCCTCTTGAATTGCCATTTTTATTTACAATTAGTATAGGCAATTCATAATTCAATGGAGAGAGTTCATATTCAATATAAATAGGCAAGCTCGTATCGGGTCTGAAAAAAGCCTCTACCACATCCTCATCATACAATGCTCCATAGTCTTCTTTTATCGTGGCGGTGATAGCACTGTCTTCACATTTATACAAACAATAGATGCCTTTATCAGAATATAAAATTTTGAAAGTTGTTTCATAAGAAACATCTTTCATATCGCCGGTTTCCGCTGGTATGTTCCATCCTTCTTTTCTAAGAGTTTCCGGGCTGCGCTGGGTTATTTTATTCCATTCTGCCTTCTTCCATTCAGCAGCGTTTCCATCGCCTGTTATTGTAAAATCGTTGGTATGTTTTACAATTAAATTATTGTCTGTGGAAGCAGCGCTTTGGGCATGCAACAATGTTATTGGCAAACAAAAGCTCAACAATAGTGAGCAAAACTTAAGGAAATAATTCATTTAAAAGATAGTTCAGTTTGATTAAATATTTTTCAGTTTGAGATATTCAATGGGGTTTTAAAGTTGCCACGGCCTTTAGGCCGTGGACGAGAATAATATATAACGGGCTTTAGCCCAAAAAAATAATTTTTATTGTGTAAAAATTGAATTGGCAAACCGACTAATGCGATGGTCAAAAACTAATAATAATTTCGGCTAAAGCCAGTCCTTACCTATAATAACCCACGGCCTGAAGGCCGTGGCAATTAAAAGCTCCGCCCGCCTACTACTGCATGATCATTATTTCCTCTTCCATTCTCTTCCAGGTTGATCAGCCCTAAACATTTCTATGTTCTGCCGATCCTGTAATGTTACATAAACTGTTCTTCCGTCTTTACCACCAAAGGCTACGTTACTAGGTTTTTTACCTGTCAATATTATTTCTTCCAGCAATTTTCCATCAGGTGAAACTTTTGCTACGGTTCCTTTTCCATGCCTGGCAATATATAAGTTTCCATCAACATCGCAACGCATGCCATCCATACCAAAATCAGGAAATTCAATGAGCACTTTCTTGTTACTAACCGTACCACTGTCCGACAGATCATACACCCAAACCTTGCGTTGTACCGATTCATTTACATACAAATGTTTTTCATCGGGGCTCACTTCAATTCCATTTGTTGTGCCCATATTATCTTCAAGAATCTGCATCTTTCCATCAGTATCTATTCGCCATATTCTGCCGGTGCTATCCTTCCAGTTTGGATCACTTGCATACAGCCTGTCTTTACTATCAATGGCAATATCATTAGGTTGGTTCATGGTACTATCATGAGCATACACACTTATTTGCTTATCGGCCATATTCACTTTAAGGATATTGTGATTGGTGTAATCAGCAATCATCATGTCACCTTTGCTATTAAAGCGAATGCCGTTTCCTATACTGCTATCGGGCAACTCTAAAAAAATGCTTCCTTCTCCTGCCGGCGTTATTTTACCGATTGTTCCCTGTTTTGAATAGTTTACCGCATACACATTGCCATCATTATCAACGGCAGGGCCTTCTGCCCCGGAAGTAAAACTATTAACCGGTGTAAAGTCTGACGACTTATATAAGTCATCTGTACCGCTATTGTCACCAGCCTGGTTACAGGCAAAAGCAACAACAATTAAGACAAGAAGAAAGATTGGAATTAATTTTTTCATTAAATAGTTTTTAAATTTTATTGTTTTTTATTTACTTACTTTTTACATAGATCGGATCGGCAATTCCATTAAGGTCATAAACAATCCGGCCTCCCTTTATTGTCATCGCACATTCGAATTTTTGTTTGCCATCTACCTTATAACCGGTTTTATCATAGAACCCAAAATCGCCCTGCTTTAAATCCAGCACAGCAACATCAGCAATGGCACCGACAGAAATATTACCCAACTCTTCGCGATGAATAACCTGTGCCGGGCTCCAGGTACTTGCCTTGATCACTTCATTTAAAGGCATCCCCATCAGTAAAAATTTCGACATGATATCCAGTTCGTTTTTCATGGATGCATTCATACTTCCCGTGTGCAGATCGGTGCTAATAGTGTTAGGATAAAATCCTTCTTTGATTGCAGGAATAGCCTGTGTAAAATTGAAGCTTGCTCCGCCATAACCCACATCAAAGATGATCCCTTTTTTTCTGGCATCCCAAATAAAAGGTTTCACTTTATGTGTCGCTTCATCCACAACGGTTTCTCTTATGTTTCCATCCAGCACGGTATAGGTGTGGGTATAAATATCTCCCGGCCTTAAATGTTTCATGTACAGTTCTTCAATAGATAATGGTGGATGCGCTCCGCCAAAGTCAACCATAACGGGTACACCTGCCTGTTTTCCGGCTTCCACGGCCCGATCAACCGGAGTCCAGTCGTGTCCCTCGAAATGCGCCACCTTAAACCCGACAATGTAATCCTTGTATTCCTTTGCCACCATAGCGCTGAGTTTTGGATCCATGTCATCAATATCCTGCTCCCAGGCGCCACCCCGCATTCCTTCTCCCACAATATTTAAGAATGAAAGCACCCGCGTTTGAGAATTATCGATCACATTTTTTTTGAACTCCGGAAAAGATTTCCAACCCGCACCTCCTGCATCGGCGACAGTAGTTACGCCCACTCGAAATGTAAAACCATCCGGCGGTAACGCCACCAAGCCATTGCTCAGGTAATGATCCGGCTCGGTACCAAAGAAGACATGTGCATGCAAATCAATAAGGCCAGGCATTACATACAGCCCTTTTGCATTCACGACCTGCGCGGCCTGTTTCCCATCAATATTTTTTGACATCGCAGCAATTTTTCCATCCTTAATGGCAACATCCATTATTGCATCAATATTATTTTTTGGATCAATCACATGGCCGCCTTTAATGACTATATCATAAGACTGGGCAGAAACAATAACGCTGCAAAAAATTAGCAAGAGCAAAAGTGAACACTGGATTTTTTTCATAATTCTATTTTTGTGATTTTTTAGATTTAAACTTTAAAAACTAAATATGCTTTTACCGGGAAGATCAGTCAATCAGGCCACTCTCCTATTTCTTCCGGACAGCAGAAACCTCTTTGCTTGTTATACTATCGGTATTATTATTAAAATGTTTCCTGATGTAAGTTAACACCTGCGCAATTTCTTCATCTTTTAAAAAACTATGTTGCGGCATAATGCTGCTGTACGATTTACCATTCACATCAATAGGCTTATCCAAACCATTCAACACCACACTTATCAGTTTGTGCTTATCACCATTTACCCAATCAGAATTTTCAACCGGTGGAAAACGGCTGCCATCGCCTTTACCATTATACTGGTGGCAGGATATACAATAGGTGCGATACACCTGCGCTCCCGGCAAACCTTTTTCTTTATAAAGATTATCGTCCACTTCATCAGGAGTACGAATGTTTGAATTCGCTTTTCTTTTTTCCATAGCTGCTAATTCGGCGTGGCCAAATTTGTTTCTGTCACCTTTATACATGATCCTCCATATTTTTCCTTTTCGCGAATCACTTATATACAAAGAACCATCAGGCCCCATTGCCAAGCCCATGGGCCTGTATTTTGCATCACTTGTATTTTCAATCGGATCCACCCCGGCAAAACCATCTGCAAACACTTCCCAGTCGCCCGAAGGCTGACCGTTCTTAAATGGAACAAAACAAACAAAATAACCAGCCTGCGGGTAAGGCGATCTGTTAGTAGAACCGTGAAATGCAATGAATGCTCCATGCTTGTAGCGTTCAGGGAACTGGTCACCTTCATAGAACAATAAATCATTTGGCGCCCAGTGACCGGGGAAACCCATAACGGGCAGCTGTACGGAAGAATCTCTTGCCGGCATTTTTCCATCACCTCCATATTCAGGGGCCAACACATTTTTCTTTTGAAGCTGGTCGTAATAACTATAAGGCCATCCGAAATTATTTCCCTCATTCACGCGAAGAAATTCCTCCGACGGCAACACCGCACTTTGCCACTGGGTAAATTTATCCGGCCACAACATGTGCAGGTCATCCCTGCCATGCATCACGATATACAAATTCTTATCGTCTTTATTCCAATCCATAGCGACCACACTTCTTATACCCGTCGCAAATTTTTTTCCATCGGCTTGAGTAAGGCCAATCTTGTTTGCATCGAATTGCCAGATGCCCGCATACTTTTCCAATTCAGGACAAGGATCGAGTCCTGCCAAGCCAGGCGTACCGCCGGGAGTTCTTACCAAATCCTGGCAGGCATTGGAAGGAGCGCCGAACGGAACATACATATGTCCTTTGTCATCAAAAGCGACAGGCTTTGTAATATGCCAATGCGAGCCCAGGGAATATTCTTCTGTAAGAACCACTTCCGTGGGGCTTTCAGGAATCAACTTACCGGGAGTTAATTTATTTCTATATACGACCAGTTCAGATGCATAATATAAATAGCCATTGTGTATTCTCATACAATTAGCCATGCTGCCTTTATTATCATAATCTCCAAAACGAACTATGGAATCAGCTTTACCATCATTATTCAAATCTCTTAAAGCCACATTTCCGCCCTCTCCTTTTTTTGAATAACTTAGTTTTACATAGATGTCTCCGTTATCATTTATGGCGAGATGGCGAGCGGGGCCAATACTATCTGCAACAACAACTGCTTCAAAATTACCTGGCAAAAACAACCCTCCATTACCGGGATCTCCTTTTGGTAATTCAGTCCAGGTATTGCATTGCATGGCACTTATTGCCATCAGCAATAAAAAGAATGTGGTGAAATTTTGTTTTACTGTTATGCTTCTAAACATATATTCTAAAAACGTTAGTCTTCATTCTACAAATGGTGGGCTTAGCTGTTTTTATAAAACATCTTTAACTATTCTAACAGCCGGGATATAAAAAATCGATTCATAACTCACATGAAAATTCAACCTCTTATTAAAAATTATTTATAAGAAAACAAAAGATCGAATACAGGAAATCATTTGGTAAAAAGAATATCCCGTTTATTCCTTCAAAAATAAGGTATTATGCCTCCGGCAGGCAAGCAATCGTTTGCGCTAATTGTACAACATTAGATACCGCCCCTGGTGTGGAAAGTTAGTGCTAGTACTATGTTCAGAATAACTGCATTTGGTGTGAAAATAATTTGCGGTAGATTGTTTAACCTCTATGCACTGCTGGCATAGGATCACAATAATATTCCTTCTTCCGAGATGCTTTCATAAATACCAGTTGCGGTATAATCACTCAGCCAAAGTGCTTCATTTTTTACCATAAGTGAAATAGCCACATCATGCATAAGCTCTATTTTTCTTAGCATTATTTTTCTTAATTCGTCCGATAATAACTCTGTGTCAGTTTTTTTTGTGAGTACCAAAAAATCCCAGTCACTGTCACTTTCCGAATCTCCCCGGGCACGGCTTCCAAACAGGATTACCCTGGCAGAATCATCGGCCATCAATATGCTTCTTTTTACTAAGAATGCCACAGTCCTGCTTTCCAACGGAAGTTTATGAGAAGTGAGCATAGCCAAATATTTTATCCAAACTTAATGAATTTTCAATCAGGTGATAAGATGACTATCTCAATATGCAGATTATTCAGGCTCCTTTATAAATTAACGGCGACAATTGAATCAAAAAACATGGCGCTACGGCTTCCACGGTTTAGCAGATAAACCATTCAAATCCCAAACTATTTTTCCTGCACGAATCGTAAGCTCAGCCTCAAGTTTTTGATTGCCATCAAGCCGGTTTCCGGCAGCATCTACAAAACCGAATTTCCCATTCAATAAATTAAGCACGGAAACATCGGCAACGGAACCGACTGAAAGATTTCCCAAATCACTTCTTTTAATTGACAATGCAGGGTTCCATGTCGCATGCACAATAACATCCTGCAGCTTCATTCCAATTGCCATATATTTTGACATAACATTTAACATGCTTTTCATGCCTGCATTCATGCTGAAACGATGCAGGTCTGTCCCAAAGGAATTAGGCACGAGTCCCTGGTGAAATGCAGGTATAGCCTGGCTAAACCAGAAGCCTGCGCCGCCGTGGCCTACATCGAACAACACACCTCTCTTTTGTGCAGCAATCACAAAAGGGCGCAATTTATTTTGATCATCAATTACCGGCATTCTTTCAGATATCTGTTCATAAGAATGGGTAATGATATCACCGGGACGCATTTTATTTAACTGGTCTTCCAAACTAAATTGAGGAAGATGGCATTCAACAAAAAGCGGCACATCCGTTTGTTCACCTGCCTGTAATGCTCTTTCAAAAGGAGTCCAGTCGTTGCCTTCATAATGCCCGATCTTCACCCCGACAATGATGTCTTTATACTTCCTGATTACCGCTACCGCAGAATCCACATTCATGTCAGCAATGTTTTCCTGGTATGGTTTTCCATTCATACCGTCAGCAGCAATATTTACAAAAGAGAGAATGCGTGTTTGTGATTTATCAATGACCTGTTTTTAAATAACGGAAAATTCCGCCAGCCGGAAGTGCCCGCATCTACTACTGTTGTAACACCGGATCTAAAAGTAAAATCATCAGCGGAAACACTGTAAATACCATCGGCAAAGACATCCGGCTTGCTTCCCACAAATACGTGCGTATGAATATCTATCAGGCCGGGCACAACATACAAGCCTGTTGGCATCAATAGTTTTTTTGGATTGGGATGAATCAATTTGTTTAGCAACTTTTGCAATTTTACCATCGGCTATAGCCACATCCATTTTTGAATCGATGTGATTTTTCGGATCAATTACATGCCCGTTCTTAATTAAAAGATCATATTCCTTCTGTGCAAAAACATAGCTATTTCCAAATAATAAAAAGGTACAAAGACATACCGTTAAACTTCGGCTTACCCTGCCGGTTAGCTTTAAGCTAAAAGAAAAATATTTTGTAAAAAGTGTCATTTATTTTGTTGTAATTCCTCCTGCCATGTCGGTGAACCAAGGCCATTCAGGTTCCATACAATTTTACCCGCACGGATGGTTAATTCAGCGTCGAGTTTTTGCGTTCCTTTTAATTTTGTATTTCTCACATCGAGGAAACCGAAATCTCCTTTTCTTAAATTGAATACGGCTACATCCGCATCGGATCCAACACTTAAATTTCCAAGATCCGGTCTATGAATCACGTTTGCCGGATTCCAGGTGGATCGAAGAATAACATCCTGTAAACTCATACCCATGGCAAGAAACTTCGACATTACATTGCTCATATCTTTCATACCGCCGTTCATACTTTCCGCGTGAAGATCGGTGCTTATCACATTAGGATAAAAGCCTTGCTGAAAAGAAGGCACTGCCTGCCGCCATGAGAAGGCGCCACCACCATGGCCCACATCGAAAATGATTCCTCTTTTTTGTGCTTCGAATACAAAAGGTTTTACTTTGCCGTTTTCATCTACAACGACTTCCCTGTCTTTCGGGCCATAAGCAAAAGTGTGCGTGAACATATCTCCCGGCCGCAGGTGTTTCATAAACAACTCTTCAATAGAATTTGGCGGATGATGTTCTCCAAAATCAACCATCACGGGAACGTTTGCCAGCTTCCCGGCTTCCACTGCTTTATCAACCTGCGTAAAATCGCCCCAGAAATGAGCAGACTTAATACCAACAAAATATCAGGATACAGTTTGTGAATCATGTAAGCGGTTTGCTGCGGGTTCATATCATTTACATCCTGCTCCATAAAACGGCTTACCATTCCATTACCTACAATATTTAAAAGCGCCAGCACTCTCGTTTGTGCTTTGTCAATAGTTTGTTTTTTAAACTGCGGAAAATTTCTCCATCCTGATGAGCCTGCATCCACCACTGTTGTAACGCCCGCCCTGAATGTAAAACCATCCGGGGGAAGACTGGTCAATGCATTTGCGATGTATGCATCTACATCTGCTCCATTGAAAACATGCACATGCATATCAATAATGCCGGGAGTAACATAATATCCATTTACATCAATTACTTTCTTTGCATCTTTTGCAGAAATATCTTTTGCAACGGCTGAAATTTTTCCGTTGGTAATGGCAACATCCATTTGCCCGTCAATTTTATTTTTCGGATCGATTACATGGCCGCCTTTAAGGAGAAGGTCTATTTGCTGGGCATGTGAAATGTTTGCGGCGAAAAATAAAAGAAGAAATAGGATAAGTTGAAAAGATTTTTGAGCACGCCCTGCTTTGTTTTTTATTTCGATATGACATGCATTAAGTTTTAAGCATTATTAGATAATTCGCTGATAAGCGGCCCTCCAGGATTATGCCATTAGTTTAAGATGTGCCGTCATGCCGACAACTGGAGGCAACTCCGGACATTTAAGCTCTAAAAAATTCGGGAGACCTCTCCTATCGTCGAGGTGACGCATAGCTTATTGGCATCGGTAACATTCATTGTCAGGTCGCCAGCGGCGGCCCGCCCGGCACCACTATCTTCTGATGCGGGCTTTTGGTATTATTCCTTTTCGCCACAAAGTTCGCCGTGCGGTATTCACCCATATAAATAGAACCCGTTATTTCATCACCTGATAATTCTCCTGAAAAAATAAATGTAATGGAATCTCCCGGGCGCCGGTCAACACTCCTGAGCTTAATGGTATTTCCTTCTATCGTACCCCGCATATCTCTCGTTGAATACTCTCCCTTATGCGAACCCGTTATCCAGTTGCCATCCTGCTCCATATACAAAGTATGTTTACTGGTGCTGCTGAAAAATTCAATATCTGCATCCCAGCGTCCGGCAATATTTCCGGAAGGTGCGGCTAATGTGTCGGACTTTGGTTCGCGTTTCCTGGTAAGCACTTCATGAATCCTTGCGGCAACCACTTTATCATTGCCCGGCTGCATTTGCCCTGATGTAATATCTATAGACGTCTTATCATCTTTGGTTCCCGAGCCAATGGCAACGCGTGGTTTATTCCTTCCGAGTTCTTCCGCCATTTCATCGCCCGTAATGTTAAACACCTTGGGATCCCAGAATATATTAAGTACAGGAGATTTATTCGAAAGCTCTGTTGGTTCAAATACCGAAGTGGTAACTCCATCAATGGTTGAAACTTTTTTCGCAATAGTATTGAGATAAGAAAGCCATGTTTTCCATTCCTGCTCATGATTTCTTTTCACCCAGGTTTCCACTGCCGCCAGCATACCGATCATTTCTTCACGGCCTACTTTATTATCACGCCCCGGGCCATGGTGCGGCGAACTCGCCTGCCATGCAGACATTAAAATATCTTTTCTCCCCAACACGAGTCCTGCGCATTGCGGGCCACATATCGCTTTGCCACCACTGTACACTACCACATCTGCACCGCGTTGCAGGTGAACATTTGGAATCGTAAGTACTTCCGCTGCTGCATCAATCAATACAGGAACTTTGTGTGGCTTTGCAATTTTCACTATGGTCTCTAATGACAATGGTTGTCCCGGTTGCGATTCATCGAACGCCATTACATAGATCATGGCGGTATGCGTGTTCAATGCATTTTCCAGTTCTTCCGGCGTGTTTACTTCAATGATCTTTACACCAATATTCCGTATCGCGTGATCATATACATTTCTTGAAGATGATGGAATAATGACTTCTGTTTTATCAAAACCCGTAAGGTCAGGAATGCGAATAAGCTTCTCGGGGTTACCTCCCGTAACACATGCAGCGGTTACGTGTTTCATGCCGGCTGCACAACCTGCCGAAACCATCCCCCACTCTGCGCCGGTTATTTCCGCAAGGCGTTTTCCTATTCCGTCTGCGAGCTCATCGTATTGTACAAAATCTTTGGACGCCGCTTCCATGGCCGCACGTACCGTTGGCTTTTCAATGGAGCCACCAATGATCGTGAATGTGCCGCGGCAATTGATGATGGGCTCTACGCCTATTGACTGGAAAATGTTAGGCCCTATTTCCAGTTCGCCGCCACCACCAAATAATTTTGTGGGATCAGGGAGTAAGCCCGGTTCGCCTGAAGGCGCTGCAACGAGCGATTTGAAAGGAAACAATGTTCCTGCAAAGGGAAGCATCGTAAGGCCCTTTAATATATTTCTCCGTTTCATATGCGTTGTTTTAAGTAAGTTTTTAAATGATCTTTCATTCATTAATATTTGAACAGCCGATTAATTTGGGCTAAAGCCAAACCAACTTTCTTACAATCCACGACCTGAAGGTCGTGGCAACTTATTGTTCCTTAAACATTTTTAGGATTCAATAAGATAAGCACAACACGAGACTGCCATCGGATTGAGCACCAGGCCTCATAAAAAAAGCGTTAAGAAAATTTGAAGGAATGCCGTTAAGAAATGAAATTAATGCTACTGCGGCCTGGCTTTGCACATCGCTGGTAAGTCGCACTATAGCCGGGCTATATTCTATAGCTGGAACTAATTTCATTTTAGGTAATCATTCAAATTTTTAGCTTTTTTATGAAGCCTTGATTTTTTTGTTACTTTTTGTATCAAGACAAAAAGTAAATAAAACGTAATCCACTGCTAACAACGCTTTGAAAACACTCACTTCTCATCTTTCAACTCCACAATCATCTCAATCTCCACGGGAATATTCGAAGGCAATGAACCAACACCAACCGCTGATCTCGCATGCTTCCCGTTTTCTCCAAAAACTTCTACCATCAAATCAGAGAATCCGTTAATCACCATAGGCTGCTTGTCAAATGTTGGTATGGCATTCACCATGCCCAATACTTTTACAATGCGTTTTACTTTATTCAAATCCCCTATCTCTGCTTTTATGGTAGAGAGCAACGAAATGCCTACCAGGCGTGCTGCATCTTTCGCCTGCTCCAGCGTAAGGTCAACGCCCACTTTGCCAATCACAAGGCCACCGTCCGGCTTGTCAGGGCCATGGCCACTGAGGTATAGCATGTTTCCTACACGCACTGCCTTTACATAATTCGCAACAGGAGCAGATGGCTTTATCAATGTAATGCCAAGCTCTTTTAAATGCGCCTCAACATCCATGGTATTATTTTGCGCATGCATAGGTGTGTTGCACGAAAGCGCAGTTATTAAAATGATGGCCGATAAAATTTTCATTTGTAAAATGTATTTAATGATTATTTGCAATAGTCGTTTTACGTTCTTTCGCCACTTCGTCCGCTGTAACCTCGCTCGATTTGTTACTGAAATTTTGCCTGATGTATGTCATTACCAATGCAAGCTGGTCATCCGTTAAAAAGGCTATGCGATGGCATCGGGTTATTAAATGTTTTCCCATTGATCGTTATTGGTTTTTCCAGGCCGTTCAGTAATACGCCTATCAATCTTTTTTTATCGCCGTTTACCCATTCGGAATTATCGAGTGGCGGAAACCTGCTGCCATCGCCTTTTCCATCTCCCTGGTGACAGGCGATGCAATAGATATTATACACCTGCTCGCCACCAACCGCAGTTCCCTTTTCCAGGTTGTCTGCAAACTCATCAGGGTCTTTTATATGAGCGCTGGTTGTTTTTCGTTTAGCCATTGCGGCGAGATCGGCATCGCCGAATGCTGATTTATCACCTTTGTACATCACCCGCCATACTTTTCCTTTTTCTGATTCTGTAATGTACAAAGAACCATCGGGACCTTGCGCCAGTCCCATTGGCCTGCCTATCGCATCGGTGGTATTCCTGATCGTATCCATTCCTGCAATAGCCATCCGCAAAAACTTCCCATGGGCCGGAAGGCGCCCCATTTTTAAAAGGAACGAATGCTACAATATACCCGGCCTGCGAATACGGTGCACGAATGGTGGATCCGTGAAAGGCAATGAAGGCGCCGTTCTTATACCGCGCCGGAAACTGGTCACCGGTATAAAATAATAAATCGTTGGGACCAAAATGGCCGGGGAAGCCGATCAGTGGTTGCAAATATTTCGCGCCATTCCCTTCCTTCGTTCCATCGCCCCCATATTCAGGATTCAATAATTTTTTTCCCTTTACCTGGTCGTAATAATAATAGGGCCAGCCTGCATCGCTGCCTTCCTCCAGTTTTAAAAATTCCTCTGCAGGCAGCAGCACACTTTCCCGGCGTGTATATTTTACCGGCCATGTGCGGTGCAGGTCATCTCTTCCATGCTGTACGATGTACATGTGTTTATCCTCCGTGTTCCAGTTAATCGCTACAATACTTCGTATGCCTGTAGCAAACCGCTTCCCGTCTTTAATTGTTTGGTTTTGCTTGTTGGGATCAAATTTCCAGAGGCCTGCATGCTCCGCCAGTTGGGGGCATGGATCCTGTCCCGGTGATTCGGGAATCCTGTCGAACACCTGGCATACATCAGACGGTGCGCCAATCCCGACATACATCATTCCTTTATCATCAAAACCTATAGCCTTTGCCGTATGTTGGGAGCCATACGGATCGTGCAAATAATCATCTGTAAAAATGGTTTCAACAGCCGTATCGGGCAACAACTGCCCGGAAACTAACTTACACCGGTAAACGCTTCCGGTGGAGCTGTAATATAAATAGCCGTTATTAATACGCATGGCAGTTCCGTAATCGGAAGGGTCGGAATACACCCCAAACTTTTTTATGATATCGGCTTTACCATCACCATCTTCATCCCGCATGGCCACATTACTTCCATCGGGGTAAGAGTTGCGAAGCTTTACATAAATATCTCCATTGTCATTTACGGCAATATGCCTTGCCCCGCCAATGCTGTCAACCACCACAACCGCCTCAAAGCCGCCCGGCAGCATAAGGCCGCCATTACCGGGATCACCGGCAGGCAAACCATGTTTGCATTGCACAAGGCCCAGCACCGACAGCAGTAAAAAGGAACCAATAAAATATTTGCGCATTATTGTTTATTAAAAAGATTTACCACACGTTTTATAAAGCCGGAAATAAAAACACCTCATAAGCCACCGGGTATATTCAAGTCCTTATTGAAAAAGATTCTTATAAGAAGGAAGGATTTGAATGAAGAAGCCCGCTACGTAATTCAGAAATTATTTTGGTTCACTCTTTCAAAAATATAGGTATTATGGGTGAGGTGGGCAGGCAATCGTTTGCGTTGGGTGGGCAGGCAATCGTTTGCGTTAAATGGGGGGCTCGGTAAATACGGGTTGTGAACTATCTTCTGCCAAATTTTCGAAAAGCTTGAATTGTCTGATAATACCCATAAGCAACAAAAATTCTACCAAAAAAATCCCATAAATAAGAACAGTTACTTAAAGTCAAATAGCACTTTATATTACTACTTTTTTTAAAGATATCCTCAGTATCGAAATGCCTTAGGGGATTCATAAATTTTAGGAAGGGTTCGGTAAAATCCCATTTGAAGCTTATTGGAAAGTTGAATGAAAATTCTTTTGTGCTAAGGATTAAAAAATAAAAAAAAATAAAACCAATTCCGAATGAGAATGCAAATCCCAAAATCCAGTTCCTACCAAAATCATTTGATATATAATTGAGAAATAGATTGAGTTTTGTAAAGAATTTATTACTAAATAAATCTATTTGTTTATAATAATTTTTAACCTCTTTTGCCAAGTATTTATATGATCTTACGGTATCACCCTGTCTTTGGAAAACCGTTTGTAATTGTCCAAACGCTAACTTCCCCTGTCCATGATTGATTTCTTTTCCAGTGTATGTATATTCGGGGAAGTCTGTTTCAGAAATAAATATTTCGTTTATTTGGCTTTTTTCAAATTCAAATTTTGACTTCGAGAAATTATTATTGTGCATTTCTGCCTTGCCAAGATTTGAATGCAAGATTTTAAAACTCCTGATTTATCCATTCTTATATCTGAAAGCTTAAGTAATCCGGTATTCTTAAAATTTTCAAAAGAGATTTCTTTGAACACACTCTCGCTAATGTTTAAAGTTGATTCAGATGAAAGATCTCCATCTATTGTCAAAGAATTGAAGAACGAATTATTGGAGATTTTGGCATTTAGAAGATTTTTTCCGTAAGAAAAATACACATTGTTTTTAAATTTGGATGATTCGATTATCAATGTGTTTTTGAACGTGACATCGGGGAAGTTTACTTTATCAATTGCAGAGTCAGAAATAGTAAATGTTCTATCGAAAGAAGATTTATTGAAAACTAAATCTTTAATTTTTGAATCTCTAGACAGTACAAATATATTATCTGAATGTATATTACTTAATTCAAATCGGCTGCATTTTAAATGTTGAAAGTTTGCTCCTTTTCTTAAATTTCCTTGTAATATAAAAGTTTCTTCGACAATTATATCCCTGACATTTAATGTATGCAAACCAGCACATTTAACATTCAAAAAACAAAAAATACTATCTGAAAATGTGATGTCTCCCGAAATAGATGCATCGAAATCAATAGAAAATGCCTTTTGACAATTACTAATCTTAAAACTACCACAGTTTAGCTTTGATGACAGATTAGCCTCGAAAATAACATTGTCAAAAATTATACTACTGGAACCTGTGCCGGAGACATTTAATTTACTTTTAAAAATACAGTTTTTGATGATTATTGGCGAATTGTTATTTCTAACTTCCACTAAAAAATCATTTCCACTTCTTTCATAAAATATAAATCCTTCAATCGTTATTACATTATCGCTGATACAGTTTAATTCTTCCGAAGTTTTAGTGAATGCGTTATGGAAAAAGGTATTCTTTCCATAATTAAATAAAGAATCCAAATCATTACTATTAATCGAAAGCTCTCGTAACTCCATAAACTAAAGTAGTGTTTTTATTTACTACCGTGAATTATTATGCTTCAATTATGGCTTAATTTAACGGTAAGTTTTACAACCATACTTGCAAAAAATGGATAGAGGTAAAGGCTTTTGTCATAAATGAGTACCTACCTACCGGCTGCTGTTCTTAGCCTGCTTCCCATGGTCACATTTTTAAAAAATGGATAGTGGCAACTCTTTTTCTGCCCTTGAAGTGTGTTCCAAAAAAAATCGCCACACCAAATTTACCTACCGGTCGGCGTTGTTGTACTTTTGTTAGAAATTAAAACAGATAAGCTTGGGTGCGAAATCTTTAAATAATTTCAATTAAAAAAATTCAAATTTTTCAATCATGAAAATGATTAATGCATAACTTCTAAATGCCAGACAACAAAGAGTATAAGAAAACCTTGCAAGACGAAATTGATTGGAAAATAATCGACCAATTACATACTGCAACATTAAATTTTTCATCTACCAGTTTAGAACTAAAAAAGCTCTATTTCGTTTTAGTCGGTGTTGCAGTTCCATCTTTAATTAAGCTATCTAACGATAAACTGGACGCTTCGCTTTTCATAACTCTTTATATTGTCACTTTGACTTTTTGGTTTTTAGACAGTTTCACTTACTTCTATCAAGAAAAGTTAAGGGAAAAAATGGATAACTTATTCAGCCAACTGAAAAGACGGCATATTGAAAATATTATAGTTACAGAACAAAAAAAACAAGATTATACGCTTGAGAATAATCGGACCAGCGAAGACAGATTGTGGAGGTCCGCAACTAATCCTTCAGTGAGACTTTATATGATATTATTTTTATTAAACACATTGGGAGTTTTGCTTTTTATTTTTCATATCATAAAATGAAAATATTCGTTTCTTACACCACGTTGGATAACGATGTAACGGTTGAACTTCTCAACTCTTTAAGTAACTCGTTAAGTAACTTGGGCATTATTTATATTGACTTAATACATAATGATTCCTTTGACAAACAAGCGCGAGTTCTTTATGAAATAGACAGATGCGACTGCTTTCTACTTTTACAAAGCGATAAAATTGATAAATCCAATTGGGTAAAAATAGAGGTGGAGAGAGCGAGACTGAGACAAAAACCAATAAAAAAAATTTTATTGAGTGAATTAAAAAATGGCAATTTTACTGAAATTTTGCAAAGGTTATTAGCAACAGTAAAAGTTGAGGCAATAGGTTTATAAATCCGCCCTTTCGACATCGCGTGCTGGTCGCTAACATGCAGGATAAAAACCCGGCTAAGAATATATTTTTATATCCCATTCCTAAAATTTAATACGTTGAACTGTTCCTTCCTCTATAAGTATATTAAGTACAACTGCTTCACCGATTTTTACATTCAGGCGTATTTTATCCTTTTCTCTTTTAACTTCTATATCAAACTCTTTTTGAAACCCGCTTACTTTTTTAAGTCGCATATAGTCCCAGCCGGCAGGTAATTGTGGCGTAATGGTAAAGCTGTTTAAACCGGTGGGCCGTATGCCAAACAGACCCTCGGTATATATGCGGCAGTATAATCCACTTTCGGCTGAAAGCTGTCGTTGGTCTCCTTCGGGATAGGCTTCTACAGGGTATGGCACATGGTCGCCAAACAACCTGCGGTTCGAATAGTATTGTAAATATTTTAAACCGCGTTCCCTTTCTCCGGCGGCAAAAACGCCCCGGAGGGCATATAAGGTTGCACGATCCCAAAAGGTTTTATCACCTGCCTGCGTTGCCAGTCCATCGCTTGTCCATAGCTCCGGAGAAAACAATGCATCAATAGTTCCCTGCTCCCTGTCGAATATATTTACGGTAAGTGGAATACAAATCCATGCACGCAGTTTATCATTTCCTTCATAATATTGATAGGTATCGAAACCCATCACTTTTGCACCAAAATATTTTTCAATATTTATTTTCAAGGCATCAGCCTGTTTTTTATAAATTGAAAGTAGTTTCTTTTCTTTTCCAAGCGATTTGCCGAGGTAGGAAGCGGAAACCAGGGCATCGTAATAAAGAGAAGAGGTACATAAATTGGCTTTGCCCGCAGGAAAACGGCCTTCCAGTTCATCAGTATCTGAAGTAACTACTCCTTGTTTGTTAAGCTTTCGTTTATTGTATTCGAGGCACCATTCTATCAAAGGCCAAAGTTCTTCAGCAACCTTTCGATCACCCAGCGACAGGCAAAAACGGGCAGCACCATAAGCAATCATCGCAGCATCACCCCGGTCGCCGGCACCATTCCAAATATCTGTTCCTTCTGCAATGATTGAACTGGGGAGCGGCTTATATTCCTTGTTCATAAACCCTGCAAATTGGCGATAGGCATTCAACGCTGATTCGTTGCCATAGCCGTATCCAAGGTAAGGGAAGAAAGGATTGATGTATTCTGCCTGATCGTTGGCCCAGATAGCGGCATAATACCGTAACCCACCTGGACCATGCATAGGCCCGCCTTTGGTTTGATAAATACTTTCAGCGGCACGTATTTTTGCAAAAGCAAATGCCTTGTTCAAAACCGTATCAGGCGTTTCCAATACTAAATGATCCCAGAGGGTATCAACAAGTGCTGCTCGTTTTGAAAGTTCTTTCTCAACATCAACCTTTATTTCGGCCTGTCCGGATTTTCGTCCACTAATAACCTGGTAAAAAACAATACTTTTCCCGGGTTGCAGCAAAAAAGTACCGGTATTCAACGTTGCCATTTCCAACTGGTAACTTCCCTCAACCCCTTTTTCAGGAAGTGTTGAGAAAAAGGATTTTAATCCAGGTATTTCAATTTCAACAGCTTTATCCCTGTTATTTGTCAGCGTATATTTCTCACAAAAGACAGGGAGATCGGTGGAAGGAAAAAGCACGCGGGTTAAATGAACATTTTCAGCAACAGTACTATTCACCGTTATCTTTCCATCCAGCCGGATTTCATTCACCTTTTCATCCTCAATATTTTTTTCATCAATGGAGATCATTGAAATGATGTCGGTGTTAAAAGAACGGATCAAACTGGCGTGTGTATCATTTGGAATTGTCCGTAACATAGGCCAAACAATTTTCCGGTTGATGTAAAATGACTGGTCAGCATTCACTCCATAATAAATTACAGAGGAAATATATTTTCCGCTCATTTCGATATGATCTTTATGGCTGTCATTGCTTTTCACAAACCAGGAAATCCCCCCGGATTCATTTATTTTCCAACGGTTTTGCTGAGCATGTGCACCCAGGATATTTATCACGCTGAATAAAAAGGCAAGCTGTAAATGTTTCTTCATACCTGATGCGGTTTTGATAATATTTGCTTTTGCATTAATTGCTTGCCGGTCGTTAACCTGTATTATTACCCAGGGTTGATCATCTGAGAATTTTAATGTAAGCCGGCTATTCCGAATTTTATCTGAGTCTTTTGCTATTAATCATCTTTCGTAAGTGATGGAAACTTTTGCTTTCATTATTTTCCCAATGAATAATTCCGATCGGTCTTTTCATCACCCATTTCTCCACAATGCAAATGTATAAATCAACACTGTGTATATATAAAAAAAATGCAGGTACTTTAAATAAAACAAAGTCCTGCATCTATGTGACCAAAACTAACTGCAAATGTTGCTTATTTAACCAGTTTGATGCTCTCTTTTCGTCCAGGTATATAGCAAGTTCATCGTGCAAGCTTAGTCGTTCGTTAGCGCAAGGTACTGTCAGAAAAACCAAATAAAATTGCAGGTTTTTTTAATAATTTTGAATCAAGTGAAAGAAGGCATACGGCGATACTTCGACGGATGCTTATCTTGTGTAACCCTGGTTATTGCCGGGGTTATCTTTTTACCCGATGTTTTCTTTTTTTTCCCTTCTTTTTTAATTGAGAGTGATGGCTCCTTCGGAGCCAAAGTGAAAGAAGGCTCCGGCTCCACATCTCCGGATTTTTTATCTTGATACTTTGGATCAAACGCTTCATCTTTTTTCCAAAGGGTATAAATATATTCAAGTAATTTTTTTTGAACAGCGGTATAAGCCTTCATCTTTATTTTACTTTTTTCGTAAACTCTTTCGTACAAGTTATTAAATGGAGCTACTTCATATTTAATCATGTTGAATGCAGGAAAATGTAAGCAACGTCGTATATGACTATTTCCTTTCTTAGATATTTTTGTTTTTCCTTTTCGTTTTCCGGATTGATTTTCTACCACATCATATCCTGCATAGCTTACTAATTGAGCAATGTTTTCAAAAGCCGCAAAGCCATTTGTTTCCGCAACTATCACAGCTAAATTTTGTAACCCAAGTCCTTTGATTTTACAGATGTTACTAAATTTCTTTTTTAATATTTCATCACTTTCTACAATTTGTTCCACTCTTGACTGCAGGCCTTTTTTATTTTTTTGTAAAAGGTTAAGCTGCCTGGTATACATTGTTTCTATGGCCTTATCCCTGTACATACCGTATTGCAGCGCATGCAATTGATTTTTTAAAACGGTGGATTGCTCTGCAATGCTTTGTATTTGCCTGGTGATCAGGCGAAGCAAATAAATGTTGCTGCTTAGTGGTTTCCAGGTTGTGTTGTTTTGTTCACATGCCATTTGAGCAAGCCCCTTAGCATCTATGCGATCGTTCTTGGATTTCAACCCAAGGGCCTCTTTATACTTTTTAGCTTTGTTTGGCAATACAACTGAAACGTTACACTTTTTATCATGCAGGAACCATGCGAGCTGTTCATAATAAATGCCGGTGGCTTCCATTAAATAAACAGTCGGTAGAGGAATCCTGGTGTTTTTAGTTACCCATAAAATGAAAGCTTCAAATCCTTTTTTATTATTATTAAAACTGCATTGTGCTCTGATCATGACTTGCTGTAGTTTGTCAATAATACTAATACATGCATCAAATTTTTCCTTGGCCATATCGATTCCGAGGCCGTACTTTAAAAATTCCATATTAAGTTATTTTTGAAAATGAATAAATAAATCAACTGTTTCTTCAACAGCCTTTACTCATATTTTATTCAAGATTATTGAACCGGGTCAATATCTTTAAGTACTGTTCAGGCTTCGGAAGAAAAGGCAAGTAAGAGATTTCTTGCGCTCAACATAGTAAAATTATACTTGTTTGGTGTGTCGTCTGAGTTCCTAAATGCCTTAGTTGATTATTCCTAAATTTAAATCATTATGCAATGATATGAGTTTTGTAGTATAGCCCCGTGTGTTAGCCATACTTGTGCTGAGCATAAGCATACAAAGAGTGTCTTGTCCTCCACAGGACATTCCCTTAAAGGCTACCGAAAAAAGCGTTTCGGATACATAAATACTATTCATAAATTTAGCATTGATCTATAAACCTAAAATCATGAATGTAAAGTCCTTTTATTTTGGCTGGCTTTTGTTTTTTCTATCCTTCGGATCTAACCCTGCAAATGCAGGCGAAAAAGTTATTCATACCCGGGAAGTATATAAAGTAATTGATTCGTTTAAATTAACGATAGACGTGTTTCATACAAACCAATCCTATGAGCACGATAACAATACCGCTATCGTATTTTTTCATGGCGGAGGCTGGGCGTTTGGAACCCCGGATGAGTTTTTCACGACCTGCGAACGATATGCTGAAATGGGAATAGTGACCTTTTCGGTGGAGTATCGTTTGTCAATTGATAATGGCGTTACCCCCAGTAAAACGATCAGTCCTATCGAAGCGGTAATGGATGCCAGGTCTGCCATGCGATGGGTGAGAGAAAATGCCGCGAAGTTTCATCTTGACAAAAATAAAATAGTTGTGGCAGGCCAATCTGCCGGCGGCCAACTGGCATTATCAACAGCTATGATTGATGAATATAATGAAAAAACTGACGATCTTACGGTAAGCAGCAGCCCCAATGCGATTTTGCTGTTTTCAGCCTGCGTGAATACAGTTGAGGGATGGTGCGACTATTTATTGGCTGAACGCCGATCCAAAATATGGAGTATTTCTCCGTTTCATCATGTCCGGAAAGGGTTACCCCCTATGATCGAGTTTCATGGTACAGATGATGAGCAGGTTCCAAAATGGACTGTACAATTTTTCCAAACTGCGATGAAAAAAGAGGGTAATGAATTTGAACAACACATGTTTGAAGGGAGAAAACATTACCTGGGAGGTGACAATCCGAAATACGCACGCTACTATGATGAAGATATCCTGAATGTTACTGATGATTTTCTCAGAAGACACAAGTTGTTATATTAGTTGAAGATCCTGCATGCTTAATCATTACCTGAATACACTACTCCTGGTCGTAGTGGGTTTCTGAAAGGGACCCGGCGATCGGCAAGGATTAAAAACACAAAGCAGCGTAAGGTTTGTTAAAGGTTAACCATTTTACCCAGCCCAACACTTCACCATCTGCATTGCCAAAATCTTTCGTTCGATTTTCTTGCACAATTCCAAAATTTCACTTTACTTTGTATTTCAAAGTACTTTTAATTGGTAAATAAAAGGATCACGTATCCGGGTACCTATGTCACAATCACAAATTGATTTATTATGAACAGAGATGAGATACTTACAAGAATTGACGATCCTAAAGATCTTGAAGAATTATACCAGGGCAACAAAACGGGTTTTAAAGCGGAGTTTAATTTACTGTACCCTGAACTAACCGGTAATAAACTTGCAGAATACTGGCATGTGCGTCTCAACTACGAAAGTTCTGAAATATCCTGGGGCAACAAAAATGAATTGGCGTTTGTAATTATTGCTTCCTTAATAGCCGGCGCTATTGCAAAGCTTCCCGAAGTGCTTAATATAAAACCTGAACTGTTTTATCAGCGTAATATTGGTTTTATCGTTTTCCCTTTTCTTACCGCCTACTTTAGTTGGAAAAACAGCCTTTCAGTAAAAAAGATCGTTTACACGGCCGTTACTTTTTTAATGGCACTTATCTTCATCAACCTGTTGCCGGCAGATCCTAAAAGTGACACCCTGCTTCTCTCCTGCATTCACCTGCCTCTTTTGTTGTGGGCTGTTTTAGGTTTTTCCTATGTTGGCGATAATATTAATAATTACAATAACCGCCTTAGCTTCCTGCGTTACAACGGCGACCTGGTAATTATGGCTACACTCATCGTTATCGCGGGCGGTATTCTCACCGCAATTACCATCGGCCTTTTTGGGCTTATTGGGTTTAATATCCAGGAATTTTATTTTGAATACGTTGTTGCATTCGGCCTTGCCGCAGTGCCCATAGTTGCAACGTTCATCACAAAAACAAACCCCCAGTTGGTTAACAGGGTTTCACCTGTAATTGCAAAAATATTCAGCCCCCTGGTTTTAATCACGTTGTCAGTTTATCTCGTGGCCATCCTGCTTTCCGGCAAAGACCCATACAACGACCGGGAATTCCTGCTGATTTTTAACCTGCTTCTCATTGGTGTTATGGCCATCATATTATTTTCAGTTGCAGAAACATTTAAGAAGAATGAAAACCGGGTAGGCAGTTTTATATTATTGGCACTTTCAATTGTAACCATAATTGTAAACGGCATTGCCATTTCAGCAATCCTGTTCCGGATTTCTGAATGGGGAATTTCACCAAACAGGCTGGCTGTTTTAGGAGGTAACATTTTAATACTTACCAACCTGTTGGTAGTAACGTTCAAACTCTTTAAAAATGTTTCAAAAAAGGCAACCATCAGCGAGGTTGAAAATGCCATCGCAAAGTTTCTGCCTGTTTACATTTTGTGGGCGATTATTGTCACGTTTATTTTCCCGTTGCTGTTTCATTTTAAATAGCGTAACTATTCTTGAATGTAAAATACCTGCAAACAAAAAGTAGTATTTACGGGATAAATGCTGATTGGCGATCTTTTTTTTACCCTGATAAACTTTCTAACTCCGATGGGGAAAAACAAGCAAAGGAAAAAATGCAGTCAATATAAATTACCGGATTTATTTTACAATTGTACCAGCCCGGTGTATACACTGTTCGCGGCAACTCTTTCATCATTGCTTAAAAAGCCGATCCATGTTTCTGCCGGTTGGCCCTGCATGCCAGGTACAGGCAATACAGCCTGCCCTTGTGCCCTGGTGGCTGCACCAACCGAAAATAGTATTACCTGCATGGCGGGAAAGTAAGCAAGCAATATCACTTTGTCATTTCTCTTTGCAGTCCCGTCATTTGAATTATCTGCCCAGGTAAAATACAGATCACTTACTGCCTGCAGCGTTACCGCAGGAGCCGCCGCTTCGGGAAGTGGCCCGGTAGAAATTAAAACTTTTTTATAATCAATACTGAAACCGGGGTACGAGCCATAGATAGCCTTGTTCAGCAATACACCCATTGCACGGTTATACCCTGAACCGCCGTGCCCATAGTTAGGGAAAGTTTTGCTAAAAAAGCCTGTACCTGTAAATGCTTTCATGAACAGGTTGCATACTTTTATTTTTTCGCGCTGTGCCAGCCGCAGGGGTGTCGCTTTATCATTTACCCTGCTTACTGCCGAGCGCATGATGCTTCTGCCGTATCTTGTATAGCCTGAAACAGTGCCTACTTTACCGGAAAAGCCGCCAAGAATACCATTGTGTGCCTGTGCCATATTTAAGCATATTTAAATTTGTACAAATTTTCAGTAACCCAGCCTGTCGCCCCGCATTTACTTTAGGGCTGCCAGATTGCCCCTGCGAATAAAATTCAGACACCAGCCGATCACGATTTCTTCGGTGCCACTGACCGAACAACTACCAACCAACTACCAATGAACTACCTATAAAGTGTAAACGCTGGTAATATGGATTTATTATGTAAGGAATGGGCATTGGTAATTACGAAATGCGGTGATACAAAACATGTCCCGCTTCAATGCGTCATCAAAGAGTACCAAATTAACTACACCCAAAAATTTACAGTAGAAGATAAACTTTATTACATCGAAAGAGGGTGCCACCAATACCGGACTCCTGTTGACCGAAACAAGCTGACACTATAAGGTCGAAAATAAATCTTCGCCAAACCTGTCATATAAAAAAAAAATTCTGTTTTAAAATTTATGAAGCAGAAATGTGTTTACTTTTAGAACTAATAATACAATGATTAAAATATCATTATTAAATTACCCTAAAATTTACCGGCAATATATTAAAACATCTTCCATGGATTGTAAATACGAATCATTCAAAAAATTTTATTGAGGCAATATTTATTAAATGAAAAATTCAACTTTACCCGGTGTACATGCTGAAGCTACAGGATCAATTGTGAACCCCTCTTTGCCACAACAAAGAGTTGCCTCTGTTGATGTATACCGCGGATTTGTAATGTTACTTATGATGGCAGAAGTCCTTTCTCTTTCGAGGGTCGCAGCAGCTTTGCCCGACAGTACCTTCTGGCAAATCTTATCTTTCAACCAGGGCCATGTGCCATGGGTATGGCTGGGATTGCACGATATGATTCAACCTTCTTTTACCTTCCTCGTAGGCGTGGTATTGCCTTTTTCTATTGCAGGCAGAAGAAACAGGGGAGCAACATCCGGGAGCATAATACAACATACCATTAAACGTTCTCTTATCTTAATATTCCTTGGAATCTTCCTGCGCTCGATCGATGCCGATCAAACATATTTTACTTTTGAAGATACGCTTACCCAAATTGGATTGGGTTACACTTTCCTTGTGCTGCTGGGGTTTAGTTCAAAGAGGGTACAGGTAATAGCATTGATTATTATTTTAGTGGGCTATTGGCTGGCCTTCGCATTATACCCTTTGCCCGGCAGCAACTTCGATTATGCATCTGCGGGAGTTCCACCGAATTGGGAGCATAATTTGCACGGTTTTGCAGCGCACTGGAATAAAAATACCAATCTCGCCTGGGCATTCGACCGATGGTTTTTAAATCTTTTCCCACGTGAAAGCCCTTTTCTTTTTAATGAAGGCGGTTACGCAACGCTTAGCTTCATACCCACCTTAGGTACCATGATCCTCGGCTTATTTGCCGGCAATGCCTTAAATTCTCCGAAGAGTCAACAGGAGAAAATAAACTTTTTTATAATCATAGGCCTGGGCTTGTTGGCTTTTGGAATACTGTTGCATATAACCGGCATCAACCCTGTTGTAAAACGCATCTGGACACCTGCATGGACGATCTTCAGCGGTGGTATTTGCTTTTTGATGCTGGCTTTTTTTTATGGTATAATAGATATGGCTGGTAAAAAGAAATGGTCATTCTTTCTAAAGATTATCGGCGTCAATTCCATTGCTGCTTATGTGATAGCCGATGGCGGGCTGAGGTCGTTTATCCACCGGTCTTTGTATATTCACCTTGGCCAGAACTATGACAAAATATTTGGCTCTGCATATTCCACATTGATCAGCGGTGCCCTTACCTTATTATTTATATGGCTGATTTTATACTGGATGTATAAGAAAAAAATATTTATTAAAATTTAGGATCACTATTATAAAATATGGAGCGCAGCCTTGCTTCACTACTTAAAAAATATAAAATATTTTCACCTAACAGCAGAAAAACAAAACGTTTCAACATGAAAAATAATCGCAGGAATTTTTTAAAACTCACCGGGCTTACTGGGTTTAGCCTGGCAGGTACCCATCTTTTAGGCAATGCTGCCGGCTTATCGTCCGGCATGCATGAACTTCATGAACCCGGCATTCAGCAGTTTAATATGTGCGGCTACGCGGCACCAAAGTTAGATGTGGTGCGTGTAGGCTTTATAGGATTAGGACAACGCGGTCCGCAGCATTTGAAAAATATGGCTAAACTGGAAGGCGTTGAAATAAAAGCAGTGTGCGACATACGGCCCGAATATGCCAACAGGGCTAAAGAAAGCGTTCAAAAAGCCGGACATAATCCTGTGGTTTATTCACGACATAAAGATGAATGGAAGAAATTGTGCGACAGCAAGGATATAGATTTGATATTTATAGCAACACCGTGGGATATGCATACCCCCATGGCCGTGTACGCTATGCAGCAGGGCAAGCATGTATGCATAGAAGTGCCTGCGGCAGTTACATTAGAAGAATGCTGGCAATTGGTAGATACGTCTGAGCGTACACGTAAGCATTGCATGATGATGGAAAACTGCTGCTACGACTTTTTTGAATTGCTTACGCTAAATATGGCGCGACAAGGTTTTTTTGGCGAGATAGTACATGGAGAAGGCGCCTATATTCATAATTTATTGGGTGAGAATTTTGATAAAAATGCCTATTGGGAGATGTGGCGTTTAAAGGAAAATGCCACGAGAAACGGAAATTTATATCCTACACATGGGCTGGGTCCTGTTTGCCAGATAATGAACATCAATCGCGGTGATAGAATGATCTCTATGGAATCCAAATCCAGCATTGACTTTACGATGGGTGCAAAGGCAAAGGAACTTGCCGCGAAAGATGATTTTTTTAAGCCTTATGCAAATGCCCATTTTCGGGGCAACATGAATACCAGTTCGATACGCACGCAGAACGGCAAAACCATTATGCTACAGCATGATGTTACGTCTCCTAACATTTATTCCAGGATCCATAAAATTGTCGGTACAAAAGGCACGGCTTTAAAATACCCGGAGCCTGCACGAATTTCTACCGGCGAAGATTGGCTACCGGAACAGGAAATGAAATCATTAGAAGAAAAATACCAGCCTGCCATAGTGAAAACGGTTGGTGAGTTGGCGAAGGAAGTAGGTGGACATGGCGGCATGGATTTCTTAATGGATTGGAGAACGATAGATTGCCTTCGTAACGGCTTACCGCTCGATGAAGATGTGTACGATGCAGCGGCCTGGAGTTCTATAAGCCCATTAAGTGAATGGTCTGTTGCGCATAGCTCTAACTCAATTAATATACCGGACTTTACAAGGGGTGCCTGGAAAACCAACAAGCCCGTTGAGTTAACGCTGACAGGTGGTGGAACCACTAAAGCCCTCCGGGGCAGTTAGGAAAATAGGTGATACGTTTTTGGAGAATGGCTTATATTTCTAAAGGGCTTCCGGGATAACATCGCTACAACTACGCTTAGCTGTTAGTGCGTTCCCTGTGAAGATGAATTTTGCGCTTGCGGGTGTTCCAAAACAATCCACGTCTGAATACACCCACCGTCGCGGTTGTTGTGTATTCGTTTTGAAGGTCTTTGCAGCAATGCAATCACCAACAACAATTAGCGCACGCCTGAACTAAAAATATGCAAACCTCACTTACCCTAAGATCAAATATTCTTCCTCGTAATTTATGCAAGGGGATTCCGCAAAGGAAAAAAAATGTTGACACTTACATACTGGTAAACACCATTCGATTTTGTGATATCAATCATAAAATTCTTTTTTATACCCGGGCAAACAGATTTTAAGAAAATTTTTACTAACTCAAAAAAAGAACATGGCAAGCGGGTGACATTTTGCAGTTACTACACTGCCAATTTCTCATTGCAACTGATCGGCATCACGAGGGGTTGATCGATTGAATTATATTACTGGCTCCCAGCCAGGCTGGTACTTGCGGCTCCAGTATTCCTGTGCACCAGGATCGCTGATAATATGGCCATTTGCAGAATCTGTTTTGAGACTGTTGCCAGAACGGAGCGCTATATTTCCCAATTGACAAAGAAGCGTGCTTTTGTGCCCTTCCGCTATAGGAGATACGAGTTTGGTGCCCTTGCTGATTCCGGAAAGAAAATTTTGTATGTGCAGGCCATCGAGGTCGTCTGCAGGGCTGGATAGGTTACGGGTATCTACAATTTCGGAATCTTTAACTTCCTTAATGATTTTATTTTCCAGGTCGTAAACCGTATAGCCGTTTCCTCCGCCAATAATCATCGACCCGGTTTCGCCGTAAAAAATAACTCCTACACCGGCACCTTCAATACCACGGCCGTTGCAACTGCGTCCTTCCCATGTAATAATGGAATTGTTATTGAACTCAAGGGTGATTACTTGCGTGTCTGGTGTTTGCCAGTCATCCTTATAACGGTAGCGGCCACCTGCTGATGTGACGCGGGTTGGAAAATCAACATTCAATCCCCAGCGGGCGAGATCGATGGTATGCACGCCATTATTCAATGCTTCTCCTGTGCCCCAGTTCCAGAACCAATGCCAGTTATAATGAATAAGATTGTCTTTATAAGGCTGACGTGGTGCAGGGCCCTGCCAGAGCTCATAATCCAGCCATGAAGGAACTGCAGTTTCTTTTCCTGTCCCAATTGATGGGCGGTTATTGGTGTACCATGCCTTTGCAAAATAAGCCCGGCCAATGATTCCGCCATGCAATTCAGTGATTGCGGCCGCCACATTGGGCCATGATCTGCGCTGGTTACCCATCTGTATCACGTTCTTATATTTCCTGGCAACTTCCACCACAAGCTCACCTTCATTTGGATTGTGGCTGCATGGTTTTTCCAGGTACACATGCTTGCCTGCTTTGGAAGCAAGTATAGCTGCAGGAGCATGCCAGTGATCAGGGGCTGCAATCACGAGAGCATCCATATCTTTCTGCTCAAGTGCTTTTCTGAAATCAGGTATGGCAAGGGGACGGCTTTTCTGTCCCTTCTCAACCTCTTCAATGCATGTGGCCGCTGCACGGGTGTCCACATCAGAAACTGAGATCACCTGCGCATTTTTCTGTATTGCAAAATTTTTCGCAAGAGCAAGTCCACGGCTATTCACGCCCATCATACCAACCTTAATTCTTTCGTTTGCACCAACAATGGCCGCATAGCTCTTTGGAGTGAAAGAAGGCAGTACGCCACCGATAGATACAACAGCTGCACCCCTGATGGTATTCTTAATAAAATTTCTTCGATTATTTTTCATGTCACTTATTTAGAGATTGGGATTCATTGAAACAAACTTTCATAATGCGGGGATGCCGAAAAAATAACGCCGCTGTTTTTGTAAAATAAAAAAATAATGGCGCATACCGGAAGCGCGGTCTTTTATTTTACTTTTGCCATAACCTTTTCCAATTCTACCGGAACTCCTCCCAATCTTTTACTTTCATCTGCAGCTTCCATGAAGGCGCATATTTCAATGGTTTCTTCGGCAGATACGGGAGGTACGCCGGTTTTGAAGAACTGCACAATTTCCTTTAATAAAGGTTCATATCCGCCATCCGCTGAAAAATGACTATTGCCTTTTTCGCCAAATGCTGTACCACCCAGGTCGTACTGGCCTGTTCTGGTGCCGCGGACAGTTCCTATGCGTCCATCCTGCCAGGTGCCCACCACCACATCGGTGCCGTCCTGGTGCACCCTTACCACTTGCCTGCATCCCCTGCCCATGATAGTGAACAATGTTTCAACTCCATGGATGCCGTACCAAAAAAGATCCGGATGTGTTTTCTCGATGGTGCAGGGTGAAAAGGTATCAGCGCCCAATACTTTTCCAACCGTGTTTCCTTTTGCAATATCCTGTACAGCCGGGGTAAAGCGCAATGAAGAGCAGGAGAACACAGGGGTGTTATATTTTTTAGCCTCGTTAAAAATGGCAACTGCATCAGCAAGCGAAGCAGAGACAGGTTTATCAATGAACAATCTTTTGCCGGCTTTAAGCACAGGCAAAGCCTGTTCGTAATGTAAACGTCCGTCGTTTGTTTCAAGAAGCACAACATCAACCTGCTTAAGCAGTTCATCTATCGATCCAACGATTTGCACACTGTATTTTTTTATATCCTCCGTGATCTTTGGTATCCTGCTGACACTGGATTGAATGTCTTTACTTCCATGGGGATAGGCAGCAACAACACGGAAACCTGCGAAGCCAGGTTCGGGGTTTGGTTCATTCAATATTTTGGTAAACGCTTCACAATGGGAAGTATCCAGGCCGATCATACCCACACGCCCGGCAGGCAGAAAAGGAGGAGGACAATGGGTATGGGCCATTTCAGGCCGGGTTAAAATACTACCAATTGCTGATCCGCCCATGCCAATACCAAATCCCGCGATAGCGGCTGTTTTCAGAAATTGTCTGCGGTTGTTTGATACGTTCATCATTTGAATTTACGGCAACGCATCCGAACATAAAAAAGTTTTCAAAATTCCTTCGCTAACAGAAGTTCATTTACCTTTTGCAACATATGGGATCTGTGAAGGCTACCTGGTTGCCATCAGTGAAATGCTGTCATGCATAATTCCGGTTCTTTTAGGGAGTATCCTTCCAAATCTTCCGGCAATCATGTCGCTGTCATTAATGCGGACCCCCGCAAATTAACCAGGATTATTTTTATCTGTTACATGAAAGGATGCAGCCTCTTATAAATGCCTGCATCTGTGCCGGCGTGTATTTGTTCAGCGATGAATAACTCCTGCGTTTTCGCGGCGCAACTGAAGCGATAAGTGTCTTTTTTAAAACATAAATAAATATCAGGATTAAAAATAAAGGATAGAATGTCGCTAAACTTAACGATATGCATTAAGGTTTATCTTATTTTCCTTAGTATTTTTTATAACTTCCAATATTGACAAATGATATGCGTATAAGGGTTTAAATAATTTTTTCAAAAGTAACGGTTACCAACCATCTCTAAAGCTTTCACATATTTGCGTTCTAATATGTTTAAAAATTTGACTTGAACAGTGAAATTTCAAAACGATAGCCAGTCCAGGAGAAACTTTTTAAAGAAGTCACTTTTAGCAGGTGGCCTTTTTCCTCTTTCCTATGGAAACCTGTCGTCCTTCGTTTATACTCCGCCGGTAGACCGGTTAAAGATGCATATATTCTCCAAACATCTTCAGTTTTTGAATTATCACGACATGGCTGATGCGGCAGCTGAAATGGGTTTTGACGGGATAGACCTGACGGTACGTCCCGATGGTCATGTACTACCGGAAAGGGTTGAAAGCGATCTGCCTAAGGCGACCGAGGCAATGCGTAAGGTTGGTTTACTCCCTGTGATGATGACCACATCAGTGCGGGATGCGAATAATGATACGGATAGAAAAGTCCTGGAGACGGCTGCTAAATTGGGGATCCGATACTATCGCATGAACTATTTTTTTTATCCTGGAGAAACAACTATCCCCGAATCGTTGCAGCAATTCCAACAAAAAATAAAAGACTTAAGCCACCTCAATAAAGAATTAGGGCTCACCGGGTGTTACCAGAACCATGCAGGAAAAGGAGTAGGCTCTGATATCTGGGAGTTATGGGAATTATTAAAAGAGGCGGATAAGAATTATATGGGTTTGCAATATGATATCCGGCATGCTGTAGTGGAAGGCGGACTGTCATGGGAGAACGGCCTGCGCCTTGTAGAGCCGCAAATAAAAACACTGGCCCTTAAGGACTTTATATGGAGCAAGAAAGATGGTAAATGGAATACGGTGGATATTCCCATTGGAGAAGGGATGGTGGACTTTAAAACCTACTTCAAATTATTAAAACAGTACCAGGTGAATGTGCCTGTATCGTTACACCTGGAATATTCTTTAGGAGGCGCAGAACATGGGGCTACCAAACTTTCCTGCGATAAACAAGTGGTTTTTAATGCCATGAAAAGAGATCTGAAAACAGTTCATGATCTATGGCGGCAAGCTTAAAAAATGATACACGTAATGATAAATAAAATTTTGCTGTTCAGCTTGTCTGTGTTCTTTCTTGTGGGGAGGGTCAGTGCATACCAGGTTCCCACAAATAACGGTTTAGATTTTTCATTCGATAAAATGCAACAGGTCCTGCCGGGAACCAGCCTTCTTACGTGGGAAGGTGATCTGTCCTATAAAATGCTTGATGGTGCACATAAATTCATTGAAGAAAAAATTAAGGAGTCCGTTGACCATCGCCGGAAATTATGGAATCGTGATCTTACCTCAAAAGAAGCTTACGGGTTATCAGTGGAACCGAACCGCAAAAGCTTTATGAAGTATATCGGGGTTGCAGATAAAACTGAGCCGCTGGTTAATTATAATGTAGGCCTGCCGGATGAACATCCAAAAGTGTTTATGCAAAAATTTTCACTTAACAATGATCCGGAAGTTATTGCCGAGACAGAAAAATACAGGGTCTACCAGGTGAGGTGGCCGGTATTAGACAGAGTTTATGGTGAAGGACTTTTGCTTCAGCCGAAAACAAAGCCCAAAGCTAATATTATAGCAATACCCGATGCAGACCAGCAGCCGGAGCAACTTGTCGGGCTTTTACCCGGCATTGCTGTTGAGTCACAATTTGCACGGCGCCTGGCAGAGAACGGATTCCAGGTATTGATACCGGTTATCATGAGCCGTACCTTGATTTCTCCCGGGAAGGAACAGCAACAAACCTATCGTGAATGGATTTACAGGCAGGCCTTTCACATGGGGCGGCACATTATAGGATATGAAGTTCAGAAAGTATTATCGGCGATAGACTGGTTTAAACAATCAACAGATAAAGATGTAAAGACTGGCGTGGCCGGTTACAGTGAAGGCGGGCTCATTGCGTTGTATGCGGCTGCGGTTGACAAAAGAATTGATGCGGTTCTTGTGAGCGGCTATCTTAATTCACGGCAAAGGGTGTGGGATGAACCGATCTACCGCAATGTATGGAATCTTCTTTCCGAATTTGGCGATGCCGAGATAGCATCTCTCATTGCTCCACGTCCATTGGTGATTGAGCATAGCACGATTCCCGCCCTCGTTGATGAATTAGCAAAATCAAATGAGGTTTCCTCCCAGGCCGGAGATGCTGATTTAACCGGGTACAAAGGAAGGTTGAAGACGCCCGATTTTAAGGATGTGCAGTCCGAGTACAACCGTATTGACAACCTGACGAGGCCGGGCTTTCAACCACGAGGGCTCATTGCCGGGCAAAACAATAAGCCGGTCAGTTTTGGATCCGAAAAGGCATTGGAGAAATTTGTTTCATTTCTGGGTTATAATTCCCCATTGCCTGTAACAAGTAAAGCCCCTGTTGATAACCGCAGTTCCTTTGATGCCGCCGAAAGACAGGTACGCCAGTTAAAAGAAATGGAAGATCACGTGCAGTGGCTTGCCCGCGATTCGGATAAAGAGAGAAACAGGCTCTTTCTTTATAAAATAATGCCTGCATTTGGAGACAGAACCTGGAGCACTAAATCATATCATCCTTATTATTCACCAAATGATTTTATTGAGGCAGCCAACAAATACCGCAGGATTTTCAATGAAGAAATCATGGGTAAATTTGATGACCCGCTGTTGGCTCCAAACCCTCGTACCCGCAAAATTTATGATAAAGAAAGATGGACGGGCTACGAAGTGGTATTGGATGTTTATCCCAACGTATTTGCATCTGGTGTTCTTCTTATACCAAAGGACATCAGGCCCGGCGAAAAGCGGCCTGTGGTTGTTTGTCAGCATGGGCGCGACGGTACACCTCAGAAGCTCATTGAAGGAAATGATACGGGTTATAATGATGTGGCTGCTGAACTCGCAGACCAGGGGTTTATTGTATATGCACCTCAAAATCCTTACCGCGGAGAAGATCGCTACCGGTGGCTGAGTCGTAAGGCTAACGCAATTGGAAAGTCACTTTTTTCATTTATTATTTCACAGCATGATCAAACCCTTCGATGGCTCAACACCTTACCTTTTGTAGATGGGAAAAGAATTGCTTTCTATGGGCTAAGCTACGGAGGTGAAACAGCAATGCGTGTGCCTGCTGTTTTGGAAGGGTATTGTCTTTCAATATGTGCCGGCGACTTCGGAGACTGGACCCGGAAGGTAACAGATACCCACTACCAGGGCAGCTTTATGAATTCCCTGGAATGGGAGATGCCTTATTTCAATATGGGAAGCACATTCAGTTATGCTGAGATGGCATACCTCATCTTTCCAAGGCCATTTATGGTTGAACGGGGCCATTATGATATTGTTCAGCCTGATGAATGGGTCTCTTATGAGTATGGAAAGGTCAGGAATTTTTTTGACCGGTTTGGCCTGGGTGATGAAACAGAAATAGAATTTTTTAACGGGGGGCATTCGATGAAAAGCGTCGGGACATTTAAGTTTCTCCACAAGCACCTCAATTGGCCTTGATTCAAAGAATAAAAACTGGTTTACTTTCGAAAAGGAATTCATAAAAGTTCAGCAAATTCAAATGGAACTATAACTATTATAATGATTGTACCCCGATATCTTTTTTTTGTTGTGTGCATATTCTTCTTTTTAGGATGCAATAAAAAAACCGTCAAAATCCAAAGGCCCCGGGATCCATGGGCTTTTCGGTCGGTCATTGACATGCAGCCCAGGATGTTTACCCTGGCCCTGGATTCAGAATGCTATGTTGCGTATGACCTTGCGCACTGCACATTATATAAGGCATGGAAAGGAGGAGTGACGCTGGAAGGCGCTGCTTATACCAACAAAAAGAATGTGCAGCCGACCACCTGGGGCAAGTCCTATTTTTCTGACAGCCTTCATCCCTTTAAATGGGTTGTCGTTTCGGATGGAAAGACAGACTCGTTTCAGATGGTAAGTAAGGGCTATGTTTTTCGGGATAACCAGGTATACCTCAAATATTTATTGATCCTCTCCGCAAAGGATACCGTTCGCATAGAAGAGCGGCCTGAGTTTATGAGAAATGAAGCAGGGCAGCCCGGATTGGAAAGATCTTTTAAAATAACAGGCGTGCCAAAAGGTGTAACACTTTCGCTGAAATCCCGTGACAGCGCTTTTGCGCTGGAGGCAAATGCGACAACCGTACTGGTGAACTGGTTTGATAAAATTCCCGCGCAATTTCCTCCCGGGCTGCAGGAAGAATATGATGCAATGGGTAAGTATTGGATGGAAAAGAGTGACTGTTTTACCTGTCATGAGGTTGATAAGCCTACCGTTGGGCCATCACTCCACCAGATCGCCGAAAAATACCAAAATGAAGAGAGTGCAATGCAATATTTGATCCGCAAGGTCCAGCAGGGCGGGTCAGGGGTATGGGGCAGTGCAGCTATGACTGCTCATCCTGTGCTAAAAGACAACGAAATAAAGGTGATGCTGGATTATGTTCTTGCGTTGAAACCAGACGAAAAAACACAACCACAGCAGGTATCCAAAGACAAAAAAGGTACCCGTTAATCCGTATATTAAACCTGCCTTTGGCGCTGCGCTTGATGGAGTTCATCCTAGGCTATGATCTCAGCACAATACATAAACAGGACTTCCACCCAAGGGTGGGTGCGCTGGCTTTTCTTCCGGATGGAAGATTGCTGGTAACTACTTGGGATTCGATAGGTGGGGTTTACCTGTTGAGTGGCGTTGAGACCGGCGATACCAATAAAATAACGGTGAAGCGTATTGCCTCAGGCCTTGCTGAGCCTCTCGGTGTCCAGGTAGTCAATGGACAAATATTTGTTTTACAGAAGCAGGAACTAACCCGTTTGATAGACTTAGATGGAGATGATATCATTGATGAATACCAGGCTGTTTGCAATAGCTGGGGAGCCACCGGTGATTTTCATGAATTTGCTTTGGGCCTTACCTATAAAGACGGCTATTTTTATGTAACGCTGGGGATGGCTATGCGGTTAATTTCGGGAGAAAAGCAAAAACCAGATCGCGGCAGAACAATAAAGATCAGTATGGATGGAAGTTACAAATGGGTCAATTCCGGGTTGCGTATGCCAAATGGAATTGCGGTGGGTATGGACGGGGAACTATTTGAAACCGATAACCAGGGAGAATGGACTCCGGCAAATAAACTGATCCATGTAAAAAAAGGAGATTTTAATGGAATGCCATGGGGGCTGCCGGATTCTTTACCACAGCCACCAACCGTACCCCCGGCCATTTATATGCCCGAGGATGAAATAGCAAATTCTCCTTCTCAGCCAATATTGGTGGAGGATGGACCTTACAAAGGACAAATGCTGCATGGAGACGTGACAAATGGAGGTATAAAACGCGATTTCCTGGAAAAAGTAAATGGTGAATACCAGGGTGCGGTATTTCGTTTCACGCAAGGATTGGAAGCGGGAGTGAATCGCCTGTGCCGGGGCCCGGATGGTGCCTTATATATTGGGGAAATAGGTATGGTTGGTGGCTGGAGTTGGAAAGAAAAGCAGTCTGGCCTTCAGCGAATGAAATACAATGGTAAACTAACGTTTGATATGCTGGCTGTACGTGCAAAACCCCGGGGTTTTGAAATAGAATTCACCAATGCCCTGGCAGCGGGAAATGATATAAAAGCAGCTGATTTTTTAGTTCAGCAATGGTGGTACCTGCGCACCCCGGCATACGGTGGGCCTAAAATGGATTTTGAAAAATTGAAAGTTACCAGGGTAGAGATATCAAAAGACCGGAAACGGGCATTTTTGGAAATACCGGGTCTGAAAAAGGGACATGTTATTTATTTCAGTTTGCCGGAAACTATTCGCAACCTGGGTGGGCAGTCTTTGTGGTCTTCAGAAGCCTGGTATACCTTAAACAATATTCCTGAATGATAAACCTGTAAAAAATTATGAGCAATCAAGGGAACAATGACAACAAGATTAATCGCAGGAAATTCGTTAATCATACGGGGAAAATGCTGGCATTAGGAATGGCCGGATTCCCATCAGGTCGGTTGGGCATTGCAAGCATTACAAATACCAGGAAATCTGTATCGAAGATCCGGATCAAAGAAGTTAGTTCGGATTTTGAGCGGGAGCCGCTCGGTACACCTTATCGGTTTAAAGGCAGCGCCATAACGGAGTGCTGGCAAACCGCAGCATGGCTGAAATCCGAATCCGGTATTCATACAATAGGGCTGGGAACCCAGGGAATCCTCTGGTCTGATTCTAAAGTATTTTTTGAACATTCCGAGAGTGGTGGCAATGCATTGATGTACGCGATGACCGGGAGGGCATTGCAAATAATAAAAGGCAAGTCTTTTACCAATCCCATAGAATTACTCGATGAACTCCTGCCGGAAGTATTGGATTATGGCAGGAAAATTACCGGTAATCCTAACTTGAGAAAGACTTTTGCTCTAAATTCCCTGGTATGCGTTGATAATGCAGCATGGTTATTATATGCCCGTGAAAATAATATGAATCATTTTGATGAAATGATACCTGATGCTTATAAGCCTGGTTTGTCGTACCGGCATGATAAGGTAGCCAGTATGCCATCATTCGGTGTCGGAACCAATATTGAAAAAATAAAAGCTGCTGCTGACGAAAGGTATTTCATTATTAAACTCAAGACAGGTTCACCAGGCCCGCAAAAAGAAATGCTTGAAAAGGATATGGCTTTCCTGTCCGCTGTTCACACAGCCATTGGACACTATGAAACTCCTTATACTAAAAATGGAAAAATTCCCTATTATTTTGATGCCAATGAAAGATATGACGAAAAGGATACCCTTTTGCGTTTCCTGGATCATGCAAAAAAAATAGGAGCTTTTGATCAGATTGCGGTGATTGAGGAGCCTTTTGGGGAGAGAAATCAAATGTATGTAGGTGATATGGGTATAACGATTGCAGCAGACGAAAGTGCTCACACAGTGGAGGATGTGGCAAACCGAATTGAACAAGGTTACACTGCAATGGCGGTAAAGGCAGTAGCCAAAACATTAAGTATGACAATGAAGATTACCCAGCTTGCCCACGAAAAGAAGGTTCCTTGTTTTTGCGCTGATTTGACGGTTAACCCCATTTTGGTAGATTGGAATAAATGCGTTGCCGCCCGTTTAGCGCCTTACCCTAATTTGACTATTGGCTTACAGGAAACTAATGGCCACCAGTATTATAAAAATTGGGATACCATGATGACATATCATCCGCAGGCGAAGGCTACCTGGACGCAAACCCAAAAAGGAGTATATCTCACAGGCAAATCGTTTTATGAAGAAAGTGGGGGAATTTTGCAACCTTCCGCACATTATGAAGAAATGTTTAAGAGTGCCGGAGAATGACATTTACCGGGATAATTCAGGCAGGAAAATCAATTATACTTTAGGCGTAGAACCATTACGAAAAAATAAATGGCCACAAGCTGTTTTCCTGCACGGATAACTGCAAAATTAATAGCAGGCGCCGTTAGGATAGGTTTTAATTTCAAAAAAAGTATCCCAGACAATGCTGTGGTGGTGATCATAAACTTTTTGGCGAAGGGGGAACTATTGGACCTGATCTCAGCGGTTATGACAGAAACGATTTCCATACGCTATTAATCAATATTATCGATCCACATGCTGATATTCGGGAGGGTTATGAGGCGCAAAGGATCGTGACTATAGATGGGCGCACTTTGGAAGGCCGGATCGTAGCCCATGCCGGTAAATTCATTACTATTCAGCCGCCACTTGGCGGCAGAGAAACAATTCTTTCTACCACCCAGATCAAAGAAACCAATCCTCAGCCAACATCCATTATGCCTGAGCGCCTGTTGGATAAAATGACCGAACAGCAAATACAGGATCTCTTCTCATATATTATGAAAAAGAATTGACGATTTTCCATTAACAAGTAAATTCATTTTTTATAAGCATCAATTGAAGCCCGAAATCACTTGGAGCACTCTTGATCCTTTTTGTTTATTCCGGATAAAAAAGAACTTATTGCGATCCCCATCACTTATTTATGTTACAAGGCAGCCCAGGTCTTCTGACAGTGTTATTAGCTGGAACTATTGAGACGGTTCATTCTTACCGCCTGCCTTGCATTACCTTTGCCTTCCGTAATATGTTTTTGCCATTCTTTTTTCTTAAGATCAAAACCTGCAATTTGAAATACCCCTTTATCACTTTGTCATTTATGTTTCTACTTTTTTCATGCAGCCCAGGTGTACACGTACAATACCAGGAAGATCATAGCGATATTGTAAACCCGGAACGCGGTTTCTATATACCGATGGGCACAAAGGCCAGCCATTTTGTTCCGCTCGATTCTGCAAGGCTTGTACAACTAAGAACAAAACCGCAAACAATGAGCAAAGCACATTACAGCGTTTTATCGTCGTTGATCTACCGCGGGTACGAACTGGACATCTTTAAAGACAAACCACTTTCACAGGAATTTTTAGATCAGTTGCAAAATGATTTTGACATCGTACGAAAGGCCGGCATCAAAATGATACTGCGCTTTGCTTATACCAATGCTTCGCATTCCGGTGATTGCCCCGATGAAAACAAAATATGTCCACCATACGGTGATGCACCGGAAGCAATCGTTTATCAGCACGTGGAGCAATTAAAGCCTTTATTACAAAAGAATGCGGATGTAATTGCGGTATTACAGGAAGGATTTATCGGGATCTGGGGCGAGAATTATTATACTGATTACTTTGGTGATGCCTCCCAAAACGGCGCGGGGAAAATGACTGACCGCGGCTGGATGAAACGCAATGAGTTTTTGAAAAGGCTGCTCGATGCTTTACCGCGAACAAGAATGATACAAGTAAGAACGCCACAGATAAAACAGAAATATTTATTCGGGCCTCATGCCGATAGTTCCAGTACTCCCCTTAATTTGCGTGAGGCGTATTCAGGCACGGATGCATCAAGGCTCGGCTTTCATAACGACTGCTATCTTTCTTCGCCCGATGATTATGGTACGTACTACGACTATGGAAGTTCTACTCAACCGCGCCAACCTGCGCTTGAAGCGCTTAGGAATTATATAAGCCGCGATACAAAATACACCGTAGTTGGCGGCGAAACCTGTGATGACACGTTCAGCCCGCAGAATGATTGTGAACCCGTAGGAAGAGCGGAGGAAGAAATGCGACTGATGCATTACAGCTACCTGAATGCCGCTTATAACAATGATGTAAATAATGATTGGGATTCGCTGGGCTGTATGAAAAGCATTAAGGAGAAACTCGGCTACCGCTTTGTGTTGGAGAAAGCTGCCATATCCAAAGCTATACACCCGGGAAAGAAGTTTACGCTTGAAGCCAATCTCCGCAACGACGGCTATGCCTCACCGTATAACGCACGGCCCGTAAAACTCATCCTGAAGAATGAAAGTACAGGCAGCATTTTTTCTATTGATCTCGATACTAAAGTACAAGAGTGGTTTAGCGGCAAGATCCATCTCTCTGAAAAATTACAATTGCCAGCTAATGTTTCACCGGGAAGCTACCACCTGTTTTTAAACCTGCCGGATACCTATGAAAGCCTTGCAAACAATCCTGCCTATAGTATCCGTTTAGCTAATACAGGTGTGTGGCAAAGCTCGTCGGGGTATAATGATTTGCGGCTGGAGGTTACGGTGAGGTAACATGCAGCGCAAAAAATTTCTCCTTTATAATATTTTATGCTTTTCTATTGAAGCATTTTTCATTCAGGATATTCTTTCGGTCAGCTTTTTTGCACGTGCCTGCTGGTGTAAAACTCTTAGTACTACTACTGCACCTATCAATGCCGGAAAGAAAAGCAAGAATGTTCTTTGAAGTAAAGTAAAGATCGAAAGAAAAGCCGCCGGAACAATTTTTCCATACAACACGGCGATGCTAAGTTCTGCAAAGCCGCTTCCTCCGGGCGTTGGCGTAAAGTAGATCATAAACTGGATGAGTACCTGTATGGATATTACCTGCAAAAGATCTGCATTGATTCCCAGCCCAAGCAGTATCACGTACTGCATACAATATTTATTGAAGTACAAAGCTATTGTTATGAGTAAGCTAAGCGGAAAAAGGAGCGGATTTTTATTAATAATAATGCTGCAGGTATTTTGATAGATGGCTATATTTTTTTCTGAAGTTGCTGCCCATGCCATTAACTTTTGTTTACGCCGCGGAAATATTTTAGCAATGCCTGCTGCAAGCTTTTTTACGATTGCCCCAACCCAAACCGGTTTCCAAAATGCCAACAGAAATGCAGCAAGGAAAATGGTAAAAAAAGTAAAAGTATATTGTAATAATGAAGGGACAATTCCTCCTACATATTCGTTATTCATAAAAAAGATCGCGACAATTCCCGCAAGCGGCATGAAGATCAAAGTTGCTCCAAAATTGATGAGGCTTACAGCAAACGAATCGGAGAAGCTAAGGCCATGCCGCATATACACATATATCTGCGCAGGGCCGGCGCCGCTGTGTGCAGGAGTTACTGCTCCTATAAACATATTGGCCACATTCGCTTTAAAGCTTACCCATTGCGACATGCCGGGTTTTAGCTTGCGCACAAAAATATGATTGCGCCACCCGCCAAGCATCAGGTCGAGAAAAACCATTACCAAACATAGCAATATGTATTTATAAGAAATATGCGACAATGCTTTTACCGCGCCACCTGTGTTGTTGTAAAAGAAAATGCCTGCAATTGTTGTTATGGTGATTAGTGCAAACCATATCGTTCCCTTAATAATATTTCTTTTGGTAAATAAAGAAGCCTGCTTATCCAGGTTTTTACCGGGCAGGATTTCATTTTCAATTTTCATTACGCTCCGTGATTGATCATCTGTTCAGGTGTTTAGTAAATAGTAATGTTTTTTTGTTTTGGAATGCTGAGTTTAATTTAGCTTAATTATTTGAACTGCTGGACATATGAAAATTATGTTTCTATTGAACCAATGGGCTGTAGCATAACCCTGAAAGGGTATTATGATTATAGCCAAAGATAGAAAACAGCATAAGAGCAAACCCCGAAGGGGTGGGCATAATAAACCATGTTCCATTTATTGCAATCAAATTTTCCCTGCCTTTTACGGCAAAAACAATTTGAATATAAATTTGATGAAATGTCCCTGGCATAAAAGTTAAATTAAGAAGTTAAAAATATCACCCCTTTGGGGTTTTGAAAGAACAATTTACTTCTATTCTATAATAATTTCAACCCTTCGGGTTTTTCTCCGGCACTCAAAATATTAATTAGCCAAAACACTTTAAACAATGATCACCAAAGTGAATTTCCTTCACTGGAAGCCGGCTTTTTATCGTGCCATTGCAAAATAGAATCAAACAAATCTGCAGTTCTTGCGGAATGTGTTTTCCAGTTTTTTTGATTGTAGATCATCGGCACCTGCATGTGAGATCTATGAAGCGAGCCATGTGATCCTTTGTGCTCGGGGTATTCCCAAAAATCCCGCAGGTCATATCCTTCAGAAGCGCTTAATACAATGTCGCCAGCCCGCCTGCTTTGAAACAACTGATAAATTTGAAACAGTGAATCGGGGTACTCGCTTTCGAAAGTAATTTCCAATGCCTCTCTATGGCCCTTTACGAAAATTTCATTTAGTAACTTCAATGGATCACTGCTGACGGGCATGTATTTAAAAGAATGGCCTTCCGCTTGTATCACCGCCTTTCCTGCTGCATTTTGTACAATAAATGAATTTTGCTTATCGCCCCTGTATATTGCAAAATCAATGGCCTTCTCATTCACCAGTTCGTTTAGACGTTCCGCACCCATTGTTTTCAGTATTTGGCTTTCTGTGAGCACATCGTCTCCTTCATGGTCAAGCAGGTGTATGCTGCCAAATGAATTGCCCGATATCATGACGGCAGATTTTGGATTGCTTTTCCATATCACAGGATAATACACCGACTTTAGATCATGTGCGGTCATCCAGTCGCCCACATCCAAATGGGTATGCGTAGGTGTGAGGCCGTGGTCGGACGTAAGCACAAACAATGTATCGTTCCACCAGCCCTTTTTTTCAAGAAACGACCGCACTTCACCAAGACTGTCATCAACAATTTTATAAGATTGAAATGTTTTCTCATCACGTATATGATGGTAATGAGAATCCCAATCCACGCTGGGAAATACAGCAAATAAGAAATCGAAATCTTTACCGCTATTCAGCATTTGCATGATCCTTTGGTGTCCCTGCAGATCAACCGGGTGATGCCGCTTAAAAAAATGTGCACGTGTATATAATAAGCTCTTGCCTTTTTTACCGAGGTCATATTCATCCGGAATATTCCGCGTAATCATGTTATACAGGTTATAGGATTCGCCAAGTAATTCAAATAAAGTTGGCTTATCCGCAGGCATATCCGTGTTAAACCACCCGGCTTCCGGTCCGCAATAAGACCGCATCGCATTCTTGTTCCACCTGGTGCGTTTAAATTCTTTTTTATCAAACCATCGTATTCCCGTTATCCCCATTGTACCCGGAAAATGCCCTGTAAGAAAAGGGAGGTAGGCGGGGCCGGTAGTTGACGGAAAACAACTGGTCGCATTTCTATAAGTGCCTTCATCAATTATTTGTTTAATGTTAGGCAGCTCCCCTTTGTTGATAAGCTCGGGTAAAACCTCAGGGTGAGCGCCATCTACCAGGTAGAATAAAGTTCTTTTCTTTTTGTTCATTTGCTTACTGTTGTAAAGATCCATCAGGCACAGCGATCTTTTATCTTGTACCGGGCAATGCTTATATTTAAAGAAAACCATCTGGCAATAAAACCTGGAAACTCAAATAATAAATTGAAATAAGAATGTGGTCAAATATAAATTTTATTTTCACTTCGCATATTGAGAAAATACATACCCCAGTGCTTAACGGTTTTGGCTCTATTTAATACAGTGCGGGAAAAAATATTTTCCGTATAGCGGAGGGTTATCCTCTATCTTTCGATTATACCACATCCGCTTTCCCGATCTTACTTTGTAAAATTATTTTTCACCCATGTCCAAATACCAAAACGTCGTTCGTCATTCCGATATAAATCAAACAATTTAACTTTATTCAAAAAACAATAAATGTCGAATCAACCCATCAATAGAATGTAAATTTTAAAACAAAAAAATTATGAAAAAAATATTAATACCCATGCTGATGCTTACCATGGTGAGCTTTACAATAACTGACACTCCACTTACAAAAGCGGAAAGAGAATTTGCCTCAAACCTTTTTACAAAATCAGCTAACGATTTGGAAGCGGCTGTTAAAGGCTTAAGCGCATCGCAATTGAATTTCAAAAACAGCCCGGAGTCCTGGTCAATTGCTGAATGCACGGAGCACATTGCATTATCTGAAATTAATTTTGACGGGATGATACAAGGTATTTTAAAAACGGATGCCGATCCTTCTAAAAGAGCAGACGTAAAAATGACGGATGACGAGGTGATCAATATGATTGAAGACCGGACGAATAAAGTAAAAACGCAGAAACCATTTGAACCAACCGGAAAATTTGGTTCGCAGGAGGCAACCCTAAAAGCATTCCTGGATAAAAGGAACGAGCATATTAAATTTGTTGAATCCACCGATGTTGATCTAAGAGATCGTTACCAACAGTTGCCTTTTGGTACAATTGATGGATACCAGTTTTTATTATTTATAGCTGCCCATAACGAGCGCCATCTTAAACAAATTGAAGAAGTAAAAGCCGACTCTAACTTCCCGAAGAGTTAAATAACTCAATATACTGATGCTGCCATCTTTTTTTAGAAGAAAGATGGCAGTTTTTTTGCAGTCGCACGTGTCACGCCAATTCCACGCCCGCATACATCCCCTCACCAATGTTGATAAACGTTGTGTGCATTTGCGGTGCTCCAAAACTCAACACCTTCACACACTTAAATGATCGTTGCCTATTCAGCAAGGAAAACCAAAAACAGCTGTCTAAAAAAGATTAAGCCTAATACGCACAAGTTCTTAACTTTAAGGCGATCGAATTAAAATAGTTAATTCGAAAAATAATCTCTTTAATTAAAAAAACATTGCTGTATGAATGACGACAAACCAGGAAATTCTTCAAGAAGAAACTTTATCCGTAACGGCTCTTTAGTGGCTGCCGGTATTACCATCGTACCACGTCATGTTTTGGGCAGGGGGTTTGTTGCTCCCAGCGATAAACTTAATGTCGGCGGAATAGGAGCAGGTGGCAAAGGAGAAAGCGATCTTGCCAACTTTTTTAAATCGGGTAATGCTAATATAGTTGCCCTGTGCGATGTGGACGATCGCTCTTCGGCCAAAACGAGGGCCGCTTTTCCCAAAGCCCCTTACTATAAAGATTTCAGGGAAATGCTGGATAAGGAAGGTAAAAACTTAGATGCCGTCTCAGTATCCACTCCGGACCATGTACATGCTGTTGCTGCATTAATGGCCATGCAAATGGGCAAGCATGTGTATGTACAAAAACCGCTGACTCACGATATTTATGAAGCAAGGGTATTAACAGAAGCAGCCAGGAAATATAAGGTTGTGACTCAAATGGGCAACCAGGGTTCATCGGGTGATGGCGTGCGCCTGATGCAGGATTGGTATAATGCCGGGCTGATAGGCGATGCGCATACCATTCACTGCTGGACTAACAGGCCCGTATGGCCGCAGGGCACGGGGTATCCAACAACCAAAGATCAGGTACCACCGGAGTTAGACTGGAATCTATGGCTGGGGCCTACCCAGTTTCATGAGTATCATGCCGGCTTTGTTCCGTTTAGCTGGCGCGGCTATTGGGACTTTGGCACCGGCGCATTGGGCGACATGGGCTGCCATATCATTGATCCTGCGTTTAAAGTAGCTGGCCTCGGGTATCCATCCGAAGTGGAATGCAGTGTAGCAGATGTGTATGAAAAAATGTGGACGCCTGCCTATCATCCTGAGAGTTGCCCCGTAGCCTCTTCTATCAAAATGAAATTCCCCGGAAAGAATGGCAAGCCCGATGTAACGCTGACATGGATGGATGGCAACATAAGGCCGGAGCGACCCGAAGAGCTGGGAGCCAATGAAGAAATGGGTAACTCAGATGGTGGCGCTATCATAGAAGGAACAAAAGGTAAAATGATGTGCGGTTGTTATGGCGATGATCCTACATTATTACCTACCTCAAAAACCAAAGGCGTGAATGTAAAGCAAACAGTGGAACGAGTACCAGGCGGACAAGACGGTCACTACGCTCAATGGGTGAATGCTTGTATAGCAGGCTATGGCAAAGGTAAAACGAGCTCTCATTTTGATTATGCAGGGCCACTTACTGAGACCGTGCTATTTGCCAATCTTGCGCTGCGCAGTTGGAATGTAAAAGACGCATCCGGCAACTTCCAGGGAAGAAAGAAACTCCTGTGGGATGCTAATAATATGAAGATTACGAACTTTGATGACGCTAATCAATTTGTGAGGAGACAATACAGAGACGGCTATTCGTTTAAAGGGTGAGGTAACTAATTTAAGAGCTAATGCAAAAAGATGCTGTTTTGAAGAAATTCAAAACAGCATCTTTTTTTATAAATTATGTTTGATTACTTGGGTTCATAATGGCTTCACGTAAAAAAGAGATTGTCGTTGTGTCGTCAACTTCCGCAGTTTGCCTGGTGCCGGCCCCATTCTCCCGCCAATCCTTGCAAGGATTTACAAAATTCTGCGACCAACGCTGTACATCCTGCGACGTAGAAGTATCCATGCTTTTAAACAAATATCCCGATAAGCCATCTTATATACATTGATTCACTTTTTAAAAAATACAATTATGAAAAAGATTTTTACAATGATTTTATTTGCACCAGGTGACTATCAGTTTCGCTTCTGCACAATCTCACAGCCAGAAAGACATTGCGTGGAATGATAATAAAAAAGTAAGCGGTGATTACGATCACCATTCCGGTTATGATAAAAACAACACCGGTTCTTATAACGACAATTATTTTTCTTATAAAGAAAAGCAGGCAAAGGTGGAAAGGATCAATCGTGAATTTGATCAAAAAATTGCTGCCGTAAAAAATAGCAGGCGTTTAAGAGACCGTGAAAAAGCAAAGCAAATTCAGTTGCTGCAAAATCAACGGAAAAATGAAATAAGCAAGGTGGAATACCAGTATGCAAAAAACAATCATAAAGCCGACAGAAAAACACCCGGCCATGATTCACATAAATGGTAGATCATTCTTTTACAGCAACGCCTCCATTTAGGGGACGCTGTTTGTAGAAGGAATTTTAGTTAGAATGCCGGATCAGCAGAGTCGCTGAGAAACAAAGTTTGCTACCTACAGCAGATTGTGAAATTACAAATTGCAACATAAAGCTTAGGGACAATTCTTATTAGCGATTGTATCTGGAGAATTACCAAAATTGTTTATGATAAAAACGTGTCTTCCGGGTAATCCAAATTGAGTCGCAACCGAACAGACACTATCGGCCAGAGTGTTCCAGTTATGATAAGTCGTGTCCTTTATGGCTACGCAAATACTATCAAATTGATTCACCCGGCCACATGCGTATAATGGGTATAAGTAGTTACTGTCCTTTTGGAAAAAAGAAGTCAGATTACTCATTTTTTGGTAGTTCTCGTCGAATATCTCTTTTTTGGTAGTAGCCATATAGATAAATCCATACAAACAAAGAATTATCATCAAAAAGACGTTAGCTTTTTTCATGCGGTGCGATTTAACAAGAAAGACATAAAAAAAGCCAGTACTGTTGCAAGCATATCGAGCCAATCGAAAGTAAATATCCCAGGCAAAAATGTTTGAATCGTCTCACTAATAATCAACAATAAAAATACGGCGATTGGAAAGCATTTTCTCCCGGTTGCAGTCCATTTGTTCCATATAAAAAGTGCTGAGGCAAAGGAATAATCCCAAAGTAAATCGGGGAAGTTGTAAATTAAAATCCGGCCCCACCAATGATTCTGCAGGTTATTGCCGGGCCAAATGGGAGGAAAAGATAAACGTATATTTAGCCATGTATCATGTCTGCCATATAAATAAATTACGCAACCTGCTATCAATGGGAAAATAGCGTGAAGTACAATTTTATAAAAATACCTGTAACTATTCGTCATGCATAAAAGTATAGAAAAGATTGGCATCGGCTGTGGCGGGTCATCTGCGAGAGCTGCAGTCAATTCCAAATGCAATGCTTTATCACAAATTATTTGCCCGGTTGCAAAGATTTTGTTATTAATACAAACACCAAAAAATATCTTTTAATAATTTCAACAGTGCTTATACTAATTTGTCTTTTTCGCAAAAAGCCAATTTTATAAAATTTAATCTTACCCATGAATTTATAAAATACAAAACTTTTATTCCCGGCTTTGGAATGTCATTTTGAAACACAAATGATTGGGCATAGCGGACGAGAAAGCGGAATTTATTACAGGCCATACAAAGTTCATGGCGCAATCTTAGCGGGACTATTTTCCCGGTATTCGCTAAAAGAAAAGACGTTTTCATACTGTATAAATACTATTCCGCGGGACTAATATTACCATCGGGCCGGCAATCGATTTCTATAGAGTTTGGACGATAGAAAAGTTAAGTGACCTCGAGGTTATTTCTGACGAAGAAAAAAAGAACTATAGGAATTGGGTTGCTGGCAAAGGTTGGTCAGCTATAGTGATGCCTTTTTTTACGCACGGTTTGCACAGGTACTTATAGTATCCACCATATCATTTATATCAAACGGCTTAGGAATAAAACCATAGGCTTCACATTCCTGCAATACCTGCTGCTTATTGGCATGCGCAGAAAAAAATATGATTGGGATTGAAAAGTCTTTCCTGAGGTCTTTACAAATTTCCGTGCCAATTCTGCCGGGCAACATAATATCAAGTAAAATTACGTCAGGCCGGCAGGCAATTACTTTGGCCGGTACGCCTATCCCCGTATTGTACGTATATACCTCAAAGCCGGCATTCATAAGCACATATTTTACAAGGTATAAAATATCGGGATCGTCGTCTATTACCAATACTTTTTTCATAACAAGTGATTTTAAGGTGAGCAAAGTGTGCCGCTATGAGCGTACAACAATCTACGTCGCAATAAGTAAGCCATTACACGAGTGTATTTCAAATTGTCGGAGCAATATTTTCCTGCATCCTGCATAATTCCCCTTCCCTGGCAATACTGCCCTTAACAATGCGTTACATAATTTCCATCGGAATTCTTGTTACTTTTATTTATCCTGAATAAAAAAACCAATTTTGATACTTAAGCTTTTTAAAACATTGTGCACCAGGCATCGTACATCGAACATTTGTTCTTACATCGCACAACGTGTATCGTACATACTTATCCTGCTTCTCATATCGTACATTTCTACCGCCCAGTGGTATGATCCCGAAAAGGTAGATCATAATGCGAGTACTGTTTACAACCTTGGAAATAATAAGGCTCAGAACGGCGACTTTGTAACTGCCCGGCAAATGATGAATGAGGCGTTAAAGATCGAGCCGAAATTCGTGGATGCCTACCTCTCACTGGCAGGTATAGACGCAAGTGTGAAAAACTACGCGCTTGCCGTAACTAATTTTGAAAAAGCATTTGCACTCGATTCAGTGTACAGTAATTATTATTTGCTGCCATATTCAATTGACCTTGCCGGGTGTGGAAGATTTGAAGACGCATTAAAAGCGGTGAACACTTTTCTCGCAAACCCCACGATAAATGAACGCAGTATCAAGGCGGGAGAATTCAGAAAGAAGACCTATGAATTTGCCATAGATTACGCCAAAATTCTTGCAAAAAAAAATTACGTTTTTAATCCACAGAACTTAGGTGACAGTATCAATACAACTGACCTGGAATATTTTCCCTCGCTTACAATTGATGGCGAGAAAATGATCTTTACAAAACGGATAAACAGGAACGAAGATTTTTATGAAAGCGACAGGATAAATGGCACATGGAGAAAGGCATTTCCTTTACCTGGTAATATTAATTCATCAACATTTAATGAAGGGGCACAAAATATTTCGCAGGATGGAAACTGGCTGATATTTACTGGTTGTAATTTCCCGGAAGGCCTCGGCAGCTGTGATCTTTACATTTCTTATCTCACAAGAAACGGGTGGAGCGAGCCAAAGAATTTAGGGCCGAATGTAAACTCGGAATTTTGGGAATCCACCCCTTCCCTGTCTCCCGATAAAAAAGATCTTTATTTCAGCAGCAATGTTCCCGGCGGTTTCGGCGGTAAAGATATTTGGGTATGTCACCGGAACGAAGATGGCTCATGGGGTGAGCCTTTAAATCTTGGGCCCGAAATAAATACTCCCGCCGATGAAAGCACACCTTTTATTCACGCTGATAACCGCACTTTATATTTTAATTCTAACGGGCTCCCCGGTTATAGTGAAAAGCCTGATATTTTTGTTACGAGAAAAGCCGCGGATGGCAAATGGACTAAGCCCGAAAATCTGGGCTACCCGGTTAATACTATCGATGACGAAGGCTCTCTTATTGTTGCCTCCGATGGCAAAACCGCCTACTACTCCAGCGACCGCAATGATACTAAAGGAGGACTTGATATTTATACATTTGAATTAAGAAAAGATCTAAGGCCACTAAAAACATTGTGGGTTAGGGGCAAGGTCTACGATAATAAAACAAAAGATGGATTGCCTTCTTCAATCGAGCTTGTAGATGTAAAAACGAGGGAAATGATCAGTAAGCTTCAAACCGATGAGGAGGGGAAATATTTAGTTACACTTCCTGTAGGCAAAGATTATGCGTTTAACGTTAAGCGTAAGGGCTATCTTTTTTATTCGGAAAATTACAATATAAACGAATCTACCTCCGATTCAACTTTCCAGGTCGACATTCCTTTGCAACCTATTGAAGCCAATGCCAGGATCGTATTGAAAAATGTATTCTTTGAAACCAAGAAAACAGAGCTAAATCCTGAGTCAATTACAGAGCTTGACAATGTAGTAAGGTTATTAAATGAAAACCCTAATTTAAAAATACAGATAAGCGGCTATACGGATAACGTAGGCAAGCCCGCAGACAATCTAAAGCTCTCGACCGGGCGTGCCGTTGCTGTTGTAAACTACCTGCTGAATAAAAGTGTAAAAGCTGAAAGGCTGAGTTTTAAAGGCTATGGAGAAACTAACCCGATAGATAACAATAATTCAGAAAAAGGAAGATCGATGAATAGAAGAACAGAATTACGTGTTGTCAGTAATTAACTCATATGGAGTGTTAGGATGGTTCCTCATATTTGTTAATCACACATGAAAAATAGTAACTTTAAATCTTTAAAGAAAAAATATGAAACTTACTATAGTCGTCAGCAAAGGTGAGGAGTTTTTTATCGGTATGATTAAAGAAATTCCTTCTGTTCTTTCGCAGGGAAAATCTATTGAAGAAGCAAAAGAAAATGTGCTGGATGCTTTGAACCTTTACCTGGAAGATATGCAAAATGAAAAAGACACCTTGAATAAAGTTCTGGAAGAAGACTTAACTATTAGCTGATGTCGGTTAAAAGAAATCAGTTTGTCAAACATCTGCTGAATAATAATTGCGTTTTACATCGCCATGGATCGAAGCACGATATATTTCAAAATAATCTTACTAAAAAGAAAACAACAGTACCCCGACACCCTAAATTAGACAAAAATTTGTGTGACTTAATCTGTAAACAATTAGAAGTTATCAAGCTCTGATTTTTTTTCACTCTTACATCTCTAGTGTTTGTCAAAAGAACTTCAATACCAGATAGCCCTTACTCTAGTTCCAAACATCGGTGATGTACATGCAAAAGCGTTGGTCAATCATTTTGGAAATGCTGAAGCAATATTTTCCGCCCGTAAAAAAGAACTGGAAGAACTGGAAGGTATTGGTACGGTGAGGGCAAACTCCATTAAAAATTTTCATGATTTTGACAAGGCTCAAAACGAAATTGCTTTTATAGAAAAATATAAAATCACAGCACTTTTTATTACCGACCCAAAATACCCGCAGCGATTATTAAATTGTTATGACAGCCCTGCGATACTATATTACAAAGGGAACGCCGATCTGAATACTTCAAAGATCGTTGCCATAGTAGGCACAAGAAATAATAATGAATATGGAAAAAGTATTTGCGAAAAATTCATTGAAGAGTTAGCTGCAGAAAATATCTTGATTGTGAGTGGACTCGCCTTTGGCATTGATAGTATTGCCCATAAGGCTTCATTGAAAAATAATTTGCAGACAATCGGAGTACTTGCCCATGGGCTTGACATGATCTATCCATCTCAAAATACTTCCCTTGCAAAACAGATGTCGGCGCAGGGAGGCCTCCTGACTGAATTCCGGAGCAATACAAAACCCGACCGCCAGAACTTTCCATCAAGGAACCGTATTGTTGCGGGCATAAGCGATGCAGTAGTTGTGGTTGAAACTGGAATTAAAGGCGGCTCACTTATAACAGCCGAGCTTGGCAATGGTTATAACAAAGATGTGTTCGCTTTTCCCGGCAGGGTACATGATGTCAAAAGTGAGGGATGCAATTATCTTATAAAAAATAACAAAGCCGCACTCATTACATCGGCCAATGATCTTGTTGAAAATATGGGATGGGCACAAGTGAAAAAACCTTCAGCAAAAAAGCAAAGGGAATTATTTATCGAGCTTACACCAGATGAAAAACTAATTGTTGACATCCTCCAGGCACAGGACCAGGTGCATATAGACGAACTTTACTTTAAGAGTAAACTTAATAGCAGCAAGGTTGCCGCAGCGCTCCTTATGCTGGAGATGCAAAATGTAGTTATTTCTTTACCGGGTAAAATCTATAAATTAAGTCCTTAAATTTCCCAGCCGGGTAATACTTTTATAAACAGTGCAGCGCTATTTTTTAAAGAAGATCAAAATATTCTATTTTAATTTTCCCTTTAACGGCAGGGGTATTATCTTTGCACATGGCTACACTAAATAACCCAACTACTGTTTCAAAAAAATTTTTCGGAGAAGGATTAACGTATGACGATGTGCTTTTAATGCCGTCATACAGCGACGTATTACCAAGTGATGTACTTACAAAAACAAATCTCACAAAGTCGATTTCATTAAACATCCCAATGCTTAGCGCGGCAATGGACACCGTAACTGAAGCGTCGCTGGCAATTGCATTGGCCCGCGAGGGCGGCCTGGGAATCCTCCATAAAAACATGAGTATCGAACAGCAGGCAGCGCAGGTGCGTAAGGTAAAGCGGAGTGAAAGCGGATTGATTCTTGATCCTATAACGCTGCTGGTAGATGCTACCATAGGAGATGCGCTACATCTTATGAAGGAAAACAGGATTGGCGGCATTCCTATTGTTGATAACAACGGGAGGCTTGTTGGTATTTTAACCAACCGGGATTTAAGGTTTGAAGATAATTACCGCCGTAAAGTGAGTGAATTAATGACAAAAGAAAATCTGATAACCGCCCCTGAGGGCACCGACCTTAAAAAAGCACAATCTATTCTAAGAAAATATAAAATTGAAAAGCTGCCGGTTGTAAGCAAAAATGGAATATTAAAAGGGCTTATCACTTACAGGGATATTTTACAGGTACACAATCATCCCAATGCTGCTAAAGATTCTTTTGGAAGATTATTAGTAGGTGCCGGGGTTGGAATTACCAAAGACATAAGTGAAAGGATATATGCCCTTCAGCAGGTAGGGGTTGACGTTATATGCCTTGACAGTGCCCATGGACATACAAAAGGTGTAATTGACGCGTTGAAAAAAGCAAAAAAAGATTTTAATGGTATTGCAGTTATTGCAGGTAACATCGCAACTTCTGCAGGGGCAAAGGCATTAGCTGATGCCGGGGCAGATGCTGTGAAAGTTGGAATCGGGCCTGGTTCTATCTGTACAACACGTATTGTAGCAGGAGCTGGAGTTCCCCAGATTTCTGCGCTCCTGGAAGTGGTTTCTGCTTTAAAAAATAAAAATATCGGCATTATTGCGGATGGCGGAATACGCTATACCGGCGACATGGTAAAGGCAATAGCGGCAGGCGCCAGTTGTGTAATGATGGGCGGCGTTTTCGCCGGCACTGAAGAAAGTCCCGGTGAAACAATTATTTATGAAGGAAGAAAATTCAAGCAATACCGTGGTATGGGTTCATTAGGTGCAATGGCACAAGGCAGCAGCGACCGGTATTTCCAGGATGGTGAGGAACAAACCAGGAAATTCGTTCCCGAAGGCATTGAGGGACGAGTGGCTTATAAAGGGCTTTTGTCAGAAGTTGTTCATCAATTTACGGGAGGGTTACGTGCGGGAATGGGGTATTGCGGGGCTAAAGATATTCCGTCATTGCAAAAGGCTACTTTTATAAAAATAACCAACGCGGGAATGCGTGAAAGCCATGCGCACGATATTGAAATCACAAGAGAAGCTCCCAATTACAGCAGGTAGGTGAAGGTTTTATAAATAGAAGTTCTGCTGAACCTATGAAATTAATTGTTGGCTTTTTTGGAATTTTATTCCCGATATTTATTAATAGCAAATCGAAAACGAATAACCTCCTTCATCGAAAGCTGACACCTGATGCAAATGAAGTTTTTAAAAAATAAAATTGTCGCTCTCTTTACTATAAGCATATTTTTATTTTCACCCCCTGGATTTTCCCAGGTTGATTCCTGTAATCTCCGCATTAGCTTATTGACCTGCACGCCGGGAGAAGATTTGTACAGCACATTCGGGCACAGTGCTATTCGGGTAACCGATACGGATAGTCACAGCGATATCGTGTATAACTACGGCACTTTTAATTTTGAAGAGCCGGGGTTTTATGTAAAATTCATCAGGGGAAAACTTATCTTTTATATATCTACAGAAGACTTTGATTCTTTTGTGTATTCATACCAGTATGAAAACAGGGGCATAACTGAGCAGGTTTTAAATTTAACCTGTGAAGAAAAATATAACATTCTTCTTCTGCTGCAGACAAACCTGATGCCTCAAAACAGGTTTTATAAATATGATTTTACATTTGACAACTGTACAACCCGGCTCCGGGACCTCGTAGAAAAGGGGACGGCATCGCAAGTTCATTTTCGTGAGATACTTCATAAAAAGAAGACCTTTCGTGATCTCATTTACGAATACCTGGATTATAATGATAAGCAATGGAGCAAACTGGGAATAGATATTTTATTGGGAAGCCGCCTGGATGCAGAAATGAAGCCCCGCGAAGAAATGTTCCTACCGGATTACCTGATGCTGGCTTTTGATTCTGCTAACGTTGGCCCGCACCCGCTGGTTTCTGAAAAACGCCCCGTTCTAAAGAGAGAAGAAGATTCTAAACAAAGAGATATTCTTGCAGACCCGCTTTTTATTTTTACCTGCATATTGTTGGTGATCCTCTTTCTGAGCTTTTCCAAAAACACTTTAGTAAAAAGATTTTTAATAGCATTCGATGGGTTTCTCCTGTTTGTAACGGGGCTCATGGGAATTCTTATCATTTTTATGTGGACAGGTACTGATCACCTGATGACCAAAGACAATTACAATTTACTTTGGGCATGGCCAACCAACGTGATTGCGGCATTTTACATACATTCAAAAAAACAACCCGCTATAAAATACTTGTTTTTATATGCGCTCTTTAATTTGCTGTTACTCATTTGCTGGTTCGTTGTTCCTCAACACCTCAACCCGGCTCTTATGCCTGTTATTGGTATTTTAATTTTCAGAAGTTTATACTATGTCTTCAGACAGTATAAAAATAAAATATGAGAGAGGTTACTTTTAAAAATAAAAAAATATTTTACCGGGTGGCCGGAAAAGGAAAGCCCGTAATCTTGTTGCATGGCTTTGCAGAGGATGGGAATGTATGGAATTACCAGGTTGAAAAATTGAAGAAAAAATTCCGGATAATAATTCCTGATCTGCCGGGTAGTGGGTCATCTGAAAGGCTTACCGGAAAAGTTTCTCTTTTGCACTATGCAGATGCCATTAAAGCGATTGTAGATGCTGAAATAAAAAAAGATACAGTTGGGTTCACTGTGATAGGCCATAGCATGGGAGGTTATATAGCTTTAGCTTTCGCTGAAAAATATCCTGACCGGTTGAATGGCCTTGGATTATTTCATTCAAGTGCTTATGCAGATGACGATCAAAAAAAAGATATTAGAAATAAGGGAATTGATTTCATTAAAAAAAATGGAGCATCCTCTTTTTTAAAAAACACAACGCAAAATCTATTTTCGGAAAAAACAAAAAAAGAAAATCCTGATTTAATTGAAAAACTAATTGAGCTCTCAAAAAATTTTACAGAAGCTTCCCTTGTCCAATATTATAAGGCTATGAGAGACAGGCCGGATCGTTCATCAATTTTAAAATGTTTTGCAAAGCCAGTCCTTTTCATACAGGGATTTCATGATAACGCCGTTCCTCTTAAATCAGGTTTGGAACAATCTCATATTGCGCCAATCACTTATTTTAAAATTTTAAAAAATTCGGGACATATGGGGATGTGGGAAGAACAACTAACGGCAACAGTTTTTATGGAAGAGTTCCTAACGCAACTATAAATAAAATATTGTTTGGAGGTTTTTCCGAAATTGTTAACCATAGCACCTGTTTTTTGCGTAATTTAAAGTTCATGAAAACTTCATTTCTTTTCCTTACCTGCTCATTGCTTTGCTTATTTCAGCCTTGCAGAGCCGCACATATTGTAGGAGGAGAAATGATTTATGAATACCAGGGGCCCGGTTCAGCGGCTAATACCAACAGGTATATTATTACTTTAAAACTTTTTCGCGATCAATTTACCACCGGTGCAGCAATGCCAAGTGACGTGTCTATAGGGATCTTTAATAACGATAACGGAAGTCAAATTTCAGGTCCGGACCCCAATTATCTTTATTTTTTAGTTCCCAAAAACGATGAGCAAACGGTAACCGTTAACCCTTTTCCATCATGTATTACCAATCCGCCCACACTTAATTATCATGTTGGCATATTTAGGCTCTCGATTGATTTGCCTATCAACGTGAAGGGTTATACTGCAACTTACCAAACGTGCTGTCGGGTAAATCCCCTTGAAAACGTTTTTAACGCAGCAGGATTGGGAGGCACCGGCTCTACGTATAGTTGTGTCATTCCTGCTATTGCAGATAAATCTCCGCAGTTCAATACCAGTATTGATGCTATTTGCAGAAAAAAGCCGTTCACTTTAAAATTTAATGCCTTTGATGCCGACAATGATTCCCTTGCATATTCTTTTGCACCGGCAAATAACGGCGGAGCCGCTCAAAATTCCGGAAATATAAACCCAGCCGGCCCCCCTTATACTTCAGTAAGGTATTTAGCAGACTATTCTTATCTTACCCCACTTGGTGATCTTGCAACAATTGACCCCCGCACAGGCATCATCAGCGGTATAGCACCGAATGTAGGAAAGTATGTGGTATGTGTTGAAGTTGACTCTTATAGAAATGGGAAATTGCTCAGCACGCATATAAAGGATTTTATAGTAAATGTCACCGATTGTGATTTTGCAGGGGCTCAACTGGATCCCAGGGGCGTTTCGTGCGATGGATTTAATGTGTCCTTTAAAAATTATAATAATTCTCCGCTCAATCAAACATTTTTTTGGACTTTCGGTGATCCGGCATCCGGATCGGATGACACTTCCTATTTACCGGAACCCGTTCACGTCTATTCAGATACAGGCGTTTATGTGTACAAGTTAGTTATCAACCGCGGGCAACAATGTTCTGATTCTGCTACGCAAATTCAAAAAGTGTATCCAGGCTTCTTCCCTGCATTTAACAATACCGGCCGCTGTGTAAATACAAATATTTTGTTTAAGGATTTAACCAAAACCAATTATGGTTTTGTAGATTCATGGAGGTGGGATTTTGGTGATCCCCTTACAGGTGGCGATACCTCACAATTACAAAACCCGGGATACATATACGCGAACGTTGGAACTTTTCCCGTGCAGCTCACCGTATCCAACAGTAAAGGATGCTTAAAAACAATAAGAGACACAGTAGCGATTGTAGATAAGCCTTCTTTTACAATAACCAATGATACCCTCATTTGCTCGATCGATGACTTGCAACTTACAACATCGGGAGGCACAGGCAGTATTTTCTGGAGCCCTGCTTATAATATAAATAATCAAAATAGTTTTACACCAGTCGTAAGCCCGAAGGTTACAACAACATATAGCGCTACCTTGACCGAAACCCCCGGCTGTATCGCAACAAAATCTGTAGTTGTGAACGTTGTTGACAGGGTCTCCCTGCGAACGGCTAATGATTCTACTATTTGCCAGACTGATTCGGTAAAATTAAATGTAGTGAGCAACGGCCTTCATTACTTATGGACGCCTTCAGCATTGATTTTAGATGATACTGCGAAGGCTCCTACAGCATTTCCACTGTCGCGGACCACGTTTAATGTAGTCGCCAGTATTGGCAAATGCAGTACAAGCGGTAGTATCAATATTTCGGTTGTTCCCTATCCAAAAGCAAACGCCGGCGCGGATACGACAATTTGTTTTCCCGGCAGCTCGCAGTTGAATGCTACGGGAGGTAGTTTTTACTTATGGTCTCCGGCGGTGTTTTTAAATGATCCTGATATTCGAAACCCGGTCAGTACGCCATCTCAGTCAATACGGTACACTGTAAGAGTAACAGACATTTTAGGTTGCCCGAAGCCGGCATTTGATACCGTATTAGTTAATGTAGAAGATATTGTAGCGGATGCCGGCCCGCGTGACACCATAGTAGTCGTAAATCAACCTCTCCAGCTAACCGGAACCGGTTCTGAAGTATTTTTGTGGTCACCTCCTTTTGGTTTAAATAACAGGAACATTGCTAACCCGGTTGCTACTTTATCAGATAATCAACAGTATGTTCTTGAAGTAAGAAGTGCTGCTGGCTGTACAGGAACCGACACCATTGATGTGATTGTTTACAAAGTAAAGCCAGGATTGTATGTGCCAAGCGCCTTTACTCCAAATGGTGATGGGATCAACGATGTTTTCAGACCAGTACCCATTGGTATGAAATCAATAAAATATTTTAAAGTATATGATCGCCGTGGGCAGTTAATGTTTTCAACCGATGTTCCAAATAAAGGATGGGATGGCAAGTTTAAAGGTGCACCACAGGATTCACAGGTGTTTGTATGGATCGTAGATGGTGTAGACTACCAGGGTAAAGAAATTTTTCAAAAAGGAACCGTTACTTTAATAAGATAAAGACCCCGACCCCTAAATGAGATGATAGCCGCGGAAATCGGAATTGTACCATAGCCTCTAAAAAACCTGTTAGTAATTTCTTCTTCCTCCATGACCTTGAAATAAACCAATATTGTAGCCTGCCCTAATGATCGGGTTACTTCTTCCATAACCATCAATATAAGGCGAATTTTTATCTCCGAGGATGTCCCATGAAACGGAAATAAAGTAATAAGTATTATTGCCTCTTTCTCTGCCTCCGGCGTAACCACCTCCTACCAGGAGACTGCTGGCATTCAGGTTTAATTTATCAGGCGTATAGCCACTGTTGGTAGCTGGTATGTATTTTAAATGTATAAGGTTATACTCGTATTGCGCAGACGCAAACAAGAATTTCACCGGGAACAACCTTACGAACGCACCAGGCCCGTATACAGTTTGCCGCAGCTTATCTCCGCCGTAGTTATAATCTCTTTGTGAAGTATAATTAAAATTCAGGGTAATCCCCGCATCCGCCCAATTGGTAAGACTGTAGCCGAATTGTGGCGTAACTCCAAGTACGGTTGAATAGTTAGAAAATCCGGCAGTTACACTTCCTCCGGTAAATAATTTTTCCTTCCTGAAACCTTTATTTTCATCATTTTTTTCATCTGTGTCCTGTGCATAGGAACTGACGCTAAACGCAAGTAACACTAAAACCAGTATCTTTTTCATAGTCCTAATTTGTGATAATTTTTATTGCTAATTTTTTACGGATGCAGTAAGCAGATTGCAAATCGAACCAGAAATGATGCCATAAGTCTTCATTATTTTTAAACTCCCGGCAAACTATTTTTAGCATATATAAAAGTCGTTCTTTTCCGGTTGAGCCGAGGCGCGAAAACTTTTTTTAAAAAAACATTATGAAAATGTAACTAAATACGAAATGAATCGTATATTTGAGTACGACATAATTCGTAAATAAAAATCAAACGTTATGAAATCAATTAAATTAGTCTCAAAACCCTGGGGCAAAACCATCGCGATTGCCTCCCTTCTCTTTTGTTTAATGGCATTTCAAGATCCTTTTGCGCCATCACCTGTATCACCGGTACAAAATTTACAAGTAGGCGACACGGTTCCAAAAACTGATATCAATATCAACATTAATCTAAGTAAAATATTAGCTGATGTGGATGTGGCTTTGGCAAAAATTGATTTTGAAAAAATTGGAAAAGAGATCCAGATTTCGTTAGATAAGATTGACTTTACAAAAATGCAAAATGACATTGATGCTTCTTTAAAAAGCATTGACTGGGGAAAGATGAACAAAGAGATTCACAACTCCCTAAAGAAAATAGATAATAAGAAAATACAGATTCAAATTGAACAAAGTTTAAAAGACGCACAGAAGCATTTGAATAGCAAGGAATTTAAAGAATCAATGCAAAAAATGAAAGATGTGAATATGAATGAAGAATTGAAGAAGGCAAAAATAGAGTTGGAAAAAAACCGGGAAGAATTGAAGAAACAATTGCAAAAAATTAAAGCTGAATCTGGCGAAAAAGATGCGGTATATTTAGATACTTTCGGAATTGAGAAAGCCTTTTTGATTTTAATTTAATTTGCCGTTTTTCCCAGGACGCTTGTATAAAATGAAAAACCATCTTAATAGTTGAAGATGGTTTTTCATTGCAGAGAAAATTTTACTGATCCCACCAAAGCTTCTGCGTAACGTCTGTCACCGAAGGCACATGGTCACTATTGCGTGAAACCTCAACGGTTGCCGGGTAAACCAATCTTCTTACAAAAGTAGCCGTAGCAACATTTAAAGGCAATTGAAAATCTTTATATCCATAGTCAAATCTCCTTGCATCGTCCCAGGTTACAGGCATAAGAAATAATGCCTTATATTTTTCTTTAAAAATAAGAGCCAAAGTAAGATTTGCAGCACCTACGGAAACTGATGGATCATTGATATAAGTATCCCGTGCAGCAGCAGCTACGCCCATTTTATTCATATTAGCCGTAATAGCCTCAAGGTACGCAGCATAAGCCCGTGGCATATCATTACTTCTGTAAGCCGCTTCTGCTTCTATAAACTTCATCTCTTCATACGTGATAATATACAATGGGGAACTGGTGCTTGAATAGTAGCCATTGAGATCAATATAAGATTCCTCTTTCTTCGTACCCGTACCAATTCTGCCGGCGCCATTGCGGGTTCCCCTATAATCACCAAATTGTGTAAGACTCGCTGTAAGCGGAAGTCGTGGGTCAACTATTCCATACGTTACGCCTGTCATTGCATTTATGTAATTTGTTGAAAGCCATCCATCAAGATTTAAACCCGCATTGTCAACCGCTTCCTGGTTCCATGGGTTTCTAACATCAAATGTGGTAATAAATGCATCGTCTGCTGTTGTTAAATAGGCTGCTGACAGCTCGGTGAATATTGCTGTTGTATTATACTGTGAAGTTTTACTGAGCTGATTAAGCAACCTGGCCTTTAAAGCGTGAGCGGTTTTTACCCAGGCGGAAACCAAACCATGATGTATAAGGTCTGCATCTGTTGGTAAATCAATCGTTGGAGCGCCATTGTTTAGCAAAGCGATTCCATCATCAAGAAGAGTAAGGCAGGTTTGAAAAATCGTTTGGGCGTCATCGTAAGTTGGCGTTAAGGTTTCCCCCGAGAAAGCATCGGAGTAAGGCGCATCGCCCCATAAATTGTGTACAAGCTGCAGATTTGCAGCCATCATTATTTTGGCCACACCCTGGTATTTGGTTGCGCCCTGCTCCTCTCCTAATTTCTCCAGGTCATAAATATCAGTCATGTTATTGTATAAAGCGGTCCAGGTACCACTCGCATCAATTGGCATATAGGTATCGGTTTCTCCGGCAATTCCAGAGCTTGCCATGTATTGTACGTAATAGGAAGTGATATCAGCCACCCTGTAAACATTCAGCGCCGTATTTTGAGTTGTGCTTATTAGCAAACCATTAATAGGTGGTTTTGTAGCAGCGTTTGGATTTTGATTGACATCGAGATATTTTTTACAGGATGCAAAAAAAACAATCGTCAAAAAAAGAAATGTATTTCTTATAATTAATTTCATAATAACTGGAATTTAGAAGTTAAGATTGAGGCTTAAAAGATAACTCCGCACTGCAGGATAGGTAAAGCCGGAGAAACCATCTGCATTGCTCCCCGCGCTTGTGCTGCTTGATTCCGGATCAAACCCTGAATAGTGGGTAATTAAGATAAGATTATTGCCGGTAAATGTTACGCTTGCATTTTTTATGAATCCCTTTTTCAAAATACTTTCGGGAACATTAAATGATGCACTTACATTTCGTAAGCGTACCCATGAAGCATCCTCTATAAAGTTTTCGGTAACGCCACGAAATACGTTTCTATAAAAACCATTACCATAATCAAAGCCATCTGGTCCTATACTCTGGCCAAGCCATACGGCTTTGGTATTGGGTGTGCCATCAGCAAGTACTCCATCAAAAACCTTTGTGTCATTGCGATTTTCCGTGTATTTGGCAATTCCAAATGCGGCTTCAAAGTTTCCCAATTGGTTGTAGCGGTCCTGTCCTTGTTGAGTCTCCCATAAGAAAGACAAGCTGAAATTCTTGTAGGAAAAACTATTTGTGATCCCGCCAATCCATTTTGGCTGTGAATTTCCAAGCAGCCTTTGATTTGCATCACGAACAGGAAAGCCATTAGCACCAATGACAATTGGCAGATCATCCCTGACGCTTACGCCGTCATCTGGCTTACTACCGTAGTATCTCCGGTAGGCAGTACCATAAATATTCCCAACAGCGTAACCCGGCACATATTTCAATGAAGCCGTTGAACCAGCGTATCCGTAGTGTGTACCTACCACAATTTCTTTCAGATCCTGTGTCAATGAAAGAACCCTGCTCTTATTTGATGAAAAGTTTACAGTAACGTCCCACCTGAAATTATCGGACCTAACCGGGTTACCATTTAATACCAATTCGACTCCCTTATTTTCAATTTCACCAGCGTTAATTATAAATTGTGTGAACCCAGTGGTAGGTGACACACTTACAGGCAGTATTTGGTCGCGACTGTTAAGCTTGTACCAGCTAAAATCTACACCGAGCCGGCTATTAAAAAACTTTAGCTCAGTGCCAATCTCCAGCGTTTTTGTTCGCTCGGGCTTTAACGTCTCAATTCCTTTACCATCACCCCTGCTCCAGGCTACCTGGTTTGTAGATGAAATCACAGTTGGGTTATAATATACGTTGGTTTGGTATGGATCTGTATCCTTACCGATTGCGGCCAATGAAGCTCTCAGCTTCCCAAAGCTTATCCATGAAGGCATTTTAATTTGATCGGAAAAAACATAAGATAAGCTTGCTGAAGGATAAAAGAAGGTATTGTTCGGGCTTGCAAGTGTTGATGTCCATTCATTGCGTCCGGTCACATCTAAGAATAAATACTTGTCCCAACTCAATGTAAGATCACCATATGCACTTACGATACGATAAAGGCTTTCATATTGTGTAGTAGTACGCTCTTTTGCATTATTTAAGGACAGCAAATCGGGTACGTCCAGTTCTTTACCGGTAGATGTAAGACGGCTGTATTTAATATCCCGAACTTCGTTTCCTGCACGTAAAGTAGTATTAAATTTATCTGTCCAGTCTTTTTTGAAAGTGGCCATTACAATTGAATTCAAGATGCGATTGCTAATGCGATGCTCCTGTACAAAACCCCCGCTGGTTGAAAATTCGTTTTCATAGTAGACTACCTCGTCAACAACTCCTTTAGGTCCTGGTCCGGTATGTCTTCTAAAGTCAGTATAATAATCCATTCCTAATTTGTAATCCACATCGAGCCAATCGAATGGTGAGTATGTCAGGGCCACATTCCCGATAATTCTGTTTACATCATCTTTAAAACGATTGGCATAGACAGCATAAATGGGATTGTTGTTTTCGGCAGGATAGCTCTTCATAGTGCCATCGGGTTTTATATAATCTTTTACATCCCAGCGGGGAGACCAATAAGTGAGACTTTCATTAAAACGGTCTGCATTTACACGATACCCACCTGAGTTAATAAAGTAAACTGATGGGTTAATCTTTAGCTTACTTCCTGCCTTAAATTGTCCGCTGAGCCGGGCAGATATATTTTTATAATCTGAAAATGGAATAGTTCCATTTTGTTTAAAATATGATAACGAGGAGCTAAGCAATGCATTTTCTGTACCTCCCGAAAGATTTAGGCTACTTCTAAACTGGTTTCCTTGTTGGTATCCCCTGGCATAATGATTAAAAATTTTATCAGGATGCGTGGGGTCTAAAGCTTTCGCCTCTGCAATGGTAGGTCCCCATGTCGGAAAAAACTCGGTAACATCATATTTACCATTATATCCTTGCGTGTATTTCATTTGAACGTCCGGAAATTTATTTACTTCATCAAGGCCATAAGTATTTGTAAGGCTTACTCTCAGCTTACCCGCCTTTGCTAATTTGGTGGTAATAACAACAACTCCGTTTGAACCCGCCTGTCCATATAAAGCCGTAGCAGCGCCACCACGTAAAATTGAAATGCTTTCCACATCGTCAGGATTGATATCAGAAGCCCTGTTGGATAGACCCCTGATTTCGCCTGAACCATCAATTGTCGTTGTACTATTATCTATCAATACGCCATCAATTACGAATAACGGCTGGTTGTTCCTGTCAGGTGAAAGAGATTTAATGCCACGAATCACAATTCGGGAGCCCTGGCCCGGGGCACCACCTCCACTATTGATTTGTACGCCCGCAACTTTACCACGCAACGCATTGAGTATATTAGTTTGCTTGGATTCCAGGAGATCATCGCCAGTTACTTCCTGCGCGGAGTATCCCAAAGCTTTCTTTTCTCTTTTAATACCAAGAGCGGTTACAATTATTTCAGATAAGTCCTGGCTACTTTGCATAGTAACCGTAAGATTATTATTGCTGCCCGGTTTTAATTCCCGGGTCTGATAACCCACTGATGAAACAACAATAACAGAATTAGATCCGGGGACATCAATTGAAAAATTTCCATTTTCGTCTGCGGATATTCCACTCGACGTTCCTCTTACAATAACAGATGCACGGGGAATTCCATTCCCATTCTGATCTGTAACTTTTCCTGAAATTTTTCGTGCCTGGGCAAAAACAATAGTGGGTACGCTTACCATAAGCACTATCCATGATAATAGTAGTTTTAATTTCATGTCAAGATTTTAGATTAGGTTAAAGTTTTACATTTATAGAAAATCGCTCATAGCTTTTATAAAATAAAAAAAATTGAAATAATCTATTTTATTTCATAACAAACAAATCGCGGATTAAATGACAATTGCAGAGAAAGAACTTTTCCCATGTGCTGAATTTATAAGACAACAATAAATTAAAATTAGCTGCAAATGAAAGGTAATCAGGGAATAACTATTTAAACAATGGCTGTTACTACTTATCAAAAAAAAATTGATGAAGAATTAAAGGCCTGGCAAAAAAAAATGTGCCGGCGGCCATCCTATGCGGGGAAATTATCTAAATCGCTGCAGGATAAAATTAACAGCTTAATACCCGCAAAAGTTCATAAGGCCATTACCGCAACTATTAAGCAAATGGTGCGGGTGGTATTGTTTGGATCAAAATATACGGTTCCTAAAAAACCGGTCTTTCACTCATTAGAAGTAACAGAAACAGCCATTCTGCAAAAAATAAATAATTATAAAAAAACAGCTGCAGTTGAAGGAGGCCTCACAGGGGCCGGAGGTGTCTTATTAGGATTTGTTGATTTTCCAGTTTTACTTGGAATAAAAATAAAATTGCTTTTTGATATTGCAGCTATGTATGGCTTTGATGTAAAAGATTATAAGGAAAGATTGTACATCCTATATATTTTTCAACTGGCCTTCAGCAGTCAGAAGTTCAGGAGATCTACATTTGATCAAATAGAAAACTGGGATCAAAAAAGCAAAGAGTTGCCAGACAATATTCACGATTTTGACTGGCACAATTTTCAACAGGAATACAGGGATCACATTGATCTTGCAAAAATGGCGCAACTTATTCCCGGTATCGGCGCCGTCGTAGGAGTTATCGCAAATTACCAGCTTATAAAAAAGCTTGGAAATACTGCCATGAATGCTTACAGGATGCGGTTACAACACGGTGCTGAAATGCGCTAACAGGCCCGCTTTTTAATTCCAAAAATTATTGACGAAAGTTTTATCCTTGCAGTTACAGCACAAGCATTTGCTGAAAGCAATCGAGTTTTATCAGCTCCTAGATTGTTATAATCAACTCTTATTTCTCTGTAACTTATTTAGCTGCAATATCATAGTGTGTAACACCTGGTATTGCTGAGGCGTATAGTCCTTCATTGTTTGGCACCACAGGCATCTTTGCATCCCATGCATATTCCTCCGGATGTATGTTTATTCCCGAGTGAATTGCTTTATCCCAGTCGATTACCTGCCCTGAATAAGTAGCCATTCTTCCAAGAATAGAAGTCATGGTGCTTTTAGCGCCACGCTCTGCATCCCAGAATTTATATTCTCCTTTTGCAACGGCACCAAAGAGTTCATCATGCTCTGCCTGGTATGGCTGGTTTTCATTTTTCTTATCGAATTGATAAATCAATTTTCCCTTCAGATCGGTAATACGTGCCTCATCAAAATAAACCCTGCCTTTCGTACCGCCAACGTATTCATCAACCTTACTCATAGTTCCTTTTTGATGCCTGCATTGGCTATTAAGCATGGTGCCATCCCCATAATGAAATTCAACATAATGGTGGTCAAAAATTTCACCATAATCTTTTCCCTTTCTTACCTCACGGCCTCCCATACCCTGTGCAGTTACCGGGTAGCTATCCATCGCCCAATTGATAACATCTAAATTATGGATGTGCTGTTCAGTAATATGATCACCGCATAGCCACACAAAGTAGTACCAGTTGCGCATCTGGTATTCCATTTCTGTCATACCGGGTTTGCGCGGACGAACCCAAACTCCATCATTGTTCCAGTAAGCCTGTGCTGATACGATGTCCCCTATCGCACCATCCTGGATGCGCTTCATCAGCTCAAGGTATGAAGTCTGGTACCTGCGTTGCAAACCAACCACAACATTCAATTTTTTCTTCTTCGCCTCTTCGGCAACTTCCAATACTTTTTGAATACCCGCCGGATCTGTGGCTACCGGCTTTTCCATAAATACATGCTTGTTTAGCCTGATGGCTTCTTCAAAATGTATAGGCCTGAAACCGGGAGATGTGGCTAATATCACAACATCAGCCAGTGGAATGGCTTTCTTATATGCATCAAATCCAACGAATTTATTTTCTTCTTTTACCTGCAAACGGTTGCTGGTTCCGTTTTCTTTTAAAGCATCATTTATGTTTTTATAACTGCGATCAAGCCGGTCGCGAAATGCATCTGCCATAGCAACGATCTGTACATTCTGCTTTGTACTAAGGGCCTGTACCGCGGCTCCGCTTCCTCTGTCCCCACAGCCTACCAAGGCGATTTTAATTGTATCCGCTGAGCCTGAAAAATAATTTGCTTTTGAAATAATTGGCATAGCCAATATTCCTCCTGCCGCAAGTGAAGTATGCTTGATAAAGCTCCTTCTTGAGTTTGAATCGGTTTCCTTATTCATATTGCAATTTTTAGAGTTAAAGAATAATTGTCTTATAATATCTTATTGAGTTTGACTTTTTTTATCGAAGCAATCTTTCACCAGGCTATGGGGATACAAAGTAAAATTTTGCACCTTTTTACGAATTAATTAAAAGTACATCTTTAAAAATAATTTACCATTCGCTATCTAAATAAAGAGCGAAAAACTTATTTATTTCTTCGCTGGAGGGCACGTTCTCCGGCCGTACGATTCTAAAACCAATAAAGGGTGCATCCGCATTCCACCATTTGCTTTTCGGAATTTGAGGATCTCTGCGGTTCCACACCGGATCTGTTTTTATTCTGTTTGCGCTACGCAATTCCGCAGCTGCATCATGGTAATTACCCCCTTTAAGCGTTCGTGGAAATTTTGCTGTCGGCTTTACAACAGGATTATCTAAAGATGTTTCCGGTAAGCTGAAATAATTTTCATCATATTGATCGAGTGTCCACTCGGCAACATTTCCCATGATATCGTATAATCCAAAATTGTTAGGTTGCTTCAGACCGACCTTATGGTATTTATTATCGCTGTTATCGGCATACCATGCGTAATTGCTCAATCCCGTTGTATCATTTCCAAAAGGATATGCAGTTTTGCTCCCTGCCCTGCACGCATATTCCCACTCTGCTTCAGTAGGCAGGCGATAAAAAACTCCTGTCTTTTGATATAACCAACGACAGTACATCAATGCCCCGTATTGTGACATGCTGTTCGCGGGAAAACCGCCCTGTTTCCCCATGCCCAAAGTAAGATCAATATAGGGCGGGCTCGGCCTGGTGATGGCATCAGCTTCTGTAGTAGTTCTTGGAAGAGTTTCATCCTTAAAAAAAGCGTCATACTCATCATAAGTAACTTCATAAGCACCTATCCAAAATGATGATACTGAAACTTTTTTCGCAGGCCCTTCATCTGCCTCCCTGTCCTTTTCCTTTTCATCGCTTCCCATAACGAAGCTTCCGCCTTTTATGGGCATCATTTTAAATTTCAGATTAGTACCGGGAATAGGCTGCTCGTAACTTTTAAAAGAAGATGTGTCATTCTGTGAAATTCCCCGCGTGCTTACAGCCAGAGCCAGCGAGAATAAGAAGATTAATTTTTGTGATCTAAAATTTCTCATTTAAAATATGATGTGAAACCGGGTGAACGATAAAAATAAGGCTTATTGTTTTTCAAAACTGCAATCTGTACTTCTGCCGAAGGATTTTTTTTAATTAATCTCAATGCATGCTTTATAGGCAAAATGCTGCATGCTGTGGCAAGCCAGTCAGCATCGCCGCCATTATCAGCTATTACGGTTACATTTCGTGAATTAATTAAAGCATAACCGGTAGCGGGATTTATTATGTGTGAAAAACGGTGTCCATCCAATTCTACATACTGGTAGAGGTCTCCTGACGTGGCAACAGCTTTATTTTCGATCACTAATTTCCGGCCCATCAATTCTTCTGTTTCCGGCATGTTGACTGCGATTTTCCAGCCATGTATTTGCGGCGGCGCCCTACCTGCTACAATATCGCCTCCCGCATCGATGAGTGAATATGGAAAACCTAAATCGCATAAACGCTTGTATGCTCTTTGCGCGGTCTCACCTTTTGCTATTCCTCCAAGGTCCAGTTGCATACCCGCTTTCCGCAATTTCACACCACCGTTCAATGTGTCGAGCTGAATATATTTATAACTCACCAGCTTCCTGGCGAGTTCCAGGCTATCCGGATCAGGTAATTTTTTCTCATCCCGTGCTTTACGCCATATCCTGATAACGGGCCCCATCGTTACATCAAAACTTCCGGAACTTATTTCACCTGCATGCCTGGCCTTTTTTAAAATTGCAAATAAAGGTTCGGAAACAAGCATCCACCCGCCGTTACCTGATGCTTTGCATAAGTTGTTCAATTCACTTGTTTCAAGATAATCACTATAAATCCCGTTAAGGGTATCAATCAGTTTGAACGTGGAAGCCGCTGTATTGGCAGCGTTGACAGAATCCGTGCTATAAATTATAATAGTGAAAGGTGAGCCCATCTTTGGCTCCTGGAAACTATATTTTTTATATTGGGCAGAAGCGAAGACGCAAAAGATGACAAACAAAAACGTTATTGAGAATTTGTTAGCAATAATTACACGTTTAGAATTCAAAATTTATTTCGTCTTATTCTCTTAAATCAATTAATAACATTCAAATGCAAGTGCGCCAGGATTGCGGCATTGGTTCGCTTTCCTAATCCATCACATAAAATGTCTCAACCTTTAGCAATCTTATTATAGCTCACCGCAATTCCTTTTATGAGAGAAGAACTAAAACCCCGGTGTTCCATTTCATTAAGTCCTGCGATTGTGCATCCCTTGGGAGTCGTAACCTTATCAATCTCCTGCTCGGGATGGGTTCCCTTTTGCAATAGCAACTCCGCAGCGCCTTTTACAGTTTGAGCAGCTATAATATTTGCGGTAGCGGCATCAAAACCGATTTCAATTCCACCCTGGATATTCGCACGGATATAGCGCATGGCGTATGCGGTTCCGCACGCTCCCAACACGGTTGCAGCATCCATTAATTTTTCATCGATTACGGCTACCTTGCCAAGAGTAGCAAACAATTTTTTTACAAAATTGATTTGAGTAACTGCCGCATTGGTAAAACTTAAACAGGTCATACTTTCCTGTATAGCAATAGCAGTATTCGGCATTGCGCGAAAAACGGGAAGTTTTTTATTGACGTTTATGATCTCCTCGATTTCTGTAATCAAAACTCCAGTAACCACTGAAACCAGGAAGTGCTTTTGCGCTAATTCGTTCTTAAAACTATTTACAACATCCGCGACCTGGTATGGCTTCACTGCAAGTATTACCAATTCACTATTCCTTACAGCTTCCGCGTTGTTTGATGTAACATGCACTCCTTTATCAATAAGTTTTTGCAGCGTTGCAATCTTTCTCTTCGTAATTATAATATCAGAGGCTTTACAAAATTTGCTTTTCAGCAGACCCTCGGCGATGGCAGATCCTAAATTTCCCCCGCCAATAATGGCGATTTTTTTATTCATAAAATTTTAATTGCAAATTATTAATAATTCCTTTGTGGCACTTAACAAATTACCGGAAGGTGATTGATCTGATTGCTATTCCACGTTGGCTATCAACTTGAAGATATACAAAAAAGTATTTGGAAAAATAAATGTACCAGAAATCAAAAAGTAGGACAAAGGGATTGTCTCCTGTCGCCACTGAAGTCATTATAAAAACCTCTTTTAAGTAAATTAAATTCCGACGCTCCCAGCGACTGATTAAAGTTTTTAAGAGAAGATGTAGTTATATCATAACTGAAAGTGAAACGAATATTTTTTATTTCCAAACCAATCATTGGTACCAACGCGTCCTTAAAGCGATAATACATTCCACCTATTAATTGTTTGGAACCATCACCAGATAAATTATACGCGCCATTGAGGCCAAATACCAATTCGCTTGCTTTGGCCTGGGTGGTATAATAAATATTCGGATTGATTATAACATCGTCATTCACTTTATAAATCCCATTCAGAAATGCAATTTGCCTCATCGCAATCCTGTTATCATTGGTGTTATCTTCTTCAAAAAAAGATTCTTTAGCCCGGTTCACGTGATGTATAGAATACCCTGCATTTACATAAATATCTTCCGTAGGAAAATAAGCGTAGTTCATTCCAACCTGTAAATCAAAATAACTAACACTATTATTTGTAAGCATCACAGATGTGGGTTGCGTGCCATCAAAAAATTTACCATCAAACTGGTCAGGGAAAGTCAGTTTACTTTGGTCAATTCTCTTATTAGCCCAGCCAACATTAAAGCCTGCGGTAAGCAAACTGCTAAGACCCAGCATTTGATGATAAGCAACCGACGCATACGCTTTTGTTGAAGTAAGGCTTCCCGTTCCTGCAACGTCCCGTAAAATAACTCCTCCCAATCCAAGCCATCCTGTTTCAATTCTATTTCTAAAAACCTGGGCGTCGCCGTACACACTTATTGTTTTATAAGGTACGGCCATAATATTAGAATATTGGTTCCTGTACGATGCTCCTAACCTGTAATCTGCATCAGGAATAAAACCTGTGTTAGCCGGATTTGTGAGCAAAGGATTATTGAAGAATTGAGAAAAATGTAAATCCTGGGCGGCGCCATATTTTAAGATACAGCAACAAACAATTAATAATGAAAATAATTTAACGGGCCTTATTTTAATAAGTGTAAACATTAATAATTTTTATTATCGTAATAATGTAATATCACCTGTCTTCCTGAATTTTTTGCCATCTGAAAAAGTAACATCTAACGTGTACACATAAACGTCAACAGGTTGAAGTTTGCCGTTGAAGGTTCCGTCCCAGGAGCTTTTCCTGTTATCTGTTTCATAAACCTTTTGCCCCCACCTGTTATAAATAACCCAATGCATTTGCGATATTCCAAACCCTTCCACTTTAATATGACTGTTAATTCCAAACCTGCCGGGAGTAAATGCAGATGGCACATCTACAAGGGGTTTTATGAGAGCCCTCACATCGATGCAGGTATCATCACTGCACCCTGCCGCATTTGCAGCGTTAAGGCAAACCTTATAGGTAGCTGTAGCTGGAAAAATATGCGAAGGATTAACCTGTGTACTTGTATCCCCATCTGCAAAGTCCCACAGATACCTGGTAGCCCCAACAGACTCGTTTACAAAGTTAGTGAACTTATTTTCCTCGGGAGGATTGGGATTATAAGAAAAAGATGCAAAAGGTATTGAACTCACCTTAATTGAAAAAGAGGTGGAGTCAACTTTATTGCACGATGTAGAATCAAACGCCCATAGCTTCACCACATAAGTTCCGGGATTGGGATATAAATGTGAAGGATTGTCCTGTGTCGACGTACTGCCATCTCCAAAATCCCAAAAGAAGCTCAGCCCGCCTAGAGAATTGTTTACAAAATCAGCAGTATATGGTACACACCCCGCTGGAGGCGTTGCGAAAATCGCCTGAACCTGTGGCGAAAGCCTTACGGTTTTAACAGTGTCCACAGGGGAATTACAAAAAGTGGTGTCGTCAATAGATAATTTTACCAGGTAAGTTCCCGGGCCGGCGTAAGTGTGCGTTACCGGGGGATTTTGACTTTGTACCACCGGTGCTGAATTATCTCCAAAATCCCACGTGAATGTATTTGGGTTAAACCCGCCTAATGCAGCGGACGATGTGTTCGTAAAACTATAACTCAGGTTTGTACACGGGGCCAGCTTATTTGCGACGAAATCAAGAAGCACTTTATTGTTTCCAACTTTTATAGTTGTGTACGCAGTATCAGAAATATTACATGTAGTGCTATCTATCGCAATTAGCCTTACCTTAAACTTTCCAGTCATAGTGTATGTATGGCTTACATCAGGCGTAGTAGTCGTATCACCAAATCCATCTCCATAGCTCCAATAATAAAGCTTACCATTTTTTATTGTATCAGTAAAGTTTACCGTAATTGGCACGCATCCGACTGTATCATATGGTACACCACCAATTGATGCACGAAGCCCGGCCTGTATCCCTGCGAAATTCATCTCAATTTTCAGCATCCCCAGGTTGCACTTTCCTCCTGTAGTAGCCTTGTTCGTTCTTGACCATGCTCCCGGAGTTCCCTGAAAAGGAACTTGTTTAAAACAATTAGCACACATCGCCTGGTATATAACACCATTTCTATCGAATCGGCTGGTACCGCCATCCACGTGATCTCCAAAAGTATCAGGGTTGGTTACGCCAATAGGTGGATCGTCCTGGCCAAAGAATGTTCCATACAATTGCGAGGCTGCATCTTTTTTTAAAACAAAAAAGTAAAAATCACTGCCTGAAGCATCTGTTTGCCCCTTTATGGCATTGGCAGTAACGGGCATTCCTTTTGTATTACCAGTCGAAAAGCCATTATTAGATTTTCCTCCCCAACCTGAAACGTACACATTTTCGCACCTGTCAACTAAAAAGGCAGTCGGTGAAATATTAGGAATTCCTGAACCGGAACCAAATATTGTTGAATAAACATAATCACTGAGATCGGGTTTCAGCTTCGAAATAAATTGGCCTGAATTAGGGTTAGAATATGCAGCATTTTTTACAAGCCATTTTCCATCAGTAGTTCCCATTACGTAAATGAATCCAAATTTATCAGTTTCAATTCCATAAATCTGGTCCGCTGATGCGCTGCCTGTTCCAAGATAGGTACCTTTTATGGCAGCAGTTCCGGTATTGTTAAGTTCCACAACAAAACCATCACAAGCCCCGCCCGAAAACTTAGATTGAATCACACCTGATGGAGAAATACCCTTTAAATCATCGCTTGCTGTACCACCCGCTACATAAATATTACCATTGTTCCCGATAGTAAGCACATATGAAGCGTCATTTTCTTTTCCACCAAGAAAAGTATTAAAAAGCAATGTATTACAATTGGGATTCAATTTTAGTACCACCCCATCTTGTTTTCCTCCGATGACTAGATTGAAATGCACCCGGTGTGATTGTTGCACTATAATCCGGTGATGATGTACAGGAAGCCAGGTATATATTGTTGGCTGCATCGAGCAAAACTTCACTGCGTGCATCATCTCCATAATTACGTTTAAGTGAATTTAAGGTTGCGCCTGCAGTTTCGTCTTCTATATTTACACCATCATTCTGACTGCCACCAATTCTCACGGAACCTATTAAACCATTTCCGGCGGCATTCAATTTCGTAACAATGATATCCCACGCTCCGCCTTTTCCAAACAATGGAACAGTAACAGGATAATCCGATGATTTGGATCGTCCTGCTATTACAAGGTTACCTTGCGGATCAACAATTAAGCTATGGGGCTGATCTTCGGCGTTGCCTCCTATGTAAGTCGCATATACACGCTGGCTGCCATCAGGTGTGAGCTTAATAATAGAAATGTCGAAAGCGCCGTTAAAGGTATTATCGTAAGAGCCTGTAGATGCAGGAAAGCCGTTTTCCCAGGCAATACCACCTCCGTAGAAACTACCATCAGGGCCGTAAGTCGCGGTGAATCCCCAGTTGTCCGCCGTACTTCCGGAATAGCTAAAGAATATTTCGGTTGGGTCAATAATTAATGTTTTATCAGGAGAATAATTTTTCACTTTAAATTTTACCACATCGCCATCCACCACGTAACGACAGTCAAGTTCCTGTCTTTTGTTGTCGATTACCTGGTAAGTATATGGCGACAGTTCCTTATTATCGCCAACGGTTGTAGAGATTACGAGTTCTTTATTGCGCACCGAAATTTTATCTGCCCCGGAATATTTCATAGCAATCTTATTTACATCAGCGCCCGGATGCACAATGAAATCATATTTCAAATTACTTCCTGCATCAGAATAATAACGTACATCAATACCCGGGTAAACATCTTTATATGTTACGCCTTTGAAGATCCGGCAATCAGTTGCCCATTTACTTTTATCATTTCCAATAAAATAATTATTTACTGTGGGAATAGCCTTATCGGGAATTATTTGTGGATTTTGAGCATTCAGGAACTTAACTGTGTATGCATGGGAACGTACCTTGCTACCGATTCCCTGCTTTAACTGCGCTTCTGAAAGTTCACCATGCCGCTTAGCTTTGAAAGCTTCTATGTCTGATAGATTATTTTGCGCAACAGTAAATCCATTTTGCTGCAGATAAAAAGAGCCGCTTCCTGCCAAACTCATAAATTTCACTTCATTGCTCCACTGGCCTTTATTTTCAATAAACTCAATTTGAGAAAATGACTTTGATACCAGAAAGAAACTAGCGGCTGTAATGATAAAGTAAGAGTAAACGGATTTATAAATTCTCAAGGCGATGATTTAATCTGTGAATACAATATATCTTTAAAAAGGAACAAGTAATAATCAGTACAGGAACCGGACTTAAATTTACGAAACAATTATATTACAAGTTTGAAAATTAAAATTCGGTTTTTGTGATTTAATACGTTATTAACAATGGAAAAAATTTTAAGTTCAGGATATTTTACTCCATGCCGTTTTACCTTTCTGGATGTGAAGATAGTTGTTGAGGCAACTATTGCCAGGTGATAAAAGTTCAGGGTCGTCGTTAATAATTTTTTCTGCTAAAATACGGGCTTCTTCGAGCATTTTTTTGTCTTCTACAATGTTGGCAAGTTTAAAATTTAATACGCCGCTTTGTCTTGTTCCTTCAATATCACCCGGGCCGCGAATCTCAAGGTCCTTTTCGGCAATTTTAAACCCGTCGTTTGTTTCGCACATTATTTTCATTCGCTTTTTTGCCTCGGCTGAGAGTTTAATTTTGGTAGATAAAATGCAATAACTTTTTTCACTTCCCCTGCCCACTCTTCCTCTCAGTTGATGCAGTTGTGGAAGCCCGAATCTTTCGGCGCTTTCAATCAGCATCACACTTGCATTCGGTACATCCACCCCTACTTCAATTACAGTTGTTGACACCATAATATGAGTGTCTCCTTTTATAAAACGTTGCATGTTTATTTGTTTCTGCGCAGACTTTTGTCTTCCATGTACCATGCTGATATAATATTCCGGCTCGGGAAAAAATGCTTTTACCTCTTCATATCCTTTCATTAAATTTTCAAAATCAAGTTTCGCAGATTCTTCTATCAGGGGATAAATAACATAAGCCTGTCTCCCGTTTTTAATCTCGCTTTTAATAAAATCCATTACCTGCGGCCGCGAATATTCCATCCGGTGAACAGTGGTTATTGGCTTTCTCCCCGGCGGCAATTCATCCATAATGCTATAATCCAGATCACCATAAGCCGTAAGTGCCAGGGTTCTTGGGATAGGCGTTGCCGTCATCACAAGAACATGGGGGCTTACTTCATTCTTTTTCCAAAGCCTCGCTCGTTGTGCCACTCCAAAACGATGCTGCTCATCAACGATCGCAAGCCCGAGGTTTTTGAACTGAACTGCATCTTCAATTATGGCATGTGTACCTATCAAAATATTTATTTCACCGCTTGCGCAGGCTTCCAGGATCTCTCTTTTCTCTTTTGCTGTAGACGATCCTGTGAGTATTCTTATATTTAACGGAAGATTTCCTAACATAGTTGCCAGGCTCTCAAAATGCTGCCTGGATAAAATTTCAGTGGGCGCCATGAAACAACTTTGGTAATTATTGTCAGCCGCAATAAGCATACTCATAAGTGCGACCATCGTTTTTCCGCTTCCAACATCTCCCTGCAAAAGACGATTCATTTGCTTTCCACTTCCTGTATCTTTTCTTATTTCTTTCATAACCCTTTTTTGCGCTCCCGTCAATTCAAAAGGAAGGTGATTATTATAAAATTCATTAAAATAAATACCAACGTGTTTAAACGGCAGCCCTTTGGAAGAGGAATGGCGTTTTAATCTGAGCAATCCCATTCGCAATTGAGATAAAAAAAGCTCTTCGAATTTTATTCTTTTTATTGCGGCCAAATGGTCCCCGGTTGAGGAAGGGAAATGTATTTTACAAAATGCCTCATACCTGCTTATCAGTCGGTATTTTGAGAGGATGTCTACTGGCAGATTTTCAGGGATGTCCTTCTCATTTATCATTTGCAAAAGAGAAGAAGTAAGCCTTGCTATTTGCCTCCCGCCGAGCCCCCTTGCTTTTAATTTTTCTGTACTGGGATAAACAGGTTCCAGAAAAGAGCTTACTTCTACATTTCCTTCCGCAACAATTTCCATTTCAGGGTGGGTAATTTGCGGATTGTTCATAAAGAAACCTGCTTTGCCAAAAACCCGGAATTTTGTTCCGATATGCAGCGTCTTTTCGATCCAGCTAATTCCCTGGAACCATACCAATTCGATTTCGCCGGTATTGTCTTTTAATGTGGCAACCAATCTTTTCCCTCCTTTTTGTCCCAAAGTTTCTATTGATGTAAGTTTGCCTAAAACCTGTACATAGTCTGCATTAGGGTCGATCATACCGATTTGCGTGATTTGTGTTTTGTCGATATGCCGGAAAGGAAAATATTCAAGCAGGTCACTAAACGTAAAAATGCCTGCCTCTTTTTTTAGAAGGTCCGCTTTTTGCGGGCCAACGCCTTTTAAATACTCTATCGGACTGCTTAGTATGGATGATTTTGAAAGTATAAACTTTTTTTACAAATATATATAAAGGGTAATTCGAATAAAATTATACAAGATAACAATACTGTTTGTGTTAATCAACATCCGAAATAAGTTGCAATCTTTTACCGTTAATTGAATTGTACATTTAAAATAATATTACCCGATTAAACGTTACAACCCGCGCTGTTAAGATAAAATGATAACCTATATAAGAAATAGATTTAAAAAATATTTCGCAGAATTCACGCTTTTCTCGTTGGAAATATTTGTCCTGCTCGGTGTTTTTGGAGGAGCCTTAATCGCTTTTATTTTAATTGCAAGAAAAGTTTTCGAAGGCAGTACACATATTTTTGATGAAAAAGTATTTTCGTTTGTGGCAGGCCATGTGAATAATAACCATACAAATATCATGGAGTTTTTTACATTTCTTGGCACTCATACATTCCTTATTCCTGCAAACCTTTTACTCACTACCTGGTTTTTATTTATCACGAAAAGGCGGTGGAATTCTATTAAAATTCCCGCTGTAGCTTTAAGTAGCCTGCTGCTAATGTTTCTCCTGAAATTGATTTTTCATCGTGAAAGGCCAATAACCCCATTGTTAAAGGCGGCGGAAGGTTTTAGTTTCCCAAGCGGCCATGCATTGATGTCGGTTACTTTCTATGGATTACTAATATTTATTGCTTTACAAAATATTAAGGAGTTATGGCTGAAATGGATAATATCAATAGTTGGGATTCTCCTAATCCTTACAATTGGCCTCAGCAGAGTTTACCTGCGTGTGCATTATGCCAGTGATGTTTTGGCCGGTTTTTGTGTTGGGATCGTTTGGCTTATACTGTCTTTGTGGATACTGGACAGAATAGAAAAGTACAGCAGCAAAAAGATAGTGGTAAAAAATGTTGAATAAAGCACATTAAATTTGAGGGTACCGCGTTGTATTGGGAGCCAAAAAGCATTTACTGGCAATAAGATTCAAAAAAAAGAGTTAATAAAAAAGAATTGTTACAATTCTATGACCTGGTTTGTTAAAGAAGTTCAAAAGAATTGATTTCGGACTTAAAAATCCATTCAAACCTAGGAATAGCAGGCATTTCAGCTTATCTTTGCAGTCTTTTACGGAACCTGAATTTATCAGTTTCAATCACTGCGGCTAACATTGATTGTTGAAGGATAAACTTGTAATTACAACGAGTTTATACAGTATCTTAAATGTTTAAAAATATTAATGAATGATTAAATCACTGAAAAAGTTTTATGTCTGCCTTGGCTCCTTATTGATTTTTTTAATACATCTTCCATTTGTATTTGCAAAAGTGAAACCGCATTCGCATTTGATTTCAAATTCCTCACAGGTAACCATTGATTCATTAATATTAAGTTCGGAAATTCCGGCTGCGACAGGAAAGTTTTTTATTTATGACAGCTTAAAATTAAATACCCTTGGTTTGTCAAAAACAGCTTTTGAAAATGCTTTAAAGGGCTTCACACAATTGCGTTCAATGGGTAAAATAGCAAATGATAATATACTTTCAATAGTAGATTTTTCATTGCCGTCAAATAAGAAAAGATTATTTGTAATAGATATAAAAAATTTCAAAATACTTTTTAACACCTATGTCGCTCACGGTCGTAATTCAGGTAAAGAATTTGCAAAAGAATTTTCCAACGATCCTGAAAGTTTTAAAAGCAGCCTGGGATTTTATGTAACCGGAGCTACTTATAAAGGATCTCATGGGTTTTCACTTCATCTTGAAGGCGAGGAAAAAGGCATTAACGACAATGCTTATAGCAGGGCTATTGTGATGCATGGTGCTCCATATGTTTCTGAGAGCGTTTTAAAAAGCCAGGGATTCCTTGGCCGTAGCCTTGGATGCCCCGCATTACCCGCCAGGCTTTACAAGCCTATTATCGAAAAAATTAAAAATGGTTCCTGTCTATTTTTATACAGCCCTAACGAGGAGTATTTATCACATTCGCGTTTATTACAAACTTCTTAAGTTTTAAAATTGAGCCCCTGTAACGGGGCTTTTTTACAGAAGGCAATTTCTCTGTCAACATAATTTTAGTTTTTCTTCATGTTGCTTGTCTCCCCGTCATTATCTTTATCGCATTAATTAAATAGGTATGTTATTAGTGGGCGTTTTTGGCGTTGGACACCTGGGAAGGTTTCATTTAAATAACTGGAAGGAAATAAACGATATTAAAATTATCGGTTTTTACGACCCTTCCGATGATGTTGCGGCAGCGATAAGTGAAGCTTTTGGGATTAAAAGGTATTCGGATCCCGCAGAATTAATGGATGAATGTGATGCCGTTGATATTGTAGCACCCACCACTACTCATTACGAATTGTGTAAGATGGCAATATTAAAAAGCAAGCACGTATTTGTTGAAAAACCATTGGCAAATACCATGAGCGAGGCAAGGGAAATTGTAAAGCTTGCAAAAGAGGCCAATATAAAATTCCAGGTTGGCCATGTTGAAAGATTCAACCCGGCTTTTCTTGCCCTGAAAGAATACGAGCTCAATCCGATGTTTCTTGAAGTACACAGGCTGTCGCAATTTAATCCGAGAGGTACAGATGTGAGTGTAATACTTGACTTAATGATACATGACATCGATATAATTCTAAGTATCGTGAAAAGCAGTGTAAAAAATATATCTGCAAATGGTGTAAATGTCCTGAGTGAAAGTCCGGATATTGCGAACGTCAGAATTGAATTTGATAATGGATGTGTGGCCAATCTTACCTCATCCCGCATCAGTATGAAAAAGATGCGAAAGATGCGGCTCTTTCAAAAAGATTCCTACATCAGTATTGATTTTTTAGATAAAAAAACAGAAGTAATAAAATACAAATCCCCGTCAGACAAAAACGTATTTACATTTGATATTGAAACTAATACCGGAACCAGGACGATTGCAATTGCTGCTCCGCTTATTAAAGAAAACAATGCAATAAAAATGGAATTGCAAAGTTTTATTGACTCTATTTCAAATAATACATCAACGATTGTATCTGAAGTGGATGGCTTTCGTGCAATGGAAGTCGCCCATTTAATTCTTGACAAAATAAACCGCAATCAAATCAACTGACATTCTGTAAAAGATCCCTGGCAAGAATTGACAAAGAAAATACACATTATTACTTATGTCCTTAGCGATTTCATGGCGTCAGCCATAGCATGGACAATTTTTTATTGTCTACATAAAATATCGATTGGCGATGAAATCGCTTTCAAATTAAAATTCTTTTACGGCCTGTTCCTCTTACCAGTTGGATGGCTCATCCTTTATCATCTTTTGGGAACCTATAAAAGCATTTATTACAAATCGAGACTGCTCGAATTACTATCAACTTTCACTGTTACTTTTATCGGCAGCATCATACTCTTTTTCATCTATCTTTTTTATAGCAGCGGCAAAAATAATGTTCTTTATTACAGTGAATTCTTTGCACTATTTGCTCTCCAGTTTGCAATTACTTACCTTTTCCGGCTGATAATTTTATCGAAGGCACATCGCCAGTTACAAGAAGGAAAAGTGTGGTTTAACACTCTTATTGTAGGTTCTGGATCGCAAGCCGTGGAGGTTTATAAATCTATTAATACTAACAAAGAAAAGACAGGTTATAAAATTCTTGGCTTTATTAAAATCGGTTACAACGTCCCTAGAAAACTATCGGAATTTATTCCCAATATGGGTGAAATAGATAACATTGATAAAACGATTGATGATCATAAAATAAGTGAGATAATTATTGCAGTTGAGGAAGAAGAAAGATCGGGGCTTGATAAAATTTTACAACGGATGAATGAAAAAGAAGTAAACATTAAAATAATGCCTGCCAAAGTTGATTTTTTAAGCGGTGCTGTACGGACGACTAACGTACTGGGTACGCCTTTAATTGAAATACACACGGGCTTAATGCAGGCGTGGCAGCAAAATATAAAAAGATTAATTGACATACTGGCTGCCGCAGCGGGCCTCACCTTACTATCTCCATTAATTTTATACACCGCTATCAGAACAAAACTATCGTCAAAAGGAAACATCTTTTTTATACAGGAACGGGTGGGGTTTAAAGGGCATCTCTTTACCATTATTAAGTTCCGGTCAATGGTCAATGATGCAGAAAAAAACGGCCCTATGCTTAGCAGTGATAATGACGAACGAATTAATGCATGGGGTAAAATAATGCGGCGATGGAGGCTTGACGAACTGCCCCAGCTTTGGAATATTTTGAAGGGTGAGATGAGTCTTGTAGGACCAAGGCCCGAAAGAAAATTTTATATTGATAAGATAGTTCAAAATTACCCTGAATATAAAATGCTATTGAAAGTAAAACCTGGTCTTACAAGCTGGGGGATGGTAAAGTTTGGCTATGCCGAAAACATTGAAGAGATGATTGAGAGAATGAAGTACGATATTATTTACATTGAAAATATTTCGCTTGCCCTCGATTTTAAAATAATGATCCATACACTAAGGATTATTTTTTTAGGAAAGGGAAAGTAGCTTTTTGCCCCCTGATTAACATAGAATTTTTTTGCCACGAATTTTGTGGCCTTCCAAGTATACAACAGAATAATTTTTTTAATCAGGGAGAAGTCTAACTAATCGCTACATTGTTCTTTTTGCCTGCCATGTCAACCTCTGTAATCCGTGGCTGCGTTTTCTTTATTCTTGCTAATTCGCGCAATTCGCAGCTACACTTTCTTGACAATCATTTTTTATATTTGGCTAAATATCAATTTTGAAAAGACCCTTCCTATTTTTTCTTTTATTGTTTCAATTGCAAATAACAGTCTGCCAACAGGCCTATTTTCAACAACAGGTAAATTATAAAATTGATGTAACCTTAAATGATAAAGAAAATACGCTTGAGGGTTTTGAGATTATTGATTACACCAACAATTCGCCTGATACCCTTCGATTCATATGGTTTCATCTTTGGCCAAATGCCTACAAAAATGACCAGACTGCTTTCAGCGAACAACTTTTACAACTAGGCAGAACTGATTTTTATTTTAGTGACAATGATAAACGCGGTTATATAAACCGTCTTGACTTTAAGGTAAATGGCATTACCTCAATCCTTGAAGATCATCCGCAATATATTGACGTTGCAAAACTCCTTTTGCCGGCCCCTATCGCTCCAGGGCAAACAATAAAAATTACCACTCCCTTTCACGAAAAACTTCCTTTTAATTTTTCAAGAGGCGGCCATGTTGGTAATACTTATCAAATAACGCAATGGTATCCTAAGCCGGCCGTATACGATAACCGTGGATGGCACCCGATGCCGTACCTTGACCAGGGAGAATTTTATAGTGAGTTTGGAAATTTTAATGTTCAAATAACAGTGCCTAAAAATTATGTAATTGCAGCGACCGGAGAATTACAAAATGAAGAGGAAATAAAATGGTTAAAAGAAAATCGCCAGGCAGCGGATGTGATACACCAGGAATCGGCTGTTAAAAAACAAGTCATCCACGCCAAGAAAGCCATTGCCTTCCAAAAGCAAGCCAGCTATAAAATCTGTGACTGTCGCAACTCCCCAAGCGGACAAGGAACTTAAAACCTTAAACTATCTTCAAAATAATGTTCATGATTTTGCATGGTTCGCGGATAAAGAATTTATCGTCAACTATGACACGTTAAAGTTGGCCTCAGGAAGAGTTATAGAGACTTATTCTTTTTTTACACCAGGTGGAAAACAGGTTTGGAAGAACAGCATTCAATTTTTAAAAGATGCTGTAAGAACCCGCAGTGCATGGCTTGGTGAATATCCCTATAATATCGTAACCGCAGTTGAGGCGAAAATGGGTTTTGATGGCGGCATGGAATATCCAACTATTACCAGTATTTCGCCAATGCAGTCAGAAAAAGACCTTGACAATACTATTGAGCACGAAGTTGGCCACAACTGGAATTATGGAATCCTTGCAAGCAATGAAAGAGAGCATCCATGGATGGACGAAGGAATGAATACTTATTTTGACAACAGGTATGAAGCGATAAAATATCCAAAAGATAACAAGGTAATTCCAAAAGATAAATTTATACAATCGCGATTACCCGAAAATACAAATGATCTTTTTTACAGAATCCTTATTGACGCAAAAAAAGATCAGCCGATTGAGACAGCTTCCGAAAATTTTTCAGAATTTAATTATAATGAAATAGCCTATTATAAAACGGGCAAATGGATGAAAGTTTTGGAGGATTATGTAGGGCAACCTTTGTTTGACAGTTGTCTTCATGAATACTATAACCGGTGGAAATTTAAGCATCCTTATCCGGGAGATTTCAAAAAAGTGGTTGAGGATGTGAGCAACAAAAATGTGGATTCAATTTTCTTGTTATTGTCACGAAAAGGGAAGATGGAAAAGGAAGTAAAGAAAGATACAAAGGTGATGCCTTTTATTAGTCTTAAGGAAACAGGTAAACACAATTATATTTTCATTGCGCCTGCGATAGGCATCAACAACTACGACAAATTTATGGTCGGCGGGTTGCTTCATAACTACACACTCCCTGAACCTGCATTTCATTTTTTTGCTGCGCCATTGTACGCTACCGGGAGTGGTAAATTTACCGGCATTGGAAAAGTTGGCTATAATGTCATGAGCTACGGCTCAATAAGGAAAGCGGAGTTTTCCTTAAGTGGGGAAACGTTTACAGTTGACGATTTTACAGATTCAACAGGAACAAAAAACTACCAGGGTTTTTCCAAAATCGTTCCTTCAATAAGGGTTGTTTTCAAAAACAAAAATCCGATAAGTAAGGTCACTAAATCTATTCAATGGAAAACCTATTTTATAAAAGAAACAGGTTTATTATTTACAAGGGATACAGTTAACCAGGTCGATATTATTTCTTACCCGAAGATCAACCGTTATCTTAACCAATTAAAATTGACGATAGAAAATAATAGAGCATTGTATCCCTTTATGGCATCATTGCAAGCGGAACAAGGAAAGAATTTCATGCGGCTTGCCTTTGATGGAAATTATTTTTTTAATTATGCAAAGGGCGGTGGCATGAATGTGCGTTTATTTGGAGGCAAGTTTGTTTACCTTGGAGACAAAACCATACTGAAGCAATTTGAAACAGACAGGTATCATCTTAATATGAGCGGCCCCAATGGCTACGAGGATTACACATACAGCAATTATTTTTATGGCAGAAATGAATTTGAAAAATTTTCTTCTCAACAAATAATGATAAGAGATGGAGGGTTTAAAGTAAGAACCGATCTTTTAGCCGATAAAATAGGCAAGACCGATGATTGGCTGGCTGCAGCAAATTTCAAAACAGACTTTCCTGAAAAATTTAATCCGTTACAGGTGCTGCCATTTAAAATTCCGCTCAAAGTATTTTTAGATGTGGGCACATACGCTGAGGCATGGAAAAAAAATGCTCCGACAGGAAAATTCATTTATGATGCTGGCTTACAAGTATCAATTTTAAAGGATCTTGTCAATATCTATTTTCCTTTTGTCTATAGTAAGGTGTATGATAATTATTTTAAATCGACCCTACCTGAAAAAAGATTCTGGAAAAATATTTCATTCAGCATCGATATACAAAACTTTAGCTTTTCAAAAATTCTTAAGCAATCCGGTCTTTAATTATTTCCCCAGTTAAAAAGTATTTGTGAAAATATCTTATTTGCCACATGACAAAATTGATAAGGCCAAATGGGATCATTGTATTGATACAGCATCCAATGGATTGATCTATGCGTATTCTTTTTATCTCGATACAATGAGTAAAAACTGGGATGCCTTAATACTGGATAATTATTCATTTGTAATGCCATTAACCTGGAATAAAAAGTTTGGGGTATATTATTTGTATCAACCTTTTTTTGCAGCGTCGCTTGGCATCTTCGGAGATAATATTTCTGCGGAAATCATGAAGGCATTTCTTGACAATATTCCCGGAAAGTTTAAGTATTGGGATTTTTATCTAAACAGGGAAAACGTATTCTCCTGTTGCCGGATACGAAATATATGAACGACGAAATTATTTTCTTAATCTCCAAAAAAATCATGAAAACTTACAAGCGGCATATTCAAAAAGCCATTTGAGAAATATAAAGCGTGCCATCGATTTGGGCAATGTCGTTCAAAAAAATATTCCAATTGATAATGTTATAAATCTTGCCAGGGAACAATCAAAGGGTTTCTCGCCCGTAACTGATAAAGATTACGAAAATTTTTCTTCCTTATTTTCAAACCTAGCGCAAAAGAATAACGCAGTTACTTATGGAGTCTGGTCGTCGCAAGACCAGCTTGTAGCCTCCTGCGCTTATTTTTTTTCCCATAACCGGGCATATTATATTTTGGTAGGGAATCATCCTAATGGCAGAACTTCAGGGGCTTCACATTTAATGATTGATTGTTTTATAAAAGAACATGCAGGAGAAAACCTTGTACTTGATTTTGAAGGCAGTGATATAAAAAATCTTGCCTGGTTTTACGGCAGTTTCGGCGCAAAGGAGGAAAAATATGCGGGTATAAAAATGAACCGGCTACCGCCGCTCCTTAAATTATTCAAACAATAAATTTTCAGCCAACTGGATATCGAAGGGGGTAGTAATTTTTATATTACTTTCTTCCCCTTCAATAAGATTTATTTTTAGTCCAAACTCTTCAACCACTGCGGCTTCATCTGTAAATTTATCTTTATAATCAATTTTAAAAGCAGGCAACAATATTTTACTATGGAATGTTTGCGGAGTTTGGACCAATTTCACCTTATTTCTTTTAAGTATTTTATTCCCATTGCTTGTCAGTAACCGAAGGCTGTCTTTACAATCAATTGCCGGAATTGCGTTTCCATATTCCATTGCCGCCTCGTAACATTTTTTTATAAGGTTTCCGGTTAGAAGGCATCTCACCCCATCATGAACAAATATTATTGCTTTCTTCATCAATCAAGGCAAGCCCGTTTTGTACAGAATGAAAGCGGCTTCTTCCTCCTTCACATAGCCTAAACCGTGAGTGGTCGAAATATCCGTCAATTATTTCCTGGCCTTTGGCAATATGCTCCGACAGGTAATACAAGAATAATCTCTATATCATCATAAGCATCAAGAAATGCCTTGATCGTATAATATAAAATTGGCTTATTCTTTAAAAGCAGGAATTGCTTTGGCAGTTCACTATTCATCCGGGTTCCTTTGCCGCCGGCTACAATTACAGCGATTTTCTTCATCTGTAAGTTTTAAAATGTTTTAATTAATATTTGTTCAATGGCCTGTTAATAATTTGTGTTTATGTAAATTGCTGGCTGCGAATGTATCTAATTTTATTTTTCCTTTTCCTGTCTATTTATTTTGCTCAGAAATAGAAGAAAACTAAAAAATGCAGGAGATTCTTGGCTTGCAAAAAATGAGTAACCTTGCTACCGCAGAATATGTTGTTACCAAAATTATCAAAGCCAATGATAATAAAACCTGGTATAAGGTAGGCGATCGTAAAATACTAATGAGTTGCAAAGCATCATTGGTGGCAGGCATTGATTTGTCAAAAATTTAAGAAAACGATATCTCGATAGATGGAAATAATATTCTCTTAACGCTTCCTCATGCAAAATTAATTTATATAGATATTAAACCTGAAGATGTAAAAACTGTGTACGAAGATGTATCGATGTTCCGTACAAATTTTTCATCGCAGGAAAAAGATGCATCTGGCTTCGCAGGTAAAAACAAATAAAAAAAAGTGCAATTCACTTAGGATAATTATAACTGCTGAAAGCAATGCTACTCTTTTTATCAATAATTTTTTAAAAAAAGAAGGTTTTCACAATATCAGTATTAATTTTTCCAGACCTAAATCGACATTACAATAATGCGAAAAACTCTATTCAAATATTCATTAATTGCTGCTGCTGCTTTCCTCGTAATTTTTTTGTTTCAAAAAATCAACTGGCTTCCTTCCTTCAAAAATATTTTTGCAAGCCAACCTGTTGTAATTGAAGAAACGCCAATAATTAATAAAAGAAATAAATACACTTTCACAGCTAATTACCATAACCTATACAGATGAAGTGGTAATGGATGCTGCCAAACCCGGTAAAGGAATTTCGTCCATATTATCCGTAGGAGTTGGCATGATGATGATGCCATCTAGCTGACAGGCTTGTCATAATAGGTAAGGGCAAAGGTTTTCGCCGGTATGGATTTAAAAAACGTTGCAGGCAAAAAGATGTAGATATACTACCGGAGATTCTATTCATATAACATTGCCAGCTGCGCAAATATTAAATACTGTTAGTTAATCCTTCCGGGTTTGAAACGTTTGATGAGAAAGGTGACTGGAATGAAGAAGCAGTAACTGCCCTTAAAATAAAAATTAAAAACGAACATCACCCGACGTGCCCTTACAACAAAATATACTCAGGACAGGCCGACGAAAGAAGTCAAGAATATTATTGAAACTTTTTTGAAAAGCACCGGGTTTAAAAAAGATAGATATTACAATTGGACAATTAATCGCCATAGATAGCAATTATATTTTCTCCATCGCTATTGCGCAAACCACGATACATTCCGGCGCTATTAAAGACCATTGCTGCATTGCCATTGGCGTCTACACCAATAAGCCCGCCGTCTCCGTGCATTTTAACCAGCTTTTTTAATACGACTTCTTCGCAAGCTTGTTGAAGCGTCATGTCTTTATATTCCATTAGGCAACTTACATCATAGGCTGCCACGGCTTTTATAAAAATTTCGCCATGGCCGGTGCAGGAGATTGCGCACGTTTTATTGTTTGCATACGTTCCCACACCTATCATCGGGCTATCGCCAATACGCCCATAACGCTTATTCGTCATACCACCGGTCGAAGTAGCCGCGGCAATATTCCCATCTTCGTCGCAGGCAACTGCACCCACGGTTCCAAATTTTTTATCTTTCATCAAGCCAACAAGCTTGTCACTTTTATGATCGAGTTGGTAAAGATCACTGTCTCTTATTTCACGCCATTGATCATAACGATATTCTGAATAAAAATATTCATCAGGCTCTAATTTTATTCCCTGCTTGATGGCAAAATCATTGGCACCTTTACCACTTAAAAAAACGTGGCCACTATGCAACATTACCTCTTCGGCAAGTTCTATCGGATTTCGAATATTTCTCACGCCGGCAATGGCTCCTGCCTCCAACATGCTTCCATCCATGATAGCGGCATCCATTTCATTTAATCCCTTTTTTGTAAATACAGATCCCTTGCCCGCATTAAACAAAGGGCAATCTTCCATAACTACCACGGCCGCTTTAACCGCCCTTACAGCTGTGCCGCCATTTTCAAGAACAGCATAACCTGCATCCGTGGCTTCGCTGTAGCGCATTCCTGTAAGCTTCTTCAAGTTCCGGAGTCATGTCTTCCTTTAGAATAGTTCCGGCTCCTCCATGAATAGCAATAGAGATTTTTTTCATCAATATTTATCTTTTTGAAATAACAAGCTCTCTACATTGAACTAAATTATTTAACCAACTCCTTACACTCTTCCAGCAATTTGATTTTATTAATTGCCGCTGTTCCTACTTCTTCACAAACTATGCCACCAGCTATGTTTGCAACTTCTGCAGACAGGTGAATATTTTTAGTAGAAGCGTATATCAGGGAAGCAACCGCTATGACTGTATCTCCTGCTCCGCTGACATCCGCGATATTCCTTCTATGAGAAGGAATAATATTCTTATTTGCATCCTGCTGGTAAAATATTCCTTTTTCAGAAAGGGTAATCATTGAAATACCGTGCTCCAGTTGTTCCTTAAGCTGCCCGTGAATATCAGAAAGCACTTCAACTGAAGCTTCTTGAGGCAACCAATTCAAACTTGTAAATACTTCGTGAAGATTGGGTTTAAAAAGCGTGACATTTTTATAGGAAAAAAAATTTTTTCTTTTCGGATCAACAGCGGTTGGTATATCATTTTTAATACAGAGATCTATAGTCTGCTGAATAATATTTTGTGTAAGAATTCCTTTGTTGTAATCTTCAAATATTACAATGTCGGGTCGCTCCGTAACTATATATTTTTCAATCTGGTTGAATAAATTTGTCTCATCAGTTTCATCAATATCCTCTGTATGCTCTGCATCGAGACGCATCATTTGCTGGTTACGACTGATTATCCTAATCTTATTTGTCGTTATCCTTTTTTTGCTTTCTAATATAAACCGTGAGTCAATATCGTTTTCTTTCAAAAGCTCCCGGAGTTGCAAACCATCTTCATCATCGCCTAACACACTGAGTATGGCTACGGTTGCTCCTAATGACTTTATATTTAAGGCCACGTTTCCTGCACCTCCAATTCTTTTTTCCCTTTTACTCACTGCAACCACAGGAACCGGGGCTTCCGGAGAAATTCGCTCAACGTTTCCCCACCAATATGTATCAAGCATTACATCACCAATTACAGCAACTTTTAATTTGGAAACATCAGCAAATAGCTGATCAAAATCAGGAGGCATCTAAAGGGGGATTTGAATTCTTTTTAGGCGAAACTAAATAATAAATAGGAATACCCAAGGCAGCAATTATAAGGCCAGGCCAGGTAAACTGGGGTTTGTAAATTATTAGTAAAATGCAAAAAGAAATGCCCATTAAAATATAAATGGCAGGCAATATAGGATATCCAAAAGCTTTGTAAGGCCTTTCAGCATCCGGCCTGCTTTTTCTAAGAATGAAAATTCCTATGATCGTGAGCACATAAAATATCACCACAACAAATGAAATCATATCAAGCAAATCGCCATACTTACCGCTCAAGCATAAAAGTGATGCTACTACCCATTGTGACCAAAGCGCCCAGGCAGGCACAGAATGTTTGTTAAGCAATCCCGCTTTTTTAAAAAACAATCCATCTTTTGCCATACTATAATAAACCCTTGCACCAGCAAGGATTAAACCGTTATTGCAACCAAATGTAGAAATCATTAACATTATAGCAATTACATACGTTCCCACCCCTCCAAACATTGAATTTGCCGCCACAACAGCGACCCGGTCCTGCGGTGAAAACGCAATGCCATTTAATGGAACAACTGCAACGTATACAAGGTTGGCACAAACATAAACAACGGTTACTATCAATGTGCCGAGAAAAAGGCTCAACCCAATATTCCGTTTTGGGTTTTCAATTTCCCCGGCAATAAATGTAACATTGTTCCATGCATCGCTGCTAAATATAGAACCAACCATGCTTGCCGCTATCGCCCCCAATATTCCCGCTCCTATTACACCCTCGACACCGCCATCAGCACTCAATTTTTTCATATCAAAGGCACCCGTCCAGTTCGCCTGCCATACCTCTGGCTTAAAAAATATAATGCCGGCTATTATCAAGCCAAATAAGGACAGGAGCTTTGTTGAAGTAAAAATATTTTGAATCCATTTGCCACCTTTTACACCCTTTGTATTTGTCCAGGTAAGAAACATAATAAGTAAAATGGAAATCAGTTGTGCAGGATAGAGCTTAAAAAAGCCAACCTGGAATATAATATTCTCGTCTTTTACGTCGAGTGCAGGAAAGAAATAGCCTGCAAATTTTGCAAATGCAACGCCTACAGCGGCAATGGTACCTGTTTGAATCACCGAGAAAAAACTCCACCCGTAAAGAAATCCTACAAGGGGATTATAGGCTTCCTTAAGATACACATACTGGCCACCTGCTTTTGGAAACATGGCACTTAACTCGCCATAGCTAAGCGCTGCTGTAAGAGTCATAAACCCGGTAAGCAGCCATATCACAATTAGCCAACCTGCGCTCCCTACGTTTCTCGTGATATCTGCACTTACAATAAAAATTCCGGAACCAATCATTGAGCCAGCTACAATCATTGTAGCATCAAAAAGGCGAAGGCTTGGCTTAAAAGAAGTGGCGTGTTCACTCATATAAAAAATCCCGTTTTGACAAACAGGATTGAAGATAAATATTTATTTGAGATTGGCTTATCAAATCACTTTTTATTTTCACTATACAATTCATTGAGCCCTGCAATTACATCGGGGGTAATATTAAGAGTCGAATCTTTATAAAACATAAAGCCCGGTTCATAAGAAAATATATATGAATACTTGCCATCCTTATTATACTCTTTCAAATAATTTTGAATTCTTGATAGAATATCTTCCTTCATTTTTGAATTAGTATTGTAAAGATCATTGTCAATTCCCTGCTTTTTTGCCTGGAGATCCTGCTGCATTTTATTCATTTCCTGCATTGCACTTTCCTGCTCCTGCTGATTCATAGCTGGCCCTTTTTGTTGTAATTGCATCGCACGGGTCTGATACTTTTTTTGTAAAGCAGTAATTTCATTGTTTGCAGCCTCCTGCTTTTTTTCAAATTCAGCTTTTATCTTTTTATAGTAAGTATAATTATTCTGCAGCGAGTCCAAGTCTATATAGGCAACCTTTTGAGCTACCAGACCAGCCGAAGGAGATTTAATATTCGGTATTGTTGATTTTTTATTATTAGCAAAATACAAATAATATAGAAACCCAACGAGAAAAATTAAGGCGATATTGATAACAAGTAAAATATTTTTCATTCAAAAAATTTAAGGGCGGCAAGATAAAAAAAAGAAAGTGTTAGCTGGTTAAACCATGCTGTTTTAGGAAACAGTTAACATGAGGGCTACAAGGTCTCTCACCCAAAAAATACCCCGTTTCGGCATTTTTAAGAGCGCTTTATATGCGAGGTAAAAGTTATTGTCAATTTACTTTCTAAAGTCAGATGATCGTATCACTAAAATGTTGAAAATAACGATATTTGTTTCATATGGCCAAAAGTACCAGTTCGGCTAATCCAAGCCAGGTTCATGAAATACTTGACCAGCTAAGCGAAGATGGTTTGCGACAACATTCGCGACCGTCCTGGTCATTATTTTTATCAGCACTCGCAGCGGGGCTAGAAATTGGCTTTAGTATTTTGTTAATGGGGGTATTGTTTTCTCTTTTTGAAAACAGGATAAGTGAACCGGCAATGCATATGCTCCTTGCCGTTAGCTATCCCTTAGGATTTTTGTTTGTTATCATTGGAAGAGAGGAATTATTTACAGAGCAGACAACTATTGCTGTAATCCCTGTTTTAAGCCGTAAAAAAGGATTCAAGAGCCTTTTCCGCCTTTGGGCAATTGTATTTTCAGGCAACCTCATCGGATGTTTTATTTTTAGTTACATCCTGGCAACTCTACCTGTTGAAATGAAAATTATCAAACCTGAGGCTTACCGTCATATTGCTGAACAAATACCTCATTATAGGTGGACTTCTTTATTCGGCAGTGCTGTTTTTGCCGGATGGCTCATGGGTTTATTAGCCTGGCTTATTTCTTCCACGACAGAGACTATCAGCCGGATCGTTCTGATTATTCTTGTAACATTTGTGATTGGTGTAGCTGGACTTCATCATTGTATCGTCGGATCAGTAGAAATGTTTGCAGCGATGCTTTCAGAAAATAGTGTCACGTTTTCAAATTATCTACATTTTATAAGTCTTGCTGTACCCGGAAATATCATTGGAGGAGCTGTATTTGTTGCAGCTTTAAAAGTAAGTCACAATAAAAAAGAAGATATGAAAGCTAAAAAATGTAGAATTAAAAGATTTTCTAAAAATGGTGTAACTCCCTAGAAATTAATAAAATGATGGGTGAGCATTTTTTCATTAGAAACCCAGTTTAGTTACAATTAATATTTTAGCAATACGTAACTTAAATAATAAAGAAAATTAAAATTTGGAAATTTGGATTTTAGTTCTTTAAATATTATGTTTGCACAGTACAATACAAGTTAGACTAAATAACCACCTCTAAACTTAACTCCAAATTCTATAAAATTCCCGATAACCTTCATTCTTTAGTATTCCAATTACTATAGAATTTTCTATCAACCCCCAATACAGACTCCAATCCTTGTAAATCCTTTTATAATCGATTGCAGAGAAATTATTAGTTTGCTGATTTATAATACGTTATAATAAGTAAATGTATCTTATTAGGATTGAGAATTATAGTAAATACTTTTAAAATTATTTTAATTGATCGCGGGTTATTAAACAAAATGATAATAATCTACATTCCAATTATAGCTATAAATACTAACCCCGGAATGGTGAGGCATAAAAATAAAAATATTAAATCCTTTGAATAACTGCACTCTTAACATAAAAAAAAAGAATATGCAGAAGAATTGGTACGCAGTTTATACTAAACCTCAGTGCGAAAAAAAGATCGCTTCGTTACTTACAAGATGGAAAATTGAAAATTTTTGCCCATTGAATTGCGTGAAATCAGATGTATCATGGAGGGGTAAAATGGTTTGTGAGCCATTGTTTAAATCGTATGTATTTGTTTATATTTCCGAAGATCAGATAAGCAGGCTTAAGAGGGTCGAGGGTGTGGTAAATTTTTTGTACTGGTTGGGAAAACCGGCTGTGATCAAAGATCAGGAAATAGAAATTATCAAAGAATTTGCAAATGATTACCAGGATATTAAAATTCAGCGTATAACTGTAGACTTGGACGACGCTATCCAGATAATTGATGAACCTTCTTACAAAATGGAGGGAAAATTCATTTCAATTAAAAGTAAGACAGTTAAGGTCAAACTCCCTTCTATTGGGTATACACTAATAGCTGAAATAGAAAAAGACAGCATTTTGGAAAGACAAAATTCATTACTGGAAAATATTTCGACACAAATCTCTCACCAACGTTTTAATACAGCCTAACTCCTTTGTATTGCAGCCTTTCCAAATTGGTTAATGGAATTCAATGAAGGAATTTTCAATTCATGAAGTATTTTATTGGATCGAATGTAGTAAAATATAATTATTTTTAGCCCGTACTAATTAGAAGTGAACCGGTGTTCCTTCTCTTAAATAACTTCCCCCATCTTATCAGCTTTTGAAAATAAATTTTAGTTAAGTGATTTTTTATTTATTCATTCGGAAAAATTATAACTGAATAAAAAATGAAGATCACAATAATATATGATTTTTTTTAGTTTTATCCCTTAATGGAACTTTAACCAGTATTGCCGATATGCAATTTCTAAATAGGATTGCATAAAATTTGCAGATATGAATAAACAGTTTGAGCGGTATCTAAAAATGAGCTTGATAGCCTTGGATCTCGTAATATTGAATATCATATACATAGTTGTAGAATTTGTTATTATTAAAAGAATCGCATCTAATGATCTTCAATCATATTTTCAGTATTTGATCATTTCTAACGGACTATGGTTGTTCTTATCTTTTATATGCAGAACGTATGCGGGCAAAATCATTCTTAATTTTGATTATTTCACCAAACGCACGGCTCAGGTATACTTGCTATGGGTTATTACCATGTTGGTGTACCTATTTTTCACCCGGGAATTCGTTTTGTCGCGACTGTATATAATCATTACGCTTGTAAGCTTCGGTTTTGGATTACTTCTCAATCGCTTTTTATACCTCGGGATAAAAAGATACTTCAAAGCGCGGCATCACCTCCTAAAAAAGGTGATAATTTTAGGATATAATGAAACAGCAAAAAAATTAGCGAGGTATTTTGAAGAAGATGGAATTAGCACTCAATTGTTAGGATTTATCGAGGATCAAAGCAATTTGCACGAATTATCTCATTATCCTATTTTATCTGATATTAGTGGTGCACTCCAGGTATCAAAAGACAATAATGTAGAAGAAATATTCTCGACCATCACCCCTGAACAGAATAAAGAAATATATGCGTTAATGTATGCGGCAGAAAAAGAATTCATCAGGTTTAAAGTAGTACCCAACCTGTCGACGTTCATAAACCAGGCAGTCCATGTGGATTATTTCAGAGACCTGCCCATACTATCACTTAGAAGTGAGCCACTTGACGATGTAGGAAATAGGTTGAAAAAACGTATACTCGACGTAATGGTAAGCACTTTTGTTATAGTTTTTATTTTATCCTGGATGATACCATTATTAGGCCTATTGATATTTATTGAGTCAAGAGGCCCTATATTCTTTTCGCAGAAGCGGACGGGCAAAAATAACCAGGCATTTAATTGTATCAAATTCAGAAGTATGCAATCGAATAGCGAGTCTGAATTAAAGCAAGCAACAAGAGCTGATGCAAGAATAACTAGGATCGGCAAATTCATTCGAAAAACAAGCCTTGACGAATTTCCACAATTTTTGAACGTATTCAAAGGCGAAATGAGCGTTGTGGGACCACGGCCGCACATGATAAAGCATACAGATGACTATTCAAAATCAGTAGATCAATATATGATAAGGCAGTTTTTGAAACCAGGTATTACAGGTTGGGCACAGATCAATGGATTTAGAGGAGAAATTACCTCACCGGATCAGATTAAAAGCAGGGTAAATAAAGATTTGTGGTATTTAGAAAATTGGACATTATGGCTCGATATACAAATCATGTTTCTCACTGTGTACCAGCTATTAAAAGGCGATGATAATGCGTTTTAAACAATTGAAAAAGACAAAATTGAAAAAACCAATTGTTTTTAAATTACCGGTTCATATAACAGAAAAGGAGTGCCTTCGGACACCCCTTTATTTATTTTACTGCAATTCTGCTTTTATTGTTTGATAAACTTCTCCACATCGCCGTTTTTAGTTTTTATAAAATACATTCCATTTTGAAGAGAGTTTACGTCTACATCTTGCTTCAATTGGTTTAATATTTCTTTTTTAACAGTTCTTCCCTGGTTGTCTATTATGAAAATGTGGGTGTTCAATAAAGAATTATCACTCAAACTAACTGTTATTGTATTTGCCGTAACAGTAGGGTAAATAACAATCGGTTTTAGATTACCATCAAATTTTACGCTTCTTATATAACTGTATTTCACAGTACCATCAAAATCCGTTTGCTTTATGCGATAGAAATTATTGCCCCTTATGGGAGATAAATCACTATACGAATAAGTAACCTCTTTTGACGAGTTACCCGCTCCCTTTAGGGAAGCGATTTTTTGCCAACTAGTATTCCCGTTTACAGATCGTTCAATTTCAAATCCTGCATTATTATGCTCGGATGCTGTTTTCCATACAAGGCCCACTTTACTACCAGACTTTTCTACGGAGAAGTAACTGAGTTCAACAGGGAGAGTTGCACAAGGTCCGGTCAAAGGAGCTCCGGGAGCAATCCAGTTAGAACCAGAGCCCGTCAAAGCGAAATTAAATAATACACCGTCCAGGCTATTTCCCGAATTATCTGTAGCTGAAGTTTCGCCTGGGTTGCTTCCTCCTGCTGTTCCCTGGTCTAAATTATAATAAGCAATTAGATTAGGCTCATTCCCTATAAGTGAACAGTTGGCGTCAGCGGCTACCTGACCAGGTGTATGCACTACGCTCCAAAATCTCACCTCATCAATATCGCCCTGGAAAAAATTAGATGCAGTACCGTTATAGAGAGCCCCGATGTAGCCTTCCGTCTCTGCATAAGCCGGTGCCGTACCTGATGCAACCATTGCGCCATTCTTGTAAAGTACCATAGCACCTGTAGCATCATCGTAGGTTACCGCTATATGATACCAGGTATTTGCGACTAACGGTGTGGGATCCTGAACATTATTATATGATGGGTTATGGCCTGCAGTTAACTGACCGTTCAAAACATACAACGCCGTCTGACTTCCGGACAAAATATTGTGATAAATACCATCCGTTGCTACAACGGGAATATTTACCCATGCCTCTTTAGTATAAGAATTCTGAACAATAAAAGGAAGATCTATATAATCATCTGCTCCATCAAAATTTAGTGCCTCCCCGGTTTGGGCACTTGAAACCTGCAAAGAAAACGCTGAGCATAAAAAAACAATTGCTGCAAAATGTAATTTTTTAAGCTCTCTAAGTAAAATAGCTTTCATGTGAATAATTTTAAAGTGTAAAATTTGGTGATATAAAAATCTTGCTCTTAAGTAGAAAGTTGAGGTGATTTTATGATTTCCAGAACGAACGAATCATACATTGTGTAAAACTAACTTATTTTTATTTTAAAAACTGTACGGTCTCCTTTTGTGAATTATTTTGAATTAACAAGGTATACCTCCCGCTGGCTAAGCCCGTAATTCTAGTGTGATACACCATGTCAGCCTGCGCTGACCTGGTTTCTTTTTTTACAATTTTTCCATCTTCGTTAATTATAGTAAACATAAGGTATCCTCTTTCAGTGGCGATGATCTTCACATTTATTTCGTTTTTTGCAGGCACAGGAAAAATTTTACTGATGTAAATTCTTTTATCGGCAAATAAAACCGGGATTACTTTAGAAAATATTTTCTGATTGTCCTTTTCAACTACGATAATTCTGAAATAATTAATATTCTTAAAAGGATGTTCATCTTCAAATTTATATTGATTAAGCCCCGGCGGTTGCCGGATATCGAGTTTTCCAATCTCATAAAAATCTTTTGCATTTGAACTTCGCTCTATTATAAAATGATCAAAATCCTTGTCAATAGAAACAGTCCAGTTTAATTTAACTGTTTCGTTTTGCTTTACACCTTTGAAGTCAATAAAACTAACGGGTAACGTACTAAGCAAAATATTTTTATCAATTACTCTTTGTTCAAGCACTGTTTGACCTTCGGGGTTTGTGTGAATACCATCTCCCAATGAGTAGACTGGTAAAATATTAAGTGAGGGCTCCTCTACTATATCTGAAAAAAAATCAATAGCGAATTGCCCGAACTGGTTTAAAATAATATCCCGGAGATCTTTAAGTTTCTGTCGCTCTGTTGTACTAAAGGTATTGCGTGGCTGCGTGGTGGTTATATAACATGGAATGCCCTTGGCATTTGCTGAGTCCTTAATTGTTTGAAGGCAAAAAAGTATTTCCTGGTTGCTTTGCCAATCAAAATTATTCGATGGATAATTTACGATTATTACATCCGGCTTTGGAACAAAATTTACGGCCTTTGTTATATTATAACGACTATCGGGTAAATTCCTTTGGGCCGGAGGTGTAAAGCTGGAAGGCATTCCACTATATGGATCAGTGCCAATAGATGCAATATTATATAGGGTATCAATCAGCCCGGAATCTTTATAATATTTACTTAGTTTAAAAGTCCAGGCGCTATCACGAGGATACAATGGTTCATAGGGCGGATTAGGATCCTTGAAATATCCCCAGGCGGTGGAAGATCCAATAACGCATATTCTTTTAAATGGCTGAGATAAAATAGAAGAGCTAAATGCGCAGAATAAAATAAAGAAGAAAAACGTTATAAAGGTTCTTTTCATAAAGATTAAAATTTAAAAGTTTATAGAAACCAAATTCCTGTCTTTAAAAATTTCCTTATGATAAAATTAGGCCACATATTTGAAATGGTTGATTTTTTGTGTACTCCATGCGGACTTTTGTATAGTTTTTGGAGTTATGATGGGATAGTAGTTATTTTAGCCCTCTCAAATAAATAAATGGATAAAATAAAAACTCCCGTTAATAACGATATTATTCATTTCCTGGAAGACCAGGATTTTACCACAGGGCCAATTGACAGGCTTAAAATAAAATATCGTTGTTTAATTTGTCCCTTTATAAGTTTGATACAAAAAGTTAACTATGGAGATAAAGTTGGCGATGTAGGATGTGGCAACGGCCAACTTTTGGTGCTTTTATCAGAATTTGCACATCCCTCCTATTCTTTTGGGATAGAGATAAAGGAGCGGCTGATAAAAAATGCCAGGCTGCTGTTCAGAAAGTCGGGGCATGACCGATATAAATTTGAACTGTATGATGGAGAGCATTTCCCGGATGAAATAGGAGATATGGACATCATATTTTTAGTCGATGTATTACACCATGTGCCGCAAAAAAAACAAGTGGATTTTTTAAAAAATTTATCTAAAAAAATAAAGCCCGGAGCCAGGTTAGTATTGAAGGATATTGACCGCGCAAGCCCATTTGTAATTTTTAATAAATTACACGACCTTATTTTTTCAGGTGAAATAGGAAATGAAATTTCGGCTGACAGCGCATTGAATTTACTGAAGGAAAATGGATTTGATATTGTAGAACAAGAAAAAAGACTGATGTATGTTTACCCGCACTACACACTTGTGGCCCAAAAAAGATAAAGGCAGAATTTTTTTTCTGAGCTTTTGTTTTGCACTTTTATCTATGTATCCTGTCTATAGAAATTTTTACTACAGCAATGGCTTGTTAACTTATGAGCGGCATATCGCCGTGATACAGGGACGGTCAGAATTTTATAATCCCTGGCAATACAGAATATTATCTCCATTTGCGGTTGAGGGCCTGATGTGGATCTATAATAACACCGTTGATAGAATTTTCCCGGTTGAGAAAAAAATTAAAATCAGTATAGAGAGCACTTCGGGAACAACTTCTGAAACAGATGAATTTATAAATCTAATGAGAACAAAGGGAGTAATGAAGTATATGATCATCTTTACTCTGTTCAGATTCACAGAGCACTTATTTATTTTTTATCTTGCCTGGCGACTGTGGAATTATTTTGTAAAAAGCAAATGGCTTATTTTTTTTGGAATAAATTTTTTAGCCCTGGGACTTGGAAATGCAATTACCGCTGCCGATCTCTCATTCAACACTTATCTTGATATCATCTTTTACCTTCTAACTGCCAACCTGATAGTTTATCATAAAAATAAAGCGTGGCTTTATCTTATAGTTCCACTCGCGGCATTTAACAGGGAAACTTCCCTGCTTATCCCCGCTCTTTATTTTATTTCAGAAACCGACTTAACTCAATTCTCTCTAAAAAAAGAAGGCTTAAAAAAAATAGTTTTCCCTGCGAAAAAAGCCTGGCTAAATACCATCGCACTATATGTAATTTTTCTGGCTATATTTTTTTCTATACGTTCATTTTACGGCTACAGACCGCAACAACTGTGGAAGGCAGAAGCAGGATTTGGCATGCTAAAACTTAATCTTTTTAGTGCAGTGGCAGTAAAATCTTATTTTGAATTAATCGGTACATTCGGAGTAATTCCATTTATAATTTTGTACAAGTTTAAAACGTTTCCACATCTTTTAAAAAAGTGGTTCGTATTCCTTGTTCCAATCTGGTTTGCGGTTCACTATATAAGCGTGGTGGCGTATCAAACGAGGCTGTTCATGGTGCCAATTATATTGATTTTTATGCCTATGATGCTATGGCTTGTTGAAAGGGAAATCATAGAACGTTCCGAAGTTATGCCCACGAATAAAACCCCGGAAATATGAAGAACTATATAAATCTTCTTCGGCCAAAAGACTGGGCAAAAAATCTCTTTCTTTACATACCGGTTTTTTTTGGCGGACTGGCTTTTAATGCTGAAACCCTTTTAAAAGTTTTTGAAGGTTTTTTATGCTTTTGTTTTGTAGCAAGCAGCATTTACATTATAAATGATTACAGGGATATTGAAGAAGATAAAATGCATCCTGTAAAATCGAAAAGAGGACTCGCTTCCGGTGTAATAAATAAATATGCGGCTCTTTTGATTTCTATTATTTTTTTGAGCGCAGGCTTATCCTGGGCATTCTTTATTCGTGATAAGTTTTTCTTTGTACTTTCCATTTACTTCCTTCTGAACTTAGCCTATTCTTTGGGACTGAAAAAAATAGCTATTCTCGATATCCTAATCATTGCAATTGGGTTTGTGTTGAGAGTAAAGGCAGGCGCTGTTATTGCTAGAATAGGATTGAGCGAGTGGCTTACGATCATGATTTTCTTATTAGCTCTTTTTCTTGCAATCGCAAAACGCAGGGATGACGTTCTCATTAAACTCGATTCAGGAAATGATATGCGTCATGCGATAAAGGGTTACAATCTTGAATTTATAAATGTTGCTCTGTCGCTAATCTGCGCGGTAATGATCATTGCATATTTCATGTACACAATGTCCGACGAAGTGATGACACGTCTTGGCACTTACAGGCTATATTATACCTGCCTGTTTGTTGTAGCGGGAATTTTGCGATACCTGCAAATTATTTTTGTAAACCGTGATTCAGAATCTCCTGTAAAAATTCTGTATAAAGACAGATTTATACAGGCCACTATTTTATTTTGGATCATAAGTTTTTACACAATTCTTTACATGAAAGATGTTACAATTTTTAAATGAAAGGAATGCCCGGAATTGCATTTTTTGATTTTGACGGAACTATAACGACAAAGGATACCATGATTGAACTTATAAAATTTCATCATGGTAAGCTTCAGTTGTATGTAGGATTGGGGATTCTCTCTCCCTGGCTCATCGCCATGAGACTGAAAATAATATCTCATCAAAAAGCAAAAGAAAAAATGTTAGGCTGGTTTTTTAAAGGATTTTCGGAAACCGAATTTTCAAAGGTGTGTGATTCATTTTTTCAAAAAAAATTACCAGCGCTTATGAATCAAAGAGCCTTACAAAAAATTAACAGACATCGGTCGAACGGTGATGAAGTGGTTGTTGTATCTGCATCGGCAATAAATTGGATCAAGGGCTGGTGTGATAGCCAGGGCCTGAAATGTATTGCAACGCAACTTGAAATTATTAATGGAGAAATTACAGGAAAACTTGCAGGTATAAATTGTAACTATAACGAAAAAGCCAGCAGGATAATTAAAGAATATGATCTCGCTAATTACGCTTCGGTTTATTGCTATGGCGACAGTATGGGTGATAAAGCAATGCTACGGCTTGCTACAAAAGCATTTTATAAATCATTTGATTAGACATAAATATATTCACAACTTGTTTTTAACCCTCCCGGATCGCAATTTTAATTGGCTCTTTTTATCATTTGCGTTATTTTCACACGAGTTAATGTGCACGTTGCTAACGTTTCAACAATTAAATAAGTTTCCATAATTATTAGTTATGATTTCAACCCAACAGAAGGAACTTCTGGGAATCCTTTTTGTGATAGCTAACAAAACAAGGCTTGCTTTTTTGAAATGGAAATACAGGGGCGACAAAGTTTATTGTACTTGTTGCGGGCGGAAGTTCAGTGCATTTGCGTCTTTTGGAAATATTAAAAGAAAAAATGCGTGGTGCCCCGGATGTGAGTCGCTGGAGCGACACCGCCTGTTATCAATGTACTTTAAAAACAAAACTGATATTTACAGCAAGCCATTGAAAGTGCTTCATATTGCTCCGGAAATCGCCTTCTTTGATCAATTCAACAGGCAAAAAAACCTAACTTATTACCCGGTTGATATATATCCTCATTTATACCCCAGGGGAACAAAATATTTTGACATTCTTAAAAACGATCTGCCGGATAATATCTATGATGTGATCATTTGCAACCATGTTTTTCAATATATAGAAGATGATAGAAAAGCCATGAAAGAATTGCATAGGATAATGAAAAAAGAAGGCTGGGGCATAATGCAGGTGCCCTACGATAAGCAACGGGAAATTACTTATGAGGATCCGTCAATTAAAGATCCGCTGGAAAGAGAAAAAGCTTTTGGATTAAAGGAACACGTTAGATTCTATGGTTTAGATTATGCTGACCGCCTTCGTGAAGCGGGATTTTATGTTGCCATTGAAGATTATACTTCTGAATTTTCTGATGAAGAAAACTTCAAATATGGTTTCTGGAAAGGAGATCCAATATTTCGTGTACAGAAAAAAATTGAGTGACACTTTAGGAATTGCATATGATACCCCGCAATCAAGATACTCATCCGGGGATTTTAACTGAAAATTTGCTTACATGCAATAAATCTCATTTTAGATAGTTTATTATTTTCATAAGTTTGCACGTTTATTAAATGCTGCATAACCTATATTGTAACTATAAATTCCTGATTCTTGCCATCTGACCAGAAACAATTAAATTTTAAGCAGGCTGCTTACTATTATTTAATAATTAGTTTACTCACAATACTTATCCTGTTACCAGATCTTATTTTTTTTATAAAAAATGGAGTTCTGAATTATGCTATCAGCGGTTTTTTCATCGTACAAGCTTTGCTTTTCATACCGGTCGTAATTTTTAGCAGGCGCTTAAAAATTTACTATTGGATTCTGGCGATCATCGTCGCCCTTACACCCGTAATGTTATTCTCTGTCTTTTACATGAATATCCAGGTAAATGCAGAAATGGTAGGGCTTGTGCTTGACACCAATAAGGACGAGTTAATGGAATTGCTGGGTTGGAAAATAGTATTAGCCCTCGCAGGAATTATTTTTTTTGGTTGGTTGTTTTTAAAAATATCTTCGAAGTTGCCTTCGAAAATTAGCTGGAAAACAGGGTTAATAGTTTCGCTATTTGGATTGCTTTCTTTTGGCATATTACCTTTCATACGTGGCACAAAACTTCCGGAATACCGTATCATGATCCGTAATACCTATCGTACCTTTTATCCCTTCAGATTGGGAGATGCGATCGGGCTTTTACGAAGTGAAATGAATAATATGAAGCGCTACAGAGAGGATACAAAAAACTTCAAATTTGGAGCAAAAAAGACTGACGAAGCAGATAGTTCAAGACATATTTATATTTTAATTCTCGGTGAAGCTTCGCGATATGATCATTGGGCTATAAATGGCTATCAAAGAAATACCTCTCCCGAAATTGAAAAGTTAAAAAATTTTGTAACCTTTCACGATGTTGCTTCTGGCGGTACAATGACGATATTCTCAGTTCCGCAGTTAATAACAAGGGCGGATGCAGCAACATATGACCGGCATAAAGAAGAAAAAAGCATTCTTGGCGCCTTCAAAGAAGCAGGATATTACTCAGCCTGGATTTCAAATCAATCACAATACGGATTAACCGGCAACATAGGCATGCATTTTAACGATGGAGATACTGCTATGTATTGCGGCCACGGGGAAAATGAAGCCAATTTTACAGGCACCTACGATGATGCAGTAATTCCAAGCATTAAAAAGGTGATTAACACACATCCGCAAAAAAATATTTTCCTTATTATACATTTAATTGGAAGCCACTGGAGATATGTATTGCGCTATCCTCCGGAGTTTCAAAAGTTTACTCCCACCTCGGACAGGAATCATTCTTTAATGACAAGACCACCAAAAAATGAAATCATTAATGAATATGATAATTCGATTTTATACACTGATCATATATTGAGCGAGATTGCCAATGTTATAAAATCATCGGGTGCCAGCGGTTCATTTTTGTTTGTATCAGATCACGGAGAAAATCTAAACGATAATAACGATGACTTATATTTTCATTCTTATCATCCAAATTTGGTTACTGCAAAAGTGCCTTTATTTATATGGACCGATGATGAGTATGCAAAAAAATATCCGGCTAAGCTGGAAAATTTGAAAAATAATTCTAACAAGAAAGTAAGTTCTTCTGAGAGCGTTTTTTATACAATGATAAACATTGGAAATCTTTCCATTAACGGTTACGATTCGACAAAAAGCCTCTCAGGAAATTCGTATCAACCGCCAAACCGAATGGTACTTGGAGAAAATGGTAAGCTGTACGATTTTGATATACTGCGATAGCTAACTTCTCTTCACCTTCTGTTTTCCAAGCTTTTTTTGGAGCGTCATATAGAGCATCATTCCCTTTAACTGTTTATCCAGCCGAATTCCTGGTCTTTCTGCATTAAATCTATGGACCATATTATTATTCAATTCCTCTTTTTGATTTTGAATCCCAAACATAAGATCAATTCCTGTTTTGCTTAGGGAGTTGAACAAAGCTTGTGGGAGCGCTTCATCAGAGTAAGGAAATGAAAAAGTAATTCGCTCTTGTTTTGTTTTATCTTTTACAAAGTTGCAAGAACTGGTAGTTTGTTCAATTTGCTCTTCCAGACTAATTTTGTTATAATATGGATGGTTCCAACTATGCGCTCCAATTGTGAAGCCTCTTTTATCCAACGAAATTAATTGTCCGGTCGTTAAGAACGGCGTTTTTTCTGCAAGGTAATTTTCAAATGAGAGCGAAACTTTTTTCGCCAGCTGATTCGTTAGCGTGTCATCCGTATCGTCCAATTTCTTTAATATCCTGATCAAATCTTCTATCGTATTTACATGCCTGTTCAGAACTTTTCCGAATTGCGCTATCACATCTTTGTCATTTTTATTCTTTACCAGTTCATGGATGAGCAGGCTTGCCTTGCCGCGATAAAAAAGTTTTTTGTTATCAATAAATTCAGGATTTATAAAAAATATAGCTGGTATTCCCTTCGCTTCCAGTATTGGGGCTACAACATCATGAACTTCGCGGAAGCCATCATCGAAAGATAAAAGAAAAGTGTTTTTTGGAGACTGATTGTGTTTCCTGATATGGAGTATTAAATCATCCGCTGAAATGGGTTGGAAATTCTTCAATAGAATTTCCAGGTCGTTTTTAAATTGTGCTACGTTCTTGTATGGGTATAGATACTTTATATGCAATACGTCTTCATCACTTACAATATGATGATAAGGTAGTAAACAACCAGGCAGGTAAACCCTTTTGAGAAGCGCTAATGGAATTGCCGAACTGCAGCTATAATAAATTGATTTAAGTAGGCTCATTTCTCAGCAAGTCTTCAATGTAAATAATTTTACGGTGTTCGGTTTTTAAAAAATTCTTATTGGCCTTTTTTATTTTAAGTAAAGAAGCACTTTGCCTTAGTATCATTTTGGGTGTGTGAATCAGAGCTTTCACCATTCCTTCTTGTTTACTTTGCGTAGTAATAATCAGAATAAAATTTATTGCAAACAGGAAAATAATGATCAGCCATGCAAAACCGATAACAGGTTTTACAAAAAATGAAATAATTGTCATCGACAGTGCAAGGGCCAGTGTAAGAAATAACGGTGGCCTTAGCATATTAAAACCCAGCAGTAAACGACCGGGGTGAAATTTAATAATTCCATCTGCAAATAATTTAAAGCTATCTGCGAAATAAGTAAAGTAGGTAAAAATCCATCGCGTTCTTTGTTTTTCCAATGCCTCACCATCATCAACTTTTTCATCATACACAATCGCATCCTGCGCAAAAGCGATTGTTGGAAGTTTTTTTGCAAGTTGTACCTGGAGTTTTTTATCGAAACCACCCAATTGATTGGTATACATTATTTCGTTATACAAATTGAGATCAATGGCAATTCCAAGCCCGAGAATCGCCGACGTTAAACCAAGGTCCATTTTAATTTGTCTTTCCAGGAAAGTATGGTAAATGTGTCCTACGGAGTCGAGCTTCGCATACGTGGAGTCGATATTTTTCGAAAGCATGTGCGTTTGAACCGCACGAAACCCTCTCTGAAAATAATTGTTGAGTGTTGAAAGATATTTCGGGTGCACAAGATTATCGCTATCAAAAATAATCAGCGCATCATGTTTTCTTACAAAGCTTTTTACAGCAAAATGTATGGATTTTATTTTTGCGTGAAAGGCAATCTCAGGTTTTATAATTTTTATTCTTTCATCGTGATACTGAAGGCTACTTATATCACAATCATCAGCTATCACATAAACGGTAAAATTCTTATAATCCTGTTTTAAAAATGAATCAACGAGAGGCGGAATCAGTTTTACATCCTGGTGTGCAGTGATTATTGCTGCAAAATCAAATTCCTTATCGGTCTGTCGGGGATATCTCCTTTCTAATAACTTTGCTGATGAAGGTAATAGCCAGTGTACAAAAAATAAAAATACAGGTAACAGTAAATATATTGCCAGCACTATATTTACTGCGTAAAACAGAAACCACAACATATCAATCAGAAGCTGCATATTATTTAGTTTTCTGCCAGATAGAAACAAAACCGCAGGTGAAATTATACGGCAACATATCTGCCAAAGCACAATCCATCTTTTGCAAAAACTTTATTTTCTTAGTTGCAAATGAAAATGGAAATACATTTTCAAGAAAGTTTGTCTTACCAAATTTCTTTATAGTGAACGAATTTTGCGTGGCTAATTTTTTTAATGACTTGATCGTAAAAAACTGAATGTGCGTCAGGTCATCTGCGTCACTCTGTAAAGTAGTTCCTTTATAGCCAAGCGCCGATTTAATTTTTTTTACAATTGCCCACAACCAGTTATCTTTTTTTTGCATGGCGATAACCGGTTTTGTAATTAAAGTTTCTCTTGGCCCCTTTCCATTGGGAACCGTCACTATAAGAATTCCGTCATCCTTCATACTCCTGTAAATATATTTTAATAAGCTTGAGGGTTCGTTCAAATGTTCCAATACTTCGCTGCAAATAACAGCATCGTATTTTATATTTGTTTCAGATAATTCCTCGGCACTGGCCACGGCGAATTTCACATTAGAAAGATTATTTTTTGTCTTGGCTTTTTCAATGGCTTTTTCACTGATGTCTATTCCCAGCACGCTATGTCCTGCCTTCCCAAGGCTCATGGAAATAAGTCCATTTCCGCAACCAACGTCGAGAACATTGCTTTTTGGTGCAACATTTTCTTCCAACGCATCAATAATAAACTTCAGTCTCTTTACATCTGTATAATTGTTATATCCTGATGTATCCAGTATTTCTTTTTGCATCATTTTCATTTATGCCAGTTCGTTATAGATTTCAAGAGTTTTTTTTGCTGCATTATTCCAATTAAAACGCCTCGCATTCTTTAGTCCTTTTTCTTTATAGTTATTATAAAGTTCGGCATCTTTAACTAAAGCATTTATTTGTTCTGCCATTTCACCGGTATTTTTTGGATTCACAAGAATTGCAGCGCCGCCCGCAATTTCGGGTAGTGCAGAAGTGTTAGACGTGATGACCGGAATTCCGCACGCCATAGCTTCTATTACAGGCATTCCAAAACTTTCCCTGTGAGAGGGGTATAAAAACAGCTTTGAAAGATTATATAAAAAAGGTACATCAGTAAAGGAAATGTAATTGAGTATTTGTATCTTTTTTATCAGCTCCGGTTGATTAATTTCCCTTAACAAACTTTCTATATAATCCGTTGAACAGTCAGTAATTACTAACGCAAAATTGTTTTTATTATTACTACAGTAAAGTGAATAGGCCTCTAAAACTCCTATTGTATTTTTCTTTGGCGCAGTATTGCCAAAGTGTAACATGAAATTCTCCGGCAATTGGTATCTATTTTTGAATGACAATAGATCTTCACTATCTATTATCTTGAATTGAGGATTTACAGCATTATAAATTACGCGTATTTTATCTTCGGAAATGTTCAATCTTTTTGAAATAACTTTTTTTTCAAATTCAGAAACGGTAATTATAATTTTTGCTTTTTTAGCAACTTTCGGCACAATAAATTTCCGGTAGAGATTGCCGAAATTTTGGTAGCTCGAACCTGAAAAATTAACAGACTCCATGTAAATGACGTCGTGAATTGTAATAACCAATTTTGCAGAAGGAAATAAAGGAGCTGTATTAGCGGTACAATGTAAAATGTCAGGCTTAATTTTTTTTATTTGCCGGGGGAGCCTGACCTGCTCCCAAAAAGGATAAAATCTTGAATTAATCTTGCTAATTTCAAAATTTTCCGTCTCAGAAATACATTGGTCGTCCAGATCATTTTTTGCGATAACAAAAAAACTGTCATTCGTATTCAATTTTTGAAGTTCCTTTATTATTTCTAAGGCGACTATTTCCATCCCGTGCTTTTTCCTCCTGAAAAGTCTTTGGGCTTCTATGGCAATTTTCATTGTGTTTCCTTGATCGCGTTAAGTTATACGAAATCTGGCAAAAGAAAGAAAACGGTTTATGATCCCCTCTCAAAAATTAATGGATGCGGCAGTTGAAAATATAAGCTGGTGGGAGATTACCCAACACATATGAGGTTTTAACAGTTTGAAACCTGTTAAGGATCTCATTATATTTCTTTTTATTGTAACCGTATTGTATGTATACCGAATGTGGGTTTAGTACATGCTTGATTGTATTGATGATATTATTCCGCGTTGCCTCATCAATAATAGAAAAAGGCAAAGAAGAAATTACAAAATCTGCCTTTATACTTCCAGTTATTCTGTAAAGATGCATTTCTAAATTTTCGGCAGAGTCATTAATTATATGAATGTTGGGGGAAGTAAATTTTTGTTTCAGCATTTTACAAAACATTTCATTCACTTCAAAAACAATTAAAGTGGTTGAGGGATTTATTTTTTTTGCTAGTAATTCGGTTATGCAGCCTGAACCTGCGCCAAGTTCAATTATTATTTCGGCAGCAGAAAAATTCACAGTCTTGAGCATTCTTTTTACCAGTGTACCTGAACTAAAAGCGATGGCCCCTGTAACTTTTATTTGCCTTAATAATTGTACCCATAAGAAAATATTTTTCATAGTTTGCTTTTTTACCCCAATTCGCAGAAATATTTAGTATAAATGCATTTGTAACTAAGTTATTGTATAGAATATTTTGATTCTTTAAAATTCCATACAATTCCTTTAAAAAATGATTTCATATGACTAAATTTTTTGTCCACGAGAAATTTTATGGTGGCTTTTGGAGTTGAGAAAAGTAAAAAAAAGGAAATGAAACATGCAAACTGCAAGGACGTGGTATTCCGGCGCATATAAAGTATCCTGTTTCTCGTATGATAGTAGGTTTTTATACTGCTTTTCTTTCCCATGGCCATTGATTCTTTATGAAAAATAAGGCCTTTAGGCTCGTAAAGAATTTTATACCCTCCTTTTATTACCCGTGCACTGAGGTCCATTTCATCATAGTAGATGAAAAATTTCTCCGGGAACATTCCCACCTTTTCAAGTACCTCTTTTTTAATCATCATTGCACATCCATGCGCGGAAAATGTAAAGCTGCTCACATCGTGCTGTCCTTTATCTACTTCGCAATTTCCTACCGAAGTATTTCGACCTGTAAGATTATTAATTGGGTTAAATCCAGCATATTGAATCACCTGCGGGTTGTGAAAATACCTGATTTTTGGACAAGTTATTCCAATGGTTTCATCCTCCAAAAATGGTTCTATTAAAGCCTCTACTAAACCTGGTGTTATTTCCGTATCATTATTTACAACAAAAAGAAAATCTCCTTTGGCTTGTCGCATTCCCCAATTATTCCCCGGCCCCCAGCCAAGGTTCTTTCCGTTCCTTAAAACCCGGGTGTTTGGGTAATTGTTCGAGTTAATCCTTTCGGTAGGGTCTACATCGGAATTCATGTCGCATACAAGGATCTCATAATTTTTCCAGGTGAGTTGCCTTGTGCTTTCCAGAAATTCGCAGGTAATATCAGTATTATTCCAGTTAAGCGTCACAAATGAAACAAGGGGATACTCTCCTGCGTGCATATCTTGGTACATCGGTAAATAGTTAAAAGGTGAAGATACTACACATTTGTTTTTTGAAACAAAGCTGTTGGAGTGCATAACAGAATTCTAAAGTCTGATGCGAAGCCATGATTACGGGCATAATCAATATCAAGGCTCAATCTCTCCTCTGCACTCATATCTTCTCTGCCTCTTTTGGTAACCTGCCAAAGGCCGGTAATGCCAGCAGGCGCCAGGAATCTTTCTGCACCTTCATTAGTTGTGAGAGCAGATGCTTCATAAAGAGGTAAAGGCCTGTTTCCTACTATTGACATTTCTCCTTTAAGCACGTTGAATAATTGTGGTAGCTCATCCAGGCTTGTGTTTCTCAAAAAAGCACCAACTTTAGTTACCCTGGGATCATTTTTAATTTTAAAAAACGTTGTTGAGCTTGTATTATTTCCGTACAAATTTAAAGCTGAAAGCTCTTCAACTTTATTCTCCGCATCGGCAATCATAGTTCGGAATTTGAAAAAATTGAAAACTTTAAAACCCCTTCCGGCTCTTTTTGAGGTATAAATAGCTGGCCCTTTTGATTCCAGTTTTACTGCTATAATTATGAAAAGAAACAGGGGAGAAAGAAGAATTAGCAACGACGTAGCTATAATTATATCAAACGCTCTTTTCCAATAGCTTATCCTGTTAACTTCTGAAGCGGTATTAATGGCATTTGGCTGAGCAGCTTTTTTATGTGAATGTGACTTAACTTTTTTAAGAAATGAAGCTTTCTTGTAAAGCTCGTTACAGTAGTCACTAACATTTACAATATCGTCAGCCAAACCTATTGCCTTCAGCTGAGGTAAATGCTTTTTGTTTAAGGCAGTTTCGTTGTAAATGACAGGTATAATGGAACTCCATGAATTTGAATTTAAAAACTCCCTGAATTTTACAAGCTGATCTTTATTAAATGCTATGTCAATAATAATAACATGCGGAAGTTCCAGCCCCGCAGATTGCAGGAAAAGCAAATGCTCTTTTGCTAAAAAAAGGCTAACAGTGTTGTGGCTCTTATCAAAAAATGAAAGGCATTTATTGGTTTTATTGGCAGATTTTCCTATGTAAAGGAAAGTCTTTTCTGTGTGTGCCGAATGAGGAATTGGTTGTTCAGCCATATGCCGAACAAAATCGCTTTGAGAACGTGAGATTGTAGTTCCAGTAATCATTTAGAGTGCATTTAGAAGTAAGAAAATAATTAATGGAAGTTCATGGTATTTAGGATTAATTTTCAATTTTTTAGTTAAGATTAAATATTTTTCTCTTTTTATATAAAATTTGCGATTCACTTGTTGTCAGAATCGTTTGATTGATTTTTTCGGAAAGTTCCAGGGGATTAAATGGTTTGGTAAAGAAGGCGTGAACATTGCTTTCCAGGCAAACGGATTGTAACTTTTCGAAGCTGACATTAGATAATATAATAACCGGGATATTGCGCAAAAGACTGCTCGATCCTAAATGATACAATAACTCAACATTGTCGTCTTGCGCATTTTCAATGCTAAGTATAATAACATCTGTCATTTTTATGGAGGAAATACTTTCCATCGCCTCATAATTGTTTTCAACTGACAACACTGAATATTTATCTTTCAGCAATGTTTCGATCAGAAAACAAATAGACTTGTTTTTTTCTATGCACAAAACATTCTTTTTCATAACTCAAATCATTGTACTAATAAACTGTCAAGGGTGTGTACAGCACGGATTAAAGACAAAGGAACCTGGCCTTGTCATAAGACTATTGTACGTGATTCCGGTTAGGAACATAGAAGATATAGGAACCAAAAAATAACCCGGAGGGGGAGGTTATTAATAGCGGAAAGGTTACATCAGAGGATTGAATATTTCGAAATCAAAAATTCAATTACCACATAAAAGTAATATTGATTTTTTGGAAAAACAAATGTAAAGGGTTTTTTCATAAAGTTTGTAAATGTGAATAAGAAAATAACCCTTGAGCGTTTTGGTTTTTTTAATCATCCTCTTTGCGCTCTGCTTTATCCCATAGCACCGATTGCTTATTTTGAAGAAATCTAAAAAATCCGGCATACAAAGCTGCATTCATAAACAGGAAATAGTACGGGACATAAAATATCTTAATCTTAATATTTCTATGTGCAAACAACCAACCTATAAAAGCGGTACTGTAAAAAAGTATTTGGGCTATAAGTAGAAAATAAAAAACTTTACCGGGAGAAAAAATATATATAGCAAGGTTCAATATAAAAATAACAGGCAATAGTAATGGACAAACAACCCACCTTAAGACGCGATGAGATATGTATTGAAACGATAATTTTCCGTACTTAAAGATGTTCAGCAGTTCCCTGAGTAAATAAATAGACTGAAAGCCACCTGCACTTATCCTTATTTTTCTTTTTTGTTCCTCCCGCATAGATATCGAAGGCGCCTCCATGGCAAATGCAGCGGGCTCATACATTACTCTATATCCTTTTTTGCAAATATTCATGGATATCACAAAATCGTCAAGCAGAATGTTAGTGTCTACCGGCTCATATAAGGCTGTACGCATCGAAAACAATTCACCGGCTGCACCTACAACCGTAAAAAACCTGGCATCAAGTCTTTTTAAAAGCGACTCATATTTCCAATAAATCCCTTCTCCGGATCCCGCAGCGTTATTTTTTTCTGATGAGTCAATCACCTTCTTCTCGCCGGCTACAGCACCTGTGCTGTTGTATAAATAATGCTTTACAATCTCTTTTACACATGCTTTGTTTAGGAATGTATTTGCATCGCAAAAAATGACAAAGGGTGTATTCACATGCTCCATAGCATGGTTTATTGCCGCCACTTTGCCCTTGCGTTCAGGCTTGAATAAAACGTTGATACCGGGATAAGATCTCAAAATATCATTTGTGCCATCTGTAGATCCGTCTGTTACAAAATATATCCTTAGATTGTTTTTAGGATAATCCAGTTCGAGCGTATTCATAATTTTTTTCCTTATGATCACTTCTTCATTATAGGTGGCGATTACGAGACTCACGTCAGGCAGGAAGTCTTTACCAAATTCTTTTTTTTGCTCACTGAAAAAAAAGTTCCGGCAAATAATTAATACCCAAACTAATACACCATACAAAACGTAGCTATAAACAACTATTGCAAGTGATATCCAAAAAATTACTTTAATAAAATTCATAAAGTGAAATGAAAATAATTTGATGGAAAAATAATTGATTAATACTATTTACTATGTTTTTTTAAAATTAATTGAGAAATTTTTCTCAGGAAATTTGTTAGAATTGAACAAAAGTATAATTTTACATAATATTACATTTCCTGGGAAACGTTTCCATAATCTCCTCTCTGAATTTCCAAATTAACTGTTGCAGTTTTTTCCATTTGTCTTAAAGATGCCTTAGCAAAACCATTGTAATCGTATTTTTTAAATAAAGAAAAGAAAAAATTCTCCGTACACAATCTTAAACTAACTTCAATGAGGAAAGTAATTTACTTTGGGCTCTTAACCCTTTTATCAGTTTCTTCTTTCAAAGTCTTCTCCCAGCCCGGGATATTGGATCCAAATGATCCTGATAGGATTTTCACATCAACCAATCAACCACCTGCTCCATCGTATGGAATCATAAGTAAATGGGGCCACACCAGTCGCTTAACCTGGGATCCGTTCTCATACGGATATAAATCATACTATTTTAAAGGAATGGCGTTCAGGTTAAAATTTCCAAAGACTTATCAGCATAACGTAGCTGATGGAAAAACATACCCGATGTTATTGTTTTTACATGGTCTCGGTGAATATGCGTCTATATATGATAATGAGCTACAGCTACTTCACGGCGGCCAGTTACATGCTCAGGCTGTAGATAATGGCACTTACGATGGTTTTCTGTTATACCCTCAAAGCAATAGTGGTTACCTGCAAGCTTATCTTGGATCCATGCTTGATTTAATGGATTCGCTTGCAAAATATGTTAAGCTTGATATAGACCGTGTTACATTAAGCGGACTTTCTTCGGGCGGGCAGGCGAGCTGGGATTTTATACAATCAAATTCTGATAGGTGGGCCTCGATGATGCCTATAAGCGCGGCAAGGGAAAATGATATTCCATATATACCAAGTTATATGACTGTTCCTGTATGGATGTCTAATGGAGGCCTGGACAACAACCCATCACCCGGGACGGCTGCGGATGTGTATAATACTTACAAAAGTCTTGGCGGCAACATAACCCAATCTTTTTATCCCAACAGCGGACATGGCGTATGGTATAATTTCTGGGCGGAGCCTGGGTATTTTGCAGCGCTAAACGCCGCCCATAAAGCAAATCCACTTGTTTATTTTCAACACAACCAATTTTGTCCGACCGAAAATGTTTCTGTTAAATTACAAGTACAGCCGGGCTTCAATGCTTATGAATGGGATAAAAATGGAGCTACTATCGCAGGTGCAAACAGTAATACGCTTAATGTAACTTCTTACGGGACCTATCGGGCAAGATTTAAACGAAAAGCAACTTCGAATTGGTCAGCCTGGTCACCCGCACCGGTTGTCGTGTCTCAAAAGCAACCTACCATTACACCGCCTATACAAATCGGCGGACTTTTCAGTGCGGTATTGCCTGCACCAGATGGTTCCACAACTGTGCCTTTGACGGTGCCCGGTATTTATGCAAGTTACGACTGGAGAAGGGTGGGCGATAACAGCCTCGTGAGCACCACAAACAGCTACGCAGCGCCTATTGGTCAATATAAAGTTCAGGTAACAGAACAATTTGGTTGCAGCAGCAGCTATTCAGCACCATTCACCGTGGTTGCCTCAAACGGTTCAAATGTGCCCGATAAGCCAAGCAATCTAACTGCGAATACTACCTCCAATAGTTCAATTCAGTTAAACTGGTTTGATAATCCTAATCCCATAAATAATGAAACTGCTTTTGAAATTTACAGGAGTACTTCACCTGGTGCTAATTATAGGCTAGTAGGCATAAAAGGTGCAGATACTTTATCGCATTTAGATGAGGGTTTATCTCCAAACGCGAAATACTATTACATTATAAGGGCAATAAATAACAACGGCGCGGCACCTGTTAGCACCGAAGCCAATGCAACCACTACTGCTGACAACAAACCTCCTTCTGCACCTGGTTCGGTAACAGTGTCAGGAACATCCAGGCATTCCGTGTCCTTATTTTGGAACGCATCAACGGATGATGTTGGTGTTGATAAGTATGATATTTATGTAAATGGAAGTAAATCTTATTCGACAGATCAACTGAGCTTCACCGTTTTTAACCTGGATTCATTAACAACATACGCCTTTTACGTGAAAGCAAGAGACTTTACAGGAAATGTTTCCACACCAAGTAACCAGGTTTCCGCAGTTACAAAAAATGTGGGGTTAAACTTTAAATACTATGAAGGTTCGTGGGATGTATTACCTGATTTCAATGCTCTTACGCCGGTAAAGACAGGCTCGACTTCGAATATTGATATTAGTGTGAGGAACCAGGACGATTATTTTGGTCTTTTATGGGAAGGTTTTATAAGAATACCTGTGACTGGCATTTATAAATTTGAGACAAATTCCGACGATGGAAGTAAATTATATCTCAGTACCTACTCTGCGGGAGCTACTTCGCTGGTAAACAACGATGGCCTTCACGGCGCCCAATATGCTTCCGGCACTAAAACACTTAACGCCGGGACGTATCCCATTTCAATAACCTATTTTGAGAAAACCGGGGGCCAGCAAATGCAGGTATATTGGACTTGCGCAGCGGCAGGTTTTTCTTCCCGTACGGCAATCCCTGGTTCTTATTTTGGAGACAATGTCGCATCTCAAGGGACTGTGCCAGCTGTTCCTACCACACTGGCGGCGACCGCAACTGCCTATAATATGATTAAACTAACCTGGGCCGACAAAAGCTCCAACGAGACAGGATTTGAGATTTACCGCAAAGCGTCAACAGATCCTGCGTACGCGATCATCGGCACAACGAGTGCAAACGTAGTCACCTTTACAGATTCAACTGTGAAGCCATCAACGGCTTACAGCTATAAGATTTTAGCAGTTAACAAATATGGGCAGTCACCATTTACTGCGGTCGTTACAAAAACTACCCCGGCTCTTCCCGCGCCTCCAACAGCGCCATCGACTTTAGCCGCAACAACTTTATCTTCTTCAAAAATTAGTTTAACCTGGGCGGATAAATCCACCAATGAAACCGGGTTCGAAATTTGGCGATCGTTAACGACAAATACAAATTTTATACTATTGAAAGCCTTGGGTAGCAACTCTACTTCACAGGTAAATTATATAGACAGTGGTTTATATGCTAACGTAACATATTATTACCAGGTAAGAGCCGTGGGCGTGGGAGGCTATAGCGCATATACGAACCAGGTTAGCAAAACCACTTTAAATACACCACCGGCTGTTTCAGCGATTGGCAATGTTACGATGAGATATAGCACCAGCAAGGTACTCAATATTGCTGCCACGGATTCTGATGGCGATCCTATTTCATTTACTATAACTAATCTGCCTGCATTCGGAACTTTTGGCAACACGGGGATTGGCACTGCAAAGTTGACTTTCAATCCCGGCACGGCACAGCAGGGAACATACACAATAGGTGTTACCGCCGCCGACAACCATGGGGGCACTGGCAATACGTCATTCATATTAACGGTTAATAATAATTATCCGCCAACGATTACACCTTTAGGTAACATCACTGTTGCCGAAGGAAGTATTAACACTTCTAACCTTACAGCGAACGACCAGGATGGCACTGCCGGTTTAATTTGGTCCCTTTCCGGTGCCCCTTCATTTGTATCACTTGCGGGCAGTAACGGAACCGCAGTACTGTCGTCAAATCCCGGTTATGCAGATGCCGGTTCTTACAATGTAACAGTAATACTAACCGATGTGGCAGGAGCAAAAGATTCTGCGACATGCACAATTGTTGTAACAGATACGAATCCGCCTTCGGAAAAAATTTATGTGAATATTTTCTACAGTGGAAACTCGCCATCTTCTCCATGGAACAATGTGACAGGGCCTGTTGCAACCAATTTTATAAACAGTATTGGCCAAAGTACAACTGCCGGGCTTCAGTTTCTTACTTCCGCATGGAACACATATAATTCAGGTGCGGTAACGGGTAATAATTCAGGAATTTACCCAGACGATGTGATAAGAGATTACTATTATTTTGGAATCTATGGAGCACCCAATACAGTTGATTTTAAAGTGACCGGTTTAAATGCCGCCGCGAAATATAACCTGACTTTATTTGGAAGCAGCGCCTTTAGCAATGCTGGTGACAATGGATCTACGGTATATACTTTCAACGGAGTTTCTAAATCATTAAATGTTCAATACAATCAGCAAAATACTGTCACCTTCAGCAGCATTAGCCCTGATGCTTCAGGCAATATTTTGATAAGCATGAGTAAGGCGCCCGGCGCCCCGGTTGGGTATTTAAATGCACTCGTTATTGATAAACCTTTTGACGATGGCACTGCGCCTGCAAAACCTGTAAACCTAACAGCACAGGTGTTACAAAATGGTTACGTTCAGTTGCAATGGACAGACATTGCCTATAATGAAAGCTCATACCTGGTGTATCGCGCTCTGAATGCGGCGGGACCATACACCTTATTAAATGCCGGAGCCTCAAATGCAGATGATACGATGTTTACAGATAATACCGTCGCCAGCAAAACCACTTACTATTACCAGGTTGAAGCATCAAATAAATATGGCGTCTCTGGTAAGACCAATCCTGCCAGTGCAACCACAATTAATAAAGCTCCTGTGTTGATCTCTTTAAACAATGTTTTTGTAAAAACAGCCTACGCTGCTGCAGTAAATATAAATGCAACAGACGATGCCGGAGATGTGTTAACAGTAGCAGTCTCTAATCTACCTTCTTTCGGATCGTATCAAAGTAATGGAAATGGCAAAGGAGTAATCAATTTCACTCCAGGAATAAACGATATTGGCCTTTATAAAAATATTACCGTTCAGGTTAACGACAATTTCGGAGCAAGCATAACCCGCACTTTTGATGTAACTGTAGCCGACAGCGCCTTTCGTTCCATATTCGTAAATTTTAGTTCAGAGGGTGGTATCAGTGAACCAACTCCCTGGAATAATTACCTGGCTTTCCCTTTTGCGAACCTGGCGCTAAACAATCTTGCTGATGCTTCGGGAGTAAATACAGGATATGGTGTGAAGTTTTTACAACAACTCACCGGCAATTTTAATGCGGGCATGACTGTTAATAACAAGGGAATCTACCCGGATAACGTATTGCTCACATCGGTTTACTACTCAGCTTCTTCGCAGGCTCAAATCGAGTTTACCGGACTCAACCCAACCAAAAAATACAATGTAGTTCTTCTTAGCAGCTTTAATGCAGGTGATGATGGTACAGCTACTTTCACATCAGGAGCTCAATCAGTAACATTAAACGCAATGTATAATGCAACTAAAACAGTTCAGTTAAATGGACTGGTGCCGAATGCCTCGGGGATCATTGACGTTGCATTTACCAAGGCATCAACGGCTTTAAATGTGTACATCAATGCGGTGATATTGCAGGAATATGTGGGTACACCACTTATAAGGCCAGCTGACCTGTTTACTGAAAGTGTGCTTGCAACAGATAAAATCAAGCTTACATGGAGCGATCGCAGCAGTAACGAAACAGGGTTTGAGATATGGAGATCAACGTCTGCTGGCGGAACTTACACGTTGGTAACAACAACCGCCGCGAATGTTACAACCTATACCAATACCGGCCTGACTCCTAACGTAAAATATTATTATAAGGTAAGGGCTAAAATGAATTCGACGTACAGCCCATATAGCAATATCTCAGGAACCAGTTTGGCTTCACAAATTGTTTATCTTAACTGGGATATAAATTATCATGCTCCTTCACCATGGAACAGCACAGATGCGCCGCCCATTGCCGGCGCCACGTTTAGTAATTTACAAGACAATAACTTAAACAATACGGGCTATGAGATGCTGATACTACAGCCCTTTAATGGAGAGTTTTACGCCGGCGTAACAGGAGCTGGAATATTTCCTTCTAATGTAATGCAAAGTAACTACTGGACTGATGCCGGGCAAACCAGCCAGGTAAAACTTAGCAACCTTGACCAAAGAAAAAAATACCGTATTGGAATCTTTGGAAGTGCCACGTGGTATGGATTCTTCAATGGAAATTATACAATAAACGGGACCACATTATCTTTTAATAGTCATAACAATAATTCTAAAGTGATATATTTTGAAGATTTGAGCCCGGACAGTAATGGAGAAATTTTTATAAATATATCACCGGATGCAGGCGCACCTTATTGCTTTACGGGAGCTATTACTATTGAAAACTACGATCTCCAACCCGGCTCACAAACTTTACCTATTGCAAATGATGGCGGCGGACAACTAAATATTGTACAGCCACAGGCAAGCCAGGTGGAAGCGGGCATTGAAGAACTAATAACCGGGGTAAAGGCTTATCCGAATCCATTTATAAATGACCTTAAAGTTAATTTGGCGCTTTCGTCCGGAGCAAGACAGGTAGCCCTAATTCTTTACGATGTTAATGGGCAAATGGTCTACCAAAAGGTGCTGGGTTCAGCTGAAGTTTCAAGGCGGGTGCAGACACTTGATTTATCGATGGCTAAAGCTTTATCGCCTGGTACTTACTTTTTAAAGGTACTATGCGACGGTAAAGCCCAGGAAACTATAAAACTTATCAAAATCAGATAAAAAGACTATACCACAAATTAAAGAATCCGGTACCTGCTACCGGATTTTTTAATTTAAAAGTTTTAGGCAAAACAGATTTAAAATTCTCGAAAGTTGACTGATGCCATTGCTTTCTTTTTAAATCCGAATGATAATTTTTCCTTTGGGAATTTGTAATAACAAAACAAAAGTATAGTTTTACACCATATTCAAATTTCCTGGCAGACCACATTTCCTTTTTTCCTCGTTGAATTCCATGTAACTCTTCCGATTTTCCAGATTTATTTTTTAAATAAACTTGAGCATATTTTTGCTTTGGTTTATTATTCTAATAGATCAAAAATTCGTACACAACCTCTAAACTTAGTTACAATGAGAAAAGTGTTTTACTTTTTACTTCTTATCCTTCTTTCCACTTCTTCAGTTAAAATTTTCGCTCAGTCGGGCGTGCTTGATCCAAATGACGCAGATGTAGTTTTTACGTCAACCAACCAGCCCCCCGCACCAGCCTTTGGTGTTATAAGTAAGTGGGGTCATGGGAATCGTTTGAACTGGAATCCTTATTCGTACGGATATAAGTCTTATTATTTTAAGGGCATGGCTTTCCGGCTAAAATTTCCAAAAACATATCAACACAATGTGGCTGACGGGAAAACTTACCCAATGTTGATATTTCTCCACGGACTGGGCGAGTACGCACCTATTTATGATAATGAATTACAATTATTGCACGGCGGCCAGTTACATGCCCAGGCCGTGAATAATGGAAATTTCGATGGATTTCTATTATATCCCCAAAGCAATAGCGGCTATTTACAGGCTTACTTTGGATCCATGCTTGATTTAATGGACTCTCTTGTAAAATATGTAAAATTGGATATGGATCGCGTCACTCTAAGCGGGTTGTCTTCCGGGGGCCAGGCAGATTGGGATTTTCTGCAATCGAACTCTGACAGGTGGGCATCTGTGATGCCTATAAGCGCTGCCAGAGAAGATGATATCCCTTTTATTCCAAATTATATAACAGTGCCAATATGGATGTCTAACGGAGGATTGGATCGTAACCCGTCCCCAGGTACCGCGACTGATGTATATAACACTTATAAAAATCTTGGAGGAAATATTACTCAATCTTTTTATCCAAATGGCGGGCATGGTATATGGACTAATTTCTGGGCAGAGCCCGGATATTTTCCAGCTTTAAGCGCGGCTCATAAAGCAAATCCACTGGTTTATTTTCAGCACAATCAATTTTGTCCCGGAGAAAATATTAATGCCAAGATGGAGGTACAGCCTGGTTTTTATGCCTATGAGTGGGATAAGGACGGGGTAACCATTCCAGGCGCAAGTACCAACACATACAATGCAACTTCATACGGATCATATCGTGTAAGGTTTAAACGAACAGCCGCGTCAAATTGGTCAGCCTGGTCACCCAGCCCGGTAGTTGTTGCCCAAAAGCAACCTACAGTTACACCACCTATACAGGTGAGTGGGCTTTTTAGTAATGTTTTGCCAGCGCCAGATGGCTCAACAACCGTTCCCCTTTCGGTGCCAAGTATTTACGCAACCTATGACTGGAGAAGAATAAGTGATAACAGCCTTGTAAGCACTACAAATAATTACGTGGCGTCTGTAGGTCAATATAAAGTGCAGGTGACAGAGCAATTTGGATGCAGTAGCAGTTATTCTCCTCCATTCACAGTTATTGATGCAGCAGGTACCAATGCACCTGATAAAGCTACCGACGTGTCAGCAATTGCATTATCGAATACCACTATCCAGGTTTACTGGACCGATAATCCAACGCCTGTTAATAATGAAACGCTATTTGAAATATACAGAACAACCACTCCCGGAGTTAATTATGTCCTCGTGAGTAAAACACCTGCCGATTCGCTAGGCTTTCTTGACCAGAATTTATTACCAAATTCTAAATATTATTATATTGTACGGGCTGTTAATGATAACGGCGCAGCGCCTCTTAGTAATGAAGCTTCGGCTACAACTAAAACCGATACGCAATTACCATCCGCTCCCTCTTATCTTACAGTTACCGGAGTATCCCGCCATTCTGTAAGCCTTTCGTGGAATGCCTCAACAGACGATGTTGGAATAAGTAAATACGATATTTATGTAAATGGTCAAAGATCATATACAACTTCTCTGACAGATTTTACGGTCAACAATTTGGATTCATTTACAACCTATAGCTTTTATGTAAGGGCCAGGGATTTCTCGGGCAATTTATCTGTGCCAAGCAACCAGGTTAGTGGCTTTACAAAATTTGTAGGTATTCATTATAAATATTATGAAGGAACATGGAGCACGCTGCCAGACTTTAGCGCTATAAATCCAGTTAAAACCGGCTATACCAATAATATTGATATTGCGGTAAGAAACCAGGATTTTAGCTACGGCATTTTATGGGAAGGTATAATAAGAATTCCCGTCTCCGGAACGTATAAATTTGAAACCGGGTCAGATGACGGAAGTAAACTTTACATTGGATCCTATTCTCCCGGTGCGACTCCTTTGGTAAGTAACGACGGAGTACATAGTGTAACCTACGCAAGCGGCAACATTACACTCGCCGCGGGGTTATATCCAATCGCTGTAACTTATTTTAATCAGATAGGAAGTCAGTCAATGAATATGTACTGGACCTGTGCAGCCGCCGGCTTCCCAAGCCGTACGATAATTCCGGATAGTTATCTCGGAGATACGGTTACAGCTCATAATGTGGTTCTCCCCCCGATGACCTCAAATCTTCTGGCGGTGCCGGTTAGTTACAAGAAAGTTCACTTAACATGGACAGATAACAGCAGCAACGAAACCGGGTTCGAATTATATCGAAAAGCTGCCGCAGAACCTGATTTTACAATAATAGCTATACTTCCTGCCAATACTACTGCATACGATGACACTACCGTTTCAGGCTCTACAACTTATTCATATAAAATGCAAGCGGTAAACTCATATGGCCCATCCGGGTTTAATCCTAACGATTTGGGTGGCGTGGAATATTCTTATTATGAAGGATTATGGAATAATCTGCCTGATTTTAGTACGTTAACTCCTGTCACGAGAGGGGTACTTCCCAATTTTTCAATATCACCGGCGTTGCAACAGGATCAATTTGCTTTTAAATTTTCTGCAAATATTAATATTAAGGTGGCTGGCTCATATACATTTTACACAACCTCTGATGATGGCAGCAAACTTTATTTAAATACTTTTGATGCAGCAGGCCAGGTAGTAAATAATGACTTTGTGCAGGGAGCTACTGAGAGGTCAGGAACGATAACATTAACCGCAGGGCGTCACCCGTTATGGGTTACTTATTTTGAAAGAACCGGCGGCCAATCACTTCAGGTGCGCTATAATGGTCCGGGAATTTCAAAGGCTCTCATCCCAGATTCTGTATTTGTTAATAAAAATACTACTGTCACAACGCCTTCTTTACCTGTGGCGCCTGGAATACCATTACATGTAACTGCCCAGGCGGTTTCTCCGTATCAAATTAATGTTACATTTAAGGATAGTTCTACACAAACAGGCTACGAAGTTTACCGGTCAGTCGGTTCAGCTAACACATTTCATCTGTTTAAAACATATTCAACAACTGACAGTATCGTTTCTTTTGCCGATACCGGATTGTATGCTAATACAAATTATTATTATAAAATAAGAGCCTCGGGAATTGGAGGGTATTCGGGATACTCGGCGGTAGTAACCGCTGTCACTTCTAATAACTTGCCACAGATTGCACCCATAGTTAGTTTCGCAATGTACAATGCATCTATAAAAACAATCCCAATAAAAGCGACTGATATTGATGGAGACAACCTGGTATTTAGTTTCATCAATCTTCCGCCTTTTGCAACTTTTAGTAACAGTGGAAACGGAATTGGGAAGATGGTATTTAATCCATCGCCTGCATCAAACGGGCTATACAATATTTCGGTAATCGTTAATGATGGGAAAGGCGGAAAGGATACAACAACATTTTCTGTTACAATTAATAATAATCAAGCTCCTGTTATGTACAGGCTTCGTGACATAACAATTGCGGAAGGATCAGTAAATCTTACGCCAATGAGTGCAAGTGATCCTGATAAAAACACCATATTGAAATGGAGCCTTTCGAATGCCCCATCATTTCTTTCAATAAGAGTTACAAGTAACAGCACCGCAAGTTTGTATTCAGCTCCCGGTTATGCTGACGCAGGTGTTTATCCGATTACGATAACTGTAACCGACGGTGGAGGTGGTTTGATTTCATCCAGTGCGATTGTAACAGTCATTAACGTAGAAACAGCCGTTGACGATGGAACAACTCCGGTTTTACCTGGAAATCTTGTGGCAGCGGCCCTTCCCGACGGTACTGTAAGGCTATCATGGAAAGACATTGCTTACAACGAGTCCTCTTATTCTGTATACAGATCTACAAATGCAGCAGGACCGTATACACTAATCAACCCCGGCGCCTCAAACGCAAATGATTCATCGTATATTGATAATTCTGCATCGGGGAACATTATGTATTATTATAAAATTTCCGCGGACAATATTCATGGCTCGTCTGGCACAACTAATGCGGTAAGTGTTACCCCGGTTAATAAATTACCTGTTCTTCATGCAATAAGTAATATGATTATTAAATCCGGTAGCCAGGCTGTCTTAAATATCGCTTCTTTTGACGATCCTGGTGAAGCGTTGACAGTGAATATAACCGGGCTTCCTTCTTTTGCATCCGTACAAAACACCGGAAATGGCATGGCTGGTATTACTTTTCAGCCGCAGCTAGCTGATGTGGGAACCTATGATAATATAAGTGTGGAAGTAAGCGATGACTTTGGCGGTGTTTTGTCAAGGCAATTTTCAATTAATGTAATAGATAGCAGCTTCCGTTCTACACTTATTAATTTTAGTTCCGAAGGAGGCATCGGCGTCCCCTCTCCATGGAACAATTATCTATATTTTCCATTTGCTAATCTTGCATTGAGCAACCTCCTTGATGCATCGGGAGTAAATACGGGCTATAGCGTTAAATTTTTGGAACAACTTACGGGTAACTTCAATACCGGTATGACTGCAAATAATAAGGGGATATATCCTGACAGCGTATTGCTCACTTCGGTATACTATTCCCAATCCAGTACCGCTCATTTAGAAATTGGAGGACTTAACGTGGCAAAAAAATACAATGTAGTTATCATGAGCAGTTTCAATTCAGGGGACGATGGCACGGCAACCTTTACCTCCGGAGCTCAATCTGTAACCGTAAATGCAATGTATAATTCCAATAAAAGTGTTCAGTTAAACGGGCTTGTGCCTAATGCTTCTGGAATAATCAATGTTGCCTTTACCAAGGCCGCATCAGCCTTGAATTTAAATATAAACGCGGTGATATTGCAAGAATATAGCGGAACTCCATTAATCAGGCCTGCGGATCTGTTTACAGAAACTATGCTGCAACCGGACAAAATTAAACTAACCTGGAGCGATAGAAGTAATAATGAAACAGGATTTGAAATATGGAGATCAACTTCATATGCAGGCGCTTATACGCTTGTTACGACCACTGCTCCAAATGTTACAACTTATACTAATACCGGATTAAACCCTAACGTTAAGTATTACTACAAGGTAAGAGCTAAAATGAATACTACCTTTAGTGCCTTCAGTAATATATCCGGTATTAGTTTACCATCACAAATAGTTTTACTTAACTGGGATATAAACTATCCGGCCCCGTCGCCATGGAACAGCACTGATGCAGCGCCTACGGCAGGGTCGACATTTGGGGATCTGCATGATATTGCATTGAATGGCACTGGCTATGAAATGTTGCTTCTTTCTACATTTAACGGAGAGTTCTATGCGGGTGTAAACACCGGTGGTATTTTCCCCAACAATGTAATGCAGAGTAATTATTGGGTTGATGCTTCTCAAACATGCCAGGTGAAACTTTCAAACCTGGATCATACAAAAAAATATCGCATTGGGTGCTTTGGAAGCGCCACCTGGTATGGCTTTTTCAACGCGGCATATACCATAAATGGTACTACGCTGTATTTAAACAGCCATAATAACAATTCGAAGGTGGTTTATTTTGAAGATGTAACTCCAAATGCTGACGGAGAAGTTATTCTAAGTATATCTCCCGAAGCGGGAACTCCTTACTGCTTTACTGCGGCAATTACTATTGAAAGCTACGACAGTGGCGGAGGGCAGACTTTACCAATTGCCAACGGAACTCCAGGCTCTTATTTTGGACAGCAACAAAATAATGTGAGCGAAATCAGCAGGCCTGGCGCAACCAGGAATGAAGATTTGATTTCTTCCGTAAAAGCTTATCCGAATCCATTTATTAATGATCTTAAAATAGATTTGGTACTTACATCTAATGCGAAGCAGGTTGCGTTGGTACTTTTTGATGCCAGTGGCCGGGCGGTATACCAGAAAATTTTGGGTTCAGCTGAGGCTTCACGCCAGCACCAGACTCTTGATCTTTCAATGACAAAGGCTTTACCGCCGGGAAATTATTTCCTAAAAGTATTATGCGATGGAGTATCACAACAAACGATAAAGCTTGTAAAAGCCCGATAGAAAAGCCATCTTTAACAACTAAAAAATCTGGTATTTCTGTTACCAGATTTTTTTTTGATTGTACATTTGTATTTACACTTAAAAAAAATGCCTGCTTATGGATTTATTATATTTTCTAAAAGTTCTCTACCGAAAAAAATGGATCATCATTTTTTTAACCTTTCTGGCACTTTTAACAGCCTTCATTTTTTTACTTTTTAAAAAACCTCTTTACGAATCTCTGGCGCAATACTCTACAGGATTTACCGCTGACAAAGTAAAGCTCACAGATGGCTCCTCAATTGTTGATCTGTACTCTGCCGATACAAAATTTGACAACGTTATTGAAACATTTAAATCTCCGAGAGTACTCGGTATGATCTCGTACAGGTTACTGTTGCACGATCTTGAAAACCCCACAAAGCCTTACAGGAATCTTACTGATAAGGAACGGAAAAGCACCGCCTATCTCTCTGTTAGTAAAACCGCTGCCCAACAAATACTGACAGCTAAAATAAATAAAGGAGAATTATTAAGATCAGACGACCCTGAGGAAAAAAGGCTTATTGAATATTTAAAACTTTACAATTATGATTACACAAGCCTTACGAAATATCTTTTCATTGTAAGGGTAGAGAAGACCGACTACCTGGACATTGTCTTTCGATCGGAGAAGCCAGAGCTATCAGCCTGGGTAGTTAACGCGATGGGAACGGAGTTTTTGAATTATTATCAAAATTTAAACTTGCAGCGTACTGAAGAAAATGTAGAAAATATTAAAGAGCTGGAACGAATCCAGGCAAATAAGGTTGATTCTTTAAGTACTATTTTACTTCTTGAAAAACAAAGCCAGGGCACAATTGACCCGGTAAGCCGCAGTACAAGCGCAATGGAAACGGTTAAAGACCTTGAGGGGAAACTTGCCGAAGAAAGAAGCAAATACGATGAACACTCTAACAGGTTGCTGTATCTCGAAAATAATCTTAAAAAGATACAGTCAGCAGCCGGAAATTCGTCAGGCAATAATTCAGAAATTGTCAAACTCCTGGATCAACAGCATAAACTGGAGGCGGACCTGATGGCTAAGGGAGGAAACGATGCTGATTTACAAAAACAAATTCGTGACATACGTGCCGAGATAAACCAGAAGTCAAGTTCTGGCGTGTCAAAAGCGAAAACAACAGAAAATATTTCAGATCTGCAAGATAAAATCAATGAAGAAAATGCTTTGATGAGAGCGGCACAATCAACAATCGCAGATTATAATGGTAAAATAAGATATTACACGGGGCTTACAAATGTAAACCCGGGCAGTAATGTAAAGATTGATGTAATAAGAGATAAGCTTGACCTGGAGCAAAAGCAACTGGCCAATATAAAAGACAAGCTTAACCAGGCAGAAGGACTTTCTAAAGATGACCCTACGGCTAATTTTAGGCAAACGCTTATTGGCCAGCCCGCGGTAGAACCGGAACCCAAGAAAACGATTATCACTATGGGCATTTCAGGTGTGTCCATGTTTTTTCTTTCTTCCTTTATTTTTTTATTCCTCGAAATCTTTAATGCCTCTATTAAAAGTCCCTATGGTTTCGAAAGGTCAGTAAAACTTAAGCTAATAAGCGTCGTTAACTCGGTAAGGCTAAAGAAAAAAGATGTTTCTGAAATAATTTTAAATGAGGGTAATGATGACGAAAAAAACGCAGAGACTTTATTTAAAAATAATATTAGAAAACTTCGATATGAAATAAGCGCAACCGGGAAGAAAAGCTTTTTATTTACCAGTACTCAAAGACAAACAGGCAAAAGTATAATAATAGAAGCCCTGGCTTATAGTCTTCTGCTTAATAAAAAGAAGGTCTTGATTATTGACATGAACATGCATAATAATACTTTGACCCGTAAGTTAAATGCAGACCTGCTCATTCAGGACATGAGTGAAAAACTCAGTACTCAACTACCACTGCTTATGCAAAATGCCGGAAATACTGCACATGAAAATCTTGATATAATTGGCTGTAGGGAAAGTAGCTTTACGCCCTCGGAGGCGTTATTTAAAATGGATATGCCTGCGCTAATAAATTCTCTTGAACAGAAATATGATTTTATTTTTATGGAAGGACCTTCTTTAAATAATTATGCGGACAGTAAGGAACTTGTTCAATATGCTTCAGCGGTCGTTCCTGTTTTTTCAGCAGAACATGCCGTTACTCAAACTGATAAAACGTCGATCCAATATTTGCAAAGTTTAAAAGAAAAAAATCTTGGTGCCGTCCTAAATAATGTATTACCCGAAAACCTCAATTTCTGAGTTGCATCAAAACACAATTCATCAACCAGCGGCCAGGCACTTATGGGTAGACTATGCAAAAGGAATAGCCATTATACTAGTGCTTTACCGCCACGTTTTTGAGGGAATAAAAAATTCGGGGATTGATGTGTCAACTTATTTTTTCCTGGAAGAATGGAATATCATTTTTTTTAGTTTCAGGATGCCGCTTTTTTTCATTGTTTCCGGCATATTTGTTTCGTCGAGCTTTGCAAAGCGCGGCATGCAAAAATTTATACAGACAAAGTTGCGCACTATTTTATATCCATATTTTCTTTGGGGAATAATCCAGGTAAGCCTGCAACTTATTTTTTCAAAATATGTAAATGGGCCAATAACTGCTTACAGCTATTTAGATCTGCTGTATTTACCACGGGAAATAGAGCAATTCTGGTATTTGTATGCCTTATTTAATGTAACTATACTTTATGTAGTTCTGAAGTATTCGCTGAAGTTGAAATACTGGCACCAACTGGTATTGGGCCTTATTTTATTCTTATTTTCCGGATACCTGTATCGAAAAAATATTATTATTGGATTTGTGAGCGACATTTTGCACTATTACATATTTATTGCGCTGGGTGACGCCATTTCTAAATTCATCAGGAACCGCAATAACTGGCAGTTGTTTGAATCCTGGCGATCTTTTTTTCTTTTGTTTTTCCCTTTTGTTCTTTCACAGATTTACTTCTTGTATGCGAATATTCAATTTCCTCAAAATAAATACCAGCATTTGGAATATTTTAGTCCATTAATTTTTTTACCAATCGCAATAATGGGATGCATCTTTGTCATAAACGTATCATTCATTCTGCAGAAATATTCCAAAGCAAAATGGCTTTGCATTTTAGGAAGACACTCTCTATATATCTACGTTTCTCATGTAATAGTTGTGGCAAGTTTAAGAGTCTTGTTAACCAGGGAATTTGAAATTTATTTCGTGCCCACCCTACTTGCGACAGGAATAATTTTCGGCCTTGTTATACCAGTAGTATTATATAAAATTGCTATTAAAATTAATATGCCATGGATTTTTACGTTAGAGGATAATAAAAAATTAATAGTAAGCCCATAATTGAAAATAACAGCATGAACTAATAAATGGAACGAGCGAATTTAAAAGATAATAAATCTCTTAAGCCTGGGCTTTATAATGGGTTTCAAAAAGTAATGGCTCCCATTTTTGGGGTGTTAAGCACTATGCTGTTAGCACACAAAGCGCTTTCAAAGCCGGAAATGGGTGTATGGTCATTATTTCTCGTAGTAACATCTGTAGTAGAACTTTTCCGGCATGGGCTGGTAAAAACTTCATTAATTAAATATATTAATTACAGTAAAGACGATGAACATAGTGCTGTAATGTCAGCTGCCTTTTTTTTAAACGTCATCGTAACGGCAACACTTTGCGTTCTCCTGTTTTTTTTCTCTCATCAAATTGCCCTGCTGGTGAATGCCCCTCGTCTTGAACCAATGCTTTATATTTTTATCGCAGGGATGCTATTCTTAATTCCGTTCTCTCACTTTGAATGGATTATGTATGGAAAATCTCTTTTTAAAAATCTGTTCTGGACATATCTTGTGAGGCAGGGTTTTACATTGCTGGTGATATTTCTTTATTACATTATTCAATGGTTCTATAAGTCTTCGCATGCTGGTAATCATTTATTCCGGGGGAATACTTTGTGGTGCCTTTTCAGGTTTTATTTTTGTAAAACGTCTTTTAATCCTCCAATACATCCAATCCGGCACCTGGATAAAAAGACTGTGGCATTTTGGTAAATATGTTTTCGGCTCCAATGTGAGTACGCTGGTATTTCGAAATGTTGACCAGTTTATGGTTTCAAATATTCTTTCAAACACTGCATTTGTTGCTTCGCAGAGCATATCACTGCGAATTGTAAACCTTGCGGATATTCCCTCGCAGGTAATGAGTGATATTGTATTTCCTAAAAGTTCTAACCCGGAGCTTTTGGGGAAGCCCGGCGTGATAAAAAGTTATTATGAAAAAGCAGTAGGAGCCACGCTTTGCTTTATTGTGCCTATTGTAATTTTTATTTTAATCTTTCCCAAAGCAATACTTTTTATCCTGGCGGGGGAAAAATATTATGATGCAATTCCATACCTCAGGCTGGTTTCATTCTCAACGATTTTCCTGGCTTTTTTAAAACAGTGGGGCGTAATAATCGATTCAACGGGAAGGCCGCAATTAAACTTTTTAATGATTACGCTGATAGCACTCCTGGAAATAACTCTTTGCTATTTCTTTATCCACGCTTTTGGATTCCTGGGCGCAGCATACGCACTGTTATCAACCCATTTCATTGGATTTTTGGTTACTCAAATGCTGTTAAAAAAATATTTTGATATCAGTTTCACCAATTGCTTCAAATATGCCATCGGCTATTACCCGCAATTGTACCAGTTGTTTTTACATAAATTTTTGAGCAAATGGAAAAAACAGGTTTGTCATAATGTTCGGTTTACAACCCTGGGATATTGAGATTGGAAGCAATTTCAAAAATATGGCTAAAGAGATAAGCCGTACAAATAAAGTACTGTATGTAAACAGGCCACTTGATCGCATAAATTATTATAAAAACCGGGGTGATAAAAAAGTAAAAGCCCGGCTGGAAAGTATCAAACAAAATAAAAACAGTTTAACAGAAGTTGAAAAAGGTCTATGGGTGTTAAATCCACGCATAATACTTGAATCAATAAATTTATTGCCACGAGGCTTTCTTTACAATTATTTTAATAAAAGAAACAACAGAAAAATTGCTTCGGAAATTTTATCTGCTGCGAAGCAGTTGGATTTTAAAGAACTTATTTTGATTGTAGATAACGATTTCTTTAATGGCCTTTACCTGAAAGAATTTATCGGGCCAGACATTTTTATTTATTATGTAAGAGATTACCTGCTGTCGCAGAATTATTTCAAAAAGCATGGCGAAAGAGCAGAGCCTCGTATTATGCAAAAAGCCGATGCTGTCGTCGCGAATTCTGCCTATCTAAATGAATATGCCCAAAAATATAACCGGAGCACTGATATAGGACAGGGCTGCGATGTTGACGACTTTCTTAATACCAACCAGGTAATGCCGGCGGATATGGCCGATTTGAAGGGTCCAAAAATTGGATATTGCGGAATGCTTACCGCCGCACGGCTTGATATAGATCTCCTTGAATTTATTGCAAAAGAAAAACCGGGATGGAATATTATTTTAGTTGGACCACAAGATGCCGAATTTAAATCTTCTTCTCTTCATACCAGGACGAATGTATTTTTTTTAGGCCCAAAAAAGCCGTGCGAGTTACCGGCCTATGTTCACAATTTCGATGTATGCATGAACCCCCAGGTATTAAATCAAATGACGATAGGAAATTACCCTCGTAAAATTGATGAGTACCTTGCCGCAGGAAAGCCTGTAGTAGCAACCGATACCAAAGCAATGCAGTTTCTTTAGTGACTTTGTATATTTATGCGATACGCCGGGAAGTTATATAACGAATATTGAACGGGCTCTTTCGGAAAAGAATACCAACGGATTGAAAGAAAAGAGAATTGAGTTTGCAAAATCGCACACATGGCAGGCGTCTGTTAATAAATTATATGATGTTATTAAAAATTTAAAAAAATAATAAATGGACGAAGAAAAAATTGAGACCAATGAGGAGGAAAGGAGTACGAATTTGACGCAGGTAATAGCTTATTTATTTGTAACGATTATAATATTATCGCTTTTTCTAAAAATCATGTTTGGTTGAAATGAACACGGCAAGCTCTGATATGGTATCCTCAAAGCTAGGAAGGTGGCTCAACAGGGAATTTCTTCTTAAAGGACTAAGTTCACCATTTGGTATTGGCCTCATGGCTTGCATTGCTGTCGCAATAGGATTCCTGGCTTCGCATGATTTGGCCATACTGGCATTTGCCTCAGTTGGCGCCGTTGCCGCCGTTATAGTAGTATATTATTGCTTTTTCGAACCTGTTACGGGATATTTCATAACGATGTTTATAGCATTTTTTGCATTTTATCCCAATCACATTCTTAATGTCATTTTACCCATTCCCACTTTTGTAGAACTTCTCATATTAATTGTTTTTTTAGGATCGTACAGCCACGCAAAAAAACTCAATCTTCCAAGAAATTCAATATTGCTGACTGGCGTCTCGATAGTTTTTATTTTCTATACCGTCTTTAATATAGTTGAGTTTTTTAATCCTGATATGCAAAGCCAGGGAGGTTGGCTTTTCAGGTTTAAAAGATATATGGTATATGTGCTTGTTTACATAGCCTCATATCGCCTTATAGATACTCCGCAACGGTTCAGAAATTTCATGAAGTTTTGGTTATACATGTCGTTTCTTGCTGCAGCATACGGCTGTTACCAGCAATGGTTTGGTATGCTTCCTATGGAGATAGCATATATAAAAAGCGACCCTATAGAATATAAACTTATGTTCCAGGGAGGTATGCTCCGCAAATTCTCCTTTTTATCCGACGTTGTTTCCTTTGGTGTCTTATCCGGTTCAATGGCTGTAGTTGCACTTATTATGGCCATTAACGAAAAGCATAAGAAAAGAAAATACCTCTTATATTTTGGTGCGCTCATAATGACACTGGGAATGTTTTATTCCGGTACCCGTACTACTACCGTTATTTTACCGGCTGGCATGGCCTTATACCTGTTCATGACAATAAGAAGTAAAACAACGCTTATTACGGTGTTCGCATCCGTGCTTGTCACATTTTTCATTCTTTATGTACCTGTTGATAATGCCGTGCTCAACCGCGTGAGATCCACTTTCAATACCCAGGATGCCTCATTAAATGTTCGTGATGTAAACAGGCATTACATTCAACCGTACATTTATGCGCACCCGATAGGAGGCGGCATCGCAACCACGGGCACGGAAGGGCTTTACTACAATCCAAATCATTTACTGGCCGGTTTCCCGCCAGACAGTGGTCTTTTAAAAGCGGCACTTGAAATGGGGTATGTAGGATTGGCCTTAACAATGTTTTTTTACCTGGTGATATTATATCAATGCATAGATTACTATTTTAGAATCAAAAACCCGGAATATAAAACTTACGTTGTGGCAATTGCGGCGGCATTATTTGCAATGATCGTAACCCAATATGCACAGGTTGCAATTGGCCAAATACCGGGGGCAATTTTTTTCTTCGGTACCATTTCAATGATCAAGCGATTGGTGGAATTTGACCAGGCAGAAAGGGATGCGGTAAATAGTGAATAACCCTTCATGCATTGTGAAAGGGTATTGTTAAGTTTGCAGGTTTACTTACTAATCAATAAATTCAAATTTCAGTAAAATGAAAATATTTCTTTTCTGTTGTATTACTTTCCTGGCTGAAACTGTGTGTGCTCAAAGAATTCAACAGGTGCCTGATAGTCTCAGGAAAAAACCTGAAGCTTCAATACCGGCTGCCAATAAAGTAGCAGACAATGAACAAGGAATAAAAGACCGCCTTGTAAGGCTAGCCTTAAAAAATCCCGTATTTACAGCAGATGATGCGACCATTGAAATAGCAGTGCTCAACAGGAAGAAAGCCAATGCAAGCTGGCTTAGCTCTGTCAACCTCTCCGGAAACATTAATGAATTTGTTATAAACAATGGCCCCACCGCGAATTTCTATCCCAAATATAATTTTGGAGTTTTGATTCCACTCGATATTTATTCAAGAAATAAGAATGAGCGGAAGGTTGGAGACCAAAATATAATTATTGCCAACGCCACTAAGGATCAACGCATGAATGAAATAAAAGCTGAAACCCTTATACGCTATGAAAATTATAAAGAACAAAAGGAATTGGTTAATCTTGAAAAAGTTTCTGTAGATAATAACTATTCGGACTACCTGGGAGCTCAAAATAATTACGCGGATGGAACTGTTACAGTAGACGTTTTAAACAAAATTTACCAGGGGTATGTGCTTGAGCAGTTTAAATTGATCACTTTAAAAAAACAATTGAACGTAGCTATAATTCAACTCGAAGAAATTATAGGGGTCCCTTTATCAAAAGTGCTTCCTAACGTTCCATAATTTAACGTCATGGATTTCGGAAATATATCCTCAATCTTTTATGGATGCATCCGCACAAAAAAATAAAATATTTTTCCCTAATCTTGACGGGTTAAGATTTATATGCTTTCCTTTCGGTCTTTTTCTACCATTGCAATGAAACAATTTTCAGAAAAATTTCCAGTCAAAAAATTACTTCAGTACTTAATTTCTTTTTCAGGAATGGTAATCTCGGCGTAAATATCTTTTTTGTACTAAGTGGTTTCCTTATAACCTTTCTTTTGATAAAAGAAAAAGAATTCAAAGGAACTATAAGTCTTCAAAATTTTTACGTGAGAAGAATTTTACGAATCTGGCCGCTCTTTTACCTGTGCGTTTTTTTGGGATTTATAGTTTTTCCTTTTCTAAAATATAGAATGATTCCTTCTCCTTTTGAGTTATCTGATTTTTGGAGCTACGTTTTTTTTGCAGGGAATTTTAATTTTATTAAAATATGGCCGGCGCCGCCGGATGCACTTAATTTACTCGTTTTGTGGTCAGTAGCTGTTGAAGAACAGTTTTATCTTACATGGCCTGTAATTCTAAAATATTTTTCAAGGAAAATGTATCCCTATGTCTTTCTAATAATTATTTTTTCTACACTAATATTCCGTTCTTTTTTTACAACAAATTATCCTGTATTACACTTTCATACCCTTAGCGTGATAGGCGATATGGCCTTGGGAGGCCTTGCAGCTTATGCCTGTTCTTCCTCCACCTCTTTTTTCAATTTCATCGTTAACATGCGACGTGGTTTTATTATTGTGATTTACTGCATTATAGTGCTGATAATTTTGTTTGAGAATTATATTTTTTCTTATTCATTACCTATAGTGTTTGAGAGATTGGTGTTGGGCTCTTTGTTTGCCTTTATAATTGTTGAGCAAAATTTTTCAAAAAATTCATTTTTCAAATTTTCACGTTTTAGGGTAATCTCAAACCTGGGAATCTATACATATGGCCTCTATTGCCTTCATTTTTTTGGAATTTTAATTGTTGAAAAATTGGTGGATAAATTTGAGATACCTGTAAATACATTGTTGGCTTCGATCATCTCCGCTCTTATTGCATTATTGATGACAATTATGTTAAGCTATTTTTCTTATCATCTTTTCGAGAAATGGTTTCTAAGGCTAAAAGAAAAATTTGCTTTCATAATAAAAAAATGATTGAATGTTGCGAGGTGAATTATTTTAACATATTTTTTATTTTGCCTCTACCACACTGGTTTTAAAAGTGTTGACTTAATATTTATTTTTTTATCATCTTTTTTAAAAAGATAATTTTTATACGCGTCTCCCATTAAATTATTATTCCTTTCTTTTGCGAAAATAATTGAAGGGTTATTTGCGTTAATAGTTATTAGACTTTGACCTTAAAAAAACGCCTATACGCTTTTTTACTACTGAATCACAATTAATATAGATGCAGATAGGTTATCTGTATTCGGACTTAATTGGTTAACCGGTTAAACCACAAAATAAATACTGAACAAAAAGGTTTGGAATTTATCCGTCGATGACGCTTTTTTTGCGTCGGGAAATATACCGGTAATCAAAAAAGCTTATTATTTGTTTTTTAAAGAAATATTTATATCCAGTATTAAGAAAAGCCTTTCAATGACCAGAGCTCTGTCCAATGCATCCTTTACACTTCTGTTAAGCATCCTTTTATTATTTTCAAAATCTTCCAGCGCCCAGGCTTCATGCGGCTGCGATCATGTTTTAAAACCAGCGGCAGATGGTGGAATTTATTTTACTAATGGAAATGGAATGACCATATTGCCCGGTGAAAAAGTTTGTATCCAGGGTGGCTATTATCCATATATTTCTTTAATTGGTCTTGTAGGAACGGCTTCGCAACCCATTACAATTTCCAATTGCGGTGGCCAGGTTGTGTGTGGAAGCGGTCCCACCTATTGTTATCGTATTATAAATAGCAGGTACTTTAAATTTACCGGAACAGGAACACCCGGAATTACTTACGGGTTTAAAGCCTATTGGAGCGGAGGCATTATTTCCGCGGGTATGTCGGTACGGGATAGCACCAGCGACTACGAAATAGACCATCTTGAAGTACAAAATTCACAAAATGGCTTTCTCTGCAAAATTGATCCCGCCGATTGCACTCCTGCAAGCTGGAGCTCGGGATGGACAATAAAAAATGTTTCTATACACGATAACTACGTTCATAAAACTGTGGGCGAGGGAATGTATATAGTGAATACCGCAGTTACGGAAACGGTACAGGATTGCAATAACAAAACAATCACTATCGAGCCTGTAAAGATGAATGGCTTAAAATTATACAACAATATTGTTGACTCAACAGGCTGGGACGGTATACAAGTGGCAGCTACAACTAATGCGGAAATATATAACAACACCGTTACCAATTATGGCATACAGAATTTAGGTTCTCAACAAGCAGGAATTATTCTTGGAGGCAAAAGTAATGGATCGGTTCACGACAATTACATAAATGGGGGAACTGGAGAAGGACTGGAAATTTTTGGATACGGCAATGTAAATATCTACAATAATATTCTTTCGAATACAGGCTGGGACGGAAGTTCTGCCGGCCAGGACGCAATTGCAGTTGATGACCGCCCCCAGCCCAATAATCAATATGCGGGACTGCAGGTATATGTAAACAATAATACCGTAGTTAATGCTGCAAGAAATGCCATTCATTTATTCAACTCCTATAATACAATGGCCCAGGGGAATAAAATTTATAACAACCTTCTTGTAAAGCCAAATAACAAAAGCATCTATGATAATGCTTATACTAATATAGACGGGAATACGAATGTTGATACTTTAAACAACATAAAAATTCCGGTGATTGCCAATGCGTATTTTGTGAATGCAACTGGGAATAATTTTCACCTTCAATCAAATTCACCTGCGATTGACAAAGGGCTAAACGCTGCGTCATATGGAGTAACCAAAGATTATGATGGAGTAACACGTCCCCAGGGTGCTGCGTTTGATGCCGGAGCGTTCGAATACAATTTTGGGACGCCGCCACAAAATCAACCACCAGTTGCTGATGCGGGCTCCGATAAAACAATTACACTTCCAAACAACAGTGTATCTGTCAGCGGTAGTGGCACCGATGCTGATGGAACAATAAGTAGTTATTTATGGACAAAAATTTCTGGATCATCAGCAACGATAACAAATGCTTCGTCTGCAAGCACATCAATAACTTCTCTTGTGCAGGGAACCTATCTTTTTGAATTAAAGGTTACAGATAACCAGGGCGCAACGTCAAGAGATACCATAAAAATAACCGTGAATGCCGCAGGAAACGTTCCACCAGTTGCGAATGCGGGCTCTGATAAAACAATTACGCTTCCAACTAACAGTGTGTCCCTTTCAGGTAGTGGAACTGATGCCGATGGAACAATAAGTAATTATTTATGGACAAAAATTTCTGGATCCTCAGCAACGATAACAAGTGCTTCGTCTGCAAGCACATCAATTACTTCTCTTGTCCAGGGAACATATTTATTTGAATTAAAGGTCATGGACAATCAAGGCGTAACTTCAAAAGACACCGTGAAAATAACCGTGAATGCCGCTGCAAACATTCCGCCGGTTGCTGATGCGGGCTCCGATAAAACAATTACACTTCCAAACAACAGTGTATCTGTCAGCGGTAGTGGCACCGATGCTGATGGAACAATAAGTAATTATTTATGGACAAAAATTTCTGGATCGTCAGCAACGATAGCAAACGCTTCGTCTGCAAGCACATCAATTACTTCTCTTGTCCAGGGAACGTATTTATTTGAATTAAAAGTTACAGACAACCAGGGCGCAACTTCAAGAGATACTATAAAAATAACTGTGAATGCTGCTGCAAACATTCCACCCGTTGCCAATGCGGGCTCTGATAAAACAATTACGCTTCCAACCAACAGTGTATCTGTCAGCGGTAGTGGCACCGATGCTGATGGAACAATAAGTAATTATTTATGGTCAAAAATCTCGGGCTCTTCTGCCACGATAACAAGCGCTTCTTCTGCAAGCACATCAATAACTTCTCTTGTTCAGGGAACGTATCTATTTGAATTAAAGGTTACGGACAATCAAGGTGCAACTTCAAGAGATACCATGAAGGTTACTGTGAATGCTGCTGCAAACGTTCCACCTGTTGCGAATGCGGGCTCTGATAAAACAATTACGCTTCCAACTAACAGTGTGTCCCTTTCAGGTAGTGGAACTGATGCCGATGGAACAATAAGTAATTATTTATGGTCAAAAATTTCTGGCCCTTCTGCAACGATAGCAAACGCTTCTTCTGCAAGCACATCAATAACTTCTCTTGTGCAGGGAACTTATTTATTTGAATTAAAGGTTACGGACAATCAAGGTGCAACTTCAAGAGATACCATGAAAATAACCGTGAATGCCGCAGGAAACATTCCACCCGTTGCTGATGCAGGCTCTGATAAAACAATTACACTTCCAACTAATAGTGTGTCACTTTCAGGTAGCGGAACTGATGCAGATGGAACAGTAAGTAGTTATTTATGGACAAAAATTTCAGGATCTTCGGCAACGATAACAAATGCTTCGTCTGCAAGCACATCAATAACTTCTCTTGTTCAGGGAACTTATTTATTTGAATTAAAAGTTACAGACAACCAGGGCGCAACTTCAAGAGATACTATAAAAATAGCTGTGAATGCTGCTGCAAACATTCCACCGGTTGCTGATGCGGGCTCGGATAAAACAATTACACTTCCGGCTAACAGTGTATCTGTCACCGGTAGTGGCACCGATGCTGACGGAACAATAAGTAATTATTTATGGACAAAAATTTCAGGATCTTCGGCAACGATAACAAATGCTTCGTCTGCAAATACATCAATAACTTCTCTTGTGCAGGGAACGTATCTATTTGAATTAAAAGTTACGGACAATCAAGGCGCAACTGCAAGAGACACCATTAAGGTTACTGTGAATGCTGCTGCAAATATTTCGCCGGTTGCTGATGCGGGCTCCGATAAAACAATTACACTTCCAACCAACAGTGTATCTGTCAGCGGTAGTGGCACCGATGCTGATGGAACAATAAGTAATTATTTATGGGCAAAAATTTCTGGATCGTCAGCAACGATAACAAGCGCTTCGTCTGCAAGCACATCAATAACTTCTCTTGTGCAGGGCACCTATTTTTTGAATTAAAGGTTACAGATAACCAGGGCGCAACTTCAAGAGATACTATAAAAATAACCGTGAATCCCGCAGCAAACATTCCACCAGTTGCGAATGCGGGCTCTGATAAAACAATTACGCTTCCAACTAATAGTGTGTCCCTTTCAGGTAGTGGAACTGATGCCGATGGAACAATAAGTAATTATTTATGGACAAAAATTTCAGGATCTTCGGCAACGATAACAAATGCTTCGTCTGCAAATACATCAATAACTTCTCTTGTGCAGGGAACGTATCTATTTGAATTAAAAGTTACGGACAATCAAGGCGCAACTGCAAGAGATACCATTAAGGTTACTGTGAACGCTGCTGCAAATATTTCGCCCGTTGCCAATGCAGGCTCGGATAAAACAATTACGCTTCCAACTAATAGTGTGTCCCTTTCAGGTAGTGGAACTGATGCCGATGGAACAATAAGTAATTATTTATGGGCAAAAATTTCTGGCCCTTCTGCAACGATAACAAATGCTTCTTCTGCAAGCACATCAATAACTTCTCTTGTGCAGGGAACATATTTATTTGAATTAAAGGTTACGGACAATCAAGGTGCAACTTCAAGAGATACTATAAAAATAACTGTGAATGCTGCTGCAAACATTCCACCGGTTGCCGATGCGGGCTCCGATAAAACAATTACGCTTCCGACTAACAGTGTATCTGTCACCGGTAGTGGCACCGATGCTGATGGAACAATAAGTAATTATTTATGGACAAAAATTTCAGGCCCTTCTGCCACGATAACAAGCGCTTCTTCTGCAAGCACATCAATAACTTCTCTTGTTCAGGGAACGTATTTATTTGAATTAAAGGTTACGGACAATCAAGGTGCAACTTCAAGAGATACCATGAAGGTTACTGTGAATGCTGCTGCAAACATTCCACCTGTTGCGAATGCGGGCTCTGATAAAACAATTACGCTTCCAACTAACAGTGTGTCCCTTTCAGGTAGTGGAACTGATGCCGATGGAACAATAAGTAATTATTTATGGACAAAAATTTCTGGCCCTTCTGCAACGATAGCAAGCGCTTCTTCTGCAAGCACATCAATAACTTCTCTTGTGCAGGGAACTTATTTATTTGAATTAAAAGTTACGGACAATCAAGGCGCAACTGCAAGAGACACCATTAAGGTTACTGTGAATGCTGCTGCAAACGTTCCTCCTGTTGCCTTTGCAGGACCAGATAGAACAATTACGTTACCAACAAGTGTTACTTCTTTGGCGGGAGCGGGCACAGATGGTGATGGAAGTATCTCAAATTATTTATGGAGAAAAATCGCAGGGCCAGCTGCCTGCAATATTGTAAATTCTTCATCGCCTGTAACCGATGTTTCGGGTTTGGTGGCTGGGGTATATTTGTTTGAATTAAAAGTTACCGATAACAAGGGCGCGACTGGAACAGATATCGTCAAAATAACCGTAAAAAACATCATCAATAATGCGCCCATAGCCAATGCCGGTCGTGATCAAACGATCACGTTACCAAAAGACAGCACCACGCTTGCCGGTACGGGAATAGATGCTGACGGGAATATACAAACCTTTTATTGGAGACAAATTTCCGGGCCTTCAATTAGCGCAATTGCGGCTGCCGATTCAGCAACCACTGATGTACAAAATCTTGTTGCGGGAACCTATAAATTTGAACTCGTGGTTACTGACAATCTGGGGGCCAAATCAACGGACACATTGACCATCGTTGTGGCACTCCCAAGGCTCACTGCTACCAGTAACAGGTTAAAAATTTATCCAAATCCTGTAATTGATATCGCTACTTTAGAGATAACAACTGAAAAATCAAACGCTCCTTTAATAGTTGAGGTCACAGATTTAAGTGGCAAAATAGTCTACAGGAGCCAGGTATATGCGACTCAGAACGTCACTATAAATAAGATAAATATGAGTAATCTAATTAAAGGTATCTATGCGGTTACGGTGTATTTTAGCGGAAATGACAAGCAAACCATTAAAGTCTTCAGGTCTAATTAGATAGCTCAAGGGATTAGTTTTCAACAATGATCTAAAAAATGCCGGGTAGTTATTTAGTACACATCTTGTTTGTATAAATCCTTATATATCTCTTATTGATAAAAATCATGTTAACAGGTATCCGTCGAATAATATTATTTACTACCTTTTGCTCATAAAGAAATTCTTAGAAATTAATTCTAAATTTTTATGGGCTCATCATCAATGATTGTTTTAATTATAGCGGCACTTGCCTTTTCCTCTATAGCAATTCTTGTCGCCAAAATTGTAACAAAATCTACAACCAATCCTCAAAAGGGAGAGCCTTATGAATGCGGTATTCCGACGAAAGGTGACACGTGGAAACAATTAAACGTAGGATACTATTTATTTGCATTGATATTCCTGATTTTTGATGTAGAGCTTGTTTTTCTGTATCCATGGGCTGTTGTAGCAAAGCAGGTCGGGTGGGTAGCCTTGGTAGAAATTATTATTTTCTTTTTTATATTATTCATGGGCTTTCTATATGCGCACAAAAAAGGCGCTTTGAAATGGAAGTAAACAGTTGGCCCGTAAAGCAAGAAAATGCAGACTGTAATGGTTGTATGGCAATATTAATGGGGCGGATATTTTTAAAATTAATAAAGAGAATACTTCATAGAATGAGCAACACTTCAAATAATTTAGAGACTTCAAAAGTTCACTCCCCTGGAGGGGATTTAGGTAAGGCCTCGTTTCCCGGACAGATTCACGAAACCCCGGGAGGTGGCATGGTCTTAAGCAAACTCGACGACATTATCAACTGGGCACGCTCGAATTCTTTATGGCCATTGACTTTTGCTACCAGTTGCTGCGGCATTGAAATGATGTCTGTCGCGTCTGCTAAATATGATTTTTCGAGGTTCGGTTTTGAAGTGGCAAGGGCCTCACCCCGCCAGGCTGATGTAATTATTATTGCCGGAACTATTGTAAATAAAATGGCGCCGGTATTAAAAAGATTATACGACCAGATGGCCGATCCTAAATATGTAATTGCTATGGGCGCTTGTGCTATCAGTGGAGGCCCCTTTTTTTATAATACCTATTCCGTGGTTAAAGGCGCCGATCATGTGATACCGGTAGATGTATATGTAGCTGGCTGTCCCCCAAGACCGGAGGCTTTGCTACATGCATTGATTAGTTTACAGGAAAAAATAAAAAGCGGGTTAACAAGAGAACAAATAAAGACAGGAAAAGATTAATTATGAGCAACGAAGAGTTGAAAACAAAAATTATTGAATTGTTGCCATCCGTTGCTTTTGAAGAGAGTGTAGATCCGATAGCTATCGGATGGCCGAATATAAACGCAGATTCGAAAGCCTGGGTGTCATTTGCCGAACTATTGCGCAATGATGAAACTCTTTACTTTGATTTCCTTTTTTGCATAACATGTATTGACTGGAAGACGCATCTTACTATGGTGTATCATCTTACCTCCACAAAATACAGGCACACTATTGTGGTGAAATCGAAACTTGAAAGAAACAATCCCGAAATAGAATCAGTTAGTAAAATATGGCGAACAGCAGAATTTCATGAAAGAGAAGTTTATGAAATGTTTGGAGTAAATTTTATCAATCACCCGGACTTAAGGTTATTGATTTTACCCGATGGGTGGGAAGGTAAAAGACCAATGCTAAAGGATTTTGAAGATCCAATAAATATGATCAAGCTCTGATAATGGTTGAAGAAATCGGAACAACTAAAGAAGGTGATTTAATCATTAATGTAGGACCACAGCATCCCGCCACGCATGGCGTGTTGCACCTGGTAATTACATTAAATGGTGAAACTATTAAAAAAGTGGAACCTCATCTCGGCTACATTCACCGCTCCATTGAAAAAATGTGTGAGAGCCTTACCTATCGTCAATTCATTTATGTTACAAGCAGGATGGATTATCTTTCTGCCCACATTAACAATCATGCCTGTGCGTTATGTGTAGAAAAAGGTTTGCAGGTGGAGATTCCGCCAAGAGCACAAGTAATAAGAGTTTTGCTGGATGAACTTACCAGGATTGCTTCGCATGAATTGTGGTGGGGAGCCTTGGCTATGGATGTTGGCGCTTTTACTCCTTTCTTTCATGCATTCCGCGAAAGGGAAACGATCAACGATATTATGGAAGAAACCTGTGGCGCCAGGCTAACGATGAACTTTATTGTTCCGGGTGGCCTGATGGCCGATATCCATCCCAACTTTCAAAAACGGGTTAAAGAATTTATTACACTTTATAAATCGAAGGTTAAAGAATATGATGAACTGGTAACCGGTAATATTATTTTTCAAAACCGGATGAAAGGAGTTGGTTATTTATCTGCCGAGAGATGCGATATCGTATGGATGCACGGGGCCAACGGCAAGAGGCAGCGGAGTAAGTTGTGATATCCGTAAGTTGTATCCTTATGAAGTTTATGATAAAATTGCTTTTGATGAAGTGCTCGAAAACGAGGGTGATTCATTTGCCCGATACATGGTGCGTATAAGGGAAATGAATGAATCCATAAAAATCATTGAACAATTGATTGATAATATCCCGGAAGGTGATTTCCAGGCCAAAACAAAAGTGGTTTTAAAATTACCTAAGGGAGAATTTTATTCAAGAGTTGAAACGGCGCGGGGTGAGTTGGGCGTGTATATTGTAAGCGAAGGCGCAACCACTCCGTATCGCATTAAATTCCGTTCGCCTGGGTTTTCTAATCTTTCCGCGCTTGATCATATGGCAAGAGGCGGTAAGCTTGGAGACCTGATAGCGATGATGGGGACATTGGATTTGGTGATACCGGATATTGACAGGTAATACCCCTCTAACACCCCTGAAGGGGAGGACAGCAAACCTGTGTTATTAGAAAATAAAATTATTTCGAAATATTAAATAAGCACAAAGCCAATGTCTCGGAGCTCTTCTTCGGAGAGGGGTTGGGGTAAGGCTCTCATCATGTGGAGTTTTTCTAACATAGCAGATTCAGTTCATCAATCGTTGAATCAAACATTCAGCCCGACGGTGGCTACCATTTTTGAAATGGTCATTGTTGGTATTTGTGTTATCAGTTTGTTTGCAATATTGGGATTGGTATTGGTGTTTATGGAAAGGAAAGTTTCTGCCTGGATGCAAATACGACTGGGGCCGAATCGGGTGGGGCCAAAAGGAATGTTTCAATCACTCGCGGATACGGTAAAACTATTGGTGAAGGAAGGATTGACGCCTTCAGGATGCAGATAAATTTTTATTTAACCTGGCGCCGTTCATTGCGATTATAGTTGCTATGTTGTTGATGGCTCCATTGGCTTTTGCCAAAGATTTTCAAATGTGGGATTTGAATATTGGCGTTTTATATGTCTCGGCAGTTTCATCAGTTTCTGTCATTAGTATTTTAATGGCCGGCTGGGCAAGCAACAATAAATATTCATTGCTAGGTGCAATGCGAAGCGGCGCTCAAATCGTAAGCTATGAATTATCTGCAGGGTTTTCTATCCTTTCCATAGTGGTCCTTGCGGGCAGCCTAAATGTAAACGCCATCATTCAATCACAGGCTGACGGATGGTGGATTTTTAAGGGCCATATTCCTGTAATCATTTCTTTTGTAATTTTCATAATTGCAGTAACGGCCGAAACAAACCGGGCCCCGTTTGATCTTGCAGAAGCCGAATCGGAATTAACTGCCGGCTTTCATACAGAATATTCAGGAATGAAATTCGCTTTGTTTTTTTTAGCGGAGTATGTAAATGTTTTTATAGTTTGTGCTATTGGCGCAACTTTATTTTTTGGTGGGTGGATGCCCTTTCATATTGGACATTGGGAAGGTTTTAATCATATAATGGATTATATTCCATCCAGTATTTGGTTTTTTGGTAAAACATTTTTTTTAATTTTCCTGATCATGTGGTTTCGCTGGACTTTTCCACGGTTACGAATTGATCAGTTATTAAATCTCGAGTGGAAATATCTATTACCGATAAGTATGTTTAATATTTTATTGGTAACAGCGATGGCGATAATGGGATGGTATTTTTAAAGCCCATCGCCTATTATAAAATTTTGCAGAGCAATGAGCAACAAATCAAATAATCGGCAGACTCCCCCCACTTCCTCTTCGGGGAACTGGGGTGGCTACTTTAAAGACGTTTTCAATGCCATAAAATCTCTATTCATTGGCTTGCGCCGAACAGGATATTATTTTACACATCATAAAGAAATCATTACACAACAGTATCCTGATAACAGGGATACTTTGCATTTGCCCGAAAGGTTTAAAGGCGAAGTTGTAATGCCACATAATGAAAACAATGAACACCGTTGCACCGGCTGTACGGCCTGTGAGCTGGCGTGCCCGAACGGAACTATAAAAGTGATCACCCAATTTGACATTACACCTGAAGGCAAAAAGAAAAAAGCTATTGATAAATTAGTCTATCATCTTGAGCTATGTACCATGTGTAATTTATGTATTATCGCCTGCCCATCGGATGCGATTGTAATGGCACAAACATTTGAGCATAGTGTTTTTGACCGTAGCCAGCTTACCAAAATTTTAAATAATCCCGGTTCGAAAATAATGGAGGGTGTTGAATGATGACCGGATCAACAATCATATTTTATTTGCTCGCTGCACTTACTTTGCTGAGCGGGGTGCTGGCTGTCAGTACCCGGCAAATATTCAGGGCTGCTATCTTTCTGCTGTTTTCCTTAATAGGAATTGCAGGGTTGTACTTCTGGATGCAGTATGAATTTATTGCTGCGGTACAAATCGTAGTATATGTAGGTGGCATCACCGTTTTAATCATCTTCTCCATTTTTTTGACGCAACAGGCCGGAGAAAAAATGCCTAAACAAAAACCAGGTCGGCAAATTTTTTCCGCCCTGGCTGTCTTCTGTGGTTTCGCATTGATCATGGTACAACTTTTTCAACACACATTTATCGCAACAACCAATGAACCAATCGGGCAAGGAGTCGCCAGTATCGGTAATCAAATGCTCTCAGTAAATAATGGCGGCTATGCCTTGCCGTTTGAAGTAGTGAGTATGTTATTGCTCGCAGCTTTGGTAGGATGTATTGTGATAGCCTTGAAAGCGCCAAAAGAAATATTGATTAATAAGCAAGAAATATTAAATGACAAAATTGGGACTCCTGTCAAAGAAATAATGGACACAGGGGAATGAATAATAGAATACTAAGAACATCATGGTAACACCCGGACTATATCACATCTTATTTATAAGTACGGCGCTTTTCTTTATTGGCACGTACGGTTTTTTTACAAGAAAAAATTTGATTACCATACTTATGAGCGTGGAGTTAATATTGAACAGTGTGAATTTAAATTTTATTGCATTCAACAAATACCTGTGGCCTGACAAATCAGATGGTTTATTTTTTACAATATTTATTATTGCCATTGCTGCTGCAGAAGCAGCCGTAGCCATTGCAATCATAATTAATTTATACAGGAGTCATCATTCAATTGATGTAGAGAATGCCGAAGAGATGAAATATTAAGTTTAATCCGCATTAGTCACAGGATCACAAACGCTTCCCGTTGGCTTCGCAGGAAAAGAGAAAATAATTGTTATGAAAATTGGTACCAAAAAATTAAATGCTTAATGCTACTTACATAGCGCTAATTCCTTTGCTGCCCCTGGCGGCATTCGTGATGTTGGGCTTATTTGGAAGAAAATATTTCAGGAATGCTGCGGGTATTATTGCAATAATATTATTATTAGCATCAACCATCCTGGCAATCTATACAGCCTATGGCTACTTCTTTGATTTTGGTAAAGTGAATGGCGTTTATGAAAAAATAGTTCCGCTAAAAATTACCTGGCTTGAATTTTCAAAGGGTCTTTCGATTGATATCGGGATCTTACTGGACCCGATATCGGTAATGATGTTGGTTGTGGTAACATTTGTTTCATTAATGGTGCACATTTACAGCCTGGCTTACATGAAAGGCGAAGAAAGATTTGCCACCTACTATGCTTTTTTAGGCTTGTTTACTTTCTCAATGCTGGCGTTGGTGATATCTTCCAACATTTTCCAGATGTATATTTTCTGGGAGTTGGTTGGCATCTCTTCATTTTTGCTGATCGGTTTTTACTACGATAAGCCCAGTGCTGTAGCAGCTTGCAAGAAAGCCTTTATAGTAACCCGATTCGCCGATCTTGGATTTCTAATTGGTATCTTAATACTTTCATTTTATTCAGGAACATTAGATTTTAATACACTTATTGAGCGCTTAACGTCGCCTGGTTCAGAAGAATTGAATACTGCCTTAGCCTCGTCATTCATTGGTATCTCCGGTTTAACATGGGGAATGGTTCTTGTCTTTATGGGTGCTGCCGGTAAGAGTGCCATGTTTCCTTTACACATTTGGTTGCCCGATGCCATGGAAGGCCCCACTCCCGTTTCTGCATTGATACATGCCGCAACTATGGTAGTGGCCGGCGTTTATTTGGTCGCGAGATTATTTCCGGTATTTGCATTATCTGCCCCCGAAGCGTTACAATTAGTCGCTTACGTTGGCGCATTGTCCGCGTTGATTGCGGCTATCATCGCCTGCACTCAAACGGATATAAAAAGAGTGTTGGCATTCTCTACAATGTCACAGATTGGTTATATGATGTTTGCCCTCGGCGTCTCAAAATATGGCGGCGAAGCGGGCCTGGGTTACACCGCTTCAATGTTTCATTTATTCACCCATGCCATGTTCAAGGCACTACTATTCTTAGGCGCAGGTGCTGTTATTCATTTTATTCATAGCAACGAAATGAAAGATATGGGTGGTTTAAGAAAAAAATTACCCGTTACACACGTCACATTTTTAATCGCCTGCATTGCAATTTCAGGCATACCCCCTTTCTCAGGTTTTTTTAGTAAGGAAGAAATTTTATTAGCGGCATGGCAACAAAATAAAATTATTTACTGGATTGCATTTTTGACCTCCGGCCTCACCGCTTTTTACATGTTCCGTTTGTATTTTAATATTTTTTGGAATAAAGAAATTCACACTAAGGACGAGCATGCTGGCATTTCTAATAAACACGGGGAGGGCGGTTTTTTAATGCTACTTCCCATGATCTTGCTGGCACTTGGTGCAGCGGTAGCTGGATTTATTCCTTTTGGAAATTTTATTACCACCGACGGAAAGTCACTTGCATCGCACTTCGATGCAGCGTTTTCAATTGCCCCCGTTGCATTGGGCCTGGCAGGAATTCTTGTCGCCACCTGGTTATATAAAAAACAAAATGACAGGCCAGCTAAATTAGCTTCTTCCTTCGGCACCCTGTACAAACTCGCAGCGCATAAATTTTATATCGATGAAATATACCTGTTCGTGACGAAGAGCATTGTATTCAATCTTATCGGAAGGCCAGCGGCCTGGTTCGACAGGAACATCGTGAATGGAATGATAAATCTAACAGGTAGGGCCACCCTGTATATTTCAGCTGAGATCAAAAAATTTCAATCAGGGAAAGTACAGCAATATGCTATTTATTTTTTAGCAGGTGTGGTTGTATTAGCTGTTCTTTTCATTTATGTATTAAAATAAAAATTCAGTAGACAAAAAATAAATGAATCTTTTAGCAATCTTAGAAATCCCTCTGCTAACTGCGATATTGGTATTGCTTTGCCGCAGCCAACAGCAGGTAAAATGGATTTCCCTGGCCGGCTCTGTTGTACAATTAGTATTTGCATTTATTTTATTCTTTGCTTTCAGGCATGAAAGATCTATGAATCATATGGCTCAAATGCTGTTTGAGCAGAATCATACTTTATTTGCATCGCTAAATATTAATTTCCATCTAGGGGTTGATGGAATTTCGGTGGCAATGATCTTACTCACTTCTTTTGTCTTAATCGCCGGAGTGCTTGTGTCGTGGAATATAGAGAAGATGACCAAGGAATTCTATTTCCTGCTCATGCTCCTTGCACTGGGGGCTTATGGATTTTTTATTTCACTGGATCTGTTTGTTCTTTTCTTTTTTCTTGAAATTTCAGTGATACCAAAATACCTGCTAATAGGCATTTGGGGAAGCGGCAAAAAAGAAAATGCAGCAAACAAACTCGCCCTTATGTTGATGGGTGGCTCGGCATTAATATTAGTTGGCATCCTGGGTTTATATTTTTCCAGCGGGCACAGTTTTGATTTACAAAGTATTTCAAAAACAAAAATTCCTAACGATGTTCAGCATATCGTATTCCCTTTATTATTTGTTGGCTTTGGTGTTTTCACAGCGCTGTTTCCGTTGCACACCTGGGTACCGGACGGGCACTCCTCTGCGCCAACTGCGGGTTCAATGTTCCTCGCCGGGATTTCTATGAAGCTGGGCGGCTATGGTTGTTTACGCGTAGCAACATACTTGCTGCCTGAAGGCGCTAAAGAATACGCTGACATCATAATTATACTTTCAGCAATAGCAATTTTATATGGCGCCTTTGCCACGATGATGCAGAAGGACCTGAAGTACATTAATGCTTATTCGTCCGTTAGTCATGTTGGTTTCAGTTTATTGGGTATTGGTATGCTTACTCAAACAGCGATCACCGGTTCATTGATGCAAATGGTTTCACACGGGTTAATGACAGCACTTTTCTTCGCCGTTATAGGAATGATTTACGATCGTACCCATACAAGAATGGTTAACGAAATGGGAGGACTTATGAAAGTAATGCCTTTCATAACTACGGTGCTATTTATCGTTGGCTTGTGTTCATTAGGGTTACCGGGCTTAAGCGGTTTTGTTGCTGAGATGACTGTTTTTATGGGATCGTGGCAGCACGATGATATGTTTCATCGCATATCAACAATCCTGGCAACTATGTCAATTGTGGTAACGGCAGTTTATATCTTAAGAGCTATCGGGACAACTGCAATGGGGCCGATAAAAAATGAAAATTATTTACAACTGAAAGATGCAACATGGAATGAAAAACTTGCTGCCTTAATATTGTTAGCAGGAATTTTAGCAATTGGAATTGCACCGGGGTGGTTAAATGATCTCTTGAGACCGGGCGCCGAAGAGATCATGAAAAAGGTTATAGGAAGTCCATAAAATTTAAGGATGACAGAGTTTTTTACATTGATGAAAAATGAGCTGGCAATTACAGCCATAATTTTTTTCCTGCTGTTTGTAAAAATAGGTAAGGGAATAAGGAATGAATTGTTGCTGTCACTCATTCAAATAATTTTATTGCTCAATTTTATTTTCAGCATTTTCTTCAACAAAGAGGGCGATCTTTTTGGAAACATGTTTCATAACAATCCGCTCATTGTTTTTGAAAAAAGTATTTTAAACCTGGCTGTTTATCTTATCTCATTACTCTGCACGGGGTGGGTGAAAAAAACGCAACATCTCGCAGAATTTTTTATACTGATGTTATCGGCGTTACTTGGCATGTTCCTGATGATCTCCAGCGGCAACCTGCTTATATTTTATTTATCACTAGAGCTCGCCACCATACCAGTTGCGGCCATGGCTAATTTCGATCTTGAGAAAAAACGCTCTTCAGAAGGTGCTATGAAAATGATTTTATCTTCAGCATTTTCATCAGGCATTTTATTATTTGGCATTTCATTAGTGTATGGCGCTACAGGAACTATCAGCTTTGCAGAGATACCACAGCACATCGTCGCGTCATCTCCTCTTCACATACTTGCCTTCGTATTCCTGTTCACAGGTTTCGCTTTTAAACTATCTATTGTCCCATTCCATTTGTGGACAGCGGATGTATATGAAGGTTCGCCTATAGCAGCCACCTCTTTTTTATCAGTTGTTTCAAAAGGTTCCGTTGCATTCATTTTCATTACTGCGCTATACAAAGTATTTCAACCAATGCAAAATGTGTGGTACATCATGCTGGTGATGCTTGCTATTGCCACAATGGTCATTGGCAATTTATTTGCATTGCGCCAGCAAAATATAAAACGCTTCCTTGCTTTTTCTTCAATAGCACAGGTTGGTTTCATTTTAGTGGGAATGAGCAACGGTGATAACTCCGGCACTACTGCAGTAGTATATTTTGTGTTGATTTATGTATTCTCTAATCTGGCCGCTTTTGGGGTTGCCTCGGTTATTTCAGAAAATTCAGGCAAAGAAGATATTGATGACTATAAGGGATTATATAAAACAAATCCTTTTCTGAGCTGGACAATTGCCCTTGCATTATTTTCATTGGCCGGCATTCCTCCAACGGCAGGCTTCTTCGGCAAACTTTTCCTGCTAACGGCAGGTGGCTCGAAAGGGAGCTATTGGTTTATAGCAATTGCTGCGCTGAATATGATTGTGTCACTTTACTATTACCTAAGGATAATAAGAGCGGTTTTTATGGATAAGAATGAAATGCCACTGCCAAAAATAAAAACCGATTCGCCTGCAGTATTTAGTCTTATCGTTTGTAGCGCCGGCATCGTGCTCACCGGATTTTTTGGGTGGATATACGATTACATCCTTTCTTTAACTTTGTAAATTATGGCCATAAATAAAAATCATGAATTTGAAGAATTGAATGGTGTCAAATGTGGAATCGTTGAAAAAAATGTGAGTCCCGAAAGGGTTGCATTTCTAAAAGACCTGCTTGAGTCCAACGGCTATAATGTCGTATCCGCTCCTTCGCCGCCGCCGAAGCAAACACCAATTCCTGCTCCAAAACCAGGGGAACCTGCGGTACCATCTCCTCCCCTGCCTACTCTCCCGGAAACTTTTACACTTGGCGTTACCGACACCACATTCAATCCGATAAATGCCATTTTTGGAAGAATGCTTAAAACAAAGAATGGCCGCATCGTTACGCTGGCTTACTGGAATCAACAGGAATCGTCAAGCCATGATGAGATTCCATATTTCGATGCCGGCAAAAACCCGTGACCTGGTAATGCAGAATATTTTATTCATGAAAAATTCATGGCTGCCGGAGTATTATAACTTTCAAACTAAATACCCGACCTTCCCGAAAATATTAAGATCATGGAAGTAAAAAATTTATTTGACCCCGCCGTTAAAGAAGGTATTATCGATCGCATCAATAAACTTACACCAGCATCCAAAGCACTATGGGGTGTCATGAATGTAGAACAAATGCTGTCTCATGCACAAAAGCCTGTTTCGCTTGCTTATGGAAAGCATACATTAAAAGGCAGTTTTATTTTAAAAATTATCGGCCCTTTATTCAAATCTGTCTTATATAATGAAAAGCCATACAAGCATGGGCTCCCGACCGACAAATCTTATATTGTGACCGATGCTAAAAATTTTGAATCAGAAAAAAGCAAGTTGATCGAAATGCTTCAACAATTTGATGAATCAAATATTGTTGATGACAGGCACCCGGTTTTTGGTAATTTAACCAAAGAACAATGGAGCAAAGCCACATGGAAACATTTGGATCATCACCTGCAGCAGTTTGGAGTGTGAGTCATAAAAGATCAAATAATGTTGGCACAAATTCATAGATGCAAGAATTTAACCTGGCCATCACAAGTATTTTAACAATGAAACGAACCATCATAACTCTTCTTTTTTTTGCTATTGGCTTTTTCGCTAATGCGCAAACGGACAAATATCATGACTCTTTCAAAGAAGATTTTGGTGATACTACACTCGTGAATTTCAGGTATGGCTCAACCGGTAAAAAAGATGATTTCAAATGGAAGTCCGGAGTAACTTCTGTTTCGGAGGCAGGTACAAAAATTTTATCTTTCAAAATAGATCCTGAAGATAGTGCCGGGGCAGGACGTGGACCGGAAATTATTTCAAATGATTTTACGTATTTTGGTTCTTATTCTGCACGTCTTAAAACTCCTGATGTAAGGAAGACTCAACCTAATACCGGTGCGGTTATTGGTTATTTTACCTACCACGTGGATAGCCTACCCGGCCTTAGTGAAATAGATTTTGAGTGGCTCGTTGCAGACCCAACCATTATTTATATCGGTACGTGGACAGGCCATAAAGGTGAGCTCAAAAGAATTGGCAGAACAATAAATCTCGCCAAAGGAATTATATATAATACGATTTACAAAGAGAATTATAATGGCGGTAGCACTCCTTTAACCGGTCTGCAAAATCGACCGGAAACTATTTCGGTTATTGAAAATTATGATGCCTCGTCAAAATTTTACACTTATGGATTTGACTGGTATCCTGATCGCATCGTATGGTGGATGATTCATCCCGGCACCGGTAAAAAATTTATTTTGTGGGATTACCAGGGATCGGTGACAGGGATACCTCAAAATCACACACATTACAGGATGAACTTCTGGCACACAAATGAATGGGCTGTTGAAACGAATCCTGACTCTAAAGAAAAGCCAATGCATCCCTACGAGCTTGAGGTAGACTGGATGTCTTATGATCCACTGAAAAATTAAATTGACTGACTATGATCACGAACACCTGGCGACAAACGACTAAAAATTTAAAGACGTGAAAAATTTATTAATTATCATTTTAATTCTCGTTGCCGTGGCAATGATTTATTTAGGCATAAAGGGTAATATGATTCCTCCCACATTAACCGGGATTGGCTTTTTTATTATCGCAGCCTTGTTTTATGTGAAGAAGTAACGTTGTTTGTATAAGCTCTTCACTTTTGCTCAGGCTTGAAAATAAGCATGCATTACCTTACGAATGCAACGGTTCCAAATTTAATTTTACTCATAAACCTCATTCTATTTCTTTACTTAACCTGGCGTAAATATTTACCTGCAGCAATGATCAATCCTATTTTATGAAACTATTTCAATATTAATTGTTTGTCTTGTAAGTGATCTGTTATATTCCCAGGATGTCGGCACCAAGTATTATTTCAAAGAAGTTGGATGGGAGCTTACGCAGCTACCTCTATTTAAAATTAATGACTCTACCATTGATGCCGGTTTACAAAAAAAGGGGAGGGATCTTATTGAAAAGAACAATGACCTTAACATTGGAGACTTGAGCGACCTGAAGACTCTTATAAGTGCTTTCAAAGGAAAGCAGGAATATTCTAATTCAACTATAAGGCAGTATCACCAGGGAAAGAAGGAAGCTATGATTCCTCAAACAACCTTGTCGACAAAATACTTTACAATACTTTTTCAAAAACAATTCCGGGTGCCACAACAGATACCTCATCTGCCCAAGAAACTATTGACGCACTTGTTTTCGACAAATTTCAATTGATACTATATGTGGAAAAGAAGAAATTATTAACTATGGTCATGTTATCAAAACTGTACAAGGGATTAGACTTTGGAATAACTTATCTGTACATGACTGAATCGACTAAAAACGAAATAGAGAGTATGTTGTTTCATTCGACATTTAAAAAATAGGTATTGTTAGTGAAAGGGATAATTTCAATCAATTCTTTTTGCCCGTCTTAAAAATGCTCCACTTCTTTTTGCTTTCGATATTCTTTTTTCCTTTCTTCGTTTCCCGGTCTTTCTTTCGCTTTGCCCGTTCTTTTTTCTTTGCTCTCTTCTTTTTCATCGTCTTCCTGTCCCACGTAAATTTATTGTCTACAGGAAAATAATATCGCAACGACATGTACAAGGTATTTACGGGCAATACAGGCGATGGCTTTTCATCTTCGCTTGTGTTTTGCTGAGAGAGAAAATTATATCCATTCACGAGGTGCAAACCAAAAAACCTGAAACCAATGGACGGCCCGATACCAAAGCGGTTTCCGTCATTGAAATCGGTGAAATAACTTACATTGACGCCATAGGTCAGGTTTATCCTGCCTCTTTTCATCCATACTCCAGCCTTATATCCAACCACGTTATCCTCGAAATTATATTCCAAGTTTGCCGTGGCACCAATAATGTGAGGCTTAAACAAACTTATTTTTCTCCAGTGTGCTTCGCCGCCAAGTTCTATCGAAGTAAATTTTCCACGTTGAAGGCCAAGGATCATTCCTCTATTTTGCTGGTAAAGTTTCCTGCGTGCCACAAAAGAGGCGGGCTGCTCATAAGGAACACCATCGGAAAGTATAGTATATTTTGTATTCACAAAATTATAGACGACTTGTGCCGTGGCAGTAAATGAAGAAAAAAGCAAAACAATCAATAATACTTTCATAAATCCGGAATAAAGCAGGTTTGTTTACATGTCTATTTTCGAAACTAAATAAAAATGACCTTAACGGTTAAGGGATTAACAACTTGTTATTATTTTTGATTCATTATTGATGACTGCAATGGAGCGATCCAAAAAAATATAAGAGTATAAAAAATCAGCTGCAAATCTTTCGTCCTGCTACTCTAACAAAATTTTAAAGTATTAGACCCCCAATATAGTGTTCAGATAAAATATAGTATCCGGTTAAAAATTACAAGCAGACTCTAACCGTACACGTTAGATAAAATATTTCTTCCCGGATTTAGAAGACATTGTATATTTAGCAATAAATAATAACAGATGAAATTAACCATACTGGCCCTGTTGCTGTTTGCAACCCAGGTTGAAACACGCTTCAAGACAAAACCAATTAGTCTTTTTAACGGAAAGGACCTCACCGGCTGGCATGTAGATGTGCCGGAGATGGATACTAATTCATCCGCCAGGAATCCATTTATTATACGCAACGGTTTATTGGTAAGTCTTGGGACGCCGCAAGGCCATCTTATCACTGATAAAGATTACAGTAATTACAGGCTGCAGGTAGAATACCGTTTTGCGGGCAAGCCGGGAAATTGTGGCGTGCTGGTGAATGCATCTACGCCAAGGGCTTTATATAAAATGTTTCCTAAATCAATTGAATGCCAGATGCAACACGGTGACGCCGGCGATTTTTGGTGTATTGTTGAAGATATAAAAGTAGATGACATGGAATCGAGAAGAGGGCCAAAAGAAAACTGGGGCACCACAGAGGGCAAAGAAAGGAGGATAAAAAACCTGACAGACAGTTCTGAAAAACCATTGGGCGAATGGAATACAATGATTATCGAATGCCTGGGTTCATCAATCAAAGTTTGGGAAAATGGCGACCTCGTAAATTCAGGATACGATTGTACGGCAAACCACGGCCAAATTGCTTTACAGGCCGAAGGTTCGGAAGTAGAATTTAGAAAGGTAGAACTTACACCAATCACGTCCCTTACGCCGGACACGGGTAACCCATAAGATTATTTAGATGACAACACCAAATAAATTTCATACATCCCTTGCCGTTAACCGGCGCATAAAGGTTAATGGTTACGGTTTTGTAACTGTCGCGATTAAATATTGAGGTGTTGTTCCTGCACCTGGCCCATCTTCGTCAGCATATCGATGTACCAGGTTAATTATATCATCTTTTGCTTTTTGAGTCGGCTTAGATGGATCGTTGGGAGCACGCCATTGACTTATTAAGGTTTCACCGAAAACTCCGCCAAAACTTGTATACAAATCAAAGGAGCCGGTTACTTTTCTCCCATCGGTAAACGACACGATAACCTGGTTTGCCGCGACCGGATTATATGCAATAGCGTCTTTTCCAAGATTTGCAAATTCCCTGCTTTGATCATTCAGGATAGTATCGGTCGCAAATCTTATAGCAGAGTTGGACTGAGACTGCGCGGCGGCATTAAAATCAACCTTATATACTGTGTTGTTCGCAGAAATTAAAAACGTTCCCTTGTCCGGTGTGTTAAGATCCAGTGGAGTTAAGTTAATCTCAGTTATTACACCATCAATCGTAGTGGGAATTGTCACCGGAGATGGAATTGGGTTTTCCTTTTTAGAGCAGGAGACAAATGCGGCAAGCAAGAGTAAGAAAAAAAGAAATCGGTTCATATAATTATATTCACTTTATTGCAATTTACATTTTATCTGATCTTTTTTTGAATCTCTTAGGCAACCGAGGTCTCAAATTGTTACTTAATATAAGTGCGCCTTGAATACACCTTGCCGATAAGGACAACTACTCTTTCGCGCTAAAAAAATATTTTCCTATCAATTATTATTGTCTTGGATAAGAGAGCGCACGCCTTGGAAGGTTTCAGAAAGTCCTCATTACCGGATTTGAAATTATCATCCATTGGTGTAGTACAAAACCTTCATAATTGGGCACAGATAATATTCAGGACTAAACGGTGTGATTATTTGAAAGAGAATTTCAGTGCCTGTTAAGCTTAAGAATATTAAGGAGGGAATCTTTCCTGCTACGCGAAACATTTATGGAGGATCCATCGCTTAGCACGAGATACCCTCCTTCGCCCCGCACATATTTCACTACCTCATTCAGATTGACTATATGAGAATGATGCACGCGGATAAAAAAAGAGAATCCCTGCAATTGTTCCTCCATTTCTCTTATGCTGCGGCACGCAACTATTTTGATATTACTTTTTAAAAAAAGAAAAGTATAATTATTGTTCGCATCACACCGCAATATCTGTTCTGCAGGTATTAATTCAAAGCCCTCCAGTGTGGGCACGGCAATTTTATTAAAGACTAATTTCTTTTGCTGAATCTGATCCAGCAGCATATTGAATTGCTCTGCCGAAGGCAAAATTTTCTGGGTATTCACTTTATGTACCGCATCTATTAATTCTTTCCTGTCAATTGGCTTGAGTAAGTATTCAAGTGCACTAAAGTGAATGGCCTTAAGAGCATACTGATCGTAGCTTGTTGTAAAGATCACAGAAAATGGGATTTCAGAAAATTGCTCCAGCATTTGAAATCCATTCATTGGTTTCATTTCAATATCAAGAAAAACGAGAGATGGTTTTAGTCTTTCGATCGCCGCCAGTCCTTCAGGCGCGGAAGTACATTTTGCTAAAATTTTAACTTCCGGGCAATTTTCTTCCAGCATGATACTTAACGTATCAAGGCAATGAACTTCATCATCTATAAGGATCGCTTTAATCATAACTAACCGGTATTTTAATCGTTACTTCTGTCCCACCCGGGCTACCATCGGGGAATACGAGATCAGTTATCTGCACGCTGGTTTTCTCCCGATTTTGCTGATGCAGCAATGCAATGCGATCTGCTGTGATACGCATCCCCATTGATTTGTGTTCATCTGTTGAAACGCTTTTAAATTCTGCTGCATTTTTCCTTCCTATACCATTATCAGTAACAGTGCATATTAAATCGTTTCCCTCCCGGTTGATATTCACCCATAAATTTCCTTTTTCTTTTTTAAGCATCAGGCCATGCCAGATGGCATTTTCAACGTACGGTTGCAATAACATAGGCTGTACATGAATAAAGTCAGGATCAAGGTCAGGGTCGCTCTCAATCTTAAAATCAAACTTTTGTTCGAAACGCAGGCTTTCAAGTTCCATATACAATTGCAAGGCGGCAAGGTCTTCTGAGAGGCTCACTGTGGTATTTGCAGAACTGTGCAGGATCATGCGTATCAGGCGGGAAAATTTAGTGAGGTATTCGGTAGCTTCTGTTCGTTGGTTTTTTAGAATAAAACTGTTAATAGAATTCAGTGAATTAAAAATAAAGTGTGGATTCATTTGAGCCCTCAGCGCCTGCATTTCCAGCTCGGTTTTTTGTTGCAGTAATTCTGCTGTTGTTCTTTCACCCTGGAGCTTTTGAATCTGTAATTCGTTTTCAGCCAGCTCCCTCCGGTGTGTTTCATTTTTACGTTTAAGAACTATGTTTCTTAAGATGATAATGGTTAGTAGAACCAACACAGCCAGGCTTCCCGCCAGTACCTTTTTCACTAACGATTCTTCTTGCAGTTGCTGCTGCTTTAGCTGGTTGTCTTTGTTCAGCAAATCTATGCGCGCCAGTTGCTGTTCTTCTTTTGCTTCTACTTTATACAACGCCAATTTTTGCAGGTACTGGCGCTTGAACTTGGCATTGGCTAAAGAATCTCTCATAGTTACAAACTTCTGGTAATAAAAATAGGCACTGTCTGTCCTTTGAAGAGCTGCGTATGCATTCCAGTATATCTCATACGCATCTTGCATTACATCTCTGGAAGGTATTTTCCGTGCGAGTGCCAACGATTCTTTTGCATACTTTAGTGCCGATGTATAATCTCTCATTTGGGTATAGGTTTTTCCCATTTCCACCAATGCCGTAGTTGTTCCCTGAAGATTATCGGTTTTTTTATTAATAGTTAAAGCTTGCTGAAAGAATTCCAAAGACTTGACGTATTCATTTCGCAATAATAATATTCGACCCATACCTACTATTCCACCAGTACCCAAGGGATTTATTGTAAATATTTTCCGGTAATAAAAAAAGGCGGAGTCATAATTTTTGAGATCAAAAAAGATGGTACCCATTGAAGTATATATACGCCATGATATTGACTGGCTGTGCGCCTGCAGAAAGCTTTGATGGAAATAATTCAACGCTGTTTCATAATCGCCGGAAGACTGATAGATGTGAGCAAGGCGATAGTATGACCATACCAGCCCCCGGTTATCACCAATGCTTCTTTTCTCCCGCAGCCCCTGTTTTATACTTTCAAAGTATTTTTCAAAATCCGCCTTCGCATCATACACAAGACCAAATTGGTCAGTTAGTTCAGCCAACATGACCTTGTTGTCGGTTTTTTTGAAATGAAGGGCAGATTCTTCAAAAGCTCTTTTCGCCGCATCCGGGAACCCCTGATCATTAAGTGCTTCGCCCAAACCAAGAAACGCATTTCCCAAACCATCATCATTTTGTATTTTTTCATACCAGGAGACCGCTTCTCTGTAATCTTTCTCCATTTTATAAGAATCCCAAAGGTAAAACCTGCTTACAACCCCATAGCGTTGGCAGGCATCTCCCAATCCTTTTATATACTTGATAACAGAAGCTTCCCTGTATGCCTGCTTCGCAAGTGTCAAAGAGGAATCTGCGTATAACAACGTGCCTGCTTCAATATAAGAACGGGCCAATTCATTTAAACAATCTACCTTGGCACGGTCGTGTAATAAAGGCAGTACTTTTTTTAAGCTGTCTATGGAAAGAATTGGCTTATCAATTTGAAAAGACTGTGCCTCAATAAATACGGGAAGAAAAAAAAAGATTATTATCGTAACTCGAATATTCATTAGAAGCCTTTCGTTCATCGTAATGCATAATCCCGATGTAGATTTGATAATTGTCGGAATTCGTTTTGCCAGGCTCCGGAAAAAAATCTCCTCTCTAAAATTAAATAATGTTTACGGCGTTTTCTAACAACATCAACCATCTCAAATTTAAATTTCCTAAGCTTAATATTTACTGTGAGTTTGTAGTCGAAGGGTTAGAACAATTGTTGGTGCTTTTGGGCAGGTTGTTGGTAAATAAAATGCAGGGGGGTTTCAAATATTTTATCATGTAAATAAATTGACACATTGAATGTTCAAACAACAGAAAAGTATTTTTGAACCTGTGCGCAGAAAAAAGGTGTATTTTTTTATAAATTTGAAAAAAGTATTCTATATGTCAACTATATTAAAAAAAAGAACTGATTGACAAAATATCTTCCACTGACGATGAAAATCTTTTACAATTGATGAAGGAAGACTATGATTATTTTACTGGCGTTGACAAACCCGATATTACAGACGAACTTTCACGGGAAGATTTGAAAGAATTAAGAAATCTTTTGAGTGAGCCTTTTGGTCATGAAACCGAATCCTATGAGGATTTTAAAAAGGCCCTTAAGAGATGGCGTACAAAATAATAGTAAAGAAAAGATCTACAGCAAACTTGATAAGGCTACTTTACTACCTGGAAGCAGAATGGGGTAAAAAAGTTGCTAACCGCTTCGAAAATAAATTAGAAAAGCGTTTGGATAATCTTTCGAAACATCCGTTTACAGGAGCAGAGTCTGAGTATTTCAAAAATGTTCGTTCAATATTAATAACAAAACTCAACGGACTATACTACAGAATAAAAGAAGCTACTAGGTTGTATCTAATCATACCTAACCGGTATTTTAATTACCACTTCTGTCCCTCCCGGGCTGCCATCAGGAAATACAAGATCAGTTATCCGTACGCTGGCTTTCTCTTGATTTTGCTGATGCAACAGAGCAATGCGATCTGCGGTAATACGCATCCCCATTGATTTGTGTTCGTCTTTTGAAATGCTTTTAAACTCTGCAGCTTTTTTTCTTCCTATGCCGTTATCAGTAACGGTGCATATTAGATCGTTTCCTTCCCGGTTGATGTTTACCCACAAATTCCCTTTTTCTTTTTTAAGCATCAGGCCATGCCATATAGCATTTTCTACATAAGGCTGCAATAACATGGGAGGCACATGAATAAAGTCAGGATCAAGGTCAGGATCGCATTCAATTTTAAAATCGAATTTTTCCTCAAAACGAAGGCTTTCCAGTTCCATATACAATTGTAGAGCGGCGAGGTCTTCTGCCAGGCTTACTGCGGCACTTGCAGAGCTATGCAGCATCATGCGTATGAGGCGGGAAAATTTAGTAAGGTATTCGGTAGCTTCTGTTCGTTGATTTTTTAAAATAAAGCTATTAATAGAATTCAATGAATTAAAAATAAAATGTGGATTCATCTGAGCCCGCAACGCCTGCATTTCCAGTTCGGTTTTTTGTTGCAGTAATTCTGCCTCTGTTCTTTCACCGCGGAGCTTTTGAATCTGTAATTCATTTTCCGCCAGCTCCCGCCGGTGTGTTTCATTTTTCCGCTTAAGGGCGATATTTCTTAAAATGATAATACTTAGCAGAACCAGCACAATAAGGCTTCCTGTCAACACTTTTTTCATTAAGGATTCCTTTTGCAGTTGTTGCTTCTTTATCCGGTTGTCTTTATTAAGCAGGTCTATACGCGCCAGTTGCTGTTCTTCCTTTACTTCTGCTTTATACAACGCAAGTTTTTGAAGCAGGCGACGTCTGAACCTGGCTTCGTCTAAAGAATCTTTCAATGCTACAAACTTCTGATAATAAAAGTAAGCGCTGTCAGTATGTTTCAGAGCCTCATATACGGTCCAATCTATTTCGTAGGCACGCTCTATAACTGCTTTATTATTGTTTTGCCTGGCCATTGCCAAAGATTCGTTGGAATACCGCAATGCCTCAGCGTATTGTTTCAGTTCTGCATAAGCCTCACCTATGTCAAGGGTTACCCAAATCTCTCCGCCCAGATCAATATTTCTTTTAAAAGTTATCAGGGCATTCAGCAAGTAGCTTAAGGCAATCTTATATTCTTTTTTACGCATAAATAACTGGCCAAGTCCCGCCAGCGCCGGAGCGTCAGTGGGATTAATCCGTAGTACTTTCTTAAAGTAATACATTGAAGAATCGTAGTTGTCCATATACAGAAATACGCGGCCCATTGACCTGTATATTTGCCATGGCATTGACTCCTTATTAGCCTGTTGAAAACTCTTGCGGAAATAATCTAATGCAGTTTCATAATCTTCTACTCCCACGTATAAGTAGGCGAACCGGTAAAAGGACCATACAATTCCCCGGGTATTATTAATTCTTCTTTTTTCCCGGAGCCCCTTTTTTATAAACTCAAATTGTTTTTCAAAATCTCCTTTTGCGCCATATATGGTGCCAAACCACTCCGTTAAGTCCGCTAACATTATTTGGTTCCCTGCCCGCGTGAAATAAAAGACAGAACGGGTGAAAGCTTTTTGGGCCTCGTCAATAAAACCCTGGTTAAAAAATATGATGCCTAACCCTCTTAAGCCCAATCCTGATCCATTATCATATTTTACCTTTTCATATGAGGAGATGGCCTCACGATAATACTTTTCGCATTGCCTGTAATTTGGTACGAGCCATGTATAAATCATTCCATATTCTATGCATGCGTCGCCTAATCCCTTTGAATAGTTGATAGCAGACGCTTCTTTGTATGCATGGTCAAGTTTTTCGAGCGCTGAGTCTTTATAGGACAATGTCATTTTTTCACAGTAGGCACGGGCTAATTCGGTTAAACAATCCACCCTCGCTTCATTGCGCAACAACGGCAAAACTTGTTGTAAGCTATCCAGTGAAAGAGGAGGTCTGTCAATATGCAACTGCGCTTTAATAAATACAGGAAAAAAAAAGATTATTATGGTAAACCGAATATCCATTAAGAAGCCATTGATTCATCATAAAACAATAATTCGCAATGCAGACTCGATACTTTTCAGCATTTGTTTCCAGGCTCCGGAGAAAAAATTCCTCCCTAAAATTAAATAATGTTTATGGCGTTTTCTAATATCAACAACCACTCAAATTTAAATTCTGTGCTTATTTTTTACTGTGAGTTCATGGTTGAAGAAGTAACATAGTTATTGGTTGCCTGAACGGGAAGTTGGTAAAATGAAATGCAGAAAAGCGCTCGTATCATTGCAATGCTTCAATAATCACTATAGAAGGGATTAATTATAACAACATTGCCGGAACGCATTTTTCATGCACTTAAAATTTCTGATAGCAGGGAAGTATTTTGAAAACTACAATAATATTTCCGCCAGTTACAATTCATTTCTGTCAAATACCTGCTGGCTCTTTCGTTTTGATTTTGCTAAATATAATTTCACACTGGTTCCTCAAACATAGAAACCGGATCCTCCCTTTTTGAAAACGCTCCTAAAATCTGGTTCCTCCTTAATTCATTTTTGATTGTATATCACCGGCAGGTAAGGAATGAAATCTCAATTTATTCGAAAGCTAATGCACAATCATTTAAAGAAAATAATGATCATACCATTTAATCTTAAAAAAACTAACTATCATGCAAAAATTATTTAAAAAGCTATTTCCTTTTTTCAGCTTATTAATTCTTGTTGCAACAGGATGCCGCAAGGAGGAAGAGCTGATACCACAGCAGGACCCTGCTCTTGTCCAGGAAGGAATGTTTAAAAGAAATGATGCAGGAAGATTTGATTCCTATATTGCTCAGTCGTGGTATAGCCTTGCATTGAAATTGGTGGAAGAAACCCCGGGCCATACACCGCCCATTGCAGCCCGCAGCTTTGGGTACATGGGTATCACATTATATGAAACCCTGGTAGGTGAAATGGATCATCGCCATTCATTAGCAGGTCAGCTAAATGGATTGCATGCTATGCCCCACCGGAGGTATGGAAACCCTTACAAGCCAGCCATATCAGCGAATGCCGCACTGGCGAAAATTACCAGGAGCCTTTTCCCGAATGCTTCAGCCGCCAACATGAATAATATAGATGCGCTGGAATCAGCCAATGAAAAATTATTTGCACAGCATATGAATGATGAAATAATGAAGCGCTCAGCAGACTATGGCCGTGCTGTAGCGGAAGCAGTTTTTAACTGGTCGCTCACCGATGGAGGGCATGAAGCATTTCTAAATAATTTTCCTTCGGATTATACGCCTCCTGTTGGAATAGACAAATGGATTCCCACACCGCCAGGCTACCAGTCAGCAATGCTGCCTTACTGGGGAAACAACAGGCCTATGGTAACTGCTGATAAAATTGGAGCCGTTGATCCCCCAACCCCTCCGGAGTTTTCTACAGCTCCCGGTTCAGCCTTTCGTGACGCGGCTGATGAAGTTTATGAAACAAGTCTACACCTTACTCCGGAGCAAAACACCATCGCATTGTATTGGGCTGACGGAGGTAATACCTTCACGCCACCGGGGCATAATATTGCCATTACCCTGCAGATGATCCGCAACCGCAACCTTAATTTATATGAAGCAGCAGTGCTGCTGGCCAAAGTAGGCATCGCATTAAATGATGGAGGAATTGTTTGCTGGCGGGCCAAATACAAATCGAACCTGGTAAGGCCGCTCAGCTATATTCAAAAATATATTGATCCTGCATGGACATCATTTATTGGTACACCTCCGTTCCCAACCTATACATCGGGGCATTCAACGTTCTCAGGCGCTACCGCCGGTATACTTACAGCAGATATAGGCAGCCATGTATCATTTACTGACAGCAGCAAAATGTCTTACGGATTTGCACCGCGGTCCTTCAGCAGTTTTAATGCCGCGGCACAGGAAGCGGCGATCTCGCGGTTGTACGGCGGCATTCATTACAGCTTTGACAATAACAATGGCTTTACCTGCGGACAACTGGTTGCCAGGAACGTTGAGAGACTTAAATGGTAACGATCTTTCGTTTATTAAAAATTACTGCATAATACTTTATACAAAGAAAAGTACCCCAAAAAACAGGAACCAACCCCATTAATAAAACTGTATCAATTTTTTTAATCAAATTAAAACTTCAAAAATGAAAAGACGTATCACATTTAAATCCGCTGTTATAGGAATAGCAGCGTTGATTATGGCTGTTTCAATCTCCTCATGCAAAAAAGATAAGGATCATGATGGCGCCCTTAAAGTTGATCTTCAGCATGCGTATATAAATGTTGAAGATGGAAAAAACCGGCCACCAGAAGGCAATGCCACGCTTATTTATGATAAGGACGGGCATACACCCATGCTGGCTCCGGATGGCCACCAGGTAACGCTGGGGGAATATAATATGCCTTCCGGTTATGCTAAAATTAAGTGTACCAATATGGGTACACAGGTAGTTGCGCATATGAAAGGCCTGATCCCTAACGGTGTATATACCATATGGGTGCTCACCTTCAAAATGCCTGGCTTTGATGACACCTTTGTAAATCTTATCGGCAACGGCGCTTTGGGTGCACCGGACGGCAGCGAGAATGCTTTTACCGCATCCCCCAAAGGTATGGCCACCTTAACCGTGACCATGCCCGCAGGATCGTTGTCACTTTTCGGTTCCGTCGGAAATTGTTTTAGTTCCGAATACGAGGTTCACTTAGTAGCAGCCTACCACTCAGATTTCATGACACATGGTAACGCTCCCGGTGATCCTTCAACATGGATTCCTCAATTTGCTTTTCCCCTTTATGGCTCTGACCTTGGTATGTAGAAAGCAATTAAACTTTTCTGAGGTAAGAACGGTTCTCAGTCTTTTCAAAAGGGGTTGTCTGTAAAGGCAGCCTCTTTTGTATTCAGAGGGTATTAGGCCTGTGCGTCCTGAATGTGAGTTGGAAGCTTATAAAAGATGGTTAACAGGCCGATCGAATATTTTCACAGATGCCTCAATCGATCGATACCTCCGATAGCAGAATTTTGATTGCTTTGAAAAGTTCAGTTATATTAGTGTTACAAACCGTTCCTGGTGGATTTACAATCGATAGAACTTTTAAACATTAAGCCTTCGGAGCTTGATGGCCTTTTAGCCTTAGGTTGGTTCAGGATACAACAAACCATCTTTACTACTGATATATTATATTTTAACGATGAGGTATACAACGCTGTTTGGTTGAGGGTTGATTTAAAGCATTTCCAACCGGATAAAAAATACCTGGAGTTGCGAAAAAAAAATGGTCGATTTAGAACCGAAATAAAAAAGGCGGTAATAACTACACAGCACGAAGCATTATACTTAATCTATAAAGAAAGTATTTGTTTTGAATGTGCTCCATCACTTCACTGGCTGTTATACGGCAATAGCACACGCGATGTTTACAATACTTACATGATAAATACGTACGATGATAGTAAATTGATTGGCACCGGTTTTTTTGATTTGGGTAATACCAGCGCCGCAGGTGTCAGTTCCATTTACGATCCCGCTTATAAAAAATACAGCCCCGGCAAGTATATGATTTATGAAAAGATACTTTATTGCAAAGGCGAAAAATTCAAATATTTCTATCCAGGCTATTTTGTTCCAGGCTATCCACTATTTGATTATAAGCTTGAAATAGGAAAGGATTCCATTGAATATTTTAACGTGCATACAAAAAAATGGCTGCCACTTCACCTGAGAAGTTAAAGAAGCTCGTGCATTTAATTCAATACTTCTAAATGCCTGCTCTTGTTTGGCAAATAAAAGCTCCGATTAGAAGCTTATTTTTTTGCCGGAGCAGTCGCCGCTTTAAATTGATAAAAAAGATCTGCATCCCCATTTTTATTAAATCTCCATGTCTCCTGTAAATAAAAGGAATCAATTTTTTCCGTTTTATCATATCCACTTCTTTACCCCCAGATAAGAGGCCAGTTTTCATTTTTTATCCGTGCTTTTTGCGGCCATTATTGCATTTATAATACTGGTGGCGCTGGCAAAGATATTTATGAAACTCTATGCAGCTGCTGTAGCGTTTAAATACCTATTCTACCACTAATCCACCTATATTGCCGTCCAACAAGTATTAATTAACCATTCGTATTCGCTTTTTTACCGTTTGTGAAAGTAGAAATCCCGTTTGTATCGAATTTATATACGGCATATTATAGCCCTATATATCTTTACGTCATCAAATTAAAAAACGGAGTGATTTCTCCAAAGATTATGAACAAGAAATTTCTGGAAAAGCTGTTTACCCTTGTAAGACTTAGGGAAAATCCACCGGAAATCTCCAGCCTGTAAACTTCTCCAAAACAGTAAAGATTCAAACGTGATGATTTACCAGTCTGCAACAGGCAATCGGTAAATCGTTTCTCCCCACTATTTAACATCTTAAAGATGAAAAAATTTAAACTGGTGCTCATCGGTATTGGCCTTCTTATATGCACAATATTGGTGATAGCCATTAATCATAAGGAAAAAATGCCAGCCTGTAAAAGCGCACCGGTTCAGGAAAGCGGGATTGATGTATACGGGTTGCAATTTGAATGGTATCCACCATATCCTTTCGGAATCTAAGTGTAGATGGCTCATTAAAATTTCAACAGTCAAGTTAGTGCCTGAAAAAAAGTAATGAAAGTTACACCAGGCCATGCTATGCCCAAACGAAAATATAAACAACTGTTTTTAACAACTAAAAAACAAACAATCATGGCAAGTTTAGGTAAAAAATTTCTTTCCGCATTTGTGGAAGTAACAGACGAAGAAAAACCTGTTATAGCGCCGGAGAAACAAAAGCATTATTCCACACCGTTAGCATCAGAAAGGCCGTTGCCTTCCAATACGGCTGAAAAGTTCAGGCAGTATTTCGATAAGCTGTTCAGCGAGGCAAACCTGCCGGGACCAGACTATTACGAGTTTGCAAAAATGACGGAGGCTATGATAGCCATCGCTGATGATAAAGCCAGGTACAGTGCGGCCTTTGCCGGATTAAGCGTACAAGGTTTGGATAAAAGCAAACTCTTGAACACCGCGGCTGAGTATTTGAAAATCCTGGACACAGATGCAGTCAATTTTAACTCCACTGTTGATGCAGCACTCAATGAAAAGGTGCAGGCAAAGCAACAGGAGATTCAAAGCAAGCAACAACGGATTGATCAGTTAAGCCGGGAGATAAGTGATCTGCAAAATCAAATACAAAGGCTGCAAATTGAAGTAAAAGAAAATGAAGAGAAGATTGAAAGCAATACCGGCGGATACAAAATATCCTTAGAAAAAATGAAGCAGCAGATACTGGCGGATATTGAAAAAATAAAACAATATATATCGTGAATGGTGAATGGTGAATAGTGAATAGTGAATAGATGAAATTTTTAATATGCGCAGTAAAAAAAAACAAAAACATAACAACAATACTAACAACTAAAAACAAACAAGATGATCAACGCAATTAAACAAACAAAAAAGCCGGGTTGGTTTGCTGAGCCAAAAAACGTAGCAACCACCGTGGTCGGGTTATCCCTTTTTGCCGGACTGGCTTACGCCTTTCTAACATTCGTGTTGCCCTGGCTGGTAACCGTTACCTGGAACATGGTAAACCTTGTGATAGGTGGTGTGATACTGGGGTTCTTACTCATGATCATTACCAACAAAAAGTTCTGGCGGGCTCTGAGATATTTATCTGAGTTCATTGCCAACTATAGTGTGGGGCTGGCCATTGAGTTAAATCCGTTCAATATCCTGCAACTAAAAATTGAACAGGGCTATAAAGACAGGAACACGCTTTACCAGCAGTCTGCCAGGCTAAAAGGTAAGCAGAGTGAACTGATGGATAAACTGAGCGACAAAGAAAAAGAGTTGCAACTGAATGTGCAGAAAGTAAAAATTCTGCAGCAGGAAAAAAATCAATCCAAACAGGTTGACCTGTATGCAAACAATGTACTGCGTTGCCAGGAATACATCAACAATGTAACGCCTATTGTAGGCGACCTGAACAAGCTGATCAAATTCTCAGATACTGCTTATGAAGAAAGCGGGATCATGCTGGAAGATGCAAAGCTTGACCTGGAAGCGAAGAAAGATTTGTACTATTCTGTAACAACCGGTCTGTCAGCCGTAACCAGTGCTATGAAAGCATTTAAAGGTGATGATGAACTGAACCAGGATGCAGAAAAAGCGCTGGCAATATTAAAACAACAGATTGGTGAAAAGATCGGCCACATTAAATGTGCCATCGATGTAACCAGCAGGTTTATGGACGACAAAGTACTGGAAGATAAAGCAAAGTCTGCACAGGCCATTAGAACTCATTAACCGGTTTGATCTGAATACAGATTTTAACTATACCAACAATGCGTTGCAAAACAATAGCAATAGCGGCAAGCTGAAAGATGTGAATATCACCGACAGGTACAGGGGACTGTTAGATTAACAAGTCAAAAGTTAAAGGTCAAAAAAGCTCAATAAAGTACCAACAGTACAAGTGAGTGACACAACAAAGATGACCAATGCTTCAACTGTTCGTCCCCAAAAAAATTTCATGCATTAGAACAACGGCTGCAAAAACGGGCAGACAGCCGAAGTACAAACTATTGCCCAAACAAAAACAAACAACAAGATTTTAAACAACTATAAAACATACAACTATGGCAATCAAATTAAAACCAGCCGGAAAATTATTCATCATTGCAGCAGTAATAACTGCAGGCATATTGAGTGTAAGATGGTATCAAAGCCGTCCGAAAGAAGTAGGCCAATCGGTAGAACTGGGCAAGGTAACACTACCCGATGCACCGGAAGCCTCTCTAAGCGGCAATGCAGTTTTACTGCCACTTCCATCCCCTGACAAAGCAGTTAACGGCGGTACACGGATCAACTGGGAACGCATGGCATGGAACAGCCAGTTCAGCGGAATGTATGCTAACGGTGGCGTACGTACGACAAAAAATTCCCTGTTTGATGCAGCACACCTGGATGTAACTTATGTTCGCCAGGATGACTGTAACAGGCAGATGGCAGACCTTGTAAAGTTTGCCAGCGATTATAAAACCAATCCAAACACCGCAGGGGTATTGATCACTTTTATGGGTGATGGTATGCCGGCCTTTATGACTTCGCTTTCAAAAGAACTGGAGCCATTGGGTGCAGAGTATCAACCCATCATTATCCCGGTAGCACATGGTAAATCTTTCGGTGAAGACCAGGTGATGGCACCTGCATTCATGGAAGGTAGATCCAAAAAATGCGATCGGTAAATGCGTAGCCGGTGTACTGCGTGATGGCGACATCAACATCCTGCTGAAATGGGCTGGCGACAACGGGCTAAAAGTAAACCCGGATGAAACCACTTATGATGGCAACAGCCATCAACATCATTGCAGCAAACGATTTCCTGGATGCACCCAACAAGTACATCACAGGTTACAGTGAAAAAAGGAAAATAGTGGAGAATGGTAAAACAACCGGCCGTGATACAACAGTTGGTGTGGATGGCGTAGCCACCTGGACACCCGGCGACGTAAACATCGCTACTAAAAAAGGCGGACTGGTAACCATTGCAAACACTAAGCAGTATGCTTCGCAGATGCCTAACCAAACCATCGCCATTAAAAAATGGGCCAACGATCACAGGACCGATATTGAAAACATGATCATCGCCCTGGCACAGGCCGGCGACCAGGTACGTTCTTTCAATGAAGCAAAAGCATTTGCTGCTAAAGTGAGTGCTGATGTGTACCAGGAAAAAGATGCCGCCTATTGGTTGAAGTATTACAATGGCGTGGTGGAAAAAGATCTGCAGGGACAAACGGTAAGCCTCGGTGGTCAGTACCGTGTTTAACCTGGCAGACATGGCCAATACCTTTGGTTTGGGAGATGACAGGGTAGACCGCTACAAAGCAGTGTACAACACTTTCGGCAACCTGATGGTGAAAATGTATCCATCATTGATGCCCACATTTTTGCCTTATGAAAAGGCAGTTGACAAAAGCTTTTTGTTGAGCGTGATATCCAATCACCCGGAGCTGTTACAGGGCAAGGCTATACAAACAACCTATGCCAGCGAGATCACTTCGGCAGTATCATCAAAAAGTTACAGCATTGAGTTTGAAACCGGTTCTGCTAATATCAAAACCGCTTCTTACAAATTGCTGGACGAAATTTTTGAAAGCGCCGTGGTGGCAGAAGGATTGAAGATCGGCGTGTATGGCCATACCGATAACAGCGGCTCTGATGCAGTGAACATACCGCTTTCAGAAAAGAGAGCGGAAGCTGTAAAAGCCTACCTGTTGAAGAAAGGTTTATCAAATAACCGTGTGGAAGCGAAAGGATATGGTTCAGCCAAACCAATTGCAGACAACAATACTAATGAGGGTAAAAGTAAAAACCGCCGGGTGGAAATTGTATTGGGTGAGTAACCCCCGCCCCTAAAGGGGAGCCTAAAACGCAGCTCTTACAAATTAATCTAGGCATTTAAAAAGAGTAGGAAGGTGACCGAAAGGTCATCTTCCTTTTCAAAAATTATGATGACTTTTCTATTAAAAAATATAGCCACAAAATCACAAAGACAGAAAGAACATAAAGACTTAGTGCCACTTCTGTGCCTTCGTGTCTTAGTGGCAAAACAACAACTACAATGAAAAATATTCAAATCACAACAGCTCTCAATATTGAGGCAGATAGCTCCGGAATAAAAACCATTCCAATAAAAAAGCAAAGAGCTACAACTCCCCTTTAGGGGCGGGGGGGTTAGCTCGCTTTTCAAACCATTCTCAAAACTCAGCAAACAAAACGTCATCATCATGATGGTCATACAGGTGCTGATCACTTTACTCGTATGGCATACCACATCAAATGGTTTGATACCAAAGCCCGGCCAGGTAGCAGACAGCCTTTGGCAAACTGCTTGGCACAAAATTATTGCTTGACAATATGCTTGTAAGCCTCGTGCTTACACTCCAAGCGATGTTGTATTCCATCATCATCACATTGTTCTTTGCATATGCATCGGTGATACCGTTTTTTAAAAGCATCGCACAGTTCATTGTAAAATGCAGGTACCTAACCCTCACAGGTTTGATCTTCATTTTTACCCTGCTCACCAAGGATGGTAGCGAGTTAAAATTATCGCTGCTCATTTTTGGTATCGTGCCCTTCTTTACCACTTCTTTTTTAGCGGTGATACTGAACATCGATAAGCAGGAATATGAACTCTGCAAAACGCTTGGGTACAACAACTGGCAAACATTGTACGAAGTGATCATTGTGGGCAAGGCCGACCAGGTGTTTGAAATACTGCGGCAAAACTTTGCCATCTCCTGGCTGATGATCACCATGGTAGAAGGGCTGAGCATGAGCGAAGGAGGCATCGGTTCATTGCTCATTAAATACAACAAGTACAACGACCTCACCAATGTGATCGCTTTACAGCTCGTGATCTTTATCATCGGGCTCTGTTTCGATTATTTATTGGGCAGCATGCGGCATTGGTTATTTCCTCACAGCAAATTAAAACAAGCAACACATGACAACACATATAAAAGACAAAACATTGCTGCAGGCAAGCAACATCAGCTTGCAGTATGGTGACAATATTATTTTAAGAGACATCAACTTCTGCATCAAAGACATTATTCGTCCGGGTATGCAACAGGGGCAGGTGATCTCACTCATTGGCAGGAGCGGTATTGGCAAAACACAATTGTTCAAGATACTTTCCGGCCTGCAACAACCAAGTGGCGGTAGCAGTAACCATTCATGGCGATCAAACCGTGAAAGCCGGTGACATGGGCGTTATCTTTCAAAACTATTATTTGTTTGAATGGAGAAGCGTTTACCAGTCACTGTTATTAGCGGCAAAAAAGAACCCGGCATTAAAAGGACAGGAAGCGGCTATGATCGCTCACTATGCAAAAGAGTTCCACCTGGAAGAAGAGTTGAAAAAATATCCGCAGCAATTATCTGGCGGACAACGCCAGCGGGCAAGCATCATCCAGCAATTGCTCAAAGGCTCCGATTTTTTATTGCTCGATGAACCCTTCAGTGGCCTGGATGTATGTGTGCTGGATAGAGTAACAGAACTGCTTTTGCAGGTATCGGTGTCAGATGAATTAAAAACACTCATCATTGTATCGCATGATATTGTCACCTCCGTGGCCATTTCCGATACCGTGCTCATCATGGGCAATGAAGCGGGCCAGCCCGGCGCTACCATCAAAAAAGAAATTGACCTGATAGAGCGTGACCTGGCCTGGAAAAAAGACATCAAAAAAGAAAAAGCTTTCATAGACACTGTGGAAGAAATAAAAGCTTGTTTGTAGTTGTTGTTTACAGTCCCTTCTGCTTTCGGCGGAAGGGCTGTTTTTATAACTCAATTCATCACACATAAAAACTTATAAAAATGATTCACACATCAAATCATCACAACCAGCCGGTTGAGTTGTCACGCAAGGCAAAAAAAAGATTGGGTTTTGCATTTATTGGCTTTATCGCAATCATAGCCTTAGTGCTAATTATTTGTAACACTGAAAACTATTCCAATGGTGAACGCATTGGATTAATTACGCAATATTCAAACACCGGCATTGTATGGAAAACATGGGAAGGAGAACTGCATGTGACACAGACAGGCATGAACAGTACCATGAATGATTTTCAATTTTCCATTGATCGTGATAATCAGGATCTGTTGGTGGTTTCAAAGATTGACAGTGCTGCAGAATTCGGATGGAAAGTCAAACTCACCTATCATGAAACCTTTGCAAAAAACTGGTTCAACAACCGCGGAGAAACCGATCACTTCATTACAGCAGTTGAGGTGTTGGATAAAAATCCTGTGGCAAACTTGCTGGGCAAAGACAGTTTGCGTGCCGGTCACATTATTGATACGATTTATTTGGTAATAGATAAGTCGAGATAGCTGACATAGCTACCTGGGGAAATTTTACTTAACCAGATGAATTAACATTATCGACGCCAGCATTAGAAATAGAGAAGAGGACCTGTCGTGAAGAAAATATTAACAACGGGAAGAAGTTTATCGAAGTGATGTAATAAATAAAACATACTTGTAAGTAACATTTAACCCATTAAAATTGGTACTAAAAAGGGCCGGTAATTATCGGCCCTTTTTAAGTATCCTGGTGGAGCTGCAGGGATTCGAACCTGGCTCTTTATTTTTTGATATTCAATATTTAATGTAAAGTAAAATGCTTATGCACCCGAATTTTCCACCTTCAAAATCGCATCAATTGATTTCAAATTGAAATAAAATTAAAGAAAAAGTTGAAACCTAAAAGCCAATGCGGTTGATATTTTTTTCAGGAAGGAATTATTTTATCGAATAAATATTCTCCTTACTAAAAACATTTGCTTCCTATCAGAAAAATTCCATTTGCCAGGAAGATTATATTACTCATACGATGTAAAGCTATCAAAGCTTATTAATTTTGACCTTTTTCTCCTAAAGTATAGTTCAACAAGAAATAAATGTCTACTGGATTTCCCAACGTAGAATGATCATAACTCAACTGCAACTTCCAGGTATCCTCGATTATTTCCCCATCCGGGGGGGTGTTATTTAATGCGCTATTATTTGTGCCATCCGTATTAAAAAAAGAGCATTTGACAAATTTAATATCATACATTTTTGTAAAAAAAGGAAAGAACATTTTTCTGATGTTCAAATCTACCAACGTAACAGAACTACTCGTTTTTATTTGATGAAATTCATCTGGAAAATCATTTCTAAAACTAAAGAGTCGCCCAAAAACTTTCTCTTTTGTTGCATCAGTAAAAATAGTTTCTAAGTTCGCTATTGTTGCCGCCTTTAGTTTTGAATCTTCTCTTGATGTATATTTTAAATGAATAATCATGTCTGAAATACTGCTGTAATCAAATTGTGCCAATTTTGACTCTGGCAATTCCAATTGCCAACTACTGACAGCACCGCAACCTTCAAAGGGCAAGTAACGCTCATCACGGAAATTTAGCTCAAACATCCCACTATCATTTTGCCCGTGACTCGTTGCAATGGAGGGCTGATTAGAAGAGTACCCATTTGAAAGTTCAATGTTGTCAGCAGCTTCCCTTCTAAGCTTATTACCTGTTAACGAAAGTGTGGCACTTATGGAAGTATAAGGCCCCGCAATGCAGGGGATACTTAGACTGACGGATTTTATTCTCCTGAAATAATGACCCGGAAAATCCATGTCAAAGATTAATTCGGGAATATCAAAATTACAAGTGCCTTTAACCCGGAGTTGTAAAAATGCTTTTGGATCTAACTGGGCGAGTGAGATATGTTTAGTGATTTCAAAATCCCTTTTGTTACGATCCATAAAGGCAATTTCCATCCTCTTTAAATCCTGCATCAACCCTTCGCCCGCAAGCAATCCTCTTTGTATAGTATCCCAGTAACCGGGCTTTATAAAATTTGTTTCATCCCCCAATTCAAACCTAAATGCTTTTTCTGCTTTTTTTGCCTGTTCATATGCCATGTCAAAAGCCGATTTGTAAACAATGGAAAGTCTGCTCTCCATCCATGTGTACAATGTTTCGCTGCTGAACTTTTGATTGCGTACATAATCATCCAATGTTTTGGTATGCTCTATTTGTTTGTAATGATTATCCAATTCTTTTTCTGCAATTGCCTTCCTTATTTCCGAAGCGATGATTTGTTTATCAATTGCCTTATTTCTAAAACTGCTGTTTTTGCCTGGTACAACCATTCATCTCTTCTTCTTTGCCAGCCTGCCATCATACCAGATCTTCTTTCAAGCATTGCGTAGTGGGAAGCCAGAGTATTAAATTCAGTTCCAAAAGATGCAAGTCCATCTGCGGCAGCATTAGCAGTTTTACCGGGCGCATCTGCAGGCGCTGGTAATGCAGCAAAAGTGGATCCAAGTGTGTGGGCAATACCACTTGCCCAATGAAATCCGCCTGCAATTAAATTTAAAATATTATTAGTTTGCAAAAACACTACTTGTTCAGCTTCAGATTTTGTTAACCCTAACCCTGCAAGGTCGGAAACTGTCCAATCAAAATTTGCAAGTGGCTGATTGATGTATGACTGATGTAACACGGGAACTCCATCTGCATCCACTGTGAATTCTGTTCCGCCCATCTGTTGTTGTAAATACATTACTCTCGCGATAATATTTTCTCTTGATTTTTTAAGCGCATCAATATTTGCATCCGCTTCATTTATTTGTGCCTGGCGAACCGCAGCCACCAATTTCTGCATTTCAATTTCCTGGCCAGAGCGCAAAAGGTTTAAATGTTCTGCTTCTTTCTTTTCTATGGCAGCAAGTATAGCACCACCTAATGCTTTTACTTCATTACAAAGGTCTGTGGCTTTTTGCAAAACAATATTAAACCTGTACAATGGAGGTGGCGCATATATATCACTTAATGCATCTGGAATAGATACTCCTGCCGCTTTTGCCCTATTAATAATTCAGGATCAATAGGAGGATCTAGTAACGGAAGGTTTCTTGTAACGCCATCAAAATTTTGACAGTTCCTAATTTTAAATAAGCGGTCGGCAGCCGTATCCCACAACTCAGGTATTTTTTCATTAGGTGGCACACAGAAGTAAGTAGAACCGATGGATGATAATCGATTCAACTCACTTATTTGAGCATCGAAGGCATGAGGATTTATTCAAGTTTATTAAGGTTATTATAATATTCTAAAATTCCTTTAGCCAGTTCCGTGTCTATTAAGGTAACCCAGGTGTTACTAAAATCATCAATTCCTCTTTTCTTCAATGCTCTGTAACTTAAAGGTTCAACTGATTCTATTATTTAATGGAATTGACTTAGGCCGTCTACCGAGAATATCTGAGGCCATTACATACAGCAGTGTTGCTTCGTTGATTGATTCGCCTGTATCCCTGCGGAACAATTGATCTCCCCATTCAATTAAATTTTTAATATAGGCTGTAATTGTAAACCATTGTAGGCATTGACTCGCATACGAGCCACCGCAAAGGGGTTGAAAGGATCTGGCGTAAAGCTTATGCATCTATTTGACCTAATGTTAGTTGTGTCAGAACCCGGCTTCGACAATTGATCTATCAATTTATTTATGGAAGCTTCCTATTATTGTTTCTGAAAGGAAGAAAGTGCCAAAATCTTTCTTTACTATTGCTTGACTCATTTGTAGTTGGGTCAAAAACATAATGGAACCATTTACGGGCTTCTTCAAAGCGATGTTGCTTTGAGAGAAAAAATGCCGCTGCAATTGGGAGGTGATAAAATACTTCCCAATTGTAGAGAGCATATGGAAACTTTAAATTATAAGCAGGCATGTTCATTTTACGAGGTCGATATTGTCGGACAAAATGTTATAGAGATCTGCTAGATGCCTCATATCAAACACGGAGTTATTTTCATTATAGTGCTGCTCCTCTTCAAAAAAATAAGGCGGGTTTTCAGAAAATGATTTTCTAAAAAGACTAGCTTCAGAATAAGAAGCAGGCAAGACTGGTAGAGGGTTTATTAAATGATCTGGGGATTTGATAAAAGATTGTCGATTTTCATTAATTCCCCAAATATTATTTATATCATTTCATTCCCGATGTTGCTTATAGAACAAATTTACCGGCTTCGCTCTTATCCAATATATTTCTATTTGTTTTGCTCATTTTTAAGCTCTAAAAATGAACTGCTGTCGGATAATAGTATTCTATCTGGAAAGTCCGGAAAATTTAGTTTAGTATCGTCGTCAAGAGAATAAAAACTTGTTTCAAATGAAGATAAGACTACACTTCCGGAAGGTTCAAATTTTAATTTAGCTTTCAACAACATATCAGTTCTTTCACTGTTGTTAAGATAACCTGGAGGTGAAGTTGCTAATTCAATAATTTGATTGCATTCATAGTGATGCTCCATATCTCTATTTAATGATAATGCAGTTGTGATATCGAAAGATGAAGTGCCGTCATTTACAGAAAATTTAATTTCATAAGATCCGTATTGAAGTGTTTTCAGGTAAGTCAACATACCAATAATTAATACTTTTTTGCATTAGGGTAGACATGCTATAAGTGCTACCTAGAATGATTAATTTTAATTCTAATGAAACTTTAGTGATTGTAATGGGACTGAAATATTTTTTATTAGCTACCGAATATTGAAAGAAAATATTAAAAAAAGCTACAATTCTAAAATTTTTATCTGTAGGGTTTGAATTTAAAAAAGGCAGCGTTGGAATAATTTCTTGCCCAGTAAGCAGAACTGTTTTTTACATTATAGGAGAAAGGCCCATTAACTAGATTACCGATATTTGGCTTTACATCGGATAATGTAATTAAATTCTCTGCTACATAAATATAGATTTCAGGAAAAGGAGAATTTCTATAAAATGTTTTTAGATGAATTTGTTTTGATGTTTCTCTTCCCGGTATTCCAATAAATTCAAACTTTTTTCTCGTGGTTATCTTTTTTGAAATCCAGCCTTTTGTTTGTTGCCGTGTCCACGACATTTGAAATTGAAATGTGCCATCATCCTCACTTTCTGTAATTGTTGCCCAAGCTACATGTAAATCACTTTGATGTATAAAAATAACAATGTGTGCCCCTGAAATATCTCGCATCTATTTTTTCCCAACCTGTCCACCGCATACCCGTATTTGCAAAATGCAAACATTTACGCCAGAAATAATTATATGGGGAACCTATGGAACGGCCTAACTGGTATAAAGTATTTTCTCCATTATCAGATTGAACATGCATCGAGATCACTTTAATCTGACTTGTATCCAGTAATGTATCCATGTACTCTTTAAATGCAATCATTGCATTTTTATCCGATGCCTCGTTTTGCGTAAGCGCTGTTTCAAAAGTTCTAAATGCAGCAGTTTTATCATCCCTCAACTCCGGATACAACCAATTCTCCGGATACAGGAATACTTTTCGGTTGGCTTCCCACACCCGGTAATTTTGAGTCCATTCCCAACGTTTTCTATTAAACCAATCCCTGGTCTACTGTTGGTTCTAAATTTAGCAGGCAACGGTGTACAAACAATTGTGCTGCCGCTGTACTTTGTAACAAACGGGTAGTACGCATACAGGCCGACATCTCTACATCAATCAAATATTTTTCATAAAGCCCATTGGCATCAGGTACATTCTCCTTCCATACTAAGTAATCCACTAGCATGTCTCTTTCCTGCATCCGCAGTTTATTGTTTACTTCTTTTAAGGCATCCGCATAGTTGCCTGCATCATACCTTTCAAATAAAACCTGGCGTGCAATACGAACAGATTCAAAAGGAAGATTTTCCGGTTCCTTAGTTAATGCCTGATACTGATCAGCATTTAAGCCCAGCTTTTGCAGTTGACCTAAATAATTAATCAAGCGGCAAAGTTTTATAGGATCAAAATTTGTACTGCTTACTGTTGGATCCAGAGATATTACAACATCCCGTATCCCCTGTAATGCTGCACCCTTTTTTACATCTTCGTCTTTCAAACCAAAAGCATCTGCTAAAAATTTTCTCGCAACAGTTAATTTTGCAGAGAAACGTTCTTTTAACAGGGCATTCCTATAATTTGATAATATAGTTTCTAATTCAGTGCTAAACTGCGCTGTTTGAAAAAGCAGGGTGCTTCGTTTCCAGTCTGGATAGGCGAGTTGGGCAGATAAATTATCGGGTACTATCCCCAGGTAGCCTTGGTATGATGTTTCGTCCCGTTTCTCAGCAGGTCTATTTGAGCGGATGTCGCTTTCCAGTAATGGTTTAAAGTAAATATTTTTTTTAGCTTAACTAAAATTTGGTATCCGCCTGAAGGTTTTATATTGTCTTCATTAATTTCATTCTTATCACTCCAAAATTCAGCAGATGAGAAAAAGTAAAGGGGAGGATCGGAATATTCTGGTCGGGCGAAGGTCCTGGAATAGTTTTTTCAAAATTCAGCGTACCCAATACTTTACTCACTATTTCAACATCCTGTTTATACAAGCGGGCAAAATAATTTACCACCAGGTCTTTTTGTTTTGTGCTAATGCTGAGCCCCGTTTCTACCAGCCTCTTCAAATCATAGCGCAAAGGTTCGCTTTCTGAAACCGACTGCGATTTTAGCAGTAAATCCAAATCCTCAATAGATAGATCAGTGGACTTCTTAATATTTATAAACCTGATTAAACGATCAAGGTGAACAGGCATTAACTTCTGAATAATGTTTTTTGTGCCTGCCGCAACATTTTCAATTTTTAAGTTATCAATATTTAAAGGTGAAACAAAACTTGTTTTCAGAAAATCCGGCAAATTGTTCCTGTTAACCAGTTCTGTTTTTACGTTAAGATGTGTTTCTAATTGCTGAAGAAGTACGAGTTTTAATTGTAGCAATGACAGTGGTAAATCAACAATTTGCGTGGTTGTGTCCAACGGATCTTTTACAGACCAATTTGGAGTGCCAATAACTTCTGTCAATCCCCAAAACCTCCAGCGTTCAGGGTCGGTTTCGGGAATTTTGACAGAGGGTCAGCAAGTTCTTCTTTTGTCAAATAAAATTTGCAGTAGTCAAACGTAGTGATTCCCCGGAGTTCCTTTTGTAAATTAACAAGATCGTCAACTGATGTTTTTATTGGGATAAAATCTTCATCAATTCTCCCACTTAGTATTTTTTCCAGCTCGGTTGCTTTTATACCAATTTTGTTCCACTAATTTTATTTCATCAATAAATTTCAGCAGATTCAAAGGATTATCAAAAGGAGAAACTACTGGCGGCGGAGGAGTTGTTAAAGGATAAATCAATTTATAAGCGGCTACATAATCTTCTAATGATAACTTCAAAGCATTCGCCAGGTAAAGATTGATCCAAACAGCGTGCAGATCATTTAATTTTATTACTCCTTTTGTATCAATAGAATCCGTTTGTCTTAGATAAATATTTGGTAAAAATCCCTGATATGCCAGATTGTAAAAAAGTTTTGAAGTCAGGCTGGCGAATACCTAATGATGTGCTAACAGGTTCCAATAAAGCAAACCATTTTTTTGTATCGGATATTGGGACAGATGGAGGATATTCTTTATTAATCTCGTCAAACGCTAAATCTTTATTGATAGGATTCTGCACTAACTTATTTTGAAAAAATTCGTTCATACAAAGAAGCGGTTTCAATTAGCTCGCCACTTTTTGAATATGAAATAATTTATCATTTGAAAAAGGATTAAAGAAAGCGATCAGTGTATCAAGAGGGATAGCTGATTGCTTTTGTAATATTTTAACTTGGTACATTGAAAATGGAATCGTCATCTAATTTGCCCGCTCCAATTTTATCCGACATTATTGCCTGATCGAGCTGGGTAACGCTCCAGCCTAATACTCTCCATAAACGGATAAATCTATGCATACGATCAAAGAAAGAATCATCTGTATTCTGGAGCAGGATTTTAGTGGGGTCGCAATTTTGATCGTATCCATTTTGGACTATTTTTCCAGGGTTAATAAATTTGCTTTCTAATAATCCCTGCAGTTCTGTAAAATCAATTACTGCCTGCTGCATTACTACCGATGCCCGTTCGAGTCCAAACTGGATCGGTAAATATTTCCAGATCAAAAGAATCTATAATAAAAAAACCACCCAAGAGCCTATGAAATCCCCAAGCGGTAAGCAATGCATCTCCTGACTTGTTTGTAATCATTACAATTTGCTGGGCTTCCGATATACCCAACACTTCCCTTGCCCATTCAGCATTTGAAAATTTATTTTCCGCTGTGGAAACCGCATCTAATAAATTCAATCCGGGATGCACCTGCTCTTTCAAGCAGCAATCTTGTTTCGGTTAATGGTTGATTATAGGGCAGCGACCAGGGATATACCAAAGTTGTTGCGGCTAAGATTTCATATGCTCGTGGATTACGGTTTTGCGGTTGTAAAACAGTTGGTATTTGCCTTAGTACTTTGGTAAGTAAGCCATTCAACCGATACTTCCTGGGGATTGTAGTATAAATCTATCGAGTATCTGCCACTAATACTGAATCCGGCACTAACAGGCCTAACCTCGGTTGTTATGGCCTTCTTTTTAAATTGCAATACTGCAGGCACTACATTTTTATTAAGGTTATCAATTGCACCTTTACCTGTTTTTGATCCATATGTCTTTGTGGTTGATTTGTTACCGGCCGCGTCAATAATAAAATCAATTTTAGTAAGATCGTCGACTGAAGGCATTGACGATTACTACCTGGTTTATTGAAAATTGGATTTTCCAGTAGTACCCCTCTGCAATTTTAGATACAGAATATGTAATGGCATACAAGAGTCGTGTAGCTGGAGGAAATTGTTTCCATAATTCGTCTTCAAATGCAGATTTCACCACTCCATCCAGAAGATTGTATCATTTGCATCGTTACTATTCAGCCATTGTAGTAATCCAATTGGTTAAGATTGGTTAGATCAAACTTGACTTTCTGGTTACTCACCCGGAAGTATAAACTTTCTTCTTGTGACTTTAATAACCATCTTCGATAATGATCTTTAACAACCCAGGCAAATCCATCCCTACTATCTTTTTCGGCAATAAGATTTCCAAGTGGTTCATCTGCAGTTTTTTGTAAAGCTTCAATTACATTTTCCCTATTTTAATGTTATCGTCGCTCAACTTTTTAAATGCATTTATACCCGGAACTGAAGGTATATTGAACGGAAAGGCAACCTTATTCTCCAATATCTCCAATGCTAAATCTATATACGGCAGTTCAATTTGAGAATTATCGCAGGAAATTTCTAGGTCATACAGATCAGGACGAATTTGCTGTAAAACTTCTCCTGCACCATCGCCATCTTTAGGATGGCTGAGATCAATATATCTCAGCAAGTCTGCATAATAAGCCGCAGGGCTAAGTACCGAAAGGCATGGATCGCAGGTACATTGCTCCAATGCACCAAATAAAGTTCTGAGAGTTGGATCTAATTCACTGACTGTACCTGAAGAGGCCTTGAGTGGCTGAGCCGATGAACCTGTGCCCGACCCTGTTTTTGCCCGTTGAATGATTGCATTACATAGGCCTTAACACCGTATAATGCAGGCTGCAGATAGCCAATTAAACCAATGCCAATATTCTGAGCAGCTTTTGCATTGGAGTGAACTGTCGCTATCTTTTCCGGTTCTACATCATCTTTAAAAATAAATTTCAACTGCTCAGGTGAATATTCGACTATTTGTTGCACGGAAGTTATTTCCTGGTTTATAAATGCATCCGTATCCTCCCAGCGGGCACCTAACTTTTTTAAGTTCTGCAACTTTTTTAGCAAGCCTTTACTTTCATCATCCAGTTTGTGGGTAACAGCAATTGCGGCAATATCATCTTTTACAATATCATAATCGCTTACTGCTTTTAGAAATGATGCGATTTTTTCTATTCCGGGTTGACTAAATAATATCTCCCCGTTACTTACTTTATTTGCCAAACTTGCTGTAGGCAACCTGTCTTCCACAGCATTGGCAAATTGGATTGCATAGTCCTCCGGTATTAAATTACTGTCTGCAGGTACTCCATGGGTATATGCCAAATCTATCCATTGATCATTATGAATGGTTGCCAAAGGTTTTAAAGACGCATCGGTATCACTTTCACATAAGCGTGAAGAGCTTCCATCAACGGTGGATGGCTGAGGGTTAGTTTATCTAAACGAAGTGTTTTCTGTAAAGTGATTTTTTCATCCGGTGTAAAACCTATGGCATTTATTTTTTTATTAAAATCATCATCTTCATCCGGGTCAAGGTCTTTAGCTATATCAATAAAGCTTTTTTTCTTTTCATTGCTTAACCAATCTTTTCCTGCTGTATTCAGCACATCACCCAAACTTGCATCCTCTCCATCTTTCGCAGGTTGCAAATGAAAATCCTGCCTGGCATGGTTGATTGCGGCAATAATTTTTTCTATCTCATTAACTAAAGTTAGGAATAATATTTTTATCAATCGCATCTTTTAATTTTTGCTGTAGTTCATCATTCGTTCTTGCCCACAAATTTTTTAACTCAGTTGGCAGGCCCATCCTGAACCAGCCATAAAATATTTCTGTAGCAATACTGTTTGCATCGTTACTGCGGCTATAAGCAAGCGACCATAATTGTACCTCGTTTTTATCAAGATCAGTTTCATTCGCAATAAAATCAATATCAGCATCGGTCAATTCCTCGGGCAAAAGGTCTTCATAAACATTAAGCGCTTTTTCCACTTCTTTCTGCCCTTTCAATAATGGCAAAATCTGTTCATTCAATCTTTCCCATTCTGATTTTTCTTTAGTGGCAGGTGAGGCAGGAGGGTAAGATTGATTTCCTGTACGGGGGCGACATTAAAAAAAATGTCAGAGGTTAAGAGTGGCTTTTTTTCATCATCATTTATTGTTTTATACAGCAGTATCTGCAGGTCTGCATTGCCTTTTTCTGCATTGCTGCTTTGTTGCTGGCTATAGGTTATTTCATAATAGCCATCTTTGCCGGTGGTAGTTTCGCCGAGTGGTTCAGACCTTCGCAGGTCACGGTCGAAGGCTTTTACGATGGCATTGACAAAGCCTGTACCATCTGCATTGTGGATAAAACCTTTTACAATGAATCTATTTTCCTCATCATCAAAACCTCCCAACCTCTTTAAAATCTCATTCATTTTATCGGCCGTTGTTTCCTCTACTGCGCCGTTATATTGATCACTTAAGCCCTGCTGAAGTTGAAAAGTATAAAACCAACCGCCTGGTGGCATCACCAAAAGACGACGACTCTTTCTCATCTTTAAGATCTTCCCTCAATGTAATAATCTCCTCCTCTGTTGGGTCATCAGGTGGTTGAAATGTTGCAATTATTTGTTTGTCCAAAAACAACAGCAGGACGGCTTGTAAGTTGCTGACTTCGGTACCTGTGTCTTTTGGGTTGATGGGGGATGTGATCTTTTGCACGATTATTTATTTTAATGTTTTTATTTCTTTTGCATGTTTTTTATCTCTGTTCTACCCTGCATAATCGGGACATTTCCGCCAATGGGGGCGAAAACTCACGATAGTACTGGGTAGAACATGTGGAGAAAGATCATTGAGATAGTGGATTTTTTTTTAACCACTCTTCAAATATTTCTTCTAAGCTTTTCTTCATCTCAGGATCATTTTCCTCCATTCTTTTCCGAATTTCTTTTAACCCTTCGTCAGCCTTTTCCTCAAATAATTTCTCAAGCTCTTCTGCTATTTTTTTCCGAATTGGCTCAGGGAATGATGGTAACTTCCTTTTAATTAATTCTTCAACTAATCGTTTTACAGGTTTAGTTCTTTTGATCAATTCTTTACCTCCATGCTCGATGGCTTGACCTTGATCTTCAGTAGACAAATCAATAAAAAGTATCGCAACATCGGCTGATTTAGCTCCAACTTCAAAAGGGACGGCGAGTTCAGGAAGGCCAGCAGCTTCAAAACCATCTGCTATACTTTTCCGTAACCTTCTTTTATTAATGAAAGTGATTCTTTTCTGGTCCAGGTCTGAAATAGTGTTTGATGTTATCCAAGAATGATTCAAGTTTTGTTGGTATTGGTATATTTTTAATGGGTGTTTTAGGATGGTACGGCAATCGAGCGGGATTGGAATTGATGGTGTAAATTCAGATTTTGGAATTCTTCCAGTTATTGTAATTGGATCAAATTTCCAAATGAGTACTGATTTTTTAACATCGGCTTGAACCATCGGTGGTTGTGATAATGTGTCGTCCTGTTTTTGATCTGCTTTAGGACGTGGGTTTGTGCGCCAGGCTACTCTTTCCCACCAACGTTTCTGTATACCTAAATCAAATACGTCTGGTAATTCCCCTGGTGCAGAACCTTTATATTTTTTTCCATTTTCCCCAATTTCGAACTCAGACCAATTTTCGATATATCCGCCAGGCTTGCAAAAACCATTCCGAAGACCTGAATCTTGAGCCTGAAGACCTAGTTTGTCGGAAAAGCAAATCCAATTACATTCAGAATACCCATACAGATTCCCTCCCCCCCCAATACCAATCGGATCCGCACTCAACCACCTCCCCAACCACGGCAAATAATACCTGGCGGTATGATATGCCAATCCGCTTTCCTCATCCCTTTCCATTCCTGTATTGCGGTAGCGTTTAGGCTTTTATTTATCGCTTTTGTCAGTTGGTAAGCAGTAGTGCCATAAGGATGGTATTCTGCTTTAAGATAACACCTCGTTTCATCTAACTCTAAACAGGCAGAGCCTAAATGGTTGCTGTACTGGTAACGGTATTAAAGTGCCGATGGGCAGATGATTGTTATAGGTTTGTTTTACGTTTTCTACTATGACTACGCGTTGACTGTCGGCAAACACATGGTGGGTTTCTATTACTTCATCTGGATTTGCACTGCTAACATAGTGTCAATAAATTTCAAAACCTTCCAGATAAATCCGGTCTTCAACCAGTTTGCCGGATTTATTTGAAACCTGCTTTCTGCTTCTTTGTTTGTTGGCATCATATAAATAAAAAGCACTGCCGCCACCACCCAGGTTCACAGTATGCAACATATCGTTGTAGTTCCACACCAGCCCGAATTGACCTTTTTCCAGGTTCAAAATGTTACCGTGCGCATCATGAGTATAATCAATGGCATTTGAGTAGTCGTTGCCAATAACAGTATTCTTTAAGCGGTTACTTGTTGTTTCATAATCATAGTTCCTTGTCCACCGTTCAGACAATGCCCCGTTACCGGCCCGGTGGCTCATGGTGTTTATATTCCCTACCTTATCATATTCGTAGGTTTGTATATAGTTGCGTAATACACCTGCAGTTGTTACGGGAAAGCTGGTGGTATCGGTAGCTTGTTCGTCCTGCCTACCAGGTGGATTTATTGAAATTGCTGTTTTCCCTTGTCCCGGTTGCTTCAATTAAGCGGTAAAGTGCATCGTAGGTATATTCATTTTTGGGCAACACCTGCTGGTTATTAAAAAATGCAGGCTCGTAGGCATCATCATATATCGCTGTAATGTTTCCAACAGCATCATAGGTGTAGTGAAGGTCTTGCATTACCTGGTTGCTCTTGAACATAGCAATACCGGTTGGCAGTTCCCTATCAAAACCGGCACGGGTAGTTCTTAGCTGTTTTAAACGAAAACTAAATCGATCATAAAAATACCGGGTGGTGGTGCCATTGCCATATTTTATATACTGCTTTTGCCCTTTTTCATCATAAGCGGTTTCCCTGATGATGCTTTGTGTAGTTGTTCCAATTTGTACCGTTTCTGCAAACAGCACGCCGCGTTCATTGTATTGCGGTTTATATACTCCGGCAGTGGTTTGCGGGCTATGCCAGTTTTGTAATTGACGCATCCGGTTCATGGCATCATATTCCGCGATCTTTGTAAACGTTTCGGTTTCCAATTGCGCAGCAGCAAATCCCGGCGACCAATCAAAGGCCTGTTCATCTGCTAATGGATTAATAATGACGGCCAGTTGCCTTTTTGCAATTAGTATATTGCCCTTAAAATCTGCCTGCTCTCTGTTCCTCATCCAATCCGCTGGAATCATATACTTTATAAGGCTCCCCTTTCAGGTTGCGTTGTTTGGCATCGTTCGCATTTGGTAAAGATTCTCCATATTCTATACTGGCAATCACATGGTTCAATGTTATTGTGCCATTATTACCATCCACTTTATTTTGCAGGGGTCAATGTAATTGATCGTACACTGTTGTAAAATGATAATGCATGTCCCAGCTATGTATGGGTTTTCCAGTGGCGTCATTCAACATCCATCGTTCGCCTGCATCCATACTTGAGGAATATAACTGGTGCCCCAGCATATCATACTTATACTGCATCACTACATTTCCGCGGGCATCGGTTAGGCGGCGAAGGTTGCCTTCAATATCGGTTTCTGCAAAGGTTTTGTATTTCTTAGTGCCTCCATTATCCGCTACTGAAAGAAAGTTTCTTCCCATGGAGTCGAGATAAGAAATGGCAGGTGTGTTGTTGTGCAAAAATGCTTTTTCCGCAGCCCTTATTTCTTCGGCTGTCGCAATTTGAAAGGGTCGGGTTGCCTTTTTCTTTTTTTATACCAGTCACTATCAGCAACGGTATCGTTCTGATCGTATGTCTTTTCCATCCAGGCATCAAATTCCACTTTGGTAAAAGTGCCATCAGGCATGTCGGTTCTTTTAACCCTGCCTGACGCATCGTATGTAATGATGGGTGTAACGCCTTGTTCAACCAGTTCTTTGGCATCTTCATAATAAGGATTGATACTAAAATAGGGCTCGTACTGCTTTACCGGCTTGCCTTTATTATTGAGTATGGTTCTGCCATTGCCAATCCAACGGAGGCGCTTTGGATTGAATAAAGAAGTATCAATAATATCTGAACAACAGTTTGATCAGGGTTGATGATTACCTCCTTTGCCTTGCCGGGCTCTGCCTGCACTTTGGTCATTAGTACATTACCGCCACCATCGCTGTACGCATAGCTTTCGTAAGATTGTACTTTTGCAGGGTCGGTTATGTCCCGGTAGTAAGTATCGGATATTTTTGTTTTTACAAAATTGGGTTTGCCACGCAATTGGTAATTGCTTACATCGTATTCCAACAAATTGATTGAATGATCATCAGCGGATGATTCAACTGAATTCAGATCCATTTCATCTCCAACACTTTCCGTCTCTTTCCCCATTACGAAACTGCTGATCACCATGCCCAGGGCATCTGTACGCACACCCATTCTGTTATCGTTGATGTCTTTCATTACATAAGGAGATAAGATGCGGAAATTGAATTTTACTACTGAGCTGGTATTATGCAGAGCATCTTCAGTTTGCAGGATATAAAAACGATAACCAGTGTCGTAAGTGATCAGCGTTTCATAATTAAACGGATCGGTTATTTTGGTTACCTGGTAAAAATCAGCGGCGTCAAATGTTTGTGTGCCCGATGCTATCCAGTAATTATTGTCAAATAGAACATATTTGCATTCATTTGTTAATAGGCTATCATTTACTTTTGTTCCAAAAATATCCTGTACCAATCCAGGTGTAAGTGCAAGCTGATAGGACTGATAAGGCAATAGCAGTGATTGCATTATTCCAAATCTAATGGGCCACTGAAATCATTTTTAAGCAATTGGGTTTTTACATGTTCTATCAAACTATTTGTTTCCCGGCAGCCGGTTTACTTTCATAATCCGTATTGGCTGCCGGAAAACAGGTAGTTATTTCATCAATAGAAAAATAGTTATCAGTGCCTGGTTCAAATCCCGTGAGTTCGTAGTTTTTTGTTTGCCATAAAACAGGTAAATGATAATCGTTGGCATCGTCAATTATTTGGTGCGTACTATCCTTTACCGTAAAGTCGTTTTCTGTATAAATAATATTTATTTTATCCTGTTCTGCCTGTTCGGCTACAGTTAGATCTGCATCTTTTGTTTTTCTGCCATAACTGATTGTTGCAGACCTTAGCACATTGCCATACTTATCAATGTCAATATTCATCACATGCGCTATGCGGGGATCGGCAGTATTACGTTCATAGCATAAGTAAGGGCTTCTTTTTCGTGCACTAAAAAAACCGCATGTGTATTATTGTCTTTTGGCTGAAGCAATTTTATATCGCAGGTATGGTGGGCAGTTGTATAAGGAATAGATTCTTTATCACTGCCATCTTTTGAATACACTTCCACATGCAAGGGCATTCCTTTACAGGCACGCAGGGCTTCCCGTATTTCATCAGTTGTCCAGTTGTTATCCAGTAAAGGTTCCTGGAATTTTTTCTCCGGGGCATCTGTGTTTTGATAATATTCCGGCTCAAACTGTTTTAATATTTTTTCGCTATCCAGGAATGCGCCCGTGTGAAACCATGTTTTAGTCAGGATGGGCGGTTCATGAAATCCCTCATCAACTGATTGGATGCTTCCATCGGGATTTGAATGTTTCTTGTAATTTTCAAAATTTTCTGTATCGGTTTGATCACTCTTCCAAAGCCCCGGAACTCCCTTTCTATAATCATAGTAGCCATGGTGGTAAGTGTAGTGGTTGGTAAATCTTGTTTTGGTAATATAGTCGACCGCTTCCACCATTTCCACACATTGCACCGGGAAGGGTAATTTTGTAATCCAGGGTTTGCCTGCTTTTTTGTCTTCCAAATAAAAATAAGTAGATGGCTTGTATTGCATGGTAACTTCTTTACCCATGTTGTTTTTATAGGAAGTCATTACATGCGGCTTCTTACCACCCATCAAATCAATATACCGCAATGGATTTCCGGAATAGGCGGCAAGCGGCGATGACCAAACAATACATCCCGTTCCATTGCACAAGAAATCAATAATATTGATACTGGCATGGTCGTCTATTTTTGGAAAAGGCAATGGATTTAGGCCCTGCATATTATTTACTTCACTCCAGCTATTGCCACTTTGGTTGAAATATATCTTAAAGGAATCATTTGCGAGGTAAACTATGTCCGCTATTCCCGATCCATCAAGGTCGGCAAGCTTTACATACTTCGGATTAAAATAATCCGGGTTATCAAATAACGGCGCATTGCTCATGCTTACCTTAGCGCCGAACTTACCATAACCCAGGTTTGGCCAGTAAACAATATCGCGGTTTCGAATGCGGACAATGTCCATTAACCCGTCACCGCTCATATCGGATAATACAATGGATTGCGTGCTATCGGCAAAAACAATGTTTGGGCCGGTTTCTTCGTCAAAGGTTTTTCTGTTTGTATGGTAACTTGCGAAACCTTCCTTTCCTTTCGAATGATACCAAATGAAAATTTCATCTTCGGACATCAGAATATCGGCTTGACCATCACCATCCAGATCTAGCAATTTTACATTAGGGTCACGGATATCAATATTGGGCACTGTTTAAAATTTTTGAAGGGCAGCCATTCATCTTCGGGCGTAAATTCAAAATAACCATCTAAATCATTGCTTACCAAAAACTTTTGGCCATTCGCTTCAACATCCTGGAAATGTACTGCTCCAGTTTTAATCCCTTGAATGAAGGTTTTGGAGAAACCAATTTGAGTGACTCAAAATTTCCATCACCGAATTTCTTTTATAATACCAACCTTTCGCCTGTTCGGTGAATATGCCTGACATACCTTCTCCGTACAAATCAATCCATTGGTAGGACTGGTCATCGATGCCAACAGGTAAATTTTCGAGGCTTTCTTTAGGAAGAGACTTTACATCAGTATTCCATCCCAATGGTTCATAAGCGAATTCAACAGGAGGTAAAGATTTTTCGGAATAGGCATTATCAGCTTTTCGGATAAATCCTTTTTGGGTGGCGGATTTTAGAAAAGTAAATGCAGTTCCTGAATTATATTCAAAATTCATGGAACGAACTAAACAAGGATTAACACCCAGTTCAGGGAAATGATGAAACATTAATACCCGCTTACATAAACGATAGGTTCTTATTTCAAAGCAGCGCGGTAGTCTGAAAAAGGATCTTCCCTATGTTCCCATGCGCCGTTGTCTTCCGGCTGTGGATTATCTATATCATGCTCCCCGTAATCCAAAACCAATTCAAGCAGATACTCCGGGTTGTTATTTTTTAAGTAAGATTCTTTGCTGCAGTATTTAACCCGTTTCAGGTAAGCATTTGTAAACCTGGAGTAATCATTTAAGCGGTTTTTTTCAGGAAGCGTATTCGGCACATTGGTTTTATCTTCTTTTTTATATTCAAATTGAAAACAATTGCCTTTATCATCATAGCTGAATTCCAGCAGCCATTTAAAGATTTTTGATTCATTACCGGGATTAAAAATTTGAGCTGATTTACTTCTGCCGAAAACAGATTTTATTTTATCCTTTGAGGTTACTTTCCAATAAACATTCCCATCGGCTTCTGTTATTTTTTCTATGCGGGCAAATCCTCCTTCTATTCTGGGCTTATAGCGTTTGACCAAACCATCAGTACTTTCATCTTTAATCCATTTTCCCGTTGAGTCTTTTTTTAAAGCAGGAACTAAATCTTCGGCACCTGAAAAAATAAAAGTATCTGATTCCTCATGGTCATTGTACTCAGGTAATTTCTTTTCTGTTTTTCTTGTAATCGAAGGTGGTTCTGCATTCCATCCCAAGCCGAAAACTCCATTACCACTTCCCGAATTATAGCTTAAAGCGAGTGATGGCATAAAATTATTTCTCGAGGGAGAAAATGGAAAAGGGATACTAAAACCGGCAGTGCCATTGACAGCATTCACCTGGAATTTTTCGTCAATAGATTTTATAGCTCCTCCTCCTTTGGGCAAAGAAATGGATGGAATCTCTATCTGGTGAGATTTTGTTTTAGCTTCTTGCTGACTAATATTTTGGGAAGTAATATTCTTATTACCTGAGTTATTCTCCTTCGGCATGTTTTATAATTATGCGATTTAAGAAAACCGTGCGTACTTAAATACCAGGAGGAGTTTTTGAGAGAGTTGGGGGGGTATTTGATAAGATTGGAGATGTTAAGTTAAGAAAAGGATTGATAAAATGAAACGGTAAAAACACCTTTTTTAGAATTTTTCCGTTTTATCCCTGAGAATCCTGAATTAAATTTCCTCAATTTCGAATTATTTTCAAATTGGCTTGGGAATTCAATTGATTTATTTTACAACCAATTTTCGTACAAGTGAGCAATCCTAAATTTTAGTTCTTCAATCTGTGCTAAGATTTTTGTAATTATCGTTGAATTATCCAGCCCACGAAACTCAGGTATTTTGTCAACTATATGCAGCTTGTTATACCGCATGGTTGAAATCTTTACCAGTAGGTTTAATTCTTTTTCAACAGCAAAATATCTTTTAAGAAATCATCTACTAACTGACCAAATTAGAAGTAGGTCACAGTTTTTTTTAAAACGGCTTCCCGACAAGTTCTTTTTGGTTTCAATGCAGACCCTATATTTTTCGGAATATTCATTTTAGCAACCATTGATAATACAGATCACCCACTCTTAATTTTATTTCTTCCACTTTATTTACAAGCGATTGATGTAATCCATCATAGTGATTTACCCAAAATCTAAACTCCGGTATTTTGTCAAGAATGTGCAGTTTGTGCACCGCCTGGTTAAAATTATTACCGATGGCGTTTAATTCTTTTTTCAGCAGCAACATATCATGTAAAAAATCATCTGCCGATTGATTGCGGTAGTAGACCGTAACGGGCTTTTTTAATGCCAGTTCCCGCATGTAATTGCTAAGGCTTTGTTCCGTGGTTTTACTTAGCAATTTTTTTATACGCATCAGTTCATTTTCATTCACCCGAAATTTGATAATGATATTTCGCACCTCTTTATCTCGCTTCTTCATGTACTGTTTTTTATCTTTTGAAGTAATTTTTTTTCGGTCTTTAAATACCCCGTACGACTCCGGAGTGTAGGGGCAAGAATGCAAACGTGGCCACGATTGTACATCTTGCCGGTACCTTCGATGGTACCTAATGCTCCTAATCATCATTTTCTTTATCAATTGATTTTAGATATGATTAAATTTTTGTAAAGGGTGTTTTTTGTCCTGACAATCTCAGTTGTTTGTATTAATATGATGACAACTGTTCCGTTTTTATCTCGATATTTTTTTATGGTAAACCACGTGGTTTTTTATTTGAATTTGCTGATGTTGATAGATTGCTTTGCATCTCTATTTTTTAAGATTTTACCGTAGTTGATTTTCCAGTCATTTAAATCTTTGTAGCCCCGGTAAAGTTTACTTTCATTTATAAATTTTTGGGATCTTTTCTGAGCAATTTTTGAGCACTTTCTTCCGGCATTGTCATTGTCTAAATAAAGATGGATGCTATCATATTTTCCCATCAATAGAAGGCTTCGTTCGAAGTATGAAAGAGAATTGAGAATAAGAAAACTTGATAACATTTGCTGCTGATTTTGAAGCATACTTTGATAACTTAGGAAATCAAAAAAGCCTTCAAATACGGTTAGTCTGTCTGACTTGTTATCGATGTAGGTGACCCATTTGGGAGAGCAGCTTCCTTTAAAATATTCGTTCCTTAATTCATATCCACCTGCATTGTTTTTAAAGCCAATGGCCCGGTATATTTTTTCTTTATTAGTATTGGTAAAATGCATTTCATGGCAATACCTGTCAGCAACACCTTTTTCGATCCCTCTTTTCACTAAATAGCGGCAAAGCGAAAGGTCTTGTATAGGTTGTTTCGCGGCTATTATTTTGATAGCTGTTTCTCCAGCTTCCGTATTATTAAATACATTTTTCTGATGGTGAAATAGCGGATTTTCAGGATAGTTTTTAGTAGATTTTTGCACGTGAAAAGAAACAATTTTTTGCAATGCATCACGCACATTTATGTGATGGAATTCCATTACAAAATCTACAAGTTTACCGCCCCTTCCAAGGCCATGATCATACCATACATTTTTGTTTTTATTTACTTTGAATGACGGTGTATTTTCATTTCTTAACGGGGAGTAATACCAATAGTCATTTCCAATGATTTTCTTAGGTTGATGGCCTGCGTAATGTAAATAATTTACCAGGTCAATTTGATTGGCTTCTGCACAGTTCATGACACACAATGTTTAATTATTATTCAATAAAATTTTAAGAAATTCGATCGGCGCAGCGTTTGCGATTGCTATTAATCTTTCCGGATTGAAGCACGTTTTCTATATCTGAAAATTCATATAAATGCACACCTCCCATTTTGGTATAGGGAATAATTCCGGAAGTTTTTAAGGTCTGTAAAGTACCCGGCGATATCTTTAAAAATTTTATTACTTCGTGAGACTTCATCCACTTTTTTGGGATGACCCCGGTTTGAGATTTTATGGCTGAAAGCAGCTCCTCCAATAATTGTTTTTTGAATTGCTGCAGATCTTCAACTGTGATAAGTTGATTAGCGAAGATTTTTCGGGGATATATATCGTCCCCGTGATTTCTGAATGTTTTTTCCATAACGCACTATTTTCATTTTCACAATTAAACATCAGATGATGTTATTTTACTTCATAAAAGTAAAATTCATTTCAAAGTATTCGAATTGACAAATGTCAATAAATATGATTTGATTTCGGTTGGAAAATCAGTTTTTGAAATGCCCCTAATGTTCGCATTCAGGTTAAGACTTTTTTAGATCATTCTCCTGATTTCTTATTCAATAATTTATTTTTCAATTGCTTCATATCTTCACTTACTTTCAAGTCAAGGATTTTTGCATAATGCTGGGTAGTTCTGAGATTTTTATGACCTAACATTTTTGAAACCGTTTCAATCGGGACACCATTACTCAAGGTTATAGTAGTAGCGAACGTGTGCCTCGCGATGTGAAATGTAAGGATCTTGTTAATCCCACATATATCTGCAATCTCTTTTAAATAAGCATTCATTTTTTGATTACTAAGCACCGGTAACACTTTGTCGTTAATTACGCATTCAACATGATACTGGTACTTAGTTATTAACTCTTCGGCAGCGGGAAGAATCGGTATCCGTGACGACGAGTCGGTCTTTTGTCTTCTTGCAAAAATCCACTTCTCACCATCAACACCGACGCCAATTTCAGAGCGCTTCAACTTCTTAACATCAGCATAGGCCAGCCCTGTGTAGCAGCTAAAGAGAAATATATCCCGAACATGATCTAATCGACTTTTAAACTTTTTTGAATGAATTGATTGTATTTCTAAATCTGTAAGAAAAGGTCTGTCGACCTCGTGCTTGTTGAACTTAAATCCAATAAAAGGATCTTTATCAATCCACCCGTTTTTTAAGCTAATCAGGACGATTTTTTTAAAATTGGTAAGATATTTCATTGTAGTATTATGGTTACAATTCCTGATGCTTTTGAACCAGAAAGAATAACTACTTATAAACTCGTAATTAAGTTTTTTAACATCCAGATCCGACACATTATACTTCCACAAAATGAAGTTACGGGTATGCCTGAGCGAAGTTTTATAACGTTTTAATGTAGCTGGCAAGTAATCCTTTTCAGCCAATTTTTCAACTTCATCATTATGCTGCTTAAATATTTCAAGTATCATACGAGGCTTTTCAGCGACACCAAACCATTTGCTCTTAAAAGACTCGTAAGTAATTTCTTTACCATCCTGCACCATTTCTCTTTCTGTTTTGTGAACCCTATTTCTGAGTGCATCAAGGAAATTATTTAAGGACTTGGCTTCGACATTTGTCCCCTTCATCTTACCGGCCCTACTGGACCATTTCGACCGATCTACAAAGCGATTTGTAGTATGTTCAATTCGTTTTCCATTTAAAGTAATTCTTAAATAGATCGGCACTCTATTGTCATTTCGTTTTCTGTATATCCTGGTGTAAAACAGAATAGTGATGTTGTGTTCCATTTTAAACTTATTTTAATTAATAATAGATCGAGTTGCGCTTGATGATTTGAATTCTTAAATGACTAAGGCCCTTATCAGTTAAGTGTTTGGGCCGATTCTGGTGTCCAAGGTCAAAAAAATACGAGTGCACCCGAATTTGCCACCTACGATTTGATATTAATTGATATAATTTGGGGTAGAAAACATAAAAAAAGCCAGTAAAACTTGCATTTTACTGGCTTTTTTGCCTTAAATATTGATTATCAGTGGAGCTGCAGGGAGTCGAACCCTGGTCCAAACATATTCGCCATAAGCTTTCTACATGTTTATTTCTGCATTAATTGTCGGGAAAAGGCAGGGGCAAAACAAACCAACCTGTATCCTTAGATGAATGGTCTTAAGCAACCGTCACATCCTTCCATTGCAGCATCCTGTTTTTTGTTTGAGTCGGCGGAAGAACGTGGCAACAGGCAAGCCTGTTCAACGGCCCTAATGGTTGCTAATCTATCGATTAAGCAGCCATGGCATACGGAGTATTGCCATTTGAAGTTTTGAATATTCAGATTTAAGTGCTAATTATCCAACGCACTACATGCTTACACTTACAAAGATCTATGCTGTCAAAACCGGTCAGCCCCAGACCGACAAATTTACAAAATTTAGTCCTCATAAAATTATTGTATATGAAAATGCTCTGGAAGCGTCTTGCAACATTTGTCATGTAATTTATAATTTTCACCCCCAGCTTTATGGTAGATGTTAAACTTCTGTTCACAAATTTAATTATTATGTTGCGCTATGCAGCCGTGGCAATAGAACCTTGAGATCGCTAATAAAGAAGGAGGGTATCCAGGAGGAAGTACTTTTTAATATATATGGAATGTTAAATTGCAAAAGCAGCAGGGGGGCGAAAAAGCTGGGTGGAGAGCTTTCTTTATATCAGAAGGGGTGGCTTAAATGCCGGCTGCCGACCATGTGGCAATTGCACGAGAAATAAATATTGTATATGGAAATTGAGATTGTTATTATATTCCTGGTAAAAATCCGCCGCGTTATTCTAACTGGTACAATTTTCAAATAGATAATTCATTTGTATTTTACAGGATGAAAAATATACCCTATCGTTTATGAGGAGACAGTATGTAATATCGTGCCTGGGTTTTTTGTGGTCAATATTTATATACGGCCATACCGTTATCGCTCAATTGTGCCAGGGAAGCCTCGGTGATCCCGTAGTAAATATTGATTTCGGGTCAGGTAGCGGTCCCGCATCGGCATTGCCGGGAACGCTTACCAATTATAGCTTTGTCCCTTATTCATGCCCTGCTGATGGATTTTATTCCATTGGGAATTCCTCGCCCGTATGTTTTAATAGTACATGGCACATATTATCAGAAGATCACACCCCAAATGACACTAATGGTTATATGATGATTGTAAACGCATCATATACCCCCGGAGACTTTTATGTACAGACCGTAGACGGGCTTTGTGATAATACCACCTATGAATTCGCGGCCTGGATGCTCAATATTTTAACGACGAGTGCCTGCGGTAATGCCGGCATTAAGCCTAATGTAACTTTTAATATCGAAACTGTTTCGGGCGCTGTCCTGCAATCTTATAAAACAGGCGATATACCTGCCACCGATGTGCCCACCTGGAAACAATATGGCTTGTTCTTCACAACTCCTGTAAATACAAATTCAATTGTAATCAGGATGACTAACAACGCCCCGGGTGGTTGTGGAAATGACATTGTACTAGATGATATTACCTTCAGGCCATGTGGTGCAAAAGTAAATGTGGCAATAAACAATGCTTCGAAATCGGTTAATGTATGCGAAGGCGACAATCCAACATTTACTTTTTCAAGTGACGTGACTCCTTTATTAAGTAATACTTCATATCAATGGCAGGTAAGCACTGACCTGGGATTTACGTGGACTGATATTGCGGGGGCCACGAATGCTACATTTACAAGGTTGCCGTTAAACGGGCTGGGAGTATATAAATACAGGGTAGCCGTTGCACAAGGCAACTACATTTTGATCCCTGCATGCAGCAGGGTTTTGTCAGAAGCACTTACAATAAACCAGGTACCGCTCCCCGTTGCAGATGCATCTAACGATGGACCTGTATGCGAGGGATCTTCTCTTACATTGAAAGCAAATGATGCCAGCCTGTATACATGGACCGGTCCAGCAAATTATTCAAGTAATCAGCCATCACCTGTAATTAGCAACATCCCTTTAAATTACGCAGGCAAATTTTATTTAAAAATTATTTCCCCGGAGGGATGTGCGAATACAGATTCAACAACAGTCTCAATAATTCCCGGGCCACTTGTTAATGCCGGCATTGATGCGAATATTTGTGAAGGTGCTACCACCCGGCTCAACGGCTCAACCAATGCGGCTAATTTTGAATGGCAGGCGTCGCCGAGCCTTTCAAACAACTTAAATCTAAATCCTATTGCATCACCGGTTGAAGCTACCGAATACATTCTCTTTGCTGATGATGGCACTTGCAGAAAGTCGGATTCTGTAATTGTGAGCGTTTACAAAAAGCCCGTTGCGAATGCGGGTCCTGATAAAGTCCTGATACAAGGCGACGCAACAATATTAAATGGTACTTCTAATGTCAGCAGCGTTTCCGTTTTGTGGAAGCCAAACTTAAATATAACTACAGCGACAGATCTCGCTCCTTTGGTAAACCCAGTAGTTAGCACTATCTATACATTAACGCTTTCTTCTAATTACGGTTGCGGAACCTCAGAAGACAGTGTGCTGGTTAAAGTGTTTTCGAAATTATTTGTTCCAAATGCTTTTACACCCAACAATGATGGCCTCAACGACACATGGAAAATTGAGCCATTGGAAGCCTATCCTTCTGCAGTGCTCAAAGTATTCAACAGGTTCGGGCAAATGATATTTAGCAATGATGGAATAAGTGGTAATAATGGAATGAGCAGGCAATGGGATGGAAAGTATAAAGGCAAATTGCAGCTCTCAGGAGCCTATCCCTACATAATTGACCTGAAAAACGGGTCGCCTGTAATTAAAGGAATTGTTTACCTGGTGTTATAGACAAAATATTTTTAGGAAGGAAGCCTTTAATTTAGGCCTGAATTCCTGGAGAGCTGGGAATAAATCTTGTTTAACAACTCTTGCGCATCAAAGGGTTTTGCAATAAAATCATCTGCAAGGCAATCACCAAAATGTTTATGCACGCCAAGTTTTGCAGAGAATAACACTATATGAATATGCCTTAAAGTGTCTTTTGATTTTATCTGTCTTGAGATGTTTCTGCCATCCTCGCCGCCCAGGGTAATATCGAGCAGAATAAGATCAGGCTTAAAAGAGTCTATCTTATGAAAAGTATTTTCCCACCTGCTTTCAGTCTCTACCTCAAACCCATCCATGGTAAGTATTAGTTTTACGACGTTGAGAATCTCTACGTCGTCGTCAATTACTAAAATCTTATCCATTGTTGTTTTAATTTAAATCAACAAAGATGAAAGGTAAACTTTCGGGATTAAAATCTTAACAAATTTTTTGGCTTTTTAAGCTGCCATATAAAAATTTACTATTTTTTTGACCCAACTATGAATTCATCAAGGGTAACTTAAAACAAAAGGTTGCGCCCCGTCCCTTAATACTTTTTATAGAAATAATTCCGTTATGACGTTTGATTATTTCCGAAGAAATATATAATCCAAGGCCAAGCCCGGGATAAGTGTCTTCTTTGGCTCCATTTACACGAAAGAATCTATGAAAAATTTTTTCCTGCTTTTCCTTTCTTATCCCAATTCCGTAATCCTTTACGCACACAGATATAGATTTCTCGTCTTTTGCTGAGATCACATCGATGTTTTTTGAACGCGGCGAATATTTTATTGCATTTGAAAGAAGGTTCGTAAGCACCTGCCCTATCCTGTCTTTATCTCCAAATACAGGGGGAGCTTTTACAAGGTCCACTTTTATAATATGCCCTCTCGTAGTGAGCTGCATCTCTCTTACAACGTCACAGATCATCTCATTAAAGTCAAAATAATCCAGGTGATATTGAAGTTTACCACCCTCCATTCTTGTTACATCCAGCAAATCGCCAATCAGGCTGGTTAACTTTACTATTTGAAGATTCATTTTTGATAACATCTTTGCTGCCTGGGTGTTTCCCATGTCTGCAAAATCCTGCTCCAATAGTTGGGCAAAAGCTTTAATACTTGTAACGGGTGTTTTCAATTCATGAGATGCCATGCTTATGAAATCATCTTTTTGACGGGATATTTCCTGCAAACGTTGATTCTCGGCAATCATATTCTTTTCCTTCTCAGCTTGCCTCTCATAATTTTTTTTATCGGTTATATCTTCGATCACCATCAAAATCATCGGCTTTTTTTCGCCTTCCATAATAACTTTCCGGGCATTCAAAAGCATTATTTTCTTCCCGATTTTTTTAAATTGATTTTTTATTTCAAAATCATCGTAAGAAGATTTTGTTCGGAGCGTTTTCTCTAAAAATAGTTTCAGATCAGGAATATTCCATTGGCTATCATCCAACTCATAAATTAATTTTTGCTCCGTGTTTTCCGGTGTAATTCTGAAAGTTTTATAAAAGGCGTGATTGGCATTCCTGATTCGCAAATCAGGATATAATACCACAAGAGGTTCATGAATGGCATCGATAATGGCTTCTGCGTACGCAAGTGCGTATTTGAGTTTCTCGATCTCAGTGTTTGCATTTCTAGAGAGCATCAGGCTTATTATATAAATGGATTGAGAAAAGCATTCCTCTTATTTTACGGGTCTGCTTGATGAAAAGATTTGGGGGCTTTACATTTTTTGACCGCTCTAAATTTATTACAAAAATTGTAATTAAATCCGGCAAAAACGAACTAATTAGAAAATTAATTGTATAAGTTACAATTTCAATACCATTAATTTGAACCGGAAAAAAAATAATTAATATTTGCCGGAAAAAATTAAATCGATTTTCGACCGGGTGTATATAAAAGAAGCAGGGGTATCATTTTGGCTTGTTGTAAGCCACTGTTACGGAATCGAGAAGCTGTATAAATTTTTGTATATCCGGGTCATAGCCATAACCGTCGGGAGCGAGGCGGTTTTCATTTCCATCAAGGAAAAAATAAAACGGCTGTGTATTGGCGTTATATTTTGAAACCTGCAGGTCAACATTTTTATCACCTAATGTTTCAATATTTTGATTTAATGCTTTGGAAAAATATTGTTCATTTTTCTGCAAGTAAACGTTGTGCACATCTATATATAATGAAACGATCACAAAATTTTCTTTTAGCCGCTTCATAACGGCTGGATCACTCCATACCTCTCCTTCCATCTTGCGGCAGTTCGGGCAATTAATTCCCGTAAAATCCAGCATCAATGGCTTGTGCAGCTTTTTCGAAGCTGCCAGGGCTTCATCATAATCGAAATAAGTTACCATACCATATCTTACCACTACATCCGGTTCATATATCTTCATTTGATCATAATACTTTGTGGGATGAGGCGCATCAGAAACAGAGTGAGATGTGTCCTGTGCCCGGTCCCTTACTACTACGGATGTGGTAAAATCCTGTGTGCCCATCGGAGGAACAAATGCACTAATACCTTTAAGAGGTGCACCCCACAAACCCGGTATCATATACACTGCAAATGCAAATGAAGCCATTGCAAAAAATAATCTTGGGATGGTAATATAAGGGAGATCAAAATCATTTTTTGGCAATTCATCATCGTGGTGAAATTTAATTTTACCAAGCAGGTATATGCCGAGTAAAATAAAGATCACGATCCATAATGTTATAAATATTTCACGATCCAATAACCGCCATCCTTTAGCAAGATCCGCATTTGATAAAAATTTTAATGCCAATGCAAGTTCAAGAAATCCAAGGGTAACCTTTACCGAATTAAGCCAGCCGCCTGCTTTTCCAAGCACATTAAGCATACCGGGGAAAAACGCAAACAGTGCGAATGGCAACGCAAGCGCCAATGAAAACCCGAACATACCCACAAGCGGCCCATAATAACTTCCTCTTGCGGCTACTACAAGCAGAGGCCCTATGATTGGCCCGGTGCACGAGAAAGATATAATCACAAGTGTGAGCGCCATAAAAAATATTCCCATGAAATTTTTTGTTCCGGCTTTATTATCAGCTTTGTTGGCCCAGGAAGAAGGCAATTCAATATTAAAGGCACCTAGGAACGAAATGCCAAAAACAAGGAATAGTGCAAAAAATAAAAGATTCGCAATCCAGTTTGTTGCAATATTATTAAGTGCTGCAGGACCAAAAATCACCGTTATTAAAAATCCTATTATCGTAAAGATTGCAACTATGGAAGACGAATAATAAACAGCATTGCGAATGCCTTCAGATTTAGTTTTACTTCGCTTCGTAAAAAAACTAACGGTAACAGGTATCATTGAATACACACAAGGTGTAATTAGCGCCACTAAACCTCCTGCAAATGCAGCAGCAAAAATCCACCAGAGTGAGTGCATAGAAATCTCTCCGGCACCCGGTGAAACCCTCGCCGTCTCTTTTAAATCCGGCTGTATGAAAAATTTAAAATCCTTTTCTGCGGGCAAATACTGGTCACCTTTTTTGTACATATAACTCACGCTGCCCTTCAATAAAAAACTGTCTTCCCCTTCTGCCCTGAGCCTTTGTTCCCATATAACCGAATCGGTGTAATAATGTACCCTTCCTCCCACAAGGCTGTCATATTCGTTGTGTTCTTTGCCATTTGAGATAAGGGAATCTATAAGACGATGTGAGGCAGCAGAATCAAATTCAATATTAGAATACAAAGGATCGCCTGGCGATCTTTGAATACCAAATAATTCTATTCCGGGAGATAAACTGGCTTTAATTTTCAGCAAAACCTGCTTATCATTTAGCCGTTCTTTTGTGAAAGAAAAACTAACAGAAGAATCCTGCGAGAATAAATTACCGGAAAATAAAAACATCAAAACACAAATCAAAACCCTGGGGAACCTTATCATTAAATGGCTTAATTTTTAAAGAGCGATTGAAAATTTCTTTGTTACAGGGGGCAGGCATTGCCTGTCGTTGCATACCATGTATTCCACAGAAATATTAGCAGATGTTTTTACGGGAGATTTTAATTTGAGCACCTGAATGAAATCTACTTTATTTGAAAATTGTTTTACATCTACACCAAATATTTCTTCATGGCGTTGCTCAAGCTTCCCGGATTCCTTTGCCTTACCATCGAGATCGAATAATGGATTCTTTGTAAAGTTTATTGATGTTGGCACCGGGCCGCCTTCGGGTGTAAATTGCGAGTATATGTGCCAGCCTTTATTTATAGTCGCCGTCAAATGAATTTCGTAAGTCTTGTCTTTTAATTTTTTTGATGAAACCGTCCATGTCACCGGGTTCAGGATTTGTGCCTGCAACATAGCCGTAGAAAAAACCAGGAACATTAAAATGAATATTTTTTTCATATCATTAAAATTAAAAACAAAAGCTGATTAATAGGATGCATTTTAAATATTTACACAATTATTAAATAAATCAAGCTCGTGGCTTAAACTAAACCGCTAAACTATCGGAACAGTCCTTAATATAAATATAAGGTGAACGAAAGCAAATTGCAGACGAATTGTTCGGTAGCATAATACACAGCGTAACTACTGAAAACAAATTACATTTTTTGAAGCGTGTGGAATAAAGAAAAGCCCCCGTCGGAAACAGACGCCTTACCAAGCACTGCCGCGACCAACATCTTACATCGGGCGCTTACCATATTTTTAATATAGACTTTCATATCTGACAGCAAATACAATTAAAAAATGCATTCGCAACTTGAGGTCTCCTACTAATATACAACAAAGAAAAACGCATCGGAGCCAGTTAGGGCGCATACCGACAGATAAATATAAAGCTTATACATACCGCCAATGTTCTAAACACCGATTACTTTTTCGCGAAAATGTGATTGAAGAATTTATGAGAGACTAACGGCACTTACGGTTCCAAATTGACTTTCGTATTACAGTATCAGTACAATCGTACCAGCAATAATCATGATGGCTCCAATAGCCATTTTGAGTGTAAGCGTTTCTCCCAAAAAAATAACTGATAAAATAATTGCGATAGCAACACTTGCTTTGTCAACCGGGGCAACCAGCGACACTTTACCTATTTGCAGCGCCTTAAAATAAAATATCCATGAAAGCCCTGTAGCAATGCCTGAAAGAATTAAAAATACCAGGTTGTGCCTGGTAAGCGTATTCATCGTATGAATACCGCCCCTAAAAAACGCGATCCCCCATGCCAATATTAAAATTACAACTGTTCGTATAGCTGTTGCAAGATCTGTATCTACACCTTTAATACCTACCTTGGCAAAGATGGCCGTAAGTGCTGCAAACAACGCAGAAAGGAGTGCATAAATCCACCACATAATTTTTTAATTTATTTTTTGTATAATTTCAATTATAATCAAGGCTATGTCTTGCCCCGCAATTAGATTTCTTTGCTAATATTGCTTAGTAAAATTGCGTTGCAAAATGTAAACATAGTCCTTATAGGAAAAAAATTCATAGCCTAAAAAAACCAGGTCTGAATATCCTTTTAAAATATCAAGCTCGTTACCTATGTTGCCGGAACAAATACAGGATTATTATAACGCCTAAATCGAATAAATGAATTTATTATACAGGTTATTAATTCTCACTTGCTTTTTGTTTTTGATTTCGGTCAAAACTACAGCGCAGCATAAAGCAAGCACAGATAGCACTTCTCAATATAAGGTTGTAATAACGGGACCGCAATACAAGAGATCCGGCTGGCATAACTTTTTTTGGGGGAAAAACTACCGTAAGGAATGGTCTGCCCCTGTAAAGCTCCCGGTTTTTTTATTGAATAATGAAAAGGGAGGATTAATCGCGACCAAAGAGGGAGGAGGCCATCAAACAAGTTCTCTTCATCTCGAAACAAAAGATGAAAAAAATTATTCGCTTCGTTCTGTTGATAAAAGGCTGGGAAAGGTTCTGCCAAAAGAATTCCTGGGCACCTTTATAGAAGACCTTGCAAACGACGAAGTTTCGATGTCAAATCCTTACGGCGCTGTTACTGTTCCCATGATGGCAGAGAGTGCGGGAATTTATCACACCAACCCCGAATATGTTTACCTCCCTGAACAGCCTGCTCTCGATACCTTCAATAAAAAGTATGCGAATAATGTTTACCTGTTTGAACAAAGAATAAAAGGAAGCTGGAAGAATGCTGATAATCTTGGCAACTTCGATAAATATCTTGATACAGAGGAAATGTTGAAAGAGCTTTTTGATGAAACAGAAAACCGGGTAGACCAGGCTGCTTATTTAAAAGCAAGACTTTTTGATATTTTCCTCGGAGACTGGGACAGGCATGAATATCAATGGGCATGGGGCATTAAGGAACAAGGTCATAAAAAAATCTTTGTGCCTTTACCGCAGGACAGGGACCAGGTTTATTTTAAACACAATGGTGTATTGCTTGATCTCGCAATTGCTGCATCCGGTTTAAATTACTTTCAAAGTTTTAAAGAAAAAGTAGGCGATGTAAAAACCTTTACCTACGAGGAAAGAGGAACAGACCGCCTCTTTACAAATCAACTAAAGCTGGATGACTGGCAGAAGATCGCCAAAGATTTACAGGCATCTCTGACAGACGATGTAATCGAACAATCAGTAAAGAAATTGCCTCCCGAAATTTATGAACTTAGCGGTGCTAAAATAACTGTAGCACTAAAGTCAAGACGTGAGCAAATATTGGATTATGCCACAAAGTATTATTATTTTTTAGCCAAAGAAGTAGAGATCGTTGGCACTAAAGGAACGGAATATTTTGAAGTAAAGCCGCTGAATGAAGATGAGGTTTCCGTACAGCTTTTCAATAAAACAAAGGATGATGAAAAAAAATCAAAGCCTTTTTATTCAAGAACTTTTTACAATAAAGAAACAAAGGAAATACGACTGTACGGCCTCGAAGGAAAAGATGTTTATACAATAGACGGAAGTGAGGCTAATAAAATAAAAGTTAGGATTATCGGTGGCCCTGATCCGGATTCTGTCAATACGCTTAGTGGCCATATGAAGACTTATATTTATGATGATAAAGACAATAATCATTTTCAAACCGCGACCGGAACAAAATTTCATCTTTCCAATGATACGTCCGAGCATTCTTACGTTTTCAGAAATTTCCTTTACGATAAAAAAGGCATAAAGCCCACATTTTTTTATAGCGATGCAGATCGTTTTTTTGTAGGATTGGGATATGGATGGGAACATCATAAATGGAAAAAACTTCCCTTCGCTTTCAAGCAATATTTAGGAGCAAACTATTCCATATCGCAGCAGGCATTCAGCTTTACTTATAAAGGAATATTTCCAAATGCAATCGGCAAATTCGATCTTTCATTGCTGGCAAATTATGATTTGGTACGATGGACAAATTTTTATGGACTCGGAAACGAAACTTTGCTTACAACCGACGATCGGGATTATAACAGGATGCGAACCAAAGAGGGCATAGGAAGCATAGGGATTAACCGCCGCTTCGGAAAAAGCACGATATCCTTAACTGCATTTTATCAGTCAGTTAAAATAATTAACGATGAAGAAAGATACGTTGCAAAAATTATAGCGCCCTCGGTACCCGCCGTTTTTGATATTAAGAATTTCGCGGGAGCTATTTTTAAATACAGCTTTAGTCAACTTAATGACCCGGCTGTGCCGACGAGCGGAATTACTTTGGCCGGTAATGCGTCTTTCACACAAAATGTAAATCAAACTGATTTATCATTCTGGAAATATGGAGGAAAAATTCAATTGTATATTCCGCTTATTTCTAAATTTTCTATAGCCACATCTGCAGGGGTATCATCTGTTAGTGGTGACCCCGAGTTTTATCAATACCCTTCTATTGGTGGTGGTATGGATCTTCGCGGTTTTCAAAGGCAGCGTTTTTATGGTAAAACCGCTTTTTACAACAGCAATGAACTACGCTTTATAAGTGATTTCAAAACCTATATCATGAATGGTAAGGCGGGGCTGCTTGTATTTGTTGATGATGGAAGAGTGTGGATACCGCACGAGAAATCAAGTACCTGGCATGTAGGTTATGGTGGAGGTGTTCTGGTTGCTCCTTTTAATAAAGTATTATTCGATGTGACCTATGGCATTTCAGATGAGGATAAACTAATACAACTGCGGCTAAGTTTGACTCTTTAGTTATTACCTGGTACCAGATATTTTAAAACTTCTGACTGATCAATCCTATACCTTTGGAATGCTCTATAGCTTCCGCGCTATGTTGAAAGTAACAGCAATGCACACCTGATGATATCATCTTATCAACCGTCTTCTGTACGTCTTCGAATTTATTCTTATGTACTCTTCTTATATAAACTGAAAAAATATTTTGAGGAAAATGCTCTGTTATTGCCAAATAGATATTTGGATCTTCCTGCGTATCATCGCCCATTAAAATAAATTGTAGGTGTGGATAGGTTTCTATGATTCTTACTATACGGGTGAACTTTCCGGAATGCTTGTTTTGGCCGGTGCGTAAAACCTCGCTTACCTTTTTTATCTGGTTTAAAAGGTAAACACCTTTTGGCAAATCATTCTCTTTGGAAAACTCCACAATTAAATCGTAAAGATTCCACTCGCTGCTTGAAACGTAAAAAAAGGGATTGAATAAATGCCCCGCCTGGCCCGTCGAGGCAAGTTGCCTGTAATAATTTACTACTCCTTCGAACGGCCGGCGGCTTCTGGCATTCTTTGTAAATAAGACATACAATCGTTTGCGAAGGTTTGAAGAGTGAGAGATTAAAAAGGTGTCGTCAATGTCAGAAATAAAAGCATGCTGCGATTCATAAGGTATTAATATATCTGCCCTTCCTGATATTTTTTGTGATTTATATTTTTCTTCATTCAGATAAACTTCAAGGTGGTGCCATCCCGGCACCGGGCTCACCTGGGGATTCCATTCAAATTTAAAATATCCATCGTCTTGCGTTTCCACCTCCATAAAAGTACCTTCCCATTCCATGCATACCCTGGCATTTATAAACGGTTTTATCATAAATAACCTGAGCATTGAGAACATGTTAACTACCCAGTTCTGCCTGTATGTTCGCCTTGCCATCGGGCTTATTTTCAACACATGTCCGAATACAACTATTTTTTCTGCATTACCATAGCCCCTGTACAACCTGATTACCGGCATATATCTGAGCCTGAATAAAAACAATATTTTTTGCTTTAGCTTTTTAAACAGCGAAATTTCCCTTTCTTTATGAATCAATAGATTTTGCATAATCTCAGAACCTCAAAGATATAAATGGAGCAACCCTTAAATTTAAAAATATTATTTGTTCTTAATCCCGTATCGGGGAGCAAGAAAAAAATCCAATGGGAACCTCTTATAAGAAAATATTTCAAAGGGCTTCCTCATACTATCGAATTTTTTGTTTTAACCGGCAAAGATGACAAGGATTCACTGCGATACTGGTTTGAAAAATTTCGCCCACAACGTGTAGTTGCTGTTGGGGGTGATGGCACCATTTCTTTGGTAGCGAAACAACTTCTCGGTACTGATATGGCACTGGGTATTTTACCGGCCGGCTCCGCTAATGGAATGGCAAAGGAGTTAAACATACCCGACAACCCGCAGAAAGCCATTGACATCGTCATAAACGGAATAATAAAGTGCTGTGACGTTATCAAAATAAATAATGAGGATCTGTGTTTTCACCTGGCTGACCTGGGATTGAATGCAAGGCTTGTAAAGTATTTTGATGAAAGTGCGTGGCGGGGAATGTGGGGCTATATAAGGATGGTCATGAAAGTGATTTGGCATAAAAAATTAATGGATGCCAAAGTAATAACAGATGAGAGAGAAATTGACACCCGCGCTTATATGATCGTTATCGCAAACGCCAGCAAATACGGCACAGGCGCCGTCATTAACCCTGATGGTAAAGTTGATGACGGCAAATTTGAAATCGTTATTATGCGCAAATTCTCGGTGATACAACTATTCAAAATGTTTTGGAGTTACAAAAGTTTTAATCCCAGAAAAGTTGAAATTATACAGACTACAAATGCAATAATCACAACAAAAAGAGAAACACATTTCCAGGTTGACGGCGAATTTAAAGGGAAAATCAACCAAGTAACGGCCAAAATTATTCCATCGGAATTGAACCTGCTGATACAAAAAAGTGAGGAACCATCTTAATCTTCAACCCGTATTTTTTAAACACATTTCCATATTACATCAACAAACCATTTATTCTTATCAAAAAAATGGGCAACGGGTATGAAGCCGGAATCTACGGCTATTTCATTAGTTTGCCCGACGGTATATTTTTGAGAAATTTCCATAAATATGGTTTCATTTTCTCCGAAGGAAATGGTGCTGTTTTCACCAATATGAACATCCTGATTCTGTAATGAAACCAGGTAACTCTTGCAGGCGCCGCTTTGAGGATCATAAGTCGCATAGTGGTCAAAAGCATCTAAATTAAAATCCCCTTTAAGTTCCGTATTGATTCGCTGCAAAAGATTCAGGTTAAATTGTTCCGTGTAACCCTTACTGTCATTATAAGCAGCAAGAATCTGTTTCGGGTTCTTTTTTAGATCTATTCCAATTAACACCATATCACCCGGCGACAACTGGGCACGTAATTCTTTGCAAAAAAAGGGAACATCCTGCAAAGAAATATTTCCAATATTTGAACCGAGAAACAATACAAGTTTTATTTTATCGGAAATTTTTTTTGCGGATCTGAGCATTTCAAGGTACTCACCGTTCAGTCCGTGGATATTCAAATGCGGAACTTCTTCTGGAAGTTTTTCGTGGAGCAGGTCTATTATATGATTAGAAATATCTACTGGGAAATACGTAGAAATTGCTTTTTTGGTAACCAGTTCTTTCAGGAGATAAACGGATTTTACTGCATCTCCTGCACCTAATTCAACAACGTCAAAATCGGGATGCTGTTGAATAATAATGTCCGCCAATGATGCCGTTTGTTCAGAGAAAATTTCCAACTCACAATCCGTTAAATAATATTCCTCACAATTCATAATTGACTGAAATAATTCGTCGCCCTTTTTATCGTAAAAATATTTTGACTGCAAATATTTAGGAGCAGACTGTAACCCTTTTAGCACATCCTCAAGAAATCTTTCCATCTGATAATAGTTTCAAAACATAAGTTATTATTGTACCAATCGCAACCCGGTATATTGCCAACGCAAATGCGGATGAAAAAAATTCCTGTAGGTGATGCGGCTATGCCCGGGCGATGTAACAGCAGATGCGCCTCTTAGAACTTTTTGATTTACCATAAATTTTCCATTATACTCTCCTATTGCACCGGGTGCTTTTGTAAAACCCGGGTAAGGCAGGTAAGCACTTTCCGTCCATTCCCACCTGCTTCCCCAATTAAACTTTGGTGCAGCGATCTCCCATTCAAACTCCGTAGGCAAACGCATTCCCTTCCAGGAAGCAAAAGCAGCCGCTTCATAAAAACTTATATGACACAATTCCTGCGAAGAATTCAGCGGCTTCAATCCGTTATAAGTATAGTTGTACCACTCTCCATTAATGAAATGCCAGTAAAGAGGAGAAATAATATTGTTATTTTTTACCCAATCCCATCCCTCAGCATGCCAATAGTTAAAATCTTTATATCCTCCTGCATCCATAAATTCCAGGAATTCCCCATTGGTAACAAGACGGGCCGAAATGGAAAAATCGTTAAGGTAAACTGTATGCCTGCTCAGCTCATTGTCAAAGCAAAAATCATCACCATTATACCCTATTTCAAAAGTTCCCTTTCCAATATTTACAAAGCCGCTCTCAGCACTCTCAATAACATTTTCCTGCCCTCTCGAAGGAATTTTGTAAAAAGGAAATAAGGGATTGTTTCCCAGAATATATTTTATATCCGTCCATAAAAGTTCCTGGTGTTGTTGCTCATGATTTAATCCAAGTGTTATAACATCTTCTAATTTCTTTGGCGGAGTTTTTTTTAAAAATTCTTCCATAGCAGCATCCACATGCTTACGAAATTGATATACTTCTTCGACCGCAGGTCTGCTGAGATTTCCCCTGTCTGTACGAATAACCCGTGCACCTGCTGTTTCGTAATAGCTATTAAAAACAAAATTATATTCAGGATCGTATTCAATGTAATTCTCAACATTAGGTTTAAGAATGAAAGTTTCGAAGAACCACGTGGTATGACCGATATGCCACTTGGGCGGGCTCACATCCACGATTGGCTGCACTACATAATCTTCGGTTTTTAAAGGCGCACAAATTTCTTCTGTATACCTTCTCACAGCCTTATATTTTTCCAATAAATCCATAACTATTTTTTGTCTATATAATTTTTCAGGTCTGTTATACTTTTCACTTTTATTCGTTCAGCTTGTTCCCGTCGCATCATTAAAGCATATGCATTATTAAATCCTATTGGTTGCAGCCATCTCAAATTATATTGTTTCTGAAATTGCTGTTGTACATAAGCATAAACTTTTTCTTTACTGCCGCCAAGCGATGACACTGTTGAATCATTTGCTCTTAAAATGACCAGCAACCCCGTTCCTGTGTATTCAGGATACATATCTACCTGGTTATTCGTCAAAGCATCAAAACAAATTTTCGTTCCTCCCAATCCCGTTTTAGTTTCTACCTGCAAATCAGTATTCCCTTTTATCAATATTGAGTACATGGCAGCGAGAATGTATTGTTCCCCAAATATTTTTGAACCGATCCTGATAACACCTGCATTCCCGTTTTTTGATTCTTTATACAAACTTTGTTCCATCAAAAAATCTTTAGCCACTTTATCCGGGCTTTGCTGCAAATAATCGACACGATAATTGAGTTCTGTCATTATTGAATCATTGATGTGCCCGGCCAGTTGATTGAGAACATTTTCAAGTTGCGGGTATTTTTTTAGAATCTCTTCACGAATAACCGGCGCCGCATAATACGGAGGGAATATTCGTTTATCATCCTCTAAAGTAACAAGATCAAAAGCTTTCAACCGACCGTCAGTACTGTACCCGCTGATCACATCCAACCTCTTTTCGTAAGCTGCTTTGTACATAACAGCATCGCTTATAACAACGGTTCTGATATTTAGTTTGTAAATTTCTTTAAGGCCGAGGTACCCATCTTTGCGTCCCATAAATTCCGGCGTAAATCCTGCCAGCATTTTGCTGCCGTAAAGATTTGGCAGCAGGTAAAACGATGATAAAATGATAACACAAAGCGGTAACAACCAAATGCCTGTCCTTATCTTTTTAAGATTGATTTTCTGCACTTTTGATAAAATGAAGTCAAATAAAATTGCGAGCAATGCTGCCGGAATGGCGCCAGCCAGGATCATGTTAGTGTTGTTGAGAGCGATGCCTCCAAAAATAAATTCACCAAGCCCACCTGCCGCTATGTAAGCTGCAAGTGTTGCCACTCCTACATTTATAACAGTAGCAGTACGAATACCAGCAAGAATCACCGGCATAGCCAAAGGCAGTTCAACCTTCCTAAGTATTTGTCTTCCACTCATTCCCATTCCCTTTGCAGCTTCTCTTACGGCGGGATCAACACCAATGATGCCCGTAAATGTATTTCGCACGATTGGCAGCAAGGCATATAAGAATAAGGCGACAATTGCCGGCCTCGGGCCAATACCTAATAGTGGGATCATAAACCCCAGCAGCGCTATACTGGGAATTGTTTGTAATATTCCTGTGAATCCCAGAACAGAAGGCGCAAATTTTTTTCTTTTGGCGATAAATATCCCCAATGGCAGCCCAATGACCACGGCTATCAGCAGTGAAATAAATGTAAGGCCGATGTGAGCAAGCACCTGGTCAAATATCTTACCCGATTGCTGCCGCATGAAATCGATCAAAGACTGGCCCGATTCGTTCATTTCTTTTCCTTTAATATATTTAGCGCAGTAAATAATGAATTATATCCGGCATGCCTTACTTCGCCGGTAGAAGAATTCCGGACAGCGATGTCTCCATTTCTGTTATTTGACAAAACATCTAAAGCGTCCCAAATTTTCTTATTTTCATCAATCTCCATTACATTTTTATCGCCGTAACTAGGCGAAAGATGTGGCCAAATATCTTTCAGCAACACCGCATTTAGCTCAAGCTGCATTTGTTGCGCTTCAAAAAAGCGGGATACAAATTCATTGACAGGCTTAAATAATAAATCAACAGGTGTGCCTGATTGTACAATCTTCCCTTTGTCCATCAATAAAATCTTATCACCCATATCAAAGGCCTCTCTTATGTCGTGTGTCACCAAAACAATCGTCTTTTTTTGAAGAACTTCGAGGTGCGAGAATTCTTTGGTAATGTTTCCGCGGGTAACTGCATCAAGCGCTCCAAAAGGCTCGTCCATCAGCAGTACAGGAGGATCTGCCGCAAGAGCACGGGCCAGCCCTACCCTTTGCTGCTGGCCGCCGCTAAGTTGGTTAGGATAAAGCGATATATATTCCCGGGGCAGGTTTAATTGCTCGAGCATCTCCGAAACCCTTTTCGCAATTTTATCTTTCGGCCATTGCAGGAGTGCAGGAACAATACCGATATTTTCGCCGATTGTATAGTGAGGAAACAGGCCGTTATGCTGCAGCACATAGCCAATATTTCTGCGAAGATTTTCAGGAGATACTTCTTCAATGTTTTTCCCTGCTATAAAAATTGATCCGGATGAGACCTCTATAAGCCTGTTAATCATCCTGAGAGTAGTGGTTTTTCCACATCCGCTGGTACCGAGCAATACAACGTTTTCAGCTTCGCCTACCTCAAATGAAATATCATCAACAGCTTTTGTTTTGCCGAAATATTTTACTACCCTTTCAACTTTAATCATCATTCATATTTTATGAAATGACGTGAAAAATTTTTAAAATTTTTTCTGCGGGAAATTTAAAATTATGAAATTAAAAAAAACGTTGAGGCATTAATTATGAATCTCAGGTTGAGAGTCTGTTTGCTTTGCACATGGTACATCAAAGAGCGTAGATCGCACTTGCTCCCCTATTCCCCCATGCTTTCAATATCCGAAGTCTTACTGCTATTTGCAATGCGCTTATTGATTTCTATGATTTCGCCCGGTGTAAAACGCCTCCATTTCCCTGCCTTAAGGTTACCCAGATTCATATGCATAATGCGCACTCTTTTTAAAGAGGTCACTTTATAATCAAGGACGGCACACATACGCCGGATCTGCCGGTTGAGCCCCTGTGTGAGAATAATCGTAAATTTTTTATCCGCATCCTGCCTCACAAAACATTTATTGGTAAGTGTTCCAAGTATTCTTATCCCGTTTCGCATTTTATTGATAAAATCTTTTGTAATTATTTTATCGGTAGTTACTACATATTCTTTCTCATGCCCGTTACCTGCTCTGAGAACTTTATTTACCATATCGCCATCGTTGGTAAGAAAAATTAATCCCTCGGAAAGTTTATCCAGCCTGCCAATCGGGAAAATGCGGCTTTTATAATTTATGAAATCAATGATATTGGACTTGTCTTTAAGATCGGTTGTGCAGGTAATTCCTTTGGGTTTATTAAATATGATATAAACAGGGTCTGCCTTTCTTTTTAAAGGCTCACCATCAACAAGAATGCTGTCATTTTCAGTTACCCGATTTCCTTTTTTAGCTTCATTCCCATTTATACTAACCCTGCCTTCCTCAATATATCTGTCCGCTTCGCGGCGGCTGCAGAAGCCCGTATCACTGATGTATTTGTTGAGACTGATATCCATTACAGAGCATTAATTATTTTACCTTCCCCTAAGCCGCTTGCAATCCAAAAATGCTAATATCCGTTAGCGTACGCAATTAAATTAATTTCTGTTTCAATTGCCGGTAAAACTTGACATTCCTGATTTTTTTTATTGAGTAATATCGACATCCTCCCATAAATTAAACCACTAATACTCACTGGATTTCAAACATTCAATTTCCTGCTTCAGTAGCGTTCTGTGATAGATGTATGTTCTTAATTATCCTACTTATTAGTTCTTCATTGAAGACTCTCACAGCGGATTGAGTTAAATGATGTGCGTCAAAAAAATCCAGACTGTCATTCACTTTAAGAATGTTGTTGAAATTATAATAGTAAGGCGTCTTACTCAGGAAATAGGCATCGATGTGGTCGTTGTCATTATAACAATTCTCATATTCATGCCTGGAAACCGGAGCCTGTACCAAAATGAACCGGATTCTCTTTTTATTGATTGTATGTAGGATGCTTTCAAAAGCCTTAAGCTGATGTGAAACGGGTACCCAGTTGCTCTTTTCATAATTATCAAATCCTTCCCGGTTGTGCAAAATTTTGCTCTGCACATATCCCCCGGAAATGTACGTGTCACTACCGCTCACAGTATCTTGTTCAAAAATCTCTTTTCTATTTAACAGGCTTAAATAACAGCTGTATAAAAGCGTGTTATATGTTTTAATATGGTTGATAGTAAATGCCATTTTTAAAGATTCCAAATCAAGCTTATCGTTAGCAAGAATATCCAAAGAAGATTCAACGCCATCATACTCAAAATTTATAGGGGTCACTTCATAAACAATTAATTTAGGGTTAAGGGTATTTAAATAACGGTCCAGTAAAACTTTGGTTTGCAAAGGGGTTTGGTTACTTGATCCCATGTTAAATGTCTTGTAGCCATATTCTTTAAATATACGCGGATCAAAACCCCTGTATGTGTGAGACGACCCTAAAAAAAGAATATCAACATCTTTTATTTGCCGGGCTTCCTTCATTCTTAAATATGTGTAGGCATATCCTGCTACTTCATATATTAAGTTTGTCTTTATATCAGGAGGAGCAAAATGTTTCCATGCAACAAGCATAAAGAAATACGAAATTAAAATAAAAGGGATAACTAGGAGAATCCTGGCAATGAATTTCTTCATGCTCTAAAATTTGAAATAAATAAAAGGTGTTTCAGAAGTTTGCATAAACATTCCTATTAAGAAAATAATAACGGCGTAAATAGTCCACCTGTAAAGGCGGCGTTTAATATCTATCTGCAAACCATGTTCTTTGTGCCTTTGTATCCATTCAACCATGAGCATGAGCGTAATGAAAAAAAGTGCAATAAAAGGATGATATGAATCCAGGGGCAAAGTGCGGGGACTGACAAAAAGTGATAAGGTAAAAAGTCTCTTATAATAATCAATTGCCTGATTTATATTGTCTGCCCGAAAAATAACAAAGGTCAACATAACCAAAATAAACGTTGTAAAAATATTGACCAGACCCGTTAAAAAGTTCCGCCATCCATCTTTAATACTCTTTCTTTTCCTGTTAATTGTGCCCATCAAAATAAGTGGGATAAAATAACACCCGTGAAGAAATCCAAAAGCTACATAAGTCCAGTTTGCTCCATGCCATATTCCAATAATAGTAAAATTTATAACGATAGCTAAAATGAGTCCCGCATTTCCCCAATCTCTAAATGCTATACTCAATGGCGTGAAAACATATTCTGTTAGCCATGCAGTGAGCGAAATGTGCCACTTGCGCCAGAACTCGGCGATGTTTCGAGAAAAGAACGGGAAATTAAAATTTTTAGTTACGTTGAATCCAAGCATGTGAGAGAATCCAATTGCCATATCCGAATACCCGGAAAAATCTGCATACATCTGCAACGTATAAAAAAAAGCGCCGGCTAGTAAGGTCTTTCCCGGCAACTGCTGGTAATTGCCAAATATTTCATTGACGATTACAGCACAATTGTCAGCGATAACGAGTTTCTTGAACAAACCCCACAAAACCTGGCGCATTCCATCAACAGTTGTATCATAATCAAATTCCCTTTTCTTTTCCAGCTGAGGCATAAATGTCCTTGCTTTATCAATAGGGCCTGCCAGCAAGCAAGGAAAAAATACAACATATGTAAAAAAGGCTACCCAATTTGTTGCGGCTTTTATCTTCGTTTTATCTACATCTAATAAATAACTAATCATCTTAAATGTATAATAGCTTATTCCCAAAGGAATGATAAGATTAAACGTTTGTAAGTTTATGTTGAGACCTAAATTGCTTACAGCATTATTGAATGAAGTGATAAAGAAATTGAAATATTTAAATATCCCCAGCATGCCGATGCCTTGAAGCAATCCAATCCAAAGCAATATTTTCCGGTGTTTGGAATTTGTTGCTTTTTCAATATAAATACCAAGAATGTAGTTGACAAAAGAAGCAACAATTAATATAGAAAGAAAACGCCAATCCCACCAGGCATAAAACAGGTAACTTCCCAATAAAATAAAGAGATTTTGGATTAGCAGGTTTTTTTTAAACACCAGCCAATACAACAGGAAGAATAAGGTAAAAAAAATAAAAAATATAGCAGAAGTAAAAGCCATTTATTCCCGTTGAGTGAGAGTTTATGATTGAACAACCTGCTATCAAAACCCTGAATTAAGACTCCGCTTTTAGTAGCCAAACGGCTAAATATTTATAATTTTTTTTTGAATAGAATCAATCATCTCGCCAACGTCTTTCCAGGTTTGGATTTCAGTAGAGGTAAACCGAAGATTAAAATGCTTTTCAACCGCTACAACTAATTGTATATGATTTAATGAATCCCAATCATTTATATCCGTGGCTTGCGTTTGTTCGGTTAATACCAACTTTTCATTATCAAGAATGTCAGAAAATATGTCCCTTACCTGCTTTAGAATAACTTCCCTTGTCATTTAATTTCAATTTAATAAAACTGCCCCCGGGCTTGTAATTGACCAGGGAAAACTCCCAATAATTACCTGCTTTTTGAAAACCCAAATTAGAATAGTGATCTGCGACCATAGCATTTTTTCTTGTTGCGATATATTCGCCTTTTAAGGTTGTAAATCCTTTTTTCTTTGCAATATTTGAAATGGTATTTAATATAAAATTTTCCATGCCTCTTTTTAAAACCCTGCAACTCATAAACCAGTTATCTATAAATAAAGCATCGTTATTTTCCTGTGATAGAACCACAACACCTATAAGGCCATTGCTTCCATATTTATCTTCCAGCGTGAAAGTAAAAGTGAAATGATCTTCAGATGAGGCGAATCGCCTGATGTCTTCCTCCGTATACCTTACTGTTCTTAAATTAAATTGATTTGAACGTTGGGAAAGCTGCGCAACTCTCGGAGTATTGAATTCATTAAAAGGCTCAACCAAAGAAATCATATCAAGACTTTTCAGATAATCGTCTTCATTGGTAAACTTCTCCTGCATCTTGTTTCTGTGGGATGCCATCCGATAAAACCGGGCTCTTTCAGCGTCTTCACTGGTAAAGGAACTGGTTTCAAAAAGGCCCTGGCTATATAAATAAGGTAAATAATCTGCGGGGTCTTCAGGTAATTCAGGCACGGTAATTTCAGGAATATTTTCTTTTACCAGATTCCGTTCGAACGGATTGTCATCTATAAAAACCATGGAATCAAAGCCAATATTCAGCATGCTTTGAATCCTCCTGATATTGTCAACTTTATTTTCCCAATTGGCAATAAAAACAGCGATATCTTCCAGGTGCAAAATCATGTCAGGATGTTCCAGGAATGGTTCTTTGGCAACAGATTCAAAGTTCTTACTGCAAACGGCAACTATAATCCCCCGGCTCTTTAATTTCTTTATCCAATATTGAAATTCAGAAAATGCTTTGCCAATTCCCAAGGTACCGATCTGAATATTTTCCAGGCCATCATCTCCTACTACACCACCCCAAAGGGTATTGTCCAGGTCTACAATCACACACTTATGAAATTTGCCATTCAACGCATTTATCAAATCAATTGTTTTCGCAGCTACTAATGGCAAAACATCAATACTTAACGCCATGTCTGAAGTAATATACATGGCGGTTCTGCAAAAATTCGCCTGTCCGACATTATTTTGGACAGAAGAGAGATCGCAGATATGAACTTTCGGACTTGTTGAGGCGAAACACATTAATTCGTAATTGAGCTTTCGGAGCTGAAACAAGAAAGAAGACGCTGTTTTATTGGAGTAATTGCCAAAGACCGCGTCATTTATTTCATAGTAATTATAGTAAATAACTTTTGCAGTCAACCGTGTAGTCAAACACGACGATATACTTTTAATTAATTCAATTTCAGTTGATGCCACAGTATCGTACTCTACCGGGTTCAGCTTGTTGTATTTATTAAGAAGCTTATGAGTAGATTGGAAAATAATGACCACGGCAGGATTAAAACTGTATAGCTCTGAAGCTTTATCAAAAATCTTTCGCTGTATTTGATTATAATCTGCTTCCCATATTAGCAGATCTAATCCCTTTTCAAAACCTGTCCTGCGCAAAGCCTGGTTAAGAAATTGTGTAGAGGTGTCTCCTAAAATAGCTACTTTAATTGTAACCAGGTCAGGGAAATCACACTTTAAATTTTCTTTCAATTTCAGAAAATCCCTCATTGAAACTATTTTTTTTATGTGATTTGATGCGTAGTTCACTTGGTATTTCTGAGGATATTCTAAGAGAAAGCAAATTCCCACCAACAGCGTTTGAAAATATGACATGAATCTGAAGACATATTGAATTTATTTGTTGCCCCTGAGTCGGGAAGGATAAAACAATTTTTATCGATTCGCAAGTATGGAATGAATCACTCAGCAGCACATAAGATTTCGCCTGGCCCTCAATGATCACTATCCGCTAAATTGCGTAACTAATAATACTACCTAAACTAAATAATAAAATATGTTTTTTATATTATCTAAGCTCCTCAATTTTTCTCTTTCACCACTTTTTTGGATTGTACTGTTTTTGTGTATAGGCTTTTTCACGAAAAGAAAACAGCTCAAAAAAATTTCCTATAGAATTTCGATTGTACTTTTTTTGATCTTCTCTATCCCGTTTTTTCTTAATCAATTTGCAAGGCGTTGGGATTTCAGGAAAACAGAATTGCCTGCTGGCAGCAAATACAGTTGTGCAATTGTATTGGGCGGCTTTGTTTCTGAAGATTATAATGGCGAGGGATATTTCAATGCGACCTCCGATAGATTTATTCAGTTTGTAAAATTGAAAGAGGAAGGGAAAGTGTCGCATCTTCTTATTTCGGGCGGCAGTTCAAGGCTATTGCCCACAGACTTCAGGGAAAGTGATTGGGTCGCATCGCAACTTAAAGCCTTTAATATTCCTGATAGTTTTATTCTCATGGAAAACCAATCGAGAAATTCTTATGAGAATGCGTTGTATTCAAAAAAGCTATTAGACAGCGCCCATTTAAAACCGCCTTATATCCTCGTAACTTCCGCTTTTCACATGCGGAGGGCTTTGGCCACCTATAAAAAAATGGGCGTTAGCGTAATCCCTTATCCATGCAACTATATCGCAGGAAAAGGAAGAACTGATATCGGAGATTTTATACCGTCTATATTCACTTTCGGAACGTGGTATTATTATATTAAAGAAGTTGTTGGATATATTGTTTACAGTATGACTAAAAAATAGCTTCCTAACGAAAGAATCTTTCTAAAGCCTCGGAGCAACCGGCTTGTATGGTTTTTCGAAAGTATTTGCTCCGCGAACTTTAAGCTTACGCCGGTAAACTTTATCAACTGCCGTAACATAAATTGTGTCAAAATTCTTTCCACCAAAGCAAACATTAGATGCCTGACCTGAGGGAACTGGAATGATTGCGTTAACCCGCCCTGTTTGATCAAGAATCTGAATTCCCAGGCGCGAAGCAACATATACTCTTCCGGCAGTATCGCACCTCACACCATCAGGCCATGCGTTTTCCTGGTCGTCCGGTATGTGCAGCCAGCCATACCGCTGTTTAAAAGCAAGTGTCCCATCAGGTTGAACCTGGTAAACCCACACCCAATGAGAAGCCGATTCTGTAACATATAACTGGGTTTGATCCGGTGAAAGGGTTACACCGTTGGCGAATTTTATCCCTTCATCTACTACCAATTTTTCGCCACCGGGACGTACAAGATATATTTTAGAAGGCTTTTGGGTTCCATCCGGTTCAGTGACGTAAATATTTCCATTGTCAGCGACTACAAGGTCGTTGCCTGCAATACTATCAGCGACTACTGTTTCCTTTTCGTCCGCATCATAGGAAAGTACTTGCTTTGTTCCTCCTGCGGCAACATATCTCTTACCATCAGGGCCAAACGAAGTTCCACTGGCTCTCTTTGCATCCAGTTTTAATACCGTAAGCTTTCCATTAATATCTACTTTGTATGTTTTAGAATTTGGAATATCCTGGTAAAAGACTTCGCCTGCCGAATTGGTCCCGGTGCCTTCGGTAAATCTATATCCATCACCCACCAATTGCCATTCTTCTCCCGGGATTAGAATATCACTTAAGAATTGATTTTTTGAATTACCAGCTTTAGCAGGTTGCGGCCAGTCTTTCCAAAGCCATCTCATCGCTTGCGGAAATAATTGATGTGCCTTGCTTTCCATTGTGCTGCCCTTCGCCCCACACATGTTCCACCTCGTATCCTGAAAAAGTAAGTGCCCGCTCCATCGTTTCATTGGCTTTCCACCAGTCGCCTGCATAAATATTAAGATCATTAGAACCGTCCTGTAAAAATATTCTTATAGGCTTCGGCTCGTATTTTCTTATAAGTGTGGGATAGCGCTCGGCGCCCCGCAAACCAATGTAGGTGCCAATCGCCGAGAAAACCCTTGAAAAATCATTTGGGCGTTCCCATGCGGCAGTAAAGGCACACACAGCGCCACTACTTGAACCACCTATAGCATGGTCGTTTCCTTTTTTGGAAAGATGAATCAGCCTGCCGTCACCGGTCTTTTGCTTTTCGACAGCTGGTAAAATTTCATTCTAAAATAAAACGGGCATAAGCGTCACCGAGGCCATCGTACTCAAAACTTCGATTATAACGGTCAAGGCCAGCTTCGGAATTTTTGGCTTTCACAATTCCGGGTGTCACAAAAACGCCGATGGTCACCGGCATTTCTTTGGAATAGATGAGGTTATCAAAAACTGTCGGTGCGTTCCACTGGATGCCATCCTGGTTTACATAAAGGCAGGCAGGCTTATCAGCAGTGTATTGGGCAGGAACATACACCCAATAGTTACGGGTTGCGCCGGGGAAAATTTTCGAGCTGTCGAAAGTAAATTTCAATACTTCTCCTTTAGGCACGCCTGTGTGCTCAACCGATGCGCTGTCAACAGGATAATTTTCCTGCCCCTGCGCAAAAATTGAAACGTATAAGAAGAAAAAAGGAATGCAGAGTAATATTTTCATCGAAGCTTTGATTTAATGATATGCCCAATTTAATACATCTCCTGCATTTTCCAGTTATCAGCATCCGCTACCTGGCATCAAACTATAGTATCTCTAAATTTTCATTCTAATATTCTTCAATTCGTGAATCGGTTGTTTGAAAGTTGAAATACTCTCAGGTATTTCTTTCTTAAAATCTTTTCGACTTGTTAAAACCATGTTAACCAAACTTTCGTAACTCCTATTATCTCTTTACACCTGAAATTTTATTTCCTGTGTAAAAATCCTCAAACCCCTTAACACCTGTAGATAATGGATTGCTTGTCCACATTCGCAGTTACGTTTACTAGTAGCCTCATGCCCACTAAGGAAATCATAATCCTGTTTTCCATGAACACTATTACACATTGATTTCTTAACACTAAAATTAAAAAAAATGAAAAAAAGCTTTACCATTAGTAAGCTGAAAGTATTTGTGGCAGTGGCCGCAGTAACTGCGTGTTCGGCTATACTAATGTCCTCAAGTCACCGTGAGGCGCCTATGATCTCTAATGACCCACTGGCGGACAACACCGATCTGTACGCATTCAGAAGTCCAGCGGATCCGAATAAAATTGTGATTATTGCTAACTACATTCCCGGTCAGTTACCCAATGGAGGACCTAATTACTATTCTTTCGGAGAGAATGTACGTTACGAAATTCACATCGATAATGATGCATCCACTACCGGTGATGACATTATTTATCGCTTCACTTTTCACAAAGAAAACCAGGACCCCACCACATTTTTTAACATCAGGCTTGGAAAAGAAAACCTCAAAACAACCTATACATTGGAAAGAAGTGTGGATGGCGGAAAAAAATGGGAAGGTACGCTTTCCGGTGGCAACATCGTAAAAAATTTCCGTTGGAATTGGTTTAAGGATAGCGATCAAAAAAAATTCCAAACGATTAAGAAAAACGGAATTGTACCTCCTTACAATATAGGGCCAAGATCAATAAATTCCGCTGTTGGACTGGGCGCTTCGGATTACAATTCACTTATAGCAAATTCAATTGCGACAACCAGTACCGGGGAGAGAGTTTTCGCTGGCACTGCAGATGATCCTTTCTTTGTAGACCTTGGAGGTATATTTGATTTAGGAAATGCACCACGCCAGGGGCCTTCTTATTCTGAAGATGCTTTAAAATGTAAAAACGTTTCAACTATAGCGCTGGAAATTGATATTTCCGCTCTGCAAAAAGATCACAAGCCTGTAAAAAAAGCCAAAAATATTCTAGATGGAGATTATGTAATTGGCGTGTGGGCGTCAGCAAGCAGGCAGCAAATAAGGACATTAAATGGAAATGGCACCGAATCCAATTTCGGGCGTTGGGTACAAGTCTCCAGGCTTGGTATGCCACTGACTAATGAAGCAGTTATTCCCATCGGCTACAAGGATTACTGGAATAGCTTAACTCCATACCAGGATCTTGAAAAGCTAAGTACTTTCGGAAAATTCTTCTATAATCCTGAGCTGGCTTTATACATGGATGATGACCAGTTTGGAGGCGCTGTTCCTGCATTTGCCCCGCTAAGAATTCAAAAAAATTCATTGGGATCTTTCAACTTTAGCAATGGAAATAACGGTCTTTATGGCTTGAAAGGCAATGCAGCTCTTAATGGAACTGCTTTAAGTGAGGACGCATTTGGCGGCCTTTTGCTACCCGCTGCAAACTCACCCCGCTCTATAGATCTATGGCCTATTTTTCATACGGGCGTTCCTAATCTTGCCCCCTATCAACTTGCAACCGGTAAAGCTGGAAATGTATTAGCCGCAGGAAAACCGTTTATCAACAACTTTTTACCGAACGGAGGGGATATGCTGCGTTTAAATATGGCTGTACCGGTAACTGAACGTAACTCTGCAGATTTCAGTTCCGAAGGCCTGGTGCAGGCAGCGGTATTGGGCTTAACTGATCCAAGGTATAACGCAGGAAAAGAATTGCAATTTATTCCTAACATGGATGGATTCCCTAATGGAAGAAGGCTTGAGGACGACGTTACCCGCATTGAATTGCAGGCAGTAGGTGGTGTTGTGTTAGCAGCCATTGGATTGTGGTATGATGATTACGTACCAGGTGGAAGCCCCGTAACTCCAAACCTCGTAAGTGTTTTGACCTACACCACAGGTGTAAATGCCAACGACACTTCATTTAAAACCACTTTCCCATTTGTGCAAACTCCATGGTCCGGGGATCACAATTGCAATTGCGCTACACCGCCATCAGCTCCATCAGTTGAAATGAAAACCAGCGGCCCTTCAACTTCACAACCACTTGGCCTTGCTTCTCCAGGTATCGAGATAGAAACCTCACCTAACCCAATAAGCACCAGCGGCAGTAATGTGCTGCGGTACCATGTTGCAGTCCCTTCGGTGGTTAAAATCATGCTTTATGATGCTTCAGGCAAGCCGTTGAAAGTTTTGGTAAATAAAAAAGTTGAAGCCGGAACTTATACAACTCAGTGGAATGCGAATGGCATGGCTAACGGTTCTTATTTTATTTCGGGGAATAAAGATGGTGGCGCTAAAAAAACAATAACAGTAGTTAAAGAATAAATATCATTTCAAATTAATACGCAATAAACCCGCATGAATGTGCGGGTTTATTTTCCAAATCTTTACTCCCTTCCAACAATTTACATTATGAAAAAGAAATTAATTTACATCGTACTTATTGCTTTTTTCTTCTCCATATCTGCGTTTGTGGTTATTCGTTATAGTATCAACCAGGTAAAGTTGAAAAATGCAACTTATCCACTTATGGAAAGAAAAGAGACAAAAGAAATACCTGCTGAATGGCAGCAAACAAAAGAAACCGCAGAAAAACTTATTAATACGGTACACAACAATCCAAAAGATATCAAAGCGGCTGTAGCACTATCCAGCCTCTATATCCAGGAAGCAAGAATTACCGGAAATTATGTGTATTACGATGCCGCCGCAATGAAATACATCAATAGCGTTCTTGAAGATCAACCGGAAAACTTTGAGGCGCTAACGCTACAATCGTTGTTATATATGTCTCAGCATCATTTTGGTGATGGCCTTGCGATCGCAGAAAAAGCGCAAAAAATAAATCCCTACAATGCGTTGATATATGGAATAATGGTAGATGGAAATGTAGAAATGGGTAACTATAAAGCTGCTGTTGAGAATTCGGATAAAATGGTTTCCATTCGTCCGGACATACGTTCTTATGCACGCATTTCGTACCTCCGCGAAATTCACGGCGATTACCCGGGTGCAATTGAAGCGATGAAGTTAGCCGTAGATGCAGGTGGCGCAGGAGACGAGCCTACAGAATGGACACGTATTCAACTTGCACGGCTTTACGAAAATACCGGCGATCTAAAAAATGCAGAAATGCATTATATGATCGCTTTGCAGGAGCGTCCCGGTTATCCATATGCAACCGCCGGGCTTGGCCATATAGCTATGGTGAACAGAGATTTTGCAAAAGCTATTTCATATTATGAGCAGGCTGCGGCTGCCGTAAATGACTATGCTATCGAAGAGCAGTTGTCGCAACTGTATCGATTAAATGGAAATTCTAAAAAGGCAAATGACCTTTTGCAAAACATAATTGACGGAATGAATAATGATGGAAAAAAAGGAGAACAGGATGAAAGCATTGGTCATTACGCGGATAGGGAATTAGCATATGCATATCTTTTGCAGAATAATACCATGGATGCATTGAAGCACGCCCTGATTGAATACAACAGGAGACCAGGAAACATAGATGTAAATCAAACGGTAGCCTGGGTATATTATAAAAGCGGCGATTTCGGGAAGGCGATTAATTACATGGCCATGGCGCTAAAAACTAATTGCAAAAATCCTGCTTTACTTTGCCAGGCCGGGCTTGTTTATACAAAAGCCGGAAATAAATCAAAGGGGAAAGAATTGCTAAATGATGGTTTAAAAAATAATCCCGGAATTGATCCTGAATTAAAGGCGGAAAGCGAAAATGTCTTAAAAGGATTATAAAAGAAATGAAATCGCAACATACAAATAATTTCAAGCTCCTCACCGGGATTATATTGTTGGTATTACCGATTCCATCATTTGCACACGCCATTAATTACCAGCTTGAACAAGCGCCTGCAGGAGATGTAGTATGGTATTATTTAAAACTGGGTATCAGTCACATTGTTCCTTATGGATTAGACCATATTTTATTCGTGGCAAGCCTGTGTCTTTTGAATACAAAATTCAAAACAATATTATGGCAAGCGACAGCTTTCACCGTTGCGCATACCATAACACTGGCCTTAAGCATGAAGGGAATCATAAAGATGCCGGCAGATATCATTGAGCCTTTAATTGCTTTATCTATTGCGTTTGTTGCCATAGAAAATATTTTGCTAAATGAATTGAAAGTATGGCGTATAGCCATCATATTTATGTTTGGGCTAGTACATGGAATGGGTTTCGCCAGCGCGCTTAATGAAACCGGCTTACCACGGAATAAGTTTTTTACATCAATTTTTTCATTCAACGTGGGAGTAGAACTCGGGCAGATAAGCGTGATAACTCTCGTGTTTCTTTTTATGATCTTACCCTTTGGTAAAAAGAGTTGGTATAAGCGGGTTATCGTTTACCCGTTATCTGCAATTATAGCAATGATTGCTTTATTCTGGACGTTCCAGAGAATAGGATAAAAATGTTAGATGTACATCGTAAAGATTTAATTCCTGGATTTATTTAATTGACTTTACAAATTCGTCGACAGTTACTGCCTCTTTCAAATCGAAATCACCAATACGGGTGCGGCACAGGCCACTTAAATAACCCCCACATCCAAGTGCTTGTCCAAAGTCATTGGCAAGACTGCGTATGTAAGTTCCGGTTGAACAGATTACTTTGAAAAATACTTTAGGCACATCTATCGTCGTGATTTCAAATTGCTTTATTAAAATTTTTCTTGGCTCGAGCACGACGTCTACTCCTCTGCGTGCAAGGAGATAAACAGGCTTTCCTTTTTGTTTTATCGCCGAGTGTATCGGTGGAACCTGCATAATCTCCCCGGTAAATTTTTTAGTTGTTTCGTAAATCAATTCGTCTGTAATATCATCCAGTGATTTAAAATTTTCCGGCTCACTTTCGAGATCGTAAGTTGGTGTGGTGGCCCCCAATGTTATCGATCCTGTGTATTCTTTTTCCTGTGCCATGTATTCATTTATCTTTTTTGTAAACTTACCAGTGCAAACAATCAGCAGCCCCGTTGCTAAGGGATCAAGTGTGCCGGCATGACCCACTTTTTTTATTTTAATTGTATTGCGGATCTTTCTTACTACATCAAATGAAGTCCATTCCAGTGGCTTGTTAATAAGCAGCGCCCTTCCCTCGTCGAATGTATTTTCTATCATCAAAAAATTAGATTGCCTGCCTGGTTTTCAATTCCAGGTATTTATTAATAGTATTTACAGTAAGCTTTTGCGGAGAACTCAATAACGATAAAATTCCATATTTTGAAAGCTCTTTTGCGATGAGCCTTTTTTCAAAAGCAAACTTTTCAGCAATAGTTTTAATATAGATTTCTTCAATATTAGTTGCATGAGATTTTACCAATTTATTAAGCTCAGTATTTTCAAAAAAAACAACCAGCAATAAATGATGGTTCGCAAGAGAACGCAAATAATCCATTTGCCTGTTCAACCCGGATAAAGATTCAAAATTTGTAAACAAGATCAGAAGGCTCCTGTGTTTAATTGTATTGCGTATTTGCATATACAGCATTTCAAAATCACTCTCCAGGAAACCGGTTGTTTGATTATACAATGCCTGGAGAATATTTTCTTTTTGAATTGGCTTACGATCAGCCGCAAGTACAGAGCCTATCGTATTTGAAAAAGTGATCAGCCCCACTCTGTCCTGTTTTTTAAGGCAAACATTGCTAAGTACAAGGCAACTGTTTATTGCATGATCAAGCAAAGTCAATCCCCCAAAAGGCATTTTCATAAGGCGGCCTTTATCTATAATGCAATACACCTGCTGCGACCTTTCGTCCATAAAATTGTTTACCATCAAGCTTCCTCTTCTTGCAGAAGCTTTCCAGTTTAGTGTTCGGATATCGTCGCCTGTTACATATTCTTTAATTTGCTCAAACTCCATGCTCTGGCCGATCTTTCGCATATCGGCTGCTGCCACTTTCATGCTGTATTGTAGCATTTGACAGAAGCTCGTATTTATGCAATTGCATAAAAGAAGGATATACATGAATAGTTTCACCGGCCTCAACTGTTACCCGACGGCGAAAAAATTTTAGCGGGGAAGAAACAAACAAATGAATATTTCCGAAATGATATTCACCTCTTTGCAAGGGCCGCAAAAACCAGTGGATTTTTTTTTGTTGGCGCGCCTTTAAAAATAAGTATCTCTCCCAGTTCCTGACCTGGAACTGCGGAGGTAATTCATCAATAACTTTCACAGAAACGGGAAAGGAAAAATCATTTTTTACAATGAGCTCAATTCTGTTTTCATCACCGTTACTTAATCTGCCTGCTGTGTACCTTTTTGCAGAGGCAGACTTTTTAGAAAAAAATAAAAAAATATAATCGATCACACAGAAGGTAATAAAAACGAAAAAACCAAATACCGCTATTGAATTAAGAGCCGGAATATAAAAAGCAAATAAGAACAAAATCACAGACGCCAGTACAGACACATAAAAGCGTGAGGTAAGAAATAAGTCTCCAAAATATTTTTTTATAAAATCCATTTTTAAAAAGTGTCTGGAAAGAAAATGCTGCTATTTGACTAAAGCCGGGGGCTGCATTTTTTTATCCGCGATCTAAAAACCCTGGCAATAATAATTCTCAAAAAATCACTGTTTCCAAATAAAGGGCCGGCCTATCTCGGCACCTCCACACTTGCAATTATATTTTGAATAAGCTCATCAGGCGTAATACCTTCCATTTCTTTTTCAGGTGTTAATATTATCCGGTGTCGCATAACCGGAGTTGCGATTTCAATAATATCTTCAGGCTTTACAAAATCTCTTCCCTTTATAGCGGCGTTTGCTTTTGCTGCACGCAATATTGCAAGCGATGCACGCGGCGATGCCCCCAAAAATAATGAAGGATTGTTTCTTGTTTCGTTTACAATCTTTGCAATAAATTCGACAAGTTTAGGATCTATAAGGACCTCTTGTATTATTTGCCTGTAATGTAAAATATCGCCGGGAGAAATTATTTTTCTTACATCATCTAATAATGTATTTAACGCAAGCGACTGCTGGTTTAAAAGAATATGTATCTCCTCTTCAAGTGATGGATATTTTACATTTATTTTAAATAAAAATCTGTCAAGTTGCGCTTCAGGAAGCCTGTATGTTCCTTCCTGCTCAATAGGGTTCTGTGTTGCCAGCACAATAAAAGGAAACTCCATTATGTGTGTGCTTCCATCAATAGTAACCTGCCTTTCCTCCATCACTTCGAATAAGGCAGCCTGCGTTTTTGCAGGTGCACGGTTTATTTCGTCTATCAAAATAATGTTACTGAAAATAGGCCCCCTTTTAAATTGAAATTCTGCTGGTCCTGGATTGAAAACCGATGTCCCTAAAACATCACTTGGCATAAGATCAGGCGTAAACTGGATGCGCGAAAAATCTGCATTTATAATTTTTGCCATCAGCTTGGCGGTTAATGTTTTTGCAATACCCGGAACACCCTCAATTAAAATGTGGCCGTCGCACAACAACCCGATCATAAGCATATCAACCATTTCATGCTGGCCCACAATCACTTTGCTGATCTCATTTCTTACATCAACGATGGCATCATTTAAAGCACTTAAATCAATCCTTTGTTCAAATACATTTTCTTCCATCAGGTTTTAATTTTTGTAAAATTTTCGATTTCTGTATTTAATTTCAGCAGTACAGCATCTTCTATTTGTTCTTCAGCCCGAACCTGTTCAATTAATGAAAACAACTCCAGGGTTTTGTCCTTTGAAACACCGCTTTTGCCGGAAAGAGAATTCATAAATTCATCATTAATATTTGCCGTACTTATAAAATATTTGTTTCGGATGTGCTCGTAGAAATAAGTGATCATCTTTTCCGCGATATGCCTGTTGTCTTTTTTCTGGAGATATAATCTTCCTACAGTTTCTGTAAAAGTAACGGTTGTATTTACATTCGGCTTTACAACTGGTATAATTCTCTGCTTTCTTTTTATATTAAACAAGATAAATAACAGCAGGCCGCCAACCGCAATCCAGAATGCCCAAAGCAAAGGAGGATTCTGCTTAATCACACTTAGCGATAGAAAAATTATCATCAGTCGGAGTGTTATTATTTCTGCGGCGCGATGATCCGGAGTTCTTATAATATTCATCCCAGTAAATATTTTTAGGATCAGAACGCAGGTAGGAAATTACGTTTTCGAAATACTTATAATTATCTTTTGTAAGTAAAAAATAATTCCCAAAAATGCGGGGCGCTACGTGCAGATAGATGCGCCCTTTGCCGGAAAATAAAACAATGTAATTGGGAGCATTTATTTCATTAGTTCCCAAAACTCTTGTAAAGGCGGTGTCATAATCCAACAAGGTATTTAAGAAAGGATAATAATAATAATTGTAAGAAGGCGCTTTGAAGTCATGTCCAAAATACATGTTCACGTGAGTTTCATGCATATTCCCTTTTAGCTCTTCAACAATTTCTCCTTGTCTTTCAGTATTGCAATTTATATTTTCAAGTAACCTGATGTCAATATAATCGGCCGAGATAAAAAGATCGTTTCCGGCTTTTACATAATCCAAAAAAGCTTCTACTTCAGCGTAATTTAAAACAAGGTTTTTGGTGATAAGAAAATAGAGAGAATATTTTTTATCGGTAGAATAAGATTTTATGTTTTGCCAAACATCATCAAAAGGATCTGTAATGTCTTCCACATACCGGTCGCCAAATAAATGCCTGAACTGGTTATAGGCAACGAAAGCTCCGAAAGGTTGTTTATCGGTTTTGCGATAATTTTCGTTAAGCGGAGGCAGCCTATGCTTACGAGAATTGTCACACCCGGTACAATTGATAAAAATTGAAACAATAAAAAATCTGTATATAAAAGATAATTTCAAACAGCTTATATTTTTTTATTGAATAAATTGAATTGTCCCTTCAATTGCTCATAATGGCCGGGGCTTATTATGAATTTGCCATACCATACATATTCATAATTGAGCGTGAGCTTCGCAAATTCCTGCTTATAGTTCTGATTCGATAATTCCTTTACATAACTGTAATTGGTTTTATCGGGCGAGTACAAGATCAAATCTTTGTCAGCAAGTTTTTTGAGGGTTTGCAAATACAGATATCTCGTTGACAAGTTATAGTCATTCTTATTTTCGGCTTCGCGAACCAGGTTATCATATTCAGAATATTCAGTCAGCCCTTCGGGATCACTTTCGGTTTTCTCTTCGGCAATCCTGGTATTTCTTTTTGCAAAAATTCCGTTAGCCAGAAATAATTTATAGATAATAAAACCAATAAAGAAAATTGCAAGTGCCCAGAAAAAGATTTGCAAAGGAAAACTATTGAGAAAATTTCCGGAATTACTTTTGGGGGAAAGAGATGCTCTTCTTTTTTTCCCGGTGGTCTTGTCAATACTTATTGTATCCATTCGCAGGTCTTTCTGTTTTCTCAAAAGACTGTCGAGGTACATTATATAAGCAAAGTCGCTGCTGCTTTTCCATCTTTGCAGGGAATCGTTACCGTCATCAAAAGCATTTTTTATTATCACGGTGTCATCTGGTATTTCAACCATACTTTCGGCTGAGTCTTCATCTTCAAATGCATAAGTTGAGTCAGCTTGTGAGTCTGTAGAATCCTGGGCAAAAGCATTGCCGCAAAAGATTATTAAGAAAAAAGCTGCGACGAAAAATTTCAGAGGTTTACAATTCATAAACGATTCCATTCTTTACAATTTTTCCATCAGCAAGTACGACACCTTTTTTGTGCAAACGCAAAGGATATAAAACAAAATACCATAAAATAAAAAAGAATGAGCCACTTAAAATGATGACACTAACTGGAACGGGAAGCCCAAGATCGTGCGAATCTTTCTGAAAAGTATTGCTCATCAGATGTGTTACATAGCTTTCAAAAAAAGCGGCTACAATAAAAAGGGGAATGAGGCTTACACAAATCTTCATAGCATCTTTGGCAGACTTTAAAAACGAATGCCTTCTTGTATATGTTCCGGGAAAAAGCCAGCCGAAACCGAGTATGAGGCCTGCACAACTTGCGATTACAATTGATGATATCTCGATAGTTCCATGAATCCATATTACCATAACAGACTGCCAGCCCAGCCCCTGGGAAAAAAATAAATATTGAAAGCAGCCCAGCATAATTCCATTGGTCCACATTAAAAGAACTGTTCCTATGCCAAATAATACTCCAAAAACAACAGCTTTAAAAGCAATGCTTATATTATTATAAGCTATGCGAACCCACATTGAAAATTGGTTGTCATCTTTATAAACTCCGAATGGATCGCCCTTGCGTATGCGGGAAATGGTATCGTCATAATAGCCTGGCTGCACTTTGTGGTTAAAAAAATCAGGGGCATAATTAGGATCAGTGGTAGAAGAAATAACACCAATCGCTACAAATGAAACAAACAAGATAAACGTGAATAAAAAGACCTTTTGATACCTGCGAAAAAGTAGTGGCAATTCGTATTTCCAAAACAACCAAATTCTCGAATACTTCTGTTTTTTATTCTGATAAATGCTTTGATAAATTCCTGCCGCTATCCCATTGATCCACCTGGTAACTTTGCTTTGAGGATAAAATGTTTTTGCATACGACAAGTCATCGAGCAAGGTTACAAACCTGTCGGCCATCTCATCAGGGTCGTTTGTTTTTTCATGCTGATATTGATTCCATTTATCAACATTTTTTTTAATAAACCTCGCTTCACGCATTTCATAAAATTAGGGAAAAAGCCATCCACAACACCAAAGGATTAACTCTAACAAAAAAAATTATTCATATTGTGTTTTAAAAATAATAATTTGCCTTATGCCGGTTATCCAGATAGCTACCCCTTTCAATATTGACCTGGAATTTGAAATAGCCGAGTTCCATAAAAGGCTTTTGGCTTATCTCATTGATTTTATATTGCTGATATTATTTTTCCTCAGCATGAAATATTTTTATTATTCGGGTGTTGGTGTTGTAAGTGAATCCGAATTAAAAAGTCATGTCGGGATTGATATTCTCACCATTTCACTTCCAATGTTGCTTTATTCATTGGTATGTGAAGTGCTGATGCACGGGCAAACCATTGGAAAAAAATTACTAAACATAAGGGTAATAAGCCTTGACGGGGGCGAGCCCGAGCTAAGCCAGTACATTGTGCGATGGATGTTTAAAGCTTATGAATGGCCGTTCTTTTTTGGATATACTATTCTTACAAGGGAAAGCCTGATTGTGTATGTACTTATTACCGGCTTTTTTGGGATTATTGTTGTTATAATAATTGCTATAGCAAAAAAAAATCAGCGACTTGGCGATCTCGCAGCCAATACGGTGGTCGTGAATACAAAGTCAGTCTTTACCGTGAATGATACCGTCTTCATGGATATTCAGCAGGAAAATTATGTAGTAAAATACCCGGAAGTTTTAAAACTCAGTGACAGGGATATCAATACAATAAAAAATGTGATCAATTTATTTTACAAAAATAACAATACACACACATGCGTGAGGGTTGCCTATAAAGTCCAGGAAGTTCTAAAAATAACTACAGATTTATATGCGATTGATTTTCTTGAGAAGCTTCTTGCAGATTATAATTATCTCGCCACGAGGTAAAAAGCTAATGATGCTCTACCGCATTGCTGCTGTTAAAATGGTCCCTATAATTGTGAGTGCATACACGGAAAGGATAACTATAGTGAATACTCCATAAAATTTAAACATCGACTTGAGGCTTAGCAATGATTCATCGAAGTTTTCCTGGTTCACCGTCTTTACTGCAGATTGCATTTTTACAGAAAATTTATAAAGATAGAAGCATGGGAAAAACATCATAAAAGCCAAAAATAAATATACAACGGTTATTCCTGTCCTCATACCCGAACTAAACGACGACGACATCTTATTGTATGGTGGCAATTGGGTAAACATGACCGGAATAAAAAAAGCCATTACCATCATGAACCCGCAAAGAATAAAGCCCATTATCGCGAGGAACTTTCCCCAGCGGGCAGATTCAGTTAAATAGCTTAATCCGTGCGGAGAAACCTGCAGGTCATTGTTAAGTAAATCAAGATTTTCCATACAATGGTTGGTTTGGTCGTGATAACAATTCATTGCCGAAAGCCTAAGCAAATGGCAATTAGCATTGTTATTTATAATTGGTAGTTTTTTAAAATTGAATCTTTAATAAGCCCTGGCAAATAAAACCCTTTCCCTGCTTGGAGCGCCAGTGAGAATGCATTTCCCGTCTTCCTGAATATTATTTAACGGAATACAACGAATGGTGGCCTTTGCCTTTTCTTTAATGTTTTCCTCAGTCTCTGCCGTACCATCCCAATGCGCCGAAACAAATCCTCCTTTATCATCCAGTATTTGTAGAAATTCATCCCATGTATCCGCTTTTCTAATGTTGTTATCGCGAAACACTTTTGCCTTATTATAAATACTTTGCTGTATGTCATTCAGCAGTACCGAAATTGTAGCCGCAAGCCCGTCCATAGATATAGCATTTTTCTCTTTCGTATCTCTGCGTGCAACCTCCACAACATTATTTTGCAAATCCCTTGCTCCAATTGCAATTCGCACAGGCACACCTTTCATTTCATATTCCGCGAATTTCCAACCAGTACGGCGGCTATCATCTTCATCATATTTCACCCGAATGTTCAATGCTTTGAAATCCTCCATAAAGGCTTTTACCTTTTCATCGATCGCTTGTTTCTGCTCACCAGTTTTATAAACAGGAATAATAACAACCTGCAATGGAGCTATTTTTGGTGGAAGTATTAAGCCGTCATCATCGCTGTGCGCCATGATCAAAGCGCCTATTAGCCTCGTGCTTACTCCCCAGCTTGTAGCCCATACATAGTCAAGCTTGTTTTCTTTATCAGTAAACTGCACGTCAAATGCTTTAGCAAAATTTTGGCCCAGGAAATGGGAAGTGCCCGCTTGCAATGCTTTTCCATCCTGCATCAGTGCTTCAATGCAATAAGTATCTTCTGCACCTGCAAATCTTTCATTGATACTTTTAATTCCTTTTATAACAGGAACCGCCATCCATTCTTCAGCGAACTCAGCATAAATATCCAGTATTCTTAATGTTTCGTCTATAGCTTCCTGTGAGTTTGAGTGAGCAGTATGGCCTTCCTGCCATAAAAATTCAGTTGTGCGCAAAAAAAGCCGGGTACGCATCTCCCATCTTACTACGTTAGCCCATTGGTTTACTAGCACGGGAAGATCACGGTAAGATTGAATCCATGTTTTATACGTGTTCCATATAATGGTTTCTGATGTAGGCCTCACGATCAATTCTTCTTCCAGCTTGGCTGCAGGATCTACAACAATACCCCCTCCGTCCGGATCTTTCATAAGCCTGTAATGGGTTACCACTGCGCATTCTTTTGCAAAACCGGCAACATGCGATGCCTCCTTACTCAAAAAACTTTTTGGAATAAACAAAGGGAAATATGCATTTTGGTGACCGGTTTCTTTAAATCTTTTATCCAGTTGGTCACGCATATTTTCCCATAGCGCAAAACCATAAGGCTTTATAACCATACAACCTCTCACAGCGCTATAATCTGCAAGGCCAGCCTTTATAACAATATCATTATACCATTGAGAATAATCTTTTTCCCTGCTTGTAATTTCTTTACTCATTATTGTTTCAATCTTTTTTAATTTTATTATTAGAAACTCATCTTTTCAAATCAGTCAAAAAAACTGTCGGCAATCGAAACATCCTTTAGCAGAAACCCGCTTAGTGATCCTGGCCTCATTCGCCATGCTATTTAGTCAGTAAATGAAGTTTCAAAATCTGTTGAAATTCTGTCCTTTTTAATTGAATAAAAGTGTGTTCCTTCTTGGCTATAATTTAACAACCTCCGGAACTCATGAGACGTTATAAAACTGTTCTTTTTAATTAAATTTACATGGCGCTCCGCGCAAAAGTAATAACTTCAATTTTTAAATTCTTATAAACTTAAAGCCATGAAAACAAAACATTTACTACTTGTGGGTTTTATAGTTATTTTAGGCAGTTGCAGTTCTGCCTACCGTACCGGGCAGACTCCCGATGACGTTTACTATTCACCTGCTCCCGCACAAAGTACATATGTAACAACAAATAACCAGGATGAAAGAGACAGTTACGCCTATAACAATTCTCCTTACAACAGCGAGGATATGGAAATAAGACGAGGTATAAGAGATTCGAGGTACCGCAATAACGTAACATTGGATTTGGGCTTCGGTTACTCCGATTTTGGATATTACAATCCTTATAGCTATTACAATCCTTACGGTTATAGCAATCCTTACGGTTATAACAATCATTATGGCTATAATGATATCTATGGCTATAACAATATGTATTATAACCCTTATGGCTATGGTAGTAATTTTTATATTTCACCCTATTCTAATTATTATTATTATCCACAAGTATATTTTTATCCCGGTTCAGGATCAGTAAGCAGAACGATCGCACCAAGGAGATATAATCTCGGCGCATATTCAAATACAAATAATCCGGTTTCAAACAATGGTTACAGGCCCGTAAATCCCATAGCTGGTCCATCTGCACCGATAAGAAATATGGTGACTACTCCTTCGAATAATACTACCAGGCCAGCGGCCAATAATTCAGGAAGTCGGGTTGGAAATTTTGTGAGAAGGGTCTTTACTCCCAATGACAATAATAACAACAACCGGGTTTATCGGAGTGAAAGCAATAATACGAATAACACTTATAATAATTCAAACTCAAGTCCTGTAAGAACGACCCAATCCAGTTCATCAGGTAGCAGTAGCGGTTCCTCTTCGGGTAGTAGCAGCGCACCCGTGAGAACATTCAGAAAATAATTAGATTATAATTTTAATTGCTTCCAACATTTATACATGGCAGAAATAATTCCTGCACATTATAGAGTTCTTTCGAAAGGTTGATAAAATCTTGTACAATGAAATCAATATATACAATAGCAATTCTTTTATTTGCTATAGCAAATGTTTACGCCCAGGAGCCGGCTGATGCGCTTCGTTATTCGTGGCTTACCCAAACCGGGACCGCCCGGAACCAGGCTATCGGCGGAGCTGGGGCATCATTGGGCGGTGAATTTTCTTCCCTTTTTATAAATCCTGCCGGGCTGGGCTTTTATAAAACCAATGATTTTGTTCTTACGCCTTCCTACGCAATCAAAGATTATAAATCTTCCTACAGAACTCTTAATTCTAAAAGTAATAAAGACAATTTTAATCTTGGCGCCAGTGGATTTTTGTTTTCTTCGCCATCTGAAGGAAAACCGGTAAAGTCTATAACGTTTGCCATTGGTGTAAATAAAGCCGCTGACTTCAACAGCCACGTTTACTATAAGGGCCAGAACAACAATTCAACTTATTCAGAAAAATACCTGGAAGAGCTGGTAAATGATAATGTAACAAATCCCAACAATGCCGCCAGCGATTACCCTTATGGCTCCAGCCTTGCATTCAACACTTATTTAATTGATACAGTCCGTGCATCTGATGGGTCCGTATCGGGTTACCGCAGCCTTGCAAATCCTTCGTTCGGGCTTTCGCAGGAAAATACAATCAACACATCGGGAGGTATAACAGATGTCGCCGTAGGAGCCGGAGTAAACCTGAAAGAAAAATGGTTTTTTGGTGGCACTGTCACATTCCCCTTTTTAAATTATAACCGTGAAGGATATTATAAAGAAACCGATTTGTCAGGTGACAACAATAATAATTTCAATTATTTTGAATCTAACGAAACATTGCGAACTAAAGGTGTTGGGATCAATGCGAAGCTGGGGGTAATTTATAAACCTGTTGAATACATACGGCTTGGGCTTGCAGTTCACACACCTACATTTTACCAACTAACAGACACGTATAGTGCTGAAATTATTACTGATCTTGAAGGATATGGTGGCGCAGGTATTAAGCATCAAAATTCGAATGATGTAAACGGTTCACAACTTGAATCCAAATATAACCTGGCCACACCTTTAAAAATTATGGCAAGCGCTTCTTATGTTATTCGTGAAGTTGAAGATGTTCAAAGGCAAAAGGGTTTTATAACAGCAGACGTTGAATATATTAATTACAAAGGGTCTTCTTTTTCGGCAGTAGATAATAGCAATGGCGATGCTGCAAAAGAGTACTACAAAACGCTCAATAAAACTATAGATAATCTTTATAAAAGTGCCATCAATGTAAGGCTTGGTGGTGAGGTAAAATTGAATACCATCATGTTCAGGCTGGGAGGCGCTTACTACGGAAATCCCTATAAAAATGAAAAGGCTGATATTGTAAAATTAAGTGGAGGACTCGGCTACCGGAATAAGGGAATTTTTATTGACCTAACCTATATTTATTCGGTTAATAAAGATATTCACTATCCATACCTGCTGCAGGACAAGGCGAATGTTCCGGCATATATTAAAAATAATGCCAGCAATATTATTGCTACTATTGGATTTAAGATTTGAAACGCCCTGTCCGCCGGAGACGGAACTTAGATCGGATTTCTCTGCTACCGATAGTTTATTTTTCAAATGAAGATGGTAGAATTTCATTCTATTATAGAATCAAAGCACCCCTCCTTCTGTTCGAAGGGGCTTTAGTAGAAGGCTGCAATATTTACAGCGGCGCTTAGGGATGCCCTTTGAACCATGTGACCTGTCTTTTGGCAAAATGACGTGTATTTTTTTTGATTTTTTCAACGGCCTCATCAAGAGAAATTTTTCCATCCATGTATTCAAATAGTTCTTTGTAGCCCACTGTTTGCAGCGCATTCAAATCCTTATATTGGAACAAGGATTCTGCTTCTTTCAGCAAACCGGCATTCATCATTTCATCAACACGGTTGTTTATTCTTTTATATAATTCATCCCTGGCAATTTCGAGATAAATATTTTTTATTTCAAAATCCCTTTCCTTTTTTTTCCCTGATTGAAAATCAACAATTGATTTTCCTGTGGATAATTTTACTTCTAAGGCCCTCATCATTCTTTGGGGGTTTTCTTTTTCTCCTGAAAAAAAATATTCAGGATCACTTTCCTTTACCTTTTCAGACAACCATGGCATCCCATACCTTTTAAAGGCCGCATTAATTTCATTCCTCGTTGTTCCATCTGCATGGGGAACCTCATCAAGACCTTCGCAAAACGCTTTGATATATAGACCTGTGCCGCCCACCATGATTGCAATATCGCTGGATTCAAAAATTTCCCGGGCAGATTTCAATGCATATTCCTCAAATACTTTTACATTGACCTCATCATGTATTGAGTGCGAATTAATGAAATAATGATGAATGACTTCAAGTTGCTGCTGTGTGGGTTTCGCCACACCAATATTCAATTCCCTGAAACACTGGCGGCTATCTGCTGAAATAATTTTGGTGTTATATTTTAGAGCAAGTTCAATCCCATATAAAGTTTTGCCAACTGCGGTAGCGCCTGATATAATAATGCAGGTTTTATTTTTCATTATGTTTTAATGGAATAACGAGGCAGCCGGTTTACTATCCGGCTTATAATTTTAATAAATAAATAGGTTTATTTATTCAACAGGGGGTTCATCTGTGTCACTATCTTCTGCTTCAGTATCTTCTCCAACTTCTGCATCAGGATCTCCCTCTTCATTAAATCCTTCGGGAAGCACCAGGCTATTAATGTCGTACTTCTCTTCTATTTCCGCCAGTTTTTCGTTGATGAGGCCCTTAGTACCGTACTGGCTTGGGCCGATACCCTCATTGCGGATACAAGCGGGATATGTCATTTTACGATCTTCTTCCTTTACTACATTAATAAGTTCCACTTTAAAGGTCCAGTTCTTGTGAAAGTCATAAACGTAAATAAATTTTTGATTGGGATCACGTATTTCTGAACCCACTAAAGCCTCGCTCATTAACAGGGGCTCTGCTTTGTATTGCTTATCGTATTTCTCAAGCGTAATTTCTTTACCCCGCTGCCAATTATCATTGCTGCGGTAAAATGTTGCGCTGTGCTTGTTATCAAACTCAAAACATTTCAGGATGGCCTTATGAAGATCAAAAAAAGTTTGAGTATGCTTAATAACAAAATCACGGTACACGCTTTCATCATCTTCCCAATACACTCTGAATTTTAAAATTGGCATATCACGAAATTAAGGTTTACTCATCAATTATATATTCAAAAAAATGTTGTAAAAACTTTTACTTTTTAATTTTTTTTTGTAATACCCAATTCATTTGCTTTTTCAAGCATGAAGCTGAATGCGGCATGGTAATCATTCGGTATAATGCCATCAAGTATGGCTTCTCTAACCGCATTTTTAACATCTCCTACAATCTTTGACGGCGGAAGGTTGAATTCTTTCATAATAATTTCACCGGTTATTGGCGGCTGCCAATTCCTGATCCTGTCTGTTTCTTCCACTTCCTTTAGTCTCCTGGAGACAAGGTCAAAATTGGATAAAAACCGTTGAACTTTCTGTTTATTTTTAGAAGTAATATCGGCTTTGCATAGAGTCATAAGATCATCTATATCATCTCCCGCATCAAAGAGCAGCCTGCGGATAGCCGAATCTGTTATGTTTTCTTTGGTGAGGCTTATTGGTCTCAAATGCAGTTCTACGATTTTTCTTACATATTTCATTTTTTCGTTCAAAGGCAACTTCATTTGGGCAAATATTTTTGGAACCATTCTGCCTCCCACAACTTCATGTCCATGGAAGGTCCATCCATGGCCTGCTTCAAATCTCTTGGTTGCAGGCTTCGCAATATCATGCAGGATGGCAGCCCATCTAAGCCAAAGATCATCCGTGTTTGGGGAAATATTATCAAGCACCTGGAGCGTATGATAGAAATTATCCTTGTGTCCCTTCCCGTCAATATATTCTGCACCCGCAAGTGCCACCATCTGCGGAAAAATAATTTCCAGCAGGCCGCTTTTATATAAAAGATCAAAACCGATCGAAGGCTTTTCAGTCAAAATAATTTTATTCAGTTCGTCGGTAATCCGCTCTGCGCTTACAATTTTTATCCTTTGGGCATTTCTTTTTATTGCTTCAAATGTCTCGGGATAGATGCTAAACTTTAATTGCGCAGCAAATCTTATAGCCCGCATCATTCGGAGTGGATCGTCAGAAAATGTGGCGTCTGGCGGCAACGGCGTTTTTAAAATTTGTTTCCCAATATCTGCGATGCCACCTAATGGGTCGAGAATTTTTCCGAAATCATTTTTATTGAGACTTATCGCAACGGTGTTTATTGTGAAATCCCTTCGCAACCTATCTTCGTCTAATGTTCCTGCCTGAACTTCAGGTTTGCGGCTGTTGTGATTGTAGCTTTCGGTACGGGCGCCTACAAATTCAATTTCAAACGGATAATACTCCGTGTCCCTCTCTTCCGGAGAAAGGTTGGGCTGATGCTTTTCAGGACATAACTTTATCTGAGCAGTGCCAAACGTTTTAAAAATATTTACCTGGGGCTTAGGATCAAATTTTTGGGCGGAATTTTTTGCAAGTTGTATCCCATCTCCGACACATACAATGTCGGCATCTTTTGTGGGCCTGTTCATGATTTTGTCTCTTACAAAACCACCAATCACATATGCAGGCATAGCAAGTTCCTCCGCAGCATCGGAGATCTTTTTGAAAATAAATAATTCTTCATTGGTGCACTTAATTTCCATTTGGCAAAAGTAAATTATAATATATACCAACCTAAAGTGGGTGATAAACCAAACTGTCAATAATTTAAAGCATGTTTTAATGGCATTAATGTTGACTTATATAACTATTCATGCAAAACTTCGTTTCTTTGGAAGAAGTATTGACAGATTGACAAGAGAAAAAAATATGAAGAGAGATTATTATTTGGGCAACCCGGAAGATGAAATGGAATTTATGCCCATAATTCCTTTAAACGAAGATGGAGGCGAAAACAATGATGATCAGCCCATTCCGGAAGAAATACCGCTGCTGCCACTAAGAAATACGGTACTATTTCCCGGTGTTGTTATTCCAATAACTGTTGGCAGGGATAAAAGTATTAAAGCCGTTACCGATGCATATAAGGCTGACAAATTGATAGGCGTAGTGTCACAAAAAGATAGCCTGGTGGAAGAGCCTGTTATCAGTGACCTTGTAGATATAGGAACTGTGGCGAAGATCATCAAGCTTATTAAGATGCCTGATGGCGGAACGACTGTAATTATCCAGGGAAGAAAGCGCTTTAAGATTGACGAGATCACCTCAGATGATCCTTACTTCAAGGCCAAAATCACAGTGCTCGCAGAGGAAGAATTAAAAGATGATAACGACTTTGATGCTATGGTGTCCTCCATTAAAGAGCTTGCGGGGCAAATAATCCAGTTGTCGCCTAATCTTCCATCGGAGGCTGCAATCATTTTAAGAAATATTGAAAACCCTTCTTTCCTAATCCACTTTGTAAGCAGTAATCTAAACAGCACTTTAATTGAAAAGCAAAAGCTGCTCGAGATACATCATATAAAGGCGAGAGCCGAAGTGCTTCTTAACTTATTGCAAACTGAGTTGCAATATGCAGAGTTAAAAAATAAAGTAACCAATAAAACCCGTGCTGAGCTTGACAAGCAGCAGAAAGATTATTTTTTGCAGCAACAACTTAAAGCAATTAAGGAAGAATTGGGTGGAGATAATGTAGCCGAGGTGAAGGAGATGCAGAAAAAAGCAGAAGGCAAAAAATGGCCGGACGCTGCTAAAGAAATGTTCATCAAGGGCGTGGAAAAACTGGAAAGAATGCATCCTTCGACACCGGATTATTCTGTGGTTTATAACCACCTTGACCTGATGCTCGATCTTCCATGGGAAGATTATACCAAAGACCAATATGATTTTAAAAAGGCGAAAAAAATATTGGACCATGACCATTACGGAATGGAAAAAATTAAGCAAAGAATACTTGAATACCTTGCCGTGCTTAAGTTGAAGGGCGATATGAAAAGTCCTATCCTGTGTTTTGTAGGCCCTCCGGGTATAGGAAAAACTTCGTTGGGAAAGAGCATTGCGAATGCCATTAATCGTAAATATGTTAGAGTGAGCCTTGGCGGCCTTCATGATGAAAGTGAAATACGTGGCCACCGTAAAACATATATTGGGGCAATGCCGGGCAGAATTTTGCAGTCGATAAGAAAAATTAAATCGTCCAATCCCGTCATGATATTAGATGAAATTGACAAAGTAGGTACAGATTTCCGCGGTGACCCATCCTCAGCTTTACTTGAAGTGCTCGATCCTGAACAGAATAATAACTTTTATGATAATTATCTTGAGATGGAATATGACCTGAGCAAAGTGTTATTTATTGCCACAGCGAATAATTTACAAAATATTCAACCTGCTTTGCGTGACAGGCTTGAAATAATTGATCTTAGTGGTTATGCGATTGAAGAAAAAATAGAAATTGCAAAACGACACCTTTTGCCCAAGCAAAAGGAAGCGCATGGTTTGAAAGATGTTTCATTTAAAATAAGCGATGCGGTGCTCGAAAAAATCATTGCCGATTTTACCAGAGAAAGCGGCGTGCGTGAATTGGACAGGCAACTGGCAACCATAATGCGCAACCTTGCGAGAACATATGCAGAAAAAGGGACCCTTAAGCCAACCGTAAGCATTAAGGATGTTGAGAGGATATTGGGGAGGTCGAAGTATAATAATGAAATGTATAAAACGGCTAACATGCCGGGGGTTGCTGTCGGGCTTGCGTGGACTTACGTAGGAGGCGATATTTTATTTATTGAAACCACCACCAGCGACAACGGAAAGGGAGAGCTGAAACTTACCGGGAACCTAGGTAACGTAATGAAGGAAAGTGCCTCTACCGCGATGACGTACCTGCAGGCAAATGCAAAAAAATATGGCATAGATCCCGAGCTATTTACCAAGAAAAATGTACATATCCATATACCGGAAGGTGCAGTTCCCAAAGATGGGCCCAGCGCCGGTATCACTTTAATGACAGCTTTGGCATCTGCCTTTACCGGCAGGAAAGTGAAGCCTTACCTGGCAATGACAGGGGAGATTACATTAAGAGGCCAGGTTCTTCCGGTAGGGGGAATTAAGGAGAAAGTACTTGCCGCCAAGCGTTCCGGCTTAAGAGAATTGATTATGTGTGTACAAAATGAGAAAGATGTGAATGAAATAAATCCCAACTTCATAAAAGGCCTGAAAGTAAATTATGTAAAAACTATGCAGCAGGTGCTGGATTTGGCTTTATCATAAAATAATCTGGCAGGAAGAAAACCATTGGTGATCTTTCTACGTTTATATAATTGTAAACAAAATCAACACGAGTTTTTCATGTTGGTTGTTTTAAGGGTTAAAGAGATTCCCTTCCGATTCCTCGGGAGGGAATATTTTTTTTACAATACTTCAAAACTGTTATTTACCATTTCAGAATTCAATTCTCTTTTGTGAAGAAGCATAGGATAATCTTCCATCAATTACGTTCGCTGCTTTAGTATATGGATGTTCATCAGCTTTTTTCAAATTCATAATGTGCATTACCTTCCAACCATTTATTTTCAAGTAATCAGATACAAGTGAACGGTGACACCTCCACCAAACAGCCTCGGAACACATAAAGGCAAGCCTGTTTGTTAAAGCGATCCGTTCAAGTTCATCTATGCCTTTCACAAAATTATTCGTTTCCATATAATCTGCATATCCACGAAAACTCTCATTCTTCCATACAGTATTTTTTGAGTCTGCAACAGTCTTTCTTCTTCCACCCAGCGATGGCAAATGAATATATGCGATTGAACTCTGAGGAAGTTTATTCGCTAAATTTTCTTTATTGAAGTGTGGGTATTTTCGTGAGCCGGGGTAGCTTCTTATATCGGCGAGTATTTCAATTGAAAATGCCTGCAGCATCCCGACAAACTCGTGAAAATTACGCGTAGAATGGCCTATCGAGTATATTATTTTTTCATCTTGAGACATACCGCTTACCTTCAAAAGCTATGCCTTCATCCAAATTCCGTTTAGAAAATTTACGAACCTTAAAAAAGTAACTAAGTAGTAAGTATTTATTTTATCTCAAGAGAAAGCAGGCAATCATTCTCAAGATAGGCTTCCAGCAAATCGCCAACCATGCATTCGCCAACTCCCGCAGGAGTTCCGGTAAAGATAAGATCGCCAATATTGAGAGAGAAATAGTTGGAGATATTCGAGATGATTTTATCAATAGAAAAGATCATTGCGTCAGAATTTCCTTTCTGAACAACTTCTTTATTTTTCGCAAAAGAAAAATTGATACTTTTTTTATTTTGGCCCTGTGCAATATCAATAAATTTCCCCACAGCCGCAGAATTATCAAAGGATTTTGCCTTCTCCCATGGAAGGCCCTTTTCTTTTAAGGCATTCTGTATATCCCTCGCGGTAAAATCGATTCCTACGGTAATACCATTGTAATAATTGGAGGAATGTTTTTCCTGGATATATTTCCCGTTTTTACTGATGCGCACTACAAGCTCGCATTCATAATTCAACTCATTGGTAAATTCCGGGTAATAGAATGGAGTATGGTTCTGCACAAGTGCACTTTTGGGCTTCATGAAAATTACAGGTTCATCCGGTATCTCATTACCCAATTCTTTAGCGTGATCCGCATAATTCCTTCCGATACAAAATATTTTCATATTTAAGCAGCTTTTGTTAGGGTTTCAAGAGTTGGTAAGCGAAAATATAGAAAACAAATTAAAAAAATAAATTTAACTAAACTATTGATTCACACTAAATGTAAGATTGTTCATTAAACTCATAGTTCTATCAATTCCTATCGTCGCAAAATTCTCTATCAACTCAATACTTTTTTCAATTTTTAATTTTACTAAAGGCATCTCTTCAGCAGTCCATTGACTTAATACAAAATCCACCTGGCCTCCTTTTGGAAAATTATTTCCTATTCCAAACCTGAGCTTTGGATATACGTCAGTGCCAAGAATATTTTGAATATCCTTCAATCCATTGTGGCCCGCATCGCTACCACTTTTACGAAGCCGTAGTTTATTTAAAGGTAAAGCGAGATCGTCCACTATGGTAAGTGAATTTTCGATGTCAATTTTTTCCTTTTCCTGCCAATATTTAAAAGATCTGCCACTCAGGTTCATAAATGTTGTCGGCTTGATGCAAACAAAAATTTTACTCTTCCATTTTATCTCGGCAACTTCCGCCAATCTGCGGGAACTAAATATCCCACCATGTTTTATCGCAAAACGGTTTACAACATCATAACCAATGTTGTGTCTCGTATGAGCATATTCATTTCCGGGGTTGCCAAGACCAACAATTAAATACTTCGACATGTAAACGAAGATAGGATGTGAAAAATTGTTGTGTAAACCGTTTGTACAGCTTTACCCGCAAATATTTAAAAAATTGTTTGCAAGTGAGAATAATAATCTGACAATTATTTCCAATTTTCCGTTAAGTTTTTAACTTCTTGCAAGATAAAAGAGGTGGATGAGAAAGCGATCACGCTATCCATGGTCAAGATATTGCTGGAGTTCCGCATCTGTTTTGATAAGTACATCACGAACCTTACTGCCCTGGTTTGGCCCCACAACACCTGCGGCCTCCAACTGATCCATTAATCTTCCTGCGCGGTTATAGCCAAGCTTCATTCGCCGTTGCAGCAGAGAAGTACTACCGCTTTGGCTTACCACAATAAGTTTGGCAGCGTCTTCAAAAAGAGGATCCCTGTCAGTAGCGTCAAACTCTTTGTTTTCAAACTCTTTTTCATCTACATATTCAGGAAGCATAAATGCCTGGGTATATCCCTGCTGCCCCCCAATAAAATCGGTGACCTTATCCACTTCAGGCGTGTCTACAAAAGCACATTGAAGGCGGGTTAATTCGCCGTTATAACTTATGAGCATATCGCCTTTCCCAATTAATTGCTCGGCTCCGCCTATGTCCAATATCGTACGGCTGTCGATCTTACTGCTAACCTTAAACGCAATACGAGCCGGAAAGTTTGCTTTAATTGTACCGGTTATAATATTTACTGATGGCCGCTGGGTTGCAATAATAAGATGAATACCTACAGCCCGTGCAAGTTGCGCCAGCCGCGCAATGGGCATCTCCACTTCTTTGCCTGCCGTCATGATAAGATCGGCAAATTCATCTATCACCAAAACTATAAATGGCAAATACTGATGCCCCTTTTCGGGGTTCAATCTCCTGTTTACGAATTTCTCGTTGTACTCTTTTATGTTTCGCGTACCAGCTTCCTTAAGAAGATCGTAACGATTATCCATTTCTATACAAAGTGCATTGAGAGTATGAATCACCTTTTTAGTATCTGTGATAATGGCATCTTCTTCACCGGGAAGTTTCGCCAGAAAATGCTTCTCAATACTTGTGTAAATACTAAGCTCCACTTTCTTTGGATCTATCAATACAAATTTTAATTGTGAAGGATGTTTTTTGTATAATAAGAGAAACCAATATAGCATTGAGTCCAACAGATTTTCCCTGGCCAGTAGCACCAGCCATTAACAAGTGCGGCATAGAAGTAAGATCAACAATAAAATTTTCATTGTCAATTTTCTTTCCAATTGCGATAGGCAAAGAGAAATTATTATTCTGAAATTTTTCAGAATTCAATAACGTCTTCATGCTTACTACTGTCTTTTTTACATTGGGAACTTCTATTCCAATAGTACCCTTGCCAGGGATGGGAGCGATTATTCGGATGCCAAGCGCAGCAAGGCTTAAAGCGATATCATCTTCAAGGTTTTTTATACGGGAAATTCGAACGCCGGGTGCCGGAACTATCTCATATAATGTAACAGTTGGACCAACAGTCGCGGATATTTTTTGAATCTCAATATCGTAATTCTTGAGTGTATTGATGATCTGGTTCTTGTTGGTTTCAAGTTCCGTTACGTCCTGAATTATTTTTTCACTGCCGTGTGCTTCGAGCAAATCTAATTTCGGAAATTTATAGTTTCGAAGATCAAGAATCGGATCGTAAGGTTGTTGGGGTTTAGCTTTTGCAACAAGGTTTTCCATCTCCTCTTCAACTTTTTCAGGAGCCGTTTTTACTTCAAGCGTGAGATTATTCGCGGCATTTTTCTCTGCGTCTGTAAATACTATCCTGTCCGGATTTTTGGTTTGTAATCTGAAACTACTACTCTCGGAGCAACGCTCTTCATTCTTTTCGAAAACCTTAAAATCGTGATTAACACCCGCATCTTCTTTTATCGGGTTCGATGTCAGCGGAAGAAAACCGGGGACAGAGGAAATCACTTTTGAATCTTCTGTTCCTGCTTCAAAGCCTGTAATTTCAGCATCATTACAATATCATCGCCAAATACTTTTTTATTCCCGGCACTAAAAGAAGGGTTGAATCTCCAGATAATATAGCTGAACAAAGCTGCCAATAAAAGAGCTCCTGTACCAACCCTGCCTATTAATTGTTGCAGCCAGTTGCTTGCCATGTCGCCTGCCGCTCCGCCCCAGGGAAAGGGATGCCCACTCATCAAAAACGAAGCAGAAATGCTTATTACAAGAAGACCAATGATAACATAGCGAACATTCCTGCTTATTGAAAATATTTTCCTGGGCGAAAATAAATTTACCCCCACTACAAGAAAAAATGTGCAGAATAAATAAGACGCTATTCCAAAACCTGACCGGAAAAAAAGATCGGAAAAATAAGCCCCTGCCGCGCCTAAAAGATTTGCCATTGGCTCAGCATGACCCGGTAATAAAATTTTAGCTCCCTTAAACACCTTCGACTGATCTTCCTGCCACGTAAACAAATAAGAAGTAAAAGCAACAAAGAGCAAAAATGCAATCAACACCAGGATTGTTCCTGCTATCTTGTGGGAACGCTCATCCTTAAGCAACTTTTTTACTTCGATCTTTTCGATGACATCAGGCCGTATTTTCGAGGGATCCGTTTTTTTATTTTTTTTATTTTTCTTTATGGTAGCCATTAATTGCAAATATAAATAAATGGTAAAACGCAAAAGGTGTTTACTTGTACAAGTATGTGAAGATTTATTTGAATTGTATAAAATTCTTCAAATGGCGAAATGATTTCCGACCGGCTCTAAACGTCGCTAGGAATGTTCCCCTGCCTTTTTAAAAGCCCCAAAAAATAAGCATAGCCATCCGGCAATGAAACAAAGACCGCCAATTGGTGTAATCGCACCGACCCAATCGTAACCTGGTTTTACCGCGGCCTTTATAAAAGTGAGTATGTAGAGTGAACCACTGAATAATATAATTCCTGCAATAAATAATTTTCCGGACCACTTTATAAATTTATTTTGAAATTCTTTATATAGAATGCCGGAGGCTAATAGCGCAAATGCATGATAAAACTGGTAGCGAACGCCCGTTTCAAAAATGCTTACTGCATAATCTGAAACACTTTCTTTAAGCGTGTGTGCTGCAAAAGCACCGAGAGCAACGGATAGAGCACCAATAAAAGTTGCAGTTTTTAAAAAACCTTTATGCATATTTTGTTGCAAGTTAATTCTAAATTTTTGGGTAATTTTTAATCCGGTAAAATAAAATAGGAAAGAGAATTTTCATCCAATGCATCAACATTTAATATATAATCCGCTTGTGAATAATAAGGCTCTCTCTCCAATAATTTATGTTGGATAAAGGTTAACAATTCTAATGGTTTTACATTTCTAATAACGGGCCTGTGTTCTGTCTCGTGAGTTAATTGCCGTACGATAATTTCAGGAGATGCTTTTAAATAGAAAACTGTGCCCTCGCTTTTCATCCACTGCATATTATCTGAGAAACATGGAGTGCCACCACCACAGGCAAGCAGAAAATTCTTTTTCCTTTCAAATTTCCTTAGATGATATCTTTCCAATTCGCGAAATTTTTCTTCCCCTTTTTCTTCAAAGATTTCTGTGATTTTCGTTCCGGCAGCTTTCTCAATTCTTGTGTCAAGATCAAAAAATGGAATACCCGTTTTACCAGCCCATATGGACCCCCAATGCGATTTGCCACTCCCCATAAATCCAATGAGAAAAATTCTCACAGGCAATCGCACCACTTTATTTCTGCGCTCACCTTCTGGTGATTTATTTTCCTCCTCTCCTTTGTTTTTCGTCACAACAAATATTTTTACAGGGATTTTTATTTTTCGACTCAGCTATTTAAACGCATTTAATCCTGTGACATCCATACCAGTTATAAGTAAATGAACATCGTGCGTGCCTTCATAAGTAATAACGCTTTCAATGTTCATCATGTGTCGCATTATTGAATATTCCCCGGTGATGCCCATTCCGCCAAGCATTTGCCTTGCATCACGGGCAATGTTAGCCGCAACTTCACATGAATTTCTTTTAGCCATGCTTACCTGTTGCGGAGTTGCCTTTCCTTCATTCATTAAAACACCAAGCCTCCAGTTTAATAATTGTGCCTTTGTAATTTCAGTTATCATTTCAGCCAATTTTTTTTGCTGCAACTGGAATCCCCCTATGGGCCTGTCGAATTGAATTCTTTCCTTTGAATATCGCAAAGCAGTATCATAACAATCCATAGCCGCGCCAATTGTGCCCCATGCAATTCCATAACGCGCCTTTGTGAGACAACTTAACGGTCCTTTAAGTCCTTTTATATTTGGTAAAATATTTTCTTTAGGAACTTTTACATTATCAAACACCAACTCGCCGGTAGCGCTTGCACGCAAGCTCCATTTGCCGTGCGTCGTTGGCGTTGTAAAACCTTCCATGCCGCGTTCAACAATTAATCCCTGGATCTCATCATTTTCATCTTTAGCCCACACAACTGCAACCTGTGAAAATGGGGCATTGCTGATCCACATTTTACTTCCATTTAAAACCACATGGTCTCCATCATCTTTAAAATTACTTAGCATTCCCCCGGGTCGCTTCCATGATCAGGCTCTGTAAGTCCAAAACAACCAAGCCATTCACCGCTTGCAAGTTTTGGCAGAAATTTTTTCCGTTGTTCTTCGCTTCCATAAGCATATATCGGAAACATTACCAACGAGCCTTGTACACTCGCAGTAGACCTCACACCACTATCACCTCTTTCGAGTTCCTGCATCATTAGTCCATAGGAAATATAATCAAGCCCACCACCTCCATATTCCTGTGGAATGGTCGGGCCAAAACAACCGAGGTCTCCGAGTTGCTTTACAATTTGTTCCGGAAATTCAGCCCTTTGCGCATAGTCTTCTATGATAGGAGAGATTTCCTTTTTTACATAATTCCTCACACTTTCCCTGATCAGTTTATGTTCTTCTGTCAAGCAATTCATCTACATTAAAATAATCAGGCGACTGAAAAAGATCCTGTGCCATTAGGTTGGTTTATTGGTTAATTTGTTAATTGGGGTTAATTCTGTGGCTTAAAGATAAGCCATCATTTCTGTTTGATATTTTTGTGCCACTCCCCTTGCATGATCTGCAAAGTCTTCACCTTTTCCCGCATAAATAATGGCCCGGGAAGCATTAACTAAAAGACCACAATCTTTATTTAGTCCATGTTTGGAAACTTCTTCAAGGCTGCCACCCTGGAAGCCCACGCCGGGAATCAGTAAGAAATTATCCGGGATAATTTTTCGAATGGATGATAAGTCTGACGCTTTTGTAGCGCCAACCACAAACATGAGATTTTCTTTACTGCCCCATTTGCTTACTTTTCTTATGACCTCTTCGTACAAATAATTTTCACCTGTTTTTAATTGTTCAAAATCTTCGCTGCCTTTATTACTGGTAAGTCCCAAGACAATCGCCCATTTATGTTCATATTCAAGAAAAGGTTGTATACTATCTGCTCCCATATACGGCGCAACGGTGATTGCATCAAAGTTTAAAATTTCAAAAAATGCTTTGGCATATTGAGAAGAGGTGTTACCAATATCACCCCGTTTTGCATCTGCAATTTTAAAATGCGTTGGCGGAATATAATTTACTGTTTGCTCCATTGCTTTCCAACCCTCTACCCCATTTGCCTCATAAAAAGCTGTGTTTATTTTATAAGCGACGCAGAGATCTTTAGTTGCGTCGATGATCTGTTTATTAAATTGGAAAATCGCATCCGAATCGGACTTGAGATGTTGAGGAATCTTGTCAAAGGTTGTATCAAGTCCTACACACAAGTAGGATTGTTTTTCACGAATATTGCCGATCAGTTGCTGTCTTGTCATGATACTATTGACTTAAAATCTTTTTTCCATTTCTTTTGCGATCATATGAGAATCGCCGTCAGCACGTGCTTTAAGATGGTTTACGATGCTTTCCCTGTTTAATAAATCATGATTCTGGCTCAACTTAAAAACATTTCCTATCTCCGAGATTTCTATCGTAAATCCAATTATCGCTTTCACCATTCCGTCAATATAATCCGCGGATAAATTATGGAAGGCTGCTTCCGTTGCTATACCCTCATATTTATTTGTAACCGCTTCAATTATTTTTTTCGTCCCGTCTTCATCGGTAAATCTTATTTTCCCTTTGGCATGCACATCAATATAATTCCACGTGGATGCCACTTGCTTTTTCTGATACCACGAAGCACTTACATAACAATGAGGGCCATTAAATATTACCAATACATTTTCATTTTTTAAAAAAGCATTATAATGGTCGGTATTTTTCATCATATGTCCTGTGAGAATTATTTTGCCGTCCTCTTTTTTTACATCTAACGGCACATGTGTAGCAACAGGAAAATTGTCATCACAGCCGGTAATAATTGCAAATGAATTATCATTCATGAAGTCAAAAACTACATTTTCATTTTCTTCAGTAAAGTGGGGAAGTTTGTACACTTGTTATTTTGTAAAAGTTTTAATGATTGCAATTCGTTATTGCAGCATTTTTTTAATGATGTCACCAAATTTATAAACATCTTCAAAAGTATTGTAAAGAGGAGCCGGCGCCACGCGAATTACATTAGGCTCCCGCCAGTCTATAATGACACCATGTTTCTTTAATGCGTCAAAAATTTCTTTTCCTTTTTCTAACATTAAAAGTGATACCTGGCAACCATGTTCATTTTCATTTCGTGGTGTAATTATCTCAATCATTTTCCCGGATGAAGACGAATTTATTTCATCCAAAATAAATAATAACCAAGCGCTTAACTTTTTTTGCTTCGCCAAAATATTTTCAAAACCCGCTTCTTCAAAAACAGCAAAGACGCATTATGGGCAGACATATTAAGTAAAGGAGGAGTGCTAAGCTGCCATCCTTCCGCAGTGGGAATGGGATCGAATTCCTTTTCCATTTTAAAACGCCTTTCTTTATTAGTACCACACCACCCTGCAAGTCTTGGCAGGGATGTATTGGAAGCATGACGCTGATGAATAAACGCACCTGCAACGGAACCAGGCCCGGAATTTAAATACTTATAAGAGCACCAGCAGGCAAAATCCACATTCCAATCATGCAATTTGAGTTCAATATTTCCGACGGCATGTGCAAGATCAAAACCACAATAAGCACCTGCTTGATGGGCAGCCGCGGTTATAGCTTCCATATCGAAAACTTGCCCTGTGTAATAATTGACCCCACCGATTATTACAACCATCAATTCATTGCCATGCTGCTTAATAGAATCAATAATGTCTTCATTTCTTATAGTGTATTCTCCATCACGTGGTTGTATTTCAATAATAGCGTTGCCAAGATCGAGGCCCGCAAGAAGCACCTGCGACTCCAGTGCATATTGATCGGAAGGAAAAGCTTTTGCTTCGCAAAGTATTTTATATCGTTCTTTGGTTGGCCGGTAAAAAGTGGTAAGAAGCAAATGCAGGTTAATTGTCAATTGGTTCATCACTGTAATTTCCTCTTCCAGCGCTCCTAAGATTGGCGAAAGCTTTCCAGGAAACATTTCATGATATTTTATCCATGGATTTCTTCCATGAAAATGGCCTTCAACCCCGTAATTCGCCCAGTCCTCAAGATCATTTAAAATATATTCCTGGGCAGCCTTTGGCTGAAGTCCTAAAGAATTTCCCGTAAAATAAATGCTTTCTTTGCCGTGAATTATTGGTATATAGAATTGATCGCGAAAATTTTTCAAAGGATCGTTACTGTCCATCTGTCTTGCGAACTCCAGGCTATTTTCAAAATGATACATAATTTTATTTTCCTGTTTGGCACCAATCGCGTCCATCTATTTACTTTATTTATATCCCACCAGGTCGTAAACATTACAAAGGCTTTTCTTTGTGTTCTTAGGGCCTTTGTGGGAAAGATTAAAGGTAATCATTCACCAAAAATTTATATTTATTCTTTAAAAACGGATTGAATACTTATAGTTTTAATCACAAAAATCTTGAATGGATTTTTATTTCACAATTGACACTGCGGGCACAGCCGAGTATAAAGACAGAGGAAGTAAATTCCTCGCCTACGCGTATCCATTGAAAAATGCCGGCGAGTTTAAAAAATATTTACAAGCTTTGAAAAAAGAGCATCCCAAAGCAGTTCATTATTGCTTTGCTTACAGGATGGGATTTGATGGAAACAACCACAGATCCAGTGATGATGGAGAGCCCGCAGGTACTGCAGGGAAACAAATTCTGGGGCAAATAGATTCTAAAAATCTTACAAATATTCTTGTGGTGGTCGTAAGATATTTTGGGGGAACCTTGCTGGGCGTTCCCGGCCTGATTGCCGCATACAAAACTTCTGCTTCGTTGGTTTTACAGTGCACTCCTATTCTTCAAAAGTCTGTAGAAATAAATTACATACTTCAATTTGATTATACATCAACGAACGATGTAATGTTAATTTTAAAACAAAATAATTGCTCAATTCATAAAAATGAAATGCAATTGTTTTGCAACGTAGAAGTGGGAATTCCCAGGAATAAATTAACCGGGGTAATTAACGAACTAACAAATTTGCAAAATGTAGAATTACAAAAAATAAGCTGAAATATTTAACCACTGAACTCGCAGAACATTTGCTTTTACAAAAACCGGCTACTCACCTTTAAATCCTTGCTGCCAGGCAAGTATTTATAAAATCCTTCCCCACTTTTAATTCCAAGAATACCAGCGGTCACCATATTATTTAATAAAGGACAAGGGGCGTATTTTGGATTTCCAAAACCATCATGCAACACTTTCAGTATCGAAAGGCAAACATCGAGTCCAATGAAATCCGCAAGCTGCAAAGGTCCCATGGGATGTGCCATTCCCAATTTCATCACAGTATCTATTTCTTCCACGCCGGCAACACCTTCATACAAACTATAAACAGCTTCATTAATCATCGGCATTAAGATTCTATTGGCAACGAACCCGGGATAATCATTTACCACGCAAGGCACTTTACCAAGCTGCTTCGTAAGGTTGGATATTTGGTTGGTTACCTCTTTCGAGGTAGCATATCCATTAATTATTTCCACCAGTTTCATCACGGGAACGGGGTTCATAAAATGCATACCAATCACCATTTCCGGGCGCTTTGTAACAGATGCCATTTTTGTAATAGAGATCGAAGACGTATTGCTTGCCAGGATAGAAGATGAAGGCGCGCTCTCGTCGACTTGTTTAAATATTTTTAATTTCAAATCAAGATTTTCTGTTGCAGCTTCTATAACCAAGCCCCCTTCTTTAACCCCCTCAACAATAGATGTTGACGTTGTAATATTCTTTAAGGCAAGTTCTTTTTCGGTTTCTGAAATCAACTTTTTAGAAATCTGTCTGTCAATGTTTTTGGAAATTTGAGCAATTGCTTTCTCAAGCTGGGACTGGGAAATATCTATGAGATTCACCGCAAAGCCATTTTGCGCAAATACATGAGCAATACCATTTCCCATTGTACCGGCCCCTATTACTGCTACGTTCTTTATCATTTCAAAATTCAATTTATTTTTTCAACGTTAACATTTCTTTCAAATTTAGTCTTTAAACTTTCTGCAAAGGCTTTTATCAAAAACAAAAAATTATAGAGATGAGATTACGTATTTATCAATTAAGCGTTATTGCTGCCACGCTAATATTTCTTGTTGGATGCGGGCCTTCATCTGTGGTAGTTCATACACGCCCACAACCCCCTGTGTATATACGTCCTGTCGCACCAGGGCCAGGCTATGTATGGGTAGACAGTGAATGGATCAGGAGAGGGCGGCATTATAATTACCGCAAAGGTTATTGGGTTGCTCCAGGTGGAAGATATCATCAATACAAGGGTGGCCATTGGCAACAAAGAAGAAGCGGATGGTATTGGGTTCCCGGTCACTGGAATTAATCAAGGGACATTTAGAAATCTTTAACAAAAAAGACGTGGGTGTATAAGTGATCTAAGTTGTCATTATCATTAAATACTCATTGGCATCAATATTGTTTAAAAAATTAAATCCCTGTAATTATGAAAAAAATCATTTTCATCCTTTTCTCTTTTATTTCTTTAAGTGCATTTTCACAAAAAAGATTTGATCGCAATTCAGATCATGAAAGCTTTTTCAGGATAGGCGCAAAAGCCGGAGTCAATATTAATAAAATAAATGGCCGGGCATATAAAGAAGGTTTTAATTACAATTATTTATTGGGCGGTTTCATGCAATTTAATTTTTCGAGGACCTTTGGGTTGCAGCCCGAAATAAATTTTGTTCAATCATCATCAGAATTTACAAATGATGCATCTGACGTGTATGATGACATATTCAGAAATGGTACGCAGAGAACGGCTAAACTGGATTATTTAAAAGTGCCTTTACTGTTGAACGTTAATATCGGTCCAAGTAAAAGAGTGAAATTACAATTGGGGCCACAGTTTGGCGGTGTTCTTAAAGAAAATGTGGATAGTTTGAGAAATAATGGAAATATTTTCAAAAAGTCTGATTTGGCTGCGGTTGGCGGTTTGTGGATTCAGATACCCTTCATAAACCTGGGCGCCCGTTATGAAATAGGCCTCCGCAACCTGAACGACATAGACAATCAACAGAAATGGAAAAGCCAGGCGTTTACAATATTTGCCGGATTCACTTTCTAACTCAGCATATATCAGTTTTTTATTTTCGGCTCCGTCGGTTGACGGGGCTTTTTTTGTACATTCATAAATTCAGTAGTAAAATTTATGGAGAAGATAGCTATCGAAAATTTATTCCTTTTAGACATTGAAACTGTTTCAGGAACAGAGGGATTTCAGCACCTGAGCGATGAATGGAAAGAGCTCTGGACTGAAAAGATTTTAAAAAGTCTTCCGCCAAATACTACAGCGGAAGAATATTACCCGATGCGGGCAGCCATACTCGCGGAGTTTGCAAAAGTGGTGTGTATAAGCACTGGGTATTTTAAAAAAGAAAATAATAACTGGCAACTCAGGATAAAATCTTTCTATTCAGAAAATGAAAAGGAAGTGCTTGAAGGTTTCATTAATACGCTCAAGCAATTGCATTCAAAAAGTTCAAAATGGGTTTTTACCGGGCATAACATTAAAGAGTTTGACATCCCTTTTTTATCCAGGAGAATGCTGGTAAACAATATTGATATTCCTTCCTACATTGACTTTCAAAATATGAAGCCATGGGATACCCCGGTGTTGGATACATTGCATCTCTGGCGCTTTGGAGATTATAAACATTATACTTCTTTAAAATTACTTGCCGCTACACTCGGAGTTCCTTCACCAAAAGATGATATTGACGGAAGCAAAGTTGGTGAAGTTTTCTGGAGAGAAAAGAATCTTGAGCGCATTGCCCGTTATTGTGGCAAGGATGTTGCAACTGTAGCGAATGTAATACTTAGATTTAAAAATTTGCCCCTACTCACTGAAGAGCAAATTGTCTTTGTAGCTCAATAACAGCTTTAACGAGCTGTTTTCGTTAATCATTAAAATTAAATTATGAAGACACTAAGTTTCATTACATTAGGTTTATTTACTATTACCGGAATTATAAGTTGCGCTGATAACGGTCACCGATATGTTGACCTTGAAACAGGCAAACACATAAACGTGGTGAAAGATTCAGCAAATGGATATATGGTGAATGAAGACACCAAAGAGCCGGTTATAATTTACGTAGACACTAAAACGAATGATACCATTTATGGAAAAACCGGGCAAGTAATTAACGACCATGTAATTAAGACCGAAGAAGGGAAATATAAGTATGTTTCAAACGAGGAAATCAAATCGGATGAGGACGGCTCTTATAAAATAAAAGACGGAGACTATAAAAAGAAAGTTGAAAAAGATGGTGATGTAAAAATTAAAGATGGTGACACCAAAATAAAAATAGATGGTGAAGACGGAGAGACAAAGGTGAAAAAAGATTAAGTACTTCAGGCCCTGCTAAACAGGGCCTTTTTTTTATTTCATTTTTAAAATTTGTTTCGAAACATAGATCGCGCTTCGCAAAGCGGCATCAACCGTCGAGGAAGAATTTTCCGCAACGTATTCGCCGGTAAAATAAATTGCGTTTTCAAATGGTTCACGCATTAATTCTTGAGCAGTGCCCGTTTCAGGAGTAGGATAAGAATATGCTCCTAAAAAATAGGGTTCTTTATTCCAATTCATAACTTTCATTTTCTTTAATCTTGCTTCGAGTTCTTTCTCAGGCATCGAAAATAATTTTGAAAGAGATTGCAACGCCACACCTCGGAATCTTTTCTCAGAATAATTTTTCACTTTGTATGATGCCGGGCCACCGATCCATCCCGTAAGCAATGGCATTTTTGAGGGGTATTGCGTCCACCATGTAGGAATAGTTGTGTCCGAAAAAATGTATGAAGGTGCAGGTATGCCTCTTTCCTTTAAAAAATCTTTTTTTAACCAAAACGCTTCATCAAATTCCAATAAAAATTTTATTACGCCTCCGTTACCGATTCTCTTTGCCGCATTTATATAGTTCTTTAATAAAGACGGAAAATTGATAAAACTCTTTTCATTTTTTCCGCATTGCAAAACTCCTAAGGGAACCGCAACAATCAGTTTTGTGCAATGATATTTTCCGAGAATAGTACTTACCTCTATACTTTCTTCCTTTATAATTTTTATTACTGCCTCACCAGTCTTAATATCAACACGATTTTTCAAACATGTCTCCTTTAAAAAATTGATCAATGCATAGTAACCAGGTACTGGCCTGAATTGATCTTCGTCCTCATCTTCCATTTCTTTTCTTATTGCAAAAACACTTGCCTTTTTAGGATCTGCCGCGTCATAACCTTCGATGTATTTTCTAAATTGTATCGTTAGCGTTTCGTATTTCTTTTCATGAAAATATTCAGCTAAAAAAATATCAATGGTAGTATCCTTTTTACATGCTTTTAGTTTTTTTAATAAGCGATCCCAATGAGGAACAAGTTCATTCGCAGTTTGCCATTTTCCTTTTTCATGACGGCAAAATTGCCCTTTAAGTTTTTCCTTTTTTAAGGCAGCCTCTTTAATTAAATCAAAAGTTGTTTTTAATTTTCCATGGATAAATTCCGCGCCGCCTTCCGCCGGAAAGGAAAGTGCTTCTACACGATGTATACGACCACCAAGCGTATCTTTTGCCTCAAGAAGCAAAAGGCTTTTTCCTTCTTCCGATAAAAGTTTAGCCGCCATTAATCCTGCTGCGCCACCACCAATTATTATAATGTCATACATAGAAATACTTTCAAATTTTATCGTACAAGAAATACTGATTCAAAAAAAAAGTCCCTCATGGAACTTTTAAAAATTTGATTTTTGAAAAATTATACTTCAGCTTCTGCGTACGCACTGACTGGCTCGCAGGTGCAAATTAAGTTCCTGTCGCCATATGTATTATTTACCCTGCTCACGGCAGCCCAGAATTTATTTTGTCTTAAATAATCCAGGGGATAGGCGGCGTCACTTCGCGAATATGCATGAGTCCAATCATTAGCGGTTAAAACGGCCAGGGTATGTGGGGCGTTTTTCAAAACATTGTCTTTCTTGTCTGCATCCCCATTTTCGATCGCCTTTATTTCTGCATAAATATTAATAAGTGCGTCACAGAACCGGTCAAGTTCTCCCTTATTTTCACTCTCAGTTGGCTCGATCATAATGGTACCGGCAACCGGGAAGCTTAACGTAGGTGCATGAAATCCATAGTCCATTAATCTTTTCGCTACATCTTCCGCCTCAATTCCTGCACTGGTTTTAAAAGGCCGCAAGTCAACAATAAATTCATGCGCACATGTGCCACCCTTACCAGTGTACAGTATCTTATAATATTTTTTTAATCTTGCCTTCATATAATTGGCATTAAGAATAGCATATTCCGTTGCTTTCCGGATTCCAGTTTCACCAAGTAATTTAATATAACCATAACTTATAAGAAGGATACTTGCAGAACCATAAACGGCTGAGCTCACCGAGCCTTCTCCATTATTTCTCCCTGGCAAAAAAGGCGCAAGCTTTGTGTTCACACAAATGGGTCCCATGCCAGGTCCGCCGCCGCCGTGTGGAATTGAAAACGTTTTATGAAGATTCAGATGACAAACATCTGCCCCAATATTACCGGGAGAAGTCAATCCTACTTGTGCATTCATATTAGCCCCATCCATATACACAAGCCCGCCATGCTCATGAATGATGCTGCATATTTCTTTAATATTTTCCTCAAACACACCATGTGTTGAAGGATAGGTAACCATCAACCCCGCAAGTGAATCTTTATATTTTTCAGCCTGCAAATTCAGATCATCCAGATCGATATTTCCTTCCTCATCGCATTTCGTTACAACGACTTTAAAACCGGCCATTACCGCTGAGGCCGGATTGGTACCGTGTGCAGAAATGGGGATTAATATCACATTTCTATGTGTATCATTCCTGCTTTCATGATAACCTTGCACAGTAAGCAATCCCGCAAACTCTCCTTGTGCGCCACTATTAGGCTGCAGGCTACAGGCTGCAAATCCGGTGATGGCGCATAATAATTTTTCAAGGTCGCTGATGATATATTGATAGCCCCTTGCCTGGTCGGGGGGAACAAATGGATGCATCCTGCTAAAATGCGCCCAGCTTACGGGAATCAGTTCAGTAGCGGCATTCAGCTTCATGGTGCATGAGCCCAATGCGATCATTGAGGTAGTTAGCGACAGATCTTTATTCTCCAGCAATTTCAAATATCGCATCAATTCAGTTTCGCTATGATAGCTGTTAAAAACCGGATGGGTCAAAAATTGGGTTGTTCTTACAAGCAAAGCGGGAATATTTTCAAGTTCTGCTTCGTTGTCAAAACCGGCTATGGAAGTGTCAATACCGGCTGATGAATTGAAAACATTAATGATCCCAAGTATGTCGTTTTTTGTAGTTGTTTCATCAAGCGAAATTGTAACAGAATCCCCGGCAGGGTAATGAAAATTCATTTCATACTTATCAGAAATCTCATTGATTTTCCGGGAATCTTTAACTCTAAAAGTAAGTGTATCAAAAAAACTTTGATTTTTCAATTCAAAACCTGCATCTTCTAATTCAAAGGCGAGCGTCTGCGTGAGTAAGGCGATTCTTTTAGCAATATTTTTTAACCCCGCTGCACCGTGATATACCGCATACATCGCTGCCATATTAGCGAGTAATGCCTGGGCGGTACATATGTTTGAAGTTGCTTTTTCGCGGCGTATATGTTGCTCCCGGGTTTGCAGGGCCATGCGCAATGAGCGATTCCCTTGCGCATCTATGCTTACGCCAATTATTCTTCCGGGAATATTTCTTTTAAATTCATCTTTGGTTGCAAAGAAAGCCGCATGGGGTCCACCGTATCCCATCGGCACTCCAAATCTCTGTGAAGAACCAACGGCCACATCGGCGCCAAGCTCCCCTGGAGGCGTTAACAGTGTAAGCGCCAACAAATCTGTAGCCATCACTACCTGGGCATTTACTTTATGCACATCTTCAATAAAAGCTCCGGTAATTTTCAACCATTCCCTCGCTATCCGGATATTGAACTATAGCGCCAAAAAATGTTTCATCAAGCGATGCCTTATCAAATGCACCAAACATCAGTTCTATTCCTACAGGCTTTGCCCTGGTTACCAGGATATATTTTGTTTGTTCAAATATCTTTTCATCTACAAAAAAACGGGAAGCAGTTATATGATCATGATCCCTGTTCTTGTGATTGAAGAGCATGGCCATTGCTTCCGCTGCGGCTGTACCTTCATCAAGAAGGCTGGCGTTAGCAATTGGTAAACCGGTCAGATCGCTCACCATTGTTTGAAAGTTCAGCAAACTTTCAAGTCTGCCCTGTGCGATCTCCGCCTGGTAAGGGGTATATTGGGTATACCATCCCGGGTTTTCAAAAAGATTTCTCAAAATCACAGAGGGTACAATCGTATCATAATAGCCTTGACCTATATAAGATTTGTAAATCTTATTTTGATTTGCTATTTCCTTTAACTGAGCCAAATATTCAAACTCACTTAAGGGCGAAGGAACATCCAGTTCTTTGCTGATCCTTATACCGCGTGGCACGGTTCTGTCAATGAGCTCGCCGAGAGTTTCTACTCCTATTTCAGAAAGCATTTGCCGTGTTTCTTCTTCGTCCGGCCCGATATGCCTTTCTGTAAATTCAGAAGATTGCTTTTCAAACAGATTCATATTTTATTATACTTTAAACTCAGCTAAAAAGCGCTATGCAGCACTTTTTTAAATTATATCCCGAAAATTGAAGCCGGCGAAGTTACGTTGCAAAAAGGAGAAATATATTACCGGGATAATAAGTCATTTCACCATGTGTATATTTACAAAATGAAAGGCGATTTGTTGCATAACTGGGAAAAAAAATCAAGTCAAAATCAAAAGAAATATAAGGATTTTCTAAAACGGGCTGATAAAAATAAAGTCCTGAAAGCTTTGCCGGACTTGCATGAAGAAGCCTTTGAAAAAATTGATTGCCTGGAATGTGCCAATTGCTGTAAAAATTATTCCCCACGGTTTAAAACGCCTGACATTAAACGGATTTCCAGGCTTTTAAAAATGAAGGAGGGGGATTTTATTGAAACCTATTTGCGTCTTGACAATGATGGAGATTATGTCGTGCGCAGCACACCATGCCCTTTCCTGGGAGAAAATAATTTCTGCAACATTTATGACAACCGCCCCAGCGATTGCCATCGCTTTCCTTATACAGACGAAGACGTCTTATTAAAACGGCCAGAGCTCACTCTGAAGAATTCCTCTTTTTGTCCAATTGTATACTATGTATTGGAAAAATTAATGTAAAAGGAAAGCGTCCGGTTCACGAACCCATATCCTTCTGAATTAACATTTGTTGTTCGATTATTTTATTTTAAAAAAAATTTAATCTCATTTTTGTTCCTTTGATAAATCTTTTAAATCTTAAGCATTTGTATGACAGAAGTAGAAATTAATAAATCCGCGATTGCGAAACGCTTTATGCGCTATGTGCAAATCGATACGCAAAGCGATCCTCAAAGCAATACGTATCCATCAACAGAAAAGCAAAAGAACCTAAGCAAATTGCTCGCGGATGAATTAACAAAGATGGGAATTAAGGATGCTGAGATGGATGACTATGGATATGTCTATGCAACCATACCATCAAATTCACCAAAAAAAAATATTCCTGTTATCTGTTTTTGCAGCCATGTGGATACAGCACCTGATTGCAGCGGAACGAATGTAAAACCGATACTTCATAAAAATTACGATGAACAAGATATCATATTACCAGATGATACATCCCAGGTCTTGTCTCCTGTATCCCATCCATATCTCCGACAGCATATTGGGGAAGATATTATCACCGCAAGTGGCAATACACTTTTAGGCGCGGATGATAAAAGTGGAGTCGCGATCATTATGCAGGCCGCGGAATATTTGATGAACTAATCCGACCATACAACATGGTGATATTAAAATACTTTTTACGCCTGATGAAGAAATAGGAAGGGGAACGGCTAAAGTTGACATGAAGAAACTGGGCGCTGATTTCGGTTATACACTTGATGGAGGTGAAGCAGGCAGTCTTGAAGACGAAACTTTTAATGCTGATGGTGCAACAATAGTTATAAATGGTGTAATAGCCCATCCCGGCTATGCAAAAAACAAACTGGTAAATGCCTTAAAGGTGGCTGCTGAAATACTTCATGCACTTCCAACGAGCGAATGGGCCCCGGAAGCAACAGAAAAAAATGAGGGATTTGTACATCCTGTGCGACTTGAGGGTATTGCGGAAAAGGCAACGATTGAATTCATAATAAGAGATTTCGATTTATCAGATTTGGAAAATTATGGGCGCAGATTAAAAAGCATCGCGGAAAATGTGGTAAATCATTACCGGGGAGCATCTATGGAATTTACAATCACAGAACAATACCGCAACATGAAACAGATCCTTGATGAAAATCCGCAGGTTGCTTCGTACGCCGCAGAAGCAATTACACGTTCAGGACTTGATGTGAAAACTGAAAATATTCGTGGTGGTACTGACGGAAGCAGGCTAAGTTATATGGGACTGCCATGTCCGAATTTATTCACAGGTATGCAATCCATTCATTCAAAGTTAGAGTGGATCGGCGTGAAAGACATGGCGAAGGCAGCAGAGACCATCGTGCATTTATGTATGATATGGGAAGAGGAGAGCTGATGCCTGTTGAATATCCGATGCTGATCCTCATGTTGATTTAACATTTAAGTTAAAGTTTCCTTCACTATTTAGCTGCATTCATCATTTATCAAATAACTTTTTACATTTGTCGAAATACTCATTAATGGATCTATTTTTTCTGCAGGCGGATACTACCGCCATTAAAGCGGCTCCTAAAGTTCAGAATTTGTGGGAAGTGCTGGTAAGTGGAGGTGTTATAATGATTCCTCTCGGAATCTTATTTGTTGGTGCTGTTTACTTCTTTTTCGAAAGATTAATCGCTATAAATAAGGCCTCCAAAATTGATGAGAATTTTATGCGGATTATCCGGGATCATATAGTGAGTGGCAATGTGGCTGCAGCCAGGAGCTTTTCCAAAAATAACAGTAATCCTGTCGCACGTATTATTGACAAGGGTATACAGCGTATCGGAAAGCCAATGGATGCTATTGAAAAAAGTATGGAAAATGTGGGTGTTCTTGAATTGTATAAGCTTGAAAAAAATCTTTCTATAATTTCCATTGTTGCACGCATTGCGCCATTATTTGGTTTCCTTGGAACTATTATTGGAATGCTGGCGCTTTTTAAAGGAATAGCTGCAAGCACGGAATATACACCCAACACCATTGCCGATGGTATCTACATTAAAATGATCACTTCTGCCACAGGATTGATCATTGGTATATTGGCTTACATTGGCCACAGTTATCTCGCCGCCCAAATAAACAGGATTGAAAATAAAATGGAGATCGCCAGCGCAGAGTTTACAGATATTTTACAGGAGCCGACACATTGAGGAGAATAGCACAATTGATTAGAATTTATTTTTATGAGCATAAGAAGACGATTTAAAAATGAAGAGAGCGAACTGGATACAGGCCCTCTGAATGATATTCTATTTATTCTTATGTTTTTCTTTCTCATCATCTCAACATTGGCTAATCCAAATGTGATAAAGATGAATAATCCCCGTGCCTCAAGTGATACAAAAGCAAAACAAAGTGTAATTGTAAGTATTGATAAGAACCGCGATATTTATCTCGGCCAGCAAAAGATAGTTTTTGATTCTCTTGAACCTTCATTGCAACGGCAGCTTCTTATAGGCGACAGTATAAAACCAGCCGTGGTTATTAATGCTGATTCACTGGTAAGCTGGGGTGATATTGTAAGGGTGATGCAGGTCGCCAAAAAACTTGGCGCTACTACATCAGCGTCCGTAAGTGGAATGAAATAATTTCAAAGTATTCTGTTATTGTCACTTTATTCCAGGTTAATTTTTATACGCTTTTATTATTCTATCCTTTTCATAAAAATCTTTTTTGATCTCAGCTTCAAAATCATAGTCCGTAAAAAGATTGTAAACTTCGTTTGCATAACTTTCATGATTTTCTACATAAATTTTTCCCGCAATTCTTAAATGTGAGAGCGCAAATTTTGCGATCTTTTTGTAGAAGATAAATGGATCGTCATTTTGAACAAACAAAGCACGAGCGGGTTCAAATTCCGTTACATTTCTTGATAAGGTTTTCTTTTCGGCCTCAGGAATGTAAGGAGGGTTGCTTACTATTACATCAAACTCTCCAAGTTGATGCCACGTTGTTTCATCAAGAAAATCATTTTTTTTAAGTTCAATTTTTGCGCCAAGAATGTCGGCATTTTTTTTTGCAACAAGTAACGCTCCGTCACTTACGTCAATCGCAGTTACATCGCTTCCGGGTAATTCCTTTTTTATTGAAACAGCAATGCAGCCGCTTCCTGTTCCGATATCTAAAATTTTCATTTTTTCACTTCCCATATTGCAAGTGATACTTCGCACTTCATTTACAACCAAAGTGACAAGCTCTTCAGTTTCCGGCCGCGGTATAAGCACATCTTCATTTACAAAAAATTTCATTTTGTAAAACCAGGCTTCATTTAAAATATATTGCACAGGTTTGTGTTTTAGCAGTTCATCTAAATATTTTTTTAATTGAACGAACTGTTGATCATCCAATTTATTTGAACTCCCTCTTCTCTCCCATTTCTTTAAGCCCGTTACATTTTCAAATATCCAGTCTGTGATATTTATCGCTTCCCTTTCTTCGTAGACACTTTTGGCTTCATTCAAAAAGTGATTATAAAATTGTTTCGTTGTCATTATCGCAAACTTAATTATTTTGTGAAGCAATAAATTTTTTAAGAAGTACATACTTGACAACAGAAGAACAATATATAAGCCGGTGTATTCAACTTGCAAAAGCCGGCGAAGGAAATGTTGCTCCAAATCCTATGGTAGGCGCAGTCCTGGTTTATGACAATAAAATAATAGGTGAAGGCTACCACCAAAAATATGGGCAGGCACATGCAGAAGTGAATTGTGTAAATAATGTGGCTGAGGAGAATAAGGCATTTATTAGTCAGGGCACATTATATGTTTCGCTCGAACCATGCTCACATTTTGGAAAAACACCACCCTGCACTGATCTTATAATTCAAAATAAAATCAGCAAAGTAGTAATAGGTTGTAAAGATATTTTTAAAGAAGTTGCAGGAAAGGGAATACAAAAATTAAAAGACGCCGGTGTCGAAGTGATTGCAGGCGTTTTAGAAAATGAATGCATAGACCTTAATAAACGCTTTTTTACTTTTCATGAAAAATTCAGGCCGTTTATTATATTAAAATGGGCACAGAGTTTAAATGGGAAAATAGATACTAAAGGTGGCGAAAGAGTTTTAATAAGCAACGATTACAGCAACCGGCTTGTACATAAGTGGCGGGGTGAGGAAGCCGCTATTTTAATTGGAACTAACACAGCTTTGAAAGATGATCCGTTATTAACAACCCGGTTATGGCCGGGCAAAAATCCTGTAAGAATTGTTATTGACAAAGAACTTCGTTTGCCACCCGAACTAAAGGTTTTTAACGGGGATGCGAAAACAATTATTTACAACCTGGCAAAAAATTCAAATGAAGAAAATCTTATTCATATAAGACTAGAGAAAGAAAAATTTATTGAGCAGTTAATTCATTCTCTTTTTGAAATGAACATTCAGAGCATATTGGTTGAAGGTGGAGCAAAAACTTTACAATCTTTTATCGATAAGAATTTATGGGATGAGGCAAGGGTGATTATAAATGAACAATTAATAATTGAAAATGGAATAGATGCACCCCAGTTGAAAAACTTCATTTTAGAGAAACAGGAAAAATATGGTAATGATACAATTAGCTATTTCAGGAAGTGATCCTCTTTTATATTTAGCTATACTCAAGTACTTCAGAAACCTCGGTAGCGGGCAACTGCGCATTTCGCATAGCGATACCCCGTATGGCATTGTCGCTAAATTCTATGAACGCTTTTTTGGAAATTTCATCATCACCAACCATTACGGGAATTCCCAGGTCACCGCCTTCACGAATTGATTGCACCAAGGGTATTTCCCCAAGGAAAGGAATGTCAAATTCTTCAGCAAGATTTTTTCCTCCTTCTTTTCCAAAAATGAAATATTTATTATCGGGTAATTCTGCGGGAGTGAAATAGCTCATATTTTCTACAAGGCCAATCACAGGTACCTTTAACTGGGCCTGGTTAAACATCGCGATGCCCTTCTTTGCATCTGCCAATGCAACCAGTTGTGGTGTAGTTACAACAATTACTCCAGTGACAGGTACGGTTTGAACGATTGTCAAATGTATATCGCCTGTTCCTGGCGGCATATCGATTACTAAATAATCAAGATCACCCCAATCAACATCGGTTACAAACTGCCTTATTGCACTGCTCACCATCGGGCCACGCCAAACAACAGCTTGTTTTTCATCAACCAGTAGACCTATGCTCATTAGTTTTATTCCATAGCGTTCCAACGGAACGATTTTGCCTTTTCCTTCTATATCTTTCATCACGGGTCTGTCCCCCCGCACCCCAAACATAATATGAACGCTTGGTCCGTAAATGTCAGCATCCATCAACCCAACTTTGGCGCCGCCTTCAGCGATAGCCAAAGCAAGGTTTGCAGCAACAGTACTTTTCCCTACTCCACCCTTTCCGCTCACCACTGCAATTATATTTTTTACACCAGAGAGAACATTGTTGTCTTTCCTCAGAGTAGTAGTGTTGCTTGTGAAATTTACAGTAACGGATGCTTCTTTATTCACCAGTAGCTGAACGGCGTTAATGCAGGCATTCTTTATAAGTTCTTTCATTGGGCAAGCGGGCGTTGTGAGCACTACCGTAAAAGAAACATCATTGCCACTGATGTTAATGTCTTTTACCATATTCAAAGTCACGAGGTCTTTCCCGAGATCCGGTTCCTGAACATTTTCAAGCGCTTTCAAAATATCTTTTTCAACCATGGTTCAATTATTTGTTAAAAAGGAATAGTATCTGCAAATTTAACCATTGATACCCTTACTTTGTTTAAATTAACATCCCTTTCCCTGGAGAGGATGGACTTCTTTTAATTAAATTTTAAGAACTTTAAAAAATCAAATATGCCCCTTCAGGGGTTGGGGTCATGAAAAAAATTTTACAATACATCATATTCCTTTCGTTTTTCATTCCGGTCGCTGCCAAAGCTCAATTTGAAACTTATAAAGATTCCGTCGTCCAACTGTATGGAGTTGTAATGTCTGCCGATAGTCTTAAGGCATTGCCTTCAGTAAGTATTGTGGTGATGGGACAAAATCGTGGAACCATCACTAACGAACAAGGTGTTTTTTCTATTGTCGTCTTAAAGGGCGACGAGGTTGAATTCACAAGTGTTGGTTACAAACCAAAGCGTGTGACGATTCCAAAAACGCTGGATGGTAACCAGCAAAGTATGATACAGCTAATGATAGAAGATACAGTTTACCTTCCCGCAACGATCATAAAAAAACTCCCCTCACGTGAGGAATTTGAAAGAGATTTTGCCACCATCCAGGTGCCGGATGATCAGCAGGAAATTGCACGACAAAATGTTTCAGAAAGTAACCGAAGGGCTTTAATGTCAGTATATCCCAGGGATGGCCGTGAAGCAAATAATTATTTTTTGAAACAGAACGCCCAGAAATATTATTCTGCAGGCCAGCTCCCACCTCAAAATATTTTTAATCCAATGGCATGGGCCGAATTCATCAAAGCATGGAAGCGCGGTGATTTCAAGAAAAAATAAACCCATAATTCTGTTTTCCAAATACTAAGGTGTATAAAATCCAAAATGCCCCGAAGGGCACCTTGAACTCTAATTGAAAAACCACCGCTATTATTTTAATAAACTTTTTTAAAGCTTTAAATCGATTTCGTGTTTAGACTTTTTGAAAAATTTCTTATTATTTCCTTTGTCTTAATTGCTGATACAAAAATGCAACATCTTGCATTCCTGTGGTACCGTGAAAACCCCCTTTTTTTGAGTTTTTTTTCACCCTTCCTTTTTTGCCGAATGTGATCCGCACCAAATATTTATTTCAGCCTGCTCCTTTTAATATAGCCAAAACTTTTGATATCTGGATAAGCAGAACACATGATATGGTTGATGCAAGAGTAATTTAACCTGTATGCAAAAAGGTATTTATACTGCTTTTTAAATAAAATTGAACGGATTATGGGCCCGGCCATCTTAAAATAAAAAATGAGTGGTAGCTTGGTATATTACTTTTATTTTAAACAAAAACTATCATGAACAAAAAAACAAAAATTACGATCCCGGGCTATAACTATGATGAGACAAATAAAGAAACCCCATGGGTGAAAAATTTTCCGGTCAAAATAGAATTAAATCCGGATAATACTCTTGCTGGTTTTTCTCAGCCCATTACAATCAGCGCATTCAGGCATATGCGTGACAAATTTTTAAACAGGCTTGAAAAAATTTTTAAAAATGATAAACGTTCTCTAAAAAATGAGACCGTAGAAGTTACGTTTGGCAAGGAAGCGATTCTTATGTTGTTGTCGCAACCGAATGCTGGCGGCATCACTTTTACATTTGGTATAAATGACATTCCTGATGATAAAGGAAAGATCAATGAGCGGGTAACTTTAATGGCAAGAGGCGCAAGGCCGTGCGATTCGCCAACAGGTTACGAGGTGATAGGAGAAGAAGCCGGGCAAAATCATGAGAGACCAAAAAATACCGGTGCTTCTAAAACTTCAGCTACCCAGCAAACTTTAAGCGCTGTAAAAAGTGCAAGTATATCAACTGTGCCAATATTTGAAGTAGTGCCGCGCCATACATATGAAGATGCAACGGGAGGATAAACATAATTCATTAATAAGATATGCTTTAACCTAAAATGTTTCAATGACGTTTGAACGCTATTTATATTATATCTTATTAGTGATTGCATTTGTTCTCTTATGTATCAATTCAAAAAAAGATAAAACGCTGTTAGTAATTTGTTGGTTATTATTTTTTTCAATAATAACCGAATCGATAAGCGATTATTTTAGATATTTTGCAGAAATGAAACGTTACACTCCGTATCATTTTTATATCCCTATTGAATACTCCTTAGTTACGTTATATTTTTCCCGCCTGGTTCAAACGTCGTGGCTAAAAAAATTATTAATTGTATCCATGCCTTTTTTTATATTGTTCAGCATAGTTATTTCAATATACCTGCAGGGAATTAACGAATTTCCCTCGTGGCAATACAATATAGAAGGAACACTTATTATTATCTGGTGCGTCATCAGCTTGTTCAATTTACCGCTCAATCCTGATGTAAACATTTTTAAGACTTTTCAATTTTGGTTTTGTATTGCTTTCATGCTTTTGTTCTCGGGGCAATTTTTTATGAACGGACTTTTTAACTCGTTGAAAGACACAAACCCCGGGATCACAAATAAATTAATTTTTATAGTTTACTACATACTCAATTATTTATTTTATACTCTAATAATATTTGGTTTATTATGTTCAAGACGGACCAGGAAATATATTTCACGGTAATTGCAGGAGGTGCCGTAATGGTTATGCTGGTGAGTATTATTATAATAGCTGTCATCAAATACCAAAATCGTATTTATAAACACCGGAAAGAACAGGCGCAGCTCCACGCAAAATTCTCCCAAACTCTTCTCGAATCCCAGCTTGAGATACAAGAGCAAACATTCCGTCACATTTCCAGCGAACTTCATGATAATCTTGGACAGGTTGCCAGCCTTATTAAAATAAATTTATTTACAATTGAACTAAATGATATTGGCAAGGCAAAAGATAAAATAGAAAACACGAAAGAACTTACACGGCAACTTCTCACCGATATCAAATCTTTATCCGTGAGCCTCAACAGCGACAGGATCGCTAAAACAGGATTATCGGTAGCTCTTGCAACCGAAGTAGAAAGGCTCAATAAAACCGGCCAGTTCAATGCAACTTATACTGAGGTTGGCCATCTCCCACTTCTTGACAATGATAAAGCCACTATTTTATACCGGATGGTTCAGGAAATACTTAACAATATGGTTAAGCACAGCCGGGCAAAAAAAATTACTGTTTTATTAGATGCTTCCGAAAAATTAATCCGGCTCGAACTGGCTGATGATGGAATTGGTTTTAGCATTACCGAAAAAATAAACAGTGGTGGAGCCGGTTTATTAAATCTTCAAAACAGGGCTGCTCTTATAAATGCAAAGCTATATGTGCAAAGCGCTCCAGGTAACGGAAGTCAAACGACAATAGAACTGCCTGTATAATTAATTCAAATAAAAAAAGATGCCGATATCGGTATCTAATTATTTGCAGGTTTATTCATTTAAGCAACTGTCGCAAGTGTGAAATATGATACAAGAAAAATTCCTGTGGCCTTATTAAATTAAGGCCAACAGGAATTACTAATCTTACTAATCTATCAGGCTTTACAGAATGCTATATGGTCCCAAATTGTAGAGCCACTTATCCGTCCATACCCTGTCGTAAGCCTGAAGGTGGCTTCAAGCCATACGATATAGGCGCAAGGATCAAGAGCGGAAACATCAAATTGAGGACTTGTACTGCCAACAGCTTCATTGCCCACAACAGGATTAATCGCAAACTGCGGAGGCAACGCTCCATTCCCTTCAAAATAAATTCTCATATTATCAATAACCGGATGCACAACCGAATACTTAGCTGTCACCTGGTTGGTAACTTTGTTGCAACCACTGCCCGAAATTGTTGTTTCTTCCAATTCAAGCATAACAACGGCGTAACGATGTACGTCTCCTCCTGCCCATGCGGGATGTAAGCGCTGCAGGTAATCAGTATTACACACTGCAATCTTAGTGAGAACATTAGAATATGCAACCGGAATTGTGCCTACTTCACGCACCTGGCATGTTATTTCAAAATGATGAATGGAAGCCTTTTTAGCTGCAGGAAAAGCTGTGCCTGCTACGTAAACCGCTGGATTGATCAAATCAAAATTCTCCTTTACCAGCTTTTCTGTCATCAATGCACCCAATGAAATTCCCGGGGAAAATTGTCCCGCAACCCCGAACAAACTATTTTCTCTTGGAACCCGAATCCAACCCTGCGGATCAATTATTACATTGTTAGTGGCAGCCGAATTGTTGACCCAATAATCTTCACTGGTAAAAGGCGGAGTGCCGCCGGTAAATCGATTCAACGTACCAATTTGAAAAGGCGCCATGTAATTTGCATCTGCAACAACTGAAGCGCTTGTATCAAGATTTTTTACAATAAATCGGTATTCAAGGGCTGTGCTGGAAAATGGCGCCGGCACCGCACCGATCAATGGAATTGTACCAGTGAACGCATTACGTTCGACATCGTTGGTGAAACCATTGGCATCAAAATCGGATGCTATCCAATACTGACCTATCTTTTGAAACAGGACAGGTGCATAAGTACCATTGCCCTGGTCTTTTACACAAAGCTCTACACAAAAGCAATTCGGTGCATTTTCACGGTCTTTCTGATGGCCGCGACTCCGTGGTTCCTGTAGAATAACGGTTCCGACCCCTGTTTCGACTGAAAAATACAAGTCGGGGCCGGCGGGCCATTCAACATTTAGCCATGGGAAAATAGTTTTACTGAAATCCGCCTCGGTATAATAAATTTTAAACTGACCAGAAATATCAGTGATTCCCTGCCCTAAATAATCGTCCTGTATAAGATCAACATCGAATGCTTTTACTCTCAACCCTGCGATGGGAGTTTTCTTCTCACAATCCACCACACGGCCACATATTACATACCAGCCAAATAATCTTAATATCCGGCACCAAAATTTATAAGTAATAGCGTACTCCCAATATGCCAAACTTATATTTCTTTCATTTTCATTGTTACTTTCTTTCCATAATGGCTGATGAGTAGTGATATGGAATTGAAAAGGCCCCCTTGGTTTTGGAGGTTTACCAGGAATAAAATGAATGGGTACCGTTCCGCATTCGAAATCTATGTCGAAGGCGGCGCCATCATAATTCTTAACGTTTGAAAAATCAACGGTAAAGTTGCCTGCTTCATCTGTTTCTGTTTCATACAACAGTCTTTTTGAAAGTGCTTTTAGCTCATCTTCAGTTCGCTGGTGAAATGTTTCTTTTTCACGTGCAACGGCAAGCGCAGTTATGTTCGCCTGCGTATCAATTGCATAAATTTTTATTTTGGCTCTGTAGAGATAATCATAACAATCCCCACAATAGAAACCGCGTAGGTTTCCTTTAAAAATGTAACTCATTTTCTTTGGTTTTAATTCGTGCCTACTCTATTCCGTTTTCGGCTTACCCGGTTTATATCAACGAGTCCATACTATTAATTGTGTATTCTTTGCAGAAAATTCAATTTTTTAATATGAAGGCGTTTAAATACTTAGGTTGTAAGTAATACATTATGATCAATGTAATACTGGTCAAATTGCTATTATGAAATATTATAGCCGGTAAATTATTAGTGGCGGTGATTATTAAAATTTCTTACCGGGTATAAATACCTGCAATCGGGTAACAAATTTCTAAATTATTTGAGTGCGGTGCAAGGGTTAAAAGAACCTTTAGCACAGGGTATTTTCCATTCAAGTTTAAAAAAAACACCCGATTTATTATCTGGCCGCATTCATTAAGTAAAAGGGCATTGGCTAAATAAAATGATAATCTAATTGAAATCAAAATTCATTGTACGTAGTTTAAAAATTCTGCCAGCTTTATAAATCGTTGCAATAATAAGATTGGCTGGCGGGTGATTTGCATTTTTCAGGGCATAAAAAAAGCCCCATCTTTTACAGTGGGGCTCTTATAACAAATAAAATTGTCTTATGCCTAATCTTCTACTTTCACTTTTCCTTTTTGTTTTGCAATTACTTCTTCAGCAATATTAACCGGTGCCGGTGCATAGTGGCTAAACTCCATAGTAGAAGTAGCACGACCACTCGACAAAGAACGAAGTTGTGTTACATAACCAAACATTTCGCTCAACGGAACTTTTGCTTTTATAGCCTGCACTCCGTGCTTGCTATCCATGCCTTCAAGCATTCCACGACGACGGTTAAGGTCTCCGGTTACATCTCCCATGTATTGGTCAGGAGTAAGCACCTCGATTCTCATGATCGGCTCCAGTAAAACCGGCTTCGCCTTTCGTCCTGATTCCCGATAACCTTGCTTAGCACACAATTCAAAGCTCATAGCATCAGAGTCAACCTGGTGAAATGAACCATCAAATACCCTCACCTTCATGCTTTCCATAGGGTAGCCGGCAAGAACACCTGTCGTCATCGCAGTCTCAAAACCTTTTTGAATAGCCGGAACAAATTCTTTTGGAATCGATCCACCAAAAAGGCCATTTATAAACTGGAAATTTCCTTTTCCTTCTTTTAGGAATTCTTCATCGGCAGGCCCTATTTCGTAAACGATATCGGCAAACTTACCGCGACCACCTGTTTGTTTTTTCAAAACTTCCCTATGTTCAATAGTCTGTTGAAATGCCTCTTTATACGCAACTTGCGGAGCTCCCTGGTTAATCTCAACTTTAAATTCCCTTCTCATTCTGTCCACGATAATCTCCAGGTGTAATTCACCCATTCCGCTCAAAATGGTCTGACCGGTTTCTTCATCAGTTTTCACTCTTAGAGTCGGGTCTTCTTCTACAAGTTTTGCTATCGCCATGCCCATTTTGTCAACGTCAGCCTGCGTCTTTGGTTCTACTGCTACAGAAATTACCGGCTCAGGGAATGTCATTGCTTCCAGAACGATCGGATGATCTTCATTACAAAGAGTATCTCCTGTCTTTATATCTTTAAACCCCACGGCGGCGCCAATATCACCTGCCTCAATAAAATCTACAGGGTTTTGCTTATTAGCATGCATCTGCATGATCCTTGAGATTCTTTCATTTTTACCGGTGCGTGTATTCAATACATAAGATCCTGAATCAAGGCGACCGGAATAAGCACGGAAAAATGCCAGACGGCCAACAAATGGGTCTGTCATGATCTTAAATGCAAGAGCCGAGAATGGTGCTTTTGGATCCGGCTTACGCTCAATTTCATCCCCTGTGTCAGGGTTAACACCTTTAACTGCTTCAAGATCCATAGGACCTGGAAGATATCTCACAATAGCATCCAGGGCTGTCTGAACTCCTTTATTTTTAAAAGAAGATCCACACATCATAGGTATGATAGAAATATCTATTGTTGCTTTACGAATTGCTTCATGAATTTCGTCCTCCGTAATTGTATTGGGATCGTCAAAAAATTTCTCCAATAATTTTTCATCATAGTCCGCAACTGCTTCAATCAGGTGCTGCCTCCATTCATTCACCTCTTCTACCATATCCTCAGGAATAGGTACCACTTTATAAGTCATTCCCTGCGTTGCATCATCCCAGATAATTCCCTGCATAGTAATCAGATCAACAACTCCTTTAAAGCCATCTTCTGCACCGATAGGCAATTGCAATGGCACGGCTTTGGCACCCAGCATTTCCTTTACCTGTTTTACAACATTCAGAAAATCTGCACCGGCACGGTCCATTTTGTTTACAAAACCAATGCGGGGAACCTTGTAGCGATTGGCCTGCCGCCATACAGTTTCACTTTGAGGCTCAACGCCACTTACAGCACAAAATAAAGCCAGCAAACCGTCAAGAACCCGTAGCGAACGCTCTACTTCTACGGTGAAGTCAACGTGGCCGGGTGTATCAATAATATTGAACTTATATAATTTAGTATCGGGTGTTTTTACTCCTTGTACGGTAGGGAAATTCCAGAAGCATGTGGTAGCAGCCGAAGTAATAGTAATACCTCTTTCCTGCTCCTGTGCCATCCAGTCCATAGTAGCCGCACCATCATGCACTTCACCTATTTTATGGTTAACACCTGTATAATACAGAATACGCTCTGTAGTAGTAGTTTTGCCAGCATCAATATGAGCTGCAATACCGAAGTTTCTTTGAAATCTTAAGTCGGCCATGGCCTTGTTTTTATTTTGTTGTTATTGAATTCTTTTTAAATACTTTTTGGAGGCGCAAAGTTACAAATATTCTGCTGATTTTAATACAAGACAACAGATATATTTAACAATGAAATGCAATAAAAAACCCCTTCATAAAAGAAAGGGTTCGCGCTTAGTTTCCGTATAATTTAAATCCTGAAATGTGCAAACGCTTTATTTGCATCTGCCATACGATGGGTATCTTCCTTCTTTTTAAATGCTGCACCTTCTCCTTTACTTGCTGCAACTATCTCATTTGCCAGCTTTTCTGACATGCTGCGACCATTACGATCGCGGCTATACTTAATAAGCCACTTAATACTAAGTGAAGTTTTTCTATCAGCCCTTACTTCTGCAGGGATCTGGAATGTTGCACCACCTATACGACGGCTTTTCACCTCAACTCCCGGAGTTACATTCGCCAACGCTTTCTTCCAGACCTCATATCCATCATCACCGGTAATTTTATTAACCTTTTCAAGGGCATCGTAAAATATATTGTAAGCTCCACTCTTTTTTCCCTGCCACATTAAATTATTTACAAATCTTGTAACCAGTTTATCCTGAAATTTAGGATCAGGAGCAAGGGGAAGTTTTTTGGCTTGTGCTTTACGCATTTAATTTATTTGTTTACTTTGTTTACTCTTTATGAATTTTTTCCCAGATGGAATTAATTCTGATTTATTTTTTTGCTTTCTCTCTTTTCGTACCGTATTTAGAGCGACTCTGTTTACGGTCTTTAACGCCGGCAGTATCAAGACTTCCACGAACGATATGATAACGTACTCCAGGCAAATCCTTTACCCTTCCGCCACGGATAAGAACTATGGAGTGTTCCTGTAAATTATGTCCTTCACCAGGTATGTATGCAATAACCTCAAGTTTATTTGTAAGTCTTACCTTGGCCACTTTCCGTAAAGCAGAATTTGGTTTTTTAGGAGTAGTGGTATACACTCTCGTACACACCCCACGGCGTTGCGGACAACTGTCAAGGGCTCTTGATTTACTCTTAGCCTTTATAATTGTTCTTCCTTTTCTTACTAATTGTTGTATTGTAGGCATTACTTTTAACCTGATTTTTTTTGGACGGCAAAGGTAAGCGTAGGTTATTTAAATACCAAAATTATTTGGATTCAAAAAAAACCTCAAGTAAAAAGAATATAGCCATTAAGAATAGGTTCAGAATTTATTAAATTTTCACCATCCAACCGTACTTGTCCTCAATACGGCCCTCTTTTATTCCACTCATTAACTCTTTGATCTTCGGGCCGGTGCTCCATTTATCTACATCGAAGTTCATTATAAAATCTTTATAACAAAGCTCCTTAATCATAGAGATTGTGGCGGCAGTGCCCGTACCGAAAACTTCCTTCAGATTGCCTGATTTATACGCTTCCGCGACTTCATGTATACTTAAATTTCTCTCCTCAACAGAAAAATCGAGGTCCTTCAAAAGCTGGATAACACTATCCCTGGTGACGCCAGCCAAAATAGTTCCGGATTCCAGGCCAGGGGTTATCGCTTTATTTCCGATTAGAAAAAAAATGTTCATAGTGCCACATTCCTGCACATATTTATGTTCAAACGCGTCCATCCAAAGAACCTGATCGTAGCCTTTTCTTTTTGCCTCAGCAGAAGGAAGCATGGCCGCACCGTAGTTTCCTGCGTTTTTAGCATATCCTACACCACCTTCTACAGCCCTCACATACTTTTCCTCGACATAGATACGCATGGGCACACTGTAATATGGTCCTGTAGGACTAAGTATGATCATGAATTTATACTTACTGCTCGGTTTCACTCCTATCATTTCATCGGTGCTAAACATGAAAGGCCTGATATATAAGGAATGATGCGCCTTATTTGGAATCCAGTCGATATCAAGGCTGATTAATTGTTTCATCCCTTCCATAAAAATATCCTCAGGAACTTTAGGCATTTCCATTCTTTCAGCAGATATATTAAAGCGTTTGAAATTTTCTTCAGGCCTGAAAATTTGGGCTACTCCGTCCTGGTTCTTATATGCCTTTATCCCCTCAAAAATTGCTTGCCCGTAATGCAACGCTGCAAGCGAAGGGGAAAGCGAAAGAGCCTGGTAGGGCTTTATTTCTACCGTTTTCCATTCACCATCTTCAAAATCAACCTCCAGCATATGATCTGTAAAATATTTCCCGAAAGGGATATTTTCCAACGACATTGAGTTCAATCTGCTTTTTTCCACTCTTGTTATATTAAAATCCGCGGCTGCAATCATATCATTAAATTTGTAGCAAAGAAACGAAAAAAAGAAGCTTTATTAAATTATGAGTATAGATAACATTCAATTACCGATATCCTTATTTCAGTCATTATTTAAAAAAAACCTTGTGGATTTAACAGTTAAATCCGGCACGACTGCAACTCAAACAGGGACACGAATTGATTTTTTAGGAGGGAATGAAAAAAATATAGCTTTTGTTGTGCATAATGAACATCATAAATTTTTAAGTGACACCGAATTAAAATTTTTATCGGGACTCATTAATGCATGTAATGTAACAATGGCTGACATCGCGGTTGTAAATTTCGCACACAACAAAGATGTGAACTATAAAGATTTATTGTCCCAATTAGCATGCAAAAAAGTATTGTCCTTCGGGGTTTCCGCCGCTAATATTGATCTTCCTTTTACCATTCCTGATTTCCAGGTCCAGGTTTTCCATGAAATTCAATATATTTTTTGCCCGGGATTAGAACTATTACAGGAGGATATCGATTCGAAAAAGCAATTATGGGGTAGCCTGCAAAAAATTTTCAAGATTAAAAAGTAATGGAAACCCTCGTTTTCGCAACCAATAATATTAATAAAGTAAGGGAAGTTAAAAGCCTGCTTAATGAAGGTTTTAATATTAAGACTCTTGCGGAGGCAGGAATAGATATTGACATCCCTGAGCCCCATGAAACTTTGGAAGAGAATGCTATAGAGAAAGCGAGGGTAATATATAAATTGACAGGGCAAAATTGTTTTGCCGAAGACACAGGCTTGGAGGTTAAGGCTTTAAATGGTGAACCGGGTGTAAAAAGCGCCCGGTATGCCGGTGAAGAAAAATCATTTGAAAATAATATCGACAAACTCCTTTTGAAACTTGAAAATAAAAAAGACAGAACTGCCAGCTTTAAAACAGTAATATGTTTAATATTAAATGAAAGCCAGATTCTTTTTGAAGGTACCTGCAAAGGCACTATTATTGCAAATAGGCGGGGCGATAAAGGATTTGGATATGACCCGGTTTTTATTCCCGATGGCGCGAAAAGAACTTTTGCAGAAATGTCTTTATCGGAAAAAAATAATTTCAGTCACAGGAAAAAAGCCATACAAAAACTTATAACGTACCTGGAGAGGCTGGATAATTGAATCCAACTATGATTAAAACCTTATAATATTTGAATACTGCAAGCAACCATACAGTTTCAGAAACCGACTTGATACAAGGATGTATTGACGGAAACCGGCAAATGCAGGAACTTCTTTATCAAAAATATTCTTCAAAAATGTATGGTGTATGTCTTCGTTATTCAGGAAATGTCGAAGATGCAAACGATCTTTTACAGGAAGGATTTGTAAAAATTTTTAAAAATCTTACTAAATTCCGGGGAGATGGTTCATTTGAAGGCTGGATCAGGCGCATTTTTGTAAATACTTCTATTGAGCACTTCAGAAAAAAAATAAAACTTTATAATGTAACTGAAGTGCAGGAAAATACCATAGAAGATTATGATCTGAATATTCTTGATACCCTCGCTGAAAAAGACATAATTTCTTTGGTAAATGAATTATCGCCGGGCTACAAAACAGTTTTCAATATGCATGTGATAGAAGGCTATTCACACAAGGAAATTGCCGATGTGCTTGGGATCACTGAGGGCACAAGTAAATCCCAATTGGCAAGAGCTAAGGGGGTTCTGAAAAAATCGCTGGAAAAAAGGTTGGATAAAACAAAGTAACGACACATTAAACTCATAGCAGAGTCATGCAGGATTTTAAACAAAAATTATACAATTATGAATCAACGCCTCCAAAGAGCATTTGGGATAATATTGTAACAGAACTTGATAGTACTGAAAAAAAGATCATACAGATTCCTGCGTATCGCAAAAGATCTAAATTTATATTTTACGGACTCACAGCCGCTGCGTCTTTACTGATCATTTTTATTAGCTCTTTATTCTTTGAAAAAGAGAACAGCAACCTTAATGACCGGGAAGTTGCATCATCTGCCTCGAACATGACGGATAGCCAGGCGAATAAAGTCGTAGATGATTCGATCAACAATAAGACTTTAAAATCAATTATAGAGTCGGCAAAAGATAGATCATTAGCTAAAGAATATAGTATTAATCCGGGTGACAGAAAAAAATATTTAACTATTGAAGGACCTGAAGGACAACCGGTAAAGATTTCTTCAAAAGTTGCTACTCTTATTGTATCTGCAAATAATAATTTTCCCCCGAGACCGGTTTGGGATAAAAAAATTAATAAGTGGAAAGAGATCATGTTAAGCAGTACAATCTCTCCTACCGCCACAAATCTCCTGGATATAGTTCAGCTTTCTTCCATGCGCGGTGACAACTGATTTAACATCTTGTATTTCCCGGGAATTCATTATACGATTTAAATCCGTATCTTCGCGGCTAATTATTTTATAAACAAACAATACAATGGACAACAAAACAACAGGAACCGTAAAATTTTTCAATACTGAAAAAGGCTTCGGTTTTATTAAACACGATGATTCTTCAAAAGAAACATTTGTACACGCAAGCGGCTTAATTGATGAAATTAAAGAGAACGACAAAGTGGAATTTGACTTGCAAAATGGACAAAAAGGCATGAATGCCGTTAATGTGAAATTAATCGGCTAAGATCGATATTTCCAACAAACTTAAGGGTGGCCAATTTGGTCACCTTTTTTATTTCGTGTTCTTCCTGAAATTGGGTATAAGCATAGGAACTTTGGACCGGTAGATTTTATAGGAGTCTCCAAACTCAAGTAACAACTTTCTTTCCTCCAGGCTGACACCTGCAACTACATACATCGCAATTATACAAACCGAAATAAAATTACTGAGCAAAGGAAAAATTAAAAAAATTCCAAACAGGAATAATAACGTTCCACTGTACAATGGATGTCTCATATATTGATGAATGCCATCTACCCTCAAAACCGATGTTTGTTTTTTATGATAAAGAGACCTGATGCCACTCAGGAGTCGGAAATACTTATATATTGACATGCACATTAAAATAAAACCGGGAATCACAAACAGGAGCAAGGCAAGGTTTCCAATCGCCGATGAATTAAATAATAAGACGCTTTGGATTTTGTATTGGAAATAAATAAGCAAGGCAAGGGTTATAGCTGCAAACAAAGAATACGACAACCTGTAGTATCGAAAAAAATAGCCTGATTTTTTTTCTAAATAAATTTTAACTCGTGTAGATGCAAAGAAGCTATGAACAACGCAGTAAATTATCCATAAAAGACCAAGTATAACGTGTTTTAGGACCAAACTATTTTTTTTGTTTTAAAATACATTAGGTTGTTAAACGAAGCATCCGGCATGAAAAAAGAAAGTTAAAACATTTCTATCCATCCGCATCCAGGGATTTGAGAAGCTAAAATTTGTTTTTATCCGGATACCTGCCAGGAACCTTTTATTAGTTTACAACGCAAGCATATATTTGCAATTAAACTAATAAAAAATAAAATGAAAAAATATTTCTTTTTTATAATAATTATTCTTGCAGGTGCTTCGGGATGTGCACAAAAAATAACGGGCACGTCAACTAACGCGTCAACGCAAGGAGAAATTCCCGCGGGGAAGACACCAACAGGTTCGTTGAACCTTTCTCCTGGTCAAAAATATCTTGTTGAAAATAAAATTTCCACGTCAACTTCCTCAGAAATGATGGGGCAAACGATGGAATCAAAAGCGGATGTGACCTCAAACTATAGACTCGAAGTAAAAGAGGTAAAGGATAATAATATCAATTTTGTGAATACCATTACGGCCATGAAAATGGTTGTCAACTCTATGGGACAGGACATCAATTTTGATTCCGACAAAAAGGAAGATATGGATGGGCAAATAGGGAAGAATTTTAAAGATATTATTAACCAGCCCAAAGATGTTGTGATGGATAAATCAGGAAATATTATTATAGCACAAAATACAGATACAACAGATAAATCCGGATCTTCCGATAATCCTACTGAGATGATTATGAAACAAATGGGCGGAGATCCTGAAGAGCAGGGCTACGGTGCAAAAATGGCTTTTGAAGTAATTCCTAAAGGCTCTAAAGTTGGAAGCAGTTGGTCAGATTCTTCCTCAAAGGATGGAATTACAAAAGTTACTACTTATACTCTAAATGCAATTAATGGCGATGACTACTCCATCTCACTTGTCGGCACCATCGATAGTGAGCTAAAGATGGAGATGCAGGGGATGCAGATCGAGACTAAAACCAAAGGAAAATTTACAGGTGAAGAAATAGTTGATGCAAAAACCGGCGTAATAAAACAAAATACGACCAATTCGGATGCTTCAGGAACGGTACAGGTTATGGGACAAGAAATTCCTACTTCTTCTAAAGTAACTTCAGTGACTACGGTGAAATCTCTATAGTTTTATTTTTGGAAAAAAGCCCTCCAGGTAGAATCAGGAGGGTTTTATTTTATCCTGTGTGAGCTATTTTACATGGATATCTGAGCCTGGTCTGCAGCCAAAATCTTATTATTACTTTCCTGCAAATACAACACTACAGACATATTTTTTAAATCAATCTCTTGTGGCAGGTCAATAACATAGCTACTCGTTCCCTCTGCAGGCTTGCTTACCGTTTTAAAATTTCTAACCACATTTGTGCCACTCAGAGTAACGCCGCCATTTTCACCCGACTTTATATTTGTTATCGTTTTCTTTTCAACCAAGGCAATATTCAGTAAAAAATCGCCGCTGCTTCCACTAATAGTATAATTAATTGTGGCCTTTCCATTATCCAGATCTACGCTCCCAATTGAAACATTTGAATTTGTATTCTGCGACCAGGCTTTCCTTAATGTATTATCAATTTTTTTAGCGTCGCTCCCAACCATTTCATTTTCACCGTTTATAACAAGTTGCGGCGTGTAAACCGATGAATGCAAAGCGGACGCATATTTATATTGGCGTTGTGTATATTCCTTCGAACTGTAAGGATCTTTCCACCCAAGCCGGTCCCAATAATCAACATGAAAAGAAAGAGCAATAACATTTTCTTTATTACTGTAGATATCCAGCAACCTGTCGGCGGACGGGCAGCTCAAGCAGCCCTGGGAGGTAAATAATTCCAATACGGCAACGTGTTTGGCGACAGGTTCGGTTGTTGCTCTATCAAAACTTTTTTGAGCATCTTTTTCCTTCACGCTTGATGACGACGTGCAAAACCACAGAGTAAAAAGTGGAAGAGAAAGGAAGATCACATATCGAAACTTTTTCATAATACTTATTTGTACAAAATACGTGACATGTTTTCAAAAAGATTCATGGTATTTTGGTTTTAACTTTTTCGTCGTTCCTGGTATCGCAACATGCGCAAATTATTTAGTTGCAATCGCCGGCTTTCTGATAATTTTACTTATGGCCTACTTAGCGCATTAATATAACATTACTACTTTTGCCGCGTGAAAAAATATTCAGCGTATCTAAGTTATTTCATTTTTTGGGTTCTTTATTTCATTATAACGAAAGCGATGTTTTTGGTTTATCATCATTCGCTTAGTAGTGGCCTAACTTTTATCGAAATATGCAAGGTTTTTTTGTACGGATTAAGAATGGACCTTTCTTTTACTTCTTATATCTGCATTTTACCATTCCTTCTTTTTTTTATAAAATCTATTTTCCCGGGATTCAATCCAAATAAAATAATCGAAGTATACACAATTGCTGTTATCATACTTCTTTCTTTTATCGCAACAGCAGATCTTGAACTTTATACCGCCTGGGGATACCGCATGGATGCTACTCCACTCCAATATTTAAAATCTCCGGAAGAGATGGGTGGTTCAATTTTATCTGCTCCGCTATTACTATTATTATTGATTTTATCGGGATTGTGTTTTTTATTTATTTGGCTTTATAGAAAAAACAGGCGCTTATTTTCAATTGATAAAAAAAACGGTAGCGCTAACTTTCTTCGTGTGATCCTTTCCCTTTTTCTTTTGGTTTTTCTATTTGTTCCCATACGTGGAGGAATTCAGAAAATCCCCATGAACCAAAGTGATGTCTATTTCTCTCAAAAAATATTTGCCGATCATGCCGCACTTAATTTGCCCTGGAATGTGACTCATTCAATTCTCAATAGAAATAGCGATCAAAATCCTTTTGAATATTTTTCCAGCGGGAGAGCCAAAGAATTGGTTGATAGTTTGTATGATACAGGCCCTGTAAAAAGCCCCTCCATCCTGTCAAACAAAAGGCCGAATATTATTTTTATAATAATGGAAAGCTATACTGCAAAGCTGGTCGGTTGCCTGGGTGGCGAACCTGGAGTCACGCCTAACCTTGATAAGATTGCTTCCGAAGGGTTGCTTTTTACCAATATTTATGCTGCTGGCGATAGGAGTGAAAAAGGCCAGGTTGCAGTTTTAAGCGGCTATCCAAACCAGGCCATAACTTCCATAATTAAAACACCTACGAAAACACAAAATCTTCCAGCAATTAATCAATCACTTGAGAAGGAAGGATATCATTCAAGCTATACCTATGGGGGCGAACTTGAATTTGCTAACATTAAATCTTATTTAGTTAATGTAGGTTTCCAAAAACTTGTGAGCAAATATTCCTTCGATCCGTCAGAAAGAACTACTTCATGGGGGGTGCATGACCATATCGTTCTGAACCGGTTTTACAATGATATAAAAAATGAAAAACAGCCGTTCTTTGCAACAATTTTTACCTTAAGCAGCCACGAACCTTATGATGTTCCCATGCCTCCGCATTTCAAAGGCGAGGACGAAACAACATTATTTAAAAATGCCTTCTACTATACAGATAGCAGTATAGGGAAGTTTATTGATCAAATAAAAAAAGAACCCTGGTGGCAAAATACCCTCGTAGTCCTGGTTGCAGATCATGGCCATCCGTTGCCAGGACATGACCCTAATGACCGGCCTTCTAAATTTCACATTCCGTTAATTTTTACGGGCGGGGCATTACAGCTAAAGGGTATTATAAAAAATACGGGCTCGCAAACTGATATTGCAAAAACAGTTCTGCATCAGATGGGCTTACCCGCAAATGATTTTAAATGGAGCAAAGATCTGCTGGATTCTTCCGCAACGCAGTTTGCTTTTTATAGTTTTAATAATGGATTTGGATTCGTTACGCCATCGGACACAGTTACTATAGACAATGTTTCAAAAAAAATAATTTATAAAGATGCCGCGGTTGATAGCTCTTTCATAAATTTCGGGAAAGCGTATATGCAGGAATCTTACCAGGATTTCTTAGAAAGGTAAACCGCACCCAATTGAATGATTGAGCTTTTTATGTTATCCGTAGCGCCATAATTTTTTTCAAATTCCGATTTAGTTAATGCCGTATATTAGCAATAAATTTCAAAACGGGTTATTTTCTATAAATAAAGGCTTGTATCCCGTCTATTAAAGTATCTCGTTCGTAATGTTTTCGATTGTAAAATCTTCATTTTTTTATTTTAAAATTTATAGTAAATGAACTCACGTAGAAAGTTTGTGCAAAATTCTGCTGCCCTATTGGGCGGAAGTTTATTAGCGTCAGCAATGGATAACAATGCATTTGCTATTTTCAAAAACCGGGTTTTACCAAGTGATCAATTGAACATAGGGCTGATTGGCGCCAATGGAATGGGGTTTTCAAATCTTACCTCAGCATTAAAAATACCCGGCGTGAATGTGGTAGCACTTTGTGATGTTGATAAAAATGTAATTGACAAAAGAATGACCGATCTCGCAAAAAAGAATGTTGATACTTCAAAAGTCAAAACTTATGGCGATTATCGCAAGCTCCTTGACAATAAGGATGTGGACGCTGTTATTGTAGGCACACCTGATCACTGGCATGCTTTAATAATGATGAACGCATGTGCCGCCGGTAAAGATGTTTATTGCGAAAAACCCGTCGGTAATTCAATTGGCGAATGCCGTGCAATGGTAGCTGCGCAAAAAAAATATAACAAAGTAGTTCAGGCGGGCCAATGGCAACGCAGCCAGCAGCATTTTAGAGATGCAGTTGACTATGTTCAAAGCGGTGTGCTTGGAAATATTCGCACGGTAAAAGTGTGGTGTTACCAGGGATGGATGCAGCCCGGACCTGTGGTACCGGATACTGCGCCGCCGGCAGGCGTTGATTATGCCATGTGGCTTGGTCCTGCGCCAACACGGCCATTTAACTCAAGCCGCTTTCACTTTAATTTCCGCTGGTTCTGGGATTATGCCGGTGGCTTAATGACAGACTGGGGCGTGCATTTATTAGACTACGGTTTACTTGGTATGAAATCTCCAATACCAAAATCGGTTTCGGCATTAGGCGGCCGTTTTGCCTACCCTGATTTATATGAAGAAACGCCCGACACCCTTACTACTTTGTACGAGTTCGATGGCTTCAATATGGTATGGGATTCCGCAATGGGAATTGATAATGGCTCTTACAATCGTGATCATGGAATTGCTTACATCGGTAATAACGGCACTTTAATACTTGATCGCGGCGGCTGGGAAGTAATAGAGGAAAAGAACAGCAAGCATAAAGCCAGCAAGCCATTTGTAAAGCCGTCTGATAACGGATTAGATAAGCATTGGGAAAATTTTGTGGGTGTAGTAAAATCAAGAAAAATGGGAGACCTGCATTGCGACATACATGCTGCTGCCCATGTTGCAACAGTTGCGCAAATGGGAAACATTGCCTTTCGCAGCGGGAAAAAATTAGAATGGGATGCGGCTAAAGAAAAGTTCACTGATGATGCGATCAATAAAAAATATATGATGAAAGAATATCACAATGGCTATAAATTACCAGGAGTATAATTATCAACTAATAAAATAAATACATCAAATGAAAAGCAGTTTTCTATTTTTATCAATGGCCATATTTTCTATGGCGGCTTCCGCACAACTTACTAATGATACACTTAAAAAAATGGGGGAACCGGCGCCGGTCCAAATGAAGCCTGAGGAGACAGAATTTTACACACCAGTGCCGCCAATTGTAACACCGGCAGCTAATTATGGTGATCCTCCTTCAGACGCAATAATTTTATTTGATGGCAAAGACCTCAGCGAATGGGTTTCAACAAAGGATACTACACAACCTGCCGGATGGACGGTATCGGATAATATAATTACAGTAAATAAAAGGGCAGGCGATATTGAGACAAAAAGAAAATTTACAGATTATCAATTGCACATAGAGTTCCGCATTCCAACTAATATAACAGGTTCCGGACAGGCGCGTGGAAACAGCGGTATATTTTTAGCTTCTGCACATGGAGCAAGCGAATACGAATTGCAGGTGCTCGATAACTATAACAACACAACTTACGTAAACGGCCAGGTGGGAAGCATGTACAAACAATCTATACCTCTTGCAAATCCATCCCGCAAGCCGGGTGAATGGCAGGCCTACGACGTGGTGTGGACGGCGCCAAGATTTTATGACAATGGCACTTTAAAGTCTCCGGCCCGTGTAACCGCTTTTCTGAATAACGTTCTTGTGCAAAATAATTTTGAGCTGAGAGGAGGCACGCCATATATTGGGCTTCCAAAATATTTACGCCATGGCGCTGCTCCGATAAAACTACAGGCACACGGCGACAAAAGCGAACCGATAAGTTATAGAAAAATCTGGTTGAGGTTACTGTAGAAGAGTAACAGTGGTCATTCGGTCAATAAGTCATTGGTCATTGTATACTGTCTGGTGACTATTGACTAATACTCATCACCCAAAGAAAAAACCGGCTTTCTATACATCCACTGGCCACCGGTAAAATCAGGGAATTCGACCGTTTCATTTCCAAGCTCAATTGATTGCTCGCTCAACGGTGAGATGGCACTCCACGCAGCCGCATCATATACATCCATTGGTGTGGGAGCTTTGCGCTTTATAGACTCTACAAAAGCGTGTATCACAAAAAAATCCATTCCGCCATGGCCTGCACCGGCAGTTTCTTTACTCCATCTTGCCCAAAGGGGATGGTCATATTTATCGAGCCACAACTGTGCGGTATCCCATTGATCGTCTTTGGCAGATTTCTCCTGTATATAAATGCTGTTATTTACATCCATCCATAATCCTTCGGTACCCTGAACCCGAAAACCTAACGAATACGGTCTCGGTAAATCTGTATCGTGTTGTAATAAAATAGTCTCGCCATTGGCACAATTGATCGAGGTAGTGACCACATCACCGAGTTTAAATTTCACCTTAGCATTCGGGTGATTCTCGCCACCGTTCTTTACAATATAATTGTGAAGCCCCCTACCCTTGGAAGAAAATGAACACAATGAAATGAAACGATTTCCCCTGTTTATATCTATATAGTGAGCGATGGGTCCGATTCCATGTGTCGGGTACAGGTCGCCGTTACGATGCACAGAATGCCCTGTTCTCCAATGTGCTTCGGAATATGCCTTTTCTCCAAATTCAACTCCATGGCCATATACATGTTGCCCGTCATTAAATTTCACCTGGCGCAGATCATGCTGGTAGCCGCCCTGCAGGTGAATAAGTTCACCAAATAAACCCTGCCTTACCATATTCAACACAGCCATCACATCCCTGCGATAACACACATTTTCAAGCATCATCACATTGGCGTTATATTTTTCTGCAGCCTTTACTACATCCCAATGATCTTCCAATGTGATACCTAATATCACCTCTGTCGCTACATATTTAAGCCCCGATTCCAGGGAACCAATCACCATTGACTTATGCCACTCCCATGGGGTTGCGATTAGTACTCCATCGAGGCCGCCTTTTATTTCCAGCATTTTTTTCCAGGCATAATTATCCCCGGTAAAAATCTGCGGCATCTTTTTCCCGCTCTTTGTTACAATTTCTTTTGTACTGTTTAACGCCCGGTCGTCCACGTCGCAAATGGCAACAAGGTCCACATCATCTCTCCTTAAAAGGAGGTCCACATGATTCTGGCCCCGGGCACCCACGCCAATAACAGCCATCTTTACTTTTACATCTGCTGCACCTGCAAAAAGTTTTCCAGCCGGCATGAAAGCCATTGCTGCCGCGGCAAAGCTGCCTGATTTAATAAATTCTTTTCTGTCCATAATTTATTTATGATTTGTTATTGGTATTAAATTATTAATCACATTTCATTGTTTTGCATGATTTGATTTTGCAATCAAGAAAGACTATTTCTTCTCCGATCGTATTTTTTTCAAAGCTTCTTCCCTATGGGAGCATCTATACTGATGTAGATATTTCAAATAATTCCTGCCAACATGGGTCATTGCAAGCAGCAATAAGTCTAAAAATATACGTTTACTTCAATAAATGAACAGTCAACCGTTTGCATTAAATTGAAGGCAGGGTAGTATGTTTATTTTATAACTTAATGCTTGTTTGCACAATATCATTCTATTGATGTGAATATTTAAGGCACTGGAAAAAAAACATTTAAGGTATAAGACCTTCTATTTTATACTGCAGCCAGCACTGCTGGCCTTCCAACCCTTGAACCCCTCACCGCATAGTATAGAATGTAAACATAAGCCGGAAGCATGCATATCAAGAAAGAAAGCGAATTCGACCAATTTGCGTGGTCTCTGAGACCCGTATAGACCAGCGGGATTATTGCGCCGCCGGCAATACCCATTATCAACAATGCCGATCCCACTTTAGTAAATTTTCCAAGACCATCAATTGCCAGCGGAAAAATTGCCGGCCACATAAGGGCGTTGGCTAATCCAAGCAATGCAATAAAAGTAATAGCCATATACCCCTCGGACATAAAAACGCCGATGCTGAAAATGATACCCAATATGGCTGAAATGGCAAGTGCCTTTTGCTGTGAAATAATTTTAGGTATTGTAAAAATTCCTATGACATAGCCTGCGAGCATCGCAAATAAGGTAAACGATGTAAAATATTTTGTTTCATCCAAAGGCATACCCATATGTTTTCCATATGTGCCAATAGCGTCACCAGCCATTACTTCCACACCCACATATAGGAAAAGGCATAGTACGCCCAATAGCAAATGGGGATATTGAAATAAGCTTGTTTTCTCCGCAACGAATTTACTGCCAGGTGTTTCTTTTGCTTCTGATTCAATTTCCGGCAGTGATGATTTTCTAATCATGAACGCCATGATCACCAGGATAACCGCGATAATAATATAGGGCGTAATAACTCTTTGAGCAAGCTCGTTCAGCAATACCTCTTTTTCCGGTAGAGTAGATGCTGTATTAATTTTTTCTTCTATTGAAGTGGCATTTTTCAAAACCAGGGCGCCTACAATCAGCGGGCTAAGCATGCCGGCAGTTTTATTACAAATACCCATAATGCTTATGCGTTTTGCCGCGCTTTCAATAGGACCGAGAATGCTGATATATGGATTGGAGGCCGTTTGCAAAAGAGCAAGCCCCATTCCCTGTACAAACAAACCTGTTAGAAAAAGAGCGAAGCTTCTCGTGTTTGCTGCCGGAATAAAAATGACAGAACCAATTGCCATGACGAACAATCCCAATGCCATCCCATTTTTAAAACCTGTTTTTTTGAGAACATATGATGAAGGAATAGCGAGAAAAAAATAGGCCATGTAAAAACTAAATGTTACAAAAAATGCCTGCATATCATTTTCTAGCTGGCACGCGAGCTTTAGAAAAGGGATCAATGTGCCATTAAGCCAGGTTACAAATCCAAAAATAAAAAACAGGATGCCGATAATAATTACGGCATAAGTTGTACGGTTCATAGTCTTCATTAAATGTTAGTTTGATTTATGGTTTTCAATTTCAATTAAATAACTCATATTACAAGCTTTTTTTAAACTCAACGGGTTCTGCGCTGTAATTCACTGACCAGGAAGTTCATAGCCTGATTTAAAAACACAGAGGGCTAAAGATAAATCCCGCCCTCTGATTACGACTAAACTGTATGAGAAAAACTAAACGATTTTGTGGATTAAATAAATGTATGTTTGTTCTGATGTATTCTAAGTTGACATAATTATCTTGAATTTCATACATCCCGGTTCGGACAGCCACGGAATATTTTTACACAAACGATTGAAATCGCAACGCAACCGATTGTCCTATTTTTCAACAATTGTTGTAATTTGCGATACTGCTCATGGATAATAAACTTCCTACTTTAAAAGAAATAGCAAAACGCTTGAAATTTTCTGTATCAACAGTTTCAAGAGCGTTGCACGATCATCCAAGTATAGGACTTAGAACAAAAATGCAGGTTCAGCAATTAGCCAAAGAGTTAAACTACGAACCTAACCAGTCTGCATTATTTTTTAAGCAACAACGGACACATTCGATCGGCGTAATTCTTCCAAACCTTAAAGAAGAATTTTTTTCGCAGGCGATAAATGGAATTGAGGACGTTTCAAATAAACACAACTATAGCGTGCTTATAGGTCAATCACATGATAATATAGATAAGGAAAAGCAAATAGTGGTGGCCATGAAAAATCATCGTGTAGATGGATTGATAGTTTCTATCTCAAAGCATACTAAAAATTATGATCACTTTACGGTACTGGAAAAATATAACATCCCGGTTGTTTTTTTTGACCGCGTTCCAGACCTTCCAACAGTCCACAAAGTAGCTTCCAACATAAATAACGGAACGAAACAAGCTATTGAATTTCTTATATCTAAAGGCCACAGAAGAATTGGTATGATCAACGGCCCGGAAGAAATGCAATCGTGCAAAGACAGAATGACTACTTATATGGAGGTTCTGCAAAAGAAACGAATAAAAATTGATCTGCGTTTGATTGTAACTACAGATCTTACACAAGACCAAACTCACGCTGCAATGGAAAAACTCGTTGCTTTAAAACAGCCACCCACAGCCATTTTAACCATCAACGATTACGTAGCTCTCGATGCCATTCAATACGCGAGAAAAACAAAGCTTAAGATAAATAAAGATATTTGTTTTGTTAGCTATGCCAACCTTCCTATCACAAATTATCTTGAGTTCCCTCCACTTGCTTCAGTTGAACAATATCCATACGAGCAGGCAAAAAAAGCAACTGAAATTTTGTTTGATTTATTAGCTGAAGAAAGTGATTTAAAAGAAAAAATTTCATATAAAAACGTACTTGTCGAGGGTGAACTTATAATCCACAAAAAGTAAATTCAATCTGAAATTAGTTTTATGCAAAAGCTTAAGCTGTAAAAAAGGCAATCGGTTGCGCTTTGACAATACATTTAACTCCTTTATGTTTGTTTAATAACACCACCACATGAATCATTATTAATGATCCAAAAAATACTTTCCGCATACGATCTTCATGAGAAACAATTTGAAGTTGAGCAAATAAGTTTCGGACTTATTAATAAAACGTGGAGATTAAAAAATTCGCACGAAGATTATATTTTACAAAGGATCAACGACAATGTTTTTAAACAGCCACTCACGATAGCATCTAACCTAATGATGCTTGCTGACTACCTGCTTCAATGCTACCCGGACTATTTATTCACTGTTCCAATAAAAACAAACAAAAATGAAGGCATGGCTTTTCTCCCCGGAAAAGGTTATTTCAGGCTTTCGTATTTTGTAAAAAAATCGCATACCATAAATGCTGCCCAGACTCCTGAGCAGGCTTTTGAAGCAGCTAAAGAATTTGGAAAATTTACGCGTCTTTTATCCCATTTCCCGGTAGAGAAATTGCAAATTACTTTACCTGATTTTCACAATCTATCGCTGCGGTATGATCAATTTTTAGAAGCGTTAAAAAATGGAAATAAGGACAGGATCCAAAAATCAACGGACCTTATTGAGTTCATTATAGAGAATAAAAACATTGCGGATACTTATGAAAGTATTCTTACCAACCCGGAATTCAAATTGAGGGTAACGCACCACGATACAAAAATCAGCAATGTTCTTTTTGATGAAGACGATAAAGGATTGTGTGTTATAGACCTGGATACGGTAATGCCCGGTTATTTTATAAGTGATGTGGGAGATATGATAAGAACCTATCTTTCACCAGTGACGGAAGAGGAAAAAGATTTTTCAAAAATTGAGATCAGGGAAGATTATTTCATGTCGATTTTTAAAGGATACACGGGTGAAATGAATGACGAACTAACGGCGGAAGAAAAGAATCACTTTATTTATGGCGGGAAGTTTATGATTTATATGCAGGCAATCCGGTTCCTTACTGACCATCTCAACGATGATATTTATTATGGCGCCAAATATGAAAATCATAACTTTTTAAGAGCGGGAAACCAGGCCGTTTTGCTGGAAAAATTAATGAAAAAGGAAGAAGATCTGATAGCCCTGATTTAAATTTCCGGTGGTCAGCCTTTATTGAAGATTGAAGAATATATACTCCCACAACGAATTCACCGATACCCCTTACTGCATTATAAAGAATGTGTTATTTACAATAACATGCACTGTAATTGTATTTTAACCCGATAAATTAATTTTTAGATAGTTCATCCTTAATAATTTATTTAGATTTACGGATCATGAAAAAAATATTTTTTGTAATTGCGATTGCCACCATTTCGGTTTCAGAAGTTAATGCGCAACAAACAACCACAGCCTTACAGGTTAAAACTACTAATGGAATCCTGGAGGGATTAAATGATGCCGGAATTCGAACTTTTAAAGGAGTGCCCTTTGCGCAACCGCCAATAGGCGATTTACGATGGAAGGAACCCCAATCTTTGAAAAATTGGGAAGGTGTGCGGAAGGCATATGAATTTGGCCCTCGTGCTATGCAGCTGCCAATCTTTAGTGATATGAAGTTTCGCTCCAATGGTGTAAGTGAAGACTGTTTATATCTGAATATATGGACTCCTGCAAAATCCGCAGGTGACAAGCTTCCGGTGCTGGTATATTTCTACGGCGGCGGGTTTGTAGCCGGCGACGGATCGGAATATCGTTATGACGGGGAAAGCATGGCCAGGCATGAGATAGTGGCTATCACAGTAAATTACAGGCTAAGCATTTTTGGATTTTTCGCATATCCGGAACTCACTAAAGAATCGCCTCATCATGCATCAGGTAATTATGGCCTGCTGGACCAGGCAGCTGCATTGAGATGGGTGCAACAAAACATTTCCAAGTTTGGCGGCGATCCAAAAAAAATTACAATTGCCGGAGAGTCCGCCGGCTCATTTTCTGTTAGCGCTCAAATGGCTTCTCCTCTGTCAAAGAATATTATTGCCGGGGCAATTGGCGAAAGCGGTTCCCTGCTTGGAAAGCAATCTACCGTTTCACTTTCTGATGCCGAAAAATCAGGCGAACAATTTGCAAAAAATATTGGCGCAGGATCTCTCGCAGCACTTCGTGCCCTTCCTGCGGAAGAACTCCTTAAAGCTACAGCAAAGCAAGGCGTGAGATTTCCCGTAGATATTGATGGATATTTTTTTCCAAAATTACCGGCGCAGATTTTTACCGCCGGTGAGCAGGCTCATGTACCATTGCTTGTAGGATGGAATTCGGAAGAAGGAAATTACAGTTCCATTTTAGGAAAGGATAGTGCAACAACGGAAAATTATACTAAGGCGGTTCAAAAATTATATGGCGAAAATGCCGATGGCATTCTAAACGTTTATAAGGCTTCGGATGAAGAATCCGTTAAAGAAGTAGCGACAGATCTTGCCAGCGACCGGTTCATTGGCTTTAGCACATGGAAATGGTCTGACATGCAAAGCAGTACCGGTGGCAAACCGGTTTATCGGTATAAGTATGGCCGCCCGAGACCTGGAATGCGATCCCCGTCAGGAAGTATTATTGCAGGTTCGGCAGCAACCGGAGCATCCCATTCTGCGGAAATTGAATATGCCCTGGGCAACCTACCAACTAACCGTGTTTATGACTGGCAACCGGGAGATTATAAAGTATCTGAAATTATGCAAGGCTACTTTGTAAACTTTATAAAAACAGGCAATCCGAATGGAATCGGTTTACCCAACTGGCCAGCCGTTAAAAGTGGCGTGGCCGCCGAATTGATGTATATTGATACCAATACAAAGGTGGAAACCGAAAAGACACGTGAGCGATATTTATTTCTGGATAAATTGCCTGCAACGAGGTAATATTGAGCGTGGGGATGAAGCATCATGGAGGTTATATTTTTAGCCAGGGTGCAGCCCGGAATTTTTCAATTTTTTAAAAACATTATCCTATCCGCAATAGCCTTCCCGGAAATCATTTTTTCGATGATACAATTTTGTTCAACAAAAAATTTATAACGCTTTTACATAAAATTCGCCTGCACCTTATTTCCTTTATTTTTACTTCTGAATATTTAGGAGCCTGATGACACCGTTCAAAAAATATTTATTGGCTTTATTGATAACTTCAAACTTTTGTTTCCTGCAATTGATTGTGGCTGCACAGGAAGACACCATCCCCAAAAAAACATTGAATGATTATATCGGGAACAAAAAAGGTCTCCTGGTAACAGTCGTAAAGCCTTTTATGAAAAATGCTGACGATAGCGGGAATGTAAACGATCCAAAAAGAAATGATCTGCCATTTCTTAAATACCAGGGCTACACAATAAGAAATATTATCATCGATGATTTGCCTTTCGGAATTCCTATAGCAGATACATCGAAGAAAGTAGTGACGGCATTAACAAAGCTGGCAAACGGTTTGCACCGCAGAACAAGGCCACGGATCATAAAAAATAATCTTTTTTTCAAAAAATATGATACTGTAAAACCCTACCTCCTTTCTGATAACATTACATTTATCCGGCAGCTCCCTTACATCCAGGATGCAAGCTTCGAAATGTTTCCCGTCGCCGGGAGCAACGATTCAATTGATATAATTGTAAGAGTCAAAGATCTTTTTTCAATTGGCGGCGCCATAGGGTCAATATCCTTGCAAAGATCCGACATAGAAATTAGGGAGGATAATTTTGAGGGCCTTGGGAACGCTCTCGTCTTCCAGGGCCTTTATGATAATCAAAGACAAAAGAATTTCGGGTTTGGTGCAGGCTATATTCTTAGAAATATTAGTGGAAGTTTTATTAACGGGGAATTTGGATACCAGAGTTTTTTTACCGCGATTGATGGGCCTAAGGAGGAAAATTTATATTACATGAATTTGTCCAAACCTCTTGCCAGCAGGTTTATGAAATGGACCTATGAATTCAGGGGATCTTACCACGCCACAAGGAATATGTATGAGAACGATTCAGCCTATTTTACCGATAACCGCTACAGGTATTATGATTTCGAAGCCTGGGCAGGATACAATATCAATTCAAAGGGCTACACCCGGCAAAAAGAAGATAGTGAATTGAGAAAGTTAATTGGACTCCGCATTATTGACAGGCAATTCCAGGATGTACCTCAAAAATACTCCTCATCTTATTACTGGAAATTTGCAAATCTTACAGGCGTCCTCGGATCTCTTACTTTTTTTCGCCAGAACTTTTATAAAACAAAATACATTTACGGCTTCGGCCGAAATGAAGATATTCCTGAAGGGTTGAATCTCACAATAACTGCAGGCCTTACCAGGAAAGCAAGATGTCTTAAGATCTTTCTTAGGTTTTAATTATGAACGCTCCTATTTTAATAAAAGAAACAATTATATAAGCTATACGATACGGGCTGAAGCTAATTTAAAAAAAACAGCGGTTGAAGACATTAACTTGCTCGGAGGTCTTGCTTATGTTGAACATCTTCACACTTTGGGTACCAGGTGGAAGCAGCGTTTCTTTTTTAATCTTGATGTAGCCCAACAGGTAAACACGGTGCTAAATGAACCCCTACTATTACAAAGTTCATTTGGCTTGCCTGAAATAGGTAATAGTAAGGTGGGCGGTACGTTGAGAGCAACAGTAAAAGCAGAGTCTGTGTTTTTCAGCCCGTGGTCACTCGCCTCTTTTAAGTTTGCACCCTTCGTTTTTCTAAACACGAGCGTATTTTCCCCTTACCTGGCTAATACAGATATTTATTCATCAATCGGTGGTGGGATAAGAACAAGAAGTGAAAGCCTTATTTTTGGGACGTTTGAATTTAAGGGATTCTATTTCCCCGGAAAAAATAACTATAATGAAAGTTTTCGTTTTGATATATCAACGAATGTCAGGTTCAAATACAACCCACAATTAATAAGGAAACCTGACTTTATACAAATAAATTAAAAAGGGGGAATCTATAAAATAGAAAAGCATCAAGTTTGTTTTCTTACTCCTTTCAATTGCTTGAAGATCGTATTTATTTACTAACCCGATGCTTTCGTTTGAAAAGTTTCCACCAAATAAATTTGATTTTCGCCTTCCAATTGTGATATAAAGATACATTCTGAAAATACCGGTTTCCAAGTTTTTTTATAGATTAATACGCACCGGTTTTGCACAGCATTATGCACACGAATAATTGAGTTAATAATACTTCAACACGCAAAATGTGCATAAGTCAATCCGCAGTGTTAATTTTTAAAGTAACGACATATGTGGAAGGGTTCCCCAGGTGCACAGCGCCAAAATCATAGGCATAAGAAATATATTTTTTCCCGGCAAGATTTGAGGACCAGAATATCAATTGGTATTTTTTCGAAGTAAGGCCGGCACCGGCATTTACAAGAGAATAAGCCTTTTGCTCCAATGCATTTGCAAGATCAAAATATTGTGTTCCTATCGACTTTAATTCGCCGCGCAGCATAATTTTTATACCTGCTGTATGCGGTAAAGCGTAACTATATTGAATTGCAAGCAAAGACGTATACTCTGGTGTAAAGACCGGGCGTTTGCCTTTTAAATCAATCTCATTGCCATTTTGCGAAAGCCTTAAATTTTTATAATGAGCGTCCGTATATCCTCCGCTATAACTTATATGCAATCCCTTTGCCGGCGTTGCCGCCAATTCGGCCTCTACTCCCTTTGAATGAAGCACCCCGGTGTTTTTAGTAATTGTAACTGCATCTGGTAAAACCAATGTGGGTACCTGGACGTCGGTAACAGAAGTATAAAAAATTTACATCAAAAAATACCTTATTAGAAAAAAAGCTGTTCTTAATTCCTGCATCAATATTATTGCTATACTCCGGCTTATAAGAGAACAATGCGGGCTGCGATGGATCAGAAGATAAAGGAGTTAGTTCTCCTGCACGGAAGCCCCTGCTATATGAAGCAAATAATAAATGATCTGCATTGAAATTATAATCCAGGCCAAGTTTTGGTGTTACAGCATTAAAAGTCGCGTGGGAAGATGTATCAGGAGTTATGGTAAAGGCAGGATCTGTACTAAAAGAAGTAAAAGTGCAAGTTTTTTCATAGAGCTGTTTCAATTAAAAAATTAGTGTCTGAGCAACGTTTTTTTAAATGAGGAGGCAAATTTAATACTTAAAAACTGATAGCTGTTATGGAAATTTTTAAGAGTGAACCTTTCTTCTATCGCCGTCAAATTGTAACTATGGCCTCTTTCAACAATTTATTCGCGGGTTAAAATAGGCTTAATGACTTCTGCATATTTCTTTCAATAAGAAAATTGTTTTGCAATCATTAAAGCAGCGCAGTATATTTAAGAGATGCTTACTATTAAAATCTTCATCCTTTTATCATGACTAATTCTTCAAATGGTTTTGGTCTTCGCATAACAAGATTCATCTCCCAATTATTAAAATCCCTCTGGCTCTTTTTTCCCGGAATTCTTTTTTTAATCTTATTCATCTTTTGTTTTTGGATGCTTGGGCAGGGAAAAGATATCCTGGTTGCCTTTACCGAAAATCAATCTCATATTGGGTTTCTATCATTTAATTACACACGCATTATTTTCTTCCTCGCAATAGGTTTCTGGGCGTATGTAAGCTGGTATTCGTCAAGAATTATTTCTTATATAAAAAAATCAAAACAGGAAGACCAGGTGCAGGAAATTGCCCGCGTTGACAGGGAAGAAGTTGAAAGAGCTTTCAAGTCTCATAAAAATTATTTCGACTTAGGCGAAAATTTCCTGAATGAATTTCCAAGGATGATCGGGAATGCCTGTTTCTTAATTTTAGAATTAGCCACATTACAATCACCATTACTTTATACCCCTCTTGGCTCTACCGCGGCTATAGTTATTTTTATTATTGCACTTATTCTTTTGCGTTACCTGAATAAATGGATTACAAAATCCCAGGCTGAAAAATCTTCCTTCAGAAAAACATTTTGGGTACTGCTAATCATATTTATCGTGCTGATCTTTGTTGTAAGTTTTCTTCCGGGTAAAGTGCACATATTTATCCTGCTGGGTTTACTTATTTTGCTTCATGCTGTTTTTCTAATCTATATTAATCTGCGGCGTGTGCAGATGGAAGTGGAGGCCAATACGGAGGAAGAGAAACTAAAGCTTAAACAACAACAGGGAAACCGCAGAAGTTTTTTTATAAAAGTTATGGATTTCTTTTGCATCCCCAGGAAGGAATCAGGATATTTCAAATGGTTTTTATTTATTGGAACAAGTGGCATTATTTTTTACCTCCTTGCAATTAACTGGCTTCTCTTTGCGAGGGACATTGGGCCATTTCCTTTTATGATTCTCGCTTTTGGTGTTCTTCTCGCTTTCGGAAATACGGTAACAGCTTTTTCATTACGTTATGCCATCAACTTTCATTTTATCTTTTTTGTGTTGGCCTTGCTATTTGGGCTTAAAGAAACCCATTACGTAAGAACGTTTCACCCCGAGGGCAACGATAATAATTATGCAACTCGCCCGCAATTACAAACCTATTTAACCGCATGGCTTAATGACCGGAATGTATCGGCGGATTCAAGCGCAGGCGGCTATGATATTTACTTTGTAATGGCCAACGGCGGTGCATCACGTTCTGGCTATTGGACCGCATCGGTGCTTGGCAAAATTGAAGATTCCACCCTGGTTTATAGTCCCGCAAACAGGTTTTCAGATCATGTATTTTGCCTGTCCGGAACCTCAGGCGGCGGTGTAGGCGTTGCCAGTTTTTTTGGCTTACTGAAAGATAAAAATCAAAAAGAAAAACCGATATACAGTTCCTCTGCAAAAGAATTTTTAAAACAGGATTATTTCACGTTACACCGTTGCACGAATGCTAGGGCCCGATTTCTTTAATTATATTTTTCACATAAGTTCCGTAGCCGACAGGGCCGCCGCACTTGAAAGTTCATTCGAAAAATCTTCCTTACAGAATGCCGACACAACATACCGTGTTCCATTTTATGATTCCCTTTCTCAATTTCCTGCATTGAGAAAGACGGCCATGTTTATTTGCCGATACTTTGCGTAAATACAACCCGCATGCAGGATGGTAATCCCGGCGTGGTTACAAACCTTAAACTTGATTCAAATACTTTCAATAATCGTGTTGATGTAGTGGAATTATTGAAAACAGACGAGGATATAACCCTGGCATCCGGCGCCATCCTTGGTGCAAGGTTTCCATACCTGAGCCCGGCCGGTAGAATAGCAAATAATTATTTTGTAGACGGTGGATACTTTGATAATTCCGGAGCGGGAGTAGTGCAGGAAATGATAAGAGGCATTTTAAATATAGCTGCGGAAGATAGCCTTCATAATGGTTCCTTGTACAAACAAATACGCAAGCTCCATTTTAAAGTTTTGCATATTACCAACAGCCCGGTGAATCTTGATTCATCAAATATCAAAAAGGTAGCTCCTTTTAAAAATGATATGCTGGCGCCGATACTTACTATTGTTGGCGCTTACGATATGCAGACAACTGTAAATGATGGAAGACTGATAAATTTTTTAAAGGATATAAATAACTACTCCCAAAATAAAGCGGATTACATCCAGATTCCACTATATAAAGATTCCATCGAATGGAAGAATGATCCGCTACGCGAAAGATTCAAAGACAAAGAGCCATCCTATGCCATGAACTGGTTTATGTCCGACACTACAATTCGACGTATTGATAAAAGGCTTGCCAATAACCGGAAGCTGGACTCATTGATAAGAAGTATGAACAATAAAACCGATTCAATACATTAACCCCTAAAGCATTCCCACCGAAAGTTTGCATCGATTCCCCCGACCCTTTCTAAAAGGCCAGGGCGAGACTTTTGACTAAACCGTCTTCATTACATTGGAAAATTGTTTTATTATAAAACGATTTAATTTTACGCCTCTATTAAAAAGTTAGATTAATGAATGAGAGACTGAAAGAGTTGTCAAGGCAACTGGAGGGAGAATTATTTCTCGATGATGAATGGAGAATATTGTATGCAACAGATGCATCTGCCTACAGGGAAATGCCTTTGGCGGTAGCGCTTCCCAAAACAATTGATGACCTCAAAAAGCTGGTAGATTTTGCACGCTCGGAGAAAACATCACTCATACCAAGGACAGCAGGCACATCACTTGCCGGGCAGGTAGTGGGCAGTGGAATTGTTGTTGATGTTTCAAAAAATTTCACGCAGATACTTGAATTGAATGAAGAGGAACATTGGGTGCGTGTACAGCCCGGCGTTATACGAGACGAGCTCAATATGTTTCTTAAGCCTTATGGATTTTTATTTGGCCCTGAAACATCCACCGCCAACCGTGCGATGATCGGAGGGATGGTGGGCAACAATTCATGCGGGTCAAACTCTGTTGTGTATGGCAGCACGAGAGAACATGCGCTGGAAATAAAAACCATACTTGCCGATGGTTCTGAAACCGTTTTTAAAACATTGAACACAGATGAATTTCATGCAAAATGCGAAGGCGATTCTCTTGAAGCCAACATCTATAAAACTACCAGGAGCCTGCTCAGTAATTATGACAACCAGGAGGAAATAAGAAGGCAGTATCCAAAGAAAACGATTCACAGGAGAAATACAGGTTACGCAATAGATGTGTTGTTAGATACTGCGCCATTCACTGCAGGACAGCCGGATTTTAATTTTTGTAAACTGATTGCCGGCTCTGAAGGTACATTGGCTTTTATTACAGAGATAAAATTGAATGTGATTCCATTGCCGCCCAAGGAAGTTGGACTGCTTTGTGTGCATTTCATTTCTATCGACGAATCGTTAAGAGCAAATCTTATTGCATTAAAATTTAAGCCCAGTGCAAGTGAGCTCATTGACAGTTACATACTTGAGTGTACCAAAGACAATATCGAGCAAAGAAAGAACCGCTTCTTTGTGCAGGGTGATCCGGGCGCCATTTTAGTAATTGAATTCGCAAGAGCGACACGCGAAGAAATAACAGCAATAGCAAAAAATGTGGAAGAAGAAATGCGTGCTGCCGGCCTTGGCTATCATTTTCCATTATTGTTTGGTGATGATACAAAAAAGATATGGTCGCTTCGAAAAGCAGGCCTTGGGCTTTTAGGAAACATTCCCGGAAATGAAAAAGCAGTACCTGTAATTGAAGACACTGCGGTTGATGTAAATGACCTTCCCTCATATATCGCAGAGTTCAATGAAATATTAAAGAAATACAATTTACACGCTGTGCATTATGCCCATGCGGGTTCCGGAGAAATTCACCTGCGGCCCATTATCAATCTTAAGACTGTTGAAGGCAATAAACTTTTCAGAACGATTGCTGAAGAGGTTGCTACATTGGTAAAAAAATACAACGGCTCATTAAGTGGTGAGCATGGCGATGGAAGATTGCGCGGAGAGTTTATAAAACAAATGGTTGGTGATAAAAATTATGAGCTGCTGAAGGTCATAAAATATACATGGGATCCCTATAATATTTTTAACCCGAACAAGATCGTTGATACGCCTTCCATGAATACCATGCTGCGTTATACACCCGGGCACCAGACACCAAAATTCAACACCATCTTTCGCTATTACAACCAGGATGTATTGCAGCATGCGGAGCAATGCAATGGCACAGGAGATTGCCGCAAGACACATTTGTCGGGTGGGACCATGTGCCCTTCTTACATGGCAACGAAGAATGAAAAAGATACCACGCGTGCAAGGGCAAATATTCTTCGTGAGTTTCTTACCAATTCAGAAAAGATGAATCGCTTTGATCATAAAGAGATTTATGAGGTGATGGATCTTTGCCTTAGTTGTAAGGGATGTAAATCAGAATGTCCTTCAAACGTGGATGTCGCAAAATTAAAAGCAGAATTTCTGCAGCAATATTATGACGCGAATGGAGTTCCGTTTCGTGCAAAGCTGATTGCCAATTTCACAAGCTCTGCGAAATTAGGAGCGATTCTTCCGGGTGTGTATAATGCTGTGGTGACTTCGAAGGCGATCGGTAATATGGTAAAACGAATAGCAGGCTTTGCGCCGGAACGTTCCATGCCGACGATTCATAAAACGACTTTGAGGAAATGGTTTGCACACCGGAACCCCCGGCCCCTAAAGGGGGGAAATCCGCAGCCCCAGCCTGTTCAGGGTGATTCTGAAAAGGAGGAGAAGAAGACCGTCTATCTTTTTTGTGATGAATTTACTAATTATAATGATGTGGAGATTGGGCAAAAAGGAATTCTGTTATTGGAGAAGTTGGGTTATGAAGTGTTGATGACAGATCATGAAGAAAGCGGAAGGACATGGCTTTCCAAAGGTTTGTTGAGAGAGGCAAAAAAAATTGTCAATAAAAATATTTCGATCTTCAGTAAAATCATAAATGAAGAAACGCCTTTGATAGGAATAGAGCCAAGCGCTATTCTTACATTCATTGATGAATATGTTGACCTTGCTAATGATGAAAACTTTGAAGCAGCAAAGAAGCTTGAAAAAAATGTATTCCTGATTGATGAATTTATCGCCAAAGAAATTGACAACGGAAATATAAGCGCTGATCTTTTTACCAAAGAAAAGAAGAAGATAAAACTTCACGGCCATTGCCAGCAAAAAGCATTGACCACGGCAGCAGCTTCAGCAAAGATGCTATCCTTCCCTGAAAATTATTCTGTTGAAACTATTCCATCCGGATGCTGTGGCATGGCGGGTTCTTTCGGTTATGAAAAAGAACATTATAATCTATCCATGAAGATTGGTGAGCTCGTTTTATTTCCTGCCGTGCGCAACAAAGCCACAGACGTTATTATTGCAGCACCCGGTACAAGTTGCCGCCACCAAATAAAAGATGGTACAGGGGTGAAGGCAAAGCATCCAGTGGAGATTTTGTGGGAGGCGCTGGTGTGAGTTTTATAACATAATGAAATGTTGATTGCTTGTAACATCTTGTAACTTTCTGTAACATTTTTCCGGGGCAACTCCAAAGAGCATGAAAGTTGTCTGATTAACTCCGTAACTTATTAATTGAAATTTTTACCGAAGCCTTTATCTACTTTTTCGAAGATAGTTTTTCCATTCTCAACAATCTTCAAAGAAGTCAGCCATTTTTCCTCAACTTTTCCCTTTTGCAGTTGCTCAAAAATTTCTCGATTTGCAGTTTGGAAAAATACATTCAGCCAAATGCTGTCTTGTTTTACAGGCCGGTATCTTTGCTCGAGCAATCTCACCGTTCCTTTCTTTGGATAAAGCTTTCCAAGAAGTATAACGCTTTTAGATAATTCAGGCGTCTTATCGGAAAGTATATCTGCAACATAAGCAACTACATTATCCATAGGGTTTTTTCCATCCGAAAACAACATGTATTGATATGTGTTTGTAGATTTATCTCTTGCTCCTAAATCAAAATAGCAATAGGAACCTTTGCCTGACTGGATATCAGCCAAATCCTGAGTCTGACCGCTGATTTTTTGCGATAAGTTATAATTTTCATTAAACAGCGAGTCCACGCGTTTACTATAATCCAGATTCCGATATATGAGAGAATTATTTGTTGCTAACAAGTTAATTAAAGCTGTGCCCTGAGAGTCAATTTTTTCTTGCTTATCTTTTGCAGCTTTATCGCTGAATATCTTCTTATTAATTGCATCATTGCCAGCGAAAAAGGCAACAATAAGACCTCCTAATCCAACTAGAAAAATCACAAGGCTAATCTTATTTTTTTTTCTATGTTGAGGATCGCACTTCTTTTTCCATTTTTCAATCAATGACAAGCAAGAACTCAAAGCTGTTAATATAAGACCAACTACCAAATAAAGCATATCGTCTCAATTTTTACGCTACCGAATGTAATTAATTTTATTTGTGACACAATTTCTTCATTTACCACGAATTAACCCCCACTTTCGTCCAAGTATAAAGAATGTTAGTTGGCGCAGGCTTGGCAGCTAAGGTATGTGAGTTGGCTATGCCTGTGCCATGCAAAAGAAATCTGTATTTTGGGCATGAGCCGTAAATTTATATTTCACGAAAAGTTTACTCCAGCATCGGGATTTCAGGCTTTGCTTTTGCAAACTTTAGCCCATTTTGGCGCAAGAATGATTTATAGGTTACAACCTGGCTTCTTTTGCCTCATTATTCCTCCTCTTTAAACCGGTTCGTTACAATTACTTTTGTTTCCAACTAAACTCCATGAAAAAAGAATTCGCTACATTCTGAGGAACGGTGCCTGATCACCGTTGCATAATAAATTACTATCTTTAAAAGACCTTCTTCTTTGGATCTTTTTCAAATATTCAACTTAACAACTACACATGAAAATTATTTTTTTATTCCTTATAGCTATTACTTTTTGTTTGGGATGTAATACCCAAAACGAGACACCCCCTTCTAAAAAAGATACAGCCTCTTCTGAAAAAAAGACATCCCCTTCTAAAAAAGAATTACCCTCTGCAGCCATGCAAATAAAACTGGCATTATTGGCTGCCCCCAGGGAAAAGAGAGATAGCTGCACAGTCTATGGCTACGGCGTCGATAAACAACTCACCCTTTTAAGAAAAGGCACAAATGAATTGATTTGCCTTGCAGACAATCCTGATGGCCCCAACTTTTCAGTGGCCTGTTACTGCAAGGAACTGGAACCCTTTATGCAAAGAGGACGTGAACTGAGAAAGCAAGGCATCAAGGATCAGCAGCTATTGGATGAACGGGAAAAAGAAGTAAAAGCAGGTACCCTGAAAATGCCTAAAGACCCTGCAACGTTGTATGTTTATTCTGCCAAAAATGAAGACGTTGACCCTGTAACCGGTGAAGTGAAGAATGGCTATTTGCGTTATGTCATTTATATCCCCTATGCAACGGCTGCCAGCACGGGTTTACCGGAAAAGCCATCTGCTAACGGCATGCCATGGATCATGAATCCGGGAACATCGAGGGCGCATATTATGATCAATCCTTAGCCGTCCGCAATACTCCTTAGAAAATCTCCCAACAATAAAACAGTTGACCGTGCTGCGAAAAGAATAAACTGCCCGTCTTTAATATCTTATTCTTAAGATTCTTTAAAACACACGAATCCAAACAGGCATAGATTGTAAACAATCAACCACTACTTTTGCTTCCAAATAAAATTTTATGAAAAAAGAATTTGCCACATTTTCAGGAATGGTGCCTGCATTATACGACCAGTATATGGGGCCGCTGTTTTTTGAGCCGTACGGTTCGGATATTGCTATGCGTTTAAAGGAAAGTAATCTTCAGAAAGTATTGGAAATAGCATGTGGCACAGGAAGAGTAACGAGGCATATACGGCAAACGATTTCCGACTCGGCAGAACTGGTGGCTACCGATCTTAACCCCGGCATGATTGAAGTAGCCAAAGGAGCTCTTAACGAAATGAATGTTGAATTCTGCATAGCAGATGCGCAGGCGCTGCCCTTCGATGATGAAAGCTTTGATTGTGTTGTTTGCCAGTTTGGGTTCATGTTTGTTCCCGATAAGCCAAAAGCTTTCCGGGAGACATTTCGCGTATTAAAGAAAGATGGAACATCTACTTTTCAATACATGGGATAAGATTGAAAACAACCCGCTTTCCGAAACAATAAAAAATATTGTTGCTTCCTTTTTTGCTTCTGGTGACGCCGGTGATTTTTATAAAATTCCCTTTTCGATGCATGACGAAGAAGAATTAAAACGCCTGGTGGAAGATGCCGGCTTTAATAATATAACCGTTGAGCTTGTAACAAAAGAAGGCGTTAGTTCCTCCGCTGCTGATGGTGCGAAAGGACTGGTTTTAGGAACGCCCGCATTTATGAAAATATCAGCAGCTGATCCTTCTGCGCCTGCAAAAATTGTGGCACTCGCTGAAAAAGAAATTGCAAGGCTCTACGGTGACAATCCGTGTAAAAGCGAGTTGAATGCGTGGGTATGTGAAGCAAGGAAATGAAACGCATTTATTTTAGTTTACAAGAATTGCAGTAGCTTCAAAAGGATATTTTTAATCTTAAGTTTCAAATGAATAGAACTCACATAATTAAGTTTATAATTTTTTTTTCGGCCTTCTTTATTCATCGGCCATTTTGTTTTGGCCAAAGTGGATTTGTTGAGACAATTTATTTTAAATCCAACAGCTCGACTATCAATAAAAAATATACATTAACTCTCAACAGCATTGCAAAAAAATTAAGTTCTGACACTTTCAGTTACCTGAAAATATTTGGGTTTGCCGATAAAAAAGGCTCCAAGAACTACAATGACACTCTTTCAGGAAAAAGAGCAGATGCTGTTTATAACTATTTAGCTTCCCGCTCGAACTTTGATACTACCCGGATATACATCACGTGGCTGGGAGAATCAGCGGATATTTATGACTTGCATTTCCCCGGAGCCCATAAACAACAAAGATGTGTAGATATTTGGATTCAATTTTATGATAAGAAAAAGCACGACAACTTAAAATAAGCTTCGGGATTTCATAGACCAATCAGAAAAAAATAAAATTCATACACGCCCCTATTGGTGTTTCCGAAGAAATAATTTGCATGTCGTGATGCTGATCTTTTAACCAATATCGGCTTGAGTTTTATTAAGACACTCTAAATAATCTATTTTTAAAAAATTGTAATTTAGAAAGATGAACAGTTTAAAATTTATCAATTCTAACCCTTTGGTCTTAGCACAAATAATGGACAAATTGAAAGATAAATCAGAAACGGAGTTGAAATTGCTGTATGTGCGCTTCTTTCAAAGGGAACTGCAAAAAGAATGGAAAGGAATTACGAGAAAAGGCGGTTTAAAAAAAAATCTCAGAAGCCGATATCATAAAAGCGATTCAAAAAAATCGCTATCGTAATTAGCATGTATCTTAGCAACTTGCAAGAACGTTATGACAGATTTGCAATTATATAACGAGATCTCAAAACTTCCAGCCGATCTCAGGAAAGAGGCACAGGACTTCATTGAATTTTTAAAAACAAAAGCAAAAAAGGAAAACCCAATTCCAAAAAGGAAGTTCGGATATGCAAAAGGCTTCTTTAAAATGCATGATGACTTTAATGCTCCTCTTGAAGGTTTTAAAGATTGCATGTAATGAACCAAATATAAAATACGAAAATCCTTCCCGATAGTAGTTATCATAAACCAAAACATTATGAATAAGAAATCTTCACTGCTGAGTTTAATTTTAGTTACTCTTTTATTTCTAAATGCCACAGCTCAAAAGTTTAAAGCCGAGCTTATTGATGCATCATCCAAAAAGCCTTTTTCTGGAAAAGTAATTTTATTCTTATCGAAGAATAATCAAATGCCTAAAGAAGGCGCTGTTGGTCTGGAGTCGTTTCCCTGCTTTGCTGTTACCGCAAGCAATGTAAAATCCGGCGGCAGCATTATTTTTGATGATAACGCAATTAGCTATCCCGTCAAGCTTTCGGAAATTGAAAGAGGCACTTATTACGTACAGGCAGTTTGGGATAAAAACCTCGGCGGGCGCCCCATCGCAGGCAGCCCGGGTAATGTGTACAGCAACCCTGTAAAAGTAACCATCACAAAAAATGATAATCATATAACCACCTTAACCTGCGACCAGGTAATTCCTGAGCCCGGATTTACAGAAACAGCAAACGTGAAAGAACTAAAAGTTCCTTCGGCATTGCTCTCCTCTTTTTTTGGATCGCCAACTTCGGTTAACGCAGCCGTTATATTACCAAAAGAATATGCAACAGAACCTGCAAGGAGCTTCCCGGTATTGTTTACCGTATTTGGTTTTGGCGGAGATTATCATCGCTACTCCGGTGATACCATGGCAAGCAATCCTATTGATACTGTTGCTTGCATCAGGGTAATACTCGATGGAAATTGCCCGCTTGGCCATAGTGTGTATGCCAATAGTGATAACAACGGCCCGCGTGGAGATGCGCTTACCAAAGAACTCATTCCCTATTTAGAAAAAAATTACAGGTGTAATGGCGCCAGGTTGCTTACCGGCCATAGTAGCGGCGGGTGGACGGTGTTATGGCTGCAGACTCATTATCCAAAAGTATTTGCAGGCTGCTGGTCTAGTTCCCCTGACCCTGTGGATTTCAGAAATTTTCTTAAAGTAAATTTATACGAAGACAAAAATACGTTCTATGATAAAGACAGTTCGCTTTATCCCGAAGCTTCGATAGCAGGATATTTCCCGGTATTTTATATGAAGGATGCTTATCAAATGGAAAATGTGGTTTACAGGGGTGAACAAGTACATTCTTTAGATGCAGTCTTTAGTAAAAAGGGCGCTGATGGTTTTCCGGAATCAGTATGCGATGTGCGCACGGGCGTTATTAATCCATCTGTTGTTGAGCATTGGAAAAGCTACGATATCTCATTATACCTGCGCACCAACTGGGATCAGTTGAAACCGGACCTTGATAATAAGATCAGGATAACAGCCGGGAACAATGATAATTTTTATTTGAATTATGCTGTGCACACATTGGATGATGAAATGAAAAAAATACATGCAAATATCAAGATTGAATTTTTCCCCGGTGATCATTTCACCATATCAACTCCCGAATTCAGAAGTAAAGGAAACCAGTTCTTAGAGCAGAAGTATTTGGAGTGGCTTGCGCATCAGTGACGTCATAAAAATATTGTGGAGACAAATACTTTCATTGAAATAAACCGGCGCAGCCCGGGATACTTATGACAATACAAGAGGCTACTGACTTAATCCGGCATGATAAAATCACTTCTCTTACAAAAAATGTTTGGGCTGATCTGGGTTGTGGTTCCGGGATTTTTACACATGCTCTTGCAAATTTATTATCCGAAGACAGCTTCATATATGCAGTTGATAAAAGCATTTCTTCTTTTAAGAAAATGTCACTTTCAAAGAATCTAATTCTAAAGCCGGTTGAATTAAATTTTGAAAGCAGCACACTGCCTTTTGATAAACTGGATGGAATAATGATGGCTAATTCACTGCATTTTGTAAAAGATAAAAAAGGCTTCCTGGGGAAAATTAAAAATACTCTTAACGATAATGGGATTTTTTTAATTGTAGAATATGATATAGACAGATCTAATTACTGGGTTCCTTACCCTGTAAGCTTTTTATCTTTAAAGCAAATTTTTCGAGATGCAGGCTATGCCGGTGTTGCCAAAATAAATGAAAGGCCATCGCGGTTTAATCAAGGGAATTTATACGCTGCGATTATTAGTAAATAAAAGAGCTTATGGAAGGATGCACTTTAAATTCATTCTGCTCAGAAAGGAACAAAGCGACATGGACCTTATTGCCGGTCTGACCTTTGGTGCCGACCTGAACGAGCCGTTAGTACCGGAGGTCGGACGGCGGTGACTTATTTAAATGATGGAGCACATATATAATTTTCGTCGGGTGGTTGCGACACCGTCTACAAGCAATGCAATGCAACAATTGAAATGCACTCCTTTAGAAGGCAAACAAATGGTGAAGCGAAAGAACATTATATTAGCATGCATGAAAAATCATAACAAGCATCCCGTTTACACTTTACTGCTGCGCATTTTCTTTTTACTAACTATCTACAATATTCTTTTTTCGCAATCATCGCCGGCGCAGCAAGCATCACAGTTTCCTTTTGCAAAACATACCAAACGTGTTTTGTTTCTCGGGTAACAGTATCACCTATGCCGGCACTTATATAACTGATATCGAAACTTACTTTATCATTCATTATCCTAAAGAGCAGGTTGAGTTTATTAATGAAGGCTTGCCGAGCGAAACAGTTTCAGGCCTTAGTGAACCGAATCATGCCGATGGAAAATTTCCCCGGCCAGACCTGCACGAAAGATTGGCAAGAGTACTTGCCATTACAAAATCTGATGTGGTATTTGCCTGTTATGGAATGAACGATGGTATTTATATGCCTTTGGATGAAGAACGTTTTAAAGCTTATCGCGATGGAATGCATTGGTTGCATGATGAGTTGGAGAAGACGGATGCAGAAAAGATCGTGTTCCTTACGCCTCCTGTACACGACGACCCAAAGCTGGGCACCAAAGGTTATAATGTAGTGCTGGACAAGTATTCACAATGGCTGCTTGCACAAAGAGATTCTCTCAATTGGGAAGTGGCCGATATACATTTCCCGATGACAAAGTATTTGGAAGAAGAAAGAATAAACAATCCTGCTTTTAAGCTTGCTAATGATGGTGTACATCCCGGCGATGCCGGGCATTGGTCGATGGCAAAAGCTGTTTTGCTATACCTTGGCCAGCCTGTACAGGATGATACGGACATGCTTTCTACGGTTAATACTTTCCCGCATGCGCAGGGAATATTTGACCTGGTAAGCGAGCGACAGAAGGTTATGAAAGACGCATGGCTAACTGCCGCAGGCCACAAGCGCCCGGGCATGAACGAGGGAATACCATTGCAGGAAGCACGTATAATTTACGATTCGATCGGAACGCGGATCGATGCGTGGGTGAAATAAACGGTGTTACTTATTCCATCTTTATTCACCTGTATAAAAATCAATGAACCGTGATTTTGGACATGACAGAAAAATAGAATGCACAAAGAAAATTGCAAGCGAATTATTCAATATAAAACAGATGCCGGTTATAGAATTACAAACCAAAATAAATTCAGGCATTGAGATTTGTTTTGACCTTTCACGAAGCATTGACTTACACCAAATATCCACGGCGCATACCAACGAAAAAGCAATTGAAGGCAAGGTCATCGGCTTAATAAGCCTGGACGAATTTGTAACCTGGCAGGCAAAACATTTTGGCGTAACGCAAAAGCTTACATCAAAAATTACCGCATTTAACAGGCCCTTTCATTTCAGGGATGAGCAGCAAAAAGGCCCTTTCAAATATATTATTCACGATCACTATTTTGAGACTGATAATGACAATGTGATTATGAAAGATGTTTTTAACTTTCAATCTCCTTTTGGTTATATAGGAAAGTTGGTTGACAAAATTATACTCACCAATTATTTAAAGAAATTACTCATCAACCGAAATAATATTATTAAGAATTATGCAGAAAGTGAAAAATGGAAATCTATTTTGATTTCATAAATGCAAGTATCGCGATGTTCAATCTTACTTCATAAATCCTTTAATAATATCCATCAATCCTCCGCCACCGTTTTTCTGTTGCTGAGACTGAGCCCCGCCTGCCAGTTGAGAAACGATATCCATAAGTCCGCCGCCGCTGACACCGGAACCGCCAAGCTGGCCAAGAATATCTGCCAATCCACCGCCCGAGTTTGATCCCTGGTGTTGTTGAGCAATCTGGGTACCTTGTCCACCCGTGATAGAATTTAAAAGGCCATCCAAAGAAAAACCATTATCTGATGGATCATTGGTTTTATTCACCAGGCCATTCAGCACATTGGGAATAAGGCTTCCTGCGATACTGCTTGCCTGGCTGCCGCCGAGCTTATATTTGTTCATAAGCTTATCTGCAAAATGGCCAATCATCATATTCACAATGGGGTTACTTAACAGTCCGCCACTACCTTGCTGCTGACCGCCTTTCCCAAATAACGACAAAAGGTTTTGCGCCCCACCGCCCGCTACTACATTGCGTAATCCGGATGCAACAGTGTTTGTCGCTTCGGCTACAATTTCATCATTTTGTTCATTAGGAACATCTGTATTATTGATAACACTTTGTTGTGCCTCGCCTTTCACCAGGTTGAATAATTCTTCAAGCATTTTTTACATTTTAAGTTTTAAAAAAATTGTGGCAATATAGCCAATTGATGAGAGGTAATTAAATTTTATAGAGGGTCAGTTAGTTTAGGAATAAGTGCTAATAAGCAATTTGTAAAAAAAGTAAACATACATTTAATTTTTCACTACTACCCTTCACACTCTCTATCTAAAACATAAATTACCTTATCATAATATTCTTTTGCTTTTTCCGGTGTATCTCCAATACATACCAATCCTAATTTGCCATATTGTGAAAGGGCACCCACAAGATGAAACATAACACCCTCCTGCGAAGCGCCATTGAACATTAGGGAATGAAACATAGCAATATCAATAAGGTCAGTCGGTGTAAGTCCCTTATAAGAATCATTCCAAAGATTGTCAGTAGAAAAATAAAATCTTCTATTACCGCTTGCGGTCAGGTACTCTCCTCTTTCTGCATTGTACACGCCATCGGTTAAAAATTGTAACATAAAATATGGATGCGTTGTACCACCTTTTCGCAGGTTAATTTCTATTGCGTAATGCGCCCATGCATTGTTTTGTTTTACAGAAATAAAGTCGATAGCAAATCTTCCAAGGCCCCCTTTTCTTGCAAGTGTACTGGCAATTTTGTACCCATCTTCAGCCAAAGAAATATTATACTCGCTATTCGCGGGAAAACTTGCCCCTATAAATTCCTGGCCGTCTTCACCACCAAGAACCTGGTCGTGCGTACTTAATATTTCAACCTCGTGCGAAGGATTGATGAGGCATTGTACTGAAGGCGATGTTTTAATATCCGCATCTATAAATTCTTCAACAATACCACCCATTTCAAATATTTTCTCAAAGAAATCTTCTTCACTTAGGTCTTTTGCGATCACCCGCAAACAATGTGAAAAACTATCTGCAATATTCTTTTCAGTAAAATCATCTCCAGGCAAATCCTTATAATTGTAAATAGCATTTCCTTCTCCACTAAAACCATCATTCATTTTTACTACGGCTTTTCGCAGACCTGGTTTATTTTTTTTAAGCGCAGCAAGGGCCTTTACAACATCTTCCCTGGTTTTTAAATCTTCAAAACCGGCAGGGGCACACACGCCCGCGTCTTTAAATATTTTTCTGGCGCCGGACTTTGTCCCTTCATATAAAAGATCGGGGTCGGTGCCGAACAGGGGAATACTTAATTGCACCGCCAGTGTTTTTTCAAGAGATGTGATGTTAAAGCAAGTAAGATGCGCTTCATTATTCTTTGCAATGTTTTGCTTAATGCGCTGAATAAGCCGTGGGCGTGCCAATATTTTTTTTGTAAGAGGCGTAGATGATGAATCGTAGCAACTTAGCATGGTAAGGCGCTGCCTTGCGTGAATGCCGGTAATGCCCGGTAACAAGTGGAGGTAATAATCTATTATTGTGTTATCGACAGGCATACTCGTTACATAAATAATTTTCGTAAGCGGCATGCGTAATAACATTAACAGGCAGAGCAATCTCTCTTCATAGTATATGTGGCCTTTTATCTTTGAAAGTATTTCTTCATCGAGAGAAAAGGAAGGAATGATAACCACCGTTCGTGGCGCCAGCTTATCAGGAAATATGTTTTCGAACTGCTCCCTGAATCCTTTTTGGATATTGTTGAACAGCTCTCTTTCTTCTGCAGAGCCTGGAATAGTGGCGTCATTACAATTGACAAAAGTTTTTTTAAATGTGTCTGCTGCCTCCATGAAATATGATCTTTACGTAAAAGTTAGTACTATTATTTATGCTAAGCAAAACAGGAGTTGCATAGAAAAACTTTAGTGTGTAATACTTATTTTTTTACTATCGGCCCCGAGAAATAACAATGTTCGAAAACACAATTCGCCTGCATAAGCATGGCCGTATTCGCGCCGTAGTACCTGAAATTACAACTTCTGAAAACAACATTTTGTCCGTTGGCAATCAGCAATGTTTGTACACCCGCCTGGCTCTGGTAGGCGAAATCAAAAATACAATCTGACACCTCACAGGCTAGCTGAGAGTTGAAAGTACCAAATGATCCAAGGCTCTCTGCAAACACGTGGCTTATATTAGTGGGGAAGTATCCATGCTGGTCGTTAAAAATAAATCGCACCACCCCACTTGCAATATTTACATGATCAATGCTCCAGTTACCAGCCATACGTGTCGAACCATATAATGCAGTAGCAAAGATGGTATGCGTTCCTCCCCAGCAATAAATATTTGAAATTATATTTTCTTTTTCCTGGTCCTGGCCACCGGAAATACAAAGCTTACAATTATTAAAATGGACCTTGTTGATGATGGTTATTTCAGCGTTACGTGTGAGCCCATTTGGGGATGAACAAATTCCGACAACAAAGCCATCAATACTAAGCTCCTCCAGTTCAGTGCCGGTGCTTCCTGACTGTGTACTCAATTTATATTTACCGTAGCAGGATAACAACCCCGGGTAGCCGCCATCGGCGGGAATTTTATCTGAAGGTAAATTTGTAAACGGGTCTATCACGATACCGGCATAAGGCGAATAGCGACTGTCCCTGCACTTGCCATCAGTAAACTGTTCAAAAGACAAACTATAAAATTGTTTGGAATCTTTCACCGGAGGAGGCTTAAATTGTCCGGCAATTTTCAATTTACGCACCTTACATCCTTTGCCGCATTGTATCCCTATCGCGAAAGAGTTATTGAATGTTGCAATAATCTCACTGCCGGTGTTGCTATCCCAAAAAGAAGATTCGCCAAGAAGTTCGAGAGTACAAAAGGAACGGGTATCATTTTCATTTGCTGCAGCGCCGCGAATGATTAACGGCTTTGAAATTTTATATCGGCCTACTGGGAAGTAAACCGTGCGTATATTATTTCTTATGCAGGTATTGATTGATCTTTGAATTGCCGAATAATCATCAGTGTTATTCCCTTTTGCACCAAACCATTTTACAGAAAAATATTGATTTACTGAACGCGGATTTACAGTGAGCGCAGTGTCAAAAAGCTGGCTTTGATAATCTGCATCGATATATCCGCCATTAATAGTGCCTTTGCCAATAACCCTGAATCCGTTTTCAAATTTCAGCGTTTTGCCTTGAGGAATATTGACCAGCCCATTTACGATCACATCTGATGAACCTACGATTACTGTCCTCACATCTTTCTTGTTAAATGCGGCCTGCAATTCCGTGGCTTGGTCAGCACCCGGCAACACTTTTGCAGAATAGGTTTGCGCCTTTGCAATATCAAAGAGAAATAAAAATAAAATAAAAATGATTCTCATACGGTTTTTTAATCTACCCAATATTACAGAATAGAGAAACAGTAAGTGTTTTACAATTGCGAAATTTATATTTTGATTCACTTTTATAGCAATTCAATGACAGGCAGGAAAAACAAAAGGCCGTAAAAGATGAGTAAAATTTAAGAGGGTATATAATGCCACTTAATGATCATTCAACGGTAGCCCTCTTAACTGAAACTCTTTCCAGTTCAAATATTCAGGAGCAACCCGATGTTCCACCATAGTGATGCAATTCGTGACGGGGCAAACGAGCTGACAAAGGTTGCAGCCAACGCATTCGGGCTCTTTTATTGCATAAGTATTGTATGGGTCACCTTTAGTGAGGCTGATGGCCTGGTGAGCTGCATCTTCACAGGCAATATAACAAAGGCCACAGTGAATGCATTTATCCTGGTTGATGTTGGCAACATGATGATAGTTGATATCAAGATCTTCCCAATGTGTAAGCGTTGAAACACTTTTACCAATAAAATCATCAAGTGTTGCAAAACCTTTTTCATCCATCCAGTTGTTAAGGCCTTCACAGAGGTCTTCAATAATTCTAAAACCATACTTCATAGCAGCGGTACAAACCTGTACGTTGCTGGCTCCAAGCAGCATAAATTCAACCGCATCTTTCCACGTGCTAACGCCGCCAATACCCGAAACCGGAACTTTATTGGTAGTCTCATCCTGGCTGATAGTCGCCAAAAATTTCAATGCTATGGGTTTTACTGCAGGCCCGCAATAACCGCCAAATACGCTCTTTCCTGCAACATAAGGATTGGGAACAAATGTATCGAGATCAATCCCGGTTACCGATTGAATGGTGTTTATAAGAGAAAGTCCATTTGTGCCAGCTTCCACACAAGCTTTGCCCGTTGGAACAACCGAATGAACATTGGGCGTAAGCTTTGTGATGACCGGAATATTTGCGGCTTCCATTACCCATTCTACAACCATTCGCGCAATTTCAGGGTCCTGACCCACAGTAGCACCCATGCCCCTTTCAGTCATTCCATGAGGGCAACCAAAATTCAATTCAAGCCCATGAGCACCGGTATCTTCCACTTTTTTTATGAGTTCATGCCAGCTTTTCCGATCATTATCTGCCATCAAGGAAACTACCATAGCACGATCAGGAAATTCTTGAAGCACCTCTTTAATTTCCTGCAGGTTCAATTCCAACGGTCGGTCGCTTATCAATTCAATATTATTGAACCCCATCACTCTTGCTCCATTAAAATTCACGGCAGAATATCTTGATGAAACATTTTTCACCTGCGTGCCCAAAGTTTTCCAAACCACTCCTCCCCAGCCAGCTTCAAAAGCACGTAATACATTTATCTTTTTATCGGTAGGCGGTGCACTCGCCAGCCAGTAAGGATTGGGGGATTTTATGCTCAGGAAGTTTGACTGAAGATTTGCCATAGAACAATATTGACACGTACGATCTATTAAACCCTATGGGAAAAACTTATAAATCTCTTTTCGGTTTAATACTCTTTTAAGTTCAATCACGTTATTATTTTTAAACATCCCAACTCTGTAATCGCCAAATCGCATTTTATAATGATCGATATAACCGGTCATCTTTTCAATTTTACCAACTTCTTCTATCGAAAAAAACACAGGTAACTCTTCGAATACAAATTTTTCAATCTGAAGCCGTCGTTTAGCTGGAGCGACTTTCGCTAAATCTTTTAGAAATGTTTTTGTATAAGCTATTTGCACTTTATTTTTTTACCAGTTTTTTGTAAAAAACTTTAGCCTCCTCAACATTCAGTTTTTCATCGTCGTCTGTTTCTTTCATATACTGAGCAAGTGCATAATCTTCCAATACTTCTTCTATTCGTTTGAAAGTTTTGATATCCAATTGAACCGCCACTGGCTTTTGATGCTTATTTACAATATATTTTTCTTTTAAGTCTAACATTATTTATTAAAGTTTTATAAACGAATTTATTAATTAAATCTGAAGGCTCAAATACTGCAATATCGCTGCCGCTCCATCCTTCCCCGCCTGCACCGCATCCACTACTTCTTTGCCGCCATTCACAGCATCTCCGCCTGCAAAAACGCCCTTTATATTTGTCAAACTGTTTTCTTTCAAAATTATCTTACCACGATTATTTTCAATGCCATTTTCGTTTATCAAATCAATGAATGGACTTTGGCCAGTTGCTTTGATAACCATATCCACATGCATTAAAATTTCTTCACCGGTTGGCATGGGCGCGGGCTTACCAGAATAATCAGGTGCACCCAATTTCATTACCTCGCAAACTATCGCTTTAACCTTCCCATGTTCGCCAATAATTTCTTTTGGCGAAGAAAGCCACTGCATCTTTACTCCGTCTAATAATGCGATATCAAATTCGACCTGTGTGCAATTTTTTTCAGCGGCACTTCTCCTGTAGATCATCGTCACTTCTTTGGCGCCAAGTCGTTTTGCCTGGGTTGCGGCATCAATCGCCGTCATTCCCATTCCTATCACCGCCACCGAATCTCCCACCGGAATATTCGGGAATCCCTGGGTTCTGATGTCGTAAATAAATTTAATCGCATCTTCTACTCCTTCCAGTTCTTCCCCCGGGATATTTAATTTATTAGCAAGCCCAACTCCAATACCGAGATATACCGCATCGAAGTCTTGCTGCAGTTGCTCAAGCGTGATATCCTTTCCAAATTCCTTGTCATATTTTATATCTATTCCACCAAGTGATGTTATAAAGTCTACTTCTTCTTCGCAGAAAGCGGGCGTTACTTTATATGCAGCAATGCCATAAGTCATAAGGCCGCCTCCTTTATTTTCTTTTTCAAAAATAGTAACAGCTACACCTTCCCGTGAGAGCAGGTGTGCACAGGAAAGGCCGGCGGGTCCTGCTCCAATTATAGCAACATTACCCCTAACCCCTAAAGGGGAATTCTCAACTTTTCTTTCGAAAAGCCGCCACTTATTTTCAATTGCCGGTTCGGTTGACCAGCGTTGAAGCTTTGCTATTTCAATTGGCTTCTCATCCAATAAATTATACACACAATTCCCTTCGCATAGTTTCTCAACAGGGCAAACCCTTGAACAGCCACCACCAAAAATGTTTGAAATAAAAATAGTATGCGCCGATCCTTTAATATTATCTGTCGTGATCTGTTTTATAAACTTTGGAATATCAATGCTTGTCGGGCAACCTTTTATACATGGCGCATCATAACAGAAAAGGCAACGGTTTGCCTCCACCAATGCGGCTTCCTTATTTTCAAAAGGCGGATGAATATCATTGAAGTTTTTTTCGTATTCAGCTTCTGTTAACCTATTATTTTTGATTGACATGAAATTGTTTTTTGCCACGGATTACACAGATTTGTACGGATTATTTTCTCGTCAAAAGAAGTTGTCAAAACAGCTCCTGTTTTATAAATCTTGTCCTTCTCCTTCGGAGAAGGGTTGGGATAAGGTTGCATTTACAACTCCACCAACTTCCCATAAGTCTCCGGCCTTCTGTCTCTAAAAAACTGCCAGGTGCTTCTTACTTCCTCTATCATATCCAGGTCAAATTCTGCAACGAGCAATTCATCTTTGTCTTCCGAAGCCTGTGAAAATATTTGTCCGCGTGGATCAACGAAATAGGATGAACCATAAAATTTACCAAGATTCCATGGCTTCTCTTCTCCCACCCTGTTGATGCAGCCCATAAAATATCCATTGGCTGCCGCATGAGCCGGCTGCTCCAAGTTTCCATAAATATTGAGACAAGCCCGCAACAGTTGCAGAAGGATTGTAAACAATTTCGGCTCCATTTAAACCAAGCACTCTTGCGCCATCGGGAAAATGACGATCGTAACAAATGTACACACCAACCTTTGCATACTTTGTTTGAAACACAGGATAGCCAAGGTTTCCGGGCTTGAAGAAAAATTTCTCCCAAAAACCGGATGTATGCGGAATATGATTTTTTCTATACTTGCCAAGATAAGTTCCATCGGCATCAATTACTGCTGCAGTATTGTATAACACACCAGGCTGCTCCTTTTCATAAACCGGCACAATCATTACCATGTTATATTTTTTTGCATACTCAGCCATTCTTTCTGTCGTAGGGCCTGGCACACTCTCCGCAGACTCATACCATGCCTTATCCTGCCCCGGGCAGAAATAGGGCGTATTAAAAATTTCCTGCAGACATAAGATTTGCACGCCTTGTTTTCCTGCATCTTCAATAAATGGCAGATGTTTTTGCACCATCGCTTCTTTGATTTCTTCAATTGTTCCTTCACCTTCTGTTTTTGGCAATGACATTTGTATGAGGCCGGATTTAATTATTCTTGGCATTTATATGAATTTTATTTTTTATTTTTTTGATACGAGCGATAAACCTTTGGTCATCCCAGTTGTGTCACTCACTTGTACATTTGGTTCTTTATGCATCTTGATTTCACGCAAAGTAATATAAGGAGCAAAGACGCAAAGTGTTTCAATAATTTGCGCCTTATTTTTCTTTGTTTCTTTGCGCGAAATTATATTTTACTCCCGACTTTTTTTCTCTTAATAAACTCGCCATATCCCTTCTCCACTTTACATTCATTATTATCAATCGCAACTTTTCCTCTCAATAAAACAGTCTTCACTTTTCCCGTTACTTCCCAACCTTCATAACCCGAGTAGTCCACATTCATGTGATGCGTTTTTGCAGAAAGTGTGTGCTTTTCATTAGGATCAAAAATTACAATATCCGCATCGCTGCCGATACCTATCGTTCCTTTTCGCGGAAACATTCCAAATATCTTTGCAGGATTCGTACAGGCCACTTCTACATATTTATTTAAAGTGATTTTATTTTTCGCTACGCCTTCACTGTATAATAATTCCATTCGGTTTTCAATTGCCGGATGACCATTTGGAATCTTAGAAAAATCTTTTTCACCCATTTTCTTTTGCTCCCACATGAACGGACAATGGTCAGTTGCAACCACATTTACCAATCCCTGGTTGATGCCCGCCCATAAAGTTTGTTGATCTTTCTTTTCACGCAACGGTGGACTCATAACCCATTTGGCGCCTTCAAAATCTTTTTCATATAATGATGCGTCAAGCAATAAATATTGAATGCATGTTTCCACAAATAGCTTTTGATTTCTTCTTGTTGCATTGCGAACAGCATTTAATGCACCTTCGCAGGTAAGATGAACTATATAGCCCGGGCAACCCGTGTAATTGATCATATCAACAAACCGCTCCGATGCTTCTGCCTCTGTAACTTCCGGCTGCGAGAGATAATGATACAACGGAGATAGATTTCCTTCTTCCCTGTTTTTTTGAACGAGGTAATCTATCATGTCGCCGTTGGTTGCATGCACTGTTACAAGGCCTCCTTGCTTCTTTACTTCTTCCATCAGCCCAATCATCTGTCGGTCATCAATCATTAACGCACCTTTATACGCCATGAAAGTTTTGAAAGATGTGATGCCTTCTTCTTCTATAAATTGCTTTACTTCTTTTTTTGTTTCTTCATTAAAATCAGTAACGGCTATATGAAAACTATAATCTCCAACCGCAGTTCCTTTTGCTCTCGAGTTCCATTCATCCAATGCTTCATGCAGTGAATGACCTTGTTTTTGCAAAACAAAATCTATAACTGTTGTTGTGCCGCCAAATAATGCGGCCCTTGTTCCTGTTTCATGGGTATCGCTGGAGAATGTACCCATAAAAGGCATTTCCAAATGTACATGCGGATCAACACCGCCTGGAAAAATTAGCATGCCTGATGCGTCAATTGTAGAGACGCCATGCATGGCATCTCTACAAATTGCGGACAAATTCTTTCCAATAGCAGAAATTATTTCCCCCTCAATAAAAATATCCGCAACGTAATCATTGGTCGCTGTTATGACTCTTCCATTTTTAATTAAAACTGACATTAAACAATTTTTTTAAGTAACTCAATCTAAGAAAATTGTTCAACAAAATCAACCCGTGTAGCATTTGTTAATGCAATTTTATATTTTCTCATTAACAGGTAATAGATGATAGCGGAAACGAAAAATCCTACGAACCAGGCATAATTGTATAGATGCGAAACCCATACAGGCACAGCGTTCTGTGGTACTACTTTTATCGTCGTTAAAAAACCGGGAATGTTCGGCAATATACCTGCCAACAATGCAATAATCGCCGCTGTATTAAAACCATTTGTAAACGAATAAATTCCGTTATGCTGGTAAAGATCTCTTGTATTTAATATTTGTTTCCTTATAAAATAATAATCAGCAATCATAATACCACCAACCGGGCCAAGCAAACTTGAATACCCTACAAGCCATGTAAAAATATACCCTGAAGGATCAGCGATAAGTTTCCATGGAAAAATTAAAATGCCAATAACGCCGGTGATAAATCCGCCCTTACGAAAATTAATTTTTGACGGCGCAAGATTTGCGAAATCATTTGCCGGGCTCACAATATTTGCCGCGATGTTTGTTGCCAATGTTGATATAGCAACAGCAATCATAGCAATGCTAATAACAAATTTACTGCTGAATTTTCCTGCAAGCACCAAAGGATCCCAAATGGTTTCACCATACAAAATAACTGTCGCTGAAGTAACCACTACGCCAATAAAAGAAAACAATGTCATGGAAGTTGGGAGGCCGATCGCCTGGCCCTTTATTTGTGCTTCCTGGCTTTTTGCATACCGTGTAAAGTCAGGAATGTTTAAGGAAAGCGTCGCCCAATAACCAACCATACCAGTCAATGCAGGAAAAAAGAAATCCCAGAATTGTGCATTGGTGCTAAATTTAGATGGCTCTTTCAAAATGGGGCCGAGGCCATGCACAGCATATATTGCCCAGGCTAAAAGTGCCAATGCTGCGACAGGCAAAAAAAATGCTTTGAATACTAATAGCTTTTTTATACTATCAACCCCAAGATATACCACCCACATATTTATTAGCCAGAAAATAAAAAAGGTAATAGCGGGGCCGGTTTGCAAACCAAATGAATCGGGAAAAATTTGCGGCACTGTTTCTATTGCAGGTAACCATAGCCGTAACATCTGGTATAAAGCAAAACCTCCTATCCATGTTTGAATACCAAACCATCCACAGGCAACAATTGCACGCAGCATTGCCGCAATGTTTGCTCCTCTTACACCGAAGCTTGCTCTTGCAAATACCGGAAAAGGTATTCCATATTTAGCCCCCGCATGTCCATTTAAGATCATTGGAATTAATACAATAGCGTTGCCTAAGAAAATAGTCAGAATGGCCTGCCACCAGTTCATGCCTCCGCCAATCAATGAACTCGCCAGCATGTACGTTGGAATGCACAGACTCATGCTTATCCAGAGTGCAGCATAGTTCCATGTGTTCCATGTGCGCTTGCTCTGCGGAACGGGCGCCAGGTCTTCACTATAAAGAGAATCATGATGTGTAAATAAAGTTTCCTCTAAAGTCGCCGCAAGGTTATCGATATTTTCATTCATAATTTAAATTGCATATTCATCCGCGATGGAAATAGCTTCTGAAATTATCGCCAGCCCTTCATCAATTTGCGCTTTCGTAATACAAAGAGGTGGCGCTATAAATACATAATTCCATCGCACAAAAGTGTACATACCCAACTCCCTGATTTTAGCAGCAACTTTATTCATCACTCCCATTTCATCTGGCTTTGCATTGAACGGAGCCATGGGTTCTTTGGTTTTCTTATTTTTTACTATTTCAATACAGCCTAACAAACCGGTATTTCTCCAGTTGCCGATGCCTGGATGCGTCGTTTTCATCTCTTCTATTTTGGAATCCAAATATTTTCCCATCGCAACGGCATTTTCTATAAGTTCATCATCCTCGTAAATTTTTAATACTTCCAAAGCAGCCGCACAACATACGGGATGTGCGGAATAGGTGAGACCAAGCGGCAATGTTGCATCATCATATTTTGCTGCAATTTTATCCGAGACCATTAAGCAACCAAACGGTAAGTAGCCACAGGTTAATCCTTTAGCCATGGCGATCATATCGGGAATAATATCATGATTTTGGAAGCCAAACCATTTGCCGGTACGCCCGAAGCCACTCATGACTTCATCCATGATTAAAAGTATGCCATGTGTATCACAGAGCTTCCTCACTTCTTTTAAATAACCTGCCGGATATTGTAAACACCCGGAAGATCCTGACTCTCCTTCAAGTAAAATTGCCGCAATATTACTAGGACCTTCATAAGCGATGAGTCTTTCTAATTGCGCAACGCTTTCTTTCAAAAGATTTTCTTCTCCATATTCCCAGCGATATAAATAGGGCAAATCAAAATGTACAAAATTGGGCGCCTGCTGTGAATCTACCGGAAGTTTGCGGGGATCACCGCTGGCAGTCATAGCGCCATTAGAAGAACCATGGTAAGACTGGTAGCGTGTTATAATCTTATGGCGGCCGGTGTAAAGGCGGGCAAGCTTAATTGAGTTTTCAATTGAAGTGGCTCCGCATACAGTAAAAAAAGCTTTGTTTAAATTCCCCGGGCAAATTTCAGCAAGTTTTTTTCCGAGATCTCCTCTTGCTTTCGTTACGCACGATGGAGTAACGTAACTTATCTCCTGCATTTGCTCCATAACGGCTTTGGTCACCCGTTGGTCACCATGGCCAATATTTACATTCATTAAGCCGGAAGAAAAATCTATGTACTTCCTCCCATCATAGTCATATAAGTACACGCCTTCACCATATTTTACGGCGATTGGGTTTGTACCTTTCTGCTTACTCCATGAAAATAAAGTGTAGTCCTGGTTATCCTGGATAATTTTTTTTGTATCTGTTTTTGGCGGATTAATTTTTTCCATTGTGCTCATAGTATATATTTTACTGGATAATGATTACTATTAAAAAATCAATTCCTGATTTTCAGTTTTTATGATCAATTCTTTTTTATTACTGTCTTCAACCCTGCCAACAATTTGCGCATCAATTCTAAAAGAGGCCGCCTCCTCTATGATCGCTTCCGCATAATCTTCATCAGTATAAATTTCCATTCTGCAACCCATATTAAATACCTGGTACATTTCCCTGTCATCAGCATTGCTTGCCTTTTTGATCTCTTTAAAAATAGGCGGGGGCTGGAATAAATTATCTTTTACCACCCGCACATTTCCAGGGATATACTTTAAACATTTCGTTTGACCGCCGCCGCTGCAATGTATAAGTCCATATATTTTGTCAAGCTCCTTTTCTAAAATATTCTTCAAAAGAGGTGCGAAGGTTCTTGTGGGAGACAAAATATCTTTGATGTCCTTAATTCTGTAATTGCCAATATAAACTACTTCATCATTTAATGAATTATCATAACTCTCTTTAAAATTTTCTGCATAGTATTTATTCAGCAAATCGTGGCGGGCGGAGGTCAAGCCATTGCTGCCTATTCCACTATTATACGCTTGTTCATAAGTCGCTTTGCCGAAAGAGGCGAGCCCAACAATCACATTTCCGGGGCTTATCTTTTCATTGGAAATTATTTTTGATTTAGGCCACCTGGCTGTCATCGTGCCATTTACGGCAATAGTCCTTACCACATCTCCCACATCAGCAGTTTCCCCGCCCAGGTAATGAATATTTATGCCAAAAGTCTTCATCAGGTCAAAAAAACTTTGTGTACCACCGATAACCTGCTCCAGCACTTCTACAGGAATAAGATTTTTATTTCTGTCGATGGTTGAATTAAAAATGATATTGTCATAAATTCCCACACACAATAAATCGTCGAGATTCATAACGATAGCATCCTGGGCAATCCCTTTCCAGACAGATACATCGCCGGTTTCTTTCCAATATAGATAGGCAAGAATGCTTTTCGTTCCTGCACCATCGGCATGCATCACACTTACAAAATTTGGATCACCAGCCAGGTAGTCAGGATAAATTTTGCAGAATGCATTTGGAAAAATACCCTGGTCAAGGTCTTTCACGGCGGCATGCACTTCTTCCTTTTGTGCCGAAACTCCACGCATTGAATATAGGGACATGATGCTCTTTTGATTCATGTAAAAATATAGAATATCATAATGCTATCTTAGATTGAGCTATCACTTAATAAAACGGTATACTTTTAACTATGTTTACACTTTATTTTTGCAATTACAAACTGCTCTCATGAATATGTTTCTTCAAGATTCTACTTTCCGGGATTATTGTTTAATCCAGCGGCGGCATCAGGCATGAAATTTCATCTGATATGATATAATTTTGCAATCCAGCATGCAGGTACACAGGGATATAAATAACTTACCTTTTTTTAACAATGCCGTAATTACCATTGGCACTTTTGACGGAGTTCACACCGGCCACCTCCAGATCATTAATCAACTAAAAAAAGAAGCAGCAACAATTGACGGGGAAACTGTAATCATTACTTTTCATCCCCATCCAAGAATGGTGATAAAAAACACCTTAGACGATGAGACAGGCAAAACAGCGGAAGGAATTAAATTGCTTAATACGCTTTCAGAAAAAATTGAGCTTTTAAAAAATCAAAATATTGATCATCTTGTAATAGTTCCATTTACCATATCTTTTTCTGAACAGGCGGCAGAGGAATATATAAGTGATTTTTTAGTGTCAAAATTTCACCCTCACACAATCATCATCGGGTATGATCATCGTTTCGGAAAAGACAGGGGTGGTGATTACGAACTATTGGAACATTACCAGGCAAAATATAATTATACAGTAAAAGAAATTCCAGAACACGTTTTGCATAACGTAATCATTAGCTCTACCAAAATCCGTCATTCACTATCGGAGGGAAATATCGTTGATGCAGACGAAGCGTTGGGATATCCCTATTTTTTTGAGGGAAGAGTGGTTGAAGGAAACAAATTAGGAAGAACCCTTGGTTACCCTACAGCCAATATTGAGGTAACAGATAAGGATAAACTTATTCCATGTAATGGTGTGTACGCGGTTGAAGTATCAATTTATAACAATCACTCGGGATTTCAAAACGTTGTACATAAGGGTATGATGAATATAGGCGTAAGGCCCACGATCGGTGGAACGAAAAAAATAATAGAAGTGAACATCTTTAATTTTGATGCAACTATTTATAACGTCATTGTGAGGATATCTATTAAAGATTATTTAAGATCAGAAATAAAATTTAATGGATTAGAAGAGCTCAAAGCTCAGTTGGCTGCGGACAAAAAAAAAGCGGAAAATATCCTGCGTAAAGACTAATTGTAAGCACCGCCACTAATAATTTTGTAAGCTAATTCCTTTAACAACGAACCACCGGAAGTGCCATAATTATTAATGCCAATACTTTTCAGATTATAATCATGCAACAACAGAATAGCCTTTTCAATTTCAGAATAAGAATAATTTAAAGCCATATCCATTGCCTGCTGTACGAGATATGGATTATTGAAAAATAATGGCCTGAGAGCCCTTTCGCTTTTGTCGCTCATTTGGTAAATAACGATTATCCTGCACAGGTAGTTATAAAGAGTTGGTAATAATAATGGGATTGGAGCAGCCTTTGGATTGGCATCAAAATATTGAATAATCTTAATAGCTTTCGCAAGATCTTTCTTGCTTATGGCATGTTGAAGTTCGAAAATATTATACTCCTTACTTACGCCAATATATTTTTCAATATCGTCTTCCGTGATATTTTTACCGCTTCCCAAATTCACGGACAGCTTTTCCACTTCATTGGCAATACGACTAAGATCGTTACCAACATGATCCACAAGAAGCATCAATGCCCGGGGGGTGATTTCGTAGCCCTTCGATTGAAGGTATCCGTTAGTCCAGGCAGGCTAATTGGTTATCATAAATTTTTTTGGATAAAAATATTTCGCCGTGCTTTTTTATACTCTTTGCAAGACGGCTACGGCCATCAAGTGTTTTTCCTTTATAGGAAATTACTAACACAGTGGAAGTCAAAGGTTTCTCAATATAGCCTTCAAGCTTGTCTATATCTCTCATCTGCTGTGCCTCCTTCAACAATACAACCTGCCGCCCAGCAAACATTGGATATCGCCTGCAGGCGTTTACCAGGTCTGACCAATTAGCATCTTTGCCATAAAATATTGAAAGATTAAATTCGGCGTCCGCTTTTGTTAAAATTTTCTTCTCTGCATATTCCATTACCTCATCTATGTAAAAATCTTCTTCACCTTCAAGCCAATAGACTGCTTTGTAAATGTTTTTTTTCCAATCGGATAAAATAGATAACGCACTCATTCAGTCAAAGATAGACGAATACTGATTTATGGTAATTATTGTGTAAAAATGGTTGAGAATTAGTGCAAAATGTCTTTGGCATGGTTTTGGAAATTTTAGAAGGATACACTAATTTAATATAAAAAAATCTTACAATGAGTTACGAAAACTTTCCTAACAGCAACGTTCCTGAAGACAAACCGGTAGTGGTTGCAAATAATAACAATAGGAATATCCTTACGGCTATTTTAGTTATTATCCTACTGGGAACCTGGGGATATATAATTTGGGACAAAAATAAAAACAGGCAGGAAAAACAGGAACTAACATCACAGATCGTTGAAAGCGATTCCTCAAAAAATGAACTGCAACGTGAATTAAACGATGCAGCATTGAGACTTGACATGCTTAAAACTTCTAATTCAAGGGCCGATAGTCTTATCCGGACAAAAGATAAGGATATTGAATCTTTAAAATCAAGAGTTCAAAGCATCTTAAATAACAAAAATGCAACACAGGCTGAACTCGCAGAAGCCCGCAGGTTAATCTCACAATTGAAAGGCAATATAGAAACGTATACTGCCGAAATTGAGTCACTAAAGACTGCGAATAACCAATTAACGCAGGAAAAAAGAATCGTTACTATTGACAGGGATTTGCAGAAAAAGAACTATGATTCGGCTACTACCGTTATCAAGGATAAAGAAGATGTTATTGACGTTGGTTCCACCCTTCATGCATCCGATTTTAATATCATAGGTATTAAGGAGAAAAAAAGCGGTAAAGAAAAAGAAACAACAACAGCCAAAAGGGTTGACAAACTGAGAATTTCTTTTAATATCGATGAGAACAGGATCACGCCAACAGGACCAAAGGATCTTTATGTAGCGATTACCTCCCCTGATGGAAGGCCCGTAGTGGTTGACGCTTTAGGCTCCGGCAAGTTTGTAACGAGAGACGGAATTGAAAAGGCTTTTACTAAAAAAGTACAGATAAACTATGTTCAGGGTCAAAAAGAACCTGTTTCCGTTGAGTGGTCACAAAACAGTGATTTTCAAACAGGAGATTATAAGATTGAGATTTATAACAATGGATTTAAGATAGGCGAAGGTGTTCGCTCTTTCAAAAAGGGTGGCTTGTTTAGTTGATCTATCCTTCTTGCGAAATTTTTAAGGCTTTAAAATCAATTCCTCGAAATTAAGATTCCCGCATATTCAATTGCGGGAATTTTTTTGCAGAAAATTTGTAATAGAAAGCCAGAAAAAAAATAAAAAGCAAATAGTTGAATTATCGCTTTTCTCATCCTTGCTATCGCAAGGGTACTGAATCCTATGAAGAGTAGTATTCAAGATTAAAAAAATTCAATTGCAGGAAACCTTCATTTTTTTTCATGCCTTTCCTCTAAAATTTCAAGAACATCCGCAAGTGTTTTTTCTTTTGCCTGCAAAAGAATTAAATAATGAAATAACAGATCTGCGGCTTCATTCAAAAAAAGTGCATCATTTGCATCTTTGGCCTCTATAATCAGTTCAACTGCTTCCTCGCCTACTTTCTGTGCGATGGAATTTATTCCCTTATCAAATAAGGAAGACGTGTAGGAATTTGCATCAGGGCTTTGCTTTCGACTTGAAATAATATTTTCCAGTTTTGTCAAAAAGTTTTCATTTGTATTTGGTTCATTAAAACAGGTATCCGCCCCTGTATGGCACACAGGCCCGTCAGGTTTTGCTTTTACAAGAATGGTATCATTATCACAATCTGCCTTTATATCTGTTAAATGCAAAAAGTTTTTACTGGTTTCGCCCTTGACCCAAATTCTCTGTTTACTGCGGCTATAGAATGTCACAAGTTTTGTATCAAGTGTTTGTTGCAAAGCAGCCGGGTTCATATACCCGAGCATCAGGACTTTGCCTGTAGTGTTGTCCTGCACAATTACAGGAACTAATTCATCGGTAGCTTTTGAAAAATCAATGGATTTCAAAAACCCTTCATACGATTCAACGGGGTTCATATTCTTACATTAATATTTTGGTCAAATAAATATTGTTTCAATTTGGGAATCTCCATTTCTCTATAATGGAAAACACTCGCTGCCAGGGCGGCATCTGCATTAGCGTCTAGAAATACATCCGCAAAATGCTCCATCGTACCCGCCCCACCTGATGCAATTATTGGCACCGGTAATTCATTGGATAACGTACCAGTTATATCACCGGCGAATCCATTTTTTGTTCCATCGTTGTTCATTGAAGTAAGTAAGATTTCGCCTGCGCCAAGACCAGTAGCCTTTTTAGCCCAATCGAAAGCCAATGCTTCTGTTTTAATTCTGCCTCCGTTTAAGTACACGTACCATTTGCCATCTGCTTCCTTTTTTGTATCTATTGCAAGCACCACGCACTGGCTTCCAAATTCGTTTGCCATTTTTTCAATAAGCATTGGATTTTTAAAAGCTGCCGAGTTCACTGAAATTTTATCCGCGCCATTTTGCAATAGCTCGTAGGCGTTTTCAACCGAAGAAATGCCACCACCAACTGTAAATGGAATATTTATGTGCACTGCGATGTCTTTTACAAGAGCCACGAGTGTTTTTCTCTTTTCGACTGTTGCCGTTATGTCAAGAAATACCAGTTCATCTGCGCCCTGCAAGGAATAAAACATGGCAAGCTCTACAGGATCACCTGCGTCTTGAATATTTTCAAAATTTATTCCTTTAACGGTTCTTCCGTTATTTATATCCAGGCACGGGATAATTCTTTTTGCAAGCATTATTAATTTTTAATAAATTTCTCCAATTGCCTTAGTGTTATTCTTTCCTCATAAAACGCCTTGCCAATGATAGCCCCATCACAGCCTGTATCTTTCAATAGTATGAGATCATCATAAGACGAAACCCCTCCACTGGCAATAAGTTTCAGCAAGGGAAATTGTTTCAAAATCTCCTTGTACAATTCAACAGAAGGCCCCTCCAACATGCCATCTTTTGAAATATCAGTGCAGAAAATTGTTTTTACTTCAAGTGCCATTAATTCCTTTATGAAGTCAAAAATGACAATACCCGTTTCTTCTTTCCAGCCGTGTATTTTTATTTTTTTGTCAAGCACATCTGCCCCGGGTAAAAATTTTTGGGGTCCAAATTTTAGAATCCATTTAGAAAATAGTTCAGGATCTTTTACGATTACGCTCCCAACGTTTATCATCGATGCTCCCGCATTAAATACCGAAGAGACGTTCTCAGTAGATTTTATACCTCCGCCGAAATCAATAATAAGACCCGTTTTACCAGCAATTTTTTCCAGTGTTTTAAGGTTGGATAACCCATTGCCCGCAGCACCATCGAGATCAACTATATGGAGTCTTTTAATTCCTGATCCTTCAAAGGATTTAGCGACATCAACCGGGTAATTACTGTATATAGTTTTTTTTGAATAATCACCTTTCGACAGTCGCACACATTTTCCGTCAATCAGGTCTATAGCAGGTATAAGGTCCATTAAGTGATTTTTAAAAAATTTGAAAGTATGTGTGCACCGGTCAAAGCAGACTTTTCAGTATGAAACTGAACGCCGTAAAAATTGCCTTTATGGATAGCCGAACTGTAAGGAGCTACATAATCAGTAGTAGCAATTGTTTGCGGGGAAAGCTCCGCGTAATAGCTATGCACGTTGTACACAAATGAATTTTCATTAACGCCCTCAAATAAAGGAGAAGAAAGATTATAAATGGTATTCCATCCCATGTGCGGAATTTTAAATGAAGCCTTACTTCCATCTTTTAAATTTTCCACAAATTTTTTAACAGGAACATTGAATATACCGAGGCATTTGGTATCATCTTCCTCGCTGTGGTTACACATCAATTGCAGGCCGAGACAAATGCCTAATACCGGCTGCCGTAGAGATGTTATTAGTTGGTCTAATCCATTTTTTCTTAAATAAGCCATGGCCGAGCCTGCATTACCAACGCCGGGGAAAATTACTTTATCCGCAGCTTTTATTTCAGCGTGATTATCTGTTACAACCGCGGCTATACCTAATCGTTGCAATGCATACAACACACTTTGGACATTCCCTGCGTTATATTTTATAATTGCTACTTTCATAACACACCTTTGGTCGTTGGAAGACTTTTATTAAGAGGATCTCTTTTAATTGCCATCTTAACCGATCGTGAAAACGCTTTGAAGATGGATTCAATTTTATGATGTTCATTAATTCCTTCAGCCTTGATGTTTATATTGCATTTTGCCGCATCGCTAAAAGATTTAAAAAAATGATAAAACATTTCGGTAGGCATTTCTCCAATTTTTTCACGAGTGAATTCCGCCTCCCAAACAAGCCAACTTCTGCCACCAAAGTCAATAGCCACCTGCGCCAGGCAATCGTCCATTGGAAGTGTATACCCATATCTTTCCATCCCTCTTTTATCGCCCAGGCCTTGCGATAACGCTTCACCGAAAGCGATAGCAACATCTTCAATCGTGTGATGTTCATCAATCTGCAAATCTCCTTCACAACTAATATTAAGATCCATACCCGAATGTTTTGCTACCTGGCCGAGCATATGATCAAAAAATCCTAAACCTGTTTGAATTTCAGAATTACCATTTCCATCAAGGTTAATATGAATTGCGATTTTAGTTTCATTTGTGTTCCGGCTATGGGATATTTTCCTGGGAGGTTCTTTTAAAAAATCATAAATGTCTTTCCAGTTTTGGGTTTCAACAACGATTGTATCCCTGAGCGTTTCGGCTGTAGCTTCTAATTCATGATTTCCAAGATTATCAAAATTATTAAGCCAAAAGGCTTTACATCCAAGGTTCTTCGCAAGCTGCACGTCTGTGAGCCGGTCGCCGATCACAAAGGAATTGGCAAGATCACACCTGTCGAGGTTTAAATATTCTTTAAGCATTTCAGTGCCGGGTTTTCTTGTCAATTTATTTTCGCTGGCATAAGAGCGGTCTATAAATATTTCAGAAAAAGTAATTCCCTCATTATCCAATGTCCTGAGAATAAAATGTTGTATCGGCCAAAAAGAATCTTCAGGAAAGGCTGATGTGCCCAGGCCATCCTGGTTGGTAACCATCACAAGTTCAAAGTCAAATTCTTTTACAATTTTGCCGAGATACTCAAAAACATGCGGGTAGAATTCCAACTTCGCAAATGCATCAAGTTGGTAAGTTGGCGGAGCTTCTTTTATAAGGGTTCCGTCCCTGTCAATAAATAAAACTTTTTTACTCATCCTGGTATTTTTTTAAAGCTTCAATTAATATTTTGTTTTCTTCCGGGGTGCCAACTGTTACCCGCAGGCAATTTTCGCACGACGGTTCCCTGCTCCTGTTTCTTACAATAATTTTTTTGCCTGATAGATAATGATATAATTTGTCAGCATCAGAAGTTTTTATTAAAATAAAATTAGCATCAGAAGGATAAATCTTTTTAATAAACGCAAACTCATTTAACTGTTCCTGCAAAATACCCCTCTGCTCAACTGTAATCTTAATATTCTTGTTTACTTTGTCAATTGAGGATAGCGCCTCTATACCCAGCTGCTGCGATGCTTTATTAATATTGTATGGTGGTTTCACCTTATTAAATAATTCAATAATTTTTTCAGAAGCGAAACACAAACCGAGTCTTAAAGCAGCGAGTCCCCAGGCTTTGGAAAGTGTCTGCATCACTATCAAATTTTCATATTCCGTGAGTTCCTGCAGAAAAGATTTTTGCCGGGAATAGTTAATATAAGCTTCATCAATAATTACAAGCCCGGGGAAATTATTTATCAATGTTTCCACATCCATCCGATTCATATTATTACCCGTTGGATTATTGGGTGAACAAATGAAAAGTAGCCGCGTGTTATCATTGATCGTTTCTAAAACTTCATCAACATTAAGTTGGAAATCCGGGCTAAGCATTACTTCTTTAATCTCCACATCATTTATATTTCCACTAACTCCATACATACCATACGTCGGCGGACACACGATTACATTGTCTTTCCCGGGTTCACAAAAAATACGGTATGCGAGATCAATTACTTCATCGCTACCATTACCGATAAAAATATTTTGCGAAGGAATCCCTTTAATTTTTGAAATCTTCTCTTTCAACTGCCACTGCAACGGATCGGGATAGCGGTTAAAGTTTTCAGGGAGCGGCGAACCAAAACTATTTTCATTTGCATCCAAAAATATGGAGGCATTTCCGCTGTATTCTGCCCTCGCAGATGAATACGGTTTCAAATCCTTTATATTTTTTCGTACCAGGCTCTCAAGATCAAATGTTCTCATACTCCCAATTGTTTTAAACGAATGCTTACTGCATTCTTGTGCGCATCGAGTCCCTCAGCATCTGCCATCGCTTCTACAGCAGGCCCGATACTCTCAATTCCTTTTTTACTTACTTTTTGAAAGGTTATCTTCTTCACAAAGCTATCAACCGAAACACCGCTGAAAGCTTTGGCAGTTCCGCTTGTAGGCAAAGAGTGATTCGGCCCCGAGGCATAATCTCCTGAACTTTCGGAAGAATAATTCCCTAAAAAAATGCTTCCGGCATTTATAACATATTTGGAAAGTTTTTTTGCATTTGCAGATGCAATTATTAAATGCTCGGGTGCGTAGAAATTTAAAAAATCAAAAGCCCTTTGTGTATCCTCAATTGAGATAAGCCTGCTGTAAACAAGGCTTTGATTGATAATCTCTTTTCGTGACAAAGAACTCATCTGGATGCTGATTTCTACAACAACATTTTCGATAATGTCAATATTTGTTGCAACAAGTACCACTTGTGAATCAGCACCGTGTTCAGCCTGACTCAAAAGATCAGCGGCTATAAAAGCCGGGACAGATGTCTCATCAGCATACACGGCAAGCTCACTTGGACCAGCCAACATATCAATGGCGGTACCATCAATACTTACCAATTTTTTTGCACACGTGACATAATTATTCCCTGGCCCGAAAATCTTATCCACTTTAAAAATACTTTCGGTTCCGTATGCCATCGCAGCTATTGCCTGTGCGCCGCCAACCTTATATATATTTTTTAATCCAAGGATGGAAGCCACAAAAAGAACCGTTGAATTTATTTTGCCATCTTTACAGGCAGGAGTACAAACAATAATGTTTTTGCAGCCTGCTAATTGTGCAGGAATACCAAGCATGAGTAAAGTAGAAAACAATGGCGCTGTGCCGCCGGGAATATATAAACCAACTGTTTCTATTGCAACACTTTTTCTCCAACACGTAACTCCTATAGCGGTTTTAATCTTCTTACTTTTTTTAACTACCTGGGCCGCGTGAAACTTTTCAATATTATTCTTTGCCAATAAAATAGCATCCTTTAAGCCAGGCTCAATATTATTAACAGCTTCTTCCATTTCTTGTGCGCTTACCAATAAGGCTTCCGGAGCATATCCATCAAATCTCAAAGCATATTTAAAAAGTGCGGAATCACCATACTCTTTTACATCTTTTAAAATTTCAGAAACAATATTTTCAGTGGCTGCGGGATTATTATGCGGCCTCTCAACGAGAGACTTCCACAACTCCCTTTCCGGCTCTATGAGTATGTTGTTCATTATTTGCTGATTTATAATATCATTTTTTCTATTGGTACAACAATTATTCCCTCTGCCTGAAATGATTTCAACTTTTCAATGATACTCCAAAAATCGTTCTCGTTTACCACGCTTTGCACGCTACTCCAGCCACTCTCAGCAAGCGGCACAATAGTCGGGCTTTTCATTCCCGGTAATATTCCCGCGATATTTTTTAACTGAGAATTGGGAGCATTCAGCATTATGTATTTATTATTTTTCGCCGTTTTTACAGCATCAATTCTAAGCAACAGGTTTGATAATATTTCTTTCTTACCAGGTGCTAAATCATGTCTCGCGATTAATACGGCTTCCGATTTCAAAACAACTTCTACCTCTTTCAGGCCATTAGTAAAGAGCGTGCTGCCGCTGCTTACGAGGTCGCAAATTGCTTCCGCAAGCCCTATGCCCGGTGCTATTTCTACAGAACCGCTGATCTCATGAATCTCGGCATCAACATTTTTTTCATCAAGAAACTTTTGTAACAGGCCCGTATAAGAGGTTGCAATCTTTAATCCCCGCAAATCGTTGGCATTTTTATAATTCATGCTTTTGGGAACGGCAATACTTAACCTGCATTTGCCAAAACCAAGCTTATTCATTACCTCAACATCTTTACTTTTTTCAAACACCACATTTTCACCCACAATTCCAATATCCGCAACACCGTCAAAAACATATTGGGGAATATCATCGTCTCTTAGAAAATAAGCTTCTATTGGAAAATCTGGGGACGTTGCTTTTAACTGCCTGTTACCATTATTGAGCTCGATGCCGCATTCCTCTAAAAGTTGCAGAGAATGTTCATATAACCTCCCCGATTTCTGAACCGCTATTTTTAGCATGACTTGTGTTTTAAATTAAAAAAGGCTTACTATTTTAGTAAGCCTTTTTTGAAAATATGATCGATTACATATCCAACAACATAGCTTACCCGCTGGTAAAAAAATGATGATGATGTATGTAAGTGATTTTTTCCATTTGAGCTGCAAAGTAAAGAATGAAAATTTAGTTGAGCAAAAAAAGTTTTTCCGAGCCTCACACCAACGCCTCTCAAAGGAAGACTTTAGATCCTTACACTCATATTAAATAAAGTTTAAAATGCATGGATGTCTACTCCAATGCCATTCAACGCATTATAAATAATCTTCCCATTCTCAAACTTCACGCCCTCGCCCACATCTTCTGAAAGTAACAGTGGGCCATCCATATCAACATAATCCAATAATGGTAAAAGTTGCGCAATCGCAGATGACCCAATGGAGCTTTCATTCATACACCCCACCATAACCTTCATATTTAAGTCCCGGGCTTTAGTTATCATTCGCAATGCAGGCGTGATTCCGCTACATTTGGTAAGCTTAATGTTTATTCCATGAAAAAATCCTTCGCATTTCGCGACATCATTTTCACTAACACAACTTTCATCCGCTATAAGAGGTAACGGTGAATTTTCGAATAAAAATTTCATGCCATCCCAGTCGTCTTTAGCAAGTGGCTGCTCTATAAATTCTACACCCAGGTCTTTAAAAATGTTTATTTTTTCTAAAGCTTCATCTGCCTGCCATGCAGCATTGGCATCAATTCTAAAGACAGAAGCAGTATGTTTCCTTAATTGAGATATTATGGCTACATCATCTTTTGTCCCTAATTTAATTTTATAAATAGGCCATGGCTTCTCCTTCATTTTTTCTACCATCTTCTCAACCGTATCAATACCAATAGTGAAATCCGTCATAGGATTTTTAGCAATATCAAGATTCCATAGTTTATATAATTGCTTACCACTTATTTTGCCGTATAAGTCCCAGCCTGCCATGTCGAGGGCGCAAACCAAAAAAGGATTTTTAGGAAAAAGATGATGCAGGTAATGCCAGAACCTGTCAGGGTGTGTGAATGCAAATTTTTCAATAAAGGTTTTTTTGCGTTCAATGTCCTCAATCATTTCATCAACAGTAATATTGTAATGAATTATCGCTGGCGCTTCGCCATAACCTTTTTTACCAAAATGTTCCAATTCCACTATCAATGCGGGCTGATGTGTTTTGGTTCCTTTTGAAATTGTAAAAGGATGTGTAAAAGGTAGATTTATGGATTTGTATTTTATAAGCATAACCCCTGACCCCTGAAGGGGAACCTAAAATCCTGCCTTCAAAAGGTTTATTGTTATTTTTTAAAGTTTAGAAAGTAAACATCCGCTTAATAATAATCAATTTGAATTAAGTAATGGTTATCACCAGCCAATGCGGCTACCCTTCGATCATTTCTTTCAATTTCTTTGCAACAAGCTCACCATTTTTGTAAACCTCCTCATTTGAAAAACGAACTATTTTCAAATCTAATGACTGCATATATTCGTCCCTTAGTTTATCATTGTTTTTTGCTTCTTCAGTTAGGTGAATACTTCCATCAATTTCGATAACAAGTTTCAATTTATGGCAATAAAAATCTGCAATATAATTTGAAAATGGGATGGTGCCGTTTAAATCTAAAACCCGGGAAATGTTGCTTCAGTAAGCTCCAAAACATTATTTCTGATTCAGTAGACTCACTTCTCAATCTTTTGGCGTTCTCAAAAATTATTGGTGAGCTTCCATAAACATAGTACTAATCGCTGAGCCCTGAAGGGGAACATTGCTTTGAGAATCCGTAGGTTTTTCATTTCCCATAAACTATTACGATTTGTCAAATAGGTTAGATGTTATCCCCCTTTAGGGGTTAGGGGTCGGGGTTAGGGGTTTCTCCCGCTTTCCGTCACATATTTCCGTAGCTCCTCATTAAATTCATTTTCTTCAAGCAAATCCTCAAGACTTATATGCATGCGGTAATGCCAGTAGTGATTTGGGTCTGAAGGAATATTAATTCTTTCATTGTGCGGGTTTTCAAGTCTTATATTTCCATTTATTCCCAACAGATCCTGGATTTGAAAAATGCTCCACATAGCAGGAGAATACAAATGCTGCAATACGATCTCCTTATTGATCCATGGCTCACAGAAGTAAGGAGCTTCACCATAATGGCCCAGTATATAATTATAAAACTGCTGGGTTTTATTCCTGTCTTCTTCCCACCAGCCGCGGATAGTACTCATATCGTGCGTTGATGGTGTAACTACTGATAAATATGGAGCGTCTTTCGGGTGAAAAAATTGCGCATTTGGGTCTTTGGGCATTCTCTGAATTTCTAAACTCATAATTCCAAGTTGCTTCATAACTTCCGGAACGCAATGCGGCACCATACCGAGGTCCTCGCCGCAAATCAGCATTTTTGTGCTGTGTTTCAACTGAGGCAATTTTTGCAGCGCTTCTTGTTTCCAGGAATTCTCCTGCCTCCTGTAAAAATAATTCACGTACAGATCATGAAGCTTTCCTTTTGTGTAATTATCGAGATATTGAAAAGACCTGGTTTGCTCAATCCCAAACCTGAAATGAAATTTCTGCCCTTTCGAATTTTCTTCTTCGATGAGGATGATATTGCTTATCAGATCGAATAAACCATGTCTTATCTGATCGCTGTTTTCAATTTTATTTTTGTCAAAAAATTTAGAAATTTTTACCTGGGTATTATATTGCTGTTTCAGTTTTAATTTTCCATCCGCTGTATGCTCAAGAAATTGCTCTTTTACATAAGTTGCCGATTCACTAAAAAAACTCCACAGTATTTCATCAGTAATAAATGGACTGCAGTAGCGGTCATGGTCAAACGGAATATTATTTAAATAAAATTCTGAAATATGAACAGGAATAGCAGGAACAAACCTTCCTAAAATTCCATCAATAGTATCTATCGGGATACTCCATATCCGGAAAAAACCAAGAATATGATCAATTCTAAACGCGTCAAAATAGTTACTCATCTGATCAAAACGGCGGCGCCACCACCGGAATCCATCCTCTTTCATCTTCTCCCAGTTGTAGGTAGGAAAGCCCCAGTTCTGTCCTTTGACAGCAAAGTCATCAGGAGGAGCACCAGCTTGCTCATTCATATTATACAGCGATGGATTTGCCCATGCATCGCATCCATAGCGATAAATGCCAATCGGGATATCGCCTTTTATAACAACTTGTTTGCTATGAGCATAGCTCTTTACTTCATTCAGCTGCAAATGCAAATGGTATTGAACAAAATAGAAAAAAGCAATATCATCGTAATGTCTCTTTCGGGGCGATGCAAATTTTTGAATTGTTGATTCATTAAACTTTTTATGACTTTTCCACCTGGTATAATCTGGCGTTTTGTATTTATCCCTCAGGTAAGAAAATACTGCATATGGCACGAGCCATTCCCGGTTCATTTCAAAAAATTCAAAATAACCGGCGTCATTTTTAAAAATATTTTTTGAGGCTGCATACAATTCTTTTAAAAGAGATAGCTTGAATTTCATTACCTCGTCATAGTCAAAATGTGCCAGTTCATTTAACTGCTTTTTTTTCTTCTTAAGCGGCTTGACAATACTTGAAAATTCTTTGCCTGCAACTTTTTCGAGATTTATATATAATGGATGCAAAGCAAATGCAGATATTGCCGCATAGGGATATGAATCAGTCCATTTATGATTTGCCGTGGTATCGTTGACGGGTAATATTTGCAGAAGTTTTAAACCTGTTTGTTTCGCCCAATCAACAAGTAGCAACATATCGCTGAATTCCCCAACTCCAAAGCTCTTTTGAGAGCGAAGGCTAAAAACAGGAATTGCGACACCGGCGCCTCTCCACGGTATCACCTGGCTGTGAACAAACCCATCATGAATAATAGTGAGTGGAGCGTTGTTCCATTCATCCTTGTGGATCATTCGGTTTCCACCCTCTTCAAACCTGACAAATTTTTCCTCAGTGAGATTGTAGATACCATATTTATAAGTGAGTGGCAAACCATCTGGTTCCAGCTCAAGTTGAATTACAAACCAGTGATTCTTTGCCTGCATTAATAGCGGCTCTTTAGTATCCCAGTATTTCAGTTTTTTTGAAGAGCCTGACATACAAACAATTTCACCAGGTTGCAGTAATGGGGCCTTTACCCGGAATTCGTGCGTAAATTTTCCTGTAGCAGGAATCTTTATTTTGGGGACGTGCTCCAGCAAAACATCGCTGAAAGGCCTTGTAAAGAAGACATTAGCAATATTAGAATCCGCATTCCAGGTGTCAACCACCGAAATCGATTTCTTTTTAATCAGGGATAAATCCACGGCGCGATTGTCCTCACCATCATAAATATGGCCGCCGTCTTTATCTTTTAAAAAATACTTGTATAAAATAATATCATCAAAATCACCGGGAAGATCTATCGTTACAAACCATGAATCTGTATCGAGATATACCATCGGAATGGCATTGTTAATTTCATTGTTTCCTAAAAAATTATTGTTTCCTGAAATAAATAATTCCTGACCAAATTCTGTATGAAAGTTTAGAAAAAAAGTTATGCTCATTACATATAATGGTTAAAAGAGCGGCAATTTAATCAGTTTACATTAGAATGTAAAAAGCAATCTGAGATGAAAGTACTGTATATTAAGGCGTGACGTAAGATTCTTTTGATTTATATATCAGCCGTCGTTCTTATATACTTCGCTACTTCAATCGTGCCTTTATTTAGAATAAAAATGCAGAGCCAAACCATACAACAAATAATGCGAAACCCAACCAAGCCGAGGTTATCACGTCTTTTTTGGCCGGACCGCCTTTTCGTAGTGGTGAAGTATAGGCTAATAACACACCCAGGGGGCCGATGAATGCGGCTATCACAAACCAAAGTGCATCAAATTTAAATTTAGCTTTTTGAGGGTCATAATAGTCAGTGATTAATAAATCGGGGTTGTTCTTCAGTTCTCGTTTCAGCTTTCGCTGAATAACTTTAAAATACATTCTTTGCGGAAGATTTAGCTTCCTGCCTGTAATTGAACCAAATTCTTTCGCCGATAATTTTACAAAAACTGAAGCCCGCAGGTAATCAATACTTGCAGGTGAAATACTATTCCCGATAACTACCGGTCTGACGATTGATAAGGAAAAGCCGTTCGCGCTTAACATCAAAATAAGAAAATAAAACCGGAAATCTTAAAATACTTTTTGTCATGATTTGCAGGAGGTTAAATGAATATTTATTTGATAAAATTGCCTTTGCAAATGTAATTTTTAATTTAACCTGCCCAATAAAAAAGAGGTTGTAAATTAATGCAACCTCTCTGATAATTTATTTATGATATTTTATTTTACTTCTTCAAACTCAGCATCGGTAACGTTATCACCTGAATTTGCCTCTGCACCCTCGGGTTGAGCATTGGCCTGTCCGTCACCACCTCCATTTGCTCCGCCGGGTTGTTCCTGTGTCGCCTTATACATTTCTTCACTTGCAGCCGTCCACGCTGTATTCATTTCGGCAACTGCAGTGTCAATTGCGCTTATTTCCTGGCTTTTATGGGCGTCTTTTAATTTTTGCAAAGCGGCTTCAATTGGAGCTTTTTTATCTGCCGGTATTTTATCTCCGTATTCTTTGATTTGCTTTTCCGTCTGGAAAATCAAGCTGTCTGCCTGGTTAACCTTATCAACTTTTTCCCGGGCGATTTTATCAGTTTCTTCATTGGCCTTCGCATCATTTTTCATTTTTTCAATTTCTTCTTTGCTCAAGCCGCTACCTGCCTCAATGCGTATGTTGTGAGATTTACCGGTTCCCTTATCTTTTGCCGAAACATTCAGGATACCATTCGCGTCAATGTCAAACGTTACCTCTACCTGCGGAACACCTCTTGGTGCTGGTGGAATGCCATCGAGATTGAAAGTGCCAAGGCTCTTATTTTGGCCTGCCATCGGCCTTTCACCCTGCAGTACATGTATTTGTACACCTGGCTGGTTATCGCTGGCAGTAGAAAACGTTTCCATTTTTTTAGTAGGAATAGTTGTGTTGCTTTCAATAAGCCTTGTCATTACACCACCCATAGTCTCAATACCGAGTGACAACGGAGTAACATCAAGCAGCAAAACATCTTTTACTTCTCCTGTTAAAACGCCACCCTGTATAGCTGCACCTATAGCAACTACTTCATCAGGATTTACACCTTTATTTGGCTTCCTTCCGAAGAATTTCTCTACCATTTCCTGTACTTTAGGAATACGGGTAGAACCACCCACCAGTATCACTTCATTTATTTCGGAAACGCTCAGTCCTGCATCTTTTATTGCGGCTTCACATGGCTTCAGGCATCTTGCAAAAAGATCATCAGCAAGTTTTTCAAATTGTGCACGGGTAAGTTTTTTTACCAGGTGCTTTGGCACCCCATCAACTGCTGTTACGTAAGGAAGATTTATTTCAGTTTCACTTGAAGATGATAATTCTATTTTAGCCTTCTCTGCAGCTTCCTTCAAACGTTGCCATGCCATTGGATCTTTATGAAGATCAATAGCCTCATCTTTCTTAAATTCAGCAGCAAGCCAGTCCATAATCACTTTATCAAAATCATCACCACCAAGATGCGTATCACCATTTGTTGACTTTACTTCAAATACGCCATCTCCCAATTCAAGAATAGAAATATCAAATGTACCACCACCAAGGTCGAACACCGCAATCTTCTGATCGATACTTTTTTTATCCAGGCCATAAGCAAGTGCCGCAGCCGTGGGTTCATTTATAATACGACGCACATTAAGACCGGCGATTTCACCGGCTTCTTTTGTTGCTTGTCTTTGCGAATCATTAAAATATGCAGGCACTGTAATAACAGCTTCATTTATTTCCTGGCCTAAATAATCTTCGGCAGTTTTCTTCATTTTTTGAAGAATCATCGCGGATATTTCCTGTGGCGTATAAGGCCTGCCATCAATATCAATCCTTACCGTATTATTATCACCTTTGATTACTTTATAGCTCCAATGGCCAGCCTCACTTGTAACTTCATCCCACTTGTGCCCCATAAACCGCTTCACACTCATGATTGTATTGTGAGGATTGGTGATTGCCTGACGTTTTGCAGGATCACCTACTTTTCTCTCACCATTTTTAAGGAAAGCTACTACAGAAGGCGTAGTACGGCGTCCTTCATCGTTAGCAATTACAACGGGTTCATTACCCTCCATAACTGCCACACAGCTATTCGTTGTACCGAGGTCAATACCTATAATTTTTGCCATAATATTTTGAATTTTTTAATTGTTGTAAAGATTATGACAAGGTTTGTGCCAATGGGAAAGAAAGTGCAATAATGGCAGGTTGTTTCAGGGCTCAATAGTCAACAAGCAACGGGCATTGGATTATATTTCTAATTTTAGATCACCCGGCAATCCTTTCTAAAAAACTGGTTAGACTTAATTGGCCTTTAACTATTGACAAATTGCCTATAGCTTATTCCTCAATTCCTCCAATAGAATCGGCCATTTTGAAGGTAAAATGTTTTTGAGAGAGATAACTAAAAGTGACGACGAAAGCTGTTGCGAAAAGACGGGCGATGGTAGGATAAAATTGTAAATATTCAACCAAAACCTTTAAAATGGCATAGTTTAAAAACAGGTTTACTGCTACAATTAATACATAGCGAAACAATTGTATGCGGCCCCTGAGTTGTGACGAATTAAATACAATATATTTTGACAATAAAAAGCCCACCGGAAAGCTGACACAAAATGCCATTAGCAATGCTGCGATATGAGGCTTGAACACGATAAAACCAAGGTCCAGGTTTTGCTTATGAAGAATATAATTATAGCTTATAAAATATATAAAAAGATCAAGAATTACATTGCTGCCCCCGCAAACCGCATAACGAAAAGTTTGCAACGGCATAAAGCGTTGGAAAGCGGGGTAGAAGAAATCTATAAAATTGATCAGTCTCTGTCGCATCGTTTTAAATAATCGTAAAAATAAAATTCCCAATCAATAATTGACCGGGAATTTTATTAAAAAATATCTGAAAGTTATTGAAATACATAACGAAGGCCAATTCCCAGCGCAAGATTGGAACCGGTGCTGGGAGCGAGATAAAAGAAAGGATCAAAGCCAAGGCTCACACTAATGGGAGCATCAGCAAACTTATAATCAACGCCACCTGTAAGACGCAAGGCGAAGGCGGTTTCACTATTCTTCCTCGTTCCAAAGCCCAACATGCCACCGCCGCCTACAAAGTATTGTAGACCTTCTGCCCCTGCTATAGGGCCCTGGTATTCGTAAAGTCCTTCGAGGCCTACACCGCCGCTAAAAAAGAGCAACGAACCCTCCAAAGCGGTATGCTCTGCTGTTGAATGCCTGATATTCAGGCCGCCGATCGAGCCATCTCCGGTATAAAATTTTGCACCAAACGCAGTACGGTATTCCTGCGCATTAGCTCCTGCAACGGCAATGCAGATAAAGGCGAAAATTATTAAAGCTTTTCTTTTCATAAAATTAATTTAAGGGTATAGTATAGTTTTTAAATGTGCGCAAAAGTACCTAATTGCAGACTTACAAATGCGAAATCTTATATACTTAGCTGCAAGATATTCATCGCAATCGTAATTTGTTTTTGGAAAGGATAAAACTTTCTAAAAAATTGGTTAAAAATAATTGATGGTTATCAGGCGTATAATTCTTCGTGCAAGTTTTTTATTCTTTCGTCAGAAAGATATTCATCGTAGGTGCAAAGCCTGTCAATAATACCGTTGGGCGTTATTTCTATAATCCGGTTAGCAACTGTTTCCATAAACTGGTGATCGTGCGTAGTGAGTAAAACAATTCCCGGAAAGATTATCATGCCGTCATTAAAAGCGGTGATGCTCTCAAGATCAAGATGATTTGTGGGTTCATCTAATATAACAACGTTGGGATTTTGCAACATCATACGGCTTATCATACACCGTACTTTTTCACCGCCGCTTAATACAGAAGTTTTCTTTTTGATTTCATCCCCGCTGAAAAGCATTTTTCCAAGGAAACCTCTTAAAAAATCTTCATCCACATCAGTATAATGATCGGGAACATATTGCCTGAGCCAATCCATAAGTGTAAGATCGCCGGTAAAAAACTCCGTATTATCGTTTGGAAGGTAAGCGCTGGTTATCGTTGTACCCCACTCAAAAGTTCCGCTATCAGGTTTCATCCTGTTGTTTATGATTTCAAAAAAAGATGTAAGGGCAACAGGGTCTTTACCTAGGAACGCAATCTTCTGGCCCTTTACCACATCAAAATTTACATTGCTGAAAAGCTTTCTGCCATCAATACTTTTGGTAAGTTTCTGAACATTTAAAATTTGATTTCCCGGATCTCTTTCGGGCTTAAAGATTATACCGGGATATTTACGATTGCTTGGCGTAATGTCTTCAAATACCAGTTTATCCAATGCCTTTTTACGGGATGTTGCTTGCTTACTTTTTGACGCATTGGCGCTGAACCGTGCAATAAATTCAAGAAGGTCTTTCTTCTTTTCCTCCATCTTTTTATTCTTGTCTCCCGCTTGCCTTGCTGCCAACTGGCTGCTTTCGTACCAGAATGTATAGTTACCGGTATAAATTTTTATTTTTTGCTTGTCGACATCTGCCACATGCGTACACACCGCATCCAGAAAGTGACGATCATGGCTTACTACGAGAACAATATTTTGGTAGTCAGCCAGGAAATTCTCAAGCCATGAAATGGTTTCAACATCAAGGTTGTTTGTAGGCTCATCGAGTAGCAGGATATCAGGATTGCCAAAAAGTGCCTGGGCAAGCAATACCCTTACCTTTATATTAGCACCGATGTCTTTCATCAATAACTGGTGAAGTTCTTCGGCCACACCCAATTCATTTAGTAAAGTAGCCGCGTCGCTTTCGGCCGTATAACCACCCATTTCACCAAACTCCGCTTCTAGCTCACCCGCTTTCATTCCATCCGCTTCACTAAAATCTTCTTTTAAATAAATGGCATCTTTTTCATTCATCACATCCCACATTCTTTTATGGCCCATCATTACCGTATGCAATACCGTTACCTCATCAAATTCAAACTGGTCCTGCTTAAGAACTGCCATTCTCTCCCCTGGTGTAATGCTTACTGATCCTTTATTAGGTTCAATTTCGCCACTGATTATTTTTATCAGCGTGGATTTCCCGGCACCGTTTGCGCCGATAATACCATAACAATTTCCTTTGATAAAGCTTAGATTAACCTCATCAAACAAAACCCTTTTGCCATAAGCAAGTGTTACATTATTTACACTTATCATGCTACTACTTTTTTTGTCCGTAAGGACTCATTTTTTGAGAAGGCGCAAAAGTAAGAAGAATGAAATTAAGAATTGGGATTAAGGACGAAGAATTGGGCAGGTAGCTCATCATATGATGATCCTATCCCGGGCACGTCGCTCATCTTCTTATCGCTGCAAGGTTAATTTTGTCGGGATAGTCGGTAATAATTCCATCTACGCCCATTTCATAAAGATTTTTTGCGGCGGGTAAATCGTCAACGGTCCACGGTATCACTTTTATACGACTTTTATGAAGTGAATCAACAATTTCTTTAGTCAACAGAACATACTCAGGGCTCAGAATATCTGGCTTAAAGCCATATTGCTTTTCAAAACCTTTAATACGAATTTTTTGGTTTTCAATAAGCAGGGATAATTGCACCGCCGGGTATTTCTGGCTTACAATTTTCAAACTCCTTGGGTCAAAAGATTGAATAATAACACGATTTTCTATTCCTTTTTTCTCTATTATGCCCATTAAAAGATCGGCAAATTTTTCGGGTTCCGGATGAAAAATATTATCGGTTGTATTGGTAGATTTAATTTCAATATTATACATCACTTTGGGATGATTCGTATTAACGAGATATGATTCAACGGAGTCAATTAGTGTTGAAAGCAATGGCTTCTGAACGTTCAATTTTTTCTGGGCCGGAAAACGCGGATGTGGCCTCATCCCCACATCAAATTTTTCCACGGAATCGTAGGTCATTTTGTAAATATTATATGTCTGTTCCTCCTTTGCCTTTATAGGATTACCAGATGGAAGCGTGGTAATTTCATGATTAAAAAATGGTTCGTGACTTACCACTACCTTGTTGTCCGAAGTTATCACAACATCCATTTCAAGGGTGTTCACATTAAGGTCTATCGCCCTGAGCATTGCGGGTATCGTGTTTTCCGGCATCAATCCCCGGCAGCCACGGTGCCCTTCCAGGTCAAATTTTTTAGAAGTGGTATTTTGGCAGGACATAAAAATAAGAGCAGGAAAAAATAATAAATACAATTTCATATTATCAATATTCCGGCTAAAATAAGGTCTCCGTTACCTATTGATTACCGGGAAAGGGAAATTTATTTGAGTTAAGAACTTTTTCTTTTGTAATGAATAAGCCAGTTCGTTTGCCATGTGGCTCCGTTATCTTTTGTAGATTCCCATCGCCAGTCAAATTTTTCGGAGGTGATGTTATAAAATACCATCCTGGAAATTATTTCTTTGCCGCCCGGGAGTTTTTGAGGCGCCGTGGAAAGGGTCATCATCCCATTTTCAAATTTACCGGATAGCGCGATATATCCTCCCTGGTTATCTACCCACGTTTGTTGCCATAATTTTAATTGTGGATTGTAAACACTCCAGCTACTCCCTGAATATTTCATGGCAGGGTCGTAAAAATTTTCATTCACTGTGCAACCATCCATAATTTTCTGAATGCGGTTTGTGCCATGGCTTGTATCATTCCATGTAAGTTCCCAGTTGCCAACCCAAAAGTCAAATTGAGAGGCTTCGGAAGCAGAGCAGGGTTTTTGACTGTTGTTATTTTGCGCCCTGGAAATTATAGATACCAGGCATAAAAAGATCAAACATAAATTCCTTTTCATAGCAGAAGTTTTTACTGATAAATTTACTGACCCTTATCTTAATTCCCTTGCCCTTTATATATCTATTCTACCGCTAAGCCTTGTCGTGTGCAGACAATTTATTGAACAACTAAAGTTAATTTTGCAACTTATTTTAAATTATGTCTTTTACAACATTCATACAATCCTCAGTAAGCAATACCCTGGAGGAATTATACCGGCAGGTTTTTACGGATACTGATTTTCAAATTAATGAAACAAAGCCGGAATTTGAAGGTGATTATACAGTTGTTCTTTTTGCACTTGTGAAAAAATTAAGAGTATCTCCCGAAACCATTGGAAAAAATCTTGGAGATACGCTTTTAAAAATTAATCCTGATTTTTTTTCCGGCTACAATGTTATTAAGGGGTTTTTAAATATAAGCATAGCTGAAGACGCATTACATTCTTTTCTCACCAGGAATTATAATGATGTATGTTTCGGCAAGAAGCCTTTGAATCACAAAAAAGTGATGATAGAATATTCTTCACCTAATACCAATAAACCGCTCCATCTTGGTCATTTAAGAAATATTTTCATCGGCTGGAGTGTTTCCGAAATTCTGAAAGCCAATGGCAATGAAGTGTACAAATCAAGTATTGTAAATGACCGTGGGATTCATATTTGCAAAAGTATGATTGCCTGGCAGGAATTTGCAAATGGCGCAACGCCTGAATCAACAAATACAAAAGGCGATCACCTGGTAGGCGAGTATTATGTAAAATTTAATGATGCATATAAACAGGAAATAAAGGAATTAGTTGGTGAAGGAAAAAGCGAAAAGGAAGCGGAAAAAGAAGCGCCAATCATGAAAAAGACACAGCAAATGTTGCTGGATTGGGAACATGGAAAGCCTGATGTGATTGATCTTTGGAACAAAATGAATGGCTGGGTATATGAAGGTTTTGATGAAACTTATAGGCGCTTAGGAGCCGACTTCGACCAGACCTTTTATGAAAGCAACACTTATTTATTAGGTAAGGAGTTTGTAAAAAAAGGCCTGGAAGATGGCGCATTTTATAAAAAAGAAGATGGAAGTGTTTGGATCGATTTATCTGAGGTGGGTCTTGATGAAAAATTATTATTAAGGGGAGATGGCACCTCCGTTTACATTACCCAGGACATCGGCCTTGTAAAACAAAAATTTGAAGAATACAAACTTGATGAAAGTATTTATGTAATTGGAGACGAGCAGATCCACCATATGAAAGTGCTTAAAGAAATATGCCGCAAACTGGGAATGCCTTTTGCCGATAAAATTTTTCACTTAAGCTACGGAATGGTCGAGCTCACGACTGGTAAAATGAAGAGCCGGGAAGGAACTGTAGTCGATGCTGACAACCTGATAGACGAAATGGTAAACACGGCACAGAAACATACCGAAGAACTCGGAAAGGTGAAAGATTTTACTGAAGAGGAATTGAAAGAATTGTATGAAACACTGGGATTAGGCGCCATGAAATTTTATTTGTTGCGGGTAGATCCAAAGAAACGAATGATTTTTAATCCCGAGGAAAGTATAGATTTCCATGGCTTTACCGGCCCCTTTGTGCAATACACATATGCGAGAATTAAATCAATCCTGAGGAAAATTGGTGAGCCGGCTAAAACTGAGCAGCAATTGCTGAAAGAAGAACTCCTTCCGCTTGAAAGGCAACTAATTATTTTTCTTGAAAAATATTCAAATGCGATTTCACAGGCTGCGGAAGAACTTAATCCATCGGTTGTGGCAAATTATATTTTTCATTTGGCAAAAACCTTTAATTCATTTTATACAGAGCATTCTGTCGCTAATGCAGAAAGTGAAGAAAAGAAATTATTGCGCTTACAGATTTCCGTGATGACCGAAACTGTAATTAAAAGCGGCATGGAATTGCTTGGCATTAAGGTACCTGAAAGAATGTAAAAGCTTCAATTATGGGGCTTTCAATTTCGCGGTCATGAGATATTAGTTTGAAAGACCGGATCAATGGCTCATAGATAGCGGCTGATAGTTCGTCGCTTACATTTTTCTCACACAACAACTTTGTAAATACAGCGTTTACTATGTGCAGTTATACCATTTGAAGCGGTAATTATGAAGTATAAACACTTTTGAACAGCTAAAGATGTATATTTGCACAGAATTATATACTCCTACTTAGCAGACTGGATAATCTTCCGTACAGGTAAAAGCTCATCAAGTCATAGGTTTTGAGCATATTCGAAAACAACTTTCATTTATCATTTTCGATCCAGGGAAGTTATCATTTACATTAAAACAAAACATTTTGAATTTTAAAGAATTGCATTTAATTGCGCCTATATTAAAGGCGCTTGAGGCAGAGGGCTATACTTCACCCACTCCCATCCAGGAACAAGCAATACCAGATGTACTTAGAGGAAAAGATCTTTTAGGTTGCGCCCAGACGGGCACTGGCAAAACGGCTGCATTCGCTATCCCCATTTTACAGAATTTATTTCTGCAAAAAAATCATGAAGTAGCTAACGACAATATCAAGGCATTAATTCTTACACCAACAAGGGAACTGGCTATACAAATTGACGAAAGCTTTGCGGCTTATGGCAAACATACAGGTATCCGGCATACTGTAATTTTTGGTGGCGTATCACAATATCATCAAACGAATGCACTGCGCAGGGGTATTGATATTTTGATTGCAACTCCCGGCAGGCTACTTGACCTGATTTCGCAACGATTCGTAAACCTGCAACATATAAAAATGTTTGTATTGGATGAGGCCGACAGGATGCTGGATATGGGATTTATAAACGATGTTAAAAAAATTATTGCACGGCTTCCGCAGAAAAGGCAGACTTTGTTTTTCTCTGCAACCATGCCTCCTGAAATTTCAAGGTTATCTGCCTCAATACTTACCAACCCGGTACGTGTAGAAGTAACACCTGTGTCATCGACGGCAGAAAAGGTAGACCAGTCAATCTACCTTGTGGAAAAAAATGATAAGAAGCAATTGCTGATTCATCTCCTGAAGGATGATAAAATTCAAAGCGCTCTTGTTTTTACGAGGACAAAATATGGAGCAGATAAAATTGCTAAAGAATTGTACCGTGCAAATATAAAAGCCGATGCTATTCATGGAAACAAAACGCAATCTGCCCGTCAGAAAGCACTGACCGACTTTAAAAACGGGAAAATAAGGGTTTTAGTCGCTACGGATATTGCGGCAAGAGGCATCGATGTTGATGACCTGAGCCACGTAATTAATTTTGAATTGCCTAACATTCCTGAAACTTATGTGCATCGGATTGGCAGAACAGGAAGAGCAGGCGCCTCCGGAAAGGCGTTGTCATTTTGTGATTTGGAAGAAAGGCAATTCCTTAGAGACATCCACAAATTGATAGATCAAACTATACCCGTTGTTGAAGATCATCCGTATGCAAGCGACATGAAATTTGTTCAGACTCCTACGGTTCAAAAAAATCCTCTTTCACGCAGGCCTGCCTCTCATAGTGGATTTAGAAGAACGAGAAGCTGGTCGCAGGGAAGAGGCAGATAACCTCTCTACCACAGGGGAGAGGTGCTTAACACGGCTTTATTTTAATTTGAATCTTTCAATAATCCTGAAAGATTTTTTTTATGTAAAGTAATTTTTCTGTTTAATTCACTTTAATCGTATCGCTACTTTATTCATGGAAAATAATTATTTTGTTTTAATTTGATAAATCAAAATAAACGGCTATGGGTAATAAGGATAAGCGTATTGATACGTACATTTCAAAGTCAGCGGAGTTTGCAAAACCAATTTTAAATCATTTAAGAAAATTAGTGCATGAAGCGTGTCCCGATGCGCAGGAAACTATTAAATGGGGAATGCCTTTTTTTGATTATAAAGGACCATTGTGTAATCTCGCAGCCTTTAAGCAGCATTGCGCTTTTGGTTTTTGGAAAATGGCCTTGATGAAAGATGCTGTTGAAATGAAAGGGAAGAACGAATATGCCATGGGCCACCTCGGGAAAATTACAAGCCTTGATGACCTGCCTCCTAATAAGAAGATAACTGCATGGATAAAAGAAGCTGCAAAATTAAACGATGACGGTGTGAAGATGCCTGAAAGAAAGGTCAAAGAAAAAAGGGAGATTGAAATGCCGGAATCGTTTAAAAAAGCGCTATCGAAAAATAAAAAAGCTACAGCAACTTATGAAAGTTTTAGTCCTTCTCACAAATATGAATACCTGGAATGGATAACAGAAGCCAGGACAGAGGATACCAGGAATAAAAGAATTTCCACGACTATCGAATGGCTCACCGGGGAAAAATCAATGCACTGGAAATACCAAAAAAAATAAATGTTTCATGATGTTTCAATTAACAACTATTAAAAATTAGCTCTTTCCCGGTATAAATTTTTTCATCAACAATTCTTTGCGGCTTCTTGAAACATTTACTGTCGATTCATCGCTCATCACGAGATATCCACCTTCGCCTTTCACGTATTTCTCTATTTCGTTGATGTTTACCAGGTGGGAATTATGCACTCTTATGAAGGCAAAATCTTCCAGCATTTCTTCTATTTCTTTTAAGTTGCGTGAAGCAATTAGTTTTCTTTTATCTTTTAAAAACAGAAAAGTATAATTGCTCTCAGATTCGCACCTGATAATGGATTCGGCAAGCACTAACTGAAATCCTTCAAGGGTTGGAATAGCAATTTTATTTATTGGAATTGCAGGATGCTTTATTTTTTCAAGAAGCATTTCTAACTGCTGAGGCAAGGGAGAACCATTTCTTTTTATTGCTTTTTGAACGCTGTGTAGCAGTTCTTCACGGTCTATTGGCTTTAACAAGTATTCCAATGCGCTGAAACGAATAGCCTTGATAGCATATTGATCGTAGCTGGTTGTAAATATTAATTCAAAGTTTACTTCGCCTAATTTTTCCAGCAATTCAAAGCCATTCATAAAAGGCATTTCAATATCGAGAAAAAGTATTTGCGGCGGATGTTCCCTAATAGATTGCAACGCCGTAGCAGCAGAATAACAGATGTCTAAAATTTTTACATCAGCACAGTAGCGCTGCAGTAAAGTTGCCAGTGATTCGCAACAATCGGGCTCGTCATCAACAATAGTAGCTGTTATCATTTTATTGTTTTTGATGTTCGAAAGCATCGGCAAGCTTTCTGTATTTCATTTTCAAAATTACTTTTGTGCCCGAAGCGCTGCCTTCCTTATCAGTAAGATCTTCTATATTAAACACAGCCTGTTCATCTTCATTGTTGTTCAGGAGCGCCAGCCGCTCTGTTGTAATTTTCACGCCCATAGATTTATTTTTTTCTGCTGATTTACTGTTGATCATAGCTGCATTATTTCTGCCGATACCATTATCTGTAATGATGCAGGTTAATATTTTTTCTTCTATGCTCAATGCAATATCTAAAAACCCATCTCCTCGCTTATGCATTAATCCATGCCAGATGGCATTTTCTATAAAGGGTTGGAATAACATGGGTGGAATAAAAATGGCTGACACATCAATTGTGTTAGCCAGGCTGATACTATAATTAAATACATTTTTGAATCGCAGTCTTTCCAGGTCCAAATAAAGCCGTAATGACTTCCAGTTCATTTTCAAGCGTTATATAAGATTTTTCAGAATTGTGCAGCGCCATACGAATTAGGCGGGAAAATTTTGTCAGATAATCAGAAGCCTCTTCGGTCTTATTAATCAGGATAAATCTGTTAACTGAACTAAGGCAATTAAAAATAAAGTGCGGATTCATTTGAGCACGAAGCGCCTGGGCCTCTAATTCTAAAGTACGGGCTTTCAAATCAGCCTCAACCCGCATCGATTCAGCAGTTTGCAATTCCAGTTCCTGCTGCAATTGTTTTTTTTCCAGTTGGTCTTTCCCTCTTTTTAAACGAATGTTCATAATTACTGCAACAGCAGTTACGATTAATGCACTTATAATTATAATTACTCTCGTTTGCATTCTTCTCGCCCGTTCTTTTTCAAAAGTATTCTGCTGCGCCTGCAGTTGATTTTCTTTTGCCAGCAATTGTGCATGTTGTTTCTGATTTTCCAGTTGATGCTGTATTTCAATTAAAGCAAGTTTTCTTTTGTATTCTTCCGGCGCAAGAGAATCGCTTAAAGATTTATACAACTGGCTAAACCGGTAAGCTTTTGTATAATTTTTTGTTTTATCATAAATATCTGTAAGTGTGCTGATGGCATTTTTCCATTCTAAAAGTGCGTGTATGCTGCTTGCTGCCTGCACGGCTTTATTTGCATAGTACAAGGCGGAATCATAATTGCCGATAGCCAGATAAATCTGGCTTACTCCATTGGCATGACGTGCAATGGATATGGGATGATTGGTGCGTTCTGATTTTTCAAAACCATCTTTAAAGTAAGACAGCGCTTTATCATACTGATGCTTTGCATTAAATAAACGTCCTAAAAACATATCCGTATCAATATCATGAAGATATTCTACAGTTTGTGCAACCAGCATTGCTGAATCAATATCTCCCATTTGCAAATATGCTTCGCCTGCTTTGTCTAAACCCCACCAGATTTCCCAAGATGAAAATTCCCTTTGCTTATATATTTCAGGATAAAAGCGGGTAATGATGCGCATGTATTCTAAAACAGTTTCGGGCATGCCCGCGCCAAGAAATAAGTTGGCTAAATGGCTAGCAGCAAGAACCTGGGCAATGCTATCGTTTGCTTTTTGTGCAAGCTCATAAGTTGCCTGTCCAAATTTGTATGCATTTTTATAATCTCCCAAATCAAAATAACTATGCCCTTTCCAGGCAAGACTTCGAATTAAATCCGAAGTATCTTTAATTTTTTCAAACATATTTATTGCCGAGTCAAAATATTCAATGGCCTGCTCATTTTTACCAACTATATGTAAGCTTCCCGCAAGCTGATCATAGCATGTGCCTAAATGTTTATATCCATCACCTTCTTTTAAAAAAGGAATTGCATCAGTTAACAAACTAATCGCCTGAAGATTTTTTTCTTCCTGAACAGCAGCAAGTGCGGCATTAAGAAGCGCATTGCCAATGCCCTTTTTATAATTTATATGTTTTGATAATTGTAATGCTTTATCAGCATATTGTTCAGCAGCCATATAATTAGAAGTCACATAACCCGGCAGTTGAAAATACAATTCAGAAATTTTATTCAGAATATATACTTGCTGTGTATCCTTAGTATGAGGCAATACTTTTTTTAAGCTGTCAATCGTTTCTGTTTGTGCAAAACAAGCAATACACAAAACTTGTGTAATACATATCAATATTTGTTTTGCTGGCGACATAAAATTTCTATAACTAAAAATCCGGCTTATTCAATTTAATTAATTGCCGTTATCATTTTTTATTGTTTTTGATATTCAAATACATCAGCAAGCTTCCTGTATTTCATTTTCAAAATTACTTTTGTTCCTGCAGCATTGCCTTCTTTATCTGTAAGGTCTTCTATATCAAAAACAACGTGTTCATCTTCATTCCTGCTTAAGAGCGCCAGGCGTTCTGTGGTAATTTTAACTCCCATCGATTTATTTTTTTCTGCTGATTTGCTGTTGATCATGGCAGCATGATTTCTGCCAATGCCGTTGTCAGTAATGATACAGGTCAATATTTTTTCTTCAATGCTCAATGCGATGTCCAAGAAGCCCGCGTCCTTTTTATGCATTAATCCATGCCAGATGGCATTTTCTATAAAAGGCTGTAACAACATTGGCGGAATAAAAACAGCGGACACATCAATGGTATTGATAAGGCTGATACTGTAATTAAAGGCGTTTTTAAATCGCAATCTTTCGAGATCTAAATAAAGCCGAAGTGCTTCCAGTTCATTTTCAAGCGTTATATAAGATTTTTCAGAATTGTGCAGCGCCATGCGAATTAAGCGGGAAAACTTGGTAAGATAATCCGACGCTTCTTCGGTTCGGTTTATAAGAATAAAGCGATTGACGGAACTAAGGCAATTAAAAATAAAGTGAGGATTCATTTGTGCACGAAGTGCCTGCAATTCCAGTTCTGTTTTCTGCTGATGTAATTGTGCAACTTCCTGTTCACGCTTTTGTTTTTCCATTGAAATAGTTGCTTCTTTCATCATCAATTGCAACTGGTCTTTTTTTCTTTTCAGTTTATTGTTTCTTACAAGCACTATCGTAAATAAACCAATCAAACCAATTGCTGAAATGAATACATACGATTGTAATTTCTTTTCATTAGCGATGGATTCTATTTTAGTCTTATTACGTTCCTCATTTATTTTTAACTTGTTTTGATAATTGGCTTCATTGGTGTTGATATCATTGATAGCTTTCCAGGCGGAAGCCTGCGATATATATTTATCATTTTGTAAGGAATCGTTCAGCAGGATATATTTCAGGCGGTAATTATCAGCAAGATTTGTCTTTTGCTGTCCTTTATAAATTTGCCACAATAACTTGTATCCGTCGCGTTCAAATCTTTTGGCACCTGAACGTTGTGCATAAGCTAATAATTGATTTGTATAAAACAGCGCATCAGCAGTTTGATGCTTTTCATGATACGCAATAGCCAGTGTTTTGAGCGCTGGCATAATATAAAGTACATAATCTCCATTCGTAAAAAAACTTAAAGACTGGCGACCATACACAATAGCACTATCAAATTCTTTAAGTGAAACAAACAAATCGCTTAATGTATTATAGTTTCTCATCAGCCCTACTTTTCTAAACAATAAATCTTCTTTTGATGATTGTATTTTGAGATTGCCTTTACGTATTTCCAACAATGCAGAATCATAGTTTTTCTGCAGGCTGTAAGCAATTGCCATATGTAAGTGATAAGCTTCTACGAGTACATGCTGGTCAACTGAAAAAAGCGCAGCTTGCTTATAATAAAAAGCAGCATTTGCCGTATCACCAGCCGCCAGGTAAACAGCAGCCCTTAAAGTAGCAGAGCTTCTTTTACCCCATGCGTCGGTTGGATTTTTTTGAATAGCAAAATCTTTTTGAAAATAGGTGAACGCAATCTCAGAATAGCCCAGTCTGTCATAGGCCCGTGCTGTCATGCGGTACAGTCCGGCAACATGTACCGAATCTTTTATGATTTCATAGTAGGGTATTTCTTTTTGATATATCGCAATGGCTTGCCTAAAGAAACCGCGGTTATCTAAAATCCAGCCCAGGAAATCATGAGCCCTGTGATACTGAGCCTCCAATTTTTCTTTTTGCAAAATAGGTATTGCTTTTCGCGTATAATCCTCTGCTGTTCTGAAATCGCCATGCTCTTCTTCAATAAATGCCCTATTTAGAAAAGCTCTGCCAATACCTTTTTCATAATGTAATTTTTTCGATTCATTCAACGCCTGCTGCGTGTATAGATAAGCTGTATCAGTTTGCTGGTATTTTGATTTGCTCCAGTAACGGTCTGAAAATTCAGCACCTAATTCATTAAGGCAATCAATTCTTGCAGTATCTTTTAATAAAGGCAGAATTTTTTTTAAGCTGTCAATGGTTGGGGTTTGAGCAAAACAAGCAACACACAAAACCTGTGTAATACATATCAATATTTGTTTTGCCGGCGACATAATTTATGATGTATAACTGACCGGAATTTTAATATACACGCAAGTGCCTGTATTAAGTTGGGGAACTATCCTAAACGCCAAACCCGCTAAATAATATTGTATATGAAAGTTAATCAAATTAATTTGTACTTCACAGGTATGGCTCATTGTGCTTTATGATAAAAATCAGTCAGGGTAAAAAAAGATTAGATTACTTATCTATTTTTTTTGCCCGGCAAGAAGAGGTTTGTTTGGAGCGCTGTTGTATGCATAATCTTTAATGATTAATTTCTTAAGAATAGTATTTTCATTTAACCGCACCCATCCATAATAAACATTGACGCCTTTTATTAATTTCAATCCCATATATTTATCAACATTCCCATACCAAAGACCCCCGGAGGTGGAACAAGTACCACAATTAACTGTGCCCAGTAAGTAAATTGTTAATGCCCGATTGGTAATGTAAGACCACTGACTTGACTATCAATAACCGTTAAACTGTCTAAAGGGCTAACCAGATAATCTGCAAATTTGTAAAAAATCCCATTATTACTTCCTGTTGCTATAGTCACATTTGCAATATTTCTATTGCTGCTTCCGCACCGGGTACCACAGCCCACTACATCAAAAATTGTTTTTATAGTAAAATCAAAAATCCCATCATTATTTAAGTCTAAGTTGTATACACTGTTACCATCAATTGCTGAATCAGGCTTTACATCGGTGTAAATAATTGTTGATCCTGCCGGAGTGTCTATAGTTTTGTTTTCTGCTGTAGCTACTTTTTTGCAGCTGCTATTAATTGCCGGGATTGTAACAAAAAATATTATTATCACTATAAAAGAGAAACGCTTTTTCAAGATTTGCTTTTTCATTTTGATGAGGTTTACATTTTATAAAACTGGCTATGTAACAACATATCAGCCGGATTTTTCTTCCGGCTGATAGTAGTTGATTAGGTTTAGTTTTTAACCTTTAGCCTGTTCACCATGTCGCCAATTTTATATCCCATCGCCAACCCGGTTGCAATAGATGGTGAATAATGAATGCCTGCCAGCAATCTTGAATGGCATGCTTCTTTCGCATAATCTTCAATGGAATTAAATGAACGGGAACCATAACTGTCATCGTACGTATGATCAGTAAACTTATAATTTTTACCAAAGATGCGCTCCATCACTCTTGCACTAGCGCCAGATACCACCGCATGGGCCGCCGGATATTCAGGATGAGGTGGTGTAGGAAGTACGGAATTCCAGTTGCTTAACTGCATGACATTGCGGATATAAGAAATGGGCCGCACCAGGTTGTAATGATATTTTGCCTTGAACACCGAAATGCTTGCATCGTTCATTGCAATACCATGTAAGGCATATGCCGCGGCAGCTTCATACAGGTCCAGTTTATTTAAATTAATCAATTGAGTAAGAATATTGGTAGCATGTGCAGGTACATTGAGATTTCCCGGCTGATCACCCCAAATCTTTGCCACCGTGGAGTCCTCATGGGACAGGGATAATGAAACGGTATAAAGTTCATTTACCATCTGATAAAAAGGTGATTTAATTACTTCAGAATATTCTATTGGTGGTCCGGGCTGTGTAAGCTGTGCGCTGTTTGCAATAAAGTATCTGTTATCGCCCCAGTGCGGATGTACCGCCGGACCAAACGCAGGTGGAGTAGGTATCCACTTACCATCATGTCCTGTCCCATCACCCGGTGGAATATAACCTGGATCAACTATATGAGCATATGCCTGGTCACCGCCGTCTGTTTTTGACCATTCAAAAATGGAACCGGCAACCTGCATACCGTAGGCTTCAGCATTATTTATTTGATCCGCGGATGCTTCGTTTTGAAATTTAGCTTTATAAGCTGCTTCAAGCGAATCAATGGTCGCCATGTTAGCGGCCGATGTGGTTTGAAAAAATAGCCTTGTAAGAGAAGCCATCGCTGCATTTGCCGATGCAGGCCAATAATATTCGTTAGTAGCCTTGTTAATGGCAACCGGGCTGCCGCCTATCTGTGCCAATAACGACATGCTACCATGCACCCCGGGCGCCAAAGATTCGTACAAGGTAATACCCGCATATCCAAAAGAGCGGTCACTCACTACTGAATTGTATCCGGCCGTGGTTCTTGTAAGTTTTATGTGCAATTGCATCCAGGCATTAGCAATATCCGCCGGATATCGTTTATCCGGTCCTGGTGTATCATTTTTTCTGCAATTTGAAAGTAAAAAGATCAACGTTGCAAGAGACAGAATAAGTTTTAGTTTCATAACAAAAAATTTAATTGTTGGAATTTTTTTGAACAGGGTAAAATTATTGTACAAGCGAAAGTTGATATAGCTATAGTACGTAGCTGGTTACAATCGTGCGCAATTGTAATATCTTAATGCGTAGACGGCACATCGGTTTTATTAATTTAAATCTATAAGCATTAGTTTTATCCATTTTATACAAATGCTTAATGGAGCCAAACGAGTTTTATAATAAAAGAATACGGGATCTTCAAATTGACCTTAAAAAATTAAAACAGCGGAAATCTTATTTAGGCTGGTTTCGTTTTGGAAGTATTGTGGCAGTCTTTATTGCTTTCTACATTTTATGGTCGTTTGGAGTATGGTACGTGATAATAGCAAGTATCCTGTTAATTGCAGTATTTGTAAGATTGTTATTTACTGACCTTGCAAATGGAGACGCAATTGAGCATTTAAATCACTTGATAAATATTAATAAAAATGAAGTAAAGTTCATCAATGGCGATTATCACGATTTTCCTGGCGGAAGCCAATATGCGCCGGCAGATCATTTTTATTCTAACGATCTTGATATTTTTGGAAGAGCTTCTTTATTTCAATATTTAAACCGGACCACTTCTGAAATGGGAGGTAGTCGTCTTGCGGAATATTTACTGCATCCCGCAGGCCTTGAATTAATTGTTGAAAGACAATCTGCCATAAAAGAATTATCCCGGGAAACGGAATGGCGACAGAATCTGCAGGCCCTTGGAAGTGAAAAGCAAATTTTGTTTTCCACCAAACAAAGGCTTGAAAACTGGGTGAAGGAAGCTCCGGTCTTTTCTCAATTTAAAGCATGGAAATGGCTACGATATCTTTTGCCAGTTATTATTTTAACTGTGCTTACATTGTACATTTTTGACCTGGTTTCATCGCCGGTCTTCTATGCTACTTTATTGTTATTTGCAATCATCGCTTATCAAATAAATAAAATCATCGCTCCCATTCACGAGAAATTATCAAAAATAGCCGGTGAACTCGATGTGCTTTCCGTTAGCATCAGGCATATTGAAACAGCTGGTTTCAAAAGCCCGATGTTCCGCCAATTACAAAAAAATTTTATTCAGCAAAATAAAAAAGCATCAGAGGAAATAAGGCTTATAAAAAAGATCCTGGATAAACTTGATCTCAGGTACAATCTTGTAATCTCCGCGCCATTAAATATTTTATTGCTTTGGAATTTACAGCAAGTGCTGGATCTTGAAAAATGGAAATCAGGCCACCAGGAAAATATTCAAAAATGGTTTGAAACATTAGGGGAGATAGAAGCGCTGAACAGTTTCGGCACACTTTGTTTTAACGAACCGGGCTGGATATTTCCGTCCGTTATACCGGGATACTTTTTTATTGAAGCAAAAGAAGTGGGGCATCCATTGTTATTAAAAACCAGGAGAGTAAGTAATGATATTGAGATGAAACACGACGGGGAAATTATGCTTGTGACCGGTTCTAATATGGCAGGCAAAAGTACCTACCTGCGCAGCGCAGGTGTTAATGTAGTATTGGCAATGGCGGGATCTCCTGTGTGTGCGAAAACTTTCATGGTGTCGCATGTTCAGATAATAAGCAGCATGCGCATAACAGATAACCTCGAGGAAAGTACTTCCACCTTTTATGCAGAGTTAAAAAAACTGAAGACTATTATTGAAAAGGTAAATAACGGTGAAAAAGTTTTTATCCTTTTAGATGAAATTCTAAGAGGAACAAATTCTCTTGACAGGCACACGGGTTCGGTCGCATTAATGAAACAATTAATTAAACACCATGCTGCAGCAATAATTGCTACCCACGATCTTGAACTGGCGAAAGTAAAAAATGAATTCCCCAAAAATATTCTCAATTATCATTTTGATGTTCAGGTGAGCAATGATGAATTGTATTTTGACTATCGCCTGAAGCCCGGCGTATGCAATAGTTTGAACGCTTCAATATTGATGAAAAAAATTGGGATTGAGCTTTAGAAATACTTTATAACAACCGATATACTCCTATCCCGCCGTTGGTATATTTTCAAATCCCTTACCGTTTCCCATTGCAGCAGCCTTCATTTCTTTTGCGGTCTCATGGCCTACATATTTTTCAATTCTTTTTTCCACAAAATAAATTACCGGCGTAAGTATAAGTGCCATAAAAAATTTATAGCAATAATTCATGATGCCAACTGCAAGAATCAATTGCCATGTAAAAATTCCACTAAAGGCAATGAATAAAACAATGTAACTATCTACGAGTTGGGATACAAGTGTTGAACCCGTTGCCCGCAACCATAAATGTTTATCCCCGGTTCTCTTTTTTATTTTATGGAATACAGTAACATCAACAACCTGGCTCACTAAAAATGCAACAATACTTCCGATGATGATCCGCATGTTTTGCCCGAATATGGCGTTGAATGAAGTCTGTATATTTTCCACACCCTGAATTTTGCTGCTGTTCAGCCAGACTTGTGCCGGCGGCATTCCTATAGCAACAAAATACATTACAAAAGCGTAAGCAATAAGGGCTACGGCAGTAAAAGAAATTCTGCGTACAGCGCGGGGGCCATAGTATTCATTCACGATATCAGTAATTACAAACTCCAAAGGCCAAAGTAATACACCACATGTAAGCGTAAAAGCCAGGCCGCTTTCTCCAAAGAGCGTAAAGTTTACAGGACGTAATCCAAACAAGCCTTCCAGCGAAAAAAGCTTGGTACCTATCGCTTCGGCAATAAGAGCGTTGGCAACAAAAAAAGTAGCAATAGAAATAAATAATTTGGTAGGCCTGTCGCTTAAAATCTTTTGTATCATTTTAGTTATGCTTATCTTAAAAAGAAATAAATTACCTGGAAAATAAAGAAAAGGAAGTTTGTAATAGCAAGCCATTTTGGGATAATTCTTTGCCGGCCCATAACCACAATTACGGCATATATAATACACATAATAAGGTTGATCAATATCGCGGAAATCCCAAGTGTTATAATCAGGTCTTTAAAAAATGGAACAGCGACTACAGTATCGCGGCCCTGTGTCACCGGTTTTTGGGCTTCAATTTTGCTGAAAAGAACAAACAAAAGAAAGGCAATATTGCAGACGATCGCGAACCTGGAAAAGAAAGAAAGCACTTTCATTAAAAATTTGAATTGGAATTATTCCGGTTAAAATAATATTATTTTGCCGGATTAAAGATTTGCAGATGGCAAATGTATTAAGTTTTGTTCCTTATAAAATATTCCCGCCAAAATTCGGAGGACAGAAATGTATTGCACAACTCAATGAATATTTTTCGGAATATCACGAATTGTATTGCATAACTGTTGAGGCCAATAAACCGGCTGCCGCATCGTATGAAATAATAAATAAGCTTAGTAACAGCAGGCTTAGATACCTAAATATTTTTTACTACAGACTTATAAAAAAAATCATCAGGGAAAATGAAATCACACACATTATAATAGAACATCCATATTATGGATGGCTGGCATTACTGTTGAAGCATTTTTGCAACGTAAAACTTATTGTGCGGTCACACAATATAGAAGCTCAGAGGTTTAAAACAGTCGGAAAATGGTGGTGGAGAATTTTGCGCAGTTATGAAAGGTACGTTCACCGGAAAGCGGATTTTACTTTTTGTATAACAGCAGATGACCAGGAATACTTTATATCAAAGTATAAGATCCCGGCCGAAAAAACTTCACTTATCACTTATGGCATTCCGTGGGACACTCCACTTCCGATTGAAGACGAGGCCGAGGCAAAAACTTTGTTACTTAAACAATATTCTTTAGAAAAAGGAACATCCTTATATCTTTTTAACGGCGCCCTCGATTATAAGCCAAATCTTGAAGCAGTCGAAAATATTCTTGAAAAAATCAACCCGCTGCTGCTTGATTCAAAGCTTTTGTATAAAATTATTATTTGCGGAAAAAATCTTCCTGAAAAATTGAATGGGTTAAAAGGATATGCGGATAAGAATATTATTTACGCGGGCTTTGTTGATGATATAAGTGTTTATCTTAAAGGTGCGGATGTATTCATAAATCCGGTGACTGATGGCGGTGGAATAAAAACAAAACTGGTAGAGGCGCTTGGATACAATCTTACCGCCGTTTCTACCAAAAATGGCGCACTCGGCATTGACGAATCAATTTGTAACGGAAAACTATTGTTGAGTGAAAACACTGACTGGCAGGCCTTCGCAAACAATATGATGCAGGCAATAGACATTAAACAATCTATAGGTCACGCGTTTTTTCAACATTTCTATTGGGACAATATCGCGAGGAAGGCTGCCCTGGTTATCGAAGAATTATAAAAATTATCAACTACTTTACAAACATTTCTTTTCCTCCTACGACCGTACGAATTACTTTTACATTTTTTATTTCAACAGGATTTATTTCAAAAATATTTTTATCCAACACAATAAAATCAGCCAGCATATTTGCCTTTAATATACCAAGTTTATTTTCCTGGAAGCCCGCGAAGGCGCCATTTGCTGTATAACATTTCACAGCTTCATTTACACTTATTTTTTCCGATGGAACCCAGCCTTGTGGATTTTTATTGTCCAAAGTTCTCCTGGTAACCGCGGCATAGATTCCTTCCAGGGGATTTAGCGGCGCTACATCCCAATCTGTTCCGAACGCAAGTATAGTTTTGTTGTTAAGTAAAGTCTTGAATGCATAAGTACGGCTTATTCGATCGCTGTCAATTCTTTTAAAAGCCCACCTGCCATCATCTATCGCATGATATGGCTGCATGGACGCTATAACGTTTAACTCTGAAAATTTGAAAAGGGCGTCTTTTGAAAGATGTTGTGCATGTTCTATCCGGAATCGTTGATCATCAATTCCATGCTTTTTTTCGGCTTCCTCATAACAACTCAATATAAAATCATTGGCCCTGTCACCAATGGCATGCACCGCTATTTGCAGGTGAACAGCATCTGCGTCTGAAATGTAGCGCCTCATTGCCGCAGTATCAGTAACCATGAGGCCGGTCGAATTCGGTTCGTCCAGGTAGGGTTTCCAAAACCATGCAGTTGTGGAACCAAGGGATCCATCGGCAAATCCTTTTAATCCACCCCATCGTACCCAATCATCACCCTTACCATTTTTATCAACGTATGACTTGAGTTGCCGCCAGGTTGCGAGAGGCACAAATGAATAGATCCTGATTTTAAGAGTACCATCTTTTTCAGCGCGTCGGTAAGTCGCCAAATCTGTATATCCACCATAAGCACCCATGTCGTGCACCTGTGTTACTCCAAGTGCTAATGCGTGTTGCTGGGCTCTTTGAAAATCCTCATCGAGATCCGCATCTGTCTTCTGGGGGATTACTCTATAAACAAGATCCTGCGCATTATCTTTTAAGACTCCTGTAGGATTTCCGGCCGCATCTTTTACAATGGTGCCGCCTTCCGGCGTAATTGTATTTTTATCAATGTGGGCAAGCCTTAAGGCAATAGAATTAGCAAGTGCCATATGACCATCAAGACGATTGATGAAAACGGGATGACCGCCCGTAACCGAGTCAATCATTTCCTTCGTTGGTAAATCGCCTCCCCATCTTTCATGGTCCCAGTTGCCACCAGGTATCCACCTGCCTTTTGGAAGGGAAGCGGCATAAGTTTTTATTTGATTTATAAAATCTTTTTTGGAAGAAGAGTATCTCAAGTCCACGCTGGCAAGGTTTGCACCTGACGAAAGAAAATGCACGTGGCAGTCAATAAAACCAGGCAGCACTAATTTTTTCTGAAGATCAACAAGTTTGGAATTTGAGGATTTATATGGCGTGTAGTCATCTCCAAGATATAAAATATGATCTCCTTTGATTACAATACATTTTGCCACCGGGTTTTCAGGATCGCCTGTATGTATTGTACCGTTGAAAAAAATCTTGCTTCCTAACTCCGGCTGGCTGAAAGAAGTTAGAGTTGAGTATGAGAAAAGAATTAGAGTGCAAAGTACCTTGATCATGAATTTCGTTTGACCTGAAGATACATTCGGTTTGATAAAAAACCATCTTTGAATATCCCCAGGATACGCGGGGAACACACTTCTAAATCATCTTCGCACTTTCACGGCAAAGTGCTATAAAAATTAAAGAAAGCTGACCGCCTTCCTTGAAAAAAATCATTTGAAGCAAAAAAACCGACCCCGGGCTTCCCCTTGAGGGGCAGGCGTTACATTTTCATCACCTTGCCACTACCTGCAACTTTGCTGCTTATATTTTGAGCACCGCCTTTATAAAATACATTGCCGCTGCCACTTATTTTTGCATCTATGCTGTTGCTTGCGTATACCTTAATATTTCCGCTGCCACTTACTTTTGCATCCACATCTTTGCTCGTTACCGCGCTGCAATCAATATTTCCACTACCACTTACTTTGGCGCTTAAACTATTTGTATTGCCGCTTTTTAAGTCAACGTTGCCGCTTCCGGATACTGCAAAGTCAAGATCTTTAAAAGAATCGAAACTCAATTTCAAATTTCCTGAACCCGAGACGCTGATGTCTGTCTTACCATCGCCGGTATATGCACCGGAACCATCAATATTTCCGCTTCCACTTAGCTGAAGTGAATTGATTTTGGTCATGGAAACGTGAACAACCATTTTAGAACTGGTTTTGAGATTTACGCCCTTTTTTGACTTAATTGTCAATTTTCCGTTTTCTACCGATGTTTCGATATATGGAAGAAGGTTTTCATCGGCTTCCACGATTACGCTTTTTGACGTTCCATAAGATATTGTTACATCCATCGAGCCCTGTGAAGCCAGCGCGGTATAATCACTTACCTGGCGGGTTTCTTTTTTCATTTGGCCGTTACCCTTTATGGTTTCCCATCGTTGTGAAAATGAATTAATGCTTAGAAAAACAAGGAGAAAAACTAATAATTTTTTCATGACGAAGTATTTTAAAATTTTAGAAAAGATTTTGTGTAACGGATCGCTTTCTAAAAAGTTACATTCATCACAGATAAATTAATTTTTTCAGGCCTGGAGAGTACCAGCTTCCTGTTATTACCATACCGCTAATTTGTGGAGCTATACTATAACAAAATAAAAGCCGGGAGGCCCGGCTTTATTTTTTATTCCTGTGATTAGGGTATTATCCCAAATGACTATGCTTCCTCCTCTGCAGCGTCGTAATTAATACTATTTTCTGCAATTTCGGTGAGCGTGGAGTCGGCTTCCTTTTCTTCTGCGAGTGTCTGGCTCAGGAGATCGGCAGCATCGCTAAGGCCAAGTGTCGTCGCAAGTTGGGCCAGGCCGCCATAAGTTGAAATTTCATAATGCTCCACTTTTTGTGCGGCAAGGATGAGACCCACGTCACGTGTACTCGTTCCCGCCTCTGTCTCGTCTATTATTCCCTCTCCTTCTGTGGTTATCCCTTCCATGGCGTCGCACTTTTTTGCCTGGGCTTTTTTTCCAAGAGATTCAAATACCTGTTCCAAACGCGTTACATGGGTTTTTGTAACTTCCAGATGCTCAGCAAACGCATCCTTAAGTTCGGTTGATGTAGCGGCCTTTTGCATCTTTGGCAATGTTTTTACCAGGTGTTTTTCCGCCCAGTAAATATCTTTTAACTCATCAGTAAAAAAATCTTTTAGCATACTATCTTCAGCTCCCTTACCCGCTGAAGCAGATTTTCCCTTTGCAGGTTTTGTGGTTTTTGATTTAGTTGTTGCATCCATGTTTTTTCGATTTATTTGGTTAACAATTTTTTTAAAATCAGCATACAATACCATGCCATTTATTTGAAAATAATTTTTGCAGCCCCGATACTCAAAATGCCCGATTGGTTTCTTTTTTTAAATTTTAATCGCAAAAAAATAATTACCACATTGACCACAAGAGAAAATAAGTTGGTAAGTATGATCGGGAGGTTATTGATCAGCACGCCGTAAGTAATCCATAGACCCAATCCTCCCATAAGGATCAGCAAGGTCCATGTAGAAATATCGTCGGTTGTCTTTTCTTTAATAATTTTAATTAGTTGCGGCAGCAATGATACTCCTGTAAATATGCCTGCTATAAATCCTATAATTTGTGTACTATTCATTTCGTTGATTTAAAAAAACATTTGATTTAAAAAAAAAATTCCTTTTTATATTCCTGGAAATTAATTTATACATGGTGAAGTTTTTGGACATATATGGGTAAAGTAATACACTCATCGAAAAAGCAATTGATAGCGTGATCAGGCAATGGCGCTCATCTCCCGGAAATTTCAACACGGAATTTTGCCGGGGCGCGGGTTTAAAGCCTGGTTTGCTGTTTTGAATACCTGTTACGAAATTTTCCTTAAATCCCGCTTTCCTTGATGTTACAAGATTGGTGGGAAAGTGGGCGGGATTATTAATGGTGCGCTGCAAAAAAGTTTTTTGATTACAGATAACGAACTTAATGCGAGCAACCAAAATTATACCGATCCCGGCCGCAAAGCAGGCCTTTTTTTATTGGCCTTACCCGCACTTATTGAAATATTTAAATTGGACAAGAATCAAACCCGATCGTTTTTGGTTTTTAATATAATAGATTTGAATCCTGGGTAAATAATAAAAGACAACTTATGGCGTCAAGGCAGAGCGCTGGTATACTGGCTTATAGAAAAGTACTTGCGACGAAACCGGAAGTATTTCTTGTACATCCGGGAGGCCCATTTTGGAAAAATAAAGATGAAGGTGCATGGTCAATTCCAAAGGGAGAATTTAATGAAGATGAAAACTCCCTGGATGCAGCCAGGAGGGAATTTTTTGAAGAAACCGGCATCAACGTTTCCGGTGACTTTGTGGAATTAAAGCCTGTTCAACTAAAAAGCGGAAAGAAAGTATTTGCCTGGGCAGTTGAAAAAGATATTGACGCTGAAAATATTATAAGCAACAATTTTGAAATGGAATGGCCGCCTCGTTCAGGAAAGTCTCAGTCTTTTCCGGAAGTAGATAAGGGAGCATGGTTTGGCTTTGAAAACGCCAGGAAAAAAATTAACGTGATGCAAATTGGCTTATTGGAGCACCTTCAACAAATACTGGAAGGGTAACAGTTGCGGCAATAAAAGTGTTCCTGAAAATCTCTTTGAAACGATCATATTTTCCAATCGATTATTTCATTAGACCATGCTTCTTTATAAGGAATGGAGATTTTTATATAATTATCACTATAACCTTCCATCATTCCATTTTTATTTTTTCCTTCAAAAAGAACTTTTCTCGTTTCGCCTTCATGTATGCGTGAAAATTCCTCCATTTTTTTATAAGATAAGGAACGTAAAATTTTAGTGCGCTCATTACGCTCATGTATTGGAACTACAGGCTTAATATTTAAAGCGTGGGTATTGTCTCTTTCCGAGTAAGTAAATACGTGAAAATAGGAGGCTTCAATGGATTGTAGGAAATCAACTGTCTCCTGGAAATCCTGAGCGGTTTCGCCGGGAAACCCGGTTATCACATCCACACCTATCGAGCAATGAGGCATTAAGCTTTTTATCAGTGAAATTTTTTCAACATACAATTCTTTTTTATACCGCCTGCGCATAAGCCCCAGAATTTTATTGCTGCCGCTTTGCAAAGGAATATGAAAATGGGGCATAATTTTTTTGCTCCCTGCGACAAGCCGGATTATTTCATCAGACAATAAATTAGGCTCTATGGATGAAATACGATACCGCTCTACTCCGTCATTAATTTCAATTGCTTGTAATAATTCAAAGAAATTATCACTGGTTTTTAAACCGTTCCCGTCTTTACCAAAATCTCCCAGGTTAATTCCCGTAAAAACAATTTCCTTTACGCCAGCAGCAGCTATTTTTTTTACTTCATTCAATACTTTTTCAATTGAATTACTCCTGCTTTTTCCGCGAGCCATGGGAATGGTGCAAAATGAGCAGTTGTAATCGCATCCATCCTGCACTTTAAGAAACGTGCGGGTTCTGCTGCTGATTGAGAATGACGAATTAAATCCTGTCACATCTTCTATATCACAACTGCATATTTTTGCAGAATCACTTTTAGTAAGCTGATGAAGATGCTTTGTAATATTAAATTTTTCTGCAGCGCCGAGGACAAGGTCTACGCCTTCAATCGAAGCAATTTCTGCGGGTTTTAATTGTGCATAGCACCCTGTAACCACAACCATTGCACCGGGCGCCTTACGTTGTATTCTCCGCACAAGCTGGCGGCACTCTTTATCCGCGTTATCGGTAACAGAACATGTATTAATTACATACACATCGGCCTTATCTGTAAAATCTTTTTTTACAAAACCATCCTGCTCCAGCAATCTTTCGATGGAAGAAGTTTCAGAATAATTAAGCTTGCAACCCAATGTATGCAGCGCTACCGACTTACCGTGTGACATAAGTGGCAAAAATAAACAATCCACCAGTAGCGGTTTTAATATCCATTTATAAAAAATTATCTTGTGTAAAAGCGTTGCCGTTGAACAGAAGAAAAAAATCATTTATCCTTTTAATAATTTTTGTTATATTAATAATTATTAAAATTGCTTTTTTCGGACAGCCTTTTCAAGGTAATAGTTCCATAGATGGAGAGTCTTTTAGAGATACATCTCATCTTAAATTAACAAAACATGTAAAATGCAGGATGGAATGCCGACATATCACATTAGAGGAAATAAAGGATATTTTACAGGACGGAAAGGAGAACGTTACAAAAAGCAGCGCTGGCAATAACGGGAACAAAACGTACGCTCTTGAAGGTTATAGCAAAGAGCACCAGCATATCCGTATAATAGTAGCCTCTGAAAATGATGAAGTTGTCATAATTACCTGCATTGATCTTGATAAAGATTGGCCCTGCAATTGTAATTAGCATTTTGAAGAATATGTTTAAATCATTTCTATGTAATTTTGAACCTTTTAGATTAGCCATCCAAATGAAGATAAAATCTTTCCTGGCAAAGCCATATGCCAACTATACATATAAGCAGATAAGAAAAAGCATGCTCACTGCTCCTGCTGACCAGGAGCGTGTGTTCCAATCCTTAATTAAGACAGGATTAAAAACGGAATTTGGAAAAGAGCATCATTTTGATCAGATCAGAAACCATGCGGATTTTGTAAAAAATATTCCGATCAGGGAATATGAAGATTTCAAAAAATATATCGATCGAATAAAACAAGGGAAGCACAATGTTTTATGGAAAGGTGTCCCTATCTATTTTGCCAAGACAAGCGGCACGACCAGTGGCATCAAGTATATTCCAATCACGAAGGATTCTATTCCCAATCATATAAATTCAGCACGAGACGCCTTGCTTTGTTATATGGGACAGACAGGCAACACCCAGTTTGCAAATGGCAAAATGATATTTCTGAGCGGCTCGCCCGATCTTGAAAGAGTTGGCGGCATTCCCACCGGGCGATTGAGCGGCATAGTAAATCACCATATTCCACGATATCTCCGCTCGAATCAACTACCCACTTTTGAAACCAATTGTATAGAGGACTGGGAAACCAAACTTGAGAAAATAGTAGAAGAAACAATTGATGAAAGAATGACCCTGATAAGCGGCATTCCACCATGGATGCAAATGTATTTTGATGAGCTTACAAAAAAGACGGGCAAGAAGATAAAGGATATTTTTCCTGATTTTAGTGTGATGGTGCAGGGAGGGGTAAATTATGAGCCTTATAAATCAAAGATCATTGAAACTATCGGGAAGGAAATTGACACTATAGAACTTTACCCCGCAAGTGAAGGTTTTTTTGCTTTCCAGGATAGCCAGAAAGAGGAAGGCTTGTTATTAAATACTGATAGCGGAATATTTTTTGAATTTGTACCCGCCGCGGAAATTTTTGATGAGAACCCTTCGAGACTTACTCTTTCACAGGTGAAATTAAATGAAAATTATGTTCTCATAATTAGCAGCAACGCAGGTTTATGGGTGTACAATATTGGCGATACCGTGAAATTTGTTTCGCTTAATCCATATCGTATCGTAGTTACCGGAAGGGTAAAACATTATATCTCGGCATTTGGTGAGCATGTTATTGGAGAAGAAGTGGAGACAGCATTGATGAAAGCGGCTGATACTGAAAATATCAAAATAACCGAATTTACCGTCGCCCCTAGAATTTCAAATGATGATCAAAAAAGTTTTCATGAATGGTTTATTGAATTTGAAAATCTACCTGTGAGTCTCGAAAGATTCGCAAAAAAAATTGATCAGCATCTGAGAAAGAAAAATATTTACTATGATGACCTTATCAAAGGAAATATTCTCCAGCCTTTAAAAATATCTCCTGTTCAAAAAAATGGTTTTATTAATTATATGAAGAGTATCGGAAAGCTCGGAGGTCAAAATAAAGTGCCCCGATTAAGTAATGACAGGGTCATTGCAGAAAAATTGCAGCATTGGGTTAAAAAGCCTTCCGCGGAAACAATAACAAATTCTTAAAAACGTTTTGTTGAATAAATCGTAAAAAAATATACATTTGCATTCTATTCATTAAAAGTTATAAAGGTGGAAGGTCACAATTATATCGCTTCTTCTTACGTTTTGGCAACGACCGTTGCTGAACAGTGTACGCCCGTTCGCTGTTTCTTCCGACCTGGATACTGATAGGCCGAGCAGTTGACATTGCCCCTATCAGTGAAAAAATCCCCGCTCACACCATATAATTTAATTACTAAACAATCGCAAAGTGGAACAATCAAAAATAATTGTTCGTATTGCTAATTCCTCCGATTTCAATTATGCCCAAATCATCACCGATGAAATGGCCAACTCTGCGCAGGCAAGGGGAACCGGTATTGCAAAACGTTCAACCGAATATATACAACAAAAAATGCAGGAAGGCAAGGCGGTAATTGCCTGTAACTGAAGACTATCAATGGGTAGGTTTTTGCTATATTGAGGCCTGGGGCAAAGAAGGCTTCGTGGCAAACAGTGGCCTTATCGTCGCACCGGAATTCAGAAAAACGGGTATTGCTAAAAGTATAAAAAAGAGAATTTTTGATCTTTCCAGGGAAAAATATCCCAAGGCAAAAATATTTGGTCTAACGACCGGCCTTGCAGTAATGAAAATCAATAGCGATCTCGGTTACGAACCCGTTACTTATAGTGAACTTACCGATGACGAAAACTTTTGGGCTGGTTGTAAAAGTTGTGTGAATTATGATATACTAATGAGTAAGGAAAGAAAAAATTGCATGTGCACTGCGATGCTCTACGACCCTGCGGATCACTATACACCTGAAGAAACTGCCGCAGAGTTTGAAAAAAAATCAGAGCAATACGAACGTTTCATGCGACTTAAACAAAACAGGCTTATCAAATTCCTGATGGGGAAGAAAGCCGCCAATAAAGGCAAATCAGTTTTAAGTTTCTTCTTTAATCTTTAAATAATATTGATGGCTAAAAAAGTAGTTATTGGTTTTAGCGGCGGGCTTGACACTTCCTATTGCGTGAAATATTTTACAGATGAATTAAATTATGAAGTACACAGCATTATTGTAAACACCGGCGGATTTACGAAACAAGAACTGGAAGATATTGAAAAGCATGCTAAATCACTTGGAGTTACTACCCATACAGCAGTTGAGGCAACCAGGAGTTATTATGATTCTATAATTAAATATCTCATCTACGGGAATGTTCTTAAGAACAATACTTATCCTTTAAGTGTAAGTGCAGAAAGGCTTTCACAGGCTTTGCATATCGCTGAACATGTAAAGAAATTAAATGCAGATGCTGTCGCCCACGGAAGCACGGGTGCAGGAAACGACCAGGTGCGTTTCGATATGATCTTTCATATCATGATTCCCGGCGTTGAGATTATCACCCCGATTCGCGATATGCAATTGTCAAGGCAGGAAGAAATTGATTACCTCAAATCAAAGGGAGTGGAAATGAATTTTGAAAAATCTGCTTATTCAATTAACAAAGGTTTGTGGGGCACAAGTGTTGGCGGAAAGGAAACATTATCATCCAATGGAATGATTCCCGAAGAGGCCTGGCCAACACAACTAAAAAATAATGAACCCCGCGAAGTGAAGCTCCATTTTCAAAATGGTAACCTTCTGGGCATTGATGATAAGACTTTTGAGCATCCTGTTGAAGCAATCCAATATTTACAAACACTTGCAGGGCCCTACGCAATAGGACGCGATATTCATGTGGGCGATACAATAATTGGCATCAAAGGCCGTGTAGGCTTTGAAGCTGCAGCTCCCGTTATAATTATCAAAGCACACCATGCTTTGGAAAAGCATGTGCTCACGAAGTGGCAATTGAATCTTAAAAATCAACTTTCCGAATTTTATGGTAACTGGTTGCACGAAGGACAGGTACTCGACCCTGTTATGCGTGATATCGAAGCATTTTTAGAATCTTCGCAGCAGCAGGTTACCGGTGATGTTTATGTACAGCTGATGCCGTATAGGTACCAGGTTACAGGCATTGAATCCCCATTTGATCTAATGAGTAGTAAATTTGGAAAATATGGAGAAATGAATACGGGCTGGAGCGGCAACGACGTGAGAGGCTTTAGCAAAATTTTTGGAAACCAAACAGCTATATATCATGCTGTAAAAAGTACCGCAGATGGAAAACAAAATTAAGGCAGGAATTATAGGGGGAGCCGGGTATACCGGCGGTGAAATGATCCGGCTCTTAATAAATCATCCATCGGTTGAACTAACATTTGTTCACAGTAAAAGCAACGCGGGAAAAGATTTGCATGCCGTTCACCAGGATTTAATTGGCGAATCTGATCTACAGTTTTCCGAAACAACCAATGACGAAATTGATGTGCTTTTTTTATGCGTTGGCCATGGTGATTCAAGGAAATACATGGAGGAGAATGAAGTGCCTGGGCATGTAAAAGTCGTTTCTCTTTCAGACGATTTCAGGCATAAGAAAAATTCCACCCTTCAAGACAGGACATTTATTTATGGGCTCCCGGAGATTCATAAAGAAGATATTAAAAAGGCAAATAACATTGCAAACCCCGGCTGCTTTGCGACAGCTATTGAGCTTGGATTGTTGCCACTTGCAAAAATGAATTTGCTGAAAGATATTTACACAACGGGCATTACGGGTTCTACCGGTGCAGGTCAGTCGCTTTCTACAACTTCACATTTTTCGTGGAGACAAAATAATATTCAGGCATACAAGTCTCTAACCCATCAGCACCTTAAAGAAATAAATGAATCCCTGAAATCGCTTTCAGATAAAACAGTATCAGTTCATTTTATACCCTGGAGAGGAGATTTTACAAGGGGCATTTTTATTACATCGCAATTGAAATGCGCAAAAGGTCTTGACGAAATTTACAAATTGTACCGGTCTTTTTATAGAGAACACCCATTTATAAAGATCAGCAATGAGCCCATTTTTTTGAAACAATCAGTTAATACCAATAATTGTTTTATTCATATAGAAAAAGAAGAAGACAATCTTGTTATTCATTCAACTATTGATAATTTAGTAAAAGGCGCGAGTGGGCAGGCAATTCAAAATATGAATCTCATGTTTGGGCTTGATGAAACAGAAGGCCTTAAGCTCAAAGCAAATTATTTTTAAGAAGTTAGCCTCCTTTTGATAATTTTGAATAGAACCTTTTTAAAATCCGACAAACAAATTTCAATGAAACTTTTTGATGTTTATCCTTTAAATGACGTGAATATTGTTAAGGCTGCAGGATCTAATGTTTGGGATGATAAAGGCGTCGAATATCTTGACATGTATGGCGGCCATGCGGTCATCAGTGTAGGCCACACGCACCCGCATTGGGTTAAAAAAATTGAAGAACAATTAGAAAAAATTGCGTTTTATTCTAATTCAATAAAAATCCCGATTCAACAGCAACTTGCTGATAAGCTGGGAGAAGTTTCCGGCAAAAATGATTATCAGCTGTTTCTTTGTAATTCCGGGGCTGAAGCGAATGAGAATGCATTAAAGCTTGCCTCGTTTTTTAATGGACGGAAAAAAATAATTTCTTTTTCAAAAGCTTTTCATGGCCGGACCTCCCTGGCAGTAGCAGTAACCGACAATCCATCTATTGTTGCGCCGGTAAATGAAACTGAAAATGTAGTTTTTCTTCCTTTCAATGATAATGAAGCCCTGCAAAATTACTTTAATGAGTATGGCGATGAAATCTGTGCTGTAATTGTCGAAGGTATACAGGGTGTGGGTGGAATTAATGTTGCTTCTATATCTTTCCTGCAACTCATTCGTAAACTGTGTTACGAAAATAATTCTGTCTTTATTGCAGATTCGGTTCAGTGCGGCTATGGCAGAACCGGCAGGTTTTACTCTCATGATTTTGCTGTTGTAAGTGCTGACATTTATACAATGGCGAAAGGAATGGGAAATGGATTTCCTGTTGCAGGCATATTAATTGCCCCGCATATAAAATCAAAACATTTCATGTTGGGTACCACCTTCGGCGGCAATCATCTTGCATGCGCAGCAGCCCTTGCCGTCCTTGAAATAATTGATGAAGAAGACCTGATGCAAAATGCAGAAGAAGTTGGAAGTTATTTAATGGATGAAATTAAAAAAGTCAGTGTTTTAAAAAATGTTCGCGGCAAAGGTTTAATGATTGGCTTTGATGTCCCGGCAGAATTAAAGGATTTGAAAAAAAATCTTTTACTGAAACATAAAATATTCACGGGGGAGGCTAAGCCAAATGTAATAAGGCTGCTTCCATCTCTTGCATTGACAAAAGAAGATGCTGACAAATTTTTATTAGCATTAAGGGACGAGGTTTCAACACTTTCCAGGCAGAATTCAAAAGCTATGTCTTCTTAGTTTGTTGTGAAAAATGATACATTTACATCTTAAGTAAAAGATATATTGAAAAACTTTCTTTCCGTAAAAGATGCGGGAAATATTGAAAACCTCATCAGATCAGCAATTGATTTTAGAAAAGATCCTTTATCTCAGCAGAATCTCGGAAAAGGTAAGCGCATCGGTTTAATATTTTTGAATCCCAGCCTCCGTACACGATTGAGTACCCAGGTTGCTGCGCAGAATCTTGGAATGGAAGCAATTGTTTTCAACGCTTCACAGGATGGATGGTCGCTTGAATTTGAAGAAGGAGCCATCATGAATGGAACGTCAGTAGAGCATGTAAAAGATGCCGCACCTATACTTGGCCGTTACTTCGACGTATTGGGCCTGCGCACCTTCCCATCTTTAAAAAACAGGGAAGAAGATTATGCCGAGCATGTCATGAATCAATTTGTAAAATATTCAGGCATTCCGGTTGTAAGTCTTGAGAGCGCAACGGTACACCCTTTACAAAGTCTGACCGATATTATAACGATTACGGACCACCTTCCCGTAAAAAATAAAACAAAACCTAAAGTGATATTAACGTGGGCTCCGCATGTGAAACCCTTACCGCAATGCGTTGCCAATAGCTTTAGCGAATGGATAAACGCCTGGGGCAAGTGCGATTTTACAATTTCTCATCCGGCAGGATATGAATTGGATAAATCATTTACTAAAAATGCATTAATTACTAACGACCAGGATGAAGCGCTCAGGAATGCCGACTTTGTATATGTAAAAAACTGGAGCAGTTATAAAGATTACGGAAAAGCTGAAGAGAACCAAACCAGTTGGATGCTTACAAATCAAAAACTGGTAACCACTAACAACGCAAAGATCATGCATTGCCTGCCGGTACGCAGAAACATCGAGCTGAGTGATGAAGTACTGGACAGTTCAAATAGTATTGTAACAGAACAAGCGGCAAACCGGGTTTGGGCAGCCCAGGCTGTATTGGCAAACATCTTAAAAGAGATGCCATGATCGAAGAAAAAATGGCCGGAGATTTACACCTTGCTGATAATCTCCAAAAAGAGCCATTATTTATTGTGAAAATCGGCGGTAATGTGGTTGACGATAATGAGTCGCTAATCGCTTTTTTAAAAGATTTTTCAAATATCCAAAATAAAAAAATTCTTGTTCATGGTGGAGGAAAGATCGCAACATTTATCGGCGATAAACTTGATATAAAGTCAAAATATATTGATGGCCGGAGGATAACCGATGATGAAACAATTGACCTTGTAACTATGGTGTACGGGGGCCTCATAAATAAAAAAATAGTAGCGGCTTTGCAATCCATCAATTGTAATGCCATTGGGTTTACAGGCGCTGATGCGAATTTGTTACCGGCAATAAAGCGGCCTGTAAAAGAAATTGACTATGGCTGGGTTGGTGATATCAATGCAAACAATATTAATACGATAACCTGGCAAATATTTTTAGATAGTGGCCTCGTCCCTGTACTTGCACCACTTACACATGACGGCAACGGCCATATCTTAAATACAAATGCAGACACAATGGCTGCTGTGCTTTCAGTATCTCTTTCGAAACGCTACGAGGTAAAACTGGTATATTGTTTTGAAAAAAATGGTGTACTGGAAAACCTGGATGATAATGCTTCTGTAATATCAAGCCTGGATGCGGATGCATACCGGAAACTTAAGGAAAATAAGAAACTCCATTCGGGTATTTTGCCAAAAATTGATAATGCATTTGATGCAGTCAATAAAGGAGTGGATGCAGTAATTATCGGCAATTCTTCTGAGTTAAAACAGCTGGTCAATGGCGAAGGTGGAACCAAAATTTACGTATGACTAATGAAACTAATAATATCGGAAATGAAGTGCCGGGCCAGAACGAATTAATAACTCCACCTGGCGAGGAATTTTTTTTTGATGCAATTAAATTATTAAAGCAGCTTATTTCAACACCATCATTCAGCAAGGAAGAAGGAGAAACGGCAACAATACTGGAAAATTTTTTTAAAGAAAAAAATATCCAGGCAACCCGCAGCCTGAACAATGTATGGTCAGTAAATAAATATTTTGATCCAAATAAATTTACGGTCCTTCTAAATTCGCACCACGATACGGTGAAGCCCAATGCCGGCTATACCGTAGATCCTTTTTCTCCGGTTGAAAAAGAAGGCAGGCTTTTTGGCCTGGGAAGTAATGATGCAGGAGGATCATTGGTTTCGTTGATATCCATATTTGTTCATTTTTATTCTATCAAAGACCTTCCGTTTAATATTGTAATTGCTGCAACCGCTGAAGAAGAAATCTCCGGACATAACGGTGTGGAGTACCTGCTTCCGTTTCTTCCAAAAATTGATTGTGGAATTGTAGGTGAACCCACACTTATGAAAATGGCTGTTGCAGAAAAAGGCCTTTTTGTACTGGATTGCACGGCAAAAGGTATGGCAGGCCATGCCGCACGCAACGAAGGTATAAATGCTATTTATATTGCAATGAAAGACATCGAATGGTTCAGCACTTTTGAATTTGAAAAAATTTCATCGCTTTTAGGACCGGTGCATATGGCTGTTACTGCAATAGACAGCGCCAACAAAACACATAACATCGTACCTTCCGAATGCAGCTTCACAGTTGATATAAGGGTAAATGAATTATACACTTTTGAAGAAGTGCTTTCAGTGATAAGTAAAAATATTAAAAGTGAAGTGAAGCCACGAAGCACAAGGCTGCGCCCTTCATTCATTGAGGATAACCATCCTCTGGTTCTCGCCGGAAATACTTTAAATTTTGAGCCATATGGCTCACCAACTTGTTCAGATAAAGCTTTGATGCCTTTTCCAACTTTGAAAATCGGTCCGGGAGATTCGGCCCGCAGCCATAGTGCCGATGAATACATTTTTATTGATGAAGTAAAAAAAGGTATTACCGGGTATTACGGTTTATTAAAGAATTTGATCATTTCCGATAAACTCTAAATATGACAATGAAACTCTGGGATAAAAATACTTCTGCATTAAAGGAAGTAGAAACTTTTACCGTTGGCAAAGATCGTGAGCTTGATATGTACCTGGCCCCCTTTGATGTATTGGGCTCTCTTGCCCATATCCAAATGCTACGATCAATTAATTTACTAACTGAAGATGATTTTGAGAAACTGAAAGCGGGGTTAATAGATATTTACAATGATATCATTGATGGGAAATTTTTTTTGGAACGTGGCGTGGAAGACGTGCACTCCCAGGTTGAATTTCTTTTGACCAATAAATTAGGTGATACCGGAAAAAAAATTCACAGTGCGAGGTCAAGAAATGACCAGGTCTTACTGGATATTAAACTTTACCTGCGCCGCGAAATTGAAGGCCTCGTGACTGAAGCAAATGCATTTTTCAAACTACTTATTGAGCAAAGCGAGAAGTATAAAGAGTACCTGATGCCCGGTTACACTCATTTTCAGCTGGCAATGCCGTCTTCGTTCGGCCTTTGGTTTGGCGCCTACGCCGAAAGCCTTGCGGATGATATGATTCCATTACATGCTGCATGGGAAATTGTAAATAAAAATCCATTGGGCTCTGCAGCTGGCTTTGGGTCTTCATTTCCAATAGATAGACAACTCACCACAGAATTGCTGGGATTTGAGGATTTGAATTATAATGTAGTATACGCACAAATGGGTCGTGGAAAAACCGAGCGCATTGTAGCACAGGCCCTTGCAAATATCGCCGCGACACTTGCACGTCTTAGCATGGATGCATGCCTGTATCTCAACCAGAATTTTGATTTTATTTCTTTCCCTGACGAGCTTACAACCGGCAGTAGCATAATGCCACATAAAAAAAACCCTGATGTATTTGAGCTCATCCGGGCGCATTGCAACCGTATACAGGCTTTGCCTAATGAAATAATGTTGATGGGGGCAAACCTTCCTTCCGGCTATCATCGTGATTTTCAATTGTTGAAAGAACATATTATTCCGGCTTTTGAAAATCTCCATGCGTGCCTGCTAATGGCTTATAAGATGATTGAAAATATTGAAGTGAAAGTTGATCTTTTGAAAGATGAGAAGTATAAATACCTTTTCACAGTTGAGGAAATGAATAAATTAGTTTTAAAAGGAACTCCCCTGAGAGATGCATACAAGAAAATTGCACAGGATGTACAGGATAATAAATTCAGCCATGATGATGAGATCAGGCATACTCATGCCGGTTCGATCGGTAATCTTCAAAATGAAACCATTACTGAAACGATGAAGAAAGTGACTGCCCGCTTCAATTTTACAAAGGCGAATGACGCTTTACAAAAATTATTAGAGTAAATTGCCAACCTTCAATTATTTGGATTCCTATTATTGAGATCCGTAAGAATTTTAGAATAAAAAATATGGATGAACAAATAAAAAAGAGGATTGCAATTTTTGGTTCTACAGGTTCTATTGGTACACAAGCCCTGGATGTGATCGCGGCAAACCCGGATTTATTTGAAGTTGAAATTTTGACTGCCCAAAATAATGACGATCTTCTTATACGGCAAGCCTTAAAATTCCAACCGAATGCAGTGGTGATAGGAGATGAGAAGAAGTACGAAAAAGTAAAATCTGCGTTAAGTTCCGGCAACACTAAAGTTTTTACAGGTCTTACCGCCCTTGAAGAAGTAGCGGATTTTGATACCTATGATATGATGCTGGCTGCGATCGTTGGGTTCGCAGGCCTGGTGCCCACGCTGAAAGCGGTCGAGAAAGGGAAGGCTATCGGGCTGGCGAATAAAGAAACCCTGGTAGTGGCCGGAGATATCGTAATGCAAAAGGCGTTGGAAAACCGGTCCCCGATAATACCGGTTGATAGTGAACATTCTGCTATATTTCAATGCCTTGTGGGTGAAACTCGAAACAAAATTGAAAAAGTTATTTTAACGGCCAGCGGCGGGCCTTTTCTCGGGAAAAAACCCAATTTTCTTGTGAACGTTAAGCGGGATCATGCGTTGCAGCACCCGAACTGGACCATGGGTGCAAAAGTTACCATTGACTCTGCAACATTGATGAATAAGGGGCTTGAAATGATCGAGGCCAAATGGCTTTTTAATTTATCACCAAAACAGGTAGAGGTGGTCATTCATCCGCAAAGTATTATACACAGTATGGTTCAGTTTGAGGATGGGAGTGTAAAGGCACAGATGGGATTACCCGATATGAAATTGCCCATACAATATGCGCTTGCTTTTCCGTACAGGATAGCTAATGATAGCAAAAGGGCAAATTTTCGCAAAATCCCAAATTTAAATTTTGAAGAACCCGACATAAAAACTTTTCGGAATCTTGTGTTGGCAACCACAGCTTTGGAGAAGGGCGGGAATCTGCCTTGCGTGCTTAATGCTGCAAATGAAATTGCCGTGTGGGCTTTTCTAAATAATCGCATAGGTTTCCTGGATATGACTGCAGTTGTGGAGAAAACCATGGATAAAATAACCTTTATAGAAAAGCCAAATCTTACAGAATATTTTGAAAGCGACGGGGAGGCTCGTAATTTCGCCGCATCTTTATTGAATATGTAGGCCCTCTATCCCCCAAAGGGGAAACAAAAAACACATTATTTTTTGAAATTAAAATGAAAGCTTATACATCGTACATAATAAATCGTACATCACACATCTTATGACATTCTTAGCAATCAACTGGCAGCACGTGGGTTTGCAAGCCGGGTACCTTATCTTTTCGCTATCGATCCTGGTAATTATTCATGAATTTGGACATTATATCACTGCAAAATGGTTCAAATGCCGCGTTGAAAAATTCTATCTCTTTTTTGATCCATGGTTTTCGCTGGTGAAGAAAAAAGTTGGCGAAACGGTTTATGGAATCGGCTGGCTCCCGCTTGGAGGCTATGTAAAAATTGCCGGGATGGTTGATGAAAGTATGGATAAGGAGCAACTAAAGCAACCACCCCAGCCATGGGAATTCAGGAGCAAGCCGGCATGGCAGCGCCTTATTATTATGCTTGGCGGAGTTACCATGAATGTATTGCTTGCGTTTTTTATTTATGCTATGATACTCTACCACTGGGGAGAGCAGAAATTGCCCAACGCTAATGCACAATATGGCATTTGGGTAACTGACAGCCTGCTAAGTGATATCGGTTTGAAAAACGGTGATAAAATAGAAGCTGTCAATGATGAGCCTATTGTGTATTTCAATGACCTTCCGGCAAAAATTTTACTAGGAAGGAAAATTACACTGAAAAGGGATGGCGAAATAAAAACCATCAATATCCCGATAAATATGATTGAGAAATTGGTGGAGAAAAAGGGAAAGCGTAATACCCTTATCATGCCCCGGATGCCGCTGATTATTGGATCTTTTGACGATAAAAATTCTTCGAATGCTCAAAAGGCTGGTTTGAAACCTTATGATAGAATCACAGCTGTTGATTCAACCCCGGTAGCATATTTTGATGAAATGGCTCCATTACTAAGTAACAAAACCGGGGATAGTGTTACTGTCTCTTTTTTACGTAATAGTGTCCCCATGCAAACCAGGACACTTATTAACAAGGAAGGACAGATTGGGTTTTATATTATAGATGTTGACCAGGCAGATAGCCTTGGCTTACTGAAACAGGAAAACAAAACTTACGGATTCCTTGCCTCATTTCCGGCAGGAGTTAGAAAAACGGGACAGCAACTTGATTTTTATGTTCAACAATTCAAGCTAATTCTTAATCCTAAAACCGGCGCCTATAAAGGGCTTGGAGGTTTTAAAACCATGGCATCCATCTTTCCTTCGAGTGGCTGGAATTGGGAAGCGTTTTGGAACATCACTGCATTCTTTTCAATAATACTCGCGTTCATGAATCTTTTGCCAATACCGGCTTTGGATGGGGGACATGTGTTGTTTACTTTAATAGAAATGATATCTGGCAGGAAGCCAAGCGATAAATTTCTTGAGTATGCACAGATTGCTGGAATGGTGGTTCTGTTCGCCCTTATGCTTTTCGCCAATGGTAATGATTGGTTTGGATGGGGCCGGGGAAAATAACTAACTGATCGTTAAATATTGCCGATTAATTTACCTTATTGTCAAAGATTAAAAGTTTTAACCATCGAGGCGACTACTTTGTCAATAGGCAGCGTTACGCTTCCCGCGGAAAACTTCTCCCACTCAATAAAGCGGAAGGTTTCAATTTCATTTTTCTCCTTGTAAATATTTAGCTGGTCTTCATCAAAATCAAATTTTTTATCTCGCAACGGTACTTTTATTTCTTCAAGTGCTTTTACAGAATAGTAAATGGAAATTATCTGGTGCTCAGGATTGAATGCACTCATTTGAAAAAAGTCCGTGGTGTAGATATGATCTCCTACCTCAACATTGAGGTCCATCTCTTCTTTAAATTCTCTTTTCAGGCAATCTCTTGTGCCTTCTCCGAAATCGAGGCCACCACCCGGGAATTTAGTATAATAATTCCCCCTGATAAACTCATCGCTCACCAGTACTTTTTTCGCAGCGTTGATTAAAATACCGTAAACACGAATATTAAACACGGCTCAGCTTTTTAAGTTTATTTCCCCCTTATACACCATTTCTGCAGGTCCACTGAGCCATACATTTACGAACTCACCATCACTTAATTTTTCAAATTCTACACTTAACCTGCCCCCGGCGGTCTTTACTTCAACGCGATTAAATCCATTATCGTTGTGTGCTGAAATGAGAGCTGCAGCAGTAACACCGGTACCGCAGCTAAGGGTTTCGTCTTCCACGCCACGCTCATAAGTGCGAACATATATTTTATCTTCATCGAGTGTCTCCACAAAATTTACATTAATACCCTCCTCCGCGAACTCCCTGCTATTTCGAATTGCGCGGCCTTCGGAAACTACATCCACTTTCATTATATCCGTTGTAGTTTTTACATAATGAGGTGAACCGGTATTTAGCACATAATGATTTGAAAAATCCTCTACGCCAGTCACATCCTGCATTTTTAACCTTACCACGCCGCCAAGATCTATTTCTGCCTCATGCTCGCCGTCAGCGGCGGAAAAATGATAGATGGTCTTTTTTATCCCAAGCATAGAAGCAAACTTTAAAATACATCTTGCTCCATTGCCACACATGGATCCCTCTTTACCATCACTGTTAAAATATTTCATATCAAAATCAAACCCTTCTTTAGTATTAAGTAACATCAATCCGTCTGCGCCTATTCCAAATCTTCTGTTGCACAAAAGATTAACCTGCTTTGTCGTTATGTCGTCGTAAATACCCTGGCGGTTATCTATTAAAACAAAATCGTTGCCCGTACCCTGATATTTATAAAATTCAATCTTCATTTTAAAGTTTTTCGGAAATTATTTCAAGCGTTTTTTTAATCAATTTCTCAACGGTGGCATTTCCATCGGAGCTAAAATTTTTGTGAATGCGGTTGACAACGATTGCACTTAAAGAAAGACAATTATGATGTAATGCCTTGCCAAGTCCATATATGCCTGCGGTTTCCATTTCAAAATTTGCGATCTTATGATGCCCGAATTGAAAACCAGTAAAGCGATCATTTAACTGTGGGTTGGCTATTCCCAGCCGCAACACACGACCTTGAGGCCCATAAAAACCGGGGCAGGTGACCGTAATGCCCTGGTGATACCCATCAACAAAATGCCTTATTAGCGACACGGATGCTGCGGCAATATATGGCTGACTAAACCTGTTGTGCAATTGAGTCTGCGTAATGAAGGAATGCAATAACTGCTTTTCCTCTTCATTATTTTCATACAAATAAAAGTTCATCAGGTTATCAATACCGATGGCATGGGTGCTGGCCACAAAATTGTCAACGGGGATATGTCCTTGCAAGGAGCCCGAAGTTCCAATTCGAATAATATTTAACTGCCTGAGTTCTTTTTTTATTGTTCTTTTAGTGAAATCGATATTTACCAGTGCATCGAGTTCATTCAGTACAATATCTATATTATCAGTGCCTATTCCTGTACTTACAACCGAAATTCTCTTTTTTCCAAGATACCCCGTATGGGTTACAAATTCGCGGTGTTGTCTTTCAACTTCCACATTGTCAAAATACTTACTTACCTCTTTTACTCTCGCGGGATCGCCTACCGTGATTATATTCGAACCAATTTCATCGGGTTTTAGATCAAGGTGATAAATTGCACCCCTGCTGTTTATTATAAGTTCCGACTCAGCAATTTGTTGCATGACTTTTCTTTATTCTATTAAAAAGCTGAAATTTTTACAAAACAACTTTTTGGGGTGGCTTTTATCCAGGAGTATTAAGATGAACATCGAATTTCGCACTTTGTTTATAAAAAATTCTAAAAAAAATTTTATTACTTTTGTGCCCTCAAAAAAGGTCCTGTGGCCGAGTGGCTAGGCAGAGCTCTGCAAAAGCTTCCACAGCGGTTCGAATCCGCTCGGGACCTCTTTTTTTACTTTACAGATAATTCTCAATTCCAGTATCGGAGCTATACTTCCGGAAACGCTGTGAGTAAGAATATCATTTTTATTTCTAAGGCTTGTGACAAAATGCAGTCTTAACTTTTCTTTTCCAACACCAATACAATTTTATTAAAGTCAGCGGCCGCGTTAATTACCTTCTTAAAAGTTTCAAATTCATCTAAAGGATATTTAAGCTTTCTATAAGTTTCTAAAATGTACACTTCGAGCACATTGTTCACTACTTTATAAGAACTCACAAAACCCATAGTTACCACGTTATCTGCTTTATATTGCACATCCATATTTATATCTTCCAGGTTTTTAATCGTATAACCCTGTGGCATCTCAAAAGAGATCTTCCTTTCCAGCACATGTGCATATTGCATTTCCGCGGGAAGCTGCCTTGGCTTTTCCTGGTACATCTGCGCCTGCTGACCAATCAATTCCCCGATCTTAAATAATATTTTATTACCGGCTCGTTCCAATAATTCTGCAGTATGAATGGTACCGCTGATTATAAGTGGTTTATTGTCCCACGAATCGGTGAGGTTCGTATTCTCTGTTGATATATTTTGAATGTTCTCGCTTTTAGAAACCCCCTGGATAATGTCCTTCACAGTTTCTTCCTGCTTATCTTTGGAAAGATAAGACCAGATAGGCCTGTAATAAACCGCCCCGTATCCTTTCATTATTTGTTTGCTGTCAATAATAATTGAATCTCCGGTTACATCTAATTTCGCATGCAGTTCCATATTATGGGCATTCGATTCAAAAGGCATAATAGGAATGTCATCGAACTTGCCCACAGCTGTTTTTACCTCACCTATAGTAGTGCCTTTTAAAAACAATCCCCTTGTTCCCGCCCAGTAGGGATCTACGTAAGGATAGCGAAAGGCGGTAGCAATTGGCTCGACCAGTTTGCCCGTGCCCGGAAAATAAATGAGGGTTTCGTCTATCCGGTTCCAGTTAGCAAGTTCTTCATCCAACGGGACCTGGTCGCGTATTGATGGGAAAACAATTTGATATTTTATATTTTTATTTTCCAGCATTGCAACGAAAAAACGCACGGCCCCAAAATGATTAGCATTGCTGTTCTTTATGATGGCCTCAATGTTATCAGCACCCTCGCTCACCAGTTTCTCATCCACGTTGATTTTTGATTTCATATAATCTTCCATCAGCATGATGGTTTTCTCTTCCGTGGCATCAGAAGGGATATTTATTCCGGCAATAAACTTAGATATGGCCTTTTTCTCCTTATCACTAAAAGTGCTGATGTTAGTATAAGCTTTGCGGGCAAGTTCTTTCCAGGTGTACATTTCCACGTCATCATTTTGACTGAGGTTGTAGCTTAATTTAAAATCAGCCCTTTGCAAATACGGGTCGCGTAATCCATACTTCTCATCGCCAAGGTCTTTTATATTCTCTGAATAGCCGGGAATAAAACGTTCGTCATTGATGACACTATCGCCCAAAATTGTAAATCCGTTAAACCCTTTCGCGCCAAATTTTAAATGCTTAGGTGAAATAACCAATAGCTTCGCCTTATATACAGGCACCGATTTTGTTTGAAAAATTTCACTTCCAAAATAGGAAGGTGCTCTCTTTACCATGTAGCTGTATTCAACTTCAGAACCTTTATCAATCCCTTCCATGGCAAATAATTTATACATTTTGCCCTCTTCCTCTTCTTCTTTTATTTTATCTGCGGGCAGATTTATAACTTTTCCGGTGGAAGTAATAACCCTTGCTTTAATATCATAGATCTCCGTATTGAGATACTTTTGCAGGTATATTTTATTAAACATTTCTATGCCCTTATCATCTTCAATTTTTACCAGCTTATACACATAATTGTACTGCAGTAGATTTTTATCTTCGAATTTGTAATGGAACGTGCGGCTGTCCATCAGGCACACTGCGCTTTGGCCCTTGAAATTATCGGGCAACTTGTGCAGCACCGGCACTGGTTGCCATGGTTGCACATCACTGTATATATCTTCCACCTGTGCTGTACCACATAGCGTGAATAAAATGGCAACAGTTGCCAGCCATGAAATCTTCTTACTCATAATTTTACCGGTTGTAGAGTGAACGTTTATTTCTTTTTTAGTACAACCTGTTCTTTGTATGCAGGGGAAATAGCAGTGATAGTATTATTCCATTTTACAAAATCCTCCGGCTGTATATATAATTTTTTTAAAACAATCTTTTGCGTTGCATAAATTTCACCATTCAACTCATTATATTTAATCGAAAAGTCGACGAGCTCATTTGCTACAGAAGTATTCTTTGGTATATAAGAGGACTCGTATCCAGCCGGTATTTTAAGTATGTGAACCTGGTTAATTGTATAGAGATAATCATTCTCTATGGACACCTTTCTTTTGCTGGTATCAATAGGTGTTGTGGCAAATAGTTTTTCCAGGTTCAGGTTGATGTAAATTTCATCTCCGATTGTTTTTGCGTAATCAGGAATTTCAAATGTTGAAGTAATACTTCCCAGTTTGTTGTCCTCATCAACATGCGCAATCTTATAATCATTCATGATGAATTTATTGCTTCCTTTTGCCATGCGCCGGCGCACATACACCCTCTCGTCATCGCCTTTGTTGTAGAGCAAATTATTGTACAGATCGTTCCCAAAATAACCTGAATAACTAACGGAGCAATTGCCAATTACAGCGTTATTATTGACAGTTAAAAAACTACTATCTGTGATAACGCTTTTGGACGCATCCATTACGGGAACTTTAATCAATTGATATTTTTGCGGAGTCAATGCTAATGAGCGCTTCTTTATCCTGTATGCCACTTGTAGGCATGCCGAAAATGCAGTTAGGGTCTGTTGCATCCAGGAAAATCCAGGAGTTGTCAATTTTCACCGCACAGATCATATGATTATCTGTAAGGGGCAAAGGCACTTCGGTATAGGTGTATGGAATCGAACGGGTGCCAATCCAGGTAAAACACGCGTTTAACCCGCTTAGCTTTAGCATTGCTGTTAAAATACTGGCCATGTCTTTGCAGTCACCATATCGTTTCGCACAAACATCCGCAGCCTGCCTGGGAATAAAACCTTCCAATCCCTCTTCAAATGCCACATATTTTATATGATGCTGAACCCACAAATAAATCGCCTGCGCTTTCTCACTGTCTGTTTTTTTGTTGGCACAAAGACTGTCGGCAATCCTTTTCAAATTCGCATCTGTCTCAGAATTGATGTTGCTTAAAAAACCGGAATTCCATTTATACAGTTCTTCCAATGATCCTAAAACAGGAACTGTTTCATTGTTATTATGGTAACTGGCAACATATACAATCACGTGCAACGCGTAATATGGAACGCTTGTACCATCGCCAAAATAATCGTAATTCTGTATATCATTTACGGTAAATTCGAGCTTCTTCTTTTGTCCCCTGGCGGTCTCTGTTACCGTCACCAATTTTTTATTATCGTTCTTTATTATGTATCGCACATCTACATCCTTTGGATAAGTAATGCTAAAGGTTCCTTTATATAAAGGCAGGTAATTGCTGAAATAAAAAGGAGATAAAAAGCGTACATCTTTATTATAATAGTCAGTTTCAACATGGGTGATACTGCCTTTAGCCAGCCGCGGATAATCGAATGACGTCTCTTTGGAATCGTCGTAGAAAACTCCCCTGCCAGGTGATGACTGTGTTTTAAAATCGGTGACCTTAATTTTCCTGGTGTTCTTACCGTCAGGTACTAACGTGTATGCCTCTACCTTTTTAAGCTCATTGAAAGTACTGTGGTATAATTTATCCTTGTTAAACATACCGTTTGCATTGTCATCAAGAATCATCATTTCAGATACTTCATTCGCTTCTGCAAACAACCCATCCTTGTTATAATTAATCTCCACCGATTTAGTAATGTTTGAAAACACTGCGAACTTACCCGGGAAAATCTTTTGCATTTGCTCCACTGATTGGCCCTTTACGATCAGCGGGGACGCAACCGGTAAAAAGAATACGATGCCAGGCAAGAAGGTTTTGATAGTCATTTTTATTTTTTAGATTCTAATATGCCGTAATAGTATGCATACGTTTGAGGCATCTTACCGGAAGTATAATATTTGCAATCGCCATTTAAACCACCAAGATAAAAATTCAAGGCAGAAATTAAAGAGCCATCCTGGTTATAATACATGGAGGTTCCATGCTTTTCACCGTAGTAATAATTCTCCTCTTTCTTAATCTTACCATTAGGGTAATATGTCTTTTTGATTCCATTTTCCAGTCCGTTGATACGGGCACCGGTTGATTTTTCTTTTCCACTGGAATAGTAGAAAATTCTCTCTCCATTTACCAATCCTTCATTAAATACTATGTGAGCGCTTTTAACCCCGGTTTTATAATAAGCATCGAGGATTCCGGTACCGGTTGGTAGGGGAATCATCGGCAACGGCTTACCGTCTTTGCCCTCGTACGTGTAGCCAATAAGGTTATCGTCCTTATAAAATAAGATTAGCATCAACTCCCCATTGTTTCCAAAATATTTCATCTCACCATTCAAGTCGCCATTCTTATAAAAGAACTCATTATCTTTTGAGCCATCTTCATTGTACTGAATGTCATCGCCATCAAGCTTACCTTCTGTGTAATGTTCTGTTTCAAATAATTTTCCATCATAATTATAATATTTCCAGGCGCCGGTTCTGCCACCATTTTTATAAGCTCCTTCCACCTGCACTTTTCCGTTCGGATGCCAAAACATATAAGTGCTGTCGAGCTCCCCATTTTTATAAAAATACAAGGCTCTTTTACTCCCGTCTCCGTTTGTAATCTTATAGGGTCCGTTCAATTTGTAATTTTTATAATTACTTTCAAAATACGGTGTGCCATTAAAATGATTAAACCTTAGCTTTCCTTCTCCTTTATTTAATTCGGAGCTTGTAATTATTTTCCCGGTGCTGTCGTATTGCTCAATCTTATTGAACCATCCATAATCATAGTACTGTTTATAATCGGTTTTGCCCGTAGGAGTAAAAGATTCTGAAATTCCATGAACCTTGTCATTTATATAATAATTCGTGCTTGTTAAATTTCCGAGCAAATTATAATTAATAAAAGTTCCCTGCCGCTGATCGTTCACATACCAACCTTCACCGGATAGCTGTCCATTGTTATAGTAATTAATAAAATACCCGTCAGCCTTATCATCTTTGTAGCTTCCCTCTTCACTTATTTTTTCATTCGCGTAGTAAAATGTTTTTTTACCGTTCTGCAAACCTTCTTTATAGTAGGCTTGCATAGAGATTTTTCCATTCTTATAATAATAAGTATATAAGCCTTCGAGTTGTCCATCTTTAGTATAATACCCGTCGCTTGTTTTTAGGCCATCCGGTGAGTAAAAAGGTACATTCGCATTACCTTTTCTGCTGGTTGTATTGCTTACTACGGTTCCTTTTTTATCAAAGAATTTAATGTCTCTGAGCCGGCCTCGTTCGAACACCGATTCGCTGAATTTAATACCATCATCATCAAAATCTTCTTTAGTTCCATCTATTTCCCCTTTCTTGTAAAATTTCTTAGTTTCAGTTTTCCCATTCTCATAGTAAGAAGCCCACTCACCTTCCAGGTCGCCATTGTTATAATTTTCCAGGAAAGATGGTTTTCCGTCCTTAAAATAACTATTCCATATTCCAGTCTTTTTGCCACCAGAATAGTTACCCTTTGTTTTTAATTTACCATTATCGAAATACTCAGTATACTCACCGGTAGCCAGTCCTTTTTCGTAGTTAACTGCTGATTTTATTTTACCGTTTATATGGTAAACAGTTTCCTTTCCGTGTTCCTGGTCGTTTTTATAACTCGTTACAGCCGATAAAATTCCATCCGCGTTGTAGTATGTTGCCTCACCTTCTTTTTTATCATCTTTGTAATTAATTACTGAAGATAGTTTACCGCCATAGTAGTAGTAAGTCTCTACTCCTTCTCTTTTATCACTAGCATAGGTAGATGTGGTATAAAGCAGCCCGTTATCGCTCCAGACTTCAACTTTACCATTTGCCTTATCATTTATGTAACTGGATTTTTCTTTCAGGATTCCATTTTCAAAATAGTAAAGCCATTCACCGTTACGGTTACCATCATTATCAAAAGTTCCCTTTGATTTCAAAGACCCGTTGTCAAAATAGAATTCCCAGGGCCCTGTGAGAATTTCTTCATTTTTGGAATTCAGGCCGTAAGGGCCTTTTCCACTTACTACATAATTTTTTATATAATATTTGTCCCCCGCGTTGGTCCTTTTATCAAATTGCAATTCCTGGCTTTTCCGCAAATTATTCAGGTAATTCACCGCGGTATTGCTAAAAGCTTCGATCTTCTTTTTCTCCTTTTTATTGTATTCTTTTATCTCTTTTATGTCGAGGCCGCTAAACATATAATATACCATGGCCTCAAAATTCTGAGTGTCCCAAATATTTTTAAACAATGGCACATAGTACTGCATCCAGAAACCTTTATCGTTTGGGTGGTACTCAAGTTTTTCCATTATCACCTGCAGTTGCCTCACGATCTTATCTTCAAGCCCCGCTTTGAGCTTATATTTTTTATCAAGAGCTATCTTGCTGGTAACTATTTCCTGTAGGTCCTCAAAATTATCCTCCTTGCCCGGTTTATAATTCCGGAGGTATTCCTCTGCTGTGGTATTGACTTCTGAAATGGTGTTTAAAAAATTCGTAGCATTACTATGATAGCGACTCTCGGGCGCTATCAGCAGGTTGGTTGAAAAGCTAAGCATAGCCTCCACCATGTTTCCCTTAAGCATTGAAAGCTGGCCAAGAAAATAATGGGCCGACGAATAGTAAGGATTCAGTATAACACATTTTCTGAAATTCACTTCCGCCTCATCATACCGGGACAACCTGAAAAGTGAAATTCCTTTATTGAAATAAGTAACATACGCATAAGGATTTTGGCTGAGTATGGTATCGTAAGCCTTTAGTGCCAGGTCTGTTCGCTTTGTGTCATCGTAAACATCTGCCAGCAGGCTGTACCAGTCTGAATTTTGGTGTGGGTATAAAGCAAGCGCTGTGTTGGCCAACCTTTCAGCTTCCACAAAATTGCTATCCTTATAATAGGTCAGGATCAATTCATAGAGCACTGAGGTATACGACGTGTCACTGGGAGACACTTTTAAATATTCGGCAATCGCTTCTTTATACTTTCCGGCACCATACAATTCGTTTCCTCTTGCAATAATAGTTTTACTGTCAATAAGCGGGTTGGAAAGCTCTCTCTGGGCTTGTAAATTATAGGAGCAGCATGTCAAAAGAGAAAGACATAGAAAAAATTCTCTCATAGATTAGTCGGGTGTTGGTAATTATGTTTTGGTAATGAGGAGCCAAATATAGAGTAAAAACGCATTTTTAAAAATAGCTGGTCCCTTATATAAGCAAAATATATTTTTCTAAACGAAATTCTCCTAAATACATTGCTGTATTGATCCTTTTTAATTTGGTAAAAGGAAGATTTTGGTTGCTGGTATCCGCAAGCTTATTTTCATCACATATCCTTGCAAGGCAACCTGTTGAATGATAAAGGAAAAAATTATGATATGTTATGACACACCAACTAACTCCTAAGCGTTAAGCCTTATTTCAAAAACCTGTTGTTGCTTTACTTCAGTAAAGCCTGCGCCATGGTAAAATAAAAGAGATTCTGTTCTTTTTACATTGCAGCGCACTCTCAGTTTGCCGGCTCCATTTTCCCGGCTCCATTCTTTTGCTTTTTCAACCAGCATTTTACCCGCGCCGACACCTCTGAACTGCTCATGAACTACCAGTCCACGTACCTCGCATAATGGCGGTGACTCCAGCGAAATGTTATACGAAACTCCTATCCAGCCAATAATTTGTTGCTCTTGTATCGCCACAAATGCTGTGTGATGTTTACTCTCTTTTACTGCTGTGATATTTTCCAACGTTTGTTGTTCAGATATAGAATAGCCCAATTGGTGAGAAAGAAGCATTATTTCCGGAGCATCCCGGGCAGAAATTTCCCGTATAGTAATCATAATTAAAGATACAATGGAAAGGATTTCCATAATATTCCAGGAAGATTGTGGAAGCGCTGTTTCTTTGAATGAGGCAGATCTCCGGTTTTAGACTACCGGAAAGTTCTTCTGCCTTTCCATCTCCTTTATATCGTTTTCGGCGTGTTTTTATTTAATAGAGAAAAGAACCATCGCCCTCCACATTACTAACGTGCAAAATTTTACACCCCAGTAATTCTGCTTTTATATTCAGCTAACGCTTCCGACAATCTTTCTTTGGCGGTAGTATCGCCGGGTACATTGTGTGAAGGATGAATATAAAGCTTCACTCCGCGGTCGGCTAAAATTTCTGCAATCGTGGTAACGGTCATCCATACCGCCGTTACAAAAGCGAGTGTTGAAACAGGGCCTACCTTATCAACATGGTTTTTCAACGTTACGCTGGCATCCTGGATGGGCACACAGGTGTCCACTACAAGATCGGCAAGCTCAAAAATATTTTTGCCGCTGCTGTGGCGTGTTTGCTTTCCTTCAGCTTCTTTAGCAGATCCAAACACAATTACTTTCATGCCCTGCTTTTTCGCCTCGATAGCCACATCAATATTTACGGCATTAATGCCTGTGTGTGAAAACAGCCACATGCAATCACGCGGATCAAAGTTGTATCCCTTCATAATTTCCGTACCATAACCTTCTACTCTTTCCAGGAAAACGAAATTATGTACACTCATACCGCCGACAATATTTGTGAAGAAAGTAAGCGGCAACTCGATCATAGGATGAAAGCCGACAAAGCCACCAATGCGCGGATACATTTCTTCAATGGGAATGGTTGCATGGCCGCAGCCGAATGTATGCACCCAGCGACCGGCTTCAATTGTATCAGCCATAAGGGCAGCAGCCTGTTGAATGTTTTCCATTTGCGTGTCTTCAATTTTATCCATTATGGAACGGGCATTTTGCAACCATTGTTTTGCAAGCATTTTTTTAAAGAATTTAGTCGTTTGTAAATTTATTTTCGTTATTGAGTTTAGTTTTTACCTCTTGTTTTATCATCATCAAAAGTATCAGCATACAAACAACGCAGACAAGCACCAGGACTGGTAAACTGCTGATCGTGTACCTGTTTGCAATAATACCAAACAAATAATTTAGAAGGGTATTGCCAGTGAGGGCAATTACGAGCGCTATGCTAAAGGCTGTTCCGGAGAGGCTCGAATACAATTGCCCAACATACCCGAGTATGACCGGGAAACTTGCGGCGAATCCTGAGCCAATAATTATAAGAGCCGTAAATGCCATTCCATACGAGGCTGTGCAGATAAGGATGGAACATCCCAGCGCCACCAGCAACAGCGAGATAAATAATACAAGCGAAGAAGATATTTTTTTGAGCAGAGAGCCTAATAACAACCGGGAGATAGTTAGTCCCACCACACTAAATGATAGCGCATACAAGGCCTTTTCCGGTGTTGTACGTAATGTTCCCTGGAGAAAGGTCGTTGTCCAGTTATTGATCAGGCCTTCGATACCGCTTTCAAAAAAAAGAAAGAAACTGGTTAATAACAAAACCGGTTCTTTCAGCAATTTTACTCCTGCTTTTAAAGGAAATCCCTGAGCCTGCTTGGGCGTAGGAAATGGAATCGTAAAAATATAAATAACCATCACCAGCATGAAAAGCGCAATGGCAGATATAATAACCGGGTACGGAAAATATTTCGACATGACACCGAGCACCAAAGGCATTCCCAAGGCGCCGATACCAAAGAAAACTCCAAGCAGGCTGAGGTTGGCTCCTTTATCTTCGTCGCTGATGTCAGAGACCAATGCATTCGCTCCACCGTTGAGAATACCGCCGGCAAAACCTAAGATGAAAATGCATATTTGTAAAATGAAAAATGAACCGGTTAAGATCAAACCTTCCAACGCCATCACGGAAAGGATGACGCTGGTGATGAGTAGTAACTTGTAACCGTACCTGTCCACGATTGGCCCGAATATTAAAGAGCCTGCGAGTATTCCAATCGGGAGGAGTGATACGAGACCGCCTTTTTTTAAATCATCTAACTGAAACTTTGCCGTAAGCACCGGCAGGATGGAGCCCAATGAAATTAAAAGTATCCCGAACAAAAAAATGGCAATACAAGCAGCGGCAAAAACCTTGTTTCGTTTGTACATTCTATAATTATGATGTTTGGTCTTTCAATGCTAAATATCCTGCGCCATACAGGCCGGCCTGGTTTCCAAGGGCGGAACCTTCTAATGTTACCTGTAAAATGCTAATAGGCTGTGCCCACTTTTTTGCCTCATCATACACAGCATCCAAAAATTTAAGCCCCGGACCAAATACGCCACCGCCGAAAATTATTTTTTCAGGATTGAATAAACTCACGAGATTCGCTACGGCCATACCCCAATATTCGACCGCATTATTGATAACTTTTATAGCCAACGGATCCTGCGATTCATACGCATCGAAAATATCCTTTGCTGCCAGGGAACCGGTATTCTTCCCGGTTAAAATACTTTTTTTAAAATCATCTTTCATCCATCCTTTTGCAATTCTTACAAGTCCCTCACCAGAGGCACTGTATTCAAAACATCCGCAGGAAATATATTTTTTATCAAAGGGTTTTTCCAGGGCCATCCAGCCGATAGCTCCGGCGATATCGCTGGCCCCACGCAGCACCTGGTTGTTAACAAGAATACCGGCTCCAATTCCAGTTCCTACGGAGAGAAAAATGGCATCACTGCATCCACGTGCATTGCCTTTCCATACTTCGCCAAGGATATAACAGGCACGGTCACTATCTATTTTAATTTTGAGATCTTTATTTTCTAAACCGTTTTGCAATTCTTCAAATAGTGGGTAGTTATCCCATCCCGGAATATTAGGGGCCCAAACTTTTTTTGTTTTTGAGTAACTGATCCCCGGCACACAAATACCGAGCGAGGAAACAGCAAGATTTTCTTCTTTTGCTTTTTTTAATAATTGATTTGATTGTTGTAAAATTAACTGCACAACTTCCCGGCCTTCTCGTTTTTCCAAAAGTTGAGTTTCGGTAACAATAATATCGCCCTCATCGCTTATAAGAGCCGCAGAAAGTTTTGTTCCGCCAAGGTCGAGCGCAATTACCGGCATGTACTTATAATTTGAAACGTTAAGATAAGGAGAAAGAGATTAATGTTTTAATTGTGCACAAATCCATTTTGACTGAGGGGGTTATTTTCCAATCAGCTTTACACTAATAGAATTAAATAACCTATCGCTTTCGCTCATCAAAAGGAATTGAAACACCTGCAATTAAAAACCAAAATTCCGATGGAATATGTGTTAACGATTGAACAGCATAAATTAGCGAACAAATGTTTTAAATAAAACGATAACTTCATTCGAATCTATTTTTCTTTTGATTTTTTTTAAAAGCCAACAAAGAAAAAAGATTACTACATTGAGAAATTAATTACAAACTCAAATAAAATTAAATTATCATTCATGAAGTCCGTTCTGACAGTTTTTATTGGTTTGATTTTACTCAGTAACATTTATGCACAAACCTACACACCTGGTCCTGAAAATATAAAAGCAAGAGAATGGTTCGTCGATGCAAAGTTTGGCTTGTTCATTCATTGGGGGCCATTTAGTATTCCCGGTGATGGTGAATGGGTGATGAATAACAGGAATATTACTGTTAAGAACTACACACGTCTTATGGATTTTTTTAACCCAATAGAATTTAATGCTGAACAATGGGTAAGCATGGCAAAGAACGCGGGGATGAAATACATTACTTTAATTACCCGGCATCACGATGGCTTTAGTATGTGGAATACGAAATATTCCGATTTCAACATCATGAATACGCCTTACAAAAAAGATGTGGTCAGGATGATGGCGGATGAATGTCACAAGCAAGGCATTAAACTTTTTCTATATTATTCCTTGCTTGACTGGGGAAGAGAAGATTATCCGCACGAAACGGGCCGCACCGGCCAGCACAGCGGCAGAACGGGACATGGTGACTATGCGAGCTACCTTCAATTCATGAAAAATCAGCTCACCGAGTTATTGACCAACTACGGAGAAATCGCAGGTATCTGGTTCGATGGCCATTGGGATCAAACAAAGCCTGAGGGAGAAAAAGACCGTTCTTCAAGAATTGATTGGCACTATGATGAAATTTATGGATTGATACATAAACTTCAGCCACAATGCTTAATTGGCAACAACCATCACCTCACTCCATTTCCCGGTGAAGATTTTCAAATGTTTGAACGAGATCTGCCGGGCGAAAATAAATCGGGCCTGAGTTTCCAGGAAGCCTCCCAAAAAATGCCTTTAGAAACGTGCGAGACCATGAACAATTCATGGGGTTTTAATATTACCGATACAAATTATAAATCCTCAAAACAATTAATTCATTACCTCGTAAATGCATCCGGCCGCAATGCAAATTTCTTATTGAATGTTGGTCCTATGCCTAACGGAATAATACAGCAGGAATTCCAGGATACGTTAAAAATAATGGGGGAATGGTTGCAACAAAACGGTGAAAGTATTTATGGCACAACAGGTAATTTAATTAGCCCCCAACCATGGGGCGTTGTAACAGCAAAAGACAAGTTGATCTACGTACATATTTTGAAAAGACCGGATCAGTCATCTATTGTTCTTGAAGGCTTGCCTGGAAAAATACAGAAGTGCTCTTTGATAAAAAATAGCCAACCCATAAAATTCAAACAGGACAAAAATAGTATTACTGTAAACCTGGATGAAGTTGCATTTGACGATGTTGATACAATAATTAAAATGCAGGTAAAGTAAAACCCTAAATTTAAAATCATCTCATAAATCCATAACTTTTTTTAATGAAAATATTTATTGCAATCCTTTGTGTGTTTACCGCTGTGGCCACTCTTGCACAGACGAGTAAAGGCCCCGAACCAAAGCCGACAAAAGCGCAACTTGCCTGGCACGATATGGAATTTTACTTGTTCACTCATTTCGGGCCTAATACATTTACCGATCTTGAATGGGGACATGGAAATGAAAAGGAGGAAGTTTTTAATCCTACAGAATTAAATTGTGACCAATGGTGCCGTGTGGCAAAAGCTGCAGGAGCTAAAGGAATTATTATAACTGCAAAGCATCATGACGGCTTTTGCCTATGGCCAAGTAAGTACAGTACGCACACTGTAAGAGAAAGTAAGTGGAAAAATGGCAAGGGCGACGTATTAAAAGAATTATCGCAGGCATGCAAAAAATATGATTTAAAATTTGGCGTCTACCTGTCACCGTGGGATAGGAACCATCCGGACTATGGAACAGCAAAATACAATGATGTATTTGCCAATATGCTGAAAGAAATATTTACTAACTATGGACCGATCTGGGAACTATGGTGGGATGGCGCAAATGGTGAAGGGCCTAACGGGAAAAAACAGGTTTATGATTTTCATCGCTTTGAAAAGTTAATAAGAACTATTTCACCCAATACCATAACCTTTAGTGACATTGGCCCCGATATAAGATGGGTGGGCAATGAAAATGGCATTGCGGGAAAAACAAACTGGAACACACTGGATACTGCAGGGTTCATGCGGGGAGCCGGTGGGCCTCCAACAGATACTTTGAACACAGGCAATATCTACGGCAAAAACTGGATACCTGCTGAATGCGATGTCAGCATTCGCCCAGGCTGGTTTTATCACAAAAAGGAAGACACGTTGGTAAAATCACCGCAGCAACTTTTTGAATTGTATTTAAAGAGTGTTGGCAGAGGAGCCTGTTTATTGTTGAATGTACCACCCGATGGAAGAGGCCTGATCACTAAATACGATTCAGCGGCTCTCGTTGGTTTCAAAGCGTTGGAAGATGAAAATTTTGCAAATAATCTTTCAAGAGAAGGCAAGGGATATTTTGTGCCACACAACGGAACAAGGCCGGCAAAAAAAATAAATGATTCTCAAACTGAATCTTTCGAATCTGTAACTCTTCCAAATTTGCAATCAATGGGGATTGAGTTTGATAAACCTAAAAAAATAAACTGTATTATATTAAAAGAAAATTTATTGAACGGACAACACTGTATGAAATTTAAAATTCTGTTGATGAATGCAAAGCATGAGTTGATCAAAGAAGTTGCCGGAACCACCATTGGCCACAAAAGGATACTTACTTTTCCTGCAACAGAAGCGAGCATAATCGGCCTTCAGATTGAGGAACAAAAAGGAATTACAAATATTTCTGAAATAGAGTCGTATTTAATAGACGATAATCTTATCGAAAAATAATGAGCCAAATGAAAAATTTATTATTATTCCTTCTTTTACAAATAACAACTAAAACTTTTGCTCAAACCTATGACTCCACCTGGGAGAGTCTCGACAAGCGCCCTGTTCCTCAATGGTACACTGATGCAAAGTTTGGGATTTTTATACATTGGGGAGTTTACTCTGTACCGGCGTGGGCGCCAAAAGGAAACTATGCGGAGTGGTATCAAAATGCACTTAACAATCCGGGTAGCAAAACTTCTGAATATCATAAAAAGAAGTACGGCGATATGAGCTATTACAAATTCGGAGACATGTTCAAGGCCGAATTATTTAATCCGGATGAATGGGCACAGTTGTTTGAAAAATCCGGTGCAAAATATATTGTGCTCACCTCAAAGCATCATGATGGATTTTGCTTATGGCCCAGCAAAGAAGCCGACCGGGAATGGGGGTTTCCATGGAATGCGGTGGAGATAGGCCCTAAAAGAGATTTGCTGGGAGACCTCTTTAACGCAGTAAGAAAAACATCGGTGCATGCCGGCATGTATTATTCCTTATACGAGTGGTATAATCCATTATGGAAAGCAGATCAGAAAAAATTTGCAAGGGAACATACATGGCCGCAAATGAAAGATCTTATCAATACATATAAGCCTGATGTTTTTTGGACGGATGGAGAATGGGACGCAAGCGATGAAGTGTGGAAGAGTAAACAATTTTTGGCGTGGATGTATAATGAGAGCCCGGTAAAAGATAAAGTGGTTACCTATGACCGCTGGGGCAGCGAGGTGCGGTTTCATCATGGCGGCGTCTATACACCGGAATATCAACCTGACCTGGATTTTGAAGATCATCCATGGGAAGAGAGCCGTGGCATGGGTTTTAGCTATGGCTACAACAGAGAGGAAGATTCATGGGATTATAATTCTGCTCAATCTTTAGTGTTACAGTTAATTGATAAAGTAAGCCGGGGCGGCAACTTTTTATTAGATATTGGCCCTGACGGGCATGGGAAAATTCCGCCTATTATGCAGGAGCGCTTGTTGAATATTGGCGAATGGCTTAAGATAAATGGCGAGGCAATTTATGGAACCTCCAGGTGGAAAATACATTCTCAATGGAGTGAAGGCAACAAGGAGTATAAAGAAAAAAGTGGTGATATGCTTTTAAAAATCACCATCGATCCCGATCCAGGGTACGCCGTGAAAGAAGTATTTTATACCTACAATAAAAAAACAAATTCACTCTACGCTATTTTTCCAAAATATCCATCGGCTGGAAAATTGGTTTTAAAAGACATCTCAATTCCAGGAGAAACTACCATAAGCTTTTTATCGAACGGTAACAAGCTATCGTGGAGGCAGCAAGGAAAAAATGTTGTCATCGATTTACCGGAATATGATCCGGCAATGAAAGTGCCCTATGCATTTGCGGTAAAGCTTAACGGCTTTGGCCGGTTCGCTCACAAGCCCAATATCAATTCCACTTATAAAAAAAGTTCCTTGCAGCCTATGGTTGATTTGCCAGGAGATTCGTCTTCTGTTATTTATTACACAACAGATGGCAGTGAACCAACAACATCATCGATGGTCTATAAAAAACCGTTTACCATTTCAAAAACTGTGATGGTAAAGGCGATGGCTGTGCAGGAAGGTGCTCTGCAAAGTGATGTTGCCAGTGAGAAAATAATAAAATACGAATGGATGCCTGCGGTGAATCCCGGAAAAGTTCAACCGGGGATCACGTACAACTATTATGAGCCTGATGAAAATATAAACATGATTTCATCTCTGCAAAGTAAGCTAGTAAGCTCCGGCGTTAGTGATAATATTTCGTTGGATAAAAAACAGCGCAAAGAAAAGTTTGCTTTTGATTTTACCGGCTACATCAAAATCTTAAGAGATGGCCGGTACACGTTTTACACATCGTCTGATGATGGAAGTAAATTATTTATAGATGATAAAGAAGTAGTAGACAATGATGGTGAGCACGGGGAAGTAGAAAAAAACGGTGTTACTTTTTTAAAAAAGGGCTATCATAAAATAGAAGTAAAATATTTTGACTCCAGTGGCGGCAATGCCTTGAAAGTATCAATGCAGGCGGAAGGAAAAGATAAAGAAGAAATTCCCGCTAAAATTCTATTTCATTGATCGGTGGAAGCGTACGTTACTTTTTATTTGAAGTATAATTTTCCTGTTCAATTTTAGAAAGAAGCACGGCCCTGCCGGCAATAAATTCTTTATCATATTCAGCAGTTGAAAGAGTCGAATCCTGTACCTTATAATTGTCGTAATCCTGGAAAATTACGCCGCCAATTTTTTGGCGCCTTATTACTCTTCTAAATCTCGGCCCTCCATTTGAATAGGACAAGTAGTCTAAAGTGTGTGTCTTTTTATTAATCCAAAAACAAAATTCATCCTGGTGATCTTTTCCACCGGCTTCTTTATCAAATGTGACATCAATTTTATCATAAGTATTATTACCAATATTTATTTCACCAAGATATTTAAGATTAACAGCAGGCTCAGAAAGTTTATTTGGCAACAATGCAAACCACGCAATTGCGTTCAGTCCATCTTTATATTTTTCATATTCCTTCTTTGAAAGATCTTGCTTTTGCCCATTCATCTTTCTTGTAAATTCATCGTTGGTAAGCACGTCGTTTATTTCGTTGCCAAGAGAATCTTTGGTAGTGCGTTCATAAAGAAAAACTCCCCCATCCTGAACCAGGTGTATCCTGAATTTGCGGTAATCAAAGGAAACGTCGAGGTCCTGGTAATTGTCTCCACCGTGCACTGCAATACATTGCCTGATAATGGTGGAAGCCTTATCATCCTTGTGTTTATTGGCGCACGATACAGCTACCAGGAGCACAGTCATAAATATGAAGGGTTTCAACATAGTAATTCTTAAGATTGAACGATAGCTTAATTGCCGTAATAGCAACAAGGTACTTTATTTTATTTTTCGGGTTTGAAGTTAAAAACTATCATTGCCAGATATTTCTGTTGCAAATAATAAATTAGTTGCTTAGCAATATCATTTTATTTGCTTATTTGCTGTAAAAAAAAATGGAAATGAGGTCAGCCAAATAAATGCAGCCAACAATAAACACCGGAGAATAATAGTTTTAGCTTTGAATAAATTTTGATGATAGTGATAAATATTTTGATGGCTTGAAACAGATTAAACAATTAGACGCTTTAAGGGGAATTGCAGTTGTACTGGTGGTTGGTTTTCACTGGTTACCTGAGAATATTCTGTTGAGCACATACCCCAATCGCCCATTTGATGTTGATTTCTTTTTTGTACTAAGTGGCTTTTTAATTACAAGCATTTTATTCATCAGCAGAAACAAAGCGGAGGAGTTGGATCTTCCTATAACATTGGTTTATAAAAACTTTTTTATTCGAAGAGCCCTGAGAATATTTCCCGCATATTTTCTTACCGTTTTTTTAATAGTAATATTTCATATAACTCACCTGATACCGTCAACTATAAAGCAGGAGTTATTGCCCAGCCTTACTTATACCATAAATTTTTATTTGTATAACACGAAAGTTTGGGCAGATATGACTACACACTTCTGGACACTCGCCGTTGAGGAACAGTACTACTTATTTTGGCCCTGGGTAATTTTATTGATCAACAGAAAATACCTGTTGCACGCCATAATTATTTTTATTTCCATCGGGTTCATCAGCCAAACCCTTATTTCTGATATGGATTTTGGATACATGCCAACCTATACTTGTTTTGACGCGTTTGGAATCGGGGCATTTATTTCATGGATAGCCATCTATCACCCTAAGTATGTAAGAAAAATGTTCCTGGTTTTCCAGGTGCTTGCAATTATAAGCCTGGTTATTTTCTTCACTGTTATTATTGTGGATCATACTTATTTTATTCACCAGCAGAGATTCCTGCGCTCAATTATGGGAGGTTGTGTTATCTCATATATTGTATATAAAGGTGAAAGCAAAAAGATGAATTTTTCTTTTATTTTCAATAACCGGTTTTTAATATTCCTTGGCAAAATAAGTTATGGCATGTATCTCTACCACGTTTTCCTGCCATGGGATACGCCGTTACTTAATAAACTATTTAATCGTTTCCTGCCTGCATGGTCACTTCGGTATATTGATTCCATTATTGTTGTTGAAAATCTAGTCATACTGGTTTTGTTTTCCTGGATATCACTTAAGGTATATGAGGAACCGATCAATAATCTTAAAAGATATTTTCGATACAAAAAGGGCGAGTTGAGCCAGCTGAAAAAGAGTAAACCGACGCTTGCTTAAATTAAGCAGGTAGCGCCTGCGCTAAAAAATAATCTCTTCCTGGATAAATAACCGGCCCCATGATTCCGGCCTTAACTGTGCTATATCATTTTCAAAAGCGCATCTTTAAGGACTTCTATCCTTTTTCTTAATTTAGCCGCGTCTCTTTTCCTGCTTTGAGAAAGGGCATCTATCAATAGCTCGATGTGCTCAATTTCAGAGAGTTTATATCCTTTAGATCCCGCAATTGCCCACACTTTTCTGTACGCGATAAGCAAATCGTCCCAGGGCTTATTTTCCGTGGCGGAAGACGGATCAACGATCAGGCTACAAAGCCCGATATTTACGCCCTGTACAAGATTCCAGTAGTCCATATCCCCCTCACTCGCTTTATCCGTCGAATCTTTTAAGGCTTTTAATTCTGAAAGAGCATCAGCATGGGTAGCCAGTCTGTATGAATCTTTTTCAAAAGAAATCGCCTCGCCCCACTTGCGCTCGCCAAGGAGTATGAGTACACTTTCTATTTCAAACCAGTTGGATAGCGTATATGCTCTATTGTTATTGGTTGGAGAGTTGTGTGCATTCTTGTAATAATATGCGGCTGTTGCCAGTGCTTTTATCTTATCCGGAGCGTTAGGGTAAATAAGTGCTTTCCGTTTGTACGCACTTCCCAGCAAGCTGTTGCGCTCCGTTGTAGCGTGTATTTCCAGCAACATTTTAAGGCGTTGTGTTACCCATTCTATTTCCTTCAGAGATTTAGCTGCCTTTTTACTTTTTAGAAAATCGCTTATACATTTCTTTGCCCTTACATTACAATATTTTTCAAGAGCTTTTACGGAAAAATCGGCCTTTTCCATCGCCATTACCAATTCGAATTTTGCAATCGCCATATCATACAAATACATATCTGCATAAATAAAGGCTTCCATGCTCGTTATTTCTGAATTACGTAATTCTGCCTTATCTACAGCCTGGGATATTGCAACGAGCCTTGTTCTTAAATCATCTTCATCGTATTTGCCAAGGTCCATTTCGTTATGAAGATTGTATAAGGCAATTTCAGCTTGTTCTGCAATGATGTAAGAAGGAGGCGTTTTTTTAAGCTGTGCCCTGTTATCCAGTTTATAGAACGGATCGCCATAACACTGGTATGCACCCCATGTGTTATTAATAGTGTGATAATTATCGTAGATTGATTTTCGTGCCCTCTGTACAGCATCTCCAAAATTTAAGCCTCCAAACATTGAAGAATAAAAAACCTTGGTGAATTCCATCGCAGCGGCATCGTCAACGGCCCAACCCGCAACTATCACTGCTTTCACACCATTTTCTATAAGCTGTGTTCCAATGTTGGCAGCAAGCTTATAACGGTTGCGATACAGTTCCTCCGATACACCATCGGTTTTCCCGAGAAAACAGCAATTCACAACCACAAGTTCCGGCGTCATACTCATCTGTGATATTTCTGCAGTGGTTAAATAAACCTCGTTGCCAATAACCATTCCTGAAGTTTCAGGATCGTCGGGATTGAACATGCCGTGCCCGGCGAGATGAATTATTTTATACTCGTCGGAAAAAAGATTTTTTATTATATCTGGAGCCGACCCCCTGAGAATTAAATTGGGAGTGAAATCATTTTCTTTGAGGGTAGCTGATACCATCTCTGCTTCTGCGTATGCGCCTGGTAGTTGTACAACATATCCATCAAGAAAGGGATCGCCTATTACCAATGCGTTGTTTTTAGAAACCACGTTAATTTTTATCCTGTCATCTTGTGTGGCAAGCTGTCGTATCATTCCTGCATTTATACAGAGTGGCTTCGCATCCGCTGATTTATCCTGCAGTAATTCCCATGGATAGGAAGCAGTATTCTTATCAAGTATCCAGCTGATATTGCACTGTCTCGTTAATTGCTCTTTAAAATCATTTGGAATTAATAATTCGAAAATTGTTTTGGCAAGGTCCTCAGACCACATATTTTTTGTAGATATATCATCAATTATTTTCTCTATAATTTTCGGGTTGCTTCTTAATCTACGCTGCAGTTCCCGTGCGCCCCCGGTAGATGCATTGAAAAGCAAAGAGCGGATTTTAGAAGAAGCATTTTCATTTTTTTCTAATTGCACGGTGATCCGGTTCCACCAACCTTCAGTATTCTGGGACTGAATTCTTTTTTTTGATCCTAACAGCTTCTTTATTTTCTTTGAATCTTTCTTGATATGCAAAAATGAATTTTCTTCGTTTTCAATTCTTCTTAATGAATAAAAAGCGCTCAGTGCAACATCTTCATATAGTTCAATGAACTCAAGGTATTGTATCGCCTCTGAGTTTTCGGGATGCAATTTTTTTATTTTGCTGTTGGCGTTTTGCACGCCCTGCACAATAGCCCTCATTGAATTCTCGATAGAAAGGCCGCCATAACCACTCCCTATTATAAGAGATGAAAGGCCGGTAACATTAATTGAATTTTTTAAATTATTATTTTCACTATTCTTTCTACTCTGGCTTAGCAGGTATTTGCAAACGCCCTGCTCTACAGTTTGTGTAAGCTGGTACGCCGTAAACGTACCGGTTTCACCGAGCCCAACTATAATGGTGCCCTTGAAAGAATCACTATTTTGAATAAAGATCTCACTGCTTCCAATTTCGCCCGGGTAAATTGAAAGCTTATGCATTTCGGATAATGCGAAGTTCATATTCTTATCAACCTGAGCTTCCGCATTCAAAATGCCATCTTTCAAAAAATGACCTGCAAGCAGCGGGTACGAAGCGTATTTCAGATCTCCGTTGCTTACAGATACGTCCAGTTCCAATAGCTGTTGTGTATCCTCTACAGTTACACCAATTCCTAAAAGTGTATTTGTAACTCCATCAGCCGAGAGATCGAAATCATGTTGTTCCGGTGATTTAAATATTTTCTTGGTACCTCTTATTTCAGGCCTGATCTTACTCATGGAATTTGTAGAGCCTGTAGCAATAATGTCAGTGATGCCTTTAAATATGGAAGGTTCATTAGCAAGAGATCCGTGTGAAACATTTACATAGTAGACTGAATTATTTTCAATCATTTTTTTAGGAATACCACTCTCCCATGTTACGCTTTGGTCGCCCTCTGCTGTGCTTAAAAAAACAAGTTCCTGGCCCAGGTTGGTTTTTTCAATTGTATAACCGCAAGGTGTAGACGTATCTTTACCCGCAACGTAAATTATATTTGAAAAATCAATGTTCTCCATTGATGAAATAATATTGTCCCTGTATTTTTGAAATTCCTTCAGGTCGGAGGATTGAGGTACCGGCCAGTCTCCTAAAGGCGCACTCATTGTCTTCCAGGTTTCGGCAATTGCAAAATCATTGCCTTCATTAACACTGAGAGGAAGCAGGCTTAGAAGGCCCGGCATTTTTGAAAACATTCCAATCAACCCTTTTTTTGTATGAAACAAATCTATTTTACTCAGCTTGTCTATAATGGCATCTTTGCCCATAAAGACAAATGGAATCCTATAGGAACCTCCTAACGGCGCACCCAGGAAAAGCAGCCTGAAGCCTGCAGAATCATTGAGTTTTTTCCACGTGGCGGGATACGTAAGTATAAAATCTCTTACCAGCACGCCACCCATTGAATGGCCGATTATTTTTATCGGCTGATGGAACGAAAGCAGGTCATTGATCTTATCATTTAATGAAGACGCCACTTTATTAAGTTGCAGCCTCCAGTCAAAAGGGAAAGTAACAACATCGTAATCGACTGAGAGAAATTTTACCAGCTTTTTATAAGAAGTACTTACAAGAGAAGGCGCAGTAACATCAGTATATTTTATATCCAATTTTTCCAAACCCCCGCTCAGGAATTTCAAATAGTTAATCCATATCGAATGTTCATCGTTGGAAAGATTGGACCCCATAATTCCCGGGAGCAGTATAACAACAGGTTTCGTACCTGTTACAGTATCTGTAAATACCTGCCCCCCGTCAAGTTTCAATAAGGCATTTCTGTCCATCTCGGCAAGCGTGCCTTGTTCAAGAAAGCTAAAACCCGGAACCAGTGTATTATCGGTTGTTTTGAGCGCCATCATTATTCCATCATTCGTCTTTTTATTTTTGAAATAATGAAAATGGTCAACATCAGTAGCCTCGTCAAAAAGGTATTGAACCGGTGTGTCTCTTTTGGTGCCGGAATACATGGATCTTGTGTTTACAACAAGGTCATTATCTTTTAAATAAAATAATTTACTCACAATAATCAGGAGCGCTTTCAGGTTTAATTTTGTCTTACAATTTCCTGAAACAATGCGCAAAGGCTGGTCAAGTATCACGCTTGAACCGGGACTGTTTAGCACTTTGATAAATGGAGAATCGGGATTCATCGCCTCAAGGCCCGGAAGCACATCAACTTCGTTTTTACAATCAATTACAGTTGATATAAGATTTTTAAAAGCACTGTACACCGGGCTGGCTACAATGCCGCCTGCCATTCCAATAAGATTAAAAGTGACATTAAAAAAATGATCCATTCTTTTTGAAGCAAGCGTAGTTCCCTGGGCCGGGCATGCAACTCGAATAAATTTATTTACAATTACTTTTTTATTTAAAAGCTCTTTGCGTATTGCTTCAATATTTGCAAGATCTTCTTTCCTGTTTTCTGCCTTCTTTAAATAGGTTATTTCATTATCGTCAAAGCCTTTGCTTTTATCATTTGTATTGCAAAAGCGGGCAAGCGTATCACCCACCAAACCACCGCGTGAGTGACTTATAATATCAAAAGAAATATTCTGCGGCAATTGCTGCACAAGTTCCAGTACATTCTGCAATGGGCTCTTGGTAAGGCTTTCATGCTGAAATGCCAAAACATTACCTCCATACGTATCCTGGATAAATTTCCATAAATCGGTATTTAGTAATTCACTGAATGAGCTTTTAGTAGATGATGCGGTGCCATGGAGAAAAAGGAGAACTGGCTTGTTTGCAAGAACCGAAGTAAACTGATGCAATTGGAAATTAGCATCCAACTGGTAGAGTCCGCTGGTATTATCCAATTGCTTTTTTTCAAAATCCGCGGCAACTTCCTTTACTTTTTTATCGATGGTTTTTTTACCAAAAATGTTCAATCCCTTTAATAAAATGCTACCCACAATTCCTCGCTCTGCGTCAGTTGTCGTAAGAGACATTGGGATTTCAAAAACCATTTCGCCCGAACGCTTCACTGTCGCTGCCTCAGGGAACACTTCGTCAATCGTATCGGTGTTACAATACCACAAGGTCTCATCGTTAAAGACTAGTTCAACAAGGTCATCTTTTTTCAGTTCGATATCATGTGATTCCGTAATACCTCTTACGTTGCCTCCTATAATATAGGATTTGCGTAGCTCTATAATGTCATCAGCTGATTTTGGATTTACGGGGAGCACTTGCTCTGTTCCTTTTATTACAATTTTTTGAACGCTCATTGGGGGGGTTATTTAGTTAATTAGTATTAAGTGATTATTTATATTGATAATTTTTTTTACCAATTTAAATAATGATAGTGCAGGCTACTTTCGGAAAGCAATCGATTAATAATGAAATAAACGCTGCCGGTATATTTGGATTAAAATGATTGGTTGATCTAAGGAATGAAAACTTAAAAATAAGGAATTCAAATTATCTTATTGGAGGAGATGCATTCCTTACCAAAACTTCAGCACCTTCTTTCGTTTTGATATAAGGATAAAAACCCCCGTAATAAGTGCATATCTTGATTAAGTATTTACCAACAGGTAAATTTGGAAAATAATAATTGCCGTTGCTAAATTTTGCCCTTTGAATGTTTTTAGCAACCTTTTTTAAATGGTCTTCATTGGTGCGCAATTCATAGTATTCCGCATCCCGTATTATTGCCCGGTTGTAACTGCTGTCAGGAATCAGGTATACATTAAAGGTTCCCGGTTTATTTGTATTGTACAAGCTTAGCTTAAGACTGTTGCTGTCTAAGTCATCGGCAATAGTTGCTCCATTACTGCCTGCATTTTCTCCCGGTCCACCGACGGCGCCTGGATTTGTACCGGGAGATGTATTGGGACGTGATATTTTATAATCGTAAAATTCCTTTTGCAGTTTTTCGAAGTTAGTTCGCCACAGCAATAGATTTTCTTTGTCATCAGTTATTTGCCTTCGTAAATCATCATTCGTTCTTTTTAGACTTATGTTATCTGATTGTGCATTCGCAAGATTACTACTGAGTTCCTGCACTTGTGTATTTAAAAGGTCAATGTTATCTTCCAGTGCCAACTTTTGATTGCTCAACGCATCGATATGCTCTGTAAGAGAGGCAATTTTAGCGCTTTCATCCTGGTTTATTTCCGGGTTAGCTTCGGTAGAAGGAAAACCCCTGTTCAAAAAATTATTTCTTTCCGATATTCTTTTTTGAATTTCTTTCAAAACCTCCAAACTGTCGGTTATAGATTTATGAATACTATTAAGAGAACCTTTAACGACTTTTAAAGAATCAGAGGCTGTATTTATCTCACTATCTAATCTCACCTTTTCGTTTAAGGTGAAACCCCAGATAAAGCCGGCAGCGAGGAGGGAGAAAATAACGATTATAAAAGCACGCTTATAAGCTTTCTTTTTCGCCGCTGCTGTGGCTATTCCTTTTCTCCTTATTTCCCTATCTTCTTTTATTATCGGCGTCAATACATCATGTGTAAGTTCTATCGATTTCCCATCATTACGCACCAAATATTTTTTCGTTAAGACTATTATTCCCGGTCCTATATTTTTTTCATCGTTTTCTGTTAGTGAATATTTGATTCGGTATCCTTCGCTGGTTATTAAATTATCTTCAACAAAAACTTGAACGGGATTTTCAACAGGCGCCTTTCCCTTTTCTACAGGTGGCCGGCCTACTGCATCATAGCTTTCATTCATCACCTCGCCGTAAATGGATCGCAGAATAGTTTCTTTTGGATGCTCATCAAGAAATTCCGAAGTGATCTTATGACTGCGCTGGGCTATTCTTTCTTTATCAAGATAGAAACAAACCTGGCTGAGTAATGAAGGCTCAATATCAGAAATGGAAATGACCTTTTCGTCACTGGTCAAATAGCTGATGATCTTTTTTGCCTGCACATCATTAATTTTATCGCCCCATGTTTTGGTAATTACATCATGGGCCTGGCTTTGATTCATTGGCATCAGCCGAAAACGCGAATATTTTAAAGAAGGAATTTTTGAGGGAATGCTTTCAAATTCAGGAAGAAATTCCTCCCTGAAAGCAAAGATTACTTTCACGGGTTGTTGCTTATAATTGTATTTTATCTCTTCCTTGTGATTAAGAAACTGATCTTTCAATGAATCGGGAATATTATTTTCTATCAGGTCAGAAAGTTCTTCCCAAAATTTTTTAAGTTCTTCAGTTGCGAAATGTGCATTTTTTTTTGCCAAATTAAATATCTCCTCAAACTGATCAAAAACCAGGATGGGTGTAACTGTTTTCCATAAAGGCTCTTTGTGGAAATATTCCCATAGTGTTTCTGCTGAGGGGTAGGCTGCCACTTTAAAGCCATATTTATCTATTTCTCTTTTTAAAACATTTTTAATTTGTGTAAGCAGTGGGAGACTATCGTTTTTAATTTCCAGCCTGATCTTAAACGGTAGAGAATAATCTTTTCGCAACTTTGGAAATACGCCGGCATCTAATAAAGATGTTTTGCCAGTTCCTGATTTACCAAAAACAATGGTCAGGATATTTGATTTTACAAGCGTCGTCACCTGGCTTATTTCTTCACCTCTTCCAAAAAAAAATTTTGACTGTTCTTCGCTATAGGATTGTAACCCGATGAAAGCTGGAGTGCCTGTATTTTCAAAAGTTTGATTTTGGTTATCTGGCATTGAGTCGTTATTGAAGCGCTAGCAGCGAATTTTTTAATTGATTAAGAAAATCCTGGTCGGGATTACCATTGGGCGCTTTACCTGTATGCAATTTGGAAAAATATTCCGGCACATCAGGATTCGAAGGCTCTGTTCCATCAATAACTACCGGCAAAAGAAATTTGTCAATATGAAGTACCTTCTTCCGGTAAATATTTTCATTTTCTGCTGATAACCACTCTTTGCTTATATAGGCTTCTTTTTCGGACAAATGGGTTAAGCTGTTGGCAGATATGAGCGGAATAAACAAATCGGCCTTTCTTATATTTAATACAATATCATCATTGAAATCGTCGCCATAAGAAATATTATCTTTATCATACCAGCAGGTAACGTTGTTTATACTTTCTATTATTGATTTCTTTAAGGTCTCTACAGCTTCCTTGTCTTTCCTGGTATAGCTGAGAAAGATTAATTTTGATCTAACCTCTTGCGGGTTCTGCGTTTTCCAGCGATCTGAAAGTTCTTTGGCAAAGTCAAGTGTCGTGCCTTTGTAAGTAATGACTTTATAATTTTCAAGAAAATTAACCTGGCGGTTACTAAAGCCCGTTTGATCGTTTACAATGTATATCCTTCTTTTAGTGCCCCATTCGTGCAAAGCCTCAGTGGACAGCAGTCGCAGAATATAACGTATCATCCAATCAGGAAACGAACATCCTAAAAATAAAAGATTTCTTTTTAGGGCGCTGATAATATTAGGGGCATCATCTATTTGCTTATTAAATGCCGAAGTGTATTCCAGGAGGTCTTCTTCACTTAACGCAGGATCATTAAGCAAAGAACCAAAAACATTAAATACAAAAGGCTCTTTTAAATCGTCAAGCACACCGCTATCCGGACAGGTTGACTGTATGGAAAAATTAATTGACTTAATTGAATTAGCTCCTTCCTTTCTTGTCTTCTTAAATACGCCTGCTAAAACACTATTATATAGTGATGTATTGATAAAATAATCCAATTCATTGATACTCAAAAAATCATTCAATCCCGGAAAGTCTTTACCTGCAATTTCTTCTACAATTGAATTTAATTCTTCTTTAATATCTATTTGTTCAATTTGTTTTTCCTTATTCAGGTAATCCACCGCTTCAGGCAAAGTCAACATAGGCTGATCCGTAACATCATACGACTGCAGTATTTTTTTTGACATGTATTCATCTATTGGCACAAGATTATCATCCTGTTTAAACTTATAAATTTCCTGGCCAATTATAGGTGTGAGATTTTTTTTAGAAATATTTTTTAAAAGGTCATCCCAATCTCTTTGTTCAGATATGTATTTAATCATAAGTACTGTTAATTATATTAAAATATAAGCAGGTGACTACAGATTAGGCGGGAAGCAATTTTGGAAGCATGAAGATAGTAAAATTAGAGAACTAATAAATGAAACAATTGTATGACGTGATATGTGCGCAATCCAATTTATTAAATCACAGTGTGTGTTTTGTTTGGATTCACTTTCACGGTTAAACGCTATTTGGCACTTGCTTTCCTGTTAAGTTGATTTGAAAAATCGGATGGAAAACCTGTCCCATAAATATCTGCGTATTTCATTTCAGGCAGGTAGGAATTTGATTTTGACGCCGGGGCATTTTGCTGTTGTTGCTGTTGCTGTTGAACTTGATTATTCTTCAACTCAAACTTTACCTGCGACGTGTTATATTTTAATTGCTGCAAATAATTTTGAATTGTATTGCGATATCCATCTGCGGCCTTCTGCGTGTAGTCGTCAGAGTAATATAGTACGATACGAGTACTTGCGTTTTTATAATTATTCAAATAATCTACAATTGTCCGAAGGTTTAATTGTGCAGCAGCATCGGGATAGCCTTTCTCATCAAGGTTGACTGTCGTTAATAATACCTCAGCCCTGGCAGAATTATCAACTCCCGGAACAAGTTTTTCTATAAACGAAGTTAGCTGCCCAACTGTTGCAATGGAATTAAATTCCTTTTCCGGAATAGAAATATTGAATTCCTTTTCAAGAGCCATTACTAATTCTACTTTATCTAAATCATCCGCGCCTAAGTCGTTTGTTAAAGAGGCTTTCAACGTTACTTCAGACTCCGGCACGCCCAATTTACCAACTATAATTTTTCTAACTTTTGTCGGAATGTCTGCCCCGGCAGGAATATCAATAGTGCTTTGATCAATCTTCGTTTTATCATCAATGCTTACGTAGTTTCTGTCAAAAGGAGTTCCGCGAAATTGCTCCTGCTGATAACTAAAGCGGCCCGGTAATGAATTTTTGACCATAATTTTCATATCACCAAGGGTTACGACAGACGCATTAGAAGTATTGAGAGCAAGAGATATCTTGAATAATATCATGTTTGCATTCCTTACGTATACCACTTTTTTCAATTTATCCAGTTGTACTGTCTGCAATTTTCCCTGCTGATTTAAAAACGCTTTTGAATCATCATTTTCATAAAAAGCACGCATCACATTAAAATGATCGCAATAACTTTCATTCACCGATCTTGCTTCCGCTATAGTCTGATACCTGTTTTGGCAAACGGATAATTCGAAAGATGAAGGTTTCACATTCTTAATAAGAAAATCCTGGTAACCATTTCCTGCATTTGTAATGATCCGGTACATACCGTCTGTATTTAAGCATATTTCTTCTATGCGATAAGTACCATAGGTCTTTTTACCTCCGGTCGAATAATACATCAGCTTTCTATTCGGAATAATATTTATTAACCGGTTGCTGGTTCCCCCACTCCATATTTCATTGAGAGTTGCAGGTAATGCATTGGCTGCAATATTGCTGCATTGATTATTTGTAAGATTTAAAAATAATATCGGAACTCCAGGTGATTGTTGCGATTTTTCCGAAAATTGAGCCTTCGCATTTATTCCAAAATTTTCCTTTACAATTTGAACTACTGAATCGGCCCTGGCTTGCTGATTACTTTCATAATAAACTACGCGGGACGAATCTGAAAAATCGGATTGAGCTGCGGAGATATCAAAATCAGCAAAAGCACTTTGCACTTGTTGTTCCATAGCTGCATACGAAGCAGGATCATTATACCTTATATACAGCGGTACCGGAGCCCGTGGCGGATTTATGGCAATGGAATATTCCCCGTAATTCAGGCTAATAATCTTTTCAAAATTTTTAAGATTATCACCAGATAGTGAGATCATAACTTCCTGCGTAGCATCTACCGGTAAATTTTTTACAACAACTGAAGTATCTGAAATTACTTCACCCGGGTATGTTTTATTATTCGCAGTCACCAAAAGCTGGGCATTTTTAAAACCGGTGAGAACGCTGTTTTTTATAAGATTAAAACTAATATCAGCATACTGTTGTGGTATTTTATAATTCGCATCATTTTTAAAAAAATTATACATAAAATAAAATCCTACAAGTAAAATAGCGGCAGCAAAAGATCTACGGATATTTCGTTCACGGTTTCTTTTATTAGCTTCTATGGCATTCTCAATTTTAAAATATTCGGCTGGTGATATACTTTTATTTCCAGTCTCATCTTTAAGCAATGTATTATCGGCCCGGTCAAGATATTTTTCAAGTGGCTGATCGAGCCATTGATTTTCCACATAACCTTTCATTCTTTCATTTTCTTCAATACTTAATGCATGTTGCGAAGGATTACGGGTATGCAGCAAAAATTTATTTACAGTTTTATTCAATTCAAATTCATCTGCTATCATTGATGAAGCGGAAATATTTTCTTCCACCTCGTGAAACAATTCAAGCATGGTATTGCGTGCAATTATTTCTGAATCGTTGCTAAGATTTGCAAGCATTTCGAGCCGCAATGCATCAGGAATCAAACCTGTCTGCATCCATTTAATCCGGGAGAGCTTTAATAAATTATTATAGGTGACCAGCTTGGTTTGTGTATCGCTTTTGCCTTCCAGTGCTTTGCCAATCGCTACGGTAGCTTTCCAGTCTATGTAAGGATACACAGCAAGCGCCGACACCCATTGAATTAACTTTTGATCGTCACCGAGATATTTTGTGAGCTGGATCCACTCGTCAAAGTTTACAAAGCGTGAAGAGTAAGAAGCAGGTATGGCAACATGTTGAATCTTCTGCCTGTTAATAAGATTATTGATTTCATTCACGATAATATAATGTGCATTAATATCTGCAGGCACCACCGTAAAGCCAGCCGCGACCAACGTATTTTCTTTATAGTCCCAATCATCTACCGGAACCGGTGTCAGTATAATTTTATGATCCCACGACCTGAATTTATCGGTTACCCATGGTTTCAATTTTGTAGAAAGCGTTTCAAAAAATTCCCTGGTATCAGAAAAAATAAATAAAATAGTATTAGGATATAAGCGTGCGACTTTGTCTACCGGCAACATCCTCTGATTCAATTTTTCATTACTTAGCAAAAGAGGCTCTCTATAAAAACTATAGGAACTTATATTTACCTGCTCCGTTTCCAATTTTTTTATGACATACTCGAACAATTTTACCTGTAATCCTTCCGCGTATTCTTTATCGATAAAAACAAGAAAATCTGTCGGCTGGGTCTTGGGAGTAAATTGCAAAAATGGAAATCCGCCGCTGTGTATCGTAGCGAGAATTGTTTTCGGCACATTCAAAAAGGAAAGATCATTTACATGCCGCTTTCGCATTGCTTCAGCCAATTGGCTAATTTCTTTTTCCGGGGAAATCTTTTCAGCCTGGTCTTTGAATTCAATTTTAAATGGCCCGGTATATTCTTTAGGCTGTTCCTGCGGCGGCAGATCTCTTGCATGGGCTAAAGTCTTTTTTTTTCTTGCAAATAAGATGAGAGCGGCTAAAGAAAATGGAAGTAAGACGGTGTAAAACCCGGCCATTGCTATTTTTTTCCAGTCAGTATTCGCTGCTAAGTCCAATGGTTTCGTACCGATCACCGAGAGCTGATATGCAGGTCTTTCATTTAAAAATGCCGTGAGCGAATCAGTGCACTTAAACGATCCTTTAGTATCTACGACAACTTTAACCGAGTATGCATCGTCGGACTTATAATTTGTTGCAAGTTTTGATGACTCGGATGCAAGGCTATCATTGATATACCACTTATATTTATAATCGCTGCTGTCTTGCACATTTGTAAATCGAACTGAATAATTTTTCCTTAATGTTCTATTCGTTTCATCTCCGCTCTTTACAATATTCACTGAAGGTGGTTTTTCGCAGTAGACAGTTATGTTGTTATCTTCAAAAGAATTTAAAGTATCATTCTTGTCATCCAATAAATATGCAGCCAGTTTTTTATTACCTTCTTTATTAAATGATCTTTCAACTTCTCTTGTGTTTTCGAAAACGCTGTCATCAATTTTAAATGTAACATGATATTTTTTCGAAGGCATTGTATCTTTTAATTCTGCACGAAATAATACGGGTTCATTTTGTATTAGATAGTCAAGGCTGTCATTCGATATTTTAACCACATTTATAGACGGCAAAGGTTTTCGCGATGGACTAAAAATTAAATAAATGATTACTGCCAATGCCAGTATGCCTGCAAGACTTATTAAAAAGGTTTTTCGATATCTGTTTTTTCTAGTTATATCGGCCGGACCAGGTGGCTGATATTCTTTCTCTTTAATATAGGTTTCATATTTTGTGAAAATTGCATTGAAGTGTTCCTGCTCCTCTTTATTACGGGAAATCAATGGGCTGATAATGGACCTTAATTCCGAAAAATCTTCCAGTTTTTCTTCGCCGAGATTCGCTAAAACTTTTTGTATATCAATTATAGTGGATGTGCTGATATCGAAGCCATCCTGCTTTAACATTGTAAGCAAAGTAGCGAGCGGGGTTGATATGTTGGAAGCGATCATTGGGGAGCCTCACCCCAACCCGTCTCCGAAGGAGAAGGACAAGGAGTATTAGCAATGCTTATTAAGTTTTATGATTTATGGTACCTGTCTAATACAATTTTGTAAATTTTACAATTGCATTTCTTAGTCATCTAACATCCTGCGTCGCACATTGCTCTCACAACGCTATCTTCTGCCGGTCGTCATTACTTTTCGCAATTATCGGCAATGTGTATTGTAATATTGTTTTCTGGCCCGGAGACAATTTCAAAAAATCAACGTCTTCTTTAAAAAAGCCTTCTACTTCCAACACCTTTATCCATTCCAGTAGTTCCGAATTTGATGGAGGTTTATCAGGCATCCTTTCTTTGTACGTTTGAAATTCTGAAATCACATTTTTCACTTTTTTCTTCAGGTCATTGAATTTATTTTGTACTGATTGCTCGGTTTCATTTTTGTAAATCGTATTTAAATATGGCTCCATTCTTGAGCAGACTATTTTATACAAGGTCTCTTCATCGGGAGATGGAATGTGGTAAAATAAACAGCGGCGCAGAAAGGCATCAGGAAGATTTTTTTCAAAATTACTTGTCATGATTACAACAATTCTGGCGGTAGCTTCATTTTCTCTTTGCGGAGCTCTTTTTATCTTCAGGCTATTGTTGAGTTCGTTTATTGTGAATTCGTAATACTCAATTTCATTTAAAAGGTCGTTTGGAAAATCACGCGGAGCTTTATCAATTTCATCAATTAAAACAACTGTGCTTCGTGGAGCATCTCCAATCTCATCATAATTTTTAAGCAACTGTAATTCCATAAGGTTGTCATCTGCTGCAATTTTCGTTTTACCATATGTCTGCAAAATGGCTTTTCCTAATGCGTTCAATTTTATAAAAGGATGTGCCTGGCTTGCAGGTGTCGCAGTTCCATTTACCTGGTCCACACTTTTTTTCTGGAAATGGCTTATGGCATCATAGGTATAAAAAAGATCAGAAGCATTAGAAGTTGTTTTAGTATTAAAAATAAAGGGAGCAGGCATGAAAGGAGCAAAACCATTGAGATCTTTTACATCCATATTTGAAAGTTCATTGGCTACTTTAAACGCCAATTGAGTTTTTCCTGTTCCCGGAGCCCCGGTCACGAGTAAAGGCTTCTGTAACCATATCGCCATATTTACAGCCTTGGCAAGACCCGTATCTTCAATCACATAATACCGGGGATCAAGGTCTGAGGTAGTCTGTATATTTTTAAGATCAAACAATTTTTCAGAAGCCATACTTATATATTTTTTGATTTATCAAAAATTATTTTGTCCAGTAAAATCTCCGCAGCTGACATAGGAAATGTTTTTTCCGGCTTGTTATAATACTCCGGAAAATAATTTTGAAGAATCGAACATATCCCCTGCTCGCTTTCTTCAATCTTCCTGCTCAGCAGCCAATCTTCAATATCATCAATGCATATTTTTTCGAGACGTGGGAGTTTGTTGTTAGTTAAGAAAGATACATCATCCGTTATCTGGCTGCTGAGTTGCGCATTCTCTTCAATATCCGATTGCCTGAATAACAGAAATATAAGGATCTTTTTTTCTTCGTCCGGGGCGTTCAAAACATCAATCTCTTTATAAAAATTTTCGATGGCTTTTTTATAGATCAGGATGTTATTATCCTTCAAATACGAGCTTTCAATAACCAGGTTAATAATCAGGAAATCTTTTTTCGCTTTACGAAGTGCATCAAATATATCCGCTGCCTGTATCTGGCGAAGCGGCAATGTCAAAGCCTGGATCAATTGGCTTCTTATTTCGTTTTTGATGCGCAGCAGCAGCTGAACTTCATTTTGCAGCGGAAAATATTTTGTAATAACTGTTATCTCAACCACCTGCTTGCCTTCATATCTGAACTGGCATTCGTAGCGATTCACAAATGAAGTGTGGTTATCTTCTTTATGTCCCGGCAATAAAAACAGGTGAATAGGATTTTGATAATTTGTCATGTAAAATGAATTATCAAATGCATCTGCCTGGTTGTAACGGTTGCAAAAATATTTTAAATCGCCTGATAAGGGCTTTACTTCATTTACCGAAGGTTGAATTACAACTGGCTCCTGTGGAAAAAACTTTGCGTATTCGGGTTTATTCAATTCCCTGCGTAAAGAAGCCAATACAATTCCGGGAAGATCATCGGCATTTTTAAAGAGTGCAACACCGCGGGATTTTCCTACTCTTTCCGCGAATTGTTTTAACCTCTCATCAGTTAGTTCAATGTCTTTTTTAAAACAAAGAATTACCATGTCCTGCTTTTTACAAGCGGCGTCATATTCAAATTCCGTAAAAGATTTTCCAAGTAAAATATTATCCATCTCAGGAATCGATCCGTAAGATTCTCCGATTAATAAAATGTAAATCGGGCATTGCTTTACGTAATCTTCTACTTCATCTTTCGGATGTTTGGTAAAAGCTCCAAACCATTCCATCGCACACACCTCGTAGTCTGCTGTTTGCAATAAATCAATAAGAGATTTCCTTTCTTTTTCAAGATCTCTTTTGGTAGATGATAAAAATATTTTAATAGAAGAAGCCATTTAATTCATTTGAAAAAATTATGCGGATATTAAATTTAGAATTTTCAAATGCTTTGGTACAGATGGGTGCAATATCAGTTCACCCATAAATTTAGATAAACTTCAATAAAGTTTATGTATTAACTGCAGATTGGTAAGATTCAGTGCTTAAAAATACCACCGCTTTTTAAGAAGAATTCTCCTTCTTTTTTTGATTAGACGATTATTGTTATTTTTCTTTTATGAATTGCAATGGAGAATCACTCAATAAGCTTTGCAATTTTTCGATCTGTGCTTCTGTAGATTCCTGCATCCATTTTGCAGATGCTTTTGAATAAATTTCTTTCAAGGTTTGATCAGCCTGGTCTTTGTTTTCTAATCCGAACTGGGCCTCGCCTACAGTGGCCTGCACCCAGTAACGGCTTTTCCAATAGTTTTCAATGATTTTTGGAGTTGCATCGGGGCCGCCTGGTTCCGGATTATTTTCAATCCATTTATTACATATTGAAAGCACTTCCTGTCTAACTCTGCGGGCCTGGATAAAATCGGATATGGCTTCTGCTGTGTCAGCAGATTGAGCCGCTCTTACATTTAGGAGGAACGCATAATTGATGCCGTTATAATAATCGTTACGGAGATAAAATCCTCGTTCGTATGCACGAATAGCTTCATCGAGATCACCGATTACTGTATTTAAATCCCACAGCCTTTTATGCACAGCGCCCCACAAGCCCAATGTCTCAGGGTCGTTGGAAGTTGAAGGATCCAATGATTTAAGAAGTTCAGCAGCTTCTTTTAAAGAATCAACTTCATTCGGCGATTTTGATTTGTAAGTTGCCAACGCCAGCCTTTGCAAAATATAAGGATCTTCTTTATCGGCATTTTCTGCTTTTAAATTCTTACGAATTTTTGATAGAAAAACTTTTGCGGTGAGCCAGTCACCTTCCTTTTGCGCATCATCAACATCGTTCATTAATTCGCTATGAGTTTTCGAATCATCAGCTGGTTTTATTGCAGCGGCCTTAACTGCGCCAGGTGCTGTTCCTTCAACTGCCTCTTTAATGGCAGCTGCAATTTCAGGTGCTTTCAATCCATTAAGAAATGTGTAAACCGGGCTATCATTATCCCGAGGATTTTTATTTACTATTTCCTTGATCGCATTCGTAAGCAGCTCGCTAAAACGTTTCGCTTCACTCGTTCCAATATCTTCACCGAGATGATGATATTGCCGAACGGCTACATGATTTACATCAAATGGCATGGGAGATTTCATGCCATCCTCACAAATAATAACCGTGGTAAAGGGCCTTAATGCATGTCGCACGCCCAATTCATAAAAAGCATTTCTGTTTGATGTTGACAAGTCCGCAACGACCACATCTGCATTGAGCAATTGCTCATACATAGGCACGTCTATAAGGCCCGAATGAACGATCTCATCGGCCCTTATACAAGTAAGTCCGGCAGCCTCAACAGCAGGCTTTATCATATTGCGATATGACATGTCGAGATCGAGAGTGCGTCCTGTTTCGAAATCCGTTTTTTTACCGAATCCCATTACTACGAAGCATGTTCCGTTTGGCATATCTGTTGTTTTTAAATATTAATGTAAACTGTTTATTTCTATAATTTCATAATTCCTTTTAATAGCTTCCTGCCTGAAATGATCAGTGGTATCATTGGAACTTTTAGGTTGCCCTTCCCAAATAATTATAGCTACTTTTTTGTCGTTATCCGTTTCAGTTAGTTTGCCTGTTTTTGTAGTTGATTCTTTATAGACTGCGTCTGCTGTATTTAAAATATCAAAATTTGCTTTTTCATAAACATTCTCATCATCTTCCTGGTAATTAGCATCAACAACATTGGAGTTCGCAGTTAGTTCCTGGTAAATTTTATCAAATAATTCTCCCCAATTTCCCGGGCGATCAATGACGGAAGTTTTGCGAAATTTCGCACCTTCAAAGGGAAGCACCATTTTTCGTTTTATCCCTGATTCACCTGCTGCGTCCAGGGCAATAAGGTCAGCGCCACAGGCTCCGGAGCTCACCAGCCATTCCGGTTTTTTATCAATAAAAAACCAGTGTAATTTATTACGTACGTTTTCAATCTGACTTGCTGGAAACCTTGGAGACGGTGCATCTTCAGCATCAATTCTGCGGCCCGCCAGAGCTACTACCATAAATGATATTTTAGCATGTTATACATTGTACCATCGTGAAAAGCAATCGTAAAATGATCGTTATATAAATCGCGGCTGGCTGCTTTGCGGTCAGCAATTTTAAACAAAAGATCCAAAATGCTGCATTGAAATTTGTTCGCAGGCTTTTCGCCCAACCTGTCTCAACTGCTCGATATAAAGAACAGAATCCATTTCACGTACATGATCGGAATCAATATTTGTAAGACCCATTGCATCCAATCCTTCCCGGCTTAAATCTGCGTTATACCTGGCATACAGAAAATGCCGGCTGGTATTATTCGTCAATGGAACTATTTTCCCTTCATCATCCATCGGAATCATGAATTTTAACTCACGGTCCATATTTGCTCCGTAAGTGCACCTGCCAACTGTTCGGCAATTGATATCCTGGTCTACCTGCATCGCATACATTAAATTATTAGGCAAGCCTTTCGCGGCATCTAATAAATTATCGTAACTGCCTGCACTTGGTGCGGAGCCGGTACCTACGGAAATAATCAACAGCTTGTCTTCACCTGTTGGCCAGTTTAGATTATAGGCAGATTGGGTTGCCATGCGGTACATTAAAAATGAAGGATTATTGTATGGAGTTACCCCACCATCTACAAAAACGAATGTCTTTTCGGGGTCATTCGGATCCCATTGCAAAGTTTCCGGCGGAAAATAAACCGGCGCAGCAGTACTTGCTCTTACTAATTGGAAAAGCTTAATTTTTGCATTACAGTCGGGACGTGTTTCATCATTGTATTTCGCTAATGGATTGTTGCTGATTGGCCACGGAGAATCGGTACTTCGATTCATAGTTACCACCAGCAAAAGTGATTTGAATTTACCTTTTCTTACCATAAGATCCGTGTCTTCGCCGAAGGTTTGTTTCAACATTTCCAGCAAGGGCCCTGATTCATATAAAGCCTTCCATCTTTTTAAAATAAAATTTTTGTCAAACATGTCCTTACCTTTAGTTACATAAAAATCAAGCAACTGCTGCACCGACATCCCTATTGACAAGCCGGCCGCTATAATAGCCCCGGTACTAGTTCCGCCTATATAATCAAAATAATCCCCAAGGACAAAATCATCTCCCTTATTCAATTTTTGTTTTAGCTGTTTTTCCATCTCTGCTAAAATTTCCAGGGTTAAGACTCCACGAATACCACCTCCATCCAGAGCTAATATTTTTCGTGGCTGAGAAGTTTCGTAACGCTGTTGTAAAGGGCCCCAAACTGACATAGCAATTATTTTTTTGGTTAAAAGATATATTTATAAATAAAAACCTGTAAGGAGTTCTAAAGGCATGCTTCATCCTTTCTTTGTTCAAAAATATTCTGACGTAAATCGTTTTGTCAAAAATCGGTAGATGAAGTATATGTTTTCCCTGGAACGGAGATCGTTATCAAACTTAAAAATAGTAATGTAAGTTGATATGACAAGCCTGGATTTAGGGGAATCAAAAGTCTCCAGGTTTATTAACCTGTTACTTTGGTGTGTGCAATCGTCTTTTTAATCAATTCAGATATGAGTATTCCTGGATTGTATCAATTATCGCCAGGAAAAAACGCACTGTTTAAGAGGCTAGAAATTTTGACTCTGAAGAGGCACTATTAACAGAAAAACTAAATACCGGCCGATGAGATTGCAGCAAAGACTTTGCTTTTTCAAGACCCTTCGCTGTAATACAAACTGCAATTTTATCAAGTTGTTTCAGAACAACCAATTCCTCGTTTGCCAATAATTGCAAATGTTGTTGAATCGTATCCCAGTCCTCTGGTTGCCTTAATATTATTTCCCTGGGGCTACATAGATAAGTTTCCGGGTGCGCATCATACTTCACTATATGAAAAATCGTTTGTAGTGTCTGGTATTCATTTTCCATATAATAAATTTACACCAACTATGATTTCAAAATACTATTTAACAGTTAAAATTTATTAACACCCAAATCACAAATTCCAGGATGATATAAAGTTTAAAATTCCCGGCCACAAAAGCTTGCCTGGAGTTGTTTGTCTGGTGCTTTAGATCACTGCGTGGAACAGCATCATACTTTTTTGATTACTAACCCTAACGGTAAAACCTGCCTGCCGTACATTTCATTTAGCAAAGATCCAATACCGGTATAAATAGCAGAGCCTCCGCAAACAATACCTTCATAACCCGTAAAAGTTTTCAAGGTTGCATTACCCGTTGCGTCGCCAAGCGCTAATAAAAAAAATAAAATAGTTAAAGTCGCAAACACAAATTGCAACGCTTTGCTAATGCGAAGGGTTCCAAAAAAAAGCAGGCCGGTAAAAATTCCCCACATAATAAGATACGCGACCATTGCATCTTCTGATGCAGCACTGATCCATCCTAATTTTGGCATTACGATAAGGCCGACCAATGTAAGCCAGAAAAAACCATAAGAAACAAAAGCGGTGAAACCGAAAGTATTATTCTTCTTTACTTCCATAATGCCCGCAATAATCTGCGCTATTCCCCCGTAAAAAATTCCCATTGCAAGTATCATTGAATTCATTTCAAAAATTCCTGCGTTGTGAAGATTGAGTAAAACGGTCGTAAGCCCAAATGCCAGCAGCCCTAGTGGGGCCGGGTTTGCACTTGTATCTTTAATTACCATAGCTGACTGATCCATAATTATAATTTTTTAAATGAAAGTTTAAAATACTAATCTTAATTGAAATTGCTTTGAAGATTTTTTATTTACCAAGCATTTTTTTTATTAATTGAACATCATTTGCCTTTAGTTTAATTTTTTTAAACGCAAGATCAAAGGCACATAGATTAGCGAAAGAAAATTGTGTAACCGGTTTTATATTATGCCTGCTACATCAAAACTAAAAATGTTTTAAAATGCTTAATATACGAATTACCGCATATTCCGTTTAAAAGCACGAACTAACGTGCAATTCGTATATTTATACGAATTAAATTAAAATTCGCTCATTAATACGAATCAACCCAGTTCGTATATTTACACGAATAAACAGAAGATTCGTATATTTATAAATTAAACTTTATGCAGGCAGTTCTTACAGGCGATATTGTAAACTCAACCAAGCTTCCCCCGGCAAAAGAAAAAGCGCTCGTAAAATTATTAGAACAAATATTTAAACCCTACAAATATGAATTCTACCGTGGCGACAGTTTCCAGGCTCTGGTAAAAGAGGCACCCGATTCCCTGCGTATTGCATTACTTTGCAGAACCGCCGCTATCGGCATTACCGAAAACAATGAGGCGGACGTAAAAGTAAGCATTGGATTAGGAGAAGCAGAGGATCATATTAAAACACTTGGATCTGCAAAAGGAGAAGCATTCATTATATCAGGCAGGGCATTCGATAAAATAGAAAAAACAGATTCGAGGCTGGTAATTTCTACCACACATCCAATGGCCAATCTCAGTTTTCAAATAATTTCGGATTATATAAACTCGATTTTTAGCAGGATGACATCGAAACAGGCAAAAGTAATTTTTGAATTATTGAAAGGAGGATTGCAGCAGGATGTTGTAAAGAGATTAAAAAAATCAAAAAGTACCATTAGTCAACATGCGAATTCCGGGAGGTGGGCCGAGATAGAAAAAATATTAAGCCAATATGAATCATTAATTAAAGCTATTGTCTAAAATATTAAAGAATTAATAAACCCCGGCGGAAGCAATTCATAAAAATAATTATCCAATTAATTTATTAAGAATGTTTATTGAATCGATATGGTTGATAAAATTATTATTAGCGCATCTTTTAACAGACTTTGTTTTGCAACCATGGAGCTGGATAGCAAGCCGGAACAAAAAACATTTCGCTTCCGGAAAATTGTACATTCATGGATTTGTCACTTCATTGGTAGCATGGATATTAATCGGGTGGAAATACTGGATCGTAGCATTGATCATTTTTGTTACTCACACTCTCATTGATGGATGGAAATCTTATCAAAAACAGAATAGCATTTATTTTTTAATTGACCAGCTATTTCATGTAATAGTAATAACCGGCTGCTGGTATTTTACATTCATAAATTGGGAGGATGTTCAACACGCATGGGCCAGGTTAAACAGCAGTCCGAATTTGTGGTTTATAATTACGGCTTGTGTTTTTCTCACTACGCCTTCCGGCATTTTAATAGGCCAGCTAACTAAAAACTGGAGAGACCAAATTCCTGATTCAGAAAATCTTGCAAGTGCAGGAAAATGGATTGGAATCGTTGAGCGAATTATAATATTGATTTTCGTTATGCAAAGCCAATATTCGGCAATCGGTTTATTAATTGCCGCAAAGGGTATAATACGATTTAATGAAAAAGACCGCCAGGAAATTAAAACTGAATATCTAGTAATCGGCACTTTATTAAGCATAGGAATAGCTATTGTTACCGGGCTTATATTAAACAGGAATTTATGAAGTATTACAAAGTAATTGGCCTGGTTGGATGCGGTTTATTGATCGTAAGTTGTTTTATGCCATGGGCCTGGTATGCTGATCTCAACAAAACTTTTAATGGCTTTTTTTCCGAAGGAAATAATTACGGTAAGCCTGGAAAGTTTTTCGTTTTTTTTGCTATTATCTCTATTGTATTAATCTACTTTGATAAAATATGGGCCAAAAGAGTACACTTGTTTTTAGCAGCGCTCAATATTGGATACCTAATAAAAACTTATATTCTTTTTACTTCTTGTTATAATACTTATTGCCCGGAAAAAAGAGCCGGTTTATATTTATTAATACTCAGTTCCATCTTAATTATGATAGTTGCTATTTTTCCTGATCTGAAAATTTCAGGTAAGGCAAGTGAAGAAAAAATTAGCCAGCAAGATTAGGGAAAATCATTCAAAGAGTTCAAGCCTGTTTTTAGGACGTCTATCATCAAGCCAAATAAAATTTTTCAATCTTGATTCTTCCTCCGGTACTTCTCTCATGGGATACATTTTCCCTTTTACATCATTTACAAAAAGAACTTTTATAAGGTCATCGTTTTTAAAATATAAATCAATAACATCTCCTGTAGCACGATTCATTCCTATATAAGCGCTGTCATCATCCTGTGCATAATAAATGCTTTCTGCCTGCGAGCCTTTCACACGCATATAGTCAATTTTCCCATCAACAAAATAGCCATTAATTGTTTTGCCGGCAATCTGGTTATAAAAACCCTGGGTTGTTTTGTTTACAATCATTCCCTTTTCAAAAACATAAAGCCTTTCCGGCTTTTTATCTTTTGTATAAAGAAAAATTGTATCGCCGGTTACCTGGCTTCTTCCGCTCCATACAACCGGATCATGAAACAATCTGAAAATGGAGTCTTTAGCAGAAAAGAAAAGGCTATCGCAGACACTTTGAAGGGAATCATTAAAAATTTTAACGTGGTGAAATGCAAGAAAATAGCGTATAGCCGAATCAGATTTATTTACCGTGTCTTTTATCACAGAACTTTCTATACTATCGCTCATTACAGGAATTGTCGCAATTGCCGATGAATCAACAAGTGAAGTGTCGGGAGGTGATAAATTATTTTCCCTCGAAATCAATTTAGAAGAATCAACCAATTGCAGGCCTTCATTTGGCTTTACAGGAACATCTTTTATCACATCCATTCTGTGAGATCTCGCAGAATCAATTATATGCATAATCCTCCTTGCAGAATCACTAACGTTCGGCCGATTTAAATTTGAAATGCTATCTTCCTGCGAAGGCAATTTGGAACTACCTGGTGTTACAGTTACTTGTACACTATCTTTTACCACACTATCTTTTTGCAATAGGATATCATCATTCCTTACAAATGTTGTTAACCCCGAAAAAAGAGTATCAGCCGCGATATATGTGCTGTCATCCTTTTGCTTAATAATCATTACAGGTTTCCTGGTAGCAAGGAAGGAGTTATTTTTTTTATTAAGAAATATTTGATTCCCTGTTACGATAAACCCATTTGCCGAGTCTTTTACTATGGCATTACCTTCAAGTTGGGCATCCCCGGTTTTGTCAACCATAGCCATATTATTGGCAATGTAAATTCGCCCGCTGCTATCCTTAACGGAAGTGCGACTGGTAAAAAAAGCATTGCCGCTTTTAAGATCATAAGTTCCCTGGGTAGTGACAATATCTACCTCTTTACTTTTAATATTAGTATTCCCGGTAAAAGCTACCACTTCTGATTGCATATTATATATTAGTGAGTCTGCTTTTATCCGGTTCTTAGGCCCGGTGACATTTACATTTTTTCTAAAGTACACATCTTTCGTATCGGCATAATAGGTGCCTTCACTGCTTGTAATAATATTCTCCCTGTTAATCACTTTCCCCCCATTGTGATAATTTCCTATTCCTGTATTGAGATTATAATCCAGGTCCTGGGTAAATAACGTTCCCTTCTTATCAGTAAGCTTTACGTTTCGTTTTAGATATGCCGTTTTCTCAGTCCCGATATACTTCAAATAATCCGCGTAAGTTTGAACGCTGTCTGCCTGGTTAATATGCACATTTCCGAAGGCTTCCACTATATGCGTATTGGGATTTATAATAGCGCTGTCACAGGTAAAAATTGTCGTTTCCTGTTTTATTATAGCGCCGCCTGCTATTGTTTGTAAGGTAGTGAGAGAATCAATACGTATAGTACGCATACTGGGGCCGCGGATTATCTCAAACTCCCGTATTGTATCGGTTGGATTTGATGGTGCCGGAGCTATCTGCGAGTATGAATTAAAGCCGATGCATAGCAAAATGAACAGGCATACAATTTTAATTCGTAGGCGCATCACAGTTAGTTAACCACTTTAAGTGTATCGTCGATCAAAGGTGCTGTGATGTAATCGCCTTTATCTTTTTTACCGAAAACCGAAATGTTTACATAGCGCTTTGGATGAACCCTGATATCGTCAAGGAGAATATTTATTTTATTGGTAGTCGACTCAAGATTGTTATATAGTTTTTTATCATTAAGAAGCAATCCCAGCGAACCATCTGTACTATTAATTTTTTCAGAACCTTTTTTGAAATTTTCTACAGCGGCATTTAAGGTATCAAGCGTTTGTTTTAAATCAATAGTGGCAAATTTGGCTGATGCCGTTTGCGCATTTGTAAGTATATCATTCAGCTTCTCATTATTTGAGTTCAGGTTAGCAGTAAAGGCATTTACATTTTCAACAGAACGGGCCAGGGCACCGGTTTGAGCATTCATCAGTTCCTGCAGGGAAGCTGCAGTCAATGCAAAAGATGCGGTTGTATTATTGAGGTTTTCAAGAATTCCCTTGATATTATTTTTGGTACCGTTGTCAAACACACCTGTAACTATATGCAAAACCGAGTCCAGCGATTTCACGGCATTACGCACTTCATATAACACCGGGTTAATCAGTTTCAAGGCTTCATCAAAAGCCCCGCCGCTAAGGGATGTTATAAGAGTATCACCGGATGTCAAATACTTTGTAGAGTTTCCCAATTGTATTTCAAGAACCGGGCTACCCAAAAGATTTGGATTAATTACGGCCAGGGAATTGGAAGGTATATTTACATCTTTTGTGAGATTCACCGTAACTACTATTTCCCTCATATCTTTTCCGCCGTCAAGGTTTGCAATAGTGCCTACCTGTAAGCCATTGATAATAACTGAATTTGATTTTGTAAGGTTCTGCACGTTCTGATATGTTGCATACAAGTGAGTTTCTTTCTTGAAAAGGCTTTTGCCCTTAAGATAATTAAAACCAAAAAACAACAATGCAACTGCTAAAATTGCGAGTAATCCTATTTTCGTTTCGTTATTAATTTTCATTTTATTTATTTGAAGCTGTAAGGCCCTGGCGGATAAATTTCAATCACGAAAATAGTAAATCTTTGTTGGCATATAGAACTCAATACCAATATACAAGCATTGCAGAACTGGAAGCTGAAGGAATGCTAGCTCTTTTTGAAAATAAAAAGCTACAAAATTTATTTAGAATTTGAGACTTCACTGCTGGTGGTTTCTTCTGTACCTTCTACCTGGGCTTTGTATTTTATAAGTGCCTTGGTAATGGATTCTGCGATTTCCTGTTGGCCTTTCTCGCTATTGAGATATCTTTCATCATCATAGTTAGCAATAAATCCCGTTTCAACTAATACAGCAGGCATCGAAGTGGCCTGGAGCACCCATATACCCTTTTGGCGCTGGTGCACTCCAAGATCCGGTCTGCCCATATCAGCAATACCCTCCTGGATAACAGATGCAAGCTTATAGCTCTTCTTAAAATAATTTTGAGTATATAGTAAAGCCTTTGCACGCCATTCGGGACTGTCGTCATTAATATCCAGCGTGCTGTCGTTTTCCTCTGTTGTAAAAATGAGATCGCTCTGTGCCATCGCCTTTATCTTATCATTGGTCTTATGTGCAGCAAAAATCCAGGTACTTGTCCCTTTTCGTTCTGTAGGAATTTTATAATATTGCCTGATAGGTACCGTGCGAGTATGTGGAGTTACGATTTTTTTTCTTTTCTTTCCTTTGCCTACATACTTAACCGTGTTGTAAGTTTGCTTCTTGTATCCAAGAATCCGGGAGCCTGTTTTCAAATCAACAGCATCTGCATGAATACATACGAAAAGATCTCCGTGATTATCATTTGCAATTTGCGCTTTTTCGTGAACAGATTGATAAACATCAGTAGTTCTTGTTGGAATAATCGCAACACCCGGCATTTGTTCTTTTAACGTTTGCACCAGCTTTTTGGAAATAGCAAGTGTAATATTTTTTTCCAATGAGCCCAACGTGTTTTCATATTCACCACGTGCGCCGGCGTCACTGCCGCCGTGGCCGGCATCGACAATAATTGTTTTAATCTTTTTACCCTGCGCATTTGCATTTGCAGACATCAGCATTAATATATATAAGAGAATAAAGCCTGTTTTTGATATTGATAAAAAAGAGAATAGCTTCTTGCGTTTAAACATTTTAGAGTAAAAATTTATTATTTGGATACGAAATTGATATTCAGTAATCTTCACAATTCCTTAATTGAAATCTATCTATTTTTGTTCACTACTGCTATGAACATGATAAACAAAGTTAGCTTAAAAACAATATTGACTTTTGCCTGTATAGCTATACTGTTTGTACTAACGGTTCAAAGTAAGGATAAAGAGCATTTAAACCTTTCTTTTCACAGATTTTTAACTTCATCTTCAGATACACTTCCCCCCGTTGAAAAAAATATTTTACTTCCGGAAAAACAAATTCCGGATTCGGGTTCAATTAAAAAATTTAGAATTCCTGTTGTTGATACAGTTCCTTCTATTGATACGATTCCCTTAAATAAAATAGATTCCCTTACAGATTCCCTCATAAGTAAAGATTCATCTTCATTAACCAAAACTCCGGATACTTTATTGTACAAATTATCAAAAAATGCTATTGAAGCAGTGATGGATTATTCTGCCGAAGATTCTATGGTGCTTGATGTACCCGGAAAAACAGTAACACTTTATGGAAAAAAAGCTGTAACGAATTATAAGGATAACGAACTGACTGCACCTGTCATTGCCTTCGACCAGGAGTCCGGTGATATTATTGCCTCTATTAAAAGAGACAGCGCAGGAAATGTAATTGCATTTCCTACATACAAGCAAAGCGATTTCACTTCCCAAAGTGATTCGATAAGGTTTAACATGAAAAGTGGAAAAGGCCTTACGAAAAGCACCTACACACAGCAAGGCGAAATGTATGTGTATGGACAGGTAATAAAAAAAATAGACAACGATGTATTTTATGCGTTAAGAGGCAGATTCACTACGTGCGACCTTGACACACCTCATTTTGCATTTATAAGCAATAGAATAAAATTTATCAACAACAAAGTCGCCATTACGGGCCCTGTGCATCCCGAGTTTGAAGGTGTTCCCATTCCAATCTATCTTCCGTTTGGTATATATCCTTTGAGCCAGGGAAGGCATTCAGGATTTCTACCTCCTAACTTTACCACGAATCAGCAATTGGGCCTTGGCCTTGAAGGATTAGGCTATTATAAAGTCATCAGTGATTATTGGGATTTTATTGTGCGAACGAATATATATTCCTATGGAGGGTGGACGCTTAATATAAGTCCAAATTATACAAAAAGATACCGGTACTCCGGAAGAATAGCGTTTGATGTCCAAACCTTTAAAACCAATTTTAAGGGGGATCCTGACTATTCGCGAAACCGAAGTTATCATATTGCATGGAGCCATTCCACTGATAGTAAGGCGAGGCCTGGCGTTACATTTAGCGCAAACGTAAACGCCGGCAGCAGCAGCTATAATTCCTTTGTGCCAGACAGGCCCATACAAAATTTTCAAAATCAATTGACCTCTTCGATTTCTTATTCCAAAACATGGAAAGACAAACCATTCAATTTATCTGTTACTGCCAATCATAACCAAAATACCAACTTAAAGATCATAAATGTAAACCTCCCTGACGTCGGTTTTAATATGCAAACAATTTATCCCTTCAGAAAAAAAGAATTTGTGGGAACACCAAAATGGTATGAGAATCTGGGGATAGCCTACAACGGAAATGCCAAGAGCCTGTTTCTCTTTTTATGATAGCCTTGGACATAGACCTATTTTTCAACAGATAGCAGATACATTTCAATTTGGAGCCCACCATTCGCTACCCATCTCTCTTTCTCTTCCGCAGATGGGTGCTTTCCAGGTAGCCCCTTCCGTTAGTTATGACGAGACATGGTACCAAAGAAAAACCTTCAGAACCTGGGACACCGCCCGTAAAAAGATGGACACAACTCTTCAAAAAGGATTTTACACCGCCAGGCAAATGTCATTTGGGTTGGGCATTTCTACAAGAATATTTGGAATGGTAACGGCGAAAAATAAAGAGGCGAAAGTACAAGCGATACGCCATGAAGTGCGTCCCACACTGGGCATTAGCTACAAGCCTGATTTTAATAAAAACAATTTTTATTACACCCAGGTCGATACAACGGGGAGAAAAGGCCAATTCTCGGTTTTTGAGCAGAATGTTTTCAGCGCTTATTCGCCAGGAAGGTTTGGTGGCTTAACTTTTGGCATTGATAATAATCTGTCAATGAAAGTGCGTAATAAAAAAGATACAGGTGAAAATGCCTTAAAAAAGGTATCGCTTATTGATGGCTTCAGCATAAATACGAGCTATAATTTTTTCGCGGATTCTTTTCAGCTAAGCCCATTCGTAGTTTCGGCCCGAAGTAATTTATTTGATAAAATAAATATTACCGCGGGTGCGGTGTTGGATCCCTACGAGGTAAATGCCCAGGGTCAAAGAGTAAATACTTTGCTATGGCAGCGAAATGCATTTTCATTAGGACGACTTGTAAGTGGGAACGTTTCTGTGTCCAGTAATTTCAGGGGCGGGGATAAAAAGACAGATTCCAAAACTCCATCCAATCAGCAACGTGATGAATTATTACGCAACGACGGATATACAGATGATACCTATAATAGCGAATTGGCTTATATCACAAATAATCCCGGCGAATTTGCCGACTTTAATATTCCATGGTCTGTCAATTTTTCTTACTCTCTAAGCTTTTCGAAAAGATTTGTTTCCAACAAAGGTTTTCAGACTGACGTAATGCAAAATACAAATTTCGGTGGCACATTAAATTTAACTCCTAAGTGGCAGATGGGAGTAAACGGGTATTATAATCTTTCGACCGGAGAACTTGGAACAATTGCTCTCTCTATATCACGGGATATGCACTGCTGGCAAATGGCAATAAGCGTGTCGCCGGTCGGCAGGTATCGTTTCTTCAGCATTAATATCAGTCCCAAATCTCCATTGCTCCGTGATATAAAGGTAAATAAGACCAGTTCTTTCCGGGATTTTTAGATGACGACGAGCAAACGAAAATCAAAAATTGCCTGCAAAAGCAAGTGAGTTAGTTCCCGGAATTTTTAATATACTTGATCCAGGTATTGATAAAAAAGGCATTGTTCGCATTGCTGATCTTTGCATCACTCAGGTGCATACTAATTTTTATATCACGGCAATCTGAAGTAATTATATAGTCCAGTCTATCTCCTGAGGCAAGGGAAACAGTAAGACCTGTAAATTTTGTGCAACCAATTTTATATTGTCTCGCATTACCTATGGGCCCAGGTGTTGTAAGTTTTTTGGAAATCTCCTCAAGAGCTGTTAAAAATTGCGGGAGAAATTTTTTCTCGACGGGAAAGAAGCCATTAAACTTATCTGTTTGCCTTACATGATCTGTATAAGTAATAGGTTGAGCAAGCCTTTTATCCAGCAGCGCGAATTTCTGCGCCTGGCTGTTAATTAGAAGTAAAGAAAAGAAAAGAAGTAAAAAATATCTCATAGATTAATTTATTCAGCTTTATTTATATTCTCCAAAGACCATTCTTAAAGAATCTGAAATCTCGCCTAAAGTGCAAAAACTTTCCACGGCTTCAATTACTATAGGCATTAAATTATTATTATTAGTTGCATTCTCTTTAATTTTTTCCAAAATTGCCGCAACTTTTTTATTATCTCTCCCCTGTCTTAATGCCTTCAATTTTTCAGACTGAACCTGCCTGATGTTATCATCAATTATGAATTTCGGAAGTTTCATTTCCTCATCTTCTATAAACGCATTCACGCCAACTATTATTTTCTCCTTCGATTCTATGTTCCTCTGATATTGATAGGCGCTCCTGGCAATCTCATTTTGAATAAATCCCTGCTCAATCGCAGTTACACTACCGCCCATTGCATCAATTTTTTTAATAAGACTCCAGGCTTCGCCTTCCACGTCATTGGTTAATTTTTCAACAAAGTAACTCCCGGCAAGAGGATCAGCAGTATCCGCAATTCCGCTTTCATGGGCAATAATTTGTTGAGTTTTTAGCGCTGTTGCGGCAGCCGCTTCCGTTGGCAGGTTCAGGGCCTCGTCATACCCATTAGTATGAAGGCTTTGAGTTCCGCCCAGAACGGCGGCAATAGCTTGAATAGTTACCCTGCTTATATTGTTGAGTGGCTGCTGTGCCGTGAGGGTACTCCCACCAGTTTGTGTATGAAAACGCATCATCATAGCTTTTTCATCGGTTGCTCCGGCATCCTTCATAACTTTTGCCCACATCCTCCTTGCTGCCCGGAATTTAGCTACTTCCTCAAAAAGATTGTTGTGTGCATTAAAGAAAAAAGATAATCTTTTACCAAAGACATTTATGTCCAGGCCTTTTTGCTTTGCCGCTTGTACATAAGCTTTACCATTGCTAATTGTAAAAGCGATCTCCTGCACAGCCGTACTGCCAGCCTCACGTATATGGTATCCTGATATCGAAATTGTATTCCATTTAGGAAGTTCTTTACTGCACCATTCAAAAATATCGGTGATAATGCGCATAGAAGGCCTGGGAGGATATATGTAGGTTCCCCTTGCAGCATACTCTTTCAATATATCATTTTGAATAGTTCCGCGGAGTTGGGGAAGACTGGCCCCTTGTTTCTTCGCCAGGGCAACATAAAAAGCAAGCAGAATAAAACCTGTTGCATTTATTGTCATTGACGTAGAAACATCCTGCAATTTAATATCTTTAAATAGGGCCTCCATGTCTTCGATTGAATCTATGGCCACTCCTACCTTACCTACTTCACCCTCTGAAAGAGGATGGTCGCTATCGTATCCAATTTGCGTAGGAAGATCAAATGCAACACTAAGCCCGGATACGCCCTTAGAGAGAAGATAATGGTAACGCTTATTGCTTTCTTCGGCTGTACTAAACCCGGAGTATTGGCGCATTGTCCAAAGGCGGCCCCTGTACATATCTTCCTGCACTCCTCTTGTAAAGGGAAATTCTCCGGGTCTTACATTTGCATCATCTCCCCGCGGAACATCGGAAGATGTATACAATTTTTTAATTTCTATACCTGAATCCGTGTAAACTTTTTTCATTGAATGTTCTTAAATATTGGGCAAAGAAATTACATAATTTTCTTTGCTTCAAAATTTAAGGCATCCAATACGACATTATGAAGGGAAGCTTTGGGGTTATTAATAAGGAAGTCAATAATTTGTTTGTTCAGATCCATGCCTGAAGCTTTAAAAGGAAGTGTTGAAGCAAGCTGATTTACAACATAAATATTTTGTTCCTTAAGATTGTTTATCGCCTTCCAAACTTCAGTAGAAACATATACCTGCTGGCTCACATTATATTCATATTCCTGTTTAATGGCATCTATTAGTGATAGTTGCATCTGGCGTGAGGAAAGCCCTGCATTTGGTGTACGTGATAGTAAATTTTGAAGTGAAATTCTTTCTGCCAGAAGGGTTAGTCTTTCGTAAGCCTGTAACCTGAGCTTTAAAGTCTCTGGATCTATCCCCGTTTTTTCTTTAATTTCTTTTTTAAGGCCTGTGAATTCTGTTATCATCCAAATAGTCGCTAAAAAAATGACTCCCATTAGAATAATAACGATGGTTTCAAATGTTGACATTGTGATAATTTCAAACAAAAATACTCAATCCCTAAGTAAAGGGTTGTAAATTTGCAGGTGAAAAGATTTAATATTTTGTTGAAATATTAACGGCTAAAAGGCCGACTTCGTATTTTATTAAGAAAAATAATTATGGAAACAATTAATAAGACACCGGTTACTTTCACCAAAGGAGCAATAAATGAAATTAAGAGATTAATGAACGAACCCGGCTTTGATTCTGATAAGTTTCTGCGTGTAGGCGTAAAAGGTGGCGGTTGTTCGGGTATGACCTATCTACTTGATTTTGATACCAAAACCGAAAAAGATGAGGATTTTGAAATCGAAGGTATTCCCTGCATTATAAATCCAGCCCATAGTATATATCTTACCGACATGGAAATACATTGGGAAGGCGGTCTCAATTCGAGGGGATTTACTTTTAATAATCCTAATGCAAGCACAACTTGCGGTTGCGGTAGTTCCTTTGGAGTTTAAGTGGCCTTTGTGTGCATCAAACTATGCCTCCATTTAAAGATGACTTCGTAGCTCAGTTGGTAGAGCAGCTGACTCTTAATCAGCGGGTCCAGAGTTCGAGTCTCTGCGGGGTCACACACATTTTAATTTCACACACGAAAGATGCCCGTGTATCTTCCCTTCCCAAGATAAAAATTGTCGCAAAAGCGTCTTAAAGTTTTTTATGAATCCATTTCTTGTTTTAGAAGAACAGTAGGCATCTCCTGTTCCAGTGCTATTCTCACGACCGGTAGATTAGCAAATAATAAATATTGACAGTTGTTGAGATTTGGAGATGACTAAAAATATTCTAATGCTGAAAAAGCCTGTAACGACATTGGGACAAAAGGCCGCAACCTATATGGCCAGTACTCAGTTTGAAAAAATACACAACGACCATTTGTCGCAATCAACCCCCTAAATTGCCGCATTCCCTACCCCATTCACACAACCAGCACCCATAATTTTGCCTTTACTAATTCGATCCGGGGGCCTGATGCGAATATGCCCCGCGGAGTTTAATTCTACGGTTCTTACACCCCTCCTGACATAGGGTTGTCACTGACCGTTGCTAATTTTGTTTTTTTATTAAGCTCTTTGCATACAATTTTTTTTTTGCCGGATATTAAAAACATCATTACTTTTGCTAACGGTGTTAGAAAAAACTAATGATATGGGCATAACGGAACGCAGAATACGGGAAAAAGAAAAAGTGCGGTTAGCTATTCTATCCACCGCATGGCAGATGGTGAAGGAGAACGGATGGCAAGCACTTTCTATTCGCAGGGTGGCGGAGGCGATTGAATATAGCGTACCCGTTATCTATGACCATTTCGAAAATAAGGAAGCAATCCTGCTTGAATTTGTGAATGAAGGATTTGAGTTATTGTCAAAAAAAGTAGGCCGGGCAAAAAATAAATATGATGAGCCGGCTGACCAGTTAATAGCAATGGCCGATGCTTACTGGAATTTCGCATTAAAGAATAAGGAATATTACCAGTTGATGTATGGAGTGGGGATGGCTTGTTGCGAAGGTGAAAAATGTAAGGATGATAAAACTAGATTTGATTATTTTATAATGGAAGCAATCAGTGAAGTCCTTTCAAAAAGTAAAAAATCAGGCACCAGCGCCTGTTTAAAATATCACACCTTCTGGTCGATAGTCCATGGTCTTGTATCTATCAAGATAATGGGAAGTTCTCCTGTTTCGGAAGAAGTTAATAAAGCAGTGCTTGATGATGCAATAGATGGGTTTATAAAAAATCTGGGATAAAATTTTTTTGTTTGCCCTCTAACACTGTTAGAAAATATAGTAGCGTAAGGTCGAAATTTACAAACACTCCTATAAAATATTTGTGACCGGAGGTGGGAATAAATCAAGGAACTCTATGCTAATGGGAGATATAGAATTTATTAAAATCAAAAAATCGAAAACATGCAAATCATTAAATCCATTGTATTAAAATGCAAGGAACTTTTTTATCTTGTTTTTGCAGCAGTTACAATAAATAGTTGCAACTCTTCCTTAGCAAAGGAGCAAGGGTTTGAGCAACCACAACAGGCACTGCCTGTAATTGAGGTCCCCAGTATGCCTGCAACTACCTACCAGGAATTCCCCACATCGCTTGAAGGGAGCAAAGACATCGAGATTCGCCCGCAGGTAGAGGGTTATCTTGATAAAATCTATGTGGACGAAGGCGCTTACGTAAGAAGAGGACAACCTCTGTTTCATATTAATGAGCGTCCATACCGGGAACTATTAAATAATGCCAGGGCAGGCGTCGCTGTGGCAAAAGCAAATCTTGCCAATGCTCAAATCAATGTATCAAAATTGACTCCCCTTGTAGAGAACAATATAATATCCAGCGTTCAACTAAAAACTGCCCAGGCTGCTTGGAATGCGGCAGCTGCCAATGTAACCCAGGCACAGGCTATGGTTCAAAGTGCAGAGATTAACGTGGGATACACGTTAATCAAAGCCCCTGTGGATGGCTATATTGGCAGAATTCCTTTCAAGACAGGAAGTCTTGTTGGCCTTGCCACAGCCGAGGCTTTGACAGTTGTCTCAGAGATAAAAGAAGTATACGCTTATTACTCTTTGAGTGAAAAAGATTACCTCCGGTTCAAAGAGGAATTTTCCGGCAATACAATCCAGGAAAAAATAAAGCAGATGCCCTCGGTTGAATTGTTGCTTGCTGATAACAGCGTTTATCCGCAAAAAGGAAAAGTACAAATAGCTTCGGGACAATTCAATAATAATATAGGTGCCATTAGTTTCAGGGCTTCATTTCAAAATGCAAATGGTTTGTTGCGTTCAGGAAATACAGGCAGGATTCGTATCCCACATTCTATTCCTTCTGCTTTAGTGATACCACAGGAAGCAACATTCGAATTGCAGGATAAAGTATTTGTCTTCATGCTTACAGATAGTAATAAAGTAGTGAGCACTCCTATAGATATTACAGGGAAAAGCGGCAATTATTATCTCGTTGAAAAAGGAATAAAAGCCGGTGATAAAATTGTATACACAGGCCTTGATAAATTAAAAGATGGTGCAGTTATAAGACCGGAGTCCATGTCTATGGATAGCCTGTTACAAGCACGCCCATTGTAAGCAGCGGGCCATCATTCAACGTATTTTACCTTATAAACAGAAAACTCTTTCAGGATGTTAAAAAAATTTATAGAAAGGCCCGTATTGTCTACTGTCATTTCTATCATACTCCTTTTATTAGGCGGTTTGTCTCTATATACCCTGCCCATTACGTTATTCCCGGATATTGCTCCACCCAGCGTGGTAGTAACCGCCCTTTACCCCGGCGCCAATGCCGAAGTGGTGGCCAGGTCAGTAGCGACGCCATTGGAGGAGGCCATTAACGGAGTGGAAAATATGACTTATATGACCTCCAATTCCAGTAATGATGGAAGCATGACATTGACCGTTTTTTTTAAACAGGGAACCGACCCGGATATCGCCTCCGTAAACATACAAAATCGTGTGTCCAAGGCCGTAAGTCAAATACCGCAGGAAGTAATTCAATCAGGCATTTCAACCCAAAAGCAACAGAACAGTATTATTATGTTTGTTGCGATATCAAGTAAAGACAGTACATATAATGAAACCTTCCTGCAGAACTATATTAAAATAAATCTTATTCCGCAGGTGCAACGCATTCCCGGTGTGGGGCAGGCTCTTGTGTTTGGGGCAAGGGATTATTCAATGCGTATCTGGCTTAAGCCTGACCGTTTAATCGCCAATCACCTGTCTCCGCAGGATGTTACTAATGCGATAAGAGATCAGAGTATTGAAGCGGCGCCTGGCAGGTTTGGGGAGAGCAGCACTGAAACCTTTGAGTACGTTCTAAAATACAAGGGTAAGCTCAACGAGAATGAAGATTATGAAAATATAATTATTAAGGCAAATAATGATGGTTCGTTAATACGATTGAAAGATATTGCAAGAGTAGAATTTGGCTCTTTTACATACTCCGCAAACAGTCTGTTGAATGGCGGGCCTACTTCAGGTTTTGCAATTTTTCAAACGGCAGGTTCCAATGCCAACAGTATTCTTACAGAAGCAGAACGGCAGATAAAAGAATTCTCAGCGAGTTTACCGAAGGGCGTAGAAGCCACTGTTATGTATAACGCCAAAGAATTTCTCGATGCATCTATCAGCCAGGTAAGAGAAACATTGTTGATAGCTTTTGTGCTCGTGTTTATTGTCGTGTTTATTTTTCTGCAGGATTTTCGTTCAACGCTGATACCGGCTATTGCTGTTCCGGTTGCTATCATCGGTACATTCTTTTTTATGCAGCTGTTTGGTTTTACAGTAAACCTGCTTACGCTGTTTGCATTGGTGCTGGCAATAGGTATCGTGGTTGACGATGCCATAGTAGTGGTGGAAGCGGTTCACACAAAAATGGAACGGACAAAGTTATCTCCGATGAAGGCAACCATTCAATCTATGAATGAAATATCAGGTGCCATCATATCTATTACGCTGGTAATGGCGGCCGTATTTGTACCGGTTGGTTTTATGCAAGGCCCGGCCGGTGTATTTTACAGGCAGTTTGCATTTACGCTTGCTACCGCAATTTTAATTTCGGCGGTAAACGCATTAACCCTAAGCCCTGCCCTATGTGCATTATTTTTAAAGAGCCCCTACGATGGCGAAAAGGAAAACCATGTTACCAAAAAAGGGTTTGCCGGTCGTTTCTTCAATGCTTTCAACGCGGGCTTTGCGGCCATGACCAATAAATATAAAAGAAGTGTCCGATTTCTTATCCGGCGTAAATGGGTTGCCATCGGCGGATTGGTAATAATTTCCATTGCTGCTTTTATATTAATACAAAAAACACCTACGGGTTTTATACCAACAGAAGACCAGGGTTTTTTATTGTATGCAGTTAATACTCCCCCAGGCAGTTCTTTAGACAGAACTCACAAGGCGATGGAAAAAATAGATAGCATTATTAAGAGAGAACCGATAGCCAACAATAGGTACATCATTGACGGATTTAATTTTATTTCCAACGCTAATGCTTCTCCTTATGGTGCAGGTTTTGTTCGCATGAAACCTTACGATGAAAGAGGGCCGGTGAAGGATTTGGAAAAAATTGCCAATATGATGTCACAGAAAGTTAGCGAGGTAAAAGAAGCCAATGCCTTCTTCTTTACCTTCCCAACCATCCAGGGATTTGGTAATGTAAGCGGCTTTGAATTTATGCTGCAGGACCGTACCAACGGCCCTCTTGATAAACTGGGCAACACTACTTACGCTTTTATTGGCGCATTAATGCAACGAAAAGAGATTGCTTACGCTTTTACCACTTTTGCCACTGGGAATCCGCAGTACATGATTGAAATTGATAACGCAAAGGCAATGCAATTAGGCGTATCCGTTAGAGAGCTCCTCCAAACTCTTCAGATATATTATGGCAGCAGCTTCGTTTCAGACTTCAACCGGTTTGGAAAATACTATCGTGCCATAGCGCAGGCGGATATTGCTTACCGAACTGATGCTGCTTCTTTAGATAATATTTATGTGAAAAATTCTTCGGGAGAGATGGTGCCTGCCAACACACTCGTTACACTCAAGCGGGTTTATGGCCCCGAAACAGTTACACGCAACAACCTCTTTAATGCAGTTACCATCAATGGCACACCCAACCCGGGTTATAGCACGGGCGACGCTATTAGGGCGATCAAGGAAACCGCCAAAGAGGTGCTTCCCCGTGGTTATGCTTACGAGTGGACGGGTATGACAAGAGAAGAAATTAATACCGGAAGTCAAACCATTTTGATTTTTTTGCTCAGTATAATATTTGTGTACTTTCTTTTGGCCGCACAATATGAAAGCTACATATTACCCCTGGCAATTATCTTAACTGTTCCTACAGGCATATTTGGTGTATTTGCATTCATTACGCTTTTCGGAATTGAGAATAATATTTATGTACAGGTAGGGCTTATTATGCTTGTAGGGTTGTTAGCTAAGAATGCAATTTTAATCGTTGAGTATGCTTTGCAACGGCGAAGGTCCGGCATGACGCTGATCGCATCTGCGCTTGAGGCGGCTCAATTACGGCTGCGCCCTATTCTTATGACATCATTTGCATTTATTGTAGGACTGCTTCCGCTGACATGGGCAAAAGGTGGTTCTGCTTTGGGCAATCGTTCCATCGGCACGGGCGCTCTGGGAGGTATGCTTACCGGGGTAATACTTGGTGTATTTGTCATCCCGGTATTGTTCGTCATTTTTCAATACCTGCAGGAAAAGGTGGGAAGAAAAAAAGAAATCAAAACGCCTGACCTGGCGGAATAATTTTTGAATTACAAATAAAGATTATGAAACGTAATATAAACTGGAAAAGATATTCAATATTTCTGTCGATGCTTATCTTTCTTTCTGCATGCAGGCTAGGGAAAGAATACCAGAGGCCCGAACTGGAGCTACCGAAACAATTTAATATAGTTAGCTTTTCGGATACCAGCAGTATAGCCGATATAGAATGGAAAAATTTTTTTCCCGATGCTACTTTACAGAAATTAATAGAAAAGGGAATTAGTTATAATCACGACCTGTTGATAGCAATAAAGCGAATTGATATTGCTCAATTGCAGCTAAAACAAAGCAAGGCTTTACAAATGCCTGAAGTGAATCTTTTGCTTACAGGCCAAATCAGTCGTCCATCCAATAACAGCCTTAATGGTATTAGTCTAAAAAATTTCATCGGCAAAAGTTATGTCGAAAATTATTCGGCGGGTGTCAATCTTTCATGGGAAGCAGATATATGGGGCAAAATAAGAGGACAAAAAGAAATGGCTCTTACAGAATATCTGCGAACCAGGGAAGCAGCAAAAGCAGTACAGACACAATTGGTAGCAGATATCACGCAAGGATATTTTAACCTGTTGATGCTGGACAAACAATCAGATATTGCCCATAGGAATCTTTTATTGAGTGATAGTTTCCTGGTAGCAACCCGGTTGCTAAAAGGTGCAGGCATAGGAAATGAATTGGGTGTGCAGCAGGCGGAATCACAAAAACAATCCACCGCATTATTAATACCGCAACTTGAGCAAGATATCGCTTTGCAGGAGAATGCACTGCAGGTACTGACAGGACAACTACCTGGCACGGTTACACGTAAAAAATTGTTGAACGATTTTTCTGTTCCGGAAAATCTTTCAACAGGTTTGCCGGCTGCAATGGTAAGCAGGAGGCCTGATGTACGCACTGCAGAATTGGGATTAATAAGCGCCAATGCAGCCGTAGGTATTGCCCAGGCAAATATGTATCCTGCGTTGAATATAACAGCCGGTGGCGGATTGGAATCTTTTAAAGCCAGTAACTGGTTCAGTGTACCTAATTCACTATTTGGTATAGCTGCCGGTTCTATTGCACAACCCATTTTCAAAAGGCGGGAAATGAAAACACAATTTGAGGTTGCCGAACTTCAAAGAGAACAGGCAGTTATTCAATTCAGGCAAACAGTATTGCAGTCGGTTGCGGAAGTGACGAATGCATTGGTGCAACTCGATAAATTAGAGCAGCAGCAGCAGATAGCAACCGGACAGGTAGATACATTACGGCGTGCTGTTTTTAACTCAAAACTTTTATTCAGAAGTGACTTGGCTAATTATCTTGAAGTAATTACGGCACAGGGCAATGCATTACAGGCAGAATTAAATTTAGCGTCTATTCAGCGTCAAAAGTTGGATGCAATGGTTGAATTGTATCGTTCACTGGGAGGAGGATGGAAATAAGCTTCTTTCTTTCGTTTTTTACAAGTGAAGGAATAAGATTAACAAAGAATATTAAGTAAAATCTTCGGAAAATGTTGAGACCCTTAACACCTATGCCTAAAATATTCGGTAATAACTCAACAGTTTTTTTAAGGGAACTTAATGCTTAATAAACCTAATCACCTCGCTACCATTTATTATCAGCAGGTAAAGTCCCTGGGGAATATTTGCAATGTCCACCCTCATTCCGTCTTTAACGATAAAATTCATAAAGCTCCTTCCCTTCATATCTGTGAGCTCCGCAGATTTACCTGACGCTTTTGTTCTCACGATAATAAAGTCATGTGCAGGAGAAGGAATTACCTGGGTTAATTTAGCTGCCGAGCTTACAACGCTTACTGTTGGGCTGTAATCATATTGACCGGTTGAAATCATACGCAGGCGATAATAGCTGCGTCCGGATAAAGGAGCTACGTCATGAAACTTATACAAGTAGGATGAGGTAGCATTCACATAACCAATAACTTTAAAATGCATTGCATCGTCACTCCGTTCCACTTCATACCTATCTGTCAGGTTAGTATTTGCTACTTTCCATTGGATTAATGCATCGTTATCATTTAGCAGGTTCGCGCTGAATTGGATCAATTCAACCGCTAAAAAGCTATTCGTTCCCTGGAGGTTTATTTCATTGCCAAAAAAACTTTCTACCTGGTTGGCATCCTGGGATGCAACACTGACATAATAGTTTAAATTGGCGCTTACAGGCATCTGTAAAGTATCTACCAGCCTGGTGAATGTATAAACGCTATCGAAATCATAACTCGTAGTTCTTACTCCCAACCTATACGCGGGATACCCCGTCTGGGTGTTTATAACCACTCTAAGGTTATTATTACCAATGTTAGTAACACTATAAGCGGGAGTAATTGGTGCAATAGCAGCCATAGCCGCTGCATTTGCATTTACCTGGGTGTTACGTTTTAAGAAAGAGAAGCTTACAAAAAAAGAATCAATATTACCATCTGGAATCAGTTTTGTATCTACCCCTCCGCTATCAAGGCTTAGGTGCTCCCGTCCGCTGCCATATCCATCGCCGGGTTCATTAAAAGAGCACAGCCTTGCTGCCCTGTCGCCCAGGTTATAAAAAGGTACGTGATCTCCCGAGCGGCCGTTGCGATCAATATCCGCCATAATATTAATAACAGAAGGCACCGCTAGCAGATGCTGCAGGTTTTCCTGGTATTCCAGTTTGATATATCGGGCCCATGCTTTGGAAATTGAATTGACTCCGCCGCCGGAAAAAAGGCGGACAGTTGTAGAATCAACACCGTTATTTATAGAACATCCCACAGGGTTAGTCGGTAAGATGCAATAAAGAGATCCTACGATGTCATTGTTGAGAACAGCCTTTACGGGAATATTTGTATTGTGCAGATAGGTAGCGAAGGCAGTAGATCCATAAAGCCCCTGCTCTTCACCGGTCGTTATCATGAAAACAATAGTTTGTTTATAGCTAAACTGGCTCATTACCCGCGCCAATTCTATTACCAGCGCCGCTCCCGTTGCATTATCTTCCATACCCTTTGCAGAAGTGGCCGAAGGTGTGCAGGAAGTCGAGGCCCGGCTATCAGCATGGGCCAAAAAGATAAGCACTGAGTTATCAGACAGGCTACTGCCAGGTAGTACAGCAAACGTTTCTTTGTGAGATGGAGCCGAACAGATGTTTTGGTTAAAAGTAAAATCAGAAACAATAAGCCTGTTGCTGTTGACGGCGCTGAATTCCCGGAATTTTGAGCCTACCCAGTTGAATGTTGCAGTAATTCCTTTTGTGGAAGAAGCAAGTTGATTGCCGGTGTTCCGGTTATAGAAAGTACCCAGTTTAGTCCAATAATTCTTTATGGAATCTTCGCTTACATTATCCTTAATTCCCTGGATAATATCACCAGGTAGTTGTGATACACTTACAGGATTATAGATAGTTGGGTCGTAAATACCTTTTAAAATATTTAAGGCTGTGGGGTTTGTGATGGTTAAATTGGTTTGTGCCAGGGCAAAAAACGGTAGCGCAAAAAACACCAAAAAAGAAATTTTTTTCATACATTTTTAAAAATGAGCCGATAGAGGACTATTACTTAGAGAAATAGAGAATGCTATCAAATAGCCGCAACACTATTAGTTATTCGATATAACGTTAATTGGTGCACTATAGTATGATCGCAGGGTATGGAGCATCCGCTTAAAATTTTAATAAAAGTTTGGGTTCTATGTCAATGCGGTAAATAAAACCTGGCTGTTAAATAATTCATTTGTTTAAAATCCGCCTAAAGGTTCATCCCGTGGATTTTTGATTGTATATCTTTGCCGCAAAAAGGCCTGAAGCTTCCACCCTTATATAAAAAGATCCGGTCATTTTCTGCAAAACTATACTGGAGAGAAATACTTGCTGCTTTAATGATCCTGCTGGCTTTTATTTTTTTTCGAAGTGAACGAAAGGAATTGCAGCAAATAATTCCGCAGTTTAAGAGCGCAGACGGACGATGGCTTCTTGCGGGAATCACTACAACCCTGCTTTATATTCTTTTTCAAAGTGGCATGTACGTAAGCAGTTTTGCATCTATCGGGCTATCGCTAAAATGGATTGACTCCATTGAGCTTTTTTTAAAAAGAAACTTTCTAAGCATCTTTCTCCCTGCCGGCGGAGTAAGTGCTCTGGCATATACTCCATCGCAATTAAGAAAAAGAGGATTCAATAAAACACAGGTTCACCAGGCCAGCGGATTATACGCCTTCGCCGGATTATTTACTGTTTTTCTCGTGGGCTTCCCGGTAGTAATATTGTTTGCAATATCATCAAATCAGCATCTAAAAAGCGCATGGATTGGCTTGATATTAGTTATTTGTATATTAGCCGGTATCATCTGGATCGCAAGATCACTGAGGGGAAAAGGTAAATTATACAACTATATTGAAAGGAAAATTCCGCGAATTGCTCCTTTCATAGATGAACTTTTTGCCGCTAATGTAAATGGCAAAAAATATACGGGCAGCATTTTATTTTCAACTGGTGTTGAGATTTCAGGAATGTTTCACATTTATATCGCGATGCTTGCCCTGGGCTTTCCCGCCTCCTTTTCCGTAGCGGCAATAGCATATATGGTTTCCGTATTGCTAATGATAACGTCGCCGTTTTTGCGCGGATTAGGTGCTGTAGAAATTTCGCTGGTTTACATCCTGGAATTGTATGGTTATTCAACTGTGCAGGCTTTATCAATTACAGTTTTGTACCGGGTATTCGAATTCTGGCTTCCGATGGCATGTGGTATACTTGCTTTTGCATGGAGAGGGCGGCATTTGTTTATAAGGATTGTTCCGGCTCTGCTGATTTTTACACTAGGGATCATAAATATTATTTCTGTTGTAACGCCACCTATGAGGATACGGCTCCGCCTTATAAGGGAATTTCTTCCATTGGAAGCGATCAACGCGTCAAACATTCTTGTGCTTTTTATTGGATTGGCATTGCTGATCACTTCGGCATTTATGTTCAAAGGTTTAAAAAATGCCTGGCGATTGGCATTGCTCCTTTCAATTTTATCGTTGATCGGCAATCTTACCAAAGCCTTTGATTATGAAGAAGCCACCTTTGCCGGCGTAATACATTTTATTGCTGCTTATAAGCAGTAGTCAGTATAGGATAAGAAGCAGTATTAAATGGATTCGCCTTGGTTTATTATCGGTTGCCATTATTTTTTTATCGGTATTGATTTTTGGCTATGTAAGTTTTTATTTTATTGATGTAAAGCATTTCGGTATTGATTTTACGTGGAAGCAATCGCTGCTTAACACTATGGATATTTTTTTACTAGGTGGAAATAATCTGCATCCTCGCACTCCATTCGGTCACCAGTTTATTTTCTTAATTCATTTACTTGGCTTTTTAAGTTGGGGCTTTCTTTTATTTACCCTCATAAAACCATTTTTAAAAGTAGAGCCGGAGAATGAATCTGCCCGGGAAAAAGCAAAATATTTACTTGCCCAGTATGGCAATTCATCGGTAGATTATTTTAAAATTTACAGGGATAAATTATTTTTCTTTTCAGATTATCATGACGCTTTTGTTTCTTACCGCATAGCAAATGGGTTTGCAATTGTATTAGAAGAGCCCGTGTGTGCAGAAGAGCATAAATTCGAAGTATTAGCTGAATTTTACAAGCAGTGCAGTAAAATGGGATTAAGAATTGCTTTTTACCGCGTTGACGAAAACAGCATATTATGGTTTAACCAGCTAAGAAAACAAAAAATGATAATCGGTCAGGAAGCCATATTAGATGTGGTAAGTTTCAAACTGGAAGGCAAGGATAAAAAGTCGTTAAGAAACGCACTTAATAGTCTACAAAAAAAAGGATACACATCCGCGATTCATAAAGCACCACTGTCAAATGACCTGGTAATTGAATTGAAAAAAATATCGGATGAGTGGCTGGCTGCTTTTGATAAAGAGGAACAGGTTTTTTCGCAAGGCATGTTTGAATCAAAAGAAATAATGCAGCAGGATGTAATAACGATTGCTGATGCTGAGCGGAAAAATTGCAGCCTTTCCTGAATATAATTCCTGACTATTCTCCCGAGGAATGTACTTATGATCTGATAAGAAAAACGTCTGAAGCTCCGGGCGGATGCATGGATGCGCTTATTATTAAAATGATTGAATATGCAAAGGAACACAACTGCCAATATATAAACCTTGGTCTTGTTCCGATGACCGGAATTTCTGACCCGCAGGGCCCAGCAGAGCAAATGATAAAATATGCTGGTGAGAAATTAAAACGTTTTAAACATTATCACGGCCTTCGTGATTTTAAAGAGAAGTATGCAACAATCTGGGAAGACAAATTTTTGGTGTATGAAACTGATTACGATCTCCTGCAATTGCCTGCTGCTCTACATAAAGTTATGCAACCTTAATATGCATCTATGAATAAAAAAATGCTTTTCCTGTTTACTTTTTCATTTCCATTTTTAATGATCTCATCCGCTCTTGCGCAAAATTTGCCGGTGAAAGAGTGGCTCTCTAACAACCACGATAAGCCGATTATTTTTTACATTTCAGGAGATGGAGGATTTAATAAATTTTCTACGGCGCTGTGCCAATCGCTTAATAAGAAAGGCTATGATGTTTATGCATTAAATGCCAGATCGTATTTCAATGATAAAAAAACCCCGGAACAAACAACAACCGATGTACAAAATTATTTGAGCTCAAAAATAGCCACACGAAAAAACAAGCAGGTCGTTCTTATTGGATATTCTTTTGGCGCTGATGTGCTTCCTTTTATTCTAAACAGGTTTCCAAAAAATATAAATGACAATATAACGGCATCTTTCCTTATGGCTTCTTCCGGCAGCACAGATTTTGAAATCCATTGGTCCGATATCTTTGGTGGCAACACTAAAAGAAACATGGATGTGGTTGGCGAAATAAATAAATTAAACGGTGACAATATTGTAATTATCAATGGAAGTGATGAACATGAAATTGCGTTTAATAAAATTACATTGAAAAAATTCTCGCATGAAGTGCTGCCGGGCGGCCATCATTTTGACGGAGATACTGATGAAATTATAAACGTAATATTAAATCATTTAGACTAAAGGCCTGGGTAGTATTATTTACTCAAAGTACCCAAGATTATTGAAAACATCTTCAATCACTTCAGCGTTTGAAGCAAGCACCAAAAGCTTGTCACCCTTTTCAATAATTGTAGACCCGCCCGGCCGGATGTATTTGCCATTTCTCTGAATCATTACAATAAATGCTTTTTTAGGGAAATCAAGATTTACAACAGAATTCCCAATCGCCGGGCTTGTATCGGGTAAAAGTATTTCTATCATTTCGGAATCGGGAGAATCTGAAAGTTCAAGATCCAACGCAAATTTTCGCTTTACGTTTTGTGGCACTATAACTCTTAACCACTTTGCAACTATCGGTAATGTAGTTCCCTGCAGCAGTACTGAAATGGTAGATATAAAAAATACGAGATTGAAAATGGTATGTGATTTTTCCAGGTTGGCAATTAACGGATATGTGGCAAACACAATCGGCACAGCGCCTCTTAAGCCCACCCAGGAGATAAATAATTTCTCCCGAAGATGTACTCTTTTAAAAAACAAAAGACTTATAAAAACACCTATCGGCCTTGCAACAAATATTAGTATTAATGAAATTAAAATGCCCAGGCCCATTACAGGCAAAATGTGGGAAGGAAAAACCAATAACCCCAAAGTCAAAAACATAATAATCTGCATGAGCCAGGCCTGGCCGTCATAAAATCTTATAATACTTTTTTTGTGGATAAAATTATTATTGCCCAACGTCAAACCCGCGATGTAGACCGCGAGAAAACCGTTGCCTCCTAAAAGATCGGTAAATGAAAAAGTAAAGAAAACGAAAGCCATTAAGAATACCGGGTACAGGCCTTCAATATCAAGGGACACTTTATTTAAAACAAATAAGACAATCCTGCCCAATATCAAACCGATTACAGCTCCAAAAACGATCTCTTTTAAAAAATGAAATATCAATCCAACGCCCGGTGATTCGCCCATTGCAATAAGTGACGTGAGGGTAATAGTTAGTCCAAACGCGAATGGATCATTGCTTCCGCTTTCAAGCTCGAGTGTAGGACGTATATATCCTTTCAGACCAATATTTTTTGATCTTAATATTGAAAAAACCGCGGCAGCATCCGTAGATGAAACTATCGATCCAAGAAGCAATGCTTCCAGCAAAGTAAAATTGGTAACAAGATGAACAAATATTCCTACGCTGGCTGCAGTGAATAAAACACCAAGCGTTGATAAAGAAATACCACGCCATAATACAGGCCTTATGCTTTCAAACTTTGTATCGAGTCCGCCGGAAAACAAAATGAAATTCAGTGCGATTACGCCGAGTATCTGTGCCAGTTTTGGATCATAAAAATGAATTCCTCCCGGCCCTTCCGAGCCAGCCAGCATACCAACGCCAATAAAGAGTACCAGGGTAGGAATACCAAAACGAGCCGACGTTTTGCTGGTAAAAATACTTGCCAGCAAAAGGATAGAGCCTATAAGTAAAATATTTTCGGGGGTAAAGGTCATTATTTCAAACAATGACAGATAAAGATAAAATAAAAAACCTGCGACTAATCACAGGTTTCTTAAGGCGGCAAAAAATGATAAAATAATTATTTCGCTTTCGCTAATTTTTTTGTTGCTGCAGCTCTTTTCACGTTTTCTGTCGCAAGATCCGCTGCACCTAATGGTTTGTCTTTTGCAAAATCAACCAAAATCGGGGCTGCTACAAATATTGATGAGTACGTTCCTGTAATTACACCAATCAACATCGCGAAAGAAAAACCTCGTGTTACTTCTCCACCGAAAATAAATAAAATAAGCAATGTAATAAATACAGTAGCGGAAGTCATAATAGTCCGACTCAAAGTATCATTGATAGCTCTGTTGATAATGGTTGGTTTATCTGCTCCTTTCATATTATGGCTGTATTCCCTGATCCTGTCAAATACAATTACAGTATCATTCATTGAGAAGCCAATAACCGTAAGAATCGCCGCGATGAAATGCTGATCAATTTCTAATGGGAAGGGCACAATGCTTTTGAAAAAGGAGAACACTGCCAGTGCAACGAATACATCATGAAGCAAAGCAACGATGGTACCTAACGAATATCTCCAGTCACGGAAACGAATAAATATATAAAGGATAATTGCGATCAGCGCAAATATGGTTGCTTTTATAGCGCCGTTCCTAAGATCTTTTGAGATGATTGGCTGCACTACCTGTGAGCTTTGAATGCTGCTTTTTACAAATTGCTGATAAGAGAGGTTCGCGGCTAAATGAGGTTTTAGCCCCTGGTATAAATGCGTTTGAACCGTGCTGTCAGCATTTTCCTGCCCAATGAGGTACGAGGTTGTAATATTCAGATGCCTGTCGTCCCCTACAGTTTTGATTACAGGATAATCGCCTCCCAGTGATTCATGAAGCGAATTCGAAATTGCATCACGGGTTACCGGGTGCTCAAATTCTACGGTATAACTTCTGCCTCCTTTAAATTCAACGCCTTGTTCAAAGCCGTTAAAAAATGAAGAGATGCCCAGGATCAATACAATGATTGAAATTCCATAAGCAATCTTCCTGTATTCAATAAATTTAAAACTTGCATGCTTAAATATTTTCTTGGAAATGCCGGTGAAATATTTAAAGTGTCTTTGCTTATTTGTCCACACATCTGTGATCAACCTGCTTAATAAAATACCGCAGAAGAGAGAAAGCGAAATACCCAGCATTTGCGTAGTGGCAAATCCGAGTACCGGCCCAAGACCGAAATAAAATAATATCGCAGCAGTTAAAAAAGTAGTTACGTGCGCATCAATTACAGGGGCAAGTGATCTCCTGTACCCGTCATGCACTGCCTGCTGATAATTTTTACCTCGGGTAAGCTCCTCTTTTATCCTTTCAAAAATAATTACGTTGGTATCTACCGCCATACCGATTGTAAGTACAAGTGCTGCAATACCGGCGGCAGTAAGCGTTGCGCCTAATGCACTTAAAATTCCTATTGTGAAAAGAAGGTTTAAGATCAATGCAATATTTGCCACCCATCCTCCTGTATTGTAATACAACAACATCAGGATGAAAATGATAAAAAATGAAATAATAAAAGCTTTCGCACCACCATTTACGGCGTCCTGTCCAAGGGTTGGTCCCACTATTTGCTCCTGCACAATTTTTGCCGGTGCATCTATTTTTCCAATCTTTAAAATGTTGGCCAGGTCCTGCGCCTCTTCTACAGAAAAGTTTCCGCTTATTTCAGAATTTCCTCCCTCAATAGGTCCGTTTACATTTGGTGCGCTGTACACAATGTCATCGAGAACAATCGCAATCGGCTTGTTCACATTATCTGTGGTAAGCTTCGCCCATGTGCGGCTTCCAGATGGAGTCATTTGCATTTTTATTGCAGGCCGCCCACGCTCATCATAATCGGCTCTTGAATCTTCAACTCCCTCTCCTTCCAACTTTGCTTTATCAGTTCCCGGAACTGTTTTGATAGCATATAAATCAAAATATTTTCGGTTTGACTTTTCGTCCTTTTGCTCAAGCCCGTACAAAAATTTCATATCAGATGGAAAATTGTTTTTCACAATATCCATATTCAAATATTGATTTGCCTTTGCGGTATCCCTCAATTCAATATTTGCTATTGCGGCAAAATATTGTTGCTTACCGGATTTATCCTGCTGCGGCCCGATGAAGTGAATGACATTTGCCAGCGGATGCTGATTGGCCAAAATTTTTGATGAATCAATTGCCGCTTTCGATGAATCGTTTACATTTTTTGAAGTGTCCGGTGCAGTTCCACTCAGGTATTGCCCAAGCGCTTTATCTGCATCATCAATATTTTTTCCTATTTCTCCTATATTATAAACCTCCCAAAATTGTAAATGCGCCGATGCCTGTAACAAATTCCGTACTCTCGTAGCATCCTGCACACCTGCAAGTTCAACCGTAATAATTCCTTTATTTTCATCGAGATTAATGTTGGGCTGTGCAACGCCAAACTGGTCAATACGCTTCAATAAAATCTTATAAGTTTGGTTAATTGCGCCTTTTGAAGTAGTTCTTAACTGATTCAGTACCTGGTTGTCGTTGTCAGTGATTTTGATGGTTTTGCCTGCACCAGCAAATATCGATGCAAGATTTGTAGATGGATTTTGTTGCTTGAAAACCTGCCCAAACAACGAAATATAGTCAAGGTCGCTTGTTACTTTTTCCTGGTTAGTTTTATTTAAAGCACTTACCAGTTGCGGATCTTTGGGATTATTGCTCAACGATTTCAAAAGGCCCTCGAGACTTACATTGAGGGTTACATTCATTCCTCCCTGGAGATCGAGGCCGAGATTTAATTCGTTTTCTTTACATTTTTGATAGGTTGTCCCAAGAACCGGGTATATTTTAACATCCCTTGAACTATCCCGCAAATGGCTAATCTCAGCTTTAACAAGGTTCTCTTTTTCTTCGGCAGTAATATTGGGATGCCCCATTTTTACTATTTTTTCAGCCTTTTGCTGCAGTTTCTTTTCATAGCTGTTTACAACCCATGTAAAAGAAAGCTGGTACACGGAAATGAGAATAAGAGTAATGGCAAAAAACCACACCAAACCTTTCAATTTCATATCTTAATTTTTAGAAGTTTGCAAAGATAAGGTTTTGATGTGGAAAATGCCCATCATTTAAAGGTGATTGAGGGCTTTATGAAATAATTTAAGTCGTCTTTGCTGCTGTAATTTTCTAATTTTGATTTAACATGCTCTAAATGAAATTAAAAGAATTGCTTATTATTTCTGTGGCAATTATCTTAATGCAAGCTTGCAGGCCCGCAAAAATAACCCATGTAATTTTACCACAAGTCATGAAAGACAGCTCAAATGATACCATTGATACCGCTAAAATTCCCACAAGGGCTGAAGTCATTGACAACGCCAAAACATCTCCTTTTTTGGAAAATCTTCTCCGGCAGTATCCGCAGTATTTCGATAGCATTTTGCGACAGAAGAAAACACGAAACGTACAGATAATATACACGGAAGTAAACCGTGATGAAAATAACAACCCGGAATTTACAGATCACTTCTTTAATGTTGATAGTTCCCAATATTTTTATCCGGCTTCCACTGTAAAGCTTCCCACTGCTTTACTTGCTTTACAAAAACTTAATGAGCTGCAAAATACAGGTATTAACATGGGCACCACCATGATAACCGAAGAAGCATATAACGGACAAACTCCAACCTTTAACGATCCGCAAACTCCCAATGGAAGTCCAAACATTGAGAGCTATATCAAAAAGATTTTTTTAGTAAGCGACAATGATGCCTTCAACAGGCTGTATGAATTTTTAGGCCAGGAATATCTAAATGAACAATTACACGACAAGGGCCATGAGGACGCCCAAATAATTCACCGCCTCGAAATCTCGTTATCAGAAGATGAAAACCGGCATACCAATCCTGTGAAATTTTTAGATAGAAATAACAACGTTTTATACAGCCAGCCCTTATTATTTAATGAAACTAAATATGCTGAAAGGCACGATACACTTGGAAAAGCCTATTATAAGGCCGGTCAACTGATAAATACACCGATGGATTTTTCTAAAAAAAACAGGATAGCACTGGAAGATCTTCATACGATATTACGAAGTGTAATTTTTCCTGAAAGTGTTCCGGCAAATAAAAGATTTAATCTCAGTGATTCAGATTATGCATTTATTCGTCATTACATGTCGCAGTTTCCCATGGAAACAATTTATCCATCTTATGATTCTGCAAATTATCCCGATGCATATGGGAAGTTCCTGCTTTATGGATCTCAAAAGGAGCCGTTGCCAAAAAATATAAGAATTTTTAATAAGGAGGGTGATGCATACGGAGAGCTTTTGGATATAGCTTATATTGTTGACTTTGATAAGAATATTGAATTTTTCCTGTCTGCCGCGATAAATTGTAATACAAATGAAATTTTAAATGATGATACGTACGATTACGATTCAATAGGATTTCCCTTTATGAAAAACCTGGGCCGGGTAATTTATGATTATGAATTAAAAAGAGACCGTGTTCGAAAACCTGATCTTTCTTCTTTTAAAATAATTTATGATAAATAGCAAAATGGTTTCCCGAACATTTATTGCAAGAAAGATTTAACAATCAAAAAATAAGTTGCAGAAATTATTTTATTATTTTAATTAACATCTTTCAGTAACGGCTTGACGTAGGTTTTAGAAAAATAAAATTGTAATGAAACAAGTAGTCCATTTTTTTATATTTATTACACTCGCGGCAGGAATTTTTTCCTGTGAAGAATCAGGATCAAAAAAAATAGCAGCGATCCCTTCATTATCTAAAGCCGAACTTTCAAAATACAGCGAGGCTGCATTTGCCGGCGGGTGTTTCTGGTGCGAAGAAGCCATATTTGAAAGTGTGAAAGGAGTAAAGGAAGTTATCTCAGGATATTCCGGCGGCACTGAACAAAACCCGACTTATGAAGAAGTAGGAAGCGGCAACACGGGACATGCTGAATCAGTAAATGTCTACTACGATTCATCCGAAGTAAGCTATGCAACATTATTAAAAATATACTTCGCATCAGAAGATCCAACCCAGGTAAATGGCCAGGGGCCTGACGAAGGAACCCAATACCGGTCCATAGTCTTTTACAGGAATGATAGCGAGAAAAGTGCGGCTGAAAATTATATCAAAGAATTAAACGCCTCAAAAAAATTCAATGAGCCTATCGCAGCGCAGGTTGTGCCTTTTGTAAAATTCTGGGACGCCGAAGATTATCATCAAAACTATATTGTCAACAATCCTAATGTACCTTATGTGCGCATGGAATCTATCCCGAGAATCCGGAAATTTCAAAAACAATTTCCGGAATTAATTAAACCTGATCACAAGTTTTAACACGCATCACTGACCTGCTTACCACTGATCACTCATTGCTCATCACTGGCCTCCTCATCCCTGATCCGCTAATCATCCGCCTGCTCATCCCTCCAATCCCTTACTTTTGCAAAAAAATATTTATGCAAATACTTTTAGTGTTACATAGTTTATTAAGGTGGCTGATTTTGCTCTTCGGAATATGGACAGTTTTGGGAGCCCTTGTTGGCCTGGCAGGCAAAAAGGAATTTACAGCCGGCGATAACCGCAGCAATTTCTTTTTCATGCTGAGTATGGACATTCAGTTATTAATAGGGCTTGCATTATATTTCGTTGGCTCGTGGTACGACCGGCTAAAGCACCTGGGCGAAAACATGAAAGATGCCAACCTGCGCTTTTTTACTATGGAGCATGAAATAATGATGATACTTGCATGGGTACTTGTACACATGGGAAGAGTGTTCGTAAAAAAAGCATCTACATCGCGGGCAAAATTCCTGAGAAGCGTGATTTTTTTCGGAATTGCATTAGTATTTATACTATATGCCACCCCATGGCCGTTTAAAGAAATGGTAGCAAGGCCATTATTCAGGTGGTTTTAGGATTTCGATCCGCGTTACGACGGCAACAAAGCAATCGTAATTGTCCCATCGTAAATCGTAAAAAAATATTTAAAATTTAATGACAGAATTTACAGACGACAAACCCATTATACTCATAACAAATGATGATGGAATAACCGCACCGGGCATACGCAATTTAATAGAAGCAGTAAAGAACCTTGGCCAGGTAGTGGTGGTGGCACCCGATAAGCCTCAGAGCGGGATGGGGCATGCCATTACAATAGGGGTTCCGCTCAGGCTAAATAAAGTGGAAGAAATATTTGAAGGTGTGGAATGCTGGCAAACCAGCGGCACACCGGTTGATTGCGTAAAATTAGCCGTTGATAAAGTATTGCATCGCAAGCCGGATATCTGCCTGAGCGGTATTAACCATGGGGCAAATCATTCTATTAATGTGATTTATTCAGGAACGATGAGTGCTGCTATGGAAGCGTCTATCGAAAGTATTCCGTCAGTAGGATTTTCACTGCTTGACTACCGGTTCGAGGCAGACTTTGGCCCCGCAAAATATTATGCGCAAAAAATTGTAAAAAGTCTTTTGGAAACAAAAATGGATAAACATCTTTTGCTTAATGTAAATATTCCATCTGTACCATTGGAAGAAATGAAAGGCGTTAAAATCTGCAAACAGGCATATGCAAAATATGATGAAGATTTTTATGAGCGTATTGATCCTCATGGCAAAAAATATTATTGGCTGACCGGCGAGTTCAAAAATTTTGATAAAGGGGATGATACAGATGTGTGGGCCTTACAAAACAATTATGTGAGTGTTGTTCCCGTGCAATTTGACCTCACCAATTATGCGCTAAAAAAAGAACTGGAAAAGAACTGGAAAATATGATGCTATTCAAAAAAGATAATTTCGTTTTTGGCCTTGCCCTCGGTTTTGTGGCTCCGGTGTTGGGGTTCATGATTTTTAAGCTTTATAAATTCCATGGCCTCACTCTTTCTGAAATGCTGCAATGGATGAAATTGAATCCTAACCTGATAACGGTTTCAATAAGTGTTTCACTGATGGCAAATGCAATTTTATTTACGATTTACATAAACGGGCATCGCGATAAAACGGCTAAAGGAATTTTTGTGCTAACAGTTATTTACGCAATTATTGCCATGATTTTTAAATACTGGTAAATCAATCAAAACCATGGCTTCTATTGCTGAGATCTTCCCATCCAATTTACTTTACGGGTAATCCCGTTTTAAAAAAGCCAAAAATTTTTTTCAGGTGGGAAGTATTTTATTTTTTTAAAACCAGGAATCTGAATTTGTCAGAATGGAACCAAAAACGTGATAAATCCTCCCGGAATTTTGATTTCTGCAAATGAATTCTAATTATCTTTAAGCATTTTAGCAAAACTAATTGCAGGGCATGAAATACTACATGATCGCCGGCGAAGCTTCAGGTGATCTCCATGGCAGCAATCTTATCAAAGAGATCCGTAAGTTGGATTCCTCTGCCGATATCCGATGCTGGGGCGGCGATAAAATGGAAGCGGCGGGCGCAACGCTTGTTAAACATTACAGGGATCTTGCATTTATGGGCTTTGCCGAAGTAATTAAAAACCTTCCTGCTATTTTAAAGAATTTCAAATTTTGCAAGCAAGATATTCTTGCCTACAAACCTGACGTTGTTATCCTCATTGACTACCCCGGATTTAATTTACGTATGGCTCAATGGACCAAACAAAACAATTTCAAAAATATATTTTATATCTCACCGCAGGTATGGGCATGGAAAGAAAGCAGGGTCAAATCAATAAAAAGGTACGTGGACAAAATGATTGTTATTCTTCCTTTTGAAAAACAATTTTATAAAAACTGGAATTACGAAGTTGAATATGTTGGCCATCCTCTTGTACCCGTCATAGAAAATTTTAAAACCAGCCACCCGGAGCTGGAGCAGAAACCTGATGTGATTGCTTTATTGCCAGGCAGCAGAAAACAGGAAATAAAAACAAAGCTTCCCCTTATGCTGGAAGCGACGAGGAATTTTCCCGAAAATACTTTTATAGTAGCCAAGGCTCCATCAGTGGAAGATGAATTTTATGAAACCTTTCTTGCGCCGTTCGAAAATGTAAAAATGGTTTCTAACGATACCTATTCAGTGCTTATGCAGGCGAGTGCAGCACTGGTTACATCCGGAACCGCTACTCTTGAGACTGCATTATTTGGCGTGCCTGAAATTGTATGTTATAAAGCAGGCAACATGTCTTACCAAATAGCGAAAAGACTTGTAAAGCTTAAATATATTTCCCTGGTAAATCTTATTATGAACAAAGAAGTAGTAAAAGAATTGATACAGGACACACTAACCGCACAAAATATTACCAGTGAATTAAATGAAATCTTATACGATCCTGTAAAAAGAGAAAGAATTCAATTTGATTATTATCTTTTGAAGAAACAACTTTCTGAAGGTGGGAACGCCTCCGCCGGTGCTGCTAAAATTATTTATGAAAGTCTGAAATCGCAATCCTGATTCTAACTTTTACCACATCACCTGGTGAGCAGCTTAATAATTATAATAATAAGTGCCAGCAAAAAAAGTAAGATCGAAAGGCGGTTAATTCCATGCATATAGCCAATCCACCTTGTACGTGGAGTATTCGGGTCTTTTTTTCTTAACCAGAGGTACTCGGCTATTTGTTTCCACACTCCCATTTTGAAATTTATACGCCAAAATTCATATTAATTTTATGCAACCAATCACATTTATAACACGTATATGAATTTCAAAGTTAATTATAAACTTAAATAGGATTATTATACAATGAAAAATATTATAACGTTATTGGTTCCGGTATTGTTTACCTTATTGAGCTGCGCTCAAAAAAAGCAGGAGAAATATGAAGTAATGAAAACTGATGCTGAATGGAAAAAACAACTTACTGCCGAACAATACAACGTGACACGCAAAGAAGGAACTGAAATGGCATTCGGCGGAAAATACTGGGACAATCACGAGAGCGGTATTTATAAATGTATCGGATGCGGCCAGGAGGTTTTTAGATCAGATACAAAATTTGAAAGCGGCACAGGCTGGCCGAGTTTCTATGAGCCAATAAAAGCGAAAAACATTGGCGAAACGGTTGATAATTCTTTTGGAATGTCGAGAACAGAGGTACACTGTAGTCGCTGTGGCGCCCATTTAGGCCATGTATTTTCTGATGGCCCGAAGCCTACTGGTTTGCGATACTGCATAAATTCTGCTTCTTTAATATTTGATAAAAAGTGAAAAATTAAAATCCCGTGCATCCGCACATTTAAATAATCCTTACGCATTAATACATTGTGAAAAGTACAATCACCTTTATGGTTATGCTGAATTAAATAAATAGCTTTATAAACGCGACAAGATTTAGCCCGGCCAAAATAAAATTTTACTTTGGTGTGATGAAAAAAGTTTTAAAAAAACATCCTCTTGCGATCAGGTGGTTTCACTGGATAAATTTTCCGGTGCTTGCGATAATGATATGGAGTGGTTTGCTGATTTACTGGGCAAATGGTGTATACCGAATTGGCTGGGGCGATAAAACAATTCTAAAATTTTTCCCGAAATCATTTTATTCGGCGCTTCATATACCATTTAGATTGGCTGAAGGAATGAGCCTGCATTTTGTGTTCATGTGGCTCTTCGCCATCAATGGCTTTATTTACATTTTGTATCTGCTTTTTTCCGGCGAATGGCGGTTGATCTTTCCCAATAAAAAATCCCTTAAGGAATCATGGCAGGTTTTTTTACATGATTTGCATATCAGGAAATCTATTCCTCCCCAAAAAAAATATAATGCTGCACAACGAATTGCATACACCGGTGTAATTTTTATGGGGATAGGATCTTTGCTCACAGGGCTTGCTATATACAAGCCAGTGCAGTTTCACTTGTTGGCAGCTGTGCTTGGCGGTTATGAATGGGCACGTGCGGAACATTTTATTCTCACAATAGTATTTACCCTATTTTTTGTGGTTCATGTGGTACAGGTAATTCTTGCTGGTTGGAACAATTTCAGAAGCATGGTAACTGGCCTTGATGTGTTGCCGCAGGAAGAAGTAAATAACCTAAGGCTTGCAACTGCTACAACTACAATGAACACAAATGAATTTGAAATGCCTGTAAAAAATATTTCTTCCCAACAGGAGACGCCAAATGAAGAAAAGAAAATTGAAGATGAAGTGGTTGTGGATGGGGAATCCGAATCAGCGAACGAAAATGACACAGGCGACGTAGATACAACAGCAGAGAAAAAAATACCTTTGAATCCTGGAACTCCTGGTAAAGAAAACGAAACAAATGAATGATAAAAAAGAAATTATTATCTCAGAAAAGAAGCTGAGAAATAAAACCATTTTCTCTTTTGCGGTATTTATTATTTTTTTGATGGTAGCATTTTATTCCTGGAAATGGCTCAATAAACAGCCAAAAGAGGCGGGCGCCTTAAAGCCTTTGAGAACCGTTTTAGACTACAATCAAACATTTTTTTCAAATTTTTTAAGTGACCAGCATCTTGCAAAAACTTACCCGCTCTCAAAGGCCGCACCGCATGTCCGTTTAAATGGTAATATCGGGATGAGTAATGATTTCGACCCGGCATCCTGGAAATTGCAGGTTGTAAAAAAGCCCGGAGATACTTTGTTTGTAAGTTTGGCTGAAATAAGATTCCTTCCCAAAACTGATATAATTTTTGATTTTAAATGCATCGAGGGTTGGAGCCAGGTCACTCACTGGGCCGGTGTTAAATTCAGTGACTTTGCTGCGAAGTACCACCTGGATGTTCAAACACAATTGAAATATGCAAGTCTCATCACGCCGGATAATAAATATTATGTGGGTATTGATATACCCAGCCTCATGCATCCTCAAACGATTTTGTGCTACGAAATGAATGGCCGGCCACTACCTATGAACCAGGGCTATCCGCTTCGGCTAATCATTCCCGTTAAGTACGGCATTAAACACCTCAAGCGCATCAGTACAATTACTTTTAGCAATGCAAGGCCTCCTGATTATTGGTATGAAAGAGGATACGATTATTATTCAGGTTTGTAAAAGATCCTGTAGGCAATGTGTAGTCCCTTATTAATTCACTTCGAGATAATCTTTTGCTGGCAGTTTAGGAAACGGTGCATGCGGCTCTGCCTGGTACCAGTAAACGACCGAACTTATATCGGATTGTTGCCGAAGATAACGCCCGTCGTGTCGCCAGCCCAGATCCTGGATAATAACTTTAAGGTCTTTGTCGAAACGGATGGGATCCATAATGTGCCACCGGTACAGGCCAAAACGATGTGTTGATTTATACAATCCATCAGGTTGTATCACCTGGTGTAACCCTGAATAGGCTGTAGAAAATGGTTCGTACTGGTGTTTGTTTTTGTTTTCGAAATTGTAAGAACCGCAAAAGTAGTCTTCCGTGCCTGTACCATTAATAGTAGGAAATTTAGTATCTCCATCCATGTAAAATTTTATCTCGCCCTCCCCCCACCATCCGTTGTTACTAAGGCCCCATGCCATGTAGGTTCCTACATATTGCCCCTTTCCCTTAATGCCGTCAACTAATGTGTAGAATCCTCCTTCGGTGGGGTTGCTTCTTCTAAACTGCGCATGAAAATATCCTGCGTCGGCCGATACGTTTGTCAGCGTATAATCTACCTGGTAATACAAAACCATTTTCTCTGTGTTGATATTTTCTAAAGTGATTTTGCATTTTTTCCTGAAAGGCATTGTCCAATAAGAATTGAAAGCGCTGCCCGGGTTTACCGCAACAGGTAATGAATTCAATGCCGCATATTCTCCCCAGCCCATTCCAAAGAAATCCCCTACCGGAACTTCTACAGAGGGCTCCGTTTCATCGTCCCAATAAAAACGCAAAATTGAAAATCGCCAGTTGCCTGTTGGTGTCATCCATATATGCTGGATGGCGCCCGGACCATTAATATCAGCCACAGTAAACGTTTGGCCTGGCTCGATCACCACGAATGGATTTACTTTCCAGCCCTGGCCCAGGTCTCTTGCTGCAGACCGCGCTGAGCCATTTTCCAATGTTGCCATTCCACCTTTGCCAGGTTCTCCTTTGTAATTTTCAGGGCTTATCGAACGGGTTTTTGCGTCAGAAAGCATAAAAAGATTTCCGAGGTTCATATTCAATCCATCGAAGCTTTGTTTGGTTTGTGCCATGCAATCAAGGGTTGAACAAAGAAATAACAGGAAGATAATTTTTTTCATAGAAAATTTTTTCAATTAAATATTAAGAGGAAATTCAGCAATCACTTTAAAATGTGTCATGAATATTATAAAAAAGATTTCTGCTTATTTACAATGCAATGTTTTACTAAAGTATCGCGATATCAAATTTTTATCAATACCGTTTCAAGGTATAAAAAAGATTGCAAAAATTGGTGCAGACCACAAAAGGAAATTTTGGAGGTTATCTTTTTTGCATCGAAAAAAAAGTTTGAGAGCTGGATTCAACTGTAATTTAATACGCTTCAAAGATTTAAAAGAATTGCGTAAATTACTATCATTCTTTTGCTTCTGTTTATCCCACCATTTTAGCAATCAGCCGACTTCCGGGAATTGATTTACCGGAAAACAGAAGTGCAAAAACTTTTACGACAATCCTATCGCGAAGCCATGATTTGTTATAACGTTTTTGTTCCTTGCCTTCGTAATGTTTTTTTGACCCTGACTGTATCTTATGCATGATCCTGTAATCTTTAATGATAGGGTGATTTCGTAACCTTTCTTTATAGGTCTCTGGTGCACCTTCTGCAATAGCTGTGGCGCAAAGCTTTCCCGAAAGCACCGCCGGTAAAATTCCCTCTCCGGTCATTGGCTGCGCAAGACCCAGTGAGTCACCAATAAGAAATGCATTATCAGCCTGGCAAAAATCAAGATGCCCGGTATTAAAAAAAACATAACCGTGTCCTTTCATCTTTTCAAGCACAGGGCTGGCCGAAGCAGGTATTGTTCCCTTTGCTCCATTGCCCTCAAAAAAAGCTTTTGCTTTAGTCCATGCAGGCAAAACATCCCTTGCTATTAAAGTGCCTGAGCCAATATTCAGCCACTCCCCTTTGGGAACATTCCATGAATATCCTTTCATGTCGTCATGCAATAATATTTCCGGCTCGCCATCTTTACCTGCACGGGTAGCCGCAATTTCTTCAGCATCACTTTCAAATTCTTTTTCCTGCGTTCCACATTGCATATTTTCCCGCTTGGGAAACAATGCCCTTGCTACGGGGCAATGTGTGCCACCTGCACCGATGAGATATTTACTTCTATATTCATTATTAATTAGCCAATAACCTTCTTCGTCTTTTTCTATCTGCCGGACATTGTATTCCTGGACGGATTCCACATTGCTTCGCTTTAGAAGAAAATTATCAAATTCATAGCGACGCACAAAATATCCATTTGCTTTCAGCGTGTATTTCTTTCCATGAAAGCGAATATGAACATGCTTAAAATTCCAGATTCTTTCTGTGTATTCTGCGGGCGATATCCCGAGAATATCCCAGATAGGCTTGGACAACCAACCACCACAAAGTTTAACACGGGGAAAATGAGCCCGATCCAATAACAAAGTTTTTATACCGGATTTTACCAGGACAGAAGCGCAGGTGCTCCCGGACGGGCCTCCACCAACTATAATGGCGTCGTATGTTGGAATATTATTCATACAGGATATTCTAAAGGTAAATAAGGATACTTAATTTCAAAAGGGCAAACAATTTATCTTACGGCTTCATAACCCCCTGGCACACCCCTTTTTGACAAAACAAATTGCCAAAGCTGGTTGTGGCGTGCCCGGAAAGCTCCGGCGTTGGCAAGCAGGTAATACTTCCACATTCTATAGAATCTTTCGCCATACTCGTCCTTAAGTTCGTCCCAATGCTTATCGAAATTATTAAACCATGCAACCAGGGTTGGATCATAGTAAACACCAAAATTATGGAGATCTTCTACTTTAAAAACACCTTCCATTGCAGCGGTAAGTTGTTTAGTTGACGGCACAAGGCAATTGGGGAAAATATATTTATTGATAAAAGGATCGGATGCAGTTTTGGAAAGAGGCTGGCCAATCGTATGTAATAAAAACAAACCATCATCATTCAAACAGCGGGCAGCTGTTTGCATAAACAGGCGATAATTTCTGTATCCAATATGCTCCGCCAATCCTATTGCAACTACGTGATCATATTTTTCATGTACGTCGCGATAGTCCTGCAACCTGATCTCTACCGGTAGTCCTTTGCATAGTTCATTGCCCAATGCTACCTGGCTGGGAGATACGGTTACTCCCGTTACTTTCGCTCCATATTTTTCGGCGGCAAATTTTGCAAAGGTGCCCCAGCCGCAACCCATATCAAGAACATGTTGTCCCGCTTTCAAGTTTATTTTTCTGCAAACCAAATCCAGTTTGTTTTCCTGCGCCTGGTCGAGATTGTCAGCGTTTTTCCAATACCCGCAAGTGTAGGCCATTCGCTTATCAAGCATAAACTGGTAAAGTCTATTGCCAATATCATAATGCCTTTGAGCATTATTTGCTGCTTTCCCTTTTACCTGCATATTGAAAAACTTAGCAGCTAACAAATCTATAGACGCCCTCAAACCCACATTGGCTTTTTTATAAATATCTGCCCTCATTACGCGAAAAGTGAATTCATCTAATTGATTACAGTCCCACCACCCGTCCATATAGGACTCACCGAGCCCGAGCGATCCCTCACTAATCACACGTTTATAAAATCCATCGTTATGTATTTGAAGATCCCACGGTTCTGAACCATTAATTGTAATGCCAGCGGTCGAAAGGATATCAGAAATACTTTTTTGCAGAGATAGCTTACTCATCGTTTTTAAAAACAAAAGATAAGGTTTTTATTTAAAGACCCTGCTAATAAAATGCATTTTCTAAACCCGTTTATGAAAATTTTTCTCAATTAAAAAATTCATTTAAAGAATGATATCCATCTTCTTTTAAGTATTCAAACCAGTTATCCCGAAGCGCAATTGCTACATTTAATTTTTTATTGCTAATTTGAAAAATTAAAACTTAAATAATAAATCAATTACAAATATGAAAAATTTGAATCGTCAACTTTTTATTTTAGCCCTTTTGGTATTAGTTGTAACAGTGGCAGCAAAAGCCCAGGTGAATGTTTCTAAAAATAATCCCGCTTCTCTTATTGAAGGCAGATGGGATATTACTGTTGATATCGATGGCAAAAAATCTCCTTCGTGGCTCGAAGTAAGGCATTCAGGATTGCATACACTTACAGGCCAGTTTGTAGGCACGGGTGGAAGTGCACGCCCTGTTTCGAAAGTAAATTTTACCGATGGAAAACTTAGTTTTTCTATACCACCACAATGGGAACCTGAAGACAACGACCTGGTAGTAGAAGGCACGCTCGACGGTGATAACTTAACCGGAAAAATGACTTTTAGTAATGGAAAGGTTCATGATTGGACAGGTGTGAGAGCGCCGGCTCTGCGCCGCACGTCTGCACCCGTATGGGGGAAACCAATCGCACTTTTTGATGGTAAAAATATTGCCGAATGGCATACCGAAGGAGATAATCAATGGGTGGCAGAAGGAGGCCTGTTGCGCAGTCCCAGGCCTGGTTCAAATCTTATTACCAATAAAACTTTCAATGATTTCAAATTGCATATTGAATTTCGTTATCCTGCAGAAAGTAACAGCGGCGTGTACCTGAGAGGAAGATATGAAGTGCAGGTTGCTGACAACAAAGGGCAGGAGCCTTTAAAAGATTTGATGGGCGCCATTTACGGTTTTATAGCTCCTTCTGAAATGGTTGCAAAATCTCCCGGCGAATGGCAATCGTATGACATTACACTTGTAGGAAGAATGGTTACTGTAGTAGCTAATGGAAAGCAGATTATTTGCAACCAGGAAATACCGGGTATTACCGGTGGCGCACTCAATAGTAATGAAGGTGAACCGGGGCCGATATACCTTCAAGGCGATCACGGAACTATTGACTACCGGAATATTATCATAACGCCGGCGAAATAAATGTGAATGATGAGTTGGCCAGTGATAATTATCCAGCTACTTATCTCGTAGCCCGTTCGTCCATATTTAGATTATCATCGAAAGGGCTTTTTGTAAAAGGATATACCAATTGTTTTACATACCCTTTAGGGAAATTAGCTTCATGAAGGCCGGTGCCTTCAGGCCATGTGATGCCAGGCAAATAATAGGTACCAAATACTTTATCTATAAATGGAAAAATGGTAGCGAAATTTTTGCCATAATATTTTGGGTCTTCACAATGATGCCAATGATGATATTGTGGTGTTGCAATAATGTATTTTAAAAAACCAAAGTTGATACGCGTGTTGGCATGTATAAGCACCGCATGAATCGCCATAAAAATTATGTAGGTATTAAAAGTTATTTCAGAAAAACCAAAAACATACAGCGGAATAAACGTCATAGAGCGGGTAACAAAAATATCTACAAAGTGCGTACGGGAGCCTGCCAGCCAATCCATGTTTTTAGTGGAATGATGCACGGAGTGAAAGCGCCATAAATAATGATGACTGTGAAAAAACCGGTGAGCCCAATACTGGAACAAATCCGTGACAAGAAAAGCAAATAACAATTCGACCAAATAAGGCAGAGATTGCACCCATGTATGCAAACCGGAGAGACCCATCCATCCGAAAAATAGAGTAGCTGGCTTCTGCGTAATTACCCCAAAGAATTGTACAAAAAGATGGCTGATTACAAAATAAACAAGATCCGTTTTCCACTCTTCATGAAACCTCGATTGATTTTCCTTTTTTGGCATTACTATTTCAATGGGTATAAAAATTACTGCCATTAGTAAAAGGTCGAGAAGCAGCCAGTCGAGGCCCAGGTGCCAACCCGTTTTTTCAACAGAACGTCCTTCTACATTGAAGCCGCCGAGCACAATCGACGCTGTGCATATCAATATTCCAATGCAGGCTAACTTTTTTTGACGGCTCAGGAAAAAGCTCAATACGGCAAAAAAGAAAGAAGCGATGATAACCGAAGTCAATAATATTTTCATGGATTCACCTGTATAAACCTCTCTGAACTCAGGTGTAGTAAACCATTTGGGATACTTAAAACACACGACGCCAAAGAGAGACAAGAGCCCGAGAAAAATGGAGCTGTACCCGCTTATTTTTCCTTCGCCCAATTTAAAGGTTGGAGTATTCGATGTCATATTAGTTTTGATTAAAGCCACAGAACAAATAGTTAGAATTCTATTTTATAAACGTAAAGTTTACACCATTTATGCATATTGTAGTATCTCAATTTTTCAGGAATCAATCTCCTATCTTTTAAAAATGTTATAAATGAATTTTAAGGTATTTCGATTAATGTAATTCAATCAATATTCTATACGTTCCACTTTTCCCACAAGAAATATATAACTCATGGCACCCATAAATGCCATGCATCCAATGAAAACTAATGCGGGTGAAAAGTCGCCTCCATTTACCAGGTAGCCGATTGCGATAGGAACAACAATTGCAGCAAGGCCGCCGATGAAATTGAAAGTTCCGCCTGTCAACCCTATCAGGTCTTTTGGTGCAAGTAATGATACAAAGACCCAGGTGATAGAAGCAAGGCCATTTCCAAAAAAAGCGAGAGACATATAAAAAATTACCCAATTAGGATTGCTCACATAATTTGCGCCGATAATAGAAATCGATAAAAACAAGCCAGTCACTATCGGCGCTTTCCTTGCAATACCTTGCGAAACATTTTTTCTTACTAAGAAATCAGAAAAAAAACCAGATACTAATACCCCCGCAAATGCAGCGATAAACGGCACTGACGCATACAAACCGGATTTGATAAAATCCATTTTTCTATATTCAATAAGGTATTTTGGAAACCATGTTAGAAAAAACAACAACGTTCCTCCAAGACAAAACTGTCCTATGTAAATACCCCATAATTTTCTGTGAGAAAGTACAATCCGGAGATTTTCCCATGCGAATTTTTTATAACCTTCATCTTTTGTTTTCCTGTTAAAAACACCGCCACCTTTTTCGATATAGTCAAGTTCTCCCTCACTCACTTTTTTATGCTGCATCGGTGAGCGATAAAAAAAATACCACACTATTCCCCAGAGAATACCAACGCCACCTGTAATAAAAAATAAGCCCCGCCAGCCTGCATATACTTCAATAAATGTAAGGACCGGTGTAAGAAATGCAAGGCCAATAAATTGGCCCGACGTATATGTCGCAATCGCTGATGCTCTTTCTTTTTCAGGGAACCAACTCGTGACGATGCGATTATTCATCGGGTAAGATGGCGCTTCGAATGCACCAATCAACAGGCGTAACAACATGAGTGAAATAAACCCGGTTACAAGGCCAAGGCCGAATGTTGCCAGTGACCAGGCAACTAAACTGATGGCATATAACTTTCTTATGCCATAACGGTCTGCCAGAATTCCACCCGGAATTTGCAGGGTTGCATAAGTCCATCCAAATGCAGAAAACACATAACCCATCTGGATAGTACTAAGATGAAGATCTTTACTGATGAATGCACCGGCAACAGAAATATTACTCCTGTCCATGTAATTAATAACAACGTTTACAAAAACAGCAGCAAGAATGGTATACCTTATTTTACCTCGTTTCATTTTAAAGATTAAGACCAAAATGATTGTTTAGTATCCTACTACCATTCTGCGACGCTTCCATCTTCATGATACCACAATGGATTTTTCCAGTTGTGTCCCTCCGTGGCCATTTTTCTTACATACTCTTCATTAATAGTAATTCCTAATCCTGGCCTTGATGGAATATTTACATACCCTTTTTCATAATTGAAAACAGATTTGTCTTCCAGGTAATCCAATAAATCATTTCCGGTATTATAGTGAATTCCTAAGCTTTGCTCTTGAATAAAAGCATTGTGACAAGTTGCATCTACCTGCAGGCATGCAGCAAGCGCGATTGGGCCTAATGGGCAATGTGGAGCTGCTGCAACATCATAAGCTTCCGCCATTGAAATTATTTTTTTGCATTCAGTAATGCCGCCGGCGTGTGATAAATCAGGCTGAATAATATCAACATAGCCATCATGCAATAATTGTTTAAAATGCCACCGGCTAAACATTCTTTCACCTGTTGCAATTGGTATTGAGGTGACCTGTGCTATTTCTTTCAGCGCTTCATTATTTTCGGGGAGCACAGGTTCTTCAATAAACATGGGATGATACTGCTCCAGTTCCTTCGCTAAAACTTTGGCCATTGGTTTATGGAGCCTGCCATGAAAATCGATACCCACTTCAAGTTCCATGCCTACTGCTTCTCTTAACGCCGCAACTCTTTCCAATACCCTTTCTATTTTTTTGTACGAATCGAGATATTGCATTTCATCAGTCGCATTCATTTTTACGGCAGTAAATCCATTGTCAAGTGCTTGCTTTGCAGAACTACCGATATCGCCGGGCCGGTCACCACCAATCCATGAATACACCTTCATTTTATCTTTTGCCTTGCCCCCTATCAACTGATATATTGGTGCATTAAAAAACTTTCCTTTAATGTCCCAAAGTGCCTGGTCAATGCCGGAGATGGCACTCATAAGAATGGGGCCGCCCCGGTAAAAGCCGCCGCGGTACATACTATTCCAATGCGCTTCGATATCCATCGGATCTTGCCCAACCAGGTTTTGCATCAACTCTTCAACAGCCTTTTTTACAGTAGCAGCTTTGCCTTCAATAATTGGTTCCCCCCAACCAGTGATTCCCTCATCGGTTTCAATTTTTAGAAACAACCAGCGTGGTGGCACCTGGAATAATTCGTAACTTTTTATTTTCATAATCGCTTTTTAGAAATATTATTTGATAAAAAGATAGCCATTTAAAACTTTCAATATGAAACTGATTTGAAATTTCTTTCACCTATATGACAAGAACAAAAAAAAGGCAATTTATGTAGTCAGATATAAATTTCATGAAAAAAAGGTCTATGCAACCACTTTCATTCTCTTAAGCCTGAACGTAAATCCTACAGTAAGCAATCGTTTTTCAGTACCATCTAAAAAAAATAGTTTAAATAAGGTGTTGAGGAAAACCGATCTGTTCCATCATTTGTTGTAGTTGTGTTTTCAAAGTTGATATGGTGTGGTTGCCGCCGCACATCGGGGTTCGACATCCATTTTTAAAATCTCATCAACCTGTTACAATTTTCAACCCTTGCCTAAAGACCCTATGTGTCATTCTATCTCCCTGATCTGAAAACGCCTTATCTATAAGGAGCATTAATGTATTATTTCTTCCTAACACTATAGTGACAAATTATAATAATACAACCTTCCCGGTTCTTACCGACTCATCACACGCAAAGGCAATCCGCAGGCTGTTTACTGCATCTTCAGCATGGGCATTAAGGTCGATATCTTCTAAAACTGATCTCAGGAAATACCTTTGTTCCCGGTTACAAAGTTCCTGGTGGCCGGGCTCATCTTCCAGGTTTATCCATGTATCTTCTTTTAGGAACTTTTCATTTTGATCAAGGTCGGCATGATGAAAACGCAGCGATTCCGTTTTTGTGTGTGCCTCTATCGAAGAAGACTTTCCGGTGCCACCTGCGTCTTTTGCCACTATCGACACAGATCCTTTGGGACCGAAAACATCTTTCACAAAAAATGCCGTTTCACTTATCATCGGCCCCCAGCCGGCTTCATACCAACCCACGGATCCATCCTCAAAGCGTATTTGCAGTTGGCCATAATTATAATTTCCTGCAGGAATCTCTTCGGTAAGCCTGGCTCCAATTGCATATACCTGTACCGGCCTTGACCGGGTCATTTGGCACATTACATCAATATAGTGTACGCCGCAATCAACAATAGGACTAAGGCTATTCATCAGGTTACGATGAAGTCTCCACATGCTTCCATCGCTTTGCTGGTTGAGATTCATCCGCATCACGAGGGGCTTGCCAAGTTCCCTGCTTAACTCAATGAACCGCTCCCATGAAGGATGATGCCGCAGTATATAACCCACGACCAGCTTCTTTTTGGCTTTCTCAGCAGCAGCGGCTATCCGCTCTGCTCCCTCGACGGAATCGGCCAGCGGCTTTTCTATAAATACATGGCATCCATTCTCAAATGCTTTTATGGCAAAAAGTTCATGGGTGTCCGGGTAAGTGGAAATACTTACCGCATCGGGCCGGGTAGTCTTTATGGCTTCATCCAAATCATCGAACATTGCGTAGCTGTTACCAAGCTTCACATTTAATATTTGTTTTGAATTTCCCCTGGACACAAGCCCACAAATTTCAAACCCATCAATGGTATGATAGGCCATAGCATGGGAAGCCCCCATATTCCCGCAACCAGCTACAAGGATGCGTAAATCTTTTTTTTGGTTTTGCATGAAGTCAAAATTTTAGGATTAGTTAGGCATGAATTTAAATAACAAATGATGAAAATAAAATTTTTATCCTGGCTGTTATGAAGGATAGAAAAGTTTAATTATTGAATAAATTACATTAGACTTTTCTCCTTTCAGGAAGCTACTTTTGATTAAATCAGAGATATTTTGTGGCAATCCCTGCAATTCTGCTATTGAGACGAGGAAAAGAAAAAATTAGAAATTTGTGAAAATTAATATGAATTACCGAAACATGAAACGTTATTTTTTATTTATCCATATCCTGCTTCTGATACAAAATTGTATCGGTGGCCCCAGACAGTATCGGTTCCAACTGTTTGAAGATTTGGCTACAGCTGAAAAATATGATGCGCCAGTTCATATTATTTACCCGGCTCATGGTATCTTGAACTATGAAAAGAAAAATGATTTCCAATTATTGAATCTGCATTCTGAAACAACTGATTCTGAAAATGAAATCATCATAAAAAAAACGATTGATTTTGAAATTTCAGGAGATGGAACTGCTGAGAACTGGCAAAATACAAACTGGATCAATATTCCAAAACGTACTTCATCTGTTCACAACTATTTTACTAAAGCCAAGTTGCTTTATTCTGAAACCGGGATATATGTATTGTTCTCCTGCGAAGACAAAAAATTGACAGCAACCATGCAAAGTGATTTTCTTGATCTATGGAATGAAGATGTTGTTGAAATATTTTTACAACCTGATGAACACAAACCGGCTTACCTGGAGTACGAAATCTCTCCACTAGGTTATGAATTACCCATCATCATTTACAATGAAAAAGGTAAATTAAACAGCTGGCAACCCTTTCATTATGATGCAGACCGCAGAACACGTCACGCTACCGCTGTACAGGGCGGAGAAAAGAAAAGCAACTCAGTGGTTAAAAGCTGGACGGCCGAAATCTATATTCCTTACAAACTTATGAAACCGGTGCTGGATAAGTTGCCGTCGTCCGGTACCCACTGGAAAGGCAATTTTTTCCGTGTTGACTATGACAATGAAAAAATCCATTGGTCATGGCAGCTGACCAACGGCAATTTTCATGAATATGATAAATTCGGGAGTTTCCAGTTTGAATAAGAAAGAAAGGGAATATCGCTAACAGATTAGTCAAATTAAATTACTGAAACACCGTTAAGTTTTTCATTCTCTCTATAACCAATAACTGCACAGGAGTATTGACTATCTTACTAAAAAATTCATTTAATGTTTTATCGATCGTATTAAATAAATAACGAAATGGAGAAACCAGGAATTATTGGGTGTGGGACGATGGGGCATTCTATAGTTTTGGCGGCAGCCTGGGTGGGCTTACCAGTTAAACTTCACGGAATAAATAGCGAGGAAACGCAAAGGGCGCAATTGGCGATCATGGATAAGCTAAGAGTGCTTTCCGAAAATGGATTATTGGACGTTAATTCAATTGATCTTGTAGCAAACAGGATCAGTATTACCCATTCAATTGATGAGATAGCCGCAGTTTCAACCTTTATCATAGAGACCATTCCCGAAAATATGGATATGAAAAGGAACCTGTTTAGCTATCTTGATAAAGTGTCCGGACCAGAAGTTATATTAGCCACTAACACTTCCGGACTGAGCCCTTCCATGATTGCTTCAGGTACATCAAATCCACAAAGGATCGTAGCCACTCACTTTTGGAACCCCGCTCACCTGATTCCGTTAGTGGAAGTCATTAGGGGAGAAAGAACAAGTGATGAAACAGTAAAACGGGCTTTTGACCTATTGAAATACATGAAGAAAAAGCCCATTGAAGTGAAAAAAGAAGTTCCGGGTTTCGTAGGAAATCGACTCCAATTTGCACTTTTCAGAGAAGCACAATATATTTTAGAACAGGGGATTGCTTCGAAAGAAGATATTGATGCAGCGGTAACTTATGGAATAGGACGAAGGCTCCCGGTGACAGGGCCGCTCATTTCAGCGGACATGGGTGGTCTCGATGTTTTTTCTGCGATAGCCGATTATTTATTTGGTGATCTTAGTAATGCCAATTCCACTCTGCCTGGCTTGAGAAAATTGATTGAGGATAAAAAATTGGGAGCAAAAACGGGGGAAGGATATTACAAATGGGATTCTTCTTTTCTTGATGAAATGAATCAAAAAAGGGAAAAAGAACTGATACGTTTTTTGAAAATTGATACTACATAATTCCCGTTAAGTAATATAGCCCTATAATTAAAAACACTGCAACGGTCTTGATAATAGTCATCGCAAAAATATCAATATATGATTGACGATGTGTCAACCCGGTAATAGCAAGCAATGTAATTATAGCGCCGTTATGAGGAAGTGTATCCATTCCGCCGCTTGCCATCGAAGCAACCCTATGCAGCACCTCCGGGGTTATACCTGATTTGGCAGCCGTGGTAATATATTTTTCACTCATAGATGCCAGCGCTATACTCATTCCTCCTGAAGCGGATCCCGTTATTCCCGACAAAGAAGTTATAGTCACCGCCTCATTAACAAGGGGGTCCTTGATGGCAGATGACAACCCAATATTCAGTGCCTTAAAACCTGGAAGTGCGGCTATTACTGCTCCAAAACCATACTCTGACGCAGTATTTAAGGTAGCCAGTAATGCGCCGCCAATAGCAGAATTGATACGAGCATTAAAATTTGTTTTCACCCTTTTAAATGCGAGGATCAAAACTGCTGCAATACCTAAAAGCAGTGCCCCTTCAACGGCCCATACAGCCGCCAGCTTCTGAATTTCAATTGGAGATACACCACTGATACCAATAGCAGAAAAATCAAAATTCACTCCATAATTACGGATAATTACTTCACTGAATATTTTATTGCAAATGCCTACTATTAACAATGGTAAAATCGCCTGAAATGGATTAGGAAGATTATTAGAGGTTATTTCTTCAAGCTCGTTAATATGTCCTGTCCCATAACCTTCGCCAGCATTCTCAGCCGTGCGCCTACGCCAATTTAGATAAATCATGCCTGTACTAAAAATAAATACGCCCCCAATCAAGCCCAACCACGGCGCCGCCCACGTGGTAGTATTAAAAAATGTGGTGGGAATAATATTCTGAATCTGGGGAGACCCTGGCAGGGCATCCATCGTAAATGTAAAAGCACCTAAGGCAATAGTCCCTGGGATGAGTCGTTTGGGAATGTTTGCCTTCCGGAAAAGCTCCGATGCGAAAGGATATAGCGCAAAAGCTACCACGAAAAGAGAAACCCCGCCATAAGTCAACAATGCTCCTACCAAAACAATTGCCAGCATTGATCTACGTTCCCCAATAACCTTAATGATAATATGAGCAATAGATTTGGCATAACCTGACAATTCAATTACTTTTCCGAAAAGCGCGCCGAGTAAAAAAACCGGGAAATATAACTTGATGAACCCTGCCATTTTCTCCATAAATATTCCTGAGAAAAATGCAGGAACCCATGCCGGATTTATTAAAAGCACTGCCAGCAAAGCAGTTAAAGGCGCAAACAAGATCACGCTAAAACCCTTGTACGCTGCATACATCAATAACAAGAGCGGTAACAATACAAAAACGATTTCCATACATACTTATTAATGGGCACTAAATAGTCCAACGCGGTATTGAGACCTGATGATCAGCAATAACCTATCTTTCGTCCATAGTTTTATCAAGATATAAAACTTAATGTTTAAGTGATTTGATTCCGCTGATAATAATATCAAAAACATTTTCCACCGGAAGCCCCGGCTGTCCATACCAGAAGAAGGAATCGTATCCCTCATAAAGATGATTAACTATGTGCCATTTATTCGGTAAATAGCTCGCCACGTCATTACTATAACCCGCAACGGAAACGATCTTACCAGGCCATATATTTCTAATAGCCGGACCATATTCGTTAACGACCTCCCGCGATAATCCGATCAGCTTCCAGTTTCCAAAGTCAATGATCTGCACATATTCAGGAACAGTTGATGGAACGGTGCCCTTTTTATACATGCCAAGCATTATATCAGCCCATTTTACATTTCTTCGGGCATATATATCGCCAGTATTTGGCAGATTATCATTTTTAAATTGTCTTAATGAACTTTCATTTACAGCCCTCTTTATAGCATTAGAAGGGATGCCATTTGTATCCAATTTTACAGGGAAGACGGGCTTGATTGGTATTTTCAGGGTATCAAAAGAGTAAGAAATGTCACCTGTAATTTTAGTCATTTTTTCGTTCATCACTTTGAATATGTCATCTGCCAATTGCCTTCCCGTCTCTTTATGCTCCAAAGATCTTGGATTGATGTCACCGCCACATCCCTGGATAAAAATTGCATTTGTGCCCGTTTTTTCTTCTATAATATTTCGCGTTATCGCCGGAAAATTAGCGCTTATGGTATAGCCCTCTCTGCCTTCACTATTAAATACTACATGGCATCCCGTTAAAAATAAAAGGCCCGCAATTTTTCCTGCGTTGTTCCTCGCTTCCAGCACATCTAAAGTTTTATCATGAGGATACTCGGGATCATTAGCGCTCCTGTTCATCCCTATATCTGTTGTTCCTCTTCCAAAAAATAAATCAGAAGGAACCATATTATCCATGGCATTTTCAATCGCCTTCACCATCGCTTTTTTGAGTATGCTATTCAGGTAAAGGCTATCCGGATGCTGTAAATAATCTGCCCAGGATGAGTAAGCTTGTGCTGAAGGAGAGAAATGAGTATGGGATGCATTAATTAAAATAGCCGATTTGGGAATGTTCCGTTCCCTGGAAACAACGGCCTTTACTTCATCTGTAAGTGAATAATCAAACCCGGTGAGATCAACTCCAAGGAGAACAACCATCTTATCATTACGCTTTATGGCAAAGGCCGTCGCAGAAAGATTGCCGTCTGTGCTATGTTGGCCAATATATAATTTGTTGTCCCTGCATACGGCAAAAAGCCGGTTATTCAACACAGCAATTTGTTTTATATGAATATTGAAGGTGATTCCGTTATGCCGCCCAATCTCTGTCCACGGAGCCCCACTCTTATAAGGTTGGATATTCCATAAGGTATCTGCTTCATTTATGGCAAAGAGTCTTTCTCCCTGACTTGTCAGACTTCGTACATCATTGATCCGGCCAATTTTTATCCAATGTTTTTTGTGCTTTAACGGATTCATTTGCATTAATTCCTCTTTATCATTTGTCGCATATAATTTTCCGTCTAACGCTGCAAGTGTCTTACCATGGGTATCCCCTGCAATTTTTTTCCATCTCACATTCGGCTGAATAGATTTTCTCGTTAAAAGTTCTCCTTTGTCGTTTAAGGCATATATTCTTCCGTTCATTCCTGCAAGCGCTGTTATTCCATCAGCAGTTCCTATCTTTTCCCAGGAGACATTTTCTCCCGACAGCGCCCCTGACCAAAGTACATGATTACTATCCGCTACAAATAATTTTCCATCCAGGCCTGTGATAGCAGATATTTTACCTGGCGCATTTCCGCGGAAAATCCATTCTATACTAAAACGACCTTCCGCCGGATATCCATAACCGGATAACGCAACAGAAAAAAGGGTGCTATCCGGCTCAACACTTACATGAGAACTGCCAACCATATACTCTTCCTGGCATTTTGATATGGAAAATGAAAAAAGAAAAATTGCAATAAACAACAAGATTTTATTTTCCATGTTTTACCAATTATTAAGTATGAGATTCTAAATAGATAAAATGATCGATCTGTTGGTGGTTTGGTTAACTCTAAAATGGAGTCACAATACCATACACTGCTTCTATAAGAACCAATTTTCCGGACATTTTAAAGCTTCCCTCTCCGCACTCCTGCACTATTCATCCGTTGAACTTAAATCCCTTCATTCCTGTAAAACCAGAATTTTTAACCACAAATAAGGATCCCGCCAATGGCTGCGCTTTTAAGTCATATTCTGAAAGGCCTGCTCTTGCTGATGTGATGTACAGATCATCCATTGCGTCTCCTCCAAAAACGCACGAAGTCACCCTGGATACGGGCAAAATAATTTCATGTATTTGCTTCCCGCTATATGGATTGTACCTTACTACTTTCCAACCATCCCACAATGCTATCCATAACATTCCTTCTGTATCTATAGTCATTCCATCGGGATAACCCTGTTCCTTTGGAATACTAATCACAACCCTCATGTCAGAAATATCGCCATTCATCACTTCATAATTATAAGCCACTACATTTTGGGTGGGAGTATCTATGTAATAAAATATTTTATGATCGGGGGACCATGCCATACCATTGGAACACGTGACTCCACTTATTTTAGTTTGCACAGTAAGATCTTTTTCAAATACATACAATGAGGCGGCATGCGGAGTATTTGACATTGACATTGTACCTGCCCAAAATCGACCTGCAGGATCACACTTGCCATCATTAAAGCGGTTACCAGGTAAATGAGCTTCTACTTTGGATAAATATTGTATATCCCCATTTTCAAAGTCAATCGTGGCGAATCCTTCTTTAAACCCTGCAAGCAGCCCCCCGGATCTTCTCAAGGCTATGGATCCAATCATCTCCCCTAATTTCAATATCCTGTGTTCATTGCTATAAGAATTAAAATAATGTACTTCCCCGTTAAGAATATCTATCCAAAATATCCTGTGTTGCGCATCATCCCATACGGGACTTTCGCCCAGTAAACAATGATGTTTTGTTACAACTTCCCAGGAACTGTCGTCCATAGTTTTTAGTTATAAAAGTATTTCATTGAACTGTATAGCCTCCGTCAATTACTACGGCCTGGCCGGTGATTCCTCGTGCTTTTTCACCTGATAGGAACAAAACATAATTCGCTATTTCATCCGCAGTTAGTAACCGCCTTTGAGGAACCAATGGATATATAACTTCCTCTAACACTTTGTCAATTGAAATATTTCTTGTTTTCGCCAATGCCGATAGTTGATTTTGGACAAGGTCGGTATCAACGTACCCTGGGCAAAGTGCGTTAGCTGTAATGTTATATTCAGCGCCTTCAAGCGCTGTTACTTTTGTAAGCCCAATAACACCGTGCTTGGCGCTATTGTAAGCGGCCTTACCGGCGAAACCAATGAGACCATTGATTGAAGCCATATTAATAATTCTGCCAAATTTTTGTTTCTTCATTATCGGAAACACATGTTTGGTTGTAATAAAGGCGGCTACAAGCATGACTTTAATTAAAAGCTCAAATTTATCAGTTGGGAATTCTTCTATTGGTGACACATATTGAAGGCCGGCATTGTTAATTAAAATATCAATACTACCATACCTTTTATATGTTTCATCTAATGCTGCCTTTATCTGGTTCTCGTTGGTTACATCAGCTACTATACTAAATACTTTCAAGTTCTCATTACGAAGAAGAGATGCCGCACTTTTAAGCTTTTCAGCGTCTAAATCAGTAAGTACCACTGTTGCCCCTTCTTTCGCAAATTGATTTGAAATTTCAAACCCAATGCCTCCAGCAGCACCAGTTACCAATACAACCCTATTATTCATTTAAAAAGATTTATTTCAAGAATATAAATTCAAAAAATAGGAATGAATATTGAGCATTATAGGCCTGATTTCATCCTTTTTCGAGAAAATAGGATTTAATTTTCCTCAACTAATTCTTTTGCAGCATGTATAGCTGTTTTGATCAATAGTTCCAATGAACCCGCTGCAAAGGGTGTTTGCCATTCCTGATAAATATTCTTACTATACATCTCAAGCGGAGGAAGATAACCAACGCCACCGTTTACAATATTCATAACTGCGATAGCTTTAGCCGACAATTGCTTTCGTAGTTGCAACTGAAATTCCGAATAAGCTTCATTTGGCTGACCTATAAGTAAGGAATCACCTAATTGCCATATCCAGAGAGGCATTTGCGCTACATTGCCGTCACCGACTGCTTTTCGTATTCCCCGCTTACGCATTAGTCTTTCTTTCATAACACGATCTTCACAATCACGATATTGCTGTTCAATTTCCATTAAAGATGGAAGTGGTTTCAAATTAAATGGTACTTCAACCATTTGGGCTGAAAGTTGGCCCGAAGGCTTATATGCTGATTGATTCCAAACTGCCAATGTGGCCCCGGATTCAACAACTTTGTTAAAAGCAAGTTCCATTTTAGGCGCCAGCATATTTTCTAAAGTGGCCATTACTGAATATCCTAATTGACGGCCATTTTTTTCAGCAACTTCAATATTTCCCACATATTGTTCCGCGGGTGCCAATTCGCCGGACGCTCCTTGCAAAAACAGGCAGGGTGCCTTCGTGCCTGATTCCACCAACTCACGCATTGATCCAACGTAATCGGGAGAGATAAGTCGATTGTCCCAGGCTAAGGTAGTGGGATGACAGGCATAATTGACTATCGTGCCAATGATATGATTTTGTTCATCTGTGATCCGTCCGACTAATAACGTATCGTCTGCATTCTTATCCGGATTGAAGCCCACAACAAACCGGTTGTTTTCCATATCCGGCAAATCACGATTGGTGGCTAGTTTACACGTTCCGTATTGCCAGGTTAGTACTGCGGAAGTCGCCGATAAGAGAGCATTCCTGGCGGCCTGAATAGCAGAATCCTGAAGATTAACAAGATAAGAATCTATATGTTTGCCGCCCGGTTTGATAGAATTATCCCTGTTAAGGGTAGGTCCGGCATGAGTGTGTGAATAACAAAACATCAATTGCGGGGCTTCTATATCTAATGCTTTTGATAATTCACTCCTAAAGGCAAATTCCTCTACAACGTTGTTCCAGCCCCCAAGATCAACTGCTATCAATACCAATGGTTTCGCTTCCCGGGACGATTGGAAAGTAATGCAGGCGAGCAGCAAAGGTTGATGGATTCCTTCCGCAACATCATATTTAGCAGCTCCCCAATTGCGGGAATAGATTTCAACAGGGGGCGTAATATCTACCTGTGCAACACCAACTAGTCCGGTAAAAGAGCCATGTCTAAGTGAATCGTAAGATTGTGAGTGCATATGCCAGATAAATGTTAGATAAATATTTTAAGTAAGTAGAGATAGCCCTCCGTCCATTAGCACTGTACTGCCCGTCATGTGCGTATTTAACGGATGGCACAACATAACAACCTGTTGAGCAACTTCCCCGGCACTAATCAATTTCTTTATAGGCACTTTTTGCAGCGCTTCCGTTCTCAACCCGGGATTTTTTTCAAAACTCCGGCCACTCAGACCTGCATCAACAAATCCTGGTGCAAGTTCATTTACAAGGATATTATGGGGCGCAAGTTCCAATGCCATACACTTACAGAGCATTCTTAAGCCCGCTTTTGACACGCAATACGCCGGAATATGAGTGTGAGCGGCATGTGCAGCCCAACTCCCAATAAAGACTACACGCCCCGGATGGCCATGATGGAGAAGCCGTGCCGTTGCGCTTTGAGTCATATGAAACGCTCCGTCCAAATTTACTCTGAGCTCCCGGCTCCATTGCTGTGATGTAATTTCATTCAGACTGGTAAAAGTTACGGTCGCGGCATTTGCTATAATAATACCCGGTATTCCCAACTCATTTTCGACTTTTATTATCCAATTCCTAACGGCCTCCGGATCAGTTACGTCAACTTTACTATAATGTGACTGAACTTTGTATTGTTGAATCTCTGACAAAAATTCTTTAGCATCCTTTTGTACATGCACATCTGATAGTGCTATGTTTGCGCCGTATTTAGCAAATTCCAATGCTACAGCACGACCTATATCCCCTAACCCGCCACTAATGACGATAGTCTCATTTTTGAATAGCTTATTCATTTTGAATTATTTTTTTACCAATCACCCACACTTCCGTCTCTATAGAAAGTTCGGCGTAATACTTCTTGCTTGAATGGATGTTTCTTTACTTCCTCTTCATTTATTTCGATACCCAGTCCGGGGCGCAAATTAGGCTTTACTATCCTCCCTTTTTTTTCTACAGTAAATCCTTCTGAAACTACTTCTTCACGCCATGGAACGTCATTATGTACATTTTCACATATGATATAGGAAGGTGTTGCAAATCCAAACTCTATAGATGCAGCAGTGCTAACGGGACCTTGCGGATTATGTGGTGCAATCGCCACACGATAAATTTCCGCTAAGGCAGCTATGCGGCGGGCTTCACTGAGGCCACCGCAATGGGTTATATCTGGTTGTATTACACTTGCAGCACGCTTCTTAAATAAGTCATGAAAGGCGTGAATGCCAACCAGACGTTCACCGGTAGCAATAGGCATTTTTACAGCCCGTTGGATCAATGCTATATCTTCCGGGGATTCCGACCAGCAAGGTTCTTCAAAAAAGTAAAGCCCATAAGGCTCAAGCGCTTTGGCAAACTGTAAGCCCATACGGGGGCTTGGCCTTGCATGGCAATCCACCATGATATCTATATCATCGCCTACTGCTTCCCGCATCGCTTTCACACATGCTTCTGCATAATGGATGGGTTTTAACCCCTCCAAAGGCATGGTTTCAGGCACCGCCATGGATTTGAAAGCCGTGAAACCATCAGCGACCGCGCTTACTGCCAATTCCGCAAACCGCTTGGCATCATCAGGTTTTGTCTGATAAAAATCTTCCATTTTACCTCCTCCAAGGTGGGAATACAGTCTTATATAATCACGAACCCGTCCACCAAAAAGCTTATAACAGGAAACATTGTGAATTTTTCCGGCAATGTCCCAAAGTGCAATATCTATTCCTGAAATGGCTGTTCCTCTTACAATATTGTTTCCATGCCAGAAATGTTGCCTGTACATCATTTGCCACAAGTGCTCAATGCGGGTTGGGTCTTCGCCGACCAGGAGTTCTGAAATATCTTCGATGGCTCCCACCACTGAGCGTGTATGCCATTCGAGTGTTGCTTCACCCCATCCCCAAAGTCCAGGTTGGTCGGTTGACACTTTAACGAAAATCCAATTGCGCATTTTTGCATTACAAACCAGCGCTTCTATGGAAGTTATCTTCATATTTATAATTTATACTTCAACACTCAAGAATTATGGACATGATTCGGCTGATAATCTATAATGCAACTGCTGCTTTTTCGATTAAAGAATGAACAACATGCCTGGTTTTTTCGATCGTTTCCTCAATGTCCTTAACGGTGTGAGCAAAGGAGATACTACCTTGTTTGACTGGTAATGGAAAGTTATAAACACCATTTTCAATCAATGCCCGTCGATAAGCTTTGTCAAAATCAAAATCATGCTGTTCAGCGATATCATGAAAATCAACCGGTGGATGTTCCATGAAATAGACGCAAAAAGCAGAGCCTTGCCGGGCAATATGAAATGGCCGGCTATATCTTTCAAAAATTTCTTTCAGCCCCTGTTCAAGTAATTGTCCTAAATGGTCTAAGTGCTGATAGACACCAAAAGTTTTTGAAGAAAGTTTTTGCAGTGTTGCAATGCCTGCCGCAGTAATCAATGGGTGAGCATTGAATGTACCTGCAATTAAAACGCGTTTTGCTTTTTCAGGATGAATGAAATAATCCATATAAAGCTTTTTACCCCCAATTACACCCATGGGGTATCCATTCGCTACTGCCTTACCAAACGTAGACAAATCAGGAATTACGCCGCAAATGCTTTGGTAGCCGCCCAGAGCGTGGCGGAAGCCCGTTTTCACTTCATCAAAAATGAGAAGAAATCTATGTTCATCGGCTAATTCTCTTAGTCCCTCTAAATAACCTGGCTGTGGCTTAACTACACCTATATTTTGTAAAATCGGCTCAAGAATGATACAGGCAATTGGATATTTTTTGATAACGTCTGACACAGAATCCAGGTCGTTAAAATTGACGACATGAATCAGGGACTTGCTTTCTTCAGGAATACCAGAGGATAGCCCATCAAAACAATATTCGCCGGGGCTAACCCTCGGACCAATCTCGTTCAGCATACTGATGACATTACAGGCGACATCATTGTGCCACCCATTATATCCACCTTGTATTTTTATGATGTGATTGTTACCAGTTGCTGCCCTCGCAATCCGGATCGCATGATAGGTTGCTTCTGATCCCGTGGTCGTTATCTCGATTTTATCAACAGTTGGAACACAGCGACAAAACAATTCGGCAAACTCGCCTTCAGTATCCACGGGTCCTGCGCTCATCAATACGGACTGGTTTGCCATAGAATCCATGACTGCCTGGTTAACGTCGGGGTCATTATGGCCTAAAAAAGTTGCAGAAAAACCAGCCTGGTAATCTATGTATTCGTTCCCATCGATGTCCCAAACCCTGCTACCCATACCCCTGGTGAAACATATATTTGGATCGGACTTTCGATTGAGTGATACAACTCCGCCGGGAATCCAATTTTCATTTTTTGCTATCAGTTCCGACGATCTTGACCAGTTCATAAAGTTGCTTTTAAAAAATAAATACTATTATAGCATATTTTAGTTGTGATTAAGTTGGTCTTACCAGCAGGCGTTCTATCTCCTCCAGCGATTTCCCTTTCGTTTCAGGTATCCTGAAATAAACAAATAGGAAAAAGACAATGAAGAGTGGTACATAAATTCCAAAACTCATTGACATACCGAAGTTTTCTTTCAAAACAGGAAAGGATGCAGTTATGAGAAAGTTTGCGACCCATAGTGATAACGTGGCCAATGACATCGCAGTTCCCCTGATATGATTCGGAAAAATCTCAGATAACACAACCCACGAAACGGCACCCACAGTTGCCGCATAAACAGCGAGATAACCCAATGAAAATATCATTATCCAAAATCCCGGACTGTGGAAATGAAATGCGAGAGACAGAGCCAAAGTAAAAAATAGAAGCAGAGAAATACCCCAAAGCAATAACGTTCGCCTTCCAACTTTATCAACTGTTGCGATGGCCACAATTGTAAAAAGAAAAAGAACTATTCCTATAGCAATGGATTGAAAAAAAGCTGAGCCTTGAGCCATACCCGCTGCCTTAAATATTTCAGGAGCGTAAGCAACAAGCGGTCCTCCCAATTGGGAAAACATAGCGATTCCAATTCCCGCGATCACAATATGTAAAACATTTTTTTTAAACAGGTTGCCAATACTTTCTTTCAATGGATGAGAAGAACCCGATTGAATGGCCCTGAATTCATCGTTAGCAAAGCGGCTGCCTCCTATTCGCCCCATCACTTGTCTTGCCTCGCTATCCCGGCCTTTCATAATCAGCCAGCGTGGGCTTTCCAGGACAAACAAGAGCCCGGTGAAAAATAAAATCGCCGGAATTGATTGAGAGGAAAACATCCATCTCCAGTTGTTAATACCCGTGTGTAAAAGAAGATAATTTGAAACATAAGCAAGTAAAACACCCAACGTGATGGCTAACTGATAGTATGCAACGAGACGGCCACGAAAAATTGCCGGAGACATCTCGGCAATATAGATAGGACATACAACTGTAGCAAAACCGACAGCAATCCCACTAAAAATTCTGAAAATTATAAACACTAAAAAAGATCCTGCCCATCCGGTTCCTACCCCGGTAATCGCAAATAGAATGGCCGAAATTATGAGAAGCTTTTTTCTCCCAATCATATCACTTAATTTCCCCGCAACCAACGCACCTGCCGCCGCTCCCACGCTGATACATCCAACGGCCCAGCCTACACTTAACTGATCCAACTGAAAATACTTAGAAAAAAAATCGATCGTGCCGGAGACGTTTGCAAGATCATAGCCGAACAATAAACCGCCAAGAGAAGCGACGAGACTTATGAAAAATATATATTTTCGATTGTATTCGAATTCATCTTCAACTGCAACCGCTCTCAACTTATTTTCTATAACTAACGGCATTATTTTGCTGTTGTTTCGTGCTTCAGGATAAGAAAATCTACATCTTCTTTCAAACCATCTGCTTCAGCAGAAAGAAGTGAATCATCGGGCACTGTTTCCAGGGGTACCAGGCAGGAAGTAGATTTTTCATTGTAAGGAACATTTGTATGCCGGTTATAGGCCGAGATTATCGACCATCGTGACTTATCAGACAAGTTTGCTTCAGAACGGTGCAAGATGTTACTGTGAAAAAATAGTGTATCTCCAGGCTTTAATTCTACGTACACTAATTCCATTGTTTTAAGTGCAAGATCCACATATCGCTGGGACGCTCCCGTTTGTGTACCTACAAAGCCGTGCTCAACCCTGCCCATCCTATGAGAGCCTTTAATTACCTGCAGGCAACCATTTTGTTTTGTTGCTTCAGTAATAGCAACCATTACTGAAATCAACTCATCCGGAAATAAGAATTCGTTTTTGTACCAATAGCCATAATCCTGATGCCATTCCCATGCGCCTCCTACTTTAGGCTCTTTCTGCATTAATTTAGAATGATAGTGGCATACCGGAGCGACTCCGTCCATAAGCTTGTTGACAGAATTAATCATTCTTTCACTTTTAGACAATAATCCATAAATATCGTTACCCGGGGTGAACCAAAGAGCCAGTTTTGTCTTTTTACCTTCCTGGTCGTTTAAGTCAATTGAGTTTTTACTAATAGCCTGGTCCTCTATAGATACTTTATAAAGTTTGGCAACTTCTTCTTTACTGAAAAATTCGGGAATGATCAGGTAACCGTCATTGTTATACGATGCTACCTGCTCATCGGTTAAATTATATGACATAATATATTATTGGTTTAGTGGATAGTTCTAATTAATCAGTTTCATCACCTTAAGTTATTTACTTATTCAATCATTTAGTGTCGCAGGATTCCTGGACCTGTAACTCATTCAATCAAGACCGGTCAGTTTCTAAAATTATTGAATATGCTTCTTCTTAAATGAATAAACAATATTTTAAAAACTTAATTCTAAGCGCTCAGGCGGAATGAGCTTAAAAAAAGTTTACTGAAAAAAGAACTCTATTTTTTAGCGTAACTCTTTTTCATCAAAAGATTTTAGAACAGAAATAATTTTGTTGATCTTAAAATTGAATATTAGAAAGCTAAGTTATTTTTGATTTAATATCCTGGATTTTGGGTCAATGTAGGCCCATCGCTTGTTGAACTTATATCAATCTGAGACTGTGGGATAGGGAAAAATTCATTTTTACCCTTCTTAAACCTGGCGCCTGACAGGTATTGGTCCCGGTATCCCGCAAGAAATCCTGGGATATTAACCTCATGTTCCAAGTGGGCATTCAATACATCGGCCATGTATCCGGTTCCGTTATCATAACGCCGAAGATCATAGAAACGATGATTTTCCATAGCTAATTCAATTTTCCTTTCAAAACGGACCGCATCCCGTGCAAAAGTCTGCCCACTCGCTGCGAATTGTCCGGTATACAACCCTACTTTATAATTTGCAGCGGGTGCATTTGTAAATCCTTTTAATGGATCATTATCGTCAATATAAGTATGCTGGAAGCCTGCAGGGTTTGCTGCACGGGCTCTCACCATGTTAACATACTCTTCTGCCTTGTTTAAGCTTCCTATTTCAACCTCTACTTCGGCTGCCCATAACAAAACATCAGCAAAGCGTATTAAAACTTCATTAACGGCTTTGCTATAATTTTCAGTTGCGTCAGGTTCGCTTTGCGGAGCAATGGATTTGATATTTGTGTAAGGCCCGGCAGAAACCTGTTGCGGTATCCAGTTATTCCCCGGGTTGATTCCCCAATCCAAAAAAGGAATGCCTCTTCTGCCCATTGTCCAGTCTATGCGCGGATCGAGTGTGCCAGTATAGGGTGTATACGGATCGGTAGAAAGCACATTCAAATCGCTTTTTATATCATCATCATTCCAGGTATAGATTAATGGTAAGCCCGTTACCGGATCGACTTTATACGAATTCGCTAAACTCTGTGAGGGCTGGAGCCACCCGTAAGTAGCAATAGGGCCGCCATAAGGTCCAGTGTAGCCCATTCCGCTCTTGGTATTACCGTTATCTCCGCCTGCGCCATCGTGAACTGACATTTGAACTGCGAAAACGGATTCCGAATTGTTCTTTGTTGCAGGATCAAAGTTATCTTCATACTTGGCAACCAATGCATACGGTTTACCATTAGCGGTTACTCCATTTGCAATAATATCTGCAAGCAAAGGCTGCGCTTCAGCAAATTTATGCTCAAACATATACACCTTTGCCAAAAATGCCTTTGCCGCCCACTTGTTTGCTCTTCCGGCATCCGGTTTGGTTGGAGCTAAATTGTCCGCTGCAAACTGAAAGTCGGCTTCAATTTTAGGCCATATTAGTTCTGTATTAGCAACATTATAATTGCCATTTTCATAGCTCACCGTCTCATCTACGTAGGGTATATTTCCAAATATCTGTGCTGCGTTCAAATGAAAGCATGCCCTTAAGAAAACTGCTTCCGCTTTTATCTGAATTGCATCCTCAGGCGTTATTTTCTCAGCAGGAACTTTAGCAAGCACGCGCAATACATCATTGGCACGTTGCACCCCGGTATAAATTGCCGTCCATTTTTCATTAAATATGAAAAAATTACCATCAAAAAGGAAGGTTTCCAGGCCCCATGCTTCGCCGCCGTATGAACCAAAATTGGAATCATCAGAGGGTATTTCCGCAAATAAATACTCGGAGGCATAGAGCCATCCATTATTCAGTCGATTGTATGCCCCCATTAGTAATCCATCGGTTCCTTCTTTGGTAGCCAGGGTAGATTCGCTGGTGGAACCCAAGGGATTTTTTTCCAGGTACGATTTTTTACAGGAACTCAAAGACATCACCGAAAGAGTGATACCTGCTATAATTATTAATGTATGTATTAATCTAATAGAGAAGTTATTATTTTTCATGATGTATTAATTATAATAATTTTAAAAGGATACGTCAATTCCAAAAACATAATTCTTAAAATTGCCGGGATACTTACCCCAGTCTATGCCAAAATTTGAACTGGGACCTATTAATTCAGGATCTAACCCGGAATATTTGGTGATTGTAAACAGGTTTGCCGCTTGCAGGTAGGGCCTTAATTTGTGTATACCAAATTTTGTGAGACTTCCACTAATTATATTGTATCCTAACATTAACGATTTCAACTTCAGGTACGAACCGTTCTCAATAAAAAATGAATTCATGGCTCCCGAGGTACTGAAAGAATTAATAGGGTCAATTTTCGGAATTGATGTATTCGTGTGGTCAGGTGTCCAGGCATCTAACAGATCAACACTTCTGTTACCTGGGTATGCACTAAAAAAATGAGTGTTCACTCTTAGTGCATTGATTATTTCACTTCCCTGGTTGCCATAAAAAAAGGCTGAAAGATCAAAGCCTTTATATTCAAGATTGAGATTTACTCCATATGTAAAATCAGGGTTGGGGCTGCCAAGGAATGTGCGGTCATCAGATGTTATGGCACCATCTCCATTGACATCCCGGTATTTAAAACGTCCCGGGGCGGCGCCTGCCTGTGTAGGCGATTTGGTAACTTCATCGTCAGAATTAAACAAGCCAATTACATCATACCCGAAAAATGCGCTTACCTCATGGCCTTCCTGGTTCCGGACGAGGGTACCTAGTTGCTGTTGGCTTACGGCATCAAAATAACCAGGGTCAGGAATTTTCTTCACAGTGTTTTTATAAGTAGTAACATTTGCGCCGATGCTTAGCCTGATCTCCCGGGTGATGTTATCAAAATATTTTACGTTAATATCAATTCCTTTATTCTGAATATCTCCAATATTAACATAAGGTCGGCCGGCGCCTCCGGCGGTTGCAGGCAATGGTTGAGGGAACAATAATCCGTTAACAGTTTTCTTATAGAAATCCAAAGACAGGCTAAACTTACCAAGGAAGGAGGCATCAAATCCTATATTAGAAATTATATCTTCCTCCCAGCCGGTAGAAGGGTTTCCTATACTGGTTTGGTAGAAACCCTGGCGAATACTATTGGTAGTTCCACCGATATCATAGTATGCGCCGCCAAATCCTCCACCAAATAAAGTAAAACTGTTCGAAGGGCTAATGTTGTTTTGTGATCCAAGAGTTCCGTAGCTTCCCCTGATCTTTAACTCATTCACCCAGGTTGTACGTTTCATGAATTCCTCATTGCTTAGTCTCCATCCCGCAGAATATGAAGGGAATGTACCATATCTTTTATTAGAGCCGAATACAGAAGACCCGTCCCGGCGTACGGTAACTGCCAACAGATATTTATCATTGAAAGAATAATCCAGCCGGCTAAACAGCGAGAATAATGTACTTGTATATGCATTGCTGTAATTAGTAATGTTGGAAGTGCCATTTCCTAAGATCAGGTAATCAAAATTTGTTGAGAAAAAACTTTGTGAGCTGCCACCTACAGCCCTGCCGTAGTTTCTGATTGCTTCTGACCCTGCAATAACTTTTATATTATGGTTACCAAACAAGTTGTTGTAAACTAAAGAATTTGTCCATGTTGAACTACTTCCATAGCCTGAACTTTCATTTAACGAATTCGGTATGTTATAATAGTTTGGCGAGAAATACTGATTTGGCGTAAAAACCAGGTCATAACTATTCTGTATAGTACCTCCAAAGCTCGTGCGTGCCGTAAAATTCTTCAGAAAATCAACTTCTGCATATACATTGCCGACCACATCCCAAGTATTGTGCCTGCTGTCAACACTGGATTTTTGTATAGCTACCGGGCTAACCATGGGGCCAAGTTCACCCGGACCACCAACGTTTGAGCCGAAATTCCCTTTTATATCATATACAGGTATTATCGGCATCATCAGGTAAGCCATGTACACTGTAGTAAAATCTCCATGACGGTTATCAAACCCTGATCTATTTCCATAAATAACTGCTGCATTCTCCCCGATGCGGATTTTTCCCAATTTGAACTGGGTGTTTATACGTGCTGTATATCTTTTCAAAAAAGATTCAATTGCTACACCTTGCTGATTAAAATATCCCAAAGAAAACAGGTAATTGGATTTATCTGTACCCCCGCTGGCAGTGATGTTATGACTTGTCATTAGTGCCGGCTTAAATAATTCATGATACCAGTCGGTACCTTCTTTATTTACTTTTTGTATAAAATAATTATTTGAGGGAGTCATAAGATCCAACACATACTTCGATGGGTCAACTTGTGGGTCCCCTTCCATGCCCACACCTCTTCCTCCTGCACCTCCATACATATAATCAGGTATTCCGTTTGCAAATAACACCGTGTTTGGAAATGCGATTTTATACACCTTTGCAAAATCCTGTGATTTTAGCAGGTTTGTTGGATTCCCGGATCTCGGAACCTGGCTACCCAAATAGCCGTGGTATGAAATGGTTGGCGCACCTGATCTTCCTTTTTTGGTGACAACTACAATTACACCATTGGCACCACGAACGCCATAAATAGCTGCAGCACCGGCATCTTTTAATACCTGGATGGATTCAATATCGTCTGTACTTAAATTATTCAGGTCCGATTGTACACCGTCAACTAATACCAATGGTTGGTTGTTTCCAAACGTAGTTACTCCACGTATTAAAATCATACTGGGGACTCCTGGTACTCCGGAGTTGATTACGTTAACGCCCGAAGCCTGTCCCTGCAGCGCCTGCATGGCTGAACCTGCAGGAATTGAATTCATAGATTTCATATCCACCACGGCTACCGAACCGGTAATATCCTTTTTTTGCTGGCTTGTATAGCCTGTAACCAGCACTTCACTTAGATTCAGGTTATCATTAGTCAGCACTATATTAATGGTGCCATTGCCGGCAGCAATATCCTGGCTCTGATAACCTACCGACGAAATTGTAAGGGTGGACTTTCCGGCAGGCAAATTCAAGCTGAAACTGCCTGATGCATTTGTTGTTGTTCCAATATTAGCATCATCCTTTACGAAGACGCTAACTCCCGGTAATACTGCGCCGGCTTCATCCTTTACCGTGCCAGTTATAGTTTTCTGCCCAAGGGCACCAAGAGAAAATACAAGAAAAGCAAACAAAGAAATGAGCAATTCTCTTTTTGGAAGTAGTTTGATGAAAAAAGTAGATTTCATAAATTTAATTTAGTTTGGTTTGAATTTAACTATCTGATCCATGGACGCTATATTATCTTAATCCTTAGGCTTTCTCGGCTAAAACATGGTAGTTACAAATCAAAATTAGATGCTATAAATGACAAAAGTTGAATGGAAATTATTCAATGATAAAACTATTTTATCCAACTAAATGGATAAAAAAACAATAGTACGTTGTCACTTTTCAACGTTTCGTTTAGAATATTATACGGGTGGGAATAACATTTTATTTCTCCTCGGTTAATGGAAAAATACATCCGGGCAGCGGGAATTTCCTGGGTTGTTTATTAAATTTTTCAATTGATAAAAACAGTGCCTGTTTTCAATACAAGCAATACGCTGACCTGGGTTTTGTGGTTGATTAGTTACCGGGAAACTTTAATCTTTTGATCTTCCTTGTCCATCGGAACGGTGATTTTAGTGATGCATGTCTCTTTTATTTTTGAACACCCCCGGGAGCAATAGCTTCGATTTTCGGAGCTATAAGAGGAACGGCTATTCCGTTCAAATCATAAACAATTTTGCCATCTCTTATGGTCATTTCACACTCAATCTTTTGATTAGCCGTAATCTTAAACCCAGTATAGTCAAATAGCCCGAATTTTCCTTCCCTGATATTTAGTATTGCAATATCTGCGTCCGATCCGATAGAAAGATTGCCGAATTCTTCGCGATTTATTACTTTGGCAGGATTCCATGTACCTGCCGTAATAACGCTTTTAAGATCCATTCCCATTGCCATAAATTTCGACAGGGTAGTAAGCATGTCCTTCATCGCACTATTCATACTTCCTGTATGAAGGTCTGTACTAATAGAATTAGGATAGAAACCGTCTTTTATTGCAGGTATCGCTTGCGAGAATGCAAAGCTACTTGCGCCGTGGCCCACATCAAAGATGATTCCTCTCTTGCGGGCCTCTAAAATAAAGGGCTTTGGTTTATTTGTATTCAAATCAATAATAAATTCCCTGTTTTCCAACTGAGCGAAACAGTGGGTAAAGATATCTCCCGGACGAAGGTGTTTCATTAGTAATTCTTCTATTGAAAGCGGGGGTATGCTTACCCCAAAATCAATCATAACCGGAATGCCACCGGCGAGATCTCCCGCTACTACGGCGCGATCCACAGGAGTCCATTCACGGCCTGTGTAATGGGCTACTTTAAATCCAACAATAATATTTCCATACATTTTGGCTGTAAGCGCGGACATTTTGGAATTCATATCACTCAAATTCTGTTCGTACGGATCCCCTCTCATACCTGTACCTACAATATTAAGAAAAGCAAGCACCCTAGTTTGGGATCTGTCAATAATCCGCTCTTTAAAAAGAGGAAACGTTTGCCATCCGGAACTTCCGGCATCAACAACAGTGGTAACACCCGACCGAAAGGTAAATCCATCCGGAACCACTGCCTCATTACCATCCATTACGGATTGGTCCGGATTGTTTCCAAAAAAGTTATGGGTATGTATATCGATCAATCCCGGAGTAACATACATGCCCTTTGCGTTTACAAGTTGAATGGCCTCATTCGCGTTAATGTTTTTTGCTACCTTAACAATCTTTCCTTTATTGATAGCGACATCCATCATTTCATCAATATTATTTTTCGGGTCAATTACATGCCCGCCTTTAATAACTATATTGAATGGTTGCGACTGAACTGCGGTTGCAAGCGTAAGCACAAAAAAAAGAATTGATAAAATCTTTTTCAATTTGTCCGGAGTTTGTTCAGATACGGTTAATTGGTACATTAGTATCTTTTTAATGACTATTGACTAAATGAAAAATGACTATTTTCTACCCATTGCATTTATCAGGATCTCTTGTATCTTATGGGCTACAATGTTCACCTGTTCTGGCCTTAATAAAACTACGCCAACATTAAGAAGTTGGTCTGTGCCATTCGCAATAATACTCGGTGTTCCATTTTTTAGAGCGACTAGAACATCTTTTGGTGTAGTCATTATCTGATCCTTATCCCAGGTTATATTCAGGCTGGGGAAAGCATTAGCCGGCCCTTTGCCAATGTATACATCTCCCTTTACACCAGGGATGCTCGCCAGGCGCGATAGGATGTGGTTAATTCTCTCAAGCCAATCCTGCCACTCTTTTTCATGATCACGTTCTATGTACGACTTCAAGGCGGCATACATCCCAAATATTTCTTCTTTATTTATTTTCATTGGCCTGCCAATGGGAGCCTCATGAGGGCTGTAATTTAACTTTGCTGCTTCAACCAGGTCCCTGCGGCCAAAAAGTAGCCCTGTACTTTGAGGCCCGCGGATCATCTTGCCTCCCGAAAAAGTGACCAGGTCAAAACCCATCCGCTGAAATCTGAATAAATTCTCGACCGGAGGAACGTCTGCAGCCGCATCTATAAATGTTGGAACTCCGTGTCGCCTGGCGATCGTCACAAATTCTTCATGGCTCACGTTTGTGCTTGCTGAGGCATTGATGAACAGGGCCATCACAGTATTGGCATTGATGGCTTGTTCCATTTCGGTAGCCCCTTCTACTTCTACAATTCTGGCACCTGTAGTACTTACAGCCTGATCAAAAAGGAAGCGGTGGCTTTTTTGCATTATCACTTCAGGACGGGGGTCGGGGAGATTGGGTAGCAGCTTGATCTTGGCCTGGTCTGAGCCTGTTATGGCTGCTGCTGTTCCCAATAGCATCCCGCAGGCGGCTCCCGAGGTTACCATTGCTGCTTCACACTGTAGCATCTCTGCTATTTTAGCTCCCACCTTATCCTGCAATTCATACATATTGGCAAAATCATGTGCTGTCGAATTAATCGCCTCCAGTACCTCGGGCATCATCAGCGATCCCGACAAAAATGTCATCGTCGCTCCCGCATTAATGACCGGGGTTATTCCCAGTTCTTTGAAAAGGTTTCTCTTCGGGGCGGGTGGTCGTGCCGCTAAAGTGGATCCAGGAGAAAGCATTCCCCCGATCACTTCACCCCCCATCGGGAGTATAGTTAAACTCTTAATTACATCTCTTCTTTTCATGCATGTATTTTATTGGTTAATTATTGTAATTGGTAGTTTATTTAGACACCGCGTTTTTTCGAATATATCCATCAATCGTGGACACTGTAGGGCCAATGTAGTGAAACTGTTCCGCCCACGCCAGTCCATATTTTTCTCCAATTTTTTTATCGGAAGGCACCCCCCTTTGATATTCAGAATCCATATCTAATACAAATTCTTTTACGTAATTAAGATTAGCTGTATGTTCATCATTTCCAAGAATGGACAACTTTTGTCCCTTAGCTGCCAACTTGTTTTTTAGTAAAAAGCCTCCGTGTCCAGCCCCCTGCGTCTTACAAACAACATTGCTCTCTGCCTTCTTGTCTATAAAATTGCTGATATCCACTACCCGGTTTACCAATTGCGGCCCCCTGGCAAAATAATATCTTTCCGTTACGCTATGAGGTTTGATAACCTCCAGTTGCTCCGGATAATCGGCAGCCGAGCCTGCCATCCACCGGGCAGCTTCAACGGCTTTTGCCGTTACATAGTGGTCAGGATTTTCTTCATAATGCCCCCATGGATCATAACATACTAAAGTGTCTACCTGCAGCAGTCTAAAGAGAAAAATAAGACGGCCGATAATATCCTGTATATTATATTCGTTCATCCTATGATTATTATAATTTAAGCTATACACCTTTTTAAGGTCCAATACTTTTGCTACTGCTTCATTATCCTTTTCATTATTCAAAACCCGCTCACCCATGCTCTCGCCTGCGCCTGCCGCATCATCATTTGTGGTTCGGATTAAAAATCCGGTATATCCTTCATAGATAAGTTTGGCCACCGTGCCCGCGGCAAAATAAGCGATATCATCGCAATGAGGCTGTATTACGGCTAAGACTTTTCCCTGGTGAGGGCGGCCTTCTAAAAGCCTTTCTATTATTACTTCATCATTGGTGCTTGCATGGTTTTCGATCTTTTGACATGGTAAACCTGGTATAGGGGTACTGTTTGAGTTATTTTCGGTTTTTTGGTTTGATAAACCCAATGAGGTATACATCAGGGGTAAAGAAGCTCCTGCAAGCATATTTTTTGAAATAAAATTTCGTCTTTTCATATTACAATGATTTAAAAAATATTTTGAATTGTTCGACTAATTTACGCCCAGTAATATATTGTACTTTAATTTCTTAAAATGGCGCCATTTTCACAAAGACATTTTCTTCATACACTTTGAAGGCATCGCACTACCGTTAGCGCTTTTTTACTACGGTTGCTGTGCTTTTCAGTGGTGACTAAACCTTCATGACATGGGTAGTTTTGTTATGCGTATAATTTATGGAACCCGTGGCGACGGCAATACAGATTTTGGATCACAGACGATCCCGCCGTGGATTACCCGATAGATAGTGCGGGTGTTGCGTATGTCGGTTAGAGGATTGTCATTGAGAATTACCATATCGGCAATTTTGCCGACTTCTATGCTTCCCAGGTTGTTGCCCTGTTTAAGAGCACGTGCGTTATTCATGGTAGCACATTTCAATGCAGCAGCAGGTGGCAGGCCGGATTCTACAAGAAGTACAAGCTCATCGTGGAGGGAGAAACCCGGTGGGCAGTAAGGTTCGGGTGTGTCCGTACCAGCAAGTAATGTTACTCCTGCCCGGTAAAGTTTCCCCGTTGTGTTCTTACATTTCTCCATATACGCCTTCCTTGATTCGAGGTTTTCCCCGGTGAGTTTTGCATTGATCCATGTTGCATTATCCCTATAGGAATTCCAGTATTGTTGTAGTGAAGCCGGTACGTAATAGTTCTCTTTATTCTGAAATATTTCCGGATCATTATTGAACAATAACATATTTTTAAAAACAACCAGCGTGGGATCGAGCATTGTTCCCTGCCTAACCATCTGGGCTATTAACAAAGAATCTTCCGGGGCGCCAAAGATGTGTTCAATCACATCGAGGCCCCAGTTTAAGGCGTCTTCAGTTCTCACAACATTTGAAGGCAAGTGAGCCGACACAATTAAGCCATGCTTATGTCCTTCCTCGATCACTTTGCGGAAGACTGCTGAATCAGCATATACATATATTTTTAGAGTGGTAACGCCATACGCTACGAGTGAATCAATAAAAGCTGGAACCTTCGCAGGGTCGGTGATTGGAGTACTGACTAAATCGGCGCCATGGTATGGACTGGCACCATCGATAAGCGGGCTGCACAAGAAAACGGTAGGGCAGGTTTTAGGATGCCCATCTGCAAAATCAGCGACGCGTCTCTGTTCCTTTATCCCGTCACCAATATCTCTCACAGATGTCACCCCATTGCCAAGGTAGAGTGGCAGAACCTCCTCTCCTTTCACATTGGCTGAATCGAGAGGAAAAACAAGATGTGTGTGTGCGTCGATGAGTCCGGGTATAATGTACTTGCCTGATCCATCGATAACTTTGGAAAAGACTGGCACTTTTACCGGGGCATCCGGTTTACCGATTGCTACAATTCGATCATTATTAATAAGTATTGTCCGATTAGGCAGCATGGACCCTGTAACCGGGTCAAAAAGATTTATATTAGTTATTGCGATTCCCCCGCATGATTGAAAAAGAATGGATGTAAACAGTATTAATATAGGAGTTGCTATTGAATTTTTTCGCATGGCTTAATCTTATTAAAATTATAATCTGGCAATCGGGTCTTTCAAACAAAATTCGTTATCAGAAAAAGAAAATAAAGTATGATTTTGTCCAATATTTAACCAATTTTATCATTGCTGATTAATGTGGCAGAAAATTGTTGCACGGCTGAATTCTAATTTCTTAATTTGTATTACGAGTTCTGAATTCTAAAATGATTGGGTATTTATTATAAGGCCTATTCACTATTTACTAATATTCTGCATGCTCAAAAATTATTTCCGCGTACTATCATTTCTTTCCCTTGTAGCTTATTCCTGTGAAAATAATACTCCGGCTTTATTTACAAGTCTTGATAAAGACGAGACCGGCATAACCTTTCAAAATACTTTATTTGATGAAGAGCAATTAAATATTGTTTCTTATGCTTACTTCTACAACGGAGGTGGGGTATCTATTGGGGATATTAATAATGATGGTTTACAGGATATTTTATTCACAGGAAATATGGTTAGAAACCACCTTTATTTAAATAAAGGGAATTTGGAGTTTGAGGATATAACAACAAAAAGTGGCGTAGCCGATAAACAGGGATGGTGCACCGGAGCAACAATGACCGATATTAACGGGGATGGCAAACTGGATATTTATATCTGTCGTAGTTTGGATATAGACCCCCTAAGAAGGGAGAGTTTACTTTTTATAAATAATGGCGATTTAACCTTTACAGAAAAGGCAAGGGAATATGGACTTGCAGATTCAGGATACGCGACGCAATCAGCATTCTTTGATTATGATAAAGACGGAGACCTGGATTGCTTTATTATCAACCATTCTGTTCAGAAATATTCGGTTGGGGTGCAGGATCATCCTGAACTGCGTAACCAGCACAATCCGGCTTATGCCAATAAATTATACCGTAATGATAATGGGCATTTTACTGATGTAACTGAAGGGGCAGGGATTACTTCAAACGTAATAACTTTCAGTTTGGGGATTGCCATATCCGATTTCAATAATGACGGTTGGCCCGATGTTGCTGTATCAAACGATTTCAACGAACCGGATTATATGTTTATAAATAACCGAAACGGCACTTTTACAGAACAGCTTTCAAAATCAATGGACGAAACATCATTATACTCAATGGGTTCTGATGCTGCTGATTTCAACAATGATGGCCTCGTTGACTTGTTAACATTAGATATGTTGCCTGAAGACAATAAGACAATAAAAATGCACAGCGGGCAGGACAACTTTGACAAATTTCAATTTCTTTTTTCCCAGGGGTTTTATTACCAGTACAGCCGCAACATGCTTCAGAAAAATAATGGAGACGGTTCTTTCAGCGAAGTTGGTCAATTGTCGGGCGTTTCTAATACAGACTGGAGTTGGGCAGCATTATTTGGCGACTATGATCATGATGGTTACAAGGATCTTTTTGTAAGCAATGGATATGTAAAGGATTACACAGAAATGGATTTTGTGAAATACTCCGTAGACAGGTATGTTCGCACTATGCGTAATGCCTCAGTAGATGCTATTCCTGCCTACATCCAAAAAATGCCCACTATTGAAATTCCCAATTACATTTTTCAAAACCAGGGAAATGGCACTTTTTTAAAAAAAACTATGGAATGGGGGTTTGGTGAAAAGGGCGTGTCTACAGGTGCTGCGTACGCAGATCTTGATAACGATGGAGACCTTGATCTTATAATAAATAACTCCAATAATTGTGCTGGCATTTACAAAAACAATACTGAAAGGCTTTCAAAAAATCATTACCTGAGTATTCATTTAAAAGGCAATCCCGCAAATGAAAGAGGCATTGGAGCTAAAGTAAAATTGTTTTGCAAGGGGCAGCAGTACTACCAGGAGCAATCACCTGTACGGGGATTTCAGTCATCCGTGGATCCCGTGTTGAATTTTGGTATTGGCAAGCACATTTCAATAGATTCAGTATTGGTAATTTGGCCTGATGACAATTTTCAAAAACTTTATAATATAAAACCGGATCAGATACTCACAATCAAACTCACTGATGCAAAATCAAAATGGGTTTACGATACAATTGCAAATACAAAGAAATCTTTTTTTATACAAAATTCATTACCCAACGTACGGCACTACGAAAATGCATTCAGCGATTTTTCCGTTCAGGCTTTAATGCCAAATTATCTCTCCAGGCAGGGCCCCTGTATTGACGTGGCAGATATAAACAAAGATGGGCTTGAGGATTTTTTTGTAGGCAGTGCAAAAGGGAAGCCATCTCAAATTTTCATTCAAAATGCAAACGGAACATTCAGTTCAAAATTAGATAGGATGTTGATAAAGGATTCTATAGCTGAAGATGTAGCCGCGGTATTTTTCGATGCCGATAGTGACGGCGATAAAGACCTGTATGTTGCGAGCGGCGGTTATGAGTTTAACGAAAATGATGCTGCACTCCAGGACAGACTTTATCTTAATGACGGTAACGGAAATTTTACAAAAAAAGAAAATGCATTACCCGTACTCCTGGCAAGTAAAGGCTGCGTCGCAGTTGCAGATATTGATGGAGATGGCGATCAGGATTTATTTGTGGGCGGCAGAGTGGTGCCGGGTAAATATCCGGTATCACCACGAAGTTATATCCTTCTTAATAACGGGAAAGGTATTTTTACAGATGCTACATCTGAGATATGCCCTGCACTACAACAACCGGGAATGGTAACGGATGCTATATGGGTTGATCTCAACAATGATAAACAACCGGATTTGATTGTAGTAGGTGAATGGATGCCTATAAAAGTTTTCATTAATCAAAAAGGAAAATTTACAGGCGAGTCGTCAGCATATATACATTTTCCAAGCACAGGTTGGTGGAACAGAATATATGCAGATGATATGGATGGAGATGGCGATCCGGACATCATCGTCGGAAATTGCGGGTTGAATACCCAGTTTCATGTGAATGAAAATGAACCAATGACTTTGTATTCTAAAGATTTTGATGATAACGGATCCATTGATCCATTACTATGCTATTATATAGCGGGAGTCTCCTATCCTGCTGCTCCACTTGACGACCTTATCCATCAGCTTCCCATTTTAAAGAAAAAATTCCTGGAGTATAAGCAATATTCCGTGGCGACAATCAACGATATATTTTCACCGGAACAATTAAAAGATGCTGCTTTTTTAAAGGCGGAAACCATGCAAACTAGTTACCTGGAAAACCAGGGCGGTAAGAGCTTCGCACTTAAGCCTTTACCTTTGCCTGCACAATATTCACCCGTGTACGGGATTGTAACGACGGATATAAATCACGATGGGAAAAAAGATATTTTGCTGACTGGTAATAATACATGGACAAAAATAAAATTTGGTCGTTATTCCTCAAACCACGGGATTGTTCTTTTGGGCAATGGGAAAGGAGACTTCACTTATGCGCCACAGACAGAAAGTGGTTTAGATATCAGGGGAAATGTTAGAAGTCTTAAGTTAATCAAGGCCGGCAAATCACAAAGTATTATCGCCGGTATTAATGACGATAATGCAGTGCTGTTGCGGGTGAGATAATTTTTTCTATCAGTATATCCTATTATTACCAAAAGCTACTGAATTCCTTTATACTCCTCTTTTATCAGGCAATTCAAAGATTTATTCTTAAGCCGCCCCTACTGGTAGAGATGTCTTTTATATTCGGTAGGAGTCATCTTAGTAAAATGCTTAAAATTTCTATTGAAATTTGTCAAATTATTAAAGCCACATGAATAACAAATTTGAGATATACTCAGGCTTTCATTGAAAATTAATTTGCAGGCCTGCCCGATCCGGACCTCATTCACAAAACTTGAGAAAGTTTTCCCTGTTTTAGACTTAAAATATTTACAAAATGAGGTTGAAGTCATATTGGCGACAGATGATACTTCTCTTAGCTTGATTATCTCCGTGAAATTTTTCATTATATATTTATAAACATCACTCAGTCTTTCAACATCATTATGGCCGTAATTATTTAGATAGCCTTCGCTGGCCAGGCATTTATATTCATTTGATTTTGATATGAAATCTAATATATCCAATAGCCTAATTATCCTCTCGAGCCCGGCGCTGTTTTTAAGTTTAAGAAGGGCTTTTAAAGTCCTCGTTTTCGTATTTCCGAATATCTTAATCCCCCTGTCTATTTCCTTAATTAATTTATTCAGCTTTACAAAGTCGGAAGAATTTGAAAGATTTTCCTGAAACCAATCTGGCTCGAAATAGACTACCATTGCGTGAAAATCCTGGTTGGTTAAAAGATAATCTTTCCCGATATAGGATGCATGTGGTAGAAGGCGACCAACAAATACCAGGTCATTATCAGTAAAATATTCGATATTATCCCCTACTATTCTTTTACCGCTACCTTTTAAGATCAAAGCAATCTCATGAAGGTTATGGCAATGAAGTTGATCATTTAGATTAGGAGTCTTTATTTCTTTAAAAAAAACAGACCCTTTACTTAAAGGCTCGATATTCTGTAATAACGGATTCATATTAAGTAATGTTAAACTTGTAGTTTTAAAATTCCATTGGCTATGTTCCAGAAGCGGGAGGGGTTTGAAATAGGATTGAATAATAGCGAAATTGTTATTCTTAATCTAATTTACAAATAAAAAATCATCCAAATATCAAATGCATCAATATGTTTTTGACAGCAAGCATAGATTTTTTATCCGGGTCATATCTTTTGATTTTTAAATTCACGATTTACGAGATACACTCCATATAAAATAATTAAAGTTCCAGGCCATATATGTCCATTTATTTTCTCTTTCAACAACATCCATCCAAGCAAAATAGCAACTACAGGATTAATATAGGCATATACAGAAACCAGTGTTGGCGGCAGTCTACTTAAAGCAAATATATAAGCTGAATAAGAAAGCAATGATCCCATAACTATTAAATAAAACAACGTATACCATCCTATATCAGGCAAATGTCTCAGGTTTACATATTTACCTGAGATGAAACATATTACCAAAAGCATAGTCCCTGAAATAAGCATTTGCAATCCTATACTGAATAAAATATTTACAGATAACTTTTGCCGCGAAGAATATACGCTACCGAATGACCAGGCTAGTACTGATAAAAATATCATGAGAATTCCCAGCAAGAATGAGCGGTTTCCTATTTGCCCTATATAATTATAGAAAATGATGCACACTCCTGATAAACCGATAGCTAATCCTATAAACATCCATCTTGAAACTTTTGCAGACTTACTAAAAAGTATGCTGAATAATGCTATAAACATGGGGACCAGCGCTGCAATTATTGCGGCCAATCCGCTGCTAATAAATTCAAGTGACCATGTAAGCAAGCTATTTCCTATAAATAACAATAACATTCCCTGGATGAAAATTTTCTTAAAATCATTTCCTGAAGGAAGATGATGACTTCTGCACAAAAAGAACGAGGTCAATATCAACCCTGTAATAAATTGCCTTACACCCGCAAGAAATATTGGCGGCATGTATGTGTTACCTATCTTACATGCAACATAAGTAGTCCCCCAAAAGAGGCTCACAATTCCTAATGCTATATATCCTTTGCGGATTTCTTTTTTCATTACAGCTTTAGCTGAACATCCTATTTAACTTGCCTGTTGTATAAATCATCCGAAAAACAACATCTCAGCCATATAACCAGTAAAACACGACCCTTTCCAACTCCTGCATTGAGTTGCGGTGTCCGGTACCGCGCCAGGATCATTTTCCTTTAGTTGTAATCCGCACTTTCAATAAAAACATTTTTTGCAATTCTTCTATAGATGGCTGTCGACCATATTGGCAAAGTTCAAAAGCCTCAGCGTACCTGATCTTTGATCCATCTTCCTTACCATACAATTCAATTAAACGATCCCTGTATTTTGTTGCTATGTCTTCATTCCAATGTTTAACCATATTCAGGAGATAATCTTTGCGGCCTTGCTCGTCTTTTGGTATATCAGGCAAAGTACTGGCTTGCCAGGAATGCAAATCCCCAAACTGCGACGGCATTGCAGTTACGCAATCCCATTTTTTATCTGCAACCTTATCAATGCCTACTACAATTGTCGGTTCAAAAGCATAGGGCTTAAGAAAATCATCAGAGTAATACATGAATACGGGGTTTCTTTTGGAGGGAGGTGTATTTGGTGTAAAAAAAGGAGCTACCACCACTACTGCGGCATCTTGCACCAGGACACCAACATAACGATGGTCCGGGTGATAGTCGTAAGGGCGGTGAAATAGTACGATATCTGCCTGCCAGTCGCGTATAAGCCGCGCAACAGTTCTTCTATTCTCTAGCGTAGGCTCCAACTCTCCATCATGGATATCTATCACTTCAGTTTCGATACCAAATATCTTTGCGCATTCCCGAACCTCCGCTAAACGCCGGTTAGCTAAGGAACCCCCGGAATTCTCGAAATGGCCTATGTCGCCATTAGTCATTGAAACAAATTTCACTTTATACCCTTTGGCAGCCCATTGCGCTGCAATTCCACCTGCTCTCAGTTCAACATCGTCAGGATGTGCACCAAAAGCAATGATTCGCAGAGGAGTTGCATCAGCAGTAGGTTGGGTTTGAGCGAATAACTGAGTAAAGGATAAAGTGACAGCAAAAAAGCTTAGTATAATTAAAGTCTTCATGGTAAAACATTATTTTGTTGTATGGTGAAAGATTAATATCCTGTATTCAATTTTATTCCGGGAACCACTGTGACGTTTATTAATGACCTAAACTATTTTATCTTGTTTAAAAATCTTCAAGCCTAAAAGTAGATTGTTGCCACAATAAAGCTTTAACATAATTTGTTCAATGGTTAAACTATTTTATCTGATTTAACAGACACAAAACTTAGATGGGTTTCATTTTTTATAGTTGTCATTTGTTGCAGGTAAATAATTGGAGCAACCTCATTCTTTTTGGGTGAACTGCGGCGTTCTGATTTATAGATTATTTATTTAAAAATAAATCGATATTACCGATGACAACTCTTGACTATAAACAAACAACAATGACGCTCTAAAACTATCCTGCTACGTATCCCGGGCCGGTTTTCACCTGCGAATTACAGCTGCAGTGTCATTTTTTTAAGATTTAAATTGATCTAACTATCTGAAAATTTCAAGAAGAGCCGACGCTCCGATTGTAGTACCCAGCGGTATCGCCGCCAGGTCAACCAGGTAATCCGCGGTATGATGATAAAAAGGATATTTTTTCCCTTCACTCACGGCCTTGGATACCAGTTCACTATTAGCAGTGCCTATAAATAAATAATCATAAATCGCTTTTTTGTTCGGCCTGCCCAAAATATAAAAGTCTTCCGATCCCATTATCGGAGGCATATCGGTAATTATCTTTCCGGACGGAAGCACGTTCGTCATCCGTATATTTATTTTAGTTGCCAAGGCTGAATCATTAAGCAGCGGATAAGCATTTCCCTTCATTTTGATTTCGGGATACAGATCTTTTGGAAGATCGTTGGCAGCAGCCAACCCCTCATTGATTTTCCTGATGCCATCCAGTATGATATTTCTTGTTTTTTCTGTGAACCATCGTAGGTTTAGCTTTATGCTAACCGAAGATGGAACAACATTGTAATCGGTGCCCGCATGAATAGAACTTACGGTTAATACGGCAACCTCTTGTGGAGGCACATTGCGGCTAACAATTGTTTGATATTGGATAATCGCCATGCTCGCCATTATTATAGGATCTTTCGTGGCATCAGGTGCTGAACTATGCCCGCCAACCCCATGGAATATTACGTCGAGCTGGTCACTGCCGGCCGCTCTTATTCCTGTGCCATTCATTATGGTTCCAACTGCAGCGGGCCAGGTGTGCATCCCCAATAAATAATCAGGCAGGGGTATTCCTTTTTCATACATGTTGTCATCTACCATTGCCTGCGCACCCTGCAACAGTTCTTCAGCGGGTTGCGCAAGCATTACTAAAGTTCCCTTCCATTTATCTTTTAATTGCACCATGATCTTTGCCACACCCAGCATCCAGGTTACATGTGCATCGTGGCCACAGGCGTGCATCACAGGCACCACGCTTCCATCATTTTTTTTTACAACTTTATCGCTGGCGTATGCTACTCCTGTAATCTCTTTTACGGAATTACAATCCATATCCGAACGGTAGAGTACCACCGGGCCATTTCCATTTTTTAATACCCCAACAACCCCTGTTTTCCCTATGCCTGTGGTTACCTTGTATCCAAGTGCTTTCAGTTCTTTTGCAACAATGGCTGCCGTACGTACTTCCATAAACCCCAGTTCAGGATTTTGATGCACGTCTTTGAAGATTTCTAAAAGCCTTGATGAATCTGCAAAAACCAATTGCTTTACCTCTTCGGCAGTTTGCGCTTTCAACGCAGCAGCAGTTAGTAAGATTGATGTAAGAAGAATGGTTATTTTATTATTTATCATAAACCAGTTGTTATTAATAAAGAAGAATAAATCTCAAATCAATAAGGAGTCGCATAACCCAACGTTGAACCTTGTGATTTACATCTGAAGCCTGTTCTTCATTCCACGCTAACCTCATACATGCATATATCGAGATTGTCCATTACAGGTGTGTTCTGGCTCCAAGCCGGCCCGGGAATTACCGTAGTTTTTAAAAGAACGCCGTCGTTATATTCTTTAACATTGTACCGGCCGCTTGCCGATTTTAGCCATGGCTTGATATCGCTCTGGAAGTTTATTACTTTATTTGGGCCTTTATTAACTACAATTACCAGCATGCTTTTGGGTAATATATAAGCGCTCACATGTGCTTCGGGGCAATCTTTTGAGAGCAGGCAATCCGCTATGAAAGTTCCATTCACGAAGTAGTTAAGAAATTGCTTGCGCAACCGGGCACATTGTTTAAGAGCTTTGCTCAATTCCAGGTGATTGGAAATATAGTCGGACCCATTTACGCCGTCGGGTTTCCGGGGATAAACGTTTAAGTATAAATTATCCGCAAAGCCACGCTTAACGTCTAATAGAGATCGGTCAATATTTAAATTGATGCGCGGACCTTTCAGTGAACTCAGAAGCGCCCTGTAATCACAATTATCATTATAATCCCAGTTCCAGGTGTAATCAAGGTAGTCGCATTCATTTTCCATATTGGTGCCCGCTTCTCCTGAAAAGGTGGATTGCGGATCTTTTTCTTTGGCCATTTTGCGGATTTTTGTTACAACAGTATCCAGGTATTTGCCCGGGCCCACATTAAAGTACTGGTCCCAGCTGAGAGAAGAAACCCCGATATCAATCAGGTGTTTGGTGGAGGTGAGCACTTCTTCCTGCCAGAGCTTATTGGATGAAGGAACCTCTGCGGTGCCTTTTTGAGAAACCGAATAGCTGGGATTTAACATCGGTAAGAAGTCAGGATCAAAAACATATCCTGTTTTGGACGTAACGCCGTATTTGAAAGCTGTTTTAGGACTGGCATTCATCACTGAAATAAAGGGGGAAACATTAACACCAATCTTCCGGCATTCTGCAACCGCTTTTACCATCTCTTTTTCCGTTCCCAGTAATGGATGAGGTGGCGGTAACGGGAGAGTAAAGCCTTCTCTATACCAACCCCAGATAACCATCTCATCCAGTCCATTTTCTTTGGCTTCCCGGGCTGCTTTGGGCAAGTCGTTAAACGTAAAGTAATTGCCCTTAGTATCGTTCGGGAACCACGAAGATGTCATCCAGAGCGTTCGGAAACCCAGTCCGTCACGGACATGGTCTGGAAGCGGATAGAGCTTTTTTATATGTTGATTTGCATACTCACGGTAAGGGATAATGCCTTTTGCCCACCCATTGCGATGGGGCGTTAGAATATATTCCGGACTTTGCCAGGAACTATCAGGAGCAATATCTGTAAAAAGCGTCTTCATGTAACGTAGTTTCCCAGTACTTTCCGAAAGCTTAAGAAATATGCCTTCATCATACCCCTTATTAACACCCCAGTCTTTTGAAAAAATACTGAGACCTCCATTGCGGCCACCAATATCCATCCATTTTATCACAGGGTTTTTTCCATCAAGTACAAAGCCGTAATGAAACCATTTCATGTTTTCATAAAGTGCGTAAAAGTTATCGTGCTCCTTTTTTACCACCATATCGATAAAAGGTTTTATGACAGTACCTCCCGTCCGGAACTCTGTTCCCTCTGTTCCATTAAAAGGAACAAAACCAGAAAAATCAGGGAAGATTATTTGCGGCACAGTATGATCGGACTTGTTTTTGATTTGGCACGACATGCTGATAGATGTTCCATCCGGCTCTTCCCTAAGCGTAACGGTGGCGGATACACTGCCCTCGTATTTTACAAATGACCTGCTGGCTCCCAGCTCCGGCCAGTGAAGTGTTACCGTACCTTTGCCCTTAATGATCTCAGCATTTTTTGAATACTTTGAGGCCAAACGCAAGGGTTCAAATTCCCTAACGGGAAATGCCAGATCAATGATACCTGCACTGTCATGGCTTGTCTGCAACATGACTCCTGTTGCGGGATATGACATGCTGAGTATACTGCCACTCTCACTGTCGAAAACAAATTGCAACCCGTTTAAGGTTGCTCTTACCACTTCTCTTTGGTTTTGCGCACCCGAACTCCCAACGATAAAAAGAAAAAGAACAATAAAATAAAATGTTCTGCGCATAATGTCATTTTATTAGTAATACCTACAATTATCCCCGACAAAACACCATATCATTCTGCGGTTATCTCATAGATAGAGATACCCAGGTTTTTCATTGTAAGGGTTTTTACATTCCATTGAGATGCATTAATAACGGTAGTTTTAATTAGGGTACCATCATCGTATTCTTTAACCTTGTAGCGGCCTCTTGATGATTTTAGCCACGGCTGGATATTGCCTTGAAAGTTTATTTCTTTTTTAGGCCCTTTATTAACTACAATTACCAACATGCTCTTGGGCAAAGTATAGGCACTCACATGTGCTTCAGCACAATCATTTGAAAGCAGGCAGTCTCCTATAAAGGTTCCATTCACGAAATAATTAAGAAACTGCTTGCGTAACCTGGCGCATTGTTTAAGCGCTTTACTCAATTCCTGGTGATTGGAGATATAATCAGACCCATTTACGCCATCCGGTTTCCGGGGATAAACGTTCAAATACAAATTATCTGCAAAGCCGCGTTTAACGTCTGCCAGAGATTTGTCAATATTTAAATTAATTCGGAGTCCGTTCAGCGAGCTGAGAAGAGCCCGATAATCGCTTCCATCATTATAGTCCCAATTCCAGGTATAGTCCAGGTAGTTACATTCCTTCTCCATATTTGTACCGGCCTCTCCTGCAAGTGTTGATTGTCGATCTTTTTCTTTTGCTAGTTTACGTATCCCTGAAATAAGTGTATCGAGATGCTGCCCCGGACCAACAGTATAAAATTGTTCCCAGCAAAAAGAGGCTGCGCCAACATCAATAAGATGTTTGGTAGAGGCGAATACTTCTTCTTGCCAGAGCTTATTAGAAGAAGGAACAGAACTGCAACTTCCGGCTTTTGCATAACGAGGGCTTAACACCGGCAAAAATTCGGGATGGCTAGTAAAGTTCTGCATGCCAGGAGTAAGATTGTATTTTTTGGCTGTCGCGGAATCTCCTAAACTGGCTGAAATGAATAGAGAAATATTTACACCATGCTTTTTGCATTCGGCTACCGCATTTATCAATTCTTGTTCAGTGCCTAAAAATTTAAATGGTGGCGCCAAAGGGATTTTGAAGCTTTCATTCCACGACCATAAAACCAGTTCTTCCAAGCCGGCTTCTTTGGACTCTTTTGCCACTTTAGGCAAATCAGTGAACTTGAAATTATTTCCCTGCGGATCATCCGGATAAAAAAAGTTTCTCATCCAAAGGGTTTGGAAACCTAAACCATCCCGGATATGATCGGGCATCGGGTAGAGTTTTTTTATATTCTGATTAGCATACTCACGGTAAGGAATAATACCTTTTGCCCAGCCGTTTTGATGAGGAGTAAGAATATATTCCGCACTCTCCCACGACGTGTTTGGAGCTATATCAATATTCAGCGTATTCATATAGCGAAGTTTACCGGTAGTTTCTGAAAGCTTAAGAAACACTTCTTCATTGTTTCCGTTATTTTTTCCCCAGGTTTTTGCAAATATGCTAAGCCCTCCTATTCTACCCCCAATGTCCATCCATTTTATCATCAGGTTGTTTCTGCCCATAAAATTCCCGAATTGGTATCTTCGCATGCTTCCATTAACGGGATAAAAATTATCTTTTTCAGCAGGCACCAGATCTACAAAAGGCTTTATGGCTGTTCCCCCTGTCCGAAATTCGGTTCCGTCTTTTCCGCAAAAAGGAAGAAGGCCCGAAAAATCAGGAAAGATTATTTGAGGTACGGCGTGGTCTGATTGGTTTTCAATTTTACATGACACGCTTATTGATTGGCCATCTGATTCCTCTTTCAAGATAACAGTAGCAGACACATTTCCCCGGTATTTCGTAAATGATCTGCTGGGCCCCAGTTCCGGCCAGTGAATTGTTACAATGCCTTTAGTATGCTTGATCTCAGCATTTTTTGAATACCTTGAGGCCAAACGCAAGGGTTCAAATTCCCTAACGGGAAATGCCAGATCAATGATACCTGCACTGTCATGGCTTGTCTGCAACATGACTCCTGTTGCGGGATATGACATGCTGAGTATACTGCCACTCTCACTGTCGAAAACAAATTGCAACCCGTTTAAGGTTGCTCTTACCACTTCTCTTTGGTTTTGCGCACCCGAACTCCCAACGATAAAAAGAAAAAGAACAATAAAATAAAATGTTCCGCGCATAATGCCATTTTATTAGTAAGACCTACAATTATTCCCCGAAAAAACATCATATTATTCTGCAGTTATCTCATAGAGAGAGATACCCAGGTTTTTCATTGCAAGGGCTTTTACATTCCATAGAGGTGTATTAATAACGGTAGTTTTAATTAGTGTACCATCATCGTATTCTTTAACCTGGTAGCGGCCTCTTGATGATTTTAGCCACGGCTGGATATTGCTTTGAAAGTCTATTTCTTTTTCAAGCCCTTTATTAAACACAATTACTAACATGCTTTTGGGCAAAGTATAGGCGCTCACATGGGCATCTGCACAATCATTTGAAAGCAGGCAATCTCCTATAAAGGTTCCATTCACGAAATAATTAAGAAACTGCTTGCGTAACCTGGTGCATTGTTTAAGCGCTTTACTTAATTCCTGGTGATTGGAGATATAATCGGACCCATTTACGCCATCGGGTTTCCGGGGATAAACGTTTAAGTATAAATTATCCGCAAAGCCACGCTTAACGTCTAATAAAGATTGGTCAATATTTAAATTGATGCGCGGACCTTTCAGTGAACTCAGAAGCGCCCTGTAATCACAATTATCATTATAATCCCAGTTCCAGGTGTAATCGAGGTAGTCGCATTCATTTTCCATGTTGGTACCCGCTTCTCCTGAAAAGGTGGATTGCGGATCTTTTTCTTTTGCTATTTTCCTTATTTTAGTAACAAGGGTATCAAGATATTTTCCCGGGCCAACTGTGAAAAACTGATCCCAACAAATAGATGGCACTCCCAGATCAATTAGGCGCTTAGTCGAAGTCAACGCTTCTTCTTGCCAGAGTTTGTTGGATGAAGGAATTATTGCAGCACCTTTACCCGCAACTGCAAATCGCGGATTTAATAATGGCAAAAATTCAGGATCATAGTTGTATTCTGTATTTGGCTCCACTCCGTATTTTTTGGAAGTGCCGGTATTGGCTATCATTACTGATCTGAAGGGAGCTACATTCACGCCAATCTTTTTACATTCGGCAACGGCATTTACCATTTCCTGCTCAGTTCCTAAAAATTTATTGGGTGGTGGTAGCGGCAATGTAAATGCATCATTCCAGCCCCATAAAACCATTTCATCAAGGCCGTTTTCTTTGGCTTCTTTGGCTACTTTAGGCAGATCACTAAAAGTAAAATTGTTGCCCTGTGGATCTTCAGGATAAAAAAAGTTTCTCATCCAAATTGTCCTGAAACCTAACCCGTCACGTATATGACCGGGAAGCGGGTAAAGCTTTTTTATGTGCTGATCGGCATACTCACGATAAGGGATAATGCCTTTTGCCCATGCGTATTCGTGTGGCGTTAATATATATTCAGGACTATGCCACGAAGTGTTGGAAGCAACATCAGTATTGAGTATTTTCATATAGCGCAACCTTCCGCTGCTTTCAGAAAGATGAAGCATCACCCCTTCATCGTATCCGTTGTTAACTCCCCAGTCTCTTGAAAAAATACTAAGGCCACCTTTTCGGCCACCGATATCCATCCACTTTATAGCCAGGTTTTTCCCATCAAGTATAAAGCCGTAATGAAACCATTTTGTGCTCTTATTCATCGCATAAAATTCATCATGCTCTGTTGTTACAAGGTCTACGAACGGCTTTATGGCAGTTCCTCCCGTTCTGAATTCTGTTCCCTGCCTTCCGTTAAAAGGTACAAAGCCATAAAAATCAGGAAAGATTATTTGCGGAATGGAATGGTCTGACTGGTTTTCAATAGTGCAAGACATACTGATAGATTTACCGTCAGGCTCCTCTTTAAGAGTAACAGTTGCAGATACTTTCCCTTCGTATTTAGCAAAAGATCTGCTGGCTCCGAGCTCCGGCCAATAAATTGTTACTACACCTTTGCCTTTAGTGATCTCAGCATTTTTTGAATACCTTGAAGCTAAGCGTAAAGGCTCGAATTCTTTGACGGGATAAGCCACATCTACAATACCCGCACTATCACTTGTAGTGTGTAACATGACACCCGTGGCGGGATAAGAAATGCTTAGAATGCTGCCACTCTGCCTATCGAAAATAAATTCCAGCCCGTTTAAGGTTGCTGTTATAACATCCTTTGGGCTTTGAGCTTTTAAAACTCCTATAACAGCAATAAAAAAGACTGTATAATAAATTTTTCTGTTCATGCGATCAAATAAAGAAACACACGTTGATTAAACATCAATATTAAAGTCTTAAAATGAGAAAAGTTCAACATGATTTATTCAATGATTAAACTATTTTGTCAAAAAAAAATTAATCCAAAAAGTAAACTTCATCGTTATTTAACCGGCACCAATGTTATTTCCCGCAGATCAAGCATTGCTCCACTTTCAGAATTGGTATTTGACTTAAATACCATTTTTTGCTGACCGGCAGCTAAATTGATGCTACCAATTTTTTTCTTTTTATACGTAAACCACGATCCGGTTTCTAATATCTTTCCTTTTAGCTTTTTTCTGCCTGACTGGAATACAAATGATTTACCCGATTCACCATCTGAAACAGAATATTCCAGGTAAACTTCATACTTTCTGGCCTTATCTATATCTACAATCCATTCGGCCTGGTCAGCCGTTGTGAACCAGCCAAATGCTTTCCATTCGGGCATAAATTTTATATTGGGACCTATCGCTTTTGCATGTGCAGCAGTTAAGTGAAATTCCCCTTCGGCGCTACCAGAAACTGTTTGCTGACTATTCACGCTATCCCTTTCCACCTTAAATGAAGCCGGGATCAACTCGTGAATAGCTGTCACAATAATATTCTCCGCTTCTTCGGCCAAAGGAGATGGCTTATCGTAACAATACATGCTGAAATCTGCTTCGTATCCACCTTCCCGTATCACACGACGCGAAGCAATATAACATGGCACATCATTAGAATAGGCATTTATCCAAAGATGCTCGGCACCTAACTCGTCCTTGAGCCGTATAGAATAATCTACTACTACCTCTCCTCCAAGATTGATCATTGCCAGTTTACCTCCAAAGTTCCAAACCTGGATCGGTAGATTTACTTCGGCGGGTATGGTCTCCCCCCGTTGAATACGATCAAGGGCTATTCTTGCATAGTATCCTTTGAGGGTTTTGTCTTCTGTTAAAGCAATCAGTTCGGAAGCTGTAGGAACTTTAGAGAATGGCAATCTCACCCACTTCATAACACCAACAGGCGCCGAAGATAACGGCTGCAATTGTGCGCTGAGAAGCTTGTCTACATTATCAGATATTTGTTTCCCATTTAGTTTTACATCTTCCATGCTCCCCCGGGGATTTGGATCGGCGTCTGCGCCGCAACCCAGTGCCACCATTGCCATACAGCCGGGATGATTTATCTCAATAAGCCTTTTGGCTTCACCGATCCAATCTGCATTTATTTGATTAATGCCTTCTAAGGTAGTGCCGTGGCATGCATAGTTTACAAACACTGCCTTTAGTGTGCCGTCAGGGTTGGTTATTTTTAAAATAGGCAAAGAAGGATCAACAGGCCCATCTTTGGTACGTCGATTAGCAGCAAAAAAAGCTTGCCCCTGTCCCCAGGAAATTAATGCTGGCTTCCTGTTTTTTAATGCAGCCAATGATACCTCCTTAAGTTTTTTGCTCAGCATTTCTGTGTACTCCGCAATATGCACCGATTGTTCCAGTGAAAGGAGTGAATCACTATACCCGCCCTCCCGGTATTGAAGAATATTCAGAAGATTTCCAATCTCAGGTCCGCCATGTGTGTGGGAAGCACAGATGACAACCTGTGCAGGATTGATACCGGCATTTTTTAAAAGTTCCGCTCTTAATTTTGATGTGATGCTTTCAGTAATTCCAACCAAATCAACGGTGACAAGGACGGAAGGATGATCTGCATCACTCCCAAAAGCCATTGCCTTTGCTTCCAGCCTTTGTATTATTCCGTCTGATTCTGATTTGCTCCTGTTTCCATAACCGGCGAGACGTATAGGCCCTTCCGGTGTAATATCAATCCTTGCAACTCCCACCTCGATTGTTCCGCCATTAGCATCCGCCTGTTGACATAATGAAACTTTACAGAAAGACTGAAAAGCTATCAGTAGCATAAAAAACATTGACCCGCGTAATAACTTTAAATTTGTTTTCATTGAATCTTTTTATGATAATGCAAATTGGAAGTATGTTAAGTAAATGATGTTAATGATTGTTTAATTCACTTCTTTCAGAAAAGCAAGTAGATTGGCCATTTGTTGTTGATCAATTTTCTTTTCAAAATCAATAGGCATCGCTGACATTTGAAGAGCGTTAAGTGACGAAATATCATCACGCGAAATATTATTAACCTTCCCCACGGTGTTGATTATAGTTATCGCCGTAGGCGTTTCTGATGAAATTATCCCCTGAATAGATTTCCCATCGTTGAGTTTTACAATCCACATATCATATCCAAGAGCTATGGATTTGTTTGGATCTAAAATATTAGTCAAAATATCTGCGTCAGCCCAGGCATGTACAGTACCGAGGTCGGGCCCTACAGCGTTGCCCAACTTACCTCCAAACTGATGACAAGTAGCACAATTTGTTTGGTAAATAATTTTACCTTTTTGTGAGTCCCCTTTTAGTGTAAGTGCATCCTGGTATTGTCCTATTATGTCTTTGCGGGTAATGTCGGTCTCTGTTAACAATTTTCGGGCACGAATCATATATTTTCCCTCCGAACGAAGACGCACGCTTTGGTCCCAACTAATAGTACCCTTGTTTATTTCACCTGACCCGACTTTGTCCAGGAGTAATTTAATTCGTTCGTCACTGGCAAAAAAAGCTTCAATCGCTTCGCCACGGATTTCTGGCGTGAGTGCCGGCCATTTCTGCAACAAATATTTACTTACTTCTTCGCCCGGTATCACACCAAGGGCTCTTATAGCTGACAGCTGGACCAGGATGGGCGTTTGAGGGCTAATTAAATTTTTTAGAAATGTTCCATACGGGCCTGGATCAACCAGTGTAATAAAATCTATTGCACCCGCTCTTTGCTGCTGATCTAACCGGACATTTCCGGCAATTTCTTCGGCCTTCAATATGGCAGTTTTTGTTTCGCCACCAGGAGGAAGACCAATTACCTTTAAAACATCAAGGGCACTTTTTCGCATCGCGGCAGACGAATTCTCTAAACACGTGCGCACAAGTAACTTTCGCTCTGCAGTCAGCTGTGAAGGGATAGACTTTCTGTGTGCAAATCCCTGGGCAAGGCCTTCCAGCAGTGGTGCCTGCCATGCACCTGAGTTGATAGAAGAATCGATGATACATCTTTGAATTAATTGTTTAATTATTTCATCATCCTGGCTTTTTCCAATTATACCGCCCAGTAATTGAACTAAGGATGCATACGCTGCAATGGAAGGATCAAATTTTGAAAGAACGCCGTTTAATAAAGCAACCGACTGAGATGAGCCTGCACTAAGAGCAGCAATCTGAACCCATTTATCATTAATATCTTTAAAAAGAAGTTCCTGCCTGACTTTATCCGCCTCCTGAGTATTCACAGAACCCAATGTACAAACCAACTGGAATCTTACCTTAGCGTCCGGATCATTTCGCATTGCAAGGAGCGCTGGAATTAATTTTTGATTTGCTGTCAAATGAAGTTCTGCCAGTTTGATTGCATTTGCACGAATGCCGGGCAACGGATCTTTTAACGCCTCGATTATCAGATCGGGAGTTAGTTTTGTTATTCCCTCAAGTGTCCATAACGCATGAAGCCTGCCCATTGGAGCTTTTGTATTTTTGGCCATGCTGATCAACGAAGATGACGCATTTTCTGCTTTTCTGTCTACCAGCAAACGTTGTGAATTTAATCGCCACCAGATATTTTTATTATCCAGATTTTGGACTAATTCATCATCAGTGGCTTCACCAAGATGTAATCGATCTGTCCAATTTGCGGATGAAGCGTTGTCGGCTGTAATTCTATAAATACGTCCCTTGTCCTTTCCATTGTACAGATCTACTTTCTTGACTATTTCTTCAGACATAAATTCAGGTCCTTCAATAACCTCTCTATAAAAATCTATTATATACAATGCACCGTCCGGACCTATATACATATTCACCATTCGCGAAAACGGATCTTTAGAAGCGAGAAATTCTTTCCGTTCAATTATACGGTCGGCTTTGAAAGTAGAGCCTGAGTCTTTCAGCCTGTCAACATGAATCAAATTACTGGCTGGCTCCGCAACAAACGTGACATTTGAGTTGTACCCCTCGGGGAAAGCTCCGCCTAAATAAGATGTAAGTCCGCAGGCAGAAGTGAATACGCCTATTTCGGTTAACATCTGGTATTCCGGATTCTTTGTGATCGAAAATACTTCAGAGTGATCCGGCAGAAGTTGCGTAGCGCGGGAAACCACAAGATCAGGATTCCGTTTAAGATATCGGGATGGAATCATTTCCTGGTAGATATGATAATGATTATTTAAGCCAAGGTAGTTGCCCCATGCATCAAAAGTATGTCCGAACTGACTTTTTCCTGAAATCGTTTCTATCTCGTGAAGGTCCGGGCGAAATCTTACACTGCCTTCTTCTAATCGTTCAGCACCAGGATCATCTGCAAAATGGATATTGCCCCGGGTAATTACTGGCAAACTTGCCAGGTATACCCAATTGTCTAATCCGTATATTGGATTATTTACGTTCCCTTCGAGGTTGGATGTGTCAAAACCCGTTAGAAGAATATTCTTAATATCTGCTCTTCCGTCTCCGTTAGTGTCTTCCATGTAATAGACATTCGGAGGGTCCGTGACTATTATCCCTTTTTTCCACCGCATAATTCCGGATGGCAAAATCAATGAATCTGCAAAAACAGTTCTTTTATCTATCTTGCCATCATGGCTCGTGTCAGAAAGCAATATTACTTTTCCGGTTCCTGATTTATTCAAAGGCATACCTGCCATTTCCACAACATACATCCGTCCGTATTCATCTATCGTCATAGCGACAGGATCACTGATCAATGGTTCGCTGGCTATTAGTTCCATTTTAAATCCCGGTGTCAGTTCAAATGTAGCCAGATCTTCTTCTGCAGATTTACTGAATGGAGAAGCCGACTTATTTTTACAACTTGTTATACTGAATAATAAGATAGACAGGATTAAAAAGGGGCAGTACATTCCAAAAAAATACATCCAATTTTTTTTCATCAGTTTTAGTTTTTACTTTCAGTTAGATTGAGTGTATTCTTTCAATAATTTAATAATGCGACCCGGGAAGTCAATCGGCAATAATTTCGTACATGCTTATATCCAGGTTGTTCATTAGAGGAGTTTTCTGACTCCATTGAAAATTGTCGGTCTCTGTAGTTTTTACAAGAGCACCGTCATCATATTGCTTAATTTTATAGTGGCCAGTCGCAGATTTCAACCAGGGCTCAATATTAGTTTGAAACGCTATTTCCTTTTTATTCTTTTTGTTAATTATAATTACCAGCATGCTTTCAGGTAAAGTGTACGCGCTCACATGAGCATCAGGGCAATCTTTCGAAAGGAGGCAATCTGCTATAAATGTTCCATTCACGAAATAATTAAGAAACTGCTTCCGCAGTCTTGCACATTGTTTCAGTGCCTTACTTAATTCGAAATGGTTAGAAATATAATCAGAACCGTTTATTCCATCTGGTTTCCTTGGCCATACATTTAGATAAAGATTATCTGCGAAGCCTGTTTTTACTTCAGAAACTGATCGGTCAATATTTAGATTGATCCTCGGGCCGCGCAATGAGTTAATCAATGCACGATAATCACACCCATCGCTATAGTCCCAGTTCCACGTATAATCCAGGTAGTCGCATTCATATTCCATGTTTGTACCTGCTTCTCCTGAAAAAGTTGATTGCGGATCTTTTTCTTTGGCCATCTTTCGCACCTCAGTAATAATTGTATCTATATAGCGGCCTGATCCATCCGAAAAGAATTGATCCCAGGAAAACGATGTAATACCGATATCGACAAGGTGTTTGTGAGAGGCCAGCACATCTGCTTTCCAGAGCTGATTTGAATTGGGAACCATATAACCGTTGCCTGCGTTGGCAAAAGCTGGATTTAATCGCGGTACAAATTCAGGATCGTAATTGTAATTTGTAAAGTTGGAAGAGACGCCATATTTCTTCGCAATTTCCGGGTTTGCTTTCATAACCGTTACAAACGGTGCTACATTCACGCCGATCTTTTTACATTCAACAACAGCATTTGCCAGATCCTGCTCTGTTCCTAAATAAGGCCACGGTGCAGGAAAGGGGAAAACCATGTTTTCATACCAACCCCATAAATTCAATTCATCTAACCCGTGTTCTTTAGCCTCTTTGGCCACCTTCGGTAAGTCATTTATTTTAAAATTAATCTCCCGGGGGTCTGTAGCGTAAAAAGATGAATTCATCCAGACCGTTCTGAAGCCGATGCCGTCACGAATATGGTCGGGAAGAGGGTAGAGTTTTTTTGTATGTTGATTTGCAAACTCACGGTAAGGGATAATGCCTTTTGCCCACCCATTGCGATGGGGCGTTAGAATATATTCCGGACTTTGCCAGGAACTATCAGGAGCAATATCTGTAAAGAGCGTCTTCATGTAACGCAGTTTCCCGGTACTTTCCGAAAGCTTAAGAAATACGCCTTCGTCATATCCTTTATTAATACCCCAGTCTTTCGAAAAAATACTGAGGCCTCCATTGCGACCACCAATGTCCATCCATTTTACTACCAGGTTTTTTCCATCGAGTACAAAACCGTAGTGGAACCATTTCATGTTCTCGTAGAGAACGTAAAAGTTATCATGTTCCTTTTTTACTACCATATCGATAAATGGCTTTATAACAGTACCTCCCGTCCGGAACTCTGTTCCCTCTATCCCATTAAAAGGCACAAAACCAGAAAAATCAGGGAAGATTATTTGCGGCACAGTATGATCGGACTTGTTTTTGATCTGGCACGACATACTGATCGACTGACCATCAGGTTCCTCTTTCAAGATAACGGTAGCAGACACATTTCCCCGGTATTTTGTAAATGATCTGCTGGCCCCCAGTTCCGGCCAGTGAATTGTTACCATGCCTTTAGTCTGCGTGATCTCCGCATTTTTTGAATATCTTGAAGCCAAACGCAAAGGCTCAAACTCCTTAACAGGAAATGCCAGGTCCACAATACCTGCACTGTCGCGTGTTGTTTGTAGCATGATACCCGTGGCAGGATGAAACATATTAATAATACTACCGGTTTCAGCGTCGAAAATGATTTCCAGGCCGTTTAGGGTTGCCTTTACTACGTCTTTTGAATTCTGGGCTTCTAAACTACCAATTACAAAAACAAAAAGGACAATAAGGTATAGTTTTCTAATCATGTAAAAGCTACTGCGTTTTTGATTTTTCGTACTTTATTGCCCCTTCGCATCTCTTTCTCAGTTGGTTTTTCATGTAATTATTTATTTCAAACTGATCTGCAATGGGCATGCCCGTTGTAGGTAAAGTTACCATATAGGGCGGCGGACCAAACTCAGGTGTTATGGTAAATACCTGTTCACCATGTTGTTTTTTATACTCAATTATTCTATCCCACCATCCCATGAATATTTCGGTAGTCTTATTCCATTCCTTTGCCCGCGGGTCAGTTATTTGAGGCCCTTCCGGATAGCCAATCCTGGCGTGAATATGCCCGGTTCTTTTAGCTGCCTCATCCATTATTTCCAAACAATTTTCCAAATAGCTTTCGGTTACGCAAACCCAGTGTGAAAAATCTGCCGTGATTTTCATATCAGGCCGAAGGGTAAATAAATCCATTGCGTTATACGGGCTGTAGCCAATTCTTCCCCGGTGTGTTTCGTGGACCACGCTTATATTATTTTTAATGGAAAATTCGCTGGCTGTATCAATCACTTTCAATTGCTCGTCAATAGTAAAATAATCTTTACCACTGTGAGAATTAATGAGTATCGGATTACATTCCATTGAAAGGTTTAAGTAATATTCAAAAGATTTGCAAAACTCTTTGATATCTTTTCCTTTTGCATGAAATTGATGGCATACAACTGGCAATCGATATTCACTTAAGAGCCGTAGAAACTTTTTTCTTTCGGTTACATCTTCGGGTACCCACGTATCTATACCATCATAACCTGCATCAGTTACCTTGAAAAAAAAGTCTTCCAGGGGAATATCCTGCAATCCCCATTGCGTACAAAGAATAAGTAATTTCATAGGTACAACATTGTGACTTTTGAAAAGAAAACTAAATTTTGCCCGTTGTCTTTCAGCCAATCTTCGATCGGGCAAAGGCCCATTTTCGTAGGCTCATGCACTGGCTCCGGTGGTGAAATTTTTGAGTAAAATTTAAGTGTTGTATCTATATTTATATCAACCATAGATTTAAAAAATAGTCGAGTGACAAGAACCAGGATTATATAAACATCCATTCTCTACAGGTGGTGTCGATCGGCCTAATCATCGACGATAACACACGCCGGTTTAAAACAAAACCAAAAGTAGATTCTTAAAACGAAAGAGGTTTAACATAATTTGTTCAATGGCTAAACTATTTTATCCAACAAATAAAACCACCGGGAAACTAAAACGAATAAGAATAATGCTCAAAAGAAAGTAGGTTCAAATTGGTAATTATCACTACCCTTAAAAAAAGGTTCAATTTCTTCCAGGGATCTTCGTTTTATTCCAGGAAACTTTTTGATGATAAACCAAAACAGGCTAAACATATTCAGGCATGTATACCAAAAAACTTAATTCATAACCAAGTGGGGCCTTCATTACGGGGAAAGATGAGTGGCAAAAAATTAAAAGCTACGATCCCTCGCGTATAATGATTGCATAAATTAAGTTAGTTGATCAAAATAATTTCAACCCTTACAATGCTGTAGTTTTTAATAACACCATCCCACATCCACGAACTAAATCCAGATCCACAATTATCTTATCGTTTTCTTTCAAATAAACCATTTCAATGGGTTTCTCTATTCCCGGATAATATATAAGGCATTTCATTTTCTCCGGAGTAACCGGGAGATGGATCGATACTTCTATTTTTTGCTGTTTCCCATAAACAACAGGGATCAAATATCCTTCTGGAGTTGAAAAAACATTTGCTTTTGCCGCATTGTTTTTTACTGAAACCACATGCGGTGATAACACCCATTTCCTTTTCTGCATTAATTTCATTAATGGTCCGTAATCCAAATAAAACCTGTCCACTGAATCAGCGGGATGAACAGAATGGTCATTTCCTGGAAACGGGCACATAGGGAACACGCCCATATATAAATACTTCTGAAAAAAATTATCTCCGCCTTCTTTAAGAACGGTAGTGTTTTCGTCAGTCCATCCTAAAGCCGGTTTGTTTACACAAATAAATGCTGACGTATTAAGAGGAGTACCAGAATAAGTAAATTCATCAAATATGCCATCAACGTGTTCAAAATAATCAATACGCCGGCCAATACTGTTTACGAAAATATACTTACCTGCATCGTGCATAATTGGCCCAAGTTTTTTCATTAAATCTTTATAAGAAGTGATGATAGAACGGGCAGGCCTTCCATCAAACCAGGTTATGCTGTCATCAGCATTCACATTGAAAATGTTCAGCCAGTCAAGCCTGTCAATACAAATGCCAAATGAGTTTGGAATCTCTTCTATATGCCTTCTTGCCTGGTTCAATAAAAATGTTTGGTAAACTGAATCACCGCAATCCATAACGAGCGCATTTCCCCATGTGTAGATAATAGGGCTACTCTTTATTGAAGGATAATGGTCAGCGCTATCCCGAAGGATAGCAGTGGATAAATTGGTATACAAAAAATCATTGGCTTCTTTCCAAAGGTCAGTTGCCGTGCCTGATACCCGGGGCACGTACGGATACTTTATTTTGGCGCCAAACTCTGTAACGTTGAAATAATTGAGAACATAAAACCCTTTTTGCTTCATGTCACCAGCATAATCATTCATAGCTTTTATGGACATCTCACCGCCCCCGAAACGCTTCCATTTTACACCAGGTTCAACCGGAGGAAGAAACATCCCCATGTAAGGGAAATCAAAACTGGCCTGCCAATTAACGGTGAAAGCCATGTCTTTCATTTTTTTTACATCGAAATTTGTATAGGAATTCGAATATGCACCCGTCCCATTAAGCTTTAGAGCAGTAGGATTTTTAGGGTCAAAATAATCAGGATAACGTTTACTCATCCAGCCCAGGCCACAACGCCAGTCATCGGTATCTCCAATTAAGTCCATCGAAAATGTTACGGTATGATAATTACTTATTCTGTTAGAGAGCCGGGTGTATGTTACTGACCCGTCAGGCATAGTTGTCATCACAAGGTCTAATATATTATCCTGGGGCGATAAAGCCAGGCTTATGCCGATTTTATCTTTATTTTCGAGAACAGTAAACACAGGAACCGAAAATAATTCTCTGAAAAAAGTCCACTCAGCTGATACCATCGACCTGTTGTATTTGAATGGAGGTGGAGCGCCATAAAAAAGAGTGTCCTTTATAAATGGAACAGGAAAAAGCGGGTCAACCCAGTCATTATTATCTTTCTCTAATATGGCGGTCTCAGATGAACCGCCGGTCACAGGTTGTAATGCTTCCCTTATGCTAATATCTGCAGATGAATCGTACTTAGGTCTGCCCCATGTTGTCCAGAACCGGGATCCTGAATCGGCGGGATATTTAAAAATAGTTTTTATAGGTGCACTCCATGTACGATCATTTCCCCTGATCTCAACCACCCACCTAATAGTATTTTTTGTAGGGGAAAACCGATCTATAACCTCACATTTAGTATCAAGCGAATCATTTATTAACGTCCGCGCAAATTCAATTGTTCCATCATTGGATTTATGAATTTTTACACTACCGGCCAAACGACATCCTTCTATTTCTGTAAATGAAACGACCTCTTTTTCAACCTTATCCTTCCCAATCCACATTCCAATAATTTTTCCTTCCCCAGATAGCTTAATATCCAGGTTTTCAGTTTTAATATACGTGGACGAAGAACAGGAACATAAAAGCGTAATTGAAAAAAAATAAAGGCTGATCCTTAACATTACAAATAGTCGTTCCTCCATATAATTATTTTAAATCCTTCTCTTTAAATAATTTTATTCTATAACTCAGAAGCATCACTTCAAGATTGAATATTTAAATTTTCCGGGTCTTTATTTTCATGGTTTTAGCCCGGTTTGAACTCAATGATTACTCCTGCGGATTTGTAATAGCTGGTCAGGATAACCCCAAATCACAATTAAAAAAACAGGTGGTGGCAAACATTGAAGGAGATTCCAATTTAATTTCTTAAAAGTTTTGTACTTACGAGGATTAACAGGTTTTCAAAATCATTTTTCTCACAGCCAAACTAACCGTTAATCAATTAATTTTGCTTTACCAGTATCAACCGGTTCAGAAAAAACTCATGCTGTTTCATTGCTTTAAATCTTATTGTAATTGTACTTACCAATTCGTCAATTTTTATATCGCATAGATATTCCTTTTCAATTCTTTTTTTTACGGAAGCTTCCGTTGATATCCATTCTGAAAGTTTTTCCTGCCTTTGCCAAATCGAAAAATCACAGCCATCTTCGCCTGCCTGGTAATCTGCAAAAAGTTGATAGGAACCAGGTAATACGTCTTTAAGATCTATTCGAAGTTTTGAATCGTTATTTACTGTAAACTTAAAATTTTGTCCCCCGGTTGAGTACACTCCTGTCGCTTCGGCGACGATGAATTCTCCGATAGCAAAATCAAGCAACTGAGGATACAAAACCAATGTATGGGGAATAAAGATATTTGTGAATACGGTTTTAGGAATATCTATTTTACTAACAGCAGTATTGCTATAATAAAAACTTACAGATGTATACACAGAGGGCACTTCATTATTGGCTGGACCATGTTCGATGGAATGATATATCTTTTTTTCAAATGACAGTTTATCATTTAAATAAAACCGGTAGCCTCCGGTTCTGCAAAAAGGTAATGAATAATCCAATGCTCCGTGAAGTGGCAGACTCATCTTCGCATCCCAGCAATCCAACAATGCATACCAACCGCCATTAAAATAATCTTCCGAACCTGTACCATGAAGACGATTTTCACCATCGATTACTGTTGAATCATCTCCTTCAAAAAAATAGGTCATTCCCGGCGTTAATCCTTGTGCTTGCAGGATGGAACCAATATAATGTCCTCTACCTGTTGCTTCCAGGAACACATGTGGTCTCCCCACAGCAGGCTTTTCCGTTCTCCAACTGGTATAAAGCTTCCCCTCTTTTTCTGAATCCCGTTTCTGAGTGCTATAATAAATTTTTGCATTGATGTGTACGGGTTGCAAACCGGACCCTGTTCTGTATATTAACTGAATTGTGGCTTTACGGTCAAATGGCATAGGAATATAGCAATAATTACTATTCCCCTGGGATCCTATTAATAAACTCTGCATAGAACGTTTCCCAAACGCATAACCAAAAAAATCAGCAATGGGACAATATACTGCCGGAAATTTTTCATCATCCCAATTAATGACTATATCAATATTCTTTGATAAACCTTCAAACGCCGTGGAAGGTGATAACTCAATACCTGTAATTCTTCCGCCTTGATGTAAACTAAATATGGATCGTGTTTGACCAGGCACCAACTCTAAATTGGAAGTGACAGTTTTTATTACTGTATTGCGGGAGACAAAATCTGAGGCCGTTTTATTTTCCTTACTCCAGCATATATCTATTTTTTTTAAGGCTTGTTTCTCATCATCGGACAAAACAGGCGAAAATGATTTTACCAGGGTATTCTTTTCAAACAACCTGTATTGTATTTGATGGAACCTTGTTTTTTTTGCCCTGATAACAACGATACAACGCCTCTGAAAAAGGATGGGGAAATAGCAAAAATTTCCACCCAGCTGGCTACCGCATAAAGGCTTTACAAATGGAAATATTTCGCCTGAAAACAGGTCTTTATATTTAACCGACAGCACAGGTTTCGCGCCATCATCAATATAAAAGTCTATAGTATCCTCTGTGGGTGTTGGCGTCCAGATTCGGTTTATCACTCCGCATCCTTTTATATCAAATATTACCAGTGTACTATCCGGATTTCTTCTTATAAATGAATAATTGCCATCAAATCCATCATCATTTCCCCCTGTTGTATCATAAGTTGAAACCTGCGCCGATATTGTATGGGAGCGGTAAAGCGGCAATGTAGTAATATCATACATGGCAATCAGTTCTTCCAACAATGTTACCGGCTTATTGATTTTTTGATTACGCAAACTTTGTGCACCGACGGGTGAAATTGCAAAAAGCCAACATGTAGTGACAACAAATAAACACTGCCTAAGGAACATATTTTTTGCGAGGTTTAATAAATTCTATTGCGGAAATTTGACTTTTTCTGATTGATAATATTAAGACTTTCTTCTGACACAAGTTTGTCACAAGGAGGGCTGCATTCGCAATTCAAAATGCAAGTGTCGGTCAAAACGATTAAGATGGCTGAATCCCCAAAAATACACTTCATTTAAAATATCTTCAATTTACTTCCAATCCATCTTTATCTGGCAATATAGGAAATGAATTATGTGGTTCTGATTGATACCAAAATACCGTAGATGCTATATCATCTTGCAAAGGGAGATACCGGCCTTCACTCCTCCAGCCAAGAGCCTGAATTGTAACTTTTAAATCTTTTTCAAAACGAATTGGGTCTGTAATATGCCAGCGGTACATACCAAAACGTTGCATCACATTATAGTGGCCATCGCCCCGGATTACCTGGTGGAGACCAGCGTAAGGGCTAGAAAATTCAGTATAATCCAGAACATCAACGCCAGCGGCATTTTTCTTTTTGGTATCAAAATCATATGACCCGCAAAAATAATCTTCTGTTCCAGTGCCATTGATAGTAGGAAATTGAGTGTCGCCATCAATATAAAATTTAATTTCTCCTTCGCCCCACCAACCATTATTATGAACGCCCCATGCTATGTAAGTACCCACATATTGACCTCTTCCTTTAATGTTGTCGGCTAATACATGGACAGTTTTGTACGGTAACGGATTTACCCTACGGAATTGCGCATGAAAATAAGCTGCATCAGCCGGCACATCTGTTAATATATAATCAACCTGGTAATACAAATCCATGTCTTTTTCATCAATGTTTTCCATGATTATTTTACATTTTTTTCTAAAGGGCATAGGCCAGTAACAATTAAATGCGCTACCTGGATTTACGCAAACGGCGAGAGATTGCAAAGGCGAATATTGCCCCCAGCCCATTCCAAAAAAGTCACCGACCGGTGCCTCAACAGAAGGAGTTGTTTCCCCGTCCCAATAAAAGCGAATAATTGAGTTACGCCATTTGCCGGTTGGTGTCAGCCATATATGTTGTATTGATCCGGGACCTTCAATTTCAGCCACGGTGAACGTCGTGTGAGCCTTTATCGATACGCTGGGGCTTACTTTCCATCCTTGCCCTAATTCTCTGGCATTCCGTTCATTTTCTCCTTTTATAGCCATGCCGCCCTTTCCCTTTTCGCCTGTAAAATTTTCCGGGCTAATGGAGCGGGACTTTGCATCAGACAGGCGATAAATATTGCTCATATTAGATTCAATGCCGTTGAACCTACTTTGAGAAAGCACCGCAATAGAAATGAATAAGTTAACTAACAGGCAACCAAACAATTTTATTTTCATGTCAAAGATTTGAACTCGATTGTGGATCAGGAAGAGGCAATGTCACTTTATCCGAATGATTAAAAGTAGAAGCTTGAAACGAGAAAAGTTTGACGAAATTTATTCAATGATTAAACTTTTTTATCCATCATAACAATTCTATACGGAAAGTGAGTTAGTTCAAACTGGTTAAACATACACATCATTTTGACAAACAAAATCTGGGTCACCATTAGCCTGTTTATAATCTCTCTTTTGCTGGCCTATGCATGAGTAAATAGTATTCATGAAAAAGAAGCGTTGAAGCAAATGATATCAAGTGCAGATTTCGGACGGTGGATGGCAATATTAGCTTATTAAAAGCACTTAATATACCGACAGTTTATCCACGTTAGATAAAAACAATTTTACCAAACGGCTATCCAGGCTGAACGCAAAATTGCGGAGTAGGAAACGCAAAATTGCGGAGTAGGAAAAATTGTATTGGCACGCTGGTGAAAAGGAAGACCGACACTAGAAGATCACTCATTTAATGAAGCAGAATTCTTAAGTGATATCAAGTCTGTTCTTTTAAAATTTCGTCAGCAAGATTGTCAGCCATAAAATAGAAAAGCCTTATGAATTAAAAATTCATAAAGCTTCCAAGTACCCGGGATGGGAGTTGAACCCACACTTGCATTGCTGCAAACAGGATTTTAAGTCCTGCGTGTCTACCAGTTCCACCACCCGGGTAAACATCTTAAAATATATTAATCGAAACTTGTCTACCAAATGCCCCGAGAATTTTCGAGTTCCACCGCTGGTAAACATCTTTCTTTTCTATTCAAAAAAAATCCCGACAAGGCCGGGATAAATGTGAGCGGAAGACCGGGCTCGAACCGGCCACCCCGACCTTGGCAAGGTCGTGCTCTACCAAATGAGCTACTTCCGCTTATTAAAGAACTTTCGTGTTTGCCGCCCCGCTATTGCCGGGAAAAGCTACTTCCGCAAAATGTTAAGAACTAAAAAACGGACGGCAAAAATAACCATTGCAGTTTTGTAAGCAAAATTTATTTGTACTGCGGGTTGTACAAAGTGTTACCCGGAGTTTCCACATTGGGCTTGCCGGTGTACCTGTGTTTATACATAGTATAACAACCACCTAAAATAAGCGCTGCAAATATTACGAGTTGACAATAAAAAAGAAAACGTGAAGAGGATACCCAGTTATGAGCTATATCCTTATCCTTGTCATCGGTTATTTCTTCATGATCCATATAATACATTTTGCCGGGCAAAAATAAAACATTGAGCGCAAAAATCATTTTTTGTCATAAACAATTTCAGAAAATGTTCTTTTCTTGTTTACAAAATATTTCCACGCAATACTCCCGTGATATACACCATTAAAATCATTCAATCTTTTTTTAGCCAGTTTTTTGCCCCTTCGTCCTATAAATATCCATTCCAGGTAATAAAGATGAGCGCTGGCTATTGAAATGAATGTGCTGAAATTTGTATCAATTAAAGCACGATAGGCCGCAATCATATCGAGAAACATTCGCACCGGTATTTTCCACAGCACCTCCAGCACAGGAAGGTTTTTCGTCATCATCACCAGGTTGTTTCTAAAGTTTAAAAAAACCTTTTTGCGGTCTCCCATTGGTAATGTTCCCCCGCCCACATGATATACTTTCGAAGCCGGTACTGCATAAATGATGTAACCCGCCCTGCGCATTCTCCAGCATAGATCAATTTCTTCCTGGTGCGCAAAAAAATATTCATCAAAACCATTCATCTCATGAAAAACATCTGCCCTTACAAATAAACAAGCACCAGTTGCCCAAAAAATTTCCTGGGTATTATTGTATTGGCCCATGTCTTTTTCGCAGGTTTCAAAAATTCTTCCACGGGTAAAAGGATAGCCAAAAGAGTCGATCCAGCCACCGGCAGCACCTGCATATTCGAAGTGATCTCTCTTCTCAAAAGATAAAATTTTCGGCTGACAGGCTGCAATTTTTTTATCAGATTCCATTAAAGAAATTACCGGTGCTATCCATTCTTCCGACACTTCAACATCACTGTTTAACAAAATGTAGTAATCAGCCGCGACTCTCTTCAATGCTGAGTTATACCCTTTGGAAAATCCTTCATTCGTATTGCTTAGCAATAACCTTACTCCGGGAAAGTTTTGGCGCAGAAAAGCCAGTGAATCATCGGTGGATGCATTGTCTGCAACAATTACTGACAGGTTATCATATTGAGATGCAAGTACCGACGGGAGAAACTTTTCCAGGAAGTGTCTCCCATTCCAGTTTAGTATGACAACCGCTACAGATGGTAGTGAATTCAATACAGTTCATTTTAGGAATAACGCAAACATAAAAGATTTTAGTTTGTAGATTATACATTTTAGATTTGATGACAATCATTTTTAATGCTGAGACAGCTTTTTAACATACGTACGGCACTTGCATTGATAGCTGTAGCAATTGTTTCAGGCACTATTTTTTATTCAAATTTATTGGCAAAGAAAATTGAAAAAGAAGAAAGGGAAAAATTAAGTCAATGGGTAGAAGCAAATAAATTTATCGCCACAGCTAATGAAAATGCAGACCTCACACTTGCCAGCCAGATACAACAGCAAAATGCCGACATCCCTATCATTCAAACAAATGAGCATGACAGCATTATTGATTCAAGGAACCTGGATTCATCAGAGCTGAAAAATTCAAATAATTATCTTCAAAAAAAACTGGAGGAATTTAAATCCGCACACCCGCCTATTTTGCTTGTATTAAGTAAAGAACCTTTTGTAGCCGATAAATATTATTATGGTGATTCCACTTTGTTGAAGCAGGTAAAATATTATCCCCATTGTGCAATTGCTTATTGTGGCGCTTTTTATTCTTATCACGCTGTATGCCATTTCCACCAGGAACAAATCCACGCAAAACCAGGTATGGGCCGGCATGGCTAAAGAAACTGCCCATCAATTGGGCACGCCAATTTCATCGCTGGAAGGATGGGTAGAAATGCTTAAAGAAAATGACGCAAACCAATCCATTTCAGTAGAAATGGAAAAAGATGTAAATCGCCTCAAATTAATAAGCGACCGGTTTGGTAAGATAGGAAGTACACCGAAACTGGAAGAAGCCAATATCACGGAGCAGGTTAAAAAAATGATAGCTTATATAAAAAGGCGGGCGACCGATAAAGTCAATTTTACAATAGAGGCTCCTGAAGAATCGCCGGTGATCGCTAAAATTTCAGGGCCCCTGTTTGATTGGGTGATCGAAAATCTTTTAAAGAATGCGCTGGATGCAATGGAAGGAAAAGGGCTGATTGCTGTAAAAATAAAAGAGCGCCCCGGTACGGTGGTTATTGATGTTTCAGACACCGGTAAGGGAATAAGCAAACCCAACATCTCAAAAGTTTTTAAACCCGGATTTACAACGAAAAAAAGAGGCTGGGGACTTGGGCTTTCACTTTCCAAAAGAATTATCGAAAAATATCATAAAGGGCAATTATTTGTTAAAACTTCTGAAGCAGGAAAGGGGACCACTTTCAGAATTATATTAAATACATAGAAATTTAATAGCACACTTTTTATTAAATTTGCAACCCTGAGTAATTTTTTAAAAATACCTGGAACGGTATGTTGCAGATTACAAAAAATGCGGCGATGGCGAAACTGGTAGACGCACTACTTTGAGGTGGTAGCGCCCGAAAGGGTGTGGGAGTTCGAATCTCCTTTGCCGCACAAATCCTTCATTGAAAAATGGGGGATTTTTTATGTTTTAAAATTTATTTTTCAACCCGCCTTTACCTGATGACTATTTTACTAAAACCTCCGCTGTTTTTTTCTAATTGAATTTGCGTCTCAATTCTTTCTTTTAGTGATTCTACATGGGAAATTATACCAATTGTTTTATCGCTCTCTACCTGGAGTTGCTCAAGCGTGGAAATGGCAACATCCAACGCTTCGGGATCAAGGCTGCCAAAACCTTCATCTATATAAAGGCTTTCGATCTTGACATTTTTTGACGCTAAATCGGAAAGAGCCAAAGCAAGCGCCAGGCTAACAATAAACGTTTCTCCACCGGACAGAGTTCTTACCGACCTTCGTTCTTCACCGAGATAGGTATCTACTATTATGAGATCATCCTCTTCTTCCTCAAGCGGAATATCGAGCAAATACCTGTCGTTAAGTTTCTTCAGCCTTTCATTGGCAAGAGCAATTAATTTTTTTAAAGTCAGGCCCTGGGCAAACGTACTAAAGCTTTTCCCGGTGGCATCACCAATATATTTAAAAGAAGTTCCCACTTAAAGTTGGCCAGTCTGGTTTCATCAATCTCTTTCTTTAACCTGATTACTCTGTTCTTTCTTACTTCATTCGATGTTTTTTGCGCATGGTATTCGGTGATGTTTTTTTTATGTACCTCTAATTGTTGAAGAGTTACATTATGCTCCTTCAATAAATCTTCTTTTAATCTGGAAGCGTCATTATTTAAAAGCAGTTCCTTCTTTGCTTCCGTAGCGTGTTGAGCAAGTGCCTTTATACTTTTTATATTTCCTTCCAGCTCAGATAGCTGCTGTTTAAGATTATTAAATTCCGCGTCTGGAAGAATATCCGGAGATGATGCTGAAATATTTGAATAACCAAACGAACTAAAAATATTTTTTATCAGGCTTTCTATTTTAGTTTGTTGCTCGCTTAATTGTTTAAGTTGGCTTTTGTTAGAATTCAACGTTATTTCAATACCCTGAATTCCGTCATTCAATTCTTTAAATTGCCTGCTTAATAAGTCGCAGTCACCACGAATATTGCTGCCCTTGTAACGCAATTCTACTTCTGATTTTGCTTTTTCAAATTCATTTGTTCTCAATAAAAGTTCATCAACCTCCTTTTTAAAATCGTCTAATTCCTTTTTATAAGAATCTAATTTTTCAAATTTGCTAATTGCTTCAATTGACTTTTCAATTTCGTTCTTTGCGACTTCGATTGTTTGCACGTTCCCGACCTTCTCAATTCCAAGTTGTTCTTTCCTGGCTGCGATTTTATTTTTCTGCTCCGCCATTTCCCTTTCAATTTCCACCTTTTCCCTTTGAAGCGTTTTGAGAATTCCAGATTGCGTACTTATAGCATTTTGTAAATCCTGTTTTGTTGCTTCATATTTTTTTTCTTCGCCTTCCAAAGTTTGTAATTCTTTTGTAAGCTCCGTCACAGTGTCAAAATACTCATGAACATATGGGTGATGAAGCGAGCCGCATAATGGGCAAGGCTCTCCCTGTTTTAGTAATTCCCTATCTTCTTCGAGGTTCTTTTCTCTTAGTTTTTTTTCACGTTTTTCTTTTACTTCATTTATCTTAATACTGATTAAGTTTTTTGAAGAAATAATATTGTCAAGCCTGGGTGTGCTACTGTTAATAAATTCTGACGCTTCACTAATTTGCTTTTCCTTGTCATTCAACTTTCTCCGGTTCTCTGCAAAATTTTCTACCTGGTATTTTAAATCTTCTGTTGTTCTTAAGCGGGTGTGTAGAGATTCTTTCTGCTTGTCTATACTAGTGGCTTTTATTTTGACTTTAGCTACAAGCTCTTCTGTCGAGGATGTAATTGAGGAAATTTCACTGTCCAATTTTGCTTTTAACTGTTCAATCTTTTCATTATTTCCATAAATTTTATAATGAGTAAGGGTGGGTCTTTTAATATAAGTGGCAACTTTCGCTTTTTGCTGACTTAATGCATTCTCTGCATCGATTTTTTTTGTCGTATAAAATATCACCCTGTCCCGGAAATCAGTCAAGGCCTTGATTGCGTTTTGTGCTTCCACTTTCGACCGTGTCAGCGTGTTTATTGCAGTCAAAGTTTCAATTAATGCGCTTCTTTTATTTTTTAGCTCCGGTTCATTTCTTGCTATTTCTTCATTTATATTTTTAAGAGAATTATGAATGCTGAGATAATTTCTTACATCATCCAAGTGTGGTAAAAGCCTTTCATGTTTAAAGATTCGGGGTGCATTTTTTTCATTGAAAGCTTTGAGCATCTCGCCTGCCTGTCGTTCTTCACGGTTATATTTTTCAATTTCTGTTTCTACTACCTGGATACGATTCTTAAGGTCAATTGCCTTTTCTATCATCGCACGATTAGATTCTTTACTCTGAATTTCTTTACTTATAGTTTCAATTGATTCATTTAACTCTTCCTCCTTTTCTTTTGACAATAATTGTTCTTCTTCTGATTCTATAATGTCGATTTTTGATTTAATTCCTTCGTTCTTCTCTTTAAATTTTTCAAATGCTCTTTTTCCCAATTCGCGGTAAACCGTCATTCCCGTTATATCTTCTAACAACTTGCCCCGCTCATCTTTCTTTGATTTTAGAAACCTTGCAAACTCACCTTGCGAAAGCAAAATTGCTTTGATGAACTGGTCGTAGGTTAATCCAATTAATTCAGTATTTCTTTTAACAACCTCAGCCTTTTTTTCTGAAATTATTGGCTTATTGGTTGACACATCGATCAACTCCATACCCGTTTCCCGTAAACCACCTCTTTTATTTATTGCTATAAACCATCGTGAGCGGAAAATTCCTTCGTTACAACTGTATTCCACTTCAACAAAAGAATCTGTTTCATTCTTGGTGATTATGGAACCTGATCTTTCAATGAAATTTTTCGAAATAGTATCTGATTCGAAACGCGGTATCTTATTGAATAAGGCTAAAGTGATAGCGTCAAGTATGGTCGATTTACCCGAACCAGTCGGGCCGGTAATGGCAAACAATCCTGCATGGGAAAGCGGTGGCGATTGAAAATCGATTTCCCATTCTCCACGGAGGCAATTAATATTCTTAATCTTGATGTTTAATATCTTCATCCCTGGTCATTCTCATTAATTTCGCTCAATAGTTCGTCGAAAGCTTCAATAATTAAACTTTTTTGGTCTTCCCCGGCTTCTTCCATTTCCAGTTTTTTTAACAGTATTTCTTTCGGAGTCAAATCTTCAATGTCTTTGTTTTCGGCGTCACGCAAATAAATGCCGGATGCTTTATTTGTAAATCTGAATTTATACGTTAGTATCTCCGCCGCTTCACTTTGAAATTCCGTAATGAACTTATGAAGATTTGAAGTGAGCGAAGGGCTGTGATCTTTTTCAACTATCTCCAGTTCTAAAAAAGATTTCAATTTTTTGTCATTCTCAAAAGCTGCTATACTTTCCTGTATTTTTTTAAAGCTTCCTGAAAACCTTCTAAGCGTTCTTGCGGCAGGTATTTCGTGAACAGTTACTTGTTGAATACGACTGTCCGCCACTTCTAATTCCAAAACAATTTTCTTGTCATTCTTCTCGCTAAAACTCAGTGGTATCGGCGAACCTGAATACCTGATCGTCTCGCTAATACCTATTTTTTGAGGCTTGTGAATGTGTCCTAATGCTATATAGGCAGAGCCTTTGGGAAAATCATTTGCGCTAAACATTTCCAGGCCGCCACGTTGAATGTCTCTTTCGCTATCAGAAGTTGCAACACCTGAGGTAAACAAATGTCCCATTAGAATTATGGGCATCTTTTCCCCATATTTTTCCAACGCAAAATTTACTACGGCTTCAAAATAAGTTTTCATTCCCAAAAATTTCTGCTCAATCCTTTTCTTGTAGCTCTCACTTTCCGTTGCCGTTCTGATATCTGAATCACGCAAATAAGGAATGGCGCAAACAACACATTCTGTTTTGCCGTTTCTGTTTTTCAGTTCAATAATACTTTCATCCATTGATGCCGGAATGCTTGCAACGATATCTATATTAAGCATCGCAAGAATAGATTTTGGCCCGTTTAAAACTGCTGAAGAATCATGGTTACCTGCGGTAATAATTACTTTGCATTTAACATGAATAAGCTGCCTTAGAAATGAATAATAAAGCTGACGGGCCTCCGGCGTGGGATTAGCATGATCGAAAATATCTCCTGAAATTAAAAGCGCTTCAATTTCCCTTTCTATAACCAGGTTTATCAGCCATTCGAAAAAGATTTTATGGTCTTCGGCCAGATCTTTCTTATGGAGTTTGATACCCAAATGCCAGTCGGCTGTATGAAGTATTCTCATTTTGTAAAAATATCGAAATTGAAGTGAACACCTATTACAATAAACTCACTGTAAATTTTTTCTTTGGAGTGACACAAGTGGCTATGCAATATTTCCACTCCAACTGAATAACACCAACTTTCCGTCACTTTGCCCTCAATTATTTAACCTATAACCCATGCCAAGCAAAGATTACGGAAAAGATGAAAATATATTTCCAAATCTTTTTTTTCTTTCATGAAGGTGCATTCAACCAGTCCCTCCTTTTCGCTCAAAGAAATATTTTTAATGACTATATCGCTTCTAAAGTCGATACCTCTTCGTCCATACCATTTATAAACGGCCTCTTTACAACTCCACATTAAAGTCAGCAACTGTGGCGTTGAGGCAGGCAAAAGTTTTTGCTCTGTATCACTTAAAAATTTGTGTTTGATAAACTCGATTTTTGGCTGGATTAATTCCACATCAATGCCCACAAGTTTATTTTCACTAACGATCGCTGCAGCGAAATCCCTGCAATGCGAAATTGAAAAATGAAAGGCCTCATTTGATAATAATGGTTTATTGGAATCCGCAATTTCAATTAAATGTAAAGGAAAGCCGGGCTGTAGTAATTGAAGAAGATAGCGACCTGCCAGGTGCTGCAATCTTTTATGCGGATGATTTATTATTTTTTTTAATTGAATTTTCTGAAGAAAAAAATTTTCTTCTTCAGTGATATGCCACACGGCAAATTTTGCCGTATCGTTAATATTATGTTGATAAAACAAAGGCATCCGAAAAAATTAAGGCTTTAGTTTGCAGATGTATGATTTATTTTGCAAAACATAAAAATAAAGGCATTAAATGATTTTATCTGATAAGCGAATTCTTGAAGAGATAGAAAAGAAAACCATCATCATTGAACCGTATAATCGCGACAAACTTGGCAGTAATAGTTATGATGTTCATTTGGGAAAATACCTTGCTGTTTATAAAGACAAAATTCTTGATGCAAAAAAACACAACGAGATTACGCATTTTGAAATTCCGGACGAAGGTTATGTATTAGAGCCGGGAGAGTTATACCTGGGCGTTACGCTCGAATACACTGAAACGCATTCCCATGTTCCCTTTCTTGAAGGCAAGTCCTCCACCGGACGCCTTGGTATTGATATTCATGCAACAGCAGGAAAAGGCGACGTTGGCTTTTGCGGCAACTGGACTTTGGAAATCTCCAGCAAAATTCCTGTAAGAGTTTATCATGGAATGCCAATAGGCCAGCTTATTTATTTCCCTGTTGATGGAGAAGTTGAAATAAAATACAATGAGAAAAAAAATGCGAAGTACAGCGGACAACCAGGCAAGCCCGTTGAAAGTATGATGTGGAAGAATAAGTTTTAACCCTTGACCCCTGGAGGGGAACTTGGATCAAATGTTTCTGATGTGAATGACACTTCTTTTTAAAAGTGAATGGAGCTTTTTTTACTGAAACTAACCGCGACGAAAAATTTAATGGTGGTTCGCATGTCCCCCTTTAGGGGTTAGGGGCTTCCAGTTCAATCACCGTTATCTCCGGTAATATCCCTACTCTTCCCGGGTAACCAATAAATCCAAAACCCCGGTTCACATATAATTTTTGCTTTCCCTCCTCATACAAACCAGCCCATTCCTTATAAACATATTGCACAGGGCTCCATTTAAAACCCGGAATTTCTATGCCGAATTGCATTCCATGTGTATGGCCGCTAAACATTAAATCAACATCGCTGTATTGCGGCCGTACCTGCGCATCCCAATGGCTGGGATCGTGGCTTATTAAAAGTTTAAATGGATATTTTTCAGTGCCTGCATAGGCCTTTGCCATATCCCCATATTTAGGAAAACGTGCCTTGTTGCTCCAGTTTTCTACTCCCATTAATGCAATTTCTTCCCCGTTTTTTTCGAGGGCAACATGTTCGTTCATCAATAATCGCCAGCCAAGAGCCTCATGTACTTTGGCAAGATTTTTTAAATTTTGTTGCTTGGTAACGCCATCAACAGGCCAGCTTACGTAATCCCCATAGTCATGGTTGCCAAAAGTGGAATATACGCCCAATGGTGCTTTGATCCTGCTAAAAATATCCATGTACTGCTCCATCTCAGTTGCCATATTGTTTACCAGGTCGCCGCTGAAAATTATGAGATCCGCATTTTGAGACATAATTTTTTCAACCCCATGTTCAACCGCTTTTTTATTTGTAAAGCTCCCGGAATGCACATCGCTGAAGTGAACAATCTTTAATCCGTTGAAAGAAGCAGGCAAATTATCAAACGAAAGCTTAAGCTTTTTGACCTGGTAATTATATTTATTACTAAACCCATATACGAGGCTTCCAAAGAGAGTGCCTCCTGCAGCGAGGCCCAGCCAGCTTAAGAAAACAGATCTGCTAATGCCACCTTCATTCATTTGAGATCCTTCAGTATTTGAAAAGAACAACGTTCCGGCGCCCCACTGTACCAGGCGCCTTATATCATCAATGAGAAAGAAAATAACCGAGATAAATTTTCCAAAGAATAATCCTATAACGGTTGCAAAAAGATATGTTCTTACCTTTTTGGGTAAAAACTCAGGGCTGGTAAATATAAAAGTTAAAAAGCCCAGAATTGCTATGATTGAGATGATCCAGTAGATGGAAAAAATAATAGTTCTTGTTTTTGGAGAAGCAGAATGGCTTACTGTTCTTATTGCAAGAAACACATAGCTATCCAGCAACAACATAATAATAACAATTATAAAAGCCCCTATTGGTGTGCGCATAAAATACTATTGTACTAAAAATTAAAAAAGTATGAATTCGTTTAATTGTTCGTCAATTGATTTTAAAGTCGCTTCATTCAGGCGGCCATTCTTATCTATTACTTTATCAATTACTGATATGGGCAATTTATTGTAGTGCACATTCATTTTCATATAATGCAGGCACGCGGAAAGATGATCCATCCCCCGCAAATTTCCTGCTCTTCCGGTTGAAACTCCTGTAAGCAATGCTTTCTTTCCGTACCAGGCTTTTTTAATTTCACTGGTATCAATCATAGCTTTTAAAACGCCGGGAAAGGTTCCGTTATATTCGGGAATTATGAAAATAAATTTCTGAGAGGGAAATAAAATTTCATTTTCAATATTTTGGAAATCTTTGTTCCGGTGAAGTACATCAACATTTTTTAAGGAAAAGATCGTGGAATCAATATTTTTTTCGTTCAATATCCTGCGATATTCAGCCGCAACTTTTTCTGTATGGCTTTCAATTCGGTTCGTACCGCTTATGATTGTGTACATCGTATAAATTTACGTGGCTTTACCATCAGACTTATAAAAAAATCAAAATGTTAATAGTTAGGGGATAGATAAAACGTTTTTATCGGTTCTTTGTTCCCTAATATTATACCTAATAATTAAATTTGCCAATCTGGCATAAAGAGAGATGATATTGAATTTGATTATGTGATTATAGATTGCGCCTATCAAATAACAGCCTGGATTTTGAAAATAAACCGCTATGAAATTTACTTACTACGGTCACTCCTGCTTCGCAGTTGAATTAAATAATAAAACACTTTTATTTGACCCATTTATTTCGCCTAATCCGCTGGCAAAAGACATTGATATTGATAAAATAAAACCCGATTATATTTTAATTTCGCATGCTCATAGCGACCACATTGCTGATGCAGAAAGAATTGCTAATGCGTCCGGAGCGGATCTGATTTCATCGTTTGAGGTATGTAACTGGTTTGAGAAAAAAGGTATCTCAAAAATTCATCCCCTCGGCCTCGGAGGTAAAAAAACATTTGATTTCGGAACCGTTAAATTAGTTTTGGCTTTACATTCAAGTAGTTTTCCGGACGGTAGTTATGGCGGAAATCCGGCAGGCTTTATAATCACATCATCCGGGGGAAATTTTTATTATGCCGGCGATACTGCTCTCACGCTTGACATGCAATTAATACCAGCTTATGCCGGGATGGGCTTCGCTATATTACCCATTGGGGACAATTTTACGGTAGGATACGAGGATGCGTTAGAGATAGCCAAAATGGTAAAAACCAAAAAAGTAATTGGTGTTCATTATAACACTTTTGATCTAATAAAAATTGACACCACAAAGGCCAGGAATTATTTTTCTGATAATGATACGACGCTGTTGCTTCCCGCGATCGGGGAAACGATCGATGTTTAATATAATGATTATTTTAGCGGCCTTTCGAATCCTAAATTTAAGCTGCTAATTGAATTTTATTTGAAATAACAGGGCGTGTATTTAGAATAATAACACAGAGGAATAATTAATTATGGGGAAAATAATAGGAATAGCAAATCAAAAAGGTGGCGTAGGTAAAACAACTACGGCAATAAATCTTGCAGCAAGCCTTGCGGTGCTTGAATTCAAAACGCTTTTGGTAGATGCTGATCCGCAGGCAAATTGTACAACCGGCGTTGGGTTCAACCTGCACAATATAACCACCGGCCTCTATGATTGTATGGTGAATGAAACACCTGCAAAGGATGTCATTTTAAAAACAGAAATACCTTATCTCGACCTGATGCCCTCGCACATTGATCTTGTGGGCGCCGAAATAGAAATGATTAATTATCCCGACAGGGAAAGTGTTTTAAAAAACATTCTGAAAGAAGTTAAAGATCAATACGAGTTCGTGATCATTGATTGCTCTCCCTCACTTGGATTAATAACCGTAAATGCACTTACTGCTTCGAACAGCGTATTGGTTCCCGTACAGGCTGAATTTTTTGCGTTGGAGGGACTGGGTAAATTATTGAATACAATAAAAATTGTTCAAAACCGCCTGAATACAGAGCTGCAAATTGAAGGCTTACTTATGACGATGTACGACGGGCGACTCCGGTTGTGTAACCAGGTGGTGAGCGAAGTAAGAAGGCACTTTGAAGATCTCGTTTTTACAAGTATTATTCATCGCAATACACGCCTTAGTGAAGCACCCAGTTTTGGCAAACCTGCGATACTATATGATGCTGACAGTAAAGGGGCGATAAATTATCTGAATCTTGCAAAAGAAATCCTTCAAAGGAACGAGATGACAAAAATGACGCAGAAGGAAAAAGTAATGGAGCAGTCCTGATAAGTGTTTTAATGTAAAATGAACCGAGAAAGATAAAATGAGCACTCCCAATAAAAAAGAAGCATTAGGAAAAGGTATAAGGTCTTTATTGCAGAATATCGATTCTGACCTGTCTCATACTTCCAATAGCCTGATGAAAGAATCGAAGGAAAAATTCACGCCGGCTAATATGCGTGTACCGTTGAACATGATCGAAGCAAATCCTGAACAGCCAAGGCACGATTTTGATGAAACCGCGTTGAATGAATTGGCAGCATCCGTAAAGATGCATGACATCATTCAACCGCTTACTGTTTCGAAACTTACTAACGGGAAGTACCGGATAATTGCTGGTGAAAGAAGATACCGTGCGGCTAAAATAGCCGGCCTTGCGGATGTTCCCGTGTATGTGAAGGAAACAAATGATTCAAAAATACTTGAGCTCGCCTTACTCGAAAATTTACAGCGCGAAGATCTGAATGCCATTGAGATCGCATTGAGCTACAAGCACCTGATGGATGATCTTGATTATACCCAGGAGCAGCTTGCAGAAAGAATGGGTAAAGAAAGAAGCACAGTGACAAATTATATAAGGCTTTTAAAACTGCCACCTGATATACAGGCAGCCGTAAGAAACGGCAGTATAAGTATGGGCCATGCCCGGGCGCTCATCAATGTTGACATGATTGATAAGCAACTATTCATTTTTAATGAAATAAAAAATAAGGAACTCTCTGTAAGGCAAACTGAAGAACTTGTGCGAAAGCTGTATGCGTCAGCAAAAGACCGTGTTAATAATTCTGTAAAACATTCACTGCCGCCTGCTCTAAAAAAAATTGAAGATAATTTAGCTTCTCATTTTAGTACCAAAGTGAAAATGACGCAAACTAAAAAAGGAACCGGCAGCATCATTTTCGACTATTATTCTGTTGAGGAATTAAATTCGATCTTAGATAAAATGCGGGTTTCTGTGGATTAAGCTTATGCTAAAAATATCCTCCTTTTTCACAATATTTTTTTTCCTGTTCATTTTCAATGATGCCAGCATTTTTGCGCAGCAGAAAGACACAACTTCAGGCGATAAAGGCGTTCGGGTGGATATGCAAAAACCCAATGAAGATACTATGCTGGTGAAAGGAAATAGCAAGGCGGATACCACGGGAAAAAATTTATTAGCTCTTGATACCGCCGTACGAAAAAAATTCGATCCGAAAAAGGCAACATTTCGTTCAGCGGTAATACCCGGCTGGGGACAAGCGTACAATAAAAAATATTGGAAAATACCCATAGTGTACGGTGCATTGGGAACCACAGCAGGTATTTTTTTTTACAACCGGAAGAACTATAACCTGCTAAGACAAGCGGTAGTGCTTCTTTCAGATAAGGACACGAGCAATGATAACCAGGTTGATGCGAAGTTTAGCGGCTTCCCCTTAGAATCTATAAGAACAGCCCGCAATATCTACCGGCAAAATATAGATTATTCCGTTTTATTTTTTCTTTTATTTTGGGCCTTGAATGTTGTAGATGCTACTGTTGATGCACATCTTAAAGCCTTTGATGTCTCTCCAGGTATTACAATGAAATTACAGCCTGGCCTTAACTACGTGACAAACAGCCCGTCGATTTCGCTTGTTTTTAATTTTAAAGACAAGCATTAAAGCCGCGGTTTAAAATAAGATCTTTATATTTTCATTTTACATTTTAATTGGACATTATGAATATTGCTTTGATAGGTTACGGCAAAATGGGTAAGGCAATTGAAGAAATCGCTATAAACAGGGGCCATAATGTGGTGCTCAGGATAGACGATCAAAACCTCTCGGATCTTACCATAGAAAATCTCAAAAGCGCAGATGTTGCGATAGAGTTTACAATTCCTGGTAGCGCGATCGCAAATATTCTCCTGTGCTTCAATGCAGGAGTACCGGTAGTATGCGGAACCACAGGATGGTTGGAAAGGGAAAAATTTGTCGAGGAAAAATGCCAGGAAGCCGACGGCACTTTTTTGACAACAACAAACTTCAGTATTGGTGTAAATATTTTTTTTGAGCTAAATAAAAAACTGGCAACGTTAATGAAGCCGCATGAGGACTACAACGTACAAATTGAAGAAATTCACCACATCCAAAAAAAAGATGCACCCAGCGGCACAGCGATATCACTTGCGGAACAGGTTATTGAAAACGCTGCTCAAAAAAAGAAATGGACTCTGCAGCCTGCTTACGATGACATGGCTCCAAATAATATTCACGAGCTTTCAATTACAAGTAAAAGAATAGATTCGGTTGCAGGAACACATTCCGTAAAGTATACATCAGAGATCGATGATATTGAAATAATTCACACTGCGCACAATAGAAAAGGATTTGCTGCCGGTGCACTATTGGCCGCGGAATATATTCATGATAAAAAGGGAATTTTTGTTATGAAGGATGTACTTGGATTATAGTATTCTATGCAATCGAAAGACTTGAGCTGCTCAAGCTCGCAGGAATGTTATTTAAAGACTGGCCTTAATTTTATTTTTCACCAAATCAAAATCAGAATCAAGTAAGGATCTGTTGATTGAAAAAACCTTAACGTATTTAACCAAACTATAATAGATTACGCTATTAAAAAGAAGATTATTTTTTTTGCTTTTTGTTAAAAGATGGTAATTTTTATTATTAGTACATAAATGCAAATTGTACTTCCCGGCAATAAACTCCAGGCTCTTTTTTGAAAATATTGAGATGTGCTGCCCATGCTCCTCACCATAGTACCACCATTCACCGGGCTTAGGGCAATCCGAGGGATGCAATACTGTACTAAAAAAAATATTATTTGAATAAGAAAGCATGGTCTCAATTTCATTGATTGGGTTTGGCAAATGTTCAAAAAGCTCAAAAGCTGTTACAAGGTTAAATGAATTTCTCTCTGTTTCGGCAGCTGCAAAATCAGCCGCAAATAAATTTTGGCAATATTTATCCATCCAGTAAAAGTCGAAGCCAGAGTCTCTCATCAACCTTACGAACATTCCATATCCTCCTCCAAAATCTAAAAACCTGTTCTTTTTTTCAAAAAAGGTTTTAACCAGCCTGCTTGTAATTTCTGCCAATTTGATATTTCTATACACATAACCCACATCACTCCGGTTGATCGCATCCTTGTAAGACTCCTCAAGCCAATAGGGCTCTTCCGTTTGCAAAAACCCGCAATTTTTACACTTAAAATACTTAATGTGGTATTTATGCAGCACTTCTCCATCGCTGAAAAAATTACTTTCTGCAGAACATATCTTGCAAATCATTAATTATTATTTGACTCAAATTAGAGTATTTTTTTATATATAAAAACCCGGGGTTAATCACGCCCCGGGCTAAGTTATCAACAAGCATACAAAAAACTATCTTACTTTCTTAAACATTATTATATAGCCGCAAACATTTTTCTTCTTTTGTTTATTAACCTGTACGGGCTTTATCATGTGATACTCAGTGAATTTAGGAATATAAGGATAGCTGATAATATTACCCTGCACATCCTCCCCGTAATTCTTTTTATAAAACACCTGCCTCTCCCTGTAATCATACATCCTTACCTCGTACAATTTGGAAGAAAGATCTCCAATGAATACAAATTGGTATAAAGTACCTTCATTCAGCGGCACAATTACAGGCATTTCGTATTCACTTTCCATCATCATCGTGGCTTCCCGCACAACAATAAATCCTTGTTTATAAAAACCAGCCTTTAAGCTATCTGCTTCCTTTTTTAAGGTGGAATCAAAACAGGAAACCTGGCGGATAACTTCCTGGCCGTTTGCATTTATATGCAAAAACATTAATAGGGCTAAGACGGGAATAAGATTTTTCAATAGGGTTCTTTTGGGTATACGGACGTGGATAAACAATATTACTAAAAAATGCCGATTGGTAAAAAGGTTTCAGCACTTTTTTATGAAAAAAAATTATCTCCTTTTTTACAAATGTGTGATATTTTTAACGGTATTTCAAACGATTTATTGCCAAGATTATACACGGTTTATAAATATTCCGTTAGCCTGGGCCGTGGAAGTCATTGAGAGTTCGTTTATGCAAACGTTGGGCGGCAGCGATGCGCAATATAATATTGCATCAGCCACATCTGAGGCGGTAACGGGTTGAAAACCATCATAAACCCTCGCGGCAGTTTCCTCATCTCCCTTAAAACGAACCAGGGAAAATTCTGTTTCAACAGCACCGGGTTTTATATTAGTTACCTTAATATTATGGCGTAAAAGATCAATTCGCATTGACCTGCTGATAGCGTCAACCGCAGCCTTTGTCGCGCAATAAACGTTGCCTTTTTCATACATATCATCACCCGCTACCGAACCGATGTTGATAACATGGCCTCTCTTTCGTTTTACCATTAAAGAAAGCACTGCTGTGCTTACATACAACAAGCCATTTACATTTGTTTGGAGCATGGTATCCCAATCAGTGATATCCGCTTCTTCAAAATAATCCCTGCCGAGTGCAAGGCCGGCACTATTAATCAGCACATCAATAGCCTTCCATTCATCACTTAGTGCTTCAATATTCTCAAAAACTTCATTTTTATTTTGTACGTCAAATATTGCGCAAAGCACATTTACTTTATATTTCTTTTCCAGCGATTTTTTAATCTCAACGAGTCTTTCGTTTCTTCTGCCGTTTATAATAATTGCATCGCCATTTTGAGCAAATTTTTCTGCACACTCTTTACCTATTCCGGATGTAGCCCCTGTTATAAATACAATTCGATTCATAAAAATTCATTTAAAATATACTATAAAAAGATGTGATGATTATTTGAAATTACTTTACCTGATTAATGTAACAATTCCTTTCTTAAAAATTTTTTGATCCTGGTAATCGATTCCTTCCACGATCCAAACATATACACCCGGGTTTTGCGGCTTTCCCTTATAGTAGCCATCCCAACCCGCATTCAGCTGATCTGTTGAAAACAACAGCTGGCCATACCTGTCATAGATACGGAAGAAATTTAATTTTTTCATACCAAGCGGCACTGCCCGGAAAACCTCGTTAAGATTATCGCCATTGGGAGTAAAAGCATTGGGCATATATAAGCCCGGATCAACTTTATACACGGTAATGTTAATTGTATCCGTGCCGCTGCAGCCGGCGGAATTAGAGGCCTTCAAGACATATTGCTGGTTGTCCGAAATTCTGGATACAGGATCGGCGATATTAGGATTGCTTAGCCCTGTGGAGGGTGACCACAAATAATTTTGTCCGCCAGTGGCATGTAACTGTAAAGGCTGGTTTACGACAATCGCCGTATCACGAGGGCCGGCATCAACCGCGATCGGCGGAAATACAGTTACAATAATATCGTCTGATGCGGGCTTAGAGCATCCAAGTGTATCCGTAACTGTCACTGTGTAGGTAATAGTTGCGCCAGGAATTGAAACAGGGTTTGCAATGTTAGGATCAGACAAGAAACTGGCCGGAGACCAAACATACTTGCTCCCACCCGACGCTCTCAATTGCGCAACTCCATTAAAACAAATAGCCGTATCATTACCGGCGAATGCCTTTGGATATGGCACAACATTGACGGTGACAACATCGATTGACTGGCATTTCCCAATATTTCCAATAACAGTATAAGTTGTAGTATTTACCGGTGTTGCTGTTGGTGACTTTAAATTTTTGTTATCAAGCGTTGCCGCAGGTGTCCACGAATAAGATAAGGCATCGCTAACAGGCTGAAGATTGACCGCGTCGCCCCGGCAAATAGTAGTATCATTGCCCGCGTCAATTGTTACAAATTGTTTTACATCCACAAAAACCGAATCGGTGTTTACACATTTAAATCCGTCAATAACTTTTACATAATATGTTGAAGGAATGTCCGGGCTTACTTTGGGAGATGCAACGTTTTGATTACTGATGTTATAATTTGGTGTCCACGAAAATTGGGTTGCTAACGGAGCGGAAGCATCTAATTGAAGGGTGTCAATTACGCAAATCAAAGTATCTTTTGTAAGAGAAATTATTGGCGGCATTCCCGGCGTCACCAATACGGAATCATTTCTGCGTGTGTTGCATCCCGTTATACCCACTGAAACAATATACCGTGTTGCTGATTGTGGATTTGCTATTGGATTAGAAATATTTGGATCACTCAATCCTGCCGCCGGAGTCCATGTATAATTATTTCCACCTGATGCATTTAACATTACTCCCGGAGTACCGGCGCAAAATGAAGTATCAGTTCCCGCATTAGCAACTGCAAGCTTTTTTACATTAATTGTTTGCGATGCTGTTGCAATACAGTTATTACCCCAGCGCGTGCTTAAAGTGTACGTGGTGTTGCTTGCAGGAAATGCCCTGGTGGACTGTCCGGAAAAAGACGATAAAGAAGTTGCAGGGCTCCATAGAAATTGCACCGGGCTGTGATTTGCGGCAGCAGATAAGGTTATTGTATCCTCTTCACAAATATTTGCAGAAGAGCTCGTAATGGACGTTGTAAGGTCAGGTACCGGATTCACATTTATAGTATCAGTCGCGAAGCAGCCACCCGCGTCCAGCTTTACAACATATTTTGCGGACGTTGATGGAAATACAAAAGGATTCGCTGTATTTCCGTTTATAATATTGGTAGCGGGAGACCAGCTATAGGTTCCCATATTACCAGAAGTTGCGTGTAACTGTATCGTATCTTTTCCGCAATAGGCGGTGTCTTTAAATGTAGCCGTAACGACGGGATTATTAATAATATTCACGGGTACACTAACGGTATCATTACAACCTTTGCTGTTGCTTACTATTAGCCTCACGTTCGGGTTCCCTGCATTAGGAAAGGTATAAAGAGGATTCGCTACATGAGAAGTATCTGCAAGCGTTGACGGATTTCCAAAATCCCAGCTCCACGAATTTACAATACCATAAGTGGTCGCCGTAGTATCCATAAACTGAACAGGGGAATTTACGCATTGGCCTGTCCATTTAAAGCCGGGAAAAAATCCCGGGTACACCTTAATTACCTGCGACATGGAATCGCCACAGGGCTGATTCCTGTTTACAACCAGTTTATACACGTAAACCCCGGTATCGGGATAAGTATAGACCGGGTTTGGCAGGTTCGAAGTATCATTAGTGAGGGACGGCACGCCAAAATCCCAAAAATAGGTTTGGTTAAGCGGCGATTGATTATCGTTGGAAAAATTAACTGTGAAGCCATTGCAGTTTACCGGTTGAGGAGCGAGCTGTGCCCCTGCAAAATCGCAATCGCCAATTTTTACAATGAAATCTTTACGGTGCTCTCCTACCAGTGTTCCGTTTTTATACGACTTTACGCACACGCCTACAACATATTTGCCAACAGTGGGAGCCGTACCAGTTATGATTCCCGTTTTAGGGTTGATGCTAACCGAAGGACCAAGAGGCGTTAGTTGAGTATACCCGTTAAAATATATAACTGATATATAAGGTGGCGGTGCAGGATTAAGGTTTCCCGGGCCGGTAGCAGCCCCGCCATCGAATGCATTGCAAAAGGAATAAGCCAGCGAATCAGTATCCGGATCTTTCGCGCTAAAGTCGAGGGTAAAGCTCCGGCCTTTACATATAAGGCTCACATTGGTAGAAAAGTCAGGGCTTGAATCTATTGAAGGAGGAATATCGCAGGTGTAAGTAGAACCGGTTCCTTCAGGAATACTCTTATCAACGTTTTCTAATGGTGTTACGCGGCAACACGTCTGGTAGGTAGCAGTATAGCCCGTCGCGTTATCGGGCAGATCAACATTCAATATATAAATGCCCACGTGATAACTGATCGGGTCAGCATTTACCACACAGGGAGGAAATGCATTTACAGGTACCACATCTTCCCTGGTTTTATTTACAGTGTATCCCTGGCCGGCAACCGGGTATTGCTGGTTGCCATTAAAAATTCCTATATAAGCACTCATAGGCATTGCCGCACCACCGCTTAGTTCATCGCGGAAAAGCTTAAGGGTGATGGTATAATGTTTTGTATTAGGAGCTAGTCCCGGACCAACGTATTGATAGGTCATTTCGCCGCCAATTATGTGACTTGCAAAGCCCTGGAAACTACATACAATAAAAATAAAAAGGGATACAATCTGCTTCATCAAGGCCGGCTAATTTTCTAAAAGCTGAAGCACTAAATTAAATAAAAAAGGCGGGGTTGTGGAGGAATGGGGACTTTGGATTAGGTGCATTTATTTTTTTTAATTAAAATTTAAATTTTCCAAATCCTTGTAAATAAATTTCAGAAAGCAATCCCAATGTGTATTTCATTGATGCATTGAAAAGCAAACCGCGATAAAATATTGGTAAAAGTTTTGCATGCTTTATGTAATTAAAATGATTACAGTTTGTGTATTTTGCATAAATCAATTAAAACATCAAAACTCATATTAATCATTCTACACACGCTTCTTATTTAATAACAATAAACAAAACCGGAAGCTAAAGATTTAAACACATGGCCGATAAAGATATTCGCTGGATACAGCGGTTTCAAAATTTTGAAAAGGCATTTATCAAGCTTAAGGAAGCCGTAGAGGTTGAAAACCCAAATGAACTGGAAAGAAATGGATTGGTGCAACGGTTTGAATTTACTATAGATCTTTCCTGGAAATTACTAAAAGATTTTCTTGTAGAAAATGGGTTTAGCTTTAAACCCGCTCCTAAAGACAGTATCAGGCAGGCGCAGGAAGCAAATTATATAAACTATGGCCAGGAATTGATTGACGGGCTCGATATACGAAACGAGCTATCGCATGATTACAGCGGCAAAAAATTCGAAAAATCTGAGGCGATTTTAAGAACAGCGGTTTATCCCGCCCTGGAAAAATTATATTTTTTTTTTACCGACGAGTTACAAAGCAACCAAATGAATTTATTCGATGGCAACAAATAGAAATGAATTTGGCCTCACCAACCGGAATATGTTTACCATATTAGCTATTGTTAAAAACTATCCTGAAGTTAAGGAGGTTATTATATTTGGCAGCAGGGCCAAAGGAAATTTTCAACCCGGAAGCGACATTGATCTTGCTGTGATGAATGAGGGCGTAAGCGATAGCACTATGAGAAAACTATTCGCCGAATTCGAAGAAAGCTCATTGCCTTATTCTGTTGATATCATTAACTTTCCTGAGCTTAACCATCCTGAACTTATCAATCATATTCGCAGGGTAGGTAAAGAGTTTTTCGCAAAGCAAATGGTTTCTTCCGGTGAAAAATAAAAATACATTCACTTTTTTATCTTCTTCCTGGCGGGTGTCCCCACATTAGCGCAAGTATGCAGCTTAGCCTAATGCGGAGCGTACTTGTGCTACCGAATACTAACTATAACTTAATTCAACTAATCCTTTCATTCCGCAAAAATCTCTGGCACTGCTAAACTTCCAATCTTCTTCTTTTGTTACAAAATCTGCCTGTACAGGGTTCTGATGTATGTAACTTAATTTTTCATCAAACATTTCCTGGCTTTTGATTTCAAGCGGCTTATTTTTGCCCTCGTTGGTCTTCCTCCCGAAATTAAAAACAGTTTCCAAAATTAAAAAAAAAACCGCCGATGTTAGGTGTTCGCCGATGGTTTTGCGGCCAGGCTGGCACCAACATCAGTTCCTATGTAATTAACCAACACAACGGGATCCGGTGGAAAGGTGACTGTTTTGTTATCAAACAAATCTGTTTTGAAATGTGCTGTCCAGCTTTTTTTGTGAACATCGGTACCAATAAATAACTTTGGCGTAGCGGTAGTTTGAGTTTGATTCATTTCTTTGAATTTTAGAGACTCTCAAATTACCGCTTTTACATAGATGCTTAGCCATCGCATCGTTTGTCCATACCTTAATCCAAATCTCATCTCCCCCGGCTCAACAACTATAGTAAGCTTATCAACTATCTTATGATATAAAAAACCCTCCGCTTCCATAGCTCTCAAGGTGCAGAAATCAAATGATTATAAAAACCGCCGCTATTCAGAATAATTATTTTTTTATCATGAATATTCAACTGGTTCCAGGTTAATATTTCAAACAATTCATCCATGGTGCCATAGCCTCCGGGGAGTATAATCGCCGCATCGCATTTTTCATACAGCATTCGCTTACGGGTATGCATGTCTGCTACTTCATGCACTTCTGATATGCCATGGTGCCGATGCTCCCACTCAGTAAGCATCTTTGGAATAATACCAATTACTTTCCCGTTCTTTTCAAGTACAGAATTTGCTATTCCTCCCATAATACCTTTGTTGCCCCCACCATAAATGAGTGTTATGTTTTTTTCTGCAAGCATTGATCCCAGTTGCCTTGCATGCTTCATAAACAAAACGTTATTGCCCGGTTTAGATCCGCAAAAAACGGCTATAGATTTAATTGACATAATTTTATTTATCTTGAAAAAAAATTAAAATTAATATTATTCAAATCCCGGTTGCTATTATTAAATATTCCGCAGGCTTAAATGCGGTTTACTAATCCATATTTTATGTCCCCCTCAGTTTTGCTTTCGTTTATAATCGGTTATTTTTTGGTACTGATTTTTATTTCTTACGTAACGTCTAAAAAGTCATCGGATAATTCTACTTTTTTTATTGCCAACCGCTCATCTAAATGGTACCTCGTTGCTTTTGGTATGATCGGGACTGCGCTAAGCGGCGTTACATTTATTTCTGTGCCCGGCGAGGTAGGAAATGCAGCGGGCTCACAGTTCAGGTATTTTCAATTTGTATTAGGAAACGCCGTTGGGTACTTTTTGGTAATAGGTATCCTGTTGCCCCTATACTATAAAATGCATCTCACGTCAATCTATGAAGTAATTGAAAGAACACTTGGCAAGGTGAGTCATAAAACAGCGGCTGCTATTTTTCTATTGTCCCGGACCATCGGCTCTGCGTTCCGGTTATATCTTGTTGCCATAGTACTTCAAAAATTTATCTTCGATTCTTATGGCGTGCCGTTCTGGCTTACAATTGTAATTTGTCTTTTGTTGATATGGGGCTACACTTTCAGGGGCGGATTAAAAACAATTATAATCACAGATAGCCTTCAGACTGTTTTCCTGGTTACGTCTGTTATTCTTTCCATTTATTTTATTTGCAACAGCCTTGATCTCAACATTGGGGAAGCATTTAAAACAATTAAGGAAAGTAATTATTCAAAAATATTTTTCACCGACAATTTTGTAACCAATAAGTTTCATTTTACCAAGCAGTTTATCGGTGGCATATTCGTTACGATAGGAATGTTTGGCCTGGACCAGGACCTGATGCAGAAAAATCTAAGCTGTAAAAATCTCTGGGATTCGCAAAAGAATATGCTCACGTTTACTTTTGTGTTCGTAATAATTAATTTGTTTTTTTTAAGCGTTGGCGCCTTGCTATACATTTATGCAAACAAAAACGGGATTGCCGTTCCCCTCGATTCAGTTACTCACCAGCCCAGGACAGATTACCTGTTTCCTGAAATTGCGCTCAATCATTTTAAGGGAGTACCCGCCATAGTTTTCATGCTGGGGCTTACGGCCGCAACCTTTGCTACAACCGACTCAGGGCTTACGGCCCTTACAACATCTTTTTGTGTTGACTTCCTGAACTTTGATAAAAGAACCCAGAAAAATTCATCACAAATGGTTAACAAGAGGCATTATGTGCATGTAGGCTTTTCAATCCTGATCTTGGTAGTTATCCTCCTGTTTAATGCTATCAACGATGCCTCGGTTGTAACCGCAATTTTCAAGGTCGCCATATTTACTTATGGCCCGCTTATCGGGCTTTTTGGATTTTCTTTGTACGCAAAAAACAGGGATGTTCTTGACAAAGCAACGCCTGTTATTTGTATACTTGCACCTGTCATTTGCTTTTTTATTGATAAATATTCCAAAGAATTATTTGGCGGTTATGTGTTCGCCGAGGAGTTGATTATCATAAATGGCTTACTGACATTCATAGGATTATTACTGGTATCATCCAGGAAAAAATCAAAAGAACTAATATCATGACGGCAGTTATAGACAGCAAGGTTGAAAATTATGCGGCCCTGTTTACAAGCAGCACAGACGCGCTGTTGAAAGAAATAGAAGACTATACAATGCAAAACCATCCCCAGTCTGTTATGCTGAGCGGGCCTGTGCAGGGGAAATTACTGGAAATGATAAGCCGCATGATACGGCCGGAGAAAATACTTGAAGTAGGAACTTTTATGGGATATAGCGCATTATGCCTTGCAAAAGGCCTTAAGCCTGGTGGTGAGTTGCATACTTTAGAATTGAGAGAAGAAGATGCAACAAGAGCGCAGAATTATTTTACAAAATCTTCACAAACCGATCAGATAATTTTACACCGTGGCGATGCGCTCAAAATAATTCCGGAACTGCACGAAACATGGGATCTTGTATTTATTGATGCCGATAAAATAAACTATATTAATTATTACGAATTAACTTTACCCCGCTTAAGAAAAGGGGGATTTATATTAGCTGACAATGTGCTCTTTCACGGAGAGGTATTGGAGGAAGAAATTTCCGGAAAAAACGCATTGGCAATACATGCATTCAACGAACATGTGGCGAAGGATGCGCGGGTAGAACAAGTAATGCTTACCGTTAGAGATGGTTTAATGTGCATCGTAAAGAGATAATGATATTTAATTCATATAATTTTTTTGACACCCCCATGTTACTTTTATGAAAAAAATATTTTTTCTGCTGCTTGCTTTCACAATATTTTCATTACCGGTTTTTGCCCAGTATATTACCGTAGCCCAATACGTTGAAGAATATAAGGATATGGCCATACGTGAAATGAAGCGCATGGGAGTGCCTGCCGCAATCACTCTTGCCCAGGGCATTCTCGAAACTGAAAATGGTAACAGCGATTTGGTAAAAAAATCAAACAATCATTTTGGCATAAAATGCAAAAGCAGCTGGACCGGCGGTGGCGTAAGTCATGACGATGATGCGGCGGGAGAATGTTTCAGGGTTTATAAAGATGCTGAAGAATCTTACCGTGACCACTCAAATTTTTTAAGGGGTAGCGCCCGGTATGCTTCGCTCTTCGATCTTGATCCTCGCGATTATAAAGCCTGGGCACGCGGATTACGCAAGGCGGGGTATGCTACAAATCCGAGGTATCCTGACATTCTTATAAAAAATATTGAGGATAATAATCTTCAGCAGTATACTTTAATGGCGGCAGGCGAAGTGCCTGTATTTGATGGATCAAAATATACGGACGATAAGGATAGCCCGATTATAAAAGATGTCCCTGATTCAGCGGGAAATAATCGCGACGGGTCCGACGCCAATTCTTGGTCACCAGCAAAGCTTATCATTAATGGCAGTACAGCGCTGCTAGTAACGAAGGGAACCTCATTGTTAGCCGTTGCAACTCAGCATAATATTAATCTTGCAAAACTTCTTGAGATAAATGACTTAAAGAAGGATGGATTACTTGAAAAAGACCAGGTAATTTTTCTTGAAAAGAAACAAAAAGAAGGTAATCATGATTATTACATCTACGAAAGAAAATGAGACTCTTTATGATGTGGCACAAAAGAACGGGGTAGTGCTGCAAAGTATCTGTGATTTCAATAATTTATCTCGCCGGCGACAATATTTACCCTGGTACAAAAATATTATTAAGGCCTCCCGGAGAAAAAACCTATTTAAAGGAAGATAATCCTGGTAACAATGCAAAAATTCACGAAGTGCAGCCTAAGGAAGGGCTTTATACTATTTCCAAAAAATATGGCGTATCTGTGGAGCAGTTAAAAGAATGGAACAGTTTACAAAACGACAACCTGAAAATTGGCCAGCAGCTTATCATTTCAAAATAATATATGTCTTCTATAAAAGTTCACGACAAAGAATTTGTTCCTTATTTAAACTCCATGCAAATTGGAGAGCAGGTTTCCAGGGTTGCGTCAGAGATCAACTGGGATTATCAAGGTAAGAAGCCATTATTTATTGCGATCCTGAACGGCGCATTTATCTTTGCAGCAGATCTTTTCAAAGAAATAACCTTAGAAGCAGAGATCGGATTTATTAAACTGGCTTCCTATAAAGGTGTAAAGTCTACCGGTAAAGTAATTACGGCTATAGGCCTTGATGCCGATCTTTATCAAAGGGACGTTATCATTATTGAAGACATAGTGGATACGGGCAAAACCCTGTTCCAGTTTCTTCCGCAACTTGAACACCATAATCCCGCATCTTTGAAAATAGCTTCACTGCTGCATAAGCCTGGCGCTATGATACATCCTATCAAAATTGACTATTTGGGATTCACTATTCCTGACAAATTCGTTGTAGGCTATGGGCTGGATTATGACGGGCTTGGAAGAAATATTAAAGAAATATACCAGATAGTATAAGCTTGTATTATGTGCCTTACACGCATTTAGTAAAACTACTTTGAGTCTTTCATAAGAAGACTTTACCTTTCAAAATAAACCCTTTGCAAAAAGTTTACCTTACTTTCTCTTTATTGGTATTGATGTTTCATACATCAGCGCAATATTATATAAGGGGTGAGGTAAAAGATGAAAAGGATCAGCCTATACAAAATGTAAAAATCTTTATGCCTTCAACCCGCTCTATTTTTTATAGCGGTACCACGGGCGGTTTTGGTATCCCGGGTGCCAACTTATACGACTCTTTAATCTTTAGTTCCGAGGGATACGAAACAAAAGCATTAAAAGTAAAATGCAACGAATACCAGGAAATAACTTTAAAAATGCTCTCGACAAATGTGAGCACAAAAAAGCCAAAACTAATTTCGATAACAACAGGATCTGAAGGGCATATTTACCCTACCGCATACTATAGAGATGAAAGTTACAGCAGCCTTGTAGAAAATGAATTTATAAAAAGCAATGTAAACAACAGCACAGGATTTGCAATGCGGATAGATAAGGCATCCTATAGCAACATCCGCAGATTTATCAATCAAAATAGTAAAGTGCCCCCGGACGCCGTAAGGATAGATGAAATGCTGAATTATTTCAATTTTAATTATAAAGAACCGGGAGGAAAAGATGTTTTCAACATAGAATCAAAAGTTACTGATTGCCCGTGGGAAAAAAATAACAGGTTACTCTTTTTGAATCTCTCGGGAAAGAAATTAAATCTTGATAAAGTTCCACCTTCCAATTTTGTCTTCTTAATAGATGTCTCCGGAAGTATGGATTTGCCAAACCGGCTTCCTTTATTAAAAGAATCTTTTCAGTTACTTGTAAAGAGCCTAAGAGAAAAAGACACTGTTTCAATTGTTGTTTATGGAGGTACAGTTGGTATATGGCTGCAACCTACGAGCGGCAGTGAAAAGCAGGTAATCATAAAAGCAATAGAAGAATTAACCGCCTCAGGAGATACACCCGGCGAAGCCGCAATAAGATCCGCTTATAAACTCGCCGAGAGCACCTTTATAAAAGGAGGTAATAACAGGATAATACTCGCTACTGATGGGGATTTTAATGTAGGCCAGAAAACGGAGAAAGACCTTGAAGAACTGATAACCAAAGAAAGGCAATCCGGGGTACTTTTAACCTGCCTTGGGGTGGGTATGGGGAATTATAAAGATTCAAAAATCGAAGTGCTTGCAAAAAAAGGAAATGGCAATTTCGCATACATAGACGATATAAGGGAGGCTGAAAAGATACTGGTCACTGAATTTACACAAACATTATATTCAATCGCAAACGATGTGTATTTCAACCTGCAATTTAATCCTGCTTTGGTGAAAGAATACCGTTTGATTGGTTATGATAATAAGAAAAATGTACTCTCACAGCAAGGAGACGAACTTGAAGGCGGCGAGATAGGAGCCGGCACCAGCAACACCGCGGTTTTTGAAATTGTTCCTACAGCAACAGATTCATTGCAACACCTTAACCGAAGTATTGCAAAACTTACGATGCATTATAAATTACCAAACGACACCACGGAACAATTATTAAAATACGACTGCCGGGACAACTATACGCCTTTCAATTCTCTTTCTAAAAACCTGCAATTTGCGGCCGCGGTTTGCATGTTTGGCCTGAAGCTCAGGGAATCAAATTATTTACCCCCGGATATTGACTGGACAGATATTAAAGCGATAGCTTCCCAGGCCGCTACAAAAGATGATTATTTAGAAAATGAACTTATTACCCTGCTGGATAAAACTGCAGTTATCTATTACGAGAAAAAGAAAAAGAAAAAAAGGAGATAGGGCGGATAACGATCTTCAGCATACGATGCACCTTATACAGTCCACTCCAATATCTTAAGCGAAAGTCTCTCTTATCTTCTCCCAGAAAGTTTTATCATTCTTATCAGGCTTGGGTTGAAAGTTATCACTTTGAAGCATTTTTTCAAGTGTTTCTTTTTCTTCCGCTGACACGCTTTGCGGCGTCCACACATTTACGTGAATAAGCTGGTCGCCTTTTTCGTGAGAATTTATTGAAGGGAAACCTTTCCCTTTAAGCCGGAATATTTTCCCGCTTTGGGTACCTGCGGGTATTTTAATTTTTGCCCTGCCATCTATTGTAGGAACTTCCGAGTGGGTTCCGAATACAGCATCCGGGAATGAAATATATAAATCAAAAGCGACATTTAATCCTTCCCTGTGCAGATGTACATGAGGCTCCTCTTCTATTAAAATTATAAGATCGCCGGGGCCTCCGCCCCTTTCGCCCATATTTCCTTTGCCGCTCAAGCTGAGTTGCATGCCATCCTGAACACCGGCAGGAATATCAAGGATTACCGTTTCCTCTCCATACACTCTTCCTTCTCCCTTACAGGCTGTGCACTTACTTGTAATTACTGAACCCTCACCATTGCAGGTAGGGCAGGTCGTTACCGTTTGCATTTGACCGAGAAAAGTGTTTTGCACTCTTCTTACCTGACCGTTTCCTCCACAGGTGCCGCAGGTTTGCATACTGTTCTTATCCTTAGCACCAGAGCCTCCACATGTATTGCAGGAAATGTACTTTTTAACTTTGATAGTTTTGGAAGTGCCTTTTGCAATCTCTTCGTAATTCACTTTAATTTTTACGCGAAGATTGGTTCCTCTTACGCCTCTGCTTCTTCCCGAGCGGCCACTACTCCTTCCGCCACTAAAAAAGCTTCCGAAAACGTCCTCACCGAAAATATCGCCAAATTGGCTAAAGATATCTTCCATGTTCATATCATGCCCGGAGAATCCACCACCGCGGCCACCACTGAATGCGCTATGTCCAAACCTGTCATACTTTGCCCTCTTATCCGGATCGCTTAGTACCTCATACGCTTCAGCGGCTTCCTTGAACTTATCTTCAGCAGTATGATCCCCGGGATTTCTATCAGGATGAAATTGCATGGCAACTTTCCGGTACGCTTTTTTAATTTCATCAGCACTTACTGATTTACTCACACCCAGGATTTCGTAGTAATCTCTTTTTGAAGCCATTGAACTTACCATGCTATTTTATGAATTGCGTAAATATATAAATTTCAAGACCTGTCCGCAATTACCAGCTCGTGAAAAGATGTTTAATAATAATTATTTGCCAACAACAACTTTGGCAAACCGAATTAGTTTATCATTCAGGTAATAGCCTTTTTCAATTTCATCTACCACTTTACCCTTTTGTTTTTTATCCTGAACCGGAATTTCGGTTATCGCTTCGTGCTTCTCCACATCAAAATCTGTCCCGACACTCTCCATAGGTTCGAGGCCCTTCGATTTTAAGGTCTTTCTCAATTTATTGAAAACAAGCTTAATGCCTTCTTTGATTTGTTCTGAATCGTCAGTTTCCAGCATTTGCTTCTCAGCCCGGTCAGTATCATCAAGCACCTGGAGCAATGAAGTTATCACCTCCTTACCAGCGGTTTGTATTAATTCAATCCGTTCTTTTGCATTGCGTCTTTTATAATTGTCAAACTCGGCAAAAAGACGCACATATTTATCTTTTTGCTCTTCAAGTTCAGCCCTTAACTTGGCTGTTTCTTCCGATGGTAATTCGGGTTCAAAACCTTCATTATCGACAGTATCCTCCTGCAGATTTTCATCCCGATCACTATTGGGAGAAAAGTCTTCCGCTGCGATTGGAGTGTTTTCATCGGTATTGTAATCCTCTTTTTTGTTATTTTCCATATTTTAAAAATTGGCTGCAAAGGTAGCATTGTCAAACTTTTTGCCAAGAAGAAATATTAGACAAAATGACACAATAAGGAAAATTGAGAGTTAAAAAATCTAAAATTTGGAGAATGATAGCCTGGAGGTTACCTCCAAATCTTAAAATCGCTCCAGCCTGAATGCATCTATATTGATGTCGGCGTTTTCTTCTGCGATCAGATCACTCACTATTTTGCCGGTGCCGGATCCTTCAGAGATACCAAGCATTGCATGACCACCTGCAATTACCAGGTTACTGTAGGCCTTAGGCTTTCCAATGTAGGGAAGTCCGTCAGGGGTTACCGGGCGCAAGCCTGTCCAAATTTTATTTTGAGGTGGAAAGCCGATATTTAACCCCGGATAGAAACTTTTCACTGAATTGTATATTCCCTGCATCCGGTTTATCAAAACCTTGTTATTAATGCCACTAAATTCCATGGTGCCGCCAATACGCAATTTGTGCTTCCAAGGAGTTAGCGCACACCTGCCATCAACCAATATCGCAGGATACCGGATATTTTTTTCAACATGATCATAAGTATAACTATACCCTTTGCCAGGCTGTATTAACAATTTAATGCCAAGCATACCCGCCATTTCGGGTAACCAACTTCCTGCACTCAATACAACTTCATCTGAAAGAATAACACCTTTATCCGTAATTACAGCTGAAATTTTTTCATCATTTTTTTGGAACCCTGTCAATTTTGTATGCAGCCTGAATATGACTCCATTCGCTTCAAGATACTTTTTCATTGCAATCATAAACTTTCCCGGGTCAATATGGGCATCATCTTTAAAGAGAACAGCTCCGGCCACTTTAACCTCAACATCAGGCTCAAGCTCCTGAACCTGCGTACCATCTAATCTCCCGACTGCAAGTCCGAGTTTTTCCGCCTTATCAGCGAGATGTAGTTCATGTTCAAAAGTTTGCTGGCTGCGGCACATCATAAGGCAACCAATTTCCTGCATATCAAATACATCGCCGATGTCATCCTTTATTTCATTCATCAGCCTCCTGCTCATCTGTAAAAGATCATTCAAATGTGGCGTGTTTTTCTCAACAGTTTGCTGGTTGCTGTTTTTGTAAAAAAGAAGCGCCCATTGCAAAAAACTTAGATTTAAACGGGGCTTAATGTAAAAAGGGCTCTTGCTGTTCAACATATATTTGAACCCTTCGGAAATAATACCCGGAGATGCCAGTGGAATAAAATGGCTTGGAGATAAATAACCCATATTTCCAAAGGAACATCCATCAACAATTTGACCACTGTCTATTACCGTAGATTGGTAACCTTTTTTTAAAAGATAATAAGCGGTGCAAAGTCCTGTGACTCCTCCTCCCACTATAATTACACTTTCCTTCTTTGTAAAAGCCCGAGACATTCCTGAACTCATAGGACGGGTGAATTTTTTAAAAATCCTGAGATGCTATTTAAAATAAAAATATTTGTAAAAATAGTTATAAAATGATTTTGAAAACCCGGATCGAAAGGATAGATCCGCAATTATAAAGGAGTTTATACAGACTGTTTGTAATTATTGTTATTTATGTTACTAAAAATAGAAAATACTTCTCCTTATTTATTACTTTAGTAATCGTCAAATTATGGAAACATACGGTAAAATACTATTGATAGCTATGCCTGTTTTTTTATCATTTGTACTTTTTGAAAAATGGTACGGATGGCGTAAAGGAAAAGATACTGTGAGGCAAATGGACATGATATCGAGCCTGAGCTCCGGTGTTACAAATGTTACAAAGGATGTATTGGGCCTTAGCCTGGCGATAATAAGCTACGAATGGCTGGCCAATAGAATAGCGATGGTACATATTGTTGCTCCCGGCATTTTGGTTTATATAATTGCATTTATCGCGTTGGATTTTGCCGGCTACTGGGTTCACCGTATTTCACATAGTTATAATCTCTTTTGGAACAATCATATTATACATCACAGCAGCGAGGAATTTAATCTTGCGTGCGCATTGAGGCAAAGCATTTCTACAATAGTAAAATTATTTGCCATTTTTCTTTTACCTGCTGCATTGCTTGGCGTGCCGGGAGAAGTAATTGCCATTGTTGCTCCCATTCAATTATTCGCTCAATTCTGGTACCACACACAGCACATTAATAAAATGGGATGGCTTGAAAAGGTAATTGTAACGCCGTCGCATCACAGGGTTCATCATGCAATAAATCCTCTCTATCTCGACAAAAACTTTTCCCAAATCTTCATAATATGGGATAAATTATTTGGAACATTCCAGGAAGAATTGCCGGAAGTAGCTCCTGTTTATGGCATTACACGCCCGGTAAGGACATGGAATCCTGTTAAGATAAATTTCCTGCATATATGGCTTTTGATAAAGGATGCGTGGAATGCAGAAAAATGGAAGGATAAATTGCGCATTTGGTTTATGCCTCTTGGCTGGCGACCCGCAGATGTTGTTGAGAAATTTCCTGTTTACAAAATTGAAGATGTTTATAATTTTGAAAAATATGATCCGAAATACTCTCCGGCCTTGCTTGCCTGGTGCTGGGTGCAATTGGTCATGCTTCTCCTGTTTACCAGTTATCTTTTTGGAAATATCGCCTCGATAGGGACACCCGGAATTTTTCTTTACGGGCTATATATTTTTCTCACCGTGTACGCCTTCACTGAATTAATGGATCGCAACCGGTATGCACTTTTTTGGGAGATGGTAAAAAATGTTTTTGGTTGCCTGGTTATTTATAAAACCGGAGATTGGTTTAATTCAAGCATATACTCTGCCGCGATAAACTATATCATTATTGCATGGTTCTTTATATCCACCTTCATAACGGCGTGGTTTACATTTATTGAATTTAAAACCGAAAAGAAAATATTCCTGGAAAGCTTGGATGGCTAAGCTGAAAACCTACAGCACCTGGTTTTTTAAAAGATCTTCAAAAACGTCTCTCTTCCGTATGAGAGTCGCTTTTCCGTCTTTCATGAATACTTCAGCAGGCTTCAACCTTGAATTAAAGTTAGAAGACATTTCAAATCCATATGCGCCGGCATTATAAAAAACAAGGAGATCGCCTTCCCTTATTTCATTGATTTTCCTGTCCCAGGCGAAGGTATCTGTCTCGCAAATATTTCCTACTACAGTGTAAATGCGTTCAGGACCCTTATCATTTGTTATGTTCTCAATATGATGGTACGATTCATAAAACATGGGGCGGATCAGGTGATTGAACCCACTATTAACACCGGCAAAAACAGTAGCAGGAGTTTGCTTAACCACGTTCGCTTTTACTACAAAATAACCGGCTTCACTTACGAGATATTTCCCGGGTTCAAACCATATTTGTATTTTCTTTCCCCGCTCTTTTTCAAAATTCTTAAAGGCAACAGCCACCTTCTGTGCAAGCAGTTCAATATCTGTTTCAATATCTCCTTCTTTGTAAGGAACTTTAAATCCGCTTCCAAGGTCAATAAAATTTATATTGGGAAAATGAGAAGCCATCTCAAACATTACATCAAGGCCCTGCAGAAAAACATTTACGTCTTTTATTTCGCTTCCCGTATGCATGTGAATTCCCGTAACATTAAGCCCTGTACTTTTTACAACTCTTTCAATATGTCGCATCTGGTGAATGCTTATGCCAAACTTGCTATCTATGTGACCGGTCGATATTTTGAAATTTCCCCCGGCCATAATGTGGGGATTTAATCTCACACATACCGGGTAACTTCCGCCGAATTTGTGGCCAAATTGCTCAAGAATTGAAATGTTATCAATATTAATAATTACTCCCAGGTCTTTTGCCTCAATTATTTCAGAAAGATCCACACAGTTGGGGGTGTATAAAATATTATCGCTGGTAAAACCGGCCATCAACCCCAGCTTTACTTCATTGATGCTTACACAATCAAGGGATGCTCCAAGACTTTGTATATATTTCAGCACGTTAATATTAGAAAGCGCTTTACAGGCATAAAAGAATTTCGCGTCTGACTTTTTAAACGCAGACACCAGCTTACTATATTGCTCCGCAATTTTTTCCGCATGGTAAATATATACGGGTGTTCCAAATTCTTTGGCAATCCCTGCCAGTTCTTTATGTTTTAAAACCGTGGACATACGGGCAAATTAATTTTTTATATCTAAGTAAAATGGAAGGTATTTATTCTGAAATAGAATTTGCTGAATCACGCTCAACTTCGGAAACATCATTCTCTATGAAGACATTTCCATTGTTTGAAGTTTCCATGGGCTCTTCTTCATCAGGGTCTTTATTCCCGGCATTTTCAATTTTCGTTGCTTCTATTATTTCCTGGTTAAGCACTTCCTTTATTTTTGGAAGATCGTCGGGGCTGTTTATTCCAAAATAATCCATAAAAGATTTAGAAGTTGTGTAAATCAATGGCTTGCCGGGTGCATCTTCTTTTCTACCTGCAATGATCACCAGTTCCTTTTCCAATAATTTTTGAACGGCATAATCACAATTTACGCCTCGTATGATTTCGATTTCTGATTTTGTAACCGGTTGTTTATACGCGATAATCGAAAGCGTTTCGAGGGATGCGACGGAAAGTTTTTTTAAAAATTTGTCGCCGTTAAGTTGTGCTATTGTTTTATGGAATTCTTTTTTGGTAAGAAATTGCCAGCCTCCACCGCTCTGAACCACTTCAAAGGGATAAAATTCCGAATTATATTTTTCCTCAATAGCCTTTATGGACGATTCAACCTGCTCTGGTGTTGCACGGTCTTCTATAAAACCAAGGGCATTATTTACAAGATCAACTAACTCGCCCCCGGGCAAAGGTTTTTCGCTTGCAAAAATCAGCGCTTCAATATGTGGAATTATTATACTTAGTTCCATACCCCAATCCGCGTCAGGCGGAGCAATATTAATTTATAGATTCCAATTCCTAATTCCCCTTCAGGGGCCAGGGTTATCCCTGCAATGCGGCGGCTCCGCTTACTATTTCCGTAAGCTCGGTTGTTATTGCGGCCTGCCTTGCACGATTGTAGCTAATTTTTAAAGCCTTCAAAAGTTCCTGCGCATTATCAGTTGCTTTATCCATAGCGGTCATACGGGCGCCATGCTCGCTGGCATTTGCATCAAGTACAGCTTTATATAATTGCGTATTCAATATTTTCGGCATCAACTCCGCGATAAGAACATCTTTGCCAGGCTCAAAAATAAAATCGGCATTAGCTTCGCCCTTCTTTTTTTCCGTCTTTTTTACGGGTAGAAATTGTTCCGCAATAAAATTTTGGGTGGCGGCATTTTTGAATTCACTATACACAAGTTCCACTGCATCTACCTCCCCATTAGAAAACGCATCCATCGCGTACTTTGAAACCGCAGCTATGTTTTCAAAACTAAGATCAGAAAATACACTCCAATATTGATCGATCACCTTAAACTTATTCTTTAAGAAATGTTCGTATCCTTTTTTACCAACCGGCAGAATCGTGGAATTTGATTTTGAAGACAGTGAAGGATATTTGTCCGCAATCACCTGTTTTGCAAGTTTTATCAGGTTGCTATTATAACCGCCACACAATCCCCTGTCGCTGGTTATTACAATCACCAACAGCTTCTCGACAGGCCTTTCCGCAGCAAGCGCCATATTTATATTACCGTCAGCATTGCTTACGATATTATTAAGCATTTCCTGCAATTTTTTTGCATAGGGCCTCATTTGTATAATCGCATCCTGAGCCCTTCTCAGCTTTGCAGCACTCACCATTTTCATTGCCTTGGTTATTTGCTGTGTACTTTGCACGCTGGTAATCCTATTTCTGACTTCTTTTAAGGCGCCACTCATGTTTTTATATTTACGGGGTGCAAAGTTAGGTGAATGACGCTACAAAACCATGTATGAACTTCACACAAAAGCCTCCAAAAGGAGGCTCTTTTAAATTATTGGTTAGTTACCGGCATTTTAAATGCTTTCAATTAGTAACCAGGAGTTTTAGCTTTTCAAAAGGATGTAGTGAATTTCTTAGGTTCGCAGAGTATTGAATCAAAAATACAGGTGAATAAAGTGCAGCTAATTCCGTAGGCGTCTTAGATTTGCCCGTATAAGACTTAAAAAACGACGTCCGGGTATGCTCTTGGTGATTGTTTATCCTATTTTATTACAATCTTTTGGCAATTGCCCAAACTCTTTTTTAAATGCATGTGAAAAATTACTCAGGTTTTGATACCCCAGGAGAGAACCGACTTCCGATACGGAATATTTCGCAGTCTTCAGGAGTTCTTTGGCTTTATGCATCCTGTTTTTTTGATAGTATTCATAAAGGCCCATACCAAAGGCTTTTTTAAAAAAAGTTTTCAACTTTGTTTCGCTCATGAAGGCTATACGGGAAAGATTTTCAATTTTAGGGAACCCCGACGCGTAATTTTCAAGAAGCAAATTCTCAATTTTTAGGAGACTTTGAAAATCCTTTTCAGGGAAGGGAAACGCGTTCTCAGAAGTGCCATTTTGAAGAATATTTTCAAGAAAGCCTTCCAAAATTCTAAGAACCCTGGTTTTCAAATGAAGTTCCGGTGTCACACTATCCGGGTTTTCAGAAAATATCTCGCTTAAAAGCTTTTTACTTTTCGGGGTTAAAAAGAATTTAAAAACATCTTTTTCGCGAAATAAAGAATAATTAGAAGTTTTTTCCTGCCGGATTTTTTCCGTCAGCCATTCATCAGTTAACTGAATGGTAAGCCCCTTTACCACAGTATTCGAAACCAATTCCAGCCTTTGAGACACAAGGCTGTTTGTCATTAAAACAGTCGAAAAATTATTACCAGCTCCATCAAAAATTACCTGGCTATTAACGGTGTATCTCAGCTTTGGAGAATTCTTATATTGATATAAATAAATGATGAGATAGAACTCATCAGAGGGTTCGCGGGTAAAAACAAAGTCCGTATTAAGCGTGTAATCTACGATGCGGTAGGTGAGCCCGGGCTCAATGCTGCAAACTTTTGCAAATCCTGATGCAAAAGTTTCCGGATATTGAATAAAATTATCATCGGGATGTATTTTCAGGTGTTTTGAAAATTCGCGAATCCATTTTATTAAGTCAGGCTGTGTGGAATTATGTACAACGGAATTGGGCACATCATCAGGGTTTATCTTTAAAATATGGATTAGAATGTAAAAAAGTATCGCAAATTTATAAAAGCAAATTCAAAAAAGTAATTTCAGGGACGGGATTTTAGTCAAAATTTAATTGAGGTTTTATGCTTTACGCAACCAGCATCCTTGAAAGAAATCTTATTTAGTAAATTGACTTCCAGAAATATAATTCCCAGGTATTACAAGGGAAAAGCACCGGGTTCTATTGATATTGGGGGCAAAAAAAATAAATTTAATAAGAAAAACAACATAGTTCTATTCACAAAAGATCCTGGTTTGCGGAATTAGGGGCCGCCCGAAACTTCTTATCTTTGCAAATCTTTTAAAAAATCATGAGCAGTAAAGGAAAAGTTTTAATGGCGATGAGTGGCGGTATCGATAGTACAGTTGCGGCTCTTATGCTTCATCACGAAGGGTATGATGTTGTGGGCATTACTATGAAAACATGGGATTATGCAACCAGTTCAGGAAATAACAATAAAGAAACCGGCTGTTGCAATCTCGATAGTTTTAATGATGCCCGGGCAGCAGCTGTACAGCATGGATTTCCACATTTTATTTTGGACATCAGGGATGAATTTGGGGATTTTGTGATTGATAATTTTGTGGAAGAATATATAGCAGGCCGCACTCCCAATCCATGTGTGATGTGTAATACGCATATCAAATGGCGGGCTCTTCTTAAAAGAGCAGATGCACTAAACTGCGAGTTTATTGCCACGGGACATTATGCGCAGGTGCACAAGCATTCGAATGACCGGTATTTTATAAGAAAAGGAATTGATGATACAAAGGACCAAAGCTATGCGCTATGGGGTCTTCAGCAGGATTTGCTGTCCCGTACTATTTTACCGTTAGGTTCTTATCGTAAAACCGAAATCAGGCAAATGGCTCATGACTTCGGTTATCCGGAATTGGCAAAAAAAAGTGAGAGCTATGAAATTTGCTTTGTGCCTGACAATGATTACCGCGGCTTTCTCAAAAGAAAAGTAATCGGGCTGGAAGAAAAAGTTTCCGGTGGCTTATTTGTAAATACTGAAGGGGCGATTTTAGGTTCCCACAAGGGTTACCCGTTTTATACCGTAGGACAACGAAAAGGGCTGGATATTGCCTTAGGCAAGCCTGCATTTGTCACTGAAATTATTCCGGAAACTAACACCGTGGTATTAGGGGATGAAGACGACCTGAATAAAAATAACATGAAGGTTTCAGGGCTAAACTGGATGAAGTATGAAAGCATAGCTAATGGAATGGAGGCATATACAAAGATCAGGTATAAAGATAAAGGTGCACTTTCTCAACTTTTTAGATACGAAAATGGGGTAAATGTCCGTTTCTATGGAAATGTAAAGGGAATTGCTCCAGGACAAAGCGCTGTATTTTACGAACATGATGATGTAATTGGCGGTGGAATTATTCAAAGAAGTTAATGGTTAAAGACTTGCAGCATTTTCCTCATATTAGCGCTCTTTTTACAATAATCAAATCTTTAATATTCTGAAATGAGTAAATATATTCTTGGCTTTGTTTTTATTTCATTCCTGCTTTCATCCTGTAAAAAAGAAAGTGAGACTTTTACTTCTGCCGAGGTCACGGATTATTATCCACTAGAAGTTGGGAAATATATTACATACGATCTCGACTCTACCGTTTATTACATAAATTTTGGTCAACAGGCAAGTGTAATTCATTACCAGGTGCAGGATAGAGTTGATGCCCAGATAACCGATAACCTTGGCCGTCCGGCTTATCGCATACAGAGATTTATAAGGAAAGATGCATCGCAACCATGGGCTCCAAATAACACTTTTATGGCAGTACCCACCGATAATTCAGTTGAATTTGTTGAAAATAACCTTCGCTATTTAAAGCTTAAGTTACCTGTAAAACAGGATTTTTCATGGAAAGGAAATTCGTTCATTGATACATATTCTAACTACACTGACGTAACATATCTTGACGACTGGGATTACATTTACGACAGCGTAGGTGTGCCCCTTACTATTAATACAATCACGGTAGACAGTACTATAAAAGTATACGAACGCGATGAATTTCTGGGCCAGGATCCCTCAATTCCAGGCACTCAATACGCCGAAAAAAATTATTCTGTCGAAAAATATGGAAAGGGAATTGGGCTGATTTATCGTGAATTCTTACATTGGGAATACCAGGGTGCACAGCCCGGAAGACCAGCTTACTACGATGGCTATGGTGTAAAATTGAGTATAATTGACCATAATTAATTTCAATTTCTAAAATCATCAGCTATTAAAATATTTACTGATGAAAAATATATACCTGCTGGCCGTCATGATACTCTTTACGGGAACCAGTTCTTCAGCCCAATTTTCCAAATACATTGTAAGATTTAAGGACAAGGCAGGAACACCTTTCAGTATAAACGATCCCTCTAAATTTTTATCCGCAAAATCAATTCAAAGAAGGCTAAAACAAAACATTTCCATTGATGAAACAGACTTGCCAATAACGCCATCTTACATTGATAGCGTACGTTTAGCCGGCAACGTTACCATACTTGATAAATCGAAATGGCTGAACCAGGTTTGCATTGAAACCACCGATGCGGCTGCGTTAACAAAAATTAATAATCTGCCTTTCGTCATCAATTCTCAACCCTTAATGCGACCGGTAAGTAATCAATCACCCGTTGCCAATAAATTTAACGAGCAGATAGACTCAATTACAACACCCCGTTCTGTAAACAACACAACGGATTTTTATAGCTACGGAAATTCCAGCGGACAAATTCATATTCATGAGGGCGAATATTTGCATAATAAAGGTTTCCGCGGCGAAGGAATGTTAATGGCGATACTAGACGCAGGTTTTTATCATTATCTCACGCTTCCTGCATTTGACAGTGTACGAAACAATAATCAAATAATGGAAACGTATGATTTTGTCAACAATGAAATAAGTGTGGACGAAGATCATCAACATGGCATGCAGTGTTTTTCAATCATTGCCGGAAACATACCCGGCCAATTAGTTGGTAGCAGCCCCAAGGCCAAATATTATTTATATAGAACAGAAGATATTTCCAGCGAGTCGCCGGTTGAGGAACAATATTGGGCGGCCGCCGCTGAGCGTGCCGATAGCATAGGCGTTGATGTGATCTCGACATCATTGGGATACAGCACCTTTGACAATGCCGCATTCAACCATACCTATGCCGATATGGATGGCAACACAACTATTATTGCAAGGGCAGCGGACCTGGCTGCAAAAAAAGGAATGATCGTATTAGTTGCCGCAGGAAATGAAGGTACCAATTCATGGCACTTTATTATTACACCAGCTGATGCAGATAGCGTAGTAGCAGTAGGCGCAGTAAATTCATCAGGAGTTCCTGCAGGGTTCAGCAGCTATGGGCCTTCGGCGGATGGACAGATAAAGCCAACTGTAGCATCAGTGGGTGTTGCGACAGCTTTATCTACGGCAGGAGGGACAATTGGTTCCGGAAATGGCACCTCGTACGCCACACCAAATTTAGCAGGACTTATGACTTGCCTTTGGCAGGCTTTTCCTGAATATTCAAATATGCAAATCATCCAGGCAGTCGTGAAAAGCAGTAGTATATATAATAATCCGGATGATCGTATAGGATATGGAATTCCAAATTTTCGTATCGCCTATGATGACCTCGCTCAACAGCGGATTGCAAAAAATATAGATTCAATATTGGGAAACAAAAACATCAAAGTGTTTCCAAATCCTTCTACAGATAATTTTTCTGTTTTAATAAAACCATCTACTTCAGGTACGGGAAACCTGGCTTTATATACAGTATCGGGAAGATTATTAGTGAGCAAATCAATTAGTATACAGGAAGGGCAATCCCAATTTATTAAATTCCAGGATTTACAACCACTTTCAAAAGGCCTCTATATTCTACGCTACGATGATGCGAAAAGTAAGGAGAGTTTCAAACTGATTATTCGATAAACTCAGAGAAGAAACAGCTGCCAATTCCACCTGCAAAAAATGAATTCTAAAAAGTAAATCGGATTTATTTTTTTCTTAAAACGGCTATAAACAACGTATCGGATTGCATTTCGTATCCTTTTAAATATTCCTTATGCAATAACTCTAATTGAAAATTTTCTAAAAGGTAGTTGACATTCTCTTCATTTTCTTTTTCAAAAACCGAGCAGGTAATATAAAAAAGTATTCCACCAGGCTCCAGTTGTGGAATTACTTTTCTAATAATGCTTTTTTGAAGGGAAGCATATTTTTCAATTTCATTTTCTTTAAAAAACATAAGCCGCTCGGGAGTTCTCGACCATGTACCCGAACCCGAACATGGAACGTCAGCGATGACGAAGCGAAAGGTTGTTGATGGGGATAGTTGATTTTCAGAAGTGCCATCCCAAATGAAAGCATCGTAATGCTTTATTGCGGCAGCTTCAAATCTCTCCTTAAGATTTTGAAGAATAGATGAACGTTTATCTGTAACTGTTAGTTTTATATTTTTAAGAGTATCAATGGCGAGAATCGATTTTCCCCCGCTTCCCGCACAACAATCCCAAACAGTAATTTGAGAGTTTGTCTTTTCCAAATCACTACCGGCTTGTTGTTCAAAAAAATATTTACTAAAAAATTCGCCTGTTCGTTGAGAATTAAAATCCTGGATGACGGCTTCTTTATCTAAACTTATCACGCCGGATATCTTTTCATTGATAGAAAACACAAGGCAATTATTATTCATCCTTGCAAAAGAAAAATTGGCAGTTCGTATTTTTTCGAGGACCACGGTTTCTTTGCCCGGCCTTATTCTTAAAAATAGTTTAGGCTGTTGTAAAAAAGAAATAGCAAATTTGTAAGAATCAATTTCATTACTGAGAAATCTTTCAAACGGAAAGATTTTCTTAGAATCAAAAATATCTTCGACCATTTTAAGTTTTTCTCCTAAAGGCTGATCCATCATGTCATTCCACGATGGCTTTAATTGTTCGAACGAAAACAAAAAACCTGAGTTGGATAAAAAAGCGCCCAATAATATCTTATCCTCCAGGGTTGCCTTAGAAGTAACTCCGCCGCCTAACCGAAAATAGTTATAACATAAAGATGCTATGTGCTTTCTATCCTTTGATCCATGTTTTTTATTTGCGGAGAAATATTTTTTTATATACAGGTGAAGTGGCTCACCGCCATTGTATGCGGCAATTAAAGATTTTGCGAATTGCAGGTATTTATGAAAGTATCTTCCTGAAGAAAGTTTAGAAATTTCATTGCCAGGAATATCCATCTGAGGTACTATTTTCTTTCGCTCTGGCTTATAGCTCAAGCAAAGCCTTTATTGGATCTTTGCCAAATAAGAGTTGTTCCGGATTTTCAAGCATTTCCTTCACCCTTACTAAAAAGCTCACAGATTCCCGGCCATCAATTATACGATGGTCGTAGCTTACTGCGAGATACATCATCGGTTTTATAACAACCTGGCCTTTTATGGCAACGGGCCTCTCAACAATATTATGCATGCCCAGGATAGCGCTTTGGGGAATGTTAATAATCGGGGTGCTCATCAATGATCCGAATATACCGCCATTAGTAATCGTAAAGGTGCCGCCAGTCATTTCTTCAATGGTAAGCTTACTTTCCTTTGCCTTTGTAGCAAGCTGAACAACTTCTTTTTCAATTTCAGCCATGCTCAGGCTTTCCGCATTTCTGATCACGGGCACTACAAGGCCCTTCGGTGATGATACCGCAATTGAGATGTCACAATAATCGTGATAAATTATATTGTCCCCGTCTAAGCCAGCATTTACAGCAGGCCATTCCTGCAGAGCAAAGCAGCAGGCCTTTGTAAAAAAACTCATGAAGCCCAGGTTTACCTCATGATGCTTTTTGAACATTTCTTTATACTTTGCTCTAAGCTCCATGATGGCACTCATATCTACTTCATTGAAAGTGGTAAGCATTGCCGTTGTATTTTTCGCTTCAACGAGCCTGCGGCTTATAGTTCTTCGCAGGTTGCTCATCCTTTCAGTTTTCTCATTGCGGCTGAATAATTCCTTGCCAATTGCTCTTCCCGGAATTGCAAGTGCATCCATCACATCATGCTTTGTAATTTTTCCATTGGAGCCGGTGGGGATTACTTTTTTTACATCAATTTTTTTATCGGCTAAAATCGCGGCTGCAACTGGCGTCGCCCTTACATCTTTGTTACCTGGCCGGGTCACCCGCGAGTTTCGTTTCAGAAGGCACTTCTTTTTTTGCAGCATCCTTCGATTCGACTGTCACCTCACTTTGCTTTTCTTCTTTCTTTGCTGCGCTGTTGTCTTTTTTTGCTGAAGCAGGTTTTTCCGCCTTATCATCAATCGTGCAAGCGATATCTCCTACTTTGAGGGTATCATTTTCCTTTGCAACTGTATGAAGAATTCCTTGCTGCTCAGCGTTAATTTCAAAAGTGGCCTTTTCGCTTTCCAATTCGGCAATTACTTCGTCGCGATCAACCCAATCGCCATCTTTTTTTATCCACCTCGTAAGCGTTACTTCATTAATGCTTTCCCCAACCGAAGGAACTTTAATTTCTATTGACATGCATTCTTTTTAAGATTTACAAACCTAAGCTAAATTGAGAAATGCACAAAAGCAGAGTACGCAGGCCTACATTAAAAAATTAATGAAAGCAATACAATTATAAACATTGGCGAGTTTCTGATACTTTTTTTATTAATTTGCATTGCCGTATTTAACTGCGTAATAATCCATTCCTGCCGTTTAATCATTAAAAAAATAATTTCTTCTAAAGAATATTATCTTAGAGTAAATTAGTTTTTTTGTATTTGTTGACTATTTAAATCATGCTTTATGATAAGAAAATTTACTTATTTTTTGATTATCGCAAGTGCTTTTTCAGCACTCCCCGCTAAAGCCCAACTCACAGTAAGTGGCGCCCAGCTTTTTATTCAATCAGGTGCTGTTATAACTGTGCAGGGCGATGTAACCGGCACTACAGATATATTGGGGCCCGGGAAAATTTTATTACAAGGCTCGGCGAATCAAAATGTAAATATGAATGGATTTACCATTCCTGTTTTGGAAATTAATAATGCATGCAGGTGCCACTTTAACCGGCAATACCAGGATTGGCACAAGCCTCACCTTTACCAGCGGAAAAATTAAAACAGCGCAATTTCAACTTTACACTTGCCAATGTTGCAACCTTTTCAGGAGCGGGAGCAAGTAAGTTTATTGAAACGACCGGCACAGGGCAGGTGTTTAAAGAAGTAACCGCAAATATTTCTGCGAATGAAATTCCTGTTGGGGCCGGAACAATTTATCGCCCGGCATTTTTAACGACTTCAGGAACATACAGCAGTGCGAAGATCGGAGTAAGGGTTCTTGCGGTGTGCAGATCCAAACAGGCCGCCAAAACTTTCAGATTATATCAATGCTTACTGGCCGATTACAAAAACAGGTATTACCGGAACGGTAACGGTTGCAGGGCAATATGTTGATCCGGATATAACCACCGGCGTTGAGGCCAACATAAGAGGTTATTTTTTTAATGGAACCGACTGGAGCTCCACAAGTGAAACACATAATACTTCCACCAATCAAATTTCTGCTCCAATTACTACGGCCGCAGGAGATCTTAGCGCTTTAGATAAATTTGATCTCTTAAAAGCTAAAGTTTTTTTACAAGGGGCTTATAATACGTCTACAGGAGTTATGAGCGATGCGTTGAGAACGCCAACTAATTTGCATTCCTCTTTCCGATCCTTACAGAACGGCTCCCTATAATACTTCATTTACACACGTTGCAAATTCTATAACTGAAACAGCCGCTGGAAGTGTTTTCGCAAACCAGGCTTTAACTGATGACAATATTGTTGACTGGGTATTCCTTGAGTTGAGAAATACAACTGTTTCTCCTGGCAATACTGTGTTGCAAACAAGAAGCGCATTGGTTCAAAGAGATGGAGATATTGTTGATATTGATGGCGTGAGCCCTGTTACTTTTAATAATGTGGCTTCAACAAATTATGTGATCGCTGTGCGTCATAGAAATCATCTTGGGATTAAGTACAGATCCTTCAACATACAAGCCGGCTTTAGGAGAAACTAAATCAACAGCGATATTGCCGGCGAATTTGGTTGACTTTACCGCTCAGAGCGATCCAAACTTGTATGGAACTTCTACTGCCTACTTAGTCTTATCAGGTAAAAATGTACTATGGTCTGGAAATGCAAACGGTGATGGAAAAGTAAAATATTCCGGGGTCACTAATGATCCCTCTTCGATTCTTACTCAGGCGCTGGCTTTTCCCGGAAACACTACGGGCTTATATAATTATAATAATGCAGTTGGCTATTTTTCAGGAGATGTAAATATGGATGGAAAAGTGAAGTATTCGGGGTTAACAAATGATCCAGCTTTCATATTAAATAATATAGTCGCTTATCCTTCTAATACTACTGGTTTATACAATTACAATAATTTTAATCAACAAATTCCCAACTAATTAGCCCAATAATCTTCCTTAATCAATTAATTATGAAAAAACTTCTAATAGCACTTGGATTTGCTTTATTAAGCTTTCAATCTTGGGCAACGATAACATATAAAATTCGCTACAATTCAACAACTGACATGTATGAAGTCTATTTTATTTCCACAATTGACTATCCAACAGTGGCAAATATAGGTCCTAGCCAGGCAACACTTGCTTTTGACGCTTCCTACAACACCGGTAATATTATAACTACATCCATAAGTGGCGGTGCATGGGTAGCTCAGGATAAAGTAACAGGGAATACAGGAACTTTAAATACGAGAAATGTTGTCGGCTTTCAAACAAGTGGCGCTCCAATTGCCGGTGGCGTAACGTCAGGCACAGAATATGAATTGTTCACCTTTACGTTTGGTGCCTTACAGAATTGTAGCGGTACGCTAAGGCTTTTTGTAAATGGAACAGACCCCACCGATCCAAACGGAGCTGGCGGTGATTTCACTTCATTCCTTGGAATCGGCGGCATGGATGAAATTTCAACTAATACTGATCCAACTTTTTACACGTGCAGTGCATTTTTGCCTATTAGCTTACTTAATTTCTCCGCTTCTAAGAAAGATAACGACGCTATCCTTAACTGGCAGGTATCAAATCAAGATGAGAGTTCAGCTTATTTCGAATTACAAAGAGGTTTTACAGGAACAGACTTTAAAAGCATTGGCCGTGTGGATGTAAATCTTAATTCAGGCCCAACGGCTTCATATACTTTTAATGACGCAGACATTGTATCTGCCAAACCAAACGGAGTTGTTTATTATCGCTTGAAAATGGTTGATAAGGATGGCCACTTTACTTATAGTTTGATTAGGAACTTAAAGCTTACTGCTAAAAGTTTCGGTGTAAATCTGTATCCCAATCCGGCAAAGAATTTTAGTAATGTCAGTATCGAGTTAAGCAAATCTTCACGACTTATTTTAAGTCTTTCTGATGCAGCCGGCAGAACAGTTCAGAATTTAGAATTTACAGGCTATAAAGGATTAAATCAAAAGCGAATTGATCTTTCGAAATTAGCAGCGGGATCTTATATGCTTAAAGTAAATAACGGAAATGAAATCCAGACGATTTCTTTTATTAAAGAGTAATGTTCTACAATGAGTTTTAAGCCGGTGCAGATGCACCGGCTTTTTTTTGACTATATGCTAAATGCTGTGTTTAATATTTCTGTTTGTTCCTGTATATGGACCTTTGAAAACCCCGTAGCGGTAGCGGCACTTGGTGGCCTGCTTATTATACCATAATTCATAGAAGTAAGGTTCATACGTAAGAAGGAAGCAGCTCCCATGTTGGAAGGCTCCTCCTGTACCCAATACCAAATTGCTTTACCGTATTTTTTATATAGCTGCATCAATTGCTTTTCGGGTAAAGGATATAATTGTTCCAATCTTATAATGGCTACCTCTTCAGTTTTATTTTTTTCTCTTTTTTCTTCAAGATCGAAGTAAATTTTCCCGCTGCAGAACAGAACCTTTGTAATGCTTGCAGGATCTTTTACAGAATCATCATCTATAATTTCCTTAAATCCGCCGGATGTAATTTCCTTTATATTACTATAGCTGCCGGGGTGCCTGAGATTTGCTTTCGGTGAAAAAATTATCAGAGGTTTTCTGAAAGGCCAGGCTATTTGTCTTCTCAAGACGTGGAATAGGTTTGCAGATGTGGTAATGTTTGTGGCGACAATATTTAATTCCGCACACATCTGTAGGAACCGCTCCATACGGGCGCTGCTATGTTCAGGTCCTTGTCCTTCATAACCATGCGGTAATAATAAAACCACACCATTCATTCTTCTCCATTTTTGCTCTGAGCAGGTAATAAACTGGTCAATTATTGATTGAGCGGTATTAGCAAAATCTCCAAATTGCGCCTCCCAAAGAACCAATGCATTTGGATTCGCCATAGCATAACCATATTCAAAACCCAATACGGCGTATTCACTTAAAAGTGAATTATATATCCGGAAATGTCCCTGCTTTTCCGAAATATTACTTAACCTGTTATAAAATTCATCGGTATTTTCATCACGCAAAATCGCATGCCTGTGGCTGAAAGTTCCCCTCCTGATATCCTGGCCACTCATACGCACATCCTTTTCTTCCATTAATATACTTGCATAAGCGAGCAGTTCCCCGGTGGACCAATCAATTTTGTGCTCGCTCTCAAATAATTTAATTTTATCCTGGAGAATTTTCTCAACCTTTCTTAAAGGTTTAAAGCCTTCAGGCCATGTCATAATTTTTCGGAAAAGATTTTCGGCATTATCTTTTGAAATTGCAGTGATTGGAGAAGATTCAAAATCTTCAGCCCTTGCTTTTCTAAGGCTTTGCCACCACATCTCGGGTGTTTGGTACTTATAAGGAAGCGGATTCTGTTTGATTTCATCAAGACGTTCCTGCAAGTCGCTCCAGAATTTCTTTTCCATTTCCTCCGCAAGCTCGGAAGTTCCTTCCTCGCCATGCATTCTTAGCCATTTAACGTAAACCTCCCGGGGATTTGGTTGCTTTTCAATTAAAGCATATAAGCCAGGTTGGGTAAATTTAGGATCATCTCCTTCATTGTGTCCATGACGGCGGTAGCAAACCATGTCAATAAAAATATCGCTGTTGAATTCCTGGCGATAAAGCATTGCGATTTGTGAAGCCTTTACCACAGCTTCTACGTCATCTCCATTCACATGAAAAACAGGCGCCTCAATAATTGACGCAATAGAGGTGCAATAATCTGATGTACGTGCGTCATCAAAATCTGTGGTAAATCCGATTTGATTATTGATAACAAAATGAAGCGTACCCCCGGTGTAGTAGCCTTTGAGTCCACTCATTTGCAAAACTTCGTACACTATTCCCTGCCCGGCCAATGAAGAATCTCCATGAATTAAGATTGGCAGAATTTTATCGTAATCACTTTCATAGAGTACATCAGCCTTACTTCTTGCAAAGCCTATCACTACCGGATCTACGGCTTCAAGATGTGAGGGATTTGGTGCAAGTTTCAAATGTACTTTTTTGCCTGAAGCGCTTTCAATTTCGCTGCTGAAACCCATGTGATATTTAACATCGCCGCTTCCCATGGTGGTATCCGGAATCGCGCTTCCCTCAAATTCGGTAAATATTTGCTCATAGGTCTTGCCCATGATATTTGCAAGAATGTTCAATCTTCCGCGATGTGCCATTCCAATTACAACCTCCTGCACATCATTCTCTGAAGCCGTGTTAATAATGGCATCCAAAGCAGCAATAGTGCTTTCACCACCTTCGAGGGAAAACCTCTTTTGTCCCACGTACTTTGTGTGAAGGAATTTTTCAAACATCACACCCTCATTTAATTTTTGCAGTATTCTTCTTTTTTGATCAAGAGGTATAGGTGCCGTAATTTTGTTTTCAGCTGCATCTATGATCCAATCAATTTTTTTACTGTCATTTAGTGAACTAAATTCCACTCCGACTGACCCTGTGTAACATTTCTTAAGGTAATTAATTATGTCCTGAAGTTTAGCCTTTCCAAGGCCGGTAAAACTTCCCGCAACAAATTCTGTTTGAAGATCTTTTTCATCAAGATTAAAATACTTCAGATCCAGGTTTGCATGCCGGTCCTTTCTCTCACGGATCGGATTGGTTTTAGCCACTAAATGGCCTTTATTTCTGTAGGCAAGAATCAACCGGTATACCGAAAACTCTTTATCAATTTGAATATTCTGGACGGGAGCACCTGCTACGGCAGTCCCGTTAGTCCTGCCATTTCCGTTAGAAAGAGCGAAATCAAACCCTTCAAAAAATCTCCTTAAATCTATGTCAACACTTTCAGGATCTTTTAAGAAATCACTATATAAATTTTCGATGTATGCCGGGTGGGAACTGGTGATGTAAGAAAAATCTTTCATAATAATTGGTAGTGCGATATTTAACAATGCAAATATCGGTTGTTTTTCTATCAGGAGATGTATTAAGAACCTAAAATAGATTTCATTTTTAAATCAGGAATTGCAAACTGAATGAAATTAATTTTAATCGAGGGCGTTTTTTTACTTTTAAATACTTATCTTTGCACCCCAAAAAATTAATTAATGGCCAACCATTCAGCAACAAAGAAAGATGTTCGTCAGAGTCTTAAACGCAACGAGCGAAATCGTTATCACGGAAAAACTACCCGTAACGCTATCAGGGATTTGAAAGCCTTGGATACAAAAGCGGCAGCTTCAGAAAAAATGCCCGGAATCGCTTCCATGATAGACAAACTCGCAAAGCGTGGAATTATACATAAAAATAAAGCCTCGAATTTGAAAAGCAAACTCACAAGAGGAGTTCAGTCTTTAGAAAAATAATTTACCAACAATATTAATATATTCACCTGTTACGTAAGTAACAGGTTTTTTATTGATGTGACTATTCCTTTCATATAGCATGGTACGACGCAGGATCAACTCCTACGTGTTTTGCTTTATAAATTTAACCATACAAGCTTGGACGCATATTTTGCAGTCGCTTCAAAAAAAATTCAAAAAAAAATACCGATTGAACGACTCGGAATATTATGAGCCGGCTTATTGAAATGCCCAGTCTATCCCATTGAAAGGGATTTTAAACAGTCTATTCTTTTTTTTGGAAAGAAAAAAACCTTAATTTCGCAGCCCAAATTAAAATTATTACTCACCAGCTGTGAATTACAGCAAAAAACAAGGTAAATGCAGAATTACGAATTGATGGTGATTTTTACCCCTGTACTTTCTGAAGAAGAATACAAAGCTGCTCAGAAAAAGTACACCACATTCCTTACTGAGAATGATGGCAAAATAGTGCATGAAAATGCATGGGGACTAAAATCACTGGCTTACCCTATTCAGAAAAAAACCACAGGTTTATACTGGGTTTTGGAATACGAGGCGCCAACCGACTTCAATGAGAAGCTGAAGACTCAGCTCCTGCGTGACGAATCAGTTATTCGGCACATGTACACTGCACTCGATAAATACGCCGTCGAGTACAATACAAAAAAGAGAAATGGTGTAACATCAGGAACTGAAAAAGCGGAGGTATAAAATGGCAAAAGCAAATGAAATAAAATATTTAACAGCGATCAAAGCTGAAAAGAGGCCAAAGAAATATTGCCGTTTCAAAAAACTGGGCATCAGGTATATTGACTATAAAGATGCTGATTTTTTGAAAAAATTTCTAAATGAACAAGGCAAGCTTTTACCAAGGCGCATTACCGGAAATTCGCTTAAGTACCAACGCAAAGTGAGTGACGCCGTTAAGAAAGCACGTCAAATGGCAATTTTGCCTTACGTAACAGATCTTTTAAAATAATACCTGAGATTTCGCTTTACTAAAAGCGATGATCGATGGTTCAAATCTTTAAATATGCAAGTAATATTAGTACAGGACGTAAATAATTTAGGCGGCGCCCATGAACTTGTTAATGTAAAAAGCGGTTACGGACGCAACTTTCTCATTCCGTCAAAACTTGCCGTGGAAGCGAATCCAAGCAATCTTAAGCAGCTGGAGGAGCGCCGGAAACAATTGGCTAAAAAAGAAGAAAAACTCTTAGCTGAGATAAATAGTGTCGTTACTGTTTTGCAGGAATCACCATTAAAAATCGGGGCAAAAACCGGGACAAGCGGAAAGATTTTCGGTAGCGTAACTTCCGTGCAAATCGCAAGAGCAATTCGCGAACAGAAGGGATATGAAATTGACAGGCGCCGGATTCACATTATCGATGATGTAAAAGAATTAGGAACCTATAAGGCGAAAATTGATTTTGGCAAAGGCCAGGAGATCGAAGTTGATTTTGAAGTGGTTGCCGAATAAGATAATTTTTTTCAAAACTCAGCCTGCTTTATAATGGCGGGCTTTTTTGTTTCAAAGGATTTGCAACAGCTTAAAAATGAAATCATACTCACAGGTTTGAAACAATATTAATTTCTATCTGATTAAATTAATTTTTAATTTCATATAGTTTCAAAGAAATCCCTATCTTTATCGTTAATTAATGGGTTTAGTTTGTTTTCCATTAGGCTGATGTTTCTCTTTTCCCGGTTTCTTCAGTTCATTGTAGCTACTAATTCATTAATGGAATTCAAAATTTAATTTAAACAAAAGTTTTTACAATGAACATTTATGTAGGTAATCTCAGTTGGTCAATGACTGATGATGATTTAAGCAACTTATTCAGCCAGTACGGTTCTGTTACAAGTGCAAAAATTCTTAAAGAAAAAAATACGGGTCGCAGCAAAGGCTTCGGTTTTGTTGAAATGGAAGACGATGAAGCAGCAAAAACTGCCATCGCTACATTGAACGAAAGTGAAGTTCAGGGCCGTAAATTGATTGTTAATGAATCACAACCTCGTCCCGAAGGTGGTGGCTACAAAAAAAGCGGCGGTGGCGGCTATGGTGGTGGAAGAAGTGGTGGCGGCGGCTATGGCGGCGGAAGAAGCAGTGGCGGTGGTTACGGCGGCAGCGGCGGTGGCTACAAGAAGAGCGGCGGCGGCGGTTACGGCGGTGGCAGCAGAAGCGGCGGCGGCGGCGGATACAATAAAGATTATTGATAAGTCATCATAGAAAAAAATTAAAATCCTTTTCACGCTGTGAAAAGGATTTTTTTATGTTTTGTTTTTTACAAACTACTAAAAGAGCTGGTGAAATAAATTATCAGCCGTGGACCTTCCGCACACCCAAAGATTCTTTTTACGAATTTTCTGACAGATATCAAGGCCGCAAAGTATTGTTTTGACTGTTTCGCAAAATTCTATTTGGCAATCTGGGATAAATTTACAAGGCAGTTCAAAAATGAAAATATAATAGTCATCTTATTAAAATCAGTACGAATTCCGCAGGAATATTTCCCTTATTGATTGCTGAAAATTTATCGTTTGCATTTATCCAGTAGTATTTGCCTGGCTCTATAAATGCCTCAGTCTTTTTACTATTCTCAAGCACTGTGAGTTCTGCATTATCGATGGCTACCAATACAAAATCAGAAACCTGGTCTCTGATATTTAGATTTTCATTCTTTGCCAGGCGGACCTTATACACCCTCGCCCAGGGCGTATCAATTTGCAATTGTGCATAAGGTATAGGCTGAGGGTTGACAATAAAATCCGCGTCCTTCGACAGGAGTTCAATATCCATTACGTGAAAAACTGAAGTGTCCAAATTCCAAACTCTGTGAACTTTAATGTGAGGTTCGCTTAAGTCTTCATACCAAACTTTACCTGCTACTGATGTACTATACTCCGGCTGCCCGTTTATGCGCTGGGAACCAGTATATGTTTTTGTAAAAGGAATAAATACGGATGGTGTAGAATGAACATGATATTGTGTAGTGTCACCGGGAAGTAACAGAACATTTAATATGCGCACTCTATCATTTTCAAACACCGGGTGATGGCGCGGCTCCTTACTAACGGGGACCTGCGCAAAAGCGTAAAGCGACGAAAAAAAATAAAAAGTTGAAATAATTGCGATTCGCATTATTAAATATACTATCAAGAGATTGTATTGTCAACTTTATAATTAAATGGCCCCAAACAAAAAAGGACTGAGACCTGGTGACTTCTATTAGAAAATATTTTTTCAAAAAAAGCGCTGTTAAAACATTTATCGAAAATTATCGTTTACAAAAATATGGAGTCAATGATGTAAATTCATTTATGAATGTTTAAAAAATAAAACTATGAAGTCCCTATCCGAAACATGGTTTACTGAAGGCTATATTGATTTTGAACTGAAGAAATATACTCTTCTCGCTTACTTACAACACGTAAATTCTTATTTCAACCAAAACAAGCTGTATCCGCAGTTGGCAGATATTATCTTTCACTACAATAATATCGTCGCGTTCCGCGAGAATCGAAAATTTTTGCAGGAACATTTCCCCAAGCAGTTAACTGATGTAAATATTAAAAAATTGCAACTCGAATATGAAAGAATTATTGAAGACGATGTGTTGATGAAAGAGCTGGAAGAAATTGTTCACTACTCCGCACAACAAATAAAAACCGCCATTCAAAATGGCACCGAGATTTATGAATTTGTTGAAGCTAAATTAAATATAGAGCCGGTTGGCATTATTCCACTTGATACCAAAGAGGGTTACCTGCTTATTAGTGATGGCCATTATAACACAACGATAGCCTATCAATACCAACTTTCCATATACGAAAAACACGATGAAAAATATCGTGGATTGAGAACTGCTTTCATTCAAAAGTGGATACGCTCAGTAAGTAATACCGCAGAAAACATAAAAGCTGAATTAATAAGAAACCGAAAAGAACTACCTAATCCGGCTGTGTACAATATAGAAACCTCGCTTGCCTATCCGATGGAGGAGACTTTATTGCCAATTGCTAAAAGGAGTTTTGTGAAATACCTCAGCAGCTAAACAATTATAATTTCATAAATTTTTATCGGCAGCTAAACTTGCAGTAAATGCCATTCAGGTATTGCCGAAATGGTAATAACATGAAATATATTGGGAATACATATCGTTAATAGGTTAGCTATAAACGTATTCATATGAAAAAAGCCTTCTCAGTTATGCTTTTCATTGTGCCGCTGGCAGTTGCAGCACAAAAGAGAGTAGATCTCGATCGTTACCATTTTACAGTACAATACAGGTCGCTGCCACTAGTACAGTTGGATAGCAATTACCGTACTTATAATGTTGAGATAGAGGGAACTAAAATGATGAACCCGTTTTTAAAGGAATTATCACCTGGAAATTCGGTGATACTGGAAGGATGGAGAAAACTGGAGAACGAAGGCCATCTTACCATCAAGGTAAAGCTCGACGATCTGTTGCCGGAATCGTTCTCGGTGAAGGAACGCCTGGAAACCACAAAAAATCACTTAGGCCAGGTAACGGGTAGCCGGATACTATATCACCAGGAGATAGTGTACACTTTTGCCGCACAGGCTACCATCAGTGATTATAAGGGAATGCATATAATGGATGAGTTGCTTGCTGACCGCGGTTATAAACAGACCTACAGCAGCCCCGAATTTAGTATTAAAGGAGTGGCTGAAGGATATTTTGCATTAAACGCCCTGACTACCACCAACAATCTATACAAAAGTTGTGTTAACAGGGCGATGCATTACCTGAGTGACCGCATAACAACAAATTTTGGTTTTAAAGAAGCTTCGGTGAGCGATTACGTTTGGGTAGTTGGCAGCAAAAAGCACCCGGAATATACCGAAAACCGCCAGGCAATTCAGCAAATGAGCGATGCCTTGTTCTCGATGACCGCCGACTATTGTAATGAAAATATGCGTGAACAACTAGAACCCGTGATTCGATATCTTGACAAGATAAAGAGGACTTACACATCTTCGAGCAGGCATGATCGTAAAATCAGGTATGCGAGCTATTACAACCTCGCCGTGCTTTATTATTACCTGGATGATCCCCAACTTATGATGAAGGAAGCCAACGGGTTGGTGTTAAATGACTTTGATACACAAGATGGAAAGTCTTTTGAACAGTCTGCCACAGGGCGTAAAAATTTGTTTAAAATTTCAAACATGACCTCCCGTCACTTTAGCATAAATACTTCTTTATTTAAAGGGCCGTATGAAAAGAATTCTGTTACGGCTAAATAAAAAAAAGCTGGCCGGGATATATAGCTATCAAAATAAAAAACACAGCACTGTGCCACCCCCCTGTCCTTGCATCTTTTTTAGGCAGGGATGAAGCAGCGAAAGCGATAAGCGGGACTTCATTTTTCACAAAACTTTACTCTCTTATAAGATGCTGATTAAAGCCTGCTTCTATTAAGAGACTGTACGCTTCCCAAACGCTTACTGGTATTTCCTGGTAAATTTGAAATCCTTTCTCAGGATACACCTTTATTCGTTGCAAATCGCCCGTCATGATATTGATTACTTTCTCCAGGGAAATTTCATTAGTAGGATATTCTGCGAAGGGTATTTGTGGTGAGGTCACAATTAAGTCTTTCCCCGGCCAATGCTTTTTAAAAGTGGCGTATGACCGGCGTTCCATATAAGGCTTTTGAACTACAATAAAACTTTGCGGATTAATACCCCTGGCTTGCAACAATTGTTGAGTAAATAAAATATTTTCCCCGGTATTGGTTGAGCGGTTTTCAATTAATATATTTTCAGAAGGTACACCTTTTTGAATTGCGATTTGCGCGAACTGATCCGCCTCCGAAATATCCCACATTTCTTTAGTAAAATTTCCAAGGCCACCCGACATTATTACCAGCGGCGCCCATTCTTCCATATAAAGTTCTGCCGCTCTTTCGGCAACCCGCAGATCATGGCTTCCCAACGCAAGTATGCAATCAACTTTCTCAGGATGATGATTCATGTGGTGGTAATCCCAAAGTATTTGAGCTAATGAAAGTATTTCGTTGCTAATCATGGGTATTATATAGATACAGGACAGTTTCGGTTTTAAGATACAATGCAATATTTCCACTTCTTAAAATACCCGGAGAAAAATTTCCAATTGGCACGCGTATCAATATTCCATAATCTCAATCTTTCGAAAATCCATTGGATGACTATTCGATTGAAGCGATATGTATCCATCCCTGACAATTTCATCTCCATTGCTGATAAACTTTTTTACCAATTCGTTTGCCGGATCATACATAGGATTTTCAAACTGAATGATTTGCTCTCCATTTACATAATGTGTGATTTTTCCATCCCGGACTTCAATTTCAGCCGTAACCCATTGATCGCCGCTAAATGTTCTTTTTACAATTGGTGGAGTGCAGTAGGAACTATTTCTTTTACCATTGATTGTTACATACATTCCCGATGCACAAATTTCTCCTGTTGGCCTTTCGTCTGTACCATTTCCCCCAAGCAAATTATATTCGAGGCATATCGGGAAAGGCTGGTCAATTCCTATAGTAGCTGGGGGCTGGCAATGATATTGAATTCCCCCATCACGAAATCCCCACGATGGAGCACCGGGTGCGGTTTCTCCAACAAACCGGTATTCCACCCGTAGCCTGTAGTTGGTAAATTTTTTATCAAAATACAAGGCGCTAAATCTTTTGTTGAAACTATCATATTCATTGTACCGGGTACTAAGAATTCCGTTTTCAACACGGAAAGTTTTACCAAAATTTTCGCCCACCTTATACCCGGCTATTTTTGGAACCCAGTGATCAATATCTTTTCCATTAAAAAGGCTGACCCATTTTCGATTATCTTTTTCGCCGGATGAAATTTTGTTTGAATGACACGATATCACAAAAGATGGCAGAAACAAATGCGATCCAAATTAAACACTTCATTTTACATTAATTAATTAGTAAGGTAATTAAAATTACTATCCATATTTGACTGGCGATATAGATTTTGATGTGAGCAGCTATAAAATTTTAAATCACCCGGCAATCTCGCAAGTGCCATCATATCTGTTTAAAAGGTCTTAATTTGCGAGCCTTATTGTTCGGCCCCCAACCATCAAAGAAGAATTTTATTATGAAAAAATTTTTAGTCGTATTTACCTCTTTCTTTACATTGATTGCAAATGCTCAGAACCATGATACATTATCTGTAAAAGATTATGCGCATGCGGAAAGCTTTCTTTTTTACAATACGCAACAATATATAGATCACGGAAGCATGAAGCCTAACTGGCTTTCCGGAGATCGTTTTTGGTTTCGCGATCTTAATTCTCATGGTAGCGAATTCATTTTAGTTAACCCGGCAAATGGAAAATTAACTTCGGCATTTGACCAGGAAAAACTGGCGGGATCTCTATCCGCAGCAACAGGGAAAACTTACGAAGCCGATAAATTACCTTTCCAGAATTTTACTTTTTCAGAGGATCAAAAGTCAATTTTTTTTAATGCCGATGAAAAAAAATGGAAGTGCGATCTCAGGAATTATCAATGCAGTCCCGATGTTTCCGGAGCAGCAAATTCAAATAATGAAGCAAGAAAAAATGAAGTACTTTCTCCTGATGGTAAAAAAGCCGCATTCATTAAAAATTACAATTTATGGGTGAGAGATGTTGCCACAGACAAACAAGCTCAGCTAACGACCGATGGTCTTCATTATTTTGGATATGCTACTGATAATGCCGGATGGAAACACAGTGATGGCGCTATTTTGCGGTGGTCGCCTGATGCAAAAAAGATTGTTACTTTCCAACAGGATGAACGCAAGGCCGGTGATATGTATCTTGTAACAACTAATGTAGGCCATCCTACTCTTAAAGCCTGGAAGTATCCATTACCTGGAGACAGCAACATTATCATGATAGCGCGGGTCATTATTGATGTTGACACGCCGAAAGTAATAAGACTAAATATCCCGCCCGACCCTCATCGCGGTACACTTAGTGATAACATTTCCAGCAGTGGAACTTTTGGTGATGTGGACTGGAATGCCGATGGCTCGCAACTTGCTTTTGTTTCCACCTCACGTGATCATAAACAAGAAAAGTTTCGAATAGCCGATGCCGCTACAGGCGAAGTGAGGGAAGTATTTGAAGAAATAGTTCCCACTCAATTTGAATCCGGGCAGGGCAGTATCAACTGGCGTTATCTTGCAAAATCAAATGAGATCATCTGGTATTCAGAACGGGATAATTGGGGACATTTATATTTGTATAATGCCACCACAGGAAAGTTGAAAAACAAAATAACCGAAGGTGATTATGTTGTTACCCGATTACTTAAGGTAGATGAAAAGAAACGCGAATTATATTTCCTGGCAGATGGGCTGGATAAAAAAAATCCTTACTTCACGCACTTGTATAAAATAAGTTTTGATGGAAAAAAGATGAATGCGCTTACACCCGAAGAAGGCGATCACAATATTACTTTTTCTCCTTCGGGGAAATATTTTATTGATACCTATTCGCAACCTGACGTTCCGCCTGTAATAAATTTGCGTGATGTGAACGGCAAACTTATTTCAACGCTGGAAAAAACTGATGTTTCAAGATTAAGAGCGATCGGCTGGCAACCGCCAAAAGCTATCACAGTAAAAGCATATGACGGTCAAACGGATTTGTATGGATTGATGTTCACACCAACTAACCCTGACCCAAACAAAAAGTACCCGGTAATTGATTATATATATCCCGGGCCACAAGGTGGCAGCGTGCGGACCTGGTCGTTTGTAGCATCAAGGTCAGATCACCAGGCCCTTGCAGAACTTGGTTTTGTAGTTGTTGTTCTCGAAGGTACCAGCAATCCTTTGCGCTCCAAAAGTTACCATGATATGAACTATGGAAATATGGCCGAAAATACTTTACCAGACCAGGTATCGGGAATCAGACAACTTTCCCGGCAGTATTCTTACATGGATTCCAGTCGCGTTGGTATCTGGGGGCATTCGGGTGGTGGATTTGCAACGGCGGCGGCGATGTTTCGTTATCCGGATTTTTTCAAAGTAGGCATATCGGAATCGGGGAATCACGATAACCGTAATTACGAAGATGACTGGGGTGAAAGATATATTGGCCTTCTTACGCCGGGCCCAGATGGAAAAGATAATTACGATGCTCAAGCCAACCAGGTTTACGCAAAAAATCTGAAGGGAAAATTAATGCTTGCTCATGGACTGATGGATGATAACGTGCCTCCATATAATACCCTGCTTGTAATAGAAGCGCTCGAAAAAGCAAATAAGGATTATGACCTTGTTGTATTCCCTAACAGCAGTCATGGTTACGCCTCTTATTCTCTATACATGATGCGTCGCCGCTGGGATTATTTTGTAAAAAATCTTTTGGGTAAAGAACCACCAAAGGAATACAAACTTAGTTCTTCGTCCGATCCGAGGAATGCAGATGAATGAGAAAAATTATTTTTTATATTTAGCGGTCTCTTATAGACAGAATTCAGTCGCTTATTAGTTATTTATTGCTGAATGCTTTCTGATGCATTTTGTTCTCCCTTATTACTTTTGCGTTTAAACAATGATGCATCCATATTGCCAAAACGGTAGCTAAGATTCAGGCGAACCATTTGCGGATCGCGGAGACGGCTGTAGTTCTGAACGAAATATTCGCTGCTTGAATATTGGCTATTTATCCTGGTTTTAAAAATATCATTAATGCTTAGTGAAACAGATGCAGCATTGCTTTTCAGGAAGCTCTTTTTAACCGCGAGGTCCATGCCCCATGATGGATCAATGTAGCCTTGCGAAGCACTTTGGCTCTGCATCATTGGAGGTCCACCCATGCCAGGGTTGTTATTTATTGGAAGATTTGTTTTTGACTGGTAAGTAGTAGTGAATTGCACTGCAAAATTAGAAGGCAGCTTAAAATTACTATTGAATTTTCCAAACCAACTCCAAAGTGCGCCTTGCGAAGTTGTGCTCACATTATCGGTATTTACCTTTGAATTGTATACGTTCAGGTTAGTACTGATATCCCACCATTTGGCTAGATAATTCTGAGCCGTTACTTCGGCACCGCCGGCATAACTTGAGTTTGCATTTATATAGGTGTTCAACAAGTCTTCATTTCCGGTAATAGGATTTGTCTCCTGCGTTAGGTAACGGGTAATTAAATTATTTGTATGCTTATAATACAAGGAAGTAAGAATAGTATTGTTACCCTTGAATGTTTTTAAATAAGACAATTCCAATGACTGTGTAAATTCCGGCTGAAGATCGGGATTCCCCTTAGTGATATTTAATTTATCTGAATAATCTGTGAACGGAATCAATTGAAAAAAGTTTGGCCTGTTTATACGACGGCTGTAGCTCAACTGCAGCTCTTGCTTATTTCCAAGCTTCTGACTAATAAAGGCAGAAGGAAATAAACTTATTGGATAATTATTCTTAAACTCCTCACCTGTGTTGGTTAATTTTCCATTATAATCTGAGCTTTCTGCCCGTACGCCAAATTTATAACTGAAGTCTTTTATACTGCTGCTGATCGTAGCATAAGCAGCATACACATTGTCGGTATTTTTATAGTCACTTGTTGCAGACGGAATAATGACATAATCGTCCACCGAAGCGTCATACAAATAATTATCATTCAGGTTGACCCTGCTCCGAATGGCAGCCCTAACGCCTGTTTCAAGTTTTGTGAGTTTACTAAATGGTTTTACAAAGTCTGACTGAATTACAAAGTTCTGATCCTTACCACCGCCAATTGCTTTCTGCAATTCAGTATTAGAAATCGTACTGCTGTTTCCGAAAAAGTAATTACTGGTTATTAAAGAATTATTATCCATTTTGCCACCGAAATAATTCGCGTCAATTGTTAGCTCCTGGCCTTCTTTGGGAAATAACTGCTTAAACCCAAATACCAATCCCTGGCCGTTAAACTGGCGGGTGCCTGTAGTGCTCCTGTCGCTTAAGCTGGTTGCTTTTGCATTGTTATATAAACTGTCTGTCGAAATATTAATTTGCTCATTTGGATTAAATTCTCCGTGAACCTTTATGCCCGTCAATGATAATGTTGTTCGGTTGGTCAGGAAGTAATCAATACCCAGCTTCCCAAAAACAAATCCACCAGTCGTCTTGTTATAATTATTTTGAAACACGGTCGTTTGAGGAACATCCAATAAATTAGTGCGCTCTGTCGTCCCTGCTGTGCGGCCTTTATTTTGATGGCCATTAATGCTGGCAGAAATATTTATTTTATCCTGGCGTGTATTAAAATCAAACCCACCGTTTAATGCACCACGTTTATCGATGCCCGCCCTTACATTTCCATTATATCCGGTCTTTTTATTTTTCTTCAGTACAATATTTAATATACCGGCACCGCCGCCAGATGCATCGTATTTTGCAGAAGGATTTGTAATTACTTCCACACTTTCAATGGCATCGGCTGGTATCTGATCGAGGGTTAATGTTGTCGGCCTTCCATCTACCAACACTTGTGGGGCGCTGTTGCGCAGTGTTACGTTGCCGTCTATATCCACATTTACTGACGGTACATTCCGCATTACATCAAGGCCTGTCCCGCCAGCGCTCATAATATTTTTTTCAACGTTAAATATTTTTTTATCGGCACTTAATTTTACCCCGGGAGATGACACAGCGACAGTTATATTCTGTAGTTGCTTTGTATCCACGATCAACCTTATATTGCCCAAATCTTTGTTGAATGAAGGCATACCCGACGCCGGCTGCGCAGCGCCCCTCTCCATTTTTGATAAAAAAGAAACGTCCTGGTCTCTTAGCTTATAACCGCTGCTGCTTATTTTTAATTGAAGCTTTCGCATCACGGGTAGCTCATCAAAATTAAAATCGCCATTATTCTCTGTGATAACTCCTTTCAATAAAACCTGCTTCATTTTTTTGGCTGACGTGTCCATCTTACTTTCCATTATTAACACCGAAGCACCACTGAGTGGCTTATCATTCTCATCAAGTAGCTTTCCATATACACGGCCTGTATTTTTTGGCGCCTGCATACTGGCCGGCGCGCCTTGCGGTACCTGTGCATAAATATTAAGTGAGAGGATAATCACAACAATTAATAGAAGAGACTTTTTCATGATTTTTAATTGAGGTACAAATGTAGCTTCGGCTGCACCCTCATTTTTGAAAATGAGATAAGAGGAGAAAATGTTGCGACGAAAAGGACGGGAATAAGTGTTGAAACTACATTTTAAGTAGTGAGTTGCACTTTATGCATTGAAGGTTTTTACATATATTATTTAAATGGCCATTATTTTTACTTTGCTGATTTTCTTTGCATTCTTCAAAACAATTATTTCTTTTTCAGTTTTTTAGCTTTGTCAATCTTTCTCAATTTTTTAATGCTGTCTGCAACCGGTAAATGTTCTGGCATAGTTCCGCCAAGTTCCTGGATTGTTTTGCGAACTTTTTTGCCAACTTCAAAATGTGTTTGATTGGCTCTTTGCTTTCCTTTTATATTTTCTCTGTTTAGTTTTTCTTCGGTTTGCGTAGCACGAAAAAGATTTGCCGCCAGCTCAGTGCTGCCCATGTGGTCTAAAATATTTTCACTTTTCTTCAATCCTTTTTTGTTGTGAATTCCTCTTGCATCTAATCCGCCATACAAACCCATATAACCGTGATTTTGAAAAATGGCATAGTCAACAGGTTCTACCACACCTGCGCTTTTTGCAGCAGCAGCCAGTTGCTTATTGTGTTCAAACATTTCTTTGAGAAGAAACATTCGTTTCTCAACTTCGGTTTTTAATTGCTGATAAGTTTGCATTTGTTGAACCTCCTGCAATCGGGTCTGCACAGCAAAATAGGTTTGTCCTAATGCAACAATTTCCTTTGAAGGATCGGCATTCTGGACAATCAGATAGCAGGCGTAACGGGAAAGCTTTGCATTCTCAATTTCCCTTTTAGCTCCTTTGCCTAATTCTATCATATCGAGGATATCCTCGAAATGATGCCGAACCGCGTAGCCACTGTTTTTGCAAGCTTCTTTCGCTTTGTCAATAACGGGTTTGAAATGCCGGTATTCGGAGTATTCCAATACTTTGCTTAAGTCTCTTGCAGACCAGTATTCATTTTTATTTTCATCCAATTTTTTAATTTGTTCAAAAACAGTTTGGCTCGGGTTTATTAATTTATTTTCCATGCTGTGCAAGCTTTTGTATGAATTTTGTTTCAGAAATCTTCACTCTCAATTCTGCCAAATGTAAGTTGAATATTAAGAACAAAATTAGCCTTGGTTCAATAGAAAGTAATATTTGATTTGATGTAAGAGTGATGGAAAATTTCATCACGAAAAACTCGTAAACGAAATTCTGAATTCAAAAATACCTGCTTTATTTATTAGTAAGATTGTTTACTGCATCACGATAGCTATCGCTTACCGGAAGCTCCAGGTCATCTATAAAAACGCTTGACTTACGAATGGTGGTTATAAATGCTACTGATACTATGTAAGATTTATGGATACGAATGAACTGCGTAGAAGGCAATTGTTCATCAATAGTTTTAACCGGCATCCGCGTAACTACCGGATGTTTAGAACTCTTTAAATGTATTTTAATATAATCCTTAAGCCCTTCAATATAGATGATGTCGGAGAAATTTATTTTTAAAAGGCTGTAATCAACATTCACAAAAAAATAGCCTTGTTGAGATGAAGAGATCGGAATTTTTTGTTGCTTTTTTAAATCAAATAATTGTTTCGCTTTGTTACATGCCTTTACAAAACGATCGAGTGAAACTGGTTTTACGAGGTAGTCAGTAACATCAAGATTAAACCCCTCCAACGCATACTTCTCATATGCCGTTATCAGGATGATCATTGGAGGAGCCTGCATTGATTGTATGAACTGCAACCCGGTAAGTCCCGGCATCTGGATGTCAAGAAACAAAAGGTCAATATCTTGCCCTTGCATTATTTTCATCGCCTCAATTGCATTATCGCATACTGCCACTAATTTAAGAAACGGAACTTTGCTTATGTTGTCTTCCAGTAATTCCAGGGCTAAAGGCTCATCATCTATAGCAATGCAACGTATCATTCAGTAATATTTATTTTCAATGCGATTGCAAACTCCCCATCGCCTTTGCTGATATTAAGTTCGTGCTTCAAAGGATGCAAAAGCTCCAACCTTCTTTTCACATTTGCCAGGCCAATACCGCTGGCTTTGTCTTTTATTTCCTGTGACGCTTCGTTATATTTATTGGCAACACTAAAGTAAAGGATATTATTTTTAGCCCTCATGTCGATATCAATGTGTGCGTTTTCAATCAAGCCGGTTCCATGTTTAAACGCATTCTCCACAAAAGGAATTAACAGCATCGGCTCAATATTATAATTCTTATCCGGGGGAAACATATTTACGCTTATGGTCACTTTCTTTCCATACCGTTGCTGCTGAAGATCAATATAGCTTTGCAGGTATTCAATCTCCTTTTCAATAGGCACTTTTTCCTCATCGGTTTCATAAAGCATGTAGCGCATAAGCGAAGAAAGTTTTATGAGAGAAGGCTCGAGTAAGTCAGATTTTTTGCGGGCAAGCGCTACCATATTATTGAGCACGTTGAACATAAAGTGCGGGCTCACCTGCGATCGCAGCAATGATAGCTCGGTTTTAAGATATTCATTCTCTTTTTCCTTGGCGAGGTTATCGGCAATAATTTTATCACGTATGGTTTTATACGCAATACTACAGGCAAGAATAAATAGAAAAATAAAAGTGCTGAAGAACAGATGCGTATCCCATGCAAAACGCTGGCTGCTAATAAATGTCTTTCTCAACATTCCAACAGCAAACACATAACAGATAAATGAAACCAATATCAATACTGTGTAAAGGGTATATTTTTTTTTATATAGTAGCCGGGGAATCAGCAGTCCCGCATTCAGGTAAAAAAATAATACGATAAGGAGGTCACTTAACCGGGTTATAATAAAAATAACGCCTGGTTGCTGCGGTTCCGGCGGCTTGCCATGATCAGGATTATAGGAAGGCCGCAGTAAATAGGGTAGCGAAAACAATAATATCCACGCCATTACATGAATAAGTATCGTTATCCATTTTTTTGCGTACCACTCTTTTTTCATCGCACCAAATTAGCAATAAGAGCGCTATAATAATAAATAGTCCGAAAAAGTTGCGACGAACGGGATGTTTTCAGCGACATGACTTCTTGTGAGACGGAAAAATCGTGTCACTAATGTTCCCGTTAAATTATTTCTTTACTTAAATTGTATAACGAACCCGCTTTAAAACAAGCTGGTTTAACGGTATGATGTTTGTCATTTATATTTTCTGAAATGCGTTGCGAAAAAATTTTCCCTGCTTTATTTTTTTTCATTATACCGAACACTTGTTTCGCACAGCAAAGCTTATACGATACGGCGAAATATAAAACAATCATTGCCGGACCGGAGTATCAAAAGCCATCGTTCCACCAATGGCTTTGGGGACGCAACAGGCGAAAAGAATGGACAACTCCTGTGAGTGTTCCTGTTTTATGGCTTGATAAAACAGGTGTAAAATTGACTCCCTATAAAACCGGTGGAGGCAATGAATCAAAAACACTGCGATTAAAAACCGCAGAGGGTAAAGAATATACGCTCCACTCTATTAATAAGTCCAGGAAAGACGTCGTATTGCCCGTTTTCAAAAACACTTTTGTAGAAGATATTATCAATGATGGAATATCAATGTCGTATCCTTACGGCGCATTTGCCTTACCTGTTATGGAAAAGGCTGCAGGCATATATCATTCGCTACCACAATTAGTTTATGTACCTCAGCAGGCTGCGCTTGATACATTTAATGCAAGGTTTGGTAACGATCTATATCTCTTTGAACAAAGACTTGACGGAGACTGGAGCGATGCCCATTATCTTGGCAATTTTAAATACTTTTCCACGCCTGAAGAAGTTGTTGAAAAAATGCGGGGAGATAATAGCATTAAAGCAATGCAGTTTGCATTTATTAAGGCTCGCCTTTTTGATATGCTTATTGCAGACTGGGACAGGCATGAAGACAACTGGAGATGGGGCTCGTCTGACACGGGTCAGTCATCAATGTATTACCCCGTGCCACGTGACAGAGACCAGGCATTTTATACACACAACGGCTTTTTGATCGATCGCATTCTGTCTGCAACAGGGCTGAGCTTTATGCAAAATTTCGATTACGATATTCCTGATGTAAGCCGTCTCAATTTCGAAGAAGCTAGTATGGACCGGTGCTTCAGTAATCAAATGACAAAAGAGGATTGGATACGTGCGGCTGAATTTCTGCAGCGGTCTCTTACAGATTCCGTCATAAAAGTTTCGATCCAACAGTTACCACCGGAAATTTTTATGGTTTCGGGAAATGAACTTATTTCAAAATTGATTGCACGCAGGGATAAACTCTTAAAATATGCAGAAGAATATTTTTTGTTTCTCGCCCATGAAGTTGACGTGCCGGGAACCAGGCAAAAAGAATATTTTGAGATTGAAAAAATTAGCGCCGGTCAAACAATTGTAAAAGTATATGGAATAGATAGCCTTGGACAAAAGGAAGACACACCTTTTTATTCAAGAGGATTTAATGCTTCAGAAACCAGGGAAATAAGACTCTATGGGATTGATGGCGAAGATGCGTACGCGATAAAAGGAAATGCCAATAAAACCCGTGTGAGAATTATCGGCGGGCCTTCAAAAGATTCTATTTTAGAAACCGATGGGTCAAAAAAAATTATCGTGTACGATGATCATGATAACACGTTTAAAACATCGCATGCAAAATTACATTTGCGTGATGATAGCGCCATTCACGCTTATGAATATGAAAATTATAATTATAACACGAGTGGGTTTACTCCTTCTGTATTTTACACTAACGAGGATTGGTTCTATGCAGGCATTGGATATGGTTTTAAAAAATATTCCTGGCGCAGAAAACCATTTGCGACCAAGCAATTAATTGACCTGCATTACTCCATTTCACAAAATGCGATGAGTGTGTCATATCGTGCCATCTATCCAAATTTATTTGACAAATGGGACCTGACATTCGCGGCTAATTTTGATGCCATCCGATGGACCAATTTTTTTGGACTGGGTAATGAAACTGTTTCCGCCACTACCGATAAAAACTTTTACAGGATAAGGACGAGAGAATGGTTCGCAAATGCGGGTATTAATAAAAACTTTGGAAGAAGTAATATCAGTATCAACGCATATTTTCAAAGCGCAAAAATTCTTAATGACACCGATAGATTTGTTGTAAAAGTTTTCGCACCTTTTGATACGGATGCTCTTGAAAATAATAATTATGCCGGGGCACGATTATCATACACTTTTCTGAATATAGATGATTCTATTGTGCCCACCAGGGGTATTAGCTTTTCAGGGAATGCCAATTATATTTCAAATGTTTCAAGAGGTGAGTTTTTTCAAAAGTATGCGGGCAAAATGCAATTCTATCTCCCTTTGCCTGGCAGGTTTTCATTAGCAATAAGAAATGGCGCGGCAACAATCATAGGTAGCAACGACATAGTTGGCAGTGCCGAGTTTTATGAGCATGCAGTGTTGGGTGGTCCGGATAATCTGCGCGGATTTCGTCGTGAAAGATTTTGGGGCAAAACAGTATTTTATAACAGTAACGAGTTGCGATATATTACCAATCTGCGAACACATATTTTAAACGCAAAGGCAGGACTGCTCATCTTTTTTGATGATGGCAGAGCCTGGATACCTGGTGAAAATTCGTCCGCGTTTCATACGGCATACGGTACGGGAATTATGATTGCGCCGTTCAATATGGTTTGTGGAAGTATTACCTATGGAATTTCCGGAGAATCACGCCTGGTACAACTTCGTATTAACAAGCTTTTCTAAAAATTATTCCCCGATTGTTGTCAGCACCGTTCTATATTGAAGTTTGAGTTAGTCAAAGCCGCTTTTCCATTTTTGCGCAATCGCAATTGCGGCTTCCAACATATAAGGTTTCCAATTTTCAGTATTCCATGGCGTGCCTGATAATATTGATGATTGAAGTAGTCGAACCGCATCCGCATATGAGGTTGCAGATTCTAAAATGTCTGACAAAGCAGATTCCTGTTTCTGCAGTTCCAAATCCTGTAAAGGTTGTTCAGGAATCGAAGTTTCGGAGGGTAAAAAGTTGTCACATTTTGTTTCGCTTTGCAACTCAATTTCCTTTTTAACTATTGAATCCATCATTCTAAAATCCTGCCTGAATTCGTTTCTCATGTTTTTATCTGCCAATGCGGTACTCATTTGCTCTAAAACTACAAACTTTAATTGCGGGCATTTATTTACAGCCAACTTTAAAATACTGAAAACTTCTTCAGGCACCCTGCCGTCGTGCGTATCTCTTCTTACTTTTTCGCCGGGAGCTAAAATGGAATTATCCCAGCTACCTCCCGAAATATGGATTTCTCTTACCCGATGCAGTGGATACAGACTAATAATATCTTCCAAAGGAATGCGGAAGTTATGTGACTGGCAAAATAAATTATGAAGATCCAAAATGATGAAACCATTTACGGAAGAAACTAATTTATCCAAAAATTCCCCATGCCTTTTTACTTCATCAAGCGAATAAGAAAAAGCCAGGTTTTCTATTCCCACCGGGCATTTACAGGAATTATAAATTCTTTTCAGCCGGTCCTGGCCAATGGCTAAGGTTGCACGTGTAAAAGGTATACTAAGTGGTGCACCCTGGTGGAAATTTTTGCCGGTCATGAATCCGAAGTGCTCACTTACATGATCAAATTGAAATGATGCGGAAATTTTTTCCAGGTGCCTTAGCCAGTGATCCTGGTCCAAAGACCATGAACCTGAAAAAAGTGAAAAATAGACTCCATGGCCTATTAATTTATTCGCATTTCCAAATGCCTGAAGCAGCTCGAGAAACCATATCGGAATATTTTGTTTATTGTAAAGTGTGTCGAAAGACCATTCTATCGCTTCAATCTTTTCCTCCTCGAAAAGAGGAAGTGCCGCAGATAAAATATTTTCATCAAGGTTACAGGATATGGCAGAGAAAATTTGGCGCATCAAAATCGTGTATAACAAAAATCTGCTATCCCATTCCGCAAGCCGGGCAACTTGCCGGTGTGCTATCAGCCTTTGTATGGTGAATAGATGGTTTCGTTACTTCATCTTTTTTAGGCTTTTCGCAGGAAGCAACGGCCCCGGTAGTAACTGCAATTAACATTGCCTGTAGAATTGATTTTGGAAGTTTCATTATTGAATTATTTATTGAAGGATTCGATTTGTTGACAAGACATACACAACAAACGTTGCAGCAGTCTAAAACTTATTCTGGCGGCAATGATAGCGCCTCATAATATATTGATTGGCATTTTTGTTAAAGTAATTTTCATTGGAACTTTTAAACATTATTTCCTTCAAAAAAATTATATGAAAAGTAAACATCTACTCATAAGCACCCTGCTTTATTTGCTGTTGAAACTGGGTTCACGCAGGACAGTTCCGGGCTAACAAGCAGTGGCAAACCAAAGGCCGACACCACAGTTTTACATTCAACCAAGGCCAGGCACAAGGCGAGAGCAAGGATAGATTCAAACTCGGGAATATCCGTCTCAAACACCACATCAGGAACTCTGAATTCAGCGGTAAATCCAAGTACTGGAGTCGTAATTCCTTTCGGAAAGGGCAAGAAGAAAAAATAGCCAATTAGTGTTTGTCTCAATAATGTGAGGCATTTATTTAGGTTCTTGCTTATAAATATTATTCCTCTTCTGCGGTAGTGACAAACATTAACAGTGATTTACCTTCCGCGGGCAAATAAGTAATTGACTGGGTAATAATAACAGATACCGGCGCCGATGTGGTTGACAAGCCAAGATTATCTGTTGCTTTTGCTGTAACAGTATAGGTCCCTATAGGTACATTATTCCAGTTAAATGAATATGGGCTGGTGTTATCAGTTCCGAGTAACGTTGTACCGTTGTAGAATTCCACTTTACTTATTGAACCTCCCGGATCTGCAGCGGCCGCAATAAGCATAATATTTGCCGGAGCTGCATAGTTTGCATTATTGGGAGGGTTACTTAAGCTCACCGTGGGTGCCGTATTTACAGAAATTGCGATAGCTGCCGACGTAGTAACATTGGAACTATTGTCTGTCGCTTTTGCTGTAAGCGTGTAATTCCCGCTTGCAACATTGGACCATGTATATGAATATGGGCTTGTGTTGTCAGTTCCAAGTTTTGTTGCTCCATTATAAAAATCTACTTTCGAAACAGAGCCACCCGGATCAGCAGCAGTTGCGTTTATGACAATTGTTGCAGGGGGGCTAAAACGAGTATTGTTAGCGGGGCTGGTTATGCTCACCGTGGGTGCTCCATTTACGGCAATTGCAATCCCGGCGGATGTGGTGGTCAGTGAAGTATTATCGGTGGCCTTTGCCGTTATCACATAATTCCCTGATTGAACATTTGTCCACGAAAACGTATAAGGGCTTGTATTATCTGTACCTAATAAAGTGGTGCCTTTATAAAAATCTACCTTACTTACAGAACCACCCACATCAGCCGCATTTGCTTTAATGGTGATACTTGCCGGTGCATTAAAAACTGTATTATTTGTCGGGCTGGTGACACTTACCGTAGGTGGAGCATTAACAATTATGGTAACAGCCTGAGATGTAGTGGCGAGTGATCCGTTGTCCGTTGCCTTTGCTGTTATCGAGTAGGTGCCTGCTGCAACATTCTTCCACGAATAGGAATATGGACTTGTATTATCTGTACCCAATAAAGTCGTGCCTTTATAAAAATCTACTTTGCTTATCGTACCGTCAGGATCCGCTGCCGTTGCATTTATTGTGATAGAAGCCGGAGGCGAAAAAATTGTATTATTTGCCGGGCTTGTAATGCTAACTGTCGGCGGTGTATTTACTGAAACTGTGATTACCGCGGATGTCTTTGTCAGCGAGGTATTATCAGTCGCTTTTGCTGTAAGCGAATAAGTTCCAGATGCAACGCCCGTCCATATAAAGGAATAGGGGCTTGTATTATCAGTGCCAAGCAATGTAGTGCCATCATAAAATTCTACTTTGGTCACCGAGCCGCCCACGTCCGCTGCAGTTGCATTGATCGTGATGCTGGCAGGAGCATTAAATTTAGCATTATTGGCAGGACTTGTAATGCTTACGGTAGGCGCCGGATTTACTGACACATTAGTAACTGATGATGTAGTCGCGAGTGATCCATTATCAGTCGCCTTTACAGTAAGAGAATAGTTTCCGGATGCCACATTAGTCCAGGTAAAGGAATAAGGACTTGTATTATCAGTGCCAAGCAATGTAGCACCGTTATAAAAATCAACCTTAGTTATTGTTCCATCAGCATCTGCAGCCGTAGCATTAATGGTGATCGTGGCAGGCGACGCAAAAATTGCATTATTAGCGGGACTTATAATACTGATCGTTGGCGGTATATTCGCAGGACTCACTGTAATTGCAATAGCCGAAGAAGTTGTAACCAGTAAACCGTTATCTGTAGCCTTTGCAGTAAGAGAATAATTTCCTGCCGGCACATTGCTCCACGTAAAAGAGAATGGGCTTGTATTATCAGTGCTGAGCAATGTGCTTCCGTTATAAAAATCCACTTTACTCACGGTACCATCGGCATCTGCCGCAGTCGCATTAATGGTAATTGTTGCGGATGCATTGAAAGTTGAATTATTTGCAGGGCTCGTGATGCTTACTGTTGGTGCGGAATTAACGGATATAGTAACTGCTGAGGATGAAGTAACCAGGTTTCCGTTGTCAGTTGCCTTCGCGATGAGCGGGTAAGTTCCGGATGGCACATTGGCCCATGTGAAAGAATAAGGGCTTGTGTTATCCGTACCAATTAATGTGCTCCCATTATAAAAATCAACTTTACTTATAGTGCCGTCAACATCAGTGGCAGCAGCATTAATAGTAATAGTTGCCGGTGCGGTAAAACTTGAATTATTTGAGGGACTTGTAATGTTTACCGCAGGTGGAACGTTCGGAGTATATACGGAAATGGTAACGGGAGCCGAAACTGTAGCAAGCAAACCATTATCCGTAGCTATCGCTGTCAGAGAATAACTGCCTGATGGTACATTTGTCCATGTAATTGAATAGGGGCTTGTGTTATCAGTACCTAATAAAATTCCCCCATTATAAAAATCGACTTTTGTTATGATACCATCTGCATCGGTTGCGCTTGCATCAATTGAAATGTTGGCGGGTGCGGCAAATGTGGTATTAGAGATGGGACTCGTAATACTAACTGCGGGTGCGGAATTAACGGAGATACTTACAACCGAGGAAGTAGTAGTAAGCGATCCGTTGTCAGTGGCTTTTGCGGTAAGAAAATAATTCCCCGACGGCACATTCGTCCAGGTGAAGATGTATGGGCTGGCGGAAGCGGTACCCAATAATGTAATTCCATTATAGAAATCTACTTTAGTGATTGCACCATCTGCATCAGCAGCGCTTGCATTAATGCTGATAGTAGCAGGAGAAGCAAAGGAGGCATTATTCAAAGGACTTACGATACTCACAGTGGGAGGCTCATTTACGGAAACATTCACCGGTAACGATGCCGTGATCAGAGATCCGTTGTCTGTTGCTTTAGCAATAATGGAATAACTTCCTGAAGGAACATTTGTCCAGGTAAAGCTGTATGGCGCGGAGTGGACTGTTCCCAACAATATCGCGCCACTATAAAATTCCACTTTAACAATTGTGCCATCAGCATCGGCGGCGGTAGCGTCAATTGTAATAGTTGCTGGTGCAGAATAGTCTGTACCGCCGGCAGGATTTATTATACTGATGGTTGGGGGTTCATTCACTGAAATATTTATAGGTGACGAAGTGGTGATCAAAGCACCGTTATCAGTAGCCCTTGCTGTAATGATGTAGTTTCCCGAAGCAAGATTTGTCCATGTAAAGGTGTATGGGCTTGCAGTGGAAGTGCCCAGCATTGTGTTGCCATTATAGAAATCCACTTTGCTGATTGTTCCATCAGCATCAGTAGCTATGGCATCAATTGTAACGTTTGCCGGAGCGGCGTAAGTTGAATTGTTAGCAGGATTGGTAATACTTATAGCTGGTGGCTGGTTAACCAAAATGCTCACGGGTGAAGAAGTGGTTGTCAACGAATCGTTATCAATGGCCTTTGCAGTAATCGAATAATTTCCTGAGCTAACATTAGGCCACGTAAAAGTATATGGGCTTATGGCGGAACTGCCAAGCAATGTACTGCCATTATAAAATTCCACCTTGCCTACCGTGCCATCAGGGTCGGTAGCTGTAGCATCGATTGTGATATTCGCCGGAGGGATGAAACCCGAACTGTTCGCAGGATTTGTAATGTTCACTATGGGGGCAATAGGAACAGGCAATAACACCAGCGAAGAAAAAGGTTGTAAATCTACGCTTCCCGAATATAGATTCTTTTTAAGATCAATATATATCTTATCAAGATTGATTGTCTTCACCGAATTCGTTGCATTGTATTCAAATCTTATCGAGTCATCAGGATTAATAGTTGGTGCAAAAGTCTTCGGGCTAATTAAAGAATGTTGATCAAATGAACTAAGAGCATACCAGCCGGCAATATTCAAATTTTGATTGTAGTTTGACTGAATAGCTTTTATAATGGTTGTTTGCAAAAGTGGCCTGGCATGGTAGTTACTATCAAGAGTCCCCCAAAGGCTGGAAATGGGATCAGAGGCGTCTGTTTGAGCATAAAATGTAAATTGAGTGGGTGTTTTGGCAATTAAAATATTATCCCTGATCACAAAATCTCTTACGTTGCTCTGCGGGGAATTATGTATTATTCTCACCTGGCTTCCTGTAGAATTATAAACAGTATTGCCAATAACAGAAGTAGAAAAAACATTGTGAAGGAAAATGCCGTTAAAATTATTATTGGCAGTTGTATTACTACTTATAAGGACTCCGTTGGAGTTATCGTCGAGATAGATGCCACTTGTTGCGCCTATCGTTGATGTTGTTCCCTCTAAAGCACCGAGTCCGTTCAGAACTATATTGCTGATTATTTCTCTTCCATACGCAGGAACGTTACCAGAGTTTCCACTATATATACCTCCACCGTCGTCAATTACCATGCAGTAATGTTGCACAAAGTTTTTTCTCACTTCAACCGAATCGCCAATGAATCGAATACCGATATAACCCACGCTATCAACAACATTGCCTTCAATAATATCATTTTGTCCATTTATCCTCATAGCGGTACTATTGTTCGCTCCGCTTGTTCCCATTCCTGCAATTATAGAAATGCGCTTTAATACATTATTGGTTACAGTGTAGCCCCCTATGGCGCTCAGAAAAATTCCGTAGTTGTTTACATCAGTTATGATGTTTCCGTCTATAACCATATTTTTTGATGAGCCAGTCACAAGCCCATCTATGCCAGAGAATTTTATTTCACAATTAGTAATTTTTGTTATGCCCATATCAACTGAATAAAAATTCATGGCCCTTTTATTAGCTCCTTCAAATACTAAATCGTTTATAACAATGTTGTCCAGGTTATACATATTGAAAAGTGTATCAATACTACTCGCTTTAATACTATATAAGCCTGGTGTATTCGCCCCAAAATACATGTACATTTTTTTGGCCGTGGGATCGTAATACCATTCACCAAACTCATCAAGTGTTTTGATATCATTTTGAAAAAAATATCCGTATTTATCCGGAGGTGTATATGATAAAGGCGCGAAACTAAGCGTACCACCAGTATGATTTGTTATCAATCTTCTTTCAGTTGCATATCGTTGGCTTCTTATTACCAATTCCGCATTTGCCCAGTTGGGATTAGACGGTAATTCATTATCAGTGATGGAAATATTCGAACTATGAGATTCAAAGGTCAGATATCCCTTGTTAGACGCTTTACTGTTAGGATATCGTCCCATTTGTTGTTCAACATTATCTAAAACAACCATGTTCACTGTTGCTCCAAGGGCGGGATTATAGCTTTCATATATACCATTACCATCCGCAACCCAACCTGAAAGCGTAGTGAGTCCTTCAATCACTGGCTTACTCCCTGTACCATAAGTTGATAAAACAATTGGACTATTTATAGAACCGGATTTTTTTATGGTTATAGAGCCATAAAATACATTGCCTCTTTCAAATAATATTGAATCGCCGGGATTAAGTGTGCTAAAAATTGAATTAAGCTTACCCAATGTCTTCCATGGTGTAGACTGGCTTTGGGCTTCTACTCTTGTTCTGCTATCGTCTCCCGAAATATCTGAAAAATAAAAGGTTTCAGCCTGTGCCCGGTAGCAAAAGCAAATTAATAATATGAAAAGAAAACTTTTCAATGCATTTAGTTAGCCCTGATTGTAAGGAATGCTTAAGTTGATAAATATTGTTGGGGGTTTTAGTAGAAGACTAGAAATTGAAGGTTATCATTGGACAGAACTTCGGATATCTTCAACCTTGCGTATAACTGACGGGGAAAGATTTGTGTAATATAATAATTTATCTTTTACAAAAATTCGTACTCTCAATTTTTTTTTAAAATATGCAATCCTGATCCTTGCAGAATATTTCATAAGCGAATAATAAACCATCAGCTGGTTATTAAATTATACTTTTTGCAACTTACCTTACGAAGGATTTTAATTTTCTATGTCCTATATAAATACACATCCGATCCTTATTTCGCAAAAGACTCCTGTAAATACATTAAAACATCCAGAGTTAAAGCGATTGTTACAAAAAGCATATTCGGCTGAAAAAGCGGCATCCTATGCCTACCAGGGCCATGCCGCCTCAGTAAGAAATAAGCTTGATAAAATCGCGATAAAACAAATTGAAAATGATGAATGGTACCACCGGAAAGAAATGCTGGCGATAATGAATCATTATGACATCCCTGTATCCAGATGGTATGAGATTCGATTTGCGGTTATTGGAAAATTAATATCCGTCAGTTGTCATGTGATAGGGTGGTTTATGCCTTTCTTCTTTGCCGGTAAACTTGAGAGCGGCAATGTGTGCGAATATTTCAGAATGAAGCATTTTTTTAATGATCTGAATATCCATGACTGGGATATTATTTTATATGAGATGGGTATGAAAGAAAAAGAGCATGAAATTTATTTCCGGGATAAAATCAAAGACAGTAAGGCGCTACCTTATTTCGAAATTCTTTTTAAATGGGGAGTTAGAAATTCTGCGAATAATGTTGATCTCGATAAAAAGTATCCTATCGAAGAATCAAATGGATATTGTAAAAAATAACCAAAGATCAGTTGCAGCCTATGAAAAAGAAAAATCGACTGTTCTTTTTTCACGCTGGCTTTGCATTGCCAGCTCTATAATGCGCACATTGTTTCTCGCCTGCAAAGAAGTAACAATAAGGTCTTCCTTCCCTAAGATGGCATTGTAAATATTAAGGTAATATGCGGAATAGTCGCCCTTTTCGCTCTCAATTTTTCCAACAATGTGCTGCCCTTTTATATCGGTGTTTAAAGTGCCCCAAATTTCTTCAGGCTCTACACCCCAGTTGCTTTTTGTAAGGTATGTGAACCCTGCTTTGAGTGCCTCTTCCTGCACATCCATACCATTCTTTACAAAGGAACCATTGGTGCCTGAGAGTATGAACCGGGGCGGCGGTTCCCTTACAAGCATACCAGCTTTTATCGAAGCTTTTATTCCGGGATAATGAAGAATAACTTCAAAGTTATCATTTGCCTTTCCTCCCTCTCTTTGAATACGCAAATCGGCAGTAACGGAATCGGGTAGCCCAAACAAAGTCCGCACCTGGTCTATTAGATGTGATCCCAGGTCATACAAAATTCCGGTTCCCGGTGCATCGTCTTCGCGCCATGCGTTTGGTTTAAGGAAGTTTCTGAAACGGTCGTAACGGCTTTCCAATTCAACAACTTCGCCAAGCAATCCATTTGCGATTATTTTTTTTACAGTATGGAAGTCACTGTCAAACCGCCTGCTGTGATATACCGATAACACGCGGCCGTTTGCGGCTGCCAATGCAATAAGTTCATCAGCCTCTGGTGTGTTGATGGTAAATGGTTTATCAACCACAACATGTTTGCCTGCTTTTAAAGCTTGCATTGCCAAAGGATGATGGGAAGTATTGGGCGTTGTAATTACGACAAGTTCAATGTTTTTATCATTAAAAATCTCTTCTGAAGTGCTTACAATTTCAGCCAGCGGATATTTTGTTTTCGCTGCTGAAACCTGGTCAGGTTTGGCAGCCCTTATTTTTGCCAGCTCAAGCCCCTTTACGGTTGTTAACACAGGGGCATGAAATATTTGTCCGCCCACACCAAATCCAATTAAACCAACCTTAATAATTTTATCCATTTTTTTAATTGAAGTTATTATAAAGTAATAGATATTCATTTCCTTTCAAACTCAATTTCTATTTTCTTCCTTGCTTATTATTTCAATGAGGTCATACTGTATTACATGCAAATTGCCGGGGCTCCCCTATTCTTTTTTATCAGGTCGCAAAAAATTAAAATAAATTGAGGCGAGCGCAGCCAATAAAAACAGTACGAGCGTTAAAATATTAACCATTATATCGCTGAAGCGTGTGCCTGTTAATTTAGCAGCAAACCACGTAATAAAAGAAGCTGGCAAATTGGTCTCACCCAATTGTTCTTTAATTCGCCATTGCATGTCAGTTACCGGGCAATAGCCCCATCCAAACCAGATTCCCAGAATGAACCAGCAAAAAGCTGTTGCCAGAATACAAATGAAATGGGCCTTCCTGGTTGCGGGAGATATCCATCCAAATAAGTTGAAAAATATAATTATTAAATGAAGTATCGTGAGAAGAATATCAGAAAGATAAAGCATTCTGTCAAATTAAGATTTACAGTATTATGCGCCACGATAGCTTCATCAGCTGTTTGTACCGCGAGATCAAAGTTATCTTTTACACATCCTGTAAGTTGAGCTTATCTCTCGGGCACTTTCTATTGAAATGATTTTAATATCTGCTATCTGTTGCATGGGTGCCGAAATAAAGTTATCGCTTTTTACTCCTTATAACTTTGCGGACTTTCCGGTCAGCCTCAATACATATTCCACGCGATGCTACCGGCAATTGATTTCACTAGCTTAATTGGCATGGCATGTGATGTAAAATAATTGGACGCCAGGTTGTTTGTTTAAGCAGCATGTTTCGAGAAAGAATCATCATTTAAAAGATTGCCGCCAAAGAATCTTTTTCATGCCGAAGAGTAGAAAACAGATGCAGATTTTGGAAGCTAAATCTGAAGTCTGACGTTGCCCTTTATCATTTCATTAATAGAAATTCATCAATACCTGAGTAATTGGATATCCACGGTAATATCAGCATTCCTGGCACGAGCGTTTTATCTACAGATGATGCGGCAATAAGTACGAATCTTTATGGCACGATTATCGGCTGGAATCCAGCTGCTGAAAAGGTTTTCGGATATTCAGCAAATGAAGCGCTGGGAAAGGATCTTTCTATAATTACTCCGGCAGAATTACTGAGTGAAGAAAAGAAAATCTTCTCGCGCCTTACGAAAGGTGAAAGGATAGAGCCGCTTCAAAGATTACGGATAAGGAAAGATGGAAGCTGCTTTTTAGCATTAATCTCTATATCTGCTCTTAAGGACGAGAGCGACCAAATTATTGGCGTTTCGGAAATTGTACATGATATAACTGGAGATACGAATCCTGAAGAAACACAATCTTTGCTCGCCGCAATCGTTGATTCGTCTGACGATGCTATAGTAAGCAAAGATCTGGATGGAATTATTACCAGTTGGAATAAGGGCGCAGAAAGAATTTTTGGTTACACCGCAGCGGAGACAACCGGTAAACATATTTCTATAATCATACCCGTTTCAAAACTGGATGAAGAAGCATTCATAATGCAAACTATACGCAGAGGTGAGCGTGTGAATCATATTGAAACTATAAGAAAAAGAAAAGATGGAAAAGAAATAGATATTTCTTTAACGATTTCGCCAATAAAAAATAAGAATGGAAGAATCACGGGTGCTTCCAAAATTGGACGGGATATCTCGGAAAGAGTTGAGATGGAGAAACAAAAGAAATTAATTATAGAAAAGCTGCAGGAATTAAACCATTATAAAGATGAATTCATGGCGATGGCGAGTCACGAATTAAAGACACCACTCACAGTTGTTAAGGCTAATCTCCAGGTGCTTGAGCTTGTACTAAAAACCCCTGAACAATTCGATTTTTTGAATAAAGCGTCTTCACAGCTCAGTAAATTATCAAACCTTATTACAGATCTCTTTGATGTAGCCAAAATTCAGGTAGGTAAACTTGAATTGAATATTTCAAATTTCAATCTTCTTGAATTGACTAAAGAAGTGGCAGAGAATATTCAGCATGTAAGTCAACAGCATAAAATTATTATTAATACCACCGATAGTAACATAATGGTGGCGGCTGACAAGGAAAGGATTGAACAGGTAATAGTTAATATGCTGACTAATGCAATAAAATATTCTCCACATGCAAAGGAAGTCATGGTAGAGGTTGGAATAAAAAACATGAAAGCAGTGTTGCAGGTAAAAGACAGGGGCATAGGAATTAACCAGGAGAATCTGGACAAGCTATTCAATCGCTTCTTCAGGGTACGCGGGTTGGCCTCAACGTTTTCAGGTTCAGGGATGGGCCTGTATATTTCTCATGAAATTATTAAACGCCATCGGGGCGCTATGTGGGTGGAAAGTGAACCAGGGGTGGGCTCTGTTTTTTATTTCAGCCTTCCTCTTAATAAACCTTAACAAGGGAATTTGTGCTACTAATTTAATTAGCCTCCTCAAGTAGAAGGTCGGACAAAGCTTATTCAGTACACTATTATTACCGAAGGGCTTTTTTTATATGGTTTTTTAGTTTTCAAAAACCACAGCGATAAAATACCTGTTCTGTATTCTGCCCTGGTGAAATCTGTATCAATATTTTCAGGAAGCAGGAGGTCCCGGGAAAAACATTCATAATTAAAAGCATGCTCTTTATAATTTTCATGCTCAATCCTGCCGTGTTTTGTGTGTAGAGCCGAAATAGATAAGTGCCCCTGTTTTGTTATACTTACGGAAAAGTCCTCCCGCTGAAGCCCCGGGGCAGCCAATTCAATTTTATAATATTCAGACGTCTCGCAAATATTATAGGCGGGATTACTCGCTCCCTCATGAGGTTTGGAAAGTTCGGCAGTAAACTTCTCAAATTTGTGATGGACGGGTGTGTACCCGCCGGGGTAAGTTGAGATTTCGTGAGCATTGGAATTTGCAATTAACATATTAATTGGATTTTAAGATTGAAAAAAACTATTGTATCTCCTGGGAAATTATTTTGTGTTTCAAAATGTATTCACCAATTTTTTTTAAACAAAAATCTCTACATTCACTTTTTTCTTAGTCTTCAATCAAAGCAATATTCTTATAATTTTTTAAAAGCCCGTCATCAATTATCTCAACATTGCCGCCTATTTCAAATATCTTTTTTACAATATTATCCAGGTCGTTTTTGATGAAGAAAACTTCATTACCACCCGAATCTATTTTAAGTGATGATTTATCAGTTTCTGGTGTATGAGTGTGACTCACCAATTTTCTTTCTACGATCAGTAATCTTCCTTTGTTTTGCCTGGCCACTTTCAATGTTTCATTTATACCGATGCTAAGTTTATTTCTCGTCCGTGCATTTTCAACCTGCTTCAATAAGTGCTGTTGCTTTAGTTTTTCCCACCGGGATACAACATGATCCATAACAAACCTTAATTCAGCAATGGAAGCGTTCTCATAGCTACCGTGAATAAATTGAATTATGTTTTCGTCATTTTTGGTTATTTTCTTGAAAAGCTTTAGCACCTTTTGACAGCCCATTACAAATACGGGCAGAGGACATGAATTCAAAATGATTGAAAGTCCCTGATCCATCTGGGATAAAAATTTATTGGTAACAATCTTTGTTTGATCTGCATCAACAGAAAATTCTACCTTTTTTTCTGAAGTATTATTTTCCTGATGCTGGTCATTTACTACTGTATTGGATTTAATTAATTTTAGCTGGGCGCCGTTACTCAAATACATTTTAGAAAATCCATCACTTAATAATAATAGGAGATATTCTTTCTTTTCCTTTTTACAGTACACAAGATCACTGATTTTAAATGATGGATCGATTACAATCTGTTCCTTCATTTCCACTTCAAAATAAAATACCTTCTCAACTACCGGTGATACAAAAATTGCAATACTTTTTTTATGCGTATAATAATTTAGATTACTGAAAAGGTTTTTTAATTTGATAATTACAGGTATTGCTTTTTCAGCGGTATAATGACTAGCCAGCATTGCTTCAACCTTACTCATAACATTTTTCAAATGATAGTCTAAATTTTTCTTTAATGTTACCACAGGTGTAAAAGGCATTATAATGGAAACAGCAGGAAGGTATTTAACTGTTGTAATTACTTTGCGTTCCAGGTCAGATTTAAAAAGATTCATAGCAGACAATTTATTTAAGTTATTGTCGATAAGAATAAAAACCAGTAACCGTAATTATAATCTTGATGAGGCCAACCCTGGAGTAATCTTTGGTTTCTCAGGGGGAAATAAAACTATATAACTATAATATAAAATCAAAAGTAAACATACGTCAGAAGTAAATTTTTATTTACGGTATAAGTAATCGTATATATACCGGTAATTTTCGGGAATTACGGCACGCAGCGTAAGATATGATTCAGGAAATAGAAGGCGGAGGTGTACGTACGGAAGACGTGTTCTTTAGATTTTTCAGGTATTCTTTTCTTACCACATTTGCTGTTTTATGATCACCGGTATGGCTCCAGCCAGGAGGCATTACGATATACAAAAATTTATTTTTTAACCCCGGTGCATTTTTCACATCGCGGAATAAACAGACAAACTCTCCGAAATACACATCCGGAAAATTGTTCGGATTCATCTTTCTTGTGATTCCATATTCAACAGGAATTTCCTTTTTTTCATTTACGAAAGTTCTGAAAATCTTATCCCATATATTTAGCAGGTTGCAAAAATTTGTGTCCATATAAAAAGGATTTCTTGCATGGTGGACCCGGTGATGAGATGGCGTTAAGATAATATAGTTCAAAAAACCAAGCTTTGCATTTTTTAAAATATTCTCACCAACATGAATGAATCCGCCCCACGTACCATCAATGAACATAATAAAAAATAAAAGCGCAGGGTCCACTCCCAGTAATATGCAAATAGAAGTACGTACCACATCTGCATAAGGCGCTTCAAGAAAAAAATGTGCATACGTAACCGAAAGATTCATTGTTTGTGGTGCGTGGTGTGTAGCGTGTAAACACCAGAGCAGCCTGATCTTGTGGGCGAAATAGTGATATATAAAATGTGAAAGCTCCCAGGCAACGTAACCGTACATAAGCCAATACCAGGTGAATGTTGTTTTTATAATGGCATGTTTTTCAAAAAGGCCAATACAAAATGCGATAGCAGCAATTGAAATAAAGCGACCAATAAACCTGTTCAATACATAGATAAAGAACTGAACCTTGTAATCAATGACATGAAATCTTTTATAAAAAACCGCACGAATAATTTCAATAATCAGCAGTAAAGGAATTAAAGGGCCAATCGCGCTTTGAATTCCCTGCAAAGTAAGTAATGAACTGTAGTCGCCCGAACTGTACATCTCAATGAATGAACCGATACCGAGAAACCCAATCAGTTCATCATACAAAATCGAAAATATGTTTAGCATTGCAATCATCGGCAAAAAAGCAATAAATTTTTAATCTCGATTTAGAATTTCTCTTTTCAAATCTAATACTTTTCAACAGGGAATAACCCGGCTTGATTTCTTGCGCATTAAAGCTCCCCTTCAATCTAATTTATTAAAGCTAACGGGAACACCAAACGCTATTCGTCTCCAAAAGAAAAAGGCTGCAGCAAATACTTTTGTAAATGCTGCAGCCTCTTTTTTAAATAATTTAATTTAGTTTGCCCACCTGGTCATGGTAATATTGAACCGTTTCAATAACATCAGGTAAACTATGATACCAATTCGATTCATGTTCAATCGAAAACATTCCTTTGAAATTCTGGCGCTTCAATTCCTGGAATATAGCGGGAAAGTTTATGACTCCTTTACTTACGATCGTATCAGGCGCCTTGGTGTCATTGAACTTAGTAATATCTTTTAAATGGACACCATACACATGGCCTTCAAGCTTTTTAAGGCAATCAACCGGGTCAAGTCCGTTGCGAGCCCAGTGCCCTACGTCAGCGCATGAACCGATATTCGGATGGCCCTGGATCGCCGCCAATACTGAATCAGGGCTCCAGTAAGCATTCGGTTTTGGGTGATCGTGAATAGCAATTTCTATTCCGTATGCACCCGCAAGGCTGTCACACAAATTCCAAAACTTTTTTTGCGGTTCGGTGGTAATATAGCTGAGCCCGAATTCCTTAGCAAGATCAAATGCCAGTTTCCATTCTTCTGTTGAACCAGGTGATATTACACCCATAGCTACTATACTGATTCCTTTTGACTGCAGTGTTTGTTTCAGTTTGGCTTTGCTGTCGTCCGACATATGTATCCCGAAGCTATCCTTCATGCCGCCACCTAAGGGCTGGCCCCAGAATGCCTCAATATATTTTACTCCCGCGCTGTCAACCTTGTCAAGGGCATCTACAAATGGAAACATTCTGAATGTCCACATTTGCACACCTATTTTCCAATCGTCCGTAGTGTTAGCTGTGCCAGCTGTTTTTACAACAGTTGAATCTGCATCCGATGTGTCTTCTGTGGAGGTGGTATTGCACTGCGAAAGGGTGGCGATGCAAATAAAGCTTATAAATGCAAACGTAATTTTTTTCATTTCGTGGTTTTTATTTGATTGAAGAAGAAGCAATATACAGAAGAAAAATATTTCACACACACTTGTATTTTTGATAAGGCCGTTTTCTTTCGTTGATGTCTGTTTGAGTAAATAAATGTACCCTAAAAATTATCGCGGATATCGAATAAAACTCCAACGAACAAAAGTCTTATTTTCGATATCTTCCGAAAGCGCGGCGATGGTTTTCTTAAGAAATATTTGTTCCATGCGGTGTAACCATATCTTGTCTTGGATATTCTTCAGAAAGTAGCAAGTGAAGATTGTCGGTAAGAAAGCTATCAAATTCTTTGAGCCCTTTATACTCCCTGAATAAATTAGTGTCGTCTATACTTTTTTTAAATTCCTGCAAAACATTATATCCCGCGCTATTTTCAGCAGAAGGTTTAAATCCCTTTTTAAAAAAGATTGATACTCTTTTTTTATGTGCTATTGCATAATCATATTCTTCGCGGGTATGCTTTCCTATTTTTGAATAAAAAATAAAAATGCCTAAATGACTTTCCTCTAATTTTGGATCTATGGCTTCCTGGATATTCTTCTTACCCGGGTAATTTGCATATGCAATATCGTTTTCCCAGCGTACCGGTTCAAGGTAAAGATGCTTAAAGGATTTCTTCACTTTATTAATAACCAATATGCATTTATCCCGTTCTTTTTTTACTTCAGCAGAGGATGCAATAAATATCTTTATAACTTTTATTTCAGGAGGCGCGAGCTTTTCCACATTCTTCAATACAAATTTATTTTCGAGAGGCTTCAATTGAGAAAGCAATGTTTCCAGGCTGCCTGGTTTAGCAAGCTCCTCACTGTGAAGGGCATAATATAATATTTTATCCTGTTCAATTCCAAACCTTACTTTTTTCAAAAGTTTACTTGTTGCATCCTCAAGAAAGTTGGATAATGTTACCCTGGCGTCCTGATCTTCCAGCAAAAAGTTATTTGCAGAAATTGTATTCAGTACATGGCGTAGCGATTCTTTTTCTGCGTTTATGCGAAACAAATTAATTCTTAACTGTCGCAGGAATGTGACACTTTCCCGGGATTTTTTTCCGGTATCCAGCCCAATGATCCAGCATCTTATAAAACGGTTTTTTGCAATGGGATACATCACAGAATGTAACAGAATTCCGTGTTCTGTAATATCCTCAACCAGCACGGCATTAGCAGGTAATTTTATTTTACCCGTATCGATATAAGATATCAAAGCAAGCGGTTCACCTGGTACCACCCACCAATTTTCTGTTGCTTTAAAAAACGGGCCTTTTGTACTACCTTTTAAATATAGTTCAGCTAATTTACTACCCGCCTGATGTAGCTGTAATTCAATAAATTTTTTCCCCGCCTTTTTAATTTTTTCCTCTGAAGCCTTAGTCTTAGTATTCTCAACCTTGATGTTTAACTTTAAAAAACAACCGATGATAGTCTTCATTGCATCATCATATACACCCGACATAAGCTCGTGCTGGCTGCACTTATTAATCACATAATCTATGGGGTGTGTTAGTGCGATTTCATATTTGCACGTGAATGCCCCAGGTTTAAAGAATCTCCTAAAGCTTCCCTCAAAACGTAAATCCTTATTGCTGAAGGTTACTTTTTGCTGTGTCAGCTCTTTTAAGTTTATTGCATTATTTGAAATGCAAAATTTTTCTTCTGCAGGCCACTGCAATATGCCACCTTTGGTTCTTGAGCCGATCGCTCCAAAATGTCTTAATTCGCTGTCAATATCAGGATTGGGCCATGCGGGTCTTTTTAGCTTATTGGCGTTACCTAAAAGTATTCTCAGGTCCGTAATGGGGTATTGAATAGTTAGAAACATAGGCAAAAAAAGAGGGGTTTCGGTTTGCAAAGCTCAAAACGATTCCCCTCGACGTAAGTAGTTATTCACCACATTGCTGTTTTGAACGTTAACCACTCATACCTGCAATCTTGCAGGTATTCATTTATATCAAATTTATGGGTTGCAAATAAATAATCCAAAAATTCTCTTCTCAATTGCCATTATCTCAAATTAATTTCATAATGACTGCGCCAGGTCAATCTTAAATAATTTTGCAGCATTTTTCCAATAAATCAGTTCTTTTTTATCATCCGGGAGGTCAAGTTGTTTCATAAACGCCAGGTAAGATTTCATGGTGGAGATGGGCCAGTCGGTACCATAAAGCAGGTATTGCGGCTCTCCTGCGTAAAGAATCATTTCTTCCAACTGGCCTTTCATATATTTTTCAAATTTATCAGAAAAATCTCCCAGCACAAGCCCTGAGAAATCCGCAAACACATTCGAATTCTTATATACCACTTCCATGCAATCACGAATCCAGGGATTACCTACGTGGCAAATGACAATTTTCATATCCGCAAAATCAACGGCTACGTCATCGATATGTATCGGATGTGCATACCGTACTTTGCCCTTTGGTGTGTAAGTATCTCCTGAATGAAACATTACAGGAACATCAAACTCAATAGCGAGTTCATATACTACTTGCAATCTTTTATCATGCGGATAAAAGGGCTCATATCCCGGATATAACTTCAAGCCTTTTACAAGGCCGTCTTTAAGAAAATCTGCAATCTCCCGCAGATCCCGTTCCCTGTAATTGAGATAGCTAATACCCGCCACCACTGAAAGATGGTTAATATCGCGGGTAGCATCTACTACCGCACGAATAGAAGGCCGGTGTTCATTTACTTTATAAGATGTAAGTATCAAAGAGTGGTCTACCTTATTCTCCTCCATAGTAGCAAGAAGCTTATCGAGGCTTTCCTCCAGAGGCAATATTTTTTCTTCGTGATAATTGTTCAAATGGGTGTGCACATCTATGATCATTCTGGATATTTTTTAGTTATAATTATATTCTTGCCTGTCTTTCGCCAGGTTATAATCTAGCGAAAAATAGCGTCTAAAAAAAATGCTCACGAAAATCATTCTTCTTCGCAACCTTTTGCAGGATCTGCTCAATTCTAAACCCCACAATTTTTTTGATAAGGTCTAAGAGCATTGGCTTATCAAGCGGAAATTGAACGGAGCCGTTTTATAATCAGAAAATTCTTTCCTGAACTCTTCGCTTTTACCGACACCGAATATAAGCCGATATGACTTTTGTATCCGCAAAATAAATTACATAGTTTCCATCAAGTCTAAAGGCAGGTATTGCATAACTACTGTTTCTTTAACGCCAGGCGCAGATGTCTTAATTGTCATCTTCACTTGTTGTAAAGCTTTTTCAGTTTCTTTTGGGAAGAATGAAATATATTCATCAATAGTCCCGGGTTTGGAAGTTGCCATAACATTATATTTTAGCAGGAGAGGTTCTTTAGCGCCGCAAAATAATATTGAACAAGTCTGCCGAAGAGGTGTGAATATGATATTATCCACAGTTGGAGGCGACAATCTAAAAGATGCTTCTATTAGTAATTTTTTACAATAAATTTAAGGCCGCCGCTGGAGAGCATTTGGGATCCTGTTTTCATCATCCCATTGTATTCCTTCTTATCGTAGGAGGAATAGTAGGTAAATGCATTCCTATCAATATTTTTAACCTTGCCTCTGTATGCTTTATCATCAATTGCGCCATAATATGACAGCATGGTGCTTCCTATAGATTTTATTTTTCCTTTATAAAATTCATCGTCAAATGAACTGTAGTAAGTGAAAGTAACAGAACCTGCGCTTTTCAGATTTCCCTTAAACGCAGCATTGTCATAATCGCGGTAATAATCGAGAATATTTAAGCCGATACTTTTCACTTTTCCTTTGAGCGCTTCATTGTCACTGGACGTATAATAGGTAAACAAGGTTCGTCCTATATATTTTACTTTTCCCCGATAAGCTTCATTGTCCGAAGCGGGATAATATTCTTCTTTGCCCATATACTTTTCCAGCCTCGGATAAATGCCTGTGCGTGGATTGGTGTATTCTATTCCCCAATCAATAATTTTCCCATCTTTTGAAATGTTGACAGCTACGGTCCCATCCACTAAAAAAGTAATTATATCCTGGCTGCCCCTGTTGTCTATCGTTATTTGAGCAAGGTTTTGTGCAAAAGCGGGCACCATAAAAAATGTACAGATCAATCCGAAATATAATTTAATCATGCAGTTTGTTTTTTGCTACTTTAAAACGATTTATACAACTCTCAATCACTAACAACATCAAATATATAAGATTGTTTTTCTAAATCCAAGGCCGGAAAGCGTGGAGTGATTATTACAACCTTGTACCTTCAATACAGCAAAGTTCCTTATCTTCTTTATTCTGTATATTTCCCTCTAGGGTTTAAATATCCTCTCTTTTTCAGCCAGGCTGAGGACGAATTATCCGTTCGTTTTTTATAGCTTTTCTATTGATATGGATTGCCGGGTTAAAGGAGGAAGATGCAGATTTAAAAGCAGCCTTCGCATTTTATTTTATCCGGGTGCAAAGAATAATGCATGCTTTAGTTTTGCCAATAAAAATATTATTCCCTATGTTCCGACAAAAACTATGTATTACCGTTGTATTTACATTCTTGTTATGGCCTGTTTACGGCCAGCTAAAAAAAGAAAAATCAATGTTTAGGATTGTAGGATACTTGCCCCTCAAGTCCGCAATACAACAAGATTTGAAAACTATTCCATTTGATAAACTCACTCATATCAATTTGTATTTTTTAAATCCCGACACTGCAGGAAACTTCAACCAGGATCTTTCAGGTCTTGTCCCATTTATCAAAGAAGCTCATAGAAATGCTGTAAAAGTTTTACCGTCTATAGCAGGTGGTGGCCCGCATGCATATTATCATAATCTCTTAAAGGATAGCAACAGGGCAAAACTTGTTGACGACTTATTGCAGATAGTTCTTAAATGCAATTTTGATGGAATAGATGTAGATATTGAGGGCAGCGATATAGATGCGAATTATGAAAATTTCGTGGTTGATTTAACAAGGGCATTTCATAAAAATAAAAAGCTGGTTACTTCAGCCATCGCTGTTTTTTATAAAGATGTTCTTAGTGACCGGGCTTTGACGCAATATGATTTTGTAAACGTTATGAGCTACGACCATACAGGGCCGTGGCGACCGGAAAAGCCGGGACCACATTCAACATATGAGCAAGCTGTTGAAGATTTAAACTATTTCACCACAGAAAGAAAAATTCCTAAAGAAAAAATGAATCTCGGTGTGCCTTTTTATGGATATGGTTTTGGACCTACCCCGGCCTCTCCGCCTTTTAGTTTCAACTATTTTGATATTGTGGCCCGGTTCCCTGGTTCGGAATCCGGGGATTCTTTAACAATGTCCACCGGCGCAACTATATATTACAATGGCATTAGCACTATCAAAAAGAAAGCTGCATTAGCAAAAGAAAAAGCTTCGGGTATTATGATCTGGCAATTATCCGGAGATGCTGCTGGTGACAAATCTTTACTTAAAGCAATCAATGATGAATTTTATACCGAGAAATAGTGTAATAAAAGCGTTTGCCGCACCCCCGTTTTTCCGGTACGATTTTGCCCGGAAGGAGACGTAGTATGTGTGAAGTTTTTTAATAAATTTCAGGCAGCCGCTTTACAGGTGTCAGCACATTCTTTGCACGCCTTTGCGCAAGCCTGGCAGTGATCATATTTATGCTTACCACATTCCTCAGCACAGGCTTCGCATAATTCTATACATTCCTTCAGCATATGTTTACCATGTTGTGAATCCCTGGCTAAAAGTATAGCAGTAGTCTTGCAAACTTCTGCGCAATCCATGTCAAGCCTTACGCATTGCACCATCATCTTTACATCATCTTCTTTAAGACAGGCAGAAGCACAAAAATTGCAGGCTGCTACACATATATCTAACTTTTTAATGACTTCATGGTTGGGAATAATATCCATAATAATAATTTTAGAATTTAGTAAAAGAATAGGTGTTTTGCTGATAAAACTTAACAAGTGCCATGCCATGATTAGTCATCGGTAAGATCAATTGATTATAACACATGAAGCTTTTAAAATCTCTAATGGATTTCAACTATGCTGCTTGTATATTTATGTCCTGGCGAAGTAGGGATGTAAGATTTTGTTCGTAATTTTTTCACCTTCAATAAAACCATTTTATGAAAATCATATACAGGTGCCTGGTATTATCAATGCTGTTTATTTTTCACAACGTAGCTCACCTTTATGCGCAGGGCAATGAAAAGATCCGCATCATTATGTTCGGCGCTCATCCTGACGACTGTGACGGAAAAGGCGGTGGTACCGCAATCCTTTTCGCAAACATGGGATATGCGGTAAAATTTATTTCTGTAACTAACGGTGATGCCGGCCACCAGCACATGAAAGGGGCCGCCCTCGCCAAACGGAGATTCGCGGAAACGCAGGAAGCCGGAAAAAGATTTGGCGTGGAGTATGACGTATTAAACAATCATGACGGGCTGCTATTACCCACTTTGGATGTGCGCCTGCAGATCATAAGAAAAATACGGGAATGGAATGCGGATATCGTAATGGCTCCAAGGCCTAATGATTATCATCCTGACCATCGCTATACAGGCGTACTTGTTCAGGATGCCTCCTACATGGTTGCAGTACCGGATATAGCTCCGGAAGTACCGGCATTAAAAAAGAACCCCGTGTTTCTATATTTCCAGGATGGCTTCCAGCGCCCCAATCCTTTTCGCCCGGATATTGCTATAGATATAAGTGATGTGTTTCTTAAAAAAATACATGCCATGGCAGCGCATATCTCCCAAATGTATGAATGGTTACCGTGGATAGGCCATTACCTCCGGGAAGTACCTGCAAATAACGAAGACAGAGAAAAATGGCTGGCTGAAACAAGGGCTGTAAAAATAACGCCTGAAGTGAGAGCCGCGCTCGAAAAATGGTATGGTACTGAAAAAGCAGCGCTGGTGAAACATGCAGAAGCTTTTGAAATTTGCGAGTATGGACATCAGCCGTCCGATGAAGAAAAAAGACAACTGTTTCCAATGATGGGAAAACAATAAAATCATTTCCCGGGTATTTCATATTAAATAAACAGGTTAACGCGAATAATAAATCGGTTGCTGTCCCGGGTCTTTGGAAGCGTAAGCTAATATTTTAAAAACAAAAGTGTGTAGATCAAAAAAGGCTACAGGTGGCTGTTAGTCGCTGTCATCCATATCGAGTACTTTTTTGTGAAAAAAATATTGACCATCATACCCATGCTAGCCCAAAACTTATGACCTTATTAGTTGAAAAATAGATTCCATCATTTTATACTGCGTTATATTTGAGGTTTAATAGGCAGTTAAAAAAAATTCCACATTCGAAAAAGAAATCGTCTAACAGATCGATGAATCACGAATTATCTTTAAAAATTGTTTTAGAAACTCCACCGGCCGGTATTGATTTTGGAATACAAAAAGGCAGTGGGAGTAAATTCGAAACAATTCAGAGGCAAAAATCCGGTAATAGAGACCTTGAATTTGAGATCACGATTATCTTAAAAAACAATAAATCTTCGTATGATTTTTATGGCCCCTTCGTTCAGGGCGTAAGTGGTGAACGCTTTATTTATATCGATATAGGCACTTTTTGCGGGCCAGCCGGATTCTGTATGGAGCCGAAGGTTTAAAAATTCCTCTAACAGGTATTAGCGCTGAGATGGTAGAAAATGTCATAAATAATTCCAATCTCGTTTTGCAAACCAAAGTTCCGGGAACGGGCAGGGGCCGGGGACCAAACTGTGGCACAGTAAAGCCTTTCAACGGATGGCACATATCCGGAAGAATTTAAAATAACCCATTGTCAGTAATTCGCAATCGTACTGGCAGAATTGTATAGAGGGTTTCGATATAACCCATTTTTCCTGTAAGGCAAGATCATAGAAGTAATATTCATTTTTAATATAAACAGTAACTTTAACGCAAAATTTTTCTATGAAATATTTTATTCCCTCATTACTTTTTTTGATGGTTGTTACTACTTTATCATGTAATAATGAAAATGAAAAAGTGGCTAAAGTAGCCCGGGTAGACAGTACTCTAGCTTTGCCCGCAGGTTTTTCTGCATCCATATTTGCAGATAGCCTTGGCAGTGCCCGCCACATGATTTTTAATAACGGTGAAGTTTACGTAAGGCTTGCAGGTCTAAAAAACGGCCATGGTATTCTTCGCTTAAAAGACACCAATAACGACGGTATTGCCGATAGCATCTCCGGGTTTGGCAGCTTTGGTGGCACAGGCATTGGCATCAGGAACGGCTATTTATATGCATCTTCCAATGATGATATTTACCGCTATAAGCTCGCAGCAGATGGAACACCTGATACTGCTTCTGCAGAAATAATTGTAACCGGCCTTATCAATAAAGGCCAGCATGCTGCTAAGGCGATCACACTTGACGATGCGGGAAATATTTATGTGAATGTGGGAGCCCCCTCGAATTCCTGCCAGGCAGATGACAGGCAACCGGGCTCGCCAGGCATGAATCCCTGCCCGATTCTTGATTCTGCGGGTGGCATTTGGCAATTCAGAGCTGACAAAGCCGGCCAGCATTATTCAGACGGAGTACGCTATTGTACCGGTATCCGTAATATAGTTGCGCTGGACTGGAATAGCCAGGCAAATGATCTTTATGCGGTTCAGCACGGACGTGATGATCTTGATCGCCTGTTTCCTGATCTATATACAGAAACCCAAAGAGTACAACTGCCTGCGGAAGAAATGTTGCGTATAAAAAAGGGAGACGATTTTGGCTGGCCTTATTGTTACTATGACGGTGCACAAAAGCTGAAAGTGCAATCGCCTGAATATGGTGGCGACGGTAAAAAAGTTGGCGACTGTGGCACAAAGAAAAATCCCATTTACGCCTTTCCGGCACATTGGGCGCCCAATGGATTGCTGTTCTATACGGGTGACCAATTTCCGGCAAAATATAAAAACGGTGCGTTTATCGCTTTCCATGGCTCATGGAACCGGGCACCACAGGAGCAGGCTGGCTATTCAGTTGTTTTTCTCCCTTTTAAAGATGGCATGCCCAATGGAGAATATGAGGTATTTGCTGATGGCTTCGCGGGTACAAAGAAAACTCCGAATGAGGCAGAACATCGCCCATGTGGGTTAGTTCAGGATGCCGACGGCTCACTGTACATTTCTGATGATCAAAAAGGGCGTATTTGGAAAGTTAGTTATACGAAACAATAACTCTAATAATCGGGATTGCTTTCCTTACATCCCGAATGGCATTCTATGATTACGTGATACAATAAGTACAGGAAATACTGCGTTAATGCTATAATTGTTTAAAAAATTGTGTTTAAAAAATTCCACCTTTCGGCAGGTGGTTTTTTTTGTTTACAAAGCGCGGTTCAATTTAACTATTACTACCAGGAAACAATATGTTTACAAAAAATCCGTTTCTTCATTTACTAACCCCATTATGTAAAATTTGAGTTTCCACTCCCAATAGGAGTGGTTTTTTTATGTATTGCAACCAACCTTCTTCACATAATATCCGGTTACAATATTTCAAAAGACCCACACGTTATAGTCCTGCTTACCTTTATTAATTATCATAAAATCCACCTTCCTAATGGGGGTGGTTTTTTTATGCGCCAGCTTTATTCTTCTTAGTTTGTAGAAAGGCTTATGATGCTTCATAAATACAGTCCATGATGAACCGGAACTGGCAAGACCCCTGAGAAGTTTAATAAATTTAAACTTGAAGGAGACATTGAAGGTCTTAAAAAAAACAGAGGGTTTCCGGTTTGCCGCCTGATTGTGAAATGTCTTAGGTAATAATTTTTGTCTGACTATCCTCACAAGCATTATTGTCGTAAAAATATCCAGCCGGTAAAAATTTTCCACGCATTCAGCAAAACCGTTAATTCAAGTTGAGGTAAATTCTGCACTTAATAATCTGATTTATTCTCAAACAATTATTTATGCAACACAAATGAATCGTTTAAATTCTGAAATTAAAAAAGCACCTCGAAGTGAGATGCTTTAAAGAACAAAATTTTACAATTATAATAGAGAGTATAAATAAATTTAGTCTGAAATCCCGAATGTAGATTTTACCTGGTTATAATTACTCCAATCAGTTTGTTTTGGTATTCCATTAGTACCCCCGGGAATTAATATATACCGGAATTGCAGGAATTTCATTCCATTTTGAGTTACCGTACTCGCATCAGCATTGGAATAAATAAAAATATCCTGTACCGAAAAGGTTGGAGCCAGGCTTATGCCTGTGTATATGTCTAAATACGGCAGCGGCACTACGAATGGATTGCCTGCCGAACCTAAATTCATATACACTTTCATTTCACCTCCCGCGACAATTGCGCTGTCAAGCTTTGGTGCAACGATATCTGTATAAAATCCCAGAGTATCAATGACGGTTCCGTTATGCACTGTGTCGGGTAAGAAGGCTACATCAAGCCATTGGGAATAAATTACGTTTGCAGTTCCTGAATCTCCTTTTGGACCTTGGGGACCGGTTGGACCAGTAGCTCCGTTGGCTCCGGTAGCGCCGGCAGCTCCGGGATCTCCCTTATCGCCCTTTTTACAGTTTGCAAATACAATCGTTATCAAAAATAACAACATCAAAATTTTAGAGAGGTTACGGTTCATAATTTTTTGTTTTGGTAATTAAAAATAGAGTTAAGAAAACAAACGCAGTATTACAACCCGAGAGTTTCTATCAAATAATTTCATAAATATTTATAAATGTACAATCAAATCTAATTTATAGTTCACTAATACAAAAAAATATTCAAAAAATAATTCTCTATGCATACCGGGAGGATTACGAGATTAAAGGGAAGTATTTCATATCTCACCGGGTAGACCCGAGAATGAAGGCATCATAGTTCCGTTCCTTTAGGCTTGCAACGTTTATGGCAAACAAAAATGCCCTCCGAAAAATCGAAGGGCATTAAATAAATATGGCAGCTACCTACTCTCCCACATTGTTGTGTAGTACCATCGGCCATGAGGGGCTTAACTTCTCTGTTCGGTATGGGAAGAGGTGAACACCCTCGGCAAAACCACCATAAAAAGGTATGTTGAATTAAACGCTAAATGTTGAATGGAATCTCCAGACGACTGGCATTTAAAGCCTTAACAAATGATTTTGTTGAGTTTGAATATTGAAATTGATTCAACATTCAATAATAAATTAACATAAAGGGAAAGCTGTAATATGAAATAAAAAAGATAAAGCTTACGGGCAATTAGTACTACTCGGCTTTGATGTTACCACCTTTATACCTGTAGCCTATCAACGTCATAGTCTTTGACGACCCTTAAAAGAAAACTCATCTTGAGGTTGGTTTCACGCTTAGATGCTTTCAGCGTTTATCCTATCCGTACATAGCTACTCTGCATTGCACCTGGCGGCACAACAGATACACCAGCGGTACGTACGACCCGGTCCTCTCGTACTAAGGTCATGTCCTCTCAATTTTCTTGCGCCCATCACAGATAGGGACCGAACTGTCTTGCGACGTTCTGAACCCAGTTCACGTGCCACTTTAATCGGCGAACAGCCGAACCCTTGGGACCTTCTCCAGCCCCAGGATGTGACGAACCGACATCGAGGTGCCAAACCTCACCGTCGATATGAGCTCTTGGGTGAGATCAGCCTGTTATCCCCAGAGTACCTTTTATCCTTTGAGCGATGGCCCTTCCATACAGAACCACCGGATCACTTTAGCCGTCTTTCGTCCCTGCTCGACTTGTTTGTCTCACAGTCAAGCTCCCTTATACTAATACGCTCTATGTACGATTACCAACCGTACTGAGGGAACCTTTGCAAGCCTCCGTTACTTTTTAGGAGGCGACCACCCCAGTCAAACTACCCACCATGCACTGTTTCCCGTTAGGGATTAGATTCTAAATGTTTAAAGGTTGGTATTTCAACGATGACTCCACCATGCCTGGCGACACAGCTTCAAAGTCTCCCAACTATCCTACACATCAAAAATTCAAAATCAATGCAAAGTTGTAGTGAAGGTTCATGGGGTCTTTCCGTCCCGTGACGGGTAACCGGCATCTTCACCGATACTACAATTTCACCGGGCTCTTGGAGGAGACAGTGTTCAACTCATTAGACCATTCGTGCAGGTCGGAACTTACCCGACAAGGAATTTCGCTACCTTAGGACCGTTATAGTTACGGCCGCCGTTTACTGGGGCTTCAGTCAGAAGCTTTGGCTTGCGCCGAACATCCTTCCTTAACCTTCCAGCACCGGGCAGGTATCAGGCTCTATACGTCATCTTTCGATTTTGCAGGGCCCTGTGTTTTTGCTAAACAGTTGGTTGAACCATT
>CAWGWY010000017.1:0-135000 GCA_963826435.1 uncultured Chitinophagaceae bacterium | reverse complement strand
TGGAAATAATTTTGTAGCGCATGAACCCCGGCATCAGTACGGGATGAGCCAGTAAGTGTGAATGTCTTTCTGAAACATATTTCCAAGCCCCTTTCTATTTCTGACTGAATTGTGTTGGCATTTTGCTGAACCTGGAAACCTGAATATCGGGTACCCTTATAAGAAACTTCTATAAAGTATCGTGGCATTACTTTCTGGGGACATTATTAAAAGATCATTTATGGATCATTGCCTTAAACTTGTTTACATAAAAAGGATCCTTTAGTTGGGATTGAAGGACATGATACTGGCTTGAATCTGATGTAAAGGGATACGCCGCTTCAAAAAACTGGTATTTACCCTCATCACTTAAGAATAAAAAAGAGAGATTTTTTATTTGCTCGGTACTGTAACACTGCAATCGAAAAAACTTTTTAACCAGCTTGATCATTTCTTCCTTATTATTTTCGCCAGCCAATTTTTTCCGAAGTTTTATAAAATCGTCATTTGATGCAAATTCTTTACAATCCGAATTTGTAGAGGAAGAATTTACAACTTTTGGAATTTCATTTCCAGGATTGCTTTGATTTTTTATTTCCTCTCCCGTAATATCAATTGTTGCCAGTGGCTTTAAATTATTTGAATCAGAATTCTTTTTATTTTTTATACCTGTAATAATACTGTCTTTATTATCGCTAGCGATAATATTTTTTGATACATCTGCAGCAACTGATTTTAATGAATCTTCATTTTGCTGTATGGCAGTATTTTGTAAAAGCTTTGCTGCAGTATCAGAAACCAGAATTTCCTTAGCAATTTCTTCTTTTACAACTTCTTTGCTTTCCTCATGCGCTTTACCCATGGACGCGTCTGCAGGTATAAAAAGCCTGATCGTATCAGCAGTATTTTCATCTCTATCTATATAAACCATTTCAATACCATCAGCATTTTTTTTCTGCAACGTGCGACTGATAGTAGACACAACAAGCGGCCCGGTATTTTGAGAAGCTAATTCAACAGTATCCTCTGCCGTTGTTGCAGTGTCTGCAATTTTTTGTTCAGTATTGCCGATTGCCGCTAATGTATCCCCTTTTTTTGCCTTAGTTTCAGCGCTCTTTGTGGCTACTTCCGGAATTTTCGTTGCTGCGTCAACGCTTACTGTCTCTGCTGAAGGCGTCACTTGCCCGGCACTATTTTTCACAAGAATAGAAGAATCTTTTACCACAGTCGCAAGCATTTTTGAGAATGAATCATCTTCGAGATTTTTAAGAGCTACTTGCGAATTATTTGAATTATTTCCCATCACCAGCGCGAAGGATTGCAGGTTAAAAAGTCCCCATCCCTTTTCTCCGAAATTCTTTAAAAGAAACCCCTTGTTATCACTATCAACTGATATTTGAAAACTTTCTTCGGGAAATTCTTTTTTTGGAAAACCTACAGAGATATTATAATCTCCTTCAGATAATTTAGGAAGTATTAAATATCCTGCTGATGAAGAACTGGTAACTTTATTGTCCAATTTTACATAAAATGGTTGCCCGTTTTCTGTCTGTAAATAAACGAAATGTATTTGCTGTGCTTTTGCAAAAAATGAAGTAGCAACAAAGAAGATTATAATAACAATGCGGTTTAATATCATATTTAGCAAATCTATTTAATAAAATAAACAATTCTACCTTCTATCCAAAATATGATTTCATTTTGATTTAAGCCTTTACTTTTGCCAACGTTTAAAAATAATTTATGAAGAAAGCAGTATTTGCATTTTTATTGATCAATTCGTTTTTAATTACACAGGCACAGGAAGAAGAGTCAACGCAGAACACATCATGGGAACATATTTACCGCGCATCGGCACCCCGGATTAATGACCTGGTGCACACGAAACTTGAAGTAAATTTTGACTATGATAAATCATGGATGTACGGAAAAGAATGGGTGACATTGCACCCGCATTTTTACCCTACTGATTCATTGACGCTCGATGCAAAAGGAATGGAAATAAAAGACCTTTCCTTAATGAAGGGGAATACAAAATCCCCGTTAAAATATGACTATGATGGAATACAGTTAAGAATTAAACTGGATAAAATGTATAAGGCCGGTGAAAACTATACTCTGTATATAAACTACATATCTAAACCTAACGAGCTAAAAACTGAAGGCAGTGCAGCCATCACTGATGCAAAGGGACTGTATTTTATAAATCCAAAGGGAGAAGATAAAGATAAGCCAACTCAAATATGGACACAGGGAGAAACTGAATCCAACAGTGCATGGTTTCTTACAATAGACAAGCCCAACCAGAAAACAACGGAAGAAATATACATGACTGTGCCTTCAAAATATGTGACACTAAGCAATGGTCGTATGGTGAGCCAAAAGAAAAACACCGATGGTACAAGAACGGACTATTGGAAAATGGATTTGCCACATTCCCCTTACCTTTTTTTTATGGGTGTAGGAGACTATACCATTGTAAAAGATAAGTATAAAAACATCCCTGTTAATTACTATGTTGAAAAAGAATACGCATCAGTTGCTAAAAAAATATTTGGCGAAACACCTGCCATGATTGCCCTTTATGAGAAATTAACCGGCGTGCCCTTTGCATGGCCGAAGTACGACCAGATAGTAGGGAGGGACTATGTAAGCGGCGCTATGGAAAATACTACGGCAACGCTACACCAGGAAAGTGCTTATCAAAACGCACGGGAATTAGTTGACGGCAATAGTTGGGAAGACGTGATTGCACATGAACTTTTCCACCAGTGGTTTGGAGACCTGGTAACTACAGAAAGCTGGAGTAATATTACTTTGAACGAATCATTTGCCAGTTACGGCGAAACACTTTGGAATGAATACCGCTATGGTAAAGATGCAGGAGAAGCGCATATAGAGAAAGAGCGGCAGGATTATCTTTCAAATCCTGCAAATGCAAAGAAGGACCTTGTTCGTTTTTACTATAATAATAAAGAAGATGTTTTTGACCAGGTTTCTTATCCAAAAGGCGCAACTATCTTATATATGCTTCGCAGTTACGTCGGGGACAGCGCATTTTTTAAGTCGCTCAATCTTTACCTGAATACTTACAAATTTAAAAATGCAGAAGCTCACCAGTTACGTCTTGCATTCGAAGAAGTGACCGGGCAGGATCTAAACTGGTTTTGGAATGAATGGTATTTTGGAGACGGACAACCAGACATTAATATAGATTATGCTTACAGTGACGGTAAGGCGCGTGTAGTTATCGAACAGACACAGGCGGGCAATCTCTTCAAAATGCCGATCGCTATAGATGTTTACAGTGAGGGGGCAAATAAAAAACGGTACCATGTGTGGATCGAAAATAAAGCAGACACCTTTTATTTTCCAAGTGTAAAAAAGCCATCTTCAATAAATGTAGATGCTGATAAAGTATTACTTGCAAGAAAAACTGATAATAAATCCGCAGAGGAATTTCAGCAACAGTTTAAGTATGCCGGTAACTACCTGGACCGCAAAGAAGCACTGGCATATTTTGCCAAAAATAAAATGAATGATCTTGCCAGCGGCTTAAACGATAAATATCATGGATTGAGGTTATATACTCTTGAAGCAATAGAGCAAAATAAGAGCTACACTGTTCCTGCAGTATTGAATATAATAGAGCAGCTGGCAGATAAAGACCCGAATAAAAAAGTACAGGCTAAGGCTCTTGAGATATTAGTTAAAGCCGGTGATAAAAAATACCAACCCCTGTTTTCAAAATATGTAAATGACTCTTCGTACTCTGTATCCGGCGCAGCTTTAGAAGGCCTTATAAAGCTGGAACCGGGAGAAGCTTATAATCTCGCTAAAAAATACACTAAGGATGCGAAAGGAAAACTTGGCGATGTTGTTGCGAAAATTATAATGGACAATGCCGGTGAAGACGATTTTGATTTCATTCTTGATAATTTTAAAAACGCTCCCATGACCCAAACAAAGATTCCGGAAACAATGGCTTTTGGAAATTACCTCGTCAAAGTTAAAAATAGCGATAACGTAAAAAAAGGCGCCGACGCGATCATAGAATTTCGAAACACAATACCGGAGCAATACAGAAAATATGTAGACCCTGCTTTTAAACAAATATTCGGTAAAATAAGTAACGCAAAGAAGGCTGAAGGGAATACGGAGCTGGCAAATTATATTGATGGTTTATTAAAATAAAATATCGGTCCCGTTGACCATTTATGGAAATATCATTTGCACTGCTCATGCATCCATAAATTAATCAAGGACATACCTATTTAAGAAAAATCCTGGCTCGTATATGAACCAGGATTTTTTTATAGAACCGAAAAATGATTTCTTAACCATAATTACCAGCCACCACTTGCACCACCACCGCCTCCACCTCCGCCGCCGAAACCTCCAAATCCACCACCGCCACCGCCACCGAAACCGCCGCCGCCAAATCCGCCGCCACCCCGACCTGAGCCGCCACCTAAAGCTGAACCTATCAGGAACCAGGGAAGTGCACTCCCGAAGCCGCGTGAACCTCGCCTGCTCATATAATTACCACCTCCGCCGCCGCCTTTAAAGAAGGATATAATTATAAAAAAAAGTACAACCAGCACTATCACTGTCGGCAGACCGCTTTTGCCTTTTGCAGATTTAGCTTCAGCTTTATATTCTCCTGCTGCCGCCTGTATAATAGCATCTACCGCATTTTCAAATCCGCGGTAGTAATCGTTCTCTTTGAAATAGGGAATCATTCTATCATCAATGATCTCTTTCGCGGTGATATCGGGCAGCACTCCTTCCATGCCATAACCTGTTTCAATACGGGCTTTTCTTTCTTCTTTGGATACAAGAATTAAAACACCATTGTTTTTTTCTTTAGTTCCAATTCCCCAGTCCCTTAAGTATTTCAATGCTACTTCAGCAATATCATAGCCATCCAAAGAAGGTACCGTTACAATTACTATTGCCGACGAGGTGCTGTCATTATAATCCCTGATCTTTTGTTCTAATGCATCTCTTTGAAAAGGTTCCAGGAAATTTCCGAAATCATTTACTGCTCTCGGTGGCTGTGGCTTGGTCTCTATTTTTTGCGAAAAAACCGGCACACACAAAACCATAAAAAGCAGTAAAAGAAAATTTTTCATCAGGGAAATTGAGTTCTTGATTTTATTTGCCGAAAATAATTTCATCCGGAAGTTCATTTTTATCAGTCTCCGCATTGTAGGGAAAATGAGTTTTCAACGCATCCCCTATTTTTGTGATACACTCTTTTATACCAACCGCATAGCTTTCATTATTAAAAAGGGAGAGAATATGCATAACGACGTCCGTCCAATATTGTGAGCCCGTAGCCGAATGAATTCCGGCATCTGCAAAAATCGCTAATTGCCTGTCCTTAATAGCCACATAAAACAATACGCCATTACGATCCTTTGTATTTCCCATTTTAAGTTGGGTAAAAATTTCCCTTGCCCTATCCAGCGGATCAATGAAGCGGCAGCGGCTTTCCACGAAGACGCGTACTTCACCACTTGTTTGCCTCTCAGCATCGCGGATTGACTGAACAATCATTTCATTTTCTTCTTTCGAAAAAAAATCTTTCTTTTTAGAAAAAGGGAAAAGATTCAATGTTAATTCAATTATTATTTTGAAAAATCAACCTTCGGAGCATTCTCGCTGCCTGCATCTGCGGTAAAGCCTTCCTTTACATGAAACCCAAACATTCCTGCAAAAATGTTCATTGGGAAAGTTCTTACTTGCACATTATATGTTTGAACGGCAGAATTGAAATCATTGCGGGCAACCTTAATACGGTTTTCTGTACCCTCTAATTGAGCCTGCAATCCTCTAAAAGCATCATTCGCTCGCAAGGTGGGATAATTTTCTGCCACTGCAAGTAATCTCCCTAAAGCCTGAGAGAGCTGGCCTTGAGCAGCCTGGTATTGTTGAATCTTTTCAGGAGTAAGATCATTAATATCCACTTTTATTTGAGTCGCAGATGCTCTTGCCTGGATTACATTTTGCAATGTTGTTTGTTCAAAATTTGCCTCGCCTTTAACCGTATTTACAAGATTAGGTATCAGGTCTGCTCTCCTTTGATAATCGCTTTGAACATTGTTCCAGGCTTTCTTTACATTTTCATCCTGTTTTACAAGTCCATTGTAACCATTACAGCCACATCCGCCAATTAATACTACTGCCGCAAGGACCGCTACTATAACAAGGGTTTTTGTTTTCATTTTTAAAATTTTATTTTGTTCAAAAGTAATGTTTAATCAAATGAAGTACCAAGATATACTAACTGACAAATTGCTTATTAGTAATCTGAATCTAATGATTAAAAGAGAAATGGCTTATGAATTTATTGCATTAATGCCCGGCAAAGTTTTTCCCTCGAAATATTCAAGTAGCGCACCACCACCGGTTGATATAAAACTTACTTCATCTGCAAGATGAAATTTATTAATAGCCGCGACACTATCGCCGCCGCCTATCAAAGAAAAGGCTCCATTTTTTGTTGCTTCAGCGATCGCCATTGCAATTTCTTTAGTTCCATGCTGAAATTTTTCCATTTCGAAAACACCCATCGGGCCATTCCATAAAATTGTTTTTGAATTCTTTATCACCCTGGTAAATGTTTCGCAAGCCATTTGTCCAATATCCAGCCCCATCCAACCCTCGGGAATATTATTGCTTAATGCACCAGACACCTGGGCGTTATTGTCAAACTTATCAGCAATGATAGAGTCGGCCGGTAAATGAACACAGACATTTTTTTCCTGCGCTTTTTTTATCAGTTCCAACGCCGTATCAATTCTATCATCTTCACAAATGGAGTTACCAATCCTGCCGCCTTCAGCTTTCATAAAGGTATAGGCCATTCCACCACCAATTATTATATCAGTCGCGTTTTCTAAAAGATTTTCAATGATCAAAATCTTATCAGAAACCTTTGCCCCCCCAATGATGGCAAGAAATGGCTTTTCGGCGTTGTGCAAAATTTTCTCTGCATTGGCAACTTCACGTTCCATAAGGAAGCCAAACATTTTTTTATCACCTGGAAAAAATTTGGCAATGATAGCGGTTGAAGCATGCGCCCTATGAGCCGTTCCGAATGCGTCATTCACATACACATCTCCAAGCTTGCTAAGCTTCTCTGCAAATGCTTCATCACCTTTTTCTTCTTCTTTATAAAACCGGAGATTTTCAAGTAAAAGAACTTCGCCCGGTTTTAGATCTTTTGCTTTTTGCTGCGCATCATTTCCAATACAGTCATCAGCAAATAAAATTTTTGTATCTCCCAGCAATTCCTGCAAGTGACCTAAGAGATGCTTTAATGAATATTTTTCTGAAGGGCCATCTTTTGGCCGGCCAAAATGCGACATTAAAATTGCGCTTCCACCATCACTTAGAATTTTTTTTATTGTAGGTATGGATGCCTGTATGCGAGTGTCGTCGGTGATATGAAACTGGTCATCGAGTGGAACATTAAAGTCCACTCTTATCAATGCTTTTTCATTTGCGAAACTGTGTTCGGAGAATTTAGACATGCTATATTTTATTTTTTATTTGCAAATTCCATCATTGAACGAAAAACCCGTTCAATTAATGAAATTATTATTGGTTTCAAATGTATATAAAAAGCCTGACGTTGGAAGAATGTAGACTTCTTCGATTTATAATTGAGTCGTGTTAAAATTTATTCCCGTGCTACCGGACGATTCGCGATAAATTTTAACCGGAAGCATGGAAACTATAGGGCGCAACCTGGATTGATTTAATTGTTGAGGTAAAGTAATTGTCAATCTCTTAATACTTTTTAGAAAAAAATAATCTTTAATTTTACGACCCTTTTAAAGAGGGGAAACAATTTTGTAAAGGATCGTATAAAAAAGAATTGACATAATAAATGAAAGCCTGCTATATTTGCGGAGTAATTCAATGAAATTTTTGACCACCATATTTCTTCATTCTTTTGGACCCACTTACATGATTATGTGTGGACGTTGTATGCCGTGAGGCATCATACATTCTATATTACCCCCTCTTAAGGCTTTGCCTCTTATTCCCAGGAATATCATTTTTTATTTATCATTTTTAAAGAAAAAATTATGAGCACTCAACATTTTGAAACTTTGCAGCTTCATGCTGGTCAGCAAATTGACCCTACCACAAATTCAAGAGCCGTACCAATTTATCAAACGACTTCTTATGCATTTAAAAATTCTGAACATGCTGCTAATTTATTCGGGCTAAAAGAGTTTGGGAATATTTATACCAGGATCATGAATCCAACAACGGATGTTTTTGAACAAAGAATGGCTGCACTTGAAGGCGGGGTTGCCGCACTGGCAACTGCTTCAGGTCAGGCAGCACAATTCCTGGCGCTCAATAATATCATGCAGGCTGGTGATAATTTTGTAACTACAACCTACCTGTATGGTGGCACTTATAATCAGTTTAAAGTTTCTTTTAAGCGCCTTGGCGTCGAAGCAAGGTTTGCAGATGGCGATGATGTTGAAAGTTTTGTAAAGCACATTGATAAAAATACCAAAGCTATTTATTTAGAAACTATAGGAAATCCGAGATTGAATATTCCCGATTTTAAAAGATTTGCGGATCTCGCAAAGGAGTACGACCTGCCATTGATTGTTGATAATACTTTTGGCGCTGCAGGATATTTATTTCGTCCATTAGAACATGGAGCAAATGTGGTTGTAGAGTCAGCAACTAAATGGATCGGCGGCCATGGTACCACAATTGGCGGAGTAATCATTGATGGCGGAAATTATAATTGGGGTAATGGTAAATTTCCGCAATTCACCGAACCATCCGAGGGATATCATGGATTAAAATTCTGGGATATTTTTGGCGAAGGGAATCCACTCGGGCTACCTAACATAGCCTTCGCGATCCGGGCCCGCGTAGAAGGTCTTCGTGATTTTGGTCCGGCGCAAAGCCCATTCAATTCATTTTTGTTACTACAAGGTTTAGAAACCTTGTCCCTTCGTGTACAGCGTCACGTTGAGAATGCAATGGAACTTGCTCAATGGCTCGAGAAACATGATTTAGTCGAGTTTGTAGAATACCCTGGGTTAAAAAGCAGCCCTTATAATGCTTTGGCGAAAGAATATCTCCCGAACGGTTTTGGAAGCATTTTGAACTTTGGCGTAAAGGGTGGCAAGGAAAATGCAAGTAAATTTATTGATTCATTGAAACTGGTTAGCCATTTGGCAAACGTAGGTGATGCAAAAACTTTAGCTATTCATCCTGCTTCAACTACACATGAACAACTGGGCGAAGAGGAGCAGAAGGCTGCGGGGGTAGCGCCAAACCAGGTTCGCATAAGTGTGGGTATTGAACATATTGATGACATAAAAGCAGATCTAGAACAGGCATTTAATAAAGTTTTTTCAAAAGAGCTGGCCGGCTAAATTTTTGTTTCAATAAAACATAAATGAACAATGACTGAAAGCTTAAAGATCTTCAGGTATAGCAAAGTATTTGAACTAGAGTCGGGAATAAAACTTCCCGGCTTTCATCTTGGTTATACAACCTATGGAACTCTTAATGAGGGAAAAGATAATGTAGTATGGATCTTTCATGCGCTTACAGCAAATAGCGCTGCTGAGGAATGGTGGCCCGGGTTTATTGGCGAGGGAAAGTTTTTTGATCCAAAAAATTATTTTATCATTTGTGTGAACATGCCGGGAAGTTGTTATGGAAGTACCGGCCCGCTGGATTTAGATCCGGCGACAGGAAGTCCCTATTATCACAACTTTCCTTTTTTTACTCCGAGGGATATGATTCGCTCGTACCAATTTTTAAAAAACGATCTGGGGATACAAAAAATAAAAATGGGTATTGGCGGATCAATGGGCGGTCAACAATGTGTAGAATGGGCGATAGAGGAACCTGAACTTTTTGAATATATTTTTCCTCTCGCTACAAATGCGTTTCATTCTGCGTGGGGCATTGCTTTTAATGCTTCGCAACGAATGAGTATTGAAGCAACGGAATCATGGAAAGAAAAACAACCGGAGGCGGGTATTGAAGGAATGAAAGTTGCCAGGAGCATTGCGCTTATTTCTTACAGGCACTACGAGACATATCATGCAAGTCAATCGGAAGAAAGTAACGGTCATCTCGAAAATTTCAAACCTGAATCCTATCAAAGGTACCAGGGTGAAAAATTGGCGAGGAGGTTTAATGCCTTCAGCTATTATTTTTTAAGTAAAGGAATGGATGCCCATAATGTGGGCCGCGGAAGAGGAAGTGTTGAAAAAGCCTTATCATTGATACAAGCAAAAACTTTGATAATAGGGATAACGACCGATATTCTTTTTCCTGTAAACGAACAAAAATTTCTTGCAGAAAATATTCCTAACGCGAAATTTAAGGCCATCGATTCACTATACGGTCATGATGGCTTTTTATTGGAGTTTGAACAGATCCAAAAACTTATAAGCAATTTTTTAACCGATCAACCAATCTCAACCTCAGCATTACAAATTAAATAAAAATGACAATACATAAACAGTTAACAATAGGCTTATTTGGTTTTGGAGTAGTGGGCGAGGGATTATATAAAGTTTTGAAGCAAACACCTTCATTAAACGCCACGATAAAAAAAGTGTGCATTAAAGACCCTTCTAAAAAAAGGAATGCACCTGCTGAACTGTTTACAACAGAAAAAAATGAATTATTAAACGATGAAAGTATAAATGTAATTGTAGAAGTTATCAATGAATCTGAGGCGGCATTTGAAATAATATCGCAGGCGTTAAAAAGTGATAAGGCGGTGGTGAGCGCCAGCAAGAAAATGATCGCCGAACACCTGGCTGAAATTCTGCAAATGCAAAAAGAAACTGGTTTCCCTTTTTTGTGTGAACCTTCTGCATGCGCCTCTATACCGGTTATCCGCAACCTGGAAGAATATTATGACAACGATCTGCTGCATTCACTCCGCGCCATTGTAAATGGTTCTACAAATTACATTCTTACCAAAATGTTCGAGGACAAACTTGATTTTAAAAATGCGTTAATGCAGGCACAACAATTGGGTTTTGCAGAAGTAGACCCTACACTCGATGTGGATGGCTGGGATGCTGTTCATAAGTGGGTAATCCTGCTCTGTCACGCATATGGAATTGTAACGCCTGTGAAAGATGTTTTATTCACGGGTATTCAAAATGTAAATGCCGGCGATGCAAATTTTGGCAGAGAAAAAAATTATGAAATAAGATTGGTGGCCCAGGCAAAAAAATTATTGAATGGAAAAGTGGCTGCTTTTGTTCTTCCGCAGTTTGTAAAACAGGATGATCATTTATCATTTGTAAAAAATGAATACAATGGAGTAGTTATCGAAAGTTCTTTTGCCGATAAACAGTTTTTTTATGGAAAGGGAGCCGGCAGCTTTCCGACTGCTTCAGCAGTATTAAGTGATATATCTGCACTCACTTACGATTATAGATATGAGTACAAAAAATTGTATTATCATAAACCGAATCAACTCTCAAATGATTTTTATGTGAGATTTTACATAAGTTTTGATGATTGGCAATTTATTCCCCGGGAAAAATTTGAATGGATAGAAGAATGGCATGCAGAAGAAGGAAGGAAATATTTAATCGCAGTAATACATTTCGATCATCTCGCGAAAGATGACTGGTGGAAAAAAAATAATACCTCTATAATCCTCACCCCTGATTCAATTATTGAGGATATGGAACTGCGTAAAGTAAAAAAGAGAAGCCTGGAACTTGCAGGAGTTGTGTAATTATTTTTCTCTGGGTTGTTGTTAGCTTTGATCATTGGTAACTAAAAACCCAACTATAGCATTTAAGACTTCCCCTTTGAAAACAGCTCCTGGCTTTTTTTATTTATTATTTATTCCCGTGAATAAATACTAAAAGTTTTCATTGATGGACAACAAAGTTCTTTTTAAAGTTTTGTATTTATTTATAATAATTCCTACTCCTTTTTCATTTGTTTTTTCTCAAACAATATCTGTTGATGCTTCTGATGTGATAAGAACCATACCATCAAACGCTGTTGGAATTAACATGAATTATTTAATGGATGGAACTTATATAAGTAGTAATACACAATCGGCTACTGCAAACACACTCAAAAATATGGGGATGAAATTTCTTCGCTACCCGGGCGGAGAAAAGTCAGATAACTACTTGTGGTCAAAATCACCGTATACACATTCAGCGCCTGTCATGGCTCTCACGGGTAGCTGCCAATGGCCTTCCGGGGATAGCCGGTTTGTTAATACTGATTACACTGCTGCCAGGTCTGTAGTGTTAGACTTCGATGAGTTTGTAAATACATATAAACAGGTCGGCGCAGAACCAATGATAGTTTGCGCTTATGACGCTGCTTACTATGGCCAGTCGGTTGGCAGTCCTCTTCCCAATCCTTGTGGTGCAAAACCGACATTAACCAATCTTGTAACTAATGCCAAAGAATGGGTTAAGTATGCGAATGTGACGAAAGGATACCATATAAAATATTGGTGCATAGGAAATGAAAGTTGGAATTTGTGCGATTATAATGGTTGTGTTTCGGCCAGCCAATATGCTACTGATCTAGTTACTTTCGCATCAGCAATGAAATCTGTTGACCCAACAATTAAAATAATTGTAAACGGAAGGGGCACAACCTGGTGGCAAACTTTACTTCAGAGCAATGCGGCCAAATATATCGACTACTTAGGCGTGAGTTGCTACCCTGTTTACAACTATACCAATGGTTATGAAACATACAGAACTACAAATCCTAATCTGTTAAATGAAGCGCAAACAGCTGTGAATGCAATCAATGTCTATGCCGCAGCCGCAGACAAGGCAAGAGTCAAAGTAATTACGACGGAATTCAATTCAATAGACTTTGGAAACGGGTGGAGCAGTTCGAACGATGTTGGCCATGCGTTAGTAGCATTTGACATAATGGGCCAGCATTTAAAAAATCCCCAGGTCGATGCGGCACTTTTTTGGAATACGAGATGGACAACTAATACTACTTCTCCTCAAAACTTATATGACGCTCTTGATAAAAACAGTAACATGAATGCTAACGGACTTGCTTTATCAATATGGGGCAATAATTTACTTCCAAAATTGATTAGTGCAACAAGCACCGGAACCGGAAACAATTTTATTAAAGTCTTTTCTGACTATGACGACCTGACAAACAAACTGAACATATTTTTAATCAACAAAGACAATATTAGCCGTACAGTAAACCTAAATATTTCAAATTATATTACTAATCCCTTTTATCAAAGATACCAGTACAGTGGGGCAAATGTTGCAGACGAATTTCCAAATTACTTATTACTGGATGCAGCACCCGTGCAAATAGCAGGCTATCCGGCGTCGTTTAACCTGCCAAAGAACTCTATTACTTTATTTACGTTCGGAACGTCGTCGACGCTCGCTTCAATATTTATTTCATTTGACGCAAGGTTAATTAATGGCGTAGTAAACTTATCATGGGTAACAGACCCCGATAACTGCGGAAGTAATTACCATGTGCAGAGCAGCATAGATGGAGGGAACTGGGCGGAGACAGGCACGTTAAAAGCAGATTGCAATATAAATAACGGCCGGTATTTTTTTGTGGAAAATATCGAAAACCAGATGACGGGAAATATTTATTACCGAATAGAAGAAGTTAACAAGGAAGGAATTTCATTTTTTAGTGACATAAAACTTGTAAGGCTTCCCGATGGAAAAAAAGATCTAACCGTTGCACTTCTCACAAACCCGGTTTCCGATTGGCTTCAGTTTACAGTATTAAACCCTGGCGATAAAAAGGGGCAGATAATCATTCATAATATTTATGGCAGTACTGTAAAAAAGTTTCCGTCAATTCAAATGGAGAGCGCCCTAAAATTCAGGATGGAAAATTTACCTAAAGGAATATATTTTGCTGAAGTTACAAGCGGGGATATGAGAGCCAACTTAAAATTTATCAAGTTGTGACTTTTAAAAAACATCCGGAAATTACCTGTAGCCCATAGCCTGTAGCTGAAACAATTCGGCATACTGGCCGCCTTTTTCCAACAATTCTTCATGGCTTCCTATTTCACGAATCTCACCGCGTTCCAGGACCAAAATGCGGTTGGCCATACGAACTGTAGAAAACCTGTGGGAGATCAGTATTGCAGATTTATTTTCAGTCAATTCAGAAAAACGTTGAAACACTTCATATTCCGATCGGGCATCTAAAGCAGCAGTCGGCTCGTCCAGTATCATCAATTGCGCATCACGCATATAAGCTCTTGCAAGCGCAACCTTCTGCCATTCACCACCGGAGAGCTCTACGCCCTGGCTGAAATGCCTTCCGAGAACTTGTTCATATTTATTGGGCAGTCTTTCAATGATGTTATGGGCAAGGCTTTGTTTGGCTGATTTAATTATCAGATCCTGGTTATTCAATTCTGCGATATTGCCTACTGCAATATTTTCGTTAGTGGTCATTTGATAGCGGAGAAAGTCCTGGAAAATAATACCTACTTCCATTCTTAATTCATTTAAATCATATTCCCGCAAGTCATGCCCATCGAGCAAAATACGGCCCTCAGTGGGATCATACAACCTAACTAAAAGCTTTACCAATGTTGATTTTCCGGCGCCATTTTCTCCCACCAATGCTAGCTTTTCCCCGGCATGAAGTGTAAAGTTGAGATTACGGTTTGCCCAGCGTGTAGTATTAAGATATTTAAAGCCCACATTTTCAAACGTAAAGCCATGTTTTATAGGCTTTGGAAATGGCCTCGGGTTTGAAGGCACTTTCATCCTGGACGTAATTTCAAAGAAGTCAAAGAAATCTTTGAGATAAAGCGCACCCTGCGATACTGTACTGAAGCGCTTTATGACACTTTGTAAACTGGCTCCCAACTGACGAATAGAACCTAGCAGAAAGGTTAGACTGCCTATCGTCAGGAGTCCCGCCACTACCTGCCTAATTATGAAAATAAATGCAGTATAATATCCAATGGTTCCAAGCAGATTGAGTGCAATACCCCAAACAGCCCGCTTGGTAGCCAGTTTCCTGGTATCATAATATAACTTTTTGAATATCCCCTGGAAACGGCCAATAAAAAATTTTGACAGGTCAAACACTCTTACTTCTTTCGCCGTCTGATCGCTTGCACCCACATAACTTAGGTATTCTAATTCTCTTCGCCTGTGCATTTGGCTTCTTGCAAGTGAATAGGTTTTACTGTTAAAATAATATTCTCCTATAAAGGAAGGTATTGTGGAAAAAAGTAAAATAAATGTAAACCAGGGATTAAAGATAATAAGCCCAACGCCCAGGAAACTCATGGTAATGATATCCTGTAGTTGGGTTAATACCTGCGTTAACAATACCGCACGGCCGGCCGCTTGTTGCCGTGCCCGTTCCAGTTTATCATAGAATGAAGAATCTTCAAACTGATCAAGGTCGAGCGTAGCCGCGTGAGACATGATTTTTATGGAAGACTTATTTGCAAATAAATCGCCGAGTAAAGTATCAATAAGGTTCACTATTCTGTTCAGGGCTGTAATAAGCACAACTAATCCAAATTCAATTATCACATATTTCCATAAGAGCGCCTGCGAATGGTCACCTCCATAGCCGGCCCTCAGAAGGATAACCACTTCATCTATTATGAGCTTTCCCACATATAACATTGCCAGCGGCAATATTGCAAGGCCAAGTCTTATCAGGGCATTGCTAATGGTAAGCCAGGGGCTGGTTTGATATACTAACTTCAAAAATCTTGGCACATTGGTCATAGCTCCGAGCCGGTCTTTAAGGGTAAGCCGTTCTATCCCATTTTTATTATTCTCAAATGAGTCTCCCCTAAATTGTTTCCAGATGTTCATTCTTCTTTCTTGGCTTTAAGTTGCCCGTTAAATGTAAACGGGATTGTTCTCCTGTTTTTATAAAATAAATTGGGCTAATTGATTAACCCTTTTTAATATTTAACTATCCGATGTATCTAAATAACGTTGCAATAGTTGTGCAAACCCGCTACCATGAACAGTTTCAAACATGTTAGAATGCTCTCCTTCTATTTCATGAATCTTTACTGTTTTTGCAAATTGATTCCACATATTTTTTGTGTCATTGTTCAACGATAGTTTCTTAAAAGCCACCTTCTTCTCTGCATCGGTAAAATAATAATGCTCTTTTGCATAAAATATTACGATTTCTCTATCGTATGGTTTTAAACTATATTTCCTGCAGGCATTTACATACAAATCAAGGGATTCATTAAAAATTTCCAGCCCGGCAAATTGCAGTTCATCAGGATATTTATTTTTTTTGGCCTGCTTGCTATTGATAAATTTTTTCAAAGCATTCAATTTGTAATTTATGGCCTGTTTCGTGTGCTTTCGCAATAAGAAAGATTCGAAATTCAGTTTTAATAATAGTTGAGAAAACAATCGTTGAACTTTTAAGGGCAAATGATATAAGTTTTTGAATGATGCCTGCTCCCGTTTTGCCATTTTACGAATAATGGTATCAAACATGGCCAGTAAATGCACTTTCTTACCCATCGCCTCCAACTGCCTGGCCATCTCAAATGCAAAAATGCCACCTGTACAATGACCGGATAATGCATAAGGCCCATCTGGGTTTTTTACCAAAATCTCTTCAATAAATTTTTTGGAAATTTCCTCTACAGTGTCCGGAAATTCTTTCAGGTCTTTGCTTTCTACGGGTGGTTGCAATACATATACCGGTTGATCCGCATCCATCATTTCTGCGAATTTCATAAAGCGAATTGCTGTGCCACCTCCACCTGCAACAATATAGATGGGAATCTTGGTTCCTGTTTTTAGAGGAACGAGATGTTTAATCTTATTTTTATCAGTGTCCTTGTTGTCTTTGAAAAATCTTTCACAAAATCCTGCTATGGTAGGATAGATAAATATATCATTTACTGATAGTACTACATTCAGCCTTTTGCGAATAGCCGCCAGCAATCTAATTGCCAGCAATGAATGGCCGCCCAGTTCAAAAAAGTTATCATAAATGCCTACCTTTTCTATACCTAATAGTTCCTGCCAGATATTTGCGATAGTTTGCTCAACTTCAGAATCCGGGGCTTTATAATTTATGGTGCTAAAAACCGCTTTATCCTCTCTCCCGTTTAAAAAGTTTCGGTCAATTTTACCATTACCGGTTAGTGGCATCTGCATTAAAGCATGGAATTCTGAAGGAATCATATACTCCGGCAAGCTCGCCTGAAGATGAGATCTTATTTCACTATGAAGGAGGATACTGATATTTGAAAACAGGGGAATATTGGTATATAAAGCGTTTTTACTATTACCGTTCATTACTGTGTACTTGTTGTATAAAATTATCAGAAGGCTTATGCTCCAGTACCAAATTTACTTTTAAAGGATCTTCATTTAAAAATAAACGGTATTGAAATCCATTTGCCCTGGCGAGATTCAGCAAGCCGGAAACTTCAATACTTTCCTGGTCTTCATTTTCTATAGCGGCGGCAAGTTCACCCACAGTTTTTGCTGATTGACTTTTTAGTGTATTATGGGCAATCCTTTCTTTCCATAACCGTGGATTAGGAACATCTTTTAGAGCCATCATATTTCCGCTCTCCTTCATTTTATTCAATAAGATTTTGCTTATCTGCAATATCTTTCCAGCTTAGCCATTCCGGTTTTACTATATCCTTTTGAATGCCAACATATATTATAACCGTGTAACGATACAAGGATAGCTCATTGATATAATCAGCCTGCTTCCATTGTATATCTATATGTGTAATTTCAGGGTAAATTAATTTTAGATTGTAGAAATATTCGGGAGATATACAAAATTCTTCCTCCTTTAAAATTTCCTGTTCTACAGCCCATGCCAATTCTTTAGTGTCGGCTGATGGCTGAAGCTTTTGCATTTGTAAGCGGCTCTTGAATAAGTTGAGTAGTCGTTTATCTCTTACATCACCAATAATAATTCTGCCGTTTCCATTTAAAAGCGAAATGCACTTTTTCATCACCGTATCCATATAATCCTCGCCAGGAAAATATTGTACTATGGAGTTTAAAATAATGGTATCAACCTCTTCACCTTTTTCTAATTCCACTTCGTGAGCAGCGCAAGCCTTTAGCTCGGTAGGGCCATAATCTCTCTCACCTTTCTTAATCCGTTCTTTTATCTGGCTTATTGAGGTTTTTGAAAGATCCGTACCTGTGTATTTTTTTACCTTTCCTGCCAAAGGATAATAAATTAATCCGGTTCCGCACCCTATCTCCAATACATTTTCTGCGGGCTGCGATAATACAACAGAGACAATGTCATCCACCCATTGCTTCATCTCCTTTTCCGGGATTGCTTCTCCTGTAAAGCTGCTGTTCCATCCTGCAAGATTAAATTCCTCATCAATATTTTCGTCTTCCGATTTGGAATATTCAGTATCGTAAAGTTCTTTCCAGTTGGCAACCCTCTCAAGGTATAATTCCCGCTCTTTGGCTTTTACAAATTGCCATTCTGGCACGTAGTAGCAAATTAACCGGTCATTGCCCGTTTTATCAGATTTAAACAGCACTGCTGCTTCATTCGCTAATTCACCTTGCAGTAGCGCTGTTTCTATTTCACCTAATTCTATGCGATACCCGCGAATCTTTACCTGGTCGTCTTTTCTTCCAAGGTATTCGATATTTCCGTCTGATAACCATCGCCCAAGATCACCTGTTTTATACAATTTCAAATGACTGCCGGCATTTACATTATCTTTTAACAGTAATGAGTTTTTAATCGGGGCCGGATATTCGATAAATTTTTCGGCGGTTAATTCAGGGCGGTTTAGATACCCACGGGCTACCTGTATGCCACCAATATGTACTTCGCCGATGCCGCCTAATGGAGCAAGGTTTTGATTCTCATTTAAAATGTATATCGCCGTATTTGAAACGGGTTTGCCTATTGGTACAATATTAATGTCTTTGTCATTATTCTCCATTGTCCAGCAGGTAACATCTATGGCCGCTTCGGTAGGCCCGTATAAATTATGCAACTCCACATTAGGCAGGCTCTCTTTAAATAATGCGACATGCGATGGTTTCAAAGCCTCACCGCTACACAATACTTTCTTAAGGGATTGGCAGTCTCCACTCTGTAGATCAGGAAGAAAAACACCTAGCATGGAGGGAACAAAATGTAAAACGCTCACCTTGTTTTTTTCGATGATGTATTTGATATAGGCATTGTCTTTTTGCCCGCCTGGTTTGGCAAATACCAACCTGGCTCCAACCAATGACGGCCATAATAATTCCCATACTGATACATCAAAACAAAATGTGGTTTTTTGCAGCACTACATCATCACCAGTTAGGTGAAAATAATGCTGAGCCCAAAATAACCGGTTGGCCAGACCTCCATGTTCATTCATTACACCTTTAGGCTTTCCGGTAGAACCGGATGTATAGATCACATATGCCAGATTGGTGGCAGTAACCGGCACATTGAGATTACCTGTTGGCTGATCTTTAATAATTGAAAAACTCTTATCCAATTCAATTATATGATCTATGCTTTCTCGCATTTGGAATTTTATTTCTGCTTTGAGAATTAATGATTACCACTTTCGCCGCTGTATCTTCCAGCATATAAGCAATACGATCTGAAGGATACTCCGGGTCTATAGGAACGTAAGCAGCGCCGGCCTTCAATATTCCCCAAATGCCTGCAATCATCTGCGGACTGCGGTCGAGGCAAATTGCTACAAGAGCTTCTTCTTTTATTCCGATACCTTTTAAATAATGTGCAAGCTGGTTGGCTTTTTGATTGAGTTCATCGTAGGTAAATCTGCCGTCTTCAAAAATTACAGCTATAGCATCCGGAGTCTTTAATACCTGTTCTTCAAACAAGTCAATCACATTTTTATTTTCAGGGAAAGCTACAGCGGTATTATTTAATTCAATTAATAAATGCCGTTCATCTTCCGCCGTCAACATAGGCAAACTGCCGATCTTTTCCTGTGGATTTGCTATTACAGCACTTAGCAACTCTTTAAAATGCCGCATCATTCTTTTGATAGTTTCGGATGCGAATAAATCAGTGCTATATTCAGTAACTATAGATAATCCATCCGGCGTTTCTGTTACGAAAAGCTGGATGTCAAACATTGCGGTTGTATGCTCTGCATTTTCAGCCGAAAGCGTGACCTCTCCAAATTTCAGCTCCGGCACTTCAGGAGTATTTCTCAAAACAAACATTACCTGGAAGACCGGATTTCTGCTTAAGTCTCTCTCCAGGTCAAGCGCATCCACTACTTTTTCAAAAGGAGTTTCCTGGTGTTCATACGCTTCCAAAGTAGTTGTTCTTACATGGCTCAAAAGTTCATGAAACCGAATATCGCTATGCACTTCGTTTCGCAGGGCAAGAGTGTTTACAAAAAAGCCTATAAGATTTTCCAACTCTACCTGTTGCCGGCCTGCGATGGGGGTGCCGACACAAATGTCTCGCTGGCCGCTATACCTGTAAAGCAAAACCTTAAAGGCAGCAAGTAAAGTCATAAACAATGTGGTTCCCTGCTTTTGACTTAAGACTCCAAGCTGCACGGTTAAATTTTTGTCTATTTTAGAATAAACAAAGGCTCCTCTTGAATTCCATACAGGCGGCCGTTTGAAGTCTGTGGGAAGCTGTATAGGCGCCACATCGCGAAGTTTTTCTTTCCAATAATTTAATTTGTTATCAAATACATCTCCTGTTAAATTAGCCCTTTGCCAAATTGCGTAGTCGGCATACTGTACCTTGAGCGGAGAAAGCTGAGACGTGCGGTTCTCCTCAAATGAATTATATAGTTCAACTACATCTTTTACTAAAATAGATCTTGACCATCCATCTGAAGATATATGATGAAGGGTTGCTATTAATATATTTTCTTCATCACCCAACGTTATCAAAGTTGCACGGAACATGTAATCTTTTGCAAGATCAAAAGGATGAATGATCAATCGATGGATGTACTGCTGTAATGATCTATTATCGTTACTATATACTGAATCATCCACTGCAGATAGTTCCCAACCTTCAGCATCTTTAACGAATTGACAGGGGTGGCCTTCATCTTCAAGTATCACAGTACGCAATACTTCATGACGGCTTACAATACCCTTCAATGCATTTTGCAAAGCGTTTTTATTCAAATTGCCTTTTAACCGAAGCACAGCAGGCACATGATAATGCACGCTTCCTTCGAGGCGATCAATAAACCACAACCTTTCCTGGCTAAATGATAAAGGAATGTGCGCGGGCCTTGGTACAACCGGTTCAATTGAATTGAGAACTTTGTTATCAGTATTTTGAGATAATTGCGCACCAAGTAATGCTACAGTCGGAAAATCAAAAATATCGCTGATAGGCATTTCCACTACAAAAGCTTTTCGAATGGCCGATACCAATCTCACCGCGAGCAATGAGTGTCCGCCTAATTCAAAGAAATCATTATTAATGCCCACCTCTTCTACCTCGAGTACATCTTTCCAGATCACGGCCAGCTTCGCTTCCACATCATTGCGGGGAGCAACATATTCATCCCCGGACAAATCAGCAGCCTCCGGATCAGGCAGGGCATTCCTATCTATTTTCCCATTAGGAGTTAGTGGGAAACTTTCCATTTCCATCAACACCGCCGGTATCATATACTCGGGTAATTTTTCTTTCACGAAAGATAAAATCCCTTCTTTGTCAAATGCGTTGTTAGGGATAATATATCCTGCAAGCCTCTTATTTCCCTGCTTATCATCTCTTGCCAAAACTACTGCCTGGCTTACAAGCTCGCATTGTTGTAACACATTTTCTACTTCTCCTAACTCAATTCGATAGCCGCGAATCTTTACCTGGTTATCGGCCCTTCCGATAAAAGTAATATTTCCATCGGGCAGGTACTTTACCAGATCTCCCGTGCTGTACATAAGCGAATATGCCTGTTTGGAAAACGGATTTTGAATAAATTTTTCTTTCGTTAATTCCGGGTTGTTCCAATAACCTCTTGCCACACCATCCCCTGTAATGTATAACTGGCCTGGCACACCAATGGGACACAATTTTAAATTTTTGGTTAATACAAGCACCCTGGTATTGGAAAAAGGCTTCCCTATCGGTACCGTGTATTCGTATTTTCGATCCGGCTCCACAATGTGCAAAAGTTTCCCTATCGTCGTTTCTGTGGGGCCATAATGGTTTACAATCCGGCAACCGGAACCTGATGAACGAATGTCTTCTATTATCTTTTCAGGCAGCGCTTCGCCGCCAAACACGAGCAACTTTTCAGGCAGCAAGAGTTTGCCATCCATGCTAAGCGCTTTCCAGTGCGACGGAACTATTTTTAAACATTCAATTTTATGTTCGTCAAAATATCGGTGCAGCAGTTCTATATTATTTACCGACTCCTTCGTGAATACGTGCAAGGTGCCACCCGAAGCAAGTGAGGCATAAATTACTGTGTTACCCAAATCTGTAGCGACAGTCGAAACAAGTGCAAATGAACGGCATTCATTTATGCCGGTCTTTTCTATTAGTCCTGCTGTGTAATCTATCAGGTTTCGGTGCTCGACCATTACTCCCTTAGGCATTCCCGTAGAACCCGAAGTGTAGATAATGTAAGCGAGGTGTTGAGGCAATACGTTGGTAGGTAAGTTATTTTTTGGCCCGGAGGTCAATGAATCTATTTCTACAATCTCAATTCCCTTTGTGCAAGGAAGGTTCTTTCTACTTTCCCTGCTGCAGACAAGTATTTTTGCCCCTGAATCCTTTAGCATGTAACTGATTCTTTCCTGCGGAAAATCCAGGTCCATAGGTACATAGGCGCCACCTGCTTTCATGATCCCCATCATGCCTGCTATCATACCAACGCCCCGCTCCATACATAACGGAACAGGAGTATCTTCTTTTACGTCATTATTTCTCAGATGGTGGGCAAGTTTATTGGAACGTTCATTCAGCTCCTTATATGAAAGCTGCTGCTCCCCGAAAACTACGGCGATGTTATCCGGCGTTTTTAGTACCTGCTCCTCAAATAAATCTATAAAGCTTTTATCCATTATTTATATTGCCATTAATTGAATTCAACCAATAATTGTTGCTCTTCAGCCTCGGTAAGCATCTGCAATAATTCGATACTTTGCAGAGGATGTTTTACTACAGAATTTAAAAGTTGTTTAAAATGTCCCGACATTCTGCCAATGGTATCCTTGCTGTAGAGATCAGTATTATAAACAACGGTAACGGGTAAACCATATTCTGATTGTGACACATGAAAAGTAAAATCAAACTTGGATATCTTAATTTCAAAAGCCTCCTGCGACAACGCTACATTACCCAGGCCTAATTTAGAAGTTTCGGGTGTATTAAGCAATACCAGCATCACCTGGAATAATGGCGATCTTGCGGGATCTCTTTCTTTAACAACCTCTTCCACCACTTTTTCAAACGGCACATCCTGGTTCTCATAAGCCTCGAGCGTGGTGGTCTTCACTTTTTGCAAAAACTCTGAAAAAGCAGTTGTTTCATCAACCCAGGTACGTAAAGCTAAAGTATTAACGAAGAAACCTATCAATTCCTCAAGTTCCTTTTGCGGACGATTAGCGATGGATGCGCCTACACAGATATCACCCTGGCCACTGTAACGTTGAAGCAAAATTTTGTACGTTGCTAACAGAACCATGTATAGTGTAGTTCCGTGTCGCCGGCTAAGCTCATTCAACTGATCCGACAATTCTTTCTCAATCATAAAATTAAATGATGCGCCACGAATGGTTCTTACAGCCGGCCTGTTGAAATCGGTTGGTAATTGAAGCGCTGCCACACCATCAAGTTTCTTTTTCCAATATTCAATTCTGCGATCAAAAATTTCTCCACCGAGGTATTTTCTTTGCCAGATTGCATAATCAGCAAATTGAACAGACAATTCAGGCAAAGCCGGAGAACGTTTTTCCAAATACGCGTTATACAATTCCTGTACTTCTCTTACAATTATTGGGACAGACCATCCATCTGACGCAATATGGTGCATTACCCCTACAAGTACATGATCATCTTTTTCAACTTCGATCAGGTGAGCACGAAGCATATAGTCTTTTGCGAGGTTAAATGGTGTTACGATCAATTTTTCTATAAAATTTTGCAATGCGTTTCGATCATCTCTGTAAGCCAAACCGTCCACCTCACTCAGCTTCCATCCTCCGCTGTTCGTTATTGATTGATACGGCTTTCCGTCTGCTTCATAAAATACAGTTCTGAGTACTTCATGCCGGCTGATTATATTTTGCACCGCATAACTCAGCGCCCCGTTATTCAACTCTCCTTTTAACCTTAACACCATTGGTGAATTGTACTGAATGCTTCCCTCTAATTGATCAACAAACCATAAACGCTCCTGGCTGAATGATAAGGGAATATGTTTAGGGCGAGGATAAGCTTCAATGGCCGGAAGCAATGATACCTTCTTTTGTTTTTGGAGGTGGCTGCCCAATTCAGAAATCGTTGGATTTAGAAATAATTCTTTAACGGCCAGTTCTACCTCAAGTTCTTTTCTCACTGCAGAAATTAATCTCATAGCTAACAGAGAATGCCCTCCAAGCTCAAAGAAATTATCATTTATGCCAATGCGCTTTTTGCTTAAGATGTCCTGCCATATGTTTACAAGCTTTCTTTCAATTTCAGTTGAAGCTTCTTTATGCACATTACTTGGCATGTCTGTTACATCGGGATCAGGTAATGCTTTTTTGTCAATTTTTCCATTGGGATTCAAAGGGAAGCGTTCCATTTCAACCCATAATGCTGGGATCATATATTCTGGCAGCTTGCTCTGCAGCCAGGAAACAAGCAGTTGTTTATTGTATGATTCACCGGGTACGATATAACCCACCAATGACTTATTCAAGTCAATACTTTCCCTGACCATAACCACCGCTTTGCTTATCATATCACTTTCCTGCAGCAGATTCTCTATCTCTCCCGGCTCTATTCTATAACCCCGGATTTTTACCTGGTTATCAATTCTACCTATGTAAACAATATTGCCATCAGGAAGCATGCGAACCAAGTCTCCGGTGCGGTATAATCTTTTTTCGTTATTGATACCGGGAATATTCACAAACTTCTCCAAAGTCAAGGCATCATTATTTACATAGCCTAACGACACACCATCGCCGCCAATATACAATTCACCGAGCGCACCAATGGGCACAAGATGGCTGTAAGCATCCAAAACATAAAGTTGGGTATTAGCCAACGGCTTGCCGATCGGGATAATACCATCTTCACCTATAACATTCAAAGGGCTAAAAGTAGCATATACGGTAGTTTCTGTAGGCCCGTAAACATGCACGATCTTTTCCTGCCCGATTACTTCTAATGCTTTGCGAACATGTGATAAAGAAACCATCTCTCCTCCAAATAATATCTTTCGTAATCCCTTTAGCATATCCGGATTAACATCAACGAAAGTATTAAACAGCGCCGTTGTAATGAAACACATGTTGATCTTTTGTTCTTTCATTACCTTACCCAATTCATAAACATCAGATGCCCATTCATCTTTTACCAGGTAAAGGCCCGCCCCTTTCAGCAATGAACTGTAAATTTCATACACGCATCCATCAAAGGCATAATTAGACCATTGCAACATCCGGTCCCAAGGCTTAACTGCAATATCCCCAAGCTCGTAAACCAGCTTTATTACATTCCTGTTGCTAACAGAAATACCTTTGGGACGGCCTGTTGTACCCGAAGTGTACATGATATATACCGGGGAATCTATAGGCACCTTTACGGGGTTGATCTCGGTTTGATACTCAAAAGATTTATCTAAATCTACACATTCACAATTACTGAATTCATACAACTTCACCAATTCAATGTCTGTGTAAACGATATGTTTTATGCCGGCGTTTTCAACAACATATTGTAACCTTTCGGCAGGATATTCTGTATTAAATGGTACGTAGGCAGCACCTGTTTTAATAATTCCAAATATTCCTATTATCATCTCCAGCCTGCGGGAGGATAAAAGCCCTACATTATCCCCGGGCTTTATTCCTATATCAACTAAATAATTAGCCAACTGATTTGAGCGCTCATCCAGTTGTTTATAGGTGAGGCTTTGGTTCATAAAAACAACAGCGGTCGCTTCCGGCGTTTTAGCAACTTGTTCCACAAATAAGTCTGCAATACTTTTGTTCTGAGGATAGGCTGAATAGGTGTCATTAAAGTCTTCCATTAACTGATGTTCCTCGTTCGCCCCTAAGATTGGCAGATCGCTTATTTTTTGTTCCGGCGACTTTATGATTGAGCCAAGCAGTTCCCTAAAATGTTCTATTATCCGGGAGACAGTTTGTTTGGTGAATAGGTCAACATTGTATTCTAGTGAACCAGAAAGCCCTCTATCATTTTCCGTTATGCTGAAAGAAAGATCAAATTGTGCCGTCGTATGTTCGTAGCCCGCTCTTTCTAATTGTAACTTACCAAGTTTTAGACTAGGTACTTCCGGGGTATTTTGTAAGACAAACATTACCTGGAAGAGCGGGTTTCTGCTTCGGTCCCTTTTTCTCACTACTGCATCTACTACTTTCTCAAAAGGCACTTCCTGGTTTTCATAAGCTTCAACGGTAGTTTTTCTAACATCTTGCAACAAAGTAGTAAAGCTGCCGTCAGTATTTAATTCAGTTCTTAAAGCAAGCGTGTTGATAAAAAAGCCGATCAGGTCTTCAACCTCCTGTTGCTGACGGCCCGCGGTGCCAGTGCCAATGCAAATATCTTTTTGCCCGCTGTACCGGTAGAGCAGAACTTTCAACGCAGCGAGCAATGTCATGAATAAGGTTGTGCCCTTCTCCCGGCTTAATTGCGCCAATGCATTTGACAATTGCTTATCAAAAGTAAACGGTGCGCTGGCACCTCTTGAAGTTTGGATAGGTGGCCGCGCGAAATCCAGTGGCATTTGCAGTGGCTCAATTCCTTCAAGCTTGTTTTGCCAGTATGCCATTTTTTTTCCTAAAACTTCATCGGTTAAATAATTGCGCTGCCATATTGAAAAATCTGCATATTGAATCGGGAGATCAGCCAATGCCGTTTCCCTGCCTTCTTCAAAGGCAGTATATAATTCTGCGACTTCCTTAACCAGTATGGATCTTGACCATCCGTCGGAAGCAATGTGATGCAAGGTTACTAAAAGAATGTGTTCATGGTCACTGAGCTTGATAACATGAGCCCGCAACATATTGTCTTTACTGAGATCAAAAGTTGCGTTAATCAATTTTTGTATCAATTGCTGTAATGCTGAAAGGTCGTTTTCATATTTTACTCCGTCAACTAACGGCAACGCCCAGTTGGCGTAATCTTTTACAAATTGATATGCATCTCCATCGTGTTCCAGGAAAACGGTCCTCAACACTTCGTGCCTGTTGACAATTGAGCTTAATGCATGTTCCAACGCATTCATATTTAGGTCACCTTTCAGCCGCATGACTGCTGGTATATGATACTGCAGGCTTCCTTCGAGACGATCAATAAACCATAAACGCTCCTGGCTAAAGGATAATGGTATACGCTGAGGCCTTGTTGCTTTTTGGATTACCGGAAGCAACGCACCGTTTGATTGGGTACGCAGCTTCGTTGCAAGTGTTGAGACCGTCTGGAATTCAAACAGGTTGCTGATTGGCATCTCAACTCCTAATTTCTTTCTAATCGCTGACACTACACGAATCGCCAACAGTGAATCACCGCCTATTTCAAAAAAGTTATCATGTACTCCTACTCTTTCAAGGTCAAGAAGCTCTTCCCATATCTTCACCAATATTTTTTCTTGTTCGCTTGAAGGAGCTACATATTCATCACCCGCTTCTTCTGTTATTTCAGGATCAGGCAATGCTTTCCTGTCAACTTTTCCATTAGCGTTTAATGGCAAGCTTTCCATCTCAACGAACAAAGCGGGGATCATATAATCCGGCAGCTTATTTTTCAGATAATACTGTATCGCCGGTTTATCAAAATCGCCATTGGGAACTATATATGCTACGAGGCGCTTTGTGTCTTCCTGGTCTGTCCTGGTTATTATTGCTGCATCTTTCACCTGATCGCATTCCTGCAATACGCTTTCTATCTCCCCCATTTCTATACGATACCCGCGAATCTTTACCTGGTCATCTTTCCTGCCCAGGTATTCAATATTACCATCAGGTAACCACCGGCCTACATCCCCGGTTTTGTACATTCGCCCTTCGCAATATGGATTATCAATAAACTTTTCAGCCGTTAGTTCTGGCCGGTTCAAATAGCCTTTTGACAAGCCATCACCACTTAAACATATCTCTCCGCTAACGCCTAATGGAACAAGTTGGTGATGTTCATCCAATATGAAAGCGCTTCGGTTATTAAGAGGACGGCCTATTGGAATGGGGGTATTGGTCTCTTTGTCTGTGATCCTATAAGTTAGGGAGAACGTAGTATTTTCAGTAGGGCCATATCCATTTATGACTTCAATTTCAGGATAAGTTTTTCTTAGCTTTTCAATATGACGAGGTGATAATTTTTCACCGCCTACCAAAATGGTTTCAAGGTTTTCAAAAATCGTAATATCAGCATCCACAAGTTGATTAAACCATCCCGAGGTAAACCACATCTTATTTACTCGTCTAGAATTTATTTCTTCTTTTAATAGTTTATGATCAAGCAATGTAGAATCTGCACATAAAATTAATAGCCCTCCATTCAGAAGCATTCCCCAATACTCAATGGTTGTGGCATCAAAGGATGAGGATCCTGTTGAAAGCAAAATATCATCGTTTGTCAAAGAAACAAAGTCAACTCCCTTTACCAGGCTCACCACATTTTTCTGTGTTACCATTACTCCTTTGGGCCTGCCGGTTGATCCTGAAGTATAAATCACATAAGCAAGATCATCCGAGTCAACATACGTTGAAATATTATCCTTATTTTGCTTACTGATAAGATCCCATTCCGTATCTATTTCTATAATCTGAACGCTACCTGCATTTGTAAATCCGGGTCGGAGATTTTTAGTTGTAATAATTATATCGCTTGCCGTATCCTCCAGCATAAATCCAATTCTCTCCGCAGGATAGCCCGGATCTAGAGGAACATAAGCGCCACCTGCTTTTAAGATACCGAGAATCGCGACCATCATTTCTACTGATCGCTCAACACTCAGCACTACCGACGCATTTTTAGAAACACCTTTATTTTTCAAATAATATCCCAATTGATTGGCACGCTCATTTAATTGATGATAAGTGATACTCGCATCTCCAAAAATCAAAGCAATCGCATCAGGTGCCTTTGAGACCTGTTCTTCAAACAAGTCAATGATCGTTTTATCTTCCGGATATAATGATTCGGTATTATTGAATTCAATGAGTAATTGATTTTCTTCAGCCCTGGTCATTAGTGGGAAAAGGGAAATATTCTGTCCAGGGTGTGCGATAACAGCCTCAAGTAACATATTGAACTGAGACATCATTCTTGAAATGGTTTGCTCATTGAACAGTTCGGTACTGTACTCTACCGATCCTGAAAGTCCCTGCGGAGTTTCTCTCACAAAAAAGGTAATATCATACTTGGAGGAAGTGTGCTCAAACTGCATCCCGGATAAAGCAAGCCCGCCTAAAGCAGTTTCCTGAGCTTCGGGTGTATTTAGCATTACGAATAACACCTGGAAAAGTGGGGTGCGGCTAATATCTCTTTCCTTCACAACAGCATCCACCACTTTTTCGAATGGTACTTCCTGGTGCTCATACGCCTCAAGGGTTGTTTGTTTTACTTTTTCAAGCAACCCTGTAAATGAAATACCCTCATCTATATAAGTTCTTAACGCAAGTATATTTACAAAAAAGCCAATAAGATTTTCGATTTCCTGTTGCTGTCTGCCGGCAATTGATGTGCCGATACAAATATCCTGCTGCCCGGTATAACGATGCAATAAAACTTTGAATGCGGCCAGTAAAGTCATAAACAGCGTACTCTCATGCTGCCTGCTTAATTCTTTTATTTGATCAGTTATATCTTTATTGATTGCAAAAATGGTGGTTGTGCCTTTTGTACTTTGCACCGGCGGTCGCGGATAATCTGCAGGTAACTGAAGGGGCTCAATTCCATTTAACTTTTCTTTCCAGTAGTTTAATTTATTATTGAGCAATTCGCCCGTGAGATAATTTCTTTGCCATATTGCATAGTCGGCATATTGAATTGAAAGGGCAGGTAAAGCTACCGGCTCTTTCTTCTGTAAATGCCTTGTACAATTCAACTACTTCCTTCACCATAATACCCAGTGACCATGCATCAGAAGCTATATGATGCAAGGTTATAACCAACACATGGTTTTCTTCGCCTAACACCAGCAGGTCTGCACGAAGAGTGTGATCGCGTGAAAGATCAAACGGTGCAGACAATAATTTTTTCAAATGCTCCTGGAAAGCGGCATCATCTTTCGCATAAACTGTACCATCAGAAATATTTAAATCCCAGCCATCTTTGTCTTTAATAAACTGGTATGGAAATCCATCATCTTCGAGGAATACAGTTCTAAGCACTTCATGCCTGTCAACTACAGTTTTGAGCGCATAAGATAAAGCCTCTTTGTTGAGCCTTCCTTCTAATTTCAACACTGCAGGAACATGGAACGGGAACACTTCCTTCGAGGCGATCAACAAACCATAGACGCTCCTGGCTAAATGAAAGTGGAATTCGTGCAGGCCTTTGCAATGCCTGAATTTCAGGAAGTACAAGAGCCGTGCTTTGAAGCGCTTTCAAATAACCCGAAAGTTTTGCTATTGTTGAATAAACAAACAGGTCTTTAATAGCAAGCTCCACATCCAGTTCCCGGCGGACTGCAGATATTAACCGCATTACTAATAATGAATGCCCGCCCAGTTCAAAAAAGTTATCCTGGATTCCAACTCTTTCGATGCGCAACAGATCCTGCCATATTGGGGCAAGCTTTGTCTCCAGTTCGGTTTGCGGAGGTTGGTAACTCAATTTATTTACGATGGCAACATCTTCGCGTTCACTTAAAAACCTCCTGTCTGTTTTGCCATTTGTATTAAGAGGTAAATGAGCCAGCGCAACCATTTCCGATGGAATCATGTATTCCGGCAGCCGTTGTTTCAGCAAAGCCCTGATGTCTTTTTGCAACAGCAAACTTATATCGGCAAATAAAGGAATATTGGTTAGTGGCTTATTGTCTATTTCCTCTTTTTCATTGTAAAACTGCTCAATAAAATTGGACGATGGATTAGGTTCCATCAACACATTTATTTTCAGCGGATCTTCATTCAGCAGGAATTTGTATTGATAACCTTTTTCGGTTCCAAGTTGCAGAAGGTCCTTAATTTCTACATTTCCCTTTTCTTCATTTTCTATTGCTGATAATAAATCTCCAACTGCCTTGCCAGTTTTATTCTGCATTGCATTAGCCAATTGCCTTTCTTTCCATAAACGCGGATTGGGAATATTTTTTAAAGCAATTGTACCGACGCCTTTCTCAATTTGTGAAAGAATTTCCTGTTTGCTTTTTTCATCCGATAATGATACCCAGGCCGGTTTCATCAATGGAGTTTCAATTCCTACATAGATTATCACGGTGAATCTATATAATGAAAGCTCATTTATGAATGAAACATTTTTCCATTGAATATCAACATGAGTTATTTCGGAATAAATTGACCGGAGCATATAAAAATATTCCGGGGACAGGCAAAACTCTTCTTCCTTCAAAACATCCTGGTCTATCGCCCACTTGAATTCTCTTAGACTTACCGACTGAGGCATTTTATTCAAATGCAGACGGCCGTTGAAAAGAGTCAATAAACGGTTGTCGCGTACATCCCCGATGATGATGCGGCCTTTACCATTTAATATTTCCATGCAATTCCTAATCACATCATTCATGTATTGCATACCAGGAAAATATTGAACAATAGAATTGAGAATAATGGTATCAACTTCCTGCTGGTCTTTAATTTTTACCTCGTGTGCTGCAGCTACAAATAATTCTGTCGGGCCATACTCCCTTAGGCCCTTACTGATTCGTTGCGTGATCTGGTTGATAGATGATCTGGAGAAATCTGTTCCAATATATTTTTTTACTTTACCCGCAAGCTGGTAATAGATAAGCCCTGTACCGCATCCGATCTCCAACACATTTTCAGGATTTTCGGAAAGTATTTTTTGTGTAATCTCATTTACCCATTCGGTCATCTGCACTTCAGGAATAGCCTCACCGGTAAAACTATCATTCCATCCGATAATATTGAACTCCTCGTTTACATCCTCTTTTCCTTCCGTTTGTTCATATTCTATTTCATATACTTCTTTCCAGCTTAATACCTGCGCCTGGTATAGTTCCTTTTCTTTTTCATTCAGCACATTTTTATCCGGAATAAAATAACTTACGAGTGTACTGGTAGCATTAGCATGTTTTTTTACAACAACACAGCTGCTGCTTACCTGCTCAAGATCATTCATCGCAGTTTCTATTTCACCCAGCTCAATTCTGAATCCTCTTATTTTTACCTGGTCATCTATCCTGCCCATGTATTCGATATTGCCATCACGCAACCATCTGCCAAGATCGCCGGTGCGGTATAGCCTGCCATCTTTTTCTTTTGAAAAATTATCCGGGATAAACTTTTCTGCAGTCAGCTCCGGGCGGTTTAAATATCCCCTTGCTACTCCGGCACCGCCCATACATATCTCACCGGCTACTCCTACGGGAGCAGGCTTTCCTTTCTTGTTTAAAATGTAAACACTGGAATTACTGATGGGCTTACCGATCATTATCGGCATATTTTTTCGCATTCTATAAACCGTGCTGTAGGTAGTATCTTCTGTAGGGCCATACAAATTTCGTACTTCAATTCTTTCAGTATCGAGGGCTTGCTGCACCTGCACGGGAACGGGTTCACCCGCCATATTGATCACACTAATATTGCTGATGTCCCTTCCTTCTCTTAATAAATTCTCGATTACCACCGGCACACTATTGGTTAATACAAAGCTGTCTGCCTTCAGATACTTGCCGATATGCAATCCGTTTTCAATGATTCTTACAGGCTTGCCAATGCTTAACGGATAAAAAATTTCATACACTGAAAGATCAAAACATATTGAAGTGGATGCATAAACAATTTTAAATTTGGAAGCAGCAAATTCCTCCATACACCAGCAAATAAACGAATACACATTTCCATGTTCAATCATCACTCCCTTTGGCTTTCCGGTAGAGCCGGACGTGTATATTACATACGCAAGATGATGGGACATAATCTCAGTAGTGGGATTTGATACAGGCTGATCTTTGATCTCTTTATTACCGCCATCTAATTCTATTACTTCAATTCCCCCGCCAACAAGTATTTTTGATTTGCTTTTCTTGCTGCTGATCACAATCGCTGCTTTACAATCCTCCAGCATATAGCTTATCCTTTCTGAAGGGTATTCGGGATCTATTGGCACATAAGCGGCGCCCGCTTTTAGAATACCGAGAATACCAACGATCATTTCTACACCACGTTCAATACAAACGGGCACAAGCATTTCATTGCGAATGCCTTTCTTTTTGAGATAATGCGCCAGGCAGTTTGCCTGCTCGTTAAGCTCTTTGTATGTAATTTGTTTTTCGTCAAATATCAATGCGATATTATCCGGTACTATTGCCGCCTGTTCTTCAAAAAGCTTAATGATTGTTTTATCGGGGTATGTTGATTTGTTATCATTAAACTTTACCAATAATAATTCTTCCTCATCTTTTGAAAGCAGGGAAAGTTCTGCTACTTTTTGCTGCGGGTCTTGTATAATAGAAGAAAGTAATTCTTCGTAGTGCCCCATCATTTGGGTGATGGTTTGCCCATGGAAAAGCTCCGTAGAATATTCCACTATTCCCTTCAATCCGTTCACAGTTTCATTGATAAAGAAACTGATATCAAACATCGCCGTTGTGTGCTCGTATCCTTCTTTCGAAAATTGTATGTCTCCTAATTTTAGTTCCGGAATTTCCGGAACATTTTGAAGTGCAAAAAGAACCTGCGTAAGCGGCGTGCGGCTCAATGATCTTTCCTTTACAACCGCATCCACCACTTTTTCAAACGGCACTTCCTGGAGTTGTTGTGCTTCGATGGTAGTTCTTTTTACCTGCTGTAAAAACGTTACAAAAGATGCATCTTCATTTACCTCAGTTCTTAATGCCAGCGTATTGGCAAAAAATCCGATAAGGCCTTCTACCTCGGGTTGAAGTCTTCCGGCGATGGGAGTGCCTACGCATATATCCGGCTGGCTGGTATATCTATATAATAAAACTTTGAAAGCAGCAAGCAGGGTCATAAAAATAGTAGCTCCCTGCTGTTGACTAAATGCTGCCAGCTCGCCAGATAACTTTTCATCTACACTGAAAGTTGCTGATGCTCCCCTGGTGGTTTGAACCGCTGGTCTTGCATAGTCTGTGGGAAGTTGAAGTGGAAGAACGTCACTAAGCTTTTCTTTCCAATACGCTAATTTCCTTTCTAAATTTTCGCCTGACAAATATTGCCTTTGCCATAATGCATAGTCTGCATACTGTACAGGAAGCGGGGTTAACCGGGCATCTCTTTTTTCTTCATGGGAAAGATACAGTTCCATTACCTCCCTTACCAGTATAGAACGGGACCATCCGTCCGAGGCTATATGATGCATTGTTACTACCAGCACATGCTCGTCAGTATCTAATGTAATAAGATTGGCACGAAGCATATAATCTGCTGACAGGTCAAAAGGTTTGCTGATTAGTTCCTGAATAAATGATTTTAAACCCTCGCTATTTTCTCTATACAAAGAACCATCAACAACAGATAGAGACCATCCGTTGGCGTCAATTATAAGTTGATGCGCCTCGCCACCTTCTTCACGAAATACTGTCCTTACTGATTCATGCCGGTTTACGATTTCCTTCAAAGCAAATTCAAGAGCTTCAAGATTCAGTTTTCCTTTTAACCTTAATACGGCAGGCATGTGGTATTGTGTACTGCCTTCGAGGCGGTCAATAAACCAAAGTCTTTCCTGGCTAAAGGACAAAGGAATTGGCTTGGCAGCATCCCTTGAGACATCAAGGAGATTAATTTCCTTAATTCCATTCGAATTGAAATTTGCCTGCGAATCTTTGAGAAAATTTATTATTAATTCCTTGTTGCTCTTTATCTCCTCAAGCAACTGCGGATCTATTCCTTTCTCTTTTGCATACTTCACCTGCAACTGGCCGTTATCAAGGTATAGATGAACGCCTTTGCTTTTTGAAGATTGTAATATGTCAATAGCTTTCCTGATCATTATTCTTATTCTTAAATACTTAAAACTTCAAATGGAACTGAATCTTCTTCCTGTTTTGTATCGTTTTGCCAGTCCATATATTTACTAATATCGCTGATAGTGGTAAACTGGAACAATAGAAGAACGGGGATTGAAACAGAGAATTGTTTTTTAATCATCGAAACCATTTTTATTATCAAAAGCGAATGTCCTCCCAATTCAAAAAAGTTATCCTTTATTCCTATTCTTTCGACGCCTAACAGATTCTGCCAGATTTCTACCAGCATCTTTTCCATTTCGTTGCCGGGCCGTACGTAATTATCTTCTGAACCGCTGATTTCAGGATCAGGCAACGCTTTCCTGTTAATTTTCCCATTGGGTGTAAGCGGCAAATTTTGTAATTCTACCCACAAGGCCGGTATCATATAAGCAGGCAATTTTCCTCTTAAATAAATGATGATACTTTCCTTTTCAAATGATCCTTGCGGAACTATGTATCCTACCAGCCTTTTATTGCCCTGCTTATCATCACGGGCTAAAACAACAGCCTGGCTGACATGACCGCATTGCTGCAGCAAACTTTCTATTTCACCTGGCTCAATGCGATGTCCCCTTATTTTTACCTGGTCATCCAGCCTTCCCATGTATTCAATATTGCCGTCCGGCAGCCACCGGCCAAGGTCCCCCGTTTTGTATAATCTTGTTTCTTTATTTTTTGCAAATGGATTAATAAAGAATTTTTCGGTGGTTAATTCCGGGCGGTTCAAGTAACCTCTTGCCAGTCCATCTCCGCCAATACAAATTTCGCCGGCTGCGCCTACCGGGCACAACTGGTTTTCTTTATTTAAAATAGCAATGTTGGTGTTAGCTATCGGTTTACCTATCAGCACTTTTTCTACGGGTGATAGCTTTTTTACAAGCGACCAAATCGTTGTTTCCGTAGGGCCATAACAATTAAAGACTTCTCCCATTTGGGTAAGTTCATTTTTCAAATCTTCTTTTACGGCTTCACCGCCAATCAACATTTTTATACCTTCTTTATTTTCCCATTCGCAATCGAGCAATATCTGCCATGTAGAAGGTGTAGCCTGCATGTGAGTAGGCCTATAAGAAGCTATTTTTTCTGTTAAAAGAAAGCCGTTAAGCGAAACCTCCCTCGATGATACAATTAATTTGGCTCCATGAATTAAAGGCATATACAACTCCAAATAAGCTATATCAAAACTGTACGTCGTTACGGAAAGGAAAACAGAATCGCTGGTAAACTCAATTGTATTTGCGAAACTCATTAAAAGGTTCACCACACTTCTATGCTCAATCATTACACCTTTCGGTTTACCTGTTGAACCCGAAGTATAAATGACATAAGCTAAATCATTGGGATGAATATTTACCCGCAAATTGTAATCCGGATGTTCATTTATACGCTGCGCTTCACTATCTGTTTCAATAATGGTAATTTCTTTACCAACTTTTATTTTATCCCTGCTTTGGCTTGTAGTTAGAATAAGATTTGCATTTGTATCTTCCAGCATATAGCTAATCCTCTCTTCAGGATATTCGGGGTCAACAGGTACGTAGGCGGCGCCCGTTTTTAATATGGCTAATAATCCAATTACCATTTCCATGGAGCGTTCTATGCAGATGGGTACGAGACCGGCAGGCGTTACGCCTTTTTCTATAAGATAATATGCGAGTTGATTTGCTTTTGCATTTAGCTCTGTATAGGACAATTGTTTTTCTTCAAATACCAGCGCCACAGAACCAGGAGTTTTTACTACCTGCTCTTCAAAAAGATGGATTATACTTTTATCTTTTGGATATGCCAATTCAGTATCATTAAAACCGGTAAGCAATTGCTGCTGCTCTGAACTACTCAATACTGTCAGGTTATTGATGGCTTCCTCCGGCGCAGATACAATTGAACTTAACAATTCTTTGAAATGACCGATCATCCTTTGAATGGTTTGCTCACTGTAAAGATCAGTGCAATATTCCACCGATCCATTTAAACCGTCTGCGTTTTCCGTGAGTGTAAAGGTTAGTTCAAATTTAGATGTCTTATGTTCTGACTTCTCCCTGGACAATTCTACGTCTCCCAACTTTAATGCAGGCACGTCGGGTGTGTTTTGAAACATGAACATCACCTGGAACAGCGGGCTTCTCCTAATGTCCCTGTCTTTCACAACGGCTTCCACCACTTTTTCAAACGGCACGTCCTGGTGCTCATAAGCCCCAAGCGTAGTATCTTTTACCTGTTGAAGTAATTCTTTAAAGGAAATATTTTTACTCAGGTCACTGCGTAAGGCAAGGCTGTTGATAAAAAATCCCATCAATGATTCTACTTCCTGCTGGCTTCGGCCTGCGATGGGAGTTCCAACACATATATCTTCCTGGCCGCTATAACGGTACAGCAATACATTGAAGGCAGAAAGCAAAGTCATGAACATGGTTGCTCCTTCCTTCCGGCTGAGTGTATTTAGTTTACCGGTCAGTTCTTTATGTATATTAAATCCTGCGACAGTTCCTCTCGTACTTTGCGTTGCCGGACGTGGATAATCCAACGGCAATTCCAATGGCGGCACACCATGCAATTTATTTTTCCAGAATGACATTTTTTTATTTAAAATGTCTCCCTTTAAATATTCGCGTTGCCATATTGCAAAATCGGCATACTGGATGGCCAACGGTTCTAAATTCGGACTGCGGCTATTTTCATAAGCATTGTAGAATTCCACTACTTCATTTACTAGCACGGAGATTGACCAGCCATCGGAAGCGATATGATGCGTGGTGACCACTAAAACATAATTATCTTCACCAAGTTCAATCAGGTGCGCCCTGATCATATCATCTTTCGAAAGGTCAAATGGTGTATTGATCAGTTGCTGAATATTTTTCGTTAGGGCATCTACATCGTGGTTATAACCGTAACCATCAAGGAAAATTAATTCACTGTTATTTTGCTCTTTAATATGCTGGTAACCTTCTCCGTCAATTTCCCTTATCACCGTGCGAAGTACTTCATGCCTGTTAATGATCTGACGAAAGGCATTAGCCAAAGCATCACGGTTCAAATTACCTTTCAATTTTAATACCGCGGGAAGATGGTATTGCAAAGTTCCTTCCATGCGATCGAGGAACCACAAACGTTCCTGGCTAAACGATAAAGGAATATATTCAGGCCGTACCTGCGGTTTGATCTCAGGCTGCAATAAGGCTTTTGCCTGGTCCTTTAAACGAAGCGCCAATTCAGCAATATTAGGATGGACGAAAAGGTCTTTAATAGCCAGTTCAACCTCAAGTTGTTTGCGAATGGCAGAAACAACCCTTGTTGCCAATAATGAATGACCGCCTAACTCAAAAAAATTGTCGTGAATTCCTACCTTTTCAATACCGAGTAATCTCATCCATATTTCTGCTAAAGCATTTTCCAGCTTATTGCGTGGAGGAACAAATGCATTTCCTACCAATTCGCTTGCATCTGGATTTGGCAATGCTTTTCTGTCAATTTTACCATTACGCGTTACAGGGAGTTTCTCCATTTCCATCCAAAGTGAGGGTACCATGTAATCCGGTAAATTGGATTTTGCATGAGAAATAATTTCATCTTTTCTAAACTCTCCCTCAGGTACAATATAGCTCACAAGACGTTTGTTATTATTGACATCATTTTTTGCAAGAACTACTGCCTGATGTACAAGATCACTTTCCATAAGCACACTTTCTATCTCTCCTAATTCGATCCTGTAACCTCTTATTTTTACCTGGTCATCAACCCTGCCGAGGTATTCAATATTTCCATCGGGAAGCCATCGGGCGATGTCACCGGTTTTATACAGGGTTGCATCCCGGCTCACGTTGAAAAAATCTTTAATAAATTTTTCGGCGGTCTGTTCAGGCTGATTTAAATATCCTTGGGCAACCTGTACGCCACCTATATATAATTCACCCGCAACGCCTGCAGGTACTAATTGCCTACTTGTATTCAAAATGTACAACCGTGTATTATCAATCGGCTTGCCAATAGGCGGAACCGCGGGAAAGGTATCTCCGGAATTCATACTGAAGCTGCTTACCACGTGAGCTTCGGTCGGGCCGTATTGGTTCACAACTCTACCCGCATGTTTCCGCAACATCTCCTCTATATCCCGGGTGATTTTTAGTTGCTCACCCGCCGTTATCACTTCCTCAAGCCAAAAAGAAATTTCCGACACTGACGATACCTGTCCGGCCAAATTTTTTAAAACTATATACGGGGCAAATAAATGGGTAATCTTATAATTCACAATATCATTTAGTAATTCAGCCATATCTTTTCTGCGCGCTGCATTGATAAGGTAAAGCGCGCTGCCAAAGCATAAGGTAGAAAAAATCTCCTGGAAACTTACATCAAAATTGAGGCTTGCAAACTGGATCACACGCCTCTTTTTAACGGTAAATTGTTTTTCCTGCCAGGTCAATAAATTTACTAAAGCGCCACCAGGCATCTTTACTCCTTTAGGCCGCCCTGTAGAACCGGATGTATAAAGCATGTATGCCAGGTGATCCGGCAAATAATTACTTTCGGGATTATTTTTGGGATACTGCGCTATTTCATTCCAATGGCTATCAATCTCCAGAATTTGGAAATTTCCATTGTCGATAATATTGATCTTGCTGGCTTTGCCGGAAATAATTAATTGTGCCTGTATATCTTCGATCATGTAAGTGATCCTCTCCAAAGGGTAGTCCGGATCAACCGGAACATAGGCGGCGCCTGCTTTTAAGATCGCGATTACACTTATTATCATTTCTATACTGCGCTCGATGCAAACCGGCACAAGCGTATTTGCCCTGATCCCCTTGCTTCTTAAATAATGCGCCAGTTGATTGGAACGTTCATTCAGTTCCTGGTAATTAATCTCTTCTTTTTCAAAAACCACTGCTGTCACACCTGGTGTTTTTATCACCTGTTCCTCAAATAAGCGGGTTATACTTTTTTCTTTCGGATAGACTATGTCAGTATTGTTAAATTGTATGAGTAACTGCTGCTCCTCTGCCTGCGACACCATTGGCAACATGGCGATCTTTTTAGACGGTGTTTTAAAAACTGCATTTAGCAAGGTTTTAAAATGAGCGATCATTTTTTGAATCGTTTCCGCGCAAAACAGATCGGAGCAATATTCCACGGCTCCATTTAGCCCGTTGGGGGATTCAGTTATACTAAAAGTTAACTCAAATTTTGATGTATCATGGTCGGTAGCCTCGTGAATTAATTCTATATCTCCCAGGCGGAACTCATCAACAGATGGTGTGTTCTGGAGAATGAACATCACCTGGAATAAAGGGCTTCTGCTTAGTTCTCTTTCTTTAACCACAGCCTCCACTACTTTTTCAAACGGTACTTCCTGGTGCTCGTAAGCCTTCAGCGTATTTGATCTTATTTGTTGCAATAACTCTTTGAAAGAAATTGAATCGCTAAGTTCAGTTCGTAGTGCGAGTGTATTGACGAAGAATCCGATAAGGCCTTCAAGTTCCTGCTGTTGCCTGCCTGCAATTGGGGTACCTACACAGATATCGTGTTGGCCGCTATAGCGAAAAAGTAATACTTTAAAAACCGCAAGAAGGGTCATAAAAAGAGATGTTCCTTCCTTCTGGCTTAATTGTTTTACTCCCTCTGCAATCTCATTATCAATATAAAACCGGGTAAATGCGCCTTTTGTACTCTGAATAATCGGCCTTGCAAAATCTGTTGGCAATTCCAATGGCTCTACACCTTGCAAATTTTCCCTCCAGAAGGAAAGCTTTTTTAGCAATACATCACCCTGTAAATAACTCCTCTGCCAAATAGCAAAGTCCGCGTACTGCAACGGAAGATTTATTAATTGTGCCTCCCTGCCTGTTATGAAGGCGTTACATAATTCTACAATTTCTTTTACAATAATTGAAGCCGACCAACCATCAGAAGCTATATGGTGAAGTGTTATTACCAGTACGTATTCTTCATCACTCAATCTTAAAAGATCGGCACGAAGCATGTGATCTTTAGTAAGATCAAATCGCCTGTTTACCAAATGCCTGATGTGTTCATTGAGACCTTTTGCATCTTCCTTATATGACGAACCATCTATACTATTTAACTTCCATTGATCTTTATCATTAATATACTGATAACCTTGTCCTTCATCTTCACACATCACAGTACGGAGTATTTCATGGCGATTAATTATTTGCTGGAATGCGTATGAAAGCACTTCTGCATTCAGCTGTCCCTTTAACCGCAGTATGGCCGGAATATGATATTGAACACTCCCTTCTAATTGATCTATGAACCACAAACGTTCCTGGCTAAACGATAATGGAATGCGTTCTGGTTTTTGTTTAACAGGCACTATTGGCGGCACGACTGCCTCAACATTTTTCTCAATTTGAACAGATAGAAGAGCTACCGTGGGGTAATCAAATATGTCTCCTATAGGCATCTCAACCGCAAAAATTTTGCGTATAGCCGAGACCAAACGAATCGCCAGAAGCGAATGGCCTCCCAATTCAAAAAAGTCATCATGAATTCCTACCCGATCCAACTCGAGCACCTCCTGCCAAATCTCTGCAAGCCTTTGTTCCGTTTCATTTCGGGCGGCTACATATTCATCGCCCGGCAATTCTATTTCCGGATCAGGCAAGGCTCTCTTATCTACTTTTCCATTTGCTGTAAGTGGTAAACTTTCAAGTTCCACTAATGCGGATGGTACCATGTATTCCGGCAGTGTATCTTTTAAATATGAAACAATATTTGTCCGGTCAAATGCGCCTTCCGGAATGATGTAACCTACCAAAGTTGTATTTCCCTGCTTGTCATCTTTTGCAATTACGATCGCTTTGTTTACAAATTCACTTTGCTGCAGGATATTTTCTATTTCGCCCGGTTCTACACGATACCCTCTTATTTTCACCTGGTCATCTACACGGCCTATAAATGATATGCTTCCATCAGGCAGCCATTTTACAAGATCTCCTGTTGCGTACATCCATTTACCGTTAGTAAAATTTGAATCCTGAAAAGGATCTTTTATAAATTTTTCTTTCGTTAATGCCTGCTTGTTCCAATATCCCCTGGCAACGCCATCTCCGGCTATGTACAATTGGCCCGGAACCCCTGCGGGACACAATTGCTGTTCTCTGTTTAAAACATACACTTTGGTATTAGAAAACGGACGGCCTATAGGAATCGTGTTTTGATAAGCTCTGTTATTCTCTACCTGATGAAGCAGCTTACCGATGGTTGTTTCTGTAGGCCCGTAATGGTTTATTACCTTGCACGAAGCACCGGATGCGCGGATGTTGTCGATGTACTTTGCAGGTAAAGCTTCCCCTCCAAAAATTAATAATCTCTCCGGCAACAGCAATGCTTCATCCTTCGATAAAGCATTCCAATGCGAAGGAACTATTTTTAAACAATCTATTTTATTTTGGTGAAAATAGTTATGTAAAAACTCAATGCTGCTTACTGATTCTTTTGAAAAAATATGCAAAGCGCCTCCGGACAACAGAGCGCCATAGATCACGGTATTTCCAAGATCAGTAGCGAGAGTGGATACCAAAGCAAATGATTCACATTTGTCAATTTGCACCCGCTGTGCCAAGCCGGCAAAATAATCAAGAAGGCTACTATGCTCAATCATAACCCCTTTAGGTTTCCCTGTGGAACCCGATGTGTAGATGACATAAGCGAGGTTGTTTGGTTTCACCTCCAAATTTAAATTCTCATCCCCTGACTTACTGATTTGTGACCAGTCATAATCTATTTCAATAATTTCAACAGAAACCGGCTGTTCAATTTTTAAACTGTTACTTTTTTCAGTTATAATTATTGAGGCTCCTGTATCATCAAGAATATGCTTTATTCTTTCTTCCGGAAAATCGCTATCTACTGGCACATAAGCTGCGCCTGCCTTCATGATCGCCATTATTGCAATCATCATTTCTAATCCTCTATTCAAATAAACAGGAACGAGCATCCCTTCCCTGACGCCCTTGCTTCTTAAATAATTTGCCAATTGATTGGCTCGTTTATTTAACTCTTTATAACTTAACTGCTGGCCATCAAATACCAACGCAGTTTTTTCAGGGAACTGCATCACCTGCCCTTCGAAAACATTGATCACACTTTGGTCTTTTGGATATGCAACAGAACTATCATTGAACTTTTCCAGCAGCATTCCGGTTTCTACGCTATCCAGCATCACCAGCCGTCCCACTTTTTCCTGTGGAGTCTTTAATGCTGAATTGAGTAGCGTCTTAAAATGTGAAACCATCTGTTCTATGGTTTCTTTCCTATATAGGTCAGTGCTGTATTGAACAGAGCCCTTTAAACCATCGACGGTCTCGGTAATGAAAAAAGTAATCTCAAACTTGGTGGTATTTTGCTCATAAGCCTCCTTTGACAATTCCAGGCCGGGTAACCTTAGCTCGGAAACCTCAGGAGTATTTGCAAATACCAACATTACCTGGAACAGGGGATTTCTGCCCTGGGTTCTTTCTTTTACAACAGTCTCCACAATTTTCTCGAAAGGAATGTCCTGGTTTTCATAAGCCCCAAGTGTAGTGGTTTTTACCTGTTGCAACAGTTCAATGAATGAAGCTTCCGGATTAATTTCATCACGCAAAGCCAAAGTGTTTACGAATAAACCAATAAGATTTTCCAGTTCATGTTGCTCACGGCGTGCAAAAGATGTTCCGACAGAAATATCGTGCTGCCCACTATACCGGTATAACAACGCTTTATATACAGCGAGTAAAGTAATAAACAACGTCGCTCCTTGCTGTTTACTTAGTGTGCGCAACTGCTCACTCAGTTTTGTATCAATAGCAAAATAAACATCACCGCCTTTATAAGTTTGAACAGTTGGCCTTGTGTAATCTGTGGGCAATTGCAATGTCTCAGTACCATCCAATTTATTTTTCCAATATTCCAATTTCTGAGCAAGGATATCACCATGCAGATAACTGCGCTGCCAGTTAGCGTAATCCGCATACTGTATCTCTAACGGTGGCAATTCATCAGGCCTGTTGTCTATGAAAGAAGTATAAAACTCCAGGACTTCTTTTACAAGCACAGATTGCGACCAGGCATCGGAAGCAATGTGATGCATGGTTACCACTAATACGTGATCATCAATATCCATATCAACCAGGTGTGCCCGGAGCATATAATCATTTGACAGGTCAAAGGGCTCGTTGACCAATTGTCTTACAAATTGCCTGAACAATTCATTGTCATCTTTGTATCCGGAGCCATCTACTATATTGAGCCGCCATTCGTCTTTAGGCTTAATTTGCTGATAACCCCTGCCATCTTTTTCAATAATTACGGTTCGCAACACTTCATGACGATTGATAATATTTTGTATCGCATGCACTAACGTTTCAACATTTAATTTTCCTTTTAATCTCAAAACGGTTGGAAGATGGTATTGCAAGGTGCCCTCTTTCTGATGGATGAACCAAAGACGCTCCTGTGAAAAAGAAAGTGGGAATTCCGTTATATAGCTCCTGTCTATTTTGTCAATTGCAGGCACATCGCTTTCCTGCCGTTTATTGGCAAAGTTTTTAAAATAGTTAATGAGAAAAGGTTTATTGCTTTTTAGTTCTTCCAATAAAGATGAATCAATCTGCTTTCCTTTTTGAATATGTACAGATAACTCTTCACCGGAATATGAAACGCTAACCCCATTCTCGCCTGCCTTTTCCAGCAACTGTATTATATTTGAAAGACTAAATACAGACATACTTTTATTTTAAATAACAGGTTCTAGTTTATAATTTAATTGTGTCATACTCCTGCAATTGAGGCTGGTGTTTGTTTTGTACCAGCTTGATGTATTTTGCCAATTCTTCTACCGTAAATAATTCAAACAAAGCATTAACCGGAACGTCCACTTTCAAATCTCTTTTGACGACAGAGATCAATCGCATTATCAATAAAGAATGGCCTCCCAACTCAAAGAAATTATCACGCACACCTACCCTTTCCACGCCAAGTATTCGTTTCCAGATTTCAGCAAGTTTAGATTCCAGCTCATTTCGCGGAGCTACAAATTCATTGCTCAATAACTCTGCAGCATCAGGTTCAGGCAATGATTTTTTATCAATTTTGCCATTAGAGGTCAGGGGTAAATGATCTATCTCTACCCATAATGCCGGAATCATATATGCCGGCAACCTGTCCCGCAGACAGGCGAGCAGGGCTTCTTTATTAAAAGACTCCTTTGACACGACATATCCCACCAATCGATTGTTGCCATCTTTATCACTTTTTACCAATACTATTGCCTCTCTTACCAGTTTACTTTGTTGTATAACACTATTTATTTCATCTAATTCAATTCTATAACCCCGAATTTTTACCTGGTCATCTACCCGGCCAAAGAACTCAATATTGCCATCCGGTAACCAGCGGCAAATGTCACCTGTTTTGTACAATCTCGCACCGTCATAGTAAGGATCTCTTACAAATTTTTCAGAGGTCAGCTCAGGGCGATTTAAATAGCCCCGGGCTACTCCCACACCACTTATACATAATTCTCCGGCTATGCCTACAGGACATAACGCACCCGTTCGATTAATTATATACAATTGAAGATTACCAATCGCTTTCCCAATGGGTAAGGAATTACTTGTTTCAAGATCACCATTATTAGCATGATATTCAATTGCAGTAACGGTTGTTTCAGTGGGGCCGTATTCATTATAAAAATCTACATTATTATTCTTCCACTTGTCAGAAAGCGCCTTCTTACATACGTCTCCGCCGGCAATAACTCTTTTTAAATTTTCATAGTACCCGGGATTGAGGTTTTCAAGGAAAGCGGGTGTTGCATGCAAATGGCTGATTTTTTTCTCATTTAAAAAATGCTCAAATGCATCTTCATTGGATTGCAATCCTTCCGGGAATAAAATAAGCGGCACACCATTAAAAAATGCAAGGAAGATTTGCTCTACCGATGCATCGAAACAATAGTTAGAAAACTGGAGGATCCTATCATCTTTATTTATATTAAAAAAGGCGCTTTGAGCATTGATGAGATTTACGACTCCACGGTGTTCAATCATCACACCCTTAGGTACACCGGTGGATCCGGAGGTATAAATTATATAGGCAAGATGTGCGGGTTTTATTTCCGCAGCCAGTTTGATTAAAGGTTGTTTTTGAATTTCTTCCCAGTCTTCGTCTAATGAAATAATTTCTGATGATACAGCTGGCAATGCTGCTTTGCTTTTTTTGCTGCTCACTACGGCAAGTGCTGCGGTATCGTTCAACATAAAATTGATTCTTTCGGCAGGATAAGCCGGATCTATCGGAACGTAGGCACCGCCTGCTTTCATGATACCCATTATTGCAACCATCATATTAGCAGAACGCTCAATGCAAACGGGAACAAGCGTCTCTTCTTTCACTCCAAAATTTCTCAAATAATGTGCTAACTGGTTAGAACGCTCATCCAATTGCTGATACGTCAATTCTTCATTTTCGAATTCTATTGCTATATCGTCCGGAGTTTTTACAACCTGATCTTCAAAAAGATCCACTATCGTTTTATCTTTTGGAAAATCTCTTTTTGAAACGTTCAATTCATTCAGCAATTCAATTTTTTCAGATGCTGTTAGCAAGATAAGCTCCTTTAAATATTTTTTTGAACCGCCGATAATTTGCATCAGCACATGCTCAAAATGATTCTGTATTTGCCTGATATATCTTTCATGTAACAAATTGCTATTGTAATTGAATCTGATAGCAATTTCTGTTGAGCTTCCTATGAGAATGTTTAACGGATAATTAGTGTGTTCATGAAATTGAATGTTTTCAACTTGTAAAGACCACTTTTTTTCCTCGACGATTTTGCTTAGCGGATAATTTTCAAATACTAACAATGAGTCAAACAGATCGCCCTTTATTCCACTCCATTTCTGTATATCCGGTAACGCTGTATGCTGAAAGCTACGGGAAGAAACCTGCCTCTGCTGTAAGTTCTTTAACCAGTCCGTTATTTCCTGATCGTGTTGCACATTTTCGTGAACTGGTAGCGTATTGATATACATTCCCACACGACGCTCTACACCTGGAAGATCATCCGGCCTTCCAGACACGGTAGTTCCATATATAACATGATCTGCGCTGGTATATTGTGACAGCAAATAAGACCAGACTCCCTGCATGATAGTGTTTACGGTTATTTGATGCCTCTTCGCATATTCATCTATTTTTGATTGAACAGTTTCATCCAAGCGCAATAAAGCCGATTTGTATGTTCCTATACCTTTGGTGCGTTCAGGACTAGTTTTTATGAATGGCAAAAGTGTTCCATATTCTACTTCGGCCATATAAGTACGCCAATATTTTTCCTCGCGTGCTTTATCGATGCGATCCAGATAGTGTATAAATTCCTCGTATTTGTCCTCTTCACCCATGACAACTTCTTTCCCTGCTATTAATAATTCATAGGTTTGTAAAAACTCCTCGACCAGAATAGGAAATGACCAGCCATCATATAGAAGATGATGCGATGTCCAATACATGCGATACTTGTCTTCAGTTAACCTGATCAATCCTACACGCATAAGAGGCGGCCTTTTCATATCGAAACCTTTCTTTCTGTCCGACTCTTCATAAATTGATATTGCTGATGCTTTTTCAACATCATTCATAGTACGATAGTCCAATATTTCTACAGGCATGCTTACCTCGCGGTGAACGCCCTGTACAGGCACTTCGAATTCATCATAATAAAAGGCACTGCGAAGTATGGTATGTTGTTTTAAAATATAATCCCAGCTTTTGTTTAACACATTCACATCGGCGCCAACCAGGTCACAGCTAAACTGTTCAATATAGGCGCCACTCTCAGAGTTATAAAGGCTGTAAAATAACATGCCCTGCTGCAAACCGCTTAACTTGTAAATGGCGGATATACTCTTAGATTTTTCTTTAGATAATTTCTCTGGAAATATTGAAAGATATTTTACCAGTTCATTCTTATTTTTCCTGATATAATTTATTACAAATTTGTTTTCTTTTATCGCCTGAATCTCATCTTTCGACAATTTGTTGGACGCTCCTTTTAATACGAGCTTTTCATTTTCCACAGCAAGTGAAAAATTGGATTTACCTAGCGTTTCAACAAATTCTTTAATTTCCATAAGCCGCTTTCTTTTTAAAAACTTAAAATATTGTCTTCCTCTTCATTTAAAAAACGATCAAGCTCTTCATAAGTGATATCAGAAGCCAATCCGTAATCGGAGGGCGTAAAAATCGTTTTTCCTGATTTTTGTATCTCCATACAATGTTCTATTAATCTTTCAAGGTTTTGCATGAATGCGGATGCCAGCTTTGAAATTGTTTCACTTCGATAATGCTTCTTGCTGTATGTCCAGTTCATTACAAGTTCCCCACCCTGCATCCAGCTGGTAACGGAAAGGTTTTCACTGACGGCATTATCTGCATTGATTCCTGAACTTTTTGCTTCGGTTGCCCGCTCTAGCCATTTAGTGCCACTTACCACATTATTGAGCTGACCGAGGTAATTGAATACAAGATCCCATGATTGCCTTCTTTGCAACACTTCATCTTTATTGATATATTTCAATACACCATAACCGAGGCCCTTGTCCGGAATGCCGCGCATTTGCTCCTTTATAGATTTAATTAACTCGTCTTCATTGGCAATATTGCCTGTTTCCAGTAATACGGGATAAATTGTAGTAAACCATCCTACCGTCCGGTTTGTGTCAATTCCTTCTGCAATATCCTGGCGGCCATGCCCTTCCATTCCAATAGTTACATTATCCATCTTAGTCCAATCAGTGATGGTGCGTGCCAAAGCGCTAAGTAATATGTCGTTGATCTCGGTGTGGTAGGTCCTGGGTACTTCCTGGAGCAGAAGCTGTGTTTTGTCAGCATTGAGCTGCACATGAATGGACTCCGTATTCTTCATTGTCACCATGCCTTCTTGCTCACGGTCTATCGGTAATGGCATATAATTTTCAGCCGCCTTGTGCCAATAGTTTTTCTGAGCCAGCAGACGATCCTCCTGTGAATACCTAACCAACACATTATACCATTGGCGGTATGATATCCCTTTAGTACCCAGGCTTGCGTCCTCTCCGGATTTTAGACCATCAAGTAACAATGAGATATCCTCCAGCAATATCCTCCATGAAACCCCATCTACCGCCAAATGATGAATAACGACGAACAGGCGATTATATTTTTCTTCAGCAGGTGTTTGAATGAATACCATGCGAATCAATTCACCTTTTTCAATATCCAGATCCTGTTGATATTTGGCGCAACTATTTTCAATGAGATGACTTAGTGAATTCTGCGGGGCAGTACTTAAATTTTCATTGATTATAGTACCCTGCACTGATCCGTATAATTGCCTCCATTTTCCATTTTCCTGGTGATAGGTGAATCTCAATGCATCATGATGGATGGCCAGTTCTTTCAGAACAATGCTTAATTCAGATTCGGTTACTGATTTTTCAAGTCCTAATAATACACTTTGATTAAAATGAGATTTATGTGTAAGATCGTTTTCAAAGAACCATTGCTGTATGGGTAGCAATCCGCTTTCCCCGGTCAATATGTCCTGTTCTCCTGTAGCGTTTTGGGCCTTGTTTACATTTAGTTGAACCGCTGATAAACGGGCTATGGTTTGATGGGTAAAGATATCTGCTATCTGGAGTTCAAAGCCTGCACGTCTTGCACGGCTTACAATCTGTATAATAATTATTGAATCGCCTCCCAACTCAAAAAAGTTATCGTGTATGCCCACCGTATCTACTTCAAGTAAGTCCTGCCAGATCTCCGCAAGCACTTGCTCCATTTCATTGCGTGGCGCGACGTATTCTTTACTTTCATTAACTGATACTTCCGGATCGGGCAGCGCCTTACGATCCGTTTTCCCATTTACTGTCAATGGCATGCTTTCGAGTTCCACCCATTGTGCAGGTATCATGTATTCAGGCAAGCGGCGCTCTATGTAATCTTTTACTTCGTCCTGAGAAAAGTTTTCTTCCGCCACCACGTAAGCTACCAATCGCCTGTTTCCTCTTTCTTTGTTATCTCTTGCAAGCACCACCGCCTGCTTTATCATGTTATTTTCCAGCAACACACTTTCTATTTCTCCTAATTCCACACGGTGTCCACGGATCTTTACCTGTTCGTCTTTGCGGCCCAGGTAAGTTAAATTTCCGTCTGTCGTCCAACTGGCAAGATCGCCGGTTTTATATATTCGGGATTTTGACCGGAATGGATCTTCAACAAACTTTTCTGCCGTAAGATCTTCCCTGTTTAAATAGCCCCTTGCAAGCCCTGAGCCTCCTATGCACAATTCACCTGGTACACCTGCCGGCAACAATTCATTGTTCTCCCCGAGAATATAGATCCGCACATTATCTATGGGTTTGCCTATAGAAATGCTGTTATTGTTGGCTCCGTTTCCTGCTGATTCATTTTTAACGCTTATTGTGTCAAAGCTATATACGCTGCAGCCTACGGTTGCTTCAGTTGGTCCATATTCATTTATAATGGTAATATTTATTCCTTCTTCCGAGAGATAATTAAACTGGCTCTTTAACAATGCTTCTCCCCCAAGTACCAGGGTTTTTGCCAGCAACTTCCCATCCGGTGTTCTCATTTTTGGTCGAAGCAGTTCCAGGTGAGAAGGAGTTATTTTTATAAAATCATACGGTGCATATTTGTGAAGATTACCGTCTTCAAATACTTCCAGGGATTGGCCTGAGGCTATTATTACTGACTTGCCGAATAACAAGGGCATAAACATTCCTGTAAGGGAGGCATCGAACGTATAAGAAAGGTGGATAAAACTGCCGGATGTGTTTCCTGATTTCTCATTTATATACCGTGTTTTATTGTTCAACAGGTAACTCATCAGGCTCCGGTGCTCTATCATCACACCTTTAGGCTTGCCGGTGGAGCCTGACGTATAAATTATGTATGCAAGCTGGTGATCTGAAATAGTTGTTTGTAAATTTTCTGGAGCTTGCCTGCTGATATTTTCATCGTCCTGATCTAAAATTACCAGCCGGACAAATGGATCATTGGGTAGCTTCGATTCGTTATTGCTGTTGGTGATCACTACACCTGCTCCGCAATCTTCCAGCAAATAATTAATTCTTTCAACCGGGTAAGACGGATCAATTGGAACATAAGCTGCGCCTGATTTTAATATTCCAAGAATGGCTACCATCATTTCGAAGCTGCGCTCAATACATATGGCTACGGGTTGTTCTGCCTTCACGCCAAGCTTTTGTAAATAGCGGGCCAATTGGTTGGCCTGGTAATTCAGTTCCTGGTAATTGAGCTTTTTTTGTTCAAAAACAACGGCAGTATTACCTGGCTTTTTATTAACCTGGTCCTCAAACAATTTAATGATCGTTTGTTGCTGAGGCTCTAAAACGCTTGTATCATTAAAGTCAATCAATAGCTGATTCTCCTCTTGATGACTCAGCATCTTTAACGAACCGATCCTTTGATGCGGCGCATCTGCAACTGATTTCAGCAACTGCCTGAAGTGGGCCATCATCTGCTTAATGGAATTTTCGGTAAACAGATCGGTGCAATATTCCACTGCTCCCTGCATACCTCCCGGCGTTTCGGTGATGTTGCAGATGATATCCAATTGGGAAGTGGTATGTTCATATTCCTCAGCGGTAAAGGTTATCTCCCCCAGACGTAGCTCGGGAATTTCTGGTGCATTTTGCATTGTCAGCAGTACCTGGAACAATGGGTTGCGTCCCCTGTCTCTTTCGTTGCCTACAGCCTCAACAACTTTTTCAAAGGGAGCTTCCTGGTGGGAATATGCTTCAAGCGTAGTGGATTTGATTTGTCGTAACAGGCTGCTAAAGGATGGATCATTGCTGAGATCACTTCTTAGTGCAAGTGTATTGATAAAAAACCCTATCAGATCTTCTGTTTCCTGCTGCGTACGATTGGCTACCGGTGTGCCCACACATATATCATTCTGGCCACTGTAACGCTGCAGCATTATTTTAAATGCCGAGAGCAATACCATAAACACAGTAGCACCTTCCTGGTGCCCCAACATCTTCAATTTCTCACTCAATTCTCTATCAATTGCAAACCTTGTACGGGCGCCATTTGTGCTTTGAACTGCCGGCCTTGGAAAGTCCGTTGGAAGCTGAAGTGCAGGTACACCTTCCAGCCTGCTTTTCCAGTAAGCCAGTTTGCGGTCCAGCACTTCGCCCTGCAAATAATTTCTTTGCCAGATCGCATAATCCGCATATTGTATTTTCAATGGTGATAGGGCGGCAGGGCGCTTTGCAATGTATGCCGCATATAGCTCCGTAAGTTCTTTTACAATTATCGAAATTGACCATGCATCGGACGCAATATGATGCATGGTCACGACCAAAATATGCTCCTTGTCACCTAACCGGATTAGGGTTGCCCGTAGCATAGAATCTGAGGAAAGATTGAAAGGCGATTTGATGATACCACGGATGTAATGCTGCAGATCCTGATCATGCTTCTTCAGGTTTTCGCCGTCAAACCCGGTCAGCCTCCATACATCTTTTTCTCCAACCGATTGATAGCTTTTTCCATGCTCTTCGAGTAATACGGTCCGTAATACTTCGTGACGGTTGATAATGTTTTGTATGGCTTTTGTCAAAGCATCTTTATCAAGGTTTCCCTTCAATCTTAAAATTGATGGCAGATGATATTGAAGGCTACCCTCCAACTTATCAATAAACCATAACCTTTCCTGGCTGAACGATAATGGAATGAATCCGGGTTTTGGCTGTACGGTGATAGGCGGCAAAAGTAACTCCTTGCTTTGCCCCTCAAGATACCTGGACAACTCCTTCACGGTAGGGTTAACAAAAAGTATTTTAATAACCATTTCTTTTTGCAGCTCCCTGCGGACCGCGGATATTACCCTCATAGCAAGTAAGGAATGGCCGCCCAGCTCAAAGAAATTATCATGAATGCCAATACGTTCTTTTTTCAAAAGATCCTGCCATATTTTAACAAGGACTTTTTCAATTTCAGTTCGTGGAGCCTCATATTCACTCTTACCCGATTCAATAGTTTCAGGATCAGGCAATGCTTTTTTATCTATTTTACCATTGGGTGTTAATGGTAATTGATCCATTAGTACAATGGAAGAAGGCACCATGTAATCAGGCAATCTCTTTTCAATATCACTCGTAATCTCTCTTACTACATTTTGTGGCTCTTTCCAGCTTTTTTTCCTTGTTTCCTCATTATTTCCTAATGCATCCAGGCCTTTCTCAAGCCTCTTACGCAACGCATAAATATTATAAAGAATGTCGTCTTTCGATAATAGATTTTCTTTTTCAACATGAGCGTCAAAACCTTTTTCTTTCAGCATACCGGTGATCTTTTCGAGACGGCCATCTACATCATGTACCTCAATAATAATATTTTCAATCTTAGCCCAGTCCTGATCAGTGAGGCCATCTAAAACAAGGTGCTCGGAATTTTCAACGTCTACTTTTAAGAGGTCTATTCTTTCAATTTTTTCTTCTGATATTATTTGCGAAAGTGTTTTTGTCTTGCAATTCACCTTCCTGCTTTCTAATTTCATGTCCAGCAAAGCATTCATCTCTGCTTCGCCCAGGATTTCATCTTCTGAACTTTCAACATAAGAACGCACTACCTCTTTTACGTTTTTCTTATCTTCCCCAATACCGGACAGGATGCTCATCTGGGGATAATATTCAAATTCAATTTCCTGCTCTTTATCCAAAAGCGCCACCTGGAAAGCCTTGCCTTTTATATTGTACAATTCCCTGTTCGCAACCAGAAAATCATACACTTCAGGAATTGGTTCAAAAGAATATACTTTGATATTTTCACTTAAGATGTTGAGGAACATTGTAAAAAATCCAACGTTAGCTCCAATATCAAACACACAGCTGTCAGAGCTTAGAGCAATGCCATGCCTTAAATAACTTGCTTCTTTAAATATTTCGTTGTAAAGAAATTTCACCTCATTACCATTCGGACTTAGAACCGGTAAACCATTTGGTAAAATATTGAGGTCTGTCCTTTTAATTCTCCCATTGTTCAGGAGATGTAAATAATTATGAAGAAGCGGCAACTTTTCTTTATCAATTTCTATATAAGCATTTAATTGTTTTCCAATCAAAGGATTTTTTTCTGTTACTGTTACCTTAGCATTTTTTATTTCCGGTAATAAAGAAATGCAGGCTTCTATTTCTCCCAATTCTATTCTGAACCCTCTTATTTTCACCTGTTCGTCTATTCTTCCGAGGTATTCAATATTGCCATCCGGTAACCATCTGCCGAGGTCGCCAGTTCTATACATTTTCGCTCCTGAATTTTCAACGAAAGGATTATCAACAAATTTTTCCGCAGTTAATTCAGGGCGGTTTAAATAGCCGCGTGCTACCTGTATTCCTCCAATACATATTTCTCCCATTCCGCCTAACGGAACCAAACCATTATCAGCATTCAAAATGTAAATAGGAGTATTTGCCACAGGTTTTCCTATTGGAACTACCGTAATTTCCTTGCTATCCTCCGGCAAGCTCCAGCAGGTGACATCTATCGCTGCTTCTGTAGGTCCATACAAATTATATAGTTCTGCTTCAGGCAATCTTTCTGTAAACAATTCTACCTGCGATTGTTTTAACGCCTCACCGCTGCATAATACTTTTTTTAATCCACTACATTCACCGGGTTGCAGATCCACTAAGAACACACCAAGCATGGAAGGCACAAAATGCAACATGGTGATGTTACGGCTTTCGATCACTTGTTTTAAATAATAAGAATCTTTATGTCCGCCTGGTTTGGCAAATACTAATTTTGAACCAGCCAACAAAGGCCAAAATAATTCCCAAACAGATACATCAAAACAAAAAGTTGTTTTCTGTAAAACGGTATCCTTATCCGTTAGTTTAAAATAATCCTGTGCCCATAGCAACCGGTTCACTACACCGCCATGCTCATTCATCACACCCTTCGGATTACCAGTAGAGCCAGATGTATAAATTACATAAGCGAGATTATTTGGACTGAGATTGTTTTCAACGTTTGTATCAGGGTATGCCTTTATTATTGTCATGCATTCGTCGAGGTCAATTACTTCAACGCCGTTCGTTTGCAATCTGCCGCTGGTGGCTTTTGTTCCCAATGCGATCAACGCACCTGTATCATTTATCATATAACCAATTCTCTCATCCGGATATTCAGGATCAATGGGCACATAAGCGGCTCCTGCTTTTAAAATCCCCAATATGCCTGCAATCATTTCCAATGAGCGTTCCAGGCATATTGGAACAAGTGTTTCTTCCTTAATACCTTTTTCTTTTAAATAATGGCCTAACTGGTTTGCAAGTTTATTTAATTCCTGATAAGTATATTTTTTATTTTCAAACTCGACAGCAATGCTACCGGGTGTTTTCTCCACCTGTTCTTCAAATAAGCTAATGAGCGTTTTATCTTTTGGATATTCAGCAATGTTTTTATTGAATTCTTTCAGTAGCCTGAATTCTGATGCTTCATCTATAAGATTGATATCGACCAATGTTCCCTGGCCTTTTGCAATAATTTGCAATAACACATGTTCGAATTGATTTCTTAAACCTTGTATATATTCTTCGTTGATTAAATCCGCATTGTAAATGAATTCAATATTTATTTGTTCCCCGCTATTTATTACGATATTTAAGGGGTAGTTGGTTTGTTCGTTTACTTCTACATTTTCCACTTCCAGGCTCCAATGCCTTGATGCTAAAACCTTACTAACCGGATAATTCTCGAAGATGAACAAACTATCAAAGAGATCTCCCTGCACACCCGTCCATTGCTGTATTTCCTGCAGGGGAGTAAATTGATATTTGCGGGAAACAACCTGGTCATTTTGAATTCCCTGCAACCAGGTTATAATACTTTCATCATTCTGCATAGCCGAATGCAGGGGAAGGGTATTGATGAATAAGCCAACTCTTTTTTCTATGCCTGGCAATTCCTCAGGCCTGCCGGAGACAATAACTCCGAATACTATATCCTTGTTGCCGGTATATCGATGCAAAATATATGACCATACGCCCTGCATGATTGTGTTCACCGTTATGCGATGATGTTGGGTATAGCGCTCAACCTGGGCTGTTTTTTCAGCATTTATCTGAAAGATAAGTGACCCATAAGATCCAAGGCCCTTTGTTCGTTCCGAAGTAGTAGAAATAAAAGGAAGTAGGGTACTTTGATCAATGCTTTGCAAGTAATTCTGCCAGTATTTTTTCTCGTTTGCTCTATCAACACCTTCTATAAAGCGTATATAGTCTCCAAAACGGTCGGCAACTATGGCCGGCAATGATTTACCAGATACCAGTAATTCATATATCCTTAAAACTTCTTCCATCAATACACCTCTTGACCATCCGTCAAATAATATATGATGCGATGACCATAGCATTCTGTAGCGGGCATCACTTAGCCGTATCAGAGAAATACGCATTAATAGCCCCGCTTTAAAGTCAAATCCCTTGGCCCTGTCAGATTCTTCCAAATGCTTTATTGCTGTGTCCTGTTGGTGTTCGCTCATGTTGCGATAATCAACTATTTCTATCGGAAGTATAAATTCCCGGTAAACGCATTGCACAGGTATGCTAAACGAATCGTGATAAAATGCACTGCGAAGTATGCTATGGCCTTTTAGTAAGTAGTTCCAACTTTTGTCTAAAGCGTCCAAATCCGGATTGATGAGGTCACAAACGAAGTGGTTGATATATCCTTCTCCTTTACCATCATATAAACCATGGAATAATATTCCCTGCTGCAAGCCACTTAAGCGGTACAAACCTTCAATGGTTTCTTTCCTGGACTTGCCATTAAAGGACTCATTTAAAAAATGATCCAGTTCCTGGTAGCTGATCTCTTTGGACAGACCAAAATCGGAAGGCGTGAACTCCTGCCTGCCAATAGCCTGGGTTTTTATGCAATGATCAATTAATAATTCGAGATTAGATAAATAATCGGCAGCCAACTGTTGAACCGTTCCCTCATTAAAATGCTTGTTGCTGTAAGTCCAGTTGAGTACAAGTTCTTCATTGCGAACGGAACTATTTAGCCAAAGCTTTTCACTAGCAGGGTATTCATCACTTGTATTTGTACCGGGTGATTCATCGGCAACAGCCAACCAATTACTTTTTCTTACAACGTTATCTAATTGACCGAGGTAATTAAATATTATATCCCATGGCTCGTTTCCTTCAAATGCTTCCTGTTTATTTATATATTTCAGGACTCCATAACCCACTCCTTTATCGGGCACCTGCCTAAGTTGTTCTTTTACTGACTTAATTAAATCCGAGTCTGTCTTTGCATATCCCGTTTCAAGCAACAGGGGATAATGTGTGGTGAACCAGCCTACGGTGCGGCTTGTATCAATCCCTTCTGCTATCATTTCTCTGCCATGGCCTTCCAAACCGATCAGGACTTTCTCCCGGTTGCTCCATTCAGCCAGAGTTTTAGCAAGTGCGCAAAGCAGCATGTCATTTATTTCGGTGTGGTAAACGCGGGGAACATCCTGCAATAGGCGGCGGGTTTTATCCGCGTCAAGTCTCATGACATGCAGGCCTTTGTCTTTTTGTTTTACTACACCGTCATATTCTTTATCCACCGGCAAAGGATGGTAGCTTTTTAATACCTTTTCCCAATAGGTTTTTTGATCTAATAAAGCAGCGCTTTGCCCGTAATTTTCAAGGGCACCATACCACTCGCGGTAAGAGGTGCTCTTATTGCCAAGATCAGTATTTTCTCCATTTTTTAATTGAGTGAGTAAAATATCCAGGTCTTCGAGCAGTATTCGCCATGATACACCGTCAATCGCCAGGTGATGAACAACGATCAGCAGCCGGTTATTGATTTCAAAATCAGGCGTACTGATCAATGCAATTTTTATTAACGACCTTTTTTCTATATCCAGGCTTCGTTGAATGGCTTCAGCCTGGTCGTTTAAAAATGATTGAAATGAATTTGGACTTGCAGCTGAAATGTCTATTGTAATTAACCCGCTTATTAAATCTCCGTATTCCTGCTGCCATACATCATCATGTTTATGGTAGATAAATCTTAAAGCGTCATGATGTGAGATTAATTTTTCAACAGCATTTTTTAAACTTGGTTCGGGTATTGATTTATCAACCGTCAATAAAACACTTTGGTTAAAATGTGAAATTTCTTCAGGCTGTTTTTCGAAATACCATTGCTGTACAGGTAACAATCCAGCTTGCCCGCTAAGAAGCAATTGCTCACTACTAACCGCAATAACTGACTCCTGCCTGTGTGTAAAATACTGCACCAGGCTTGCGATCGTCTGGTAGGTAAAAACATCTCCTACCTGCAATTCATAACCTGCACGCCTTGCACGGCTTACCACCTGGATCGAGATAATGGAATCGCCACCCAATTCAAAAAAGTTATCGTGAATGCCCACTCTTTCCAGGTCAAGAACGTCCTGCCAGATCTCGGTTAGCTTACTTTCCATTTCATTACCCGGCGCTACATATTCATCACTCACACCTGAGGCAGAATCGGGATCAGGCAAAGCTTTCCTATCCACCTTGCCATTTGCAGTCAATGGTAATTTTTCCAGGTCTACGATGGCTGAAGGGATCATGTAATCAGGAACTTTTTCCTGTAAATACGAAATGATCTCCTGCCTGTTGAACCCATCCGCTACTACATATGCTACGAGTCGTTTATTTCCCTGCTGGTCTTCTTTTGCCAATACAACTGCATCACTCACACTATCGTATTGCTGAAGAATGCTTTCTATTTCACCGAGCTCTATCCGGTATCCCCTGATCTTTACCTGGTTGTCGACCCGGCCAATAAATTCAATATTACCGTCAGGCAGGTACTTTACCAAGTCTCCGGTTCCGTACATCCTGGATTTTGCTTTTTTGGTAAATGGATCGGAGATGAACTTATCGTTGGTTAATCCGGCGTTATTATAGTAACCCCTTGCTACCCCATCACCGGATATGTATAGCTGGCCGGGTACACCTACCGGACACAATTGCAAATCTTTGGATAGCACGTATGCCTTTGTATTTGAAAAAGGCTTACCAATAGGAATGGTATGTCCATAGCTTCTGTTGTGGTCAACGATATGAAGCAATTTACCGATCGTCGTTTCAGTAGGACCATAGTGATTTACAATGGTGCAGTTTGTTCCTGATAAACTGATGTCTTCCACAAGCCTTGCCTGCAGTGCCTCACCGCCAAAAACGAGTAACCGTTCAGGCATTAAAAGTTCGTCTTCCACGCACAAAGCTTTCCAGTGCGAAGGCACTATTTTTAAACAGTCAACCCGATGCTGTCGGAAATAGCTGTGTAATTTTTGTGTATCGCTGACTGAATCTTTTGAAAAAATATGCAATGCGCCTCCTGATAAAAGAGAAGCATAGATAACCGTATTACCAAGATCGGTAGCTATTGTGGAAACAAGGGCAAAAGATTTACAATTTTGAATTTGAGTTTTTTGCTTTAGCCCCGCAACATAATCTCCAAGGTTCCTGTGTTCGATCATTACACCTTTCGGATTGCCCGTAGAGCCAGATGTATAAATTACATAAGCAAGGTTTTGAGAAGAAATATCAGCACTTAAATTCTCTTTTGAATATTGGCCGTCCAAATTCCAGTCAGCCGTTATATCAATTATTTCAACTTCTTTTTCTAATTGTAATTTGGACCTGCTTTCGTTACTACTAACCAGGAGGGCTGCGCCTGTATCCTGCAACATATAATTGATTCGCTCCTGCGGAAAATCTGTGTCTATAGGAACATAAGCGCCACCGGCTTTTAGTATCCCCATAATACCAATCATCATCTCGATGCCACGTTCGACAAACAGCGGTACCAGTGTTTCCGTTTTAACTCCCTTACTTTTTAAATAATGCGCCAATTGATTTGCCCGTTCGTTTAATTGATGAAAAGAGAGTTGTGCATCTTCAAAAACTACGGCTGTAGCCTCAGGCATTTTTTCTACCTGCTCCTCAAATAAATCCACAATAGTTTTATCATCCCGGTAAGAAACCTGTGCATTATTAAATTCAACCAATAATTGTTGTTGCTCTTTAGACGGGAGTATATCAATATCACTTAAACTTCCCTGCGGATTATTAAGCAATTGATGGAAGGCTTCTTCAAAATGCCCAATTATTTCTTTTACGGTTCCTTCGTCTAACAAACCTGTGTTGTAACGAAACTCAATACTTATTTGTCCTACTACAGATACAGTGATAGTCAGCGGCAAATTGTTCTGCTCGTGTATAGAAATATTCTCAACCCGCAACTTCCATGGATGAGATGAAAGCACTTTACTGAAAGGATAATTTTCAAATACAAGTATATTATCAAAAAGGTCACCCTGCACACCCGTCCATGCCTGGATATTATTAAAGGAAGTGTTTTGGTACCGACGGGATGAAAGTTGCTCTTCCTGTATTTGTTGCATCCACTCTACTATTGGCCTGTCTTTCTCTATTCCCGTATGCAGTGGCATTGTATTAATATACATCCCCACCCGCTGCTCTACACCCGGCAGGTCATCGGGCCGGCCGGAAACTATTATACCAAAGACAATATCATTATTACCTGTGTAGCGATGTAAGATGGAGGCCCATATACCCTGCATTATGGTGTTTGGCGTTACATGATGCTGCTGGGAATAACTTTGCATTTTTTCCGTTGCCGCATCGTCAAAACGCAGGTGTAAGGCCTTGGACTGCCCGACGCCTTTGGTCCTTTCTGTAGTTTTTCCTATAAAAGGCAGAAGGGTACTTTGCTCAACACCATTCATGTAATTGCGCCAGTATTTTTCTTCCTGCTCCTTATCAATCCTTTCAGTATAGCGGATGAAATCCTCATAGCGCTCATCTTCCCTTACCTTCAACGACTTCCCTGTTGCAAGCAACTCATAGGCCTTTAAAAACTCTTCCATTAACAGCGCTTTGGACCAGCCATCAAATAATATATGATGCCATGTCCAAAGCATTCTCCAGCGATCATCAGTTAAGCGAATTAAGGCGAGGCGCATTAGCGGAGGTACTTTAAAATCAAATCCTTTAACACGGTCTGCCCCGGCATAATCTTTCAAAGCCCGCAATTGCTCTTCTTTATCCATACTCCTGTAGTCTAATAAGACCAGTGGTATCTTAACATCTTTATAAGCACATTGCACCGGTATGCTAAAAGATTCATGGTAAAATGCACTGCGAAGAATGCTATGCCCCTTAAGCACATAGTCCCAACTGGATTCAAAAAACTTAATGTCAACATCTATCAGATCACACCCAAACTGATCAAGATAAATACCCGCCTCTGTATCGTACAATCCATGAAACAGCATCCCCTGCTGTAACCCGCTTAAACGGTACAAGCCTTCAATGCAATCCTTTCTAAGTTTTCCGTTGGAAAGCGGTTCGTCTAAAAAAACATCCAGTTCCTGCCAGGCAATTTCTGATGTAAGCCCAAAGTCTGCCGGTGTAAAAACGACCCCGTCTAGTTTTTCCCGCTGCACGCAATGGTCGATTAGTAACCCGAGGTTAACCGCATATTTTGAAACCAGTTCTTTTACTGTTTCTTCATTAAAATGAAGCGTGCTGTACCTCCAGTCAAAAATCATTTCGCCGCCTTCCACAAAACAATTAATCAAAAGCTTCTCATTAACGATTTGGTCTTCGTTTATGCCGGTACCTGCAAATTCGCCGGCCTTTTTAAACCATTTACTTTCCCGCGCTACATTGTCCAATTGACCGAGATAATTAAATTTTATATCCCATGGATCAACACCATGCAAGGATTCGTCTTTGTTTATATATTTTAACACGCCAAATCCTAATCCTTTGTCCTTTACCTGGCGCATTTGTTCTTTTACCGTTTTGATAAGTTCACCTTCTTTATCTATATCTCCGGTTAATTTTACCGGAAAAACACTTGTGAACCAACCCACCGTATGGCTTAGGTCAATTCCCCCCCCAGCAATATATTCCTCTCTTCCGTGACCTTCAAGTCCGATCACTACCTGGTCATTGTGGCTCCATTGGCAAAGCGTTCGGGAAAGTGCGGCTAATAAAATATCATTAATCTCCGAGTGATAAACACGCGGTACTTCCTGTAATAAACGACGGGTTTGCACAGGTTCAAGCCGGGCGTTTTGATGCCTGGTGTCATTAACTGTAAGTTTGCCCCCGTAGCTTTTATCGTATGAAAAAGGCCTGTAATTTTTTATAGTTGTCTGCCAATACGCTAATTGAGATAGTAAACTTCTACTCCTTCCGTAATTTTCCAAGGCCTCGTACCATTGACGATAAGAACTGCTTTTGGCATGGGGATATGCATTCCCGCCAGAGCGAAGCGAACTAAGTAAAAGATCAAGATCTTCCAGTAATATTCTCCATGAAACTCCATCCACCGCCAAATGATGTATCACAATTAACAGGCGGTTGTTAGCTTCACTTTCGGGAGTTTGCATTAACACTACCCGGATCAATGCACCTTTTTCTATATCAAGCTCTGCCTGGTGTAACTCTGCTTTCTCCCTGATTAAGTTACTTAACGAGTTCTCCGTCGCTAATTCAAGACTTTCTTCGATCAGTACTCCTGTTGCTGCACCATAGGTCTGCTGCCACGTTTGATTATTCCGAAAATATTTAAACCTGAGAGCATCATGCCGGGTAATTAATTGTTCAACTGCCTTATTTAACAAGGGGGTTTCAAGGTCTTTGTTTATTTCTAAAAATACATGTTGGTTGTAAACAGAAACGTTTTTATTTTCCTGTTGAAAATACCATTGTTGAATAGGCAATAGACCTGCGGTGCCCGTTAACAACAATTGCTCGCCACTAACTTCAGCCAACGTTTCAGACTTATGCTCAAGGTAATTTACCAATGCAGCGATTGTCTGGTATGTAAAAACATCTCCTACCTGGAATTCGTAGCCCGCGCGCCTGCCCCGGCTCACCACCTGAATCGAGATTATGGAATCACCTCCCAGTTCAAAAAAGTTATCATTTATCCCTACTTTTTCCAGGTCAAGCACGTCCTGCCATATTTCTGCCAACTTTGATTCCATTTCATTACGGGGGGCAGCGTACTGATCACCCGATCCTTCAGCAGCATCCGGATCTGGCAAGGCTTTCCTGTCCACTTTGCCGTTAGCCGTCAGGGGTAAACTTTGCAGTTCCATGATGTTCGAGGGTACCATGTAATCGGGGAGCTTAGCTTTTAAATAAGACACGATCTCCTCCCTGTCAAACCAGCCATCAGACACCACATAAGCTACCAGGCGTTTATTCCCCTGCTTATCTTCCCTCGCTAAAACTATCCCCTGGCTAACTATGTCACATTGTTGAAGTACGCTTTCTATTTCGCCGGGTTCTATGCGGTAACCACGGATCTTTATCTGGTCATCTACCCTCCCGATAAACTCAATATTTCCATCGGGCAAGTATTTCACGAGGTCGCCTGTGCCGTACATTTTGGAGTCCGACTTTTTATTAAAAGGGTTTTTTATGAACCTTTCTGCGGTTAATGCTGCATTATTAAAATAACCACGGGCGACTCCCTCCCCGGAGATGAACAATTGTCCCGGCACTCCTATGGGACAGTGTTCTAAATCTCTTGACAAAACATACGCCTGTGTATTTGAAAATGGTTTACCTATCGGAATCGTATGTCCATAAATTCTGTCATTGTCAACTACATGAAGTAATTTCCCAATGGTTGTTTCGGTAGGCCCATAATGATTAACAACTGTGCAGTTTGTTCCTGATGCCCTGATATCTTCAACCACTCCTGCCTGCAAAGCCTCACCTCCAAATACTAATAACCTGGCCGGCAACAATAATCTTTCTTCAGCAGATAAAGCTTTCCAATGGGATGGAACAATTTTTAAACAATCTATTTCATGCTGCCTGAAATACCGGTGCAACAATTCTGTATCGCTTACCGCTTCTTTGGAGAAAATATGCAATGCGCCTCCTGATAAGAGCGAAGCATAAATAACGGTATTACCAAGATCGGTTGCTATGGTGGAAACTAATGCAAACGAGCGGCACTGATCCACCCGGGTGTATTTGTTTAATCCATAATAATAATCTACCAGGTTCTTGTGTTCGATCATTACTCCCTTTGGTTTACCCGTGGAACCGGACGTGTATATTACATAGGCCAGGTGATCAGGTAATACCGAAGTGGGCAGATTAGCCGAAGAATATTCGGCTGATGGCCAATCGCCATCAATTTCAATTATCTCAATATTTTTTTCTATAGATAATTTCGACCTGCCTTCTTTACTGGTCAACAATATGGATGAGCCCGTGTCCTCCAGCATGTACGTTATTCTCTCCGGTGGAAAATCAGTATCTACAGGCACATAAGCGCCACCGGCTTTTAATATGCCAAGCATGCCTACCATCATATCAAGGCCACGTTCAATGCATAATGGCACCGCAGTATCGGTCTTTACTCCTTTGCGTTGTAAGTAGCGGGCCAACTGGTTGGAACGTTCATTTAGCTGCTGGTAAGACAACTGGTGGTCCCCATAAACTATTGCAACACTGCCGGGTGTCTTTGCTACCTGCTCTTCAAACAAATCTATAACACTTCTATCCGCAGGGTAGCTTACCATTGCATCATTGAACTTAATCAATAATTCCTGTTCTTTTTGAGTAAGCAATCCGATGTCGCTGATCTTTCCCTGGGGATTATTGAGCAACTGCTGAAGGGCTTCTTCAAAATGGCCAATTATTTCTTTTACACTACTCTGCTCTAATAAGCCGGTATTGTATCGAAACTCAATACTTATTTGGCCTAAAACAGATACTGTAACAGTTAGCGGTAAATTATTTTGCTCATGCCTGAAAATATTTTCCACTCTCAGCTTCCAGGGATGGGATTCTATTATCTTATTAAACGGATAATTTTGAAATACCAGCAGGCTGTCAAAAAGATCGCCGTGCACTCCTGTCCAGGCCTGGATATTATTGAAGGAAGTATGCTGGTACTGACGGGATGAAAGTTGTTCCTGCTGTATTTGCTGTAACCACTCTGCTATTGATCTTTCTTTTTGTATTTCCGTGCGTAATGGCATTGTATTGATATACATCCCCACACGCTGCGCTACCTGGGGAAGGTCATCGGGGCGACCAGATGCAATGATACCAAACACAATGTCGCTATTACCGGTATAACGGTATAGGAGGAAGGCCCATACACCTTGCATGATAGTGTTGGGAGTTATATGGTATTGCCGTGAATAGCCTTGAATTTTCTGTGTTATCGCATCGTCAAACTGCAAATACAAGGCTTTGGAATCACCCACGCCTTTAGTTCTTTCGAATGTTTTTCCTATGAAGGGGAGTAGCGTACTTTGTTCTACACCATTCATGTAATTACGCCAGTATTTTTCTTCCTGCTCCTTATCAATCCTTTCTATATAGCGGATAAAATCCTTATAGTGGTCGGCTTCTCTTATGGGCAGTGATTTACCAACTGTAAGCACCTCATAGGCCTTTAAAAACTCCTCCATCAGCAAAGGCATAGACCAGCCATCGAATAATATATGATGCCAGGTCCAGAGCATTCTCCACCGATCATCTGATAACCGGATCAATGCGAGGCGCATCAATGGAGGCGCTTTAAAATCAAATCCTTTAATACGATCCGCTTCCTGAAATTCTTTTAAGGCAGCAGATTGTTTCGTACCGGCAAGCTGCCTATAGTCCAATATTTGTATCGGCAGCTTAACATTATTATAGGCGCCTTGCACGGGAACACCAAATGTATCGTGGTAAAAAGCACTGCGAAGGATGCTATGGCCGTCTATTACATAATCCCAGCTTGATTTGAAAAAATCAATATCAACGTCGACCAGGTCGCAGCCAAACTGGTCAATATAAACACCCGCTTCTGCATCATACAATCCGTGAAAAAGCATGCCCTGCTGTAAGCCACTTAAATGGTATAAATCTTCAAGATTTTCCCTGCGTGAATTGCCGGTGCTTAACGGCTCATTCAAAAACAAATCAAGTTCCTTATAATTTATTTCTTTCCCCAATCCATAATCTGAAGGGGTAGGATTAGTTTGTGAAGCTGCTTTTGCATTTATGCAATGTGCAATCAATTGAAGCAGGTTGGTCTTGTACTCTTCCGCAAGCTTTTTTATTGTTTCCTCTTCATAATGAAGATTGCTGAAGTTCCACTCCAATTGTAATTCGCCAGCCTGCACAAATCCGTTCACGGAAATCTTCCCGGTAACGGGATATCCCTCACTTAGGTTATTTCCGGAAGATTCGGCCGCATCTGTAAACCATTTACTGTCTTTTATAACGTGATCGAACTGGCCCAGATAGTTAAATACTATATCCCAGTTTTCATTTGCTTTTATGGATGTCTCTTTATTGATGTATTTAAGAACACCATAACCCAGACCCCTGGCTGGTATCCGGCGCAATTGCTCCTTTACAGTTTTTATCAAAGAACCCGCTTCAATATTTGCATCCACCTGAAGAAGCACAGGATATAAACTTGTAAACCAACCAACCGTATGGCTTGTATCTATTTCTTCTGAAATAGCTTCCCGTCCATGACCCTCAAGGCCAATAATTACTTTCTCGTTCTTACTCCACTTGTTTAAAGTAATTGCCAATGCTGCCAGCAACAGATCATTGATCTCTGTGCGATAAATGGGGGAGGTTTCCTGGAGTAATTGTTTTGTGGCTGTAGCTTCAAACTTTATTTTATAATTGCTGATATTTTTTACCGTTATCTCATCTCTATATTCCTTGTCTACGGGAAGTGGTTCATAGCTTTCTGACACCTTTTCCCAATAAGCCTTATGCGTTAATAACTTTTTGCTTTGTCCGTACTCTTTCAGGGCATTGTACCATTGGCGATATGAACTGCTCTTTTGCCCAAGGTTTACTTCTGTACCGGAAGCTAATCCATCAAGCAACCTCTCCAAATCCTGTAGCAAAATTCTCCAGGAAACTCCATCAATTGCAAGATGGTGAATAACGATCAGCAACCGGTTGTGAGTCTCTGATTCCGGCATTTGGAGCCATGTCATCCGAACCAAATCTCCTTTTTCTATATCAAGGCTGCGCTGATACTTGTCAGCATATTCACTCAATAATGTACCCACCGATTCAGCCGGTACAGATTGTAAGTTTTCGGTAAATAATTCCGGAAGAAAATCTCCATATTCCTGGCCCCATTCGTTTCCGGTTTTGGAATATTTAAAACGCAGCCCATCATGATGGAGCAGCAATTGCTCTAAAGCAGCGCCAAGTATTTTATTATTGATGCGCTTATCAAGCCCTAATAATATGCTTTGATTGAAATGTGAAATTGCGGGAGAATTTTCCTCTAAATACCATTGTTGAAATGGTAATAGCCCTGCGGTGCCTGTCAATATTCCCTGTTCATTAGATACTTCTGTTGTTGTACGTTGTGCCAACGAAGCAGATAATCTTTCTATGGTTTGATAAATAAAAATATCTTTTGGCTGTAAAGTATATCCCAAAAGCCTGGCCTGGCTGCCAACCTGTATCGTTATAATAGAATCTCCACCCAGCTCAAAGAAGTTATCGTGTATGCCAACACGTTCGATACCCAACACACGTTGCCAAATTTCTGCAAGGTCTTTTTCTGTTTTATTACGGGGCGCCTGGTATTCCTTAGTTGAAAGGTCTATGTTACTTAATCCCGGCAGGGCTTTCCGGTCAACCTTTCCATTTGGAGTGAGCGGTATGCTGTCTATTTCTACCCATATTGCGGGCACCATATATTCCGGCAACTTATTTAGCATGTAAGAAATGATGGATTGTTTGTCAAACGATCCGTCTTGCATTACATAGGCCACAAGGTGTTTATTATCGTTAGTGTCGGTTTTTATTAGCGCCACTGCCCGCTTTACCATTCCGCTTTCCTGTATTACGCTTTCAATTTCTCCCAATTCGATACGATACCCCCGGAGCTTTACCTGTTCATCTAGACGACCGAGGTAGTCAATATTTCCACCAGGTAACCAACGGCCAAGGTCGCCGGTTTTATACATTTTCGCATTAGTATTTTGGTCAGGGGATCGTTCACTCCTGAACGGATCTGTAATGAATTTTTCTGCCGTTAACTTTTCACGGTTGAAATACCCGCGACCTACCTGTACACCGCCAATGTGTATTTCGCCTGTGCCGCCCATTGGAACTAAATTATTCCAATCATCCAGCACATAAATGGAAGTATTGGCCACAGGCTTCCCGATAGGAACCACTTTAGTTGCGTCTTCATTGCGGGATATACTCCAGCAGGTAACGTCTATCGCCGCCTCAGTTGGCCCGTATAAATTATGCAATTCAACGTCCGGTAATTTCTTTTTAAATAACGCAACCTGGGATAGTTTCAAAGCTTCACCGCTACATAATACTTTCCTCAGATTTTTGCAATCGCCCTTTTTCACATCCGGCAGGAAGACTTCCAGCATGGAAGGCACAAAATGCATTAGTGTTATCTGATGTCTGTCTATAACACTCTTCAAGTATTCATTGTCCTTATGGCCTTCCGGTTTTGCAAACACCATTTTAGCGCCCGCTAAAAGTGGCCATAAAAGTTCCCACACGGATACATCAAAAGAGAAAGTAGTCTTTTGCAAAACTGCATCTTCATTTGTTAGCTGAAAATAATCCTGTGCCCATAATAACCGGTTCACAACTCCGCCGTGTTCATTCATAGCCCCTTTGGGCTTACCGGTTGATCCGGATGTGTAGATCACATAAGCGAGGTGGTTTGGTTTAATATCAATAGAAGGTTTTTTTGGATTCTCCCGTTCAATTTTTTCCCAATCGCTATCGAACTCAAGAATAGCACATGAAGCTGAAGATATTTTTGATCTGCTTTTGTTGCCAGTTAATACAATTGCTGCAGCAGTATCTTCAAGCATATAGCTGATACGGTCTTCCGGATACTCCGGATCAAGAGGTACATAAGCACAACCCGCCTTCAATACACCCAAAATTCCAATGATCATTTCAAGGCTTCTCTCAATACAAATTGGTATGAGGGATTCAGGTTGTATTCCTTTATTAATGATATAATGAGCCAACTGATTGGCTTTTTTATTCAACTCGCTGTAAGAAAGTTCAGCATCTTCAAATATTACTGCTATTGCATCAGGTGATTTCACAACCTGCTGCTCAAAGAGATCAACAAGACTTTTATCGTTAGGATAATCTACGTCCGTATTATTGAATGTCTCCAGCAAAAGTTTTTTCTCCTGGTCATCCACTATAGGAAGCAATCCTGCTTTTTGCTGAGGCTGTGCAACAATCGAATTCAATAAATGGATGTAGTGATCTGTCATCCTACTGATGGTATCAGCGCTATACAGATCTGTACAATATTCTACCTCGCCCTTAAGACCGTCTGGTGTTTCTGTGACAAAAAATGTTATATCATATTTTGATGTATCGCGATTGTAATTTTCACGCGATAGTTGCACTTCACCAAGATCAATTGCTTTGGCTTCCGGTGTATTCTGCAGGACAAACATTACCTGGAAAAGCGGTGTACGTCCGGGGTCTCTTTCTTTTACAACTGCTTCCACAACTTTTTCAAAAGGTACGTCCTGGTTTTCGTAAGCTTCCAGGGTAGTTGCCCTTACATTTTGCAAAAGATTTATGAATGTATCCTGACCATTTACTTCACTGCGTAACGCCAAAGTGTTTACAAAAAAACCTATCAATTGTTCAGCTTCTTCGTTTGTGCGGTTGGCGATAGGACTTCCCACACATATATCCTGCTGCCGGGTGTAGCGGTATAATAAAATCTTGAAAGCTGTGAGCAGCGTCATAAACAAAGTAGCGCCTTGATCGAGGCTTAGCGCCTGTAGTTGGTTGAGTACTTGCCTTTCAACTTTGAATTGCTGAAGAGCGCCCCGCACACTTTGTATCACAGGCCTTGCATAATCTGAAGGGAATTCCAGTGGAGAAATTCCTTCCAGCCTATTTGTCCAATAAAGTAATTTTTGTTTTAATGCTTCACCTTGTAAGTATTTTCTTTGCCAGATCGCATAATCAGCATATTGTGCCTGGAGCGGTAACAGGTTCGACAGGCGGCTTTCTTTATAAGCCCCGTAGAATTCTGCAACCTCATTGATAAGAATCGCGGTTGACCAGCCATCCGATGCAATGTGATGCATTGTTACACAAAGCAGGTGATCATTTTCATTCAGACTGATAAGCGCCGCTTTAAGCATGTGATCTTTTGAAAGATCAAACGGGCTATTAATAAACTCATGCAGATAATGTTCCAATTCATTTTGATCCCGGAATTGCGAACCATCTTTTTCTGATAAATGCCATTTATCTTTCTCATTTACAAATTGATAAGGCTGATCGTTCTCTTTAAGAAAAACTGTGCGGAGCACTTCATGGCGATTGATGATCTGATTGAAGGAATGCAGCAAAGCATCTTTATCCAACTTCCCTTTTAATCTCAACACCTCCGGAAGGTGGTAATGCACACTGCCTTCCAAACCGTCAATAAACAATAAACGCTCCTGGCTAAAAGATAAAGGAATGTGAGTGGGCCTTGATAAAGCCTCGATGCCGAGATGCCTTAACCCGTTACTTTTTTTATTAAGATGCAGGCTTAAAGCCGCTATGGTAGGATGCAAAAAGATATCTCTGATAGCCGTTTCAGGTTTTAGGTTTTTGCGAATAACAGATACGGTCCTCGTGGCAATTAAAGAATGCCCTCCAAGCTCGAAGAAATTATCATAAATGCCAACTTTTGCAACGCCTAATTGCTCTTGCCAGATTGTTGCTAACGCTGTTTCGAACTCATTGCGTGGTGCAACATATTCATTACTTTTTAGATCACCCTGGTCAGGATCAGGCAACGCCTTTTTATCAATTTTGCCATTTGGCGTTAGCGGGAACTTTTCTAATTGTACCCATACCGCCGGTATCATATAATCCGGCAAGCTTTGTTTTAAGTAAGCCGTTATTGTGTCTTTATCAATAGTTCCATTCAATGATTGTACATAACCCACCAAACGTTTATTGCCATTGCCATCTTCTTTTGCTACTACCACTTGTCCGTTTACTAATCCACTTTGCTGAATAACTGCTTCTATCTCGCCCAGTTCAATTCTATAGCCTCTTATCTTTACCTGGTTATCTATTCTTCCAAGGTATTCTATAGTTCCATCAGGCAACCAACGACCAAGGTCTCCGGTTTTATATATCCTTTCACCTTTCTCATGATTGATAGTATCTGTTACAAAACGTTCTGCCGTAAGTTCAGGCCTTTGATAATATCCCCTTGCCAATCCTGATCCGGAAATGCATATTTCACCGGTTACGCCCAAGGGCACTATACTACCTTCTTTATTTATAATGAGTATTGCGGTATTAGCAATTGGCTTGCCTATGGTTACAGGTTTCTCTTTCTCTAAATGAAAAACGGTGCTATATGTAGTATCTTCTGTGGGGCCATATAAATTTCTAACCTTTATTCTACTTGTATCTAACTCCTGCTGAACATAAGCAGAAATAGGTTCGCCAGCCATATTGATCACTGATACGTTGCCAAGATCAATGTCTTCCTTTAATAAATTCTCTATAACCACAGGCACACTATTCAGCAAAACATTGCTGTCGCCGGCAAGAAATTTTCCAATTTGCAAACCGCTCTCTACGATCCTTATTGTCTTTCCTATGACTAACGGATAAAAGAATTCAAATACCGAAAGATCGAAACACATAGAAGTAGCAGCATATACAATATCAAAATTATCGGATGCAAATTCCTCATGGCACCAGCATATAAATGAATATGCACTCCTGTGCTCGATCATCACTCCTTTCGGTTTACCGGTAGAGCCGGAAGTGTAAATAACATAAGCCAGGTCAGAAGGCTTGCTATTTATACCAGGATTAGTAAAGGGTTTTTCTGCAATAGCCGATGCTTCCTTTCGGTCAATTTCTATTACATCAATACTCTCTGAAACCGGTAATTGCGCCCCGCTTTGCCTGCTGCTTACCACCAGCGAAGCGCCGGTGTCTTCAAGCATAAAGCTGATTCTTTCTGCGGGATAGGCTGGATCAATGGGCACATAAGCGCCACCAGACTTTAGGATACCAAAAATTCCTATCACCATTTCCGGGGAGCGTTCTATGAAGATCGGTACTAATGTTTCAGACTTTACGCCCTTGTCTTTCAAGAAATGCGCTAGTTGATTTGCACGATCATTCAACTGCCTATAGGTAAGCTTTTCACTATTGAATATGGTAGCAGTTGCATCCGGTGTTTTTAAAACCTGTTCCTCAAATAACGATATGATATTTTTATTCTCCGGATAAATGGTATCTGTATTCTTAAACCCTGAAAGCAGTTGTTGTTTTTCAGCATGGTTCAACATAGGTAGCAGTCCAATACTTTGTTTGGAATTATTTATAATCGAAACAAGCAGGTTTTTAAAATGACCCAATATGCGATCAATTGTAGTATCGCTATATAAATCGGTATTGTACTCTACGGAACCCTGCAAACCAACTGCAGTTTCTACCAAGCTAAAATCCAATTCGAATTTGCTGGTATTATGATCAAATGACTCTTCGGATAATTCTACTTCGCCTAAATGCAGCTTTTCTTGAAGAGGCGTGTTTTGAAGTACAAACAATACCTGGAAAAGCGGGCTTCTGCTTAAATCCCTTTCCTTTACTACAGTTTCAACCACTTTCTCAAATGGTAAATCCTGGTGCTGAAATGCTTCAAGAGTAGTAGTTTTTATTTGCTGTAAAATTCCTTCGAAGGAAAGATCTCCTGCTACAAAACTTCTTAAGGCCAATGTATTGGCGAAGAAGCCAATCAAATTTTCCACTTCCTGCTGCGTACGGCCAGCAACAACAGTTCCCACGCAAATATCCTGCTGCCCGGTATAGCGATACAACAAAACTTTGAACGCCGAAAGCAATGTCATAAATAGCGTGACTCCCTGCTCCTGGCTGAAGAATTGAAGCTGTTCACTCAGTTCTTTATCGATATTGAACTGTTTGATTGCACCGTGATTGCTTTGGATCAAAGGCCTTGGGTGGTCAGTTGTTATTTGCAAAGGCTCTAATCCAACCAGTTTCTTTTTCCAGTAATCTAATTTTTTGTCAAGATCCTCCCCTTTCAGTTGTTGCCTTTGCCAAATAGCAAAATCTGCATATTGGATTTCAAGGCTTTCAAGATTTGGTTTATGCTTCTGCGTGAAAGCGCTATATAATTCAACCAGCTCTTTTATAATGATAGAAGTGGACCAACCATCAGAAGCAATATGATGTATGGTTATTACAAGTAAATGTTCTTCATCTGAAATATTAATCAAATGCCCACGCAAAAGATGGTCCTGTGAAAGATCAAATGGTTTATTTATTAATTGATTTATTAATGCGGAAAGCTCACCGTTCTTATTAAGTAAAGTGGCATCAATTTCCAATAGTTTCCATTTTTCCTTATCCTGAACAGATTGATATGGTTGTCCGTCCTCCTCACCTATTATAGTCCTGAGTATTTCGTGACGATTGACGATATTCTGAAATGCATAAATTAGGGCGTCTTTATTTAAGGTGCCCTTTAATCTTAGCACGGCAGGAATATGATAAGCAGCACTACCCTCCAACTGATCTAAAAACCATAAACGTTCCTGGTTAAATGATAACGGAAGACGGTGTGGCCTTGCGCCCGCTATGATTGAAGATGATAAGTAATTCTTTTGCTTTTTCCCAAGGATGGTTGCAGCCTGTTGAGCTATTGTTGGCTCCAAAAAAATATCCGTTAACTGAAAATCAACTGAAAATTGTTTTGTGATCCGGGAGACCAATTGAACGGCTTTGAGACTATTTCCTCCAACCTGGAAAAAATCATCGGTTTCATCAAAATCTGAATGGCCTAATAAACCTTTCCAAATCGACATTAATATTTCAATCTCCTCAGATCGTGACAAAATTCCGGTCTCCGCTGATTGAGATTGCCTGGAATTAACCAAGTCTATAATCCCCTTGCCCGTTTTAGCAATAAAAGTTTTATTAAAATGATTGCTTTTCATCTATTACTTCAAATTATTTTCAGAATATTTACTTCTCCAAATCGGTTGTCAAATCCATCCCAAGATAAATTTGTTGAGTACTAAAAAAGTTTTGTAAAAGGATTGCGAGCACAATAAAATGTATTGAACAAAATCAATAACGAGAAAATTATTTCAATCCTGGCAGACTTGAAATTTTTCTTTGGCGATAAATGTATTTCTTGTAACGTCAATCCTTTTCAGTTTTAGGTAAACGGTGACTATAGCGTACTTAAAAAAGCCTGACTATTGATTCCCTTTTTATCAATTACTTATCAAACGTATAATGATTGCAATTTGATATAATGCGTCTTTTTTTATTTAAATTATTCAAGAAATTTTGATTTACATCGCCTGAAATAACGAAATACAAAACTTTCTTAGATCATAAGAAAATTGGATGGCATCCTTATATATTGGAAAAGGGGGTGCTCATATTTACTGAGCATGGATAGTTTGGTACCTTATATATTGAACATTAAACAATGACTTAATGCTGTTATCAATTGCGTTTGCTTGTATAAAAATTTTCGAACCACTGCCAAAGACCTATACTTTCATTCTTAAACAACCAATAACAAATATATGTAATTTGGTTAAAAACTTATAATATCCACAGGATTAATTAGCGTTTGAATAATCTACCTATCCTGGCGCCAGATCAAGCATTGCACTAGAGTGTTTTCTAAAACTTTATTTCAGCCCTGATTGGAATATGGCGGGAAAAATTACTTGAATCTTTACGTGCAGACCATTCCGTACGGGCTAAAAATTCCTCAAAAGGCTTGTTCTTTAAAGTAGGCTTGAATAGAAGCGTGATCTTATCGAGATTATTTGACAAACAAAAAGTTTGCATTTCAGCAAGAATATAATCTTCAACATTTCTGCCAAGCACCCTGCAGCTTAATAGAAAGGTTTCCACCACCGCTTCATTTTGAGCAACAGAGGCAAATACTAACCCCACTATTCCGTAATCCCCAAAGCGGTCGCTTACTTCAATGATCCGGTTAAAGCTGTTTTCCCTTCGAATAATTTTTGATACTTCTTCCTGGGTTTTCCTGGCACCATTTAAGTTGAATTGATTGGTTCGCATTAAAAGCTGGCAAGCACGCTCAATATCATCATCGTTCAATGGCCTCACATTTACCTTTATTGCTAATGACTCAATAAACTCTGCCAGTGAATCGTGTTTTTCCTGCTCGGCATTTCTTTCTTTTTCTACCCGGTATCTTCTGTTTCTTTCAAGGTCCTCGCCGGTAATACGAAAAGTATCAAACGACCAGGTATGATTGAGAAATTCCTTAATAGTTTCGGATTCTTCGGGAATTGCGATGGAAAAAACATCCGGGCAGTGATGTTCCATTTGCTCAATTTCAAAATCGCTGTCGTCAATGAAAATGAAGCTGTCAATACCGAGATTTAATTCCTTTGAAATTGATAATAAATTATTTGATTTAAGATCCCAATTTATCCTGTGAGCCGCGATGTGTTCACGTTTGAGTTTCATTCCGGGATGATTGTTGAAAACTTCCCAAACATCATCTTCATTATTTTTACTGCATAAAACAATTAAAAATCCTTCTGCATATTTTTCTAATACAAAATCCTGTAAGTCAGTAAAATTTTCGTCAATCGCCACATTCAATGCACCTATCTCTCCACAAATGCCTCTCCATAATGTATTGTCACAATCAAGAGCTATTACTTTATAAACCGGTCCTTTATAGGCTTTTATTTTGCGAGCCAAAAAAGTTCCAATCGCAGCGTATCCTTCCTGGGTAAAAGGCATGTGGCCTATTTCATCAGCTTTAGCATCAAACACATCAGTGACATCGTATAACCGGAAGACTTGTTCCAGGTCAATCATATTCATTCGCGAAAGCGTTTCGATCGACGGCCCTAAGTCGCTGTTCAATTTTTTTATATAATCGGCTATTTCAGGTAAGTAAGAAGTTGCTTTGGAAAAAGGGATTACACTTACCAAAAAGGGAGCAAATGTATTTTTATTTACCTTTTCCAGGGCACTTAACAGATCATAATAAGTTGAATCCAAAAACTGGATCTGCTCTTGTGATGATAGCGTTGATTTTTCTCTAAGCCAGTCCTCTATGCGAATAAAAAGCACATTCAATCCATTGTTGGTATTCAAGAGGCTTTGAGAATCCAGGAGTTGTTGAAATACCTGGTTGTAAGGCGCAAATGAAACTGCAATACTTAAATCAAGCTCCTTATTCCAATAGTCTAAATATTCCTGCAAAGGTTCTGCAACAAAGGATGCGCAAATATGTACCGGTAATACTGAATTTTCAACAATGGTAACTGAACTTTTACTTTTCTTCAATCCTTCTTTTTCAAAAGTAAAGGTGTCATAGTTTTCAAGTTCCTGGTCAGCATTCTCAATTACATGCGTGAGCAGCTTAATAAAATTATCAAGGAATTTTTCCATCCTTTCCTTTGCAAATAATTTTGAATTATAGCTTAAAAACAGATTTAATAAACTGCCATCGGGTTCAATATCCAGCTTAAAATCAAGCACTGACTGGTAAACATCTTCTTCCTGTGATGGATATGGCCGAATATTTATTCCTGTTCCTGGAGGATCATTCTCTAAGAAAGTATTCTTGTTTTGTATTCCATTTTCAGAATGAAAATTAACCATCGTATCAAAGAATGGGTTATGGGAAAAGTCGCGTTGCTTAATAAATTCATCGACCATCAGGTCAAAAGGATAGTCCTGGTTTTTATATGACTCAACAAGTGAATTGTTACAATTTTCAAGATAAACGGATAATGGCAAATTTTTCGTCGGAATAAGTCTTATGGGTAGAAAATTGATAAACACCCCAATTAAATTTTCAAGATCCAAATGGCTTCTTCCCGAACTTAGTGATCCAATTACAACCTCATCCTGCTGACTGTATTGACTCACCAAAAGACCGTATAAAGAAAAAAGTAAATTATTCAAGGACATATTATGCTTTGTGGCCACGGCTTTTAAACTATTGGCTAAACTCTCCGAAACCTTTGTATGCAATGTGTCTCCTAAAAATGAAAGTACTTTTGGCCGTTCAAAATCTGCGGGAAAATCTAATACTGGAATCGAATCCTCAAATATTTTCTTCCAATATTTTTTCTGATCGTGAATAATGGAGGAATGCCATGCAGCGAAATCCTTGTATTGAATGGGCAAACCAGGTAAATCAATTTGTAAATCCGCAGAATAGCTTTTATATAAAGACAGAATTTCTTTTATTAAAATTTCCCTGGACCATCCATCACTCACTATATGATGGATGCTAAAAAGAAGAATATTTTTTTGATCCGATACTGAAAATACTTTTACCCTCAATAGGGGTCCCATTGTGAGATCGTAAGAATGGGTCAATTCATTTTCTTTAGTTTTCCTGATGATCGAATCAATAGTTAAATTATCCTGAAAACTGATCTCTTCAACTTCGAAACCTGATTCTTCCGGAGAAATTATTTTTTGTCGGGGCTTACCATCTACTTCAATAAAAACGGTTCTTAAATTTTCGTGCCGCTCAACAACTTTATGTATCGCTCTTCTCAAAGCTATTTTGTCTAAACTTCCTTCTATTTTGTAAGCTGCTGAAAAATTATATGCTTTAGATCCATCTTTGTAATGACTGAGAATCCAAAATCTTTTTTGGGCATGAGACAATTCATAATATTCCTGCTGTGGTAATCTTTTGATCTCAATATAATTACTTTGTTTTTCAAAAGACAATACCGAAGCCAATTCTTTGATTGTTGGATTGGCAAATATTTTTCCTATGTCTATTTTAATATTTAACAGCTTATGCAACCTTGAAGTAAGTTGCATAGCATTGAGGCTGTGCCCGCCTAACTCAAAGAAATTATCATTTATGCCTATCTTTTCAACTGCTAATATTTCCTGCCAAACCTGCAATAACTGCTTTTCCATATCAGTGGAAGGCGCTTCATAACGGTCATGGCCAGGTTCGTTCATGGCTGTTTCGGGAAGAGCTTTCTTGTCAACCTTACCATTAGGAGTTAAAGGCAGTTGCTGTAACTCCACCAATACAAGCGGCACCATGTAATCCGGTAACTTCGTTTTCAGGTATGCAGTGATTGCCTGCTTATCGAACCCCCCGGATGGCACTATGTAACCAACAAGTTGTTTATTTCCGTCATTAGTTTCTTTGGCAAGAACCACTGACTGGTGCACCAACCCACTTTGTTGTAAAACACTTTCAATCTCGCCTAATTCAATACGGTATCCTCTTATTTTTACCTGCTCATCCATGCGTGCCAGGTATTCAATATTCCCATCGGGCAACCATCTTCCAAGATCACCTGTTCTGTATAACCTTGCACCCGGTGTATCATTAAAGGGATCTTCAATAAATTTTTCCGTGCTCAATTCAGCCCGGTTTAAATAGCCACGCCCAACCTGTATGCCTCCAATAAAAATTTCTCCCAAAACTCCGACTGGCAAAGCGTTTTTGTTCTCGTCTAATATATAAGTAGTAACATTTTTAAGAGACTTGCCTATTGGGAATACAATGCTGGTATTAGAATTTTCAGGACCATCCCTGTATTCGATAGCTGTCACAGTAGTCTCTGTCGGGCCATATTCGTTGTAAAAATCAACTTTTTTACTCCAGCGTTTCGCCAATCCATATTTGCAGACATCACCGCCCGCAATTACCCTTTTTAGAAAAGATGAATCAACTAAACCTAAATTTTCAAGAAAGGAAGGGGTTGCATGTAAATGCGTTACTTTTTTTTCTATCAATAAATTTTTAAATCGTTCCGGATTTAATTGCAAACCTTCCGGAAATGAAATTAACGTTGCACCATTCAGCAAGCCCAGGAATATTTGCTCAACTGACGCATCAAAACAGTAATTAGAAAATTGCAAAATCTTATCATCGCTGTTGATCTTAAAAGTCTCTGTCTGAGCTTTTATTAGATTAACCACGCTTGCATGTTCTATCATTACGCCCTTAGGCATACCGGTTGATCCTGATGTGTAAATAATGTATGCCAAATTAAAAGGAAAGACCTGGCCGGGTAGATTTTCTGTTAATTCGTTCTGAAATATTTCATCATCATCTATTGCAACTATTTCAATATTTTTTATCCCCTGAACCTTTTGTCTTGTTTCTTTATTAACCAACAATAACTCTGCATTCGTGTCTTCCAGCATATATCGTATTCTGTCTAAAGGATAAGATGGGTCAACAGGAACGTAGGCTGCGCCAGATTTTAGAATGCCCATAATCGCCACCAACATTTCTGTGCTACGGCTTAAACATATTGGCACCAGGGTTTCTTTCCTGATACCTTTTTTTTGTAAAAAATTGGCCAGGCGATTTGATCTTTCATTGAGTTCCCGATAGGTTAGTTTCCTTTCTTCAAAAATTATCGCGACTGCATCTGGTGATATTAAAACCTGTTCCTCGAACCAATCAACAAGGTTTTTATCCGCAACAGGAATTCCTTTATTATTATTGAATACTTCAATTAATTTTTTCTCAGCAGGTGGCACTACATCTATATTTCCAATTTCAACGGCAATTGATTGCGGGAACTGTTCAAGAATAAAAATGAAACGTTGAGCCAACAGTTCTATTTCTTCTTTCCTAAAATATTCTGTGCTATAATCCAGCTGAAGCTGCAAAGGCTGTTGCTTACCGAAATCCTGCCAGCACAATTGCAATGGGTTTTTTTGATATTCATTTGATAATTCACAAATTGCGACTTCTAGTTCATCACCAAAAAACAATTCAAAATTTAAAAGTTTGTAATTAATCGTCACGTCAAATAAATAGCCATCGGTTGCATTTACTTTTAATGCCCTGGCCAACTCTCCAATCGGATAATTTTGATAGCGATAGTCCTGCTTTTGAGTATTTGCGATACTTTTTAATAATTCGATTAACGTAATATCCTTTTGAAAACTACCTTTAAAAGGCATAATGCCGGAAAACATTCCCACAATATTCCTGGCCTCCTTTGACCCTCTCTTATGAACAGGGATTCCGAAAATAAATTCTGCCTGGTTAGAAGTTTTTCCAAAGTATATAAGCAGCGCAGCAATTGTTAAATGATGCAACCTGATTTTAGTAGTCTGCTCAATTTCGTCAAGAAGCTTTCTTTGCTCTTCACTTAGAGTAAAGAGATACGTTTCACTTTTTTTTTGCGAGTTATTATAATATCTTCTTTGAAGAATTTTGCCAGGTTTTGCAGGAATTTTAGATTTCCAATAATGTCCATCTTCCTCATATGCAGGAGAATTCTTGTATAACGACGCTTTGGTTACTTCATCTATATAAGTATTAAAAATCAATTGACTATTGCTCCCTTCAACTAACGCTTTGTATTTATGAGAAAGGTATTGCACCCACACAACGAAGCCATATCCATCGGTTATTAAATGATGGTACTTACCATAAAACCAATATTCATCAATGGAAATTTTCAGTAAATAATGTTCAAAAAGTAATGATCCTTTTTCAATTAAAAAGGGAATATTGAACCTGTCCTGCATCCATTTTACTGCTTCTAACGAAGCATTATTTTTATCACTAAAATCAAGCTCTGCCATTTCAAGTTTATGACAGCCCTGATCAATAAAACCAATGGGCTCCGCAACATTTAAATCAAAGCTCATCCTGAAAGCATCAAAAGCCCGGGAGCCCGAAGCAACTGCTTCATGAAATAAATCTTTTTGTAAATCGGCCCTTTAATTTTATATAACCGCCAATGTTGTATTGGGGGCTTTTAATATCTAAGAGCTGATCAGTAAATACGTCAAGCTGAGCAGGATGTAAAGGAAAAATAATTTCTTCTTGCATTCCGGTTTTAGTAAATATTAAGCCTTGCTATTTTGTTACCTTGATGGGATTGACTAATAACAGAATTACCCCTCATCAACAATTTAGTTGCTGAGGAAAGGGTAACTCTTAAACTGCATTTCGGCAATTCAATAAAAATATATATTATAATCAGGACTCGACTAATTCCTCCGCGTTGACCGGCTTAATTTGTTTTTCGTATAACAATTCTTTCTCTCCATAAAGCCTTTCAGCCACCATACCTCTTTCGCGGCAAAGCTTTACGAGCTTATTAGATTGCACGATGGGATTAGATTCATCGGTATATTTAATACTGCTGATGAATTCGCACCAGGGTTCCTGGCCCATTGCATACACATAAATTTCTTTGGGCTTATAAATGTCCACCAAAGACATGCCTTTATTGCAATCGGATCCTGCGAGCCTTCTGCTTCCATCCATATCTCTGGGCAACTTTTTCGTCAACAATGGACCATAAAGCCAAGTAAGCGGAGCTCCATCGCATTCCATTCCTATGAACATTACATCAATATCTCCCACCTGGTTATGAATATGTTTATACAATGCCGGTTCTACGATTCTCGAATCTGCCAAGAATAGTAGCTTGAATTGGCCAATTTTCACCAGGTAGCAGCTCTTGGTAAGGATATTTAGATCAGAATGTTCACCAATAAATGGAAGCCCGGTAATAATAGCATCTTCGAAATGGATGGTTTCCATTTCATCAACGGCAAATACATTTTTAAACCCAACAGCTTCAAACATTAGTTTTAAATCCGGGTCTTCAAGACGACCACTATTTGTACGTGGTACAATCAGGTTTTTAATCTTATGCCTTAATGGTAATAAGGTCTCAAAGAGAATATGATCCTGGTGATTGTGTGTTATCAAAACGTAGTCTATAACATCAGGCAAGTGAGAGTCTGAGAAGTGGTTTACCTCGCATTCGTACCCATAGTAACTTATCAACGGGTCTACCAATATGCTTATGTTTTTTGTTTCAACTAAAATACATGCATGTCCAAAATACCTCATTCTTATTTTATCTCCTGTATATTTTTCGTAAACAGGAGCAGGGCTTTCACTAAAGAAGGTTTCGAACAAGGCACTGTCAGCCTCGGAAATCCCCAATATTGCTTTAATGTAACTGAGCGGTTGGGGTTCTCTTTTCATTTTAGCCAGGGCGTCAATGCCAGGATGCTTAAAAGGAATTTCAAGATGCAAAACACTAGCATCCTCGAGGCGGGGTGTGCTTAAAACAAATGGGCGTTCATCATTTTCTGTAATCCAAAAAGCCATACTTTGAGATCCTTCATTGTAAAAATCACTTTTGTATAACAAGGATTCAAAGAATCTAAAGCCCGGCGTATTGTGCCGGTCATAAAACAACTCGACGTAGCCTTTAAGTATTTCCGGTACTTTGTTGTACAAATCCTCCATGCCAAAACCTTTCGCCTCAGTTGCGAGCATCTTATCCAACTCCTTTATTGCTTTGGCAAATTGAATTTGCTTGTCGTGCTTTTTCAAAGACTTTCGTTGCAACGCTTCTACTTCATCCACTCGTTCGCCGCCCAGGTCCATGAATGGACCGCCTTTCATTTTAGGATTTAGGCAGGCTTCAGCATGAATGGAGGGCGCTGATAGATAGGAATCAATAATCGTTAAATGCCTTCCGGTTATGTTCATTGCTGCCGTTGCAGGTGAAACCAAATGGCTCCACGCATACCAATTATCCACCAAAGGTTCCATAACAACATTTGGTTTCAGGTACATTTTTTTTTCGCTCATAATTGATAAACTTTTGTAGTTACTAGTAATTTATTGGTGATAATTTGAATGATAGCTTGTATTTGATCATAAATAAAAAAATGATTACCCGGAAAACGCTTAAAATCCACTATTTGCGTTGTTTCGTTTTGCCACAATTCGATATCTGAAAGTTCCATCTCTTCTTCAGTTCCTGTGATCACAGTGATCGGTATGTCTAAAGGGGAGGAAGATTCATAGATATAATTTTCGCTTGCCATAAAATCCGACCGAAGAATAGGTTCATAATAGTCCAACAGATCTTCGTTTTCGAGAATTTCATCAGGCATGCCTTTCAGATCTTTCAGTTCCTGAATAAAATCCTGTTTTGAAAGCAAGTGCCTTTTTTTCTCTCCACGTGAGACGGAGGAAGGGCCTGTGGTGCCGGAAATAAACAAATGCGACGGAGGCCGATGGCCGTTCTCCACCAACTTCCTGGTTATCAGATACCCAATCAGGCCTCCAAGGCTATGTCCATAAATTGCGTACTCATTTCGATCTGCAACGGTTAGAATATTGTCATATAAATCATTAACTATTGCTTCAGCATCAGCCAGTAATGGTTCTTTAATCCTGGCCCCTCTTCCCGGGTATTCGTAGCCAATTAAATTTATAAAGGATGGGGCCTTATCTTTAAACTGACGATACGAATATTTATTGCCTCCCGCAAAAGGCAAACAAATAATATTCATGTCTTTTCTCATTAAATGTCTTTTAATTCCTAACTGGCTATACAATCAGATACCCGTTATTTCTTAAGGATACTTGATAATTACTTCAAAAAATTCATATGTAAATTGGATTACTCCTATGTAAGATGAAGATCTATGATTTCTTCAAATCAATAGCAAGTGGCAGTTTAAATTTGACATTTTCAGTGCCGAATCTTTAAGTGAATGTCTAAAACAAATATATAAATTAACGCCAAGAATATGAAATGCATTGATCTGAAATTATACTTGTTGAATTGGCAAATGAAAATTTTTTATTTCTTAAAGGCGATTATGTGCAATTAAACCCCGGGTTTTATATTTAGCTTAAAAGGAAATTTGTTGAATTACAATTTTGGGATTGTATGTATTGGTACAAATGTGCGAAATATATTTACCATCTAATTTTATCTTGCTCAAAAACCAATTTTCATTATTCCAAATTATCTTTTCATCATTAATCTCAATTTTATTTAATGGCGTATGAAGCCCTGTGCCAATCGCTTTTAAAAAAGCTTCCTTCTTCGTCCAGAGATCATAAAAGGAACGCAAGCTGTCTTCGGATTTAAAAATTTCATCCATTTCCTTTGTCGAAAATTCATTCTGATAATCTGTTAATGGTATATCTTTTATTTCTTCAACATCTATTCCTAATTTATTATTAACACTTATTCCGCACAAAATGTACTCCCCGGAATGAGAAATATTAAAATCAATCAGGTCGTTAAAATAAGGCCTTTTAAGTTCTGTATACTTCAACTGGTCAAGAGAATATCCCACGTTCAAAATCTTTAATCCCTCTGTAAGCAGAACTTTTGCCAGAAGACTTCTTTGCCGGTCTTCCCATTTCCTAAATTTTAGAATTTGGCTTTGAAAAAAAACAGGAAGCTTATCTAACAAGCAATTAAAAGAATCATCATCTAACCTTTCATAGGATACACAATAAAAAACTTGAATCATTAGCTAATTGAACTGGCTACCTTTTGTATTGGCTTGGATACTAACCTGCCTTTATGCAGTAATTTGTTTGAGAGGGCTGATAATATTTTATGAATTGACAGGTTTTTTTCGGCATAACAGCGTGCATTATTTTCCAATTGCGTATTATCGGCTGCAATGGCATAGTTGATAGCGGCATTCAAAGCTTCCTGGTTTTCAGGCTCTATTATTATACCTGTATTTGATGAATTGATAATTTCGTATAAGCTGGACCCCTTGGTAGCGGAAACGATTGAAACTCCGCCCACGGAAAAAATAGTGCTTAATTTAGATGGCATCGTAAGATCACTTGCGCCATTTTTTTGAAGCACAAGGTGAATATCAGCCACGTTAAGCAGGGAATTTAGTTTTTCAAATGGTTGTAATGGGAGAAAAATTACATTTTGCAAATTCATACTTCGATTCACTTGCAAAAGACTTTCTTTATAAGGCCCAGACCCACATATAACAAATTTAAGGTTTGAAATATTTTCAAAATGTTTAGCTGAATGCAATATTGCTTCCAATCCCTGCTTTTCTCCAATGGCACCTGAGTATAAAATGATCTTGTCATTAACACGCAAATTAAACACGGCTTTCAGGTTTTCCTTATTTTCAATAGGATGAAACTTTTTAATATCCACCCAATTTGGCAAAAAAATGACTTCCTTATTGCATTTGCATTTCACTTTTTTCATCATCCCTTCTGAAATAGTACTTATAAAGTCGGCTTTTTTTAGAATGTATTTTTCCAGAGCAAGCAGTATATTGACGAAAAAATTTGAGTTTAAAATATGCAAATTTTGAGCTACCTCTATTTGAAGATCCTGAATGTGGTATAAGAATTTAGCTCCTCTAAATTTTTTATATAAAGTAGCTAATAATCCAAGATGAAAAGGTGGAGCGACAGTAAAGACAAAATCGTATTTTTTTCTAAAAAGCATTCCAATAATTACAAGGGACGAAGTAACAAAAAAAGAAAAATCCGAAATTACCCTTCTTACTCCTGTCGGCTTTTTGGGAACATAGTGTGGACACCTTATTATTGAATATGGAATTGCATTTTCATTTATTCCGGAAACAATCTCCTTTTTATACCAAAAAGATCTTTTACTATATGGCTGCTGTACTTTCCACTGGGGATAATAAGGGAAAGTGGTTACAACGCAACATTCAAAGCCTTCCTTCGATAACCAATTCACCATCTCTCCACTGTACTTTCCTATTCCGGTTGGTTCCGGCGAAAAATTTCCTCCAATAAACAGAATTCTTTTACTCATAACTTTGTTTCTATGTAATTTTATAGTTTGAGACATACAAGTGCCATTTCTCCCATGTAGAAAAGGTTCGTTATTGTCGCAAAGGGCTAAGAGTTACATAGAATATTGGCAGTTTACGCTGCGGAATCAGTGGTATTCAGAAAAACTAATGTCTCAATGTATATTGGAAGAAAGGCGCGGTACCGAAATAATTTCGGTAGATACAAAGTCTGCTTAATAAATTTTAGCTCAAAAAGCTAAACACTGCCACAAAATAGGAAAATATATTTTAAGATCAATGCAATTTCAACATCTTTTTTGTTATGAAGTAATCATCCCCGATAATCACTTTATAAAAGTAGCTTCCCGGGGTAACATTTTTTCCATTCCATTGAACCTGGTAGGAGCCTGGCTGTTTTATTTCATTTAGCAACACTGCAACCTCAATGCCAATTGAGTTGTAGACAATTATTTTTATAGAAGCACTTTCAGCTATATCAAACTTTATGATCGTGTTATTTGAAAATGGGTTGGGAACATTCTGATAAATAATATTTTTAACCGGATTTACTTCAATACTAATAATATCGGAGTAAGCAAATTTGCCGTCTATATCCACAATTTTAAGACGATAATAATTAAAGCCTATTGCAGGTAATAAGTCGGCTGTGTTATAATGATTGCTCAGTGGATTTCCTGATACAGACTTCACAAATCCGATCATCTCCCACGTAGTTGCGGTCAGTCTTTCTATTTCAAAACCTGATACATTTTTTTCACTAGTAGTTTCCCATTCCAAATATGCTTTTTCATTTATTAATTTACCCGTAAATGACAATAATTTTAAAGGTAACGCAGCTGGAATTACGGTCACAGCCATTGTATCCTTTCCTACTGCTCCCTTATTATCTGTTACTTTCAATTCAAATAAATAATCACCCTGCGCCATAGTGCTTACTGACGTTGTTGGAAGAGTAGCAGCCGCAATCACGACAGACGGGCCGGCAATCTTTGTCCACAAATAATTTACAATAGTTCCATCAGGGTCCGTACCTTTCCCATTCAATGCTATTTTGTTTTTTGGCAAGGCAAGCAATTGGTCTGTGCCGGCATCCGCAACCGGCGGAATATTTTTAGCAACATTCACGGTAACCTGGATTGTATCTCTGGCAGTAGCACCATTATTATCAGTAACTTTTAATTCGAATTTATATATTCCAGCGGTCAAATTCGTTACATCGGAAATGGCTAAGGTTGAGTTGACAAAGCTATAAGAAGATGGTCCTGAAATTTTTGTCCATAAATAATTCACTATGCTTCCATCCACGTCGTTACCTGATCCGGCTAACGACGCAGTACTAAATGGTAAGGTTATGGTTGTATCCTGACCTGCGTAGACTGTGGGTGGAATATTTATAGCTGCATTTACAGTAACCAAAATGGTATCCCGGGATGTAGATCCATCGTTATCCGCTACTTCTAATTGAAAGAGATAGACACCTTGCCCTAATCCTGAAATGTCGGTTACTGGAGAAGATACGTTAACGATGTTGTAAGAAGATGGTCCGGATATTTTTGTCCAGAGATAACTAACAACGGTGCCATCGGCATCACCGCCGCTTCCTGCAAGTGAAACAATATTATCTGGCAGTGTTATTTTTTGATCCGGGCCTGCATTAGCCACGGGAGCTAAATTTGCCGCAGGATCCACAGTAACCTGTACTGTATCTACACCATTGGCTCCGGAATTATCCGTCACACTTAATTCAAATTTGTATAAACCCTGGATTAAACCCGTAACTGTTGTTATTGAATTATTTGAATTTGTGATGGCTCCGGATGCTGGCCCAGCTATTTTTTTCCAGGAATAACCGATAACCGTTCCGTCTGAATCCGTACCACCGCCCGTGAGTGTCACATTGTTTACAGGTAAGGTAATAGTTTGGTTTGAACCCGCATCTGCCGTCGGGGGTATATTGGCAGCAGCATCCACAGTCACCTTTACTGTATCTACGTCGCTGGCTCCCAGGTTGTCCGTAACTTTTAATTCAAACACATATACACCTTTGATTAAACCTGTAACTGTGGTTATCGAATTATTTGAATTTGTAATTGTTCCGGATGTTGGGCCAGCGATTTTCGACCATGCAAAGTTTGTAACGGTTCCGTCAGCGTCGCTTCCACTTCCTTTTAATGTATATATATTAACCGGTAGTACAATTGCAGTATCCAGACCTGCATTCGCAACAGGTGGAACATTCGCAACTGCATTATAATCTTTATAGAATTTCATATCCATGAATCCGATATTCTTACCATAAGCAGGTGTACCATCGGTTGTCCAGTATTGCCTTAAAGTTTTCGGAGTTTTCCAGTTCGCGGAAGCATCAAAAATACCAGTAGTTACAGGAGTGTAATTTGCGTAAGTAAAGGTCACGTTTCCATTCAACACTTCCACCTGAAAAGGCTGAAATTGGTTGAGGGTAAGATAAGAAGTATTTGCGTCTATAGTTGCCGAGTTTCCCTTTAAAGCAAGCCCGGGTGTAGTATAATAAAATCTCGCTATTATTTTCCCCGCGGCATCCAACACATCAATGTAACTCTGTACTTTACTACCTCCAAAATCACTTCCTTCAAAGGATAGCTGACCTGAAATTTTCCAATTGGTTGTAACTTTGTTATTTCCCAGATCTCTGTTAACAGATCCCGTGCCTGTGCTTTGCGCAAATGTTGTAAACACATCCGGAGAACCATCATTCACATATTTCTTTAAGGAAGTTTGTGAATTTACTGTTCCTGAGGTACTCCATCCTACACTTGCAGGAAGTTTGGTGCTGGCAGGAAGTCCGGCATGCAGATCTATATACCCTAACTGCGATGCAACAAACGATGAAGGAAATGGAACCGAAAAATATTGTTCGGAAATTGAGCTAAGATTTGTAATGCTCCACCTGTGAATAGCGCCATGCTGCGATTCATCGCCATGATATAGGAATAAATTTCCTTTTGCATTTTTCACCATCATAGGAGTGAGAGCGTTTCCCGCACTACCTGCATCAGCAAAATCGGAAGATATGTATTGGTCGGTTCCAAATTGTCCAATGGCAAGACCATCATCATTGTAGTGATTGAAATAATTAGTTTGAAAGTTTTTCCAAAATTCTCCATGATAGGAAGTAACAATATTATTATCTATGATGGAAGCTGTGCCGCCTGCATACTGATTAACTCCATTTCCTATTTCAAAATAATCGGCTTCAGGAAATGCTCCCTTATAATTTACATCGTCCGCTTTTTGTGTTTCCCATAACCACTTGCTGCCACCCCGTTTCATAGCGCCCAAATGGTAGCCTGTTGCCAATATAGATGAATTTGCTGACTGGATTCCAGGATTCCAGAATAGTATTTTGTTTGAAGACGTGATGATATTATTGGTGAGTATATAAAAATATGGGTCTTTTACTGTAATAGGATTGGTTGCCAGTATTTCCTGACTGGCGCTCCAGGTAGGATTGTTTGCATTAAATCCTGTGAGAGAATACCGGTACACAGATGAGGTGCCTCCAATATTTGCCCGGTTTACACCTTGTATAGCACCATCGGGAGCCATGATAAAATCATTATCGCGCAAAATACCAGTGAATCGAAGTTGACCCGTTGAAGGCAACTCTACAAATTCAGCTTTACTTCCAACCGCGGTATTTGTTATACCATTTGATTTTCTTATAAACGCATAAGTTCTCCCATTGCTTAAAGTAGTGGGATACCTTAATGATTTATGATAGTTAATATTATTGACAACATTAACTCCCCAGTTCTTTACCAACGCCCATCCTTTGTTGCCTGTAAGTGGTTGAGAATAGTCAACTGCGAACTCTATAATACCTCCCGCTGCAACCCCTCCTGCAAAAACCCTCGTTGCATCGTTAGGATCTACATATACTTCATAAGTTGCACCCAAAGACATAATGTATTCCATGTAAGTCTTAGATGCAGAGAAATGCAATTGCCTGTAATTGCCGGGATCACCCAGCCAGAAAGAACCATCAGGAGCATAAGCAATGAATGAATTGGTATTGCCCCGATAGTCATCAAAGAAAAATTTCGTGTTTGTCACTGTGGCATCTGTAAAGTATCCCCCTGTAGTTCCCAATTGAGTGCCCTCTACTCCGGAAGAAGTATTGAAGAAACGTACGATCTGATTAATGCCTGCATCTACTACTGCAATGTTACTCCCATTTACCTGAATTGCTCCCGGAACGCTTATCCCCGAAAGAGTAAGTATGGCCGATGACAGAGTCCCATTAGCATTCACAGTATATTTTGCAACGGTATTTACGCCTGATGCTATCCATAAATTATTTCCATCAACGGCTAAAGACTGAGGATTAGTTAATGAAATATTTTGAACCAAAGCGCCCGTGGCTTTATCAAATACATGCAGCTCATTAATACCTCCATGGGATACAAACAAATAATTTCCCGTCTGCTGAACTGCCAATCCTGTAGGGTGCGCATTAGCATCATTTGTTATTAAATCTAGTACGCTGGTATAAGTTTTAGGGTTGGTGAGCTGTGTCATCGTGTAAGATTGCCCGTTATTTCCAAAATTAACCTGGGCATCATTACTAACGGTGGTAGCATGGACGAAACTAATTGATAATTGATAAGCATTATAGCCTGCCCAATAAACATTTTTGCCATCAGTGGTCACATAATCACTGTTCATTGTAGAGGTTCTTCCGCCAAAACCAGTTAGATCCAGCCTAACCTGCGGATTCGTAATTGAAAATTTCGCTTCACTCGAATAACCTTCCGAGTATCCCTGGCAGAAATAAGCGGTAGTTCCTGTGATTGCCATCCCGGTCATAGAAGTATAGTATCCACGGTGGATCTTGGATCCGGTCGTTGCTGTAGATGTATTGCCGATCACCCCATCCCAATTATAATTGACATTATTTGTCAAAACTTTAATTATGTAAGTTGCATCCGGTGGGCTAATCGTATTTCCAAAATCATCTTTACCGTCCCATTGTTCTGTGTAAGTGCCCGCAGCATAATTTCTATCAGCCCAAAGTGTACGAACCAGTGTACTGTCGGTTTTATAAACACCGGCGCTGGTACGTGCACTACTGGTTAGTTTAAATGTAAAAGAGCCCGGGTTAGCAGATTGGGAATAAGTTGTTTTTAAACAGATAAAGCATAGAACTACACTTAGTAGTCCCCTTAATTTGGGTATAATCATAGGATAAGGGTCTTGGTCTTATCCATAAAAACGCAAAAGAATACCCGTAAAGTATATTTATGCTAAAAAACATTCTATAAAAAATTAATATGGAAATACTTTTTAAGACAGGCAGGTTGTTATGGATAATGAATGGTTAAGAATTGGATTTTTTTGATTGCGACTATAAAACCAATTTTTATGCCAGTCTTTTCAAAAACCATTTGTTGTAAACCAATAGACATTTACAGGCAAACCAGATGCTTTCTTATCCGAAATGATCCTTTTCTGCTGCTCAGGATTTGTACTCAGTTTGTTTAAGATTATAAAAAAAAATCTTTTGAAAAAAAAATTTGAATAAATAAATTCCTATTGCAGCTCCTAAGGTATTTAAAATAACATCATCAATATCTGCAAATCCAATTTCAAAAATGTATTGGATCGTTTCTATTAACACACTTACCAAGATGGTGTATAAAATAATTTTGACTGGGTTCAGGATTTTAAATACTGCGATAAGTATAATTGAAAATGGAATAAATAATAAAATGTTTCCAAAAAGATTCAGGTAAAAATTATAAACGTCGAGCTTGTTATTAAAATCTAAAACATGAAAATATCTTACTGTGTATTTTACCGGAACCAAATTAATTTCATGATAGTAATCGCGGTCTCGTCTTCTGGGTGCAAAAAAAACTGCATAGCTTAATAGAAGAAAATAAGAAGAAGAAAAAAGAAATTTAAAAAGCTTCATGTAATGAATTAATTAGCTGGGCAAATTAGTCTATAACACAATTTATACCTGTAATTAATTGAGAATTATAGAATTTTTATCAGTTTGAAAATTTATTGATTATATGTGTATCTTCTGATCACGATAAGTTCAAGAGTTATAAAATAAGCCTTAAGAAGGCTTGGAATCTTTCGATGCTTTTTTTATTTCCCTCATTTTTAATTGAATTAAAAATTCGTAGTAAGCCATATTCATGCAGTAATTAAAACCCTGGATTCCTTCAATAAATCCTAAATTAAAAATGTACGCATAACAAAAACGCAAAAAAGGCCAACCGGGTATTTTACTCATCCATGATTTAATAGCCGGATTTCTAATGCTGCCGCGAGAAGAAAACATATTTCTAAATGGAGGGCAGTTTTTTAGGCGGGCAATTGCTTCCGAATCAGAATACTTGTTATGGCGTTCCATCCAATTAACCCACCCTTTAGAAAATCCATAATGCAGATAAGGCTCTTTGATATAAGCGACCTTACCCATTACACAATCTTCCTTTTGCCCGTGTCCAAAATCTGTAAAACGGGCTCTTCCCTTTCGCATTAATCTGAATTGCCATTTAGGAAAATTATCAGATTGTTTTAGCCATTTATCTTCCAGCATTAATTTCCAGCAACAATAAAAACCAGCAACTTCCTCACCGGCATTTTTTACTGATTCAAAAATATTTGAACGGAATTTTTCAGTCACTACTTCATCCGCATCCAAAAAAAGAATCCAGTCATTTTTTAATACCACATTATCGAGAGCAAAATTTCGTTGTTGCCCAAAACTTTTAAATTCATTGTTATGAATTTTTACGCCTCTTTGTAAGGCGATGTTTATAGTTTGATCTTTGCTTCCGCTATCCAAAAGATGAATGTCATCACACCATTTAATTGAATCTAAACAACCAGCTAAATCCTTTTCTTCATTTTTTGTGAGAATTATAATTGAGATCATACGACTAAAAAATAATTACCACTTAAGAATTTATTATTCGTTCCCTAATTGGTTTACATGGATTGCCGGAACAGATCATCCATTCCGGAATATCTTTATTTACAACAGACCGGGCTCCAATTACTGATCCATTTCCAATTGTAATTCCCGGATGAACAAAAGCTTCAGCCGCAATCCAAACATTGTTGCCAATTGTTATCGGGGCCGTGACAAGGGGAAATCCATGCCGGGAATAATCATGAGTACCCGCGCATAAATGGGCTCTTTGAGATATTACTGACCGGGACCCTATGGTTATTTTATCCTGGGAATACAATATGGCGCCGCTAGCAATACCACATTGATCTTCCAAAACAATATTCCACGGAGCCCATATCTGAACATAAGGATACACGTGCACTCCCTTACCGACCTTTGCGCCAAAACATCTGAGAATGAAGGCACGCCACCTGTGAAAAGGCTTCGGTGTAAAACGAAAGAATAAGACGTTTGCTATGCCCCATACTACCCGGCATATCCGGTTTCGAAAAGAAAACGACGGTCCGGTAAATGTATCTTCATTATACATTCAATTGGTTTTACGTGTTCATGTTTAGTAACTTTTAACAGCCTGAAGGAGCCTGTGTGCTGCCGTAGATGCTTTAAAATTTTTTTCAAAAGCATACTTTGCACTTTGCTTCATTTCTTCTCTGTCAGCAATTGACATAGATTCCCAAAACTCAAAGAATTGCTGAACGCCTTCTACGGTGTTTTCTTTTACAATGCCAGCACCAGAGTTTTTAATTTCCTTCCAGATATTTACTTTATCAGAGATAAAAACAGGTTTATAACAGGCAAGAGCCTCCGCTACCACTATGCCGAAATTCTCCTGATGGCTTGGCAATATAAAGGCTTCGCAACCGTAAAAAGCGCCCCACTTTGAATCATTTAAAAGCAGACCCGGAAACTTAATATGATCTTCAAGATGTAAAGTTTCTTTTACCAGGCTTTGCATTTTTACTCCATAAGCTGATTCTAATCCTGGTCCTGCTACTACAAGTTTCGGAAAGCAAGTTCCCGAGGAGATATTTTTTTTCAATTGTTTTGAATAAGCCTCAATTAAAAGGTTGACTCCTTTCTTTTCATGTATCCTCCCAAGGAAAAGGTAGTAAGGATCGTCCCCAATTTCAGGGCACAGTTTCAAAAAAGCTTTTTTCATTTTGGAACAAAAATCCGGCGGTGTTTTAACGCCGTAGCCTACGTTCAGTTCTTTGTTTGGCTGATAGGGCCGAAACGGTTCCCGTGCAAGTTTTAATTCTTCTTCACAGGTAAAAAGCATTCCTGCAGCTTCATTGATGACTTTATTTTCTATAAGCTTCCAGTAAATCCGGTTGCGAAATGCTTTCATTTTGCGCTGCGGATCTGTTTGAAAATAAGGATCCAGCATACCGTGCGGCATTATATACACCTTAGGCGTGATATAACTTGTATGCTTATTTTTTGCTTGTTGTTTTTTAAATATTCTTATGGCCCTGGTCAATGCAAAAGACGGGTATAGCCAAAGTCCATGAACAATTACCACATCAAAGCGGTGAAGGTTTTTTAATAACCATGGTACAAGCATCCGACTGTAGCGCCATGGGCCTTTGCCTTTTTCCAAGGCATGAGTCACAAAAGAATCTTTATTCAAAAAGACTGAAGAAGGCTCATCAAGACAAACTACTTCATTTCGTATTCCTAACTTCTTTAATTCCGGAATTGAGTTTCGAATACCTTCACATGGGCCTCCCGTAGCAGGATCCATGCTGGCTATAATACGAAGAATGTTCACAGAAGATCTCTTTTGGTTTGAGTAATTTTCAAAACACCTGTGTTCCGGATATTTTAATAGAAGAATACTATTGCGGAAAAAAACTGGTTTTTTTTAAAGCCTATTTAGTTGCCTGCGCATCTTTAAGTGAGGCGATTGCCAATCCCCCACCAATAATACTAAATCCTAAAATGGTAGGTTGCGCCCATTGCCCCTGGGGAATGTTTATCAATACGAAGCTTAGCAATATCCATGGTAATAAACTTCCTTTGGCCAATTTTTTATAGCTTGCCAGGGCAATGTCCGCACTAAGTTTCAATCTGAAAAAAATCATGCTAAGCCCAAGTATAGGACCGAGTTCTCCTATCAATCTTCCCCATTCTTCTTCAGAAATTAAGAAGACAGTAGTACCCGTAAGTAGCATACTTCCCACGTTGGTACCCATTCCGATTCCATATCCAAAAAAAGATTGCTCAGAGGATTTCTGAAGCGCTCCAAGCATACCACCCAGGTACCGGTCAGCCAGCACAGACTGCAATCCTCCTTCAGTGGCGTTGGCCACCTCAAACCGGGAAGTAAATGCGTCAGTCGCAGTTTGAAAAGTGCTCGTATTGCTTAATACAATTAAAGCGATCGCCATCCCTATGCAACCTATCATTACCTGTCCAAAATATTTTGAATTGCGAGACACAGCGATCAGTGTGAAAATCAGCGTTACTATTACAGCAAAAAATAACGTACGGCTTATTGACAGAGGGATGGCAATAAGCAAAGCTGCCGTGGCTCCATAAAGTAACAATGGCTTTATGGTTTTTGAATGCAGCCAGAAATAAAACAAATAACAGGCAGTGAGACTGTAAAATGCAATTGTGCCCGAAATAAATGAGAATGTTGCCGGTGGTCTGAAAAAGCCCATAGCTCCGCTGAATCCGGCACCCGTAATATCATTTCCTACTCCACGATTTACCCAGGCAGATTGTGGACTATAAAACTGTAATGCGATTAGTACTGACATAGGCATTGAAATCCAAAGAATGGTCTTTCCCATTTTTATTACATCTTCTATTTTAAAAACTCTGCCAATAATAAAGATCACGGGAAAATGTATTAAAAATATACGTGCTCCGAAGATGGCGACCGGAAGGCTTCCATGTCCGAAAAATAAGGCTGTAAAAGTTGCGATAGAAGCCACTATTACCACTCCTGTTAAAACAAAATTTGGCCTGATGTATCGGTGTTTGATTGCCATGAATATTAATCCTACAGCAATAGGGTCCCTCACAACCAGCAATGGAGTTGCCAGGGCAGGCAAAAACCATTTGCGAAGAGCGCCTTCGAATAGCAATAGAAAAAAATAAAGCCAGATTCCTTTTTTAAGAAGTTCAGGAGGGCTGAATCTATCCTTTTTTACACGCCTCCGCTTTTTAATGCGCTGGGCGGAAATCTTTGAAAGATTTACCTCCTCAGGAGCTGCATTAAAATTTGTAACGGGTAAAGCATTCATTGGAAAAAAAATATTTTATTCAAAAGTAAATGATAACATCATAACAACTGCTTTTGCAAAGCACTTGCTAATTCCTTTCCATAAACCTCCCATGGCCGTCGGGATGCAGTGTTCAAAGCTAATTTGCCAGCCTCTGCAATTGATGCCGGATTGTATAAAATTTTTTCAATGGCAATTTTCAGGGCTTCTGTTGACCCGGCTTCTATTATCCAGCCATTTTCGCCATTGTTAATTAAATCTGGCCCCGCAGTTCGCTCCGTAGTTATAACCGGCGTTCCCTGCGACATTGCTTCAGTAATCACCAGCCCAAACCCTTCGAAAAGAGACGGAAAGACCAGCACATCACTTTCCCTCATCAGAAGAAGTATATCATGGTTGGATAAGCCAGGAATATATTTATGCAGTGCTAATTCTTTATCCAGCGCCATGCAATCCTGTCCAACTTTTTTACCCACTACAGTTAACTGCACTGCCGGTCCAATTGCCTTAACTGCTGCAAACAAATCAGCAATTCCTTTGCGTTGTGATAAACCTCCAACAAATAAAAGCCGTAATGGCCGGGGGCTTTTTCCATAGCCATAGTCACGCATTTTTCCTACGGGCGGAAAACCATAAGGTATTACCTCAACAGGAGGCAGATCACCTGGAAAATCGTTAAGGCTTTTTGCGGTAAAGTTGCTCGCGACAAATATCCGGTCTGCAAGGCGAATTTCTTCATCCTTTTTTTCAAGCTTTTCATTAGAATCTTTTAAGCCTGTAATTGTAGATGCCCAATCGGGCCATTTCTCCTTTTCCTTATTCAGTAAAAATTGGGCAATACGCCAATAACCTATCGGCAAATCGTAGAAACATTTTAATCCGATAGCTTGCGCCTGCCGGAAAGAAGCTAAAGCGCCATCTTCATACCCATAAACAGCCCTGGCACCGGCTTTCTTTGCACCGGCCAGGCTGCGTGCTACTCTTTTATCTAAATGCTGATAAACTGACCCGATACAAAAAACTCCCGCTTCATGCTTCACGAATTTTTTTATTCCAAATTTTAAAGAAGCGATTCTTCCTATTTCCCTAAAGGGATCATTCGTAGTATAAGGTTTTAGCTTTGAATCGTAGCTGCGTCTCCGCAGTTCGGACAGCGGGCTTAACGACCCTGCATGATATAACAGATCTCCGGGAAAAGTTGAGATGCACGTCTTAAAGCCGGATAAAAGATGATTGTTTACCAAACCAAGTGCAGCGGCGCGGACATTGGCATTTCCGGTAGGATGGGATAAAATTATCATGGCTGTAATACGGAACTCAGGTCGTGAATAAAAAGTTCTGCAATTTTTGAAACGCCGAGGTTACAACCAGGCGAGGTCTGCTTGTTTTTTATATAAAACTTAAAGTTCTCTATACTGTATGGCAAAACGCCCTGAATTTCTGTGGCTTTTATTTTTGCTGGTAAATGCCAGTTTTTTGCCACACTTAGTACAGGCAATTCATGCTCCATCATTGCTGCCACTGTTCCGCTCTTTTCAACTATAGAAATAGGATTGGTTGTGATTCCAATATGAGATGTTGACAACAAAAATGATATTTTTTCAACTGGCTGCTCACCATAAATTTCTGATTTCAGTCCCTCACTTTTCCATGCATTTTCCCAATGCGGCTGCTCATTACCGTTACGACCAATAATCCTTAATATAATTTCCAAATTTACTTCTTTACAAAAGAGCCCTATCTCTTTAGCAAATTGCTCTACAGGTGCTCCCGGATGTATCAGTCCAAAAAGAACCAGATAAACGGGAGCACTGGAATTGGGAAACGATTTCGTTTCTGAAGCACCGGAATAATTTTTATCCCGTGGTATATTTGAAAATAAAGGAAGGCGTTTGGAATCAATTCCTAAAAAACTGAGCTGTTGTTTGTATAGCGAAGTGTTAGTATGGATACATTTTGGGTCCAGCTTTTTGATCATGCTTTTGATCATTTCCTTTTGAACAAATCCCCATATTTTTAATTTTAAAGAAGATTCTTTTGCCATACCTACCCACAATTCATGAAACATGATGTGCCAGTTATTGTTTGCGTTAAATAGCTTTAGGTATTTGCTAAAAAAAAATGGTAACCCTTTTTTATGAAATGAAAAAGGCACAAACTGAAGGCTCAAAAAATCAGGCGCAAATAAATTGATCCATTTTTTAACAAGGTCAATTTGAGACTCTGATGGTGGATAAAAAGGCAACCGCAAAACAGAAAAATCTAGTTCGTTAATTGACTCCTTGCAATCAACAGGTTCCTTTACATATTTATCATTGAGAGAAATAACCGAAATATGGTTGCCTTGTTTCAGCAATTCACCTGCAAGCCTGCGTACGTAATCCCCTACTCCGTCACGCTTTGGTTCAATAGAGCCGCAAACGAACATAATTCTCATGGAAGAAGGTACATTCTCATCGTTTAAAGCAGCGAAAAAAAATTAAAAATTGCCATGAAAGATGATCTTACTCATGCCATTAATTGCTTTGTTCCAACAAACTTTCCCTCTGTACTTTAGTTATTTTTAAAATATTAAATACAATGAGCATAATAACTTCTATTGATGTTACGAGAATATTTAGAAGAATAATATTTTTCAATGAAGACGTATCCATCATAACAATTGCTGAAATAGTAGTAAGCACGCTTATGGAGATAAAAGCCACTGGATTTATTACCCACGACCTATAGGTACCTAATAAAAAAGATGCTCCGTAAAACAATTGAACACAACTACTCACACTCATTAGTACCAACTCGGTATTCAAACCAAAATAGTTAGGACCCAGAACCCATAAAATTTGGTTGGAAAACATCCAGACAATCCATATAATGCTGATGCTCAAAAATAAAAGACCAATATGGATTTGCAGATATCGCGTAAGCAGAATTTTTGATTTATTAGGTAATCTTGCAAATCTTGGCGCGACGAGGTTTGCAAATAAAATGCTAAAAAAACCCAGAAAAATACTCAGTCTGCTTAGCGCACCAATTTGTGCAACAGAGTTAGTACTTCCAAAAACAGAAATAAGCCATATGGCGATTTGGCCGGAAAGACAGTAGTAAACAGCTTCCGGAAGAAGCCTCCATACCATTTTGAGAATATCGGCTTGCACAACGGGGCAAATTTTTTGTTTTAGATCTGCGTAACGAGACGAAATTTTTTTATAGCGTGAATTAGCCCAAATTTGCGGTAGGCTTGCAGCTAACAGTGCAGTAACAGCCAACGGAAATGCAAAAATTGTAAGAGCAAGGATTGCAAGCCTGCCCAAATTTGATATAACCTTTATCTTCTGCAGCTTTATTATATCCTGTCTGAGCTTTGGTGATATCTCAAGAATTCCTCCGTGGAGCATCACGAAAAATGTGGGGATTATCGAGATGATAATCATAATTGATAGTATCCAACTTGCTCCATGATGGCGTAGCAGGTAAAGTAAGATACTGAGCGAAATTGGCAGGCTGATTAAGGCGAATATCTTTCTTAATCGTAAGCCTGTTACAATAACGGCGCCTAATTTTTTATGCTCAAGCCAAACTTTTCCGCCCTGGGACATAACAGCAGTTGCAATACCTCCGTCTGCGAGAACAATCATGGTCCCCAGCATGGTGTTAGCCAAGGTATACAGTGCATATTCATGAGGAGGTAAAAGCCGTATCACAATTATACCGCAAACCAAACCTATCCCCTGAACGATTACTTGTGCAAAGCCAGTTACACTAACGAGCTTACTCCATTCTAAGACCCTTGAGTAATTAATATTTCCAATGATCCGTTTACTAAGCTCTCTCATTAGTTTTTACGGATAAATGATAGTACATCAAAATAGTGACGAAAATATTTTTTGTGAAGTCACACTAATTCCGGTCTCTTCTTTTTAGCTTTTTTTGTTTTGGCTTTGTTTTCGTAGCCATAATTTTTTTCAGAGGCCTGACCATATCCATAATAGCCAACTTTACCGCCTTTTTTTACATCATTGAAAATAAACCCGATATTGGTAAGTTTCTTAGCTCTGACCAGGTCGCCTACAAATTCCAATTGCTTTTTAAGCGTATACCGCTGGCGAATAACAAATAGCACTGTGTCTGAATATTGGCCGAGCACAAGCGCATCGCTTACAAGGCCCACCGGCGCCGAATCAATAATAATATAGTCATATTGAGATTTCAACTTTTCAAATAATTTTGGAAGCTTCTCACTCAAAAATAAATCAGCCGGATAAGCGGGAGTAGCCCCTGAAGGATAGATGTGTAACGTGGGGATAAGGTCTTCCAAAACACGATAAATATCAGAAACGTCTTTAACATCGCCGGAAAAATATTCATTCAGGCCTGCTGATTTTTCAATTTTTAGGTGGGTCATAATGCTGGGCTTACGCATATCAAACTCGAGCAGCGCAACCTTTTTACCCGGTATCGCCAATACTGCAGCAAGATTCATGCTTACAAATGATTTGCCTTCAGAACCAAGACTGGATGTTACCAGTATCACCTGTTTTTCTTTTCGTTGAAGCAGGAAATATAAATTAGTTCTTATGATTCTGAATTCCTCTCCTACTATATCCCTTTGCAGCACAGTTACGCCCATGGATTGTTTTTTAGTAAGATGGCTCACTTCCCCCACAATTGGGACATCAATTTTGTTTGTAATGTCCTTACGGGTCATTATCTTATCGTTAAATAAATCTCTCAAATAAATAATTCCAAATGGAAGTAGCAATCCCAGGAGAGCGCTATACATTTTTATATTGGTAGTATTGGGCTCGATAGGCCCGTAACCTTTTGCAGGATCTATTTGCTTATAATTATCAACATTAGAAGATGTGCTGGAAACCGCTGCCTCTTCCCTCTTTTGAAGTAAGTATAAATATAAACCTTCTGTTATGCTTTGCTTTCTTTTTATTTCCTGCATAGCCCGTTCATTGCTTGGCAACGCAGATAAAAACTGGCGATATTGGCTATTCTGTTGCTGAAGGCTGTTTTCATTCTGTTTGAGATTCCTGGTTATGTTTTGAAGGGATTCTAAAATACTTCCTTTTAACACACCGAGCTGGTTATTCATGTCTTTCATAATAATGCCTCCTTCGGCTAAAGACGGAGCTTCCTTTTGTTTCCTCATTTGCAACTCATTATAACTAGTGATAAGGCCGGCAAGTGTAGGATCCTGCAGGCCTAACGTAGAGGGAACCAGTTTCTCATCAGCATCTGGATTCCTGAAATAATTCATGATGCTGCCGGCCACAGCTTGCTTAAGATTTAAATCTGCAATTTCTTTGTTAAGCGTATTTGAGTTATCAAAAGATTGGGACGATTGAATGTTTACATCAATTAATCCCCTGCTTCCCTGGTAATTTTCCAGCCTTCCTTCTACGCCGCTTAATTCTGATGATACGACACCCAACCTGTCGTTAATAAACCTGATTGTATTTTGGGTCACGATGTTTCTATCCTCAATATCACTTAGGTTGTATTCGGTCGTCAAAGCATTTAAGATATCCTTACCCCGTTTAACGTTTTCTATTAAGATTCCAAGCTGTATAATGCTTGTTTTTTTGCTGAATAAAGTTATATCCAGCTTGGAGGATATCTCTGATGCGGTAAGTTTTACCGGGTTCCAGGTTACAATATAATTGGACTTGTTATTTTGCAAATCATCACGTTTTACCAGGACGAACGTCTTATTATCGGAAGTAAAAGGTACGTTCCACCTGAACGGAGTTTTCCTTGCCTTATCGTTAGACCCTGTTTCTATTATTCCTCCATCGTTTGTAAGCCTGGTAAGAGTAATGCTAAAAATGCTATTACTATCCTTTATTTCCTGTGGAATTAAACGAAAGGGAGCATCAAGGTATATATCTGTCTTCCTGATTTTACCAACGTGAAAATATGAAATATTGAAACTATTCTTACCTACCACGCGTTCCATCAGGCTAGAAGCATTTATTAGCTGAACTTCATTATCAAGGTTTGCCCTGGAGGGTGCTCCGGTAAGCGCGGTTTCAATCAGGTCATCGGACACGCCTTTTTTATCATTCTTCACAAAAATCAGGGTTGTAGCCCTATACTTCGGAATGGCATATCTTAAATATAGAAGCCCGGCCCCAACACATAGTGCAACTGATATAATAAAAAGAGGGTAGTAAGAAAGATATTTTAATACATACTCCTTTATTGTAAGGCCGCCGGCACTTTCGCTGTATAATTCTTTTTCTTCTTCCATATTATTTTATTCTGTTAAAGTACAAGTTAAGCAGGGTTAATGCAATATTGAGAGCCGTACCTACCGTACGAAAGGTAGTTCCCGCATTAGGGTTTCTTTTTAAGGATATCAATTTTTTCGTATTGGCTCCTACATATACTATATCATTTGGCTGCAACTGGTAAGCCGGCGATTGAAAAAGAGAGCCGCTTGTGAGATCAATCTGCATATAAAGATTCCTGCCGTTCTCCTCTCTTATAACCGTAACATCTTTTCGCTTACCGGCATCTGTAAGATCACCAGCTGCACTGATAGCATCTATAATTGTAACACGGTCCATAGGGAATGTCTTTGTTCCCGGCGAGCTTTACTTCGCCCAGCACATTTATATTAAATCCTAATGACCTTATTGAAACGGAAGGATCTTTGATGTATGGGGTAAGCTTTTCGATCAAAATTTTTTGAAGCTGGTTCCTGGTGAATCCTGCCGCCTGTACATTACCAATGATAGGCAGATCAATATTTCCATCTATGCCTACGACATATCCGGAGCCAGGCCCAGCCGTGGTGGTAGGGGTGGTCCCGGATGTGGCCCCAGCAGATGGCATATTGAACAACGCCGCCTCCTGCTGGTTCAAAGTTTTACTAATTACCTGAATACCTAAAATATCGTTTATCTGAATTACCCGCTCCTTTAGATCAACAATACCTATATTATCTCTCTCGGTTTGAAAATACAAATGATCGGTGTCTATTTTTTTTGAAGTATTACAAGAATGCAGCAAGGTAATACCTATAAGTAGCTTAAAAATTAATTTGATAAGATCAGCCCGATGTGTCATAAAATCAATATAAGTTTTTAAAAACAGTTTCTGCAATCGCATTGTCATTGCACAAATATCATGGAAGATATTTCAATTTGCAACAGATGATCAAAATATCTATTCTCTCAAAAAGCATGAACAATCATTACCCCGTTGTTTAATACAAAAAAAAAATGATTTTTATTTTTGTACAGTTGATTATTCCAATACAAACTACTTCCCTATAGTTCTTCCTTTGCTTTAACAAGAGTCATGGCTTCGCCTTCCTTAGTCACAGCAAAAGGTTGGGCGGCGAACTCTAAATTTCTTATTATGAATTCTCTATAACGTTAATTACGAAAATCTATTTTCGTCTTTGAAATAATTTATCATGATTGAACTTCAACGCAAATCATATTATACTCAACTTGCAATTGTAAAGTCTAGGAAAATGGGAATTTTTTACTAAGGATAGCTTGGTAAGCTGAACAGGTTTTGAACTAAATGAAATTTTAGAGGCGTAAAAATAATATTTAAAATGGATTAATACAACAATTGAGCGCTAAATGTTAGGAGGCATGCAGCCCTTCGGAATTAGCGTGCATGATTAAAATCAAATGACCTTTGAATTTTCATTTGCACTAAATGCGAACCATAAAAAAGTTTAGAATTTTATATATTATTATCCAATTTTATAATATTCTGTGCAGTATTTTAAAATTTTTTCATTTCTCAAATGATGAAAAGTCAAACTCAAGTGCTTTCCTATCCCAGTTACCGGCATTAGCTGCTGCTTCATATGTTGATTGTAAAAATTGCATTAAAGTGTCTCGCAGGATCAGATGACTTTCTTACAACATCATACATTAGCATAAATTCACCCATTTCATCACTGAAAAATGCCTCCTTTGGTTCTACCGGTTGTTTGCTAAAATCCTGAGGTGTAGGATAACAATACGAATAAAAAACGGCATGCGGAAATTGCTCGTTGCCGGCCCAAAAACCGCAACTGCTCACTTCATGCGAATAAGATTCCTGCATAACTTCAATAGGGATATTGGGTGCGCCGCCCGGGTGCTTAGGTGCGGTTTTCCCAGAAAATCTTGTTACGGCAAGATCAAATGCGCCCCAGAATAAATGAACCGGGCTACATTTGCCAATGAATTTTGCTCTGAATTTTGTAAAAACATTATTAGCCATTACCAGGGCTTGCCAGAATATTTTAATTTGATCATGGTCGTAAGACTTATGCGTATCATCTTTTGCGAAAGGTATCGCAGGCTCTACCTCATTGGGCGAGGCATATATATATGCATCAATTTTTAAAACTTTCAATTTTTCAAATAGTTCCTGGTAAAAACTCGCTACCGTTCTTGGATATAAGCGTATTTTCTCGATACCTCCCGAACTCGTTGTAATGATTACGAGATCGTTTATAAAATCAAAATCAATTTGAAAAATTCCTTCTTCATAAGGAATGCTTCCGGTGGATAAACCTGAAGGGGAAACCTGGAGTGTAACGTGCCACGAGTGATTGGTCCATGGCGTTTTTTTAAGGCGAATCTTTCCCGCTATCTGTGTCCATAAATGAACTGTTGACAGTGTGTCTTTTTGATCTTCAAAAATTAATTCCGGCCATAATTGTATTTTTTTTGTATTCATACTAATACGTTTTAATAATTAAGTAAAAAAAATCTATTCTATAGATTAAGGTTTTATACGATCGCTAACTATAGTTATCAATCTCTTGATACAACCGCTTCATTTTTAATAAAGATAAAAGACATTCCTGCCCCGATAAATGCCAGTAAAGAACAAAGCTTCATTATTTTACCGTAGGCATCAATAAACCCTCTCTTATAAGCTCTTTCAATAGCTACCCTGTTTTCTTCACTTAGTTTTGAAGGAACTGTTGCATTACCCAAATCGGAAGCTTGCTTCAGAACCAAGACTTTTGATTCACTATCAATGGGTAGTTTATCGACTTCATTGTTCAAAAAAGCAGAGAAAAAGACTATTGCCAGGGTGCCGAAAATTGCATTGGCAAAAACGCTTGCAATTCTTGTCATGGCATTATTTATACCGGATGCGGTTCCTGAATATTGATTCGGCAAAGCTCCCATTACGGTTGCAGTAAGCGGAGCCACGGTAAATGACATTCCCAGGCCGAAACAGCATATACCAGGAAAAAAAGAAGACCAATATTCACCCGGCCCGGATGTCTGTTTTACAAAAGATAAAATCAACAATCCCAAACCTGCCGTAGCAGGACCAAGTATTAATAACCATCTTGGACCAAACTTATCAACAAGGCTTCCTGAAAACCTTGCAATCAAAACCATCAAAATTGTAAAGGGCAAAAGAGTAAAGCCAGCCAAGAGTTGGCTGTAGCCCTGTACCTGAACCATATTTAAGATAAGAAATAATATACCCGCACCTAAACCTGCATATAAGAAAAACGTAAGCAGGTTTGCCCCGCTGAAAGTTTTATTTGCAAACAGTTTTAGAGGCATCATTGGATGCTTACTTTTCTTTTCAACAAAAATAAAAATGATCAGGAAGGCAAAACCCAACCCTAACGAAATATACACTTGCCAATTTTGAAAACCGATATTTGGAATGCGTAAAAATCCAAAAGTAAGCAATGCAAGGCCCACCATCACGGTTATGGCGCCCGGATAATCCAATGCATGATCAAGGTCTTCATCCTGGCTTTCCTTTACTTTTAACCAAAGAATAAATACTGAAGCGAGGCCGATTGGGATATTTATAAAAAAAATAAACCGCCATAAACCCGCATCGCCTAAAGCCCCTCCAAGTATGGGGCCGCCAATAGTAACAACTGTAGTAATTGCAGACCAGGTGCCAATTGCCTTGCCTCTTTCTTTACTGCTAAATGACGCAGAAATCAACGATAGACTTCCGGGAATCATCAAGGCACCACCAACTCCTTGCAATGCCCTAAATGAAATCAATAGGTTGATATTCGGAGCAAGCCCACATGCCGCCGATCCCGCAAGAAAGACCAGGATGCCTGTGATAAAAACTTTTTTCCTTCCAAGCTTATCCCCCAATGAACCTCCCAACAGCACGAGTGAAGCCAACATTAATAAATATGAATTCAAAACCCAAAAAAGATCTGTTCCCGTGGCATTCAGGTCTTGCTGTAAAGAAGGCAATACAACATTAAGAGCCGTACTATCAATAAAGGCCATTGAAGACGCTAAAATTGAAGAGGCCATGATCCATTGACCCGCAGGGCTTTTGAGCGATACTAAAGGCATACTGACGGTTAAAGCTAAAAGAAAAAACTTAGCAGGCCAGGATAATTGAAACAATCGAATGGTATACCGTTATAAATTATTATTTCTATGTCCCGGAATTATCTCCCGAAATCATCCTGAACTCTTACAATATCATCTTCGTCACTTGGATTTTTTGCATCGGTATGTTGCCATATTTCTGCAATAATACCCCAGTTGTCAAGGCCAATAAGGCGATGGCGCTCTCCTTGTTTCAGCCTGATAATATCGCCGTTTTGTAACAAATGCTTTTCCCTTTGTTCGTCATCAGCGCTGGTTGCAACTTCAACGGGGCCTTCAATACATCTCCATATTTCTGCCCGGCGATGATGATATTGCCAGCTTAATCTTGTATTCGGCGCAACTATTAAAATCTTCGGGCTTATCTTTTCAGTAATCTTCAACTCATCAATATTTTCACCAGGAAAATACTTCTGAACAAACTTTGCCGCATTGGAATCATCAATTACATAAAAACCTCCCCATGGACGGGTATCATCCTTATTAATTATGCGAAAGCTCTCTTGCTGCAACATGTCAGCAACTTTTTGAAAAGTAGATATTTTATCTGCCATATGTATAAACTTTTGAGATGTAAATTTTAGATTTGACCTGAAGACTTTATTTTCTCTTCTCACAAAATCTGGTGATACCATTTTAAAAGTTGCCAAAATCCAGGGTATTTTTTTAAGCTCATAAAAATTCCATTGATCAAAATAAAAGCTTTTTTCCGATTCGGTACTCTTCAATCTTTACGATGAAAATAAATACTAAAAAGAGATTTATGCCGTTATAAAGTTTGTAATAAATAATTAAAGGATAAGATATTTTTTTCGAATTAGCAGCTTCCGTTAAAGCTGCCATTTCTATTTCTAATCTTTTATACGCCACACATTGAATCATCCTAATGAAAAACCAAAGTTTTGCGATCAAAACAACTGCAGCAGACCCGGATAATAGCCAGGTGCTGCTGGAAGGCCAGTTGATAATACGTAACGCTGCTATAATTAAAGAAGAGCTTTTGTCTGCGCTCGCCAACTCTCAAAATCTTGAGCTCATCTTTAAAAATGTCACAAGGGCCGATATGGCCTTTCTTCAACTACTTGTTTCCTTAAGAAAGAGCGCTGAAGCTCTTGAAAAGGAAATATCAATTGACGCAGAATCGTCCGATTACATGAAGGCAGTTATCAGGAATAGCGGATTTCAAACCAATCTTTTAAACAACCCCGAAGTTTAAATCAATGGAATTTACAAACACTGTTTTGATAGTAGATGACTCAGAAATGATTATAAAAACGTTGAGTTTTATGATTAAGAAAGCAGGATACAATGTCCTGTGTGCTAATGATGGTAAAAATGCTTTAGAATTATTTGACGGAAGGGAGATTGATTTGGTTTTTACAGATTTGAATATGCCAAACACAGATGGCATCGAGCTTATTACTAAAATAAGATCCGATGAATATTACCGCTATACACCCGTTGTTTTGTTTATACCGGGCGACGAAAAGAACAGAAAAGAAATAATAGAGAAATCCGGTGCGACTATGCTATTTGATAAGAGTGATATAAAAGAAAAGTTTATTCCTTCAGTTAAAAAAATGCTTAGCTAATGGAAATGTTCCAGGTACAATATAAAGAGGAAGCTGTTGAACTTATAGAGGAAATGGAAAAGTCATTGCTGTCAATGGAAAGCAACCCGGATGATCCGGCTTTAATAGAAGATGTATTCCGCAATATGCATAATCTTAAGGGAAACAGTTCGATGTTTGGATTTAAATTGATCGCTGACTTTACGCATCACTTTGAATCTATTTATGACCTGATCCGGGGCGGAGAAATGAAAATATCAAAACAAATATTAGATGTGAGTTTTGCTGCATTAGATCATTTATCATCATTAGTAAATAATGGAAGTACTTTAAATGAGAAAGAAAAAAAATCACATGAGGATCTATCGAAAAAAGTGATTGAGATAATAAATTTCTTAGGGAAAAAAAATTCAGATAATTCAGATGTAAGCCATAATGAAAATAAAATTGCTACTGCAAATAACTTAACAACATGGCATATATATTTTTGCCCCGATGAAAACTTCCTTCATAACGGCAGCAATCCCTTTACGATAATTAATGAATTGCGCCAGTTTGGTGAATGTAAAATACTTGCTAATACTGACAACATTCCGTTGCTGGAAAATTGTGAAGCTGACAGTTGTTACACTTCATGGGATATCTTTTTAACAACCGATAAAGATCTAAATCTCATTAGGAAGGTATTTGAATTTGTGGAACATAAATGTAAGCTGGAAATTCATGAAGCTTCGCAAGAACATTCTGTTATTAGTACTCCGGCACAAAATGGTAAAGCATTTGTATCCCCGCATCTCCAGGGTTCAAAGAATGTTGATTTACCGCTCTTTCACAATAGGGAAATTCAAAACCCGGTTAATAAAAAGAATGTGATCCCCAGCATCAGGGTTCCTTCCGGAAGATTGGACAACCTGATGAATCTGGTAAGTGAGTTAATGACTTTGCAGGCTAAATTAGGAACTCTTACAGAAAATAACCCTCAACCAGAGTTGCTATCAGTATCAGAGAATCTTGAAAAAATTTCGACACGGCTTAGGGACAATGCTTTCAGCATGTGCCTCATTCCCATTGAAAACATGGTGACTCCTTTTCATCGCCTGGTAAGAGATTTAGCTTCTGAATTAAATAAAGAAATAGAATTTATTACGGAAGGAACCGAAACCGAGCTGGATAAAAATATCATGGAAGGACTATCAGATCCATTGATGCACTTGCTAAGAAACAGCATAGATCATGGAATTGAAGACCAGCAAGAAAGATTAAAGTTGGGAAAGCCCAGGCATGGTAAAATTTTTTTCAAAGCTTATCGTGCGGGAACAAACGTCTATATCGAAATACAAGATGACGGCAAAGGAATCGATCCCGAAAAAATAAAGAAAAAAGCGATTTCAAAAGGAATGATCGGGACGGACGAAAATTTGAATGATAAGGAAATTCTGAACCTCGTTTTTTTACCCGGCTTTTCTACCGCAGAGCAGGTAAGTGAAATTTCCGGCAGAGGGGTAGGCATGGACGTTGTAAAGCGAAAGATTACTGACATCCGCGGCCATATAAAAATCCATTCAGAAGTAAACGTTGGCACTACGATCACCATAAAACTTCCAATTACGGTTTCTATTATTGATGGATTACTTGTAAAAATTAACGATGCTGATTTTGTTATTCCGATGTCGGCAGTTGAAAGGTGTTATGAAATACCACCAGGCGTTCAGCTAAACAGGTTCAATAATCTCATTGTATTGGACGGTGAGCAGATACCGTTTATAAGCCTGGGGGAAGAATTTGATGGAACATAAAAATAATGGCGACTCGCAGGAAATTGTAATTATTTATTACGATGAAAAGAAAGTAGGCTTAATTGTAGACCGGGTTGCAGGAAAATTCCAGGCAGTTCTGAAACCTTTGGGAAAGTATTTTTCACAAATGGATAATGTTGCCGGCGCAACGATATTAGGAAATGGGAAAATAGCTTTAGTTCTTGACACCAATAACGTTATCGAACAATTTTTGAACAAAAAAAATGTTTATTCATGTTAATGACACAGCATACCGAATCGTACCTGACTTTTAAACTGGAAAATGAACTCTTCGCAATTAACGTGAGCAAAGTTCTTGAGATTTTGGAAGTAAAGCCAATTACGAAAATTCCAAAATCTCCACCGTTTATGAAAGGCGTAATCAACCTGCGGGGAAACATATTACCTGTGATTGATACACGCAATAAATTTTGCATGCCCCAGGAAGATTTCACTATTGATACTTGTATTATCGTGTTGAATATTAATGCGGGCAACGAATCCCTGTTGGTTGGGGCAATCGTTGATTCTGTGCAAAAAGTAATTGATATACCGGAAGATTCGATTCAGCCTTCATCAAGCATAGGAGCTATTTACAGGGAAGATTTTATCAACGGAATCGGGAAAATTGATGAAGACTTTATTATGATATTAAATATTGATAAAGTTTTTTCCGCAGAAGAGATTGCGGTAATGGAAGTAAATAACTAAAGTTCATTTTAATTAAAAAATATTCAAATCTTCTCAAAACACGCAGCCTAATCTTACCCTTAATGAAAAACCTTAAAATTTCAACGAAACTTATCATTCTTGTTGTCATCCTGTCTGCAATTATAGGAATGATAGGAATATACGGTGAACGGAATTTAAACAATGTCAACAATTCAGTCGAGACTGTTTATAAGGAGAGTGTAATTCCGCTAACCCAGCTAAAAATAATTTCAGACATGTATGCGGTAGACATTGTTGATGCTACGCATAAAATGCGAAACGGAAATATTGGTCTGGAATCTGGCAGAAAAAATATTAAGAGGGCGAGGGAAACGATCGACGAAAATTGGAAAGTCTATACTACAACTTATTGGCAGGCGGAAGAAAAAGATCTCGTAATTGAGGTGAAGCAATTGATGGATATCGCTGATGAGTCCATTGAATCCCTTGAGCAAATGATCGGCAAGGGAGATACTGCTGGCCTCGCTAATTATACCAGATATGAGTTGTATTCTAAAATAGATCCGATTACTGCAAAGATCAAAGAGCTTTCCGACATTCAGCTAAAAGTCGCACAGGGAGAGCATGTACGTGCGAATGCAGTTTACACGGAAGCACGTAATAACGCTATTATTCTTATTATTTCAGGAATTCTAACCGGTCTCGTGATAGCATTTTTTATCATCAGAAATATAACGAATATTGTTTCAAAACTTAAAGAACTGATCTCATTTGTGCAGGGAGCATCGGACAACATTTTGGCGGCGAGCACACAAATGAATTCTTCTTCTCAACAAATGTCAGAAGGCGCAACCGAGCAGGCTGCATCTGCAGAGGAGGTTTCTTCTTCTATGGAAGAGATTGCCTCAATCATTCAACAAAATACAGACAATGCTTTGCAAACGGAGAAAATTGCGGTCAAAGTAGCTGAAGACATTGTTGAAGGAAATAAAGCAGTAAATCACACCGTGCAGTCAATGAAAGAGATTGCAGATCGCATTTCTATTATTGGTGACATTGCCCGTCAAACAAATCTATTGGCATTAAATGCTGCAGTAGAGGCCGCCCGTGCAGGAGACTATGGTAAGGGCTTTGCAGTTGTAGCTTCCGAGGTACGTAAGCTCGCAGAACGCTCCCAGGTGGCTGCACTGGAAATTAACAATCTTTCAAAAGCAGGCGTGTTGGTAGCTGAGAAATCAGGCAAGTTGCTGGAAGAAATAGTTCCTGAAATTCAAAGAACTTCCAAACTTGTCCAGGAAATAAGCCTTTCAAGTATTGAACAGAACACCGGGGCTAACGAGGTCAACAAAGCGATTCAACAATTAAACCAGGTAATACAGCAAAATGCCGCCACTTCTGAAGAGATGGCCGCAAGTTCAGAAGAATTAGCGAGCCAGGCAGAACAACTCAAAGAAGTTATAACCTTCGATATTGGCAGTGATATCAAATCCAAAACAAAAAACAGGGAATTTCCAGTTCACATACATCGACAAAATAACATTGTCAAAAATAAGCCATCGGTTAAAAAAAGTAAATCATCATATACTAACGGAAACGGGTATGGCGGTATTCATTTAAACATGAATGGCAAAGACGTACTTGACGATAGCTATGAAAGATTTTAATTCGGTTTCAATAACAATACATCCAATATACACATGATTAAAGACATGAAAATCTCGACCAAGCTCTACATACTGGTATTCCTTACATCCTTTATAATACTTGCAATTGGCATTTATGGCCTGAGTAATCTTAACACGGTAAATAGTTCCCTCGAGAGCGTATATAAAGACCGGGTAATTCCGCTAAAGCAGTTAAAAGTTATTTCCGACATGTATGCCGTTAACATAGTAGATGCGACCCATAAAGTAAGAAATGGCAATATTGATTTTAAAGAAGGCGAAAGAAATATTAAAAAGGCAAAATCTGAAATTGAAAGTAATTGGAAAGTTTACCTGGCTAGCAATATTGATCCGGAAGAACAGAAAGTCGCAGATGAGATACAGGGATTAATGAAAACGTCCGATGAGGCAATTGCTGCACTTGAATCAATTATAGAAAAAGAAGATACTGAAGCGCTGCGAAAATTTGCAATAGAAGAATTGTATCCGCAAATTGAGCCGATCACAAGTAAATTAAATGCATTAATAGACGTTCAGCTCATGGTTGCAGACAGGGAATATAGTAAAGGAGACGTAATTTATAATGATGCAAAATTACATTGCTACATATTAATTTTTATAGGAGTAATCGCCTCCCTGGTCATCTCCATAATAATAGTGAGAGGAATTCATAAGGCCATCCGGAATGCGTCTTCGGTTGTTGCCAAACTTTCAGAGGGAGATCTCACAGTTGAAATTGACGCCACAGGTAAGGATGAGATTGGAGAACTATTGGGTGATTTGAAAAAGATGATCGCTAAACTCAAAAACGTAATCTCATATGTAAACTCGGCATCAGAAAACATTGTGGCCGCCAGCCAGCAGTTAAGTTCCTCTTCACAACAAATGAGCGAAGGGGCGACCGAACAAGCGGCTGCTACCGAAGAGGTCTCCTCTTCAATGGAAGAGATGGTTGCCAACGTACAGCACAACACAGAAAATGCACAGCAAACTGAAAAGATTGCCTTGAAAGCTTCTGAAGATGCCATGGAGGGAAGTGTAGCGGTAAACCAGGCTGGCAACTCCATGAAATCAATCGCAACAAAAATCACGATTATCAGCGATATAGCCCGGCAAACAAATATTCTTGCACTGAATGCCGCGGTGGAAGCTGCCCGGGCCGGAGAACAGGGAAAAGGATTTGCCGTAGTAGCAGCAGAAGTAAGAAAACTTGCCGAAAAATCTCAGCAGGCCGCCGTTGAAATTAATGACCTTTCACAATCCAGTCTTGGTATAGCGGAGAGGTCCGGAAAGCTTTTGGAACAAATGGTTCCAAATATTCAACATACAGCAAAGCTAGTAGAAGAAATAAGCGCCTCAAGTATGGAGCAAAATTTAGGGGCCGGGCAAATCAATAATGCATTACAACAGTTAAACCAGGTTACTCAACAAAATGCGGCAACCTCAGAAGAAATGGCTGCCAGCGCTGAAGAACTCTCTTCACAGGCTGACCAATTAAAAGAAATAATTTCCTTTTTCAAATTTGATGAAGTTGGTATTTACAAGCCGGCGAATCTTGGCAGGCATACTTACAGCAATCATAAAAATGGATTAGACAAAAAAATAAAACCCAACGGAAAGCTTAAAGTTAATCGCAACGGATTGCTGAATGGCGTCAATTTAAATATGGATGCCTTAGATGAAGAATATGAAAAATTTTAGGAGGGTCACAGTTTAAAAAGTACTTCTGAAATGACTATTACTGAATTCAATAAGCTTAGTGTTTTTATTCTAAATAATTATGGAATAAAACTTCCGATTGCAAAAAAAACAATGCTTGAGGGCCGGCTGCAAAAAAGACTAAGGGCGTTAAATCTTTCTTCTTTTAAGGAATATTGTGACTATGTTTTTAGTATTGAAGGCCAGCAAATGGAATTGGTTCATATGATTGACGTAGTTACTACTAACAAAACAGATTTCTTTCGCGAAGCGGTACATTTCGACTTCTTGTCAAATACGGTTTTACCAAAATATTGCAATAATGACATTTCCTCAAAGCAATTTAAAGTGTGGAGTGCGGGCTGTTCTACGGGCGAAGAGCCTTATACATTAGCGATGGTCATGAGTGAATTTTCAGAAAATAATTCCGGATTTGATTTTGATATTTTTGCAACAGACATTTCCAGTAAGGCATTGCACGCCGCGACAACCGCTGTGTACACAACTGAGAAAGCTGCTCCGATTCCTTTTATGCTAAAGAAAAAGTATTTACTTAAAAGTAAGGATGATCAAAAAAAAACGGTTCGTATTATTCCGGAGCTTAGATCAAAAGTAAACTTTAAAAGATTCAATTTTTTAGAAGACAATTTCGCATTTGCGGAAAATTTTAATGCTGTTTTTTGCAGAAATGTATTGATTTATTTTGACAGGCCTACGCAGGAGAAAGTGATTTTGAAACTATGTTCAAAGCTAGAGACAGGCGGTTACCTGTTCCTGGGGCACTCGGAATCAATTTCAAATATGCATGTACCACTGACACAAATACAGCCCACTACCTTTAAAAAAATCTAATTCACCGATGTTCAGAAAGCTGGCATAACAATGGACAAACACTATCTGTATCCGGGGAAAATTTTTTCCAGTAAGAAGCCTCATATTGTTGATACAATTCTTGGTTCATGTGTTGCAGTTTTTTTATGGGACCCACTGTTGCAGTTTGGAAGCGTCAATCATTTTATGTTGCCATTTAGCGGTAAAGAAAATTCATCTTTTAAATACGGCAATGTCGCAATTGACGAGATTATTTCTCAAATGTTGAAAATGGGAAGTGATAAGAAAGATTTAAAGGCTAAAGTTTTTGGCGGCAGTGGCATCTCAAACTCAAATGGTTCATTCAACATAGGGAAACGAAATATCGCGGTTGCGAAAAGTATGTTGAAAGCGGAACAGATACCTGTTATAAGTTATAGCGTCGGCGGTGAAATTGGCCGTAAAGTAATTTTTAACACGGGATCGGGAATCGTCTTAATCAGCTACATAAATCGTGATATAAATTTTATAGACAGGCAAGTCAATAATTCCAACTTTAATCTTTCAAAAAAATGAATGAAAAAATCAAAGTACTGATTGTTGATAATTCTGCAATTTTCAGGAAGTCATTGACGATGGCTTTAATTGCCGATCCCGGTATTGAAGTTATAGCCACAGCCTCTGATCCTTATATAGCTGCCCGTAAAATGACTACGCAGGTGCCAGATGTGATCACTCTCGATATTGAAATGCCAAAGATGAATGGTTTAACCTTTCTCAAAAAGATAATGTCGCAACATCCTATTCCTGTAATAATTATTTCGAGCCTTGTTGAAAATAATTCTGAATTGATATTAAAGGCAAAAGGATGTGGAGCTGTTGAAGTAATGACAAAGGAAGTCTTCGAATCAAATAAAATCAGGGATGAGGATAAACTCAAAATTTGTGAAGTGATTAAAAAGGTTGCCGGGGTAAAACTTAGAAAAAAAACAATTTCTATATCACCGTATGTTCCTGCAAAATTTTCTGCTGATGCCATTCTAAATCAAATCCGGCCCAGGAACCTGGTGCATACCGACGATACCATTATTGCTGTTGGTGCATCAACAGGAGGTATAAAGGCGATTAGTGTTTTTTTGGAAGCCTTACCGGCAGATGCTCCGGGTATAGTTATAGTACAACACATGCCCGAGAATTTTACAAGATCTTTCGCTGACAGATTAAATGCAACCTGCAAAATATCCGTAAAAGAGGCTGTAAATGGCGATATTGTAAAACAAGGCATTGCGCTGATCGCTCCAGGCAATCATCACTTGCTGTTAAAAAAAAGAGGCTCTCAATATTATGTAGAAGTTAAAGATGGTCCTTTGGTTAATCGCCATCGCCCCTCTGTTGATGTGCTTTTTCGCTCTGCTTCTATATATGCCGGTAAAAACGGTATAGGTATACTATTAACAGGTATGGGCGACGACGGCGCAAAAGGTCTGCTTGAAATGAAACAAGCGGGAGCTAAAACAGTTGCGCAAGATGAGAAATCATCGGTGGTATTCGGGATGCCAAAGGAAGCTATTTTGTTAAATGCCGCGGATAAAGTTATATCCCTCCAGGATATTGCAGGATATGTGATGCAAAATGTGTAAGCCCATTCTTTAAAACCAGCTCATCAATACTTCTGGCAAATAAAAAACCCCTGGTAAACCAGAGGTCTTGTTTTTTGTCGGGGCGGCAAGATTCGAACTTGCGACCTCCACATCCCAAATGTGGCGCGATAACCGGGCTACGCTACGCCCCGAATAATTACTTTAAGAATAAGATGGTTTGCGGAGAGGGTGGGATTCGAACCCACGGTACAGTTTAACCCGTACGACGATTTAGCAAACCGTTCCTTTCGGCCACTCAGGCACCTCTCCTACTCAAAGTAAATAAGGGTTGCAAAAGTAACATTTGCAATTCAAAGTTTAAAATAAATAATTGAAGGTTCAGGGAATTTTAATACTTGGTATTACATGGCTGCCAACTGTACTTTTTGCTGAAGTTCTATCACACTTTCTTTGAACAAGGTATCAGTATCCATCAGGTCTTTTACTGTTTGACAGCTGTGAATAACAGTTGTATGGTCACGGCCACCAAAATGCTCGCCTATAGTTTTTAAAGAATTTTTAGTAAATGCTTTTGCAAGAAACATTGTGATCTGTCTTGCCTGCACGATCTCCCGCTTACGGGTTTTTTGAAGCAATTTCTCATAGGGCACATCAAAGTAATCACATACCATTTTTTGTATAGTATCGATAGTTATTTCTTTCGAAGAGGATTTTATAAAATTTCTCAAAACTTTTTTAGCTAATTCTAAATCAATTTCACGCTTATTAAGCGAAGATTGTGCCAAGAGAGAAATTAGAGCGCCTTCGAGTTCCCGTATGTTATTTTGTATATTATAAGCAATATATTTTACAACTTCTTTTGGCATCTCGAGCCCGTCATTTTTCATCTTCTTCTCCAGGATTTCAATTTTAGTATCGTAATCCGGAATTTGGAGATCGGCGCTCAGGCCCCATCTAAAACGGCTAAGTAACCTCTCCTGTACGCCTTCCAGATCCTTTGGAGGTTTATCAGATGTAAGGATCAGCTGTTTACCACTTTGGTGCAGATGATTAAATATTGCAAATAATGCATCCTGCGATTTTTCAGCCCTGATAAAAAACTGAACATCATCAATTATGAGAATATCTATTAGCTGGTAAAAATGAATAAAATCATTTATAGCGTTATTGCGGCTATGGTCAACAAATTGATTTATAAATTTTTCAGAGCTTACATATAAAACGACTTTATTATTGTGAAGCCTCTTGACCTCATTTCCTATGGCCTGGGCAAGATGCGTTTTACCGAGACCTACACCTCCGTAAATTACCAGCGGATTGAAAGAAGTAGAGCCGGGTTTTTCAGCAACGGTTTTTCCTGCACGCCTTGCTACTCGATTGCAGTCTCCTTCAATATATGTATCAAATACGTACACCGGGTTCAACTGCGGATCAATCTGCATTTTCTTAAGCCCCGGAATTACGAAGGGATTTTTGACAGGGTTATTTATTACCAGAGGAAAATCCATTTCATTGTTTGAAAATGATTTATATCCATGGCCGGGTATATCCATCATCAGGGGTTTGTTATTATCATTACCACTATCAACCATGATGCGATATTCTAGTCTTGCATCTTTTCCCAGTTCTCTCTTTAAAGTCTTAGCAAGAAGGTTTACATAATGCTCTTCAATATACTCATAAAAAAATTGACTTGGTACCTGGATGGTTAAAATTCCATCTTTTAATAAAACCGGTGTTATAGGCTCGAACCATGTTTTATAATGTTGCCACTCAACGATATCTTTTATGATATTGAGACAATTCTGCCAAACTGTTTCGCAAGCCTTATTCATCTTTTTTCAGTAAGCTCTTTTAGAGATTTTTAAATATCCGTTTGAGGGCAATCACATAAAAAAATTTAAACAAAAACAATTTGTAAAAATTTTCCCTGCAAGACAGCGAATATCAAAATAATTTGTTGAAAAAAAAATTTTTTATTCTTTGTTTTTTTCGCCAATTCTACAGTATGGACTTTTATAAAAACATACATTTTTGATTCACAGATTTCATAAAATTTTAAGAGGTATGTCCACATTGCTTTACAGAGTAATTGTGATTTTTTTCTATCGCAGATTAAAAATTTGAAGCAAGTTTACTGCGGGCAAAATCCATTAAAATTTAATTTTAAAAAATGTGAATAAAAAAAATTACGCGTTTCACTAAAACAAGTTTTTATAATGCAAATGAAATTACCTTTAAAAAATTAAAACATAAAATATGAGCTACGAATTAACAGGAAAACTTTTGGAAAAATTTGACATACTACAAAGAACAGAAACTTTTAAGGTTCGCGAGTTCGTGGTTGAAAAATCAGAGGATATCAATGGTAAATTAATTACCAATTTTATAAAATTTCAATGCGTTCAGGATCGTACAAATATTGTCGACAGGATAAATGTTGGTGATGAAATAAAAGTTTACTTTAACATCAGGGGAACTAAGTGGGAAAAGGATGGACGGACATCTTATTTCAGCAACCTGGATGCGTGGCGTATCGAACAAATTTTACAAGCCGGCAAAGAAGCTGCATCTGATGACGATCATCTTGAGCCTTTGGATACGTTTACTTCTTCTTCACAAGATGCGATTGACGATCTTCCATTTTAAACCTTCTCGAAAGTTAATGCTGGGCTTAAACCCTTTCTTGTTATAGGTTTTCAATAAAAGTTTTCAGGATAAAAACCTGGCGCTGATATGCAAAGACAGATTTCACTTAAGCTTACACCAGGGGAGGCTGCTGATTACAATTCAGTTAAAAATTCTATAGCGAAAAATGCCGGGTTGAAAACAAGCGAAATTACCGGGTATCATATCCTTAAAAAATCATTAGATGCAAGGAGTAAAACTGTATGGATTCACCTTACAGTAATAGCCTTTATAAATGAACCATTCCGGCAAAGGAATTTAGAGCAATTTATTTTTAATCACGTCTCAAAGTCTCAAAGGAAGGTTGTAATAGTTGGTGCGGGGCCTGCAGGATTATTCGCTGCTATTCAACTCATTGAATGTGGAATTAAACCGGTAATACTTGAGAGAGGAAAGGACGTGAGGGAAAGGCGAAGAGATCTCGCAACATTAAATAAAAAAGGCATTATTAATCCGGAAAGTAATTACTGTTTTGGAGAGGGTGGGGCGGGGACTTACAGCGATGGAAAATTATATACGCGTAGCTCCAAGCGCGGAAATATTGAAAGGATATTAAACCTCTTTGTACACTTCGGTGCAGATGAAAATATTTTATATGAAGCCCATCCTCATATAGGAACTAACAAACTGCCGCATATTATAACTGCGATGCATAAACGTATAATTGAATGTGGCGGTGAATTTCATTTTAATAAAAGAGTTACTGATTTCATTTTGGAAAACGATACTATTAAAGAGATACGTACCGCTGATGGAGATTCGTTTGCTGCTGATTCTTTTATTCTTGCCACAGGCCATTCTGCCCGCGATATTTACCGGCTGCTCCATAAAAAAAATTTATTGATAATCGCAAAAGCTTTTGCCCTCGGGGTAAGAATAGAGCATCCACAGTTCATCATAAATGACATTCAATATTCTAAAAATAATGCTCTGAGCATAGCAGTGTTAAAAGAAGATTCGTTGCCACCTGCCTCGTATAGTCTCGTTGAGCAGGTTGATGGCCGTGGCGTATTTTCATTTTGTATGTGCCCCGGTGGTATTATTGCACCGGCTGCAACAAACAACGGTGAAGTTGTGACCAACGGGTGGAGTCCGTCAAAAAGAAATAACCCATTTGCAAATAGTGGTCTTGTTGTACAGGTAGAAACTGAAGATGCATGGAACTACGTGAAAAATTTGAATATAAAAGATGAGTCTTTAGATTCAAATTCACCACTGCTTATGATGTATTTCCAAAAACAGGTAGAGCAAACTGCCTTCGCGATGGGCGGAGGGAACTTTATTGCGCCAGCTCAGCGAATGGCCGATTTTACTGAAGATATTTTTTCTTCAACGCTGCCGAAGTGCTCTTATATTCCGGGCATCACGTCTTCACAACTTAAAGATGTACTACCTCCTTTTATTACCAACAGGCTGCGGCAGGCAATAAAAGCCTTTTCAAAAAAAATGCCGCCACGTTATGGACGAGGTGGCTATTATACTAATGAAGCTGTGCTTGTAGCAACGGAAAGCCGAACGTCATCTCCTGTAAGAATACCACGTGATGAATTTCTGTTACATCATCCCCAGGTAAAAAATTTATACCCCTGCGGAGAAGGAGCCGGTTATGCTGGTGGAATTGTAAGCGCAGCCATGGATGGAGAAAGAATTGCAAAAGTTATTGCTTCACCGTAATCTCCTGATGCCATTCATAAAATTTCTGCATTGTAAATACCATCATCTTTTTACATTTGCCTGCCTTAAAATACCTTCGCAGGAGTTATTTTAATATAACAATCCAAATAAATAAAACTAAAGTCTCTCATGAATATTTTAGAATTACAAAATCTTAAAAAGTATTATGCTACGCAAAAGGCGGTTGACGATATTAGTTTTTCTATCCCTCAGAAAACTATTTTTGGATTACTCGGGCCAAACGGTGCTGGCAAAACAACTTTATTGCGAATGATCACCGGAATATTTTACCCGGATAGTGGAAGTATTTTATTTGAAGGCAAAAAGTTTGATCCTTCCAGGGATATTGCAAAGATTGGCTATATGCCGGAGGAACGGGGACTATACAAAAAAATGAAAATTGGCGAACAGGCTTTATACCTGGCGATGCTAAAGGGAATGAACAGGCAGGATGCTATGAAAAAAATAAAAGAGTGGTTTGTAAAATTCGAAATGGAAAGCTGGTGGAATAAGAAAGTAGACGACCTTAGCAAGGGTATGAGCCAGAAGCTGCAGTTTGTTACAACGGTTTTGCATGATCCCCGGCTGCTTATTCTCGATGAGCCTTTTAGTGGTCTTGACCCGGTAAATACCAATTTGATAAAGGATGAAATTTATAAATTGGCGCAGAAAGGAACCACTATAATCTTTAGCACACACAGGATGGAACAGGTCGAAGAAATATGTGATGAGATTATACTTGTAAATAAAGGAAAAAAAATTTTGGAGGGAAGTGTGAAGCAGGTTAAACACGATTGCAAAGAAAATATTTTTAAAGTGGGGTTCGATCAGCTGCCCGAGCCTTTCGAAAGCAGCATTTTTCGCATAGTAAACACGAAAGATAATTTTCTTACAGTGAAGATCAATGAGGATTTTAACCCTGCGGCAGTGCTGAGAGAATTTTTGGATCGCCAGGCCAGTATTATTTCATTCAATGAAATATTGCCTTCCCTTAATGACATTTTCATAAGGAAGGTAGAAGATACAAAGCTAGCGAGGCAGTTTGAAAGGGTCTGATATTGCAGACGAATCTTGAGCACCTGACATTCTATTGAATAAATAACGAATCGATATTTGACATGAATAAAATTTGGCTGGTTATTAAAAGAGAATATTCAACAAGAGTAAGGAATAAAACATTTATACTCTCAACCATTTTACTTCCCTTATTTTTTATAGGTTTCATTTTTGCCTCTGCCTATTTTTCTATTAAAAGTATAGATAAACAAAAGATAGCTGTAGTAGATGAAAATGGTATTTTCAAAAATAGTTTTCAAAGTGATAAAATTATCACGTATGAATTTCCAACTGGTGTAAATAGTACCAATTTTAAAGAGAAAGGGTATACTGCTTACCTTGATATTCCTAAAAATTATGAATCGAAAGAGGATTCTATCTCTCTTATTTCAGATAAACAATTGGGAATGGATGCTGAAGAAAAAGTAAAAGATCAATTGAACATTGCCATTCGCAATAAGGCTTTTCTTCAAAATAATATTGATAAAAAAATACTTGATTCTATAAATAGTATTAATGAAGAAAATAAGTACAAATTCAGTCCCGTGATTAAGCAGGGCGATAAGACTGCCCAGTCGAATTCAGGACTTTCTTATGGCATCGGTTTTGGAAGTGGCATTTTGATTTACATGACTTTATTTATTTACGGTGCTGCAGTTATGCGGGGTGTTATGGAAGAAAAAATGAACCGCATTGCGGAGGTTATCATTAGTTCTGTAAAACCATTTCAATTGATGATGGGAAAAATTTTAGGTATCGCCGCCGTCGGGCTTACACAATTATTAATATGGATCGTATTGATAGTGGGCTTGTCGACTATTGCCACCGGGCTTATTTCGCATGATACGCTACAGCAGGCCCAAAACATGAACGCTTCAATGGGGCCTGCAGGCAATTCAGCTGCTATGAAATTCTTAACAGCAAAAAACACAATACTCAGCGCTAACTGGTCCCTGATAATTCCATGTTTTCTTTTTTATTTCATAGGAGGCTATCTTTTTTATGCATCATTATTTGCTGCGGTAGGCAGTGTTGTAAACGAAGATCCACAGGAGGCTCAATCACTTATGCTTCCTATAACGATGCCTATAATTTTATCATTCATTATTATGACGACTGCCGCTGGTAAACCTGACGCGCCATTATCTGTTTGGGGAAGTATGATACCTTTTTCTTCACCTATAGTTATGATGGCCAGGATTCCATCAGGCGGCGTACCCGCATGGCAAATTGCTGTGTCTATGCTTTCTCTTATTGCCGGATTTATACTAACAACAATGCTGGCCGCAAAAATCTACAGAACAGGAATATTACTTTATGGGAAAAAAGTAACATTTAAGGAAATGGGGAAATGGCTTTTTAGAAAATCATAAAACTGAGGCAGATGTTGAAGTATTTTTTGCATTGCCTGATCCAAAAAGAGATCTGTTAATTTCTGACTTGAGGTACCTGAAGATAATCCCCATAACTAACAAGCCACTTACAGCGATGAACCCGCCAAAAAATCCAATGATACCATAAAGAACGGCGGATTTATTTTTAATGTCGTAAGGCGGTTCAGGCTTATCAAGCACTTTTATAAGTGGTGTAGCTTTTTGTAATTTATAAGCAGCATTCTGCTGGTTTGCCACAGCCTGGGCATATTGCTGGCGAATCATTTGTTTGTCAGCAATCAGGTTTTCAGTTGGGACCCTGTATTCCAGTTTGCTGGTATTTGTAAACAAAGTTCTTTTATCCAATTCGATAAGTTTTTGATCCTTAGCGTTCATTATTGAACGCAGGGAATCTACTTTACTCGTAGCAAATTGAAAATCGCGATCTGCTTTTTCTTTTTTCAGATCTATGTAAAAAAGTGAGATTTTATTTATAAAACCATAGCTTATTATTCTTACCATCTCGGGGCTGCGGCCTGTGTACGAAAGGACAAGGGTGTTGTTTTTGTTTATCGTTGCATATAATCCTTCTCTAAGCTGATCTGCAGCCCACGTAATAAGTGCATATTCATTAACAGGTTTTACAACTTTATCTTCAAGCCAGCTTCTATGATTATTTATATCATCCAGGAGTAACTCTGCAATAGTTTTGTTTCCCATCGAGGAATCGCGAATAGCTGCTACTTCTTCTCTTGTTGTACGGCTCTGTGCGAGTTCAATAATATTTACCGAAGCATCATCACTAAAACTTTTTGATCCTTCTGATCCTAATAAAACACTAAGAGTTGATGATGTAGCATTATTATCATTGGAACTTGATAATGGAAAGATGGATGAGGTGGAGGTATAAGTTACCGGTTTTTTCAAAGCATAAAAAATAAGCGCGATTGCAGCCACAACACTTGCAATGATAATTACAACACTGAATTTTTTTAGTCTTTGAAATATAGCTGTAGTTAGTTCCTGCGTGCTCATAACAAATATTATAGTCTTGTAAGTATAAACGCTATTGCGATCGGAATCGACGTTACAAATAACTGGCCTACCAAATTACCTAAATTCTTTCCGGCGGGCTTCTGGGGTATTACGACAACACTGCCTTGCTTTACCCTGGGATAAAAATGGAAGAAGCCAAAATTACGCGTTCGTTCGCTTCGGCCATTTGCATAGGTAACGTATATCCTCTTACGCCATGGCCGTTCGCCAAACCCGCCCGCTTTATTAATATAGTAGTTAAGCTTAGTATGTTCTTCGTCAAAATATATTTTCAGCAAGGGTGTTTGTACGGCGCCTTTTACTGTAACAATAGGGTTGATTGCAGGTATATAAATAAGATCTCCTTCCTGGAGAACCATATCGTATTTGGAATTTTTATTTTTCAAAGCTTTCTCCAGGTCTATACTAATTGGTTCTGAGGGATCAAAGAGAACGCTGTCAATTATCTGGCCCCCTGTATCTCTTATATATCTTGTATGGTTCTTTTTTAGTAAAGGGTTTTCCCGCATTACGGTATCCCGCACCCTGTATAATATCGCTCCGGAAGGATCGGCATTTTCAGTAATTCCTCCCGCCCGGTCAATAAACGATGACAGGCGTTCATCTTTTTTAACCCTGGAATAAGTACCCTGGTAGTTTACTTCCCCTTCTACTTGTATATTTTGCTGTAAATTAAAAGTCGGATTTTTTCTTACAAAAACCTGGTCGTATGGTCTGAGCTTTATATTTTCTGTAACCGAATCCAGTTCCAGGTTAGGTTTAATTGAATAAGTATTTATTACCGTCTTTGTAGGTTTCAATCCTTTTTGTGCCGAATCGATATCTACAATACTTGAAACTTCTATCCTCCCAAATTCCGCGGACGGCTTTATTCCATTTGCAAAATAAATCAGGTCTTTTAAAGTCATGCCACCAAATTTTTGAATCTTTCCCGGCTTTCTCACTTCTCCCTCTATCGAAACATATTGCCTGTCGCTAAACTGGTTTCTGTTAAAAACTTCAATAACATCGTTGGGCTCAATACGAATATTATACGAGCTGTTCACGTTTTTATTTAAGTCCTCGAGGCTTACGTCAATTTTATCAGATTTTAAATTAGTAGAATCGCCTGCTCCTTTATAAACATATGCTCTTTCAAGGTAGGAATTTGGAGTAATTCCGCCTGCCCGGTTTATCACATCAAACAAACGGTCACCCTTTCGTATTTCATATACGTTAGGATATGAGACTTCGCCCTTAACAATTACTTTATTATCAAGGCCTGCATTTATGGGATTTACAACAACAACGTCGCCATCATACAAAGGTTCATCAGTTATAACACTGTTTGCTTTCAGGCCAATCGCCTTAAAATTCACGTTCTTTATGGTCTGCTTTTCGTTCACATTTCGTATGATTACGCCTCCGGATGCATAGGCATCTGCAGTGAATCCACCAGTGAACTTCAACAGATCCGCCATTCCTTCTTCTTTTTTTAACTGGTAGTACATGGGCCTCCTAAACTGGCCGGATGCAAGAACCTTTTTATCAAGAAAAGGCACGATTACAAAATCATTATTTTCAAGGTAAAGATGTTTACCAAAATCTCCCGTTGTTAAGTATTTATATACATCAATGGAATCTATAATTCGCCCGTTCCGTGAAATAAGAATGTTACGCAAATTGCCGAAATCCGTAACTCCTCCAGCCAGAGCCACAACATTCAATGCATTTATAAATGCCGAAACTACCAATGGTCCGGGCTGTAGAACTTCACCCGAGGCCTGCACAACTATTGTTCTCGGCTGCCCAAGCGTGACAGAAACATTTGTTGAAGGAGGAATAACTTTTGCAAAACGATCGTGAATGATGGCTCTTGCATTTTGAAATGTCAGGCCCTGCACGGTTATCTTGCCCAGGCCCGACGGAAAAATAGTTCCATCGCGGGCAACAACGTAGCTCTGCTCAAAGTCTGCGCCTCCCCATAGAGAAACCACGATAACATCTCCCACTCCAATAGGGTAATCCAATGGAGGAGTTGACAGTTCAGAAAGTTCCAATATTTGTTTTTGCTGAAACAGATCACTTCCGTAAACGGCTTCGGGAGAGAAAAGTCTCCTTTTAAAGTCGTCTTTTTGCGTGCTGTCTTTTACTATTACATTTTTATTCTTAAGGTCTTCAAGTTCTTTATGAATATCCTCGCCTGCTTTTTTATCCTGGCTATTATTGTCTCTCAGTAAATTTTGAAGAACAGAGGGCGAGGCATTTTTTAACGAATTCGGATCAATAGGTAAATCCTCCGTGGGCACCTGCGCAAAAACGGCTGAAGCCGAAAAAAACATTGAATAAAATAAGAATAAAAAGATTTTTAGGGTAATCTTTTCTCGTGAAAAGCACATTCTGTAAGGGGTTACTGTAAGTTATTTACTAACAACGCACAAATATATGATTTTATTTTACCGGCATCCTGAGAGCCTCATTGAATTGCAGCCAAATCTCTTTTACAATTTCGGAAGCTGGCTTTATTTCATTTATTAAAGCACTCACCTGTCCTATTTCCAGTTCACCCTCATTTATATCACCACCAAACATTCCTCTTTTCGCCCTGCCTTTTCCAAGCAATTTCAGCAGGTCTGCTTTTGATGCAAATTGCTCATTGGCTGTTTTTATCTGTTCATAAAAATTATTTTTTAGAATACGCACCGGCGTGAGTTCCTTCAACGTAAGAATGGTATCACCTTCTGAGGCTTTCAATAAAGCATTCTTGAAATTCGAATGCGATGAACCTTCTTCTGAAGCTACAAACCGGCTTCCAATCTGGACTCCCTCTGCACCTAAAACCATAGCAGCCAGCATCTGTCTTCCTGTCGCAATTCCCCCGGCAGCAATCACCGGTATTGCAACAGCTGCCGACACCAGAGGAACCAATACCATAGTTGTGGTTTCCTCCCTTCCATTATGACCGCCAGCTTCGAATCCTTCTGCTATCACGGCGTCGCACCCGGCAAGTTCTGCCTTTTTTGCAAAAGCGTTGCTGCTGACCACATGCATTACGATAATACCCTTTTCTTTAAGAACACTGGTAAATCTTGATGGATTTCCTGCGGAGGTGATTACAACCGGCACTTTATGTTTGATGATTACATCAAGATGTTTTTCAATTTCCGGATAAAGCAAAGGCAGGTTTACCGCGAAAGATTTATTTGTAGCGGCTTTGCATTTAATAACGTGTTCATTAAGGATTTCGGGATACATGCTTCCGGCACCAATAACACCAAGGCCGCCTGAATTGCTTACTGCACTCGCCAGTCGCCAGCCACTTGCCCAAACCATTCCTGCCTGTATGATGGGAAAATCAATATTTAAGAGTGAGGTTATGCGGTTTGAAAACATAATTAGCTCATTTGCCAATTAGCATCCGATGGCTATCGGAACTGCCAATTAATACCCCAGGTCTATTTCAGTATTATCTCCTATGTTTAGTGAACGGGTTTCACCCCTTATTTCCGTATCACTGCCGATGAGTGAATCATCAAGGACAACATCGTATAATTTAGAAAAAGAACCGATGATAGAAGCTTTCACGATAGAATAATTTACAATAGTGTTTTCTCCCATTGCCACATGCGGCCCGATTATGGAATTTCTTATATCGCAGCCTTCTGCGATACTTACTGGAGGAATGAAAATGGTATTCTCAAATTTATTTGACTCTGCGATAGTACCTCCAAACTTTTGCAGCAGGATCGCATTTGATTGCAATAAAGTTTCCTTTTTCCCGCAATCGAACCAGTTTTCAACTTTAAATGTTTCAAATTTTTCTCCACCCTCGATCATACATTCAAGTGCATCAGTTAGATTGAATTCATTGTGGGTTTTAATATTATTTGAAATGATCTTATCAAGACATTTAAAAAGAATAGCTGAATCCCTGATCTTGTAGAGCCCCACAAGAGCCATATTGGAGCGGGGAATCGAAGGCTTTTCTACCACCCTCGTAATAAACCCTTTCTCATCAATTTCTGCGACACCAAAGTTGCGGGGATCATCGACTTTTTTTACGCCAAGCATTGAATTGGGAGATGCGAGCACGGCTTCAATGTTATATTCGCAAATGGTATCCCCAAGTGCAATAAAGACCTCATCATCTCCCACTATTTGCTTTGCAAGATCAATGGCGTGGCCCGTTCCCTTTCTTTCATTTTGATAAATAAAATGGCAGTTAAGTTGCGGGTATTTGGACTTCATGTAGTCCCGGATTTTTTCACCCAGGTAACCGGTTATGAAAATAAAATCATTAATTCCTGCCTCATGCAACTGATCAACATTTATACTTAAAATCGTCTTTCCTGCAAGTGGGATCAGCGCCTTAGGTTGTGTATATGTGTGCGGACGGAGCTTTGTACCTGCACCTGCTACCGGTATTATGGCCTTCATGTATTCATTGTTTAATAATCACCTGCCTCTAAGGGAGAGTGAATATATGCAAAAATAAGTACGATGTCATAATATGTACGATGTGAGACGATAGATGCACTATGTGGAAATTGAACACTTTTACAGATGTTATCCCTTTTATGTTGTATTAATAATTAATCATTGGCTCAGTTTGTATACCGGTATTTCAAATGATAACACGTCATACTTAGTACATTAAATATTACCTGCTTTAAATAACATCTTAGTTCCTACATCGCACATCAGACATAGTATTATCTTTGCCGCAAAAAAATATTGCATGCAAAAGGATACACAGGTTTTTGATATTATTAATAAGGAATTGAACAGGCAGCGGGAAGGTATTGAGTTAATCGCATCGGAAAATTTTACATCGTCGCAAGTAATCAATGCAATGGGCACAGTACTCACAAACAAATATGCCGAAGGGTATCCCGGCAAGCGATATTACGGCGGATGTGAATTTGTAGATGAGACGGAACAGTTGGCTATTGACAGGTTGAAAAAAATATTTGATTGTGAATATGCCAATGTGCAGCCACACAGCGGCGCCCAGGCCAATGCGGCACTTATGCTCGCCATCCTGCAGGCCGGAGATAAAATATTAGGCCTTGATCTAAGTATGGGCGGGCATCTTACACATGGCTCGCCGGTAAATTTTTCCGGCAAATTATATGAGGCCCATTTTTACGGAGTAAAAAAAGAAACTGGAATTGTCGATTATGAAATGCTCGAAGAAAAGGCGAGAAAAGAAAAACCAAAACTTATAATTGTCGGAGCCTCCGCTTACAGCCGTGACTGGGATTATGAAAGAGTGAGAAATGTAGCCGATGAAATTGGGGCTTTTGTTTATTGTGACATGGCACACCCTGCCGGGCTTATAGCCAAAGGTTTATTAAAATCTCCTTTTGGTCATTGCCACTTTGTTACATCCACTACACATAAAACATTGCGGGGACCACGAGGCGGCATTATTTTAATGAAGAAAGATTTTGAAAATCCTTTCGGCGTAAAAGACAATAAAGGAAATGTAAGAATGATGAGCCACCTTCTTGATATGGGTGTTTTCCCGGGTACACAGGGCGGCCCTCTTGAACATATAATTGCCGCTAAGGCCGTCGCATTCGGCGAAATATTAACCGATGAATTTACAGAATACGCAAAACAAATACAGGTAAATGCACAGGCGATGGCTAAAGCTTTTAATGCACGAGGTTACGATCTTATAAGTAACGGTACTGATAATCATCTGATGCTTATCGATCTCCGGAATAAAAATATTACAGGCAAAAAAGCGCAGGAAACCTTAGACAAAGCAGGTATAACTTTGAATAAAAATTCAGTTCCTTTTGACGATAAAAGCCCCTTTGTTACTTCGGGCATGCGTGTGGGCGTGCCGGCGATAACTACCCGGGGCATGAAAGAAAATGATATGGAAGAAGTCGTGGCATTGGTAGATAAAATTTTGATGAATATTAATGATGAGAAAATTATTTCTTCTGTAAAAAATGAAGTAAAGGAATTGATGGGAAAATTTCCGTTGTACCCGGAACTTTAAATCTTGCTTAAATCATCGCCTGTTGTAAAGCATAACTTGTGGCTTGTAATGCGGCTAACAGAAAAGGAAATATCAGCAATAAAGAATAATATTTTATCATTTGATGATAAGGCAAAAATTTATTTATTTGGCTCACGGGTAAATGATAACGGCAAGGGTGGTGATATTGATATCCTTGTTATCTCAGATAAAATAGGATTCGTTGAAAAAATAAAAATAAAAACCGGAATTTTTAATGAAATAGAAGAGCAAAAACTGGACATTGTTGTAAAGAAAGATTTTAGCGACATATTTGTTCAAATGATAGAACCTGACTTACAATGCCTTTAAAAAAAACGCTTCAATATTTAGGAGAAAATTTTAAACAAGCAGAAGATGCCGCAAAGCATTTGAAGGTTTCTTTTGAAAGGTCTAAACTTTTTATAAACGATAAAAATTTTACCGAACAACAATTAATAGAGCTGGAGGCGTTAACAGCAAGATTTGCGAGACTGAGTGATTTGCTTATACAAAAAATCTTTAAAACGATTGATCAGCTTGATGCAACAACACCCGGCACCGTTAGGGACCGGATTATTGAAGCAGAAAAAAAAGGAATTATACCAGATGCGAATTCTTTATTGGAGATTAGAAGTGTTCGCAATACAATTGCACATGAATACGAATCCCCCGATATAGCAGAAATGTTTCTTTTTGTTTTCAGGCATTCCCCACTATTAATTGATATTTTAGAAAACGCAAAACAATATTCTAATAAATTTTATTGATTTACTTCAAATATTAAAACATTTCCATGATACAGCGTGTACAAACCATTTGGATGATAGTAGCCGCACTAGTAACTTTCCTTACGCTTAAATTTTCATTTTACAGCGGCACTCTTGCATTGGATAATACCTACCATGCGGTAATGGCAACGGATAATTTTTTTATCCTGGTACTTACGAGCGCTCTTGGCACAGGGATCATTATTGACATTTTTTTATTTAAGCATAGAAGTGTGCAATTCCGCATAATTCTGTTTGCACTTTTAGCGGAGTGCGTCATTATCTTTCTTTACATAAGACAAACCAATAAATTTTCAACAGGGAATTTCAGTCTTTGGTCTGCGTTGCACCTGCTTATAATTGTATTTCTCATTTTTGCCGCGAGGGGAATTTACAAAGATTCCAAACTTATAAAAGAAAGTAACAGGTTGCGGTAAGCCTTTTCAAAAAAAGGGTGAAAACACCCTCTTACAAATCAAATTAACAGATGTAGATTTAGTCTCTCATCTACTCAACTAACATTTATGAAAAAGCTCTTGGTTAAATTCCCCCCCCTTCTGATTTTTATTTTAGTGACTGTATTTTCCTGTACTAAAATGGATCTCAAAAAAGACAAAAATTTTGAGATGGATAATACACTACTGCCTGGCTGGGCAAAAGCTCAACTTACTTCCGCTGACTTTATACCGCAGGATGGTGATTCCATAGAAAGGATAACCACGCTCGGTGTAAAGCTCACCAATCCTTACCTTGTACCAAACATGCAGCAGGCTTATACAAACCTTGGCCTAAGCAGCAGCCTGGCAACTGTCACTAATAAATACGTACGCTTTAAGCCCACAACTGTTGACCAACTGTCAACACTCGATTCAACCCTTGATACGCAGGGGCTTGAGCTATTTGATACGCCCGTAGATTATATAGTAACGTATGAAGGAGATTATTACCAGGACCCTTCTATACCGGGGGAGCAAATAACGTGGCAATATGCGGTAGTGCCGCCCACTTTTGTATTTCCTTCGGGCATTACATACGAGATTCTTGCGCAGATCCACATACCCGGCGATAGCTATACTGCTGTGGAAACAGAGGCTGAACGGCTGGCCTCTTTACAGGATAGCCTCAATGGAACTTATGGCCCCAGTATGAATGGCAACATACAACCGGATGTAGCTGATGAGTGCGACCCTTGTTTTGTGTGGGATCCAATAGCAAGACAGTGTGTTCCTACAGGCCAATGTGGGGGCAATCCTCCGCCGCCTGCTCCGGATGCATCAATACCTGCGGGATATATAAAAGTTCATGATACTAACTTGCCAAATATGCCAAATGGCTCAGATGTTGCTGTTCGTAAAGCGAGAGTTGTAGCAAGAAGATGGTTTAAGGTTGACCGGGTTTATACAGATATTAACGGGCATTTTGTTTTCACAAAAAAGTTTAAGCATAAAGTAAGAATTAATATAAAGTTTAAAAACGATGATGCGCAGATTAGAAATATAAGAGGTATAAGGTTTTGGCAGATGTTTTTTGCGGTGAAAAAAACATTGGGAATTTTTAGCGGCGATAAATCTTCCATAAATTATACATTTATAAAGTACGCAGATTATGGATCGAAGGGCAACATGTTTTGGACTGCTGCAACAGTGCACAATGGAGTACAGGAATACCGGGCAGACTATGCGCCTGTAGAAAACATCGGGCTTCCGCCGCAAGGGCTTAAAATTTTTATTTCAAAATCGGCGTTGGCGGGTAATGGAGGTTCGGCCCCCATGTTCGCTAAACGTTCCAATTTTAGTCTCTCTACTCAATTTGTATTAGGGCGCTTATCCAATATTGCGTCAATAGTCAATAATATTATTGCAATTGTAAAAGGGCAGATAGATATTATAATTGGTTATAGGTACCAGTCCGGTGGTGTCAGAGATATAAATCTTTTAGTGTCGGACGAAATAAAAGAAACCGTTTATCATGAACTTACTCATGCAGCACATTATGCGGCTCTGGGAGGGGGCTGGTACAGTACGTTCGTAACTGCAGAAGAAGTAGAAATAGTAAGTAATATTTCATCGGGCTATTTCCCTTATGGTGATGGTACTAATTCCAGTTCTGCTATTGTTGCATTAGGCGAAAGCTGGGCATACTATATGGGTCATTATCTTGCCGATAAAAAATACGGTACCAATTCAAGTTGCCAGAATGAGCAGGATGGGGGCATGGCCTGGTGTACGGGTACTACCGGGGGCACAGGCCATCCGCATCTGGATGTTGAGGAAAAATTTGATCCCAATTTAACTGTAGATAGATTTGAATGGATACCGCAAGGGTTATTTTATGATTTGAAAGATCCGGCTAATGAAATAAATCCGCCTAACCCCGTGAACGATCTTGTATCAGGTTATACTAATCAACAAATGTTTAATGCCTTTTCGGGAACTATTTACACCTTGCAGAATTATAGAGTACGATTGTTACAAACCACTACTAATCCTACATCAGGCCAGGTAACAGGTTTATTTTCTCAATACCATTATTAATATTTTATGAAAAACTTAATAATATGTATTGTCCTATTGGCTATTGCTATAATAAACAGCGGCTGCCCTAAGCCATGTATAGAGGCAAACTATTCTTTTAGTGTAAATTCAGAAATAAGCCCGGATATTGATAGCGTTAAGATGGGGGACACTCTTTTTTTGAGTTCCTCTTTTTCGAACGCCCTAACAGACCAGACCACTGGAATGACAATTAATTATAGCGGTGCCAGTGATATTGAAAGTACCCTAAGTATTGCAGAATTAATTCCTGGAGATAGTATTCCTAAGGGATCAGTTTATAATTTTAATTATGCATCACTAGCAGGAATGATTTATAATTCAACCAGTATTCCGAGTCCCGAAACAGTCCAACAATTAAAGTATCAGGAAGTTGGGAATAACTATGAATTAAAGATTGGATTGATTCCTCAACGCAAAGGAGTATTTGCCTTAGGTATAGGCAATGGTTTGAGCAATGGAAGAAACAAGTCAGGTAAATGCGAAAAAGCTAGTTTTAATTTTACCATTATAAATACTTCACAACATATCTATTTTTTTAAAAATTGGAAACCTGGATACAATTTATCCCCGTCCGATATATTAAAATTATATTGCTTCAAAGTGTATTAAAGAAATATAACCTTAACCAATCAACAAATGTTTAATGCCTTTACAGGAACTATCTATACGTTACAAAATTATAGAATAAGGTTGTTACAAACTACAACCAATCCTACATCCGGGTTTGTACCAAATTTATTTTCTCAATATGGGTACTAAAATTTTTACAGTAGCTATATTGTTGATTACAGCAATGGCTTCAACTTTCAGCACTGCCTGCTCCCAAGATGGGAGTGCAATTGACTTTTTTCTTTTTATACCATAGCCCTTATAAAAAATGATTTAAAGCTTTTATCGAAATTTTACAACATGAGGATTTTACTGTTTCTAAGCATCATTTTAAAATTTAGCACTGCCGGCGCACAATCTCCCGAAAAGGTTTTTAGTGAGAACAACTCAGTTCTTGTCGCTCAAAGTAGTAAACATTCCCGCGCATATGAAAATGGCCGCACTGTTAAGATCTATTACCGCAACAACAATATCGTGACCAAGGCGAAGGGCCGCATATTTGCCATAAATGAAAATGAAATTCAACTTGTTCCCTATGGGAGAAAACAGGCTATCTCTATAAATCCGGATTCTATTGTTTCTGTAGGTGCCTGGTTACGAAAAGGAAAGATTGTGACAGGAGTTAATGCGGGGATAGGAATAACCAGTCTTGTTCTTTCAGGTACTCTTACTAATAACAGCAGTTATCATACTGAAGATAATATTTTGCCATTTGGTTTTTTGATCATCGCTA
>CAWGWY010000016.1:0-34513 GCA_963826435.1 uncultured Chitinophagaceae bacterium | reverse complement strand
CTAATCACTTTGCCCGCAATCTTCGTAATTCAAAAACGGAAACTATAGGCGTGATCGTACCACGACTCAATAGTAATTTTATGTCTTCAGCGATTGCAGGAATTGAGAAAGTCATTAACAATCAGGGCTACAACCTAATCATCAGCCAGTCTTCTGAAGATGCGGAAAAGGAAAAAGCCAGCGCAAAAACTATGTTTAGAAATCGTGTAGATGGTTTGTTGGTTTCGCTTGCTTATGACACTGAAGACCTTTCTCATTTTGATATGTTTTATAAAAAGAAGATTCCGGTTATTTTTTTTGACCGTGTCATGGATCACGAGCACTACACAAATATTATTATTGAAAATGAAAAAGCCGCTTACGAAGCAACAACCCATCTTATTAATCATGGTTGCAAAAGAATTGTCCATATAACCGCCGTGCCAAAACAGAATGTTTATAGAGACAGACTAAACGGATATAAACGGGCATTAAACGATAATAAGATAAAATTTGATGATAAGAATGTCATCATCGGCAACCTGAGCCTGGAAGCAGGGGCATTGGCGAAGGACATCATACTGCAAATGAAACCTTTGCCGGATGGAATATTTGCAGCAAATGATAACTGTGCAGTGGGGTGCATGCTCGCATTAAAACAAGCCGGGGTCAGCATTCCCGCAGACATAGCATTCGTAGGCTTTAACAACGACCCGGTTTCAAAAGTGGTAGAGCCCAATCTTACTACTATTAATTACCCCGGTTATGAAATGGGCGAAACTGCTGCACGAAATCTTATTAATCATTTAACTGGTAACGCGATAATTCACACCACCGGTACAATTGTACTCCGGTCGGAATTAATCGTAAGGGCATCATCTCAAAAGAAGGTGGTATAATTATTAAACCGTTTCCGAGATCTGATATCAATGAATAAAATTTTTACGACGCTGTTTTGTTTACTATTGGTTTACTCATCTTTTGCAGAGGACGGATACCGGCTGTGGTTGCGATATGATAAAACAGATGATGCGAAATTATTAGCGCAATATCAACGTACTATTACCGCAATACAATTTAATGATCATAATTGCCGGGCCTTACAGGCTGCTAAAGCAGAATTACTGACAGGCCTGCAGGGATTGCTGGGTAAAAATATAGCTGATCAAAATTCAATTAATACCGGCACTATAATTTGCGGCACATTTGCATCGTCCGCACAAGTGCAATCTTTTTTTTCTCCAAAAGAAATTAATGAATTAGGGGAAGAAGGTTTCGTAATTCGCAGTGCTTTTGTAAACAAAAAGCGCATCATTTTTATTGCCGCTAAAAATGATGCCGGCGTTTTATATGGCGTATTTAACTTTTTGAGATTGATTCAAACACACCAGTCAATTGAACAACTTTCGATCAAAAGTGTCCCGAAGATAAAATTACGAATGCTTGATCATTGGGACAATTTGAATAGAACTGTTGAAAGAGGTTATGCAGGATTTTCTATTTGGAACTGGCACACGTTGCCTGGATATATTGATCAGCGATATACTGATTATGCGAGGGCAAATGCGTCTATCGGCATAAATGGAACAGCGCTTACTAACGTTAATGCTAATTCGATCGTACTTACCAAAGACTATCTTGTAAAAGTAAAAGTATTGGCAGATGTGTTTCGTCCTTACGGAATTAAGATTTATCTCACAGCGAGATTTAGTTCGCCCATTGAAATTGGAAAATTAAAAACTGCTGATCCTTTGGATCCAGACGTACAGAAATGGTGGAAACAAAAAGCCGATGAAGTTTATTCTTATATACCAGACTTCGGAGGATTTCTTGTAAAAGCAAATTCAGAAGGACAGCCAGGCCCGCAGGATTATGGACGAACACATGCTGATGGCGCAAACATGCTGGCTGATGCAGTTGGCTCTCACAACGGGGTGATTATATGGAGGGCATTTGTGTACAGCCATGAAACTTCGACGGATAGATTTAAGCAGGCTTATGAAGAATTTAAACCGCTGGACGGGAAATTTAGAAAAAACGTTTTGATCCAGGTGAAAAATGGCCCTATCGATTTCCAGCCGCGGGAACCATTCAGTCCCCTGTTTGGTGCAATGCCTAAAACTCCTTTGATGATGGAGTTTCAGTTGACACAGGAATATTTGGGACAAGGGACAAATCTTGTATACGAAGCACCTTTATTTGAAGAAGTTTTGCAAGCCGATACTTACGAAAAAGGAAACGGTTCAACTGTTGCAAAAGTCATAGATGGCTCATTAGATCATCATCAATTATCCGGCATCGCCGGTGTTTCAAATATCGGAAATGATATAGACTGGACAGGCCATCCTTTTGGGCAAGCTAACTGGTATGCATACGGCCGTATCGCATGGGATTACACGCTAAGTTCTGAACAAATAGCTAACGAATGGATCAGGCAAACCTTTTCAAATAACCAGCATTTTATTGACACAGCTAAAAAAATAATGATCGCATCAAGGGAAGCTGTTGTTAATTATATGACTCCCCTTGGCCTTCATCACATTATGGGATATGGAAATCATTACGGACCTGCGCCATGGTATGATAAAGCTCCACGTGCTGACTGGAACCCTGTCTATTTTCATCGTGCAGACGGTACTGGTATTGGCTTTGACCGCACAGCAAATGGAAGCAAAGCTCTTGCTCAATACCAATCAGAAGTAACAAATAAATTCAGCAATCTTTCTACCTGCCCCGACGAATATTTATTATGGTTTCATCATGTTCCATGGACATATCAAATGAAATCTGGAAGAAATCTTTGGGATGAATTGTGTTATAAATACAATGAAGGCGTGGATACTGTAAGATGGATGCAGAGCGCCTGGAACCGCATGAAAAAATATATAGGCCCCGAAAGATATAACCAGGTTCGGATGCTGTTAAACATCCAGGAGAATGAAGCAGTATGGTGGCGAAATGCATGCCTTTTATATTTTCAAACATTTTCGAAGATGCCAATTCCTCAGCATTATGAAAAGCCGGATCATACTTTGGAATATTACGAGTCTCTGAAATTCCCTTATGCTCCGGGGAATGGTTAAAAATTAGCTGAAGGAATTCTATAGGGGAAATAGCAGAGATAAGATGGCAATAGTAAAGAAAGTGCTTCCGAATAGGATTAGTTATAGTTGAATGGATATCATATCCATTGCCAAAAAATTATGATTTTAAAATGAAAAAAATATTCCTTCTCATTGTTAGTCTTATTCCGCTAATGCTTACAGCACAGCAGGATTCTGTAAAGGCAGGAGTTTACGAATGGCAATCACCCATAAAAGAAGTACAAGACAATATACGATCCGCTGTGCTTTTTGAAGGCAGCACACGCGACATGGAATGGCTTCAAATGAATGCTATGGCGTTGAGTGCGTCTGCTAAAGCAAATAAATTACACGTACCGATAAATGAAGAACATTTATACATTGTAAAGAAGGGTTTACTAACTATTGAGTTGAATGATTCGGTATATACATTAACTCCGGGGAGTATTGCTTTGCTCTTGCCGGAGGAGCAATTTTCTATTCAAGCTGAAAATCGCGGAGCCTGTGAATATTATGTAATGAAGTATCGTTCTCGTGAGCCAATTGACTTGCACAAGGGAAAGGTTTCGGGAGGATCATTTATAAAAGACTGGAATAAAATTTCATTCTCGCCACACGATAAAGGAGGAATACGACGCTACTTTGAACGGCCCACGGCTATGATGAAACGAATGGAAATGCACGTCTCAACATTGAATGCCGGGTTAAAAAGCCATGATCCGCATGCACACCGGGCTGCTGAAATAGTACTAATGATTGAAGGAGATACTGAAATGCAAATTGGAGAAGGAGTTTACAAGGGGAAGCCGGGATCTGTTTATTATCTAAGTTCAAATATATTGCATGCGATCAGGAATATTGGTGCAGCACCGGCGACCTATTTTGCCTTTCAGTTTGAGTAAGATCAATTTTTTCCGGTTCACAGCAAATCATTTTTTAGCTTATAAAACCTTTCATAACAACTATATAATGAAAAATATTATTAAACCACTTTTGATTTTATCCATAAGCCTGATAGCCTTTACAACATTGTGTTTAGCACAGCAAGAGCACCTCGGAATTTTTGACGCACATGGTGATGTTGGGGATCCAAAGTTGAAAGGTAACGTTGTGTATAATGAAAAAGAGCAAAGTTATTTGCTCTCCGGTGCCGGAGAAAATATATGGGCAAATGCTGATCAGTTTCAATTTTTGTGGAAAAAGATCAAAGGTGATTTTATCATAAAAGCCACGGCAAAGTTTATTGGCAAAGGCGTTGCAGGCCACAGGAAAATTGGTGTAATGGCAAGGGATAAACTCACCATAGATTCCCGTTATGCTGATGGCGCTTTTCACGGCGGCAAGCCATTAATTACTTCATTACAGTATCGTCTTTCAGATGGTGACACAACAAGTCAAATCATTGTTTCTTCTATTCATCCTACCGAAATAGAATTTGAACGTTCAGGAAATACGTTCACTTTTTCCGCGGCTACTCCGGGCGAACCTTATAAGTCGGTAAAAAAAGAAATGACTTTAAATGATGAAGTTTATGCGGGGCTTTATATCTGCTCACATATAGATACCGTGATGGAGCAGGCCTTATTCACTAACGTCCGGATTATCATTCCACCCGCAAAAGATTATCGCCCTTATCGTGATTATATCGGAAGTTTATTGGAGATAATGGATGTGGAAACCGGGTTAAGAAAAGTTGTGCATACAGATACGGGATCTATACAATGCCCTAACTGGACTAAAGATGGCAAGTCGCTAATATTTAATTCTTCACAGGGGCTGATGTACAATTTTAATATCGCAAATGGTTCTGTCGTTAGGATCAATACGGGGTTAGCTATAAACAACAACAACGATCATGTTTTGTCTTTTGATGGTAAAATGATTGGCCTTAGTAACTATGCAGGCGATAAACACACTTCAACAATTTTTATTCTGCCTGTAACTGGATCGGCTAGCCCAAAACAAATTACTTCGGAAGATTCCGGTCATTCCTATTTTCATAGCTGGTCACCCGATGGTAAAAAATTAATTTTCACCGGCTTTCGTAATAACCAATATGATATATGGTCAATAGATATCGCCACAAAAAAAGAAATGCCGTTAACGAACCTGTCTACACTGGACGACGGCGCTGAATATACACCCGACGGGAAATGGATATATTTTAATTCGGTACGCACAGGGACTATGAAAATATGGAGGATGAAGCCGGATGGCAGCGGCCAGGAGCAGGTTACCTTTGACGAGTACAATGATTGGTTCCCGCATATTTCTCCGGATGGGGAATGGATTGTTTGTCTTTCGTTTCCGAAAGAAATTGATCCGACAACACATCCGTTTTATCAAAAAGTCTATCTAAAATTGATTTCTGCAAGCGGCAGTGTCCCAAAAATTATCGCATACATATACGGAGGCCAGGGAACCATTAATGTACCCTCGTGGTCGCCGGACAGCAAGAAGATTGCTTTCATAAGCAATACCGGTTTAAAATAAAAAACTTTAAATGCATTAATATGAAACGAAATCTCTTTTTAATTTTTCTTATCTGTTTTCTCATTGCTTGTCATAATGACGAACATCTAAAAACAATTGGTAGTGTCGAACGAATTGATCCCGCTTTAGACGAAATAATTTCAACTGGGGCAAAACCGGAGATAATTGCCGACGGTCTCGACTGGGGTGAGGGGCCGGTGTGGGTAGAAAGTAAAAAGATGCTTCTGTTCTCTGATGTTCCCAGGGACACTGTTTTTAAATGGACGGAAGAAAAAGGAAAACAAGTCTATCTCACCCCCTCCGGTTATACTGATACAGCAAAAAGGGGTGGAGAGATGGGATCAAACGGATTAACGCTCGATGCAAAAGATAACCTCATTCTATGCCAGCACGGCAACCGCCAGATCGCCAGGATGGATGCTCCTCTTGATAAGCCCGAACCAAAATATGTTTCACTTGCTTCATCATATCATAATCAAAAATTTAATAGTCCCAACGACCTGGTATATAACAGTAACGGAGAGCTTTTTTTCACCGATCCGCCATATGGATTGGAAAAACTAACAGATGATCCTGAAAAGGAAATTCCTTTCCAGGGAGTTTATAAAATTAAATCGTCAGGAGAATTGGTGTTATTGACTGATACATTAACGCGTCCTAATGGGATTGCATTTTTTCCGGGTGAAAAAACATTGCTGGTTGCTAATTCCGACCCGGAAAAGCCAAACTGGTATGCTTTTGATATTGGAGATTCCGATTCACTTACTAATGGCCGGATATTCTACAGCGCGGCTGGGCACGACACAACGCTAAAGGGTTTACCTGACGGAATGAAAGTTGATAAAAACGGAAATGTATTTGCTTCAGGCCCGGGGGGCCTGTGGATATTTAATAAAGATGGGAAGCTGCTTGGAAAAATCAGGCTCTCAGAAGCGGTGTCAAATTGTGCATTTTCGCCGGATGGAAAAACTTTATATATCACCAACGATATGTATGTATTACGATTGAAGATGCGCGAATAATTATAAAAGTATATGAGAAAAAAGGATTTCCTCTTTCTGATCGCTCTGTGGATTCTTATAGTACAGATTGGCCCCGCCTATAGCCAGGTACAATTGCCTCGCTTAGTTAGAGATAGTATGGTGCTACAAAGAGATACGAAAATAAAGATTTGGGGTTGGGCTTCGCCATACGAAAAAATTAAAATTGATTTTCTAAAAAAGAAATATAAAACCGTAGCGGACGCAAAAGGAAACTGGATGATTATGCTTTCGCCAGTAAAAGCAGGCGGGCCTTATTCGATGAATATTTCCGGCAAGAATAAGATCATGCTTAAGAATATTCTGATTGGTGATGTTTGGCTTTGTTCTGGCCAGTCAAACATGGTTCATCAAATGAAATTGCATAGTGTACTCTATAGTGATGAAATTGAAAAGGCTGACTATCCTGAAATAAGACAATTCTGGATCCCAAACTCCACCAATCTTCAATCACCACAAAACGATCTAACATCGGGCGCATGGAAATGGGCAAACTCAAATGACGTAAAAGAATTTTCTGCCGTTGCATATTTCTTTGCAAAAAAGCTGTATGAAAAATACCATGTGCCCATTGGTATAATTAACGCAAGCTGGGGTGGCGTACCTATTGAATCTATGATGAGTGAAGAAAGCCTCAAAAATTTTCCTTCTATTCTTAAAACAGTTGAAAAAAATAAAGACACCGCTTATGTAAATGAAACAAACCGCAAAGCTTTCGCTGCAATGAGCTCAATACCACATCCCGAAGATAAAGGCATGACTGAAAAATGGTTTGATCCGTCCTATGTACCTAAAGAATGGCGCCGTATTGCTGTTCCGGGTTTTTGGGAAGACCAGGGCGTAAAAGATTTAGATGGTGTGGTTTGGTACAGAAGAGAAATTGATGTGCCTGTTTCCATGACTAATGTATCCGCAAAAATTTTTCTGGGTCGCATTGTAGATGCCGATGAATTATACATTAACGGAACAAAAGTGGGTTCTACCGGTTACATGTACCCGCAACGCAGGTATCCGGTTCCTGATAGGGTTTTAAAGCCGGGTAAAAATTTATTCGTCGTGCGTGTCACCAACAATTTTGGCAAGGGTGGTTTTGTCCCGGATAAACCATATGAATTGATAGCAGGCAATGATACGATTGATTTAACCGGTTACTGGCAATATAAAGTTGGGGCGGTAAATATTCCCCGGCATGGTGTTGGTGGCTTTGGTATTGCATTACAGAACCAGCCAACAGCTTTATATAATTCTATGATTGCGCCGTTGGTTAATTACAACATCAAAGGTTTTGTTTGGTACCAGGGTGAATCGAATGCCGGCAGGCCAGGTGAATATGCAAAGCTTCAGCCTGCGATGATTAACGACTGGCGAAGCAAATGGAAAGAAGGCAATCTTCCATTTTTGTTTGTGCAACTTCCGGGTTTTATGGATTACAATTATCTGCCTTCAGAAAGCCAGTGGGCTGAGTTTAGAGAAGCGCAGGCAAAATCTTTATCTGTTCCCAATACAGCAATGGCAGCTGCAATTGATGTTGGCGAATGGAATGATATTCATCCGGACAGGAAAAAAGATGTGGGTGATAGGCTTGCTTTAGCCGCTGAAAAAATTGCTTATGGTGAGAACATCGTTTACTCCGGTCCGCTGTATCAATCCCAAACTATTCAAGGCAATAAAATTATTATTTCATTTACAAACACAGGTAGTGGCTTAACAACAAATGATGATGAAGCGCCGGCAGAATTTGCGATGGCAGGTGCTGATAAAAAATTTGTATGGGCAAAAGCGGTAATTGACGGATCTGCAATAATTGTATCCAGCGATGAAGTTCCAAAACCAAAATACGTGCGGTATGCGTGGGCGGATGACCCGGTTAATCCAAACCTGATTAATAAAGAAGGTTTACCGGTGGCGCCATTTAGAACCGATCAGTGAACACCTATGTTGAAAGAATTTATGGCTTAATGCGACATCCAACAAAATAAAAAATGAAGGCGATATAAATCTTAAATAATGAAAAAATTCCTTTTTGTTGCGATAGCGATATGCATTGCGAATATTGTTCTTGCACAAGACACAACTATTAATGGTAAGCAATATCCGAAGCCTGCAAATTTTACCTCGCAGCAGAACAAGGATAACATGATGCAACAATTAGCATCAAAGCATTAAGACCGGGACCAAGCGGAAATGAATCAGCGCCCAATCATGCGAACTATGATACAACGAAAGCAGATCCATGTGCGAAGTTACCCGACATTCTAACAACGAAAAATGGGAAGAAAGTAACCACCCCTGATATGTGGTGGAAAGTGCGCCGCCCTGAAATTATTGAAGACTACGAACGCGAAGTTTATGGAAGAATCCCGAAGAATGTACCAAACGTAACGTGGACTGTAAAGATCACGGATCGCGAATTTATTTTTCCGGGTTTCATACCGGTGATCGCAAAACAGATTATCGGTCATGTTGACAACAGTGAATATCCTTTGATCAATGTTGATATTAAGATGATACTGGTAGTTCCAACGAATATAAAGGGGCCCGTTCCTGTGTTGATGATGTTTGGTCAGCCATCATTTCCTGCGCCTACACAGCCATCAGCAGATGATATGGAGACATTGAATACTACGCTCAAAGAGATGATGAAAAAAGCCAATCCTGATGTAAAAAATATTTTCGATAAATATCCTGCTTATTCACCAATCACGAGGTCGAACATTAATTTTTTTGCACCACCTCCCGTGGGTGATGCGCCGCCTACAGAACAACTGCTGGCAGCAGGCTGGGGATATGTAACGCTCGATCCGCAAAGTATTCAGGCTGATAACGGCGATGGATTAACTAAGGGTATTATCGGTTTGGTGAATAAAGCACAGCCACGCAAACCGGATGATTGGGGCGCATTAAGAGCATGGAGCTGGGGCGCTGCACGTGCATTGGATTATTTGGAGACAGACAGTTTGGTTGATGCAAAGAAGGTTGGGATTGAAGGTATTTCAAGATATGGGAAGGCTGCATTGGTAACGCTTGCTTTTGAACCACGTTTTGCGACTGCACTCGTTGGTTCACCCGGAAAAGGCGGCGCAACACTATTACGGCGCAATTTTGGCGAAGCCGTTGAAAGCCTTACCGGTGGCGAGTTCTATTGGATGGATGGAAACTTTTTTGAAGTATAGAACTGAAGAATCAAGTTTTGGTAAAAAAACAGGTTGCGACCTGCCTGTTGATTCACACGAATTGGTTGCTCTATGTGCTCCAAGGCCAATGTTCCTAAGCTATGGTATCCCCGAAAAAGGAGACGCCAATTGGCTCGACTACCGCGGTAGTTACAAAGCCATTATTGCCGCAGGCACAGTATATAAACTTTTAGGTGCAAAAGATTTAGGAGTGAGTAATGATTATATGAAAGAATATATGGCGCCGGTTAATGCAGGGTTATTGGATGGTCAGCTTGCATGGCGCCAGCATGACGGGGGACACACCGATGCGCCGAATTTTAGATATTTTATTCCATGGGCAAATAAGATGTTGGGTTATGAAAAAAAACCACGGTAAGACCATTCAAACAGTAAATTGAAAGATGAAAAAAATAGCTTGTTTAATATCATGTCTGTTGATGTTGCATCTTTTCTCAAATGCGCAAACCAGCACAACGTGGAATGGTAAATCTTGCGCTGTGGTACTTACCTATGATGATGGTTTAAACATTGATCTCAGCAATGTAGTTCCTGCATTGGATTCAGTTGGTTTGAAAGGAACCTTTTATATCTCTGATTATTTCGATGGATTGAAGACCAGATTTTTCAATGGAGAAAAGCTGCAGAAGAAGGACATGAATTGGGAAATCACACTATATGGCACCCGTGTGAAGGTGGCCGTGCTGGAAGAGAATTTGTAAAGCCTGAAAATGATTTGAATAATTATACTGTTGCACGCATGGTAAGAGAAATAAAAACGATGAATAACATTTTAAAAGCGATAGATGGCAAATCGAAACGAACGTTTGCGTATCCATGCGGCGACACAAAAATTCACGACAGTGCTTATCTTGATCCAATAAAAAATGAATTTGTTGCAGCCCGGGGTGTGAAGGCAGAAATGTTATCCATTGATGAAATCGATTCGTACAATGTTGGCTGTTATGGAATGAATGGGCAGTCTGCCGAACAAATGATCGACCTTGTAAAACAAGTAATGTCAACGCATACTTTGCTGGTCTTCCTTTTTCATGGTGTGGGTGGCGAACATTCCTTGAATGTTTCTTTGGCTGCACATAGTGCACTGCTGCATTTCCTGAAACAAAATGAAAAGGATATTTGGATAACCCCAATGATAGATGTTGCTGAGTTTATAAAATCAAAGCAGTAATGAAAATTTATAAAATCTTATGAAGAAAAAAATTAAATACCTGGCTTACATTTTTGCCGGTTGCCTTTTCTTTTCAAGTTGCGGGCATACAAAAAAAATAAATAATCAAAGTACCAGTTCACAAAAGGGTTTAAAAGACTATTACCAAAATTATTTTGCTATAGGTGTAGCAGTAGGTCCGCAAAATTTAATCGGAGATGAAGCGCAACTAATAACGCAGCAATTCAACAGTCTAACTCCTGAAAATGCGATGAAGATGGGACCTATTCATCCAAAAGAAAATGAATATTACTGGAAAGATGCAGACAGCATTGTAAATTTTGCACAGCGTCACGGACTTAAAGTTAGAGGCCATAATTTATGCTGGCATCAGCAAGCGCCTTCATGGTTATTCAAAGATGATCAGGGGAATTTGGTTACCAAACAAGTTTTATTAAAGCGCCTGAAAGATCATATTACACCAGTTGTCAATCGATATAAAGGAAAGATTTATGCATGGGATGTAGTGAACGAAGCTATCTCGGACAAACCGGATGAATATTTTCGTAACTCCCTTTGGTACCAAATCTGCGGCGAGGAATATATTGCAAGAGCATTTGAATATGCGCATGAGGCCGACCCGGATGCTATTCTCTTTTATAATGATTACAATGAAATCAACACAGTAAAAGGAGAAAAGATTTACAGACTGGTAAAAAGCCTCAGAGATGCCGGCGTACCGATAAATGGTTTGGGCCTGCAAGGCCATTGGGCCGTGAACGAACCGTCTCGTGAGCAACTGGACAGTACTCTTAATAAATTTGCGAGCCTCGATGTAAAACTTCAGATCACTGAGCTGGATATTTCGGTGTATCCTAAAGAACATAATGCAAGAGAAAGAATGCCTGCAGATACCGCTACAGCCTTTAGCAATGAAAAAGAAAATAGTCAAATAGAAATGTATAAAATGTGCTTCGATCTTTTTAGGAAATACAAAAATGTCATTTCAGGTGTCACCTTCTGGAATATTTCTGACAGGCACAGTTGGCTGGACAATTTTCCGGTTCGCGGTAGAAAAGATTATCCTTTGTTATTTGATAAAAACTTAAAGCCAAAGAAGGCTTATTGGGAAGTGGTGGATTTTTAAAATGAGAAGATGCGATATTTCACGCAAAGGTGCAAAGAAGATAAGACGCAACATCTTCCTTGGCGACTTCGCTCCTTATTTTTTGCGTGAAATATTCTTAAAATGAAATTCAAAAATTAATACTAAATCAAAAATTATGCACACTCCAGGAATTTTAAAAAGAACATGCATTTGCTCATTGTTTGCAGCGATTGTTATTACTTCGTGCAACAGTGGAAGTACAGGTGAAAGCAAGTCAACCGGCGAAAAACCCGATACAGCTACAGCCGGTTCCACATGGTATTTATCCCAACCATTAATAAGTGATATCTATACAGCCGATCCTTCGGCGCACGTCTTTAATGGTAAAATTTATATTTATAATTCGCATGATATTGATGCTGGAGTTCCTGAAAAAGATGATGGCTCACACTTCGCCATGAAAGATTATCATGTATTGTCCATGGACAGCATTAATGGAAAAGTAACGGACAATGGCATAGCGTTAGATATAAAAGATATTCCCTGGGTAGGAAGGCAGTTGTGGGCGCCGGATGCGGCATATAAAAACGGCATATATTATTTGTACTTTCCTGCAAAAGACAAACAGGATGTTTTTAGAATAGGTGTTGCGACCAGCAGTTCACCTATAGGTCCATTCAAAGCAGAACCGAAACCAATTGAAGGAAGCTACAGTATTGATCCCGCGGTTTTCACTGACACCGATGGCACTTCCTATATGTATTTTGGCGGCATCTGGGGAGGCCAGTTGCAAAAGTGGCAGAGTGGAAAATTCGATTCAACTTACGGACAAGAACCCGCCGATTCAACTGCACCGGCACTTAGCCCGAAGATTGCGAAACTCAGCAAAGACATGCTTCACTTTGACGGACCGGTGAAAGATGTAAAAATTGTAGATAAAGATGGGAAACAACTGTTGGCCGGAGACCATAACAGGAGGTTCTTTGAAGCGCCGTGGATGCATAAATACAATGGCAAATATTATTTTTCTTACTCTACCGGTGACACGCATTTTATTTGTTATGCAACCGGCGACAATCCTTACGGCCCTTTCACTTACCAGGGCGTAGTTTTAAACCCTGTACAAGGGTGGACTAATCATGAATCAATAGTCGAAGTAAATGGTAAGTGGTACATTTTTTATCATGATACACAACTTTCGGGTAAAACGCATTTGAGGAATGTTAAGGTAACAGAATTACATTATCGCCCCGATGGAAGCATTGAGCCGATAACCAGTTATAAATCGAAGTAAACAATGTTTCTACGTGCCCTGCAAAGGCAGGCCGCAATACCAACATGCGGGGATTTGTCCGTTTCATTGAATTGCACAGAAAATTTCCCTGTCGTTGAATTGAAGCCAAAAACAAAATCTGCCCAAACATGCTAAATGAAAACGCTTACACGACAATACTCCCTGCTCTTACAAGGCATCAGCGGCAATGAGAAGTATTTTATGCAAAAAAGGCTATTTAAAATGTAATCGTTTTAAATTTTTTTTTTGTCTGATTATTTTATATAATTTCATAAAACGATTCAATCAAAAACTATTATATGAGAAAACTCGCACTACTTTTTGCAAGGTCTGCAAAAGCATTATTTACATTAACCTTTTTAATTATTATTTCACTTTCTGCCAATGCACAAAAAACTATTACGGGAAAAGTCACTGATAACAATGGGAATCCGATCCAGAGAGCTTCGGTGACTTTAAAAGGATCTAACACCGGTACAACTACAAATGAAGATGGCACTTATTCTATTACGGTACCTGCAAATGCAAAAATCCTTTTGTTTTCTTCGGTTAACATGGTGCCGGTTGAAGTGACACTGGGTAATCAAACAACCATTAGTCTTTCACTAAACCGCACTGAAACAGTATTAGGAGATGTGGTGGTGGTAGGTTACGGTACACAAAAACGTAAAGATGTAACAGGCGCGGTATCCAGTATAAGTGCTGCCACTATAGCTAAAGTGCCTGTTACTACTTTAGACCAAGCCTTACAAGGAAGGGCACCTGGCGTTCAAATAATAAACAATGATGCCTCACCCGGGGGTAATATAAGTGTATTGATTAGAGGAATAGGAAGCCTTGCGAGTGGAGGTAATAATCCCCTGTATGTTGTGGACGGTTATCCTACAACAGGAGGTATTAATAATATTAACCCCAATGATATTGCAAGCATAGATGTGTTAAAAGACGCATCAGCAACGGCTATTTATGGTATTCGCGCAGCTAATGGGGTTGTAATTATAACTACAAAAAAGGGGACCAGAAACAAAATGCAGGTTTCTTTAGACGCTTATGTTTCTACTCAGGCTAAGCCTAAAGAGTATGACCTGTTGAATGCTAAGGACTTTGCCGCCCTTTCTAACGAGGTTGAGGCAGCAGATTCAACGAATACTTATTTTGGATTACCGATCTGGCATACACCCGATCAGCTTCATGATGTGGATTGGCAGAATGCTATTTACAGAACTGGCTTGACACAAAACTATACGATTGGTATTCGTGGAGGAGGTGATAAAGTTCAGGCTGCAATGTCGTTTGGTTATTACGATCAAAAAGGTATCATAATCGGTTCTTTTTTTAAACGTTATAGTCTTAATCTTAATCTCGATTACGAAGCCACCTCATGGCTCAAATCATCAACAAGCGTTAAATATTCTTACCAGGATGCAAACAATCCTCTTAATGGGTTTAATCTTCTAAATGTTGCAATTAACCCACCTACCATGGACAGCGGTAGCAGGATCACTACCCAGATAAAAGACGGAAAGGGCAACTATGGTTTTTACAATCCTCTTAAAAACGTTGTGAGCAGCTTCGGTAACCCGGTTTATTCCGTTGAGACCAATCAATATCAAAATGTGACAAATTACATATTAGCAAGTACTTTTTTGGAAGCAACTATTTTCGATGGCCTTAAAATTAAAACTAATCTCGGGGTGAACACAAGTAATTTCAACAGCTTTTATCTTCAACCGGCAGATAACAGGGCGGCGCTTCAATATCCAGGGGCTGTAACAACCCCGGCAAATTTTCACCAGACTATAAACAAAACATTTGAATGGTTATGGGAGAATACGATCTCTTACGATAAAACTTTTGGTTCACACACCATCAATTTTGTGGGTGGTATCTCCGCCCAGGAAAATACATGGACTGGCATGGGCGGCGGCGGAATTCCCCCAAACAGTGTGACAAGAGATTTATCCCTTGTTTCAAACTTAACCCTTGATCAGAATATTCCGGGCACGAATACGGGCAATGGTCAAAACATCTATACGCTGGCATCAACATTTGGAAGGATAACATACCAGTTTGCAGACAAATACATACTAACTGCTACGTTAAGAAGAGATGGGTCTTCCAAGTTTGATAAAGGCCATAAATACGGAACCTTCCCCTCCGCGGCGGTGGGATGGAAAATAAAGAACGAATCTTTTATGAACAGTGTTGATTGGATCTCTGATTTAAAGCTAAGAGGCAGTTATGGCGAAGTGGGAAATGAGGCCCCCATAGGGTTATTCCAATACCAATCGCTATATGCAGGGAATTATCCGTCAAATATAAATGGCGGGGGAGCTGATAACCTCGGTTATCCCTTTAATAAAATATACCAAAACGGTATTGCACAAATTCAGCCTGCTAACCCAACCCTGAAATGGGAAACCGATAAACAAACAGACATCGGTATTGATGCTGCATTTTTACATGGTGCTTTAACATTTACTGTTGACTGGTTTAACCGGGACTCAAAAGATTTCCTGCTAAGGCTTGCGGCACCTGCACAAACTGGTTATAATTTCATTACCCGTAACATAGGAAGTATGAACAACAAAGGTTTTGAGTTTGCACTGAATTATAACGGGAACGGAAAAAAAGATTTCCATTATAGTATTGGTTTAACAGGAACTACAATTCAAAATAAACTCACAAGCATCACATCAGGAACAGACTTCGTATCGAATTTTGGAGGTCTTACTTTAAACGGCTTCCAGGGATGGACTGAATTCTCCCGCTCCTATATTGGCCAACCTGTGGGAGAGTTTTTTGGTTTGAAAGCAATTGGAATTTATCAATCCCAGGCACAAATTGATGCTTTAAATGTAAAAGCTCCCGGTGGCACATATCGTCCCGGCACTGTGGCTCGTCCCGGCGATCGTTATTTTGAAGATATCAACGGAGACGGTGTGGTAAATGATGATGACAGGGTACTTCTCGGAAACCCTCAACCTAAGTTTTACGGCGGTCTTACCCTGGATGCTACTTATAAGGCTTGGGATATCAATTTATACTTTTATGGTTCTGAAGGAAACAAAATATTGAACTATGTTGAAAGCAACCTGGAAAGCCTTTCCCGGAGGGGCGGAGTTGGATCTCAGAATGTAAATGAAGTATACTTCAGGAATCACTGGACGCCAACCAATCCATCAGACAGGTATGCAAGGGCGAACGGCACTAACGGAGATGCCAGCTCACTTAACAATGTTCCATCCAGTGTGTGGATTGAAGATGGAAGTTTTGTTAAGCTGAAAAATGTTTCTATAGGTTATACTTTGCCAACAAGTTTGTTGAGTAAATATTCCATATCAAAGATAAGGGCCTATGTATCTGCTCAAAACCTGCTTTTTATTACCAAGTACACAGGGCTTGATCCGGAGATAGGGATCCAGAATGCAAACGCAACCCAAAACGGGGTCGATAATGGAGCTTATCCTTCATCCAAGTCTTTCACTTTTGGATTGAACGTAACATTTTAAATAAAAACTATAATTTCATTAATATGAAAAGAATCAAAATAATAATCTTAATTGGTATTGTAATCTTAGCTTGCGCGGCTATTCCAGTAGCCTGTAACAAAAGCTTTTTAGATAAAACCAATACATTTGAAATCTCTCCCGACGCGGCTGCCAGTACGAGTGCCGGGGTAATTTCCCTGGTAAATGCTATTTATGATACTTACCAGAACAGCGATCTGCTTAAAAAATGTATTTGGTATAGAGCTAATTTTGCGACTCATGACTTTTTTAACTGGGGCGCTGATGTGGCCTGGAATAATTATCAACTTCCGGCCAATTTTGTTGGGCTTATTACTTTTTGGAACCAATCTTATATTGGTATAGCAAGGGCAAACTCTGCATTTGGGATTATTTCCAAAGCAGAAGCAGGCGGCGTGATTGACCCTACGTTAGCAAACCGTCTAAGAGGAGAAGCTTTTTTCCTGAGAGGAATGACCTACTATTACCTCGCTGCTTCTTTTGGAGGGGTGCCACTTGAGCTGGATACTATACAAGCTACCCCTAATTTAGGACTTAGGCCACGTTCACCCAGAGATTCCGTTTTTATGCAAGTAGCGAGTGATATGCAACAGGCAGAAACTTTGTTACTATCAAAAACAGCATTATCAGGCGCCGATTTAGGAAGAGCAACTAAAGGGGCCGCCTTTGCTTATGAGGGTGCAGCCCGCATGTGGCTAAAAGATTATGCGGGGGCTTTAGCTGCTTTCAATAACCCCGAATTTAATAATTATCACCTTTTACAAAATTTTGCAGATGTAAATGAATACAATCATCAGAATAACGATGAATCTATTTTCGAAGTTCAATTTTACTTAAAGGCGGGTGATCCACAGGATTGGGGTGGAAGTTGGCAACCGCCGGGTGCTGAACTTGGCTGGATAGATAGTTTTAGCTGGCCGAACGAGATAACGCAGCAGGGTTACGACTATGGCAACCCGGCATTATGGAACTCTTATCAGGTTGGGGATAAACGTAAATATTTAACCATTGTAGGCCCGGGCGATTCATTACAAAGTCCCGGAGTTATTGCCAAATGGGGTGGGATAAAAGGCTATCCTCCTGTAAAAGGAGGTTTTGGCAGCGGTAATCAAACATATACAGGGGATGATGGTAAAATCATAAATACGGTTGGAACCTTAACAAGGCCATGGTATGGAGATGACAAAGGACGTACCGGCTATGTTTGTGCAAAAAAATGGAGAGACCCAAATCTTACCGGCAATTATAATAGCCCCAGTGATAATACTGCACATATTTTTGGAGACCAAAACCAGATATTGATGCGTTATGCTGAAGTGCTGCTAAGCAGGGCTGAATGTAAAGTTCGTACAGGCGATGTTCCCGGCGCAATGGCTGATCTTAAATTGGTACGCGATAGGGCATGGGGTGGTTCAGCACCGGCAGTAATGCAAGATAGCGCTGACTATAAGGGCGCTCCCGGTGTTCCTATTACAGATCCGCTTCAAATGGTCTTAAGCGAGTACAGGCATGAACTTACCGGAGAATATTCTACTTTTTTTGATCTTTGCAGAGCTGGTAATGCTGAAGCTTTAGCTTTTATAAAAGCCGCTAACGGCACTGTGGATGGCAGTGTCGACCCTGTTCCCAATCCGGCACCAGGCCCAACGCACGATGGACTAAAACATGGTTTATATAATACGACTCCGGTAGAAAATAATCTGCTGTTGCCAATACCAACCGGGGCGAGAGCGCTTAATCCTAATTTAACTCAAAATCCGGGCTATTAGAATAAATGATATTGATAAAAGGCCCTCTCTAAACGAGGGGGCTTTTTTATTTGCGTTTATTTAATTTTACAGAATTGTCTTTACCTATAAGCTAATTATGAGTTTTTTTCGACTATTATTTATTGGATCAGTCTTGCTTTGGCTAACAGCGTGTCATCATCAACACACACTATTTGAAGATATTTCTTCTTCCCATTCCGGAATTACTTTTAATAACAAAATCACGGAAAATGATTCCATTAACCCGCTGGATATTGTAAATATTTACAATGGTGGCGGCGTTGGAATTGGTGATTTTAACAATGATGGAAAACAGGATATATTTTTTACGGGTAACATGGTTCCGTGCAAATTGTATTTAAATAAAGGGGATTTTAAATTTAAAGATGTTACGAAGGAAGCTGGTGTTGCGGGAGAAGGCAGATGGGCGAGAGGTGTATCTGTAGTGGATATAAATAACGATGGGCTGGTTGACATTTATATCTGTAATACCATTTATAAAGATTCCCTCAGGCGGCGAAATATATTATATATCAACCAGGGCGTAGATAAAGAAGGCATACCACATTTCAAAGATATGGCTGCTGAGTATGGTTTGGATATTCATGTTCAATCAACCATGGCAAGTTTTTTTGATTATGACAACGATGGCGACCTTGATATGTACCTCACCGTAAATGAAGCTGCTACCGGGTACGATCAATCTGTTTTTGCCCGTCGTGCTATGCCCCGGCAGGCAGAAAGTATCGGCAGGCTTTATCGAAATAACTGGGATGCAACATTAAAGCATGCTGTGTATCACGATGTTTCTGCGCAGGCAGGATTTACGCTGCCTGGTTATGGGCATTCGGCAACCATATGCGATCTGAACAATGATGGTTGGAAAGATATTTATGTTTCAGATGATTTTATTTCAAACAATCTCCTGTACATAAATAACCATGATGGAACATTTTCTAATAAGCTTAAAGATTATTTTAAACATACCTCTTTCAACTCAATGGGGCAGGATGTAATTGATATTAACAACGACGGCTTGCCCGATGTGATAGAACTTGATATGAGTCCGCAGGACAATCAGCGAAAAAAAATGATGAGTTCAGCTAATAGCTATGTGACCTACCAAAATTTTGACACTTATGGCTACCAGTATCAATATGTCCGCAATACCCTGCAATTAAATGGTGGGCCGAAGGTTGGCGAAAATGATAGTATAGGCACACCTGCCTTTAGTGATATTAGTTTTATGAGCGGCGTTGCCCAAACGGATTGGAGCTGGACGCCCGTAGTCGCCGATTTTGACAACGACAGTTACCGTGACATTATCATTACAAATGGTTTTCCAAAAGATGTAAGCGATCATGATTTTGCTAACTATCGCCATGATGCCACCGGCCTGGCTTCTAAGGAGACAATAATCAGCCAGATACCTGAAATTAAGTTGCACAATTACGCCTACCATAATAATGGCAATCTTACTTTCAGCGACATGACCACCAGTTGGGGTTTGTCTGTTCCCTCCTTTTCAAATGGTGCAGCGTATACTGATTTTGATAACGACGGGGCTATGGATTTAGTGATTAATAACATTAATGATGAAGCCTTAGTTTATAGAAATACCTCCCGCGATAAGGATACGATCAACACTCATTATTTAAATATAGAATTTACAGGTGACCAGCTAAATCGAAATGGCTTAGGCGCTATAGTTAACATTTATTACAATGATGGCAAGCAACAGTCTTATGATAATAATCCTTACCGGGGATATTTATCAACTATGCAGTCTTTCGCTCACTTTGGCTTAGGCAAGATTACCGTTGTTGATTCAGTAGTGATAAAGTGGTACAATAGTAAACAACAAACCATTAAAAAACTAAAGACCAATCAAACAGTTGTTGTAGATATTAAAGATGCACAGGAATCAGTTTTGTATACGCAAATCCCGGCAAATAGCAACTCCTTGTTTAAAGAAGTTACCAAAGAGTATAACATAAATTATAAAGACAGTGAACAGGACTTTATAGATTTTAATATTCAAAAATTGTTGCCGCACAAGTTTTCAGAATATAGCCCGGCCTTAGCTGCGGGTGACATTAATGGTGATGGTTTAGACGACCTGGTAATTGGGGGAAACTCATACAATCTTGCAAAAGTTTTTTTGCAGCAATCCAATGGCAAATTTAAACAGCAGGATCTGTTGCCCGAAAGGGATAAGCAATTTGATGCTTACAAAGACGAAGGCATTTTATTATTTGATGCAAACAGCGATAATAAGCCGGATGTGTACATTGCCAGTGGCGGTTATAAATATGAATCCGGCAGCGCTAAATACCAGGACCGGTTGTACATCAATGATGGAAATGGAAATTTTAAAATAGATACTTCTGCCTTGCCGTCAAATCATACAAGTAACTTATGTGTAAGAGCATTTGATTATAACAATGATGGCAAGCTCGATTTATTTGTATCAGGCCGCATTGATCCCTGGCATTACCCCAGGCCCGTAAGCAGTTGCATTTTAAGAAATGATTCAAAAGATGGTGTCGCCCGCTTTACGGATGTTACAAACGAAGTAGCTCCTGCGCTTAAAAACATTGGACTTGTTTGCGATGCATTGTTTACTGATTTTGATAATGACGGTGCAACTGATTTAATACTCGCCGGCGAATGGATGCCGGTAACTTTCCTGAAAAATACAAATGGAAAATTTGTGAATGTAACAGCACAAACAGGAATTGCAGATGAAACCGGGTGGTGGAACTCAATAGTTGCGGGAGACTTCAGGCATACAGGCAGAATGGATTATATCGTTGGCAATCTAGGTACAAACACTTTATACCAGGCAAGCGATAAATACCCGGTTTATATTACAGCTAAAGATTTTGACAACAATGGAAATTATGATGCAATACCCTCACTTTATTTACCTGATAAAGATGGAACATTGAAAGAGTTTCCTGCTTTTGGAAGAGATGATATGATCAAAGAAATGATTAGCATAAAAAAAAGATTTTTAAGTTATAAATCTTTTGCCAACGCTACCATGGATAGCATAATTACGCCGGCCATGCGGAAGGATGCAATTCGGTTAAAGGCTACAATGCTAAAGTCTTGCTATGTGAGAAATGAGGGCAATGGAAAATTTACAATGATTCCGTTGCCACTTCAGGCGCAATTTGCTCCTTTAAACGGAATGATTGCAGATGATTTGGATGGGGATGGGAATCTTGATATACTGATGAACGGAAATGATTTTGGTACAGACGTGAGCATAGGAAGATATGATGCCCTCAACGGTTTACTTTTAAAAGGAGATGGCAAAGGAAATTTTCAGCCATTAACTATTCAGCACAGCGGTATTTATATACCAGGGAATGGAAAAGCGCTGGTGAAGCTAAGAAGCAGTGTTGGCCGATATATGATAGCAGCGAGCCAAAACCGGGATGCTTTAAAATTGTTTGAACTTAATAAAAAAATAAAAACCGTGAAGCTAAATGCAGATGATGTAAGTGGCACTTTGTTTTTTAGCAATGGAAAAATGCAGAAAGAAGAATTTTATTATGGTTCTTCATTTTTATCTCAATCCTCAAGATTCATTTTAATTACCGCGGATGTTGCCTCAGTTGAGATAGTAAATAGAAAAGGCGCGAGGAGAAAAATTTCATTTAAATAAGATGCCATTTGTTCGTTAATAATAATCTCAATACGCCAGGTGCTCCCGGTTCATGAAAAGGAAATACTTTCGATGCTCCAGCTATTACAAATTTATTTCATGTTATTTATTTTCCATTTGCATCCTTCTCCTTGCTTCACCTCCTTGGAATGTAAAGAGAATGATAATTATCAGGCAATAATTTTGCGAGGGCATATTTTATATTAATTTCCCCTTTAAAGAAATATGAATTTAATTGATACTCATACCCATTTGTACCTTAATGAATTTTCTGAAGATATTGAAGATGTTATTCGCAGAGCGGAGGCCGAAGGTGTGCAAAAATTCTATTTGCCTGCTATTGACAGTTCCGAGACGTCGAACATGCTGGCCTTAGAAAAAAAGTTTCCCGGTAGGTGCTTTCCTATGACAGGCTTACACCCATGCTCCGTAAAAGAAAATTATAAAGAAGAACTTGATAAGGTTGAGAGAATGTTGCAGGAAAGAAAATTTGCGGCCATTGGTGAAAGTGGCCTGGATTTTTATTGGGATAAGACTTTCACGAAGGAGCAATATGAAAGCCTTAATATACAGGCAGGGTGGGCTTTGCAATATGATCTGCCGCTGGTGCTTCATACCCGCGATGCAATGCAGGAAACTATAGACGTAATCAAAACGTATAAAGGAAAAGGATTGCGTGGCATATTCCATTGCTTTGGCGGAACGGTTGAAAATGCGAAAGAAATAATTGCCCAAAATTTTTTATTAGGCATTGGCGGGGTCATTACTTACAAAAATTCCGGGTTGGCTGAGGTATTAAAGGATATAGATTTAAAACATATTGTTTTGGAAACCGATTCACCTTATTTAACGCCTGTTCCTTTTCGTGGTAAAAGAAATGAAAGCAGCTATTTAAAATATATTGCTCAAAAGTTAGCGGAGATAAAAAATATAACTGTTGAAGAAGTTGCGGAACAAACCACCAGAAATGCTGAAAATATTTTTTGCGGTAAATAAATATGAAGCAACGCAGTAAAAAATGGTTGAAGATTATTGGAGTATTTGTGATGCTGTTGATAGCATTTATCATTTTTGTTATGAAAAGTCAAAGTAGTTTATCGGGTAAAATAAAAGATGAGTTGATTCGTTTGATGACGAAATCATTGCAATCATCAGGCGTGCCTAAAATAGATGTAGAGGTTGCAGCTTCGCACCCGGCAGATTATATATTTCTTGATTCCAGGCAGCGAAAAGAGTTTGATGTAAGTCACATCAAAAACTCAATGTATGTAGGTGACCGGGATTTTTCAATTGATAAGCTTTCACAGATTTCGAAAGATGCGAATATAGTAGTGTACTGCTCCGTGGGATTGAGGAGTGATAAGATTGCCAAAGAAATTATCGATGCAGGTTACACCAAAGTGCACAATATGTTGGGCGGGATTTTTGAATGGATCAACGAAGGATATCCTGTTTACGACAGCACGGGAAATCCAACGTCATCAGTTCATGGATACTCAGGTTTTTGGGGAAGTTTTGTAAACAGTGACCATAAAGTTTATGATTAAATATACAGGATGTAAATAGATTTCTCTTATATCTTGCAGCGCTTCATTCAATGTTATTCAATATTACCCCATTAAATTATGTAAAAGGAAAACTTTTTCGGATGGTACACGGTTACCATAATTTTGCGTTTTTATATTAATTCCGGCCATCTATCAAAAAACTATTTCCATACTACGCCCTGTGCATGCTTTTGATTAGCAACTTTTTTAAAACAGAAGCCCAGGAACGCATTATTACAGGCGTAATAAAAGATGCGCAAACAGGCGCTCCATTGTTTTCATGCAGCATATATTCTCTTAATTCCGGCAATGGGGTGATTACGGATGAAGATGGAAAATACACATTGGTGATAAACAATAAAACGGATTCCATTGCGATTTCTATGATCAGTTTTAAAACAATGGTCAAGCCGGTTTCAAAAGCGCCGAACCAGGTTATTAATTTTGATGCAGAACCTGCATCTAAAGAAATGCAAGGTGTGGTGGTTTCGGTAAAAGTTAAATACACAAAAGCTCAAAGGCTTATTCTCAACGTAATAAAAAACAAAAATGCCAACGACGCTTTTAATAATAAAACATTCCAGTGCCAGGTATATGATAAAATGGAGGTTGATCTGAAAAATCTTCCTGAGAAATTACAAAATAACCGCCTGCTGAAACCCCTCGCATTCGCATTCAACAATATGGATACAACGGCAGATCGTGATAAGGTGCTGCCGGTATATTTATCCGAAACAAACTCTGATTATTATTACAGGAAAAATCCCGAAAAAGAACGCTATGATTACACTGCGGTGAAAAGTTCAGGCTTTGACAATAAATCCATTCTTACTTATATCGATGGGCTTTATAAAAGAATCAATATTTACGATAACAACATAAAGCTGGTAAATATAAATTTCGTGAGCCCTATTGCAGACAACGCATTGAATTTTTACGACTATCATATCTTAGATACTGTGTACTTCGACAATCACCGTTGCATTCAGGTACAGTTTTCACCCGCTCATTTTGGGAGCAACACATTCAATGGATATTTATGGATCGCGGACACTTCCTATGCAGTGAAATCACTGGTGATGCATATGGATAAAAATGCAAACGTGAATTTTGTGAAGAAATTCGAAATCTCCCAGTTCTTTGAGGCGGAAAACCAGGAAAAGTTTTTGCCTGAAAAGACCGTTTTGTATATGGATGTAGTAGTTCCGTTAAAAACAAAAATGGGCGCCATTGCTAAAAAAACAATTATCTATAAAAATATTCTGCTGAATAATAATTCCATTGATACCGCATTTGATAAAAAATTTATTCCCATTTCTGCATTCGGTGCTGATTCGGTAAAGGAAAAACCGATTCAAAGATTTGAGCCATTAAGCAGATCAGAAAACTCGGTATATGTTTTAATGGATACCCTTATGAAAATTCCGCAGGTTGTTACTTACAGTAAAATTATTTCCGCGCTAAGTACCGGTTATTACAGTGCTGGCAATATTGACCTTGGAGATATCTATTACATCTACACCAGTAACCTGGTTGAAGGAAACCGATTTACGTTTGGATTAAAAACAAACTCAGGATTCAACAAGCATATACAATTGAAGGGTTACGGAGGTTATGCGTTCAGAGATAAACAATTTCGTTATTTACTAAAATCTGTGTTTGTTCTAAATCCACATAAATGGTCCACGCTCACTTTAGAACACAGTAATGACCTTGCCGGGACTTATAATCATAGTGATGAACTCGATCAGAATTCAATTTTTGCTTCTGCCTTAAGAAGAGTTAAGTATTCTCAATCGCGACTTATCAATAGCCAATATACTGACGTAACTTATTTAAAATATTTAAATAATGATTGGGCGATTAAAGGAGAAGTGACTCATAATGTTCTTACGCCTTTTTTTGATGTTTATTATACCTACAAAGATTTTAAACCATACATCAACAACATTGCCGAAACCAATACTTATGCTGTAAATGACGCTACCTTTTCCGTAAGGTTTTCTCACAAAGAGAGATTCATTACGCAACATTATCGCAGGGGTAGCCTTGGTAGTTATTACCCGATCATTACGCTGAGCTATACAAAAGGAGTTAAGGCGAATAATGGATTTTTGAAAAGCGATTTTGATTTCAGTAAATGGAATTTTTATTTGCAGCACGACGTTGCAAACGGACGAATAGGACAATTATCTTATACAATCGATGCGGGAATTACGAACGGCGTTTTACCAATCGTATTATTAAATGTTTTAAAAGGAAATGACACCTACTATTATAATAAATATGCCTTTAATAATATGAACCGTTTTGAGTTTGTGACAGACAAATATGTGGGTCTCGCAGTTGAACAATCTTTCGGTAGTTTTCCTTTTAAATATTTTCCATTGTTGAAAAAATTGAAGTGGCGTTCACTGGTGAGCTTCAGGGGAGTAATGGGTGGTATGTCAGAAGCAAATAAGATAGCAAACGGTTATTATGATTCTTCGATCGCTTATCATTTTACCGTTCCGGACAAATCGCCGTATATGGAAGCTGGAGCCGGAATAAGCAATATTTTTCATGTGCTACGCATCGATGCCATTTGGCGATTGAACTATTTGAACAATCCCGGTGTTCCCAGGTTCGGAATTCTGGCAAGTGTCGAATTTAAATTTTAGAATATATGATGATGCCATAGCTCTTACGAATAGCTTCTTCATTATTACGTATCTTGCGGCTATTCCTTTTTGTTATAGATTTTTATCTGGTAAAAAATCATGAATCACTTTCAGCGATATAAAATTGGCCATACTAAATTGTGAGAGATTCATAATAATTTATGAGTGATCAGGTAACGCACCATCCAAAAAAACTCAAACAATTCGCTGCCACAGCTATTTGCGGTAACGATATTACTTCCTCTTGTTTATATGTATCTGCGCTTACCATTGCTTATGCAGGTCAGTATGCATTTATCGCGTTACTTATCGTGTCCGGCGTCTTATTTCTTTTCAGAAAAATATATGGCGAAGTAGTAGGTGCTCTCCCTCTAAATGGTGGTGCTTATAATGTTTTGCTCAACACTACGAGTAAAAGCAATGCATCTGTAGCTGCATGTTTAACGATATTATCCTACATGGCAACGGCAGTTATTTCTGCATCAGAAGCAATGAAATATTTGCATAGCATTTTTTCTTTTATACCGGTGATTATAGCCACGATGGTTGTTCTTACCATTTTTTTAATTCTGAATATTTCCGGAATAAGTGAATCGGCAATTGTAGCGATCATCATTTTTGTAGTTCACCTGTCGGTAATGCTGATATTGATTTTTAGTGCCATTTATTTTGTCGTTGTAAATGGGTTTGACCTTACCAGCATTAATTTTCATACCCCGTTAAAGGGAAGTTTATTTATCGTTTTGTTTCTCGGTTTCAGTACTGCCATGCTTGGCATTTCAGGATTTGAAAGCTCGGCCAATTTTGTGGAAGAACAGGAGCCGGGCGTGTTTCCAAAAACACTGCGCAATATGTGGGTGGCCGTTTCCGTAATAAATCCATCAATTGCATTATTAGCTGTTATGGTTTTACCTATTGAGCAGGTGGGAGAAAACCAGGAAGCCCTCCTTTCTTTTATGGGTGGTAAAACCGGCGGTTCATGGCTGGCCGCAGTTATTTCAATTGATGCAGTACTTGTATTAAGTGGAGCAGTACTTACTTCTTTTGTCGGCGTAGGCGGATTATTAAAACGCATGACCCTTGATAGAATTCTTCCTCAATTTTTACTAAAGGAGAATAACAGGGGAAGTTCACCAAGAATATTAATTGTATTTTATCTTCTTTGCCTTTCGGTTTTATTTATTACTGAAGGTGAACTTGGTCCTCTTGCCGGGGTATATACCATTTCCTTTCTTTCCGTGATGATATATTTTGGGCTGGGAAATTTTTTGCTAAAAATAAAGCGGTCGAGGTTACCGCGGCCCGAATATGCGCCGGAGTTTGCAGTAGGGCTTGCCATATTTGCTATTATAGTTGCACTATATGGAAATGTGAAAATGCATCCCGATTACCTGGTCGTTTTTTTACAATACTTTCTGCCGGCTGTTTTAATTATATACTTATTCCTGCGAAGAAATGCCGTATTAAAATATTTACTTCTTATAGCAAATAATTTCTTTGATAAAATTCAAAGGGTATCTCTCATAAGCAGGCTTCATCTCACGCGTGAAATGAGAAAACTCAACCGGCAGGTATTTGTTTATTTTACTAAAGGCGATAATATTGCTATCCTTAACAAGGTTATCATTTACGTGCAGGAAAATGAGATCACCAGGAATTTAAAAATAGTTACGGTTCTTAACGAGGAGCAGCATTTGTCTGAAGATTTTTTACGGGATTTTGAAACACTTGACCGTGCATATCCTGATATCAAAATAGAGTACATAAAAATAAACGGAGTCTTCGGCCCTGAGCTTATTGATAAATTATGCAGCGAATGGAATATTCCCAAGAACTTCATGTTCATCAGTTCTCCAAGCGACCATTTCACACACCGGGTTTCTGATCTCGGAGGCGTGCGGCTAATTATTTGATAAGGAAGTAAACGCTACACGCAGATTCAAACTAATGTCTTTTCATTTCGCACTTCTAACTGTGATTGTTTTCCATTACCCTTTTCTCCCCGCTAATTTTTGCAAAAGTATTTCCGGCGAATAATGTTTGAGTAGGATAAGCAAATTCAATTCCCTCGTTTTCAAAAGCCTCAAAAATTTGCAGGTAAATTTTTTGTTGCCGGTCCATATAATCGTTAAAATCGGGCCCTGCTATATAATAGACACTTTCAAAGTTGAGGCTGAAATCACCAAAGGCCGAAAAATGGCTCCTGTCGAAAGTAGCTCCATCAATTGTTTCTATAATTCCTTTGATTATTCCCGGAATTTTTTTCAATTGTTCCGCAGTTGTTTGATAGGTGACACCAACGCTAAATACAACCCTACGTTTTTCCATTCGCTTGAAATTATGCACACGTGAGTCTGTGAGATCCTTGTTGGAAAATATCAATTGTTCGCCGCTGATAGCGCGAATTCTCGTGGTTTTAATACCTATATATTCTACACTTCCTAGTTTGTCATCTACTTTAAGAAAGTCTCCTATTTCAAATGGGCGGTCAAAGAAAATAACGAAGTAACTAAAAAGGTCGCCAAGAATTGTTTGTGCTGCTAATGCCACTGCGATACCACCGATACCGAGACCGGTGATTATTGTAGTTACATTGTACCCCAGGTTGTTCATCAGGAAAACCAATCCGACTATCCAGATGACAGCTTTAAAAATGAGGATCAGCCCCCGTGCCTGCTTCTGTTTCGTTTCACTGTCTTCGTATTTACCTAAAAATGTATAAATAGAATATTGTACCGCCGATGAGAGTAGTCGCAAAATGTAAAATGTAACGACAAACATCATAGCTACGTGAATGATGCTATTTGTGCGCTGATCGAAAGTCAGGTATTGAAGCGCTGAATATATCGCAACAAAATACAGGAAAGGAATTACAGTTTTCTCTACAGCAAGGACAATGAAATCATCAAAAGAATTGGAAGTCCTCTCTGACCATTTCTTAAATCTTTTTAGTACTGGTAACCTGAGGATTTTTATTAAACTAAATCCAACCACTATTATTCCCAATGCTATTGCCCATTCTCTTAATGGGTTTCCAAAAAATACTGTGTTCCAAAAATTCATAACTCTTTTTTAAATAAAATTCAGGCTGTTTACCCGGTTAAAACTGCCGGGCTTGATTCAATCTTTTCAGATCGGGGGTCACAGAATATGATTGTGACCTGTTAATTTCTATGCAATTTGCTTAACAGAAATTACTGCAAAGTAAACACATCTTTTTTTATCATTCTTTTAATGATAACTTAAAAAGACCTGTAGGGCCGGTAACCTATATGATTATGAGTATCTTAGTTCTTAACTGATCGCCTTCTTTTCCGCATCCTCATTCATTTTCATGAAAGGTTTTAAAATATCAATCGGCACAGGGAAGATGGTAGTGGAATTATTTTCGGTAGCAATTTCACGCAACGTTTGAAGATATCGTAAGGTTAGTGCACTCGGTTGTTCGCTTAATATTTTTGCTGCATCACTCAATCTTTGCGATGCCTGGAATTCACCTTCGGCAGAAATTACTTTTGCCCTGCGTTCTCTTTCTGCTTCTGCCTGCTTGGCCATTGCACGCTGCATTTCCTGCGGAAGATCAATTTGTTTTACTTCCACATGAGTCACCTTTACACCCCAAGGTTCCGTTTGCTGATCAATAATTTGTTGTAAGCGAATATTAATTTTCTCCCTTTGAGATAAAAGATCATCGAGCTCTGACTGGCCCAACACGCTTCGCAAAGTGGTTTGCGAAAGTTGGGAGGTACCCACCAGGTAATTTTCAATTTCTATAATCGCCAATTGAGGATCCACCACCCGGAAATAAATAACTGCATTCACTTTTATGGAAACATTATCGGAAGTAATAACATCTTGCGGTGGCACATCCATAACTACGGTACGCAAACTTACTTTTACCATTTTATCAATAATAGGAATTAATAAAATAAGTCCGGGACCCTTTATGCCCCCGCCTAATACTCTTCCCAACCGAAAGATAACGCCTCTTTCATATTCACGAAGAATACGTATAGCACTTGCAAGAATGTATAAAGCAAAAACAAGAATAATAATAAGAGTAAAGGGTAATTGTTGCATCGTATAGTTTTTGGTTTTAAAAAATTTTGATAAGTAATGATCTGATAAGATTATCAGCTTTGTTGAACCTGTTCGACGTATAATGTAAGATTTTTTATTCCTTTCACAACTATTTTTTCATTCTCACTTATGGAACCGGACAATGATTCTGCTTTCCATAATTCTCCATTCACCCGCACAGAGCCGTGAGGATCGAGCGATTCAATTGCCTGGCCAAATTTACCGATTAATACCTCAATGCCACTTACAACCTTTGTTCGCTGTGCTTTCAGACCCATTCCTACCACAAATAAAAAGAACAGAGCTGTAACGGCAGTAACTCCGACTATGAGTCCCCGTGAGACGGTAACGAAACTATCGGTTGAGCTGGTCCTGAACAAAATAAGGGAGCCAAGTAATACCGATACAATCCCGCCAATCGTCAGCATTCCATGGCTTATCACTTTTATTTCCAGCAGAAATAAAATAATTCCAAATATTATTAATGCAACTCCTGCATAATTTACAGGCATGGTATTCATGGTATAAAATGCAAAGATGAGAAAAATTACCCCCACAATTCCCGGTAAAATAGCTCCCGGATTAAACAACTCAAACATGATTCCGTAGAAGCCCAGCATCATCAGAATATAAGCCACATTGGGGTCGCTTATCCTATCAAGTATTTTTTGAAAAAAGCCCATCTCAACTTTTTTTACCTGCGCATTTTTCGTGTGAAGAATTTTACCGCCGTTATTCATTTGTACTTCTTTTCCGTTGATCTGGTCGAGCAATACAGCATCGTTAAGTGCAACGAGGTCAATTACATTTTTTTCCAAAGCTTCGTGCTCCGTTATTGAAACACTATTTCTCACCGCATCTTCAGCCCATTCAACATTGCGGTTTCTTTTCATTGCGATTGTTTTTATAAATGCAGCTGCATCATTCATCACTTTTTCATTCATAGTTGAATCCATTCCGCCTTGCAGCGATACCGGGTGCGCTGCTCCCATATTGGTTTCCGGTGCCATAGCTGCAATGTTGGCAGCCATCGTAATAAACACACCTGCAGAACCAGCATGAGCGCCCGTAGGAGAAATGTAAACGACCACCGGTACTTTGGATTGCAAAATATCTGTTACGATTCCTCTTGTAGAAGTTACCAATCCACCGGGTGTATTTAAATGAATCAACAGGCATTCAGCTTTTTCACGCTCCGCCTGTTTTATACTTTTATTAATGAATTCTGCGGATGACGGATTAATGCCACCATTAATATTTATAGAAATAACAGTTTGGCTAACGCCGGCGAAAGGGAGTAAAAATAAAAAAGCAATATACAATCGAATTAACCTCATGAAACACTTAAATAAGAAACTTTGGACCAAACCTCACCCTTGTAATTTACTAAAAAAAGAGAAGTAGTAAAAAAGTTTAGAAAACTTTGGAAAATTGCAGGCCTTATTTCGAAAGGGAAATTCTTGAAACAATTTAATTTCAATAAGGCCAAAAAAACCTGTAGCGCGGGCGAAAAATTTTTCTATCAAAAAACTAAAGGCTACTTGTGAGGCAGCCTTTAGTTTAAATGTATCCTGAAAATATATTTCTAAAATATATACCTCAAACCCAATTGCATTTGCCAGCGGGATGGCAGATCGGGGCTCGTAGTGAATGTTGAATTTAATGATGGATCAAAAGTATAAACAGGGTTATTGTTATTATAAGAAACAGAAATGGGTTGAAAATAACCGGAAGTTGTTGCATATTTTCTTACACCCCATTTGCTGTTGAAAAGATTGCCAAGGTTTACAAAGTCAATACTGAATTGTATAGTATTAATTTTTTCTCCAACCTTAAAATTGAGGTCTTGCAAAATGCGCAGATCCAGTTGATTAAACCAGGGATTTTCTCCTTCATACTTGCCGGTGTATTGGCCACGAAGCCCGCGGAGGTAATCATCCTGGGCAATAAATTGCTTGAAGGCCTGGCGCTGTGCTGCGGGACTCTGAACGTTTCCAAGAACATCTACATAGGAAGGATTAAAGCTCATTGCATTAATCTCCGCATCGGTTGGAACATATAGTAAATCATTACTGGGAGTGCCGTCATTATTTATATCGCCGCCGTATACATAAGCAAACCGGTTTCCTGATGACCAGGAATGGAAGGTAGAAATAGTAGTAGCGTATTTGCCTTTTCCATATTCAAATTTCCTGGAAGCAGCGACTATAATGCGATGCGTATTTCCGTATAGTGAATTGGATAAAACAGCAGCATTGGCATTATACAAAATAGGGTTGCGATCAAACGCATCACTTGATATTTCAGCAGAGATAGAACTGGCGTCTTTCGCAATAAGATAATTGTATGCAGCCATCAAATAATAGCCATTTTTGAAAGTTTGCTGTACCTGGAAGGAGGCATTGAATTGGTAGCCAACATTTGTATTTGTGAAGACATATGTGTTTGCGGTATTTTGCCCATCAGTGCCTTTGTCTGCTGCCCTATATACATTTCTGTCATCACCGTTATTGCTGTGTAATGAGCCACCGGGAGTACCCAGGTTATAATTGCGAACCATCATCGCTTTTACATCTTTAGTATAAGAACCATCAATACTAAAAACAGTGCCATAAGGAATTTTAAAATCTAGGCCAAGATTAGAACGCCATACCTGCGGCCACCTGAAATTTTTATCGGTTACATTATAAAACCCGGTATAAGGGTTAGCGATCTGGTTGCCCAACCATACAAAAGGAAAACGTCCTGTGAACAATCCTGAGCCACCACGAAGTTGCAAAGTCCGGTCACCTTTTACATCATAATTGAAACCAAGTCGTGGTGAGAACAGTGGCTTTTTTGTAGGAAAGCGTCCGTTGTCAAGCTGTTTGCCTGCACCATTGATGACGGGATTGCCATCAGCATCGAACAGTACCTGGTTGTCATTGTTTTGAATTGTGGGAGAACCTGTTGTATATGTGCCAAGGAAAGCTCCGGTATTGGGATCGAAATTGGGATCACTATAACTGGCATTAAAATACTGTGGTATATCCATTCTTATTCCATACGTTAGCCTGAACTTTTTCGTGACTGCCCACTCATCCTGGATATAGCCGGATATCTGCCCAACGGTAAGTTTTGCCAGTGTCCACGCATCAGCGGCTGCTCTTGTTTTTGCAGTATTTACATCTACATCAAGCGGATATCCACGCACTCCAAACTGTGGGAAATCAAATACCACACTTCCTCCGACAGGCACGCTGTCCTTAAATTTTTGAATGTCGATTGTATTAAATGTGGATGGACCATAAGCCACGAGATTAAAGGAATTGGCAAATTTGAATGATTCAAAAGAACCCCCGATAGTAAGAGAATGATTCTTTAAAAAGATGTTGAAATTGTCTGTAACCTGGAAAGCATCCTGATCCAAAACATTATGGATCGAGAACGGTTCGTGACCAGCGATGATATAAGCAACATCATTTTTTGTAATAGTTATCCCAGGAAAAGGCGAAGAAAAAGGATTCCTGTTATCCCTGAAAATACTATAAACAACTCTTAGTTTGTTGGCATAATTACCGCCGAAATTGGATTTCAGTTCTGCATTAAAGGAATGAAGCTTATTTACAATTTCATAGCCTGAGTTTCTGAATTGTAATGTTGTAAAATCCGGCCCCCGCCTTTGAATTGCGCTGGGATGTGCAGGTTTACCCTTAGTGGCATTAAGGCCATTGTAAGTGAACGAAAGCTTATGAACCGAGTTTATGTTCCAGTCAATTTTTGCAAGCCATTTATAATTAGTCTGGTTGAGAGTGAAACCCTGGTATGGGCCTGTTTCATAACCAAAGCGGCTTTTTAAAATACTGCTTACGTCCTGCAAATCGCTTGCAAGCACCCTTGAGGTATTGGCTTTCCCTGCATTTGATGAAGT
>CAWGWY010000015.1:0-262860 GCA_963826435.1 uncultured Chitinophagaceae bacterium | reverse complement strand
TTCTCCCTCTTCCCGCCCGCTTCTTTAAATTATCCCAAACAGGTAACACATCTGGCGAAAGATTAAAATAAAGAATAAAGCCACCATATAATGCTATGAACACAGAGCTTTTTAGAACCATGGCAAAAAAACCATGCAAACTTTGAAACGTGTAATAGCATAATGCAAAACAAGCGAAAGCAAGTACGATAGAGTATAGCGTTTTATTACTGAACGGGTGCATATTAAATTTTCTCTTTAGAAAAACAATGCGGATCGCATTATAAATAGTAAATGAAATTAAATTGGAATAACCGGCGCCGATGATACCAAAATGTTTCACCAAAAAATAATTAAGCGGAATCGCAAACGAAAGTAAAATCATCCCGCTTATAAATTCAAACCTCCAGAATGTAGACGTACCGATGATTTGAGAATTAACACCCGTACCGAGATCAACAATACGCGCCATGCCGAGGAAGAAAAATATCCATTGCGATTCCAGGTATTCTTTCTTAAGCCCAAATGTGTTTACGGCGTCTGCGTAGTTGAGCCATATTACGAGAAATATTCCGAGGGAAGCAATCAATAAATTAATGCCTGAACGCTGGTATATAAGATTGATCTTATCGTAATCCTTATCTTTCCAGGCCTTGGAAAGAACAGGTACAGAGGCGGCGATGGCACCTCTTTGCGGAGCCTGTACAAGCCCGGCCACGACGCTGCCCAATGTAAAAATTGCCGTGGCTACAGTACCCAGCAACGACATAATTACGAGGGTGTCAATAAACTGGGCGATCATAAACACAAGGCCGCCAAAATAAATGAGCGAAGCAAGGGAGACTATTTTTTTGTAGAATTTTTTTGTTACGCGGCTTATAATAAAAGTTATATTCAATGCTTTTTTCCAGAGCAAATAGACAAGTAATACCAATGCGGTAACGCCATAAGTGAACGCATACATTTTAATAAATGTGTCGAAACTCGAAATAATTTTAAAGCTTAGAAGAAATATAAGAACAAGTGTCAGCAATTTGAAAAGGACTTCTCTCAAAAAAGTAGTGAGGATAGATTTGCGAATATTCCACGCAAATACTTCAAACATTGAAAACAGCAAAATGAAAAACCCAAAGGGGAAAACCCAGAAATAATATTGTACAAACAAAAAAGAGTTGGCTCCGAATTTTTGAACGACAAGATCTTTAAATAAAAATCCGGCGAGAATCACAAAGCAAAATCCGATAAGGCTTATAAGCAATGCCCAGGTTAAAAGATCATTTTTCTTTTTGGGGAGATTATCTTCGTAGTACGGATAAAATTTATAAACGGTTGCTATCATCCCAAGGTTTGCAAAAGCAAACATAAGGTTGCCAACTGCTATGAAAATTCCTGTAAGGCCGTACTCCGAAGCGCTAAACGGAGAACCTTGCCGGGTAAACAAATACGTATTTATAAAGCCGATAAAAAAGCCAGAATAAACGAAAACGGTTGATATGATACTTTGCCTTCGTATCTGTGACATAGCAGGGTTTAAGCCTCTAAATTATATTTAATTAATTTGATGCGTGTCAACATAAAAATTTTCATCAACTTTTATGTCTTTCAAACCAGTTTTTAACTGCTGAATAGTATCCTTCGGGTAAATGAACATATACCCGCCTTTTTCATTTAATATTTTTACGGGCATGTCGAAGCCGGAGATGCAATTGGTCCAGCGATATTTCATCTGTCCATTTCTTATACTGTATTCCAGTACAGGTATTTTAATAGTTCTTAAATACTGGTCAAATACTTTTGAAAAATCTGTTCCCGATTCTTTACTGATATAATTTTCTACCTGCTTTGTTGTAACGGTCTGGTGGTAAAAAGTTTTATTAAGTCCCCACAATATTTTTCTGAATAATGAATCATCGTTAATTACCTGCCGAATCGTGTGCAGCATATTGCTGGCTTTGTAATAGATGTCAATAGGGCCATCCTTGTTTACACCATATTCTGAAATTACCGGTTCCCTGTTTTCAATATTTTTTCTTAACCCTGTTACATAAGCGGTGGCTGCTTTTTTGCCATAATAATATTCTGTAAAAAGAGTTTCGCTGTAGCTCGTAAAACCTTCATGTATCCAGTTGTCAGCGATATCTTTTGCAGTTATATTATTTGCAAACCATTCATGCCCACTTTCATGAACGATTATAAAATCCCACTTCATTCCCCACCCGCTGCCGGAAAGATCCATGCCGTGATATCCGTTCAGGTAGCCGTTTCCGTAAGCAACAGCACTTTGGTGCTCCATGCCGAGATGTGGCGCGTCCACTAACTTTGTAACCATCCTCATAAAAAGGATACGGGCCAAACCAATATTCAAATGCCTTCATCATGCGCGGAGCATCCTGGAATTGCTTTTTTGCTTTGGTAAGATTCGAATCAAGTACCCAGTAGTCCATCGTAAGATCGCCTTTTAACCCTTTATAAATTTCTCCAAAATGCACGTACTTTCCTATGTAAGGAATAAGATTGTAATTGTTGATAGGATTTACGACAGCCCAGGTAGTGGTGGTGGTACCATCGTTGTTATTTATTAAATTCCGCTGCCTTCCGTTACTTACAGCAACAAGGCCGGAAGGAGCGGTGATGTGTATTTCCGCGCTGTCAGGTTCGTCACTTTGTATGTCTTTGCAGGGATACCATACACTTGCTCCCAGCCCCTGGCATGCAATTGTAATCCATGGATTTCCCGCCGTATCTGTTTTCCAGACCAATCCTCCGTCCCATGGCGGCTTTATTGCGATTTTAGGTTTGCCGTGGTAGTAAACAGTAACCGTTGGAAGGCCGTTTTGATTTTTTAACTGATCCGCGGTTGGAGGTGCAACAACCGGTGGCCCCATACGAAGACTGTTGCCGGGTTGTGCTTGATTACTTACAGGTTGAATATTTTTCAAACTAACAAACCACGCATTTCCTTCCCTGGTAAAACCGAGGTTTCTTCTTGTATTAAAATAAGCCGTGCGCTTATTTCCGCTAACGACCTGCCCGCGGCTTTTGATTCCATTGTCCAATACAATAGAATCAATCACCATAGGCTCCTGTAAATCGATTTGAAAATAATCCGGGTGATTTTTTTGAATCTCTTTATAGCTAATAATATTGTATCCGCTGATAGTGCTGTCAGTAAGATTAAATTTTACATACAGATCATATTTGATTGCATCCCACCACGATCTTCCTGGTCCATTGCTTCCGCGTAAGGTATCCGCATGCGTGAAGGGCTGCGACATCACGTTAAAAAATATAAACGATAAACAAAACACAGCGACTGTCTTTTTCATTTGCTAAATTTATTTTTTCTAAGTCAAAGATGGAGTTAAAAAAATAATTGCCCTTGCCTCTTGTAAAATTTCCAAATAATAAATATTTCGCTATAGGGATTCTAATGGCATTTTACTGTTCATCATGCATCAGTCATCATAAGCAAAAGAATATTTTCCATTACAATGAACAGTCTGGCATTGCAACGCTTGATCCTGCGTTTGCAAAAAATCAATCGATCATGTGGGCAGTTCACCAGCTGTATAATACCCTTGTACAGGTTGATGATAGCCTCAACATTATTCCTTCGCTGGCGAAAAGCTGGGAAGAGTCCGAAGATAACATGGGTTTTATTTTTCATTTGCGTAATGATGTTTTTTTTCACGATAATGATGCATTCCCAAATGGCAAAGGAAGAAAAATGACAGCTGCGGATGTGGTGTACAGCTTTACCCGTATTATGGATAAAAGTACTGCCAGCAGCGGTGCCTGGATCTTTAATGGGAGAGTGGATTCTCTTCACCCTTTTACGGCAATTGACGATACAACCTTCCGGCTTCAATTAAGTTCGCCATTCCATCCTGTACTTGGAATATTGAGTATGCAATACTGCTCTGTAATTCCACATGAAGTCGTGGAAAAATATGGCAAGGATTTTCGCAGGCATCCATGTGGCACAGGCCCTTTTCAATTTGTAGCCTGGGAAGAAGGACAGTCATTGATACTGAAAAAAAATCCTTCCTATTTCGAAAGGGACAGCCTGGGGGAAAGCCTTCCTTATCTTAATGGTATATCAGTTACCTTTTACGAAAACAAGGCAACAGAGTTTCTTGAATTTCAGCAGGGCAGGCTTGATTTTATAAATGATATTGACGCCTCTTTTAAAGACGAAGTACTTACAAAAAAAGGAGAGCTCCGCAAAGACTGGCAGGGAAAAATTATTTTGCAAAAACATCCCTATCTTAATATTGAATACCTCGGCATTCTGGAGGATACATCTAAATTGGTTGTAAAAAATTCGCCCCTTAAAAATTTAAAAGTAAGGCAGGCGATCAATTATGGATTCAACAGGAGAAAAATGATGCTGTATATCCGCAACTCCATTGGAATTCCTGCAGAGAGTGGCTTTGTTCCTACCGGCCTTCCTTCCTTCGATTCTTCTGCAGTCAGAGGTTACAGGTACGATCCTGCAAAGGCATTGCAATTATTAAAAGAAGCCGGGTATCCTAATGGCGTTGGTTTACCAGCGATCCCTTTGCTCACTATTCCTATATATGCTGACCTTGCAAGTTATATAGCAAGCGAACTGCAACAGATCGGAATTAAAATACAGGTAGAAACTGTGCAGAAAAGTTTATTGCTTGAACAAACTGCAAAATCCGAAGCATTGTTCTTTCGCGGAAGTTGGATTGCCGATTATCCTGATGCTGAAAATTACCTGAGTGTTTTTTATGGAAAGAACCCGGCGCCGCCAAATTATACACGTTATAAGAATCCTGCTTTTGATAAATTATATGAGGCCGCTTTATCAGAAAAAAATGATTCCCTGCGATATAAAATTTATCAGCACGCCGATCAGGTAATGATCAATGATGCACCGGTTGTGCCTTTGTGGTACGACATGGTAATACATCTTGTACAACCATACGTAAAAAACTTTATACCTAATAGTTTGAACTTGCTTGAACTAAGGAAAGTGCGTTTGAATAAGTAATTTTTGTTATACGTTAAACTTCGAATAATCCAATCCGTTACAGATAAATAAGCGTAGCTTCCGACATTATCTACCTTTTAATTTCCTGTATTAATGATTGCTATTTTGTTTTTCTTTTTTTGCCATTGGTTTTTTTCTTTATTCTTCCACTCTTTTTTCCTGCATCGGTTTGCTTCTCACCAAATGTATACCACCTCAAAAACATGGGAAAAGGTGTTTTATATTATGACATGGCTTACACAGGGATCATCATATCTTGTTCCCAGGGCCTATGCGGTAATGCATAGAATGCACCACACTTATAGCGATACGGAAAAGGATCCACACTCCCCGCATTTCTTTAAAGACATCTGGCACATGATGATCAACACTGTTATTATTTTCAGGGGTTTTCATACCGGTAAAAATTTACCTGATCCGCAATTCACAAAAGAATACATTCCTATGTGGGACAGGCTCGATAAGATAGGACATCACACCCTCACAAGAATTTTATTTGGCGCCATGTACACCACCTTCTATATTATTTTTGCTCCAAATTACTGGTGGTTTCTTTTGCTTCCAATTCATTTCATAATGGGCCCTATCCAGGGAGCGATTGTAAATTGGTTCGGCCACAAGATGGGCTATTCAAATTTTGATAACGGCGATCATTCAAAAAATACTACGCCGTGGGGAATTATAATGATGGGGGAGCTTTTTCAAAATAACCATCATTTTAAAAGATACGATCCCAACTTTGCCAAGAAATGGTACGAGTTTGATTCAACCTATATTGTAATGAAAGGGCTGAATCGGCTGCGAATTATTAAGTTTATTCCATTAGCCGTTGCTGTTCCCGTAAATACTATGTCGAAAGAGGCGATTGCATCCTGAATGAAAGTTGTCATTTTGGATTTGGACAGAAAATACCTCAACAAAAAAAGCGGATAGGATCATTAAAGATTAATTCTTAATCCCGCCTGTGGTATCAACATATTGGTGCGGGAATTATTTTCACGAAACGAAACCTGTGCGTTATTGTTGATATAGGGATCCGTGAGGTAGGTTGTATTAGCTCCAATGATATAAGCGACTTTCAATTCGAGTCCAAGGTCATCTCTTCTATTTAAAGGAATATCTACTCCACCTGCAGCTCCGTAAGAAAATGCCCAATGTGCTTTTGTTGAATTGGAATAAGAATCGTTATAATTGCTGTAATAGGTAAGCCGTTCGACAGTTACCGTGGAGAAAAATACATTCCATCCCGCTGTAAGATCAACAAAAGGCTTTACTTTATGAAATTGATTGGGCTGAAACCTGGTGAGAAACATCAGTGAAAAAATATTACTGGTTGCGCTTACTTTAAAATCCTCATAGAAACCATTAATCCTGCCGGAAAAATATTGAGTTGCCCGGCCTTTTTCCTGTATGCCAAATTCCACTCCGAATTTTACAAACTTTGATTTTACAGGCCTGTATAAAAAATTTACCCTTAATCCATACCCCGCATCGGGGTTCGTCGCTTTGTAGTCACCTTCCGGAACTGCGAGCTGCACAGTGGGAGAGATTGTAAATTTTTGCCCATGAGAAACTAAGGCAATTGTAATAAAAGCAAGGGTAATTAAATATTTCATAGGCCGAGTTTATTTTTTTAAAACATCACCAAAAACTTTTTTCAATTTATCCATCTTTGGCTTTATTACAAAATGGCAATAGGGTTGTGCACTGTGATTTTTGTAATAATCCCGGTGGTAATTTTCCGCCTCATAATAATTAGTAAGCGGCTCTATTGCAGTTACGATTGGTTTGTCAAATGCCCCGCTCTTATCCAGAGCCTGCTTGTATTTTTCGGCCTTCTGCATTTGTTCTTCATTGTGATAAAAAATAACGCTCCTGTACTGCGGGCCCACGTCATTTCCCTGCCGGTTCAACGTGGTGGGATCATGTGTCGCCCAAAAAACTTCCAACAATTTATCGAAGCTAATTTTCGAAGGATCATATTCAATTTTTAGAACTTCAGCATGCCCCGTCTGCTTACCGCAAACCTGCTCGTAAGTAGGGTTTTCTACGTGACCTCCGCTATAGCCGCTCGTTACTTTTTCAACACCTTCAAGTTGTTGAAAAACCGCTTCCGTACACCAGAAGCAGCCGTTACCAAATGTTGCAATTTCTGTTTTATGATTCTCTGCCATATCCTGGTTTAATTTATTAATTTCTGGCAATTTTATTGCTCAAAGATAGGGTGTGCATATATTAGTTTTATGATTGCATTTATATTTAACAGTAATGCAGCGTCTCTAATTTAATTTTAAAGATAATCCTTACAAAACCTTTCTTATGCAAGTCAAAAATGACGATTCTTATATACTCAGGCTGTTGCCTGGTGAAGATATAAGAATTTCAATTCAAAGATTTCTCGAAGAGAAAAGGATATATGCCGGATGGATTGTGACCTGCGTTGGCAGCCTTAAAGAATATGTAATCCGATTTGCAAATGAAAAGCAACCTGGAAAAGGTACCGGATATTTTGAGATTGTTAACCTGTCCGGTACACTGTCCGCCAATGGTTCACACCTCCACGTTTGCATTTCAGATAATGCCGGGAAAACACTGGGCGGCCATCTTATGGAAGGTTGTATAATTTATACAACCGCCGAAATTGTTTTAATTAAATCGGGTAAATATATTTTTACGAGGGAAAAAGACGGCAGCACACCGTGGAGTGAATTGCAGGTAAAGGAAACATGACCAATGCTGCATTCCTCATTAATCTCTCCTGTCACAATCCTTATTTTTGCTTTAAATTAAAGTTGCCTATTTTTTTATTCATGAAACTATTTCCTTCTTCCGCTATACAACAACTGGAATTTGACAAAATACAGGCGTTACTTGCAGGGCATTGCAGAACTGAATTTGCCAGGCAAAGAGCCATTAACCTGAGAATTCATACACGCAAAGAATTTATTGAACCGGAACTGCAGCAAACACACGAATATAAATTGCTTTTTCTCAACCGTCTTTATTTTCCGGACGATGCTGTTTTTAATTTGGCAAAAGAATTAAAGCTTTTAAGTATTGAGGGCTCAGTACTTGCAGGGGCGCAGTTCCTCTCAATCAGGAAACTTTCGATTGCGATACAGCAAGTGTTCCGGTGGTTCGATAATGATAAAAGGGTTGCCTACCCTTTTATGGCGCTTGTGATAGAAAAAACTTATTTCGAAAAAACCATTATTGATATAATAGATGAAGTATTGGATGAGGACGGAAATGTAAAAGATAGTGCCTCAGAAGAACTGGGCAGGATAAGAGCGGCTTTGTATAAAAAAAGAAATGAGCTGCGCAGAATGTTCGACAGGATTGTAAGCCGCATGAATAAGCTGGGTTACCTCGCCGACATAGAAGAGAGCTTCATAAACGGCAGGCGTGTGCTTGCAGTTTTCGCGGAACAGAAGAGAATGATAAAGGGAATTATTCATGGAGAAAGTGACAGCCGCCGGACCACTTTTATTGAACCGGAGGAAACGACAGGGCTTAACAATGAAATATATTCTCTTGAGACGGATGAGCAAAAGGAAGTATATAAAATATTGCATGGGCTTACTTCCAAAATGAGAAACTATCATTCCTTACTGGATATTTATCACAGCATCCTTGGTGAATATGACTTTATAAGAGCCAAAGCAAAACTTGCGATGGAATACAATGGCAATCTTCCGGGACTTCGCGACAATGCTTTTATTAAGCTTGTAAATGCATGCCATCCACTTTTATTTATCTATAACGAAAAGCAGGCTAAGCCGACCATTCCTGTAAACCTTACTCTCGACGACAAAGACCGGATTCTTGTTATAAGCGGCCCGAATGCAGGTGGCAAAACAGTCACTTTAAAAACGGCAGGCCTGCTGCAAATGATGTTGCAAAGCGGGCTGCTTGTTTCGTGTGGCCCTGAAAGTGAGTTTGGTATTTTCAGGCAATTGATGATACACATTGGTGATACGCAAAGCCTGGAATTTGAGTTGAGTACTTACTCATCGCACCTTGTGAATATGAAATATTTCATGGAAAATGCAAATGGCAAAACATTATTTTTTATTGACGAATTAGGTAGTGGAAGCGATCCGAATTTGGGCGGCGCATTTGCAGAAGTCATAATGGAGGAGCTTGCAAAAAAACATTCTATTGGAATTGTAACTACTCACTACCTTAACCTCAAGGTGATGGCCAACAAAGTGCAAGGCATTATAAATGGTGCAATGGCTTTTGATGAAAAAAACCTGAAGCCTTTATACAAACTCATAGTTGGCAAGCCGGGAAGTTCGTATACTTTCTCCATAGCAGAACGAATCGGTCTTCCGCCGTCCTTGATCAATAAAGCAAAGCAGCTTGTGGATGAAAATCATTTCACGCTTGATAAGCTATTGAACAGAACAGAGCAGGACCTGCAGCAGGTACAGGTTGAAAGCCAAAATCTTGAAAAGCTCCTGAAAGAAAATGAACGGCTCAAAAAAGAGATGGAGCAAATTATTGATAAGGAAAAACACAGCCAACAGGTGGAACTATTAAAACAGCAGAATAAAATAAGCGAAGAAAAGTTTTTATACCTGAAAGATATGGAACGGAAACTAAAAACAATTTTAATTGAATGGAGAAAAACGGACGACAAAAGTAAGTTGATAAAAATGATGCAGGCACTTCTTTTTAAACAACGGGAAAAGCAAACCGTAGCAAGGCAGCAAAAGAAAATTGACTCAAAATACATTGAAACAACGGAGCCGGTAAAAGAAGGCGATAAAGTAAAAATGATCTCTAACAGGCAGGTAGGTATCGTTAATAACATTCGCGGTAAAAAAGCAATCGTGCAGGTAGGGTCAATACCGATAACTGTAAACCTCGCCGAATTGGTTGTAGTTAAGGATAAAATAGAAGTATAAAAATTTCAGATCATGAAAATATTTCAACACTCACTGCAGCTCAAAGGGAAGGAGCAGAGGTTTTCATCTTATAACTGACGAATTAACAAATGCTATCGCCGAAATCAAAGAGCTAAAAAGTGGAATTTGTCATGTGTTCATGCAGCACACCTCGGCTTCATTGACAATAAATGAAGATGCTTCGCCGGCTGTTAGAAAAGATTTTGAAACGTATTTTAATAAGCGTGTTCCTGAAAACGATCCCGATTATATTCACGATGATGAAGGCCCCGATGACATGCCTGCACATTTAAAATCATCCATATTGGGAAGCTCTGTAACAATACCTGTTATAGACGGGAAGTTGGCATTGGGCACGTGGCAGGGTGTTTATTTATGTGAACATCGCAATGCTTTACACAGAAGAAATATTGTCGTTACGATCTGGGGCCAATAGAAATAAAAATATAATTTCAGTTGCAGGTTAATAAGTTTTCATGATACCCGCAATATGCACGTGCATGTAATTCCCTCCAATTAATCAGCAGAGAAAAAGACAAAAGCCTTGTGATACTAATAGGAACCGGTTATCGAAATATAAAGTTTGATCTCTAAACACTCCAAGGGTTTTCCCATTCCCATGTACCGTAGCGCAACGAAGGCGCAGGGGAAAACCAGTTGCTGAAGAGATGGTTTTATGTTTCGTAAAATTGAGAGTTCAAGCTGACAACTCTCATAAAAAGCACGGGGAAGAAACGAAAGAAGTAATAATGAAAGTTTTAAAGGTGTTATGCAATTCAAATATTTTATGCATCTGCTTATAAAAAAAGCAGCATGAAAAGTTTAATTGTAACATCCATCTTAATTTTTGTATTTATCTCAGGTGAAACCCAGTCAAAAAATTTTATAGACCAGCCATATCTTGAGGTAAACGGGAGCGCCGACACATTGGTTACCCCCGATGAAATTTATATCAGGATTGCGATCTCCGAAGCGGATACGCGTAACAGAATCTCAGTTGAAGAACAGGAAATTAAGATGGTAAATCTATTAAAATCCCTGGGAATTGACACAGAAAAAGACCTATCGGCGACAGGTATTTTTAGCAACTTTCGCTATTATCTTTTAAAGAATAAAGATATTTTGAAGACAAAACAATACATGCTCAAAGTAAAGGACGCATTAACCGCTACCAAAGTGTTTATTTATTTAGAACAACTCGAGATTTCGAATGCTTCAATTGAAAAAGTTGATCACTCACAGAGAGAAAATATCAAAAATCTGGTGCGATCAAAAGCCATTGTAAACGCCAAAGACCATGCTGTTGCAATAGTGAAACCTTTGGATCAGACAGTAGGCAATGCGATACATATAGCCGACGATGAAGATTATAATAACAACAATAGTTTATTGCAAGGCCGCGCAGATATCGTAACAACAGCTTATGGTTTTAAGAATAAAGTAAACGAGGCAGACTTACCAAATATTGAATTTGATAAAATAAAAATCTCCGCAAATATCAAAGTAAAATTTATTCTTAACTGAAAAAAAAAACTGAAATAACTTGCATAAAAAATAAGCCTGTTTCAAAATTTCGTATGAATATTAAAGTAATTGCATTCGATGCCGATGATACACTCTGGGTAAATGAACCCTATTTCCAGGAGACGGAAAAAAAATTCTGTTCATTGCTGGAAGATTATTTGCCACACCACACGATTTCACAGGAGCTTTTTAAAACAGAAATGGACAACCTTGCGCTTTATGGGTACGGCGTAAAAGGTTTTATGCTAAGTATGGTGGAAACCGCGTTGAGAATTTCGGATAAAACTGTAAGTATCGATATTATAGAAAAAGCGATTCAATACGGTAAGGAACTTCTTGACAAGCCAATTGAAATGCTGGAAGGCGTTGAAGACGTTTTGGAGGCACTCTCAGGAAAATACAAACTGGTAGTCGCAACAAAAGGAGACCTGCTTGACCAGGAAAGAAAATTAAAAAAATCCGGCATTGAACATTATTTTCACCACACCGAAATTATGAGCGATAAGAAGGAAAAGGATTTCACGAAACTTATCAAACACCTCGACCTACGGCCTGGTGAATTCATGATGATCGGCAATTCACTTAAAGCAGATATTTTACCGGTTTTAGAAATCGGCGGACATGGGATCCATATACCTTATCATACAAACTGGGCTCACGACCACACAGATATAAAGGTAGACCACGCGAATTTTAAGCAAGTAGATTCCATCATAGAAATACTTTCTCTTTTAGTTGCATGAACTACACTGAAAAATTACCTAAGGTTGAACTGCATCTTCATCTTGATTGTTCCCTGAGCTATGACGTTGTAAAAAAAAATTGATCCTTCCGTCGCCCGGGAGGAATACAACCTCGATTATGTTGTTCCTTCAAAATGTACTAATCTTGCTGATTTTTTAACAACAGCAATAAAAGGCATTTCCCTGATGCAAACGAAGGAGCACATTCAATTAGTGGTACATGATTTGTTCAGGCAAATGGCTGAAGATAACATGGTATATGCGGAAATAAGATTTGCGCCATTACAACATTTGGAAAAGGGGCTAACGCCATTTGAAGTCGTTTCAACGGCAGAGCAGGCAACAGCCGAAGCCGCAAAGGAAACCGGCATTGAGGCCAGGCTGATTCTATGTACACTCCGCCACTTTACCAGGGAGCAAAGCATGGAGACCGTAAAACTGGTAGAACAGTTTGCCGGAACTTATGTTGCAGGTTTTGATATCGCCGGTAATGAATCGGGTTTCCCGATAGACAATCATGTGGAAGCATTTAAGTATGCAAAAGAAAAATTGATTTTTTGCACGCCGCATGCCGGCGAAGCAAAAGGCGCTGAAAGTGTTTGGGAAACTTTACAATACTTTGCCCCTTCGCGAATAGGCCACGGTGTAAGAAGCATCGAAGACAAAAAACTGGTGCAGCATTTAGCTAAGAATAAAATTCACCTCGAAGTATGCCCAACCTGCAATGTGCAAATTGACATTTACAATACTTATAAAAATCATCCGGTTGATGAATTGTATAAGGCTGGTGTTTCTTTAAACATAAACACTGACACCCGCACCATAAAATTAATTTGAATACAGAGTACCAAAAATTGCAGGAGGTTTTCGGCTGGACACTACATGATTTTTATAATTGCAATGTAAATGCTTTGAAAGCAGCATTCATTCCGGAAGGCTTAAAAATGATTTTATTTAATAAACTACAATCGGCTTATACCACCATAGAAAATATTTATGACATCATGAAAATATATATCGCGATTTTAAGAGGCATAAATGTGAGTGGCCATAAAATGATAAAAATGGAAACTTTCCGTGAAATGCTGGAAGGCCTGGACTTCAAAAATGTAAAAACTTACATACAGAGTGGCAATGCCGTTTTTCAAGCTAAAGAAACTGAGACCGGCAAGCTTGAAAAAAAGATTGTGAAAAAAATACAGGAAGAATTTGGTTTTGAAGTTCCGGTAATGGTGAAGAAACTGGATGAAATAAAAGCCGTTCTAAAAAGCAATCCTTTTATTAATAAACGCAAGGAAGATTTGAGCCGGCTGCATGTTACGTTTCTAAACGGCGAACCTGCAAAAGAAACTGTTGATAAAATAAAAGAAGGCAATTACGGTTCCGATGAATTTATTTTCTCTGGCAAAAATGTGTATTTATTTTGTCCGAATGGCTACGGCAATACGAAGCTGAACAATAATTTTTTTGAAAATAAACTGAAACTGGTGGCAACTACAAGGAACTGGAAAACTATCGGCGAATTGGTTTCAATGGGTGAAAATATTCCCGCTAAATGAAAAGGAACTTACCGGTGATTTTTAACTTCCTCCACGTGCCGTGCATCTAAAATACAACCGGAACATCAAGGCTTTTATACACGGCGATGAAATGCATAATTGTACCCGCCAGTACAAAACAATGCCAGATATTATGAGCATGCTTTTTATGCTCAAGCACGTAAAATACAACTCCAAAAGTGTAACAAATGCCACCTCCTATTATCCAGGAAAATATGTTGAAGGGCATTGTGAGGATCAAAGGTTTTATTACAAAGATCAACATCCACCCCAGCATAATATACAGCGTGACTGAAAGGATTTCATATTTACCGGTAAAAAAAATTTTAAGAACAATCCCTGCTAAAATAATTGACCATTGTACGGCCAAAAATGCGCTGGCTGTTTCCCGGGGAATGTAATGCAAGATCAGGGGCGTATAGGTGCCACCTATCAGGAAAAAAATACTTATATGATCAATAATATTTGCAAGTCTTTTTAACTTCGGCTCCCTTAAAGAGTGATAAACTGTTGAAGAAAGATAGACTGCCAGCATTCCAAATGAAAATATACTTACGCCCCAAACCATAATAAAGTCCTGGCTTTGAGCGGATTTTATGATTAAAAAAGGAGTGGCTATTAATGCGAGAATTATCCCGAGGCCGTGGGTAATTGCATTTACATTTTCTTCCAGATCAGTTTGAGCCCGGTACGACATTTAATATTAGTTTCAATTTTAAGGAGGGATATTATATGATGCTACAGCATATCCCGTGCCTTAACAGTAAGGATTAGTACAATTTACAAAATTTTTATTTTCAACTCGTAAAATTATTAGCCCGCAAAAACTTTAAGTAATTTTATGAAAGAGGCAACCTTTGAATAAATCCATACGATAAATAGCTGTAAACCCTTTCATATTGCTGACTGCAGAAGAATTAATACAACACATAGGAGGCTGCAGCCTCAACAACCGGGATAGTCAGAAGAAAATATTTTGCACTTTCTATGGTTATGCCATATCTATTTGCTCCCGTTATACTAACAGGCAAGAAGATGCCGTAGAAATTCTAAACGATGGCTTTTTGAAAATCTTTATGGAGATACACCGGTTTAAGCCGGCTTACGCGGATGTTATGAGTTCATTTAAAGGGTGGCTTGCTAAGATTATGGTGTACACGGCCATAGACTATAACCGGAAATATCATAAGCAGGAAATGATGACTTTTCTTAGTGGAAAGGTTGTAGATATGCCATCTTTATATGAAAGCGCACTAGACAAAATATCTTATGACGAAATTATCCAGGCTGTGCAGAATTTATCACCGGCTTACAGAACTGTTTTTAATTTATTCGTTATAGAAGGCTTTTCACACGAGGAGATCGGGAAAAGATTAGGGATTAGCTCGGGTACATCAAAATCAAATCTTTCAAAGGCGAAAAGACACCTGCAGAAAACTTTATTTCATAATCAGCAATCCGTTTTAACTAATACTAACAATGCCGTTTGATAAACTAGATAAAAAAGCCCGGGAAGCAGCAGAACAATATAATGCCGAGTATAATGAAGAGGCATGGAGCAAAATGGAAGCGTTGCTCGATAAGCATATGCCTGTAGGTGCCGCTGAACCGGAAACAAAAAAAAGAAAATTTCAAGAAAAGTGGCTGTTTCTTTTATTAGGCTTATTTGCAGTATCCTCTGTTATTTTATTAATAAAACCATGGCAAAGTAAAAACGAAAATAAGGCTGCGGTAGAAAACACAGCCCCTGGTAAACCAGTTGAAGATAACCCGGATAATAAATCTGCAGCAATAAATCCTCGTGACAATAGCAAGAAAAATGTTGATTCTAAATCAACTCATATTTATACGTCAACGAAAAAAGCCAATGAAACTTCCGTTTCTGCGGCGCCAAATAACAATAGTGCTCAAAAAAATTATTTAAAGAATAACAGAACCGGCAACGGAGCGCTCATCTTTAAAAATAATGGTACTGGAATTGATGATATTGAAAGTGGAACCGAACGAACCGGCTCTATTGCCCAATCTCAAAATGCCGATTTTCAGGGCGGGTTTATAAATCAAAAAATAGATAATGGATTCATTTGGAACAAAAACATTATTGCCAATAAAATTTCTGTCTCCAACGTTCTGCCAAAGAGCGAACCCCTGCCCACAAAAACAAAAAATGTAACTGACATGAAGAAAAATAGATTTGCGAATTCTTTTTCTGTCAGCCTCTCCGCGGGTCCGGATATAAGCGCGATAAATGTGAACAACGTTGGTACGTTCGAAATATTATACGGTGCCGGGATTGGCTACAAATTTGCAAACCACTGGCAGGTGAGAACAGGCTTCTATACTACGAAAAAAGTTTACAACGCGAATCCCGGTGATTACAACCCACCTTCAATGTTTTGGAACTATTATCCTTACCTGGAAGATATTAGCGCAGATTGCAAAGTGAACGAAATACCATTAATCATAAATTATTCATTCGGGCAAAATAAAAAACGTGTATGGTTTGTATCTGGTGGTATCTCTTCTTATTTTATGAAACGGGAAACATACGATTATCACTCAAAAAACCCGACGGGTGGCTACTCGGTCAAGAGCTACACAATTTACAACGCAAACAAACATTACTTATCCTCATTAAGATTATCAACGGGCTACGAAAGAACGCTTAATAAGACGATCTCTTTCACGGCAGAGCCGTATATAAATTTACCCTTAAGTGGTATTGGTTATGGAAAAGTAAAATTAAATAGTGCGGGATTACTGTTCTCTGTAAACGCAAAACCATTTGCGAAAAAATAGCCGCCAGATTTGTGCATTATATTTCATATCAATTTTCTATTCTTTAATATTTCTTCTTCCCGGTCTGCAAAACTTTTTCATGCGTCAAGGCAACCAATGCTTAAAACATTTCGATTCAAAAATATACTTTCTTTAAAAAGACAATAGAAAATTATTTAAACTTTCTATTAAAGTATTTGAAGTCTGATTTACGTGATTCAAAAAACTGTTTTCTCAATTGCACATAGAGCAATTAGAAATTTTAAGCCCGTTTTTATTCCAATGAAGAGAATAGGGATGCATACCATTTTCTTCAGGCCGCCTTCTGAAACAAATCGTGGAATGGCAGTAAAATTCTTTCAAACTCCTAAATTTTACATTATGAGAACAACTTCTAAAGAAAAAATAGGTGTACGAATTACTTCGATGCATGCAAAACCTCTTTTTAATCCTTATCTTCTTTTATTATCTCTAATAATTTTAACGATAAGTTGCAGAAAGGGTGACGTCAATCCCCCCATACCTCCGGGGTCCTACGATCTTAAGCTCGTCGCAGATAATTTAGTATCGCCTATTACCGTTTCAGGCTCACCTGACGAAACCAAAAGACTTTTTATTGTTGACCAGGCCGGCAAAATTTGGATCGTGAATGCCGGTGGAAATATGTTGCCCAATCCATTTATTGATATCAGCAGTAAAATGGTAACCCTTAGTCCGTTCTATGATGAGCGTGGTTTACTCGGCCTCGCTTTTCATCCTCAATTCAGAAGTAATGGAAAATTTTATGTATTCTACACAGCACCTCCACGCCCCGGCGGCCCGGAACCTGGAGCATTGTGGAATAACCTGACGCGAATTTCTGAATTCAAGGTTGCCGCCGGAAACCCCAACCAGGCCGATATGTCAAGCGAAAGAATCGTATTTGAAGCAGATCATCCACAAGGAAATCACAATGGAGGAACGATAGCTTTTGGGCCGGATGGCTATTTATATATTTCAATTGGCGATGGTGGAAATGGAGATGACATTGGCCCCGGGCATGTGAATGATTGGTATAAAATAAATGCAGGCGGAAACGGGCAAGATGTGAAAGAAAATTTGCTTGGTAATATTTTACGCATTGATGTAAATAAATATAGCGAGGACAGAAATTATTCGATACCTCGTGATAATCCATTCGTAAATGCACCGGGGCTGGATGAGATATACGCTTATGGCTTCAGAAATCCATATCGCTTTTCATTTGACCAGGGAGGAGAGCACCGGTTATTTGTGGGTGATGCAGGACAGTCTTTATACGAAGAAGTTGATATTGTAAAAAAAGGCGGAAATTATGGATGGAATGTAAAAGAAGGCACGCATTGTTTCAGCACAGCAAATGATCTCGAAGAATTAGCCTCCTGCCCTATGGTTGATTCCGCAGGCAATCCCTTAATTGATCCTGTAATTGAGTTTAATAATTCGGCAAATCCCAAAGGCGGAATTGGCATAACGGTAGTCGGGGGAAATGTTTACCGCGGCTCATCTATTCCTTTTCTTGATGGCAGGTATATTTTTGGAATATTCTCCGGAAGTTTCAGTGGAGCGACCGGAAAAATATTAATTGCAAAGTCAGCTCCGGCAGGCCTGTGGTCTTTTGAAGACCTTAAGCTAAAAAGTTTTCCCGGTGATTTGGGCCAATTTCTTAAAGGGTTTGGGCAGGACGAAAAAGGTGAAGTATATGCTACTACTTCATCTCAATTGGGCCCCCAGGGAAATACCGGTAAGGTTTACAAAATCGTTTTTGTGAAAGATTAAAAATGTGAAGCATTGAAAAAATGATTCATTTTTTTTGATGATGGTTTTAGGGTTTGATGTGCATGATGAGATTTTTTATTGCAACCTGGATTTTAACGGCAAGACAGGGTACAGCAAGTGAAAAGTTTACAGTCTCTTCTGCACATCAATTTTTTTTAACAATAAACTGTTGTCTCTCCGTTTATCCCTGCTGAAAATTTCCTGCACAATTATCATTTACATATCTTTCAATCTCACAATTAATTTTATGGAGATCCTTTTATGCAGGAAGAAGAAATCATTTCAGAGACTATACTCTTTGTAAAAAAAGAACTTGAAGGCGCCGAAGGCGGCCATGACTGGTGGCATATTGAAAGAGTGTGGAAGAATGCCAAATTTATAAACAATTATGAAAAAGCAAATACGTTCACTATTGAATTAGCAGCTTTACTTCATGACATCGCTGATGCAAAGTTTCATAATGGTGATGAAAATACCGGCCCTCAAAACGCAAGCGTTTTTCTTAAAAGTTTATCTATACCAAATGATATCGTTGATCATGTGGAAAACATCATCAGGAGCATCTCCTTCAAAGGCGGAAACTTCTCGTCGTCGTTTCATTCATTGGAATTGGCAATAGTCCAGGATGCCGACAGGCTCGATGCCCTGGGCGCCATAGGAATTGCACGGGCTTTTAATTATGGAGGATTTAAAAACAGGGAAATGTTTAACCCTTCAATAAAGCCAGATACGAAAATGACCAAAGAAATGTACAAAAAAAGTACAGCGCCCACTATCAATCATTTTTACGAAAAGTTATTATTGCTTAAAGACAGGATGAATACGGAAACAGGCAAAAAGTTAGCGGAAGAACGTCACAGGTTTATGGAAATATTTTTAGAACAATTTTATAAGGAATGGGATGGCGAAAAATGAAGGCTCATTCTTTTTTATTTTAAGAATCCTGGCCTAAGACATACAAAAAAGCAAGCAATCTCATAGAATATTTGTCTCTTTATTTTACTTTATCTTAGACTGCATAAATAACACTTCATAATCCATTTGAAATCTTGCAGAATGAAAATTTTCAAACTCACATTTTTATCCCTGGTCTTTTGTTCCGGCAATATTCTTTTTATTTATTCCCAGCCTGTTTCCTCAGCGTCTATAGATTCTGTGGTAGAAAAAACTTTGAAAACATTTGATGTGCCGGGTATCGCCGTTGCTGTTGTTAAAGATGGAAAAATAATTCATGAAAAAGGATATGGCGTACGGTCACTTAATACCAAACTGAAAGTTGACGAGCATACGTTATTTGGCATAGCTTCCAACAGTAAAGCTTTTACCGTAGCCGCTCTTGGGATGCTGGCAGATGAAGGCAAATTAAAATTCGATGAGAAAGTGCGTGACTATATCCCGGAGTTTAAAATGTACAGTCCTTATGTCACAGAAGAATTTACCATCAGGGACCTGGTTACCCACAGAAGCGGTTTGGGTTTAGGTGCAGGCGATCTCATGTTCTGGCCCGACAGTAATTCGTTTGCCATTAAGGACGTTATTCATAACCTGCGTTATTTAAAGCCGGTTTCAGGTTTTCGTACAAAATACGATTACGACAACCTGTTATATATTGTAGCGGGTGAAGTTGTGAAAAGGGCTTCGGGTATGAGTTGGGAAGCGTTTATTAAAACAAGAATCCTTCAGCCGCTTGGCATGACGGAGACTGCTCCATCATTTAGCAGGGTTCCAAATAAGAATAACGTTATTGATCCGCATGCGCCGGTAAATGGAACAGTACAGGTTATAAGGCGCGACTGGAGCGAGGTGGCGAATGCTGCAGGCGGTATCTACAGTAACATTCATGATATGTGCAAATGGATTATTATGCAAATGAACAATGGGAAATATGGTGATAATCTACAGAAAAAACTTTTTAGTGAAGAAGTGCATGATGACATGTGGACGCCGCAAACCATCATTCCTGTGAAAGCATCCGCCCCTTACAATACGCATTTCTCAGCATACGGCCTCGGTTGGTTCTTAAGTGACGTGAGCGGCTACAAACAGGCAACACACACAGGCGGCCTTGCGGGAATAGTTACGCAGGTTACCTTGATCCCGGAATTAAAACTGGGCATTATTGTTTTTACGAATCAACAGTCCGGAGCTGCATTTTATTCCATTACAAATACAATTAAAGACAGCTACCTGGGAGTGCAAGGAAATGACTGGATAGACTTTTACCACAAAAGAGTGGTGGCAAATGAAGCCGATGCAAAAAAAATTACTGACGATATCTGGAGCGACATAAACGCCCAGCAAAAGAATGTGGCCACAAGAATTAATGTGAGCGATTTCACCGGAACCTACAACGACCCGTGGTTTGGTGATGTTATCATTTCAATTAAAAACGGGAAGCCCTGGTTTGATTCTAAAAGATCCTTTCTCCTTACCGGGGAAATGTTTCCTTACAAAGGCAACACCTTTATTGTAAAATGGAACGACAGAAGCTTTGATGCAGATGCCTATGTAATGTTTGATCTTGATAAGGACGGAAAGCCTTCAGGAATAAAAATGAAGCCTATATCTCCGCTCACCGATTTTAGTTTCGACTTCCAGGATTTGAATTTTTCGAGAGTTAATTCATCCAAAAAATAAATTACCAGGAGTTGCTAGCATTGATTAGTGCGTAGTAATCGAGATCGATAAATTTTTCATTTTTTAGCTCGCACTGTTTTAATGTTCCTTCGTATGCAAACCCCAATTTGATTAATAATTTTTTGCTTGCAATATTATCAACCTCAACAGAGGCCTCTATCCTGTGAAGTTTTAAAACTGTGAAAGCATATTCAATAATTGCCGGTGCTACTTCCATCATAACACCTTTTTTCCGGTTTTGAGGAAAAAGCCAATATCCCATTTCAGTTTTCTTATGTTCTATCGAAGTATTATTAAAACCGCATGCACCAATTAATTCTTTTGATTCACGAAAACTTATGCCCCACCAAATTCCTGTCTCTGTATTAAGTAAATTCTCATACCATTGCATTTGCCGCAAAGTGTCTTCAAATGTTTTATAGGATACACCATAGTATTTAATTACATCTTCGTTGGATAACCCTTCAAAGATTTGTTGCTGATCAATCGATAATATTTTTCGGAGCCGAAATCTTTGCGTCGTGATTTCCGGGAACATCGGATGCGTGTTGTAGTAATTATTAAATAAATCTATAAAATTCGGAACAGGTTAAATGTAATAATTTTGATTTCGATTTACTCATCATAATCCCGAGTTATTTTTTCAGATCAATTACCAGCTTTGCATTTTTTTGTTCAGTTGAAGAAATAAATATTTCAAAACGTTTATCCTTTGTTGTTACAATCATAAGCGAAGTATTGGGAGGAATTGATCCCAGATTCTCAGCAGCCATTATAAGCTCGTGATGATTGTGTATGCCATCTACATCGATATTAAACGTTATCGGTTTTTCTGACAAGCCCGCCCTGGAAATTATCAATTTATTGTTATGATATATACTTACGGTATCTCCATCAATTTCACCGTTGTCGTATAATTCTATTAACAGCTTTCCTTCAGGCGCTTCAATTTTTTTCACAACAGCGTTCTCCCTGGTACGAATGGGTTCCGGTACAGAAATATTGACAGAGGGCTGTTTTATATCCGGCTCTGTTATAGTAACGCTGCTTGTTACCGGCAGCCTGCTGAGTTTCGTCGTTTCTTTTTCTCCGGGATTAATTTTCGGAATTCCTTTTTTTGTCACCTTTTTGATAACCGGTGGCACTTTACTTTCCTTTTTTGGAACCACAGCAACCAAAGGTTCAGGTTTATAACATTGCTGAATGGTAATATCATCAACCGCAAAATCATTACCGCAATCGCCTGAGGTAAGGTCATACATTTTTAAATAAAGTGTATTGGCATCCAAAGGAGTTGTAAAATAACCGATATATCTTCTCCAATGGGCATCTTCTATTTGCGGCAAAAGACCGCTGTTGAAATCGGAAATAATTTTTCCATTTATATCTTCAAAAGTAATTCTTATACGCGGCGGCAATGGCGGGCAACCACCATAGGGGTGGCAAAGATTCAACAGCCATACTTGAAATCTGTAAATGGTATTATCAAGAAAGCCGGATAATTTAAGATTGAAAAAAAGAGCAGGGACGGGTGACGCATTCACCAGCATCATTTTCCCCTCTGAATCATTTGGAGTATGATCCTCGTCAAGTGTTATCCAATCCTTGTTGAAGCAGTTAGTCGTGTAAGTGGCATAGGAAAAAAAGCCATCTGCCGGGCAGTTTGTGAAGTCCCGCTGGTAGTTGTATAATGAATTGAAATTAAATTCCTGGCTCCTGCCTGCAGAGCCAAAATCAATGTTGAATGTTGTATCCTTTAAAATGCATCCATTACCCTGCGCTTCTGTCTTATTTAAAAAGACAAAAGAAATCAATAAAAAAAGCGTCATTCTTTTTACAGGCTTTATCACTCCGCGTTTTTAAAATCAGGATAAGAACAGAATACTGGTAAGAAAAAATCAAAGAATGAAATTGCCGGAAAAATTCAAAAGATAGAAAGGATTTATTTTAAGCGGCGTTAAATTCATTTGTACGAATTGTAAAGAAGGCTTTGTGTTTTAGCTCAGTAAAATTTGGCCGATTTCATCCCAGGTATTTACCCGCTTATGCGTGCCTGCATCAGAAAATTTATTGTGAGGCTGTGTAAACAGCAACGTCTCCCCCGTAAAATAATCCAGGTTCTTAAAATGGTCATCAATCATTATATCAGCTTTTATAATTTCCTTCGAACCACAAAAAACCATTTGCTGCCACGTGATGCAAGGAAAATGCTCGTTAAGCCATAATTGCTTTTCAGTTAAACTTAGAGGAAACTCCATAGCGGCAGATACGATATACAATTTATATTTTTCGTTGATGAGGTTTATATATTTCTGGCAGCCAGGCATAAGAGGCGCATTTCTAAAAAAGCCTTCGGAGTTTACATATTTTAAAATCCCGGGAATTGCTTCACGTTCCGGTACACCTTCTACATCTGCCATTGTTAACTCATGTCCATATTCTTCCGAATGCATTTCTAAAAACTTACTATAAACATCAGCTAATACACCATCCATGTCTATGGCTATTCTTTTCATAAATTAATATTTGAAGATTAAATTTTTATCCAAAATTATTTATTTGCAGGCAGCCTTAAAAATTTTGGATAAAACACAAGAGCCGGCCCTTTAAAAACCTGAAATAATGTCAAAAAAAACCGGTAATTAACCGACCTTCGAAATAGTGGGATAGAAAGCAGATTGCAAGAAGTGATGTTAACTCTGCACTGCGAGATGGAAATTGATTTTATCGACCAGTTCATTGATGTCAAATGGTTTGGAAATAAAATCATCCGCATTGCAAACTTTTAATACATCCTCGAGATTGGAATGCGCAGAAAAAATAACTATGGGGATATTTTTTGTAATAGGATTTTCTTTCAAAACATTGCAAATATCCCTTCCATCGGTTCCTGAAAGGAATACATCGAGTAAAACAAGTTGCGGAGAATAAGAAAGAGACTTGGATAAAGCCTCTTCTCCATTTGGGGTCACCATCACTTCAAACCCATTCATTTGCAGAATAAGTTTAAGAATATTAAGAATATCCTTATCATCATCTACAACTAATATTCTTTTCATATCAATTTTGTAGCAATAACTAAACCATGACATTAAAATGTAATGTGTTATCTCCGTTAATCTATTTATAAATCCAGATCATTATCCACAAAACCATTTTCAAATAAATTATATAATGAGATAATATACCCAATATTGTTGCATTACAGTGTATATAAATTTTTTGTGGCGTCTGTGAATTTAGTCATTGCCCTTTATCACCTATGAAATTTTGTTGAATAAATTTTACATATTGTGTACCCAATATTGTAATCTTTACCCCATTATTGCATTGGGCAAACTTTCGGTTTTTGGTTACATACGAATGAGAAATCCAACACTACGAAGTAATGACCATTTCCGCACATTTTTCCTGAACCACCTTAACGTTGGTTCTAAAAATGGCCCTGCTGCCGGCCATTAGTACGATAAAACTTAAAACCGCACAAGCAGCCATAACGCCCGCCATAGGAAGTGCAGTTTCATTATGCAGGAAACTTACGAGCGCAGAGGTGAAGGCACCGATTCCTAATTGGATTGCTCCCATTAAAGCTGAAGCTCTTCCGGCATTTAGTGTAAAAGGCGCCATAGATAGCGCGGAAGAATTGGGAAATGTAAAACCCTGGCAGCATAAAAAAATAAATATTAGAAATATACTTGAGAATAATCCAACAAAATGAAACAAGCTTCCTATAAATAAAGTAACTCCTGCGATTGACTGGCAAAGTAATGCAACCCGGATAATCTGCTCGCTGGTAAAGTTCCTTAGCATGAGCGTATTAATTTGGCTGGAAGTAATGAGGCCGGCTGCAATTACAGCAAAGATCCACCCGTATTGCTCACCGGTAACATGATACAACTCCATAAATACGTGGGGTGAGCCGGCAATGTAGGCATATAACCCGGCAGCCGCTATCGAGCCGGTAAAAGCATAGGTATAAAATTGCGGGACTTTAATTATTTCTAAAAAACTTTTTACTATCGGCTTTGGTAGCAGTGAAACAGAAACGTCTGCCTGCCGGCTTTCAGGCAATGCAAAATACACTGACACGAGGGTAGCCAATCCTATGGCAGCGAGAATAATGAAAATTGATTGCCATCCAAACAGGGCAGTAACATAGCCACCGGTGGTCGGAGCAATGATTGGTGATACTGCCACAACCAACATAAGCAACGAGAATATCTTCGCGTTCTCTTTTACCGGAAATATATCGCGAACCATGGCACGAGCTGCAACCATTCCGGCACATCCGCCTAAGGCCTGAAGAAACCTTATCGCGATGAGTGCGTCAGCACTGGTACATAAGGCGCAGCCAATTGAGGCGACTACATAAAGCACCAAGCCAAAATACAGCGGATTCTTTCGCCCAAACCTGTCCAGTAAAGGCCCGTAGAGCAACTGGCCAATAGAGATTCCTATAAAAAAACTTGATAAAGAAAGTGAAACATGCGCCGTAGTTGTATGAAGGTCTTCGGCGATTGCCGTAAATCCTGGCAGGTACATATCAATTGAAAAAGGCCCGATTGCTGAAAGCAGGCCCAGTATTAATATAATAAAGAATTTATTTTTCCCCTTCATAAAATAAACCGTAAATCTAGGGAAGCATTATTAAATAATTGAGAATAAAAAATAATTATAAGGCACTGCCGGTTTGAGAATTGAGCATTTCATGGCTGCATAAATAACGGACTGAATATCCCACAATGATTTTTAAAAAAATGTTTGCCATTTAGGAAAAGATTTTTTCGCTAATACAAATACATTATTTATCTTACCAATATGATCATCCGGTTACGAATTGATCAGCAAAAAATCTGAATAACCTTCCGGTAAAAACTGCCGCGCTATTTCTGCATCACACCACGTTTCACCCTAACAATCTTAAACAAATTTCACATGAAAAAAATTCTCCTTTTTTCCGTGATTACCTGCTTACTCATTTGTAATGCAAGGGCACAGGTAACACAAATTAATTCCAATAAAAGCCTGCAGATAGAGTTCCCATTAGCTAACGGAAAGACTATACTCGTTTCCGATATTGACAGTTCTCTCTGGGCGACCGATGGCACTTTAGCAGGTACTATTCAAATATCACCAAATATTAAATTTGAACAGTCAGGCGGATTGCTTTCAGGTAAATTGGTTTTCAGCGGAAGTACTCCAGCCACCGGCTACGAGATTTACATAACTGACGGTACTCCGGGAGGAACAAGTCTGATCAGCGATATCTATCCGGGGCCGACAAGCTCTTACCCGGGAGATTTTGCCTCTTTAAATGGATTTGTATATTTCTCCGCAAGAACATTGGCGCAGGGCCGTGAAATTTGGAAAACAAATGGAACCACTACCAGCATTTTAAAAGATATAGTTCCCGGTGCGGATAGCAGCAATCGCCTGGATGAGTATAATTTATTTTCCAATGGAACTTACCTGCTCTTTGCTGCACGTACGGCTTCTTCAGGGGTTGAATTATGGAAATCTGATGGATCAACTGTGGGAACTGTGATGTTGAAAGAAATAAATACCGGCAATGCGAATGCAGATTCCTCCAACCCAAGAGAGTTTTTCGCATTGAACAGCGTGGTTTTATTTGCCGCAACAGACGCCACCCATGGGGAAGAAATCTGGAGAACAGATGGAACTACCGGTGGTACATCTATGTTAAAGGATATCGCTATGAACACTGACAGTTCTACATATGGCAGTGTGACGATTGCACCCGGGATCTTTTACCCATATCCTATCTTCCAGGGCTTTCATACGTTTAATAACCGCGCCTATTTTAATGCTTCTGACGACGGAAGTACCGGAGAAATATGGAGTACGGACGGCTCGGTAGGCAATGCTACCTTGCTCAAGAATGTTTTGCCGGGTAATTTCCCTCCATATATTTCCGTTTTAGATGCGGTAAACTTACCTGCCAAATTTATGTTCCCTGTAAATAGTGCAACCACTTCAGAACTTTGGGAATCAGACGGAACTACGGCCAACACTAAGATATTTAAGGCATTTTCTACAAACGGGTCTGGTGAATTTCTTTATATTATTCTGCCATACAGTTTTAACTTTTCAGCCGGCACTGTTGGTTATTCATTGTTCCAGGGAAATAAATTCTTCTTTAGCGCCACCACTGTGGCTGCGGGCAACGAACTCTGGATCTCAGATGGAACTCTTGGCGGCACCTATATGGTAAAAGACATAAACCCCGGTCCAGCTTCTGGTTTCAGCCTAAGCGGAGCGTACGTATATACTACAACTAATTTATTTTTTAGTGCGGACGATGGAAACTTTGGAACAGAGCTTTGGAAAAGTGATGGCACCACATCGCCTGCGGGAACTTCTATGGTAGCAGACATCAATCCGGCTGGCAACGACTCCGATCCGATGCTTCCTATTTATTTATGCAATGGAAAAGTAATGTTCGGGGCAACAAATGGTGATGATATAATTAATACAGACTTATATGTGGTTAACGGAACTTTTACGGCACTTCCCGTTCAGCTAGTCGACTTTATGGTAACCGCTGAAGGAAATGATGCTTTGTTGAATTGGACCACCAGCCAGGAAATCAACACCAAAGAATTCACCGTTCAGCGCAGCCTTGATGCATTACATTTCCAGGATATCGGTACTGTTGCAGCAGCAGGCACATCATCAGGCAAACATAACTATTCATTCACTGATCCGGGAATTATTAACAGCGGCAAGGCTGAGGTTTATTACCGGATACTTACATCGGACCTGGATGGAAAAGAAGAAACTTCAAAAGTGATCCTTCTGAAATTAAAACTCAGCAGCGGCTGGGATGTGCGAATGCTTGAAAATCCTGTGAAGCAATATGTGAATTTGTTGCTGAGTGGAATTGTAGGTACCGTAAAACTTTCGATAAAAGATATAAGTGGAAAGGCAATTTTTACACATACTTTCCAAAATGTGAACGGACAGGTAACGCTTCCGGCAAATCTGCGTCATGGCACTTACCTGTTAATTGCTGAAAATAATAATGAACGAAAAATTATAAAGTTTATCAGGTAATATAGATAATAAATAAAAAAAGCGACTTATAAAAGGGTCGCTTTTTTTATTACTCTGCTCCCAGGTATTTATTTTTTAAATTGACCTCATGGAATAAAACAGCAGCTGCTATTTGACAATTATTCAATATTCATCGTTAACATTGTATATTTAAATTCCAATTATTGATTGCTGATACCATCCTCTCATCTGATAAATAAACACTGCTTTGCAACAACGTAATCTTTCTCTCGATGTATTTCGGGGCATGACGATTTGCTTCATGATCATTGTGAATACTCCGGGCAACGGGCATACTACATTTTCACCATTGCTGCATGCACACTGGCATGGCTTTACTCCCACAGATCTTGTATTTCCTTCCTTCTTATTCGCGGTAGGAAATGCTATGAGTTTTGGAACGCACAAATGGGAATTGCATTCACAATCGCAGGTGGTGTGGAGAATTCTAAAACGCACAGCGCTCATCTTTCTGTTGGGATATCTCATGTATTGGTTTCCTTTTTTTAAGCTGGACGAGAATCACAACATCGTTTCTTTTCCAATAAGTGAAACAAGAATTATGGGGGTTTTACAAAGAATAGCCCTTTGCTATGGAATTGCATCTCTTATGCTTTATTATTTAAAAACAAGAACAACAATTATTATAAGTGTTGCACTTTTATTTATCTACTGGATTCTTCTTTACCTGTTTGGCGATGCCACCGCTCCATTGAGCCTTGAAGGTAACGCCGGAATAAAGTTAGATAAGTGGCTGCTGGGTGAGGCTCATATGTACCACGGAGAGGGCGTTGCATTTGAACCCGAAGGCTGGCTGGGCACATTGCCCGCTATTGGCAATGTTGTGGGAGGATTTGTTGTAGGTAAATGGATACAGCAGAAAGGAAACACTTATGAAGGGTTGACCAAATTGTTGCTGGCAGGTTTTGCATTGCTGGTGTGCGGTTATTTCTGGGATTTATTATTTCCAATAAATAAGAAATTATGGACGAGCAGCTTTGTCGTTTATACTGTGGGGTTAGACTGTATCATTTTAGGAACCCTTACCTATGTGACGCAATTTGCAAAAAAAGTTTCATGGACCTATTTCTTCCAGGCTTTTGGAAAAAATCCTTTATCAATTTATCTACTATCTGAGCTGCTTGTTACCGTGCTTTACATGATTCCGGTGACGCCAAAGTATAGCTTGTTTGGATGGCTGTATAATAATATATTTATTTACGCAGGAAATTATTTGGGATCATTACTTTTTGCAATCGCGTACATGCTGCTTTGCTGGGGCGTGGGTTATTGGATGGATAAAAGAAAAATTTATATAAGGGTGTGAAAACAAAGGGCAATTGACAATAGGCAAGAGAGACTTTGCTGCTCATTGCCCATTTCCCCTTAGAACTTATAAGCTCATCTCATTCAATTTTACTTTTCCCTTAAATGTCCAGAATACAAAAGTGGTATACACTCCGATTAACGGCGTGCCTATTAAAGCAATGATCAAAAGTATTTTTAATGTTTTTGAAGAAGATGCTCCATTGTCAATCGTAATGCTGTTTGTTACATCGTTTGTTGCATACAGGAGATATGGAAATAATTCCAGTGCAACCATAGCGAGCAATGCTGCAATAGTTATAGCGGAACTTATAAATGCAAACCTGAACTTTAATTTATTCAATTGCCTTGGAATATTAGCAATCGCCAAAAACATCAGAAGGGGCAGAATAAAATAAACCGGGTTGCTTCTTATCCTGTCGCTCAGGTGCGGTATATACAACAAAGTATAGAGCGTGGAAATACTAAAAGCGACTACAAAAAAGATCGTAGAATTTTTAGCCAGTCTTTTTAGTTTCACGTAGAGTCTTTTTTCCGTCTTCATTACGAGGTAAATGGCGCCATGCATCATAAATAAGGCCAGCGTGGTTATTGAAATCATTATACTGAAAGGGTTGAAAAAAGATAGCCAGTCGCCGGCAAATTCATGCTCTTTATTTAATGGCAATCCCAGCGCTACATTTCCAAGCATCAATCCCAATGAAAGCGCTATAACTACCGATGCAAATGAATACACAATGTCCCAGGTTAGGCGCCATAGCCTTCCCGGTTCTTTACTTCTGAATTCGATGGCAACTCCCCGCCAGATAATTCCAATTAAAAAAATCATGAAAGGAATATAAAACGCAGAGAAAATAGCGGCATAAGCGACCGGGAATCCTGCAAACAAAGCCCCGCCGCCGATTACAAGCCAAACTTCGTTACCATCCCATACAGGGCCAATTGCGTTTAACGCAATCCGCCTGCTGGTTTCTTTTTTTAAAAACAGGTGCAACGCACCCGCGCCCAAATCAAATCCATCGAGAATAGCATAGCCGCTTATCACAGCTCCGAAAACAAGGAACCATAGCAAGATTAGTATCTAATCCCAGGAAAGTTTGAGTTTCAATTGGCATTATTCAGTTTGTAATAATGGGTTATTTCTTTTACTTCCTTCATCAATCTTTTCGTTATCGTAATCATCAACAGGCCCATGTTTAATTTTTTTATTCATGAGATAAATAAACAAGACAAATAAGGTAGCGTACACCAGCGTAAATAAAATCAATGAGAAAATAATTTGATCGGCCGTAACTTGTTTGGATAAAGCATCAGAAGTTCTTAGCAAGCCATATACGACCCATGGCTGCCTGCCCATTTCGGCCGCGAACCATCCCGCCTGGTTAGCGATTTGTGGCAATAGTACCGACCACATGAACAAAACTAGCAGCCATCTTTTGTCGAATAATTTTCCCTTCCACCAAAGATAAGAACCATATAAAGTGAGGAATATCAAAATCATTCCTATAGAGATCATCAAATGGTACACCTGGAAGATAGCATTGACCTGTGTTGGTCGTTCATCGGGTTTAAAAGCATTGAGGCCGGTGACAGGAGTTTTGAAATTATAGTCCACTAAAAAACTAAGTCCTCCCGGGAATTTTTAATCCACTTACTTTTTGCTCTTTATTATTTACCCAGCCAAATACATACATATCTGCAATTGCACTGCTATCATAGTGGCCTTCCAAAGCGGCGAATTTAGCCGGCTGATTTTTAGAAACTCCTTCGGCGCTTCTGCTTCCTACATAAAGTTGAGCCAGCGAAAATACGGTCGCAACTGCCAAAGCAATTTTAAATGCAGGCTTTGCAATTTCCAGGAATTTATTTTTCAGAATGTAATATGCATTTACGCTCAAGACTAAAAAAGCACCTGCCAGGAATGAACCAATCCAAACGTGATTGATGCGATCAGTACTTGAAGGATTAAAAACCATGGCCCAAAAATCTGTGATCTCCGCTCTTGCGTTCATGCCCTCTCCCACTATGTGAAATCCTGCGGGAGTTTGTTGCCAGCTATTAGCTACCACAATCCATATTGCGGAAAACGCGGAGCCCAGGAAAACCATAATCGTTGAAAAGAAATGCACCTTAGAGCTTACACGGTTCCATCCAAATAACAATATTCCCAGGAAACCCGCCTCCAGGGCAAAGGCAAATATGCCTTCGGCAGCAAGAGCACTTCCAAATATATCACCGACATATTTAGAGTACGTGGCCCAGTTAGTCCCAAATTCAAACTCCATAATAATACCCGTCGCTACACCAATTCCAAAAATAAGAGCGAATATCTTTATCCAGAAACGGGTCATGTCCTCGTAAATCTTCAGCCCGGTTTTGAGATACATTCCTTCCATTATTACAAGGATTAACCCAAGGCCGATACTTAAGGGTGGATAGATATAATGAAAACCGATCGTGAATGCAAATTGAATCCTGGCTAAAATTTCAGTTTCCATTTGATTAAAAAAAACAGTTTAATTACCTCAGCAAGTTAAGGCTTAATTTAAAGCCTTTATAAGAACGCCGGCCAATTATATTTAAGGCAATGCTTGAATTACAATAGTATTTATTTGCATTTCATTTTCATTTTTGATCTATCTGCCCGCACTTCCCCGGGGCATGCCGGAGTTTTGTGCAATTATTAAAAAAAGTAAATTATTAATCCGGTAAATATTTCTATATTACTAATGCATTCCACGGACCTTTCAAATGCTTGTATAATTCAATTAATTATTTTGATATGAATGAAATTATTAATTGCGCCACCTATCTTGACGGAAGAAGGGTAGCAAATATCGAAATAGACCAAATAAGTGAAGCGATAAAAAACCCACACCAGTTTATATGGGTAGGCTTACATGAACCCAGTGAGGAAACGCTCGGTAGGTTTCAAAAGGAATTCCATCTGCATGACCTTGCTATAGAAGATGCCCACAATGCGCATCAGCGACCGAAGCTTGAAAATTACGGCGACACGATATTTATTGTTTTACGCACCGCACAAATAAATCCGGATAATTATAATATTGACTTCGGCGAAACCCATTTCTTTGTTGGCAGCAATTTTTTAGTTACCGTGAGGCATGGCTCTTCCATATCATACGCAGATGTGAGAACCCGTTGCGAAAGCACACCTCACCTGCTGAGGAAAGGCCAGGGCTTTGCGTTATACGCGGTAATGGATTCTATAGTTGACCAATATTTCCCGGTAATTGAGGCGCTGGAAGAGGAACTGCAACGGATCGAAGAAAAAGTTTTCAAAGAAAAACCAAGCAGGGAAACCACGGAAGACATCTACCAGCTTAAAAGAGAATTACTTGAGCTCAAGCACACAGTATCCCCCTTCATTGATATTTGCAATCGCCTTATGAGATTCGATATAAAATTGATCTCGGAAGAAACGCAACCCTATTTTCGGGATATATACGATCACACCACGAGAATTAATGAAATGGTTGACAGCACACGTGAACTGCTCAACACAGCCCTGGAGGCCAACTTTTCTTTAATCTCTATTGCGCAAAGTGAAACATCAAAAAAATTTGCGGGGTGGGCTGCGATCCTTGCTGTTCCCACAATGGTCGCCGGTTTTTATGGAATGAATTTTAAATTTATGCCGGAATTATATTTCCACTATGCTTACCCCATAGTGATCGTATGCACCGTCTCGGTATGTATATTTATTTATTACCGGTTTAGAAAGGCTGGCTGGCTTTAGATGATTGCAAGGTTTGTAATCTTGCAATGACTAATAAAATTATCCTCGCAATCCTGATTGATAAACAGAAGGCTTAACCCTTGATCGGTCACCTTTCTAAATTTTATTTCAAACAAAAAAATATTGAATCAATGGAACAAACAACCAACTCACAGCATCCGGATCCTTCCAAAATCATGCAAATCGGAATGGGCTTCTGGGCGTCGAAAGTATTACTGGCTGCAGTAAAATTTAAGCTTTTTACTTTTCTTGCAGGAACCTCAAAGACAGGAAAAGAAATTAAAGAGGCATTTAATTTAAAAACCATGGACAGGCATGTGTACGATTGGCTGGATGCACTGGTGTCACTTGGATTTTTAAAACGTGAAGGTCTACTACATGACGCGAAATATTCCAACGGAAATGATACAGAACTTTTTCTTGACACAAATAAGCCATCTTACATCGGCGGAATTTTAGAAATGGGAAATAACAGGCTGTACAATTTTTGGGGGAACCTCGAAGAAGGCCTGCTTACAGGCGAAGCACAAAACGAATCAAAAGGTGGTTCCGACATGTCGTTTTTTGAAGAGCTGTATAAGTCCCCTGAACAACTTCATGAATTTGTAAATGCCATGTCGGGTATACAAGGAGGAAATTTTATGGCACTTGTAAAAAAATTCAATTTTAGCGATTATAAAACTCTTGCAGATATTGGTGGTGCGGATGGATTTCTATCATGCCTGATCGCCCTGCAGCATCCGGACATAAAATGCACAACGTATGATCTTGCGCCTGTGGCTCCGTTAGCCGAAGAAAAAATCAAAACCTTTAATTTAAGCGAAAGAGTAAAAGTGGAAAGTGGCAATTTTTTCAAAGATCCGATTCCTTCAGCTGATGTAATTACTATGGGAAACATTTTACATGGGATGAACGAGGACCTGAAAATCTCGACTATAAAAAAAGTATACGATGCGCTGAATGAAAACGGTGTATTTATAGTTATAGAAAATATTATTGATCCGGACAGAAATAAAAATACGTTCGGCTTATTGATGAGCCTGAATATGCTTATTGAAAACGGGGATGGCTTTGATTTTACTTTGAATGATTTTGATGGCTGGGCGAAACAAGTGGGTTTTAAAAGAACAGAGATAATACCACTCGCAGGCCCTACGAGTGCGGCAATTGCATATAAGAGCTGATAAAATTTTTGATAACTTTTTTTTATTCAGGCCGCAATTCCTCAATCACATGTCTCTAAAAAAAGAGAATCAAGCTTTAAGTCATTTATCTGTCAGCCTGCCAGAAATCTATTGAACCCTTACCCGCCTTCGACAAGCTCAGGCTGACAACTTACCTGGCCCGGGCGGACACCTTACCTGATTTGGGCTGACAGTTTACCTGGTTCGGCCGATTTATTCAATAAGATGTTTTAAAAATTATTTATAATCTAAAGTGTTATTGGTTTCATCTGCGTCCATAAAAATGCCGGCTACCAGCTGTGCCGATTTTAAGGATTTTTTTGAGCTAACGGTAAAGGTTGCCAGCTTTTGATTGGTTTCCCAAACTGCCGGGGATTTATGAATTGTTTGTGTGCTTCCATCAGTAAAATTTAGTTGCAAATCTATTGGAACCGGGAAACCTCCAATGTTGGCGATCACAACCTGGTAACTATCTCCTGCCTTATCTATATTATCCACAGCAAGGTCAATATAATTATTGCTAAAGAACCATGCATTCCAGAACCAGTTAAGATTTTGCCCGGAAATATTGTTGAATGAATAGAAAAAATCCCAGGGTATTGGATGCTTTCCGTGCCAGCGATCCATAAAACCATGAAGGCATTTTCTAAACATATCATCGCCCAGCATATCTTTTAATGAGAGGTAAGCAAGAGATGGTTTTCCATATTCATTATTGCCAAGCACCCTTGCTGAAAGATTTTCCCCGGGTGTGATGATAGGCAGATCTTCATCTGCATTCGGATCGCTTATCCAACTGTTTATTCTGAACTGTTTGTAAAATTCATCAGCAGAATCCCTCGACATAACTGACCTGTTGTATAACAGCTCAAATGTGGTAGCCCATCCTTCATCCATAAATCCATAGCGGGTTTCATTTATTCCCATATAAAATGGAAACCAGGTATGAGATATCTGCATGTTCCGCAACAAAACGGGCAAAATAAAAATCGCGGTAGGTTTCATCATTTGCCATCATAGGATATTCCATCCCGGCATACCCCTGGAAGACAGTCATCTTTGGAAATGGATAAGCTACGCCCGGCCAGGTTGTCGACAAATAGCTTAATGAGCTTTGCCCGATCTCAATCATCCGGTGAAAGTCTTTTGCTGTGTCATTGTAGGCAGCTTGAATGCTTGCCCTGCGTTTTGTTTTTGGATCCACAATTACACTGGAAGCATCCCATGCAAAATGATCACTAAGCCCGAGCGCAACATCACTGATATCATTATATGCAAAGGTCCATGTGTTTACATCATTTTGCTTTGTTATATTTTTTTCCGAAAGGTCGGTTGAAGTTGCTATTTCTATTTTGCGATCGGCTTTCATAGATTCATTCAGCCGTTGCAAATAAGTTGGCTGCAATACATCGCTTGCATTTTGCAGGTTTCCTGTTGCCCAAACAATATAATTCTTAGGCACTTTTACATTCAGCACATAATCATTAAAATCGTTATAAAATTCAAGCGCATCATTATGATCCAGGTCGTCCCAGCCACTATAATCGTCGTAAACCGCAACACGCGGATAGAAATATGCAAGATAGTATGTGGTGGAATCGATCCTGCCCTCTCTCCCACTCTTCAATGAAATTTGAAAGTGCCAGTCAAAACTTAGTTGTACTGAATCATGCGGTAATAAAGGCTTTGATAACCGGGCAGCCTGTACAGTAGGAGAATATTCATGGTTATTCCATCTTTGTGCTTCGCCGTTGACTGAAAAGGCATCTACATGAACACCATCAGTCAAATATGCCTCCGCTGCGGTTCCTAATCTTGGCGCACCGGGCTTGTGAATATTTTGGATGAATTTAAATACGAGGACATTTAAAGTATCCGGGCTATTGTTGATGTATGAAATTTGTTCCGTTCCTTTTATATTCCTGTCCGGCGGCATGGCGGTTACAGTTATATTATACCTCGCAGTATTTTGCCAGTATTTTATTCCCGGGTATCCATCATTAGATCTTGTTTGATTTTTATAAGCCTGCTTTACATCTCTCGGCCAATAAAGTGTTTGCGCATTTGCATAAAATGTAAGAAAAATTAGTATAGTTACAACCGAAACGTTTTTCATTTTAGAGGGTTTACAACCGAAAATAGAATGAATGATTTTTCTCCAAATGCTTTTTTTGATAAAAGGCAATTATAAAATTTAAAGCAGCCGGGGCGTGGATTGATTTGTTTCCCCTGGCGCATTTTTACATGCATAAATTTGGTGCCGCATTTGCAGATAATAACTCGTTAAAACTTTTCGCGGCTTAAGCGCCCTGACGATTATTCACTAAATTGAATCACCATTCTAAATCAATGCATCTTTATTTTTAGAAAAAAAAAATTACAAATGTCAGAATTCCATATTGATAGAACCGGCCCGGTCAAAAGCTGGCAACGAAGAGAATTTGTATCAACAATGATAAAAGCGATAGGAACAGCTCCCCTGCTGGCTATACCCGCTTCAGGTTTTACGCTGGAACATATTAATCCTGGCCAGTTATTTACTGTACAGCAGGTAATTGATTTGATACTCAAGTCCATTCCCGGTGCACCTTTTCCAAAAACTGTTGATACCATTAAATCCGGTGATCCGTCACAAGTAGTAACAGGAATCGCAACCACCATGTTTGCTACTGATGCTGTAATTGAAAAAACAATTAAAGCAGACGCCAATTTCATTATAGCACATGAGCCTACGTTTTACAATCACCTTGACGATGTTGCATGGCTGGATAATGATGAAGTGTACAAGTATAAAAAAGATTTACTTGAAAAGAATAAAATAGTAGTGTGGCGTTTTCATGATTACATTCATTCGCATAAGCCTGATGGTGTGTTAACAGGTGTGATAAATACTCTTGACTGGCAACAATATTATAATCCGGAAAATCCCCGTATTCTTTCAATACCCTCCACGACATTGGGCCAACTTATTACCCATCTAAAAAATAAACTTGGCATATCACATTTAAAATTGATCGGTGATCTTTCGCAAAACTGCAGTCGCATTTCACTCATGCCCGGAGCTTCAGGAGGAACTTCGCAGATTGGAGTTGTGCGGAAAGAAAAACCTGACGTGTTAATATGCGGGGAAATAAATGAATGGGAAACCGCAGAGTACATCCGTGATATGAGGCAAATGGGCTCACAGACATCTTTAGTCATCCTTGGCCACTCTGTAAGCGAGGAACCGGGATTAGAATGGCTTGTCGACTGGCTTCAGCCGCAAATTCCAGGTATTAAGATTACCCACATTCCTTCCAATGATCCTTTTATTTGGGCTTAGCTGACTTTAAAAACCCTGCACTTAAAAACGATAAGTTAATGCAAATCCATTTGCGCCATTATTAAACATTTCCGGCGTTAAGGACACATTTTTTAGATTTTTATTCTTATGAAATTGCGGAATTAATATGCCGGTAGCCGCACCGATAGCTCCTGATAAAACGCAATCGCTAAAAAAATGGTAACCGGACCTGATGCGGAAATAACCCATAAGAGCAGTAAGCCCACCGGAGGCGACATATAAGTAAGGTGTGACCTTAGACCCCGGATTAAAATCCTGGAAAACTTTAGCAACAAAAAATGTAGATGCTGCCGTAGCCGCCACATGACCGCCATAAAATGACCGCTGCCCGCCTTTATCGAGTCTTTTATCAAGAGGTGCTTTGTTGCCATATACGAACGGCCGGCTCCTGTAAACCAACCCGGCCGAAAGCGTGTACATGGAACCCGTGATTGCTATAGTTTCTATGTATAAAATTGCTACCTGGCCAAATTTTTCTCTTTCATTTTTGTCAATTAACGCTGCGATAAATGGCAATGCATATGAAGCATCAAAAAGAATATAGCTATCCTTATTGGCCTTGTCAGAATACAGCCCTGCGCAAAAGCGGTCAAAGAAAGGAAGCTTATCTTTTGTCCTGGTTGCCAGCTCCGCCGGAGTAAGGTTGTCTTTATTTTTGATCAATTCATATCCCAATAGTGTAACTCCGGCGGCACCCGCAATGGCTAAACCGTCTTTTAGAAAACTGGTGTGGTAAGGTGAACCAGGAGCAACTTCAGGATTGCCCCGAGAGGTATTGGCTTTTGAAAATGAATTTTCTATTGATAAACTATTAATTTTTATTTGCCCGGTATTACTATTGTCACCTGATGCAAGGCTAATAAGAGAAATGTTTTGAGGATCCGCAGTGTTTGTTGTGTCATAGATATTTTCCTGGGCGATGGAAACCTGGAAGCAAAAAATGGCACTTAAAAAAATGGCGTATTTTTTCATAATAAAGTTTTATGATTAGCTTATAGAAAATTTTTAAACAGAATTCCCGTATTGCAAATATATGATGCAATCGTATCACATAATCACGGCGGGAAGCGGGGGAGCAACTTCAAAATATTTGGAAAATAATTTGCATAATCGCGTTTCATTACCACATTATTCAGGCGGTAATTTATTTCATTGCTTCGCCTGCAGTCCAGTTTGATTTTGGATTAAAGTATTTCCACAAATGCGCAGATAATTTCCTTGTAAGAACCCAGGCTTCGTTGCTGGCCTGCCAACTTGTATCCTGGTTGTTCTTGGTAAAGATTGATAATATGTAAGGATGCGAACCATTTACAAACATGATCTCATTGCGACTTTGATCTACAGCGCCGGTCTTATCAGCGACGAACACATCAGGGGGAATTTGTGAAAGTGCTTCTTCATCCCAATATTGCCGGCCCATTAAACGCAACATTTTTTCACTTATCTGTGTGTTGATTATTTCTTTATCAACGATCATCTTCATCAGAGTTCCCATTTCACGCGGTGTAGTTTGCCCCCATCCAAACTGCTCCCAATCACTTTTTCTACCCGGCGTCCTGCTGTTTACCCTCGTGTATTTTAAGCCAAGGCTGTCAAGGTAAGTATTGATCAAAGCTCCACCACCGCTCAAACCCTGGAGCCACAGGCTTGCCGTGTTATCGCTTGTCGTTAACATCAGCATTAGAAGCTTACTGATTGAAATTTTTTCACCGCTTTTAAAAGACGCAAGAATATCCTCCCCTTCTGAATAAAACAGAGAATCAGTATAAGTCATAACCTGATGGTATTGTATTTCACCGCTGTAAATTTTATGCATCAGCCCTATGAGAATAGAAATTTTTACTATGCTGGCCGTTGGGTAAATAGTATCCGCATTGATCGCGGCAATTTTATTTTTTGAAAGATCGTACACATAAACCCCAACGTTACCATGAAATCCCTGCAATTGACTACTTATTTCCCTTTGCAGCTTTTTATCTGTTTCCTGGCAATTAGCTACATAAGAAATGGCTAGTAATAAAAAGCATCCTGCAAATTTTTTCATGTAACAGGCTTTTAAAAAATTAAAATTGTGAATTTAAAATATTTTTAAAACGCAATATTATATTTACCTAAGATCTCATCATAGAATTGACAAATGTCCCTTTACGATAAGTTCTTTATTTGGATTCACCGTGAGTGTCGCGTCCGAAGAAAGTGTATATGGAATATTCAGAATACAAGCACCCCCAACCACCGGATCTATTATGATTTCGCTGCCAGCCGTAAGAGTCGAAGGTGGTTCTGCGTCATTGCTCCAGTTGGACGCATCATCCCAATTTCCATTTCCAATAAAGGTATAGACTGTGGATCCAACAGGTGAAATAAAACCGGTGATGTTAAACGATCTCAGTTTTTGATTCACTTGTATCACAATTGGACCTATTGACCGCACAAATTTTTCATTGCTAATGTAGCCGTAGGTGCTGTTCCTAAAAGCAATTCCTTCGCCCTGCCCCATCACGGTTGCATCAGGTAAATTGATTTTCCTTTTGTTTCCGTTGAAATAAAATCCATCATGGTAGCCTGTAAGGATTTCCATAAAATGACTCCCTGCACCAGAGTTTTGATACCCAAACAATACCACTGTACTTTGGCCCGGCGCCTTATCTGCAGCTGTGACAAGAAAGTTTGTGGAAAGAGTTTCAACCGGGTCAGGATCGTATGTTCCCGGCAGGGTTGTATGGATCACATAGTGCGTGCTTGTGAGATTAATCCAGTTTTTGGTGAAGAGATGAATTTTACCCCCATCAACCACCATAGCTTCGCAATCGTATTTTGTATTATTAGCAACTGTGGGAACAGGTGGCTGCGGCTGGTCACTGTATGTGAAATTAATAGTTTCAATTTCGCCGGAAGGAATTACTGCATCTGCGTCAATATTAAAATCCGGTATTGCGCTGAATGGAAATTTATAAATTTTTAAATCAGTCCTCGCACCATTCGCGTTGTTCCCAAAGTCGCCTATATAAAAATAAGTACCATCAAAAGCAATATCTTCCCAGTCAACATTTACGGCTCCCGACAAAGTCACTGTCTGCAGTAGTGTATTTGTTATTGTATCGATCCTATAGATTGCAGCAGCGCCACCTCCATCATTAAAAGTCCATAAAAAATTTCCTGCCATTTGTAAGCCGCTGTTTTCGATTAAAATACTATTTATAGGATCAACCTTTATTGCGGGTGTGTAGCTTACAGCATTATATGTACAGCTTCCGTCATTAACAGTAGCCGCGGAATTATAATTATTAGCAAGTGGATCTGTACAACCGTTCACCTGGCAATATGCACGATTAGCGGAAAGGAGAGAAATAATAATAGCAAAAAATTTGCACAGAAAGAAAGTAGTTTTTTTCAAAAGCGTGGTTTAGTGGTAATAAACGCCTGTAAAAATAATGATAAACAATTACTGTTTCAATTGTACAAAAAAAAAGGCTACCTGTTTAAGTAGCCTCTCTTCTATAAACCGATCTAATTTTATTTAACGGCAAACTCAACTTTTCTGTCACCCCACATGAGACCAACCTCGCCGGCGGGGCTTATCGTGAAGGTCATTTTTTCAGCAGGACTTGAAAGTTTGCTTTCAGTACCTTTTACACGTAAGGCATCGTCTTCTTCTTTATACTTAAAGGCTCCCCATTGTTTCCATGTCTTATTAAAAATAAAGGTAGCGTCATTGCCATTAAACAATGTGAAAAGGCCATATTTTCCCGCAGGTAATTTTTTACCTTCCACCATCAAATCCTTATCTGTCTCAAACACGGTTGCCTCGTTGGCACCCGTGCGCCACACCTGGCCGTCCATTGGCTCAATATCTTTTCCAATAGTTCTTCCTTTTATTGAAGGCTGACTGTAGTCTATGGTAATTGTAGCGCCACTGTTTATCTTCTGGGTCACTTTCGCAGGTGGGCTTGGCCTTTTACTTTTATCTTCAGTATCCTGTGCATTTGCAGATATTGTTGAAATTAAACCAGAAGCCAGTAAGGCGATACTTAATATTTTTTTCATTGTTTATTACTTTTTAGTGTGTGGGAAATTTTTTGTCTATACATTCAAATTTAAGACCAGTTTTCTACGGGCGCCTGTTTTTTGGGATGGCCGGTATTTGTACTTTTTTGCCGGATGAATCGGGAATCCTCACCCGCCGGATATAGAATATTGATTTGTCTTAAAAAACAATTATGTTATTTTGCTCCTCAAATTTTTACAATGCTCCAGACTAATTTTATCCCTTTCCCGGAAATAAAAACGGAAAGGCTTTTTTTACGAAGACTTAATGACAAAGACCTTCACCAGATTTTATTGCTGCGTTCTGATAATGACGTAATGAAATATATTGATAGAAAAAAAGCAAAGGACCTAAAAGACGCAGAAGAGTTTCTAAAAATGATAGACGATTCTCTCAGGACAGGGGAAGGAATTCTATGGGGCATTGAATTAAAGGAAAAACCCGGCTTGTTAATTGGCTATATCTGCTATTGGCGCCTGCTTAAAGAACACTTCAGAGCAGAAGTCGGTTACATGCTCCTGCCGGAATTCTGGAATAAAGGCATTATGACGGAAGCTCTTTCTGAAGTAATCAATTTTGGATATGATAAGATGAAGCTCCACAGCATAGAGGCTCGCATCAATCCTGATAACAAAGCCTCAGCATCGCTATTGGTGTCAACAGGATTTATAAAAGAAGCATACTTTAAAGAAGATTATTTTTTCAATGGCGGCTTTGGAGATACGGAAGTGTATTCAAGATTAGAACATAACCATCCTTAGATTCAATTTTTTTTTGGATAGTGTATTAAAGATCCATGTTTTTGTATATTGAGCCTGTCATAGGAAAATCGAACTATGAAGTACAAAAAGCGTGATCGCCAGATCACGCTTTAGATTTAGAAATTAATTTGGAATTTTTTTTGCCAACGGCTATCCCGCTTTAACGGCAAGCAATTCAACTTTTTCAATCACAGGTGGCTTTGATAAGAGTTCATCAGCGTGTTCCACTAGTGCAGCCGCAATTTTACCAGACAAATGAGCTTCTCTTCCGGACTCGTCATTAAATGTGTCAAAAATTCCAAAAGTTGAAGGGCCAATTTTGAGGGCAAACCATTCAATGGTGTCCTTTTCTTCTTCTGCAAGAGACAATGCGCTTTTAAGAAAATTTTCTACGGCTTCCTCTTTGCCGGGTTTTGCTTCAACCCTAGCCGATAATGCATACTTAACCATGAGCTATAATTTTATTTATTAAAACATAAATCAACAAAATTACGTGCAGGTTGTTTGAAGGGGTACAAAAATAACAAGTAAAGCCCGCGGCTGACATAAAACTTTTATGGCAAATTCCGGCTGCTCAGGAAGCGACAGAAGCACTACAGACCATCATGCTTTTCCGGCGTTCCATTATCTTCTTTGCCAGGTATTTTTAGGGCTTTTAGCTGGAGATCTTTCCTCAGCCTGGGTTACGACAAGGGGTTTTTTGCCAAGAGAGATGTCTTTGAGATGTTCTATTGCAGCTTTTCCGTCTGCATCGTTAAGCATTTCAACAAAAGCGAATCCTTTACTTTTCCCGGTTTCCCTGTCGATAGCAACACGGGCAGAAGATACTGTTCCAAATTTTTCAAAAATTTCTTCAAGCTCGGCATCGTCAAGGTCATAGGGCAAGCCGGCGACAAATAGTTTCATAAAGTAGTTAGTTTTGGTAAATGTATATAAGAAATATTAAAATTGCTAATACAGAAAGACAATGATCAACAGTAAATTTTAGACGAAGCATTTTGCACAGATGTTTCTTCTGCAATACAAATTGATAAGCAGCAGATTCTATTCTTTAATATGGAGAAAATGCAATCACCGGGTTTAAAAATTTATTTTATCGGGTGAGATATGGGCCGGTTATTTTCCATAATTCCTCAATAAGGTTTTGGTGCTTCTTATCTTCCAGGAATTAATAATAACCTTTTCCAGATGGGCGCTTGAAACATTTTTTAAATTCACCAGGAGTAATGGATAATCTTTATAATGATCTGTGAAAAAGAAAATAGCAGGGTTTCTTTCAATCCATTCATCCCTTTCATTATTATATACAACCAACGTTTCTCCATCTTCCCGAAGCCGGCAAAAAAACTTTTTCCCTGTATAAAAGGCGGGAGTTTCAAACATCAATTTTTCATACGCTTCCGGAAGTTCCGCTGCGATATTAACAACCCGATTCCATAATTGAAATGAATTGGTCTGCATTTTGGGATAGTATAAACCGACATCTGGAAACTACGTCATCAAATATTTACAAAAGATTTATTAAGATGCTGCACAAAAAACCCGGACATCACTGAAGCTCCTGAATTTTAAAATCCTTCCACCGCACCTTTATGCCACCACCATCGTGTATTTGCAAGGCAATAAATCCCTCGCCTTGTCCAATTTTTTCATCTTTTAAATAAACCATCTGGTGCCCGTTGAGCCATGTGGTAACTTCATCCCCAACAACTTTTATTTTAAGTGTATTCCACTTCCCTTCTTTTAATATACTCTCATCTTCGGGCTTAGGTTTAATCAGCCAACCTCTTCCATATGATTCATAGATACCTGCTGTAAAATGATCTTTAGGCGCAACTTCTACCTGCCATCCACTTATTTTAACGCCTTCAATACCTGATCTAAAAAATACACCGCTGTTACCATTTGCCTCCTGCTTAAATCTTAACGTGAGGATGAAGTTTTTATAATTTTTATCAGTAGACAGGTAACCATATTGTTTATCCGGCCCACTTTCACAAATAAGCTCGCCATCATCCACATACCATTTTTCTGTTCCATGAATTGTCCAGCCTGTGAGGTCTTTACCATTAAATATTTTTTCGGCCTTTTGAGAAATAGCCAGAACTGAGATATGAAATAACAATGAGAACAATAAAAATCTTTTCATGATAGAGTTGGGTTATGAATTTGAAAAAAATTATAAAGAAACGCCCGGCATTACCAGGTATTTCGTAAATATACTTATGTTTTTAAAGTCGATCACTGTTTTATAGATATCAGTTAGTGTATTGATATGTTACGGTAAATATTATTCTTGTTCCAGGATGATTCCAGGGTTGTAAGATAGTTCCAAACTATAATCGTAATAAGGCATGTTTTTAATCAAATTATCTCTAACAATTACGTTTTTTATCTGCTCACCGCTACAAGTGATACTATAAATCATTCTACCTGCGCGATCGATTGAATTGTTAGTAAACACAATATTATTGGTACCGTAATCATGGGGTGATACTGAATGATACATCGCTCCTAAAACACTTTCCCCGACGTTTTGAAAAGTATTATTGGTTGCAGTATAATATCCACCTGAATTGCTATGAGTAATTGCGCCTTCGCTATGTCCCGTAATTGAGCTTAGGACTTCATTTGTATTTCTAAACGTATTATTGATAATAAATGAATTAATATCACTTTCCTGGGAATCGATTCTATCTTCGGAGGCGTGATACCCGCTTCCGTTAAGATCACGCAAAAGGCAATTTTGCAAGTTCATATTGTGACCTACAACGCTCTCATTAGGTGAATTCATGATGACACAATTCTCCACCGTCGAAATCCCCGTATGACTTGTTAATAATAGTAAGGCAGTATTTATACCCCAATAATAGCTGCCCGTATTGTGTGCTCTGTTCCCATCAAAAACTATGTTTCTAAACGAAGGGGATATCTCGTAATACTTGTAATACCCATATCCTGGTATCTTAAAAAAGGTTACACTCTTAAACATTTTTGTGCCAGAAGGAAAAACTGATAAACCTCCGTTTGTAGCACTTAGGACTGCATCAAATGTTACAGTATCTTTATTGACGCTTTTAATAAATCTATTAGGAGTTGCTCCATTCACTGAATTATCCAACGCTATAATCATTTCATCACCCGCTATAAGCCCTTCTGTATTTTCCAACACTACATAAGATGATGTACTTGTGGCTGGCTGTTTAAGTGAATATGTAATTTGATTTTCCCTGGTTATGACGGTGCCATTACCGATAAAATGGAGAGATTTTGTGAGGATCAACGTATGATTTAGTACATAGGTTTTTTTTTCGAGGTAAATATTATCACCATCGTTAGCCGAGTTTATAACGCCTTGCAAAAAATCATAGTCACCAGTATGTGAAAATGTAGTGACAGCCTTCTTACACCCAGATAATACGGCAAATAATAAAAATAAGCGTACGAATTTCATAACAATTTTGCAATTTTATTTCTTACATTCAGTTAAACTATGTAATAGGTAATTTCAAATTTGTTAACAAATTCTATCGAATGTCCTATTCTTACTTAATAAGATGTTACTACAACTGCCCAGATGTTGATACGCCTGCCATAGGATTGGATGGTCTTGCAAATATATAAAACGATTCTTTTTTTTATTTCCGAATAAAAAATAATTATATAGTTAAGTGCAACGCAACGCTTCATTTAGAGCTGGCACATAAATGAACCGTACCTTTTTTAGTTACTACTGTTGTCCTAACAATTTATACATTTCATCAAGCTTAGGAGAAAGAATAATTTCCGTTCTTCTGTTTTGTGCCCGGCCCTGTGTCGTTGAATTTGTATCGATAGGATCATAATAACTATGCCCTGATGCAATAACTCTCGTAGGATCAACTTTATAATTATCTACAAGTACGCGAACGATAGAGTTTGCCCGCGCGGTGCTCAGGTCCCAGTTATCTTTAAACCTCCCGCGAATAGGAATACTATCAGTATGCCCTTCAATATTTACAGCTACGTCGGAATTGAGGTTTAGCACCGCTGCGAGTTTCGAAAGTGCATCAATTCCTTTTGGGTTTACTACCGCGCTTCCTGAAGGGAATAACAAATTTTCAGAAAGCCGCACATAGACCTTTCCATTTTTTTGAAACACTGAAAGATCACTGGAATTGAAACCTTTCAATGCTTCCGTCATTTTATTTTTTAGCTCATCGGAAGCGGCCTTTTGCTGCTCAAGTAACGCCTGCAACTGCTGCAATCTCTTTTGTTGCTGCTCCAATGTTTCTTTGCTCTGACTAAGTTGATTTTGTTGTTCTGCAGTCTGTTTTCCGAGCTGGCTGTTTTGGCTATTTAAATTTGCAATCTTATCGTTAAGATCTTTAATCTGATTTTCAAGAGTTGCTATATTAGCCTTGAGGCCTATAATATTATTAGCCATTTGTGTACTGTCCTCCCGCAATGAAGCTGTTTGCAATTGGGATTGCGTAAGATATCTTTTCGCTACACAGCTGGAAAACAATAATACGATGGCGACCATTGGCATAAGTTTCTTTATATACATATAATTTTATTTTGATTACAATATATGCTAAAAAAAATGTGCCGAAAATTTTACCTTATTAAAAGGAACCTGTTAGACAGTGATGTGGAGATTTTTTCTTTTATTGGTTATGTTACTACACGTTTTTACTCCCGACTTAAATCATATTAAAGTATTAAGCTATACTTGTGAATAAAATAAGTGACTTATTGAATTAAAAGGGTAACCGTTGTTGTTATATCAACCTGGAGATATGCTACCAGATATGTATGCGCTCTTCTTTTGGAACAAACATCTTATCTCCTTTTTTTATATTAAAAGCAGCATACCATGCATCAATGTTACTAACGGGTGCGTTTGTTCGATAAATTCCCGGCGAATGCGGATCAGTTTTAATAAGTTGTGCTTCCGTTTCGGGTAAAATATTATTTCTCCAAACCTGCGCCCAACTTAGAAAGAAACGCTGTTGCGGCGTAAATCCATCAATTTTTTTCCCTTCCTTAAACTGCTTTGTCTTAGTGAAAGCTTCATAAGCAATATTTAAACCCCCAAGGTCAGCCAGGTTTTCACCCAATGTCAACCGTCCATTTATATGGATCGTGTCTAAAACAGTAAAACTATCATACTCTTTTGCTACTTCATCCGCTCTTACTTTAAATTTCTCACCATCTTCTGTTTGCCACCAGTCCTTGAGATTTCCATTGGCATCAAATTGCCGGCCCTGGTCATCAAAGCCATGTGTCATCTCATGGCCGATCACAGCGGCAATACCTCCATAATTTACCGCGTCATCTGCTCCAAAATCAAAAAATGGAAATTGCAGTATGCCTGCAGGAAAAGTAATATCATTATTGGTAGGACTGTATTGCGCATTGATTGTAGGTGGCGTCATTCCCCACTCTGTTCTATCAACGGGTTTACCCATACGACCCGTCATATAATTATAGGACCACATGCTTACGTTATGAACATTTCCAAAAAAATCATCTTTATTTATTACAAGGCCTTCATAGTCTTTCCATTTATCAGGGTATGCAATTTTCTTGGTGAACGCATCCAGTTTTTGCAGCGCTTTCACCTTTGTATCTTCACTCATCCAGTCCAGCTTTTTTATGCGATCCGCAAAAGTACTTTGCATATTACTCACCAGGTCTACCATATATGCTTTGGCCTCAGGCTTAAAATATTTGTCTACATAAAGTTGCCCTATCATGTCTCCAAGAGTTCTGTCAATCAGGCCACTCATGCGCTGCCAGCGGGGCGTTTGCTCTTTTTGACCAGTTAAAACTTTATTGAGTTCAAAATCTGCATTTACAAATGGACTGCTCAAATTGGGAGCAGCACTTCTGATAACGGTCCATTTCAAATAACTTTTCCAATCATGCAAAGAAACCGCCGTCAGCATACTATCCAGCGTCCTTAAAAAAGCAGGATTATTTACCACCACGCTGTCCGCACGCATTATATGCATTTCTTCCATCTGCCCTGCCCAGTCAATATTTGGGGTAATCGCAGAAAGGTCTTTCAATAAAAATTTATTATAGGTTTTATAGGGGTCCCGCATTTCTACTCTTGGCATTTGTGCTTCTGCCAGTGTGGTTTCAATTTTCATCACAGCATCCGCATCTGCATTCGCCGTATTCGCATCTTCACCAACTAACGCAAACATTGTTTTCAGATTTTCCATATAAGCTTCCCTGATCTTTACGCTACGGGCATCATCCTTTAAATAATAATCCCTGTCCGGTAAACTCGTGCCGCCCTGTCCTATGGATGGAATATTTACAAGCACATTTTTTCTGTCGGCTCCTACAAATATTCCAAATGCAGCGCCCCCAAAACCATTGACCCGCATAAACGCAATTTCATGCAGTATGCCAGGAATATCGCTAATCTTATTTATTTCTTCTAACGTTGCTTCTATTGGTTCATATCCTTTTTTCTCAATTGTAATGCTATCCATTCCGCTGACATAAAAATCCCCAATGATCTGCGTATTTCTGTCCCGGCCGGTATTCCTGGACGCCTCTTCCAATAATGAACTAAGGCGTTTTGAATTTTCTTCGCGCAATTCATCAAAACTTCCCCACCTTGTTCTGGATGCCGGTACCGGGTTATTTTTTTTCCAGTTACCATTCGCGTAAAGGAAAAAATTATCGCCAGGCTTTACAGTTAGATCCATATTTTTCCTGTCGATGTAATTTTTCGTTAGAGATAAAACTTTTTTGTTTTCTGTCTGAGAAAAGCCGCTCATATTCATGCCAAGAAAACAGGCAACGACTAATATACATCTGCACTTTACGCTCATATAATAATTGAATTGATTTAAAAAAAATAAAGTTAAGGGCAAACAGCCATACTAATGGAATTGTTTGATAAGTGGTTATTGTAATAACATGGCTGTCATTTTTTGAATTGCCATTAAAGGTTTTCAGAATTATCCCTGGTTGTTTGCCTCAATATGAACTACCGTTCCATATTAGTGTTAATCACCCAGACCCTTTTGATATGAGAGGATCGTTTGATAGTCGCGTTTTCTTAGAATTGCCGGAGAATAATTGGAATCTCAATGAGCTGGTGGCATTTAACCATACATTGAATATTCGAGGGTACTGTTTACTCCTGGTGGTTCAGGCAAAATTTTATTTAGCAACAATGGTAATCCGGATCGTTGTGTACGATGTGCTATAGCTTGTATTGGCGGCTACCTCGGCGTGGTTATTGTTACATCCGCCGGTATTGCCTGATGAGATAACGTTTAGTTTTTTACTCAATACTACTTCATCCGTTCCTGTATAATCCAGCGCAGGCACGTATTGGTAAGAAACCTGGCCGGTCTTTTCATCTATCACGGTTTTACTTATTTTATAATGTGAAGCCTGCTTTTCTATAACAACATTTCCGGAGCTACTAACATTCAAAGCATACGATTGGTTAGGAGCAATGGTTGCGTTTATAACGTTGGGAGAAACCGGCGATATCATTTCTTTTGCCGATTGTTTGGAACACGATGGAAGTACAAAAATTATGCACGGTAAAACAACAAGAATTGAGTATAGTTTTTTCATAAAATTTATTTTGTAAGAAAGTTAATTATTTTTTCTCACGTAATATTAAAAAAGCTTTACGATTTTATGAAGATATATTCAGTTGAGAAAAGCTTTTGGCTGCTAAAATCATTTATTGCAAACATCCTTGTAATCTTGTACTTTATCAATATTGGATTATATTTTGATATTACAGAAAAAAACAACCGATGAAAAAAGTGACGTTTAAAGGATTATGGAAAGTTTTAAAAAATTGTTTTAAAGGATTTTCTGATGACAAAGTCCCAAAGCTAAGTGCATCACTTGCATACTATACGGTTTTTTCGCTGGGGCCCATGCTTATAGTAATACTTTTTTTATGCAGTTTCTTCTTTGGGCGTGATGCAGTGGAAGGATCCATTTACGGGCAAATGCAAAGTTTCGTCGGGCATGATGCTGCTTTGCAAATCCAGGAAATGATAAAAAATGCGAGCCTTAGTGGAGAAAGCACCACAGCGGCAACAATTGGTATAATTACATTACTCATAGGTGCAACTTCAGTATTTGCCGAGATACAAGACTCAATAAACATGATATGGGGACTGAAGAGAAAACCCACGGCCGGCTGGAAGGTTTTAGTAAAAACCCGGCTTTTATCATTTGGAGTTATTGGAAGTCTTGGTTTTTTGTTACTGGTATCGCTTGGGGTTAATGCGATCGTAGAAAGCATAAGTGGCCGGCTCGAAAAACAATTTCCCGGAATTGCCGTACCGGCCTTTTATGTAATCAATTTGCTTATTACTATTTGTGTCGTTACTTCCTTATTTGCGGTCGTGTTTAGGGTGCTGCCCGATGCAAAAATAAAATGGAACGATGTATGGGCGGGTTCCATTGCCACTGCTATTCTTTTTATGTTGGGTAAATTTGCGATCACATTTTATATAAGTAAAAGCAATATTGGAAGTACTTATGGAGCGGCAGGATCTTTAGTGGTTCTGTTGGTCTGGGTGTACTATTCATCTTTCATTTTATATTTTGGGGCTGAATTTACAAAAGCATGGGCAGTGAGATTTGGCAGTGAGATAAGGCCAAATCACTACACCGTTTTTGCAAAAAAAATAGAAGTGCAAGAAGAAAACAAAAGCCTGCAACATGTGGAAAAAGAGAAGGAAAAAGAAGACGCCATAAAGGAAATCGAAAATAACCAGGTAAAAAACCAAATTGCTCCCGGCAGTTGAATCAGTTACATCCCCCTTTGTGCGGGGTTTCAATAACGGCCTACAAAGCAAGCCCTGATGCAGACATACTGCTTTTTAAAAAAATTTTAAGTTCCATTTTATTTTTTATTTTGTTTGTGTTGTAGAATTGTGCATGTATTAATTTAGAATTACAATTTTTAAAATTGTCCTTTAAAAAAAGAAGAATCTTCTTTTTCATAAATTTTCTCTGCTTTATTTTTTGCAGGACAATATTTAATAGATGAATAGAATAGATGTTCCGTTGGATGAATTGAAACGGGAAGTTGTTTCGCTGTAGGAAAAGGATGGGCATCATATTATTCCCTATCTGATTATATTTGCATAATGAATGACACTGATAAACAGGGCTTGCGAATCGCTATATTAGATCTGTACGAAGGAGTGGAAAATCAGGGAATGCGATGCTTACGTGAAATCATTAAGCAGTTTGAAGAGGCAAATAACCTTAATGTTACATTGGATGAATTTGATGTCCGTCTAAAAAATGCTGTACCCGATTTAAGTTATGATGTTTACATAAGTTCAGGTGGGCCGGGCAGCCCGCTCGAAAGCGAAGGATCGGAATGGGAGCAACATTATTTCTCATGGCTTGGTGAGGTGGAAAAATGGAATACTGATCAGCTGCAGCAGCAAAAGAAACATGTATTTTTTATTTGCCATTCTTTCCAACTGGTTTGCAGGCATTGGGAACTTGCCAATGTATGCGCCAGGAATTCAAGGTCATTTGGGGTTTTCCCAATACACCTTCTCGAGGATGGTTTTGAAGAGCCCGTATTTAGTGGGATGAAGGATCCGTTTTATGCAGTCGACAGCCGGGATTACCAGGTAATAGAACCAAGGATGAACGTATTGTACAAGAAGGCCAAAATACTGTGCATCGAAAAAGAAAGAACACACGTACCCTTTGAAAGGGCTATCATGGGAATACGATTCAGCGAATATTTTATAGGCACCCAATTTCATCCTGAAGCTGATCCTATTGGTATGAGCATGCATTTGCAAACTGCAGACAGAAAGAAAACAGTAATAGAAAATCACGGGGAAGAAAAATGGAAATCAATGATTGAACATTTAAACGACCCTGATAAAATCATGTGGACACATTCTCATATACTTCCAAATTTTTTAAACATTGCTCTTGGTAGCCTGGCAGTGGTTATGGCTTAACGAAACCTGTTGGCCATATTTATCCGCGAATTCTGTCTTGAACCGTAAATAATTCAACACGGTTTATTACAACTAATTATCCGTTCACATTTCATATTTTCTTATCTTTCTTCCTGACAGAAAAAAAATAACAGCATGATACCTGAATTCAGGAGGCAGTTTAATGAAAATTTTACTCAAAAAAAATACGAAGACTTTTTGCACGACCTGAACAGTAAGCATCCGGGCGATATCGTATTTCGTGTAGCCGAGACTCCTGTTTTTATACCAAAAGATTTTACAGATAAAATGCTGGAGGCATGTGAAGAAATTGTAGACTTTATTGTAAGGCCCGATTTTAAAAAACTTACTGACCGGGCCATACCAGAAATTGAAAACGTCCCAAATGAAAATGAGCATACGCACTTCATCGCGTTTGATTTCGGCATTTGTGAAAATGAAAAAGGAGAATTGGAGCCGCAACTAATCGAGATGCAGGGATTTCCAACTTTATTTGCATTTCAAATAATGTATCCTCAAATCGTTGAGAAACATTTTGAAATCCCAAAAAATTTCGACCATTACCTCAGCGGATACAATGCGGCCTCATACGTTGAGCTTTTGAAAAAAATAATTATCGGCGATCATGAAATTGAAAACGTGATACTGCTCGAAATAAAACCGCATGAACAAAAGACCCGCATCGACTTTTACTGTACGCAGGATTATCTTGGCATCCCGATAGTATGCCTCACGGAGCTTGAGCAGGAAGGAAAAAAATTATTCTATAAAAAAGATAGAAAAAGAGTAGAAGTAAAAAGAATTTATAATCGTATCATTTTTGATGAGCTGGGACACATAAAAAAAGATCTTGGTAACATCGTAGATATTACACAGCCATTTGACGTGGAGTGGGTGCCACATCCAAATTGGTTCTATCGCATAAGCAAGTTTACCATCCCTTTCATAAATCATCCCTTTGTTCCTGAAACATTTTTTTTAAATGAGGTAAAACAATTGCCGGGTGATCTTGAAAATTTTGTATTAAAGCCTTTGTTTTCTTTTGCGGGCCAGGGAGTCATTATTGATGTTACAAAAGAAGACATAAATGCAGTTACCAATCCTGAAAACTGGATATTACAAAGAAAAGTAAAATATGCTGATGTGATACAAACACCAAATGTTCCCGCAAAAGCAGAGGTAAGACTTTTCTATTTCTGGCAGGAGGGTATGGCAAGGCCTGTAGCGGTGAATAATCTTGCCCGGTTGAGTAAGGGCAAAATGATAGGAGTAAGATATAATATGGATAAAGATTGGGTTGGTGGCAGCGTTTGCTATTTTGAAAAATAATTTCAAGATGAAACCCCTATCTTTAATTTTCAAACCTTCATAGATAATTTTTATTGACTTTATAAACACTCGTTTGGCTGAAATAAAGAGATATAGTGAGGAAGAACTTATTTACCTGTTGCAGAACAGAGATCAATCAGCTTTCGCGTATCTATATGACAATTATTCTGCGGCGCTTTTTGGAATTATCTATAAAATGCTTGAACAGAGAGAACTTGCGGAAGATGTCCTGCAGGAAGCATTTGTAAAAATCTGGAATAATTTTTCAAACTACGATAGTACAAAGGGTCGGCTTTTTACATGGATGCTCAACATTACCCGAAATCTGACTATAGACACTATGCGGAGTAAGGGTTATAAAAAGCAGGCGAAAATCCAAAATGCAGAGAATGCCGTAGATAACATCAGCGAAAACACCAATACTGCTGCTAGTTTTGATGCATTAGGCATTCGCAAACATTTAACCTTTCTTAAGAACGACCAAAAAGAAATCATTGATCTTGCTTATTTTGGCGGTTTTACCCAGGACGAGATATCAAAACATTTGTCTATCCCGTTAGGAACCGTAAAAACAAGAATGAGAACAGCAATTATTGAATTAAGAAAAATTTTGCAAAATTAAAATTGAATATAAACGACATCATATCATCTGGTTTACTTGAGCTATACGCAATGGGACTTGCATCACCTGAAGAAACAGCACAGGTAGAGGCATGGATCATTGAATATCCGGAAGTAAAAAAAGAATTACTTGAGATAGAAATGTCATTAGAATCTTATACCCGGGCTAATGCAATAGAACCGCCTGCATCAGTAAAAGACAAAATTTTTTCCCAGATAAATGCAGGAGCAAAAGAAAATAATTTGCCTTTTATTAAGACAGATAACGCCAAAGCTGAAGCCGTTGTTTATCGAATACCCTCCTATTTTAAACTGGTTGCAGCAGCAATCCTTATTCTATTAATTGGCAGTGCTATACTTAACTATTCCTACTATAATAAATATCAAGCCACCAATACCGATCTCCAGGTAGCGCAACAAAAAATTGCGGAAAAAGATTCTATAAACCTTGCTATGAATAAGGATATGGACGTGGTCACTGACAGGAATTCACGTCCCGTAGTTTTGACCGGAACTCCGCATGCACCGGAAGCGCTTGCTAAAATATTCTGGATGAAAAATACCGGGGAGGTTTATATAGACCCTTCTAATTTACCTGCCGTTCCTACAGGAAAGCAATACCAGTTGTGGGCGATTGTTGATGGTAAACCTATAAGTGGCGGCATGATCTCTACTGAAAAAGGAGTCTACCGCATTCAAAAAATGAAATCTTTTGGCAAGGCTGATGCATTTGCCATCACGTTAGAAAAAGCCGGTGGCAGCGACGCTCCTACTATGGAAGAGTTGTATGTGATATCCAAGATCTAACCATACTTTTTTTATTCCCCTTTTCGTCTTCACCTGGCCTTGTTTTGTTTAATAACAAAATAATTATCCTTTTGTTCATCGTTCAGTATTTTTTTTTAAAAACATTTTGCATGTATAATTCTCACAAATCTATTTTAGTGTAACCTTGACTGTTAAAACATTTTTTTCAAGAAAAAAAATCTGACTTCTTTGATAGAACGTACATAAATAGAATAAAAAAATCAATTAAAAAAACTAAAAATGAAACAAATTAAATTATTAGCAGTATGCTCTATGGCAATATTTGCTGCATGTACTTCATCAAATAAGATGGGTAAAATGGATGGAATGGATCACATGAATAAAACAGTAATGGTTGGAGGAGCTGAAATGTATCCAACAAAAAATATTGTTGAAAATGCAGTCAATTCCAAAGACCACACGACCCTTGTGGCAGCGGTAAAAGCAGCTGGCCTGGTAGAAACTTTGGCTGGCACGGGCCCTTTTACAGTTTTCGCCCCAACAAACGAGGCCTTTGATGCATTGCCGAACGGTACGGTTGAAACGCTTTTAAAACCCGAAAATAAATCGAAGCTTACTGCAGTTCTGACTTATCATGTAGTGGCTGGAAAATTAAATTCATGGGATCTTGCCAGGATGATAAAAGATGGTAACGGTGCAGCAACTTTAACCACCGTTCAAGGTGAAATGCTTACTATAAAGCCAAATGGCAAGGCAATAATGGTTACAGATGAAAATGGAGGAACAGCAAGAGTAACTATTACCGATGTGAACCAAAGCAATGGCGTAATTCACGTGGTTGACAAAGTATTATTGCCAAAATAATTTGGGGTTTTAACTATGATGTAGGTTAATTGTGCCGGCTGAAAACGCCGGCTTTTTTTTTGTCCAAATTTTTATTGAGAACTTGATTTGAAAACGCTTGAAAGCCGCAAACTACGCAACTGCCTTGTTCACCAATTCAGCCGCCTCGCTTAGTAAAATGGCAGATTGCACTTTCAAACCACTTTTATCTATAAGATCTTTTGCGACTTCCGCATTTGTGCCCTGCAATCTAACAATTATCGGTATTTCAATGGTACCAATAGATTGATAAGCATCTATAACACCTTGGGCTACACGATCGCATCTTACAATACCGCCAAATATGTTGATGAGTATCGCTTTTACTTTTGGATCTTTTAATATTATTCTGAATCCCGCCTCGACCGTTTGCGCATTGGCAGTGCCGCCCACATCAAGAAAGTTAGCAGGTTCGCCGCCACTTAATTTTATCATATCCATTGTTGCCATGGCAAGGCCGGCACCATTTACCATGCATCCAACATTGCCGTCAAGTTTTACAAAGTTCAAATTAAATTTCGCGGCTTCCACTTCTGTCGGGTCTTCTTCAGCAAGATCACGAAGCACGCCTATATCAGGATGACGAATTAATGCATTATCATCAATATTCATTTTGCAATCAACCGCGATAATTTTATTATCACTGGTTTTAAATAATGGATTTATCTCGAGCATACTGCAGTCAAGGCCTACATAAGCATTGTACAAATTAGTTACAAACTTCACGCAGTTCTTAAATGCATCTCCCTTAAGTCCAAGGTTAAATCCAATTTTTCTTGCCTGAAAAGCGGGTAATCCACCACCGGGATGAATCCATTCTTTAAAAATTTTCTCAGGAGTATCATGTGCAACATCTTCTATATTTACGCCACCTTCCGTGCTGTACATTATTACATTCTTTCCTTTAGACCTGTCTAATAAAATGGACAGGTAAATCTCCTTTGTTTTTTCAGGTCCTTCGTAGTAAACATCCTGAGCGACCAATATCTTATTAACCTGCTTACCGGCTTCACCCGTTTGAATCGTTACCAGCGTTCCACCTAAAATATTACTGGCTATTTTTTTCACTTCTTCCCCGCTTTTTGCAACCGCTACACCTCTCTGATCAGTACCTATAATTGTTCCCTTACCCCGGCCTCCCGCATGTATCTGGGCTTTGATAACCGCAAACTTGCTCCCATACTGGCTGTTAATATACCTGTAAGCTTCTTCAGCCTCAGCAACAGTATTGCATGCAATTCCTTCCTGGATAGGAACATTATATTTTTTCAATAATTCTTTGGCCTGGTATTCATGTAAATTCATATAAAGTCTTTTGAGCGAAGATAAAGTCTAATTTATAAAAAGAGTAAAGTTTTGGTAGTGACAGAAAACGTGTACTGTAATAAGTTATTAAATAAACAATAGTTGTCAATTTCTAATTCCGACAGGCACTTCTAAGGCATTATTTTTTCAGCTATAGTTTCAATAAGCTAATTTTGCGCCCTGCGGGCATTTCAGGGTTCATTAAAAATAAAAATGGAAGAAATTAATCAGCATGATTGATAATAAGAAAATAGTTATTGTTTTACCGGCTTATAACGCTGCGCTTACACTTAAAAAAACCTACCAGGAAATTCCATTTGATATTGTAGACGATGTGATATTGGTTGATGATAACAGCAGCGATAAAACTATCGAGGTTGCCCATGAACTGGGCATTTCACATATTATTAAACATGATGAAAACCGTGGTTACGGCGGCAATCAAAAAACATGCTATGATAAGGCCCTTGAAATTGGAGGGGATATTATCATCATGCTTCATCCCGACTATCAATACACGCCAAAGCTTATACCTTCGATGGCCTACCTTATTGCAAATAATGTGTACCAGGTTGTACTTGGGTCGCGTACATTGGGTAAAGGAGCACTACATGGCGGCATGCCCTTGTATAAATATATCGCCAACCGTGTGCTTACTTTTTTTGAGAACGTGATGCTTAATCAAAAAGTCGCAGAATACCATACCGGTTATCGTGCATTCTCACGTGAAGTTCTGGAGCGTATTAATTACAGTGTTAATTCAGAAGATTTCGTTTTCGATAACCAGATGTTGTCACAAATTATATATCTCGGTTATGAGATTGCAGAAATCACCTGCCCCACTCATTATTTTGAAGAAGCTTCCAGTATAAATTTGCAGCGGAGCATTACTTATGGACTTGGGGTTCTTAAAGTTTCAATTATTCATCGTTTATGCAAATGGGGACTGATGAGAAGAAAGATGTATGAACCGGTTACAAAATAGTGTTATGCTAGGTTTTCAATACGTTCTTTACCATTACTGATTTTTGGAATTAGTCTCAATATTACTGAAGGAAAATCATAAATTACCAGTCAAAAAGTATGCAGTTAAGTAGAAGCCAAATCATCATTTTTATTGCAATTCTTGGGGCGATTTTTTTTATTCCATTCCTCGGAAGAGTTCATTTATTTGATTGGGACGAAGTTAATTTTGCCGAATGCTCCCGTGAAATGATTAAGATGAATGATTACAGCCGGGTGTATATCAACTTCAAGCCCTTTTGGGAAAAGCCGCCGATGTTTTTCTGGATGCAAAGCACAGCCATGAAAATTTTCGGCATCACTGAATTTGCAGCACGTTTTCCAAATGCTGTTTGCGGCATTGTAACTTTGATAGTTGTTTTTGTTTGCGGCAGCAGGATTTACGACAAAAAATTTGGTGTGCTTTGGGCCTTGGCGTTCGGCGGATCGCTTTTTCCTAACATGTATTTTAAATCCGGGATCATCGATCCATGGTTCAATCTATTTACCTTTTTATCCTTTTATAATTTCATCTTATATCATTGGGCCAGGAATAAATTTGATAAAGGAGGGCTTAAGGGAAATCCAATGTATTATGTTATATGGTCCGGCATCTTTATGGGCCTTGCTGTCTTAACAAAGGGGCAGGTTTCGCTAATGGTTTTTTTATTGGCGCTGGGAGTTTATTTTATTTACAACCGTTTTCGTTTTTATTTTAACTGGTGGCATGCAATTTTATTTTTGATTATTGCGACAGTAGTTACTGCCACATGGTATGGATATGAAACCATCAAAAACGGCCCATCATTCATCATTGAATTTTTTAAATACCAGTATCGGCTGTTTACTACGCACGATGCCGGACAAAAGGGCTTTTTTGGATACCATTTTATAGTACTTCTTGTTGGTTGTTTTCCCGCATCACTTCTTGCCATTCCATCTCTTTTTAAAACAAATTATACAAGCCGGTTTGATAAAGATTTCAAAAAATGGATGCAGATTTTATTCTGGGTTGTAACGATCCTGTTCACTGTTGTTCAATCCAGGATTATTCACTATTCTTCCCTGGCCTGGTTTCCACTTACCTTTCTGGCCGCCTATACGCTTTACAAATGGGACCTAAAGCAAATGCTTTACAAGAAATATGTAGGTGTGTTCATAGCGATTCTTGGGAGCGTCATTGCAATATTTTTACTGGCATTCCCTTACCTCGCCATGAATATTAAGAAATTGATTCCTTATGTAAAAGATCCTTTTGCGAAAAGTATGATGCAGGCTGATGTTCATTGGAGCGGAGTGGAGGGAATTGTGGGGTTATTAATGATTATCTCGATTGTGATTGGCATCAGGTATTTAATCAAAAATAAATTTCAAAAAGCGGCATGGGTATTATTCGGAGGAACGGCTATCGTGATTTTCCTTGCATCCGCTATTATTGTACCTAAGGTGGAGCGATACACGCAGGGCGCCGCTATTGATTTTTTTATACAGAGACGGGGCGAAGATTGTTATGTAAACACGCTAGGCTATTTCAGCTATGCGCAGCTTTTTTATGTAAAGAAAGAAAGACCAACAAATCCCAAATCTTACGACGAGCAATGGTTGCTTACAGGCGATATTGACAAGCCGGTTTACTTTGTTTCTAAAGTAGATAGAATAGATAAGTATAAGCAATACACCCAGCTAAAAGAAATGTATAGAAAAAACGGTTTTATATTTTTGAAGAGAGATGTGGAGAAGTAAGAAGTTTATAATTTCTGTTTCAGAGTTTACTGAAAGACCATGGACTAAAAACGACGAACTTTAAGATCATTTTTTCTTTCCCGAAAAGAACTTTAATATTTTACTGATAATTTTATCATTGGCTCCAAGGCGACCTTTTATTTCTGTATAAGCTGCAACCATAGCGTTGTCCAATTTCACCATAAATTTCTTATTGCCCTCGCCAGGCCTGGCCTGGTAATATGTTGCACGACGGAATGGTTTATCCTCAATAGAATAATAATACAAAGCAATAGATCTCCGGTAAACGCCTTCAGGGCAGGTCATCGGCTCCGGATGGCCGTGATAGGAATCCGCATCGGTATTAAAAATTACACAACGGTTAAAAACAGGCGCCAACTTTACTTCACATGCTTTCATTTCCTTATCCCATAACTCTAATTTTCCACCCCACTCTTCTTCCCAATTCCTGTTCAGGTAAACCAATACATTCACACGGCGCTGCCAATTGCGATGGTGTGGATGAACTGTAAAATCAGCATGTATATTCAGGTAGCCACCTTTTGTGGACTGATGAATACCACCACCTTCCAGGTGATCGTCTTTTTGCAAATCTTTTATTCCCGTAAGTGTACTGAGAAATTTTAGAAATTCGGGAGAATTCATTTCCGTGATAGTTTCTCTAATCGCTTCGGGCAATAAATCCAGTTTGTTAAGGCCTTTCTTTTTCTCGTTGTAGTGCGCATAGTTTATCCAGCCATCAGATGAATTCAAAGTATTGAATTCCGTTATGCATTCATCGAGGGCTTCTGGGTTCAAAAAATTTTCCAGAACTATATGCGGGTATGGGCTTGCGGACTGGTATTGCTTACTTAATTCAGGAAGCTCGCCGTTCCACTTAGCGAAATCAAATATTTGCGTTGCCGTTTGCATCATAAAAATTTTACCCGGCAAATTTAGTCCATCTCCTTTTTATAAAAATCTTTAGTTTAATTAGAATTATTTTTTATTCCCGTTCGGGTATAATTTTACTGTTTCTACCGATTTTATACCCGATAAGGTATAATTATAAAAACTTCCCTATTTTTATACCCGAAAGGGTATAAATGAAACTATCAACATTTTTAAAAGAAATGAGAAAAGAAAATTCATTAACGCAGAAAGAGTTATCTGCCAAGGCCGGTGTTGGATTAAGACTGATACGAGATATGGAGCAGGGAAAAGCAACGCTTCGCATAGATAAAGTCAACCAGGTATTGGCCCTTTTCGGGGCGCATTTATCTGTTGAGGATAAGAAAAAATAAAATGAAAAAAGGAAAGGTTTATTATAGCAATACATTAGCCGGTTTCATTGCTGAGACGGACGAAGGATACGAATTTAAATACGATCCAAAATATTTAAAAACCGGTGGCGCGAAGCCGGTAAGCCTCACATTGCCTTTAAGAGAATCTGCGTATTCAAGCAAGGTATTGTTTTCTTTTTTTGACGGGCTTATTCCTGAAGGGTGGTTGCTTAATATCGCGATAGATCATTGGAAAATTAAATCAAATGACAGATTTGAATTGTTATTACAGACCTGCCGTGACGCCATTGGCGCTGTAAGCGTTGTCCCTGAAAAAGAATAAAAATACATCATGCCCAATTGTTGGTTTTGCTACAAAGATGCAGGTGAACAGGAATACCACGCAAAGTGTTCACAAAAAATTTTTGGAACGCCGGAAGTGCCTGTTTTGACTCTAAATGATACCGTATTAAAAAAGCTCGCTGATAAAACCATCAATAAACGGATAGCCGTAACCGGTGTTCAGCCTAAACTTTCTGTTACGCTCCAAAAATCCAAAGAGCAAAACAGGCTTTCAATCGTTGGCCTATGGGGAGAATATATTCTAAAGCCGCAACAGGCAATGTATCTTAACATGCCGGAAACCGAAGACCTCACCATGCATATTGCTTCGGAATTCAAAATAAATGTTTGCGAACATACCTTGTTAAGAGCAACTGATGGCAGTCTTGTTTATATCGCCAAAAGATTCGACAGACATAAGGAAGAAAAAATTCACATTGAAGATTTTTGCCAGCTTTCCGGCTTCCTTACTGAAAATAAGTATAAAGGCTCTTATGAAAAAGCAGGCAAGTTAATATCAACCTATTGTATCAATACAGGATTAGATACAGTACATTATTTTGAATTAGTATTGTTCAGCTACCTCTCTGGTAATAATGATATGCACCTTAAAAATTTTTCTTTAGTGCATAGAGCCAATGGAATTTATTTCAGCCCCGCTTACGATCTTATCAATGTGAATCTTGTAAACCCGAAAGATGACGAAGAGTTAGGGTTAACACTAAATGGAAAAAAGAAAAAAATAAAATTAGATGATTTTATAAAGCTCTCTGCTACTTTGAATATCCCGGGAAAAGCAACTGAAAATATTTTTAAAAAGTTAGCCGCGAAAAATAATGAAATAAAAAAAATGATTGAAGCTTCTTTTTTAGAAGCCGGTCAAAAGAAAAAATATTGGGAGATATGGATGAGAAAACAAAAAATATTCGGGTGAATAGAAAAAATGTATGATGTAAAAAGAATGTACACTGTTGAGGCATGACGTAAATACTAAAGTAATCTAACCAGGCATTGAAATACCAAAGCCGGTTGGCCAATCCCTTCCGAACATCATTTACCTTATCAACCAATTAACAATTCCACCATATATCCATAACTCCATTCACTTAACTTTGAGCGAATTTTAAAAAATTGTATGTTAACCAAAATTAATGAGGCCGTAGATTTTATAAAATCAAATTATACAACAAAACCTGAAGTAGGTATTGTGTTGGGAAGTGGCCTCGGAAGTTTTGTTTCGGAAATAAATGTTGAACTCAAAATCAATTATGCTGACATACCAAATTTTCCCGTGAGCACGGTTGAAGGCCATAGCGGTCAACTAATATTCGGTGAAATAGGCGGGAAAAAAGTTGTGGCAATGGCGGGCAGGTTTCATTATTATGAAGGCTACACAACGCAGGAGGTCGTTTTTCCAATCAGGGTTTTAAAGTTTTTAGGAATCGGGACTTTATTAATCAGCAACGCGGCAGGAGGTACCAACAAAACGTTTCGTGTGGGAGATCTTATGATAATCAGGGATCACATCAGCATGCTTACTTTAAATCCGTTACTCGGAAAAAATGTGGATGATTTTGGCCCAAGGTTTCCTGATATGAGTGAGCCTTATAAAAAACACCTGGTGGAGATGGCAAAAAAAATTGCGAAAGAAAATGATATTGATGTGAAAGAAGGTGTTTACATGGGAGTAACAGGGCCTGCATTTGAAACAAGAGCGGAATATAAAATGCTAAACATTCTTGGTGGTGATGCTGTAGGAATGAGCACCGTGCAGGAAGTAATAGCAGCTGTACACCTGGGATTGCCCGTGTTTGCTATGAGCGTCATTACTGATATTGGAATAAGGGAAGAAGAAAATAAAATTACTCACGAAGAAGTATTACTGGCAGCAAGCGAGGCAGAACCCAAACTAACATTAATCTTTAAAAATTTAATTGCGGCGCTATAAGAAGTGAATCAATGGGTGATAAAGCACAAATACAATTTCAAAAGCTGGCTTTCACTATACTGTGCATTGCATTCGCGGGAACCGTACATTCGCAGGTTCCCTCTATCTTAAAACGAAGGCCTGGAAGCACCAATCCTCAAAGTAGTTCCACAAATCCAAACCAACCCAGGCAGGGACAAAAAGCTGATACACTTGGCTTCAAACATCGCGACGATCTTGCCGATTCAATCACCATTTCCTTCCGGTACCTCGATTCTTTAAAATCCGATAAGATCGATTCATCTGTAAGTGATTTTAATAAAATTTATTCCGTCCCTGCCGACTATGTGACACTTGGTAATAATGGAGGTCCGGCGTTCCCGGTACTTTTCACACCAATATTAAAAGCAGGCTGGGATGCGGGTCTTCATGCTTATGACCTGTACAAATACACTATTGAAAATACCAAATTCTTTAAGACGACAAGGCCCTTTACTGAACTAACGTATTTGCTTGCATCGGGAAAAGAACAGTTAATTAAGGTAGAGCACACTCAAAATATAAAGCCCAACTGGAACGCCGGCATCGAATACAGGTTGATATCCGCACCTGGCTTTTTTCAAACGCAGAATAGCAATCACAACAATTATCGTTTTTTTAGTAATTACCAGGGAACAAAAAAAGGTATGCGGCCTATGTAGTTTTGTTAGGAAATAAGTTAAGCGCTTCAGAAAACGGCGGTATTCAGGATGATTCGTCTCTTCTTGATCCTAAGAAAAAAAATCGCTATTACATTCCGGTAAACCTTGGTGGCAATGTGGAACAATCTTATAATGTATTTTCAACTAAAGTAAATACCGGCAACTTTTACAGCAATTTCACAGCCTTCTTCCGGCAGAGCTATGATTTCGGAATTAAAGATTCCATAATTATAAACGATAGTACAACAGACTATTTATTTTACCCCAAGTTCCGTTTTCAACATACTATTAGTTACAATACCTACACCTATAAATTCAGAGACACACTTGGTGTTTTGGAATACGCAAAACGGGATGCAGCTTTGTTCAGCAAATGGTACGGCTTAACCTTAAATCCTTCCGCAAGTTTTAATTTTTATGTCCAGGATAAATGGAAGTTTGTGTCAAACGACTTTTCGATAAAACAATTTCCTGAAACAAAAAATCCTGCTCAATTTATTGAGGCCGGAATTCGTCTTGAAAATTTTAAAGGCACCTTCTCTCAATCGGTACGCGAAGGATTTCCGTTGGTTGTGTTTCCCAAACCTTCGGTAAGTAAAAATTTTTATAATGTGGTATTGCACGGAGAATATCGCAATAAAACGCGAAACAAAAAATGGGATGCGCTGCTCAAAGGAGAATTTTATCCCACTGGCTTCAATGCCGGTGACTATAGTGCCTATGCAACTCTCACCCGCTTCCTCAATAGCAAGCTGGGGAACGTGCAGGTTACGTTTCAAAATGTGAACAGGTCGCCCTCATATATATTTGAAGGAAACTCAGCATTTAATTTTAATGATAGCCTCAGTACAAAAAAAGAAAATATCACGGTGATTTCAGCAGAGGCTTACAACCCAAAGTTTACCCTTACAGCACGCAATATTTCTATAACAAACTATACCTATTTCACAAATTATTACAAGGCAGAGCAGTTTAACGGGCTTGTAAACATTACTCAATTTGTTGCTTCTACTAAAAACAAGGTAGTTGGGCACCTTAATTTATACAGTGATTTTACAGTTCAGCAAACTGCCGGAAATAACCCGATAAGGGTTCCTCTTTTCTTCACAAGGCAACGGTTGGCATTTGAAGGCGTGTTTTTTAAAAATCTTAATTTAAGCACCGGCATCGATGTAAAATATAATACGCCCTACAAGGCAAATAATTATTCTCCGGTTATCGGCCAGTTTTTTCCACAGGATACTTCCACCATCAGCAACCTTCCTGAATTGAGCGCTTATTTTAATTTTAGAATAAAATCATTTACCGGACTGGTAAAAGTTGAGAATCTGAATACTGTATCATTCCAGGACGGTTTCGGTTTCACCAATAATAATTTTGCCGCTCCAAATTATCCAACCCCGGGCTACATTTTAAGGATTGGTGTGCAATGGAGATTTGTGAATTAGTTTTTTCATGGCGTAATACCAAAGGACATTTATGGCTTACCACAAGCCAGGAAATTATTGACTGTATTAACAAAATCAAATCACTTCTTTACCCACAGTGTGTTGTATGAATAACGCTTTCATGTTATCTTTGCAGAGAATGAAAAAGATTTTTGTTTCCTTATTTGCAATCTTTTACCTGGGTATTTCCTGCGGGTTTGCGATAGACATGCATTTTTGCATGGGGAAATTTTCTTCGCTGGAATTATCTCACTCGCAGAAAGACAAGTGCGGCAAGTGTGGTATGGATACAAAAAATAGTTGCTGTAACGATAAGGTAACAGTAGTTAAAATAACAGACAACCAGCAACTCTCTTCCAATAACATTCAATTAATTGCTCCGGCTGGATTTGCTCCTCACCTTTTTCACAGTGGAAACCTCCTGGCTTATACTTTAACCGAGAGAAGAATACCGCTAACAGACACTTCCCCTCCCCCGCTATCAGGCGCATTTCTCTGTATTCTTAATTCAGTTTTTACAATTTAGGATTGTGAACATTCTTTTTGCGCCGCGGCAGTATTGCCTGCGGGCAATCTTTATTTTGTGTTGTATCTCTAAAAAAATCAAATGAAACCAATAAAATTATTATCCCTACTATTCGCCGGCATTTTCTTTTTCCAGTTGTCATATGGGCAGGCTCCCGCTAAAAAAGAATTATTTAAAGTTTATGGCAATTGTGGCATGTGTAAAAAAACAATTGAATCAAGCTCAAAAGCTGCGGGAGCAACTTTTGCAAGCTGGAATGTAAAAACAAAACAGCTCGAAATTGCCTACGATCCTTCGGTGACAAATTCAAATAAAATACAGGAAGCAATTGCAAATTCAGGCTATGATACGCGTGATTTCTCGGGTGTTGACAGCGCATATGATCAACTGCATGAATGTTGTAAGTACGAACGTAAACAAACGGTTAAATCCAAAAACAATTAAAAATGAAAAATATACTTTTTATCATACTTACCTTCTTTACTATATCTGCTAATGCACAAGTTAAAAAAGTGTCCTTACAGGCCAGCGGCCTTACCTGCAGCATGTGCAGCAATGCTATTTACAAAGCTTTGCAATCAGTAAGCTTTGTGGATAATGTAGACGCAAATATTAAAAACTCGACTTTTGAAATAACTTTTAAACCCGGGGCTAATGTAAATTTTGACCTTTTAAAAGATAAAGTGGAAAAGGCCGGCTTTTTTGTAGCACAATTTTGGGCTACGGTTCATTTTGATAATGTGAAGGTGCAAAACGATGCACCTGTTAGTTGCTGCTGGCAATACCATGATGTTTTTACAGGTGAAAGACCAACAACTCAACGGCAACAAAAAAATAAAGATCATAGATAAAGGATTTATATCGTCAAAGGAATTTAAAAAGAACAGCTCACTAACGGCGAAGGATTGTTACAAAACGGGAATTGCTGATGGAACCTGTATAGCTAAAGGCATTGAAAAAGGCACCCGAATTTATCACGTAACAATATGACAAATGAAGAAAATAGTAACTTCTTTAATGTGCATTATATTGCTTCAGCAAACATATGCACAAGAGCTGTATGTGAATACAGAGCCGGCAAGTAACATGGCGACGGGAAGTGTAGGGTTTCGGGTGCTTTCGAAATTATATAAAATGAACTTTAATAACACCTTCAGCAGTTACAGAGTTGAGCCTGAGTTTATGATCGGCGCCAGTAAGAAATGGATGATACATATTGCCGGGTATGGTTCAAATATGTTTCAAAAACAATTCCGAATTGAAGGTGGAAGTCTTTACGGTAAATATCGTTTTTATTCCCGGGACGATGTTCACGAGCATTTCAGGATGGCGGCCTATGCCAAGATTTCCCTGGTTGACAATCCGCAACATATGTCGGTGGAAAATAAAAAAATGGTGGCCGATGGAAATGGCGGCTATACGGAACAGGTATATACTACTAATTATAAAAATGAGGAGTTTGATATCGATGGAAATAATTCGGGCGTCGTTGCTGGTTTAGTTGCGACAAAGCTTGTCAACAGAATTGCAGCATCGGGTTCAATGAGCTATGGGCGCAGGCTGAATAATATAAATGATAAAACAGAATCTACGCAACCTTTGCATGCCTTAAATTATACCGCATCATTTGGCTACCTTTTATTACCGAAAGAATATGTCAGTTATGATCAGACAAATGTGAATTTATATGCGGAAGTATTAGGTACTACCTTCCCTGGTAACGGAAAGCATTATGTTGACCTCGCTCCATCTGTTCAATTTATTTTTAACAGCATTTCAAGACTTGACCTTAGCTATCGCATGCAGGTCGCCGGTAATACTGCAAGGCTTAGTAATAATTACTTTATGATCAGGCTTGAATATAATATACTCAACACATTTTAGATCATCCCTGCGTTTATAAAGCGATCGTTTTTTATAAAGAGAATTTTTCAACTTGACCGATGAATAATTATAAGGTCAATTTCTGAAAAGATGATGAGTGCTTCCTTTTATTAGGAGGAGGTCAATTAGAAATTTGGAGCAGCGAAACCAGGCCCTGTTTATTTTGACAAAACCATGATTTTGGGAAAGCTGTTGGCAACAGCGGGGCATATCGGCTGTAATGTTTGATGACAGAGAATTATAACGCTCTACTTATCAGCTCGACTTCTGCCACGGGGCTAAAAAGGAAAAGTTTTCCTGTAACATTCTCCTTACACAAAAATCTTTTTCTTATTCTATTTCCTTTGGTAAATGTCTTGCCACCTTTCACTTTAAAGATGCTGTTTGGCGGAAGCTCTTCAACGAGAAAAATGCCAGGTTTGTGGACATCATATTTTCTTAAAATCCTTAGTAATGCTTCTTCGGCACAAGAACTTGCTGCAGGATTATTCAGGCTTTTAATAAGTTCCTTTTCAATATCACCCGGAAATATTTTTTTCGAAATAAACCCGGCCAGTATCTGGCTAAATTCTTTTTTCCATTCTATTCCGTGCGGAGAAATACGGTTACCGTATTTTTCATAGGCAACAAGGTGACCCAGCTCATGTAATAAGGTTACAAGGAAAGAATATTTATTGAGATTTCCATTTACACTTATCCTGTGGTTTTTATCATATTGCCTGTTCCGGTAATCTCCAAGAATACTTTTTCTTTCACGGGTAATTGTGAGGTGCACCTTAAATGTGACAAGGTATTCGGCCACTTCCTCAAAAGATCCTTCAGGCAAATATGTTCTCAATTGTTGAAGCGGAGATTCTTTCTTAGGCATCAGGCTTTGCGGGCGATTTTCGTTAACTGTTTTACCTCAATGACTGTATATAAAATATATAAGGCCATGCATGTAAATAGCGACGGCTTGTTTATATTCTTTCCATTCACAAAAACATATGCAAGAACACCTATCGCAACTACAAACAATTTAAGCAGCAAAGAAGCGTATATCCCACGTAAAAAAGCATTAATGTTTGAGGACTTCAGCCCACGCAAATGAATAAGAAACCCAACAATGCTCAATGCGAACAAAATAAGGTTCCCGATCAGCAACACCGTAATATTAAAACCAACAGATTGCAAGTAAGATTGGAGAATGAAGACCGTCGCCATTATGAAAACAAAAAGGAGAATTACGGGGATAAATTTTTTAGACATGCCGGATTTATTTCTTATTAGACGTTTCTCGAATGATTCTATATGTGAGTCCGAATATAATTATCAGTGGCAGCAGCCATACAAGTAGCGGGAAAGATATTTTTAACCATCCATCTGCTTTCAGCCCGATAAATACTCCCAAGCCAATGCTTACTAAAAATTGCAGGCCAAGGCCCGCGTATCGCATCACCTGCCTGTTGCCTTCTTTACCTGAATTCATTCTGTTTATTTAAATCTAATCCCTGCTCTTTTCTATGCTTTTTAATTTAAGTCTTGTAGTATCCAAAGGTGTTACATTTCCTTTCAAAACTTTTTCAATCGTATTTATATATTGCTGCTTTTTTATAAGACTTTGCTCAATTGAATCGGCTCTCACCTTAAGCATTTCGTACTCCTTGGCTTTTTGAGCTTCTCCGTAGCCTGGTATATACAACCTGAGCGGAGTGAACATAAGCAGGGCTACAGTAAGCCCGACAAGGACTATAAAAATCGTGCAAAGAGTAATATATACACTCACCCGGTTCAGCTTAAATGCCACCACCTCTTCGAAGGTATCCTCATTAAGAAGTACAAGCCTGTACCGGTTTCTGAGCCGCTTTAAAGATATGTTGCCTTGGGGCAAAGCCATAATATTTTTTTAGGTTGTTAAAAATACTGTACGGTCTTCATTAAAAGCCATAATAAGCTTAAAATAACCGTATTTTTAAAATATTTTTGTAGAATGGAAGTTAATGTAGATATGCTATTATTCCAGGCCAGTACTTTTGTAAAACCCATAACATCAATGAATAACCGGATCGTAAAAGTTATTTCTACTTTATTACTTTCATTCCTGTTTTTTCCACCTGTTTACGCTCAATTGGGCAAAATTACGATTGACCTCGAAAAAGATAAACCCGAAAAATTTAAAACCAAAACTCTCAAGTCGGAAAAGACCGGTGAGAAAAAATTTACATTACCCAGGAGATTCATTCAGAATACGGTAAGTCATTATAATTACTATTTTAATGCAAATAATAAAGTAAATGAAGTTATTGAAAGGGCACGCCTCTCCAATAAAGATGACTATTCAAAGCTCCTGCCTTTTTATGGATACTCACTTATTAATACGGCTGCTCAAAGTACTGAGCTCGACTCCGTAATTTATAAAGCAACCGCGGGAGTTTTATTACACGACTTGAGGAGCGACTGGGTTGATAACCTGTATCTTCTCATAGGTAAAGCCTACTATCTCAGGCAGGATTTTGATTCTGCTTCAATGACTTTCCAGTTCATCAACTACAACCTATACCCAAGAAAGAAAAAAGATGACGACCAATTGATAGTGGGCTCCAATGATAATGGAGCAACCAAGGCATTGAGTATTTCCAGCAAAGAAAATCGGAATCTTATAGATAAAGCCTTGTCCAGGCCGCCCAGCCGAAATGATGCATTTATATGGCAAATAAGAACACTAATAGAAATGAAAGAATACGGCGATGCTGCAGGATTAATGAATACGCTGCAGAACGACCCCGCCTTTCCGGGCCGGCTGGATCCGTCGCTTGAAGAGATGAGCGCTTATTGGTTTTATAACCAACAAATGTATGATAGTACAATAGGGCATCTTGAAAATTCGCTGCCCAATACTATTGATATGGAAGACAAGGCACGGCGCGAATTCCTGCTTGCGCAGCTTAATGAAATGAACAGGAACCTTGAAACTGCATCAGATTACTATGATAAAGCGATACACCATACTACCGATCCGTTGATGGATATTTATGCAAACCTCAATAAGGCTAAAATGCTGAAAAGCAAAGACCCGGCTGAAATTGATAAAAGCATAATTACATTGTTGCGCATGGCCAGGAGGGACAAATATGATCTTTACCGCGATATAATTTATTTCTCGGCTGCGGATCTTGCCATGCAAAAGCCGGATACGGCTGCGGCTGTATTTTATTTTAAGAAAAGTATTTATTACAATGAACAAAATGTCTCCTACAAGAACAGGGCTTTTTTAAATTTAGCGGAGATAAGCTATAATAATAAAGATTATAAAAATGCTTTTGCATATTACGACAGCCTCCAGACCGGCGATACTACGCTTGGAGACCTTACTCAAGTAAGGGATAGAAGAAATGCTCTTGCAAAGATCGTAGCCGATATTACGATAATTGAAAGGGAAGATAGCCTGCAGCAAATAGCAGCCATGACGCCTGCAGACCGTGACGCATTTCTAAAAAAGCTTTCTAAAAAATTAAGAAAGGAACGCGGAATAAAGGATACAGACGTTGATTATACAAATTCCGCGGTTGATTATTTTGATACAAAAAATGCCAGGGCTGATCTCTTTAATGTAACTGATGTTAAAGGTGAATGGTATTTCTATAATACCTCGCTTAAGTCAAAAGGCTATAACGAATTCAAAAGAGTTTGGGGGAAAAGAGCAAATGTGGATAATTGGCGACGCCAGTCAGCAGCAAATGGATTGGCAAAGGCAAACAATCCATCATTAAATTTAAATGGAGTTTCAGGAGATCCATTAGCTGACGGCGATTCGGATTTGGTTGCAAAAACAGACGCTGACGGGAATCCCTTGCCTGGCGGAGACTCACAGTTGCCGGCAGAGCCGTACCAGGCAGATATAAGCGTGGAAGGGCTCTTGTACAATGTTCCCCTCACAAAAGAATTAATGGATGCTTCCAATATCAAGGTTTCTAATTCATTATTTCAATTGGGAAAAAACTACCAGGATCTTCTTGAGGATTATCCTGCGGCAATCGAGGCATACGAGAAATCTCTGCAACGTTTTCCAGACAGCCTTTACGGGGGTGAATTATATATGAATCTCTCATACTGTTATAGAAAAGCAGGAGACATTCAAAAAGCAGATTATTATAAAAATCTTGTTTTGAACAAATTTACCAAAAGCAAATTTGCGCAATATATAACGCATCCTGAGGCATTGAATCCTACAAAAAAGGATACTGCGGGAACAAGGCGTTACCAGGAAATTTATAATTTATTTATTGAAGGGAATTTCGAAGAAGCAACCAAACAAAAACAACAAGCTGATAGCTTATATGGCGTTAATTACTGGAATCCGCAATTACTTTATATAGAATCGGTGTATTACATACGCCAGCGCCAGGATTCTGTTGCAACAGACATTTTAAATCAAATTATAAATCAGTATCCGAATTCTCCTTTGAAAGAAAAAGCAGCGACTATGATTGACGTTCTTCAAAGACGATCTTCGATCGAGGATTATTTATCGAAGCTCACGGTTGAAAGGGCAAAAGAAGATTCACAGATAATTGTATATGATTCCGCCAAAATAAGTAAAGGGATGCTTCCGGTTATTAAAAACGAAAACGTGAAACCGGCAGAACAGGTGGTAACTGCAGAAAAAGCCGTACTGAATCCTGAAAAAAAGTTAGCACCGCCAGTGAGCAATGGCACGTTTACGTTCGATCCCCTGGCACCACAATATGTTGTGATGATTCTTAACAAAGTTGATCCGGTTTACAGCAACGAAGCTAAAAATGCTTTTGTAAGATACAGTCGCGAAAAATTCAGGTTGCTGAATCTTGAGATCACAAAAGATACGCTTGACAAGGAAAGAACATTGTTAGTATTTACGCAATTTGAAAATGCTGACGCGGCAATTAATTTCATGGATAAAATAAAAAGAGATGCTCCTTCCGAGGTCTCATGGTTGCCTGCTGATAAATATTCATTCTACGTAATTTCCAGCACGAATCTTGAGCTATTAAAAGAAAATAAAAATCTTGCAAATTACCTGGAGTTATTAAATAAAAAATATCCGGGCAAATTTTAGCAGTAAAAAAAGTTGTTTTATTTAGAACACTTTTTATTCAACCAGTAAAGAAATAAAATGGCAAACAGCAAGCAAAATATAACTAAAAAGCAGAGCACCAACACCAGGGTCAGGCCAAGCGTAAAAATATTATGGACCATGGTCTTCATAGGAATATTGCTGGTAGTATGTGTATTTACTGCAGTTAATTTTGGACTATTCGGCAAACTTCCATCTCTGCAGGAACTGGAAAATCCCCAGGCAAATCTTGCTTCAGAAATTTATGCGAATGATGGAAAAACATTAATGGGGAAAATATATGCGGAGAACCGGATATCGGTAGATTACCAGGATATTTCGAACCATGTAATTGATGCATTGATATCTACAGAGGATATACGATTCTACGAACATTCCGGCATTGATGCCATTGCAATAGGACGGGCTATAAAAGGGTTGGGGCAGGATGGCGGCGGCAGTACAATCACACAACAATTGGCAAAAAACATTTTAGGGCAAGGCCGTGGCTCGGTATTAAAAAGAGGTACTGATAAATTAAAGGAATGGATTGTTGCTCTTAAGCTCGAAAAAAATTTTACGAAACAGGAAATTATAGCACTCTACCTTAACCGGGTTTCATGGGGCAATATTTATGGGATAAGAAATGCGTCGCGGGTATTTTTTCAAAAAGAACCATCGCAACTCTCAACGGATGAAGCCGCATTGCTTGTTGGAATGCTTAGTGGCCCGGGACAGTATGATCCGATACGACACCCAAAAGCGGCAACGGACAGAAGAAACCTGGTACTTGACCGCATGGTCACCAACAATATATTGGCAACAGGTGAAGCGGCAACACTTCAAAAGAAACCCTTGGGCATAAAATATAAAAAGCTCGATGAAAGCATGGGAATAGCGCCATATTTTCGTTCTGTACTGAATAAGAAACTGGACGAGTGGTGTAAAACACATAAAAATCCCGCGACAGGAGATAACTATGATATGTATCGTGATGGATTGAAAATATATACCACGATAGATCCAAAAATGCAACTGTACGCAGAGGAAGCTATGATAAAGCATATGGTTATCATGCAAAAAAAATTCAATTCCCAGCTTTCAAAAAATGTATGGAAAGGGCATGAAGATATTTTAGAAAAAGCCATGAGAGAAACTGAGCGTTGGAAAAATCTAAAAGATGAAGGCCTGAAAACTGAAGACATCAAAAAGACCTTCTACGAGCCGGCTAAAATGAAAGTTTTTGCGTGGAACGCTACCCGTTCTACCGACACCGTTATGACCCCCATAGATTCCATAAAGTATCATAAGCAAATGATGCAAACAGCATTTGCTGCCGTTGATCCTGTATCGGGCGAAGTAAAAGCGTGGGTCGGTGGAATAGATTTTAATTGGTTCAAATACGACCATGTAACGGCTAATCGCCAGGTAGGATCTACATTCAAGCCATTGCTTTATACGCTTGCAATAACAGATGCCGGCCTTACTCCGGAAAGCTATATAGGTGGAAAAGAAATTACACTTGCCAAGAAAACGATAGGAGGCGGAGGGGGCACAATGGCTTACTGTCTTGCGAAATCTTTGAATGCAGCTGCATGGGATCTCATGAGCCGGATCGGCCCTAAAAAAACTGCTGAGTTTGCACATCTTTGCGGCATACAAAGTAAAATTCCTGTGGTGCCATCCATTGCGCTTGGCTCAGCTGACCTGCAACTCTTGGAAATGCTGAGAGCGTACACAATGTTTCCAAACAGGGGATTTAACACTGAGCCGATTTTCATAAGCCGGATAGAAGATAAAAATGGAAATGTGCTTCAAAGTTTTCAATCAGAAACAAAGCAGGTGATCAGTGAATCGGACGCGTATATTATGTATAAGATGATGCAGGGTGTTGTAGATTTTGGTACCGGCCATTCTATGCGGGACCGCTATGGAATTAACGCTGAAATGGGTGGCAAAACAGGAACAACCAATGATAATACCGATGGCTGGTTTATTGGATATACCCCGCAATTGCTTGCAGGCGCATGGGTTGGCTGCGATGATCGTTTTTTAAGAGTCTCACATACTGGTGGAGGAAATGAATTGGCAATGCCTGAATTTGCTTTTTTTATGCAGAAAGTGTATGCTGATAAAAAACTTGGTATTGATCCCAGCGCGGAATTTCAAAAGCCCGCCGAGCTAAATAATGATCCTATTTATGCAGACCAAAATTTTTCCAATATTGTAAGACAGGGCGAGGGAAATGACTTTACAGAAGACCAGGGAAATGGAGACGCCGGCGATTATACAGAGCAAAATGTTCCTGTAGAATCAGAATTTAATAAAAGTCAGGTTGATGATAAAAAGAATGACAAAAAAGTGATGGGCCCAATAAACATGGCTGATGAATTTAAAAACGAATCGGCGCCAGCAAAACAATCTTCTTCCAGGGATGTGCAGGAAAAGCAACCAAAAGCTGTATTAGAAAAACCGCTTGATAAAAAAGTATTGAAGGCGGCAGAAGATAAATCCAAAAAAAATAAGTCGGATGGCGACTATTAGCTTGTATATTAAGAGTCTAAATTTCAGATCATCCTGTTTATTTTAAAGAACAGCATAAATAATAAAAAAAGCAGTGAAGCCAATACATGAATTCCAAAAATTATGTATTGTATTATTTTAAAACCACTATGGGTTTGATCGTTCTTAATCACCAAAGCAGCAGTGGCAATTACAGCAACCTCAAAGCATAAAACTATCATTTCCGGCAGATCTATTGCATGTTGCGTAATATGTATTTGTTTTTGCAGCCAATATCCAACAATCAAGATCCCGGTAATTAAATTTAGGATGCTGGTGAATGGCAAAAGTTTATGGGTGACAAATCCTGCGACTAATATGGCTATATAGATTACAATAATTGCAACCACTATAATATTGATCCACTTATCTGTAATGCTCATACCAGCAAGTTTCTTTATGAAATCTATTTTGTTTAGCCCAGGTAAGTTTTGACTTTCGTTAAAAAAAAGCAGCCAAAAATGACTGCTAGTAACTACCATCTTTCATAATTACACAATATTAATGAAAGATCTGTCTTGAAAAACCACAAACTATTTTAATGCATAATCTTAGTATTTCATAAAGAAAACTTCGAAATAACAGATGAATCAATTCTTTTGTGGAAACTTGAGGCTGGCGATGAAGTGCAAAAATTAAGCCGCAATGAAGAAAGTATTTATCAATTAAAACTTCAGGCCTGGTTTTGACAAAGTACAGGGTTCCATAAGTTTATTAGGGCGCTATTACCAATATCATTTTTACCAATCCCCTAAAAAGCAAATTTCAATGCTGATCCTTTTACTAAAAGCCTTAGAAAAATTACTGTCAGGTAGTTTTACTTGAAAAGAATCTTCCTCAAATAATGGAATGTAATTGTTCGTTTGTTTTATATAAAACACAACATGAATCCATATCGCAGGCCAATGTATCCTTTGGAAAAAAAATAAATCATGCAAAAATTTTACGTTTGTATAAAAATTGCATTTTGTTTTTCAATTTTTTCCCTATCAAATGCGCAGGCACAAGATTGCGCTCAATTAACCGCGACTTTCACCAGTTATGAATCACGATGTGCCGCCACCGGTGCGATCAAGGTAACTACAACAGGAGGTTCGGGTTCGTATAAATACAAAACCATCGGGCCGGTAAATTCAAATTTTACTACTTCAGATTCGATAACGGGCCTTTCTGCAGGTACGTATAGTGTCGTAATAAATGATATTGTTTCCAACTGTACTTTTACCCGGGATAATATTGTTGTTTTGGGAACTTACGAAGACCCAAGATTCACACTAAGTGAGATAGATGTAAGCTGCGATAATGGAAATAATGGAAGCATTAACGTACAAAACGTGCAGGGAGGCAGAGGCCCTTTTGCCTATACTATAGTGGCTCCTTCGGTTATGGGAGTGGGAACAGTGAATGGTACCGGTATCTTTACTAATTTAACCGCCGGTGATTATAGTATTCAAATGACTGATTCATGTGGCGGGATACAAACCAGGCAAATTACTGTAAATGATTATAGCTGGTGGATCAGCTCTTATGTATTTAATAAAATATCCTGCGATTCCGCTACGGGATACATAGTGGCAATGGATAATAAAGGTAATGTAAGCAATGCCGGAGGGATTCCGGGCTTTACTTATGGAGCGGTGCGGCAACCTGGAGACACCGTGTGGTCAGCTTCAGCTAGTTTTTCACTGTATGTTACAGGCCTTGCAGATTTTGATATAATTGTAAGAGATAACTGCGGTAAAATTAAAAAGGGCAATGTTGTAATATTTTTATCTCCATCTCTTGCCGCTAACGAAAATATTTATCTATTAACATGCGATAGATTTTCAGTAAAACTCACCGGCATTACAAATTTCTTTAATCCGGATTTTTGTTTGTACGATGACAATAATTTGCAGATCGCTTGCAACACTACAGGCGACTTTCAAAATTTACCTTACGGCCCTTATTGCATTAAAGCGCACGATGGTTGTACAGATTCCGTAATATCCAGGTGTTTTACAGCCTATCCTCCGTCCCTCAGTATTGGCAATAATGTGCTTATCACTAATAAAACGTGTTTTAGCTTTTCAGCATCAATAACAGGACAGGTCGGGCTTTATAATCCCAACTATTGCCTGTACGATTCTGCAAATGGTTTAATATCGTGCAATTCGACAGGAGTTTTTGATAATTTATCCTATGGCAACTATTGTATAGAAATGGAAGATGGTTGCAGGGATACAACTATTCAACGGTGCTTTTCTGCAGCGAGGCCCTCTCCCATCGTTGAAGAGGTAATTACTCCATCTTATATTGGTTGCAGTAGCTTTGGAATTGTTGTAGGCGGTGATAGCCTTACCAATCCATCTTATTGCTTATATGATAGCCTTGGGGCTCTTATTGCATGCAATTCTACGGGAATTTTTGACAGCCTTTCGCTCGGCAGTTATTGCGTAAATGTTTATGATGCCTGTTTTGATACAACGTTCATCCGGTGTTTCAGTGCGGGCCCTCCATCAGTGACAAATAATATTGTAGTCGACATAAGTAATAAAATTTGTACTTCCTTTACTGCAACAGCGTCCGGCGGTAATCTGAGTAATCCTTATTTCTGCCTTTACAACGATGCAGATTCATTGATTAGTTGCGACAGCTCGGGCATATTCGATAATTTAGTATATGGTTCCTATTGCATAAAAACTAGAAATGATTGCCCCGATACGACATTTACAAATTGCTTTAGCGTTAGCCAACCGGTTCCTTCAGTGAATAATAATATAAAACTGAATAATTATACCTGTTCCATTTTTACCGCGAAAATTACAAATCAACAGAATCTTACAACGCCTGAATATTGTCTTTACGACAGTGCGGGATTATTAATAACATGTGATTCATCAGGCATTTTTGACAACCTTGCTTATGGTTCTTACTGCATAAAAATTACCAACAGTTGCTATGATACAATAATTACCAGGTGTTTCACCGCTTCTCCATTACCTGTCGATCTTTCAGTCACATCAAAAAAATCATGTGCTTATGGATATGCAAAATTTGACATTGATATAAACGGCGGCAATGTTCCTGTGAATATAAAAGTATACCGACCCGACGGCAGCCTGTTTTTCAACAACTATTATAATGGCACAAACATCAATATTGATAACATACCAGGTCTTCCTACGGGACAGGCTTACAAAGTAGTTGCCACCGATAATTGCGGAAAGCAGGATTCAATTAATGTATCCGTTACCGTAAGCTACCTAACTCATTCACCGGTGGTAATCGCAAAATGTCCCGGAGGCTCATGGCCCGACGGGTCAGGCGGTATCCAGGCAACTGTCGCTTCAAACATGGGTTCTCTTACGGTAAGAATTATTCAAAAAAATTATGCCCTATTAACACCTAAGATAAATCCAAGTTCCATTTCGGGATCATTGTATTCATTCGACGACCTGGGCCCCGGAAGTTATATTCTCAGTTATAAGGCAAACGATGCATGCAACAAATATATTTATGATACCGTAGTTGTGAATCCTTATACGTTTCCGAATTTAACCAGGTCATCTGCCTACCAATGTGACGTGAATGGTTTTAGTGTTGGGGCTGTTGCGACAGACGGAGTTGGCCCTTTTACTTACTCGATAATTGGCAGTTCACCTGCATCTCCATCTATTGTTGCGGGCCCTCAGTCAAACCCTGTTTTTAATATTGACAACGGAAATAATTATTCCTTAATACGATTGCGGGCTTTGGATGCTTGTGGAAATGCCACCCTGGGAGACGCCAGCATTTTACCACTTGCAAACAATGGAATCATTTCCACTTCTAACTGTTTCCTGCAACCAACAACATTAAGTGTTGACCCTATCTACAATTCAACGTATGAATGGTATAAAAAAGATACTTTAGATGGAAAAGATAGCACACTTGTCGGCACAGGCACAAGTATAGTTTATATCCCGGGTATTGTACCTTCTGATACTGGTGTTTATGTTTGTTACCTATCGGTACTAAATGGCTGTATAAACCGCACTTATTATTATAATTTAAATGGAGCCTGCTCTGTTCCGCTTTCTGTTACATTATTGGATTTTTCCGGAAAATATGTAAATAACAGCATATTATTAAATTGGAAAACGGTTAAGGAAAATAACCTGGCCTTGTATGTCGTGGAGAGGAAGAACAGGGACAATACTTACACTGAAATCGGACGGATAAATCCTGCCGGAAATGCTAATTATACACAACAATATTATTTTATCGATCAACAGCCACAACCAGGAAATAATTTTTACAGGCTTAGACTGGTCAACACTGATAATTCAGTTTTCTATAGCAACGAAATAACCCTTGTAAAACCACTAGCGTTCCCGGACATTCACATATTCCCTAATCCTGTTTCCGATCTTCTCACGATTGAGTTCAGAAATTCTAAGAGCCATGTTTATAAAATAACTGCCATGAATTTAATCAACCAGGTTGTATATGAAACCAGGGTGAATAGTGGAGTGAATAAAAAACTCGAAATAAAAAGAACCAAAGCCATGAGCCCTGGTATGTATGTCGTGCGGTTTATCGATTTAAATATTAATGAAGAATTTTCTCAAAAAGTGATTTTCAAATAATCCCCCTGGCTATCATCTTTAGGCATGAATTAATTCTAAAAGATGCGGCACGAGCAAATTAATATTTCCCGGAGGGATGTTGAATTTCTATTATTTCCATCCGTTATAATATGCACAGACTTTATTCATGAGGCATATTTCGCATTTGGGTTGCGGCCTGCATATTTCCCGGCCCAGGAACGACATGGCCATTCCGGCATCCCATTGTTTTTGTGGCAATACTTCCATAATTTGTTTTTCGATTTTTTTTGGGTCGGCGCCGGAAGCAATGCCCAGCCTGGGCGCAACACGCACTACGTGCAGATCTACAATTACACCCTCGGGCGCTTTTTCAGCTTCCCGCAAAATTACATTTGCCGATTTTCTTCCTATGCCGGGTAGCGCAGTAAGTTCTTCTAATGTGAGCGGGATATTTTTATCTTCTTTTATTTTTTGAGACATCTCCATCAGCCATTTAGTTTTGTTGGCAAAATTTCTCACTTTGCCGACGTAAGGAAACAAAACATCTGAAGTGGCGCGTGAAAGCGCATTCATGTCAGGGAAAGCTTCAAATAATTTTGGAGCGAGGCTGTTAATGTTCCGGTCAGAATCCTGTGCAGATAAGACCACCATAACTACTAACTGATATATACTTTTATAATCCAGCGGATGCCTGGTGTCCTTATATTTTTTGAGCAGGGGCTCCATTGCTTCGGGCCAGTCTATTTTTTGTGACATAAAATATTTTTTAGAAATGAGTCTAATATAAAATTATTATTTAAAATTCGTTATAAAAAAGTAACAACAGCCTCAGCAACCGGTTAATTTCATTTTAAATAATGAATCTCATGTTCTTAACTTGTTTTGATCCGAAAGAATTTTTTTTATTCATTTCGTAATTTCCAGGCTTTAACCATTTTGATTAATAAATGGAAGTAACTATTTTGCTCTTTAATTTACATGATACACTATCACTAAACTTAAAAACCAAATCAATGCGCAAAACAATTTTAGCCTTAACTGTATTAATTGCAGGACTTTCGCTAACGATTTTTTCCTGCGAAAGCGCCGACACAAAAAAAGAAGAAGCAAAACCTGAAGCAATAAGCAAAGATAGTCTCGTTAAAAGAGGTAAATACCTTGTGTCTATAATGGGCTGTGACGATTGTCACTCTCCGAAAAATATGACTGCGCAAGGCCCGGTATTAGATATGGAGCGCCGGTTATCAGGCTACCCTGCTCAAAGGCCTGTCGCTAAAGTGAACCAGGACGTTTTAAAAGATGGTTGGATGCTATTCGGCGGTGACCTTACTTCTGCAGTTGGTCCCTGGGGCGTTTCTTTTTCAGCAAATCTTACTCCCGACCCAAAAACCGGTATAGGAAACTGGACAGAGGAACAATTCAAAAGAGCGATAACACAAGGAAAATCAAAAGGGCTGGAAAGAAGCAGGGACTTGTTGCCTCCAATGCCATGGCAAGATTTCCGCAACCTGCATGATGAAGATGTCAAAGCCATCTACACGTATTTACTCTCACTAAAGCCTGTAGAAAATATTGTACCTGAACCAAAGCAATTGAGTGATCTATAAGTAAACTATTTGGAGTTTCCACGGGAGATGGGTTTGTGTTCGTAAGGATTGTGTTTTGGGTGTATCCCAATTTTTCGCTGGTTGGTAGAGTGACACCAACCTGGGCGGTCCGCCATTGAACTGCGAAAACTTCGGATGCACCTCCTTGTGTTTTAATAGAAAAAGATTTATAATTAATTCAACTATCTTAGCGCAACCAAATTTTTCTATAAACCTCATGAAGGTTTTAATTAAAGACGCGACGATACTTTCTCCAGCCTCTCCTTTTCACGGACAATCAAAAGATATTTTAATAGAAGACGGCATCATTTCAGAAATTGGAGATAATCTAAATGCCGGCGAAGGGCGGGTTATTGAGAAAAAAGGCCTGCACGTTTCCACCGGCTGGATGGATTGCTTTGCTAATTTTTGTGACCCCGGCCAGGAATATAAAGAAACGCTGGAAACCGGAGCGATGGCAGCTGCGGCGGGCGGATTTACCCAGGTAATGCTAATACCAAATACCCAGCCGGTTGTCCACAATAAAAGCCAGGTAGAATACATAATTCAAAAAAGCAGGCATTTACCCGTTAACATGCTTCCCATTGGTTCAATAACCAAAAACGGCGAAGGCAAGGAACTTGCCGAGATGTATGACATGTATGACTCGGGCGCCAGGGCATTTTCTGATGGGTTGCTGCCGGTTCAATCATCGGGGATGCTTCAAAAATCTTTGCAATATCTGCTTGCAATTGATGCCACTATCATCCAGGTACCGGATGATAAAAGTATCGGATTTGGTGGCCTTATGAATGAAGGTGTTGTATCCACGAGACTGGGGTTGCAGGGAAGACCTGCCATTGCAGAAGAAATATTAATTGCACGCGATATAGAACTTGCAAAATACACAGCTTCAAAAATTCACTTCACAGGAGTAACTACCAAAAAATCACTTGAATTGATTGCTGCGGCAAAAAGTGAAAATATTAATGTAAGCTGTTCGGTTACCCCGTATCATTTATTTTTTTGTGATGAAGACCTTCTGTCTTACGATACTAATCTTAAAGTAAATCCGCCGCTGCGAACAAAAGAAGACAGGGAAGCTTTAAAACAAGGTATTAAAAATGGGGCTGTCGACTTTATAGCATCCCATCATCAGCCGCAGAATTGGGACAATAAAATATGCGAATTTGAATACGCGAAGGATGGAATGGAAGGGCTTGAAAGCGTTTATGGCGCGGCACGTATTTGCGGAATCGCCGCAGAGGATTTTGTAAAAATGCAAACAGAAAATGCGAGAAACATTTTCAATTTACCTGTTCCGTCTATTAAGGAAAATGAAACTGCCAATCTCTCTTTATTTAATATTGATGAAGAATATGTTTTTGAGGAGAAAGATATTTTTTCAAAATGCAGGAATAATGCATTCATTGGGAAAACATTAAAGGGTAAAGTGATTGGGATTATTAATGGAGAGAAAGTATTTTTGCCGGAATGATTTTTTTATGACATTAAATTCAAAATTATGGAACAAACCGTAACGACTACCACTACAAAGGGCCTGGTATTAGGTCTATTGCTGGTGGTTTTAGGCATCGTGATCTATTTTTCCGGAATCGATGTAAATGGCCCCGTTAAATGGATATCATTAGTAGTTTTTATCCTTGGTATAGTATGGTCAGTATATTCTTACGGTAAGGAACTCAATTATAATTCTACTTTCGGAAATTATTTTGCTCACGGATTTAAAGTGACCGCTTTGGTGACTGTAATAATGATAATCTATATCATCTTGTTGGTTTTGCTGTTTCCGGAGTTCAAAGAAAAAGGAATTGAGCAAGGTAGAAAAGCAATGCAGGAACAAAATAAGCTTACAAAAGAACAAATTGACAGCTATATGACAGGTATGAGTAAATTTTTTATGGTCATTGTTGTCGCTACTACTTTATTTATGTATATCATTATGGGGGCACTTGCATCGCTAGTTGGTGCAGCTATCACAAAAAAAGAACCTAACCCAATTAAAAATGTTCCTAATCAACCATTGCAATAATGGATATTTCTGTTGTTATTCCTCTTTTAGATGAATCTGAATCTCTGCCCGAACTTGAGGCATGGATTAAGAATGTGATGGAACAACATTTTTTTAGCTATGAAATAATAATGATAGATGATGGGAGTAGTGATGACTCCTGGAAAGTAATCCGGCAACTCCGGGAAAGAAATCCTCACATTAAAGGGATAAAATTTCAAAGAAATTACGGGAAAAGTGCGGCCCTGAATGAAGGTTTTAAAATGGCGAAGGGCGAAGTTGTAATAACTATGGATGCGGACCTCCAGGATAGCCCTGATGAAATACCTGAACTCAGAAGAATGGTGCTCTCGGATGGTTTTGACATAGTAAGCGGCTGGAAGAAAAAACGATATGACAGCAAGTTCTCAAAAAATATTCCATCGAAATTATTTAACGCGGCAACCCGAAGAGCCAGTGGAATTTATTTGCACGATTTCAATTGCGGTTTAAAGGCATACAAAAGTAAAGTAGTAAAGTGTATCGAGGTTTATGGGGAAATGCATCGTTACATTCCTTTGCTGGCAAAGTGGGCAGGCTTTAAAAAATTTGGAGAAAAAGTAGTTGAACACAGGCCGAGAAAATATGGAACAACCAAATTTGGATGGAATCGTTTTGTAAATGGTTTCCTGGATTTGATGTCAATAGTATTTGTAGGAAAGTTCAGAAAAAACCCTATGCATTTCTTTGGCCTTTGGGGCACGATGTCATTTGCATTTGGCTTGATTGTTTCCATTTATTTAACTATTACAAAATTCTTTTTCGACAAAACAGGTTTGACACAGCGGCCGCTATTTTTCTTTGCAATATTTGCGATGATTATCGGTACCCAACTTTTTCTAGCTGGTTTTTTGGGTGAACTTGTAGCCCGAAACGGCCCTGAGAGAAATAATTATCTTATTGAGGAAAAAATTAATTAGCTGATTATTTAATCGGCCAATTCCTAAAATCAAACCCGGCATTTGTCGCATAGCAATATAAAATCAATCATCATCATCGGCCCTGCACATCCTTTACGTGGCGGCCTTGCATCGTATGACGAGCGGCTCGCCAAAGAATTTATTGACCAGGGATATGATACTACGATCTATACTTTTTCTTATCAATATCCATCATTTCTTTTTCCAGGCACTACTCAATATTCTACAGAGCCGTCGCCTGAAAATATTCCAATAGCAGTCAAAATAAATTCTGTAAATCCTTTAAACTGGATAGCTGTCGGTAATGAATTAAAAAGAAAAATACCTGACGTCATAATTGTACGATATTGGCTTCCTTTTATGGGCCCATGCCTTGGAACAATCCTCAGAAGAGTAAAAAAAAATAAGCACACAAAAGTCATTTGCATTGCCGATAACATTTTCCCCCACGAGAAAAGACCGGGAGATGTTCCCTTTACAAAATATTTTTTGAAGGCCGTGGATGCGTTCATTACAATGAGTGAAAAAGTGCTTGCTGACCTTAAAAAATTTGCCAGCGATAAGCCTGCCCAATTTGTACCACATCCTTTGTATGACAATTTCGGAGAACGAATACCGAAAGACGAAGCAAGACAGAAACTTGGTATTAATTTAAACGATCAGGTGCTTTTATTTTTCGGCTTTATAAGAAAATATAAGGGGCTCGATATTTTATTAAACGCCATGAAATTGCTGAAACAGCACGCATCCACTCAGAATATTAAGCTGTTGATTGCAGGAGAATTTTATGAAGATGAAAAGAATTACAAAGAGCTATTAAATGATCCTGAAATAAAAGATAACCTTATCATCCGCACTCAATTCATTTCAGATAGTGAGGTAAAATTTTATTTATGCGCTGCAGATTGTGTTGTGCAACCATACAGGCATGCTACGCAAAGTGGTGTTACTCCCCTCGCCTATCATTTTGAAAAACCAATGATCGTTACAAATGTTGGAGGTCTTCCATCTTTAGTTCCCGATAAAAAAGTAGGTCTCATAGCGGAGCCGAACCCCGAAAGCCTTGCTCAAAAAATCACGGAATATTTTGACCTGGGAGAAGATTATTTTTTGCCTTATTTGAGTGAGGAGAAAAAAAAATATAGCTGGGGCGTGATGGTTAGGGAGATACTGAAGCTTACGTAATAATTATTTTGTACGTAATTTTGATTAAAATCAGAACAGATGAAAACAAAGCTGACATTAAATATTGAAGTTGATGTTATAGAGGAAATTAAAACATTATCTAAAAAAAGAAAGCAAAGCGTGTCATCGATCGTAGAAAATTATTTAAGGAGACTCACTTTAAAAACCAGTAAAAAAGGCACTACGACAGGTGAGACATTTACAGAACGTTTCAGAAAAACTTTTCCTTCTAAATCTATTAAAGATGATTATAATTATAAAGAGCAAAGGCACAAATATCTAGACAAAAAATATGGCAGGAAATAAAATTTTCTTAGATACAAATGTGATTCTTGATTTTTTAATGGTCCGTGAAGGGGAGTTGATTGAAATTGAGCAAATATTGAATTTAACGAGTAGAGGATTGTTAGATTCTTTTATTTCAGAAAGCGTAATATGCAATTCTATCTATATTTTAGAGAAGGAAAAAAAAGATACTCTTAAAATGTTAAGGAGTCTCTGCACAATTTTAAAAATCATTCCTTTTCACATAAACGTTTTACATGCTTCAGTTGAATTGTTTGGAGATTTGGAAGATGGCATTTTATTTTTTCTAGCCCGGGAACACCAAATAGATTTTTTTATTACAAGGAATATAAGGGATTTTAAAAACGCTCCTTCAAGTTTGCCCGTTCTTACTCCAAAACAATTTATTAATCAGTTACACCCAGTATGATCTACCGCAGTAAAGCTCCGTTACGAATAGGCCTTGCAGGTGGCGGTACCGATGTTAGCCCTTACAGCGACCAGTTCGGCGGTGCCATTTTGAATGCGACGGTTTCGCTTTTTGCCTACGCTAACATAGAGCCCATACAAGAAAACGCTATTATAGTTCAGGCGCTTGACAGGAAAGAAGAGCAGAGATTTGATGGGAATGAGAATCTGCCGATTGACGGAAAACTCGATTTACTAAAAGGAGTTTACAATCGTATTCATAAAGATTTTGGGTTGCCATTAACCGGTTTTCGGTTGTCCACTTTTGTTGACGCACCGGCAGGGTCAGGGCTTGGAACGTCTTCCACCCTCGTGGTTGCGATTATCGGGGCATTCGTTGAGTGGCTGAAGCTTCCTTTAGGCGATTATGATATTGCTCACTATGCCTATCAAATCGAAAGAGAAGACCTGGAACTCACCGGCGGAAAACAAGATCAATACGCCGCGATGTTTGGAGGAGTAAATTATATGGAATTTTATGAAGATGATAAAGTGATCGTAAATCCTTTGCGCATCAGGTCCGAATATCTTCATGAACTTGAGAATAACCTGGTTCTTTATTTTACCGCCACCAGCAGGGAAAGCTCAGAAATAATAAATGAACAGGTAAAAAATGTGAACGAGAAGAATGTAAAAAGCATCGAAGCGATGCACCAGTTAAAGGAGCAGGCACGCATGATGAAAGAAGCCTTGTTAAAAGGGCGTCTTCATGAGTTTGGAGAGATTCTTGATTTTGGATTTCAGCAGAAGAGAAGAATGGCACATAATATAAGCAACGACCATATTGAAGAAATATACAAAGCCGCAAAAAAAGCCGGGGCAACAGGCGGTAAAATAAGCGGGGCCGGAGGCGGTGGATTTATGATTTTTTATTGTCCCGGCAATACGCATCATGCAGTAGTGGAAGCACTAAATAAATTTGGGGGCGAAGTAAAAAATTACACCTTTACCAAACATGGATTGCAAACCTGGTGCATATAGAATAATTAAAGAACATGGAAAAAATAAAAAATATTATCCAGTCATCTATTGATGTAAAAGCTAAAGTGCTTGCAGATGAAAAGTTGTTGCAGACAACAATGGACTGCGTAAATGTGATCGTTAACGCATTTGAAAAAGGTAACAAAGTTTTGTTTTGCGGAAACGGCGGTAGTGCATCAGATGCTCAACACCTTGCCGCAGAATTCAGTGGCAGATTTTACACGGACAGGGATGCATTGCCTGCTGAGGCATTACATTGTAACACTTCTTACCTCACTGCAGTAGCTAACGATTATAGTTACGACGTTATTTATTCAAGATTGATAAAAGGCATCGGTAACCCCGGGGATGTGCTCGTGGGATTGAGCACTTCAGGAAATAGTAAAAATATAGTCAATGCATTTGAAGTCGCGAAAGAAAAAGAAATGATCACCATTGCGTTTACGGGATCATCAGGGGGTAAATTGAAAAAACTGTCTGATCATCTTATTAATATTCCCTCCGACGATACGCCACGGATACAGGAAAGCCATATCACGCTGGGGCATATCATTTGCCAAATGGTAGAAGAAATATATTTTGCAGACACAAATGATTAATGAAGCTATTATTCTTGCCGGCGGCCTTGGTACCAGATTGCGAAGTGTGATTTCTGATCAGCCAAAATGCATGGCGCCTGTAAATGGAAGGCCATTTCTTTTCTATCTTATTAATTATTTACAAAGGAGCGGGATTAAAAAATTTATATTCAGTGTAGGTTATATGCACGAAGCCATTGAAGATTATCTTGAAAAAAGATATGGTGTTTTGGATTATAAAATTTCTTTGGAGCGTGAGCCATTAGGGACCGGGGGCGCCATAAAATTAGCGTGTGAAAAATCGACAACGCAAGACGTACTTGTATGCAATGGCGATACACTGTTCAAAATTAATCTTAAAGAGTTGAATAGTTTTCACAATGAAAAAAAAGCCGCGTGTACATTATGTTTAAAACCGATGAAAAACTTCGACAGGTATGGAGTTGTAGCATTGCATTCAAATGATTCCATACGATCATTTGAAGAAAAAAAATTTTATCCTTCCGGATTGATAAATGGAGGTGTATATGCATTAAACGCCGAACATTTTAAGAATGAAAACCTACCTGAAAAATTTTCATTTGAAAAAGACTATCTCGAAAAAAATGCGCAATCATCAATGCATGAAAACCCAAAGTTATTTGGTTTAATCCAGGACAAATATTTTATTGACATTGGAATTCCGGAAGATTATGAAAGAGCTGCAAAGGAACTATCCTGATGTTACCTGTAATGAATTAAAACAGTTTATTAAAAATTTAAGGACATTGGTAGATTTAAAAAAGATAGATAAATCATGGACGTTATTCCTCGATCGCGATGGAGTTATTAATGATGAGAAATACATGGACTACATTCACACATGGGAAGAATTTAAATTCTATAAAGGAGTAAAGGAAGCGATGAAAATTTTCAGTAAAAAATTTGGAAAAATATTAATGGTAACCAACCAACGGGGAGTAGCAAAAGGACTCACTAAAATAGAAGACCTTGAAGATATCCATAAAAATATGTTGAATGAAATAGAAGGCGCGGGTGGCAGGGTTGATAAAATATATTTCTGTGCAGACATGGAAAGCCCGAACCGGAAACCTAATCCCGGAATGGGCTTGCAGGCCCAAAAAGATTTTCCTGAAATTGATTTTTCGAGGAGCATCATGGTTGGTAATACGCTAAGCGATATGAGATTTGGCAGAAACCTGAACATAGCTATCAATATTTTTCTGCCAACTACAAGAAAGGATGTGGATTTAAAACACGAAGATATTGACCTTGTGTTTGATGATCTCATTTCCGTTGCCAACGCTTTATAGCTTAGTTAAAATTAAGCAGATAGCAATAATATCCGCCAAATTCTGTTTTCTTTGTGCAAACAGTTTGAATGAATAAAATCCGTCCTTTTTTTATTTTCTTTTTATTGACCGGTAATATTGTATTTGCACAGCGCATTTCTTCGGCAGACAAAAAAGAACTGCAAAAAAAAGAAGATTCCCTAAAAACTTTTGCGGTCGAAATAGTACAGGGCCGAAATGCATCTGACAGACTTGATGCAGATAGCCAGTTCACTAAAATGTTTGTACGTGCCCTCAAGATTAAAAATTCATTTTATTATCCTTTTGATTCCCTTATAACCATCTCGAGGTTAATGCCGGAAGACAGTTCGTTTAAAATATTTACATGGCAAATGGTAGTGAATGAATATGTAACCCGCCAACACGGGGCCATACAAATGAAAACTGCCGATGGTTCTTTAAAGCTTTTGCCTCTTATTGATAAATCAGCTGTAACTATAAATAGAGAAGATACAATAGGCAATAATTTTGGATGGATGGGTGCGGTATATTATAAACTGATTGAGAAAAAAGCTTTCGGAAAAAGCTATTATACACTACTTGGCTACGATGAAAACAATATCAATAGCAACAAAAAAGTTATTGAGATTCTTACATTTAAAGATGGCGAGCCTATTTTCGGAGGCGCCAATTTTAGCTTCCAGGACAACAGCGTTATGAAAAAATCAAGGGCAAGATATGTAATGGAATACAAGAAAAATTCAAGTCCCAGGCTTACGTATGATCCCGACCAGGATATGATCATTTATGAACATTTAATTTCAGAAACCGGCGAGCCAAATAAAAAGTATACCTACATTCCTGATGGCGACTATGAAGGTTTAAAATGGATTGATGGCAAATGGGTACACATTCAAAAGGTATTTACACAAAAAACACCGGAGGGCCAGGAACCTGTACCAGAGCCAATAAGAGATGCTCAGGGAAATATTAATTATTCAAAATTGAGCAAGAGAGCACCCGAAGGTGAGGAAGAAAATGGTAATACTGATGAAACAAAAACACCGGCTGTAAATAAAAAGAAGTAGTTTAATTAATTTACACCCATCCTATTCATCCAACTTCAGCACTGCTAAAAAAGCTTCCTGCGGAACTTCAACATTACCAATCTGCTTCATTCTTTTCTTACCTTCTTTCTGTTTTTCCAAAAGCTTTCTTTTCCTGCTTATATCACCACCATAACATTTCGCAGTTACATCTTTGCGCATGGCGCTTATATTTTCGCGTGCTACGATCTTAGCGCCTATGGCAGCTTGTATGGCAATCTGGAATTGCTGGCGCGGCACAAGATCTTTTAATTTTTCGCAAAGCTTCCTTCCAAACTCGTGTGAACGAACACGGTGAATTAACGAACTGAGGGCATCTACTTTTTCGCCATTCAATAAAATATCCATTTTTACAATATCACTTTCGCGGTAGCCAATCGGATGATAATCGAATGATGCATACCCCCTCGTAACACTTTTAAGCCTGTCATAAAAATCAAAAACTATTTCAGTAAGCGGCATTTCAAATGAGAGCTCAACTCTTGTTGGCGTCAGGTATCCCTGGTTTGTAAGAAGTCCTCGTTTCCCTATACAAAGCGTCATGATGTTTCCAATGTATTCGGGCTTTGTAATAATTTGCGCTTTTATAAAAGGCTCTTCAATTTTATCAATCCTGCTGGGGTCTGGCATTTGCGCAGGATTGTTTACAATAATTTTTTCGCCTTTAGTTGTGTATGCTATAAAACTTACGTTGGGGACAGTTGTAATTACAGTTTGATTAAATTCTCTCTCGAGGCGCTCCTGGATTATTTCCATGTGAAGCATCCCAAGAAAACCACAACGAAATCCAAAGCCAAGTGCCTGCGACGTTTCAAGTTCAAACGTGAGCGAAGCATCGTTAAGCTGCAGCTTCTCCATACAATCTCTTAACTCTTCAAACTCATCAGTATTTACAGGAAATATTCCCGCGAAAACCATGGGCTTTACTTCCTCAAACCCCTTAATAGATTCTTTGCTGGGATTAACAATGGTGGTGATAGTATCGCCCACTTTTACTTCTTTGGCATTCTTAATTCCGGTTATAATATAACCCACATCTCCTGCTTTCATCTCAGTTTTTGGAAGAAGTCCAATTTTCAAAATACCAACTTCGTCCGCTTCATATTCTTTACCCGTGTTGGAGAACTTTATTCTTTCGCCCTTCTTTAAAACGCCATTAAAAATCCGGTAGTAAACAATTATTCCACGAAAACTATTAAAGACACTATCAAAAATCAACGCTTGCAAGGGAGCATCATAATTTCCCTTAGGTGCAGGAATTCTTTTAATAATGGCATCTAAAATTTCCTGGATACCAAGGCCGGTTTTTGCGCTGGCGTGCAAAATATCATCGTGTTTACAACCAATCAATTCAATGATCTGGTCTTCCACTTCCGGTATCATGGCGCCATCCATATCAATCTTATTGATAACCGGAATTATCTCAAGGTCATTGTCAATGGCCAGGTATAAATTGGAAATTGTCTGTGCCTGGATGCCCTGTGTAGCATCTACTAAAAGCAAAGCTCCTTCGCAGGCAGCTAATGCACGGCTTACTTCATAGCTAAAATCCACGTGGCCGGGTGTGTCAATTAAATTGAGCACGTACTCTTCTCCATTTGCCGTGTAATTTATCTGGATCGCATGGCTTTTAATAGTAATGCCTTTTTCACGCTCCAGGTCCATATCGTCAAGCACCTGCGCCTGCATATCGCGGTCAGTAATCGTATGGGTAAATTCCAGCAAGCGATCGGCCAGCGTACTTTTACCATGATCAATGTGCGCAATGATGCAAAAATTTCTAATGTTCTTCATATTCCCGGCGATAATTTAATAAAACGGTGCAAAGGTAATGTAATGAATGAAGGATTGGAAGCATTGAGTTGAGCTAATGGCCGGAATTCTAAAATATAAATAAAAACTATTAGATTGCCAGTCCGGGGTTAATTAACCATTGGGTTGTTTTGGCAGAGCAAAAAAGTAACTGCATTTTCACTTGTAAGCAGGAGTTAAAATAAGAATAGAACAGGCACATGAAGCAGTATTTGAAAAATCGCTTAAAGAGAATCGGCGCATATTACTTTTTGCAGGGGCGCTACCGGCTCTTTCTTTCAGAATTTGAGCGATTGAAAAATAGAGTTCAATATTTAAAGTTTAAGGGACCAGGGTTTACCTGTAATATCTGCGGAGCCTCTTATAGTAAATTTATTCCTCACTACCCTGCGGAAGAAAATAAGAGCGCCATCATTGCTAATAATGTAATAGCGGGATTTGGGGAAAATATTTATTGTCCTTCCTGCGCTTCCTCTGCCCGTCAGCGCCTGGTTGTAGCCGTATTTTATGAACATATTAAAACTAAGGATAAGAAAATTCTACATTTCTCTCCTGAGAAATATGTTTTTAATTTTCTTAAAAAGCAAGCTACTGTTATTACTGCCGATATTGAACCGGGGTTTTATAAAATAATTGATCCTGAAATTATTTTTGCCGATGCAACACAATTACCTTTTAAAGATGAAGAATTTGATATTGTCGTCGCCAATCATGTTCTGGAGCATATACCAGATGATTACAAAGCAATGAGGGAATTTTACAGAGTTCTTAAAAAGAACGGAGTTGCGGTATTGCAAGTACCTTATTCGCTTACTATCCCCGTCACTTTGGAGCAACCTGGTATTAATGACCCGCAATTGCAACAAAAGCTTTTCGGGCAAAAGGACCATGTCAGGATTTATCAATTGGAAGATTATATTAACAGGTTAGAGAAAACTGGATTTAAGGTTGAGATAATGACACCCGATAAATTAAGCCTTAATAAATCATATATATTCCAGCAAGGTGAAAGCTTTCTTTCTATATCAAAATAAAATTAAACTGCTTAATGAATTTTAAATCCGCAGAAATAAATCTACCCTTTAAGAAGAAAGAGCAGAATTCGACGATGATAAACTTAAGTGGCTTGTTCACTACGAGATTAGAAGCAGCCGTGACGGCGTTAATTCATTGTGGTTTATTTAATGATAGTATGCTGCAACTAAATATCTCCAATCCAGATTACCTGCTTCCAAAGCATCCATCGGTTGTATTGGGGCGGTTAATACTGAACTCTTTAAAATATTTTTTGAAACGAGTTTTTTCTTTGCTTCATGAATACGTTCCTGCATCGTCGAATCCTCCATCCAAAATTTCTGAGGTGTTTCAAATCCAATCTTATCTTTTCTCCAGGTAATTTCAGATGGTAAGATCGATTCGATACTTTTTCGCAAAATGAACTTGGTAAAACCATGTTTAATTTTGAAATGAGAGGGTAGCGAAAAAATAAACTCAACTAACTCATGATTAAGAAAAGGCAGCCGTACCTCAACTCCATGTGCCATAGAATTTCTATCTGCGTATCGAAGTAACTCTTCGAGGCCCATTTGAAAAGTATTAAAATGTAAAATGTCATTCAATTCTTTTACAACTGGTTTGAATAAAAAAGCATCATCGAAATTATTTTTTAAATAATCCTCGTTAATCCATTGGTTGCCTTTTTGCTCTTTAGCTGCTCTTGCAGCAAGCTGGCGGGAAGCAGCATTTGGGAATAATGCCGCTGCATAATTTTTATAATTCCATCCCCTGTCCGAACCTGGATCACTAATACTTTTTCGCTCCTGCTTTGAAATTTTTATCCCCTTTGAGACGAGCAGTTCCTGCCAATACCAATGGTAATATTTTGTATAACCGGCAAGAATTTCATCAGATCCCTGTCCGTCTAATAACACCTTAACGTCATGGCTGCGGGCCATTTCAAATACTTTATATTGTGCCATCATTGCCGAATTTTTAAACGGCTCTTCCTGGTGATAACAAAGATCTTCGAACGATTTCAGTAATTCATTTATGCCCGGCGAAACCTGGTAATTTTTAAAATGCAATTTTTCCGAAAGAAGCTGAATATATTTTGACTCATCATTTTCAAAGCCGGGAAAGACCGCGGAAAAAGTTTTGAGGTTTTGCAGGTTGTAACCTTGCAAATCGTCCGTAAAATATTTAAGAATCGTTGCCACAATCGAAGAGCTGTCAAGCCCGCCACTCAGGCTGGTTCCAATAGGCACATCGCTTCGCAATCTTCTTTTTACCGAAGCATTGAACAGGACTGAAAACTGCTCAATGCAATCTTCCAATTTTGGCTCAACTAGTTTTTTGCTTTTGTGAATTCGCCAATACGGTACAATGTTCAGCTTGTTTTCCTGCACATTAAATTTTAAAAAATGCGCGGCGGGTAATTTTTTAATGTTGGTATAAAAAGTAGTAAATGGGTTCAAAGGATTTTGCGTAAAACCCAGCGTAATGAAATTAAGCATCATGCTTCCATCCATAATTTTCGGTAAACCAGCCACCCATAGGGCCTTCATTTCAGACGCAAAATTTAAAGTGCCAGCATCTTCATTAAAAGAATAAAAAAAAGGTTTTTCGCCGAAACGGTCCCGGGCCGCAAATAACATTTGCTCTTCATCATCCCATATTGCAAAGGCAAACATACCGTCGAAATAGTCAACACATTTTTCCTTATAACAGTGATACATGATAAGAATTACCTCTGTATCAGTTTTGCTTTGAAAAGTATATCCCTTCTTAATCAACTCATCTTTGAGTTCTGTAAAATTGTAAATTTCGCCATTGTAAATAATCGTGTACCCGCCAAGAAAATGCATAGGCTGGCTGCCGGCAACACTAAGATCCAGGATTGACAAACGGGTGTGCCCAAACCCCACAACATTAGCAGGATTTATCCACCAACCATTTCCATCGGGGCCACGATGTGACAAGCTGCTGGTCATTTTTTCCAACGTAATCTTATTAACCAGGTCCTTATTTGGAGATATAATTCCTGCAATTCCACACATGGGACAAATATCAATATAAATTGTATAATGCCATTTGATTTTTGAAAATGCGCCAGGTGAACATACTGCTTAATCATACTGTCGGGCTTTATTCTTCGTTATATAAAGGTATCTTTGCAAATCGAATTTTTCAGGAAGCTATGAAGGCAGATTATATACTCTACAAAGTTTTAAATACAAATCCCAACCAGTTTGTTAAACGCCTGCAAAGCGGCTACAAGCACTACATTCTTGACTATCCTACAACGATTGTACTTCAAACAGTGGCCGCCTGTAATTTGCCATGCACCCATTGCTTCATCAACAATTTTGGGAAAGAGGTAGTTGACGGTAAAAAAAATATCATGAAGCCTGGTATGTTTTTCCAGATATTGAACCGTATTGAACACGTTGTTAAAAAAGCGGAATACTTCGGCTTTTCTTCATTCGAGGCATTAATGAATAAACACCTCTTTGAAATGATGGAAGCAGTGCTTGAAATAAATCCTAAAATAAAATTTCCTTTCCTGTCTAATTCAATGCTGATGACGGAAGGTGTTATTGAGAAATTAAAAAAGCTACCGGTAACTGAAATAAATATTTCTCTCGACGGGCTACATAAAGAAACGGTAGAAGCTTTTAAAACGGGGGTTGATCACAGCAAAATAATCAACGCAATTGGCGACCTGAAAAAGCACGGTATGATAGATAAAGTGGCCGTAACTTTTGTGGCGCATAAAAATAATATAGAAGAGTTACCGGAATACGTAAATTTTGTAAACTCGCTCGGAGTTAAAACTATTTACTTAAACAACCTGATGTCGTTTACCGGCCTGCACAAAGAGATGTACCTGTATACAGAAGAAGGTAATGTCCGGGCACAACAGCTTTTTGATGAAGCGATCATAAATGTCAAAAAAAATGGCCAGGAAATATGGTTGCCAAAACTTAAGCCGAAAGTAAATGGTTGTACACAACCGGAAGTTCTGTTTATTAATAGCAACGGTGATGTTGCTCCGTGCGATTACCTGGCAGTATCTACGCCATTCGAATACTTTGGAAGTTATAAAATTTCGAAACCGGTTATTTTTGGCAATGTTCTTAAAGATGATGTTCTTGAAATCTATCGCTCTTCCCAGGCAGAAGCATTCAGGAAAACACACAGAAATGGGCGGTTGCCAGACGAGTGTGACCATTGCATTGACGGATACGGCCTTATGTGCAGCAAAAGAATCCGATATAAATAAAATATGACCGAGGAAGGAAAAAGTTACTACCCTTCTCTTACCGGAATCAGGGCTATTGCAGCCTGGTGTGTATTTATTCATCATTTTAATTTTTTCTCAGAAAAGTATTTCGGGAAATATGTTCACAATTTCTTCGCTGAATTTCACATTGGCGTCACTATCTTTTTTGTACTGAGCGGTATGCTTATTACACTCCGGTATTATGATAACTCTATAAATTCAGGTACATCATTTTATAATTATATGGTGAAACGATTTGCCAGGATCTACCCGGTATTTTTCCTGGTATTAATTATAAATTTTATTTGGTTTCTGTCTCTGCATATTTATACAAATACATTTTATGGTGGCTGGATTTATTTTATCGGTAGTGCAACGTTTGTGAGGGGTTTTTTCGATAATTCAATCAATGCACCGGTTCCACAAAGCTGGTCTCTCACTGTAGAGGAATGTTTCTACTTTTCTGCTCCATTTATTTTCTTCCTGCTTAAAAAAAATTTAAGGAATTTAATAGTGATCCCTGTATTACTAATAACCACCGGCATTCTTCTCACCTGGTTTTTTATAGATTACCCGTTTCACGGGCTGTTAAGCGATTTTCATTTTTTATTCAATTTTACTTTCTTCGGAAGATGTATTGAGTTTTTTGCGGGTATCACCGTGGCCTTAATTTTCAAGAACAGGAGCCCTGCAAGAAGCAATTCCCTGAAATTTACCATGGCAGGCATTCTTGTAATATTTCTTTGCGTACTGGGATTATCTCTGCTACACACTGACGAGCATTTTGGAGATTATCCTCCTGAAGGGATTTTTATCAACAACTTTTTGTTGCCGGTTGCCGGTATCTCGATACTTTTTTGGGGACTATTGACTGAGGCAAATTTTGTCACAAGATTTCTTGCATCAGGTATGATGACATCGTTTGGAAAAAGCTCTTATATTTTTTACCTGGTACATGTAGGTTTTTTTGCTATGTTCTTCTATAATTCCATAAGTCATAATCCAATCTTTAATTTCATTTTTATAAATATTATTTCAGTGTTGCTGTATTGGATATTTGAGTATCCTGTAAATAAATGGCTCAGGAAAAAACTGTTAATTAAAGATTATTCATTCAATTCCGAAACGGCAGCATCGAAACATCAGAGGCCTTAAATATAAAAATATCTTTGGCAGAGACAGACGTTTTTTTAATAAAATAATTAAGCAATATGATCATGCCGGCTAAATTTGAAACAGAAAAAATAATAGCTGCGGCCAAATAGCCAAACATTGGAACAAGAAAATAATCACCCGTTATTAGAAGACACAGTGTGATTATATTAGAAACTAAAATTATTTTTTGCATATTTTTTCCCTCAAAGTAGGAGATAAAAATAATACCTATCGCAAGGCAATAGACGCCGATAAATGTTGCCAAGATGCCGGGAAAGACAAGCGTAAATCCATCGCCCAGCATCCATGTAAAAATATACTTTCCCGTGATTAGAAGCCCCACCATGGCTATGACAAACACTAAAGTCAATGCCCTGCAGAAAAAAGAAATTTTACCTGCGATGCTTTCCCGGGCATGTACTGTGTATGGAAAAATAACCCCTCCAAATAAGGTGGGCACTATCAGTAACATCTGGCCAATTCTCGCAACTTGTACATAATTTCCCAACGTTTCGTTATCACAATATTTTTCCACAAAATAGAAGTCAGCACGTAATACAAGGAACATTAATACACTTCCGCAGAAGTTGAAGGCAGAGTATTTAATAAGCCCTTTGGGTGAAATCAATTTTTTCGAATTATGCACAAAGCTTTTTCTATTCTTAAAATAAAAATAGCTGGCAAGTAAAAATATTTGAAATAGCAATGTGCAGCTCATAACAATTAGTAATGCATCACTCGTATCGCGTGCCCATCCGCTAAGCCATGTATAGCTTCCGAAAAAATAGATAAGCGTAAAAAAAACGGTTTGAAAAAAACTAAAAAGAAAGCCAATAAAGTTGATGCTTGCATACATAAGTTTAGCCTGGTAGAACGCAGTAACATAATACATCATTGTACTTGCTGCTACGTAAATGATGCACCAGGGCAGTGTATATGAAGATGCCTCTTTTATAAAATATTTTAAAATTAGCCAGGCGATTAATACTTGCAGGCCTGAAATGAGAAGAATAAACCCGGCGAGTCTGCCGGTAAGTTCCGGAAATTTAGAAGTGTAATAAACGATCCCATTTTCCAAACCGACACGTAGAACGGTGCTTACCAAAATGAAAAGAGCTAATGTATAAAAAAACTCGCCACTTCCTTTTACTCCCAATAATCTCACTATAAGAATATTGCTTACAAAAGTAAAGATCATTGTAACAAGCTTCCAGCCTGTATTGTGCAGCAATGCATGCTTTAACTTCATTTCTATTAGTTAACCCAACCGAATATAAGTATGAAATGAAAGTAAAATTAAAATCGGTTATGGAAAACTTTATTTAGCATGGCATCTGATCAGCTGAATTTTTTATAAACTGTTATGTCCAAAAAAACATGCCACCAATTTAAAAAGAAAAATGAGAGCGGTAATTTCTTTAATAATTTTACGTGGAAATTTTTAAAAAAAATGTTGAAGTTTAAAAATATATTCAAGAAAGAAAATGGCAAAAATTCGTAAACTCAATGCAAGACTAAAACCGGAGATCAACACGGGTTTCGGTAATAACCCATCAAACTATGGGGGCAGGTTTGTAAACAAAAATGGCAGGCCAAACGTCGAAAAAAGCGGGTTAGGGTTTTTAGAAAAAATCAGCTGGTATCATACCATGCTCGTGATGCCCCGCTGGAAATTTTTCTCAATAATTTTGCTCTTTTATGTTTGTGTCAATTTAATATTTGCAATTATTTATTTTATCATTGGCGTAGATGCTCTTGGAGAAATTCCATCGCCTTCAGAACTTACAAACTTTGCAGAGGCTTTCTTTTTCAGCACGCAAACATTTACTACTGTTGGGTATGGCCGCATAAGTCCTATTGGTTTCGTATCAAGTTCTATTGCAGCATTCGAGGCACTTTTTGGACTTCTTAGTTTTGCTTTGGCAACCGGCCTGTTGTATGGCCGGTTTTCAAGGCCAGTTGCCTATTTACGGTTCAGCCACAATGCGCTAATCGCTCCATATAAAAATATAAATGCTTTGATGCTGAGAGTTGCGCCTTTTAAAAATACGAACCTTGTTGATGCGGTAGCCAGTGTAACATTAGGTATGACAGTTGAGGAAAACGGGGTGAGTGTGAATCGTTTTTATCAGCTCGTATTGGAATTCAATACGGTTAACGCGCTTACGTTGAGCTGGACGTTGGTACATCCTATTAACGAAAAAAGCCCGCTTTACAATTTTACAAAAGCTGATTTTGAAAATATTAAAGGTGAAGTGCTCGTTTTTATAAAGGCCTTTGACGATATGTTTTCAAATGTAGTCGTGGCAAGAACGTCTTATGTATTTAGTGAAATTCACTATGGCGGCAAGTTTGAGCCAATGTACGAGCGGGCTCACACAGGCGACAAGACAATCATTTATTTTGACAAATTAAATTCATTTAAAAATGTTGAATTAAATTTTGCAAATGAAATTTTGGATGAAGAAGAAATAGTCTCCAATGACGACTCAAAATAAAAAAAGCATTCTGCTGATGCAAAATGCCAGTATATTTTTGGATAAATTGATTAACTATTTTTTTTCAACTTTATTCTTGTTATAGCGCATATCCGGCGTACCATCTTTTTTTATCGGGCCAACAGTTGTTTTTTTAACCGCAATTTTATTTTCTTTAAATCTCCTATCCGGAGTGCCTTCCTTTTTTAACGTTGGTCTTATAACGCTTTTTTGAATATCCGCTGTTGGAGCTGACTTAGCTTCGCTCGTGCTGACTTTTGTAGTTGTCCTGGTTACGACGGGTGTTGCTTTTGTTACTCTGGCTTTCTCTTTGATTTGTGCATTCACCATTCCGAAACTACCGGCGATTAGAAATGCTGCAATAATACATTTTTTCATAATTATTGTTTTCGAATTGAAATTCAAACTCAAAATAGGATCTGTGACTATTGATTCTCCAATGTTAATAAAACCTCCATTGGAAAGTTTTACAATGTCACGAAACAATTTATTTCAGGCTCCTTATGATTTCTCCAAAATCTTTTGAACTAAGAGAAGCGCCTCCAACAAGCCCTCCATCAACATCTGGTTTTTCAAATATCTCCTTGGCATTATTTGCCTTCACGCTTCCTCCATACAGAATCGTAATACTTTCAGAAAGCGCTTCACCATATTTTGCCGCAATAACTTTCCGGATATGCGCATGCATTTCCTGTGCCTGCTCCGCGGATGCAGTTCTTCCCGTTCCTATTGCCCATATGGGCTCGTAGGCAATTACAAAATTTTCAAGCGTGTCAGTTTGCAAATGAAAAAGGCCATCCTGTATCTGAGTTTCTACATATTTATTTTGTCGTTCATTCTCTCTCACGCTTAGAGGTTCTCCACAACAAAAAATTGGCTTTAAGCCGTTAAGCAAACATGCATCTACTTTTTGTGCAAGCATTTTATCATCCTCATTAAATATTTCCCGTCTTTCGCTGTGGCCAATAATAACATAGTCAATTTCCATAGAGGCGAGCATTGCTGCACTTACTTCACCGGTAAAAGCGCCGGCAGTCTGTGTGTAACAATTTTGCGCAGCCACGAAAAACCCTTCGGCATTTTTTAGTTTTTCTTTTGCCAAAGCGAGGTAAGGAAAAGGCACGGCAATTACGGCTTCACGGCCTGCTGATAAAGCTAGGTTCTCTTTAATAAGTTCATCAAGGAGATCGCTGGCTTGTTGAATGGTCAAATTCATTTTCCAGTTTGCAGCGGCAATTTGTTTTCTCATTTTTGTTGTTTTAGTTCATAAAATTTTTTCAAAGATTCAATTTCAGATTGAGTTATTTCAAGGCCCTTTAATTTTTTCCAATTATTGATATCATTAATTGCCTTTTCAAAAATATATCTTTCGTTACCCCAGGTAAAGTCCTCAATATATTTTGAAGGAAAGGAATTTCCAAAAATGTTGCAACATATTCCGGCAACGGTTCCGGTATTGAAGGAAGTATTGATGGCACAACGGCTGTAGTCGCCCATTAGCAGGCCACATTTCGTTCCTGCATTTGCAAAACAATTTTCTTCATTATTCCACACTTTTACATTTCCGGCAGTATTTGTCAAATTAGAATTACTTGTACCTGCACCAAGGTTGCACCACTCTCCTATCACAGAATCGCCGAGATAGCCATCATGCGATTTATTGCTGTAGCCCATTAGAATGGAATTTTTTATTTCGCCGCCTCCAAGGCAGTACGGGCCAAGAGTAGTAGCACCGTATATTTTTGTTCCCATTTTGAGCTTGCTTCCCTCGCCCAAAGCAAATGGCCCCCGGATCATGCAGCCTTCAAGTATCTCTGCATTTTTACCGATGTATATAGGGCCTGCCTGTGCATTCAAAATAGAAAACTTTACTTCGGCTCCCGGCTCTACAAAAATATTTTCAATACCTACAACCTTGTTACCGGAACTTATTTCTTCAGAATCCCTGCCGGATGTCATTATTTCAAAATCTTCCCTTATAGCCCAATCATTGTATTCAAAAATTTGCCATGGATGGTTGAGTATCTTACAATCATCTGTAGCCAACGCGTGCTGACCGTTTGATTGGATTCGTTCCAGAAAATTCGCTGATGGAATCAGGTTAGCCTGAATTTTTAGGTAGCCTGGAGAACTGGCCTCATTTTCATGTAGTTGAGAGCTTAGAATTATCTTTCCCGGAAAAGCCCATTGCCACTTTTCATAAATGGTAAGAATGCCTATCCTGATGTGCGCTAAAGACCTGAGTGCGGTGAAGGGATATAAAGAGTTATTATAAGGAATATCGTCCAGTAAAATGTTCATCCGCTAAACTACTTATTTATGAAGGGCTGAAATAAAAAATCCCCCAACAAAGGGGGACTGTTCAATCATTTGAATTCGTTACTTATCTTTTTTTTCGTAACGCCTTTTAAACTTATCGATACGTCCGGCGGTATCTACCAATACATTTTTACCTGTATAAAAAGGATGAGATGTATTAGAAATTTCCAGCTTTACAACCGGGTACTCCTTACCATCTTCCCATTCAATAGTTTCTTTTGACGCTGCGGTTGAGCGGCTTAAAAACGTGTGGCCATTACTCATATCCCTGAAAACTACAAACCTGTAATTAGAAGGATGAATATCTTTTTTCATAATTTTTTATTTTATCACATGGATTTTGCCATGTTTTTTTGAGGGTGCAAAGCTAAGGCTTTTATAAATATGAGCAAAACGAACAAACGGTTTAATTTTTCATATTTATATATTGCAGTGCCAGCCCGAGATCCCAGCCTTTGGATGCCTGGATAACGCCCTGCAGATCATCGATCTTTTTAGCGGTCACGCGTATGATGTCATCCATTATTGCTGCCTGTACTTTAAATCCTGAATCCTTAATCAACTTTACAATTTTCTTTGCGTCCTCCTGGCTGATGCCATTACGTACAGGGATTTCTTTTTTCATGACTTTCCCGCTCTGAAATGGCTCTTTTTTCAGATCATAAATTTCGGCAGCAAGCCCCTGTTTCATACTCCGGCTTATAAGCACATCAATCACCTGGTTTAATTTCATTTCGCTTTCCGCTTCGAGATTCAGTTTAAATTCTTTTTTATTAAGATCGATTACTACATGGTTTCCTTTAAAATCAAAACGGTTTTTAATTTCTTTCTCCACTGTATTAATAGCATTGTCGAGCGTTTGTAAATCCACTTTGCTTACAAGATCAAATGACGGCATAACTACTTTATTTAGGTTAAGAAGATTGCAAAGATAAAAAATGAAATGTCAGTTTTAAATATAATATGTGAAAACTGCCCGGATATGATTTGCCTTATTATTCTTATTATCTTGTAGACAATCAGAGTCATATTTATGAAATTAACTGCTGCAAAAAATTCATCGGCCAGGCTGATAATAAAATATTTTGTAATCATTGCTTTGCTAAGCATAGCTGAAATGCCACTGTTCGCGCAGGAATTGCCTTCAATTCAAACTGACAGGCCGGACCAAACTGAATCTCCTTTTACGGTTCCTAAAAAGCATTTGCAAATAGAAACCGGAGTTTCATTTGAAAAGATTGATGGGGAAAATAATTCGTACACATATCCGACTGTTTTATTAAAATACGGCGTCAATGATATTTTTGAACTTAGATTAATACCTGAGTATGTGACATCGCATATACAAAACGTGAAGTACTCTGGATTAACTCCACTTACAGTGGGGTTTAAAGCCAGGCTCGCAGAAGAAAAAGGAATTCTTCCCGTGCTTTCATTTATCGGCCATCTAAGTATTCCGTCTACGGCATCTGCAAATTTTAAGACAACGTGGTATGCCCCATCTTTCCGGTTTACAATGCAGCATACACTCTCTAAAAAAATGTCTCTTGGCTACAATGTTGGAGCGGAATGGAATGGTGAAACACCAGAGCCGGCATTTATCTATACACTTACAACGGGGTATTCGCTTTCTGAAAAATTTGGAGCATACATTGAGCTGTATGGATTTTTAATTCAAAAATCTACCGCAGATCACAGGGTGGATGGCGGATTAACTTACCTGTTGAAGAATAATATGTTGATAGATATTTCCGGTGGGTTTGGGATCAGCAAATATGCTCCTGAATATTATATTGCTACAGGTTTTTCGGTAAGGTTGAAGAATTAAGATAGACTTTGGCTTATCTACTAATGAGAATTTTCAAATAGCACACATAAAATCGCATAGAAACTAAGGAAGATATTTATCCAATTTATTTGGTATCAAATATAAAACGGGTGTTGCAGAATAAATCAAAATACTTAATAGCGGAAAGTAAAATGAAAATGCAATAGCGATCGCATATAAGATCGGGGAAATTATGAATAAATTTCTTGCGATAACTTTTACCTGCCGGGGAATAACCCGTGAATGCAGGGCCGGCCTGTGTATTCCATATTTCCATTGTGAGTATAGAGAAAGATTGCAAATGCTAAGGTTGAGTCCGTACATTAATATCGCGTACCATTGAAGCGTATTGGCTGCTAAGAATCTTGTGCTGAAGGGAACTAAACATACAAACATATAAAACAAGACACCCAGGAAAATGAAATAGCGATTGGTTTTAGAAATATATTCAAAAACCATGCGGTGCCCAAACCACATGATTCCTAAAAGAATAAAGCTGATAAAGAAACAAATTAACTCAAGCCGGATCTCGTATAAGCCGTGTAAAAAATCCTGGAAAGAGTTCCCGATAACAGTGGGTATTTTTAATTCTATCACGAGAATGGTCATTACAATACTAAAAATTCCATCACCCAGCGCTTCCAGCCTTCCGGATAACATGTTGAGCTTGTCCTTTTCATTAATCATTTTCCTAAACTAAAAATTCTGAATCGATTTTAAAAGAATTTGAAATAAGAAATTTTGCATGCTGTGTATTAAAAAAGACAGGAATAGTAACTAAAGGAGAGGAAAAGCAGGAGGTTAAAAGAGTAAAAAAATCCCGCATATCGCGGGAAAATATTCAGGGTGGATGATGGGGCTCGAACCCACGACCCTCAGAATCACAATCTGATGCTCTAACCAACTGAGCTACAACCACCGTTTATGAGTTGGCAAAAATAATTAAAAAATCAAACTAAAAACAAACCATTTTGTTAGAACTTCTTTTCGACATGCGTCGAAGAATATTGCCAAATTATTTTCATCTACCCACTTCGCTTCCACGCAAATGATAAAAAGGAATTAAAATAAAAAAATGCAAACAGTGCGGGTTTTTAAAAAAGTTATCGTCTAAGTCATTACCGTTCATACATAATCAAAAAAATAATTTAGAAATTTCGCCGCAGATTTGCATTTTTTTAAAAATTGGGTTCTCGATAAAATAAATAACCAGCAAAAGATAATCATAATGAAAAAAATTTACCTGGCATTCGTTGCCTTGTGTATTTCAGAAAGCCTGCCGGCACAATTTCCCGCTGGCGGTGGCCGCGGAGGACAAAATATGAACATGGGACATTTTTATGGAAAAGTGGTGGATGATAATACAGGCAAACCGCTTGAAGCGGTCTCTATACAACTTACCCAAAACAAAATGGACACGGTTACTAAAAAGCGCAGGGATTATGTTGTAGCTGCGATGCTTACTGATAAAAAAGGAGAATTTAGTATAGATAAATTACCAGTAATTGCAAGCTACCAGATTCTGATAACTGCAATCGGGTACAAACCATACAATGAAAAAGTTGCCTTCAATCTTAAAATGAATGCAGGTGGTGATATGAGCCAAATGTTAAGTGCTGTAGATAAAGATCTTGGGAATATCAAAATGATACCGGATGCAAAGCAACTCGAAGGTGTGGTAGTAACCGCAGAAAAAAGTATGTTGCAAATGAATATTGATCGCAAAGTTTTTAATGTAGACAAAAGCTTAACAAGCGCAGGCGGTACGGCGGTTGATGTTATGAAAAATGTTCCATCAGTAAATGTAGATATCGATGGAAATGTGACGTTGCGAAATGCGTCTCCTCAAATATTTATAGACGGAAGGCCAACAACGCTTACTCTCGAGCAGATACCGGCGGATGAAATTGAAAGCGTTGAGATCATTACCAATCCTTCCGCAAAATTCGATGCCTCTGGTGGCGGCTCCGGCATTTTAAATATTGTGCTTAAGAAAAACAGGAAAGCGGGGTACAATGGAAATGTAAGAGCCAACTTTGATTCAAGAGTCCGCTTTGGTCTCGGTGCAGACGTAAATATAAAACAAGGGAAAATAAATTTCTTTGCAAATACAATGTACAATCAGCGCAAGTCCCTAAGCACACAAAGCACAAAGCGTGTTGACTATCTCAACGGCGTTACAGCTACTCTTTCACAAAATGATAAGCCGGAGAACAAAGGCCACTTTGCATTTGGAAGAGCGGGGTTAGACTATTTCCCTGACAACCGCAATACTTTTACTGTTGCTGGCGTAATTGTAGGGGGAAATTTTAGCAACATAGATCTGCTTAATATAAGGAGAGATAGCAACTATGTTTCTTATGCCACTAACGATATGGGCATAAGAAATACAGACGGAAATTTCACTTTCAATAATCGTGGAGCTACATTGAGCTATAAGCACAATTTTGCGAAGCCTAATAAAAATATAACGGCAGATATAAACTATAATTATAGTAAGAATACAAACAATAATGAGTTTTCCACTCAATACTTCAGTCCGGATAACTCCCCTAAAACTCCATTGCTCCAGCAAAAAATCACAGGCGGAGGAACAACAAAATATTTTACGGCTCAGACGGATTATTCTGATCCTATAAATGACAAAATGAAACTGGAAGCTGGCCTGCGGGGGTCTGTAAGAAATTACAGCAGCTTCAATGAAAATTACTTTTACAATACTTCGGCAGGAAAATACGAAACGATACCGGGCATTAACAGCAAGTATGAATTTAAAGACCAGGTATATGCTGCCTACACAACTTTCTCCCAGAAGATAAATAATTTTACCTACCAGTTAGGTGGGCGTGTAGAAAGTTCCACATATACAGGAAAGCTCGTTGACTCTAACCAGGTATTTAAAAATTCCTACCCCTTCAGTTTTTTCCCGAGTGTTTTTTTAACTCAAAAACTTAACGATAAACAAGATATCCAGTTAAATTATTCACGCAAAATAAACAGGCCGAATTTTTTCCAGCTAATCCCATACTATGATTATTCCGATTCACTCAATATAAGCCGTGGTAACCCTGACCTTGTTCCTGAATTTACCAATTTATTTGAATTGTCCTACGATGTAAATTTCAAAAATGGAAACAATATTATCGTCACAGCTTATTACAGGCAAACCAATAACCTGATAACCCGTTTCCAATATCGCGACAGGAATCCTAATCCAACAAAAAACGATTCAATCTTTATAACATCATTTGCTAATGCAAACAGCTCAAATGCTTACGGGCTCGAAGTAACAGCATCTAATAAAATTACAAGTTGGTGGAGCCTGACTTCCAATGTAAATGTATATAACTCAACTATAAACGGTAACAATCTTGAGAGCGATCTCAGCAACCAAAAAGTAAGTTGGTTCGGCAAACTAAATAACACATTTAAATTGCCCAAAAACATTTCCATCCAGCTAACGGGTGACTATACCAGTAAAACTATTTTGCCGCCAAATCGTGGCGGAGGCGGAGGTGGGAGATTTTTTGGGGGTGGAAATCTTTCTACAGCTAATGGATACACTGATCCCGTATATGGAGTTGATATAGCAATAAAAAAAGATTTTCTTAAAGACAAAACAGCTTCTGTTTCTCTAAGTATGAATGATATTTTCAGAACAAGAGTGTACCGCACGTTTTCCACATCTAATTTTTCAAAGACAATCTACTCAACACAGGAAAATGAACGCCTGAGAGACCCGCAGATGGTTCGGCTTAATTTTAACTGGCGGTTTGGCAAATTTGATGTTTCATTATTCAAACGCAAAAATCTGAAAGGCGAACAGGAAGGAATGCAAAATGGCATGCAAGGTGTAGCTCAATAAATAGTTTTTGTTCAGGTAAACGAAGCCGGGCCCTAAGTCAGTATGACTTTTGGTTCGGCTTTTGTATTCAATACAGTTATATAAGAATTCTAAGTGTAAATTCTTTTAACCTAAAAAATTTTAATTATGAAAAAGATCTTTAACATGCAATTCTATTACTCGCTATTTACGCTTATTCTGCTAAGCTTTTACCAGGTAATGGCTTTTGCGCAGGATAGCGCAAGCAGCAGCTCAACAACAACTTCCACTACAACACAACAAACAACAACCGTACAGCCCTGGGTATGGGTTGTGGGAGGAGCTGTACTTCTATTAATTATAATTGCCCTTGTAAGAGGCAATAGCGGAGGTGGAAGTGCATCACACACCGACAAAGTTACTTATACCAAAACCACAAGTAGTGGTGATAATACATAAATCATTTTAGGTCTTTTTGATAAATGACTGGCTATTGTCAGTCATTTTTTTTTGGGGAAAATTGCAGAATTCACTACCACAACCGGATTTACAATATGGAATTTCATTACGTGGCGACACGAAAAATTATTTACTGTTATCTTTGCGCACTTTAAAATAAAAATGTGATTTAAAGTTTTTTCAGCTTTAACAACGCATCAAAAAAATAAATAGTAAAATGGCATTACGTGCAGGAATTGTGGGATTACCCAATGTAGGAAAATCAACTTTGTTTAATGCGGTCAGCAATAGTGCCAAAGCACAGGCAAGCAATTACCGGTTTTGTACTATTGAGCCAAATATAGGACTCGTAAATGTTCCTGATCCAAGGCTTGATGCCCTTGCGGAGCTTGTAAAACCTAATAGAATCGTACCCACACAAATAGAGATTGTTGATATAGCCGGCCTTGTAAAAGGTGCAAGCAAAGGTGAAGGATTGGGAAATAAATTTCTCGCAAACATTCGCGAAGTAGATGCAATCATTCATGTAGTGCGGTGCTTTGAAGATGAAAATGTATTAAGAGATGAGGGGCCAATTAACCCAATAAGCGATAAAGAAATTATTGAAACAGAATTGCAGTTAAAAGACCTCGACAGCGTTGAAAGAAAAATTTCAAGAGTTGAAAAAATGGTAAAGACCGGTGATGCAAAATTGAAACAGGAATATGAAGTACTGGTCAGATGTAAGCAACATTTAGACCAGGGGAAAAATATCCTTTCCCTTAATTTATCCAAAGAAGAAAAAGCGGCAATTGCAGATAGCTTCTTATTGACTGATAAACCGGTATTATATGTCGCCAATGTAGATGAAGCGTCTATGCATACTGGTAACAAGTATTCGGACAAACTTGTGGAAGTTGCAAAAAATGAAAACGCACAAGTGATCATTATGACTAATGCTATTGAAGCGCAAATCGCGGAATTCGAAGATCCCGATGATAAAAAAATGTTCATGGAAGAATATAAAATGGAAGAGCCTGCATTGGATCGCTTAATTCATTCCGCGTATAAACTTTTGAATCTCTCCACTTACTTTACCGCCGGCGTGCAGGAAGTAAGAGCATGGACCATCCACCATGGGTGGAAAGCCCCACAGGCTGCCAGTGTCATCCATACTGATTTTGAAAAAGGATTTATCAAGGCCGAGGTGATTTCTTATGACGACTTTATTCATTACGGTTCTGAAGCCGCCTGCCGCGAAAATGGAAGGTTGAGGATTGAAGGAAAAGAATATTTAGTTCAGGATGGAGATGTGATGCATTTTAGGTTTAATGTGTGAGCGGAAGAAATTTACGATGTGAAAAATTCTACAGACGATTTTTATAACTCCACATATGTAATCCGAAAGGAGTAAGCATTTTCTTTTATCCCCTTGGTAAATATCCGTTTCCTCTGTAAATTTGGTTGCATTAGTTTAATAGTTTGTTTTATTATGAATAGTCCTCAATATATTACCGACAACAAAGGCAATAAACTTTCTGTGGTTTTGTCTATGAGAGAGTATAAAAAAATTCTTGAAGAACTGGACGAGTTGGAAGATATCCGCCTTTACGATGAAGCGATGGCCAATAAAGAGCCTTCAATGCCAATTGATAAAGCATTTAATCTCATTGAAGCTAAGCGCAAAAAATAATAGATGCCTTATCAACTTACTATTAAACCAAAGGCTGTCAAAAGTATCGAAAAAATTAATGATCCTGACTACTCCAATAACAAATCCTCAATTTACAGTTTAGCAAACAATCCAAGGCCGCATGGTTACCAAAAATTAAAAGGAAGAGACGGTTACCGTATCAGGGTGGGTATTTATAGAATTATCTATAACATCTCTGATAAAATCCTTACCGTTGATGTCGTTGCAGTTGGGCATAGGAAGGAAATATATGAGTAAGGCCCTTCAATTTTTTTCAAAATGGATGCAGTAAGTTCTGATAAGAAGCCGATAGGAAAATCTTAGCGCAAAAAATAAGGAGATTCCCGCTCCAAAGAAGAGGGAAACCGAAGCTCATCAAAACTTATAACTATACCCCACTCTCACTACCTGCGTTTCATAATAGTCGCTGCTGATATACATGAAATCTTTTCCCTGGATTTCTTTTTTTATCACCATTGTATTCAGCAGGTCTGTTGCATTAAAGAATAATTCTCCATTTCCATTCTGTATTGCCTTCTTGATTCCGACATCCAATGAGAAACGGGAACCGATAGTGCCCTGGGGAATAATGTCTTTTGCCAGGTAGATGGCAGTAATTTGTGCATCTACATTTTTAGAGAAATGAATGGTATTATTCAGTTTAGCATTTCCTGAAAATATTGTTTGCTTATCCGCGGAAAAAGTATTGGGGACCGGGTATTTATTTTGGACTGTAAACGCATCTATCTGGTTGCGGTATCCATTTACATTCAGGTTAAATGAATAGCTTTTTGAAACATCCTGCGAAAGCACCATTTCAATCCCCGTGTTATAGCTGCGATCGGCATTTTGAAAGATCGCGTAAATTAAATTGCTTCCCGGAACAGTGCTTGCGATGCGAGTAATGGTTCCATTTGCGAAGCGATGATATATGGCGGAATATAAGTACCCTTTGCTCAGATCTGTTTTGTAACCCATCTCCAGCAGGTTTGTAAACTGCGGCCGCAACGCGGGGTTTCCTACCTTAATAATTTCCGCATCATCATATTTTGGGAAGATTCGAATGTCAACTTCATTAGGTCTATCCACGCGCCGGTTGTAGAAAAATGAAATTTTATTTTGATCATTTATTTTATATGCCAGTCGTATATTGGGAAACGGTTGCGTGTAATCGTAGCCGTCGCTTTTATAGGTAGGGTGGTTGGGGTTTACATCATATTGCAAATGCACATACTCAACTCTTAACCCTATTTCGGCTTCATATTTTTTATTTTCAAAAACATAATTTCCATACAATGCAGGTATCGTTTCTTTGTAAGTTGCTTTGCCTCCTGCATTGCTGTCAATGGGTGAATTTAACCCCGGAAAGAATTGCATATTGGTAGGTATCCATCTTCTTCGAAATTTGAAGCCTCCTTCTATGCGGCCATATTTCAGCGGACGGATATAATCTATATTCACGTCGGCTACATTTTCGTCAGAAAGTAATTTAAATGCATCTTTACCTGTAGAAGCCGGTAAAATATTGGTAAAGAAATATTGCTCATCTTCCCTGTGAAAAGTATAATTGAAACCGGCGTTTAGTAAATGACCTGGTTGTTTAAATTTATGATGGTAGGCGGCAGTTGCCATTACAGTTGTCTTAATCTCATCTTCCAGGAATTGCCACAGGCGGTATCGCTCTTTGAAATCATAATTAAAAAAAGGCTCATCGCCGCGGTCAATTATTTTTTCACTTCCATACAATCCTGAAATGGTTAGCGAGTTGTATGAATTTATGTTGTAGTCAAATCCGGCTTTGGTTGTAAGAAAGCCTGTGTTCCTGTTTCTTTTGGTTTGTTGGTTTACGATTGTTCCGTCATCATAAATCCTTTTCACAAATTCATTTTTATTGAGCGTTTGAGTATATAAATAATCTCCCTGCAAAAAGGCATTAATTTTATTTTTTCGATAGTTAACCGATAGCGAAGGATTTATTTTTGGAGTAAACTGGTATTGCGGCCGGATGGTTGGGAAGTTTTCTTTTTTTACCCATAAAGCGCCTGCCCCGGTTGCAAAACCAACCTTACCATTGAACCCTTCCTGTTTATTCTTTTTGTAAATGATATTAATGATCCCTGCATTTCCATTTGCATCATATTTAGCAGAAGGATTATTTATGATCTCAATTTTCTCTATCGCGGAAGATGGGATATTATCTAAACCTGTTTGGTTACCAAATCCTGTCAGGGCTGTTTGTTTGCCATCCATTAAAACAGTTACACGGTCATTGCCCCTTAGATGAACTTTGCCGTCCTGCACAGTAACTCCCGGCAGGCTTTGCATAGCCTGTAATACTGAGCCCCCTGTCTGGCTGATATTGTCTTTTAACGAAAAGGTTTTTTTATCCATTTTTGAATTCACTTCATCCTGCTTTGCAACTACAACCACTGCATTGAGTGTTTCCGCACTTTCTTCCAGTTCTATAGTTGGTACCTCCAGGAAATCAGTAAGGGACCCCACATATAGTGGTTCTTTTTTTGTACTGTATCCAACAAAGGAAATTTCCAGCAAATAGTTTCCAGGTTTAATATTCGAAAGAGAAAACCTCCCTTCTTCATTAGTAACGGTACCCATAACAAAAGCATCGTCTTTATCAGCCTTCAATATCACATTTACATAAGTCAAAGACGCTTTCGCTGTTTTGTTTTTCACCAGGCCGGAAACTGTAACAACACTATTCTGTGAATAAGAAAATAGGTTTGATAAAATAAAAAGTAAAAAAAGTAAAATTAGTTTTGATTGCATAGTCCTGTTTTATGGTTATCCGAATCTTCTTCTTGAATAGTTTAAAGATCAGTGTTTCAATATGTCTTTAATAGCTAAATAAACCTCTTATTGATTGGTATTTTTTGGCAGTTGACAGGTATCTGAATATTAGCACTACTTTGAGAAGTCGCTAAAATAATCAATTCGCAGAAATTTCTCTAGGAACGCATATAAATGAGGTAAATTTTATGATTTTATTTTGGATACCTGGTTGAATGGCCTGGTATATCGAAGCTTTGATAAAAAAAGGCGCAACTTCCATTGCACCCTCTATTTCAGGCAATAAAATTTTTATTGCGGTAACAACACCTGGTCAAGTACGTAATACACGCCATTTACAGCATGATTGTCTTTAGATATTGCGGTAGTAGCGCTGCCGCTAAAAGGAGCGCCACCCGGTGGAAATGTCCCCAAACCGGTAAATTTCAAGTCAGCTACAAATGGCCCCGTAAAAGTTGCATTTACCATTATGCCGGGATGTAGGGCAACCGAACTATTTACCAGGGTGGTTAGAAAAAATGGCGTCGCTGATGCGGCAGGAAAGTTGTTTGAAAAGACCCTGATATTGGGCTCAAATGCCCCCGTCTTAGGATTAGGCGTCGCAAAAAAATGATAAGCAACAATACCTTTTACAAGGGCGGTTGACACATTATTTGTGCTTAAAAAAGCAGGACCTGCCGCAACGGCTCCGTTACCTGTAGCATCTGCAACCAGGCTGTCCATAGCCGTATATGGCGTAGGACGGGTAAGCAAATAACCCTGGAACGCAAGCCCGTATATCACAGCCTGAAATGCGGCATCGTCAGGGGCAAGCACAGTCATATTAGTTACCGGATAATTAAGAAGCGAATCGAATCTTGCCAGGCCAACCGCGCCGCTATCAGCTCTGGCAATAGCCGCTTTAAAATAAGTAAGGTTTGGATTACTGTATATCATATCTCTCAACACCTGGCTTGGAGGCGCTACAATGGCTGCGACTACATGAATCACCCCATTTTTATATTTTAGATCAGGAGTTACCACAGGAATATTATTATCCCAAAATCCGGTGGCTCCTTTAGAAAGAAATGTGGTAAGATTTAATGGTACGCTTGTGCCGGGCAACAGCCCGATAGTTATTGATGTTGGTAATTGAGTATTAGGAAAAGCGGTTGGAACATCTGCTGATGTAAATTGCTCGCCCGGTATGATCGCGTAGTTCACGACTCCCCCAACTGTTGTTATAGGCAACGCTGCAATCACAGCGGCTGAAGGAATACCAGATGCTATAAACGCGTTATTATCCGGAAGAAAAACTGTAAAAACTTTATTTGGATCGCTAAGCATCGACATTGCGCCTACACGGGTTGCGGCTGCTTTAAATATGGTATAGTTTGGATCTGAATTTATTATTTCACCAATGGTCGATGTGCTGTTGTTGATCGGTGGATAATCAATAGGCGTAGGATCCGGAAGATCTTTATTGCAGGAAGCGAGTACAAGAATAAAGGCAGCGAGCACTGTCAATCTTACTATTTGTCTGTTTTCATAAAGATATCTGTTCATATAATTTCTTTAATAATAAAAAAAATTTCGTGGTTAAAATATATTGTAACCAATACTTACATAATAAATTCCACCGATTGTGGAATTACCAAATCCATTGCGGTAATACTGGTTTAGAAGGTTAGTCGCGCCTACTTTTAGCAAAACATTTTGAGCAGGAAATTTGTAGCTGATCTGCCCATCCAGCGTTTGATAAGCAGGTATAAGCCCGTTCGCAAAATCGCCTTCGAATTTTACATCATCCTGCCAGCGATAGGTTAAATTGAAGCCTACCCTGTTATGCGAACCGAAACCTGTATTGCTAAAAGTAACGCCTGCCCTGTATTTAGGAGCGTTAAAATCTGCCTGGAAATTTGCCGGAACCTTATCAAGATTATCAGAACTTACCGTTCCACTTATAGCAAAATTATGCGGCAGGGAGTATGTAAGGCTGATCCCAAAACCATATGTATTTACGTCTTCTTTCACGTTAGTCGGAATAGAATATGTATTTACCAAAGCCGGGTTGCTTAGATTAGCCTTTACCTGGTCAGGCGTTCCTGTAAAAACGCTTTTATCTCCATTCACAGATTGCGCTATAATGGTACGTGAAATAAAATTGCTATAGATTCCGTAATAGCCATATAAATCTATCAGCAGCCTTTTTTGGGCAGCTAAACCTTTGTAACCAACTTCAAAAGAGTTGACATTTTCTGCTCTAAAATGTGTAATAGGGTTTACGCTGGGGTTACCGGCAAATAAATTTGCATCAACGTCATAAGAAGGATTAGTCCTTAAATGATAGAAATCAATAAAACTTTCAACGCCGCCAATTAATATGGTATTGGCGCCTATTCTTAAATTTATATACTGTTGTTGTGTAGAAGCAAAACGGTATGCCTGCTGATAGGATAGCCTTATATTATTGTCTTCAGCTACCTTAATTACCGCAGAAAAACGTGGCGTAAACCTGCCATCGAAATTATCATTTTTGTCATAGCGTCCGGAGGCGATTAAAGTAAGTCTGTTATTCAGTAAATGTTTTGTAACCTGTATATAAGCGCCATATTCATTAATAGGAATTTTACCGGATGAATCGGCAAATAAAGTTCCTTCAGAGTTTAAAACAAATCTTCTATAATTTCCACCAATGAGTATATCGGCAAATTTTGAAGTAAGAGAACTAAGATTATACTGGCCCTCTACATTATAAAGATTTGTTTTATCAATAAACTTGCCACCGCCTTGTGAAATTGGAACACTTCTTACCTGGTCAAAAAGTTGCTTAAATTCAGGTGAACCGGCGTCCGGCCTTCCCTGATCCGCCACAACCCGTGCTGCATTATGTGCAGCTATATCAGAAAGGCCTGATAACTTTGCGTTTAAAAAAGCAATACCATATTGAAAATACCATCCATTGCTGCCTCCACTTGGCTTCCAGGCCTCATTCACTAATCGTGTGGTTACAGTTGCGTTGTAAGACTCTCCTGCGTTTTCCTGTGTAGTAAATGCTCTTAAAAACCAATTGGTATTTACCAATTCTATTTTATATTGCCCAATTTGTAAATTCAATAATGAATAACGGTCACTTCCGGTATAAACAGTATTACCTGTTCCCCAATAACCTTCCGCGTTCAGTGAAGTTTTTTGTGACAACTTATAGCTTACAGCTCCCGATAATTTAAAATCAACGGTATTTGGATTCACAACATCCCTTTCGGCATAACCTGTACGTGAAACAGGGATTGAAGCGGGCAGTGCATTCACATAAGGCGCATAAAAAGGGGCTAGTTGCGCTAACGGACCTAAAACATTTGATTTAATATCAACAGTTGTTTCATCTCCGTAAACGTTTATTCCGTCATAGTTAGGATCAGTGTTGCGTGTTCCTGCCTTTATACTTCCCGTGGTGGACAACCGATCGTAATTGCGGTAATCATTTGCCACCCAGTCTTTGGCCTGGATCAATTCACCTCCTACTTTAAAGGCGAATTTTTCACTTACTTTTTTTGCCCATCTCAACGACCAGTTGTAGTAAGGTGAGGTGCTTCTATCCTTGTTATCAATATTCATTATACCTGTTTTAACCTGGAAAGAAAGCCCCTGGTATTTAAACGGGTCTTTACTGTTAATTAGAATTGCGCCGTTCATACCTCCGGGACCGTACAATGCGGATGATGCTCCTTGTAATAATTCCACACTCTCCACGTCAAGCTCCGTTAAACCAACCACGCTTCCCACAGAGAAATTTAATCCGGGCGCCTGGTTGTCCATTCCATCAACAATTTGGTTTACCCTGGTACTGCCACTTCCATTAAATCCCCTTGTGCTTGGTGTCGTGAAAGTAAGGGAAGACGTTACTACATCCACACCCTTCAATTTTGCAATCATATCATAGTAAGAGACTGCTGCCGTGCTGCGAATATTGGCAGCACTTATTCTTTCTATAGTCACAGGGGATTCCAATATTCTTGCGGGAGTGCGTGTTGCGGCCACAACCACTTCCTGTCCTAAGGTACTGGCTGGGACAAGCGTAACATCCACCGCGAACGAAGTACCGGAAACCGCCACTTCTTTTAACTCATATCCTATGGAAGAAAAAACAAGTGTTAATGGAGCCGGCTTATCTGTAATCAATTTAAAATTTCCCTTATCATCCGTAAAGGTTCCCTCATTACTGCCCTTTACAGTAATTGAGACAGCGGGTACCTCATCGCCTGTATTACTATTTTTTACATTTCCCGTTATGGTTGATGTTTGGCCAAAGGTGAGTATGGAGAAAATGTTTACCAGGATGAGAAGCGCGAACGATTTTAAGTTTTTTCTCATAGCATTGCGGTTTGGGGTTTGAATTTAATAACAAAGTAAGCATTGTTCTGACGTTTCGGAAAATATTTTTTGACATATTAAGAAGGAATGTTTATATCTTCAAAAGCGGAAAGTTTGCCAAAGCGTTATTCAGATTTATTTTAGCACAATGGAAAATTCTTTATTACCCGGGCAAACTGCTTTTTACAAAGGAAAAGTAAGGGACGTTTATACAATAGGACCCCGGTGGCTTGTAATGATCGCCAGCAACCGTATTTCTGCTTTCGATGTTATTCTTCCGAAACCCATTCCATACAAGGGCCAGGTACTTAACCAGGTAGCCGCTTACATGCTGAATGCAACAAACGACATTTGCCCAAACTGGCTTGTGAATGTGCCGGCTCCAAATGTTTCAATTGGGTTGAAATGTGATCCTTTCAAAATTGAAATGGTTGTACGGGGAAATGTTACCGGCCACGCATGGAGAACGTATTCATCTGGAAAGAGAATTTTATGCGGCATTAACCTGCCGGACGGGCTTCATGAAAATGATTTTTTTGACGAACCTATTATTACGCCGTCTACAAAGGCGGCAGAAGGGCATGATGAAGATATCAGCAAAGAAGAAATTATTACAAGAGGATTAGTTTCCGCCATTGATTTTGAGACTCTCGAAAATTATGCTTTACAACTCTTTGCAAGAGGAAAAGAAATCGCAACAAAGCGGGGTTTGATACTTGTTGATACAAAATATGAATTCGGGAAACTGAACGACGAAATAATCTTAATTGATGAGGTACATACACCGGATAGTTCAAGATATTTTTATGCAGATGGATTTGAAGAAAGGCAATCTAAGGGTGAAAAGCAAAAACAACTTAGCAAAGAATTTGTAAGAGAGTGGCTTATTGAAAACAATTTTATGGGCAAGGAAGGGCAAACTGTCCCTGAGATGAACGATGAATGGATTGCAATTATCCGGGACCGATATATTGAATTATATGAAAAGTTGATTGGCGAAAAGTTTAAGCCTGAAGAGCTAACTGATGATGAAACCTTAAGGAGAATTGAAAAAGCACTCATACAGTTATAAGTCTGAAATATAGATTCATTTTTCGTTTGCTTTGCCAGGATACAGCCTGCCAGCTTTTTTAAGTTCGTCGCGAATTTTACGCCTCACAAACCAAAGCCGGCTAATGATTGCGCCACAACTTATGGAGAGCACAAATGCACTAAGAGCATGACCTTCCAGCCAATGCGAAAAAATCCATCTTCTTGTTATGGCAAACAGGATATAAATAACAAGAATGATGATTCCGACCTTATCCATTTTTCCAATTACTTTCGAGGCCTCTTCGTCCCAGCTTATTTTATGCATCCGCTTACCAACGATGAAACCAATTGTAAAACCCGCTATAAGACCCGCAAAAGCCAGGTACCCCGCTATGTAGTTTTTTGAAATTTCATATATAAGTATAGCCGACACAATTACAAAGAAAACAGCAAGCCGTCTCAATCTAAATAATAGTTTCCTGTGAACATAAACGGCAACTTCTTTGCGTGAACTTAACGGCATGGAGGTTTATTTGTATGAATTTAAAATAAAAACTTTCCAACCTGTAAATAATGTTTTCAAATGTTGGGTTTAATATTTGTTATGCAGTAAAGGGATTACTATACTTTGTCAGCACATAAAAAATTACATGCCCATCAAAATTTTCATCGGCTGTTCGGGATTTCACTATAAGGAATGGAAACATGTTTTTTATCCGGAGGGATTGCCACAAACAAAGTGGTTCCAATTCTATTCCCAACAATTTAATACGCTTGAGATTAATGCTTCGTTTTACAAATTTCCTACTGTAAAATCTTTTGAAAAATGGCACGACAACAGCCCCGCGGATTTCAAATTTTCTGTAAAGGCACCGGGACTGATTACTCATTACAAAAGATTTTCTGATTGTGAAAGATATCTCGATGATTTTTACGGAACCTGCAGGCAGGGATTGAAAGATAAACTTGGATGCATACTTTTTCAACTTCATCCACAGATTAAATTCTCTGACGGGTTTTTGAACATCCTGGTCTCTTCTCTTAATCCCTCATTTAAAAATGCAATTGAATTCCGTGATACAAGCTGGTGGAACGAGACCGTTTTTAAAACTTTGAAAAAGAACAAAATCATTTTTAGCGGGATAAGTTATCCAAAACTACCCGATGACTTGATTGTAAACACACCGAACTTATATTACCGGTTTCATGGCGTTCCTGTTTTATATAAATCGGGGTATTCAAAAGAATTTCTACAGGAAAAATTTTCGGAAACAGGAAGTTCAAAAATAAAAGAAGCCTGGCTCTACTTCAATAATACCTGGGGCACGGCTGCAATTGAGAATGCCAGGTATTTGCAGGAATTTTTTAAGGGAGGAACGTAATTTTTATTTTTCGGGACAAAATTATTTCCGGATCTTATTTTTGTTGATCAAAAGGCTTTGCATCCGTTGTCGCGATTTATTAAAAATCATCATCCCGTTTTTTACACCTTTTCGCTTTTCCTTCTGCTGTTCTCCCGGCAAATTAAAAATTGATTTACATTCTGCAGAACAACAACCATCAAATTGTTCTTTACAATTTTCACATTGAATAAATAAAAGATGGCAGCCTTCATTGGCACAATTGGTATGGATATCGCAAGGCTCACCGCATTGATGGCAATTGCTAATTACTTCGTCACCGATCTTCTCCCCCAGCCTCCCATCAAATACGAAATTCTTTCCGAGGAATTTATTGCCCAAATTTTCCTCCCTTACCTTATTCGCATATTGAATAATGCCACCCTCGAGATGAAAAACATTTTTAAAACCCTTGTGCATCATCCATGCACTTGCTTTCTCGCAACGAATACCACCTGTGCAATACATTATTATGTTTTTATCTTTTTTATCCTTAAGCATGCTAACGGCCATGGGCAACTGTTCGCGAAATGTATCAGATGGGATTTCTATTGCATTTTCAAAATGCCCAACCTCGTATTCATAATGGTTACGCATGTCAACTACAATGGTTTCCGGGTCAGCAGTAAGGTTATTGAAGGAAACCGCATCCACGTAATTTCCTTTCCGGCTCATATCAAACGCCGGATCATCTATGCCGTCGGCTACTATTTTCTCCCTCACTTTTATTTTCAATACCCAGAAACTTTTACCATCATCATCCACCGCGACGTTCAGGCGCAGATTTTCCAACCCTTCAATAGAATTTAAAGTCCTTTTAAAATTTTCAAAGCTGGAGGAAGGCACGCTCAATTGCGCATTGATGCCTTCGTGCGCTATATAAATGCGGCCAAAAACTTTTAACTCATTGAAGCTTTTGTAAAGTTCGTCCCGGAAATTTTGTGGATTTTGGACGTCTAAATACCGGTAAAATGATAGGGTAACACGAGGTTCGTTTTCCTTGTATAGTTGCTCCTTCAGTTCCTTTTGGGAAATTCTATTGTGTAATGATGCCATATTTTCTGAAATTTTATTCCGTTACTTCCGGAAAGGACACTTGCATGGTGAACAAATTTCGCAGGTAAAGATAGAAATAGACAGAGTATAAAAAAAGGGTATGACTTTTGCCAGTGGCATTTCTGTATTTGCTAACATATTTTACGTCTAAATTCATATTATGAAAACAGTAATCGCAGCTCTTATCTCAACTTTTATAGTAGTTACATCAAATGCGCAAAAAACATATTTCGGATTAAAAGGAGGAATCAATGTATCGTCCCTGCATCATGATAATAACTCGTCATTCGACAGTAAGGTAGGTTTTCATCTTGGCGGCTTTGCGCACATACACGCGTCAAAAACATGGGCAATACAGCCGGAATTATTTTATTCATTAGAAGGCGCAAAGGCAACATTGATTGGCAGCAACAATAAAGTGATCTATAATTTACATTATATAAATGTGCCTGTGTTGCTTCAATACTTTTTTTCAAATGGTTTCAGGCTGGAAGGTGGCCCTCAAATTGGATTTTTACTGGCGGCTAAAACAAAAACGGGGAATATAACGGTTGATGATAAAGGATTTCAGTCCACGGCCGTTTCAATTCCTTTGGGTGTTGGATATCTATCTTCTTCAGGATTGGGAGTAGATGCAAGATATGTGTTTGGTTTGAGCAACATTAATGACGATGAGGATGGACCTGTTACTCAAAGCAATGTTTTCCAATTTGGACTTTTCTATCAATTTGGCGATACCAAGATACGTCGTCATTAACTTTGAAAACAATCTTTGCTAAACAAGTTACCACCAAAAATGCCTCGTCACATTTTATCTGCTATATGGCTTTTTGCCAGGTCTTTTTTTATCTCATGATGAATAAATTCCCTGTTCGTGTTTTGATTCCTTGTAACTTTCATACAGAAATTTCTAAAACTTTACATGCCCGGTAAAAAAAGTGAATCAAAATTGTCTTTATTCGAGAGGCTTCATTCTGCACAAAAACTTTTCATCTGCATAGTTTTTGGAGTGGTTATATATTTTATTGCAGACGTACGGGGGCTTGATGAGCTTACTCATCTTATGATTAGCTGGGATGCTTTTAGCCTAAGCATGATTATCTTAAGTTGGATAACTTTTGCAGTAACAAAATCACAGCAAATACGGGAACAGGCAAAGGCCCAGGACTCAAGCAGGATTTTAATTTTCATAACGGTGCTCGTTTCCACTTTTGCGAGTTTCCTCGCAGTATTGCTCCTTCTTATTTCTAAAAAAGAATTTAAGAATACCGAAGCGCTGCACCTCACCGTTGCTATTGCAGGAATGCTTTTTGCCTGGTTTCTTATTCACACAATTTTTACTTTCAGGTATGCGCATATTTTTTATGGAGACAACAAGGATAAACCGGATATTCATGCCGGCGGCCTTGAATTTCCAAACGATAAAAGGCCGGATTATATGGACTTTGCTTACTTTTCTTTTGTGCTCGGCATGACCTTCCAGGTTTCTGACGTGGATATAACTTCTAAAAGGCTCAGGAGATTTTCATTGCTTCACAGTATTCTTGCATTTATTTTTAATACAGTAATGATTGCTCTTACGATAAATATTATTGCGGGATTAAGTGATTAATTTTCCCGGTTTATAAAATCGCCTTTACCGATGCACGCCCTGTGTGAATCGTACGGGTTTCACCCGGTTTTCTGCCCTCGTATTGAAGATTTAATTCTATATTTCCGGCGATTCTTTTTGTGAGCTCGATATTCCATAGATAATTTTTACCCGGCAAAAGACCGTCAAGAATAATATAGCCGACTGTACTATTGGCACTGCCCGGACCGCCCGTAAATTTAATATTGTTATAAGAAAATCGTCCGTTCAATGTCCCGTTAGAAAGTACATTATATCTTACTTCTGCAGCAATGGCATTGTTAATCGCCTTTTCCATCATAAGGATTATATTTTTCCTGGTGTCATAAGTGTAAATAAGACTCACGCGAAAATCACTCCTGTAAATATAACTTACTGAAGGCTCAGCGGAAATTTCATTAATACTGTAATTTCTATTTGCAAAAGACGGCGTGTTCAGTTCATTTCTGATATATTTATTTGTGAAAGAAGTTGTAATAGCGCGGCTGATGTTCCACCTTCCCTTAAATGTAACGTCTCTCAGTTTTCGGCTTTCAAAGCCATAGTTTAGAAGAGCCTTATTATTAGTAAGACGATGGGTGAGATCCACTCCCCATTTTATGCTGGTACGGTTAAAGTAAAGTGTATTTGATAAAAAAGAATTTAAAGTGATCAATGTGGTATCCACTAATTTATGATTGAATGGATTAAATTCAAATGATCCTTTTGCAATATCCTTTTTGTTTATCTGCAGCGCTGAGGAAGTGCTGAATCTTCCCAAAAACTTCGCAAGTTTACCCGAGGTCGTTGGGTTAACTATTGACTTTGGATTGAGATCTACACTATAATTAAACTGAACATAGTTTGCTTTTACATATTGATTGGTGGGGGTAAAAACCCGAACCCATTTTTTTTGATCCTGGAAAATCGCAACCTCAAATTCATTAAGCTGGGGGATGCCATCATTGTTATAATCTATCCAGGTATAATACCCCTGGCCAGCCGGAACTTCGATATAAGTATATTCTTTTTTCTGCTCCTGTCCCGAACCTATTTCATATAAAAAACTCCCGGTTACAAAACCTTTCCACTCTTTAACGGCGTACTCGACCCTGCCCAGCAGGCTCTCATCACTTTTTTGATTGGTTACATTTGTATTGCTCACATTCAGCTTCCGGTAAGTTGCATTCAACTTGAACTGGTGGTGTTCATTTTTCAGCAACTCGGTTATAACGCTTACATTCTGGCTTCTGTCGCCTGTTACGAGATTTTTTTGTAAAGGATATTTATCGCTCCTTGTGAAATAAGTAATACCCCACCGGTTTAATTTTTGTTCTGCAGATTTTATGTAAACCTGCCAAAGATCAAATGCAAAACTTTGAGCGTTTAGCGTATCATTTATTTTGTCGAGCTGCTGATTGTGTTCTCCGGAATACCCTCCACCGATCTTTAGGTTTTTTAATACTGCGAAAGTTCTTGAAAGGTCAATTGATGGTCTTACGAACGCGCCGTTTTGAATCCGGCTGTTGACTTTAGTTATATAAAATCTATCAGTGAGTTTCCACCCTTTTATATCCATCGCATGTTCTATCGAATTTCGAATTCCGCTGTAGTTATCGCTTCGCAAATAATTTGTAAGCTGGTACTTGAAATAATTATTTTGCGTATCGTTTAATTGTGCTGATGCAGTTATTAAATGTTCTGTGGCAGGCGGTGCATCAAAAGGAAGGCTCCAATCCCTGTTAAACTCTACATTCCGCAATCTTTCTATCGGCTTGAAGCGGTCTTCTACAAATTCGTATCCTACGGAAGTTTGCAATACAAGCCCCTGCTTTACTTTTCTTAATACATCCTGCTTTGTGGCATATTCCAGCTTCGCGGCAACCCCGTTATTTTCCCTGTTATCTTTCGACGAAAAAGTGTTCACATCATAATTACTCACCGCCAGTTCTGCTTTTACATAAGATTTCTCATTGAGAAAATATTGGGCTGCGGCAGTAATGATCTGTTGTTTTTTTGGCGTAACCAAAAGTATGACGGGTTCCCAATCGCCCTGCGGAACGCCGTTTACCGGTTGCACCCATCTGAACACCCGTCCGTTTGCATTGCCTGACAACAAGGTATAATTGCCTTTTTTAAAACCTACGTTTGTGAAAGAAAGACTGTATAAGCGATCACCCTTGCTGACCGAATACACATAAATTGAATCATTAATACCGTTGTAGGAAGTGTCTGTTTTTTTATACAAAATCTTACTCACCGAAAAGGTATCCAGCATTGCATTGGGATAACGGGCACTGTCGATATTATTTCCAATTTGTGACAGGAATTGTTTTTGATTGGCATCCAGTGTCTGGTTTATAGAAGAGTTTTTTGCATCGGTATTTGAATAAGCGCCTATGCTTAATTTAAGTTTGTTATTTATATTTATTTCGTCATTTGCATAAAGCAGGGAGTTTAAAAAGTTCCTGTCAGAATATTCAAACTCTACCTGTATCCTGCTGTCTTTCGTGATAAGGCGTTTAGATGTAAACGTTAGTTCAGCTGTATTGTAGTTGATGATATAATCCTGGTCCTCTCCCCTGGTGAGCACTTCCCCGTCAATAAATACACGTTCTGTACCCGCAAGAACCGTGAAGAATAATTCCCCGTTTGCACCTGATAGGCGGTAAGGTCCCTGGTTTCCCTCAATTGGCTTTATAACATTGCGATTAAATTTCCCTTTTGCAATTGCACCGCTTACCAAAAAAGAATTGGTCGAATTTTTGCCTATTTTATTATCTGTTATAAAGGAAGCGCCCTGTAATCTTTTATAAAAATTAAGAAAGTAATTCTGGCTCTGCCTTATATCAATATCTCCAAAGTTTGCCTGCCAGCCATGTTTTTTTATTTGCATGAATATCCTGTCAAAATCACGAATGTCCTGTGAGTTACCTTCCGGTTGTATGGGAATATTATTATCGCTGATAGCCGCAGTTAACTCCAGGCTGTCACCAATAAACCCGTTGAGCTGTAAGTTTAAAGTTGAGTTTACAACGGCATCCTGGTTATTGCCAAAAGAAATGCCGCGACCAAAACTTCCATTATAATTAATATTACCAAAATCTATGATCTTATTTTGCGCCTGGCTTCCTCTGAAAATAAATGGCTTTTCCGTTGCAAAATTAAAACGCACGCTATCGTAATTAAAGTGCCTCGTGATGGTATTTAGCTTGTAGGGAAATATCCTGTAGGAAATAAAAACACTGTCAGGTAGCGTTGAAGATTTCCAGGAGATCAGGGCATTTACATAATCGATCGCATAACTACCGGTATCAATCCCTGTTACAACAATTGTATTGGGCACCACGCTATTGCTATCAAACTGAATTGGATTTATCCTGGTAGAAATAAATTTATTTCGAAGATTAGAATTCGGCGAAGGGCTCAGTTGTGAAAAGCCCTCATGTAACATAAGCAATGAAATAAAAACAAAAAATATTTTGGCGGAATTCAATCAGTTCGGATTTTGTAATTATTAAAATTAACGTTTATGGTTGGAAGTTGCTGCCGCGGTTGCAGATCGGACCTTTCTTTTTTGGTGTATTTCAAATTCATCCTGAAGGTACAAAGCAGCATACGCTTCTACGAACGTGGCTGGATCAAATATCTTTGGAATTTTAATTAAAAAACAGTCTCCATCTCAGCCGATCGATAAAGTGATACGTAAAAAGTTCAACTCAATTCTGGTGGGTTGCTATTGAATGGCCGTGTTGTGATCGCCGTATTCAGAAACATTCCGCTATGGTATTTTTCCATATTTCTGTACAATTTGTTGGCGGCTGTTTACAAAACAAATGCAATAATAACACGGTTAACAAGCCGGGAGGAAACCTGTTTAAAAATGCGGTTGTAAGAGAAGTGGGCGAAGTGCCAATATATGGCAGGTACCAATGAACTATCGAAAAATGATATGGAATATGTTGGTAAAAAAACAATTGTACAACCGATATGCACAAAGGAATATGCCTATAAACTAAGAAAAAAGTGGTTAAGAATTTTCAGAGAAAAATGAGACAACCTGAAATCAGGAGCGAGAACTGATGCTGACTATTAAAAGGCGCTCAATGCGGGGAAAATCGCGGCGACAAACTCGAATCCATACCCAGGTTTATGGACTTCTCAAGGCCAGGAAATTTTAAGATAAAAAAACCTCGTTGTTACTTTACCACAGCGCCTTACCCTCATAATAATCCAAAACTTTTGACCGCAGCACAAAATCATACTTTGAAATAATGAGATTGGTGTTGGTTCTGTCAAGATTATTCTTGGCAATGAGATAATCTACGGAAGTAGATGCTCCTGAGTTAAATAGTACTTCGGCAGCGCGAAAAGATTCCTGGAAAGACTTTACCTGGTCAAGGAGAATTTTATATTTCTCTGACGTAGATGTAAAATTAACATAGGCCCTTTCTATGGATTGCTGCAATTCTGTTTTTGTATTTTGCTCAATAAGCTCATTATTCTTAAACGCGATTTTTGCAAGTTTTACACGACTCCTTACCTGGCTGCCATTAAATATAGGAATCGTCAGGCCCAGGTTGAACTGGGTGAATTTATTATTCTTAAGCTGATCTCCATAGCCTATTTTTTTTGTATCAAAATTATCCTGTTTTGTTATTACCGGCGCCTGTGAACCGTTCACTATTACGTAATCATTGGAAGGGACAAATGAGCTGTTCAGAAAAGTTGATTGGGTCGCCGCGCTGGAATAATTTGTATTGACGTTGCCGCCGAACGAAAGAGTCGGAAACAATTCTCCGCGTATGGAACGTATATTTCTTTCAGCACTTTCGGTGCGCAAATGAACCGCTTTTACCTGGGCAAATTGCTGGAGAGCCGCCTGGTATATTTTTTCAGGATCGGCGTCGTAAGATATGTTGAACGATTCCAAAGGCATTCTTTCCAATTGCATACTTTTATTGTAAGAAATATTTAATAGTTGCGCCAGGTTAAGCTTTGCAGTTTCGAGCGCCGACTGGTTATCTACAATCGTGAGCTGGTCATTAGCCAGCTGGCCTTTAAGATCATAATATTGTGATGGAGGAATAGCTCCCGATTGATTTAAAATACCCAGCCTTTCTACCTGCTTTTGGGTAACTTCTGAAAGACTTTTTGATGATTCTAAAATATCTTCTGAGCTGAGCACATTGAGATAAGCGAGAATGATGTTAATCGTGAGATTATCTTTTGCCTGTTGCAATTCTTCTTTCGACGCTTCATAGCCTAACCTGTTTGATTTAATCCGGTTCTGCAGAGACGAGCCATTGAACAATAAAAGATTGCTGCTTGCTGAATAACTTGCATAGTCAACATTTTGATTTATAAAAGCATTGGTAAACGGGTCAATACTTCTACCATTGTTAGTACCGTGATTTGCAGAGCCATTCAAATTTGGCAGCATGCTTAACCTCGATTGTTTTAGTGTGATATCTTCTCTCTGCATTTGCAAATCAGATTGATTTACGGTAAGATTATTTGCAATACCAGTTTCAATTGCCTGCTTCAGTGTTAATTTATTTTGAGCGTGCACTATAAAGCAAGCCATCACAAAAAATATATTTAAAAAAATCGTTTTCATAATTCTTGATACTTGATGCTTTGATTTTTGATACTTAATTCTTAATTCTTAATTCTTGATTCTTAATTCTTGATTTATTCTTAATTCTTAATTCTTAATTCTTAATTCTTGATTCTTGATTCTTGATACTTGATACTTATTACTTGATACTTATTACTTGATTTCTGGCATCATGATTCTTTTTCAATTCTTCCATCAAGCAGGTGTATTATTCTTGTGCCGTATGCGGCATTTTTTTCAGAATGAGTTACCTGTACTATCGTTACGCCTTCGTTGTTTAATTCCTTGAAAATATCCATGATCTCTTCTCCTTGTTTTGAATTCAAATTACCTGTCGGCTCATCAGCAAGGATCAATTTTGGTTTTACAATCAACGCCCTTGCTATTCCCACGAGTTGCTGCTGGCCACCTGAAAGATTGGTGGGAAAAAGATCCTTTTTACCAACGATCTGGAAACGGTCAAGCATATCCGCTACCATCGCTTTTCGCTCACCTGATTTTATATTCTGGTAGATCAATGGCGTTTCAATATTCTCATAAACTGTAAGTTCATCGATTAAATGATAGGCCTGGAACACAAAACCTATATGTGATTTGTAAATTTCTGACCGTTGCTTTTCCTTAAGCTTTAATACATCCTGGTCCATAAAGATATATTCGCCTTCATTGGCCTCGTCAAGCATGCCAAGCACATTGAGCAAAGTTGATTTACCGGAACCTGACGGCCCCATTACAGAAAGAAACTCTCCCTGTTTTATATGCAGATTAATATCTTTTAAAAGAAACGTTCGGTTACTGCCTGTATTCACCCATTTGTAAATATTCTTTAGCTGGAGCATGTTTATTTTTTAGTTTTATTACGATGATCATTTTGATACTTGATACTTGATACTTGATACTTGATTCATTCACTTCGTAAACTCTTCACGGGATTGGCCATTGCCGCTTTTATTGATTTGTAGCCTACAGCCAGCCATGCAATAAAAATTGAAAAAAGGATTGCAATAGCAAATATTGTCCAATTTATTTTTATTCTGAATACAAAATTTTGCAGCCAGCTATCCATCATGTACCAGGCGATTGGCGCAGCTACCAGGAAACCCGCAAGAATCAGGATGGTAAATTCTTTCGAGAAAAGATAGATTATATTCCGCACTGATGCACCGAGGACTTTCCTTACACCAATTTCCTTTTTTCGTTGAACTGCCATAAACGAAACAAGGCCATACAATCCAAGGCATGAAATTAAAATGGCTATGCCTGCAAAAATTTTATACAATAAAGAAAGCTGTTCATCCTGCTTGTAAAAATCAGCGATATTCTCGTCCAAAAAATTACTGGTAAAAGCATATTCGGGGAAATATTGGTTCCATACATTTTCTACAGATGCTTTGGTTTTTTGAATATTTGTTGAAATCAATTTAACCGAAGTAACCCCGTAATACTTTCTTCTTTCCGCAATGGCAAGAGGCTTAATATCCTCTTTAAGAGAATTGGTTTTAAAATCTCTTACCACACCGGTTATTTTTGACCATACATCGCTGTTGCTTTTTATCATTATTTCTTTTCCTACCATCTCATCAGGGTTTTTAACGCCCAGTTTTTTCATAAGGGTTTCATTTACCACCACTTCATGTATAGTATCTGATTTGTCAAATGGCCTGCCTGCAAGCATTTCAAGGCCAAATGTTTTAAAGTAGTCCTCATCAGCAAACTTTGTATATACTACAAAGTCAGGGTCGGGCTTATGGTCAAATCCAAAGTTAGTCGCTGAATTATGATCGGATGAAGGAACATCGCTGCTAAAGCTCACGGATGTAACACCGGGAATTTGCAATAGCTTTTGTTTATAAGAATTTTGCTTCGATTGCACAACACTGTCAGAATTCGCATTGATAACAAGAACAGCTTCCTTCCTGAAACCAAGGTCAGCGTTTTTAACAAATTTCATTTGTGAGATGGCAACAATAGTTCCGATAATCAATACTTGCGAGATAGCAAATTGCATAACAACCAAGCCTCTTCTTAAGGATATGCCTCCAACTTTTGCGGAAGTAATTTTATTTTTTAATGCCAATGCCGGGTTAAAACCTGAAAGTATTAAAGCAGGATAGAAGCCCGCAAGAATGGTGACAATTACCGCCGATACCAATAAAAATCCTATTGTTTGCCAGTTTAAAAAACTGAGCGGTTCATTTATGGAAGCGACATTTTTAATAAAAGGCAACGCTAACAATGCCATACAAATAGCAAATATGATAGCAGCTGCCACAATCACGGCGGTTTCACCGATTACCTGCGAAAACAATTGCCGCCGGTAGCTTCCGAGCACTTTTCTTATTCCTATTTCCTTGCTCCTGTTTACAGACTGTGCTGTTGAGAGGTTGATAAAATTGATACAAGCCATTAAAATGATGAATATACCTATCAATGTTAATGTCCATAATGTGGACTTGCTGGTAGTGTGATCTCCAAAATTTTCAAAGCGCTTATCAAAATGCACTTCACTGAGTGGTTGCAAAAAATTAGAGCGCTCAATTCTTTTGCGGTTACTGTAATTTTTTTTATCGAATGCGATCAACTGTGAATTCACATTATCAACGGAAATATTTTCAGGCAGCAACATAAAAACCTGGAAGTTGCTGGTAGTCGCTCCCCAGAATTCAGAATAAAAATAAACATCTGGATTAGCTTTAGCCGTCTCATAGGAAGTTACAATAGCCAACGGGAAATCGGTATTTGCAGGAATATCTTTTAATATACCTGAAACTTTTACGGTAACAGCATTGTCAAGTTTTAAATATTTTCCTATTGCTTCTTTCCAGTTACCAAAATATTTGTTTGCAATTTTTTGGGTAAGAACCGTCACATTAGGCTCGCTCAAAACAGATGGTGAACCAGCCAACCATTCATAACTGAATACTTTAAAAAATTGCGGATCACAAAAAAAGAAGCCTGTTGTTTCGATAAATTTTTTACCAGGTGCAGTATTAGAAGCTTCACTCCCCAACACCGTTACCTGGCTTCCATAATTTGCCAGTAAAGTTCCGCTGGTTATTTGAGGGAAATCCAGGCGAAGCGCTTCCAATGCGGGGAATGGGACACCAGGTGTATACACAAGGCCGTCACTGCTTTTATCCTGGGTTACCACATGGTATATCTGTTTATAGTCCGGCTGAAATTTATCGTAGCTCAACTCAAATTTTACAACGGTAAAAAGCAACAGGCACGATGCTATACCAATAGCCAGCCCTGTAATATTTATTACAGAAAATGCCTTGTTCCTTATTAAATTTCTGAAAGCTATTTTTAAATAATTCCTGATCATGATAAATACTTGTTGTTATTTACACGGTATTTCCTTCAATACACTCCCAATTTTCAACCATCATGCCAATGCCAAAGTACGCTGGCAGTTAGCATTTAAAGCCAAATTATGCAAAAAAGGTGTTCGTTAATGAACAACAGGTGTATGAAATCGTACACCTGCTATTCGCTTCTAAAAGAAGTGAAAGTCAATGTAAATAGCGGGCAAGGAAAGCGTTCTCAATAGTCACGGCTAATTTTGCCACTTTATTCCGTTCTTAAACTTTTTACTGGGTTTGCTATTGCTGCTTTTATCGCCTGGAAGCTAATGGTAAGTAAAGCAATCAGCGTTGCGGACATTGCAGCGATTAAAAACACCCACCATTGTATATTAATGCGGTAAGCAAAGTCCTGCAACCAATTCTGCATGATAAACCAGGTAAGAGGAATTGCTATTACAAATGAGACAAAAACAAGTCTTAAAAAATCTTTTGAAAGAATAAATAAAATGTTTTGAACTGACGCGCCTAACACTTTCCTTATCCCGATTTCTTTAGTTCGCTGCAACACATTAAATGCAGAGAGGCCTAATAAACCAAAGCAGGCGATGAGAATGGCAAGGAATGCAAACAGCCCAAACACAGCCCCGAATTGTTTATCCGCTTTGTATTGCTGATCAAAAAGCTCATCAAGAAAATAATAGTTGAACGGATCTGCGGAAAAATATTTGTTCCACAATTGTTCAATGCCTCCAATAGTCGCCTGCACATTCCCTATGGATATTTTTACAGAATAAGCATCACGGGTATTCGGTTCCAAACGAAACAAAACAGGCCCAATTTCCTTTTGTAAACCTTCATGGTGATAGTTTGCAACGATACCCAGTACCGTGACGGTGTCACCCCCCGCAATGATCGTTTGATTTACGGCCTTATTATCATCGTTGAATCCCAAAAGCTTTGCAGCATTTTCATTCAATAAAACACTTCTTGTATCTGTCGGAAATTCTTTTGAAAAATTCCTGCCCGCCTTCATTTCAATTCCAAATGACGGAATAAAGTCGTAATCAACTGCAATGTTGTACAATGTTACAGCACCATTGGCATCCGCGCCCAACCTCACATTTCTGTTAGTCCAGTAAATCTCCCTACCCATCACGCTTGACGAAGCAGCAACATTTTTTACACCTTGTATTTTCAACAACTCATTTTTAAATGGCCGAAAAGAACTTTGATAAAGTGAATCGCTAATAGAAGTAGCGCCATCCATAACAATGGTTTGATTGATATCAACTCCTAAATTTTGCCGGCGCATAAAGCTTACCTGCTGAAATACTATTATAGTTCCAGCAATTAAAATTACCGATGTGGCAAATTGCCCAATGATAAGCCCCTTGCGCAATCCAATTCCTCCTTGCTGATTTTTAAAAACCCCCTTTAAAACATGTATCGGGCGAAAGCCTGAAAGAACAAATGCAGGATAAATGCCGGATAACAAACTGCCGCCCAAAAACATAGCCGCAAAACCTAGCCAATAGTTTACAGGCAATGTAAATACATGATGCCCTGGCCGCCCTGTAAGTTGATTGAACCAGGGAGTTAAAAGAAATACGAGCAGCAATGCAAATAAAAACGCGATAAGGTTCAACAGGAAGCTTTCGACAAGAAACTGCCCTATAAGGTTTTTACGTGCAGCACCTAACACCTTTCTCATACCTACTTCCCTGGCTCTTTCCATTGATCGTGCTGTCGCAAGATTTATATAATTGATCCATGCAATGCCAATGATAAAAAACGCAATCATAAACAGAAATGAAACAGACTGACCGTTTCCGTTAGTCTCAGCTTCCTGGTTGAGGTTGGAATAGAGATGAATATCATGAAGCGGAATCGCATGTATTTCATTGTGTATATTATTTGCTTTAGCCCATTCACGATTATTCATGTACCTGTCGCAATACGCAGGTAATTTCGACTCAAAATTTTTCAGATTAGTGCCTTTACGCAACTGGAGATACGTATAAAAATCGTACCAGCCAAAGCTGGTTTCAGTGGAGTTGCTGGAATCACCCGCCAGGCGTTCAATAGCGCCGAGCGTTGCGTATGAGACGAGGTGGTGCACGACAAGGTGTGAGTTGGAGGGAAACTCTTTGAACACACCCGTTACTTCAAACGTCCGGGTAAAAAGCGGATCGCGAAAAACTAATTTCTTTCCCAATGCATCCCTATAACTACTACTCGTATTGCCAAAATATTTTTTTGCAGTTTCTTCAGACAGCAAAATTTTATCCGGTCCGGTCAAAGCAACACCAGGATTGCCCGATAAAAGTTGCACATTGAACATCAACAGAAAAGAAGCATCGGCATAGTAACCTTTATCTTCCTTGAATTTTACGTTGCGCTCATCATTAGTCAATACGAGATTCGCATCATGAAGACGGCAAAAGTTCTCCACTTCAGGAAAATCTTTTTTCATAGTAGGGCCAAAGGCAGGATAAGATGTAGCCGATTTCCATGAAAGCCTGCCTGCCTGGTAACTATCAAGTCGCAGTCTCACCATTTGGTCTGCATTTTTCTCAAATGTATCATAGCTTCTTTCAAAAGCTACATATTGAAATATCAGCAGGCAGCATGCAATACCGATAGCAAGGCCCAATATATTTAACAGCGAATACTCTTTGCGCTTCACAAGGTTTCGGATAGCGATTTTGAAATAATTTTTTATCATTATTTAAACTTTAATTTTTTGATCTTCACTCCGATCTCAAACTTTTCACAGGATTCGCCAGTGCTGCTTTTATTGCCTGGAAACTGATAGTCGCCAATGCAATAACAACAGAAAATAATCCGGCAATGGCAAATATCCACCACGTAATATCTACGCGGTAGGCAAAATTATCAAGCCATTTACTTATCGCCCACCATGCAACGGGAGAAGCAATAAGAATGGAAATAAGTACCAGTTTCAAAAAATCTTTTGAAAGCATCATGGCAATATTGCTTACCGATGCACCGACAACTTTTCTTATGCCGATTTCCTTTGTCCTTTGCAAAGTAATTAGCGAAGCGAGTCCGAGTAACCCAAGGCAACTGATGAGCACCGCTATTGATCCTGCGAGTGAAATTATTTTCTGTTGCAGATCTTCCTGTTTATATAATTTGCCAATCTGTTCATCCAAAAAGTTGTACTCAAAAACCTGCTGAGGATAAACTGCTTCCCATTTTTCCCGGATGCTTTTCATGGATTCCGGCAAATGGCTTCCATTTAACTTTATGCCAATCATCGTAAATTTTTCAGGAACACTTGCAATGAGTATCGGTTCTATCGGGACTTCAAGTGATTTGGTATTAAAATCTTTTACCACGCCAACGACGGTTCCATGCTGATCATTAAATTGCCCCGCAACCATTGGCTTTCCAATTGCTTCCCCGGGATTCTTTAATCCTAATTTATGGATCATCGTTTCATTAACGAGATACTCAGGGGAGGCTTCGGACTCCCTAAAATTTCTTCCGGCGATGATTTGAAGTCCAAATGATTTTACATAGGATGTATCCCCGATTGGAGATCCTGCGGGCCATGATTCCCAGTCCTGCCTGTTATCAAATTTTACAGAGCCGCCAAAATTATTTTCTGAAGAAGGCGGCTTATAACAAAATGTAAACGATGTAACCTGCGGCATTTTTTTAAGCTGTTCACTCAAGAGACTCCTTTTGGGATTGCGAAGAATCAGGCATAGGAACCATCACAACTGCATCCCTGTTGAAAGCCAATATCAGTACTTTTTAAAAACCGCACCTGCAGCACCATAATGAAGGCGCAGATGATGAGCATGTATGCAACGCCGTTTTGAAAGATTACCAGTGCCTTTCTTAATATACCGGCCTTCCATGTGCCGGCTTCAGCTTTCAGATGCTCTAAAAATATTTATCCTGCTAAGCATAAAAGCCGGGTAAAATCCCGAAAGAATAACAAGGACGACCAGTAGAACGCTTAAGAAAATAATTACGTATTTATAAGAAAGCAAATGAACAAGATCCTGTGAAAAGAGAAATTCGTTAGCAACCGGCAATATTAAAGTTACAAGTGCAACGGCTGTTATTATAGCGATACTAACCAGGAGAAACGTTTCGATAATAAACTGCATAAAGAGTTGCCATGCAGTTCCGCCCAAAACTTTCCGTGTCCCTATTTCTACCATGCGTTTCGACTGCTGGGCAATAGAAATATTGATATAATTAAAACCGGCAATTAATAATATTAGTAATCCAACAATCGCAAGGGTAAGTAACAGAGACTTTTGAACGGAACCGCCATAATCTGCATTAAAATGCACATCTGCTAAAGGCTGGAGCCAGAAGTGATAATATTGTGCATTATCACCGATGTTGGTCTTAGCGAGGTTAGCTATAACCGATTCAGTTTGCGCCTTCGATTTTGCGTCATTCAACGTAATGTATAATGACGTAGTGGAATTCATCCAACTCCAATCAGTAAAAAAATTATCCGAAGTGCCGCGGTTAATATTCTTGAGGGATGATAAGGAAAGATAGATGTCAGATTTTAAATCAGAATTGAATGGCTTATCGCTCAACAGGCCAACAATTTTAACGGGCTGCCTGTTTTCAAAAACGAGCACTTTCCCAACCGGGTCTTCATTGCCGAAATACTTGACAGATTGCTTTTGAGTAATAACAGCCGTGTTAGGTAAATTCAATTCACCGGCATTTCCCGCGATCCATTTATAATCAAACATCTTAAACCATTCCGGCGATACCAACGCAACATTTTTATCTTCTTTAAAACGTCTTTCTATCTTTTGATAAATCATTTACCGTGATGGTAAATGTGTAGTTATTCAAAATCACCGCGGCATTTGAAACATTCGCCACACCCGATGCCAAGGCGCGATACATCGCTATGGAAGCTCCTTTTTCATGAAGCGTTTTTTCAAAGTGCAATTCATTTAAAACCCTGAAAGTTTTTGAAGCATTTTTATGATACCGGTCAAAACTCAGATGATAACTGATAAATAAATACAATAGTAAAGCGCACGCAATTGCCAGCGATAATCCAAATACGTTTATGGTAGTATAGAATTTTCTTTTAATCAAATTCCGCCATGCAACCTTGAAATAATTTTTAAGCATTTGTCTGAACTATGATCTTTTGATTAATTGAATTCTATGATTGCCTCCCTGCTTTATTCCCGTTTAGGGGTTAGGGGTTTACTCCGCTCTCAAACTCTTCACCGGGTTCATCAAAGCCGCCCGTACAGAATGATATCCAACAGTGCACAACGCAATAAAGATTGTTATCAATGCAGTAATCACAAATACATACAAGTGAACAGGAATACGGAAAGCAAAATCCTGCAGCCATTTGTTACCCGCCCACCACGCAAGAGGTGCAGCGATTAGAATGGCAATGCCTATTAATTGTAAAAAGTTTTTTGCGACAAGGATCGTAATGCCGCTGACGTTTGCACCGAGCACTCTTCTTATTCCAATTTCTTTGGTGCGTTGAACTGTAGTAAAAGCCGCCAGTCCAAATAAACCAAGACATGCAAGGACAATAGCCAATCCCGCAGCTACGGAAAATAATGCGGATGTACGTTGCTCAGATAAATAAAGCTTATCGTAATCTTCATCTAAAAAATGATAATTAAAAGGCCGGTCCGGTATGCGCTGTTTCCACATTGCTTCCAACCGGCCAAGCGTGGCCCGCATATTATTGCCACCTATTCGCACCATAAATGTTCTTGAAAAATCACGCCCAAGAAAAATAAGCAATGGGCCGATTGGATCATGCAAGCTGCTGAAATTAAAATCTTTTACAACACCCACTATTGGACCTTTAGCCCTGTTTTCAATAGTTCGTCCGATAGCGTTTTGTGGTTGCCAGCCAATTTTTTTTGCAAGCGTTTCATTAATAATATATGGCTGCTGATAATTTGTGTTATTATTATTTGTATCCATTAATGCAAAATCAGATTGCTGAAAGTCGCGTCCGGCTACTAATTGCATTTTCATCGTTTTAATAAAATCAAGGTCAACGGGCATTGCGTTTAAGGAAATTTCATGCGTTCCTTTATCATCAACTGCCCTAATTCCATCCCCCCACTCTACATATTCCGGGGTTTCATACGACGCCGTGACATTCGCTACTCTTGGTATTTGTGCGATGGCTTCCTTTAAATTTTTGAAATCCTCCAGCATGTTTCCTCCGATAGGTAACACAACAATATGCTCTTTATCATAGCCCAAATTTTTTGTTTGCATAAAATGCATCTGCTGCAAAATAATAATGGTATAAATGATCAGGAAAATAGAGATAGCAAACTGCCCGACGATTAATGTTTTTCGCAGTGTGTTCTTTCCCCCCGTAAATGTGAATCCTTTTTTAAGGACAGATAAAACCTGCGTACCGGATAACAACAACGCAGGATATAAACCTGCGAAAAAACTTACTAATAACGAGAATACAATCAATGAAATAATTGGAATAGGTTTTAGTACTGCACCCGCGTTAAACTCCTTACCTGTAATGTTATTGAAATAAGGAATCAACAAAATACTTAACAATAATGCAAGTGCCGCCGCAATAAATGTTATAAAGGAAGTCTCGCCAAGAAATTGCATAAAGACTTGCCCCTTCGATGCGCCCAATACTTTTCGCATGCCTATTTCTCCGCTCCGCCCGGAAGATTGGGCGGTAGATAAGTTAGTATAATTGGCGCAGGCGATGATTAAAATAAGGATGGCAATTATTGAGAACATGTAGATGTAAGTAATGCTGCCATTGGGTTCAAACCCGGCAAGCTTCGAATATAAATGCACCTTGGTGAGAGGCTCTAAATTGTAAGCTAAATAATCATTACCCTTAAGTCCGGCATCTGTTCTAACCGCAGCAGTCCTCATATAATCGTTTACTTGCCGTTGTAGTACCGGGATACTCTTTTCATTATGCAATAACAAATAAGTGATCCAGTTTGCGGTCCACCAGGTTTCATCCTTTACGCCATTTCCAAGGTTGAGAAATTGCGTGGCAAAATCAAATTTTATTTGAGAGTTGTGTGGCACATCTTCAATAACCGCGGAAACGCGTAGATCTTTACCGCCACTTTTAAGGGTTTTATTAAGCGCATCTTCATCGCCAAAATATTTTTTCGCCATTGATTGGGTGATCACGATCTTGTCCGGCGCATTCAATGCCGTTGCCGCATCGCCTTTAATTATTTTAAAAGAAAACATTTTAAAGAATGACTCGTCCGCATAAAGTATACGCGGCTCATCAAAAATTTTATCGCCCGTCTTCACCACGTTATGGCTGATAAAAGTTCGTGCATATTCTTCTATTAATGGAAACGTTCTTTTAAACTGCGGGCCTGCTTTAGTACCTGTTGTTGCCACCGTGTTTACAGTGCCGGCGCCGCTGTACTCCATTGTTACTCTTGCAATACGGCTGGCATTCACATTGAATTTATCATAACTTAATTCATGATTTATGTACAAGCCAATTAACAGGCACGCGGTTAACCCTACCGCAAGCCCGAAAATATTTATTGCAGAATAAAGCTTGTTTTTATGTAAAATACGAATGGCTGTTTTGAAATAATTCTTAAACATATCTTTCTTCTTATTCGGTTCTCAATGATTTTATAGGATTAGCAGTGGCGGCCTTTATTGTCTGGAAGCTTGTGGTAATGATGGCTATAAAAATGGCAACAAGCCCGGCAATTATAAATATCCACCAGTTTATTTCAATACGGTAAGCATAGTTCTGCAGCCACCTGTTCATAACCAACCAGGCAACAGGAAATGCTATTCCTAAGGATATAAGTACCAATTTCAAAAAGCCGGCAGTAAGCAATGAAATAACCTGGCTAACAGTAGCGCCTAATACTTTTCGCACACCAATTTCTTTTATACGGCGATTGGCAGCCAAATGAGTAAGGCCGAACAAACCCAGGCAGCATAAAACAAAGGCAACTACAGCAGAAAAATTTACCACCTGCTGCCAGCGCTTTTCCTGCAGGTATTCCCGTGCATTAAGTTCGTCAATAAAATCGTATTTATAAATTGCATTGGGCATCGCAGCTTTATAAATTCTTTCCACCGCAGCCATAGCCTGGCTTTGTTTAGCCTTGTCAAAATTTATCCAGATGCCGGACTTCCCTTCTGCGCTTTCAGGTATATACATTAGCATGGGATTGATTGGCTCCCGTAATGAACCAAAATGGTAATCTTTTACAACGCCAACTATTCTTTTATACAGACTGTCGTAGTGTCTGTTAATAAGAACAGCCTGGCCAATTGGTTCCTTCCATCCGGTGGCCTTTACAAAAGCTTCATTCACTAAAGCGCCATCTTTGCTGTCGGTTGTGACAGCCATAGATAAATTACGGCCCTGTTTTAAAGGTATTTGCATCAGTGACAAATAATTTTCATCAATCAGCCTGGTTTTTGCCTTGAAAAGACTGTTGTTGGATTCCACATCTTCAACCCACCCATCACTACCGAATGAAACAGTTTTAATAGATGGCTCCATTGCCAGTTCGTTTTTCATAAAACCTATAACAGATGGGTAATCCCTGTTTCCTGAAATCTTAGTATGGATTATATTATATGGATTATAGCCCAGGTCTTTTGTACGTACATACTGCATTTGAGTATAATACACAAAGGCAGCCACCAGCAAAAACACTGCCAGTGAAAATTGCAATACGACAAGGCCCCGCCCAAAAAAATTACGGCCACTTTGCCTTTGTTTATTATATAAAACTTCAGAGGCTTTAAAATTGGATAACACAATGGCAGGATAAAATCCCGTGAGAAGAATAATTACTATCAGCACAATTGCGAAGTAAAATATAAGCCGCCAGTCAATTACATTTTCAAAAAGAAGCTGTTTTCCGGTTACTGTATTTAGGAGCGGCAACATTAAATTCACCAGTAATATCGAAAGTACAAATGCAATGATGCAAAGCAAAGCAGACTCCAGTAGAAATTGTGTTATTATTTGCCTGCGGTTGCCGCCGGATATTTTTCTTACCCCAACTTCCTTTGCCCTTTTTAAAGAAGCAGCGATACTGATATTGATAAAATTGATAGCCGCCATCAGTAAAATAAATAACGCAATGCCCATAAATACATAAGAGTAAACCGGGCTGCTTGCATTTACGACACCACTCTCATTGGAACCTTCGGCAATTAGCCCGTTATTAAGATGTATATCTGTGATCGGTTGCAGGCCATATTTTATTTCAGGATCAAACCCATGATTATTGTATTGAGGGCCATTTATTTGCTTTTTTCCATGAAGTGCGTAAATGGCATTAAACTTTTCTGTGACAGCATGGATAGAGGCATCGGGGTGCAGAACCACAAAAGTTCCCAGGTAAGCATTTAGCCAGTTATGATCTTCAAATGAAAGTCGTAAAAAAGCAAAGGTGAGCAATGCATCAAATTGCAGCGATGAGTTACCGGGAGGGTCTTCTACTACTCCCGAAACAATCAGCGGTTTCCCCAGTCGTTTAAAAGATGGATCGGCGTCCATAGAAAATACCTTACCGATTACATCGATCCTGTTGAAGAATTTCCTGGCGGTGCTTTCGGTGATTACCACTCCATTAATATCCTTCAATGCGGCAGCACGATTACCCTTAACCAATTTGAAAGAAAAAACAGAAAAAAAGGAAGTATCAACAAACAGCATTCGCAGGTGAAGTGTTTTATTTTCGGATGCCAGGTCATTATAAATATCGCCACCCATGATCCGGGTATACTCCTTTATTTCAGGAGCAGCCTCTTTAAAAGCAGGACCCTGTACCTGTCCCGTGCTACCTATTGTGGCCCTGTTTCCTTGTTTGTCAATTCTTAAGCTGGTAGTGATTCTGTATAGGTGCGGGTTGGCTTTATGAAATTCATCAAAACTCCTTTCATCTTTCCAGTACAATACGGCAAGTAGTATGCATGTAATACCGCATGCCAACCCGATAATATTTATAACGGAATACAACCGGCTTTTCAACAGATGACGAAAGGCTATTTTAAAATAATTTTTGAACATCCGTTTTTGCTTTTTGCCTGAACTATGATTTGTTTGATTAACTGATTTGTTTGATTATATCTTTTCTGAATCATGGTAATCTATAAATCAGACTAATCATGGTTCAGACAATTTCTATTCCGTTCTCAAACTCTTCACCGGGTTTGCCATTGCGGCTTTTATTGCCTGGAAGCTGATTGTTATCAATGCAATTAACAATGCCAATGCACCTGCAATAAAAAATATCCACCAACTGATGTTTATCCTGTATGCAAAATCTTGCAGCCATTGGCTCATCGCCCACCAGGCCAGGGGCGTTGCAATGATAATGGCCACTCCCACAAGCATGATAAAATCTTTGGATAACCGGGCGATAATGCCATTTACGCTTGACCCCAGCACCTTGCGAATGCCGATTTCCTTGGTACGCTGCTCGGCCGAATAAGCTGCCAGGCCGAATAATCCCAGGCACGCAATAAAAATAGCAAGCGCCGCAAAAGTGATAAAGACATTTCCGGTGCGCTCCTCACCCTTGTATAAATTGCTGAAATCCTCATCAAGAAAAGAATAAAGAAAAGGCTGCGAACTCATTTGGTCAAACGAGTGATACCGGCTTTCAACCTGTGCAATCAACTGCGGAATATTGGCGCTCTTTATGCGAAAAATAAATTGTCCCCCGTATTTGGAATAGCGCATCACCAGCGCTTCAGTGGCATAGCGCATGGATCCGGCATTAAAATCTTTCACAACGCCCACAATATGAAATTCATTCGCCTGTTTAGTCCGGGAATTAAAATCAAATAGACTGGCATTCAGCGGATTTTTAAAACCCAGTGAGCGGGCCGCCGTTTCATTAATGATAATCGCAGAAGAGTCGGTAGGCATATCCTCTGAAAAGTTTCTTCCTGCTACTATTTTCATTTTCAGCGCAGGAATATAACCGGCATCAACGCCCCAGTCCACTAACGTTTGAGTCTGGGTCGCACTCATGGTGGCATCTTTTGAATACGCATTCTTATTCCAGTCATTCGCGGTGGAGGTAGGAAGGTTTTCTGTTAAAGAGCCTGCCACCACTCCGGGCAATTTTAATATCTCCTGCTTAAAGGCCTGCACGTGTTCGCCAAGTGAATAAGCATTGTTTAGCACCAGCACCTGCTCACGGTCATATCCCAGGTCTTTATGCCTGATGTAATCCAATTGCCGGTAGATAACCAGCGTCCCGGTAATCAATATGATGGCGGTTGTAAACTGGAAGACCACCAGGGCATTCCTGAGTTTATAACCCTTAATCCTTAAAACAAATTTGCCTTTTAGTATTTCAATGGGGTCAAATGCCGACAATACGAATGCCGGATACGCTCCTGCCAGCAGGCCACAGATCAAAGCCACACCAAGCAAGGCGGGGAAAAGCCAAACAGACAAATCGGCAGGCAGGGTCATTTCTTTTCCGGCCAGTTGATTCAACAACGGTAACAGAACCAGGATCAGAACAATGGAGAAAATATAGGCTACCAAAGCTGTAAGCAACGATTCAGTTAAAAACTGTCTGACCAGATTAGACCGGCCCGAACCGATTACTTTACGCACACCTACTTCTTTCGCACGGCCGGCAGATTGTGCCGTCGATAAGTTCATGAAGTTTATACAAGCGATCAGCAGAATGAACAGCCCGATGATTGCCGAGATATATACATACTGGATATTGCCTGAAGGTTCCAGTTCGGAAGAAAGTGGTGAGTATAAATGTATTTTGGGTAAGAGGATACTGGAATATCTAAAATAATCGCCTTTCTTCTCAAGCTCTGAGAATGAGCTGTGCGCTACATTCATCACTTGCGGCTCTGCATATTTTTTTGCTGCTTCTTTTAGATAACCATCAAGCTCAGCCTGTGTAGTTCCTTTACGAACGAGCACATAAGTCATGAAAGAATTGCTCAACCAGAAATCTGATTTAGACGATTCAAGACCTGCCATCGATTTAATAAAATTAAAATGGAGATGCGACTGTGAAGGCACATCCTTAATAACACCTGTGATGTTGTAAAGACTGGTATTATCTACTTTAAGTGTTTTGCCAATTACATCCAGGGTATTAAAATATTTCTTTGCCATGGAAGCAGAAATAACCATGGAATTAGGCGCCGACAATGCAGTTTTAGCATCTCCGGCCAGCATAGGCAAAGTAAAAACGCTGAACACGTTAGCATCGGCAAAAAAGGCATGCGGTTCCAACAAAGTTTCATTGCCCTTTTTTATGAGAATATCATTACCGCCCGAAATACGCACCGCCTGTTCAACCCGGGGATAAGTTTTAACCAGGGCATCTGCCATAGGCGCCGGTGTGTCCTTGTCATTAAATTCGCTACCGTTGATTTTTATGTTGGTATTGACACGAAAGATGCGGTTGGCATTTTCACTATATCGATCATAAGAAAGCTCGTCCAGCACATATAAGCTGATCAGTGTAAAGATTGCCAGGCCCATGGCAAGGCCGAAGATATTAATGATCGAAAAGACTTTTTTTCTCAACAGATTCCGCCATGCTACTTTAAGATAGTTTTCAAACATGATTTATAGTTTATAGTTATGAGTTTCCTCATTCAAAATAATCTTACTCCACTCTCAAGCTATTCACAGGGTTGGCCAGCGCCGCTTTTATCGCCTGGAAACTTATCGTGATTATTGTAATTGCAATGGCCACCAATGCAGATAATACAAAAACACCTGCTCCAATATTGATACGATAATTGTAATTCATCAGCCAGCCGTGTAAAAAATAATATGCAACAGGTGATGCAATAACGCAACTCAGAAAAACCAATACAATAAAATCTTTTGATAACAACATCCAGACTTGCGAAACTGATGCGCCCAGCACCTTGCGTATGCCTATTTCTTTTGTCCGTTGCTCTGCTACATAAGCGGCTAACCCAAACAGGCCAAGGCATGAAATGAAAATAGCAAGGCCTGCAAACAACCCGGCCAATTTTCCGATTAACATTTCCAGTTTAAATTTTGATGCATAATCTGCATCTGCAAAAGAATATTCATAAGGATAGGCGGGTTCATATTTATTAAAAATGGAAGTGAGCTGAGTAATAGCATCCTGTGTTCTTATATTTGGCGACAGCCGGTACAACATAACACGTTGTGTTCCGGGGTAACAATAAAACATTGTGGGATCAGCGGCCGCAAAAGGTGATATCATCAAGGCATCATTCACAACACCCACAATAGTAAATTCTTTCTCCCCGTAGGTTATTTTTTGACCGACAGGATTTTTAATGCGTAACCTTTGAATAGCTGTTTCATTAAATATTACACTTGTTGAATCGTAAACACCTGAAAAATTTCTCCCTTCTTCTATATTCATGCCCACCGTTTTAAAATAATCATCAGATACATATATGTTTCCCATCTCAACCGTTTCGCCGGCATTCTTGCCCGGCCATACATCAACATCAGTATGCCACCAAACACCCGTTGCAGGGCTTGAGGCGGTAGTAACCGATGTAACAATTCCTTTGTCTATCATTTCGTTTTTGAGTGCCGTATAATTTTTATCGAGATCATCATTCATATTGGTTGATATAAGCCTGTCAAGGTTATAACCTGTAGGCCTGTCTTTAGCATAGTTTACCTGTTGGTAAATAATGACCGTACTTATTATTAATGCAATGGAACAACTGAATTGAATTACCACCAATATCTTTCGTGAAATCGAGGAAGCTTTTCCTGTGTGCATCGTACCCTTTAAAACTTTTACAGGATTGAATGAAGAAAGATAAAAGGCCGGCCTGCTGCCTGCAAGTAAAGCTGTAAAAGAGATGGACACAATCATTAATAACCAAAAATATCCGTTTGAATAAGGGATGCTGGTGTGTGCTTCTGTAAGTGTATTAAAGGCAGGCAACGCCAACTGCACAAACAACAATGAAAAAGCAAATGCAATTATGGTAAGTAAAAAAGCTTCCGAAAGAAATTGAATGATAAGATCTTTTCGTTGCGAACCAATTGCTTTTCTAACACCAACTTCTTTTGCTCTTTTTTCTGAACGTGCTGTTGTGAGATTAATGAAATTGATACAGGCGATAATCAATACAAGCAAACCAATAATAGAGAACATATTTACATAAGTCAAAAATCCTGCAGTGTCTTTTCCATTTATATAGTTGGAATATAAATGCCAGCGCTCCACAGGTTGAAGCGTTACGTAAGAGTTCATCGCATTAACATTGCCTTTTTCTGTATGTTCGATGTTTCTAATCTTTGGGGCAACCTGTGCATAAGAAATTCCAGGCCTTAACTTTACAAATATTTGAAGATTATTATTACCAAAACTCCTCTCGCCATCTGATTTTACCGAAGGATTTTTTTGATAAACATAAGTTGACGGTGCTACGTAATTAAAACCGACTGTTGCATTACCCGGAATGTCTTTTAATATACCGGTTACCTTTAAATTGTCTGCATTATCAAAGCGAACCATTTTATTCATCGGATCTTCATTGCCAAACAAAGCTTTCGCCATCTTTTGAGTAAGCACAATAGAATAAGCATCTTTAAAGGCGCTATTGACATCGCCTTTAACAAACGGGTATTGAAGTATCTTCAAAAAATCAGTTCCGGCAATTGCGCCTTTTTGATATAATTTTTTATCGCCAACCATCAAGCCATGATCACTTATCCAATCGCTTTCAGCAACATATTCTATTTCCGGAATTTGATTGCGCAGCGCATCTGCTAATTTTAAAGAAGTAGTTTGAAATGTAAGTGTATCTCCATTACTGTCAAAGTTGCGTTGCACGCGATATACCGATTGATATCCGGGCAAAAATTTATCGTAAGAATATTGATTGTACACCCAAAGCCCTATCAATAATGCAACAGCCATTCCTGTTGCTAGGCCGAGAATATTGAGTGTGCTGTAACCGATGGTTCTTACAAGATTGCGCCAGGCGGTTTTGAAATAATTTTTTAGCATATCTGAACTATGATTTTTTTGATTGAATGATTTTTTAATTATTTATCTGAATCATGAGAATCGTATAAATCTCCAGAGGAGTCTCCATGGGAGTACTTTGTGACCTTTGGACAGATTAATCATAGTTCTCCATGGAAGTCCTTTGGACAGACAATTTCCTCACTCTGTTCTCAAACTCTTCACGGGATTGGCCACTGCTGCTTTTATTGCCTGGAAGCTTATAGTAATTAACGCTATAAAAATGGCAGTCAGTCCGGCCGCTATAAATATCCACCAGCTTATCTCAATCCTGTATTGATAATTCAGCAGCCAGCTATTCATCATCCACCACGACAAGGGGAATGCAACAATGCATGAAATAGCCACGAGTTTTAAAAAGTCTTTTGAAAGCAAAGTGGCAATACCCGAAACACTTGCACCCAAGACTTTCCTGATTCCAATTTCTTTTGTTCTGCGCTCTGCGGTGTATGCCGCCAGGCCAAACAATCCTAAACATGAAATAATAATGGCCAGCGATGCGAAGACTTTTGACAGGTTTCCAATCAGCGCTTCATTCAAAAACATTTGATTAAACTGGGCATCAACAAACTGGTAAGTAAATGGATAGGCAGGATTATTTTTCTTCAGTACACTTTGTATTTGTGCCAACGACTTTTCAACTCCTGCATTTTGTTTTAACCGCACGTACATTTCCGTGGTATTCTCAGGCTTGCTGTAAAAGAACATTACAGGATCTGGCTTGCCATACATGTTGCCATAAACATAATCATTCACAACGCCTACAACCCGTGCCCTTACGCCACTGCTATCTCCTTCATAACGAAATGTTTTTTCCAAAGCACTGCCACTACCCATCAGTTTTTGAAGGCCTTGCGTTATAAGGACATTAATAGTTTTATCGGCCATGGCGCTATCTGTTTCATTAAGGTCTCTTCCTTCTAAAATTTTAATACCGGATGTATTGAAAAAACCCGGTGTTACATAACGCTGTGAAATCAATACCTGCGCGGATGAGGTCTTTCCATCCCATGTTAAACCGCCTGTATTATTGCCACCATAGAGCGTTGTATGATCAGAAAGTGCAACACTTTCCACAAGCCCCGTGTTCAACATATCTTGTTTTATGGGCGTATAATTCTTTCCCATATCACCCGTCATATCTATCTGCAATAAATTATTCTTATTAAACCCAAGGCTCCTGCTTTTTACATGCTGTATTTGCTGGTAAATAATAATTGTGCTGATGATAAGTATGATTGATACGCTAAACTGCAATACCACCAATCCTTTACGAATAAATGCAGCGCTGCCATCCTTAAGCTTAATACTTTTTAAAACCATTACCGGGCGAAAGGATGATAAATACAACGACGGATAACTACCTGCAACCAGGCCGCATACAATCGTTATCGCCAACAAAGCGATTATGTGCATCGGGTTATTTAAACCCAATGAAAGATTCTTTTGAACAAGCGTGTTAAATGCAGGCAGTACTAGTAAAATAATAATTACTGCCAGTACCGCGGACAGTAAAGCAAGAAATAATGCTTCGCTGATAAATTGAAAAACAAGCTTTTGCTTGCCTGCACCCAACACTTTTCTTACGCCAACTTCTTTAGCCCGCTTCTCACTTCTTGCCGTTGCAAGGTTCATAAAGTTGATGCAGGCAATCAATAAAATAATCCATGCGATGATTGTAAATAAACGAACGTATTGTATGCCGCCGCTTCCGGTTTGTTTTCCATTATCGAATTCGTTTCGCAAATGCCAGTCGTTCATACTAAATAAAAATGGCCTTGCAATAGATTGCGGTTCTCTGTTCTGTATAAAGCCATACAACTGCTCATTTATAGAAGCTACATTAACACCCGGCTTTAGTTCTACATAAGTGCTTAGGCAATTATTGCCCCAATGATGCGCCCATTCGCTTGCATCGTACCACACCTGGAAAGGCGCCACCCATTCAAATTGCACTGAAGAATTTTCAGGAATGTCCTTTAATAAACCTGTTATCACATAATCCTGCTTATTGTTTACACGTACTGTTTTACCGATCACATCTTTATCATTGCCGAAAAATTTCTTCGCAGTCTTTTGAGTAATAACCATCGAATGCAACTCTGCAAATGCGGTTGCAGCATTGCCTTGCAAAAAAGGAAAACTAAACATGGTGAACAAAGACGGCTCTGCATAATGTCCGCTTGCATACATTGATCTATTTCCGATAGTGATCAGTTCCGAAGCATTGTCTTCATTCATCCTGCAGGTATTGGCGATGCCGGGAATTTCAGCCTGCATGGCGGGCGCCAGTACGCCGGGTGTGGAACCAAATGTTGCGGTATATGTATCATATTTCTGATTCTCCCTAACATAATACAATAGATCTTTTTTTGCATTGAACTTGTCGAAATTCAATTCATCTTTTACCCATAAAAAAATAAGGCCCGCACATGCGATGCCGATACCTAATCCAAAAATGTTGAGAAAACTATAACCTTTGTTTTTCCAAAGGCTTCGAATGGCTGTTTTGAAATAATTTTTAAACATGTTATGTCTTTTAATCCCGTTTAAATTTTTTTACTAAACAACTATAATCAGGTTATTCTCTAATCAATCTTTGCAATTTGCATTTCGCCAATGTGCAACCCTTTGTTTATTACTGCGCTTCCCTTGTATTCAAGCTTGGCTTCTCCAAATGCTGTTATCTTAATTTCATTAGTCGTGTTCACATGAAAATCAGATTCGCCATAGGCTGTGATCCTAGTCGTATTGCTTGCGACATCAAGGCTGTTGATTTTACTTTCGCCATACGATGTATATTTTTGATGATCTATCCAGCCAGATTTTATATCTAAAATACTTTCACCATATAGCGTGGTATGCAGTTCTCCTAAATTTACTTCCGTCAGGATCACGTGAGACTCGCCGTAAATTTTTAGCCTGAATTTATCTCCCGTTAAAGGGCTTTTGCAAACCTGCGTTTCTTCCCCACGGACAGAAAGATCATTCATTGTTTTATAAGTTACGGTCGCAGTTACGACGGTTCCGTGATAGATGGGCTGTTTTCCTTCATAGTCGTTATCGTAAACCTTTTTATTTTTAGTGACTTCCTTTGCGCCATCCAAATAAATGCGCAACGTTTTACCATTTACTTCAATATTTATTTTCGTTTTATCAACCGTGCTGTTTTCAATAGTTACACTTTCTTCATTTCCCTGAATGAAGTTGACTTCGATATGCGGGCTTATGATTACTTTATCGAAATGATTCACTGCGGTGGCGGTTTGGGCTATTGTGGTTTTGAAAATGAAGATGGTAAGAATTGTTATGTAATATTTTAATTTTTGCATGGTATGTTTTTTTAGTTTTAAGTTATTTATATGATGTATTCGAGCTATCTATTCAGTTCTCAGGCTCTTCACAGGATTTGCAATAGCCGCTTTTATTGTTTGGAAACTTATTGTAAACAAAGCCACTGCTAATGCAATAAAAGCGGCAAGCAGGAGTACTTCCCAGCTCACATTAATTCTAAAAGCAAAGTCTTCAAGCCATTTGTTCATAGCCAGCCACGCGACTGGCAATGCAATGATTATAGCTATTGCAACAGGCTTTATAAAATCTTTTGATAAAAGCAATACTAAATTTCTTACGGATGCGCCGAGCACTTTGCGTATACCAATTTCTTTGGTACGTTGGGTTGCCATAAAAGTTGCAAGGCCAAATAATCCAAGGGAAGCAATGAACACGGCAAAAGCAGTAAATGCGCTGAAAATTTTCAACAGCCTGTCTTCTGCTTTATATTGGGCGTCGAATGCTTCGTCCATAAAATGATATTCGAATGGAGTTTCATTGTCGAACTTTTCATAGGTATCTTTCAATTTTTGAATTATAACTGGTATACTGATATGCGAATTTATTTTGGCAAAAACACAGCCTCCCTGCTGTGCCCACAGGGATGAAGTATCGTTGTCTTTGGTAACAAACAAGCACAACCCCTGGATTTTATTTTGAAGTGATGAATAATTAAAGTCTTTCAGAACTCCTGCTATTTCAGTTTTGTCATCTATTTTTTGACTGATTGGATTATTGCCAAGGTTTAATTTTTCAACCGCCGTTTCATTAAGTATGGCTGTTGTTTTTTTATCCATATAAAAAAAAGAATCGGCCGGAGGTATCTTCCATTTTAATCCAAGCAATGAAATAAAATGCTGATCCACAGAAAGCATGGGCAACAGAACCATCTGGTCGCTGTTTTTAGGTGTTGTACCCATTATATCATACCCCTTATACATGGGATGAAGTGCGGCACTTATTTGAAGGACGCCGGGAAGAGCTTTTATTCGCGCCTTGAATGATGCATAATGTTTTCCAATATCCCTGGCGAATGGAATCATTATAACATTTTCCCTGTCAACACCTGTATCCGCATGCTTTATAAAATACATTTGCCTGCCGATGACTATGCTGCATATAACAAGGATAACCGAGATTGTAAACTGAACTACAGTAAGAAATTTTCTTACACTTCCTCCTCCGCCGTTTTTACTATATTTTGAATAGAATACCATCACCGGTGTATAGGCAGATAAAAGAATGGAAGGATATGTAGCAGCCAGCAATACGGTAAGAATAAACAACAATGCAAAAGATAAAAGCATGTATGGGCTATACAAAAAAGAATTGTCGATATCTATTTGCAGAAATTTAAAAAATGCCGGCTCAAAAAATAAACAAATCAAATACCCCAATATGAATGCAATAGCGGCATTCAAAGCCGATTCAATAAAGAACTGCGTGGCAATTGTTATCCTGCCAGCGCCTAATACTTTTCTTACACCGATTTCTTTTGACCGGATAGTGGCGCGGGCCGTAGAAAGGCTCGTATAATTGATGAGCGCAAGCAGCAAGATAAGCGCTGCCACCAGCGGAAATATTTTCAGATACTTCATATTCGATGTATCTATATCAGCGTACTTATGGATGTCTTTTAATGGTATCGCAATGTACCGGCTGTCAGTTGCGCTATTTGCATTTCTTGCTTTTTCAAGTCTTAGTAAATCCGCCTCGATCCGCACACCATCTTCCGGATGCTTTAGTAAGAAATAAGTAGAAAAAGCGTTCTCATCACTCTGTATATGATTTCTTTCACCCGGTATTGATAACATGCTGGAGAGAGAACCTACAAAATCATACCCGATGCTTGAATTGGATGGTGTTTTTTCCGCGACACCTGTTATAGTAAAATCATAAGCATTATCATAGCGGATAGTTTTGCCGACCGGATCTTGTTTACCAAAATACTTTTCTGCTGCATTCTGCGAAATAACTACAGAGAAAGGATTTTGCAATACCTGTTCTTTGTTGCCGCGAAGCAACTTAAATGAAAAGAAGGTAAAGAAGTTACTGTCAGCAAACAGAAATTTATCTTCTGCAAATTTTATTGAAGGTGATTGTGCGTTTTGAATAACTGTATTTCTGTCTGCCTTTTTTATTCTTAGAAAACTTTCAACCGCGGGATCATTTAGTTTGACGGAGGGAGCGGTTGAAAAGCCCATCGTCGTCATATATAAAGAGTCGTTCCCGGCTTTTATTTTGGTCTCAGTTAGGAATATTCTGTCGGCTTTGCTGTGAAATCTATCGTATTGTGATTCATGCCCGACATAAAGAACAATAAGCATGCATACAGCAAGACCGCTGCCCAGGCCCGCAATATTTATAGCGCTGTAAAGTTTATTCCTTAAAAGGTTGCGCCACGCTATTTTGAAATAATTTTTGAACATCTAATGCTTTTTTTATACACTTCCCTTATTCACTCCTCAGGCTCTTCACAGGATTAGCAACAGCCGCTTTAATTGCACGAAAACTTATTGTAAACAGGGCAATGGCTAACGCGATAATGCCTGCTAATGCAAAAATCCACCAGCTTATAGTAGTGCGATATGCGAAGTCTTCCAGCCACCCATTCATGAAATACCATGCAAACGGTGTAGCAATTACTATTGAGATCACAACCAGTTTTGCAAAATCTTTTGAGAGCAAACTCACTATGCCGCCTACACTCGCTCCCAACACTTTCCGGATCCCGATTTCTTTTATTTTTCGCTCCACAATAAAAATGGATAATCCAAATAAACCAAGGCAGGCAATAAGAAGTGATAGTCCCGCGAAGGCATAAAATATTCCCTGCATCTTTTGTTCGTTGCCGTATTGCTTGTTGATGTCGTCATCCACGAAATCATACTGCAAAGGAACACCAGGCACAGCTGCTTTCCATATCTTCCTTAAATGATCAATTGCAGGATTAACATTTGCCGCATCAATTTTTAACGAAAGCTGACTTCCATGTGTTGAGTAATTTATTTTCAAAGCTTCAACCGGCTTGTGCAAATTTTCAAAATTAAAATCTCTCAAAACTCCAATTACATACTGCGCATCCTTTCCCTTTCCAAATTTTTTACCGATAGCATTCTCTGGCTTTTGCCACCCGAAAGTTTTCACCGCAGCTTCATTCACAAGTACTGCCTGGGCAGTGTCCGTAGGAATATCTTTTGAAAAAAAACGGCCCGCGGCAAGACTCAAATTATATGTATTAAAATAGGAAGTATCCACTTCCATTCCATAGAGGCTTGTAGAAATTTCATCTCCTTTTAAATTTTCCGTTGTTGTCCATCCGTTACCGAGGCCGCCAACTACGTTACCATCATGCGCACTCACGTTGAGAATATATGGGCTTGCCAGTAATTCATTCCGAATGGAAGCATACTGTTTCTTCACCGATTCATCGCCCTGGAATTGTACATTTATCACGGCGTTTCCATTAAATCCAAGTGATTTATTTTTAATAAAATTCATCTGGCGGTTGATAATAAAAATCGCTGCTATCAAAGCTATAGTCATCGAAAACTGGAACACTACCAGCGTTTTTCTTATGATATTCCCTTTTTTACTTTGTGCAAAACTTCCTTTTAAAGTAGTGGCCGGATTGAACGACGATAAAATTGCCGAAGGATATATTCCTGCAATTGCAGAGATAAGAATAACAAAACAGATGATAATAAAAATATTCGCAACAGTAAAATCGAACTGGTAGTTTGCTCCAATCCAGGCCGAAAAAGCAGGCAAAATCATCTTAAGCAAAATGATGCCAACAAGAACTGAGAATGTACATAGAATAAATGTTTCTAAAAAAAACTGGTGAATAAGCTGGGGTGTGGTTGCACCGGTTACTTTTCGTACAGAGGTTTCCTTGGCCCTGTGCACTGCGCCTGCCGTAGTGAGGTTGATGTAATTAATACAGGCAAGCAACAAAACAATAATACCCAGTATTGAAAATATTTTCACTCTCGAAATACTGCCGTTGTTAGCAGAGTCATATCGCAATTGCGACTTTAAATGAATGTCGCGCAAAGGCTGAAGAAAATATTTATAGGACATTTTATTTTCTTTCCATTCCTTCTGTGAAAACTTCACCGCCACATCGTTAATTTGCTTTTCCGCTTCTTTCCAGTTTTTTGAATTGGCCAATTGCACATACGTCAACGGCCATCCACCCAGCCACTGGTTATTGATATCAAACTTGTATTTCTCTATTAACTGTTGCCGAAGAAAAGAAGAAGGAAAAATACAACTATACTGTATATGTGAATTTACCGGCGCATTTTCCACAACTCCTGAAACGGTAAGCGGGTACTCGTCATCAACTAAAATGATTTTTCCAATAGGATCATTCTTGCCAAAATATTTTACCGCCATGTCCTGTGAAAGAACAACCTGCGAAGGCGATTGTAATACCTGCCGGGGATTTCCTTTAATTAATTTAAATCCAAAAAAACTGAAGAAATTACTGTCAACCGAAATAGCATCTGCCTCAAAGAATTGCGTGTTTTTATATTTTATTTTATTGCTCCCGTTAAAAATGCGGCAAGCTGATTTTATAGCAGGCAACTGACCGGGAAGCTGCGCTCCAAACGCAGGGCCGGACGGAGCCTGGGAAAAAGATTCGCTTTCACTTTTGAAAGTATTGACCAGGCGAAAAATCTCCTTACCATTTGGGTGAAAGTCATCAAAGCTCAATTCCCTCTGCAACCAAATCCCGATAATTAGACATACCAATACACTTATGGAAAGGCCCGTGATATTTAATAAAGTGAAGACCTTATTTTTAACAAGATTTCGCCACGCTGTTTTGAAATAATTCTTGAACATATTGGCATTTTTTAGTTTAGTTAAAGGCCAGGGTAATTTTTCCGCTTCCGGCCTCGACTTTCACCGGAATGCCGCCACCATTCAGAGAGCCATCTACTTCATCCTTACTCATGCTGCCCTTAAAATTTTCCATATTGCCGGTTGATATTTTCATCGCATTCAATTGTAAATCAACAGCTGCATTTTTGGGAATTTCCAAATCCACTTTACCTGCTGAATTATTTATTGTGATAAATTTTCCCAGGCTCGTCATTGACACGTCAATATTTCCACCGCTGGTACCGGTCTTAAGGGAACAATTGAGTTTATGCAAAGAAATATTTCCACCGGATGTATTAGCCGACAAGTCACCTTCAATAGTTTCTCCTTTAATATTTCCCCCACTGGTTCCCGCTTTAATCGTACCTTTTAAATCATCTATGCGTATGGAGCCACCCGAAGTAGATATGTTAATGTTGCCTGATGAATTTTCTGCATCAATGTTTCCCCCACTTGTTGTAAGATCAAGATCATCTTGTGAATTTTTCAGGAAAATATTTCCACCGGAGGTTCTTCCTTTTGTTTTTCCTGCTATGTTATTCAATACTAAATTGCCGCCGCTGGTGGTAAAATTTTTATTCCCCGTCAAGCCCGTAAGCTCGATATTGCCGCCGCTTGTTTCAAGCTCAGCTTCCACTGTGCCGGGAACAAATATCTTAAACGAGAAACTCAAGGATTTCTTCCAGTCTGTGATCCTGTGTTTTGGCTTAGCCGTAGCAGTTAGTTTATTTCCGCTTACGGAAACATCTATGTTATAATCCTCATCTATCCTGCTTTTTATTTCATCATCCGAAATGGATTTCATCCAGTTGTTATTCCGGTTCACAAATACTTCCACCCGTGAGTCAGTTGGGCTCACTGCTTCGACAGTTATATTTCCCCCGGAAGTTTCGGCAATAACCCGATTGATCGATTCATTAGAAAATGATTTGGTTAGATAAGCTTTTTCGGATTTGTTTTGTGCGTTTACTGAAATGCAGGCGGTTGCCAGTAGCAATAAAAAAAGATACTTCATGATTCAAAATTTATTTAGTTAATGACTTTTTATAGATGATTCCAAACAGCTAGCCAGCTGGATCATGAAGTTTCAACCATCATACCAATGGTATATTCCATTGATAAACAGGCCTTGTCATAATTATTAATACCAGGGCACTGTTCGATTATGAACACATGGCAGGAAAAAACGGACAGTTATATTTCAAGAAAAGGGAACCTCACGCATGCCTGAGAGCTGCATTGAGCAGTAAACGGGTATTTCACATATTACCCTTTTAGACAGGTATGCCACTGCCAGCTTTAGGCAAAATAATACAATTGTTATCAACATTTGTTGGGTCAATCATCAGGAAGGTCTTCTTTATTTAATTTTTCGACATCTATCGCTGTTTTTCCAGGATCATTTATTCTTTCATCACGCTCTCTTACTTCTTCATCAATGTAAATTTCAGAAGCTCCGGAATGACCTTTACTTTCATTGATTCGCTTGGAAAACGGTGGATTATCTTGAAACCTGGGATGGGATAGATCTTCTTTTTCAATTACCGGTCTTTCAAGAATGATATTTTCTTCCGAAATTTCTTTTTCACGATGCGATGGAACAAAACGCCTGTATAGTCTTTCACCTCTCTCCTCATCTACCAGATCGTTATCCGTTGGGTAAAGCGGCCTGCGGTTCCTGTACATCCGCTCATCATCAAAATATTCATTGTCATAAAATTCAGGATCGTTATAATCCGGGTCTTTATACGTAACGCCTTGTGTGGGCGCAAACACCGTCCTTATCGCTCTCTCTGTTTCAATGGCAACTTCGCCTTTTTTGTATTTAGGGAGCGATGCATAATGCGCAACTGTGACCTGGGGGAACAAAACATAATTGTCTTTTTCACCTAATTCTGCAAGCCCTATTGGAATAATGATATTGCGGGACAAAAGATTTAACGGCTTTCCATTTAGCGCGACTACCAGGTAACGCACACGAAGGGATACTGTATCAAATAAAAGCTCTTTTACCTTTCCTATTTCCAGGTTACCGACCGTCCGCATTTTCCATCCCCGGATGTCAGGTTCTCCATCCCTCACTTCGTAGCCGCTGGAATGCAGTTCTTTAAGATTTTTATTCACTGTTATTTTTTCTTTGGCCATAGGTTATGATTTTAATCATTAGAAAAATCTTTTGCGTCTATCGTCAGCGCTTCACTACAATCTCAATGCTGTTATTTTTATGCGTATCAACTGTAGATGAATTTGCTCCCGGGGAAGACGACTCACCAGCCTGGAATATAGAAATCTGCTTTTCATCCACTTTTGAATTATTGACAAGAAAAGTTTTCACTGTTTCGGCTCTTTGTCGGGATAGCTGCTGATTATTTTCTTTAGAAGAATCCGGGAAAGAAAAAATCTTCACGTCAGTGTCGTTAAATCTTTGGCTTATGGAAGCGCCAATTTGTTTCAATCCCTCTTCTGCAGCAACGCGTAAATCGCTTTTATTGTTCTCAAACAAGATGTGATCTTTCATACTGTAAATGGCATAACGATTATCAGCCTTTTCATTTACCATTTTATCTTTTACCTCAGCATAGGCCGTATCCGGGGCATTAAAATTTACATCATCCCAAGAAGATGTAGTAACCGATGCGATGGACATTGTATTTTCCGCATCATTATTTGACCGGGTGTTACCAGGTGAATCATTGCCAGTGATTTTAACAAGATTTGAAACTGTATTATCATTTTTCTGGTAATAATTTAAGTAGTAAAAAACTCCTGCAGCAATAAGGATCAATAAAAGAATAAGCCAAAGCCACCGATAATTATTTCGCTTACGCTGCACATGTAATTCTGCCATTTGTGATCGTTTTATGATTCAACTAATTGTCTCAAATTTTTAAAAAAAGTACCATTTCGCGTCAACCAATTACCACACCAGGGAAGTTCTGTATGTTCCATAAAATCTCTCCTACCACTTTAAGAACCCAAATTCCTCTTGGGTAGCAGGCCTGTCAACTTTATCCCGCTTCACATAAATATGCTTCTCGTGTAATTGTAAAATTTCTTCAGCCGGTTTTTCTATTATACGGCTTCTTACGCGTGCTCCTGTAGCGACTTTCTTTTTGCCAATTTTTATGTCTTCTTCAATTACAACAAAGGCTTTATTATCATCACCCAAATGATCCTGCAGCTTTCCTCCGTCATCATTCATTTCATTTTTACTTTTATACCGGCCGTTCAACGAATCATGTGTTTTGTTCTCTAAACAATTGGTGTCTCTCTCATCTAAATTGTTATCAATCTTGCTATATACCACATCCCTTTTATCATAGTTACTGTCATCATATTGCCCGCTATAGCCCGGCTCTTGTTTAAAGCCTTTTACAAGGAACTGATTGTAATAATTCTCATCTACATCCACCGCCCCATACTCATCAAGTATCTGTGACGCTCTATGCGCTTCATCGCCAGAATAAGCATACACTGTTACAATGTGACCCAACTCCGCTACTTTTATGTATCTCTCATTTTTCTCATCACTGTCACCGAATAAATTTCTGAAGAAACAGGAAATACCGCTTTCTTCCCGGTGTTCATCATCGGCATATTCTTCACCGGACGAAATATTAATATCATGGCTGTTGAAACCATTGTTCAATAATTCGTCTGCAGCTTTGTGAGCTTCACGAATGCTGTTATAAATAGCCACGACAGTCTTTGACATATGTTATTTCGTTTTTTAATTTTTTAAATAACTGCAACCGCCCCTATTGCTATACACATTGCTATATAAACCCATCTTTGAAGTTTAAAGCGCTACTGCTTTTATAGCGGGAAGTTTTTACTTCGTTGTAAATTTTCGTTATAGAAATAAAATGAGTCCCATTAAAATCATGCCACTTAGAAGCAAGAGTCCAAACAACGGGATGAAATACACAGTTGCCTAATTTGATACACAATAGAAAGCGTAAGCCAACGGGATAGAAAGCGTAAGCCAACGGGCATTTTTGTTAAAAAACATTTATGACAGTAAAAAGGACAAATCGGTAACTATCAAATTCAGATAGAAAGTTTTTGAGACATCGTACTTTTTGTGGAAAAACTTCAGCAGAGTTTCATTATGGGTTTTAAATAAAGCTTAACTGGCTCATCTTTTGATATGGTACAATTCTTAACAAAAGACATCTTAACCTAAACACTTAGTAAAATGAAAAAGATCAGCATTTTAATCCTATTTGGATTTTTCTGTATTACGCAATCGTGTAATAACAATGACAATGACAAAGACAGCGTTGAACAAGCCAATGATGCGAATGATCAAAAAGACACATCTGGCGTAATGAACAACAATGACTCAACTAATACGGCGATGCCCGTAAATGACGACGTAGCGGATTTTGCAGTAAAGGCTGCTAACGGCGGAATGATGGAAGTAGAATTGGGAAAACTGGCGGAAAAAAAGGCTACAAGTAAAGCGGTAAAAGATTTCGCTGCAATGATGGTAAAGGATCACTCAAAAGCCAACGACGAATTAAAAAGCCTTGCCGCTGAAAAAAACATAACCTTACCATCTGCCCCGGGGGATGATATGCAAAAGCAGATTGATAATCTGAGTAAGGATAGCACCGGCGAATTCGACAAAGATTATATTGACAAAATGGTGAGCGACCACAATGATGATATAAGTCTTTTTGAAAAGGCCGCTAAAAATTCTCCGGATTCTGCAATCAAAAATTTTGCGGTTAAAGCGCTGCCTACTTTATACAAACACCTCGGTGCGGCAAAAGCTATTGTAAAAAGCCGGAAATAAACAGGCGAAGAGATTTGATTTATATCAGCTTCAAAAGGATACATGATTTTTGTATCCTTTTTTTGGTCTTTGCCGAATCACGACTTTGATTTTTAATTCTTGGTTTGAATGCACCCGACTTCCATTTACGTTGTCCAATTGCAAAATCTCTTTGAGCACGATCGTGTATTGGCTATCCTGCTGTAAGCTCAGCCTTATTAAGATTCATTGATTTAAGCCCCACGGATGCGACATGATGCCGGATGCCATCCAGCACGCCCTTTGCAAGCGGATATTCTGTAAAATAGATCAATTTGTTTTTTCTCAACTCTTCAAGTTCGGGGCTGTAGTTTGCAACTACTATTCCCTTTATTTTTCCTTTAAGCATGTCTTTATCATTGCCACTGTTGCCCGCGGTAATGAAATGTTCAAGAGGTACTTTCCATTTGTAGCTCAGGTACCGTACCGCTCCACCTTTGCTTGCCCGGAATGGAAGTAAATCGAGGTAATGATTTTCCGTCAGCAGAACTTTTGCACGCAGCTTTTGATCATCCAAAAATTTATATAAATCAGCGAGATCATCCTCGTTAAAATTATCATCCACATAGTAACTCAGTTTGAAACGCCACTGGGCAGCTGCCTCCTGCAAACGAATACCTGGAAATTTTGTCAATGCATTTTGCAGGTCATCTCTTTTCCATTGGTAGTCAATGTGACTTTCCCATCCATTATCCTGGATTAATTTTGCAGTGTAGTAAATTTCTGAGCCCGCAGAACAAATCATTATATCAGGATTTGGCAAGTCATATTTCACAAAGGCCTGTTTTGTAATTTCCTTGTTTCTGCCGCTGGCTACACCAAATACGACGCTGTCCTGGTGCGCAACAATCCATTCTTTAAATTCACCCAGGCCATCTGATTTCTTGCCATCCACCAGAGTTCCATCAAGGTCTGAAATGATAAATAACTTTGCCCTGGAAAGCTTTTTTCCATAGGCAGTTTTTTGAACGAAAGTATGTGCTTCAGTATCTTTTTCATTGAAAAGCTTATCGATGATGTCTATGTATTTATCCACATGAGCAGTCCATGAGTACCTCTGATTGGTACCAATAATACCATTAGCCGAATATTTTTCCCACAGTGCCTGGTCGGAAATTATTTTCTTAAGGGCGTCTGCAATTGCTGCCGGGTCTTCCACGTCCACTAATAAACCATTTTCACAATGTTCAAGAATCTCTTTAGGGCCACCGCTGGGGGAGGCAACTACAGGCAGCCCACACGCCGCGGCTTCCACGATGGTTAATCCAAAATTCTCCCCGGGCGTGCCGTTTACAAACACGCCTTTTTTGCGGGCAGCCACCCGATATATTTCAGGAACTTCGAGGGTAGGATCATTTTTTTTAGGGATAGCCATCTTACCATACAGGTCATATTTATCGAGCAGTAGCAGGAGATTGGTAAGTATGTCCTGTTCATCGGCCGGCATCTGTGTAATGTCTTTTCTTACTCCGGCAAATATTGCCAGATTTGCCATGGCCTGTAATTCCTTGTCCTGGCCATAAGATTGAATGATCCGTTCAAAATTTTTCCGCTTATCCGCACGGCCTATAGAAAGGATCAATGGTTTTGATGGATTGAATAAAAACCGTTCGATGTCCGAATTAACTCTGTATAAGGCCTGTTCCTGCTCAATAGTCATCTTGAACGAGGGCATATCAAACCGGTAAAAAGGATAGAACAAATCAGGGTTCACTCCCGGTGGTATTACCTCAAATCTTCCTTTCTTTTTATTTTCGTACAAACCGTATTGTGTGTCTATTTCGTGTTGGGTGCTTACAATAATTACATCGGCAATTTGCAGGAGGCGCTCTTCCTCGTTTATGCGCCGTTCTATGTTGAACTTCTCGTTGATCTTTTCAGGCGACACGCCCTCGTGTAATAAAATACTCTGCTTGTTTCTCCCAAGGGAATGACTGGTCGCAATAAAAGGTATTCCAAACACTTCACTGATTTGCCCTGCCAGGTAATTGCCATCGGCGTAGTGCCCGTGAACGACATCGGGAAAGTCATCTTCTTTTTCGATGAAGCGGATGGTTTTATCCACGAATTCATCGAGGTGATCCCACAAGGCCTCCTTCTGCCGGTAAGCATTGCCACCGCAGGTAACACGGACGATGCGGGCTTTTTCGTTTATTGTTTCAATTGCTTTTTCGTAAGAGGACGAAACCCTTTTATCCAGGATTCTGCGGGTGAATAAATCTACTTTGCGTACCCGTGGATGTTGCGAGAGGTTTTCTAAAAGCTCAAGCACATATTTAACCTGACCGCCGGTATCCTTATCCCTGCCAATTTCAGGATCCTCAAATCTTATAAGCCCATGAGGGCTGAATAATTGTATATAGTAACCGTTCATTATTCTTTATTCACATTATCTGATATTTGTAAAATTAACCAAATCAAAGCAATCAGATTAATTTCAAAATTTCACAAAGTTTTTTCGCAGCGGCATCCAACCTTTGCAAGAGCTGCTAACTTTTTAACTCAGAGGCATTTGCCATGTTATTTTGTATTTTTAAATTAAAGCGATAGATAAAATATGTATTCAGGATCAGGATTCAGTGACTGGGAAATTGGTGATATCACGGTGATTATACACGATGGGATTTATCATTTATTTCATCTTATTATTCCAAACCATGATTATATAGCACACGCAGTTTCAAAAGACTGCATTTCATGGAAAAGAGTTAAGAATGCTTTGTTTGTAGGAGACCCGGGCGAGTGGGACGATGATATGCTATGGACGATGCATGTGATTGAGCACGGCGATAAATTTGAAATGTACTATACCGGTTTGCAACGAAGAGACCGCGGAGTTATTTCAAGAATAGGATTGGCGGAATCAAATGATCTCCTTGAATGGAAAAAGAACCGTAAAAATATTTTCCCCGCTGCACCAAAAGGTATCTATTACGAGGCAGCGGATACCAACCCCAGGAAATGGTTGAGTTTTCGTGACCCTTTCAGATTTGAATACAACGGTGAAGTGTACCTGCTTGTTTGTGCCAGGAGCATTACCGGCCCCGTGTCGCGCCGTGGATGTGTAGGTGTAGTTAAAATAACCAACGATATTCTCGAATTGTTGCCACCGTTGGTTTACCCGATGATGTATGACGATATTGAATGCCCCTGCGTATTTGAACTGCACGGCAAGTTCTACCTGTTAGGCTCCATCAGGGAAGATATCAAAGTGCGCTACTGGTTCTCACCGGATTTTTTTGGTGAATACCATTCATTTCATGCGGATGTATTGTTGCCGCAAGGCAATTATGCTGCCCGTACGGTCCAGGATGGAGAACACATACTGGTTTATAATTTCTTCTACGCCTATGGAAAAATTGATGCGTTGCGGGTATTACCTCCTCCTAAGGAATTGGATGCAGATGACAAAGGGAGGTTGTTGCTTAAAAGTTATTACCGGTGGCAGCAGATGGTTATAAAAACATTGCAACAGGATGAATTTGGAGAAATAGTGCATTTACTTTCAAACCTAACTGCTACTTCAGATATTCTTCCCGGGAAATGGACCTGCGGTTCGAGAAGTGGTTACGAAGTATTTTGCTTTCAAAAACCATCCGCTGGTTTTATATGGGAAGGAACACTAACGATAGAGGGTATGGGTAAACTGGGTTTGGTGAGTGATATGGACCATGACGGCAATGGGTATTATATTTCTTTTGATGTCGCAAATGGCCTTTTACAGATAAGAGCATGGGGTTTCAACCCGTTAAACAACCGTCAGAATTTTATTTTTACCGATATCCAGTCGGGCGTTTTTAATATTAATGGCGATAAATCTTTTCGCTTCATGTTGATCCGTTACGGGAACTATATTGAGCTCTCCATTGATGGCGAAGTAAAGCTTACACTAATGGACTATACTTTCTCGGGTACCGGTGTTGGCCTTTACTCCGCATCATCGGTAATTTCTTTACACGACTCAACGCTCAAGATATTGCCAAACCCGAAAGATGAATATGCCAGCCAGGAAGAAGCGGGGAAGTTGAATTAATATACGAAGAGAATGGAAACGAACTATCCGTTTTCGTTCCGTTTCTTTATAATTTATGATTGTTTTAATCAGCCCATCGGTGTGCATATTTCAATAAGAAAACCATCAGGATCTTTTACATAAGCAACAACCTGGCCCTAGGGCTTTGTTTTCATTTTTTCTACCGGCGCAGCGCCCGCTTTTACAGCATCATTATAAACTTGTTCTACTTTTTCAGTGGTAAACCCGATTTCAATTCCAAATGGTTTTCCACTCACGGAGCTTTCTATAAAGCCTTCAGACAAATTTGTTTTTGCCAATGAAACAGCAGCGAATGACAGTGTAGTTTCTCCCGTGAGAAGTTCACCATATTCATTGCCCGGAGCGATAAATTTTCTTTTAAAACCAAATGCTTTTTCATAAAATGAAATGCTTTTTTCTACATCTTTTACGTAAAGAATGGTGTAAGCGAATTTTATCATGTTGCTTTTTTATTTATGTAATTTATTAATCTTTGGGAATAGTCTGGCTTTGAGACCCCGGAAGGTTTGATGTTTTTGCAGAAAGCGTCAGCCTTGTACCAGGTGGCAAATCAAAGAATGCAGCTACATTCTTATAAGCTTTATACTCCCAAAAAACGTCCTTAAAAAAAAGGGGGAAATCCTAGTCTTATTAATAAAGGCATTTTACTATTATTTACATTTAATGAATACTTTTATAGGAAACTTTAATCTATCCCAATCTTGCATGTTAAAAATCCTGGAAAGAATATTTGAGAATGGAACAATTGAAACACCACAGAAGCAGCACATAGAAGTTCATTCTCACACGTCAAAAGATCAGTGCATTTTTTTACAAGAAATATTTGACAAAATCGCCCCTAAAAAATCATTGGAAGTTGGCTTGGCTTTTTGGAATATCTGCCTTAGCTATTTTAGAAAAGCATAGAGAATTTAATAATAGCAAAGGAGCGCACCTGGTAATTGAGCCTAACGATACTCAATGGGGTGGTGTTGCAGAATTTAATATAGAAAATGCAGGTTTGACGGAATTTATGGATATACGATACTTAAAATCGGACGATATTTTGCCGAAATTATATTATGAAAAGCATCGCATTCAATTTGCTTATATTGACACTGTTAAACTATTTGATACCGTCTTGCAGGATTTTTATTTCATTGATAAAATTTTAGATGTAAATGGAGCAGTCATTTTTGATGATTGCGGTGGTTCATGGCCGGGAGTTCAGCGAGTTGCAAGATTTGTAAATAACCTGCCACACTATAAAGTATTAGCCGGCCATAATAAAGTTTCAAATACTAAGAAAAAAAACTTAAAATTTAGAATACTTAAATCCATGTTAGAGAAACTCCCACAAAAAAACTTATACTATCCTACTATTAACTTTCAAACTGATGAGGAGTTGGGATTAAATTACAGATGTATAGCATTCCAAAAGATCAGTGAGGACAAGCGAAATTGGGATTGGGATGCTTCGTTTTGAATTTTAATTCTGTTGCTGATATCCGGCAACAACTTTAATTGTTGCTTTGATACTGTGTCCAAGATTATTGGTGTTAAAGTAATTTTTCTCTTCCCCGTTTTCGAAATCCACATTCATTTTTCAACCCTTTTTCTTTGGTAGTAATGTGATGCTTCAATGCCTCCGCCAATGCAATCTTTTGCAGTTGAAAACCTGCTCTAAAAATTTATTTTATTTAAAAGGTAAATGCGAAATAATTATCTGTACACCGGAATTTGTTATTTCCTTTTTCATATTGTAATTGAATGCAGCAGCCCATTCATCGGCTCTTTCTACCTTAGGGCCGAATGTTATTTGGGTTATTACGGGAATTAGCTCCACTAACTCGATGAATACCCTGGGCGGGCTGGTATTTGCATCTATTGTTTTTTCAAAACCCACTCCTTGTACAATAAGTCGTACTTCATTTTCATATTGGTATTCTACACTTTTGAATAAATACGCTATGCCGTTCAATAACTCTTTTGTATTTAACTCCTGTTTTTTGGAGAATTTTTTGACTTTTGTTTTGAGCTCTTTCATAAGTTTGGTCAGCTTATTTCCATTGACCTGGTCGCCAGGAATAATAAATTTATTTTCTCCATCTTTTGTCACATAGGCGACCTTATAAAAAGTAAACTGTTCTTCTGTTTGCATACCAGCGCCAGTATCATTTTTGCTATTGATATAATTTTTAAGGGCTGATAAAAACTGATCTTTATGTATTGTCAACGAACATCCCCTGGCCTCAACTTTATCTTCTTTGCCATAGATACGCCACAACGTTAAATCATCATGCTTTTCTTCAGTAACAAAGCTGCCGATAAATGGCTTTTCCGCAAATGGCTCCGCAAGGGTTTTATTTTCCTTTTTCTGTATGGTGGAAAAATCCAGATACTCAAAAAGCTCTCTTCCTTCCGACGTATCATTTAAATAAGCGCCTTCGGAAAGACGAAATTTGCTTTTGGATAGCACCATTGCTTTGGCCGCAGATAGCCCCGTATAGTGAGTTACGCAATCGTGCTCAAACAAAAGCAACTTTTTTATTTTAGCCACCAATTCCGAAATTTCATTGTACCAGCCATCGGCTAATTTTTTCTCAAGCTCTTTGATATTTGATTCGGCAACTTTGCTATAAAAATCATCTGGATTATTTGTGAGCTGGATGTAATTTTTATAATCATCAATTGCCTTGTCGAAGGCCTGAACGAAATTGTAAGACCAGGCTCTATTGTAGTATGCAAAGGCATATTTTTTATCCAAAACAATGGCTTTGTCATAATCGTCAATAGCCTTGTGATATTCTTTTTTATCATACCAGGCAATGCCCCTGTTGTAATAAGCTATGGCATCTTTTTTGTCTAAGGCGGTTGCATTTGTATAGTCATCAATTGCCTTATCATATCCTTTTTTGGCCAGCCAAACATTTCCACGGCCAACGTAAGCATCCGCATATTTTTTGTCTAAATCGATGGCTTTTGTATAATCTTCAATTGCCTTGTCATATTCTTTTTTATCATACCAGGCAAGTGCCCGGTTATAATAAGCATTTGCATATTTTTCATTTAAAACAATGGCTTTGTTATAGTCATCAATTGCCTTGTCATATTCTTTTTTTTCATACCAGGCAAGTCCGCGGTTAAAATAAGCATTTGCATATTTTTCATCTATCGTGATTGCTTCGGTATAATCGTCAATCGCCTTGTCATATTCTTTTTTATAATACCATGCAATTCCCCTGTCATAATAAGCATCTGCATATTTTTCGCCTAAGGCGATTGCTTTTGTATAATCATCAATTGCCTTGTCGTATTCGCGTTTGGCCAACAACGCATTCCCCCTTGATACATACGGCCATGGAAATGACGGATCAATATTTATTGCCTTATCAGCACATAAAAATGCAAATTCCCCCTCACCCAGCCAATCATGCGCTCTTGCACGCCATCCATATAAAGTAGCGTTCTTATATTGTTCCAATAAATTATCGGGGAGCAACGCAACGATTTCTTTATATTTTTTTTCGTTGAAAAATTGCTCTGCCTGCTGAATTAATTCCGGGATTTCTTTATCCATGTTTTATTTAAATAGTCAACAAACTTTCCTAAACTAAAATTAAAGAAACGCCTCGTAAAATATTCATTAAAACATTTTATTCTGCATGTAACATGCGGACGTCTGAAATCTAATGAATCATTTTTCTTACAACCGAAATATTTTTGGCGTTTGCAGAGTGTGTTCCGCAGGTTGATATTACAGCCCGGGTAAAAAGTCCCCACCTTGAAATTGAGTTGCATTTCCCATATTCATAATTCTATTATGGCCCGTTAGCTAATGGAATATGGAAGAAAAAAAATTCACCAATTTCAAAAAATGTTTTCCGATGTTAAACCTCAGCAGATCCAAAAATGCCGCCTTCATAAATGCCTGATGATGGAATGCAACAATCAGGTAGGCCTGCCAGGTGCATTTTAAATTGTCTCAGTAGTTTTTGCCCCATGGGGCTACCTGTTTGTAAAAATTGTAATCAGAAAACCGTCAGGCGCTATAAATATGAAATTCTGCAAACATTTAGTGCTGACGGCACTAAATGCGACAAATAAAAATGCACAGTCCTTCTGTATTAATAATTTTATAATTTTTTTATACGCCACTTATACACGCATATTTTGTGCGATATTTATAGAGGCATACTTTTTATGTTCACAAAAGCGAATAAAACAATATTATCATGAAAAATAAATTTATGCCTTTAGTGATAACTTGTCTTTTAATATCATTTTCGGCGTTATCCCAGGCTCCGGGAGATACATCTCATCCAAAGTTAAATGCCTTTCGCCAGCTTAAGGCAAATTCACGAGCCGCTGCCGATTCTGCAGCTGCGGCAAGTACAACCAAAACGAATGATGTGATATCACAAGGAAGCCCTGCAACAGCAGTTCCAGCCTCAACTGACAATATTGCAACAAAACCCGCTTCAACCCCATCGCCGGTTGTCACAAATCTCGTTTCTCAGCCGACAAATGCTCCCGTAACTCAAATCCAGGAACAGCCGGCGCCAGTCGCAAAGCAGCAGCCGCATACATATAATGATACCCGGTTAGGCAGCAGTTCGCCACAGTACAATACCTACGAAAAAAATAACTACGGTGCGGGTTCGGTTACAACCAGCCCTAAATAAATTTGGTGATTCGAAACAGGGGTGCGTTGCAATTATTTTATGGCCTCCCGCAATTTTTCAAGCAGGTTAATCACTTTTGTTTTTGGGTCACCTTCGCCAAGCGTTTCTATAGGAAGATAACCACTATAACCTGATGCTTTAATTATCCCTAATAATTTATCCATGTCCGTATCAACTTCTGCGCCGTTGATAAAAATCTTTTCTTTGATCTGCCAGTTAACTGTATATTTTACTGACCTGGCAATTTCCTCATACGAATCAAGTACGCGGTAGCTGCCGGTATCAAGTATAAGTCCCAGCCATTCAGAATTGATGGCTTCAATCATTTTAATTACCTGGCCGGCAGTTTGTATAAAATCATTATGATTCTGTAAGCCGATAATGACGCCATACTGTTTGCCATAATCTACACAGGTCTCTATATCCTTAAGCATCCACTCCGTGATCTGTTCTTTTGAAATGCCTTCATTTTTTTCATTACCTGCAAATATCCTTATCACCGGCGCTCCAATTTTCGCGGCTACTTCTATCCAGCTTTTTACCCGTGCCACTTCAAGATCACGTTTTGATTTATCAGCAATAGTAAAATCGTTGCGTACACCCGTGCCGCTAATTTCAAGGCCCAGGCCGAAAGCTTTTCTTTTTATACCAAACAGGTATTCATCGGGTGGCACTTCCGGGTATCCTTTGAAATAATATCCCGTAATGTCTACTCCTTCAAAACCTGCCGCGGCACAAAAATCCAGCATATCATTTATGGTCATACTTCCCTTTACCAGGGGATCATTAAAGGAAAAGGCATTGAGGCTTGTTTTTAGCCTGCCAGGACTTGAAGGTGATTTTTTTGCACTTGCCGGTTGCGTATTAAACAATGCACCTGTTGATGCGAATACAGGCATAGCTATCATTGACGATAAAAACTTTCTGCGGGGAAGATGACTGCTCATGATAGAAAATGATTTGCAAGGTTTATAAAAATTTATTTTGAAAAAAGCTGCACCAATCCATATATCGCGATGCTGACTATCGACAGCACACTGATTGAAAAAGCAGCATTATATAACATGCCCGAGGCCAGGAATTTCGTTCTCTTATTTCGGAATTGAATCGCAGCATATACTACCACAAAAAGCATTAATGATCCTACAATTCCGCCGGAGAGAATCATCACGACCGGCAGGTTAATGAAAAGGTACATCACTACCCAGATCATTGGAATAATCCATGCAAGGCGGCTTACCATTTTTCTCCGTTGGTCGACATCGAAAAAATTAATCCACCCCATTTGTCCGAATATATCGGGGAACACCCTGGTCCATGCGGCGAGAGAAGCAAAGACACTGGAAAATAAAACGAAAAACGCCCCGATAAGGTAGAGTGTTTTTACACCGGGGCCAAGGGATTTTGTGTAGATAAGCGCCAGCGTTTCTATCACGGCGTTTCCTTCAGGGATAACATTTCTGCCATGAAGCACTGCCGCTCCCAGTAAAAAAAATGCCGCCGTTACCAATGTGTAGATAACCATCGCCAGCAACGCGTCAATGTACATCACATGTATCCAGCCACGGGCTCTTGCTCTCCACGCATCAGTTTCATCACGGGGACCTGTATACGCGGCATATCCCTTTTCGATACACCAATAATTGTACGCGATAATTTCATCGGCCCCTACGCCGGTGATTCCAAAAGCCCCGAATGCAACGGCAACAATTGCCGGCGGAAATTTGAATTTCAACCCTTCCGAAATATCGGACCATGAGAAACTGAATTCTGTATAACGCAGTACAAACAATGCGGTAATGGTTGACAAAGTGAAAACTGCTATCATTACCAGCGATACTTTTTCGATCACTTTGTAATATCCTTTGTATATCATTGAGGCGGCCACGCCAGCAATTACAAAAGCCCATACATAAATAGGAAGAAAAGAAAAAAGCATGTACAACACAATAGCAGCGCCTCCCAATATGCCGCCTATCTGAATTATTTTAAGTGATATTAAAATAAACACCGACCAAACAACCCAATTGCCCTTGCCCGTCCGGGACCTGTGCAAATTATTAAATGAATGCATAGCTGTTCTGCCTGTCAATATAGCCTGCTTCCCAAACTCAACCTGGACGGCAACTTTGACAAGGCAGCTTACTATAATGATCCAGAAAGCAACAAAGCCTGCCCTTGCCCCAAGTGTTGTGGTTGCTATCAATTCGCCTGAACCCACAATAGATGCAGAGAGAATAAATCCCGGTCCAAGGAATTTCAATTTTTGCCAAAACGAAGTTGGAGGCTCCTTAATGGTTCTATCAGATATTACATACTTATCAGCAATCATAAATAGTATTAAAACCGGTAATAAATTAATGAGGTCCCATCTATGCAGAAACCACCTCTGTCTTTATAATCTTACTTTCATCTAATTCTATCCCAAAGCCTGGTTTTGTCGGAAGTTGCAAAATCCCATTCTGTGTTAGTAAGGGATTCTTTTGAAAATGAACTTTGTTAGGCATGTGATTGATCAAATATTCCACCAATGGACAAACCTCAGGAGACTGGCTCGCTACAACATGCAGGGCAGCATGAATATTATGGCCATGCGGAAACACTTTAGCCCCATACGATGAGCTAAGGTTGCAGATCTTAACTAATTCACTCACACCACCGCACCATTCAGGATCTGCCTGAACAATTTCAATGACACCGGCTGCCAAAAAATTGAGGACTTCCCACCGGCTATAAAAATGTTCGCCTGTGGCAAGAGGTATGGTTGTATTTTTTCTAAGTTGCTTAAAGCTTTCGAGGCGGTCCGGCGGAAATGCTTCTTCTATCCAATATGGGCGATATTTTTCAACAGCAGCGCACCATTGCGAGGCAAAAGGAACGTCCCAGCTCATAAATGCATCAAACATAACCTGGGCATCATTTCCCAGGGCATCCCTCAGTTCTTCAACCAACTCGATACTACGATTAAGCCCGGGAATTCCATCACCGGGGCCATAACCCATAAACCATTTCTGATGCAGGAATCCGTCATCATACAATTGTTTGGCTCTTGGGCCTGCCTTTCCTTTTTCGATACTATAACTGAGACAACTTCCATAAACCCGGACTTCCTTTCGTGTAGGGCCGCCCAGCAATTCATAAACCGGGGCTTTAAAATATTTGCCACGGATATCCCAAAGTGCATTGTCTACAGCGCTTATTGCCATCATATAATGTCCCGCTCTTGAGTGACGGTTGTTGCGATACATCTGGTCCCAAAGCGTTTCTACAGCCAGTGCATCTTTGCCAATAAGAAAAGGGCGAAGCTGGTCCATTACAGGCCTCACAATTTCAGGTTCCAGCGAACCGTACAATCCTTCCAGTCCTCCTTTTGTTTTAATGCGGATGTAAATATGGGTGATATTATTTGTTGTCTCTTTTGAACCTGCCTGGTCTTTATATGGCGCACCTGTTCTCAGGTCGGGATAAATATCAGTTGGCCGTATTTGCGGCTGGCGGTTGATCCCCGGAATACTCTTCCAGGGGCCGGTTACCCGAATGATGTCCACGGCATCTATTATGGTATCTGAATTCCATTTTTTTTCTGCAAACAATAATTGTGAATGCAATGGCAGAAATGCCAATACAGATGTTTTGGTAACATTGGTTATAAATTTGCGACGTGAATGTATCATGCAACGGGGTTTAGAAATGAAACAGAATTCGATTTTTCGAATAACCTATGCCGGTATCTTTGCTCCCTGGCGGGCCAGCAATTTCCATTGACCATTTTCTTTTTGCCAAACCATTAAAATGATTATATCGATTTTAGAGGGCGCATTGTTATTGTTAAGGGCGGCTTCAAACCGGTGTCTCACGATGGCAATATTGCCCGTGATTTTTATAGTTTGGCCTGACAGGGTGATTGATGTAAAAACGGTTTTCCCATTTACAAGGTCATCAACAAAAGCAGCTTTATCTTCTATAAGACCTGTGGAGTGCCCATAGCTGAGGGCTTCAGCAGCCATATTCGCCAAAGCATTTCTATCTGGTTTTAGCATCAGCACCCGAAGTGTCTCCACCCGGTTCGCAACTTCCTTTTCATCGGCAGATTGTGCAAATAGAGATGTAGCGCCCGGCAATATGAGCATCAACAGCAAGGCAATCGTTTTGGTCATACTTAAAAATTTTGAGTATGCTAAAGTTATTTATCAATTGTCACACTTTCAAACTCATTGAATTTATCTGCGGATTTTGAACGACCGTTACATGTATCTCTTATGCAGGCAGGGAATTCATGCTACCATAATTTTGTTGAAATTATATTTGAATGGAACTTCCTAAATGGAATTTTATTCAAGATTCCTGCCGGCTGTCAAATATTATGGTCTCAATTAATCTCATAAAAAAAAGCCCTGATATCATCAAAGCTCTTATTTGTTTTATAAAAAATTATCACTGTATATCTACCATTATCACTGTATATCTACCACATGTACGTTAAAGACAATGTATGAGTTCGCCGGAATAATTACGTTGCCTGTTGCAGGATCTATTACCGCGTTGGCACCGAAGCCTATAGATGGAGGAATAAAAAGATCAATATCTCCGCCTTTACTTATCAAAGGAATACCCTTCTGCCACCCTGCAATAACTTCGCCCAATTGAAAATTGGCGACCATTCCTGTTTTGGTTGAATCAAAAATCTGTCCGTTAAAAAACTTTCCTTTGAAAGTAACTGTAATGTTTGTGCACAAATTTGCAACACCGGCACCACTCCCCTGCGCATTGATTCTATAAGAAAAACCTGCGGCATGCTGGTGTAGCCGTAATTCCATAAGCGTCCAATGAATCCCTTAGCTGCTGAACTTCCGATGCAGGAGCAACAGTCGTCGAATCGGCATATCCGCAAGTAGAATCCTTTTTGGCACAACCGGCTATAAATATAAATGCAATTAAAACGGGTAAGAATATTTTCATTTTTTTAAGGGTTTGGTAATTTGCAAATAAAGAGTATAAAATTCATAAATCCGCTGCATGGTCTTTGGCCTCTTTATATTTTAACTCTTTATATAATTGCTCGTTGTGTTCCCATTTGAATCTCATCCGAAATATTGAAAAAAAGATAGCAACTATTATGACTCCGACGATTATTACAACCACCTGAGACGGTGATATATAAATCATTGTTTTGTACCAATTATGAAAAATAACGGCTACCAACACAGGAAGTGCAAACAAAAGCCCAAAAGGCAAGCCCGAAGCAAGCTGGTATAAAAAATGCTTTTGCCTGTCCCTGTTTTTTTCCCAGTATTCCAGGAAGCGTTTTTCGTTATCGTTGAGCATGCAGCAAATTTACTATCAAATATTTCGTGGTGAAAATTTACTGTCAAAGCAGCTATGGCCAGATTTTTTGGAATTCCGCCAATAACATGTAGGTTTGCCTGCATTAAAACTATCACTGTGAAAATTGAGCAGGCTCTTGTGTTATATTTATTAAAAAACAAACAACTTTCTCTGCAGGGTATTGGAACTTTCAACCTGGATATTCCTTTACCAGAGGTAACAGATAACGAAAAACCGGTTATTATTCCCACCAATGCAGTGTCATTTCATTACAATCCCAAAGTGGGTGAAGAAGAAACAATCGTAGATTTCATTGTAGAGCATACTAAAAAAATCAAGCCCCTTGCATCTGCAGACCTGGACTCTTTCCTTACTCTTGGCCGACAGTTTTTAAACATAGGGAAACCATTTACAATTCACAATATCGGGACACTTGAAAAATTAAAATCAGGAGAACTTGAATTTAAGCCGGGCCAGTTGATCTTACAAAAAATTGAAGCGCCGAAAGATATCACCGAAAATGATACAGAAGAAAACGACACCGAAAATTTGTTTAATGACTATCAAAGTAAACCGCCCCGTAGCGCGAAGGGTATCTGGTTAACTATTCTTATATTATTAATATTGGGTTTTGGAGCGTGGGCGGCATGGAATTTTTTATTTAAGAAGAATGATACGGAAATAGCACAATCAGAAAGTATTGTGCCGGTACCTGATACTTCATCGAAAACTAATGACTCGTTACAGCAAGCTACATTGCCGGCTGATAGTACAAGTACGTCTCCAACATCAGTGTCCGACAGTGTTGCATTCAACATTGTGGTGGGAAGTTATCCTAATAAACAGGCGGCTTTAGGACGTCTTGCCAAACTGAAGGGCTTTGGCAGAAATGTGATTATGTACACTTCAGACTCCTTAACCTATAAAATTGCTCATGCATTTATACTTCCGCTTTCTGACACAACGAAAGTCAGGGACTCCCTGAATAAATATTATTACATGGGGAAAGCTTACGTAGAAATTCCTTAGACGGATGTTGCAGGTGATACCTTATTATTTAAAAATGGACCTAAGCAGAAATTTCAGCATTCCAATTTTTTTTTGAAAAACTTATTTGCAACCTGGTACGTATTTGTAATTGAATATTATTATTTCCCGGGGTTTTTAATCAAGCAGAATAATGGAGACTTTCCCAGCGATTAGCATTATTATCCCAACATTTAATGAAGCTAAATTTATAGGCCGGCTTATAAGTCATTTAAAATCCTGCACACCAAACAAAACCCAGGTAATCGTTTCCGACGGAGGAAGTACTGACCAGACAACATCACTTGCTTTGCAAAAAGGCGCTTTAGTTGTGAGATCCAATAAAAAAGGAAGAGCAGCTCAGATGAATTATGGCGCCAGGTTCGCAGCTACAGGCATTTTATATTTCGTACATGCTGACTGTTTGCCCCCTGAAAATTTTTACGACAAAATCATGGAAGCAGTAGAAAAAGGTTTTTCTCTTGGCAGGTTCTGTACAAAATTTGATAATCCCAGCCGGCTGTTGAAAGTAAACGCTTTCTTTACAAGATTCGATTGGTTCATTTGTTATGGAGGCGATCAGACTCTCTTTTTTAAAAAAGAAATATTTGAAAAAATAAATGGCTTCGATGATGATTTACTGCTAATGGAAGATTATGAAATTGTAAATAGAGCCCGGCAATATTATCGCTATGCAATCATGAAAGAAAAGGTATTGGTTTCCGCACGTAAATACAACCAAAATAGCTGGATTAAAGTTCAACAGGCTCATCATAAAATAATGAAAATGTACCAGCAGGGAGCCAACCAAAACGCAATCGTTGAAAAATATAATGAGCTTCTTGCCTTCAGGTATTAGCGCTCTGGTTGAATATCTATTCTTAAATTTGCTCTCTCAAAAAATGGGAACTATAGTACGGTCCTTAAGATGAAGCAATCATAAGCCTGTTTAATTTATCAAAATCGATATCACTTTCAACATCAACATCGTTTAATTGTTCAAGCGAACTAAATTTATAATTGAAATCTTTTATTTGGTTAAAAGTATCAGCGTAAACGGTGTCACTGCTCCAGTTTTTATTTTCGAATAGCCCGGGGATAAAATTTTTCATCCCTAATAAATAATAGCCGCCATCTGATGCAGGCCCTGCTACCACATCATTTTCCCGTAAGTAAATTAAAAGCTTCGATTATTATATCCATCGAAAGCTCGTAACAATCGCTTCCAATAATTACTATTTTTTCATATTTTTTTTCAAAAAGATAGCTGAAAGCATTTTTCATCCTGGAGCCGAGATCATCTCCTTGCTGAAGGAATTTTTTATAAATATGATTCTCCCACAAATCATCGTCGTTTATATAATCCTCGTAAAAAATAAATTTATCAGCAGAAAGCTTAATAGAAATATTATGTGTGTGGGTGAGGAGTGCCTTGTAAATAAGGAGCGCTTTTTCTTCTCCAAGAGTAGCTGCAAGCCTGGATTTTACTTTTCCTAAAACAGGATTTCTTGCAAAAATTATAAGAGCTGATTTCACAACAAATAATTTTTAAGCTACCGCACCACCACAGCTCGAACCTGCGCCTGCCGTGCATCCATAGCAATGTTGGTTAACTATAATATCGCGGCCGGTCAATGCATCAAGATCAAACTCTGAAAGATGCTTTGATTGACATCCCACTTTAAGATCGAGCATTTGGTTAAAATCGCAATCATATAAGGAGCCATCCCATCCAACAGATATGGTATTCCTGCACATTACATTTTGTGCGGCATGCGGATTATAGGCGGCAATAAGTTTTTCCATATAATTTTCATAATTGCCACTTGTGAGAAGATAATCAAGAAAACGACTAATAGGAAGATTTGTGATGGCAAATAAATTATTGAATACAATTCCAAAGTCTTTATATAATGCTTCCTTAAATTCTTCTTGCAGGATATCCTGCGAAGGAGGTAGAAAAGCGCCTGCAGGATTATATACAAGATTCAATAATAATCCGCTCTCCTCTTTCCCATATCCCACGGCGTTCAGCATCTGTAACGCAAGTATTGAATCTTCAAAAACTCCGTCTCCACGCTGCCTGTCGGTCCTGCTTTTTGTATAAAAAGGTAATGAAGAAACCACTTCCAAAGAATGCCTTTTAAAAAATTCGGGCAAGTCGTGAAACTTTTTATTTGCCAGTATAATTGTAAGATTACATCTCACTATTATGTGCCTGTCAAGTTCTTTAATTTGATCAACAAACCATCTGAAGTCGGGATTAAGTTCCGGGGCACCACCGGTAAGATCAACTGTTTTAAAAGAAGGATTTTTTTTAAGAACATAAATGCATAGTTGCATTGTTTCTCGCGTCATTATTTCTTTTCGGTCGGGGCCCGCATCTACATGGCAATGCCTGCAAACCTGGTTGCACATTTTTCCAACATTCACCTGGAATATCTCCATGCCAGTTGGTGTTAATGGATATAATTTTGCTTGTTCCAGCTTCTGCTGAAAAGGTGTAAGCCGGAATTCGTTGTGATTGCCGGTCTCTAATAGTTCAAGCTGGTAATTACTTTCCGCCAGTTCGCTTCCTTGTGCTTTCAATGACTTCATATTCCTGGTCTGTTATGTTACTTCAAATTTCTTTCACTTTCTTTAACACAGGCAGTGAGAAATGGAACTGCCTTTTTCACATGGCTATTTCTTTCACTTTATTCATCATCTGCACTCCATGTACCAAAGCCGCGCCACCTTTTATTGCGGCTGCTACATGTACAGCTTCCATCATTTGACCTTCGCTCCATCCCTTTTCAAAAGCATCGCTGCTATATGCATCTATACAATAAGGACATTGCACCGCATGGGAGACCGCAAGAGCGATCAAAGACTTTTCTTTTGCGGAAAGCAAATCCCCTTTAAAGACTTCTCCGTACCACTCAAAAAATTTATCTGCCAATGGTTTTTGAAACTCTCCGATGTCACCAAATTTGTTGAGATCCTTTGAGTTGTAATAATGATTTCCCATAGTTCCTTTAATTTTAATTGGGAAATTAAAACTAAATTTTTGATCTGGTTTGTTTTTATTAACCTCGAACGACCTGTAACAAAAGATGCTTATATATACCTGGCTATAGTGCTTTAAATTTTTACGACAGAAGCCGTTGCATTAATAAATACGTTATCATTGGCATCCGGGTTTCAAATTGAATAAATCATGAATGATCTGTTGAATCATATTGACGAATGTGCAGCATTCCTTGCTGGCAAAAATATCGCAGCGCCGACCACAGGCATTGTATTGGGAACGGGATTGAGCTCTCTGATAAATAAAATTAAAATTGAAAAAAGCATTCCGTACGTTGACATCCCACATTTTCCCGCAGCAACTGTTGAGTTTCATAAAGGTCAGCTTATATATGGAAACATCGGCGATAAAAAAATTCTCGTTATGCAGGGCCGCTATCATTTTTATGAAGGCTACACGATGCAGCAAATTACATTTCCAGTAAGAGTAATGAGAAAACTGGGGGTGAACACCTTGCTACTGAGCAATGCTGCCGGCGGCATAAACAGTGATTTTAAAAAAGGAGATCTTGTTTTGATTGATGACCACATAAATTTATTACCAGAAAATCCGCTGCGCGGTCTTAATGACGCCGAATTCGGAAACCGGTTCGTTGATATGTGTCGCCCTTATGATCCCGGGCTTAATGAGGCATTGAATAATGCAGCAAGAAAATTGCCTGTCACTTTAAAAAAAGGCATTTACGCGGCAGTACCCGGCCCGAACCTTGAAACAAGGGCAGAGTATCGTTACATACGTTCTATAGGTGCCGACATGGTAGGCATGAGTACCGTTCCTGAAGTAATTGTCGCAAACCACATAGGATTAAAATGTGCAGCCATAAGTGTTATTACAGATGAATGTGATCCTGACAATCTTCAGCCGGTCGACATAAGTGAAATAATAAAAGTTGCAGGTAATGCCGATAATATCCTAAGTCAGCTGCTAATTAAAACGATTGAAACAATTTAATATAACAACAAGGCGTAGCTGTTTAAAATTTTAGTAAAAAAGATTGTATCCTTTTAAAGTAAACTCGTCAATCAATTCCATTACTTTAACTCCCTCTTCGCCGCTGCATGGATTACTTGTTTCATTTAAAAAATACGTAACCACCTTTTCAATCATAGGTTGCTGTACATGAACTAATTTATCGAATAAAATGGTTTCAGTGTTTGATCCTATAGTGAGACTCACTGCCTGGTGTTCAAAAACCGCAAAACTAATTTTCCCGGTAGTCCCGATAATTTCGCAAATATCTTTTTCATTATTTTCCCCAACTGTAAAACACCACGTCCCGCTGAACATGACACCGCTTTTAAATAAAATATTTCCCGCAACAACATCATCCGTGTCATATAAATGAGCCTGGTTTGTTGCTGTGCCAACGGCGCTTGCTACCTCACCGAAAAAATAAATCATGAGGTCCAGCTGGTGAGGGGCAAGATCATTAAATAAGCCTCCGCCGGAAATCGCTGAGTTCACGCGCCATCCAACCCGGGTATTGGAAAGCTCCTGTTCAGTAAGTGGTTTTTTGTAGCACATGAGGTTAACAACCCTTACCTCGCCTATAGTCTTTTCATTAAGCAACTCTCTAACTTTTTTAAATATTGGCTGCTCACGCCGGTAATGCGCAACTACCAATTTTTGGTTATACTCATTTGCCGTTTGCCACATATTTTTTGCAGAGGAATAATTCACCGACATTGGCTTTTCCACATACACAGGCTTTCCCGCTTTGATAGCGGCAATGGTATATTCTTCATGCGAGGAAGGTGGTGTGGCAATGTATACGGCGTTTACATCGGGATCATTAATTAGCCGGGCTGCATCAGTATACCATCTTGGCACATGATGTCTTTGTGCATAATCTTCTGCTTTTGCAGCATCCCTTCGCATAACTGCAACAAGCGATGAATTTTTTACTTTATTAAATGCGGGGCCGCTTTTTAATTCGGTAACATCGCCACAACCTATAATCCCCCAGTTAATTTTGTTCATATATTTTTGAGACAGATGTTCATATTATTTCAAGTAATTTATGGGGCTCATAAATCACAATTCAATAGTCATTCCTTCGACAGCCAGTTCATACTTAAATGAATAATTGCATTTTTCTTCAAAGCAACGAAATATTTCCCTTAGCTGCTCATCATTGTGAGAAGGATCGAAGTGAGAAAATAATAAATGTTTAACCTTTGCGAGGGATGCGAATTTCGCCGCATCTTCGATTGAAGAATGGCCCCACCCTTTCCTTGCCTTGTATTCTTCAGAAGTGTATTGTGCATCATGCAACAGCAAATCAGCATTAAAAGCAAGGCCTCCTCCTGAAACCCACCTGATATCCTTAATCATGCCCAACCGGCCTAATGCGGGTTCATGATCAGGAATATAGGTGAACACTGCGTGCTTATCGTTAATACGATAGCCGACTGTAGGGCCCGAATGAATGACATAAGCAGATTGAATAGAAAAGGGCCCTATTTCAAAAAAACTATTTTCGGTTTCGTGAAGAACAAGCGTGCATGGAAGATCACGAAAATGAACCGGAAATAACGGTGGAGAAAAATAACGACCAATGCGTGAACGTAAAGAGTGGCTGCTGCTGGCAGGGCCCCAAATATGGACTTCCATCGAAGGATCGAAGAGTGGCCTGAAAAATCCAAGCCCCTGGATATGATCAAGATGGAGATGAGTAAGCAAAATGTCAATCCTTCTATTTTCCGGGGGTTTATTTACGGGCAATTGCTGGATTCCCGTCCCCGCATCCATCAGCAATACCCAGCCGTCTTTTGATATTTCGACGCATGATGTATTACCTCCAAAATAAATTGTTTGTGGGCCTGAGGTTGGTATGGAACCACGCACGCCGCAAATTGTAATTTTCATTATTCTTTTGGTGTCCAGAAAATAGCAACAGCTCCTAAAAATTTGCCTGTTCTTCCAATAATAGGGTATGATGTCAAAGAAATTTTTTCAGCTTTTCCTTTCAGGCTTTCAATTAAAAAAGTTTTATGGTAAGGTAAACAATCCTTCAGGGTTTTTACGAGCGGCAGTTCTTCAGGAGGCATTACCTTTCCGTCTATATCCAATGGCTTATATATTGTTGACCAGATTTCAACGGGCATTTCGCCGGTATCCTCGAATCGTCTTCCCAGAATTTCTTCAGCCGGCTCATTATAAAAAAGAAGATTCCCTACTGTATCAGTAATAAAAACAGGAATAGACAGGCAGTCAGCCAACTGGCGATTTAAAATTATTTCAATATCATATGAATCCATAAAGAGTATTGGCTTTACTAACCTTTATTAAATGTAAGAAAAAATAAAAGCAGAACAAACAGATAAAAAAAAATCATGGGGGCGTGAATATTCATTTGAAACAAATTTAGCTCACTTTAAAATTTTTCCATATAAATAATAAATGCTTTCCTATAAAATGTGGCGTGCAATTATTACATTTATAGCCTCATAAGATGCTGTATTTCTTTACCTCAATTACAGTATCATATAACCATCCAACATTTCACCAGATAAGACCGGCTTTTTTGACCCCCGCATATTTGTAAATAAAAAATTATCGGATGATAAAAAAAATTACGTACCTGTCTTTTGGCCTTATGTTCATTTTCGTTACGACAGGCAATAAATTGCTTGCTCAAAATTCGCTGCTTGTCAATTTTGGAACAGCCTCCTGTGCCAGCCCCGGTGCTCCTGCATTTTCGTTTATAAAAGATCCGCTAGGAACCTCGCCGTCCCAGTTGATTACATGTGACCTTGCCAACCAGCTACCGGATATCTTTGCAGTTTTTATAGCCTATAATCCAAAGAATAATAAAATATACCTTGCTGATATAAGAAGCGGCGTTGATACAAAAATATGGGCACTCGATATGGGGCTCCCTGCAAATATTTCCTGTCCGCCGGTAATCAATACTTTGCCTGATTATACATATAGCTATGTGTCTAACAATTTTGAGTTTGATAATAACGGCGATCTATGGTCATTTTCAAATTATGACTTTAACACCGGCCAATGCAATATGGATAAGTTTGATGTGAACACCGGAACCGTTATTAACACGCGACTTGTTCAATTTCAGACCGGCAATTTTCCCACCACAATAAGCAGCGGCGATTTAACCATTTTACCAAATGGCCGCATGTTTGCAACTCTTGGAGGTAATCCTTCAAGGCTATATGAAATTACCAATTACAGCAGCACGACCACAAATGCTACCGCAACATTTTTAACAACGCTGCCACAAAATTGCTATGGCATTGCTTATTTAAACGGGCAACTAGAGCTTACCGGCTCAGACTTTAACGGAAACTGCTATTACTATGAATATAATATAACCGCCAATATTTTAAGCGCAGCGACAATTTTTCAGAACGGGCAATTACCTATTGACAATACCAGTATTACTCCATCGTTGGGTGTTACCAATCAATTGCTGAATGCTATAAAAATAAACAACAACACGGCCGATCTTACCTATGAAATTTATGCAAAAAATTTAGGCAACGTTTCTCTTAATAACATAAATATTACCAATGATCTCGCCGCTGTTTTTGGTGCAGGGAACATATCCAATATTTCCGTGGCTTTTGTACCGGGAGGCAATGCAGCAGGCCTCATATTAAATCCTTCTTACAACGCAAATACCAATACCGGTATTTTAGTAGCCGGCCAAAATCTTCCTAACCAGATTGCCGCAAGTACTGATTATTTTGTAAAGCTCCGTTTAGGCTTGCGTGTTACTAACCTGGATGTCGCGGGTAGTTACCTGAGTTCAGCGATTGGAAGCGCCACTATAGGCAGCCAGGGTACCCAGAGTTTTATCAATGTGGCCGACTCTTCCAATAATGGCCCGGAGAGCGTGGTAGACCCAAATAACAATGGCAATGCAGGAGAACCCGGGGAAAATGTTCCCACGCCTTTTAACTTTGCCACGCTGCCTGTAAAATTTATCAGCATTAGTGCGTCGCTTGTTGATAAAACTTCTGCCATGATAAAATGGACCGTTGCAACGCCTACCGTCAACTCAGACAAATTTGAGATAGAATACAGTACAGATGGAATAAACTGGAACGGTATTGGAACGATAAGCATTGTGAATACCAACCAGGGAAACTACCGGTTTTTGCATACCAATATTCCATCAGGCCACTTATATTACCGGGTTAAAGAAATCGATATTGATGGGATATATGTGTACAGCAATATTGTTGTTCTTTATAATAAAACTATGCCCGGCAGCTTCTTTGTTTTTCCAAACCCCGCAAATAATTACATAACAATTAACGGCCCGGGTAACGTTAAAGGTAACACGAAAATAATTCTGTATGACGTGGTAGGAAAGCAATTAACCTCTCTAATAATGACGGGAACTACGAAACAAATCAATACAGCCGGCTTTCCGGATGGAGCATACGTTTTGAAAATTGAAAATGATGGCCTTGTAACAACACAGAAGGTCTTAATCATGCACAAGTAGACTTTAAATTGTTTAGATTCAAGCCGGCATTTTGTATCTTTAGTAAGAACAATTTTCACCAGACGCTTTCCCATGCTGCGAAGATTTCTTTATAAAAGCTCAATAATTTTAATTATCTACATACAGGTTTCCGGGTTGTACGGCTGTATGAAGGAATATAGTTACGAGGGTGGGCCGGGCACTGACCCGATAGTTGTTCCTCCGCATGATACTGTCGTAAATCCACCTAAAAATGGCCTGCCTTTCTGTGCCGGATGCAACAATGCAAATGCTTCAGCAGATTTATTCTGGAGCTTCAGGTATGACACTTCCCTGTTATGTGGCTCCGTTACAAACTCAGTTATAACTCCTGACAGAGATGGCTTTACTTTTTTTGGCCCATCTACCTGCTCACTTGATACGGGTTTGGTGATGACGGTATTTTTAAGCCCGGAAGCATTGAACACAGACAAGCTTAATATAACAACTACTAATGTAAGTCTTGAATACTATGATAACACGGGATTTTCAGATGTCTTTGTTTCAAACCACCATTTAATTTCATTTACTATTGGAAGCTATGTCCATAGTTCAGGTATCGCCCGGGGCACGTTTGAGGGATTGGTGAAGGCAAAAGACAATACACTGGTTCCGATCAGCCAGGGGAAATTTACCATACAATTTAAATAAATTACTTTGTTGCGAAACTTCCATTGAGAACATAAAAATTGCTTCCTTAAGGTTTTCAAAAAAAGACATTATTACAACCGAATAACAAAGGGTTAAATCCCAATATCGGAAATGATATTATGTACAATTGCATACCGGGTCAATTCGGAATTTGTGGATAAATTCAACTTTTCCATGATTCTGCTTCGATACGTGCTGACCGTAGTGAGTGCAAGAGAAAGTGATTCAGATACCTGGCCGGTGGTTTTTCCTGAAGCAAGCAATTTAAAAATCTCAAATTCCCTGTTGCTTAGTAATTCATGCGGCTTTTTACCAGAGCCGGGAGACATTAATAATTTCTCCGCAATTTCCGGTGTTATGTATTTTCTTCCCATAAGTATGCGCTGTATGGCAGTAACTAATTCGTAGGGTGCAGCGTTTTTATTCATGTATCCTGATGCACCGGCTTTCAGCACCCTTACCGCATACAGGTCTTCGGTAAAAATACTCAGGATTAAAACCGGGATGTGAGGTTTTATCAATTTGATTTGCTCCAATGCCTGGAGCCCGTTGATACCCGGCATTTCAAGATCAGAAATGATAAGATTCCAGTCATGCCCCAATACTTCTTTGATCAACGATTCGCCATCGCTCACCTCCTTAATTTCCACGTCGCGGTATTCATCCTGCAGTATCTGAATAAGGCCCAGCCGGATAATGCTGTGATCATCGGCTAAAAGTATTCGTATCATTTTATATGAGCATTTTAGCTGTTTCGCGTGAAATATATGGCAGTTGGAGGGCTATTTTAGTTCCGCCGCCCGGCGAAGAAATTAGTTCAAATTCTCCTCCCAAAGAAAGCACTCTTTCTTTCATTCCAAGTATACCAAACGATTTGTCGTATTGAACAGACGCGATATCAAAACCAATTCCATCGTCTTCAACAATCGCTGTCACAGTGTGCTCGTGAATGCTCAATGACACAAAAACTTTTGCGGCACCGGAGTGGCGCGTAATATTTGTAAAAGCTTCCTGGCATAACCTGAAGATACAGTTACCAATGGGTTCCGGCGCATCTATCCTGTTTTCAGGAAATGTAAACTGTACAGGTATGCCCGTGTTTGCAGTAAATTTTTTACCCAGCCATTCAATAGCACCCAGAAGATCATGATCGTCTAAAATACCTGATCTTAATTCAGTCAATATCCGCCTGATTGATTTATTACTTCCATCCAGCAGTTCGATAACGTTTTTTAGTTTAGCTTTTACCTGGCTTGCTTCATTGGGTATTTTTTTGTCGACCCAGGCTACATCCATTTTTATCGCGGTCAGCTGCTGACCAAGTTCGTCATGAATTTCGCGACCTATTCTTTTTCGTTCTTCCTCTCTTATCGTTTGCAGGTGAAGAGCGAGCTGGCGCAATTGCTCCGATGTGCGTTTTATTTCTTCCTGCGCTTCCACCCTTGCCGAAATATCAATTCCGACACCCATCAGGCAGGTTGCTCCTTCGTAGTCTATAGCTATTCCGGTAAAATAATAAGGTATCTTTTCTTTGGTTTTAATGTATAGATGGGCCTCTACATTTTGTTCTCCGTAGAGGAATGTATTTTCAATTTTTTCAGCGATCAAGGCTTTTTCGTCTTCATGAAAAAAATCGAGTGGATGCATATTTATTATTTCCACCCCATTGTACTTTGTGATTTTTTCAAAATTTGTATTCCATCTTAAAAACTTTCCTTCCCGCGAATAGAGATAGAAAGCGCCGGGCAGGCTATTGATGATAGTATCTGAAAGTTGCTTTTCCTTCAGAATTTCATTTTCATTATTTTTTCGTTTGGTAATATCCTGTGTAATCCCCACGATCCTTAAAGCTTTTCCGTCGGCCGCGGTAACTAAATTTCCCAGCGAATAATAATTACAAATACTTCCGTCATTTTTTATCGCCCGGAATTCAACATTTACCTGTTTTCTGTTTTCAATTATTGAGCGCCGCGCTTTAAGAATTAAATCCCTGTCATCCGGATGAACCTTTTTTATAAATGAGACCAGGCTCATTGGTTCGCCGTCCATTTCAATTCCGAAAAGCCGGTACATCTTCATCCGACCAATAATTTGGCTCATTATTCAGATTAATTTCCCAATAGCCAATGTGAGCAATCTGTTGCGACAGGCTCAATTGCGTGTTTGATCTTTTTATTTTCTCTTCCGTTAACTTAAGCTCGTTATATCTGTTATAGTTCCAATATAGCCAACTACTTCGCCCACCGAATTTATTTCCGGAACCGCTTGTCCCATCACCCATGCTATAGTACCATCGGGGTGCACAAAACGATACTCCGATATGGAAAGCCGAAGTTCTTTTGTTGCCTCTACCCAGCCCGCCATTAATTTTTCTTTGTCATCCGCATGAACAGCCTTAAGCCAACCATTTCCAAGAGCTTCTTCAAATGACAAACCGGAAATGTGGCACCAACGCGGATTAACATAAGTAGTATAGCCTGTTGCATCAGTATGAAAAATTCCAACCGGCGACATTTCGGCAAGGGTTTCGTAGTGCCGGCCACTTTCTACTACTGTCTGCTCAGCTTTTTTTCGCATCGCCTCTTTGCCAAATGCATCTAATGCGAAACTAATATTACCAACAGTCTCTTCAAGAAGCGCAATTTCTTCGCTGCCAAAAAAATGTTTGGTGTCCTTATATAAATTAAAGGCGCCAATCACATTTCCAGATCTCTTTACCGGAATAGATATTGCAGAAAGATACCCGCGTTTTAACGCTTCGGTTCTCCACGGTTCTGCTGACAATTCTATCTCGTTGCTCACAACACTCTTTCCCTCAAGTATCGCACTTATAAATAGCTGATTTTCCACCGAAACGTTTTTATCGGCTGCTATATTTATTTTGGAAAAAAAATCGATATCTCCACCTTCGTGTATTACAGCCTCTAATATTTTTGTGTCCCGATTAATTATGCCGAACCAGGCCATACTAAATTTTCCTGTATCCAAAGCTATTTGACAAACTTTTTTAAAAAGAATTCCCTCACCAGTGGCTCTTAAAATTGTCTTGCTGACCTCGCTAATAAAATGACTGAGCCTGTTACTTTTAATAATTTTTTCCTCCAGCTGTGACGGAAACAATTTTGCGCTTTTGTTTGATTCAGGCATTCCTTCTCCAAATATTTATTTAAGGTCGGTAATTTCCTACTTAAATCAACAACATATTTACCGGTTTTCTAAAAGGAAATATTGGCTTTTATTCAAAAACTAAAAAAGTAAATTGGGCTTTAATGCAAATAATTCCATTTAAAGAAAAGAAAGAATTTATGCTTCAAAAAGGGTTTTTTCATAATGAAAATAATCTACGCGACTTAAAAGAATTTGCCAATACATCTAGTGGGTATTCAAAGTCGGCCGCGTTAATCGTTGCCCTCTTTATTCATTTCGCTAATCAACTGAGCGACAAGCGATGTCCATCCGGTTTGATGGCTTGCTCCCAGCCCATTGCCATTGTCACCATGAAAATATTCATAAAATAAAATGAGGTGTTCATTACCCGGCTGCTGGTAAAACCAATTGTCCTTACCATATATAGCACGCTTTTTCAAATCATCTTTTTCAAATAGACTGGTAACTCTTTTTGATAATTCGTCGGCCACCTTTTTAAGATTTATCTTGTTTCCGGAGCCCGTAGGGAATTCTACCAATAACGTTTCTCCATAAAATTCTCCATACCTGCGTATTGATTGTATGAGAATATAATTTATGGGGATCCAGACAGGGCCACGCCAATTTGAGTTGCCGCCAAAAAAACTGGACGTAGAATCTCCGGGATCATACTGGATAGCGTATTCGATATTGTCGATATGAACAGAATAAGGATTTTTTTCATGATACTTTGATAAAGCCCTGACGCCACCGGGAGAGAGAAATTCTTCTTCGTTAAGTAAACGCTCCAAAATATTTTTCAACCGATCCTGCTGAACAAGAGATAATAAAAGTTTTTCACCTCCTGCATGCTCTTCATTGGGCCAGAAACGATTATTCCTTTTGCGGTACTTCTCAAACCATGTAGTCCTTTTCCGAAAGTCAGTAAGCTTATTGAGAACCTGTTTTTCAATGATGGAAACCGCAAATAGCGTAGTAATTCCAACAATTGACTGTATACGTAAATGAATAGGATTTGATCCCGCCTTGGAGAGAATGTCGTAAAAAAACTTATCATCGTCGTTCCACAAACCGTGCAGATTAAGGGCTTCCGCTATCAGCACAAAATGTTCAAAAAATTTAGTAGCAGTATCCTCAAAAGTTTCGTCAACCATGGCAATTTCCAATGCCATATCCATCATATTAAGCGCATACATTCCCATCCAGCTTGTACCGTCAGCTTGCTCCAACTGGTGATTGCCGGGCATTTCAATGCTGCGGTTAAATACGCCGATATTATCCAATCCAAGGAAACCTCCCTGGAAAATGTTATTTCCATTAGCATCTTTCCTGTTAATCCACCATGTAAAATTTATGATGAGCTTTTGAAATATTCTTTTTAAAAAATTAATATCCGCGGTACCTGTCATCGATTGTTCTGTGCGATAAACCTGTAACGCCGCCCATGCCTGCACGGGTGGATTTACATCACTAAAATGCCATTCGTAAGCGGGCAGTTGTCCATCAGGTTTCATGTACCATTCTCTCATGATCAGCAGCAATTGATTTTTAGCAAACCCCGGATCAAGCATGGCCATAGGAATGCAGTGGAAAGCAAGATCCCAGGCTGCGTACCAGGGATACTCCCACTTATCCGGCATTAACATGATATTCTGATTTTTTAAGTGCTTCCATTCGTGATTACGCCCGTTGAGCTTGCCTGGATTTACTTCAGTAATGCCATCGCTTGTATTTAACCATCTCTCCACATCGTAGTGATAAAATTGCTTGCTCCACAACAGTCCCGCCAGCCCCTGTCGTTGAATATTTTTTAAATCCGCGGAAATATTTCGCGGTAGAATTGCATCGTAAAATTCATCGGCTTCCGCTTTACGGGCTGAAAATATATTTTCAAAACCTTCTTCAAAGCCATTGGCCAGTTCTTTATTTGTAAGCCGCAGGTAAAGAGTTTTAGATTCACCACCCTCAATATTCAAATCGTAGATAGGAGCAAATTTCGTCCCGGAAGTGCTTACTCTAAGCGACTTTACGTTTTTCTTTCGCACGATGGCATCGTGAAAAGCATCCTTTACAAAGGGGCTCGTGTTAGGCTGGCCGGTGGCCTTTTCTGTATTCGTTTCATTCTCCGTATAGAAGGTAGCCCTGGTTTTCGGGAAATGTAAATAATACGTTCCCAGTCTTTGATGAGTAGCCTTCACAGTTGTTTTATTGTAGTCCGCAATTACAGGTTTCGTGCCGAGTCTTTGATTACTTAGCCTGTTATAGAACCAAAGGGTAGGCAACACCGTTATACCAGCGCTTTCTGTATACCTGTTATGAATATTTATCTTAATGAAGATATCCTGGGAATCCTGCTTGGCGTACGTAATGGATATGTCAAAATATTGATTATTGTCAAAAACACCTGTATCGAGGATTTCATATTCAGGCTCATCTTTTGATCGCTGGCGATTTTCTCTTTTAAGTTCTTCGTATGGAAATTCCCTTTGCGGATATTTATATAAATATTCCATATAATAATGCGTGGGAAGATTATCGAGATAGTAGTACAGTTCCTTTACATCCTCGCCATGATTTCCTTCCGTATTACCGAGGCCAAAAAGCCGCTCCTTTAATATAGGATCTTTACGGTTCCATACGGTAACGGCAAAACAAAGATTTTGAAATAAGTCTGAGATACCTGCTATGCCATCTTCTCCCCACAGGTAAGACCGGTAATGCGATTGATCGAAAGGAAGATAATTCCACGCATCGCCCAGGTGGCCGTAGTCTTCACGGACTGTTCCCCACTGGCGTTCACTCACGTAGGGGCCCCATTGTTCAAGAGGCACTCTTTTTGGTAAATTATCGGCAAGCCGCTGATGTTCAGCTGTCATTACTCCTTTTTTGGATCACTAATAAGTTCATTTGCTTCATATCCTTCGATATTCATTCTTTACAAGCAATCCATAAAATTTTGCAACCCACAGAACATACATGTTTAATGTAGTAATGCTTTTTTTTGATAAAGATAAAATAGTTACACTGAATATAAGGTAACCGAATTTAAATCTCATTTTAATGAAAGGGCTTTTCATAATTTTTTTCACCAGAGGGAACAGGCACATCTAAAAGATTTTCCTTTGGAGGGATGGGGCAATTGTACCCGGTAGTGTAAGCGCAATACGGATTGTAAGCCTTATTAAAATCAAGAACCACCTGGTTATTCCTAATATCCGAAATATAAAACTCAAGGTAGCGGCCGCCGCCATAACTTTCAAAGCCTGATGTGGCATCTCCAAATGGCACAAACAAATACTCCTTATACTTTTCCTGCTGCATTAAAGGTTCTGACTGATAAACATATAAATGCAATATAGAACCCGCAAGCCTAAAAGTAAGACGGCCATAGATAAAGTAATGTTTCTTCATGCCAGATGAGGTGTTCATTTCAAAACCTTTTCTGTCTTTGATTCTCCCGAAAGAAGCAGTTACCCGATAGCTTTCATCGATATTGTAAAAATGGATATGTTTCCTGTCATCTTTGCCGACAACTTCTTGATTGTTTATATAATTCTCCTGGTAATCGATTATCGAATCTTTGTACGTTTTATTTTGTGCACACGCACTTTGAGCAATTAAAATAAAAAAGAGCAGCAACAAATTATGAAGTTGAATTCGAAGTTTAGAAGGCATAAGATAAAATTATAAGAAATGATGGAGACGATCTTTAATAATATAAACAGGCTCTGAATTTATTTATCACGTATTATTACGTACAGCAATGATCTCAATACAACAAAAGTAAATATCCCGTATTTCCGCTCCATTTTGGAATTTTAAAAAAACTTTCTATATTCGTTCTCTCAATTCTCGCCAGCTGACAACCGGCTGATATCTTTTCATTCTCCCGTTCCTCTTAAAAACCAGGCCGAAAACATAACGAACAAGAAAAATGATGAAGAGATTATTGCTTATACTCATCCTGCAAAATTTAGCCACTGCGGGCCTACACAGCCAGACTTTTAATGTAGATGACCTTGTGAGCTTAGCTTCTATGCCTCCTAAGAATATTGATCGCTTCATGAGCCGAAATGGCTTTACAACCGACGGTAATAAGTGGAATGCAGATTCTGCAGGTTCAACCTTTACTCAAAAAATCAAGAAAAATAAAAAGGACATCATTCCGGTAAGAAGCGTGGAGATGTACACAAAAGACAATTCAAAATATTTTTGTTTTCATACTACTTCCCTTAGCGAATATACAGACGGTCAAAAACTCCTGATCAAAAAAGGCTTTTTTTATGATAGTAAAAAAGAAGTGGGCAAAGAATCCCCAATGCTATTTCAAAAATGGAATCTGACTGTGCTTGCGGTAACTGCCGTTGCAGATGAAATACCGCAATATACATTTACATTAAAAGAGAAAAAGATACCGTCTGCAATTGTATATGCTGAGGATCTGCTCAAATTTGATTCTCACGAATTTTTGGTCAGCTATTTTGGAGAAAAAAATGTAAAAAAGGATTTGTATTATTTTTCAGAAAATGAGCTGAAAAAATGTTCCGTGCTGTTTGGCAGCAGCAGCCACCAGGTGGTTTTTGTCTGGAATGATGAAAACAATCTGAATAATCTTGCTTTCATACTGGTAAGTAACATAATCCCTACCGTAAATTCTCCAAAGCCGGAAGGATTGATTAGTAACAATGAATGGAAGCTGAAGTGTGGCTTGCATCCCGGTATGAGTATCGAGGACCTGCTTAAACTTAATGAAACCGATTTTGAAATCTATGGCAATCAATCTGAATTGGGATTGATGATAAAACCCGGCGCAAATGGCAAAATTGATTTCAAAAATACGGCCGTAATGCTCAGTTGTAAAAATTGTAATAACGATAAATTCTTTCAAAAACAGGAAGTAAGTGCATTGGCCGTTGCCAAAGAAAATTTACCCATGTACGTTTTTGATATTATAATTTATCCTTCGCAGAATTAAGTGGATCTCATGCTTCCTGTTTATATATCGCCGCTTTTGTTGTTTTTCTTTAATTCCTCTTCCATAGATTCAAAACTTTCACTAAAAATCACCCTTTCAATCAGAGACTTAATTTTATTATTCAGGTCAAATAACTTTTCCCCTTTGTAGCCGAGCACTCTGAAAATTAGTCCGTTTGCCGGCAGCATTGAAATACCAAAAGCGATCTCTTCAATAGTGCTTAATATTGCACTACAACTGTCAGATATTTTTTTCATATCAGCATTGGAATTTAAAAACAGCAAAGTCGATTGATGTGTGTATCCTTCCAATTGCCCTAAAGCATGAACATTTTTTATTGATGGTTCCAGCAAAACATTTTCTTTTACTATCAGTTTACTATTTAGAAAAATATTGGTGATATTATGGTATCGTGAAAATTTGAATGATTCTCCACTTAGTTTTCTGCCACAGGTAATGATATCGCTCCATACCAAGTGGTGGTGGTTACTTAAATAAATATTATTTATCGAAGAAAAACTGGATGCTTCATGCGGAACATTTGGATGAGGTAAAAAACAAAAGGACGCATTGCTTTTCAATTCAAGATTGATACATTGGGTTGCTTTATTAGCCATAGAAAAAATACGCTGATAACCCTGCGTTGTAAGACAAACTTTCGCATGTTCTTCAAGCTCCAGGTTTAAAAGATAATTGTCATTATTCAGGATGCCCGGCGACGAACTCCTGATCATTAGCCGCAGCCATGGATCGGTTCTATCTTCAGTGATGTCGGTTAATTTAAAAGGCTGTTTATAGAAGCAATATTTAAGAAATGTCCTCTCATTCTTATAACCCGCAACCATGTGTAAATGATTATCTAACGGCATAGCGCAGGTTCTTCGGTTTCTTCCAGCAATACAAATTTCTTTATCCAGCCGATCACATCATTAAGACCACAGCCATCCATAAGATTTGTAAAAACAAATGGATTGCCTTTTCTCATTCTCCCCGCATCATTGTGCATTACATCCAGGTCTGCATTTACATAAGCAGCAAGATCAATTTTATTAATTACCAGCAAGTCGCTGCGGGTTATTCCCGGGCCGCCTTTGCGTGGAATCTTATCGCCTTCAGCGACATCTATTACGAAAATAGTAACATCCGCAAGGTCCGGGCTGAAGGTTGCCGACAGGTTATCTCCCCCACTCTCTATAAAAATTATTTGAATCCCGGGAATACGATTAACCATTTCTTCGACAGCTTCAAGATTCATACTCGCGTCTTCGCGAATGGCGGTGTGAGGACATCCCCCTGTTTCGACACCTGTTATTCTTTCCGACGGAAGCACACTATTTTTTGTGAGAAATTCCGCGTCTTCTTTTGTGTAAATATCATTCGTAATTACCGCTATGCTATAGTCGTTACACATGGCTCGTGATAATTTTTCTATTAATGCGGTTTTACCGGAGCCGACCGGACCTGCGATGCCAATTTTTACGTAAGAGCGGGCAGCCTCGCCCCCAGTCTTCTCTTCGGAAGAGAGCGGACGAGAAGTCTCATCCCCAGCCTCCTCTTCAGAGGAGAACGGACGAGAAGCCTCACCCCAACCCCTCTCCGAAGGAAATGGACGAGACTTATCAGAATCTTTGACCTCATTAGACATAGCGATTATTTTATTTTGATTTCAAATATATTTCTAACTCAATTAAGCATTGTCTTTTCTCTTCCTCAAAAGGCTTTCGGATTTTACGACATATACAGTCTTGAATATAATCGTTCATGCTGCATAGATCGAACATCAAAGCCAGCGCAGCAATAGCCAATTAATTGTTTGTCAGGGTTCAAACTTTTTTTCGCAAGTTCATTTATCAAAGAAAATAATGACATTAAAATTTCCTGGCCGTCCTGCTGACCCAGCGGAATAAGCTTTACTGCATTTGTTACAAAACCACTTGCTGCATTGTAATAAAAACCGGCAAGTGTTTCCTGTTTTCCAATATTCATATGATGCGCTAATAAAGCAAATACAATGCAATAGTGGCCATGTGCTTCGTTGCCTGTAATCGCTCTTCTATATTTACCAGGTAAAATAAAATCCTCATTATTCTCAAATATTTTCAGCAGGCGAATACCTAATTTGCTACTTGCAAGTCTTATTTCCCTGGGCAGTTTTACAGCAGTACATATCTCATCTAATTTTAAGATTATTTCAAAATTATTTTCGGCCGCAGCATCATAAATTAGTGAGGCTAATGCTGCATCTGTATAATAAATATTTTGAGAAAGCTGGTTTGTTACAAATTCTTTGGCCTTCTCTTTATCGGTTATCAGCCCCTCCTGCACATAAGTCTCAAGCCCGGCGGAATGCGAAAATCCGCCAATCGGCAATGCAGGATCGCATAGATGTAATAATTGCAAAAGACTTGTTGAATACATTATGTGCTGGTTGAAAGCTGAAGTATCTTGCCGGAAATGCTATCGTTTCCGGTTACCTGTATATGAGGTAAGACGGTTGTCTTAAACGGGCAGTTCAATTTTCTTTTTTCAAGACGTATGATATAATCAGATGCCTGTAACAAATTATATAAGGGAGCATCGTAAGGAATCAACAATTCGTTTTCTTCGTAAAAGAGCGGCAGGTGCCGGTTCCCAATTTCATAGCACAAAGCCGCGGCAGCTATAATTGTGTTCGGTGTGATGACTATGCATTCTGAAGGAATTATTTCAACTATAATTATTGAATTTTCATCCTGCCATAATATATCGCCGTCTTTGAGATTCGGGTTTTCATTTAAGAATTTAAGCGTGAGACTTGTACCCGACACTGTTGTTTTATGAAGAATACGTTTAGTTGTCTCATACCATTCAACATGTAGATTATCAATATTTTTATAGCTGGCGCCTGACGCATAGATGTTTCCATGTTTTCCCGTTACCAGCATAATAGATTTAATTAAAATAAAAAATATCTCTGCGCCAAAGACAGCTCCGCGAGTGGTTCGCAAGTAATTTTTTCGCCGTCTACTTTCACTTCATACGTTTCAGGATTTACATCGATCTGCGGCATTTTATCATTATGGATCAAATCTTTTTTACTAATCTTTCTGCAATTTTTTACAGGCAAAACCTGCTTTTGCAAATTGTAAGACTGCACTCTCCCATTAACCAACGATAGCCCGGAAACAAAAGTGATACAGGTTTTTTGAACCGCTTTACCATAAGCCCCAAACATATGACGGTATATAACCGGCTGCGGTGTTGGGATAGAAGCATTGGGATCTCCCATTCTGCTGGCTATGATCATTCCGCCTTTAATGATCATTTCCGGTTTTGCACCAAACAAAGCAGGTTTCCATAAAACAAGGTCTGCAAATTTTCCCACTTCAATCGAACCAACATATTCAGATATACCATGCGTAATTGCGGGGTTGATGGTATATTTTGCTACATATCTTTTTGCCCTGAAATTATCATTATTATTCTTTTCATCTTCCGGTAAAAAACCTCTTTGTTTTTTCATTTTATCAGCCGTTTGCCATGTACGTGTGATCACTTCCGCGACACGTCCCATAGCCTGGCTGTCGGAGCTCATCATGCTGAACACGCCCATATCATGCAGTATGTCTTCCGCGGCAATGGTTTCAGGGCGAATACGGCTATCGGCAAATTCTACATCTTCAGGAACTGATTCATCAAGATGGTGACACACCATCAACATATCGAGATGTTCATCAATCGTGTTTATCGTAAACGGCCTCGTAGGGTTGGTACTTGATGGCAATATATTCTGATACATCGCCGCTTTGATAATATCAGGTGCATGGCCACCACCCGCCCCTTCAGTATGGTAGGTATGGATCGTTCTTCCATTGATTGCATTGATTGTATCTTCTAAAAAACCCGCTTCATTCAAGGTATCAGTATGAATGGCCACCTGCACGTCATGCTCATCGGCAACTTTCAATGAAGCATCAATTACCGCAGGAGTTGAGCCCCAGTCCTCGTGAATCTTCAGGCCTATGGCGCCTGCTTCAATCTGCTCCACTAACGGTGGCGTAGTTGCACAATTCCCCTTTCCTAAAAAACCCAGATTCATTGGAAAAGCCTCCGCGGCTTCCAGCATTTTTTGGAGATTCCATGCACCAGGAGTAACGGTTGTTGCGCTCGTTCCGTCTGCAGGCCCCGTGCCACCGCCTAGCATAGTTGTGATGCCACTGAATAAGGCATGGTCAATTAATTGGGCACATATAAAATGTATGTGAGAATCTATACCGCCGGCTGTCATTATTAATCCTGCGCCACCATGCACTTCTGTTGAAGCGCCAATTATCATGTTTTCGTCAACTCCATCCATGATATCCGGGTTACCCGCTCTGCCTATCCCTATAATTTTCCCATCCTTTATCCCAACGTCGGCTTTCAGAATTCCCCAGTGATCCAGTATCAATACACCCGTTATTACGAAATCGAGAACACCTTCATCTCTTGTCGCAGTTGATGATTGCCCCATGCCGTCCCGTATCGTTTTGCCGCCTCCAAATTTATTTTCTTCGCCATAAACAGTGTGATCTTTTTCTACCTCAATTATAAGATCTGTATCGCCCAATCTCACTTTATCCCCTGTTGTTGGGCCGTACATATGGGCATATTTTATCCGGTTAATATGAAGACTCATTGCTCTTTATTTTTGAAATGAAGCGATGCTAATTTTTTTATGGCTTCTTCTTTATTATTGGCTTCTGTTGTATTTCCGTCAACCAAATTATTAAATCCAAAAATGTTTCTGCTGCCGCCAAAGGCAACCAGTTCAACTTCTTTTTCTTCGCCGGGCTCAAACCTTACGGCCGTGCCTGATGCAATGTTGAGGTGCATCCCAAAAGCTTTTTTTCTATCAAATTCCATTTGGCGGTTCGCTTCAAAAAAATGAAAGTGTGAACCTACCTGCACAGGCCGGTCACCGGTATTTACAACCGTGATTGAAACGGTTTCGCGACCGGTATTGCATTCAATATCTTTTGTTCCAACAAAGTATTCTCCTGGTATCATGTTCATTTTTTTATTCTAATTATTCGACTATCGGATCGGATCGTGCACTGTAACCAATTTGGTTCCGTCAGGGAAAGTAGCTTCAATCTGAACTTCATGTATCATTTCCGGAATTCCTTCCATTACATCTTCACGTGATAAAATGGTGGCGCCATATTGCATTAAATCTGCAACGGTTCTGCCGTCCCTCGCAGCTTCCTGCAGGCGGCTGCTGATAAGAGCAATAGATTCAGGGTAGTTTAATTTCAGTCCGCGGGCCTTGCGTTTTTCTGCGAGTTCCCCCGCAAGAAATAATAAAAGCTTTTCTGTTTCTCTTGGTGTTAAATGCATGTATTAAATTTCTGTTGTAAAAACAACAAGCAATCGCAGGGAATAAATGTAAGAATAATTGCCAATATAATTTTTGTATGATTTATATACCAGCAGCCCGGGCTGCCTAAAGGAAAGCTAAAACATTATCCAAGATGAATGAGAGCAATGATTAAAAATTACAGGAGTAAATATGCGTAGGAGCATGTTTACTGCCAGCCTTCATCCGTTTTAATAAGTGTAACGCTTTTGTTTTCAAATTTTTCAGTGTAGCCCGGCGCAATGCCTGCACCAAATTCCTTGCAACCTTCCTTCCATTCTACTTCCCCCGATACTATATATTGATAACCTTTCATGCCCATTATAGATTCAGCATCTTTTGTGCTTTCAATTTTAAGCCCATTTACTTTTGCTGTTTCAGGACATATATATTCCATTAAAACTTTCTTCGCGATGTCAGCATTAGAAGGCTTACCTGAACAGCTGCATAACCAGATCAGGGAAACGAAACAAAGAACCATTAGTTTGTTATTCATCATGATAAATTTTAAGATCCGGTGATTCGCCGGGTTGAAAAAAATAAGATCCCATTATCCAGGCTTCTCTTAAAATTAGCAGGCAAAATGATCTCAAATCAAAATAATAAAAATTATCGGGTAACAGAAATAAAAAAAGATCAACGTTTGGAATTAATTATTTTATCATCTTAGATTCGTGTATAAAAAAATGTGCCTTGCGCTATCTTTCCGTAACCAGATAATAATGTCCATTGTTATCTCTTTGAACATGATAAATTCTCTGAAAAAAATAAATAGATTGTGGCATTAAATATGTTATCATTTTAAAAAATGAAAAAATGAAAAAACTCTTTTATGCGTTTATTTTCCTGCTTGGATTCACGTTTCTTTTCAACGCCGATATTGATGCACAAACTAAAAAACCAAAAAAGCACTGGAGCCATAAAAAGAAAGATGCTGTGATTGGTGCAGGGGCCGGCGCTGCAACAGGTGCCATAGTCAGTAAGCATCACGTGAAAGGTGCTGTAATAGGCGGCGCTGTTGGGGCAGGTGCGGGCTACGTGGTTGGTAAGAAGAAAGACAAAAAGGAGGCGAAGAAGAAATAGATTAAGTAATGAATTCCTTCCGAAGAATTACATGTCTCTGTCCAATAAATAGTGCGCAAGTTCCTGAAGTGGCTTTTTTCTTGCAGAAAGTACAGCAGTATCCTCAAGGTGGTTCAATGCACGCTCCATATATTTTTGCTTGAGTTGCATAGCCCAATCTTTTATATTGCAGGCTTCATATATGCGGAGAACACGTTCAATTTTATTTTCGTCATTGCCTCGCATTAATGCGCCCAGTTCCTCAACTTGTGAGGGTGTGCCAGCCTGCAAAGCCTGTATCAGCAGAAAGGTTTTTTTATTAGCTATAATATCGCCGCCCGGTTTTTTGCCAAATTTTTGCGGGTCTCCGAAAGCGTCCAAATAATCATCCTGCACCTGGAATGCAATTCCCAGGTTTTTGCCGAACTCATATAAATTTTCCTGGTTTCCCAATCCCGCCCCTCCAATCAGGGCGCCGCCGCGAAGGCTTGTTCCCAGCAGCACCGAAGTTTTCAGGCTTATCATTTCGACGTAGCTTTCCAGGCTTACATGATCATTTTTCTCAAATTCCATATCGAGCTGCTGGCCTTCGCAAACCTGCCTTGCCATGGTATTAAAAAGCGAAAGTATTTTGTGAATGTATTCCCCGCCTATTTTATTTAGATATTCATAAGCCACTACCAGCATCACATCTCCCGCAAGCAATGCGGTTGCATCACCATATTTTATATGCACCGTTTGCATGCCCCGCCGGAGGGGAGCCCTGTCCATAATATCATCGTGTACCAGCGTAAAATTGTGAAACAATTCGATGGCGGCAGCCACATGATATGCGTCGGGCTTTATTTCTTCAAAGAGCTCATTGCCCATAAGACACATCAAGGGCCTTATGCGTTTGCCGCCCAGTGTTAGTAAATACTGTGAAGCATCGTAAAGTTTTTCCGGCTGTTCCGGAAAGTGCCTTTTATTAAATTTTTCTTCAAAAAGTTTTGAAAGTTCTTTGTATGAATGCATAAGCTTCAGCGCTGCCCGTTCCCGATGAAAGTATTAAGAAGGCAGGGATTATTTATTTTATTTGACAATTAATATTGAAATAATCGATACTTACAAGGATAGAATCCTTGTAAGAAATTTTCTTAACAGAAAATAGTTGAAAATTATTTCTTCCTTTTTTTCTTGACTTTTGCCGCTTTCTCTTTCAGGCTTTCAATGTTAGGTATCCATTCAAAATCCAGTTGTCTTTTTTCAAGGTTCGCCGCCACAAGCTGAATCCTGATCTTGTCGCCCATGCGAAATTTTTTGCCTGTACGAATTCCAACAAGAGAATAGTCGGCATCATCATGGCGAAAATCGTCATAATCCGAAAGATCTCTTACGGACACAAGGCCTTCGCATTTTTCATTTACGGTTTCTACCCAAAAACCAAATGATGCAACCCCACTTATCACTCCTTCCATATCTTCACCGACCTTGTTCATCATAAATTCAACCTGCTTGTATTTATTACCCGCACGCTCTGCTTCCATTGCTGATCTTTCTTTTACGCTGCAATGTTTACATTTCTCCTCCATCTTTTTATCAGGATGGATATTTTTTTCTAAAACTTCCTGCAAAATTCTGTGAACTATTACATCGGGATAGCGGCGAATGGGCGAAGTAAAATGACAATAGTCTTTAAAACCGAGGCCATAGTGGCCAACATTATCTGTTGTATAAATTGCCTTGGCCATAGTACGAATGCCTAACTGCTCAAGCACGTGCTGCTCCGGCTTGCCATGCACATCGAGCATGAGTTGATTGAAAGAAGCAGCTATCGCGGCCTCATCATGTATATCGAATTTATAGCCGAATTTTTTTGCGAAAGCAGCAAAAGGTTTTAATTTTTCATCATCCGGTGTATCGTGTACCCGGTAAGGAAAGGGAACCGGTTTTTTATTCAATTTTATTTTACCAACATGCGCGGCAACAGTGCGGTTTGCAAGCAACATAAACTCTTCCACGAGTTGATGCGATTCCTTGCTTTCCTTCACAACAATGCCTAACGGCTTACCTGTTTCATCTAATTGAAACTTTACTTCTGTTGAGGAAAAATTAATAGCCCCGTTCTTAAATCTTTCTTTCCTGAAATTTTTTGCCATAGAATTCAGGCATTTGATTTCAATACAATATTTGCCTTTTCCTGTTTCAATTATGTCCTGCACTTCATCGTAATTAAAACGATGATCGCTATGAATAAAAGTTTTACCAAGCCAGTAATCCTTTACTTTTCCTTTACTCATTTTAAATATAACGGAGAAGGTATATTTATCTTCATGCGGCCTTAGTGAACAAAGCTCATTTGAAATTTTTTCGGGTAACATGGGGTTCACACGATCGGGCAGATATACGCTTGTCGCCCTGCTGTATCCTTCTTCATCAAGTGCTGTTCCTGGTGTAACAAAATGACTCACGTCGGCTATATGCACACCTACTTCATATTCATCTTTTCCAAGTTGTTTTATGGAAAGCGCATCATCAAAATCTTTTGCATCTGCAGGGTCGATTGTGAAAGTAAGTTCGTTACGATAATCTCTTCTTTTTGCCAATTCATTATTATCAATATTGCCACTAAGCGCATTGGCTTCATCAATCACTTTGGAAGAAAATTCAAGTGGGAAACCATTCTGAATAATGATCTCCTTCATTGCCATATCGCCGCTGTCTTTTGCCTGGAGCACAGCTACTACAGTTCCCTCAGGTTTTTTTTCGCCTTTTTCCCAATTTAGAAATTTTACAACAACCCTGTCTTTTGATATGGCGCCATTAAGGTTCCGGCTGCTTATGTAAAAATCCGGCACCGGCTTTTGGCTATCAGGTTTAAAAAAAGCAAAGTTTGCGCTTACTTCAATTTGTCCTATAAATTCCGTTTGCTTCCTTTCAATTACTTCCTGCACAACTCCCTCAATTCGCCGTCCATTAGATTCCTTGATTTTCACCCTTACGGTATCCCCATCAAATGCTTTATTAAAATCATTTGGACGTACCAGAACATCTTTATCCCTTCCCTCGGCGATCACATAACCTATACCTGAGCGTGTAATTTCCAAAACTCCTTTTACCAGGGGTGGTGGCTTTTTCTTTCCTGTTTTCTTACTCATAAAATTCTTTCTGCAACTTTAATACGCAAATATTTCTTTGGCGTATAAACGCAATGTACATAAACTATTACCAAACAAAGTTAAGGAGATCAGTTTCAATTATTTCCGGGAATAATTGGTTCAATAAACTTTTGTCAAAGGAGAATATATAAGCCCTCCAGGTCGGCACTTCAAAAATCAATCTCCATAAAAACCAGCAAGAGCAGTGTGGACACAATTGCAACATTTTCCAAAAAAATTTAATTAGGGCTTCACCCGGTTTTTCTACACCGTGTAACAGTGTGTATTTATCTCTACTAATGCGGTTTTGGACTTAAAAAGACAGTTAGCATTTACCTAATGGCCCCATGTCTGAACAACAATAGCGACTGGCATGTTAATTGTTTTTAATATGTATAGATTATATTTCTACGATCGTACACTGCTGATTCAAAATTTTGTTTGTATAAGGTTATTACCATTTATTCAGTTGGCTGACTTCCGAGCCTTTGTTAGTCAGTAGTTTTTAATCCGGCCCATTATTGTGTAACCTCATATTATTTCTATGAAAAATGAATTGCAAACGGAGAAAGTAAACAATGAAAAAATAATAATGGCGATCGTAATTATTTGCAGCATTGTTACTGTAATCGCGGTTTTAATTATGTGGTAACCTGATCACTTAATTACCTATTTCAATGAAATACTTAATGAAACCGCTCACAGAAAAAATGTTAGCTCAATTAAAAAGAGCAAGGGCAATTGAACTTTCAGATTCTGAAAGAAATATCTGCCTTACGGATGATTTCAGAGGCTCGTTGTCAGGGCTGTACAAGCGTGGATTCGTGGACACCGAAATGGCATTCCTGGAAGGAAAAGAAATTTTGAAAATCTTCATTACTAAAGCCGGAATCAACTTCCTAGACAGGTATGATGATGAAAAAATTTGAAAGAAGAATAATCGGCCAGACATTCTATGAATACAAGCCCTTGTCGGATTTCATTTCAATTTACCGGCTTCCGCAATAACGCAAATCCCTGGAATCGTTGAAGCGCCGAGGAATTTTTATCACAAGAAATAATTACCGATTGGATGCAGCTTTCAGAAATCATTAGTCAGAAAATAAAAAGCGATGGCCCCATTTCTTTCCATGACTTTATGGAAATGGCCCTGTATTCTCCCGGCAAAGGCTACTATACTTCCGGCAAGAAAAGAATGGGTAAAAACGGTGATTATTACACAAGTCCCGCGCTAAGTTCTTTGTTTGGCCAGATGATCGGAAAGCAAATCGAAGAAATGTTTTGTCTAATGGGAAGCGAACCAATCTCGATAGTAGAATATGGTGGAGGAACTGGCATCCTGTGTTCTGATGTCATGGAATACCTTGAAAATAATAGGGCGTTATACGAGTATTTAAAATATTACATCATTGAAAAGAATGGTAACAGTATTGCAGCCCAAAAAATAAGAAAAGACAAGGTTGAGTATATTAACGCATTTAAAAAAATTAACGGTTTTACGGGATGTGTTTTATCAAATGAAGTAGTTGATAATTTTCCCGTACACGCGGTGGTGATGCAACAGGAATTGATGGAGGTTTTTATAGATTATAAGGATAAATTTATAGAGGTATTGGTGCCGGCAGGCGAGGAATTAAAAAATTATTTAGCGACACAAAATATAGTACTTCCAAAAAATTATCGCACTGAAATTAATCTGCATGCAAATGAATGGATAGCGGAAATCGCACGATACTTAAAGAAAGGGTTTGTAATAACTATTGATTATGGTTTTATGTGCAACGAGCTTTATTCTAGGCAAAGAAGTATGGGAACGCTTGCATGCTACCATAACCATACTGTAAGCGATACGCCTTACTATAACATAGGCGAACAGGATATCACAGCCCATATAAATTTTTCAGCATTACATTTCTGGGGCAAAAAATACGGTCTCGAATGCACGGGCTTTTGCAACCAGAATTATTTTTTGCGTTCGATGGGATTGGCGAATCATTTGAGAAAAATGGAAATGGAAAATACCTGCGGAGAAAAAAAACATCTTTTTTTTCAGCTAAATAAATTACTGATGGAAATGGGCAATAATTTTAAAATACTCATTCAGCAGAAAGGTGTAAAAACAAATAGAATTACCGGGATGCAGTTTTCCCAAAACCTTTCTTGAAAATTTTAAAATGTGAATGGATATGTTTCGGGACTTTCTTCTGCCAGGGTGTAAATGAAGCCTGGCAGTGTCCGGGCTTCATCAAAATAAGTAAGCGCATTATTATTACGTTGCAAGAGCTGAAGGCTCGTACACCCCCAATGTGCGTATTATGTTCCCATACAGTTCCCTGGCTGACCTGCCGTGAAATTGCCTTAGCCTCGTTAAGGTTTTCATACAGGCCGGTTTCTGATGTTCAAGCTTTTATTAATCAAAACCTATCACCCCACTATAATATTTGTCAGCTTTTACAGCAATCCAATGCATTATATTCTCTATTAAATCCGGCTTCCCTGGGTTGCGAATTTATTAGCTGATCCATACCAGGATTATTTGGAAAAACATACCCGACTAGCACGCCGGTATTGAATTGTTGGAGAATATTTCCCTCATGAAAAATTATTTATTTACTAATTATGCGATAGATTTTGACGCCGGTAGCCATTACAAATTTTTCATATACTAAAGATTGTTGTCTACCTTTACCGTCACTCTTTACGGTAATATTTAACCCCCGTGCTATGCCTGAAACAACCGAGTCTTCATTCTCATCATTTAACTATTTCGAAGCATTATTTAGTAAAACCGAAGAGAATAATATTCTCCTGATGGACACTGAAGGAACCATTATTATGGCCAACGATGCCTTCACACGTTGTTTTGGTTATGAGCCGCGTGATATTGTGGGAAAGAAGGCATCAGTACTTTTTACTGAAGAGGACCAAAGTAAGGGAAAGCCGGAAAAGGAGATAAAGAATGTGCTGAGCACGGGGCAGGCAAATGACAACAACTATTTGGTTGCGAAAGACAAAACCATAACATGGGTATCAGGGGAATCAGTGCTGGTTGAAAATTCTGAGGGAAAGAGAAGCATTCTAAAAATAATCCAGGATATACATCAGCAAAAAAGATCGGAAGTTTCCTTGAATCTTTTACATCAATTCAACGAAGACATCCTTGGCTCCATTGAAGACGTGGTGCTTGTGTTGGATAAAAAAATGGATATCGTAAAAACCAACAGGGCTTTTTCAAGTTTATTTAAAGATATTAATCCGGATATAAAGACGACCAACTTTGCAGAACTGATAAGGCCATTTGATGCTTTTGAAGAAGTGGAAAAAAATATTCAAAACGCAATCAGGACGGGAACCGGATTTTCTAATATTTCTATCGAGATAGGTTCCGCCGGGGAAAAACGTGTGTTCGATGTAAGTTGTAGTCCAATGCAACCCACAAATGGGGAAAAAAATGTACTTCTTGTGATTCACGATATCACCGTACATAAACAAGTGGAAAGAGAGCGGGAAGATGTCATTGGCTTCGTAGCTCATGAACTTAGAAACCCTTTAGCCAATCTTGTTTTATGTAATGATCTTATGGGAGAAGCAATTAAGGAAAGCGATTATGAGGTACTTAATGACATGCTTAAGAGAAGTAAAAATAATGTATCACGCCTTAACAAGATGATCGCCGAATTATATGATGCCACAAGAATCAATTCAGGCAATTTAAAGTTGGATATTTCCGCATTCAATTTTAAAGACATGATAGATGAGGCCATTGATACCATAGAAGTGCTGCAGCCCTCATATAATATTGTAGTGGAAGGCGAAGGAGATATCACTGTAAAAGGCGACAGGTACAGGCTTATACAGGTTGTAACGAATTATCTTAGTAATGGTATAAAATATTCTGATGGTAAAACCGAAGTTGTTTTAAACATGTCGCACGATAATGAAAAAATAATCGTTTCCGTGAAAGATGAAGGATTGGGAATTTCTTCGAAGCAGCTTCCATACATATTTGAAAGATTTTTCAGGGCGGAAAAAACAAAAAATCTAGAAGGCATTGGCCTGGGCTTATACTTATGCAGGCAAATTATACACGCTCACAAAGGCCAGGTATGGGTTGAAAGTGAAGAAGGTAAAGGATCAACTTTTTATTTTTCGATTCCGTTGTTGTAGATTTTTTTATATTGAAAAAACGGGGAGTGATTAATATGGCACACTGGTTGATTTAACTTTTGCAGTAATAGCAGCTCCATGAAAAAAATACTGGTAGTAAATAATGATTATGATACAATGGGGTTATTGAAAAGCTGGCTTGAAAAGAGAGCTTACGCGGTGGAGTTTACTGCCAACCCCCATAAGGTACCTTCTATCGTAAGAAAATTTTGCCCCGAATTAGTAATAGTAGACGTGATGCAAAAAAATGTTGCCATTCAATTAAAGGGTGAATACAGAACCCGGCATATACCTATCCTTTTAATGACCGGTTATACCCTTCGGGGATCTAATAATGAAATACCCGCCAATGATACAATTGAAAAACCTTTTAATCTCTCTCTATTAGAACAAAAAATTGAATCACTGACCCGGGGCATTCTTTCCTTATAGAATTTTTTCCTGGCTATTTTTTTATATAGTCACGATCATCATAAAACCTTTTTCTTCGGGGGTGCTTTTTAAATTAAACCTCCCACCGAATGCCTCCACCCTTTCCTGCACGATAGAAAATCCGCTGCCGAATTCCAGCTTCTCCAGGTTTGTTCCTGTTCCATCGTCATAGATAACCATGCTTATTTTTTCTCTCATTGATCTGATCTTAATAAAAACATTTTTGGCGTCAGAATGCTTTTCAATATTATTTATCTGGAGCTGTGCGATGCGATATAGCAGTGTCTGGATATCGGAGTCCGCATTTTTAATTGCTGTTTCATCCACCATTACCGAATAAGAAATATCATTTTCAGGTTCAAGTTCACTTAGTAATTCCTCCAGCACCGTTTGTAAGCCAAGTCCCTCCAGTGCAAGGGGAGAAAGGCGCTTTGCTATTGAACGAATGCTCACGATTGAATAATTTAATAATTCTTTTATTTCATTTAACTCTGATCTTTCAGCATCATGCAAACCAGGAGCTGCCTGCGCAATTTTCATATTAACCGTAGCCAATACCTGGTTGATATTTTCGTGGAGTTCCTCGCTTATGTCCCTGCGTTCCTTTTCTTCGGTATCAATACTCACTTTAATCATTTCCCTGTGGTGCTGCAGTTTTAAATTTTCTACCTGCAGTTGCAAGGCATCGAGTTCAGAAAGATCCTGCATAGTTCCAATCAGCCTTAAAGCTTTTTTATCTTTGTCTCTCACCACAAATAACCGGTCAAGCACTTTTTTATATTCGCCGTTTTTGCATAAAAATCTATACTGACCCCACCATATATTCTCATCTCCGGCGAGCAATTCATCAAGTATATTAATGGTGTCCACGCGGTCTTCAGGATGCAGATTAGCCCGCCACCAGGCATTATTATCTTCCATTTCTTTTTCTGAGTATCCGAAGATATCAGTCATAGTGCTATTATAATAAGACTGCCGGGTTATAAAATCATATTCCCAAATTCCCTCCTTGGTAGCGATGGATAGCAGCTCAAATCTTTTGAGTGCATTTAAGAAATGATTCTCAGAAATCACCAGATCATCGCTAACCTCATTTTGCATAAAAAACATTTGAAGACGACAAAAATAGGTGTCTTTAGGGTATAAATTGATGCGAACTTATTATTTGCGAAGCGCGAAGATTTTTTATGATTTAAATCATAAAATGGTAACGATACACAGCAGGTGCTTAAAATTGAACGTAGAACTCCGGGCAGATTTGTAAAAAATTTAGTGGCATGCTTGCATTACATTTGTCGTTAAAGCATTAGCACCTGGTAAAAAAAACTTTATATGATGCGTCATTATCCGATGAAATAATAAATGGGGAAACTGTATCAAAGCAGCAGGCAGAAAAATTATTTATTTATTTTAAAGAGAATAAACTCTTCCGGTGGAATAATGCCAATAATGATTGTGAAGACAGGGCCAATGCTATTTGCATTCTCCTGGATAAATGGAAAATTCAAAACGGAAAGGGTTGGGTTTTCAGTGGCTACGTGTTTAGAAAAACAGGATATCTTAAAAACAGGTGGAAATATCATGTTGCAGTTTTGCTTCCCGTGATGGAACGAAATAAAGTAACGTGCTATATTATTGATCCCGCAACTACCGATGAACTTGTAACTATTGAAGAATGGGCAAGTAATGTTACCGATAACCCACATAGCTATCACCTGGTAAAAAAAGGTGATTATTATATTTTTAACGAGCGTAAAATAGAAAAGAACAATTGGTACAAAAGAAACAAGGGCAACTATAACTGGACAATGCAGGGATTAAGCGGCATCAACGGTGTCTCAAGTATCGGGAAAGCTCAACTCGCTTTTAATAAAAAGAGATTGTTAAAAACAAAAAAATTATTCAGGGAATTAATGAATTTACCGGCTCCACTTTAACGATCCATAAGCCAGCTGTACCGAATCTGTATCCAAATAATTCATCTCCTTTTTTCTTCTTTTTATATTAACATTTCATAATAAAACCCATGACCAAATGTGCAGTCTTATCTGCATCAACAAAAATTTAATATTATGAAAAAGATTATTACGCTCCTATTTTGCACAGCGATATTATCATCAGCTTTTGCACAAAAACACAACCGCGATGACTGGAAAAGAAATAACAACCATACCGTATATCAAAACACCAGGTACAGCATCGCTCAAAGAGATCAGATGATCCAACGGGTTAACCGGGAATATGATTATAAAATTCAACAGGTTAACCAAAACAGGTATATGAATCGTCGTGAGAGAAAACGTGCCGTTAAAACACTCCAGGCACAAAGGGCAGAACGAATTAGCAGGATTTATTCCGAGTATAATAACCGGTACGTTTATGGCGACAACCGGAATCACGATGCCAAACACCACGGAAGGAATAACGGCAGAGACAACTACGACAGGTAAATCACATTACTTCAGCCCTTCTAAGCCCCTTTTAAGGGGCTTTTTGCATTTGGGTAACCTAAGTGAAAGGTGCTTCGTATGAGTTAGCATCGATTCGCACATTACCTGTAATTATCAAACCACATAAAAGAATGAAGTATTCGTTAAGACTGTTCATAGTTTTTTAGCTATAAGTCCCTGCTCTGTCAGCAATGAAGTAATATCAACATTGATAGTTTCTACAAACCAAAAGAAAATCCAATATTAAAGGCAGATTCGTCATTTACATTTACCGATCCCTTTACAAAGCATTTGGTAAAATGGTAAGGGGCTTACGTGTTTAATCCCGCCACAATCGTAAAGGATAATAAAGTATTTATGCTCTATCGCAGTGAGGATAGTCCCACCGCGGCAATCGGAGGCAGAACGTCACGGCCAGGCTTAGCCGAAAGTGAGAACTTATTCGACTAACCGAATCATATTCGATAAAAATGATTCGCAAAAAGTGGTTGATCGGTCAGACAAGACTTTTCTAAAACTGACTTTACCTCACCAAATAACGGGGCGATACCAGACCGGTACTACATTTGCAGAGGCCTTGGGTTTTTTAAAGGCAAACGGGTTTTTATACTACGGCACTGCCGGCTCATTTGCTGGATTGGCAATTTTCCAATAACCAGCGACTATTTATTCTATTTTTGAAGTCACTCTGAAAAATTTCTTCCATAAAATATTTAAAAAATGAAAGGCATTATCACAATAATATTCCTGGTTATTTCCAATACGTTTATGACCGTCGCATGGTATGGACATTTAAGATTTAAAGATTTTTCATGGGGGAAAAATTTAGGGCTGTTTTCAATAATCCTTATAAGCTGGGGCCTTGCCTTTTTTGAATATTTATTCCAGGTACCTGCCAATCGAATAGGCTTCAAAGGTGATGGCGGCCCCTATTCACTGGTACAATTGAAAACCATACAGGAAGCCGTGACATTGATAGTATTTATGATTTTCTCAATGATAGTATTCAAACAAAAATTTGAATGGAATCACATTGTCGGATTTTGTCTCATCATTGCCGCTGTTTATTTTATATTCAAAAAATGGTAAACGTTTTACCATCTCCCGGTTACTTATTAAGATAAATTGTTTTCCCGGAAGCTGCAGACTCCTTCGCTGCGCTGAGAATACGCATGACAGTTATATTGGTTGGTAAAGAATACAACCCGTCTTTTGGAACCTGGATTTTTTTACGAATAACATCTGCCAGGTATGAAAACGGGTCTTCGTAAACAGGAACATCGCCGGCAGTTACGACAATAGAGTGCTCAACTGAATCCGGCTGTGCACGTAACCGCATATTGGTATTATTTGTCGAAATGATATAACCCGTTTTCCCATACACCTCCATATCTTTTCGCCCAAATGGCCAATTCCATGATGCCTGTATAATACATTGGGCAGTTGGATAGGTTACAACAATTGTTGCTTCATCATCTACCTTAGGATATATATCAGGCTTGAAATGTTGGGTAACTGCCGTTACAGATAGAGGCTGTTGTCCTTTCATTAAATAAGTCATCAGGTTAGCGCCGTAACAACCAAAATCCATAAGAGCACCTCCGCCGTTTTCAACAGGATCTGTGAGCCACTTAAAAAAGTCTTTAGTTACACCAATTTCCTTCGGTCCCTGGTGCCCGTCATGTATCACCACCTTTTTTATACTGCCAACGTAGTTACTATCATTCACAAGCTCATAAGTCTTCACCGTTGAAGGATACCAGGATGTTTCAAAATTTGTGAGCAGTTGTATTTTGTATTTTTTTGTCAAGGGCATCCATTCTTAAAGCTTGTTGCAGGGAAGTAGCCAGTGGCTTTTCAACCATAACATTTATACCACGTGGTGCACAAGCTTCAACTACTGCAAGGTGTTCGTTTACCGGGCCGAACGCTGACGTAACTTCAGGCCTAACAGCATCCAGCATTTTGTCGAGATCACTATAAATAATAGCGGGATCTATATTATATCGTTTGGCATAGCGCTGCGCCAGTTCGCTGTCAGGCTCATATATTCCTACGAGTATTACATCCGGCTTTTTTCTTCGCAATATCCAGCCCACATGATCATGGCTAATACCAGCCACGGCTAAACGTAAAGGGGAATTATCCGCCGGCTTATCTTGTGCATGTACCGGCATGTTGAATAAAGTAAAGCATAATAAAATCAATATTAATCTACGGTTTTCCATTGCGTTGAAATTTATTAAATATGCACTAAAGGTATTTTTATTTAAACAAAATGTTATTGAAGCGCAACAATAAAATTCAATTTCAAAATTTGACAATGCAACTAATACCACTGAGAGTCGCACCTATATTTATATTACCTGAAATTTTATATAGATCCTTACCATGATTTTGATGGACCAAATACATGATACCATCAAAAAGAAATAATGCAGAGCCCTGGAGAATAAAACTTTTACCGTATCCCAGGTAACGATCATACTTTGTAACATTGTTATTAGCCCTTTCCCTTAAATAAAGGCCACCGATGATATAGGCTACATCGAGCCCTGTATTAAATAAATAGATCTTTTCAATGGCTATTTGTTTCTTTAAAGAATATAAAAAATCCGGATTATCCGCGCCATTAGCGAAAAGAAAATTAATTGTTCCAAAAGTAAAATTGACACCGCCCCAAATTAAATTCATTCGATGAAAGTATTTATTAGCACCTGTTGCAGAGCCGGCGGCGATACCGCCCCAAAGTAGGTTTGCTCCACCCCACTCTCCTAAAAGCATCATGCTTCGCTTTGTAATTTTTATTCGCTTGTTGTTAAATTCATCAATTGACAAACTTTGGCAGATACCGTGACCCACAATAAGGAGAAATGCAATAATTGAGATGTATCGCTTCATACAAACAAACGTGTCTTCGGAAAAATTTACGAAATATCGGCGATAATTTTTTGGCTTAATAAATTAGATTGTTCATTGATATTTTCAATTCATCAGTATAAATAAAGAACGAATTGCGCAGCCAAACCTATTTTTGTAAACCAACTCATAGAATCAAATGCAAAAACTCGATAAAAAATTTACTGGAACACTTCTGAAAAGTCCGGGTAAAGGCGGATGGACATATGTTGTTTGGCCCGACTCTGTTAACTTTTTTAAAACCCGCGGTCTTGTAAAAGTGAAAGGAACTGTTGACGGGCATCCCTTCATTAGTGCCTTTATGGCTACCGGAAATGGCACACACATGCTCCCTGTAAAATCTGAAGTTCGAAAAGTAATAAAGAAAGAAGCGGGAGATATTGTTACTGTCAACCTCGAAGAGCGGATCGGGGGCTAATCCAAAGGATGCCTGCTATTTAACAGAAAAGCTTTTTTAAAAAATTATATTTTCCATTTTCCTTTACTCCGTTCTCAAAGATTTAATGGGATTGGCCAATGCTGCCCTTATCGTTTGAACGCATATCAACAGAGCTGTTATAATACCCAAAACTAAAACAGACAGCAAAAAAGGTTGTGCACTAATGTCTATCCTGTAGGCGTAAGTCTGCAGCCATTTATTCATTATGATATATGCTACCGGACAAGCCACCACGCCGGCAGCCAGGATGACCAGCAAAAACTCCTTCATAAATAACGACAAGATGCCTGTAATAGAGGAACCTAACACTTTCCTAATTCCAATTTCTTTGGTCCGCTTTTGAACACTCAGGGATATAAGCCCAAGCACTCCAAGTAACACGATAATCAACGCAAGAACTGTTGCTGTGTAAGAAGCTTTCTTTAATTGTATTTCTGATTTATAAAGTTTGGCTAAAGCATCATCCATAAAGGTGTATTCAAATGGAGTGCCCGGCATCAACGCAGACCATTTCTTTTGTAATGCATCAATCGAGTTGCCGATGCTTCCGGGTCTTATTTTAAATGAAAAATTCCTGTAAATATTTGCAAGGATCACGTGCAAGAAAGTGATCGGTTGAATGGCTTTTTGCATAGAGCCAAAATGAAAATCTTTTGTAACACCTGCTATTGTAAATACCTGCCCCCCACCACCCTGGAATTTTAGTTGTTTGCCTATTGCATCTTCTGCATTGCTCCAACCAAATGCTTTGGCCTGCGCCTGGTTAATGACAATTGTAAAAGGATCGGTGAATGCACCGGGTGCACTAAAATATTTTCCCGCTGCCATGTGTATACCAAATGTAGAAGCATAGTATTCATCAGTAACTATTTGATCCGATGCAACCGCACTATTTGAGTCGGCATCAGCTTTATACAAAGATGCAGTGCCGGAACTATTACCGTCCGGCACAGTAAAAGAAAGCGTTGCATTTACTACCTGCGGCATTGCAGCAAATTGCTTACGCATGTCCTCTGTTTTTATCACGCCTTGCGGAGTCCAGTCACGCGGGAGCTGCGCAGATAAAATGTAATCTTTATTAAAGCCTATGTCTTTACTAAAGAAAAGATTGATTTGTGAAGAAATGATGATTGCACCTATGAAGGCAATTGTGGCAGTACCGAATTGAAATGCCACCAGGGACTTTCGAAGCCATACATTTTCTTTCATTGAAGAAAGTTTTCCTTTTAATGACTCGACAGACTTTAAAGATGACAAAACAAATGCAGGATAAATGCCCGCAATAAACCCAATGATGAAAATTAGCAACAGCGGAAATACACTAAAATAAAGTGGAAAATCGCTGAGCGACAGAATTTCTTTTCCAAGAATATTGCTAAACATTTCTCTCGACAAAATATAAATGATCATTGCGAAGCCTGTTGCCAGGAATACCATGATGATTGACTCAATAAGAAACTGCATAATCAATTGCTTCTTCAATCCGCCAAGTACTTTTCGTATTCCAATCTCTCTCATACGTGTTGCAGACCTGCTTATGGACATGTTGATAAAATTGATAATCGCCATCATCAAAATAAAAACTGCAATTGCTGATAAGGCATAAAGCATTTTTTCTACCAGGTTATTATTTGCGGAGAGATAATAATCTTTTAATGGAACGAGATAAGGCGTCATGCCGGCCGCAATTTGCGGAGGCGCATTTTGTTTCATCAGGTACCCGATCGGTTTTTCAAGATCTTTAGGCTTTACTCCCTTTTGCAATTCAACATACCCTACAATATATTGATTGGGCCAATCCATGTTTCTTCCGAAATAACTTATGTTATTTGCTGAAATATAGAACTGGTTATTGTTATCATCATTAAGATAAGTAACAGAATTTTTCAAAGGATTTTTCAAAACACCCGTAATAATAAAATCATGTTTTGATCCGGAAAAGCTTTCGATGGTAAGGGTTTGGCCAATGACATCCGCTTTGCCAAAATATTTTTTGGCTCTTTCACTGGTGATCACTAAAGAAAAAGGTCCTTCAAAAGCTGTCTTTGGATTACCATAAAGTAGTTGAAATCCATACATGCCGAGCATAGTGCTGTCGCAGATTTGCAAGCCTTCCCTAAAACTTTTATCCCCTTTGGAAACATTAGAAGTAACACCATCCCAGCGATAATAATTTGCTACCAGGTCAGGGTACTGTTCTCTTAAAGCCTTTGCCAACGGCCCCATCGTTGTAAGCGCAAGTCCCTGGTTTGGATCTTTCCATTTGCTTTGCAAAATATATTGCCTGTCAGCATTCTTCAATTTTGTATTTACCTGCAATTCACACCACACGTAAGCGCCAATTAATAATGCAAATGCAATACCGGTTGATAGCCCGATAATATTTACTGAAGAATAAAACCGGCTTTTAAAAATATTGCGCCATGCGATTTTGAAATAATTTTTAAGCATAGTATGTTTTTTATTCAGATCTCAAACTTTTTATTGGGTTTTCAAGCGCTGCTTTTATGCCATTAAAACTTACAGTAATCAATGCGATTAAAATTGCAAGCACACCGGCTAATGCGAACATCCACCATGCCAGTTGGATATGATAGTCCATTAGCGATAAGGCTTTTTGCAGTACAAAACCTGCCAATGGAACAGCAATAATGAAAGCGATAAAAACCGGTTTTAGAAAATCTTTTGACAGCGTGAACCAGATACTTTGTACGCTGGCGCCCAGCACTTTTCTTACACTCAATTCTTTACTGCGGCGCTCCGCTAAGAAAATTGATAGGCCGAAAAGCCCAAGGCATGAAATTACAATAGCCATACCTCCAAATATATTTGCCATCTGGCCTACCGAACGTATTTGCCTGAGATTAGCCTGGTATTCTTCTTTAGTGAAGTGAAAATCAAACGGAATATTTGGATTGATTTTTTTTACCGATGCTTCAATTTTTGCAACACAGTCCTTCCAGCTATCGTTATTGGCTATACGTACAAAAAAATGACTTAAGCTCCATGTGTTAAGATAAACGATCATTGGTTGCACGTCGGAAGATGAATTGTTGTAAACAAAATCCTTTACCACACCAATGACTGTGTTATTCCCAAGTTTAATTCCTGTTATCGGCTCTTTAAGACCCATTCTCCTCGCAGCAGCTTCGTTAATTAAGCATGACATAGAATCTGCACCATATTCAATGCTGAAGTCACGCCCCGCTGTTAATGTGAGGCCTGCTGTTTTTATCCAATCATATTGAACACCCGTAGAAGTAATATAAAAATCCTGGTCATCGGTTTTGCCGGGCCACTCAAGTCCATTGAACGCTCCTCCAAAACGAATAAGATCATCATTACCTGCAGACACACTTTTTACCCCCGGAATTTGAAGCAATTCATTTTTCACAATATTGAATTTATCGGCCATATCGCCGCGGGCCGGTATTTCAATAAGGTTATCGACATTGTAGCCAATAGGCCGGCGTTCCATGTGATCGACCTGTTTAAAAAAAACGATAGTAGCAACTATGAGAAAAATAGAAATTATGAACTGAAATGTTACCAGTCCTTTTCTGAGCATGCCGCTTCGTTTTCCTTTTACCACGATACCTTTAAGCACCTTTACTGGCTGAAACCTGCACAGATAAAAAGCAGGATAACTTCCTGCAATTACACCGGTAATTAACCCAAGTGCAATCAGCAGACCCCATATCTTCAAATTGAAATAATCAGGAATGAAATGATTTCCCGAAACCTGCATGAAGCCAGGCAATGCGATATAAGATAATCCAATACCAATTAAAAGTGCCAGGAAAGACATAAGTATCGCTTCGCTCATGAATTGAAAAATTATAAGCTTCCTCGAAGCTCCCATTACTTTTCTTACACCTACTTCCCTTGCCCTTTGTTCCGAACGTGCCGTTGCAAGATTCATAAAATTGACACAAGCGATCAGTAAAACAAACAAACCAACGAGACTCAGCATCACAATAATATAAATAACACCTCCATTAGGTTTCCCGTTTTTGAAATTTCCAAACAGGCGCAAGTCTGAAAACGGGTAACCAAATAAGGCCATATTCTTTTCGTCCTGTTTTTCTACAAAGAGCCTGGTAAGTTTCTTATTGAATGCCACAGTATTTGTATTCGGTTGCACTTGCACCCAGGTCTGTATCCTGTTATTATCCCATTTAGCTACCCAGTCATTTTCTTTTTCCAGCAAACGAAATGGTAGTACAATCTCGAATTGATTTGTACTGTTGGCCGGAATATCACGAATAACTGCCGCAACCTTTAGAGCATGAAGGTTATTGTGTACTATCATTTTTCCCATCGCCTCTTCATTTCCAAATAATTTTTTTGCGGTGCTCTCTGTTATAACAATTGAACCGGGTTCATTCAATGCAGTAACCGGGTTTCCTTCCACCGCGGGGAGTGTCATTATCTTAAAAAAATCGGGATCGGCATAAATTCCATTTAAGTAGATTGATCTATCCCCGTTACGCAAAAGTTCACTACTCATTTGGCTGGACCGTGCGGCGAATTTCACTTCAGGAATTTCAGCACGAACACCTTCGGCAAGCGGGCCGGGAGTTTGCCTGCCCGTAATGATGTCTCCGTTCATATTTTGGTTTTTCATCAACAGGCGTATATCTGCAAGATTGGTATTGAAGGTATCATAACTGACTTCATTTACGATTACAAGCATTATGACTATGGCGGTTGCCAGGCCTATTGATAAGCCACCAATATTAATAAAAGAGGAAACTTTGTTTTTAATAAGGCTCCTCCACGCCATTTTTATATAGTTTTTTATCATGATTTTTACGCTTTATTTTTTTGTTATTTAAGCCAAATTTTTCTATTAATTTTTTTAGAAAAGTTCCGCGCCCTGGTTCACTCCATACGTAAATTATCCACCGGGTTAGATATCGCAGCTTTGTATGTATTTGATAAAATGGTAACGAGACCAATCAATAGTAAAAAAATAAAACAAAGCAATAAAGAACCTATCCCAAATGAAACCCTGTTTGCAAAATTTTGAAGAAACATAAATGATAACAAATACCCTATTGGCATTGCAATTAAACCTGAAATAAGCAACAGTTTTAAAAAGCCTTTTGAAAGTAAAAGCATGAGCTGGTTAACATTGGCACCTATTATTTTTCTAATGCTGATTTCCTTTTGTCGCGTCTCTACTGTATAAATAACCAACCCAAGTAAACCAAGCACTGCAATGGTAATAGTAATAAAGGCAAGAAAACTCATAATTTTGTAAGCATCGCTCTGATCTTCCCTGTTTGCAATCTTTTTATCAAGCCACTCATATTCAAAAGGCGTATGCGGATTTATTTTCTTCCATACGTCTGAAACCTTTTGTACAATATTGTTTTTAGCGACAGCATTTACCTGGATATTCATATAATTGAAGGCGCCTGCTTTGTTTCTCAGCATAAGAGGATTGATATATCTTGCGGCTCCCTTATCATAAAAGTCTTTAAGCACTCCCTTAATTTCTACATTCGTGCTATCATTTAGCCAAACCATTTTTCCTATAGCGGACGCTGCACTTTTAAAGCCAAGAACGCTTACCGCCTTCTTGTTGATAAGAATGTATTGCTCCCGTGCAGGCACTTCATTCTCAGGAAAATTTGAACCCGCAATGATTTTTAATTCATGCAAAGGGATCGTTGCCGCATCCGCAAAATAAAACTCACAAAGCACACCCTGCTGGTTGCCGGGCTTATCCTTAAACACTTGCATTGAACCACTGCCACGGATTCCAAAATCATCAGAGGCTCTTGATATATTTTCAACACCATTAATACGGGATACTTCATTGGCAAAAATCATGTCGTTGGCTGCACCAGGAATGGTAAGAATATTTTTTGAAGCAAAGCCGGGATCTATAGACTGCACATAGGAGAACTGCTGGTAATATGCGGAAAGAAAAATGATGATTAAAAGTGAAAGGGTAAACTGAAATATCAACAATCCTTTTTGCAAAGAAATATTGCCAAACAATTTTTGTGTTGCTATACTTTTTAATACTTGTACCGGTTTGAATGATGATAAGATCCATGCAGGAAATGCACCCGCAACAATACCTGTTAGTAATGTGAACAACACTGCAAGCGCAAAAAGGGAAGGATCAAAATGTAAATCTTGTTCAAATTGCATAAGGCCAATGTATGCAAACACAAAAGCCAATACTGCTATTAAAACCGATTCAACAATGTATTGAATAAAAATCTGGAAACGGGCAGCGCCGGCTACTTTACGGATACCAACTTCTTTTGCTCTTGTAAGGGCCCGTGCTATAGTCAAGTTAGTATAGTTAAAACATGCGGCCAATAATATAATCAGCCCAATACCTGCCACTGTCAACACTTTTGCCCACACAGTCCCCTTACCTATTTCATTATAAACACCGTCTGTGCCTGGTGTTATAGAAGATAGTGATTGTGCGGTAAAATCTATTTTCCCTTCATTAGATGTAAGTTCAGGATTTCGGGCTATTTGGTGTAGCAGCTTATTCAGGTTGCCCTTTGAAGTATTGTTCTTTACCAAAACATAGGTATAACTGTCATTCATAGTATTCCAGTTATGTTCGCGTTCCGGCAGGACTTTTCTTTTTTCCAACTGGGCGATGGATAGCGATGAAGCATAACCGTCAAAATCAATATGCGATTTACCGGGTGCTTCTTTTAACACACCCGTGACCTGGAACAATCCCAATGTTTCAAAATTTAAAACTTTGCCTACGGGATTTGTATTACCAAAAAACTTTAATGCGGTTGCCTTACTTAAAACAATTCCGTTTGTAACTGCCAATGCATTTTTTGGATTACCGGCTGAAAGTTGAAAACCAAAAACTTTAAAAAAGGATAGATCAGTAAACACTCCATTTATGTAAAGCTTTTTGCCTTCGTAAGTTGCTTTTTCTTTTATTGCAGGATATAACTGCACCACATCTTCTACTTCATCTGCATGCTTTGCCATATCAGCTTTTAATGGCAAAGGTGTACTTGCTAATTCATATTGTTTGTTGTTCTTATTTTCAACAATGTCGGAAAGTACACGATAAGTTCTTTCCGGATAAGGATGGAAAAGATCATAACTCAGATCATCTTTTAGTTGTATCATCACAAGCATGCAAACAGAAAGACTTAATGCCAGTCCAAAAATATTAATGAACGAAAACAAGCGGTGCTTCCACAAACTTCTCCACGCGATTTTTATATAATTTTTAAACATAGACTGAACTTTGCCCTATCTGCCGACAGGCAGGTTTCTGTGATTAAAAGATTTTCATAAATACCTTTCTGAATCATGTTAATCTGTAAATCAGACTAATCACGGTTCAGACATTCTCTATTCTGTTCTTAAACTTTTCACCGGGTTGGCCAATGCCGCTTTTATTGTTTGATAACTAATGGTAACTAATGTAATTGTGATAATAACTATAGCTGTAATGACAAAGACTCCTGCGTTTAAGCGTATACGATAAGCAAAGCCTTGTAACCACTGGTTGGCGGCCCACCATGAGATAGGAACTGCAATCAAAAGCGAAAACAATATCAACTTGAGAAAATCAGCCGAAAGCATAGCGGCAATATTACTTATGGAAGCGCCTATCACTTTTCTTATGCCGATTTCTTTTTGTCTCTTTTGTGCAGTGAAAGCTGCAAGGCCAAATAGGCCAAGACATGAAATCAAAATAGCAATACCTGCAAAATATTTTGACAATGCTGCTACACGCTGTTCCGAAGCGTATAACGCATTATAATCATCATCAAGAAATGCGTAACTGAAATCGAGGCCAGCGTTGTACTTTTTATACAAAGCCTTAATACCCGTAATCGCTTGCTGTTCCCTTCCGGATTGTATCTTAACAACGGTAATCGGATTTGTTGGCGCATAAGTAAAAAATGCCGGACCAATTTTTTTATACAACGACTCGAAATGATAGTCTTTTACGATACCTACGATCTGTTTCTTCTCGCCCCACATTGAAACTGTTTTACCTACCGGATTTTTTAAACCCATACTTTGAATAGCAGCCTGGTTAAATATTACACTTGAGCTGTCCGCAAATTCTTTTGAGAAAGCTCTGCCTTCTGCCACCCGTAAACCCATCGTTGGAAAAAAGTCATCACCAATACTATTGCCATAATATTCTATTCCGAGATTGGGGTCTTTTCCCTCCCAGCTAACGCCACCTCCCGAATGAGAATAACTACCCATTAAATTGCCGTCTATAGCTGATGCATTAATAACCCCGGGAATCTTTTTTACTTCAGCAATAAACGATAAAAGGTTTTCAGGCAGTTTACCATCATTTGCAAAACGAACGACGTTATCTTTATTATAACCAAGGTTAGTAGTTTGAATCAATTTAATTTGTTTATAAACAACCAGCACCGAAACAATCAGTATAACTGAAACAGCAAATTGAAAAACTACCAAACCCCGTCGTATCCACGATTCACCCATAGAAGTATTCAGCGTGCCCTTTAATATGGATATAGGTTTAAACCGAGAAAGGTATAATGCGGGATAACTACCTGCTATAATACCGGTAATAAATGTGATGCCAATTATTGACAAAATTAAATCCGCATTAAAATGAATGATGATCTCTTTTCCTGTAATTTCTTTAAATGCTGGAAGTAATAAAACAACGAGCACTAAAGCAATCATCAAAGAAAAAAATGCCATTAGCATTGATTCGCTTATGTATTGAAAGATCAACGAACTCCTGCTTGCGCCGATAACTTTTTTTATCCCCACTTCCTTCATGCGGCGGGATGATTTCGCCGTAGATAAATTCATAAAGTTGATACAGGCAATGATCATAATAAAAATTGCAATAATGGAAAATAGCTTTACATATTCTATTCTGCCACCGGATTGTACTCCATTCACAAAGTTGTTATACAAATAGCGGTCAGAATATTTTTGTATGAATAAGTCACCCTCATACTTAGCAATTTCCCCATCAGGATAAAGTGATTTGATTGCTGCTTTGCTGAAATCTTTTATTTTATTATTAAATGCATTGGCGTTCGTTCCCGGCTTCAACACTACATAAGTGGAAACCATATTGCTTCCCCAAAAAGTTACATCACCCATTCCGCCCACATTTTTTTGGGCATACAAAGCAAAAGGAAATAATACATCAAATTGATCGGTGGCATTGGAAGGCGGAGTTTTAAAAACACCGGTAATTTTATAAACGTTTTTAAAATCAGCATCATCATCTTTGAAATCCCAGCTGACCGTTTTACCAGCAACATCTGTTGTATTGAATAATTTTAAAGCGATTTTATCCGAGATAAGAATACTGGACACATCAGACAGTGCATTATTTTTATCTCCACTGATAAGCCCGTAAGAAAATACATTCAGGAAATCTTTGCCCCCAAATGCTGGTTTAGCTTTTATACGTTTATCATCAAAAGAAAGAATGCCCTGCTCACGCTCCTTTCTAAAGCATGTTGCAAATTCAACTTCGGGCAGGTCTTTAGCCATTGATTGCGCCAGCAAGCCCTGGGTATTTGCGCCAATGCGTATAGTACCTTCACTATCTTTGTTTTTCTTTAAAACCTCGTAGAGCCGGTTATCGTTTTTATTAAATTTATCAATACTGAATTCGTCACTTACCCATAAATAAATGAGCAACGCACAAGCTAACCCGGTAGATAAACCCATAAGATTAAGAAAACTAAATTGCTTGTCTTTAATAAGATTTCGCCATGCAGTTTTAAAATAATTTTTAAGCATAGTCTGAACTTTGATTTATATGATTAAATGATACTATCATTACTTCTCTGAATCATCTTAATCTGTAAACCAGATTAATCCTGTCTGCCTGTCGGCAGACAGGGTTCAGACATTCTCATTCACTCCTTAAACTTTTCACCGGGTTCGCTATCGCCGCTTTTATAGATTGAAAACTTAAAGTAGCCAGCGCTATGAATAAAGCAGTAGATCCGGCCAATAAAAACATCCACCATTGAATATGGATGCGGTATGCAAAATCCTGCAACCATTTATTCATTACCAGCCAGCCAACAGGTATTGCAATAAGCATTGACAACAAAACGAGTTTTAGCAATCCGCCACTCAGCATAGCAACCAGGTTTTGCACACTTGCTCCAAGTACTTTTCTTATTCCTATTTCTTTTACACGCTGCTCTGTGGTAAAAGTAATAAGCCCAAACAATCCAAGGCAGGCAATACAAATAGTAAGTATGGTAAAGGAAAGTAATAACTCTCCCTGCTTTTCTTCCGCAACATATTGAGCGGCAAAATTCTTATCCAAAAAATGATATTCAAAAGGAGACTCGTGGTCAAATTTTCTAAAAGTTTGGTTGAGGAATTTTAATGTTTGCAGGATATTATGGGCGCCCAAGCGCACATACACATTATCCCTGTCATTCGCTGTTCGCGGAATTTGCATAATCATGGGTTCTATCTTATGCTGCAGGGAGTAAATGTGAAAATCACGGATGACCCCGATGATATTCGAATACAAAACAGTACCTGCAGAATCTAAACCGGTCTGAATGCGTTTACCTGTCCCGTTAGTCCAACCCTGCTTTTTTAGAAATGCTTCATTCACGATTATATTGTTGCTGTCCGCCGGTGTATTATTCAAAAAATTCCTCCCTTCCAACAATTTTATCTGCATCGCAGGAATAAAATTTTCATCAATGGTTAGCGCAAATGCTAAATTGCTATGCGGATCCAGGACGTCATTTTTTTCAACACTGTAATCCATCATCCCGATATTATTACTTCCAATCGGGTTGCCTGCGGATGCTACAGCCTCTATCTCCCGGTTCTGCAACAGCTCAGAACGCAGGGCAGCAAACTGTTTCCTCAAGGGCCGCGAATCAAGGTGAAATGTAAGTACCTGCTTCTTATTAAAACCGAGATCTTTTTGTGACACAAAACGAAGTTGACTGTAGATAATTATTGAGGCAGTGATCATAACCACCGCAACCGTAAACTGGAAAACAACCAGTGACTTACGAAATAATATTTGCGAACCCAGGTTTCCCACCTGGTTTTTTAAAGCTGGAATAGTTTTAAACCCGGACAAAAATAAAGCAGGATACAAGCCCCCGATGAGGCCGCCAGTTATTGAAAAAGCAAGCAAGCAGGCCACACTGTTTATTCCTCCAAAATACCACGGCGATAGGTGTTTCCCTGTAAGCCCGTTGAATAATGGCATTATCAATATAACAAGAAAAACGCTTACCGCCGCCGCAATAAGAATCACCAGTGTTGATTCCGTAAGAAACAACGAAACAAGATTTTTACGGGTGGAACCGATAATTTTTCTTACGGCAACTTCACGCAGGCGCACAGCAGCCCTTGCCGTGGTGATATTCGTGTAGTTGATGAAGGCAATGATCAAGATAAGTAAACCTACAATGGAAAGCACGTATAGATAATTGATATTCCTGTTCTCTCCCAATTCATAGCTTAAATGAGAATGCAAATGAATGGAGGCGAGCGGCTGAAATTCTATTGAATAGGAGATATCTAAACTGTTGGCGGTAAAATATTTTTTTATAAAAGCAGGCATCTTTGCACGAAGGGCTTGTACATCTGCATTTTTCTTAAGAAGTACATACGTATAGATGTTGAAGTTCCCCCAATCGCCGGTGTAATCTGCAGGCATGGAACGCAGCGCCTGGAAAGTAAAATGAGAATTCTCGGGTACATTTTCGATAACTCCACTTACAACGTCAGGCGAGTTGTTATCAAAGTAAATGGTCTTGTTTATGGCGGCTTCAGGATTTGGAAATAGCTTATCGCAAAGTTTTTTAGTGATCACAACAGAGCCTGGTTCTGCCAGGGCATTTACAGGATCCCCAGTCAGGAAATGATGTGTAAAAACTTTAAAAAAAGTTCGGTCAGTAAAATAAACAGCATCTTCTTTAAAGCGCTTTTCCTTATAACTAATAATGCCTCCGCCTTCCGGGTCAATACGAACAGTTTCTTCTACTTCAGGATATTCATTTTTTAGCGCTTTGGCTGTAAGGCCGGAGGTTCCCGTAACATCAAACTTATCTGCCTCCCAGTTTCCATGCGATGCGAGTCGATAGATGCGATCTGCATTTTTATGATAGCGATCGTAACTAAGTTCCTGTGCAATAAAAAGTGCGATAAACCAGAAAGCAGCAAGGCTAAGGGCAAGACCGGTAATAGTTATGAAGGAAAATATTTTATTCTTAACCAGGTTTCGCCAGGCGATTTGGAAATAATTCTTGAACATTGACTGAACTATGATTTTTTATGATTAAATGACACCTATGATTTGGAAATCTATCATTTTTGATTCTTCAAATTATTTACTCCGTTCTTAAACTTTTTACCGGGTTTGCAACCGCTGCCTTTATCGCCTGGAAACTAACAGTTGTAATCGCAATAAAAATTACGATAATCGCTGCCACAGCAAACATCGGCCAGCTTAATGTAATGCGGTAAGGATAATTTTCCAGCCATTTATTAGCGGCTATCCATGACAGGGGAACAGCTATAAGCAATGCAATAATCACAAGCTTTACAAAATCTTTTGAAAGGATTGTTACCACATTATTTATTGAGGCGCCCAACACTTTGCGTATGCCAACCTCCTTCGTTCTCTTTTCTGCAGAAAGGACTGACAAACCAAATAAGCCAATACATGAAATGAAGATGGTGAGAATCGCGCTAAACAACATGATCTGCTTCCACTTGGCTTCTGCCTCATAATTCTTCAGGTTTTGCTGGTCTTTGAATACATATGAATAAGGGCTTACAGGAAAGAATTTTTTAAACGCTTTATGTATTTGTTTCAGGCTTGCCGCATCACTTCCTGCTTTTATTTTAATAAGAAATGTTCCAAAGAGATTATCATTCTTCATGGTAAACAATTGCGGGATTATTTTTTCATTAAGCGAAGCAAAATGATAATCTTTTACAACCCCGATAACATGGTACAATTCGTTTCTGTACCAGAAATTTACAGTCTGCCCTATTGGGTTTTTCCATCCGGCTTTTTTCACAAATGATTCATTTACCAATACAGAATTATTAGAATCTGCAGGATATTCAGTAGAAAAATTTCTGCCTTGCAGCAACTGGATTTTCAGTTGAGGAATATAAGATTCATCAACGGTTTCATATTGAAATTGTATAATTGAATCGCTGCTGTTTTTAGCGGCAGTACCCCACATACCGCCATTCTTTGCGGCTACACTAATTATATCCCGGCTCTTCATTAATTCATTTTTAAACAATGCCGCTTTACTATGCTTTACCCTGTCTGTATTTACAACTACGAGGTTACTATCATCATAGCCCAACTTTTCTGTCGTAAGAAAATTAAATTGTGAAAACATAACAAATGTGGCAATTATTAAGAAAGAGGCAAGTGTGAATTGCAGTATCACCAACGACTTTTGCAGGTAGTTTTTTCCAGCAAGATTAAAGCGGCTATATAATGTCTCAACGGGTTTATACCCCGACAAAACCAACGCAGGATAAAAGCCTGCCAGGAACCCTGTAACAAAGAGGAGAAATATGTAGCCGGTTACCAGTTTTACATCAAGCAAATAAGAAAGAGAAAGCGCCTTATTGGCAAGGCTATTAAAAACAGGAAGCATCAGTTGAACAATTACAATCGCCAATACGAAAGCAATAACACAGAGAAAAAATGATTCCCCCAGGAATTGCAAGATCAGTTGCTTCCGTTCTCCGCCAACTACTTTACGTATGCCAATTTCTTTAGCCCTCTTTACCGAACGGGCCACCGTAAGATTTATAAAATTTATGCACGCAATAAGCAATATAAATAAAGCAATGCCCGAAAGAATATACGAGTACATCGGGTTGCTTGCATCGCTTAAACCATTCTGCGGAGGCAATTCAGTGCTCATGTGCATAGCAGTATACGGCTGCAGCATGTAACGGGTATCACCCACGATGTCACCGTATTTCTCTGTCATTAATTTTCTGCCTTCTTTGGAATCTGCCATATAAAATTTCTGCATTTGGTTTTCTACCTGCGGCACATTCACATTAGGGTTAAGCACAACAAACGTGTTGAGAAAAAAATTGAACCAGTCTTCGTTATCAATTGCCTCCCCCGCAGGGATCTTCAATGGCAACAGCATATCAAACTTTATAGATGAATTTTGCGGCGCTTTCCTGGCAATACCGCTCACCCGGTACGGCGCGAATATGCTGTCATCCTTTAGCATAATTATTTTGCCGATAGCATCCGTGGTACCAAATTGCTTTTTGGCAAGGTCTTCGGAAATAACAACGGAATACGGATCTTCTAAACAGGTGTTGCGATTCCCATTTATTAGGGGAAATGAAAAAATGGAAAAGAATCCGGAGTCAACATATAGCAAATCCTGCGGGTGAATTTCTGTGCCGGTTTTCATGTCTTCAGCGCCGCTTTTCACACGCACAAACATTTGGATGCCGGGCACGTTTTGCGTAAACCTCGGACCCTGGAAATAACCGCTGTTGCCATCTTTCCGCCTGTTGCCATCCTTATCTTTATTGTCACTAACGACGCGGTAAATATTATTTACATTACTGTGAAACCGGTCATAGCTTACTTCATCTTTTACATAGAGAAGAATAAGCATGGCGCAAGCCAGGCCAATACTTAAACCTGAGATGTTGATGAAAGAATAAATTTTATTTCTCCTCAGGTTCCTGAATGCGATTTTGAAATAATTTTTTATCATGATGATTCTTTTATTCAGTCCTTAATGATTTTACCGGGTTTGCAATTGCCGCTTTTATCGCCTGGAAGCTCACTGTGATCAATGTTATTATCAATGCACCCAACCCTGAAAAAATAAAAATCCAGAATGATATTTCTGTTTTGTATTCATACTGTTTCAGCCATTGATGTAAATAGTACCATGCTAATGGAATAGCGATGAAGCAGGAAATAATTACAAGCAATGCAAATTCTCTTGATAACATTTGCCATAAATTGTATACCGAGGCGCCTAATACTTTGCGTACGCCAATTTCTTTTTTGCGTTGTTCTGCAACAAACGATGCGAGCCCAAATAATCCAAGGCAGGAAATAAATATTGCTAAGATGGTAAAGAAAGTTGCCAATTTACCCACACGTTGTTCATCGGCAAATTTCTTTCCGTAGTCTTCGTCATTAAATGTGTAATCAAAAGGAGCTCCGGGGTTGAATTTTTTAAATACTGTTTCTATTTTACCCAATGCATCTTTTACCGGTGCACCATTTTTTATTGCAACCGTTATTACATTGGCCCAGTTGGCATCGTAAAAAAATACCGTTGGTTCAATCGGCTTATAAGGCGATTCCATTATCATATCCTTTATCACGCCAAGAACAGTATATTTTTTATCATTGAATTCTATGATCTCTCCCACAATATCCCGTTTCATAGCAATTTGTTTTACCGCAGCTTCATTCAATATTATTCCTAAAGTGTCGGTTGCAAAATCTTTGGAAAAATCTCTCCCTTCTTTAATCTTCCAGCCAATGGTTTTCCCAAAATCCTGGGTTACTGCAATGGTGCCAAAGGCGGGTAAAGTGCTGGGATCCTTTCCCTGCCAGTTAAAGCCAATCTGGTTTGACCAAACCCCTGTTGTAGGGCTGGAAGATTCTGCCATATTATCTACTACACCGGTTGCAAACAGCTCTGCCCGCAGCGCATCATAATGGCCATACAAATCAGGTGTGGACATATTGATGGTGATCAATCCTTCATTTCTATAATTTACCGGCCTGTTTTTAGCAAACTGAATTTGTTTAAAAACGATGATGGTTCCTATAATTAAAGCAATGGAAAAACTAAATTGTACCACTACTAAAATCTTGCGTGGCAATGATGCAAATCGCCCGACACGAAATGTTCCTTTCAATACTTTTATAGGTTCAAATTTTGAAAGATAAAATGCAGGATAACTGCCGGAAACTAACCCGGTGATACATGTAAAAGCCAATGCTATGAGCCAAAATACGGAGCTGCTCCAGGGTAGTTCCATATTTTTATCTGCAAGCTTATTAAACAGCGGCATCAATACAATTACTAAAAGAATAGAAAATACAAAAGACACCAAAGAGACTAAAACAGATTCACTCAAAAACTGGCCGATTAACTGGCTGCGTAGTGAACCAACTGTTTTGCGAATACCCACTTCCTTTGCTCTTTTTTCGCTGCGTGCAGTAGAAAGATTCATAAAATTGATGCAAGCAAGCAATAATACAAATACACCGATTATCGAAAACAGCCATATAAATTGTATGCGTCCTCCCGCTGCTTTCCCATTTTTAAAGTCACTATATAAGCGCCATTTATTCATAGGAAATAATACCGCCTGCTCCTTTCCGTCTCTTGCAGCAACCTTATGGCTCATTACAATATCTTTTATTTTCTTTGTTTCCTCCGCCATATTTATATTATCCGCCACGTGCACATAACTTTGCCATGAATGATTGTTCCATTGCGTGGCAGCATTCCTGAGCCAGTCTTCGGTCGTAATATATTTTTTCCAGGGCAACAATAATTTGGTTTCGTATAAAGTGGTGTTGTGCGGAAGATCTTCAAAAACACCGGCCACTTTATAAACATCTTTATTATCAAGTTTCACTATTTTATTTATGACGTCTGTAGTTCCAAACAAGGTTTTTGCCATCGAAGCGCACAACAAAATTGTTGAAGGATCATTCAATGCATTTATGTTTCCTTTTATTGTTCTTAATGAAAACATAGAAGGAAAATTTGCTTCAACCCACATACCTTTGCCGGTAATTTTCTTTTCGCCAACAGCCAGCACATGGCCAAAATTCCAGGATGCCATGCTTACGTTTTTAAAATCACTTCCATACTTGCTGCGCAGTTCGTCGCCAATGGGCATACACACAGCCTGGCCGGTTTCCATTTTATCATCATTGTCAATAAAAGTGGTCATTACCTGCGCAAGCTCGTTATGATTGCTATGGTATTTATCATACGTAACTTCATCCCAAATCCATAGTGCAATCAACATGGCAACTGCCATACCAGTTGCAAGGCCGAGAATGTTAATAAGAGAATAGGCTTTGTTTTTTAGCAAATTTCGCCAGGCGATTTTAAAATAATTTTTAAGCATAAAAGTGATTTCGGTTTTGCAGAACTGTTTAAAGTTGAACAACTTATAATAACCTGAGGAGTTAACGCAATGGCAATACCGTTATCGCATTGGCATGAATATCAATGACTCGCGACTAATTACGAAGACGTAGGTGTTCGGTTTTGATACAATGAATGTCCGTTTTGCAAATAGGTGGCACGCGCTTAAAACCTGATAGATGTTATGCCTGTTACCGAAGATGAAGGATTTATCGGGAAGTAGTATTCAGAAAAAACAATAGAAACTGACGTAATTAAAATTTTCAAACCCGGCCCGGTAAACTTTTTTTATCATTGAAGTTCTGTTTCGACCATCAATCTTTCACCCAAATGGTTTTCAAAAAGCACGCCATCCGTTTGGATAATACCATTCAACTTTCTATTAATAATGAACAGTGGATTGAAAGTTTTAATAGCTGTAAGCATATCGAAAATAGGAGAAGGTTTATTAGTTGGTAAAATTCCGGCATTACCGGTAAGCTGAAACAAAGTGAGGTTACTTGCTCCCGATAAATTTTGGAGTGTTAGCAACATCCAGGATGCCGCAAAATTCGAATGCTGGCGGGGATCTGCCGTTTGCGAACTATCAGCGTTACCTCTTTCAAGATCGCGTGTATCTAATGTTATGGGAGAAATATGTATTGGCTTTGAAGTAAACGTTCTGCAGGTAGCGACAATATCTTTTTGGTTTTGCAGGTTTTCAATAATAGATCTTAGATCGGTTGCATGCACTTGCGGATTCATTCCACATACCACAAAATCATATAAATTGCCTTCTGGCCTTTGGCGATTTAGTTCCGTGAAATTTTTCACTGATCCATAACCGACCTGTACACCGGAATGGATTGTTTTTAAATAATCATAATATTCACTATTCCAATTCCTGTTTGAAATATCTCCTTTTTTACTAATCAAAAGAACGGAACTAATAGTGTTCTTATGAATAGAAATGGTATAGACAAGGTGTGAAATCTTTGTGCGGGGATCGTCGTCAACAAAAGCAACGAGGTCTATCGTGGCTCCTGATTCAAGTGCTATGTATAAAGCGTTAGAAAAAACAGATGGCCAATCTATTTCGTCAAGATCCACTTCAACCCGGTAACGATCAAAAGGAATTTGACTTACGAGGTTTGCTTCTTCGTTCGTGAGTCGTTGTTGCCATCGGCTATGTCCATATCCAATTTTCGGCAAGCGAATTCTTTCTTCCGTAGCACAATGTTCTATATTGGATGAAGCCACATTTGAAAAATATTCAGCTTCAACTTCAATCCGTTGAAAAATTTTATCACCCGCTGTAACTCTTACGGGAAAAGGAATTGACAGGGGTGTTGAATAGGTTTTATAAGAGCTATCAGACCAGTTTCGCTGATCTTCCGTTTCAAAAATATCGCCATCGAATTTAAAATTTACCTTAAGCCCGGCAATTTCGAATTGCAATTTGTTTACATCAAAAAAAGGTTGATGCGGGCTGATCGTTTCGGGAAATCGCTTCAAGTCTTTTGTTCCATTGCTATGCATTATCTCAGCTTGCTTTCCGGCGCAGGTTTCCGGGGGATGATTTACACATAGGCCAATACGATTCCTCTTAAAATCACTGAGCGCCTCTCCTTCCATACTGAAAGAAATTGTATTATTTTTTTGACCAGTAATTATTATGAGTGCCCTGTATTTAAGATCAGACTGGTCGAATACAGCTTCGTAACTTATGTTGAAACCAAGAGCATTTCTTTCAATTTTTTCATTTAAAATTTGGTATGGAACCGTTTGCCAGTTTGTGATACGCAGAGCGGGATAGATCATTCTTGCAATTTCAATGTTTCTTATCGAAATGTACCGCAGTTTGCCTTCTTCATACATGCAGCTAAGATCGCCGGCTTTTAGTTCAATGCACGGCGGAAAATCAAGATCAAATGGCAGGACGATAGTTTTAAAATTCATTGTTCCCTTCAATCTATTTTATGAACATGTCAACATTAGTTTTATCAATTTCAATAGAGCCTGTGATGATGGTTTTTGGAATAGGAATAACCCCCGCCATTGCATCATTTGCAGATAAAGGCAATGTATTGTGTCGCATATTAAATAACAACTGGGCGCCCATGCTGGTAAATAATTCGCGTTTCTGCCCAACGAGATAATCAAGCACACCTTCTTTCACGAGACGAAGATGTTCAGGTTCTGCGTCAACTGTAGTGAGGTGCACTTTTCCTGCTTTATTACTTTCTTTTACGGACAGCGCCATACCAGGCCCCGAGTTTGAATCGAAGCCACCAATGCCAGCCAGGTCGGGATTTGCAGCAAGAAGATCGGCGGTAATTTTAGCGGCTGTTTCCACATTCGCCTTGTCATCGTACTTGCCGATAAATTCTATGTCTTTATATTTTTCTAAAGCATCCTGGAAACCTTTGAACCCTGCTTCCATATTTTCCATACCAAGAATTCCCATGCATGCTACCTTACCTTTTCCATTAATCAATAAAGCCATACGCTGTCCCTGTAACTTACCCATCTCGTACCAATCGCTGCCAATGAAGCAGTGCCTGTTACTATTTGGAATTTCTGAATCGTACACAATCGTCGGGATGCCCGCGGCCACTGCTTTCCGTATTGCCTGGGCGATGCCGGGATCTGTTCCGTTGATTAGCAAGCCGGCAGGTTTTGATGGAATCACCTGCTCAAGCGTGGCTATTTGACCGGGCACATCCCATTCCGAAGGGCCAAGAATTGAAATACGAACGCCCATTTTTTGTCCCCATTTTTTAAAAGCGGCCTGGTCATGATTTACATACAAGGGAAGATTGATAGCTGTGGTTACCATCACATATTCTTCCGTTGGCGTTACTTCTTCGCTGGTTGTAAATTTCGCTAACGACAAAGTTTTATTTGCCTGCAGTGCAACCTCACGTGGTGGTGGAACGCAGGATGCGACAAACAGTAATAACAAAAAAGCAATGTTTTTTTTCATGCTAAATATTTTATTTGTAATAATTATTTATCAAGACGGCGCAGCAGCCATTGATCCAGGCCAACGGCTATAATGAGTATAAACCCCAAAATAATTTCCTGCCAATACCCGGAAATTCTTGCGATAATAAGCATGTTATTAATAAGTGCCATAAATAAAGCTCCCAGGAAAGCTCCCGGTATTTTCCCATAGCCGCCGGAAAGGCTCGCTCCGCCAAGTATGACGGCAGTGATCACCCGCAATTCCAGGCCTCTTCCCGAAGTGGACAGCGCCGCGCCAAGCCGTGATGATAGAAGTATGCCTGCAATGCCTGCAAGTAATGCAGAAAGTATAAATCCATAAATTTTCATTCGCTCTACCCGGATTCCCGAAAGCGTTGCTGCCCGTTCATTTCCGCCGATGAAATAAAAACGCCGAAAAAATTTTGTCCTCGATGCAAGGAACGTAAACAGTGCCACAATCACAATCATGTACCATACCGGAGCCTGCAGCCCGAGTAATTTTGATTGACCTATATAAATAAAATTATAGGGAAAATTTTGTATGCCGGCACCACTTAACATTAAAGCAAATCCACGAACGATACCCATCATGGCGAGTGTTTGAATCATCGGGTTTATTCCGGCTTTTGCGATCAGCAGGCCGTTTGTGAACCCAATAAGTACACTAGCACTGAGCCCGGCCAATATCGCGACCAGGAAGTTTACATCATGATAATACATAAGATAACCGGCAAGCCCACCCGATAATGCGACGACTGAGCCGACAGAAAGATCAAACATGCCGGAGATCATCAATACCATCATTCCTACGGCAACGATGGTATCAATAGAAAGGTTAAGCAATAGTTGTGAAAAATTTTCAACTGTTGCGAATTGAGCCGGAAATAAAAAAGTCATCACCATGCAGAGTACCACAATGGCTGCGCTTAATGATACCACGCGGTCCTGGAAATATTTTTTTACAAGCATAAATTAATTTAGTCCTGAAGCCATTGACGTTATGAGTTCTTCAGTCGCCTCTTTATTTGATAAAATGCCCCTGACAGCTCCGTTGTACATGATTACAATTCTATCGCATAGTAAAAGCAATTCGGACAATTCGCCCGAGATAAGCATTACACTTTTCCCCACTGCAGTAAGTTTTTTTAGATCTTCGTAAATATCCGCTTTGGCACCAATGTCCACACCATGTGTAGGCTCGTTTACAATTAATATGTTGGGATCGATATTCAGCCATTTTGCTAAAGCTATTTTCTGTTGATTACCGCCGCTTAGCTTCTGAACCCTTTGCTTTATAGACGGAGTCCGGACGTTTAATCTGCTAACATAGGAAAGTGCTGCCGCATTATTTACACCGGCGTTATAAAGACCTTTCCGCATGTTGGTGGAACTGACATTTTCAGAAACTGTTTGATCCATAAACAAGCCTTCCTGTTTGCGGTCTGGAGGTATATAAGCAAAACCATTTGCAATTGCATCTGCAGGATGGCGATGATCAACAACTTTATCCCCGGCAATTATTTCACCCGAGACATTTTTTTCATCGCCAAATATGGCAAGCGCAAGTTCCGATCTACCGGAGCCTTCAAGGCCTGCAAAGCCAAGTATTTCTCCTGTATGCAATTGAAAACTCACGTTCTTAAAATAGCGGCCAGACAGGTTTTTCACTTCCAGCGATACATTATTTTTGGCGTTACTTGTAAAATGCATTTGTTGTAATTCACGGCCTACCATACTCGAAACGATAGTTTCAAGGGAGGTGGTTTGTGCGTCAAACGTTCCTTGCCACACTCCGTCGCGCAATACGGTAACTACATCTGCGATTTGCTTTATTTCTGCCATTCGGTGCGAAATGTATATGATCCCAACACCCGTATTTTTTAAGTGCTTAATAATATTGAACAGCACTTCCGTTTCTACATTCGTGAGCGATGCCGTTGGTTCATCAAGAAGCAGCAACGAAGGCTTGCCTGCCAGAGCTTTTGCAATTTCAACCATTTGCTTGTACGCTGCCGATAACCTCTCCACCGGCATCGAGGGATTGAGTTGAGGCAATTGCAATTCTTTTAGTAATGATCCTGCAGTTTTATAAAGTTCCTTATAATTGATAAATCCTAAAGAATTCAATGGTTGGTTTACTGGAAAAATATTTTCGGCAATAGAAAGTGATTCAACAAGACTTCTCTCCTGGTGAACGATGCAGATACCTGCCTGTTGTGCCTGGTGAATACTTTGAAATTTCTGTGGTTTGTTATTGAGTAAAAGGATTCCTTCATCCGGCTGCATATTGCCTGAAATAATATTCATTAAGGTGCTTTTACCGGCTCCATTCTCCCCACACAATGCATGAATTTCTCCCGAAGAAATTTTGAGGTTCACGTCCTGCAATGCCTTCACACCGGGAAAAGATTTTGATATGTGTTGCAGTACCATCATTACAGAAAAACTATTTTTTTATTTTCGGCAGAGTCGTAGGCAGCCCACACTAATTGCATTGTTTTATAATTGTCAGTACCGGTTGTCTCAGCATTGCCGCCCGTCATGCCCTGAATAATATTCCTGTTACAATCTACGATACTGCTGTGCACAACAGCATATGCAGGGTCAGCCCATTTGTACATGATCGGTTTTATTATGGATGACTCGATGCTATTTTTTTTAATAATCTTTAGTTCAAAATCATTTGTAAGATGCAGGGATCCTTTTTCTCCTTCAATCAAAACCAAAGTTTGTGGAAATGATTCTTTCTCAAGAATAGAAGCGTACGACATTTCCGCAAAGCATTGCAAGCCGTTTTTCATTTCCATTAGAACACTGGCTACATCTTCGCCTTTTATTTTCTTATTTACTTTTTTTGTAAGCGCATATACACTTTCGGCTTCGCCAAATAAAAACCGGCAGATATCCAACATATGTGACCCGATATCTGTAAGAATAAAACGATCGAGTTCAGCAAGGAAAGGCTGGTTTTCAAAAACAGGAAATGCGGAGCAAAAGGAAACCCTGGCTTTAAAAGGAATACCTATTATGCCCTCATCCAATTTCCGTTTCAATGATCTCAGCGGCGCCTGCCACCTAAAGTTTTCATGAACAAATAATTTCACGCCGGCATCCGTGCAGGCACTCATCATTTCTTTGGCTTGTAAAATTGTTGCGGCCATTGGCTTTTGGCAAATTACATTCACGCCTTTTGAGGCAGCAAGTAACGTGAAATGTTGATGAGTATCAACATCTGTAATGACATCCGCAAAATCAGGCCTTTCGTTATCAAGCATTTTAGCAACATCATCATATATGGCCGGAATGCAAAATTCAGTGGCTATTTTTTCCGCTTTTGATTTAGTGCGGTTGTAGGCAGCCACTATCTTTACACCACTTATTTCACCCCAGGCTGGTACCTGGTAATTTGCCCAAAATCCCGTTCCAATGATCACTCCTTTCAGCATAATTAATAAGCTGAGGGTTCAGGAAAATGTTTAGACGCATCATCCAGCACCAGTACCCAATCGCTTCCACGCCCAACAGATGTTGGTGTAAATTCTTTATTGCCGGCATTATCAAATTCACCAAGAGAAATGGTATAGCCATCACGTGGATTGAACCACCAGCCCCGTAATTTCTGCGCATTTAATTTTGATATATCAATGTTTGTTTTCCTGCCGTAAGGGATATATACCATCATGAAATCTTTCGCTGATGATACGGCAGCCATTTTATATTCAACGCCTTCCGGATTGTCTTCGTTAATAACAGACTGATCCATCACAAGCTTTTGCCAGTTTCTTTTTTGAAACATCTTACGCATGTAACCAACCTGGAAAGCACCACGATAATCCATTGCAATATGCCAATTTGTTCTCGCATTATTTATGGGCGTTCTTTTTTCTGTATACATCTGCCATATATTGTGATCGCCATAAGTATGCCCTGCACCACCCGACAGCATATTCCAATAGGCAGCTTCACGTGTATCGAAATCATCCATCCATCCCTTCTCGGCTGGGTTCCAGTCATTAGGATGATCTTCATAATTCGGCTCACCGTTAACGTGAGGTTTCATTTGTCGCAGTTGGTAAGCCTTTATGTTGGTTTTATAATCGGGACTTCCCACTCTATGCCCGGTCTGTGACATGTGAAAATCTATCCATTGATCATCAGCAAAAAAATCATAAGAGCTTGAGCCGCCGCTTGGGTGATAGGTGATTAAATGTTTATTTTGATCTGCGCTTTTGATACCTGCCGCCATTTGCCTGATGATTGAAAGATGTGTTTCGTTCTTTGGATTCCGGTCTCCACCCAGCACCCAGATGATATTATAGTTTAAGTATCTTTTCGCCAGCCACGCACCATAGCTTTTTGCATTGGCAGGAGTAAATATTTCGGGGCCGGCTCCCCATTTATCTTTGTACCATTTATCACCCCATGTAGGTAAGAGAGCAACCATTAACCCCAGTTTGTTTGCTTCTTTAATTATATAATCCACATGCCTGAAATAAGCGTCATTTGGTGTTGCAGGATCATTATTTATAAGCGGTTTATCACCATACGCATTAGGCGTATTTAATCCGTCAAGTTCAGCAAGTGCCACGGCTTGTATCACAGTAAATCCTTTATCAGCGCGATTTTGAAGATACTCCTTTGCTTCTTCCCGGCTAAGCCGGTGGAAGAGTTCCCACGCCGTATCCCCCAGCCAGAAAAAAGGTGAGCCATCTTTTTTCAACAGATAATGTTTATCTGCACTTACTTTTAATTGCGCGAAAACACCTTGCGCAATTACGAGAATAGCGATGGTCAAAAGCAATCGTTTCATATAAGTTTTTATTGAAGAATTGAAATTAAAAGTTCGTTAATCTAAGCTAATCATTTACCGGTTATATCTTTCACCTGCTCCCTGATATCATCCATATCAAAAATCTTTTTCCAGTTCTCTCTAAATAAAATTGGCTTCGCCCTCTTACTGATCTTATAGGCAGCATCGGAAAAACTTCCATTTACTTCCTTAAACAGCACGGCAATTTGTATGCGGAGATGGCCAAGCACAAAATCTTTTGCCGCAGCTTCAGGTACGCCAAGTTCAATGATGCGGTCGTAACCTTCTTTGACTACTTCCATACAGGTTTGCGCTAACGTTTCTACCATGGCCGGTTCAAGAATCGCCATCTGCTCGAGTGTAATTCTATGTGTTTGCTTTATGGGAGCATACATGTCCTGCGCTATTTTTTCTCCCAGTTGGTAGTGATCTTCAGAGCCATGCATCAAGGCTACCACTATGGATTGTTTGGCAGAAATACCCCCGTAAAAATCACGAAAGGCTTCTTCAGTTTCTTCCCAATTAAATACCGAAGGATGGCAAGGATGCGCAATAACATAACCGAGATCATCCCGGTGATGAATGATTCCATCGAGTGGCGCGGCGGGATCAAGGGTCATAGCCAAAGCCCCTTTTTTCATTTTCGGAATTATCTCTTCAGAAATCTTACCAATGGCAATGTCAGGAACGGCGAGTATCACCACATCCGCTGTGGACACGGCATCGGGAGACGTACAGATCTTTACATTGCGTTGTTCAAGATTTCTGATGCCCTGATCACTTATTTCAAGATAGTGTAGCAGGTAGCCATCGCATTTAATAAAATTATCGGTAAGCCTGCAGCCCATTTTGCCCCCGGCTCCAATTAAAGCAATTGTATTCATGGTAAATATTGTTTTAAAAATTGAATGCTTTTGTTATACAATTTAATTTCCTGGGCCAGTGTTTCTAATTTTGTTGACAATGGACGGGACCAAATTTCCAAAGTAGCGGTTTCGCATTTTTCCACCGCAGAAAGTTTGTCAAGCAGCCATTTTATATCAAGCATCCCGTCGCCGGCGGCACTACCTTCAATAACGAAACCCATTTTGTGATCCATCCGTTTTATCGAAAAATCTTTTACATGAAGATTTACTGTATAAGGCGCCAGTCTTTCCACCACCGTAGAGATACCTTCGCCGCATCCAAATGAATTCGCGGTGTCAAGGCAAATACCCACATAAGCCGGATCTGTATCAAGCATTATTTCTTCGAGCTCAGCTGCGCGGAAGCGATCATGATTTTCGATTGCCAGCATCATTGATTCCTCTTTAAGTGAAGGCAATAGCCCCGATATAATTTTTTTCACATAAGTAATAGTGGGTTCATAAATCTCATCATCAATTATAATTCTTACAAAAGGCGATTTGAAATACTTCGCTATATCAATGTATTTTAAAATATTTTCCATTGTTAACCTGCGGGTGCCTACCTGTAAGCCTATATTATTTTTTTCGCTTAAGGCTTTAATATTTCCCAACCCCTCCGGGGAGATGACGTGGAGTGGAAAGTTGTCTCCAAATTGTATGTAACCTATATTGTCGGTAACTGCTCTTTGAAAAAGCTCCTCATACAATTCTTTACTTGTACGCGTCGCGCTACCATAAGTAAAATGCCAGGGAAATGTGTATGTGCTAAGGCCAATATCCACAATCGTAAAAATTTGCGGTGTAAAAATGAAGGATTAGTTCGAATTTTTTCGCCAGTAAATTATCATCAATTAGGACTATTTTATCTAAATTCATTCCATCAATCTAAAAATACGCAAAAATTGTTTCCATGGTGTCACCTTCTTATCGCCTGATAAATCCCCAGTTAAACCGCTCATTTGTTTTTAAGTGGGAGCCTTTCGATCTTACTACGAGATGGCATTATCATCCTGAGTTGGAAATGATTTATTTTATTGACGGGAAAACAAATGGAGTTATCGGTGACGGGTTTCAGCATTTTGATGCGGGTGATCTTGTGTTGCTCGGCACAAATTTTCCGCATGTACTACAGGAAAATAAGGCTTTCTCAAAAGCCAACAAATCGTTCAAGCCTTTTGGACTGATCCTGCAGTTTACTGAAGATTTTCTTGGAGAAGAGTTTATAAAAAAGCCGGAGTTGCAAGCAGTGAAAGCTCTGTTTCAAAAGTCAAAGAGAGGAATGCATTTTAAAAAGAAAGTGGTGGACCTGGTGAAAGATACTCTTTTACAAATGCACGCCGTGAGCGAAACAAGAAAACTTTTCAGCTTGCTTGATGTGTTGCAAACTCTTGCTGAATCAAGGGACTTTCAATACATGACCAATAAAAATTATGATTATGATCATTCATTTGACGAGCAAAGAATGAAAGACATTAATCAATTTCTTTACCAACACTTTACCGAAAAAATAACTGTAAAAGATATAGCGACTGTGGCTAACATGACGGAAACTTCTTTCTGCAGGTATTTTAAATCACGGACTCTAAAAACCTTTACCAGCTTTCTCAATGAAATACGAATCGCCTATGCCTGCAGGCTTTTGAGTAATACCAATTATTCAGTAACTGCGGTATGTTTTGAATCGGGATATAACGAACTCTCTTATTTCACCCGCCAGTTTAAAAAGATAATGGGCATAAGCCCGCAGCAATACCAGAAATGGAAAAAAGCATTGTGAATGAAACCAATCATCGCCCGCTTTTTGTAATCAGCATCTATTTTAATAAAAAATTCCCGGCTATTCTTACTCTGTTCTCAAACTTTTAACGGGATTTGCAATGGCCGCTTTTATCGCATGTATGCTTAGCGTTGCTAAGGCAATCAATAGCATTCCTGTGCCGCTTAACAAAAATATCCACCAGCTCATATTTGTCCTGTAGGCAAAATCTTCCAGCCATTTGTAACTTGCCCACCACGCGATTGGCGCTGCTATTATAAATGCGATGATTACCAGTTTTACAAAATCCTTAGATAGTATAGAAACAATGTTTGTAACAGTGGCGCCAAGAATTTTCCTGATACCAATTTCCTTTGTACGTGTGTTGATGGTGAACATCACTAACCCTAATAAGCCCAAACAACTGATTAGAATAGAAAGGCCTGTTGCCCATGCAAGCAATGTTGCTGTATGTTGTTCTGTTTCATAAAAAGAAGCCACTGTTTCGTCTGCAAACTGGTAATCAAAATCACTATCAGGATAAATTTTCTTAAAGGCAACCTGCATTTTACTGATAGCATTTTTCCATGAATCACTGCCGTCGATATTTTGCTTTAGCCTTACATGAAAAATTCCGCCATTGTTGCCACCCAGCACCAATGCGGTAATGGGCGCATGCATAGATTGTTCATGAAAATCCTGCATAACACCAACTATCGGTAATTGCTTTTCATTATAAAGAAGCATTTTACCGATAGCATCTTCTGGCTTTTGAAAGCCGAGTAGTTTTGAATAAGTCTCGTTGATAAGAAACTCTCTAATGCTGTCACTTGCCATTACATTTCTGCCGGCTAATAATTTTATTTTATACACATGTATATATTCCGGGTCGCCCCATCTTATTTGCACGGGGTCTTTTATTTCAGGTTTCGGCGAATAAGAGATATTGGTAAAAGCAGCGCCATTTGTGGCAGGTGCAAGAAATCCAGTGCTCGCCAGTTCCACTTCGGGAAAGGAGTTTACTTCATTTAATAACTGCTGCCGGTGCGAAACGACAGTGTCGCGGGGTAAATTAAAAGTGATAATGCCATCTGTATTAAAACCCAGATCTGAATGCAGTGAGAAATTGATTTGCTTGCTGATCATTAGCGTGCCAATCACAAAAAACTGGGCTATTACGAACTGTGAAACGGTGAGTGATTTACGAACCCACGCATGCCTTGTTTCATTAGCATTAAAGGAAGATTGAGACTTTAAAACATTTACAGGCTTAAATCCGGATAATATAAATGCAGGGTACATTCCTGATAAAACAGAAACGACAATAGCAAGCAGCAATAAAAATGTAAAAATAAATGGCTGCTGCAGAGGATGAAAACTCAGGCCGGGTGGAATAAAGTCTGCAAAGAGTTTTAATATAAAAGGAGCTATACAAAATGACAGAGCGCTGGCAATGATTGTTATGAAAAAAGTTTCCCCTAAAAACTGGAACACCAGTTGTTTTCTTGAACTGCCCATAGTTTTACGCACACCTATTTCCTTTGCACGTTGACCGGCATTCGCAGTGGTTAAATTAATAAAGTTGATACAGGCGAGTAATAATAAAAAAGCCGCAACTGCAAATAGCCCGTATAATGTAGGCTTATGTGCCAGTCTTTGGGCGAAGCCTGCATATAAACTATTGAAGTGAACATCATTCAAAGGCTGCAGGCGAAAGGCCATTGTGTTTGCTTCATCCTTATTTGCATCTTTATTATATTTATTCAAAAGAGATTTTAATTGCAGTTCAACATTAGAAGCATTGCTTCCCTTGGCCAACTTTATATACAACTGTGAATAAGCCATCCAGTCGTTCCATACATTCATCATAAAATCGTGCTGCATGTGGGTTTGCGAAATAGTCGCAAATGAAATGAACTCAACAGCGTTGAATGAGGAAGTTGTTTGATCCAAATCATTTACAATTCCGGAAACAGTTGCAGTAAAATCATCGTTATAGCGAACCTGCTTTCCTATAACATCTGACGGATTAGTGGAAGGGAAATACTGCTTTGCCCTGCTCTCAGTCAGCACAACATTAAAGGGGTTAGTCAACGAATTTTTTGGTGATCCTGCAAGCCATTTAAAAGGCAACACAGAAAAATATTCCGGGTTAGTAAATAGAATATCTTTTTGCTTTTTGAATACTACCGGTTCTTTATTTTGTTGCCGCAAAATACTTACTTTGGCTGAAGCATCGCCCTGGAACTGCATCATTGGTATTACGGCTTCCAAGCCTGTCACTTCATTTGCCATAGCATTGCTTAGCGCCGCGGGTACCGCCGCAGAATGTCCTTCTACTCCATTAAATTTCATGTCCATCGCAACACGATAAATTCGATCTTTATCCGTTTCAAATTTATCAAAGCTGAACTCGTAGTTCACAATTAGAAAAATTACCAAAGCGGCGCTGATGCCTATTGATAAACCCAGCACGTTTATAGCAGTAAACCCTTTATTACGCCGGAAGGTTCTTAAGGCTGTTTTGAAATAATTTTTAAACATGGTCTGAACTTTAATTTTTGTCTGAACTATGATTTATATGATTAAATGATACTATCATTACTTATCTGAATCATGAAAATCTGCAAATCAGCATAATCATGGTTCGGACGATTTCATCATTCTGTTCTCAAACTTTTTACGGGGTTTGCGACGGCTGCTTTTATTGCCTGGGAGCTGATGGTTAATAAAGCAATTATTATAGCCACTGATCCAGAAATTATAAATACCTCCCAGCCTACATTTATTTTATAGGCAAAGTCCTGTAGCCATTTATTCATAAAATACCACGCAATGGGCGTTGCAATAAGAATAGCAACTACTATGAGCATCACAAAATCTTTAGGGAGCAATTGAATGATGCCGGTTATACTTGCGCCTAATACTTTTCTTATTCCTATTTCTTTTACCCGCTGATGTGTTGCTTGCACGGTTAAACCAAAAATTCCCAGAGCAGCCAGTAACATACTTAAACTGCTAAAAAAAATAAATAACTGTTGCAGTTTGCTTTCATCTCTATACTGTCCGGCAATCATATCATCAACCCAATTAATGGTTAATAATTTTTCAGGATAAAACTGTCGCCATAATTTATTTATAAACGATGTTACATTAGCTTGTGCACCGGGAACAACTCTTATCAACATGCCACCATATTGAGGTGATTTATCAGCTATAATTATAGTAGGCTCAAGTGGATCCTTCAAAGATTCACTATTAAAATCTGATATAATGCCGACAGGTTTTGTTTGCGCTTCTTTTATGGTTTGATTCAATTCTTTTGCATGTAACACTTTAGCTGTGTATGCCGTCAACAAGGATGATTGCTGATTGGCTGCTGCGTTGTATTGTTCGTGGTGTAACTGCATCAGCGAATCCTGGCTCATTACATCTTCGCCAAAAGAATTATTTAATAAACGCCCCCTTTGTAAATGCATACCCATCGTTTTTGCAAAGTCAGCGTCGGCAATTATATACCATACCTTTATTGTATTGCCGGTATTATTAGGATCGTCAATCACTCTTGACATACTTCCTAAGCCTTGCGTAGGTTTCCAATCACTGATACTGGCGCTGACTACACCAGCTTGTTTTAGCAATTCATTTTTAAAAGTTGCACCTTTCCCATCCCATGAAATGAAATCAATGCATAAAAGATTACCCTTATCATATCCAATATCTTTATTGTTCAGAAAACTTACTTGCTGCCATACAACAATTAATGCAATCAATACAATTATAGAAATGGAAAATTGAACCACTACTAATGTTTTTCTAAAGATGTTTTGGGCAGATAATTTGCCTCTAACCAAATTGCCTTTTAACGTTGTGGCAGGTTGAAAAGAAGATAGAATACAGGCAGGATACAAACCAGTGAATATGCTTATTAAAAACATGATCCCATAAGCGGCTAATAAAAGATATATATGCGACACAAATGTTATCTGCAAATCATGATCGATAAATTTTTCAACTGCAGGTAAGGACAATTGATAAATTAGAGTAGACAAAACAGCCGCAATAAAAAAGAATAGTAATGATTCTGTGAGAAACTGGAGGATAAGCTGGCTACGGTTTGCACCTAATACTTTTCTTATGCCTGTTTCTTTTACACGTTCAATGGCTTTAGCCGTACTCAGGTTAACAAAGTTTACACAGGCAATTAATAACAACAAAAGTGCAACACCGGAAAAAATATAGATGTTCTTATAATTGCCCTTTAATTTTTGTCCTTCAGCAAAATCTGAGTGGAGATAAACATCTTTGAGAGGCTGAAACTCAAAACGGTACGGGTTTTTAACTTCTACAAAATTTGCGTACCATTTGTTTAACTTTCGTGCTAACTGAGCCACATTGGAACCATCTTTAAACAGCACATATTGCTGGAGCAATGAGCCATATTGCTGTTTATTCAATGTTTCGGCAGAACCTTCTCCTAATATAATTATGTCCGAGCGAAATATAGTGTTGTAAGGCAAATCTTTTATAACGCCGGTGATCACGAAAGATTCTTTATCGCCATAAGATGGTACATTATATACAATCTTCCCTACCGGGTTTTCGTTCTCAAAAAATTTTTGGCGGAAACTTTCAGTTATTACCACATTATTGCTGCCATCTACATATCTGCGTGGATTGCCTGATACAATTTTGACATCCAACATTTTCCAAAAAGAAGTATCAGCATGTAATGCATTTATCTCAATGCCGTTGGGGTTAGCCTCACTTAACTTTAATCTTTGCTTGTAAGCATATATAATTGCAACTGCTTCCACTTCGGGGTAACCTGTTCTTAATGTATTAGCAAGACCTGCAAATGATTGAGCAGAGCGATCATACAAGCCGTTACCCATTTTATTCACAGAAATAATACGGTATAAATCTTTGCTGCGACTCCATTGCTTGTCATAAGATGAATCATCAATTACAACCGTTGCCACCAGCATGCAGGCACAAAGTCCAATTGTTAAACCGACTATATTAATAAAAGAATAAGTTGTATTCTTAAACAAACTACGCCACGCGGTTCTTAAATAGTTTTTAAACATTGTCTGAACTATGATTTATATGATTAAATGGTACTATCATTACTTATCTGAATCATGATAATCTTATAAATCAGAATAATCATGGTTCGGACATGGTCTATTCCGTTCTCAAACTCTTCACCGGGTTTGCAACTGCCGCTCTTATTGCCTGGTAGCCAACAGTAAGCCACGCGAAAATTTCGGAAATAAGAATGGTTAATAAAAATATCCCTACGCCAATGTCTATTCTGTACGCATAATGTTGCAGCCATTGATGCATAAAAAAATAAGCCAATGGTGTTGCTATTAAAAAGGCAATGCCAATAAGCACTGTAAATTCTTTTGAGAATAAATAAACGATGCTCGTTACTGAAGCGCCTAATACTTTTCTAATGCCTACTTCTTTGGTACGCTGCACTGCCATGAATGAAACAAAGCCATACAAGCCAAGACAGGAAATAAATATGGCAATGGCTGCAAATATTTTATACAATTGTGAGAGCTGGTTTTCCTGCTTATAAAAGCTGGCAATCTTATCATCGAGAAACTGGTATTCATAAACAAAGTCAGGATAAGTATGGTTCCAAAGCTTTTCTATTGTTGCCAAAGTTTGCTTCGGATGTTGCGGTTGTATTTTTATATTGAATGACCGGTATACCATTTTCCATGAAGCCAGCATTATAGGCTTCATTTCTTCTTTCATCGAGCCGCCGTTAAAATTTTTTACTACTCCTACAACAGGTGCAACTATATTTCCGTCAAAAATTTCTATTTTTTTGCCCAGGATATCTTCGGGGTTTTTAAAGCCCAATTTTTTCACCATCAGTGCATTCACCACAAATCCGTTTACGCTGTCAGCCGGGTAGTACGGCCTGCCCGCGATGAATTGAATATTATACGTTTTAAAGTAATCAGCATCTGCCCATTTAAATTCGGTGTTGAAGCCTGATTTTTTTAGGGCATTATCAAATTTAAAATCACCGTCCCAACCCGCCTGATCCATCGGGCTAAAACTGCTGAGACTCACATCTTTTATCCCGGCCTGTTGCAGTAATTGTGTTTTTAATGCGTCCGATTTAGACAGGCGTGCAGTATCGTTCGCAAGAGGCACCATAACAATTGCATCTTTATCAAAGCCTGTAGATGCATTTTGAAAAAAATTCATTTGACTCACAACTATCAATGTTCCAATAATCAAAGTTTGTGCAACTGTAAACTGGAAAACAACCAACACTCTTCTCATAGAAAGCCCACCTGTAGTGTTGCTGGTAAATTTACTTTTCAGCACTTTGATGGGATTAAATCCCGATAAAACAATTGCAGGATAGAAGCCTGATAAAAATGTAACAATAATAACCAGGCTGAATAAAAATGCAATCAAGGCAAAACCGGGTTGTATTGCCAGTGATATTTGTAAGAGATTGTTGAGCACCGGCAATGCAATGAATGCAAACACTATTGCTATAACTACTGAGCCAAGCGTAATAAGAAAAGTTTCACTTAAAAATTGAATAATCAATTGCTTTTTACTGCTGCCTAAAACCTTCCTGATGCCTACTTCTTTTGAACGGTTTACAGCCTGTGCAGTGGCCAGGTTTATAAAGTTTATGCACGCAATAATTAAAAGAAATAAGCCTATTAAACTTAATGCTGTAATCAATGCTTTGCTGAATGTGCTTCCCTTATAAGTTCCAAACTCGCTCTGATAATGTATATTGTTTAGCGGCTGTAATAGGTAACCATGGTTCGCATATTCAGCAGGCGCGTACTTTTTTACCAACGTTTTAAGGTCACTATCGAATTGCCGTGACGACATATTTTTTGGAAGCACTACGAACGTGTTCAACGATCCGTCCTGGCCCGACCAATCATCCGTTGAACCGTCCTCGCCCGGGGAAGTTTTTAAAGAAAGCACAACCTGCAGGGGAAAGTCGGTATTGGCAGGAATATTCTTCAGGACGCCTGTTATCTTGCAAACTTTATGTTTATCATTGTCATACTTAATGAATTTACCTATGGCTGTATGCCAATCTCCAAAATATTTTTCTGCTGTCTCCCGGGTAATTACTGCAGTATTTATTTCTGATAAAGCAGTTTTTGAATCGCCTGCAAGGAAAGGAAAATTGAATATGTCGAAAAATTCAGGCTCAGCAAAAAATACATTTTCTTTAAATTTTTTTTGCGGTGTATTAGCCTTATCGTTTAGTAAAGTTATCTGCTGGTTATCCTGTTCATAAGTACGGGCAACATGTTCCAGTTGCGGATAGTCTGTTCGCAAGGCGTCTGCGACGGGATAGGCGCTGCCTTTCGAATATTCTATTCCATTCATGGTTTTTGTTGCGGATACCACCCTGTAAATGCGTTCTTTGTTTTTATGAAAATTATCAAAGCTTGTTTCATATTGAATTAATAAGAAAACAAGCAGGCAGGCTGCAATGCCTACTGCTAACCCGGTAATATTTATTACAGCATAACTTTTATTATGCGATAAGTTTCTGACTGCGGTTTTTAAATAATTTTTAAACATTGCCTGAACTATATTTTAAATGTCTGAACTATGATTTTTTTTGATTAAATGATTACTATGATTACTTCCCGCCCACCCAATAACAAGCACTACGATTATTATAGCCTTTGCTAATCCGCCAATATTAAAAAACGAGGAAACTTTTTTTTAACAAGGTTTCTTCACGCCATCCTGAAATAATTTTTAATCTTAGTCTGAGCTTTAATTTCTATGGTGCTTCCGCGAATCATGCTAATCTATAAATCAGATTAATCATACTGCCTGTCGGCAGACAGGGTTCAGACATTTCTACTCCGTTCTCAAACTCTTCACGGGATTTGCTATTGCGGCCTTTATTGCCTGGAAGCTCACAGTAACCAGGGCAACAATAGACGCAAGAATAGCCGCTAAAACAAACACCCACCAATGTATACTAATACGATAAGCGAAATCCTGCAACCAGTGCGTCATTGCATACCAGGCAACAGGAAACGCAATTATCGCGGCGACTAAAACAAGCTTTAAAAAATCTTTTGATAACAATGTTACGATGCTACTAACGTTTGCACCCAGCACTTTTCTCACTCCTATTTCTTTTACTCTTTGTGTAATGGCGAAAGCAGATAAGCCAAATAACCCAAGGCACGCAATGAAAATGGCTATGCATGCAAAAACGGTAAATATCGTGCCCTGCCTCTGTTCGGCCTGGTAGAGCTGTGTAAATCGTTCGTCAAGAAAAGTATATTCATAAGGAATTTCAGGGAGATATTTCTTCCATGTTTTTTCTACTGATGCCAGTGCGCCGGGAATATTATTACCGGCAACTTTTATGGAAAGACTATTAAACCGGGAATCTGAAGCCGATGCAGGAGCATTCTCCAATACGATCGGAACAATTTTCTGACGTAAAGATTCGAAGTGAAAATCGCCGATAACACCAATTATATGGCCTTTTGTATCACCATATTTAAAATCTTTGCCAATTGCATCCTGTGGCGATTTCCATCCTATCGCTTTTACAGATGCCTCGTTTAAAATAAAATTCGTGGTGTCCATGCTGTAAGCCCTCGAAAAATTTCTTCCGGCAACAATATGCACGCCGTAGGTTGGTATAAAATCATAATCGGCAGCCAGGTATTTTATATCGGCAGTTACCGGACGTGTTGAATCGCCCGCTATAGTGGAAGCGCCATTGGCATCTAACAATCTTCCTGTAGGAATACGCGAGGAGCGTGCCACATCCTTTATGCTTGCATTTTGCATTAACTCATTTCTGAAAGTCTCATACTGCGTGTTGATGGAATTATTATACGGCAGCGTGATGAGATGCTCCTTATCATACCCTAAAGATGTTTCCTGCATGTATCGCAATTGCTGAAACACGATGATGGTTGTAATAATTAAAACAATTGAGATCGCAAACTGGGCAACTACTAAAACTTTTCTAAATGAAATACTGCTTCCGCGAACTTTAAATAATCCCTTTAAAGTTTGTACAGGTTGAAAAGATGACATGAATAAAGCAGGATATATTCCGGATAAAATACCTACTACAAAAGGCGCTAAAAATATAAGCAGCAATATCTGCCATTTCATTAAAATATTAAGTGACAGTTCCTGCCCTGAAATTTTATTGAGCCATGGCAAAGTCAAATACAAACAAACAAATGCAATTAAAATAGCGGCCCATGTTATTAATACCGACTCACTCAGAAATTGAAATATCAATTCCTTTTTACGGGCGCCTATTACTTTTCTTATTCCTATTTCTTTTGCCCGCAAGGCAGAACGGGCAGTGGAAAGATTCATGTAATTGATACAGGCGATCAATAAAATAAATAAAGCAATCGCAGAAAAAATATATACCCGGCTTATATCACCATTGGGCTCTGCTTCATAATCTGTATGCGAGTAAAGATGAATGTCAGTGAGCTTTTGCAACCCAAGAGACGTGAATTTTGATGCCTGCTTTCCGCCATATTCCGTCTTGCTCATGTGCTTATCAAGAAAGGCAGGAAACCTTGCAATCATTTTTTTAGGATCATAATGATCAGGAAGCACAAGAAAAGTAAAGAAAGAATTATTACCCCAGTTTGTCTGAAGGTTTTTTTCACCATATACAGCAGAATCTTTTAAAGTATTGAATGAAACGAGCATGCCGGGATGCATAAAAGAATTAGCAGGAAAAGCTTTGTAATATTCCTGATACTTTTACATCAAACTGGTTGTTGGCTCTTATTACTTTGTTAATTGGGTCTTCATTGCCGAAATATTTTTTGGCAACTTCTTCAGTCATCATCACGGAAAATGGTTCCTGCAAAGCAGTTTTGGGATTTCCTTTTACGACATCCAATGTGAAAACATCAAACAGGTTTTCATCAGCAAAATATACATCAGGCTCATTTATGAGCTTCTCCTTGTACTTAAACGGCGTTGTCCCGCTGTTTAAGAGACGGGTCATTTTTTTTATTTCAGGAAAATCCGTCGGGAAATAATATCCAAACGGCGGCGATACCGTGCTTAAGTTGAGAGAAACTACCCCGTCCTGGTTATTAAAGCTGCGGGTAACGCGATATATATTTTCGGCATTCTTATTATACTTGTCATAACTCAATTCATTAAGAATATAAGTGGTAATAAGCAGGCAGCAGGTAAGCCCCACCGTGAGCCCAAATAAATTAATGAACGAGATGAATTTATATTTCGCGAGGTTGCGCAAGGCGATTTTGAAATAATTTTTTATCATGGTCTGAACTATGATTTAATTGAATAAATGATTCTTATGATTTCGTTTGACATAATGAATTAACCGCAATTTATTGGAAGCCTCGAAAGCCCCTCCCCAGGAGGGGTTTGGGGAGGCCTTATTCTGTTCTTAAACTTTTTACCGGGTTGGCAAGAGCCGCTTTTATTGCCTGATAACTTATCGTGGCCAGTGCGACAGCTAATGCAACCGCCGCCGCTATACCGAAGATCCACCAGTTCATGGTTATTCGATAGGGAAAATCTTTTAGCCAACTATTCATGGCCCACCAGGCAATGGGAAAAGCAATAAGAGAGGCAACCAGGACAAGCATTAGAAATTTTTTTGAAAGCAGGCCTGTAATGTTCCAAACGCCAGCGCCCAATATTTTTCGTATCCCTATTTCTTTGGTTCGTTGCTCTGCACTGAAAGCGGCTAATCCAAACAAACCCATGCACCCCACGATAATTGCCATGATGGCAAATATCCAAAGCAGATCGCTCAGCTTTTGCTCACTCTTATACATTTCGCCATAACTCTCATCCATAAATTTGTAATCTAAGGGGTAAATTGGCGAGAACTTATTCCATATATTGCTGATGTACGCAAGCGAATTCTTCAAATCGGTTGGTTTTAATTTCACCGCTACATTAAAGGCAACCTGCGGATAGAGTTGGATCACGGAAGCGGCCACTTTTTCATGGAGGCTTTTATAATTAAAATCAGCCACCACGCCAATCACTTTCCCTTTCTTTACAGGATTTGATTTATCAGCCGGTACCCATTCATTCCAGCTAATGGGCTGGCCGATAGCTGCGGCAGGAGTGCCGAAACCAAATTCTTTTACGGCGGTTTCATTAATAATAAATGCCTCACTAACGTCGGTTGACATATTAGCGGAAAAATCCCTTCCCGCAATAATTCTTAAGCCAAGTGTTTTGACATAATTTTCGTCCCCGACAAAAACATTCGCAAACTGTTCTTTATTTTCATTGCCTGCGATCACGGCATCGCCGGCAAACCGGTCGCCTGGCAAACCATATCCCGAACTCACCGAGACAATAGATGAAGAGCGTCTCAATTCATTCTTAAATGTTTCCAGTGTTTTAGGATTTGACGAAAGGCTATCCCTTAGCGGAAAATAAACTACCTGTTCTTTATTAAAACCAAGGTCTTTGTCGTTCAGGTATTTTGTCTGCTGGTATACAATAATTGTTGACACGATCAGCAGCACAGATAGGGTAAACTGCATCACCACCAATGCATGCCTGAGTAACGCACCGCGGCTACCATCACCAACAGGCCTCATGCTTTTTAGCACCTTCGCAGGACGGAAACTGGAAAGCACCAGGGCGGGATAAATACCGGCAAGCACGCCAATAACAATCCCCGCTGCTAATAAAATTGCAGCAAGCAAGGGATCTGTGAACAGGTTAAATTCAATTGATTTTCCCGTAAACCGGTTGAGTAACGGAACGATGAATAGGGTTGCAATCGCGGCAATGCACATGGAAACAACAGCGAGTAAAATCGTCTCACCGATAAATTGAAGAACGAGCTGTTTACGATTCGCGCCTATTACTTTTCTCACGCCAATCTCTTTGGCTCTTCTAAATGAACGTGCCGTAGCGAGATTGATAAAGTTGAAACAGGCGATAATTAATACAAAAAATGCAATTACGGTCAGCGCTTTTACATACGTGATATTGCCGCGAATAGCATTATCATAAACAAAGTCTGCCGAGTGGAGGTGAATATCTTCCAGGGGTTGAAAAAAAGGAAGGAAAGTGGAACCAGATCGCTCTAGCGTAGGGTAAATTTCTTTTTTTACGTAGGCCTGGAATTTATCCTGCAACGGGTGAGCGTTTGTCCCGGGTTTAAGTTTTACATACGTAAAAAATTGATTCCAGGTCCATGAATCCATTGGCATAAACTTATAAGGAATCGCCATGACATATTGAAAATCGAGGTGAAAGTGTTCAGGCAACCTGGCAAACACGCCGGTCACCTTAAGGGTGTTTTTATTTATCCTGATTGTCTTACCCATTGCATCTTCGTCGCCAAAATATTTTTTGGCAAGATTTTCTGAAATAACAATTGCCGACGGTGCAGCAAGCGCTGTAGTGGGATCACCCTGATTGAACTTTATGGGAAGAACCGTAAAAAAAGTGGAGTCGGTCAGCCAGCCCTTTTCTTCATAATTCTTTTTATCATTAGCTTCCCACAAGTATTTATCGGGCCCCTGGAATATTCGCGCTGTTATTGCTACCTCCGGGTATTGTTGTTGCAGGAACGATGCAAATGCAGGAGGTACCGGTGCCATATAAGTCGTGCTGGTTTCTTCCTTTTGTTCGTCGTAAATGCGGTACACATTTTCACCTGCCGGAATATTTTTATCATATTGCCATTCGTCCCATACGAACAGGCCGATAACCAGGCAACCAATGATTCCAACGGTTAGGCTGAAAATATTAATAAGTGCAAAGCCCTTGTAGCGTAGCAGGTTTCTGATTGCAGTTTTAAAATAATTTTTTATCATCGTTATGCTTTTGTCTGTTCTCAATTGCTTCACTCCGTTCTCAAACTCTTTACCGGATTTGCAAGTGCAGCCTTTATTGATTGAAAACTTATCGTGAATAATGTTATCAGGATTACAGATATACCGGCAATGACAAATATATAAGGCGTAATGCTGACACGGTATGCAAAACTTTGCAGCCATTGATTCATTAGCCACCACGATACAGGAAAAGCAATGAGCAATGAAATAAAAATCAGCCGTAAAAAATCTTTTGACAGCATCGTTGTAATATTTACAACTGATGCGCCTATTACTTTTCTCACACCAATTTCTTTTCTTCTTTTTTGTGCAGTGAATGCCGCTAAGCCAAATAAGCCAAGGCATGAAATAACAATTGCTAATGCCGCAAAATATTTTGCCAATGCGGATACTCTTGTTTCTGAATCGTATTGCTTTTGATATGCTTCATCTAAAAAATTAAATGTGAAAGGAAAACCGGGATTGTATTTTCCGTATAATCGTTCAATGGCCGCAATAGTTTGTCGTTGATTGGTTGCCTGCACACTCGCGACGATCGTGCCTCCCGGCCATAAAACCATATAACCCGGTTTTATGGGTTCGTGCAGCGATTCTAAATGAAAATCTTTTACAACACCAATAATTTGCGTGTTCTTGCCAAAGCGTCTTATGATTTTTCCAACCGGATCTTTTAACCCCATTGCTTTAACTGCTGTTTCATTCAAGACTATACCTGGTGAATCAGCGCCGAAACTTCTCGAAAAACTTCTTCCTTCTTTCATTTTCATACCCATCGTTTCAACAAAGTTGTAATCAACCTCAAAAACGTCAAAAGTAACATCGCTGTTGGGGTCTTTTCCCTGCCATTCTATACCACCGGAATGGTTATATCCACGCCCAACCATTTTATGAAACGTAGAGCTTGCATTAACAACGCCCGGAATATTTTGAAGTTCTGCTATAAATGCTTCCCTTTTGCCTTGTATATTACCTTCTGCAGAGAAGCGAAGAACATTGTTTTTATCATAACCGGCATCAGTGGCTTGTATAAATTGCATCTGCTGGTATATAATGATCACTGCGACAATTAAAATGGTTGATAGTGTAAACTGAAAAACCACCAACCCTTTTCTCGATACTACCTCAGCAACGGAAGTGTTTAGTTTTCCTTTTAATACAGAGAGGGGATTAAATTTAGACAAATAGAAAGCAGGATAACTGCCTGCCAGTAAACCGGTACAAAGAATAACAGGTATAAAATAAATGAGAATTGTTGGATCAAAATTAAAACTGATTTGTTTTCCTGTAATCTCATTGAAGGCAGGCAGTAACAAGAGAGCAATACCAACGGCAAATACAGTTGCAAATAAGGTCAGCAGCAGCGATTCGGAAAGAAATTGAAAGACGAGTTGTTTGCGATCTGCGCCAACCACTTTCTTAATACCGATTTCTTTCAAACGCCTCGAAGCCTTTGCCGTGGATAAGTTCATGAAATTGATACAGGCGATTACCAAAATAAATATTGCCAATAATGAAAACAGTCTCACATATTCAATTCTGCCCTTGCTTGTTGCATTATCGCCATAATTATTGTGCAGGTACAAATCTGAAAACTTTGTTGCAAAAACTTTGCGTGAGGTATCGCCGGTGCTGAATGTAATTATGTCTGCAACATTTTTGTTGAAGGCATTAATGTCCGTTTCTTTATTTAATAATACATAATTGCGGGGGCCTGTATCTCCCCATCTTGTTACCCACTCCTTTATACTTTTAAAATATTCAAACGACAATACAAAATCAAATTGCTGCGAGGAATGTTCAGGCACTTTTTCAAATATCCCGGATACATAAAAAGTAGTATCCTGGTCAAAACGTACAGGCTTCCCGATGAGATTTTCAGTAGTGCCGAAAAGCTTTGTGGCAAGCTCGTCAGATATAACCATGGAGCTTTTATTTTCGAGTACGTTGTTTCTATTGCCATCTATAAGTTTAAAAGAAAAAATATTGAAATAATCCTTGCCTGTGTACTGCCCTGATGCTTTAATATTTTTGTCGCCCGCAGAAAGCGTGTATTGCGAAAACCACTCAGGTGGCGCTACGGCTGCTGCATATTCAGTCCCTTGTACTTGTTGCTTAACCGCATCGCTCAGCAGTCCCGACGATGCTTCTGTAGCGTGTGCTTCACCATCGTAAGTCCGGCTCTCCATAAGTTGATATACACGGTCGTCATTCTCAAAGAATTTATCATAGCTCGATTCATCATGCACCCATAAAAAAATAAGCAATGCACAGGCAAGCCCTGCAGACAAACCAAGCACATTCAAAAATGTAAACTGTTTATCCTTTATAAGATTACGCCAGGCGATTTTCATATGATTTTTTATCATGGCTATTTTTTTATTCGGTTCGTAATGACTTCACCGGGTTGGCTATTGCTGCCTTTATTGATTGAAAGCTTATGGTTATTAATGCGATCAGAATTGCCATACAGCCCGATGCAATAAATATCCACCAGCTTATGTTTATCCTATATGCATAATTTTGCAACCATTTGTCCATGAATATCCATGCAATGGGAGTGGCAATAAGGAGCGCAATTAATACAAGCACAATAAATTCTTTCGCTAATAATGCGGCAATGCGTGCCACGCTTGCGCCTAACACTTTTCTTATTCCGATCTCTTTTGTTTTAACCTGCGCAGTGTATGTCGCCAAAGCAAAAAGCCCCAGGCAGGAAATAAGGATTGCAACTGCAGTGAATACATTAAATAAAATGCCTGAGCGTTGATCAGCCTGGTATAAATGATTGTAATCGTCTTCAAGAAACGAATATTCAAAAGGATAGTCCGGAACGTATGACTTCCAAAGTTTTTCGGTAGCAGCAATTGCGTTGGGAGCATCCTTGCCGGAAGCCTTTACATACATAACAGAACTGGCAGGCTTATAATAAAAAATAGCAGGCCTAACTACATCTTTCAAAGACGCATAGTTAAAATCTTTTACCACACCAATAATAGTTCCCTTTGTTTGCCATAGCGTAAAACTTTTACCAACAGGATCTTTAATACCCGCCTCTCTTACAGCGGTTTCATTTAATATGAAGTGAGCAGAGTCAAATTTTGAACCGGTAAAATTATTCCCGGACTGCATATGCAATTTTAGTAGCGGGATAAAATTCCTGTCAATGGAATTTGCCTGTATTAAAAAAGTTCTGCCGGTTTGTTTTCCCTCCCAATAAGTATCGGCGGTACTGCTATAAGAACCAACGATGCTATTGCCAGACGTTGCCACCCCTGAAACCCCCGGTTGTTTTAAGAGCTGTGCCCGTACTGCATCATAGTGGTTTTCCAACTCGTTCTTCATTTGCACGTTAAAAACGTGTTCCTTATCGTATCCCAAATCCTTCTCCTCTATATACTTCAACTGCCCGCTTATCACAATAGTGGCGGTTATTAAACCCACAGAAAAAACAAATTGTGTTACTACTAATATCTTTCTAAACAAAGCATTGCTAACACCAAATGACTGTTTGCCTTTTAACGCGTTTATAGGCTTGAACGATGATAACTGCAATGCGGGATAAACAGAAGATAATACCAGTGTTCCCGCAATAGAGCTGCCAATTACCATCCATATATTTGTATCGGTAAGGCTGAATACAAGACGCTTACCGGAAAGGTTGTTGTATAATGGCAGCAACAAATAAATAAGTAAAAATGAAAGAGCCGAAGCGAACAGAAATAGCAAGGCTGACTCAACAATAAACTGTATGAATAACTGGTATCTCGCCGCACCAATAATTTTACGCATGCTTACTTCTTTGGAACGCATAACTGAACGGGCAGTAGAAAGATTTATATAATTGATACACGCAATTAATAAAATGAGAATGGCAACAACGAGGAAGATATTAACTGTCTGCGCTGCACTGGTACTGCCGTTCGCCGCCACCAGGTGGCGTGACTGCAAAGATTGCATAGAAAAAGAATCGTCCTTTGCATCAACTCCTTTTTTGTCCCTGAATATTTGCGTGATTTTTTTTGCAACTACGTCCGCCGAAGCTCCTTTCTGCAATTGTAGGTAGGTCTGGAAACTAAAACTGCCAAGATCTTCATCCATCGTTTTCCAATCCCCGTTGCCGCCAGATCTTGCAAAATAATCAGCATCTAAAGTCATAGGCAAAAGGATATTAAATTGTAAGGTGGAGTTCTCCGGAAAATCCTCCATGACGCCACTCACCATAAAACTCGCAAGGTCCGTTCCCAGTATTTTGCCTAAGTCTGTTGCCAGTACTTTACCCACCGCATTTTCATTGCCAAAAATTTTCCTGGCCTCTGACGCAGAAATGATAATAGAGTTCATGTGTGGAAAAGGCTTTGCCGCATTACCCTGCAACAGCTTGAAATTAAATACTGTAAAAAATGTTGAATCAACGCAGGCTATTTTTGAGCCGTAGAATTTGTTATCCTTATAGGAAAGTTCCATTTTCACATTTATATTATCCAGCCTCACTGAATTCACTACTTCCGGTATTGCTTGTTTGCAAAAAACAGCAATAGGCGCCGGCACACCTTCCCATACGGATGCATCATTTCCCTTGCCGAGATGTGCATTGATCTTATAAATGTCAGCCGAGTTTGCATGAAAGCTATCGTAACTAAATTCATCCTGCACCCACAACAATATCATAATGCCAACAGCGAGGCCACCGGCGAGTCCTGTAATATTTATGGCGCTATAAAATTTATTTCTAAGCAGGTTTCGCCATGCTGTTTTTAAATAGTTTTTTATCATAGTTGAGAATTATTATTTATGAATTCGGTATTCAACGATTTGACTTTTTTGCCTTGCGCGGTCTGCCGCTTTTTTAATTTCATTCCGTTCTCAAACTCTTCACCGGGTTTGCTATCGCTGCTTTTATAGCCTGGAAGCTGATTGTTACTAATGCGATAATAACAACAAGCAATCCTGATAATAAAAATATCCACCAGCTTATGCTAATGCGATAGGCAAACTGCTGTAACCAGTTGTGCATACTCCACCATGCCACCGGTATTGCTAATACAAAAGCAATGAGTATAAGCTGTATGAAATCTTTTGAGAGCAGGAATACTATATTTTGTACAGACGCTCCAAAAACTTTGCGGATTCCAATTTCTTTCGTCCGTTGCAAAACGTTGTAAGCAGCCAATCCCAGCAATCCCATACATGCAATGATGATTGCGATGGCAGCAAAAAAGGTGAATAAGGATCCAAACTGCTGATCTGTTTTATATTGTTTATCGAAGACTTCATCTAAAAAATAATAACTAAATGGATCATCAGGAAACCAGGAATCCCATTTGGCTTTGATTGCGGCAATAACCGAAGACATATTGCCCGATTGAATTTTTACTGAATAAACATTTCGCGCATTTAAACGCAAAATCATCAGTTGCGGATCAATGCTTTTATGTAGTGATTCTGTATGATAATCTTTTACTACACCAATAATGGTTGTTCCGTTTTCAGCACCTATTTTATGATTGATCGCTTCCCGGGGACTGCCAAAACCTAACATTCGTACAGCAGTTTCATTAAGAACAGTGCCGCTGCTGTCCGAGGGAAAATCCCTGGAGAAATTTCTGCCGGCAACCATTTTCATTTCATAAAATGGAATAAAGTCATAATCAATACCCAAATAGTCAATCGTAACAGTACTGGAACGATCGCCCTCTAACCTGGTGACACCATTAGCCCAAAAATTCTCTTTGCCCATTACACTGGTAGATACCGTCATGTTTTTTACTCCGGGTAATTGAAGGATTGAATTTTTGAAGGGTTGAAAAGCATTTTGATAAGCGGTATCTTTTATAGAATGTGCGCCCTCAAGCACCAGTGTTTGCTGAACGTTTGCCCCAAGTGGTTGCGATCGCATAAAGCTAACCTGCCTGTACACAATAATGGTCGCTGCAATAAGAATAACCGATATTGCAAATTGAACAATAATTAATCCTTTCCGAAGTGCCAAGCCACCTGAGCTGTTTTTAAATAGTCCTTTTAATACAGCAACGGGTTTAAATCTTGATAAAACCAGTGCCGGGTACAAGCCTGAGAGCGCTGTGCCTCCGAGTAATATACCGGCTATTAACAACCAATAGTCAACAGGCAGGTAAAAGCCGGTTTGCATATTGGTGCCCGTAAGATTTCTAAATCCGGGTGCAACTGTATAAACAATAATTATAGATAAAGAAAATGCCAACAAATTGATCAGAATACTTTCAAGAAAAAATTGCAGAGTTATCGCCATTCTTGTAGCACCTATCACTTTTCTTACGCCTACTTCTTTTGCTCTTTCGAGAGATCGCGCCGTTGCAAGGTTGATATAATTTATCCAGGCAATTATGACAATAAAAATTGCCACAAGAAATAAAAATGATACTGCCTGCGGATTACCACCTGGTTCGGCTTCCTGCATGTAGTTGGAATGAAGGTGTATATCTTTTACAGGAATTAAATAAACTTCATTTCGAGTATTGCTTTGTTTTTTCCAATCAAGACTATTGATATGGAGATCGCAGAAAGCAGGAAATTTTGATTCAAGTCTTTTTATGTCCGTTCCTGGTTTCAACAGCAGGTAAGTGTAAAACTGGTACCAGCCCCAACTCGTTTCTTCGGGTCTGCTCCTATCGCCGAAATCGCGGCGAAAACTTCCTATGGTAGGATAAGAAATAAGATAATTTATTATAAGGTGTGAATGAACAGGCGGATTGAAGATGCCTGTTACTTCAAAGATTTTTGTAGAATAAGGTGCGCGGAATGTAAGCGTGTTACCCAGGGGATCATCATGGCCGAAATATTTTTTTGCAAGCGCCTTTGAAAGCATGATCTTGTTCAATCCGTCCAGGGCTGTTCTGGAATTGCCCTTCACTATATCAATATTAAACATTGACAGAAAGGAAGGATCGGCGTAATAACCCTTGCTTTCGTTAAACCTGACATTGCGTTCATCATTTGATAATAACATTTCAGTAGCAGCGAGCCGGCAATAATTATCCACTTCGGCAAAATCTCTTTTCATTGTAGGCCCAAAGGCAGGATACACAGCAGCCGACTGCCATTCGAGCTTGCCATCCTGATATGAATCAAGCCTCAATCTTACGATGTCGTTAGCTTTTGGAAAATCATCATATCCTTTTTCAAAAGAAACATATTGAAAAATAAGCAGGCAACTTGCCATGCCAACAGCCAGACCAAGAATATTAAGAATGGAATAATCTTTTCGTTTAAAAAGATTTCGTACAGCAATTTTAAAATAACTTCTAAACATGTTTTGTACGTTTGTGTTATAGGTTGTTGATGGGCTCAACTTTTACGATTCATCACTCATTATTCTGTTCTCAAACTTTTAACCGGGTTTGCAACCGCCGCTTTTATTGCCTGGAAACTGATTGTAAAAAATGCTATCAATATTGCAGACAGTCCCGCAACCGCAAAAATCCACCAACTTATATTTGCCCTGTAAGCAAAATCCTCCAGCCACTTATGCATGCCAAACCATGCAAGTGGTGCGGCGACCATAAAGGCGATCAATACCAATTTTATAAATTCAACCGACAGGAGATTTACAATATTAGAAACACTGGCGCCTAATACTTTTCTTACTCCAATTTCTTTTGTACGCTGGATCGTACTGTAAGATGCAAGGCCTAATAAACCAAGGCAGGAAATAAAAACCGCCAGTATCGCAAAATTGAAAAACAGGTTGCCGAAATTGTCCTGCGCATGATAAAGTTTATCAAAAGATTCATCTAAAAAATAATAATCAAAAGGCCGGTTGGGTATTGTTTGATTCCATTTGTTGCCAATGGCTTTTACTGTTGCCGGTAAATTTGTTGATGCCATTTTTATTGATAGAATTCCATAGGCCCACGTCTCGATGCGCATGGCCAGCGGCTCTATTTTTTTCTGCAACGATTCGTAATTAAAGTCTTTTAGTACACCGATAATTTTTCCTTTTCTGCCCCACTGATCGAAGTTTCTGCCTACCGCTTGTGACGGGCGATTATAACCAAGCATTTTTGCGGCGCTTTCATTTATCACCATTGCCTGCGTGCTGTCTGTTCCAAAATCTTTCGAAAATGTCCTGCCGGCTACAAGTTTCAATTTATACTGATCAGCATAATCGTAGTCAACAAAAAAGAGATTAATGTTTGTTTTTTGCGTTTCACCTTTCGCATTTTCAAATTGCGAATAAGCAGAAGTAAAGTCGTCTCCGGGAACGGATGAAGAATAGCTGGTTGATATAATGCCGGGAACAGATGCTAATGATTGCTTAAACGCGTCTTTGTTTTTATCCTGGTTTGTATAGATGATCATCTCCTGGTCTTTATTGAAGCCAAGGTCCCGGTTGCGCATAAAGTTGAGCTGCGTGTACACGACGATAGTTGCGGTAATTAAAGCAATGGAAATAATGAATTGAAATACTACCAAGCCTTTTCTTAAAAACAATCCTTTTGTACCGGTCGCAAAGCGGCCTTTTAAAACACTTACAGGCCTGTACGATGACAACACCAATGCAGGATAAAAACCTGCAATAATGCCGACAGCGATTGACAGCAGGAACAGGAAAACAATTTGTAAGGGATCATTAAAAATACCATCAGTGATTTCTTTTCCCGCAAGGTGGTTAAAGATGGGGAGCGCCAGCACACCTAATAAAACAGATAAAGCAAAAGCAATAATACAAATGATGACAGACTCGCTGATAAATTGCCTCGCAAGCTGCAAACGTGCGGCACCAACCACTTTGCGAATGCCCACTTCTTTTGCCCGCTCTGCGCTTCGGGCTGTTGTGAGATTAATAAAGTTAATACACGCAATGATTAAAATAAATATGGCAATGATTGAGAAAATGTAAACGTTAGTGATACTACCGGTAACAAAAGTTTTAGCAGGAGTGAAACCTGTGTGGGTTGATTTTAAATACACGTCGCGCAGAGGCTCAAGGTATAAGCTTTCATACATCTGCAATTCTTTCATTTGCTTTCCATGATGCGCTTCCATAAAACCCGGCAACTTTTTTTCAAAAGCTTTTATATCCGTATGCGGCTTCATTAAAAGATAGGTGAGGTAACCGTGGTTTGTCCATTCGCTATCAGAAGTGGGGCGATCATAGATTTGCTGAGCAGATGACATGGAAACAATCATGTCGGCCTGTACCTGCGAATTCTTCGGAATGTTTTTCATCACTCCTGTTACCGTTGCATTGATGGCTTTGCCTGTGAGCAATAATTGTTGCCCGAGGGGGTCTGTTTTTCCAAAATATTTTTTTGCCGCCTTTTGCGACAAAATAATACTCATCGGTTCTTTCAAAGCCGTGTTTTTATTTCCTTTTATCAGCGGGAAATCAAAAACATTGAATAGCGTAGAGTCTGCCATTACAGACATTTCCTCCTGGAACTTTGTATTACCCTTACGTACCAAAAAACCATCAGAACTAATACGCACTGCATCTTCAACTTCAGGAAAATCTTCCTTTAAATAAACAGCAAGCGGAGCAATGGTGATTCCTGAGCTGATAGTTTCAGAGGGAGTTTTTACATCGGATACAATCCTGTATATACGATCTGCTTTTGAATGGAAATTATCATAGCTCGTTTCGAAACTTACATATAAAAATATCAGGAAACAAGCCGTCATCCCTACAGCCAATCCCATAATATTAATGAAAGAAAACGCTTTGTGCCGCCAAAGATTTCTAAAAGCTATTTTGAAATAATTTTTTAGCATTGTACTTGCCATTTTGGGATGAAAAATATTAGGACAAAATTACCGGGAAATATTTTCCAACCATCATACCAATGATACAGTGGATTGATACATAGAGGGTAAGGCAAAGAATGTATTTTAAAACTGTCCGTAAACGAACAGTTGCATTTATAAAGCGGACAATATTTATTCCCCGGCTATCCTGAGTAATTTATAAATGCAAGAAAGTCACAGATCACCATTCGTAGAATCTCCAAATAATAAAAGAGCTGCTGTCCTGA
>CAWGWY010000014.1:0-151558 GCA_963826435.1 uncultured Chitinophagaceae bacterium | reverse complement strand
AAAATGTTGCCGGATTTATGGTAGAGCCAATCCAGGGAGAAGCGGGCGTGATAGTTCCCGATGAAAATTATGTTTCTAAAGCAAAGCAATATTGTAAGGATGCAAAGGTGCTGTTTATTGCCGATGAAATTCAAACCGGACTTTGCAGAACCGGGAAGATGCTTTGTTGCGATCATGAAAATGTGAGACCTGATGTACTGATATTGGGAAAAGCACTTAGCGGGGGTACAATACCTGTAAGTGTTGTTCTCGCCGATAATGAAATAATGCTTACTATTAAACCGGGTGAACATGGAAGTACTTATGGAGGAAATCCATTGGCCTGCAAAGTTGCCACGGCATCATTAGAAGTATTGAAAGAAGAACGATGGATGAGAATGCAGAAAGAATGGGTGTGTTTTTAGAGATGAATTAATAAAATTAAATTCTAAATCTATTAAAGAGGTTCGTGGAAAGGGGCTTTTAAATGCGATAACCATTAATCATGCAGATGAAGATGCAGCCTGGAAATTATGTAACGAATTAAAAGAAAACGGGCTGCTTGCTAAGCCAACCCATGGAGATAAAATTCGTTTTTCTCCTCCACTTATCATAAAGAAAGAAGAGATAATGGATTGCATAGAAATAATTAAGAAAAGCTTACTGGTATTGACATAGATTATTTCAAATCATCAGCGCCGAAAACCAAAGGGAGCAAGTCTGCCGCGTTTTCAATTACCTGGACCTTGCCCGTCATTCCACTCAAAATAATTCTAATTGGCTTCCTGGTTCTTTGCTGAAATTCTGCAAAAGATTGCCTGCAAATACCACACGGACTGACCGGGCGATCACTACGTCCCTTTAAATTATTATAGGCGATTGCAATAGTTTCCATTGCTATACCCGGAAACTGAGAAGCTGCTGAAGAAAGTAAAACTCTTTACGCACAAATTCCCGCAGGATATGATGCATTCTCCTCGTTTGCCCGAAACGGTTTCGCCATTTACTAATTGAGCAACGGCTCCCACCTGAAAATTGGAATAAGGCGCATATGCGAATTGAGTAACAGAACGTGCTTGACTTAGTAAAAAAGAATCTGCGTGGTCTAATTCATCTATTGAATCATATACCGAAATGCTGAATTTATACTCCTCTTTCTGCATATTTAATTTGTTTTAAGCAAACTTAAGCCCTTAAGATTAAGTATCAATATTTTGTAATAATAGAACCCCGCTTCCCGATTATAGATTATAAGAAAAAAATTTCAACAATAAATTTTTACAACCTTTTATCAAAAAATTTACTTTGTGTTACGAACGAAATCGTATATTGCCTACGAATAAAGTCGTAACAATGACAATACGTAAAAATATCAAGCCCACTGAAAGCGAGTTAGAAATTTTGCAGATCCTCTGGCAACGCGAATCTTCAACCGTCCGCGATGTTCATGAAGAACTTTCAAAAACAAAAATATCAGGATATACAACCACCTTAAAGCTCATGCAGATAATGTATGAAAAAAAATTGGTAACCAGAGATGACAGCGCAAAAACCCACGTTTACCAGGCGGCAATAAGCCGGCAAAAAACCCAGAAGCAGTTTCTCGATAAAATGATAAATGGTCTATTTTCCGGATCCTCAACACAACTTGTGTTGCAGGCATTGGGCAACCAAAAAGCATCTAAAGATGAACTGGACGAAATTCAAAAATATCTTGACGACCTAAAAAACAGGTGATCATGAATTTTGCAACTTTACAACATTCAATATTTTTGCAAGCATTAGGTGGCGCAATTTTAAATAGCTTGTGGCAGGGTTTTATTATATGGATCGTTTATGAAACTATAAATGCGTCCTACAAAAATGCTTCTTCGGCTTTCAAAAATAAATTAAGCACTTTCCTTATTTTTATTTCATTTGGTTGGTTTCTAAGCAACTTTATAAATGGCCTTTATGTAGATGAAAGTTTATCTTCGTTAGTAAGCCCCAGTTCAATTGCTCTTGAAGAATCGCTTAAAGGGTCCGCATTTAGCATACAAAGTGTTATTTCTTTTGCCGCCGGAACGCTCCCCTACCTTTCGGTTTCATATATTTTTCTTCTGGTTTTTTTGATGTTTAAGCTTTTTTCTTCATACCGTTATGTATATTTTATCGCGAATAAAAACCTGATATCGCCGCCTTCTGAACTTCAGCATTTCGCATTAAAAGTGGCAACTCAATTAAAGATCACAAAAAAAATAAGTGTTTGGATTTCCAATCATATTGATGTCCCTGCTACCGTTGGATTTTTGAAGCCGGTGATTCTTATCCCTGTTGCTTCTTTAAATAATTTATCATCGCTCCAGTTGGAGGCGATTATTCTCCATGAATTATCTCATATAAAAAGAAATGATTACCTCATAAATCTTTTTATTTCTGTAATTGAAACCATTCTTTTTTTCAACCCGTTTATTCTATTGCTTTCAAAAACTGTTAAGAGAGAAAGAGAAAATTGTTGCGATGATTTTGTGATCCAATATCAGTATGATCGCCACTCTTACGCGTCAGCTTTGTTGAGACTTGAGCAGTCAAGAAAAAGTAATTTGCAACTGGCCATTGCGGCCGTTTCCGGCAAAAAACAACTTTTAACGAGAGTCAAAAGAATCACAACTGGAAAAGCGCCATCTAAGCAATTTAATTATGGGCAGAAACTATTGGCCTTACTTTTAGTAACATTTATTATTTGCTCAATTGCATGGCTCTCTCCACAAGACAAAAAAATAAACTTGAATAAATCACCTTTAAAGGATTTAAAAACTATCACAAAACAAGCTGTAACGATCGGGGAAAAACCTGGCGAAAATATAAATACTAAAAACCAGGCAAATGAAACAAAAAGAACAGCCGGAGCTTTACATAATAATGAATTAGTAGAACCGCAACCGAATTTAATACCACAATTAGATTTATTGCAACAAGGTAAAGATGATTTTGATCGTGTTAGCGAGGAAATAGCTTTCGGAAAAAACAAAACAGATCCGAATAAAAAAGAATTTTATTTTTTTAATGATGCAAATAGCGGCAATCCAAACTTATTTTTTGATCAAAATATTTTAACATATGTTCCTCTAAAATTACTCGAAAATTATTCATTAAAAAATCTGAACGGGGACATTGATATTGATGAACTAAATAAAAGCTTAAAAGAGGCTTATGCCGGGATAAACGCTATGGATTGGAAAAAAATTCAAAACGAGATAAGCGAATCCTTTCAACAAATTAAGGGCAGACCAATTATCACACCAGGAGATAACAGAACTTTACGAGGAAAATTTAAAACACTTATTTGACGCGAAAAAGGAAAGAAAAAAAATTTAAACTTGGAATCAATATACCTTCAGAACTCAGGAAAAAAATTATTTTAATTGACTCTCTCGGGACGATTGAAACTGCCAGGGCACCGAAGCCTCATCGTCAGGCTGATAAAGATGGGAAAGGGCAAAAACAGATGAGGGACTTCCCGGAAATGGTAGTAATTTTAATTATTATTTTGTGCCAACTCCTCTTCCAAACATAGATTTTAGTGAATTGCCAAAAAAAACCTCCTAAATTTATTGCTATTTCAGGCTTGAAAAATAAAAATACAGCCGTTATAGTAGATAAGCTAACCCAGTCTCACAAGGAATCTAAAAATTCTTTTCATTTCGTTATTTCAAATAATACTAATGGCAATGAAGCACAAAAAACTATAAGAGTTGAGATAACCGAAACTCCCTAATACCTGTTTGCTCTTTAAAAGATTCACACATTACTCTATAAAAAGTGTCATTAACTTTCCCAGTCATCCAATCCCTTTTTTTGGGCTGATTCAAGATAAACAAAAAAAAGCCGCATAGAAATGCGGCTATTGTTAAGAACCAGTGAGGTTCTGTAACCCCCAAAGAAAACGAGTTGAATTATTTTATTAAAGCCAGAGTTGTCTTATTATATTCTTTTGCCAGGCCTGTTTTTTAAAACGTTTGTCTCTATTAACCCTTATTCTATTATTGATTCATGGCCCTGTAACTTTAAATTATTGCTTTATTACCCTTTTAATTTGCCATGAGGTTTCCCAATTATCAAATCAAATGATGTATAATTCAGAAGCATGATCAAAAGACTTTTTACCTCAATGTTATTTACGCATCTTCAATACTTTTTGACTTTTCGGCATCCACAACTTGTCCCTTATATTTATATTTATCATTCGAAGTTCTGCCTTCAATTTTTTTCACCCATTACAGTTTACTGAACGCTTATCCATGTAAGAATTGGAATAAAACTTGACAACAGTTTGGCTCCCGGAATTAAATCGAACAATTTTTACCACGCTATAGGTCACCTGGGCATCGATATCAATTTGTTTAAGACGATAGTAAACCATTTTGTGGCCGCTTAGATCTCTTGCTTTATCAATGAAGTTGTATTTATTTGAGCCCGATGTGCTTTCTTCCTGGCCAAAGATCAGGGCGACAGTACTGAAATATTTTTGGTCATAGCTTCTTTCAATTTCAAAGCGATCATTATTTGTTTCACTTTCAGTAACCCATGAAATATTTGCGAATGTATTATTGACCGCATAAGCATCAAAAGACCGATACTTTACACCAACAGTATTAAGACAGTTATATCTGTTAATAGCAATACCGCCAGTTGCCCCGCTATTATATATCCGGGATCCTTTAGACAGATTAGCTTTTGAAATATTGACAAAGTGAAAATTAATTCTTGCATCGAATGATACTATGTCATCATTATCATTACTGACATTGCTAATATCTAATAAAGAAGAAACCATATCGGGCAAATCGTAGCTTGAAATCTTATCTATATCAATAAATTCTCTTACCCGAACGTTATCGCCGTCAATATCTATTGCAGAAAGATCAAGCAAAGGGAAAGTATAGCTTATGCCAAGCGATGTTTTAAAAGTAATTTCCCATTTAATATATGAAGTACCATAAGTTGAAGGCCCTCCGACAGTTGGCTGCCATGCATCATAATATCCTAGTGTGGAATCATCAATATTGACCAACTTTGCGCCATTTGCCAGATCGGCAATCTCTACAAATGCATCAACCCCCTCTATAACACCTGAAAATTTATATATAGCATTTCTTTGCCCGGCAGTACCGGATATCAATTTAGGCTGTACAAATCTTAGTTTTGGAGAAAGACTTTGACCCTGGCTTGAAACGATTGAGAAGAATGTCAAAACTATAAGCACAATCATGCACTTACCTACAAATGTAGATCTAGAATTCATTTCTTGTGGTTTTGGTTTTAAAAATTGATCAAATTAGTTTTTGAGATAACTAAGATGAAAGCAGTTATTTCAAGGAGGGACCTTTCTGAACCAGAGATGTCCGAGAGTAAGACGGCACATCATTAATTCGGAGGCAAACATAGAATACAAATTCCGATTATGCAATACCGTAAAATTACGGTCTTTTCTGTTTTAGATAAATTTTAAATAACTTAATCATTCATTAGATTTTATATTTAATACGAGGCAAAATTTGTAAATAAGATTAATCATTTGGCAAAATAAAATACTAAAATTTAAATCTATGGCTTTTTTATCGGGATTTTATTTCGTTTTCAACTCTCAAAATCTTCAATCAACATCCGGTGGAAATTAGCCGAACCAAATTAATTAGAATCAGAATCCCGTACTAATTTCACATCATCATATTTAAATAAATCATAATTTTTATCATCACTTGATATTTAATAGCCATTATTACTTATATATACCTAATAACGTGCACATTTTAATATATTTAGAGATAAATTTAAAATAGGGTAAACGTTAAGCCTTCATTTAAAAATGAATTAGTTTATCCTTTTGTTATCTTATAATAAAATATAATTTTTATATTATAAATACCTGTAAAACAAATGCTAATTAATTTAAATGAACACCAATTTATTTAGTACACGTAACAATGAATATCAAGGTTCGTAAAACTAAATTTATTAGTTGTAGACAAATCGCGTTTTAAAGATTCGATTTCGTAGATGGCCTGAATCGATTTGTAGAAATTCGCAGTCACTCTCCCATTTTATCCGGGGATTCTATTGTGGAACAGAAATAGTAAAATCACGGTATTTTAACTCAAGGGGGTGCATTTTTTGGAGTCATCTGGAACTTGACCGAAAACGTACGGTACCCAGAAACTCGCCCATGTTATAAGTAAAATGCGGAACGCTTTAAAAAGTTATGCTGCAAAAAAACCTGTTCTTTTAAGATTTTCTCAACGAAGGGATGTTAATTGCGATTGACGATAAAATATCTTTGAAGAGATTAGGGGCCTCAGCAATGAAAGAAAAAACGAATAGCTGAATTACAGTCAGGACAAATGAATTAATGATCTATTTTAGCTTCCGCGGTGAGAAAAGTATAGAGGGCTTTTGGGCAGCAAAAAAATAAATTAAAAAATAAAAATGCGGAAATTATTGATTGTCACCATTGGAATATTGCTCTTCTCCTGCTCCTCACCTAAAGCCCTGGAATATAAAACTTACCATAACTTTTCTATTCAGAAGTTGGGATTCAATAATTCCGCCATTGCATTAGATCTTGAATATTATAACCCTAATAATTTCGGATTACAGTTGAGAAATACTGACCTGGATATTTTTATAAATGGGAGCAGGTTTGGCCATAGTTCATCGGACACTCTTATAAATATCCCAAGAAGAAATACCTTCATTCTTCCCATTAAATTTGATGTGGATATGCAGAATATTTTTAAGAATGCTATGAACACGCTGCTCGGAAAAGAAGTCACGATAAAACTCACAGGGAAATTAAGGATTGGGAAGGGAAATATATTTATGAGTTTCCCCTTGAATTACGAATCAAAAGAAACCTTCAGCCTTTTTTAGGCTTATTCATGCATTAAAAGTTAATTAATACTTAGGATTTTTTCTCTTCCTGGATATGCTGACAGGTTTTGGGAAGCCTTTTATATGCGTCAGGTTCTGCGGTAATATCATCAGCATCATACCCCATGTTAGCCAGGGCTGTTTTAATATTTTCAATATTGGTGCGATCCTTATACCAAACTACTGTAACCGTGTGCCTTTTATAGTCGGCTTTTACAGAAGAAATCCCGTCTTCGTGTACTAGCCTGTTTTCAATACGGGTCTTGCAAGCTTCACATTGAACTCCTGGCGTATTAATTACAGCTTTTTGAGTTGATTTTTGGCTAAATGCTGAAAAAGTGAAAAGCAGAAGAGATGAAATAATAAGGAGATAAGCTTTCATAGATCAAGTTTTGACGAATTTAGGAATTTACCTTCCAATTTAAAGGATCTTTTCTCCAGTTTAACAATGCATTTTGATCCTCTGCATTAACAATATTTTTTTCAATTGCCTTAGAAATTAAAGATTCGTAGTCTGTCAACGACCTAAATTCCACTCCGGCATTTGCAAAAGATTCTTTTGCCTGATCAAATCCATAATCAAAAATTGAGACCAATCCTCCAACCTGCAGGCCTGCCCTTTTCAAAACCTCTGCAACCTGCAGGCTACTTTTTCCAGTGGAAATAAGATCCTCTATTAAAATTACGCGTTTACCTTCTTCATAAAAGCCTTCTATCTGGTTCCCGAGGCCATGTTCTTTCGGTTTAGGCCTTACATATATAAAGGGTAGTTTTAGTTGATCAGCTACTAAAGTGCCCCATGGAATTCCGGCAGTTGCCACCCCCGCTATTAAATCTATATCACTGTAAGATTTGAAAACAACATCACACATCTCCGATTTGATAAAATCCCTGGTATAAGGAAAGGATAAGACCCTTCTGTTATCGCAATAAATCGGGCTTTTCCAACCACTTGCCCATGTAAAAGGATTCTTTACACTTAATTTAATTGCATTAATTTGTAACAGTTTCTCAGCAACGACATCCTTGTTGTCCATGCTGCGAAGATAATAAACACGAATGAGCTGTATAACAATTTACTTTGGTGACAAACCTGTTTATCTCTGCAGTGAATTAACCGCCAAGATCGAGGAGACAAGACATCATCCCGATGCAGTTTTTATAGATGAACTTTCAACATCTGCGATCAATTCCCTATTACATGAAATAAAAAAGCCGGCATTTCATGCGGGGATAATCCTACACCCTGACTTTGCCAGGCTAAGGAAAAATTTCTTTAAACACTTTAAACTGATTCAAGCCGGAGGAGGTCTTGTCGAAAATAATTCAGATGAAATTCTTCTAATTCTAAGGAGGGGTAAATGGGACTTACCAAAGGGAAAGCTTGATAGCGGAGAGACTTTAGAAGAATGTGCCTTGAGAGAAGTTGGGGAAGAGACAGGCGTTCAAAGACTAAAAATTGTTTCAAAAATCAACACTACTTACCATACTTATGATGAGTTTGGAAAACATATTCTTAAAGAATCCCATTGGTATCTAATGAAAGCAATTAACAAGGAAGAACTTATTCCGCAGCTGGAAGAAGACATTACTGAAATACGCTGGGTAAAAAGACATGACTTAAAAGATTACTTCAATAACACATTTCCAACAATTAAATCGGTTTTAGAAAATTCGCGAATGATAGATTTAAATTAATTACTCACGCATAATCATGCTTCATATAAATGAAGAAGTTTCTCTTCGAATAAATAAATCCTACGGAAGGCTTCCGTTTTAATGCAGGCTTTCTAATGGCATAACGTAGAGCGTATTAGTTTCTGGGATGGTCATGGCAGTCTCGGGGCCAGATTTCATCGCAAAAGCGTTTCTAAATCTTATGTCGTATTTAAGTATTTACTTATTGGATTTGGCAATTAATGAAGAAGGCTGAGAATTATTTACCTACTGCAAGAAGAAAGAGTGCTATGTCCTTGGGACCTCGCATATATTTTAGACTCGAGCATTCCGGCGATATCACAACATTTGCGAAAGTTAAAAGTTGAAAATATTGTAGCACAAGAAAACAGGGATAAACAATTACTACATCCTAACTCGGGAAAATCTAAGAATCTTAAAGCCTTTCTTAGGCACATCACTCAGCAAACGCTAAAATCAACAGTCCGAAGTTATATTTGGTCTTCCCCAGTCTTCTGGTTATCTGAGGAATCTATTTGCAAAGACGAGAATAAATTTTAGCTGGAACTTCCAGTTGGAATAGAAGTACGAAGAATATAAATTCCCTGAAGAATATCGCGGAGCTAACCGAGGGGTAATAGAGAATTTTCCTGTCTTAGACTAGGCTAAACCAGGCAATAGTTTTTATAAAATAGAAAACCCGCAATTAAGAGACACTGCGGATTTTCTATTTTATGTTTTGAATAACTTACTTATCGTCTTCAGGCTCTTTTGCTGAAGTGGCCTTTTCTATTTTCTTCTCGGCTTTTGCTTGTTTCTTTGCAGCCTTGTCCATCTTTTTTTCAGACTTATCCTCACTTACACTTGCAGAAGAATTTGAATTAACCTGGCTTGTATTAGCCATACTAATGTCGCTTGTGTTTGCGTCAGAGGAGATAGCGGTCGAATCATGCTTTGGCATGGTCGTGGTATCTGTCGAAGGCACGTTAGAAGTGTCAGGATTAGGTGTTACTGTGGTATCCTGGGCAAAAGCAGAAGACAACGCAAAAAAGCCCGCTGCTGTAATTAGTGTTTTTAATTTGATTGATTTCATGATTAGGTTTTTAGTTATTGTATTGATTTTCTATATACAATTCTAAAATGATGCCAAAAAAAAAATACAGTAAAAATCTATTAATAGTTAACATTTTGATGATGGGCAACAGGTTGGAATTTGACTGCTTACATTTTATACCTAAGAAGCGAAGACGATAAAAAATATTTTGTGATATTTCTGCAGAACTAAAATCTAACAAATACTTAATTCTCAATTTATAATACCGCTCTGTAGAATTATTAAAAAAAGTAAATGAAATCCCGTAAATAACAACCCTCAAGAGCCGGACATTCGGATGAAAATTTTTGTTCTTCATTAAAAAATGGTGGAAAAAAATTTGTCCGGCAAATATTAATTTTTTAAAAACAGTGTTTTCACCCTTCAAAAGTTGGTGCTGTTATCTTAGCTTAGTGCATCCAATCTTTTTAAAGACCCGGTTATATTTTTGAAAAGCTTCCGTATTTTTTAGAATCCAATAAACATTTTGCTGCGCTAACCGGAGTTTAGGTGAATTGATTGTATTCGATTTGCATGTCTCCAAAAATACCAACACCTTAACATAATTTTTTAAAAAGACTGCTTAGCCAGGAAGGGTAAACAGCAAACAAAAATTTTCAAGATGAGCAATTTCCCTATCCTTGATTTAGTTGTAGGAATTATATTCGTTTATTTCCTGCTTAGCATTATAACCAGTTCTGCGGTAGAGATGATTCTTACGGGACTCAAGGCGAGGGCGGCCTTACTGGAGGAATGGCTATTTAAAATTTTCGATAAGATAATAACGCAACCGGATGGTACAAAACTCAGCCTGGGCCAGGCGATTATGGATCACTGTTCCGTAACAACTTTGTCACCCGCTCGAAAATCTAATTCTTATATCGATGCAAAGAATTTCGCATCTGCACTGCTTGAGAAAATTACATTTGATCCGGCAAACCCTAAATCGATTCCAAAAGATTTTGATGAGCTTATTACCTCAATTCAAAAATCAGACGTTCTCTCCACTGAATTTCAAAGAGTGTTAATAGCCTACGCCGCGGAAGCAAAGGATACTTTTGAATCCCTTACTGAAAAAACAGTAAGTAAAATGGAATTATTCAGGGGGAAAATAGAAAACTGGTTTGACTCTTCAATGACCCGCGTGACGGGAACTTTAAAAAAGAAATATTCCCGGCCGGCTACTTTGTTGGTGGCAATAGTTGTGACGGTATTTCTTAATGCAGACAGTATTGCGCTGGCTAAATATTTATATAGCAACCCGGATGCACGTACAAAAATTGCCATGGAGGGCTATAACGCAACAAACGATTCTGCCTTAATACAGCAGGTTCAAAATATTAATTTCAATACAGATACTTCATCCAATGGCGCTGCAAGTATGAAGGAGATTAAGAACACCCTCACCAAAAAAATAGCAGATATTGACAGGGCAAAAAAAGGCCTGAATGATGTGATGCCTCTTACATGGAAATCCGGCGAACTGAATAATGTCAATGGCAAATTTTCAGCGTTGCTGCTTTTTTCTAAGATCACGGGCCTGTTGGCAACTATTCTCGCAATAATGATGGGAGCTCCTTTTTGGTTCGACCTGTTAAACAAAATATCAAACCTGCGGAGTACGGGAGCAAAACCACCAATCTCGGCCAGTGAAGAGGTGAGAAAAAAATAATCATCAACCTAAACAATAACTTTATGTCACGTCAATCAATTATTGAAACTGCTGCTTCCCAGGACGGTATTGTAGAATCTCCCCCTAATTCCAACAAAACAAAATATGGTAAGTGGTACGGCCTCGACGGCGTAAAATGGTGCTGCATTTTTGTAAGCTGGGTGTATGATCATGCCGGGCATCATCTTGAGAAAGTGGACACAGTAAATGGTTATCAATCTTGCCAGTCAGGTTTTGTTTTCTGGAAACGGAATGGTTGTATGGTTAAAGATCCACAGCCGGGAGATATTGTTTTGTACGACTGGGGCGGTGATGGCGTATGTGACCACACGGGCATTTTTGTAAAATGGATAGACGATGGTAAAACCTCGTTCCAGGCATGGGAAGGAAATACCGAGATAGGAAACAACAGCGATGGAGGAAGAGTGATGCTTCGCGCCAGAAAAAGATCATTGGTAAGGGCCTTCGTAACCCCCAAAGCATTGAATGAAATGCCGGCCCTGCCACATGATGATAACATTCAGAATGGCGATACAGGAAGTAATGTGACTATACTTCAAAAAATGTTGTTTGATCTCGATTTCAAAATAAAAGTTGATGGCAGTTTTGGGCCCGGGACCGAAAATATTGTAAAAGAATTTCAACAAAAACATAACCTGCCCGTCACCGGAATCGTCACACCGGAATTGTTTGGCCTTATACAAGAGGAAGCCAGTTTACCAAACGTGCCGGGAAAGAAGTTTACCACAGGTTCCTACCTGAGAAAAGGTGATGGCGGTGATGCAGTTGTACAACTTCAACAGACCTTAAATACAAAAGGAGCCGATCCTAAAGTTGAGGAGGATGGCGTTTTGGGAAGTGGTACTGTAAAAGCCGTTAAAATATTCCAGCAACAAAATGGCCTGGACGCAGATGGTATTGTGGGGCCTGCTACGTTTGAGAAACTGGGAATATTGGAAGTTTGATTGAAGAAGCAAAAACGGGCTCATTTTACTAAGAGTCATGTAGCCCACCCTATTTTTTTTCTATCCATATATTACCACCGGGATTTTTATAGCATAACGGCATGTCCCTAAATGCTTCTTTATGATGTGTGTGGAGGTATCCCGAAAATAGTTTAATTTGAAACTTATCATTATACATGAGAAACGCTTTCAAAAAATAATCTTCATTCCAGTTTCTTCCGCTAAGAACCCAATCTTTTGGATATTCGAATGGATAAAATACATCATGAAAATGTATCAATACACCAACTTGTAATCTTGGCAAAACTTCAAACAAAATATAATTAACGTCACTCCCTGTTTTTACAACATGAGTGCTGTCTACAAATAAAATATCTCCCGCCCGCAGCTTTTCAAAATCAACCAGCGGTATTAACTGAACGTCGCTTTGTATGATGGTTGCGGAGTTTTTGTCTTTTTCGTTAATAAGATCGTATAACCTTTCGGGATAAGGTTCTATAAAGGTGAGGTCGATTTGATTATTAAAAAACAATTCATTGGTATCGAGCATCACGGATGATGAAAACCCTGAACCAATTTCAATAATTCGTTTTGGCTGAAAATACCTGATCATTGAATAAAGAATAATAGCATCGCTGTAGGAGTAAAACCTGTTATTAAACTGATACCTGGTATTATTTTCGTTCGCGGGGTCAAACGGAATATCATCGTAATATTTTTTAAAGCTATGTAAGAGCTTTATTTGATTTTCCGTCTGCAGGTCTATACCTATTATGCCATCCGTCTGAGATTTATCCCAGATCTCCACTTCACGTTTTTTAATATCGTCTACAGAAATTATCGGCGAGTGATAATGCCCGGCAGGGTAACAGGAATTTTTCTTGAAATTTAATCCCTGGTATAATTCTTTTAGATACGGCAATTTATTAATTAAATTATTCATGATTTACTAATTGTTTTTAGATAATTCACCCTTTGTCAAACGATCATCTGGCACAAAAATATTTAGCAACATTCAGTTAATCCTTGCTTTAAAATCAGATAACAATAAGACAATAATCAGATAACAATAAAACAATAATTAGATAACATTAAATAACAGGCGATTGCTATAGTAAATATTGCGAAGCGTGAACAATAAATACTGCGGAACATAGGTGAATGTTTTACAGTACGAATGATAATCTTGACCGTAGGTCATAACATCTCATGCGCCCTGCAAAACGATAACAAGTTTTCCCGTTTTCCTGCAGATCCGATAAACCCGGAAATTTTCACTGTGTGCGAAAGTCTTTCAATTCCATATAGTTTGCGAAAAAAAATGTTTTTGATAAACTAGGAGAGAAAGGAGCGAAGAAAACACAATTCAGGATGCGTGACAAAAGTTGAGGTATTTTATTTCTTTTTCAGTTGTTTCATTAAATCTTCCAGGTAGTCAGTTTGTAATTCCTGTATCTCCAGCAATTTATTATTTTGGTGAACAAGCAAATGATCAATTTTCTCACTTAACAATTTAATCTCGAGTTCTGCTTTCAGGTTGATTTTATAATCGTGTTCTCCCCGTTGCCTGTCTTTTTGTTCCTGCCTGTTTTGGCTCATCATAATAATCGGGGCTTGTATAGCGGCAAGGCAAGAGAGAATGAGATTTAATAAAATAAATGGGAACGGGTCAAACGGGCGGGTTGATAAAATCCAGATATTAATCGCCATCCATGCTAAAATAAACGAGAAAAATATAATAATAAAATACCAGCTGCCGCCAAACGTTGCAATCTTATCGGCAAGCCTTTGTCCTAAGGAAAGTTCATCTTCAATTTCATCCTGGACATTTTCGGAAAGGATTGAATTATTTTGAATGGCATCAAGAACATCCCGGTCGATGTCTGCCAATTCTCCTTTTTCTTTTGTAATGAGTGACGTAAGATAACGCCGTCTATATTGGTTAAGCTCGTCAATTGAAATATGGCAGTCCCTCTCAAAGTCGGGGTGTTCATTTTTTATCAGGTTAAAGATGCCTTCCCTGAGATCCTGGCTCTTTATTGCTTCACCAGATCTCAGTTGCTTTTTACTTATGCTGCTGATGATCATTATATGTCTTTATTAAGCGGGGTCAAACCAATTCTTCCAAAATCGTTTTGGCACTTCAAATATAATCCAATTTGGAAGTGATAATGGCTGCACTAAAACTTTAAATGCGTCAATAAGCAATGCTCACCCTTTCATGAACCTCCGGCCATTTCGTCCTTTTTTATACCGCTTATCTCCCGCTTTGCTATCCTGATTATTGTAGCCGAACACAGCTCAACATCCGCTTCTGTTGTCATCCATGAAGAGACGCTAATTCTCATAGCCGTCCGGCCCTTCCATACAGTGCCGCCACACCAGCAGGTTCCATCGTCCTGAATTTTTTTGATGATCCGGTTTGTTATAGCCGCATCGGCAAAGGAAACCAAAACCTGGTTAAGATTTACAGTATTTAAAATTTCAAAGCCTGCATTTTTAAGATTTAAAGCGAATGCCTCAGCATGGCGGCAACAACGTTCAATTAATTCAGCAACTCCGATTCGTCCTAATGTGTAAATAGTAGCCCATGCTTCTATTCCCCTTGCCTTCCTGGACATTTCAGGTGTATAAAAATAAGGTTCCGGTTCGACTGCGTCTGGTAAATATGCCGCACTAACCGATAAGGCAAATTGCAATGCCTTCGCGTCTTTACAAATTATCAGGCCACTATCATAAGGAACGTTCAACCACTTGTGAAGATCAATAGCCCAGGAATCGGCGAGTTCTATACCTTCTATTAAAGAAAATTTAGCAGGTGAGGCTGCTGCCCATAGACCAAATGCGCCATCTACATGTACCCATGCTCCTTTTTTATTTGCCTGTAAACAAATATTTTTTATAGGATCAATAGCGCCGGTATTTACATTGCCCGCCTGTACACATATCAATGTCGCATCATCAATTTCAGGGAGTTTTTCCGCAATAATTCTTCCTTCCTCATCCGTGGGAACTTTTACGAGGTTTCCTGTTCCGAAACCTGCAAGGATCAAAGCTCTGAGCATACTGGCATGGACTTCTTCTCCCACAATAATTCTAATGGGTGGTGCTCCATTCATTCCGTTTGATTTAACGTCCCATCCTTTACGCTTATATATGTCCTCACGTGCTGCCAGTAAACCGCAAAAATTTGCCATTGTAGTTCCTGTGACAAAACCCACAGCTGATTTTTCCGGCAAATGTAACAGGTCAAGTATCCACCTGCCGGCAACTTTTTCTATTTGAACGGCAATGGGAGATGAAATGTTGAACACGGCATTTTGATCCCATGCTGTGGCCAGCCAACTCGCCGCTACTGCAACAGGGAACGACCCTCCAAATACAAACCCGAAATAACGCCCTCCATTGCTTGCAACTGTATTCGCAGAACCTTTCGCATTTAATATTTCCAGTACTTTTTCCGGGCTCGCAGGTGTGCCTGGTAATGGAATGGAAAGACTGGCCAGGTCCTCCAAACTATTCTTATCCGGAAAAACCCTTCTGCCCGGTAACTCATCCAGGTATTTCTCGGCATAGCCTTTTGCCTGGTCTAATATTTTATATGTTGTCATAAAACAATTTATGAAAATTTTCGACCGGTTCAGCTTTATTTGAGATGAACCTGGCTTACAATAAAAATTAAATTTTTAAAAAACTCGACTCAGGGGCGGGAGCCTTATTTATTGGGAGTGAGGAGCAGGAAGGAACGTAAAATTTCAAAGGAAATTCTTTACTGGTATTACCTGCACCCGGCGTTTTACGAACGTCATTCACAAAGCTTTATACTGTTGGTGGACTGGGTGCTGAACTGTATTTTATTTATTTTACTTTCTGCATTATAGTAGAGAATCAAAATGCCGTATGAAGTTTGAAAAGCATCCCATGTAACATCTTTTATTGCCGGGTTTCCTAATACCCTGAATAGTCCACCCCGTGATGCTCCCAGCAATGGTACACTAAGATTGCCTTTAAAATTCGGGCCTATTTCTATATAATCACGATCGGTATAGAAATAAACATCCTTGTCTTTGTAAAAAACACCAGCACCACATTTCGCAGTGGTGCCCACTTCTTCAAAGCTTGTAAAGCAGGGAAGATTAAGTTTGATTTGTCCAACGGTTGAAGTTGGAAGCAGCGATTTATTTACAGTTCCATCCAGAATGTCAATGTCTACATCCGGGCACTTGGGCGTCGTTTTTAATTGAGCAGAAACAGCGGTGGATATTACAATGGAAAAAAAAGAAACAATAAGCTTTTTCATATTCATACTTCTATTTTGAGATGCGGATATTAATAAAAAATCTTTAATCAATTCATCGAAGCTTTTTCCAAACCAATATACCTTATTTCATTTACATCTTCAGCATATAATTTCCCCCACTCCGCATTTTTATACTTCCATCAGCATTAAAAATGAATCGGATATTTTTTAAAAGAAATGCATTTACATGCCCTCATCAGCCGTAGGCCCATACATACCAGGCACAGCAATATCGATAAGACGCAAGTAAACACTTAGCTGCCCCCGATGGTGGTAAAGATGATTGTACGCTATATTTCTCAGGGCGATCTTACGTGGCAATTGAAAAACTTTGTGTTCCCCACGACGAAGTGTCCATATGGCATCCATCTTTTCATCTGAAGCAGATTCCAGCGCCGTGACCGCTTCCGCGAGCTGTTCATCAAATACCTGTAAAATAGCTTCAGTACTTCCTTTGCCTTCAGGATTAAAATTGCCGGCAGAAATATCAAAGTCATCGGAATCTAAAATTCGTACAACCCAAAACGGCAGTTCGGAAATATGAGTTGCAAGCCTTCCCAGCTTCATTGATTTTTCATGCGGACTCCAGTCGAGGCGATCCGTTGGAAGGCGTTCTATCATTTTCCTGGTTTGGGAGCCCTCGTGTTTCAGTTCAGCAAGCAAAGCGCCACTAACAGACATTTTAAAAGTTTTGATGGTGAACCGCTAAAGTAATTAATTATGTAAGAAAGATTTTAAATTTCGATTTTTAGAAACTTTTTTAAAGAGTTCATTGGTTAAACCTGCTACATCCTCCTGTATATTTATTGTGGCAGATTTATTGTTACTAATTAGCTGCGAATATTAATAAACCAAATTAAACTTAATTACATGAGTGTAAATAATAAACATCTTGCAACGATCCTGTTAGGAGCCGCTGCGGCCTTTGGTGCATATAAATACAGTAAAATGACCGAAGAAGAAAAGCAAAAAATGGCTGATTCTATAAAAGATAAATTTCACAAACTAAAAGACGAAGCAGAGAGTGCAGGGGGTACGATGAAAAATTATTTTGCCGATCTAAAAAACAAAGCTACCGATATGTTTAAGGATCATTTTCCTAATGCTGAGAAGCATCTCGACGATTTCTTTAAAGGGAGTCAGACGGATGATGTTCCCGCCAGCCCAACAACGGAAATTAACCCAGGGGCCTGAAATTATTCTCTTTCATCGCAGCTGAATAATAGTGGAAAAAAATAAGCAGATTGAAGAATTCAGCCTGCTTTAAGTTTTCATAGTGATTCTTTTATGAAAAACTCTTCCGAAATCTTTTAAAAATTTTGTTGGATAGAAATTGCCGCTATTCAAACATGAATTCAGTACAATAAAAATCATTGCATTCATTCTGGTAAATATTGAAATCGAAATTGACTAACGGGATGCCAATGGTATCTAAAACAAAATGCCCCTTATAATTTAGCCCGCTTAAAAATTTAAAAGTGTCCCGTACATTTTGCTTGCCGGCAATTCTTTGGTCACATCTTAAAATCAATTTCGGTTTATCGTTCTTCAGAGTATCTAAAGCGCTTCGCAAAATTTGCAATTCATTTCCGTCGGCATTTATTTTCAATAACCCGGCTTTAGGTTATGTTTTAAAAAATAATAATCGAGAGCCGGGTTTATCAGCTTTTCCTGAACCCGGCGTTTTAGCAAACTTCTTAGCAAAAGGAAAACTTGAAACAACTATTCCAACTTCGAATGGAAATAAATCAGCTTCGTCCAATAATATACAAGGGCTAAAGTCTTCATACTTCCAGGGCCTGGTATCACTCGGTGCAGAGTATAAATTGAATAGTACTTTCGCGTTGTCTTTTGCGCCTATCGCACGGTTTGCATTAACCTCTATTAATAAAGATGCACCTGTAAAAACCAAATTAAATCTTATGGATTGGCTACAGGCCTTGTTTAAGATTTTGATATCTATTGCAGGCACCTGATATTCATTTTACTTCCTGCCCCACCCCCACTTTAGAAATTCGGGGAATGCTCTGCCCCACGTTGCTACGTCGTGCCTGCCATCTTTGATCTCGAGATAGTGAATGTCTGTTGATGGATCATATCCTTTAGTTACCAATTCCTCGATGAGAGAAAGTGTGTCATCTATCGAATCAATAATTCCATTCTTATTTCTGTCAGCAGTTTCATCAAGCGTCCCTGTTTCAAAGAAAAATTTAAGCCAGGGAACATACTTACCATTTCTTATCTGGTTATGCATGATCCTGTGATTTCGTTCATCAAATGCGGGATCATCCTGGCTTACATTGCGCCACCAGAGGGAGCCGCTGAAGATGCCGGCACGGGAAAATTCCCCTGGATAATTCCAGACAATATCAAGCGCATTTAATCCACCTAATGAAAAGCCACAGAATGATTTTTCGTTAAAGGAGAAAGCGCTGTAAGTTATTTCAATGAAAGGGAATAGTTCTTCGAAAATAAAACGCTGGTAAAACAGGGCTTTTGCACCTCTCCCTTTGAAGTCTAAAAATTTCGCGGTACCATATTCATTTTTCCGGTCGGCACTGCAATGAATGCCTACGCAAAACAACGGCGAAACAGTTTCATCGCTATAAAGTTCTTCCAGGATTTTTTCAAAATCCATAGTTCTAAGATCCTGCCCGTCGTTTATAAGCAGTAAACTTATATCGCCGGCAGCAGCGGGTTGTGGCGGTAAATAAAAATCGAGGATTACATCTCTTTTTAGTAAATCAGAATTGAGAACATGTGTTTCAGTAAGCGACCCAAGTATTTTTTTCGTTTGCATACAGCACCCAAAAATAAACAAAATTCAAATTGAAAATTTAATGGTCAATATAGTGACGGTAAAGAAGATGGCTTAGTGCTTAAGCCAATACTATAGGTTCGTTATATCTTATAAAATCAATATATCAGTCATCGCTTCACTTAAAAATTTAGTTTTGTTTTATTCGGAATCAAAAAATATATTTGATTATACTAATTCTTCACGGTTTTATACTTTTCACCAAAAAAAAATTACATGAAAAAGATTGGAGTACTATTCGGAAAGGAAAGAAGTTTCCCCGAAGCTTTTGTGGAGAGAGTAAACAGTAAAAATATCGAGGGCATAATCGCTGAGCCGGTTCATATTGATAAAGTAATTCAGGGTGAAAGCAGTGGATACGCGGTAATAATTGACCGTATATCACAGGACGTTCCTTTCTACCGGGCTTTTTTAAAAAATGCTGCCCTCAGCGGAACTGCCGTTATAAACAATCCCTTTTGGTGGAGTGCTGATGAAAAATTTTTTAATAATTGTCTTGCAACAAAAATTGATGTACCGGTTCCAAAAACTGTAATCGTACCTTCAAGCACTTTACCCACCGACACGCACGATCAGTCTTTTTCAAATCTTGCATATCCTATGGATTGGGAAACCATATTCAAGTACATTGGCTTTCCGGCATATATGAAACCACACGCTGGTGGGGGGTGGAAAAATGTTTATAAGGTGAATGATCCCAATGATTTTTTCACAAAACATGGAGAAACCGGTGAACTTATCATGATGCTGCAGGAAGAAATTGTTTTTGATGAATACTACCGGTGTTATTGTATTGGAGGCAAAGATGTGCGCATTATGCCGTACGAACCCCGCAATCCGCATCACCTAAGATATGTTGCAGACTTTAAACCGGACAAAGAAAGGTATGAACAAATGAAAGATATTGTTTTGAGGATTTGCAAATACCTGGGATACGATTTCAATACCGTTGAGCTGGCCTTACGGGATGGCGTACCCTATGCAATTGACTTTTGCAATCCTGCGCCTGATGCGGAAATAACCAGTGTGGGCCAGGAGAACTTCGATTGGGTTGTGGAAAGTGCTGCAAATTTTGCCATTGAAAAAGCACACTCGTACCAGGAAGGCAAGGACAACCTTACCTGGGGAGAATACGTAAGAAGAAGCGCAGACGGAAAAGTATTATATAAGTGAGGAGCGTGACTTGTGAATTAGCCCTTTATACCTTACTCCTATACCCAATAGCTTTTACCAGATAACCAATAACTAATAACTCATGGCAGGCATCTCTTACAAGCATTTTACATTAGGAGTAGAAGAAGAATATATGGTGACTGACCCCGTTACCCGTGAGCTTAAAAGCCATGAGCAGAAAATTGTGCAGGAGGGAGAGAAAGTTATAAAAGATAAAGTAAAGGCAGAAATGCACCAGGCAGTCGTGGAAGTAGGCACGGATATTTGCCAGAACATTGATGAAGCTTTTGTAGATGTTGCAACACTTCGCAAAACCATAAGTGGCATTGCCGACGGCCTTGGGTTGCGGGTAGGCGCAGCAGGAACCCACCCTTTTAGTCACTGGGAAAGTCAGTTGATTACAGATCATGCCCGCTATAGCGAAATTGTAAATGAATTACAGGAGGCCGCAAGAAGCAACCTTATTTTTGGCTTGCATGTGCATGTCGGAATGGAGAACCGCGAAATGGCAATTCATATTGCAAACTCAGCCAGGTATTTCCTGCCCCATATCTACGCGTTAAGTACCAATTCTCCTTTTTGGGAAGGAAGAAAAACGGGCTATAAATCTTTTCGTACAAAAGTTTTTGATAAGTTTCCACGAACAGGCATACCCGATTTTTTTGAAAACATAGAATCGTATGATAATTACGTGAAGCTACTGGTAAAAACGAATTGTATTGACAATGCAAAAAAGATATGGTGGGATCTTCGCGTGCATCCATTTTTTAACACCGTTGAGTTTCGCATCTGCGATGTACCAATGACTGTTCAGGAGACCATCACCATCGCCGCGCTATTCCAGGGAATATGCGCCAAGCTTTATAAGCTGCGATTAGAAAACCTCAATTTCATTATTTATCCCCGTGCTTTAATAAATGAAAATAAATGGCGTGCCGGCAGGTATGGTATCGAAGGAAGTCTTATCGACTTTGGTAAAGAAACGGAAGTAAATACCAGGGTGCTTATTTATGAACTGCTCGATTTTATTGAGGATGTCACCGGGCCATTGGGTATTCGCAATGCCGTGAGCAATGTTCACCGCATGCTCGAGCAAGGCACGGGTGCAGACAGGCAATTAAAAGTCTTTGAAGAAACCAATAGCCTACCGGCTGTGGTTGATTATATTCATGCACAATTTTTGGATGGGTTGTAGCGATAATCCCATACACGACTGTGGAGGCATCAACAACTAATTGAGTCGTGGTTCAAATTCCCCTCCGTTCAAGTAGAAAGTAGCCGCATTAGGACCCGGCATATTTTTTTTGCCGGCATTTAACTGAAGGGATTGCCGACGCTGAATTCTATAAAAGGATTTCTGCATCGCCGCCGCCGTCTTTGGAAAGAAGGCTCTGCCAGGACCTGGAAGCCGAGATAATTAGGCCCATTTGGGGGGAATTTGCCCTAAGACCCTGCTGGCTTGAATTCTATAACAGAATTTCCGCTTTTTCCATGCAATAATTTGCTTTATTCAGAGTTATATTTCAGGACCCTAAATACGCCAGAAATTTATCAGTCCCCAACGACCTTTTTGATAGGCAATTATTCATCCCAATCTGCAAAAAAATAGCAAGAATTGTGTAAAGTATGTTTATTCATTAAGAGAACAGGCACTGATAGAAAAATATAAATACTTACCTATGACTATACTTGTAGCAGAAGATGAAATCATCATGCTAAAAACGATCGAACTCCGGCTAAAGAAAGATGGCCATAACCTAATACTGACACAGGATGGCAGAGAAGCCCTGAAGCAAATTCAAGAATCAGCAGTGGACCTTATTATTACAGATATCATGATGCCTTTCGCATCGGGACTGGAAATAATTGAAGCAGTAAAACGAAATCCGGTAAAAAAAATACCGGTGATTGTTTTATCTGCTATGGGGCAGGAAAATGTTGTCCTGGAAGCGTTTCAGCTGGGCGCTGATGATTACATTACAAAACCCTTTAGTCCTAATGAATTATCCCTGAGGGTGAAAAGATTCGCACCGGCCAAAGCCAATGCATTCACCTGATAAGGATATCTAACCAAAAATGAATGCAATCTTTCAGCCTCACTTTCTTTTTACAAATTGACACAATTGTATTTGTCAGGGTGATCTACACTTTCCTTGCTGTGCTTTCAATGCTTTTTGCAACTATTTTGGGCTTTACTATCTATAAAAGGAGGGTCGAAAAAAATAAAAGAATATGGTATCAGATCCTTGCAACCATGATAAGCCAGGCGATACTATCAACCGAGGACGAGACCATCGAAATTCCGGGTGAAGTTAAAAAGCTCTTAAAGAAATCTGTATTCAGAAAATACACGATTAATGAGCTCGTACATGCGAGCAAAAATCTTTCAGGCGCATCTATTTCAAATCTTATAAGGCTTTATGAAATTTTAGAATTAAATATAGACTCTTATAAAAGACTTCGCAGCAAAAGCTGGCACATAAAGGCAAAAGGTATACAGGAACTCGGAATCATGAATCAAAGAAAGTATGGCAAAGAAATTTTCAGGCTTACGAATCATCCAAATGAATTGGTACGAAATGAGGCCCAGTGTTCAATTATAAATTTATATGACTTTTCAGGGCTTCGCTTTCTTAACGTGACAACCCGGCAAATAAGTCAATTGCAGCAGATACAACTTTTAAATAAGCTTAAAGGCATCAAGGCAGAAAATTCAGACGGATTTAAAAAATGGCTTCAATCGTCAAATGAGTCTGTGGTTGTATTTTCTTTAAAGCTGGCAAGATCGGCCAATCGCTATGACCTTTACGATGATGTCATAAACTGTTTACAAAATACCTGTCTGGAAATAAAATTAAATGTCCTGGAATACATGAAAAAGGTACCCGGAGAAAACAGTGCAGGGATAATGGTAAGCCATTATTTTTTTAACAACAGGATACTCAGGCTTGCCATTATAGATGCATTGAAAGACACAGGAAGTGAAGCTGAGATTTCATTTTTGCAAAACCTCTTACATGATCAGGATAATGAAATAAAAGCCGCCGCGGCGAAATCTTTATCCCGGCTACATCCATTGGGTTCTGCATTTTTACAGGCCCAGCCATTTGCGAACCAGTATCCATGGAAAAATATTTTTCTTGAAATTAACGATGATTGCGTAGCATGACGTGGCAGAAACTCATACTCGATTTTTTTACGTATGGCATTCTTGCTTACGCGTGGCTTTTATTAATCTTTTATATTTTCATTGGTGTTTATTCCGTCGCTGAAATAAGACAACACCTTCGCAAAAATTACTTCACTGACTTCCGGATACTCGCAGCCTCTGAGCAGCTTCCGGGCATAAGTATCATAGCGCCGGCCTATAATGAAGCAGCCAACATTGTTGAAAATGTAAGATCAATGTTATCTATTCACTACAATACGCTTGAATTGATAATAGTAAATGATGGCAGCAAAGATGATTCGATGCAAAGATTGATTAAGGCTTATGATCTTTATAAAATAAACATTTTTATAAATGAGCAAATTCCCACAAAAAAGGTAAGAGGAGTTTATAAAAGTAGTAACCCGGTTTTTCACCGGCTGGTTATTGTTGATAAAGAAAACGGTGGTAAATCCGATGCATTAAATGTGGGAATAAATATCGCCCGGTATGGCTACTTTGTTTGTGTAGACGTTGATTGTGTACTCGAGCAGGATGCATTGCTAAAAATGATAAAACCCTTTTTGGAAGAAACCAAAAGCCGGGTAATTGCTTCCGGGGGTGTGATACGAATTGCAAACGACTGTATCATAGAAAATGGCAAGCTTATACAAATAAATCTTCCTAAAAAGTTTTTACCGAGAATACAAACGATAGAATATATCCGTGCATTTTTATTAGGTCGAATGGCGTGGAGCAGGCTTAACGGTTTGCTGCTTATTTCGGGAGCTTTTGGAGCGTTCGATAAAGAAATTGTTATTAAATGCGGAGGCTACAGTACTAAAACAGTTGGAGAAGATATGGAGCTGATAGTACGTATGCGGCGTTATATGGAAGAACACAAGTGCCGCTATAAAGTGAATTTCATTCCTGATCCACTATGCTGGACGGAAGCGCCATCCGACTATAAAATATTAGGAAGGCAAAGAAACCGGTGGACAAGAGGCACCATTGAAACTTTATGGGAGCACAAAAAAATGTTCTTTAACCCGGGCTATGGATTATTAGGAATGTTAAGCTATCCTTATTGGTTCTTTTTTGAATTTCTTGCGCCCATAATTGAATTTGTGGGGATGATAGTATTCATTCTGCTGACATTTTTAGGGTTTGTGCATTGGCCTACTTTCCTGGCTTTGCTGGGATGTATCCTGCTATTTGGTTTTTTATATTCGGTCTTTGCGATATTAATGGAAGTACTCACCTATAACCAGTATAAAGGGCGCAAAGATATTTTCAAACTATTCGGTACTGCTTTTCTTGAGCCTTTCCTGTTTCATTCTTTTGTAGTGTGGTCGGCGATAAAAGGCAATATAGATTATTTAAGAAAGAAGAATAACTGGGGTGAAATGACAAGATTGGGATTAAGTTCAAATCAATCGCAACAGGCCGCCGCCGTGGCTGAACCTGCAAAGTCCGTGAAGAAAATTACCCAGCTCTCGCAAAGAATGATGCATGGTATAAAAGAAGCTGCTGTATATGTAGTTATTCTTTTGTCTTCGATGCTGTTAGTAAAAATCTATGAGTTGATAAGGGATGTCCAACATTTCGGTGTCCCCAAAAACTTTTTAAATGTTATAAAATTTGGCCTTATCAACGATATTTCATTTGCTTTGAATATTGCGATAGTCCCGGTTACAATTTTCCTTCTAATATTTTTTCTCAATAAAAAGATTGCCCGTTTTTTCTTTGTAGCAATTTCATTACTCGTAATTGTTGTTCATGCAGCACTGGCCGAATATTTCCTGGAAACACTCGTTCCGTTGGGCGCAGATTTGCTCGGATATTCTTTCGCTGATATTAAGCAAACAGCAGGCGCAGCAAATATTTCGATGACTTTTATTTTCAGTGCAGGCATTATGCTTGCCTTGATAATTTCTTTGTTTGTGATCATTCCAAAAAAATTAAAATTCAATGCCAGGTTTTCAGCGGGAATGATTGCGGTATCATTATTAGCATCAATCGTCTCTATTGCTTCAATTACCAATAAATGGAAGCCAGGCCAGGAATTCAGCAATAATATTTCGTTAAACAAGTCTTACTATTTCTATACAAGCTGCTTTCATTCGCTTTATAGAAGTAAAGAAAAATATATTCCATTTTCTGTGACAGAGACCGCATTTAAATATATAGATGAGGCGCACTATCCTTTTTTGCACGAAGTAGATTCAACGGATGTATTGTCTCCATTTTTTGATAAAAGTGAAGCCAATCCAAACATAGTTTTCATTGTAGTAGAAGGCCTGGGAAGGGCATTTTCTAACGAGGATGCCTACCTCGGAAGCTTCACTCCCTTTCTGGATTCCTTGTCAGGCAAAAGCCTTTACTGGAACAATTTCTTAAGTTCGGGTGGCAGAACATTTGCAATGTTGCCATCCATTTTTGGTTCCCTGCCTTTCAGCAAAAATGGATTTCTTGAATTAGGTGATAAGATGCCTGCTCATGAATCGCTTCTGAATATTTTAAACCAGAATGGATACAGCACCAACTTCTATTACGGTGGCGATGCAAGCTTCGACAACATGGATAAATTCCTTAGCGTAAATGGAACTAAAATTTATGATGAAAAAACCTTTTCAGCGGGATATAAAAAAATGCCGGAAAGCAGCAGTGGCTTTACTTGGGGGTACGGCGACGCAGAAGTTTTTAGAAAGATGAATGAAGTATCGCCTAAAACAGGAGCGCCTACCTGCAATGTTGTGATGACCCTGTCCACTCACAATCCTTTTTTAATTAATGATGAGGATAAATACCGCGGGCTTTTTGAACAACGAATGGCAACATTAAATTTAAACGAGGCTGAAAAGACAGAGCACCGGCGTTACACAGATCAATATGCAAGTATATTATATACGGATGATGCTATCAGGAATTTTATAACTAATTATGAAAGCCGGGAAGATTTTAATAATACCATTTTTATAATTACGGGAGATCACCGTATGCCGGAAATTCCTATGGCGACAAAAATAGACCGCTATCATGTTCCATTGATTATTTATTCGCCGTTACTAAAACGGACTGAAAATTTTGGGGCATTGTCAACACATATGGATATAACACCAAGCCTGCTTTCATTACTTAAGCATCAATATAATTTTAAAGTACCGGCAATGGCCACGTGGCTGGGAACAGGACTTGACACAGCTCATACATTTAGAAATATACACTCCTATCCATTCATGCAAACTAAAAGCGATATAGAAGATTATGTGATGAACGAATACATGCTTCATGGAGATGAACTTTTTAAAATAAGTAATAATATGAACCTCGATCCTGTTACAAACGACACGGAAAAAGATAAGCTTAAGTCTGCCTTCGCAGAATTTTTACGGAAAAACAATACACTGGCAACAACGACCTCAATGTTGCCTGATAGTTTATTGATGAAATAAAATGGCTTCAGTATTTTATCTCCGCTAAATTCATAAACTTAATATCCCGAACCAGAGATCCTAAGAACTTACGCAATGACTGATGATAGATCAAAAAAAAAATTCGCAGTAATAAACTCCTCTCCTGTTTAAAGATATTTTCAGGCCTGATTTACTTACCCGGTTCCTGGGATCCATACTCAATCAAATAATTATTCGGCGGCGAGAAATGGGCAAGAAAAAATATTACTAAAATCTGCGACTCAAACCAACAGAGAGATTTAGCTGGTTACCTTTTACAGATGGCTGATATTCCTGGTTGATCAACCCGGCACTTAATGATAAAATATTCCATTTTAAAAAAGTATGGCTGAAACTTGCGGAGATCTTTTTGGAAGAAAGCCTGTTCTGCTTATTACTAAACTGGATGTTCTGGTTATTATCATCGGGTGAAAGACCGGTGCCAACACTGAGGCTAACGAAATCGTCAGCGCCCTTAAGGTAATAATGTGCCGCTACGCTGTAAGATTGTGAAAGTGAACCATCGGAAGGTGTGAGATAGGTACGTGCATTAAACAAAAAGCTTTTATAATATTTGCCAATGGAAAAAGTGTACACATTTGTCGGGCTTGTAAAATACAGATATCTCAGCCCGGCTTCAGCTTCAAAACTTTTGGGCAGATTGGCATATAAAGAAAAGCCCGCCCTGTATTTCGGAAACACACCCACATTATCAGAATAGCCAAAACTTACATAGCTATAAAACGTTTTGCTAATGTGGGGATAGGCGTCTACTTCACCTTGTATGCCATCGGAACCAAAACGATTTGCATAATTCACCCGTGCTATTATGGAGCCCAGTTTGGTCTGTCTGCCATAAGAAATACTTGCGAAATTCCAATCCTGGTCGAATTGTTTATCGAAAGAAGCATGATCATAACTGATGCTTATTTTGTTTACCGCCCGTGCATCTTTAATACCTGATGCCAAAGCCAAAGCATCTTTATTACTCTCATCAATTTTTAAAATACCAGATGTGACAAGGCTGGCCTCACTATATTTTTTTAATGCTTTTAAATTCTTTGCCTTTCTTAATAATAGCGGCTGTGAAGCCGGATATGAACTCAACGCGGTATTACAAATATTGAGTGACTTTTCATAATGGTCATTCCAATATTCCAGGTCGGCATATGCGATACTTGCGTCCTCGTTTACCGGGTCGGCGCTGAGTACTTTAGAAAAATGATAACAGGCGCTGTCGTATTGATCGTTCCATGCATACACTCTGCCAAGAAATATTTCAATATCAGCGTAGGCCGGCGATATTTTCAACGCCTGGAAGGCCAGTTGCTTGGCCACATTATAATTTTTGTCTTCAAAAGCTGCTTCTCTTGCGTTCTTAAAAAGTTCATCTGAAGAGGTTGCTTTCTGCGCTTTAAGTAATGTGAATGATATAACAATAAAAATGATGGTTAGCGTTGATTTCTTCATATTAAAATGTGCTGTAGTATTATAACGCTAAAAAAGGGGCTTGTATTACGGAGCAGGATAAAGTATTTGAACAATGGTGCAAGTGCAGGAAATCAGTCCGGGTCAGATTAATAAAGTACGGCCTGTTTGCTCCACGCCTCCGCTTTGAAGACAAGCCTGAAAATTATTTTACAATAAGTTATATTTTGAGTAATAAAGGCACTGCGTTGGAAATAATCCAGGAAGATAACAGGCAAAATGCAGTTCGCGGTAGAACCCCAGGGAGAAGAAACCTCGGAATTAAAGTCGCTTAAAAATATCGCGGAGAAAATTAATTAAAAACTGCACTTTACTGGTAATGAATAATTAAAATAGCTGGCGTTATTTTATTAATCTCACTAAAAAATTAAAATATCCTGCAAGGATCAGTAAGAATCCTGCAGAATAATTAAAATTAATCCAGGCGAAAGAATTTTTTATTTTTTCGATACTGCATTCATTAATCCGCCAACATCAAAGAATTCCGAAGCAGCTATTATTTTATTTTCTTTATCGAAATCAAAAGTTCCATAATAGTAAACCGATGTAGCAACACCTGAAGTATGTTTACCGTCCCACTGTCCATAACAACGCACGCTTCCATCAAATTCATGGGTAGCGGAATCCAACCCCGGCAAAAACTGCCCGTTAGCAAAATGAATATCGCTCCAGTTGTCTACATAATATTTTAAAGATTCTATCCAATGGCTTTTGGTATGCACAGTGTCGCCGTAAGCCGGGGAATTCCATTTAACTCCATCTGCTATCAAAGCCGCTTGCCCATCTATGTCCTCTTTTTCAAAGTCACTAAATACAGTTTTCAATGTTGACAGGTTTTTTTCATAGAGTGTTTTCATTTCTGCAGTTCTATCAGAAGCGGTATCTTCCTTTTTTTCATCTTGCCTACAGCCGATCATCATCATAAGTGTTATCACGCCGGCAAAAAATACTTTTTTCATGTTTTAAGTTTTGGTTAAGAATATTATTCCTTGTTAAATTTACGTCCTATAGTTTTACGTCAACAGCCTTTTCACAAACCCGCCTGAAAACAGGCAGGCTCAGAAAAGGAACTAAACCACACACGAAGTTTGACATGCAGCCAGGAAATTCTTATTAGCGCTGCCTCCTCTTTTAATTGTTTTATGATGGTACCTGGTTCAAGGTAAACCGGGCAGGAATAAACTCGACTCCAAGATCCTTTCTTGCAGATTGATTGCTATAAACTATCCTGGGCACGCCTTCCGGTTCTCTGTTATTCAACATCCTCGTCATATCAGATATCTTATAACTTTCACTGGCTAAATAATAATTTTTACCATGATGGCCGCTAAGAGTTGCTGCTCTAAAAATGCCTTCAGCAACATCTATCACATCTACTATAGCAAACTCAACATCCTGTTCATATAGCATTTCAATGAATGGATTGGGAGCTATTTTATTTTTAATTAAATATTGCAAGCCAACTGATGTGGAATCTTTTCTATCTGATAACGCCGCACCACCAACAAAAACAGGATATACACTTACTATTTCAAAACCAATATCCCGGTTGTCCGCTATAAATTTCCTTACAGCCTGGTCCGCATAATACTTTGCCTGGGCATAAGGATGGTTGCTTTCGTCTATAAATGGCGGATCATTTTCGGTATAAAGATGATCAGTATTTTTGCTCGTGGCGCCCATTGGAAAAGCTGTGTTGTAAGCTGCAACCGAGGCAACAAAAACTACTTTCTTTATTAAGGGGGATTCACTAACGGCTTTTAAGAAGTTTTCCGTGCCTTTAATAGTTGGATCAAATAATTCTTTTTGGGGATTCTCAACGTCTAATTGAAAAGGTGTTCCGCAATGAATTACTATTTCGCAGTCAGCCACAAAATCTTTCAGGGCCCCAATATATTCGGTGTTTAAAGATTTGATCTCAAGATTTCCTGCATTGTTTAACTTTTTGAGATGTTGGTATTTTTCTCTTTTTGAAATATCAGTTGCTGACACTTTTACTTCGAAATTTTCTTCCAAAAATCTTTTGGTGACATGGCTGCCTATAAAACCAGAGCCACCAATAATACCTGCTTTTTTCATCAGTGTTGATTTGTATATTATTTAAATGTTTTTACACTTCCGGCTTTTAAAAACTTCTTAAGATAACAGCACCCGCACTAATTCCCGGGAGTATAAGACAAGTCCTCACGGGCAGTTCCCGATACATTTTTAATACCCGAAGTAATTTGTAACAACTTTCCGTATAACTCCTTTCCCTCATCGCCCAACAAAGCATTGTTTTCAGAACTCATTTTTGCATACTCTTCAGCACTTTTTGCACCGACAACCACCAAATAATAATTTTCCTTTTCTCCAAACCCGCTTCTATACAAGCGATATTGAAGTTTGGAACCCTTTTTTACGTAGAGGTCGTGAAATGACTTTGCTATCTCGTGAGCTTTCGCAAAATTTTGCGGAGTTACGTAATAATAAGTGAACTGCCTGAATGGAGTGCCTTGCGGGTTAATATTCACACCGCCGGGCATGTAAGAAAGCTCTTTATTAAGCACTACAATATAATCCCTGTGACTGTCGTAGCATTTATTAAAATCGTCAAACATTTTAGTGTAGGCATCCTTGCCCATGCTCTTTTCTAACGGTTCAAATGTATTTTTATCCAGGTCTGCCATATCTTTTATCGGGCTAACATAGATGTAGCGGTAATCCTCCATAGTAAGCGCCAGCCATCCATCCTGTAGTTTAACTTTTTTACAATTAGCGACCAGGTCAGTTGCAGTTTTTTCATAGGGCGCCACCATCGATGTGTTCACAGGATCTTCATGAATATAATATACCTGGTATTTGCTGCTGTCCTGTGCGTAGATGCCGCTTATGGAAATGAATGCTATTAGCATTACGACTCCAATTTTAATTGCCGTTCTCATGTTTTTAGTTTTTTAAGTGATCGTATTTTATTTACCTTAAAGTAATGTGGTATTTACGGTGCATTCAATTGAATTAGGACGAGGAGCGGCTAATCTTGTCCGAAAGAAAGATTCTATTTATCAAATAAAAAACGAGTTGGGAAAAAATTCTTATTTCAAAACCGGAGGTGACAAAGTATATCCCAATTGCTACCGCCGTTCCGCTTGGCTTAATAGTAAACGAGTTACTTACCAATGCGCTGAAATACGCATTCCCCGGCAACAGAAAAGGAAAAATAAAAATAGGTCTAAGGCAAACAGGCAATCAAAACACTATAGCTCTGGAAGTAGCAGACAATGGTATCGGGCAAAGTCAGCATGAAGCTAGTAAAGACACCGGCTTCGGTACGCAACTTATAAAATTATTGACGCACCAGCTTGATGGAAAATGAAAAACAACTTTGAAGACGGAACGACTATTTCTTTTGAATTTAAAGTGGGAACGGCTGCATAAAAAGTAATGCGGGTGGAAATTTTTTTGTTCAGATTGTTTGCAGTCTTTTCAGCAAATCGCCTCTCAATACTTTACTTAAAGGAATGGCCTTTTTAAAAACAACTACGTGGCTTCCGGCAACCTCATCAATGTGTGAGATGTTGACAATGTAGGAGCGATGAATACGCACAAAATGTTCCGGAGGCAATTTATCTTCCATATCTTTTAATGTCAACACCAGCAAGTATTCTCTCTCTTTTGAAAAAATGCGGCAATAATTTCTATCTGCTTCTATGTAGTAAATATCCTTGATAATAATTTTCACCATTTTTTCATGATCTCTCACGAAAATGCAATCGCTTAAAATAAAAGAAGGGCCCGCATCTTCCGTTTTGTCTCCTTCGGCCATCATGCGATTTACTGTAAGCTCGATCGCACGCTGCAGATCCGCTTTTTTAAAAGGCTTTGATATAAAGCCGTAAGGATTCGTGGCTTTGGCACGGTTAAAATGTGCATCATCCGCGTTCGCTGTAAGATAGATCAAAGGAATATCATAGTCTTTCTGAATGTGTTCTGCCGTCTCAATTCCATCCAGCCTTCCTTTCAGGTGAATGTCTAACAATATGATGTCAGGTTGCTGCTCTTTTAAATGAAGCAGCGCTTCCTCCCCACGCGGCACAATACCGCATATTTCATATCCAAGGTTACTTAACTGCAACGAGATGTTTGCGGCAATTATCATTTCATCCTCTACTATCAATATTTTTATTGGTATCCCCATTAAGCTTTTTTGTTTGTCGATTTAAGAATTGAATGCTAAAGAAAATATACTTTTTTACCAAAATGGTATCAGTTGAACAAAAGCCGTTAATGAAACCAGTGGTTAGGTATGTCATAGTCTTGGCCTGACTTGCAGGCACTCAATATAGCAAATATTTATTAATTGGATATTGGAAAATTGCTTCGGAAAAATGAAATGATCTACAGCTAATTTGGAAGTGCCAGTGCCCGGCTTTTTTACAATTTATAGGATATCCGAATTCTTTGTTAAAAGAAATCATGTTCAATCTTTACAACCCCGGATCATAATCCCGGAAAAGTGCAGAGGGTCTTGCTGGCGTTAATAACTATCTATATAGCATACATGCAGACGATATTTCGCAAACTTCCGTCACTAACTGTCCGGTAATGATACTCTTCCGTTCGGTTTCGGGCAGTCTTTTTTTAAGCTCATTTAATAATTCATTGATTCCTAATTCATTTTCTTTTGGCACCTGGTTGGAATCTTTCCCCGCAGAAACATTTTAAATTTTAAATCTTAAACATGACACAAATGAAAACGATATCAAACAGCAACTTTCTATTTAACCTTAAAAACGTGTGGTTTGCCCTGCAATTATTAATTGTATCTGTTTCCCTACCGGTAATGAGTTTTGTCCAGGTTTCACATACGGATAATGTGGTGAATTCAAAAAAAACAGAAAAAGTAAGTGACATCTCACTCTCACAAGGGCCCACCCCCGGGCAACGTCCGGTGAAGACGATTGTACTTCCAGGCTAATAAGGTAAAAAAAAGAAGGCGGTATAAAGTCCGCTCTTACCCTTGTTTTATTTATTTTCTTAAGAAAATAGTTTGCAGATCCCTGGTGGAAAAATTAGCGATGCATTGGATTCCCGAAAAATCTTAATGGCTTATACAGCCTGGGCCAAAACCCGGACTTACGGTAAGTCTCAAATCGTTTTTCAGATTCACGTTCCTGCACGATACATCCCGTTACAACTGAAACTCAAAATATTTTTGTGAAAGTTTCCATTCAATTCCCTTCGTTTAATTTACATTGCTGTAAAATTTCTTATGAAAATATTCAACATAACTTTCATAATTATATTTATAATTTTTGCAGCATTGCAATACAACGATCCCGATCCTTATGTGTGGATGCCAATATACCTGTATGCTGCGTTTTTATGCTACAGGGCGATACAACACAAATACAACAAAGCGCTCTATTTTATAGGGCTTCTTGCATACGTCGTTTACGGAATTTGGCTATTTTTTGACAAGGTTGGCGTATTGGATTGGGCTGAAGAACATCATTCCCAAAGTATTGTTCAAACCATGCAGGCTACAAAACCGTGGATTGAAGAGACACGGGAATTCTTTGGACTCGTGATCGTCATCGTTGTTTTATTGATAAATATGTTTTGGCTTGGAAGAAAGAAAAATACTGGTTCCCGAAATTAATGAGACGTTTTACTTTTCAATTTTTATTATATGAATAACGGGAATTTCCATTGCCGATATACCACATATAAATCTTTCTGAGGTCAGCCAATAAGTAATTGTTACATCCAGATCATTAAACTGAAAGGCGGGATCCAGTACATCGGGATGGTAAGAATGTGTATCGTCGATCTTCACAAGCCAACCGCAACCATCAGCTTCAACCGGACCAGAATAGATAATCGTTGCATCTTTACTAATGTTGCCGCCGATACATTTCTCGCAGGATTTTTCTTTTTTACATGAGAAGAGCAACAAAAGCAACACAACCGGGAAATATTTCATGGGACTTTTCTGAATTGACAGTAACCCGTTTATAAACGTTGCTTTTATTATGTTATAAAATGCACCGGGATCGCGTGGGGTATTAATTAATTTTTTGGAATTGATAATTTCCTTTGATGTGTTGGTTGAAGTAGGTTCCTTTTGAACCCGATGATATTAAAGCCAGGTATATTTCTTCCGGTACATTTTTATAAACGTATATCATCCCGGAAACAAATGTTATTCTTAAATCTGCGCTTTCTTTGTAATAATTTATTGCATCGATTACAGATGACGGCATATCATTTTCATATCATTCTTTAAGTTTTGGATGATTGATTTCTTTCGCTTGAAATTGGGTAAACAATTCCCCGGATTACATGAAAAATTCCTCTTTTGTAATTTTTCCATCTTTAACCTCGTACACGCAAAGCTCCTTCATGTGCATATGACCCCGCTCTTTCATAGTCACATCCATGGTCATAGTGCAGGCAAAAGAATTGTCGGCAACAATCGGATCAGAAACTTCCATGCTATGCATTTTCTCTACCATAGAATCAAATTTGTCTGCTTTCTCCAAAATGGCTTTTATGCCTTTTGTTTCTTTTTCAAATGCAGGAGTCGCCTGCGGTTCAACACTTATTGCATCGTCAGCAAATAGATCTTGTTGTGCGCTCTTAAACTCACCTTTGCGGCAAAGCTCTACGAGTTTTTTGGCAATTTCCTGGGTTGACATATCTATTATTTTTTATTTAAGCTAATTAAAATTTCCTTTTTTTAAAGAGGGCTAAATTGAATTTTTAATCATACAAAAATCTTACCGGATTCAAGAATAAATTGCATTGCCATGAATACATCGTTCCTCTTGTCAAAAGAAAACCGATAAATAATTGACTTAGCTTAAAGGTGCAGGTATTTATAAAACGTCCTTCAATTTTAGTATATTTAAATACAAAATTTACCAAAATGAAATTCCTGTTAATTGCAGGTTGTTCCGTCATCGTTTTCCTGATGGGATATACCGGGATCAAAAGATCTTCTGCCGAGGTTGATAAAGAAGCATATCTCAAAGCAATTCAAAAGAAACGCTTAACGGTAATAAGTTGTACCCCTGACTGGGCAAACTATCATTTGAGTAAAACGGAAATTCAACAAATGATTCCACTGCCCGGCACCGGTTCTCACAGTTGGAAAATTTCTACTAAAAATGACAGCGCACAATTTTATTTCAACCAGGGTATCAATCTGTATTATGGGTTTCATATCATCGAGTCTTTACCATCTTTCAAAAAAGCACAACTTTTTGATCCCGGTTGCGCTATGTTGTACTGGGGAGAAGCATTGGCATACGGGCCCAACATTAATGACTTTGGCTATGCGGCTTCACCCGATGCATTGGTTGCAGTAAGTAAGGCAAAAGAACTTTTGAAGACAGCCACTGCCAAAGAAAAAGATCTGGTAGAGGCAATTACATTGCATTATTCTGACGACTCTACACAGGAAAGGAAGCATCTCAATGAGCTCTATGCTGATAAGATGAAATCGTTGTATACAAAATATCCCAATGATGCCGAAATAGGTGCGCTGTATGTTGATGCTCTTATGAACCTTCATCCATGGGACTTATGGTTACATGACGGCGAGCCTGAACCGTGGACTCCACAAATACAAAAGGTGCTGGAAAATATATTGAAATATGCTCCGGATCATCCCGGTGCAAATCACTATTATATTCATACCATGGAAGCGTCGCCGTTTGCTGATAAGGCAATTGCCAGCGCAGACAAACTGGGAAGATTAGCCCCAGGCATGGCTCACATGGTTCATATGCCTTCACACATTTACATAAGAACGGGCCAGTATGATAAGGGTGTTGGTGTGAATAAATCCGCTGTTGCCAGGTATGCCACATATCTCAATTTATATCCTGACGTAGCCAACAATACCTCGTTGTACGAAATTCATAACCGCCACATGCAGGCCGCATGTTCTATGAACCAGAGTGATTATTCCGGGGCTTTGAAAGATGCCGTAGATTGCCGGAATAGTTTTGACACTTCCTTACTTTCAATGGAAGCACCGTGGGGAAATTATGTGCAATATGTTTACATGACCCCGGAATTAACCATGATAACTTTTGAAAAGTGGAATGATATTATGAGCCAACCCGATGTGGAACTGCGTTTTCATTATGCGGCGTTGATACAGCAATTTGCAAGAGGAATGGCCTTTGCGAATACCGGCGGGTTAGACCTGGCAAAAGCTTCATTATCTAAAATCGAAGACCTGCTAAATGAGGCAGACCTGGCAATAGTTCCCACGCCGTTCAGTGCGCCGGTAACCTCAGGTAAAGTTGCCAAATACATTTTACTAGGCACAATTGCGGAAAAAGAAAACAACCTTGCCGCAGCCTTAAATTATTTTAAAATAGCTGTAGTCCACTGAAGATGGCCTGGTGTATAATGAACCGAGAGACTGGCTTGTTCCCGCAAGACATTACCTGGGAAATTTATTATTAAAACTCAAAAGAAATAAAGATGCTGAACAGGTTTTTCGTGAAGACCTGAAAGTGCAACCTAAAAATTACATTTCCGAAATCGGGTTGAAAGATGCATTACATTCAAAATAACAAATTGTCAGCATCTGCAACCCGGCAATTCTAATTAACATTTGCTTTTATTTTTTTTTGAATAAATTTTGGGATTGAATAGTGCAATGAATGTACATCTCAAATATTTTTTGCTAACACAATTTTCAAAAATGCAAATACTATGAAAAAAAGTGACCTGTCATCGATCGCGTCTGAGTATATGAAAATATGGAACGCCGGAAATGAAAATGTACTTGATACTTTTGCAGCCAAAGATCTTGAAGTTAAATACACTCATTTCGAAAAGACTTATATCGGCATACCGGAATATAAATCGATATTGAAAATGACTTATGGCTTTTTTCCTGATCTAAAAATTATTCTGAAACAAATTCTGCCCGCTGAAAATGAAAGTATTGCCACTGTGGTTTGGGAATACAACGGAACGCACAAAAATGGAAATTTATTTGGAGCAGAGCCTTCAGGCAAACGTGTAACTGTAACCGGGATAACAATCCTTGAAATTGAGCATGGCCTGGTGAAAAAAGAACCAGGGATAGTTGATAATTTAGGCCTTGCTATGCAATTGGGAATTAAAGACTTTTCCTGATTCATTTAGAATTGAATTTAAAGATCTTGACTTATGAAAATATATTTAGCAATAGGACTGTTATTCCTTTCAGGGATAACTTTTGCGCAAGGCGGCAAAAGTGATAATCCCGATGATCTGAAAGAGAAAGTTTATAAATTAAATGTAAAAACAATTCCGCCCGGAAATTTCAAACTGCCTTTTCAATCCATTAAAATTATTGACAGCAGGCCGGATACTTCTAAACTGGGTTTCAAAGCAGGCAGTTTTTTATCGCCTTATTCTTTTCAAAAAATAGCATTGAAACCCGGGATATCAAATGGTATTGAAGATTTTTACAATGACTACTACAAAAATAATTTTAGCCAAAACGGTAAGGTGTTATTAGTATGTATTAAAAAATTATGGATGAACAACAAACCGGGCAAGCCTGTTAAATCTTCAACGCAGGATATAAACCGGTTGTCATTGCAGGATATTTATGCAAAGTTTGAATATTATTTTGGAGCAGAAAATGCCTATGTTCCGCTTATAAGAAAAGACACTATTTTTCAATTAACCGCTTTAACAAACGTGGAAGAATTTAATGCTGAAGACGAAGATAAACTGCCCTTTCTGTGTTTTGCATTAGAAAAGATGGTTGAAAATGTAAACTACGAAGCATACATACAGGGCTTTGAAAATAAAAAAAAGATGTCGCCTGAAGATATACATGCATATAATGCCAAATCGAATAATATACCCATCCTTATGGAGGCGCCAAAAAAAGGTGTATTCATGACGTTTGATGAATTCAAAAATAACAGGCCCTCTGTGCTTTCCTTTAGCAAAAGAAAAATTCCGAAGAAGAAGATCGATGAAATTATTGATGAAAAGGGCAATGTGATACTGCATTATTTTGCCTATTACGATGGAGAAAACCTGGCGATGTATAAACCACTTTCAAGTCTCTTCTCAGTGAGCCGCAAGCAGTATAATCCTGTTATTTATAAAGTGGGCAGCAGCTTACAATTTTTTGAAAACCAAATCATAAATACATCGAATACCTCATTCATCGATGCAGACAACTCATCGGTGCCTCTTAGAACACCTCAACAAACTGTTTTTCGGGTACCGCGTCAAATAGATCTTGACACCGGAGATGTTTATTGAAAAAAATATCACATTGCAATGATAGATATATAGAAAAATTTTTCGGAGATTTGCTTTCGATCTTATATCTATATACCATTCCTGCTCCTGAATCCACAGAAAAGGGCTCCTGTTTATTAATTCCTTTTATTTAAAAAAATCTTTATGAGACAAACGATTTTAATAGTGGCATTATGCCTGCCTGTTTTCGCTTTTGTACTTTCTTCCGAAAGTAGAGCTCAATCTTTGGATGATGTAAAAATACAAATAGTAAAGGACTGGGAACGGGCCAAGGCATACACAATCGACTACCTTAATACGATGCCTTCGGATGACTATTCTTTTAAAGCAGTTGATAGTATACGAAGCTTTGCGCAGCAGATGCTTCACCTGGCGCAGGGCTCCAGTTTTATTATGTCAAACGCAACTGATCAAAAACCTCCGTCATTCGTAATGTCCGATATGGAACATAATCCCGGCGCACAGTCAAAAGATTCGGTAATGTACTATGTAAATGCAGCCTATGATTATTGTATCGATAATGTGAAAAACTTTGATGTAAAGAGATGGTTTGAAAAAAAGAATGTATTTTCTTTTGAAGAAACACGATTTGCGGAATGAGCAAAGCATTTGAGCACCAGACGCACCATCGCGGCCAATGTACCATTTACATAAGATTGAAAGGTATAAGGCCTCCCCAGGAAAGATTGTTCTGATTTCTGTTGCAACTTCTCCTGTTCTGGCGGGTCGCTTGCATCCCTGCCCGAAGATAAATTGCCCAAAGCCCACTTGGAGGAAACCGGCTATGACTTTAAAAGAATAAACTTTAACCCATTATTAATTCTGCCCTTATGTAGTCGTGATACTTTTGCGTATCACAATCCCTTTTTTGATTTCCCGAATTTTCTCCTGATTGGATTCATGTGCTTTATCGCCTTAATGGAAATGAGCAGTGTAATAATAAAAACCGGAAAATTATCAAACTGCTAATTTCTCTCCGGGAATAATAAGCGCCTATTTTTTAAATTTACTAATTATCGCTTCCTCCATTCTGTCAAATGCAGAACCCCAGCCGTTGTAAATGCCCATTTTCTCTTGTTGTTTGCAGTACTCTTCCGTAGCATGAACAACGCTAAAAGTAAAATTAGTTTTATCCCCGTCGTCCTCAAACTCTACATGCAGTTCCACACCTTCCGTCATTGGTTTAAAATCTGCGGTGGTTACTATTTTTTTATACCGTTCAATTTCAAGATACCTGCCTTCTGAAATAAATAAATTGCCATCAGGCATAGGCATAGTATATTTCCATTTACCTCCAACTTTGAAGTCGTGTTCAATTTCATTTACCTTCATGCCTTTTGGCGCCCACCATTGAACTATATGTTCTGGCTTGCTCCATGCTTCCCAAACTAATTTAACAGGGGCATTAAAAACCCTCCGGATAGTTGCAGTTCTATTTGATGTGTCATTCATTTTACTCATTTTTTTGGTTTTTTATTTTTTGATTGTAGATTATTTACATAGTTCTCAAAGGAATCAATGCGTTCCTCCCATTGCTTCTGGTATTGTTCCAGCCATAGGAAGGCAGGAATAAGGTTTTGAGGTTGTACTTTGCAATAGCGTTCTCTTCCTATAGTTTCTATTTCAATAATTCCACATTCATACAAAATCTTTATATGTTGCGAAATGGCTGGCCGGCTGATTTTGAAATTGTCTGCGATGGCATTTAGGGTCATAGCTTCGTTGGCCACAAGCTCAATTATCTGTCTTCTTGTTGGGTCGGCTATTGCCTGGAAAACATCCCGCCTTGCTACCTCCGCCATAATACGTAAGCATTTACTTACACAAAAGTATATGTAAGTATTCGCTTACGCAATATTTTTGACAATTATTTTTTAAAACAAAATGCCGGGAATTATTTTCGCTGGGATGTATGCACTTGTGCCCGGAAAGCCCGGGCAGTGGATGAGGACAAGACTGTTGCAGGGACTACAGCATTACTTCTTTTTATTTTTTGCTCTTGTTCTTGCGGCTTTTTTAGCTGACTCAGACCGGCTGGCAGCACTGCGTTGCGCTGCTGTAGATTTTGCCTGCTTTGAAAGCGCTTTGGAAGAAACGGTATTGGTGGGCTCTTTTTTTAAAGCCTTTATGCTTGCTCTTGACCTTGCCTGCGATACCGGCTTATGAGATTTTGCCTTTTCTTCATCCTGCTTCGCTTTCGTTTTTAAATCCGCACTACCTTTTTTTGGTGGGGGAAGTTTAACGCCGGCGCGGCGGGCTTCAGACAGTCCTATTGCGATGGCTTGTTTGGCTGACCGTACCCCGTGTTTTCCCTTTTTTACTTTTTCTATTTCATCGTGTATGAATTCGCCCGCCTGCGTGCTTGCGGACTTGCCCTCTGCTTTATCTTTCTTAGCTTTTTCAATTGTGCTTTTATCTGGCATAAAAAAATTTAAATATCAAGTCTCAATTAACATGCCGTAACAGGTTTACTAATCAAAGTTGAGAACAATCGTTCAGCAGATATTAAGTAAACAGAACTTAATGCCCTAAATGATGCGCGTCAACATTTTTAAATTGCTATTTGTGTAACATAAAAAGCAGTTTAAAGTATCGATTTATATTGGATAAAAAGCAAAGCATTTCCAGAAAATTTTTGAAACCTTGACGCATTCCATTACTTTACTTAACGCAATTTTATTACAGGATGTATCCTGAATTAGTAAAGGATCCTTGCGAATAACAGGTAGATCTACACGCAGAAATTATTAAATATTTACGACACACAAATTATTTCGGCGATTACGCATGATAATCGCAGACCCTATGTAGCAATAAACTGGTATCCCTGTGTGTCCATAGCTTTGAAAAATTTATCAAGAGGTTACCGCTTCCGTTTTTCCCAGTTCTATTTTTTCAAGATCTTTTCTTGCGGGTCCAGTCAGCAATTCCCCTTCAATATTAAAACGAGATCCATGGCAAGGACAATCCCATGATTTTTCACTGCTGTTCCATGCAACTTCACAATTAATATGAGGACATGCCGGATTCACAGCATGTATTCCCCCACTATCATCTTTATAAATCGCAATTGATTTCTTCTCGTATTCGACAACCCTTGCCTCTCCATTGGCTATTTCATCCAACTCTTTTATTCCTGAAGACGGAAACCATTTCCCAATAAGCTTGCCGGCTACATCCGCTCCCTCTTTAACAAAATCCATAAAACCCGCCACAATTTTTATCCGGGACGGGTCAAACAATTCTTCAAATATAGATCCGCCGGTAGCTATAAGATCTGTGAGGATCTTTGCGGCAATATGGCTATAAGTGATACCGTTTCCGCCATAGCCGGTTGCTACGTATATGTTTGATAAACTGCCGGGCAACCTTCCTATATAAGGTAAACCATCAGTCGGCTCATAATACTGGGAAGACCATTTGAAAGCTACCTCCGCGATCTTAAAATATTTTTTAAGATATGCTTCAAGCTTTTGGAAACATTCCTCCGTATTTTTCACGTGTGCAGTTTTGTGATCTTCGCCGCCGGCAATTAAATATTTTTCTCCGGCGACTTCCTGAGTGCGGTAGTAATGATAAGGGTCATACATATCATAAGCGAGGCCGTCCGGGTATTTTTGATCTTCGAGTTTTAGCGCCATAACATAACTTCTATATGGAGCACAACGGAAGTGCAACATATTTACACCAGGGGGTATGTGCGTTGCATAAATAAGAGACCTTGCTTTTACCATTCCTCTTTCGGTTTCAATTTCAACAATTTCCTTTTCATCAACACCGGTAACGCGGCAACCTTCCATCAATGTGCCACCCGCTTCTTCAAATGCCTTTGCAATTCCGAATAAGTATTTTGACGGATGAAACTGCGCCTGATTTTTAAATACAATTGCTTTCTCAAACTCAACCGGAACCGGCGTGTAATCGCCGTAAATCACATCGCAACCGGCCTGCTTCGAAGCGGTATAGATCGAATGTAGCTCTTTGCTTTGTTTTTCATCTTGCGAAAAAAGATACCCATCACATTTGCTGTACTCACAATCAATATTATATTCTTTTATATTTTTTTCGACCAGGGCAAGCGCCTGTTTTGCCCCGGCACACACGAGTTTGGCATCATCGTCATTAAAGTTTTTCTGAATCTGATTATAAGGACTGTCCATAAAAGTATTGAGGTGCGCCGACGTTCCCCCTGTTGTTCCAAATCCTATCGATTTCGCTTCTGCAATCAGGCATTTTTTTCCCGCCTTCTGCAACAAAAGCCCCGTGCTGATGCCTGTGATACCTCCACCCACTATCATTACATCATACACGTATTGAGGGAACGTATGCGTTTGTGAAAAATAATCCGGCATATTATTTTGCCATAGACTTTTGTTTGCACCATCTCTTTTCATAGTTAAGTTTTAAGCGTTAATGATATTTTTATAGGCCATGTTTTCAGGGGAAACAAACTACCACAGATCGTGCCAAGGACCCCGGTAGAATTTTGATTTTACGGATGTGTTGATTTTTCTCAATCTTTTTCTTTTGTTCTTTTATGGTATGTGTTTTGTTTTCCCAATATTATTGTTAACCTTAAAATCATCTTATGTTTTATCACGTAAAAGATTTACAATTTAATGCACGGGTCTCAAGGCCAGATCCTGCCTTTGCCACGCTTTTATTGGAACAGTTTGGCGGTGCTAATGGAGAACTAGCTGCCGCGTTACGGTACTTTGCACAAGCTTTTGGAGCCAAAAAGCCTTATCCGGATAAATATGATTTATTAATGGATATTGCCACTGAAGAATTCAGCCACCTTGAAATTGTTGGCGCAACTATTCAAATGCTTTTAACCGGCATAAATGGCGATCTTAAAAATGCCGCAGAGCAATCTGAAATTATGCAATTACTTAATGGCAAGGCTGCCAAAGAAAATGTAATACACAGTGCGATGGTTGCGCCGCAGTTTTTAGTGGGGAGCGCCGGTGGCCCAGCATATACTAATTCACAAGGTGTACCATGGACAGCCGCTTATATCAATGGGGATGCGCAAGGGGATCTCACTTCAGACCTGCGCTCTAACGTTGGCGCAGAGACGCGTGCAAAAATGGTGTATGAATATTTGCTACAGTTCACAGACGATACTTATGTGCAGGAAACCTTACGGTTTTTAATGACACGGGAGGTAGCGCACTTTCAAATGTTTGAAGCGGCTTTAGAAACTATTCAACCAAATTTTCCACCAGGAGTTTTACAAAGTGATCCGCGATATAGCAACCTATATTTCAATTTATCAAGTGGCAACGATTACACGGGGCCATGGAATGAAGGAGAAAGTTCACGCCTCGGTGAAACCTTTCAATATATTGAGGACCCAATTCAACATGTAATGGATACAAACGCTTTGCTTGATCAGCAAGCCGGGGGAACAGATCGAACTCCAAAATCAGTTGAACAAAAAAACAATGAAATAAGCACACTGCGTAGCAATGAGGTAAAGCAAGCCGCGTCGCCAGGCCAGCAGCAATGGAATAGCGACGTGGCAACGGAAGCACCGACCGACGGAAAACCTAATAAATCGAAATCAACGAATAATAATGGTAAATAAGGAAAAAATCCAGAGGCAACTGATTAGCAAAAAACAGGCAGCGAAAGCGGGTCTTATAGATATTGTTTACTATACAGATCCGCTTTGTTGCTGGAGTTGGGCTATGGAGCCTCAATGGAGGCGATTTCAATATGAACTCAGAAATGTTGCCGCCGTAAGATATTGCATGGGAGGATTAATATCTGACTGGAATAATTTTCATGACTCAATAAATTCCGTGTCTCGTCCTAGTCAAATGGGCCCTCTTTGGTGCCATGCAGGGCATATATCCGGGATGCCCGTGTATGATCGTATTTGGCTGCAAGACCCTCCCGCGACTTCCTATACATGTTGTGTTGCAGTTAAGTGTGCCGGTTTGCAGTCACGGGAAGCTGAAGAAAGATTTTTAAGAGATTCAAGAGAAGCGATCATGCTTGACGGCATTAATATTTCTAAGCAGGAATCGCTGTTCCGGATCGCGCACAGGCTTGCCGGTGAATTAAATAATTTTGATGTTGATCAATTTAAAGATGATTTTCTTTCGGGGGAAGGTACTGCAGCATTTAAGGAGGATCTTAAGGAAGTAAAATATAAAAATATAAATCGGTTTCCTGCTATAATAATAAGAGGCGCTATCGGAAGCGTTATGCTTTCTGGCTATAATTCTTCCGACACATTATTTACTTCGTTGCAGAAGGCTGCTGATGTAACTAAAGCAAAGAACACTATAGATGAACAAGAATACAAATCCTATTTTAAAAGCATTACTAATCGCGAAATTGAGGAGGCGTTAAGAGTGGTTGTTTGACATTTTATTAGAAAAGAAATCTACACCGGAGGATACCCGCTTACATTTTTCAGTGTTTCAGCAGTCCCTTCAGTTTTTGAGATAATAGTAAGATCGCCCGTTGTCTCTAAAACAATAGCCTCTATTTCCTTCATGCCTGCGATGCCTTTCTTCCTGGCCGCAGCGTACATTTCTTGCGCAGTTATTCTCTCTTTTTTCATGGCATTTTCCAGGGGTTCACCCTTATAAAGCAATAAGGTAGGTTGCGCCGTAATTATTTTTCTTACATTTTTTACCCTGGCAGATGTCCACGTAAGCAAAGCCTGTAGAAATATTAAAGTACAGTAAACAAGAACTCCTTCTGAGAGAGAAATTTCTTTATTAAGTGAAATAGCTGAAAGACATGAGCCAAGCGCAATTGTAACTATAAAATCAAAAGCATTCATTTTTGAAGGTGTGCGCTTGCCAGACACGAAGAATATATACCAAAGAAAAATAGCCAAGTACGGTTACTATAAAAAGCTCTTTGGAGTATCCCCAATTATCAAAAAACATATCCTTCATAAATTAAGTATTGATAATTATTTGGATGGTGTATTTATTGAATCAAAAACAAAACCCCCGAAGCTTCCGGGGGGTTGAAATTAACCGTTAATTGTTAACGACATGAACAACAACCGGGATAAGTTATTCCTCTTCTTCGTCCTCTTCGGCCGCTTCATAATTTATATTATTCTCCGCAATATCGGTAAGTAAAGAGTCGGCTTCTTTTTCTTCGCTTAAGGTTTCGTTAAGGATCTCCGCAATATCACCCAGGCCCAGTGTAGTCGCTAATTGCGCAAGACCTCCATAAGTCGCTATCTCATAATGTTCCACTTTTTGTCCTGCCATTATAAGCCCAACATCTCGTGTATTTGTTCCTTCTTCTGTGTCTTCAATAACACTCTCTCCTTCAGTAGTAATACCCTCCATAGCATCGCATTTTTTTGCCTGCGCTTTTTTGCCGAGTAACTGAAACACTTGCTCAAGGCGTTCCACATGGGTCCTTGTAACTTCCAGGTGATCTGCAAACGCGTCCTGTAATTCAGGTGATGTTGCAGCCTTCTGCATTTTAGGTAATGTCTTTACGAGATGTTTTTCGGCCCAATAGATATCTTTCAATTCGTCGCTAAAAAATTCTTGCAGCATTGTGTCATTGGCTGCTTTACCAGCTTGCTTTGATGAATGCTTTCCTGAAGCGGACTTATTTTTGGTGGCTTGCCCATTAGATTTCGTTGATGTGCTCATTTTTACATGTTTTAGGTTAGAAAAAATTTTTCTCAAAATGCTATGCTATTAATTTTGTGCCAATCCCATCTTACCTATTACTATATTGCTTATGGGTATTTAATGACTATTTCATAATTAATTATGGAATAAAGTCTACACTTATGTTGCGGAATCAGACGTAACTTTTTTAATCTCTATGTTTCCTTGTAAAATGTAGCAGCCGGGGCCACAGATCCTTAAGCGGAGGAACCTATTTCATCGGTTTCAACCTTGCAATTTTACTCTGTTTTGCGGGATAAACAGACTACATTTATTCCGCAAATTAACGATTGTCGCTACAGATTCTATATAAGTTATCGCCAAGATGATGGCCTAATGCCGTGATGCTCTATTGCTACACACAACACTGCTTGTACAAGCCTTCCCGATAAGGCCTTAGAAGGCGTAAAGTTCTTAAATTACTTTTCTCCAGTCCATCATAAAGTGTTATCAGTGGTATGTGATTTGTTATGAATCTGCAAAAAAACAGCAGATGTCGAAAGCTGATTCGGTCTCTACCCTGACCGTGCAAAACGATATGAAAAATTATTCTACTGCGCCTAAAACTAATGATAACAACAACCAGATAAGTGTTCTTGAAATTATTGGAACTGCAACCCGCGGAGGTATGGAAAATTACCTGGTCAATTTTTTTAAAAATCTTCCGGCTGATGAGTTCAAAATTAGCTGTATTTGTCCTTGCGAAAGCCAGTTTACAGGCACTCTACGTGAGTTGGGTATTGACAATATTTTTATCACACCATTGGCAGATAATCCTGAATGGCGATCAATACAACTGGCCACGCAAGTTTGCCATCTTCTAAATATTGATGTGCTTCATGCTCACATGCCTAAGTCGCATGTTCTTGCAGGGCTCACTGGTTCGCTCGTAAATAAACCTGTTGTTGCGACCGTTCATGGTATGCATCTCAATACTCATGAACTCGGAGTAACGCGTGCCGTCGGGTCGTACTTAATTACAAACTGCCAGGAGACTTACATACAGGCATTGGCCCTGGGTGTACCCGCAAAAAGAGTGAGCCTTTTTCACAATGGTGTTGATACCACCTTATTTACTCCCGGCAGATCCGGAAAAAAAATACGCGATCTGATAAATATTTCTTCTAACGCTACCCTTATTGGCTTTGTTGGCAGGCTGGAGTATGAAAAAGGGCCTGACCTGTTTATTCGAGCTGCAGCCAATGTTCATGATACGTTACCAAATGCACATTTTGCGGTTGTAGGGTCCGGAAGTATGCTTTCAGAATTAGAGCGTATGAGTAAACAATTCCACTTAAATAAACATTTGCATTTTGTAGATTGGGCTGCAGACCCCGCAGAAATATATCCTGGCCTCGACCTCATAGTACATAGTTCCCGTAGCGATGGTACTTCCCTTGTACTGCTGGAAGCTATGGCCTGTGGCCGGCCTGCGGTAGGTATCGCGGTTGGCGGGATAAGAGAAATAATTGAAAATGAGCATACGGGAATGTTAGTGGATGCACACGACTGGGAAGGCCTGTCATTTCAGATCATCCAATTATTAAAACAGCCAAAACTTTTAAAAGCAATGGGACTCGCCGCCCGTAAGCGTGTTGAAGAAAACTTTAATGTGGTTACAAACACCCGCAAAACGGCCGGGCTGTTGCGGGAGGTAGCTATGGTAGCAAGAAAAGGCCGGCACCTTTTAAATAGTTCCGATAAATTGCAAAATATTAATGGTAACGGTCTATCAAATAAATACCTCTTAGGTAAAAAATAACGCCCCTATCGTAATCCTGTTATGGATAAAGAACAATTACTTCAGCCGGTTCATCCATTTAATAAAATTTCCTTTTACATCGTTGCCCACGCTGACGATTGGCAGCTGTTTATGTGTCCCAATGTTTATAATGACCTCGCGTCGCCCGGTTGCAAAATTGTATTCATAATTACCACGGCGGGTGATGCTGGAATGGGTGAAAAGTTTTGGCAGGCAAGGGAGGAAGGATTAAAAAGCTCCATCCGTTTTTGTATTGCGCCCTTCGCAGCCAAGGCAGAAGCTGTTAACCAAAGAGCATTCAATGGCCATACAATCTCATTTTGCGAGATAAATAATACGACAACCTATTTTCTGCGGTTGCCTGATGGAAACCTTGATGGCTGTGGGTTTGCAGCATGCAATTTTCAAAGCCTTTCTCAATTTAAGTCCAGGCAAATTAGTGATTTTAATGCTTTAGATAATTCTGCTACTTATCTAAACTGGTCAGAACTTGTCGGGCTTTTTGAATCCATTATTGCTTTCGAACTTAAAGGAATTCCCGACGCCGTGGTACATTATATCAACCCGGACATGTTGATTAATCCGGGTGATCATCCCGATCATATTGCCACAGGATGCATCATTCAAAATATGGCCTCAATTAATTGCATGCATCAAATGTTATATATTGGGTATAGCAGTATTCCCCAAGGGGACATTTTGTCTCTACCTGGTCTGTTTTGGAAAAGTGGCATGTTCGCCGCTTATGAAAAAGCCGTTTACGATCACAGCGGGTACAGCACATTGGCAGAAAACCCTGAATTGTATTTTAAATTATGCTGCAGAAAGCCAAATTTTATTACGGTACAGCCGACATGTTAAAAGTTATATTACGCGTGTGGTGATCTTGATTTTCTCCGCAGTAATGTGTTTACTCAAAGACTTTCGTTTCGTTAAGGAAATAGTGAAGCGTTACTGAACATTGCTGATGCAAAACGTTGAGAAGTTAACATCAAGCGGGGCGATCGCAAACGCCATTGTTGAGAAATGCATTTCATTTCTGGTTTAAACCAAATAAAAACTATCTTTTATTGTGTCGCTGAATGTTGGATTGTGAGCAAGGAATTCTACCATTGCCTCTACAGCTTTTATTTCCAATTCTTTCCTGTTTTTCCCTAAGTTTTTAGGGACACCCTGAGAAGTAACAAATGCCACTTTATAATTGCTGCGAGCGTCAAGATGCTTGTCCTTTACATATATTTCCTGTATCCGACGGCCTGTAGGATTTTCTATCCTAAGATTGATCCTTAGCCCTAAGCATCTTTTCACATAACCACCCATCTGCTCCATAGGTTCTGATGAAAATGTGCGTTCAAGATTTTGTTCAAGCATTTCAATAATTTCCTGGCCGGATAGTTCTACCGTAGATACCGGTGGGTTCATGGGTATAATATTGTACAAGTCGAATTCTGTAATCCTCCCTGCGGCAATGGGAGCTCCATATCGCCACCCATTTGAAAAAGCAATCTCGCATTTGCTCACATAAGTAATAGCAGACAATAATAAATTATCCATCGAAGAATTTAAGGTGTTGTAGCGATGTAATATCGTTGCGGTTGCTCCGGCAATCTTATCCTTTAAATGATTATAGGGTTCTAACGCTGCATCTACTAAGTTCTCTATTTCTTTATCCGGTTGCGTTTTATGCGCCACCTTTAGCAACCGGAATGCATGATTTTTGATGGCTTTGTTTTCAATGTTCAATTGTAGATGTCCTAAAAATGAACCATGGCATCCGCACTGAATTAAAATTGCATTATTCACCATTACACTTTCGTATAGGCGGTTATGCGTATGCGCACTTAAACAAACATCGATACCTGGTGTATTTTTCAGCATAAACACATCTTGCGGAAAACCATTGTGAGAGAGCAGAACAACCAGGTCAGCCCCTTCGTCTTTTACCTGTTTTATATAGTTTGGTAACTCTTCTGCCCCGCCTGTAATTTTCAGTCCCGTGCTAAAACGTTCTGGCATTGTTTTGTCAATGATGTCAGAGCAAATACCAACAACACCTATTTTTAATTCTCCAGTTTGCAGAATAGTGTATGGTTTAAGAAAAAGGCTTCCATTTTCCTGGTACACGTTTATGCCCAGCATGGGATAATTTAGTTGCGATACCAAGTACTTTAGTTGCTCCGGACCATATCCAAAATCCCAATGCCCCACCACAGCACTAAAAGCAAGCTTATTAAGTATTGGAATTAAAGCTTCTCCTCTTGTATCTACTATGGGAAGTGTTCCGTGAAACGTATCTCCACCGTCAAAAAGCAGTGTACAAGGATTGCCCTTTCTTACCTCGTTTATCAGCGTAGCAATTCGTGCATACCCACCTACAATTTCTGTATATTCTTCATTATTATTATAAAACAATTCGGGATGGGGCTCTACATAACCATGCACATCATTTAAATATAGCAGATCTATTTTCATGTTAAGAAATCATAGCAAGTTTGTAGCCAATAACATTACATGCCTGAACACAGTTTTAAACAGAATTGCCCCAGGCTACCTCACGATCCACGGTAATTTTTGTGCTCAATCCGGGCTGCATTCGTTTCCGGGCCAGCCATGAACTAATAATGAGCTTGGATATTTTTGCCAGCCATTAGCTTGTCTTCGGACCGCATTACAATTGAATAGTATGCGAAGTAAGTAATGGCGCTGGCTCCGACTATTATTAATCCTGCGTTGATCAAAATCGGAATACGTTATAAAAGGAAATTCATTCATTGCCGTAGTTTTTTACTTTAATTTTTTTCTATTTGTTGGTACTATATAATCCAGTTTCATTTCCTGCCATTTACATAATACTTGCCGTTTTTTCTTAGGATATAACCACCTGTTTTTACCGTCCATGCGGGGGGTCGTTTTTGTAGCGATTTTTACATTATCCACTCTTATAGTATCTGCGCCGGTTGAATCAATTTTTGGGGCGGTGGCGGTGCGAAAGGCGAAAGTGCAGGAAGCCGTTCCTGTCACTGTGTTTCTTCCATCATTTGCCTGGCTGTACATTATCTTAAAAGTATTGCTGAAAGCATCGCCGGCATTTTCTGCCAATGCCTGGTTTTGTTCCATCGCTTCACTTAGCAATTGGAATAACTGCTGTAGTTGCCTCGGTAAATCTGTCTCAATTGTATGGATCATGCCGTCTGTATAATGGAACTGCTATTTCCAATTCGAGCGTGGATGATTGCCCTGCAGAAAGATTAAAATTTTCGCCATAGCCATTTATCAAAGGCATCCAGGCAAATGGCATAACCTTCCTCGTATCTCGTTATTATTGGCATCTTTAAAAGTTGCACGAATACTCAACGGTGGTATTACACGCCTATCGGCGCCATCTAATACATAGAGCCATAAAGCAACATTTTCGTTAGCCGGAACTTTCCATATAACATTGCCGTTGCTATACTCATACCATCCTTCCGGAGCCCCCAAATGCATAAATAATTTTATACTCCCCTGCACGCATTTCACCGCTTGTGCCGGGCGCTTGCTGTTTAACCCATTGCAGCGCCTGCGGAACAGTATCGCTTTCTGCTTTTGCAGATGCGAGTTGCTCAGGCAAAGCCTCATTACTTTTCACCGCGAGTGGCATCATCGGTTTTGTTGATGCCATCATCCTCATATCGTGCACCTGGGAATATGTATTTTGAAAAAAGGAAATTGGAAAAATAAAAAGCAGGAATTTGATATAAGCCCGTGGCAAATTAAGTGGATTCATAGTATTAGTCTTTGGATATTCTCTCCCCATGAAATATGCCCAAAGAGGATCGCCTTCAGGCCGCGCGAAAAACTGGCATATTTATTACTGGGGTTTAGGTAGTGATTTTCCCAGATAAATTAAAATTTACAACATGACCATAAATGGTTTAACCTTGACCAGGGAAATTGCGGGGATAAAAATCTTTTTTGAAAGGCCCTCCGACAAGTATGAAACCAGTGAGGCTAAGGATTGCAAAGAAAACGCCGAGAACCGCATAGATGCCTGCGATTTATTTTTCTTGTTTACTGCAGACGTCATAAAACAAGGTGTATTATTTATCAGGTAATACGGCCGTTATGTTACCAATTTTGAAATATCAGGCCGTAACTTTCTTCGGTAATAATTTCTTTCCATTGCTGAATAAGGTTTTTATATGCTTCCCCTACCGGCATTATCTTTCTATCAAGATCAAATAATCCAAGTTCATTTACGACCCCGCGATCGAGCCGTAAGGCTGAGTCCCAGTCAACCTGGTGAGTAAGACTGTACCAGGTAAACCCCATAACAGGAATACCGTCATGCTTTAAACGGTGAACATTCGCCCACTGTTTTAACAGCCACTCTTTAGAAGCCGGCATCCGGATATTGGTTTCGGTATGCATAATGGGCAGTTTATACCTTTTATAATATTGATTGGTGATCACATAATAACCAAAGATTTCACCAGCCGCCTGGGTTGAGCCATCCCTATGAACAATGTGTTCATTGGTTACGTAATAATCGTTCCCCATTATACAGCGGCCCTTCACCTGGTTTTCTGTGAACCATTGATATTCTGTAGGGCTCATTCCATTGCTCAGGAGGTATTCATACATGGGTACTGTTAAAGGATAGCCATAAGTGAGATCCAGTGAAAGAAATCTTTTTTTATTAAGAAACCGCGCAAGGGGTAATGCAGCGGGATCAAATGCATGAAAATACTCGGAAGACTCACTTTGAATGAAGGTGGCATCTGGTTGCACCTTCAATATCTCATGCATGGCCATAACATTTGCCTTACACAAATGCTTAAGAGCGGTCACGAATGCCTCATCGGATTGAAGGCATTCATTCCACCAACCATACTGGGCGGAAAACATTGCAGCGATAAATATTTCATTGATGGGGGTATATAACTGCAAATGCGGAAAACGTGTTGCAAATGCCTTCGCGTACTCTGCAAAGTGAAAGGGAAAGTCAGGATTTTGAAAATTTCCCAGCCAGTCGGGCACACCAAAATGACAAAGATCTACCAGTGGGATTATGCCCATTTTGTCAAGTTCCCGGAAAGTGGCATCAGTAAAGTCCCAATTATATTTACCGGGCCCCAGGTGGTTTTTGTAATAAGGGGTTCCATATCGTAAATATTCAATCCCGAGCTCTTTTACAAGTGTGAAATCTGTTTTCCAGTTTTGATAATGGCCACATTTCTCCATCTCATCTATCCGGCTCGCACTGCCATTTGGTAATGTTATATTTGGATAGCTGTTTTCTATTCCGGTTGCAAACATGAATTTAGTTCCTGGCATTTTATAAGTGTTGGTTTTCTTGGAAAAAACTATTGACAAATGATATTTTAAACAGAGGGCTCCCGATATGTAACATCCACAATTTATTAATTTCTTATCGTTTAAGGCATTATCGTGCCCATTATATAAGCGGTGTCTCGCCCGGTTTTATTGTAACAAAAGGCATAAAATTTTTCCAAAGGGTCTACGAAGCAAGCGACTAAATGTTGTAATGGACTTTATCCAGAAGATATCGAAAAGAACAACTTTATGCATATATGTAAACTAATTTCTACATGAGAATAAGTCCCGAGTAATTAATTCCTCATGAAAATCAATCAACTTGGCACATTCCCAAGGAGCGGTATTACAATTGAATTGGCATGTTTGTAGCCAATGGAAAATCAAACTTCCCCCAAAGTTCCGGCAATCACAATTTATCAAATCATCTTCAAAATCATTTCAAACACCTACTATGGACTTAATTTGCTTTTGTCACATCCGATGGAATTTTGTTTACCAAAGGCCTCAACACTTAATGAGCAGGTTCGCAAAATACAACCGAGTATTTTTTATCGAAGAACCAGTGTTTGACGAGGCTGGAAAGCCCTTTATGAAGGTCACAAAAGATGGTCAGAATCTATGGGTTATTACACCACACCTTATAAAGGGGTACAGTCCGGATGAAAATGTATTCCAACAAAAAATATTGTTATTATCATTTTACAACGAGCAGTCGATAGAAAATTACGCTCACTGGTATTACACTCCCATGGCTCTCACAATAAGTAATCATCTTCAACCGGAAATAATTATTTACGATTGCATGGATGAGCTTTCCAATTTTAAGTTTGCTCCGCCTGAACTCAGGCAAAAGGAAAAGGACCTTTTTAGAATAGCCGATCTTGTTTTTACCGGAGGACACAATCTCTACCACGCAAAAAAAAATGAACACAATAATATTTTCTCGTTTCCGAGCAGTATTGATAAAGAACATTTTGAGCAAGCACGCATAATCAAAAAACAACCGGCAGATCAGGCGAGCTTATCTCATCCTATTTTTGGCTTTTATGGGGTAATAGACGAAAGATTTGATATCAATATACTAAAGGAAGTAGCGGCGAGAAGACCCGAATGGAACTTTGTCATTATAGGTCCTGTGATTAAAATTGATCCCGCAGCTCTGCCCCTGGCGCCAAATATTCACTACCTCGGAGGGAGAAATTACGAAATGTTACCTTACTATCTTTCCGGATGGGATGTTGCGATGATACCATTTCTGCTTAACGATTCTACTAAATATTTAAGTCCGACAAAAACCCCTGAATACCTCGCAGCGGGGGTACCGGTAATATCTTCTTCGATTGCTGATGTGGTAAATCCTTACGGGGTAAATAATCTTGTGCACATCGCTAATGATGCAGACGCTTTTATAGCCGTGGCTGAAAAAGAACTAAGCACCCCCGATAAGCGAAACTGGCTGGATCGCGTTGATCTGTTTTTACATGGAAATTCATGGGACCACACATGGCATGCAATGGCACAACATATGACTGTAACACTAAAAAACAAAAAGATGCCTGCAGTTACTGCCAAAAAGGAGGGTGTTTATGTTTGATTATATGATCGTGGGTGCCGGATTTTCGGGAAGTGTTCTTGCAGAGAGATTGGCCACAGCAGGAAAAAAAATATTGCTCCTGGATAAAAGAAATCATATCGGCGGAAACGCCTATGATTATTATAATGAGGATGGTATTCTCATTCATAAATATGGCCCGCACATATTTCACACAAATTCCAGAGAAGTATTTGACTACCTCGGGAAATTTACCCCGTGGAGGCCTTATGAACATAGGGTATTAGCGAGTGTCGACGGACAATTATTGCCAATTCCTATCAATCTCACTACAATAAACAAAATGTATAACCTGAATTTAAGCACAGATGAAATGGAACGGTTTTACGCTTCAAAGGCTGAGGTGGTACGCCCAATAGCCACATCTGAGGATGCAGTAGTGAATAAGGTGGGCAGAGATTTATATGAAAAATTTTTCAGGGGATATACCCGTAAGCAATGGGATCTTGATCCTTCGCAACTAGATGCATCTGTTACATCGCGGGTGCCTGTAAGAACTAATAAGGACGATAGGTATTTTACAGATACTTACCAGGCAATGCCTTTGAATGGATACACCAGGATGTTCGAAACAATGCTCAATCACCCGAACATAAAAGTGATGCTTAATACGGATTACAAAGAGATCAAGGATTATGTGCCCTATCGAAAAATGATCTATACAGGCCCGGTTGATTATTATTTTGAATATTGTTACGGAAAGTTGCCCTACCGTTCACTTAAATTTAAATTCCAAACTGTTAACTCCGAAAAATTCCTGGAAACAGGAACTGTAAACTATCCCAACGAACAAGCATACACGAGGATAACTGATTTCAAATATCTCACGGGACAGGTGCATCCAAAAACGAGTATCGTCTATGAATATCCCACAGCTGAAGGCGACCCTTATTATCCCGTGCCGCGTCCCGAAAATGCTGAACTTTATAAAAAATACCAACTACTTGCTATGGCAACTCCCGAAACTTTTTTTGCAGGCAGGTTGGCTACTTACAAATATTACAATATGGACCAGGTAGTTGCCCAGGCATTGACTCTTTTTAAAAAAATAATGCAAACCGAACCTAGTTCATATGTCAACGGAGAAAAAATACCCGAATTGCAACCTTGAGTTTTGGGGCGGCATAGAATGCACTATCAATCGTGTGAACGATCGGTTTTTTGACCAGCTATTGCTTTCCGGGCATTATGCCCGGGAAACGGATATTCAGTTAATTTCAGACCTTGGTATAAAAGTCCTGCGGTATCCAATCTTATGGGAGAAGCACCAACCAGAAAAACAACATCCCATAGACTGGAAACATACAACGCAAGTGTTAGACAAATTAAATAAACATGGCATCACGCCCATCGCCGGGCTATTACACCATGGCAGCGGTCCAAATTTTACGAGTCTCCTGGATCCGCTTTTCCCGAACTTGTTTGCTGACTATGCACGGGAAGTTGCGCAAAAATTTCCCTGCATTAATCACTATACTCCCATCAACGAGCCTCTTACTACCGCACGTTTTAGCGGGCTATATGGATTGTGGTTCCCCCATATTTCTAATGATGTGGGTTTCGCCAGAATGATGCTGAACCAGGTTAAGGGAATTATTCTTGCCATGAAGGAAATACGGAAAATTAATCCCGGTGCGAAGCTTGTGCAGACCGAAGATCTCGCAAAGACATTTAGTACTGAACCATTGATGTACCAGGCGACTTTTGAAAACGAAAGACGCTGGCTTACGTACGATTTACTTTGTGGTATGGTAACGTCTGGCACTGCGATGTGGAATTATTTTAAAAGGCTGGGCATAAAGGATGAGGTCCTTAACTTTTTTATTGATAATGCCACTCCCCCGGATATCATGGGCTTTAATTATTACATCACTTCCGAGCGGTATTTGGATCATAATTATAAAGACTATCCATCAAATACACATGGAGGCAATGAACTCCAGCAATATGCAGATGCGGAAGCGATAAGAGTGAATCATGGAAATCCTTTTGGCTTAAAGGTATTGCTTGAAGAAGCATGGGAACGTTACAAAATCCCGGTTGCGATTACTGAGGCTCACCTTAATTCCGGAAGAGAAGATCAGCTAAAATGGCTAAGTGAAATAATTAATTCTTGTTGTGAAGCAAAGGAGATGGGAATAGATATTAAAGCAGTCACCTTTTGGTCTTTGTTTGGGGCATGTGGATGGAATAAATTACTTACCGGCCAAAGTATGGACTATGAACCAGGTGCTTTCGATCTGCGATCTGTAAATCCCAGGCCGACGGCCATTGCGGCCTTTATAAAAAAAATAATTACCGGGAAGACTTCGACATCCATAGGTATAGATCCAAAAGGTTGGTGGCAACGCGACAACCGCTTTTATAAAAAGAATTACCATAAGGTTTCATCAAATATTGATCACCCGGGACGGCCCCTGGTCATTGCCGGAAAGACGGGAACGCTCGGGAATGCGTTTGCAAAAATATGCCAGGAGAGGAATATCAAATACGTACTTACAGGAAGAGACCAACTCGATATTACAAATGAAAAAAATATTTCTGATTTTTTGCATGAGCAAAATCCATGGGCTGTTATAAACGCAGCCGGCTTTGTAAAAGTTGATGAAGCCGAAGAAAATCAAAAGCAATGTTTCGAAGTAAACACCATAGGTGCGCATTTATTGGCTAAAGCATGTAAGCAAAAAAATATCTCCTTCGTCTCCTATTCATCGGACCTGGTATTTGATGGCACAAAAATCGATTCTTATTGTGAAACAGACTCTGTTGCTCCATTAAATGTCTATGGTGCCTCTAAGGCGATGGCAGAAAAAAAAATTTTAGAAGAAAACCGCTCTGCCCTCGTAATAAGGACAAGTGCATTTTTTGGGCCATGGGATACATACAACTTTGTCTATTCAGTATTACATTCCTTATCGCGTAATGAAAGAATGTTTGCGGCAGATGACTTAATAATCTCACCAACTTACCTGCCTCATCTCGTAACAGCTACCCTGGAGCTATTGTTTGACAATGAATCAGGCATTTGGCACCTGGCCAATGCTGGTAAACTTAGCTGGAAACAATTTGCAATAACAATCGCAGAGAAAGCGGGGTTTAGCAGAAGACTTGTCGCAGGGATCCAAAATAGCAAACTAAATCTTAAAGCTCATCGGCCTAAAAATTCCGCATTGAAATCTCAACGAGGTAATTTAATGCCATCATTAGATCAGGCTATTGACTGTTTTTTTGACGAGTCTATTCATTCACCCAAAGCTGTCCAAACAATGTTCCAATAAAAAACCTCTTTTCATGGCAAACGGCTTTATTTAAATATGATCATTATTTATTTCGAAGCTTGAGATATCGAAAAGACCTGCATGAAAGAATAAAACCCCAGCCACCCGTTTGAAGACAGGTGATCTGCAGGTTTTTAAGTAAAAAAGTGACGCTTATTAGTTTATTGCCAGATCTGGCGATAAATAATCTCAAAAACGTCTACTGACTTTATATTATTTTTCGGAAGTTTATGATCAGTAATTATAACGGGGGAGAATTCCGGAGAAACACCAATCCTGCCATGCGAACCCCTGATCAATGTGGCATCGAGAGGAATGACATCCATCACATACCTGAATCCTGCTTTTTTTCTGAGAAGCTTATACCCTGCACGAAGCTTTGAGGTCATGAACATCTCAACCGGATCATAACCGGGTTTTTTATGTATATCAACACATCGGGCATAATCCGGGGCCTTATTATCATCCATCCAGAAATAATAAGTAAACCAGCTTTCTGCATCAGCCATCAAAACAAAGTCGCCGCTTCTTTCATGATCAATATGATATTTTGCCTGGGCTTCCTTATCAAGTATTAATTCTACACCGGGAACTTTTTCTATTAATGTCCTTACGCTGGACATCACCGCAACATCGTTTACATATACATGTGATACCTGGTGATCTGCCACCGCAAAGGCTTTGGAAGCGCCGGCATCTAATAATTCCAATCCCCTTTCCACACGTATTTGTAACAATCCTTCTTCTCTCAATAAGCGGTTCAGGTGAATAGGTCGTTTAACAGGCGCTATTCCATATTCGGAAAGGATAATAATTTTTGCTTCTTTCTTTTCATAAAAGTTAACCAGTTGTTCAATCACTTTATCAATCTCAAGTAACTCTGGTTTTATTTTCGCTAGATTTGGGCCAAATTTCTGAAGGCAATAATCCAGGTGAGGTAAATAAATCAGTGTAAGTGTAGGATCGTAACGATCGTCAGTGATCATAGAAGCATCAGCAATCCACTGGGTAGATTTTATATTGGCTCCCGGCCCCCAAAATTGAAATAAAGGGAATTGACCTAATTTATCTTGCAAGTGATCCCGCAATTCTGCCGGATGTGAATAGCAATCAGGAAGCTTACGTCCATCTGCCAGGTATTGCGGCCTTGGGGTCACAGAATAATCTGCAGAAGAATACATATTGTACCACCAGAACATTTGCGAGCAGGTAAAAGACGGATCCTGCTTTTTTGCTTTTTCCCAAATTTTTTCAGCTAACACCAATTTGTTGGATTGCTTCCAGAATTTCACCTCACAATCTTCTCGGTCATACCACCCATTACCGACAATGCCATGTTCAGACGGCCACTTACCAGTAAGATAAGTTGATTGAACAGCTGTAGTAACAGCAGGAAGCATTGGATCAATTAACGCAATATTATTTCCTGAAATGTACTTCTTTAGAAAAGGCATCTCCCCGGTAAGAGAAGAAGATAGTGCCACAACATCGATTACAACTGTTTTATTCATGAATGAAAACCGCTTTAATTATTTATTATAAATGTGGCACTACCCATTCCAATTCTCTTATAACAGAGTCACGGAGTGACAATTTTAAAGCCCCCGGAAGTACGTCCCACGTGTAAGTTTCCACTTCGAGGTGATTGGTAAAATTCATCTCCTTTTGCAAACGCAGTACTTCCTGTATATCTTTTTGTGTCGATTGCAATACTCCAAAATCTTCTTCAAAAATGGGCACATGAAAATGAGCACGCCATTCATTTACTTCAGCGTTGTCAAAGTCTGACAATGCTTCCGGAAGATCAGGATACCTCAATAATTCACCATCATTTTTCTTGGCAACTACCTGGTGCAGGTAAGTGGGCTCGTTATAGTTTGAAAAATTTTCTTTTATATTTTCCCGCGAGGAAAAGTCTTTATTTATAGAACTTTTCAGGGCGGCGCTTATTTGTAATTTACCAATCTTTATTCCTGATTCTAATACTTTCTCAATAATATCCTGGTGCGGTTCGTAGCCAATAGCAAAATGACATACATCATAACATAAACGGATATGCGCTTTTAGTAATTCTTCCCCCTCCGAAATGGAAACACCAAATTTAGCAGCGATCTTTTTAGCTCCGTGCGTAAGCAAGTCATTTTTAAACCAATGAATAAACTCTTCGCCTGTTTCAAGCATTCCGTCGGGCTCGGGTTCAATGTCGAGGTGCAACATTTTTCCTTGGGACTGGTGAATTTCTACAAGGCTTTCGGCGACAAGCACCATTTTATTTGTCGCCAGTTCTCTTGCGCTTTTTAATGCATCCTCTTTTTTGAACCAGTGCCGGTAACTCAATGGTGAGGTAGAGATACTTCCTTCGGAATTTTCAGGTATAATATCTTTTAAAATTTGGAATAACCGGAGTGTATAGCCTACCCTGTCGTTAGTAGTCCAGTCGGGAGCATGCACCTGGTCTTTGACACGGGTGTCATGAAAGCTGCCATAGGGGAAACCATTCATTGTAAATACATAAGCATCGTTCACATTAAGCCATTGCTTAAACTCGTCCAGTCTTTCCCCTTTAATGAGATCAACACTTGCAATATTTGACAAACGGAGGCCAATACCCATAGGTTTATCAGGTGAGAGTTTCAGTTTTATTCCGGGGAAATGATTTCTTATTTCAGCAAAATGATCTTCCCATTTTTCACCGCTGTGAATATTTGTACAATAGCTTAAATGACCGGAATTGGTAAGCATAAAACTTATTGAAAATTGAAGGATTTTATTTGAATATAATTTTGTATTTGCCTGGATGCTTCTATAAGTAAAGTGGTATCTATTTCATGTACTTCTTCGCCCCTCCCGATATCACGGAGAAGCATAATGGTTAAACGGCCGCCAAGATGTTCCCGGAATTCATTTAATCCTGATAACACTTTACTATCCGTTTCAATTTGCATAAAAGGATGTGTGATTTCAAAACCGAGGCGAATTAATAGCTGGATAATTCGTTCGGCCTTCTCCGCAGCTAATCTGCCCGACAATGACGAGTACATGCTATCTAATGCAATGCCCATAACTACGGCCTCACCATGAAATACTTCGAAATTAGTAAGCTGTTCCAACTTGTGCGCACTCCAATGACCAAAGTCTAATGGCCTGGAAGAACCTGTTTCAAAAGGATCGCTACTTGCTATGTGCCGCAGATGAAGTTCGGCGCATCGCCTGACGAGATAATTCATTTTGTCAGCATTTCGGGAAATCAATTGATCCGCATTGTTTTCGATCCAATCAAAAAATGCAGCGTCCTTTATTAATGCCACTTTAATTGCTTCTGATATTCCCGAACGCCAATCCCGTTCTGAAAGCGTTTGCAAAAAAAGGTCATCATTGAAAACACCCACAGGTGGCGCAAATGTTCCTAAAAAATTTTTTTTATTAAAGTAATTGATACCATTTTTTACTCCTACGCCAGAGTCATTTTGTGATAAGGTTGTAGTAGGAATTCTGATATGCCTGATTCCCCGGTGAGACACTGCAGCAGCATAACCTGCGACATCCAGCAATGAGCCGCCGCCAATTGCAGCTATGTATGAATGCCTGTCAATATTATGGAAATTTACAGCATCAATAATTTTATTAAATAAGCTGAGGTCATTCTTTGCGGCTTCACCGCCGGGGGTTATTAATATATCTTCAATTAAAAGAACTGTTTTATTTTTTTTGAAATAAGAGAAAATTGCTTCTATGAGATGGGGATGAGCATTAGCAACATTCTGGTCAATTACAAAAAAAATCTTTTGAGACGGCGATGTCTTTTTTTGAATAAAAAATTCTTCTAAAATGGTATTTGAAAGATTAAAAAGTGCCGAAGTAAAATAAACCCTGTAGTCAAACTTCACGCTAAATTCCTGTTCTAAATAATCCATAAATAATTTTTGAAGAATGCGGACATTTTTTTGAGCTGAACTTCTTCTTTTATGTCACTGCAAATTTTTTTGCGAGGTACAAAGATAAAGGCAATAGAAGGACTATTAATAAAGCAAGCCATGGAAAGCCGAATGCCGCCGCCCATGAAGCATTTAGAAGTATCAATGCAATGACCCCGGCCTTCACCGCTTTGCCAATGTTCTTTCCCGCGGGTTGCCGAATGGCTTTGAGCAATGGGCCGAAAATCATCCATAAAAAGGGGAACAGGAAGATCAATGTGGGCAATACATTTTTAGTATAAAAAGAAATAATAAAAATAGAAGCTGCTATTAAAATATAAAGAAAGGCCGCGAAATAAAGCGGCTTACTTTTTCCTCCATGCACTTCTCCCCTGCTTATCATTGTAATAGATGCTATATAAATTATAGGAACAAAGGCCAGAAACCAATAGTGGCTGAGTTGAGTTACCAAAATGCTAACTCCCAGCAGAAGATTCAGGCCACGGCACAAGCCCATATTTAACGGGCCCAAAAAAGAATGATGCTTTCCCCATTTATCGTAAACGACCGCAGAAACAGAAATAGCAACGGCAAGCAGGCCGGAAAAATAGTTTACGATAAATGCAGTAACAACACCTATCAACAATAAAAAAGTCCCCAGTGATGCACCTTCTTTTACAGATATGATTCCCATTGGAATGGGTCGCTCCGGCCTTTCTACTTTGTCCAGTCCGGCATCAAATACATCGTTAAAAACAACACCTCCGCCATACAGGCCTATTGTAGAAAGGCACAATAAAATGATCGGCAAAATATGATCAGAAAATAAAACCGGTTCTATGACAAATCCTGAAATGGCGACCCCGGCAAGCACATCGGTTACAGCGGTAACAATATTTGCCGGCCTCATCAACTTCAAATACGCTATTGTCTTTTTCAAGAATGTTCTTTAACTGATGATGATAGAAGATGCGTCGATGCGAGGTTGCTGCCCGCCACGAAGTATTGTATTGCCTTCAAACTTTTCAGACTGATCTATGCCTTTTGAATTACCAAAATCTCCTTCATCTATTTGGCCACTCTGGCCAAAAGCGGTGATAGCATTACGATAGGTAACTAATTGTATGTCCGCATCGCTAATGCCCCGTTGTTTCATAAGCGCTGCTGTTTTAGGCACCGCAAGCGGATCACTTATTCCCCAGTCAGCTGCTGAATTGATCATGATACGTTCTGTTCCATATTGTTTTACAATTTCCACCATACGCTCGTTTCCCATTTTTGTAAAAGGATAAATAGTAAAGGCTGCCCAAAAACCTTTATCCAAGACTTCCCTGACGGTTTCTTCATTATTATGATCTACAATAACCATGTATGGATCAAGGCCATGTTCTATGGCAATTTCCATACTTCGCTGCGTACCTTTTTTCTTATCGCGGTGAGGAGTATGTATCTGAACGGGTAAAGATGCATCTTTCGCAAGAGCCAACTGGAGGCGATAATATTTTTCTTCAGCCGCTGTCTGATCATCAAATCCAATTTCTCCTACCCCAACAACGCCTTCCTTGTAAATAAACATGGGAAGTATTTCCATCACCTGTTCTGCCAGCGATTCATTGTTTGCTTCCCGCGAATTTAAACCGATAGTGCAATAATGTTTAATACCAAATTGCGACGAACGGAAGCGCTCCCACCCTATTAAGCTGCTGTAATAATCTCTGAAAGTATCGAGGCCGGTACGGGGCTGCCCAAGCCAAAAGGCTGGTTCTATAAGCGCTATAATTCCGGCATCAGCCATCGCCTGATAATCGTCTGTAGTGCGGCTGGTCATATGTACATGTGGATCAAAAAATTTCATCCCCTGAATATTTTTCAGGTCAGCCGGGATGGCATCTTTGGACCGATTTTCATTTTCATCTATGGGATTATTGCAACACATATGTTCTCTTCTGGTTTTATTTTTTTAAATCATCTGGCTGTACAATCAAAGTTGCTTTCAACATCGCCCCGTTCAGGAATTTAAATTGATCCAATTCAATTTCCTTTCCAGAATTTCAGTTTTAAGATCCGGGGCCGTATTCAATAAATTTTGAGCAGGTTCATAATCACTTTGAGCACAGATTAATGCGGCTGCCTTTTTTGAATTGAGATCTCCGGAAGTAAATACATTTTTAATATCTGAAAAATTATTTTCATCAATAAATTTACCTACTAATCGCCAAAGTTGCACATTGACGGGTCGTTGAGCCGCCCAGCGCTCATGCGCATAATCTATAAGTGTTGATGCCAGCTGTTTATTTGCTCTTTTGTCCAGACCAATGATCCGGTTCACATCCTTATCGGTAAAAAATGCTTTCAATATCATTTGATTCCAGGCGGCCTCATCCAAATATTTATAAGGATAAGAATTGTCGTACATGATGGCTTCCAGCACTATTCCTATATTGCTTCTTATGCCTTCCGCGCAGCGCTTTACCCATATTTCAGGATACGCCAAAAAAGGCAGGGCAGCATAAAGGTCTGCTAATTCATTCATCTCGGCATTTTTAAACATGCTGTCAATTTTACTAAAATATTGCTTTTCATCACTGGCATCCACATGCAATAAGATCCATATTCTACAGAGCCTGTGGAGAGCACATTCATTGACTGTAAACCCCGGAAGGATAGAGTCAGGTTGCTCTTTTTGTGCAGCATTTATGGTAATTATTTTTCTTCCTGTTTTGCGCGAAACAGCTGCAAAAGAAAGGTTTAATTGAGCCGTGTCATTCTCTGCTGTAACAAGGCCTGTTTTTTCTTCAAGCCACAAATAATTACTTGGATCCAGATGTCGTTTTATAAGATTTGATAATAAGTTTTTCACCTCTTCCAAATCATATAGATAAATTTCATTTTTCAAACTAATATCCAATTAAACTGCAAAATAGTCTATTGCCAAAGCGGCACTAATAATAAGTAATCCAAAAAATTCTCTTGCCTTTTCGATATAAGGTTTCGTCGCCTGCATACTTTGCACCAGGCTTTCACTTTTATACTTTGTGATCCAATCGCGAACACCATCCCTGGCAAAAAATAATATAATCGCATAGATGAGATAGAAACCAATAGCCACGAGGTATACAACCGGATAAAATTTTCCGAACACTACAAGGCCGCAACAAACTGAGGCCACCATGTAAATAGTAACCCAAAGCCATGAATCCTTATCATTTAGATTTACATAGGCAAACGCTGCAAAGGCAACGCAAAAAAATACATTCACGATAATTAAAGACATAACTTTCTTTTATTGAAACGAAGTTATTAAAACTCAGGTAAAGACCTATAAAATTGAAAATGTTGGCAAAGCGACATCCTAAAAAATAAAACCGTATAAATCAATCTTTATACGGTTATTATGTGCCCGGGACTGGATTCGCAACTGTTTGATTTTGTGGATAAAATATTTCACATTTGCCAATTATTCGCCGTTATAAGCACTACAGTTCAAATCATCCATTCCTTCTCTTCAAATGAATATTAAATAAAACCTTCCAAAAATAAACCCTTCCATTGAAGCCTTTTTGCTCGACACGTCCTGAACTCCACCCTTCAAGATTTCTATCGAGATAATCTTTAAATGCGCTATTCCCTGAAACCATCGGAATGAGCTCAATACATATCCCGCTGAAAAAGCCATTGTTACAAGATTCTCAGCTGATGCTGTACTTCTTTCAAACGCTTCCTGGTGACGGCGCTAAAGTTCTTTTACCCAGGAATCAGATCCCCTTCCCACTGACCTGGGATTAGCCTGCCTGTTACTTCTTCAGGACACTCGTCTATCCGTAGAGGATCGTAAATAACAATGAATGATTCTGTGCGATCCTTATGGTTGGGATGGTTCGTTGCATAACAACCCGATCTTTCTGGGTCAATGATATAAGCGCTTGTAATTACCGATAGATCTAGCTTTACGAATTTCAACCCATAGTCTTTGACAAGTTCTAAAATTTTGTTTTTTATATAATCCTTCCAGCCGGTTCCAAAGCACATCGTATTTAAATCCCAATCCGATATGTCATGCATATTGCCGGGAAGGCCTTTCTTGTCCAGCATGGCCCATTCAGGGTGATCTTTAAAAACCCTGGAAGCAGATGCAGCCGAGCCAACACTAATCCATAAACCTGGCTCCATGCCCAACTTGCGTACGGTATCAAAAACAGGTTTTAATCCATTTGGGAATTTCATCTTGTCGACCAGCCAATCACCTGTATTGGCTATCCACTCTACTTTTTTCCCTATGTTTCCATAAGCGGTATGCCAGCCGCAATCAACTTCAAACTGCCGTATCCCGCTTTCGGCAGCCGCTTTGGCCATACTTATAAGGAGCGTATCATTAAACTGTGCCGAAAGGACGATAGTTATTATACATGAAAGAGGGCCGGTTCCTGTTTTCAAAAATGCGCAACCCCATATTTCTTCGTTCAAAATCAGCTAATTCATTATTCATTGCATGCAATGGATCGGGTGAATTCTCATAGGGAATTACAAAAACCCCAGGGCAAGTCCAACTGTCTCCGGGCTTGATGTATTTACGAAACGCATAGATATCATCGGTATGCGTGAGACCGATATCGGCGTTATCTTTTATGGTATTATAGTCAATGCGTTTCAGTACGCCTGGTGCTTCATTACCTAAAATAATTCCGGCATTAACAGCATAAGAATGTACGGCGAGAATAGGATCGTCCCAGTTACCAATGTAGTTTCCTAAGTGCTTCTGCCGCCCGTAGCTGGCATATACGACAGATTCTATATAGCTAAAATCCATCTTCAATTTTTCAACATCAAAATCCTCCAGCCTAATCTCATTCCCTGATTTATTTACTAGTGTAATTCGTTTGCGGATAACCGGGAGGTTTGGGTATAAGAGGAAAGTTATTTTCAGTTCGATATCACTCAGTTCATTCATACCTTTAAGCGTCACTGTAGCGCCTTCCCCCTGGTGATCATCTTTTGCTGGGCCAGATGACACAAGCCGCCATCCCGAAGTTCCATCGTAGCTTTTGCCATCGATCAGAAATGAAAATTCCTTAGTATCTTTTGTATCAAAATTCAGCTCGCGCCCCTTTAACATGAGGCTTTTAGTAATTATAATATTCCCTTCCATAACCACTTCACGCCTGACAAAACCGTTATCAAGTAATAACTCTTTACCCTTCCATGATGCAAATTGCTGTGCATAGAGAAGCGGCTCCATTAAAAGAAAAAAAAGAAAGAATATGCTACGTTTCATTTTTCAAAGTCCTATAGTTTTAACATAAAAATTAATTACTTATTTCCTCTTTTAACCATTAACCTGGCAGAAGATTACTTCTAATGAATGAACTGATGGTAATTGCTTCTTGTCAATATTATCCTGTTTCTCCCCGGTCACATGATGAACCGTATGATCCATGTCAAAATATTGCCGGATTAAGTCCATAGTATTTAGATTGAATAAAGAAGAAAGATTATCGTGATACGATTTTACTTTATTCACAATTTGCGTTGCTTTTAAAGCCTGGTTTTTAATTTCCGGTTTTCCTGTAATAGAACTCGGTATCAAGTTTATTTTCTTTCATTTTATTTTCTGCCTCTTTTGCCCGCAACTCCACTCTTTTTATTTTACCACTTATTGTTTTAGGAAGCTCATCAACAAATTCGATGATACGCGGAATTTTGTATGGGGCAAGATTTTGCCGGGTAAACATAAAAAGATCCTCTGCGAGGGCTTCGGACGGCTCAAAGCCTTTCGCAAGAATTACAAAGGCTTTTACTTCATACCCTTTCACGGGGTGAGGGCTTCCAATTACAGCCGACTCAAGCACCGCAGGGTGTTCCTGCATCACACTCTCTATCTCGAAAGGGCCTATTCGGTAATCCGAAGATTTGATTATATCGTCATCCCGCCCTACAAACCATAAATAACCATCCTCGTCTCTGTATGCTTTGTCGCCTGAATAATAAAGATCATATTTAAACACTTCATTCTGTCTCGCGGGAGAGTCCAAATAATCTGAGAAAATTCCATTTGGTTTGAGAGAATTCATTCTTACAGCGATTGAACCTTCTTCATTGTCGGGCAGCATGTTTCCCTGTTCATCAGCTATAACAATATCATACAGAAAAGTTGCTGTGCCCATAGAACCAGGTTTTAAATGGCGCCCCGGGAGATTGGCTACCATACAAGTGCTCTCTGTCTGGCCGTAACCATCCCGGATATTTAATCCTGTTCCTTTCATCCAGGCATCAATGATCTCCGGATTCAGAGGCTCTCCGGCGGAAACACATTCCCGGAGACTTAGTTGATACGAATGGAGATCCTCCTGGATAAACAGGCGAAGAACAGTTGGCGGGCAGCATAAAGTTGTGACCTCATATTTTTCAATAACCGAAAGAGTATCTTTTGCGACAAAGCGACCTTCGGAGTGGAAAGCAAAAACGGTAGTTCCAACACTCCACGGCGCAAAGACTGAACTCCAGGAAAATTTCGCCCATCCGGGCTGAGATATATTATAGTGAATATCGCCTTGACCCAGGCCAATCCAGGCAGCTGTTGTAAGATGACCGACTGGATAACTCAGGTGTGTATGTGTCACCACTTTCGGCATCCCCGTAGTGCCTGAAGTAAAAAATAAGAATAAGGGATCATCTGCGCTGGTCTCTGCAGCATCAGCTTCAATAGATTCGTTGAGTATTAGATCAAACGAAACCCATCCGGGCCTGGCTCCATCAACAACTATTTTTAAAGGAATGCGCTGTCCTATTAATTCTTCCGCTTCATCGATTTGCGGAGCTGTTTCAAGGCTGCTTATGATGATATTTGGCATAAGCTTTTCAAAACGATAAACAATGTCTTGCACCCCCAGGACTGTAGCAGCAGGCACGAGCCGGAAGCCTCCTTTTATTGCTACGAGGTAGCATAACCAATTCCCTGGGAGAAGCGGTAGTTGCGAAAAAATTATATCGTTTTGCTGTATCCCATTCTTTCGAAGAAAATTTAGAAATTGATTACAAAGAGACAGCATTTCCCGAAATGTGTACGTTTGGGTTTCAACACCATTTGTCCAGATAAGGGCCTTTGTATCCGGATGTTCTTTTATATTGATTGCCTCAAATACTTCGTTAACCCAGTTAAATTTTCCTGGTTTCAAAATATTCAACTGGGCTAGTTCGTCGAATTTTTTATCCGAGATCAGTTGCCGGATATTTTTAAAAAGCTGTGTGCTCATCTGTAGAAGTTTGCAGTTTTTTATAAAAGTTATTCCGGAATTTTAACAGGCAATTCGATCCAGGCCAGGCCTATATTTCGGTGCATGTGTCCAATATCGTAACCTTCATGGCCGTCGTATAGCAAGGCCAGTTTATTACCCGTTTTAATAACTGTGGGCATACCAATTACTCCCTTTGACCAGGAACAAACGGTGCCATCCAATACTACCGCCTTATCAGAAGAATTCCAATGGTTGAGATCTTTGGACCAGTAGACCCATACCGCATCGGTGTGCTCCCTTCCGGAACTATCAATGCCAACATGATTGGTAAACAGGAACCAGGTCTTATCTTCCCTTTGATAATAGATGGATGAATTCTCTACTTGTTCCGTGGAAGGGAAAATTGGTTGCTTATCAATTGTCCACGGTCTATTCAAATTTTTGGTACGGGCTATACCCAGCGTCCTTTTAATACCGGTGCTATCTATCATGGCAGCACTAAAAAATTGCAAATATTCCCCCTTTGACTTTACAATAAAGCCAGGGCTTGCCGTAACGGAATAGAAACCCGCTTCTTCGGTAGAGAAGGGTTTAACGCCGTATTGTTTTATCCAAGGCCCCTCAAGTGAGTTGGACCTCGCCTTCAAAGTATAATAAGGAAAAGAAGGGATACGGTCAGGAGCCGGTGTAGTATTAGGAGATCCGAAGTAAAACATATGCCAGACACCGTTTGACTTGATCACCCATGGTGCTGCTGCACTTTTCGCATCTGGTGACCCTGGTTTACCGAGATCAAGAATGGGACCTTTTTTATCCCATGATTTAAGATTCTTACTTTCCGCAAGACATGCCCGCCATCCGTCCTTTCCGGCGCCATCATAAAACAGGTAAAAAGTGTTTTTATCTTTATTAATAATCGCTTCCCTTGCGCCAAATACATCACAGCTATCGGCGCCATTTCCATATCTCAATACGATTCCATAATCTTCACAGGGAATTCTTTTTGTGGCAACCGGCCTTCCATCTTTATAGCCCGCATTTTGTGCAAAAAGGCTACCAGGTAAAGAACAAAGAATAACTGCGAAAAGGCATCGGGTCATATTCCTTCTATTTATACAACTTCTATTAATCTAATTTCCTTTTTTAAAAGGATATCTTCGATTTCCTCTAAAGATTTTCCTTTTGTTTCCGGAACGTAGCGCCATACAAAGAATATCCCCAGCACGTTAAGCATACCAAAAATTACAAAATTGATGACAGGACTCAATTGTAGTAGCCATGGCGAGATTAGCACTACCAGGAAAGTTGCGAGCCAAAGCACGCATGAAGACAGGGATAATGCTTTGCTGCGGATATAATTGGGAAATATTTCTGACAACAGAACCCAGGTTACAGGTGCGAGTGTAAAAGCATAAGTGGCGATATACCCCATTATAAAAATGAAAACAGCCACCCCATTAACTTCCGGACTGCTGAATGACCACGCCAGCAGAAAAAGAAACAAAGCCATTAATGACGTACCGATTAGCATCAATTTTTTCCGGCCAATTCTGTCAACGAGGACGATGGCAAGAAGTGTAAACACAAAAAACACCAGCGCTACAAATATTGCGTTTAGCAATCCATCCCTGATATTGATATTGGCTTTTTCGAAAATTACCTGCAAATACGCTGTTACATTATTGGCTCCACAAAACTGTTGTAAAATGGCCAGGCCGAACCCAATAAATAGCACGGGGAAAATAGCCTTTTTAAAAAGATTCCGGTAAGAACCTTGCCCTGATGTTGATTGTAAGGAACCGCTGATTTCCCTTAATTCATCGCTTACATATTTATCATTGCCTATCCTTTTCAATACTATTTCCGCTATCCGATGCTGTTGCACTTTAATTAGCCATCGGGGACTTTCGGGTATGGTAAATAACGCAGCAAAGAATATCATAGCAGGAAGTAACGCCGAGCCAAACATCCATCGCCAACTTTCCAGATTTGCCGGATCACCAAAATAATAGCAACTCACGGTTGCAAGGATAAATCCGATAATTATACTGAGCTGATTAACTGATACCAGTTTGCCTCTGATCTTGGCGGGAGCAATTTCTGCGATATACATAGGCGAAAGCACCGATACAGCGCCTACTCCAAGGCCCTGGAAGAATCGCCAAATACTTAAATCAAAAGCATTGCGGGAAAGGGCAATTCCTGCCGTGGTTATCAGGAACGAAAATGCAGTAACCAGTAATGATTTTTTTCGGCCAATTTTTTCGGCAAGCCACCCTGCTATAAATGTTCCGGCTACGGCGCCTAATTCAAATATGGCCACAACCCACCCCAATTCAAATTCTGCAAGCTGAAACTGTCTTTGAATGAAAGGAATTATACCTGTGATTACTCCGAGCTCGAATCCAAACATTACACCGCCCATAGCGGCTATCAGGCTTATTCTCAACACATATCCTGTCTTATATAAACCCGTCGGTAGTTTCATAATAATAAGCTATTTGAAAGAATTCCGTGACCCTTGTGTAGCAGTTCACGGGAGTTCCTAGGCTATTGGATCAAAGTACAAGCGGGTTTAATTCCGAAGCGGCCAATTCTCCTATCACAGTGCTCATCAACCATTGCTGGTGATCATTAGCCTGCCATTTGTTTGTGGGTTCAGCAACTCTTGCTCCATCGGCAAAATAAATTATCGTCATGATTTCCCGCCTGATTGTCGATTTATTCCCAGGGGCGTTGTGGGCGGTGTGACCATAATGCCACGTCGCATCACCCGCTCTCATTGAAGAACGACTTTTGAGCGGAAAATTATTCTCTTTAATATAAAGATCATAATCCGGTTCAGATTCCGAAATCTCAAAATCAAATACATTTCCTTCTTTATGAGAACCGGAAGCAAAGGTAAGGATACCCATTTCTTCAGTGATATTTACCATTGGCATCCACATAGTAATTGTATTGCGGGTATCGAGTGGCCAGTAAAACTGGTCCTGATGCCAGGGTGTAGGTCCTCCGCCCGGCTCCTTGAATAAGGCCTGATCATGAAATATTCTTACGTTTTTCACTCCTAATAAATCGGCTGCTATCCGGCCAAAACGTTTCGCCAGCACGAACTTCTTCACCCGTTCATCGTCACGCCAAAGATTCATAACCTGTAAAAAAGCTTTTCCAAAAACGTCCCTGTCCTCCAGCTTTCGTTTTTCTTTATTAAAGGTATCCCCGGCATCAACGACTACTTCACGGTAAGCAGCCACTTCTTCAGGTGAAAGTATGTTGCGGATAAGGACATGGCCGTTTTCACGAAACTCTTTAACCTCTTCTTTTGAAATTGTTATGAAGTCATTTAGCGCTGGCAAATTATTGATGTCAGTTAACATGATTTCTATTTTTATAGATTATTAATTTTTAAAAAAACGGTTGCATTATTTAGCAATGACTTTATCGGTATATTCTGTTTCAATATTTTCAAAGAACAAACCCTGAAACTGCCCTTTCTTCAACACAGGTAATTGCAATTCAACATTGTAATCCTCCCCAGCTTTGAGAGAAGATATATCGGTGTAAAATCCTAAAAAATCATGGGCTATGCGTCGCAGTGAGGAGTATGCTTTCTTAAGTTCCACGGGCTTTCCATTCAATTGCATAGTAACATCCATACTATCGGTAGGCTGGGCTATCTGGATAAAAAGCAAAAGCCGGTGTGGCAATAAATAAGGAGTTTCCACATCAGTCTCATACCAGGAGAGTGGCCACTTCAAACTGCGATCGTGCAATTGATCAAATATTCGCTGTGGAATTTTAAAAGAGGCTTTCCAGGTACCTCCCGCAAAATTGGGATCGAATGTTCCTGCCTGTTTCATGTGAGGAAACGCATCTCCCTGGAACTGTAGTGGTACAGTAATTATATTTCCGTTTTGCCGAAAAGCAACTGAGGTGTTATTTACCTGTACTTTTTCAACTCTATTTTTATTGGGTAATTGCACAAGTGCGTCCTGCGTTGTGCCTTTTTCCCCCACAACAGAATCCAGTAACAGTATATTGTTTTCTATGCGGGCCCTGCCGGGTGTATTATATAGAATAGGACCAGCGGATTCTCCATCCGGTGAAATGTCTAAAGCAATAGCGCTGGTTCCATCCATTTGAATAGTTACCGTATCGCCATAATTCCACTTTCCCGATACAGGTTTACCAATCAACCTGCGTTTTTCAGGATAAATTTCAGTTATCAAAAAATTACGAGCCTTACCAAGTCCGATAGACTCGTCAAGGGCAAATTTGGCCGGAAGCGAACGCCCGTTTGGATTGTATAGGAAAATATATCCTTTATTTCCAATGATAGCTGTCGCGCCGTCTGTCTTGCCTATAGCAGGCTGCCCTAAAATCGGGCGGGCATGTTCGAGATATTTGCGATTATCGCTGGTCCAGTCAAGCCATTTCCTAAAAAAGGCTTTATCGGCTTCCGAAAAATTCCGGAACTCCTCCGGGTCACGGGCCGGGATCATATTTATTACATTATTAAGGCCTCCCATAGCAATGGATGATATCAATGAATATTTCCATCCCAGGTAATCCCAGTCGCGTATGCGAAAGGGTTCCCGGGCGACCAACTGGTTCAGATGGAACCTTGGAGTTTGATGAGTAATGTAGCCGGGCATCAGGTAGGAAGGGCAGTAATCCCGGATGCGATACCTGTAAGTGGTATAGCGCTCACGGTCCGCTGAAGCACGATCGAAATGCAAATCAGGAAATGGCACAAATGATTCCGGCTGTTCATCGGTTGAAGTGGGATGCGGATAGGAACCCCAGACCCAGCTCCAGGGGCCATAATACTGGTAAGTTTGCCTTCCGTCAATGATAATGTCGGGAAAACGATTACGAAGTGCCTCCATCACCCGGCACCATCCATGCCATTGGGCATACACACTTTTACCGGGATACTGAAGAAAGGTATAATCAAAGGAATAGCCGCCGATACCGGTTTTTTCCATAAATACAATTAACTTATCGATTAGCCAATCCTGGAAGTGCCGGAAGCCAAGGTTCGCATAGGTCTTTTCAACGCCACCTTCGGTAGTTGAAATGAGCCAGCTTGTATCTTGTTGAAAAGGCATGCCCGGATAAACATAAGCAAGTAACCTGACATCTTTTTTCATGGAATAATCCAGCAGTTCCCTTATAAAAGCCGGAACAGCGTCAGTTTTTGGGTTCCATTCATCCTTGCGAAATTTAATACCAAGGCCAAGCCACAAAAAAGCCTCGCCCCGCCAGCTATCTGCAGCATCTGCAAACGTTCCAAAATTGGAGGTAGTTGGCGTATAGACGATATACTTACTTCCCATCGCTGCAGCCTGATCGATTATTCTTTTATACACTTCTCTTCCCGAAGCCACGGATACATCTTCCTGGTAATCGTTCTCACACCAAGCTACATGAACATTGACAGGCTTTGGAGTATGATCCTGTATGAATTGTTCTACACAGTCCGTAAATGCATAAATTTCCGCTTCATCCTGTGTGATCCCTTCAGGAATAACATCACCGTTCCACTGCCATTCAGGTACCAGATTCACCGGAATTTTTCTACCCGTCATCGCATAAGGTCTAATGCACGCCCTGTCAGAAAGAAAACTGCCATAAGAGCTATTCCACTCCATATCCGGGTTATATGTAAGAGAAAAGGTTTGCCCGTTTCTGACATAATCCAGGAACGGATTTTGGACCAGTGCAAGCAACCCGGTCTTATCTCCAAACCGCAAAAAAGCTCCATAACTTTTAGTGTTGTACCCGGGCCACCATCCTTCCGGTGAATAATCTTCGACGATGGACTGGCCTATTTTTTCATTCAAGACACAAACTTTATCAACTTTGAAACTCATGCGATTTTTTAGTTCGATTTCCAATTGTTTGCTGATAAAAGCCCAGGAAGGTTTAAGTTCATAAACTACTCTAATAGTGTAATCGCTGTTATCTAACGTAAAAACAAGTTGGTCGCTTTCTTTATTAACGGAGGTCAGGGTAAGATCTTTTTTGGAAACGAGTTGGCCGTCTATCGTTACAGAAAAATCGTCCTGATCGAAATTGTAATTCTTACGAAGCTGGCGGTCGTTTAAACGGCTTATGCCGGAAGAGTTAAAGAAGGCAATAAGATGGCTATTCTCTAATCGATAAGATTTGCTTTCCAGGTGAGAATCTGTCGATGAGTCCCGAAAAGCATACGTGTCTTCCGGGCAAATAAATACGACAGCGACCGACAGGCCAAACATAAGAACGGGCCTGAAAATTCGGTAGCTTTTTGACGAAAATGACTGACCGGATTTTTCCGGAGAGCAAAAGAATGTGGACAGGCTTAGTTTCATATGCATATTTTATTACGGTAATTTTTAAAATTTAATTTAGCTGTTAAGCATTATTTACTTTCGGAAAAGCTGTTTTCCTTATTCGGGTCACCCTTTCCGTTATATACTGCTTTATGAGGATAAGGAAATATAGGCCGTGTTAAGTCTCCTCCGCCATTTGGAAGTTTTGAAACTACAATGCGTTCAGGAGCTATTCCCTCTTCAACCCAATCCCGGATTGATCGCACCCAATTGGTTTGCCCAGGCCCTCTTCCACTACCATGTAAAACCCCGGGAAGCATGAAAAGCCTGATGTAATTCCGGATCTGAGGGTCCTTTCTCTCTGCAGCCTCATAATGGTCAATGATACCTAATGGCGATATAACAGGATCTGAAAATCCCTGGAACAGGATCATTTTCCTATTATCATTTTTAAACTCAGTATAATCTGTATCCATACCGTTCAGGTAAGCGGAAGCATAGTGAGTTTCCTTAAAAAAGTTAGAAAAGTCGTATTTGGAATAATCCCAGGTTGAGTCATTAAATACGAGATATTTCATGGATTCAATTCCAAAAAATGCCTGGAGGGACGGCTCCGAAAGTTTGGACGCAGAAGTACCGACTATCCAGGCATCCCAGCCGCCTCTCTCATCTTCTCCACCAAAAGGAAAGCCCGGGTGAACCTGACTTCCATTTACAATTAACGGACTATAAACGGTCTTTATGGCATCTATCTGTTCCTTTGTAAAACAATCGGTTCCGGCTTTGCCAACAGGGCACTTAGGGAGATCGTCAAGACTAAATTGACATTCTCTGGGATCTGTTAAAACAGAATCACGGACGCCATCTAGCATGTCGCATTTTTTGAGAATCGCCTGTTGCAGGAGCTTAAGATTTGATTTGGTAACAACCGGCGAATCGTTAGCTGGATCCGGGTATATCTTTTGCGCATTCTGAACAAATTTGCCAGAAAAAGGAACCCAGTTAAAAGCAGGAAAGCCTGCTATAATACCATCGAAATCTTCGGGGTATCTTTGTGCCTCGATCATTGCCTGTCCTCCCCCCCGGGAGAGGCCAACAAAATAGGAATAGAGTGGCCTGGAACAATAATATTTATAGATTATGGCTTTAGCAACGGCTTGTACGCGATGAATACCTAAGAATCCAAAATCTATTTGTCTCTGCATATTGTCAAGGCCCCATTTAGCCGTCAATCCTCCCTTATGCCCGACATCACAACCCGCGATGGTGTAATTAGAATCAACATATTCATGCATAGAATAAATTAACTCTCCGGCGAACCCTCCGTTTCCTCCCATGATAAAACGTTCATTCCATTTTTCAGGAAGCAATACTTCAAAGTTTAACTCCTTTCCTATCCTGCCTAATACCTGGCAATGTGGCTTAGATGGAAAAGAAACTTTGCCATCTTTTTTTTCAGGAATAATACTAGTGGTCTTAAGAATGGTAACGTCCGGCAATTTTAGGTTTTGTAATTCTTCACACGGTATGCAACGACTCTTTACATCCTGTGCCTGAAGGCTTGCATTCATAAAATAAGTCAACAACAGGCTTAATAAGATGTTTTTTTTCATAATGATTCTAGTTTCCCCATGATGAAGGAGTTCAGTGATTTAAACTAATTATCACACAATTATTCAAGAATGAGTGTGTTTAAAGGTTTATAGAACAAAACGGTTAAATTGAAATTGCTTTTGATCAATAACCATCATTCTGCTTCTGGATTTTATTATTATTGTTCATTTCGACTTCAGGTATTGGCAATGCATATTTGTGATCGTCCCAAACAAGTGGTCCAGCTTCAACACTGCCGTAATAAGCAGCTTCTTTATCACCTATTCTCCATCTGCGGACATCAAACCACCACTGACCTTCTGCAAAAAATTCCGCCCAACGTTCATACTTAAGTGGATCATTAGCCAGGTGATCTGTCGGCACGGCACTGGTACGTGCTGTTAAGCTTGCATAGTCAAAAGCAGATGGCACATCAACCGGCACGCCATAAGCCCGTCTTTTTACCTTGTTAATGTATTCCAGGGCAAGAGCGTCATTGCCTGTTTTTGTTAGCGCTTCGGCATAAATGAGGTAGATATCTGCGAGACGGAGAAAATACATATTTGCCCAAAAAGCATAACCAAAATCTTCGGTCCAGCCGCGGGTAAGCAATGTATATTTTCGGTGCGACCAGGCTCTATTGTTTGTAAGGTCAAAACTTCCTCCGGCGGCCTTACCGACTTTCCTATAAACATTGGCTATTTGTACGGAATCTATATAGGGTTGCATTGTGCCTACATACAACCTAGGATCCGCTTCTTTATTATTGCGGATAGCAATGGATTGGGCAATGTAGGCAGGATCGCTTTGTTCGGCAGCGGTGAACGCATTAAGCCTGAAACCAAACCGAGGGATATTTGCATCATGAAGAAATAAGTTTCCAAATCCATTGGGTGTGGGCAGGCCATTAGCCGCTATATAAGTGGGACCGATCACAAGCATATACTGGTTAGAAGTATTGTACACGTTTGTAAAAATATCCGTCCCCAGATCCTGCCTGTCGTTTGTAAAATTGATTTCAAAAAGCGATTCTGCATTGAATTCATTATCGCCGTTGAACATTTCGTGATAGGTGGCATAAGGAACCAGTGTCTTGCCACTCTGGTCAATTATCTCTTTTGCTTTGTCCCGGGCTTTATCATATTGCAAATTAAAAAGGTACGCCTTGGCAAGAAACCCTTTCACAGACCAAATATCGGCTCTGGCTCTATTGGCTGCATCCCATACCGTTTTACCAGCCATCAAAACTTCTGCTTTTTCCAGGTCTGAAATTATAAAATCCCATACCTCTCCTATGGTAGCTCTTTCTTTATTGGTGGCATCTACAGATTCGGGAACTTTATCCCACAAAGGCACTGCTAATCTTGTCTTGTCTGCATCGGTGGTGAGTGGTACTTCACTAAAGAAGTTAACAAGGTAGTAATAAAAGAATGCTCTTATGAAAAGACCCTGGCCTTCCATTAATTTTAACCGGTCTTCCTCGGCTGAGGTTACACCTTTTGCACGGAATCTGCTGAGCGCCTCAAAAAATGCATCGGATCTCGAAATGCCCTCGTACTGTTTTGTCCATAATACAGCAATTAACGGATGGGTTGGAAGTATTGTGTTCTGTACCATATCGCCATAGGTAGCACCAGGACTGGTTTGGTCTGCAACATGATCCAGAGTAACTCCTGCAGCAGCGAACTGGTCGGAATGGAAAAACCCACTTCTTAATCTGCCATAAAGATCGTTCAGCATTAGGTCTAAATCTTCCAATTTAGCCGGAAACACACCTGGCGAAACGGCCGAAGGTTCTGTAACACTCAGAAAATCTTTTTTACATGAGAAAGCAGAACAAATAAGGATAATTATCAACATGCATCTTTGTGCCTTTGTAAAATTTAATGATATGTTATTCATAATTGAATTTTTAAAAATTTTAGAATTCAGCATTAATGCCTATTGAAATAATTCGCGATACGGGGTAACGGAAATTTGCATTGTCCACTCCTCTGTCAAGAAAGTCGCCAATCCTGGTTCCGGTAGCCTCACTTCCGAGGGGGGTGGTGATACCCACATCCGGATTTATTCCCTTGTACTTAGTGATAGTAAATACGTTGTCAGCAGCTACAAATACCCTGGCCGAAGAAATTTTAATTTTATTCAAAATCGCCGGCGACAAATTATATCCTAATTGCACATTTCTCAGTCTTAGATAAGATGCATTTTGTATATGGTAGCTATTTACCGAAGACCAGTTCTGATTCTTATCATAGTCTGTTATTGTTCCTACACGAGGTTTGCTGGTGACGCCGTTGCCAGCGAAACCGGATGTTTCAAAAATCATTGGGCTGGTATTATAGTCGCCAACAAAAATGTGCTGATACTGTTCAAAGGCATTGTATAATTTAGCCCCGGCTACGCCATTGAAGAACGCGTTAAGATCAAAATTCTTAAACCCTAGTTTCATGGTAAATCCATAAGTCAGTTCTGGCCATGGTGAGCCTATATATTTTCTATCATCAGCATTGATTACCCCATCTTTGTTGAGGTCTTCATATATAAGATCGCCTGTAACGGGATGATATCCTCCAATAGCAGGTCCTGACGCCGCGCTGGTATCATCTTTATATATGCCAAGCACTTTATAGCCAAAAAAGTTACTAAGCTCTCTGCCCGGTTCTGAACGGTTTATTCCCCCTCCACTGATGAGAAAGAGTTTGCCCAGTTCAGGATTGATAGTGACAAGACGGTTCTTGTTGTGAGCGCCGTTAAAACCAACCGAGTAAGAAAAATCCTTACTAATATTTCCCCTGTAATTTATATTAAACTCAAAGCCTTTATTATTCATCTGTCCCACATTAGCCGGAACATCCGCACCCAATCCCGCAGAGGCAGCAATGCCCACTCCATAGATCATGTCTTTGGTTTGCCGGTCGTAATAATCAAGATTGATCATAAGTTTTTCCTCAAAAAGCCCGACATCTAAACCCACATTGACTGTAGCCACGCTTTCCCATTTTATATCTGGGTTGGGCAAGCGATTGATGATATTGACTGAATTAAGGCGACCGCCGTTATAGTCCTGAGAGTAACCTGTTCCGTAGGCGGCACTATAGGCAAAATCTTTACCTACCGAATTACCTAGCAGTCCATACCCGCCTCTCAATTTTAGCGAACTTATACGTCGAACATTTTCCATAAATTTTTCATTAGAAATCTTCCATCCTGCAGAAACACCAGGAAATACGCCATATCGGTTATTCGGTCCAAATTTGCTGGCTAAGCCATCGCGACGAATAGTAGCAGTAAGCAGGTATTTAGAATTAAAGTTGTATTCCAACCGGCCAAACTGAGATAACACCCGGTCCTCCACATCAGAATTTCTTCCACTGACAGAAGCAGTAGCGGTGCTTTGAACAAGATTAAAATCCTGTGGTATAGGAACGATAGGATTTGAGTTCAAGCCTTGCAAATCACTATACGTTGATTTTCGGGCCTCATATCCAGCTAATGCTTTTATAGCATGTTTTCCAAAAGACCTGTCATAAGACAAAGTGTAGGTGGCAATATAATTCTGTCTTTTGGTTATTGTCTTTCCAAAATTTTCCGCGTTCGGTCCAAATCCAATATCCGCACGATAGTCGTAAAAATAGTTATTGCTTCCGGTAAGCCCTGTAGCAAAGACAGTCCGGAACATCAGACCTTTTGCGATCTCTGCATCGAAGTTAATAGTAAGCAATCCTTCATATACTTCGTTTCTGGCATATCTTCCTAAAGCGAACTGCACTTCATTGCTACCCTGGAATCCCGGACTTGCGGAGACCTTGCCCCATCCGCCTATGGGATTGGTAGAATCATAAACGGGTATCAATGGTGAATTCCGGTACGACACATCTCCCCTTGGAGTAAACTTGTTCGGGTCTTCTTTTATATAGTTTAAGTATAAGGTCTGGCCTATTTTAAATCGTTTACCTACTTTGTGATCAGAGTTTATCCGAAAGGTGTAGCGATCGATAGAATTGCCGATGCGGGTACCTTCTATGCTAGCGTAGTTGCCGGAGAGGTAAAAGGTCGATTTATCTGTTCCGCCGGAAAGATACAAAGAATGGTTATGCTCAGTACCTTTACGGTATAACTCATCCCACCAGTTGGTATTAGCTAAAGATGGCCAGGTACTTTTGAGGCCATATATCGTTTCAACAGCATACCCGAACGCTTCTTTAGCACGAAGATAATTATCGCGGTCAAGTTCTTCAGGCAGGTTAGCCACTTGCCTTACACCGATACTACTGTTCACTCCAACTTTTACTCTACCGGAATTTCCTTTTTTGGTTCGAATCAATATGACTCCACCTCCGGCACGGTAGCCATAAATGGCGGCCGCGGAAGCATCTTTAAGTACATCTATTGATTCAATATCCTGGTTATTGAAATTAAAGCCTGTTCCCTGGAAAGGCACCCCATCTACAACGATAAGAGGGTCCCCGCCATTTATACTCAGCGGACCCCGGATGATAATGGCAGCATTGCTGTTGGGATTTCCATCTACCTGGGAAATATAAGCTCCCGGAATGCGGCCCTGCAAGGCAGTCGCCAAAGAAGACGGGGGAAGATCGATTAGGTCCTTTGCATTAACAGACGCTACGGCACCTGTAAGATCTGCACGACGCTGTGTATTATATCCCACAACGACCACCTCGTCGAGGGAGGAATAAGTTGAGACCATAGTAATTTTCAAAGGCTGGCCCTGCTTTATAGGAATTTCCTGGGTTTTGAAACCGGAGAGGCTTATAACTAGTACAGTTTTGTCATTTTCTGCATTCAGAGCGAAATTTCCGTTTTTATCGGTAGTTGTTCCGGCCTGGCTACCCTTAACCATCACAGATACGCCTTCCAGACGTTCGCTTTTTTCATTGCTCACGGTTCCAACTATACTACCTTTTTGTTGTGAATATGAGATGAGGCTAAAAAATAAAAGCATAAAGGAAAAGCAAAATCTGTTTCTTTTTAGAAAATAAGCACTTCGTTTTGTAGACATAACAAGCAATTTTTGTTTTTATAAATTAAAACTGTATCGTTTTGCAGCTTCATTAATCTTGATAATCCGGCACTCTAAATCGGCAATTTTATGAATCGTTTTTACCTGGTTTATAAAATTTTATAATAAATCATTTGCACCCATTTGAGATATTCATATTGTACCACAAGGTGGCAAATAAAATTCCAGAATGCAGTCAGGACATACTTTTCAGCCATAATAAATATTAGTTTTCCATAATTCTTTTAATAGAATTTTTATTTTTATAAAGAAGCCCTTAGCGTGAGTTTGAAAGGAACTTCAACCCGTTCTCTGGAATGTGATAATATCAAGTGAGCGGCAATTATTCCCATTTGATGAAAATCAGTTGATATAGTGGTAATGCCATTTAAAATTAGTTTCTTCAGTGGTGTCTCATTATATGAAATGATTCCAACCTGTTCACCAATTTTAAAACCCAGGTTTATAATTCTTTCTATTAAAATGATAAGATCTGTTTCCATGACGGCGATATAAACCTCGCCATTGGTAATGGGTTCGTTGGTCACATCGTTTACAACTTTATAACAGAAATCATTATCCTCGCAAAAGTTTCTAAATCCCTTTATTATCTCAGAGGGATAGTAACTATCCGCCGGGAATATGATTTTCAATGTATGATATTTGGAAAGTTGTTCGATAGCTTCAGTAAGTGCACAGTATATATTCATTTCAAAATTTTCGTAAGCAGCTGCATAGTCACCTATAACACCAGGAACCAATTTGTCTAATAGCAAGAGCTTTTCCTTTGGAATTGGATTCACGACTTCATGTGCATCATCGCTATTAGAAATAAAATGCGGAATAATTACATAATGGGTGTATTCCTCTTTTTTATTTGCAAGCAGTTTCTTAAATAGTAAAAAATCATTATTATAAATGTGAAAATCAATGGGTACATTTTCGCCCAGTGCGGCCACAAATGAATCGTATAGAGTTTTTTTATGAACACTAAGTTTATTAAAAAGTAAGCATACTTTTAAAGTTTGAAAAAATTCAACGTTTCTTATAAAATACCCCTTTCTTGGTACTGCATCTATTATCCCAATTGTTTTAAGAATTTTATAGCCTCTTTCGACCGTATCCCTCGCAATATCCAATTCGAAACTTAGTTCATTTATCGAAGGCATATTTTCACCTTTCTTAATATTTCCATTTTCAATTTCTCTTTTTACAGAATTTGCAATCTGTAAATATTTAGGAGTAAATGAATACTTATCTACCCTAATCCTGTCGATCATTGCTATGTTTTTCATAATCGCCTGAATTAATTTATTCGTTGTTAACAAGGCTATAATGGCAGTCCATTTTAACAGCATCGCCGCGAAAGACATTCGAGTAATTTCGATATGTGAAATAACAACCATAGCGGGATTTAAAAAACGGCGATCTTATCAAAAAAAAATGCTATTTTATCCTAGATTTAATTTCACAGTTTAAAAAGCGAATAAAATAACGTAGTTATGCAAAAAGCATTAATAGAAATAATAAAACCTGGAATCAGCGATTCATTTCTTATCCGTGAGTTTAAGCCAAAAATATTTGATGCACCTTTTCATTTTCATCCGGAGTTTGAATTAGCACTGGTAGTTTCTGGAAACGGTAGCCGGTATGTAGGAAATCATATTGAAGATTATACAACAGGTGACTTGGTTTTGGTTGGTTGTAATGTTCCCCATTGCTGGAAAACAAATACAACCAGTAAAATAGTTGTAAAATCTCATTCTATTGTTATTCAGTTTATGGAAAATTGTTTCGGTGAAGAGTTTTTTAAAAAACCCGAATTAACCGGTATAGCAAAATTATTACAAAGAAGCTATGACGGCATTCAATTTCATTCAAAGATGAATGAAACCGTGATTGAAAAAATTAAGAAATTCGTATCGATAATCAGTCCATTCGAAAAAATGATGTTGTTACTGGAGGTATTGCATTCACTTGCTGAAACCCGGGATTTTCGAATACTAAATTACGGGGTCAGCCCAATCTCATACTCACCCGGTGATATGGACAGGCTTAATAAAGTTTATGATTACCTGGCTGCTAATTTTAAGGGAGCCATTAAGCTGAACGATGTAGCGGCGCTGATTCATATGACTCCAAATGCTTTTTGTAAATATTTCCAAAAGGTTTCCCGACGTACGTTAATTGAAACAGTTTTACTATATAGAATCAATTATGCGGTTTCTCAACTGTTGCATACCAATTTATCAGTTGCAGATATTTGCTATGAAAGCGGATTTGGAAACCTTTCACACTTTAATAAGGCATTTAAAGACAAAATGAAATTAAGTCCATTGCAGTACAGGAAAAAATCCATGGAGTAAGCGAGTAAATTTCAGTTAAATACATTGCTTTTTATCATCTTAGATCCCAAGTTATAACCTATTTCTATCATCAAATAATGTTTGAAATTGTATTGAAAAAAGAGTCGGCAGATTAGAAAATCACCGACATTTACCGACTGTTTATGAAGAAAATTTATTTAATGTAAAAATGCTATCATTGTTTCATCGTATTATACACAGTTAAAAAAAGTCTCATCAAATTCGCACTCAAAACTGCTCGATTAATTTTTCCATAATTACTTAAGACGAGACTTCGCTTTTCAATTCATTTTTTCTGAAATATTTGTTATTGCATTTTAGTAAACCGATCTTCCACCAGTAAGATCAAATGTAAAACCTGTATTAAAACTTGCTTCGCCAGAAACAATCCATGCAGCCAGAGCTGCCACTTCGTTTAATTCTCCGCATCTTTTCATCGGTATTTTATCTGTCATATATTTTACCTGTTCAGGTGGCATTGCTTCTACCATCGAGGTCATGATAGTTGCGGGGGCTAAGGCATTTATGGTGATACCCGATTCCGCATATTCTTTTCCAACTGATTTTACTAATCCGATCACTCCGGCCTTTGATGTTGAGTAGGCACACATGCCGGCATTTCCTTCTTTACCTGCAATGGATGCTATGAGTAATATACGACCGTAATTATTCTGTAACATTTTCTTCAAAGCATGTTTAGCCATAAGAAAGGCGCCATTCAAATTTACATCCAGTGTCTGCTTAAATAAATTATATTCCACATCCCCGGTTTTTATTCCATTTGGCCCGATAATGCCTGCAGAATTAATCATGATATCAATTTTTGAATCCGCAGAGATAATCCTTTCAAATCCATCGATTACCGATAATTCATTGGTGATATTCATCACTAATGCTGCCGCTTGACCGCCTTTCGAAACTATTTCTTCAACCGCTTTCTTTAGCAAACTTTCATTTGTATCAATCAACCAAACTTTTGCATCTTCGCCGGCAAGCCTTTGCGCAATGGCAAAGCCAATACCTTGTGCGCCTCCGGTAATCACAGCTACTTGTGAATTAAATCGGGTCATAATTTTGTTTCTATTCAATTGAATTTTTAAATACTTCTCTTCCAAAAAATAACTATCGTGTCCTTTTTAATTTGCTTTTACTTTTAATCCATATTCTTCTATAGCATTGCATACCTGGTCCATTATTAACTCAAGATATTTTTCCTGGAAATTGTCTAAATCAACAGTTACACTTCGCACCACGCAGGATTTCATAATACCCCGGGTTACGGCTAAACGTTTCTCGGCGTGGTGAAACATCTCGAGATTCTGAAGGCTAAATGAGAGATAGGGAGAAATAGCCGTAAACATTTTAATCGCTTCATGCGCATTACCGGAAAATGCCTGCTTCCACATTATAATAAAATAGTCAGCTATGGGGATACCGGGCATAATACCTGCAATGCCGGCTGGGAGTTGTTCCAGCATATAACTGCCACCCCAACCTGAAAACACTTTTACTTTTTCGTGCGTAGCGTTAAGGATATCTTTAACTAAGGCGCCGATACCTGATACTTCGAATTTTATGAATTTAAAATTGTCAAATTCATCGCTTAGTCTTTTTACAAAATCTAACCCGATGACCGCCCCACCTGGATTATAATCCTGGATTATAACCGGTAGCGTTGTGCTGTTGCAGACTTCGGCCGCATATTTATAAACTTCATTTTCCGAGACGAGCATAGTTCGCGGAAGCGCTGTGTTGATTGCCGAAGCGCCCCTGCGTTCCGCGTCTTCTATTAATGTCCGCACAACTTTTGGAGAACTATGATTACACTGAACAATTACATTTAAGCCATTAGCGTTTTTAAAAACAATATCTAATATTCTGCTTCTTTCATCGCCCGAAAGTTTATAGAATTCACTACCGAATGCGGGTACACCAACTGTTTTGCATCCGGCATTTTTTGCAAAAGCTAAAATCCCTTCAAAGTCAGATTCATCAATGCTTTCATCAGCATTGAAAGGGGTAGGTAAAATTGGGACTACACCATTAATATCTGATAATATATTCGGCAGTTTTTATTGTTTTTTTTGTTATGAAATATTAACTTCACCCCAACTCTCTCCAAAGGAGCACATGGATTCTTACTCCTAAGATTTGAAGAATTGCATTTACTATTATTTGGAAATCATGCCATCACCATGTCGCTGTTGAACAAGCGGGTCATATAATGGAATGAATATTTTTATTTTTTCTCTGATATATTTATAAGCGGTATGTGCTTCTATCACAGACTCTGCAATACCCAAAGGCCTGCTATCGTCCAAATTACTATAGTGAAACGCACAATCGGATATTCCAACCAAACCGGAACTTGTATTAACCTCTATCAGTATGGAAGACCTATGATGTACTCCGATCCATTTACAGGCGATGCCGGGCAAGATTTCATCAATATTTTCCATTAAGACAAGGTTGGAATTATTTTCATTCATAAGCCAATCCAAATGCTGGTCTGATATGCAGCCTTGGCGGGGGACATGATGCGGATATGTAGGAGCAATAATGTCTTCAATCCACCCTTTACGGGAAAAACAAATCTTAGCATTTTTAAAAAGATGCAAGTTCCCGGTGGTATATAATTGTATTGGGGTAATTATAACATGAGTGATATCTTCCGGCTTAATACTTTCTTTTTCTAAAATGGAAATCGTTCTTGTGCTATCTAGTCTGCTTAAAATCGCTCTCTCCCCGAGGTAATCTTTCCAGCCTTTTGCAATCTCCGAAATATCATCCGGGAACCCGGTATTTACCAGGATGATTTTGTCTTCACTTTTAATTATGCCAATTTGAAAGCAGATTTTTGTCCATTCCTGGAACGACTCCATCCAATAAACTTCGGGGTAAGGCACTTCAACTTCTGCAGTTGAAATCATTTTGATTGAATAATTCATGATATACAGTTACAGATTATTTTCTTTAATGCTATCCCAATTTATGGTGATGCCCAATCCCGGTGTTTCTGGGACTTTAAACCCGCCATCAGCATAGGCGGGTTGTCTATCTATTAATGGTTTTTCATTTTTCCATTCATCCTTCTCCCAAATTGGAACAGGGAAATATTCAACAAAATGCGCATTGGGCATAGCAGCGACAAAATGCACATGTACTGAACTATAGGCATGCGGATTGACCGTTAGTCCATAAGCTGCAGCAAGGTTTGCAATTCTTCGCCCTTCAGTAATGCCACCGCAACGATGCAGATCTGGCTGCAAAATATCCATTGCATCTTTGTCAATAATTTGGGCAAATCCAAAGCGGGTGAATTCATGTTCTCCACCTGCAATTGGAATGATGGTTTTTTTACGTAGCTGTGCATAGCTGTTTAAATCATCCGGAATAAAAGGCTCTTCAAGCCAGCTTAGATTGTATTTTTCCGCTTTCTTACAAAACTCAATTGCATAAGAAAGATCCCAACCCATGTAGGCGTCGCACATTATCATAATATCGTCTCCCACTGCCTCCCGGATTGTTTTAATATGCTCAACATTTTTATTAAGTCCTTTTGCTCCATCATACGGACCGTACCGGAACCGGCACTTCATTCCATGATAGCCCTGTGAGACATAATCGGCTGCTTCTGCTGCAATCTTATCCGGTGAAACTGCGTGTAAGCCACTTGCATAAGTAGGAACATGATCAACTCCTGAACCCCCCAGCAAAGCACTTAATGATTTGCCTGTAGCTTTTCCCATAACATCCCAAATAGCAATATCAATTGCAGCAATTGCTTCTAATGCTACACCTTTGCGGCCATAAGGAATGGAAGATCTGTAGAGCCTGTCCCATATTTCTTCGTAATCAAAAGGGTCTTCGCCTATTACTAATTTTTTCAAATGATTATTGATAATTGCCGGAACCGCTTCACAACCATCTTCGCACCAGCCTATACCGTTATGCCCTTCATCAGTTGATATTTCAACTATTGAAACTCTCCTGTCCCAAAACCAATCCTTAAATCCAAAACGTGGATAAGCCTGCATGGGGTTTACAAACTTTAATTCAAACTGGCGTTCAAAACTTCCCCAAAGACACTGATTGACATGGGTAATTTTTACTTCTGTAATTTTCATAGTAAATGTTATTTTAACTAAAATTCTTTTCAATATCTTTCTCAATGGCAGCGAGGTAACCGCCATCAACAATAAGATCTGTGCCGGTTATAAAGGATGCATCATCACTCAGCAGAAAGGCAACTGCTGCTGCTATCTCCGCCGGTTGTGCAATCCTGTTGAGCAAATGAGTTTTTCCATATTTCTTTTGTGCTTCTTCTATCGTCATTCCCATTGCCTTAATTGCATTTACAAATCCTTCTGTTTGTACAGCTCCCGGGCAAACGGTGTTAACCCTGACGTTATCTTTTGCCAGGTCAACAGCCCATGATTTTACCAGGCCACGTAAAGCGAATTTGGTTGCAGTGTAGGTTGCGAAATTTTGTTGACCCACAAAGCCGCTTACTGAAGAAATATTAACTATTGAACTGTTTTTATTTTGCCGGAGATAAGGCAAAACATGATGAGTGACACGGGAGGTGCCGCGTATATTTGTCTGGCATATTAAATCCACTTCCTCGACGCTTGCGTCAATACCTTTAAAGGTGAACCTGACTGCGTTATTAACAAGGAACGTAGGAGATCCTAATTTTTGAACAATTTCTTTTACTGCCTTTTCGATTTCAATATCAATTGTGATATCGCATTTTACAAAGTGAATATGTTGTTGAAGCCAAATCATTTCATCGCTTAATTGCAGTGGATTTACATCAATTATACCAACTTTGCAATTTTCTTCCGCCAGGCGAATAACGGTAGCTAAGCCAATACCGGTACTCCCACCCGTGACGATTGCGCATTTTCCCTTTAGTCCCTTCAATTTATCGATATTTATTTTCCTTAAGATTGAACGTGTCTTAATTCTAAAAAGATTAATATTTTTTTTAAATAGCAATCTTTTTTGTGTATAAGAAGTATAAGATTGAGAACAAGCATAGATGTCATTAATTCTATAAATAGAATCTAAATTAAAAACGATTATCTATCTTTCTATCCTGACCTGACCTGACTTGTAAGCATAATTAATTTTGCGTGCAGAATTTTGACACAACGATCATGATATAGTGCATTTAAATAAAGAAAAGATGTTCATATGTTTACTGATATATAAATTAGGTAAACAGAATGGTTTCTCCGTCTGAAAAGCTATATTATATTCTGATAAAATATGAGAGGAAAATATAATTGCCCTCTCTTCAGCAATCTCTTTAATTAGTCGCCCGACATTTTTAATTTGGTTTAGAACCAAACCATTTGTAGGTTTATCCAGCACTAGCATCTACCGGTTGTGTAATATGCCTGTGCGATGCTCACACTCTACCGGTATCTGTCAGATAGGTCACTATCAAACGTTTACTGAAGTGAGTTTACCCCTCATTTTTTCTAACGCCATAATTGCATTTCTTAGGCTATCAAGCTTAGTTTCCCAGTGGAACATTTCTACCATGAATCCTGTCATTACAACATTTTTCAGGGAAGAACATAAACTTACTGGCCTCGCCTCGAAAAAAATACGCAGTTTGTGTAGCATTATCTTTTGAATTTTTTGCAGGACATACTTGCATAGAAAGTTCATCATAATCATTTGATGGACTATTTTTATTCTTTTTTTTCATCACCGACCTCTGAACGGGGAGCCGGTATGTCTATTCTCAAATAATCTCCACGGTTAGCTCACTTATTGCCCGTTCTCAGTATATCCCCTCCATCAATACCGGTATAACACCAAGGCCGATACTTAACGAAGGATAGATATAAAAGGCAATTGTAAAACGCAACTGTATCTGGGAGAGAATCTCTTCATGGTTAAGGGTAGAGAATGTTGTGCAAAGATGTATATGACTAGCAACTTTTTCCTGTTTGAAAAAGTTGCTTTTAACGATCAATACTCATAATTTCTTTTATTGTTATTAATATTTTTTCGCCAAGTATAACGCCAAGTACTTGCTGCACTCTTGCAAAGCTTTTTTAAAAAATGACAGAAAAAGCACTGTCGCAGTAATCATCATACCTGTGATACAATCAATACTAAGTATGATAAAAGCCATCAAATCATGAAGAAAACCGTAGGCATATACGATATCCGGACTTCAAATACAACATCAAAACGTGTCGAAAAGTATACCAATTTGACAATAAAGAGTTATAGTCAAATATAACCTTACACTTTTTTTATCACCAAATGTCTCAATCCCGGATCACTCAATACCCTCTCCATTTCGGACTGAATAATATCCTGAACATCCTGTTTAATCTGCAAATAGTTTCGCTGCACCACTGTGTTATCAAGTTTACGGATAACAGGAATTTCCTTGTAGCCGTCCTGTTCCTTTTTCAACGCATCATGGTCATTCAGTATCTCACAATGAAAAGTTTTAAGTTCGATTTTATAGTCCGGATCGTCAGCAACCATTCCAACAAATTCACCAGAAGAAAGTGCAGAAATTTTTGAAGGTGGCACTGCAGATTCTAATTGTTTAGAACGGCTGATTGAGGTATCTGAACTATTAATTGAAAGGCTTTCCCGATCCTGCATGATCTTACCAAAACGCTCACTGAGCAGTTTTGCAGTATCGCCGGTTACCTGCCCACTTACAATATTGCCGGTAATATTCATGATTACATCTGCCTGTTCTTTACCATAATCTTTGCGAAGCTGGCTAAAGTCCTGAACACCCAGACAGGTAGCTACTTTATTACTTCGTGCCGTAGCAATAAGGCTGTCCATATTATTGAGATAGATGGTCGGAAACTCATCAAAAACAAGGCTGCTTTTCTGTTTTCCTTTTTTGTTCACCAGCTTAACTAACCGTGTTACATAGAGAGATAAAACTGCTCCATAAATCTGAATTTTTTGCGGGATTATTCCCCATACAAACGATCTTTGGTCTATCAGGATTATTGATGTCCAGCATAAAATCATTGCCTGATAAAACGTAATATAATTGTGGAGAAGAAAGCCTCGCCATTGCAACTTTAGCAGCAGCGATTTGCCCTTCCAATTGCTCCATTACATCATTGAGATATGCATTCACAAAGGGATTGATTAATACATCAATTTCCTTTTCTGTTCTAAGTGCGGTAAACAAGCTATCATAATCCACCTGCATCAATTCAATCACATGCGGCAAGCGTACAAAATTCACCATCGTTATACTTTCGTAAATACCAGATAATGGCAGTCAAAAAATTGATTGGAGATTCCACAAAGAAGTCACCTTGCCGTTTGATCCATTCCCTATTCAATCCCATCAAAATCGTTCGTGCAGATTCTGCTGCATCAGTAATATCAGTCATGGTTGCATGGTCAAGAGGATTGCAACGGTGACTACGGGTAAGGTCATCAAAATTGATGACATAAAATTCTGGCTGCACCGGGTATTTACTTCTATATTTTAGCCAGGTATTATAAACGATCTTTGATAGGTCATCAAACTTAAAATCGTAGACGAACATGGTAAATCCTTTCCTGATATGTTGTGTGATAACATGCCGGATGACGAAGTAAGATTTACCTGAACCAGGCGAACCTAACACCATTAATCCACGAAATGGATTAATAATATTGATCCAGCTTTTTCGCCTCTTCCCTTTCAGGTTATATTGTGCCGGAAGATTGATTGAAAACTCGTTTTCCAACAATCTTTCTTCCTGCGGAAAAGTTTCATTTTCTTTATTAAAAATATCCTTGCCATTTAATTTTTGTTGTATTACACGGGATAGCAAAGTGCCTCCCGATAACACTAGCATAAAACCGATAGCTGTAATACCCATGTATAAAATCGCTGCGTTGATAAGCGGAATTTTTGGAAGCAAAGACAAGATAGCTCAGGAAATAAATCAGTAGTCCTGTAATGATGTAAGCGAAGGCTGTTTTATAGTTCAGCTTTTCATCTTTCCTACCCCTCGCACCCATCAGAGAAATGACCAGAAAGCCTAAAGCAAACAGCTTGGATATATGAAAGTTTTTAAACAATCCGGTGTTACGAATGTTACCCATAAGCCGGTCAGTAAGTGCCAATGTAAGATGCCATTGCACAAAAGCTGCATAACAGTAATAATAAAAATGCAATACTAAAATTAATATACTAATCAGTCTGGTCATATCCAGTATCTTCCTCAACCCCTGTTCGTTTTCCCCTGTGTGCATAGCTTGTTATTTTTAAGAAATTAAAGACGTTTTGTAATTCGCTTTTTCTTTTTCCTCCTGCCTTTGCCTGGAAGTCCGTTAGGCACATAGCCGGATGAATTTTCAGGTTGGAGCAATGTTTCCAGCAGATTAATTTCATTCTTGTTTTGCTGGTTTTGAAATTGTTGATTTACTTCTTCCAGTGGCGATCCTTTTGAAATTGACCGCCTATCAAAATCCTGCTTTTGGTCCGGCATTTCCTTTCTCTCACCACAACGTTCTAATATAGCTTTGGCACTGTATTGTTTGCCCAACGAGCTACCATTAAAAACACATTTTGTCCGGTGGTCAACGTAGGTAATTCCGTAGATCGTCCCTTCCTCGTTTTGTCTTACAACTATATCTATCCCATACTTTGCGAAGCGTATCGGCGAGGTCTCGTAATTTTTGATTGGGTTGCCTTATCACGGCAAGGTCAATGGCAGTTTTAATTTTTGCCTTATGGGATTGCCGGGCGGCTTCATTAGGCGCAAACTTCTCTTCAAGAAAGCTAAGGATTGGCTTGTTGTAAAAATCACTCGCCTTGATGGGTACACCAACTTTATTTCCCTTCTCATCGAGTATTCTATACACCAGGCCATGATGCTGAAATACCCGTGAATTTTCACTGCCCTGGTCTGCCACTACATTATATTGTTTAAGGATCGCATTCAGCTCCGGCAGGCTTGTATATTTATAATCTTTCAGCACAGCATCGAGTACATTATTAATTGCTCTCTTAGTTTCAGACCGGCCATATTGTACCCTCTGTACGTTAACAGGTTTAAGCCTGTATGATTGCTGTTGGAGTTTACTGTCTTCGGCCCTTTTTAAACCAAAGGTTTGTTCAATTTCCTTTCTTGCTTTTTCAGATTGATTACGTCCAATATTTTGCATATCAATACGACTGCCATCTGGCTCTTACTTTTACAGATACAATATGAATATGCGGATGCCCTGCATCAAAATGTTGATAGATTAAATAAGGCTGTTCACCAAAGCCAATCTGCTGCATATAGGTGTCGGCGATCTCCTGCAGATGCTCTTTTGAAATCTGTTCTGAAGGATCAAAATTGAGTGAAATATGAACGCTTTTCGGGTTACATTTTCATTCAATGCAACTTGTTTAAGCAGCCTGTTTAATTTTTGAGTAAAAGATAATTTCTCGACATCTATGGGATAATTAGCTGCTGAAATAATTTTTGCCACACCTTCTTTCACCTTGTTTTCATTGTAGTTTAAAATGCGGTGAATGGAGTGCCCGGTCTTGATTACTGCAACCATTTTTCGCCAATTTTTTGGATATGATTTTTGATTTCGTCCACTTTATTCAACAGGATTTTTTTGTTCAGTTCATAGTTGATCAGCCAGTCTTTGAATTCTGAAATTTCATGGAGTGTATGCAGCTTTTTTACTGCCTGGTTGAAGTTGTTTCCAATGCCGTTCAATTCATTTCGCAGCCGGATTGCCTCCGTCATAAAGTCATCCAAAGACTGGTTGCGGAAGGTTGTTACAATGGGCTTTTCAAATATGCTGCGACGAACGTAATCGCTAAGTTTCCGGCATGTGCTTGCTTTCCATTTCTTCTCGATCTTTTCATATTCGTTAGCAGTGAGTCTTAACCCGATAAAGCGGGTTCTGTTTGCATGTTCTTGTTTCATCACATATCATTTTCACGTTTTTAAAAGTCTGTTTAGCTTAGCAGCATCCCCCGCCCACGACTTCGGAGTAAGGGCGGCCAGAGTCGGTTGTTAAACAACCGGACATCTGGCCGATTGCTGGAATGTGGCAATCTCACAGCTTTTATAATTTTCATTAGATTTTTTAGTAGTCACTTTAGATTGCTTTAAAATCCTTATGTTATTACTGGTACTTTATGAGCCCTGATTATTAAATTTTCCTGCCAGGCTTATACCCTAAATTCTTCTTTTGTGATTTTCCGATATTTACCAACCAATCATTGAGGTCTTTGTGCAGCTTATATAAATGGCTTTCATCTTTATATTTATTGCCAAGTGAAAGCGCATACCGGCTGTAATTTTGTCCTGTGTTATCATGGTCTAAATAAAGCCTGATGGCGTCATGTTCTTCCATAAATGGACGGGCTTTTTCGAAGAAGGAAACAGAATTTAGTACCACAAGATCACAGGAATTTTCTTGTTGATTTTGTCGCATAACCATAAAGGAAAGAAGGTCCATAAAGCCTTCAAAAACGGCGGCTTCTTTTGCTCCACTGTTGAACGTGGTTATATCCTTTGGGGAACTGCTTCCTTTAAAATATGGGTTGCGGATTTCATAACCACCGGAATCATTTTTAAAACCAATTCCAAAAAATTCTTTACCGTTCAATTCATATTTTATTTCCTTACAAAATCTTTCTGCAATCTCTATTGGTATTCTTCTTTGTTGCAGGTAGCGGAATAATGTAAAGGATGAAAGAGGTGCTTCCTTAATAATTTTTATTTTGCTTTCTGCGCTCTCTTTTTGTTGCAGAAAAAGTTGCAGCATTGGCTGGCGAAAAGAAAAACCATTATTCAGGTGCTGAAGTGCTTCGCCTACTGTCCAATTATGATACTCGATGGCAAAATCTATAATGTTTCCACCTTTGCCAAGCCCATGATCGTACCAGCGGTTAAGTTTGTTATTAACTTTAAAGGAAGGTGTTTTTTCTTTTCGTAACGGAGATAAATACCAGTAGTCAAAATTTCTAATCTTAGCTGGTTGATGTCCTAATTTAGATAAATAATCTACAACACTTATTTGTTTGATTTCTTCAAGAGAAAATCTTTGTTTGCTGAAATTCATAACCTCACATTTTCAATTTCACTATTCAGATAAAGACAGGCACAAAGTTAAACAAGCATTGTGTGTTCAACCTATCCTCACCATATTTTGATGGGGATGTTTTACTTGCTTACAAATAAATTTGTGCAGTGAAGAACGAATAATTAAAACTAAAAATTATGCTTACAACAAATGATGTAGCCAAAGTGTATGATACGATACTAAGTATCCCTGGTATGAATGAAACCGTGAAGATTGATATGAAAATCTCACGGAAAAATATACTGTTACTGAATAGTATTATTAAAAGAGGTTTATCGGCAAAAGATGATGATAAGTCTTCTGGCCTTTTAGAAAGCATTCCAAATGAAACCTTACATGAATTAGAAATAATTGCAGACGAGTACCTGACAAAAGCAGGCCTTACAGAACTCAGTACAAAGCTTAAGGCGTTAAGCTCAAAGTAAACAGAGCGACATTGTCTTGCAGGGAAATACAAATACAATTGTCTTCACCAATGCCCATTTCTGCAAGTGAATGTACCAACTTACCTTTGCTACCTTCTTAAAAAAATGGTAGCAACTATAATATATCATTCGACGTTAAATGTCGTAACATTCCGCTGAGTATTTTCCGGGAAGGCTATAATTTGAAAACCTTCTTCTAACTTTTATTCTATTCATGTAAATATGGTAAAATCCATTTATTATTAATCGCAATCAGCATAAAGAAATTATTTCTGATCCTTAATTACGTCTTTAACCAATGTTAGTCGCTCTTGCGGAACCCAAATCGTTTCTGTCTTGCCACTATCACTATATTTGAATTCTACTTCATATTGATGAAGCGATGAATCATAATTACGGATAACAGCGGAATATGCAGGTTTGAATTCTGTGCTGAGTAGAGTAACTGTTTCTCCTATTTTGTATTTCATCTGTCGCTGGTAAGATCTTGCAAACTTAAATTATTCTAGAAAGATGATAAATAATATAGGTTACTATCTGATTGTTTTGGTAAAATTTTAGTCACCTAATCATCATGCGCTCAACTGCAGAGCTTGCCTATTAAAAGGTAAAGGTAACTTTAACCCATAATTATTCTATTCCCGAATATATTTTATGGCAATGTGTAGCGTTCATTTAGCCACTTTTCGCTCCTTTTTCGAATTGAGCCAAAACACCGGAATAACAAAATCATCAATTGAAAAATACTTCGATGCAGGCTTCAAAATGAATCTTACGGCAAGCATTAACCGAATTCTTGATTAAATCCGTTATAAAGACTATCTTACTTGTATTAGCTAAAATGCATCGGGTGTTTTTTGCACAGATAAAAGGCTGTCCATTATAAGAAGTCCTGCTAATTAGCTCATAAAAATTTTTCATTTTCACTTTGATAATGAACCCCCGCTTATCAGATTCCTGGATTATGAAACTTTTGATTAAAAATATGGTGAGCCTTCGCTGCAAAATGATAGTAAAGTCCGAACTGGAGAAGCTTGGCTATGATTTCATTATTGTGGAGCTCGGTGAAGTAGAAATTATGGAAGAACTTTCTTTGAGTAAACAATATCAGCTTAAGACAGCTTTACTAAATTATGCCTTGAACTGTGGAGGATAAAAAAAGTATTCTCATCGAGAAAATAAAAAATATTATAATAGAAATGATTCATTACAGTGACGAGCCACCTGCAATAAATTTTTCCCACTTCCTGGCTAAAAAATTAAATTACGATTACAATTACATTTCCAATCTTTTTTCAGAAGTAAAAGGCACAACCATTGAGCACTACATCATTGCTCACAAGATTGAACGTGCTAAAGAATTCCTGATCTACAATGAACTCACCCTTACGGAAATAGCCTGGAAACTTCATTATAGCAGTGTAGCACACTTGTCCAACCAATTCAAAAAAGTAACAGGATTAACCCCTACTTTTTTTAAAAACATGAAGCATAAAAGGCTTATTGCGCATGAAAATCTTGCTGGTAAACGATAAGGGTACCAATGATTAATCCGACAGCGCAACTAAACTGCACCACGACCAATATTTTACGCGGCAATGTTGCCATTTTGTCTGTCTGAAGAGTTGCCTTTTAAAACTTTTATTGGTTTAAAAGATGAAAGATAAAATGCGGGTCTGCCTCCTGCGATAAGAGCAGTAACCAAAACGCAGCTCAGCATCAGTATCCAAAAAGTACCATTTGAAAATGGAATACCTATTTTATTGTTCGTAAGTGTATTAAAAGCAGGCAATGCCAATTGAACAAATAAGACCGAGAATAAAAAGGCAATAAATGTCAGTAAAAATGACTCAGCCATAAATTGAATGATCAGGTCTTGCGACCAGAACCAATGGTCTTTCTTATACCCACTTCTTTTGCTGCCTTTTTTCAGATCGTGCTGTTGTCAGATTGACAAAATTGATACAGGCAATAATCAATACAAATACGCCAATAATACCAAACATGCGCACATAGTCTATAAAACCACCTGCAACTTTACCGTTTTTATATTCAGTATATAAATGCCAGTCTTTAAGGGGTTGTAAAATGGTAGCGTTTTTTTTGCGAATGCATCATCTCCCGATTTTTCGATGTCTTTTATTTTAGAAGCAGTTTGCTCATGTGAGATTCCTGGCTTTAGTTGAACAAATTATTGATAATTGTTTCCACTACCGAACGGAAGAGAGCGGTCGGCTTTTACCGATGGCACGATCTGCTCTAAATAGCTAAAGGGAACCAGGAAATTAAACTGAAAGGATGAGTTGGCAGGTATATCTTTCAGGATACCCGTTACTTTTAAATCGTTTGTATTATTGAAGCGTTAAGATCATCATCCTGCATCCGCAAGGTTTTACCAATTAGATCTGTATCTCCAAAATACATCCTCGCATATTTCTCTGAGATTACTGCAGTGTTCGGCTCTGCTAAAGCTGTACGTACATTGCCTTTCAACATCTCACAACTCATCATTGGCAAAAAAGAAGAATCTGCTATGAAAAAACTTCTTTGCCTGAAGGCAATAGGCTGTGGTTTTACATTTTCGTTTGTAATAACAACAGAATTTCTATAACCTATATTAAATAAACGGGCATAACCTATTACTTCAGGTATTTCGTGTTGCAATGCCGGTCCTGCACTTGGGTAATTTTGCGCAGTAGCCAGTATCATTTCATTACTGCGATAATCAGCCAGATTAACACGGTAAATATTGTTTTTGTTAGTAATAAAATCTTCATAGCTGCGCTCAAAATGAACATATTGCGCAATGAGCATGTATACAGCCATACCCACTGCTAAACCAATAATATTAAGCCCCGAAAAAAACTTATTTCTTTTCAGGTTGCGATATGCTGTTAAACGCAAATTCTTGAACATAAAAAAATTAATGTTGTAAGATTTATTATTCACGATTCATGTTTCACGATTATCACTCCGTTCTCAAACTTTTAACCGGGTTTGCTATTGCTGCTTTAATGGATTGAAAGCTGATGGTTAATAGTGTTATCAACACAACAGAAATAGCTGTAATTAAAAACACAAGTGGTGAAATATGTATTCTATATGCAAAGCTTTGCAGCCAGTTGTTCATTAGCCACCATGATAATGGAACTGCAATCAATAATGAGATACTAATTAGTATTAAAAAATCTTTAGACAACATGGCAACAACATTCCTTACAGAAGCGCCGATAACTTTTCTTATACCAATTTCTTTCTGTCGCTTTTGTGCGGTGAATGCAGCCAAGCCAAACAAACCCAAACAGAAAATTAAAATAGCAATACCTGCAAAGTATTTTGATAATATAGCCACACGCTTCTCTGATGCATACAGTTTATTATAATCATCATCTAAAAAAGAATAATTAAACTCAAGCTCATTGTTGAATTTCAAAAACAAACTTTTTATATCAGCAATGGTTTGATGTTCGTTTCCTGCCTTTATTCTTACCAATGTATTATCAGCATTGGGATCATACACTAAAAATGCCGGGCTTATTTTATCGTACAGTGATTTAAAATGATAGTCTTTTACAATACCAACAATTTGTTTCTTTTTCCCCCACAATGCAACTGTTTTGCCAATTGGATTTTTTAAACCCATTGCTTTAATTGCCGTTTCATTAAAAATTACACTCGAGCTATCTGCAAACGGTTTTGAAAAAGGTCGTCCCTCAACTACATGCAAATCCATCGTTTCAAAAAAATTATCTCCTGCATCATTGCCATAATATTCTATTCCAAGGTTAGGGTCTTTTCCATCCCAATCTATTCCGCTGCCCCCGTGATTTGCACTTCCAAAAAAATCTCCGCTTTCAGTTGTTGCATTAATTACACCCGGCAATATTTTTATTGCTGCAAGAAACGGCGAAACATTATTTTTTAAATTTCCATCATTTGAAAAACGGATAACATTGCTTTTATTAAATCCCAGATTTGTTGTTTGAATCAAATTCATTTGCTGATAAACAACCAGCACTGAAACAATCAACACAACAGAAATAGTAAATTGAAAAACAACCAAACCTTTACGTATCCGGCTTTCGCCGGATGTAGTTACCAACCTGCCTTTTAAAATAGATACCGGTTTAAAATGTGACAAATACAAGGCGGGATAACTGCCTGCAATTAATCCCGTTATTAATGTAATTGATATTGCAGCAATAGCGAGACCGATATTGAAATGAAGACTTAAATCTTTTCCTGTAATTTCTCTGAAGGCAGGCAATAACAATACAACAAACAATAATGCAATGATTAATGATGCAAATGCCATTAATATTGATTCGCCGATGTATTGAAGTATTAAAGAACCTTTGCTGGCGCCAATTACTTTTTTTATTCCGACTTCTTTCATTCGCCCTGACGCTTTTGCTGTTGACAAATTCATGAAGTTGATGCAGGCAATAACAAGAATAAAAATAGCAATGATGGAAAAGAGTTTTACATATTCAATTCTTCCGCCGCTTATTACTCCGTTTACATAATTGTTATGCAGGTAACGTTCAGAATACCTTTGAACGAAAATATCACCCTCCCAATGCAATAATCCTTTATCGTCAGGATAAAACTGTTTTATTTTTCCTTTTGTAAAATCTTTTATCTTTTTATTGAATGCATCTGCGTTTGTTCCTTTCTTTAAAAGAAGATAAGTATATTGATTATTGCTTCCCCAGTTAGCAAGGTCTTCTGATTCTTTTGATTGATATATCTTATAATTGAACATCAAATCGAATTGAGCGGTTGCATTGGAAGGCGAAGATTGAAATACGCCGGACACAGTATAAGAACCCGAAAACCCGCCCCTGTTCCATTCAATAGTTTTGCCGGTAATATTTTGCGTTGTACTAAATAGCTTCAAAGCCATTTTATCAGAGAGCAACACTCCATATTTGTTCGATAAAAAACCGTTTGCATTTCCGTCAATTATCGTATAAGAAAACACTTTGAAAAAATTCTGGTCGACATATTCAGAGCTTGCTTTAAAACGTTTATTGTTTATGGATATAATACCTGCTGCTTCGTCTGAAGCATTTGCTCTTACCACTGTGGCGTATTGTACTTCGGGTAATTCACGCTGCATTGATTGACCCAACAAACCTGGGGTATAAGGAAATGTTTCAATACCACCGTCAGCTGTTGGCGCCGTTTTCATTACCTGGTATAATTGAGTATCCTTCGCATTAAATTTATCAACGCTTAACTCATCACTCACCCATAAAAAAATCAATAACACACAAGCCAAACCCGTTGATAAACCTAACATGTTAAGCAAACTAAACTGCTTATCTTTTATAAAATTCCGCCACGCAGTTTTGAAATAATTTTTAAGCACAACGTTTAGTTTATAGTTAAGAATTTAGAATTATGAATTCAACATTCAGCATTTAAAATTTCGCTACTCTGTTCTCAAACTCTTTACCGGATTTGCAAGTGCAGCCTTTATTGATTGATAGGCCACCGTAAGCCATGCGATTGCTACAGAAACTAGAATGGTTATCAGAAATATCCCTACGTTAATATTTATTCTGTACGCAAAATCTTGCAGCCATTGATACATAAAATAATATGCTAACGGCGCAGCAATTAAAAATGCAAAGGCGATAAGTATTGCGAATTCCTTTGTAAACAGGTAAATGATACTCATCACTGATGCACCCAATACTTTTCTAATGCCTACTTCCCTTATACGCTGTGCTGCCATGAATGAAACAAAGCCGTACAAGCCAAGACAGGAAATAAATATGGCGATGCCTGCAAATATTTTATACAATTGTGCAAGCTGGCTTTCCTGCTTATAAAAGCCCGCAATCTTATCATCGAGAAACTGGTATTCGTAAATAAAATCGGGATAGGTCGTGCGCCAAAGGCGCTCTATTGAAGCCAAAGTCTTCGAAGCATTTTGCGGCTGTATTTTTATATTGATTAACTGGTATGACCGTTTCAGCGAGCCAAGAACGGTGGGCCTTATTTCTGTTTGCAACGAATGACCGTTAAAATCTTTTACTACTCCAACAACAGGGGCAATAATGTTTCCGTCCCAGAAATCAATTTTTTTACCAAGGATAGCGTCAGGATTTTTAAAACCAAGCTTTTTTACCGCGGTTTCATTTACCACAAATCCACTTACAGTATCTGACTGTTCATATGGTCCGCCGGCAATGAACTGAAGATTATAGGTCTTAAAATAATCTGCATCCGCCCATTTAAGATCAGCTTCAAAATCTGTGGCTCTTATCGAATTATCAAATTTAAAATCACTACTCCAGCGGGAATCATCTGAAGGGCTGAATGTACTGACGCTCAAATTTTTTATCCCTGCCTGTTTTAGCAACTGAGTTTTTAATGCATTAATATTAGACCTATCAGGAATGGGCACGGTCACGATGGCGTCTTTATCAAATCCCATAGATGTGTTTCTGAAAAAATTCATCTGGCTCACAACAATCAATGTTCCTATGATTAAAGCTTGCGCAATCGTAAATTGTAAAACCACCAACACTCTACGCATAGACAATCCGCTTGAAGTCTTCCCTGTAAATTTGCTTTTCAGCGCTGTGATGGGATTCAATCCTGATAAAATAATAGCGGGGTAAGAGCCTGACAGAAACCCGACAACAACAATTATACTGAACAGGAATGCAATCACTGGCAAATCAAATCGTATGGCCAATGTCGTATGCAAAATATTATTAAGCAACGGCAAAGCCAGGTAAGCAAACCATATTGCCGCAATAACTGATATGAGTGTTATAAGAAAAGTTTCGTTTAAAAACTGAACGGTTAATTGCTTTTTGCTGCTGCCCAAAACTTTTCTTACACCTACTTCTTTGGAACGGTTCACTGCCTGTGCCGTCGCCAGGTTTACAAAGTTTATACATGCGATGATTAAAAGAAATAAACCTATCAAACTTAGTGCAGTGATCAGCTCTTTACTAAATGTGGTTCCACTGTAGGTGCCAAACTTACTGTTATAATGTATATCATTAAGTGGTTGCAATATATACCCCTGGTTTACATATTCGGCAGGTGTATTTTTTTTTACAAAGATCCTGAGATCCCCCTCAAATTGTTGTGCAGACATATTTTTTGGCAACACTACAAAAGTGTTCAGGTTTCCGGATTGACTTACCCAGTCCGTAGAATTATCATTTTGTTGTGTTTTAAATGAAAGCACAACCTGCAGAGGGTAGTCTGTATTTGCAGGCACATCTTTTAAAATACCGGTGACTCTACAAATTATTCTATTATCATACTTAACATACCTGTTGATAGCATTATGCCAGTCACCAAAATATTTTTCCGCAGCCTGTTGCGTAAGTACAACTGTGTTGGGCTCCGATAAAACGGTTTTAGGATTGCCGGCAATAAATGGGAAATTAAAAATGTCAAAAAAATCAGGGTCGGCAAAAAAGACGCTCCCTTCCTTGAATTTCTTTTGCGTGGAATTAGTATCATCATTCATCACTGTTATCTGCACATCTTCTTCCTCGTAAATACGGGCAACATGTTTCAATTGGGGATAGTCGATCCGCAATCCTTGTGCAACCGGAAACGCCGTGGCTCTTGAATAATTTACTCCATCAGGAGTTTTTGTTTCCGCTACTACTCTGTAAATCTGGTTTTTGTTTTTATGAAAATCATCAAAGCTCGTTTGAAATTGAATCAATAAAAATATAAGAAGCGAGGCTGTGATACCTACGGCTAACCCTATAATATTTATCACCGCATAACTTTTGTTACGCTTGACATTTCTGATAGCAGTTTTGAAATAATTTTTAAACATACTTTTTAATTTAGGGTATAAATATTTGCGTTACCTATATTATCTATTCCGTTCTTAAACTCTTCACAGGGTTTGCCATTGCCGCTTTTATCGCCTGGAAGCTCACGGTTCCCAGTGCTATGAATATGACCAATATCCCAGCCAGAGCAAACATTTCCCATCCAGGGGTTATCCGATACGGATAATTTTCAAGCCATTTGTTAGCAGCCATCCAGGCCAACGGAATGGCAATGAGCAGTGCTATAATTACCAGTTTAATAAAATCCTTTGACAGAATGGCCACTACATTTTTTACTGAGGCGCCAAGCACTTTTCTTATACCGATTTCTTTAGTTCTTTTTTCAGCAGATAAAACCGTCAGGCCAAACAATCCTATACAGGAAATGAAGATGGTAAGTATTGCGCTAAACATCATGATCTGTTTCCATTTGGCTTCAGCCTCATAATTTTTAATATTCACATCATTCAAAAAAGTGTATGAAAACGGAGTGAGCGGAAAAAGTTTTTTGAATACCTGTCCTATGTATTTCAGGCTTGCGGTTTCAGAGTTTGGTTTAATTTTTACAAACACTTTTCCATATTGGTTGTCACGTTTCATGGTAAATAATTGTGGCGCTATTTTTTTATTCAGCGACTCAAAGTGGTAATCCTTAACCACCCCGACCACCGTGTACTTTTCATTATCGTTGTACCAAAAATTTACCTGCTTCCCGATCGGATCCTTCCATCCTGCCTTCTTTGCAAAGGCTTCATTCACCAACACTGAATGTGAAGAATCAGATGGAAAATCTTTCGAAAAATTTCTTCCCGCAACCAATTTTATTTGCAAGATAGGGAGGTAGTTTTCATCAACTGTTTCATAGGCGAAATCAATTGTAGAATCTCCGTTCACTTTGGCTACAGTACCCCAACTGCCGCCATTCTTCGGTGAAACACCAATGATATCAGGATCCTTCATCAGTTCCTGTTTGAACAAGGCGGCTTCATCGCGTGTCAGCCTGTGCTTATCGAGCCTGACCAGGTCACTATCATTATAACCCAAATCTTCATTGGTAAGGTAATTAAATTGATTATAAATTGTAAAGGTTGCAACGATGAGAAAAGAAGCAAGCGCGAATTGCAATACAACTAAAGATTTTTGCAAATAATTTTTTCCACCCAGAATAAAGCGGCTGTATAATGTTTGCACCGGATTGTAACCGGATAAAACAAGAGCAGGATAAAAGCCAGCCAGGAAACCAGTAAGCAAAAACAAAATGATAAATCCTGCAACAAGTTTTACATCGAAGAGATAAGAAAGCGCCAGTGCCTTATTGGAGAGATCATTGAAAACAGGCAACAGGAATTGAACAAGTATGACGGCGAACAAAAACGCAAGGAAGCATAATAAAAAAGATTCTCCCAGGAACTGCATGATCAGTTGTTTTCTCTCACCGCCTACTACTTTCCTTATTCCAATTTCCTTTGCACGCCTTACAGACCTCGCAATGGTAAGGTTTACAAAATTGATACAGGCAATAAGTAAAATGAACAAAGCGATGCCCGACAAGATGTAGGAGTACATTGGATTGCTGGCATTGGAAAGACCGTTGTGAGCCGGAAGATTTGTGCTCAGATGCATATCAGTAAAAGGTTGCAACAGGTATTTACTTCGCCAGTCCATTGGCCCGAATCTTTCTGTGATTGTTTTTAACGCATCTTTTGAGTCAGCTTCATAAAAGCGCTGCATGGCCATTTCTACTTTAGACACATCAGCATTTGGATCGAGAACCACAAAAGTGTTCAGAAAAATATTGAACCAGTTCTCGGGATTTTGTAATTCTTCATCCGATATGTTCATGGGAAGCAACATGTCAAATTTGATAGAGGAATTTTGCGGGCTCTTCCTGGCAACGGCGGTTACCTTATACGGCATAAATTCGCCGTTGTCCTTCAGCATCATCACCTTCCCAACGGCATCGGTTGTCCCAAACTGCTTTTTTGCAGCCTCGGTGGAAAGTACAATAGAGTGTTTGTCTTTTAAGCAGGTTCCGGGATCACCGGCCACCAATGGAAAAGAAAACATTGAAAAGAAATTTGAATCGGCATACAGCAGTTCATGGGATTCAACTTCAGTTCCCGTTTTCAAATCCGTGCGTCCACCCTGAACACGTACAAACGATTTAATTCCCGGCACATTTGCCGTGAATTTCGGTCCCTGGAAATATCCTGTATTACCCTGGTCATTATCTTTTTTCCCGTCTTTTTTATATGTCTCCGATACGACCCTGTAAATGTTGCTGACATTATGATGAAAGCGGTCATAGCTTACTTCATCTTTTACATATAATATTATCAACATGGCGCATGCAAGGCCGATACTCAGTCCTGCGACATTTATAAATGCGTAAATCTTATTCCTGGAAAGATTACGAATGGCGATGATGAAGTAATTTTTTATCATTATGTTATAATTAAAACTCTCAATTATCAATTATCAATTTTCAATTATCAAATCACTCCGTTCTCAAACTCTTAACAGGATTCGCAAGTGCAGCTTTTATCGCCTGGAAGCTCACCGTTAATAAAGTAATGACCAATGCCCCACTTCCTGCCGACACAAAAATCCACCAGGAAATTTCAGTGCGATATTCATAATTCTGTAACCAGTTATAAAGGAAATAATAAGCAACAGGAATGGCAATTAAGCAGGAAATAAAGACCAGTATCACAAAGTCTTTTGACAACATTTTCCAAAGATTGATGCCGGAAGCGCCGAGGACTTTACGAATCCCAATTTCCTTCTTTCGCTGCTCTGCTACAAAAGACGCGAGGGCAAATAAACCAAGGCAACTTATGAAAATAGCAAGAGAAGCAAAAAAGCCTGACAGCTTCCCGATGCGCATTTCTGCAGCGAATTTCTTCCCATATTCTTCATCTACAAATTTGTAATCGAACGGCGCTCCGTTAACATGTTTTTTAAATACAGTTTCTATTTTAGCAATTGCCTCTTTTAAGTTCAGCTTTGGATTCAGTTTTATGGAAAGAATACTTCCGGGCCATTGAACTATGGACGTGAGCGTCGGGCGAACAGGCTTGTAAGGTGATTCGGCTATCACGTCTTTTACCACACCTATTATCTTAAAATCTTTCCCGTCTTTTCTCAACAACTCACCTACCGGGTTTTGTAAACCCATGTATTTTGCAGCCGTTTCATTGATGACATAGCTGAAAGAATCGCTTGCGATGGCTTTTGAAAAATCCCTGCCGTCAACAAATTGCAATCCGACCGTTTTCCCATAATCATGACTTACCCATTCTAACGCAAAATTATCCAGGAAGTTTGGGTCCTTTCCTTTCCATTCAAATCCGCCGGAATTGGCAGAATTCTGAATCACAAATCCGTATGACTCGGCCATATCTACTACGGCCCCGGTGGCTAAAAACTCATTGCGCACAGCTTCGTAATGCTCATGCACATCATTTGTTTTCATTTGTACATAAATCAGCTTGTCACTGCTGTAGCCTGTAGAGCGGTTCTTTGTAAATTGAATCTGCCGGTAAACGATAATAGTTCCTATAATTAACGCAACAGAAACGGTGAACTGTAAAACCACCAATACTTTGCGTGGCACCACAGCAAGACGTCCAACCCTGAAAGTTCCTTTTAAAACTTTTACAAGATTAAAGGACGACAGGTAAAAAGCGGGATAACTTCCGGCAATCAATCCTGTAATGAAAGTAAAGCCGAGACCTGCTATCCAGAAAAGAGGCTCAGACCATAATATCTGGATTTGTTTATCAGCCACGGCATTAAACCAGGGCAAGGTGAATTGAACAAAAGCTGTAGACAATATAAAAGCCAATAGTACCACTAAGAGCGACTCGCTTAAAAACTGGTTTATTAACTGGCTGCGAACAGAGCCGATGGCTTTTCGAATGCCTACTTCCTTTGCCCGCTTTTCTGATCGAGCAGTACTTAAATTCATAAAATTGATGCAAGCCAGCAACAATACAAAAACACCAATAATGCTAAAGAGCCATACAAATTGAATGCGACCGCCAACATTGGTTCCCTGCTTAAACTCTTCATATAAATGCCATTTATTCATTGGATGCAAGAGGAACTTTGTTACCGAAGACACAGTCTCTTTCCTGACGTTGTTCGTCTTGATATCCGCTATTATTTTGGAGATGCTTTCAGGAGATGTATTGGGAGAAATTTCTGCTAAAACCTGCACATAATTATTATTCCAGTCATCCTTACGTATCCAGGGGCTCAAAGAAAGATATAAATCAAAAGGCGCTATAAAATCGACATCTTTAAATTCAGAATTAAATGGCAAATCCTTATAAACGCCGGTTACTTTCACATCGGCCCGGTTGTCAATCCTTATTGTTTTATTCATGGGATCGGCTTCCCCGAAAAATATTGTCGCCGAGGTTTCAGAGAGAAGAATAGAATTAATTTCTGTCAGCCCGCTTCTTGTTCCCTTCAGCATTTTCAATGCTAATATTTCCGGCCCCTCGCTTTCCATATAATTGCCCATACGGTTGAATTTATTTTCATCATAGGCCAGCGTATGTTCATCAGTGAATGTGGATGCAGCTACGTGCTCAAAGTTGTCCGCAAACGATGAGCGCAGCTCGCCGCTTACCGGCAAAGGATTGTAAGAGCTTGTTGATGTTTCCCCCTTCCAACTTTCCTGCCGCATGACTTTTACAATACGGCTGTAATTTTCATTGTATTTATTGAAGGAAAGTTCATCATAAATCCACAGTGCAATAAGCATAGCTACAGCCATACCCACAGCAAGGCCGCCAATGATGGATGAAATTTTTCGCCAGGCGATTTTGAAATAATTTTTGAACACGATAAATAGTTTTAATTATAAGTTTTGAGGTATTAAATTTTGTCGATTTCTATTTCCTAAATTTTGTTTCATTTCGTTACTCCGTTCTCAAACTCTTTACCGGATTTGCAAGTGCAGCCTTTATTGATTGAAAACTTATCGTGAATAATGCAATAGCCATTGCAAAAAGGCCTGCTGCCACAAACACCCACCAGTCAATATTTACTCTGTATGCAAAATCTTCCAACCATTTATTGGCCGCATACCATGCAACCGGTGTAGCAATCACTATTGCAATCATTACCAGTTTTAAAAAATCTTTTGAAAGCTGCCCTGTAATGCTGATGACCGAAGCTCCCAGCACTTTACGCACACCTATTTCCTTTATCCGTTGACCGGCTGTGAATGTGGCAAGGCCAAAAAGTCCAAGACATGATACGATGATGGCAAGAACAGAGAAATACAATACGATGTTTCCTGTGCGTTGTTCGGCGCTGTATTGTTTAGCCAGGTCCTCATCTACAAACTCAATTTGAGGTGCTGTCTGGTGTTCATATTTTTTATAAAATGCGGTGATAGAGGAAATGGCTTCTCTGGCCTTACCCGGGTTTGTTTTTACCAATAAATAGCGATAAGGCCTTTCCGCGGTAGGCCAATAATAAAACATGAAAGGCCCGATATCGTTTGTTAGAGGCCGGAAATGAAAGTCTTTTACTACACCGATAACTTTTCCTTCTTTATCCCATAAAGACACTGTTTTACCAATGGCCTCCTGGGGAGTCCATCCCATACTTTTAACAGCGGTTTCATTCAACAGGTATGCGGATGATGTGTCAGTAACAATGCCTGCGTCAAAATTTCTACCCGCTGCCAAAGTCATTCCCGTCACAGATAAAAAATCCGGCTCAATATTCATCTGCGTCATTACAAGTTTATCATCTGGCTTTTGCTGTTGCCATTTTACCGCACCTGTGGCGCTGGAAATATCAATCATGTTTGACGATGCCGCTGTTACCGCTGCAACACTACTTTGTTTTTGCAAATCATTTTTTAATAGCCATTCTTTCGCCCCCTCTAACTCATTTTTCATCCTTACATGCAACAATTGCGACCGGTCAAAACCTAAATTCTTATTCTGAAGAAAGCTCAGTTGATTATAAATAACAATGGCACCAATAATAAGAATGATAGAAAGTGTAAACTGGCTTATAACTAATGTGCGTCGGAACAGCACGCCCGAACCAATTCTCAAAATTCCTTTTAATACTTTGACAGGGCGGAAATCAGAAAGAAAGAATGCAGGATAAATTCCAGCCAACAGGCTAACGATTAGAGCGAATACTGCAAGAGCTAAAAAAAAGTAAGGCCTATTAAAAGGAACAGAAAGCGATTTGCCGGCAAGATTGTTCAATAAGGGTAAGAACACAAATAGCAATAGTAAAGCGAAAAAAACTGCAAGCATCGTCATAAATAAGGATTCTCCCAGGAATTGTATAATCAACTGGAACCGCGAGGCTCCAATTACTTTTCTTACACCAACTTCTCTTGCCCGTTGAATAGCTCTTGCTGTAGCGAGGTTTACAAAATTGAATAAAGCAATCAGCAGCACAATCAATCCCACAACAGAAAAAATCCGGATGTATAAAAAATTGCTGGTCTTACTCCAGTCCGTATGAAAATCGAAATCCGAAAAAAGATAAATATCGAACAGCGGTTGCAGGGAAAGCGTGGGTTGTGAATAAGAGGAAAACTTAGCAAGATAATTTTGCAGGCGGGAAGCGAGTACTTTTACATCAGCTTTAGGGTTTACTTGTATGTACGTTTGATAATTATGATTATCCCAATTGCTGTTCTCCGCCTCATCAAAGCGGGAGGACAACAAAATATCAAATTGAATATGTGAATTTTCAGGTGGGTTCTGGGCTACTCCCGCGAGTGACAATACTTTATCATTATTGAATTTGAATAACTGTCCCTGCCAATTCGTTTTTTTCCAGTCTTTGCCTAAAAAAACTTCAGCCATATGTTCGCTGATCACTATTTCATCCGGAGCTAATAAAACTTTTTTTGCATTGACTGCTTCCAATTCAAAATCGAACAAACTGAAAAATGAATTATCAGTAACAAACATGTTTGTTGCCTCAAGAGTTGTTTTACCATTTTCTATAATTCCGGAGCGTTTGCCTACCCGGCAGGTTTGTACTATTTCAGGAAAATCCGATTTTAATTGAGCCGCTAACAACCCGGGTCCATTCGATAAATTAAATGTTTCTCCCGCCTGTTGCTGTGTTTCCACTACACGATAGATGTTTTCTCCGTTACTATGAAACCGGTCGTAACTGTATTCATCCCAGATGAATAAACCAATAGTAAGACAACAAGCAAGACCAATGGCGAGCCCACCGATATTGATAAAAGAAAATACTTTGTTCTTACTAATATTACGCCATGCGGTTTTGAAATAATTTTTGAACACGATAAATAGTTTTAATTATAAGTTTTGAGGTATTAAATTTTGTCGATTTCTATTTTCTAAATTTTGTTTCATTTCGTTATTCCGTTCTCAAACTCTTAACAGGATTCGCAAGTGCAGCTTTTATTGATTGAAAACTTATCGTGAATAATGTTATCAGGATTACAGATATACCGGCAATGACAAATATATAAGGCGTAATGCTGACACGGTATGCAAAACTTTGCAGCCATTGATTCATTAACCACCACGATACAGGAAAAGCAATGAGCAATGAAATAAAAATCAGCCGTAAAAAATCTTTTGACAGCATCGTTGTAATATTTACAACTGATGCGCCTATTACTTTTCTCACACCAATTTCTTTTCTTCTTTTTTGTGCAGTGAATGCCGCTAAGCCAAATAAGCCAAGGCATGAAATAACAATTGCTAATGCCGCAAAATATTTTGCCAATGCGGATACTCTTGTTTCTGAATCGTATTGCTTTTGATATGCTTCATCTAAAAAATTAAATGTGAAAGGAAAACCGGGATTGTATTTTCCGTATAATCGTTCAATGGCCGCAATAGTTTGTCGTTGATTGGTTGCCTGCACACTCGCGACGATCGTGCCTCCCGGCCATAAAACCATATAACCCGGTTTTATGGGTTCGTGCAGCGATTCTAAATGAAAATCTTTTACAACACCAATAATTTGCGTGTTCTTGCCAAAGCGTCTTATGATTTTTCCAACCGGATCTTTTAACCCCATTGCTTTAACTGCTGTTTCATTCAAGACTATACCTGGTGAATCAGCGCCGAAACTTCTCGAAAAACTTCTTCCTTCTTTCATTTTCATACCCATCGTTTCAACAAAGTTGTAATCAACCTCAAAAACGTCAAAAGTAACATCGCTGTTGGGGTCTTTTCCCTGCCATTCTATACCACCGGAATGGTTATATCCACGCCCAACCATTTTATGAAACGTAGAGCTTGCATTAACAACGCCCGGAATATTTTGAAGTTCTGCTATAAATGCTTCCCTTTTGCCTTGTATATTACCTTCTGCAGAGAAGCGAAGAACATTGTTTTTATCATAACCGGCATCAGTGGCTTGTATAAATTGCATCTGCTGGTATATAATGATCACTGCGACAATTAAAATGGTTGATAGTGTAAACTGAAAAACCACCAACCCTTTTCTCGATACTACCTCAGCAACGGAAGTGTTTAGTTTTCCTTTTAATACAGAGAGGGGATTAAATTTAGACAAATAGAAAGCAGGATAACTGCCTGCCAGTAAACCGGTACAAAGAATAACAGGTATAAAATAAATGAGAATTGTTGGATCAAAATTAAAACTGATTTGTTTTCCTGTAATCTCATTGAAGGCAGGCAGTAACAAGAGAGCAATACCAACTGCAAATACGGTTGCAAATAGGGTCAGCAACAGCGACTCGGAGAGAAATTGAAAGATGAGTTGCCTGCGACCCGCACCAACCACTTTCTTAATGCCGATTTCTTTTAAGCGTCTTGACGCCTTTGCTGTGGAAAGGTTCATGAAGTTGATGCATGCAATCACCAAAATAAATATTGCTAATAATGAAAACAGTCTCACATATTCAATTCTGCCTTCGCTTGTTGCACTATCGCCATAATTATTGTGCAGGTACAAATCTGAAAACTTTGTTGCAAAAACTTTGCGTAAAGTATCGCCGGTGTTGAATGTTATTACGTCCGCAACATTTTTATTGAAGGCATTGAGGTCCGTTTCTTTATTTAATAATACATAATTGCGGGGGCCTGTATCTCCCCATCTTGTTACCCACTCCTTTATACTTTTAAAATATTCAAACGACAATACAAAATCAAATTGCTGCGAGGAATGTTCAGGCACTTTTTCAAATATCCCGGATACATAAAAAGTAGTATCCTGGTCAAAACGTACAGGCTTCCCGATGAGATTTTCAGTAGTGCCGAAAAGCTTTGTGGCAAGCTCGTCAGATATAACCATGGAGCTTTTATTTTCGAGTACGTTGTTTCTATTGCCATCTATAAGTTTAAAAGAAAAAATATTGAAATAATCCGCACCGACATATTGCCCCGTTGCTTTAATATTTTTATCGCCCGCAGAAAGTGTGTATTGCGGAAACCATTCAGCCGGTGCCACTGCTGCTGCATATCCAACTCCCGGTGTTTGTTGCTTAACCGCATCGCTCAGCAGGCCCGACGATGCTTCTGTAGCGTGTGCTTTACCATCGTAAGTCCGGCTCTCCATAAGTTGATATACACGGTCGTCATTTTCAAAGAATTTATCATAGCTCGATTCATCATGCACCCATAAAAAGATGAGCAATGCACAGGCAAGACCTGCTGAAAGGCCAAGCACATTCAGGAAAGTGAATTGCTTATCTTTTATAAGATTACGCCATGCTATTTTGAAATTAGTTTTAAACATGATGATTCGTTTTTAATTTATTCAGGGAGAGAATTGAACCTTTTGAGCGTTTGAATTGCTTTTTTTATTTTTAGATTATGACAGTAGAAATCAAAAAACCCGTAACTAAGGAAAAAAGTCAGAGAAGCACTCTCTCAAATTTCTAAAGAAGGTAAAAAGAAATCGCTGAGAAAGCATTTTTTCAAATTCTCATTCTGTTCTCAAACTTTTTACCGGGTTAGCAACCGCTGCTTTTATTGCCTGGAAACTAACCGTAAACAGCGCAATCAGTAAGGCTAAAGCGCCAGCCCCAGCAAATATCCACCACGACATTTCGATGCGATATGCAAAATCCTTCAACCACTCATTCATAAAATAATAGCTGACGGGTACGGCAATGATAATAGCCAGCAAAACCAGTTTGACAAAATTCACCGAGAGCAAATTGACAATACTGAATATGGAAGCGCCAAGCACTTTTCTGATCCCTATTTCTTTTATTTTTTGCCCTGCTATAAATGTTGATAATCCAAACAAGCCCAAACATGAAACAAAAATTGTCAGTATGGAAAAATACAGTATCACTTTTGCGGTGCGGCTCTCCGCCAGGTATTGGCTATTCAGAGCGTCATCCACAAATGCGTATTCAAACTCGGATTGATCATATTTCCGATAAATATTTTTGATGGCCGGCAATGCTTCTTTTATCCGGTTGGGCTGAATTTTTACCATTACCGTATTGAATCCCTCACGAGGCCAATACCTCAGCAAAAAAGGCGATATCTCATCACTCAGCTTATGGAAATGAAAGTCTTTTATTACTCCAATCACTTGCCCTGGTTGTTCCCATAATGTAATTTTTTTGCCTATTGCGTGAGTAATATTCCAGCCAAGTCTTTTACACGCAGATTCATTGATGATATATGCTGATGATGAATCCGTCGCCAGGTTTATATCGAAATCCCTTCCTGCTATAATTCGCATCCCCACCGTGGCAATATAGTTGGGTTCTACATTGGCCGCAGTCATCAGAAACTTATCCTCCTCACCTTTTTTTCCCTCCCAATTAAGACTGGAGGTGCCATTGTTTACATCGACCAGGTTATTAGAGCTTGACGACACTTGCGCAATACCGTTTTGATTTCTTAATTGTGTCTTGAATGTTGTTTGATCTTTAAGTAAGTCGTTTTTCATTTTTATACTTAATAAATGAGACTTATCAAAACCAAGATTTTTATGCCGGATATAAGTGATCTGCTGATAAATAATAATTGTACTGATGATTAATGCTATGCAGGATGCAAACTGGGCAATTACAAAAGATTTTCGCCACCATTGACCAGTGTCTGCCGGCAATGAGTTTTTAAGTGCTTTTAGCGGTTGAAATTTTGCCAGGTAAATGGATGGGAACAGGCCGGCGAGTAAACTTACCACGACCCACATAATAACCAGGATAATAAAAAATCTTTTGTCTAAAAACGGCAGGGCAATATGCTTATCAGCAATATTGTTTAAGAGAGGCAGTATCATGGCAAGGATGGTTACACCCAGGAGCATTGAAAGACCGGTTAACAAAACTGCTTCACCCATAAATTGTGTAACCAACTGGGAAGGCAACGCCCCTATGGTTTTTCTTACGCCCACCTCATTGGCCCGCTGAACCGCCCTGGCTGTCGTGAGGTTGATAAAATTAAAAAGAGCAATAATTATCAGGATAATAGCTGCGAATGAAAATACCCTGATGTATTGTATGTCACTGGTTTTAGCCCAGTCGGTATTAAAATCAAATTTCGAATGAAGGTATATATCGTTGAATGGCTGTAGATAAAATTTAGTTTTCGCCTCTTTGACAAACACTGGCAGAAGGTCTTTTATTTTATCACCAAAAGTGTCCGCATTGTCAGCGCTTTTTAATTGAACATACGTGTGGTAACCATTACCATTCCATTTATAATTTCTCGTATCATTTAATTCACCCGAGACCGGTACCAATATATCAAATTGTATATGAGAGTTTGCCGGTGTGTTCTTGGCAATGCCTGCTAATTTGAACAATTTTTCCTGCCTGTCCCTAACTTCAAAATTTTGGCCTAAAAGATTTTTAGAAGCCCAATCTTTTCCAAAGAATCTTTCTGCGATCTTTTCAGTGATTACGATCTCGCCGGGGCTGAGCAATATTGACTTTTTGTCGCCGGAATACAACTCAAAATCAAACATGCTGAAAATGGAATTATCCGCCGAGAAAACAGCCTCAGATTCTATTTGCTGATTACCTGTTTTAACTACACACCTGTCCAGCTTTCTCATTCGGCAATAATCCACCACCTCAGGGAATTCCTCTTTCAATTGAGCAGCTAATGGCCCGGGAGAAGTTGCAAAGTTGTATTCAGCATGCGGTTGTAATTGTTTACCGGTAATTCTAAAAATATCTTCTCCATTCTTATGAAATTTATCAAAGCTTAGCTCATCCCAAATAAATAAACCAATGGCCATCCAACAGGCAAGGCTAATTGCCAATCCCGAAATATTTATAAAAGAGTACACCTTATTTTTTAATAGGTTTCTCCAGGCGATTTTAAAATAATTTTTAAGCATGTTAGATATTAATTTGGATGAAAAACAAGAGAGCGCAGATTACCCGGTAATTATTTTTCAACCATCATACCAATGATATATTACATTGATATCTAATATTTTAATTAACTAAATTTTTTTCTAAACTGTTCGTAATCGAACACTCCTAATTATTGTACGGACAATCATGATCCTGGAATAACAGGCAACGGACATCCTCAAAGAGGAGGACTTGTATTCACGCTTTTGGAAAATACATCTTCCAAGGTGAATGTGGGCCGCGGCATTCACATTATTGACAACACAACGCCTTTTGATGCGGATCGAATTGGGTTTATTACGGTAAAAGGTTGTGAACAAATATTTATGCCGAATTTCAAATCGTTGATTTGAAAGACAGGGTTTTCAAATCCCGGATTGAATATTTGTTCGCCTTGTAACAGATGTGACTGCGGTATCTGCTTATCAATGCGCCATGGACGGTAATTGCATCGCGGATCAATAATTTCAACAGTTTATCAAGAAAAAAGCTCCATAGATGTAAAAAATAAAATCCTGTAACAATTCCCGCTCAGTTTTAGACCGGGAAATGAAAAGATTAATTTAAACCAGAAGGCTGTTTCAGGCAATTCCATTTTCTTCCTTAGATGTTGGATGGGTGTAATTTTTATTCGTTATGGATTATCAATTTGGCATCAAAGTAATATGCAGGATTTTGCCGACACTTTACAAACTGCAAACATTCCGTTTCCTCTATTAAGTGCCTGGCTTTGCAAGACAACAGAATTTTTCGGAGGTATTTTTCTTATTCCTGGTTTCTTAATAAGACCCGTATGTCTCTTGCTCATTATAGATATGACAGTAGCAACATTTGTATTTCACAAAGGATTGATAATGCAAAACGGCATGACGACATTTCACCTGTTAATTTGTTGCCTCACTATTTTATTATCTCCATCGGACAAACTAAGTATTGATTGGCTCATTAGCAAAGGCAGAAATAAAACCTCAAATCAATGACAAAAATATTTCTATTAGCAGTTTCCGTTTTCACTATTTTATTTAGTAGTTGCGGACAAACAAATAGTTCATCTTCCAAAAATTTTATTACATCAACAGGTCTGATAAAATATAAATCTGGTAAAGCACCCGGGTGTGTTGAAATTTCCGATTTGAATAATGATAACCTTCCTGACCTCGTGGTTACAAACGAAGGAGACAGTAGTGTATCTATTTTGCTTGGCAAAGGAAAATCGGAATTTGAAGAAGCAAAGGGCTCACCTTTCTCTGCAGGGTATGGAGTAAATGATGTTGCCCTTGGAGACATTAACAATGATGGCAATACTGATTTGGCATTTGCCAATCACGAAAGAAAATATGTAACTGTTTTATTTGGAAATGGACAGGGCGGTTTTACTGCCGCATCCAAATCTCCATTCCCGGTTGAAGTAATACCACATACGCATGGTATTGCGGCAGGAGATTTTAATAGTGACGGCAGATTAGACCTTGTTACAGACAGTTGGGGCAATGACGAAATAGAGGTTTTATTTGGCGATATCATTAATGGCTTTAAAACTCCGGGAACATTTTTTAAGGTTGGGAAGCACCCGTATCAAAGACTGCGTGCTGCTGATATTAATCATGATGATAACGCGGATATTGTAACGACAAATTTAGAGGGGAACAATACTACAATTCTTCTTGGTAATGGCAAAGGAAATTTTAAAGAGGCAACAGGTTCGCCTTTCCCTTGCGGTGATGCTCCTTTTGGTGTTGCTATTGGTGATGTGAATGCAGATGGAAAGCCTGACCTGGCAATTATTAATTCACCAGCAAGCACCACAGACAGAACGGGAAAAAATGGATTGACAGTTTTGTTAGGGGATGGAACAGGAAAATTTGCCACGATGAAGGGTTCGCCGTTTTACGCAGGCAAAATTCCTAATCGTGTTGCAATAGGTGATGTTAATGGCGATGGTGTAAATGATATTGTGACTTCAGATAATGACAATAACAAAATTTATCTTTTCCTGATGAATAAGAACGGGGGTATTTTATCAAGTTCACTACTACGGTTGGTAATCATCCCAAAGGTGTTGCAATTGCTGACTTAAATGGAGATGGAAAAGGTGATATTGTGGTTTGTAATAATCTTGACAATGACATCTCAATCATATCAGGCAAATAATCAGGCTGGGAATAATAATTACCGCCAACAATTGGTCGCCTATGCACAACTTCCTTCCTAAAGAAGTGACCGGTACAATAAACCGCGGTGTTATTTTGTTTATCTTAGCTACTGAATCTCCTTGTACTTTCAACCAGTACATATTTAGTTTAAAATAGAGCTGATCTTATTTAAAAACAATTTTACGTCAAACGGCTTCTCTATAAAATCATCTCATCTGTAACGTCAAAATCCAAGTTTATTTACAAAGAATGAAACCGAAGCTTTTAAAATTGCAACAATAAAAAAGGGCGGGATGTACGTAAGGTTTGTCATTGTTTAAGTTTCACAGTAATAGGTTTTCTGTTCCATCAACGGTTACTTATATCCTCTCCAAAAACAATCTCATACCCGTTATTATCTATGATTGAAAAATCTCGCATCAAATATTGCCTGTCAGCAATAGGAGTTTTTATGGTGGCTTTATTTTTTATAGATTCCCAAAATTCATCCACACCCTGTGTGAAAATATAGATGCTCCCGGTGAGAAACGGTTTTGGAAAGAAATCTTTATCGTCCGGTTCGCCGGTTGGTACTAATACCATGATTTCTGCATTATCTCTGCAAAGCGAAGCAAAATTTGGAAAGTCGCTATGACTTTGAAAGCCTAATACTGTTTCATAAAAAGAAGTAGTTTCCGATAAATTTTTTGTCCATAAAATCGGACTTAATGCTTGTAATTGCATAAGATGAAAGATTATTGTTTATCTGAGATCGTATCTCATACATCTGGGATAGAAGGCACTTTAACCCTTTGAAAATTTAAATCAAAAAGCATTACCAAATTAAAAATTGCGGTTAATTCATGTGTTGTCGGCATCAGCCGCAATAAAAATGAAGATAACTAAAACAGGCGGCAAGGCCTAAGATTCATTGACTATTTGTGTCAAAAATCAGGAAGGTTTAAATCAAACCCTCGTCAGCGAAAGAATAATAACTTTCATTGGTAACAATTATGTGATCAAATAATTTGATTTCCAGGAACCGGCCAGCTTGTTTAATTTTTTGAGTAAGTTGTTCATCCTGGCTACTTGGTTTTAAATTTCCGGAAGGATGATTGTGGCTTATAATGATATTGCAGGCATTTACTTTTAAGGCAGCAACAAATATCAGTTTTGGATCTGCAACAGTTCCTGTAACACCACCACTTGATACTTCCAGAATTCCCAGTACCTTGTTAGACCTGTTAAGAAATAAGATTTTGAATTGTTCTACAAAATCAATTTTATTTTCATCCCAGGTTTGTCTTAAAAGATCAGCAGCATCTTTTGAAGTTTTTATCTGAGGCCTTTGAGAAGCTTTTACTTTTGATTTGTAAATAAGCTCTACTTCTGCGATCTGGTTCCATGATGGTTGATTCAATAAAGTTTCCATAATTCATTCATTTAAAAGTTTTAAAAATTAATTATGGAGCTTTTGCAGGCTTGCGCCGAATTTGCGCAATGAGGAACGGAATAAATGATGGCTCTTCGACAAGCTCAGAGCAGGGCTGTGGCAGGATATGTGTTTATGCCGGAAATTCATTGCCAGCATATTTCAGGAGCAAGCCTAACTTTGATTTAATAATTAATGCTATAAACTCCTTGTTTTTTATGCAAAGTCTAACCAGCTACCCTGCTCCTGTTTTGTTGTGACCCGTTGCGGATTTACGAAACATGACTGAGAAAACAGCTGAAGTAGTAAGATTTTATGAACCAAACCAGGTAAGAGACAGAGTTGATTGATGATGGTACTATTTATACTGATGGTACTATTTAAAGTAGCAAGTTGAGATACAATTTTATTCAACCGGTCTCAAATAAGCTATGAAACAGTTAGAAAAAATGTGCAGGAAATTCCGTAATTAATTCTCCTCTATTAAATTAAGCTTATAAGCCGCTCTAATCAAACCCACGGTGTTTTTGGCCCGGAGCTTAAGAAGCAAATTTTGCCTGTGGGTATCAATTGTTCTTTTAGCTACAAATAATTTTTTAGCAATCTCATCATTAGTCATTTCCATTGCTATTAATTGTAACACTTCGGTTTCCCGGGTTGTTATAATGTTTGGTGCTTTCACTTTATTTGAGTTTTTATTTTCCGCTGACTCAATTATTTTTATCGCCACATCACTACAGTAATAAAACTTACCGGAAAGAATTGTTTTTATGGCATTCAGCATTTCTGCAGGTTCAATATTTTTGAGCACATAACCTTTCGCCCCTGCGTCCATCATGCTTTGTATATATGGGAGTTCATCATAATTACTCAGAGCCAGGATTTTCATTTGCGGTTCAAATCTCAACATCCGATATATCGTTTCAGCACCGGAGATTCCAGGCATTTGGTAGTCAATTATCACTAATTCAAAGCTTTTGCGATTCACCAATACTATTGCATCCTCACCGGTCTCTGCCTCCGTCACTTTAAAATGAATATATCTCTTCAAAGATGTAAGCATTACTTTCAGCCCGTCGCGTACCATTTTGTGATCATCGACAATTAAAACATTTACCTGGTCACTTTTTGCTTTTCTATCCATCTTAGTTATTTACCGGGACGGTGATTTTAAATTGGGTTCCTTTGTCTGCATTACTTATAATATCCAGTTTACCATTGTGCGATTTTATCCGCGAATAAACATTTTGCAAACCCATGCCCATTGTGCGTTGGCTACTGTCAAATCCTACCCCATTGTCAGTTAAAGTTATTCTCAATGTCTTTTTGTTATAATAGAAATTTATTTTGATAGTCGTGGCATTAGCATGTTTTACCGTGTTATTGATAAACTCCTGGGTTACCCGATATAAGTCAATCTTTAGAGCAGGAGAAAACTCAGGAAGCTTCCTGTTTTGCTGTATAATAAAATTTGTTTTTTGATTGTATAAGAAATATTTACAAAACTCCTTTAATGCATTTATCAACCCAAATTCTTCAAGGGTTTTGGGCATCAGGTTAAAGCAAATATTTCTCATCTCACCAATGGCCTCGGTCAGTGCTTCATTTGATTTTCTTAGTATGCTTTTTTGATTTGGATTTTTGTTGAGATCCGCGATTGTACTTATATAAAATTTAATAGCTGACAATTGTTGAGTAAGACTATCATGCAGGTCTTTTGCAAGCCGTTGCCTTTCTTTTTCCTGTGTATCAATGATGGCGCGAATGATTAAATTTTCCGCTTTCATTTGAAACGTTATGTCGGAAGCTGTTAAAAGTATGAGCTGCTTCTTATCACTGGTTTTGATAAAAGATACATGAACACGGGCTGGAATTGCTATTCCATCTCTTGTGTAGATGCTGGTATCATTTAAAGCAACCCGATTATTTTGTTTTAATTCCTTTGTAATGTTTTTAAAATGCAAAGAGCCGCCTTTATAAATAGCATTTATAGATACGCCCTTTAAACATCCCGGGCCATAGTTCAGTTGTTCTTCTGCTGATTTGTTTGCATCTTCAATTTTGCCCTGGCTATCCAGAACGAAAACCATATCTGAAACAGAATTAAAAATATTATTAAAGTAATCTCTGGATATTGTAATGGCTTTTAATTCTTCGCCCAACATATTGATCCCATTACCTATGGCGTCAATTTCATCTAGCCTGTCAGAAAGAGTAAGTCTTTTATCAAAATTTCCCAGGGAAAATTCACTTAAAAGCAAATTGATGTCTTCAAGTCGTGTATCCATGGCTGTAAGTTTATTCATCCGAAATAAATTGCTGTAACCAATTACTGGCACCGGATATATTAGAAAATATTTTTACAGGCATTGTTGTTTTATTAACTATTAAGAAAAAGTTACCAAGGAATCTGCTATACACAGTATTAACTACAATAGCTGTCGCTACCAGGCCTTCAGTAGCCGCCTGTGATGACAGGTATTCTCTTGCCGGCTTATCTATACTTACCACCCCCTGGCTTATAATCATAGTAGGCATTTTTTTATTACCTGTAAAGGCTAATCGTGCCTGAACGATTTTCCTGGCTACGTCAAGATTGATCCTGAGATTTTTTTTATAAGTACAAACCAAAATACCATCTCTGATGTCAAATTGAATAAAAGGTGTTTCAAGAGCCATGCGATAAAGTTAAGATCATACGGAATTAAAAGAATACGTCTTTATACTTAGGATAATTATCCGCCGGTAAAATAAAATAAATCAGTTTTTAATGGGTTGTTCCGGGCTCCTAATTTTTTCAGGTTTGATAAAAATTTACAGGCAGCTAAAAACTTATTTATGAACAAATACCATTCTTTTTACGATACCGTTGATCAAATAGTAAGTTATGGAATTGAAAAAGGCATACTCCATCTTCACACAGGAAAACAAATGTTGAAAGGTACAGGGCTTTCAATAAATGACAGGCCGATAGTGAATTTTGGATCATGCAGTTATTTGGGACTGGAATTTGATACGCGGGTTAAAGATTCCGCACGGGATGCTATAGAACTATATGGCACACAATTTTCTTCATCGAGAGCCTACATTTCTTTAGGACTGTATAAGGAGTTACAGCACTTACTTGAAAAAATATTTGACGCACCTTGCGTGATTACACCAACAACCACTCTTGGCCACATAGCGAATATACCCGTGATGGTGTGCGATGGCGATGCTGTCATTATGGATCAGCAGGTACATAATTCGGTTCAGACGGCAGTGCAACTGGTTAAGGCCAGGGGCGGGTACATCGAAATGATACGCCATAACAGGATGGACTTATTAGAAGCAAGGATTAAAGAGCTTCGTTCCAGGCACAAGAAAATATGGTACATGGCAGATGGAATTTATTCCATGTTTGGTGATTGTAGCCCTGTTGATCTTATTTATAAACTAATGGATCAATATCCTGAATTTCATTATTATGTCGACGATGCGCACGGCATGAGTATTCATGGAAAGCATGGAAGAGGATTTGTTTTAAGAGATCACGACATCCATCAGAAAATGGTGGTGGCAACATCTCTGAATAAAGCATTCGCTTCGGGCGGAGGTGTTTTAATTTACGGCAACCCGGAACTTGCCAGGAAAGTGGCTAACGTTGGAGGCCCCCTTTTAAGTTCAGGGCCTATGCAGCCATCCGCGCTTGGCGCCGCAATTGCTTCAGCAAAAATTCACCTGTAGCGATGACATTTATAAGATGCACAGGCAACTGAACGATAATATCAAATTCACAAGGTTGATGCTTGCGAAATATAAGCTACCCGTTATATCGGAACCTGGTGCAGCTATTTTTTTCATTGGCGTAAGCACACCCAGGCTGGGGTATAATGTGGTGAAGCGCATGCTTGACAAAGGGTTTTACATAAACCTGGGCGTATATCCTACTGTACCTATGAAACAGACCGGTTTGCGTTTTACTATTACCCGTCTTCACACCTTCTATGAAATAGAAAGGATGGTCATGACTATGGCTTCTGAGTTTCTTTTGGCGATGAAAGAAGAAAACATAATGCTGCATGAAATATATAAGGCATTTAAGATTCAAATTCCCGAAGATGCAGTAATAGATAAATCGGTGGCCAGCGCAATTAAGCAATCTCTTTTACTCAAGATGGAACATTATAAAAGTATACGGGAGGTCAATAAACCGGACTGGAACAATATCTATAAGGACAAGGGCACTTTTGACTGGGAAGGGATGCTTATTTTAGAAAATTCTTTCAGTGGCAACAAACTTCCGGAAGATAACTGGAAATTTGACTACGTGCTCGTAAGAGATATTGACGGAAAAATCGTATTGGCCACGTTTCTTACAACTGCTTTGTGGAAAGATGATATGCTATCTCCGGGGGATATTTCCCGACAAATTGAACATCAAAGAAAGGATGATCCCTACTACTTAACCAGTAAGGTTATTTGCAGTGGTTCATTAATAACAGAAGGGGAACATCTTTATATAAACAAAGATGAACCACTATGGAAAGATGCGTTGCAACTATTATTTCAAAAAATATATTCATTGCAGGAATTGTCAAAAGCAAACCACATCATGCTAAGAGATTTTCATGAAAAAGATGAAGTTCTTGATAATATCATGATAGAAAATGGCTTCTTCAAAGTTGCGATGCCGGCAACCAACATAATTAATTTATCTGCCAGTTCTCCGGATGAATTTAAACATGCACTTTCCTACAAATCCAGGCAACATTTGCAAAGAAATGTTTTGAGAAATGCCGCCAAATTTAATATAGAAATCACCTCGGGTGTTGTTTCAGATAAGGAGGTAGATCATTTTTACCAATTGTATCTCAATGTAAAAAATAAGAATCTCGAACTCAATACTTTTGCCCTGCCCGCGGAATTATTTTATCAATTATCGCTTGATGAAAATTGGGAAGTGTTAAGGCTTACATTAACCGGCAGTGATATCCAGGGAATGAATGAACCATGTTGCATTATATATTGCTTTAAAGGCTTACATACATATATCCCCATGATCATAGGGCTTGATTACACGTACAATTACGAGTTTAATATTTACCGGCAGGCACTATACCAGGTGGTTGTAAGAGCACACCAATTAAAAAAGCATAAAGTGCTCATGGGTTTTTCAGCAACAATTGAAAAACGCAAATTGGGAGCAAAGCCAATTACCACATTTGCTTACGTGCACACAAGTGATAGCTACAATATGGAAGTTCTTTCAGCCAAATCGGCCTTACTGAAAAGTGATGCTTAATTGAACTAAACACACGAGAATACGTTCATAATTTTTCTTTCCCCGGGAGCGATAACTAATGTTATTTAATGAAGATAACCAAAGGCGAGTTTTGCCGGTTTTCGTTAGACGGCAGAATGAAATTTTTGCAAATGTTCGGAAAACATATTTCTTCAAGGACTATTGCAACGCATAAGATTACCATTTTCAAGGTTCATGATTTTTATGTTGCTGTTATAAAAGACCTTCTCAAAAATATTATTACAGAAATTAATCCCGTATACTCGAAAAAGCTGTTGGAATTTTATACCGGTTAAAATACGTAGGTAAAATATTTTACGTGGCGTTTGTTAAAAATCAGTTTTATTGCTGAAATATCTGTTTCTGATAATTACAAAGTTTGAGGTGAATTAAAACAGGCAATCAGCCTGGCAATAACCTCAACGAAAATGAAAACAGATATCACAAATGCACGCAATTCAGGATACCCGCTTTCAATTACCAGGTCAGTTTTTTTTGCCAGGAAACTTATGAATAATGATATAAGCAATCATATCATTTTAAGAGAACTGGCAAAAAATGCAGGAACAAATGAATGTACCTTAAAGAAGGCTTTTAAAGATATTTTTAAGATAACCGTTTACCAACATCTCATCGCAAAAAGGATGCACTATGCCCGGCATCTTTTAACCACAACGAATTATAAAGAAAAAGATATCGCCATGCACTGCGGTTACGGAAGCCTATCAGCATTTATTACAACCTTTGGCAGGTACTTCAAAATGAAACCGGGTGAATTGAGAAGACAATGCTTTAAGGCACCGGTGATTCAAAAATAAATACTTCACTTATTTTTTGAGTGGTAAAAGAAATCATTGAATAAATATTTGCAGCAATACGCTTTAAATAGATTGGTGGGTAAACAATAAACAATTCAACCTCTGCATTAAGAAATCCTAATTTTTTTAAAAAAGCTTAATGAATCCGGAGCAACTTTTTGAGATTTTATTCAAGTTCAAGTATTTACCTAAAAAGCTTCCAACCGGAAATTCTCTCAAAAAGCTTAAGGCCTATTTATCGCAAATAATAACAACCAACTATTACGAAAGGAGACAACTGATACTGGGAGCCGGCCAGATCTCAGAATATATTTATTTCGTTGAGAAAGGACTTGCGAGGGCATTTTATATAAACCATCAAACAAAAAAAGAGAGCACCAGTATTCTATGGAATAAGCATTCCATTATAGCAGTTCCAGCCAGTTTTTACAGGCAAATGCCCTCCGAAGTTTTTATAGAAGTGATGGCTGATACGAAATTGATATCAATTTCATATCATCAGCTAATGAAGTGTATAAATGAACACCCGTGGGCTGAAATTTTTCTAAGGGATATTATCTTACAACATTGTGCTCACGAAACAGAAAGGATTAAGGAACTGACTTTTTTATCCGGATGGGAAAGATATCTTCGGCTATTAAAAATTTATCCCGATATAGAACAACAAGTTTCCAAAGGAATTATAGCCTCCTATTTAAATATAGCTCCACAGTCCCTTAGCCGGATGCTTAAACAGAAGGGACATCCTTAAAAATTCTATGTATTGTTTATTTATTAATCATTGGGTAAAATACTGCTGCGTTTAATTTTCTAATTACCATGTGTGCAAACATTTTTGAACAAATGGTAAACCATTTCTAAACCTCAGAAAGACAACTTTCAATAAGGCTGGAAGTAGCTTTACTGTTCACATATTTTAAGTAGATAAAATGCCTATTTCTGCCCACCGCGGACTAAATAATTACCACTTAATGGCAGCAAACAATTTTCTTCTGAAAGCCTCAATAAAAATCCGGCAACTTCGTTTCAATCGGCATCTCCTTTGTCTTGCCATCTACAAACAAATTCTTTGGAGGCATACTCTTTATAAGCGGGGCACCCGCTTCATTTTATTAATCGTTTAAGTCTTTTATTTAAATCTGCTTAAACCGGTGAACCCTACCTCAAGGAAGTAAATTAATTATTCATCTTTTAATATTTAGTTATGAAAAAATATATTTTGAGCACAATCGCAATTTTAATGATTGTAGTGCTGAGTGCCTTCGCATTTTCTGTAAAGCACGATAGCAAACTGGTAGATCCCAAATGGCATTACAAACTTAACACCACAACCGGTGAAAATAATCCTGCCAACTACGAACCAGCCAGTGGCTCAGAAAGTTGTCCGGGCATAACGACTGTCCGGTGTATTATACAGGCGCCAGATAACGGATCAGGCCAACCTGATTTATCCCACATGACTGTTCTTAGCAAGAAATTCTAATGGAACAAAAGGAGGCAGAAGGAATTTTAACTTCTGCCCCCTTTTATAATTTATCTTGGATTTTGAGGCATCCCTGTGAGTCTTATAATTCCGTCAGGAATAGGCAGAACATACCTGTTATCGTTTGGCGGCAGAGTATATACCTCCCCTGCAATATTTCTTGTAATTGTTTTTGCATATGCCGGTTCCATATTCAATCTTTTCAGGTCCTGCCATCTAAGTCCTCTAAAAATTAGTTCCTTCCTCCGTTCGCCGAGAATTATATTAAGAGCCTCTCTACTGTCTACTGCCACAAGGGGAACAAATGTGCCCGTTTTCCATCTATGAACTAACAATGTATTTAATTCTCTCATTGCTGCTGCGGCATTATCCATTCTCGCATAGCACTCAGCCCTCACCAGGTATAATTCATCCGTAGCAATTCCCCCGAAAAGAATAATCGATCCGTCATAGCTGCCTTTAAAACTGTAAGTACCATCCCCGTTGGCCTGAAAAAACATACTCCTCCGCAGGTCTTCTGTATTATAAGATTGGTATAAAGTGGAATCTACTTTTTGCGTGGGAGGAAATAATAAGCCTCTTACAATTAAAAGCGTATGAAACAATACTTCGGGGTTATAACGCTGAAAGGGTGCATAGCTGTTACTATCTAAAGTGTTATAATCTATTAGCGTGTTGTTCAATTGAAGCGCACTGTCAGCGTAAGGCAAAGCTTCATTAAACTTACTCATACTTAAAAACACTCTTGCTAAAAATCCCTCCGCAGCCGCTTTGGAAGGACGTGTAAGCACAGGTTGAACTGCAGGCAACAAGGCAATAGATTCCTTAGCATCATTAATTAGTTGGGTATAGCAGGTCTGTACTGTCTCCCGTGTGGTAGGCTCATTAAAATCTGAGGATAATCTTAAGGCAATTCCTAAATCTGTGGAAGCCGTAGCAGCGTCATATTGCTTTGCAAAGATTTCTAATAAGCTATAGAACGCGTAAGACCTGAAGAGCAGTGCCTGCCCTTTAATGTTGGCGTTATCTGAAACTGAGCCACCGGTAAAATCATTCTCCTTTAATGCATCCAGGATTATATTGGAAAAGTAAACAGCTAAGTAGGGCCCTGACCAATCGTTATGATCATAGTCATTAAAAACATCACGACCCCAAATATAACAGTTACGCTCAGTGGTAGTATTGGCAGAAGTCCAATCATCCGGGAGCACATAATAGTCATCGCCGCTCAACTCACCTGCCGAGGGGTATATGATCGACATTGTACGTGTATTATCGAGCAGTGCCTGTGCATCCTGTATTGTAGTTGGCACAACTAATTTTTTATCAGGCTTCTGATCAAGGTATTTTTTACAACTGAAATTGCCCAGGATCAAAAAAAGGATTAGTGCCTTATATACTTCTTTCATAAATATTTCTTTTTGAAGATGAGTTTTAATAAAATTAAAATGATGCCCTGCAGCCAACAGATATTGTTAACGGCAACGGGTAACCGCCATCGTAATAATCGGGATCCATGCCAACATGGTTTGCGCGCCAAATGATACCAATGTTACTGGCATATACATATAGCTGAAGCTGCTTAAAGTATTTTCTTGTGTTGCCTGAATTATTAAAAGTGTAGGCCACGTTAATGTCGTGGAACCTTATATGATCTCCCTTTTCTACAAGGGTGGAAGAGCCACTATAAAATGCATCCCGGTCGCTGTTGGATATCGGGTATATTAACGACGGAACATTTGTTTTCTTTTCATCGCCGGGCGTCTGCCAGCGCAGAGCATAATCGGGATTACCGATCCAGTTTCTAAACAGGTTGGTATAGTTGACAGAGCTTCGCCTGAAATAATAGCCCAGCTTAAAAATAAAATTAAAGGATAAAGAAAAACTCTTATAGTTAACCGTGTTACGAAATGATCCAAATGTGACGGGAACAGCCGATCCGTGAAAAATAAGCCCGGCTGGAGTGACAGAAGTAAGTGCTGTATAGTCTTCACTTACATCACCATTCACGTAGCCCGTTGGATCACCGGTGGAGGGGTTCAGCCCGGCCCAATTATAACTATAAATACCATATACAGGTTTACCTGCAAGCGGACTTACCAGGTTTCCCACCTCCACGAATGCCGAGCCGGGCACCCTGTCAGTATTATATCGGGTTACTTTGTTGGTGCTGTTGCCAAGCACCAGGTCAGTGAGCCATTGCAATTTCCCATCTACGTTTATGGTGTGTATTTCAATATCAACTCCTCTCCCTTTCATTGCAGCCACATTGCTTTTATAGGCAAACTCGGCTGCTGCATCAACCACCCCTGTTGTGGGATCTATTGGGGCGATCCCTATTAAATCATTACCCTTTTTTGTATAATATTCAATGCTTCCCGAGATCCTGTTATTCTTTGTGCGGAAGTCCATCCCAATGTTTAATATGGCCGATTTTTCCCATTTCAAATCCGGGTTACCCGGGTCGTGCAACATCGCATAAGGTAAGCCGGTTAAATAAGCGCCGGAGAAATAAGAGATCGTGGTGAGGGCAGTTATTGTATTGTCTACATTTCCATTATAGCCATAGGTAAGCCGCAGTTTTAAAAGTTCGAGCCATTTTGATTTAAAAAAGCGTTCCTTGTTCACTTGCCAGCTAAGCCCTGATGACCACAGCGGCACACCCCGCTGATTTGAATTAACTCCAAACAAATTAGATGCATCTTTTCTTGCACTTAGCGAAGCACTGTACCGGCTTAAAAATGTGTAAGCGCTGTTAGCGTAAAAAGAGGTAAACCGCAACACCCCTTCGGAAAAATCTGCCGGATTTACCACCTGTGAGCCACCGAGCAAATCATCGTAGGTTGGTAAAAAATCAACATAATTTACGTTCCCATAGGTAAGTACATTGTTGTCGTACCCAAAAGTTCTGTAGTTGTATCCCGAGGTGGCCGTTTGTTTAATTTCTGCCCCTGCAATAACGACGATATCATTACGTCCGTTCCAGGTATTAGAATAGTTAACCTGGCCTCTTGCAGACTGCGAAATAAGATCACCATTTGAAATATCTATAATACCTCCCTTTGGTACTCCATAAGTTGCTATTCCGCCATTAATTTGCGTGTATAAGTTTACCAGGTTGCGGGCAGTATAGCTTTGCTGGCCGTATATATTCTTTGCGAGTTGTGATTGTGCTTCATATTGATATTTTGCCTCTGCACTCAGGTGTGCATTTAATTTATATTGCAACCCGATATTTAATATTATATCGTTTTGTTTAACGCTATTATCAGCAAGCTTCAATTCTTCAAGCGGCCGGTATTTCCAGTCAAGTAAATTACCCGCCCCGGCCGTATCTATATAACCAAGCCTGTAATCTTTCACCATGGCAAGCGGATTGCCCTTCTCATCGGCAAAAGATGCATAAGGATATAAATTTTTTGAGGTAGGATTAATATTAGTACCGGGATTATTATTATTGCTTTTAACCCTGCTGTAAGCTATGCCCGCCTGCACATAAAAACCATTAAATGGGTTGAAGGAATTTTCTGAGCGTAGCGTTACACGGCTTAAGCCATTTCTTTTAAGGTTGGCGGCGTTATCATCCCAACCTGCCGAAAGCAAATAATTAAAGTTATTGCTCCCACCCCTGTAGTTGAGCGCATATTGCTGATTGAGGCTCTGCCTGTAAAAGTATTTGCTAAAGTCGCGGCGCACATCATTATTTTTCAAAGCCTCAATGCGGGCATCCGCTTCCGCGGCAGGTATCGTACCCGCATTCTTGTTTGCCAGTAATTCAACAACCGGCGACAGAACAGGCCTGCTAAATGTATTGTTGATTGCATAATTGTAAAAGCCTTTTCCGTACAAAAACTTTTCCACTTCTATAAAATCAGCCGGCGACATCGCCGGAGCATAATACAGGTCGGGTTTTTGGCCCCAGGTAATGTTGGTTGTGAATTCAACTAACGGTGCCTGGTTAAAGCGTCCCTTTTTTGTAGTAATTACTATTACGCCATTAGCAGCTCTCACACCCCAGATGGAGGCCGCAGCAGCATCTTTAAGCAAGGTTATACTTTCTACATCATTTGGGTTTATGTTGTTGATATCCCCATCATAAGGGAAGTTATCAACGATAACAAGGGGGCTGGCATTCCCTAATATGGTGCTTCTTCCCCTTATAGATATAGCCTTGCCACCGGTTCTCCTGTCAAAATACAGGCTGCTCACTCCCTCCAGCCTGTTGATGATGTCGGTGCTGGTGTTCCTGCCAAGCAAATCTTTGTCTATCTTCTCAAAAGAACCGGTAGTTCTTTCCTTCGGTAAAGTTTGATACCCTGTGTTTACAAATACTTCCTGCAATTGGGTAACGGTGGCTTCAAGGGTAATAAGAAGCGGCGATTTTGTTTTATCATTTACAACGAGCAGCCGCGGTGCATAGCCAACATGCGTAATTTTTAAAGTATCAATGCTGCTGCTTCGCGATAATGTAAATACTCCTTTTGCATCGGTAACCACCTGTGTTTTACTTACCAGTAGCTGCACAGTACTGCCACTCAAAGAGCGGTCACCAGGCCCCACTACCCTGCCTGACAGATTTCCCGGCGCAGTTACCTGCGGGTAGGCTTTTATGTTAGTTATCAATAAAAAGCCGGTTATAATTACTATGTATTTCATGTTTCCTGTTTTATTAAAATGTATTGAGTTTAATTGTCAGAAATAACGAAGACTTTCACTTGTCTTTTTTCCATTGCGAGATGCAGCCCTTGCATTTTAAGGGCATTTATAAGTGCGGAAGTATCGGAGATATCATCCGGAAAGTGTATATCAAGATTTGCATCGCAGCCCGTTTCATTAATGATGTAAAGGCCGGGCTTGCTGTTGAGATAACTTACCAGGGCGTCTACAGGTTGATTATAGATATACTTATAGGGCGAGCCGCTCTCACCCAGGTTATCCTCTGCCTCATTGCTTTTGGTATAAGAATTTAAGAGACTGCTATCTGCGGTTAAAATAAGGCAGTCCATTATCCTGTTTTCGTAAAATGCTTTATAGCCAAAGCAGCGCTGCAGGTCATCGGCCATCTCTTCCTTTATGCGGCATACGGTAGCAGGCGGCACTATCAATTCATAACAAAAAGTGTGAGCCGCCTTCCAGCTATCTAAATCACCTTCGCCCGCCACGTACCGGAGAGCCGCAGGGTTTTTTACCTGCAGCACAATCCTGCCCGCAGGGTAATCTCCGGGTTCTTCAAATGCAATTTTATACAGATCAAGGATGGAGCAATTAATAGCAAACATTCTTGACACCGGCTCTTTACTGCTTTTCATAAAAGCCGGAATGATGGTTCCAACCCCTGCAATTGGGCCTGCTATAAGAGAGCGGTACAATATATTATCCCCTTTTCCTCCATTACCATTCATATATAATTGTGTGGCATAATCGAAGTTCATCATGTCTTCCTTCATTGAAAACTTTACATTTTTGCCCGCCAGTACTGCCTCTATATTTTCACCGGTAACCGGCGTTGCGGAGGTAATTGCCATTACAATGCCTTCACTATTTATCCATACATAGTGCGGCAGAATGGTGTGGGGAAATAACCTGGCAAGCAAGGCCCCATTTACAACTGTAGGGATGGAAAAGTTCTTTCCTGTATTCTTTACATACTTCTCTAAGAATGTGGCTGCTTTTTTTTCGCTGTCCTGTGTAACACCTACTACCTGTATTTTATCGTTATACTTTTTCTGTAACGCTTCCATGTGGGGGAAATTCTTTACACAGGCTGCGCACCAGGTTGCCCAAAAATCCAGGATCAGCAGCTTGCCTTTAAAATCTGCAATGGTTGCAGAGGGTGTGGTATAATTAATAATATTGCCGAGAGCAACATCCGGTACTTTATCTCCTATATCCAGTGACTTAATGCCCTGGGCCATGCCGGCGTAGGGACATAGTAGTATCATCAGGCAATAAAAAAGCTTCATTGCAATTGGGTTTATTGGTGAATAAAAAATAAGTGAGTGCTGTATGTAAGAATTACCTAAGTGGGATTTTTAGGCTTGCGCTCGTAGAGGTCTTTGAGCCATTTAATTTCGGGATTACAGTTTGGTTCCACAGGAATAATTAGTTTGGTAATTGATTAGTATGTTTCAATTTAATTGCGGGTTTACCCGTTTATGTGAAGTAGTTTTTACAGGTGGCCTGTCGAGTATTATAAATTGCTTCCAAAAGATGCAACGGTTGAGCAGGTCTGTTTTTAAAACCTTGCGCAGCTTTTTTGAGGGAGCCAGGCCATCAATTTGGTATTGATCTTCCAGCACTTTCCTGGCTAATAATTCAGACGCGCTTTCATCATTAGTGAGGCATCTTGCATATCGCTTAAGCAGCGGCAAATAATAATGCACAGTTTCCCAAATGTTTGGTTTTATGGATTTCATCATTTTATATTTAACGTTTTCTGCCCGGGCTGGTATTGACAGGTAGCTATGAATACATACCTTAACCGGGCAATGAGAATGATTATATAAAGAAAATAGTTTAGGAGATAAGGCAGCAGCAACAATAAGATGGCAGGCCGGTAGCGAAGTGAATTGATAAAGAGCAGGGCCCATTTTTTCATTGTTGAGACCTGAGAAGATGTCCCTATAATAAAATGGGCGCCCGCCCTTTAAGAAGTTATTGGTATTTATATGTTGTCTCATGTTCTGGAATTCTCAGGCCCCAGTTATGAGTAAAGAAAGATTTAATGAAAATTTCAACAGAACTATTTATTAATGTAAATGTAATAAAAATAATTTCAGTACACATACGTGTATCAATATATTTTTTATAATAGGTTCAACTTTCCAACTACGATGGAAAGTGAATCCAAAAAAGAAGATATTAAATTTAAACTGGCTACATGTCTTAGGCTTATACTGAAGAGAAAGAAAAACATTAGCAAAGAAAATAAGTCACACTCTATTGAAGATATACGGCTTATTGATTCCATGAGACAATTAGAAGCTGAATCAGGATTAAGTTATACAATTATACAAGGAGCATCGGTAGGAAAAAGAGATGTACAATTTACGTCTTTGATTACTATGATAGAAAATTTAGGTTTAAGTTTTTCTGAGTTTGCCAAGTTATATGATTCTATTACCGACAAACAAGTAGCTGACGAAAGAAGAGAAATTACGAAGGGTAAAAAATCAAAATAAATAACCGCATAGACCAATAAACTGTCGAGATTTAGAATGAATTGATTCGTTGAATTGATAATTTTTCAACAATATTTTTCATTTTTGTAACTCTTGTGATTAAGGTTCTAAACTCTTCCTCTGTGATAATATAATCATCTTTATATCGTGCGTCGATATAACCTTTTTTTAATAAGTCAAATAAATGCTTTTCAAATTCGTCTTCAATAGGAAAAGGGAAAACGAGAAATATTTCTTCAGAGAGATTCTTAGCGTACTGTCTCAGTTTATCAAGATTATGTGTTTTTGGTTTATAGCCAGTAAATACCAAAAGCATTGTGTTGTACAATTTTTCAGTTGCCTGATGTAAAAGAAAAGCTGCATCATTCAAAGACTTATTTTCCCTTAACAAAGAATCAAAAGCATTAATTGCAAAATCAAGAAAGTTAGATGAGGATGCAAACCATTTATCAAAATAACGTTGGGCAATAAGTTTCATTTCAATTGATGATAATTTCCTTGCCGGTGAAAATTTGACTTGATTGTTATCGTACAGTAATACTCCTTCATTAATTATATCAGTAAAAAAATATTGCCCTATTTCAAGGCCTTCATTCACATATTCAATATCATGAATAATTGCATTAACCGGAGCCTTAAAAACACCACGAGTACGATTTATAACCTTGTCTAAAATTTCATGTTCTTTTTCAGAACTGTCCTTTGTGACTATTAAAATGTCATAATCACTATTAAATTCGAAGTTAGTTCTGTCCTCAAAATATTTATCTTCAACCCAAGTATCTTTTGCATGACTTCCGAATAATATTATTTTTTCAGAATTGACAGCTTCATGAATAAATTCTACAATCTGAAGTATCTGAGCCCGCTTTGTTTGCGGAAGATGGAAAGGGAATTCTTCATTAAACAAAAATAAATTTATAATAGATAAAATGTGCAATTGAAAAATTGCCATGATAAAATTATCTTGCATAAGTTTTTTTAAAATTCTATACTGTGACGCTTTACGAATTTAACCAATTAGATGAAATGGAGCAAGCTGAAGCCGTATGGGATGCAGTTTTAGTTGGCGACAGGCAAGAGACGAGTATAGTATATCGCTTTACCAAATTGATAGTTTTTATGTAGAGGTATATTATCACCGGGAACATAACGTTATTAAAAAGTTTAGGTCGTTCTCATCTACCGCACAATTGCAACCTTACCTGGATAGAGTAGATTTAGATGGAAAGTTTTGATGCTTCGTTTTTAAATAATATTACACCTTTATACTAGTCTAATTGATGACTGATTTTCAAATGTTCAAATTATTAATTGTGGATTTATATGGAAAGATATTCCCAAAAGATAACGGTGAAGATTACACGTTTTCGCAGGTATTCTTTAAGTTAATATTTACATGGTTGCCTTTATTAATATTGACAGTTTGGGCAATAACAAAATCTCTGTAAAAACTTAAATCTAAACAAAGCTTCGAGGCTGACAACAAACAATCTAGATCATCATATTGAGGCATAGAGAAGCATTTGTTTTCTGAAACAATCTTTGTTCTCATTAATCCTTTATTGTTAAAATGCCTTGAAATTTCTTGGGTTAGCTCTGTATAATTATTATGGTTCTTGTCACCATGGTAAAATATTTTGATTGATCTACAATTGTTATGTTCAAAAATCATATTGAGCATCGTCCTATCGGAAAGACCACATGAATGCCCAATAATATAAACCTGATAAATGGCCGAATCGAGGAACCTAATTAGGTTATGATAATTAGATGTTTTAAAATACCAAAACGACTTTATATAATCAAAAAAACCTTTTATTTTTTCTTCTTCAATTTTTTTGTAATCTTTATCAATCTCGTCTCCAAATCCAAATATCATAGGATTGTTTTTGTCAAAAGCTTTTCCATGAATATAATTTAATTCATAGTGCAAAGCTCCCATATATTGATCTATGGTTTTTGTATAATTAAAGTTCACGATATAGGAATTGCCAGGCAACTCGTCTTTATCTAGCGGACACGCGCTATTGTCTAACTTATGAATTTCCTCCTTAAACAGATCAATATATGATGAAATGGGTTTTGGCATATTCAATCGAAACATATAATCTTGCAGTTCATTAATTAAATTTTTCATTGTTGTATTTAGTTCGCTTAGTTTTTTCTCTTTATTGACAGTATCCGAGTTTAATATTCCTCTTAATTCCTCATAAAATTCGTTTTCTATATCAACCCATTTGAAGGTTTTACACTTACCAAATAAAGTTTCCGCAAAATTATTTTGGAATTTTAGTTTGAAACACTTATCGTCGGGAACATAAGCATTATCATCAAAAAATTGAGAATTAAATATTCTATTAAATTCTGATTTGGAAATACAGCAAATAGACAAAATCTGCTCGACGGTATCGTAGTTCTTTAAATCTTTAAGCGAAGTATCAAAATTTCGTTTAGCGGTAATTATCGAATCGGAATAATTATCTTTTTTAGAGACGGCCTCACAAACTTTCTTTAAATAGGCAGAGATAAAATCATGATAGCTCGTCTTCATTCCATGGGCTAAATCAAAACCATTTCCTATTATTATTAATCTATTCATTTTATATCTTTTCCCATATATCTATGTTCTACATAATTCCCCGTTGCATAACTACCATACAAAATAATCTTTTCAGGCGCAGCTACTTCCTTAATGATCTCTGCAATCTGAAGTATTTGCTCCTGTTTTATTTTAGGAAGATGTGAAAGGGAGGTCTTCATAGAGCAAAAATAAATTTATAATAGTAAAACGTATTATTGAACGTCGTGTTGCCAACTCCGCCCTTCATGTTAATAAATGAAATTGTTGTCATGTTCTTATTTTAATCTAAAGTCAGTCCTAGTTAGTTTTAAAAGTGCTCAGATCTAGCAGGGAACGTTTGTAGGTATGTGATAATACGCAACTAAATCCTAAAATTAAAAAATTATAACTTGCTGACTTTTCTAAGTAACCACTATTGTCGCAAGTTTGGTAGGAAAGGTTTTGTGCAATAAGTCATACTTGTGCCGATTGAAGGAGGCTTACATTTATTTTGCCAGGCATCTTTCGGTACGAAGGATTGAGTTAAGTTCTAGTTAGCCACCATAAGGGCCACAATTTTGCTAACACACACTATATTGCAGTATGGATAAGGGAAAGAGAAGCTATACAATGTCACGAATAAGAAGACCAATACAAAACCTGAAATACAGGTTAGAAAATTTTTATTTAAGGAAGGATTTAGATACAGGCTATATAACAAAAAATTACCGGGAAAACCCGATATTGTTTTGGCAAAGTATAAAGCTATCATTTTTGTGAACGGTTGTTTTTGGCATGCTCACGAAGGATGCAAGCTTAACAAGATGCCGAAAAGCAGAATTGAATATTGGATGCCGAAAATTTTAGGAAATGTAGAAAGAAATAAACTAAATGCCAAGGCATTAAAAAAAGCCGGATGGAAAATTTTGACTGTTTGGGAATGTGATTTAAATAGAAATAAATCAGAAAAAACATTGGCAGGAATTGTAAAAAAATTAAAGCGGATAATTTAATGAAGTTTGCAGATTTGTTTGCTGGAATTGGTGGTTTTCATGTAGCGATGGAAGAGTTAGGACATGAATGCGTGTATGCATGTGAAATAAATGATGCTCTTGCTAAGCTGTATGAAGAAAACTATGGAATAAAGCCGGAAAAGGATATACGTAAAATCAATGTTGAGGATATTCCAAAATTTGACATTTTGTGTGCAGGTTTTCCATGCCAACCCTTTTCAAAGGCGGGAAAGCAGAAAGGCATGACCGATGAAGTTCGGGGAACTCTCTTTGATGAAATAGTAAAAATAATTGCATATCACCGACCAAAATATTTTATACTTGAAAATGTGCCATTCATTCGTCAGCACGATAATGAGATAACATGGAATTATATGGTTGACAAATTAGAGAATGAATTAGGCTATAACATTGACCACAAAGAATATTCACCACACGAGTTTGGAATACCGCAGCACCGAAGAAGAATTTTTATTGTTGGCTCCAAATTTCAACTAAAGCACTTTACTTTTCCAGAGCCAACTTTTCAAGCTCTTGATACACACAAATACATTTTAGAAAATCCAAGCAATGCAATACAAATTGGACACGACGAGAAAATATGTTTAGAAATTTGGCAGGAATTTTTAAACATCGTTCCACCTCAAACTAAAATTCCCGGCTTCCCAATTTGGGCAATGGAGTTTGGCGCAACTTATCCGTATCAAGACCGCTTTCCCTTTCAGCTAACGCAGCAGCAACTTGCACATTACAAAGGGAACTTTGGAAAATCATTAGCCGGAAAAACTTTGACTGAACAATTTGCGGACTTGCCAAGCTATGCAAGAGTTGATGATGACTTCCCTGATTGGAAAATAGAATACATAAAAAAGAACAGGGAATTTTATGAAGCAAACAAAAGCTACATTCAGGAGGTAGTTGATAAGATTGCAAAATTCAGTTGGCAGAGTTGGCAAAAATTAGAGTGGAATGTTCAGGACGGTGAACGCAACATTTACAAATACATTTTGCAATTCCGGTCATCCGGCATACGAGTAAAAAAAACGGACTTCTTTCCTTCGCTTGTTTGCACCAATACCCAAAAACCAATTATAGGATGGGAGCAGCGATACATAACAAAGGAAGAAGGTGCGGCTTTGCAATCCCTAAATCACAACAGGATAAAATTACCTGTAAACGATAACGCAGCCTTTAAAGCATTAGGTAATGCTGTGAATGCTGATATAGTTGCGCTAATTGCAAGGAAACTTATTAAGTTGCCCACGTTAGCACCAACAAACGGAAAAAGCAGCGACATTCAAAAAACTGCAATGTCAGCAAATTCAATGTGAAAGGAAATAAGGTAAATATTCGCCCCAACGTTACAATGCTTTCTGTTCTAAAGTTTTTAGAATACGAAACATGGTTTGCTTTGGCAGAGTTTGTAGATAATGCAATTTCAAGCTATCAGACAAACGAAAAAGCATTAAAGAAAATACATGGAGAAAATTTTCAGCTTGAAGTGAATATTGAAATTAATGATGCAGAAAATAAAATAACAATCAGAGATAATGCAGCAGGAATAAATGAAGCAGATTATCCAAGAGCATTCAGAGCCGCAGAAATTCCAGCGGATACATCGGGACTTTCAGAGTTTGGAATGGGCATGAAGTCCGCATCATGTTGGTTTTCTGATTTATGGAGTGTAAGGACAACTGCATTAGCTGAAGCAGTTGAAAAGATAGTCAAGTTTGACATGAATAAAATCTTTGAGGATAAGATTGAGGAATTGGAATTTGAAACGATGCCGGCTGATAAAAACCATCATTACACAGTTATTGAGCTTTTGGATGTTCATAGAATGCCAAGGCGCAAGGGACTTGCAAAAGTAAAATCACATCTTACAAGCATTTATCGCGAATTCATTCGGCAAGGAATTTTGAAGTTGAAGATCGATAATATTGAACTTTATTTTCAAGAACCCAAAATCTTAAATGCTAAGTTCCAGGAGAAACCCTATGTGTCGGTTGGTGAACCTATTTTATGGAAAAAGAAAATAGATTTTCCCGTTGAGGACGGCTTAAGCGTTCATGGCTTTGTTGCAATAAGAGAAACAGGTTCAACTGCAGAAGCTGGATTTGCCTTATTTCGCAGAGGCAGAGTAATTGAAGGCAGCTTTGACAATGGCTTCCGACCTGAATTTATTTTTGGTGCTCCAAATAGCTATCGCTTTCAAAGAGTATTTGGCGAATTGCACTTAGAGGGCTTTGACGTTAACTTCACTAAGAAAGGAATTCAGTGGGATGAAAACTTAGACATCTTTTTACAGCTGCTTAAAGACGATATTAGCTCAAAGGAATTTCCGCTTTTGCAGCAAGCGGAAAATTATCGCCAAAGAGCAACAGAGAATGAATACAAAAGAACGGCATCGAAAGCATTAGAGCAAACAGTTAATGACTTGCAGGAAAGAGCACCTAAAGCGATTGAAGAAGTTGCGCAAATTCCACCAGTAGTAAACGAGCCTGAAACAGAACTTATAGAAACTGACAAGGCAATTCACAAAGAATTTACTGCACATTTTAATAATTGTGATTGGGTTATTTCAGTTGAGCTTTCCTATGACCCTGCATTAACTGAATTGATTGAGGTTGGCAATCACTTAATACCCCATCCAAAAACCCAAACATCTATTCGCCAGGTTGGAATAAGGCTATCACTCACACACCCTTTCATGGTGCAGTTTGCAGGCGCAGACAATTCAAAGATTGAGCCTATCTTAAGAATTATTGCAACCTTCGGCTTAGCTGAAGTAATTGCCAAAAATAGCGGAGCAAAAACACAAGGTGAAATCAGAAGAAACTTTAATGAGCTAATAACAAAAATTTCAAATTCTCAAACAAAATAAAAATATGGAGATAGTAAATTACCGGAGCAAAAAATGAAAATAATGCAAAGTGGCATCCTTATAAGGGAGAAGAAATTTATGGCTTAATTAAGTTTAAAGGCTTTCCTGAAAATGTTGGAAATAAGATTATTGATGAAACTTTCCGCATTATGGAAATGTGCGGCAATCCTGAGGCTCCCACAAATGTTGATACTGGTTTGGTAATTGGCTACGTTCAAAGCGGAAAGACACTTTCGTTTACTTCACTCACAGCATTAGCAAACGACAATTATTATCAGCTAATCATCATTATCGCTGGAACTTCAATTCCACTATCAGAGCAATCCTATGAAAGAATGAAAAGGGACTTACGTTATGATAATCGTTTTGACAGAAAGTGGGTAATTGTAAAAAATCCAACATTGCAGGATAGAGATACTGTGCAAATGAAATTAGACCAATGGGCTGACACTACTTTTTTGAACAAGGAAGATTGCTCAACAATATTGATTACTGTAATGAAGAATAGTTTTCATCTTTTAAATCTTGCCAATACTTTCAGGGGATTAAATCTTAACAAAGTTCCTACTTTGATAATTGATGATGAAGGCGACCAAGCAAGCTTAAACACAAGAGCAAGCGTAAATGCTGATGCAGGCAGTGCAGTTAATGAAGGTGAGGCTTCAACAATTTACAGACGGATTACAGATTTAAGAGGCATATTTTCTCATCATACATTTTTGCAATACACAGCATCTCCACAAGGTAATTTGTTCATCAATATCATGGATAGGCTTTCACCAAACTTTATTAAGCTCTTAGAGCCGGGAGATGATTATACTGGAGGAAATATATTTTTCGTTCAGAACCCGCATTTAATTCGCCTAATTCCAACAGCGCAAATTCCAACCAATAACAATCCAATGCATGAACCGCCGGAAAGTTTGCTGCATGCTTTGAAAGTTTACTTTCTTGGAGTGGTTGCCGGTGAACTTAAAAAAGACCAACGCAATCGTTCCATGATGGTTCATCCTTCACGTTTAACAAATGCGCAGAACATTTTTTACAACTGGATAAAGGATGTTTGCGATGCATGGAAGCGGCTTTTGCAAAGCAATGATGAAGATGAAAAAAGAGCATTGTTAAAGAATTTAAGGAGGCTTATGATGATTTGCGGCTGACTGTTGGCAATGAGCTTTCCAAGCTTTGAGGAGCTAACAATCAATCGCTTAATTCACGTTATTAAGAATACTCTGATAATGGAAGTAAATACTGGGAATAGAAAAAGAAAAACGCCTTCTATACGATGGAATGATTTCTATTCACATATTTTAGTTGGTGGTCAAGCGATGGACAGAGGCTTTACTGTTGAAGGTTTAACCGTTACCTATATGCCAAGAAGCTTAGGCACAGGACAAGTTGATACTACTTTACAAAGAGCAAGATTTTTTGGATATAAAGGAAGCTATTTAGGGTTTTGTAGTGTTTGGCTTGACCAGCCAACATTGATGCTTTTAGAGCAATTATTGAGCATGAAGAAGATGTTAGAAAACGCTTGGAGGAATTTGATGTAAATAATAAACACTTAAATGAGTGGGACAGAGAAACAGTGTTAACCAAATGTTAAGCCTTACAAGACCGAACATTTTTATAATGATTTGGATAGAGATTATTTTGGTGCTGAATGGTTTGTTGTTAGAGCACCGCATGACACGGATAATTTAATTCCACAAAACAAAATGTTATTTCATCATTTCTTGCAACCAATATCAACCATTTTTCAACAAGATATTGGACATCCAGAGAGAACCGAAGAACAAAAGCATTTGATTGCTGAATTACCATTGAAGAAAGCTTAAAACGTTTGCTCAACAGGTTGAAGTTCACAAGAGAAACTGACAGCCAAACCTTTTCAAGTCTAAGAGGTGTAATTAATTTATTTACAAGATAATCCTAATGAAAGATGCTTGGTATATGTAATTAGCAGCAAGAATGAAAATGGTCAGATAATTCAAAACATCAGAGACCGTAGATTGCATGAAAATGGAAGCAACACCATTAAGCAATTATTTCAAGGTAAGAACCCAAAGTCAGGTGAAGTAATTTATCCGGGAGACCGTGAAATTAAAAACGAAAATCTTGTTACAATACAAATTCACCGATTGCATTTGAATGATGCAGACGGAAACAATATCGTTGACGAAAACGGAAGCATATTATACGATGATGTTCCAACTATTGCCATTTGGTTTCCTGAAAATATTGGAAAGGACATTATAAGACAACCAGACAATGTAGCATGAATTTAATTGAAACATTTGATACGATTACAGCACCAGAAACAGCCAACCGGAATTTATTTAATGCGATTGCCTTACCTGAATTTCCCTTCGCTAAGATTGCAATCAGCAATGAAAGCTTTCCTGTCATTTTAATTTCATCAGTTGCTGATAGCACATCATTTTCACAAAAAAATATTCGGCTAAAATATCTTGAGCTGACCCACAATACTGAATGTAAGGTTTCAGAAGAAAACAAAACCAGCTTTGCCGTTTATATTAGTAATAATCTTTAGAAGTAACCAGCCTCTAACTTGCAACGCTATTTTTTGGGAATTGCAGAAACGCTTATTAAATCGCTTTTCATCAAAGCCGACACAGAAAGAAGTTGTAGAAACATTCAAAAGCCTTTATTGAAATATTCAAATCGCTATCAGACACACCAACTAAAACCATTTCATGGTCTTTGGTCCGAGCTATTCATAATTGAAGCCAGCAAAGAGCCGTCAACGCTTTTGGTAAATTATTGGCATTGCATACCCAAAGATAAAGATAGACTTTTAATGCGGACATTGAAAAGCTTGAAGTAAAAAGCAGCAGCAGCTTAGAACGGCTTCACACTCTTTGCATCGGAGCAGCTTAATCCGCCCAGCGGACAAAAAAGTCGTTATTGCATCGATGTTTTTTTAAAGCAGGTTACTTGCGGTCAAAACATTGCGGACATCGCAAATTCAATTCAGCATAGAAATTAAGAATAATGGCCTTGCGGAGAAAATGTTTACCATCATTTCAAGAGACACTGGGTAATACCTAGAGCAATCAATTAAAATCAAGTTTGACTATAACTTAGCCAAAAAGTTCCCTACGCTTTTACCGACATCAAGACATTCATAAAATTGAAAAACTTCATATCCCCAATAAAGTTACCGAAGTTCGTTACAAATCTGACCTGACAGAATTAAAGCATATTAAACCCTCTGACTTAAATACACCTGGACCATTATACAAAGCAATATAGCCAATACAAGGAACTCACATTGCAGACACCTGTAGCTGGTGGCTACATCAGTCTTAGTTTTTAATAAACAGCTCACTGCTGTCCTGAGTTTATAACTCAGGGTAAACTTAGGCTCTTATAAAATTTTAATTTTTATTTAGATTTCATGTTTGTAAATCCTGAGGTTACAAACTCAGGATCAGCGCAACTATCGGTGACGGATAGGGTAAGGATAGCGATGGGAATATGATTAGCAACAACGGTAATAAGGGGTATGTTCTAATAGTAGGTAGCAAATTGTACATACTTCTAATCTTTTAACTTCTAAGTCCTATTTTTCTAATTTTGGTAATTGTATTTATATGTACACCCTACAAAATGGGACACCAGTTAGGCAACAGTCAAATTATTTTCTTACGCCGTGCCATTTACCACCTGTATATTTAAATAGCTCTTGATACGGAAATTGCTTCAAAAAAAATTGAGATCGCACTGTCATTCGTTTCAGTTAGTATCCCGTTAGAAGTCAAAAAATAAATTAATTTTCCGTCTGTAATTATACCTTGTATTTGTATGAGATTTTTGGCAAGATATTGATACTTAAAAAAATTCTTCCCTTATTGTCGAAAATTTCGACTCCTTTACTGTCGAAATTAAATTTGCTTACAAAATTTTTATTTATACGCCATTTATTATCCGCTATTTCAAAAATTATATTTTGGTTGATACGTGTAAACTTTGCAATTTAGAAGCAACTTTCTTTCTTGGACTCTAATAAAAAATGGTGTCAAATCTTTATATCGCAAAAAATTATTGATATTGAAATCTTTGTAATAGGAGTCAATAGGATTATCAATAATATTTCCTCCATAGTCTATTATAATATGGCTGTCCTCTTCATTATCCACCTGTAAATTTAACTCCCCAGTAACTGCAAATTCTTGATCTGTTTTAATATCTAATTTGTTCGCCAAAATATTTGACTTGCTTGATAAATTCTGGACTTCTATGATTAACGAGTTTGCTTTACTGGACAATTCAATATTTTTTTTCGCCAAAAATTTATTTTCCTTCACTATCGTATCCACTTGCAATGCTATATCATTATTTAATTTCGCCAATTCAGCTACTTTAACCGATAAGTCCTTATTGATCTTGCCTAAGTCCTCTATTCGATCTTTTTGCGCATTATCTTTATTTGTTGCAATGAATGCCGCAATTGCTGCAAGTATTGTAAGACCCAGTATTATCACCGCGCTATTCATATTATTTTTTTAAAAAGAAGATATTTTTGATAAGACGTCTGTAAGTTTTAATATTACTTAAATCAAGTTTAGTTAGAATGACGCCGGGCTTATGAATATTGTTTTGTTAACCTTTGGATACAATAGATAGTTACGGCACGTGTCAATAGCATTTGCAATTTTCACATTCTTTGTGATCAGTTAACCATTTGCATCCGTCTTTTGTAATAGAAATTACGTCAATCGGCTTTCCAACGTCATCAGGATGGTTTGATATTTCTAAATTAATTAAGTAAATCAATTGATCTTTTTTGCTTAATCTGCCAAAGAGGGCTATTTGGGTTTTTTAAAGATTTGACTACTGAATCTTTATACCCAATGGGGATGCAGAATGGATAGGCATTTCCGTCATTCGCCTGAACTCCCACTATTTCAAAATTATGACCAACGATATTTAAAGAATATTCTATGGTCCTAAATTTGGGCACTCCATTAACAAAAGAAACAAAAACACATTCCATTAACTTTTCATTATTCACGCTTAATTGGACAATATTATTACTTCTAACAATTTTAAACGATTAACTGCATAGGCCAAGTTTCTTTTCATATCAGTATCAAACTCCTTTACTGAATTTTCAAAAGTTTTATGTTTCAAAACGCACTGTTTAATTACAGAATCCACATGATAAATCAGTTTGCCACCCAGATTTTTTGCATACACAAAATTTCCTGTAAACGCATAGTAAATATTATTTGTTTTCCCAATTTTACATTCGGTAAAATGAGCTGTTACAGACGGTTTCCTTTAGATGAAATTTGATTAATTGTTGTATTGCTCTTAGAGTCGGCAGCTATCCAGACTGTATCGTTAGAAACCAGAGTAACGACACTCGTTCCACCACCTAATGAAATAAAATGCTTTTGACAAAAAGAAGGATTGAAAAATGCTAAAGACGATAGAAAAAAAAATAACGAAAAATATTCAGTGCGTAGTTTAACTTTTTGTCATATCAACTATAACGGAAGATAAGAAAAAATAAAGTTGAGATCAAGTACAGCCGCTATCCGCAGTACGCTTATAATGAAGTAGTGCCCATTCTTAGCCCAGCTAATCGGTAGTGTGTTTTAAATTATAAAAGCACAGATATCCGTTTTTTGCCACTATGGATATTATCTTTAGAGGACTTTACAACATTGAAATTTTGTTATAGATTTATTATAATTTAAGTGCTTATCTGCAAACAAGTACAGCGCAACTTTTTGATGGACGCATACTAAGGATAGCTGGCGGTTTTTTAACGAAAATATTTATTACTATATTATAATATAAATTAGAGCGTTGGTTGCAATTTTTTTGACAGCCCTCCGAATACCAAATATCAATAGATGAATGATAATGAAGCATTAGAAACTCCCTCTTTTGACAAATCGGTTTTTCATAAATATATTTATCACAAAAGAATCTTTCTTGACTTCGTTATTCCTTAGACCACTTTGAATATGAAATTGACAGGCATGTGTTCAGATATTCGGATGCTTAACTAATTTTTTAAAGGACAATGAAAGTGTAAATATTTATTTGACAACTAATCCTTCTGTAAACAATTTTCAATATTTCAATACCGACATTTTAGTTAACATTGACCATTTCATTGCATTCTGCGACAATATTGGTTACAGTAAAAGAGATAAGAGCAGAGCGAAAGCATTCTTTGGACAACACATTTCACTTGAGAACATCAACATTTCTGAAGAACAAAAGAGAACCTTTATACAAGCTAATTTAACCGAGCAAGATTTATTAAATAGAATTAAGACTCTACTATTTCAGCTTCGCAGTTAAATCTTCTTGATGCAATCATAAAAATCGAATTAAACAAGCAGTCATCAAAAACTCCAATTTCAAGTGACAATTTCATAAAACTTTTTACAAAATTTCTTTCGAATAATAACGTCCAAACATCTGTATTTGAAAACCTTCCTCAAATTCAATTAAGCACTTTAAAGGAATTGAGAGATTTTATAAAGGATAACTTGGACAAGGAAGAAATCTTTTTCCAAAAATGGCTCGATGAAGACAATGGGAAGTACAGAAAGAAAAGATGTTTAATATTTGGCATTGAATATATGGAACCCAAAAAGAGAAGGTGAAATTATGGGTCGAAAGAGATTTGATATATTAGCTACTCAAAATCGGGAATGTCGTATCTAATTGAATTAAAATCTGCAACTGCAGAAATATTTGAAACAGAGGTTCATAATAATCGTAATGATGGACAAACAACAACATATAAAATATCGAAGGAGCTTTCAAGAGCAATTCCACAAATACTTGGGTACAAAAAATGGTATCAAGGTTTGAATGCCGAGAAAATACAAGAGCTTGGTCTCGTTGCAAAAAAGGAAATTTCTGAACTTGCATTATTGTTATTGGTACGAGAAAAAAAAATGATCAAGTTTGGGTTGAAAATTTCAAATCCCTTACCGAAGCATTGAGCGTAAAGATTTGGACTTATGACCATTTAATTGAAAAAATGGAGAACACTATTAAAAACCTTGAAGAGAATCTGTGAGTAAAACTGCCACAAAAAAGGTTTTATTCAATTGAGGCTTGCAGTTGAAGGAATCCTGGCTATCCTTATGTTTTTTAAATTATAAAAGTACTGCCATCACCAGCCATCCTTGGAATGGTTAAATTATTAAAGTACTGCTATGCGTACTTTGTCAACGGTTGTTTGCAATTGATTTAATTTTTTATATTTAATGCTATGAACTTTGAAAAATTAAAGCCCTCCACAGCTGCCGCACTCACTGCATGCATTGCCACTATGTGTTGTGCTCTAACCTTATTCTTTATCATGTATCGGCAACTTTTTTTTCAAATTGATTTTTTTAAGCTAATCATCATCGGAATAGGTATCACAAGTCCTGTTTTAATTTTTAATTATTTTAATTGGGTATGGATGTTTAAAGATTCCGCGGATAACAGTTTCGTCAACAACCATTCTGTTTTATTAAGTATAGGAGCGATGCAATCAATTTTTTCTTTTGCTTATTGCATTTTTGATAAACTATGTCTCCCGACAATCTTTCCCATATCCAATACGTGACATAGGCAATAAATTTTTTTTATTTAATTGCTTTCTGAAGTGTTAATATTCCTTTATATAGTAATATATTATATCAGAAAAAATGGAAAAAAGAAAGAGGCAAAAGAGAGAAAAAAACTGCATAAATCACAGTTCACCTTCCCGACAATTAAATTTTGGGCCAATAATTTCTTCATCTTTCACGGCAGAAACAATTTGGTTCCTATTTTTAATTATGATCTGCAGCTTCCCCTTATATAAAACGATTCGACCGGTGAGGCATACCTATACATCTTTATATAATTCCCCGGGCGCTCTTTCAAACTGCTTATCTTTTCAAATAAATTTAATTGCCAATAAAAAAGCCCCTGCTAAAGAGGCTTAAAATTATTTGTTTAACCTATAAGCTGGCTTCAAACACAGAAAACTTATTGTAGTTTTCTTCCTGCAATTTGTTTTCTAATTCAGCCAAATACCCGGCTTCCTCAACATTCATAATCGAAGATTTCGTTTTCTTTATTTCGTTCAGCAGCTTCTCCTGCTGGCTGTTCTTTACCGGTTTATTAAATAGCAGGTAATAACTACCCTTATGCTTTTTATTGATATTTTCCTTTCCCAGTTTTTCCAGGGAGTTAATAATTACTTCCAGTTCATAAGTATGTTTGGTGATCACATCCCCGCTGTGATGAAAGTCAATAGCCTGTGCCGCCAATATATTTCCATTCTTACTAATTAAGGTAATGTCCTGTGGCTTTAATATGCCTTCAATCTTTCCGGGTTTCAGCGGGTAATCAATATCTGTTTTTTCTTTGAAAACAGGCTTGTCCAGTTTTTTCTTTATTACCGTATGAAATTGCGTGTGCTTATTTTCAGGGTGTTGCTCTTCTTCCCATGTTCCTATAAATTGCTGGAATAAGTTTTTAAACGTCTTCTTATCAATACCACCCGCATAGGCCTTAGGCATGTCAAATTGTATAAGCCCTTTACTGTATTTATTCAAATAGCTGATGTACTCTTTGGTAAACAAAGATTCATTTTTAAGCAAGGTGTGGCTTTTGTTTTCTTTATTGGTTTCACTTACCTTATTGCTGATTAATGCAAAACTTATTTCTGCATGTTTCAATAGATCATTCGTTGATAATTTTGATGCCAGCTTTATTTTTTGCTCTGATACTTTAAAGAAAATTTCGCTGTCACTTACAGTCAATAAACCTGTAGCTATCTTTTCACCCGAACTAGCGTTTGTCTGCAGGTAAATGATGGATAATAAACTTTTCATGATTTTTTCCTCCTGAAGTTTTTCTGTAATTGTTGATTACAGATTTGTTGTATGGATGTAATACGTTGTTTAGATTGAAGAAAATCTATAATTCTGTTCTTCAATATCGGGCTAATTCCCCACTGTGACGGTATTGCTGCAAAAACTTCATTTATTAACTTTTCAAGGTTCAATTCAACTATTAAAGATAGAAACTCATTGCTTATTTCAAAACGATCCCACCTATCAAAATGCTTAACGACAGAGCGAAAGTATTGACTCTCAATTAATTTTTTATAGGAATGGGGCACGGTTGCGACATTAAAGATATTCATTCCCTTTAATCCGCCAAAAGTAAAGGCATGATCGATGGCTATAATTTTCAGTTTTCCATTTTCCATGCTTACCAATAAATTATAATTTTCCGTATGGCGGTCAGCGTTGTCTACCCACAGGTCGAAAATGGCAATCCGTATTAAATCAGCAGGATTCTGTAACTTATTAAATTCCGTTTTCTTTTTTACCTGCTCTATTTCTTTTACCAAATCTGCGTGCATGATTTCTTTGGAACCCCATGCTATTATTCCATGCTTTATATATTTTTTATTTACCTTAAGCTGGCCTGGTGCATAGGAGTTTTCATTAATGATCACCAGCGCATCTCAGGAACAGGAACCTTCAACTCCTGTAAAAGCCTGGTGCAAACCATTTCAAAAACAAGGCAATTAATTTCTTTCTTGTCCAGCGATTTCCCCGAGCGATATTTTACATAGTATAATGAACCATCAGAGCAGATAAATTTCATAGGGCTGTGGCCATCCGTATCCAGCTCTTCAATTAATATTCTTGATTTACCTGGTTCATAAAAATTAGGCTGCTAATACTTCATTTAATATTTCATCGGTTTGTCTCCAATTGCCGTACTGTCTGAACCTGTTCCGGGTTCTGATTCAAGTATGGTCTATATCTATTACATTAAATGATAAGCAACAACAATTCATTTACAATAGCGGTTGTAGACAATCAGAGCGGTTGAGTATCAAATATAAGGAAGAATTCAATTAAGGCAGAAGTCTTTTAATTTCTTTTGTGCTTTACATTTTTCATTTTAGGATAACCGTGGCCAGCATCCACGCAATACCCATTGTTGCAGGTCTGGCTCATATATGAAAAAGCCTGAACCGTTGTCTTATTGAATTCTT
>CAWGWY010000013.1:0-124070 GCA_963826435.1 uncultured Chitinophagaceae bacterium | reverse complement strand
TTCAATCCATTGTTTGGCTAGCTGCGTGTATGCATCATCGCGAAAATCGAACCACTGCTGCCGCAGGGGACTGTAATCTATAACATGCTTAAAATTGGCAAACGGCCTTTTGCGGCCAAGGGCATTAATAAGTTTTGCCTGCAGGGTTTTATCTTTTACGGTATCTATAAAGTCTTCCATAATGCGGAAAGACCCGTGTGTAGGTACTGCTTCGAGGGCTAAAAACTTACCGGGGTTATTACGGGCTTCTGCAGCTGTATCTTCCTCTTCATCAAAGCTAAAAGCATCTTCTCCTGCGTGAATATCCACTTCCAGCGTTTCCATATTTATAAAGCACCGCATGTTGTTCATAGACATGGCCTCGCCCACTTCAAAATAAAAGCGTTCCCGTTTACTTAGCTGCTTCATTGTTTTATTGCATCCTTTTCTTTCCAAAAATCCATAGTATGCCTGTAGCCGTACGGCTTTGAGGTATCCTTCGTAAGCCAGTCAGTATAGATATCTTCCATCTTACCTGTATCAATGGCGCCATAGCTTTCAAACTGCAGGCAACTGATTTCTATGTTTTCGGTAATTGCATTCATACTGCCCAGCATAGATTTACTATTGGTCTTGCTTATTACATAGCCCTTCGTTTACCAGCTTCATTTCTTTTTCAATAAAGCCTTCTTTAAACTGGTGTCTTTTCAACAGGGCCTCCAGCCGGCTGCAAAATTCGGGCATGGTGGCTTTAATGGTCTTGCCGCGGGTAAGTACTACCAGCAACGAAGGCTCGTGTACATACATCACCAGGAATTTGCCGGGAAAGCCGGTGGCAATCAGCTTCGTATACCAGGAGTGCATCTCCTGCCCGTCAGAAGGTTTGGAGATAAAGAGCGCCGGCTTAAGCCGGGAGATATTCAACAATTTCTGAACGGCGTGTACAATTATCATAAGGCAAAAATAAATACCCGTGGGGGAATTTGGACAATCGCTTTTTCTTTTGGAAAAAGCGCTATAGTTCCAGGAAGAGATTTTCCCACCTGGCTCTGCTTTGAAAACCCCGCCGCCACGCTGTAATATCTTTTACTGTCATTTGCAAGTAATGACTTCCATTCCCGGAGAGCTGCTGTAAAATAATTTGCAGGGTAATATGTATTCCACCTTCATTTTACTAATCTATAAAATTAATGGAAAAATATCTTGTCCTGGATAGGGGTAGACACGCGCTATCATTGTTGTCATTGGCCGGGAAACCTGAAGACGGCTTGCACGGGTACTTGCCGGGCTTGAGAAAGAGAGGATGGACCAGTCGGCAGGCTGAAGTCTATTACCATTATGGATATAATTACCTTCTTTAGAATCTCTGTGAATGTATATCACTTGCTACACAATAGGTAAAGTCAGTACCTTATAGAAAAGACCAGTACTATTTCTTCGCACAAATAATTAGATTTGACAAACTGCCAATGTTTAAAATTAATAATATAAAAGAGGCTTTAATAGCAGCAGCTATATTGTTATTTTTTACGGGTATAATTAATTTCCTGTTTTCGAAGTTCGATGCTGTTAGAAGTTTTAAACAGGGAGCGCATGGGTTTGATTTATATGATTTTTATTACAGTGAAAAGGAAAAGAACGACTTATCACGAGATACCAATATTGTATTAATCCAGGTGGAAAACGACCGGGATAAAATTGCCGAACAGGTCAATGTAATTGAGAAACACAAACCTGCCGTCATAGGAATTGATGTAATATTTGATCATACGAAAGATTCCGCATCGGATTTTAAATTAGCGCAATCATTGGGGTCAGCTTCCAATATCGTGTATGCATATCGTTTATCACCAGCGCAGTTACCAGAAAGGCAAAGCAATATTTTTATAACAGCAGGCCGTGAAGTATATTCGGGCTATATCGATGTAATTCCGGACAGGTACTCCGTAATAACAAAATATGCTCCTTTCAGGAAAATTAATACAAAGGATAATTTCGCTTTTACTTCGAGGATTATTCAGCTATTTTCTAAAAAATTCTTCCGGGAATTAGAGCAGGGAAAACATGCTGAACAGGTGATTAATTACAAGGGTAGTATTGACAGGTATACAGCTTTTACCAAAGAAGAATTGACCCTCTACGATAAGAACAATCAGCTGCAGCAGGTGCTGGAAAATAAAATTGTTCTCCTTGGTTATTTTACAAAAGACCCTCCGCTTGTCAAAGAGGATTTATTCTTCTCACCACTTAACGGGGATGCAGGACCTGACAGTTCGCCTGACATGTATGGTGTTGTAATACATGCCAATATTTTATCAATGATCTTAGGCGAAAGTTATTCTAAAATTACCCCGGATTATATTTCATATTTAGCGGCATTTCTTTTTACTTTTTTATTTCTGCTGTATATTATTTATATTCAATCTGAAAATGATCTGCCATCCTATTCAACAATCTTACTGATCCAATTTCTTATTATTCTTTTTGTGCTGTACTTCTTCCTGAAAGTTTATGATCTGTTTTCATGGAAGACACCTCTTTTACCCGCTCTTATTTCATTAGTGCTGTGTGTGGAATCGTTAAAAGTTTACAGGATTATAGCGCTTTGGCTTTACAGAAAAATAAACTATAAAACCATCTTTTCCCGGCAATGACTTCTATAAAAAAGATTTTAACGCTACTGTTTCTTATCATTTGCTTTAAAAGTAATTCGCAGGTACATGACTATTATGTTTTTTTAGTTAAAGGAGATGTGTTTGTACCAGGCCCCAACGGAAATCCCCTTTCAATTAAGCAAAATAGTTTCCTGGATAATGGCCAGTTGGTTACACTTAAGAAAGATGCAGAAATTACTTTAGCAGGCAAGAACCAGGAATGCTACGTCCTTAAGCTACCGGGTGTTTATAAATTAAAAGACCTTAAGCAAGGGAAGACCGATCCTGTTTCCGGCGTTACAAGAACCTATTTAAAATTAATATGGAATGAGCTTTTTCATCCGCATGATGACTTTAAAACTTTTGCAAAAGATAATACTGCAACTGCGTACGGTGGTGTATCCCGCAGCCTGGAATGTAACAACCTTATTTTCCCGGTACCGGATTTAAAAACTTCTGCCGACTCTTTACATTTTACCTGGCATCAGACGAGCCCCTCGTCAAATTACAAACTGGTAGTTTACGACAACCAAAGAAAAGAAGTTGTAAACAGGCCGGTAAAGGACACGCAGCAAGTTCTCGACCTCACTCAAAATATTCATGCTCCCGGGAATTATTATTGGCTGGTGAAAGCCGAAGACGGAACATGTGAAGATGAAGTGCCCGTGGTTTTTGAGCTGCTGACAAAAGAAAATGAACAGCAATTAATTTCATCCATTTTATCAGGAAATAATGGTGATGACCTGCCCGGGCAGTTGCAGGCAATTTATAAGCTTGAGAAAAATGGATTGATACCTGCCGCATCAGAATATTATTCAAAATTAGTAGATGCCTATCCCGGTAATGAAGTTTTATTGAAAAGCTATGTTTTGTTTTTGCTGAAGTATGGATATTATGAATCAGCGGAAGCAGAATGGCGTAATAAATAAATGAGCGGCATTTTTCGCAGATTATATTCTGACATTTCCTTTATAGCAATATATTAAAATGAAGTTCATTTTATTTTCTTTATTGTATATCCTAAGTTTTCTTCCTGTATTAAGTCAGAGTTGGAAAGAAATGGATATGCAGGTTCAGGAACTTTATAATAAAGGCGAGTATGAAAAGGCAATACCCATTGCTGAAGAAGAAATAGAAGCTGTAAAAAAAGAAGTTGGAGAGGTCCATCCCGAATATGATTCAACACTAAAAAATCTGGGAGATTTATACCTGGCAAGTAACCAATATGAAAAGGCAGAAGCATATTATGTTAAGGTAAGAGAATTTAGACGCAGGTTACTGGGGGAATGTAATTTGACGTTTGCAGAAAGTCTCATCACTTTAGGGGAATTATATTATTATATGGGACAGTATGAAAGCGCGGAGCCTGTTTTTACCCAGGCAAAAAATATATATCGGGAAATATCCGGAGAAAATAGCGCATTGTATTCAAAAAGTATTAGTGACTTAGCCTTAATAAATACTGCCCTTGGTCAATATGAAAAGGCCGAACCTCTTTATTTGGAAAGCCTTAAAATAACCCATAACCTTTCGGGAGAAAAAAGTTCTGAATTTGGTGCAGATCTTTTGAATTTGGCAGAATTATATAGGCACATGAATCAATATCAAAAAGCTGAACCCTATTATTTGCAAGCAATAAATATTTATAGATCAGGTAAAACTGATGACTTCAATTATCCAACATGCGTTAATAACCTTGCGTATTTTTACATGGAAATTGGCCAGTACGACAAGTCTATACCCCTTTTTAATGAATCTAAAGAAATCATTAAAAAAACCCTGGGAGAAAACCATACAAATTATGCTTATACACTTGAAAATTTAGGGAACTTATATGCACACCTTGGGGAATACGAAAAGGCTGAGGCACTTTTTTTAGAGGCGAAGGACAAACTTAAAAAAGAGTTAGGTGAAAATCATCATGATTATGCATTTATTATCGGCAGCCTTGCAAACTTTTATTCGCAAATTGGTGATTATGACAAAGCTGAACCTTTGAATGAAACTGTTAATGAAATTTTCAAAAAAACATTGGGAGAAAACAGTGCTGACTATGCCCTTGGATTAAACAATTTGGGATCTTTATACACCTGCATGAATAAATATGATAAAGCCTTTATGGTATTGGATATGGCTAAGACTATTTATGAAAAAAATAAGGGAGATAATCTAATAAACTACGCAACTTGTCTTGAAAATCTTGGACAGGCATATATAAATTCAGGCCAGCCTGAAGATGCCGAACACCTTTTAAGGCAAAGTATGGCTATTAAGAAAAAAGCTATAGGTGAAAACAGCGTGGAATATGCCAACACCCTTAATAAAATCGGTAATTTTTACTGTGCTACAGGCCAGTATAAACCTGCCTTGCAATTTTGTTCGCAAGCAATTCATATTTATGAAAAGACTTTTGGGAGCAACCATCCTGATTTTTCCCAAAGTTGTTTTGATCTTGCTAATATATATGGCTTATTAAAAAATACTTTTGAGGCAAATAATTTTTACTACAGAGGTTTTAAGTCTCAGCATAACCAATTAGAAAAAATATTTAAATTCACGACCGAATCAGAAAAAGAACATTACATAAAAAAGATTGCTGATTTTCAGAGATATTTTTTATCGTTTCTTATTGGTAACCCTTCCGCTTCTCATGGATTTACATATGATCTTTCTCTCTCCAGTCGCAACTTAATTCTATCATCGTCTCAACAACTTCGTCTGGCAATTTTCAACTCAACCGACTCAAGCATCCAAAACAATTACGATAAATGGATTGGCCTAAGAGAACAACTTTCTTTTTGGTACGCAAAACCAATCGCTGAGCGCCCTGGTTATATAAAAGATCTGGAGGATCAGGCCAGCGCTTTGGAAAAAGAACTTACCCGCTCATCATCTGCATTCAAAAATGAGCAAAGCAAAAATGAGAGTAGCTGGCAAGTCATTCAGCAAAACTTAAAACCAAATGAAGCAGCCATTGAGTTTGTTGATTTTAATTTTTATAACGGGAAAAGATATACGGACAGCACATACTATATTGCCTTGCTTTTACGTAAAGACAAGCCACAACCGCAACTTATAAAATTATTTGAGAAAAAACAGTTAGACAGCTTATTGAATAATAACAGTGATATAAACAATCTTTATAAGCAAAACACTTCGCTCTATAAAGTTGCCTGGGAACCTCTGGAAAAATATTTAACCGGTATTTCAAAAATATATTTTGCACCTGCCGGGAACTTGTTTAAAATATCTTTCGCAGCTTTACCCCTTGACAATAAAAAAGTTCTAAGTGATAAATATAAATTGGTTCAGCTTAATACTACCGCATCGGTTACAGATAAAAAAGAAAATTTTATTACTGCCTCAGATAAAATTCAACTCTATGGTGGTATACAATACAATGCGGATACGACGGCCTTAAAAGAAGTTGTTGTTGCTTATAATTCAAACCATCGTATCGGGCAGGCAGGCAATGAGGTTGCCATACGTTCACTTCCTGATAACCTGGAAAGAGGCAGCAGCATTCAGTTTTTGCCCGGTACAGAAAAAGAGGTGGAAGAAATAAAAGAAGATGCAGGTAAAGCAAATACAAATGTTACTATTTTATCCGGTATCAATGCTACAGAAGAATCCTTTAAAGCACTCAATGGAAGCGCATCCCCATCGGTGTTACACATAGCCACACATGGTTTCTTTTTTCCTGACCCGAAGGAAGATAAAAGAGATAGTGTTGAAAGGATGTTTGAAACGAGCGCAAAAGTTTTTCGTCAATCCGATAATCCTTTATTCCGTTCAGGACTTTTGTTCGCCGGTGCTGGCAATGCGTGGCAGGGGAAAAGTGTTAGTGGTATTGAAGATGGCATTGTTACCGCTTATGATGTTTCCAACATGTACCTGCTCAATACCAAACTGGTAGTAATATCTGCCTGTGAAACTGCGCTTGGTGACATACACGGGAGCGAAGGAGTTTACGGATTACAGCGTGCATTTAAAATTGCCGGAGGGCAAAATTTGGTGATGAGCTTATGGAAGGTGCCTGATGCTGAAACATCAGATTTCATGCAGTTATTTTATAAGAATTTGTTTGCAAAACAATCCATCAGCGATGCATTTTATAATGCACAAACAATTATGAAAAATAAGTACCGGGACGAGCCATATAAATGGGCAGCCTGGATTTTGGTACGATAAAAATTTCCCTTAATGCAGCATTATTTTGACGTCCCGGCGGGCTTTTCACAGCATAAACATTAAACCATGAATAAACTTTCCGTGAAACCCCGACGACGAAAGATCCTTGCGCTTTTTTGAGGCACCCTCCAAACTATCTATTTTCTGCCGGTCTTTTCTCCAAAGTTTTTGATACTGAAGATTGAATAGAACATCACAGCCCTGTAAGCGCACATTCACGCCTGTGCATTATATGGGTTTATAGATTGCATGTGGACGGCGAAAAGCAGCCTTGCTAGTTTTTTTTCCGCGGAAAATAAGTTGAGGGGAAGCGCATGCTAAAAACGCCTTGCAAAATAAATATGCACAAACATTATAAAGATTAACACGTACCATATATATTAAAGGATTTTTTCCCAAACTACTGTATTACAAATGAACCGGAAAATACGGCTGATCCTTTTGCCCCTTGTAACCATCGCAATTGGTTTTATCGTTTTTTATACCTTCCTCCACTGGCTGCTGATCATTAAAATGGGGCTATTGGATCCCAAAGAGGAGCTGGTAGAACTGTGGTTGCCTATGGCGCTGCCAGCCATCCCGGTATGGATATGGATGCGGCCCCGGCTGAAGCTGCTTGCGCTGCAAAGAAAAGGCAAGGATACTGCATTTGGTTATCATATGGTGGCAGTGCTGGCAATAGCAGTACCCGCAATAATTGCACAGGCATATATACATAGTGCCACCGGCAGGCTTACCGCTCTTAATACCATCAATGAGATTAGCGGGAAGGCGCCCACGCTGTACTATACCCTAAACCGCCATTACATTGATAAAGACAATGCAGGTATCAATTACACGTTTGACGTGGGCGGTAAATACAACCAGGACCTGAACCTCCACATTTATATTGCTTCTCCTATTTATGATATTGACATGCAGCCGGCCAAAGTGGATGTGAAAGAAGATAATGCATACGCGGATAGCGCAACAAATTCCGGTAAATTATTGTACCTGCTGGATGGTATACAAATAGACAGTAACCGGTATGTCGCCCTGCCCCCGGCAGACGTTGCTACTGTTTCCGTTTTGAAAGGCAGGGAAGCCAGGGCTGTTTATGGTAAAGCCGGGGCAAACGGCGTGGTACTGGTTACCAGTAAAAAGACAGCTGAAATGAAGTTTGCGCCGCCGCTTGCAGCTACCACAGAAGCTCCTAAAGCATGGCTGTGCACCCAATACGGGAAGCGTATAAGCAACAGGCTCAGGAACGATGAAAAGGAAATAAAATACCATGCGTTTTACGAGGAAAGCCTTAAGAAGTTTGACGAGACTAACCTTGAAGCATTTGTGTACCTGGAACAACCGGGCAATAATGAAGCCCATGCGGGCTATAAGGTGGCCATTGCAAAAAGCAACCTCGTCGTAAAAAATACGGGGCTCATCATGCTGGAGCCACGGCATACACCTTTTGCAGAAAGAAATGGCAGTAAGCTGATGTGGGTTTTTATTAGCCTGGCAGCTGGGGTATTGCTTTTCTTTTTACTGCTGATAAACCCCGGGTTTAAGGATGTGGGCGTACCTGCTTCAGGGGCTGAGAAAGCAAAAGCGGCTAAATCCGGTGAGGGCCTGCAATGGCTGATTCCACGGGACGTCTTTTTTATAACGCCTTTGATCGCCTATGCCAATGTGCTTATTTTTCTTGCAATGGTCTCTGCCGGTTTGGGCTTTATGTCATTTGGAGCGAAAGACCTTATTGACTGGGGAGCCAATTACAAGCCACTCACCGAAAACGGGCAATGGTGGCGGCTTTTAAGCAGCATGTTTTTGCATGGCGGCTTTATGCACCTGCTGGGAAATATGTACGGGCTTTTGTTTGCGGGTATTTTTTTGGAGCCGGTCATGGGCAGAAAAAAATATGCATGGTCATACCTGGCCACCGGTATCGCCGCAAGTGCTGTAAGCCTCTGGTGGCATGGTGCTATGGTAAGTGTGGGAGCATCGGGCGCTATATTCGGCCTGTATGGAATTTTTGTGGTATTGCTTTTAACCAAATCGCTGCCTGCCCTTAACATGGCATTCCTCGTAAACGTTCTTGTATTTGTTGGCTACAATTTGGTCCTGGGCATGTCGGGAGGTATTGATAATGCCGCACACCTGGGAGGGCTTCTTAGCGGGGTCATCATCGGGCTTATCATATATCCGGGTGTGAAAGAAAACCAATATGAGCTTCCCGTAACGGGCTCGTGATTTTGTGCTGCTCTTTCAACGTGAAATCATTATCATTTTAGTTTGCCGCGGGGCGTAATAGTAAACAAAGGTTGCGCAGAACAGAAGAACTCTCTGCGTAAACTCTGGCGCTCATTTCTTCACGGTTGCCTGCTTCTTTTTGCAATCCATCTCCGCTATTACTGCAGAGAACTTGAGTAAACGGAGGTTGCGCGAGAGCTGAAGACTCTCTGCGTAAACTCTGCCGCTCCTTTCTCCGCGTTTGCCTGCCTCTTTTTGGTATCCATCTCCGCTATTGCAAACAAAAAAAGCCCGCATTACAGCAGGCTTCAACATTTTTAATTTCAGGGGTTGGTTTTACACCTTGATAATTGGATAGTTGGTTTTTTTCGTCTTGGATTGGTTATTCGTAGGCATTGGATAAAAGAAAAACAGAAGTTGACTGATATCGGATGTTGACTTTTCTATTGGATAATTGGATACCTGGATATTTTCTAAGGATTTGGATATTCTGATTAATGTTGTTGAACATCAATCAACTTCTGGTACAAAGATATACCGGCTGAACGCCCTGCACAAGAGAAGCATTACCCTATTATACAGGTTCTGAATTTACTGCAATAGGTCGTGGAAATACTAAATGGCCGGTGAAATTGTACGTGGGTATACGTTGATTCCTGCCAATTGTCCGCAGCCCCGGAGGTACATTTGTTCTCAAATTTTATAAATCTACGGCCCGGGGCTTCTGCCAACCAGGGTTATTGAAAGAATCTGTACCTTATTAAAAATTTATTGCCATGCCGGTAAATAAGAGCGCCTTACTCCGCTACAGGATTATTGACAGTTGCCTCACCAACACCCTAAAGAAATTTCCAACGAAGGAGTTTCTTATATCGAAGATTGAAGAACAGATAGGAACTTCTATTTCGGATTCAATGCTCGCCAAAGACCTTGAAGATATGCGCCGGGAATACCAGGCCCCGATTGCCTACGACAGAACCCGGCGCGGCTATTATTATACGGAGCGTGAATTTTCCATTAAAAAATTCCCGCTGACCCATGCGGAAATAGAGGTGCTGGATTTTTCTACAGCCTTATTACAGCACTTTAAGAATACGCCCATGTACCAGCAGTTTGAGAATGCTATCAATAAGGTGATAGAAGGCTACCGCATAAGAAACATCATTGGCAAATCGGAGAAGCAGGTGTTGCAGGTGGAAGAGCCCTTAAGAACCGAAGGCAACCAATGGCTTGAAATAATTTTGAAGTCCATTATAGAAAAGGAATGTTTAAAAGTCACTTACCAGGGGTTTGGACGAGAGAAAAAAGAGCACGCGTTTTCCTGTTATCTCCTGAAAGAATATAGAAACAGGTGGTACGCTGCCGGCTATTCATCACATGCTGAACATGTACTGGTGCTCGCCCTCGACAGGATGATTGATGTTGAGCCCTGCGAAGCAAAATATATTTCTGATGATGACTTTAACCCGGAAGATTTTTTCAGGTATTCTATTGGAATTACACAATTCCATGCTGCGAAGCCTGAGAAGATAGTATTGTCATTTACACCGGCTGAGGCGCCGTATATAGCAGGCCAGCCCCTGCATGCTTCACAAAAAATAATTCGTCAAAATGCAAAGGAACTTCGCATTCAACTGGAAGTGTATATTACCCAGGAGTTAAAAATGATAATCCTTTCTTACGGCCCCAGGGTGAAAGTAGTGTCACCAAAAATTCTTCGTGACGAAATAAAAGAACTTATTTCAGGAATGGCTGATCTATATAAATAGCCTTTGAGCCTTTAGGCCCGGCAATTTTTAATTCTATAAATATTGAATTGGAGCAATTAATTGAAAAGATTTTCCGGCGTGGCGCTTCCCAAAAACTCACGGTCAAGGGTATCTTCTATCTCAATATGCTCCTTCAGATCATGTACGCTTTCTACTCCCCTAAGTTGCCGTTGAATGGCCCGGGTTCGTACGCCAACCACATCGTCTAATTGGTTGAGCCCGGTTTGAATGTTTCTCTGGGCTTTATCGAGCATTCCCCCGAAGAGGCTAAATTCTTTTTTTACAGCGCTTAATATCTTCCACACTTCACTGCTTCTCTTTTGGATGGCTAGCGTGCGGAACCCCATCTGCAAACTATTCAGGATAACGGCTAAAGTGGTGGGCCCTGTTATCACGATATTGTATTCGCGTTGTATCTCTTCCAGCAGGCTGGCCTTCCTTACCACCTCGGCAAACAAGCCCTCAAAAGGCAGGAACATGATGCCGAAATTGGTAGTATTTGGAGCATCAAGGTACTTTCCGCAAATATCTTTCGCCATTTTTTTGATAACTACTTCCAATCCCTTCTGTGCATTCTCGATTGACTGCTGATCCCCGGAATCACAGGCTGCCTGCAACGTTTCGTATGCAGTTTTTGGAAACTTCGCATCTATCGGCAACCACACGAACTCCCTGTCGCCATCTTTATTGGGAAACTTCACCGCGTATTCAACCCTTTCGCCGCTGCCTTGCTTCGTTACTACATTGGCTTCATATTGCTCCGGTGCAAGTATACTTTCCAGCATCATATGCAGTTGTACTTCGCCAAAGCCTCCACGCATTTTCACATTGCTCAAAACTCTTTTCAATCCGCCGACATCCTGTGCCAGGGTTTGCATTTCGCCAAGGCCTTTCTGTACTTCTATCAATTGCTTGCCTACCGTTTCAAAACTTTGCCCGAGCCTTTCGCTCAGCGTTTTCTCCAGCTTTTCTTCTACCGTTATCCTTATGCTTTCTAGTTGGCGCTCCGTATGTTTTACTAATTCATTTTGCTTTGTATCAAGCTGCGCAAATTTTTCTCTCAGCAGGTCATTGAACGATTTGATGTTACTATCAAATGTGTCCTGGAAACCGCGAAACGCATCAAGCATAGCTTCGCGGTTTAATTTGCTATCGTCCCTCGCCTGTGCATTAATTTTTTCCAGTTGAAGACTGTTAGTACGTGAAAATTCTGAAAGACTGCCCGCCAACTCTTCCCGGTTCGATTTATTATTTTCATCAATTTTGGAGACAAGGGCTTCCATTTTATCTTCTACTGTTTTATTAACTTCCCTGAGTTCAGTATGACTCTGCCGGGTAAAGTCCTGGAATATCGAAGACAATTCGGCTTTAAATTCCCTGATGGAATTATTAAGCTCGTGGCGGTTCTCTTTTGCAATAAATGTATTTTCTTCCCTGTTGGCTTTAGAATCTTCTTTCAGGTTTGTTTCTATATTCGCAAGGCTTGCCTGCAAATTGACCAGCTTGTGATCAACTTGTGCAAAATGATCGCCGGGCTTCCTCAATAATATTTGCAGGACAATGGCGCCAATAAGTAGTAAAACAATCAAAATCAGTAACAGGATTTCCATATATTTTTAATTTCTATTTTATAATATTTTTTATTGTTGTCGCTTGCAATTCACGACCTCGTGCCACTCAAGTTTAGCCGGACAATCATCATTTTATCAATAGTTTTTACCCGTCTACACCTTCATTAGCTTTTCCAATATTTTTACCATAGCGAGTGTATCCAGCCCGCAATATTCCAGCAGCGCCAGCCTTACCTCTCTTATTTTTTCAACATCGGTTTCGTGTTTCAGGTTATAAAATGCGGCACTGGCGTCACCCCCATTATTGATAGCAAGCCCAGCATAGCTAAGCCCTGGAACCAGCGCAGGCAGTACAGCCTTTATGGAGTAGGAGCCATGCATCGCCGGCACACGGTAATCTTTCCTGAATGGGGCCATCAGGTCTGTAATCCTTTCCTCTATGGCTGAAACGTATTCTGCATACGCCGGGAATTCTGCTTTCAATTCTCTCAGGCGGGATTTTTCGAAAGACTGGTTGTACACGACAATGCTGCCTTCGGTACCCAGTACATTCAACAGGCTAATAATAAAACCTTCACCGGAGCTTTGTGGCCCGTCAGCCAGGTAATAATGGTGCGAAAGGAGCCCAGCCGGCTTTTGCTGAACGTGTACTGAAAACTGGAAAGGAACCTGCCTGTAGGACCAGTGCCCGTCACATTCGGGTACGGCAGCGCTCCATGTTTCAAAATCCATAAAATAAAGAGGATATTGCAGCTCCCCGATAAATTCCCGGATTGCAATTTTATTGACAGAAGGTTTTCCGTAATCAATTGTTATTTCCTCGAAATCCCTGTTGCAATAGGATTGAAAATCGCATGGATAAGGCTTATTACAGTGGCCACTGACAATTACTTCCGGCTCTGTTTTTAAATGCAATACCTGCCTGAGCTCCTTTGCTTTCTTATAGATAAAATGCTGCCATGCCTTCACATCATCCAGTACAGAGACCCTGGTAAATAAACGTGTAATATCCAATTTCCCCTGGCGCACGTATTGGTTGTTGAGGTGAACGATAAAAATATCCTGCAGTTCCAGTCCTGCATGGGTGATCACGTAATACTGCAAGGCAGCATCCTGCACATGAGGATCTTTCACACGGCAGGTGCTTTTTACTTCATAGGCATACCAGAGGTTATTTTTTTTCACGAGCATGTCCACGGCACATAATATACCATCATATTGAAAAGCCGCTTCATAAATAATCGTGTGCCCTTCCCTGATATATCGTGCTGTTGCGGCTACAGACTCCTGGTAATGATACGGGTCGGCCGGGCTGGCATCTGCGCCATTAGGAAATAATTGTTGTGCTAACAACCCCACATCCGTACCACGCTGCAAAATGGCAGACTGTTCTTCATCTTCTTCGTCCCTTACCTGCGGCATAAACTTATGTAACCAGAGGCGCCTCGGACACTGGCATCCATACATGAAAGTGGACTTTGAGAGAACGTGTTTTTGTATTTTGGCCTGTATCATACGATGTTAAAAATTATTGTTTCTCCTAAAACAGGATGAGTGACATGAGCAGATGTACTGCTTAACGTCTTTCAGCATACTGTAATATTAGAATGCCACTTGTCAATCTATTTACAAAGTGAAAAGAAACCGGAAATGAGGGGGATTGCATACCAATGCGCGGAGTAGAATTTTTTTTAACCGCAGAGAACGTGGGTAAATGGAGTTGCACAGGGAAGAGCCCTCTGCGTAAACGCTGCTTCTCTTTTCTCTGCGGTTTGTTTTACTTCCTTTTTACGCTTCGCGGTTGTAACATAAAAAAAGCCCGCATTACTGCAGGCCTCAATTTTTTTATTCCAGTGGTCGGTTTTTACAACGTGATTATTGGATAGTTGGTTTTTTTAGTTTTGGATAGGTTATTCTCAGGTATCGGATAAAAGAAAAATAGAAGTTGACTGATATCGGATGGTGACTTTTCTATTGGATAATTGGATAGTTGGCTCTTTTCTTAGGATTTGGATATTCTGATTAATGTTTGTTGAACATCAATCAACTTCTGGTACAAAGATATACCGGCTGCACGCCCTCCACAAGAGAAGCATTACCCTATTATACAGGTTCTGAATTTACTGCGGTAGGTCGTAGGACTACTAAACGCCCGGAGGGTTTGTACGAATATTTTAAATACAACGCATCTTTTTGGGCAAGCAAACAAAAAAGTAAAGCCAAAGCAATAATAACTGAACCCTTTTTAGTAAAATCGCAAATACTGCAAAGTACAGTGAGTATTATTATCCTAACCCTGTAAAGTTTTCAGTATAAAACAAAGCAGGATAATTTATAGCTAGTGTATAGATGGTGTATAGCAAAGCCCTACATAGAGTATAAGTAGTGTATGATACCTGGCTACTAAATCCGGTGACTAAGGTATTCAAAATGTCAGTAATCCAGGCTAAACGGCTGGCCATTAAGCCGCTTGTCTACTACATATATATTTTTCTCCACATATGGTGTATTGAAAAATATAATATCTACCTTACAGTTAGTTTTGCCATTTCTCTTCTCCCCCAGGTCAATTAATCGCGTTTTTAACCCTACGCTGGAAGACTTACTCCGTGCTTATCCGGCTTAATGCAGGAAAACAATACTCTTATTTAACCTAATGATATGAAAAAACTATTTACACTATTCGCTCTGTTTAATTGTTTGATTGGAGTTTTTGGGCAGGCGGGAAAACCTGATCCTAGATTTGGGACTAACGGCATAGTAAAAGCCGACCTGGGATCAGTTAAAATTAACACAGATGTTTTCTACTCCACACCTCTTGGCGCATTTGTGTTGCCTGATGGAAGAATAAATGCAGTGTTATCCGTTTATAATCAAGCCCAAAAAATATATATCACAAGGAGGTTACAAGATGGAACTACAGACACATCTTTTGGTACTAAAGGGTATAGCGGGCCATATGATGTACCGGCGACGGGTGCAATTCCTGGCCCAAATGGTACCGTCGTAATCTTTGGCCAGACAAACAATTCGTCCTTTGTAATAGCCCGGTTTGATAGTTACGGTAAGCCGGATTCCACTTTTGGAGATAGCGGCATCCAATCAATTACAGTATTGCATCCCCAGGTTATCGCTGCGCAGAACGATGGTAAAATACTGGTGGCATTTGTAGATCGAAATGCAGGCGGAACAGATTTTAAAATAGGCCGGTATAACGTTGATGGTTCTGTAGATGTAATGTTTGGGAATAATGGTTTCCAGGTTACCGACTTAGGTAGCGACAATGAAGAGCCATCCGCAATCGTCATCCAAAGCGATGGAAAAATAGTGCTTGGGGGAACATCTTTAACATCCGGAATCAATGGCAGCTATAGTAATTTTGCACTCGCCCGATACAACAGCGACGGTTCCCCCGACAACACCTTTGGTGCCGGTGGCAAGGTTTTTACAGCATCACCACTGGCGGAGAGTTGGGACCTCCGCAGCCTTTTAATTCAGCCCGATGGGAAAATAGTTGCCGGTGGAAGGAACTCTCTTTGTGACAATAAAGGATGCTTTGACCAGACTGCGCTTGTACGATATAACAGTGACGGCTCCTTAGACAATACTTTCAACGGCACCGGCAAACAGTCTGTCTCATTTGGCAGGCCATCAGGTTGCGTTGCTATAGCCCTGCAACCTGATGGAAAAATAATTACTTCTGGCTGGTATGGCGCACTACAGCATCTTGCATGTGTAGCACGGTTTAATACCGATGGTGCGTTGGATAGTACTTTTGGTAAAGATGGGTTTGCGACCACCCAAATTGCGCAGCAGGTATTATCTAATGTTGTAAACACTCAAGCGATACAAAGCGATGGAAAAATTCTCCTGGCGGTCGATCAACATTTTCCTAATTCTGCGAGCTTTGTACTTTGTCGTTATAACATAAATGGCAACCTGGATACTACTTTCGGCAGGAACGGGATATTATCCGACAGCGTTACGAATGTCTACCCGAGCAGTTATACTGCCTTTGATCGTGCAGGTATACAGACCGATGGAAAAATACTTGCATGGGGGATTACTAAGGATACTATTTCTGACGACCGCCTGGTTATTGCCCGTTATAACGCGGACGGAACGGCAGATACAATAGCTTATCCGGTTGGAGTCATTCCTACCACGCTTGGTATAATTCCTGAGACGAACACCGCACAAGCACTACTGCCGGATGGTAAAATATTAAGAGTTAATGGCTTAGGCTTTCAACGTTTTAATCCGGATGGCACATTAGATATCACATCTCAAAGCGCTGCAGGTGGGGCTAATGCAGCGGGTTCTGCACTGGGTGTCGGAGTAAATAATAAGATAGTGGTTGCCGGTAACGTGTACCAGACTAACTACATCCGCGGCTATCCCGTTGATCAACAGGCCTGGGTGATTGCACGTTTCAATTCGGATGGCGCAGTAGATAGCATTTTTGGTAATTCAGGAATACTTCTGGGATCATATGTGGATGTAAATTCGGGCCAGGTTCCTACCGCAGTAGCCCTGCAAAGCGATGGCAGCGTAATTATGTCTTTCAATAATATTACTCCAAACTATGACCCTGGTCAACAGCCTCCGGAATTTATTGACGTTGCATTGGTGCGTTTTGACAGCAGTGGAAAGACGTCAACCTCATTAGGCTTTTGGCAATATGCACAAGATGGAGGACCTATATTTATTCAAAATGACGATAAAATCTTATTCAAGCTTGGGGGAGGCATTTTACGCTATAATGCTGATGGCAGCTTTGATTCTACATTCCATACAATACCCGGCCTCTTATTTGCTATGCAGACTGATGGCAAAATGATTGGATATAATTCTCCTTCAGTGTCGCGCTATGATAAAAATGGTATTCCTGATAGCTCCTTTGGCACCAACGGGAAAATTCCAGTCAATTATTCCATCAACGATATGCAGGTTAGGAACAACAAACTTGTCACCGCAGGTTCCGTTCGAAATGGTTTTTTAGTAAGCGGCATTGTTGGTTTATATTTATTGGACAATGCATCTCCCTTCTCTTGCCCTTCCTATGTAACAGTATCGAACCAAAAAGAAAAGTGCTCGGCTATGGTATCTAATATCGATCCGATACTTACTGATGCTACTTTACCTGTAAACTACACACTAACAGGTGCGACTATCCTGAATGGAAGCCGCAGTGCAAGTGGCCTTACTTTCAACGGTGGTGTTACAACCGTTACTTATGCATTGGCCACTGATCCCAACGCGACATGCTCTTTTGATGTTACGGTGAAGGACACAGAGCCACCACGGATGACCAAAGTATTTGCTTTACCAAATGTGCTCTGGCCGGTGAATCAAAAGATGCGAAAGGTTTTACTTGCTTATCTCACCAGGGATAATTGCGGTGCTGCTTCATGTAAAATATCTGTAACCGGCAACCAGGACGTGTCCGGCGACTGGAGTATGATAAGCGAGCATATAGTTAGCCTGAGAGCCACAAGCGACCAGGGACGTGAGAGAATTTATACCGTGACAGTAACCTGCACCGATGAGGCCGGTAATGCAACCAGCAGAAACGTGAAGGTCTACATACCGGGACAGCGTGCAAATCCCGGCATAGAGAGTGAAAGCGCACCACCGTTTGATTATGCGGGCATATTCAGCGTCGATGCATATCCTAATCCAAGCACTGATTATTTCAGGCTACACATTACAAGCCCGGATAGGGCGCAGAAAGTAGCCGTGAAAGTGTATGATGTAAGCGGAAGGCTGATGGAAGTAAAGAACGGCGTTGCAGCCGGGGAAGATATTAGGGTCGGCGCAGCCCTGGGAGCAGGGATTTATTTCGTTCGGATACAGCAGGGAAAAAATTCAGGATATATCAAGCTGGTGAAAACGACAGCGAGATGATTCACCCGTGAGTGTGTTTACGAACTTTCAGTAATTGACCCAATGACTAAAATGAATACATGGCCTGCAACCTTATTTCTGATTTCGTATTGCCATTAATTACATCCAGTCCGCTGCCAATGGTATTTTTATCGGGATAGATCGTTTGCGAGAATTTTGCCCAGAGAGACAATTTGCGGGTAACATCATAATTGATATTGACGTAATACCGGTAGCCTTTATCATAAAACACCGGTATGGAAAAATAATACAGCACATCATTTTCATAGGCGTACAGGCGGCTGTCGTAACTATCTGTTTCGAAATATTGCAACCGTATATTTCCGGAAAGCGGTTTTAAAAGCGGCTTATAGATAACATCAGTAAATAAGAGAAATCCATTGGAGGGAGCATCGCTTCTTTTATCGAACCACGACAATTCAATCCTTGACCGCAAAGTAAATGTTGAATTCAGCTTATAACTGAACTGTGTTCTCCATCCCTGTTTCGGCCTTACCACCACCGGGTTTAAGGTAAGGCCGCCGGGGTTGTAATTAATGGCCTTCTTCTCGGTACGGTACCTCGTGTACACTTCTGCCTGCTTGTTTGGCTTGTACGTAAGCTGGATCATGTACTCGTTACCGGAAGTAGGAGCATCCGTCCGGAATTTTACCCAGGGAAAATGATAAAAGTCAGCATAAGCATCTATGCGCAGGTAATCCACCGGTGTTATACTGATACCGGTATAGAAACCACTCTCGTTGCTTGGAAAAGTGCTTTCGGTAAATGCGTTGGTGTATAGCGACTGGTATCCGCGGGAAATATTACGGTATAAAAAGCTCATATCAACATGCGAATTCATACTAATCAATAAGCCATTGATAAAGGCTTTATCGAAATCTTCATCCGTTGCCGCTTCGCCAAAAAAGTGCATATTCTTATAAGTATAACTGTAGTCAACACTATAATTGCCGCTTGACTTACCGGACAGGGCATATTTGTTATACAGCAAACCTGATTTGGTAATCGGGTGATCAAAACTGTAATGAACCGCGTTTACGCCGAGATGCAGGCGCTCATTGGAATAGCCGATGTTACCACCAAAGCTTAATTGCCCCTGGGAATGTTTATCCTCTGTTTCGCTATTGGTCCGGTGGTATCCCGAAGTTTGCAGGGAAGAAACATAATCCTCAAAGTATAATGTATCCAGGATAAAATTGGCATCGAGCTTCCTGGTGCTTGCAAACCCTGTAGCTTCCCAGTTATTCTTTTTTAAGGTAATTCCCACTCCCCGGTTGAATGCGATTTCACCGGCGGAATTGTAAGGCCTCAATACATCAGACTGGCGTTTTATAGAGGAAATATCCGGGCTTTTTTTAAAGGCAAGACTCTGCCACTGCGTTAAACCCTGTCCCATATTTACGGTAAAATCGCCGAGAGCCAGTGACTTGATGATACCAAGGTTTCTTACAAATAAGTGTGCGGAATAGAAATCGAACCCATTCTTTTGTGCGCCCTTGAAAAATTGCTCGCCGGCATCTTTCTCGCCTGTAATACCATATTGGAGCAGGTTCTTGAATAAATACTTATAGCGTATGAAAAGCTTCTGCCGGCTGCCGGGGTAGAAGTTGTTGGCTGTACTGCTGTCCAGCAAATAACCTCTTGACTTTTCCAGCACCTGTGAGGTTCTTACCATGAGGGTCCTGTTACCATTCCTAAACCGGCTGCCAAGCGTATTAAATATCTCGGTTTTGCTTTCCACAGTTATGTATGGCTTTAACCGCCTTAAAAGGGTAACGTCCCAGCCGGGAACTGCCTGCAGCTCATAAATATTGAGGAACTTTCCGAGGAGATTCCTGTAAGAGAGGAGATTGGTAATTTGTATCGGGCTTAAAAATTTGAACTCTTCAAGTTGCCCCCTGTCGGCATAATTGAGATTTACAGGGTCTTTAATGTAATGCTGCAATTCCTGCAGGTAGGAATCATCTTCTGTTTCCACATCCTCCCCTGATTCGGTCAGGTTTTCCAACTGTTGCTCCACCACCGGGGGAACGGCAGGCTCGGCAGGAGTTTCCTGGGCCTGGGCTTTTTTACCAATACAGGCAAATACTAACAAAACCAGGGTCCAAAACAGCGGCCGGATGTTGTTAGTTTTTTTCAATCTCTTTGGATTTGAAATTAACAATCAGCATAAGGCCGGGGCTGAAGCCAAGCTGCGGATGATAGCTGGCGCTAAGGTCAACCCGTATATTGTTCCAGCTTATACCGGCGCCCGCATAAGGCGATTCATTCTCAGAAGCGATGCCTGCTCTTGCAAAAAATTGTCTGGCGAAAGTATATTGTACGCCGGCATTTACATTAACCGGTAAGTCTTCCTGTTTTACAATTTCCACGCTTACCAGTAAGCTTTCCGATGGCTCGTAACCGAGGCCGAACTTATATATTGAGCCGAGCTTTTCATTATTAGTTTTACTCAAGGCACCTCCAACGGGGTTATAAAAATGGACACCCGCATGAAGCTGATCCGTAAGATGGGCGATGGCTCCTATTTCAAAATTAACCGCCGAAGAACTTTCGTAACCGGGAATCCTGTAAGAATAGTAATTAAACTTTATGCCTATATCAAGTTTGCTTCCAAGAGACCTGGCATAGGCAACGCCTAACTGGGATTCGTTGTAATTTTTAAATCCGAAATAATCTGCCTGCAATCCAAAGTTTCCTTGCTTTGTAGGCAATACGGCCACCGCGGAATACATATTTGTTTCAGCCAGCAGGAACCTCCGTTCTCCATAGGCTCCTATAGCCGGGGCTCTCACCTGGGCAAGAGCAGCCTGGTTTGATGTAAAAGAAAATGCATCTGCATGGCTCATGCTGTAGGCCCCCAGTCCAATATAGGGAGCACCGATCGGCCTTCGGAGCGCTTGTGCCTGTAAAAAAATACAAAACAATACAAAGGGAAAGAAGAGGCAAATTTTTCTCAAAAGCAGGAATTTTGTATGAAAATAAATATAGAGATTAAAATCAAATTTCAACCCGTTCTGCAAAAAATAATAATTAATGAACACAGGGGTTTAATTTTGCGCCATGCAAATATTGGACGGAAAGGTGGCCTCCAGGGCCATAAAAGAAAATCTTAAGACTAAAATTTCCGGGTTACAGGAATTAAAAAGGAAGGTGCCGCATCTTGCTGCCGTGCTGGTTGGCAATAACCCCGCAAGTGAAACCTATGTGGCTTCCAAGGTGAAAAATTGTAAAGAAGTTGGCATTACTTCCACCTTAATAAGATTTGAAGAATCTATTTCTGAAGACGAACTTCTTGCAAGCGTTGGAAAGTTAAATAACGATGATGATATCGATGGAATATTGGTACAGCTTCCTTTACCCAAACATATATCGGAAGAAAAGCTGATCTATGCAATTTCCCCGGAAAAGGATGTGGACGGGTTTCATCCTGTGAATGTGGGAAAGATGGTACTTGGTTTCCCGTCTTTTATATCGGCCACGCCGTACGGAATTCTTTTGCTCCTAAAACATTATGAAATTGAAACGAGTGGTAAAAGTGTGGTAGTAATAGGCAGAAGTAATATTGTAGGCACTCCCATAAGTATTTTATTATCGCGAAATAACGATACAGGCAATGCAACGGTTACCCTTTGCCATTCGCGTACAAAAAATATTAAAGAACTTTGCAAAGAGGCGGATATCATAATTGCGGCGATTGGGAAACCTTATTTTGTAACTGAAGATATGGTTAAGGAGGGAGCGGTGATAATTGACGTAGGCATCAACCGTATAAAAGACGAAACAAAAAAAAGCGGGTTTGCGCTTGCTGGTGATGTGGATTTTAAAAATGTTTCTGAAAAGGCAGGGTTTATAAGCCCGGTGCCGGGAGGAGTGGGACTGATGACGATTGCAGCACTGTTGATGAATACGTATAAGGCGTGCGTGGAGAAGTCTTCGGCAAGCTCAGACTAAGAGCAGTGTGAAAAAAATTTGACAGGTTGCTACTTACAAAACGTCTTCGACAAGCTCAGACTGACAGTAATCTTGTAACTGGCACCTGGTACTTGATATTGATACTTGATACCTAATATGATCTTAGAACAAAATATAAATACAAAAATCCTTCTTCCTGTAATGGAGTCGTTCTACACACTACAGGGTGAAGGATTTCACCAGGGTAAGGCTGCGTACTTTATAAGGCTTGCCGGCTGTGATGTGGGTTGTGTGTGGTGCGATGTGAAAGAGAGCTGGGATAGGGATCTGCATCCGAAACAAAGTATCGAAGATATTGTCCATAATGCAAAAATTAATCCTTGTCGCCTCGCCGTTATCACCGGTGGTGAGCCCACAATGTATAACCTGGAGGGTCTTACAAACGCCTTGCAGCGTGAAGGGTTTTCTACCAATATAGAAACTTCCGGCTCCCACCCGTTGACCGGCTCGTGGGACTGGATTTGCCTTTCTCCTAAAAAATTTAAGCCACCATTGCCCGGAATATTAAAAAAGGCACACGAACTAAAAATAGTCGTATTCAATAAGTCGGATTTTGACTGGGCTGAAAAATATGCAGTTTTAGTTTCAACCGGCTGTGAATTATACCTCCAACCTGAATGGGACAAAGCTGAGATCGTTACACCCATGATAATTGATTATATAAAAGCCAACCCTCAATGGCAGCTTTCGCTGCAGATTCATAAATATATTAATGTTCCGTAACGGTATGTGCGATGTACAATGTTTGATGTAAGTTTCGCAAGTCACATGATATTATAGGATGTCATTGACTCTTCTGGACGCTAACGAAATGACGCAGCGGCGGAACGCAAACCTCAACTTAATGGCATTGGCCATGGGGTTTCCTGTTTGTAGCAATTGCAATTTTGTCATGCGTGCCGGAGGTGCGCAACCATTAAGGGTAGCCACAACGTGGCAAATATCAATTTATAAATATTAATGCTACAAACGGGTAGTGCCTACTGCACATAATGCTACAATTTGAAATGCACCCTTAGGTAAGGTGGTCACAATGTGTACCGAAGTGCCACATCCCGATCGCAATATGCAAGAGCTATCACTTAACATTCGATGGAATTTCTTTATGTTGTCTCACGTTAATCATTTTTAAACCTTCCCTTCAACTCGGTTACCAACAGCAGTTCGTGGCGGCGTATAACAACAAATTTTGAAATAGTCAAAAAAACACATTTTTATTTTCAACAACCTGCGATGTTACCAAATGCGATTTTTTTTTTACACGCATGGATTGGATAATCTTAACCAAATCATGCTTTATAAATTATCCGGTTGAAATTAAAAAAAGGAGTGATAAATTCTAACTGCGATTTTTTCATTTCATTCATGTATTTTACACGGTATCATTTAAAAACTAAAATTGATGAAGAAAATATTACTACCATTTCTCCTGCTCCTTTCAGTCTCAGTGTTTTCACAAAATGATGTTTTGAGAAATAAAATAAATGCTGCTGCAGATAAAATAGAGCCCAAAGTAATCGGATGGAGAAGAGATTTTCACGAACATCCCGAGCTGGGAAATAATGAAACACGAACTGCAGGCATTATTGCAAAGCATCTTCAATCCCTGGGAATAGAGGTTACAACAGGTATCGCAAAAACTGGTGTAGTTGGAATTTTAAAGGGAGGAAAACCAGGGCCGGTTGTAGCATTGCGTGCAGATATGGATGCGCTTCCTGTGACGGAAAGAGTAGACGTTCCTTTTGCATCAAAAGTAAAAACAATGTACAATGGGCAGGAAGTAGGCGTGATGCATGCCTGCGGCCACGATTCACACGTTGCAATTTTAATGGGAGTCGCGGAAATTTTATCCTCCATGAAAAATGATTTAAAAGGAACTGTGAAATTCATTTTTCAACCTGCCGAAGAAGGCCCTCCTGCCGGTGAAGAAGGAGGTGCCGAGTTAATGATAAAAGAGGGCGTGATGGAAAATCCCAAGGTGGATGTGGTATTTGGCCTTCATATAAATTCGCAAACTGAAGTTGGGAAAGTATCTTACCGGCCCGGCGGCACCATGGCGGGGGTAAATGATATGAAGATTACTATAAAAGGAAGATCTGCTCACGGCGCTTACCCGTGGTCGTCTATAGATCCTATTGTTGTTTCTGCGCAGATCATTAATAATTTGCAGACCATCGTGAGCCGCAATCTAAATGTTACTGAAAATGCCGGGGTAGTAACGATCGGCGCTATTAATGCGGGCAATCGCCCTAACATAATTCCTGAGCAGACCGAAATGCTGGGTACTGTAAGATCTTTCACCAAAGAAGATGAAGCTATGATGATAGACAGAATAAAACAGATTGTCACCAAAACCGCAGAAGCAGCGGGAGCCACGGCAGAAATCAAATTACCGTATACGACGCATTATCCTGTTACTTACAACGATCCTATGCTCACCGAAAAAATGCTTCCATCGCTCCGCAAAACAGCAGGCAATGAAAATGTAGTATTGAAGCCACCTGTAACCGGGGCAGAGGATTTTTCTTTTTTCCAGGAAAAAGTGCCCGGGCTTTTTATTTTTTTAGGTGGCATGCCAAAAGGCGGTGACCCTAAAACAGCGCCCTCACATCATACTCCTGATTTTTACATTGATGAAAGCGGATTTACACTTGGCGTAAAAGCATTGGCAAATCTTACAGTTGATTATATGAATATGGAGAAGAAATAAATGTACGGGTTGCGATGTTTGATGTACGATGTTCAGGAAATATCTGCCGAATTTATTATCTCCAAAATTCCATAGCCGGAGATGGCGAATCAAATCAATTCAACAAAGCAAGAATTTTATTTCGCAACATTTTCCTTTCCTTATCAGAATGTGTAAGTTGTATGGCAGTTTCAAAATATTTTTTTGCGGCAGGCAGGTTGTTTAATCGTGACTGTATTTCGCCAAAGAGGCTATAGTATAAATAATACGATTCCAGTTTCTTCTTGTCTTTAATGCTTTCTAATTGTTGAAGGGCAGCCGCCGCACCATACAATTCCATCACGGCAATAGTGCGGTTCAATTCATTTATAGGAGATGGCGAAATCCTGCAAAGCCATTCATAGTATTCTAATATTTTATTCCAGTTGGTATCCTTAAAAGTCCCGGCAGTGCAATGCTCATAGGCAATAGCAGCCTCAATATGATAAGTGCTTACCACGTCCCCAAATGCTGCCTTATTCATATATTCGTTTCCTTCATCAATTAAAAATTGATCCCATTTTTTACGGTCCTGCATCGGCAGCAAAATTATCTCACCTTCTGTTGTAAGCCGGCTGTCGCTCCTTGATGAATGAAAACACATTAATGCCATTAACGCAAATACCTCCGGCTGCTGCGTATGTTCATTCTCGGTGAGTAGTTTGCAAAGCATCATCGCTTCGGCTATTACATCCTTACGAATTAATTCTTCGGAATTGGTGGAATTATAGCCTTCATTAAAAATCAGGTAAATCGTATTCAATACAGAATCCGTCCTGTTTTTAATTTCATTTACAGAGGGAATTTCCAGTCTGGTTTTGTGTTGCCTGAAAAATTCTTTTGTCCGGTAAAGCCTTTTTGAAACTGTGTCTTCGCTGGTAAGAAAAGCTTTAGCGATTTCGGCAGTACTAAAACCGCAGAGCGTTTTCAACATGAGGCTTATTTGGTTTTCCGGTGAAATTTCGGGATGACAACATGCAAACATCATTCTTAGGAGATCGTCTTTAATAAATTCTTCTTTCCAGAAATTTTCCATCGTGGAGTTAAGTGTATATTCAGATGTAAGGAGTATTTTTTCTTTATCAGTAAAATCAAATTGAACAGAGTGCTTGTTTCTCCTGATTATATCGATTGCTTTATTTTTTGCAACGCGAAAAAGCCATGCCGAAGGATTATCAGGAACTCCCTTCATTTTCCAAATATGCATGGCTTGTAGTAATGTGTCCTGCACAACATCTTCAGCGGTTTCAAGATTTTCAGTACCAAAAATTCTGGTCAACACTGATATCATCTTCTTGGATTCATTTCGAAAAAGATGCTCCGTAAGCCGTTGAACGGGTTCATTGTCTGGATGCACAAATTTTTATTTCTATAAAATTATAGCGAATGCAAGATTAATTGCAGGTATATATTTACGATATAGACTCCCGGGCAGTACCAAATTGAATCGTGTCACAACGCCCGCATGCGATTGTTTCTTGCATTGTGCTCAACTTCCGCCAGTCCTAAGGCTTCCAGCAAAGGCGGTACATACATTCCAAATCTTCCCCGAAAACCTTTTTTTAATCCATACCATCCGCCTACACGATTTTTATCTGACCGGCCCCATGCCTCTACAGTCCCTTCCTTTGCAGGTTTTTGTTCGTCAGCGCTTCCCAATTCCATCCAGTCGCCTTGCTTTTTGAGCATTGTATGCAAATCGTTTATACATCTTGCATCATAATGCAAAACTGTTTTACCAACTGTGCACACAATAATTTCTTTTCCGTCTTTTAGGTCTTTGTACATTTCATACTCAGAGGTTCCTGGTGGTGTTTTCAGTTTCCAGGGATCTTGTTTTGTTCCTTTTGTCATGTGAGTTTATTTTGATGTTTTCCTTTTTTGTCCTGGGTCCTGGTTTTAAGGTTTTTATGTATCTATACTTATGTCAAAATATTTTTTAATTCCTTTTGTTCTCAAATAATTTGCCAGGCACCAATACATATTCTCTTAAACAGCCCGGCGTCCTCGCTCTATATATTTATCTGCTTTTATAAGCTGATCATAAACCAGGTTTTGCACCGCAGCAAGAATATAACTTTTTTATCCACAACATTTCAGATGTTTTATTTATAAAATAAAAAGCAAAATTGGTTTACTCATTGCAAACCAATTTTCCCTTTTAAGAATGCGATTATAATTTGTGGAATCACATTTTCAATTCCTGTATTTCCCTTACCTCCACTACACCATCTTCATGTTCAAGAAGCGGGCAACCCTTCGAAATTTCTACCGCTTCGTCCAGCGTATTTGCTTTGCAAATAAGATAGCCTCCAACCATTTCTTTGCCCTCCATAAAAGGGCCATCTGAAATAACTTTTTTATTTCCTGATACAGTCTTGCCATCTTTATTTAAAGGCTGTGCTCCTACAAATTTTCCTTCTTTACCCAGCTTCCCCATCCAGTCCATCCAGCGTTGCATGTGGGCTTGTGACTGCTCAGGCGATGAGGATTCCATTTCTTCGCGGCCGCCCCTGAATAAAAATATATACTCTTTCATTTGAATTTGATTTTAAGTTTTTTGTTTTTAATTGAGATTATTTTCTATTATAGATTTTAAAAGTTTTAGATCTTTTTTATTCGCACGCCGCATTGCTATTTCCATAAATGGTGCAAACAATTTTGAAAAACCGGAAGGCTGTCCGGCATTCCTTAAGATCATAGAACTGGTATTGGCATCAACAGCTTTCCACTGGTATGTTGTCTCCATAGGAAATGGACCTTCGGATGTACGCATAACAAGAAGTTCTCCCGGAATATATTTTTCTATTTCATAAATATAAGCAAGTTCCTTTCCTAAAAATTTCGCTTTAAATGCTATCCGCGAGCCGATGACTAACGGCTTTTGAGTTTTCCATTCTACTGATTTTATGTTTTTGTACCAATGAGGCGCATTGCCAGGATCGGCTGCGTATGCTGATACTTTTTCTTTAGGCGCACCTATGACAATTTCTGTCGAAACATCAACCATTTCAAATTATATTATTTTTAAAACTCCCGCTTAATTATAACTCATTGCCTGTTTTGTAAAGAATTTTTTCAGCAAACCTAACTGGCCAATGTCGTAACTCTCATGCTGCGCAAGGAACGCAACGGTCCCGCCGTTTGTAAAATCACCTATAGGGCTTTTTATTGGTGAATCACCTGCAAGGTGTTCTTCTGAGACTGATTCCAGCGCATCGTTCAATAAGCCGGAAGCTTTTTCCCATTCATCTTTTATTTCCGCAAGGGAAGGATAATTTAAGGATGGGTCGTAAGCCTTAAAATTTTCAAATAAGTCGTTGTAAGGATTGCCTGCAGGTTTACCGAGAAACATCAACGTATTATACCTCGCCCAAACGGTATGAGCCGCAATCCAAATCACCGGATTTACATGATCTGTGATTCTTTCTTTTGCCTGCTCTTCGGTGATGCCTTCCAATGTACTTTTGAAAAGACGATCATTCATGTTGAAAATAATTTTTGATTGATAAACTGAATTATTCATTTTTTAATTTTTAAAAGTTATTTAATTATCAACATGACGAACGGGTTTTGGTAATTAAGACAAGTTTGAAAGATGTTTTTAATAAAACTTATTTGTACTTAACAGGACGTGATAATGGAATACGCCACACGCTTCGCCGGTTTAGTTTTGAGCGTGTAATGCCATTTTATTTCCTTCCGTATCAACAAAGAAAGCCATATATCCAATTTCCGGACTGATCTGGGTTTTCGGCATCAGCACTTTGCCCTTCGCCTTTTCTATGCGATCAATGACCGTTTGAATTTCGGGATTCGCATTTAAATAAATTACACATCCATCCATAGAAGGCGTGTGTTGCGGGCTCTGAACCAATGCGCCACTTGCTTTGCCATTTCCCATATCGGCGGGAAAGCCACTCATTTTCATCCCCATCATTTCCTGCATCTCTTCCATTTTTACATCGAAAATTGCTTCATAAAATTTTGTTGCTCTTGCGATATCGAGAGCGGGTATCTCAAACCAGTTGAGAGAATTAGAATTTTTGTCCATTTTTATTTATTTAAGAGTAAAAAATATGTATACGTTAATGACGAACGGCGCAATCGTTTTTTGGACAAAAGAAAAAATATTTCTAAATAATTATGGTACGGGTAGCGCAGCTTCAAGAGGGAGTAGCACAAATATAAATATGACCATATTTGTTTCAGCTACAAAGATTCACGGTTCAGAAAATAATTACCGGGATATTTATTTTGATTGCTTCTTCAATAGATCAAGCGATAGTTTAATAAGTTGTTTAAGGATTTTTGCATCTACATCGCTGAGTTTTTTTATATAGAGGCAGCTTTCGCCTGTTTTATGTTTTCCCAATTGTTGCAGCAGATCCTTCCCGGATGTCACAACCCCGCTCAGGTATAATGCAATTGCCTGCTTCCGCGGAGAGAATCCTGTAATGCACATATCACCTTCGTGTCCGGATTCATATTTGTAATGATAACTCCCAAACCCAACAATTGAAGGGCCCCACATCTTTGGTTCCTGCTTGGTTACCTGCTTCATTATTTCAGCAATTGCAAAACAATCATTACGTTTTGTTTCATCCTCTACTGAGTTCAGAAATTTTTCAACACTCGCACTGTTCTCTTTGGTTTTTAAATCGGCCATAATAAAAAATTAAAAATGAGAATAAACATTTTTATTTATCGAATGCCTTTTATATAGGCCCATCCCTCTTTTTCTTTTGTGACAATTTCATAAATCCCGTCAGGTACGGTTTCAATCCCGGGAATTAACTGGTTTAAATCCACGTTGTGCGCTTTCATTGCAACACGGCAAACCTTAAAAGAGACATTTTTATTTGCGGCAAGTTTTTCGATGTCGCCTGCAACTACGGATTTATCTTTTTGAACCATATCTAATGAATTTCCATAGAACACGACTTCTACCTGTGCATCGTTAGATGCTTTTATAATTTCGTTAGTCCACCTTATGACTGCTTTATGATTCATTGTGTCATTGCTGGTGAGATCAAATACAACCTTATAGTCTGCCTGGGCAAATAGAAACAATGGGGAAAACAGCGCCATGACGATGATAATAATATTCCTTTTCATAACCGGTTTTTTAAAGGTGATGATTAATTTTTTATCCTTTCAATCCTTGTTATTTCTTCGGAAACATCCTGGTGTTAAACAATCGGCCTGAGTTATTGAACCGCGGGTTGATATTCGATTATAAAATTAATAATTTCTTCGATAGGAATTCCCGCCCTGTTACAGGCATCCTGAATTTCTTCGCGGGAAACATTGGCCGCAAAAGACTTTTCTTTAAATCGTTTTTTTACGCCCTTTAGTTCCATTCCCTTGTAGCCTTCAGGACGCATTAAAGAATAGGCATGAATTAATCCCGACAATTCATCAAATGCGTAGAGCATTTTATCCATTTTAGTTTCTGGTTCTACGCCAAAATAGTTGGGCCCATGCGAGGCAATGGCATGTATTATTTCCGGATCGATTTTTCTTTCTTCCAGTTCGCTGATAATTTTACTGCAATGCTGATCGGGCCACTGATCCCAATCTGCATCGTGAAGCAAGCCGGCCATTTCCCAACGCCATTGGTTGCCCTCATCGAGATTCTTCTTTTTCTGCGGCCCATGAATGCATAAGATATGCAACCTGCCTCATATGCAGCTTAAGCCGGTCATTAATTACCCATCCATTTAACAAATCTTCGGCGTCGTTTTTCGTAAGCACATTCCCCATATTCGCAGGGTCACCGAATTGGCTTCTTCCAAGTAAAAGGTTGCTCATTCAATTCGTTTTATTTACGTCAGCAAAAATTACAAAATCTCCATTTCTCTAAGCTCTTTCTAATAATTGGCCGGGTGACTGAAAATGTATTCCGTTGATACCAACAGCTTCGGCTCCCTCAATGTTTCTTAGGCTATCATCGATAAATATTGCTTCAGAAGGATCTATGGTAAAACGGCTGAGTAAAGTATGATAGATATCTGCAAAAGGTTTTCTCGTCTTCTCTTCGCCACTCATTACAATGCCATCAAACCATTTTAAAAAATCGTATCGCTCCAGCGCTACCGGAAACGTTTCAGCGCTCCAGTTAGTAAGCGCGTACATTTTATATTTTTTAGCCTCCCTGAGAGCATGCAATATTTCGACGGTTTCCTCAATGGGCCCGCCGAGCATTTCTTTCCACCTGTCGTAATACGCTTTTACCTCGTTTTCGTATTCCGGATGTTTTGCCACAAGCTCTTCTGTGGCCTCCTGCAGAGATCTTCCGGCGTCCTGTTTTTCGTTCCAGTCATTTGTGCATATATTTTCAAAAAACCAATCTATTTTTTCTTCGCTATCAAAAATCTGCCGGTACACATAACGCGGGTTCCAATCAATAAGAACACCTCCGAGGTCAAAGATGATAGTTGTGATTTTAATATCCATATTTTTTGAAAATGTTGAAATGCAAATATGTGGAAAAATTAAGATTACAGAGAATTAAAATGCTTCGATCATAATCGATACACTTTTCTCTAAGTCAAAGAAAGCAATTGCATGATCCAAAAGTGAGATTCTGGATGAGAGAAATTAATGACCTTGATTCTTAACCTTTATGATTTCAGCAGCTATGCTTACGGCAATTTCTTCCGGCGTCTGGCTCTTGATTTGTATGCCAACCGGTGCATGTATTTTTTGTAAAATGTCTTTGTCAAATCCTTCCGCTCTATATTGATCAAACATCTTTTCCATTTTTTTAGCGCTGCCTAAAACTCCGAGATATTTGAAACTCTTGTTGATTATAGAGCGCAACACTTCATCATCTGTTCTGTATCCGAAGGTCATTATTACAACATAGTTATTTTGGCCGGAAGGAATATGTTTTGCGAGCGAAGTATAATTCTTAATATAATTCTTTTCGTGCACGACTTTATTTTTATGCATTGTATTCAGTTGCTCCCTGTTATCAAACAAATGAATGCAAAAATTTAAAGTACTCATCAATTTGGACAGTGCTAATGCGCAATGCCCGCCGCCAACGATGTACAAGTGACTTTTATAGCCAATGTTTTCTGTATAATGCCATTTATCATCAGCAACAAATTTGTAAGAAAAATTTTCAGTTGTCTGAACGCCCTTTGAAAACTCAAGACCCGCCTGCGAGAGTTTTAGCAGACCTGTTTTATTATTCTTTAATGATTTGATTATTTCCTTAATCGCTTCCGCATCTTTCTTTTGAACGATGTATAATAATATCGTTTGCCCGCCGGAGCATATCATACCGCTTTTATTTACCCCGGCATTTTTATCATGCACCTGCTTTTTTACCAGCGTTTCTTTTGCATGATGCTTAAGCCTTTGTTTCGCCATCTCAACAAACTTATGCTCCATAATGCCACCACCCACGGAACCCTCCAAATTACCTTCGGCATTCACAGCCATAAAAAAGCCCTGTCTTCCGGGGCTGCTGCCGTAACTCTCCACGACATATAAAAGCATTACCGGAATTTTTTCCTTTAGACTTTTACTTATTAAATTCCATATCGCTAATTGCTTCTTCATTTGTAGGGTTGATATATTCCGGGTCTTTGGAATACAATGAGCATAAAACTTTTTCAGGAGTCATTGGCGCAGAAAATGCCGGAGAAGCATTTGGATTAAACGCTCTTATTGCATTGCGAAGCGCAAAGAAAGTTCCGATGCCATACATCAAAGGTGGCTCTCCCACTGCTTTTGAACGAAATATCGCCAGATTATCATTTTGTGTTTCGAGGAAATGAACATCAACTTTTTTTGGAACAGAATATATGTCGGGAATTTTATAAGTTGATAAGGCATTTGAACGAAGCCTTCCTTCCTTATCATAAATAATTTCCTCCATCGTCATCCAACCAATCCCCTGCACAAGTCCTCCTTCGATTTGCCCAAGGTCAACTATTGGATTCATACTTGCCCCAAAATCATGAACGATTTTTACAGCATCTATTTCGTAGATTCCCCTGAGGCAATCGACTGTGACAGTTGTAACGGCAGTACCATAAACGTGATAAGCAAAAGGATGGCCTTTCTCTATCGCGGCGTCGTATCGTATTTCGGGAGTCGCATAATGTGCATGTTCCGATAAGTTTATACGTTTAACGTAAGCAGTTAGTACCAGTTCTTCCCAGGATAGTTCTGTTAGTTGTCCACCTGCCCAAATCATCTCGTCTTTCAACTCAATACCGGCCACTTCGGCCACCAAAATTTCAGCAGCCACTTCTTTAAGCCTTCCAGCAATGGCATTGCAAGCCATTTCAACAGCCTTGCCGTTTAAATCAGCGGTTGCGCTTGCTGCAGAGGGCGATGTATTTGAAATTCTGAATGTATTCGTAGAATGAATTTTTATTTTAGATGTATCAACAGAAAAAACTTTGGCAGCCACTTGCAGCATTTTTGTATTAACACCTTGCCCCATCTCGACGGCGCCGGTGCTTACACCAACACTTCCATCAGTGTAGACATGAACCAATGCCCTTGCCTGGTTCATCATCGTTTTAGTAAATGAGATACCAAAGCAAACCGGCATTAAAGAAAGCCCCTTTTTATATAATTTATTTGAGTCGTTAAATGCCCGGACGCTTTTCTGCAAATTGTAAACGTCATACATTTCAACGGCTTTGTTCCAACACTCATTCGCTTCACTCTCGGCAAGCTGACCATAAGGAAATTCATTCCCGGTAACTAACAGATTTTTTTGCTGGATTTTCGAAGCCGGTATGCCCAATTCATCCGCCGCTCTATTGATCGCAGATTCAATAACAAACATTCCCTGTGGTCCGCCAAAACCCCGGAATGCAGTATTTGGAGGAAGGTTGGTTCTGCAGCTATAGGCGGTTGCCGTTACATTCGGAACAAAATATGAATTGGTACAATGAAATAAGGTACGCTCCAAAACCGCAGGTGAAAGATCAGCGAAGGCGCCCGCGTTTTGATAAAAAGATGCTTCATAACAAATGATCTTAAGATCCTCATCAAGCCCTATTTTAAAATCAGAAGTATAGGGATTTCTTTTACCCGTCATGCGCATATCTTCCATTCTGTGAAGAGAATATTTTACGGGTTTCTTTAAATGATAAGTTGCGAGTGCGCACAAGCAAGCCCACACTGTTGCCTGGTCTTCTTTTCCCCCAAAACCGCCCCCAAGACGGGTCACATCAATTTCCAGGCGATGCATGGGAATGTTCAATACTTCTGCCATGTGCCGTTGAACTGCTGTAGGGCCTTGCGTGGATGAATATACTTTTATACAATTATTTTCAATAGGGATCGTATAAGCTCCCTGCGTTTCTATGTATAAGTGTTCCTGTCCGTTAGTACTCTGCGATGCCTTCAAAAATGTGCGAACAATTTTTCCATTGCGAGGAGGTATCGCCGAGTTTAAACGTTCTGGGCTGGCACAATTAGTTCACCTTTCTGTTTTGCCTCCCGTGGATCGGTTATAATTGGCAGCGGCTCAATTTCAATCTTAATTTTTTTAACCGCTGCCTGTGCGATTTCCGGCGATTCAGCAACAACAAACGCGACAGGCATACCATTAAAATGCACATGCTCTTCTGCAAGGAGAGGTTCATCCGCGACAATCCCTCCAATCTGGTTTTCACCAGGAACATCGTCGGAAGTAAATATTCTTATAACACCGCTTATATCTTGCGCAGCTGATACATCCAGGCCGGTAATTTTTCCATGAGCGACGGGCGAGCCGAACACCGCGCCGTATAAGGTTCCTGCGAGTTCAGGAATATCATCCAGGTAGATGGATTCGCCGCGTACGTGCGTGAATGTGTCTATATTCTTCATCAGTTCATCAACATTTTTTCGACATTTAATTCAGGAAACAGGGTGAGAAAATGTGCCTTAATTAATTGTCCTAATAATAATGCTTTATACTCTTTACTTCCTCTTGCATCGCTTATTGGTGTTATCTCTTTCTTCACAATTTCGATGACTTCAAAAATTGTTTCTTCAGTTAAAACTTTCTGTTTTAAAAATTCAGAAGCACGGAAAAGATATAGCGGTGTTGGCCCAACGCCGCCGGCAGATAAAGAAGCGCTAATCACTTCGTCTTCATTCATTGTTATTGACATTGCCGTATTTACACTGGCAATATCAAGATGGGTGCGCTTACTCACTTTTTCAAAATTGAAAAGAGTGCTTTTTGACGGCAGCTCAAAATAAATTTGCCTGATAATTTCGTGCGGTTGTTTATCCAGAATTTTATAGCCTTTATATAATTTCCGCAATGGAATTTCTCTTTTATTTATACCATCACTTAAAATCAATTGCGCATCAAGCGCAAGAAAAAATATAGTAAAGTCACCTATGGGCGAAGCATTAATAAAATTTCCGGCAATGGTCGCCATGTTTCTTATAGGTGTAGAAGAAACTAATTTTATAAACCCGGGAAGTTCAGGAAAATGTTCAACTAGAATTTCCGATTCAATGAGATCCGTAACAGTTACCGAGGGGCCGATATAACATTTATTTTCAACTTTGTTTATTCGTCTTAAATCTGATTTGTCGTATAAAAAACCAATGTCTGCATAAACCATATTTTCAGGTTGCTGAACATAGAGGTCAGTGCCACCACCGAGATATTTATTAACATTTTTTGTTTCTACTATCCCGTTAGTATTACTTTTTAATGTTTCTAGCCGTTGTTTTATTTTATTAAAATAAGATGGTAATATCTGTTTTTCCGTGACAAAATCAATCACGTCTTCTTCTTTCCTTTTTTCCATTAAACCCACAAGGTTTGCCGCAGCTCTTTCAATTGATTTGTAACCGGTGCACCTGCAAATATTTCCATCAATTGATGCAATGGCTTTTTTATAAGAAGGTTGTTCAATGCTTAAACAAAACCCCGCAAGGGAAACCACAAAACCGGGTGTACAAAAACCACATTGTGAAGCTCCTTCATCACTCATGCATTGCTGAATCGGATTCAACTCTTGCATATTAATTCCCTCGATAGTTACAATATGTTTATGATGAACGTTGCCAAGCGGGAGCAGGCATGATGTCATGGAACGATATATCAACTCACCATCTACCAACTCTCCAACGAGCACGGTGCATGCACCGCAATCACCTTCCCTGCAGCCAATTTTTGTGCCCATCAAATTTTGATGATATCGAACAAAATCGAGCAGTAACAAGCCCGGAGGTTGTGCGGTATTTATTTCTTTGCTGTTTAAAATAAATTGAATCAATAGTGTTTTTTTGTTTATAATAAAGTTAGCACAATTGACTTAATGAGGGGAAGCCGATCTGCACAAAGACTATTTCTATGCGGTTTAAAATTTATCAAAATGTTGACACTATTTCACAACCGCTCCCTGGTCAATCCAGCACCGAAGTATATTGCGCTCTTCAGCTGTCATATTTGTTTTGTTATTCAACGGCATCGTCTTTGTAACCACAGCACGCTGCATAATTTTGTCTTTATATTTTATAATATCAGCAGGTGTATCATATGCGACTCCATTAGGCGCAGTACTTAGTGTGTTGTCTGTAGGACGGGAAGAATGGCAACTGATACAACGTTGTTGAAAGATTGTATTTACTTCCGTGAAATTGATCTCTGCCTTACATTCAGTAGTTTCCTTTTGCGGCGCGGTAACAAAACAGGTTGCAAGGATTATTAAAACGGAAACCGGCATTACCCAAATACTCAACTGGCCTTTCTCCCGGAGGTTCAAATAATGTTTTACTCCCGCAGTTCCCAATGTTAATGCTGCGAGAACTAACCATGAATTCATATTTCCATAAGTGCCCGGAAAATGATTGCTTATCATTACAAACAGAACAGGAAGCGTAAAGTAATTATTATGAAGAGATCGCCTGCCGGCATTTATTCCAAGCCCGGGATTCAATGGCTTGCCTTCCTTAGCTGCTTTTACCATTGCTTTTTGTGAAGGAATAATCACAAAGAAAACATTTGCAGCCATTATGGTTCCCAGCATGGCTCCAAAATGAATATATGCTGCACGTGCACTGAAAACATGCGCATAAAAATATGCAAATATGAGTACGATAATAAAACCGGTTAACGCAAACCATGCACCTTTTTTTACCAAAGGGGTTTTACACAGAATATCATAAATCAACCACCCAGCTATAAAAGATCCAATACCAATTGCAATTGCCGCAAAAGGACTTATGTCAAGAACATCTTTACTTATTAAAAATTCTTTTGCATTGAAATAGTAAACGATAAACAGCAAACAAAATCCGGAGAGCCATGTAAAGTATGCTTCGTATTTAAACCAATGCAAATGTTTCGGAATTGCTTTCGGAGCGATCTTATATTTTTCAAGATAATAAAAACCGCCGCCATGAACTGCCCACAAATTTCCGGCAAGCTCTTCTCTTACGTTCTCTGTTCTGTTGAGCGCATTCTCAAGAAAAACAAAATAAAACGAAGCACCAATCCATGCAATGCCAAAAGTAATATGCGCAAGCCTGACAATAAGATTGAGCCAATCCATCATATGCGCTTCCCAAATGGTGCCACGAAGAAAAAAATATACACAAACAAGCAAGGCTATTATAGTCAATACCAGCGCAGCATACACAAATCCTTTTGATAATATTATATTCTCTTTTTCTGCTTCGTTATTAATACTCTTATCATTGGTGGGTAGAGAATATTCTTTTTCGAATCCACGAAACCTGTAGGTCATTACAACCAGGAAAACAAGAATAATCACCAGGATAAAAAAAATAGCAGCAGGCAGCATGTAAACAATAATTTTTATTAATCAGCCATAAAAAATACAGGGCTAATAATCAACGGGCTTTTAATGAAGACAATTTAGAATTTTGTTTTCTATTTTTATAGATTGATTTTATTATAAAGAATGACCGATCTGGCTTTACATAGTAACAGGGTAATTACAAATGGTGAAATCATTGAAGCAACTATCCTAATTAAAGATGGAATAATTACTGACTTAATAAATGGAACTTTCGAAAATCATTCAGGTAAGATAATTGATGTTGGAAATAAAATCATAATGGCAGGCATTATCGACCCGCATGTACATATAAATGAGCCGGGACGAACAGAATGGGAAGGATTTGATACAGCAACAAAAGCGGCGATTGCCGGGGGCGTTACTACTTTAATTGATATGCCGTTAAATGCTTCTCCGGTAACTACCACGGCAAAAGCATTTGATGAAAAAATTATTTCTACCAAAAATAAGTTACATACCAATTGCGGATTCTGGGGTGGCATTGTTCCGGGTAACGAAGATGAAATAGAAAAACTTATTGATAAAGGTGTGTTCGGCTTTAAAGCCTTTCTCATGCATTCGGGTATTGATGAATTTCCAAATGTAAATGAAGAAGATTTGAGGAAAGTAATGAAGGTTATTGCCAGGCATAATTTGCCACTGCTTGTACATTGCGAACTCGATAATATAAAAAGTAAAGCGACAGGAGAGTGTGACTCGTATAAAAATTATTTAGCATCAAGGCCTAAAAAATGGGAAGATGATGCGATTGCATTGATGATCCGTTTGTGCGAAGAATATAATTGTCATGTGCACATCGTTCATTTGTCCTCTGCAAATTCCATTGAACAAATTGCAAAAGCAAAACAAAAAAAATTACCTCTCACTGTTGAAACGGGCCAGCATTACCTTTTCTTTAATGCTGAAGAAATTCCCGATGGCGCAACAGCGTTTAAGTGTGCACCACCCATTCGTGAAAAGGAAAATAATGAACTGCTATGGCAGGCACTCAAAGATGGCATTATTGATTTTGTCGCAACGGATCATTCGCCGGCAACGCCAGAGCTTAAAGAAATGAAAATCGGAAATTTCATGAAAGCATGGGGCGGTATTGCATCATTGCAGTTTGCGCTGCCAGCCTTATGGACAGCCGCAAAGGAAAGAAATGTATCTGTGTTGGATATGGCGAAGTGGCTTTCGGAAAATCCTGCAAAACTTATTGGGAGGGAGCACAATATGGGGAAAATTGCCGCGGGTTATGACGCTGATATTATTGTATGGGATGATGGAAAAGAATTTACCGTCACAGAAAAAATAATTCAGCACAAAAATAAAATAACGCCTTACCTCGACAAAACTTTAAGGGGAGTTATAGAACAAACCTATCTTGGGGGCGTAGAAGTTTATAAAAATGGGAATTTTTCCGCTTTGAATAATGGAAAATTCATTATTCGTACCAATTAACAGATTGAGAATTACTTTTGCCGGATAAACGGGATTAAATTTAAAATTAATCAATAACCAACGCTGCATAAATAAAACAATGAAAAATTCTAAAATAAGAGCGGAAAAAATTGAATCAAGAATCGTGGAACTTGCTCAATGCAGTGATGAACCCGATTGCCTGAACAGGGTCTTTGGTACAAAGGCATTTGTGGAGGCCCAACATAAGATTGAATCATGGATGAAAGAAGCGGGGCTTCAAACTTATATTGATAACATCGGGAACGTAAGGGGCAAATTATTTTCAGAGATCCCTGATGCGAAAACTTTTGTAATTGGATCTCATTTCGATACGGTAATTAATGCGGGAAAATATGATGGAGCTCTTGGCATACTTGCAGGGTTAGACGTTGTTGAAAATATAAATCAACAAAATATTAAGCTCCCTTTTCATATTGAAGTCATCGCCTTTAGTGATGAAGAAGGTGTGCGCTTTCACGCATCTTACCTGGGCAGTAAAGTGGTAGCCGGAAATATTAATGTGGAAATGTTGCAAAAAAAAGATCACGATGGAAATTCACTGGAACAAGTGTTACAAGGGCTTCATTACGATAGTGCAAAACTTTCAGACAATACCATAAAGCCCGAAGATTGGCTTGGCTATTACGAAATTCACATTGAGCAAGGACCTGTTTTGTATAATAGTAATATTGCAGCGGGAATAGTAACAGCTATCGCAGGACAAAGAAGAATGTCCATTGAGTTTACAGGAATCGCAGGCCATGCAGGCACTGTACCGATGAAGATGCGGACCGACGCATTATGTGCAGCAGCGGAATTTATCCTTGCTGTTGAACAGTTTGCAAGCGCTAAAAAAAGTGGTGTGGTTGCAACGGTTGGCAAAATAGAAATTCAACATGCCTCCAGCAATGTAATTCCTGGTAAAGCAACATGCAGCCTTGACCTGAGAAGCGGGAGTAAGAAAAAGCTTACAAGAGCTTATGAAAGCCTCAATGAAATCTGTGAAGAAATTTGCAATAAAAGAAAAATTTATTTTGAATGGAAATTAATACATGAAACAAACCCGGTTACCTGTGACGAGGCTCTTACTAAGCTTTTGAAAAAATCAATTAAGCAAAGCGATATGGAAGTAATTGAAATGGAAAGTGGTGCGGGCCACGATGCAGTTGCCATATCCGAAGTTGCGCCGGTATCTCTGCTATTTGTAAAATGTTTTAAAGGCATTAGCCATAACCCGTTAGAGAAAACGGAAATTAAGGATATCGCAACGGCGTTAGAAATATCAGATAATTTTATCGTGCAGTTGTCATCGAAAGTTGAGGGCCTTCAACAAGCTCAGGCTGACAAACAGGCTCAGACTGAGAAAGAACTTCACGTTGGCAAAATAGGTGAAGCCTGAAACAGGCAGAAAGAAATTACACATGGAAATATCAGCATTAACAAGGTCGGTAGTAAAGAGAAATCATGCAGTAATAAGCCCTGATGGTTATATCAATAGCCGGGTTCCAAGCTGGGAGAATTGCACGGTGAATGTTATTATTAACGAACAAATGGGCGCTAATCTCACACAAACTTTTATAACCGCGAATAAAGATTGCAAGCTTTCAGGAGCAACTAAAAAATCTCAAATTTTTTTTTATATCATTAAGGGGAAATGCGCTGTAAATATTAATGGAAATAAACGGGAACTTTTACAAGGACAATTCGTATATGTGCCAATAGAAAAGCAATATAATTTTGACAACATAGAAGAAGGAACGCAGTTGCTTACCTTTCATAAACTATATGAAAGCCTTGAAGGGCATAAAGTTCCGGAGATAGTTTTTGGTGATTCCGCAAAGGTGAAAGGCCCCGCATACCTTGGCGACGATGCGCTTCGCTTACAGGTTTTGTTACCTGATGATCTATCATTTGATATGGCCGTAAATATTTTTACTTATGATCCTGGTGGCCATTTGCCAATGGTGGAGACACATATTATGGAACACGGGCTTATGTATCTTCAGGGCCAGGGAATTTACATGCTCGATCATGAATGGTACCCAATAAAAAAAGGCGACTCTATCTGGATGGCTCCTTATTGTCAGCAATGGTTTACGGCTATGGGTAAGGAGCCCGCAGTTTATATTTATTATAAAAATGTAAACAGGTTTCCAACAATAGTATAGTTCCCTCTCCTCGGAGAGGGGTTGGGGTGAGGCCAAAAAAATAAAACATGACAATTGCAGAATTTGATCATCTTACTATTGATAAAAAAAGGGAATTACTACATAATTGCTGTGGTTCTTCCACATGGGTAAATAAAATGCTAACCGTTTTCCCGGTAGATGACCTGGTAGAACTTTTGGAAGATGCAGATGAGAAATGGGATGAGTGCAAGCCCAAAGACTGGCTGGAGGCATTTAAACAACATCCTGTAATCGGGGACATTAATTCTTTGAAAGAAAAATTTTATGCAACCGCAGACTGGGCGCAGGTTGAGCAATCAGGCGCCCAGGAAGCTTCGAAGGAACTGTTAGATTTATTAGCCAATGGAAATAAAAAATACCAGGAAAAATTTGGATTTATTTTTATTGTTTATGCCACAGGAAAATCCGCGGCTGAAATGCTTTCACTTTTAGAAGAGCGCCTGAAAAATAATCCTGAAGACGAAATTGAGATTGCCGCAGCAGAGCAAATAAGGATCACGAAAAACAGGTTGGAAAAATTATTTTTATGAGCAATGTTACTTCGCATGTTTTAGATACTTCCAGGGGAAAACCGGCTGAGGGCATTAAAATAATTTTATTTAAAAATGAGGATGAAGAGTGGATAACGATTGCGGGCGGCATTACCAACGTTGATGGAAGAATCACTGACCTGCTGGAAAACGATGTCATACCTGCACCGGGTATTTATAAATTAAAATTTGAAACACATGAATACTTCAGTAAAGATTCTGTACAAACATTTTATCCCTTCATCGAAATTATTTTTGAAATAAAAGATAAGGAACACTATCATATTCCGCTATTGTTAAATCCATACGGGTATTCTACCTACCGCGGTTCTTAATTTAAAAAATCATCGAATGAAATTTTCTGTAAAAGAAGATGAGAAAGAAAATTTGCTTAGCATATTGCAATCAGCAAATATAGAATTTCAGAAAAAATATCCGGGCGATAAGCCTGAAAGACAGCCGGTACATACCGTGTATGGAGGAGCCAATCTTTTCAAATCGGATACTGCTATAAAAATGGGCGAGATTGCTTTACGTAATTTAAAAACGTATGCTCCAAATTTTGTTACGCTTGCTAAGGTACTGCACTTGCAAGGCTTTGAGCATCTTGCCACATCTCGAAAAAGATATTGAGTACCTCACGCAGAAGCTGAAAAGCATGCGTGAAGATGAGAGAAAAAAGGAAAATGCGTGGCTCTCATATTCTGTTTATAATAAGATTATTAAGAAATTAGAAACAGAACCTGTAGAAGATTTTCGGATTGATTTTGAAGATGGATTTGGCAACAGGCCGGATGATGAAGAAGATGAAACTGCTGTGAACGCCGCTAATGAACTGGCACTTGCCATGAAGAATAAAACCGCTTCGCCTTTTATTGGCATTCGCATAAAACCGTTTACAGAAGATTTGAAATACCGTGGCGTACGAACATTGGATATTTTCATTTCTACACTTCTTGAAAAGACAAATAATGTTCTTCCTGACAACTTCGTGGTGATGTTACCGAAAGTTACCATCCCTGAGCAGGTCACTACTTTGGTAAGATTATTTGAGATCATTGAAAAAGAAAATAATCTAAAGCCAGGTTCTCTTAAAATGGAGACAATGGTTGAAGCCACGCAAATTATTATGGATGATGAAGGCCGTAATCCTTTGATGAAAATAATAAGAGCTTCAGAAGGAAGAATGATTGCTGCACACTTTGGAACCTATGATTACACAGCATCCTGTGGCATCACGGCAAAATACCAGACTATGGATCACCCTGTCTGCGACTTCGCACATCACATGACTAAAGTGGCTTTGGGTGGAACCGGAATTTTTCTTTCGGATGGAGCCACGAATATTATGCCTATCGGCCCGCATCGTGGTGATGACCTCACCTATGAGCAACTCAACGAAAATCGCGAAGCAGTGCATAATGCATGGAGAGAAGGTTTTAATCATACGACGCACTCATTAATCAATGGATTTTACCAAGGCTGGGATCTTAATCCTGCGCAGCTTCCTATGCGATACGCAGCCACTTACAATTTCTTTTTAAGCAGCTATGAAGACGCGGTGTATCGTTTAAAAACTTTTGTAAACCGCGCTGCAATCTCAACACTTACAGGTGACATTTTTGATGATGCTGCAACCGGGCAGGGCTTATTGAATTTCTTTCTGAAAGCCATAAACTGTGGTGCGATCACTGAAGAAGAAGCCGTGGCAACAGGCCTTTCAATAGATGAGATAAGAAGCAGGTCGTTTTACAAAATTTTACAGGGAAGAAAAGCATTGGCGGAGCCGGGGAGTATTTGATCGTTTGAATTATTTAGAAAGAGATTGTACGAAACAGCATAATGAAAATATTAAGTAGTAAATATCTTGATCAATACAAACAGCAGTTACAGGTCAACTTAGGCGATGCTTTAAAGGAAGTAAAAGAATTAGAACTCACGCCAAACAGCTTTACTTTTTATATTTCAGTGGCTGTTATTTCTTCTTCACGTATTGAAGGCGAAAAAATGGAGTTGGATAGCTATGTTAAACACAAAATGCAGAACATCGAGTATTTGCCTGAACTGGTAGAAAAGCCTAACGATTTATTCCAGGCATATCTTTTTGCAAAAAATAACCTGTTGACCAAAAACAATTTTCTGCAAAGCCATGTATTGCTTTCCGAGCACTTGCTCACTGAAAAATGGCGGGGCGCTTATCGCAAAAATGAAATGCTGGTGATGGAGCACAACACGGGCAGGATACAATTTGAAGCAGCGCCTTTTAATGTTGTAGAAACTGAGATGGAAAAATTGTGGGATGATATTTCAGAGCTATTGAAATTGAATTTAAGCAATGAAGAACTTTTTTATTATGCAGCTTACTTGCATTTGGTCTTTGTGAACATTCACCCTTTCAACGATGGCAACGGCAGAGCAGCACGGTTGCTGGAGAAATGGTTTCTATCTGTAATGCTGGGCGAAACGGCCTGGTATATTCAATCGGAAAAATATTATTATCAATTATGTGAATGACTACTATAAAAACCTGAACCGCTTGGGAATGTTTTACGAGAAGCTTGATTATGCAAAAGCTGATAAATTTTTGCAGATGCTTCCAAAGGCACTGAGCTATAATGGATCGGGAAAGACATCGGGTAGTTAACTCCGGATATTTGCAAATTTAATTTCATTCTTAAGACTCATCTATAATCTTTTCTCTCCACTTGCGTAGCTCTTCGAAAAGTTCCTTTTTGACTTCGATCATTAATTCTTCGTTCGACTTAATAATTTGCCACTGATGGTCAGCGACGGATAAGTCATCATATGTGTAATATAGGCCATAGGCTGCTGCAAAACCAATACCATCATAACAAAACTCCTTATTTTCTGAAAAAAGATGGTCTTTGTAAATTATCTCGTCTATAATTCTCTTTGTGCCATTTATAACGTCTATTTTACCGGCTATTACTTCGTCAATAATTGCTATTCCAAACTGAATTGCAGCTTGCCTTTTTTCCGGAAGCTCTATGCTTAATTCTTTCAATGCTCTGTTGAAATAATCTTCGATTTGAAATGAATTTTCATTTGGGCTAAGCCCTGCTAAAATTAAAAGTGATGCGCTTTCAAATCCTTCTTTAAGTCCAAGGACAGCTATATCAGGTAGCTGGCTTATGGTTGCGTTTCCAATAACAAATTTTGCTAAATACTGTTTAAAAGTCAATTGGTTTGTAAATTCTGTTGAATGATCAATGTCTCCTCTGCCTCACCCCACCCCTCTCCGTCCTTCGATAAACTCAGGAGAGAAACAAGGAGTGAAAAAATTATAGGTTCTTAATCCTAATATTCTTATACCACACGTCAGCGCCATGATCCTGTAAGGCGATCTTTCCTTTTTTGAATGTTCCGAAATCAGGCATGTCTTTAAACTTTGTGCCGGCAATGTTTTTCTTCCAGGCATCATTCCAAATGGTTGTATCCAAAACATGATGATCATTCATGTATAGATCAAGTTTGCCATCATTGGATTTTATTTCCACATGATTCCATTGGCCTCCGGGCTTCACATATTGGTCGGATGTTGTGTGAAAAAGTTCATAGATATCGCCAGCCTGGCTTTTATATACTTTCCCATCTTCATTTTTTTCATTGTCGCATACCTGCATCTCGGGCCCCGTGTACCACGTGTATTTATATTTCGCAGTGTCTTCTTTTACATAAAACATGATGCCGCTATTTCCGCCTTCTGCAATTTTCCAATCGAGCTGCAGATCAAAATTTCCATATTCATCATTGGTAACTATATCGCCTCCATCCTTTGTTTGCCAGTCATTCTTTGATGATGCATCAAGATGTAACGAACTGTCATTTATATTCCACGCTTTACCTACATGGTCTTGCCCGTATGTATGCCAGCCTGCAGTTGTTTTGCCATCAAACAATAGTGTCCAGTCATTTTTAGTTTCGGCGGTTTCAGCCTTTCCTTCGTCTCCTGATTTTTTATCAGCAAGTTTGCAACCTGCAAATTCCGCTACAGCAATTACCGCCACCAGGAGGAACGATATTTTAAGAAATTGAGTCGTTGATTTCATTCAATAATATTTTGAGTTATAAATTTCCTTTTTTCATTTCATCAACAGCATAGTTTGTTGCTCTCGCAGTTAATGCCATATAAAATATAGAAGGGCTTTGATTTGCTGTACTCGTCATGCAGGCGCCGTCTGTTACAAAAACATTTTTGCAATTGTGAAACTGGTTCCATCCATTCAACAAAGATGTTTTAGGATCCTTGCCCATTCTGCATCCTCCCATTTCATGAATGTCTCTTCCGGGCGCCCAATGATTATCGTGTTGGGTAATATTTTTTATGCCTATTGCATCAAACATTTCACTTCCTTGCGTAATGAAATCCTTTAATAATTTTTCATCGTTATCATCATAGTCAACATTCGTTACTAATAGCGGAATTCCCCATTGATCTTTTTTATCCTTGCTGAGCGCAACATGGTTGGTTTCTTTCGGAACGGTTTCGCCCTGCATATACATATACATTCCCCAACCTCCCATCGTTGCGAGATTATCTTTAAAAGCTCCGCCGATTTGTTCAGGAAGCTGCTCGCCATCAGCACGGTTACGATAGCAACCCATAAAAGCCATGTAGCCGCCTACAAAATCCATATCGTTTGAATGAATATTTCTAAAGTTAGCCATCATGCTTTCAGAAGGCCGGCGGCCGTAATAATACTTGTCAAGATATCCTTCAACCTCGCCGCCCACTGAGCCGCGGTAGTTTTGAAAGCAAACATATTTTCCCAGCAACCCATTATCATTTCCAAACCCGTTAGGGAAACGATTGGAAGTTGAGTTAAGCAAAATAAGATTGGTGTTTAATGCAGAAGCATTCATAAAAATAATCCTGGCAAAATAATCGGTTGTCTCTTTTGTATTTGTATCAATTATTCTTACGCCAACTGCTTTTTCCTTTTGTTCATCATAAATAATTGAATGCACTACTGAAAAAGGTCTTACTGTCAAATTACCTGTTCTTTCTGCCCAGGGCAACGTAGATGAATTAGAGCTGAAATACCCGCCAAAAGGGCATCCACGCATACACTTGTCACGTGCCTGGCATTGTCCTCTGCCCTGCTGGTGATGAATATCTTTTGCCTCGGTCAATTGTGCCCAGCGTCCATGAATCATAAACCTGTCCTTATACTTTGAAGCAAGTTTCTGCTTCATATCTTTTTCAGGACAATTCATTTCAAAGGGCGGAAGATACTCTCCATCCGGCATTGCTTCGAGTCCATCTTTGTTACCGCAAATGCCGGAGAAAATTTCTACATGCGAGTACCACGGAGCTATGTCATCATAACCTATCGGCCATTCAATACCATAGCCATATTTTGCGGGATTTATAAATTCATACTTACTCCACCTCGGGCAAGCTCTTCCCCAAATTAATGATTTGCCTCCAACCTGGTAGCCGCGAATCCAATCGAAAGGCTTTTCCTGCACATACGGATGATCTTTGTCTTTTATAAAAAAATGATCGGTAGAATCGTCAAATCCGGCTGCCTTCGTGATTAATGGATTTTCCTCCATAAATTTTTCGGTCATTGCTCCGCGGTGTTCAAATTCCCACGGGTTCATAGTAGCAGTAGGATAATCTTTAAGATGAACTACATCCCTGCCTCTTTCAAGCACTAATGTTTTTAGACCCTTTTCGCAAAGTTCTTTTGCAGCCCAACCGCCACTTATTCCAGAGCCGACAACTATTGCATCAAATGTATTTTTTTGGGTACCTTTTGAATTGACATTTACTTGTAAAGAATCACCGGGCATACACAAGGAATTTTATTCGTAAAAAGAAATTTCAAGTTAGAACTTTTTTTAGTTAATAAATTTTGATCAAAATCCGAATTTAAAATACGGGCATTTAGGCATACCTAATATTTAAACGTTGCATCCGGATAAATTCCAAGGCCAGCAAAGCGACCGTCATTAAAATGCAGCACCTTTCAAAATCAGTTGTAAAAATTCGTCCGCATTTATGATATTCACTTTTGGAAATGGTATTTTCTTTGCCTCGTTAAAGTGAGCATCATTTGTCACAAGATAATCTGCACCCGCAGCTACAGCAGCATCGAAAAATTTATTATCATCATAGTCAGAAATGATAGCCTTCCATTCATAATAGACTGTAATGAGGTGTGCATTGGGCGCCTCATAAATGAGAGAAACCACATTAAGCGCTACTTGCCCAGAGGTTTTTTCGGACAGCTTTTCTTCATATTCTAATAAAATAGGAGTAGTGATAAACAATTCGAATTGTTCATTAAGGAAAGCGCTCCAAATAGGGCGAAGCCTGCTGGCATGTGCAATAGATTGCAAAAGAATATTTGTATCCAGGACAATCTTCATTTCTTATAAGGGGTTCTCATGTGTTCCTTTCCCCATTCTTCATAAGTGTCTTGAGACCATTCTTTCTCTTTTTCAAGGCGCTCCATTTCATCATCAATATTTTTGGCAAGGGTTTTCACCACAAATCTTTTTATTTCAACATAATCCTGCTCTGCCATTGGGTTTTGAAATAGCCGCAACATGTCTAACTGCTGCTGATTCAACCTGGTAATATCCTCTGATACGTTCTGTTGCATAGATCTGTTAATTTCAATAAAAACAATAGTCAAATTTACTGATTAAAACACTCCAAATACATTCGAATATCGCCATGCTAAATTTATTTAATCGCAAAAAAGAATTGCAGGTCAGAACTTGTTTTTCACGCCGTCAAAACTATTGCCATACCTGACGAAAAAATCTGTAATTTTCTTACTCTAATTTTATGTCTCTTAAATTTTTAATTCTTGTTTTTCAAAAGAGAAAATTATGCAACAAACGAAAGTAGCCATTCTCGGCGCCGGTTTTATCACAGACATCCACATGGAAAGTTATCACCGTTTTGTGCCCGAAGCAGAAATTGTAGCGGTATATGCCAGGAATATTGACAAAGCAAAAGCATTCGCAGAAAAATACCACATTCCTCAATGGTTTAATAATCTTGATGAAATCATCGAGAACTCCGGATGCGAAGTAGTTGACATTTGTCTTCCCAATTACCTTCATGCGGAAGCAACTCTTAAAGCTGCGGCGGCAGGCAAACACATCATTATTGAAAAGCCACTGGCGATAACTCTTGAGGAAGCAGATGAAATGATTTCGGCATGTCAGAAAGCCGGCGTAAAATTGATGTATGCCGAAGAACTTTGTTTTGCGCCAAAGTATGAAAGAGTAAGGCAACTTGTGAATGAAGGAGCTATCGGCGATATCTATATGCTTAAGCAAGCTGAGAAACATTCAGGTCCTCACTCGGATTGGTTTTATGACATCAATTTTTCCGGCGGTGGTGTAATGATGGATATGGGATGCCACGCAATTGCCTGGTTCAGATGGATGTTGAAAAATGCAAAGGCGACAAGTGTATATGCGACGATGTCAACGGTGTTGCACAAAGGAAGAACGAAAGCGGAAGACAATTCTGTTGTGATTATAGAATTTGAAAATGGCGTAACAGCTGTTGCCGAGAATAGCTGGGCCAAGCATGGCGGCATGGATGATAAGAGCGAGGTTTATGGAACCGGCGGTGTTATATATGCTGACCTTTTCATGGGCAACGCCGCAATATCATATAGCAAGAATGGTTATGGCTATGCGATGGAAAAAGCGGATACGACTGTTGGCTGGAGCTTTACTGTTTTTGAAGAGGCCTTCAACCAGGGCTATCCGCATGAGCTAAAACATTTTATCGAATGTGTGCAACAGGACAAGCAACCAGTGGTAACCGGCGAAGATGGAAGGGCCGTGCTTGAGATTATTTACGCTGCTTATGCATCAGCGGCAGAAGGGAAAAAAATAATGCTTCCATTTACACCAATGGTTACAAAACCAATCGATCTCTGGCTGGGAACTTCTGAGAGCATGTAGCAAGATGCGGCGATACAGAAATGCAGCGATGCAGAGATGCAAAGATGCAAACTGAGGAGGTTTTCATTGAAGATTATAAGAATAAAAAAAAGCGTCAAACAAACCTCCCTGGTTTTTGTAAAAAAAAAATCATTAATCAATCTTAAATAAATATGAAACTTAACGTCAGCAACACCTACGAAGAAATGTCAGGGGAGGCAGTAAAAGATCTGCTGGAAATATTAAAGCCAATAAATAGCCCTGTGCTATGCACCGCTTCGGGCGATTCTCCAAAAGGCATGTATAAAGAATTAATAAAACAAGTAAAGGAAAAAAATATTGACATTTCTCAATGGAAATTTTTAAGCCTTGACGAATGGGAAGGCATGAACGGTAATGATGAGGGCAGTTGCCGGTTTCATTTAAACAATGATTTATTTGGCCCGTTGAATGTTTCAGAAAGTAAGATTACTTTTTTTGATGGCAGGGCTTCTGATCCTGAAGCAGAATGTGAACGCATAGAAAAGTATATCGCCGGGAATGGCGGGATTGATGTCGCTATCGTTGGGCTTGGAATGAACGGCCATGTAGGAATGAATGAACCGGGTACTCCGGCAGACTCACGTACACATGTGGCCGAAATAGATAGCACGACCCAGGCCGTAGGTCAGAAATATTTTAAAGAAGAACGAAAGCTTACACATGGACTCACATTAGGATTAAGGACTTTATTGGAAACAAAAAATATTATGCTGCTCGTTAGCGGAAGTAAGAAGGCAGGAGCCGTTCAAAAGATATTGGAAGAAGACATATCAGAACAACTACCTGCAAGTATCCTTCGCCACCATAAAAACTTTTACGTTTATTTAGATAAAGATGCCACGGCTAATTTGAAACAAAAATAAGCATGGATAAAAAAATGATTTTAGGAATTGACATGGGTGGCACTAATGTGCGTGGCGGGCTGGTGAATGAATCTGCCTTGACGGGCATTGTTTCTAAAAAAATTAATGCACAAGCTTCAGCGGAAGACGTGCGTGATGAATTGTTTTTATTCACTGATGAATTGGTCAATGACTCTGTAACAGCTATAGGCATTGGGGTTCCGGGGCTGATGGATGAAGAAACTCAGATGGTTTTAGACGTCATGAATATACCATCATGGAAAAAAGTACCATTAAAGCAATGGATGGAAGAACGATATAAAGTTCCTGTAGCAATTAATAATGATGCCAATTGTTTTGCTCTCGGTGAATTTTATTTTGGAAAAGGGAAGGGCTGCAAGTCTATGATTGGCCTTACCATTGGAACCGGGCTGGGTTCGGGAATTATTATCAATCAAAAATTATACGCAGGAAAAAACGGCGGCGCAGGTGAATTTGGAATGATTGATTACCTCGATAAATTTTACGAATACTATGCAAGCGGTCAGTTTTTTAAAAATGTTTATGATATTCCCGGCGATGTTGTCTTTAAAAATGCACAACAGGGAAATGATAAAGCATTGAAAATGTATAAAGAAATGGGCATGCACCTCGGTAACGCCATAAAGATGATTCTATTTGCACTGGACGTGGAACTAATTATCCTTGGCGGATCAGTACGCTACGCATGGCCATACTTTAAAGATGCTATGTGGAACCAGATTCAAACATTTCCTTTTACAAGAGCTTTGGAACATCTGCGAATTGAAATTTCTGAGCTTGACAATGCGGGGATACTTGGGGCGGCGGCTTTGCAATTTTGATTTTGCGCACAGCCCCTGAAAAATATGCCAGGCAGAAACCTGCCTGGCACAATGTGCACTTCCTTTTATGAAAAATTAATTTAATTTTTTAATTACTATCCCACCAAACTCTTGAGGCCCAGTTATCACCGCTGCTTAACCCGGCAACACCGGTCTGGTAATTGGCTGAATTAACAGATGCCTCTGCAGTTGGGTACAACTGCCTCCTTGGAATGGTTCCTGCAGAAAAATTACCCACATAATTTACCGGGGTAAGTACAGGATATCCTGACCTTCTCCAATTACTCCAGGCCTCAGCAAAATTCATCAGTGCCCCGGTGGTAGCCCAATATTGTTCATTAATCATTTTTAAGGAAGCGTCAAGCGTTGAGACATCCAAAGGATGTGCAGCAGCATAAGCATCTGCCACAGATGCACTGATTGCGGCATTTGGGCTAATTTCAGCTAAAGCCTGTAGCGCAGCAGATACACCATTTGCATAATGCACAGCCGCAGAAGCACCAACACTCCAGCCCCTTGCGGCAGCTTCGGCCAGCAATAGTTCTGATTCCGCATAAGTTATTATAGATACAGGCGTATTTCTGTCAGTATATACCGATGTTCTTGGCCGGGAATATTTGCCTATTGGCGTAAGGTCGCCACCAGAACCGGTACCCCCCGGATAACCGGGAGAATTGGTTATATCTGTTGCGCCTCCATTAAGATCCCAACCATTAGGTAAACCTAATTGAATGCCCGCAGCATTGTCTCCCGGAAGTGAACTGTTATTATTTCCAGCGAGTCCAGCCTGTGGCACTTCAGCGATGGCGCTTAATCTTGGATCATTTGCCGCTTTCAGGTAATCAATGAATGTTTTACTCCACCTTACTTCGTAATAATCTGCCGGTGTAATTAGTGCCCTCGAATTAGGATTGGAATATCCGTTTGCATTGTCGCCCTTTAGAAAAACATCATCTGATACACTTGAAAGGGTACCTCCTGCGTATGCTTTTTCAGCCCAGGTTTTTGCCGTAGCCGCATCCTTTTTAGTCAGGCGCATTGCCATGCGGAGCATTAAAGAATAGCCCATTTTTTTCCATTTGGTCATATCACCTGCTGTAGAAAAAATGTCCGCGGTAGGACCCGGATTCGAAACATTAATGCTTGAAAGGGCAGCATCCAGGTCTGTAAGCATTGATGAGTACATCGTCTGTTGCTTATCATAAACCGGCTGGGACAATCCATCAGCGCCCATCAGGGCTTCAGCATAAGGACCATCACCATACACATCGGTAACATAATGCAGGCTAAGCACTTTCATTATATTGGCAGCGGCCACTACATTCACCTTGTCAGGATCGCCGGCAAAATTTTTGACAATTTCGTTGGCAAGACCTGCTGCCCTGTAACCATTGGTCCAACTGGATTGGGTATAATTGAGTGTATTTGTAGATGCCACATATTTATCCATATTGCTGTAATAGTTAGCCCCCCCCGATGTGGTGGAAGCCAGTATCTGCACCCATCCGCTTTGGAAAAGTATAGGTCCTGAATAGCCTGCTATTCCTTCTTTATAAGTATTTTGACTATTGGATAGAAAATAGTTCGCATCGAAATTTGCAGGGGTTGACCGCGTAGGGTCTGTGTTAATTTCTTCAAAGTCTTTAGTACAGCTGCTAAGAATCAAAATAAATGCTGCCAGTATCAAATAAGGGAATTTCCTTTTCATATTTATCATTTTAGGATTGAATAATTTCAATTCAAAATCAAATTATTTTTTAAACTTAATATTCACGTTTACGCCGTAGGATCTTGTGGTAGGAAGGCTTGTACCTTCAATACCCAGGTAGGATATAGTAGAGCCAAATGTTGATTCCGGATCAATATTATCACTCTTCTTCATAATTGTAAGAAGGTTCCTGGCAACCAGGGAAATTTGTATTGACTGTACTAACGGTACTTTCTGCATCAAAGAAGAAGGGAAGGTATACCCAAGCGTCACCTGTCGCAGCTTGATGAAATCACCGCTTAATACGTGAGTCTTGGTAACATTTTGTGCTAAAGCGGTGTAATATCCTTTTGCGTCCGCCGCAACAGTATTAGGATTTCCGTTTTGATCAACACCTACAGTGATTCCGGCATCGCGTCCTTCTAAAGTCATTTTATTTAATCCTCTTACAATGGAATAATAGCTGGTGGCTGATAAAATTTTATTTCCATAATTGTAATCAACCAGGAATGAGAAGTTGAAATCCTTTACATTGAATGTGTTATTCCAGCCACCAAATACTTTTGGCAGCACAGTACCCATGGGGATCAATTCACCCCTTAAAGGGTAACCGGATCCATTAACTACAATATCTCCCTTGCTATCGCGCAGATAATCATACGCCATGATCTGGGGGCCGGATAAGCCAACCACATAAGATGTTATAGCATTCCCAAGAGTCGCCCTGTTTTGTCCCAGGTCAAGGCGAGCGCCCGTTGGCCCCGTGGCAAGCACTTCATTTTTAACCGTAGTGAAATTAAATGTTGATGTCCATACGAAATTCTTTTGACTAACCGGGGTACCACCTAACTGTACCTCAAGACCCTTGTTCTGCGTGGATCCGGTAGGTACGAAACCGCTGGTATAACCTGTGGCAATACTAAATGAAGCAGGCATGATCTCGTTTTTGGTCTTCTTGGTATAGTAGGCCACATCAAGGGTCAGCCGGCTGTTAAAAAACCTCAGATCAGTTCCAAATTCCAATTCGGTGGTTGTAAATGGCTTCACAAGGCCACTTGGTAATGAGGTACTGAAACTACCTACGGGCAACCCATTATAGGAATTAGCAAGTGAATAGTACACCGAAGTTTGATAAGGTGTAGTCAACTCGTTACTTGTTTGCGCATACGAAGCTCTAAGCTTTCCAAAACTCAGGTTATTGATATTTGCCAATTCGGAAAATATGAAGCTGGCCGATACTGAAGGAACGAATATTGAGTTGTTATCGGCAGGCAATGTTGAATAGGCATCATATCTTCCTGTGGTACCTAACGTAAGGAAGTTTTTATAAGAAAAATCAACCGTGTAATATGCCGAATGTACTTCCGATTTACTAAAACCATATCCCCTGCTAATGTTAGTTACATTTCCGGGCGTATACAGGTAAGGCAGAATGAATGGGCTACCACCGACGGACACGCTTTCGTACTGATTTTTTCTCAGGTTCGCGCCAATAGCAGCATCAAGGTTTATGTCCTGTGTAAGTTTATGACTGGCACCGATCAGCGCATCTGCGTTCAGTTCAAACCTCTCCGACCTGCCCAAACTGTTTAATCCACCCTTTCTATCGGTTGAATACGCTGTACCCCATGGAGTGACCGAGAACGATCGGTCATTTTCCAAATCATAGCCAAGCCTTCCCTGGGCATATATCGATTTAGTAAAATTGTATTTTACAGTTCCTGACGTGATCAGCCTTTTCCTGCCTAAATCGTTTCTCAACTGGTTCACTACAAACCATGGATTGGATACATACTCATCGTCACTGAACTGGATTTCATATCCCGTAACAGGATCGTACCCCGGCGCCAATATAATCTGGTCAATATTATTAGCAAGGAACAGCCCGTTATTGGCATTTAGCGGACCATCACTTAAATAAGGCACGTTCTTATTTAGCTGATCAATATAATTTGCAACCACACTTACTGACAACTTATCGGTAATATTTTGCTGAATATTCAGGTTTACTGTATTTCTGCTTAGGCCGCTGTTTCTTAAAATTGAGTTGTTGTCAAGGTTAGAGAATGATAATCTGAAAGAACCATTGTCTCCACCTTTAGCTAAAGAAACTGTATTGGTAAAAGAAGGCCCGGCTCTATAAAAATCTTTAATATTATTTTTTACGGCTGAATAAGGATATGAATTGCCGTCAAACTGTACGACGGAAGATCCATCGAGTTTTGCTCCCCAGCTCATACGGGCTGTTTGCTGAGCGTTTGCTGCCGTTGTCGGCTTTGCTCCTCCAATACCCTGCCCATACTCATACTGATAATCGGTGAAATCAAGCGCATTTTCCACAACATAATTCATATTGTAATCAACCGAGAAATCACCTTTTTTCCCTGTTTTTGTTGTTATCATAATTACGCCATTAGATGCCCTGGAACCGTATAGTGCTGAGGCCGTCTGTCCCTTTAAAACGGTCATTGTTTCAATATCGTCTGGATTGAGGTTCCCAATGCCATCGCCATTATCGCTACCTCCCCACTGGCCTGCACTACCACGTTGTGAGTTGTCCATTGGCACCCCATTGATAACGATTAATGGCGCACCTGAGCTATTCATACTCGGATTACCTCTTAATAAGAGTTGCACCGTGCCGCCCGGGCCGCTGCTTGTACCGGAAACTTTTAGTCCCGCCACACGGCCGGTCAAAGAACTGGCAATATTTGTTTCCCGGGCTTTGTCTAATAATCCACCATCCACCGTGGTTATTGCATAACCCAGTTTTTTAGCCTCTTTGGTAATTCCAAGCGCTGTAACCACCACTTCCGAAAGGCTCACGTTAGAAGGTTGTAATGCAATGTTGATATTTGTTTGGCCCGCAGATACGGATACATCGCGGGTGGCAAAACCTACCGAAGATATCTCGAGTACAACATCCCGTGTTGGCGCCTGTAAACTAAACAAGCCATCCGCATTTGTTGCGGTAGCATTTGAGGCGCCCTTTACTTTTACAGTGGCGGACATCACTCCTTTATTGTCGGGGCCGGTAACAGTACCGGTTACCTGTCGTGTTTGCGCAAACAACAAAACAGGGCTTAGGCTGATGCATAATGCAAGTAGAAATAATCGACTCATACAATTAGTTTAGGGGTTATTAAAAATTGAACGTGGATGGTAAATTTAAAGAATTTATCATAAACAGCGTGGCGATCTTCCCGATTTTTCAAATGAAACAAATTTGATGAGTTGAAAGTCAATCGCAATATCTTCAACTGTAACAGTATCCCGTGAAAAATAAAATCAAATGTCCATACTTTTATCAATGACAAATTACTTCGGGATAAAGAGCTTCGCCGGTTTTAAGGAATGTAGGCAATTGTGTTGTCAATTTTTATAACCCCCGAATAATTATAAGAACCCTTATGCCAATATTTGCCTACCTTATAACATTCGGATTGTCCAAGGCTTTAATTTTATGATAAATTTATTTTAACGCTTTATGAAAAATTTCTCCCGGATATTGCTGCTTCTTTTCCTTTGTTCATTTACGCAATCGCCTAAAGCGCAAAAAACTATTGCAGAACTGGCAAAGGCCCAAATTACAGGTGCGGAAAAAGATTTCGCTGCAATGGCTGCTGAAAAAGGCATAGCACAGGCGTTTTATTATTTTGCCGACGATAGTGCTACCATAAAAAGGCAGAATGATACTTTAATTACAGGGAAAGAAAATATCAGGAAATTTTATTCGGCGCCTTTTTATGATTCGGCTTTTGCAACATGGGCCCCTGATTTTATCGAAGTATCGGCCGCAGGTGACCTCGGCTACACCTATGGTAAATACACATGGACGGTAAAGGATAAATCGGGCAAGGCTCTAGAATATCGCGGCATATTTCACACGGTTTGGAAAAAGAACAAAAACGGAGAATGGAAATATGTATGGGATTAGTTATTCAACCGTAAATTTCAGGAAAATATTTGCCCACCTTGATAAAGAGGCGGTCGTTTTCATTCGTTTAAATTTGTTTTAAATGCCAGAAAAAATAAATACGGCTAACATAAATGCGGGAGTCGTTGGCCTTGGCTTAATGGGATGCAGTATTGCCACTTGTTTATTAATTGCCGGCCACAAAGTAATAGCCGTTGCGCCGATTGATGCCGACCTTGAACATGCGGAGAAGAGAATAAATCATCACTTAAAGATGTCGCGACGGGAAGGCCTTGTCAAACATTCGCCAAAATATTATTTAAAGAACCTTATTATCACCGGCGATTACGGTTCATTGAAAGATTGCAAACTTGTAATAGAATGTACACTTGAAAATATTGATATTAAAAAAACAGTTTATCAAAAAATTGAAAAGGAAATTAATAAGGATGCGATTCTTACCAGCAATACTTCGGCTATACCGATCAGCATCCTTCAGAAAGAGACTAAATATCCAAAACGTTTTTTTGGGTTGCATTGGACTGAACCCTCACACACAACACGTTTCCTTGAGATCATTTGCGGTGAGCAAAGTGATATTACAAAAGGCGAATATTTATATGAGCTATCTCACTATTGGGATAAAGAGCCCACACTTGTGCGAAAAGATATAAGAGGTTTTATCACAAATCGCCTTATGTATGCCATGTACCGTGAAGCATTTTACCTCGTAGAAAATGGTTATGCAACTGTTGAGGATGTTGACAGAGCCTGCCGTAATAATGCAGGATATTGGATGACACTTGTTGGTGTTTTCCGGTGGATGGACCTTACCGGTGTACCCGCATACCACAATGTGATGAAAGACTTGCTCCCGACTCTTTCAAACAGTACAAATATCCCTAAGTTAATTGACGACATCGTAAAAGATGGGGGCAAAGGTGTCGCAAATGCGAAAGGGTTCTATGACTACACGCCCGAAGAAGCTGAACTTTGGGAAGAAACCTTTACTGAATTCACATATGAAATACGAAAGCTTGCTTTAAAATACCCCGCTGACGTTGTTAAGAAAAAAATGAAACGTAAAGCACTAAGTAAGGCGCCGAAAACAAAATGATCAGGGCGTTCGCAATTTCAACATTACCGCAGTTGTATCATTAACACCTGCGATAATGCTTTGCGATTTTCCTGTTTTAATTAATTGAAGACTCCTCACATTTCCCCTGATATTTAAACCGCTTTTTTGTTGCGGCACATACGTAAACTCACCCTTTCCATTCCCAAGTAAAACCACGCCATGGTTAGCGCTATACCGTCCAAATTTTATTCGAGTCCATGTATTGTTACCCGTTAGTATAATGTCTTTTTTGCCGTCACCGTTTACATCAATTGAAGTAATTGCATACACAGGGGAATATTGCGCTTCGACCGGAAGTGATTTTACGATGAATCCTCTGGAACCATTATTTTGCAGATAAGCAGTAGTAAGCATCTCCGCCTTAAGTACTGATGCATCCTTCAATTCTTCTTTCGAAAAAAAATCGTTGATGGTCGCACTTGCATATGAACTGAAACTCAAAAATTTTTTTTTCAACATAGGTAATTGCGACAACTGATCGTCTCTTGAGCTAGACGGGTAAGAAACGCCATTGATATAATAGCAGAAGATGGGATCGATAGTGCCGTTACCGTCAAAATCTTTGTAATAAAGTTGTAAGGGTTCCTTTTCGCTAGCATGAAATTGTGTATTGAGACCGAGATTCCCGATTACAAGATCCGTATCTCCGTCTCCATCGAAATCGTCGGCATAAATCTTATTCCACCAGCCGCTGCTTGCAAATTTTATATAAGTGTCGCTTTCATCTTTTAATATACCACCCTGGTTGATGAAAACTTTTACCGGCATCCATTCACCCACTATCACCAGGTCACTTTTGCCATCCTTATTTATATCTATCCACATTGCATCGGTAACCATTCCAATGTTTTTTAACGATGGTGCAATCTTACCGGTTGCGTTGGTAAAATTTCCTTTACCATCATTCCAAAGAAAAAAACTTTCCGGAGCCATAGGATATTTGCCCGGCACCACCCTTCCTCCAACAAACAAATCCATGTCTCCGTCACTATCTACGTCAGCAGCTTTTACGCATCCTGTACTTGTCACCATCGTCGGTAGCGCATTCATCTTTTTTGAAAAATTTCCTTTCCCATCGTTGATGTATAATCTGTCCTGCAATGCCGCGTCAGTTTCAGCATATTCATAGCCACCACTTGCAACATACAAGTCCATATCGCCATCGCCATCAGCATCAAAAAATTCCGCAGCAACATCTTCACTTATGCTATCGTTTGCAAAAGAAGGCTCGGGCTTATTTGCAAAGCTGCCATCCGGCAACTGGATAAATAGCTCTCCTGCCTGACCCTTAGCACCACCTATGAAAATATCTTCCCGTCCATCTTTGTTTACGTCAGCCTTGGTAATACAAGGGCCCTGACGGGAAAAGTAATTCAACAATAAAGGTTGAACTGTGAAGTCACTAAACTCATTTTCTTTATGCTTAAAATTGAGCGACTGGGCAGTTGTAAAATACGTTGGTGGTGCTTTTACCGAGTCATAAACCCACGAAGCTGTAGCATTTTTTATATTGATGGAAATTGTTTGATTAGTTTTTATATTTCTCAGCGTTTGCATTTTATCGTCGGGCCATATTACAACCAATGAATCTATTATTTTCGTTTTCCCCAATCCGAAATTCAAAACCATATCTACAGAGGATTGATAGCCCCTCACCGGAAATTGCTCCTGGTAATACAGTTCACCATGGCAGTAAACTTTTATTTTAGCGCCAAGACCATTTCTATTCTGCGTTGTGCCCTCCAGGTTTATGCGGATGAAATTATTCGCTGTAATTACTGATGAATTATTTTTATAAACAGATGCGTAATCATTAGTATTGTTTACAATAAGATCCATATGACCATCATTATCCAAATCGACATAGGCCGCACCAGAGGAAATAACGGGCAAGTCAAGGCCCCATTCACTTGTTTTGTTGTCAAACGATCCGCTGCCATTATTTTTAAATATAAAGTTGGGAATTTTGATTGTTGGCATTTTTTCGACAGATTCCTTAAAAGATCCGGATGCTTCACTCTTGTTTGCCTTAATCAGTTTGTCCGTTGAAAAATTTATGAAATCAAGATCAGAAAAATCTTTTACAAATCCATTGCTAATAAATAAATCTTTGCTGGCATCTCCGTCAAAATCACAAAATAAAGCCGACCAGCTCCAGTCCGTATTGGATATACCAGCTATTTGGCCAACCTCAGAAAACGTACCATCTCCATTATTTTTCTGAAGCATGTTTCTCATATATTGAGGCTGGAAACCTTTACTTATTAGAAAGTTGGTTTTATTAAAATTATCAAACCCCGTATGAGTTTTCTGCAAATAATTACCCGGGGATAACATGTCGAGAGTTACAATATCCGTAAGGCCGTCATTATTGTAATCCGCGGCATCACTGCCCATTGAATTAAGAGAACATAGATCCATGCAATTGGCAAATGAATTGGTAAAAGTGCCGTTTCTATTATTTATATATAAATAATCCGATTCTTTAAAATCATTGGAAATATAAATATCTGGCCATCCATCATTATTAAAATCAGACAAGGCAATGCCCAATCCGAAACTCAGCACATTGGAAATAATACCTGCCTGGCCACTAACATCAGTAAAGTGGCCGTTGTCATTTTTGTAAAGACGACTCGCATAATCCGAATTTTTTATGTTGCGCATTTCCGGGTTTTCGGTAACGCCTGTTGCATATTTGGATACAGAATGGTTTAAAACAAAACAATCGAGGTCTCCGTCTTTATCATAATCAAAAAAGGCAGCTTGCGTAGAGTAGCCTTTATCCGCCAGGCCATATTGTTCAGCTTGTTCAGTAAATGTCAGATCGCCATCATTGACAAAAAGAAGGTTCTTTCTCTTTTCAGGATCGTCATCAGCGCTACGGCAAATATAGATGTCCATCAAGCCGTCCTGGTTGATATCAACCATGCTTGCTCCAGTACACCAACCTTGTTTTTCGGCAACACCGCTATGCAATGTTATATCCTCAAACTCAAAATTTCCTTTATTTAAAAACAAGCGGTTTTTAACCATGTTACCGGTAAAAAAAACGTCCTGCAATCCGTCGTTGTTAATATCGCCAATAGCCACTCCTGCTCCGTTGTAAAAGTAAATGTAGTGTACTATGTTTAGTGATTCATCTTCGATCAACAAATTCCTGAAATTAATCCCAGAGGCATCGGGGCTCAAGTCGGAAAAAAGTGTCTTGGATTGATTTCTGCAGCTGACAAATAAAAATAACAACAGGATAGTTCCAATAAATAAGAACATTCTCATGGAGATGAAGCTTAAAGTAATAGTTGAATGTAATATTATTTCTGAAAACTAAAGTGTAACGGACGTTGGTCGTTAACGCCAAAAATCAACTGTTGTCCGGTTACAACAGCATTTCTTATATCTCCTGAAATTCTGATACCGGATTCTGAAGGGGGAAGTCTTTCGAATCGAAAATTGCCTTTATTGATAAATACATCACCCTTCCCACATTCATACGCTCCAAATTTTATTCTTGCATATGCCTGGTTGCCGCCGATTATTAAGTCTTTTTTGCCATCGCCATCTACATCCACGATATTGATGCTATAAATGGGATACCATTGCGCCTGGATTGGCAGCAGATGTGAAGTAAATCTTTTGCCGGTATTTTCCAGTAAAAGGCTACTCATTTGCGAAGCAGTATAATGTTCCGCTGTTTTTAATTTCTCACCAAAAATATCGTTCATATCAGCTTTCGAGTAGTCGTTATAGTAAAGAAAGTTTTTATTATAGGAAGGAAGTTGTTGCATCAAATCATCACGACTATATATCGGCCACAATTTGTGATCAATATAATACGAGATAACAGGTTCCCGTGTTCCATTATTATCAAAATCATTGTAATACATTTCCATAGGTTCAGCAGTGGAGGTAATAAACTGATTATTTAGACCCTGGTTACCAGCGATAATATCTATATCTCCATCACCATCAATATCACTTGCAACAAGCGTGTTGAATAAACCGTTTTGGCCATTATTATGCAGCGACAGCGTATCCTTTTCAAAATGAGTTGTTTTATTCAACCATATTTCAATGCCCATCCAGTGACCTGCGATTATTAAATCCTGTTTCCCGTCTTTATCAACATCAGCCGCGGCAGAGGATGTAATCAAATTTTGTTTATTGAAATGTTTAAGCCATGAATCATTTTGTTTTGAAAAATTACCATGCCCGTCATTCAACAATAATTGTGATCCACCCGATTCAGGATATTTACCCGGTACACAAAAGCCCCCGTTAAATAAATCAGGGAATCCATCATTATTGAAATCAGCAACACTAACTGTATTATCATTAATTTCATCCGCCGGCAGCGCTTTTTTGTTTTTTGTAAATACCCCTTTTCCATTATTTATATATACCCTGTTTTGTAATAAACTATCATGAGGTTGAAATTCATAACCACCGCTTCCAATAAACAAATCGTTATCTCCGTCCCCATCCGCATCAAAAATGACAGCCGTTATATCTTCATATGCGGCATCACTGTTAACAGATGGATCAACATATTTGGTAAATGTTTTATTTTTATTTTGAATAAAAAACACTCCTGCCTGGCCTTTCGCGCCGCCGATGTAAATATCTTCCAGCTTATCACCATTAATATCTCCCTTAGCGGTCGCGGGGCCTTGCCTGCTGAACCATTGAGGCAATAAAGGTTGTATGGCGAAATCATTATAAAGATTTTCCGAATGTTTAAAGGGTAATGAATCTATAAATGTAAAAAGTGGCGGTTTAGTTGTGGGCTGAAGCAGTTGCGCAGAATCTGAGTGAGCTCCTGCAATATTAATAGTAAGTGTCTTATTAATGCCGGGAGCGCTGATTGATGAAACAAGGCCATTTGACCAAATGACATTTACCTCTTTCACGGAGTCGGCCGGCGCAATACCAAAATGAAGTACATAATCAACGCTTGATTGAAACCCCCTTGACGGCATCATCTCTTGTACTTGAATGCCTGAACTGGTAATCAAAGTTATTTTTGAGCCTATACCAAATAGGTTCCGACCATTACCAGCCAGTTTAATATTAAGGTATTTACCTTCTTTATTTAATTTGCGCAGGTTGTTTTGCCAGATGCCGGCAACTTCGTTACAATTGTTGGTGATGATGTCAAGATCACCGTCATTATCTAGATCGGCATACGCAGCTCCTGCGGAAATGTTGGGCTCATCCAATCCCCATTCGGTTGTTTTATCAGAGAATTTCAGGCCACCTTCATTTTTGAAAACATAATTTGGGAGTTTAAGGGTTGGGAGTTTATCCATGCGTTTACTCATCATTTCCCGCTGCTTCTCCGGATCCTTTTCCAGCATCATATCTACATTGTATTTTAAGTAATCCATGTTGGTATAATCCTTAACATATCCATTGGTTACAAAAATGTCTTTCTTTCCATCATCATCAAAATCCGCTATAAGCGGTGCCCAGCTCCAGTCTGTGTTGCTTATTCCGGAAAATTGACCTATCTCATCAAAGGTTCCATCGCCGCGATTTAGCTGAAGCATATTTCGGCTGTATTGGTTAAAAAATCCATTCTTAAAAAGAATTTGAAATTTGTCAAAATTTTCGGAGCCATTATGCATTTTTTGCAAATAGTTGTCTTCGGGCAGCATGTCTAAGGTGATAATATCTTCCCACCCGTCGTTATTTATATCTCCGGCATCATTGCCCATACTGAATAGACTTGTATAAGAAAACATTCCGCGACTCATTTCTTTGAATGTTCCATTTTTTCGATTGATGAAGCAATAGTCGGCTTCATTGAAATCGTTACTAATATATAAGTCGGGCCATGTGTCGTTATTCAGATCGCTTACGGCGAGGCCTAACCCAAACGTAAGAACATTTGAAGTAATGCCCGCTTCATTGGTTACGTCTTTATAATGTCCGTTATCATTGCGGTAAAGATGGGTACTAAAATCAGGGTTTGACTGGAGGCGGATACCAGGTTTTTCCTGTGCTCCCTGCATGTATTCTTTCCGGCTATGATTAATAACTACCAGGTCTAAATCGTTGTCCTTATCATAATCAAAAAAAGCAGCATGGGTACTGTAGCCGTTATCCGCTATTCCGTATTTTTCCGCTTGTTCTGTAAATGTATTATCATGATTATTGATAAATAAAAGGTTTTTTCTTTTTGCGGGATCTGCATCTGCACTTCTGCAAACATAAATATCCAGCCAGCCGTCGGCATTAACATCTGCCATTGTAACCCCGGTACACCATCCTTGTTTATCGGCCACGGAACTTTTTTCAGTAATATCTTCAAACTTAAAATTTCCCCTGTTTAGGTACAGCCTGTTCTTAACCATATTACCCGAAAAAAATATATCGGCGAGGCCATCATTATTAATATCCCCTACCGCAACACCTCCGCCATTGTAGAAATACGGATAGTTCAACACATTAAATTCTTCATCTTCCTTCAAGAGATTTTTAAAATTAATGTTTGACGCACCACTTGAAACCCTGGTAAATAATTTATCATTTGATTTACCGCACCCGGTAATTGTATATACTATGGCAATGAAAAATAACCGGAGTAAAGGTTGATTTAACAGATGATTCTGATTTTTGAAAACCTTTCGACTCACCATGACAACGACATTTATTTTTTTCAATAAAAAAATACTAAGGGATAGCGCCCTTTTAGCAAATTTACTTTTATAAAAAAGGCCACTTCCGGGATTGAAGTGACCTTTTTTTTATTTAAAAAAATAAACATCCTATTTATTCCACCAAAGTTTGGTACTGGTTTTATCTGCACCTCCTAAAAGTTCTACGCCTACCCTGTAGCCTTCAGCGTTAACGGTTATTTCGGAAGGGGGATAGATTAAGCGCTTAACACTCGACGCGTCAGTACTGGCATCCGGGTTTTCATTATTTATTCTTGGATACAATTTCGGAAATCCGGTGCGTCTGAATTCCGCCCACGCTTCACCACTCATTGATGGATACAAGGCAAGCCATTTCTGCGTGCCAATTTGTTCCCGCTGTATTGCTTCCGTAGCACCAAATGCTACAGGGATAGTCGATAACGGCGGAGCAGAGTATGGAGAAGGTCCTGAGAATGCCTGTGGAGTATTAGTGCTTGCCACGTAGGCAGCGGCAGAACTTGCCACTCCCCATTGTTTCATTGATTCAGAGATGCCATTATCATAACACTGTTTAGCCGTGACTCCACCAACATTCCAGCCGTTTACAGCAGCTTCAGCCATATTAAACCATGTTTCGGCAGCTGTGTATAGCGTATGAGGTTCCGTACCATCTGCGGCGTTTTGAAATCTTGGTACCACATTACTGTTATTATCATTGGCATTGAAAGCTTCAGACATCTGCACGATGCTTAGACCATTGCGTATTCCTTTGTGTTGCCCGGTATTTTTTGCAGGAGCAAAATACATCGGCAACCTTGGATCCTGGTATCCTTTCAGGACGCTCTCCATAGAGGCGCTCATTCTGAATTCTCCCCATTCTGATATTACCCCAAGAGGATTTAAATAGTTTGGGGGAGTAGGAGTTATATTAGCATTGTCATCAGAACTTGTTATTAAACCTCCTGCAGCGGCGATTGCAGCTTCGGCCTCTGTTTTTGCAATAGCCGGAGATATTTTAGATATACGTATTGCGGCTCTCAAACGTAAACTGTTGCCAAGCTTTACCCATTTTTTCAAATCGCCTGCATAAATCACATCGCCCGTAGAAAAGGCTTTTTTATCAAGGTTTTGACTAAGAACCGCTGAAGCTTCACCTAGTATTTTGAAAAAATCAGTGTAAATAGCTTCCTGGCTATCATAGTTGACTACATCCTGCCCATTTCCAACCTCAGAATAAGGAATAGGTCCAAAAGCATCGGTCATAGGCATGTTAATGTATACCTTCCATATTTTAGATACAGATTCTCTTAATGGATCTGGTGAGGGAGACGTAGGGCCGGTCTGTTTCATAATCTCCGCAAGAGTAGTCGCGCCTTGTAAGAATGCTCCCCATCCGCCATTGATCCAGCGGCCAACCATCGCATTTCGATCGCTTGGAAAAGCTGCCTGGGTACAAGAGAAAAATTGAGCTTGCTCATCCGATGCAAGAGATACAAGTAACTGGTAGCCTCCCGCCCATTGATCCGTGTTCATAAGACCCGCATATTCTGCCGTACTGAACAATTTATCAAGCTGTTTTGGCGCCAGAACTTCAATCCTTGTTTTATCGGTATTTAATTCATCAAATTTTTTCGTACAAGACGATACCAATGCCAGCGTGCAGAGAACCGTGAATAGATTAAATCCTGTAATGTATTTTTTCATATTAGAGTTCTTTAACAAATTAAAAATTGAGATTTAAGTTTAGCCCAAAGCTGCGTGTAAATGGCAGACAGAAAGACTCTGTTCCTATTAACCCACTGTCGGTGGATACTACCAGTTCCGGATCGAATCCTCCCGCAGAATTTTTCAAAAAGAACAAGTTGCGCCCTGTAAATGATACCGTCGCTCCTTTAATCGGAGTTTTTGAAAAGGTGCCTGCCGGTATCGTATAACTCAATACTAATTCTCTCAACCTGATATTTGAAGCATCATAGGTGAAAGCTTCACCTGCAGGTGTATTTCGTCCGCCTATTGCACTCCAGTATGTCTCAGCCGTTATAGTTGTAGCATTTTTTGATCCGTCGGCTTTCACACCGTCAACAACAAAACCATCTCTGCCGGCAACAGTCTCGGCTGCCATACCATCGCCGTAAATATTAGCATTTGTAAACGAGCAAATTTTTCCGCCCATTCTTGCGGACACCAGGAAGCTAAGCGCGAAGTCTTTATAGGTAAAGCGGTTTCCCAATCCGCCAATCCAGTCAGGACGGCTGTTCCCAATGTACACAGTTTGCCCGGCTGTTACCATCGGCACCCCATCATCTCTTACCATTATCCTACCCGTAGCATCTCTTACAAAACCCCGGCTATACATTTCACCGAAGGGCTTTCCTTCTACTACTTTGGTCCGTGTCATAAAGCCGTCGCTATTAAGTTCAAATTCAGGTGAACCCGGTGAGATAGAAATAACCTTGTTTTTGTTTTTTGCATAGTTTACATAAAACGACCAGGTGAAATCCCGTTTTTTCACCGGCGTAACATTCAGCGTTATTTCAATGCCTGTATTCTGAACATTTCCGGCATTAATGAATTTACTGGAATAGCCCGATGCCGGCGGAGTTGCCACATCAATTAACTGGTTTTTCGAGTTCGTTTTGTAATAAGTAAATTCCAGGCCGATTCTGCTTTCCAGGAGACTAAAATCCAGACCAAACTCCTGGGAAGTCGTAATTTCCGGCTTCAAGGTATCAACCGGGTTGGTTTGACTTTTAGAAATACCGCCGCCGGGACTTATGGAGTAATATTCCTTAGTTTGATATGGACCCGGGTCAATCCCTGTCTGTGCAATTGAACCCCTGAGTTTAAGCAAATTAATTACTTCAGGTAGTTTAACCATATCGGAAATGATAGCTGTAAGACCTACAGATCCAAAGAAATAAGACCTGTTGCTTGCTGGCAAGGCAGAGGACCAGTCATTTCTTCCAGTCAGGCTAAGTACCAAATATTTCCTGAATCCGATATCTGTACTGGCATAAAGCGAATTCTTTTTATATTCTGAAAGTCCTTCATTAGAAGAAAGCTTGCCTGATTGCGCATTGTTTAGGGTAAAAACATTTTCGTTAACAAGGGCGCTTGCGGTAGAATTTAATGAAGTTGTTGTCCAGCTTTTCATATTACCACCACCATTAGCATTAATCGTGAAATCGCCTATGCTGGCGTTGTAACTTAATAAAAAGTCGGTATTTGATTCAGTATATGTATTCGTATTAACACTGAAATAACCGTCTTCTGCTATAACATAAGTATTCCTGTACCTGCGTTCCTGGCTGTTATTGGTATACCTGTTCAGACCGGCACGCAAAAGCAGGCTTAGGCTTGGCGTGAACTTGTAAGTTAAGGAGCCTAATCCTTTCACATTATTCGCTTTGAAAAAGTTGGTGCAATTGTATTTAACCCAATAAGGATTTTCACCACCGTTTGATCCCGGGCGCCAGTAATTTTGTGTTAGTTCCCTGTCGGCATTATAAAACTCGTAATGATTCTTAATATAATCTAATCCAATGTTGGTTGGCAGGCGCAGTATCTGGCGGTTAACATTGCTAAAGTCTTCACCTGACTTTATATAGTTATCTGCATTTTGATCGAAATAAGTAATTTTAGTATCAAAGGAAAGTTTATCAGTCAGATTTCCACCAACCCTGAAGTTGAAATTATGACGCAGGAATGTATTATTGTCGACAATTCCCGTTCCAGCGATATTATTGTAAGAGAAATAAGATTGAATTTTTTCGCCTCCACCACTTATTGAGACACCGTTGGTAAAGGTGGTACCAGTGCTGTAAAAATCTTCGTAGTTGTTGGGATGGGCAGTTAGGATCACCGTTGTATCATCGGCTGGATCTATGCTCCAGTTTTTTACTTTCTGACCCGATATTTTGGCGCCCCAGGCGATTTCGGCATTTGATAAATAAACCCCGCTGCTTCCCTGGGAATATTCATTCTGAAAGTCACGAAGATTTACCGCTTTATCCGCCTGGAAGCTACTATTTACTGATATCGCGAGAGCCTTTCCGGCTGTACCTTTCTTTGTGGTAATAATAATGGCCCCATTTGCTGCATCACTTCCGTACAGGGCCGAGGCAGACGATCCTTTCAGTACGTTCATAGAAGCGATATCATCAGGGTTCACCGTACCAATATCGCCTGGTACACCATCGATAATAATCAAGGCCTGGCTTTGGGCGGGATTGTTGATTGAGCGATCACCCCGAAGGACAATCCGCACATTTGACCCAACACCTTGTGATGACCGTACTACATCCAAACCCGCAACTTTTCCGGATAATGAATTCGCAACGTTTGTTTCACGGGCCTTTGTTAAGTCTTTGGTATCCACAGTTTGGGTAGCATAGTTCAGGCTTTTTTTGCTTTTGGTAACACCCAGCGCCGTCACGACTACTTCACCTAATTGTCCGGCAGAAAGTGTTAATTCTATTGAAACGCTGTTCTCATTGTTAGGTACCAGAATTTCTTTTTCAGCAAATCCTACATAAGAAACAACAAGCGTTACATTACCCGCCGGTGCGCTTAGTGAAAATGAACCATCGTTACCGGTTGTCGTACCCCCCGATCTTCCTTTTATCTGTACAGATGCCCGGGAAACCGGCCTGCTATCCGAGGATACTTTTCCGGTTATCGTCCTGGTTTGCGCATGTGCCGTAAGACAGAGCAGCAGCGCCAGCGGAATAAAAAATAATTGGTGGAATTTTCTCATGAATGTATAGTTTTTAATGGCTAAAGTTTTATAATCCCAACACAGGCAATGTTATTTTCCGAAGGATCAGCAAGAAATATCTTTAAAAGAGAACCTGTTTTCTATTCCTTTTAAGAAATGTACTTTGTTCCGTATCCGAAAAAATCAAATCTGAGAATCCGTTAAAGACAAATCGCAAGAACCAGTTTTTGGATGTGTCATAAGCTTATAAGCATAATTCAGAAAATAAAACTTTGCATGAATTATACTTTTGTTAATTCTGTTACAAATATGACAATTTATTTTGTCATTTTGATGCACGCGAAGCATTTCTGTTTTTTATGGCAAATGCAAACGGTTGCAATCCTAAACGCAAACGGTTGCGATGACAAGCGCAAACGTTTGCGCTATTTTTCTTCTGCAATCAATAACCATTTATGCAGTAGCGAGTAGTTTTCGCTTAAAGCATTTTCCCTGGCCATCGTGGAAGGCTTTCCATTATAAACATCCATCGCCCATCGGGCCCACACATCATCCGGATTTTTCTCCAATAGTTGTTGTAAAAAATTCTGTGCGTCTTCCGGCTTTCCTGTTTTTTTTAAAGCCCAGGCCGTAATAAGGTTATTGGCTGATGAATAATAATTTCCATTGAGCCCTTTGTGAAATGCAATAATTTTATCAAGCATCTGTCTCGCTTGCGAATCGTTTTCCAGGTGCAGATCATTTTGATAAGCCAGCCAATCTTCCAGCCTTGCGTCAATGTCTTCATCATAAGGTTTCCCCGCTCCCAAATTTTCAGGCCATTGCCGTGCCGCATTTATGTAAGTCAACGCTTTTTTATAATCATGTTTTTTCATCGCCTCCAAGGCCAGCATCAATTGCGTTTCCCGGTATAATCTTCTCCCATCCGTGGCGCCTTCGTATGGCAAAATATGTATTGCTTTCAATAAGGCATTTGCCCTGGCATATTGGCCGCCCATCATTAATGCTTTTACATTGAGCATGCCGATTACATAATTATTTGGAAAATTTTTGTAATACTGCGAAGCAACCGACAAAGCTTTTTCAGCGTTATTATCAGCCAGGTAATAATTAACCAGCCCCTGTCCATATCGCCATTGCGATTTATCAAGTTCTGCCGCCTTACTCAAATCTGCAAGAGATTTCAGACTATCATCTTTGTTGAATTCGGCCCTGGCTGCATAGAACTGCGCATATACCGGCTTATCTCCGATCTCTGCAAACAATGCTTTCGCATGAAGAAGGTCATTGTGGCTCCATTCAATTAAGGCCAGGTGGTATTTTAAGAGCCAATTGTCATTTTGTTTAATGAGTTGTTTAAGTATAGCTGCGGTTTCCCTTCGAAACGGAAAGATCATTTCGGTGTCTGATTCTTTTATATCAAATGCTTTGTTTTGAAGATAGGCTTCCCAATACATCACTTCGATATTTTGCGGAGCTAATCTTAGTACCTGGACGGCTTCTTCCCTTCTGCCAATATTATAATATGCAATTGCAGTTTCTAAAAAAGTTTGTGCAGGCTGCTCATTTTTTATCGCCGATAAAAAAAGGCTTTTATTTTCATCAGAAATATTATTTAAATATTTTTCAAACAAAGCGAAATGATTCAAAGGATCGAATGCCAAAATTGAATCGAGAATTTTAAGCCCTTCCTCCGGCTTATTTTGCAAGCGATCCATAACCGCCAGCAATTGATAGGCTTCTATGGCATACCTGTTAAAGTCAATACTTTTATTTGCGTAATCAACAGCCCTTTCATAATTATTTTCTTTGAAATATATTTTCGCCAGTTCTGTGTAAGCGGCGCTGCGGTATTCAATTCCTAAGGCCGCGATATCAAAACCATCTTTTGCATCAACCATATTCCCTAATGCCACATTGATGATACCATAATTATAATTCGCAGCCGGATCGTAAGTGTCAATTGACAAAGCTTTTTTGCTCATTGAAAGTGCTTCATCATAATTTTGATTGCGATATAACAGTACCGCATAGCCCACCAAAGCAGGCAGATAGTTTGAATCCTTTTCAATGGCTGCTTTTAATTTTTCTTCTGCTCCCACGTAATTCCGCTGGTGCATGTCTTCCTTCCCCTGCAAGTACAAACCATAAGTGGAATTCCAGTCGAAGCCGGCAGGAGTATTTACAGGGCGGCTGATCAGATTAGCGGATGGAGCCGCATCATAACGGAGTTTAGTATCTCCCAATGTAGCGATAAGGCTATCGCTGTTTCCACTTAGTTGTATTGAATCGTTGAAAAGCTGCAGTGTTTGAAGGTTCAATTTTTTGGAATAAACAACATCATCGCCATTCATAACTTTTAATGTATCCTGAATATGCTGCAATGGCGAGAAATAAATTTTAAGCCAGCCGTTCTCTTTTATGATATTGAGCGCACCATAATTATTGACTGCCACAAAACCATTTGTCTTTACCACGGGAAACCAATATTCAGTCCACACATCCGTATTGTGAGGCGTGAAGCCAATATGCTTAAACGGGGTGAATGTGCTTCCGTCGGCAGCCTGGTTAAACATGCGTCCACTCTGCACTTCCACATACTGCCCATCCGTATCGGTAAGTAGTTTCTCCCAGATCATTCCCTGTTGTGAAAGTCCCCATATCCATAATTTTTTTCCCGGCTTGGTGTCGTGTGTGCTGTAGCGGCCCATGCCAAAATTATCATCGTGCCAGTAGGCTCCAAAGAAATCGGTGTACTTGCCAAATACATGATAAGACTTATACTGGCCAAAATCATTGTTCTTATACCACGAGATATCCTTACCATTTGTTTTATTCACCGGCCAGCCGGCATACTCGCCTTCATGCCCGAAGTATTTTGTGCCGGGGTACACGAACTGTAAATCATTGCTTGCCTTTATGCCCGTATTCATCCAGGTGTAATAGGGTTGCTCAAAGGGCGATGCATTATACCAGAAAGATGACGTGGTGAAATATGCTTTGTCTTTGGCCAGGTTTATATCTATCTTCCATGACGTGCGAGTGAGCAGGTCGAGCACACCTATCACGCAGCTCACACTTCCATCGGGCCTTTCTATAGTTACATAATCGACAGGTGTTGCACAATTGGGTGTATGCCCTATAATGCCATAGTTGGGTTCGATGCCCCCGCTTGTCCACGGCCCGCGCATGGCAACATCGCGGAACTTTACGACGTGATTGTAATAAATAAATGATTTACCGGTAGACTTCTCAATGGCGGCCCAAATCTTTCCACCGATCTCCGGCATGATCATTACCCTTAAGTAATCATTTTCCAGTTCCACCACTTTCCAATCTTTTTGCACGGGTTTATCAGTATACCCATCGAAGCGGAAATATGGATAGATCTTATTCATGTGCGGCACAGGATCAGGATCAGAAAAAGGATAGGTAGTAAATGTTTTGTTGTATTCTTTTACCGCTGCCTTTTGCTGGGCAAAGGATGCCATGAAAGAAAATAAAATGATGAAAGCAGTAATGAAAAATCTTCTCATTGCGTGGATTAATAGCGGTAATAAAAAATTAGTTTTATGAAGTACGCTTATTTTTTATAGAAAGCAATGGAGAAAAGGTGGGCAAACGATTGCGTGAGATTGGGGGAAGTTGTTAGATTTTGGAAGTAGACCGAAGATTAGCGTCCGTTGGATGCTTGAAGTTCAGTTAACTTATATTTGTGCTACAGCGTTGCCTACAGGAAAGGGTTCTAACTCACAATTCAGGAATCTAATAATACAGCGAAATTAGTAGCCGAAATTATCCGAAAATGAAAAATAATTACATCCCTGCATCTTATTTCGTAATGATGATGTTTACTTTTTTAGGGTGTAATTTAGATGTTAATACGAGTGATCCTCAGTTCTCCCGTGATATTCAAACATCAAAAAAAGATCGTTTCTATTTGTGTGCCTACGAAGGTGTGAATCAAAGCCCAATACTCTTCAAGATTAAGGAGGCCTGGTTGGAGTACTCATGGAAAAATCAAGTGAACCTTTGGAGAAAAATTAAAGTGAAAACAGGTTGGTATCAGCTAAATTTTAAGCTTGATAGCCTTATTAACTCTGACTTTAAGAATGATGAATATCTAATAAATTGGAGAATGGAAGCAAAATCATATGGCTACATAAGTAGCTCCGATGTCTATAGTTTGGCCTTAAAAAAAGAGCATCTGTCAGATACATTCATTATCGTTGTTAGTAAACTTGGTAAAGAACGCAGGCCCATACCTTTTTCAAAATTTTATTTGACAAAAAGCGCTAAGTAAATTCCCGGCTTGTCCTTAGTATGCCTCCATCAAAAAGTTGTGATGTGCTTTGTTTGCAACTAACTACTTAATAATATTAATCTATAACAAAATTTCAATGTTGTAAAAGGCCATCGACAAATAATATCCGGAGTTGGAAACTCACGGATAGCAGTACTTTTATAATTTAACCATATTACGGGTAGCTGGGGGCTTGCGAAAGAAAGATAACACCCACGCCGGCTGGAATCCTACTAAGGATAGCTGGGGGACTAACGTCTGCTAATTTGCGCCGGGGCCCGTTACCTGCTTGATTTCGCTGATTTGAACCACAGGTTGAATGTTTGTATAGTTTTTAATGTCGCGGATTACGGCGTCCCTGTTTTGTGCTATCGCTTTATTGTATTCAGCCACATCCGATACATAAAAATAACCGATGGCCACAAACGGTGCTTTGCCATCTGCCACCCTGCCGGAGATGCCCTTATCAATTTCATAAAACTTCAGATTTTTTCCCAGGATGCCAGCCAGCATTGGCATGTGCTTTTTTTGATAATAGTCCATATCAAAAGTTTTGCCTTCTCCATCCGGATAAAGTATGGCTACTTTGAACATGCCCGGTGCTGGTGACAGTTGTGGATAGACTGGTTTGCAACTTAGCAAAGTTGCGAATGCGAAGATGAACTGGAAGAAATTTAATTTGGCTGTCATATAATTTTTTTGCTTTTTTTTATGCTTAATGATGCATACACCTGCACACGATGGAGATAAAATATTTAATGATGGTAAGGGTTGGTTCGTGTTTAAATTCACTGAGGGAGTACCTCCGCCCTGGCTCATGTGTTCCCGAACTTTCTCCACATTAATCAAATACTCCATATATTTTCAAAAATGTAAAATCATTAATTTTATTGGTGAGAAGATAGTTTGTGAACCAGTTTCTTACATCAGGCTTCTTTTGTATTTCTGCTGTACCGCCAAATAAAATACCAGGTAATTAAAATTTGAAAAAGAATAATTGATGGAAGAGTAAAAGGATAGTGTTCAAAAGGTTTCAACATATCACCATGAGCTAACATTATTGGCAAGTCAATAATATTAAACACAATAATAACTGTTAGCAATGCTGTACTGCCTTTGAAGTACCACCAACAAAATATTCCATACATAAACTCAGTCAAAAAATTCAAAAGCGGATAATCAATAATTCCTAAACCCCAGGCAGGTGTAGCTGAAAATGGTGAAAGGCGAATATCCTTTTCGTGAAATATTATGTCAATGATAATATGCGATAAGACACCAATGGAAAAAGCAATTGCAAGTTCCCGGTTGTTGTAGCCCCAGTTAATAATGGCAAATGAAATGAAAGCTGCTATTGCACCCGAAAATACAGAGTGGGAATATGGCAGAAAATCAAGATGCAGTTTTTCGTTTGAAACGGAAAAGTGCTCCCAACCGAGGTAATTAAAAATTACCCAAAATATTTCTACCAACTGAACAGAAATCAGCAATAATATTATAGGAGCTGTTGGCTGCTTTTTCTTAATTAACAAGGCTGTTGCAGCGTGATTTATTGCATACATAAAGTGTGATTTTTTATGTGCAAATATGAAACAGCTATGTTCTGTATGCTTGTATGATTTGGCTATTCTTTATAAGTGTGGAAGGATTGAGACCAAACATCCTTTTGAAAGTTCTGTTAAAGTGCGGTGCATCGGAGAAGCCTCCTTCTAATGCTGCCTGTCTAATATTTTTTGCAGTAATTATCTCCTGCAATGCAATTAAAAGTTTTTTCCACAAAATATATTTTCGTATCGGTATTCCAACTTGTTCAGTAAATAAATGAATGAGGCGGTTGGGTGAAATAAACACTTTGCTTGCAAGGTCATTAATTTTTATGGTAACATCATTTTGCTGATTCAATAGTTTGAGTACCTCTACAATACGGTCATCGAAAATTCTTATTTCTTCTGTTTGAGAAAGTGCATGAAGAAATTGTTGTGTGATTGAAAAAATTTTATTCCTGTCTTGCTCTCCTTCTAGTTCCATTTTTAATTTGCCGATAAATTCAGAAGCCTGTTCAGCTGACAATTCCGCAATTTTATGATTTCCGAGACAATTTTTTTTTAAAGCGATTCCGATTTTAGTTTCAGGAGCAATGTTTAAAAGCAGAAATGTATGACCATAAGTTCGGCACTCATGTGGTTGGTCTGAATCAATAATTGCAGCCTTGAATTTGAATGATGAACCAGGCAGTTTTATTTCAATTGCTTCATCAAAACTAATAGTAATTTGAACTGCGTGGTGGTCGTGTATTGCAGTATCAACAGCTTTGCCAATGTACATAAACTGTCCCGTCCAGAAGAACAGGAAAGGTTTTTTTTGGTTTATGACGGTAATGCTTGCTTTATCAATACTCATTTTTTATGCCTGTGTTGGTGTTTCTTCTTCCGAAATTATAAATCTATTATAAATTATTTGGAAGGCATTTTAATCCCCCACTATCCTTAGTATATCCATAACCGATAGTTTCGCTATCCTGAATTTTATGACTGTGTTGGTGTTTCTTCTTCCAAAATTAAAGCAATTACAAAGAGTAAACCGAGACCGCCGATGTTGCGTGTTCCCCGTAGAAGAATCGGGCAGGCTGTGCTGATGGTTTTGTAGCCACGGCTGCGATGGCTTTATATCATTAGAATTTTTTTAGGAACACCAGCAAGTGCAGGGAATAACCTGGCCAGTCTATGATAAATTGGTTAATTCTTAGGATTTTGTATCGTAGACCCACATCCTCCGTACATTCTGGCATCATTTTTATCCTGGTAAAGGTCGCACCTTTCCAAGTGCGCTTCTATTATTTATGGTAAATGATTTACTTATTGCTTTTTTACTAAGCATATCTCCTTTTGGTGAAGCAAGGATAGGGATTCCTTATGCTATCTTAAAGGGAGTTCCGGCTGTCTGGGCTCTGTTTGTGGGGTTGGTAGCCAACCTTCTCATTTTTCCTTTGCTTATTTTTTTGATAGATACCTTCAATCGCAAGCTGTGGCCAAATCGTCATTACAAAAAAGGGGTGATCCGTTTATCAAGAATAGCCAGGAAAAAGACAGCGAGCAGCATTGAAAAATATGGATTTTGGGGACTTATGATCTTCGTAATGATCCCTCTGCCGGGAACCGGTGCTTACCTGGGCACGATTGCAACCTCCATCTTCAAAATAGAACGCCGAAAGGCATTCTGGGCCGTAAGCCTTGGTGTCCTGGTTTCGTGTGTCATTATGGCTGTTGTATCTCATTATGGCAACGTAGGGCTGGAAAAGCTATAGCTTGCAGTTATAACATGAGCTTGGTTATTGTCATTTTTTGAGACATATAAAAAATCTTCCCCTGCCATTTCATTGTTCCCGGCTATCCTAAGCATGGTTAATTATAAAAGCACTGCCATCCGTAGTTTGCAACCATTACTGTCCGGTAAAACTATTTCATTTATAAAAAAGGAGGTCGTTTGACCTCCGTAAATTGGTAGTTTTGAGTTACCACACTTAAAACATTCCAATATGAACAAAAGTACTTTTTTTACCGGACAGCCAATCTTTTCTCAGCTTCTAAAATTTGTTCGCAAAGAAGCTATCATACCCATTGCAAAACAACATCAAGCCGATAGATATTCGAAGCGCTTCAACACCTATGAGCATTTAGTTACCATGCTTTATTCAATCTTTAATAATTGTAATTCATTAAGAGAAGTGGCCACTGGTATGCTCGCGTCAGAACAACGGTTAACACATATGGGTGCCCGTTACCATCCCAGGAGAAGTACTATTTCAGATGCAAACAACCGCAGGCATGCGGATGTATTTGGTGAGATTTACTACAGCCTTTATAACAGGTATGCTTCTTTTTTATCGGACAGCCGAAAAAAAACCAGAGCTTCAAAACTTTATATTTTTGATACAACTACTATTTCTTTATTTCAGGAAGTATTGCGTACTTCCGGGAAAAATCCATCCGGCAAAAGGAAAGGTGGTATTAAAGTACATACCCTTATCAGAAGCGATCAGGACGTTCCTTGCATGATACGCTACAGTGCAGCAGCAGCCAATGATTCCCAGTTCCTCAAAGAAGTCTATTTACCTAAAGGTTCAATCCTTGTTTTTGACCGGGGATACTGTGATTATACAACTCTTAATCGCTTTGCCAATGATAATATCACCTGGGTTACACGAAGACGCAAACAACTTACTTATAAAGTACTGCAGGACTATAAAAAGCTGATGATGATGCAACAATAATCAGCGATGAAAAAACTAAATTAGGATTTCGTTCGGGCACAAAAGTAACAGCAAGACTGGTTCGTTATAAAGATCTTGCAAGTGGTGAGCTATATGAATTTATCAGCAATAATTTCAGGATGAAGGCTACAACTATTGCCCGGCTTTACCAACAAAGATGGCAGATAGAATTGCTGTTTAAACGTATGAAACAAAATTATCCGCTTAAGTATTTTTTAGGTGATTCTGAAAATGCAATTAAAATACAAATATGGTGCTCACTGATAGCAGATCTGATATTGAAAATTATAAAGAAAGGAGCAGCGGCAAAATGGTCTTTCTCGAATCTTGCTGCTATGGTGAGGCTTCATCTTATGACTTACATTGACCTGGGAGGTTTTCTGAGATCACCCGAAAAAGCATTGATGAAAATGTTCGTTAAATCAAAGCAGAACAATTATAATCAACTGCTATTAATTACATGAAGGCCTGCTGGCCGGAAATATATACTTAACAAACTTCAAACGTAACATTCATCATAAATTTATTTGTAAGTTTATTTTTTACCGGACAGTAATGGTTTGCAACTACAGATATTTATTTTTAATCGATTTTACAACATTGAAATTTTGTTATGAATTTAATATTATCTAGTACTTAGTTGCAAACTAAGTACCAGCGCAACTTTTTGATGGATGTTGAATGAGGATAGCCGGGAGTTTGCAAACTCAGGATAGCGAAACTATCGGTTATGGTTTATACTAAGGATAGCGGGAGAGACGGGTTACAAAACATCTTGTTCAAGCAAATTAGACACTATCGTTCAGTTGTTCATTTTTCTTGCCTTCAATGAAATCCACGATCTTTTTTCACTCCCCCAAAATCAAAAGAGCAAGCAATATTTTTGTACCCGATGCCATCATATTCGACGCGATAGGTGCTGTGCTACCATAAGATTAGTGCAAAAGATTCTTGCGGGATCAGAAGATTTATTGAATCAAGTGATAGTTAATATTAAAGACACAAGCGGACGTTTCCGCTAAGGAACGGGTCCGCTTGTACCACGTGTTGAAAGAGCGTTTCTCTAACCTTTCTTTTAGCTATCTTCAGTTTCACAGTTTATTTTAAATCAAGTGGTATTTTGTAACAGCACAATTGGATGCTTTCTCTAAGGAAAGCCTTGGAGAGTTACTAACTATGTGATGAATGAATATACCTTCATACAGCCCTGTTGATTCAAATATTTCTATGGATTCTGAATGCTAGTTTACATGTCCACCTACACCTACTTCATGATGTTTGGTACGTATCTTTCCCGACGTACTGCAGGAACTAATAGATGCACCAAGTAGCATCAGCATTGCTACGATAATTGAATACTTCTTCATATTATTAAGTTTTATTAAAGCAAGAATAAAAACTATGCCATTGTTACTTTCTATAACGAATGCTGACTTTCCATCGTTTGATTCGTGTTTCATCGATGAAGACCCAGATCCGCATGTAGAAATTTTTGCACTCACTTGGCTCACGGTTCCCAGCTATTTTGAGTAACCAAAATACCTAAGGATATACAGCTTTCAACTTTTTGAATCCTTAAATAATAAGAGAACTGCTGTCCTGAGTTTAATTCATAGAAGACTCGTAAACTTCAACAGATATCATGCTCGTCGAATCAGGACAGCAACACTTTTTAATTTTGGTATTACTACCGGTAGCGGGGGGAAAGATCCCATTAAGTATAGATTTTCATCAGCAAGGTTTTATGAAACAGGAGAAGATCAATTTAATATGCTTACCCATTACATGGATAAATGATGATTTTGAAATGTCGGGTGAGGGCACCCTCCAGGAGAGGGGTGAAGTTTTATTCGCCCAAACTATTCATATAGTAAGCTATTACAAGACCCAGTATAGTTGACAATCCTGCCCAGTAATTATCTTTCTTAAAAGCTTTCGGAAAAACTTCTATTGTCAGTGATGCCACCACAGCGCCGGCAGCAAACACCGTATATAACTTAGCACCGGGTCTGGCACATTTTCCAAAAGAAGATTTCCCAGGACAGCGCAAACCGAGAGCAACACCGCTGTTCCCACCCATAGCCACAATACTTTTTGCTTTGACAGTTGCCCACCAACCATTTCTTTAGCGCCACCCGCCGCCTCCGGGGTTAGACAAAAAAATAGAACCGCAAAGTGCTGCGACGGAAAGCGGCCCTGCCCCAATTAAGGCAACGCCCATGGCGAGGTTTTCCGGTATACCGACGAGGGTAACTGCAGCCAGCAGGCCGCTCCCTTTGCCCGATCCCCACTTCTCTTTCACTAAATAATCCAGCACGGTGAACACAATACCGCCAACAGCCGTAAAAGCCAGGCACCAGGGTAAGGGCGCTTTCTCTACAGAAGGCCTCATATGCTCCAGGATAACTGATACAAGTAATGCACCGCCGGCAACGCCTACCAAAAATCCCTCGGTTTTGTCGGCCAGGCTTCCGTAGATGCCCCATAAGGTCCCAACTATAAGCGCTGCCGAAACCACAACAATCGTGATGATGGTGAGTAACATACTGGGAGTAAAATTTATTCGTAAAGCTTATTCGTCACAAGGATGTTGCCAACCTTGCCAGGATATCTGCCAGTTAATTTTATAGATTGGTAAAATGAAAGAAGAATATATAAACTACCCTGCAAATTATTTTACAGCAACTATCCGGGAATGGAGGCCATTACTTGCAAATGACAGTTACAAAGATATTATCATAGACAGCTTGCAGACTTTGGTTAATACAAAAAGAATAGGGCTAAATGCTTTTGTTATTATGAATAACCATATCCATCTCATCTGGCAAGCCTTACAAAGTTTCACTTCCTCGCAAAAGCAGGCTTCTTTTATGAAATTTACCGCACTACAATTATTGCTTTCTCTGTTTTAAGGATGATAAAGACCTGTATTCTTTGCTTAAAGTAAATAAATGCGATCGTAATTACCAGGTATGGAAAAAAGAGCCTTTAAGTATTGAACTACTCAATAAAAACATGTTCATTGAAAAGGTAGAGTACATACACTACAATCCTCTACGAGCACGATTATGCGAAGTACCGGAAGATTATCATTATTCATAATCAAGGTTTATCTTGATGGGACAAACGATTTTGAAATGTTGAAACATTATTCAGGGAACTAAGTGTGGCTTTAAGGAACTAAGTGTGGGTGCTTAATCCCGTCGGCCTGGAGAACAGGTGCGGGCAATTGAAAATTAGTGAATAATTTTTCCTGATATTGCTTTCGTAATTGCATACTTTAAATTATATGTGCAGCAATGAAATAGCAATTACCGTTATCAAAACGATGCGAGTTGCGCAACCGGCACGGGCGTTTGCGCCGGGTAATCTCTCGAATTCTTATGAAAATCTATTCAGTATTTAAAATTAAAGAAGCATCCCCCTATTACACCTATTCCACCCGTTTTACAATTTTTTGAGTGAATGACATAAGAGGATGCTTCCTGAAAGTATAGCCTTTTTCAGTGAGACTCTTTAAGTTTATGGAAGCAACACCTGGTCAATTACGTGAATCACTCCATTGGTGGCAACAATATTAGCAGAGACAATATTTGATGCCGTAGCATTTCCATTTCCCATAACAGAAGCTCCGCTCATAAGGCTTATTTTTAATTTACCACCATTAACTGTTGATGGTTGTTGCCCGTTAACAAGGTCAGATGAAAAAACTCTCGCCGGGATAACATGATAGGTAAGGATGCTTGCAAGTGTATTTGGATCAGCTGCTTGTATAGACGCTGCATCCGGGAACCCTGCAGACCTGAATGCAGTATTTGTGGGGGCGAAAACTGTGAACGGACCACCTCCAGATAATACCTGTGCTACGTTGGTACTTCCCTGGCTGGCTCTTAAAACTGCCTCTACAAGTAATGAAAAATTAGTATCGGCCTGTGCCGCTTCTACTAAGTTACCAACAGGCGGCATAAGAACACCTCCAATTACATGAATAACACCATTTGTTGCTGTCACGTCAGCCTGGGTAACTTTTGTTCCTTTACAAACACACCATTTACATTGCTCGTAAGATATACGCTATCGCCGCCTGCTGTGGCCACTGCTGCATTAGGCCCTGCAGGAACCTGGGCAGCCATTACCTTAGCCCCAATGGTGTGGTATAAAAGAATCTTAGCAATATTAGCTTGTGAGAGTGTATTGATAACTGTAGTAGTTATGCCGGCTTGCCCAAATGCATTATCATCAGGAGCAAATACTGTAAACGGCCCGGCACCGCTAAGTGTAGCAGCAAGGTCTGCTTTGATCACCGCACTTTTTAAAATACTAAAATTGTTATTTTTTGAAACTACATCCGTAATAGTATTATTTTCAGTTGCGGGGGTATCATCTTTCTCGCATGAGTTGAGTGAGAGAAGGATAATCATTCCCGTTAGAAGAGCTAAAATTTTTTGTGTTGATTTTTTTTTGTTTTGCATAACTGTCTTTTAAGGTTAAATAAAAATTTGAAATCGATTGTGTCCGATTATTTCCTCAAGAAACAAGAACATCTAAAAAAAGTTTTAGAAAATGCAACAAAAAAAATTCTGTTGAATAGATTGGTAAGATTGCTTGAAAATGCCTCAACAATATTGCTATAATTTCCAGCCGGTGTGGGAAATACCTCTGTTTCGCAAGCCCACAGCTTTGGCGCAAGGTTATCATAACTGTTATCCTGGGGTTGGCGCATCTGCTTATGCAATGACCTAAAAAAACTTCTACCTTAATCAAATTGAAGTTTGCTAAAAGCACAAGCGGTCGCTTGCGTAGTGAACATCCTACCGATCGAGGTTGTACCAGGAATTGTACATGTACTGCATGAGTCGCAAATATAAATTCCACGATAATCGAAGATTTTAAGCGACACCTTATTGCTATTTCTGAAAAAAGTGAATATCTTAAACACCCAATCAAACGTTGCCTAACTTTCCAATACTAACTTTCTTATGCAGCACCAAAACAACGATAACTGCGATCATAAAGGAAAGCGGTTTAGTAAGATGGGTGACGGCAACGATAGAACCCATAGCAGAAAAACGGAATCCGAAAATCAGGGGATGGAGAATTACTGTGGACGATTTGGGAGGAAGGAGTTATACACCTATGGAGGCTTGGGCTGAAATGCTTTTGCCTACTCGACGTTATCGTGGCCATTATCGTAGAAAGAGCAAACCAGGCCAGGCAATGTAGTTCGGTTTTTTACTTAGAGAAATTCAAAAATAAAACTATATCATACTCACACATCATTTTCATTTCGTCATAAAGTTCCAGGAAAAATTACTATACGACCACGTAGCAGCGCCTTTTGGAATGTTAACTTCTCCCTTCAATACTCCCTCTTTATCTTTTGTTACCGATAATTTTATGCGGGTAAATTTTCCTTTTTCATAGTCGAAACTTACCCCGTCATCATCATACAAATTGTAGGCGCTTTCTTTGTCGCCATAGTATCGGATTTCAACCGGCAATTTCTCCTCCGCAACTGTTAACACCGGTGGCGTCATCGGAACAATACCACCATCGCGAACATATACCGGTATGATATCAAGCCCGGGAGTAATAGTTATTACTTCTCCTTCGCCAGCAAACCTGCCCGTATAAAAATCAAACCATTTGCCTTCTGGCAAAATCACTTTCCTGCTTTTTTGCCCGGCAAATAATGGCGCTACCAGCAAATAATCTCCCACCATAAACTGGTCTTTTATTTCTTGTTTTACGGCTTTGGCATACGGGTTATCCGTAGAGATTAACGCCTCTGTGGAAGTTGTAGCAGAGGCATTAAAGCCTGGTATGAGATTCATGGCCTTAATGGGTGGCGTGCCATAAAATGCGTAATCAGCAAAGCTCGTATAGAGATAAGGTGTCAATTGCATGCGCAGGTCAGCGACATCATGCACCTGCTTTTCCGCCTCAGCAAAAGACCACGGCTTGGTACCATCAGCCCAGGCATTAATCATGGCGAGTGGCGAAAAACAAACGGTTTGCATACGTCTTAGCCATTCTTCGGCTGTGGGCGAACTACGCACCTCGGGAGTCCACAATACACCGATAAACGAACTATTAATAAGTGCGGTAATAAAATCAGGATGACTGTAATAATCGTTATAAATAACATAGGGGAAAGATGAAGCACCCGCATTGGAAGCTCTCACCAAACCATAGGTTCTTGTGTTTTGTTTACGGTATAGATCATTGGTCATTTTCTGCATCGCCAGGCCATAAGTCTGCCGCATTTGTTCAGCTGAATTTCCGGAGGGGAAGAGCGTAACGTCCGGCCACAGCCATTCATCAAAGCCATCATTCTCATCCATTTTAAAACCACTTACTCCTTTGCTTAGAAGATGCCGGGATAAATGATCGCCAATTATTTCCTGTGCTTTGGGCAGGGAATAATCAGGCACAAGGCCCGCCCATACCGTATGAGATGCGGTATAAGGATAGATTTTTTTGTACAATTCTCCATTCGGAGAAATATAGGGATTCATCCATAAGTTGACATAGATGCGTCGTTGTTTTAAACTATCAATTAATAATGCAGGATGAGGGAAACGATCTTTATCCCACTCATAAGTGCACGGGTATGATTTGCTTTGCCATCCGGGCTCTAAGCCAATTACGGATAACGGGAATTTATGTTCCGCATATTGTTTCACTTCATTCATCACATCTTTATCGCTATACAAAGTGGGCGTACGATGCCAGAAACCTAAGCCCCATTTGGGTGGCAGGCAGCCGCCACCGTTGTATAAATTATACCGCCGCACAACATCTAACATTTGCGGTCCACCAAATACAATGATCTCGGCACCTTCGGCGGGCACGAGCATTTCGATGTTATCTGAATAGGGATTCGCTTCCCAGTTTTTGTCGGTATTTCTATCCCGCACTGCAGGAGGATTTTTACTATTTCGCGCAACTGCTGTGCCTACCCACACATCAATATACCGGGCGGCATTGATCAATACACCGTACCCATTTGATGAAACGTAAAACGGTACCGGCGCATGAGTGCGGCCATTGTCCTGCCCTCCATAATGATCAACATGAAGTCTCATAATACGGCCACGCTGCTCAACAGTTTTGAAATTCAGGCCCAAACCAAAAATCTTTTCTGCTTTATCTAAAGGAAAATGCAGGTAAGTTTTACCATCTATTACCGATGCCCTTATTTCATTTTTCGGTAAAGGAAAATTTACTGCCGGCATGGCGCCTAAGGCTTCTATTTTAGGCTGAACACCGGCAATGGTATAAAAGTTGAGTTTATCGGGCTTGCCTGCTTTTGCGCTCCATACACCGGGCGCTATCACCTTCCAGGTAAGATTGGCCTGGGAAAATGCCGTTACTCCTGTTAGCAACAAAAAGCCACTTATAATATATTTCATGTTTGTAAAAATCATACTAATTGACGTTAATTAAACTTTCTTGAATCATTTTTATTTACAGAAACAAAATTTCCGGTTACTAAATGTTTCGTTGTTCTCAACTGTTTTATGATGTGAACTTTCCCGGGGGCAAAATTAATTAGTATCAAAGGCACAAGCGGACGCGGGCGCTATGTAATCCTGCGTGGATCGGTGCAATTTGTAGCATTCAAAAAACGTTATTTTTGACACAACCCCAACACTAAAACGCAGGGTAGCACCCGTATTGAAAACACATCTGTTCTGTTTATTGGTTTTTGCAGGCATTATTACCAGTTCAAGTGGGAATGCGCAACCCATTACCGGTGTTTGGAAAGGAAAAATAGATCACAGGAATGTGGAGCTGAAAATAGTGAAGAATGGAGACAGCCTCACCGGCACCAGTTACTATTACACTTCCCCCGGCAACTTCCGCAGATACAGCATACGTGGCTATTTTGGTAGCAGGGATAACAGCGTGGTTTGGTGGGACGATGAACTGATTGAAGAGAAAATATCCAACAAGGTTTTGGTGAAACGACCGGCGACACGGTATATTTCAAACGCTGATTTTAATTGCCCCGGGGGTACAAAAATGTACCTGACCGGGAAGGCTGCTTTGAAGGAAAACGAGGAGCAGCAAAACGCTGCTGTTGAGCTTCAAAAGTTTATGGCACCTGTTTTCCATGATGAATGGGACTACGTGATTGACAATTATACCACCGGCGCCAGCGAGCCCGGCCTGATTGATAGTATAGGGAAGCTGGCATTTACCAGGCCTGTTCCGTTACCGGCTACAGAAAAGCCAAAGCGGGAACCATTGCGGAAAGATGTGGCCCTTCGATCCAAAAGGAAGGTATTTATTCCGGCCACTGCCGAACCGTCCGTGAAAACAAATTCCGAACCGGTACCTGAACCGGTGGTTATAGCCGCGCCACTCACCAACGAGCAAAGATTAAAAACCCGTTCCCGGCAGGTGGTACAGGAAATAACGGTTACGGGAGATTCGCTGGAATTGAATTTTTATGATAATGCTGAAATTGACGGAGATTCCATTGCTGTTTTTCTGAACGATAAGATACTGGCTGAGCATATACTCCTTTCTGATAAACCGTTTACGATCAAACTGCCTGTGGCATCACTGCAGCAAAGCAACGACCTGGTGATGGTGGCAGAAAACCTTGGGTCTATTCCTCCTAACACTTCGCTGATGATTGCTATGATAGATGGTAAGCGTTATGAAGCCAGGCTGGCAAGTACCGAACAAAGCAGTGCGGTGATCCGTTTTGTCCGTAAGGAAATGCGGGCGGAACAAAGCCTCAATTCCCGGTAGCTTCTCTCTCGGGAATTTTTACCCGCTTTAGGCCTAAAGTTATCCTAACTGTTATCGTAGAATTGGCGCGCCATTGGGGCGCCGCGAACTAAAAGAAGCTTCTAATTTATTCAAATTGCAGTTGCAAAAAGCATAAGTTCACGCTTGCGCTAAGGGAGGAAAAATGCCAATTCATTGCTTTAAATATCTTCATCCATATTATTCATTCTTTTTTCTCCGGAATACAATCCCGGCATTTGTTTTTAAATCAGCACTAAAGCGAACTTCGTATCTTTTTTCACCATCATTCACAATCAGCAGGCCCGTGTTAGGTGGTATGGAGCCAAGGGTTTCGGCATACATCACCAGCTTTACAGAATCTATATCAGGTGTGATGTAAATAGTTTTGCTATTTGCTTTTGTGGTAAGCCCCACTTTTGAAAAAATAACATTGCCGTTCATTAGTACCGTCACCGTATCGCCGTCCACTTCACCATTATCATACAGCGTAAGCAACAAACTGTCGGAGTCAAAATAAAGTGACTGATCAGATTTTGTAACACGTTTTTCTATTTCAGCAGCACCCTTTGCAATAGATGGTAACACTATCGCTACAGGCTGAGCTGCAGGTTTAGGTGGTGGCTGAACAGCAACTACCACGGGTTTTTTCTCCGGTTCAGGTTTCGGCTGGCGGTGGGATTTTTTTCTCCGGTTTTGGCGCAGCTGCAATAACTACTACCGGTTCAGGTTTCGGTGGCGGTGGTATTTTTTTCTCTGGTTTTGACGCAGCTGCAATCACTGTTACCGCCTCTGGTTTTGGTGGTACAGATGCAGCTTTCACAACTGCCTCCATCTTCGACTTTGCCAAAGGATCTATCTGCAATTGCTTTGACAGGGGAAATATTTTAGCTGTGGATGGTCGTGTTTTTTTTGTTACTCCCATTAATCCGGGAGCTGCTTTTTCAATTGAAGTGATTATCAAAACAGTATCCGGCACCGGTACCGGGACAACCGGTAACGGTTCCGGCTTTTTTTCAACAGGGGCGACAACAGCAACAACGGCTGCTGTTTCCGGCTTGTTCATAAAAGATAAGCTGGACAGCAGTTTTAATGTATCCAGGCTTTTAAACAAATCCAGTTTTTTGAAATCAATCTTTCTTTTCAGCAAAACAACACCTTTATATGGCCGGTAGATGCGGGTGATGTTAGTACTCCATGAACCTTCCAGTATCATTTCGTTAACCGTAGTGGTAAGTTCAACACTCATTGTTTTCTTTACCCGGCTGGGCGGCTTAATTGAAAAAGTATAATCGATAAAACCTTCATCTTCCATTATGATCTTGTTACCCTTTCGCCTGATGCTGATATTTTGCACGCCGGCTTCATCTTTTCCGTTAGCATGAAAAACGATTCTTGAATATCCAAACAATTTTCCTTTTTCTTCGCTTACGGCAATCTCGTAAGGGAGTTTGACTGTTTGTGTATCGACAATAGTTATTTCTCCATACCACATGCCCGTAATATCTTCCTCCTGGGCAAAGGATTTTACCGGCAACAGCCAGCAAAGTATAAATAATATAAGTAGAATATTTTTTCACGTTTGTTATATCAGTGTTGATTGAGCAGTTGTTTTAAACTATGGATTTGGTTTTGCCTGGTTTCGTGATTAAATGAATTAGTTATTGCATTTGTATTCACGTATGCGTAAGATACTTTATTTAATAATTCGCAGGTAATTTCCCTGTTGGTAATCCTTTAGGTTTTTGGCTCTTGTTTTTTTATGCCGTTGCCGGTGTTGAGAAACGGTAGTTCAATCTTTAGTGCAAATGACAGTTATAAAGTTATTATCATAGACAGCCTGCAGAATTTGAACCACGACGGGAGGGCGCGTCTACTTAGACCTATTAGAAAAAATGAGTTTTAAAAGCCAGTGAAGATTAGCGGAATATAACTACATTTGTTCTCATAACGATTGCGCTTACCGAACAGAAACCTCAGGTAGAAATTTTCATTTATTTTTTTTATCAATAATAAACTTTAAACTATGAAAGTCTTATTACCAAAGTATTCCCTTATACGGAGGGGTCTGTTGCAATTAACATGTATTGCATTGCTCATCTTTTTTGCCGGTTGTAAAAAAGGGCATGAAAATCCTACGCTAAAATTAACTACGGTCACTACCGGACTTGTAAATCCTATGGGAGTTGAAGTTGACCGGTGGGGCAACATCTGGGTAATTCAGCAGGGCACTGCTAATAATGATGCTAAGGTGGTGGTGATAAAACCAAACGGCGCTAAGTACGATGCGATTGTGAATCTTTCATCCATTATTAATGAAAGTTCCGGGGAGGTGCAGGGAGGCAGCCATCTTCTGTTAGATAACGGGATGTTGTATGTGCTTTCGGGTAATTACTTATATAAAGTAAATGTATCTGGCTTTAAACCCGGAGATACGCCTATTGACGGTTCCTCGCAGCCATTTGAAGATATAGCAGCCTTTGCCCTTTCATATCCCTGGATAAATAATGCACATGATTCGCATCCCTACAATCTTATGAAGGGGCCCGGTGGTGATATCTACATTGCAGATGCCGGCGCGAATGCTATAATACACCGCCAAAGTGCCGGTCATTATTCCGTGCTTGCAGAAATACCTGGATTTGCTAATCCCACACCAGTAGGGCCTCCGCAACTACAACCGGTACCAACCGGTATTATTTTCGACGGGCGTAATTTTTTAGTATCTGTGTTAACGGGATTCCCCTTTCCTGACGGACTTGCTGTTATTTATAAAGTTTCATTAAGCGGTAATGTATCGGTTTACCAGCCAGGCTTTACTACGTTGGTTGATATTGCTCCCGGAAATATTCTGGGTCACCTGGTACTCAGTTTCGGAACCTTTGGCGCAACAGGGTTTATGCCAAACACAGGTTCGCTTATATTGACAAACGGCACATCCTCAGAAGTGCTGGCGGGTTCACTTAATATGCCGGTTGGTATAAAACAGGTAAATGGCCATACGTGGTATATAACCATAATGGGCGATGGAACTGTCGTGAAAGCTGAGTACGACTAACGGTTGCTGCCAAACGAAAATTTTGACGAATGCATTTAATAAATGAACAGGCAGTAAAAAAGCCGGTTTATTACAGGAATGGAAGCCATTACTTGCACATGACAGTTACAAAGATATTATCATAGACAGCCTGCCGGATTTAGTAAGTAAAAAAAGAATAGAATTAAATGCCTTCGTTATAATGAGCAATCACGTTCATTTTATCTGGCAAGCCTTATAGAGTTCCACTCCGTCACAAAACCAGGCTTCTTTTATAAAATTTACGGCGCGACAATTATTGCGTTCTTTGTTTAAAGATGATAAAGGCTTGCATTTTTTCGTTCAAAGTAAATAAATATGATCGTAATTACCATCCCGATGGCTTTCAAACTGCAAAGTTTTACTATGACGGTACAAATAGTTTTGGAATGTTGAAACATTAATCAGGAATCTAAGTGTGGCTTTATACTCCCGTTGGTCAGGAGACCGGGGCGTTACTGATTTCAAGATGTTTATAGATTTAAGAGGAACCCACAAAGGCTAAAATAGAATAAATTGAAACTATATTTAATTACAAAAAAATAGCAACCTGTTTCAGGGCACGACAAAGCGCTCTCCCAATGCAAGTATCCAGACAAGATCTTATTCAAAATTGGCGCATTAATAAAGCACTCGATCGGCACATTAATAAAGCATTCGGCAAAAAAGAAATTGTCTTTGCCCGCCATGGCAATGAATTTAAGATCAAATACCTTTTAAATGAATAAAAAAGTGTTGTTAGCTGCAGTCGTATTTAGTACAATACCATTAGCCCGTTGTAGTCAAACGAACACCTCACTTAATGAGGCAGTACGCCACGAAGAAATGGAGAAAATTTACAATGAGATTAAAACTCCGTTTAAATATGGTGTAGTTTTTCGACATCCTGATACCACGAAAATGGTTGATTCGCCTACCATCTATCGCAAAGGAGGTGTATGGTATATGACTTACATCGTTTTTGACGGGCAGGGGTATGAAACATGGCTGGCGGAAAGTAATGACTTACTCCTTTGGAAATCGAAAGGAAAAATTTTGTCGTTTACGGAAAATACCTGGGATGCCAACCAGAAGGCAGGATACGTATCACTCGTTAACATAGATTGGGGCGGAGATTATTCTGTAGAGAAATACCAGGACAAATATTGGATGACCTACCTGGGCGGAAACACCGCCGGATACGAATCAGGCATATTAAAAATTGGCCTCGCAAATTCCTCAATCTTAACGGAGGCACATGCGTGGAGTACAAATAATGCTCCTCTATTATCTCCGGAAGATGCAGATGCCCGTTGGTTTGAGAACAAAACAATTTACAAAAGTTTGGCCATTTATGATAGCCAAAACCACACAGGGCATCCCTTCGTTATGTATTATAACGGCAAGGGAGACACGGCTAACTATGAAAGCATTGGAATGGCAGTGTCTGATGATATGATAACATGGAAACGGTACGGAAAAAATCCTGTAATTACAAAAGGCAAAGGCATTTGCGGCGACGCCCAAATTGCAAAGATCGGTGATGTGTACGTGATGTTCTACTTTGGTGCATTTTGGAAACCCGGTGCTTTTGAACGATTTGCCTGCTCTTACGATTTGATAAACTGGACAGATTGGGATGGAGAAGACCTGGTGGCTTCTTCAACAGCATATGATGAAACGTATGCTCACAAACCATGGGTAATAAAATGGAACGGGATTGTTTACCACTTTTATAATGCAGTGGGCAATACCGGCAGAGTGATTGCATTGGCCACATCAAAGGATTTAGCAAAATGACCTGTAATTTATACATGTAATAGGCGGGTACCCTGCTGAAGTTGGCGGTAACTTGGGGGTCGAGGCATGCACAGTTTAATTAATGATTTCTTCAAAGACTTCAATTTCTGCAACAATTAATTGGATAGATGTTTTCGTAAGAAAGGAGTATTTGAAGATAATAATTGATTTATGGAGGCACTGCCAGGAAAAGAAAGGACTTGAATCCGATAGCTATCGGGAGCGAGTCACACATTCACATGATAATGGGAAGTAAGAAAAACAAACTCGAAGATATTGTATGAGATATGAAAAGTTTACATCAACAACCATGAAGAATGCAATTACAGAGCATCCTTACGAAAGCAGAAAGGAATGGATATTAGGGTTAATGGAAAGAGCCGGAAAGAAAAATGGCAATAACAACGACTGGTCCCAAAAACGTTATCGGATTAAAATATATTCATCAAAGGCCACAGCAAAATTTACAAAATACATTCCTCCCTGGCCAATTATTTTATATCCTCCATTGCTCTATAGCTTTTAAAAATAAATAGCGGCAAAGATCACCATTGTGGAGAGGACAGAGGGTTTATAAAAAGAAATCTTATTTTAATAGGGAGAGTTTGTACTGTCTTGAGTTGCAAGCTCGGGACATCGCCGCCGCCAGTGGCACAGCCCGGCTGAAAATTGCTTTCTCTCTTTTATTGCATTTAGAACTGATTTATTTAATTTCATATTAAGAGAGCGAAAATATAAACCCCTGTTCCCTCAATTGCTGCTTGCCTAACAAATCATCAAGGCACTTTTCTCAAATTTCCGAGAATTAAAATATTTAACTATGGCAACCGTAATGCAAATGAGCCTTGAGATTTAAAGATGCAAACGTAGGCAACTTATATCAGCGGAAGCAAAGCTCGTTTGGGATTTGAATTTGCCTAAGACAAAACCCGGCAAATTGTCAATTCTAATTTTCTTTGATTAAATGTTTTTGCATTTGCAAAATCACTGATGCCCGTTCCATCCTTAGATTACCATTGCTATTGCGAAGTGCTGCAATCTTTCCCCATATTGAGAAGAAGCATTTTGTGTGGATGAGGTCATAGGTATAGTTGAAGCAAAAAAAGGGAAAGTCCTTAACCTAAGAACTTTCCCAACGCTGGCTAAAAGGTATAGAGTAATCTAACACCCAAAACCAGCGTGTATCAAAAAGGCAGGATTAATGAAATTGAGTTTAATTACGCTCTGTTGATCAATTTAAGGATGATCATAATAACAGCGATAACAAGAAGAATGTGGATAATACCACCAGTAAAAAAGCCTCCAAGGAATGAAATCGCCCAGATGATAATCAATACCACCGCGATGATGTACAAGATGTTTCCCATTGTAAATTTATTTTTAAATGTTAAGGTTAATTACATGATTTATAACAAGGTTAGTAAAAACCTTGCCAGACTTAAAGAGCATAAAAGCCTCCATCCTGGCGTGGTGTTTTCTTAACTGTTATCTTAGATTTGGCCTTTGATGAGGGGACGCTTACGCTAATGAACGCAGCTGTAGATGCAGCAGACGGTTCAGTAATGGGTGGAGATTCTGGGAATACTTTGATGATAAAACAAAGCATAGAAGCTACCAGATACTTTAAAAAGTTAGTTGTAACCACATTTCATGTGCCTCACTTTGGTGCAAGGTACTGTCAGAAAAACCAAATAAAATTGCAGGTTTTTTTAATAATTTTGAATCAAGTGAAAGAAGGCATACGGCGATACTTCGACGGATGCTTATCTTGTGTAACCCTGGTTATTGCCGGGGTTATCTTTTTGTTCACTGTTTGTGTTTGGTTTCTTTCCTTTTTATTTGGCGCAAGGTTCTCATCACTCTTATTGTTAGGTTGTCCTACTTTGGCGCGAATATAATCGTAATACCATCCCGATGGTTATCGGGCGGAAAAGAGAACCGTTAAGTATCGGACTTCTTAATGAATCAATGTTTTAAACAGAAATTAGAATACATATATTGTAATCTATAATCCTATAAGGGCAGCACACACCCGCCCTCGACAAGCTCAGGCTGACATCTTGCGGGAGTGAGGGTGGGCGTAAACATGTTTTTGTGCACTCATTGGGTTTAAATTACTAACGCAAAACGGCAGCCTTGTACTTCACATTGAAAAACAATGTTGGTGTGCGCTGCGGCGCTAACCGGACTGTAAAAGGTTACAAAAATATTTGTTTCACAATTTTAGTACAATTGTATTTTTATATAGCCAATACAAACGGCTTCCCTCTTATTTTTACTTTTAATACACTTATGATGCATACGAAAAACACTTTTCTCCTGGCCCTTGCAATGATGCTTGGCCATGCTGCCACCCGGGCCCAAAATAATATCGGCGGTTTACCTCCTGTTGAAACCAATGCGCAAAACAGCAATTACCAGCCTGCATTCCATGGGCAAACAAGAGTTGCAGGTGTAAAAACAACGACGCCCTACAAGGCTGAAAAAATTGCGGGTAAGCTGGGCCGTCCCTTTGCCATTGTTGCCATGCCCGATGGAAGACTGATGGTAACAATAAAATCGGGTTACATGGAAATTCATGAAGCCAACGGAAAACTGGTAAAGAAAATTACCGGGTTACCGGAGGTGGTTACCGGGGGACAGGGTGGCTTGCTCGATGTAGCCTTTGATCCAAACTTTGCGAACAACAAAATGATGTATTGGAGCTATTCGGAAAGGTACCAGCAGGGAAATATAACCACTGTGGCAAAAGGGAAATTAAATGAGCCTGCGGGGAAGGTGGAGAATGTTTCGGTAATATTTCGTGCACTTCCTGCTACGAACGGCAACATACAGTATGGGTCACGGTTAGTGTTTGATAAAAATGGAAATCTCTTTGTGAGCGTAGGGGAAAAATCTAATCCTGAAGTAAGGGTGCAGGCGCAGCAACTCAATTCATACCTGGGTAAAATAGTAAGAATAACTACCGACGGCAAACCTGTGCAGGGAAATCCTTTTCTTAATACACCGGGCGCTCTGCCTGGAATTTTTTCTATGGGACATCGCAACCCGGACGGGCTGGATATTAACCCTGCCACAGGCGAACTATGGGAATCGGAATTTGGCCCCCGTGGGGGCGATGAAATAAATATTATACATGCCGGCAAAAATTATGGCTGGCCTGTTATTTCATATGGCATAGAATACAGCGGCAAAAAAGTGGGTGATGGCATTCAACAAAAGGCGGGCATGGAACAGCCTGTTTATTATTGGGACCCCGTAATATCACCTTGTGGTATTTGCTTTTATAAGGGAAGCGCCATACCTGAATGGAAGAATAATTTATTTGTTGCTGCACTGAGCGGGCAGCATCTTGACAGGCTGGTGATTAAAAATAATAAGATAGTGGGTGAAGAACGGCTGCTGGTTGATATAAACAATCGCTTTCGCGACGTAACTTATTTGAACAATAAGTTGTACGCTATTACTGATGACGGAGATATATATCGCATCAGTAAAAAGTAATGATCTCTCCCTCATTTGGCCGGAGGTTATCGCAAACTGTTATGTAGGGTTGGAACATCCGCTTGTAACATGAATCCACTAGCTACCGATGAAAAGAAGCTTTCACTAAATAATCTAAGGTGTATTAACGCCAATAATTTTTCCTTAAGATTAAGGTGTTTTGATAAAATTGTAATTTATGATAGCACACGTGGATTCTTGCGTTGAATGAACTGCATTGCTCACTTTTAGGTATTTATAGGTCAAGACATAAACACCCAAAGAGGCTAAAATTGAACCATTCATAAATGTGCTTTCACAAGTTTTCCCAACTCGTACCAATCGAATCCTGTCTCAACCCGGTTATGTTTTAGCGCCGGAACCTGTGTTGTAATTAAAAGTGCGGTTCCATCAAGTTCTGCCCGGTGATGCTGCGGTATCTGACCTTTTATAGCCCTAACCATTTTGAAATTCGCCATGGGAAAGAACTTCTCTATAGATTTTTTAAGTAAGTTGATGTTATCCATGCCGTACATAAGCACCATCTCCGGCTTGTACATACTTATATTCCTGAGGATTGTGTGCATGCGGCCAGGATATATATGGTCCTGGTAAATGCGGCGGCTTTTTAGAAAAGGCAATTGTGGCAAGTGGAGCCATGCATAGTACCACGCATGATCATGTGCAGGCAGGGGATATAATGAAATTAATGCTTCGTTAGGCGGTGATGGTAATGCAAATGAATTTTTCTGGTAGTAGATAAGATCTGGAAGCTCTTTGTTTTGGTATCCGTGGACAAAGGCGATAAGGTTTTTCCATAACCCATGCAATGTTGCATGGGTACCGAAGCGGTAGTCGTAAAGGTTCGCGAATTTTTGGGCCCTTGGCCCCTCCGCACGAAAGGCCACATAGCGGCTGAGGTCGCGGATGTCGCAAAGCCCGGGTGTGTTGAACACTTGCAGGTTATAAAAGTAGTTGAGCTTGTCGGCTACTTCTTCGGGTATATCGCCACCACTTTCTTCATAGCCAATGAACCAAAACCTGGCATGCCATGATCCGTATCCGTAAAAATTATCGATCCAGTGCCTGAGCACTTTATCTTCAAACAGCATAACAGGAAAGATAGTAAATGGCAGCCTCTTTTTACCCAGGAATTTGTATATTTTATAGTCCCTCCTCCTGGATGGTATCCTCACCGGATACTTTAGTTGTGGCACTAAACCCCCATCTTATCAGATACAAATAATAATTACTTTCGCAAGTATATAAGATCAAAGAAAGTTGATGCCAATACAGTAGCCGGCAGTTTAATAATATCCATCTTAAAATCATAGATAATTTATGTCAAAGAAAATAAAGTTTGCACTTCTTCGTGCCCGCCATAATAATATGGTTCCTTTCATCAGCGACCAGGCATGCATCAGTATGCTGATGAACAACGCTACACATCATGCTGTGTTGGAATACTGGAGTTATAATACTTATGGCTATCTTGATTTTATAAACAGCGCTCTTTTTCCCTGGGTTGATATAAGCATAACAGCCGATGATGTAAGCCGGGAAACACAGGTAAAAAAAGCGTATGATGCCGCAAAGGCGCTTCCCAATAATAATGTAGACGACTTTGATGCTTATTTTGTGATTACCTACCCGGGACGAATGACGGTCCCAAATCCAAAAGCCGGTAAACCTGGTGAGCAGCCTACTATTGTTTTAAATTTTGATGGAGGAGCAGGGCCTGTAGCCAATGGGAAGCCGGCATGTGCTATACCTGTCATGACTGCCGACCATACATTCATGTGTCATGAAATGGGCCACGTACTTGGGTTTGAACATAGTTACGGTGTATTGAATAATGGTATTGACTGGGATGGCAAGCCGCCATTTGATGAAGGTAATGTATATGGTGACCCTTACGATATTATGTCTTCCGCTACCTTCGGCACCCACAACCTTGATCCTAAAAAGCCAAAGTACTATGGCAATCCTACATTTGCCGGCCCCAGCGATCCGCAATGGCCGGTTGAACCAAAAATAAATATGGGCCCGGCTCCTTCAAGGGCGCATATTCACTTGTGGGATCCTGCTGCCATACCGGCAAACCGCATTAAAAATATGCCTGTACCGGGAGGCAACACACAGCGTATCCGCTTATATGCTCCTACCACTAATGCATCACCACACCTGGTAATAGTTCATCCGCAGAATGAAGACCAGCAGGGCCGTGGCCGCTGCTATGTAGAGTTCAGGGTTAGCAAAGGCTGGGATTTGGGTATGGATGTGTATGGCACTGACCTTGCCCGGCAGGGCGTGGTGGTACATACACTTGCAGATGCTACTAACGATGGAGTGCGTTGCTGGTACCGCGGGCACATCCCGGTGCCTGTTGAAATTGACAGTGACCTGCAGGTAACCGGAACACCATTAGTTGTACGTGTGACAGGTGAGGATATAAGCGAAGGCTATGTTGATATTGAAATTTCTACCCTAAAGCAAAGGGGTGTTGACATCCAGGTAACAAAAAAGAATGAAGAGGTTACTGTTATCAATCCGCAGGAAATGCGTACACCCTGCGGCGACAGGATTGTATACGGAACTCATATTTTGCAATCACTTTATTTTTACATGCCGTCCTCATACGGTTATGGCGGCGAGGGCGCCCCTGATGCCAAACCTCCGGTAATTAACTGGAAACTTAATGGAGTTTCTATTAGCGGCAGTGGCTCTCTTAATATTGCGGAATCTGTTTATCCTGTTAATTATTCTGTTGATCCTGTTACGGGGGAGTTATCATTGAGCAGTAATCCTGCAGACAGGTATTCTTTACCGTTAGAAGTGACAGTAACCGAACCTGATGCATCTAACCCAACTAAGGCAACGAGTGTATTTAACCCTCCGGGATGGTTCGACGGTTTTAGTGCCGCTGACGGGGCAAAGCTTGCAAAATGCATGAGCAAGTACCTGCGTCGTGTAAGGCTTCTTCCCCGTGATCTTCTTATTCCCCCGGGCCTCGACCCGTATCGCAACCAGCGGAGCGACCGGGTAAACCAGGCACGGCTGCAGGAAGTAATTCGTAACATAAGTCAATCACATCCTGCAGAAGCTGTGGCCCTGGGTGTGCTGAGTGTAATGCAGTATGGAAATAATACTCCCTTGCAACAAACACCAAAGAGTGATGTTCAAAAAACTGTTAAAACAATTGCAGCTATTGCGGCCATTTGTATTACGTTTACGGTGTTGGCAAATCTTATAAAGAGTAAGAAGGGCCTGAAGACAGGATGAGATTTGTGTATAAACACGCGAATGTGGAATATGTCGTAGCGGGGTCTCTTGCAGAGCCGGACGGGTTGTGGAGATTATCAATTTTGTACTTTTACTTTCATGCCTGTAAAACAACAAATCATAGTGCATTGTACGCTAAAAGAGATTTGCCCCAAGCTCTAACGCAGCACATATATTCACGCCAGAACTTTGAGAATACAGGTCGCCCTGCATCCTCGAATGTTATAAAAAAATAATTCGTAAAAGACTATTAACTTCTTAAATTACGTAAGATTTCTAATCCGCCCCTTGTGTTAGCATATTTCCTTATTTTTTTTGATTGTGTCGTTGCTTGTATTATTGGCTGAATATTCCCTGGTATGCCAGTCATTATACTGCACCGGCATTCACCTTTTTAAGTTTATACCATGAAAAAATTTATTACACTTGGCACCATTATCTTGTATTGCCTGAACGGCTTTGCACAAGCCGGCCAGCCTGACCCGTCATTCGGAGTTAATGGGATTGTTACAGCAAATTTGGGCACCCCTGTAAGCTATACGAACACTTACCCAGGCTACTTAGTTGCCGCAATGCCCTTACAGGATGGGAGCATATTTATGGTACTACACAGTGCCGGCAAAACCTATATCGCAAAAAGGCTGGCCGACGGCTCGCCAGATATCAGTTTCGCGACCAGCGGATTCTCCGGGCCTTTTGATCTGAATGTTTTACAGGCAACCTGGCAGGCTGATGGTAAAATTTTGATTCTTTATAGAATTGCCATGGGTGATATTGGAATGGCCCGCTTCAAGACTACAGGTAACCTCGATTCAACCTTTGGCAATAATGGGATTCAATCTACAAATATCCGCCTGCTAAGTGCAATTGCCGTTCAAAGCGACGGCAAAATAGTAGTAGCGGGGCAGGAATTTACCGGGAGCAGCTTCTTTGACTACCTTATTGCCCGCTTTAACAGCGATGGCAGTCCCGACTATGGTTTTGGCAGTAACGGCAAACAAACCGTTGACCTGTCAGACTATGACGATGCGACCGCCATTGCTATTCAAAGTGATGGAAAAATAGTCCTTGGCGGAACAGCGACCCTTACCGTTAATAGCCTGAATATTGGGAATTTTGGACTTGTACGGTTTAATAATGACGGAAGTATTGATAATACTTTTGGAACGGGAGGAACAGTAATCACTCAATTCGATCCCGGTGCCGAATGCCGGATCACCGGCGTTGTGATACAGGGTGATGGGAAAATAGTTGCGGCCGGTTCTACTTACTTGTGCGATAATACCGGGTGTACAAATTCCAGGTTTGCTCTTGCAAGGTATAACCCCGATGGCACATTAGACAATACATTTAACGCAACCGGCCTGCAATCTATAGCATTTAGCAGATCCGTTTCATGTGCTGCCGTGAGTCTTCAAAGTGACGGAAAAATAGTTGCAGCTGGCTTTGCAGGGGGAACCACTTTCGATTTTGCTGTGGCACGCTATAATACGGATGGAAGCCTTGACAACACTTTCGATAGTGACGGTTACACCATAACTACGCTCTCATCATTGACCAATGGATATGATCGTCTTAAGTTACTGGCTGTTCAAAATGATGGAAAAATTTTGATTGGGACAACCATTGGCTCTGTCGATTTTGGACTTGCGCGCTATAATACCAACGGCAGCCTTGACAACACACTCAATAGTAGCGGCATATTGGTTGACCAGGTTTCTTTCACCTACACCTACAGCACTACCCGCTTTACCGAAACGGGCATACAGCCGGACAGAAAAATAATAGCTGGCGGTGTGGCCTCTGCCGCCAGTAACGGCGTTGCTAATTTTCGTATAAGGTACAACAATGACGGAAGCCCCGATAGTAGCTTTTCAGGAACTGGTACAATCCCGGGTGTCACTACTTCCTCAGTATTACTGCCTGATGGTAAAATAGTACACCTCGCTGGATTTGGTTTTGCCCGTTACAACGTTGACGGAACCCTTGATGTATCGTCGCAGCAAGTTGTAATAGGCGATGGGGCAAACGGAACTTCCGTGGCTGTCGGGACCGACGGGAAAGTAGTAGTGGCAGGGTATGCTTATGTTACAACTGTAAGATTAGGTGAAACCTTTAATAGTGTGCAATTGGCGGTTGCCCGTTTCAATACAGACGGAACCCTGGATGACAGTTTTGGAAATGTGGGAACAATTGTGGGTCACTATGATATTGCCACTTACTCAACAGAAAAAGGTACTGCCGTCGGCGTTCAAAGTGATGGCAGCGTAATTGTATCGGTCAATGAAGATTACCCTATACGAAACCCTGATCCTAATGGCCCTACGGGGATTACGGAAGTTCAATTATTGCATTATTCAAGTAACGGGAACTTCGACCGGGTCTTTGGTTATTTTGCCGACACTCAAAACGGCGGCCCGATATTCATTCAAAGTGATGATAAAATTTTATTTGGGGTGAATAGTCAACTTGTGCGTTATAATGCCGATGGCAGTTACGATAGCACATTCACCCCGGCATACATTTCCCTATCAACATTGAGGCAAAGCGATGGGAAAATAGTTACCGGCGGCCCATACTTTCTTGCACGTTATAATACTGACGGCACACCTGATAGCTCATTTGGGAATAACGGAAAAGTTGATTCAGTTAATTACATCATAAATGAAATAGCAATTGGAAACGATAAACTGGCAGCTGCAGGCTATATCCAGAGCGGATTAAATACAACCGGGGTTTTAGGTGTGTACCTGTTAAGCAACGCGCCGGTATTTACGTGTCCTGCTCCTGTAATAATTTCTGCTGATAAAGAAAAATGCTCCGCCGTTGTAAACAATATTGATCCTGTAACATCAAATGCCGCGGTTAACTATACTCTAACTGGTGCGACTATACGAACCGGCACAGGAAGCGCAGGCGGCAATACATTTAACACAGGCGTTACCACAGTTACTTATTCACTAGCTGATGATCCTTCAGCAACTTGTTCTTTTACTGTTACGGTACGTGATGATGAACCTCCACGCATGTCAGGGATTTTCGCGCTTCCATATGTACTCTGGCCTGTCAACCATAAGATGCGGCCTGTTTACTTATTCTACCTCACTAAAGACAATTGCGGCTCCTCTTCCTGCAACATATCCATTACAGCTAACCAAAATATTTCCGGTGATTGGGAAGTGCTCAGCAATCATTTAATAAAACTAAGGGCAGAGCGCGAGGGTGGAAAAGAAAGAATATATACGGTAAAGGTTACCTGCACAGATGCCGCCGGAAATAGCAGCAGCCAGCATATTAAAATTATTGTTCCAAAAGCAAGGGGCAACGAAAATGACAATAATATTAAAAAAGACGGGGCGCCTGTTTTCGAATACGTTGAGGGCCTGAAAGCCTTTCCAAACCCCAGTAATAGTTACTACAACCTTCAGCTAAACACCGGGGATTTCAATGAAAAAATAAGCCTGAGGATATATGATCTTAGCGGCAGGATTGTGGAAGAAAAGAGTGGTTTATCGCCGGGAAAATTTATGACAGCGGGAGCTGCTCTTCGGCCGGGTATGTATATAGCGGAGGTAAGGCAGGGAGAGAAGGTTCAAAGAATCAAACTGGTAAAATCAGGAAGATAAAATAAGAGCCTTTGAACATCCTGGCGGGCCCGCTCCACTCTTTTACCGCATAAAAAGGCTGCCGATCGGCAGCCTTTTTTCAATACAGTTTAAAGAAACAACTTAAGGGATCACCGTAAGCTGCCCTTTATAAATACTTATGGTGTTCCAACCAGGGGCATGGGTATTATTTCTCTTCTGCAAGACCATGAACCCTGGCTATTGATAAGTTTGCAAAGCCTGCGTTTCTCCCATGGCAGCCAGTAATTTTTTTAATCCTGCGAGGTTTCTCTCCAGCACTACCTTCACGTCTTCATTATCCGTATGTCCAATGATGCCTATAGTGCCGTTAAAGCCGGAGGCTTTAAGTTTTTTCATCATTGCTAATTCGTAATCACCTTCACCGAGTGTAAGTATATTAAATTTATCACCTTTCATTCCGTTGAGATTTACGGTGGTGAGGTAAGGCTTTGCCACCTTTAAAATATTGTCAAAATCCTGCACCTGGCTATGGCCATGGTGAAAATTATAAATAATACCCACATCTCTTAACCCGGATGCTTCTATAATTTTTACTTCATTAGCCGGCTCACCAAACCAGTCTTCATGATTGTATAACGCCACAGTGCACCCGATTTCAGCGGCTCGTTTATCAATGTATTGAATGGTCTTCACCGCCTTTTGTATCTTCTCTTCATCCGGCAAGCCTTCAAAATATTTGTGGGGAAAACTTACCCATAATGCCGTTTTTGTATCGGTCTTTGCCAATGTTTTCAAAATGTTTTCATCAGCTTCATCCAACAGCTGATCTTTACCACCATTCACCCAAAACCAGATACCTTTCAAGGCGATATTATATTTCTTTAAAGTAGCAAATTCGTGCTCCATATTTGGTAAATCCTGTGCCCTCCAATCATAGACAAAAGAAGTGATACCAAGCTCATTTAGCATGGCCGCCCGTTCTTCAGCGTTTCTTTTTTTACTGTCGTATGGAACAATACACCACGCAGCAAGGTTGTTTTTCGAAAACAGTAAATGATTTCCTACTGATGTGGTTTGCGATTTTGTACCGAAACTGCTTATGAAAAGAAGAATAACAACTAAGCTTACATGCGTTTTATTGCTCATGCTAATGTTTTTTAAAAGATTAAAATTGAGATACGTTCCGCAAAGAAGCAAAGAAATAATTAGCGCTTTTTCTCCTTGCTTTACGTGAAAATCATTTATTCAGCAGTTTATCTGCTGCCAGCACCATGAACATGAAGTTTGAGCTCCCACCGCCCAGTACATATTCTGTTTGCTGCCACAGGTAAGGCCATTCCAGCAGCTCCGGGAAGTCAGGCCTGATCAGACAGGTCCTTTCCTTTTCCGTCAAATGGCTTATTATCACTCATGGGAGCCGCATCGCCAAGGGTGCCCCACTTTTGGCGCAACGTTATGGTAACTGTCATCGTAGGTTGGTCCGCACTTTTGCGCAACGATATCCTAACTGTTATCATAGCGTTGGAGCATTCTCTTGTGCCATGAATTAAAAGAAGCTTCACTAAATAATTCCAAGGGTGTATTAACTGGAATGATTTTTTCTTAAAATAAAGATGTTTTTGATAAAATTGTAATTTATGATAGTCACAAGGTGCTAATGAACTGTCTACTTAAAGGCACGCTCCGGATTTCTAAAATGACAGGAGCTAAATGGAAATATCCACCTGATTCTGTGCCATCCTTTGATGAATACACCACCAGGAATGGCAGGATTTAAAAATCCGGATAATTCTTCTTGTTTGAGATTTTAGTTGTGAATGTGCACAAAAACGCCGGCTGGGAAATATTTCATTAAAAGTATACGTTTAATTTTAAGCGCTATGAAAATCCTTATTCCTATATTATTGTTAATGGCATGCAAGAGTTTATCCGCACAGTATTTGCATTATGAAGACCGGTCGCAAATTAAAAGGCCGGCTACCCCTGCTGAACCCGTAAGTGCTCCAATTACCCCGGCTAAAGAAGCCGTTCCGACTACAATTTCCAAAGTATCTGTTCCTCTAAAGGGCAATATAGTAGCGCCCCCAATTGTTCCAGGAAGCATTCATGATTTAATCATACCGGTAATTGATTCTAAATTTCTATACCACGAATGGCCGGATAAGTGCCCGGGAATGCCAGGTAAAATTCCGGTGCTCAATAATTATGTACCGCCGATAATGGTACTTAAGCTCACAGAAATATACCATGGGTATTTATTTACGATCACGAGCGTAAAAGTCGCTGGTGGCGGATTACAGTATAAACTGCAGGTTTGTGCAAATGGTGTAATGAGGCAGGATTTGGCGGATGAACATGGTAATATCATTATGAAATAATTTGCCTCGCAGAGACGCGATGCCCCACCCTGGCGAAGGTCTATATAAAGTGCTGCAAAGCAAGTTTGGCAGCGTGGCATTGTGCGTGAGCTATACTCAGCCGTCGTGGTGTTAGCTTCTTTCGGATGCCCACATCAATCTCTCGTGAGAGCCGCGGGGGCGTTTCTTGCCTTTAAAATTATATTAAATTGAAAGCAGAAGACCTACCTTGGCCAAAATGGCTATCCGATTTATTTTGTAAGCTTTGAAGTTACTAACCGGATTGACCTGCCTGCAGGCAGGTTTGTTTAAAAAAATTTAATTCTTACCTGATCATATGAAAAAATTCTTTTGCGCTATTACATTTTTATTCGCAGGCTGTTCAGCATATTCACAAAAACTATCCGGGCATAAAGCAAAAGAAATGGCAGCTTCTTATTTGCAAACTGCTGTTGCTGCTTATAAAAAACAAGCGGTTGCAGACTGGAATGATTCTGTAATTCATTATCATGATTATGCTATGAAGTTCTTTTATAAAATTTTTGGAAATGCACCTTTTGGCAAAAGAAGCTTGTACATATCATTGCATGGCGGCGGTAATGCACCTGTTGCGGTAAATGATCAGCAATGGGAAAATCAAAAACGATTGTATGCGCCGGCAGAAGGTGTTTACCTTGTCCCCCGTGGGCCAACCGATACGTGGAATCTCTGGCACGAACAGCACATTGATGCTATGTTCCGCACCATCATAAAAGATGCAGTTGTGTTTGAAGGCGTTGATCCCAACAAAGTATATATTTTGGGTTATTCGGCTGGCGGTGATGGCTTGTATCAGCTGGCGCCACGTATGGCCGATTATTGGGCAGCCGCTTCAATGATGGCAGGCCACCCGGGTGATGCATCGCCGCTGCCTTTGCGCAATTTGCCTTTTTCAATATTTGCAGGCGGTAATGATTCTGCCTATAACAGGAATAATCTTGCAAGGCTTTGGGGAAAGATGCTGGATAGCCTGCAGGCAGCCGATACCGGTGGCTATGTACATGACCTGCATGTGTATGATGGTCTTGGCCACTGGATGTTGAAAAAAGATACTATTGCCATTGCCTGGATGGCAAAATTTACACGCAATCCGTTACCTGCAAAGGTAGTGTGGGTACAGGATGACAGGATTCACGCCAATTTTTACTGGTTGGGTACAGACACGTCGCAGACGAAAGCGGGTGATAAAGCTGTTGTATCTCTCAATAAAAATGATAACGAAATAGTGATAGAACAAAATACTTTTAATACGCTTTACCTGTATTTCAATGATCACATGCTTGATTTAAATAAGAAAATAACAATCATTCAAACTGGAAAGAAATTATTTGAGGGAAAATTGAAAAGAAGTGAAAACATTATCAAAAACTCGATTGATAAACGCCTGGATCCAAATTTGATTTTTTATTCCAGCATAAAAATTGAAAATGGTGAAGTGAAGAAGTAACAATTCCGGCTGGCGTGGATGTTATCTTTCTTTCGTAAGCCCACAGCTTTCATGAGAGCCGCCTCCTGGTCTCTGACGAGCGGCAAAATAAATAATGGAGCAATATTCGTGAATTAAGTGCGGGTGCATAAATAATTTAACGGCTATGCCTAAACGCACTAAACTAATAAGCCCTTAAATAAAGTGATATAGGAATAATGTATCGCCGGTAAACGCCGGCTTTGGCTGGTCTTTTATTTCGAGCTTAATAAAGAGCGTGGCTTTGGTGATGCCTCTAAGGTTTACGATTGACTTAAGGGAAACCCTGCACCGCACTTCACTGTTTACGGTTACGGCCTGCCCGAATTTGAGCTGCTCTATTCCATAATTTACTTCCATCTTAAGGTTCTGCACATCGGCGACCTGTTTCCAGAAATAAGGTATAAGAGACAGTGTAAGGTAACCGTGTGCTATAGTGGTTTTGAAAGGGCTTTCCTGTTTGGCTCTTTCTACATCAATATGGATCCACTGGTGGTCAAGGGTAGCGTCGGCAAATTGGTTAATCTGCTCCTGGGTTATTTTATGCCAGTTGGATACGCCGATTTCTTTACCTAAGTGCGATTCGAATTCCGCATGACTTTTTATAAGTACCATAGACGCTAAATTAGAGATTGATTTGTTTTAAATAGCATTAAATTTAAAGTGTAGGCTAAAAATATGCATAGTTATGATACACCCGCCTTGCAAAAAGGTTATCCTAACTGTTATCGCGGGTTAGCATCCGCTTGTGTTATGAATCGGATAGCTATCGGAGGAAAGAACCTTCTATTAAATAATCCACAGTATTAGTCTAATATTTTTTTTTTACAATAAAGTGTTCTTGGTAAAATTGTAATTCATGATAGACCGGGCGGCAGAAAATAAAATCCCGTTCGAACTTGGTGAATTGAGACTCCGGGGCCCAACGGCAAGCGTCAAGTAGCTTTTCTATCAGGGTAAGCTTCTTTGCTGTATAGCCATACATCGTTGATCAATATAACCCCGGCAGCATCTATATAATAATTTACGGTTACCGTCCGCTCGGTCTCCTGGGCTCGTATAAGTTCAGCTTCGAAATTGTTGCTATTTGGAGGAAAAAAAAACCATTCAAATCCGGAGCTTCCAACCATAATCTTCCGTTCGTTGGCATTAGTTATCACAGCCTGAACTCTGCCGGTTATAGATTTACTTTTATCCATCTGTTGCTGTACCTTTTTAAGAACTTCTTTGCTAACACCGGAATTTTGAAGTGCATTTGTAACCATGCCGGAAATAACGGTTGGGTGGAAACTTTCCATAAAATTTATTTTAGATTAAAAAAAGATTAATTATAAAGTTATTTCTTTTTATCTATACTTTACTTCCGCTTCCCCATCTTTCGGGCAAGGATACCCCAACTGTTATCATAGGATTGGCACCCTTGCGCAAATTGAGAATTGAGTGAAACGGGTCAGCCTGAGAGACTATAATTACTATCTATTTTTTCTGTACAATTTTCTTGGTATGCCACATAAAAACGAAAGCAGGCAACCAGTCCCTGGCGGGGTAATGATAGAGGTAAACAAATGAAACCCGCCCAATCATGTACTGATACAGCAGTGACCTGCTCTACCCTTATATTTGTTGACAAAGCCAATACCGTCCCAGGGTTTGCCATACAATCCTTTCCTACACACCTCCGACATGATAATTCATTGTTTCAAAAACATCGGAAGGCTCAGCCTTCTGGATGTTTTCGCAAAATTCCCGTTAGTAAAGTTGCCCAGGTCTTCATTTCATGGATTTTTAAAGGCTTAAGATTAACCGTCAATCTTTAAATTACCTGCACCGCTGAAACAATAATTAGCAGGAGAATTCAATATCTTTATAGCATGCACAAAAATTACCTGTATGTAAAAAAAATCTTCCTGCTGTTTTCTTTTATTATACTTGTTTTTTATTCGTGCGCTCCTAAAATTCAGTTTATCGTTGTGCCGCCAACTATCTCGAAGGGTGATTCCGTATTCATGAACTGGAAAATAAAGGGGCAGCCAACGCTGATGTTTGATCAAAGAAAAATTGCCCATCCCCCAAACGATAGCCTGGAAATTTTAGAGTTTACATTATCAGTGGAGAAAAACGGTAAAGTAAAATATATTAAGAGGCAGGTTTCTGTGCTTCCGGCTGAAAGCAGCGACAAGGTAACGTTTTCAATTACCGGCTTACAAGGCGACACTTTAATAGCGGACGGGACTAAGGATACTTTGCTATGGAAAAACTATGAAATTATTTCACTCTCAACAGTTACCGGCAGGCCTTTAATAATTAGCCACGCAGGCACTGTTGCTGAAATAAAAGAGCCCGCAGTTCCATCTGGTACCTGGAAAGATAAACCTTACGCAGGCTACTGGAAAATTATGTCCATTCTTACCGAAGCTGAAGAAAAAGACAATACTATTATACCCAACTCATTGGAAATCCAGGCCGTTATTCGCCCAACAAAAAAATAAAAAGTGAGTAATCTCAATGATAAAATAAAAACGATAATCCTGGTGATGATGGAGAACAGGTCTTTTGATCACATCCTCGGTCACTTAACGTTAGAAGATCCGCAACTGGATATAGATGGGCTGAGAGAGCCACTGGTAAATTATAATAATATTTATAACGGCACTAATTATTCCCTGTATAATCTTCCGCACGATGTGGAATTAGACTTTGATGTGCCGCATGAATATAATTATGTAGCCACGCAATTGAAAGCAAACCCCGTGAATGGAAAGTTTACCATGCAGGGTTTTGTAGAAGCCTTTGCCATGACTACAGGAGGCGTTGTAAATCCTGAGTGTCTCCCGATGGGTTATTTCAATGCAGCGCAGGTGCCTGTCACAAATTTTTTGGCGAAGAATTTCTGTGTGTGCGATAAGTGGTTCTGCCCGCTGCCTACCAGTACGCAACCCAACAGGACAATCGCATTTAGCGGCGAATCCCGGATATATGAAACCAAACTAAAGCCCATCGCCATCCCTAATAATATTTTTTCGTGGATGAATAAAAACTCCATAAGATGGCGTGTCTATTATGATGGCTTTCCTTTTTTTTGCTTGTACCCTTCACTGTTACCTTATATTTTCAGTGATAAGTTTCGCAGGTACGAATACCTGTATACCGATATGATGCATGAAACAGATGATCACAGGCCCAATGTAATAATTATTGAACCCAACTATGAAGATGCTCCGCATTTTGGATCGAAGCATCCTAATGATAATCACTCACCTTTGGCGATAGGCTGGGGCGAAGATTTTATAAGGCGCACTTACCAGGCCATTGCTGCAAATAAAGATTTGTGGGAAAACGCAATGATGGTTGTATATTATGATGAGCACGGTGGCTTTTATGATCATGTGGCTCCTCCAAAAATACCTTATACAACCAGGGGCCGGGCGCCTTATCAATTCAAGAGCCTGGGTCCAAGAATTCCGGGAATTATTATTTCTCCTTTTGCAAAGCCGGGCTCCGTATGTCATTCGCTGCTGGATCATACATCGGTTCTTCAATTTATGGCGGAGGTATTTACACCCGGCAAAACGTACTCTGCCTCTGTAGAGCAAAGAAAGCAAGCAGGCATAGGCAGCATAAGTGAGGCGCTTACTGACGAAGCAATTGGAGAGCCACCGGTAGTGCCTGACATTAAAATTGATGTGCAAACGGCGCTTGGAAAATCCGTCGCAGTTGCGCCGCAGACCGATATGCAGAAGTCTTTTGAAAATGCGGCTCTTGAATTAATAAAAAACAACCCTGCTGAAGTTGCGAAAAAGTTTCCGGAACTTTTTCAATGGAGGGATACAGTGGTTAATAAGAAGCTTTGAGCGGGCGTATTTATATCGCTTTCAGGGTGTAATGCTTGATATAGATTCGATTTATCGCTTTTTAGACAGACTCAACAACAATTTAAAACAGCAGGTAGAACAAATTGCTTTTGCTCATACTTTAAAAGTTTTAAATGAAAAAATCAGCATCGTTTTCTATGATATGACCACACTATATTTTGAAGCAAGTGATGAAGATGATTTAAGAAAAGCAGGGTTTAGCAAAGATGGTAAACATCAGCATCCGCAAATCTTTTTAGGCCTGCTTGTTGGTTTGGGCGGTTACGCAATCGGCTATGATATCTTTCGAAGGAAATATTTATGAAGGCCATACCCTTATTCCTTTTATTGAAAAAATAACAGCAAAATTTAACCTGGACAAGCCCATCATTGTTGCTGATTCAGGCTTGTTATCCAAAGTAAATATTGTGGCTTTGGAAGACAAAAATTATCAATACATCATCGGTGCAAGATTGAAAAGTGAATCAGAAAAAATCAAACGGCAAATACTTGATGCTAAACTATCTGATGGCGATATTGCCAAAATAAAAAGGTCTGCTAACACACGTCTCATCATAAATTATTCAAACAACAGGGCCCTCAAAGATGAACACAATCGAAAGCGGGGTTTACATCGTTTAGAAAGACAAATTAAGTCCGGTAAACTCACAAAACACTTGTAATGGCAAGAAAAATTTTTACAGCCTTTTTACTTTTATACTAAACCTTTGCCCATGGTGCCAGACACTTGCCTGCTTTGGGGCATTTCTATTCACGTTTTGTTAATCAATTACTCCGCGGTAATTTTTGCTACTGCAATTTTTGTTTTGGCAAGTGCCCGGTCATCTTTACCCACGATATACAGGTTATCTGCCACAACAGAGCCAAGCCTTGGCATCGCAGTTGGATTATCAGTATTCGCGAACAATTGATTGCGGGTAAGCTTTCCCGTAAGAACATTGAGAGTTACCACGTAGCAGTCTGATTTATTAAATCGCGTAGTCCTCTTTGCCTTTTGTCCGGGTTTGGTTACAGCGGCATTTTTGGGATTGTCATTAAAAATAATATAGATCGAGTTTCCTGTGTGGATGGTGCCAAAGCCTGCATAGTAAGGCCTGTTGCCGATGTCAAAGAAGCCCGGCGTAGTGTAGAGGCCGGATGCTGACGACGCTAACACCTCCCGCTGCGCCTTAGGCAATACCTGCAGCCAGTCTATATCTCCGTTACCGTTCACCTTGCACATCATAAGTTCGCCGCATTCATAGATAGATTGCGTGGTGGTGCGCCATGAGCCGGCACCACCGTTCATGCCCGGGGAATAGGTGGATGAGGTATGAACAAAATGATGATAGTTTTCGGCCAGTAAAACAATACCATTATCCGAAGTGTAAAAAATATTTCTGAAGCGCATAAACCTGGAGAAACCCTCTCCTTCGTCCTTTATCTTATCAAGGCTCTCCCGTTCTTTCCTTTCGGCTTTTGTTTCATCGCCGCTGTCATCATTGGCATCGCCATCGTCCGGTATATCGGTAAGCAAAGAATTATTTATTTCTTTCCCGCTTGTTGAAAGTACTTTACCTGTGAGAGGGTCAATTCGCTGCACCAACATGCCATCAATGGTCTTACCGCGTTTTTCGTTACTATAAAAAGCGGCCAGCACGAGGTCTTTATTCTTTTCCTGCAGTAGCTGGGTGCTGTTGAGCCATTTGCCGTTCACATTGGTATTCACTTCGGCCTGTTGCTTTCCCCTGTCATCATAGATGCGGATGTTATAGTTTACAAAATCAAGAAACTTGTCTTTCTTCCTTTTGCCTTCCTCATACTGGTACACGCGGCCAACAAGAATGATCGTTTTATTTATGGTGTACAAAACGTCCTCAAGCTGGAAGGTTTTCGGATCAAATTCATTGGATATGATAGCCGCTTTGCCAACAGGTTTTAGGCTTTTGTCAAAGTCCTGAACTTCGTACGTATTTTTTTCTTTGCCGGTCACACTACTCACCAGGATCATATCAGTACTATCGGCATTGTAGGTGAGCTTAAAGTTGATACCGTCTTTTTTACTGTCTTTTTCAAACGCGGCAATATTCAGCCAGCCGCGCGAAAGTTCGCCTGAGCTCTTATCAACTTCGGCAGCATATACCGTGAGTGTCTTTTCGCGTGAGCTGTAGTCGCTGGCGAAGAGCCAAAGGCGGTTTTGCAGCATAAAGAACTGCTCGAATTCTTTTCCCTTAAGCTCCTTGTTGAATTCGTTCCGGTACACTTCCCCGAGATTCTTATCCAGCTTTACTATGGTTGCGGAAGTACGGGCCGAGGCGCCTATAACGAAATAACTTTTTAAGGCAAGATGGCTTTCTTCGAGATACACGCCTGTATTATCTGCCCCCAGCACGCTGAGATCGGTGCTGCCCTTACGAAGCTTGAATTCATCGCCCCAGGTAACTTTGGCTTTTTGTGAGAAGCAAAATGTGCAAATGCACAGTGAGGCCAGCGAAAGAAAGTATTTCTTCATAAGCAGTTTGTTTTTTGTGCCGCAATGATAGAAAAAAAAATTGGAAAATTAAAAGGGGAGGATATTCCCAATTTCGAGCAGGGTTATCCCTGATGTTATCGTGGAACTGGTGTAAGCATCCCCACTTTGTTCAAAGTTATCTTAACTGTTACCCTATAGTTAGCCCACGGCCCGCTTGTACCATAATTGGGGAAATGCTTACGGTATAAAATCAATATTGTAGCAGATTTGCAAACAACTACAGCCCCCTGTTCTGTCATGGCAAACTATAATCGAAGCTTAATAAAATTTACAACTGAATATATTTTAAATTTATCTTTTTCATCAAATATTTAAATCATATTCAAATGAAGAAATTACCCCTAAGCGGCCTGGTTAGTTGTTTTTTACTATTAGCAGCTATTAATTCCCTGCAGGCACAGGTAAAAATTTTAACAATAGATCCGCCTTCAACCAGCCCTTCCATTGTGCGTGTGCATAGTGCACATATCATTGCTTATGATAATAATATACCGTCTAAGCACAGGTTAATCCTTATGATGGTTGGTACAGGCAGATATGCTTCCGGGAGCAGGGATATGGATAGCGTTTTTGCTGCAATGGGTTATCATGTTATCAGCCTCGATTATGAAAATAATGTAATTACAACTGTTTGTTCGCAGAGTGAAGACAGTAGTTGTTTCGACCGTTACCGGCAGGAAATTATTACCGGCGAACCTGTGAGTGAAAAGGTGGAAGTTGATAAAAACAACAGCCTGTTGAATCGCTTTAATTATTTATTGCGTTATCTTATAAAACACGATCCGGATGGCAAGTGGAATGAATTTTATGCCGACGGCCAGCCTCAATGGAACAAGATTATCAGCGCCGGCCATTCACAGGGAGCCGGCCATGCTGGTTATCTTGGTAAAATGTTCAGGCTAAGCCGGGTGCTGATGTTTTCCGGGCCGCAGGATTATCTTGATGATTTGCTTAAACCAGGCGCATGGCTATCGAAGAAGAGCTCAACGCCTCCATCCCGTTTTTTTGCTTTTCTGCATCTGAAAGACCCCTTTAATGTGCAACACCAGATAGCTAATGATATGAAGCTGATGAACCTTTCCGTCATTGATACGCTAATGGTACAACCGGGTGTTCCTGTTCAAGGGCACGCACACATATTGGTAAATGATATTCCTACAAATAATCCTCATGGTTCTACTCTTTCCCTGCAATTTGCAAATGTGTGGGAGTACATGCTAAATGAGGAGACCGGAAAGGATTAAAGGATGAAGGGATTGGTTGATGAAATAGAAATTCGCGGTGTTGTGCCCTGGAGTCAGCGTTTAATAAACGTTAGGGTTTTGTCGGTTGTTACGATGATGAGCCTGCCACTTTTGTCAAAGTGATATCGTTCGGCGCTACGGATATTATTGACAAATTCTGCTCCCCATGATGTTTCGAATAGTTTTGTCATAAACAAATTGGAAACGGCCAGGGCTTGATTTGGCCCGGTTGAGTAGTCGCTTTCCCCTATCTGGTTGCTTGGCGTTAGCCCGGTAAGTTTTCCGGCTGGTGCGATGCCGGGCGTAAATGTAATATCAACGTTTCCCTGGATTGACGGAGGTTTGGTGGTGGCTAAACCGGAAGCATTATCTGTTGCAGTGATCATTCTCCAGCTACCGCTGAGGGAGGCAGCGGTGAGGCCAGCGGAATTCGGTTTTTAACAGGAAAACAGTGCGAAGCTGATAAAGGCAATAAAAAGTAATGCGTGTTTCATAATGAGTTTGTTTATACTGTTGACAATATTGCCGGTACAACGTTGCAGGTTAACACATTCAAATTTTGCTGAAGCGTGAATATCAGGCCCTGAGTCTTGCTTCTGTTTCTTAAGAAACACCTTTTCATTAAGCCTTTTAACCCGATAAAAAACCACTCAAATAAAACAGGGCGTTGTACCTCCATTTGTTTAAAAATGATTTAAGTAATTCGTTAGTTTGAGAACAAGCAACAAAAATATATGCAGGTACATCACCCTTGTTGGAATTAGCACCGGTGGAAAGTTCTGTAAAATATGAGTGAAAGTGCGCCGGTTAACATCAATGGTTACCTTGCTTTTTCTTTTAACTATTCATACCTTGTTCTATGTACAATCAAACTGCCCGGTCAAACAATTTCTTTCCTGTTTCCCTACCCGGTGTATGCTTCTTTTTCGGTGCGGTTCTTTTACTCGTTTCCTGCGGCCACACATCGCCGGCTGAACACTATGGCTTTATTACACGGCTCGGACTTGATACCGTTGCCGTTGAGAGTGTGACCCGCCAGGGCAACACCGTGACAAGTGATGAAGTTGACCGGTTTCCGCGGGTGCGGGTACGGCATACCGTTATCAAGCTTGCTCCGGACGGCGGTATACAGCATCTTGTGATGGACATTCACACGCCCAGTGAGCCGGCGAACGAGCGTGAGCGCAAAGTGATTGCTGATGTTACCAACAACGAAGTGCACCTTTCCAAAACGGATGGAACTGGAACGGTGAATCGTTCTTTTGCGACAGGCGGGAGTATAGTAGTGGCGCACATACCACAAATGTACAGCCTCTATGAGCTTTACTTCGCCGCGGCATTGAAGCACGCCGCGGCATCAAAGTCCGGGCCCGGCAACTCTGTGCCGATGCGGCAGTTTTATATTGACCGGGAGTTCGATCGGTTTCCGCTGGGCAGAGCTACAGTACGACTGCTTGAGGGTAACAAGGCGGAGATTACGCACGACTGGCTCTCCGGTACAGGGGAAGCGACGGTCGACTCCACCAATCAGATGCTCAGTTATTCAGGCACACGCACGACATATGATGTGAAGGTAAACCGCCTTGCCTCACCACCTGGTGTAAAAAGTATCGCTGAACAGTTTGAGGCCATTGAGACGAAAGCCGGTACCGTGAAGCAGCTAAGCGTGCGGGACACCACGCAGGCACAAATTGGAAATGCGAGGTTCACCGTTGACTACGGCCGGCCGCTTCTGCGTGGTCGCAAGCTGCTTGGTGATGTGCTGCCCTACGACCGTGTATGGCGAACAGGAGCCAATGCGGCGACGCAGTTTACGACGTCGGCTCCGATAAATCTCGCCGGCCTGCAGGTACCAGCCGGAACATACACGTTGTGGACCGTTCCTCATACGGGCGGAGTCGACCTGATTGTAAACAAGCAGACCGGGCAATGGGGTACGGAATACAGTAGCTCACGCAACCTGGGCACGGCAAAGATGACCTCCGAGGCGCTAACTACACCGGTGGAAGCGTTCACGATTTCCATTGTACCAGGTGACACACAGCATGGAACGCTCGTGATGGAATGGGGTTCCTTCAGGTGGACGACACCGATTGAAGTGCAATGAGAAGTTTAGCCTTGTGCATGTTCTTTCTCATTAGAGCTGGTTAATCCGCTCTTCTTCGAGATCTATCTGGTAAACCTGCCAGCGGATAATACTTTCATCCAGGTCAGGATCTCTGTTCAACCCGGCCAAAAACGTCCGCTGACTTTCCAATACCTCCAGGTAATGTTGTTTGGTCTCCGCAGTCATCTTAAAGTTTTCCGGCTGTTTTATTTTGCCTTCCCACTGGCTAAGCATACGCTTCAAATGGGGATCGTTGAACAATCCGTTTTCCTGCTTTTCTTTTAGTAATGCCACCGTATAAACGGCCACGTCATTTTTTAATTTCAATTTGGCTTCCTCCTCTGTTATTTCATTGGAAGTTTCAAAAAGTTTAGACCGCCTGATTAAATAAGGCAACGTAAGGCCCTGGATTAACAATGTGAGCAGGATAACCATAAATGTGATGAAGAGCACCAGGTTCCTGTATGGAAATGGTTCGCCATTTTGCAATGTTAATGGGATGGCTAAAGCAGCAGCAAGTGATACAACACCACGCATGCCCGTCCAGCCCAATAAAAGCGGTAGTGTCCACATCCTGCGCCGGCTTCTTATGCGGGGCGTTACGCTTGGCCTGAAAACAATGGTTGCTGCCAATGCAATATAAGAACTGATAATTCTTGCTGCTATTAAAATGACGGTTACCAGGATTCCATACTTAATTGCTGTGTTCAGCGGTATGCCATTCGTCTTCAAACCAGCAATTACCTGCGGTAGTTGCAGGCCAATAAGCATAAATACGATTCCATTCAATATAAAAATGAATGCTTCCCAAAAATTATATCCTTTGATGCGGCTGCTGCTGGATAAGAAAAGCAAACGCTTATTTGATAAAAATAAACCGCCGGACACTACAGCCAGCACGCCGGAGCTGTGTAATTGCTCGGCAATCCAATAGAGAAAGTAAGGCTCAATGAGTGTAAAAGCAACATCTGAAGAAGCATCAGTAGGCAACCGCTTATGTGCCTGCATGAACAGCCATCCAAAAATAAGCCCTATGCCAATGCCCCCAATCAGCATCCAGGAAAAACTAATCGATGCCTCCTGAAAAATAAATTGGCCTGTGCCCACAGCTACCAGTGCAAATCTGAAAATAATGAGTGAGGATGCATCATTAAACAGGCTTTCCCCTTCCAGGATGGCGGCCGTGGTTTTAGAGATCTTTACAAATTTCATGATGGCTCCTGTACTCACAGCGTCTGGTGGCGACACAATACCTCCCAGCAAAAAACCGAGCGCAAGGGTAAAACCAGGAATAAGATAATTAGTGAACAGCGCCACGGCGAATGCTGAAAAAAACACTACCAGGAAGGCAAAGCTGCTGATAATGCGCCACCATTTTTTCATTTCTTTAAATGAAATATTCCAGGCAGCTTCAAATAAGAGTGGCGGTAAAAAAATAAAAAATATCATGTTTGGATCTACCTGCACTCCAGGCAAGCCAGGTATGAAGCTGATGAATAAGCCCGCGACAACCAGCAACACCGGGTAAGCGATCCGTAACTTGGTTGCCAGCATCTCAATCAGCACAATGGCTGCAACGAGCGCCAGCATGAATGGTAATTGTTCATGCATTGTTGAAATAAATGTAATTGTGCAATACGAGAAGCAAATATAATTTGAGTAAACGAGGTTCCGTAAAACTGGCTGTCGTTGGTTTGTTTCCAACTTCCCGCCAACAAAATATTCTAAATGAAAATCAGTTTCCGGGAACACGATGCCGAATGAGTTTGAAAGCCTGCTTTCGGTTTGTTCCAGATTCGTTTAAGCGTTCGGGTTACATAGATAATTTATAGCGATTTTAATTCTGTCGGGCGTAACTCTGCCGGACAAGCCCTGCCGCCGACATGTAAAGCGGGCCTTCATCTTTTCTTTTGCATCCACAAATTGCTGACGGGATATTTGCAGGCTATTCCAAAGCTCACAATTTCTCCTTTGCTAAGCCCCTTTGCAGTATAAGTAGCGGAGTTATGGGTGTATTCTATGTCCTGTGTCATTACGTTTTTAAAACCTGTATAATAATTAGCTGCGACTGATATAAGTGCAGTGCGCAAAAGCATAAACTCAATCCCGATGCCGGTTTGCAGTAATGGGAAAGTTCTTGTTAAACTCAATTTAGAATTCACGCTAAAAATGATGGTGTCTCTTTTAGTTATTTCAGAGCCTCCAAGACCACCATCGCCGTAGCCATAATCTGTATTAATTCCGAGGGCAAATCCAACTACCGGCACTACAAACACTTTTTTATCGAAAATATTTATCCTGGTTCCCAATCTTAATGGTATCAGCCAGGCATCGATTGCGTTTCCGGAAGAATAGCCGGCGGAGGTAGTAAAGCCTATACCTTCATTATAAGATTTTCGAAGCAGGCCGGCTTCAATAAATAAGCAGGGATTAATGTCCTGCCTTATATTCAGCCCAAAGTAACCAGAAGAAGGATATTGGTGTGTTATCAATGAGCCATTGTCAATGTAATCATATACATCCAGGTTGACGGCGCCTTCGGCACCCAGGTAAGTTGGCCTTTGGGCAGAAGCCATTATAGAGGAAAAAACTACCGGGAACAATAGCAGAAATCTTCTGATCATAAAAAAGACTTTATTTATTGATCCGTATCCGGGGAGAATTTACAGTAGGTTTTGGCCGATTACGGGGTACATATGTGAGACCGTTATTGTAAGTAAATTAGGTATATTCTTTCACACCGGGAAAGGACGCTTTAGATTCTCTTGTGAATTGTTTTTCTTTTAACAGGCAAGTTCATCCCAGGGACAAATACCAATGACATAAAATAAAAGCTTTCAGTCTGTATATATGACTATGTATTGAAGTTGAAAAACCTCAGAATAAAAGCAAGTGAAGTTGCAAACTTCGCCTGCAGAGAATTTTAATCCAGACATATAAGTCTGGAATTATATATTTATTTTACAAAAACAAACTGATAAAAAATGAGAAAGCTTCTATTGCTTGCTATTATTATTGTTTACGTACAGAAGCAATCACTGGCGCAGCTCCAGGGGCAGCACCGCATAGACTCTTTGCTTGGCCAGTTACCTAAAGCGAACGACGACACAAATAAAGTGAAGCTGCTGATTGATCTAAGTCATACCTATTATTCCATAAATCCTGATGAAGGTTTGCGTTTTGGAAAACAGGGATTAGCGCTTGCTGAAAAACTGGATTGGAAGCAGGGGATGGCAAATGCAGGAAGAACGATTGCCGGCAACTACGGATATGGAAAATCTGATTATGCGACGGCGATGAAATATTCCCTGAAAGCATTAGAGCAGTTTAAGGAGATCGGAGATAAAATAGGCACAGCAAGAATGCTTGGCGATATGGGTGTTGTTTATTGGTATCAATCCGACTATCCGAATGCTTTAAAATATTATTTCGATGCTTTGCGCATCAACGAGGAATTAAATAATAGAGGTGACATAGCAGCAACGCTCTGCAACATTGGAATTGTTTATAACAGTGAGAAAAATTATCAAAAGGCACTTGAGTATATTACCAGGGCTAACAAGATTGATGAAGAATCAGGAAATAAAAGCGGCGTTGCAACTAACCTCGGCGATATCGGCGAACTATACCGAAACTTATCTGATAATAAGAAGGCAATGGAATATTATTTACAATCGCTGCAACTATCTGAAGAATTGAAAGATAAAAATGGAATAGCAAGAAACCTCGGCAATATCGGTACTATTTACGCGGATCAAAAGAATTACAGCAAAGCGCTGGACTACTATATACAAGCTGTAAAAATAAGCGAAGAGCTTGGGCTTAAAGTAGGATTAGCTTTGAACTTCGGCAATATCGGCAACACTTATCTAGAAATGGCCAAGGATACCATCACCGGCAAACATCGTTTGGCAGCATTGCAAAAGGCAAAGATTTATACAGACACTGCCATAATAATATCTAAAGAAATCGGGGATTTAAATAATTTATTTGCAAACTACAATCGCCTGAGCGAAATACAAATGTTGCTTGGAGATAACAGGAGTGCTTTGGAGAGTTATAAGAATTATGCGCTCTTCAAAGATTCCGTTTTCAATATGGAAAAAGACAAAAAGCTTACGGAAACTGCCATGCAATATGCGTTTGATAAAAAAGAGGCAGACGCCAAAGCAGAGCAGGAGAAAAAAGACCTGAGGCAGCGCAATATCCGTAATTCATTTATTGCAGGGGCTGCAGTGTTACTATTGCTTTTGATAGCATCAATTAATCGTTACCGCTATAAGCAGAAAGCTAACAAAGAACTGGCAGCGGCTTATGAAAATTTAAAAAACACGCAGCAGCAATTAGTACAGTCGGAAAAGATGGCCGCCTTTGGTGTGATGGCCACCCGCATGGCGCATGAAATACAAAACCCGTTGAATTTTGTAAATAACTTTTCAGAGGTTTCCCGGGATTTGGTTCATGAAGTTATTTCTTCAGGTAATGAAGAAGAAAAAAAAGAAGTAGCACAGGATTTAATCAGCAATCTTGAGAAAATAAATCATCACGGCAACAGGGCGGCCAATATTATAAATCAATTACAGGAGCATGCACGGTCAGGCACGGCACAACAATTTTTTGAAGAAGAAAAAACCAATTTATAACTCCTGCAGGAAATTTCCCCCCCGGCTTTTAGCGAAAGCTGGCCTGGTGTGCAAGTCGCCTGCTATCACGAATTACAATTTTTACCAAAACACTTTTATTTTAATAAAAAAATATTATACCTGACAGGCCGTAGGTTTATTATTTGGAAGCTTCTCTTCTATTTATGCAAGATGAGGTTTTTATACCTGTCTGTACAGCGTATATAGCAGACCCACCACCATCTTTTATTCAGCATTCGCTGAACTATCCTGATTTTTTGATTCGTGAAAGTTGTTATGGTTCGCTTAGCTAACATGAATTCGGGATAAGCTTTCTTTTAACCGGGCAATAAATTCACTACCGGTTCTCTTTTGGAAATATGAATATTTAGCAGCCGGTAAAAAGTTTCTTCATTCATTTCCTGCACTTCTCCCGGTTGTAAATTTTCAAGAGTAATATCACTAACAGATAAGCGAATCAGCCGCTGGCAGCGATGTCTTGCTGCCAATACCATTTTACGCACCTGGCGGTATTTTCCTTCCGCAAGTGTAATAAGCAGCCATGTGTGAGGGTAAGCCTCCCTGTGATCTGTGGCATAAGCATAGTAATCTGTTGGGTTGTCTATTCGCTTGATATCTAAAGGCGTGGCCAGATAATTTTCACCATTCTTTATTTTTATGGGTATGCCTGTTTGCAAAAGGTCAAAAGCTGCTTCCGATAATTCATTTTGGACCATTACCAGGTAAGTTCGCAGGTGCGGCACCCTGTCCATAAACAATAGCCGGGTAGCACGCTGATCGGTAGTGAGCAGCAGCAACCCTTCAGAATCCTTATCCAGCCTTCCCAATGCATGTGTGCCAGGTGGAAAATTAAAGCCGATGTCTCCCAATAAGCCCACCTTGTGAGAACTCACAAACTGCGATACAATGTTGCGGGGTTTATTGATAACGAAATAGCGGTGCATGCGCAAAAATCAGCAAACAATTTGACGGGAGCATAAATTTTGTAATTCTGTTTTTTGATGCAGGCTTTTAGAGCCGGAATCCCGGATAGTTTCATCCTTCCTTTGTCCAGGCTATAGCATGTGTGGAATATCTGATGCGTTGGTAGGATAAGAGAAAATTGTTTTTTTTAATTGAGTAGCGGTTAATCCTGCATTCATTGCAACCGCGAAAATATTTATCGTTTCCTCTGCATTACTTCCTAAAAGATGAGCGCCCAGGATACGGTCAGTATCTTTATTCACTAACACTTTAAATGCTGAAACGGGTTCATTCAAACGCCTGGAAGAATACCATTTTGTTGTTTCCTCATAATTTGCTTTGTAAGGTATGTCTTGAGTTTTCGCCGCATCTTCTGTTAATCCTACGGTAGCCAGTGATGGAAACGAGAAAACATTTGATGGAATATGTCCATAATCAATTTTAGCATGATTGCCTTTTATTAAATTACCTGCCAATACAATTGCTTCTTTGCTACCAACAGGAGTTAAAGGAAGGCCCCGGTTATTTACATCGCCACAAGCATAGATGCCGGGGCTAGAAACACTTTGCATAAACTCATTTACCTCTACCCCGTTTTTACCAATAGCCACATGTATTTTTTCTAATCCCATGTCATCAATATCGGCTGTTCTGCCTGCGGCATGTACAACCATCTGGGTGGAAAACTCGATTACTTTTCCCCGGCATTCCCCTTGCACAATAAACCCTTCATTGTCTTTTGATATATTTTTAACCTCGGTGTCTAAGATAATTTTTATACCCTGCCTGCGGGTCGCATCAACCAAATGCATTACGAGGTCTGCATCAAAATTTTCCAAAGGTCTTTTACCACGGTGAACTATGGTTGCCTGAACACCAAAACGTACTGCGATGTGGGCAAACTCGAAAGCTATATATCCACCGCCCACCAAAATAAGTTCTTGTGGTAATTCCTCCAGTTCCAAAAAAGCGGTGCTGTCAATCAATAGCTCTTCACCGGGGATGGAAAGCTTTGCCGGCCTTGCGCCATTGGCAATGACGAATTTATCAGCAGATAAAATTTCACCATTTACCTGCAGTGTGTTTGATGAAAGAAAATGAGCCCTGCCATGGTAAGTCACCACACCGTCTTTAATCAAACCCGATTCATTTTTGCCAGGTATCGGTCCCGTAAAAGATTGTTTGAATTTTATTAAATCCTTCCAGGAAGGTGTGGGGATATTTGTAATGCCTTTTCCTTTAAGTTGATCGCTAAGTGCTAAGATGTGAGAGATGCTTATCAATACTTTTTTAGGATCACAGCCCCGCAGGGCACAGGTTCCTCCAAAAGGTTGGTTATCTATTATGGCTGTCTTTTTACCTGCCCCGGCACATTTACGGGCCACTGCGCCACCAGAACCTGTACCAATAACTATGACATCAAATTTTTTCATTGCAGCATATCTTTTTTTGAAAAAAACATTTTTCTAAAGCAGTAAATAAAGTGATCCGAATTGAATAGTTCAGCATTGTGTATTGCTGCAAGCTTTAATTTTTTGCATGGAAGGACATGGTGCTGAACAATATGAGCAGAAACACAACCGTCATCCAGCTTCGGGTTTAATATAGTTTCGCAATTTGAACATTTATAGAAATATTGGCAGGCATCTGCCGGCATTGGTTTTTCTTTTTGAAAATTACATTCAGGACAGGTGAGGGATGATTGAAGTGTTACGTTGTTCTCCATTCCTGGCTAAAGATTCTTACTATCCTTAAATGAGATTACAACAAGCTAAACAATCATTGGGTAAAAAACAAATTGTGTGCTGCCATCAATCCAAATACGACAAAAACTTTTTCTCCCGTATAAAAAGTTAATAAACTTTTAAAAACAGGCGCCTTAAACAATTAATTTTTAGTTTCGCGGCATTCTTAATTTTATGAGAAGCGGTTCTTACAGGGCATTCCCGGCCGGTTCATTCAACTAAGAATTAAAGAATCAACATATAATTTACCATTTAATAAAAATATTATGACAAAAAAAATCACATTTTCGTTACCTGCAGAAGCAGTAGAAGGAGCGTCCGAAGCAATTTTGCTTGGAGATTTTAATAACTGGAATCCGGAACAAGCTCCAAAGTTGGAAAAGCAGCCGGATGGCTCTTTTAAGACCGCCGCTGAATTAGAAGAAGGCCAAACTTATCATTATCGTTTTTTATTAAATGATGGCAGATGGGTAAACGATTATAACGCTCAGAACTACGTTTACGTGTCAGATTTGTATGTTGACAATTGCGTAATAACGGTACCTGTGTCCGATGCTAAAGAAAATAAAACAGCCGAATTAAAAACAGTTGTGGCCACCAGGAAAAATGAAAAAGCAGCAACCGGCGCAAAAGCTGAACCGGTAAAGACAGTAGCTACAAAAAAGGCAGCGACAAAAACAAAGGCCCTGGCCACAGACTCTCCGAAAGCTAAAAAAGCAAAATCTGTCGATAAGAAAGTTGAGGGTGAAAAGGTAGAAAAAGCCGAAAAAGGCAGCGCCTAAGGCAAAAAAATAAAGCAAT
>CAWGWY010000012.1:0-165630 GCA_963826435.1 uncultured Chitinophagaceae bacterium | reverse complement strand
ACCTGTAATATATTTATCGGTCTTCGTTGCCTTGGTTCACTGTTAGCCCCGGTTGACACAGAGCCAGCTTTCTGCGAATTGCAGCGCAGGTGGTCTTGATCAGGAAATTTGTATTTACGGCTCATGTCCAAAAGTACAAATCTCTTTTACATAGCACAGGCATAGCTATCACACATAGTTCTGCTACCAAGCCTGCGCCAGCGAACGGATGTCACCTTGCAGTTTTAAATATTTGTTGTAGCCCTTGTTATTGATGCTTGATTTTGTGAGTTTACCGGACTTAATTTGTCTTTCTAAACGATGTAAACCCCGCTTTCGATTGTGTTCATCTTTGAGGGCCCTGTTGTTTGAATAATTTATGATGAGACGTGTGTTAGCAGACCTTTTTATTTTGGCAATATCGCCATCAGATAGTTTAGCATCAAGTATTTGCCGTTTGATTTTTTCTGATTCACTTTTCAATCTTGCACCGATGATGTATTGATAATTTTTGTCTTCCAAAGCCACAATATTTACTTTGGATAACAAGCCTGAATCAGCAACAATGATGGGCTTGTCCAGGTTAAATTTTGCTGTTATTTTTTCAATAAAAGGAATAAGGGTATGGCCTTCATAAATATTTCCTTCAAAGATATCATAGTCGATTGCGTAACCGCCCAAACCAACAAGCAGGCCTAAAAAGATTTGCGGATGCTGATGTTTACCATCTTTGCTAAACCCTGCTTTTCTTAAATCATCTTCATCACTTGCTTCAAAATATAGTGTGGTCATATCATAGAAAACGATGCTGATTTTTTCATTTAAAACTTTTAAAGTATGAGCAAAAGCAATTTGTTCTACCTGCTGTTTTAAATTGTTGTTGAGCTTGTCTAAAAAGCGATAAATCGAATCTATATCAAGCATTACACCCTGAAAGCGATATAAATATTCAATCGTTTTTAATTTACTTAAGGGAAAGGTCAGGCGTGCAATTACAAGATGGCGGAACAGTTCTTCTTTAATTTTATTAAACCCAATGCCATCGTATATTTTGCCAAAAATAATTTCAGGTCCAACAGTTTTGATGCTTGCATTGCCAAGGGATTCAAAAACTTGTTCAATGATAGAATCATTTTGCGAAACGAATAATTTTGACTGAGCATTCAGCCGTTCAATTTCCTGCCGGGCAAGCAATACAAACTTTTGAATCTCTTGTTCATTTTTGCTGCTTCCTAATGATTTAATAAGTTTGTATTTTCCTCTTTGTTTGGAGATAATTTGTATCGAAATACTACCTGACCTATTCTTTAATTTTCGTAAAAACATCCCCAAAAACAGGTTTGCAACACACATTTTAAAAACTCAACCCAGTAAAATCAATACTTTCAGAAGACAATTTTCAAAAGTGCGGAAAACAGGAAAAATAACGCAGCTCTGCCATTAATTTTTTAATCCAAATGATAATTTGAAGTTATATTTTCCTTATTTAATCTCCTCTTCTGTAACAAGAGTATATCCCTTGTGATTGCAGATGTTGTGAAGAAATTTATGCCCATTTTCGCAACTGAAGTTTAATGCAACAGCTAATCGTTTTTCAGTATCTTGTAAGTATCGACTTTCTCTAGGTGTGTATATTCAAAGTTACATATGGGGCAAAGCAATTGCAATTCATCAGTGTCTTTTACATAATCAGTTTTTTTTAAATTCATGTTGTAGATTTTTTATATTTAGTAATCAGGTTAATTGTAAAATTTAAAACTGTCTTATTTTTCGGTTTAAGATATAACTATTCCACTCCCACTTCATCCACCTCTTTCTTTAGTCTAACCGTTTCCGTTACGGCCACCATTACTGAGCTGCAGACCTATAAGGTTTCAAAAACCTTATAGGTCTATATCATTAACTTGTATTTTCAGGTCAATTGTTTGCTGATGGAATTTAATAAATGCTTCTTTGCCACCAAACCATTCCATTAATTCATGTCTTAACAAAGCTGTTGGTGCTTCTCTAATTAGGGATTGATAACTATCGTATTTCCATATACCTATAGATTTCGCCAGTTGGTGATGAACAGCGTTTTTATGTATGTACCATATAAACGAAGTAAAATCGCCGGACTTATTTACTATACTACGCTTCAGATAATCCATAAACAATGCGCCTTTCCGTTTATTTACTTTGTTAAAAGCCTTACTGTAACTATTTAAAAAATTGCTGAACCTTTCCATGATAAAATCGCATACATCATGTTGAATCGGATTGAATTTTATCTTTTTTATTATTTCAAATTGCTTACGCACTTCATCCTCGTGTTTCATTTTTACCAATAAATGAAAATGATTTGGCAACAAGGAATAGGCATATAAATCACAAATGCCGGATGTGTGTTGTTTTAATTTTTTAAGAAAAAACAAATAATTCTCAGGAGATAAAAATAGCTTTTCGTCACCGACCGCCCTTGAAAAGAGATGGCAAGTTTGTTCGGGCAAAAGCGGTTGATGGTATTGATTCATATTTTTAGATTGCTTTTAGAAAAACCTATAAGGTTTCAAAAACCTTATAGGTTTAGGTAAGCAGTAAAAGACGCAAGCAGAAGGAAATGCACGTTTACTTTTCAGCGTAAACCTTTGTGTAGCCTTGTCTACCTTCTTTTATAATAAAAATTAATAGCACTTTGGCAGGGGTATTTTTGTCTGGATTTCTCAATAGAGAATGAATGACATTTCTTTTTTCATGGAACATTTGACCTGCCTTGAAAATAATCGATTCTTTATAGTCAAGGCCAACCTCAACAGTACCGTCAATAACATATCCAAACAAGTCGGCGTCATGACGATGAGATACTGTGTCAACCAGGGACGGAGGTACAGTCATCAGGGATGATTGCAATTGAAATTTTTTCAGGTCCGGATCAGAAAGAAAGGTATTCAGAACCGGCGCGAATTGTAATTGCACTGAACGATCCGTAGTATCATGATTATGTTGAGCGTTTGTGCTAGGGACAATAAAAACCATAAATAAACACAACAATAAATAGTTATAGAATTTCATAATAAAAAATTTGGTGAACAGTATACAACGTGGAAATACTTGTTATGCCCCGGTTAAACTAGTTATTAGGAATCTCATTAAAGTGCCGCCAACGGCCAGGCTTTCTGCCGTTTTGATATTCGGTGATTCCTCATCCACAGCAAATTCGCAACTAAAAAAATCCTGCTATCCCGAGGTTGCAAGTTAGGTATACGTCAAAAATAAAAGAGCAAGAGGAAAGACATATTTATTCTTCCAAACTCTTCAAATAAGCAATACTCTGTGGCACATGCTCATATTCTTTATCACTTTCATCTTCTATAAAATAATGTTTGATGCCAATTTTTTTGGCTTCTTTCAGTATGGCAGGTATATCCACTTCACCGGTGCCAAGCACTACATCGTTCTCAGGGCCGGTACCGCCGGTGAGGTTCTTTTCAGTGCCTTTCCGTATATCTTTCAGGTGCATCAGCTTCCAGCGGTTGCCGTATTTTTTTAATAATGCTACAGGGTCGCCGCCGCCAAATTGTATCCAGAATATATCCATCTCAAAGGAAACATATTTTGGGTTTGTATTTTTAATGATATAATCCAGCAGGGTTCCATCTTCATACGGCTGAAATTCGTAGCCATGTGCGTGATAGCAAAGGGTAAGGCCATTGTCCTTCAAAACTTTACCGGCCTGGTTAAAATCCTGCACGGCTTTTTTTGCATCATCAATGGTAAGTACGCCGTCTTTGTGCGGTATCCATGCGCACATGACATATGTAGCGCCCAGCGCCTTTGCATTGTATGCCACTGAGTCAGGAGATTTTACCAGCAGGTTATAGTCTGCTCCGGTGGCGGGTATACTAATGCCCCTTTCATTGCACATTTTTTTAAAGACTTCGGGTGACACCTTATTGCTTCCTCCTTCTATTTCAGTAAATCCCATTGCCTTTATGGTGTCCAGGGTTTTAGCAACGTCGATTGGAAAACTTTTTCTAAATGTATATGCTTCTACACCCAGGGGAGCGGTGTACAACGGTTTACCTTTTTGAGCCAGGGATGTTTGGTTTATTGAAAGCCCCATTGCCATCATTAAAGCGAGTGTAATATATCTGTGCATTGTTTTTTTTATTTTCAATTTAAGGCAATTCATTTAAATCCTGTTATTCTCTTCTGCTTCATTACCCGGATATAATTTCATAAAAGCCGGTAAACCAAATTTCACTATTGCAAAAGAGCGAACGTAAAATTTTTGCAAATTTAATTGGCAAAAATTTTGATGTTGCTGAATACATTTAAAGGATATTACAGAGCTATAATAAAATTTGATTTGCCGGCAACAACAACCGTTATCAAAACCTTAGATCAAAATGATTAATTGCTCACAAATATTCCTATAAATAAGAAAGGTAAAATTTTATTTTAAACCATAATAGTATATGACTACAGAAACGGTAAACAAAGCGGACCTATTGAATGAAATTGACGATACGGTTTCGGAGCTGGTGGAAGTAATGACGTCTCTTGATGAAGATGAAGTGAACATGATCCCTTACAAAGACGGCTGGACCGCCGGCCAATTATTTCAGCATATAACAAAATCAACAGAACGGTTAAGCGGAGCAATGGAAAAAGAAGGTGTAGCCGCGGACCGCGATCCCTTTGAACAGGTCAATGACCTTAAAAAAACCTTTCTCGATTTTTCGGCTAAAATGAAATCTCCCGGATTTGTGGTTCCCGAAGACGACACTTATGTAAAAATAGATGCCATAAAGAAAATGGGCGGTGCTTTCCAGCGTTTGAAAGAAAGTATAAAAGATAAAGACCTTAGCGTTGTTGTAAAAGGCTCATCTCTTGGCGATGCCACTAAATGGGAATTGCTTCATTTTGTGCTGTACCATACACAAAGGCATCTTCACCAAATGAAAAAAATACATGAGGCGTTGAGAAACCGGATCGAATGATAATAATGCATTTAAGTTTGAGACTTAAGGTTGCCAGGCTTCATGTTGGTGTGTATGATTGTCCGCGAACGAAATTGGAATTCTGTCAATCCAGGCATTTCAGTAATCGTCAGTAATCAATAATCAACTCTTGATTCACTATCCGCTATAATTTTAAGTGCAAGGGCACCTGCTATAAGTATTGCGATCGCAGAAAGGATTGGTATGCTTTTCTTATCAAGAAATTTCTTTTTTTTCATATCAAATGTTTTTTGTTTTTAAGGCTCAATAAAAATGCCGGAATTCATTTTAATCGTTTTTATATTAATAATTATTCACCTCAATAATAGTCCAAATACAGGTACTAAAATTAATTTTTTCCAAATTAGGTTTTACAGTTGTTACTAATTTTTTTTTAATTCAAGCAAACCCACGCCCTCCCATATTTTGGAACAATTTATGTATTAACGTGTACATCAATAATTAGCATATTCGGAAAAAAAATTAGAAAAAAGTTTCTAATCTGAAAAAATGATGGTAGCTTAGATTATCTTTTCTAATAAACTTTATACCTTTTGGCAATTTGAGGAATCCTGTTGATCAGTAAATTGACAATAATGGGGAAGTTGGTTGCAGCAAGTATTGAGATCCCCATAACAATATGTTCAGGTAAAAATTACACAATGATATTGATTGTTGTGAATGAATAATATTCTTGAAGTATTCATTTTTTAAATCTTAAAAATAATATTATGGCCGAAAAAGTAACCGACATTCATATTATCTGGATGACGTCAGGGCTTAGTTGTGACGGTGATTCAGTTGCTATGACAGGTGCCGTGAACCCCAGTCTGGAAGATATTGCGTTGGGTGCATTGCCCGGTATGCCAAACGTGCACATTCATAGCCCGGTGATCTCCTATGAAACGGGGGATGAATTAATGGCATGGTGGTATAAAGCTGAAAAGGGGGAGCTCGATCCGTTCGTACTGATATTGGAAGGATCAGTTCCAAACGAGGAAGCCATAAAAGATACGGGAGGTCACTGGGCGGCAATGGGCTGTACCGGGCCTTTTGGTGATCCCATCACAACCAACGAATGGCTCGACAGGCTTTCTCCAAAGGCCGCGGCTGTGGTTGCTGTAGGTACCTGTGCCACTTATGGTGGCATACCCGCTATGAAAAATAACCCTACCGGCGCAATGGGACTTCCTGATTATTTAGGCTGGAACTGGAAATCGAAAGCAGGTTTACCGATAGTTTGTATTCCTGGATGCCCGGCTCAACCGGATAATACAACGGAAACACTCTTATATCTCGTTTTCCAGCTGGCAGGTATTGCACCCATGATTCCACTCGATGACGCGTTGAGGCCCACATGGCTCTTTAACCGCACGGCTCACGAAAGTTGCGACAGGGCTGGCTTTTACGAGCAGGGCGATTTTGCGCAAGAATACGGCTCTTCAAAATGCCTGGTGCAGATTGGTTGCCAGGGGCCAATTGTTTATTGCAATGTTCCGAGACGCGGCTGGCAAAATGGTATTGGAGGATGCCCGAATATTGGCGGCATTTGTATGGCCTGCACTATGCCCGGGTTCCCTGATAAGTTTATGCCGTTTATGGATGAAGCATTCGGTGCGAAATTTTCTTCGAATGGGGCAAAGTTTGTCACGGGCCCAATACTAAGAGTATTCCGGAATATAACTACGAAGAAAAAAGATAAAGAGCCTGATTGGAGAAAACGTGGTAAAAAGATCACGAGCGGTTACGAGCCGGCATGGTAAAAAGATAAACGATGTGTTTTAATTATATACTAAATAGCTATTTCAAATTTAAAAATACTTATTATGCCTCCTGAAGTAATGACCAAACCCCGCACGACGGAAAATACTCCTAACATTGTTGTGAAGGAGATGTCCTGGGATCCGATAACCCGGATAGTGGGTAGCCTTGGATTGCATTGCAAAATTGATTTTACTAATAAACAGGTACAGGAATGTTACAGCACTTCAATGGTTTTTCGTGGCTTCGATATTTTCATGAGAGGAATTGACCCACGCGATTCTCACTTTATCACCAGCCGTATTTGCGGAATTTGTGGTGACAATCATATGACATGCTCTGTGCTGAATCAGAATATGGCTTATGGGGTAAAACCTCCACATCTTGGAGATTATGTGCTCAATTTGGGTGAATCAGCCGATTATATGTTTGACCATGCTATCTTTAATGACAACATGTGTAACGTTGATTTCTGTGGGCAAATGGTGCAGGAAACAAATCCTACCGTGTATGAAAAAGCAAAACATACCGATGCTCCCAATGCAGGAATACATGGCTTTAAAACCATCGCTGATATTATGGATTCGCTGAATCCATTCTCCGGAAAGACTTACATGGAATCTCTCCAGGTATCCCGTTATACCAGGGAAATGTTTTGCCTGATGGAAGGACGGCATACCCATCCATCAACGCTGGTACCCGGTGGCGTTAGTACAACAATTACCAGCCAGGTGCTTACCGATTATTACGTGCGCCTGATGAAATATATTGAATACTGTAAAAAAATAGTGCCGTTGCATGATGACCTTTACGATTTCTTTTATGAAGCATTACCCGGTTATGAAATGGTAGGGTATCGCGATACCAATCTTGTTTGCTGGGGATCGTTCGACGATCCTGAGCACTGTGATTATTCTTATAAGAATATGACAGACTGGGGACGCAAACGGTTCATTACACCCGGAGTGGCGATAAACGGAGAGCTCGTAACAACCGACCTGGTTGAAATAAATCTTGGAATAAGAATTCTGCTGGGAAGTTCCTATTATGAAGATTGGGCTGATGAAAGAACCTTTGTAAAGACTGATCCGTTGGGTAATCCTGTCGACCGAAATCATCCATGGAATAAAACAACAAAACCAAGGCCTGGTAAAAGAGATTTTTCAGGGAAATATAGCTGGGTAACATCACCAAGGTGGTATGACAAGCGCAGTGGAAAACATGTATGCTGTGATACTGGTGGCGGACCATTTGCAAGGCAATGGGTTACTGCTAAAGCCGGGTTGGTTGATATAGGATATATAAAAGCAACAGGCGATTCTCTCGAGTTCAATCTGCCAAAAACTGTAGGCATGCCTGAAATGAAACAAGTATGGAAAGTTCCGCAATGGAGCAATGCAATTGAAAGAGACCGGGCAAGAGCATACCATCAAACTTATTCAGCACTCGTTGGATTATATTGTATTGAAAAAGCATTGGCAGAAGTTTTTGCCGGGCGTACCAAAACATGGACACCATTTAAGGTTCCAAAGGAATCAGTAAGTGTTGGCTTTCATGAAGCGGCAAGAGGCGTAATATCCCACCATATGGTGATCGAGGATGGAAAAGTTGGTAATTACCAGATGTTTCCTCCCACACCATGGAATGCAAGCCCACGCGATATTTATGGCACGCCCGGTCCTTATGAAGATTCGGTACAGAACACGCCGATCTTCGAAGAAAACGGCCCCGATAATTTTAAAGGCATAGACATTATGCGGGCGGTTCGTAGTTTCGATCCATGTCTTCCATGTGGTGTTCATATGTATCTCGGAAAAGGAAAGCTTGTCAAAAAAATGCATACACCAACGGCATTGGCATCTTATAAATAAGATTAACATTGTAATTAGTGTTGAAGTTTTTGAACTTGTTTGTTAGCAGATCTCATCGTCTCTCAGTGCAGGAGCAATTGGGTGGGGCAAAAACATTAGCAGCATATTCTAAAAAGTAGGTGAAGTCGTATCTTTAGAATCAATGGCTACATAGATTAAATCATAACGCTAAATTTTTGCTATGGTATCTGCTTCTCTCATATCAAAATTGCGAAAGATTGCTGTTCCTCCCCCGGAGGAAGAAAAAGAGCATTGTAATTTTTGCAATGCAGTTTTACCATCCGATCATCGTCATCTTGTTGATATTGCCGCCATGCGTTTCATATGCACGTGCGATATGTGCATGATCATGCAGGCGGTAAAGGGTAACTATAAACCTCTTCCGCAGAGGTATCTCCAGTTGAAAGATTTTAAACTAAGCGATGAACTTTGGTCTGATTTTCTGATCCCTGTAAACATGGCTTTCTTTGTATTGAAATCCGGCCAAAATGGTGCGGTTGCTTTTTATCCTGCACCTACAGGAGCAACTGAATCAAAATTAAAAATGGAGCCGTGGAATGAAATGCAACAATTAAATCCTGTTCTAAACGATTTGATACCCGATCTTGAAGCGCTTCTTGTAAACAGGCTTGACTCGATGAACAAATATTTTATTGTTCCCATAGATAGCTGTTATAAACTTATAGGAATGATAAGAACTTCCTGGAAGGGAATTCACGGAGGAAGTGAAGTGACTGATATCATCAATCAATTTTTCGTGGAACTCGAAAACAAATCTATATAAAATGCCAGAGTTAAAATTTGAAATCATATCAGCAGAAGTGAGGCCCTATGCCGCTCTGCCTACCATTGTTTTCAAGTTGCAGATCACCAATGAAAATGAAAATGAAGAAGTGTATGCCGCCGCACTAAAATGCCAGGTGATGATAGAGGCTATAAGGCGGCCCTACGATGCGGAAACAAAAAAAAGACTATACGAGCTTTTTGGAGAGCCGCAACGCTGGGGAGAAACGCTTCGGAGTTTAGTATGGACGATTGTTAATATTCCTGTTCCGAGATTTACAGGCAAAACTTTTGTTGAAATTGCAATTCCCTGCAGCGAAGACCAGGGGCTTGCCGCGGCAAAATATTTTTACGGGGTTAGGGATGAAAAAGTTCCGCTTGCATTTCTTTTTAGCGGAACATTATTTTACAAGGGACCTGAGGAACAATTACAAATCACGCAAATTTCCTGGGAAAAGGAAGCAAGTTATAAAATGCCTGCCCGTTTATGGCACGAAATGATGGAAGAATATTTTCCGGATTGCAGGTGGCTGAGGGTGCGAAAAGAAATTTATGACAAATTAGTAATGCACAAAGCGGCAACATCGCACGCTACCCTGGAGAATTGCCTGGAAGCCGTATTGGAAGAGGCTTTAAAAGATGTAAATGCAATTGAAAAAATAAACGCATGACCGATGAGAGCAATGACATATTGAATAAAGATTTCATCATCGAGAATCTTACGCGAACGCTTCTTTATGAGGGCTACTCGTTATTCCCTTACTATCGCAATGCAATAAAAAATCAAAAGCCGATTCCATTTGGCGTTGTATATCCCACCGGTTATCATGCTTTCAACGAGCATTCGCATTGTGAAATGGTAACCGATTGCATCGTCTTTGGCGACAAAAATGTAAGAGTAAATGTGAGTGTCCGGTTTCTTCATTTAATAAAAACAGAGATATTTCAAAAGGGGAAAGGCGGTCAGGCAGGCGGAGATTTCACGCCTGTTTTTGAATTGAATTTTAATAGCGAATTATATCAATCGGGATGGCAGACTATCGAGCGAACCATCAGCAGCGGAGATATTCCTCTTGTTTACCTCGCCGGTAAAAGAATATCGCTGCCTTTTAGCTTCGATAAAAAATTTGAAAGCGAAGATATTTATAATGAGAATGCTGAAATAGCTGGCAGAAAAATCACAAGTATATCTAAAGTTGAAGGTACTGTGGTTATAAAAGTAATTCCATTGGAAAATATGGGAAAGGCCTTTCGTGTTATTGTTTTCATTAACAACAATACCCCTGTAGCTGATGCACAGGCTATTTCCAGGGATGATGTTTTTAAGCAATCTTTTTTATCAACAAATACAATTTTAAACGCGATAAACGGTGAATTCATTTCTCTGCAAAACCCTTCCGAAAAATGGGCACAGGTAGTTGAACAATGTAAAAACAAAGACACATGGCCGGTGTTGATTGATGAGAACAATACTACTTTATTATCCTCACCCATCATTGTTTACGACTATCCTAAAATTAATCCTAAGAGTAAAGGTGATCTTTTTGATAGCCTTGAAATTGAAGAAGCGCTTATGCTTCATTTTAGCGTAATGTCTGATGCTGAAAAACAAAAAATTGCACAGAGCGATGAAAAATTGCGTGCTATGCTCAGCAAAGTAAGCCAGGTAACGCCTGAAGAAATTATCAATTTGCATGGTGGTTTTAGCGACATATTGCAACCTAAAATTCATAATAATAAAGAAAAAGAATTATGAGAGCAACCGGGTTAATGAGCGATGCACCAGGCGAAACTTCCAGGATCGTTGATGGAATTGAATATCGCAAAGGGGATACGATAAGATTAAGACTTGGTAAGCGAAGATCGGATGCAATGGATATATTGATCGATAACAAATTGGCAACGATTGAAATCATTTATATAGATTATGAGGATAAAGTTTACCTGGCTGTAACTATGAATGATGATCCGGGGCAGGAGATGGCACGGGAACTAGGCCGTTATCTTTTTTTTAGTCCCGACGAAGTTGAAATCGTAAAATAATTTAAACAAAACTAAAGTATGGAAAATAAATATTGCGAATCGGTAAATATCAAGCCAACTCACGAAGCCCCTGTGAATAAAAAGAGAAGGGTGATGATAGCGGGAGTTGGAAATATGTTTATGAAGGATGATGGATTTGGAGGTGCGGTGATAAAAAAAATGATGAACAAAACATTTCCCGAAGGAGTGGAGATAAAAGACTTTGGAACGGGAGGGTTGAAACTTGCCTATGATCTGATGAAAGGTTATGATGGACTTATTCTCCTTGATGCGTCGCAACGCGGAGAAAAACCGGGAACACTTTATGTGATTGAGCCTGAAGAAAACTCCATTGAATCCAATCTCGAAGACGGAGGCCCGATTGATCCTCATGGCTCTGACCCTGCGACCATTCTTAGGTTTGTAAAAGGTATAGGCGCCTGGCCCGCCAAAGTTTTAATAGTTGCCTGCGAACCTACCAACGTTGAAGATTTTGAAATAGGATTGAGTGAACCGGTAAATGAAGCAGTTGCTAAAGCAGTGGAATTAGTTGATGAAATTTTAAAAGACATTTATAGCGAAGCAAAATAAATTATCATGAGTATATTTTCTCAAAATGATTTTGAAGTTGTCCAGGATGTTATAAAATCTAACGGGCAGAAAAGTAATATTGCCAAAAAAGGAGAGGCCCCTGATGAACTATCGGAACTCAACAACCAGAGTGAGCGCATACAGGAATTGATAGAGGAGATTGATGCATTTCCTGATGAAAAAGCACGAAATGTGATGCAGGAATGTATGCAGGAAGTGCTGAGTTTTTACGGGCACGGCCTTGAGCGAATCCTTGATATTATTTCCAGGGGGAATAATACTGCTGCAAAAGATATTTATAATAATATGCTTGGCGATAGTTTTGTAAACGGACTTTTACTGATACACGACCTCCATCCGTTTGACCTCAGGACACGCCTCAATCTCGCCCTTGAGAAGGTACGTCCCTATATGGATAGCCATGGCGGAAGTGTTGAAATAATAAGTCTTGAGGATGGAATAGCGAAATTAAAATTAAATGGAAATTGTAAAGGATGCCCATCTTCATCAGCCACATTGGAATTAGGCATTAAGCAGGCTCTTGAAGAAAACTGCCCTGACCTGGTGGGATTGGAGGTAGAGGGAGCCACCTCGATAAATTTAAATGGGGCTACTAACGGTAAACCGTCAGCGCTTTCTTCCCAGGGATGGAAAACGATAACGGGAGTTGATAAACTTATAAACGGGGAAATGAAACCCGTAGAAATATCGGGCGCTCAATTAATTGTTTGCAAAGTAAGTGAACAGTTGTATGCTTACCGCAATGTTTGCCCCGCCTGTGAATTACCTTTGAATACGGGCAAGCTGGAAGGAAATCTCATCAGCTGTAAGCTTGGCCATAGCTATGATATTCAGCATGCCGGTAAATGTACGCTTGATGAAGATTTGCATCTTGACCCTTTCCCTTTGTTGCAGGAAAATGGAGGTATAAAAATTGCAATTTGATAATTTTGTTTTTAATAATAAATAAAAAAAAATAATTCCCCGGCGAAGGTACACGGCCCCTCTCCGAAGGAGAGGGGGTTGGGGGTGAGGCTATGCATGAAGTATCAATTTGTCAAAGTATAGTAGATACCGTACAAAATGAACTGGAAGATAACCAGGTTGCCAATGTTCGCGAGATTCATGTGAAGATCGGGGTGTTATCCAGTATCGAACACAAATTGCTGGAACATGTATTTAAATTCATAATAGAGGGAACGCCGTTTTCAAATTGTACATTGCATACCGAACTCGTAGAAGTGCTGGCACGATGTGAGGATTGTAAAACAAATTTTAAAGTAGAGGGCTATCATTTTATTTGCCCAAAATGTGAAGCGCCATCATCAACAATTATTGAAGGAAATGAATTAACGATTTATAAAATTATTATGGAGGAACCATCTTATGCAGAAGCTGACCAATAAAGCCGTTGGAACACTCAGAGTACATGATGTATCATTAAACCTGCTGAAGGCAAATGATTATATCGCCGACATGATCCGTTATGACATGAAGGAAAAAAATATTTTGTTGCTTAATCTTGTATCATCTCCGGGCAGCGGTAAAACATCATTGCTGGAGGAAACTATAAAGCGCCTGAAAGACCAGGTAACCATTGCGGTACTTGAAGGCGACCTGGAAACAGAACGCGATGCAGACCGTATAAGAAAACAGGGTGTGCAGGCATTGCAAATCGTGACCCAGGGAATTTGTCACCTTGAAGCACAAATGATTCAGCAGGCGATGCCCAACATGAATTTTGACGGGGTAGATATTCTCTTCATAGAAAATGTTGGAAATCTTGTATGTCCCGCATCATACGATCTTGGTGAAGACATCCGGGTAACATTGGTTTCGTGTACCGAAGGAGATGATAAACCTAAGAAATATCCAAGCATGTTTCTTACAACGGATATAATGGTTGTTACAAAAACTGATTTGCTGCCTTATGTTCCCTTCTCCGTAGATGCGGTAATTAAAGATGCAAAAGAAGTAAATAGTAATATTGAAACGTTTACGGTGTCCAGTTATAAAGGAGAGGGGATGGATGAATGGTGTGATTTCATATTAAATAAAGTCAAAGAAAAGAAAGAAAAAAATACAGCTGCAGTGTTGAGCTCAAATTAATTCTACCTACATAAAAAATTAAAAATCATGTGCCTGGCAATACCCGGAAAAATTCTTTCTATAGTAACTGAACCTGGTACTTTAATTAAAACCGCGAAAGTTTCTTTTGGCGGTATAGTGAAGGAAGCCAGCCTTGAGATTGTTCCGGAAGCTGAAGTGGATGATTATGTATTGGTGCACGTGGGAGTAGCGATCAGCAAAGTAAATGTGGAAGAGGCGGAGAAGGTTTACAAGTTTCTTCAGGATATGGGAGATTTGAATGAATTAACTGAAAACTGATAAATTACTCAAAGCAATTTTGTTTTATACAAATTGAAAAATATGGAGTGCCCCTTTACGACTGCTTTACCCGCTTCAACATATTTCACATTGGTGATACTTAATTTTCGAAATGCAACTTCATAAAATTTATACATTGTATCATTGCATATAATGGTGCAGGAAATATCAGGATTTAATTCTTTTAATTCGGTGCCAATAAGAAGGCCGCTTAGATAGCAATAGTTTTCCTGCTTCGATACCTTTTTAAAGATATCATTGGTTCTCACCTGGAAAATGCTGTTCAATAAGTTTAGATCCAAACTGTCCTCAACTCCTTTTTCAAAACTTTTTAAATTTGCCGCATCTGATAAATCATCAACTTCCTCAATGCTATTCAAGAGGATGCTCTTTTGTGAGAGTAAATCAAAGAGCTCACCCGTCATATAAGTTTTAAAACCTGCGGCTGTTGTATTTTTTACTGTTGTATGCTTTGAATGTGTACCTGGAAAAATGAATAATTGCGAATCTTTAGAAGCATCAAAACTTCCGATTAATTGTGTTTCTTCACCACGCATAATGTCATTGCCTGTTCTTGCTCCCGAAACTATCAGCATAGGATGACTGCAATTAATGCCGGATTCAATTATTTCTACAGTCAGATCATTACCAAATGTGCTAAATGGAACCTCTTTATAAGGAAGATTTACCATTCCAATATTTGCTGATGCCATTCCTGAAATTATTATTGGACAGTTCCGAAATCCGATACCGGTTTTCAATTCCAGTTTTTTTATTTCTTCGAGTAAAACATTTTGATAGAAGGAAAATCTTTCGCCTTTCGGTTTACTGCTTTGTTTCCACAGATCGAATGTGGGAGAAATTCCCATGGCATTTGCCACTTCCGCCAATACCGCTATTTTATCGGCATCAACAAGCCTGATCCTTAGAAAAGAAGTGCCCCAATCAACACTTATAAATGTTTCAGTCACTATCTCCTAATTATTAAGTTATAAAATTTCAAAAAAGCACGGGACTCAATAAATAGCTCAATGTATATCAATCATAAATAGCTTCCACAAATTTTTGAGCCTTGATAGCAAGTTCTAAAATGTATTTCCCGTTGACTTCTTTCTTTGTATCCACCAAAGCGCTCCCAATTCCAAAACCTGCTGCGCCTGCTTTCTTAAAATCATTAATATTTTCAAGGTTGATGCCACCCGTAGGTAATAATTTTATTTGGGGTAAAGGACCTAATATATCCTTAATGTAAGACGCGGATATTGCCGGAAATACTTTTACAATATCTGCGCCATTTATAAATGCATTGTATATTTCTGTTGGAGTAAAAGCCCCGGGAATATATGTTATTCCAAGGCTTTTCGTTGCTTTGATTACGTCTTCATTTGCAATTGGTGAAAGAATAAATCCGGCGCCTGCAGCAACTGCCTGGTATGCAGATTCAGCATTCAAAACGGTGCCTGCTCCCACTAACATCTTATCACCAAATTTATCGGCAACTGCTTTTATTGCGTTGAGAGGTTCCGTAGAATTCATAGTAATTTCCAGGACCCTGATGCCGCCGGAATATAATGCTTCTGCGATTTTCACAACATCAACCGGATGTGCGCCTCTTATTATTGCGATTATTTTGTTCTCTAAAATTTTTGACAACGTAGGCATGGCAGAATTATATCGGACTTGTTATCTTAAGTCAATTTTCAGTAAATAATCATCGTCGGTAACGAATAATATTTTGTAATTGTTTGCAAAAGCACGGTGGATGCTATCACATTCAGCTTTATTCTTCCAGGGAACTTTTGCATTTTTATAAAAGACCCAAACCCCGCCCGGCCCGTCGCACACACATTTCCTTTATCAAGAATCCTTGTTCATCCGGCGACAGGCTTTCTTTTCACAAGCAATTGTTCCGGGTATACTATAACTAACGATAATTTTTTTATATCAAAAAACTTGCAGAACTCAATTTCGCTTTAAAACCTAAGATTGCCTGACAAAACCGGGCTTTAGAGAAAATTATTCTTACTATAAATTCTCTGCTACGAAATTTTCGCAATACTTTTTTATCATGTCACGCACTTCCCGGAACTGTTGCCTTATTTGTTCTTCACTACCTGTTACTTTTGCAGGGTCAGGAAAATTGTGATGGAATTTTTTTGCAGTTGAAGGGAAAACCGGGCATCTTTCTTTAGCATTGTCGCATACAGTAATTACATAATCGAAGTTGATGTTACTGTATTCGTTTATATTATTAGATGTGTTTGAAGAAATATCTATGCCATCTTCCTTCATAACTTTTATAGCTCGCGGATTTACTCCATGTGCTTCGATTCCCGCACTATATACTTCTGTATTATTACCGGCGAATTTTTTTAAATAACCTTCAGCCATCTGGCTCCTGCAGCTGTTGCCTGTGCATAAAACTAAAATACGTTTCATCCGGCAAGTTAATTACAACAATCCGGGCCGCAACAAGATTTTTTTTCGGCAGGCTTTTCTGCATATACAGTAATGCTGCGGATACTTGTGCCTGATTCCCTGAAAGATTCCACTTCTTCCGCAGATAAATAGTTACTTAAAATATCATCAGGAATAATGATTGGTTTATCTTTTTGAATGGTGATATTTTCCAAGCCGGCGTTTTTTATAAGATCCATGTAATCCTGTTTTTGAATCGCGCCTGCGACGCATCCGGCATACATTTCAGCGGCTTCCTTTATTTCTTTTGGCAATGCACCTTCAAGAACAATGTCGGAAATCGAGAAGTGCCCGCCGACTTTTAATACCCTGGATATTTCTTTAAAAACTTTGTCTTTATCAGGCACGAGATTCAGTACGCAATTGCTTACGATCACATCTGCAACATTTGAAGTAACGGGTATATCCTCAATATCGCCCTGCCTGAATTCTACATTGTTAAATCCTCTTACATCATTATTTTGTCTTGCTCTTTTTATCATCTCGGGCGTAAAATCAATACCAATCACCTTTCCCGTTTCACCTGTTTCATGCCGCGCAATAAAAGCATCATTACCTGCGCCACTGCCTAAATCTATTACAACATCGCCCTGCTTAATTTTTGCAAATTGTGTAGGTAAGCCGCAACCTAATCCTAAGTCTGCATCGGGATTATAGCCTTCCACCGCGCTGTAGTCGTCTGCCATGATGTTGTAAACTTCGGTAGAGCAGCAACCGGAACCGCAGCATGAACTTTCATTGGTCTCTTTGTCCTGCAAAGCAACTTCTGAATATTTCTGCCTTACAAGGTCTTTTACATTTTCATTTGTTTCCATTTCATTTGGTTTTTAGTAATCGTAATATAACGATAGTTATGAATAAAAAAAATCAACAGCAATTACTGTCTTCTTTATACGTGTCGAATAATTTATTGATCCATACCTGTGCATTCCTCCACTCTTTTTCGTCGATGCAATAACAAACTTTTGCGCCTTCAATTTCTCCTTTGATCAATCCCGCCTCTTTTAATTCTTTCAGGTGTTGTGAAACGGTACTTTGCGAAAGGGGCAATTCATCAACGATATCTCCGCAGATGCAGGTTTGCTTGCCGGCTAATAATTTTAAAATAGCGATCCTGGCAGGATGGCCTAAGGCCTTCGCATATTTTGCCAGCTTGTTTTCCCTGATGCTGAATTCTAATGATTTTGTTGCACCCATATTAAACGCAATATTACGATAAGAAACTAAAATTGCAAATTTATTTTTGTGAAAATTAAAAACTGAAGGAAATTAAAATTGGCTTTGCCGTCCTTAGGCATTAGGGAAGCTTTAATTTTTTGATAAAGATTGACCGTGAAAAAAATTGCCTCCAACTTGAGAATATTCTTCAACACATTACGGCATTCCTATCTAATCGCCTATAATATTATATTGGCAAAGTCTTTGTGACTTCTGAAAATGAGTGAAGCGATTTCTTCCGCGGTAAATGCGTAAAACTTTAGCGGGGGGTTCTTCGCTTAAGCTTAACCGCCTCATGTTAGACCTATACACAGCCACGATTTACCAACATTTCTTTGGTTAGACATACGTTTAAAAATTAAGGGAGAGGTAGCGGGCTTTAGATAAAAATGATTCATTTTTTAATTAAAAAAAATGGAGCTAATCATTAAATTAAAATAAAATATTTATGAGCCAGACAGTAGGAGACTTTTTAGTGAGCAGACTTTCAGAATGGGGCATCTCAAGAATATTTGGTTTTCCCGGCGATGGCATAAATGGACTGATGGGGGCATTGGACAGGGGAAAAGATAAAGTAGATTTTGTCCAGGTAAGGCACGAGGAAAACGCGGCCTTTATGGCTTGCGGCCATGCAAAATTTACTGGTGAGGTGGGTGTGTGTATGGCCACATCGGGGCCGGGAGCTATCCATCTTTTAAACGGCTTGTATGATGCAAAAATGGACCATCAGCCTGTGGTTGCAATTGTTGGACAGCAAGCCAGGGCGGCTATAGGTGGTAGTTATCAGCAGGAGGTTGATTTAATTTCCCTATTCAAAGATGTGGCACATGAATTTGTACACATGGCCACAGTTCCTACGCAGATGCGACATCTAGTTGACAGGGCGGTTCGGATTGCTAAAACAGAAAGGACAGTGACATGCATAATTATTCCTAACGACCTGCAGGATGCAAAGTATGAAGATCCTGAAAGAATTCATGGATCGATACATTCCGGTTTAAATTATTCGCCGCCCGAAATAGTCCCTGCTAAATTCGATTTGCAAAGAGCCGCGGATATTTTAAATGATGGTGGAAAAGTAGCTATGCTTGTGGGAGCCGGTGCTTTTGGCGCGGCAGATGAAGTAATAAAAGTTGCAGATATTTTAGGTGCAGGCGTTGCAAAAGCCTTACTAGGGAAAGCAGTACTTCCCGATGATTTGCCTTACGTTACAGGTTCCATTGGATTATTGGGTACCAAACCAAGCTGGGATTTAATGATGGATTGTGATACATTATTAATGATAGGATCAAGTTTCCCCTATTCAGAATTTTTGCCCAAAGAAGGAAAGGCAAAAGGCGTACAGATAGATATAGATGGGAAAATGCTGGGCATACGCTATCCTATGGATGTGAATTTACAAGGCGATAGCAAGGCTACACTAAATGCGTTAATTCCATTACTAAAAAGGAAAGAAAATCGGGATTGGCTTAAGACAATAGAAGACAATGTAAAAGAATGGTGGGAAGTATTGGAAGCACGGGCCATGCATAGTGCTGATCCTATCAATCCGCAAAGAGTATTCTGGGAATTATCCAAATACCTGCCGGACAATTGCATACTTACTTCCGATTCGGGCTCTGCTGCAAACTGGTTTGCCCGTGACATAAAAATTCGTAAAGGAATGAAAGCTTCCTTATCAGGAAATCTTGCAACCATGTGTCCGGGTGTTCCCTATGCAATTGCTGCAAAGTTTGCGTTCCCCGATAGAATGCCTATAGCGTTGGTTGGAGATGGCGCCATGCAGATGCTTGGCAATAATGGATTAATTACTATTTCCAAATATTGGAAACAATGGAGTGATCCGCGACTGTTAATTCTTGTGTTGAATAATCGTGATCTTAACCAGGTAACCTGGGAGCAGCGTGTAATGGAAGGAGATGCAAAATTTGAAGCCAGCCAGGAAGTGCCGGATTTCCCGTATGCAGAATATGCAAAAATGCTGGGGCTTGCTGGTGTTAAGGTTGATAAAGAAGAAGAAATACAGGTAGTGATCGAGCATGCTTTTTCTCAAAAAAAACCTGTGGTGCTCGAAGCTTATACTGATCCGAACGTGCCGCCATTGCCCCCGCATATAAATTTCAAGCAAGCAAAAAATTTTGCGTCAGCCCTTTTTAAAGATGATGACAGCTGGGAAATGATTAAGCAAACATGGAAGGAAGAAGTTGCAACGTTATTTGCATGAGTTAAATGAAAAGTGATTCAGAAAATATTGAGGCGATTAGTTTGGAAAAAATTTTGATAGAGGATGTAAAAACCAGTGCCTACAAAATTCCTACGGCAACTCCTGAAAGTGACGGTACTATAGAATGGAACAACACAACTCTCGTGCTGGTAGAACTTACTGCTGCAAACAAAAGAGGAATCGGGTACACTTATGCCGACCATGCCGCTGGTATTGTAATAAATTCAAAGCTGAAAAAAATCCTTCTGCAATCTAATTGCCTTGACATTCCTTCTCTTTTCAATAAATTAATCTCGGCTATAAGAAACGATGGGCAATGTGGTATTGCTATGATGGCTCTTTCCGCAGTTGACAATGCATTATGGGATCTTAAGGCAAAAATTTTTGATGTACCTCTTTGCCAATTAACGGGCAAAGCAAAAAATAAAATATTGCTTTATGGCAGCGGCGGGTTTACCTCTTATTCTGATAAACAAACTGCGGATCAATTTCGGCATTGGGCATCACAGGGTATTACGCATTTCAAAATAAAAGTGGGACGTGATTCGGAAAAGGATGTGCATAGGGTAAAAGCTGCCCGTGAAGCAATTGGAGACAAGGCACAATTATTTGCTGACGCTAACGGTTCCTACACCACGAAGCAGGCGCTTGAAAAAGCACAAGAATTTTCTGAATATAATGTGACCTGGTTTGAAGAGCCGGTTACCTCTGATAATTTGGCTGGCCTGCATTTTATAAAAGACCATGCGCCGCCTCAAATGAATATTGCTGCGGGTGAATATGGTTTCAATCTTCCTTATTTTAAAGCGATGCTGAATGCAGAAGCTGTGGATGTGCTGCAGGCCGATGCTACCCGTTGCGGCGGTTTTACTAATTTTTTAAAAGCCGGTGCTCTCTGTGAAGCGCGTCACATACCTTTTTCTTCGCATTGTGCTCCAGCATTGCATTTACACGCTGCACTAGCATTGCCCGGATTTTATATATCAGAATATTTCTTTGACCATGTAAGAATTGAATCAATGTTATTTGACGGAACGCCCCAACCTGAAGAAGGCTACCTGGAGCCGGACATGTCGAGGACCGGCATCGGGCTTGATTTTAAATACGAAGATGCGAAAAAATACAAAGTATGATCTTACTCATAACCACGCCTTACCAATAATTATTTTTTACCGTAAAAAGGATGAGGCGTAAAAAATTTATAAAATGATTTCAACAGATGTAAAAGAGGAAGTAAAAGAGAAATCCGGCCACGGAAAAAATCAAGATGAAAGCTCAGAAATTAAAATTGAAACAACTTTTAAAACTAATTATTCTTCAAAGGTAAATGTGCCCGCTTTGCGGCAGGAATTAGAAAATATCATTGCAGGTGAAGTCCGGTTTGATGATGGTACCAAAGCATTATACTCTACAGATGCTTCTAATTACCGGCAAATTCCTATTGGCGTTGTTTTGCCAAGGTCAGCAGATGATATCATCAATACATTATCTATTTGCAGAAAATATCACGCCCCGGTTTTATCGCGGGGCGGAGGCACCAGTCTTGCTGGCCAGTGCTGCAATGTGGCCATCGTGATGGATATGTCAAAATATTACAATAAAATTTTGCATGTAGATGAGAATAAGAAATTAGTAAGTGTACAACCGGGAATTGTGCTCGACGAAATGAGGCATACGACAGAGAAAAAATATAATCTCACGTTTGGCCCTGATCCTGCAACGCACAGCCACTGTACGCTTGGTGGTATGCTGGGAAATAATTCCTGCGGTATACATTCCGTGATGGCGGCGTTTCGGGGAGGTGGTGCAAGGACTGCAGACAATACAGAATCACTCACTATAATTACCTATGATGGCATTCAAATGAAGGTAGGGCCTACATCAGATGAAGAATATAATAGGATACTAAGTGAAGGAGGAAGAAAGGCAGAAATTTATAAAAAACTCAGGGACCTGAGAGACAAATATGCCGATCTTATTCGCGAAAAATTTCCTGATATTCCCCGCCGTGTTTCGGGGTATGATCTCCCCCAACTATTGCCTGAAAATGGTTTCAATATTGCCAGAGCGCTAATTGGTTCTGAAAGTACCTGTGTTACAATTATTGAGGCAACTATGCAATTATTACCTGCGCCAAAAGAAAAATCTCTGTTGGTATTGGGCTATGATGATGTATATAAAGCAGGCGGTGCTGTTACGGAAATTTTGAAATTTAAGCCTATCGCCTGTGAAGGTATTGATCACAAATTGATCGGATACATGAAGAAGAAAGGACTCAATCTAAACGATCTTTCACTGTTACCAAAAGGTAAGGGATGGTTGCTTGTGGAATTTGATGGAGCTACAAAGCAGGATGCTGACAACAGGGCTAAAGAGTTGATGGAAGAATTAAGAAAGAAAGATGAACCACCTTCATTGAGTTTGTTTGACGATAAAGAACAGGAGCAAATGCTGTGGGAAATTCGTGAGTCAGGACTCGGTGCCACAGCATGGGTGCCCGGCGAGCCCATGAGTGCACCAGGCTGGGAAGATTCTGCCGTGCCTCCTGAAAAAGTAGGTGCTTATTTAAAAGACCTTCGTGAGCTTTTTTAAAAAATATGGTTATGATCCATCGTTGTATGGACACTTTGGCCAGGGATGTATTCACTGCCGGGTTGAATTCGATTTATTTACAAAGGAGGGGCTTGAAAAATATAAACGATTTACAATTGAGGCGGCACGTCTTGTTGTAAGCTATGGAGGTTCATTATCCGGTGAGCATGGAGATGGACAAGCACGTGGCGATTTGCTGGAGATTATGTATGGCAGGGAATTGATAGAAGCATTTAAAGAATTTAAAACTATCTGGGATCCTGAATGGAAAATGAATCCCGGTAAAATAATTGAAGAGTACGGTCAGCTTTCGGATTTGCGCATCAATAACACCTACAACCCGCCAACCCCAAAAACGTATTTCCAGTTTCCCGACGACAAAAATGATTTTGCCCATGCAACGTTAAGATGTGTTGGAGTAGGTAAATGCAGGAGGCACGAGGAAGGCACCATGTGCCCTAGCTACATGGTAACGCGTGAGGAAAAAGACAGTACCCGTGGAAGGGCGAGGATTTTATTTGAAATGATGGAAGGGGACGTTACTAAAAATGGCTGGAAAGATGAGCATGTAATGGATGCACTTGATCTTTGTCTTGCATGCAAAGGATGCAAGGCTGACTGCCCGGTAAATGTCGACATGGCAACTTATAAATCAGAATTCCTGGCTCACTATTATAAAGGAAGAATGCGGCCCCGAACTGCATATGCTTTTGGCTGGATTTATTGGTGGTCAAGGATTGCAACGCTCATACCCGGCTTTGCCAACTTCATGATGCATGCGCCTGTGGTTAGCAAAGTTACAAAGGCAATAGGTGGCATAGCGCAACAAAGGAAAATGCCAACATTTGCGCCTTTGTCTTTTCGTGAGTGGTTTAAAAGCAGAAGTAAAAAATATGGTGGCAAAACCAAAGTAATACTCTGGGCAGACACGTTTAATAATTTCTTTCTGCCGGAAACTTTGGTCGCCGGGGTAGAAGTGCTGGAAGCTGCGGGATGTAATGTGCTCCTTCCCAAACGACCTCTTTGCTGCGGCCGGCCACTATATGATTTCGGAATGCTTTCCACTGCAAAGAAGATGTTGTTGCAGATACTGCATACATTAAAAAATGAAATTGAGAATGATATCCCGATTGTGGGGCTGGAGCCAAGTTGTGTGGCCGTTTTCCGCGATGAAATGTGCAACCTCTTTCCCCACAACGAAGACGCAAAAAGACTAAAACAAAATGTATTTACACTCGCCGAGTTTCTTGAAAAAAAAGCGCCGGATTTCAAAATTCCTAAATTAAAAAGAAAGGCAATTATCCATGGTCACTGTCATCACAAGGCGATCATGAGTATGAAAAGTGAAAAAGAACTTTTCAAAAAATCTGGAATGGATTATGAAATGCTTGATTCCGGTTGCTGTGGTATGGCAGGGTACTTTGGTTATGAAAAAGGAGATCACTATGATGTATCCATAAAAGCCGGTGAGAGAGTGTTATTCCCCGCTATAAGGAAAGCGCAAAAGCAAACCATTGTAATTGCTGATGGATTCAGTTGCCGTGAACAAATAGAACAGGAGACCGACAGAAAAGGGTTACACCTGGCACAGGTACTGCAAATGGCTTTGCGGGAAGAAGGGGAGTCTAACGATAGGCCGTACCCTGAAATAAAATACATGGATGCAATGAAATTAAAAGATCCGCACAGAAAGAGAAATAAAATTCTTTTTTCTGTTGGGTTTGGTCTGGCCATTGTAACAGCTTTAATCATTGCTAATAAAAGAAAAAAATGAATCATGGAAAAGAAGTCCGGGCTATAGCGGAGGATATTATTACTTGCTGGAGCAATGGTCCTGCGCCGTAAGTGACGAAGCAGGCTACATTCTCAATACGTGCGGCGGAGATGCATATGTTTAGGAATAAAAAAAAGTTATTATGAAATTTAAATTACTTAACGATCAGCAACAAAAGACCTTCGCCGTTATTTTGAACAGCGGAGATGAGGTAATGGAAAATATCATGTCATTTGCAAAAGATCAGCAGTTGAAAGCCTCACAGTTCAATGCTATTGGTGCGTTCAGCAAAGTAACTCTTGGGTATTTTGATTTTGATATAAAAGACTATGTAAAAATTGAGATCAACGAACAGGTGGAAGTTTTAAATATTGCCGGCGACATCTCCTTATATAAAGATGAATGTACAGTTCATGCCCATGCCGTAGTGGGCAAGAAAGACGGAACTGCACATGGAGGACATTTATTAAAAGCAATCGTCCATCCCACTTTGGAAATAATTCTTACGGAGTCACCGGCATATTTGCAGAGAGAAATAGATGCAGACTCCGGCATACCCCTGATTAAAATTTAGATATGGTAAACGAAACAAATTACGCTCCTGGTGCACCCGGCGTAAAAGCCAAATGGACATCAAGCGCGAAATCAGGACTAGGAAAGGCGCTAAACACTATGTCGCAGGTAACTTTTACTCTTAGCCACGGAATTGTTAACGAAGTCTACTTTCCGAGAGAGGATACCGCATGCACAAAAGATATGGGCTTATTAATTACTGATGGGAAAGATTTTTTTTCAGAGGAAAAAAGAGATGCTGACCATTCGATCAAAATGATGCGAATTGGAGTTCCTGCTTACCAGGTTACAAATAGCTGCCGTCAGAAAAGCCATAAGTTGTAAAGGAAATTATTACCGATCCTTTCAGAAACACACTATTGCAGAATATAAATTTTAAGCCGGAAAAAAAATCTTCGTCAACATATCATGTGTACGTCGTATTAGCGCCCCACCTAAATGATGAAGGCGGTCACAATTCAGGGTGGATCGAAGAGTATAAAGGCGTGCCGATGTTATTCGCTCAAAATGAAAGGTTTTGTCTTGCATTAGCTTGTTCAGTAAATTGGATAAAAAGATCTGTGGGATATGTGGGAAATTCTGATGGATGGACAGATATTAGCCGGCATAAGAAAATGGAATGGGAATATACAAATACTGACGATGGTAATATTGCACTAACAGGAGAAATTGACTTATCAAAAAGTTCAGAGTTTTTGCTTGCGCTTGGTTTTGGAAGAAAGCCGACTGAGGCCGCTAATCATGCGTGGGGAAGCATTTTAGATGGCTTTGATTATGCAAAGAAATTGTATATACAAGGTTGGGAGAGCTGGGTAAAATGCCTTTACAAAGTAGACGGTAGAAATTTCAAAAGCAGTGCTGCCGTTCTTCGCATGCATGAGGCAAAGTCATTTCCGGGGGGCGTAATAGCAAGCCTTTCTGTACCGTGGGGTAATATTAAAGGTGACTCGAGCAAAGGTGGCTATCATGCGTATGGCCGAGGGATTTGACTGAAAGCGCTGGCGGTTTCCTGGCACTAAAAGCTGAAAATGATGCGGTGCGGACCCTCAATTATTTAATGTCAACACAAAATGCTGATGGCAGCTGGCCACAAAACATGTGGCTGGAGGGATCACAGGTTTTAGCAAAAGCAACTGTGCGTTGGAGCGATGATAATTGGGAAACAAAAAACTCCACTGAAGCAAAAGAAATAATTCCTGGAATTTTTGTCGCCGATATTATGACAGAAAATAAGAACACTGATAAAATCGAATTTACTTTCCATTGGGGGGAATCGGATAATTGGGAAAACAGAAATTATTCAGTTCAGGTCAAATATTTGAGTAACTAAAACTGAATGACCCGGATTTCAACAATGTCCGCGCTCTAAAAAATGCTGCCACGTAATAAGGGAAAAATTATTTTGATCGGCTCGGCCCTGGCTTATCAGGGCATTCCCTTGCAATCGGCTTATTGCGGCGCAAAACACGGTATACAGGGTTTTTTTTAATCACTCCGTGCTGAATTAATTCATGACAAAAGCAAGGTGCAATTATCTATGGTTCAAATGCCTGCGATGAATACAACACAATTTGGTTTTGTAAAAAGTTATTTGCCCAATAAACCTAAACCAATGGGTACTATTTATCAGCCCGAAGTGGCCGCAAGCGCTGTAATGTATGCCGGTCAAAATGAAAGGGAAATATTTTTTGGATATCCTACTTACAAAAACAATCATAGGGAATAAGATTCTTCCAGGTTACTTAGATAAATATCTTGGTAAGACAGGATACAACGGACAGCAAACTAATAATCCGGTGGACCCCAACAGGCCAAACAATCTTTGGGAAAGTATTCCGGGCGATCACGGAGCACACTGCCCTTTTTATAAGAATACTATGCACTGGTGCCCGATGTTTTTTATAAAAGAAAATAAGTGGTTAGTGTTGGCTGCAGCATGCGCAGCATTCGCCGGCGTAAGCGTTTTGAAAAATAAAATTGTAAATAATTAATGCTACATGATTTTTTTTAATCGTTTAGATACCATACTGCAATAATAAAATAGTTTTATTCTTATTACAATCTGTATATCCTTCCGTCAGGCAGAAAACCGATTAGCTTTTTTTAAAATACCAATACTCATGGTCGTTTTTATTTGCATTCATTTTCTCCAGGCATATTCCTGGTTAAGTAAATTTATATTTAGTACTTTCAATTATTAACGTTTATCAAAAAACCGGTGTTTAAATATGAGGCCGATCATTCAAATCTCCCTTGACCTTACCAATATTGATGAAGCTCTTGCAACCGCCGAAATGGCTATGCGTGCAGGCTTTGACTGGCTTGAGGCCGGCACGCCACTTATTCTTGCAGAAGGATTGCATGGTGTAAAAAAATTACGTGAGGCTTTTCCAGGCGTACCAATTGTAGCTGATCTTAAAACAATGGATGGTGGTTATCTTGAAGCGGAAATGATGTTCAAGGCAGGCGCCACACATGTGGTAGTGATGGCCAGGGCACATGAAGAAACCGTTAAGTGTGTCGTAAAAGCAGGCAAAGATTTCGGAGGTAAAGTGATGGGCGATAACCTTGCATGTGATGATATGGTGGCAGCCGCGAAATGGCTGGAGGATCTCGGGTGTGATTACATAGTTCATCATATTGGCTATGATGAGAGAAGGGGAATTGCTGCGCAAGGCAAACGAATGCCAAGCCCATTGGATAAATTAAAAGAAGTGGTGGCTGCAGTAAATATTCCCGTGCAGGCCGTGGGTGGACTATCGCTTGAACAGGTGGTAAGATGTCCCGAATATGGTGCACCGTTAGTGGTATTAGGCGCACCCGTAACTATAGATGCAGATGCTTTTAAAACGGCTGATGGAAATTTAGAAGACTCCCTTCGGCTTATCTGTAATAAAATACATGCTTACGGTGATGTTAAAAATTTTAAATAAGGCATAGCGGACGGTATCAGCAAAAACAGAGCTAATAAATCAATATCACTAAAAAGCAATTGAAATCCGTTAAGTCCTTTTGCCATTAAGAATTCTGGCCACTCTCCTTAGGAAAGGGTAGGGGTGAGGTTTAGTAAAAGTAAATATAATAACATCATGAAATCAGCAGCAGTTGTAAATTATGCCCCGCAAAAAGGATCCGTTGAAATACGTGAAATTGATGAGCCTGTTATTGGTGAAGAAGACGTATTGCTTGAAGTGGAAAATGTGGGCGTGTGCGGAAGTGATCTGCACCAATGGACAGCCGACCACAGTTGGCCCGTAAATTATCCCGTTGTATTGGGCCATGAATTTGGAGGACAAATTATACAATTAGGTAACCGTGTAACAGCATGGAACATTGGCGAACGGGTTGTAAGCGAGACAGCAGCCGTCATTAATCCAAACAGTCCTATGAGCCGTTCCGGTTTGTATAACCTTGATCCCGACAGGAAGGGTTTTGGTTATGGAGTTAACGGCGCCATGACACGTTATGTAAAAGTTCCTGCGAGATGTCTTCATCATATACCCGACAGTCTTCCCTTAGAGGAGGCTTGTCTCACAGAGCCATGTTGTGTTGCATACAATGCAGTTATCAGTAATTCAAATATAAAGCCGGGCGACCAGGTAATAGTAATAGGCCCGGGAACCATTGGAATTCTGTGCGCTGCTGTTGCTAAATTATGCGGCGCAGATGTTGCCGTGACCGGGCTTGAAGCGGATGAAGGACGTTTAAAGATTGCAAGGCAATACGGGTGTGAAACAATTACCGGCGATGCGACAGAATGGGCAAAGAGCAAAGACGGCCTCGGTGTTCATACAGTTATTGATGCAGCCGGCACAAGTTATACTTTAAAGATTGCGATGGATCTTGTTCGCCCAAAGGGCCATATTACAAAAGTAGGATGGGGCCCGCAGCCATTCAATTTTTCACTGGACCCTTTGGTGCAAAAAAATATTACGTTGCAGGGAAGCTTTAGTCATAACTGGCCCATTTGGGAAAAAGTAATTTCTCTTTTGGCCAGCGGTAAGCTCGATGTAAAACCGATAATTGGCGGTGTATGGCCACTTAACGAATGGGAAGAAGCGTTTAATAAAATGCATCATGGAGATGTTGTAAAAAGTGTTCTTAAACCAGTATAGCTATGCGATTAAAAGACAAAGTAATTATAGTAACGGGCAGCACAACCGGCATAGGTAAAGCCATTGCTCTATGCTGTGCGGCCGAAGGCGCTTTTATTGTTGTTCATGGTTTGGAAGAAGAGTGGGGTAAAGAAGTTGCTGAAGAATTAGGAAAACATAAAGCCGTATTACATATTGAGGACATCAGCAACGAAGGCACTCCTGAACGCCTGGTAGCACTTGCAATAAAACGTTTTGGAAAATTAGATGCGGTAGTTAATAATGCTGCGATTGTTGCATCATCCAACATTCAAACTACTGACTTAACTTATTTAAGAAGGTTGATAGAAGTAAATACAGTTGCACCTTTTGCATTAATAAAAGCAGCGTTGCCGGAGCTTACAAAAAATCGTGGATGTGTGTTGAACATCGGTTCAGTGAATGCATATAGTGGCGAGCCAAACCTCTTGGCCTATAGCATGTCCAAAGGAGCATTGATGACAATGACAAGAAATTTGGGAGACACGCTTCACAGGGAAAATGGTGTTAGGGTTAATCAAATAAATCCCGGCTGGGTGCTTACAGAAACTGAAAGAATACGTAAGAAAGAGCATGGCTTACCCGAAAACTGGTATGAAGAAATATCGCCGGTGTATGCACCGGCAGGAAGGATATTATGGCCAGCGGAAATTGCGGCTGCTGCGGTATATTGGCTTGCCGATGAAAGTGGGCCCATCAGCGGGCAGGTGGTAGACCTGGAGCAACATCCGTTTATTGGCCGTAATCCACCGAAGGATTCGTCAGCAATAAAAAATAAGTAACGACCAGGTTTAAAGTACTGAATGGCAAATGTGCAATTTGTTTTTATGAGGAAGGAGCCAGAAAATATTTTTACAAATTTTAATCAGTTCCGATGGAGAGGGCATTAGCATAAAAAGTTAACCCTGGAAGGGTTCAATGTAAATAGCACCGGATTCAATCCGGGGTGTAAATAGGTTAATCATCAAAGGCCAACCCGAAACGGGTTGAAGATTATTTAACCACCCCGGACGTTGGGTAATAAACATTTATGACCGTGAGATGCTCCCGCAGCTATTTTCATTAAAGCCTTTGGCTTTTAATTCAGGAATAACCTTGACTATAATGGACCTGCAGAAGTAATATAAATTTTTAACCAGAAAAGCGTAAAATATTTACCATGCCTAAATTAGCCGCGTTTCCCAAAGCATTCATGCAAGCCCTTTGCAAAGATGGAAGCATGAAAGTTGCTGATTGGATAAGCCTAGCATCGAAGCTTGATATTGACGGGCTGGAATGGTATGCCGGTTTTCTTGAAATGAAAGACGAGAGCAACTGGAAACTTTTTCGCCGTATGACGGAGGACACAGGAAAGATAATTCCAATGATGTGCTGCTCGCCTGATTTTACGCATCCCGATGAAGCATTCAGGAAGCAGGAAATTGAAAAAGAGAAGCGCTGGATAGATATGACTCACACATTGGGAGGCAGCTATTGCCGTGTACTTTCCGGCCAGCGGCGCCCTGAACTTTCAATCGAAGAAGGCGTGAAGTTGGCGGCTGATTGTATTAATGAATGTTTGCCCTATGCGGCAGAACGGAACATAACACTGATCCTCGAAAATCATTACAAAGATGACTTTTGGGAGTATCCTGAATTCGCACAAAAAGCAGATGTGTTTTGTAAGTTGGTGGATAGTATTCGACATCCTTTTTTTGGCGTTAACTATGATCCCAGTAATACCTACCTTGCCGGTGAAGACCCTCTTGAATTGCTAAAACGCATATCACATCGTGTGGTTACCATGCATGCAAGTGACCGTTATTTAAAAGAAGGAACTATCGAAGATCTTCGGCGGGAAGAAGGTGGCGCTGCAGGCTATGCGAAGCGATTGAGTCATGGTGAAATTGGTAAAGGCCTGAATGATTATGACGCAATCTTCTCTGAACTAAAGCAAGTTGGTTTTAATGGATGGATAAGCATTGAAGATGGTGTTGACGGAATGGATCAATTAGAAAGAAGTGTCACTTTTTTAAAAAACAAGATTGCAAATTATTGGTAGTAGAAGGGAAAATAATTTTCACAATCATAGCTTCAATTAATGAAAGCAACTTTATTGTATCCATCTCAATGTTATCTCGGTGAAGGCCCTTTATGGCATGCCAAAAGAAAAAGTTGCTTTTGGGTGGACATCGAAGACGGAATTTTATATGAGTACAGCTGGCTGGATAAATCAATTCAAACATGGAAATTCAATCACAATGTATCCGTGGTGCTGGAGGATAAACATGATGGCCTGCTGATAAGCCTCGGTACTTCTATTGCAAGATTCAACCCCACGACAGGAGAACATACATGGTTACTTGATGTTGAAAAGGAAAATGATAATCGCTGTAACGATGCCAGGTGCGATAGCCATGGAAGGCTTTGGATTGGCACCATGCATAGGAAACATCTTAAGGGTGAAGGCTCTTTATATTGTGTTAATGAACACAAACATGTTGATAAGAAAATTACTAACACCACCATATCTAACGGTCTTGCGTGGTCGCTGGATAATACACGATTGTATTTTATTGACAGTGGCTCGCAGGTGGTGCAGTCTTTCATTTTTGATGAAGAATCCGCGGCCATCATCTTCGAAAAAAATGCGATTGACATTCCAGGCAGTATGGGCACTCCCGATGGCATGGCTATAGATGTAGAAGGAATGCTTTGGATAGCGCACTGGGGCGGCTTTGGGGTATACAGGTGGAATCCCTTTACCGGCGAGCATCTTGATACTATTGAAGTTCCCGTTCCCAATGTTTCATCCTGTGCATTTGCGGGTGAAAATCTTGATCACCTTATTATCACAACTGCAAGAGAAAATATGCCCGATGATCAATTAGAAAAATACCCGGGCAGTGGTGATGTGTTTATAGCAAAGCCTGGTGTGAAAGGGGTTAAAGGGTTTAGGTGTAATTTGTAAAAAGATTACCCTCGAAAAAATAGAAATCTTTTTTACAGGTTGAGGGGTTTTATAAAAAGCTTGCGCTAACAAGCGCCCATAGGATAAGTACTTTATCTCATCCAAATTCCTTCAGACAGGCGAACCAACCTTAATAATGAATAATAACTTCGCCCTTCGAACCATCAGTGCCCCAGGATGTGCCTGTGTAGCCGCCGCCGCCGCCACCACCGGGAAAGGATGCAAATGTCGTGGATGTCCGTTTTACTTCAATCGCGCCATTTAAAACCTGGACGCCTCCCCGGCCTCCATTGTTGTAATAGGGCGCTGAACCTCCGCCCGATCCGTAGTTTTTAACTTCATGATAGACGCCTGAGCCAGCCTGGGAATAAGAAAAACTTGTAGGCTGTCCGGCCTGCCCGCTAAACTGTATGTAAATAGTGCCGGACGAACTAAAAATACCCGCATATCCCGGGGCAGAGGCATTTGCTCCGCCACCGCCTCTCGCCGTTAAAGAAAAGAGAGAGCCGCTGACAATAGTATTCGATCCATCCGTTGCAACACCACCTTGCGTTGAAGAGGCTGTGCCTCCTGTTCCAATGGTTATCGTAATTGACTCTCCCGGTGATACCTTCCCACTTCTATAAGCATAGGCGCCTCCGGCTCCGCCGCCGGCATATGCTCCGCCACCGCCACCTCCCCATGCTTCAACAAAGACGTCTGTTACATTAGCCGGAACCATCCATGTTCCGGATTGATTTATCGCGATAACGTTTTTATAGGGGCTGGTTTCTCCCCAGGCAAGGTTTCCGCTGGTGTTTTTCATTAGTACCTGTCCGGCGGTTCCATCTGTGCCATTTGCTTTTATGGTACCTGAAACATTAATGTTACCTGAAACATCCAATTTTTCTGCGGGAGAGGTTGTTCCAATCCCGACGTTTTGTGCATTCGAAATATTGAAAATTAAAAATGCGGCAAGAAATAAATATTGCTTTTTCATTTTTATAAATTTTTAATAATTAAATCATCCGTTTTTTAAAAACCGGCAAAACAGAGGAGGTTGGAGAATTTAGCAGGTTATTGTGTATTGGCTTCGCCTGATTTTTTGCGCCAGGGGATCCAAAATGAACTTTAAATTAAAGACTCTTTTTCAAAATAGCAACCATTATAGAGTTATTCCCCATATGACCTGATTCTATCAATCTTTACCGGCAGATCCTCTGAGAGAGATTCGGCTACGGCTAAAGACGTGGTAACATTGCTTTCGCTTTTTGCGAAAAGTTTTCCTGTGGAAAGATTTGAATAGAGAAACTTTGCGGAAAACTTTGTGGCAATCTTATGATAATGCTTAAGCAAGGAGATTGCTTCGGAGCCGCAAGACATATTCAATTCAAAACCTTACTTAGGCTCCTCGCAAAGACGTTACTGCTGGTGAAGTGGTCGTGAAGACGTGGTAACACTCTGTTCGTTTTTGCGAAAAGTTTTCCTGTGGAGAGATTTGAATAGAGAAACTTTTGCGGAAAACTTTGTGGCAATCTTATAATAATGCTTGGGCAAGGAGATTGCTTCGGAGCCGCAAGATATATTCAATTCAAAACCTTACTCAGGCCCCTCGAAAAGACGTTACTGCTGGTGGAGTGCGGTGAAGACGTGGTAACACTCTGTTTGTTTTTGCGAAAAGTTTTCCTTTGCAGGGATTTGAACAGAAAAACTTTTTCGGAAAACTTTGTGGTAATCTTATAAGATATTAGGTGATATGGCTCTAAACTGATGTTGGTGATGCATGGCACAAAACCATCAATCCAAACACACAACATTGACGGAATCTTTTATTTTATTGGAGATACCTTTAGGTTGGGAGCGAACACTAGCGAATGCAGAAAATTAGAAGTTTTTTTTCGAAATAAAAACCATTATAGAGCTATTTCCCATCTTGACGTAGCGTGCGCCAGGAAGTACGGGGGCTCTGCTATCTTTTCAACATTATCAAATCTCCCCAACAAAGTATTCCCCGGGCCTTTACCGTCATTAAGCAATTTCCTAACGTCAGTGAAACTGCCGCGAGATACTGTGGCGGAGTTCTAACGTCATTAAATCCGCCGCGGGATACTGTGACGACGTTTTAACGTCATTAGGCGACCTCCTAACGTCATTAGGCGACCTTCTAACGTCATTAGGCGACCTTCTAACGTCATTAGGCGACCTTCTAACGTCATTAGGCGACCTTCTAACGTCATTAGGTGACCTTCTAACGTCATTAGGTGACCTTCTAACGTCGTTGGATGCATCTCTAATGACAACAAAGATTAGCCCTCATGAGAAAGGCAGGCTTAAAGAAATCTTATGATAATACTTAAGCAAGGAGATTGCTTCGGAGCCGCAAGATATATTCAATTCAAAACCTTACTCAGGCTCCCCGCAAAGACGTTGCCGCTGGTGGAGTGCTCGTGAAGACGTGGTAACACTGTAATCGTCTTTGCGAAAAGTTTTCCTGTGGAGGGATTTGAATAGAAAAACTTTTGCGGAAAACTTTGTGGCAATCTTGTGAAATATTTGATGATGTGGCTCTAAACTGATGTTGGTGATGCATGGCACAAAGCCATCAACACAAACACACAACATCGGCGGTGTCTTTTATTTTATTTGGAGATATCTTAGGTTGAGAGTGAAGACCAGCGAAGGCAGAAAACTTTGTGGCAATCAACGATATTTCATAAGATGATATTACAACCTTACGCTAACGAATTCTTCAAACTACAAGGCGGCTTTTATTTGTGAAGATTTCCTGATATCTTACATTTTTTTAACAAGTTGCACATTAACCTATGCTTATAAAATTTGGCTTTTGGCAAATGAAAAACTTTGTCGTGCTGTCCTTAGTTTGTTCAACGTATTTTTTGGGAGTGAGTTGCAAAAAAAATGATCATGCAAATTCAACACCTATTTTGCGCCCCTCCAAAATCGAAATTATCAGCGGCAATAACCAGGTGGGGTATCCTAACAAGCCTTTGACCGATTCTATCCTAATTAAAATAACTCCTAAAAATGCTGCTGATATTGCAGAATACCGTTATTTATTTAGAAGCGATGACAAAGGCGAAGTCAGTGCAAATGTTTCAGTCATCAACGGTATTTATTATATTTCCGCATTGTGGACCTTAGGCACTACTGGTCCAGGTGAACCGACTCAAAGAACCACCCTGTTATTATACGGCAATTGCAGTACCCCATATGTCGATCCAAACACCTGCACGCTTTTAGATTCAGTGGTGATAAATGCCACAATCAATTATAACCGATGGAGTTTGGTTTTTGATCCCTCAGGTACTTCGACTGGACCAGGAGAATTTTGGGATATGCATTTTTCTGATGTCATGAATGGAATTGCAATAGGGGATTTCAAAACAGGGCTTGCTACAACAACTGACGGAGGCAGTACATGGACCATGTCTAACACCATACGAAATGATCTATATAAATTGTCTTTTTCAAGTAACGATACCGGCCTTGCGATAGTCACCAGTAATTATGCTCTTTTCACAAATGATGGCGGCCGCAGTTTCATAGCAGGCCCATGGACCCCACCAATAATTGGCCAGGGGCAATCCGCAGATTATTTTATGCTGAACAGGGACACTATATTTTCCGTTGGTGTTTCAGGAAGCATTTCAAAAACAATAGATGGCGGTCAATCCTGGACAAAATACCCGGGATTCACCTTTATTAATAACTTATTTTCCATCACATGTACAAGCAAAGATGTATGTTACGCCTGTGGGGAAGCGGGCAAAATTGTAAAAACCGTAGATGGGGGAACTAACTGGAATGAGCAAGACGTTCTTCTTAATAATCGCCTGAGAAAAGTATATTTTCTTGATGATAATTTCGGATTTGCTGCGGGAGAAGGTGGGAGCCTTGCAAGAACTGAAGATGGAGGAAATAGCTGGGCGATTATTAAAACACGTTTGAACTTTACTATAATTGAAATCCGATTCTTCAGTAACACATCCGGATATATCGTATCAACGGGTGGCGAAATCGCCAGGACGACAGATGGAGGCCTTACCTGGCAAATTATTGTAGAAGATAACTACGGCGTTAATACTCTTAATAAGGCGTTGGTTAAAAACCCAACTTTAGTATATGCTTTACAAGGTGAAGCTATTTATAAATACGATATTAAATAAGTTACCCATGAAACTTCTTGCAGTTACATCTTTATTTGTATTGATTCTAACCGGATGTAAAAAAGAAAATACGAACTCATCGGGTGAATATGGAACGGGCAAAATACAAATCATAAAAGGAAATAATCAATCCGGGCTATTTGGTGAACTATTAAGAGACACAATTACGTTGAAGATTAGTTCTTCGAATTATAAGGATCATTTTAAGATATCCCACTCCCTGACTCAAGGTAATGGAAAGGTGGAACAATCGAACTATACACTTGACAGTGCGGGCACAATAAGTGTTTATTGGCGAATGGGTTGCGACAACAATGTGCAAAAAGTTACATTCTATGTTTTTACAGATAGCCTTTACAGTAACTGGACTTTTCACTCCTCGCCTTCAGATAGCATCCTGATCACGGCAAATGCAGTAAAACCTAATGGGTGGTGCAGGGCTTGCGGCTATTCAAGTTTTGAAGGTTTTAATCCTAAAATTGTTACTTACGATAACAATACATTATATATGGTTAGTTACGGTTTATACTCCTCTTCCGATGGAGGTTTAAATTGGTATAAAATAAATAGTATACCCTATGCTGATGAAATATCTGATGCACAATTCAACACTAAAGGATGGATGTATATTCTCACCGAATCGCACGGTATATATTTTTCGAAGGATATGCATCAATGGACTGCTATTAATAATGGGATTCTAGATATGAGAGATCCAACTGCATTCTATATTGAGGACACTACCATGTTTGTCAGCTTTTATTTTGACGGGCCTTACAGAACCACTGATAATGGTGGTTTTTGGAAGAAATTAGTTACAGGAGGCAATTCTCAACGATTCTATTATTTCAACAGGCATCCTGATGGCAGAATAATGATGTTTGATGACCGGCACGATTTAAAGGTTTCAAATGATAATGGCGAAATGTGGTCATTAGTGCATCTTGATTACAATTACAAGCCCTATAGTGTTTACGATTTCAAGATCGACGCTCTGGGATTATTATATATTGGTGCAGACGAAGCAACACTTTCTGTGCTGGATCCGGTGACATACCAAGGCGTCGTCCATAGTAATTATCAATGGAATGCATCGACTCAGCCGGTAAATAATATAACCATAACAAGTGACGGTGTTTATTATCTCGAAAATACAAGCACGATACCGGGCATTTATAGCAAAAAAAATAACTGGCAATTGATAGATATAGGATTTAATAATCCGATCGGTTATTATTTCTTAAAAAAGAACAAAACATTTCTTGTTGGTTCGCAAGGCTGGCTATATTTTGATCATTAATAACCTCTTCTTTTTACACCCTTGAACTGCCCAAATTCAACTTTGAATATGATCCTTTATTAGAAAAATTATTTCATCCCACAGGCCATTTTTTTGTTGAATGCCCCCGGGGGGCTGAGAATACTGTGGTAGAGTATTTCTCTGCTCCCGATCATGTTTTTTCATGTAAATATTTTTCTAATTCCTCCTGCTATGTGAAAGTTCCCTGGTTTATTTTATCAACTCCATATAAATATCATCAGCCTTTTCAGTTGTTTCCCCAAAAGTGATATATAATTGCAAGGCTGCATTTTTGTTTTGATAAGCATCTCTAATTACAGTAAGATCAGTATTGATACTTTCTAAATCTGCTGCTTTGCCAGATCCATCTGTAACACTTGCTATTACTAATTTCCTTGGCACGAGGCTGGCTGCAAGGTCAGGAAGATCATAAGCGGTAAGTGCCGCGGGGACAGTGCTGTGGATGAAGACCGGACTATAAAACCGGTTCATTACTAGCGAGCGATAGGAGGTATAAGGTTCGATAAGAGCTACCCCGGTAATTGCCGGGTCAAAAGCTGCAGCATGCAATAACACTGCCGCCATTTCTTTTTTGGCCACACCAAAGACTGTGTTGATATCAGTGTTTTTCTTCAATAATGTGACGAGCCTTACTACGTCTCCGGCTCTTATTCCTGTTATGCTTTTACCGATAAGCATGGAACAAAACCACACATTATAAGACACGCTGTCAATATATGAATCGCCATGAAAATCACCGGGGCCCGTTTCACCAGTGCCGATTAAATCAGGCGCCAGTACGGTAAATCCTTTCCTTGCAAACCATTCCATTGCGCCACCGGGCATAGCTTCCACAGCTTTACCGCCGGGATCCAAATATATCACTGCTTTATTGGTTGGTTTATCCGGAATTATCAATAAGTAAGGAATCACATAATCACCTTCGCCTTCTACAAAATATTTCTCGATCACATAGCCATCCCGTACAAAACGCCCGGTAAATACCGGTTCATGAAATTGGGCTGGTTCATGATAGCCGGAAAGTTTCCTGGCCGATTTTAATACATCGGAAAGATGGTTGGCTGTATTTTTTCGTGAAGCATGTAATTTATCAACGAGCTTCTCTGAAGCTTTTTTGTTTAAACTGAAAACCGTTTCTCCTTCATATGACGTTGAGACCTGGCCTGTTTTGGTAACCTGTAACTCTTCATTACTTAAGAGCTCAGTTTCTTCATCAGCTGAATCTCCCGGGTTGTTCAAATTTCTTTGGAAAAACGCATACATGGCTTCCCGGTTCTTTAAGGTTGACGCATGTGCCGCATCATCTTCAACCTTGCCGAAGCTTGCTTCCCGGCCATAGGCCTGGTATATACGGGACACTTCTTTTGCAGTTTCCCTGGCTCCCTGTATGCTGAATTCATCGCGGGTGGTGGTTATCATTAAAGAAGGTTTTGGGGCACGAACCTCCAGCAGATCTGCATGATCTATTCCCCTGGCAATCGCATTATTCACGTTCTGTTCACCATCCTGTGGCCCGATTGATTGGATTAAACGACGGTAATTCGTAACATAATTTTCAGGAGCGGCGGCATATATACGATCGTCAAATGCAGCTATGAAGGCAGACTGCGTGCCTCCGCCGGAACGTCCCGTTATTCCTATTCTTTTAGGGTCGACTTCTTTGCGGGTAAGAAGATAATCAACGGCCCTGATACCATCCCATATCATGTAACGGGCCTGGGAACTTCCGGCGATGAAAGCCTGAGCGCCTGAATAAGAATGTGCCCAATCCGAACCTTCAAAGACAGGTTTACCCGTTGTTGGATCAAAGTATTCAAGCCGTTCTCCCTGGCCAACCGGGTCAAATGCAAATACTATAAATCCCTTCTTTACCAGGTTTAGAATTGCATGCTGGTAAGATTCATACCGGTATCCGTTCGCTGAATGTCCGCTGCAGTAAATTATAGCCGGAGCTCTACCCGTTAATTTCGCGGGAATGAAGAGGGAAGAGGTAACATAAAACCCGGGCTGAGACTGGTAAACGATATGTTCTATTCTGTAATCGCTCTTTTCAATTTTCCTGGTAATCTCTGCATGCAGCGGCGTCTTTTCTGGAAAGGATCCTGTAATATCCATCAGCGTTTTGCGTACCTGTTGTTGCCGTTGCTTCCAATCGTTTAATGTATGCAAGTTAGAAATTGAAGTCTCCCGCTTTGTAAGCATTTGGTAGGCCTGCCCTGCAAGATAATGGTACAAAGAATTAGGGGCATCCGTGAATTGAATCCAGGTATTATTCCCCGGTGCCGTTGCCGGCGAGTGTATCACGTCAAGGTCGTTTATTGTAATGGATTTATCCTGGGCGTGACTCTTATTAACCAGCAATGTGGCCAATAATAAAACGAAAATAAGTTTGAAGAAAGTTGAATAGTTTCTGATTGCTTTGGAAAATATATGCATCTGGCTATGATTAGATTTTTTAATTATTTGGCTCTATGATGTCTTGTGTTGGTAAATAAATATTTGCCTTTAATTGCCACGACCTTTAGGTCGTGGGTTAGCAAAATGGCAACCGGGCTTTAGCCCAATTCTTTTATAAATAAATATATAAATTGTAATACCAAGGCTCTTGCTTACATATTTTTTGGCTAAAGCCTTTTTATTTTTAACCGATCCACGGCCTAAAGGCCGTGGCAACAATAGTACCCACTCTAATCGTTATAGAACCAGTTATTTCAAATGACACTTACTTATACCCACTGAATTTTCGTAAATTTTTTGCCAGCTTGCCAGGTGGAATTTGTTCCATTTATTTATTTGCCGGTTGATCTACTATCTCTTCTTTTGTGCGATCCCAATAAAGCTTTTTGCCCTCGCGATAAGCCTGTGTAGCCATTATACAGGCTATCGAGTGCCAGAAGCCGGTGTGAATATTTCCGTTGGGTACCATATCCCTGTTACGCATGCAATCAACCCAGTTATCAAGATGGTATTTACTGTCATCACTTACACTGACGGGACCCAACTTCATTCCATATTCTTCGGCAGTTACTATTTTAGCTTTGCCGCTTTTTACCGCCTCTTTCATTCCTTCATAAAAATCAAAGCCGCCTAAGAGATCCTGGTGCTCCGGGATAAAAAACCAGCGGGCGCTGCCTTCTCCTCCATGCGCAAATAAAGTTCCTTCTTTGCCACGAATGCAGGTGTAGTCGCCAAACTTGCTTCCAAAGTTTGTAGCGTAAGAATATAAAAATTTTGCGTCGTCATAGGTTGCCAGTGCCTGGAAGGTGTCCGGGTTCTCACGTATGTCTGGCCAGCCAAAAATACCTCCGTTTGCAACCATGGAATCAGGAATGTTGGTGTCGGTATAAAAATGGACCAATCCGCTGCCATGACTCATCCATTGCGAAGTAATTCCTCCGGAGTACTCACGAAAGATTCTGAATTCAAAATATTTCCATGGATCAAAGGGAACATAAGGCTTGCCTAAAAGCCACCTCTTCCAGTCGGTATCCTCTTCCCTGATTGCAGCTACATCAGGATCATCAGGAACATGCCAGCGGGGTTCATTGTCGTTCCATACTTGTTCAATTTTTGTGATCTGCCCCAACGTCCCGGAACGAACCATATCCCGTACTTTTTTTTGTATGGGGTCGCTCACCCATTGCGATCCCATCTGTACAATTTGTTTGGATCCGAGAACGACGCTCCTTGCCAATTTTGCCTCTTCCACGTCTATGGCCATAGGCTTTTCGCAGTAGCAATCTTTACCTGCTTTCACCACTTCAGCCAAAATTTTTGCATGCTGAAAATCACCTGTACCAATCATTACAGCATCCAGTTCTTTCATCGAAAGCATGTCTTCAGAATACTTAAACTGCTTAGCTTCTGTTCCAAAAAGTTTTTTACAATTGGCTGCAGTTTTTTCCCTGTTCAGTTTCCAGATATCACATGCAGCAACCACGCCGAGGTTTTTGTCTTTCTCCGACATTTTAACCATCCTCTGGTGGCCGGTACTGCGGGCTCCGCATCCGAGGAAGCCTATATTTATCCGGTCATTAGCTCCCACAATTCTGTTATAGGAGGCAGCGCTCTGTGGAGCGTTCATTGTAACTACTCCAGCCAATCCTGCTGCAGCGGTTCCAATAAATTTTCTTCTTGAAAATTCGTTTTTAGCCATTTCAGTTTTTTTGATTTAAAAATTTAATTGTTCTTTTCCATGTTAATAAGGCCCTAATTACTCCTGTATATAATTTAATAGAATTAGGAAGTTTGTTCGCAAACCTTTGGTCAGGCGATGATGATGACCAGATATTCAATGTCTCAATTCTCTTGTGCTGCAGGCATCGCGATAACTACCGGAATGGGTAGCCGATTTATGATAAGAGCACCATACGTTCCTTCGGAACGTTTCGTAGCTATTTTGGAATATTCTACTACCCACGAAGAGTTCCTACGGAACTAAGCAAGACAAATCGCACCCCTCTACTATGTTATCTTTGCGCTTATTCTATCTAATCCTATAATTTAAATTATCATCGAGAGGAGTCATCTTTGGCATAAGAAGATGTACAAATCCCAATATAACGATATAAGAAAAACCCGCGATCATGAAAGCCCAGAAATAACCCGAATTTCCGGCGGTGTCCAATACAGTTCCTAACGCTATATCGGCAACTATGGCGACTGCCACCCCAACCATTTTCCCTATTCCTATAACCGAAGCGACCGCTTTTTTAGGAAAAACATCCGGCACTAAAGTATACCCGTTAATCGACCATGATTGATGCCCTGCAGCGGCGAGGCCAATTAAAAAGACAGCGATCCATTTATCGGTAAGAACGGGCACAAAACTTACGGGTAAAATAATGATAGCGCAAACTAACATAGTTATTTTCCTGGCCTTATTTATAGACCAGCCTTTTTTTATTAATGCACCGGAAACATATCCTCCAATAAGGCTTCCGGCATCCGCCATGATAAAAATAATGAGAAACGGAAGCCCTATATTATTAATGTCCACCCTGAACTGATCGGCAAGAAATTTTGCGCCCCAAAAAAGATAAAACCACCAAACGCCATCCGTTAAAGTAGTTAATGAAAAAGCCCACGTTTCTCTTTTAGATAATAAGCTAAACCAGGGAATTTTTCCTGTTGTTTCTTCATCTGAATCGCTGTTAATATAAGCCAACTCTTCTTTTGAAAGCTTGGGATGGGTGCCTGGTTTCTTATACGTTTTTACCCAAAGAAATACCCATAGTGAACTAAGTAACCCTGTGAGAAGAAAAGGTATCTGCCAGTTATCACCTTCGACGGTAACAATCGCACCAACAACGAACGGGGCTAAGATAGCGCCTACGCTGGTCGATGCATCAAAGATGCCGGTTGCAAAGGCCCGGTCTTTTTTCGGAAACCATTCTGCTACGGTTTTAATCGCTGCCGGAAAGTTTCCGGATTCGCCGATTCCAAGTCCGAAACGTGCCGCGATAAATCCAATTAAACTAAAGGCTGGCCTTACTGCAGCATGCAGCATTCCGAATATGCTCCATATTACAATGGAAATAGTGTAGCCGATTTTTGTGCCCAGTTTATCAATAATCCCGCCCATAAATAATAATCCTATTCCATAGGCGATTTTGAAGGACACCATTATCGCGGCATAGTCTTTATTTGACCAATCAAAAAGTTTTTGCAGCGTAGGTGCCATTACACCAATGATACTGCGATCAAAATAGTTGATGGTAGTAGCCATGAATACCAATGCAAGAATCCTGTAGCGATAACTCCCAATCTTTTTCGTTATTTCCTGCATATCAGTTTTTTAAGTACTTACTTCCTTCTTGAAGCATTATTTTTTATATACTAATATCTATCTACTTGTTATCTGGCAACGAAAAAGCAACATAAGCATCGGATGACTTTAGTCCCCACTTACCGCCGCCGCAGGCAATTACCAAATATTGTTTTCCATTTAATTCGTAAATAGCCGGTGTGGCAAATGCCGATGCTGGTAGTGTATATTCCCACAATAGTTGGCCGGTTCTTTTATTAAATGCCCTTAGCTTTCCGTCACGGGTAGCCGCAATGAACACCAGCCCTCCGGCTGTGACTACAGGCCCGCCGTAGTTTTCAGTTCCTGTCGCTGGAATTCCCTTTGCCTTCAATTCTTCATATTCTCCCAAAGGTGTTTTCCAAACCAATTCACCTGTATTAAGATTGATTGCGTTCAACGTTCCCCATGGAGGCGCAATGCCGGGATAGCCTTCGGGGCTTAGAAATCTTGTGTAGCCTTTCAACCGATAAGGTATCATATTGATACTATCTATTGATTTTTTCGGCGCAATAAAAGTTTTAGCCTGCGCGGTTCCCTGGTCGAGTACGTAAGAGGCAATTGCCTTTTTTTCTGCTTCAGCTAATTGTTTAAATGCCGGCATCATGCGGCGGCCGTTGTTTAACAATGCGTCAAAATCTCTTACAGAATATTTAGAGCGAACGCCTAACAGCGAAGGATAAACGCCTGTACCTTTTTTATCGTCTCCATGACAGCTCATACAATTTTCTCTATACAAACGTACACCGGCCTGTAAATTAGTTTCATGCGATGCCGTCTTATATTCATTATCCAGCATTTCCATAAGGCATGCATTTTCGTTGGCATTTACATACAGGATTCCAGTCTGTGGATCGAATGCAGGGCCGCCCCATTCTGCGCCGCCACCATATCCCGGTAATACCAGTGAAGTTTGTTTACCGGGAGGAATATACATGTGTCCAAAACGATAACCCTGAAGCTCTTTTTTTAACCTTGCAATAGTCGTGTCGGGGAGGTATGGATTTATATCATTTGGTGTGATGGTCTGTCGTACCAAGGGCAGCAGGTTTTGTGGGGATGGGCTGTGTGGGCCATAGTTTTTCTCCCGGCAGGCCATCGACCGTATCCACCGGTACTTCTTCAATATCAAAAATGGGTCTACCCGTTGCTCTTTCAAAAACATATACCAATCCGTTCTTGGTGGTCTGTGCAGCGGCATCTACCATTTTTCCATTGTGCTCAATCGTAACCAATGCTGGCGGTGAAGGCAGATCCTTATCCCATACATCGTGATGCACCAGCTGGAAATGCCAGGTACGTTTACCACTTGCGGCGTCAAGAGCGATCAGGCAGTTGGCAAACAGGTTGGAGCCTTTGCGCTTACCTCCATAGAAATCATATGATGCGGAGCCGGTAGATACGAAAACGATTCCTCTTTTCTCATCAAGTGCAAAACCACTCCAGGCATTTGCTCCGCCAATATATTTCCAGGCGTTACTATCTTCCCATGTATCATAGCCGAATTCACCAGGCTGGGGAATGGTGTGAAATATCCATTTTTGCTTACCGGTAACCACATCATATGCACGTACGTGTCCTGGCGCTGCAGGTGCAGTTTCATCTACTCGCGTACCAAGAATCAGGAGATTTTTATATACTATGCCGGGAGAGCTGTTCACGATAAACAGATCTTTTATATCTCTGCCGAGCCCGTCATGCAAGTCAATGTAACCGTTGTTTCCAAAGGATGGAATGGGCTTGCCTGTTATCGCGTTTATGGCATACGTGTATGAACCGGCTGTGAAAAAAATGCGTTTGTCATCTTTTCCATCGGTCCAGTAAGCGACCCCGCGGCTGTTTATCATGATATGAAAGGAAACAGGATCTTTATCAAAACTACTTTTGGTATTGGGATCAAATACCCATCGTTGCTTACCTGTCTCAGCATCAATGGCAAATAATTTCATCTGCGGATTTACACCATATAATATTCCTTCGACGATGATGGGATTGCATTGGATCTGTGAATGATTTATGGTATCCGCATCACCGCTATTATAAGTCCATGCAACCTGTAATTGTGATACATTATTTGTATCTATTTCCGAAAGGGAGGAGTAGCGGATCATTTCCTTTGTTCCGCCATATACTTTCCATGAAGTGGATTCTTTTTGAGTATCAGATGTACAGGATATAATTGAAAGAAATGCAAAGGCAAGTACCGTTCGTAAACTAATCAAAAAATAATTGAAATGCATAACGAATCTTTAAGTAAGCCGCATTAATCGGCCAGCCAATCGTTGATCTTTTTGTTCATCGCCAGTTCATAAACAAACATCCAGTCATTGTTATTTGTGCCGTTAGCAAGGTGATGATGCTGGTTCTGATCCGGAATGTAATTATCAGGATTAGCCAATATCCTGGTTTTGGAAAATACGTCTTCATAATCCTTTCTTATGTCCCCGAAATTCGCAACGAATTTTTTCAAATCTTTTTTTGCTGACTCGCGGTTAGATATTGAAGGCGCCTTATCATACTTTTCCAATAGCAGCAATAGTTTTGCAGGGTACGATTGCAATTCGTTTACCTGGTTCAATAGTTCCAAAGTATACGTATTCCTGCGGGCGAGCTGTGTGGCCCTGGTCAATTGATTCCTGATTTCCTGGTAACGGTTAATTTCTTCCCTGGCACGATCGAGCTTCATTTTGTGGTCTGTACTCCACTTACCCGGCTGGGCAGCATCGGGCAATGCAACCAGGTCAATGGAACCTGGATAGTTAGCGCGGTCGCCTTTACTGATTAAAGCCGTCTCCCAGAACTCAAGCGCCTTCTCCAACTGATCGCGGAAATCAAAAGACTTATCATATAAAGCAGGAGCATAAAAACGCTGGCGGAACATAGCATGTACATCTTCTGCTTTTGCATCGGTATAATGCCAGCTAAAAAAAGCAAAATCATAAAAGCCGCGCCAGTAAGTTTCAAAATGCGGGGAACAATCATCCCATGCGGTACATAATATTCCATCAAGTTTCTTCTGTGCCGTTATTCTGGAAAAGTCTTTGATCGGCTGAAAGTTGGAATGGTTGCGGGGAAGCATGGGCCACATCGTTTGTGCAGCAGTAGCAGCCATTACTTTTAAATTATGTGATTTATACCAGTCAAGCGCTTTATGATTGCCCAAAATATCGGGGGCATCGTAGTTCCAGCGCATATAGACGCATTCTTTTGGGAATAGTGAGATATTTTCTTCAAGTTTGCTGCTATCTTTCGCCCACATATCTTTTACCTGTTGTTCGGGTAAATCAGGATCCCAGGTACTCTGGTACAGACCGGAAAGTTTGAAAACCATATCGTCCCAGAAAATCGGGATACGATGGTGTTCTATGGCAAATTCAGAAACCTTATTAAGCCATAACATTTGTAATTGAATGGGAGTAAGCCCTGATTTCTTTGACAGCTCCGACATACCAAGATTGCCCACTTCATCTCCTCCAACATGCAGGTATTTGCCGTACGGTGTGGCGGCTATCGCATCTTCATAAAGAGAAAACTGCAAATCATACGTGGCAGGATTCATAGGATCAAACGACCAGTCGGAGGATATGGTATCCCGAAGGTTTTTATATTCTTCATGTTTTAAAATAAAGGCAGCATGGCCAAGACCCTGTACCAGCGGGCTAATCTCAATATTACGGTCTTTAGCATAGCGGCTGATCTCCGCAAATTCATCAACAGAAATCGCATTTCCTGAACCAACCAGGGGCGCTTTACGGTAACGAAGCTTGTCTTCAAATTCTACGATGATGGCATTTATTTTAGCGGCTGCCAGTTGATCGATCATTTTGTAATAATAATTTCCGGCATCAACATGGTGCTTTAAATCCAGGTGAATAGCCCTGTAAGCGATGTCGGGATAATCGGTGATCCTGCATGCCGGAATGCTGATCTCCTGATCATTCGCATCTTCCAATAATTGCTGCAGCGTCTGGCATCCATAGAATAATCCGGCCTGGTCGCGGGCGCTGATGATGACCTGGTTATTCCTAACCTCAAGAACATATCCTTCTTTGGATGAAGGAATATTTTTATCAGATGATATATTCAGAATAAGAACTCCGGGAGCAGATTTGATACCAAGAGGCAAGGTTGCCAATACGCCGGATAAAACAGGCCTGGTGGCCGTTCCCTGTAAAAATATAGAATGAATGGATGCGGGGGAGAGGCTTTTCCCATCCGGAAATTCAATCTTCTGCGGCTGCGGCATTAGCTTAAAATACTTCTCAAAATCTTTTCTATCAATAGCCGAAGCAAATAAACAAACCAGGAGTAACACCGCTGCTAAATAATGCCGAAGTTGTTTCATATTTCGTTGGAGTGATTGGTTAAAAGAATAGATTTTCCGGATAAGTTAATCATTGATTTTTTATTTCCTGCAAATGAATTAATATGCTAAAACAGGCGTAATAATATCCTCCAAAGATTTTTCATCTCCTTTGGCAGGGCCATGCCATACGCCGCCTCCAAAAGTTATAATAAATATCTTATCTGGATCCGATGGATCAGGATCTACTCTTTTACCCCATTTGAAATTATATCCTTTGATCCGTGTCCACGTTTCTCCACCATTCTCAGACCTGTATGCGGATCCGGTAAAGCCGCATGCATAATAAGTTTTGTTTCTTGGGTCGTAAGTTATATCATGAATATGTTGATCTTTTTGAAGGACATTATTCCATGTTTTGCCATCATCTTTTGATAGAAATATACCACCTCCCATATCGGGTGAAAATTTGCCTTTTGTACTTCTTCCCCAGGCCGATAAGAGGAGCCTTCCACTTTGATCTTCGTCTGCCGCTATACACATGGGACCATTGGTTCCGGAAGGAAGCGAAACTGGCATCCATGTTTCGGCGTTATCATCTGAACGATACACTGCACCATCCCCCGGGTTACCTATACTGCCATCATCGCTTCTCCTGTTAACTACAAGAAATAATACGCCGTCATTATTCCTCCTGGTAATTCTCCATGCAAAAGGTTCGCTACCTGTTATTCCGTTGTTCCTTTGCTTCCAGGTTTTTCCTCCGTCAACAGATTTATAAACTCCTTTTCCAAAGGCACAGGCATATAAAGTTCTTGCATCTCTGGTGGTCGACGGATCAACCAGTACATGAGTGATAGCCGCCTCACCGATATCTTCGCTTATTGGCTTCCATGATTTTCCTCCATCTTCAGTAACCGCGATGCCACCTTCATAACCTTTGACACCATTCTTTCGGAACATTTTTGGTCGTGGTAAATCATGCACGTCGCTCAGGGCTGCCCACGCTTTTCCTTTTACCTCCGGATCAAAGGCAAGCCAGTAAATACTATTCTGCCATTTACGTGGAATGCCATTATTTTTTGTGGCACTTTCCCAGCTTTCCCCTCCATCATTACTTTCCATAAGGCCAACGTCTGTATTACAAATGAAGACATGATTTTTATCAAAGGGGTCGGCAATTATCAGGTAGCCGGTCGTTACCTCAAGTCCTCTTGAAACCCAGCCTGCACTTTGTTTTTTCCTTGTGTACACCTGTTCCCAGGTTGCGCCTCCATCGGTTGTTTTTACCGTTCTGCCAAAATCGGTGGCATAGCAAACATCCGGGTTCGCCGGCGATACGCCGATCGAAAAGGGATTTTCACCCCAGGTAGGGCCAAAGCGTTCATTTATCCAGCCACTTTTAAAATTCTCAGAAGGCACATTGCCACCCTTTTTAATAACATCTTTCCAGGGCAGCGTCCACGTTTTTCCAAAATCTTCACTCTTTGCAACTCCAATAAAAGTAATATCCTTATTTGCTTTCATGCTATTATAAGAAACATACACTACTTCGGGATGATCGGAAGAAGTGGCAATGGTTCTCCATTCGGGCAAGTGAACGCCTTTCATATTAAAGGAAGTAAGACCATCCTGCCTGTTCTCCCAGGATGCGCCACCATCTTCAGAATAATAGATGCCGGATTTATCACCTTTGGGATCAAAATATGATTTTCCGGAAATAGCATAAACGATATATTTATTCCTGCTTTTATCAAACCCTCCTGTAAAATGAGTCAGCGTCTTTATGCCGGCCGGCGCCTTATTTATTTTCCATTTTCCATTACCCCTTACTGTTATGCCCGTATTCCCGGTTATGTAAAGTGTACGGTTATCTTTTGGAGAAGATGTAATGATATAAATATTTTTTGCCCTCTCTTCTATATCCTTATTTTTTGCCCAGCTTAATCCGCCATCATCTGAAACATACAAGGCTATGGCTTTGTCTATCGAAATAACAGCATATAATTTTTTTGAATTTTCCGGATCAACTGCGAGTGCCTGCACTTCTCTTATTGTACTATCGCGGGTAATCACTACTTCTTCTGCGTGATCACCTTTTGATACGAAACCCGTGACTTCCGAAGGAGAAGGGTAGAGCAGGTTCCATGTATGTCCTTTGTCTGTGCTTTTAAATAAGCCGATAGAATTCGCATACACCGTGTTAGAATCCAGCGGATCAAAAACATAAAAATGAACCGGGCTATGAAGATTAAACATCCTCCATGATTCGCCGCCGTTATAAGTAACATATGCACCGGTCATGTCGCAGCTTACAAAAGCATAACCCGGATTAAAAGGGCTTACCTCTGGATAAAACATCGCGCCTCCGCCTCCGTACCCGACTGTTTCCCATGAATTTTTTTCGTTGTTTGCAGGTGCCACGGTATTTCCTTCTGCGTTGTTTGTTCCTATCTCAGATATGCAGCCGATGAGCATTGTACTTACAAAAAATACTGCATAAAAAACAAGCATCTTTCGCATAAAGTTGTATGTGCTTATTGATATCAAATTCTTTCTCATGTCTTTAATTTTTGTAACGCCGGTTATTCCACCACTGGTTTTCCATGCCATACGCTGGAACCAAAAGTGGTTATATAAATACTGTCAGGATTATTCCTGTCAACGATTATGCGGTGCCCCCAATGGAAATCATATCCCTTTATTTTCTTCCAGGTTTTGCCATAATCATCGCTCCGGTATGCAGCCCGGTTGAAAGTATTGCAATAGAATCTTCCCGGGCGATGCTCATCCGCGGTAACATCGTACACATATTGATCTTCGTCGAAAACGGACTTCCAGGTATTGCCGCCATCTTCTGAGAGAAAGATGCCTCCTTTGGTATCAAGCGATTGATTTCCACCGGTAGATTTTGCCACATCTCCGCCTACGAGGTCGGCCAGGTCAATGTCTGCCCAGCATGCCAGGTATATCCGTTCAGGATTTTGAGGATCTACGCAGATACCATTAGGGAATAACAAGCCCCGAGATACAGTTAGCTTGGTCCAATGTTCAGCGCCATCGATAGATCTATAAACGGCACCGGGATAGAATTCCCGCCCTTTCTTTCCATTTTTATACATGGGCGTTGGGCTTACGGTTAGAAACAAATTGCCATTATCGGCAAGTGTCAGTTCAAAGGCACAGGTGTTTTCTTCAATGCCCTTGTTTTTTAAATTCCAGGTTTTACCATCATCGGTTGATTTGAATACGCCCTTATTATAAACACTAACATATAGCGTGCGATTGCCTGCAGGCGAATTTTTATCTAACACTATCGAGGTAGCCGGAGAGTTATTTCCCATTCCATCAACCTCCGGTGTCCATGTCTTCCCTCCGTTTGTGGAAATGCACACACCGCCTTTTGCGGTTTGCTTCCATTGAGGGTTACGCGTCATTTTGCCGCGGGGAATGTCGTGCATACCCGACCATACCGACCAAACCTTGTCCTTAACCGCCGGATCAAATACCAACCAGTAGCATGTATTTACCCATTCAGCAGGAACTCCCGTCACTGACCTGCTCCAGCTTTTGCCTCCATTGTAAGAATGATGAAACCCAATATCAGTATAACTGATAGCAATATGGCTGCTATCGAAAGGGTCGAAATGTACGCCATATGAAGTGGTAACATCTATTCCATTGCTGCTGAAACTTCCATCGCCCTGAGGGTGGCTGTACACCTGGGTCCAGGTTTTGCCGCCATCCAATGTTTTCATTATCCGGTACCAATCTGTTACGATAGCTATGTTGCCATCAGCGGGATAAACACCCACATCTAATAAGCGTATATACTCACCGCCAAAAGCTTTTTCTACCCAGGCATCTTTAAGATTAGAAACTCCTAATCCATCTTTTACGCCATACTTGCCAGAGCCGCCTCCGCCTTTCCAAACCCAGTTCCAGCTTTTACCGGCGTCGTTTGTTTTTAATGCGCCGTACCAATACAACAGTTTATTATCTTTTTTTTCTTCATAACGGTTACAAACTACGTATGCCTGCCCGGCATCAGATTCTGCGCAGGAGATCATTGAAAAGCTTGGGTTTATACCAGAAGAAGCATTTGTCATAAGAGAATCCATAATCCTTTGCCAGGTTTCTCCTTTGTCTTCGGATCGCCAAACTTCGCTATAGCCAAATTCTCCATCAATCTCTTGTTTGGGATCATGATGCAACGCATACATTATTATTTTATCTGTATCGATTAGCGTTCCTGATGTATAGGAAAACACCGGAGAGCTGGATTGCGGAAGCTCATTACGTGTAAGAGTATGCGAAGATTTGTTAAAGATATAAACCGCGTTTCCCGTAAAAATAAGAAGATCACTCTTTGCACTGGAATTATTAGTGTAAAAGGAAATTACAGGTTCCTCCAATATTTCTTTTTTCCATGTTTTGCAGGAATCAGATGTATAAAATAGTGCTGTGCCGCTACTGAAATATAAAGTACCTGGTTGCACCGGATCAACACGGATAGCACTTATCCGGTTACTGCCGTTATAAAAAGAAGTGTCTTGCGTTTCAATATTGTATTGCGCATGATCGCCATGGTACGTTTCTTTTTTTATTCCTGAGGGATCGGGAAATACCTGCTGCCATGTTTTTCCGCCATCGCTTGATCGGTTCAGGAAAGTAGAACCGATATAGATGGTATTGCTATCTTTTGGATCATAAGCATAGCACGATGCGCCATTTGCGAAATTTATTTGTTGGTAGGAGTTCCCTCCATTGTTTGTGAGATATGAGCCCGTCATATCGCACCGCACCAGGAAATCGTCGGGCGACTGATATGAAAAAGTAGGAATAAATGTAGAGCCTCCTCCTCCCGGTCCAAATTTCTCCCATTCAGGATCAACTACTGATTGTTGTGTCGTTTGAGTTTTAGGTTTGCAGGCAGACAAGAAAAAAACAGCACATAGAAGATATCCATTTAGAGACAATACAATAATAGATAAGGCCTTGATTTTTCTATTCAATTTCAGAAGTTTTTTAATTGCGGCCATAGATAAATTCATACAGCTATTCCGCAATTTTGCTTTACCTGCCGGAAGTACTTTATGCAATATCTCTAACAAAATCTATATTCTTACGGTGTCGGATAGCCTGGATTTTGTGCGAGTGATTTATTTAGCCTTAAATCAGTTTGCGGGATTGGGAACAAGTAATCATCCACAGAAAAATTGGCCCTGTCTGAGGCGCGAACTGTTACATTCGGGTCATCTAATATTCTCTTTCTGCAGATATCAAACCAACGGTCGCAATTTTCGAATACCAGTTCCCAGTTTCTTTCCTGTATCACCGCGTTATCAAATGCATTTTTAGACATTGCCGTGGTAAGTAACGGGTGCCCCGCGTTCGGCACAAAGCCATTTGCTCTATTAATAACCAGGTTGATCGCATCCACTGCGCTTTGGGGTGCGGTACCGCCGGCACTGGCCATATTAGCCGCTTCGGCATATATTAAAAGAACATCAGCATAGCGCATTATCGGGTAATTCATGATTGACGAATAGCCATTAAAATCATCGGAAGAAATGTAAAAGAAAAACTTTTTACAAAACGGCGTTTGCTCGGGGAAATCGGAATACTGATCACCATTCCAGTGAGTAAACAAATAAGCTTCCTTTCTTTTCTGATCGGGCCACCTGTGTTCAAAGGAAGTATCTATAGCCGCATCACCCCATCCGCCATCCAGGTAATTGGAAGTGGTCCAAATTTCCGGGTCAGTAGCAATATCGTCATAGGTTGAGTTATAGCTCCACATCATTTCGGGACCATATTTATTAGCAAGGCTAAATACCTCCGCCACCGAATCAACCAGGTGATACATACCCGAGTTCATTACTTCAAGGGCCATGTCAGCCGCCTTTTGATAATTGGCAGGTTCGTTTAAGGGATAGGTTGCCATAGTAAGATATACTTTGGCCAGGATGCCTTTCGCTGCTCCGCTCGTAGGTTTACCGGGAGCACCACTCCATGATGCGGGGAGATGTGCCGCAGCGAAAGTCAAATCACTTACAATTAAACTGTATACGTCAGCTATAGACGCCCGGGGCATTGGATTCTGTATTGGATCGGGCGTGTCTTCAGTTATTAACGGGACACCGCCGAACATGCGTACGAGCATAAAGTAATTGTGTGCCCGTAAAAACTTTCCCTGGGCTTCAAGTCCCTCAAGAGTCTCCTGTGTTTCTCCCTTTATGTTTCCTTCTTTAACTGAGCCAAGCGCATTATTTATATTCAGCAGCGCCATATAATGCCTGTTCCAAAGGTCATCTGCGTTATCATCAGGAATATTTAAGTCCCCATTATTAAGCTGATCATCATTTATAAAAGGGCCGTAGGCATAGCCATAGCCTTCCCAGTAATTCCATAAATAGTTCATAGAACCTGCGTATGCGGCTTCGATCTGCAATACTGAATTCCCAAAGTTTGCAGGAGAGACTGAACTTATGGGTTTTTCATCAAGCTTTTTGCATCCAAAGTTTAATACTACTATTGCGAGTAACAGCGAACCGCGAATTAAATAATGTATGTTATTCATATCTTGTAGTGTTTAAAATGTTACGTTAAAACCAAAGGTGATTATTTTGGCTGTGGGATAATTGCTTAAGTCAACACCGATCATGGGCATCATTACCATTGTAGGCACTTACTTCGGGATCATATCCTGTGTAATCAGTAATTGTTATCAAATTAGTTCCGCTCACATACGCTTTTACTTTCTTTACCCCAATTTTATTTACAAGATATTGTGGAAGTAAGTAACCGAGTGTAATATTTTTTAACCTTACGTAAGAGCCGTCTTCTACATACCGTTGCAGCCGGCCGCCGTCACTGCCGAGGCTTACTTTACTCGCGAGTCCGGCATTTTGGCGGGTCACGACATCAATAAATGCCGGAACATCTGTATCCTGGTTATCCGGTGTCCAGCGGTCTAGTAAGCGTATACTGGTTCCTTCATATGGAGCTTCAAGACGTATTCTTGACTGATTAAAAATATCATTGCCCTTGGAGCCCTGCACAAGAAATGACAGGTCAAAGTTATTATATGATATACGGTTTGACCATCCAAAGGTGAAATCCGGAATTGAATTACCAATTATCATTATGTCAGAGGCATTGATTTTACCGTCATCATTAAAATCAATATAATGCGGGTCGCCAGGTAATTGTCCGTAAGCAGCGGCGGCTTGTGCCTCACTGGTCTTCCACGTACCCGCGTATCCATAGCCGTACATTTGTCCAAAAGGCTCACCAACACGAAGCTGCATAAAGCCGTTCCTTAAGCTATATCCACCATAGGTTGTTCTAAATTCCAGCCTGTTGACTTCTCCAAGGTCTAAAACTTTATTTTTGTTCCATGAAATATTAAACCCGGAATTCCATCTTAACTTTCCAACAAGAGGATCGCCGCTAATAGAGATTTCTACACCTTTGTTCTGCACCGACCCTACATTGTCGATAATGCTGGAAAAGCCGCTATAGCCCGGAAGAGTGCGATTTAACAACAAGTCTTTTGTTTTTTTACTGTATATGTCAAACGTTCCGATTAATCTGCCCCGGAAAACAGATACATCCAGGCCAATATCTGTCTGGGTAGTGCTCTCCCATTTCAGGTTTGGACTAGCAGGATTTGCTATTATAAAACCAAGGTCTGTATTGTCATTTCCTGAATAAGGATAATTTGCCCCCGAATTTATAGCAGAAATTGTTTGATAAGCAGTGATTGCCTGATTACCAACAACGCCCCAACTGCCACGAATTTTTAAATCTGAAAAAATATTCAGCTTCTTAACAATGGGTTCTTCTGCAATTTTCCAGGCTACAGAACCCGATGGAAAATACCCCCATTTATTGTTTGCTCCAAAAACCGAAGAACCATCCGCACGGTAACTTGCGGTTAATAAGTACTTGTCAGCGTATGAGTAGTTTATTCTTCCCAGGTATGAATTCAAAACTCTTTCGCTTACATTAGAGTATTTGGAATTGATTTGCTCCGCTCCTCCGAGGTCGTTAGCTCCTGTTTGATCAACAGTAAATTTTGAAGCAACTAAACCGGAACTTTCTGTTTTTGAATACTGCTGTTCAGCTACGGCCATTACCGTGATATGATGCTTTGATGTGATGTCTTTATCGTAGGTCAGGATATTGGAATTTTGATAAAATGTGTACAGTGCATCATCAATGGTAGCATAGCCAACCTTGCCACCAATTGGTTTGCCCTCCAATGTTTTGCTGTTGTAATAGCTCTTATTATTGCCGTTCTCAATAGTAGCGCCTCCCGTAACTCTTAATTTCAAGCCTTCAATGATTTTAAAATCCAGGTAAGCATTGATGTTGTTTCTGATGGTGTTATTATTAATGTCCGGCTCCTGTGCCGCCGCCAACGGATTCCAGGTGTCATATGCTCCATAGCCGGAAGGATGCCGATTGTAATTACCGTCTGCATCATACGGAGGAGTTGTAGGATCCCAGCGGGGAGCAATATTTACGGCCTGCCCAAGGAAGCTGAGAGCTGTGCCGCCACCATATGGCGGCGAATTGCCTGCCTCTTTTGAACCTGCCCAACTTAGGCCAAAGCTTACAGATTTACTTATATCGGCATTCACATTCGCACGTAAGGAAAACCTCTTATAGGCCGAATTGACTAAAATTCCCTCCTGATCAAGATAGCCTCCTGAAACCAGGTATTTAACATTTTCTGTTCCGCCGCTTATGGAAAGCTGGTGATTTGATATAGGCGCTGTCCTGTAAATTACATCCTGCCAATCAGTTCCCCCTGTGCTTTGTAACTCCTTTATACGCTGTTCACTAAAAATCGGGATAGGCACGCCTGACCCATTCTGCGTTGCCTTATCTGCATTTCTTGTGATTGCATAATCTGCAGCACTCATCAAATCAAGTTTATCTCTCAGGGTCTGGGAGCCATAGCTAAAATCATAATCAATTACCGGCTTGCCGGTTTTTCCACTTTTGGTTGTGATTAATATAACACCATTTGCTCCTCTTGATCCATAGATTGCAGTGGCCGACGCATCTTTCAATATTTCCATCGACTGAATATCATTTGGGTTCAGTGAATTAAGATTTCCACCCTGTAGCCCATCAACTACAACAAGAGCATTATTACCACCATTAATAGAATTCATACCTCTTACTCTGATTGTAGTATTCGCTCCCGGAGCACCGGCTGTATTTAATACATACACACCTGAAGCACGCCCCTGGATAGCCTGATCAACCCGTTGGGTAGATAATTGTGTAAGGTCGGAACCCTTTATAGAACTTATGGCGCCAGTAAGATCGCTCTTCTTCTGACTTCCATACCCCACTACTACAACTTCGCTCATTGCGGTCTGATCCGTTTCGAGAGGAACAGAAATATTGTTTTGGCTGGCCTCCACAACAAGCTCTTTTGCTGTATATCCTACAGAGCTAATCACAAGCGTAACTTTTGAAGCACTAACAGGAATAGTAAAACTTCCATCGGAACTTGCAGCGACAGAATTAGACGTACCTTTTACTGTAACCGTTGCGCCAGAGACAGGCCTGCTATCGCTTTCAGCAATTATTTTTCCTTTGAGAATTTTGTTTTGGGCTACCAGATTTATAGACCCAAAAAGAAGACATAAAATAAGCAGCGATTTTTTGGACATAATAAAGCAATTTAATTTTTTATAAAATTTTAGCCCAGGGTTTGACTATTTTCGGCAATCGGCACTTCTCTCAAATGCTATAATTGGATATCGGATGCCCGCTGGTATTCTGTGCGCCTTAAATTGCGAGCCGTTAATTCTAATACCAAAATAATATTTTTTTGGCAAAGCGATGCATAACTTAGCTGCATGTTCCGATATCATTTTACGCAACCGATTGAAATGACAACGCAAACGCTTGCGTTATTTTTATCAAGAGTTCCAAAAGTCATGCATTATGCACCTGGAAACTGCACCATGATATTTATTGATCATCGCTTCTTATGAATTGTTGGTGAGCCAGTAATAATGTTTTTATAAGATTCGAAATAAGAAAAGTCCTTGGTTATTGTAAAGACTTTTTGCTCCGGCGATTTTGTTGACCGTTGCGCCAGGTTATTGATACACCGGTATAAAAATTATCAGCTTTTATTTATAGTTTTAGCTTTCAAAACCGGCAGAATGGAACGGCAGCTTTCCGATGTGCAAGCTGTTATAATAGTGGCAACTTTTGTGTTCTTTCCTGAAAAGATTTAACCAGGCGAATATGAAAAAGGTATTCTATAAAGTTCCAATAATTTTTTTGGGTGTATTAATATTTATGCTCGCAACATGTACCGGAAAAAATACAACTCCGGCAGTTGGAGCCATAAGTGAAATAAGGCTTAAACGGGGTGAAGTAGTGTTGTGTGGCTCACCTGACAAACAGTTTGGCACGGTAGAATTTGAAACCAGTTGCCCACCTGAAACAAAAAAGGACTTTGACCTTGGCGTGGCTCTATTGCATTCATTTGAATATGATGAGGCTGAAAAAGTCTTTGCAAAAATCATTGATGAATATCCTGGCTGCGCTATGGCCTATTGGGGAGTAGCAATGTGCAACTACCACCAGGTTTGGCCTTCCCCTCCCACACAGGCTGAACTTGAAAAGGGAAATAAGGCCATTTCAATTGCGCAATCTTTAACAGAAAAATCAAAAAGAGAGAAAGATTATATCAATGCCATTGCAACGTTTTATAAAAACTGGAATACCATAGACCATCATACAAGATCTCTGAACTTTGAAAAGGCTATGGAGTATATCTACAAAAAATACCCAGGCGATAAAGAAGCTGCAATATTTTATGCCCTTGCCCTTGATGGTTCGGCAGACCCTGACTGATAAATCGTATCGCAATCAAAGAAAGGCGGGTGGTATTTTAACCGCTTTATATCCCGGCGAGCCCAATCATCCTGGAATAGTGCATTACATTATTCATAGCTACGACTATCCGGAACTTGCAGCATTGGCATTGCCGGCAGCAAAAAAATATGCTTCTATTGCACCAGCCTCAGCCCACGCCCTGCACATGCCCTCACATATTTTTACGAGACTTGGGCTTTGGGATGAATGCATTCAATCTAACCTGGCCTCTGTTGCCGCGGCAAAGTGTTATGCTGAAAACGCCGGTATTAAGGGGCATTGGGATGAGGAACTGCACGGAATGGATTACCTGGTGTATGCCTACCTGCAAAAAGCAGAAACTGATCTTGCAAAACAGCAATATGATTATCTTAAAACCATTGATGAAGCTTACCCCGTGAACTTTAAGGATGCTTACGCATTTGCATCTATCCCTTCCCGTTATTTTTTAGAAAATAAAATGTGGAAGGAAGCCGCAGAAATGGAACCACACCCTGTTAGTTTCCCATGGAAAAGGTTTCCATGGCAAAAGGCTATCATTCATTTTACCCGGCTATTGGGATCTGCCCATATAGGAAACATGAATTCAGCAAGGGACGAGTTAACAAATCTTCGAATGATCCGTGATACCCTGGCAGCACAAAAAGATACTTACAAAGCCAACCAGGTATCCATTCAAATAACAAGTGGCGAAGCGTGGATATTGCTTAAGGAAGGGAAAATAAACGATGCATTACGGTTGATGAAGATGGCTGCTGTTATGGAAGACAGGACTGAAAAAAGCCCTGTTACCCCGGGAGAAGTAATACCCGCCCAGGAACTCTTGGCCGACATGTTATTTCAGTTAAATAAACCCAGTGAAGCTTTGTTAGCGTATGAGGCAGATTTAAGAAAACATCCCAACCGGTTTAATGGTTTATACGGTGCAGGGTTAGCAGCCGAAAAGAATAACAACACGGGAAAAGCGATTTATTATTACCAACAATTGATGGCTATTACCAGTTCGCTCCACACAAACAGGCCTGAACTTGAGCAGGCTAAATTGTTCTTGAAAAAGGAAAAGCGCTGAACTCCTGCTAAAGACACAAATATGTAAACAGAATCATATTCTGTAATTGAATTTAGCTATTTGCTTTTGCTTTGGCTGCATTCTGTACAATGAGATTAACAAGGGTGTCAATCACCTCCTCAGGAAAATAATGCCCCATCCCTTTTACAATTTTAAATTCCGCGCCGGGAATATTTGCCGCTACATCTTTCCCAGCGTCTATTGCCACCAAAGGATCCTGGTCTCCATGAATTACAATTGCAGGAACCTTAATAGTCTTTAATTTTTCCGCCCTGTTTGCATAAAAGCCGGCAAGAGAAACTGCACCCTGGCGAAAAAGGCCTTCAGGATAATAAGAGCGTTTTATATTTTCTCTAACATACGATTCAAGGTCTGCTGAATCAGGAGTATAAACCGGCCCGGCAAGAACCTGCATAGATTTAATTTCTCTTTTTATATATGCTGCAGTATCCTTCGGATCTCCCGGCTGGGGAATTTTAGCTATCTCGCCGGGCTTGGCAACTAATGGAAATGTGGTATCTCCTCCTCCGGCCATAATACTTGCAAGAGATAAAGTATGTTCAGGATGATTGTAAGCAACACGCTGCGCAATCATACCGCCCATAGATGCGCCAACAATATGCGCTTTCCTGATTCCTAATGCATCTAAAAGACCAACAGCATCGTCAGCCATTTCATCTAGTGTGTAAGGCAGCGGAGGCTTTGTTTTTTGTTGCAATGCTTTTGAGATCGCGGCCCAATCGGGCATTCCTGCTTTATCAAATTTTGTGGAAAGGCCAATGTCCCGGTTATCGAAACGAATAACTCTATAGCCACGACTTACTAATTTATTACAAAATTCAGGCGAATACATGGTAAGCTGTGCATTCGTGCCTGGTATAAGTAAAATGGTTTCATCATTTTTTGATCCGAAGCTTTCGTATGCAACGTTGATCCCGTTAGCCTTTACCTGGCCGGGTTGTGCAGCCGAAAGTAATGGGCAAACAAAACAAATAGCAAGGAAAAGGAAGGCTGGAACGATTCTGTTTTTCATCATGTAGGTTATATATGTACGGTATCCTAGTTCAAAAGCTTTGCCAGTAATTCCGCTGGTTAGTAAATAAAATCCCTGGAAGGGAATCTTGCTTTCTTGTTAAATATTTTCCCGGGACGTTGGGATTCACCAGTATTAAATTCAACGACGATTTCCTCATAATAAAATACCAGGTTCATCATACAAATGCCTTATTTCGGTACAATATTATCCTTCGTACCCAATAAAATGCTATCCGGATTTTAAGCGAAGATCAAGGCAGCGTTACGCAAAAATTTAATCTCTAAAATCGGAATTGATGTTATTTATTCGATAAAAAAACGAGTTCCGTATTTTATTTTTTTAAGTCTAAAATTAAATCCATGAGAATATTTGTAACAACATTTACAATGTTGATCCTCATCGCATCATCAGCATTTTCACAAAATCGTACGATAACCGGTGTTGTCAAAGACGAGGCGGGGCAGCCCGTAAGCGGAGCTTCTGTTATTATTAAAGGAACAACAACAGGCGTCTCTGCTGATGCGAACGGGGAATTTAAGATCGGTGTTAAAACCGGTGACATACTTCAGGTATCGGCGACAAACTTCAAACCTGTTGATGCGGCAATAGGCGCCACTAATCAAGTGTCGGTTACGCTTAAGCGCGGCAACGATGTAATGGAAGAAGTAGTGGTAACCGCGTTGGGCCAAACGAGCCGGAAATCAAAAGTGGGATATGCCACTTCAACCTTTAAAAGTGAGGAAATAAACAGATCCGCGCCGGCGGGCATTTTAGGCGGCCTTACCGGTAAAGTTGCCGGTGCGGAAATTTCCAGCACAGGAGGTGCGGGGTCTTCCACTAAAGTTATATTGAGAGGGTATGGCGTAATTTCAGGAGGGAATAACCAGCCATTATACGTTATTGACGGCGTACCACTAACGGATGTGCGTTTCGGTTCGGATGTAAATTATGATTTTGGGAATTCCGCGAACGATATTAATCCCAATGATGTGGAAAGCGTTTCCATATTACATGGCACCGCGGCAGCTTCCCTGTATGGTTCTGCGGCAAGAAATGGCGCTATAATGATCACTACTAAAAGAGGTAAATCAGGGAAGCTTCATGTTGATTTTGCGGGATCGGTAAATCTCAGCGATGTAGGGAAACTGCCGACATTACAAGAAACTTTCGGGCAGGGCTGGGGTGGTACATTCGTATTGGGTGAAAATGGAAGCTGGGGCCCTAAGTTAGACGACAAAGTACGGGCCTGGGGTTCCATTGTAGATAATTCCCAACTGATAAAGCCTTTTTCTTTCATAGATGATAATATCCGCAAATTTTATAACACCGGGGTTGAGCTTAACAATTCCATTGCCCTGTCCGGTGGTAATTCTAATACAACATTTTATTTCTCTTACGGCAACCTTATCAGTGATGGGCCACTTCCCACAAACTCCGATTACCTGGGCAGGAATACTTTGGCATTAAGAACAAACAGCAAGTTTGGAAAGTTCACAATAAACACTTCTTTTAATTATATAAATAAAAAAGCAAATGCGCCATATACCGGCCAGGGCGCCAGTGACGGAGCATCTTTGTTTGAAGACATTTTACAAATTCCTGTAGATATTCCCATTCATGATTTGAGAGATTATAAGAACAAGTTTTTTGACGTGGACAGCTATTTTACACCTTATGCTGAAAACCCATATTACATATTACACGAGAATAAGAACTCGCAAAGCTCCGACAGATTTTTTGGCAATGTGGATATGAACTTTAAAATTACTTCAGCGCTGGCGGCTCAGCTACGGGTAGGGGCTGATTTGGAAAATGCCCGAACCTTCGGATATAAAGCCGTAAATGCACCGGCCCCGGGAAGCTGGAATGCAGGCGGAAACACGGAAGGGAGCTCCAGATCAAAAGATGTAGGCTCCGTATCCGAAGCCAGTGATTATTCGGGAAATATTAATGGCGATTTTATCTTAAAATACAATCATAACATTGGCAATAATTTTAGCCTCGATGCTTTGGCAGGAGTAAATTTTTACCAGGCCGATACTAAAAATGTAACTGCTGAAATAACCAATTTATTAATCCCCGGTTATTATAATCTTTCAAACTCTACCATAAAACCAACTACCAGGGACACACGAAGCCAAAGAAGATTAATTGGAGCATATGCACAAGCGACCGTTGGATATAAAGATCAGCTCTATCTTACTTTAAATGCACGTAACGACTGGTCATCTACTTTACCGATAGGCCACAATCATTTCTTTTACCCCGGCGCCAATGCCTCCTGGCTTGCTTCACGCACTTTTAATTTAAACGGTTCCCCGGTTTCTTATTTAAAATTCCGCGCCGGTTATGGAAAAACGGGTTTTGATGCACGGCCATATCAGCTGTATCCTGTTCTATTAATAGGAAATGTTGACTTACCATTTGGGGATATTACTTTTCCATTTAATGGGGTAAGTTCTTTTTTAATTCAAAACTCAATTGCTAATGCCAAACTGGAACCTGTGTTAACAAGCGAAGCGGAGGTGGGCATGGAAATAAGGTTCCTCAACAATAGGATAGGCCTGGATGCGGCTTTGTACGATAAGAGAACAAAGGGCCAGATATTTAATGTTCCTATTGCCCCCTCAACCGGTTATACCTCATTAGTACAAAACCTGGGTGTAGTGAGCAACAAGGGTATCGAACTTGTTCTGGATGTAAAGCCGGTTGATTCCAAAAATTTTCAATGGGATATGAGTTATAATTTCTCGCAAAACTGGAATAAAGTGGTTAACCTTACGGGGGGGCCAAAGAAAGTGATTTTACAGTCTGCTTATGATGCGGAACTCGATGCCATTCCCGGAAAATCGGTTACCGCCATGTATGCTCCCGTAGCTCAATATACCGCTGATGGAAAATTAATTGTAAATGCATCTACAGGAGTTCCGGTCGTAGATACGGCAAAAGGATATTATGGCAATGCAGAGAACGACTTCAGAATGGGATTTACTAATTCCTTTACCTACAAAAACTGGTCGCTGAGTTTTACGGTTGATTACCGGCAGGGCGGTGTAATGTATAGTGGCACCTCTGACCTTTTGAATTTTGTAGGGAATGCTATTGCCACTACTTATAATGACCGCAGGCCGTTTATTATTCCAAATTCTGTAGTACAATCCGGAGTAGATGCACAGGGGAAACCTGTCTATACAGAAAATACTACCCCGGTTCTTGAGTCGAATTTTGATTCATACTGGTATCCTACTTCTAATCTTGCTCTTACTTATAATCAAAGGATAATAGACCGGTCATTTTTTAAATTAAGGGATGTTTCGCTGTCTTTCAGGTTTCCTGAAAAATGGGCGTCAAAGATCGCGTCTAATAATTTATCGTTAACTGCTTATGCCCGCAACCTTTTACTATGGCTGCCGAAAGATAATCCATATATAGATCCTGAGGCGTCGAATCTGGGTAATGACCTTACCAGCCAATTTGGTGAATTCAGAACGTCTCCTACCAATAAACAATTTGGCCTGGCATTAAAAGCAGGTTTTTAAAAAAGAAAAATTATGAAAATGAAAATCATTAAGAATAAAAAAATATGCTTAGCGGCAATTATAGCAATGCTGCTTACCATAAGCTTCAGTTGCAAAAAAACCTTAGACATTAACCAGGATCCAAACAACCCATCGCTCAACGTTGGCACGCCAAAATTGGTTTTTCCTGCTGCAACAATGTCGGTAGCCGGCGCCACCGGGGGCGATCTCGCTATTCTGGGAGCCATTTATGGAGAGTATATTACCCAGTCTGCGGCATCCAACCAATACAAATTTATTGACGCCTACAATGTAAAAAGTACTGATCTCAACACGCAATACGCGCTGTTATATGCAGGAAGTTTAAAAAATCTGCAGTTTGTGATTGATAAAGCTAAAGAGGCTGAAGACTGGAACTTTTATTTAATGGGCACCGTTATGAAAGCTTACGCAACTTCCGTCCTGGTGGATTTGTATGATAAGATACCTTTTACAGAAGCGCTGGGAGGTGCAAATAATCTTAACCCAAAATTTGACGATGGCTATACTATTTACACAACTTTGCTAAGTGAACTGGATACAGCATTAAATAAGGATTTTTCAGCAAGAACAAATACGGATTTAACGGCGACAAATGAAGGTAATGTTGACGTTGTTTTCCAGGGAGATATTGATAAATGGAAAGAATTTGCAAATACCCTGGAACTTAAAATGTATTTAAGGATGGTGAATGCAAAACCTGCGGATGCACAGGCCGGCATTGCAGCGCTAAATGCACGGAATGCGCAATTTTTAACCTCTGATGCCGGCATTCTGGAAGGGTTTACCGATGGCCCAGGGCAGGACAATCCATTGTACGAGCAAAATGTGCGGCAACTGAACACCCCTGATAATTTGAGAGCCAGCTATACACTCGTAAGTTTTCTTCAAAAAAATAGTGACCCCCGCATTGTGGATTATTTTGGTTCTCCTACTCCAAATTCACTGAACCAGGGCGATTATTTAAGCAATGATCCCACGGCAACAACTGCGGCTGTTTTCCGTGAAAAACCTACCGACCCGGTAATATTTATTTCAGAAGCGGAAAGTTATTTTTTGCAGGCAGAAGCAGATGAACGTTACAACTCCGGCGCAGGCGCTAAAAACTTATACGACCAGGGTGTGGTAGCTGCATTTGCTTCGCTTGATGAAGATGGAGCTCCATTTGTGGCGCCCGGAGGAAAATATGTATATCCAACAAGTGGAACGCTTAATCAAAAGATTGAAGCGATTATAGTACAGAAATGGGCATCTTTTCCTTATGGTGTTCATTTTATAGAAGGATGGTTTGAGAGAAACAGAACAGGCTACCCGCAATCGAGCCCGGTTTATTCTACTAATCCCGCCTATGTTCCCGGAACATTTGTGGTATCAAAAAACTCCGTACTGCCTACGGGCCAGTATCCAAAAAGATTAGTCTGGCCTGATTCAGAACGTTCCAGAAATACGAATACCCCGGCAGAAGTGCCGGCAACTATGCCGGTTTGGTGGGGATTATAAACGAACAAAAATGATTTTATGAAAAAAATATCTCTTATATTCTTCGTGTGTTTTTTATTACTACTGTCCTGCAATAAAGATAAAATTAATAATACGGCCGACCAGGTAGGTATTTCAAAAGTTACCCATTTTCCCGTGTTGACTATGGCAGGAAGTGACGTAATGGCCGTTGCCAATGGAAGTACCTTTACTGACCCTGGCGTTACTGCAATGGCCGGCAGCGATGTAGTGCCTGTGGTTGTTTCCGGCACAGTCAATACAAGCCAGGATGGTGTTTATACCATATCGTACTCAGCAGTGAACAGCGATGGCTTTTCAGCAACAACCTATCGGACGGTAGCCGTTTATACAACGGCTGCAGATGCTGCAGCCCATGATCTTTCAGGCAATTATTTACGCGGCGCTACCGGCGTAACCAGCACCTGGGACAAAATAGCTCCGGGCGTATATTTAATAACAAACCCCGGTGGTGCATCTTCCGGCGGGTCATTAACGATAATAGCGTTTAATTCATCCGGGTATACAATTCATGCTCCTTCGCAGCGGTCAAGCGACGGAAATACTTCAGGCACCACCACGGAAACCTTTACCCCGGGAACCCCTGATAAATATACCTGGGTATTTTTAAACCCCGGGTATGGAACAGGCTTAAGAACCTTCGTAAAACAATAATTGCTTCATCTGTTTAAATATAAAAAATGAAAAAAATAATTTTAATACCAGTTGCCGCGATGTTTTTGCTATTGTTCGCTTCATGTATGAAAACGAAAGACCCGGGCGCTACTTCAGGAGTAAAAATGGCAAATGAATGGTGGGTAACTCTTGACCAGGGCGGCACCCAGGATGTATTTGGCATAGGCCATTTTAAAATTGCCACTTACAATACTTCTGATAACCAAAACCAGCTATGGGTGGACGATATGCAGAATGGCTACGGTGTAAAAGCTAAGGTAACGGCGGATTATACCAATCTTACGTTCTCGGGAAATCAATCTCCAAATTTATATTACGATCCCAGTAGCCCTGCCAGCTTTCCCGAAACGGTGAATATTACTGATGGAAACGTTTTCGTAAAAACGGGACATTCCAAATCGGGAAATATCGTTGACAGCCTCCACATGAAAATTGAATTTTCTGATGACCCGGGCACTATTTATGAAATGAACGGGGTAGAAAGAACGAGGTTTGTTGAGGATGATTATTAGATGTTGATTTGTCTTTTGGCATACTCCCTTCGCATTATTAAAGGATAGTGCCTGTTACAAATAAAAGATTTTACATTTCTCATGTGTTCGCTTTTAGTTTTGCGAATACAACGCAGGTGGTTTTTACTGCCTGCTTATTTTTTTATACATGTGAGTTATGAAATGTTGTTATCATCTCGTCTCACAATTGAAATTGAATGCAGTCGCAAATCACCCTTTAAAAGTCGTATTCATCACCTGTGAAAAATAAACAGGTATAATATTTTTGTCATGAAAATTTGATTGAAATTTAAAAAAAAAGCAAATGCGAAAATTGAAATTACAGATGCAAATATCCGTTGACGGCTTCGTTGCTGGCCCCGAAGGCCAGCTTGACTGGATGACATGGAGCATGGATGAAAAACTTATACAGTTCATCAATGAACTTACTGATTCATCAGATACTATTCTGATGGGCAGAAAAATGACAGACGAATTTGTAAAATACTGGACTGCCCTGCTCGACAAGCCGGAGAGCCCGGAATACTCTTTTGCGAAAAAAATGGTGGATACTCCAAAAGTTGTTTTCACTAAAACGCTTAAAGAGTCGCCTTGGGCCAACACTGTATTGGCAAAGGGAAATCTTGCCGATGAAATCGCCGGGTTAAAAAAGCAATCCGGCTCGCTACCGGGAGCCAAAGATATTGTTGTATATGGAGGCGCGGGATTTGTGTCCAGCCTTATTAAAGAAAACCTGATTGATGAATTGAACCTTTTTATTAATCCAACAGCTATTGGCGAAGGAAGGCGGATATTTCACGAAAAAACAAATTTAAAACTTATCGCTTCAAGGGCATACGAATGTGGGATTGTTGTCAATACTTACGAACCTTTAAACCAATCATAAAATGGAAAAGTTAACATTCAACGTCAACATTGCAGCGCCGAAAGAAAAGGTATGGGATACGATGCTTCAACCAGGTACTTATAGGGAATGGGTAGCAGCAAGCTGGCCTGGCTCGGTTTATAAAGGAAAATGGGAACCGGGTGAAAAGATTAGTTTTATCTCTGAAAATGGCAGTGGCACACTGGCATTGATAAAGGAGTTAAAACCTTATAGCTACATATTTGCGGAGCACATTGCGGTACTCAAGGCTGGTGGTATAGAGGATACAAAAAGCGAACAGGCTAAAGGTTGGATTGGCACCACTGAAAGTTACGCATTTACGGAAGCCAATGGTATCACCGGATTGAAGGTAGAGATGAATACAAATACGGCGTGGGAAAAAATGTTCAATGATGGTTGGCCGAATGCATTGGTCAAATTGAAAGAAATATGTGAACGATAATAAGGTCAATGAGTATTTTCAATACAGAAGAGAGCGCATAACAATAAATCCTAAAACAATCGCCAAATAAAAATCAAAATGAAAAAGATAAAAATTCTCTACTGGGTTTTTACAGGTTTGTTTACAGCATTCATGTTGCTTACGGCGATTCCCGACGTATTGGTAACGCCTGATGCCGTCGTATTTATGAATCACCTGGGTTACCCAGAATATTTCACTCCTTTTATTGGTGTTGCAAAAGTTTTGGGAGTAATTGCCTTGCTTATTCCGGGTTATCCCAGGATAAAGGAATGGGCTTATGCAGGTATGTTCTTTGACCTGGTTGGAGCAACCTATTCGCAAATAGCGTCAGACGGTTTTATGATTCAAATCGCATTCATGCTTTTGCCTTTTGTACTTGGTCTATTGTCTTATGTTTATTATCACAAAAAGCTGAAGCTACAAATCGCATGCTTAAAATAAATACAACATGGATGCTCAAAATAAAAATGAATCCGCGGGTAATTCAAAATTAAAATTCAGCACACTTTTGCAGGCAGGCAAAACAGCTACTGGCATTAAAATTCCGGATGAGATAATTAAAAACATGGGAGCTGGAAAAAAGCCCCCGGTGCCGGAAGAATTGCAAAAAATATTAAATAAAAATGCGACAATGAAAAAATCCTTTGATACACTTTCAAATAGCAAAAAGACTACTGACCCTCCCCATCACCGATGCAAAAACTGAAGAGACCAGGCAGAGTAAACATATAGAAGGCGAAACGGATGAATCCATCCTAAGGCGATGGACATTAAATACCATGTTTTAAAGTGAATACATTTTTGGTAAAAATGAATAGCAGTTACAGATAATTAAAAACCGGGATAAATATTTCATTTTTACAAAAAATATATGGCTAGAATTACCAACAAACAAAAGCTATTTACAATGTCAACGCTGAATATTATACTTCTGATCACTGCAACGGCAACGGCATTAAGTGCCGGTATTTTCTATACATTCACCTGCTCTGTAAATTCGGGATTGCGCAAATTGCCGGACAGAGAATATCTGTCAGCCATGCAATCCATCAATAAAGAAATTCTCAATCCACTTTTTTTTATGAACTTTTTAGGAGCACTGCTATTGTTGCCAATTAGTTCGTGGTTACATTACAGAGACGGTGATTCGAGCCGCTTTGTGTTGTTGTTGATTGCAACTTTAGTATATGTCACTGGTGTTTTTGGAGTAACGATACTGGGAAATGTTCCCCTGAATAATGTGCTCGCAGGCATAAATTTGTCTGCCTCAACTGTTGAAGAAATTTCGAAATTGCGGATTCATTTTGAAGTGCCCTGGAACAGGTTGCATACCATACGAACCATCTCTTCAACTATTTCACTGGTGCTTGTTTTAATGGCATGTCTCAATAGTTCTCACCTGGTAATTTCGGGTAAATAGGGGTAAGCAATTTAAGTTCATGTTACTGCATTTAAATTGCCCGTAGAAAAATATTTTATTTGACTGCAAATAAAAAGGGCAGGTAGTAGACACCACCCGCGTTGTAATCGTTAAAACTAAAAAACGATCACATGAGAAAAGTTGATAAACTTTTTTTGGAATATATTTCATGAATTAGATCCTAATAATTGTAAATACTGCTACTATTTCAACAGAATTTTTTGCTTTATTAATACGCTACAAAAAGAAGTTGTAAAGGTAGTTCCGGGCAAAATTCATTCTTTATAAAATCTGCTTATAACTGTTTTAAGCATATAGAATGTACAGATTTTAATACGCGGGGCATTTGTACTGCTATTCCTGCTATAAGTAAAGTAGATCATCACTTTGATTGTTCGCTGATATTTTAAGGGCGCTGGTCGTGTCTAATTGTTGAGGGAGGCATGGGGATGAGAATTCCAATTCATATAGGGTCCCGCTATCGGCAGGATAGTCGGAAAAAAAAGGCTGCCAGTCTTCAAAGCTTTGTTTAAAATCAAATTGAATTTTTTTTATTTCGGTTTTATTATTTTTTTCACAGGACACTAATATTAAGGTTAGCAATATTGTTAAAAAAATTATACGCCATTTCATAGTTATTTTTTTTGGAGGACTTGACATCCGGCCGGTTAAAACCGTTGCAAAAAAAACCAAAAAAATATCGCCGGAAGATCAGCAATGGTCATGTATTATTCTGAATTGTGAATTGCAGAATAAATATATGAACTGGTATCTTCCAGTTTAAATAATGGGTTCGTAGCTTCGTACCTGCAGCCCGTCGCTTTCTAAAACCTTATTCAAATTTCTTCCTTGCCTGCATACCCATGTTGCAGAAATTAGATTACAATTCTTGCTGTTTAGCTTCAAATAATTCAATTAGATTTCCTGAAGGATCCTGGAGAAGAACCTGTTTTCCTCCTTGTCCGTTCATAATTTCATTTCTAAACTTTCCTCCTTTTTTAATTAATTCGGAATGAAAAGAGTCTAAATCTTCTACAGTAATTTGAAAGCGGTTCCATCCTCCGGGCTTTGGTGATTGGCCATCAGGCATTTCCTGCCCGCCGCCGCCTACTCCCGGTTGGTTTAAAAACAACCTTAGATTTCCTCTTGTTAAGGCTGCAAATCCCGGTGCCGGATGCATATCTACTTCAAAATCCAGAAATTCCTTGTAGAAGGGAATTGCTTTACCAACATCATTCACAATGTATCGGATACTTACTATTTGGCTTTTGTCCATAGTTGTTGTATTTACATCATAAAATAAAGTTTCGTATCGCAATTATTAAATGCAAAAGTCTAATTTGTCGAATGAAAAAAATGTCTCTTCATACCTGATTAGTTGTTTAAGCATATCCCGCCAGCTTGCTTCTGTTTTTTCAGGTGACACACCCGTCTGCTGTGCATTTAGTTTGTTCGAACAATAACTGTGCTAACTCCATCAAAATGCCAGGGCACTTCTAAAGTAAAAACCCATTTTATACTGTTTGTTGATTTACAAATATTTCGCGTATCGTTTTAAACATCCATTGTTTTATCAGGCCTGGTTTAACCATGCATCAGAAGTTTCAGCAGGCGAACTGCCAATTTATTGTGGATACAAACTGTTTGTTTTTTTCCGTCTCCATAAAATTTTAATTTACCGGGTAGAAAAAATTATTAACCTCCTATTTAAAAAATTCACTGCCTGGCAGTTAAATCAATCCTCTTTTTTAGGTTTGCTAATTTTCCACATAAAGTGGTTCTCCAGGTTTAAAATAAAAGCGGTGTTTTCTGAAGGGCCTGTATAAACAAGATTATAGTCAGAAGAAAGTAGCCTGCTGCAAATAGCTGGACACTTCGGTTGCGCCGGGCAACAAAATATCCAAATAATGGAATTGCCTGTAAGGAGTGTATACCAATAAAATGAGCGACCCGCAGATCGCCGTATAGCTTGCTCCAATTAAAAACAGGTAGCCCGGGACCACCATCCGGCGCACCAATAGTGTGTGAAAGATGTGAGGCCATTATGCCGCCTTCAAAAGCAAATATTACAAACACAATTATGCCCAGGCGGATACCCCAGATATAAGGCATAGGCACATCGAATTGTTTTTGCCTGAAGAAAAAATAACCAATTACACCTGTCCAGGCAGTAAGGATTGTAATTGCGATACCCATGATAATAAACAGGGCTGCGTAAAAGGGATTGGTAACATTGAAATGAGACAACCTTCCATTGGCGGCTTGCCAGGTAATGATAACTTGTTCTATAATCATGACAATCACAACAACCCATGTGTAAACCCGTACGCGGTATTTGTTGTTGAGGTGCGCCAAAAACCAGCCCATCGTCCAGCAAAATATCCAAATCGAAAAAAAGAACTTCATGGGTTTGATCCATGCATTAATACCTAAAACAATAGTCTCAGATGTTTGCGTTATAATGATACTTACGATGGCGCCGACAAAATTTAACCATCCAAAATAATAAAGGACAGGGTTCCGCTTTTTTAGTTCATTTAGAAACTTCATTGGTCAAAAATTTTCTGAAGAATATTTTTTGCTTACAAAAATGCGAATGACCAGGTATAGTAAGAGTCCTATCGGTCCAAGAAGAAATGTGAAAAACAGGCATGGTATAATATACCAGTGACTGATACTATATTTTAGTGCATTGTTTTTTATCCAAAGCCCAACCATTAAATCAAATGCCAAATAATGTACCCAGCCGGCCAGTAATATTTTCGGATTTTGAAACAATGCTGATACAGCCTGTAACGAATTGAAATTTTTTAAATCTGCGAGTTTGAATTCGTCAAAAATTAACCAGGTATATACAATAGCAAGCAAGGTGATAAAGAACCCTATGATCAATTTATCAGATTGATATTTGGGCAAAATAATGAGAATGATCCACCCGATCATCGCTATTCCATTTGTAAGTTTAAAAATTATTTCCGGCGTCATATGTTTAGATGATTGTTGTGAATGCAAATTGAAATGATACAAAGAATTTTTTCAACAGAGGTGTTTTCTTTACTAAAGAAAACATGCAGTATGCACTATTACCAAAGTTACATGCCTTTTGTACTATAAATCCACTACAATAGCTCGACCCACACATTGAGAAAGTTCCTGGTCACTTTTCATATTCATCATGCTTTCGCCACCAGGTGAATGGCGGGGTCTGCGGCCAGCCTTCCGGAGAATCTTCCCAGGTTTCCTGCCTGCCCAGCGGGGTAATGTCGAGAAGTGCCCAGATTGTGCCTAATAGTTCCGTGCCCCGGTTGTTAGTATAATAAGTGCGATACACATTCTCACCATCATGAATAAACGCTGTGATGCGGTGCCCGGTTCCTACGCCACTGTAGGTATTAAAATCAGTAACAAACGACGAATACCAGGGAACGGTCCAGCCCATCCGTTTTTTATACGCTTTGATTTCCGTCAAACGTGCGGGGGAAGTCAATGCAAGGGAAGTATCCCGTGCATGCAGATGCGCAAGGTTTGGCAGGTTGTCAACAAACATCGAGCAACCTACGCAAGGAACTGCACCCGGCTCAAACATAAAGTTGTATAAAAGCAACTGTTTACGACCATTAAACATATCAAGCAGACTGATCTTGCCGCCCGGGCCTTCAAAGACGTAATCGTTGCTGAAAGGCTCCATCGGCAGGCGACGGCGATCTGCATTAAGTTTGTCATACTGCTTTGTAAACTGTTTTTCCCTTGCTAAAAATTTTTCATGTTCGGCCAGCCATTCCTCTCTTGATACAATGTCCGGAAGTGCTATATTTTTTGTTTCCATAGTTTTTTAATTTTAATAGTGAAGAATTTAGTTTGAGTACTGAATTTTGTAAAAGGTATGTAAGCCTTTAAATGAAAACATAATACCTGCGAACCCAAGAAATGTTCGAACCAGTTGCATATTTTTCCATTGCGATAAAGCGGTTTGTATTTCTTCCGTATGCCCTTCAATTGGCGAAGTGAATATTATTAAATCACGGGGAATAAAATATATGAAAGTCAACAAGCCTACAAGTGCATATAGCAAAAATGAAATCGAGAAGTAAAGACGTAATGATTTAGCATCTTTCCAAAATAAAATGATGGTAAGCAGTATCAGCGCCTGATTAATGGGTGTAATGATGGCAAAGAAACTTCTTGGGTCAACATGCTTATAATAATCTCTTACAGTTTGAATGGAAACGGGCATATCGGCTCCCCAACTTTTAGCATCAACAATAAGATTGTAAATGGTTATCATTACTAACCCCGATGCAGAAATGATTGACAAAAACAGGATTAATTTTTTCATACTGTTGAATTATGAGCTGTTTTTTATTTTCAAAATTGTCCGTCCTGATTTTATCATATCCATTAATCCAATATCTTTTTTGGCGTCTTTTTCCATTTTCTTTTCCGCGATCTTTATAACTTCCTCATCCGCTTTTAAATAATTTCCTGAATCATATATCGGCTTCGGGTCGTATTCGATTCGGAGTTGAATTACTTTGGTTTCAATCTCGCCTGCGATTTTGTTGACCAGGTATAATGCCATATCAATTCCTGCAGATACTCCTGCTGCTGTTATATATTTTCCCTGCTCAACAATTCTTTCCCGTTTGGGTATTGCTCCATAATCTTTCAAAAGGTTTATAGGTTTCCAATGTGAAGTTGCTTCCAGGCCGTTAAGTAATCCTGTCGCTGCTAAAATCAGTGAACCGGTGCAAACGGAAGTAGTCCACCTGGTAGTTTTATCTATTTCCTTTATCCAGTTCTGCACCTTCTTATTTTTCATTTCCCTTACAAATGAAATGTTGGAACCTGGAATTAATAAAACATCCGCATCTTTTATTTCGTCTATATCATATTTTGCATTGATACTTACAAAATTTGAATCGGCATTTATTTCCACCTTTTTTTCAGCTACAAAAAAGACTTTGGCATCTGGAAGATTATGTAGTACTTCATAAGGGCCAATGGCATCGAGCATGGTTATCCCATTGTAGATGTATATTGCTATTTTCATTTTTATTTTTTTTAGATAATAAAAATAACTACGATACAATTTGAAATCTCAAAGCTCTCCCGGCATCGCGAGACTTCATTTCTTTCAACATTTTATTTCTCTTAAGCTCCAACAGTGCCTGTCTTAACTTTTCCAGCTCGCTTGTAATTGGTCATAATCACTCCGCCTGGTGTAACTGTACTTTCTACTAATGTAAAAGCTGCTGGTATTGTGCCATCCTGAAACAGGGTTTTCCCGGTACCAAGAGTCAATGGGTAAGTGTTGAGCCAAAGCTCGTCTACCAAATCATGCTTCAGTAGTAACTGAATAAGCTTACTGCTTCCCCAAACTTTTATATCAGCACCTGCCCCATTTTTGAGTTTTTTGATATCTGTCAAACTTTTTAGGAAAATAGTATTTCCCCAATTTGACGTTTTCCTTGTGTTAGACAAGACGTATTTGGTAACATCATTGATACCTGGCCAGCCGGCTGCATGTTCGGGCCAATAGCCCTCAAAAATATCGAAGGTTTTCCTGCCTAGCAGAAGATCTGCCGCTTTCATCTGTTTTTTCCAGACCTTGCTGGAAGCATCGTCTCCATAAGGTGCAGTCCAGCCGCCATATTTGAAACCTTCTGAGGCGTCTTCCCTGGATCCACCGGGTGCTTGCATGACTCCATCTAATGTAATCATTGAAATAACAACTATCTTTCTCATTTTATTTATTTTTTGGCTTCATCATAAATTTTATTTTCAACTATTTTCGTCAATTCTTAATCTGATTATCTTTAAATGAAAGTTCATGTTTGTCTAAATCTTATGTGCCTGGTTCAGCTTTCAGTAAAATTGTATCAAACTAATTTTTTCAAGCCTTACCAATTCTTCAACTTTCAGTTTTTTCATTTTCATCAATTTGTCCGAGACCCTTTCCGCTTTTCTTTCATCGATCAAAATTTTGGCAATACTTCCGGAACAATCCGCCACGACAATCCATACTTGTCTTTCAACCAGCCACAGGGGCCTTCTTCGCCGCCATCTGATGAAAGTTTTCCAGAAATAATCAATTTCATCCTGGTCTTTGCAAAATACCTGTAACGTAATGGCTTCATTAAATTTAAAATTCGGCCCGCCATTCAGTCCGTAAATTCCTGCCCATCCAATTCAAAAACAACAGTCATTACCGAGCCGGGTTTTTTTCCGTGTGTTTCCTGCCCCGCTTCGGTATAATGGGTTATTTTTTGATGCCTGATTTTTTTGTGGCGTTCGTTTCTTTTTGAAAAAACGGAAACATAAAAGTTGGCTGCTTCTTCTGCTTCGGTATCGAACCAGAAGCAGGGAATTATCTTTTTCATAAATTTTAAATTTTAATGATTATTGATTGTTTGTTCTTATCTTTTTATTTCTATCGCACATTTGTATGGGCAATTTTCTAAATTGGGCTTTCATGCTACTTCGCATCTTCAATTTTTCTGCCGAACGATTATATCCTATGAAGGACGGAAGATTTCATTTCATTTTTACGAGCATTCTTTGTTTCCTTTTTGTGCTGCTCAAATACTATGCAACTTTTAATTTCCCTGATCTTCAGTTTTTGATTCCGAATCGTTGCAGAAAAACTATTTTTAAACAACCTATCTTATTCAAACCAATAATCAAGATATACCTTACCACCTTCGCCAAGATTAGCCCGGAAACCTCCTTCACCACGAAGTCCGGTTAGTTCCCGTGTGCCAGACCCTGGTATCACAAACCAATCGCTCCTTACAATTTTCCTTTCAATTGTACCGGTAACCTGCAATACAAAAGTTCCTTCCTGTTCACCAATTTTACCTGTAACCCGTTGAATGCCTACGAACCCGGATGATTCATCAGCATTGTTTGCTGCCTGTAAAGTTTCAACTACTGCGTTACCTTTTATATCGCCGTTAAAGCTTTCTTCCAAATGGCTTTTTATTAAAGTTGGTCCTTCCTTTGGTTCATCGTAAACGGTGGGTTCATACTTATGTACAGTGGTCGTCGCTTTAGCATGCGTTACTTTATTACGAGTATTGTCTTTTGAATTATTATTGTGTTTCATTTTTAATTCTTTAAGATTTATCAATATGATACCGTACTACATTTACACCGCAGTCATAAGCTGTTGCGCCCAGCGATACCAATTTTTGCCGTTTGCCGAGGTTATCAAAAATTCTTAATCCTTCTTTTATCATGACCGGATTGATGAAGAGATTGAATTCATCTATATGTCCTCCAGCAATAAGCGACGAAACAAATCCTGCACCGCCATAAACAACAATATCCTTACCGTCCCGGTTTTTTAATGCAGCAATTTCATCGGCCAGGTTACCTTTTGCCAGGGAAACGTTTTTACCCTTTACTTCGTTGATGGTATGGCTAAAAACAACCTTTGGAGTATTTACCATTTTTTGGGCAAGTATGTATTCCGTGCTGTCGGGTTTAACGCTTTCCCAATAGTCCATAAAACCTTCGGTCATTTTTCTTCCCAACAGAATGGTATCGGAGCTATCGGTAAGATCATAGACGAACTGTTCCAGCTTATCATCCTTACCAATTTTAAAGGCCATCCAATCCAGTTCCCCGTTTGGGCCGGCAACAAATCCATCTACGGTGATCTGTACCTGCAACTTTAATTTTCGCATTTTTTTATTTTTTAATAGTGAGTTATTCCTTTTTTCTTTTGTTTTTTAATATTTACCTGTTTTCAAAAATTTTTTTTATAACGATTTTTCTTTTTTCAATTTAAAGCCCGCAACAAGCATCCATATTAGTCGGCACTACCTTTTTGTTATTCATTTCTCATAATATTCAATTTTTATTTCGCCATTTCCATCACCAAACTTTGTGTCTAAGCCATTTTCAACTATATTATTTTGAATTGTTGGCAAAAGTTAAAGTATCAAAATAGATAGTCAACGATTGCAGCTTCTCGTTTTTGACGGTCCAGATTTCTGCAACATTTCCATTTATCTTTTTTCCATTTGGAAATAAATAATCATAGTTGCCAATTACACTAGCATTGTCGCCTTGAATAATCATTTCTTTTACCTTCATTGATTGAAAAAGTTGAGAAAACCGTTTAATAACTTGTATGTAGGCTTCTTTCCCAACTATAGGTTCCGGCTTTGTCATGTCGCCGCCAATAAACCGAAAGTCGTCGGCAATAACAGCTTCCCAATTGGCTTTTTCAGCAAAGCCTTTGTAATAGATGTCAAGCAATTCTTTTGTTGTTGTCATTTTAATAGATTTTTTGGTTATATTTTTTCAGTTGTGCATTGTCTTTATACTTACCCCTAACATTTTGTTTTTCATTTCCCGTTATTTTTTGAGATACATTAATTCAAGTCGAAAGGTTTGATGTGAGTGCCCCTTTCACTAAATCCTAACTTTCTGCCAACGGGCTGAATTGTATCGAAGCCAGCTTCCATTGCCCATCTTCATTTATCCATACCTGCGTTACTCGCACAGAAAGTTTAACCGGATTGTTATTAAACGTTGCTTCGTTTTTTTGGATGTCGCAAACGATAGCCGTTTTATCGTACAGCCGAATGTTCATGTCGCTGGCGTCTAATTTTTCGTACTTAAATTGTTTGTGCCGGTTAATCCATTGCTCTTTTTTCAGCACAAATCCTTTTGGCCCGATGCTTAGAAAATCTTCCATCAACAATTCGTTCAGCTTTTTTGTATCGGCATGTAATTCTGCATTGTCAAATTCATTTTGCACATCACGGATAATTTCTTTTGCTTCACTGCCTGTTGATATTTCTTCTGCGAATGTTTCATTTGTGTTTTTCATCTTCGTTTATTTTAAGGTTATGAATAGGGTTTACTGTTTTATTTCGTTATTTAAAAATTCAATTAAAGCAGCGTTCAATTCTTCAGTTCTTTCCTGCTGAATATAATGCCCGCAACCCTTGAGCACAATTGTTTTTCTTAAATTGGGTAGTGCATTTTTCATTGATTTCAAATCACCGAATTTTACGGCCGCTTCTTCACTTCCCCCAATAAAAAGTACAGGCTGGGTTATTTTATTTTTGTAAGCTTCTTTCAATAATGGATAGTCTTCATTTACATTGCGGTAGAAATTTAATGTTCCCGCTAACCCGGTTTTTTTATAAGCATTAGCGTAGTAATCAATATCTTTTTTTGAAAGCCATACCGGCAATTTGGAAGGTTCAGGAAAACCGTCTAAAAGTTTTGCGTCTGCGGGTTTATTTGCAAATAATTTGTCTATTGTACCTGCAGGTGCATCGCCGGAAAATCCATACAAAAAAAGCCTGAAAAATCTTTGCGGGTCTTCTTCAAATTCTGCTTCCGCAACGCCGGGCTTTTGAAAATATCCCATGAAGCTGAATTTATCTTTAAAGAAGCTTTTCATTTTTTCCGGGTCCCGGGGTTCGGGATAAAACGGAATGCTTAACACAACAACAGCTTTAATAACATTCGGATACAGCATGGGCATTAGGCACGTAAGGTTTGCGCCCCAGTCGTGGCCAACTACTACCACTTCTTTAGCGCCGAAATAATCAATCAATGCTTTTACATCTTTGGCGTGCTGAAACAAACTGTAATCCCGTAAGTTGGGCGTAACTTCCGATTCTCCCATTCCTCTCAAATCCGGCGCCACCGCATGATAACCTGCAACAGCCAATGCTGTAAGTTGTTCACGCCAGGAGTACCATAGCTCAAAAGCGCCGTGAAGCATTATTACCAATGGCCCTTTTCCTGCATCGGCGTAATGGTATTTGATGCCATTTATTGTTGCATACCTGTGAGGTATTTCAACTGAATTACTAACCGTTGTATTATTTTTCATCGTGTCTTTTTTTTATGAAATTATTTGGAGCACCTGCGGGAGTAATTATGAAAATGATGAATGAAATAAAACCAGTAAAAGGACCCCCTTTTGTTTTTAAAAGATTTCATGCGCTTTAATTTTTTTAAGAAATTGACATGATACATTCTATTAAATAACTTCATACATTTTCACCCCAATTATTTCACCGTAATTTTTTAATAAATCCAAAATTAATCTTCACCATACGTCCTCCATTTTTAAAATAGACATGATAGTAATATGCATCTACAAGCGAGGTAATTAAGTAGATTGTTTTATCAATTAACGTGCACGCAATTTTTAAACCCGTATTTTTTTATTCAGCCAACTACTGTATTACAAAAACAGACAGCCGGAATCTAAGTATAGATGGCTTTAGCGCCTTTGTAGAATTAGCATGCGGGTAAAAACATCTATTTGACTTGCGTTATCGAACTATGCTTCCGACTTTTCGGAAACTCTTTATTTTTATTCTTAAACCATTTTTTTACAAAATGCCCTTTCCACATCCATAAGCCGGATAGTACCAATAGAGGAAATACTATCCACCTTACTATCATCGCACCTACAGGTATTGAAGCCACGGGCCCATAGAGATACCCTACTATGGGCACGCTTAAAATGATGTGTACCCATCTCATAATTTTTCTTTCGGTAGATGCTTTCATGATAATTTAATTTCTTGTGCTAACACAACGATTAGGTTTTAAAAATTTTATTTGATTTCCGCAGAATCTTTTTGAGACATGTAACACTCATTGTTATGGTAGTAGCCCCGATGGTATCGGCCGTTATTACGCCATGCGAAGATGTTAATAGTTATAAATAATACTATAGCAAGAATGGTCGCTATCCTGGATAAAATAGCAAGCGTTTTATTTTTAGAAAACGGGCCAAAAATATAGCCAAGTATGAAAACCATACATGCTATAAAAAGGACGCGGGTTAAAATGATTGGGAATAACATTGTCAAAATTTTTAAGGTTTAAAATGACAGTTAAATAAACTTTTTCAGGTAACTGTTTAATTGTACTGTAAAACTATTACCGGCAATCAGTGATTTAGTTGCAGAATAGATAATACTGAAATATGAATCGACAAGAATAAAACAAAAGAAGATTTACAAAGAGAGGATCTCTTCTATATTCGGTTTGTAGGTATTGCTTAAAGGCAGCTCGGTTGCGCCAATGCAAACGAGATCGCGCTTTACAGCGGTTACTTTGTCAGCAGAAACGATATATGATTTATGAATGCGTATAAACCTGTGATGTGATAAGCGGTCTTCCAATGCTTTCAAACTCATCTTTGTGATGATGGGCCTGGAAGAAGTGGAAGTAAATATTTTTACATAGTCCTTCATTCCTTCTATATATAGTATATCAGCGATAGTTATTTTTACCTGGTTATATTCCACGTACACGAAAAAATAACCCGGATCGTCTTCTTTAGATAGCGGCTTCCTTTGCAGGTTAAATAATTCATAAGCCTTGTTGCATGCTTTAAGAAAACGCTCAAAAGAAACCGGTTTTAGCAGGTAATCTATTGCATCTAGGTTAAATCCCTCTAGTGCATGTTCTTTGTATGCGGTTACAAAAATGATCATCGGTGGTGATTGCAGCGACTTAACAAACTGCAAGCCATTTAATCCCGGCATTTGTATATCCAGAAAAATAAGATCTACTTTCCCGGTATGCAAAAGTTCCGCTGCTTCAAAGGCATTTTTGCACCTGCCTGCCAATTCGAGAAAAGGCACTTTCTTAATGTTATCCACTAAAAGATCCAATACTAGTTTTTCATCGTCTATGGCAATACATTTCATCATAAGTTAATATTGAGGGTTACGGAAAACATTCCATCTTTGTTTGTAATCAAAAGGAAATAATTATCGTGATATGAAAGCTCCAGCCTGTTCTTAATATTTACTAAACCTATGCCAGAGTTCTTGTCCTTTGAAAGATTAGCAGGATTGTAATTGTTAGTTACCTTAAATTCCAACAAGGATTTTTTTACCGCCAAATAAATATTGATGAACGGCTTTTCCAGCATTCCTACTCCATGTTTAAAAGCGTTCTCGATGAATGGCAATAATAGCATGGGTTCTACCTGGCATTCGGGACAATCATTATTTAAATCCAGGGTCACCTGTACATCCTCGCCAAAGCGCAGTTGCTGCAACTCAATATAGTTTACAATGTGATCTATCTCTTTACTAACAGGAATGTTCTCCTCGAGTGAATCATAAAGCATGTATCGTAATTGATCTGATAACTTTATGAGAGAGGGTTCAAGTAAATCAGATTTTTGCCGGGCAAGCGAAACCATATTAGTGAGCGTATTAAACAGGAAATGCGGGCTCACCTGTGATCGAAGAAACTTCAATTCCGCGTCCAGCCGTTCTGCTTTTGCTTCCTTTTCTTTTTTCTCAAAAAGAATACGATCGCTGATTAAGCGATAAATAATGCTTGCGACCAGGAAAGGAATCATTGCAAAAAATATAATCCTGGTATTTTGCGGTATAAGATTAAAGTGCGGGTTTAGCTGAAGTATATAGATTTTTATTTGATAAGAAGCTATAAGAATTGCAGCAATTGAAAGAAGATACAACCACCATCTTTTTCGTGTTAATAATTTTGGGTATAAAAAATATGCATTGAAATAAAAAAAACCGATATGATACAGGCTGGTTATAAAAAAAAATCTGTGGGTTAATCCAAAAAAATTTTGATTCCAGAATAGAATGCTGGGTATAATTAAAAGCAACATCCAAATAATTATATGTAATGCGGGTGCAAAATACCCGGGGCGCAAAAGTTTCATAAATCAAAAATAAATATGAAATGCAATTTATCTTACTCCACTCTCAAAGAACCGGATGTGTAGATGAAAGCTTAATATGAGTGTATAAAATAAGCCCGGTAAATTTTGCACACTGATAGTTCCTGTTTTTTGTTTTGAATGAAGTATAATCATTCTCAATGAGCGTACTGAAATTCAGAATTTATACTCCGACTGTTATTAGAAATCTAACCGTTTTACACTGTATAGGGAAATGGTAGAAGATAGCAACTCACCAGCTGTTGTTTCTTGAGTGGGAGCCTGAAAATGCTATTTATCCTGCTCTGGCGTTATCAGGGTTTTACGGTTTTTTTATCTGATGATTCTGCGCTGGTTGTTTGTACGCTCTCCTATATTACTGTGCTGCATATACAACAACAGGAACCAACACCAGCGTAACCCTTGAGCAACTATTTTTTATTTAGCTACGGTTAGTTATTCATTATCAAAACCGGTTGCATTTAATTGTAATTATAAATGGAACCAGCAACAATCGCAATAACATGTAATCCCGATTGATTTAATTACGGTGTTCGGACAAGGCAGGATAAAAAATTTTTATGCTCAAAAATGCAAATCATGCTGCTATTTTCCCTCCCGGAAAATATTCAATCATTGAATTACGAAAGTCATTTAAAATTTTGATACGTTATGTATTTGAACATCATAAAAATATACAGATGGCAGCCTCTTATTTCAAATGATAACCTGATTAACAATAGTGGCTGGTGGACGCACCAGCCGCTAAAAGGGAGTAAGCTGAAAATCCCGATCGAGAGTAGGCAAAACAATTAAACAATGAAATATGAAACAAACAATTAGCAAAATCATCGGTGGCCTGATGTTGACAGCCACTTTTGCGCTTATGCTGGCGAGTTGCCAGAAAGAACAGAACGTCGATTTTAAACCTTGTAGCCCCATCCCGAAGATTTTGGAAGTGCCTGAAGGAAACAAGTTCCTGTTGCAGGCTTTCGCCAGGGGCGTTCAAATTTACGAAGTCAGGCGTAGTGTAACCGACCCAAATGTTTTTTCATGGGTGAATATTGCCCCACTGGCAACGTTATACGCCAATCCAAACTTTACCAACGAGGTGATTCATCACTTTGCAGGTCCAACCTGGGAGTTTATAAAAGGCCCGGGTAAAGGTGAGAAGGTGGTAGCAACAAAATTGCAAGGAATAACCCAGGATGTAACGGCCATTCAATGGTTGTTGCTAAAGGCGGTTGACTCTTTAAGCACGGCTAATAACAAGATAACCTTTGTTCAACGAATATGCACCGCAAGTGGTTTGGCACCTGTAACAGGAGCCGATGAAGCACATCTCGGCCAACTGGACAGTATACCCTATACCGCTTCGTACCTTTTCTATACAAAGAACCCTAAAGAAGGTGATTCTAAATAGGTTTCAAATCGTTTTCAGTAATAAAAATAAAAGATAAATTTTAAAACCCTGTTCCAGGATGGTTAAAAGTGAAGCGCTGTCCGTTGTCATGAATGCGGACAATCGGGGATGAACAGGGTAAAACTTTTTCTGAGCATAAGCCCGCCGGACGGTATCATTAACCATGAATTATTCTGTTTCGTGTATTCGCTTTTTTTCAGCACTTGTGATTTGCTGAGCAGGTAAATGGTTGGGTAATACGCAGACAAACAAGGTTGCCATCGCCGGCAAAGAAATCATTTTTTTTTTCATGACAGGATTTAATAAAGTAAATTTTTCCTGTTACCTGCAAAACGTCAATGCCTCTTAGGCAGATCCGGAAATACATCACTATCCAGCAGGTTTAAAACAAGTTCTTTATAACTTCTTCCAATGGGAATTTGCTGCCCTGCTATTTCAACCGCAGTGGCAGTAAAGGCTTCAATCTTTTCACGAGCCACAATGAATGACCGGTGTATGCGGATAAAATTATTTTTTGAAAGAATTTCCTCTATTTGGCCCAACTGAAACTTTGTAAGAATTGATTTATTCCTGGTAATAACTTTAATATATTCTTTGATACTTTCGATGTATAGAATTTCATCGAGATACACTTTTATTTTCTTTTTGCTTACGTTAAAAAAAAGGTATGGCCTCTCTGATGCATCGCCGGGCAATACTGCCATGTTTTCTTTTGTGACGCCCGGGGAATTTTCATATTGCGGCTTAAGTTTATTTACTGCCATTAAAAACCTGCTGAATTCAATTGGCTTCAGCAGGTAATCTACTACGTTATGCTCATAGCCCTGCAAAGCATATTCGCTATATGCAGAAGTAATAATAATCTGTGGAGGGTTTTTAATTGTTTTTATAAAATCCAGGCCTTTCAATTTTGGTAAATGAATATCGAGGAAGATCACATCTATTCTTTCCTTTTGTAAAACCTCCATCGCATACATTGCATCACTGCAGGTTTGGATCAAATGCAGAAATGGCACCTGCTTTATATAATCTTCCAGTACTTCAGTGGCCAGGGGTTCGTCTTCTACTATGATACAATTATATTTTTCCATGGCTTTTAAGATTTACGTTTAAAGTTACTTTAAAAGTTTTTTGTTGATTGTCTACCTGCATTTCATAATCACTGTATATTAGTTCTAATTGCCTCCTGATATTGTACAGACCGATCCTATCTTTTCCCTGTTCGGCATTTCTTTCTTCTTCCTTGTTATTTGCAATAAACAATGTAAGATGTCCTTCCTGTACTCTTATTTCTATGTTAATAAATGAGTCAAATCGGGTTTCGCTTGCGCCATGCTTGAAAGCATTTTCAACAAAAGGAAGTAATAGCAGTGGTGATACTTTTTGAGTACCATCATCTACTTCTTTTTTGAAAACTATATTAAGTCTTTCGTTGTATCGTATCCGTTCAAGATCAATATAGTCTTCAATCAATTTAATTTCTTCTGAAATTGTTATAAATTTCTTATCAGATTCGTACAGCATGAATCTTAAAATCTTTGACAATTTCATAACCACATCGGCTGTCTTATCAGATTTTTTCCTGGCAAGAGCGTAAATATTATTAAGTGTATTGAACAGAAAATGAGGATTGGTTTGGTTTTTTAAGAATTTTAATTCAGTTTCTAATTTTTCTTTGATTAAAAGTTTTTCTTTTTCTTTTGCTGCGAACTGAAGCCGTATTTGCCGGATAACTATTGCTGAACCTGACACAAATCCCAGGTCCATCACGGCAAAAAGGAAACTGGCGCCCTTGAAGTATGGAGGAGCTTTAATGATGCCGTCGAATAAAGCCGGATAGATATAATAAATGTGTATGGTCCGGTAAACAATCAATGTTAACACGAATGAAAGTATGAGATAGAAAATATTTATTGGAAGCCGGGATCTTTCTTTTAAAATCCTGCCAAGTAAAATATATAAAACAAAATAAGTAAACAATATTTTTGGCAACAGCAGACTGACGCAAACTTTAACTGCAATTAAAATTCGTGTGCTAATTGACAGGTGACTTAATGCAACCGCATCACCAAGATATGCTAATGCAATGTCCTGTGCCAAATAAACTATCCAAAATAAAATATGCATTAATACTTTCTTCATCATGTCAAAAGTCAGTGAAATTACTGCTGCCGGATATATAACGAACCTAAGATAACTTCAACGAATTACTTTCCGACAGGCTGCATAAAATACAAAACCAGGGCAGAAAAATTAAAAAGCTTTTTTAAATCTTATCCTGTCTTTGCAATTTGCCCGGATTGTTCAGGTAATATTTTCCGGCAATAAAAGAAAGAGGCAAGCCTATCATCACAATAAGTATGACCGCTGATTTAAGAATTTTTTCCGCTTTCATTTCCCTTATAGAAGCATGAGGAGCCTTGCACAATTGAACAACAACAAGGTTCATTATCATCCATATAAATATTCCATAAACAATACCGGTAATAATTTTATTTCGGGATAAAAAGTCAATCCTGGGATAAAGCCAGAAAAAAAGAATTGTAAAGAAAAATGCAAAGCAATAATGGAACACAAGGCCGATGAGCATCATTCCGCTCCCTCCGGTGAATGCAGATTCACCAAAAGCGCCACTGGCTATATATTTTAGTACAAACAAGGGATTGTTTCCTGTCGCAATGTAGTAGTCAACGAAAGCTGATAATATATCTAAAGTTCCAACTAAAAATCCGGCCGATAAAATTAACCCGGTTGAACTTTTTTTCTCTAAAGGACCGAATTGTTCCCGCATTAGTTTGGCTTATTAAAAAATATTTTTTTTGATAATATACAGAAAAGCACGGATGGATCATCCTACTTTTATAATATGTGGTTTAGCTCTCCGTGTCTTCTGCGTAAGCTTCTCAAGGATGTTAATATGATCTTTAATTTCAAAATTTAAAATTCACTACAGCCTGATGAAACTAATTATTTAAACTAGAATTTTTTCGGTTATTCTATTAATAAAAGATATTCCAATACATAAAGCTTATATAGTTGGTACCAGGTTATCAATACAATGGAAATGGTGTTTGGTATGTTTAAAATTTACAAACCTATTTTATCTACACCTGTTTGAGAATTACGAAATGATATAATGCAGACCGCAACTGCTTTATTGAGAGAATTTATTGGGTTTCCATGTCTTCTGCTGGTGCTGTCATCATTTACTGCGATGATTAAAACATGTTTCTGTAAATTCGTAAGACATAAGAGATTTAGTCTCCCGGTTTTTTAATAACAACATTTAAAAAATGCTTATGATCAAGTTAAGTTGGCATCCCAATTTTATAATTCAAAGGTTCCATAAATTTCTTTTAACGTTCATGTTATTATCTTGCTCCGGAATTATTTACAGCCAGGAAGTAAATGATATCACGTTAGAGAATTACAGGCCTGTTTCAATTTATAAAATCCCTCAAACAAAAATTGAAAAAGCAAAATACCCGGTCATAGATTTTCATTCGCATGATTATCCGAAATCCGATGGTGAGGTAAAAGAATGGATAAAAATAATGGATGCCGCAGGAATTGCAAAGTCAATCATTCTTTCCTATTCCACCGGAGCTGCGTTTGATTCGGTTGTTGAAAGATATGCGCCTTTCAAAGACAGGTTTGAGGTGTGGTGTGGATTTGATTATACCGGTTACGGGCAACCTGGTTGGGAACGGCATGCATTAGCAGAATTGGAAAGATGTTATAAAAAAGGCGCTAAGGGAGTAGGGGAACTTGGGGATAAGGGACTCGGTGAATTTTATTCATTGCCAACGAAGGGATATGGAATGCATATTGATGATCCGCGGATGCAACCGCTAATTAAGCGATGTGGTGAGCTGCACTTACCGATAAGCATACATGTAGCCGAAGATGCATGGATGTATGAAAAGCCTGACTCCACAAATGATGGATTAATGAATGCGGCAAAGTGGCATGTTGATCAAACCAAGGAAGGACTGCTTACCCACGACCAGCTGGTCGGAACTCTCGAAAATGCAGTTAAGAATAACCCAAATACAACGTTTATTGCCTGTCATCTCGCTAACTGTTGTTCTGATTTAAATATGTTGGGCAGGCTGTTTGATAAATATCCTAACCTATATGCAGACATCGCAGCACGGTATGGTGAGATAGCGCCTATACCCCGGTTTGCCCATGCATTCATAGAAAAATATGGCGACAGGATAGTTTATGGAACTGACATGGGACCTACAAAAGATATGTACGAAACAACCTTCAGAATATTGGAATCAGCAGACGAACACTTTTATGAATTTGACCGGTTTGGTTATCACTGGCCTTTGTACGGACTGGCTCTCACGGACGCAACCCTGAAAAAAATTTACAGCACTAATAGCCAGAAAATATTATCACATTAATTTTTTTTGGAGATAAAAGTGAAGGCTGCAACAAAAAATCAATTTCCTAATTGTTTAATTGCGACATAAGCCATAAGACCGATACTGGTAATTAACACATCTTCATCTACATTAAATGTTGAAGTATGAAGGGAAGAGGTAATTCCTTTTTCTTCATTTCTAATTCCCAAAAGATAAAAACAGGAATTTGTCGCCTGTGAATAATAAGCAAAATCTTCTGCCGCCATCCAGATATCAATATCCAGCGCATTTTCTTTACCAAGATATTCCTTTGCAAAAGTTGAAACTTGCTGCGTAAGTTTTTCTTCATTTATTAAAAATGGATACCCTTTTTTAATATCGAAATCACAGCTTCCACCCATACTTTCAGCAATGCCTTCTGCCATTTTTTTCATTTGAGAATGGGCTTTGTTTCTCCAGCCCTCATCGAGCGTTCTGAATGTTCCTTCAAGATGAACTTCGTCCGGGATTACATTGATGGCGCCATTCGCTATTACTTTTCCAAAAGATAAAACAGAAGGAATTGTTGGGTTTGCCATCCGGCTTACCACTTGTTGTAAAGAGACAAGGATCTGGGCGGCAATCATCACGGGGTCAATGTTTTGATGCGGTTGCGCCGCATGCCCTCCCTTTCCACGCACGGTTACAAATATCTCATCTGTTGAGGCCATAAATTTACCCTTGCGAATACCGATCTTGCCCGCTTCAATTGCCGGTGAAACATGCTGGCCGATTACAACTTCAGGAACGGGGTTTCTTAGCACACCTTCTTTGATCATTTGGTTAGCGCCGCCTGGAAGTCTTTCTTCCGCAGGCTGAAAAATTAGTTTTATAGTTCCCCCAAATTGGGGTTTTATTGATCGAAGAATATTGGCTACACCAAGTAATGATGAAGTGTGAACATCGTGCCCGCAGGCATGCATTACGCCTTCATTTCTTGATTTATAATCCACCTCGTTCATCTCGGCAATGGGAAGTGCATCCATATCTGCCCGCAAAGCAATCACCCTGCCTGATGGCTGGTCTCCTTTGATCAAAGCAACAATCCCATTTACCGCCATCTCCTTCCATTCAATTCCCATTTCATCAAGCCGTGCTTTTATGAAAGCAGAAGTTTCATATTCATGAAATGATAATTCAGGATGAGCATGAAGGTGCCTGCGGTTCTTTAAAACACTATCAATTATATTATTTGCCTGTTGTTTTATTTCATCTAATAGCATAGTCCGTGTTTCTTTAAATGGTGATTCGATACAATTTAGTTGTGAGCAGCCCCGTTCTCAGGCCGTGACTAGCATTTAATTTGTGTCGGCAGTGCGGACACTTTTAAATTTTTCCATATTCCCTGCGAAGTAGGCTTTTAATTGCGTCGTTATTGGCGACACAAATCAGGCAGATGAATACAGCTCATAAAATTGTTTCATCCGATACAATCCAATACGGGTAAAACCACTAAACCGCGGGAACATATGCTGAATAAAAGTTGTCAATTCCCCAATGGTATTATCGCTCACGCCCATTCCGCTACCTCTAGCGGAAACAATATTTCCCAAAAAGATCAGCTTCATGTATTCAAAAGGCATATTTGTAGCATAGTTTTAAAAATTGCTATCCGATGACACATCTTGCAGAATAAAATTATTTTCGTCTGCCAGGTTTTAGTAAATAGGCAAATTTAATCAATTCCATCTGCTGTTTTTTTAACCTGCCAACCGGGCAACACAATAATGTTGTAGCTTCCCATTTTTAGAATATGGAACCATTAAAATTTGATGTTATAATTGTAGGAGCAGGACCCGCCGGCTGTACTGCGGCATTCATGCTTTCGGGAAAAGGCTTGAAGATAGCGCTTCTTGATAAAGATATGTTTCCACGGGATAAGATTTGCGGAGATGCCTTTGGCGCCGATGTTACTAAACAATTCAATTTAATTAACGAAGGGTTTACAAAAAAATTACAGCAATTCTCTACCAAGGTTCCTTCGAACGGCGTGCGGTTTTTTTCCCCAAATCATAAGTCACTGGATATTGAATTTGTTGTTCCGCAAAATAAATTCGGAGGGGGGTTTGTCGCCAAACGCTTTGACTTTGATAACTTCTATTTTTCCGAAATCAGTAGACTATCCGATGTAGAAATTTTTCAAAATCAACAAGTAATGGAGGTAGTTAGTTCCGGGGAGAAAATTTTATTAAAGACTTCCACTTTATCTTTTGAGGCTGAGATTGCTCTTGGCGCAGATGGGGCACATTCCATTCTTAATAAAAGACTCACAGAAAATAAAGTTGAAAAAAATCACTATTGTGCAGGGCTAAGGCAATATTATGCAAACGTGAAAGGATTCCATCCTCAGAACCACATCGAGCTGCATTTCTACAAGGAACTACTGCCGGGCTATTTTTGGGTGTTTCCTTTGCCCAACAACCAGGCAAATGTTGGGGTGGGAATGCTTTCCGGCGAGGTAAGCAGAAAAAAGATTAACCTGAAAGAGAAACTGATAGAAATTATTAAGACCCATCCTAATCTTAAAGATCGGTTTGAACATGCCACGCCGTTGGAAAACATCCAGGGCTTTGGGCTTCCCGTTGGCTCTACGAAAAGATCAATTTCAGGTACACGGTTTTTATTGTTGGGAGATGCTGCAGGACTTATAGATCCTTTTACCGGGGAAGGCATTGCCAATGCCATAAGAAGTGGACGGGTAGCTGCTGCACACGTGCTAAAATGCTTTGAACAAAACCGGTTTGATCCAGATTTTAATTATAAATACGACAAAGAAATCTATCATAAAATGTGGACTGAATTCAGGTTTGGACATACTATGCAACGGCTGTTTCGTTACCCCCGCATGATTAACTTCGTGGTAAAAAAAGCGAATAAAAATAAATCAGTACAGTTGATGCTAAGCGCGATGCTCAACAACTTTGATATGAAAAAAGAATTAGTAAAGCCGTCATTTTATTTTAAGCTTTTTTTTACTTGAAGATATTGAAATGACCTCTTCTTCATGGATATTTATAAATTTGTTTTTCATTTATTCGGTAACATAAGAATGAAGTTTGATTTAAAAAAGCATTATCTAATTTTCCTTTCCGATACCTTAATATCATTCGTTACTCTTGAAATGTCAGTTTTTTTGCAACCAAATGCCGCAAGAAATAACAATAGAAAAGAAAAATTAATTTTTTCATTTTTATCGTTTAATAGTTATACGGAATTGAACAAAGAATCCTTCAGAAGGAGAGGATTAATTTTCATTTATAATTGCTTCGGTTGAAGGTGGAATTCAAATTGCCAGTTGACGTTTTCTTTTTATTGCTACAAAAACAATTAATGAAACAATAAGTAAAACAGCCGACCCTATTAGAAAAGTTGAATTAAGATGGAACGCCTTACCAGCCTGATCTACTACCCATTTGTCATTTTCTATTTTAAATACTACCTGGTGCTGATTGTTATTATTTAAAATATGTTGCTTTTGAGGCAGTCCTCTAATGTCAGTTAAAATTAATTCACACGTATTATTAGACATATCTGCAAACAAGGCACAACTAACATAAAATGTTTTTATTTTTTTGGGCACATTAGTCAACCCGGCAAATAAAGTAGTTTCATGTCCAGGCTGAACCTGGATGTTTGTAAACTTTATCGTGTCGCCATTTGCAATTACAAAGCAGTTCTTCTGAAAATGTTTTTTGACTAATTGATTAAATTCCTCCGGAGTTTTGTAAGCTCCTTTACCGAAAATATAATCTACCTCACCTTCAAAGGCAGTAAGCGAACTTTTTATAACCAAAATTGATTTCCCATTTTGCTCATAAATCATCAGGCTTGATAAATCCGGATTGTGGGCATAAACTGCCTTAAAACCTAACAAAAAAATTACCAGATATAGTGTCTTCATGTTTGAAAAATATTTTTAGTTAGCGTAGGCACCAGCCAGCCCGTTTATAAAATTGTTATTGCCTGCCTTATCTACATGGTAATGATATCCTCTTGTAGAATCATAATGTCCTCGGTTTGCATCTAAGTCTGTATATTCTGTTCCTGCGGCACTTAATCTTTCATAAATGCCAAAACCATCCATTGCATAGCCGATCATTGCTGCATGTCCATCGGCCTGCGCAATCTTTTTTGTTAAGCCGGTAGCAGCATGATAGTGGTAACCAGCGTGTGGATTTATATGTCCTCCATAATCATCAAAAGGGGCTAAGGTATAGGCGGCTAATATTACATTTACTGGAGCCGGCGCATCAAATACTACACCATCAAAAGCAATTCCTCTTGTTGATGGTCCTGCTACACTTCCGGGACCGCCGGGTCCGGTGGGAAACGTATACGAAGTACTTGCCTTCACAGGTGTAATGGGAATATAATAGGTGTTTGTTATTGAAGAAACGTATGATGGCAAACATTCCACGCAGTAATTTTTGTAAGCTGTACCCACATTAGGGTTTGCGGCCGCCTCACAATCCGCCTGGGTCAGGGTTTTGGTGATGGCGCCTGTGGTTGTATTATACATTTGCCAGGTAGGGTCGTTGTAGAATGTGGCCAGGTTCTTAATAAACTCGCCATTCACATCATACACATTGCCGCCGCTCATCCATATACCACCTTTGGTAGCGTCGTCGGAGATATTGGTAGGACACCATGGCCCCATGGCATGATCTGCCGGGTTACTTTTTGTTACAATTTTGTAACACGAGGCAGTTGTTCCATTCGAAAGGGCATGGTCCTCAGTTGTGATAACTACTGATCCGGTTGTTGTAAGAAATTGTGTTGCATCCACATTAATAACTGTGCCTGCAGAGGTAGATGAAGTGATTGCATCTTTTTTGCATGCGTTCAATGAACTGATTATTGATGCAAACATTAAAATTTTGTAAACCATAGTTTGTTGTTTTCATATTATACGATTGTTTTTTAATTATCCTTCGGTCGTTATTTTATTTTTCTTCCTTCATTTCCTTAATATCATTCTTTAGGGCTGCCATATTGTTGAGCGTCAGTAAAACCAACTTCCCCACTTAACAAGCTTGTTTCCTAAATAAGAAACTTTTATCTTTGACGAAACTTCGTGAATGAACTATAAATTCCGTGTTGAGTTTTTAGAAGAAGCAAAGGAATTTTTGGATGGCCTGGACGAAAAATCAAGAGATAAAATTGTTTACAACATTTGGAAATCCCGCAGCACAAACGACAAAGAGCTTTTCAAAAAGCTTCAAGACGAAATTTGGGAGTTTAGAACAAAATACAATAAGTCATATTACAGGCTTTTAGCATTTTGGGACAAGTTGGATAAGAATGACACCGTAGTAGTTTCAACTCACGGACTGATAAAGAAAACTGATAAGATCTCAAAAAATGAAATTGAAAAAGCTGAAAGATTACGAGAAAAGTTCTTTAACGAGAAAAACAAAAAGAAATGAAAACATATAGTTTAGAAGAACTGACCGACAAATATATTGGTAAAAAAGGAACGCAAAAACGTAACGAATTCGAGAACGAATTACGACTTGACTTACTTGGGCAAACTATAAAACAAGTTCGCCTTGAAAGAAATCTGACTCAAGAACAATTGGGTGACCTGGTAGGCGTGAAAAAAGCCCAGATTTCAAAAATTGAAAATAGTGTGACTGACGCAAGGTTTGCAACAATACTCAAAGTTTTCAAAGCATTGGACGCAAAAGTGAATTTTAACGTGGAGCTTAAGAATGGAAAATTCGTTTACTGAATTTTCCTGTCTTCCCGTCGCCTTCGAAGATGGGTAGAAGGTGAGGTCAAAACACAAGCCTGCAAAGCGTTTTAGTAACTTAGCCGGACATTATTGATTTTTAATAATTATTCCAGGCGATACTCTTTTTTCAATAATTCAATTAGCGCAGTTGCTTTTTTACTTAGATAAATATACCTGTCATACAAAACCAACCTTGACCCCTTCACGTAATGAAGTGTGGAGCTTAACCTCACTACAGCAGATTTATCATGACTAATCAGCGAGGGATTTCCAACAGGTTTGATAACCACATTATTTGTTTCATCATTTACCATAGATTCAAATACGGCCGGATTAAAAAGAGTGTATGAAATGGAGCGATATTCCATTGCCAGGTCGTTGGTATTGTTTTGCAAAAGATACACGCCATTCATTTCTGAATAATACTGTGATATACCGGAAGCGGCATTAATATTCCTGATAAGCCGGAAAGCACCCGAGTTTTTCATTTGCTGAATAGTACGGTCGGTACTTGTAAAAAAAGCAAACCGGCTTGCTAATCTTCCATAATAATAAAGCGCTGAACCGTAAGCTTTTATGTTTGTTGAGTTTAATAAAATGATTAAACTATCTACTTCAATTCCTTTTTGCTTAAACCTGGTAATGGATTCACCTAATAAGGTGGTGTCTTCTTTTAAATCACTTATCATTGTTTCAATAAATTCCTCTTCACGGTCATTTTCAATTTTATGATCTAATCCATACTCTGCCAAACTTCCACAGAACACGGCAAGGAACAGCATTAAAAATTCCCAGAAATATGATTTCCGGCTTCTCTTTCCGTCTTGATGTTTATGATGATGTCCATGATGATGTACTTCCATTTTCTTTGTTTCCTGATTTGGGTTGTCTCCTTCAGTGTCTGAAGTAGGAATAATTGTGTGTGAGGGATTTTCAGCTTCTGAAGCTGGCAAACTATTTTTATGTTCTTCGTCTGTATTGTCTGCCATTTATTCCTGGTCGGTTAAGTTATTAAAGTGTTCAATCGCATTATCGATGTAAACATCATTAATACATTTGTTTCTCAATTTTTCTTCGGTGTGCTTTTGTTATTATTCTTTCTTCAATTCTTTAATATCATTCTTCAAAGCCACCATGCTGTTGGGATCAAGGCCGTTATAAATTCCCCGGATATGTCTTTGTTTATCTATCAACACAAAGTTTTCTGTATGTAGAAAAACAGAACTGTCACTTTTCACACCAAGATCTTCTTCTACGAAATAATATCTTCTGCCAAGGTCATAAATATCTGATCTGTTACCGGTGAGTAATTTCCATTTATTAAAATTCACGTGGTTGTCAGCAGCATATTTTTTAAGAACCGGCACACTATCTTTCTCCGGGGTTACACTGTGGGATAATAACAGGATAGCGTTATCAGTTAAGAATTCCTTTTGCAGATCGGTCATACTGAGGGCCAGCTTGGGACAAATACCGGGGCAGGAGGTAAAGAAAAAATCGGCCACACAAATTTTACCATCCAGATTTTTTTCGGTAAAAGTTTCACCCTCCTGGTCTGTCAAATTAAATGCTCTTATCGCATGAAAGGTTTTCCCATCTTTCATTTCCCATTTAGGTGTAAAGTCTGCAGTATCATAATAGGGCAGCTTTCGTGCGCTTTCCTTGCACGAAAACAAAGCACTCAAAAAAAATATAGATATAATGTATTTCACTTTGCGTTTTTAAATTTTTCGTCTTCCAATGTGTAACATAAATTAGACTTTTGAAGTCCGTAACGGAAACCATCTTTAGCTTCATAATTGAGATAAGGCTTACCGTTTTGCCGCCAGGCTTGTTGCGTACCATCTTCTTTATCATCTTTAAAATTCAGGAATGCATAAGGTTGGCCGCTTTCATACCATTGCTTGTTCGGGCCTTCCCTTTTATCATTCAAATAATAAAATTCAAATTTTTGGTTTCCGTTTTCCCAGTAACCAATATGTTTTCCAAAGCTTTTATTTTCTTTATAGCATCTGCTATCCCGCAATCTTCCGTTTTCATAAAAGGAAATAGTGGTGCCGTGCTGCATACCATTTAAATAACTGGCAATGGATTGTACTTGCCCGTTTTCATAAACATCTTTTATATAACCGGAAAATGGTTTTTCATTCAGATAATAAAGACCATTGTTAAGTTTCAGATTTTTTGCGTTGGCCAAAATAGTATCCTTAGGTATAAGTGCCGTATCCACGATGAAAGAAAGGGGAGTTATTCCCCCTTCTTTCCGGTTGCCCGAACAACTGATTAGAAAAATTAATACAGTTAGAAACAATATTGGTTTTACATATAAATGTATTCTCCTAAACATAAAGTTGATATTTATTTGCTGCCATTTGGCGGCGGCCCTTGTTGCCCTGCCTGCCCTTGCTGGGGCCTTTGCCCGCTTGGTTTTGGAGCTTTATTCAGTTCTTCCTTTGAAATGAATCCATCACTATTTGTATCAATTTTGGCAAAATCATTTGCCAGCGGGCCCTTTACTTCTGTCTTTGAAAGTTTACCATCTTTATTGCTATCCATTTGTGCAAATAATGCATCTGTGGAAGGAGCTCCTCCATTCGTTTGTCCATTAGCGGTTGCTTTTTTGTTTGATGAACAACTTAGCACAGAAGCAATAAGCATCGTTGCAATAAGTCCATTAAGCATTGTCTTTTTCATAATTAAATTGTTTTTTGTTTTACTGATTTTTATTGTGTGAAAGTTCCTTTGGTTCCATAATAGCTTCCGGCCTTTAAAACATAATATCCTGTATTGAGATAGTTAACATTTGATGCATGGTAATGATAAATACCATTGGGAAAATCCTGCGTTGGGCCTGTGTGCCCGCCATATTCATCTAAAGTTGGATAAGCCCCGGTTGTATCTTTTCTGCCGTAAATAGGAAAGCCATCTCTTAAAAATCCAATCAGTTTTGCATCGTCCTGCGAAGTGTATCGGCCGGTGGTATGGTAGTGATAATCCTGTCCTGGCCCTGGGTGAGCACCTGAGTAATCAAAAGTCGTAATCGTTAATGCATCCAATGCTACATTACCACCCTCCCTGTCATTATAAATAGGCACTCCGTTGAGGGCCATCCCGATGGGTCCAAGTGTAGTTTCTTCATGTGTAACAGCAGTGCCTGGTTTTGCTGGTATGGTCATGCTGTAGCTATGGGCACTGAAGCCCGTATTTACATTAGCATGGTAGCCCGGCGGAAAGTCTTCATACAATGCATTGCCAACACCCCAGTAAGGCGTTTTATGATTTGGCAAACCATCACTTTTAATAACAATGCTGCTACTACTTGCAGCAACAGTTGCACTGCCCGTATATGTGGACTGAACCACACTGGTTATATCTACAGTTCCATTTGTGCCGGTATCAACTGTAGTGCTATCTTTTTTGCAACTAAATGCTGCTACGCTTAATATTACCGCCCCCGTAAGAACAAGGCCCGATGATTTTTTCATAAATTTTTTATTTAGGTTCATAGTACTCTTATACGAGTACATTTAATAAATCCTTCGGTGGTGATAAAAGTTTATTGAGAAGGTTTTACCAAAGGGCATAAACTGGTGACTACGCAACAAAAAAAATTGCGTTTAAGTCATGATTTATTAACTAATCCTTGCTAATCTTTCGGAGGGGGAGAATCATTTTTGCCGGTGGCAAAAAAGTGAGCCAATTCATTGGTGAGTTTGTCGAATTTATCAAGCTGATCAGGCCTGCAGAGTTTCTTAATATCCATAAAATGATTGTAGTGGATTTCTTCTATTGTTTGTTGATACAGGCCCAGCTCTGTTACCAGGGAATCTTTTACAGATTCATCTTCGTTTGTAAGCGTTTTATACAACTCATCCTTTGCCATCCGGATACTGTCTTCCATATTTTTTATTGCTGATTGATGTGCATGAATCAGCTTTTCATATTCAGCAACCTGGCCTTTATCGAAATGAAGCCGTTCAGCAATAATATTCTTTGGGCCATCATTCGATAAAGGAGGCGGCCCGGCAGGTAATTGGGTTGGTTTATGAAAAAGCAGGAACCCTACAATGCCAAGATTTATCAATAGGAGGCCAATAACCCCTATGCTTAATAGTTTTATTTTACTCATTATATAGGCTATTACTTGTTGAAAGATTCAAAGTAGTTACCAGGCTTTCAATCCCTGCTTTTTTATTGGTGGTAGCCGGGGTTTTAAAGAAGATGGATAAATTAAGCAGCAGCAAAAAAATTGAAATAATGGCAAAAGCCCATTTCCATTTTACGGGAGCTTCCGCATTATGCAGGTTGTCTATCCCCTGCCTGATGCGGGTAAGCAGGAAAGGCGGGGCGTCCACTTCCTTTATCTGTTTTAGTAAGTCCAGTTTGTTGTCAATATTTTTCATGTTATTCTATTTATGTTATACGACGGTTTGTTTACAATCCTTCGGCTTCTGTTAATTTTTTCTGAATATTTTGTTTGGCCCTTTGTATTAAAGATTCAACCGCCTTGGCGCTGATGTTCATAATCTCAGCCACTTCTTTCTGTGAGCGATCTTCAATCTTACTTAAAATTATGACCGTCTTTTGATTTCCAGGTAAGGTGTAAATTATTTGTAACAGTTTTTCCAGCGCTTCTTTGTCTTCTGCCTGTATCCCAGGGTGGTCAATTGATTGGGGTAATTCTATAGGTTCTTCGGTCTCGGGATGAAAGAGTGAAGTTAAAAAGCCAAATCTTTTTTTGGTTTTTTTTGACTTCAAATAATCGAGGGATTGGTTAATGGCTATGCGGCATATCCAGGTTTTTAAAGAGGAGAGCGATTGGTCATAACGACCATAACGCTGGTAAACTTTTACAAATACTTCCTGGGTCACATCCTGTGCATCTTCTGCATTCAACACATAGTGAAGGCACATATTATAAACGAGGTTTTTATATTCGTTGTAAAGAGATTCAAATTGCATTTCATCCGTCATAGGCTCCTGGTCTGATATTTATTGAGAATGAGAATATACAAGAGAACATCAACCAAACTCCGGCCCCAAAATCGCAAATTGCTTTTCCGGCAAGCCGGGAAATTTATTTGTTCCACGATACATCCGGGTAAAGAAACGCTGCCCGGTAAAACCAATCGAAGATAACCACGCCATCCATTCTTGATCAAATTGCATTGCATCAACGGTGACGGGTTGGGCGATACAATGGAGTAACGCAGCAGCAACAAGATCTTTTGCAATAGTTACATCTTTTGCAACCACTGGGCCAATGTGTGTAAAGTCATGACCATGGCGCCCTAAACAATAACCCAGGATTTCATTAGTGTCTTCAATCAAATATCCTAACCCAGGAGCACCTTCCAACATCCATTCTAATAAAGTTTGACGATCTGCACCAAAAATTTCCTGGTCAAAATTTGCAATTGCTTTTATATATTTTTTCTCAAAGGGTTTCGCTAAGAAAGTTTTAAGATTCTTTGCAACCGCGTTTGTGCTCATCCTGCTAATCCCGTATTCATCAACAAAATTCAATTTCAAATATATTTCGCGGCCGGCTGGCGTAGCATCTAATTTTATGGTTTCCACATTTTTTAAAATATGCAATGCTTCATGCAATAATTGCATTCCTACTCCTTGCCCACGGCTACCAGGATCAACCAATACCATTCCAATCCAACTGAAAAAATTTTGATAACAGATGGTTGTAACTGTCCCTATGATATCTTCATCCATTGTAGCAATAAGGCAATCATGCGGACTAAGATGTAAAAACATTTCCCAATCCCGTGAAAGTTGATTCCATCCTGCTGCACGGCATAGTGAGAGGCCAGCTGCAATATCATTATTTCTCATCAGGCGATATCCTATCATTACGCTGTTTGTTTAAAGGAGATTGTTTCATTAAATGGATGCAGGCTAAAATTATAAAATACCCCGGTGCTTTACTTAATTGTTGTTTCTTTATTTTTATTGAAAATACTATTGCGCAAGAAAAAGGTTAAAGAAAATTTTTAAAACATTGAAATATGCCTCATAAGGTTGTCGGAGGAAAATATCTCTTAATCACGCTCTCTCTTTTATTTACGAATACGATAATAGTTGCCCAACATTTTAGAATTAAAAAAACTGAAGAAGGCATTTTAATTATTGAAAATGGTAATACGGTTTTGTTTTACCAGGTTCAGCCAAAATCGGTTAATGGAAAATATGAAAGAGCTGGTTATGTACATCCGCTTTACAGTTTGAATGAAAATATTTTAACGGATGATTCGCCAACGGATCACCCCTATCACCGGGGTATTTTTTGGGCCTGGCACCAGGTAATATTAAATGACAAAAATATAGCTGATGGCTGGATGTCGGAACATATCAATTGGAAACCGATAAGAGTAAAAATAAAAAAGAACAGAGACAAAGTCTTACTTCATTCGCAATTAATATGGAATGCAGAATTATCTCCTGATCAACCTACACCCATTGTGAAAGAAGAAACAACGATCACCGTATTTAAAGCAACTCCTCAATACCGCATCCTGGATTTTGATATTAATTTGTTTGCGCTTGTTGACCATTTAAAAATTGGCGGATCGGATGATCCAAAAGGTTATGGCGGATTTTGTTTACGGTTAAAACTTCCCGCCGATCTTTCATTTATTTCTGAAAACAAAAAGGTTGTACCGGAAGAAACTGCTGTGTCGGCTGGTCCCTGGATGGATTTTACAGGTTCATTTGAGGGCGAAAATATACCGAAAAGTGGTATTGTTGTTTTTGGATATCCACCTGCTGCCAATGCCGGATATCCCTGGATTTTACGAAGCGTTACGAGTATGCAAAACATTCCCTATCCCGGCAGAACCCCGGTGGAATTATCCAGAAAAGGCCTGCATCTTTCCTATCGTATTATTGTTCATAATGGTGAGATGCGTACGGAGGATATAGAAAAATTATATAAGGAGTATTATCATCTGTAGGATAGTATCGGGTTAACAGCCAATTAATCTTCTTCGACATAATTGATATCCTTTTTGAAAGTTTCTTCTAAAAAAATAAGCGCAATAATCGCAATAGCATACGTGATTAATGCGACTACTAACGCGCTTTTAATTACGCCCATATTTGTTTTCATTAATAAAAACAGGGCAGTCATGGGAATGATAGTTCCTCGTACAAAATTGGGTACTGTGGTAGCGACTGTGGCTCTCAGATTAGAGCCAAAAAGTTCTGCGGCTACCGTAATAAACAGCGTCCAGTAACCACTGCAGAATCCGAGGCATGCAGATAAGACATATAACAAAGCCGGACTCCCAAGCGGTATCAATAGATAGATCAGCACAAATAAAAAGGAGGCAAGCATAAATAATAGAATCACCTTTTTCCTGCTTTGCAGGTATTGACTAAGAGAGCCACTGATAATATTCCCGGCAACTTGCCCGGCGAAAGCAAATAAAACGGCCTTACCGGCATCAATTGGTTGATCGATTCCCAACGCTTTTCCAAACTCCGGCGAGAATGTGATTAGCACTCCAACAACAAACCAAATCGGCATTCCTATAACGATGCTGGTGATATATTTTAATAAACGTGTTTTATTATTAAAGAGCATCAAAATGTTTCCCCTCTTAATATTTTCCTTTTTTAGTTTTATAAAAATCCCCGATTCAAAAACCCTTATCCGCATAACCATCAACAATAGCCCAAGACCTCCACCGATAAAATACGATGCACGCCAGTCAAAAAGCCAGGATACAAGGTAAGCCAGCAATGCACCAAATACGCCCATCGTAGCAACAAGTGTTGTCCCATATCCACGAATTTTATTTGGAAGAATTTCTGTGACCAAAGTAATACCGGCACCCAGTTCACCGGCAAGTCCAAAGCCGGCAATAAAGCGCAGCACCGCGTATGCACCAATTGAGGTTACAAACCCGTTGCCGATATTTGCCAGCGAATAAATAAGAATGGAACCAAAAAGCACAGAGAGCCTTCCTTTCTTATCTCCGAGTATGCCCCATACTATTCCTCCAATAAGTAAACCGGCCATTTGCAAATTGAGCAGCATAATACCGTTTTGCATGATGCTGTCTCCCGAAAGATTTAACGACTTCAAACTTGGGACACGCACAATGCTAAAAAGAAACAGGTCATACATATCTACCATATATCCCAGTGCTGCAACTAATACTGGTATCCGCAAAAGCTCGCTGGTGATGGATTTGGAAGAATAATATTCCGGAGTACTTGTAAGTGAATTTTTCATTCCGTTTCTTCTTTAATTTATGTGTATCATCCTGTTTTGTCTTTTCATTCGAACTGCAATCTATTTCCATCTATATATTTACGGTACTTAGTTCTTTAAATGTGCGCCTGCGAGCTTATAAATTTTACCGTCAGCTTTGGTAGATAAATACAATTCTCCTTTTTTGTCCATTCCAAACCTCAACTCAACACGATCTCTTCCGGTAAGCTTTACAAGAGTAGTAGGCATGCCGTTTATGGCGATGTTCCATTTTTTGATGGTGGCTTGCTTTCCCAAAATGAGATCACTCATATTTACATAGAACAATTTGCCGGTTCCTATATCGCCGAATAAATATTTCCCTTTTAAAAGAGGTATTGTGCTACCACGATACTCAAATCCTCCCGTGATTGCTGTTGACTCATCATGATCAAGCTCGGCAACAGGATAGGTTACATGATACATTGAATCATTTGATGGAAGAGGGTAAACCTTACCAACCTCATTAAAAAAGCGTTCCTCAAAAGTTCCCTCCCTGATGGGCCATCCATAAAAATGTCCTGGCAATACCAGGTTAACTGATTCAATATTGGTCTGCCCGATATTTACCGCAAGTAATTTTCCAGGCTTACTCCAATTGAAGCGGTGAGGATTTCTAAAGCCATAGGCGTAGATTTCCGGCGCAAAATTTTTGTCATCTTTTTTGCTAAACGGATTTTGTGCAGGAATCCCGTATTTACCATTCTTACTATTGTTTCCCGAAGGATCTATACGGATAATACTTCCCCAGATTTTATCCGGATGAACCGATACCAGCGGATGACCAATTTCAGTGCTCCCTCCGTCACCTATGCCCACATAGAGCAACCCATAATCTTCATCGCCAGGTTTTGCATCGCGGTTAAAAGTTATTTCCTGAACGCCGTGAATTCCGGTAGGCATATCGATGCGCAACAACTCTCTTCCCTTTCCGGAAAATGGAAAAGTTGACGGACCTGTTTTCCATTCCGTTAGCACCCATTGCAGCACTACGGGAATGGAATCAGGGTAATTAAAATCGGCTTTTGCAGTTGCCGCCGGCTCAGTGTGCGTTGTATAAAGAAGCCCGGTTTTTGAAAATTCGGGATGAAAAGTAAAGCTTCCAAATCCCGTGGCCAGGCCAGGCTGATTGATAAATTTAGGTTCCAGCTTTGCCATATCCATATAAACTTCAGGCTTGCCATTTTGCAACTTATATAGTTTGCCACGAAGATCAAGAACATATAGATCGCCCGTGTTAGATTCATAATCCAGTTTTGTAATCCTGGTTAAAGGTTGTTGATCGGAAGAGGCGGGGATTTGAGTTACAGGAGCAATATTAACGATAAGGCCCGAGGTTTTGATGGAGTCAGGAATTGGATTTTTTATATCGTTGGTGTCTTCGATAACAGGCGGCCTTACCTGTTTTTTTTTGGTCTGAATATAAGCAAGAAGCGCATCCATCTCCGACAGCGATAAATAATCAAAAGATGGCATAAGGGCCTTGTATTGCTTAAATAATTTTTGAGCGGTGGTGTCGCCACTGTCAATTATTTTTTTTGGATTGCTGACAAAATTCCTGATCCAGTCTAGAGGTTGTTCATTTGTGATTCCCGCTAACTCCGGGCCAATACCGTTCTGCGAAAAATTATGGCAGCCGCTGCATTTTTCCGCAAAAGATTTTTGCCCCTGTGCAATTGTTGCAGAATCGGCGGAAATAGAAGTTTTATCGGAAGACTCACCCGTGTTGCAGGAGCTTAAGAAATACAACTGGAGAAGCGCCGTTGTTGCAATGATCAGAAGATATTTTTTCATTAATTTTTATATAAGTATTTTACAATCTGGGAATTGTTAAACCGCCATCCACCATAATTACCTGCCCGGTGGAATATGCGAAATCACCTTTGGCAAGTGATGCGACAACCTTTCCAACGTCTTCCGGTTCTCCCCATCTCTTTTGAACGCATAACCCATCTGCGATCAATTTATTATATTTCTCTTTAACACCTGCAGTCATATCTGTTTTTATGATTCCCGGGCGTATCTCAAAAACGGGAATATTAAATTCGCCGAGCCTTACAGCAAACAGTTGCGTTGACATACCCATACCTGCTTTGGAAATGCAATACTCGCCCCGGTTCACGGAAACTACTGTCGCCGACATGGAGGAAATATTTATGATACAGCCAGTAAACGATTCGTCAGCGATTTTTTGCGCTATCATCCAGTTTGCCGCATGTTGTGTAAGAAAATAGGGGCCTTTTAAATTTACTCCTATCACATCATCAAAACTCTCTTCTGTTGCATTGAGAATATCCTTCCGTTCCTTCGGTGCGACTCCTGCATTGTTTACCAGCACATGCAGTTTTCCATAATGGTCTTTTACATCCTGCATTATTTTATTCCGATCGCTGAAAGAGGCAATATTTCCCTGGCAATAAATTACATCGCCGCCATAAATCATTAATTCGCTTATGGCACCCGCAACTCCAGCCTCAGGACGCATTCCATTGATCGCAAGGTCAAAATTATTTTGCGCAAGCTCCTTTGCAATTCCGAAGCCAATGCCGCGGCTGCCACCTGTGATTAAAGCAATTCTTCTCATTTTCTTAATAAAATATTTATAGCTCAGGAATATCTACCCAACACTTTTTTTCCCAGCTTTCAATTCCTTTTTCAGCCAGTTGCACTCCCTTCACACCCTCACGCATATCCCAGGGAAAAGGATCTCCTTTTACTACATGTTTTAGAAATAATTCCCATTGAACTTTAAAAGCATTTTCATAATTCTCCTGCTCGGGAACTTTTGCCCAGCCTTCAAAAAAGTTAATAGGTTGAGCAATATCCGGGTTCCACACCGGTTTAGGTGTATTGCCATAATGTTGAATATAACACTCACGCAATCCGGCTACAGCGGAGCCTTTGGTGCCATCCACCTGTAGCGTCAGGAGATCGTCGCGCCGTACTCTTACCGTCCAGGAAGAATTAAATTGAGCAATAATACCATCTTCAAGCTCAAACGTCGCGTATGCTGCATCGTCTGCTGTGCATTTATAAGGCCTTCCGTTTTCATCGATCCTTTGCGGAATATGCGTTGCACCCAAACAGGAAACAGCCTTCACTTTTCCAAACACATTGTCGAGCAGATAACGCCAGTGGCAAAGCATGTCTACAATAATTCCACCATCATCTTCACTCCGGTAATTCCATGATGGCCTTTGTGCAGGAATGGAATCTCCTTCAAAAACCCAGTAGCCAAATTCTCCCCTTACAGATAATATTTTACCAAAAAACCCTTGCTGAATAAGGCGTTTGATCTTTAAAATTCCGGGAAGCCAAAGTTTATCCTGCACCACGCCATTTTTCACATTGTGATCTTTGCATAGCTGGTACAATTCCATTGCCTGTTTTGTATCAGTTGCGATTGGTTTTTCACAATAGATATGCTTTCCTGCTTTTGCAGCTTTAGTTACGCCTTCTACCCGTTTGCCCGTTATTTGTGCATCGAAATAAATAGAATTATAAGGATCGGCCATCGCCTCATCCAGGTTAGTCGTCATTTTTGTTACGCCGGAAAGTTGACAAAGTTTCTGTAACTTATTTTCATCACGGCCCACAAGAACAGGATCTGGCATAATAGTTTCCCCCGGACTTATTTTTACGCCGCCCTGCTTTATGATTTCAGCAATTGAACGCAGCAGGTGTTGGTTGGTTCCCATACGCCCCGTCACCCCATTCATGATGATTCCTATTTTATGTTCTGTCATTTTTTCTATTCCTTTAAAAAACTTAAGAATGTTCTTTATACGCGTCAATTATTTTTTTGAGATATCCGGCCTGGTCTTCCGCCCAATACTTAGTTGAAAAAATTTCAACTTCATTGAAGCCAGTGAACCCCGCGGCTTCTACCCACGATCTTATTTTTTTTACGGGGATGCATCCTTCGCCCATTAACCCGCGATCGAGTAAAAAATCCGTTGTTGGTACTTTCCAGTCACAGATGTGAAATGCCGTGAGATTTCCGTTTTCGCCACAACGCATTATTTCTTTTTCTAAAAATGGATCCCACCAAAGATGATAAACATCTACGGCAACTCCCACCCAGGGCGAGTTCAATTCTTCAGCCATTTCATTTGCCTGCGCCAGCGTATTAATAGCAGAACGGCTATCGGCATACATCGGGTGCAATGGTTCTATGGCAAGTTTCACGCCTGCCGCTGCCGCTTCGGGTATTATCTTTTCGATACCATCACGAATTTGTTTTCTTGATTCTTCCAGGCTCTGTGACGGCTCGGCACCGCATACAAGCACGATTATTTGCGTGCCGAGTTGAGCAGCTTCCTCAATTGCCTTCCGGTTATCATCAATAGCCAATTTCCTTTTATTAGAATCTTTAGCAGGAAAAAAGCCACCCCTGCAAAGCGATACAACCGCCAGGCCAAGATCACGAAGCATTTTGCCTGTTTGTTCTATGTTTCTTCCTTCAAGTGCATCGCGCCAAACCGTAATTCCTTTAACCCCTGCAGCAGAGTAATTCTTTGCCGCATCTTCTATTTTCCAGGGTTTGGTGGTAATGGTATGAATACACAATTTAGAAAGATCTGTATGCACGTTAGAACTCATTGAATATTGAAAAAAGTATGGTATGTTTCGTTATTGATAATTCTTTGCAGGTAAAGCGCAACCTCACGGGCATGATAATCTCCCCACATGCTCGATTCGCCATTCGGAATTTTACTTCCCGCCGGAATATAGTCCCATCCATTCGGGCGATGATAAATGGAATGCAATACCAGTCCCTGGTGATCCGGGTTAGTGCTGAGGTATGGCTCGTCAAAAAGGTTATTCGAAACCGTTAGTCCCGCCTGCCAGTAATGATCTCCGCCTTTGATATCTCCATTTTGCCGGAGATATCTGCCCAATCTTAATAATCCTTGTGCAGCTATAGCTGCCGCAGAACTGTCAACGGGCTCGTGTTCGTTGTATGGATCGGCAGGCTTCTCCAGGTAATCTCCTATCCTGTGCAACCCGGGACCTCCTGTATCCCAATAAGGAATTCCATCTGCAGGAGTATTATCGATATAAAAATCACAGGTGGCTTTCGCCGCTTTAAGCATCCATGATACAACGTTTACTTTTCCGGGTAATGATTTTAATTCCACGTCATCAATCGTATGAAACCATTCCAGTTGCTCGGCAAATCCACACATGGCCCATGCGAGGCCTCGTGTCCATGTGGTGAAGCCAGAGTATCCCTGCTGAGAATTCGGGCAACGAAAATTTCCATCTTTTACATTGAAAATACTTTCATGTGCAGTGCGCCCCCAAACATCATAGACATCACGACCTTCGCCATAAAATACAGAATAGTTGGCGGTCGCTTTCATGTGGTCAAGAGCCCGCTCCAACAAACTGACATGGATATCGCCTTCTGCCTGCAGAATATGGCCCAGGGAATGACTAAGTATAAGTGAACGACAAGAGCGAATCGTGTCCACGAAGAGCGAGTGCGCCCCATTAAAAGAATGAATGAAACCTCCATCTTTTATTGTCGTCCACCGGCTGGCTTGTATTGCTCCTGATATTTTTAATGCTAAAGAATAAAAATTTTTTTCCCATTCATTAAAGTCAATTTTTCCTTCCTGCATTAATCGAAGCAAATTGCCGTAGGTGCTCACATTATTAAATCCATGATCGTGCACACCAGTATGACTAATATGCGGCGCCATCGTTTCCTGCGTTTTCTTACGTCCTGCATCGAGGACTGTTTTATCACCTGTCGCATCATATTGCAGTATCATGGACCCGTACAGAAATCCCTGCGTCCATTCCGTCCAGCCTCTTGTGGTGTATTTCCCTTTCACTGTGAAAACAGGTGAACCCTTTGTAACATCATAATTTTTTTCAATGAGGTTGATTTTTTCACCGGAGAGTTTCCAAAATTTTTTGAGTTTCGAATCGAGGTCTGATGGTCTTAAGGCTAAATCTGCAATCATCATGTATTTTTCTAACTAATTAATCTTTTCAATTTATAAACTTATTTTTTAAAACGGTCTTTTTTTTAAAACGATTTTTTTTACGCCTGAATTTATGCCAAAAAAAATCGCCCGGAGATTGCTTTCTCTTCTTATTTCTAAATAACCTGTTGCATCAAAATAGTACTTCCTGCGGTTGAATGTCAAAGTCTATAAAGAAAAAAAATCAGGGCAACTAACAGTAACAAAATATGTGTACGTTCTTTCAATAACTGTAGAATCTATTTTCGGGAATTGTATCCTGAATGGTTATGTAGGGTGCAAAAATATTAACTTGCTTAAAAATGCCGGTATATGAAACGTAAAAAATCCTGCACACTTCAAAAGGGCTTGAATTTGAGAAATTATAGTAGCGGGAACAAAATGTTCCTGGTTATTTCCCTATCATATTTTCTTATATTTTTTATTCACTCTCCTGTTCTTTGCCAGGAATTTAATCCATCTGAATGGAGATTCGAAAGCCAGCGTGATGCAATTGCCCCGGTTCGCTATGTCGATAGTAAAACTTTCTTCAACGGCGCACAAACCCTCGTTTTGAAAGGTGGAGGCAAAGCATTTTCTGACGGACATTGGTACAAAACAGTGGACGTGGAACCGGGACAATATTTTAAATTCCTGGGCTATTATAAATCATTCCGGATTGATGAACCTGGCAGAAGCGTTATAGCAAGAATAAAATGGCAAGATGGATCCGGCGAACAAGTAGGCTTCACAGAATACCCGACTGTACTCAATGAGAAAGCGAAGGATGGTTGGAATGTCATTGAACAGACATACCTGGTGCCTCCCGATACAAAACGTGCAAAACTTGAATTGCATTATCGTTGGGATGCCGACGGAAGCGTAAATTTTGGCGCCGTTTCATTTAAGAAAGATCATCCCCTGGAATCGCGGCCGGTAAGACTTGCAACAATAAATTATAGGCCACACGATAGTAAATCATCAATGGAAAATCTCGAAAAATTTTCTGAATTTATAGCAAAAGCCGCTGATCAAAAAGCTGATATAGTCTGCCTTCCCGAAGGTGCAACAATGGCCGGCACGGATCTCAATTATATTTCAGCAAGCGAACCGGTTCCCGGCCCAACCACAAGGTACCTTGGAAATGTTGCAAAAAAATACCACCTGTATATTGTAGCTGGCCTGCTGGAAAAAGAAGGTGATGTGGTATATAATACTTCAGTTCTCATAGACCGGAATGGCAACCTCGCCGGAAAATATCGCAAAATAAGTTTGCCACGTGAAGAGATCGACGGTGGAGTTACACCCGGTGTTTCTTTACCGGTGTTCAATACAGATTTCGGGCGTATTGGTATGATGATCTGCTGGGATGTTACATTCCCGGAAACGGCCAGGACTCTTGCGCAAAAAGGTGCCGAAATAATTTTTCTCCCTATCTGGGGAGGCAACCTTACTCTTGCAAAAGCACGTGCCATTGAGAACCAGGTTTATCTTGTATCGTCGTCTTATGATATGATCAGTGCGGTGTTTGACCAGGAAGGAGAAGTTATGAAAGAAGCTACAAGTGATGATCCCGTAGTCGTAGTGAGTATTGACCTGAATAAGCAGAAATTATGGCCATGGCTCGGAGATCTTAAAAACAGGATACCAGGTGAAATGCCTCCTCAAAGCGCGATAAGGAAATAAAATTTTCAGAAAGTTATGGGGCAGCTAAGTAATTTGATTTAGAAATTATTTTTCCAATTCACCAGTTTTCATCTTCTGTATAACTCAATTTCGGATTAAACGGTTGAGCCTGTTAGGTCCCCTGTTTATCTCAATTTTTTCAGCAGATAATTTATCCGATCGAAATATAATAGATTTGAAAACAGAATGCCAACTAACGCTAACTCTAAAACAGCATAGAAAACCCTTATGCCAACTCCCGATTTTGTTGAGTACTACAAAAGAATATCCAATACAGAGTTATTCGAAATTCTTAATAACCCTGAAGCATATCAACCCTCTGCTATAGAAGCCGCACAAAATGAATTATCTAACCGTAAACTTTCAGAAGTTGAAATAAATATGGCAAAAGAGCCGCTTGTTTTAAAACAGTTAAAGAAAGATAAGCAGGCTGAAAAAAACAAAATCGCAGGAGAGAAAATGAAAGCGGTTAGTGAATCAATTTTTTATACAGTCAAAACAAACGATACCGAAGAGCACCTTACAGAAAAAAAAATCCTGTTTGTAATAGTTGTATACGGGATATATTTCATTTTAACGATAACGAAAGAATTCAGCACGATAATTAGTTTAATAACAGGAATCGGGAATTCCACTTTCCTCGTTTCGCTGTATCTGCTGCCACTACTAATTACGCCTGTGGCGCTTTTTACTTTTTGGAAGCGCAAAGCCATCGGCTGGTCAATGCTGGTTTTGATCGTCTCATTTAGTGTGGCCAGTAACCTTATCATGCTATATAAAATTCTATTTCAAAGGGTTTCCAGCTTATACTATGATAACATATACCGAAGCCCTATAAGGGGCACAAATTTATTTTATCTTTTTATCATACTTAGTATTTTATACGTAGTATGTAAAAAGAATATCAGGGATATTTATGGTATTGATGTACCGAAAATGGCAGGGCTTATATTTATCGGCACGCTCGCCGGTTTTATTTTATTTATGGGGTAGTCACTGAAATAAAATACTTGCATTTTGAAAAAATAGAAACACCTGCAGACACCTGCCAAATTTCAATTCCAGGATAGAAACGGAATAAAAGTTTATGTTCCAATCGAATCGATGTCGTCCTTCATTAAGTTCGCGCCATTCGGCCCAATGTAGGTAGCATCGCCAAATCCCAGCATTGGAAAAAAGATGAAACCTAAAAAAACGAGTCCAACTCCAAAGCCTGTACTTTTTCCAAAAGATTTTGCAATAGCTATCATTATCACAAACACGATGTATATGTTGACGATGGGAATAAAAATAAGCCACCAGTTTTTCACGTCCCCGATTTTACCCATAATATAATAATTATAGATAGGTATGATACTTGCCCAGCCCGGTTGATGAGCTTTTTCAAAGGTTTTCCAGATGCTGGCAACAATGAAAAAAATAAAAGCGAGATAAACAATAATAAGGATGGCCATAAGAGTTTTGTTTTGGTTGTGAAGAAAGAGTAAATAAACAAAAACTATTTTGTAATTTTTAGTACTTCGATTTTATTTTCAAGAATATTTTTTGGCATTTTATTTTAAGATTATAATCCTTTGTATAGCCCAATTCGGGAAAGCTGAAAGTATAAAGTCTCAGCTTGCAGGCGGCATTCACAAAGCCCGGTAAATTAAGGGGGTAGACAGGAGCAGTTTTAAACATACCAGCCGCTAACATCGCACAATAAGCGACGCCTGCAGCTTTGCTGTGTTGATTAAAAATTCCCTTTCTGTGACCCATGTATTTTATTTGGAAAACAATTTTAATCCAATTATCAATGAAAACATTTGATCTTCTTCATTCCTTCTCTCACCCAAGGGGAAGGTTAAGAACATGCTGAAGTTTAATCATCATCATCTCCAATCATCTTGTGAGAAAATTTCAGGATAATGAACTCAGCGGGCCTCACTACCGCCATCCCAATTTCAACAACCATTCGGCCTTCATCTATATCGGCTTGCGTCATTGTAGTTCCTAAGCCAACTCTTACATAAAAAGCCTCTTCCGGTTTTCTTCCCATCAATGCACCCGCCCTCCATTGCTCCGTAAGATAAGTTTCAATCATTGTTCTTACCTGCGTCCAGGTATGGGCATCGTTAGGCTCGAGTACAAATGGTTCAGTTGCTTCTTTGCAGGATTCTCCCACCATATTAAAGTACCTGCGTACAGAAATATATTTCCATTCATTATCATTACCCGCAAGCGTACGTGCACCCCAGATGATGGCGGGGCCTCTTCCTGTGAAGGTCCTGATTACATTTATATATTTCCCCCCGGCGCCTTCATTATTCAATTCTTCCTGCTCCTGCTGCGTCAATACATATTCCGGGCGAATCGCCGCATCTATGTTTACATTAGCAGGAGCTTTCCAAACTCCTTTTGAAGTATCCGTTTGCGCAAATATACCGGCGACGGCCGGCGATGCAGGTAAACGCATTTCAATATGATCAATAGCGCCAAGGGCAAGATTATAAAAAGTTTCATTTTTGGATTTTAACTCTTCAAGCGTTGGAGGAAGATTACCAGCACCATCACTAACAATTTTTACAAGGCCATCTTGCGTTTTAAAATGGATATTAGTATAAAGCCTGGGAAAATAAGCAGCTGCATATTGCAGATAGGTGGTCTCTAAATTGAGGCTTTTTCTTAAAAGAGCCACATCCTCACTCCAGGTTGAAGTGCTGTTACGGCGATGAAAAACAGTTAATATCGTAAACCTGTCCTGCAATTCTGCACATTGCTCCATTGCCTTCTTATACAAGGAATAATAATTTGAATAACTATTCAGGTTTATCGCGTCGGGAAAAAGAAGCAGGGTAATTTCGTCTGTCTTTTTTGCCAGGCGCAATCCTCTTTTAAGATCAGTAATCTTAATAGTTCCATTGCCGGAATAATTACCTACAGATATAATATAGCAAGGGCCTCCGCCATTAAGAAAAAAAAGCTGAAGGGAATAATACAATAAATAATGTGATCTCTTTTTGTCATTTAGCGTTCCGATAACTGAGAGGTTATTTTCAAAGTTTTCAAAAGTGATCTCTATCCCTTTCTCCGGATCTGCAAACCCAAAATGAGTTTCATATTCATCGATGGATGTGATGCGAAATGGTTTATTTAAAAGATCATCTTCTTCGTGCAGTTGAGCCTTTTGGGTATAGCCTGTAAACGCGGGGATTGCGGTTGCGACCGACGTTACAGATGCCGATAGACCCGGGATTTCCTGTATATAGATTGCTGAAGGTATATGCTCTGGCATAAAATAAATTTAGGAATTGATTATTATATTAAACAGTTCAATAAATAGTATCATACGCCAGCAATGCAAAATAACCGTTACCGAAGCAATGCATAATTAGTTTATTTTTCGCAAAACAAAAAGTATCAGAAACTAAAGAAGCATGCTAACTTAAGAGAAAAAGGAATGAATCTTGTTGCCGAATAATCCGGCACCGGCGGACTCTTTAAAAACAATTATCATTAATTTTAAACAAAACATTAAAATGAAATACAGAAATTTTGGAAGAACAGGATGGCAGGTAAGCGAGGTAGGATATGGTATGTGGGGCATGGCAGGATGGACAGGATCAGAAAGTGAGGAGGTGAATAAGGCACTTGATCGCGCTGTGGAAATGGGTTGTAATTTTTTTGATACCGCATGGGCATACGGTTCGGGCCTTAGTGAAGAAATATTGAACGCACTTATAAAAAGGCATACGGATAAAAAATTATATGTGGCTACGAAAATTCCGCCAAAAAATCGTAAGTGGCCATCAAGACCGGAATACAATTTACCTGATGTTTTCCCCGCCGCGTATATTACGGAATACACCGAAAAAAGTTTGAAAAATCTTGGAATAGAAACTATAGACCTGCAGCAATTTCATGTGTGGGAAGATAGCTGGGCACAGCAGGACGAATGGAAAGAAGCTATTGCACAGTTAACAGACCAGGGGAAAGTGAGAGCATGGGGAATCAGCATCAACAGGTGGGAGCCGGATAATAGTCTTGAAACCTTACGGACCGGATTAATAGATGCGGTGCAGGTGATCTATAATATTTTCGACCAGGCACCTGAGGATAATTTATTTCCACTTTGCCGTGAATTGAACCTTGGTGTCATAGCCCGTGTTCCCTTTGACGAAGGAACGCTTACCGGCACCATGACCAAAGAAACTACTTTTCCCAAAGATGACTGGCGCTCTACCTATTTCGTGCCCGAAAATTTGAATGCAAGTATTGATCATGCCGATGCATTAAAACCTTTGATCCCGGAAGGAATGACGATGCCTGAAATGGCCCTTCGTTTCATTCTCAGCAATCCTGACGTATCTACCACGATACCGGGTATGCGAAAAATAAGAAATGTTGAATCAAATATGTCGGTAGGCAATGGTGCAGCGCTTCCCGTCGATTTGCTTAAAGAATTAAAGAAACACAGGTGGGACAGGGAGCCGACAAAATGGTCTCAATAGGAAATTTCAAATTCCGGCAACAAAATCCCGGGCCTATGTTATAATTCACATCTGTGGTAAAATGTTTGTCGGATTGTTAAAAGCAAAATTTAAAACATAGTGCTTTAGCATTCATTAAATTTCTTCGCCTGCATCAAAACTCACATTCTGGTCATGCATCTCAATATTTAATTTTTCATATTGAAGAAGGTGTTCCATAAAGGGATCCATTTGGTCGTAACTTTTTAGTCTTGCTCTTATAGTAAATTTTTGAACTTCCCATTTTTTTTCTACTCTGAAATAGCATATAAATTTTTCTTTTGGATTCCCATCTCTATCCATTTCATCCATGCAAAAAACTTTTTTAATTTGCCCTGTTGCCAAATGATAATTTAATTTATGGCCAATGATCGAAACAGCGCCGGGTAAAAAAGTAAGTACTGCATTTTTATATTGCCTGAGATATAAATGCAATGGAAGCAGGATTATGAAAGCGATCGCTAAATACAATAAAATATTCTTAAGAAAATCCGGAAACACAAGTATGTACCAGGCCGTTTGAATTTCGCCCGGTGTATCTCTTACAGGCAGGAAAAATAATTCAACAATCCAGAAAACAATAAAGCAAATAATCAGCAGGAAAAAAATAAGATCATTTACATAGGGAATTTTTTTACGCACACGGACTTCAAAGGAATTCTTCATAAGGGTCTTTTTATACCTGTCTTTTTTTGGCGGAAGAATTACAACATTTTACAATTCAACCTTATCAACCATCACATCCCAATGTGCCAATAATAGTTCGAAACGATGTTGCTCATCTTTGGCAAGCTTATCGGGATCGGGATAAAATTGTTTTTTATAAGGAGTAGTAAGCTCTTCATCAAAAGCAAGTTTTGCATTTTTGAAAACTAGAATTACTTTAAAATCCCAACGGGTGTCTTCGCCGCTGTGCAGTTTCGGCTTTTCCGCATTCACACTAATGATATCTCCTTTCTCAATTGCTTTTTTTAAAAGAGGATAATGATTCGTCTTCCACAGATTAATAAACTCATCAGCATATCCCCATTTTACTTTGTAATAATTTTCAACGATAAAAGATTCGTCTGCAGGTTTTGTGCTTTGTGCAAAACAATTATGGGCAGTAAAAGCAAGCAGTAATAGAGACGATATCGCATTTCTCAAAAAAAATTTCATGATCTCGTTATTTGATTTGATTGAATCTATTTTTACGTCACTCCGGAATAAAAGAGTGTATCCCCGCAATTTTCTCATTACAATTTATTAAAATAATTATTCACAATATTATTAAGTTTCAAACCTGGAAATTATTTTTACCATTCGTTATTAAAAAAAACCAACACCTAATCCTATGAGCATCTTCACAAGGCTATCTAACGGATGGCAAATTTCAATGAGCAGTTTAAAAGTATTAAAAGCCAACAGGCAGCTTATCATTTTTCCTATCTTATCAAGCATATCCCTGCTAACCTTGCTTGGTTCCTTCGCCCTGGTAATAATGACCGGCGCAGGTTGGGACGCCGGGAACATAGGTAGCACAAGTCGTCTTGAAAGTTACTCGCTGATCTTTCTTTTCTACATCATCAACTACTTTATTATAGTGTACTTTAACACAGCTCTTATTCATTGTACCACCTTATATTTTCGCGGAGAGAAAGTAAGCGTGCGGGAAGGGCTTGATTTTAGCTTTAGCCGCATCGGTACCATTTTCTCCTGGGCCTTATTTGCAGGTACCATCGGCGCCATATTGCAGATAATACAGGAGAATCTCGGCTCCCTGGGGAAAATTATTACGGGAATGATTGGAATTGTGTGGAGTGTTGCAACTTTTTTTGTTGTGCCCGTAATTGCATACGAAAATATCGGCCCGGTTGATGCATTTAAGCGCTCGGCCTTCCTGATGAAAGAAAAATGGGGAGAGAAGCTGGGAGCAAGTTTTAGCTTCGGACTAATCCAGATTGCAGGTATCATACTAATTGCCATACCGGTATTTTTGGTAACCTATTTTGTTGACCCGGTTGCAGGAATTGTTTTAGGAGCAACAGGCTTATTGTTGTTGTTTGCCATTGTCAGCGCTTCCAGGTCTATTTTTATCAGCGCCATCTATCATAATGTACAGGGAGATCCGGTTGAGCATTTCGAACAACAGTTTGTGGACAATCTTTTTACGCAGAAATAATTATCGGGTTTGGTTTTGATCGCATGTGGCTCACTCATGTGGGCCATCTGTATTTTAGGCAACTTCATGCAACTTTTACCAGTTGTGTGGTGTTGAAGGGGTTAAAAACAATTTTTTATCTTAAAGATGTAGTGAATATTATTGAATTTACTGGTTTCTCTTTTACATTTGGAAAGTATTGTTTTAAATCAGCGCATAATTAATACAGATTGCTAATATAGGTTACCGATTAAATTCTGATATGAAATTTCCAGTGCTTCTTTTATTGTTTTGTTTTTATAATACAGGCTATGGTCAAAATGCCCAGCCGGGTGTTTTCGACGGCAATACAGATATAGGTAACCCAAAACTTGCGGGCTCCGCACGATATGATGCGGCCAGCCAGGTGTACTATATGAAAGGCGGTGGATCCAATATATGGTTCAACAGGGATGAGTTTCAATATTTATACAAAAAAATAAATGGTGATTTTTTGCTAACCGCAAACTTTGCGTTTCTTGGCGACACGGGCAATGGCCACCGAAAAATTGGATGGATGATACGGGAATCATTGGATGAAGGTGCTGCCAGCTACAATGCGGTTACACACGGTGATGGCCTGGCTGTATTGCAATGGAGGCCTTTAAGAGGCGCTTATATGAGAGATCCGCAGGAAGAAATTTTCTTTCCAAAAAAAGTCATTTTTCAAACCATACAATTGGAACGCACTGGTAAAACAATAACCATGCGGGTAGCAAACTGGGGTGAGCCCCTGCAGGAAGTTGGCTCTACCGATATGTATGCGATGAAAGATTCTGTTTATGCTGGACTATACATTTGTTCTCATGATTCAGATAAGGTGGAAGAAGCTAAAATGTGGAATGTGCGCATTGATAAACCGGTAAATAACAAATACCAGCCTAATCCGCAAATTAAAGTAGGACCGGTGCAGGGAGTTTTAGGCTGCCGGATGGAAATAATGGATGTGTTTACAGGTGATAGAAAAGTAATCCGCGAATCAACAGGAAAGTTTGAGGCGCCGAATTACATGCCCGATGGAAAAAAGCTTTTATTTAACGAAGGCGGTTCTTTGTACACGATGCCGATAGAAGGCGGCACGCCGGAAAAATTAAATACCGGTTCTGCCGACAGAATTAACAACGATCATGGCATCTCATTCGATGGAAAAATGTTGGCCATCAGTAATTCCAGGCAGGGCAAGCCGGGGGGAGGATCTACGGTATATGTACTGCCGCTCTCCGGTGGCGAGCCAAAATTACTTACTGAAGAAACGCCATCGTACTGGCACGGCTGGGCGCCAAACGGAAAAGACGTCGCTATAGTTGCTCAAAGAAACGGCAGCACTATTTACAATTTGTATAAAGTTTCCGCAAGCAACGGCGCAGAAGTCGCATTAACAAAGAATACTACCGGCCATGTTGATGGCCCTGAATATTCCCCGGATGGAAAGTATATTTATTATAATGCAAATCCCACGGGAACTATGCAAATATGGAGGATGAAGCCCGATGGCACCGGACAGGAACAGCTTACATTCGATGAGCATCATAACTGGTTTCCGCACATTTCGCCCGACGGAAAATGGATGGTGTACATTTCTTTTCCAATTGATATAGAACCAAACGGCCACCCATCTTATAAAAAAGTGACCTTAAACTTAATGCCGGTTGCAGGTGGTGCGCCAAGAGTAATTGCGTATGTCTACGGAGGCCAGGGCACAATCAATGTAAATTCATGGTCACCGGATAGTAAGCATATAGCTTTTGTTAGCAATTCACAAATATTTGATAAGTAATAAATAGTATGGATTGAATACATTTCTTAAGAAATTTATAAACTCTGTAATAGTTTTTATTTCATAAGCAAATCGAGCGCCCCTGTTTCTACAGTGGGTGCTTTTTTTAAATTAATATAAGTTTCCCGGCCGCATTAAACTTTTTAAAAAATAACTTTTTGAAAGCAGGGAGTAAATTCCTACTTTTTTAACTTTAATTATGCATCATTTTCCGTAACGCAAGAATTGTTATTGATTAAGTATATTTAATAAAACCCCGGTCTATGAAACATTTAATAAAGAGTTTGATAATATTTCTAAGCATCTCTTTCAGCATCGCTGCCAGCGCTTTTGCGGCTGATCATGAAACATTAGCAATAGGCAGTAAAGCGCCTGATTTTAAATTGCCCGGTGTTGATGGAAAGACGTACACGCTGGGTTCATTTAAAGATGCAAAAATTCTTGCGATTGTTTTTACCTGCAACCATTGTCCCACTGCACAGGCTTACGAAGACCGGTTAATTCAAATGAAAAAAGATTATGCCGCAAAGGGCGTTGCGTTAGTTGCCGTCATGCCTAATGATGCAAAATCCGTTCAGCTAAGTGAATTAGGCTATGCTGATCTTGGGGATTCCTTTGAAGAAATGAAACTCCATGCTAAAAGAAAGGGGTTCAATTTCCCTTACTTATATGATGGTGAAACGGAGACTGTGGCAAAGGCTTATGGCCCGGTTGCCACGCCGCATATTTTTATTTTTGATAGCGAAAGAAAATTGAGATACCAGGGCCGGATTGATGATGTGGAAAAACCTACGGGCACGCCTAAAAATAAAGATGCACGTGATGCAATTAATGCTCTGTTAGCTGGCAAAGAAGTAGAAACAAAAACTACCAAGGTATTTGGCTGTTCTATCAAGTGGGCCGAAAAAGAAGACCTGGTGGCAAAGGCTGATATGGCATGGGCGAAGGAACCGGTAACACTCGACACTATTGATGAATCAGGTGTAAAAGACTTATTGAAAAATAATTCTGATAAGCTTCGCCTGATAAATGTCTGGGCAACGTGGTGCGGGCCTTGTGTAAATGAGCTTCCATCTTTTGTCAGCATAAACAGGATGTATAGGCAAAGGGATTTTGAATTTATTACAATAAGTGCTGACAACCCTGAAAAGAAAGACAAAGTTTTGAAGGCATTGCAAAAACTGATGCTTGCCAATACCAATTATTTATTCAACAACGATGATAAATATAAGTTGATCGAAGCCGTGGATCCTAATTGGGCAGGAGCTCTTCCCTATACAATTTTAGTGGAGCCGGGTGGTAAGATAGTTTATGCAAAGCAGGGAACTATTGATCCCATGGAAATGAAAACGATAATTGTGGAAAATAAATATATCGGGAGGTTTTATTAGTCGTGTGGAAGGTGAATGTAAATACTTGCCCATCATATGATAAATTGTAATCGTGGAATGTCGGTTGGGGCCGGAAAGAAGATAAGCCGTACATGAGGTGAGGATGGTAGTTTGTGTCGCAATAAAACTATCAACTTTACCAAAGCTATGATCGTGAAATGTCGGGTTGGGGCACCCGACAGGAAGAAGAGTATGCCGCTTTAGTTACTTGGAATACTTTCATTATCTAATGCCCGTTCAACTAAAATAAGTCCGGCTAAAGCAGTCAATAGGGTTGTGTTTTTTATTTCAATATAGCCTTCAAACGATTTCTCTGTATAAGGATTGCCAATGCTAATTGCCGGCGTGTCAATTTTAAAACTATAAATTACTATTTCATTATCTTTCGATAGTTGAAATTTGAAGTGTCCCCAAGTGTCTTTATTCAACAGTGAATAGCGAATTTCTGGTTTGATTTTTTTGAATTTGTATTCCTGTCCTTCCCAGAGCAATTTATCCTTGTATCGGCTAAAGATATTCCAGCCAGAAAGTTCGTAGTATCCAATTTTTGTATTTGTTTCTTTGTCTGTGATTTGGAAAAATTTGTCAACTAAATATTGCTTTGTTTCATATGATAACCAATAGTAGTTTTTTGCATAGAGCAATTGTGCTTTGTCAATAATATTATATTCGAAACCATTGTCAATAGTTGTCCCGTCTGCAAGTTTGTAATTGGTTATGATATTTTTAGAAAACGTAAGCATGGAAGGAATCCAGGTTTTGATGTTTTAAAATTATGGTCTTATATTTTCGATAAAGAATTTGACGAGAGTTTTTATTGTAATACAGAAAGTTTTCACTGGTTTGCGCGACATCTACCTGTTTCTGGATAAGATGATCTGATTAGAGGATTTAAAATACTTCCCTATTATTATAGATAAATGATATCGTGGAATGTGAGGTGGAGATACGTTAGATGTCCCTTATTTTCTTTTTATTTAATTTTTTCGACAATCTTGCCCGTGGATTTATTTTTCAGGATAAATTTTTTCTCGCCATAGTGCGTAGTTTCTTCTTTTATTAAATAATGATTTTTATCAAAGTCCACGAGGTGGCTGTCTTTTGTATATCCTTCTTTTCCCCTCCAGATGTCTAACTGCACAGGTTCCCATAATTTAGTTCTGGCAGATTTATATGCAGCATCCAGAACCGCATTTACAACATATCCATCGTAGAAAGTTTCCTTAGGTTGCTTACCGGCTTCTAAAGAATCAAGCATATCCATAAACATATGATTGTATCCAAGTTCATTTACCTCATCACCCACAGGGAACAGCCAGCCAGAATCACTTTCGGCTTTTTCAGCGATGTACTCTCCACCTTTGCCGGTTGTAAACATTTCAAAGCCTGTTCTCAAAAAATTGTTTATCCATATAGTTCCTTCCGTTCCCATTACTTCATCACGCAAATCCATTCCGCCGCGAAAAGTCCAGCTTACTTCAAACTGCCCTATTGCGCCGTTTTCATATTTTACCAAAGCGATCGCGTGATCTTCTGCATCTATAGGTTTTACCTGTGTATCTGCCCAGCACATCACCTCTATTGGCTTTATTTCTTTCCCAATGTAACTGCGGGCAATCTGTACACAATGACAACCCAAATCTAAAATGCATCCGCCCCCCGCCTGTTCCAAATCCCAAAACCACTCGCTATGCGGGCCGGGATGGGTTTCTCTTGATTTAGCCCAAAGTATCCTTCCCAGTGCGCCCTCTCTCACACTTTTTTCAGCTTTGATAAATTTCGGAGTATAAACAAGATCCTCAAGATAACCATTGAAAATGTTGGCTTCTTCCACAGCAAGCAACATTCGTTTGGCCTCGGATGCATTTCTTCCCAAAGGCTTTGTAATCATAATTGCTTTTTTGTGTTTGCAGCAAAGCATTACAGCCTCCTCGTGCAAATTATTCGGCAGGGCGATGCATACTATATCCACCTCTTCATTCAAAATGCTCTCCTCCATTTTTGTCGTGTAGTGGTTCACGTTATAATCCCCGGCAAACTTTTTTGCAGAAGTGTCTTTCCTGGAATACACTGATACAATTTTGTCTTTGCTTCTTGCACCTAGTAACGAGTCGGCATAAAACCTCGCGATAAAGCCGGATCCTAACATTGCGATTTTTTGCATAGTTGCTATTTATTGATTCAGATGATTTTTGCCAAAGTTAATATAGATAGCAGAGATGTTTAAATGTCCTAATTAATATCTGCTTGTCAGTAATTTTTCGAAATAGTTCATTTCTGAAACAACCGGAAAATAGATTTTTCACAATCAGCGTTTGGCAGGATAAGCTAGAAATCCTAAATTGAGAGTTCTAACTCTGATCCGTACGATCGGATTGATGTACTACCATTATGACGAAGCGATTGCTATATCTGCTTATAGATTTTTTTATTTCGTTCTCTGTTTTTGCCCAGGCGCCGGCACAGACATTATTCAAGCCTGTTCCGAACAATGAAACCGGAATTAATTTTGCCAATGTTGTTAAAGAATCACCGGCATTAAATATTATTTCCTATGAATATTTTTATAATGGTGGAGGAGTAGGATTAGGAGATTTCAATAATGATGGATTAATTGATATTTATTTTACCGGCAATATGCAACCGGGAAGGCTATACCTGAATAAAGGAAACTTTAAATTTGAAGACATCACATCTAAGGCGGGTGTAGGTGGAAAAAAGGGATGGAAAACCGGGGTAAGCATTGCAGATGTTAACGGTGACGGACTTCTGGATATTTATTTGTGCTACTCAGGCCCGGTGAATAGGGAACAAAGAGCAAATCAATTGTTTATAAACAACGGCAATCTTACTTTTTCTGAAAAGGCCGGCCACATGGGTGTTGCTGATTCAGGCTATTCTACGCAGGCCGTATTTTTTGATTATGACAGGGATGGTGACCTTGACTTATTTGTTATCAACCATAACAATAAGAATCTGAGAAATTTTGATGCATCGTTCGTGAAAAAAATGGTTGATTATGACGCCGGCGACCGCTTGTACAGGAATGATAATAATGTTTTCACAGATGTGACGATTGATGCCGGAATTATTTCAAACCCTATTGGCTACGGCCTTGGAGTATCTGTAAGCGACCTGAATAATGATGGATGGCCGGATCTGTATGTAACGAATGATTATGTGGAAGAAGATTATATGTATATCAACAACAAGGACGGTACTTTTTCTGAAAAATTAAAGGATGAGGTCGGGCATCTTTCCAATTTCTCTATGGGCTGCGATATTGCCGATATCAATAACGATGGATGGCCAGATGTATTTACACTTGATATGCTTCCTGAAGATAACAGGAGGCAGAAATTGCTTTATATGCCTGATAATTATGAGCTGTATAATAACCAGGTGCAAAACGGTTTCTATCACCAGTTGATGAGAAATATGTTGCAGCTCAACAATGGCAATGGTACATTCAGCGAAATAGGCGAGTTAAGTGGCGTGTTCTGTACGGACTGGAGTTGGGGATCGCTTCTCACGGATTTTAATAACGATGGCTATAAAGATCTTTTTATTACAAATGGTTATGGCCGCGATATGACCAATCGTGACTTTGTAAAATTCTATGCAAATGAACGACTGAAATATATAAAGGGCGAGCAGAGTGACAATATGTTCACGATGTTGCAGAGTATTCCCGTTACTCCCGTTCACGATTACCTGTATTTGAACAATGGCAATCCCGAAGGTATAGGTACGGTGTGCCAACCGGACAGTCAGGTCTTCAGTTTACCGATGTTTCAATGAAAGCAGGTTTTGAAAAGGCAACACTTTCAAATGGGGCCGCATATGCAGACCTGGATAATGACGGCGATCTTGATCTTGTTGTTAATCATCTGAATGCTCCCGCAGAAATATTCCGGAACATGCTTGTGGAAAATGGGAATGGCGGCAATTGGGTGCAGTTCAATCTTAAGGGAAAGGGCCATAATACTTTTGCTGTTGGCGCAGTGGTTAATGTATATACCCCGGGTGGATTGGTTCATCTCGAAAATTATCCTGTGCATGGCTTTCAAAGTTCCATGCAAGTGCCGTTGCATACAGGTCTGCCTTCACCGAAAATTGATTCGGTCGTGATACGATGGCCAGATGGAAAGATGGAAAAGGTCATGAACGTGAAGCCCAACTCTATTACTGATATCAGCTATCAAAATGGCCGGGAAGAACCTAACGTGGACAAGAACATCAAGCCTGTTTTTTCACCCTCCGCGATGTCATTGCCATACAAGCATATTTCGCCCGAAACAAATGATTTCAAAGCGCAGCCCCTTATGCCGACTATGATTTCTTATAATGGCCCGCGAATCGCGAAAGGAGATGTAAACAAAGATGGGCTTGAAGATATTTTTATTTGCGGAGCGCAGGGACAGCCAGGCGAGTTATTTATCCAGCAGAAGGACGGCAGCTTCACTAAAGATGAACAACCGGAGTTTACAAAAGATGCTTCGTCTGAAGATGTTGATGCGGCCTTTTTTGATGCCGATAATGATGGAGATCTCGACTTGTATGTGGTAAGCGGGGGTTATAATTTTAATCCCGGCGACAAAGAATTGCAGGATCGTTTATACATCAATACTAATGGAAAATTTTATAAAAGCATTCAATCATTACCATCGGAAACACTAAGTGGTTCATGCGTGAGAGTGGCAGATATTGATAACGATGGTGACTCTGATATTTTTGTAGGAAGCAGGGTTGTGCCCGGCAGATATCCTGAATCGCCGGAAAGCCTGCTGCTGATTAATGATGGAAAGGGAAACTTTACAAATGCACCTGAAGCAATGAGAACTGCTTTAGATTCACTGGGAATGGTAACGGATGCGGCATGGATCGATATAGATAACGATGGCTGGAAAGACCTGGTTGTTTGCGGAGAGTGGATGAAAATTCATTTACTATCTAATAAGAATGGAAAGTTGACCGATCTTTCTGATCATTATTTTCCTGATGGTTTACAAGGCTGGTGGAATCGCTTGCAGTTTGCAGATATGGATGGAGATGGAGACCTGGATCTTATTGCAGGCAACTGGGGTTTGAACAGTCCTATAAAAGTGAGCAAACAGGAACCTGCAACAATGTTTTATAATGATTTTGATAACAATGGCTCCGTCGATCCATTGATTTGTTATTATATCCAGGGCAAGTCGTATCCGATGGCCAGTCGCGATGAGATCACGGACCAGATGGTGAGCCTGCGGCAAAGATTCCCAACTTATGATTCTTATGCGAATGCCACAATTGAAGACATACTTACTCCGGAGCAGTTGAAATCAGCAAGACAATTATCAACCAACTATTTTGAAACTACTTATTTTGAAAATAACAATGGAGTATTTGAGGCAAAAAAACTTCCATTGCAAGCGAATTTTTTTCCTGTTTTTGCAATAAGCGCCGGTGATTTTGACCACGATGGCAAACCCGATATTTTATTAGCAGGTAATACAGATCATGCAAGAATAAAAATAGGAAAGATAGACGCAGGGTATGGAGTGTTGTTAAAAGGAGATGGGAAAGGGCACTTCGAATATGTACCTCAACTTACATCAGGGTTATCGGTCAAAGGTTGTACGAGGGATATTATTAAGCTAAACGGAAAGAATGGGGATCGGGTAATCTTTACCGTCAATAACCAGGCACCTGTAAATTATTCGTATTAATGTACTGAAATATGAAGAAGCTGATATTATTTATTGTTGCTGTTATATGGATGAAGGTTGGATTCTGCCAGGCTAAAGCATCGTTCACCACTAGCGATTATATCCGGGCATTGAAACATTCGACAGATGTGATGGTGAATGACGTTACCCCGCCGCCGGCCGCGTCAAGGTATTATGGGTATATCACCCTGGCTGCAAATGAAACTGCTGCATTGTTTAATAGACAACAGCCCGATTTCGCAGGTGTTGTAAACGGATTAAAAAAAATAACTGTTGATGATAGTCTCATCAAAAAGAGTGACCCATCACTCGCAATAATTCTTGCGTTGTATAAAACAGGAAACCGGTTACTTCCTTCAGGATACCTGCTTCAGAAGAATATTGATTCTTTAAAACTTGTTGCTAAAAAAAGAAAACTGACAATTGAAAAAATTAATTCGACAATAGAACTTGTTAACTCAATAGTTCGACAGATTCTTACTTATGCAAATGCTGACGGATTCGTGAAGCTTAGCGGTCTCAGGAGATTTACTCCCACTACCGGTGATGAATACTGGCAACCAACTGCGCCCGCTTTTATGCAGGCTATAGAACCTAATTGGAATACGCTGCGCACTTTTATTCTTGATTCATGTTCCCAGTTCACAGGTGGGCCTCCCGGTACATATAGTTCGGATACAAGTTCATCGTTTTATAAAGAATTGAATGAGGTGTATATGATTGGAAAAAATTTTTCAAAAGAACAGGCAGATGTTGCCATGTTTTGGGACTGTAATCCGTTTGCCCTGCAGCAAATAGGCCATCTTGAATTCGGAATTAAAAAGATATCTCCGGGGGGACACTGGATGGGGATTACCGGCATTGCCTGTAAAAAAGAAAAATTAAGTTTGTCAAAAACGGCTTATGTTCACGCATTGGTTTCAATGGGAATAGCGGATGCGTTCATTTCGAGTTGGAACAACAAATACAAATATAACAGGGTACGCCCGGTAACAGCTATTAAGAAACTCATAGACCGCAATTGGTCGCCATTACTTCAAACCCCGCCGTTCCCCGAATATACATCTGCCCACAGTGTTATTTCCACGGCCGGAGCCATCATTCTCACTCATTTTTTCAATGACCATTTTTCTTTTACCGATGATACCGAAGAAGAATTTGGTCTCCCTCCAAGAAAATTTAATTCTTTTATCATGGCATCAAAAGAGGCAGCCATATCGAGGTTGTATGGGGGCATTCATTTCAGGGATGCGATTGAAAACGGAATAAAGGAAGGTGAACAAATAGGAAAGTTCGTTGTTGCACATAGCCCCGATAGCGAGGTAGATAATAAGAATACTGGAAACACTCTTTCCGCTCAGACCAAAAAATAAATATCAATGATACATCGCGGGCAAGTTCTACTACCTAAAATTTCGTTTGCAGATATCAGAATTTCCCCCACGCTCGCCGCAACAATAATATTTTTTGGAATCTTTTCCTGCAATCCTGCTCCTGCAAAAAAACAAAGCATCGTAATTTGGAATAAAGACCTTCCTGTGATAGGATCTCTGTCTTCGCCACGTGCGGCTGACCTCAATGGCGATGGGGTACTGGATATCGTTATGGGTGCGGGAAAAAATGAATATCAAAAAACGGACATGGGAATTCTTGCATTTGATGGAAAATCGGGAAACCTCTTATGGAAACAATCTGCCATTGACCAGGTTTTCGGATCGGCCACCTTTTGCGATATAACAGGTGACAAGGTCAAAGACATACTGATAGGCGGACGATCACCGCAACTGAAAGCGATTGATGGAAAATCCGGCGCTTTGATCTGGGATTATAACCACGAACACTACGCTAAAGATCCGATCCTTCATTATGCCCGCTTTAACTTTAATAATAGTGTGCTGGTTCCGGATCAAAATAACGACGGTGTGGAAGATTTACTTACGATAAATGGAGGCAACCCGCTGGCTAAGCCGTATTCTGAAGTCGATCGTTTTCCTGGAGTGCTCATCTTGTTCGATTCAAAAACAGGAGATGTGATAGCGGCAGACACAATGCCCGATCGAAAAGAGTCTTACATGACTCCTTTGTGTTTTTCTCAACCGGGCAGCAAAGAGATTTTCGTTCTGTTTGGCACGGGGGGAGAAACCATAGACGGGAAACTTTACCTGACAACACTTACTCAACTGCGTGCAAAAAAATTATCTGAGGCTGAAATTATTGCAACCGAACAAGGACATGGTTTTATTGCTCCACCCACACTTGCCGATATTAATAAAGATGGATATATTGACATCATTGCAATCAGCCATAGCAGTAAGGCCATAGCGATTGATGGAAAAGATCATCATATTTTATGGAGCAGGACTTTTCCCGGCACAGAATGCAGCAACAGCTTTGCGCCGGGATACTTTACCGATGACGACATCCCTGACTTTTTTACTTTTATAAGCAAAGGGGCATGGCCCAACAGCACCGGTTCAATAGAGGTGATGCTCGATGGCAAAAATGGCAGTATCGCATATATGGATTCGCTGGGGTGCACCGGATTTTCATCTCCGGTTGTTTATGATTTGAACGATGATGGACGCGATGAGGCGATCATCAGTATTAATAATTTTGATTGTTCATTAGGATACGCATTGAAGTCCCCGCGGCTTATGGAGAATAAACTGATCGCCATTAATTTCGCAGATAAGTCAGTGAGCAATATGGACCACGCCCAGGGCTTTAAAAATATTTTTTCTACACCCTGGCTCGGCGATATTGACAATGATGGGTATCTCGATCTTATCTATTGCCAGTACTTCCATTACACCGATCTCGTTTCTTTCCTCGGGATGAGAATAAAGAGGATTGATATGCCTGTAAAAATAAAGAAGCCTGTTTTATGGGGAGCTTTTTTGGGATCACATGAAGACGGAATATTTGATGCCGGTCATCGTGTAGTTCCATAGTATTGTCTTCATTCGTTAGCTGAGCTTTAATAGCTAAATTGCAATAACCAACCTGACTCAAAAAATAATTTTTTTCATGAAGCTTTTTTTTTCATTGTGCCTGTTAGCATTTTTCCTGGTAGTCTCTTGTAATAACAACTCATCGGAAAGTGGTGAAAATAATTCCGCGCCATTATTTCAGCTTATGGATAATAAAGAGACGGGGATTGACTTTGAGAACGATGTCACAGACGGTGAAAATTTCAATATAATGACCTATCGTAATTTTTACAATGGCGGAGGCGTTGCTATCGGTGATATTAATAATGACTCCTTACCGGATATTTATTTTACGTCCAATCAACATAAGAACAAGCTCTATCTTAATAAAGGAAATTTTGTTTTTGAAGATATCACTGACAAGGCTGGCGTAGGTGGAACTATGGCGTGGAGTACAGGAGTTACTATGGCCGACGTGAACGGCGACGGATTGCTTGACATTTATGTTTGCAATTCCGGCGATGTTGAAGGCAATCGCAAAAAGAATGAATTGTTCATCAACAATGGTGATTTGACGTTCAGTGAAAAAGCCAAAGAATATAACCTCGACAATGAAGGTTACTCTACCCACGCAGCATTTTTTGATTATGATAATGATGGCGATCTTGACTGTTATATCCTGAACAATAGCTTTCGCAATCCGGGGAAAATTGAATTGTATAAAAAGGTACGAGAACAACCTTCACCGGGCGGCCACAGGCTTATGCGAAATGATGGAAATACTTTCACAGATGTAACCCAGGAGGCAGGCATTTACAGTAGTGACATTGCTTTTGGTTTGGGAGTAGCAGTGTCTGATCTTAATGGAGATCATTTACCAGATTTGTATATCAGTAATGACTTTTGGGAAAGAGATTATCTCTACATAAATAAAGGGAATGGAAAATTTTCAGAAGAGTTGCCTTCACGGGTGAACTATTGCTCCACATCCAGTATGGGAGCCGATATAGCCGATATCAATAATGATGGGTCGCCTGAGATATTTACAACCGACATGCTGCCGGGAGATAATTACCGGTTAAAGACTACGATGGCTTTTGATCCGTACCACCTTGAGGATCTGAAATATCGCGCCAACTTTCACTACCAGATCACGCAAAATTGCTTGCAACTGAATGATGGAAATGCCGATTTTTCAGAGATTGCCCAGCTATCGGGAGTAGATGCCACAGACTGGAGTTGGGGTGCATCTGATCTTTGATTTTGAAAACGATGGTAATAAGGACATCTTCGTCAGCAACGGGATTCAAAAGGATATCATGTCAATGGATTTTCTTGAGTTCGTGGCAAACCAGGTAAATCCCAACGCTGCGAATGGAAAAATTGATTACCGTAAATTTATTTCCAGTATCCCTTCCACACCTTTGCAAAATTATGCCTTCAGCCATGAAGGTAATTTAATGTTCAAAAATAAGGCTGCAAGTTTAGGGCTTTCTCAATTGTCATACAGCAATGGCGCGGCTTATGCGGATCTTGACAATGACGGGGACATGGACCTTGTTGTAAATAACATCAATTCAAAAAGTTTTGTTTACCGCAATGATGCAAGCCAGCATTCAGGGAATCATTTTCTGAAAGTGCGATTTGCCGGGCCGGAAAAAAATCATTTTGGAATAGGCGCTGAAGTAAAAGTGAAGACAGAAGATGGGATGCAGGTACTTCAAAACTATAACACACGTGGGTTTCAAAGCAGCATAGAGCCAAATTTATTATTTGGTATTGGCAAAGCAATGGTAATAGATTCGCTGCAAGTAACGTGGCCCGATGGCAAGGTACAGGTGATGGCGAATGTGAAAGACGACCAGGCTATTACTTTGAAATATGGTGAGGCTTCCATTGCACCAAACATTGCCAATATTAAAACCGAACCTTTGTTTGAAGACGTAAGCCAGAAATTGATTGACGGTTCAGCGGTACATCATGAAGACAGGTATAATGATTTTAATGATGAATTATTGCTTATTAAAATGCTTTCCACGGAAGGGCCGAGGCTGATAAAAGGTGATGTGAATAATGATAAGCTGACCGATTTTGTTTTATTGGGTGCTGCCGGCGATCCGGATAAGCTTTTTATTCAAAACCCCGATGGAAGTTTTCATTTCCAGGCAAATCCGGCCTTCAATAGAGACGCTGGCTTTGAAAGCACCTGTGGCGCTTTATTCGATTACGATAAAGATGGCGATGCCGATCTCTTCATAGGTTCCGGCGGTAATGAACCTGGTATGCCCAAAATAAATTTTGCAGTAAGAGTTTATACCAACGATGGAAAGGGAAATTTTGTACCAAACCCATCTGCAATGCCTCCTGTTATCGGAAACTTTTCCACGCTGAAGGCCGACGATTTTGACCATGATGGCGACGTTGATATTTTTCTGGGGGCAAGAAATGTTCCTGGTAATTACGGGCTTCCTCCGCGCTCTTATTTGTTGGTAAACGAAGGAGGCGTCTGGACAGACATTGCCCCGCCTTCCCTGGCAGATATTGGAATGGTGACCGACGCAGCCTGGACTGATGTCGATAAAGATGGAGACGACGACCTTCTTGTGGTTGGCGACTGGATGGCCATACACATTTTTTTTAATGACAACGGGACGTTTGAAAAGCAAAGTGTGATTCCTGACAGCAATGGTTGGTGGAACAGGATCGAAGCCTCTGACCTGGATGGAGATGGCAATATAGATTTTGTTTTAGGAAATTGGGGACTGAATACGAAGCTGAAAGCCTTCCCGGGTAAGCCTCTTACCATGTTTGTAAATGACTTTGACCAAAATGGAAAAAGCGAATGCATCATTAACTGGTATGCTCCGTTAGATTCCGTTGCTCATCCATTTGCGACAAAAACTGAGCTAACGGCCCAACTGCCCGGGTTAAAAAAACAGATTCTGAAATACGTGGATTATGGTAACAAAACGTATGAAGATTTATTTCCTACGGAGATTCGCAGCCACTCTTTGAGGTATGAGGCAAATTATTTGCAAAGCGCAATATTATGGAACAATAATGGAAGCTTTGCACTCCAGGAGTTACCTCTTGAAGCGCAGATATCACCAGTCTTCGGTATTGTTGCTGATGACCTGGATGGGGATGGCAAAATGGATATCTGGCTCGGTGGAAATTTTTATGCGCTCAAGCCGCAGGTTGGAAGATTTAATGCCAGCAAGGGTGTTTACCTGAAGGGGAATGGCGGAAGGTCGTTTACCTATATGCCTCCATTGCAATCCGGGATAAAAGTGGAGGGCGAAGTTCGTGATGCAGGTGTTATCCAGGTAAATGGATCGAAGCACTTGATTGTGGCAAGGAACAATACAGGGGTTTTGTTATTTGAGAAAAGAAAATAGAATTAGGTTGATACAATGTTCCAGCCCTCCCGGGCAGACAGTTTAGTTCCCTTTCCATTTATGGAGAGGGGTTGGGGCAGGGCTGTTGCGTTCTAATTTATCATTGATTTGATTAGTGGAATATTGTTAGCTACTAATCTCATTGCTTGTGCATATTATGGTATTGATTGGTTCGTAAAATATTCATTGAAATATTTTTTAGAGTTGAAATAGTTTGTGGTGCATTGCCGGTTCTTATTTTTGAAGAATCTTCTTTTAAGGTTACATCCTTTACATAATGAAGACTATTCTCTATTGCCCAATGTAGCCTGATTCCCTCGTTGTAAGCAAAGGCATTTGATTGTTTACCACTTATTAAATAAGCTGTCTCTTCTGTTTTATTTCCTTTCGTGTTTATTATTCTATGAATGACTAACTTTTGTTTGGAGCAATAGAGGCTAACAAGACTAACAAATTGCTGGTCGGAACTGTTTGCGTTAGTAACAGTGCCACCAATAACCTTTCCGTCAACTCATACCCATTCCTGCTTTGAAAGGGTAACATACTGCGAAGCCCAAACGGCGAAACTGCTTACTAACTAATGTAAAGTCAATACCCTGAACAATACGTCTTACGGTATAAAAACTAGGTAATCTATTTTTTTAGGTTGAAAATGTTCCAACAATGGCACCTCATTTCTTTTGATAAAATCACCGATGGCCCGATATCCTGTATATCCACTCATAGTCATTAATATAAGCAACAACACAAAGGTTTGATCATGGCGCTGGCCTGCCCCTCTACGAGGATCAGGTATTTTCTCAAAAAACTCAACAATACTTTTAACTTCGCTCATATAATATTTTTATGATGATCGCTAAAAGATATTTATTCTAATTTAGAACGCAACAGCCCTGGGGCGGGGTGAGGCTTAAAAATCACAACACATGAATAATCATTGGAACAGGAGGAAATTCTTAAAAACTACCGGCGCCGCTACCATAGCCGCGCTGGCTGCCGGTGTGCCCATGACAACATTCCTGGCATCCTGCAATAGAAAAAAAATAGCGTCGAAGGCTGATACCGTTATCTTACTTTGGATGGCTGGCGGAATGGCGCACACCGACACATTTGATCCAAAAAAGTATACGCCCTACACAAAAGGAATGGAAGCGAATAGTGTGTTGAGCACCTTTAAGCCTGTGCCCACTGCGCTCGATGGTGTTTTCTTTTCTGAAGGGCTGGAGGCTATCGGTAGTGTGATGAATAAGGGTACCGTTATTCGTTCTTATGTTGCCGCAGATATGGGGTTTATTTTGCATTCGCGGCACCAATACCATTGGCATACTTGTTATAAACCACCTCAGTCTGTTTCGGCGCCGCATATCGGTTCATGGATTTCAAAAGAGTTGGGCCCTGTGAACCCTGTTATACCGGCTTTCATAGACATAGGGCAACGGTTCACGTTGGGAGAGGGTGAGGAATTAAAAGCTTTTCATACCGCCGGATTTTTAGGAAATGAATACGGCCCTTTCTTCGTGCCAGATCCGTCTTCCGGGTTGGAAACCGTTAAACCTCCTGTGGGCATGTCTTCGAAGAGGTTTGAAAGAAGGAATCAGTTGTACAATGACCTGATGAGTAAAAGCGCTGTTGGTGAGTTTGGCAGTGACTATCAGAAAGAATCATTGAGAAGATCTATGGAACAGGCTTATATGCTTTTAAGATCTCCCGAGGCTGCTGCATTTGATATTAGTAAGGAACCAAAGGAGAGTTATGATATTTACAATACCGGTAAGTTTGGTTTAGGTTGCCTGATGGCCCGCAGGCTAACGGAAAAGGGTGCCCGTTTTATTAGTGTTACTACCGAATATGAACCTTTTAAAAACTGGGATACTCACGATAATGGCTATACCAGGATGATTGATATGAAGAAGCAAATAGACGGTCCGGTATCGCAGTTAATAAAAGACCTGGATCGTACAGGTCATCTGGATCGCACTTTAGTAATATTAGCAAGTGAGTTCAGCAGGGATATGATGGTGGAGGGACGTCCTGGGTTAAAAGTGAAGGAACAGGTAGAGCAGCCGGATATCATTAATGATATCAAATATTATGGAATGCATCGTCACTTCACTGACGGTGTATCTATGTTAATGTTTGGCGGAGGAACTAAAAAAGGAAATGTATATGGTAAAACAGCCGATGAACGCCCCTGCAAGACCATTGAAAAACCTATCGTAATAGACCAGGTACACCAGACTATTTATCATGCATTAGGCATTGCGGAAGATTGCCATTATGTGGTCGAAAAAAGACCATTCTACACAACACCGGATGGACTGGGTAAAGCGGAAATGGAACTGTTTGTATAAAATATTTGCATAAAATATAAAACCTGAATTATAACAGGTGTATCTGTACTACCTCATTGCTCAATGGAAAAAAAATTGGCGAAAAAAAACTAGTTGGAAAGTTTAAACCTATGGTTCGTGCAGATTGATCGAACAACTAATATGAAAAAATTAATTGCAACAGTTCTTTTATTTGTATTCGTTTCGCCGATTGATGCCCAAAAGGCAGCCCTGCCGGTAAGTGAGCATAAATTTATTGTGATTGCGCACCGCGGTGACCATGTTGATGTACCCGAAAATACTATTGCGGCTTTTGAGCAAGGTATAAAACATGGTGTGGACTATGTTGAGATAGATCTGCGAACAACTAAAGACAGCGTATTAGTCATAATGCATGATGCTACGGTGGACAGGATGACCAATGGAAAGGGATTGGTAAGTGATCTTACTTTAAAGGAAATAAAGGAATTAAAAGTTATAGATAAGAAAAAGGGTTCGGGGAAAGAATACAAAATACCAACTTTTGAAGAGGTACTGCAAACATGCAGGAATAGAATACACATATACCTGGATTTCAAAAATGCGGGTGTGCAACAGTGTTATGACATGATCAGGCAATACGGCATGGTACCCCAGGTGATAGTATATATAAACAGCCCCTTCCAGTATCAGGAATGGAGAAGGCTGGCGCCATCGATGCCCCTCATGGTAAGTTTGCCGGGAGATGTAAAAAATGAAGATGGATTGAAAACGTTTATCGATAAATATTCCCTCGAACTATTGGATGGTGATTACAGGGACTACACCCCCGCTATGGTGACTTATGCAACTAAGGAAGGCAAAAAAGTTTGGCCGGACATACAAAGCGCTGGCGAAGCTTCTAACTGGGATAAAGCGGTGGAAATGGGATTCAGTGGTTTGCAAACCGACCATCCTGAGGAGCTTATTAATTACCTGCAAAAAAAAGGACTAAGGTAGTCAGAAAAGCTTGTCTAAACCCGGAGAAACTATTACTTGCAAATGATAAGTCCAGAACCCTCATAAGGCTTACAGGATTTCATTAAAATGTTTAAAGAAGTTGCTTTAAACTGTCGGCAGACCACGAGCACTTGTTACGTCGCTGATTTTTTTGCCTGCAAGCGTATGTAATTTGAAAAAGAAAGACGTAGAATTGGTATGCTGGAAATAATCTTCTGAGTATTCAGGATTTTGTTACATTTAATATGGCTAATAAGAGACCTCAAAAAAATAAAATCATTTGTTAATTAATTGGAACGATGCTCAAACTTCTGCTATGTTGTTTATTCCTCTGGCCAGTGCTTATCTCTGGCCAATCGACTATTGATAGTACCGGCAGCAATCTTTCAAAAGAAGATGCGCAGACCGTGTTAGATCTTCATAACAGAATAAGAGCCGATTTGGGTATACCGCCATTGACCTGGAGTACAGATGTTGCCGCTTTCGCCCAGCAATGGGCCGACTCTTTGGCTAACTTCAACGATTGTAATATCAAACATCATTCAAACGAGTTGGGGTATGGCGAAAATATTTTCGGCGGCAGTTCGGCCGAAGCATTCAAAGGAATTGATGCCGCCAATGCCTGGTATGGGGAAAAAGAAAAATACACCTACTCGAGACTGGGAGAAGGCAACTGGTTCGAAACAGCCCACTACACCCAGATGATCTGGAAAACAACCACCCAAATAGGTTTGGGCATGGCAACCTGCCCGTCGGGAGGCGTAGTCGTAGTGGGTAACTATAGCCCTGCGGGAAATATATCAGGAGATTATCCTTACTAATCTATCTGCGATTTTATGCTGCGAAACCCATTATCTCCGGCTGCCTGGTATGTGCAAATTTTAGGCTATCAAATTATTTACACGTTAAGGTAAACTGTCGTTAATGGGAAAATAAACATTTACTTCAGGATGCATGGTATACAGCCTGAAGCGTTTGCCATCGTTCACTAAAATGCCACTTGACTTATTATTGCCAACAATAGGATTGCCGGCAAATTTTTTCCAATGGATCAGGTCATCTGAAACAGCCACATTGATCGACCATTCATGCCAGTCTTTAAATGCCGATGCATGATAGTATCCATAATATCGGCCTTTGTATTTTATTACCTGGTTCATTGCAACCGCATAGAGATCGTATGGTCCCGGCCCCATTTTCAGGACCGGTTCATCCTGTACGTTAGTCCATACTTTCATATCTTTTGAAGTTGCCAACCAGATGCCGAGGTCGTCCCGTTCATAAAACAAATACCAAAGATTTTCTTCTTTGATGGCGGATGGCGTTCCATACGGACCTTTGGAAATACTGCTGCCATCCGTTTTGCGAATATCAAGATTGCCTTGTTCCGTCCAATGGATGCGATCCGTAGATTGAAGCATGTGAGCCGTATCTCCCCGCCCTTCCGCGAACATATAATATATACCATCGGATTTTACCACGCACATGTCTTCCACCCAACCACTACTATAAATCGGGTTGTCTTTATAGCGTGTCCACGTGTATCCATCGGGCGATGTCGCATACCCGGAAAATTTGATGCTGTCAATATTTGTGTAGCCGGTGTACCACAGGTGATAGATTCCATCTTCCCACAGGATATATCCTCTTTCCCTGATATCCCGATCCCATGTTTCGGTCCCCGTTGCCGCAAAAACAGGGTTGCCTTTGAAGGGGACAAAATGAACAAATTCCTGCGGAAAACCATCGCTGGTAAGTGCCGGCTTTTTAGCAGGCTGGCACTGCCAGCTAAAAAAAGATAGGAGCAGTAAAGGCGTAAGTATTTTCATGCATGGAATCTTTGTTGATTAAATGTAAACATTTTTACATGATGTTTAATGAGGGTCGCTTAGGCAATGTAAACCTTGTGTTAATTGATGGATAAGCTTACGCTCTTGCAACTAAAGAGACCCCACTTTTAGAAAAAGCTTAATTGATCCCGGCAAAATTAATTATGAGAAAATAACCCGGGTTTGTTAAGAAAATAAAAAAAGTAACCACGGAGTTTGTTCGTACGAAAAACTTCCTACCTTTACTTCATGAAACTGAAAAAGACCGGTACTGCAAAAATAGAACCTACGAAATCTGAGTTGGAAATATTACAGGTATTGTGGCAGAATGGACCTTCAACGGTTCGTTTTATAAACGATACAATGAATGAACAAAAACGGGCTGTGCAATATACCTCTACATTGAAACTTATGCAAATAATGGTTGAAAAGAAAATGCTGAAGCGCGACGAAACCAATATGAAGCATATATATACGCCCCTGCTGGATGAGCAAAAAACAAAAGGTTTTTTGTTAAACCGCTTCGTGGATTCCATGTTCAACGGATCGGCAAGCAGTTTGGTGATGCAGCTACTTGGAAATAAAAAAAGTACACCGGAGGAATTGCAGCAAATTAAAGACTTGCTGAATAAACTTGATAAAAGTTAACTGCCTAAAGGCAGCCTCAGAAAAGGAAATGGCAGCGGCAAAGCTCAATATCGAACAATCGAGGGAAAAAATGGAGAGAGATATAGAACAAAGCAAAAGGCAGTTGGAGAAATCAAAGTTGCAGATGGAGCAGTCCCAAAAAGAGATGGCTGTTTAATAACGAAAAGGCAAAAAAAGAAATGGAACAATCCCAAAAAGATGTGGCACTGTACGAAGAAAAAGCCGGGAAAGAAATGGAGCAGTCACAAAAAGAAATGGCGCTTTATAACGAAAAAGCAAAAAAAGATATGGAGCAATCCCGGAAAGAGATGGCACTCGATAGGGAAAAGCCAAAAAAGATATGGAACAATCTCTAAAAGAAATAGTTCTTTCTAAAGAACAGGCCCAAATACAAATGGAACAATCAAAAAAGGAAATGGAACAATCTGCAAAAAGGATGGAGCAATCAAAAAAAGATATGGAAAATGCCAGGGTTATGCAGGACGGTATTGCCGGGGATTTAGTTAAAGAAAATATAGTAAGGGATAAAAAGGATCTTTCTTCTTTTAAATTGAGCAATGAAGAATTAATAGTAAACGGTATGCGGCAATCTGATGCAGTTTACAAAAAATTTAAAGACAAATATCTGAAAGGAAAACACGGGACCATGATTTACAATGGTGAGGCGAAATAATTCGGGTACATCGTTTTATACGGGCACCCGGTGTCTGCCATACAATACATTTTATAAGATCAGTGGGCATAAAGCAGAAGTTAGATACCGGACAATTTGCTACAAGTTGATCCAAAGCGCACTTATTCACAAAGAAAAATTCCGGTGTTAGTAACTACGTTGTCATTTTCTAACTAACTGAAATTTATAATAATATATCCTGTTTAAATTTAAAATTTACTAAAAAATGCGCCTTTTAAAGACCTTATTTTAATATTATTTTAAATTTTGAGCAGCATTTATACGTGTTGAATTGTCATTATTGAGGTGTTAATGTGAAATTTTCATTAATTAACAATTTTTTGGGTTACATTTTTAGAAACCTATATTTGCAATTTTTAAAACTAAATAACAACACATGAGAAGATTTCTTACGCTTTTTTTAATGCTAATGCTCAGTGGAGCTTTGGCATTTTCACAAAACCGAACCATCTCAGGAACGGTCAAGGATGATACCGGCGCTCCGGTTCCTTACGCTACTGTTACCGAAACAGGAACGAGGAATGCTAAGACTGCCGATGGGAACGGCAATTTTACAATCAAAATGCAGGGTAGTGGAGGCCTTACTTTCACAGCCGCCGGTTTTGATGCAAGTTCTGAGAATCCAACAGGTAATATAGTTAGTGCAACTTTGAAAAGAAATGCTACTGAACTTTCAACCGTTACGATTACTACCGCCTTAGGTATTAAAAGAAACAAAAACACCCTCCCTTACGCAGCCCAACAAGTCTCCGGTGACGAAGTAAGCCGTACCCGTGGAGCTAACGCTGCTTCCGCCCTCTCTGGTAAGGTATCAGGTTTGCAAATTATTCAGGGTAATGGTATTGGCGCATCCACCAATGTTGTAATTCGCGGTACCAAGTCGTTAACCGGTAATAACCAGGCGCTATTTGTAGTAGATGGTGTCCCGATTAATAATGATAATAATAACGCTACCAACCGTACTCCTGTTGATCAGAAAAGGAAAGATCAGACAACAGGTGGTGGTGGATATGACTATGGTAATGCAGCCGCAGATATTAATCCTGATGATATTGAATCCCTTACTGTATTGAAAGGAGCCGCGGCTTCGGCACTTTATGGATCCCGTGCTGCAAACGGAGTTATTATGATTACAACCAAAAAAGCAAAAAGAGGATTAGGGATCACTCTCAATTCCGGACTTTTGTTTGGATCTATTGACAAATCAACTATGCCGAAATACCAGACTCAATATGGTGCCGGCTACTCTGATCCTTATCAAAAAGATGGCTTCTTTTATTTTGATGTAGATGGCGATGGAGTTAAAGATTATGTTACACCCACCACTGAGGATGCCTCCTATGGTGTGAAGTATGACCCCAATTTAATGGTATATCAATGGGACGCATTTGATAAAGCTGGTCCTTATTATCACAAAGCAAGGCCATGGGTGGCTGCTCAAAATAATCCTACTACATTTTATATTAACACTGTATCAAATAATAATAACATACAGATAGATGGAGCAAGCGAAAAGGGCAATTATAAACTGGGATTTACAAGAAGCGAGGAATATGGTGTTTTGCCTAATAGCCGGGTAATAAAAAACCTGGTCAACTTTGGTGCTGGTTACAATATCACCGATAAATTAACGGTAAATGCATATGCAAATTACGGCAAAGTAGATGGCAGAGGCAGGTACGGTACCGGTTATAACGGAAGAAATGTGAATCAGAATTTCAGGCAATGGTACCAGACAAATGTTGATATTCAGGAGCAGAAGGATGCTTATTTTCGCAACCAAAAAAATGTTACGTGGAACTGGGGTAACCCTGCTGACGAAGAGACTGGTTTAGTACCCATCTATACGGATAATTATTACTGGATGGTTTACCAGCAATATGAAACCGATACCCGTAGCCGCATTTTTGGAAATGTTTCCGTAAATTATAAGGTAAACGACTGGATAAATCTGATGGGTCGTGTCTCTCTTGATACGTATTCTGAACTACAGGAAGAACGAATTGCAAAAGGAAGTAACATAACTTCTATGTATTCCCGTTTCAACCACAGCTTCAGTGAAAAAAATTATGATTTACTCGCAACTATTGATAAGAACCTCACGGCGGATTTGAATTTAAAAGCCCTTGCTGGCCTTAATTTACGCCGAATGGAAGATAATTCCATTTTGGCGCTCACAAATGGAGGCTTAATTGGCCCCGGCATTTATTCGCTTGCAAATTCTTTAAATCCTATTAACGCCCCAACAGAGAGTGACCAGCCACGGGCGGTGGATGGATATTTTGGGGGAGCAACTCTTGGATATAAGGAGTTTTTAATATTAGATGGATCAATTCGCAGGGACAGGTCATCCACCTTACCCAAAGACAATAATGCCTATAACTATTATGCAATATCAGGTAGCTGGGTATTTTCTAAAAACCTGAATGCCAATTGGCTTTCATCAGGAAAACTAAGGCTGAATTATGCAACGGTGGGTAATGATGCTCCATGGGGAAGTACCAGCGATGTATATACTCAACCACCTCCTTTTGGATCTGCTATTTTATTTTCATTGCCAGGCACAAAAAACAATCCTGATCTAAAACCCGAATATTCAAAAAGTAAAGAAATTGGGTTGGAAATGGCTTTTCTTAGAAACCGTATAGGGTTTGACGTTACTTACTACCAAACCAATACAACTGACCAGATAATTCCGGTAGCTCTTTCTTATGCAACCGGGTTTACCAGCAAATTTGTAAATGCCGGTGAGGTACAAAACAGGGGTATAGAACTATCTATGTTTGGGTCGCCTGTAAAAACCAAAGATTTTAGCTGGGATATAAATGTTAACTGGTCCCGTAACCGCAATAAAGTACTTTCATTGTTTGGAGATGCTACAAATCTGCAATTAGGTAGTTTCCAGGGTGGCGTAAGTTTAAATGCAACAATAGGCCAGCCATATGGCACAATCCAGGGTAAAACATGGGGAATGATTGATCCAAGCGACCCATCCAAAATTATTGCATGGGATGGTAGCGGAGAAAAAGTGGTAAAAAGTAATGGAAGATATTATACTACTACCACAACCAATAACGTAATCGGAAATGTGAATCCTGATTGGACGGGTGGTATTTATAATACATTTCGATTCAAAGGTATCAGTTTGGGTTTCCTTATTGATGTCCGGTCGGGTGGCGACCTGTTTTCTCTCGACAGGTATTATGGATTGGCTACCGGCATAACAGTTGAGACAGTTCAATTGAACGACCTGGGGAATCCTTCGAGAAATACGATCGCTGATGGTGGCGGTATAATTGTGCCAGGAGTAACAGCGGACGGCAAGCCCAATGCTAAACGTGTAGAAAACGATTTTGGAACTTATGGCTATGCATATAATCCCAATGCCGCATTTATTTATGATGCCAGTTATGTGAAATTAAGAGAAGTAGTTTTATCGTATGCGCTACCACAATCATTAGTTTCGAAAACTAAAGTAATCAAAGGAGCAGAGCTTTCGGTTATAGGCCGCAACCTTTGGATCATTAATAAGAATCTTCCCTATTCAGATCCCGAAGAAAATCTTTCTTCAGGTAATATACAGGGATACCAGAGTGGTGCATACCCGACTACCAGGTCCATCGGCGTTAACCTAAAATTAAAATTCTAATCCAGATAAAAAAAAATTATGAAAAAGATAATCGCATTTTTAAGTTTCCTGATTATAATGGGATCCTGTACAAAAGATATACCCCGCTTTAATGTGGATACCAAACATGCATCGAGTGTAGAAGCAGAAACGCTTTTTTCCAACGCAGTTCGCAATGTGGTAGATGGTATAACAACCCCAAATGTAAATGACAATGTTTTTAGATTTACGGTTCAGCACTGGGCAATGTCGACCTACCAGGACGAGGTAAATTATGATTTTACCACAAGGGCCATTCCTGAAAGATGGTGGGGCCGTATGTACAGGGATGTATTAGCTGACTTTAATGAAGCTGTTAGGTTAATAAACGAAAATACCGCATTGAGCGCAGCTACCAAAGCCAATCAATTAGCCATGATTGACATTATGGAAGTGTACACTTTCCAGATACTGGTGAACACTTATGGCAATGTGCCTTATTCCGAGGCACTGGATTTTACCAAACTGTTTCCAAAGTATGATGACGCACAGACAATTTACAATGATCTGCTAACCAGGCTAGGCCAGGACATCTCGGTACTAAGCCCTACTGGCGAGGGTTTTACCGCCGGGCAGGATTTAATAGGACAGGGCAAAATAAGCAAATGGATATTATTTGCAAATTCTTTGCAGGTGAGAATGGCCATGACAATTGCGGATGTTGATGATGCAAAAGCAAAAACATTATTTGAAGCGGCAGATTCAAAAGCCATTATGAGTTCGGCAGACAATATTATTTTTCAATACCTGCCTGCCTCTCCCAACACGAACCCAATCTGGAACGATATAGTACAGAGCGGCCGGCAGGATTATGTTGGTGCAAAACCATTGGTGGATTTTCTGAAGGCCAATAATGATCCCCGACTATCGTTGTATTATCAGCCGAACAGTGCCGGCGTCTACGCGGGGGGTGTTGTAGGAGGTAATAATACTTTTGCCGACGTTGCAAAGCCGGCTGCCGATATAGCAGCTCCTGACTTTCCATCGCCCCTTGCCACTTATTCCGAAATGGAATTTTACAGGGCAGAAGCAAAAGAACGGGGATATAACGTATCAGGAACAGCCGAGTCTCACTATAACAATGCAATTACAGCTTCGATACTTGAGTGGGGGGGAACAATGTTAGATGCTACCACATACCTGCTTAATCCATCTGTGGCATATAGTACTGCAACAGGTACATGGAAACAAAAGATCGGCACACAGAAATGGGTTGCACTTTACAACCGGCCCTTCCTTGGCTGGACAGAACTCCGTAGGTTCGATTTTCCGGTTTTAGCTCTTCCGGTAGGTGCCAAGTCCGGTTTTCCTGACAGGCTTCAATATCCTGGCAATGAGCAACGACTGAATGGTACTAATTATACGACTGCCGCAGCTATTATGGGGGATGATAAAGTAGAATTTAAGCTTTTCTGGGATAAATTCTAAACTGCACGCTTCTTAAATATTTACAAAAAGGGATTCTGAAAAGGATCCCTTTTTTAGTGCGTCACGCGTCAATATCAGCTGGGGCAGTACGAAAGAGCTTTACAGCGGGAAGTATTAGGCAGGAGCAAGGGCTAACTTCGAAATAGAGCATCTGAACTAAGCTGGCGGTAAATATTCGAGGCCACCCTTCGGGCTCTGAGGATAAACTGAGCAGGAATTTGCAAATAAGGCAGGATGGTGTGGGTATATTGAAACACCAAGGGCGGGTTCTGGGCAGAACACTACAGATAAATGTAAAAGAGGCTACGTGAAGGGAAGGGGATATACCTACCCTGGGAGGTCTGACAGGTATTCTTATTAGGGCAGGACTCAGCAGAGAGCGTAATGGCCGGCAAAACACTATCCAAAATGATGAGGTTCCACGACGACGAAACGCTTGAATGGGACAAAGACGAGCAAAACAACAAAGCTTATGGGAAAGCTGTAAACAAAACACATCAGTCAACGTATAATGGTTTTTTGAATGAAAATCAACAGTTCAAGAATACATTTTGTTAGACTGCAGTCACATAGCTTATTACGGATTATAAAATGATAATTAAATAGATGTAACGTCTGTAGAAATAATTTGACATTAATAACGTTGAATCAAATGCAGCAAATAATTCTATAACTTTGTCATTGATTATGCATTATAGGGTTACAGGAGTCGCTTATTACTCCCGATAATCCATATATAACAATTTCATAAAACTAATAGCACATGAGAAAACTTCTATTGACCCTATCAGCAATATTCTTTTTGCTGATAAGTGGTATTTCCCAAAAAAGAACCATTACCGGTACAGTTACTGATGACAAAGGCGTTCCTGTTGCCAATGCATCAGTACAACTTAAAGGCACAAAGATTGGAACAATCACTGCAACAGACGGCACTTACTCTTTACCCGTTTCTGTAAATACCGGCTCAATTGTTTTTTCCGGCATAAACCTGGAAGCAAAAGAGGAATCAATCGCCGATCGTTCAACCATCGACGTTTCATTAACCACAACTGCGAATTCTTTAACTGAGGTTGTTATTTTAGGATATCAGACAGTGAAAAGAAAAGAAGTTACAGGCAGCGTTTCCAGCGTAAATGGCAAAGAAGTAGCGCAAAAGCCAATTGGTAATTTTACCCAATTATTACAAGGCAAAGCCACAGGTGTGCAGGTTACCGGGCAGAGTGGAAGACCGGGAGCCAATGGTTACATACGTGTGAGAGGAACGGGCTCTATAAATGCATCGAGCGAGCCATTGATAATACTTGATGGGATTCCTATTACTTCAGTAGCCTACAGCCTGCTTAATCCAAATGACATAGATGATATTAATGTGCTAAAAGATGCGGCCTCGCAGGCAATCTATGGTTCGAGAGCCGCCAATGGTGTAATAATTATTAGTTCAAAAAAAGGAAGAGGAAAGGCGACTTTGCGCTATTCTTATCAATATGGTAAAACGGAAGCACTCGATCTTAAGAATGTACGGCTAATGAATAGCCATGAGAAACTGCAATACGAATATGAAGGAAAAATCACCAATCCTATTTTGGATACAATGATCAGTAACCGGGTTACAAGCGGAACTTTTCCGGCGGGAAGTAATTTATTTAATATTTCGCCTTCACAAAGAAGTGATCTTTGGGATTTAACGGCAAGCAGGGCCCCGGGTAACTGGGCGGACATTTTACTTCCGGAAGGCAGGGTGAGAACTCACGAAGTTGCGCTTTCAGGCTCAGATGATAAATTCAATTATTACTTTTCATTAAATAGCGGTAAGACGGATGGTGTTTCTTATGGATCTTACTGGAATAAAACAGGTGGTAGATTAAACGCGGAATATAAAGCACTTGACTGGTTTAAGTTAGGGACCAATTTAGGAGTAACACATAGCAAGGAAAATAACGTACGCTCACTGTATAATACCCAGGCGGCTTATACCTCATTGTTTATTATCAATCCTTATGAGCCGGTTTATTTAAGTGACGGAACAACATATAATGTAACACATGCCGGATATTCTCCATTAGAAGGAACTGATCATAATCCAAGTGTTTTAGACAGGATATCAACCTTCACTACAATGTATGCGGAAGCTAACTTCTTCAAGCATTTTACTTTCAAAACCCAGATTGGTATAAACTACAATACATTGAGCCAGGAAAATTATCTGCAACCCGGCTCTAATCTTGCTAAAATTTTGGGATACAATCAAAAAACGGATAATGGTAACAGGGATTTTGTTTTTGTTATTACCAATCTCGCTACATGGAAGCAAACTTTTGCAGAGAAGCATAATGTCACTTTGTTAGCGGGCCAGGAATACACAAAAGATAAATTTTATAGCTACAGCCTGGCTGCCAGGGGCTTTCCAACATCTTCAGTTAATACACAGGACAATGCAGGGAGTGCTCAAACTGCTACAACCAGCAGGTCTGACTGGGCTTTACTATCCTACTTTGCTAACGTAACCTATGATTATGACAAAAAATATTATTTAAACGTTACCGGCCGGCGTGATGGTTCTTCAAGATTCGGCGCAAATACCCGATTTGCGAACTTTTGGGCAATCGGTGGCGCATGGGATATCATGAATGAGAATTTCTTCAAATCCGGAATATTGAGCACCCTGAAACTTAGGGCTTCCGTTGGAACAGCTGGAACAGTCCCCACAGGTTTGTACGATAACCTTGGGACTTATGCCCTTACTGCTAAATATAGTGATCTTCCTGCAGCGGTGCCCGCAAGGCTTCCAAATCCTGACTTGACGTGGGAGGAAAATGAAAACTATGATTTTGGACTGGATTTCGGATTTTTTGACAATCGCTTATCAGGAACCGCTGATTATTATAGACGAAAGACCAATAATCTTATTTATCCTAAGAATGTATCTTATACTACGGGATTTAATTCATTCACAAGTAATATTGGTAATCTTGAAAATAAGGGATATGAATTTTCCCTTAACGGTGATATTATCAGGGGAAGAGATCTGACTGTTAACTTATTTGCTAGTTATTCCCACAATGATAATAAGTTTTTAAAACTTTATTCAAACAATACTCCACAAAACCTTTCTTATTTTACTGAAGGGCAACCTTCATATACTTATTTTTTAAATCGCTGGGCTGGAATTAATCCTTCGGATGGCAAAGATTTGTATTATACAGAAAATGGAAGCCTGACGGAAACGTATTCATCAAGTGATGCAGTTTTGCTGAAAGGGAAATCTCCAAATGTAAAGTGGTTTGGTAGTTTCGGTACTTCCGTTAGTTATAAAGGCCTTGATTTAAATGCTCAGTTTTACTACTCCGGCGGCAATTATATAATGAATTATATATGGCAGGTAGGTGCGAGTGAAGGCGAAAACATTAATGACGCACAATTAGCTGATGCGTTCAATTATTGGAAAAAACCGGGAGATATCGTACGCTATGCAAATCTCAACGATCTTGCCCAAAGACATACTTACGATACTGATAAGTATCTTGAGAAAGGCGATTATATCTCTTTGAGAGACGTTACAATTGGATATACCACACCACAAGCCATTGCGTCAAAAATAAAAATGAAGTCCCTTAGGTTTTATGTGCAGGGTACCAATTTATGGATCGGTACAAAGTTTCATGGCCTTCCTGAAGTAGGAGAGGCGAATGGCGAGTCAACCCTGGTAACTCCCGGTCTTTATAATTTATTTGCTCAACCACAGTTGCGTGCATTAACCTTTGGGGTGGATGTAAGATTTTAAATGAAATAATAAATACGAAACATGAAAAATATAAAATACATAATTTTTTTAACCCTGCTTGGCACAGTATCGTGCAAAAAGTCAAATCTCGATTTGTTTCCTTACAACCAGATTGAAACTTCGCAGGCATTTAATACGGAAGCTGATGTTACTTTGGCCATTAACGGAATGTACGCTGGCTTGAAAACAACTATCCTAACAGGCGTGAAAACGACTGATGATTATTTTGTAAACGGGGAATGGAATATTATTGCGGACGTACTCGCCGATAACCTGATACCCGACAAAACAGGGCCAGGCAGAGGAACCCTTCTACAGTATTCTGAATGGAGATATACCGGCCAGGATACGTATGGCCTGTTTGCGGATGGATATTCGATTATTCGCAGGGCTAATGCAATTCTTGAAAACATCGACAAGTTTGAGGAAGGTGCTTTTAAGGATAATGCAAAAGGACAGGCATTTGCTTTAAGGGCAATGGTGTATTTTGATATGTCCAGGGTTTACGGTAAAACATATGAGAATGCCTCGGGCACCGATCTTGTGCTTCCTTATATAACAAGCACCGACCCTGCCATTCTGCCATCGAAGATACCGGTAAAAGATTTTTACGATTTAGTTATCGGCGATCTTGAATCGGCAAAGGCTCTGATAGGAAGTACGAACGGTATTTACCGGCTAAATAAGCCGGCAGTTTCGGCCTTGCTTTCCAGGGTATATCTGTATAAAGGAGATATGGCGGCATGTATCACAGCCTCTAACGAAGCTTTGGGAACTACTCCAAGCGTTCCGGACATCGCCACTTTCCCTAAAATATGGATTGATGATGCTGCTGCAAATGCAAGTGTTTTCTTCAAAGTTCGGAATACCAAGCTGGATAACATTAACTCACAAGGGGTAAATTATTATCAAACCGTCAATAATCAAAAGAAATCTGAATATGTAGCAACGTATGACTTTGTTCAACTTTTTGACAGTAGTGACATTCGTACTTCCACGTATATTCAAAAAGGAAATTTCAATGGTCAACCTTATAATAATATTATTAAATACGACGGAAGGCCAGGAGATCCTGCAGGAGTTGTTGACGCGAAAGTAATTAGAACTGCTGAGGTGTTATTGAACAGGGCTGAGGCCTATTATAGAACAAATGATTTTGTTTCAGCCTTAGCTGATCTTGTCTTGTTAAAAACAAACAGGTACGCCGGTTATGTTCCTGAAACGTTAAGTGGTTCAGCCCTGCTTAATGAAATATATCTTCAGCGCAGGTTAGAACTCGCATTCGAAGGGGACAGGTTTTGGGATCTTAAAAGAAGGAATCTTCCCGTGGTGCGCAATGATACTTATGGCGACCTTGCAACAGGGGGGGGAATACCTTTTGTATTTACTATGCTGCCTGCCGGCGATTACAGGTTTCAATTGCCTTACCCGCAGGAAGAAGTTAATTTCAATGCCAATCTTACTCAAAATCCAGGGTATTAAAAACCTTTCTAATCTCTCAAAGAATAAATATGAAAAATAAATTTAGTTCTCTATTTACTTTTATTACTGTTCTGATAAGTGCCTCATTTTTCTTATCAGGCTGTAAGAAAGATAAAATAATGACGCCCAATACCACAGCATCGCTATTTGCATCGCCTGAAGGCAGTTATTTTATAACCAGTGATCCAAATTCAGTCTACAAAATACCTCTCGGAATTACACGGGTGCCGGATAAAAGTATAACCATTCAATTTACCGTTTCGTCACCGAGCGGGGCAGTGGAGGGCCAGCAGTACACTCTTTCAGGTAATACCATCACGATTCCTGCAGGGCAAACGGTAGATTCGATTGCACTAAATGGGATTTTTTCAGCTTACCCGGCGGGGAGAAGAGATACGCTGATTTTTACTATTTCAGGAGGAGATGTACCCTCTCTTGTTGGTTCTAATGTATATACCCTTATTTTACAAAAATACTGTAGTGTAGATTTAGATGCCTTACTTGGAGATTATGATAACACTTATGACGAGGACCCGGACTCGTACGGCCCATATACGACTACAGTAGTGTCAGCAACGGCTACAGGCCCAACCTCTGCCGAACTGGTAATTAAAAATTTTGGTGATTACTATTTTGGGCCATTTGGTCCGGGAGACCTGACCTATGATACAGGGGTGAAGGTAAACATTGACTGGAGCGACCCGGCTGATTTCTTTACAACATTTCCAACACAATCTTTGGGATCAATTCCTCCATATGGTGTGTCAACGAGCCGGGCTGCGGGGCGGGGTTCTTTTTCTTCCTGCGACAATACGATTTCGGTTAGTTATAGCACCAGCGTCGCTGCCGGAAGTTTTGGAACCGTTGTAACTACACTGGCAAGATAATTTAAAAAAAAAGCAGATTTTTTTTAATTGATGATCATCTAAACTAATTATGGTAAAAGGGCTTCTGATTACGAAGCCCTTTTTATATTTGTACTCTAAATATTAAACATGTCCGACCAGCCAACAGTTCCTAGCCAGCTAAATATTGAAATCTCTGAAGAAATATCAGAGGGAGTTTATGCAAACCTCGCTATTATAACACACAGTCATGCCGAGTTTGTGATCGACTTTGTGAATGTAATGCCTGGTACACCTAAAAGCAAAGTAAAAGCAAGGATGATTCTTACTCCTACTCATGCAAAGCGTTTTATGAAGGCAATGATTGACAACGTAAAGAAATTTGAATCGGCGAATGGGACCATTCAGGACATCGAGGCGGTTGAATTACCATTAAATTTTGGCGGCCCGACAGCCCAGGCATAGTAAGGTATTGCATTAAATTAACCCCTCGTCGGCAAAACTGAAATACCCTTCATCACTGACAATCAGGTGATCTATGATATTTATTTCCAGGTATTTTCCGGCTTCTTTTAGCTTTGTGGTCAGCTCTTCATCTATCCTGCTTGGTCTAAGGCTTCCGGAAGGATGATTGTGACACAATACAAGAGAGGTGGCTTCCACTTCCAAAGCCTTCTTAAAAAGTATCCTGGGATCAACAACGGTGCTTGTCATTCCTCCCTTGCTCAATATTTCAAAATGATTTATTTTATTGGATTTATTTAAGAATACAACTGCAAATACTTCATAACTGTAATCTTTAAGAGTTGTTTTAAGGTATGCCGCAAGTTCGTTGCTGGATCGCACATAAATTTTATTAAGAGGAGCTATGGCCTGGCGCCTTCTTCCCAATTCAAGTGCCGCAGTAACTGTAATTGCCTTTGCTTCTCCAATTCCGTTTATAGTCATCAATTCCACTAATGATAACTTACCAAGCTTATCCAGGTTATTTTTGCCGAGTGCCAAAACGTCTTTTGCAAGATCAACGGCGCTTCTGCTTTTGCTCCCTGTATTTATCAGTATTGCCAAAAGTTCTGAATCGCTAAGGCTTTCTCTTCCTTTTGTAAGAAGCTTTTCCCTTGGCCGGTCATCTACAGCCCAGTTTTTTATTGACGTGGAAGACTTGTTAGAACTTTCCATATTATTTGATTTAATACAAGCAATATTAATTATAAATTCGCCAGTCTAAATTATTTTGATTTCACTAACTAACTAACTACGACATGCATCCCAATGTAAAAATATTTTCCGGCACGGGCTCTCAATACCTTGCGAGACAAATTGCTTTAAGATTTGGAGAGCCGCTTGGTAAAATAAATATTCAAAAATTCAGTGATGGCGAGATAGGTGTTGATTATAATGAAAGTATACGGGGGCAGTTTGTTTTTCTGGTGCAAAGCACTTTCGCACCCACAGACAACCTGATGGAATTGTTATTAATGATTGATGCCGCAAAACGGGCATCGGCGTATAAAGTTATTGCGGTAATTCCGTATTATGGCTATGCCCGGCAGGATAGGAAAGATAAACCAAGGGTTGCGATAGGGTCGAAATTGGTAGCAAATATGCTTACTGCTGCCGGTGCAGACAGAGTTATAACCATGGATCTTCATGCGCCACAGATCCAGGGTTATTTTGATATTCCTGTAGATCATCTTGATTCTTCTGCTATATTCATTCCTTATATTGAAGACCTGAATCTTGAAAATCTCACCTTTGCGGCACCGGATGTGGGAAGTGCAAACCGTATACGGGAATTAGCCAGCTATTTTGAAGTTGAAATGGTTATCTGTGATAAACATAGAAAAAGGGCGAACGAAATTTCAAGTATGGTGGTAATTGGAGATGTAACCGACAGGGATATTGTATTGATGGATGATATATGCGACACGGGAGGCACCCTCGCCAAGAGTGCGGGCTTGTTAAAAGAAAAAGGCGCCAGGAGCGTACGGGCGTTTTGCACCCATCCTGTTTTAAGTGGCAATGCCTTTGAAAATATTCAAAATAGTGCACTGGAAGAATTGGTGGTTTGCGATACGATACCCATAAAAGGCACATTTGAGAAATTGAAAATTGTATCTGTCGCTGATCTTTTTGCAATAGCTATCAGAAACGCTTACGAGAACAAAAGCATAAATAGTCTGTTTCTTAGAAGTAAGATATTGAAAAAGAATAGTCCGAAAGTTTAGCCTGTAAATTTTCTTATCTCTGGCTATTAGAAATAGCCTGAAAATTCATTACCTATCTAAATTAGATTTCCTACCTTTGCGCCTCAAAAAAATAGTATAATGAAAACAATTACAATCGAAGGACAAATCAGGACCGAATTTGGTAAATCAGCCACCCGCCAACTTCGCTCTGAGGAAAAAGTGCCAGGTGTAATTTACGGAGGTGCAAAAGAAATTAATTTTTCTGCTCCGGCATCGGCTTTTAAAAGTATCGTTTACACATCAGAATTTTTGCTGGCTGAAGTTAAAGTTGACGGAAAACCGTATAAATGTGTTTTGAAAGATCTTCAATTTGATAAGGTAACCGACCGGCTTATCCACGTTGATTTTTTGGAATTAGTTGGGAATAAAAAAGTTACCGTTTCTATACCTCTTAGGTTCACCGGTGTTCCGGCAGGAGTTAAAGAGGGTGGTAAATTAGCTATTAAAATGAAATCATTAAAAGTGAAAACCGTTCCTGAACATCTTTTGGAGCATATTGATATGGACCTTACTGATCTCAAGCTTAATGAAAATGTAAGAGTACAGGATGTTAAAGCCGACAATATGGAAATTCTAAATTCTCCCCGAATCCCTGTAGCTTCAGTTACTATGACCCGTCAGCTCAAGCAGGAAGAAGCAACTGTTGCTAAAGCGGTTCCTGCCGCGGATGCCAAGGCTGCTCCCGGCGCAAAAACGGAAGCAGCTCCTGCAAAAAAATAAAAATATTTTTTTCTTAAAATAGCCCCCTTAAATGGGGGCGTTTTGTTTTCATGATCGGCTTTATGGAATGGGAACTCTAAAGTTTGTGTACATTTGCCAACTAATTTTTAAATATGGGAATGGATAGGAATACTGTTATTGGATTTGTATTATTGGCAGTTTTATTTTTCGGATATTTTTTTTATACAAGGCAGGGACAACTGGCGGTTGAAAAGGAGAGGCAACATCAGCAGGATTCCATAAACAGGCTGAAACCGAAAGTTGATACTTCGCTGAATATTGCAACAAAACCTGATTCCGTTTCTTCTCCGGCTAACGCATTGCCCTCAAATATCGTTCAGGATTCTTCCGCAAAAGAAGAATCTATGACCGTGGAAAACAAAGTCCTTAAAATCACTTTTAGCAATAAAGGAGGGCAACCCCGTAAAATTGAACTGAAAAACTTTGAAACTTTTGATAAAAGACCGCTTGTATTACAAGATGGCAACTTCAGCAATATTTCGTATGCGGTAAATACCGGCGAAAATCAAACATCCCAGACTGCTGATTTGCTGTTTACCCCATCTCAGCCTCAGACGATGCAGGATGGGAAAATCCTGGTGAGCTATTTTCTGCAAACAAAAAATGGAGAAAAAATTGAACATCAATATATTTTATCGCCCGATAATTATATGATTGATTTTAATATTAAACTCGGGGGAAGCAATAAGTTGTTAACTCAAAATAAACTAAACCTTACATGGCAAGCCAAGGCGATCAAACAGGAAAAGGATATTGAGTGGGAAACCCAGCAATCACATATAGATTACCTTGAGAATGGTGATTATGACTTTGAACACCTGGCCGAGGGGAAGAGTGATGATAAAAAATTTGAAAAGCCGGTGGACTGGCTGGCGCTAAAGCAGCAATTCTTTGCCGCGGCAATTGTGGCGAAAAACAAATTTGAATCTGCTGAAATAAAATGGGAAACACCTGCCGACACCTCCCTTAAAATAATTGCTAAGGCTACTGCTAATTTACGTGTCAATATTCCGGAGGGTCAATCGGCCGTCGTACCATTGCAACTCTTTTACGGCCCAAGTGACTATGAGATATTGAAATCGTACAAAAACCAGATGTATAATATGGTGCCGCTGGGTTCAGGCATATTTGCATTTGTTAAGTATATAAACAGGGGGTTTGTGATGCCTGTCTTTGATTTTTTAACCAAACATATCGCAAGCTTCGGGCTTGTAATTGCGTTGCTTACAATTATCATCCGTTTACTCATTTCACCTCTTACCTATCAAAGTTATTTAAGTGGTGCAAAAATGAAGCTCCTAAAGCCTGAAATTGATGCTTTAAAAACAAAATATGGAGACGATAAACAATCGTTTGGTATGGAGCAAATGAAGCTTTTTAGAAGTGCGGGAGTAAATCCATTAGGCGGTTGTATTCCGGCTTTACTTCAAATACCAATATTTTTTGCATTGTACAATTTTTTTAATTCAACTATTACATTGCGGGGACAAAGCTTTTTATGGGCTACTGATTTGTCTTCCTATGATTCTATTTATAATTTACCATTTAGCATTCCATTTTATGGAGGCCACATAAGTCTTTTTACGATTCTCGCTGTAATTACAAGTCTTTTGATTTCTCTTTACGGAATGAGCAATATGCAGGACAATAGTAACCCGGTGATGAAGTACATGCCGTTTATTTTTCCTGTAATCCTGCTTGGAGTTTTTAATAGATTGCCATCATCACTTACCTGGTACTACACCGTTTCAAATGCCATTACGTTGCTGATACAGTTTGTGATCCAGAAATATATAATCGATCACGAAAAGATTCTTGCACAATTAGAGGCCAATAAAAAGAAACCCGCAAGCAAAAGTAAATGGCAGGAGAAAATTACTGCGATGCAGGAAAGCAATAAAAAACTGCAAAATATGTCGCAAAAGGCCAAAACGAATACCCGGAATAAATGAGCAAAGAAAGAAAGCCTGCAACTATTATTGAATCAATAAAGTCTTTCTAAAGAACTTAATTTATTAAGTTTATAAAAAAATTAATAATGGAGTTTTATAAATGGATGCTTCTTAGTGTCGGCTGTTTTTTGGTATTGTCCACACAGGCGCAAAAAACATTGAGTGAAGGAAGCCTTGTTTACAATATATCGGTAGAAACGGGAAGCGCCGAACCTAAAATGGCTGATATGTTGGATGGAGCAACAACTACTGTGTATTTAAAAGGTAACATGAGTCGTACGGAAATGGTGAGCGGTCTCGGTAGCGAAGCAACGATTCATAATGCCACCACAGGAAGCGGTGTTATATTAAAAGATTATAGCGGTCAAAAACTGATGATAACCTTAACCCCCCAGGATTGGGAAAAGAATAATAAAAAGTATGAAGGAATCACTTTTGAAAACCTGGCAGAAACCAGTGTTATCGAAGGTTTCAATTGCCGTAAGGCGGTAGCCAAATTAAAAGACGGATCTACTTTTACGGTCTACTACACGACGGATGTGGCATTATCTAATAAAAATTATGACTACCAATTTAAAACATTGCCTGGTCTGGCGGTACAATACGAAATGCAGTCCGGGAAGATGACATTTAAGTTTACACTGTCAAAAATAAATTATGATACCGTACCGGCTGCCAAATTTGAAATTCCAAAATCAGGTTATCGCGTTCTTAGTTATGATGAAACGAAAAAATAATTCAGGAAAATATATTACATAAAAAAACCTGCCATGTGCAGGTTTTTTTATGTAATAATGAATTGATTATTTCCTTGACCTTATAATTAATTTGTAACCTTCGGCTTGAGTATATTCTGGTATTAATATCTTTTGCTTATACGGTAATAAGTAGATAGTGTTTCCTTTTTTATAGGATATTAACGCATCGCTTACGAGCGTATTTCCAATTTGCCTTTGATTCATAAAAAAGCTTCCCCTGTAACTTAGCTGGGATTTTAAGTTAAAAACAATTGAGCACTTAAGGTTTCCCGGGGTAGTAGCAATGTTTAAGCGTGTTTTATCTTTCCTGATAAAACCTCCGCGGTCTGCCGAAGCGATAAGGCAAACTCCGCAAACCATTAAAACCACCATCAAAATTCTGCAAGACTTAAACATTAAGAAAAAATTAGTTTATTGTTAACAAAGATACAATTTAATTCTTTATAAAAACGCCGTTCATCACATATTTATTATAATCACAGCCTGTCTGCAGGAAAACTTGCATATTTTAAAAAATATTGTAATTTGGAATAACTTATCTGAACACATATGAAAGAAAACCCATATCGGCAGGACAGAGAAGAGTTGAAAGAATTGTTACAACAGTACAATAATTTTAAAAGTGGGAAAAAATTTACTTTCCTTGAAGAAGACGCCTTTGAAAGAATCATAGATCATTTTGATGAAAGTGATGATATTTCCGCTGCAGTTGAAGCAGCAAATTTTGCAGTTGAACAATTTCCATATTCTGCTTCGTTACTAATTAAAAAGGCTGACTTGTTGATCGCAACGAGGCGATATCGTGAAGCACTGTCACTATTGGAAAAATCAGAATTGCTTGACAGCACAGATATTAATTTATATATTCTTAAAACCGATGCGCACCTTGCGTTGGATAACCACCAAAAAGCAGCGGAGATTTTAGAGAAAGCTATACACGTATTTGATGGCGATGAAAAAATAGAATTACTTTTTGAGCTGGCCGACGTTTATGATGATTATGAAGATTTCGATAAAGTGTTTAATTGTCTTAGATTAATTTTGGAGCAGGACAACACTAATGAAGAAGCGCTGTATAAAATTTGTTTTTGGACGGATTACACGGGACGCAATGAAGAGAGTATCCAGTTACACAAATCAATAATAGAAGAGTATCCATATACACAGTTGGCATGGTTCAACCTCGGAGCAGCATACCAGGGGCTTAAATTATACGAAAAGGCTATCGATGCTTACCAATATGCAATTGCCATCGATGAAAAATTTGACTACGCTTATCGTAACATGGGAGATGCCTATTTAAGGCTGCACAAATACCGGGATGCGATCGAGGTCCTGCAAAAAGTTCTTGAGCTTTCTATGCCTGAAGAGGTGATCTATGAGGCACTCGGACATTGTTATGAAAAATTAAAAAACCAGGCCCAGGCAAGATTTCACTATCGGAAGGCATCTCATCTTAATTCAACAGATAGCCATTTGCATTTTAAAATTGCCGGCACTTATATGAATGAGGGATACTGGGAAAGCGCCATAAAGAACCTGGAAAATGCAATGCGAATAAATCGTTCACAACCTGATTATCATTTTGCTTTAGCCAAATGCTATGTACAAATAAATCGCATAAAGGACGCTGTAATTCATTTTTCCAATTTCATCAAGGCGCGTCCGAAAAATTCAAATGGATGGAAGGAACTTATTAAGTGTCTTTATGACGCCGGATATTTTGAGGAAGCGCTGGAGCAAGTTCACAATGCTCAAAAAAATACAGGCTATAAGCCACTTTTTATATTTTATGAAGCAGCAGTGCTTTTTGCATTAGGTAAATCTAAAGAAGCCCTGCTTCATGTTGAGCTTGGCCTGCAGAAAGCTCCAACAATGATAAAACAATTCATCGAATTAAATCCCTCACTGTTGCAACACCAGTCTATCATTGAATTAATTACTTTGAATAAAAGTAAAACTCCCAAAAAGAAGAGGTAGTTTAATAGTTTATCACAGTTTTGGATATTCAATTTACAAAACTACCTTTGGCCCCAAACTAAATTTTTAAGTATGAATTTTAATCTCTCGCAGATTCCTGACAGAGTAGCTAAACCCAGGGAACACGGCTTAACAATGGTTATGGATAAAGGCCTTAGTGTTGAAGAAGCCAGGAATTTGTTAAGTGCTTCTCATCCTCATATCGATATAATTAAATTAGGTTTTGGAACAGCATTCGTGACACCCAATCTAAAAGAGAAAATTGAATTGTACCAATCTTTTGATATTCCTGTTTATTTTGGCGGAACATTATTCGAGGCATTTCTTATAAGAAATCAATTTAAAGATTATATAAATCTTTGCAAACAATTTAATATTACCTATGTGGAAGTGAGCGATGGATCTATAAATATTCCCCATGCGGAGAAATGCGGTTATATCGAAAAGCTTACAAAGATTGGAACGGTTCTCAGCGAGGTTGGAAGTAAAGATGCAGAAAATATTATTCCTCCTTACAAATGGATAGAATTAATGAAGGCTGAACTGGAGGCAGGTGCAAAATATGTTATAGCCGAAGCCCGTGAAGCCGGTAATGTCGGTATTTACAGGGGTACCGGCGAAGTAAGGCAAGGGCTGGTACAGGAAATACTTACCCAAATTCCGGAAGAAAAAATTCTTTGGGAAGCGCCCCAAAAACCTCAGCAGTTATATTTCCTGGAACTCATTGGATGTAATGTGAACCTGGGCAATATCGCCCCATCGGAAATAATTGCACTTGAAGCGATGCGCATAGGACTGCGCGGAGATACTTTTCATTTGTACCTGGATAAAGAAACGGTGCAATGAAAGTGTATGGGTTGATAGGTAATCCTTTGAGCCATTCATTTTCGCAGAAATATTTTACCGAAAAGTTCATAAAGGAAAACCTTAACAATTGTATATATCTGAATTTTGAAACTCCTGAATTAGAGCGTGAGGTTCGTAATTTAAAAAGCAATTTTGATCTTTGCGGATTAAACATCACTATTCCCTACAAATCTGAAATCATTGCTTTTCTCGATGAGGTTTCTCCGGAATGCCGGGAGATAGGCGCATGTAATTGTATAAAAATCAGTGATAGGAAATGGCTGGGCTTTAACACTGATGTGATTGGTTTTGAAAAAACATTTAGCCCGCATTTAAAACCAGATCATCAGAAAGCATTAATACTCGGTACGGGTGGATCTTCTAAAGCTGTAGCTTATGTTTTGAAAAAACTGGGAATAGAATATCTCTTTGTTTCCCGAAAAAAGTCATTGGAAAACTGCATAATAGATTACAGCGAAATTACATTTTCTGTAATGAATGATTATAATGTCATTATTAATACAACGCCGTTAGGCATGTTTCCAAACGTACAGCTCTCTCCTGAACTGCCTTATCAGTTTATTTCTGAGAATCATTATTTTTTTGATTTAATTTATAACCCGGGCAAAACACTTTTTCTTTCAAAGGCAGAGAAAAGAGGAGCCACGATTGAAAACGGGGAACAGATGCTAAAAATACAGGCGGAAGAAAGTTGGAGAATCTGGAACCAAAATTAGCCTGTAGGGTACAATGATTTTTTTTGAATACGCTTTGAAGTCCTGGATTCAAACAGTTCTTCGTAAAACGGGCTTTCAGTTTTTTTTATTTTATCCCAGAAAGTAAAATACAATCCATAATTATATTTGAATTGCTTATGATGTAAGGAATGATGAGAAGCGCCTATTAGCCATTTGCCAAAAATATTTTTGTGGAATGACCTGGGATAAATTTCAATATCAAGATGATTAATTACACTGCTAACGGTCATAATGGTTAGTTGGATAATAATAACATAGATAATGCATGGGTAAAATCATCAACATAACGGGTAAAAAAATTGCCTGTAATAATCCTTCAAGAGGATGAAAAGAAAATGCTGTAAAAGGAGATGTAATATTGCTGTTATGATGAACCCTGTGTACTATTTTAAACACGTAAGGAATATGCATCCATCTGTGAAGCCAGTAATAATAAGTCTCGTGAAGCACCATGAAAACGATAAGACTTAAGGGCAAATAAAACCATCCGTACTCGTTTATACCTGCATAAACTTTCGTAAATCCCTTCTGCCAAAGAATTACTGTGATTGTTCCGGCAATTGAAAAAATTAGAGCAGTTACCATACTCCAGGTAACTTCAATTTTGAGCTGATTTTTTTTGTAACCCTTGGAATTAATTTTTCTGCCTGCAAACTTCTTTGGAAACCATATATAAAATACAACGTAGAAAAGTCCGGCAACGATAAAATACCTGCCCGTAATTATTATGAAAAAAATGATCGTTACAAGAATAAACCAATAAGGAGTTGAAAAATCTGGTAGCGGCATGGAAAACCAATTTAAGTAAATTTATTATTTACAGAATTCCTGACTTCTGTTTTGAAATTACAATTATTCCTGGTTTTAGATTTGAATAAAATAAAATCACGCGTTCTGAATTCCAATAGTTATTTCACTAACACGAAACTTCCTTTTTTATTCAATCTTTCGCCCGAATCGCACAGAGCCTCCATAATGTAAACGTAAACCGCAGTAGACGGCTGTGCGCCCTTGATTCTTCCATCCCATCCATACGATTTGTCATTTGGCGGAAAATCTTTCTTTTGATAAATCAGGCGCCCCTCCCGGTTATAAATAGAAAAGTTTAAAATAGTTTTGACGCCACGGGCCAAAGGATAGTAAACATCATTTAAATTGTCATTATTAGGAGTAAATGCATTTGGCAACAATAAATTGGCGTCCTTACACTCTACATAGATCGTTATCTCATCCTTTGCCACGCATCCGCTATCCGAAGTTACCGCTATTGTATAGGTTTCTTTTTGAGTAACGGTTCCGGATGGGGAAGCGCAGGTTGTACAATTTAGTTGGTTGGGCGGTGTCCATAAATAGGAAATTACATTACTGCTGTAAACTGGTGAAATTTTAAAAGGTGAATTGAAAGGAAAAAATTGATCGGGACCTGCATCAACGGTGGGTTGTGTTTTCAAATGAACTGTAACATCCACACTGCTGCTGAAACATCCAACCGAGTCGTTAAGTGTCGCAGTATATGTTGTGGTCGCTGAAGGGGAGGCCATAGGTGCATATATATTCGGATTGGATAATCCATTGGCAGGACTCCACATTATTTTGTAAAAAGGCGGGCTAACATCCAATTGTACACTTTCATCAGGACAAATGTATAAATTGCTGGCAGGAGTTGTAGCCGTAAAAGGTGAATATACTTTTACCAGCACACTATCTTTAGCTGTACATCCAAACGCATTGGATGATGTGGCGTAAAAGGTAGTGGTTTGAGTTGGATTTACCGTAACTGTATCACAGGTGGTACATGATATAAAGTTGGCAGGAGACCATATAATTGAATCATTCTGGTATGCTATAAGTGTCCTCGATTGCCCGGAGCATAACGTATCAGTTCTTGGGAATATGTAAATAAAAGCATCCTCACTCACCTCTACGGTTTTTTTGAAAATATCTGTACAACCGTTTATATCGGTCGCAGTCAAACTAACAATATATGTTCCAGGGCTTGAATATTCATGCGGAGGTGGTTGAAAAGTGCTGTCATGTAACAGAGCCATCGCCAAAATTCCAGTCCCAGGTTACGATAGTTTCTCCCGGGATAAATGGTTTTGAATTATTTGTAACATGTAGGGAAGTGCACTAAGACAAATACTATCCTTTGAGTGAAAGTAACTACAGGCCCTTTACAATTATTTTATGATCTAAATAAACTGTATCCGGGCAATATGAGGCCATTGTCGATGACTACATAATTATCAAGATTGCCAAACAGATCTGCTTTTATGTTGTAAGACATTACTAAATAAGCCGCTATTTTTTACCCAAGCACAGTAGTATCTGTAAATTGTCGTGCTGCTATTGATATTCATTCAATCACTTTAAAAGTTGTATTACTATTTCTGCAAATAGATTGATCAGGATTGATAAGTACAGGATTTAATATGTATATCTTGGGAAAATGTATCGGAACATCCTGTATAAATTATCGTTAACAATTAAAGACACTGAATAAGTTCCCGATCTGGAAAAGTATGTACGGCGTTAAAGTATTTGTCTTTGGACTTCCATCGCCAAAATCCCATGTAACAGATGTTAAATTGCCGAGGCTTCTATTCCAAAATGAAAATGTTTTTTTATATCACAGGTATTGGCGAAAGTAAATTTTGAAATTACTCCTTTCAACGTAATATTAAAACTATCAGATTTCCAACAGCCATTAAAAGATGGTGTCACAAGTATCTTCTTTGTACCTAGAGTTTTATACTTATGTTTTGAGATTGTATCTGTAACAATATCGATAGTTTCACTATTGTCCCATGTATAAGAATTTGCATTGGTGCTTTTCCAACAAATACAGCGCTTCCGACCCACAGATCACATTTTTTTTAGGATAGGCAATCAAATTTGTGGGCGGAATACCAAATGCAACAGAATCAAAATTATAAGTATTGCTGCAGCCATCCAAGTTGTGACAGTCAATTTAGGGAAATTACTGCCGGTATTATTATAAATATGTGAAGTGTTTGGCCGTAACTGTAGTTACACTGGGACTCCCATCACCATAATCCATACATAGTTATTGACTTGCATCTCCGGGTAAAACTGAAACAGTGGCATTAAAGTTAATGGGAGCAGGAATACATCCCTGGGTGGAAGTTACCGTTCCGGCAATTGCTGGCTTTTGTACTGTAACAGTTTGTGTTGATGAAGAAATACAGCCTGCAGTGCTTCTTACGTTTAAGGTAACAATGAAATCTCCATACTTTGTATAATTATGACTTATATCTTTATTCGCAGAAGAAATAACTGGGGTGCGATCGCCAAAATCCCAATTATAACTTTCAACATTTAAGCTTCCAGTTCCAGAAAAGTTTATAATACCAGCTTGACAAAGCATCCTTTTTATCGATTGTAAAAGTAGAATTTAGTGTGGGATTTATTACTATAGTATTGGTTACTTGTGCCGTGCTTTGTGGATAAACAACAAGCAATTTTACGGTATAAGTTCCTGGACTGCTATAAATCACTGAAGGGTTGGCACTGTGGCTATTTCTGTTGTTGCCGAAATCCCATATATATCCTATCGGGTTACCGGTTGAAGTTTGTGTAAATCGAATAGTGTCGGGATTACAGTAAGATCCCTGTAATGCTCTGATATGTAAAACCTGCAGTTTGACTCATCAGGCCTGAAGAAAATAAAAGTAAGCATAAGAAAACTACAGTTTTATACATAAAATTCATCAACGATTAATTAATAGTCTTGATTGCGTTGTCAACATAGCTAATCCACTAATATTTACCTCACTTGGAGCCACAATACCTATTTGCTCATAACAGTTTTTTAAACTTTATCGAAAAATCAGTTAGTATTTTTTTCAGCTTTTAGATCGAATTCTCGCATGGTTAAAATTAATATCTAAATATTACTTTTGTGAAAATTACAAAAATATAAGTTTCTTGGGATAATCTACGAGAAGCAAAATGAAGTTTTGATAATCTTCAAATTAATTAATGTCAATTGCCAAATTCCGAGATAATCACTCGTCTAATGAATAAAACTAAAGGAATTAAAACCTATACAGGAGTAACTGAAAATTGTAAATTAGGCGATAAATGTTATCGTTAATTAATCATGATTATCTCCGCCAAGGCTATATTCATTATTTTCTTCATCCTCTTCGCCAATTTCTTCATCGGCGTCATCAGCCTCGGCGCCGGGGACATCCAGCCCTGTACCTGTAACATTTTCTTTAAAGCTGCTCTTCATTTAAAGGACTGCCATCTTCATCAGTATTGTCAAGCGCCGCCCTTCGTAAATTGGTGTCGTCCTCTGTAGGCATATCATTTGCACTTCTGCGAAGATCATCTCTTTCCGCCTGCGTAACAGTAGAATCAGCGCTGTCTTCAGTGTTATCTAAATGCATCAGCATTGTCATTAAATATTAAATCACCTTCTTCATCAGATGAGGAAATGGTAGCATCGGCCATTTCTCCTGAAGGAGGCGGATTAATATGTTCCTGGCCGGGAATGTCTTCAACTTCAGGCAGATCAAGATTCGAACTTTTCAGGCTCCATACTTTTTCTGTCCTTTGCAGAATCCGCTAAGTCGGATCCCGTTTTTGTTTCCGGGCTATTGTCATTTTTTTTCATAATTAAATTTCTTTTGGAAACTGAAAATTTTATGCCAGTAAATACTGTCGCTCTTTTTGCAGGCTATTTCCAGGTAAAATAGATTTAAAAAAGCTGTGAAATAGTCTCGTGTACTTAATAAAACAATAAAAAAACCTTCCTGGAAAGAAGGTTTTTTTATTGAAGCAAAAACAAAAAGTCTATTTTGATTTAATGTCTACCGTATTTGAATCACCGCCACCAACTTCACAATTGATGTCAATCCGGTCCGCACTTATGTTTTCATTCTCTGTCAAATAAGATTTGATAAGCTCTAATCTTTTGTTACAAAGGGCCTGTGAAGCTTTCGAAGCGGCAGGATAACCGGCAAGGGTTATGGAGCAGTCGGCGCTTGCTTTTAATTTAGCACCTACCGTGGCAAGCATAGCTTTTGCATCACTGGTTAAGCTGCTTCTGTTTCCCCTGAAAGAAATACTTGGGAGATCTCCGATATCACACTTATTTGTATCAGCCATCACCATGTTTTTGCAACACTCAGGATCAGGGCATCTGCCTACACCATCAGCATCTACCGGCTGGCACTGCGTAGGAGTCACTAATTCTTTATCCTTACAATCCGGTACACCATCACCATCTGTATCGCGCGATACCCCACGAACATCTACAGGGCAACCGGCCGGAGTATTTGGTTCCTTATCAAATTTATCAGTAACTCCATCACCGTCACTGTCGTTCATCATTTCCTCCTGGTTTGCTTTCACCGTATCAATTTGTGTCTGGAGCGCATTATTCACCCTCGCCACAGGGTTATCAAATAACATTTGAGGCTTGGTTTTATTTCCAAGTGCAAATTCCAGGCCTACGAATCCGTAGCTAAACTTATCCTTATGCGTCCTGGCTCTAAAACTGGCAGGAGAATTCCAATAAGGCAAACCGTCCAGGTTATCCGCATCCACAAAATTCATTCGGTAGCCAAGATCGAGGTTAATCAAACTTGAAAGATTAATTTTTAGGCCTGCTGCCACCGGAAAGAACCTGGGATTGTCTGGCGAATTGTTATCCACGTAATCAATTTCATTTGTGGTACCGGCATTTACGATTTTGGTATCATATCCCATAAACACCAATTCCTGCACTAACATACGGAATAACCTTATTCTTAGTACTCAACCAATTGATGTTACCAAAAGTAAAGACGCCGCTCACGCTTGCAGCCCAGTCAAGATCAGTAGTAAACGAAGAAACAGGCCTTCCTACTCCAAATTTATTATCCTGGTTGCCCTTTAATTTCCCCCTGAGAAAATCAGCTTGAATCGCGAGATAGTGATTGAGTTGGTAACGAACATTTGCACCGTATCCCAAGGTATATTTAGGATTGGCAAAATCATTGGAACCCCCAAAAACTACCGATGGATTCATAGCACCGGCATTAATGCCAATGGAGAACTTCCGGAAGGGGGAACTGCCTGAAAAGGGAGCAACCTGGTTATTTTGCGCAAATAGCGGTAAAAAAAGTGCCATAGAGATGGCAAGAAATGCAATTTGTTTTCTGTAAATCTGAGACATAATTTTGATAGATTAGTATTAAATCCTGAATAATATAATAAGCGGTAAAATTATATAAAAAGAACTAAATAATAAGACTTTGTTCAATTTTTTGAATTGGTATCCTTAAAATCCGTTAATTTTTACATAAGCAATAAAGAAGCCAAAATGTAATTCTCTTAAAATTATTTTTATTTCTATAGACGATCGGTAAGAATGAACTAATTTCGCCGCTCAAAAATTTATACAGGAAGATAAGCTTTTCTTAAACTATAAATTTACCAGGGTAAACATAATGCAATCTGCTAAAATAGTAAGTTACCTTTTTACCAAAATAAATATATGGATTTGAAAGCAATACCGCTTATTGGTTGTGCTTCTAACGTCCGGGTAAAGGGACTGAGGAACGGCGAAGCCATGTTATGAAAGAT
>CAWGWY010000011.1:0-1013066 GCA_963826435.1 uncultured Chitinophagaceae bacterium | reverse complement strand
TAGTGGAGCTTTATTATGTGGGCATCTCCATCCCTGTTATCGTGCTAAGAGAACTATTAAGCAAAAGATCTATAGAAAAAGGTTATCGGTTTTATGTGAAGACAGTTGCACCACCGAAGGATTAGCACTTGTGAAAAACTAATTTGAAATTATTACCAGCGATTTATTATTGACACTCAAATATATTTCCCCGTATAACTTTCCTTTGCATTTTTCAATCCCAATGGAACACCGGCATAAACTAAATTTCCGCCACCGTCACCTGCTTCGGGGCCAAGATCAATTACCCAATCAGCAGATTTTATAACATCGGTATTGTGCTCAATAACTATAATTGAATGCCCCTGCTCAATAAGCGCATTAAAGGAAGCAAGCAATTTTTTTATATCGTGAAAATGAAGACCGGTAGTAGGTTCGTCAAAAATGAAAAGCAAGTGGCCCTGGCCGTTTCCCTTTCCAAGAAAAGATGCAAGCTTTACCCTTTGCGCTTCACCGCCACTCAATGTATCGGAAGACTGACCGAGCTTAATGTATCCTAAACCAACATCACTTAATGGTTGAATTTTTTTTGCAACATCCACACCTTCTGATTCATTTTTTTTACTGCCGGGTTTTTCCTTACCAAAAAAATCAATAGCTTCATCAACGCTCATTTCAAGTACATCATAAATATTTTTTTCTTTATAAGTCACTTCCAGCACTTCCTGCTTAAATCTTTTTCCACCGCATACATCACATATTAAATGAACATCCGCAAGAAATTGCATCTCCACCACCTGCTCTCCTTCGCCTTTACACGCATCGCATCTTCCGCCATCTACATTAAAAGAAAAATGCTTGGGCTGGTAACCACGCATTTTACTTAATGGCTGTTTGCTGAAAAGGTCCCTTATTTCATCGTATGCTTTAATATATGTAACCGGGTTGCTGCGTGGAAGATTTTCCAATAGGATTCTGGTCAATCATTTCAACCTGCGAGATGTAATCTATATCGCCGGTAAGCCCTTTGCTTAAACCGACTTTCTCAGCAAATTCTCCTTTAATTTTTTTCAAAGCAGGAGATAAAATTTGTTTTACCAATGTTGTTTTGCCACTGCCACTCACTCCGCTTACCACACACAAAACATTCAACGGAAATATGACATCTATATTTTGCAAATTATTTTGCCTGGCACCCTGCACAGTTATAGAACGGTTCCATTTACGAACGTGCTTTGGTGGCTCAATAGAAAGTTCTCCTTTTAAATATTTACCAGTGAGGCTTTCGGGGTTGTTTATTAATTCATCATAATCTCCTTCGGCCACTACTTCACCGCCGAGGTGGCTTGCAAGCGGTCCCATATCAATTATATGATCCGCGTGCCGCATCATGCTCTCATCATGCTCTACCACAACTACGGTATTTCCCATATCCCGCAGATTTTTTAGAACAACTATAAGTCGCTCTGTATCTCTCGCATGCAGGCCAATGGAAGGTTCATCCAAAATATAAAGTGAGTTTGTAAGATTGCTGCCCAGGCTCCGGGTGAGTTGTATTCGCTGGCTTTCGCCACCACTTAAAGAATTGGCAAGCCTGTTTAAAGTGAGATAACCCAGCCCCACGTCAAGAAGGGTGTCAAGCCGGTTATTTATTTCAATCAAAATTCTTTTTGCAACCGTACTATCATAATCAGACAACTGAATTTCTTCAAACCATTTCTTAAGATCTTTTACAGGCATTTCGCAAAGTTCACCAATGTTTCGATGGTTCACTTTTACATAGAGAGCTTCCTTGCGCAGCCTGTAACCTTTACATTCCGGGCAAAGCGTACGGCCTCTATACCGGCTCAACAAAACACGGTATTGCACTTTATATAAATTCTGTTCAACCTCTTTAAAAAATTCATCAAGGCCGGAAAAATATTCATTGCCTGTCCAAAGTAAATTGTATTGCGCTGTTGTAAGATCTATTATTGGCTTATGCACGGGGAAGTCAAACCGTCTTGCCACGCGAATAAGATTTTCTTTCCACAGGCCCAATTTTTCACCACGCCATGGAGCAACTCCATTTTCATAAACACTCAATCTTTTATCCGGCATTACAAGATCGGGATCAATACCAAGTACCAGCGAAAATCCACCACAAACGGGACATGCCCCATAAGGATTATTAAAAGAAAATAAATTGGGAACGGGCTCTTCAAATTTTATCCCATCGAGTTCGAATTTGTTTGAGAAATGCAAAGTATCAGATCCGTTTATTTCAAGGATAACTTCTCCTTCACCTTCATAAAAAGCAGTTCCTAACAGAATCGGACATGCGATGCTCGTCATCTTCATCAAAATCTTTTACAAGCAACCGGTCAACAAGTACGTAAGGAGTTTTATGTGTAAACATCGAAGATAGATTTTTGCTCTCCTGGATATCTTCAATGCGTATTATGTCGCCATCCACATAAATCCTGGAAAAACCTTTTTGCATCAGGATACTTAATTCCTCTTTTACATTCCTGTTGTGGTGTTGCTTAAATGCGACGAGCAGTAAAACCTTATCTCCCTTTTTGCAATTTTTGATGGCTTTTACAACATCCGGCACATCGTCTTTTTTTACTTCCCTTCCCGATACCGGTGAAATAGTTTTGCCCACACGGGCAAATAACAATCGCAGGTAATCGTATATTTCGGTCATGCTTCCGACCGTTGAACGCGGCGTGCGTGATATTACTTTTTGTTCAATAGCTATTGCAGGACACAGGCCTTTAATATAATCCACGTCAGGCTTATTCATACGAGCCATGAATTGCCTGGCATAGGCACTCAGGCTTTCTGCATAACGCCGCTGCCCTTCTGCAAATAAGGTATCGATAGTTAAAGAAGACTTGCCTGAACCCGAAACTCCCGTTACAACAATAAACTTATTGCGTGGAATTTCTACCGTAACATTTTTTAGATTGTGAACCCGCGCTCCTTTGATCAGAATGTCATTCTTCTTTGTAGTAGTATTTTTCTTACGCGGAGTTCCGGAAAAACGTTTCGTAGTTTTCATTTGTGGATTGCAAAAATAACGAATCGTAGTTTTACTAATAAATTTCGAGTGGTATCACTCGATTTTTCCATTTTCCGAAAAAAAATTATGAAAACGTTTGGAAGTAATTTCTAATGTTATATTTTCGGTATTCCAATTTTCCTGAAAGAATGAAGAATCTTCACTGCGCCCTCCGCAAAAGTTTCCCTCACGATTTTCTCTTAAATTGGAATTGACTTACACAATATCCTAAAACAAAAATCGTAACAGTTTATGAAAACTTTGAGCACTCTATCTGACCAGAAATTGATCCATCTATATCTTGATGGTGATTCTGAAGCCCTTTCAATTCTTGTAAATCGCTACAAGGATAAAATTTACACTTCAATTTACTTGTTAGTAAAAGACAAATATCTTGCCGAAGATATTTTCCAGGACGCTTTTATTAAAGTAATTGACACAATTAAGGGAGGACGCTATACAGATGAGGGAAAATTTTTACCATGGGTAATGAGAATTGCACACAATCTATGTGTGGATCATTTTAGAAAAATCAAGCGCAGCCCGTCCATCAAAACAAGTGATGACCGCGACATTTTTGAGGTTATTAATTTCGCTGAAGGTAGCGCTGAAGAAAAAATGATTCAATCTCAAAGCCACGACAGGGTAAGAAAATTACTTGATCTCCTGCCGGAAGATCAAAGAGAAGTAATTGTAATGCGGCATTATGCAGATCTTAGTTTTAAGGAAATAGCGAGGCTCACTGATTGCAGTATCAATACTGCTCTCGGCCGTATGCGTTATGGACTAATTAACTTAAGAAAAATGGTTACAGAAAAGCAAATCGCTTTATAAAACTGTGAATGCACTACCGGGCAAATCCTCTTCAAAAATTTTTGGAGAGGATTTTTTTATGAGAACCTCATGGTCAAATTCAATTTCCTCCAGCTTATTTTTTACCAGCATTATCAGGCTCTGGAGGGAATGAACATTATTAATTTCAGCGGCGCTCACCAGCACTTTGGTATGAAGGCTATCACTTATTAAAATTGCAGGTAAAGGAAAATCAGCTGGCCCATATTTTTTTCTTACTTCATCTTTGAGGAGGTAAATCTTATGATAGGCCAGGGAATCCAGGAAATATTTCCAATCTGCTTTCATTACAAAAATCCCATAAGATAAATAGCACAAATTGCAGGGATAAGAAGAGGGCATGAAAATCTTATGTAAAAAATCTACGGTGCCCGGCATAATTCCGCCCCAGGCATTATATGCCAGTATTATTTTCGTGGCATTTGAAGGTGCAACAGAATTTTTTGCTATCTCTATTTTTTCTTTTTTACCATCTGGCCTTAAATAGCGAATACCGTCAGAAATCGCAACAATTAGCATCAAACAAAAAATAATCCAGAGAAAAACTCTTTTCCGTTTAATCAGCCCCAATGTTTCTTATAAAAATAAACATTAGCGGTAATATTAGTTTTTTCAGCAAGAAGGGGTAAAAAAGGAAATGCGGAACGTTTTTCTACAGCAGTTTAAAATATAGTTGTCAATATTAGGATTCACTCTACATTTGCAGATAATTTTACGGGGCCTAAACAAATCTATAAAACCAAATGCGTTGTAAATACATTTAAATTTTTGGCGTGAGAAAAAATCTCAATTCTGTAACACCTGCAGGTTTACTTATAGCTTTAGGAATTATTTACGGAGACATCGGAACATCCCCACTCTACGTTTTCAATGCAATTATTTACGATAAATTAATATCCGAGACCTTAATTATCGGGAGCCTTTCCTGCATTATATGGACGATTACAATGCAAACCACTTTGAAGTATGTAATAATGATATTGCGTGCAGATAACAGAGGTGAAGGCGGTACATTTGCTTTGTATGCCTTGGTAAGGCGCAGATCGAAATGGCTTGTATACCCTGCGATGATAGGCGGAGCCGCCTTGCTTGCTGATGGTATTATTACTCCTCCAATATCTATAACATCTGCTATAGAAGGGCTTCGGAAACTACCTGTTTTACACAATATATCCGCAAGCAGTATAATGATCATTGTGTTGATCATTATCGTTATGTTTTTCTTTTTGCAGCAATTCGGTACAGCTTCAATTGGTAAAATGTTCGGCCCAATAATGTTAATCTGGTTTTCAATGCTGGCAGTACTTGGTGCGGCCCATGTTATGGATGACATTTCTATATTTAAGGCTTTCAATCCATATTACGCAGTCAATTTTTTATCTGAATACCCAACGGGCTTCTGGTTGCTGGGTGCGGTATTTTTATGCACGACCGGGGCAGAGGCATTATATAGTGACCTTGGCCATTGCGGCAGGGGCAACATCCGCATTTCATGGATATTTGTCAAAAGTTGCTTGCTTTTAAACTACATCGGACAGGGAGCCTATTTACTTGCAAACCGGAAGGGGTTAACCATTACGGATGAGGTAAAAGCTCAACTGCACATTAATGCTTTTTATGACCTTATGCCACAATGGTTTGTTCTGATAGGTGTGGCGATAGCTACAATCGCGGCAATTATCGCAAGCCAGGCGATGGTTTCCGGATCTTTTACGCTTATCAGCGAATCTATGCGCCTCAACTTGTGGCCCAAGCTTAAAATAAAATACCCATCGGAAGAAAGAGGCCAGTTGTTTATACCTGCCGTTAATACAATGATATTTTGTGGCTGCGTGGGAGTTGTTCTCTATTTTCAAACTTCCTCCCGAATGGAAGCCGCTTATGGCCTGGCAATCATAATTACTATGCTCGCCACTACAGTACTTTATGCCAATTACCTCGTAATTCACAGGGTAAAACCAATATTGATTTACCTTTTCCTGATAGTGTACGGCGTTATTGAGATTACCTTTCTGGTTGCTCTCTTATTAAAGTTCACCCACGGCGGTTACCTTACAAGTATTATCGCCCTGGTTATGTTTGCAGTAATGTATCTGTGGTACCGGGCACGGAAAATTAAAAACAGGTATGTGGAGTTTGTCCGGCTGGAAAAATATCTTCCTATGCTGCAGGAGTTGAGTAATGATTCTACCATTCCAAAATATGCCACCCACCTCGTTTACTTAACAAGCGCCAATAATCCTAAGGAAATAGAACATAAAATTATTTACTCCATATTAAACAGGAAACCCAAGCGTGCGGACATTTATTGGTTCGTTCATGTGGATACATTGGATGATCCGTTCACATCAGAATATTCTGTGGATGTAATTATACCAAATGAAGTCATACGAATCGAGTTCCGCTTAGGTTTCAGGATGGAGCCTCACATCAATCTTATGTTCCGGCATGTAGTTGAAGATATGGTCGCCAACAGGGAAGTAAATATTACCAGCCGTTATGAGAGCCTGCAACGTAACAACGTGGTTGGTGATTTTCAGTTTATAGTAATGGAAAAATTTCTATCACGTGATAACGAATTGCCATTTTTTGAAAAGCTTATAATGAAATTACATTTCTGGGTGAAGGAAGTTAGCCTGAGTGAAGAAAGAGGTTTCGGTCTTGAGCAAAGTAATGTAACAGTTGAAAAATTTCCATTGATAGTAGCGCCGGTAAGCCAGTTGAAGCTAACCCGTATTTTTCCTGACGAAGAGTGATATGAAAACATTGACAATATGCAATAGACCATGAACATTTGTACTATCTTACCTATGGACAGTAAATGATATTTTAAATGTTGAATTTGTCTATAGCTAATTGCTGATTATTTTGTCTTCCACTATAATTTATATTATTGCCGGCTATGCAGTTGTAACCATCATTATCTATTTAATACAAGAAAAATTAATTTTTAAACCTGAGAAACTTACACAGGATTTTCTTTATAAGTATGATGTTCCTTTTAAAGAATTATTTTTTGATGTAGAACCGGGGGTTAGGATAAATGGTTTGCATTTTTACGTAGAAAATCCTAATGGCCTTATACTTTATTTTCATGGAAACACCAGGAGTATCAAAGGATGGGCCAGGTACGCGAAAGATTTTTATAGGTACGGATACGATGTAGTGTTAGTTGACTTCAGGGGTTTTGGAAAAAGCACCGGCACACGTGGAGAGCAGGTTATGTACAATGATATGCAATTTGTTTACGATGACCTCAAAGCACGTTACCACGAACATCATATAATTGTGTATGGAAGAAGCCTTGGCAGTGGCTTTGCAGCCAAACTGGCCAGCGAAAATTCTCCGAGATACCTGATCCTGGACGCACCGTATTATAGCTTTAGAAAAGCAGTTCAACGTTTTATTCCAATTTTACCAATGAAATATGTACTGCGGTATCATATGCTTACTAATAAATGGATCCCTAAAGTAAATTGTCATACATATATTATACACGGCACGAAAGATTGGTTGATACCTATTAGCCAAAGTGAGCAGCTTCAAAGATTAAACCCCAATAAGATAACACTCATACGTATTCACGGCGGAGGCCACAATAACCTTCCCACTTTTCCTGAATACCATAACTTCATAAGGGACATCTTAAAAAATTAAGAAAATTTTTCAATGGCTGAAGATCAAAAAACCAGGACGGATAAGAAAAAAATAAGAAAAAAAATGTTTGGCTGGGGGAAAGCAGTGATTATAGTTTACTGCTCTATCGGTATTGCATTGTATTACCTGCAGGAAAAATTAATGTTCCATCCGGAACCTTTACCCCGTGATTACATCTACAATTTTAATATTCCTTTTAAGGAAATAAACATTCCTATGAATTCGAGGGATACATTAAACCTGGTTCAATTTTTTCCAAAGGCAGGTATTGTAAAAGGAGTCGTCTTATATTTTCATGGAAACCGTGGAAACATAAACAGGTATGTGAAATATGCGCAAAATTTTACTAAAAATGATTATGAAGTATGGATGGCAGATTATCCCGGCTATGGAAAAACAACAGGTAAATTATCTGAGGAAAATTTATATAAACAAGCGCTGGAAGTTTATAAACTTGCCCATTCAAAATTCAGTGAAGACAGTATTATTATTTTTGGCAAATCATTAGGATCGGGTATCGCTTCCTGGCTCGCGTCAAAAAAAAGTTGCAAAAGGCTTATTCTTGAAACTCCCTACTATAGTATGCCCGATTTGTTTAGTCATTACGCGCCTATATATCCAACGGCTGCGATGGCACATTTTAAATTTCCCACCTTTAGATATTTGCAGGAAGTAAAAGCCCCTGTTACAATTTTTCATGGCAACGAAGATGATGTTATTCCCTATGATAAGGGATACAAACTTACAAAAGAGTTTAAGCCCGGTGATGAACTTATTACCATTGAAAAAGGAAAGCATAATAACCTAAATGACTTTCCACAGTTCCGTAAAAAATTGGATTCGTTGTTAGCCTTGTAAGAATCACAGGATTCTTTTAGACCACCTTGAATGCAACGAAATAATAATTATTTGCTGCGCCGATTAGTTGCAGCTCAAAATAATATGAGTCAATAAAGTGCCGGTATGCCATAAACTCGTGAGTAGGCACCACAAACTCATCAAAGAAAATGATGTCTCCTTTTTTTAGAAATGGGGCCAGACTTGTGAGAGTGAATAAGGTAGCGGTATAAAGGTCTGCATCCAGCATAATCACTGTTCTCTTATTATTATTAAAGGATTTTAAAAAGGGCGGCAATGTTTGCTGAAATAGCCCTTGAAAAAATTGCCCTCTCTCATCTTTAATGAGCGGAATATTATTTCCCGTATTAAAAGTCCCCTTTTTATATGGGCCAAAGTCCTCAGGTAAACCTGTGAAAGTATCAAATCCATAAAAGCGCGATGCTTCATTTTTATTTTCCGTCATCCACCAATTAAAAGAATGTCCATCGGCAACGCCGAATTCCAGGTAATTTATCTCGTCGTACAACTGCTCATCTTCAACTATATATTTATAAAGGAGGTAACGTTTGGTATAATCCCACTTCGAAGGGAAATCATTGAATGAAACGTTTTTATTCTGACTAGTCCATTTTGAAAGTCTGGTCATCCATGTTAACTGTTGCGAAAACCCTGTAAACCAAAAGAAGAGATTATGAAGCCTTAAGCGGATGAATGTTGACTTTAAAAAACGAATAATTGTAAAATTCATCAGCAAATATACTTTTTCAAAATTCCTCCAACTGCACCGAAGTAGCCGAAACTGTTAGTTCATATTTTACGCCTGTCTTAAGCGCGTAATTTTCTTTATCATGGCTTACAGGAAAGCCGAAGCAGACCGGGTAATTAAAGTCTTTTATAATGTCACGAATTACTTCTTCCGTTGTTTTCCCAAAAGGGATCGTCGTATCTTTCATATCGGTAAATTTGCCAACCACAAGACCTGCAAGATCATCTAATTTCCCGCAGCGTTTTAATTGATACAGCATTCTGTCAACATTATAAATGTATTCCCCCACATCCTCAATAAACAAAATTTTCTTCTCCATATTTATGTCTGAAGATGAGCCGCAAAGATGAGCTAAGAGGGCAAGATTACCGCCAGCTAAAATACCAACCGCTTTCCCTTTTTGATTGTATTCGTGGCCGCCGCAACTATAGATTGCTTTTCTTCCAATTATTGCGTCATACAGGCTATGTATATATTGATTTTTATTTTCGCCATCATTAAATGCTGCAGCCATCGGCGCATGAAGCGAAGCGATTTTAAAATTGGAATAAAGATGGCTATGAAGAATAGTAATATCACTAAACCCAATGATCCATTTAGGATGTCTTTTAAATTTTTTAAAGTTCAGGCCATCAATTATTCTTCCCATTCCATAACCACCTCTTGCACAAAAAATCGCATTTATGTCATCATCGTCCAGCATTTGCTGAAGGTCAGTAAGCCGCTCTTCATCAGTCCCGGAAAAATAATTGTATTGATTCCCCAATGTCTTACCTACAACAACCTTAAATCCCCATTCCTTTAAAGTTTCGATCGCAACGGAGGCTGTCTCATAAGGCATATAACCGGCAGGACATAAGATTCCAATAGTATTTCCGGGTTTTAAGTAAGGCGGTATTGTGGTCATGCTTTTATTTTTTGAAGAGTATTGGCCCAATCCTTTATTTCATCAGAAATCAATTCTATATTTCCTTCAATTTTACTTCTTTTTCACTTACGATCAATTTATGCTTTACCCCGCATTTTAAAGCGTAATTCTCTTTCTGGTGCCCGACAGGAAAATCAAAGCATACCGGGAAGTTATACTCTTTGGTTTTTTCCAAAACCATATCATAAATTGTTTCTCCAAATTCTTCACCTGGATCATCGGGCTTATTTTTAAATCCCCCGATTATCAACCCCTTCAACTTCTCAAATTTACCGGTACGTTTTAAATTCAAGAGCATGCGATCAATGTTATACGGATACTCTCCGACTTCTTCCAGGAATAAAATTTTATTATCAGTATTTATATCCGATTTGGTACCTGCAAGATTTTCTAAAATAGAGAGATTTCCTCCCGCCAGTATTCCTTCACCAGTACCATTCTTGTTGTTTATATTTAAGGTTACAGGATAATCTATTTTTTCTCCTGCAAGGCATTTCCTTATAGATTCGATAGAATCAACCTGCGTTTGCTCCGCCAGCCTCCAGTCGGCAGGGAAGCTGTTACACATTTTAGAATGAATGGAAGCAATTTTAAAATTTTTGTTGAGGTGAGAATGAAATACTGTCGCATCACTAAATCCGATAATCCATTTCGGCTTCCGGGAAAATTTCGTGAAGTCGATAGCATCTATTATTCTTACGGCACCGTAACCACCACGCCCCAGCATAATCGCGTTTATTGACGGATCATCGAGCATGCTTTGAAGATCTCTTGTCCTTTCCGCATCATCTCCCGGCAAACGTGAAATCCCTTGCACCAACAGTGTTTCCAATACGAATTCGAAAGCCCCACTCACGCAATTTCTCAACTGCCGGTTGAATATCTTCCATCGTTATAAAGCCCGAAGGGCAAGTAATTCCTACTGCATCATTTTTTTGCAAATAAGGAGGCGTCTTCACCGGGGTATCATATTCGGCGCCCGCCACGGATTTTCCTTTAACAGCAGCGGCCACCGACACTAATGGAATTACAGACGAAAGAAAATGTTTACGATTCATTTGTACTTATGAAAAAACTAAAATTAAAATCAATTCTGGGGAGTTTACAAAATTATTTAGCTGTGAAATGAAAGGCCGGCAAAACGTTGTTTTTAATAAAGATAAGATTGTGTAAAATGGATAGCAAATTGCAGTTATGAGGATTTCAACTTAAATAAACACGTTATGCGCAAGCTGCCGGTATCACAGGGATGCTTGGGTCAAAGGCGTTTCTTGTTTGGCCATTGATGCGATTGCGGTATTTTTGCAAACTCAAAATCATTTCCATAATCGAACTGATCTTTTGAAGTAAACAAATTGTAATTAAACCCCATTTCGAGACCCGGTATGAAAGATTTTAAGAGATTTCTATTAACTGCCGCATTGCCTTATGCAAATGGCCCGGTACATATTGGCCATCTTGCGGGCTGCTATTTACCGGCAGATATTTATGCACGTTATCTGCGCCTGCAGGGTAAAGATGTAAAATTTGTGGGCGGAAGTGATGAGCATGGTGTCCCTATTACGATAAGGGCGATGAAAGAAGGTATTACACCGCAGCAGGTTGTTGATAAATATCATGAGATCATTAAAAAGAGCTTCGAGCAAATGGCCATCTCATTTGATATTTATTCACGCACGTCTAACCCGGTTCATCATAAAACAGCATCAGATTTTTTTGTAAATCTTTATGAAAAAGGTTTGTTTGAAGAAAGAGAAACGGAACAATATTACGATGAAGAGAGAAAAACTTTTTTAGCCGATCGATATATTACCGGCACCTGTCCTGTGTGCGGCTATCCGAATGCTTATGGTGATCAATGTGAAAACTGTGGCTCTTCTCTTAGCCCGGAAATGTTGATAAACCCCAAAAGCACATTAAGCGATGCAGTTCCTGTAAAAAGAAAAACAACACATTGGTATTTCCCTTTGCAAAATTATGAAGAGTTCTTAAGCCAATAGATACTCGAAGATCATAAAGAGTGGAAGAATAATGTGTATGGCCAATGCAAAAGCTGGCTTGATAAAGGCCTGCAGCCACGTGCCATGACGCGAGATAGTAACTGGGGCATTAAAGTTCCGAGCCCCCCGGCTCCCGAAGGTGGAGGAGGGAAAGTGTTTTATGTTTGGTTTGATGCGCCGATTGGTTACATCTCTGCAACAAAAGAATTATTGAAAAATTGGGAAGATTACTGGCGGAAGGATGATACACAGACTTGTTCATTTTATTGGAAAAGACAATATCGTTTTTCATTGCATCATTTTCCCTGCTATGCTGAAGGCGCATGGCGATTTTATTTTACCGGATAATGTTCCTGCAAATGAGTTCCTGAATATTGAAGGGCAAAAAGTTTCCACGAGCCGTAACTGGGCAGTGTGGGTTGATGAATATGTAAAAGATTTCCCGGATCAGCAGGATGTATTGAGGTATGTGCTTTGCGCAAATGCTCCTGAAACAAAAGACAATGATTTTACATGGAAAGATTTCCAGGACAGGAATAACAGTGAACTGGTGGCCATATTTGGAAATTTTGTGAACCGCACTTTTGTATTGATGCATAAGCTTTGCAAAGGCAAAGTTCCTCCATTGCACAACGATGAAATGGATGATGCAGATAAACAATTGGTTCAGGAAATTTCAAATACAAAATTGAAGATTGAAAACCTTCTTGATCAGTTTAAATTCGGGATGCTTTGTTTGAAGTAATTGATCTTGCACGTAAAGGAAATAAATACATGCAGGATAAACAGCCGTGGATACTTGCGAAGCAGACTACAGGCGATAGGCAACCAACAACAGATGCTCAAAATAAAATTGATAATTGCCTTCACATTTGTTTACAGCTTTGTGCAAACCTTACGGTTTTCATAAATCCGTTTCTGCCTTTTACTGCAAAGAAAATGATCCACATGATGAAGGTGGTTGATAAAATGCTTGATTGGAAAAATGGCGGAAGCATGAAATTACTAAGCGTGGGCTATAGCCTGAGAGCGCCTGAATTATTGTTCCGGAAAATTGAAGATGCTGAGATCGCTGCGCAAATAGAAAAATTACACAACAGCAGCGTACAGAATACAAAGGCAAATGAAGAAGCCGTTGTTGCTAAAAAAGAAAATAAAAATTCATCAAAGAAAAATATGGATATAAGAGAAACAACGGATCAGAAGGCTGATGCCGGCAATGTTGATAAGCAACCTTTAAAACCTCAAATAGTATTTGATGATTTTGCAAAAATTGATCTCAAAGTCGGGACGATTATTTCTGCTGAAAAAGTTGAAAAAGCCGATAAGCTTTTAAATCTTCAGATAGATATGGGTTTTGAAACACGAACTATTCTTTCCGGCATTGCCGAACATTTTTCACCGGAAGAAATTATACAAAAACAAGTGGTGGTGGTCGCTAATCTTGCTCCGCGAAAAATGCGTGGCATTGAAAGCAATGGCATGATCTTAATGGCGGAAGATAAAGAGGGAAAATTGTATTTTGTAAAGCCCGATACAGTTATCCCAAATGGAAGTGGAGTTAGTTAATAAGCTTTTTTAATCGCATACTGTATGTAACCAGTATGTAAAAACGCTTTCATCTTTTGCACCAGCCTTTGTATATTTTCATCGCCACTTGAATCAATCAAATTATTTTTCCTCGCCGTGTCTCTAATATAATTGTAGCAAAACTCGGGCTTGCCTTGTACTACATTAAAGCCAAGAACATAGCTGCTATCAAATGCCTGGTAAAGAATATCATTAGCTTTCGCGAAAACTATCCTGTTTGAATCTGCGGGCATTTGCAAAAGGTCCTCTCCGTAGCTTATAAATTCTTTTTTATAATTACTGATGTGTAAAACGGCGTTCATTATATCAAACTGACTTACGGGAGTGTTGATTATTTTTTGTTCGTTTTTTTGGGGATCGAAAACAAATGTGGCGATGCGAAAATTCTTTTCAGCATCATTTTTCAAATCATTAAAATCAGGATACATCCAATGGTCTGAACAAAAAATAAAGACCGTATTATTGTACCATGGTTGCTCCTTTGCTTTCGCGAAAAATTCAGCAAGGCAATGATTGTAGTAACTCATAGTTTTCATACGTGCTGTCTTATTGATCGCTGGATATTTCTCTCTAAAAGTTGAAGGAACATTCCCCGGGAAGTGAGTGGAAATATTAAAATCAGTTGCAAAAAAAGGCTGGGGCAATTCATCAATTTTACTACTCATAAAATGTAAAACAAATTCGTCGTGTAAACCCATGGTATGTTTCTCCATGTGCCGGTAACCGGGAACATCTTCCATCGAGTAATACCGCTGTATGCCTAACCAATTTACACATTTGGCAAATCCAAAGTCATCGTAATTGTCGCCGATAAAAAATGTGGACTTATAGCCTTCATCTTTCAATACAGAACCAACATGCGTCATTGGAATAGAAGTATAGGCCGAATGATATAAAGGTATCTCCGTAAGTGTAGGTGTACCGGCAAGTATCGCCGTAATACCTTTGTTTGAATTAAAAGAATAACTAAAGCTATGTGTAAAAAAAGTACTTTTTGTAACCAGGCTGTCAAGAAAAGGCATCTTCACTTTGTATCTTGAACTGCTATCAAAAAAATCATAAGGAACACTTTCCATTATGAAGAGTATAATATTTCTTTGAGAAGAATCAGTGGAACTTATTATATCTATTCGATTCTTTTTTAGAATATTTAACCTTGTTGCCTCGGGGAGATTACTGATATAATCTTCACTAAAAATCAAAGACTCATTTTTCCTGAAAAGTGAATAAACGAACTGGTGAAAAGAGTTTTGAACCAAAGGAAGTTGGTTGTAGCTTAAATTTACCAAGGGGTAGGTTGGCACCAGTTTCTTTGGACCACTGATAAAAAATACAAAGCAAATAATCACAAAAAATAACATTGATGTCACTTCTGAATGCCTGAACCTGTTTGATTTATTAAAGAGCGAAATCCAAGAATAGAACAATAATCCAAGGAGGATAAATGTTATAACTATTAATGCTGCAGTCAAAAAATAAGTAAAGTTCACTTCATTAAAAGGATTGCGAAGTACATAGAGTAATTCTGCATCTGCCCGTTGCAATTTGAATGGAAAATAAAAAATATCAATGGCGTTTAGCAACACCATAAGAGCAAACAAAGCACTAAAAATGACGCCTGCGATTTTAAGAATCACCATTTTATTTTTGAACAGAAAAAACAAAATAGTGAGGGGAATGGCAAGTATCGAAATAATAAAAATGTCGTAGAAAACAGACCAGCAAATTAGCAGTATAGCGTTTGAGAAGCCGGTTACCTGCCATCCTTGTCCCGAATGCAGGTTGTAAAAAAAGAAGATACATTTTAGCAGGCTGAGTAAAATAAGTAGTTTTAATAAAAATGTAAACGCAGGCTTAAATCCTAAAAGTTTTAAATGCATTCGTGGTTTACCAGGATTCAATACACAAGTTTTTTAATTAAAGAGACCTCTTGAAAAGTAAGCATTATTATAAAAATAAATTCTTTTTAGGAGCGCTTGTAATTATTCTTATTCTATGCACCGATATTTTGTTACACAAAGGAATGGTGCGTATACTAATTCCGGATTCATTTATTAAAAATCGTGCTGCCGCAGATTTCCCGCATTGCGACCAAAAACTGGTCAATAATTCTAAAACCTGGAGAAAGGCTATTGATTCAGCAGACGCGATGAACAAATTACCTGCAGGTATTGCGGGTTTTGAAGTGGATGTTTATTTTGACAGTACCATTAATTCCTTTTACGTATATCATGATTCTTCCGGAATATCAAACATAAGAATTGAAGAGCTTCTGAATATTTATAAGAACAGAAATCTATCGGCATCAATATGGTTTGATTTTAAAAATCTTAACAGCGCCAATCATGAAAAGGCGTTGAACGCCTTTATTGCGATTCGAAAAAAATATGACTTGCTGAATAAGATGATAATAGAATCAACTAATATAAAATACTTACCACCCTTTTGTGAGAGTGGGTTTTTTACGAGTTATTATACTCCTTTCTTTAATCCATATTTATTAGAAGGAAACAAACTCAATGAATTTGCGGATAGTATTGCTAATAACCTAAACCGTTATCCTGTAAGTGCCTTATCGGGATATTATTTTCAATATCCGTTTCTAAAAAAGTATTTTCCAAACTATCCCATCCTTACATGGGCTGACAAAAGCAGTCTCAGCGTAGTTTCATTTATCTTTAATCGTTCTTTACAAAAAGAAGAGCATTTGAAAATTATACTTTACACCGAAAATTAATTGTACAGATTATTTATTTTCTTTCGCTTAATGTGTAAAAATGTAATTTCGAATTTTAAATAGTTGTTTAACTAACTAATTACGATATGCAAAAAAGAATTATCAATAAAGTAGCGGTTTTGGGAAGCGGTGTGATGGGAAGCCGAATAGCTTGTCACTTTGCAGGCATTGGCGTGCAGGTTTTATTGCTCGATATTCCGCCAAAGGAATTAACAGAAGCAGAAGCTAAAAAAGGATTGTCTCTTGATAAACCTGTTGTAAAAAACCGGATCGTAAATGAAGCTTTGGCCGCAGCGATTAAATCAAACCCCTCTCCTCTTTATACAAAGGATGTAGTTAAAAATATCACGACCGGCAATTTTGAAGATAATATGAAAGATATTGCGGCTTGCGACTGGACGATTGAAGTGGTGGTAGAAAGGCTTGATATTAAAAAACTCGTTTTTGACTGAAGTAGAAAAATACCGCAAGCCCGGAACATTGATTACTTCCAACACTTCGGGCATTCCTATTCACATGATGGCTGAAGGAAGGAGCGATGATTTTAAAAAACATTTTTGCGGAACACATTTTTTTAATCCTCCAAGATACCTGCGGCTGCTGGAAATTATTCCAACACCATTCACAGATCGAAAGTGTAGTTGATTTCTTAATGCATTATGGTGATCTTATATCTTGGGAAAACAACGGTGCTTTGTAAAGACACTCCGGCATTTATTGCAAATCGCGTAGGAGTATTCAGCATTATGTCCATCTTTCACATTATGGAAAAATTGGGCCTGGGCATTGATGAAGTTGAAGCTTTGACCGGACCCGTAATTGGCCGGCCAAAATCGGCAACATTCCGTACGGCCGATGTGGTAGGCATAGATACCCTGGTAAAAGTGGCAGCAGGCGTAAAAGATAATTGCCCGCAAGATGAAGCAAAAGAAACTTTTACAATTCCTGCATGGCTTCAAAAAATAGTAGATAATAAATGGCTTGGCGATAAAACCGGGCAGGGATTTTTTAAGAAAATGCCACCAGAACCGAAAGGGAGAGAAAGAAATTCAGGACACTCAATCTGTCAACATTTGAATACGAAGCAAGGCAAAAGCCAAAATTTGCAACCCTCGAAGCGGCAAAACCCATTGATGATTTAAAGCAAAGATTAAAAGTGCTGGTTGCCGGAAAAGATAAAGCAGGAGAATTTTACCGCGAGTTCCATTACAGCCTCTTCTCTTATATCTCGCATCGCATCCCTGAAATAAGCGATGAAATATATCGCATTGATGATGCTATGAAAGCGGGCTTTGGCTGGGAGATTGGCGCCTTTGAAACATGGGATGTTTTGGGTGTAAAAGAAACAACAGAGGCAATGAAGGCAGCAGGATATAATGTTGCTTCATGGGTTAATGATTTTATTGCCGCGGGCAATACCACTTTTACAAAGTTCAAAATGGCAAACGGCTATACTACGACGTTAGCTCGGGCTTTATAAAGACATGCCCGGCGGCGAATCATTTATCATCCTTAGCGATCTAAAAGAAAAAATAGTTTGGAACAACAGCGCCTGCAACTTATATGATCTTGGCGATGATGTGTTGGGATTACAATGGAATACTAAAATGGGCAGCATCGGGAGCGAGGTGCTGGAAGCAGTAAATAAATCAATTTCCATTGCTGAAGAAAAATATAAAGGCCTGGTGATCGCCAATGAAGGAGCACAATTTAGCGCAGGCGCCAATGTGGGGATGATCTTTATGTATGCCGCAGAGCAGGAGTATGACGAAATTGATATGGCCATTCGCCTGTTTCAAAATACCATGATGCGGGTAAGGTATTCATCTATTCCTGTAGTAGTTGCGCCGCATGGCCTGGCCCTTGGTGGCGCTTGTGAAATGTGTCTTCACAGTGATAAAGTGCAGGCTGCTGCCGAAACTTACATCGGGCTTGTAGAACTGGGTGTTGGACTTATTCCCGGGGGCGGCGGAACAAAAGAATTTACCTTAAGAGCTGCTGATGATATGCATGTAAACGAACCGGAAACCATAACACTGCAAAGCCGCTTTCTTACCATAGGGACCGCGAAGGTTTCCACCTCGGCATTTGAAGCATATGATTTAGGAATCTTGCGCAAAGGGATAGATGCAATAAGCATGAATCAATCCAGGAGAATTGCTGATGCGAAGCAAAGCGTGATTGAAATTTATGATGAAGGTTATACAAAGCCGGTTCAAAGAACCGATATAAAAGTACTGGGGCATCCGGACTCGGAATGTTGTATGCCGGAATAAATGGCATGTATCGTGGAAATTATATCACCGATCATGATGTAAAAATTGCAAAAAAACTTGCTTATGTAATGTGTGGTGGCGATCTCAGCGAACCCACGTTAGTAAGTGAACAATATTTACTCAACCTGGAAAGAGAAGCTTTCTTAAGCCTTTGCGGCGAAAAGAAAACGCTTGAAAGAATACAGAGTGTTTTGAAGACAGGCAAGCCTGTAAGGAATTGATACATTCGTCAGACGGAGCCCGTCAGACGGGCTTATTCAATCTGACGGTCTCCGTCTGATTGGACATGGTCGTTATAAACTCAAATTTAATTTATGAACTTCGTGCCCGACAACCTCTATCATATTTACAACCAGGGCAATAATCAGCAAAAAATTTTTTCATGCGATGAGGAATATAAAATCTTTCTCACCTTGATAAAAGAAAATATTTTCAGCAATTCTGAAATTATATGCTGGTGCCTCATGCCAAATCATTTTCATTTGATGGTTTATACTGATGAGAGACTGGTGAATAAAAAAAAGCAAGGAGGATTACAAATTGACTCATTAACCAATGGTATCAGAAAACTATTAAGTGGCTATGCAAGAATTCATAATTCGCGCCACCAGCAATCTGGTTCTTTATTTCGCCAAAAAACAAAATCCAAATGTTTGTCGGATATCAACATTGGACACGATATCACTAAAAAAGCAGATTATTATTTCAATTGCTTTCACTACATTCATCAAAATCCATTTGTAGCAGGCCTTGTTGAAAAAATGGAAGATTGGGAATATTCTTCTTTTAAAGATTATGCAGGTCTTAGGTATGGAAAACTTTGTAATCAATCATTAGCGGCTAAATTTTGCTCTTATGATCCTGCAACATTCATAAATACATCTTATCAAATAGTTGAAGGAAATGATTTTGAACTTTAAGGAATTCCTCAGCTTTAACCCTTCAGACGGAGACCATCGCACGGATGCATCCAATCAGACGGAGACTGTCAGATTGGATACACTTATTTCTTCCCAATAACTATTTTCTGCACCTCGTCTATCGATCCTGATTTCACTTTTAAAACATAGGTGGATGCCGGTAGCCTGTCTATTCCATCTATTGACAGATAATTTTGACCAGGGCTCAGTTTAAAAGATTTAGTGATTAAAGCCCTTCCTGAATTGTCGACGATCTCAACGAATATTTTTTCAAAACGTGCAGCCTTAACCTGCACCGTTAAATCCTTATATGCCGGGTTAGGGTAAATAGATATCTTATTTTGCGATATATTTTTCTGAACACTCAGAATCTTGCTGTAAAAATATTTTCCATCGGCATCGATCATCTTAACCCGATAAAAGTTTTTAGACGATGGTGACAGGTGAGTATATGAATAATCAGAAACCCCTTTGTGATAAGCCATAGATGTAAGTAAGGAAAAGTCATTTCCGTTTACACTGTATTCAATTTCAAACGAACTTAAATTAATTTCATTATTGATTTTCCAGTTTAGGTCAACTCCGGAATTATTCCACCGGGCGGCAAAATTTGTCAAGGTAACAGGCAGCACACCACAAGGAGAAGATAAATTATTCAAATTCACAAGTATCGGAGGATCGGTCAGGGTAATTACGACACCCATATTTCCTGGTGTAGCTCCATAATCATTATCAACAGTTCCGGATGGTGAGCCCGACCTTGTAAGTCCATTTGCGCCAGCATCAATATTAGTAAGTAGAAAGGACCCATTTGAAATTATAACACCGCCACCCCCTCCTCCACCGGGACCATGATCATAATAATTGGTCATGTCGCCACCATCACCACCTTTAGCTGTTGCAGTAATTGAGCTTAATCCTGCAGGGCCACTTTGTGATGTAACCATTATGATAGTTCCGCCAGCACCTCCGCCTCCCGCCGCATCAATCTGGGGAGGAGAATAAGTATCAGTTACGCCCGGAGCATTTGACCCATCAGCTCTAGCAGTTCCTGATCCCGCATAGCTTTTCGCCCTCACAAGTATAATTCCGCCTCCACTGCCCCCGCTCGAGCTATATTCATTTGAAGGCAACGAATTATTTGCAGATCCCGCGCCCCCACCTCCACCAAAAACAAATTTCCCAATTGATCTTTGCGTAAAGCTATTACCACCATACCCTCCTGTGGGATATGTATTCACATCGCCTCCACCACCATGCCACCCGCTGCCTCCCATACCTCCCCTCCCTCCGTTTGCGCCGCCACCGCCACCTGAATTATATTGGTTTTGAACTGAGGCGCCTATAGGTGCTCCATCTGTGCTTCCGCCACCGGCATTACCAGGAGCACCTCGACCCATACTCCCGTTTAGATATCCTTCCACTGTTCCGGCAGAAGTAGTGGTTGCGCCTAAAACAAAATAATAAGCTGGCGTACCGGCAATACCTTCTCCTTTTGCGCCACCCGTAAGATTGGCGGCATTTGTCAATGGTGATTCCCATCGATAATCAGTATTAGTAAGAGGTCCTCCTCCATTACTGTTGCCTGCGGTTGCTCCGGTTAAATTTTTTCCACCCCCGCCTCTGAAGCCTTTATAATTCACATCAACTACGCCATTAAGTGTAAATAAATTAGCAGCGTCTATTACAACAATCCCCCCAGTGGAACCGTTCCATGCCGGTGCTGTTACAGAAGCTCCTGATTTAATTGTAAAATTATAATACCGGGGTACACGTACTACCTGGAATTGCTGGATAGAATTACCCGCTGAAAAATTTCTATCGTAATAATTATTGACAAGCGTGTAACTAAGATTTAAGGTTGATCCTGCGACGCTTGCAACGGTATTATATTCATAATTACCTGCATAAAGATTCGAATTCAAATAACCACTCGCAGGCTGACCAGCCAAATTATTCCCGTAAGAATCAGAGTTTGAAGCATCGATATCTGCTCCTTGTATTTGAATGATCAGAATTAGATCACCCGTAGCAAGAGGTGTTGCGTTACCCCGGGAATCAATAGGTCCAACTATTAAAGAAGTACCTCCGGCGGATGCATTGGAGGCGCCGGGATAATAAGTGTTTATAACATTATTAGCAACTGCTATAGTTACAGAGCCATTTACCGGAGGCGTTCCACATTGAGCAATGACCTTGTCGGGGACAATAAATATGAGCAGGGAAATGGTGAGCAAAAAAAACCTGGCGTAAATGTTTTGACTCATACGTTTGATTTTTAAATAGGTATTTATGAAAAATTGTATGCTAAAATAATTGTTTTTTGCATCAAACCTGATTTATTAAAAAAAGCGTTTATGCATAGCAAATAAGTATTTTAAATATTTAAATTTAAATCAGTTCCGCCGAGACGTCCAATGTCAAAAAATTATATTCCGGATTTTATATTTTGCGTTTGTATCTTTAAAATTCTTCTGTCAATTTTTAACTCCTTATGGCAATTCTTTCGATTGATAACCTATCAAAATCCTACGGGCGAATTCAGGCATTAAAAAATGTAAGCTTTACAGTTCCGGAAGGTTCAGTTTTTGGAATACTGGGACCAAACGGCAGCGGTAAAACGACGCTGCTCGGAACAATTATGGATATTCTAAAACCAACTACCGGGACGTACCGGCTCTTCGATGAAGTGGCTACAGAACAACATCGAAAAAAGATTGGGACTCTTTTAGAAACACCAAATTTTTATCATTACCTGTCCGGAGTTAAAAATCTTGAAATTGCATCTGAGATAAAACAACGCGGCAAAGAAGATATTCCCAGGGTGCTGGAAATAGTAGATCTTACCAAAAGAAAGGACTCGAAATTCAGCACCTATTCTTTGGGTATGAAACAGAGACTCGCTATTGCTTCATGCCTGTTAGGCAATCCCGGTGTGCTGGTATTTGACGAGCCTACTAACGGGCTTGACCCCGTGGGTATTGCTGAAATAAGGGACCTGATGAAGCGCCTTCACAGCCAGGGTAAAACCATTATAATGGCGAGCCACCTGCTTGATGAAGTAGAGAAGGTGTGTACACACGTTGCCATATTAAAAAAGGGTGAACTCGTAACTACAGGAAACGTAAATGAAATTTTATCAAATGAAGACATGGTCGAAGTTGGCTCAAATGACAACGATAAACTATTGCTTGTTTTGCAAAAGATGGATAGCAATATAAGAGTCACCAAAGAAGGTGGGCTCGTAAAAGTCTTCTTTCCCGTGAACACCGCGAACCTGGAGGCTATTAATAGTTATTGCTTCAATAATGGAATTATTCTTAATCACCTACTTCTAAAAAAGAAAAGCCTCGAATCAAGGTTTTTTGAACTTACCAATAACTGACAAGGCATGCTACACTTATTAAAAATTGAATGGCTAAAAGTAAAAAGCTACAAGGCTTTTTGGATATTTTCTATTCTTTACTCATTCGCTATCCTTGGCATTAATTACACCGGCTATTATGTAAATGAATTAACTGTACAGTCGTTACCACAAAGCCAGGTTCTTTTTGGAACTCCCTATTCATTTCCAAAAGTGTGGCAAACCGTGGGCTGGATGAGCAGTTGGCTGCTCTATTTTCCCGGGATACTTTTTATAATGCTTTTGACCAATGAATTTAATTTTAAAACGCATCGTCAAAATATTATTGATGGATGGACCCGTGGTCAATTCGTATCAGTAAAATTTGTTTTCGCAATAATCTTTTCTGCTATCGCGACATTTTTTAATTTCCTGGTTGCCTTATTGTTCGGCTCCATTACAACAGGCTCGCACTTTTCTTTTTCCGGATTTGAAAATATAGGATACATCTTTATTCAAACTGTAGCCTATATAACTTTTGCGATGTTCCTTGCGGTACTCTTCCGAAGAAGCGGTGCAGCTATTGCCGTGTTCTTTTTATTTGGATTAATATTCGAATGGCTGATAACAGCGCTCGTAAATTTTAAGATGGACCTAAATCCCATAGGATATTTTTTGCCATTGCAGGTTACGGATGTTATGCTTCCTATACCATTTGGTAAAACGGTAATTTATAAGGATGCTCCGGATGAATACATACTCGTGATAGCAAGCCTGGTTTATATCGCGGGATACTACTTTTTTGCTATGAAAAAATTTACAACAGACGATCTATAAAGTCCTTGGAATTGTTTGTTTATCGAGCCTGGAATCGTTTTAAATTGAGACCCTAAATAAAAACCCACTCAACTTTTTTGCTTTGTTAATTGTTCAATGGCCGCCTCAATTGAAGGATATAAAAAAGTAAAACCCGTTGCTTTTATTTTTTTATCGCTAACCGTAGCGCTTTTCAATATTTCAGTACTGCGCTGTCCCATCATTATTTTTAGTACAAACCCTGGTACATGTATCGGTATAAAAAATTTATTTTTTAATACTTCGGCCATATGCAATACCAGTTTTTTATTGGTGACCGGCATGGGAGCTACCGCATTATAACTATCATGAAGCTCATTATTTTCCATAGCATCAATATAAATGCGGCATAAATCATCTATATGAACCCAGCTTACAACCTGTTTGCCGCTGCCCAGGATTCCTGCTATGCCAAATTTAAGCGGCTTTTTAAATTCTTTATAGGCGCCCCCTTCATTACTTAATACAATGCCTGTACGAAGTATTACCAATCGAATTCCCAATTCTTCAACAGGCTTCACACTTGCTTCCCAAAGTATACAAGTTTCCCCGGTAAAAGAATTATCTGCGGTATCCGTTTCTATAAATCCTTCTTTCCTCTTCAGAGGTTTTGCATCGGCACCATACCAGCCAATAGCGGAGGCAGAAACGAAAGATTGTACATGATGTGAATTTTCGCTTATTGTCTTTATTAGAAGAGAACTACTTTTTGTACGGCTTTCTACGATTTGCTTTTTATAGTCTTTTGTCCATTTTTTTTCTACAATACCTGCGCCTGCGAGGTGAATAATATAATTGGCATTCTTTATGGCACTATTGTCAATTTGTTCGTTTTTAATATCCCAGTGTGCATACGAAATTTTTGGATTCTCTGACAACTTATCTTTTTCCCTCGTGAGAATAATTACGTCGTAATTTTTTTCAATTAAATGGCGTGTTAAATTTGTTCCAATAAGGCCTGTACCTCCTGATATTAAAACGACGGGCATAATTTTTATCGTAAATTAGTAATATATCGGGATTAAATGATTGATCTTAGTGTATGATTAAAATCTTCCCAAAAATTTATTTTTAATAACAGTTATATGAAGAATATTGTTTTGATTTTTTTATTGTGTTTTTCAGCAAAGTTCGTGGCGTCGCAGCAAATAACCTATTCACAGCCGGAGTCGGAAGATGTACGCACAGTAGATTTTGAAATAATTGGCAAGATTAGCAATAACTTTCTCGTTTATAAAAATATCAGAAACAGGCATGCCGTGAGCGTCTACGACAACAGCATGAAACTAAAGCAAAGAGTTGACTTTGATTTTATGCCGGATAGAACCCTGAATGTAGATTTTGTTGCTTATCCAAATTTTGCTTACCTGATTTATCAATACCAGAAAAAGAGCATTCTTTATTGCATGGCCGCGAAGATTGACGGCGAAGGAAATCTTATAAAGCAACCTTTTGAACTTGACACAACTTTTATAAGTTTTTTTGCTGATAATAAAATTTACAGCACAATAAACAGCGAAGACAAGTCAAAAATTATGATTTATAAAATCCAGAAAAAGAATGACAAATTTAATTTTACAACTGTCCTTTTAAATGACAGCCTTGAGCTTTTAAATAAGACGAGAATTGAAACTTCATTTGAAGATCGTAAAGATGTTTTTAGCGATTTTTTTGTAGATAACGATGGGAATTTTGTTTTTACCAAAGCCACCAGGTCCAGTTCCAGGGACTACCTGGAATCGGTTTCTTTAATAACAAAATCTCCCTCTGCCGGTTCATTTAGTTCACAGGACTTAAGCTTGAACGATCATTATCTTGACGAAATAAAACTAAAAGTGGACAATGTAAACGACCACTATCTCATTAATTCACTATACTACGCAAAAAAGCGTGGAAACGTAGAGGGGCTGTATACAGTAGTGTGGGACAAAAACTCGAATACATTCACCGCTCAAAATTTTGCGGCTCTGAATGACACTATAAGATCCGCTGCAAAAACAGACGGTGGAACAAGATATGCCCTCAATAATTTTTTCATAAGAGATGTGATTTTAAAAAAGGACGGCAGTTTCATTTTAGCGGCTGAAGACCACTCCACACAATCGAGAGGTAATCCCTGGAACCGGTACGATTATCTTTACGGTTATCCTTATGCTTACAACAACTATTACCTGTATTCCCCGTCTTATTACTGGTATTCCGGGAGGCCGCGCAGTTACTTCGGCAATAACTCTCAGGTACGATATTATTATGATAATATCGTTATTCTCGATCTTGACAATACCGGGAAAATTATATGGAGCAATGTGGTGCATAAATCACAGTTTGACGACAATACTGATAATTATCTTTCTTATAATACAATGCTCACCGGCGGCCAGCTACATTTTCTTTTTAATGAACTTGAAAGGCGTACCCAACTTATCAATGATCAAAGCATTTCAGCCGATGGAAAAGTTACAAGATATCCGCCTTTACGGAGTCTTGACAGGGGATACGAATTCATGCCACGCTATGCCAAGCAGGTAAGCTCCTCACAAATTATTGTACCCTGTACTTACAGAAATTATATCTGCTTTGCAAAGATCGAATATTGATCAGCGGTGAGAAATCAGCCGACACCAGTCATTGCTCATTGCTCGCTTTAATTTTTTATTTTTGAGTTTTCAACTCAACTCTCATTTGTGACAGGCATTTTCAGGGCCAATAATCCATTCAACACTTTCATGCTTTTTGTGTACGGGCTCTTGTTAAAGCTCGCATGGTTTATATCACCACAGGTTCCGGTTATTCAAAAATCAGATGGCTTCCTGTACAACCAGATCATGGCATTTGTCAAACCTAAGTTTGACGCTTTCCCGGTAGTATATTCCGTAATCATGTATGTGCTGTTATACACACAGGCTATAAATTTTAATACGCTTCTTAATAATCGCAGGTTGATGCAAAAATCCAACTACCTGCCTGGAATGAGTTATCTTCTTATTACTTCATTTTTTATTGAATGGAATGTTTTAAGCGCTCCTATGCTTATAAATACTTTACTCATTTGGGTGTGGGCCAAAATGAGCACTGTATATAATAACCAGCATGTAAAAACAACTTTGTTTAATATGGGAATCGCCATAGGCGTTAGCACATTTTTTTATTTTCCATCCTTGGCATTTGTGATACTTATTATTTTTGGACTATTATTTACACGCCCGCCGCGGATTGCTGAGTGGCTAATTCCCCTTCTCGGTATTCTCATTCCCTGGTATTTTTTATTTGCATGGCTTTTCCTCACTGATAAATTATATAGCTTCCAGGTACCGGGTATTGAAATAGATTACCCTTTATTCGCAAAAAATAAAATAGAATATATAGGGCTCGCATTAATCGCCATTTCTACCCTTGCGGGAGCTTTTTTCGTACAATTAAATTTAAGAAGACAGATAGTGCAGGTTCGTAAAAGCTGGGGGCTAATGCTACTCTACCTTATTGTCGCATTGTTCATTCCGTTTATAAACAGTACCTACAATTTTGAATATTGGTTCATGGCAACAGTGCCACTATCTGCATTTATCGCATGCGCCTTTTTTTATATTGAAAAAAAATGGATCGCAGCGGTTTTGCAATGGATAATGGCGGCTTTTGTAATTTATGTTACTTATATAAAATAGTAAAATCATCTAAATTATCTTTACAATAAAATCAGACCTGAACATGAAATTTGGAGTAGTTGTTTTTCCCGGCTCAAATTGCGACAGAGATATGATAAATGCACTTGAGAATGATTTGAATCTTGAAGTAGTTCCCTTGTGGCACAAAGACAAGGATTTGTCAATGTTTAATACTGATGATTGCATCGTACTACCCGGAGGTTTTAGTTATGGAGACTACCTGCGATGTGGTGCCATTGCGAGATTCAGTCCAATGATGCAGGTTGTGATTGAGTTTGCTAATGAAGGCGGTAGAGTGTTAGGCATTTGCAATGGCTTCCAGATACTTTGTGAAAGCGGCCTGCTGCCGGGAGTACTGTTGAGAAATGCGAATATGCAATTTGTTTGCAAGAATGTACACATTACTTCCTCTCAGAATGATCAGGACAATGTCTATAAAATACCTATAGCTCATGGTGAAGGAAGGTTTTATGCGGATGATAACATCCTTAAAGAACTGGACACAAATAATCAAATTTTATACAGGTATTGCAATGAACAAGGCGTCATTCATACTGATTATTCTCCAAATGGCTCTACCAATAATATAGCCGGCATATGCAACCGGAATCGAAATGTAATCGGCATGATGCCGCACCCGGAAAGGGCCTGTAATAAGGCTTTGGGCAATACCGATGGAATAAAAATATTCTCTTCTTTATTTTCTATAAACTAAAGTTAAATCACAATATTTCCATTCCTCTTAGCCTTCGAAACAGGGACGTATTTCGTAATTTTGTGTAAACAAAAATTATGAAGAAAATATTTTTTACCCTGGTATTCTCTGTTATAATCCAATGTTCTTTTGCCCAGATTTTTAATCCTGTAAGTTTTACTTACAAAACCGTAAAAAAAGGAAATAACCAATATGAAGTTCATATTGAAACTTCTATTGATCCTAAGTGGCATATATATTCTGTAAGCAATCCTGAAGGTGGGGCCTTACCGACTTCTGTGTCTTTTACCAATGCTTCCAAAATTGGAAAAGAAAATGAAATAGGAAAAATGAAAACAATTTTTGAAAAAGAATTTAATGTAAATCAAAAATCTTATGAGGACAAAGTTGAATTTGTTCAGCTCATAAAATTGCTTCCCGGAAATAAAAAAATTATAGGAAATATAGAATATATGGCATGTAATGATCGTCAGTGCCTTCCCCCTAAGAAGACGTCCTTTGAAATACCTTTTTAAAAATTAAAATTGATACACTAATTTTAGTAGGATGACAGTTTGTTATCCTACTTTTTTTTGCGCAAAAATTATCCGGACACATGCCCTTAAATTTGGAAGGAATTTACAAAAAGATTTATAGGGACCAACGTCACAAACCAAACTAACAAAGTAATATGTTAAGTAGAGTTGCAGATACTATTTATTGGCTTGGGAGGTACATGGAAAGAACCAATGGAATGCTCCAGGTTATTTTAACTCAATACATTTCTTCGCAGGACCAGGCAGGCACTTTTATGTGGAAGCCGCTGCTCAAAATTTATGGAGAGCTTTCCGACGATGATATGAAGCCGATAGAAACCAATACTGCAAAGGCGCTTGAGTACATGATATTCAGCCCTGATAATAACGCATCAGCCTATAACAATGTGATGTTTTCACGCGAAAATGCCAGGGGAATACAGGATCATATTTCAAAAGAAGTGTGGCAGTGTCTCAATGATTATTATCATTTTATAAGAAATGACGAGCTGAGAAAACAAGTCAGCACTGCTGATCCCATTTCGACAATTGATGTGTTAATAAAAAACGGGTTGTTAATTACCGGAACCGTTGACAACACAATGACACGTGGTGAGGGGTTTACCTATATTAATATTGGAAAATTTTTGGAACGCGCCATTCATTCTTCCGACATTACAAGAATTCAGATAAATGGCCATAATGGTAATCAACCCGATCATCATGAAGCCATTAACCTAAGGTACCTGTTATACGCTCTTTTTGGTTTTGAAATTTATCTCAAGACCTATAAAGGAAATTTTACAAAAAAAAATGTATTGGATCTTATATTGTATAACCCGGAATTTCCACATTCAATTCTATACAGTATGGAACGTCTTTATAAATATTTCGGGAGGCTCAATGCTGAAAGCCTTCCGGAAAATTATGACCGCCTGGAATTTTTGATTGGCAAAACAATGAACAATATTAAATACAGTAAAGTGGACGAAAACGATGTTCTGGCTTTGGATGAATTTCTTTTGCAAACCAGGCAGGAACTTTTTGAAATATCCGCGGCCTTTGGTAAATATTATTTTGGCAATACTTAAATTTATAAAATGCCTTCGTATAAAATAAAACACATCACCCGTTACTCCTACGCTCAGCCTGTTATTGACTGCACCAACCAGGTAATGCTTTACCCTATTATTGACGGGCTTCTCGAAGTGAGAAACCATGAAATTAAAATTTCTACGGACCCGGTTATTGAAACATTTGTAGATTATTTTGGAAATCACGTAGGGGTTTTTTCAATAATAAAGCCACATACCCAGCTCCTGATTGAATCCACTGCAGAGGTCATCACAAAACCCATTATTTTTCCTATGGATGATATGAGCGCACGTGAACAATGGGAAATCCTGGGAACACTTAAATTTCATACTGCCTATATCGATTTTCTGAAGCCTGAAGTTTTTAATAGTGCATCTGAAATAAAAAATATTTTAAACGATATTGTAAATGAGGAGCTTTCGCCATTAAAAAATGCGACATTACTTTCTGAATATGTTTATAACAATTTCCAGTATAAGAAAGGTATTACAAATGTTGAAACTAAAATAGAAGATCTCTGGAAAATGAGAGCAGGCGTTTGCCAGGACTTTGCTCACATACTACTTATATTTTTAAGAATGTTTGAAATACCATCGAGGTACGTGAGCGGATATATTTGCCCTAAAGACAAAGAAATGCGCGGGGAAGGCGCGACCCATGCATGGGTTGAAGCTTTTATCCCAAATTATGGATGGCTTGGCGTGGACCCAACGAATAATTGTATTGTGGATGATCAGCATGTAAGGCTGGCGACCGGAAGAAACTTTGCTGATTGCACTCCTGTAAAGGGTACTTATAAAGGTTCCGGCGATCATGTACTGGACGTTTCTGTAGAGATAAAAAATGGCAACTCCAGGAAAGGTTCAGACAAACAAGGCCTTCCCAAATTTAGCTACCATGCTAAAAATCCAGGCGAGCCTATTAATTCTTATCGCTATTACCAGGAAGCACAACAAAAGCAGCAGCAACAATAATAATAATTAAGTGTTATGGCCGGATCACGAGCAGAAGTGTGGAATTATTTAATCTGTGCCCGCCATTTAATGCAAGACATTTATACTTACCTTATCACCACCGGGTTTGGTAACTTCCAATTTGTAAATACCCTGCGCTGAATTTTTTCCAAATGGTATCTTTTCAATTTTGCTGCCTCCGTTGTGGTCTACCTTTTTTGAGATCAATAGCTGGCCTAACTGATTTAGCAGTCGTATTTCATAAACCCCTTTATTTTGGTTAGTTAAATGCAAATTGATAATATCATACTGCACAGGGTTGGGATAAATAGAAATGGATTCTGCTCCTTTCTCTATAAACACTTTTACCACCTTACTGTATTCGATCTTTCCATTCACATCCACGCTTTTTATACGGTAATAATTATAACCTGTTGCGGCTTCCGCATCAGTCCATGTATACAGGCTTACAGGTGTATTCCTGGGAACTGCCGAACCTGCTTTTATGTAGCTGTTCCCATCAATTGATTTCTCTATTTCGTATTGCCTGATGTTAATTTCATTTTCTACTTTCCATTCCACGTTCACGTTGGTATTTTGCTGGTATGCTCTTATGTTAGTAAACGATACTGCTAAAATTTTGGCCGGTGCGAATACCACTTTAAAACGATCTGCTGCATAGGAGGCTGCTGCATTAATAACATTAAAATCTATATTGTTGTTTCCGTTAAGGTTAAGTGATGTTCTTGTATTTGTAAAATTATCTTCAAGAAAGCCCGTTAAACCCGGCTGATCCATATTTTCCATTTTTAACTGCCATTGATAATTTTGTACTTTCATGTTAGACAGGTTCAGGTAAAATGTATCATTGGCTGTTATGGTATGATGGCGCTCTACCGATAGCAACGCTCCATTCCTTTTTAAACTTACATTTTCAGAGCTGTTTAATATTTTATATGCATCATTATCATCAAGCTTATCAAGAAAGTTTGCTGCAACATCGGCTTTAACCCCATCCATTAGTGCTGTATTTCCATTATTATTAATAAACAGGTTCGCTTCTAAATATTCTCTTCTCCTGGCAGGAGAAGAAATAATAAAATTCCCTGAGGGCTTTATATCTTCCCGGAATGTAATTGTATACGAACTATCATTGCCGCCTACAAAGAATGCAGAACCGCTTTCTATACGATTTGGGTCCTGGTTATAGGGTGCTCCGTAGCTTCCGCCTCCGGGTGTAACGCTAAAATCGCTTCCGTCAAAAGTAAGGGTTTGATAAGCGCCTAACCCGTAAGCACTGCCTATAGTTGCCAATGGATCCCACACATATATTTTTGTGGCTGTAGTGGGCGCAGGTGTCATCTTACGCAGATCAATGTATGAAGGATAAGGATTGCCCACTGCCGTGAATGCTGTTGCAGGAGATGCTATCGTCACTACCGGCTGGTCGCCTTGTTTAATGACTCCCTTTGTGCGCAACGTTGTAGAAGTTACAGGGCTGGTAAAGGTTGTCGCTCCCCGGTCTCCCCTCACCAAAACCATATAGGCGATTGTATTATTTGATAAAGTATTTATTAAATAGCTCTTCGTATTCGGGATGGTTTTCCAGCTATTGGTGGATGAATCGTAAGTCTTCATAGAAGGAGCAGCCGTGTAAAGATCAAAACCCGCCGTAGTATCACCTGGTCCCGTAATTTGTGTTCCATATCCCCTTATAAGATTGTCATTTGGTGCGGCAGAGTTTTCCTGCCAGGTGGCTTTTACTGTTTGGGTAGTGCTGGTAGGTACCGTCAAAAACCTCCATTTCTTTACTGCGGAAAGGTACCGCTCCACAGTTACAGCCCCCAAAACCTGGTTGCCGCTGTTCACATCATTATTGGTAAGATCTGCTACTATCGCGGTACCCGCAGCCGTTGACCGCAAGGTTAAAAATCCTCCTGTCGAAAATGTTTTCGAATCTACTGACCCAAACGAAAGTACGCCTGTGAGGCTGTCAACGCCTGCCAGGGTAACATCGTTACTTACGATTAAGTTTTTGATTTTATTTGCCGTAAAAGCGGCGGCTGGTATCGTCTGAGTTGAAGTTCCATTCATTTCAACCGTACCATTTTGAACATTAAAATTTGAGCTACTAACAATGGTACCGGCTATCTGAAGTGTATTATTATCAACCGTTAGTGAAGCGCCACTCTGAACGGTTAAATTATGAACAGTTGCTGTAGTACCGGCATTGATAATTGGATAAAAAGGTAAACCAGCCGCAATAACCACATCGCTTGCGCCTGTTGGTATTACCCCACACGGCCAGTTGGCTGCATTGTTCCAATCTGAGCTTACGGTTCCTAACCAATTGCCCAAAGTGTTGATGGTTATAAAAGCTGAATCAGTATAGACAGAACATCCGCCAGTGATCGTATAGGTAACCTTGTAGGTTCCATCTGCAGTGCTGGCAAGTGTTACGGCACCTGTAGCCGCATTGATAGTTAAGCCGGCTGTTGAAGAAAAAGTTCCTCCGGTGGTACCGCTGAATGTAATATTGGCAATGCCTGCATGTGTACAATATGGTGAACCCGGATAGCTAAGACTTGTAACGGGCGGTGCATATAATGTAACAGTAGTAGAAACGGGCCCCGCGGTGCAGCCATTAATATCAGTAACGGTGACTGTATAATTCCCGGCCATTGCTGTAACTGTAGGATTTTGAAGCGTGGATACTATGGCATTGAGCGGATCCCGCCAGCTAAACGAAGGCGATATGGCCGATCCCGGATTTAAAAACAAGTTTAAATTACTCCCTGAACAAACCGGTGAACTGCTGCTGTCAGTAACAACAAAAACGGCATAGGCAAATTCATAAGCTCCCATATCTGGCGTGGAGACATTACGGGTAATACCGTCAATATCTGTATTAATAGCTATTGGAGCGGATATTACTGTGCCCGAATTATCAATAGCACAGTTTGATTTAGGATCTGGTTGCAGGTCATAAACTGAAGCTATAAAACTTACAGAACGGTTTACTGAATTAGCATCACCTCCTGAATTAGTTTGCCACTGAGCAAAAGTGTTTGCACCACCATTGCCCCACTCGGCTGTTGTACCGCCGGTACTGCTATACAAATCATTAAAATCAGATGCGGACCAGTTGGTAGCCGGCGAGGCAGCCTTATTGCTGATTCCATAATGTGAACCCGTACCTGTCCTGGTATTAATCAGCAAATTGTTTTTTAAAATTACTGAACCATTTACCGTGCGTACAAAACCTGCGGAGCGTGCTGCAGTACCTGATGATGAGCCCCCTATAGTAACTGAGTTGTAATAGAAGTTCCAGGCATTTGAAGTGGAATGATTTATTCCGTAAAGTTTTACTCCATTGCTGTTACCTGCATTATCAAATTTTATCACATTATTATACACATTAGCCGTGCCATTCATCGCTGCAATTCCTGTAATACCTGGTAATGTTGAAATACCGGTGGAAGTGTTGGAGAACGATACAATCCGGTTTTTGTAAATGTTACCGGAAAACCCTGCAGTTCCTACTCCTATTCCTGCGATGGCTGTATTGGTTACATCAGTGGTTGTTGATGAAAAATCAGAAAGAGTATTGCTATAAATCGCCTGCCCCGCAACGGACGCGGTATTTAATATTCCGGAAATAGTATAATTGGAAGGAGCACCTGTTTCTACATCAGCGACTTTTGTTGAAGCTGTTGAAAAAGCTGAAATTATATTATCATGTATTGAATGAACAAAAGCGCCTGAAACTACAATTCCCTTTATCTGGGCAGCAGTTCCGCTGGCCGAGAGGGTGATATTGGTTATGGTATCATTACTGATGGTCGAGGGAGAGGCGGAATTTATGCCTGTATAAATTGCGGAATTAATATTGCTGTTTGCAGCAGAACTGACATTCTTAATAACGTTATTGGAAATGGTGATAACTGCGCCGGATACAGATGCGGTATTATTGATACCGGTAAAACTTCCAGACGATGTACCACTCAGGTTGGCAAGGTTTTGAACAATGTTGGCGTTCAACTGTATAGTGGATGCCACTGTGTTCCCCACTTCTATACCTCTTATTGTGTTTGTTAATGCGCTTGACCCAGGCATTACTCTTATACTGTTCGTCGCAGCGCCAGATCCGGCACTTCCGATTATATTAGAATTTACTTGTGTGGGTGCTGTTGCGTTATTAACATAAATGCCCGTAAAAGCAGAAGGCGCCGGGGCAGCACCGGTATTGCTGATGTCAAACCCGCCAATCTGGTTACCGGTTACAATACCGCCATTGCTCAAACAGTTAATTCCCCTAATGATTGAAGTATAAGTTGCCGAAGTGGTAGCTGTTGAAATAACAATAGAACCATTAGTTGCATTTGACCCTATCAGGTTTCCCTGCCCGGGAGAACTCCCTCCAATACTGATACCACTGCCGTTTGTTTCAATACCTGTAAAAGCATTGATGGATGACGAAACAGGTGAATAGCTAAGGCTAATTTTAGCAATCGTATTTCCTTTAATACTGGACGCGGGAATCGCACTCGTCGTGGTTAGTAAAATTCCCTGATAGCCGATATTTCCAAGTGTTGAAGCATAAGTCGCATTGGTGCCTGTTGTCAACGCTGCGTTTCCTCCGATATAATTATTTAGTATGGAATACCCGGATCCTCCCAGTATCCTTATTCCATGCAGATCGGAAGAAGCAGGGTAATTTACCGAAGCAGAAACATTTCCATTGTAAAAACTGTTATTCGAGATCGTCCACAGGGTTGAACCGGTAGCAGTAATATCGATAGCCCTGTCGCGGTAATCATATATGGTGTTATTGGAAACAACATTTCCGGAATTTTCTTTGCCTGTGGTGCCTGATGAATAAATTGCTACGAGTGATGTATTTAAATTATATGTACCGTTTATAGTATTATATTCCAAAAGATTATTGCTATTGCCTGTGGCACCTGAAACTGCGGTACTGAACAGCACAACCCCGTTTGTGGCGTTAGCGTAAGATTCCAGTTTACAATACCTGATCGTATCATAAGTTGCTCCATTGATAAATGAAAATGCAGTGCCGGAAGTACCCGTTGCATTCGTATTTCTAAATGTAAGCAGGCGGCTGGTACCACCATCCACCCTTACCCGGTCGGCACCGTTGAAGCGGATCATTCCGGCAACAACATCGCCATATATTAAACGTGGAGTTGAAGCGTCAGGCTGTATCGTTATTGAATAATTTCCAGCCCCGAATTCTGTCCATTGATTCAATGCCTCAGCGCCCGTTTCACTCAAATCTGATGTAATATTGATAGTAACATTACCACTCAATCCAAGGCTATTTATTTTTGCGAAAATTCCATTGGTATTAGTAAGTGAAATATAGTTTTGACCTGCTCCGACATTATAGATACCTGAAAAGGGTAAGAATTGCAGTCCGGCAAATTCATCAGCACCAATATCCGGAGCGGTTCCATTACCGGCATATCCGGCATTCCCAAAGCGGATATCCCCGTCAAAATCATCGGTAAATCCCGTTATATTCACTCCGGCACTTCTCAACGCTGTTGTTTTATTGAGATCAATATGTAAATAGCTAATTGCTGAACCGATCGTACTTAAGAAAATGGAACCGCCAATCAAATCTTCAGTTATGGATGCTGCGTCCCTGGTGGTAACTCTTGATTTATAAGCTGCTAATGTTTGATCGGAATTTGTACCATCATTAAATATTAATTTAAATGGGCCTTGTGTTCCGGCATAAAACATATTGTTATTGGATGTGGCCCCGTAGTTGGTTAAAGTCGCACTGGATCTGCGATAAGCAACCGTTAAACCTACGCTGTTTGGAACTGAAACATTGGTAATATTATTGTTTATTAAATTTAATGTGGAAGTAGTTGCTGTGCCGCTGGTGGCATGATAAATACCTGAAGTGCCAAAAATCAATCCCGATGAGCTTGCATTTAAATAAATGGTGTTATAGTAAACATTGGTAGTTGAAGTAGTGCCGGTTGATATTATTCCAATACCCCTGATAGCGTCAGCAAGGCTTGCAGCGGTGGACCTGATATCTCCAATAATATTGTTGTTAAGAGTACTATTTAGATTAGCGGTTGCTCCGGAAACCTGGATGCCATATACCACAGCGGTTATTATAGCGCTGCTGGAAGATGATATGTCATAAATTTTATTACGGAATATTTTTATTGTTGTTCCTGCTGAATTCCAGATACCACTTAATGTACCCGTGGTAAGTGCATTTGCCGTTAATCCGTAAATTGTATTTTGGTAAAAATTCACAGTTGTACCTCCGGATATCAATATTCCCCTTACAGATCCGGTTGTAATGCTGTTGCCCTGTAAATTAGAAATGGTATTCTGGTAAATATTTTTAGAAGTTCCCCCGGTAACGTTTATTCCACTTACAACAGTTGTTGTTCCGCCGGTTGAAAAAAGTGAATCAATCGTATTACCATAAATATTGTCGTTGCCGGCAGCGGTTGTAATACCGGTTATTGTACCTGCGCTACTAATATTGCGGATAATATTACCAGAAGTGGCGTTGTTGGTAGCGCTAAGGTTAACATTCATTACAGTTATAGCTGATGTTCCGCCGATCCAGTTGTAAAATGTATTACCCTGTATGGTTTTGTTGCTATTACCCGCATCTGTATTCACCAGGCCGGCTATTGTGGTTGCGCCATTAACAGTAATATTAGAGAAATTGTTATTGTTAATGTTAATAGTGCTGCCAATAGCGCATGCAGCGGTACTGGTTAACAGGGTTAAAGTTCCCCCGGCTTTTTTAGTATATGTGCCTGATATGAAATTGTTACTGATATTTTGTGAACCTGCCGCCGGCACAACCACAGTGTTTGTTATGAAAACATTCGAACCGGTAGTCTGTATATTCAAATTGGTAAAGCTGTTACCCACGATTGCCTGTGAAAGTGTGACAGCTGTATTCGAAATATAGGTATCACCTCCGGTTCCATTATTAGCGTTATAATTAACATTCTGAAAATCGTTATTATTGATGGATAAACTGGCGCCAGATGAACCACCGGTATTATAAATTAAAAATTGGGAAGCCGAGTTGGCAGCAGTAAAATTTACGGCAGGGCTTGAATTATTGCCAATGCTGTTTCCGTTTATTTCAATAGTGTTAAATACGACGCCTGTATTGCGGATAGCATTATACACACTTGCAACCGAATTGATCGTGTTACCATAAATAGAATTATTATTTACTTTTAAAGTTGCAGATGCCCCGGTGTTTTGAATACCATATAGCAACCCGGTAGTAAAGGTTGGTGAATTGGTATTATTAGCAATTGTATTATTGGTAATCGTTAATTCAGCAGTGTTTTTTGCAGCGGTACTAATTCCAATAATTCCGCCTGCCGAAACAATTATAGCATTGCTTAAATGGCTTAGGTTCTTAATAATATTACTGTCAAGCTGTATCGCTGACCCAACAGATGTTCCAACGGAGATACCGGTTAATGAGGTAGTAATTGCAGTTGAAGTGGATAATACCTGGACGCTGTTTGTGGCTGCGCCAGTCCCGGCGCTGCCTATGATATTGTTATTTACTTTTGACGGCGCTGTGGCATTATTAATATAAATACCAATGAAAGCTGATGGTGCAGGAGATGATCCAATATTCTTTATATCTATACCTCCGACCTGGTTGCCAATTATTACACCACCGCTGCTATAGCAGTAGATGCCCCTGATATACGTATTAAAGGTACTTGTGCCGGTACTTGTCGTTATTACAATAGATGAGTTTGCGGTGTTTGAACCCACAAGGTTGCCTTCTCCGGTTCCACCGATATTAATTCCCGACCCATTGGTTTCAATGCCAATAAATGCGGTGGAGTTTTTAACTGTAGGGAAAGAGGTAATATTAATCTTTGCAATAGTATTTCCCTGAATATTTGATTCAGGTATAGCACTGCTGGTATTCAATAAAATTCCCTGGTAAGATAAGTTACCGGAGCTGGTAGCATAAGTAGCATTTGATCCTGTAGCCAGGGCTGCACTACCACCTATATAATTATTCGTTATAGTATAACCTGATCCTCCCAGGATCCTCATGCCATGAAGTGTAGATGACGCAGCATAAGTTATGCCTGACGATATACTGCCATTATAAAAACTGTTACCCGTTATAGTCCATGCATAAGACCCGGTGGACTTTATTCCCAATCCGCGTTCTTTGTAATTATAAATATTGCTATTGGAAATAATGTTATTGGATATTTTCGTAACCCGAAACATTGGTGCCTGCAGATAGTACACAACGTTGTCGCATTATTGGAACCTACGGTACCGTTAATATTACAGTAGTCAACCAGGTTATTGCTGTTACCTCCGGCAAAAGTCGCAGAAGTGCTAAACAATAGTACTCCATTATTAATATCTGTGAATGCTTCCAGGTTGCAATGCCTTATCGTATTAAAAGAAGCGCCATTTATAAAAGTAAAAGCCGTTCCGGTTGTACCCGAAGTATTTGTATTTCTAAAGGTGAGATAATTACCGGCGCCTCCGTCTATAGTTACCCTATCTGCTCCATTAAGGCGAATCATTCCCTGGATCACATTTCCGCTTATTAACCGGGAAGTTGTACCATTGGGCTGAATAGTCAGGATATAATTCCCTGCGCCAATTTCAGTCCATTCATTAAGTGCTTCAAGACCTGTCTCCGTGAGATCAGAGGTAATATTTACAGTAACATTTCCACTTAAACCGGTACGATTGATCTTTGCAAATAAACCGCCAGCGTTGGTAAGTGAGGTAAAGATCTGTCCTGTGCCCACATTATAACTGCCTGATAAAGGGAGGTAAGATATGCCTGCATATTCATCTGCACCTATATCCGGGGCAGTTCCTGTTCCGGAATAACCAGCATTACCATATCTGATATCATTGTCAAAGTCTAAGGTTACTCCTGCAATACTTATACCGCCGCTTTTTGCAACGCTGAGTTTTGGTATCATCCAAATGCAGATACGTTGCAGAAGAACCCACTGTGCTTAAAAAGACTCCTCCCGCTATTAAATCTTCAGTAACAGATGCAGCATCCCTGGTTGCCATGCGGGTTTTGAAAGCAGTAAGTGTTTGATCACTGTTCGTGCCGTCATTAAAAATCAGTTTGTTTGCACCAGGTGTGCCGGCATAAAATAAGTTATTATTAGAAGTGGAACTGTAGTTGGTTAAACTATTAGTTGACCTGCGATATGCTACCGTTAAGCCTGTGCCATTTGGTGTAGAAATATTGAAAATAATATTATTTATCATTTCCAACTTTGCCGTTGTTGCGGTAGCGCTGGAAGTATGGTATATACCCTGTTGTCCCGAAATTTGTTCCACTGGAAACAGCGTTCAGGTAAACAGTATTATAATATACATAAATATTGGAGGTGGTTCCGGCAGAGATTAGATTTATACCCCTGATTGGGTCTGTAATGCTGGCTGCTGTTGCTCTGAGATCACCAATTATGTTGTTGCGGATAGTTGTGTTTGTGCTTGCACCCGAGCCTGATACCCGAAACCCGTTTACACTTCCCGAAGCGCTTATCACACCGCTGGAGGAAGAAAGGTCATATATTTTATTACGATAGCAGGATACCGTTGTGCCCCCGCTTATAGCAACGCCATTTATGGTTCCGGTTGTAATAGAATTGGCTGTGAGGGTCGATATCTGGTTTTCATAAATATTGACCGTTGTTCCGGCGGCAACCCAAATTCCATTCACAGTTAACAAGGTCGTGGCATTTCCGGTAGTGCCACTATTGGCAGTCAATCCACTTATAATGTTCTGATAAATATTTTTAGTGGTTCCTGCTGAAACGTAAATACCGGTAACTGTGGTGGCAGTACCCCCGGTAGTGGAAAGATTGCTTATAGTATTGGAATAAATATTGTCGTTACCCGCACCTGTACTTATTCCTGTAATGATACCAGCACTGGTAATATTGCTTATTAGATTAGAGACAGTTGCATTGGTTGTACCCGTAAGGTTTACCGTTAAAGCAGTAACAGTTCCGGTCCCTCCGGTCCAGTTGGAAAAAATATTCGCCTGTATTGTCTTTAAGGAAGACCCTGCATCTGTATTTATCCAACCTGCAATGGTTGCGGCTCCGGCAACGGTAATATTTGAAAAATCATTATTACTGTTACTGATCTACACTGCCCGTTGCATTGGTCGCAGTACTTGTAAATAAGGTGAGTGCGCCACTTGTAGCCGCACTATTCCTGGTAAACGATCCAACTATGCTATTATCATCAACAACCTGGTTGCCCGTGGCAGGCACAACTACTGAATTGGAAATAAAAGTTATGGCTCCGGTTGTGTTTACGTTTAGGTTGGTAAATGTATTTGAACTGATAAATTGTGATAAAGTAGCTGCACTGTTAATAATATAGGTGTTGGCAGCAGTGGAAAGCGCCGAATAATTTATACCACTTATATCATTATTGCTGATTGACAGGGCAGCAGTGCCAGCTCCGCCGGTGTTGTTTATACCGATAAAAGGAACAGCTGTTGCGGCGGTGAAAGTAACGCCGCTGATACTGTTATTATCAAGCGTGATGGTATTCACCACTGCTCCACTGTTATAGATTGGATAATATAATCCTGTGGCAGTAGCGGCCGTTGAATTATTTACAAAATTATTATTGGCAACTGTTAAAATGGCCGGTGTAGTTGCATTGTTGAATATTCCATAAAAACTGCCGGTGGTAGCAGTCGCATAAGTGCAATTTGTAATAGTATTATTGCTGATATTTACTTCATTCCCAACGGCAGTTGATCCGGACGCATTTTCAATAGCAGTAATAACCGAAGTAGTTGCTGCGCTCTTTAGCGTGATGGTATTATTGGTAATATCAGATGCGGCACTGGTTGCAGTGTTTACATAAATTCCCCTTAATGTTGTTTCATGGTTAACTCCTGCCCCATTATTATTATTAATTGTATTATACGAAATGTTTAAACCGTATTGCGCCAATGTTCTGATTCCCGCCGCTGCTACTGTTGCTCCAGTAGCACCCCCAAAATTCAGGATCCGATTTCCGGTAGCTACTGCCGAACCTCCAATATCGTTATTTTGATCGGCCAACGAAAAAGGCGATGCTGCTGCATAACCGATCAATGCAATCCCGGTATTACAGTTTTGGATGGTATTGTTGTAAAAGCTGTTGTTTGAATTGGTGCCCGCTGAAGATGTTACTGTGATGACTGTAACGGCTGTGGTGGCAGTTGAGTTGGCTGACAGAATCCCTGTTGATCCATCAACCATTGGCGCCGTGCCTGCGGCATTATTAATCCTGTTCAGCGTGATTACACAATTGTTGATACTTACGTACTGGCAACCGTTTGTCGCACTCGTTTTGTATAAGGCATAACCATACTCCATACTTGACGGGTTGGTAGTATTCGCCGGATTGTCTCTTAAATCTATACCATCTATAGTAACATAATCACTACCAAGCAAGCGCCAGACTCCATCCTGAACAGCAGTTGCGGGGGTTCCTATGCCGCCCGTATAAGCAGTTATCAGCGGATTAGCGCCAGATGTTCCGGGATCTTTCTGAAATACAATAGTATTGGCTGATGTACCGGTTGCTGTAAGTGATATGGTGGCGGTTATCGTTTCGGTATAATTTGCAGCGATGTTAAAAGTGACACCACCTGCGCCAACACCCGCAGCATTAAGCGCCGTAACGGCTGCTGAAACTGTGGCATAATCACCGGGAATGGTGTATGTACCAGATAACTGGCCCGATACCCTGGAAGAGTAAAATAAAATAATGCATGCAATTATTGAAAATCTTATTGTAAAATTCAATGTGTTCAAAGCGATACGGATAGAGTCCCAGCCTTCAAAGCAGATGGCAATCTTTTTCCCTGGAATCATTGGCTGGATTATTTGCTAAGGAATGGGTGGATTATTTTTCAAAATCTATAATAAATCGACGGTGTTATCTTTTCGACAATTTATTTGCTGCCTTGTGCCTCGATATTCTACTTATTTGTAGAACAATAACGACAAGCCAAGTTTTTTTATTGCTATCTTGGAATACCTGTTATCATAAATATTACAATATAATATGTAAACTTTCTGAGTACGGATTACTTATATAATAATTCATTTCGCTTTTAAAAAAATAAATACTTGACAATAATTTCTAAAATTGGTCATTTTCCCCGTTTGAAAAAGTATCAGATAAAAATGGCTCGCACTCACGTATCAGTACACTAATTTATTTGTTAGTAGCTTGCCGTTTGGTGTAGTTACTTCTATCGAATAAATACTTCCGGAAAGGGTACTGATAATAATAACAATATGGCCCGGTTTTGAAGGTACAGTAGTTATAGATTTCGTTATAGCAAGATTGCCTTGCGCTTGTGATGATACCTGCTGGAGAAGCAGCCCTGCAATCAGGAAGCAGAATCTCAGGATAACTGATTTGCCTGCAAGTCTGAAACAACTAATGTTATACCTGCAAATATATTTGCATCCGGTTTCTAATAACAGAAATAGTAAAAAATTCAATTTCCACTGTATCTTAAAAAAACTCCTTAAAGTTAACAGTACACTCAATCGTATATAAAAGGTATAAGGATATGTTTTGAACGCTTCGTTCTATACATTATTATGCAAGGAGTGATAAATTGAAAATGAAATACCTATGAATCAATCTCCCTAATCTTATTATATAAAAGAAATCCAAGCGGTCAGACCTTAATAAATCAATTTGTTCGTTACACTTTTGCCTTCCGGAGTTGTTATCTCTAAAGAATAGATTCCTCTTGCGACGATATTTTGAACATTAATTACTTTATTTGAACTGCTGCCATCATGATCTATCTTCCTGGCTAGAACAGTTTCCCCATTTGCATTTACAAGCTTCGCCGCATAAGTGCCTTTGGCCTGATTTATCAGTTGTATATTGATAATTCCTTCCTTTATCGGATTAGGATAGACAGTTATCCTTTGCATCGCAGACGCGATAAACACTTTTACCACCTTACTGTATTCGATCTTTCCATTTACATCCACGCTTTTTATACGGTAATAATTATAACCTGTTGCGGCTTCTACATCAGTCCATGTATACAGGCTTGCAGGTGTATTCCTGGCAACCGTCGAACCTGCTTTTATATAGCTGTTTCCATCAATTGATTTCTCTATTTCGTATTGCCTTATGTTAATTTCATTTTCTACTTTCCATTCCACGTTCACGTTGGTATTTTGCTGGTATGCTCTTATGTTACTAAACGATACTGCTAAAATTTTGGCCGGTGCGAACACCACTTTAAAACGATCTGCTGCATAGGAGGCTGCTGCATTAATAACATTAAAATCTATATTGTTGTTTCCGTTAAGGTTAAGTGATGTTCTTGTATTTGTAAAATTATCTTCAAGAAAGCCCGTTAAACCCGGCTGATCCATATTTTCCATTTTTAACTGCCATTGATAATTTTGTACTTTCATGTTAGACAGGTTCAGGTAAAATGTATCATTGGCTGTTATGGTATGATGGCGCTCTACCGATAGCAACGCTCCATTCCTTTTTAAACTTACATTTTCAGAGCTGTTTAATATTTTATATGCATCATTATCATCAAGCTTATCAAGAAAGTTTGCTGCAACATCGGCTTTAACCCCATCCATTAGTGCTGTATTTCCATTATTATTAATAAACAGGTTCGCTTCTAAATATTCTCTTCTCCTGGCAGGAGAAGAAATAATAAAATTCCCTGAGGGCTTTATATCTTCCCGGAATGTAATTGTATACGAACTATCATTGCCGCCTACAAAGAATGCAGAACCGCTTTCTATACGATTTGGATCCTGGTTATAGGGTGCTCCGTAGCTTCCGCCTCCGGGTGTAACGGTAAAATCGCTTCCGTCAAAAGTAAGGGTTTGATAAGCGCCTAACCCGTAAGCACTGCCTATGGTTGCCAATGGATCCCACACATATATTTTTGTGGCTGTAGTGGGCGCAGGTGTCATCTTACGCAGATCAATGTATGAAGGATAAGGATTGCCCACTGCCGTGAATGCTGTTGCAGGAGATGCTATCGTCACTACCGGCTGGTCGCCTTGTTTAATGACTCCCTTTGTGCGCAACGTTGTAGAAGTTACAGGGCTGGTAAAGGTTGTCGCTCCCCTGTCTCCCCTCACCAAAACCATATAGGCGATTGTATTATTGGATAAAGTATTTATTAAATAGCTATTCGTATTCGGGATGGTTTTCCAGCTATTGGTAGGCAAATCGTAAGTCTTCATAGAAGGAGCAGCTGTGTAAACATCAAAGCCGGCTGCTGTACCCCCGGGGCCTGTAATCTGTGTTCCATATCCACTTATAAGATTGTCATTTGGCGCGGCAGAGTTTTCCTGCCAGGTGGCTTTTACTGTTTGGGTAGTGCTGGTAGGTACCGTCAAAAACCTCCATTTCTTTACTGCGGAAAGGTACCGCTCCACCGTTACAACTCCCAAAACCTGGTTGCCGCTGTTCACATTGTTATTGGTAAGATCTGCTACTATCGCGGTCCTTGCTGCTGTTGACCTTAGCGTTAAAAATCCTCCTGTTGAAAATGTTTTGGAATTTACTGACCCAAATGAAAGTACCCCTGTAAGGCTATCTATTCCTGCAAGATTGACATTATTACTAACGATCAGATTTTTAATTTTATTTGCCGTAAAGCTGGCAGCAGGTATAGTTTGAAGTGAGGCGCCATTCATTTCCACCGTGCCGTCCTGCACATTAAAATTTGCATTGCTACTAATGGTACCAGCTATTTTAATCGTTGAGTTATTTACATTTAAGGTTGAAGGATTTGTTAAAGACACGTCCTTGGTTACAACATAAACTGAATTATTCATGTTCATAGTTGCGCCATTCATTATTATTTTACCCTGGGAAAATGATAAATTTGCATGTAATAAAATCAATCCAAGAAATGCTTTGTACAACGATGACATAACTTTTTTAATTGAAGCTTAGTTAGAAAGAATTACCCAATTTGCACCGTCAGATTGAACCGTTATCTTGTCATATTGGGAGGCTAAACTGACCGAGCCTGCTCCATCTATAGTTTGAGAACCGGCGGTAGCAACTGTTACAGTTCCACCTGTGTTGACTTTTTTTACCACATAAATTCTGCCTGCAATTCCAACTGCCGTTGGCAAGGTAATAGTTCTGGCCGTAGTGCCGCTACCCAAAATAGTATAATCTGACGCAGTAGCTGTATAGTTAGTAGACTTAGAGATAATACTCAAAGAGAAAGAACCAGTATTTTGAAAAGTTGAATTAGGTGCATTAACACCTATACCTACATTCCCACTGGCATCTATCCGCATTCTTTCAGTACCATTCGTGCCGGTAGTTCCACTATTATTTGTAAAGAAAATTAAATCCTTACCGGTCGCCCCGTTACCAATATAAAAGCTGCTACCAGTCGCATATAAATATGCAGTATTTGAACCATTTAAAATATTGGAGCCCGTGTTGTTATATCCCTGGCTGTTTATTCCCATATCAATATACACTGTGCTAAGAGATCCATTATTTGCTGTTGCCACCACATCACTGCTTGCCCTGTTACCATTACTGTTATTTTGCACATTTGTCTGTAAATAGTCATTAATGCTACCTGTTGCGTTAATGAGTGTATTTGAAATCGTAGTACCGGCATCCACTAGTAACTTTTCATTGTTTGTTCCACCGAGAAATGTTGGTGAGGCACCTATTCCTACGTTTCCATCGGCATCAATCAACATGGCAGGAGTATTGTTAGTTTTAAAATAAAGGGCATTATTATCTGTAGTCCCTAAAAAATTAGATGTTGTAGTGGAAGCATTACCATTTAGTCCCCATCCGGTTGCGGAAGCCGTCGCCCAAACCGGGGCTGTACCGGCGCCCGTAGAAGTAAGCACCTGACCCGCAGAACCTGGAAGGTTATTGGGCATAAAAGCACCGGATAATTTGATGTTACCTAAAACATCAAGTTTTTGAGTCGGGTTAGAAACGCCTATCCCAAAATCCCCCTTCAATAAAGATGAATTGCCGGTAGCTGCAGCACTTACCACCAGGGTGGGATTCGCAGCCTGTCCTATTTGCCACTCAGTACTGTTACCACTAATGAATGTGGCTGAATTCCTGGTTTCAAAACGGATGTTACTTACTATGGGCGATCCCACGGTGCCTGTTTTAAAAAGAAAATCAACAAGAGCAGCCGATGCGCCAATTGTTTCGAAGATGGCGCCGTTTTCACCATATCTATTTCTAAGCCTTAGGACTGTAGGCCCATATACATCACCATCCTCTCTTATAACAAATTCCTTGTTTGACCTGGCGGTACCTGAATTTGCATCGCCAAAAAATATATCACCCGCTGTACCCGAACCGGCGCCAACGCTATTAATAATTCTCATTCTTTCTACATTGTTCGTTTTAAATACAACATCTGTAGCATCTGTAGTACCTAAGAAGTTTGTTGACGCTGATGTGCCCAGGTTGCCTGTCGTGTTCCATTGGTTTGTGCTTGAAGGTGTCGCCCATGTTCCATCTCCCCGCCAAAAAGTAGATGATGAAGCGCCTGTGCCGCCATTTAAATTGCCTACAGGAAGATTTCCTGAAACCCCATTCGCTAAATCTATTTGAGCCCATAGTGGATTATTACTCGTTCCGGTATTCGATAGATATTTAGTCCCGAAAGTATTTTTTGGAAGCGTAGTAAAAACATTCGTTCCACTTGCATAGATTAAATCGCCCTGTGCGGTACCTGTTAATCCGGTGCCGCCTTTTGTAACGCCAATCGCAGTTGCATTCCATGTTCCCGTAGTAACGGTTCCAACAGTATTAATATCTGTTCCTATAAGTTTCGAAGCAGCTATTGAACCTGCAAGCATAGCATTCGTTACTTTACCCGCTCCAATAGTTAATACCGGAGACAAAGTGGATGTGCCGGTTGTGGTCCCGGTAACATCTCCTGTTGGTGAAAAGGTAATTGTCTGGTTTCCCGGTGCAGTCCATGTTGGTGCGGAACCTGCGCCGCTGGAGGTAAGAACATACCCTGATGTGCCTGCTAAATTATTAGGCATAAGCGCGCCACTGAATCTCACATTGCCGGTAACATCCAACTTTTGAGAAGGAACGGGATTACCAATTCCCAAATTACCATTTTTATCTATCGAGCTCAGTATTGTTCCCGAAGAATTTCTCCAGTCAGTAAGATTAGCGGTTTGTGAACCGGAATTTGCTTGAATTGCCAGCGGTACACTTGCATCTCTCTGTCCAAGTACTAAAACTCCGGTGCCGCTTGGCGTATTTGTAAAGGCTGGATAAGCAGTTGTTTGCCTATCACCAGCCAAAATTGTAGTCCAGTAAGAACCCATTTGCAAGCCGCGGCCACCACCGCCCTGCCAGAAAATATCACCTCCGTCACCACCAATTCTAAAATCACCGCTACCGGCAGTTTTAGTAAAGAGCAATTGCGATAAAGGGCCAACACGGCGAATTTCCATGGTATCTTTTACTACAAAGGGAGCGGTAGGGTCCTGCACACCCATGCCGACCCTGCCATTTGCAAGAATCCGCATGCGTTCATTAGTAACCCCGGTACCTCCGGTGAGAAACAACATGTTTTTATCGGTAGAGCTGTTGACCATGTAGAAATCATTAGCAGCAGAAATAAGATATCCATCATTTGCAACACCGGTTTCAATTGCGCTACCTGAATAATTTGAACCGTTTATTCCCAGATCAACATAATTGGAAGTCTCTGTGCCATTATCAGCGGTAGCCACTATATCAGATGTTGCGCTTGTTCCGGTCGATGTATTCTTAATATTGAATTGTAAATAGTTATCGATACTTCCTTTTACCACCAAAGCATTTACCGAGCCGGTTACGCCAGTGTTTATAACAACTTTTTCAGGATTTGTGGGATCAAAAGTATCCTGGCCAATGGCAATGTTGCCCACGCTGTCTACTTTCATACGTTGCGTATTATTGGTGCGGAATCTCAGGCTTTTATTATCTGTTGTTCCCAGAAAATTGCTTACGGGGTTGATTCCTGAATTACCTGTGATCGACCAGACGTTAGCAGCATTAGCTTTATTATTAAAAGTATTCCAATCCGTACTGCTGAGGTAACCGTTTGAGGACGTTCCTGACTGCGTACTGCCTATAACTCCATTACTATAAGTAATGGGAGCTGTAGCGGAAAATAAACTGCGGACCTTTACACTAAAGTTCGAAATGCTGGTTGTATCAACAGATGATAACTTATTGTTGAAAGTTGTCCAATCTGCAGATGATAGAAAACCATTACTTCCGGAAGAAGCAGTTTGTCCGTTCAAATAGTCAAGACTTATTAAGCCTGATCCGGAATTAAAGTCTGACGCGCTAAAGGTAGCCGCTCCTTTGGTAGTTCCATCCGCTGCCGCATCTAAAATGGATAATGTTCTGTTAGCGCTAAGGTTGCCCCCACCTTGCAATGGTGATGTTGTATTAATAGCACGGGACGTCGCTACTTTATTATTAAAGGTGGTCCAGTCTGTATTTGACAGGAATCCGTTTTGCGATCCATTAGCCTGGCTCACCTGGATAGTTGTGCCGCTTCCCAGAACGGCATTGGTACCACCACCTATGGTAAGTATTGAGGAACCACTTTCTGTAAGATTACCGGTTGTATAGGCATTTGCTTTGTTATTGAAAGTATTCCAGTCTGCACTGCTCAGGTAGCCATCTGTCGAAGCATTTGCCTTCGTGATGCCAATCAGGCCATTGCTGTAAGTTATAGGTGCAGTTGAAGAAAAAAGACTACGAACCTTAGTTGAAAAATTTGAAATATTGGTAGTATCTATAGCTCCTGTTAGCACATCCGATACTTTTCTCTTACGCAATACACCGCTTGCATTTGCTGTTACAAGGCTGTCTGTCGGGGCGCCGCTTCCCAGGGTTGAAGCAGTTATTGCTCCGGTAACACCAAAGGTGCCTCCTACTGTTGTGTTACCCGTAAGTGTTGACGCACCGGTGACGCCCAACGTTCCACCAACGCTCGTGTTACCGCTTAGCGTTTTATTACCTGCAATAGTTTGGGCGGCGGTGGTAATAGCACCGCGGGCGCTTGCTGAAGCATCAGGAAGATTAAATGTATGGATGGATCCGGATGAAGCTATATTAAAGTCTGTCCCGAAATTGCCGGAAGCAAATGTTTGTGTAGTTGCAGTAAGTGCGTTTAGAGAGGAGATAGCCGCAGTTGATGCAGCAAAGGTAGAAGCAGGCAGCTTTTTAACTACGCCTCCTGTAATGGTAAGTACACTATCCGCTGATGTATTGGTTCCGGCCTGCACACCCAATAAACCAAGAGGATTTGTACCTATTATCTGCAATTTGTAAGCTGGTGTCGTGGTACCAATGCCGACTTTGGATGCATTGCCAAGCACCAGGCAGCTATCACAGCCAACAATTGCGTTAGACCCCAGAGCCGTAGCATTTGTAAGGCTAGCAACACTGGAATTAGCGCTGGCGCCAATAAAGGTGTTATTTATACCTGTGGTAATAACGGTTCCTGCACTAAAGCCTGTGGCAGTGTTATTATTTCCTGTTGTACTACTAAGAGAAGATGCTCCGGTGGCAGTATTATTAAGACCGCCCACGTTATAATACAAAGAGCTTTCGCCAATAGCTGTGTTGCTATTTCCACTCGTTAACTGCCTTAGCGAACTGGACCCTAAAGATACGTTGTTGTTGCCGGTAACCGGGTTCCCCATTGCATTTGCCCCAACTGCTGTATTATAAGTGCCGGTTGTAGCTAATTTCATAGCACCTGCTCCAAAGGCGCTGTTATATTGCCCGGAAGTATTATTCATTAATGATTGATGACCGGTTGACGTATTGACACTGCCAGTAGTATTTGATAACTGCGAATAATTCCCTACTGCTGTATTAAAATTTCCGATATTTACGGAAAGAGAATAGTATCCCAAAGCAGTATTCTGAATTCCGCTGCTGCTATTTAAAGCGCCTTGCCCAAATGAAACTCTGCCGTCAACATCAGGAGATAATTTTCCAGAGAGTACATTATTCACTTTTAGAGTTAGCGGAATATTATCCGTAGTTCCCAAAAAATTGGTCGCGGCAACCGTTCCTGCATTGCCCGTTGTAGACCAACCTGCGGTGCCGAGAGCTAATTGCGTCCAAAAAGGCGAAAGCGGAGTGCCCGTATTAACCATGAACACATTGATAGTTGAGTTAAATATCAACAGGCCCGTGGCAGGCAAAATGATCGCATTCTGTTGCGCAGTTGTCATTCGGGGCATTAAAAACCCGCTGGTAGTACTGCTTATATCAAGCATGGCGCTCGTATCAGGATTACTGCCGGTTGAATTTATGGCTACGTTTTGCCCAAATAAATTTGGCGATACGGTAAAGATTAGAAATGCAAATAGGGTAAGGAAAGGGATTTTCATATGTAAGATTAAATTGGATATTTATTAGAAACTATATAACACAATAACACAATAACACAATAACAGCCAAACTCATAGCAGTTATATTAACGTATAAAAACCAAAATATTGTATAAAAAAAGCAAAATACTGTCCTATATTTTGCGAAGTGGATTTATAACAGATTCCTTTCCCGCACCGAATTCAGTTTACTTTCTTTTATCATTAAAGCCCACTTTTCAAGTATATTCAACAATACGTTTAATTCCACCGGCTTGCTTATGTAATCATTCATACCGCTTTGTATACACTCATCCCGGTCGCCCTGCATCGCGTTCGCAGTCATGGCGATTATCACAGGCTGGGTTTCAAGGCAGAGGCGAATCATTCTTGTAGCTTCCAATCCATCCATTTCCGGCATTTGCACATCCATTAAAATGAGATCAAAATTTTCCAAACTCACCTTCTCCATTACGGCCTTTCCATTCTCCGCGATCTCGCATTGATAGCCGATTTTTGAAAGGATTTTTTTGATCCATTTTTGGTTCACAGAATTATCCTCAGCAACAAGAATATGTAGTGGATACTGAACAGAAAAATTGTCGGGAATCGAAAGAGGCTTACCTCCCGCTATGGAATTATCGTTATTCCTGATGCCGGTAAGAATGCTATCAAAAAGTGCATGCTGCTTTACCGGTTTGGTTATTACAGAACTAAAAATATCAGCATATTGTTTATAGCGATCATCCTCCACAGCGTTCATTAAAATAAGCGGTATTTTGGGGTAAGCCGACCGGATCTGCATAGAGAGTTGGATGCCATCTGTGTCAGGCATATTCAGGTCTGTAATTACCAGGTCAACCGAAATTTGCGACAGGATCTCTAACGCATGTTTGGCCGAACCTGCCAACACCGGCAAGAGCTTCCATTGTTCCAGTTGTTTATTAAGGATAGCAAGGCTTGTCGCGTTATCATCCACAACAAGAACTTGTTTTCCCTCGAAGCCACTTATCCTGTTGTTTATATAATCAGCCACCGGGAGATCTGATGTACTTGTAAGGATGCTAAATATAAACTTACTCCCCTGCCCTGTTTGGCTCTCCACTGTAATCTGGCCACCCATTTGCTCAACAAGCCTTTTACATATCACCAGGCCAAATCCGTCAGTCGCCTGCTTGCTTTTAGTTGAATAATTGGCCGGAAGTGTTCCTTTAAATAAATGGGGTAATCGTTCAGAGGGTATTCCTTTGCCGCTATCTGTAACCGTAAAGCCAACCTGCAACTGATCGGCGTCGGTATTTGAGTTCAGGTTTACAGTTAATAAAACTTCTCCTTTTTCAGTGGCATTAATTGCATTCTCTAATAAGTTTATAAGAACCTGCTGAAGGCGCTTGTAATCCCCTTTTATTTGCAAGGGAACATCATTGTCAATTTTATACAAAAGTTCCAAGCCGGCTTCAGCTGCTTTGCCGGAGAATATGCCCATCACTTCTTCTATACAATTACCCAGGTCAAATTTTTTATTGCTCAGCTCAACACTTTCTGAATCCACCTTGGAAAAATCCAGCATATCGTTGATTAATATTTCATCCACATTTGACAGAAGGCTGGTACTGCAGTCGAGTATTGTAGTGGAGTACTCGCGCTGTTCGTTACTAAGGTCGGTGCCTGATAGTAAGGTGGCCATACCGATCACACCATTCATCGGCGTCCGGATTTCATGGCTTAACAAAGACAGCAGTTTGCCTTTTGCATTATAAGCAATGTCCGCTTCCCTCCGCGCTTTCGTTTCCCTTTCAGCAAGAAGGTCCAATTGTTTATTCAGGTCATCGATCTGCTGCAGCAGCTCCTGGTTGCGGTGCTTTACGCCATTCACACCCGCATAAACGTACCTGAAGGCGATAAAGGTCATTACAATTAAAATAACTGCGAAAAACAACATAATTATAAGTTGAATGGGTAAAAAAGTTGGTACAGTTTATTAGTGAATTGTAAGCAGGTCACGATTAGTTGTTTTAGGGTTTTTATAATTCCATTCCCAGTTTATTCCGAGAACATAATTTCTTTTATCAGTAACGGGGCTGAATGCGTAAAAAGGAAACGTCCAGCTTTTATAAGTTAATCCCAACATGAATCCCGGCTCCCAGTTGTTCCTTATTTCAAAGGGATGCGTTAGCTGCAAAGCTATTCCCGAGTAAACGAGGTTTGTGAACTGGTATCCGAGTTCAGACCAATTGAAAAAAAAGTTTTCAGCGCTTTCATTTACTGAAAACGAATATTGAGACTCTGAAGAGAAAAATAAACTTCTATATTCCAGGTTTATATTTGATCCAAGAGTACCACCATTCATCCTGCCAAGGATCAGTCCCGCATAAGGTGTAACAGTATAAGACAAAGTATTATTATTTGAAAACATCTTTCCTGCATTGAACGATATGGTTTGTAATTCTTCATAATTATATCGCACCTCACCAACCCAGTTATGCTGACTTTGATAATAAACCTTTGGTACAATAACAGATGGTCCGGCACCGGTATAATAATACTGTTCAAAGTTGGCATGCTCCTGGCAATTACCGGCAAGAGATATTATAATTAATGATATTATCGAAACGCTTTTATGCACTTTCCATTATTATTATTTCTGCATTAACTAATCGGTTCATTAGTGAAATATTTTTCAGATGGGGATTCCACTGAAAAACAAGTTTATCGATAGGCTGCCAAAGAATAACCCAGCTAAAAATATCAAGTCCATTATGAAGAGCCGATGTAAAACCCTGATCATCTGATAAAATCATTGGCACCAATCCATGACAAATCATCATTACCAAAAGACTTAGAAATAATAAGAGATAGCTGCGTCTTTTAAACTTTTCAAACTTTTCAATTTCAATTAATTTTCTTGCAGAAAAATGCCGCCTGATCGCATAAATAAAAGGTTCAGTATATTGTTTATCAGTTTTGTTTTTGCACGTGATCTTATAATAAAAAGCAGAGTTCCTTTTGGCGGTTCCTATTGATGTCATTATGTATTGCTGAAACTCGTGGCTAAGCTGTCTTTTATATATTGGCGCCGGATCATTAGGATTGAAGTGATCTCCTATCGTAGCCTGATCGATAGTAAGGAAAATGTTTATTTTATCGGTTAAAGAGGTTGTTGCTGAATTGGCTACAGATGCAGCTTTTTTGAAAGAAAAAATTTTTACCAACCACGACATTAGGTTTCCTGGCTGCTTAATTGCTAAGGACATAGTGGATTTTAATAAAATATTTTTTAGTTAGAAATGTAAACCTTAAAGACAACTAACGGTTAAGAAATGGAAATATTATTCCGCTCTTTTTTTAACAGGTGTATCCGTCTGAAATCTTGTTCCAATTATTTTGCCCCCAGCTAAAAGCTTTCACTTTTCAGTTCAAACATATTTTGAATGAGTTGCTAAAGAAGGACAAGACAATTATTCTTCTACTGCACCGTTATTAAAAATGCATCCAATAGTCATAAACAATTTTAATTCCCTTTAACGGTTGCGTACATAATTTGCATGAAAAACTTTTATCCAATATGTTTTGCACTCCTGTTTATTCCTTTTTTGGGTGTTTCCCAAAATAAGTATTTGAAGTTTGATCATTTGCGAACGGATGCAGGTCTTTCGCAAAGTAATGTCATATGTATTTTGCAAGATAGCCGTGGCTTTATGTGGTTTGGAACCAGGGACGGCTTAAACAAATATGATGGCTATAAGTTTACCGTTTACAGAAATGATCCCAAAAATAAACTCAGCATAAGCAATAATTACATATTTGATATTATTGAAAGTTCGAATGGTGATCTATGGATTGCCACCTGGGGTGGAGGCTTAAATCACTTTGACCGCAAACGAAGATCATTCACCTCCTTCAGGCATGATCCCGGTAATTCAAAAAGTATTGCAGGTGATTTTATTACAGCTGTCAGGGAAGATAAAGATGGAAATATATGGGCTGGTACTGAATCTGCCGGGTTGGACATGTATGATAAAAAAGCGGGGGTATTTATTCACTACAAATTCAGCAGCGATAACGACAAATCAGTAAGTGATGACTTTATAAGAACTATATACCAGGATAAAGAGAAAAATTTATGGATCGGCACCGTACATGGAGGCCTTAACCTGTTTAATTCCTACAATAAAACTTTTACACGATTTCAACATGATGATGCCAATCCCATGTCGCTTTCTTCCAACGATGTTTATAGTGTCTTCGAAGACAGCAGGCACCAGGTTTGGGTTGGTACAAATGGCGGCGGATTGAATTTATTTGACATCAAAAACAATATTTTCCATCATTATAAAAACAGTCCTAATAATTCAAACAGCCTGTCAAGAAACGAAGTAGTTGCTATTAACGAGGATAATGACAGCAATATTTGGATAGGAACTGAGAACGGAGGTTTATCAATACTAAATCCTTCAACCGGAATCTTCAGCACATATGTTTATGATGAAATTGATAATACAAGCCTCGGCAACAATTCTATTTATTCAATTTGCAAAGACAAGCGGGGTAATATGTGGCTGGGCACATTTTCAGATGGTGTTAGTTTTATAAGCGAGGACAAACAATTTGTTCATTTCAAGCATTCGACTCTAAACAATAGCCTCAGCGACAATAAAATTTTATGCATTTATGAAGATTCTAAAGAGAATATATGGATAGGTACAGATGGCGGAGGTCTTAATTTATTCGATCCCCGAACCGGAAATTTTACTTACTATAAGCATGAAGCGGGTAATCCTAAGTCCATTTGCGGAAATTATGTGCTTAATATTTGCGAGGACAGCCAGCAGAATTTGTGGATCGGTACCTGGGGAGATGGAATAACTGTATTTAATAAAGAAAAAAACACTTACAAGCATTATAAGAATGATCCTTCTGATCCCCATAGCCTAAGCAGTAACAATGCCTGGAATATTTATGAAGATAACGATAAGAATATCTGGATAGGAACCTATGGCGGCGGTCTCAATCTCTTTAACCCCGCCAGCGGAACGTTTACCCGTTACAAGTATTCAGATAACAATAAACAAGGTATCAGCACAGATAAAGTTCATTCAATTTTTGACGACAGGAAAGGCCATTTATATATGGGCACAGACGGAGGCGGATTGAATTTATTTGATAAGAAAACGGCAACTTTCCGTCATTATCTGCATGACGATTATAACAAGAATAGCATTGCAAGCAATACCGTTGGCTTTATACACGAAGACGATTATGGCATATTGTGGATCGCCACAAATTCAGGTCTTTCGTCGCTAAATCGCACTACAAATGTTTTTAAAAATTATACTACTGAAGACGGATTACCAGGCAATGATATTTTCGGGATCCTTGGAGATGGTACCGATAATTTATGGATCAGTACCAATAAGGGGATATCAAAATTCAACTGGAAGAACAGAACCTTTAAAAATTTCGGTGAAGTAGATGGGTTGCAGGGCAACGAATTTAAAGAGCAGTCATTTTGTAAAAGTACATCGGGCGCATTTTATTTTGGTGGCAATAATGGCTTCAATATGTTTTATCCTGAGGATATAAAGATTGACTCCTTTGATCCGCCATTGGTGCTAACAGATTTTCGAATTTCTAATAAGGAAGTACTCGTGGCTTCGGATTCTATTATATCTCCCCTGCTTGAGGATATTACGGAAACCAATTCAATAACGCTGCCTTACAGCAGTTCGGGAATTGAATTTGAGTTTGCCTCTTTAAATTATACTGGAAAGGAAAAAAAGCGGTATGCGTATATGCTCGAAGGTTTTGACAATGACTGGAATGAATCCAGCGATAAACGATCAGTGAGCTATACCAATCTTGATCCCGGAACTTATAATTTAAAGGTGAAAGGCCTAAATAATGAAGGTAAGTGGTCGTCCCGCATTTTGAGTCTCCAATTAATTATCACTCCGCCATTCTGGTTAACATGGTGGTTCAAATTATTAGTTTTTGTCGCCGCCGTTGCTACCTGTATCTTATTTTACCAAATAAGGGTACGAACAATCAAGGCTCAGAAAAGAGTTTTGGAAAGACAGGTAGAAGAGCGCACAACACAACTGGTTTATTCGACAAAAGAGGAACAAAAGGCCAGGATAGAAGCAGAGAAAGCCCGGCAGGATGCAGAACAGGCCAACCAGGCAAAAAGTATTTTCCTGGCAACGATGAGCCATGAAATAAGAACCCCTATGAACGGGGTAATTGGTATGTCTTCTCTGCTGGCCGAAACCAGTCTTACCGAACAGCAACGTGATTATGCAAATACGATTACAAGTTGTGGGGAGAGCCTGCTAAACGTTATCAATGATATTTTAGATTTCTCTAAAATTGAATCGGGTAATATGGAACTTGAACAGGAGGATTTTAATCTACGCGCCTGTATCGAGGATGTGCTCGACATTTTTGGCACAAAAGCGGCGGCCTTAAAACTCGACCTTATATACAAAATTGATGACGATGTGCCGATCCAGATTGTGGGAGATGATTTGAGATTAAGGCAGATACTTACAAACCTTGTAAGTAATGCTATGAAATTCACACAACAGGGGGAAGTGTTTATTGGGGTTCATCTGGTACAATCGGACGGTGCTGAAAATGTAACCTTGCATTTTGAAGTACGCGACACCGGTATTGGAATTCCCAGGGAAAAACTGGACCGTTTGTTCAAGGCATTTTCCCAGGTTGATTCATCAACTACCCGGAAGTATGGAGGCACGGGCCTTGGGCTTGCAATATGCGATAAATTAGTGACCCTTATGAAAGGCGATTTTCACGTCAATAGTGAAGAAGGAAAAGGTTCTGTCTTTTCATTTAATATAAAAACTGCCGTGGGGAAAAAGCAATTGAAAGCTTATACTCAATATAACATGGCAGACCTCAGAAATAAAAAGATATTGGTGGTAGATGATAACATGACCAATCTTGCAATTCTTAAAAGCCAGCTTGAACTTTGGGATCTCATACCAGTGCTTGCCGACTCGGGAGAACGTGGATTGAAAATTTTATCAAACGCCAAAGACATTGACCTTGTATTAACCGATATGCAAATGCCAAATATGGATGGAATACAGCTTGCACAGAATGTAAAAAAACTATATCCATCACTTCCAATTATTTTGCTTAGTTCGGTCGGAGAAGATTATAATCAAAAGAGCTCCAAACTTTTTACTTCTATATTAAATAAGCCGGTAAGACAACATATATTAAGTAAAAACATTCTAAATACTCTTCAACCACAAACCACCTCTATGTCAACAGAAAATATACAGGAAAAACTACCAGGAAATTTTTCAGAAAAATATCCGTTAGAAATTTTAGTTGCGGAAGATAACCCGGTAAACCAGAAAGTAATATTGTATATCCTGAATAAATTAGGTTACAAACCACACCTTGCCGAAAATGGCGCTATAGCAGTAGATAAAGCGCGTGAAATGCATTTTGATGTTATTTTAATGGATATGCAAATGCCTGAAATGGATGGGATACAAGCCACTAACGTTATAAGACAAAACCTGGAAAGACAACCCGTAATTATTGCGTTAACGGCGAATACAATGGAAGGTGACCAGGAAGCTTGTTTAAATGCCGGTATGAACGATTATATTTCAAAACCGGTAAGATTAGAACAACTGACTAATAAGCTTGAGAAATGGGCAATGACGCAAGTGAAAGGGGCAGTTGTGCATGTTTAATAGCTGATTGATCAGGTTTAATATTGTGCCGATTGGAAATCATTCAGAAATCATTCGCAATTATTTTTTTTATCATCCAATAATTTAATCGATTAGTAGTTATATATAACGTGACTTGAAATGCAATTTAAAGCCCAATGTCAACCTTATGGAACCTAAAACCTTCCGGGATAATATATCTAAAAACAGCTCACTGAAAACCTCACAAGTTTCTGTGCTTTTGTTTTTTGTTAAATAATCATCAGATGCCTAAAAATAATTTCATAAAGGTTCATAGGTTATATTCTCTGTTAATAAAAGGCACGATTTTAATTCCATGTTCTGTACTAATAGGTTGGGAGTTCAATTTAGTCTTTTTCAAAAGCATCTCGGACCGGCTGGCAGCTATGAATCCCACTACGGCACTCTTATTAATTCTAGGTGGCGTTTCATTACATTTTATCCAGGAAGATAACAACGCAAAAAAAATCAGGCTTGGCAGATATATCGCCCTTTTTATAGCACTAATCGCGGTCGTAAGGCTACACGGCTTTAACGAAAATTGGGATATAGGAATTGATCAGATACTCTTTAGGAATAAATTATCCGGCAATGAGATGGCCATGAATACAGCAATTTGTTTCCTGTTGATTGGCGCCGCATTATTTCTCACAGATGACAGGAAAAAAGGGAGTTTAGTTCCTACTCAAATATTTGGTTCCTTAGTATTTATTATCAGCCTGCTCACGGTCATCGGCTTTCTTTATGCCACAGGTTCCTCATATCATGATTCAGTCTTTATGCCAATGGCCATTCACACAGCCATTGCCTTCATATTTTTATCATTGGCTATTCTCCTAAGCCGCCATAGAAAAGGCTTTATCGGTTTCATGATGCAAAAAAATTCCGGGGGCGACATAGCGCGCAAGTTTCTGCCATTAGGTATTGGCATTCCCGTAATAATGGGATTGCTGAGAATGGAAGGTCAAAGATTACAATTATATGACCAGGAATTTGGGTCGGCATTAGGCATTATTCTTATTATTACTATTTATGCAGTCCTGATGCTTTGGCTTGCAAAATCTTTAAACAATAAGGATCAGAAAAAGAAAGAGGCCGAGTTGAAGCTGTTATCTGTAAAGGATGAACTATCATCCAACGAAATAAAGTATAGGAACCTCATTGAAAATTCGGGAGTTGTTATGTATACTACATCTATTAACGGATGTATTACATTCTCCAGCAGTAAAGCTTTCCAGCTAACGGGATATCCCATGGACGAATTAATCGGGATGCATTTTACCAAGTTGATCGATCCTGACTGGAAGGAAGAAGTAAAAGGGAAATACTGGCGTCAGGTACAAAATAATATAGAGGAAACCCTTGTAGAATTTTGCATTTGCACAAAACAAGGAGAAATGAAATGGGTAGAACAATCCGCCATTTTGGTATCAGAAGACGATGTGCCTGTTGGATTTCAATGTATCGTAAAAGATATTTCCGAAAAGAAAAAAATGGAAGAAGTGCTCAGGAAATATGAGATGGAATTAGTTCAAAATCAAAAGCGGCTGCAATCCGTTCTTGACAATGCCACATCATTTATTTATATCAAAGACCTTGATGGAAAATATCTTGTAACCAATAAACAATTCAAAGAAACATTTAAGGTAACTGATGATAAAATTATAAGTAAAACTGCTTTCGATTTTGCCAGTACAGAGCAGGCTAAGCGTTTTACAGATTATGACAATGAAGTTATACGAACCTGTAAACATGTGGAGTTTGAGGAAATTATCGAAATGCAGGACGGAAAGCATCACTTTCTTATTACAAAATTCCCTTTACTCGATGCCCAAAATAAGATCTATGGATTAAGCGGAATAGGAACAGACATAACGGAGAGAGTGCGATACGAAGAACAGCTCATTCAGGCTAAAAAAATAGCTGAAAACGCAAAAAAACTACAGGAGCAATTTCTTGCAAATATGAGCCACGAGATCAGGACTCCTATGAATGGAATACAGGGCATGACTGACCTGTTATTGGAAACCAGGTTGAATGAAGAGCAAATTGACTTTACAAGAACCATTAAAAGATCTTCTGACAATTTACTGGTTATTATTAATGATATTCTTGATTTTTCAAAAATACAGGCGGGCAAGCTAACAATAGAAAGAATTGACTTTAAACTTGATGAAGTAGTACAGAATATCAAAGCCATCTTCAGGCACCGTCTGCATGAAAAGAAACTGGATTTCACATTTGAAATTGACAAAAATGTTCCTGCCACATTAAATGGCGACCCATACAGGCTAAATCAAATCCTGGTCAATCTGCTGGGAAATGCAATCAAGTTTACCCATGAAGGAGGCGTAAATGTAAAGGTGTCCATTCATAAACAAACCCATGAAGAGGCAATTTTAAATTTCACTATTACAGATACCGGCATCGGCATCCAGGCAGATAAAATCAACGAAATATTTGAAAGCTTTACACAGGCAAGTGCTGAAACATCACGTAAATATGGAGGCACAGGGCTTGGCCTCGCAATCACAAGACAATTGTTGGAATTGCAGAAGGGTTCCATATCGGTCGAAAGTAAAATCAATATTGGCACTACTTTCAAATTTAGTATCCCGTATCATTTCAGCCAGACAAATAATCCCGAAGTTTTCGCAACTGATGAATTAAAAAATTATCGCTCACTGCTGAAGGGCAGAAAATTTCTTGTTGCTGAAGACAATGAAGTAAATCAAAAAGTGATTAGGCATGTATTGCAAAAAGCCGGCGGAGCATTGGATATAGCAAACAATGGGCTGGAAGCAATTTCGTATCTTAAAAAGAGTGCAGACTATGATCTTATTATAATGGATTTGCAAATGCCTGAAATGGATGGCTACGAAGCAACAAGTTATATAAGAAATGAAATGAATCTTTCAATTCCTATTGTTGCAATGACAGCATCTGCTCTAAAAGGCGAAAAAACAAAATGCCTGGAGATAGGTATGAACGAGTACTTATCAAAGCCTTTTGACGTTTCTTTTTTATATAAACGAATTAGTCAACTACTAAACGAAGGCCCTACCAAACCGCTAATTATGGAAACCAAAATGAATACAACCGAAAATTTATTTGATCTTAGTTTGCTCCATGAAATGGATGACAATGAGTACGTGGCTGAAATACTTGCCACTTACCTGAATAATACTCCCGGTGAATTAAACGACCTGATGAAAGCCTGCTCCCGCAATGAATTTGATAATATTTATAAGCTGGCACACAAATTAAAGGGCAGCGCCGGGCTTTTATACGCAAATGGTATTTTAAGAATTTTATCAAAAATAGAAGAATTTGCAAAGGCTGAAATCAAGGAAGGCCTTCATGTATTGGCGCAACAGGCAGTTGATGAATTTAAAAAAATAGAAACTCCGTTAAAAGAAATTCTCAAAAATATTAAGAAAGAGCTGGCCTTAACTTGATAATAAAATCTTACTGCAACCTATTTATAAGAACGGTTTTATGCCCGTTCCCTTTTTCCTTTTTTAAATCAAACCGTATTTTTTGATCTTCATCTGGAAAGATTCTGCCCGCTTCAAATAAAGCAAACTTTTGTTTCATTTCTTCCAATCTCAACTCTGGCAGCATCCGCTATTTCACATTTTACCCTTCCGGATTTTTTAGAAATTAAATAGTTATAGGTCATAGTAAAAAGGTATGTTTAGTTTTGATGTTTATCTACTCTTCGTAAGTTGCATCGATCATTAATTTTTTTAAGCTTGCTTTGAAGCAAACAAATTGCATTCTAACTTCATTCATAAAAAATTATCTATGACATATAATGCTAATTCGGGCAGATACGACAATATGGAGTATCGCAGGTGCGGTAATAGTGGGTTAAAATTACCAGCCATATCTCTTGGTCTGTGGCACAACTTTGGAGAGCCAGACGATTTTGAAAATTGCAGGCAAATTTTGCATACTGCTTTTGACAATGGCATTACTCATTTTGATCTTGCTAATAATTATGGACCACCTCCGGGGGCAGCCGAAACAACTTTTGGCAAAATATTTAAAAAAGATTTCCTGGCGCACCGCGATGAATTAATTATTTCGTCAAAAGCTGGCTGGAAAATGTGGGATGGGCCCTACGGTGACTGGGGCTCGAAAAAATATTTGGTTGCCAGCCTGGATCAAAGTCTAAAAAGAATGGGACTGGATTATGTTGACATATTTTATCACCACCGTTCCGATCCCGAAACGCCCCTGGAAGAAACCATGGCTGCACTTGACCTTATGGTACGGCGAGGAAAAGCCCTGTATGTTGGCATATCCAGCTATCATCCTAAAGAAACAAAAAAAGCCATTCAAATATTGAACAAACTCGGAACGCCTTGCCTTATTCATCAGCCAAGATATTCTATGCTTGATCGTTGGATTGAAGATGGACTACTGGATCTCTTGGAAAAAGAAAATGTAGGATGCATTACATTCTCATCACTGGCCCAGGGCATTCTTACTAATAAATATTTAAGTGGAATTCCGGGTGACTCGAGAGTAGGCCGGCATCTTGAAAACGGGGCTATTACTGAATCACAGGTGAGTGACACTGTAATTACCAGAGTCAAAGAACTTAATGAGATTGCAGGAAAAAGAAATCAATCGTTAGCACAAATGGCGCTTGCGTGGGTTCTAAAAGATCCACGTGTTACCTCCGTAATTTTAGGAGCAAGTAAACCGCAACAAGTGACGGATGCAATCGATGCGATAAAAAATTATAGCTTTTCAAAAAAGGAGCTCAAAAAAATTGAAAAGATACTTGAATAAAGTTGCCTCATTTACCTATGCGACATAACAGGCCCTGCCCTGATTGTGTTTTGCAATTGCAAGCAATTTGCTGCCGTTTTTGACTCCATTGCTTTTAAGTCAAAACTTTACAGACTGAATGGCAAATTCAATCTGTAAAATTTGTATCCTCATTACTCAATCAAAAAAAGATCAGACTTAAAATAATAACAAAAATCTAAAAATCAGAATAGTCGGCAGCATGCATTAATATGCTATCAATGTGCGATACAGAAACTTTGTTCTCATTTTCAGGGCGGGTGGAAATGTCTTTCCAAACCGGATCTTCACCAAATTTTTTCCATTGTGCATTTCTTTGCTCCACGCTTTCAAAAACAGGCATATACATAAAGTTCGGCATGTGGCTGCCTGATACAACTTTTCCATAAAAGACGGGATTAAATCCTAAGCGATTGAACAATGGAATTTCTCCACCTGTATTAAACATGGCCATTTTCTTTTTATGTAAATTTTCAGTTGGACTTTCATAGCTTCTCAATTCAAAAACTCTCTCAGCATTTTTTGCCGGAGGGATAACTAAATGCGGCTGACCGGGAAAGGCTTCCATTAATACTGATTCCATTCTTACAAAGGGGGCTTTATCTAAAGGCGCTTCCAGGAATGATTTTGTGGCACCCGCATATACATTGTCCTTGTCGAGCTTTCCCCCAATATTTGCCCATGATGCTTCAGATGAAAACGGGATAAATACATAGATCAATTTATCTGCTGCAGTGTCGTTTGTAATTGGTTTAAATACTCCAATATTTTTTACGCCTGACCGGTGCATCGCCGGCAAGTATGCGTTTTTTAAATAATCATCCATCATCGAAACCTGGTCATTATTTTTTAAATGGTAAATCTTAAGCTGGTAAAAATCATTTTTAGGCGGAAGAGCATTCGCAAACATTGAGGCAATAATTAATAGAATTACTAATGGAAATTTTTGTCGCATGGTTATTTTATTTTTTTAATTTTTTACATATTGATACTTCGAAGAAACCTGAAACAACCACCGGAGGAGTTTCCACTAATCATTTATTTGAGAAGAACCAGCAAACGCCTGGGTGATTTATTTATTTTATCGGAAGATATTTCGTTATGAATGCCTACACCAAATTCTTTTTTATATAATCGTAACTTTTAGTGATGCTATCAAAAGGTGATCCGGGAGTTTTATCCTGCTCCACAAAGAAGTATTTCAGGCCTGCCTTATTTCTTTCGGCGAAGACTCTTTTAAAATCTATAATGCCATTTCCAACTTCTGTAAAATCCTTGTTGCTGGTATTGTCCATATCCTTTACATGCCACAGTGGAAACCTTCCGGGATGTTGATTGAATAGTGCAACAGGGTCCTGCCCCGCTTTTGTTACCCAGTAAATATCCATTTCCATTTTTACAAGATCCTTATCTGTTGATAATAAAATGTCGTATGGATACTGGTCATTCTGCTTTATGAATTCAAAATCGTGATTGTGGTAACAGAGTTGGATACCCGCTTTTTTGCATCTTTCGCCAGCCTTATTTAATTCGTCAGCCACCTTTTTGTAGTGATCAAGATCACCCCTTTCATCTGTTGATAAATAAGCGCAAACCATATATTTTATTCCAACTGCTGCTGCGTCATCAACAGCCTTGTCCCAGTCATGAAGCATTGTTCCCTTTTGCACCTCCCCATTTGGTTCTTCTTCCCCCAGGCGGTAATGGCCGCTTTTCGCAACCAGCCCGTTTTGTTTCAAAACGCCGGCAAACTCTGCTGGTGTCATTCCGTAAAATTTTTCTGAGCCTGTATAGGTAGCTGTTTCAACGGAATTGTATCCAATTTCAGCCACTTTTGCCAGGGTTCCGCGGGGGTCCTTGTCCATGGCATCTCTCACCGTATACAATTGTAATCCTATCAAAGAATTTTTTGAATCGTAGCCAGCGGATCTTGTGATCAATAATCCGGCTGAAAGAACGCTGGTTGTTTTTAGAAAATCGCGCCTGGTAGTCATAAAAGAATTTTAATTATTAATAATAAAAAACATGTTCAATTTACACTTTTTAATGTCGGCAATAACACACTTAATATTCTTTTAGCCGCAAAACCGGTTGCCTGTTGAATTTAGATGAAACTCCATCAATTGTCAATATTCCTGCGAGCTTATTCTTGGAATTATGCCGCTTGTCATATTCAATGAAATCTCTTCTTAAATCGGCAAGTTTGCATCTACTGACCTCCGCTATTTCCTGATGATATTTAAATTATGGTCCTGTCTGATTTGAAAGGTTTTTTCTTTCACCAATAGCCGCCTGCGTTGCTAAAACCACTTTTATATTCATTGACTGGAATCTTTTTATATGGCCACGTAAAGTTCCCCAAATTTATTGGCATCAGTTCCTTTAGGAACCCATCGCTTTATCAATTCTTTTAAAAATCTCTATGCACGCCCTCGTGTTGTGGTAGGGACATTTCCAGATGCCAACTTTGTCTTCATTCATTACTTCATAATTCTCTTTCACCCCCCAAAACCACTCCTTATTTACCTTGTCAATAATACGATCTTTTATAAATTGCCAGCTCGCAATAGATTTTTCCAAATAGTTTTCATCACCCGTAATTTGCCAGGTATTGAAAAAGCCAACCATGGCTTCGGCCTGTGGCCACCAATGTTTTTCTTTTATAAGATGATTGGTATCTGCTTTATATTCATACCATAGGCCACCATCGTTGTCCAGCCCTTCTGATGCAGCATTTGCAAGCTTTACTGATACCACTTGTACTATTTGAATAAGATGTGGATCGGTAATAAGTTCTGCAGCCTCTTGTATCAACCATGCCGCCTCAATATCGTGCCCGTAAGAAATAATATCCGATCGCTGATTCCATTGGTCATCAAAAAATAGTGCAAGATGATAATTGTCTTTATCAATTATATGGTTGAGAAATATTTTGATCAGCTCTTCAATTCTCTGCTTTAGTCTTACATCGGGCCATATTAAATATAAATTAGCAAAGCCCTCAAGAATATGCAAATGGGTATTCATTGACTTTTTTTCATTCGCATCTTTTTCACCCAGGCGAAGGTCGTCAATCTCGTTCCATTCACGAGATAGAGCCGCAATATAACCGCCGTAGATAGGGTCGTAGCTGTGTTCGGCAATTACGTGATATAATTCTATTGCAAGTTCCTTTGCTTCTACCCGATGCGTGCATTTATAAAATTCGCTCAATCCATAAATCGCAAATGAGAACGCATAAAATTGTTTCTTTGAATCGTGTGTATTTCCCTTGTAGTCTACACTCCAGTAAATTCCCCGAAATTCTTTATCAATAAAATAATTACGAATATATGCAAAAGCCCTTTCGGCAGTTTGCAGGTAAGGCGTGTAGTTAGTAAGCTTGTAAGCTGAAGAAAATGCCCACAATATCCTGCTGTTTAAAACGGAACCTTTAGGTGCCTCCTTAGATATTTTATTTGAATTATCAATCTTTCCGTAAAATCCACCATTTGCACTGTCAATCGTTTCTTTCATCCAAAAAGAAAGAATGCTTTCAAGTTCAACCCACATTTCCTTTTGATACCTGGTCAGTATTTCTCTCATAGATCAATGAAGTATTAACTTCTTCGCGCCTTAAAAATTATCTCGTTGTGACGGTGGCTTTTTTTTGTAATGAGATAAAATCTTTATTGTTATTGATAATTTTGATGATTGTTTTTGCCGAAGATTCTGACGTAAATCCATCCTCAGGTGTATTCACAACGTAGTCTAATAATTTTTCAATAGTAGAAGTTGCAACATGCATTCTCGAATCAGATGATGCATAATATATAAAGACAGATCCGTCTTCTTCTGCAATCCATCCATTTGAAAATAATACATTTGAAACGTCCCCGGTTCTTTCACCGCCTTCGGTTGCCATAAAATAACCTCCGGGCTTGTGTATCACTTTTCTAATATCATTATGGTCGGTTAAAAAAGTATACAAGACATATCTTAAGCCTGCAGCGGTATTGCGTACACCGTGAGCCAGGTGCAACCAGCCTTTTTTAGTTTTGATAGGAGCCGGGCCTAATCCATTCTTGGATTCGTATACCGTGTGGTACACTCTTTTGTCAATTACAATTTCCTTTTTAATAACAGCATTTTCAATATCGTCACATAACCCAAAACCAATACCGCTACCAGATCCCGCATCAATGAAACTATCCTGTGGCCGTGTATAAAATGCATATTGATTTTCTATAAATTCAGGATGCAGCACCACATTTCTTTGTTGCGGGGAAGGAGTTCTAAGATCCGGTAAGCGATGCCAGTTTACAAGATCTTTGGTTCTTACAATTCCGCATTGTGCTATCGCTGAAGACAAATCACCGGCGGCGGCATCCGGGTCTTTTCGTTCAGTACAAAATGTTCCATAAATCCATCCATCTTCATGATGAACAAGCCTCATGTCATAAATATTATCATCCGGCACAGTTGCCTGCGGCATTACAATGGGCTCATTCCAAAAACTAAAATTATCAATACCGTTAGCGCTTTCTGCTATTGCAAAAAAAGATTTCCTGTCATTTCCCTCAATCCTTGCAACCAATATATAATTGCCATTAAATTTTATGGCACCGGCATTGAAGACAGCGTTAATCCCAAATCTTTCCAGCAGGTGCGGGTTGGTCGCGGGGTTTACGTCAAAACGCCATTCCAATGGTATATGCGATGCAGTAAGAACAGGATTTTCGTAACGATTGAAAATGCCATTAATTGATTCAAGCATTACGTTTTGCTTTTGAATTAAATTGTCGTGGTCATTTCTCAGAAACCGCAACCTGTTTTGAAAGTATTGATCCATATACTTTTTTTTCACTGCTAATGCAGCATTGTAAATGTTGTATTTAGTTTTCTAATTTATTCCACCATGTCTTTTTAAGAATAAGGATGATCGCCGCCAGTATAAGAATGGTTACCAACAATGGAACTTTCATCCATAATATAAAATACATAGGTAATATCGTAAGGCATGATTGGCCGATAATCCCCAAAACCACGTTGAACATGTCAAGCTTAAATCTTTTGTTAGGCACAAAAAGAGGATCTTCGGTTACAACCACTTTGTGAACCGGCTTCCAAAAACCCCAGGGCCTTACCTGCTTATAAAAATCTTTAAGCACCCCCATGTCCGTTGGCGGGGCTGAATATGTTCCTGCAATGCAACCGATAATAGAAATTAAAAATAACAACGGCCAGTTGTATAAGGGAAGCCCTGTAAAAATAAAAGGGAAAATTAAGGCCGCGAGAATTCCGGCCATCATCCCCCAGAAAAATCCACTTGCATTAAAGCGCCACCAATACCATTTAAGCATATTAGCCGCAATATATCCTCCATACAGTGCCCCAACAATCCACTGCAGGATTGAGTTTACATCTTTTGCAAAAAACCCGAGAACAATGCCTATGCCCGCAACCACCACACCTACAATATAATTAAGGGCTATAATACGCCGGGTGGGGGCTGAAGGATTTATGTACTTTAGATAAATATCATTTACGATGTACGCCTGTGCGGCGTTCAATGTTCCGGAAAACGTACCCATAAAGGCTCCCAACAAGCCGGTGAGTACAATACCAAGGATACCTACCGGGAGAAAATTATTGATTGTTCCGGGAAGTATCCTCTCAAAATCAGTGCCTCCACCGGGGACAGAAAGATCTAGCTGGTTATAATAAAGTATCGCCAGCACGGTAAGCCCTATAACCATTGTATAGCGAATCGGCAACAAAACGATAGATACAAAACCCGTCATTTTAGAGGCTTCCATTGGAGAACGGGTTGACAAAACTTTTTGCATGTCATAGTTAGGTGCCGGCCCCGCGAGGCTTGCAAACACACCTTTGAACAGCATCATCATAAAGAATATTCCAAAAAGGCCAAAGTTATCGTCAGAGATTTTTTGCACGGCAGCTGGTAAAATATGGCTCCAGTCAAGATTAAGGTCAATACCAAAAAATGGCTGATTCCATCCCTTAGGAACATTCAACGTTTGGCCATGTAAATGAGTCATCGCGATATAACCAATGGCGATGCAGCCAATTGTCATTATAGAATACTTAATGAAATCGCCCATAACGATACTGTGCATTCCACCCAGGATAGAATAGAACATAGCAAATAGCGTAAAAATGATTCCATAAAAATGAGCAACATAAGCGGGAGCGATATGAAACGGCATGTAGGGCTGCACTACGCTCCACGGAACAAATATTTCAATAAATTTTCCAAGACCAATAAAGCCATAAGCGAGAAATCCCAGGCAACCGATTAAAGCAAAGACAACAACAATATTGTGAGAAGCTTTCACGCCCTTTCCTTTTAAGCCAAACCTGGTGGCAAGCCATTCCGCCCCGGTGCTTGCATTCGAACGACGCAGCCATTTTGCAAGGAACATCATGTTGAACACCTGGTTAAAAACAGGCCACAGCCATGGGATCCATATGCTCTTAAATCCATAAATAAAACAAAGCGAAACCATCCACATAGTTCCGCTGATATCAAACATATCCGCTGCATCACTCAAGCCTAGCAAATACCACGGCAGCTTTTTTCCTCCTAACAAATAGCTTTCCTTATTCTGACGTGCTTTCTTCCGGTAGTACCAGCCAATCATAAGCATAGATACCAGGTAAAGAACAACTATTGATATATCCAGGAGTTGCAGTCTCATTTATACAGTTGTTCTGTTGTTATGTCTTTGTGAAACAGAATATTTGGATGATTATAAAATTTCACAAAATCATCCTCTGATACCTGCCTCTTACATGGCAAATGGTATTCTGCTTGTCTGGAAGCTTTTACACCTCCATTCCGCCATGTTAACGGGTAAGAAATTTTATGATATCCTTGCGATTTAAATAAAACATTTGTCCACCAGGTGGTATCGGGAACATGCCCATATGTAAACTCAATAAAGACGGGAATTTTATTTCTGTCAAAGGCAATTTCTTCAAGCATTCGAAAAACATTTTATAAGCATCGTTTATAAACCCGAGGTCTCTACTTTTTGAAAGGTAATTTTCGCTACCTAAAGAAATTTCTTACAACCGCTAAGTATTTCAAAACTATCTAAAATTATTACACCCTATCAGTACTTTTTTATCTAATAGTTATATTTTATTAGTTTAGATTCACGCATCATTATTTAAAATTCAATATGAATAATAGTTTCTTTAAATTTATTCGTCAAAAACTTTTAATACTTTATTGTTATAACCGTAACATTATTTAGCTTAATCTGTCTAAAATGAAAACCAAGATTCTGAGAGAAATAACTCCCTTGACGCAGAATGATTGCTTCTCATTATTTTCAAGAAGCAAAAGAGACTTTGATTTTCCGTTACATTTTCATGAGGAGTTTGAATTAAATTTTATAAGAAATGCGGGAGGTGCCAAACGGATTATTGGAGATCACGTAGAGGAAATAAGTGATATCGAACTGGTACTTGTTGGCCCTAATTTACAACATGGCTGGTTTACCCATAAATGTAAAGGAAAGCTTATAAAGGAAATAACTATACAATTTCACCGCGACCTGTTTGACGAGAAATTTTTAAGAAGAAACCAGATGAGCTTCATCAGGACTTTATTTCAGCGCTCAACACGGGGTGTTTTATTTACCAATTCGACTGCGCTATCTATAATGCCGCGTATAAGGCAGTTACCGCAAAAACACGGCTTTGACTCCGTGCTTGAATTAATGTCAATACTCCATGATCTATCCACATCAAGAAATATCAGGACGCTCTCAGATGCTTCGTTCAATAGAGAAGCAGCATCTTACAACAGCAGGAGAATCGAAAAGATAATGGCCTATGTCAATAATAATTTTAACCAAAATATTACTTTAAACGACGCGGCTAAAATCGCAGGGATGACAGAAGTCTCTCTCAGTCGCTTCTTTAAATTAAGAACCGGCAAAACTTTTGTTGATACTTTAAATGAAGTACGCCTTGGCCATGCTTCACGCATGTTAATAGACACAACTGACAGTATAAATGAAGTCGCCTATAAATGCGGGTTTAATAATATGTCCAATTTCAACAGAATTTTTAAGAAGAAAAAAGATAGTACCCCAAAGGAATTTCGTCATTCTTATACGTCAACCGGCGTACGAACATTTATATAATTTCGGTAATTGAACTATGATTGAGGCAAATTTTTTTGATCCGGCGTTGTGGAAATGAAATTTACAATTTATCTCCGGTAACTTTTTAGGCTGTTGTTTTATTACCCGGTAAAAGAGTATTTAAAAAGCAGTTTCAAATAATAAAATATGTGTCCTTCTATTTTTTGTGGCTGCATATACTATCATTAAATCCATTAGTTGATCATTATAAAGCCTTAATTTTCAACTATATAAAAAGATACTAACAAGGGCAATTTATCATTCCCGGCATCGTTTATATTATTGTTCGGGGACGTTCATTTATCCTGAAACCGCGCCGTTCGTTTGAATAATCCAGTTTTTAATAATCCAATATAGCCACATAATCTTGTATCTATGAAGTCCAAAAAAGAAAAAACAACGGTACTATTCGTAAGCAAAAATTCAAAAGCCCCAAAGCCGGTACAGATTTCAAGCCAACTGATTTTAAACTGGAAAAAATATGTTGCAGTCTTATGCCTTATCTTTTTTTCGTTAGTAGCTACAATTGTCTATTTATCTTCAAGTAATCTTCAGCAACTAAAGTTAAGAGCTTCGCTCTCCGGAAAAATTCAATCAATGCACCTGTTATTTGCACAAGTGGACACAAGTGCAATAAAAGAAAAATTCACAAAAATTGATCAGGATCTTTCAAAAATAAACGGGTTCTTAAAGGCAAGGGGCATTCCGACCGCCTTCAAAGCCCCCCAGGGTGGTGAGGCAGACGATGATATTTTATCAACCGATGAAATCAGTGATTTTTATGATAGCTATTTAAACAAGATTATTTACAATATATCATACACCCCTTTAGGTACGCCTTACCCGGGGTCAATTACTTCTACCTTTGGGCACCGCGAAAATCCGTTTGGTGGCTCAAATGTTGAAACACATAAGGGCCTGGACATAAAAGGACCAATGGGTGCTCCTGTAAAAGCAATGGCGAAAGGTGAAGTGGCATTTGCCGGCCCAAGAGGAGGTTTTGGAAATTGCATTATTTTAAAACATGGTAATGGATTTGAAACTCTTTATGGACATTTATCAAAAATTTTAGTAAGTTCGGGGCAGAAAATAGAGATCGGGCAACAGATAGGCAATATAGGGTCTACCGGCAGATCAACCGGTCCTCATTTGCATTATGAGGTACACAGGAACGGGCAAAAAATAAACCCCCAATCTTTTCTAACTCTTAATTGACTGACTATGTTTAAAAAAAGTAACAAACAACCTTTGGAAATTAATCAACAGGAAATCTCAACCATCATTGGCGAAGGATATACTTTCACAGGCGAATTGCAAGGTTCAACTGTCGTGAGAATCGAAGGGAAAGTAATTGGAAACGTCAATGTTACCGGGGGAGTAATTTTAGGTGAAACCGGCGATATAGAAGGTGATATCATTACCGATTCAGCGATCATTTACGGCACTGTAAATGGAAACATTAAATCAAGCCAGCTTGAAATTAAAAAGTCTGGCGAGGTAAATGGTGATATAACTACCGATACGCTTGAGATAGAATTGGGTGCTCAATACAATGGAAAATTAAATATGCACCGGCCAAAACAACAAGCTGTTTTAATGGAAGCGTCTTAGATTTTTACAACCGCTCTTCTTAAAATTTCACCTTATTGACTTTACGATGTCCATTGCCTGCCTGGTAACGGCTTCAATTTTTGCGTAATCCTTTTGCTCAAGCAATTGCTTACTTACCAGTTTACTTCCCATACCAACTGCGCATACACCAGCCTTAAACCACCCTTCGATATTTTCTTTATCAAGATCAACACCACCTGTAGGCATAAATAAAAGGCCCGGAAATAATTCTTTTATTGAACTCATAAAAGCAGGCCCGAGAATATTTCCAGGAAAAAGCTTAATCATTTTTGCGCCCATGTTTTCTGCACGGATAATTTCAGAAGGTGTCATACAGCCCGGAACCCATAGCATATTTTTTTTATCTGCTACAGCTGCAACTTCCTCTATGAGACCGGGACAAATGATATAATCCGCTCCTGCGTCAATAAAAGTTTGTGCCATGTCACCATTTTTAATTGTCCCGATACCAAGGTACATTCCGGTTAATTCCGCATCGCACACCTCCCGCATTTTTTTGAAATTTTGTAATGCCGCTTCTCCGCGATTTGTGTACTCCACCGCTCTTATGCCTGCATTGTATAATGCTCTGAGAACTGCAAGACTTACTTCAGCATCCTTATAAAAATAGAGAGGCAGGATTCCCTGTTCCGGAATTAATTTTAGCAATTCATTTTTCATATCCATAAAAATATTTTTACAAATAAGCAATGTTATTGGAATTATAGCAACAAGCCATATTTTTTTTGTGCAATCGTTTCCGTATATTTTCCAATAATTATTTGGATAAATCTTGTTGCTTCAACAAATATGAAAGAAATTCGGCGAAATTGTTGTAAAATATAAATTCCTTTTAAATTAAAATATTAAATCATTATGGCAAAAAAAGTTGTAACACTTGGAGAAATAATGCTACGGTTATCAACCCCGGATTTTAAAAGATTTGTGCAAGCGGACACCTTCGATGTAACATATGGCGGTGGTGAAGCTAACGTAGCTGCGGCTCTTTGCAACTATGGCTTGCAGGGAACTTTTGTTACGAAAATACCTGACAATCCGATAGGACAATCGGCTATTAACCACCTGAGACGTTATGGTGTGGACACGCAATTTATTGCCCGGGGAGGAAAGAGACTGGGAATTTATTTTTTAGAAACAGGAGCTTCTATGCGGGCATCGCAAGTGGTTTATGACCGTGCCGATGCGGCCATTTCTGAAGCAGAAATTTCTGACTTTGACTTTGAAAAAATATTTGATGGAGCCTCCTGGTTTCATACAACCGGCATTACGCCAGCGCTCAGCGACAAAGCTGCTGCACTTACTGAAGTAGCTTTAAAGACGGCAAAAGAAAAAGGTATCACAACCAGCATTGACCTTAATTACCGCAAAAAATTATGGAGCAAAGAAAAAGCGAAAGAGGTAATGTCAAAGCTTTGTCAATATGTAGATGTATGTATTGGAAATGAAGAAGACGCCGAAACAACCCTCGGATTTAGCAGCAAAGGAACCGACGTGACAAAAGGCGAACTAAATCTTGAGGGATATAAAGATGTGTTTCGGCAAATGAAAGAAAAATTCGGTTTTAAATACATCGCCTCAACCTTGAGAGAAAGCCACAGTGCATCGGATAATGGATGGAGCGCTTTAGTATTTGACGGAAAAGATTTTTATCATTCAAAGCAATATGATGTAAGAATCGTGGACCGTGTGGGAAGTGGTGATTCTTTCGCAAGTGGATTTATTTATGGATTAGTTACAGGGATGGAAATGAAAGATGCAGCTGAGTTTGGTGTCGCCGCCTCTGCTATGAAACATACAATTCCCGGCGATCTGAATCATGCTACCTTAAGTGATGTAAAGGGCTTAATGAAGGGGGACGCGAGTGGCAGGGTGCAACGTTAAAAATCTTATTGAAGATTTTGCTTAAAAAGCGGTTAGCCGTTATAGTTATATTTACTATTTAAGCTTTATTCAAAAAAGTTTAAGAGGTTTTTTAAGAGAATCTCACGAGGATACGTCGTGGGATTTTTTATACTCCAATAGGATGTTTTCTACAATTGTTTGAAACATTTCAGGATATTCAAAAAGCGTGTGTAATTTTTTTAGAAAAAATATCTACATTTGGTTAACTCACACCATTCCATGATATCAACCGAACCCAAATTAACTGACGATAATTTATTGCTACAGCAGGTGAGTTGCGGCGATAAAAAGTCGTTTGATATTTTGTTCGACAGGTACTGGGAAAGCTCACTGAACAACGCTTGCAAAAGAACCAAAGACCTTGATGCGGCAAAGGACATCGTCCAGGAAATTTTTACGCAGATATGGATAAACCGCGAAACACAAATAGATAATCTACCTGCTTATTTAAATATATCTATTCGTAACAGGGTAATTAAATTCTTTGCAAAGCAAAAACCTATTCACCCATTCTTTGATGCTCTCGATAATATTTCAGAAAGATCTTCACAGGCAGACGCTCAACTATTATGGAAAGAATTTTTACAATCTTACGAACACCTTCTTGACTCTTTACCTCCAAAGAGAAGAGATATTTTTCAACTACGGATGCAGGATGGACTTCCCACTAAAGTAATAGCTACACAATTGGGCATAGCAAGGAAGACCGTACAAAACCAATTGGGCAAAGCAATTGAAACTTTAAAGGTTTCACTGATACGCCTTTTTACAATTGGGCTACTGCTCGGATTTTTAGCCTCGTAAATATTTTTAGAAAAACTTTTCTGTTGCGTGGGACTTTTTTGTTTTTTCGGGTCATGAGTATAAGCCAACAGCTTTAGCACATAAATGGACAAAAGTCATTTTATCAAACTGCTGCACAAATACCTTAAAGGCAACGCTACTGAAGAGGAGAGAATATTCGTTGAAAAGTATTACAACCTCTTTCAAAATGACCCAGGTGTGTTGAATACATTAGGTACTGACGAAAAAAAGGCATTCAAAAATAATTTAAGAGATGATATTTGGCGCAACATTTTTAAAGTTGCTCCACAAGGCGAAAAAGCAAAACTCATAAACTACAGGTATGTGAAGCTTGCGGCCGCAGCAGTTCTTGTAACGGCATTTATTTCAAGTTTATACTTTCTTCAACAAAATTCTACAACTAAATCTACAAATACGATTACGAAAAATGAGAAAATAGAACCGAAAAAAAACCGGGTTATTTTTCTACCTGACGGAAGCACGGTCATTCTGAGCCATGGCAGCAAGTTAAATTACCCCTCGACTTTCGATGACATGGTTACACGGGAAGTATATCTTGAAGGCCAGGCATTTTTTGATATCAGGCACAATAAATTACGGCCTTTTATTGTGCACACCGGCAATCTGCAAACTAAAGTATTGGGAACGGCTTTTAACATCAAGGCTATGCCAGGCGAAGATGATATCGTTGTAACGGTAAAGCGCGGAAGTGTAAGTGTCAATGATCAAGATAAAGTACTTGGCATTATTACTCCCAATCAACAAATTACCTATGCCAAATCGAAAGTAAAATCATTGGTACAAACAGTTAAAAACGAAAGCTATCTAATCTGGAAACAGGAGGATTTGCTTATTGACAACCTCACCATTTCTGAGGCAGCCAGGCTCATGGAAGACCGCTATAATGTGAAAATAATAATTAATAATCCCGAAGTTGAATCATCAAGGTTTACCACCACTTTTTCTAAAAATGCGACGCTGGAGGAAACATTAAACAGTATTTGTGTCTTTAATGGATTAGTTTATGTCTACGATAAGAAAAAGTCAATTGTAAGTATCACGCCTTAAATAATAAACCAATAAACCAAAAAATCTGTTTATGACAAAGCAAAGCTCCTTTAAAAAATATGACCACGGGCTGGTAAAGCTGGAATAAATAAAATAACCCCTGAAAACTATTTCAGAGGTTATAATCTTGCAAGTGCCGACTGCAATCGGCTCTGTGCGATGTTTTAAATACACTCGTAAACGAGTTTCTTATTAACTTAAAACTTCTCAAATTTATGAATCTTCCATCATTAACCGGGGAATTCCATAATTTTTTCAAATCAACTATTAAGAAGAGTTTTTCCTTTGAAAAATCAATCGTAAAAGACATTATGAGAATTGGAATAGTAACTGCTGCAATATTAATTACTACATCAGTCCAATTGCTTTGTGCGACCCCACTAAAGAGCCAGCCAATCAATGAAGTCAAGATAACGCTGGGGCTCAATAACGAAAGCCTCATACAGGCATTTCAAAAAATTGAGGCCAATACCGGGTATCACTTTATGTATAGAAAAGATGAGGTTAAAAACATTCGCAATTTGAACCTGCCCGTCAGCAAAATTAGTGTTGAAGACTTTTTAAAAATTGCATTGGCCAAAACCTCACTAACCTATAAGCAGGTAAGAGATCAGATTTTGATAATGCAATCAAAAAAATTAATTTCTTATTCAGAACTGAACGGTTACGATGTACCATTCGCGATCAATGCAAATATTGTAAGCGGTAAGGTGACGGACGCCAGGGACAATCCCTTATCGGGAGTAAGTGTTACTGTTAAGGGTTCCACTGTTGGAACGTCAACCGATATCTCAGGTAATTATGCTATTAATGTTCCCGACAATGGAACGCTTATATTTTCTTTCATTGGATTTTTAACCCGCGAGGTAGCCGTAAATAATCAAACACTCCTGAATGTAAGTCTCCAGGAGGAAACCAAGGAACTAAACGAGATTGTAGTTACCGCATTGGGAATTAAGAAAAGTAAAAGGGGCCTGGTTTACTCCACCGCCGAGGTAAAGGGTTCTGAGTTTACTGAAGCCCGGGAGAACAATGTTGCAAGCGCCCTTACCGGAAAAATAGCGGGTGTAGATGCCACCCAAATAGCATCCGGGCCGGGTGGTTCCAGCAGGATCGTTATCCGGGGAGTGGGTGCTATTAATGGCTCAGCCAATAATCAACCATTGTATGTTGTAAATGGTTCACCAATTTATAACGGGAACGGAGGCGCGTTGGCAAGCAGTACCGGGTTTAATTACGATACAGGCGATGGAATATCAAGTATAAATCCGGACGACATTGAGTCGATCACTGTGTTGAAAAGTGGCGCTGCCGCTGCACTATACGGAAGCCAGGCGGCTAACGGGGTGATCCTGATCACAACTAAATCGGGAAGAGCTCAAAAAGGAATTGGTGTTGATGTTAACTCGAACATCGTATATGGTACGCCATCGTCGTATCCAAATTTTCAATACGAATATGGATCTGGTAATGACGGCGTAAAGCCAGCCACACAGGCTGCGGCACTTAGTGCAGGCAGGTTGTCTTACGGAGCAAAAGTGGACGGCTCTATGGTAGTTCAATTCGATGGAGTCGAACGCCCTTATTCACCCGTTAAAGTAAAAGACAACGTCAATAATTTTTATCGCCCGAGCAGGAACTTTACTAATACAGTAGCTTTTTACGGCGGTAGTAATGGCCTTAATTTCCGGCTTTCAATTTCAGATTTAGATGCACAGGCCCAAACACCAAATTCAACATTCGACAGGAAGACAACTAACTTAAGTGTCACTTCTCATCTTGGCAAAAACGATTTTATTACGGTTGAAGGAAATGCGCAGTATAATTATGAAAAGGGACATAACCGGCCAAATGTTGGTTATGCCGAATTGAATCCGAGCTGGGCAACTTATCTTCTTGGAAACACGGTGGATATAAGATCCCTCGCACCCGGTTATAATGCGAATGGAGATGAAATACAATGGAACCCGGTACCGGCGGCGCCCAATCCGTGGTTTGTAGTAAATAAAACAGGAAATGACGATGTAAGAAATCGCTTTATCGGCTCAGGAAGCGTACAAATAAATCTTTTGGAAAATCTTTTTATTAAAGGAATCATCTCGAAAGACTTCCTTTTTACAGACCGTTATAATTATGTACCCATTGGAACGGCATTTACCCCAAAGGGTTACTATAATTCTTACGAAGATCAGAATGATATCACCAATGCCAGGGCCACGTTAAACTACAATACAGCATTTCTAAAAGATTTTAATGTAAGTGCTTTTGTTGGAGTAAACAGGGAAAGGCGAAATACAATTTTAAGCAGCATTACAGGAAGAGATTTTATCATTCCAAACTTCGTCAGCTATACTAACCTCAATACACTCGATGTTCCAAACAAGACGGAAAGCCATTCCGGAACTAATTCACTGTTTGCTTCTGCTGACCTGGATTTCAGGCGGATCATTTATCTTTCTTTTACAGGAAGAAAGGATTGGTTTTCAACTTTAAATATTGGGAACAATGCCATCTTTTATCCTTCAGTGGGTGGTACAGTAATTTTATCTGACGCTTTAAAACTTCCTGATGTTATAAGCTTTCTTAAACTTAGAGGCTCGTGGGCACAGGTAGGTAATGCAACAGTTGATCCCTATGCAATAAACCAAACTTATAATCTCACTGCGGGAGGCTTCAATGGATTGCCTGTGCTGAATGCATCTAACAGGCTGCCAAATCCCGGACTCAGGCCATTGACGGTAACGACATCTGAGGGTGGTTTTGAAATACAATTCTTTAAAAATCGCCTGGGGCTGGATGTTACTTATTATGACCGGAAGACTACGAATAATATTCTTCAGCCTGATATTTCAAATGCCACCGGATACCTGGCAGGAAATCAAAATGTTGGTACGCTTAGAAACCGCGGCATAGAACTATTACTAACTGCTACCCCGGCGGTAACCCGAAATTTCCGATGGAATGTAAGTTACAACATGGCATGGAATAAGAACGAGATCTTGAGTCTTGCGCCAGGGTTGACAACCCTTACAATTGGCTCAGGCATTTCCGGCGGCGTAAACATTATCTCCCAGGTGGGATTGCCTTATGCGACCCTGCAGGCGCCCGTATTCTTAAAAGATGCAAAAGGGATACAGGTTTATAACAGCACCAGTGGTTATGAACAAAGCGTAAGACAGAATTTGGGAGTTGCCAATCCTCCATATATAATGGGGCTTACTAACGATTTCAGATATAAAAGATTTTCGCTGAATGTACTGCTTGATGCAAAATTTGGATCAGTTGGATACAGCAATCTGTGGCAATATGCGTCAAGATTCGGATTAACCAAAGAAACATTGCCAGGGCGGGAAGGTGGTTTACAACTATCCGGCGTTGATGAAACCGGAGCACCGTTTAGCAAATTATGGGACGTTACTCTTTTAGATACCTATTATAATAACCGTGGAAACAATTATGCGGGTAGCGTGAATGTATTTAAAACAGATTTTGTAAAACTGAGAAGCCTCATACTAAGCTATAACCTACCCGTGAATAAATTAAACTTAATTAAAATCCAGTCTGCTTCCATATCTATTGTGGCCCGAAATCTTGCGATTTTATACAGAGATAAAAGGGTGAAAGAAGCGGGATTAGATCCTGAATTCGGCCAAACGGTTAGTAACACAACCGGCACCTCCGGTACCAGTGAACCAAGGACCCGCGATATCGGATTAAACCTGAATATTAAATTCTAAATTTTCAACTCATGAATAAAGAAATTATGAAAATTCATTTTTCAAAAACCATACTTTTTTTAATTTTTTCGACCTTTTTCATGTTGACATCCTGCAACAAAAAAAGCCTAACCGACCTGAATATTAATCCTAACACAACACAAACAGCAGTGCCCGATTACTTGTTTACAGGGGCTATATTGGCAATGCAGGCTTCTAACTATTCGGTGATCGCAGAAGGCATGCAGTATTTTTCTACCTATAAAGAAGTGCCGGCGATAGGCGACAAGTTTTATAGTTTCAACGGAACTGTCGCGGATTTCACAGGATATTATACTGATAAGCTCAACAGGCTGCTTCAATTGGAAGCAGCAGTACAAGATCCGAACGATGTAAATAAAAAATCGCTGGTTCGTATTCTCAAAGTGTATGAATTTGCCCAGCTAACAGATGTTGCGGGGGATATTCCTTATTCAGATGCCCTGGCCGGACAAGAGAACCTGACTCCAAAATATGATACGCAGAAAGATATTTATCTTGATATGTTTAAAGAACTTGATGAATCGGCTGTGGCGCTTGATGCCTCAAAACCAACTTTTGGAAAAGCAGATTTGTTATATAACGGCGACGTAACAAAATGGAAAAAATTTGCCTATACATTGATGCTGCGCTTAGGGATGCGCTTAACAAATGTGGATGCAACGCTGGCGCAGACATGGGTACAGAAAGCAATAACCGGCGGCGTTATGACTTCAGATGCTGATGTCGCAAAAATAGCTTACGCTGACGCCCCTGGCGGAATGAATCCGCAGACACTTGCGATGCGCAATGGAAATTATATAAGTCCCGGCGGTGATAACGTCGAAGGCGGTAAATATGCAGCAACTTTTATAGATTATCTCAAAAGCACAAAGGACCCGCGCCTGCCCGTAATCTCCGTGGTGTGGGTTCCAACTGCCCCGGGCGCAACGACATATACGGCCGACACGTCTTTTGCAATACAAAAAGGAATGGTAAGTGCGAGCTTAAATACAAAGCCAACTGATTTCGACACTTACTCGGAGCCTTCATTGCTTGTATTAAATGTCGCCGCACCTATCATACTTTTGGGGCCATCGGAATCCTACCTTCTTTTAGCAGAAGCCGCATTGAGAGGATGGTATAATGGTTCAACGGCAGAAGAGGCTTATAACAATGGTGTAAAATATGGCATGAAGCAGTGGGCACTTTATCCGGCGATAGCGCCAAGTCCAAACATTATCAGTGATGCCCAGGATAAATACTTATTTACAACTTAACCCGTATCCTGCCGGTGGAACTTTTGATCAACAATTAGAGGCAATATCTGTTCAAAAATGGATAACTTTATTCGGCAACGATTATGAAATTTATGCGAACTGGAGAAGGACGGGTTATCCTATATTAACACCGGTTAATTATCCTGGTAATGTAACTGGCGGTAAAATGTTCAGGCGTTTTTCACTGCCTAATTCTGAGAACCTTACCAACCAGGCTAATTACCTTGATGCTTTGCAAAGGCAAGGATTTGCAGAATTAAACCAGGACAATTTGTTGACTAAGGTTTGGTGGGATAAATAAACACAGCGGGCGGCTGCAAGTAACTGATCTTAAATGTAACTATAAACCAATACAAAATGAAGCGTAGAGAAATTATTAAAGGCCTTGGGCTGCTTCCATTAGGCGGCACTTTGTTTGGAAGCTTTCTTCCCAATGAATCATTACTTGCTGCCCCTTTAAAAAAGGTAGCTAAAAGAAATCTTGTTAAGGAACTCGGCATCCGGACTTTCATTAATGCTGCGGGAACTTACACTTCTATGAGTGCATCTCTCATGCATGAAGATGTGATGGATGCTATTGACCAGAGTGCAAAGGAGTTTTGCATGCTTAACGAAGTGCAGGATAAAGTGGGAGAAAAGATTGCACAAATGACCCATGCAGAAGCAGCAATGGTAACAGCCGGCGCTTTCTCTGCATTAACGCTTGGCATGGCAGGAATACTAACGGGCATGGACCATCAGAAAGTAAAACAACTTCCTCATAATCTTAAAGAATCAGGAATAAAATCTGAAGTGCTTCTGCAAAAAGGACATTATGATGGTTATGAACAGGCGCTTTACAATACCGGTGTCATCATAATTCCTGTTGAAACAGCGGACGATGTTGACAAAGCTGTTAACGAAAATACGGCCTCTATGCACTTCTTAAATTGCAATGCGTTGGAAGGAAAAATCATGCATGACGAATGGTTACAATTGGCAAAAAAACATAACCTTCCTGCGACCATTGATATCGCTGCAGATGTGCCGCCCGTAAATAATCTTTGGAAATTCAATGATATGGGGTTTAGCTGGGTTGCATTGTCCGGCGGTAAGGCCATCAGGGGGCCGCAAAGCGCCGGCGTCCTTATGGGAAAGAAAGACATTATTGCTGCCGCCAGGCTTAACGACTCACCGAATGGAGTAACGATTGGCCGTGGCATGAAAGTAAACAAAGAAGAAATGCTGGGTATGTATGCGGCGCTGGATAGCTATGTAAATATGGATCATGATAAAGAATGGAAAATGTGGGAGGACAGGGTTGCATTAATTGAAAATGCTGTTAAAAAGATTAGTGGGGTTATCGTCTCAGTAACTGTTCCGCCGATAGCCAATCACAGTCCGAAAGTAAATATCGCATGGGATAAAAGCAAAGTAAACATTACCCGTAAAGACCTCGGTGACAAACTTCGAAATGGTGACCCGTCCATCGAGGTGATTTCATGGGGCGATGAAGAAAATAGTATCGATCTCACCGTGTTTATGTTGAAACCCGGACAGGAGAAGATTGTGGCCAACAGAATAAAAGAGGAACTTTCAAAGGCAGTAGCGTGATGCAAACATCAATTCGTAAAATCAGATTTTTCACGAATAATAAATTTAACTTTTATTGCGAATGAAATTCGTAGCAGGTGCTTCTCGAAAAATATCTTCATGGAATACAAACTATATCTTAATTATTCTTTCTGTAATTGTTAGCATAAGTTTCAATAGATGTAACGGAGCACATACATTGCCACCAGGCGACCCTGACAACGGTGGCCTTTTTTTACCAGGTGACTTTGAAGCAGTCGTAGTAGTAGATAGTTTGAAAGGTGCGGCCCGGCACCTTGATGTGAATACAAATGGCGACATCTATGTAAAGTTGCGCTTTCCCGACTCTCTTGGCGGAAACGCGGCATTGAGAGATAATGATAATGATGGCAAAGCCGATATTATTAAACATTTCGACGACTACCTGGATAAGGGCAGCTACGGAACTGAAATGAGAATTCATAATGGCTATTTATATTTCAGTTCTGTTACAAGAGTTTTTCGTCAAAAGCTCACTGATGAACTTATTCCCGATAGTAAAATTGAATTGCTCCTAACGGACACACAGCCGCCACGTCAACACGATACGAAGCCATTGGCTTTTGATGACAATGGAAATATGTATGTTCCTTTCGGCGCGCCATCTGATTGTTGCCAGATACAAGACAGGGCTCCGTTTTCTCCGGGCATGGATTCCTGCCCGCTGCTGGAAACAAGGGGTGGCATCTGGAGATTCGATGCAAATAAACCTAACCAGTTTCAAAAAGACGGGTATAAATTTTCAACCGGCTTGCGGAGCATTGTAGCATTAGCATGGAACCGCAAGGACAATAACTTATTTACGGTTGCGCATGGACGTGATTACCTGCATTCTACCTGGTCTGATCGCTATACATCATGGCAAGGTGCCGTACTTCCTTCAGAAGAATTTCTGAAATTAACAGACGGATCAAATGTTGGTTGGCCTTATTACTATTACGATCAGTTGCAAGGAAAAAAAGTGTTGAATCCTGAATATGGAGGTGATGGAAAAACCGAAGGAAAAGGACGTGAATACCTGCAACCACTCATTGGATTCCAGGGACATTTCGCTCCAAATGATTTATTGTTCTATACAGGTACACAATTCCCTGATCATTATAAAGATGGCGCCTTCATTGCATTTCATGGTTCCACAAGCAGTTCTCCGTACCCTCAATCCGGGTACTTTATAGCGTTTGTTCCTTTTAAAGACGGAACTCCTTCAGGACCATGGGAAGTATTTGCAGATGGCTTTGCAGGCGTTGACACAATTGTAAATACGAGCGATGCGAAGTACAGGCCAATGGGTCTTGCAGTAGGGCCCGACGGATCTTTATATATTTCTGAATCAGAAAAAGGCAAGATATGGCGGGTGATGTACAAAGGGGACAAGAAAAAATTTGGAAACGAGCAATTGGCTTTAATGGAGAAACGAAAGAGCACAGCTCCTAACATTAAAATTCCTGATGAAGTAAAGGATAATCTTGAGAAAGAAATTACAGCCCGAAGTGCCCAACTCTATAATACCTATTGTGGCGCTTGTCATCAAACTAATGGTTTGGGTAATGATCGCTTTCCGCCATTAAGCGGGTCAGAATGGGTAACTGGTGATAAAAGAAAATTAGTCAGTATAATTCTAAATGGGATACAGGGTCCGCTTGTTGTAAAGGGAAAATCTTATAATAACGTGATGCCTCCAATGAGCATGTTAAGGCCCAGAGAAATTGCAGATATAGCTACTTACATAAGGCAAAGCTTTAATAATAATGCGACGCCTGTTACACCTGAGGATGTATGGAAAACGAGGGAAGCCGAGAGAGATAGTACAAGGAAGTTAAATCAAAAACCGGATCAGTAAATCCTGTTTTTAAAAAATTTTTTCAAATGAATTTAAAATCGGTTAATCGTTGAGCAAAATAACAATACTTTGTTTGTGCGTAGGTTAATAATTTAATATTGAAGAAAATCAAAATTTCAACGAAATGAAACGAAGAGATCTAATAAAAGACCTTGCAATTATTCCACTCGCGGGTGGCCTGATTGGAAGCGGCTTTCCGTTTCAGTCATTTGCAGGCGTAGAAAATCATGAGCAAATTAACGGGCCCGAAGAAAAAGCGAATAAACTACCTGGTAAGTCATCAGAAAATATTTACGATTCACTTGGAGTAAAAAGTGTAATAAACGGCCGTGGAACAGTTACCATAATCGGTGCTTGCCGTATGTTGCCTGAAGTTGAAAAAGCTATGACAGCGGCTACCCGTCATTATGTTCAGCTTGATGAACTGATGGAAGGCGCAGGTAAAAGGCTTGCAGAATTAACTGGAGCCGAATATGGAATCGTTACAACAGGAGCTACAGGCGCATTGATTGTAGGTTGTGCAGGCATTGTCACAGGAGGAAATCCTGATAATCTTTGGAAACTTCCCAAGCTCGAAGGAATGAAAAATGAAGTCATCATTCCTACCTATTCCTGGACAGCTTATGAATCTGCGGTTCGTGGCGTTGGTGTAAAAATAATTGAAGTCGCAACTCGGGGTGAATTGAAGGCGGCGATAAATAATAACACGGCAATGATTCTTGTATTGGCCGGAGAACAATCTGAAAATGGCCCGCTTTCAACCAACATAATATCCTCAATTGTAAAACCCTTTGGCATTCCTATCCTCGTGGATGCGGCGGCTGAAGGGTTATCATTGCCTAACCCTCATTTGTCACAGGGCGCTGATCTTGTCGCTTATAGTGGTGGCAAATATTTAAATGGGCCTCAATGTGCCGGCCTACTCATTGGTAGAAAAGATTTAGCGAAAGCCGCATGGGTCACCAGCGCCCCGCACCATGGTTATGGCCGCGGCTACAAAGTGGGCCGTGAAGAAATCATAGGTATGCTTACTGCCGTTGAAATGTGGATGAAACGCGATCATGATGCAGAATTTCGCAAATGGACTTCATGGTTGAATACTATTGACTCACGTCTTAAAAAAATTCCTGGCATTAAAACAGAAATTCGCCAGCCAACCGGCAGATCAAATCCATCGCCGGATCTGATCGTACAATGGGACCAGGCGATTATTCCGCTTACCGGCTACGACGTTGAAAATTTATTGTGGGATCAGTCGCCCAGGATTGCCGTGAGTGGCGCAGGAAGTTTTCTTCCGTTTCCACCGAACATGCAACCAAACATCCTCATTAACTCCTCTCAACTGGAGGCGGGCGAAGAAAAAATCATTGCTGATAGGGTTTATGAAGTATTGTCGCATCCACCAACAATGAATAAAAATAATATGCCACCGGCTGTTGATATAAGCGGTGACTGGAATGTTGAAATACAATTTGCCGCAGGAGCAGAAAATCAGAAAATTTCTTTAAAGCAAAATGGAAGTGAAATAAACGGGGTACATTATGGGAACTATGATTCACGCCACATCGGGGGTTCTCTTAATGGCTCTGAATTATTATTACGAAGCGCTTATAAACAGAAAGGCGTTCGTATAAGTTTTGAATTCACAGGTACTGCAGGCGACAAAAAAATGGAAGGGAGCTTACTAATGGGAGAATATGGATTGGCAAAATGGAAAGCTACACGATCAACATAAACTATACTTTTATTTTACTAATAAAAATTTATCACCTTAAAAATTTAAAAATATGCAAACAGTAAGAAGATCCGCAATTAAGAAGCTACTGGCTTCTGTAACCGCAGTAGCAGGCCTCAGCTTTGCAGCAAAAGCAAAAAGTATTGTTGGAGAAAAAAAACAAGTTAACAATGTAACCGACTTCCAGGATGTCCCTTTGTTTTCCGGATCAACAAGACATGGTGACATTGTGTATATCGCCGGTAAGGGTGCACACGTAGAACCATTTGAAATTAAAGCTCATACAGAAATTGTTCTGCAGGAATTAGAAAAAGAACTGGTAAAAGCAGGCTCTTCCATGGAAAAGGTGTTGAAGGTTACTGTATTCCTCAATGACATTGCAGACTACAAAGGAATGAATGAAGTATATAAAGGCCGCTTCGGAAAAAACCCTCCCGTTCGCACAACAGTAGCGGTTGCAAAAGGTGGCGTTCCCGGCGATTCACTTGTGGAGATGGATGCTATCGCTTACGTATAGCCGAAGAAATAAGTTTTATCCAATCACTAAAAGATAACTATGAAACGAAGAGATATTCTTAAAGGCATAACATTACTGCCGCTCACGGGAGTAGCTGGAGCATTTGTTCCTTCGAACCCTGTCTTTGGAAGAGCCCGTGCGGAAAAGAGGGATTTATTCAAGGAGCTTGGAGTTACTCCTGTAATTAATGCAGGAGTTACCATGACTTTTCTATCGGGGTCTCTAATGATGCCCGAGGTGCTTGACGCCATAAATTCTACAGCGCACGATTTCGCCAATATGTATGATTTACAGGACAAGGTAGGCGCAAAGATTGCTGAGATGCTTCAATGCGAAGGAGCGATGGTTACGTCCGGGGCTGCCTGTGCATTATTGTTGGGAACGGCCGCGTGTATCACTGGTACAGACCAGGCAAAGATTAAGATGATACCCAATCTTCCGGTACGTCCTGAAGTAATTATGCAAAAGGACCATCGTTATTTATTCGACCAGGCCATAACAACTACCGGTGCAAAGATTATAGAGGTTGAAACCCCGGAAGAAATGGAGCAGGCATTTAATCCAAATACCGTAATGGCTCTCTTCTTTAATGCCGCCGGCAAAACGATTATTCCACACGAGGATTTTGTGGCGATTTGTAAAAAACACCAAATGCCCAGTTTCATTGATGCTGCAGCTGACGTTCCACCGGTAGAAAATCTTTTCAAGTACCAGAAAATGGGTTTTGATCTTGTTACTTTTTCCGGAGGCAAAATGATACGCGGGCCGCAGAGTGCAGGGTTATTATTCGGAAGAAAAGATCTTATAGAAGCTGCTAAATTAAATCACAGTCCGTACGAGGCTCCTATTGGCAGGCCAATGAAGGTCAATAAGGAAGAGATGTTTGGGATGTATGCGGCCTTAAAATCTTACCTGGAGCGTGACCACCAAAAGGAATGGAATGATTGGCTGGAGCGCATCAGCAAAATTAAATCAATGGTTGAAAAAGTACCCGGTGTAACAGGCGAAACGAATGTTGAGGAGGGACCTGCAAATGCATTTCCCAGCCTGCATCTAAGTTGGGACATGCAGCAAGTAAAAATTTCACCGAAGGATGTACAGGAAGCTCTAAAGAACGGATCACCAAGCATTGTTACAAACCTGGCCGGCCCCCAGGATAAAAGAATGTTGAGTGTGGGAGTAGTGCTTCTAAGGCCTGAGCAGGTAAAAATTGTTGGCCGTCGTGTTGAAGAAATTTTGAAGAAGGCTGTTTAATTCTTTGCAAAAAAATATCGCATTGAATTTATATACCGGTCTCAAAAAAGAAATTTATAAATCTTAAAAAAATTCATAAATGAAAAAACCATTTATAATCCTTTTATCCTTGCTCTCTGTTATCACGCTAAAAAGCTATTCGCAAACTTATGACATCGTAATAAAGGGTGGCCATGTAATGGATGCCAAAAACAATATTGACCAGGTAATGGATGTTGCGATTGATGATGGCAAGATTGCAATGGTTGCAAAAAATATTGATAGTAAAAATGCAACACAGGTTGTAAATGCAGAAGGGATGTATGTTACTCCTGGTTTGATAGATATTCATACTCATGATTTTTGGGGTACCGAACCCGATCATCAATATGAAAATGGAAATCTTGCGATACAGCCGGATGGCTTTACATTCAGAAACGGAGTTACTACAATTGTGGATGCGGGAAGTTCAGGTTGGCGCACATTTCCTGCTTTCAAAACACAAACCATTGACGAAGCCAAAACAAGGGTGCTTGCTTTTTTAAATATCGTCGGAGAGGGTATGCGTGGTGGTTACGAACAGAACGCAAATGATATGGATCCCAAAATGTCTGCTCTTATTGCCAGAAAATATAAAAAGGATATTGTTGGATTTAAACTCGCTCACTATGAAGGCCATGATTGGGGCCCTGCTGACAAAGCAGTAGAGGCTGGCAAACTCGCCGGAGATATTCCCGTGATGGTTGATTTTGGTGGTGCAAATCCGCCGCTTTCTATAAAAGAGTTGTTCATGGATCACCTGCGTCCGGGCGATATTTTTACTCATTGCTTTGGACAGTTAGCTACAAGGGAATTCATAGTGGACACACTCACAAAAAAAGTAAAGCCATTCGCATATGAGGCGCAAAAAAGAGGAATTGTTTTTGATGTCGGTTATGGTGGAATCAGCTTTGCCTATTCACAGGCAATCCCCGCCGTTAAAGAAGGATTTTATCCTAATTCAATAAGTACTGATTTGCATGTGGGAAGTATGAACGCTGCAATGAAAGATATGCTTACCACCATGTCAAAATTTATGGCAATGGGTATGGACTTGAAAAGTGTGATTACAGCAAGCACCTGGAATCCTGCGAAAGAAATTCACCGTGAAGAATTAGGAAACCTTTCTGTGGGCTCAGGCGCTGATGTTGCTATATTAAGTATCAGGAATGGAAAGTTTGGTTTATTCGATTATACAGGATACAAAATTGAAACTGATAAAAAACTTGAATGTGAGCTCACGATAAGAGATGGAAAAATTGTTTATGATCTCAATGGCATCGCCAATCCTATTGTGGTTCCGCAGGCGCCACGCAACAGTAATCCTTCAAAAAAGTAAATTTTTGTAAATGGTATAGAATAAAGTGATAAATTAGCTCTTTCTACCGCTCTCAAGGATTTATGATATAATAACTATTACCTGTACACGTAATAAATCCTGTTACGGCAACAATCGTTACTCTTTGAAAGACTAAAGGTTGTTTCTGATAGCAAAATGTATGAATGAGATTATTAATTCCTTATTGTAAATACGATAACCTGCATTCCAATGCGCAATGAGAATTATCTGATACATCGGTGTCATCTTTGTCATATGACTTTATTCGGACAATCCAAACAGAATTTTTATTCTGACAGATAATATTTGCCGGCTTAGAAGATCATTGGAAACCAATGACAGAAATATTGTTACGATAGCTACATAATAAATTCATATAAAACAATCATTCAATGAAAAGTATTTTAAAACAGTTAGTAGAAAGTAATAAAGAACTTGAAAGCGCGGAAGCTGCCAGGATACAGGCAGAACTTGACAACCCCGAAACAAAAAAAGACCGTCGTGACTTCTTAAAGAAAACAGCTTTAGGAGGTATCACATTAGCAGGAATGATGAGCTTATCTATTGGGGACACAATCGCCCAAACTACTTCAAAAGTCAAACGTGATTCCAGCCCTTCGGATTTAAAAATCACCGATATGCGCTATGCGTTAACAGGCGCTATGGGCGGTACCGCTATCATTCGTATCGATACAAACCAGGGAGTTTATGGTTTGGGAGAAGTAAGAGATGCGGCAGACCCACGTTATGCACTTATGTTGAAAGGCCATATCCTCGGTTTAAACCCATGCAATGTGGAAATGATTTTTAAGATGATAAAACAGTTCGGAGGCCCGAGCCGACAGGCAGGTGGCGTGTGTGCTGTAGAGATGGCGCTTTGGGATATCTGCGGAAAAGTTTGGAATGTTCCCGCCTGGCAATTATTAGGCGGAAGATATCGTGATAAAATAAGATTATATGCCGATACGCCTGAGGCCGAATCACCGGAAGAGCAATTAAAATTAATTAAGTACCGTACCGAGGACCAGGGATATACCTGGCTTAAAATGGATGTTTCCATTGACGAGCTCACAAAAATACCCGGCACACTTGTGAATCAAAAATTCTGGGAAAGCCAGGGGTCTCTAAAACAATGGCAGGGCGATTATATGTCTTATGCAAATACACTTCATCCATTTACCCAAATACAAATAACTGATAAAGGACTCGATGAATTGGCTAAAATTGTAGACAGGGTTCGTAGTATGGTGGGTTATGAAATACCACTCTCCACAGATCATTACGGCCATTTCGATTTAAATAACGGGATCCGGTTAGGAAGGGCATTAGAAAAATACCGCCTTGCGTGGATGGAAGATATCGTATCATGGGAATTAACTGATCAATGGAAAACTATGTCTGATGCACTAGAAACTCCAATGCTCACCGGTGAAGATATCTATTTACTCAAAAATTTCAAGCCACTGATTGATACACATGCAGTAGATATCATACATCCTGACCTCGCAACATCGGGGGGACTATTAGAAACAAAAAGGATTGCAGACTATGCTGAAGAGCATGGAATCGCAATGGCGCTTCACCAGGCAGGAACTCCTATTTCATTTATGAGTGACGTGCATTGCGCAGCAGCAACACAAAACTTCCTCGCTTGTGAGCACCATAACATTGATGTACCATGGTGGGAAGGCCTTGTAAAAACAACTGACGGGCAACCAATGATTACAAAAGGCTTTGCAAATGTGCCGCTCACTTCTCCCGGCTTAGGGATTGTATTAAATGAAGAGGAAGTAAAAAAACATTTACATGCAAAAGATAAAAACTTTTTTGCCCCAACTCCTGAATGGAATGAAAAACGTTCCCACGACAGGGTATTCAGTTAAAATCAGTGGATTGATTTAAAATTTTCATCGATCATGAAAGACAACCGAAGAGACTTCATAAAAAAAAGCACTTCACTTGCAGCAGTTATTTCCGCGGGTGGCTTTAGTGCGTATTCTGAAGTGATAAAAAATAAGAGCACTACCGGTAATCCATACCCAGGTAAAGAAATAGAATGGCCCATTCCGGAAAGGCGCGATACTCCAAAATTGTGTATTGGTGTTTCGCAGGATGCGGATGTAAATGAAATGCGGCAAACAAAACAGATGGGTGCTGATTATGTATTAATGGGTGGCCCCGAAATTCCATGGACAGTTGATGGGCTAAGAACAATCATGGATAGATTTAAGGCTGAAGGACTCACGGTCATCAACATGATGATTGGAGGTCATCCAAATACTATTTATGGCCGAGAGGGGCGCGACGAAGAAATAAAAAAAATACAAGATTCGCTTCGTGCTGCAGGTGAAGTTGGCCTTCCTGTAGTTGAATACAATTTTTATGCGCACCGCCTTATGGAAGGATATTATGAAGTGAAAGCAAGAGGTGGCGCAGGCAATACAGGTTTCGATTATGAACGAGGAAAAAATCTTCCAAATGATCCCAGCCTTGGGAAACCTCAAACTGCTGAAATGCTTTGGGATAGCTTAACTTATTTTCTTAAAGCCGTAATTCCTGTTGCAGAGAAGGCTGGCGTAAGAATGGCGCTGCATCCAAACGATCCTCCTATTCCCGTTTCACATGGCCATGCTCAAATTATGGCCACTTTTAAAGATTGGAAGAGGATGCTAAGCATTGTTGAAAGTCCTTCTAATGGAATGACGTTCGATTGTGGTGTATCCAGGGAATTAGGTGAAGATCCGTTAGAAGTATTGCACTATTTAGGATCACGCGACCGGATCAACCATGTTCATTATCGCAACGTAATTGTTGATAAGGCTTATGTGAAATACCAGGAAGTATTTCCTGACGAAGGACAAGTAAATCTTTTTGCAGTGATGCGGGAACTTATTAAACTAAAGTATAACCACGGCCTTTATCCTGAGCATCCAAGAGCGATGGATTATGATAAAGAGCATCCAGGGGGAATTAAAAATCAATATCCGGGTGGTGGCGGTTATGCGGCACAGGCTTACAATTTTGCTTTTGCCCGTGCAATGAAGCTGGCGGTATTGTCAATGTAATTTTATTTCAAAAAGAGAAATAATTAGCGCAATTAGTCACAAGGCTTAATTAATGATAGGATAATACTTTAAAATGATATAATAATACTTGAAATTGGGAATAAAAAAATTGATTTTATTGTACTTTCCCGATTGCATGATTGCTAAGCATTGCCATCTTTTCCTGAGACTTAAAAATCGATAATTATGAAAGATAATCGCCGGGATTTCATTAAAAAAAGTGCTTCTGTGGCTGCATCTTTATCGCTGGGTACAATAGGCGTGGCAACAGCAACAGACATAAATAAACTTACCGGGAAAAACAGCATTTCCTCTAAAGAGTCTTTAAACGTCGATTACGTCAAAGATGCAGGAATGAAAATGTGCCTTGCATATTTTGCTGGAAAAGAACCGCGAAAAATAGAGCTGGCAAAACAAATGGGGGTGTTAGGCGCTGTTGGTGGAATAAATCCCAAGATGGTGGGAATGGATAATGCCAACAATTGGGAGTTTGATGTAATAAAAGCCGTAAAGGAATCATGGGATAAAGAAGGATTAAAACTAACTGTAGTTGAAGGGCCTCCATCACTAAATACAAAAACTAAACTTGGGCTTGAAGGAAAGGATGAAGAGATCGCAAACTTTATCACGCTCATGAAAAATCTTTCAAGAGTGGGCATAGATACTATTTGTTATAACTGGATGCCTTTAATAAGCTGGGCCCGTAGCGACAAGGCAATGCCGGATCGTGGAGGGGCTTTGGTAATGGGTTTCGACGTAAATAAAATAGAAGGTGAAACGATAACAGAATACGGAACATTGACGCATGATCTCATGTGGAAAAACCTCGAATATTTTCTTAAGGCTGTTGTTCCCGAAGCAGAAAAATACGGCATCAAATTATCCATGCATCCCGACGATCCGCCTGTTGATGCTATCAGGGGCGTTCCCCGCATCATGACATCGGTAGCGGCTTTCAAGAGATTGGTAGATATTTATCCAAGCCCGAATAACGGTATTACGTGGGATGGAACTTTTGGAGAAATGGGAGCAAAAGGGCAGCAGGAAGATTTGCCTGCAGCCATAGAATATTTCGGCAAAAAAAATCTAATCACGTTTGTCCATTTCAGAAATGTTCGCGGTTATAAAGAACACTTTAATGAAACATTTATTGATGACGGGCAAATGGACATGGCCAAATTAATGCAGATACTATATAACACAGGTTACAAAGGGCCGATACGCCCGGACCATGTGCCGACGATGGCGGGAGACAGCAACAGTTTCCCAGGTTATAGCACCATAGGAACTTTATTTGCGATCGGTTATATAAGAGGTTTAATTGATGCGGCGAGAGGAACAACTTTAACTGAAAGGATTTAACTATTGAATTTTTACAGACAAGCTTTTGGAAAGTTCAAAATTCTAAAAAGCAATTCTCCCCACAGAATTTCAAAACAACTCGAAAAAATTAAATTAGAAATAAACTCAAAAACATCATGAATAAAAAATTGATATTATTTGCAGCATTCACTTTTGCAATAAGCTTCACGCAAGCCCAACGTGTAGGATCTTCACCAGAGTATATTAAAGCGCTCACAGCAGATTGGAAGGGAGAACGTTTTGCCGATGGCCGGCCCAAAGTATCGGATGCAATTTTGAAGAGGTTAAAACATGTGGCGATGGAAGAGGCATGGGGCTACCTGCGCAGTAAAGGTTATAACAATCAATACGAAGGTAACTGGCAAATTATTAATCCCGACAGTGCGATGACCGGGCGTGTGGTAACTGCCCAGTATATGCCATCAAGGCCCGATTTTATAAAACTGGTGAAGCAAACCGGGGTAAGTGAAGGACGTGATTCATCAGGAGGAACCAATTCGTGGCCCATCAATATTTTGCAACCCGGTGATGTGTATGTAGCTGATGGGTATGGAAGAATAGTTGACGGAACACTGATTGGCTCTAATCTCGGAAATGCGATCTATGCAAATTCTCAAAACGGCGTTATTTTCAACGCATCCGTCAGGGACATGGCAGGACTGAAAGAGATTAAAGGATTTAACGGTTGGGTGAAGGGCGTTGATCCTTCCTACATCCAGGAAGAAATGCTCACGTCAATCAATACTCCTATTCGCGTGGGACGTGCGATCGTGTTACCGGGCGATATTGTGTTAGCGAATCAATATGGTACCATTTTTATTCCTGCTAATTTTATTGATGAATTGGTAATTTCCTCTGAAGTCGTTGCCCTGCGTGACCAGTTCGGGTTTCAGCGCCTAAAGGAGAAAAAGTACCTGGCAGGCCAGATAGACAGCCGCTGGACCGATGAAATAAAAAAAGATTTTGTTGATTGGATTAATAAATATCCCGATAATCAATTACCCATGACGCGAAAAGAGTTGAATGATTATCTGAAATCTCATAATTACGGGGATTGATAATTTGGCCTGAAAAATTAACTGGCCTTTTCATAAATATATTTCGGTTTAGTGTAATAAGGTTGGAGAATATGGGGCGGAATATTTTCCTACTAAGGTTAGACAAGACTTGGATTATGCTTTACAATGACTATTTATAATTGCCGGATTAAAACCTTAGTAGAAAAGTTGACTCGGAATTTGACTAACCTTATTAGCTTATTTAAAAATTGGCAATAAGGATTTTAGAAAGTTTGGTATCTATCATTGAAATAAGGTAGAAAAGGTGAAGTATACCGGTGAACATTTTTCTATTAAGGTTGAAGAAGCTCAGTATCCTTATACTGATAAAGAAAATGAAATTCACTTCTAAGAAAAATAATATTGAAATAATATTTCAAACTATGTCTTTAAAAAAATCCGGTATTCCATTATTACTGCTGTCGTTCCTGGCAATCGGTGCTACAACTTTTGTAAATCCCCCACAGGCAGAAATCACAAATGGATTGATACATGCCCGCCTTTACCTGCCCGATCCTGACAATGGTTATTATAGAGGATCCCGGTTCGATTGGTCCGGCGTAATTCCCGATCTCGAATATGGTGGCCACACTTATTATGGTCAATGGTTTCCTAAATATGATCCGAGGCTGCACGATGCTATAATGGGGCCGGTTGAAGATTTTGCTCCTATTGGATATGACGAGGCTAAGCCCGGGGAAAGTTTTTTGAAAATAGGAATTGGAATATTAGAAAGGCTCGATACATCACGCTATTCAATTGTTCCTCCGTATGAAATTCTGAATGCCGGTACGTGGAAAGTAAAAACGAAAAAGAGTAAAGTAGAATTTGAGCAAATACTTAATGATAAAGATTATTCGTATCAATATAAAAAAACGGTTGAGTTGGTAAAAGGAAAAGCGGCAATGACTATATCACACACTCTAAAAAATACCGGCGTTAAAACAATTGAGACGGATGTGTACGATCATAATTTTTTTATGCTCGACAATCAAACAACAGGCCCGGGATTTACAATTACATTTCCATTCAATCTCTCAGGAGAAGGAGGCACACCTGAACTCGCGGAAATCAGGAACAATCAAATCGTATTTACAAAAGAATTAGCAAGAAACCAACATGTATATTATGGAACATTGAAGGGCTACTCCAATGATGCAAAAGACTATGACATAAAAGTGGAAAACTCAAATACCGGGGCGGGAGCAAGAATTACCTGTGACCGGCCATTATCAAAACTGGCATTTTGGTGTGCATCTACAACGGTCTGTCCTGAACCCTTTATTCACATTAAAGTAAATCCCGGTGAAACTTTTAGTTGGAAAATTTCATGCGAATATTATTCATTAAAACCATCGGTAAATAAATAATAAGTGAAGAAGAGCGTAATACTTTATATAGCTGGATTTTTATTAGTGACGGGTTGCGGTAATTCTGAAACCTCTATGGAAACCGGGAAAGACTACCCGGTTTACGGTGGAAATAAAGCAGGAAACCGTTATTCTCCATTGGATCAAATTAATTTGGGTAATGTAAAAGACCTGCAGATTGCATGGATGTATAATGCGGCAGAAAGCCAGGATTCGAATGACGCAAAATCTCAGCGTGCACGAGCCATTCAATGCCAGCCAATAGTAGTAGATGGTGTATTGTATGGAACCACCCCTGAACTTAAATTATTTGCACTTGATGCAGGCACAGGAAAACAGTTGTGGAAATTTGAACCTTCAAAAGATGGTAAGAGTTATAAAATGATAAATGTAAACAGGGGCGTTGCATATTGGCAATCCGGCAGTGACAAGCGCATACTTTACAGCGGTGGTTCAACTTTATTTTGTGTTAAAGCCGATAATGGAAAACTTGTTTCTTCATTTGGAGAAAATGGAACTATTGATCTTCACGAAGGACTTGCGCCGGATTCAGATTACGATGTAAGCAAGCTTTCAGTCTCTGCCAATACTCCCGGGATTGTTTATAAAGATCTTTTGATCATTGGCTCTGCGGTGTCAGAAGCAGGCGATGCAGCTCCTGGTAGTGTGAGAGCTTTTGATATTAAAACGGGTAAGCTGCAATGGATTTTTCATACGGTTCCTCACCCGGGGGAAGTAGGGTACGATACCTGGCCAAAAGATGCGTGGAAAAATATTGGCGCGGCAAACAACTGGAGTGGAATGAGCCTTGATGAAAAAAGAGGTGTTGTATACTTTGGAACCGGGTCTCCTGCATCGGATTTTTACGGAGGGAATCGCGAGGGAATGAACTTATTCTCCGACTGTGTAATGGCGCTCGATGCCGCATCCGGTAAAATGAAATGGTACTTTCAGACAATTCATCATGATCTTTGGGATCGCGATCTGCCCTCCCCTCCCAATCTCACTACAGTTAAACATAACGGTAAAATGGTGGACGTGGTAGTTCAATCCACCAAGGACGGTGTAGTATATGTACTTGACCGCGATAGGGGCACCTCAATTTTTCCTATTGAAGAAAGGCCGGTACCCACGAATGGGCTTCCGGGTGAACATCCATGGCCTACTCAAAGATATCCTGTAAAGCCATTGCCCTTCTCTCACCAGGTATTTACAGAAGCGGACATCACTGACATTTCTCCTGAATCGCACGCTTATGTGTTGGAACAATACGTGAAGTACCGGACCGATAATAAATTTACACCGCCGGATACCACAGGCACCATACTTTTTGGATTTAGCGGAGGTGCCGAATGGGGCGGCAATGCTACAAGCCCCGATGGGATCTTTTATCAAAATGCTAATGACGACCCGTGGATAACCATACTAACAGATACGGCAACAAGAAATAAAGAATTTACTTCTCTTTCTACAGGCAATGTTCTTTATCTTACAAACTGTGCGGCATGCCACGGCCAGGATAGAAAAGGCAGCGGGACAGATTTTCCAAACCTTGTTAATATCGGTAAAAAGCGTACCGAAAAACAATTGCAGGCAATTCTAAAAACAGCAAGTGGACGAATGCCTTCATTTGAGCGCCTTTCGGACGATCAAAGAACAGCGATTGTAAATTACCTGTTGAATATACCTGCAAGCGCACGACCGGAAGCATTTAGTGAGCACAACACAGCATCTGCTGAAGAAGTGAACAACAAACAGTTTGGATTTAAGCCTGCTTATGTAAACAAGGTTTGGAAAAAATTAACTGACCAGGACGGCTACCCGGGAATTAAGCCGCCGTGGGGAACGCTGAATGCGATTGATCTGAACACAGGTGATTATTTATGGCGGGTTCCACTCGGTGAATATCCTGAATTGGCTAAGAAAGGAATTCCTGCTACCGGAACTGAAAGTTATGGCGGACCTTTGGTAACAGCCGGCGGCCTTTTATTTATAGCCGGTACAAGAGATGAAAAAATAAGGGCTTTTGATAGAAAAACAGGAAAGGTCGTTTGGGAATATCAACTGCCTGCCGGCGGTTTCGCTACACCGATTACTTATGAAGTTGACGGCACGCAGTATGTGGTAATTGCCGCAGGCGGAGCACGGGGGCTAAAAGCCGGAGGAAACTATGTTGCTTTTGCATTGAAGGAAAAAAACGATCATTAAAAATTGATAACAACAGATCACTTGCAACAAATTATTTGCAGCAAATATGCAACGCGATCTTTAAATAATTGCCACGACTTTTAGGTCGTGGAACAAAATTAAAATAGTAGCGGCTTTAGCCAAAAAAAGTTTAAATAGCCGGATGGTTTAAATTCAGTTAATGAAACGATATTTAATGTTTTGGCTGAAGCCAATAACGTTGCCTATTAATCCACGGCCTAAGGCCGTGGCAATTGAAAAAATTATTTTCATTTAAATATTTAACTATGAAAAAAATAACAGGATTTAGATTTTTATTGATATCGCTTGCCGTGCTATCTGCACCGGTTTTAATGATGAGTTGCGGCTCGTCAAAAGCTGCAAAAAGTTCCATGACCAGCGAAGATTCGAAATGGTATAATGGTAAGGAATGGTTGAATGGATTACAACTGACCCCGCATGAAAGTATTAACCAACAGGAATTTTCCAGGCAATACCATATGAATAGTAAGTATTGGGACGAGGCTTTTAATTTCTTAAAAACGCGTAACCCTGCTGAAATGGAGCCAGGTACTTACATCATTGACTCCAACAATGTATATGCCATCATCGCAGATTTGGATGCACCTGATAAAGACCAGGTAAAATGGGAAGCGCACAGAAATTTTAATGACCTGCAAATGATCCTGACGGGAAAGGCCGGAATGGGTGTTGCAAAAGTCGCCTCTCCAAATGCTGTGGTAACAATGCCATATGATGCCACAAAGGACATTGAAAATTTTACGGTAAGCGGCGAAAATTATTTTGATGCAGGGCCTGAAACTTTTTTTATTTTTTCTCCCAAAGAAATGCATCGCCCTGCCTTTAAGATAGACGGTTATAATCACATCAAGAAAATGGTGATAAAGGTGAGGATTCCAAATTAGCCCGGGTGGCTTGAGAAAAATTTAACCTGAATAAAATTTAAAGAAGTTTACCATGACAGAAACGATTGCAAAACAACGCTGGTACCGCCTGATCCCAATTGCTTTTATTACCTACAGCCTTGCATACCTCGACCGCGCCAATTTTGGTTTTGCCGCTGCCGGCGGAATGGCGGAAGACCTCAATATCACAGCAGCGACGTCATCACTCCTGGGTTCGCTTTTTTTTCTTGGCTATTTCTTCTTCCAGATTCCAGGTGCATTGTACGCCGCAAATAAAAGCGCCAAAAAACTAATCTTCTGGTCGCTGATATTGTGGGGTGGCCTTGCCATGGCAACAGGTATGATAAATAATATAAATGCGCTAATCGTTATACGTTTCATGCTTGGTGTAGTGGAGAGCGCTGTAATGCCTGCAATGCTTATTTTATTAAGCAGGTGGTTTACAAAATCAGAACGCTCCAGGGCAAACACTTTTCTCATCCTTGGCAACCCGGTAACCATCCTGTGGATGTCAATCTTGTCGGGCTACCTGGTGCAGTCGTTAGGCTGGCGGTGGATGTTTATACTGGAAGGCCTGCCCGCGATTGTATGGGCTTTCTTCTGGTGGTTCCTCGTAGATGATAAACCTAAGAATGCAAAATGGCTTGCCGATGATCAAAAACTAAAACTTGAGCAAAAGCTTCTTGAGGAACAGCAGGTAATTAAACCGGTAAAAAATTATGCAGTCGCTTTTAAGTCAAGAGTGGTTGTTCTGCTCTGCCTTCAATATGCGTTGTGGAGCATTGGCGTATACGGCTTCGTGATATGGCTGCCAGACATTATTAAAAAGGCCGGAAATTTAAGTATGGTAAACACAGGCTGGCTTTCATCGCTTCCTTATTTACTTGCTATCATTGCCATGCTCACAGCTTCCTGGCTTTCTGATAAAACCTTAAACAGGAAAATATATGTATGGCCATTCTTATTGATCGGCGCTATTGCGTTCTATGGTTCTTATTTAGCAGGCACCACAAATTTTTGGTTGTCATTTATATTGCTTGTTATCGCAGGAGGAGCAATGTACGCGCCTTACGGGCCATTCTTTGCGATTATTACAGAAGTATTGCCAAGCAATGTTTCAGGAGGTGCAATTGCTTTGATAAACAGTTTCGGAGCCTTAGGTTCTTTTATCGGAGCATATATTGTTGGTTATCTCAATGGCGCAACGGGGGGATTTGATGCGTCATATATTTTTATGTCGGTGTCGCTATTATTGTCGGCGATTATTACAATGATTGCTGTGAAAGACACGAGGAACCCATCACCGGTGGCTGTTGACACGGGCGGCAAGACGCTGGTTTCGCCTGTAACCCCTCCATGATTTAAGACAAAAGACTATTACACAAGTAACCGTCACAGTTATACATTACTGGATTTTATACAAAAAAGTTCACTCAAAAAAGATAAAAAATGATTATAGACAATTTATCAAACGCTGAAAAATATTTTTGTGTTCACCCGTTATTTGCAAGAGCATTTGAATACATCGCTTCGCAAAATTTAGAAACGATTGAAGCGGGCAAATATGAAATCCATGGCGAGGAATTAAAAGCTATTGTTTCTAACAAACAAGGAATGACCGAAGCAGAATCTGCTGCAAAATTTGAATGCCATAATAAGCATATTGATATACAAGTTTGCATAAATGGAAAAGAACAAATGGGCTGGAAGCCGCGTGATACCTGCACACAACAGAAAGTAGAATACAACCCTGAGAAAGATGTTGTGTTCTATAACGACACACCGGACATGTATTTTGGATTAACCAATGGCCAGTTCGTCATTTTTTTTCCGGAAGATGTACATGCACCAATGATCGGCGATGGCGAGATCAGGAAGATGGTGGTGAAGGTGAAGATTTAACTATCAACTTTAATCACTAAAAAATATTCAGTTTATGAAAAATTTAAACTACCGAATGTTCCTGCTTATTACACTAAACACTTTCCTGGTAACATTCGCTTTCTCAATAACAGCATGTAATGCCCAGCCCACTCCCACGAGATCATTGCTTGCACTTTCAAAAGCCAATCATACACTGGCGATTGTTGATCCTGCTACATTAAAAATCATAGCCCGGATTCCTGTGGGTGATGATCCGCACGAAGTAGTGGCCTCTGCAGACGGGAAGACAGCTTACGTATGCATTTACGGGGGCGGTAGCTTTCATGAAATAAACATCATTGATCTTGTTGCACAAAAGCCACTAAGCAACATTGATACAAGACCGCTGTTTGGTCCGCACGATATAGCATTTAAGGATGGAAAAGCATGGTTTACCGCGGAAGGCTCCAAGGCCGTTGGCCGCTATGATCCTGCAACCGGCAAACTTGACTGGAGCATGGGAACTGGACAGGACAGGACGCACATGATCCATGTAACTGATGATGGAAAAAGAATCTACACCACTAATGTCTCTTCCGGCACGGTGAGCATCCTTATTGACACATTGATCCCGCCCGGGCAATTTGCTCCTCCAAATGCAAAGCCACGCGAAGAATGGATACAAACAATCGTTCCTACGGCGAGAGGTTCGGAGGGATTTGATGTATCGCCTGAAGGCGCTGAATTATGGACAGCCTCAAGTGATGATGGAACCATCACTATCATTGATCTTGCTGCAAAAAAACGGGCCGCAAAAATTGATGCAAAGGTACAAGGTGCTAACCGGGTGAAATTTACGCCTGATGGTAAGCAGGTATTTATTTCGAGTCTTCAGTCCGGTGAGCTTACCGTTTATGATGCAACAACACGTAAAGAAGTAAAGCGGTTGAAATTGGGCAAAGGCGCTGCAGGCATTTTGATGGACCCTGTCGGCAGACGTACATTCGTTGCCTGCTCGGCAGATAATTATATTGCTATTGTAGATCTTAAAACTTTGGAAGTTACCGGCAAACTTGATGTGGGTGGAGTACCGGATGGGTTGGCATGGGCGGTGCAGCCGTAGCTAAAAACAAATATATTTCCTTACCATTGATGATAAACGTTCGGAGACAATAATCTCTTTTCCATTCATTCATTTTTTTTAAATCGCCTGGCTTTCTTTATTACTTCGCCACAGGCTTCATTGAGACGATCTTATCAACTATAAACTCGCTATATCCTCTCCAGGGAATGGCGCTCTTATACTCTTTATAGTGCAGGTCGAAATAATCGCCGCTGTTATTCATAAGTATGTTGGCAATGCTGTCATTCACCACCGAAAATTCAAATTCATAAGATTGAATACTACCGGGTGTTTTGGAACGAAATCCTGATTGTATAAGTTTGCCTTCATACGTTTTGAAAATATTGCCCTTTTTCACCAGGTAATTCAGCTCTCCTGATTTTACTCCTTCGCCAAATACAAAATAATATTTCCACCAAAAGATTATAGCTAAAGCGATAATGCCAATGACCAGCAGCCACCGAAAGAATTTTTTAAACCCCGATCTTTTTTTTGGTAGCGGTTCGTTCATACTTTGTTTTTAAAAATAAGTTGAGACCAAATGTAGGATTTCTTTGTGATCATTTTGTGGCCGTCTATTGGCTTAAAAGGCTTTTGTTTTTTGCATGCCAGAAATTCTCCGATCTATTGTCCCAAAAAAAAAATAAACGTCAAAAGATACAATAGTCAACCCGCTGATTTTGCTAATTTATTCCTCATTGACTAATCAGTAACTGGCTACCTTCTCCACTGATTCTCCTTCTTTCACAACCATCGTAAAGGTCTGTTTTTTCCCATTTAATTCTTTAAAGGCAGTTACAGTTACTTCGTAAGAGCCTGGAGTTAAAACAAATTTTTTAGGGTTGCTGGTGGCCGCCGTATAAGTTCTCCCGGTAGCCATGCTTTTTTTTGTAGTAGCATCCTTTATATCAACTAATGCATCTATAAGTCCTTTCGCGTTTGTCGCGCCTATCATTGCAATCCCACTCTTAAAATTATGTTCGAGTGATTTTGTTTCACCTGCTTTGACAGTTACATTTTCCATACGATGCGTTGTTCTCATTCCTTCTATTACCATAGCAGTTACTTCCACATCATAAACGCCCGGATTTACTTCGTAAACTTTGGGTTTGCCATAAGTGCGACCGCTGGAAACTGTTTTTCCATCCTTCGATAAAACCTTTACGACTGCATCCCATCCTTCACCATTATTTAAAGTGGATACCTGCACCTTACCTCCATCAAAGCTTACCGTTTGGTGGGCAATCTTTCCATCAAAACTTTTTACGCCGGGTACAACAACAGCATTCACATCACTATTTTCAAGAGGTTTTACTTCCAGGTCGTAAGTGCCTGCAGGAAGATATAAAAAAGCTGTATCAGCATAAGTGCGTACGGAAGTGACAGATGTTTTTGATCCGGATTTATATGCTTTCACTATCGCATCAATGGGCTTTCCGTTTTTGATTGCATAAACTGAAAAGTTTTTCGAAGGCTTATCTACATCGGCAGCAGTTGCTTCATTAAGTACATCGCCTAATCCGCCCGCATTTGTAGCATCATAATATTGGCCGTCTCCGGCTTTAGCAGCGCATCTTAGTTGTTCGGTTTCCCCGCCTTTAGTCCAAACCCAATTATATGCAGCCTGAAATCAATACCTTCTTTCTTTGCAGCGCTTATCACATCGCAAATATTTCCATTGCAGGATTCAATACCATCTGTAACCAAAATTATGGTTGCTTTCATTTTTGTATTTCGCAATTTGTCTATCACCTGCGTTGCAGACAAAGCCAGCGGTGTTCTTCCCAAAGCCTTTATGTTTTTTAACGACTGGTTCACCTGTGTTTTTGTACCGCTTTCCACATCTACTAAAAATTCCACGTCTTTACAATCCTCTTTTTTACGATGCCCATACGCCACAAGCCCAACCTTTTGATTTTCCGGGAGATTATTTACAGACGCAGACAGCACGCTGGTCGCAATCTCCATTTTGGTCTTTCCCTGTATTTGGCCCATCATAGATCCGCTTGCATCACAAATAAATATTATGGGTGACGGGGTTTTATTATCCTGTGCATTAAGATGAAATACAAAACTAAAAGCACAAAGCAGGAAGATTATTTTTCTCATAATGATAGTTTTTAGTTTGGATTATTACTGCGGGTAATAAATATACTATTTACCCGGCTTAAATGCAGCGTTTATAATGATTTTACTTCAGGTCTTCCTTTCAAATCAATGTAAATGCGAAACGCAGTACTGTGAAGAAATTTTATTGATTTCGTTGACCATAAAAATTAATAAAAAAAACCGGCACCTCCAATAGTGACTCACGGAATTTATTTTTTCTGCGAATCTTCTTTATGCGGTATCAATTGTACTGATAATGATATTTTTAATTGGGTGAATATTTAATGATGCAAGTTTTCCTTCGTTTTATTAATTTAATTGGAAATCTTTCCATCCCATTGACCGTGGAAAATTTTGCAAATGCATGTGCCACCGCGCCTGAAATATATTACTGTTTGAAGCTGGTTTTTTTTGCGTTTTTCTGCGCTTTCAATGCCAGCTCAGTTGCCAGGAAACAGTGTTGCTGGGTCATAGCTGTTTCTGTACGGTTGATAACATCGTTTACGAATAACTGGCCGAAAGGAAGCGGCATATCCTTACAATCGATGAATTGTGTTTTTTTATTGTCTACCAGGTACAAATGATCGCCTCCTTTAGGCCCGGCAATATCAATGTTCTTGCGCACTTCAATATAACCCTCAGTTCCCAGGATAGTAAGACGCCCGTCACCCCATGAATCCAGGCCGTCAGGGGTAAACCAATCCAGGCGGATATAACCTGCACCCCGGTCACCCCTGATCATTACGTCACCAAAATCCTCAAATTCAGGGTATTGAGGATGGTTTACGTTGGCAACCTGCGAAGCCACGATATCAGCACTCGTTGAGCCCGTAAAGAAAAGGAACTGGTCGAACTGGTGTGAGCCAATGTCAGTAATGATACCGCCAAAATATTTGCGATCGAAAAACCAGGAAGGCCGGCTTGTAAGACTTATGCGGTGAGGGCCGAGTCCAATAGTCTGAATCACTTTACCAATAGCGCCGTCTTTTACGAGGTCGCCAGCCTTTACAGTTGCACGGTTTTCGAGGCGCTCGCTGAACATGATGGAATATATCTTTTTAGTTTCCTTTTGTACTCTTCGCACTTCGGCCAATTGTTCCAGAGTGGTAATGCCGGGTTTGTCAACCAAATAATCTTTGCCATGTTTCATCACTTCTATTCCGAGGGGTGCACGTTCTACCGGTATTGCCGAACTAAGAATGAGCTGTGTGGAATTATCTTCAAGAATTTCTTTTTTATTAGCAGCCAGTTTTGCCTGCGGATATTTTTTAGAGAAAGCGGCTACAAGTTCAGATTCTTTGGCATAAAAGGAAACGAGCTGCCCGCCTCCCCTTATTATCGCGTCCGTCATTCCATAAATATGGCCATGATTAATGTTGATTACAGAAAACCTGATTCGCGGTTCATCCCGAAACCTGGCTAAACTTTTCTTTGGAAGTGCAGATAATAATGCCATACCTGTTGCTGCAGTAGCTGTGTCTTTAATGAACTTTCGTCTGTCAAATGGATTTTTCAATGTGTATTTTATTTAGATGAATAAACCGGGAGAAGTTACTATATACTTATGTTGATCGAATCGTATGTTAAAAGTAAAAAAATGTTTTTGTAAAAGGCTTTACAATCTCTTTGGGGAGCAGATTATTTAAACGCCGCAGTCTGCATGCTCATATCAGCTAACACATATTGCAATGCTTCGAAGACGTCATCAATACAAAAAAAGTTTCTGTAATTTTAAATTAAAAAATGAGATACGATATTTCTGAAATAAAAAAATTGCCGGTGCAGGAAAGACTGGAAATTATTGACGAGATATGGGAAACCTGTATTGCCGAAAACCCTGATTCGGTCTATGAGAATGACGAAAAATTGAAAACCGTTTTGGAAGAAAGGGTTACCAGTTATGAATCGGGAAAGATGAATGCGATACCCTGGGAGGAGTTTATTGCAGGACTGAAAGCAAGGAGAAAATGAAATATGCTCTCCTGGTTTCTGAAAGCGCAAATGAAGATGCTATTGTAATTTTTGATTGGTATGAACGAAAGTTAAACGGGCTTGGCAACAAGTTTATAAATGAGTTGGAAATTGCCAAAAGCGATTTACTGAATAACCCACTAGCTTATGCCAAATGGAATAAGGGTATAAGAAGGATGGTAATGCGAAAATTTCCTTACAAATTGTTTTATAAAGTTTACAATGATAGGATTGTTATTCTTGCAATAATTCACGCAAGAAGGTCAAATCGATATATAAAAAGGAGATTATAGATAATGGTTCTGAGTTGCCATTCTAACCACGGCACAAAAATTTTTTTCGACAAAAACTGAATTACATTCCTGCCCGAATGAATCGGTCAGGCGGGCATTTTAATCCCTGTCAGCCACACTGGAATTTGGCAACCTCACCCGGGGAATATAAATGGTCATCAGCAAGATTTATGAAACAGGGATAAAGGATTTTTCATGGCTAAGACATTTCAACGATTATTGAAATATATGTGGGCGAGGACGCCAACATCAGCAGGGGACTTAATCTAATTTTGGGCCGCCAATTGGAACTGAAAATTCAAAATTTAATTTTGGGAAGTCTTTGTTACTTGTATTTGTTATTTCGGCTGAAAGGATATGAAGATTATTAGATGGTTGACTGTTGTATAAAATCTGAATGTTCTGTTCCATGGCTTCCATGGCGCAAGTATGAGGTTTAGCTTTAGCCTGGCCTACTTGTGCCAAGCATACTAACTGTAACTTAATGAAACCAATCCTTTCATTCCGCAAAAGTCACGAGCGCTGCTAAACTTCCAATCCTCTTCTTTTGTCACAAAACCTGCCTGCACAGGGTTCTGATGGATGTAGGCCAATTTTTCATCAAACATTTCCTGGCTTGTAATTTCAAGCGGTTTATTATGCTGCTGCCAGAACTGCCAATCCTTGTTATTGCCATTCTTCTTTCCAGCCCTTTCCATCATCCAAATTATCCATTCCTTTCTGCTCTCTTGCGGGTGGTTTTTAAGCGCTGTCTTAAGTTTTGATGATGTATGCTTTTTTATATCTCGAACTACATCTTCTAACTTGTCTTGTTTGCTCCCGATAATCATATGAACATGGCTCGTCATAATGCACCATCCATAAATTTCCAAACCTTATTTTTCCTGGCAGTGTTTCCACGAATCTATAATTACCTGGTTATATTCTTCTCTAACAAAAATATCAATCCAGTTTACTGTGGCATAGGATATAAAATACAACTTATCATTATCGTGGAATTTATATTTACGGCTCATAAGCTAATGTAGGCAACTTCGTTATAATGGCACAAGGTACTGTCAGAAAAACCAAATGTACAATTAGACTATGTGGAGCGCAAGAGATCACTTATTTGCCTTTTCTTCCGAAGCCTGAACAGTACTTAAAGATATTGACCCGGTTCAATAATCTTGAATAAAATATGAGTAAAGGCTGTTGAAGAAACAGTTGATTTATTTATTCATTTTTAAAAATAGCTTGACATGGAATTTTTAAAGTACGGCCTCGGAATTGATATGGCCATGGAAAAATTCGATGCATGTATTAGTATCATTGACAAACTACAGCAAGTCACGATCAGAGCACAATGCAGTTTTAATAATAATAAAAAAGGATTTGAAGCTTTCATTTTATGGGTAACTAAAAACACCAGGATTCCTCTACCGACTGTTTATTTAATGGAAGCCACCGGCATTTATTATGAACAGCTCGCATGGTTCCTGCATGATAAAAAGTGTAACGTTTCAGTTGTATTGCCAAACAAAGCTAAAAAGTATAAAGAGGCCCTTGGGTTGAAATCCAAGAACGATCGCATAGATGCTAAGGGGCTTGCTCAAATGGCATGTGAACAAAACAACACAACCTGGAAACCACTAAGCAGCAACATTTATTTGCTTCGCCTGATCACCAGGCAAATACAAAGCATTGCAGAGCAATCCACCGTTTTAAAAAATCAATTGCATGCGCTGCAATACGGTATGTACAGGGATAAGGCCATAGAAACAATGTATACCAGGCAGCTTAACCTTTTACAAAAAAATAAAAAAGGCCTGCAGTCAAGAGTGGAACAAATTGTAGAAAGTGATGAAATATTAAAAAAGAAATTTAGTAACATCTGTAAAATCAAAGGACTTGGGTTACAAAATTTAGCTGTAATAGTTGCGGAAACAAATGGCTTTGCAGCTTTTGAAAACATTGCTCAATTAGTAAGCTATGCAGGATATGATGTGGTAGAAAATCAATCTGGAAAACGAAAAGGAAAAACAAAAATATCTAAGAAAGGAAATAGTCATATACGACGTTGCTTACATTTTCCTGCATTCAACATGATTAAATATGAAGTAGCTCCATTTAATAACTTGTACGAAAGAGTTTACGAAAAAAGTAAAATAAAGATGAAGGCTTATACAGCTGTTCAAAAAAAACTACTTGAATTTATTTATACCCTTTGGAAAAAAGATGAAGCGTTTGATCCGAAGTATCAAGATAAAAAATCCGGAGATGTGGAGCCGGAGCCTTCTTTCACTTTGGCTCCGAAGGAGCCATCACTATCAACTAAAAAAGAAGAAAAACAAAAAGAAATCGGGTAAAAAGATAACCCCGGCAATAACCAGGGTTACACAAGATAAGCATCCGTCGAAGTATCGCCGTATGCCTTCTTTCACTTGATTCAAAATTATTAAAAAAACCTGCAATTTTATTTGGTTTTTCTGACAGTACCTTGCGCCAACGCAACCTTCTTAATAATTCAACGACTCGGGGTGAGATGCTTGCTCGAACATGGGGGTATTTACAATTTTATTGATACAAAGCATCATCTTAATTCACGGCTTTACGTAAACAGTGCAGGCTTCGATCTCTTGAAACTAAAAAATCTGCAACGCAAAACGCAATAATGACAGCCAAAAAATGTTAATTATCTTATTTCAAATTTTTTTATGAAACTTTTGCTTACCACTTCATTTTGCGTTTTCTACATTATTTGTTCTGCTCAAAAAACAACGATCTACTATGATAATAACTGGGCGGTAACAACCAGCGATAAGGCAACTTACTATGCAGACTTCGAAAAAGCCGGAAATATGTATCAATGCAATTCTTACTGGATTGCAGGGAATAAGCTTCGTGGAAAATCCACTTACCCGGATACGCTAATGATTCACCCGGCCGGATCACAGGTGCTTTATTTTCAAAACGGGCATGTCGAGGATTCTGTTTTCTATTCAGGAGAAAAAAGATTGTATGTATATCACTACTATCCAAACGGCCAGCTGGCAGCGCATTATTATATTCCCGATGGCAAAGATGACGCTGTAATAGAAGGATTCGATGAGGATGGTAAGAAAATAAAAAATTATGTGTTCGAGCAGGAAGCAGAATTCAAAGGAGGCCAGAAAGCATGGCAGCAGTATATTATTAAAAATGTTTCAAAAGATTTTAAAGTAAAAGGCGAAGGCGATATAACCGCTGATGTGCAGGTGCAGTTTATCGTTAATAAAGATGGTGAAGTGAGCGTTGCAAAAATTTTAAAATCCTCCGGCTATGCCCAGGTAGATAAAGATGCGTTACGTGTTATAAAAGAAAGTCCATCATGGAATGCAGCTATACAATTCAACAGGCCTGTAAACGCTTACCGGGTTCAGCCATTTGTTTATAAACTTGAAGCGGAGAAAAAAAAGTAAACGGGTAAATAAGCATCTCTAGGCGCACCGGCCTTTTCACCAGCCAAAATATTTTTTCGCATTGTAGTAGCAAATGTCGCTAACAATTTTTCCGGTCCATTTTATGTCATTTGGCAATTCACCGTTCTCGATTTCATTGCCAAATAAATTGCAAACGATCCGGCGAAAATATTCGTGACGCGGGAAAGAAAGAAAGCTTCTTGAATCCGTGATCATCCCTACAAACCGGCTGATCAGGCCCATATTGGACAAGGGCATTCATTTGTTTTTCCATTCCGTCTTTCTGGTCTAAAAACCACCAGGCTGAGCCGAATTGCATTTTGCCTGCGGAGCTTCCATCATTATAATTTCCGGCCATCGTTGCGATCAATTCATTATCCGCCGGATTTAAATTGTATAAGATAGTTTTTGCAAGCTGGTTGGTGGAATCAAGACGGTCAAAAAATTTTGATAAAGCCCTGCCATGTTGAAAGTCGCCAATTGAATCCCAGCCGCTATCCGGGCCACACATTGCAAGCATCCGTCTGGTTGTTGTTTCGCAAAGCACCCACGTGATATTGCTGCACCCAGCCTTTTTCATGATCCCAGATTGCGAAGACATACAACATGGCAGATTTAAACTTCAGCTTTTCTTTCCCGGAGAGTTCTGTGCCGGAGCGAAGCTTGTCGAACATTGAATTAATTTCCTCATCAGTATAGTGTTCGGAATATATATATTCCAGTCCATGGTCAGAAACGGTGCAGCCCATTGACGCAAAAAAATCATGCCGCTTCTTTAATGAATCAAGGAATGACTGGTATGAATTAATGCTTACATTACTCACCGCCTCCAACTTGCTTACATAAGAATTAAACTCATTCACATCATCTACTTTCATCGCATTATCGGGCCTGAATGCGGGAAAAACTTTGACGCTAAATCCATCATCTTTTATTTTTTTATGATGCTGCAGCGAGTCAACAGGATCGTCGGTGGTACATACAACTTCTACATCCATTTTTTTAAGCAGGCGCCGCACAGAATATTTTTTGGATTGTAATTTTTTTGTGCATGACTTATAAATCTTCTTTGCACTTTCAGCATTTAAGATTTTATCTACTTTAAAATACCGCTGCAATTCAAGATGTGTCCAGTGATAAAGGGGATTGCGCAAAGTGTAGGGCACGGTTTCGGCCCATTTTTGAAATTTCTCAAAATCGGTTTTATAGCCCGTGCAATAACTTTCATCTACGCCATTGGTACGCATAGCCCGCCATTTGTAATGATCCCCATACAACCATACCTGGGTAAGGTTTTCAAAGTTTATGTCGTCTGCAATTTGCTGAACCGGGAGGTGGCAATGATAATCGATGATGGGCAGTTCTTCCGCATAATCGAAATATAATTTTTCCGCGGTTTTGGTCTCCAATAAAAAATTCTCATCTAAAAACTTCTTCATAAAATTCATATTTACTTGGCGATTAAGGCACGGATACAAATCATTTTGCCACAAAGACGCAAATGCGCAAAGAAACACAAAGGCTTTTTTTGCGACTCTTAAAGTCCTTATGCATTCATGATATCTCTTCTCTTAAAGACTTACTCCCCTCTTCCATGGAATAAAATCATTCTGCAAATGCCTTACGGCACTCACCTCAATTTCACCGCTTGCTACCTTAATCACATATTCTAAAATCCGTTCACCGGCCTGCTCAATCGTTTCTTGTCCCTCTATAATTGTCCCGGTATTGATATCAATAATGTCATTCATCTTATTATATAATATCGTATTGCTCGATAATTTAATTACAGGCGTAATGGGATTGCCCGTCGGCGTGCCGAGGCCCGTCGTGAACAATACAACGTTGGCGCCCGACGCCACTTCAGCGGTAGTGCTTTCAACATCATTACCCGGTGTACAAAGTAAATTCAATCCCGGCCTTGTAACCATCCCGGGATAATCGAGCACATCCGTTACAGGTGAGGTGCCTCCTTTTTTTGCGGCCCCTGCAGACTTTATCGCATCGGTAATTAAACCGTCTTTTATATTACCCGGGGAAGGGTTCATGTCGAAACCGGAGCCTGTCGCTTTTGCCCGGTCATTATATGTTCGCATTAAATCACCAAAGCGTTTAGCCGTGTCAGTGGTGGTGCAGCGGTCACTCAGATTTTGCTCAACTCCACAAAGTTCCGGAAACTCGGAAAGTATAACGGAGCCACCCAATGCTACTAATAAATCAGAAGTGTAGCCGATAGCAGGATTTGCAGATATGCCACTAAATCCATCGGAGCCACCGCATTCCAGGCCAATACAGAGCTTGCTCAGTGGTGCTGGTTTTCTTTCAATAGAATTTGCGTAAACCAATCCTGCAAAAGTTTGTTTTATAGCCTGTGATATCAGGTCAGTTTCTTTACCTATTTTTTGCTGCTCCAGGATATACAATGGCTTTGAAAAATTGCTATCTCTTTTTCTTATTTCTTCCTGCAGAATCTCTGCCTGCGCATTCTGGCAGCCGAGACTTAATATAGTAGCGCCCGCAACATTTGAATGAGTTATGTATCCTGCAAGCAACCCACACAACGCCTGTGAATCCTGCCTTGTACCGCCGCATCCGCCTTCGTGTGTTAAAAATTTTATTCCATCAACATTCGGAAAAAGCCGTTGCTTTTTTATTTCTTCTTCCTTTGTTGTTACATCGGCATTCAATATATCTTCAATATCCCTTCCGCTTTTATAAATCTCAATCAGCCGGGACACCTCAGCTTTTTTATTTTGGTTTCGTCCATAACCCAGCTCATTCACTAATGCTTCTTTCAATACTTCCAGGTTGCGGTTTTCGCAAAATACAAGAGGAATTACCAGCCAGTAATTGGCAGTGCCGACCTTTCCGTCCGGCCTGTGAAATCCCTTGAAAGTTGTGTTGGCGAATTTAGAAATATCAGGCTTATTCCAATCCAGTTTTCTATCTCCTACTTCAAAACTATTTGCAGCATGTTTTACGTTGGCAGTTGAAATAATAGAACCGCGCGGGATAAAAGTTTGCGCCTTTCCTACGAGCACCCCATACATAAACAATTCATCGCCCGGTTGCATATCATTTGTTACAAATTTATGTTTGGCCGGAACGTTTCCGATAATCACATAGGGCTCACCGTTGTATTCAATGTTGTCTCCTTCCCTAAGATCGTTTAAGGCAACCAACACATTATCCGCGGGATGCACTTTTGTTACCTTATGATTCATTATACATAAATTTTCTTTTGTCTTACAGCGCTTAAAGTTCTTTTCATGCCGTCTGCAATGATCCTATTCAAATCGTCAGTAACGGCTTGCTGAAATCCCGGAAGCGTACCCAGGTCTTTGCCCCACAAAGATGCATCCTTTAAAACTTCTTTTGCAACATCAGCTGCATTTGAATTTTGCCACAATTTATAAAATTTTTCAGCCGTCTCATCCTGGACCAGGTATGGCTGCCCGGCATATTCACCAAAAAATTCATTGCCATTTTGCCGCACAGCTTTCATAAAATAAATATAAGCCGCAAATCCAAGGGCAAATAATTCCGGGACAGAATTCCTTTTTTTATAGTGATTTAAAAGTACGGGGACGCAACGCAATTTAATTTTACTGGTATAGTTGAGGGTTATATTTTGCCAGTAATGATTAATATGTGGGTTGCGAAACCTGTCAAGCACATTTTCTGCATAGGCTCTAATCGCCTCACCTGGTATTTCATAAGGTATCGACGGGCCTATTTCGTGCTGCATTAAATCAGCAATGTATCCTTCCATCATTCTGTCCTCCATCGCATTTTTTACGGTATCGATTCCCGCAAGAAACGCGATACCGCAACTAAGCGTATGCGTTCCGTTTAGCAAACGCAGTTTCAATTCACGGTACAAGTTAATATCAGGTTCAATAACCATTCCCTCATCCGCGCCTGCAAACGATAATATTTTTTTTATGGGATCATCCCCCTCTATTGCCCACAACCTGTACACTTCACACATAGTTAGCAAGTCATCTTTATATCCCAATTCGTTTTCTATTTCAACTCTTGTTTCTTCATCAGGCATGCCGGTAACAATCCGGTCAACTAAAGAATTACAGAAATAATTACACCGCTCTACCCATTCGATAAAATCATCGCCCAATCCATTTAAATGCGCCAATTCAAGAACGATAGACTCCAATTTTTTCCCATTGTCAGGAATTAATTCTGTAGGCACAATAACAAACCCGCTTTTTTCACTGCCGTTAAATGCTTTGAATCTCTCGTACAAAAACGCGAGCAATTTTCCCGGGTAAGATACCGGAGGATGCCGGCGGATATCATCATTCACCAGTTTTATCCCTACTTCGGTGGTATTGGAAATTATTACCTGCAGACTTTGATTGCGGGCACACTCTAAAATTTGTTCCCATTCTTTTGCGGCATTCAACACACGGCTTATCGACGAATTAATAATGTTTTCCTCCACCTTTTGCCCATCCTGTACCCCCCGCTCACACAAAGTATATAATCCGTCTTGCTTGTCAAAAGCAGCCGTATCTCCGCGTGATGTAGTTTTTACAATTACAATTCTGCCGCCGAATATTTCCATGCGGTTGGCCTTATCAATAAAATAATCCGGCAGACCCCGCAACAACACGCCTGTACCGAATTGCAAAACTTTTTCGGGTAATTCCAGCAACCCTTCATCCGGCACAATAACATTGTCCGTTGAAATATTTTTTAAAGTATGGGCTGATAATTTCATCTTGCTAAAATTTATTTCGGTTAATGAGCAATCCACTATTTATTTAATTTAAGGGATCTCACTTCTTATTAAATACCACGATGCATGTACGTTACACTTCAACTGAACATCCCGATCTGCTGCTTTCGTATGCCGCCTCAATTATTTTAATTACCTGCAAGGCCTCTTCCGCAGTAACGGGCATAGGTTTATTATTTCTTATCGCTTCATAAATTCCTTCATAATATTCATTATAATTACCTTGTTCAGATTTTATATATTCTCTTACCACCTCGCGATCCTTTTCCGTATGCAACAGCCCTTTTTGTGACCCCGGTTCTGTTCCCCAATTATCACTTCCGGGAACCTTCCCGGCCTGTAACATTTCTTCCTGTACATCTGTTTTTGGTTTTATAAACGATCCCTTTAATCCATGGAAAATGTAACCGGGCAATGCCTCTCTTACTGCATAACTTGATTTTAAATGCACCCTGAATTTTTCATAGTAAAGCAAAACGTTAAAGTAATCATCCACCTGTGAGACAGGGCGCATAGCCTGCACATCCGCAAAAAGCTCTTTGAGGCATACCAAACAATTGCAAAGCCTGGTCAATTAAATGTGAGCCGAGGTCATATAGGGATCCCGTTCCGGGGCCGGGGATTTCCTTGTGCACCTTCGGGCTTAGTTCTTCCTTGTACCTGTCGAAATGCATTTCAACATCTATCAAATCTCCCAATAAATTTTGTTGAATAACTTTTTTAATTGTTTTATAGTCGCTATCATACCGGCGATTTTGATAGACCGATATTTTCTTATTTTGCTTTTTAGCTATTTCAATTAATTCTTCACCTTCTTCAACAGTAATTGTAAAAGGCTTTTCCACTATGATATGCTTACCGGCTTCCAAAGCTTTTTTTGCATACTCGTAATGGGTATAGTTAGGAGTGTTAACTACCACTAATTCCACCGCTTCATCGACCAGTATATCTTCGAGCTTTCTATAGGTTTTTATCCCCGGGTATTTTTGTTCGGCCAGGTTTTTAGAACGCTCCCACACGGCATATAAATTAAACCCGGGATTTATTTCTATAAATGGCGCATGAAAAACCCAGCCACTCATTCCAAAGGAGCATAACGCTGTATTGATCGGTTTCATTTTATATTTTTTTATCTAAAAAAATTCAAATATTCCAGGAGTTCAAGTTATTCATTTATTTTTTATTGAACTGCCGCTGCCCAAAACTTATGAGGAGTTTCGATCACGTATTTTCCAGGTAATTGCCATGCCGTCATAAACTGATATAATCTATTTTTTTCAAACGATGATTACTTTTTTTCAAAAGAAATAAATCCTGTTTCTTTTAGCCATGCCTCACAAAGCGGCTTCCAAAGAGCAGTTGAGCCAGGATTATTATTCACATTTATCGAATGTCCTCCCTGGGGGAAAACATGAAAGCTTGTTGAAATTTTTTTATCGAGTAGCGCCTGGTAGAACAATAAACTGTTTTGCGGAGACACGGTCTTATCATTAAATGCATCGGCAATAAAACAAGGTGGCGCTTGCTCTGTTACGTTATTTTGGGTGGAATATTTTTCAATTAATTCAGCGGAAGGATTGGGACCAAGCAAACTTTCACGGCTGCCCTTATGTGCAAAATTTCCCATATCAATTACCGGAGAAATAAGGAGCATAAAATCCGGGTGGAAAGAATACTTGCTAACACTATCTTTTGTATCAGTAACATCATTCATTTCACAACCTGCCAAAGATGCGAGGTGGCCACCGGCAGATGTTCCCAACACACCAATTTTATTAATCATCAATAGCCCACCTGGCAGCATTTGCTCTTACAATTTCCACAGCTCGTTCAGCATCCTGCAACGGGGCTATTTCTCTGTGTACGAGGTCAGGTGAATTTGGTAACCTGTATTTAACTACGAAGGCAGATATTCCCAAAGTATTGAACCATTTTGCAAGTTGAAAACCGCCAAGGTTCATCGCAAGATGTGTATAGCCGCCGCCAGGAAAAATAACTACCGCTGCCCCGCAATTATCATCCTTCGAAGGGAAAAAAGCGTACATGCCCGGGCTTGAAACACGATATATTCTTTCATTAGAAAGGCTATCTTTTATGTCCAGTCCTTTCGAATTGGGCATTTTTCCTTTTTGCCACAACGAAATATATTCCTGTGAATTTGCCTTATTACAAAACCAGGCTAATAACATCCATAAAATGGCAGGTTTCATTTAATTTGATTTTCTATGAGGTGCTTTCATTTTACCGGAATTTACGGCATTAATATCAAGCGGCTGTTGGTGCAATAAAATCTTCTGTTTCAGTATACATCCTCTCTGCGCCGGTATTGGTGAACAATGTTGGAACCGCATTTTTCTTGAGTTTCTAAAAGATTGATACGGGAAAGCAGGTGCAATAGTAAAATTGCGCATCCGGTCAGCCCTTATTACAAGGTATTTAAGTTTTACATAGATCAAAGAAGCCTCTCTTTTCTGCTAATATCCTTTGCAATTTTTTTTGCGTCCGAAGCTATTTCGCGGATTTGACCAGTAGGCGCTATCCAAAAACCACAGAAATACAAGCCATCTTTACCAAAATGTTTTTGTTTGTTGACACTTGCTTTTAAATCTTCAAAACGGGATTTATCAACATCAATAATTGAAGAGTGGTTAGGATAATATCCTGTGGCAGCAACAATTGCATCAAAGTCTTTTTTACCATCGGTGAAATAAATAGTTTTTCCATTAATAAAATCGATGTCATGATAAATTTTTATATGTCCCTTACGGATGTGCGCTATCGTTCCAATATCTAATAAAGGAATCTTTCCATCTTTTTGAATTTGCTCAAATGGGCCATAAGGCATCTTTTTTAAGCCCAATTTCGTGATGTCTCCAAACAGCAACCTCATTAATGGCGCATTAATGATATCAGCCAAACGGGGAGGAAGCCTGGACATTATAAGACTCACTTTTAATATAGGAATTCCTAAAATATCACGTGGTATAACGTTTACCCCTGAACGCACAGACATGGATGCTTCAGCGCCTTGCTCATGTAAGTCAATTGCGATTTCACAAGCTGAATTACCGAAACCTACAACCAAAACTTTTTGGCCTTTGAAATCTATCCCGGTTTTATATACGCTGCTATGTATAATTTTGCCCGGGAAAGTTTCCATTCCTTTGAATCTTACACTTCTCGGCAAGGTATAGGGGCCCGTAGCAACAATAACATACCTTGATTGAATTGTTTCGTTGCTGGTTTCCGTTATCCAATAGTTTCCCTCTCTCTTCACAGATATTGCTTCTGTATTAAACATGGGAGCGATCCCGAATGATTTTTGATAATCCTCTAAATATTCAATCACCTGTAAACGGCCCGGATACCCCGGGATGTTTTTCGCAAACTTTTTATAAGGCAGATTTGACAAGCTCTTATTAGTATGAAGATGCAGCCGGTCATAATGGTTTCGCCATGGCGCAGCGACCTGTGATTCCTTTTCGATAACAATAAATTCTATATTCTCTTTTTGCAAAGAAGAAGCCGAAGATAAGCCAGAGATACTGGCGCCAATTATAAGGGTATTTGTTTCTTTCATAAATGGATCGGGTCGTCATTTGAGCAAGTAAAGCTCTCAGACTTTGCTGATGTTAAGACTTCCACGCCTATTTTCTTCTATAAAGATGGCACTATCTTAGATGATTTAATAAAAAAAATAATGATGAAAAGGCTTGTAATAGTTCTTTCCCTGATGACAATTTCCATCACTATATACGCACAGGTTACTTATCCCTACCCCATTCACTCCATCAGTCTTCAAATTGAAAAGCAAGACGCAAAAATGGCCTACATGAATGTAGAGCCGGCTCATCCAAATGGCAAATCTGTAATACTTTTTCATGGAAAAAATTTCAACGGCTACTATTGGAAAGATGTAATTGCCGCACTTGCGGATAGTGGGTATCATGTTGTGGCACCGGACCAGGTTGGCTGGGGTCGTTCAGATAAGCCAAATTTTCATTACAGCTTCCAGATGCTAGCCGACAACAGCAGGAAATTGCTTGATTCATTGGGCATAAAATCTGTGATCGTGATAGGACATTCCATGGGCGGAATGCTGGCAACGCGGTTTGCACTTATGTATCCAAAGATGGTAGAAAAATTGGTATTGGAAAATCCGATAGGGTTAGAGGATTATAAAACGTTCGTTCCTTACAAACCGATTGATTCTTTATTCGCAAACGAAATGAAAGCCACTTACGAATCGTATAAAAAATACCAGCAAAGCTATTATCCTGAGTGGAAACCTGAATATGAGCAATATGTAAAAGCGCAGGCGGAGCCCCTGAACAAACCTGGTTTCGATAAAACCGCGTGGGCAAACGCATTGACTTATGAAATGATTTACGAACAACCTGTGGTTTATGAATTTAAAAACATCAGTGTACCAACATTGTTAATCATCGGGAAGGAAGACAGAACAATCGTTGGCAAAAACATGCTGACTGATGATCAGAAAAAAATACATGGACAATACCAGGAGTTAGGAAAGAAAACCAACAGAGAGATACCTAATTCGAAACTTACAGAACTCGAAGGTGTAGGTCACATTCCACACATTCAAAAATTTGAGGCCTTTAAAAAAGCACTGTTTGATTTTTTGTAAAATTACTTGCTATTCATTTTTTCCACACCCATCCAGTTTGCAGGTACTCCGTCTTTCAAATAATGTGTCGCATTGTTTAAAAAATGTCTTGCCGTATGATCGTCAGGACTTATATTAAGCACTTCCTGGAATGCAGCCACCGCTTCATTAAAGGAACTTCTCAGGTAAGTTGAAATCCCGAGGCTGAAGCTTTCCAGGGTTTCCTGCTTTTTTTGTAGTTCATGAATAGCGTTGCCGCTAAAGCACTCATGAATACTTAAAGAAGCATGCTTGCCTTTTAGTTGAACAATGCCGAGGTGACGTAAATGAAAACTATGTGCTGATGCAATTTGCTCTAATGTTTTTTCGCTCACAATAATACTTGCCTTATAAAATTTTGTAAGACTTTCCAGGCGTGATGCCGTATTAACCGTATCCGAAATTGTGGTGGCATCTAATCTTTCATGATCACCGGTAATACCCATGATGAGTGGGCCTGTATGCATGCCTATCCCGATTTGGATGGTTGACTGATTATTTACTTTTCTTTGCCCGTTAAAATCCTGCATCGCAAGTTGTATCTGGATAGCGGCATTTAACGCGTCAGCAGCATTTTCCGGGAAAATGGCCATAATAGCATCACCCAGGTATTGATTGATAAAGCCCTTATTATTGCGAATTACCGGCCCGATACTTTCGTTAAAGGAACATATAAAGCTAAAATTTTCTTCAGGGGTCATAGACTCTGACAGCGTAGTGTATTCCCTTATATCGGCGAATAAAACGGTAACTATTTTTTCAACCTGGTCGCCTAACTTTACATCAGTAATTAACTTGTGACCCAGGGATTGTATAAATTCATACGGCACAAATTTCCGGGTAACTTCATGTACCCGGCGCATCGCTTCTTCTCTTTCCTTAGCTTCCCTAATATTCTTTTCGTACAGTAATGCTGACTCAATTGCCGAAGAAGATTGAAGTGCCAGCGTAGTTAAAAGTTTTAAATTTGCGGCCGTATATTGAGCGGGTATATTTGAAGCCAGTATAACGGCGCCCATCACCCGATGTTTAACTTTTAATGCGGCATACATCACAGATTGTACTTCCGGCAAAATTACCCCAGCCTCTTTCAGGGCAGCAATATCATTCATAATTTCTGACTGTCCGTTTAAAATAATTTTGCCAAGCAGGTGCAAATGATTATTAACGCTGCCTTCATTAAAGAATAGCTCACCGGATCTTGACAGCACCTGCAACTCTTTGTGCACTTCGTCCCACAAAACAATTACCCCTGTATCGGATTTTATAATGTGAACTGCTTCATCTAAAGCAATGTGGGCTATGGCGACAGGGTCAATGGTTTGCGCAAGTTTCTCAGAAAAATTAAATATCAGGTTAACTTCCTGGTATAAGTTTAATACTTCTGTCCCCAGGTTTTTTCTATCACGTTCTTTTTGAATTAAAACATCAAGCAGGTTGGCGATAAGTAAAGCGTTTTTATCTCCTTTAATATAACCTATGATCTCCTCGCCCACTTTGGTGGGAATTTTATGGAGAGGATCAATTTGAATTTTTCCAAAAATCAATTTCCCTTTTTCATCCTCAATAGAAATATCGGCTTCCAATTGTTCAATCAAAGCTTGAATCAATTTAAATGCGGGCTTCTCTTTACCCACAATATTCCTCAGAGCCAGTTTTATCATTTAGTTTTATTAGACCAGTTATTTATTTCAGCGAAACAACAATGTATTTTTAAAAATCAGGCAGGCAATTTCAAAACTTCCCTCGCTTTGTTGAGTATCACTTCAGGATCGAATGGCTTGGTCATATAAAGATCAGCGCCTACTTCCAAACCCTTTTGCCTGTCAAGTTCCTGGCCCTTGGCAGTAAGCAGCACGATAAAAACATCCCCAAGACTTAATTCCTTTTTTACCCTGCGGCAAACCTCCATGCCATTCATCTTCGGCATCATCACATCGAGAAAAACAAGCTGAGGCTTTTCGTCCTGGATAATTTGCAAAGCTTCTTCTCCATTTTCTGCTGAAAAAAAAATTACATCTTCTTCTTCAAGTTCTTCTAACGTTTGTTCAATAAGCATACGGATGTGCGCCTCGTCATCCACAATCAATAATTTTTGTTCCATAGTTTACTTGTCTTTTTACCCGGTTAAAATGATTAATATTATTCTATTGATAGATCAGGAATAAAACATTCTCTAATCCCTTTTCAAATCTTAAGGACTGCACAATTTCATGCTTGCCCGATAACATCGAATTCAAAATGATTATATCCGGCTTGTTTGAAATGGCTTTTTCTACTAATTCTTTTCCATCAGATTCCACCACATAATATCCCTTTTGCTGAAGTACGTCTATAAGGGAGCGCACGGCGGTACTGTCTTCATCTACCACCATTACTTTCTTTTTTGATTTGCCCTGCTCCAGCAAAGTGCCTACCTCAGCAAACAGTTCAGTCGTGTCAATTGGTTTTGTCAAATAACGATCTACGCCAATGCGATATCCTCTCGCTTTATCCTGGACTATGGATAAAACAATTATGGGTATGTCCATTGTCTGCGGATCATTTTTTAGAATGGCGGCCACATCAAAGCCATTCATTTCAGGCATCATAATATCCAGAATTATAAGGTCAGGCCTGTTCCTGCGAACACATTCCAACGCCTGTTTTCCATTCACGGCTTCTTCTATCAGGTAGCCAGCTTCGCCAAGTTCCTGTTGCAGTAGTGACCTGATAGAATCATCATCATCCACCACTAAAATATTTGCAGTCTTGCCTATTCCGTTGATCCTGGAATGCGCAACCTGTTCCTTTAATTGTTTTATTAATACATCAAGATGCAGCGGATGCTGGATAGCTTCTGATTGAATTACCGGCAAGGCAAATGAAAAGGTACTTCCCTTGTGTGGTGCACTCTCAAGCCAGATGCGGCCACCGTGATGTTCTATTATCTCTTTACAAATTGGTAAGCCAAGTCCGGTACCTTTTGGCTTATCAGTTAAAGTATCCCCGCCTACCTGTTTAAATTGCTCAAAGACCGCACTAAAGTCTTCCGGCGCTATGCCAATGCCGGTATCGCTGATGCGGACAATAAGTTCATGACTGTCCTGGTAAATTTTACACGTCACTGAACCTTGCTCTGTAAACTTTACGGCATTGGAAAACAGGTTGATAATAACCTGGATCAGTTTATCACGATCCCCTGTTATGTCAGGCAAATTATTGTCGATTTCTTTTATGAGTGTCAATGATTTTTGTTCAAATAATGAGGTCGTTGCAGCAATTGCCCTCTCTGCCACTTCAGTCATGGAGACATTATCAAGATTCCACTCCATTTTACCGGCTTCAATTTTAGCAAGATCAAGTACGTCATTTATCAAGTGCGTAAGACGCTCCCCTTCTGAAATAACAACCTGCAGGTTTTCAGAAACCTGGTGTATTACCTTTTCTGTTTTTGCATTACTGGTGTCTATTTCAGGAAAGATTTTTTCTTCCAGCCGCTTCCTGATAATCTTGGCGAAACCGAGAACAGAAGTGAGGGGTGTTCTTAACTCATGGCTTACCGTTGAAAGGAAAGCACTTTTCGCGGCATTTGCTTTTTCAGCGGTTTTGCTGGCTGATTCTGCTTCCATTTTTGCTTGCTGTACCTCCTCAAAAAGCTTTGCATTGCGCAGGGCGACACCAACTGATGCGGCAATCGTAAACAGTAACCGCTGATCATTTTCATTGAAACGATTATCCTGCTCTGTACTTTGCACACTCAAAACCCCTATGATCTCATCGCCAACCGGTATAGGCACTCCCAGGTAAGAAGCGGCGGGGATACCCACCGGTTTTAAGCCAAGCCGGTCAGAATGTTGATCGACATTTTTATTTATCAACAAGGGCTCTCCCGATAAAATAATTTTGGAGGTAAGGCCTTCTCCTAATTTCATCGGGGCCATGTTATCGCCATGCTGGTATGGGAAATTGATAATTTTTGTTTTTGGATCAAGGAGCGCCAGGTAAACAATATTTGCTTTGAACAGATTTTGCAACTGGTCACCCACCAATACTATTAATTCATTAATATCTAATTTGGAAGCCAACGCCTTACTAATACTGTTGACCGTGCTCAATTCCGTGGCTCTTTGTTTTGCATCAGCAAGAAGATGGGTCGTTTCATCAAACAGCCGGGCATTTTCCAGTGCCACGCTCATGCTGTTTGTTACAGTTGTGAGAAGTCTAAGATCCGATTCAGTAAATGCATTTTCTTTTTCTACATTTTGAAGGCTGACTGAACCTCGTACTGAATCCCCTACAATGATTGGAACGAACATAGCGGATTTCGGAGGCAACCCTTTGCTTACGCCTTTGCCGCCATGCTGGGTAGCATACTCCAGGTAATTTTCATTAATTAATATTGCCTGTTTTGTTTTTATAAGCTCCCTGTTGGCCCATATCAACGGACGCGGTTTACTGTATAGCCGTTCTCCTCTTTCAATGGCAAATTGCCAATCTTCTTCTGCAGAATTGTTTATAAAAGTTCGAATGATAACGGTTTGTGTATCGAACAACTGGCAGATGCGGTTGCCAACAAAATCATAGATGGACTGCACATTCATTTCTCTTACCAGTCCATCCTGTATGCTATTGATAACAGCTAGCTCAGCAGTTTTTTGCTCTGTTTCTTTTAACAGCCTGTTGGTTTCATCAAACAACCGTGCGTTTTCCAATGCAACGCTCATAGCAGAAACCAGTGTTTGCAGGAGGCGCACCTCAGAATCGCTAAACGCGTTTTCTCTTTCATAATTACTGATACTCACCATTCCCAGTGCATTATTTCCAACCATGATTGGCACAGCCATGAAGGATTTCTCTATCTGTGTACCTTCTAAAGTAACGGAATCCATTTCCCGCATACGCTCTTCTAAATTTTCATTTATGATGAGCGTCCGGCAGGTTTCGTACACATATTTTGACATGCCACGCATAGGCGAAGGAGCCACTTCTATTAGCTTCCCCTGGTCCCGTACATATGGGTAAATAACCTGGTTTTTTTCAGGCACAAATAAACGGATGTCAATGTCGAGCGTGTTCATAACCTCACTTAACTTATCCCCTACCAGCTCGTAGATGGCTTGCATATGCAGTTCTTTAGCCAGGCCTTCCTGCACGCTGTTGATCACAGATAGTTCTGAAGAACGCTGCTTTGTTTCTTTTAACAGCCGGGTAGTTTCATCAAAGAGCCTGGCATTTTCCAATGCGACACTCATACTGTTAGCCAGGGTTTCCAGCAATTTTACATCTGATTCGCTAAAAGCATTTTCCCTGTCAACATTTTGCAGGCTTATATAACCGGTAACTTTTTCACCTACAAGCAACGGCGTAAATATTCCCGACAACATTGGCCTGGTTCCGGCAATCGCTTCCTTTTTAAACCAGGAATAAGCTTGCTCCTGGTCTTTTATAAGAATACTTTGTCTTGTTACAATAAGTTTTTTGCGCAATTCATCAAAGGGTCTGGCACCGGGATAAATATGTTCACCCTTTTCGATTGCGTATTGAAAATTTTCAGTGCCTGCATTGTGATCGAAAGTGGCAATGAGAACAGCCTGCGCATCAAATACATTACGAATACGTTCACCCACAAGCTTATAAATTCCCTGCATATCAATCTCCCTTACAAGTGCCTCCTGTACGCTGTTGATAACTGCAAGCTCCGCTACACGCTGGCTTAGCTGAGATGTTCTTTCTTCCACGGTTTTTTCGAGTTCCTTATGTTGCTCCTTCAGTTTATCTGTTCTCCACTTTATCAATAAATAAACTCCAAATAAAAATATGAGAGCATACAAAGTATAAGCCCACCATGTCGCGTACCATGGAGGAAGGATGACAAACTCATAGACTAATTCATCACTTTGATCCCTGTAAATATTCACTGCTCTTACATGGAACCTATATTTGCCGGCCGAAAGGTTGGTGTATTCTTTATACGAATTTTTATCCCATGCCGACCAATTTTTCTCAAATCCTTCCAGCCATGTCTGGTATTGGGTTTTATCTTCCTGGTCAAAAAAGGGCGCAGCATATTCAAAACGCAGCACATTGTTTCTATAGCTGATTTCAGGAGCCTGGTCTGCTCCGGGATCCGGATTAAACACATTTCCCCCGGCCGTTATATGTCTCAATAATATTCCAAAATGCGTACTGGTATCGTCAGAAATATTTTCATCGTAACGAATAAGGCCATCGGTGGTACATATCCATGTAACGCCGCCTTTTTCAGAAAAAATTTTACTAAAGCTCCTGTCTGTTACCTGCTGGAGCACATGACGAACACTGTATCCCCCGTTTGACAACGGAGTTGCCAGCCTTGTTTCTTTGCCCACCCGTACCCAAACACGGTTCATGCTGTCCTGGTATAAAAGGCCGTCTTCATTAGCGCCTCCATGGTTGAAGGTTCCAAAGGTAGTATCTACTACAAAACGATGTAGTTTGTCACTGAAGGTATAGAAACCGGAATCTCTAAGAAAAAAAGGCTTGACCCTTGTAGGGAACACTGCTCCAAGCGCATTCACCAATCCGCTTTCTTCACCCAGTTTTTCAACAGTGGCATTTTCCGTCTGCGGCACCCCATCCTTCCCATCCGGAAATTTGATGCGGAACACATAACTGTTTTGAGTGCCTGCCCAAAGTATGCCGTGGCCTGCTTCAGCAAAGGTCCAAACCTGGTCGCTGATACCGGGAATCAATCCTTTGAAATTCCAGGATTCTTCATTGCTTAAAGCGCTTTTTCTCTTTTGAAAAACGGCAATACCATTGTTAGCGCCGCCGAGCAAGAGATTAGGATTCCAACTGGGAATATAGAGGCTATTCAAAGTAAGATCGCCACCAATTGATTTTTTAAAGGCCCCCGTGTTGTCCTTATTTACATAGAAAAGGCCATCACCAGCTACTAAAAGCTCGTTGCCGTCCCTTAACAGGGAAAATATTTGATTTTGCGGAATAGCCTTATTTGATTCAAAAACACCTTTTGTGGGATTATATTTCAACAGACCATTGGTTGTGCCCACATATAGCGCACCCTGGTACCTTGCCGCCGAAAGCACCGAAGTGCTGATACCAGATTGCAGCGTGAACTGGGTCAATGCAGATGCTGTCTCCACCCTTGAGATCCCATTATCGAGTGCAAGCCAGAGTGTGCCATTTCTACTTATATAGGCTCCATAGACAGATTCATCCTGCAGTCCCACACTCCTGTTTATTTTTCTCACAAGTTTACCGTTATCGTCTATGACCAAAAGTCCCACACCTGTAGTTGACAAAGCAATATTTCCGCTTTTTAGCCGGATCGCTTTGTAGAGCACAAGCCCGGATTTTATAATGGGATCTACTTCAGTTTTGAAGGGGGTAAAAGTTTTGCCATCAAAGAGGTACAAGCCACTATAAAACATACCAACCAGGGCTTTGCGTACCTGCGGATTAGTTTCGCCCGGGGAAGTATAAGGCAACATTATCTGTACCCGCTCCTTTCCAAGGAATTCGCTGCCCGGAACCAACTCAAGAGAATCTTTTACGAGCTTATATAACCCAAGCCCCTGCTGGTGGGCATAGAAGTTTCCATCTGGATAAAAGCCATACATGAACATAGTTTGCGGCTTCCATACCTTCACTTTCCACGTCTCCTTTCCATTGGAGATTGTAGGTCGCATCCTTAAAATCTCTTCGCGTGCCTGGAAATAAATTCCATCATCCCCGATGTTGATACTCCAAATATCAAAGAAGCCTCTTTGATCAGCGGGCACTTCATCAAGCAGCGAAACTGCTATCATTTTCCCAACACTGTCGGTTTTTAAATAGCCGAAATCACCGTACGACCCATAATAAATACGACCGTTTTTATCCTTGCTCAATGCCCTTACAACAACCGTTTGGGCAGCGGAAGGATAAAAGACCTTTTTCCACTTTACGCCATCATATTCAAGTATCCCTCCCTGTATTCCGAAATACATTAATCCATTGTTGCCTTCCATAACAGACCACGCCTGGCTGGGAGCATTGAAATCCTTTGGAGAATAGTTTTTAATAAATGGAAGGCCCTCTTCGGATGACCTTTGCGCAGAAGAAATGAAATAAGAAATCAAAAGTGAAAGGGAAAGTACTCCACTAATACAACGCTCCCTTAAGTTCCGGGAAACCCAGCCTTTAGTTTTTAGCATAAAAAAACAGTTATAGAAAAAGCAGGCTTTCAATTTCAATAAGTTGACAGTTTTTTCTCGCAGGAACAAAGAAATAGTAAGAGAAGTATCTTGTATGGGTAAATATAAATTGTTTTTTACTTAAAATCAATTCAGGTTTTATCTCTCGACATTTCCCGGGCGTATTCTTCTAAAATCGCTTTTTACTTTAGAAGATTCCACAATTAGCCTTTGTAAATATGAAATCGTCTCACTCAATCCAAGTGTTTCCGAATAAATAAATTACACCGCAAGAAGTTGCTGACGGCAGCGGGTAAAATTCTTACAACGGTAAAATCTTAAAAACAAAAGTGCTGTACTATTTTACAATAGTGAGCGGGGGAGTATTCAATAGAACAGTGATAAATAACCACTCGTCAAAAAAAAAATTTTCGATCGAATAAATATTTAACTTGCGGCCCGAATGATCGTTCAATCGGAAATAGCCGGCAAGAAAAAAGCAATTCTGAAAAGCACTCTCAGGCTTATAAAGGATAAAGGTTTACATGGTACTACCATAAGTCTTATAGCAAAAAATGCAGGAGTTGCTTCCGGAACTATCTACCATTATTTTTCAAGCAAGGACGAAATTATCATGGAACTCAACCTCCAGGTAAAAAATGAAATGGTGGCGGCAATGTTCAACGATATAAACAATAAAGACTACCGGAAGCAATTTTTTGATGGGTGGATTAATCTCTGCAAGTATTTTATAAATAATCCAAGCTCATTAATTTTCATAGAGCAGTTTAACAGCTCGCCTTACGCAAAATCAGGGTCAGCAAAAAAATTAAAAAATTCTGTAAACAGGTTTCACGAATTTTTCCAGGAAGGAATGGACCTGGGCTATTTGAAAAAAATGGAATACAAATTGATAGCTTCAGCGGTGTTCGGCTGTATTACAGCAACTGCAAAATATCATATCACTGGCCGTTTCGGATTTGGCGACGATGACCTCTGTAAGGTGGCTAATATTTTGTGGGACGGAATTAAAATTCAATAATGGCTAAACTTTTAGTTGAGCCTATTTACATATCGATTGCCTGTAGATGCGAGGAGAGATCCTAAAAAAATAATATGCACAATCGGACTTTAATAAATAAATGCAGGCCTGGAAAAGTTTATAAAATATTTTCTGTCTTTTTATTCTATCCTTTATTTCTTGGCGCTCAGCAACGTAACGACGATTCATTACAGAAGGCAACGCTGGAAAATTGCATTCGCTATGCAATAGCACACAATCCTGATCTCCAAAATGCAAAGCTGAATGAGGAAGTAACGGAAACAATTATAAAAAGCAAGCTGGCTGATTGGTATCCTCAACTAAATCTGAACTACAACCTGCAGCATAATTTTCAGCTCCAGACATTGAATTTTAATGGTATGCTAATACATACCGGAACTGTGAATACTTCCGGGATTCAACTCGGCGCAACCCAAAATATTTTTAACCGGGATGTATTGCTGGCAAGCCGCACTTCTAAGGACGTTCGCCTGCAGGCTCAGCAAAATACCAAAGAGCAAAACATTAATATAGCTGCTATAGTGAGCAAGGCATTTTACAGCGTTATATTAACGACGCAGCAAATACGGGTAACAGAACAGGATATCCAAAGAATAAACGTAAGTCTCCAGGACGCCTATTATCAGTACCAGAGCGGCATCACTGATAAGACAGATTATAAGCGGGCTACCATTTCTTTGAACAATGCAAAGGCTCAGAAAAAAACGGGTGATGAAACATTGAAAGCATCTTTTGCTTATTTGAAAGAGCTTATGGGATACCCGGCCTATAAAGATCTTGACCTTGTATATGATACTGCCCAAATGGCAAAAGAAATTTACCTTGATACTTTACAAAATGTAAATTATTCTGACAGGATAGAAGTGCAGTTGCTCGAAACACAAAAGAAGCTGCAACAATACAATCTTCAATATTATAAATGGAGTTTCCTTCCGGAAGTCTCTGCCTTTGGAAATTACAACCTCAATTTTCTAAACGATAGGTTCACGAAACTTTATGGTCAGAGTTATCCAAATTCTTATGCGGGCATTTTATTGTCTTTCCCGATTTTCCAGGGAGGCAAAAGATTGCAAGAAATAAAACAGGCCCAATTACAAATAAGACAGGTTGATAATTCCATCAAAAGCCTTCAGAATAATATTAATACCCAATATGTGCGAGCCCTGTCGTCTTATAAAAGTAACCTGTACGATTTCTATAGCATAAAAGAAAACCTTGACCTTGCCAATGAAGTGTATGACATAATACGGTTGCAATACCGGTCGGGTATAAAGACCTATTTGGAAGTAATCAATGCTGAGACGGATTTGCGGACAGCGCAAATAAATTACTACAATGCTTTGTATCAATTGCTTTCAAGCAAAGTAGATGTTGCGCAATCTTTGGGCAACCTTAATTATTAAAACAAACAAGATGATTTATAAAACGCATTATTTATTTCCTTTTATTGCAGGCATCGCTTTATTTGCCTCCTGCGGAAATAAAAAAGATGCACAGCAGCAACAGGGTCCGCCGCCGGCAACGCCTGTAACCGTAACCGAAGTTCATTTAACCCATGCCTCCTTTAATGATGAATATCCGGGAATGATTGCAGCACTTAACGAAATAAATATTACGTCACAAGTAAGTGGATATGTAACTGGTATTTTTTTTAAAGACGGGCAGAAAGTAAAAAAAGGGCAAAGACTCTACTCCATAGATGCACAGGTGTATAGGGCAAATTACGAGCAGTCCGTTGCTAACCTGCAGGTACAACAAGCTAATTTGTTAAAAGCACAAAAAGATGCAGATCGCTACCACGAGCTTGACAAGCATGACGCAATTGCAAAGCAACAGGTAGATTATGCAGATGCCGCATTGCAGGTTGCCAAAAAGCAGGTAGCGGCATCAGAAGCTAATGTAGCAAGTGTGAGATCCAATGTAAATTTTGCAAGTATTGAAGCGCCGTTAACCGGCACAATCGGGATATCGCAGGTAAAAAAAGGGACGGCCGTTGTCGCAGGGCAAACAGTGTTAAACACAGTCTCTACCGATAACCCCATAGCTGTAGATTTTACGATTGATCAGAAAGAAATTTACAGATTTGTACAACTTGATCAGAATGGAAGCAAACCTGCTGATTCGATATTCACTATCGCATTTGGCAGTGATGTATATCCTTATTCCGGAAAGATAGGCCTCATAGATCGTGCTGTTGACCCGCAAACCGGTACAATAAAAGTAAGGCTCGTATTTCCTAATGACAAGGGCATGCTGAAACCCGGAATGAATACAACCATCCAGGTTAAAAATAATGCACCTAAAAACGCAACCATAATACCTTACAAAGCGGTATCAGAGCAATTAGGAGAGTTCTTCGTTTATGTGGTTACCGATAGTTCAAAAGTCACCCAGCAAAAAGTAGTATTAGGTAAGCAGGTAGGTGAAAATGTTATCATCAGTGAGGGACTGAAGGATGGGCAAAAAATAGCGGTGGAAGGTATTCAGAATCTGCATGAGGGTTCAGTAATAACCACCGAAGCCCCTGGCAAAAAATAACCGGGCACCGGGTATGCATCACATTTTCAATTTTCAATTAACCAGATGATCGCTGAAACTTTTATAAGACGTCCCGTTACGGCAATTGTTATTTCAATTGTGATAGTATTGGTAGGTATTATTTCATTAAACGATTTGCCCATTGCCCAGTACCCTGATATTTCGCCTCCAACTGTTGCAGTCAATGCGAATTTTACCGGTGCCGATGCGCAAACGGTTGAGCAAACCACTACCACCCCGATAGAGACACAGATCAACGGCTCACCGGGGATGACTTATATTACCGGTAACAGCTCTTCAAGCGGGCAAAGCTCTATAAGCGTAACTTTTGATGTAGGCACCGACATTGACATTGCTGCGCTGGACGTCCAAAACAGGGTCAGTGTCGCCGAACCTACATTACCCGATATTGTAAAACGATTGGGAGTTACCGTTAGAAAGCGCAATCCAAGTATCATGGTAGCGCTTGCATTTTATTCGCCAAAAGGAACACACGATCCAAAATTTGTAGGCAATTATGTAAACATTTATGTACAGGATGCATTGAAGCGTGTAAAAGGAGTAGGTGATATCACTTCTCTTGGAAATGATTTTGGAATGCGTGTATGGCTCGATCCTGAAAAACTTGCTGCATTAAACATTGCTCCATCCGATGTGTCAGCAGCGATTAATGAGCAAAACCTGCAGATTGCGGCAGGTACCATTGGTGGTAATCCCCAGCCGAATGTGCAGGCTTTTGAATATAGTGTACTTACAAATAGCCGCATCAATACAGTAGATGAATTCAAAAATATTATTGTCCGTTCAAATCCTTCAACGGGAAATATTGTTTACCTGAAAGACATCGCAAGAGTGGAATTAGGGCAGTTTAGCTATTCGTTCAATGCCTTCGTAAATGGCCAGCCCGCAACGTTCTTATTGGTTTACCAGGCACCTGATGCCAATGCGTTGGAAACCTATTCAGGAATTACGAAAGCACTTACGGATCTTAAAAAAACTTTCCCCCAGGACTTTGATTACCTGGTTCCGCTTGAAACAGTTTCGGTTGTAAAAACATCCATAAGAGAAGTAGTGTTTACGCTGCTTGAGGCTCTGGGCCTTGTAATATTAGTTGTGTTTTTATTTCTTCAAAACTGGCGGGCTACATTGATTCCTGTTCTTGCAATCCCTGTTTCACTTATTGGCACTTTCATATTCTTTGTACCCTTTGGGTTTACGATTAACACGCTTACCTTATTTGCTTTTGTACTGGCAATTGGTATCGTTGTAGATGACGCTATCATAGTAGTAGAGGCCGTTCAGCATAACATAGACCATAATAATTTATCGCCCAAAGAGGCGACCCGTAAAGCAATGAACGATATCTCCGGGCCGGTAATCGCCATTGCGTTAATATTGGCTGCCGTTTTTGTTCCGGTGGGCTTTATACCTGGTATTGTGGGAAGATTATACCAGCAATTTGCCATCACAATTGCAGTTTCCGTAATCATATCCGCATTTGTTGCATTGTCGCTTACCCCTGCGCTATGCTCATTGATGCTAAAACATTCCAAAGGAGAAGAAGAGAAAAAAAATGTATTGGAAAAATTCTTTGCCGCATTCAACAACGGGTTAAGAAAATTTACTGCTTCATATACACGTGGTGTTGCATTGTGGATACGTAAAACACCTTACGTATTGATCATGCTAATTGTATTGTTTGTTGGTCTGTTTTTTCTTTTCAAGGCTAAGCCAACCGGATTTATTCCTCCTGAAGATGAAGGCCGGCTATATGTTACCTACGAAATGCCGGAAGCTACCTCTACTACCAAAAGTATTGAGATGCTGAAGCTATTAATGGCACGGGTAAGGTCAATCCCCGAAGTAGAAGGCGTTGGTGGCCTCGCAGGGTTGAATATTATCAGCTTTTCAAACAAATCGAATGTAGGAACCATGTTTGTTCATTTAAAACCCTGGGATGAACGCAAAGGGGATGAACATAATGCTCAAAGCGTAATTGCTGCAATAGGAAAGAAAACCGCTGATATAAAAGAAGCAAGGGTTTTAGCAATCTCGCCTCCTGCAGTACCTGGTCTCGGCCGGACTGCTGGTTTTACTTTTGAACTTCAACAAACAACCAGTACGGATGATATCAATCAATTTTCGCAAGTAGCAAGAAATTTTTTAGCAGAGGTAAATAAGCGCCCGGAGATTGAATTAGCATATACTTTTTTTACGGCCAATACTCCCAGCTACCAGTTAGATGTCGACCGCAATAAAGCGAAACAACTAGGCGTATCTGTTGCAGACGTATATCAAACTTTGTCCACTTATTTGGGAAGCGGTTATGTGAACGACTTTAATTTGTATGGAAGAAATTTCAAAGTGGTCACACAAGCCGATAGCTCGTACCGCTCATCGCTTGATGAGCTTAAAAAATATTATGTGCGCAATGGATTGGGTAATATGATCCCATTAGGTTCATTAATCACCACCAAATTAATCGAAAGTCCAACGCTGATCTCGCATTATAATATTTACCGTTCCATTGAAATAAACGGCAGTTCCAAACAAGGTTATAGCAGCGGCCAGGCAATTAAAGCGCTGCAGGAAACTGCTGCGAAATATTTGCCCGTCGGCTATGGGTACGAATTTTCCGGGATGAGCATTGAAGAAATAAAAGCGGGAAATAAAACAACAACCATTTTTGCCATATCCCTCGTATTTGTTTTTCTCTTTCTCGCCGCATTGTACGAAAGCTGGTCGGTGCCCTTCTCCGTTTTGTTTGCTGTGCCAATTGGCGCATTGGGTTCCATAATTGCACTCACTCTTCTACCCAGCCTCACAGATAATATTTATGCTCAAATTGGGCTCATAACTTTAATAGGCCTTTCGGCAAAAAATGCGATATTAATTGTAGAATTTGCGAAGGAAAGAGTTGACAGCGGTATGGAATTATTAAAAGCAACGATCGCGGCAGTAAGGTTACGTTTACGCCCCATCCTTATGACATCACTTGCATTTATTCTTGGCGTATTACCATTAGCATTTGCGTCCGGGGCTGCGGCAGAATCACGAAAAACCATTGGCTGGACGGTTTTTGGGGGAATGGTTGCTGCAACATCTCTTGCAATTTTTATAGTTCCTGTATTATTTGTGCTGATAACACGATTGTCCTATGGCAAGAAAAAATTAGCAGAATTGCAGACAAACTATAAACCCGAAGAGCATAAGGAATTTGAAGAAGATCAATAAATATCAGATTGATAGAATACTCAACCGGCCTGGTGAAGCATGATCAGGTATTCTTAAAAATTAAAATTAGCATGGCAACTATAATCGAAAAGTCCACTTTTAATTTTTTGAACAGGCTTGCTAAAAATAATAACAGGGAATGGTTTAACAAAAACAAAGATCAATATGAAACAGCACATGAAAACATCATCGCCTTTATTGATGCATTGCTAATAGAGATGCGAAAACACGATAACATTGAAACATCTTCCGGCAAACATTCTTTAATGCGAATTTACCGGGATACCCGTTTCTCAAAAGATAAAACTCCCTACAAAACGTATTTCGGTGGCGGTTTTAAAAGAGCAACGAACAAATTAAGAGGCGGATATTATTACCAGATAGGGCCGGGCAAGTCGCTTGCTGCGGGGGGATTTTTTTCTCCCAATCCCCAGGATTTATTGAGAATCAGGAAAGACATTGATTTGAATTTCAAAGACTGGAAAAAAATACTGGCTCATAAATCAATATTGAAAACATTTAAGGAGCTGAAAGGTGAAAAAATCGCCACGGCCCCCAAAGGATTTTCTAAAGACAATCCCGCGATTTTACTTATTAAATCACAAACAATTTTATTTTGAAAGAAACTTTGCTGACCAGGAAGTGCTGGATAGTAATTTCCTGAAGGAGTTAAATCAAACCTTCAGAAACTTAAGGGCTTTTTTTGATTACATGAGTGACGTGCTCACTACAGATTTGAATGGAGTTAGTATTGTTTAAAAAAAGTATGCCATCCCGATAAATATTTCTCTCAATTTTCCTGCTCTTATTTTAAGCTTGAATAAACAATTGATTCAAATTTTCCTTCCACATCGCTATGACTGTTTGGATTTTGTTGTGTCATAAATAAACATACGAGATTCGCCTTTGGGTCTGCCCAGATAAGTGGTGCCATAATAACCTCCCCAGGAAAAGGAGCCTGCATAACGTGGTCCTTTAGCCGCAGATTTTTCGGAAGTAATGCCAAAACCCAATCCAAAACCGTCCTCGCCGAACATGCCATCTTTGAGTTGTCCGCTTGTCATCATTTCAACGGTTCTCTTTGAGAGGATTTGATGACCATTGTATTTGCCTCCGTTTAGCATCATCTGCATAAAAATTGCATAATCAAATGCTGTGGACGAAAGCCCCGCACCGCCAGAGAAATAATGCTTGTTCATCGTCGGATAGTCCGGATCAATATGGCGAAAAGTGTGGCTCCATTTGATAATCTGATGTCAATGAATCTTCAGTGTAAACAGTTGCCAGCCTGTTAGCCTTTGAAGCGGGAACATTGAAATAAGTATCCTTCATACCAATTGGCAGAAAAATATTTTTGGATAAAAAATCTTCGAGATTGTCCCCGCTTATTATTTCTATCAAGGCGCCTAACAAATCACTGTTTAATCCATATTGCCATTTCTCTCCAGGCTGAAAACTTAATGGTAATTTACCAAGCGCCTTCATTCTTTCCACAAGGTTTTCATTAAAATAGCCAAGCCCTGAGGGTATTTTGTTTTTTGTGTAGATTGCCTGCACTTTCGTGCTGCCTATATCAGTATAATCAAGCCCGGATGTATGTGTAAGCAGATCGCGGAACGTGATTTCTCTGTTGGCGGGAACGGTTGTGTACGTTGTATCCGCATCATTAAATTTGTCCAGCACAACAGGGTTTTTAAACTCAGGAATAAAGTCTGAAATAGGTTCATCCAATAAAAATTTCCCCTGCTCGTACAATATCATTATGCCGGCACTTGTAATGGCTTTTGTCTGTGACATTATACGGAAAATAGCATCATTCTTCATAGGCTTTTTCGAAGCCACGTCTGCCAGGCCATAACCTTTATATTGAATAAGCTGGTTATCCTTTATCACAATCATTACCGCACCTGTCAACCAATTCTTCGCAATATAGTCATTCACAATACCATCAATCCTCGCTAATTTTTGATAATCAACAGAATTGTTTTTTGTATTGGTTTGAATTGTTTGGGCCTGGATAAATGTTGGCAGAAAAAGAAAAATGAAGGAAATGAAAATATTCCTGGTGAAAGCAATCTTTATCATTAAATTTTATTTTATACAATTGAGAACTTCCATAATTGCCAGCTATTAAACTCTATGCGGCGTTTACGTCTAATGCTTTTATTGAATTTAAAAGAGATCCTTTAGCCAGCGTTTCTTCTTCAATATCAAAATCATTTTGTAATCCCAACCAAAATTTAGCAGAGTTGCCAAAATATTTACTTAACCTTAGTGCCGTGTCTGCAGTAATTCTTCTATTGCCTTTAACTATTTCAGAAATCCGTGTTTGAGGGATATTAACATCTTTTGATAGCTTATAAGCAGTTATATTGAGTGGGGACTAGAAATTCTTTTAACAGGATTTCGCCGGGATGAACATTTTTTAGTTTTGCCATTTTTTTTAAGGTTTAATGGTAGTCCATTATTTCAACATCAGATGCATTCCCATCTAAAAACAATGCGCCATTGATCATTTTATTCTTATACTGTGGAAGTTTTTTCAATGCTCTTGATACCTTTTCAAGTCTGTTTGATGGAGGTATCCTTAAGTCAGCAATGTTTACTGAGTTGTTTAGCATTCTAAGTTTCCGCCTTCCAATTATCTGAATTTCATTCGACAATTTTTTAGCCCAATCCCCATTCCAAACTTCGGTTTCAGAATTTCGAAGGAAATAATCATTGCTGATACTTAGATTACTACCGTTAAAAGTAAGTATTTTATAAAAGCACTCCAAATCCAATAAATGCAAAAAACGGCTCACCTGTTTTTATTGATTGATTGGAGCAGCTTTTACTGTTGTAGTATCAGTTGCCAATAACGGCACAAAATATCCACCTGTATCCAACATCGTTTTAGGAAATTGGCTTTTCAATATCGCCCAGTCTTTGCCTTTGATTTCCGTTTGGTATAAATATAAAGATTGTAATTTCTTTAATCCTTTTAGCGCAGCAATTCCCTGCGCTGTTACTTTAGTGCCAACAAGATTTAAGGATTGCAATTGGCTCAGGTTTTTTAATTGCACTAAACCGGCATCAGTGATGTTAGTATTATTTAATTGAAGCAATGTAAGATTAGTGCATTGCCCGATAAAAGTTAAGGCGCTGTCCGAAATTTTTGTGTCGCCAATTTTCAACCATACCAATTGTCTTTTTATGGGCAATAGTAAAGCAAGGTCATTATCATTGATCGCAGTTGCAGTAACAAAATTGGCCATTAAATAATTACTGTTTTGTGCAACAGGCATAACAATTACACTTTTATTTTTCAGTTGCTCAATGGTTTTACCGTCTGCTTTTTCTACCGGATCTTTTGGAATATTTTCAGGTGCTTTAATTTCTTTATGATCATTTTGCAAAGCAAGTAATATAGGTTTCAATTTTTCAGGCTGCTGCAGATCTTTAACGTGCTTGCCGGTATCTGCACCTTGTTGTATCCACCAATGCAGCAAAGCAATCTGCTTTTCACTGGGCTGATGCTTTTGCCTTGGCGGCATATGGTCGTCATCTTCTTTTGGCAACAATAATCGTCTTATTAATTCGCTTGAATCTGCAATTTGTGTATTAATTACTTTGCCGTCTTTACCGCCTTTCATTATCAAGACAAAATTGTCCAGGCGCAACCCTCCCTTTTGTTTGTAAGGCCCATGACAACTATAGCAATCGTTATAAAGAATAGGCTGAACAATATCCCTGTAAACCTTTGCCTGTTGCACGTTTACTATAGGCTTTGCATCAATAGGAATCGAATCATTGTTTCCAATCAGGCTTAAGGACAAAAAATTATCTCCGTGTGTAATCTGGCCACCCAGATGGCCGGTAATAAAAATTAATATTAATAAAGTGGCGGAAAGAATCTTATAGGTTATATCCAATTTCCTGTTCGCTATTCTTATATACAAAACAATTGACGTAAATGCGACTGCTATACCCATCCACATATGCCAGCTTACCCGGCTTGTTTCATAATCATCGCCCAGGGATAAAAGATAGCCTGTAATGCAAGCCAACACCGCTGATACTGCTCCTATAAGTAAAACAAGATTTATTATCTGCGGAGAAACATTGTATTTTTTTTTGGAAGACAGCCGTATCAGCAATAAAGCAATTAATAAAATACCGATTGGTAAATGAACAAGGGCAGGATGCAGGTGGCCAATGAATTCAGTAATGGTTAAGAGCACTAAAATTTATTTAGGATTGATAACGTTTCCGCAGCATCTGCATCATGTATACATTTACTTCCCACTGATCAGAAAGTGGTTTGCGGGTGTAAGGAATAGTGGGCATGTAATCTGCAGGGCCGAACTCAGTTAGTATGGTAAGTCTTTCCCCGTTTTGTTTTTTTCGCTCAACAACTTTATCCCACCAGGCAACATGTGCTTTCACCGCATCATCCCATTCAGGAGCCCGTGGGTCATTTACCTGCGGCCCTTCTGGATGGCCGATCCTTGCATGGATATGATCGGTTCTTTCCAGTGTGAGATTTACTGTTTCTTCCTGATCGTGCAACAAGGTTTCACTCACATTGCACCAGTGTGAAACGTCAAAGGTTATTCGCAGCTCAGGATTTTTTTCAATGTATTGCCTGGCTACCGGAGCGGCAAACAACATCCTTGAACGATGCGTTTCGTGGCAAATAATAATACCTGTGCTTTTTGCTAATGGCGTTGTATGATCAATAAAGGATTTATTTTCTTCATAGCTAAAATAATCTCTTCCTGAATGGCAATTAATATATAAAGGCTTTTGAAAAGTATTGGTTGCGGCTGCATTAATCATCTTTTTAAAAAAATCAAAGTGTTCGTTGTAATTGCTTTGTGAAGCGCCGCATAAAAAGCCCACTTCAAGGCTGTACTTTTTCAAGGTAGCAAATAATTCATCCTGGTCTTTCTTCTCAGTGGGCCACCATATTTCAATGCCATCATAACCTTCCTTTTTTACTTTGGCCATGTATTCATCCAAAGTTCCGGGAAAACCCCAGTTGGTAGCAAGTATTTTTAATTCAAAATTTTTGCTCACGTTAGATGTCGGTTTTGATGGGGAGGCAAAAGTATTCAGTGATGAAAACATTAAAGCAGTCGCCGCTGATGCTGAAAGCTCTAAAAAATTTCTACGGTCTAAATTCATTAATTATTTTTTCTTTGTTTATGCAATTTCATTCCCATTTCATTTACATAGTCAGACCTGTTTTTACTGATGTTTTTTAAATTTTTTGTCCTGAAATATTGATCCATTTTATTGACATTAAGATGAATTTCTTCAATCTCGAATTTTCGCGATAAATATACCTTTGCCTTATTATACTGAAATAACCAGTCTTCCCATTTACCATCAAGATTTTTACGGTCATCTGCGAGCTTTAACAGGTTTTCATATTCCGGGGGTGAATAATATGCTAAAAATACATTCTTCATATAGTTTCATTATATTATTTTGAATTTGATTGTTTTGGAATATTAAGCAATAATATCCCTTATAACTTCACCACTTACGTCTGTCAACCTGAATGGCCTTCCCTGGAATTCATAAGTAAATTTTTCATGGTCAAAACCTAATTGGTTTAATATGGTTGCCTGGACATCAAAGGGTGTAACCTTTCCGCTAATGGGATAGTAACCTATCTCGTCTGTTTCACCATAAGTATATCCTTTTTTAATACCGCCTCCTGCCATCCATATTGTAAAAGCATCCACATGGTGGTCTCGTCCTTTGAATGGATTAGGTTTGCCTTCCCGGTTTTCCATCATGGGTGTTCTTCCGAATTCACCACCCCATACTACCAGTGTTTCTTCCAGCAACCCGCGTTGTTTTAAATCCAATATCAAAGCAGTTATTGATTTATCAACCTGCCTGCATTTATTGATGAAGCCAACGTCTATGGCAAGGCTCGCGTCTGTTCCATGACTGTCCCACCCCCAATCAAATAATTGTACAAAACGTACTCCTTTTTCCACCAGCTTTCTTGCAAGCAAGATATTATTTGCAAAGCATGCTTCGCCGGGTTTGGTGCCATACATTTCATGAATATATTGCGGCTCGTCATTTATGTTCATTACTTCCGGCGCTGCGATCTGCATGCGGTAAGCCATTTCGTATTGGGAAATACGCGATAATATTTCCGGGTCTTTAAACTCCGCATATTCCTGTTTATTTACTTCATTAATGGCATCAATAGAAGCCTTGCGTAGATCCCTATCCATGCCTTTGGGGTCTTTAATAAATAGTACAGGATCGCCCTCTGTTCTGCATTGTACTCCCTGGTACACACTCGGCAGAAATCCACTTCCCCACACGCTTTTACCTGCATCCGGGAATTTACCGCCGGAAGTTAAAACAACAAAGCCCGGCAGGTTTTGATTCTCAGTTCCCAAACCATATGTTGCCCACGCTCCGAGGCTTGGCCTGCCTAATCGTGCACCGCCTGTATGCACTAACAATTGTGCAGGGCCATGATTAAACTGATCGGTTGTACAGCCTTTTAAAAAAGTTATTTCATCAACAATTGAAGCGAGATGCGGCATGTTCTCACTTACATAAGCGCCACTATTGCCATGTTGCTTAAAGGCTGCCTGCGGCCCCAACATTTTTGGCACACCGCGTATGAATGCAAACCGTTTTCCTTCTAATAATGATTGCGGACATAATTGTCCATCGAGCTTCATCAGGTCGGGTTTATAATCAAACAATTCCAGTTGCGATGGCGCACCGGCCATGTGCAGGTAAATTACATTTTTTGCTTTCGCGGCAAACATCGGCATCTTTGGAGCTAATGGATGTGCCGGATCGAATGTGATGGTGTGGTTCGGTTTTTTTGTTCCTGTGCCACAGCTATGGAGTAAGGAGCCCAATGCCAATGCACCAAAGCCCATTGCTGTTTCTTTAATAAAATGCCTGCGAGTAAAAAAGTGCAGGGCTTTTTCGTTGGCTTCTTTTAATAAACGTTGGTTATGTAATTCTTTTTGTGTCATTTTGGCATCACCCCAACCCCTCTCCGAAGGAGAGGGACAAGTTTGTAATTTAAATATTTTAAATTTCAATTCTTCGTTATCACTTCATCCAAATTCAACATAGCGCTTGCAACTACAACCAGCGCCGCTGTTTCAGGATTATTATGTTCTCCTTTTATTTCTCCGACGATGTCGCTGGTTTTCTTTTTATCACTTTTAAATTGCATGTACGCTGTATTGTAAAGATTTTCCAATGCTTTTAATTTCTCCTGCGAAGCAGGTTTCAACATGGCAATTTCATATCCTTTACTTATCCATTCATTCGCATTTTTACTTTTCGTTTCATTCTGCATTCGATATGCAAAGTGACGTGATGCATCCAAATAAACAGAATCATTTAAGGTAACCAAAGCCTGCAAAGGTGTGTTGGTTCTTATGCGCCGCACAGTACATACTTCACGCGATGCCGCATCAAACGTCATCATAGAAGGATAAGGTGCTGACCGTTTCCAATAAGTATAAATTGAAAGCCTGTATTGATCTTCTCCTACGCTTGTGGTCCATGTCTGGCCGTTCCAGGGAGACTTCCACATGCCTGCAGGTTGCCACGGCATTACGCTGGGACCATACATTTTTGCGCTTAACAAGCCGCTTACTGCAAGCGCCTGGTCTCTTACTTGTTCCGCCGATAGCCGCACTCTCGGAGCACGTGAATACCATTTGTTGTTCGGGTCTTTTTCCAGATTTTCTTTGGAAACTTTTGCATCCTGCCTATAGGTTGCGCTCATCACTATTTCTTTCAATAATTTTTTCGTGCTCCAATTATACGTGTTCATGTAATTCCATGCCAGATAATCCAGCAACTCCCTGTGTGTTGGCAGAGCGCCCTGCGTGCCCATATCTTCCAAAGTCTCTGCCAGTCCTATACCAAACAATTGCTCCCATAAACGATTCACCATAGTTCTTGCCGTGAGCGGGTTTTGTTTGCTTGTCAACCATTTTGCAAGGCCAAGTCGATTGCGTGGCGCATCTTTTGGAAATGGATTTAAAGACCGGGGCACATCAGGCTGAACTTTTTCACCCTTAACCAGCCAGTTTCCTTTTTCAAATACATAAGTGGCACGATGCATATCCTTAGGGTTATCCATCATCACAGGTGTAGTGGTGACTTCTGCATTCAGCAATTCCCAAAATGTTTTGTTGATTGCAGCATAACCTTCTTTGTCTTTGCCCTCAAGCGGATTTGTGAAGTAAAGCCAATCGAACAACATACCATTGTCATTCGGCTTTTTTAAATTCGGATTGCTATAAGTTAAGTAAAGATCGTGTACTCCGGCGCCGGTTGGAAAATCAACGCTTGTGATCTTCCATCCTTTTGTTTTAGCCACGGGTATGATTTTTAAAACCGGGCCATCAGGTTTATCCAAATGAATAGTCCATAAACCACCTTCGAGGTAGCCATTGTACCGATAGATCAATTGACTCTTGTGCTCCAGATCAACCTACTTCAATCGTGCTACCGCATGGTTACGGAACACCAGCCACTTGGTATCATTCAATTCACTATTTACAAATTCATCCGCCGTTAAAGAATTGATAGCAGGTTGCCATGTTTTTAAAAAAATGTAAACCCTTTTTGCTTCCTGCTCTGATGCATTCTGTTTCAGCCAACTGATAACCTGGTAAAGTTTTGCACTGTCTTCAGTTTTGTATTTACGCAGCAAGGGATAATCGTCATAAGTATCTTCGTCTCTTGTATCATTGAAGAAAGCCATGAACTTATAATAATCTTCATGCCTGAACGGATCGTAAGGATGACTATGGCATTGCACGCAACCAAACGTTGTTCCCATCAATGCCTGCCAGGTTGTATTTACCCTGTCCAGAACTGCGGATGTACGGAACTCTTCATTATCAGTTCCTCCTTCATCATTGGTTAAGGTGTTCCGGTTAAAAGCGGTAGCGACAAATTCGTCGTCTGTAGCGTTCGGTAATAAATCTCCTGCTAACTGATCTATTAAAAACTGGTCGTAAGGCAAATCCTTATTAAAAGACTTTATGAGCCAATCACGGTATTTCCAAATTTGACGACTGTCATCTCTTTCATAACCTTTTGTATCAGCATACCGGGCAAGATCGAGCCACATGGCTGTGAAGCGCTCACCATAATGAGGTGAGGCCAGCAAAGAGTCAACTAATATTTCATAAGCATTGGTATTGTTGTTTTTTAAAAATTGCCGTGCTATATTTTCCGATGGTGGCAGGCCTGTTAAATCCAAACTTACCCTTCGCAACAACGTTGCTTTATCAGCTTCAGGTGAGGGTTGTAATTTTTCCTGTTGCAATTTATCATAAATGAAATAATCAATTTCATTTTTTATCCAATCAATTTTTTTAGCAGGGACCAATCCAAAGAATGAAGATTGCGGCTTTGGAACTGGTTCCTGTTTTACCGGTATATAAGCCCAATGGTCACCCCATTGCGCACCCTGCTTGATCCATTTTCTTAAGATATTTATTTGGCCTTCAGAAAGCGGAGTATGCTTGTAAGGCATTCTTTCCTCCGGGTCTTTAAGCGTAAGCCGCCTTATCATTTCACTATGGCCAGGGTCACCGGGAATGATGGCGTACTTACCTGATTTTGCTTTTGCTAAAGCATCTGACCTGAACAGTAAACTAAACTCAGCCTGCCTTCTTACGCCACCGTGGCAAGTAATACAATTTTTATTTATGATGGGCTTCACGTCTGCACTGAAATCAATAACCTGCCGGCTTGTACTGAATGTAAATGCAAGAACTGCAACAGCCAGAACAGAGATAATCAGGAAAAGCTTTTTATATTTTGAAAACCACATATACAATATTCGTCTTTAAGGACAATAAAGTTAGGAATTATTTTTTGCAGGGTTTTGCGGTAAGGGCTTGTTCAAAAGTTCGCCGTACGTTATCCTGAGGCAATATAAATTAAGGAATGCCGGCGGGATCTGCCAGGAAGGAAAGAAAATTTTCAAAAAATCTAATTTTTCGTTATCACTTCGTCCAGGTTCAACATAGCACTTGCCACCACTACCAGTGCGGCTGTTCCGGGATTGTTATGTTCTCCTTTTTCTCCAATAATATCGCTGGTCTTATTTTTATCATGGTTAAATTGCCCGTAAGCTTTGTTATATAGATTTTCTAATGCTTTTAATTTTTCCAGCGAAACAGGTTTCAACATTGCAATCTCATATCCTTTACTTATACAATCTTTTGGATTGTTACTTTTTGATTCTGCGCTCATACGGTATGCAAAATGTCGCGACGCTTCCAAATAAACAGAATCATTTAATGTAACCAAAGCCTGTAAAGGTGTATTGGTTCTGATGCGCCGTGAAGTGCACACTTCGCGTGATGCAGCATCAAATGTCATCATGGAAGGATAAGGCGCTGAGCGTTTCCAGTAGGTGTAAAGTGAACGCCTGTATTGGTCCTCGCCTTCGCTTTTAGTCCAGGTTTCCCCATTCCATGGGGATTTCCAGATGCCTGAAGGCTGCCATGGCATTACACTCGGGCCACATACCTTTTCACTTAGCAATCCACTGATGGAAAGTGCCTGGTCTCTTACCTGTTCTGCTGATAGTCTTATCCTCGGAGCTCTTGCATACCATCTGTTATTTGGATCTTTTTGCAAACTCTCTTTGGAAACTTTTGAATCCTGCCTGTAGGTTGCACTCATTACCATTTCTTTCAATAACTTTTTAGTGCTCCAGTTATAACTATTCATATAATTCCATGCGAGATGGTCGAGCAATTCCCTGTGCGTAGGTAAAGCGCCCTGGGTGCCCATATCTTCCAAAGTTTCGGCCAGGCCTATCCCAAATAATTGTTCCCATAGCCGGTTCACCATGGTTCTTGCGGTAAGTGGATTTTGTTTGCTGGTTAACCACTTCGCCAGGCCAAGGCGGTTACGCGGTGCGTCTTTTGGAAAAGGATTTAAAGAACGTGGTACGTCAGGCTGCACTGCATCGCCTCTTACCAGCCAATTTCCTTTTTCAAATACGTAAGTCGTACGATGCATTTCGGCAGGATTATCCATCATTACAGGAGTTGTGGTAACAGGCGCATTCAGCAATTCCCAAAATAATTTATTTATTTCAGCATACCCTTTTTTGTCTTTCCCTTCCATGGGATTTGAAAAGTAAAACCAATCGAACAACATTCCATTTTCATCCGGCTTTTTTAAATTAGGGCTGCTATAAGTAAAATAAAGATCATGAACCCCGCTGGCAACAGGAAAATCGAGACTGGCAATCTTCCAGCCATTTGTTTTTGCAACGGCTATTTTCTTCAGGACCGGCCCATCAGGTTTGTCTAAATGAATAGTCCACGTTCCGCCCTCCACATAGCCTGTATAACGAAAGATCAATTCACTCTTTTTCTCCAGGCTCACAGACTTTAGGCGGGCCAATGCATTGTTGCGCAATACAAGCCACCAGCTACTGGTTATTTCGCTGTTTACAAACTCATCTGCCAATAAAGAGTTGATAGCAGGCTGCCATGTTTTTAAAAAAATATAAACTCTCCTTGCTTCTTCCTGCGAAGTATTTTGCTTTAACCAGTTAATTACCCTGGATAATTTCAAGCTATCTTCTGATTTAAATTTGCGCAGCAACGGATAATCCTCATTAGTATCTTCATCCCGCGTATCATTAAAAAAAGCCATAAACTTATAATAATCTTCATGCCTGAAAGGATCGTAAGGATGACTGTGGCATTGCACGCAACCAAAAGTTGTTCCCATCAAGGCCTGCCAGGTTGTATTTACCCTGTCTAAAACAGCCGCTGTACGGAACTCCTCATTATCTGTTCCTCCTTCATCATTGGTTAAAGTATTCCGGTTAAAAGCGGTGGCAATAAATTGATCGTCGGTGGCATTGGGAAATAAGTCTCCTGCTAACTGTTCTATTAAAAATTCATCATAAGGCTGATCCTTGTTAAAAGCCTTTATAAGCCAATCACGATATTCCCATATTTGACGTCCATGATCAGCTTCGTAACCTTTTGTATCGGCATAACGGGCAAGGTCGAGCCACATAGCTGTGAGGTGCTCACCATAATGCGGAGAAGCTAATAAAGAATCTACCAAAGTTTCATAAGCATTGATATTTTTATTTTGCAAAAATTGTTGTGATAATTTTTCTGAAGGCGGAAGACCAGTCAAGTCCAAACTTACTCTTCGCAATAGAGTTGCCTTATCGGCTTCAGGTGAAGGTTGTAATTTTTCCTGTTGAAGTTTATCATAAATGAAATAGTCAATATCATTTTTGGCCCAATCAATTTTCTTTGCCGGTATCAATCCAAAAAATGAAGATTGTGGCTTTGGAACGGCTTCTTCTTTTACCGGCACATAAGCCCAGTGGTCACCCCATTGCGCACCTTGTTTAATCCATTTGCCTAAAAATATTTATTTGATCTTCTGAAAGCGGGGCATGCTTATAATGGCATTCGTTCTTCGGGATCTTTAAGCGTAAGGCGACGTATCAGTTCGCTGTGATCAGGGTCACCGGGAATGATTGGGTACTTACCGGATTTTGCTTTCGCCAAAGCATCTGACCTAAATAGCAAACTAAAATCTGCCTGCCTTCTTACGCCACCGTGGCATGTGATACAATTTTTATTTATGATGGGTTTTACTTCTGTACTAAAGTCAACGATTTGCCTGCTGGTGCTAAAAGTAAATGCAACAATCGCAACAACAACAATGGCTATAATTATAAAAAGTTTCCTATATTTTTTAAACTGCATATACAATTCCCGCTTTGAAGAAATTAAAGTTAGCAATTATTTTTTTGCAGGTTTTGCCTTATCGTTATTAGCGCCAAACGATGCGTCACAGGCGCTGCATTTGTCTAAAATATATTTTCACGTACTGCATCTTCCTTCGGTGAACAGTTGTTAACTCCGAAAAATTGTTGCGTGCCGGGGATTATTCATTTTTAAGGAAATCTGCCATTCCATAGTATGCTATTCAGCGAAATAAAAGATGTGATTATGGCTTCCGGCTCTTAATTTTTCGTAATTTGGTTTAAATATTCTAAAACGGTTGAGCGTTACCCTGTTATCCTAAACTATTTAAAAAGCTGCAAGATTAATAATCCGAATATAACACCCATGTATAAAAATTTGATCGCTGTATTATTATTGGTTGCCACTTTCACATGTGGCATATTTTTTTTATTCAAGAAAAATAAACTTGTAATTATTGAAAACAACCAGGAGAATGAGCGGGAAGAATTCGTAAAAGACAGGCTGCAATATGAGTTTGATATTTTAAAAAACCCTTTTACCGGGACCATACCTAAAAACATTTTTAAAAAAGAGATAGAATTTGCAAAATCATTGCCGGTAAAAGACGCAGGGAACTCAGGGCTTTTTACTCCTGCCAATCTTAATTCTTATAATTTAGCCGGCCCGGATAATATTGGAGGAAGAACTAGGGCTTTTGCTATTGACAAAAGGTATGGTACGGGTGCCAATAAAGTAATTCTTTCAGGAAGTGTGAGCGGTGGTATATTCCGCACTGCTGATGGTGGCGCTACATGGAATAATGTTACTCCCCAAACTGAGGTGCACAATGTTACCTCGATTGCCCAGGACCCACGGCCCGGTTTCCAGGACACATGGTATGCAGGTGGTGGTGAGGCAATAGGTAATTCCGCGGCAGATATAGGTGCATTTTATTTCGGATTTGGAATTCTAAAATCTACCGATAACGGGCTCACATGGAACAGGCTTACGCTCTCAGTTACCAATTCAGATGGTACTCCACTAGCACCCGGTACATTGGAAACTTTTGACAATGTTTTTGATATTGTGCATAAAATAATTGTAAACCCGGCTAACGGAAATGTTTATATAGCCGGGCATAGAAGACTCGTAAAATCGGCAGATGGCGGTGCAACATTCAGGGTAGTATTCGGCAGCAGCACACCCGCTACATCAGACCAGGGGCAGATGGATATAGTAAGTAACAGTACCGGGAAATTATTTCTCGCGGTTAATGGTGGAAATCCTGATGCGAATCTGCGTGGCATATGGACCTCAACATCGGGCGACTTTAACACGTGGACAAGAATTGCGGGCGGGCAAACATTGGGCGTTGATTCATTGCCGGGCTGGCGGGGAAATTCTTATGATACCGCCGGCCCAAAAAGAATTTTACTTGCCCTTGCGCCATCGCAGCAAAATCTTTTATTTGCATTTTACCAAAACGGCCTGGGCCAGGAAAATAAAAACGGAGCACATCCTGAAGGCGACCTTTTTAAGATTGATCTCAATACAAATACGTCTACTAACCTCTCGGCAAATATGCCCGACTTCCCCGGACAGCTTGATGGTATAGATCCGATAGCACTCCAGGGAGGTTATAATATGGCTATAGCGGTTAAGCCCGATGATCCCAATGTTATTTTTGTTGGTGGTACAAATTTATACAGATCTACCGATGGCTTTACATCAAAAACCAGGACAGATTGGATAGGTGGTTACCGAAAACAAAACCCGGTAACTCCTGAAACCTACCCCAATAGCCATGCAGATCTGCATGGACTATTTTTTGATCCTTCCAATTCAAATGTTGCTTTTGCCATTAATGATGGAGGAATACAAAAGACTGATAACATCCTGGCAAGCCAATCGCCAGATCCGGTTAGCTGGACAATGGTAAGTAAATACCAGACCCTTCAATACAATTTCGTTGCAATAGACCCTGCATCGGGACAAAATAATTTTTTCGGCGGAGCGCAGGACAACGGCTGCTACTTTAGGATTGATGGAACCGCCGTACCGAATGACCAGTTTAAAATCAGCGGCGGCGATGGGGCTTCTGTATTTATCGCTTCAGCAACCGTCAATGCTTTTACGATTTATTATTCGTCGCAGTTTGGAAGCCTTACACGAGATATTACCAATAATTTTACCACCATTACCCCATCAGACCTTACTGCAAATCCCGCAGCAGGCTTTGGGGATTTTGTCACTTATTTTAAGGGTGACTTTGATAATCCCCAGGACCTTTATTATGTCAATTTTAATCGCGTATTCAGAACGGCCAGCGCATTGACTGTGACGCCATCAACATGGCAGGAACTCACGGGAATTGCAACAACAGTAAACCCGGGAAAGCCAAGAGGAACTGATGTTTCAATAAGGGCCCTTGAACTTAGCAGGGGGCCGTACCTGGCAGATCATGTACTATACATCGGAACTTCTGATGGACATCTTTACAGGTTGAACGACCCCAGGAATGCCTCGTTAACCGCAACTCCATCGGATATTACTCCTCCAGGTTTGGCTGGAAATATTTCTGATATCGCTGTTAATCCAAATAATGACAATGAAATATTAGTAACGGTTTCGAATTATGGTACCACTAATATCTGGCATTCTACAAATGCTAAAAGCGCCTCACCAAACTGGAAAGATGTGGAGGGTAATTTAACATTGCCATCAATTAGAAGCTGCATGGTAGTAGTTAAGAAAGACGTATCGGGAAATGCTACCACTGAATATTATGTAGGCACATCCGTTGGATTATACAGCACAACAAATATTAATGCATCATCAGTAACCTGGGAACGCGAGGGAGATAATGTGTTAGGCATGGCATTAGTCACGGCACTTGATTATCGGCCACAGGACAATACCTTGCTGGCAGGCACACATGGAAATGGAATGTTTTATGCGGGCACAGGAACTCCAAACTACAATCCAAATGCCGGAACAACGGACCCTGGATTACCCGCGAATACACTTATCCGGTTTATTTATCCCGCATTTACTAATAATAATATTCAATTTGTAAGGGGTAACGTTTTAAATGTAAATACGATTTCGCTGAGGATTTACAACATGGCCGGCCAGGTAATATATGCGGTAAAAACTAATTATCAAACCGGCAACATAGATGTAAAAAGATTTCCTTCGGGAGTATATATTCTCGAAATAATAAGCGACGATGGCCAATATAAATTTATCAGGAGATTTATTAAGTATTAGCTGGCTGTGCGTTTTTCACTGTAAGATTAAAATATGAGAGCGTTAACCGGTTTAGTTACAGCGACTATCTTTATGGCATTAACCGGCTGTTCTCAAACAAACAAAATAGCAAAAGGGTACGCTTATGCCAGGGAGGTTCTAAGCGGGGTAAAGCCAAAAGTAAGTGTTGCAGAAAATGGCGATATTATTCAAAAAAGTAGTAGCCCGGGAATTCAATATTTTATTTATGTTACCACAAAAGATACTACGTCTTTGCAGTTAAATGGCATTTGGATCAAGGGTCAAAAATATATTGCAGAAGTGGAAACGATAACCAGCTTGCCTGCTATGATTCCAATTGAAGGATCATATGGAAACCCTGATACCTTACTTGATACTTCAGGATTTCATCCCTGGAAAATAAATGTAGGGCACGTAATGCCTGCTGACAGTAATGATAGTGTGCCGGGAAAACTGAAAGGAAACGAGGTTGTGATTAGCTTTTTATTAAAAGGAAAACTTCGTTATTTCCGTATAGCAAAAATCATTTACCTCGAACCTTTAACGCTGCAATAATTTTTAGCTCAACAAAATTAATCACAGGCCAATTCGCACATCAAACCACATGCTTTTTAGCAGAAGGAATTTAGAACCCAGAAGACTGCCGCATTCTTTTGAATTGGGAGTGCGCATGCCCGAAAATCAGGCCATTTCGCGCATTGCATTTAACAACATCAAATGGAATGTTATTTGTAGAAAAGGATATTATCCTTTGCGAATCGGATAATAATATTACACGTCAGTAAAATGGCAATCGGCAAAAAATACTATGTCGAAAAACGATGAAAGACGATTAACGAAACTACCAGGCCCCGATTTTTATCGCATACGTAATTCATGTCTTATTAACGCTGGACACAAAGTTTGCAAGTATTTTAAAGGTTTTGATTAAAAAAAATTTATGATAGCAAAATATTTATGGATAGCAGGTTCGCTACCTTTTATAATTCTTGGAACAATACATTTAGTTTATACATTTTTCACCAACAAATTTTCCTGCAGGAATGGGGATGTGGAAGAGAAAATGAAGATCACTTTTCCAATACTTACAAGAGCAACCACGATGTGGAAAGCATGGATAGGCTTCAATGCCAGCCACAGCTCCGGAGCAATTTATATTGGCCTTATAAACTTATTCACAGCCATTCGCTATACTTCAGTAATTCAAAATCCATTATTTCTTTTTATAAATATTCTTACCGTATTATTCTATCTGTGGCTTGGAAAAAAGTACTGGTTCAGTACTCCTTTTAAAGGAATATTAATTTCTGCATGCTGCTTTATCACCGCTGCATTTTTGATAATTTTTGTTTGAAAAAATATTGTAGTGCAATGAAAATATTTGCGACATCTGCTCTGCGGATAATTAGCGAGGAGATTCGGGTGTATGTTTGCCAGAATCATTATATAAATTAAAACCTTTTATGAATCTGTTTGATGTAATTATTATAGGGGGCGGTCCTGCCGGGTTAAATGCTGCTGTGGTTCTGGGAAGATGCAACCGGAAGGTGCTATTATTTGACCATGGGGAACAAAGAAACAGGTACTCGCACGGAATGCATAATTACCTGACAAGAGATGATATTACTCCTAAAGAATTTTTACAAATAAGTCAAAAGGAGCTAAAAAAATATGGTGTAAAAGTACTGAGAGCCGAAGTGAAACACGCAACGAAAAACGATGAAAATTTTGTTGTAGTGGATGCAAAAGAAAAGCTTTATTATTCTAAAAAACTTATTCTTGCTACAGGCTTAACAGATAACATACCTGAAATAAAAGGCGTTAATAAATTTTATGGAAAGTCTGTTTATCATTGCCCGTATTGCGATGGATGGGAAAATAACAATAAAGCAATAGGAGTTTATGCTAAAAGTAAGAATGGTGTTGATGTTGCCCTTGCTCTCACCGCGTGGACCTCAAAAATTACTTTATATACAGATGGCAAAAAATATTTGAAACAACAGGATAAGGACTTATTTGCCAAAAAAAATATCGATATAATTTCCGAACCCATAGAGGCCCTTGAAGGCAATCGATCTCAACTTAAAAATATTGTTTTTGCAAATGGCAATAAATCTTTTTGCGAAGCATTATTTTTCTCCAATGGGTATCATGTACAATGTCACCTTGTTGAAAGCCTGGGATGCAAAGTGGGTAAAAATAATATTGCAATAACTAATAAATCCCAGCAAACAAATGTTTCCGGATTATACGTTGCAGGTGATATTTCAAAAGATGTTCATTTTGTAGTAGTCGCTGCGGCAGAAGGAGCAAAAGCAGCGGTTTATATCAATAAAGAGCTAACGAAAGAAAAAACCTGATCTTAATTCATCCACTTAAAAGCCCTGGCGCAAATGGAAGGGAATTTATCTTTTTGAAGGTGTCCGTGTTGAAGCCTAGTCGTTTCCGTTATAGTTTCTTTATAGCTTTAATTTTAAAAACACCTTTTTTAAACAATCGCATTTCTTGTTTACCGGATCAAAGGGGGCTAAGGAAAATAACTTTTTACTGCTGACCGGGTTTCCATTTTTTATTGAACAACCTGCAGCCAAAATCTTTTATATCCCGGAAGTATCGATTTACATTTTCTGATAAACCGGTTTGACAAATCAAAACGTGAAAGGAAAGCATGATAAATGCGATCATTATAAGTTGTGCCGAATCCGAATTTATTGTGCTCAGGATGATGCAGGTACCATTGCTCTTCTTCTATGGCCGTTGGCCACCAATAGTTAATTTTTCCCCCATCTTTTATGATGTGCTCCGTGAGGTTCTGACCTGCATCCATATCATCAGTCATATTCATATCAGGATAATCAAGTTCTTTCAAGTACGTAGTTGAGATTCCAAAAAAGAAAGGCGAAACATACAGATTTTTTGCGTCTCGCAAATGGTTAGCCGTCTGTGCAGCTCCCGCAATTGAGTGAGGCTCGGCCAGGTCCTGCATTAAATTATTTAACCAATCTTTTTTTAAGGGAATACAGTCAACATCAAAAACAATAAGATACCTGGTATTGTTAGTATTCCTGCAGATGTAATTAAGAAAATCGCCGTGGGTTGGAAAAGTTTCATCGACCACATGATTGATATGAAATCCAAAATGCCTGAATACCGCCTTCTGGTATTTCGGAACTTTTGGATTTACTTTCGAATTATAAAATGAAAATATCTTAAAAAGGTCCGGATCATTTACTGTCTTGCTAAAGTAGGGGCATAATTTTATTTGTGATGAATAAATTTTTTGATAATTGACTTCTCGTAATCCCGTTTGAATTGAAATGGCGATAAATAAAAAAATGTAAGTTTCTCATCAACTTGCACTCTTTTTGACCACCCTAATTTTGTAAATAATATCCTGAAAGGGGATAGAAGCAAGAGCCGAAACTTATTCTTATTCATATTTTTCCTGTACACTCTTATGGCAAGATCATATGTATTCAAAATGATTCCTGCATCTAAAATTCCCTGCATCAGACGTTCCCTGTAATCGACCGTAAGCCGTTCCTTTGGAATGAAGTGCTGTAGTACCATTTTCTCGTCATACCACAACTTATATCCCCACAGCAGCAAACGCTTACAGTATTCAAAGTCATCGCCGGTACTTAGAGCTTTTTCCATCTCTGCCTTTTAGCAGCGTTGGAAATTTATCATCAAATACTTCCAAAAACAAAGACTTCCTGGTAACCATCCCGGCGCCAAGAACATATGTCTTGTGACTTACATCGCCCGAATATTCTGCAGGTATTCCCGTTCCATAATAATTTTTATATTCATCAAACCACCCGGGATACACATTAGCGTTAGTCACCGGCAAGTTTTGTCCCCCACCGGCTCCAATCATCGGATCGCCATAAATTAACTGCCTCGCTAAAAAAACATATTTTTCATCAAGCCAGTTATCGTCGTCGCAAAAAATAATACATTCAAATAAAGCTTCAGCTACTCCCCTTTTTCGTGCAAACATTTGACCAGGTTGCGGCTCGTGGATAATTTTGATTCTTACATTTTCAATTTGCCATGAATTTAAAATTTCATTCGCAACAGCATTCGTATTATCTGTTGAGGCGTTGTTAACGACAATTATTTCCATAAAAAAACCAGGAGGCAACATTTGCCTGGAAAGATGCTCCAATGTTTGCGGCAAACGTTCAGCGCTGTTATAACAACAAATTATAACAGAGGCTCCGTCTTTGATATTTGATTGTCTATTCTCCATCATGACCGTCGCTTCACCAGTAGTAAAAAGGGATTGTAATAACTTTTAACCTGCAAGTTACCCTTCAACATTCAAACCAGTTTTAAGCGCCTGATGATTGATTTTACTAATGGGGGCAAGGGCTTATCGAGGGCGACGTAAGCTCCGGCATTTAAAGCGATATACCTAATAAGCTCGAATATTTTAAAAGGATCTGAACTGAATTTTATTTTTAAATATTTTTTTATCGTTCTCCTGCTGAACTTTGACCCGGGAAGAATCTCAGCCTGCAATTTTTCAAGGTATTCGGGAAATACCTGGAGCAAACAAGTTTCATAAGACAATCCTGTTCCATACGCCAACCGCTTTAGATATTGAAGATTGGATCGTTCGGCGGGTATCATGTGCGTAAGTTTTAATGTAGGTGAAACACCTGCAAAATATCCTTTTGAAATGCATAGCAGGACCATTTGGGTATCTTCCCCACTGGTAAGCTGATCTTCTTTTCTACCCTGCAAGGTAAATTTTCCCTGCCTTGCAAGTTTGTTGTACTCTTTAAGCAGGAATGCATGCGTGCAGAGGCCGGTCCCAAAAGGATAACATGATTGCCACTCGGGGAGGCTTGCAGACTGAATTGTGGTATCATGCCTTTCCTGGAAAGCGATGCGGGAATATTCTTCAATCTTTTTATCGACGCCATCTATAAAATCAACAGTTACATCGCCCGGGCCCCAGGCGGCTACATTAGCATATTGTGCATTAAGTTTTTTTAATTCTTTTAAATAATTTTTCTCAGGTTCGTTATCGTAGTCTATGTAAACAATATACTTTCCTTTTGATTCTTCGATTGCTGCCATTCTTGCATGCTTAACTCCCTGCTGGGCAACAAGGAGTATTTTCATTGATGGTATTTTTCGCACATACTCACGTACATATTGTATCCGGTCAAGTGGATTTATACTATTGTTATCCACCAAAATAACCTCTGTGGTAATGCCGTGAGTGTCCAAATTATGAACAGCTTCCAGGCAGCGTTTCAGCAAACGCTCGTCGGGATTATAAGCACAGATGACGATTGTGTAATCTATTTCCATATTTTCTTTGAGTTAATACCTGCTTTTTATCTGATAATTAATACCCCGGATTTCTGTTAGCCTGACTTCCTTGCAACCCATAAAGTATCATACTGCTTGTAAAATCTAAAATCAGTTCTTTTTGATATTATATTATTAATAACGTACGTAGGTCCCAATTCATTTCGTTCTTCGTAAAAATCATGAAAAGCTATAAAACCGCCGGGAGCAATTTTCGGGGAATACAGCTCAAAATCTGCTGTACAGCCTGCTATAGAATGATCACCATCAATAAAAAGAAAATCTATAGCTGTAAAGTCTTTTGGAAAGTCGTAAGAATATCCCTTTTTTACTTCTATTTTTTCCATTACGCCCAAGTCCGTCATATTTCTTGTAAAATTTTCAAGAAGATCTTCGTTGCCTTTCTTCTCTTTGTATTCATTTTCACTGTCAACATCCTGGCCTGCATCTGCATTAAAAGGATCAATTGCGTACACCCTGCCATTTCGCAATCCCTTTGCAATACAATAAGTACTCTTGCCCTGCCAGCTGCCTATTTCAACGACCGCGGAGTTGCGGCCAAGTTTGTGTGCAATAGTGTATAAGCCCAGTGCTTCGTTATCACTAAGCCATCCTTCAAGATTGCGAAATTTTGCAATCGTCTTTAAAATATTGTTGTCGATAATTTTTCTGAACATTACTTTTTAAATATCTTTTCTATAAATAAATTTCGTGCCCATCTTTTAAATTTTCTTCTAAATAATTTATCCTTTTTAAATTTTCTCCATTTTTCTTCGAGATAAAATTCTTTTTTAAGAAAGAAATAGTCGGCCTCTTTTTCTGGTAAAAAAACCAGTGGATGCGTTATTTCTGATATTTCTCCGGTTGGTAAATTTGCATGGTGGGAATGACGCGACGGATCATTTGTATGAGTTGCATCGTTCCTAAAACCGATGTTACTGATGAGATTCACATTCGGAGTGATACATAATGCATTTTCAAAAAAAGTTAAAAACTGTAACTGGTAGTCCCACGTGTCAATTTTATTAGCTTTTACTTTCGCAAATATTTCCATCCAGGCATCTCTTAAAAAACGATCATCAAATATTTTTGGTAATTGACTACTGACATCTTGCTGCTCATATTTCTGCAGAGATGGATCATAACTTTTCCAAAATCGTTTCCAGGTTGCCCATCCCCATATGTTACTGAACTGTGAAAAATAATAACTGGCCGCGCCCCACTTATTTCCAGCCTGCAGGTTAGTTCCTGTAACTGTGGCTATACGATTATCGTACCTGTATTGCTCAAGCATAGTGTCGCAAAAATAAAAAAAGCTGTTTGCCGGCAGGCAGTCGTCTTCGAGAATGATACCTTCATCCTCATGTTCAAAAAACCAATTGATCGCTGAGACGACACCTGTTTTACAACCCTTATTTCTTTCACTAAAAAAAGTTTTTGACTCACAATCCCAATCGATCATTTCGGTAATAGAACGTGCCTGCCGGCAAAGTGTATTATCTGTTACGCTGTCCATTCGTGGGCCATCTGCCGCAATATAAAATTTAGCTGGCTTTGCTTTTTTAATTTGTTCAAAAACACGAAAGGTTACATCGGGCCTGTTGAAAATTATTAAAAGTAAAGGCGACTGAACTCTATAATTCATATGTGCAAAGTTGAAACATATTCTATCGGAAATAGTTTTTTAGTTTAGCATCCGCAATGCGCGAAATTTTTTGGCAAAATAACTGAATACACATGAATGATACGCGGGATATAGAAAGTAAAAAAAACTTAGTCACCATTATAATTGCGACTTACAATGCGCAGAAGCATCTTGAAGAATGCCTGCAGTCAATAACCGCCCAGAGTGAAAAAAATATCGAAATTATAATTGCCGATGGAGGAAGTAATGACAAGACAATCGGGATAGTAAAGCTGTTTGCTAAGAACGAAAATATAACCTGGAAATCAGAACCAGACGAAGGTATTTATGACGCAATGAATAAAGGAATAGAAATTGCTACCGGCAGATGGCTCCATTTCCTTGGATCTGATGATAGCCTTCTGCCAGGATTTAGTGAGATGGCCTCCAAATTGAAAGACGAGGATACAATTTATTATGGAAATACCGAACCGTTTTATCACGGTGATAAAAAGCCGGGCTACGAATTATTATCCGGAAAGTTTAGCAAGTACAGGTTGGCAAAATATTGCGTCAATCACCAGGCAATTTTATACCCTGCAAAAGTTTTTCAACAATATAAATATGATTTGAGGTACCAGGTTTTTGCAGATTATGCTTTAAACATTAAGCTTTGGGGAAATAAAAAATTTAAAAAACAATTTTATCCTGTAAGCATCGCCCGCTATAATATGACCGGATTTTCCTCGACGGTTGTTGATGAACAATTCAAAAAAGACAAACCAAAAATTATCAGGGAAAATATGGGGTGGCCTATATATATAAGGTTTCTTTTAAAAAGATGGAAGAAGAAATTGAAAGGTGAAAAAGGATTTGAATGAAACAATTTTTTTTCGCCGTCAAAATTAATCACCTCTTTATGAATGTTTTTTAAAGAAGAGCCGGCGCTTCCATTTTTCCTTTTTCACTTTTTTTACAAAAGCTTGTCGTATATGGGCGTAACTATAAATAAATTTTTCATAGAAAAAATAACCGGCCGCCTTTAATTCATTATTATACCCGTAGTATATCTTTTGAAGATCGGGCCTGGCGCTTAATGTAAACCGATCATATTGCGAAAGAGGCAGCTCCATTTCGTCAACTTTGAATGAACTGAAATGGAAAAATATTAACGGCGCTTTTTCATTTATCAAAATGGTATTTTCATTCACACAAAGGTATCTTTCATGGAGGTTCCATGGCCCCATATTATAAGCCATACTTTCAATGACCTCTACGTTTTTAAAAAATAACGGCACGAGATTTATTGGCAACTGATCTACAAAAATTCCTTTATAAACGTCAATATAACCTTGTGCATAAGTGTGTGCTTTCCACCAGGTGAGAAATTTTTTGCTCTCTTCATTATTTTGCAAACCAAGAAACCCTAAATTGTAAATACCGAAATTCAGAAAATGATTTTCCGTAGGCTTTTTATTATCAAATGGAATGGGTGTGCAAATATGAGGTGTGAGAATAATTGATGAAGTTTTCAGCTGATCAAATAAGCCGGCAAATGAATTATATATTTTAATATCAGGATCGAAGTAGATTGCTCTTTCAAATTTTCTTTCATTAAATAAATATTCAAACACCCGGGGCTTCACACAGGTATTTAATTCTATGATATTATATTTAGCGGCAAGAGCTGGTAACTGAGGCTCAATTGCGATCACCGGAATTACTTCGTCTGCCAAATCAGCATAATTAATTTCAGAATTTCTTTCGTCGCATAAAAAGATAAAAAATTGTAAATCCGGCTCATGTACCTTTAAAGAATTTCCGAGTACTTTAGCATAGGCCAGGTAATTATTTGAACATATTGTGAAAGTAATTTTCATGTGTAATAAAAAGTGTGAATAACAAAAAAGTTAAAATTTCAACGGAAATTTTGTTAGTTGCTCTGTTATTAAAATTTTATGAAGATAAGTGTTGATGTTGTCATTCCTTCTTTCCGCTTAGATGAAAAATACATTGTGCCTATTCTAAATCTTACAAAGCCCCTCCAGGCGCTTATAAGATTCTACATCGTAGTTGATAACCCGGCAATTGAACCGGGCGCGGCAATACAATCTCTAATAAATAATAAAGATGCATTTCTGATTATTAACCGGGAAAACCTGGGAGCTGCTGAAACGAGAAACATTGGGATGGCTGCCGGCACTGGTGATTGGATATTATTTCTTGATGACGATATTGTGGTGAGGGAAAATTTATTGGAAGTTTATGTGAATGCGATAGAAAAGGATGCTGACGAAATTGGCTTTTTGGGATTAATTAATTTTCCGGAGCCCACAAGGGATTTTACAAAAGCGATTAAGGTAAGCGGCTCGATGGATATTTTTGGTATAGCAAGCCGAAAATCTTCTTTTGCCTGGGGAGCAACCGCCAATACGATGATTAAGCGAAGAGCGGCCAATGATATTAAATTTTCGAAAGTCTACCCAAAGTCAGGGGGAGGCGAAGATGTTGATTTTTTTCTAAGAGTTCGCCGGGAAAATAAATTTAAAAATTTCAAAACATTACCCGCCGCTGTAGTATACCATCCATGGTGGAACCATGAAAAAAAAGATTTTAAGCGGCCATTCAGGTATGGAAAAGGGAATAGTCACCTGGGCGAATTAAATCCCCACTACACTTACTATGATTTCTTAAACACTCCTGAAGCCTTACTGGCATGTATTATTACCGACATTATTTTATTTTTTACAAAATCCTCTTGGCTGATACCAATGCTCACTTTTACAGCAGGAATATTAGTTATCGAAATATTAGCAAGTGCAGTTCAAACTCTTAAAAGAAATTCAAAAGCAAATTTGAACGTGCTTATCTATGTAACAGCACTCCGCTTTATATATGAGTGCGGAGTTTTATTTGGAAAAATATCAGCTTTTCAATTTTGCAGAATAGGCGAGCGATTTCATGATGACGGCTCTATAAATAAATTATTTTTTTACCGATCCAACACCTACAAAATTGTCAAATGGATTCTCTATCCTTTACTTATTTTATTTATTGTTAAAAAATATTTTTAAACCTGGGCGAGACCGTTGGCGGAAAAACTTCTTTTATTAATCACGGTTTCGTGATACATGGCCATGTTTCTTTCCACATTATATTTGGAATTATGGCCGTGATCGAGGTGATAACAAATTGCAGCAAGTTTTAGCCTGCGCTTCTTTATCCCATAATTAATTAACCTTGCCGCAAACTCGTCATCTTCGAGTCCCCAACCACAGAACAAATTATCATACCCGTTTACCGCCACATAATCCTCTCTCCAAAAAGCAAGATTACATGCCTTAATATTTTCTGAACAATATGGATCTGTCTTAATAAGACTTGATAAAAACGGAATACGAAGGGCATTCAGGCGGTTCCTGATCCCGCGGGAAAAGAATGAAAAATATCGACGCTTACCTTCTATTACTTTCCTGGTGCTCGAGCCATTTAATATTGTACGGCAACCCTGCACGAAAGTTTTTTTAACGGCATTTTTTAAGTGATCTTTTATGAAATTTTTATGAAGAATAATATCACCGTCTATTTGAATAACGTAATCGGATGTAGCATACTTCATCGCTTTATTTAAGATAAGTGTTTTTCTGAAGCCGCTATCTTCCTGCCATATGTGTTCAATAGGCATTTTGAAAATCCGCTTGTATTTGTCTATAATCATTTGGGTTTCATATCCCGACCCGTCATCAGCAATCAGAATTCGATCGGGATAACGGGTTTGGCGGAGAATGCTTAACAGGATATTTTCAAGGGCCTTGGGCCAATTGTAGGTAGAAATCAAAATATCTACGGAGATATTTTCAGTATTCATCGTTTTCCGGGTTTAAATTAGTTTTCAATAAGCCAGATTTGTGCCAATCATTTTCAGAAATATCATTTGTATTCTGAAAAACAGATCATGCTTTTAATCAGGCAATTTTTCCCATTGATAACTAAAGATTAAAAACCGCTGCATCATGTACCCGAAATATTTATTTAACAACAATTCTTAAAATTGTTGCTGGTCCTAAGTAGTTATTTTAGTAGAGGTAGGAAATAAAATTTTAGTAAAACTTTTTATTTTAGGATCTCTGTCCATTCAGGCGCTGTACAAATTGTTAAGCCCGTTCTTAAATTTCATTCGAAATAAAAGTTTGCATGTCAATTAATTTACGATACAATTTGTTTGCATTGAGAAGTTCTCTGTGGGTACCGTGTTCCACAATTTCACCATTATCCAAAACCAGTATCATATCAGCTTTTTGAATGGTACTGAGGCGGTGGGCAATTATGAGAGTTGTCCTATTTTTCATAAGATTGTTCAAAGCATCCTGCACCAACTTTTCAGATTCCGTATCAAGAGCCGACGTCGCCTCATCGAGCAGCATCAACGGCGGATTGGTCAATACTGCCCTGGCAATGCAAAGTCTTTGCCTTTGCCCGCCCGAAAGTTTGGATCCCTTGTCACCGATATTTGATTGATACCCTTCCGGGGTGGCCATTATAAAATCGTGAGCGTTAGCAATCCTTGCAGCTTTTTCAACTTCTTCCATTGTGCTATTTGGTTTTGCAAATGCGATGTTATTAAATATTGAGGCGTTGTAAAGAATAGATTCCTGGTTTACGATCCCCATAATATCCCGTAAAGACTCTATTGTAAAATCTTTAATATTTTTTTCGTCGATAAAAATCTCACCTGACTGAGGTTGCAGGAAACGCGGAATAAGATCCATTAAAGTTGATTTGCCCCCCCCTGACGGCCCAACTAATGCGACCGAATGTCCTTTTGGAATCGAAAAGCTCACATTGTGTAATACATTTTTTTCAACATAAGCAAAAGAAACATTTTCAAACCTGATACTATTATTGAAGCCTTTGATTTTTACCGCATCCGGCGAATCCGCTATTAAAGGTTTTTGATCTATCAACTCAAGTATTCTTTCCCCGGCAGCTATACCGGAGTGGATGTTGCTGAATGATACCGAAATAGCTTTTGCGGGGCGCATTACCTGCGAGAACAATGCTATATATGCAATGAAATTCGCGCCCGTTAATCCGCCTTCATTGCTTAAAACCAGCGAACCGCCGTATAATACGATACTAACTACCATAACTATCCCTAGAAATTCAGAAACAGGCGATGCGAGTTGCTGCCTCTTGGCCATAGAGCGGATTATTTTTGAATATCGAATGTTTTCATCATTAAACCGGCCCGTGATAAACTTGAATGCATTGAACGCTTTAATAATTCTAATGCCATTCAGCGCTTCTTCGAGATAACTTAGCATAATGCCATAAGATATATGTGATGCAACGGCATCTTCCTTTAGCTTGCGTACAATCTTTGAAATAATAAATGCTGAAACAGGAATTATCAGCATTGAAACCAATGTAATCTTATATGAAATAATAAAAAGCATAACAAGGTAAAATATTAAAGTAAGAGGCTCCTTAAATATAACCTGTAAGGTGCCGGTCACGGAGTATTGAACCACCTGCACATCCGATGAAACTTTTGACATGATATCGCCTTTGCGCTCATTACTAAAATAACCAAGATCGAGCCTCATCACATTGTTGAAAACAGACCTTCTTAAATTTAATAAGGTATGAATACGCAGGTTTTCCATAGTGCGCTCCGCGAAATACCGGAAAATACCACCCAGCAAAACAGACATTAATATGGCTGCGCAAACAAACTGAAGCGTTTTATAAATCCCAAAATGAAGATTAAGGTAGCTCGAGTAATAATTGAACATCCGGAAAATATCATAGAAATGCTCTGGCTTTGGTGGCAATACATGAGTGGCATTCTGCTGGAAAAGTGTAGATAACAGGGGGGCAAGCAGGGCTAAATTCAGTGTGCCGAAAATAATTGCCAGCAGTGTAAAAATAATATATGGAACCGCATATTTGCTTATTGGTTTTGCAAAAGATAGCAGGCGAAAATAAGTCTTCATAATTGTGAATGAGGCGCAAAATTAGGAATTATAAAGTTGTCCTTACCGGTAAAAGAGACTTTTGGGTACTACATACATGCGGCACAGTACATCCAAATGAACGCATTAAAGGGGTCATCCAAAAAAAGCAGGCTTCTCTCAACAGAATGATTGAAATGCGAATTGCCTTTTCGCGTGATAGAACTTTGCGATCTTATCGACTTGTTGTGCGCCTGTCTTTTATAATTCTTCTTCAAAAAATATTATAAAAAATATTCGGACAAAGTAAAACCGGGCAATTACTTTCCGATACAAAATATAAAAATGTAGTATAGCAGTACGTTTCATATTATTTAGGTACAAATAAGGTACAGAAATAACGATTTTTCAACATTAATCAGGTAGAAATATCAAAAGTATTAATCTAGTCGTGAATTAAGTTCTTTCTCCAGTTCAGCAGTTATTAAGTCTTTAAAACGAATGTTCCATAATTCTCCTTCGAATGTCCATAGTAAGTCCCTGTGGTACCCGTTATTTCGTAACGGGAAATTATTTTTTACTACCCAGGTATTATTGCTACCGATTATTCTATAACTCTCATTTCGCCTGGTCACTCCTATTTGTTCAACCAAAAATTTGAGCCTTACAAAATCATAGACAATATTAATGTTGAAGCTTTTCATCTTTCAAAACCCAAAGTTGAAGGGAAACAAAGATTTTTTTTGCAGTAAATTAGCTGTAAAAATTCATGGAATATCATTCTGTGCTTATCCCGGTCAAAACCTACGTTAGAAAATACATTGAAGGAAAATACCCTCAACCGATGGTGTTATCTGTAAAAAATTTAATGGGCACTGTAATCTTCAGTATCCTGTCGAAGGACAAAATAAAAAATCATTCAAAAAAAGGAAGAGTTTACACCAATACTAAGTTCAGCCAGCTGAATGATTCTATAAATGTGTTAGTACCCAACACCGGCTTAAATAAGAAAGATTTACAACCATGCAAAATAAAGGCAACCTTTATAAACGACCTGTTTGCCGAAAAAATAGAAGAAGATATTTATACAAGCTGTACAGCATACCAGGTTGCTGGCTTAACCATGCGGCGGGCCATTGAAGACTTTGCTAATCGGTATGGGATTATAATAGGTACAGAAATAAGTTTTGATTCGCTTAAAAAAGCAGAATATCGGCGGCGTAAAAAATTGCAACCCGATAAAGGTAGAGCTGAATGGTAAGTTAAAGTGAACGCTCCTAAAATTTGATAAAAGTGAGGATAAATTTTTGTCCAATGCCCCTTTTAATAGATTATTGATTATGAATTCATTGTCTATTTCGCAATTTTTTTTTTATCCAAACTGTGTCTGCGACCCACCGCAAGCCCTAAAATTGAAGTGAACGCTCAATTACATTTTTTTAGATATATGATAGGGGTTTTTACCTGATCAATGTCAAAGATTTATACAGGTGAACGCTCAGTTGTAAATATAAAGAAGTGAACGCCTCTTGGTAAAGGATCCCTTAAATGAATTGTTGAATAGCTCAAAGTGAACGCTTACTTATAAGTGCCGAAATGGGATAACCAGGGTGCGATAAAGGCTTTATATGTAGAATATACGTACTACGGGATACAAAGATTATAAATAATGAACTCTCGAGAGCTTCATTTACGGATTCCTCTTTATCGTAGTCTCATTGATGATACGGTCGAATATCTCTTGCTGTGCGGAGATATCACTTAATAATGTGTAGCTTTTAAATGGAGTGTCTAACTTATTGCTAAGCGTATTTTGAGTTTCAATAAGTGCATTCTGACTCCTAATAACACCCTGCAGCGTTTTAAGCAAAAGATCTGAGTTAGAATTTACAGACACTTCGTTGCTCGCAGATCCGTTTAAATACCCCGCCTCTCTCATAATGATTAACCCGCTCTATTGTCCTGGTCATAGCTGTATAGTTTATGGTATGGTATGGACGTTGTTGCCAATAGGGAGTAATGCGTGCACCGTTACCGAACATGCTTGCATAAAGCAACTGATCTATAAGGTCCCGGTTATTAAAATAAGTTCTACGGCTAAGGATAGGCTCGCCGCCCTCGAGCTCGGCCACCTTCTTTCCGGTCTTTGGATTTATAACAGGTAGGCCACCCTGTGAATGGCTGGGCCCCGGAAGTATTCCGCCCTTTTCAAACTCTGGAGACTTCTGTGATTTTATTATAGCAATTTTGGCTATGGTGGTAGCACCTACCAGGATGGCTTTAATTGCATCAAATGGAGGGGGAAGCTTCAATGCTTCCACAACGGCTGCAGCTCCGCTGATCAATGCCTGCAATGCCTGGGATTGTTGATTGCGCTCGAACTCTCTCTTTTTTATTTCACCATCTTCCTTTCGCTTTTTTTCCTCGAGAGCTCTTATCTGCCGGTCATATTCTTTTTGACTCAGCACCTTATTGCGCAGCTGCCGGTCCAGTTTATTTGTATCCTCATCATACCGGAATTGATTTTTTCTGCAATTTTTCGTCATCCCTGGCATTTGCCTGGTCACTAAATAAATTAACTATATCGGATACCTCCTGAGCAGAAGCAATAATAAACGCGGCTAAGGCCAACGCATGTTCCTTTTGATCCTCAAAAGATTTTTCCTCGGCCGCAGCTTTCCTTTGTCGATACTTCTCTTCTATAAGCTCACGTTCACTTTGTATTAAATTTACATTGCTTAATTCCTGAGCTTTTTGAATATCCAAAATATTAAGCTCTGCCCGTAATTTTGCCTGCCCATGCGTTGTAATATCTGTAAGTTCCTCCTTAGCTAGTAAATCTCTGAATTTTTTTGCTGCTGCGGCCGCTCCTTCCTTATCTAGTTTTCCATCAGAACCAGGGATAGCGGATGTAGAATTTATTGTTGGCAGAGCAGTATTAAATTTACCCAGGCCATCGCCTATCGTCGTAATATCAGTCTTAAGTTTTGAAAACAGTTCATGCAGGGCCGCAATTCTATTTTGTTCAATCCGCAATGATGCTTCAGAGAATTTTTGTTGATCTATTATCCCATTTTTCCGAACCTCAATCAGTTTCTTTGTTTCGTTCGCCGCCTCATTATTTATGCTACGTATTTGTTGCAATACCGGATCTGTCGTTGAACCAAAAATTTTACTTGAAAGTGCTTCCCAATCTCTCAATAATCTTTGCATCTCCTCTTGGGCTTTTTTTAACAACGCTAATCGTTTTTTCTCATTTTCTTCGTCATCGCCGGCGGATCTTTTAGCGGCCTCGGCTTTTGCATTTGCAAGGGCGGCTTCACCCTTTTGCACTATATCCAGATCCTGTGTATATCTCAAAAATTGTGTTTCCAATTCCTTTTTAGAAGCGTTGGCCTTTAGCTTGTAACCTACGTCTATTGTTGCCTGTAATGTTGCCCTATAGCCTTCCACAAGCCGTTCCTGTTCTTCTATGGATTTGCTTGTTTGCAAAGAGATTACTCCACTTGTTTTTTTAGCTATGTCACGATTTACCCGATCAAAGATATTTTGAATAGCATCATCACTACTTCTTAACACAGATTTTACACCGTCAATTATTCCGCTAATAGCCTGTAAGGTGCTCCTTAACAATGGAAGCAAATTAGTGCCAACTTCTTCTTTTAGATTTCTTATGGCTTGTTGTGTCTCTTCAATTTTACCGGCTATTATTTCACCGAAAGCATCAGCAGCGCCCTCAACCTTTTTACCCAGGTCTTCCATAACTACACCAAATCTTTCACTATCTGTTTTTGCATCCCTGGTTGATATACCAAACTCCTTCAAGGCACGGCTATCACCTTCCAAAGCTTTAATTATTTGCGAAGCAGATTCGGCTAATGATATCCTGCTCTTCGCGGCAAAATTTATAATCACCGGTGTAAGCTGATCAATTTGATTTTCCGTCAATTTACCATACGTGATCAACTTGTTCAAAAACACCAATCACATCATCATTGTCTAAGAACTTAAATCGCTCAGCCATAGCATCAGCCTTTGCACTCAGTCTATCAAATGCATCAGACTTGCCCAGGTTATCCAATGTTCCTTTTAACCGGCCAATGGCCCTATCTGATTCAAGTGCCTCATCAACCGCACCTTTCAATAATCCGATTACGGCGCCGGTAGCTACTGCAATTGATGCTACCGGTAAAAGTTCTCCGAAAGCTTCTTTTAAACCGCCGCCCTCGTTTCTTACTGCTCCTATCTGAGATCCCAGCCGCTGCCACTCGGTTGAATATTTATTGAGATCCTTAGTTTTTTGGGTAAAGTTCGCGTCATCTTCACTCATCTTTTTTAGCTCTGCCCGGGTCTTCGCAACTAATGTTTGCAGCTGGTTAAAGGATGGCCTTAAACCGGAATCTATTTGCTTTTGCACATCGGCCATCTGCCCCTTTACTTTATCGAGCTGGGTGAGTTCCTTCACCATGCTTTTGCCGCCAGCTTCTCCTTTCTTAATGGCTTCGCTTAACTTATCCGCTTGCTTTTGCAAATTCGCCATGGCAATCTTTGCCGGTTGATCATCAATGTATATGCTTACTGTTTTCCTGCTTAAATCTGCCATGTTGTTTATATTAAATAGAAGTTGAAAAAATGCCTGTTAAAAAAAAAGAGATGCACGAATTTTTTAATCATTCCAAAGCCTGTGCGCTTCGCGGTCTACACTGGTTTCATATTTATGCCCACTAGCTGCAGGTATTTTTATAAATAATTACTGCAGTACTTGTTTTTGTGTATTTGGGGAAAAGTCCCAAAGCTTGTGAGCTTCACTGTCCACACTAGTTTCATATATTGAAATTGCTAGTTGATGTTGATTATTTTTCATGATTTTTATTTTTTTTTAATTGTGTGTGCATCCATCTATAAGCTGATTATAGCTAATTTTATACTCAGTTTACCAGAAGCTTTTTTTTTGCCTATATATTTAATATTGCCTCATTTTTTATCCTGATCAGTTATAAAGACGCTTTCAATCTCTATGCCTGCAAATTCAACCTAGTTGCTGTATTATTTAAGGCATCACCGAAATCAAATCTTCTCTTACTGCTCAAATAATTTGCCCTGGCAATAATTTTCTCAAATAGCATAGTGCCATCAATAAGGCCATTTTCTTTTGCAGCACCTGCGAGAAATGTGGCGCCACTTAATAAACCTTTAGCATCTGATTTTAGCCTTTAGCCGCGACCAGCTTTTATTCCATCCTAGAACATGATTGCAACCAGATCCAGGTATGAAGTTTTTAATAAATCCAGATCCGTAAATTCTTTATTCTTATCAGCTGAATAGTTGCTGTACACAATTTCAAAATCCTGCTTTTCATTATTCCTTGATATGCGCCTATTACTCCAATGCAGCCAACCATATCAGTATGAGACGTAGCGAAGATCTCGCTGCTTTAGCTCGCGGCCCATATGCCGGCGCTACAGCACATGCCGCTTATTGCAGAAAGCACGGGTTTCTTTTCGGCTGCTGCTTTTATAGCATCAGCAAAAATCTTAGTGCCATCTACCTGCCCACCTGGTACACTTTCAAAAAATAAAATGATGGATGAATATTTTGTATTTTCCGTCTGCCTGGCTAACCATGGTCGTGAGTGAGCGTGTTCCGATGCTTTCGCATACATCAGCTTTGGTCATTACACCATTTATGGGTATCAATGCTACATTACCAGGTACTGCAGGAAGAGCCAGCTTAGGTAATAGATCAACTAACCTACCGGAAAAATAATTGCATGCTGCATTTGCGCATACAGGAACGAATGACTCTGTTAACATCCACTCACTGCGAAGTATGCCTATATTGAGCATAAGATTATTTGTGTTACTCATAGTCCTAAATTAATTGATGAGATTATTAATAGCGGGGAAAAGTGGAAAAAAAGCTTCCCTCTCAGGAAGCTTCTACCAAAATACACCACACCTGAAAACAAAAAATATTTTTGCTTTAAATCTTGAAATCTCTATCCTGGGCTTTGATGGCCGGTATGTTTATATCAAATTTGCGGGTCTCAGGTTGTATTTAATGATGTTTTTAGGTAGTAGCCACGCTATTGATATCCAGCCGATTCAGAATTTCGCATAGCCTTCGCAACAAATTTTGAATCCAAAACAGCTTCAACACTCTTCAAGAAATCGAATCGTGATTTTGAATCTTCAGAGTAGATATAAACTTCGTTGTCTCGCTTAATTCTTTGCTTAGTTTTATTACTCAAAACAACCCGGCTATTTTTATTCCAGTAAAACAACCATAAAAAAGATGATAAATCTTCTTCAGACATCTTCAAAAAATATAATTGCTTTATGAGCGCTGGGAGACTCTCTATCTTTTTTATCAGCTTATGATAAAGAGCCGGTTTTTCCAACATGTCCCAAACTTTACCTTTATTGAGCTTCTTACCGTTGAACTCCAACGCCTGGCCTTTCATGATGCTTTCGTAAATGACTTTATTTGGAGAAAGGAATAAATCAAAATAGTTTGAAATTTCTACGTCTTTCACCTCCATTAAATTGAGTAGCATATAAAACTCATCGATACCCGAATTGAAAAAATCCTCGAATCGCTCCAAAGATTCTAGCTAGCTCTCATATTTGTTTTTGTCAAATAAAATTAATCGACCGTTTTCAGGGGATGACTCATCGATCAATAAATCCCCTTCTGCTTCACCGGGAATAAATTGCTCATCAAAATGGATGACGGAATCAACAGGATCTGTTTTACTTAATAATTCGCTCATGATTTTTGGTTTTTGGTTTGTAAATATTTTGGTTTTAATATTTTACAAAATTGAACCTTAAAAATTCATGAACAGGGGACAGGTAATGGTTTTGATGTTCCTTTGGCTGTGCCCCCAAATTGGGAAAGCCTTTTTTGGTTTTCGGCTCGGGCGGCGGAAAATATTTAACGGAAAGTACATGCGTTTTCGAGGAATGCGCAGACAAAAAATTCTTAAAATGCTGCCATAAAAAGCGAGAATTCTCGCTTTAAATAAAACGCTATTTAGCGCAATTAGTAAAGGGAAGTTTGAAACCGAAATTTTGAACCATGCCCCTCTGATCGGCGAGGCTCGAGGTGGTTAATAGAAATTGATTTTTAATTCTTACACGCAATATTAGATTCTTGAAATTAATTTTAGACAAAACTCTTCCATTAAGCCAGCTTTTACTTTATCCCGGATCTCTATAATATATTTAGCCCACCCTTCATTTATAACTTGCTTCTTACCTTGTAATATTTCCATTTCAAGAAAAAATGGAGCTTCCTTAAGCTTTACCTCTGTTTCATATGGAATTGTTATTTCTAAAGTCCAAAGTTCAGGTTCTAATTGGTGCATTATAGCCTCTACTTTTATTGAGTTTGCTGGCATGAGTTTTTAAATTTTTTAGTACGTAAGTGGTTTTTAAGGAAATTCTATCAATTTTGATGTTTTTATTGTCACACTGTCACAAATATTCCCAATACTAATACAGGACTATGTTTTATCTATGTGACAGATTTGTGACAAGGAATTAAATTCTGTCTCAATTCAGAAGATTTTGTAACAGAATGTGACAAAATGTGACAAAATGTGACAAAGATTTTATTTTATTTTTTTCTGTCACATTTATAAAACTCAATACAGTACAATCTTTCATTAGAAGTTTATTTATTTTGTGACAGCGTGACAAGACATTTTCTTGGTTTATAAATTTTCTACTTCCATCTGTACAAATTTGTTGCGATTATAATTATCACTATTTGACATTTCTCTGGCATCAAAAAGTTCGTTATTCACATTTGCCGGTTGCTTTGGAGACTCCTGGTCTTTATCATTAGCATCTTGTGTGTCTTCATACTTAGTAATAAAATCGTATCTTTTAAAAGTGTAGTGCCTGCCTTGCTTTTTAGGATCCATTTCAATAAAAGGATTCTCATTATCGTCAATTCGCTTAAAGTACTTATAGCGTTTCGTCTTAAATTTTCTAGTTATCACTTCTGAAAGCCTTTCAGCACTTGTATCTGATAATTTTGATACTTCTTTAACGCATGCTTCATAACTTTCAAATTCCTTCCCAGGTAGATTATCAATCTGCTAAACATGGTAAGGATATAAATTCATTCGTTCCTGTAAAACAGTTTTGATGTATGAGCCTTCAAACTTATTATTATTGAATATCTCTTTTTGGATGTCCAGTAAAGCCATTTCCATAACTTTTAACTCTGGTTTGTCTAGAAAAATTTCACGAACGTAGTGACGTATTTCTTTTTCCACCGAAGGCCTGCTATTATCAATGATTTTTCTGAGTGCTTCTGTCTTGAGTAAATCTTGATGGAACCACATCCTATTCCTTTTGAGGGACTTCATTTTCCGCTTATTGAGAAAAGAAAGAAATGCCTACATCTCTTCCTTAAAAACTTTAAGAATATCCGTGTTCTCTCTTTCTAATTTTGGTACTTTTATTACCCAGTATCTTATATCTTCATCTCAAGCATTTATAATATTTTCTTCGTTGTTTGTAATGAGAATAAACTTTATAAAACAATTTAGTTCCACTTGCCCCTTCCCTTTGGCATTCATGAATATCTTACGAGCAGTACTATAAGATTTTATTTTTTCTATCACGTGCTGTTTATCAATCTTCGTTTCATCTCAATCATCGATGTTTTTTGTTGCCCAATGCGCATTAAACTCGTTTGCCATGTAAGCATTTCCAATTATTGCCACATTTGCCCCAAACATCATTTTAAGAAGATTTCCAAGCGTTGTTTTCCCTGTATTATTTTCCTTGCTGACAAGACAAATTATTGGCAACTTTTGCTGTGGATTGAGATATAAAAGCTGCATATAGTCCAATGCTAAATCAATCGATTTATAGTAAAGCTCTGCTTTTTCGATAGGGTCAATATAAGACGTTTGTCTTTTACCGAAAATATGTTCAAGGAACTTAACAATCGTTAGGCAATCATCTTCAGTACAATCATCGTCTTCTGGAAAAAATTCCATGGGAGAGTAAACATTTTTGCAGTTGTTAATTACCTCTTGATAGTTGGAGTGATCGGGTACGTTGCAAAAGGCTTCATATTTAGAAACGTATTTTAAAAAGTTCGGACCTGTGGTCGTCTTTGATTGTTCCTTTTTGCCTGTATTGAAAAGTTTTCTGAGATTCTTTGTATTGGTCTGGGATCTCAATATTTTTATAATAGTCATCGCCCACCCTGAAATAAAATTTTGCATCCATTGGTATCTTTACAATGCAAGCATTTTCCTTTTCGTCAAATTGATATCGGGTTCCATTAAAAGTGAACTCCTTGTCTTTTAGTTCAGGCCGTCTTATTACGTGAAAATTATAAAATGCTGTAGCATCGTGTAAATTGAAATGATATCTTACTTTGTTGTAGCTGTGGGTAATATCGAACTTCCTGAAGTAAGGCCCGTTGGTAAAACTCTTTAGATCTGAAACGATTTCCTTTGTCTTGGTTGGAAGTGATATTAATAAATCATCTATTCCCTTCACATCTTCTCTGTGCTTCTTTGGGTTAGTTTCAATGATGCTATCAGTATCAATATGGAAAAACCATATTTCAATTTCTTCGCAATCACTTAGCAAAGTTTTAAATGTAGCAACTGAGTGAAAGAAGTTTTTTGGCCGAATAGAAAGGTCCTTTGTCTCTGTTATCTCTGACTGTGTAATATCCAGGGCGTCCCCATCTGTTAGCCATACCACTTTTTTTACGCGACATTCTTTTATAATTCGTAGAATATCGGGATGGAGTTTTCCGGTTTCTTTATCCTTCATGTGAGTTATAGAACTCAATCCGACTATATCAATACCCTCCATCGATGCTTTGAAAGCTTTGAAAGCTCCTTCAGTCAAATAAAGTGTTTCGACAGGTTGCCTACTATCGAATTTTTCAACCAGGCTCGGCGGTATAAATGGATATGTCCCGGCGCCCTTTGGAAGTTTGTATTTCATTGTGTATCCATCCGGCTTTATGATTGGATTCTCCAGGCGAATGATACAGTAGTCTTTTTTCCATCGCCCTTCATTATATCTACCATGTCCTGTTTTTTCATCAATATCAACTTTTGGAGTTAATCTTACCTGGTACCTATCTAGCGTGTAAAGAGTAATTTTAATTCCTGCAGGATCCGGCGAAAAAATAGGCACTTGAGTAATTACGTTCTCAGATGTTTTAGGATCGTTTCGATATAACCCAATTTGATTGATCTCATCGGTAATTCCCAACAATTTCATCCGAGCCTCAAAATATGTAGGTGTTACACTTTTACTTTCTGTCATTTGGTAGTTTCTTTAAACGTGAGAGAATTGTCAGCTAATACACCTTCGCTCTCCCTTTTGAGTAATAGGGCAAACGGAATGGCCGGGACTCCATATTTTTTGCTGCTTATTCGGATCCTGCTTACTTTCTCGGACAAGCCGCCAGGCAAGATTTTTTGAACTAAAATTGGTTTCTGTTGTGCCGTTTGCCTGGTTTTTAACCGCGATACAAATGATCCAGGGAGAAGTACAAAAACTTTTAAAAAAAACTTTGCAACTTTTATTATCTTCATGCCCGGTATAAATCTGTTTGTGGTTATTAACTTTATCCATTACTTGCAATTGGCTTAGAGTTAATAACCCTTTTTTTATTCACGTGCTTTTCTGCTTCGCTAGCTATTTCCGACCTGGTCTTTTGTCTTCCCTGGTTAAGGTATGAGATCAAATCTTTTTTATAGAAGTAGCACCTTTTACTTCTCTTCATCACAGGAATTTCACTTTTAGAAATGAGCCCGTAAATGGTTGGGATGGATAAACTTAAAAAGCCTGCTGCTTCCTGCACGGTAAGAAGTATTTCCTCTTCTTTAGGACCTCGTTGCGATGGAATTTCAGACATTGCTTTCTTAACCGCTAATTGAATAAATATCGCTCAATTCGTCGCTTTCAATTTGTACAATTATCATTGCTATATAGTTTAGTTAGCAATTATAAAAGGTGGCTACGGTGGTTAAAAAAGTGTTTTTGGTGGTTACGGTGGATAGTGAGTTTTGCTATATTTTTGTAGTGAAGTACTTATACATTTTTGAGCTTTTTACATGCTTCTCATCAAAATCTACTTTAGCAAAAAGCGAAATATTATTTTTTGCAAAAAGAAAATAATCTATGGCGTGAGATAAATAGTCATCAGGTTTAAGAGATCTGTAGATTTCATTTAAGGCCCAACCGAATTTTTTCTTATTAACACCCTTCACTACCAGGATACCGGTTGCCGGGAAACAACCTTTTTCAAAATATTCCGTTAAAGCGTGGATCAATGTATGATAATCACTATGGCTCATCTTCAACTTAAACTCTTGTAATGAAGATTCAATATTTGAAATCAGAGCGTTACTTTTTTCATCTGGATAATTATCACGACCTGTATCTTTCTTATCCGAACCAGCGGAGACTATATCAAATAACTTTTCATTTTGTAGATCGAATATCTGTTTTCTCAGATACCTAATTTGCTCTTCAATCATCACACATGTAAATGTGTTATTCAATTCTTTTGTACAAAAATTACTGAACCAACTATGTTCGAAATCCGGAACCGACGTATTTGAATCAAAATGATCAAGGTCGTTTTTAGCTTGTTTAAAAACAAAGTGATGAATGGAATTTACATTGAGTAAAAGATGTCTTTTCCACTTTAACCTGAGCGTATCAACATTATTATAAATCTCAACATCTCCAATTTTCCCTTTTAATATTGCCGCTTTATTTTTCAACATGGTAATTAGCAAATCTTTGAAGTATTCATTACCTGGAGGAATAAATTTACTTTTCTCTATAATTGATTGTTTCAACGCCTGCAAAGCATAGGACAGTGAATCTTTGAGTTCCTTAGTGTACCCTCGAGTTATTGCATTTTCAACTTTAGAATGAAGAACATAATCAATATGATCATGTTTAAATTGCATCCGGTTCCAATGAGATATGTCTGCTATTTCTATATACTCATTTGATAAGAGATCCTTTAATTTTTCATCTTGCATTGAAAAATTTTTGGTTAATTAAAAATCCAGCTTTATTCTTTCTGAAGCTGCCCTCTTCGTTGATGATATAACTTTTGCATATACCTGCGTAGTCTTAAGATCCCGGTGCCCCAACATTTTAGAAACGGTATAAATATCAGTTCCCTCGCTAAGTTGTAAACATGCGTAAGTATGTCGAAAACAATGAAAAGTTATTTTTTTTGTAATGCCGGCTTTTACAAGCCATTTAAGTAATTTTTTATTTAGTGAGGCGGAATATTTGAGGCCTACAAACACTTTAGAACCTGCTTCGCCTGGCTCGCCTAACAATCGATAGGCCTGCTCCGATATTGGCAAAACTTCTACACCTTCCGTTTTTTGCTGAGTAAAGTTTATAAAGTAACCATTCCCTTTTATAAAGTCTATTTCATTCCATTTAAGTTTACTGATATCGCAAAATCTCAATCCGGTCAACGCCGAAAATAGCGACGCTTTTTTTAGCAATGTAACGCTACATTCAGTTTTAATAAGTTTATTGAGCTCTTCTATTGTTAGGAAATTTCTACGGGTTTCTGCTGGTTTTACTGAGTCAATTTTTGCGTTTAGATCGCTTTTTAAATAGCCATCTTTAAATGCCTGTTTTAGTGCGGCCTTGAATTTATTGAAATAGGAAACGACTGAATTACGTGCAAGTGGCGCCTTATTTTTGCTCCGTAAATTTGATGTTACCAAAAGATATTGTTTGAAACTGTTGCAATACGACTCATTGAGCATTCCAAATTTTAAATTACCGGTGCTAAATTTCACCAGGTGATTTAAGGTTGATATCCAGTTGTCAAAATTTGAAGATTTGCGCTTATCTGCAAGAGCAGTAAAGTAAGCGATAAAATCCCTTCTCATTTAGCTGTATCTTATTTTGTTTCCTTTTACGCTCTTTTTTTAAAAATCTTTTTTCCAGATCGGTAAGAGCCTCGCTACTATTAAGTTTCTTAAACCATTTTTGCCGTATTTGCTCAGCAAGCTCCGCCACCTCTCTGTTATTATTCTTGTCCAAAATACTTTTAGGACTATTGATGATATATAAACCTAAGAACTCCCTTCGAGTTAATCCTTCGGTTCCATCTTCTTTTGGAATCGGGGGATAAAAATCAAGGTAGAAACTATGACGGCCACCTGAAATTGGCTTTTTACGTAGTGTGACTTTTGTTGGCATTGATAGCAAAATATTTTTTAATGGGCAAATCGGGTAATAAAATGGGGATTACCAGATCTTACCAGCTTCTTTTTTATCCAGGTGAATAATTTTCCCCTTGTTATAAAGGGGGGGGAGCGCCTGGCAAATATCTAGGGAAATGAAGTATCGAAAATATTTACCAAGCGCTTAATTTATGAGAGGCGTTCAGAAACTAATTGGCAAGCTCCAATTTGTCAGCAATAGAAAGAAATTCTTCCGTTTCATAGTCTTTGATAAAGTGTACAATTTCAGTCGAGTTGGTTATAGGTTTTAAACATTCACTTAGCCTAACGGTATACCTTACCTTTCTCTTTCCATGCATTAAATCTTCTACTTGCTTAGTTAGATGTGCTACTTGCTTTTGCAGAGATAAAATTTTCTTGCTTTTTTTTGTTTTTTTGTTTTGCATAAATCTGTGTTTTTTATAAAAATGAAAAGTGGTTTTGGAGTTCAGCTTTTTCCATTATGGGGGCGGATTCAACCTAGTTTTTATTTTTCAGGGCCTCGGTTTACCCCTGGTTGTTTTACTGATCTGAATTTATCTTGTGATCTTCAAAGAAATCGATTTTACGTATTAAGCCTTTAGCCCTTAATTTGTCATAATCAGTTTTCATTTTACTATTTTTTTTAATCAGAGATTGTAGTTTGCCTGATACTTCTCTTTCTGTTTTTTTGGTTTTTTTTGTCATGATTGTCGATTTATAAATGAATAATAATACACTTGCTATTGAACGAGCCCGGTACATGTTATCTAAATAGATTGTCAATTTCGCTACGCGGAATAATTGTTTTCTTGACTTTGATATTAACCCCTTTGATCTTGCCGGTATTAACCAGGTTATAAACCGTTTGCCGGGAGCATCCAATCAATTTTGATACATCCCTAACACTTAAAAATTCTTTATCCTTTAAGTCTGGAAAGACGGTTGTCTTTATCTGCCTGGTCTCTTTTTCACTGTTCAGTATCTTCTCTGCAATTTTATTTTTTTTATACAATTGTTTTGCGCATCGGTCGGAACAAGCCTTGGTAACCGTGGTCTTTGCTGTAAAAGGCTTTCCGCAGTTTTTACAAATTCTTTCGATCCTTATATTTGAGCTCATGTATCTATTTTTTTGTAAATCTATATTTTTTTGTTTAAAAGTGTCAAATAAAAAGTAAAATTAATAACGTTATAGTACAAATGTGAGTAACTTTTTAGTTAAGGTACAAGAGAGATACAAAAAACGTACAATAAAGAAGGAAATAACCTATAGCAATAGAATCGTTACGCAGTAAGCGTTTTATGTCATTGTACTGTTTATATTGTGTTTTATGGGTGTTTATTTATCATGCATTACTTTCCGATACAGAACTTGCTAAATATATAATCCAGCATATCTTCATTAGTAATCTCGCCTGTAATTTCTCCCAGGTAATGAAGGCATCTCCGGATATCAAGCGCCAGGAAATCGCTGGAAATTTTATTGTCAATTCCTTTCCTGATTTCAATAAGAGACAGCATTACCTCGCTTAAAGCGCTATTATGACGTGCATTGGTTACAATTATATTTTCAGTAATTGATCTATCACCAGTAGCTGTTGCAAATAATTTTTCACGAAGATCTTCAATGCCGGTTTTCATTTTCGCTGAAATAAAAATACTGTCTCTCAAATTTTCTTTTTGTTCCGCAAGAATTCCTTCATCGATTTCGTCAATCTTATTTGCTACGGGTATTACATTGCTATTTTGCTTTTTTATATCGCCTATTATGGCACTAAGGCTTTCCAGGGTTACATTATTAATATCGTACAAGTAGAGAACCACATCTGCCAGCCTTATTTTTTCTTTACTTTTTACCACGCCCATATTTTCTATAACATCGGTAGAATGCTCTCTTATCCCTGCCGTATCAATAAGCCTGAATAAAATTCCATTAAGATTAATTAGCTCTTCAATAGTATCCCTTGTCGTTCCCGCAATTTCACTCACAATTGCCCGGTTTTCATTCAACAGGGTGTTCAACAATGTCGATTTGCCAGCATTTGGGCTACCTATTATTGCTACACTCACCCCGTTTTTTATAACGTTTCCTAATTGAAAAGACTGAAGCAGGTAATGAACTGTGCTTTCAAGGTCATTTAAAAGATCGATAAATTTTGTCCTGTCTGCGAATTCAACATCCTCTTCGCTAAAATCAAGTTCAAGTTCTATTAGCGCTGAAAATTGAACCAGGCGATCTCTGAGATCTTTCAAAATTTTAGAAAAACCACCCCGCATGTTTTTCAGGGCGGCATTCTGAGATGCAGAAGTATTACTCGCAATCAAATCTGCTACGGCCTCTGCTTCAGTGAGGTCAAGTTTGCCATTTAGGAAAGCACGCTGGGTGAATTCTCCCGCCCTTGCAAGACGTACCCCCTTGCCCGTAATTGCGTTTAACACCCGCTGTTGAATATAAGAAGAACCATGACAACTTATTTCTATAACATCTTCACCTGTATAAGATAAAGGGCCTTTGAACAAGGAAATTACAACCTCATCAAGAATCTCATCTTTATCTTTGATATAGCCTACGTGAAGTGTATTGCCAGGCTGTTCCTCAAGGTTTTTAGAAGGGAATAATTCATTCGTAATTTTAAAGGATTGCTGCCCGCTTATTCTTATTACCCCAATTGCACCAATGCCCGGCGGGGTTGCAATAGCCGCTATTGTGTCGTTCCATCCTGAAAGTTTACCATGCATATGTAAAGATATAATTCTAATGAGTTTTTATTTTTTGACTCTACACCAAAAAAAAAGAGACGCAAGTGCATCTCTTTCTAAATAATTGTCTAAAAGGAAAAACTATTGATCAGGATTGGTAAGCGTAACCGGCTGAAGACGATATGCATTTACATAACGGCCATTTTGCTGTGCCGGTGTCCAGTTTGGTCCCTTCCTGATTGCATTTGTTGCAATTTCCGCAAGTTTGGAACCCTTCATAGTTGTCGCTTCCACCTGGCTCACTTTACCTGTTTTATCCACGATGAATTTTACCACACAGGTACCGAAATCTGATTCAGTAAATTCATCCTGGTTAGCCTGAATAGCTCTTGTAACGTACTTCGTCCACGCAGACGCTCCACCAGGAAACGAGGCCTCAATTTCAACCTTAGTAAAAACCTTGTCTTCATCTTCTTTCTTTTCGACCGGTGCTGCTACTATCTGTGTACCCTTATCTTCTACCGGGGGAGCCACAATTCCAAGATCTTTGGTTCCCTCCACAGTCTTTACATCCACTTTAGCCTCTTCAATTTGTTTAACTTCCGGTGGTGGTTTTATTACCTCTTCATCTTTTACCACTTTGGGAGGTGTAAACTGAATAGTTGCTATAGGTGGCGGTGGTGGTAATTTTGGCGGAGGTGGCGGAGGTGGTGGTGGCGGCTCATTAGGTTGAACCTGCTCTAAAGTAAGATCCTTTACCTTCATTTCTATTGCATCATCTTTAGAAGACATATTTTTTGCAACAACTGAACCTATGAAAATTATTGCAATAATTATGATTGTGGAAATAAGGGCTATTGTAATACGCCTGTTGTAAGTCTTTCTTAAATCATAGGCGCCATACTCCTTATTTCTGCCCTCAAAAAGTATATCAAGTAAGTCGGCTTTTAGAAATTGATTAGCTTCCATGTTTTTGATTTTTTAATTAGATACACGAACGTACCATTTCCATAAAAATTATTGTACACCACCCGCTAGTTCCGTAGCCTGAATTTTACTGTATTCATCGGGAGTGGGATCAATCATTCCGTATCTTCCAATGTCATTTATACTCATCTCATCTAGCATGTCAACTGCATTTTTGTACGTTGCATCCTTATCAGGCTTTATGATAATGTACAGATCATCATGAGGAGTTGTTCGCTTCTTATCAAGGATTATTTTTCTTACATCTTTATAGTTAGTGGTTTGCATAGTCGCAGGATCACTACCAAAATAGTAATAAATTACATTCCCCTTTCCAAGCATCAGCGTTAGAGACCCGGATTCTTTTACCTTATTTTCCTCGTCGGGCTTATCAGTATCCTTAGGCATTGCCAGGTTCATTGATGTAGCCTGAGACATTGTAGTGGTAAATATAAAAAAGGTTATAAGCAAAAACCCAAGATCAACCATTGGTGTGAGATCAACCCTTGTAGAAAGCTTTTTTCCCTTCTTTACGCCGGGGCCCTTTTTATGCCCGCCACCACTTTTTACTTCCATTTCTGCCATAGTAGTACAATTTAATTTTTTGTAAATAATTACTTCCCTTCACAAACACATTAACCACCTCCGTTGATTCTTTTTAAATTTTCCTTATATAATTCTGAACCTTCAGGAACGTCTTCAGCATTTGTAACCAGATTGTATTTATAAATATCATTCTTCTTAAAAGCTTCAATTACGCCTTTAAAAGCGGGGTATTTGGCGGCATTATCCCCTTTAATATAAAAATTTATTTTCTTGCCCTGGTTAGCTTGAACGGCAGCACTTATCCATGCTTGCAATTCATTATTAGTGCTATCAGTGGGAATACCCTGAAGTTTGGTTGACTTTATTTGTTCTGCCGTCAGTCGGTCAAACTGGTTAAGCTGGCTTAGAGGCACCCCTACAAAAGTCGCCTGTTCAAAATACTTAATATCCTCGGGTGTGAAAGTAATGTTTCGTTCCTTGCCCAATTCTTCAAGCACATCTTTTCTCATTTCATCACTCATATCAATAAACACCTTGCCGTCTTTGTCTATAGATACTTTAAATGCATCCTTCTCTGAAGCGACTTTTGAGGAAACTGAACTTGGAGGTGTTACTTCTATTGCTTCCTCAGGCTTAAATTTTGTCGTCAATATAAAAAAGGATAACAAAAGGAACGCAACATCACACATCGCCGTCATATCAACAAAAGTACTTCCGCGTTTTATCTTGGCTCTACCCATTATTTAATTTTTTAAGATTATAATTTATTAGATTCAGAAATCTAATATTTCCACAAAAAAAATCTTACTTATATAAAGAGGCAAAACTCTGTGTCAGTGTGAAACCGCTTTCATCAATACCATAAGTAATTCCGTCAATTTTTGTAGTGAAAATATTGTATGAAATAATAGCGAATGCTGATGTACCAATACCAAGTGCGGTGTTGTACAAGGCTTCAGCAATACCTTTCGATAATTCCCTTGCAGCAGCACCACCACCTGACTCACCCAGGTTACTAAATGCACGTATCATTCCTACCACAGTTCCCAACAGTCCTATCAATGTTGCTACTGAAGCAAGAGTTGAGAGAAATACAAGATTTTTCTCAAGCATAGGTAATTCGAGCGCTGTGGCTTCCTCAACTTCTTTTTGTATTGCCAGCACTTTTTGTTCCGTATCAAGTTCTGTATCTGTTATCATTGCCTTGTATTTGCGAAGGCCTGCTTTCATCACATTTCCAACAGATCCTTTTTGCCTGTCACATTCCGCGATGGCTGCATCTACTTTTTTATCAGCAAGATAAAATTGCACTTTCCTTATGAAATCAGCGTTAGAACCCTTTCCACCGGCTCTTGCCACTGTTAACCATCTTTCAATTACAAATGTGAATACAATCAAGAAACATCCGATTAAAACGGGTACAATGATTCCGCCCTCATACATCCTGGCGAAGTCACCCTTTGGTCCTACATGTGTTGGCCAGAAACCTCCGCTCTTATCGGGTGCCGTGAAATTGCTATCAGCACCAATTACGAAACGCCAGATTACATATCCCATAATAATGCAAATTATTGGGGCAAGCAAAGAAACGAGATTATTTGACTTTCTTGCCTGAACCGAAGTGGTTGCTGTAGTTTTTGCAGTTGTATTAGTTTCTGCCATAACGATAGGTTTTTTAAATGTTTAAGATGAAGATGAATTTGATTAAATATTTACAAGCACAATTCTAACGAAAAAAAATCTTTTAAAACTCTTTAAGTTCAAAAAAATTTTAGAGCGTGAGGCACAAGTTAAGAAATTAATTGAATGTTAATATTGTGAATATTTAATTTTGAATAAATAACAGGTCTGTCTTAATCCTGAATTACAAGCAAGTTTCGCGCATTGAAAGATAATGCAAGTTTTTTGCTAATCGAAAATTTTTTGCTAAAATTTTGGAGATGCTTAAACCTCAGAATATGAAGTTCAAGGAAGGTAAAATTATTCATAACGAAGCGCTACAATGGGGTCAAGCCGTGCAGCTTTCACAGCTGGATAAAGGCCCGCGAAAAGGCCTACTGCGGAACAAACAATTATTCCGGTAATAACCCATCCCCAGGGAACCACAAACCCCGTATGGAGAAACATCCCGACGACATTGCCTACCAAAACACCAAGTATAATTCCGAAAAGTGCACCTAAAAGACTAATAAGGACCGACTCAAAAAGAAATTGAGTACGGATACTTTTCCGGGTTCCGCCTATGGCTTTAATTAGGCCTATCTCCCGGGTGCGTTCATTTACTGCGACCAACATGATATTCATAAGGCCAATAGCTGCGCCAACCAGAGTAATCAGGCCAATGAATGCAGCAGCTGTCGTTATTGCACCAAGGCTATTCATGAACACTTCTGCGAGGCTATCACTTTTATCTATGTAAAAATTATTTTCTTCATCGATGGCAACTTTACGTATTGGCCTGAAAGTTCCTTTCGCTTCACCGATCGCGGCCTCGATATCTTTCATATCATTCACGGTCACGCCTATATCAAAAGTAGTACCGTCAGTAGGAAACAGCCGGCGAATATTATTATAAGTTGTAATTACAACATTATCAGCATTCAATAGTGCGCTTGACCCCTTATCTTTCAATACACCCGTAACCCTGTAACTGATGCCGGCAACCTTTATTATTTTATCTACGGCCCGGAAAGTATTGTCTCCGTAGAGCTTTTTTGCAACACCATTTCCCAGGATGCAAATACTTCTGCCGCTTTGCACATCAATCGTATTAAAATTCCGTCCATCCGAAAGAGTATAACCACTTTGAATGAGATAATTTTCATCGCCGCCTCTCATAGCAATATTAGGATTGGTTTTCACTGTTTCATTACTTACTACTACATTACCAGGGCCCCGTATTGATATACTCACCTTTGCCGGGAAATTATATCGTTCTTTAAAAAGCTTCGCTTCCCGGTAAGTAAATATTTTTCCGTTATTCGATTTTTTTCGTTTTAATGAACTTACGTTTGTTTTTTTAACATCATTTCTTCTTCCGATATGGACTTCCCTATCCCTGTATCTTAATGCAAAACCATTAGCTCCCATGGTAGCAAAGTTTTCCGAAAGGCTCTGATTCATCGAAGCAATAGAAGTAATAATTCCTATTAGCGCCATTATGCCAAACGCAATAATAGCCACAGTAATCCCCGTGCGAAGTTTATTACTTTTAATAGTTCGAAAAGCAAGTGAAAAAGAATCAGCAAATTGCATGAATTGCTAAGAATTTATTTTGAATAAGACTAAGTTATAAAGATACGCTATCACAAGAGTTTTAACTGCACCGTTCCTGTATTATCTCCCTGAAGCTAGTAATAAATCCAATCTATAGTAAGGCCTGGTACAACACCAAGCAGGATTATAATTGCAGAAGTAATAATTAGTAAAAATTTAAATCCGGAAGTAACAACTACCTGGCTATTTATTCCTGGAGAAGCTTCTTTAAAGTACATCGCCTGGATTACTCTAAAATAGTAATAAGCACTAATTGCTGCACATATTACCGCCAATATTACGAGCCAGAGATGATGCCCGTTTTTAAGCGCAGCAAGCAGCATATAAAATTTTGCAGTGAACCCTGCGGTAAGCGGAATTCCTGTAAGAGATAAAAGAAATATTGTTGATGTGAAAGCAAGGACAGGTTGCGATTTTCCAAGTCCATTAAAACCTTCAATGGAATAATCATTCATCTTTACCAATACAGCAAAAAGACCAATCGAGGCTAGGCTATATGCAGCGGCATATAGTAATAAACCTTCTTTGGCAATATCGTTAAGAGCAAACAACGCAAACATCATAAAACCAGCCTGCGCTATACTGGAATAGGCAAGCATTCTTTTTACACTTTGTTGAAAAACTGCAGTTAAGTTACCAATGATTAAAGTTGCCGCGGTTATGATCACAATCAGCATCTGCCATTGCTGTTGCATATTTCCAAACGAGTAGCGAAAAAGTCTTATGAAAGCAATAAAGCCAGCAATTTTTACAATGGTTGCCATGAACGAAGTAAAAACCGTAGGCGCACCGTCATAAACATCGGGGGTCCAAAAATGAAAAGGTGCTGCGGAAACCTTAAACGACATGGCAACAAGCAATAAAACAAGCCCGGCGCCTATCATTACAGGGAGCTTACCTGTACCAAGTTCTATTGAATCAATATAAAAAGAACCAAGTGTGTTTCCGCCATATATCAATGCAATTCCCATGAGCATTATACCTGTGGAAAACGCTCCCATTAAAAAATATTTTAAAGACGCTTCGTTACTTTTTAAATTACGTTTGTCACTGCCCGTGAGTATATATAATGGAATAGACATAATTTCAATTCCAAGGAAAAGTAATAGTAATGTATTGAATGATGATGAAATAGCAACCCCGCATAAAACAAAAAATATCAGGGCAAAATATTCCGAAACATTATTTCCGACTTTTTCAATATCTCTTCCATTTAAAAGGAAGTATAACAATGTGCATGAAAAGGCAATCGTATTAAAATGAAGGGTGAAATTATCGAACTTCAACATTCCTTTCGTGTCTACATTAAAAATATGGGTGCCGGTAAACTCCAGCACATTTGCCAATAAAATAATAATAATTCCTGCAATAGCCCAATACTTTGGAGTAGTACTTTTTTTAAAAAATACTCCGCCAAACATCATAATAACTCCCCAAATTGCAGATAATATAATTGCGCTCATAATTTTATTCTATTACCTTTTTTTTCATCTCTTTATTGCTATACTCTTATTTTAGTCTTTGCAAAATATCTGTAACGGTATTCTGTGTTAGATGCAATATAGGTTGCGGATAAATACCCAATACAAGAATAGTTATCACTATAACTGACAGAACAATTTTTTGTCTTAAATCTATTGGCTGTACGTTCTCTGTTGCAGCATTTGATGCACCAAAAAATACCTTTTGAACCATCTTAAGCATGTAAACCGCCGACAATATTATTCCTATACATGCAAATGCTGCATACCATTTATTGAATTGAAAAAGCCCATTGAACATCAGGAACTCACTTACAAAAGCATTGGTAAGTGGAAGTGCAATATTTGCCAAAGCAATTATAACAAAGAATATCGCAAGTGAAGGAGATTTAGAAGCGAGGCCGCCCAACTCCGATATTTTCTGAATTCCTGTTTTTTGATTTACGATATCAACGACTATCCACAGCGCAATAATATTAATTCCATGATTAAACATTTCGAGCATTACGCCATGCAGTCCTGAAGCATTTTGCGAAAAAATTGCGGCGCCCATTAGACCAATGTGAGCGATAGAAGACCAGGCCACCAATCTCTTTAGATCATTTTGGACAAGGGCAATGCAACTTGCATATATAATCCCTATTACGGAAAGCATAACAACCACATGATCAAATTTATGAACAGCTAAAGGAAATAGTGGGAACAGCCATCTTATCATTGCGAAAATTCCCATTTTCACCATGATACCGCTCATTAACATTACAGCAGGATATGGCGCTTGTTCATATGTATCAGGCTGCCATGTGTGAAAAGGAAATATGGGCATCTTTATCGCAAAAGCAACAAAAAATAAACAAAATAAACCCGTCTGCCTGTTTGGTGAAAGCCCTGCGTTATAAAAAGCCTTTAATGAAAATGAATGGTCGGCCATAGCCGAAACAGCCGGCGTATGCAGGTATAAATAAATAATTCCCACAAGCATCAGTAACGATCCTGCAAATGTGTAAATAAAAAATTTAAAGGTTGCCTGTATTCTTCTTTCGCCGCCCCATTTGCTGCACAGGAAATAAACAGGGATCAATGCAAGTTCCCAGAAAAAATAAAAGACCAATGCGTCCATTGCAACAAACACACCCATAAGCCCCGCCTGCGATAAAAGCATAAGTCCATAAAATGAATTGGAATTTTTAAACTCACTTTTGTAAGTCGCGGCAAAAATAAGCGGCAATGTAAATGCCGTCAGAAACGTAAGTATATAGCCCATGCCGTCAAGACCCACATAAAAAGAAGATCCGAGATAAGGCAACCATATATAGCTTACATTATTGTAATTAAAATATTCCGGATGTTTCGCAACATCAGTGTAACACAAACTAATTATGGAAACAGTTAAAGTTAACAGCGAAGAAAATAATGCAAAGGCTTTTACCGACGATTCTTTCCTGATAAAAAAACAAATGATCCCCGTGACCAATGGTATCCACAGCAGCAATTCAGGAAACGTATAATAAGTACCCAGCATTAATTTTATTTTGTAAACATTTGAATTATGAATAACACGAGCATTCCAAGAACCATAAGAAAAATATAAGTACCTACCTGCCCACTTTGTAACAATCTTATTTGCCGGCTGCTATAGTTTATACTTTTTCCCACACCATTAACGATTCCATCAATGCCGGATTTATCAATAACATTACTTAAAACTGTTGATAAAGATTTTAATGGTTTTACAATTATAGCATCATATAATTCATCTATATAAAACTTATTCTTAATTGCTCTTGCAAAACCACTTTCCGCTTTTTCCTGTGAAGAATAATTTTTGTATTTATTCCATGCCCAAAAGCATACTGCAACAATTAAAATAACTGATACTGCCAATAAAATAATTTCCGTTTGTTCAGGTACGTGATGAGCAATTAACATTTTATTAGAATGTTCAAATACAGGGGCAAGAAATTCTCCCAGTTTATGGCCGTTCTTTACAAATATTTCCGGTATGCCAACGAGGCCTCCGATTGTAGAAAGTATAGCAAGTGTTATCAAAGGAAAAGTAACGGCGCCAGGGCTTTCATGCACATGATGTAATTGCTCCTCAGTGCCACGGAATTTCCCGGCGAAAGTAAGAGCCAGCAATCGAAACATATAAAATGCAGTAAGCAAAGCGCCTCCTAATCCAATAACATATAAAACAGGATTGCTGGCAAATGCCGCAGATAAAATTTCATCTTTTGAAAAGAAACCGGCAAATGGCGGAATACCGGCAATTGCCAAACATGCAATAAAAAATGTGATGTAAGTGATTCGCATTTTTTTCCCGAGGCCGCCCATTTTATTAATGTCCTGTTCACCACCCATCGCATGAATTACTGAACCAGCGCCAAGAAAAAGAAGTGCTTTAAAAAATGCATGGGTCATCACATGAAATACTGCAGCTGTATAGGCTCCAACTCCCAATCCTAAAAACATATAACCCAATTGGCTAACCGTAGAATAGGCCAACACTTTCTTGATATCATTTTGTTTTAAAGCAATTACCGCTGCAAATATCGCGGTAGCAAGTCCGATAACCGCGACAACTGTCATTGTTAAGGGAGAAAGTGAATACATAATATTGCTTCTTGCAATCATATAAATGCCAGCAGTAACCATTGTTGCTGCATGTATCAATGCAGAAACAGGGGTCGGGCCAGCCATCGCATCGGGAAGCCATGTGTATAAAGGAATCTGTGCACTTTTGCCGGTAGCGCCTACAAAAAGAAGTAGTGTAATGCCGGTAAGTACGGGCGTATTTGCTTTGATCGCTGTAATAATGCCATCCTGAGAATTGAACAGTTCATGATAGGAAACCGTTCCGAATGTAGAAAGCATCCAGAAAATCCCCAATAAAAATCCCACGTCACCAATGCGATTCATGATAAATGCCTTCTTAGCAGCATTATTGTAGTCGTTATTTTTAAACCAAAAGCCAATTAATAAGTAAGAGCAAAGACCAACACCCTCCCAACCAATAAACATCACCAGGTAGTTCCCTCCCATTACAAGAAGCAACATTGAAAAGACGAATAAATTCAGGTAAGAAAAATACCGGCCATATCCTGACTGGGTTTCCTCATGCATATAAGAAGCAGAATACACATGAATGAGAAAGCCGACACCAGTGATAATAAGAAGGAACAATGAAGTAAGCTGGTCAATTTGAAATTCAAAGGGAATGTGAATTTTTTCCAGGTTAATGAATGAAAAATAACTGATGTTTTGCGGAGTAAATCCCTCTTTTGAAGCTTGCAGAAAAACAAAAACGCTCAGGCAAAAGGATAGAAAAATAACCCCACTTCCGATGAAGCCAATTACACTTTTTGAAATGGCTTTTCTCCCAAGACCATTAATTAAAAACCCTATAAACGGAAGTAATGGTATCCAGTAAACCAGGTTAAATATATTTTCCATAATTAAAACCGCAAGATTATGATAAGAGATTCACTATTTGTTTTTCTCTTTTATATCAGTTTTTAAGCCTGTTCAAAAAATTAATATCAATGGAATGTGTATTCCGGTACATCATTACAATGATTGCAAGCCCAACACTTACTTCAGCAGCCGCGACTATCATTATAAAAAAAACAAAAAGTTGCGCATTTATTGCAACGGATGGATCTGTGATACCAACGCCCGCCATATGCATTTTAGAAAAAGCCACCAACAGCAAGTTCACCGAATTCAACATTAACTCTATGCACATAAAAACAACTATTGAATTACGCCTTGTAAGCGCTCCAACAATGCCGATGCAAAAAAGCGCGACAGATAAAATGATGTACCAGCCTGTTTCCATTTTATAGTTTTACATATAATCCTACTCCTGCGGTATTTGATGCAGGTGCTATTGAAAAAATATCCCTGATTTTTTTAGCAGCAATGCCGTTAAAAATATCAACTGCTTTATATGAAGCTCCCTTTGTGAGCAACTTTACTATTACACCCGAACCTACAGCCCCAATACCCGAATACAATGCGCCTGAATAGTCATTGCTCTTTACAGAATTACCTATCTTTCTTACTACAGCATACGCGATAACAGCTGTACCTGTATAGGCTGCAACTTTATAAATAATCCTCCCGGTCTTGAAAGTATTAAAAAGCTTGTTCACCGTTTCATTCTTCTTAAGTCCTAAAATTTCAGCGACCTTATTTATTTTCTGAATAGGCGTATTGCCCAGGAAAAATTTGGGCGAAAATCCTCTGTCAACTTTCATCACTTTTCCTATAATATCATTAAGATCTATATTATTAAGATCAATTTGTGCCGACGACGTTTTTGAAAAAAATATTCCTGTGCATAGTAATAGGGTTACAGCGAACTTGCTTTTCATTTATACCGATTTAATTTTTTCCTTTTTACCTATAACTACCGCACCAATCATTGCACTTAAAAACAGGACACTGCTTATTTCAAACGGAATTACATAGTCAGTAAACAATGTCATTCCAAGATTTTTTATAAGACCAACTGAAGTACCTCCTTGTAAGACAACTTTGCTGGAGGTTGAGTTTGACACAGCGGCAATAATTACGATCATCAGGCAAAGACCTGCAATGATCCCCGCCATTTTTAAATAGATATTTTTGGGCGGCTCTGCTTCTGCGTTTAGATTCATGAGCATTATCACAAAAAGAAACAGCACCATGATAGCTCCTGCATACACAATGATATTTACTATGGCAAGAAATTGTGCATTCATTAAAACATAATGTCCTGAGATTGCAAAGAAGACTACTATAAGCCACAAAACACTGTATACGGGATTCTTACTTGCTACCACGCCAATAGCGGCAACAATCGCCAAAACAGATAAGAAACCAGAATAAAATTTGCGTAACGGGCATTAAGAGTTTTAAAGTTTAGAAAGAGTTATTGGTTAAAAAGTTTATTAGTTAACTATTTAATTAATTTATGATAAATCAATGCTCGTTCCCATGCCCTTGCGGTTGTGTTGCCCTGTTGCCACGGGCTCTTGCAAAAGCTTCCGGATTTTCTTTTGGATGCGGGATCAACAGATCCTGCTTTCCATAAATAAATCCTTTGCGCTGATAATTGGCAGGTGCAAATGTTTCGCTTAAATAAACTGCGTCCTTCGGACAAGCTTCTTCACAGAGCCCGCAAAATATACAGCGCAACATGTTTATTTCATACTTAGCTGCATATTTTTCTTCACGATACAAATGCTCCTCGCCAGGCTTGCGTTCCGCTGCTTCCATGGTAATCGCTTCAGCCGGGCACGCCACCGCACATAAGCCGCATGCCGTGCAATTTTCCCTTCCTTCTTCATCCCTGTTTAAAATTTGTAGTCCCCTGAACACCGGGCTGAACGGCCTTTTCTGCTCAGGATAATTTATCGTAGGTTTCTTTTTGAAAATATGACTAAAGGTGATGAGCATACCTTTAAAAATAGCAGGCAAATACATGCGCTCCCATATCGTCATTGGTTTCCTGGAAACCGGTTTCACTCTATTTGTTAATGCTTGCATTTATGATAATTGTGATAGAATATTTTCAACTTTTATTTTTAAAGGTGGGATGTCCTTTTCTATGGTTTCCCAAACTCTTATCCAGTCAATTCCTCTATAAACGTGCACATAATAATTTCTTGTTGATTTCATTAACTCCCATTCTACATCTGTAAATTTATCTTTTAGCTCATCAGAGATCCTGGAACTATACTCACCAATCATTACGATTCTTGTAAGGCAAGCATCTTTCTTTTCCTCATTCCTTAGAAAGCTATTTTCATCCACATTTTGAGTATACTTTTCTATATGATTAATGCATTCTAATAAAAATTCTAAATAGTCTAAGTCACGATTCATCGGTGATACATTATAAGTTTTTCTTTTTCAGCTTGCATCTTAATTCGCGGAAAAAATAAATGTGATTCAACCAAGTCAACTTTTTTATTTAAAGAATTTTCGATGCCAAGCCGCAAGCCTATAAAGTCAAACAAGCTCAATCTTTTTTTTGAATCATCGATTTCTACTATCAAATCCACATCACTATCTTCCTTCGCATCGCCTCTTGCGTAGCTTCCAAATAAATAGACTTTATTCACAGGCTTATCTTTAAAATATTCCTGAACTACTTGCTTAATATTTTCCCTCGATAAAATCATAGTGCCGCAAAAATATTATTATGTTTTAGAAATGCCAGTTATTTTGTTTTAATAAAATTAATGCGCCAGTTACCAACATATTTAAAAGTGCTAATGGTAACAAAATTTTCCACCCGAGATTCATTAATTGATCATACCTGAATCTTGGAATAGTCCACCTCACCCACATGAACAAAAATATAAAGCATACAATTTTTGCAAAAAAGCATATGCCTTGCAAAAATGCCATCCAGTTAACGCCAATTTTATCAATGGCCGTAAGGTCATTTACAAAAGGAATATCGTAGCCTCCAAAAAATAAGCTCACCATAACCGCGCTGCTCAAAAACATATTAATGTATTCAGCAAATAAATAGAAGCCGAGCTTCATAGATGAGTATTCAACATGATAACCTCCTACCAATTCATTTTCAGCTTCAGCAAGGTCAAAGGGTGTACGGTTGGTTTCAGCAAAAGCGCAGATAAGAAATATTAAAAATCCCAAAGGTTGTTTCACGATATTCCACCAATGGTCGGTTTGCTGGTCCACCATTTCTTTAAGGCTAAGCGTTCCCGTTACCATAAGTAAGGCAATGATAGAAATACCCATTGCCAGTTCGTAACTTATGATTTGCGAGGCGGCACGCATGGCGCCCATCAAAGAAAATTTATTATTGCTTGCCCAGCCGCCGATCATAATTCCATAAACGCCCAAACTGACCACTCCGAATACGTATAATATTCCAATGTTTACATCGGCAATCTGTAATGAGATATCGCGATCGAAAATATGAATCTTATTTCCCCAGGGCACAACTGCGCCCACCATCATCGCCGTAAGCATTGCCAGGCATGGGCCGAGTATGAATAAAAATTTTGATGAGAAATTGGGAATGATCTCTTCTTTAAAAAATAATTTCAATCCATCTGCCAGGGGTTGAAATATTCCACCCGGGCCAGCGCGGTTTGGACCTCTTCTGTCCTGGAGAATTGCTGCAACCTTCCGTTCGGCATAAGTTGAATACATCGCCACGATTAAAGATCCGCTAACCACAGCCACAATCAGAATTAATTTTTCAGTAAAAACAGCCCAGTCAATGGCTAAAAAAGTATGAGTAATTGGCATGCTTTAATTCTGATTTTTAGGCAAATGCTTGTGATCGTTCACTAAATGGTTTTCCAAATCCGCTTCCGCAATATCTTTTGCTTCATTTTGGTCGATAAATGTAGTTGATGTTGCCGGGCCTGGTATTTTACTTAAATCAATGCCAGGCATATTCACTTCACTCTCTTCGTGAATGTCCAATAACAACAAAGGTTTCCGGCCATTCAAAACTTTGTTCAATGGATCGGCCGGCTGTACTTTCACTTCATAATGGTTTGCAGAAATAACGGATTGCCTGTTGATTTTTGTCGGATGTTCAATAACCCAATCTGATGTTCTCTTTTTATCAAAACGACAAGTGTTACAAATCCAGCCGGGCTTTCCATCTTCCAAAGTTTGCACTTCGCCCCATTCGTCTTTTCTTGCAGTAACCCGATACACTTCATCACCACGATTCCACAAGGTCACCTTTCCACAGCACTTGTCACAATCACGATGTGCATCCATTGGTTTTAAAAACCAAACACGGTTTTTAAATCTGAAAGTACGATCAGTAAGTGCGCCAACCGGGCATACATCAATCATGTTGCCACTAAAATCATTTTCGATTGCCTTCGAAATATAAGTGGATATATCGGAATGGTCACCCCTGTCCAATATTCCATGGACCCGGTTTTTGGTTAACTGATCAGCAACGTACACACACCGGTAACAAAGAATACAGCGTGTCATGTGCAACTGAATGTAAGGGCCAATATCTTCCCTTACGAAGGTGCGTCTTTTAAATTCGTAGCGGGTTTGAACCGCGCCATGTTCATAGCCAAGATCCTGTAATGAACATTCTCCTGCCTGGTCACAAATAGGACAATCCAGCGGATGGTTGATTAATAAAAATTCAACAACACCTTTCCTCGCATCCAATACTTTATCGCTTGTAATATTTTTCACGACCATGCCATCCATTACGTTTGTACGGCATGAGGCAAGTAACTTGGGCATTGGCCTTGGATCAGCAGTCGAGCCCGAAGCAACTTCAACCAAACACGTTCTGCATTTGCCACCACTTCCTTCCAACTTGCTATAGTAACACATTGCAGGAGGCGCAACTTCTCCACCAATCATCCGGGCAGCATTCAGGATTGTTGTTCCCTGCGGAACATCAACGGTAATGTTGTCTATGGTTACCTTAAATAATTTTTGTTCTTCAGCCATTTATAATAAATCTAAGTTTGAAGTATATTTATTGGCTCTTAAATACTCAACCCAATTTTTTAAATCAATAACTGGTCGACAATTTCTTTTTTTCATTTGCTTAAATAAATTAATAAGTCTTTCATCTTTTCTTGACCCTATTGATTTTGTAATTCTTAACAATGGCTTTATTTCATTTGGAAGATTGAAATCTGACAATTTTATATCATTTTCATCGCACGCTTTCAAAAACCATTTCTCAATTACAGGTCTCACTTGTATAATATAATGATGTTTTTCAGAGTGCTTCCATAGTTTCAAAAATTCAGTTGTCTTTTTTTCTTCAAAAAATTTTAAATAATCTAATTGTTCTTTATCCTCGTCAATAATTCCTATACAAAAATCATCATTAAAATTATCCTTCATTTCTCTTGCAAATTTCCCATTCCCTTTATGATGATTTACATAATCTTTCTCTGCATTTAAAAGCACTTCAATCAAACAAGAATCAACATAACATTCAGGAATAATACACTTATTGCTGTTGTTCATGAATATTATTTTCTTGCGGCAGATAATTCTCCAGATTCAAAAATAAATCCACACCGTATTGATAAATTTCATGAAGTTCTTCATCTGTCATTCTTCTAATTAGTGTTTCCCCTGTCTCTTTGCTATAGCCAACTGTATATAACGAGTATTCGTCTTTCGTAAGATTTTCCATAAAATCATTTATCACAAAAGGGCTATGGGTTGTAATAAAAAACTGATTATCCTGTTCATCATATGTTACGTCGCTTGTAAATTTAGAAATGTACGGGGGAAACATATGAGCCTCTGGTTCTTCGAAAAGTAAAATAGAATTTTTGTTAGAAGCTATGGCTGTTTTGTGAAAAATTAATCTTTGCAGAGTATCTGCAATCATTTGAAAGTCCAAAATAAAATGTGTTCCATCATTTAATCTTTTAAGAAACTTAATTCCCGAACTATCTTGCGATGTTGCAATAGACAATGGGAACTTCTCTAATAAATTAATAATTTCCTTTTTGACATTTGGTATCGAAAAAATTATTCTTGAAATATTATCTCCAAAAGGAACGCTTAAATAATTTAGAGAATTTGATATTTTACTAACATGATTTATATCAAATAAATATCGCTTTATGGGTTTGATTTGTTTAGCCCAAATTTTATCAGTTAGTGAAGCTTGAAAAGAAAGTTCTATTTCTGATGGATTCAATAAAATAGCTTTTAAAAGAGTTAAATGATGTTTTTGATTTACATCTTCAGGCACTATAGGGGCAACTGTTCCCTTTTCTTTTTCCGTTGAGTAAATTTCAAATTCGCAACCATTGTCCAGGTGAATGATTTGAGCATTCAGATAACTATTAATGTTGATCTCAATTTTCGATGTTATATCTCCATCTACAAATAATTGGGACAATTCATTTGTTCTTATGATTTCATTAAATTTAATTTTATAAGTTTCTAATAAACTAAACAAACTCAACGCCTCCAAAATATTACTCTTCCCTACATTTGGATAACCAATAAAAACATTAATTCTCTTACACCCTTCAATTTTTTGATGGCGAATCGATTTAAAATTTTTAATTTCTATGTTATCTATTTTCTGCATTATTTTTTAAGCCGTTGCTGCAACTTCCAACGGATCAGCATAATGTGCCAATCCATAATTTCTTTTTAAACATTCTTCGGGATTCAATACGTGCCATTCGAACTCATCTCTAAAATGCCTGATTGCGGCGGCAACAGGCCATGCGGCTGCATCACCGAGCGGGCAAATGGTATTCCCTTCAATTTTTCTTTGTATGTCCCAAAGCAAATCAATATCCTTCATTTCGCCTTTTCCATTTTCAATTTTATTCAAAATCTTTTCCATCCAACCCGTTCCTTCACGGCATGGAGAACACTGGCCACAGCTTTCGTGATGATAAAATCTTGCAAGCGTCATTGTATTACGAACTACACATTGGTCTTCATCCAAAACAATAAACCCGCCAGACCCCATCATGCTTCCTGTTGCAAAGCCACCGTCGGAAAGGCTTTCGTAATTCATCATTCTTGTTTCACCCTTAGCTGTTTTTAGTAAAAGATTTGCGGGTAAAATTGGTACAGAAGAACCGCCCGGTATACACGCCTTTAATCTTTTGCCATTTGCAATGCCTCCGCAATATTCATCACTGTAAATAAATTCTTCAACTGAAATCGTCATATCAATTTCATAGACGCCTTGTTTGTTAATATTGCCGCAGGCAGAAATCAATTTTGTTCCGGTTGATCTTCCAACACCAATTTTTGAATAAGCGTCTCCGCCCATATTTATAATTGGAACAATAGCAGCTATTGTTTCAACATTATTCACAACCGTTGGGCAACCCCAAACACCCTTTACCGCAGGAAACGGCGGTTTAATTCTTGGCAGGCCTCGTTTACCTTCAAGGCTTTCTAACAATGCTGTTTCTTCCCCACATATATAGGCGCCGGCACCGCGATGCAGATACAATTCACAATCAAAACCACTTCCCAAAATATTTTTACCAAGAAAACCGTTTTGCTTTGCTTCATTAATCGCTGCCTGGAGAATATCGGTAACCCAATCATATTCTCCACGTATATAGATGTAGGAGACATTGCTGCCTAACGCGAACGATGAAACGATCATTCCTTCTATAAGTAAGTGCGGAATAAATTCCATCAAGTACCTGTCTTTGAAAGTTCCCGGTTCACTTTCATCCGCATTGCAAACGAGATACCTTGCAACACCTTCGGGCTTTGCGAGAAAACTCCATTTTAATCCTGTAGGGAAACCAGCGCCGCCGCGGCCCCGCAACCCGCTTTTTTTCACTTCTTCCACAATATCATTTTGCTGCATTTGCAACGCCTTCTCAACACTTTTATAACCGCCTTCACGACGATAAACATCAAAAGTATTTATGCCTTCAATATGTGCTTTTTCTAAAAGTAACTTCTTTGCCATTTTTCCTAAAAGGAATTTAATAATATAAGTTTCTTATTAATGATTTTAAACCATCAACATCCTCATAGGATGAAGCTCTCTTGTAAAAGGATTTAGAACCAATCCAAGGCTTTCCAATGTTGTTACTCCCAACAATGGCTCATCGCCTTCCTCTCCGTAAATAACAGGAGCAGGGCCTCCTTCGCCGTTATATTCAAAATATCCGCTTCCAACTCTTCTATTGATTTTTGTGCCGTCAGCTAATGTAAAATCAATTGTACGGTATGTTTCGATTTCCAATTCATCCATTATTTTCCCGGGAACCAAGCTGTAAACAGCTCCACTGTCTATCAAAAAATCTAACTCAGCAGATTTTTCTGATTTCCGATGTTCTTTAAACGTAAGTCGTTTTATAGTTATTCCCATAATTAATCAATTATTTCTTCTCACAATTAAACATCCAGTGTATTCCAAATTTATCAGTAAGCATACCAAATCGTGCTCCCCAAAATTGATCCTGCAAAGGCATGGTTATTTTTCCTCCTTCTGCCATCTTTGGAAATACTTTCTCCAGTTGCTCAAGAGTATCGCAATCGATAGATAAACTAATCATGCTTCCCGCATCTGCTTCATGCTCACCCATCATATCTGAAAACATGATCAGAGTATCGCCAAATGCAAGTCTTGCATGCATGATCTTGTTTTTTAATTCATCAGCCGTTTCCATTGGCGATTCTCCATATCTTCCTAACTGCAAAATTTCTCCGTCAAACACTTCTTTATAAAAATTAATTGCCTCCTCGCAATTTCCATTAAAACCTAAGTAAGGGACCAGTTTCATAATAGATAATTTTAATTATTTGCAGCAGCAATTGCCGTACATTCTTCTATTAACTTATCAATTTTTTCTTTGGTCAAATGCTCACGATATGTTTTACCAAGCTGCATCATCGGAGCATAACCACACGCCCCCAGGCACTCCACCGTTTTTAATGTAAATAACCCATCACTGGTCGTTTCCCCGATTCCGATGTTTAGTTTATCCTTGATATATTGAATAATATTATCACTTCCATTTAACATGCAAGGCCCGGTCTGGCACACTTCAAAAACATATTTCCCCACAGGCTTCATATTATACATGGAATAAAATGTGGCTACCTCATAAACTTCAATTGGCTGAATATTCAAAAGGGTGGCTACATAATCCATAGTGCTCACATCAAGCCATCCTCCAAATTCCTGTTGGGCTAAATGCAATATAGGCAGGATAGCACTCTTTTGCTTCCCTTCCGGATAATGGGAAATCAGCTCATTTACCTTATCCAGTTTTTCTTTTGAAAATTCTGAAGTCATTTATTTTTCTTTTCTTTTTTTAAGCTTTTGTACATCAGCAATATCCTGTGGGCGACCTGCTTTTTCTTTTACAATTATGAGTTCGTAGTAACCAATAAAATTTACCGGCACATTTTCAATCCTAACTATTTTTTTGTTGATCCATGCCTCCTCAAAACTTACCCCATCAAGATCATTTAAAATATCAATTCTTAACGGAGGAAAACCCAACTGCGTTATAAAATTCCTATTCAAAAAATCCTCTTTACTTAAATTCAAGGAACCAAACCCAAAATCTTTTAAAACTTGTAATATTCGCGTAGCATTGATATCCGACATTTCAATACAAACGTCAATATCTTTTGTTGACCTTGGATAACCGTGAATACTTACAGCATAACCTCCAATCACCAAATATCTTACACTATGTTCATTACATAAATTAAGAAACTCCAGAATATCTTTTTCGAAATTAATTTTCTTCATTATAGATACTTCTTCTGGAAACTGCTTTTTTTATCTTCTTTGGTGAATCTCCAAATACCATTTTTCTTAGTTCTATTAATTCCTGCAATCTTTCTTCAACTGTTGCCATCGCCCAATATTTATCGTCAGCTTCCTCCGCTTCTTTAAAACTATATTTATTTACAACTAATGCAATTTTTCTTTTCTGATTCATAAATGCGAAATGACTTTTTAATTCTTAAGCATCCAATTCTCCTGCGATCAAATTTAAACTACTCATAGTTATGATCGCATCACTTAGCATTCCTCCTTTTGTAAGTTCGGAATATGCCTGGTAATAAATAAAACACGGCCTCCTGAAATGTAAACGGTACGGGGTTCTACCACCGTCACTTATCAGGTAAAATCCAAGCTCACCATTGGCGCCTTCTACAGGCGAATATATTTCTCCCGGAGGAAGATCAATCTCTCCCATCACAATTTTAAAATGATAGATAAGCGCCTCCATTTTTGTATAAACATCTTTCTTATCCGGTAAATAATAATCGGGCACATCAGCATGATAAACTTCCGCATCTGCACCTTTGAACTCCTGCACTTTTTTATAGGCTTCCTTTATAAGATGAATGCTTTGCCACATTTCCTGGTCTCTTACTAAAAACCTATCATAACAATCACCTGTGGATCCTACGGGAATAGTAAAATCAAAATCTTCATAACTGCTGTAAGGCGTGTGAACCCGCACATCATAATCAACACCCGCTGCACGCAAATTAGGGCCGGAAAAGCCATAATTTAAAGCACGCTCTGCAGATATAGGCCCGACTCCTATTGTGCGTTCCATGAAAATCCTGTTGCGTACAAAAAGATTGTCAAACTCTTCCAAAACAATTGGCCATTCTTTTATAAATTTCTCAAGCTTTTCGAAAGCAACATTTGTAAAGTTTCTTTCAAAACCACCAATTCTTCCTATGTTGGTTGTGAGTCTTGAGCCACATATTTCTTCATAAATTTCGTAAATGAGTTCCCTGTATTGCATTACGTATAGAAAGCCGGTGTATGCTCCTGAATCCACACCTACAATTGAATTGCATATCAAGTGATCTGATATGCGTGCAAGTTCCATAATGATGATCCGTAAATAATCCACACGCTTGGGCGTTTTTACTCCCAACAATCTTTCACATGCAATATGCCAGCCCATATTATTAATCGGCGAGGAACAATAATTCATGCGATCTGTAAGAGGGGTTATCTGGTATAATGGGCGATGCTCCGCTATTTTTTCAAAGGCGCGATGTATATATCCCACAGTTTGTGTGGCTCCCACAATCCTTTCTCCATCAAGTTCAATAATGTTTTGAAATACGCCATGAGTTGCCGGGTGTGTAGGCCCGAGATTGAGCGTCGTTGTCTGCTTTTCAAGACTTCCCTCCGGTAATTTTACATGTTCACTCATTCGGTTGATTGTTGTAGATTTTGGGATTAATCTCTTCCAAACATTTCATCATCTTTATCCATTCTTGTCTGGTCTTCTAATGGAAATTCTTTTCTCATGGGAAAATATTCCATGTCATCAACATTTAAGATCCTTTTAAGGTTTGGATGGCCAACAAAATTTACCCCATAAAAATCATAGGTTTCTCTTTCCATCCAGTTAGCTGCTGAATATAATGCGGAGGCGCTGAAAACATCCGGCTTATTAATATCGGTATATATTTTGAAACGGATGCGTATGTTATCAACAAGATTATGAAGATGATAAACAACAGCCAGTTCTTCTCCTTTTTTTTCAGGGTAATGAACGGCACACAGATCGGTTAAAAATCGAAACTGCAATTCAGGATCATCATAAAGGAACTGAAGCACTTTCAGGTTTAAATCTTTGCTTGATGAAAAAGTAAGCATGCCATAGGGCTCTTCCCACCCGGTAAGTTCTTCACCAAATTTCGCTGAAAGTTTCTGTTTGATTATTTCATTAGATAATGACATACTTGATACTTGATACTTACTGAATTCCATAACTTTCCATCAACTCTTTATAGCGCTCAGAATTTCTTCTTCTTAAACTCTCTTTTCCTACAAGATCCTGCACTTTCATAAATCCATCTAAAACCGCTTCGGGCCTCGGCGGGCATCCAGGCACATATACATCTACAGGGATGATCTGGTCAATACCTTGTAAAACAGAATAAGTATCGAATATGCCGCCACTACTCGCACAGGCGCCCATAGCTAAAACCCAGCGGGGTTCAGCCATCTGAAGATATACTTGCTTTACAATAGGAGCCATTTTTTTTGCGATGGTTCCCATTACCATTAAAAGGTCGCATTGGCGCGGCGAAAAACTCACTCTTTCTGAACCGAACCTTGCAAGGTCATAATGTGAACCCATCAATGCCATAAATTCAATCCCGCAACAACTTGTTGCAAAAGGCAAAGGCCATATTGAATTTTTCCTGGCAAGTCCAACTACATCACTCAATTTGGATGCAAAAAAACCTTCGCCGGTAAAACCCGGAGGCCCTTCAACCATACCAATAGGTGTTTCAAGTGGTTTATCTGTTATGTTATATTGTACAGGACGAGGCATTTCTATTTACGATGTATGATGTAAAAATCAATTTAAATATTATTCTTTTTAGTTCACACTAATCAATTTAATGCAGCACGATCTTCTTTACCCCCTTTAGGGCCGGGATTACTCTTCCCAGTTTAATGCTCCCTTCTTAATAATATACAAAAAGCCTGCGAGAAAAAATCCTACAAACATCAATACTGCGACAAATCCATGCCAGCCAAGTTCACGGAAGTTTACTGCATAAGGATAAAAGAAAATTACCTCCACATCAAATAACACGAATAATATGGCAACAAGAAAATATTTAATGGCCATTGGCTGGCGTGCATTTCCCTGCGATTCTATTCCGCTTTCAAAGTTTTGCAGTTTGTCAGCCGTGTTTCTTTTAGGACCTAAAAGATGGGTTCCAACAATCATTAGAGCAAGAAGCGCGATCGCAAACAAAAGCTGGATACCTATAGGAAGATAGTTTACCGTGCTATTTATATTGGAAGAAGCTTGTAATAAAAATAACTCCATTAAAAGTGAAAATTATTATTTGCAAAAGTACTACAGCATTGGCAATAATCCATATGTACCTATGAGGTTTTGAAATGATTTAGCAATGGTGTGATTTACCCTTACAACTTCAATGGTTGCTAGAAAATAAAAACCCGGCGTTTAAGCCGGGCTTTCGAATTTTCAGATATTATTTCGTTTTTATCTTTGTCTTGCCATCTTTCGTTTTTTCCTTGGTACTATCCGTCTTCGTCTTTTCTTTTGTAACATTACCTTCATCATCCGTTTTTGTCTTTTGCTTTATACCGGCTAATGCGTCCCCTGTTTTAATGGCAGTGGCATCAGTGGGATCAATCTCAAGAATTTTATTGTTGAATTGAATGGCAGTATCTTTATTCTTTTGCACATTGTAACTATACGCTACCATATACCTGTAGGCTGGAACTAATTTATCTTTTACGCTTGCTTTGTCGGCAGTAGTGTCCCCGATTTCAATCACCTTTAGGTAATCATCCTTGGCTAAACCTTGTTCTCCTGATGTGTCAATTCCTTCCTTGGCTCTTGCGCCCATATACCAACCAAAAATGTCTTCAGGATATTTGGTCTGGTATAATCCCCATATGGAATCTGCTTTCTGATATTTGTTAGCTAAATAATCCATATAACCTGCATAGTAAAGATCCACTTTACCATAGTCCGGCTTCAGGGTTAAAATTTTGGTGTACCAATCACCTGCCTGTGAATATTTTTTTGCCGAAGAGAGGCTGGCTGCTGTTGACTTTACATAGTCTAATTTATTAGCCGGAATTGTATCGAGGGCTATCGCTTTATCAATATATACTGATGCAAGTGAATCGTTCTTGGCTATTTCCATAGAGTCGCTGCCACCTAATTTCAAAAGCACGCGTCCATAAGTAGCATAATCATTAGGCCCGATTTTATCAGGGTTTACTTTTGTAAAAAATTCTTCAAAATATTTTTTTGCATTTAAAGAATCACCTAATTTATCGTACGAATAAGCTTTCAAACCGTACAAATTAGGAAAGGGTTTTTCACCTGCTGCAGTTATACATTGATTTGATTTATCAATTGCCTGCTGGTATAGCTGGGAAACGTAGAGAAGTGAGGCTTCGGCGTAACAGTTTTTCGAATCATTATCCGAAACAGAAATATATTTAGTTAAATACTCCCTTGACTTATTTACATCACGCTGGTAATAATAATTATAAAGCCAATAGTAAACAGGTGCAAAATTTGGATCCGCTGCAATTGCGTCATTATAATACTTCATATATATTGCTTCCTGCCCGAAGCCCTGGGTTTCATAGATTCTGCCAATCATAAAAGGAGCCCTTGCATTTTTAGGATCGAGCGACATGGCATTTTGATAAGCGACAGTTGCATTAGCTCCATCTATCAGTTTCCTGTAGGCGTCACCAAGAGCTATCTGAATTTCAGGATTTTTCTTGTCCATGTCTGCAGCCTCGTTCAATTTGTCAATCGCATAGTGGGTATCTCCATTCCTCGCATCAATATTCGCACGGCCTATTGGAAGAAGTATATTCTCACGGTCTCTCTTTTTAGTTAAGCTTATGGCCGTTTCAAATTTATTGCGGGCTTCATCCTTTCGACCTTCCATCAAATCTATTTCTCCCATGGCTACCAGCATTAAAGGTGCATTTGCATTCGCCTGCAACGTTTTCTGATAAAGCGCTTTCGCAGCTAAAGAATCGGGACTATCCTGGTTTTGGAGATAAGTTTGCCCTAACCAATAGGCGGCGTCAACATTATTGGGATCGGCGGCAAGAAGCTTTTTAAACACATCCTGTGCACTGGTATATCTCTCGTAGTTTAAAAATTTTTTCCCCTCTTCTATACTCTGAGCAAATAATACATTTCCCAAAATAATCAGAGATGCTAAAAGACTAATTTTTTTCATTTTTTCGAATTTTCTTGATTTAAAGAATTTAATTAACTATTGTGAATTGAATGTTGCCTCTCTTATACTAAAGTTCATTTTTGTGGGAGCGAGATATGCCCTCCTGAAGATCAATTGCCCCCTTTCATATTCTAAAAAATTTGCAAACCCCGATCCCAGGCCATTATAATTTTCTTTCAAAATATAATACAAACCACGTACCAAGGGATATCGGTGCCTTAGAATGTTAGCCTGGTAAGGCTTTACAAAGCTCTTTTCCGGACAGGTACATTCAAGTGAAGCTATCCTCACAGTTTTTAAAAAACTTGTTTGCGAAGTATCTTCCTTATTGCCAATCCAGCTAACACCTACGAAACCTATTACATCATTATTCTTAGAAACATAATCGATAACCGCCACGCTGTTTTTTTCTGCGAATACTTTTTTAGGATCAAAAGACTTGCCTTCTAAAATAGAATCAATTGCGAACCGAACCGTACTGGTAGCACTTAACCCATCAAAAACCGCAACTTGTTTATCGCCTGTCGTACCTTCTAATATACCACGTAATTCATTTAATGTAAAAATAGAATCAGGGGCCGCCCTGTTTACCACAATTGCAATCGCATCATTCGCAACCTTTGACCATGTGGGTGTATATGACAAACTATCCTGGTAAAATTTTTCTTCATCCGGTGTCAGTCCCCTGGTTACAATAATCATCCTGGTACTGTCTTTAATTAAATCTTTAAAGCAGTCCGCTTCCGGTTTATATTCCGCAATTATTTTTGCCCCGGGATTTAATGCCTCAAAGACCTGTATTTGTGAATCAATTACAGGCTTAAAAGATTCATCAACACTTATATGAATTGTCCCACTATTATTAGTGTCAAGATCTGTGCGGGTATTTCCTTCATGACAACCAAAAAATATCGTTACCACCGGAAAAAATACACAAAGGGCAAATATTGCCACACCCCAACTTTTATTTATATATCTCATCTTTCCTTAAAATAATCTTTTTTTATTCCCCTGTAAATCCTCCATGAGCCATAAATAATTACAAGTACAGCAAATATTTTAGCCGGAGTGCTCTCGGTAAAATTGGTATAGAGATGAAATTCCTTTGCAAAAAATATTACAATTCCCACACCTATATACATGATGCCCATACCAAAATCGAGTATGCTTTTCATTTGCATATATCGCTTTGCTTTAGGCTCCGGTGTACTCTCAAATTCTTCAAGGCTCATAACATTTTTTTATTGGGTGTGTGGCAAGATAAAATTAAAATACAGAATTTGCTTCTAAAATACAATTTCATTAAAAATTAATTAAGCCCAAAAGAGCTTATTGTAAAAAATGACACAACCTGGCGTGCGCTAAATTATTTACCTTCCAGCGCGATCAGGGAAGAAATTCTTATTTAAATCGCGAGATTCTTTGCAATTAAAGCCGATCGTAAAATTATTTTCTCTTAAGAAAATAAATCAGTCATTTTTATTACCCTGGATATTGAAGTATTATTTCCTCATGAGATGCAGCCTCAATTACATCATCGTTCAATGATTCCATGCTTGTTATTTTAATTTCTGCTCTCTGCATACTGCTAACCGCTTATGAAAAGGTAGACTGCATATCGGTTCCTTATGTTGCAACCTCTTTGTTAATATTTTTATAGATGTTATCATTTCAAAAAATTTTGACACACAGTATTCTCTGTTTGATTATTGCTTTAATTCTTTTTGAAGTAGGATGCACTTTTTACTCCATTCCATAACAAAATGCCAGCAAACACCGGACTATAACATTAATAATTTTCCAGGCCATTCCGTTTTTTGAGAGTTTTTTACAATAAATGGTTAGTCAAAATGTAAAATCTAAAATCATATTTTTGCGACTTACAAATTAGGAGTCATCGAAAACAGAGCATGAAACCATCAATACCACAAGGAACGCGGGATTTTGAAGCAGCGACCATTCGAAGAAGAAGGTTTATTCTTGATACAATCAAAAATGTTTTCGAGCTCTACGGCTTTGAGCCCCTTGAAACCCCATCATTTGAGAATCTTGATACGCTTCTCGGTAAATATGGCGATGAAGGCGATAAACTGATTTTTAAGATTTTAAATAACGGACTTGACAATCCGGCAAAAAAAGAAGAAATACAAAAAAGCTTTAACGAAATACTCGCGGGGAAAAGTAAAAAAAACGTAACTGAAAGGGCCCTTAGATACGATCTCACAATTCCTTTTGCAAGGTATGTGGCTATGAACTCAGGCAAACTGACGATGCCGTTTAAACGCTACCAGATGCAGCCCGTTTGGCGTGCCGACAGGCCACAAAAAGGAAGATACCGCGAGTTCTATCAGTGCGATGCAGACGTTGCAGGAAGCGATTCACTGATATGTGATGTTGAGTTTACTGAAATTTATATTGATGTTTTCAGGAAACTGAAAGTTGATGTTGATATAAAAATAAATAACCGGAAGTTACTTTCTGCCCTGGCTGAAATTTGTGGCAGTAATGATATTAATGCAATTACCATTGCTATTGATAAGATTGATAAGATAGGAATCGGGAAAGTAATTGAAGAACTTAAATCTAATGGTTTAAGTACCGGTCAAATTTCGTCTGTCACGGACTATCTGCAAATTTCAGGAACTAACCGGGAGAAACTTAAAGCAGTAAAAGAATTATTGGGCAGCACTAAAAACGGCAAACAAGGAATCGAAGAGTTGGAATTTATTCTTGATTTCGTTGAGCAAAACGTGCATAAGACAAATGAAACAATTGTAATTGATTTTACACTTGCAAGAGGACTTAACTACTACACCGGTGTGATTTATGAAGTGAAAGCTAAAAATGTTGAAATGGGTAGCATTGGCGGTGGCGGAAGATATGATGAACTGACCGCCTTATTTGGATTACCGGGAATTCCCGGGATAGGCATAAGTTTTGGCGTGGACCGGATTTATGATGTAATGGATGAATTAAATCTTTTTCCGGAGGATATCAATAAATCAACAAGAGCTCTCTTCTTTAATATGGGAGAAGAAGAGGGTAAATTTGCTTTTCACCAGATGCAAAAACTTCGCAATGCAGGGATAAGCTGTGAGTTTTTTTATGAGCCCGCCAAACTTGATAAGCAATTTAAGTATGCTACAAAAAAAAATATACCATTTACCATTATTATTGGATCGGAAGAAATCAATAAACAAACCTGTGTAGTAAAGGATCTTGAAACGGGGAAGCAGGAAACAATCCCAATTGTAAAACTTACTTCATATTTTAATTAAATAATGATTACTTTTTAAAAAAATTGGGATTAATCTTAAAATAAAATTATTTTTTGAAGCCATGAAATTTTCGTGGTAATTGACAAAACAACTCAAATCAAACATTATGAAACCTTTCTTCAGGCTTTGCCTAACTATTATAATAGCGGGGCTTCTATTTTCATCATGTAGTAAAAGCAACGATGAGGGCAAAATGATTCCCAAAAATGCGGCCTTTGTTGCATTTTTAAATACCAAATCACTTAACGAAAAACTCACTTGGGAAGATATCAAACAAACGAGTTGGTATAAACAAGTGTATGCAGATACCGCCACAAAAGAATGGATGAAAAAATTGCTTGATAATCCTGAAAACAGCGGAATTGATACAAAGGCAAATATTATCTTCTTTGTAAGAAAGGGCGCCGGAGATGGATATGATGTTGCTTTTGAGGGTACGTTGAAAAATGAAAAAGATTTTGAACAGTTCAACAAAAATCTTGATCCCGCTTCTGCCGTAAAAAAAGATGGAGATATAACTATGCTTACCATAAAGGAAAATAGCATTGTGGGTTGGGACGGTAAACATTTCGCCTATGTAACAAACAGCAGTTCTTACACTCCAAAATATACATCGGATTGGGATTCCGCAGATAACCAATCGAACATGTCGCGCCCCGTGGATAATAACACCGCCTTGTCAGCGCTTTGCAAAAATCTTTTCACATTAAAAACTGACAGCAGCCTTGCAAAAAACGAAAAATTTACAAAACTACTTTCAGAGAAGGGTGATATTCATGCCTGGATCAATACCGAGGAAATGGTAAAAAATAATTCTGCGATGGGAATGCTCGGTATGCTGAAACTTGATATATTTTTCAAGGATAACATAAGTACGTACACGGTAGATTTTGACAATGGGAAAATTAGCGTAAATCAAAGGGCCTATGTAAGCAAAGAGTTTACTGATTTTTTAAAAAAATATAAGGGCGGAAATATCAATACAGACATGATCGGCAATGTTCCTTCACAAGATGTTGTCGGCATCCTTGCAATGAACTATAAGCCAGAAGGCTTAAAAGAATTAATAAAGCTTACCGGCATGGACGGCCTCGTAAATATGAGCATAGGACAAATGGGTTTCACTATGGATGATTTTGTCAAGGCAAATAATGGAGACCTCATGGTTGCGTTTACTGATCTCAAAATGAAATCAGATTCCTTTAATAACCAGGATGACCAGGGAAATACCACGAATTCCAATGTGTACTCAAGGCCTGATGTAAATTATTTATTCTCCGTTGGAATTGCTGATAAGCAAAGCTTTCAAAAACTTATTGACGCCGGAAGAAAAATAGGAGACGAAATGGGAGCAGGCAATAAAGTTTCTTTTAATCTTAACGATAAAACATTTGCAATAGGAAATACCCAGCAGGAAGTAAACCAATACATGGCAGGAAGTAAAAATAAATTTGATTTTACCGATAAATTGAGCGGCCATTCTATTGGTCTTTTTATTGACCTTCAAAAAATACTTTCTGTATTCAATAACGATATGCTTACCAAAGATGACGATGCAAAAACAATTATGGCTGAAAGCATGAAAACCTGGAAAAATGTCTATTACCTGGGAGGAGGAATGGATGGTGATGCCATGACTGCAAATTCGGAGATCAATCTTGTGGATCAGTCCACCAACAGTTTAAAGCAACTGAATCATTATTTTGATGAAATAGCCAGGGTCATGCTTGCAAAAAAAGAACGGGAAAAATCTAAATGGGATGTTCCTGATTCATTAATGACACCACCACCAATAGATACCGTTGGGCATTAAATTATAAGCAGGGAAATAAAAAAGAAGAAACAAATGCAAATACACCTGCTGGAAGTTGTGCCGGATTTTATTGAAAAAGAAAAGATTCGGGGATCGCAGGTATGGGGGCAAAATCTCGTAATAAATAAAGGGCAACATTTACATATCGTTGCCCCTTCCGGCAGCGGGAAGACCTCTTTAATGCATTTCGTTTACGGCTTGAGAAAAGATTTTTCCGGCATCATATCTTATGGCGATACTCAAATTAAAAAGCTTTCCACCGAAGGCTTTTCTTCATTCAGGCAAAACAAGATCAGTATAATATTCCAGGATTTAAGATTGTTTCATGAAATAAGTGTGAGGGAAAACCTGGAAATAAAAAGAGCGCTCGATCCATATCACCCCGTAAACATAATTGAAGAAATGACGGAAAGGCTTGGCATCCGGTCGAAGCTTGACAAGGCTGCCAAAACCTGCAGCTATGGTGAGCAGCAAAGGATAGCGATCATCCGTTCGCTTATGCAGCCGTTTGATTTCTTACTACTCGATGAACCGTATAGCCATCTTGATGATGCAAACAGGAGTAAGGCAACCGAACTTATATATGAAGAATGCGAAAAAAGAAATGCTGCAATGGTGTTTGCAGATTTGAAAAAAATCGATTTCTTAAAAGGAGAAAAAGTGGTAATGCTGTGAAAAACCTCACCACAACATCTCCCTGCCGCGGAGAGGGACATTACTTGTTTTGGCCTTAAATTAAAAAGAAATTCGTGTTGTTCGTGTAAAGAAATTCATGTTATCCAAAAAATAAAATGTCCGTATCATATAAACATATACAATCGTTACTCATAACCGGGAAGAATATTTTTTCCAAATGGCTGGGATATATCGGCCTGGGTATTGGAGTTTTACTATTGCTGGTTTCCATGCAAATGTTTATAAATATTCAACACCTGCTCAAAGAAGATAATCCAAGAAAAAATGGCTTTGATTTTATATCAATTTCCAAAACCATAACCAATGAAAACATGGGAAGGGATAACACCTTTAATGATTCAGATTTGATCAGCCTGGCAAACCGGCCTGAAATTCAGGGAGTATCTCCACTTATTGCAAATCAATTCAGGGTGAAAGCAACTGCTGGTAATATCATTCCTTTCAGTACCGATCTTTTTCTCGAAAGTCTTGACAATGACTTTATTGATACAATACCACCGTCTTTTACCTGGCAACCCGGTCAATTTACTGTGCCCATAATTTTTTCTTCCGATTTTTTAGAAATGTATAATGTGTTTGCACCGGCGCAGGGATTGCCGCAACTTTCTGATAAGACCATTTCTTCCGTTAATATTATTCTGGAATGCTACGGCCCGGATGGTATGCAAAATTTCAAAGGAAATATTGTCGCACTAAGTGATAGGGTAAATTCGGTGCTTGTGCCAAAAACATTTCTCGAATGGAGCAATCTTCATTTCGGTGGTGTGTCAAAAGTAAAGCCCTCCCGGGTTTTTATAAAAACCAAAGATGCAAATAATCCTCAACTCATAACTTACCTGGAGAGTCAAAACTACCATCTTAATAAAGACAAAACCAAATTTGGAAGAGTAAAGAGAATATTACAAAACATCGTAAGTGCGCTCGCTGTATTTGGCATACTTGTGATCGGCCTCGCCCTCATGCTTTTTTCATTTTACCTTCAGCTGATGATTGCAAAAAGTAAGGACAACCTCCAGCTTCTTCTCACACTGGGCTATTCTCCAAAATGGCTCGCAAACAGTGTTGTCAGGACCTGGTTGCCAGTTTATATTTCGATTATTGTAATAGCTCTCGTAATTACAGAGCTACTGCATTTGATGTTTATAAATCTTACAATTATTGACAGTGCAAATCTTTCATGGCCCTTACATTGGGTTGTCTATATTACTGCGCTGTGCCTGCTGGCTTTAACCTTATATATAAATTCCAGGTTAGTAAAAAAAGAATTAAACCAAATAATATAGTCGCCGTGCGTTTCCTGGTCCCAGATATTGCAGATAATCTTTTGGGGTTATTTCAAAGTATATTTTCATAAATAATAGCTGCGCCCTGCCCTACTCCTACACACATGGTCGCCAATCCGTATTTCACGCCACGTCTCTTCATTTCATATAAAAGAGTTGTAGAAATGCGGGCCCCGCTGCAACCCAGCGGATGGCCGATTGCTATAGATCCTCCGTTTACATTCACCTTTTCCAGATCGAGCCCAAGTTCATGAATACAAGCAATAGATTGAGAGGCAAAAGCCTCATTCAACTCAATTAAGCCGAGATCTCTTACAGAGAGCCCCGCTCGTTCCAATGCCTTTCTTGAAGCAGGAACAGGGCCTATTCCCATTATGGCAGGATCCACTCCTGCTACCGCCATGCTAATCACTTTTGCCATTGGCTTAAGACTGTAATTTTTTACAGAAGATTCATTTCCCAAAAGTAAAATAGCTGCTCCGTCATTTATCCCTGAAGAGTTGCCTGCAGTTACAGTACCCTCTTTCAAGAATGCAGGTTTTAACTGGGACAATTTTTCTAACGAAGTTTTCCTGGGATGCTCATCAGTGTCAAAAATAATTTTGTCAGTTTTGTTGGGCGTAATTTCCACCGGTGCAATCTCATCCTTCCATTTACCGGCAGCAAGTGCAGAGAAATATTTCTGCTGACTATCAAATGCAAATTCATCCTGAGCATGCCTTGATATTTTCCATTGCTTCGCAACATTTTCCGCAGTTTCGCCCATGGAATATGGATAATATTTATCAGTCAATTTTTTATTGGGAAAACGCCAGCCTATAGTTGAATCATAAATTTCGGCTTTCCTGCTGTAAGCTCCTTCCGATTTTCCCATCACAAATGGTGCACGGGTCATGCTTTCTACGCCGCCTGCAAGAAAAATATTTCCATCGCCGCACATGATAGCCCGTGAGGCATCCATGATGGCCTGCAGCCCGCTTGCACAAAGCCTGTTCACGGTATTCCCAGGAACAGAAACCGGCAAACCGGCAAGCAGCGCAGCCATTCGTGCAACATTACGATTGTCCTCTCCTGCCTGGTTAGCATCCCCGGCGATTACATCTTCAATATCGTTCACATCTATTTTGCCATTCTTTTTCACGATGGCTTCAATTACATACCCCAGCATATCATCCGGGCGAATGGTACTGAGCGAACCACCAAACCTGCCAACAGCGGTTCTTAATGCATCAATCACATACACAGTTTCCATTGAAATTTTTATTTAAACTTTTGCAAGATAATTGTTTCGCGTTGTGCAGCAATCTTCAAGGGGAGTGATTGTAAACATTAAACGACGATTATATTTTCGCTGCAATGGCTTAAATAGTCGCTATCCAGGTTTTGAAAACTTGCTATCAGCTTATATTTCCTTTCTTCATTTCTTCCACAGCATGATTGGCTGCCCTTGCTGAAAAAGCCATATATAATATTGAAGGACTTTGGTTGCCGGTGCTTGCCATACAAGCGCCGTCTGTTACATATACATTATTGCACAGGTGAAGCTGGTTCCATTTATTCAGCAATGAAGTTTTGGGATCGTGACCCATACGGCAGCCACCCATTTCATGAATATCCAGGCCGGGAGCCTGGCGGGTATCATGCTTTGCAACATCTTTTACGCCTGCGATTTCCAGCATCTCAGCGGATTGCTCCAAAAAATCAGCTACCATTTTTTCATCATTATCATCATAGCCTACTGAGGTTATAAGTTGAGGTATTCCCCACGGGTCTTTTTTATCCTCACTTAACCTCACGTGGTTGGTTTCTTTTGGAAGTGTTTCTCCCTGCATGTACATACCTGCTACCCAGGGGCCGGGTTCACTCAATGCATCTTTTAGCCCGGCGCCGATACCATCGCCATATCCCTGGGCCGGCCGGTTGGAATAAACAAAAGTCAGGAAACCGCCTAAGTAATCCGTGTCCTGTTTATAAAGATTCCTGTAGTTAGCAATTATAGGGTTGGTCGGGTTACGGCCATAATAATATTTATCCTCGAAGCCTGGCATGATACCATGTACGCTTGCCCGGTAATTGTGAAAAGCAATGTATTTTCCCAGCAATCCATTGTCGTTGCCAAGGCCATTGGGAAACCGGGATGAAACAGAGTTTAATAAAATAAGATTGGTATTCAGGCAAGCGGCATTCATGAAGATCACTTTGGCAAAATATTCTGTAGCCTCATTGGTGTTGGCGTCAATAATTCTAACCCCCGTTGCCTTACCTTTTTGTTCATCATATATCACAGAATGCACCACTGAAAATGGCCTAATGGTTAAGTTGCCTGTCTTTTTTGCCCAGGGCAGCGTAGAAGAAACGGAACTAAAATATCCTCCGAAAGGACAGCCGCGGGTACACCGATCCCTTGCCTGGCATTGGCCACGACCCTGCTCAATGTGAATAGGTTGTGGTTTGGTTAAATGCGCCCAACGGGTACGCACCATGTGACGGTCTTTATAGTGTGCGTGTATTTTTTGCTGGATATCCGCTTCCACACAACTGAAATCAAAGGGTGGCAGGTAGTCTCCGTCAGGCAAGGCTTCCAGCCCGTCTTTATCGCCGCAGATGCCTGAAAATTTTTCTACGTGAGAATACCACGGAGCTATATCATCATATCTTATAGGCCAGTCCACGGCATAACCGTAACGCTGTGGCGCCGAAAATTCAAAGTTGCTCCAGCGCTGGCATGCCCGTCCCCACATGATAGACTTGCCACCCACCTGGTAACCGCGAATCCAGTCAAAAGGCTTTTCCTGGATGTAAGGATGCTCTTTATCTTTTACAAAAAAATGGTCAGTATCCTCGCCATAAGCATAACACTTACTTATCACCGGGTTTTCCTGTAATACACTTTCAGGCTCCTGCATGCGATGCGGAAACTTCCACGGGCCTTTAGTCGCCGTGGGATAATCTTTGATGTGCTCAATATTGCGCCCCCGTTCTAATACAAGTGTTTTTACACCAAGATCGCATAATTCTTTTGCGGCCCAGCCCCCACTAATCCCTGAGCCGATGACAATTGCCTCGTAGGTATTATTTTCAATTCCCTTACCCATTATCTTTACAATTATTTTATCCCATAAATTTTTCACGTTTTTTCGAGACAATTCTCTCTATTAATAACCCCACCCTTTCATGACTTTAAAATCTTCTTCTGCGCACTGAAGTGGGGTTTTACCCTGGTAAGATTCCTGTTCCACTATAAAATGGGAAGTGCCTGATTTCATTGCAAAATCCAACACTTCTTTTACGTTGATAACACCTGTGCCTAAAACGGCGCTTTCATAAACTGAATCTTTTTGATTGTCCGGGCTCTTTTTTATTTCATCTTTTACATGCATTAATTGAAACCTGCCGGGATAGCGTTTTAGATAATCCATCGGCCTTCCCCCTGGCTCATACATATTTCCAATATCTATTTGCTGGGCGACTAAAGAAGGATCTGTAAGCTTAAGAACAAGATCATAGAGAACCGTATTATCGAGCTTGTGATTGAACTCGTAATTCTCATTGTGATAAGCGAAAGTGATTCCTGATTTTTTGCAAAGCTCCCCGCTCTTATTAAACACATCCATGTACCATTTAAAATCATCAGAAGTTTTGCAAAGGTCTTCGTCGAGGCCGGGGCTTATTACATATTTCATACCCACTGCGGCAGCATCCTCTATGGTATATTTCCAATCATCGGTAAAATCATTTTTGCTTTTATCCCACTGCTTTGCTCCAAGAAAACTGTGCCCGCTTAGCATTATGATGCCGTTGTCATCCAAAAAACTTTTGGTATCGTCTACAGAATATCCGTAAAACTTCCGGTTTTCATATCCTGCATGTTCAATATGCGTATAGCCTATCTCTTTCAATCGCAGTACGGTACCTCCCGGATCCTTTTCCATATCGTCCCTTACTGTATAAAGCTGAATGCCTAAAATATGATCCATATTTTTCCCGGTTTTAAAAATTCCGGTTGGAAGCAAAGCTGTTCCTGCAAGTGTTACAGAGCTGTTGATGATAAATTTTCGGCGTGATAGATTCATATTAAAGCAATTGATGTAAGTAAAGTATTAAAATTACTTATTTGTTAACTGTTTTATAGAGGTGATAAAAATAATTTCATAAAAATATAAGAGAGGCATAAACGCAGTTCCGCAACCATGCTGTACCGACATCTACTTTCTCTATCTTTGCAAAATGGATTTGAAAAAAATATAAGGACATTGTCTTTGGAAGAACTCACTGATTATTTTCAAACGATCGGCGAAAAAAAATTCAGGACAAAGCAAGTGTGGGAATGGCTTTGGCAGAAGCATGCCAAAAGTTTTGACGATATGACCAATCTCAGCAAAGAGCTCAGGGAACATTTAGCACAAAATTTTTCGCTACCAGCTATAAATACAAACGCTACGCAATATAGCGAAGATGGAACTGTAAAATCAAGATTTAAAACTTTTGACGGGCATATGGTGGAAGGTGTGTTGATTCCTGTGGATAGCAGGCAAACCGCTTGTGTGTCTTCGCAGGTAGGTTGCAGCCTGAGCTGTAAGTTTTGCGCAACAGGATATATGGATAGAAAACGGAACCTGACCTTTGATGAAATATATGACCAGGTGGCTTTGCTAAACCAGGTTGCAGAAAAAACGTCGGGCAAAAAATTAAGCAATATCGTTTTTATGGGAATGGGTGAGCCCCTGCTCAACTATAAAAATGTTTTAAAGGCCATAGAACGAATAACAGCGAACGACGGAATGGCGATGAGCCCGAAACGTATTACTGTTTCCACCGCGGGGGTCGCGAAAATGATCAGGCAATTGGGAGACGATGGTGTTAGGTTTAATCTGGCCCTGTCACTCCATGCCGCCAATGATAAAAAGAGGAATGAGATAATGCCAATCAACGAGACAAATAGTATCAAGGCATTGATAGAAGCGCTCAATTACTTCTACGACAAAACTAAAAATGATATCACTTTCGAATATATTTTATTCAAAGGTGAAAACGATTCCATTCAGGATGCAGATGATTTAATAAAAATTTATAAACAGGTTCCTGTGCATCTTGTAAATATTATTGAGTACAATCCAATTGATAAAGCATCGTTTGAAAAACCTGACAGGGATGCCACACAAAAATTCATGGATTATCTTGCCGCGCATCGCGTGAATGTAAGACTGAGGATCAGCCGCGGAAAGGATATAGATGCCGCATGCGGACAGCTGGCTAATAAGAATCTTGAAGTAGCAGTGATCAATTAACCCTCCCCTTCTTTAACAATTTATTAAACACCGGAGTTAAACCGGGTCTATTTGTTTGCGTCTATGATAGACAAACAAATTAAAATTTTAAACATGAAAAAATACCTCATTGCATTATCAGCATTTACAATAATTGCTGTATCAGTAAATGCCCAAACGCAAAGAAACACTGATGAAGCAACTACAACTCATCAATACAAAAAAGGTGAGAAAAAACATCGCAATGGAAATGCGGTGATGATGAAGGAATTAAACTTATCCGATGCGCAAAAACAGCAGGCTAAAACCTTAAGGGAAGACTATAAAACCCAATTCAAGCAATTAGAAGAAACTAAAAGCGGAATGAGCGTCCAGGATTACCAGGCCAAAAAAGAAGAAATAAGAAAAGACCAAAGGTCAAAATTTGAGATCAATTCTTACAGCTGAACAAAAAACAAAAATGGCTGATCTGAAAAAAGATCAAATGGCAAAAAGAAAAGGCATGGAGAAAAACAGGATGGAAAAAATGAAAACAACACTTAACCTTACCGATGACCAGGTTTCTAAATTGAAAACTCAGCATGAAACTTTCAAAGCCGGGGCTAAAGCAATCAAAGAGAATACCTCGCTGACCGATGAGCAAAAAAAAGCAAATTTAATTGAATTGAGAAAGCGCAGCCAGGAAGATGAAAAAACGATTTTGACCGCTGAGCAACTACAGAAGAAAGAAGAGATGAAGAATAAAAGAACGCATGATTGGAAAAGTAAAAGTTCAGAAAAATCATAAACTAATTTCCCTCTGAAAATTACAGGTGGACCATATATGGTTCACCTGTTTAATTTAATATACTTTTGCCTTTCATTACTGTTGAAAAAACAGCAAACAATACAATATGAGTCAACAACCCTTTAAAAAATTTATCAATCCCAAAAATAACGCTGCAGTAAAGGAAAAGCATAAACAAGAAAAGAAGTCTGCCAAAAAGCAACGAGCGGAGGCGATAAATAAACGGTTCGAAGAAAAGAGGGCAATGCGCGGTAAAAATTTTTCAGATCAAAACCCTACCCACGCTCCTTCTTCAAAGCCGGAAAAAAAGCAAAAATATCCACAAAAAAAAGATCAATCTCCTGCTTCAATTCCCTTAACCAGCACGGGTGGAGATGCCCATCAAATGCCCCTCAATAAATATTTGGCTCACTGTGGAGTTACTTCCAGGCGTGATGCGGTATCGTTAATTATTGACGGGAAAGTGACAGTAAACAAAACCGTTATTACCCAACCTGCATTTAAGGTTACCGAAAAGGATGAAGTGGTTTATAATGGAAAAAGGTTGTTTGTTACAAAAAATCTTGTCTATATCTTATTGAATAAACCCAAAGATTATATTACTACAACCGACGATCCTCAAAACCGAAAAACAGTTTTACAACTCACTAAAAAAGCAACCGACCAACGGATTTATCCGGTAGGTAGATTGGATAGAAATACTTCGGGCGTCCTATTACTTACCAATGATGGCGATCTTACGCAACAGCTCACTCATCCAAGCTTTAATGTAAAAAAGGTGTATGAAGCAAAATTAAACAAACCATTAAGCAAGGCTGATTTTGAAAAAATATTAAGTGGCATTAAACTTGAAGATGGTGAAATTTATGCTGATGCACTCGCTTATGCTGATGCAAAAGATAAATCTGTAATCGGCATTGAATTACATAGTGGCCGCAACAGGATTGTCCGCCGCATATTTGAACATCTCTGTTACGATGTAAAAGGGTTGGATCGGGTGATGTACGCTAACCTTACAAAAAAAAATGTGGAACGCGGCAAATGGCGCTACCTGGCTGAAAAAGAAATTCGCTTGCTCAAATATATGAACAAGCAGAAAAATATTAGCGGGGTAGGAACAGCGCGAAAAAAAAGTGCAGGTAAAAATCACTGATGGTGCAATGAAAGCGAAAGATGTAGAAATAATTTTTGAAAATGATGATTTTATTGCGGTAAATAAAGCATCTGGGACACTTACAATTCCTGATCGCTATGATGATACACAGATGTCGGTTTATAAATTCCTGCAGCAGAAATATGAAAAGGTTTTTATCGTTCACAGGCTCGATCGCGATACCAGTGGCTTAGTCTTATTTGCAAAGAAAGAAGACTCCCATAAATATCTTTCTCAATTATTTGAACAAAGGAAAATTGAAAAAATTTATCTCGGCATCATTCATGGATCTTTAGCGATAAAAAAAGGATCGGTTAATGAGCCGATAACCGAACATCCCTATCAAAAGGGTGCAATGACTGTCACTAAGAAAGGCAAGCCTTCCATTACTGATTATGAGGTACAGGAAGATTATGCGATTTATTCTCTTGTTCAATTCATAATACACACAGGCAGAACCCACCAGATAAGAGTGCATATGAAGTTTGAAGGACATCCGATTATATGCGATCCTCTTTATGGAGACGGGAAGCCTATCCTGCTATCGTCGTTTAAAAGAAAATATAAGCTAAGCCAACATGACGAAGAAGAACGACCAATATTAAGCAGGCTTGCACTACACTCAGCCAAACTAAATTTTACGGATGCAAAAGGAAAGCTTCATTCAATAGAAGCTCCTTTGCCGAAAGATATGAAAGCTCTTTTGCAACAATTAAAAAAGAACAGGAAATAATTCCTGTTCTTTTAATAATCTTTTACAAATTTGGCTGTGGGGTATAGCGCAAATAAGGCTTTATCACTTTTACACCTTTAGGAAATTTTTTCTGGGCATCTTCAGTACTAATCGCCGGAACAACGATTACGTCTTCTCCATGTTGCCAATCTGCCGGGGTTGCCACGCTATGGTTTGCAGTTAGTTGTAGTGAGTCAATTACACGCAATACTTCATTGAAGTTTCTTCCTGTTGAAGCAGGATAGATGATCATTAATTTGATCGTTTTATCAGGGCCAATAACGAATAACGACCGCACCGTAGCCGTTGCTGAAGCATTCGGATGCAACATTCCGTACAAATTTGCAACCGTCTTATCTTCATCTGCGATGATCGGAAAATCCACTGTTACATTTTGTGTTTCATCAATGTCATTTCTCCAGCTCATATGTTTATCCAAAGGATCCACACTTACTGCAAGAACTTTTACATTTCGCTTTTCGAATTCCTTTTTTAACGCCGCTGTTTTACCGAGTTCCGTGGTACATACCGGAGTGAAATCTGCGGGATGTGAGAAAAGAACTCCCCAGCCATCGCCAAGGTATTCGTAAAAATTAATTTTGCCTTCAGTTGTTTCGGCTGTAAAATCGGGGGCTTTATCACCTAATTGTAAACTCATAAAATAATAATTTTTATTATAGAATCTAACAAAGGTATTAACAACCTACCAAATTAGTAGGGATATTGTTATAAGTTTGCATAATTTTCGGAAACTTTTAGTTTTAAAACCACAACGCGGGAATAATTTTGCATAATAAATGCTGTCAAAAAAAACACAATATGCTTTTAGGGCTCTCAGCTATCTTGCGGAAAATTATGGCAAGGGTCCAGTTTTAATCAGCAATATTTCTGCTGAAAAGAAAATCCCCTTGAAGTTCCTGGAAAATATTCTTAATGAATTGAAAAAGGCCGACTTACTGGAAAGCAAAAAGGGTAAGGGCGGCGGATATAGTTTGAGAGTCTCCCCCAGGAAAATAAGCCTTGCAACTGTCATTAGAGTTATCAACGGCCCTATCGCGCTGTTACCTTGTGTAAGCCTCAACTTTTACGAGAAATGCGAAGATTGCAACGAAGAACATTGCGGACTCAGAAAAATGATGACCATTACACGTGATGCCACTTTAAAAATATTAGAAAGAAAAACATTAAATGATATCCTTCTTGCGACTGTCTAATTTCCCTGCTGCCCTTCCCACACTGCTTTTTCCGAACCGGTTTTTGACATCATCAATAGCCTTATACAGGACATTCTTTCTTTCTATATTCTGAAACAAATTTGTTTGTACTGCATCACCAGACAGGTCACTTAGCCTTACGCCGAGCAAGCGAACAGGCTTTCCCTTTTTGTACAATTTATGAAACAGATTTTTTGCAACAGGTATTATTTCATCATCAGCGCCCGTATAAGGAATACTTACCTGCCTCGACGTTGTTTCAAAATCCGGATACCTGATTTTTACTGTAATGCACCCGCATACTTTTTCATCTTTCCTTAATTCAAATGCGATTTTTTCTGTCATGCGGACAATCTCACTCATCAGCCTACCCACGTCGGTTATATTCTCCTCAAATGTGTTTTCAGTGGATATTGATTTTGCCTCATGATAAGCCGACATTCTTGAATGATGAATGCCCTGCGCCCTATTCCAAAGTTCATATCCCCATTTACCAAAAAGCTTTTCCATTTTTTCCGGCGTCGTGTTGTGTATATCCCTGATATATTTAAAACCATTATACACCAGGATCTCAGTTGTTTGATCTCCAACGCCCGGGATTTTATTGACTTCAAGTGGCCCTAAAAACTCCTTTTCTTTTCCGTTAGGAACCTGCAAAAAGCCATTGGGCTTTGCTTCATTAGTGGCCATTTTTGCCACCATTTTATTCTTTGCAATGCCAAAAGAAATAGGAAGTCCCGTTTCATTGGTTATCAGCGATCGAAGATCTATCGTCCATTTTAGCGGATTAAAAAAAGTATCCATGCCGCTTAGATCAATATAAAATTCATCAATGGAAGCTTTTTCAAAAAGAGAGGCTTTTGAAGCGATAATTTGCGTGACCCACCTCGAATATTTTCCGTATTCAGCGTAGCTGCCTCTCACTATAATCGCATGCGGACATAGCCGCATAGCGGTTTTCATTGGCATTGCAGAATGGATTCCAAATTTCCTTGCCTCGTAGGTGCAGGTAGTAACTATACCTCTTTCTGCGCTGCCACCTACTATTACAGGCTTCCCTTTTAAAGAAGGATCCCTGATCAATTCGACCGATGCAAAAAATGAGTCAAGGTCAAAATGTGCAATTATATCTGATTGGGAAGTTTGCATAAATTATATGCAAATTTAAAGGATCATTTATCAGGCATTCCGATAAATATCAAGCAATCCTTCCGGGAGGTGCAAAAAAAGCTTTCGGTTTTTTTTATCAATCTTTCCGAGTGTTTCCTCGTGAACAGGAAGCAACGCTTCCTTATCATCGATAAGAATTTTACACAGTAACTGGTGCGGTTGCTCGATTACCTCAATTACTTCTCCGATTTCCTCATTTTCATTGATAACCTTATAGCCTAAAAGCGAGATGGGAGCAGTAGCAGCCGCGAGTTTTTTAAAGTCATCTTCGGCTAACCAAACTTCGTTTTTTATCAAATGATGGGCCTCTTCTTTTGAAGAAACACCTTCCAGTTGCAAATAAACCTCTTTATCATTTTTAATTTTAGCCGATTCAATAAAATAGGGGAAGAAAGAATTCTCATTCTGTTCTATAAAAATATTTTCGAGGCCTTTTAATGATGTTTTCTTTCCTAAACTATGTTCGAGAACGACCTGGCCATTGATTCCAAATGTACCTGCGAGTTTCCCAATTTTAAAATAATTATTCATAGCGAAGCGCAAAGGTATTTGAGAATTATCAAAGTGTTGAAACGAAAACCTGGAAGTTGCATTTGAACGCCTAACTGGAAAAGTTTGGAGCAAAAAAAATGAACATCAATTTTATCAATGTTCACTTTAATTAATTCTTATCTAAATAACTTATACGCCCATGTACTCTTTTAAAAGATTACACCTCGAAGCCGTGCGAAGTTTTGTTAATGCTTTGTCCTTTATCTGCCGCACTCTCTCTCTTGTCAGGCAAAATCTTGCACCTATATCTTCAAGGCTTAACGGCTGGTCAACTCCTATTCCGTAAAAGAAGCAGATTACTTCTTTTTGTCTTTCAGTAAGTATGCTGAGTGATCTTTGAATTTCCTTCTTCAAAGAATCCCTGAACATTATTTGTTTATCTGCACTATCGGCATTACCATTTACCATTACATCGATAAGTGTGCTCTCCTCCCCATCACTAAGAGGAGAATCCATACTCACATGCCTTGCGGCAACATTCATGGTTGCGGATACTTCTTCAGTATCGATATCTAAATAAAAGGCTAATTCCTCGGCTGTTGGTGTACGCTCAAATTCCTGTTCAAGGTATGAATATGCTCTGCTTATGCGATTGGTTAAACCAACTTTATTTAAAGGCAGTCTTACGATTCTTGATTGCTCGGCAAGAGCCTGCATGATACTTTGGCGTATCCACCATACTCCATAAGAAATAAATTTAAAACCCCTCGTTTCATCAAACCTCTGTGCCGCTTTTATTAATCCGAGATTTCCTTCATTTATTAAGTCAGGCAAAGTAAGTCCCTGGTTTTGATATTGTTTCGCCACGGAAACCACGAAACGGAGATTCGCTTTGGTAAGTTTATCGAGTGCCGCCTGGTCACCCTGCTTAATTCGAAGTGCAAGTTTCACCTCTTCTTCCGGAGTGATAAGATCAACCTTCCCAATCTCTTGTAAATACTTCTCAAGGCTTTCGCTCTCACGATTGGTAATAGACTTAGAAATTTTGAGCTGACGCATACTCATAAGCTGTATTTTTAAGGGGGGTTACAACATTACTAAGTTTGGTTTGAATACTTTAGCGTAACCTAAAGTACTTAACGTAATTTATAGTGTTTTAAGTATGCTGCCAAAAAAAATATCTAAATTTTAGTCTCCTGCGATCTTCATTGATTAAATGGCAAAAAAATAAAATTTTATTTCCAAATAAAAGTATAAATTAGGTTGCTTAGTAGAATTATTTTCTATTATTGCAGATATACATTATAGATTAATTAAAAAAGATGAGTAAGAAAGTACAATACACCCTTGAGTACCCGGTAAGATGTTCGCCTGTTATTCTTTATGAATTTCTATCAACATCTACCGGCCTTCAAGAGTGGTTTGCAGACAAAGTAGAAGATAAAGATGGTTTATTCAGTTTCGCGTGGAATGGTTCTGCTGAAGAGGCTGAGGTATTGGCAACTGAAGAAAATAAATCAATTCGCTTTCACTGGGTTAATTCCCCTAAAGAAGAATTTTTTGAATTCAGCATTGAAAAATCAGAAGTTACCAATCTTACCATTTTAGTTATAAATGATTTCGCGGAAAAAAAAGAGATTAAGGACCAAAGCCAGCTTTGGGAAACACAGGTTAAAGAACTTTTTCACCGGCTTGGAAACTGACATTTATCACTTCAATTAATTCCTTATAGGATTTTTCAAGGAATTGTGGCGCTTCATTCCATTTTGTCAAGGGGATCTTTTTTGAAATCTTAAAAAAGTTTTTTGAGCAAACCTGCGCCCAATACTTTTTATCTAGTTCTTCTAGTGCAATGTAATTGGTCGCATCAAAATTATGATGCCATTCATCTTCGCTAATACATACAAAGAATTCCTTTCCTTTAAAATGCAAAGGAAGGTTTGGCAGATCAATGTGGCGCATTCTCTCGTGTCCGGAAATATGAAGCGTAATACTAAAAAAATTGCCCCACCAAAACATTGTTCTTATCGCTATGATATTGCCTTTTTCAAACAACGCCGGATAATCCAGCATTACGTAAGGTAGCCCCAAATAGTTTTCGCCTTTTGAGATTTTTCCATTCTTAATAATCCCGGATCCTGTAAGAAATTTTTTTTCCTTAATAGAAATGGCCTTGTAGATTTCGTGCATTTCGCCAAAGAATGAATATATTTTTTCTATTATAGCCTGTTTCGTTAAAATCCATTCTGTATCCAACACCACTTCTGTTTCATATTTCGAAAGATGTATTTTTGCGCCATTGCTCATGAACGAAATTTACAACAAAGAGGCTATATGTAATCAATCTCTATGTTAGCTGCATGTTTAAGAAATTAGATAAACTTATTTTAAAAGCTTTTTTGTGGCCATTTGTCGCCACATTTTTCATTACGCTATTTGTGTTCATGATGCAAATATTGTGGAAGTACATAGATGACCTTGTGGGCAAAGGGCTCGATATAATTACACTTATAAAATTCCTTATTTATGCCAGCGCCACCTTGGTAACGCTTGCACTTCCGATAGCTATTTTGCTTTCTTCAATTATGACTTTTGGAAAACTTGGAGAGAACTTTGAACTTGTAGCCATTAAATCTTCCGGCATTTCGCTATTGCGATTTATGCAGCCGTTGTGTTTCGTTTCTATGATCCTTACCGGGGTAGCATTTTTATTTGCAAATTATATAGCGCCCGTTGCTAATCTAAAATTCGCGGTTATCTATAATGACATATACCGTAAAAGCCCTGCTTTTGATTTAAAAGATGGCGTTTTTTACAATGGGTTCAGGGGCTTTTCCATAAAGGTTGGCAAGAAAGAAGCGGATAAAAGTACCTTACAAAATGTCTTGATTTACCAACAGTCATATGGCGTGCAGGATAACACTATCATTTCTGAAAGAGGAAAAATGACCGTAAGTACTGACAAAAAATTCCTGGAATTCCGTTTACAAAATGGGCATCAGTACCAGGAGAAAGGTAATTTTAACTCATCAGAAAATGAATTTGTGGCACTGGGCTTTAAAGAGTACAAAATGCTTTTTGATCTTACTCAATTGAATATTCAAAAAACATCTGACAGCCTTTTCATGAATAACATGCGAATGAAAACACTAAGGCAACTAGATAAAGACATTGATTCTCTAAAAAAAATTCCTGACTCTTTAATTAAAAGAAACAAAGCGGATCTAAAAATATATATTAAGTACGCAAAATATAAGGACAGCTCCTTATTAAAAAACCAATTTACATCAACCAAAAAACAGGCATCGGAGAGTAATGAAAAAGTTGAAGGCAAAAAGGAAAAATCCTTTGAAGATCTAATTCCTGATAGTTTACAAAACACAGTAAGAGATCAAGCCCTGAATACTGTAAGCAGTGTGCGAAATAGCCTGGAAATTACAGGTGGCGACTACATCAACCGTTTAAAGGAAATCAATTCTACCAAAATAGAATGGCATAAAAAACTATCTCTTTCATTTGCATGCCTGGTTTTATTTTTTATTGGCGCACCGCTTGGATCTATCATAAGGAAAGGTGGACTGGGATTACCTTTGGTAGCCGCATTAATATTCTTTATGATTTTTTATCTTCTGAATATTTTCGGCGAAAAATTTACTAAAGACAACCTGCTGGATCCGGTAACCGGCATATGGCTTCCCGTAATAATTCTTTCACCTGTTGGCTTTTTCTTAACCTATAAAGCCATGCATGATTCACAATTATTCAACAAAGAATATTACTACAGGTTATTTAAGAATATGAGATTAACCTCCGGGAAATTATGGAGTGTTTTCAACAGGAATTGATTTTTTGTGGCCTTTTAAGGTTGCAAGTTATTTTTTTAAATCATTTTTATTAATTGGAAGATAACACTTGAAACAATTTTCAAAACGGCAAAAACTGTTAGTGGCCTTAAATAGACTCAGCCTTTGTATAGAAGCATAAATTTATTTACGATATGCAACTAAAACAAAGGCTGATGTGTTGAAAAGCAATCTGGTGCAAATGTATAAATTTAGGCGAGTTTTTTCCAAGAAAAAATTGAGAAAATTTTGGAGAAGCTGTTAATTTTTTTTGGAGCTGGGGTTAGGCAGTATTATGTAGCATCTCCAAAAGTTATATATTCGTTCAACACAAAAAAATATAGACAGATATGGAAGTATGGAAGGAATACCAGGAGAAACACAGGGAAAGATTTTTAAATGAAATGATCGAACTTTTGCGCATACCTTCCGTTAGCGCCAAAAGTGAACATAAAAAGGATATGACTCGATGTGCCGAAGCTGTTAAAGCAAGCCTGCTGGCTTCGGGAGCCGATAGAGCTGAGATACTTCCAACGGACGGATTTCCCGTCGTATTTGGAGAAAAAATAATTGATCAGGACAAGCCAACGGTACTTGTGTACGGGCATTATGATGTACAACCTGCAGAGCCTCTTGAATTGTGGGTTAGCGGCCCATTCGAACCTGTAATTAAGGACGGAAAAGTTTACGCCCGTGGTTCAGCTGATGATAAGGGACAGTTTTATATGCATGTGAAGGCTCTTGAAACACTCGTAAAAACGGACACACTAAGCACTAACATTAAATTTCTAATTGAGGGCGAAGAAGAAATAGGATCACCAAATCTTGGAAAATTTGTTTCTGAAAATAAGGAGCTTTTAAAAGCTGATGTGATCCTGATTAGTGACAGTTCCATGCTAAGCATGGAAACTCCTTCGCTCGATATTGGTGTTCGCGGCCTTTCTTATATTGAAGTTGAAGTAACTGGCGCCGACAGGGATCTGCATAGTGGTACCTATGGCGGCGCAGTGGGTAATCCAATTACAATACTGGCTCAAATGATTTCATCCTGTCATGATGAAAATAATCATATCACAATTCCGGGTTTTTACGATGATATTGTAGTTCCGTCAGCGGAGGAGCGAGCGTTAATGAACAAGGCTCCTTACGATGAGCTTGAATACAAAAATGAAGTTGGTGTTAAGGAATTGTGGGGAGAAAAAGGTTTTACTACAATCGAGCGGACGGGCATTCGTCCTACGCTGGAAGTAAATGGGATATGGGGTGGCTACATGGGTGAAGGCGCAAAAACAGTTTTACCCTCAAAAGCCACAGCTAAGATTTCAGCAAGGCTTGTGCCCAATCAATCCTCTGCAAAAATGACCAAACTTCTTCTTGATTATTTTAAAGATATCGCTCCTCCAGCTGTTACAATAAATGCTTTTGAGCATCATGGAGGTGAGCCCTATATGACCCCCATTGATAGTAAAGGGTATAAAGCGGCTTCAAGAGCTGTTGAACATGCTTTTGGAAAAACTCCGGTTCCAGTCCGTGGTGGTGGTAGTATTCCTATTTGTTCAATTCTCGAAAAAGAATTGGGCATAAAAATAATATTCATGGGCTTTGGCCTCGATAGCGATAATCTTCATTCTCCAAACGAGAAATATGGCATTGCAAATTTTTATAAAGGAATAGAAACCATTCCCTATTTCCATAAGTATTTCGCAGAAGAGACCGATAGTAAAAAATAATTGGACCTTTATCATGTTTCCTTCTTCCGGAGTAACTTTTTTGGACTTATTCGAAACAAATCATTTTCTTTTTTAGATTATCGTAAAGTCATTTCAATTTCCGGACTCTCACCGCAACTAATTATTTAGAATTTCTAATGCAATATTTTCATTTTTAAAACGATCGATATTCTGTCGAATAGTGTTTCATACAAAGAATATTTGCTGTATTTTTTTCGTCAAGTTCCCTTTAATCAATAATCCTCTAAAAGCAGAAATTCTATAAACAGATAAAAGATTCTTATTTATTACAAATCCTCCTCACCACCATATTTTTGTATGCAGTAAACGCTTATTTTTGCGCTCATTCTTAATCAAAAGATAATTTGAATGACAGATGTTTTTGAAAAACTCAGAAATGATGGCGGTCCTCTGGGAAAGCATGTGGAACGTGCGCATGGATATTTCGCCTTTCCAAAACTTGAAGGAGAATTAGGTAGCAGAATGTTTTTTAGGGGTAAAGAGAAAATCGTTTGGAGCCTGAATAATTATCTTGGCCTTGTAAATCATCCTGAGACCAGAAAAGTGGATGCGGAAGCTGCAGCGAAATGGGGTATGGGAAATCCAATGGGCGCCAGAATGATGAGCGGGGAAACTTCGATGCATGAAGAACTCGAGAAAATTATTTCAAATTTCGTAAGCCGGGAAGATGCTATGCTGCTCAATTTCGGATACCAGGGAATTATGAGTTGCATAGATTCACTTGTAAATCGGCGTGATGTAATTGTGTATGATGGCGAATCACATGCTTGCCTTGTAGATGGTGTTCGTTTACACCTGGGATTTAGTTATAAATATCAGCCATAATGATATTGAAGATTGCGAAAAGCAATTGCAGCGTGCTGAAAAAATGGCTGAAAAGAACGGAGGGGGAATTTTATTAATCACGGAAGGTGTTTTTGGAATGAGTGGCAACCAGGGAAAGATTAAAGAAATTGTCGCCCTAAAAAAGAAATATAATTTCCGGATACTCATCGACGATGCCCATGGCTTCGGTTCAATGGGACCTACAGGAGCCGGTGCAGATGAAGAGCAACGATGTCAAAAAGATGTAGATCTTTACTTTAGCACTTTTGTAAAAAGTATGGGAAGCATTGGTGCCTTCATTAGTGGACCAAAAGATATTATGACCTACTTAAGGTATAATGTTCGTTCGCAAATTTTTGCCAAAAGCCTTCCTTTAGTAATTGTTGACGGCATGATTAAGAGAATGCAGATGCTAAAGACGATGCCCGAATTGCGAAAAAAATTATGGAATAATGTGAATGCTTTACAACAGGGATTGAGAAATAAAGGCTTCGATATTGGTACGACCAATAGCCCGGTTACCCCTGTTTTTATGAAGGGAGATCTGCCTGAAGCTACGGGTATGGTAATGGATATAAGAGAGAATTACAATATTTTCTGTTCAGTAGTTGTGTTTCCCGTTATTCCAAAAGGGCAGATTATTTTCAGGCTAATCCCTACTGCTGCTCATACGGATGAAGATATTCAAATTACCCTTAAAGCATTTGAAGAGACTAAAAAGAAACTTGACGCTGGGGTTTACCAGGCTGAAAACATTCCTGATATGGCCGATACCGGCATGGGACAAAAGGGCGAGATGTAATAAAAACCGGGCAACTGAAAAGAAGCCCGGGGATAATCAAAAAATCTTAACCATTTAATCTTAAGACTAGAATCTATAATTAAAGTCGAAAGGTGGTTTAATTAGGTTGCCTTCTCACATTTCATTTATAATACTTTAACAATTCTCAACTGCCTACGTTGAAAAGATAATTTTTTGCTGCCCGCTTTAGCTATTCTTGCTATATTTTCTCAATTCAAATACTTTTAATAAAAAAGGGGCCGGATAAAAATCCACCCCTGTTATAATCCAATATCCTATGAAAAACCGAGTTTGAAACTGCAATTAGCAGTTCCGTTATTATTTTAGAAGGCTAACGCCCTATTTTAATTTCTTATTTGGTATAAAATGAGTGTTAAAGTTTATTAGTCGTAATACCTTATTTTACGGTTGCATTCTGTTAGTAATTAGGAAATAAATTTAAAAAAAGGGGCCGGATGAAAATCCACCCCTGTTATAATCCAATATCCTATGAAAAACCGAGTTTGAAACTGCCTTCGCAGCTCCTTATAATTTTAATGTCTTTTACCAGGTTGATTTAAACGTTGATTTATATAACGTATAGTTTTGGGTTTTGTATGCCCCTTCACCAAAATATTTTAAAATAGGCTCTATTTCTTTTGGTTCTAAAAAACCAGGTATCGATATTGGTTCTGAATGTACATCCGGTATAATAATAGTTGCCGGAAATCCAACTTCTCCTGAAGTTGCATAAAGTGCAAAATCATTTATCTTATAATTATTGTTGTAGTTGTAAGATTTCTCTTTCCAATAAACTACATTCTTTGATTCAGCATTAAGCTTAACAGGATAAAAATGGTCGCTGATATAAGAAATAACCTGCGAATTATTATAGGTTTTCTTATCCATTACTTTACACCAGTAACACCAATTGGTGTATAAATCTATTAGTATCGGCTTTGATTCGGTCTCTAATTGCGCTGAGAGTTCATTCATATCCATCCAATCAAGCTTTTCCCGGTGAGTTGGATTAACTTTGGCAGAACATAGAATTATCAGGCAACCCGCTAAAATAATTTTCATTTTTTGGGCCATATCCAAATATAAACGTACGGAAAAGGATATTATTGGGTTTGTGTGGATAAAAATTAAATATTCTTTATGCTCTATTTTAAAAAATTTATCAAAGTGTAATTTTTTCATCAATGCATAAAATTGTCGTTGCCATAAGTGGTGCAAGCGGTTCCATCTATTCGAGATTACTACTGGATAAGCTCTTTCTAATAAAAGAGCAATGGTCCCATCTTGGAATTGTGATTACAGATAATGCTAAAATTGTATGGCAAACCGAACTTGAAAGTGATGACTATAAAAATTATGATGCGGCATACTATTCGAAGAATGATTTTATGGCGCCCTTTGCTTCAGGATCCGGAGATTATGATATCATGATCATTGTTCCCTGTAGTATGGGAACATTAGGGAGAATCGCCACTGGTACCTCTACTGATCTAATAACCAGGGCAGCAGATGTGGTATTAAAGGAAAGACGCAGGCTCATATGCGTTGTGAGAGACACCCCGTATAATCTCATACACATCAGAAATATGGAAACTATCACGATGGCGGGAGGTATTATATGCCCGGCAACACCTTCTTTTTATAGTAAACCAAAAAGCCTCGAAGATGCGGTTTCAACAGTAGTTGACAGAGTTCTTGATCTCGCGGGTTTAGAAATTGAAACCTTTCGATGGGGCAAATAAAAATGCCGTTTAAAGGAGGCGTTGTATGTATTCTTAAACAGGTTATTTTACCGAAGATCCACCACTTCTACATTAGGATACGTTTTGGGATCAAACACAAATAATGAATCTGGAATGGTATTGTTTGTTTTCATGCTAACGACATTGTAGGTGTACTTATTGCCATTTTTCTCAAAGACCTTGGTACTTACTATTGATTGGCTTGCTTTATCAATACCTACAAGTACTTTGAAAAAAGTCTTTGATTTATCGACGGGTGTTAATTCAATTTCCTGAATAACCTTTTTTCCTGATTTGGATTCTCTATTCAGTTTATACAAGAAATCTTTATCATAAAAGTTTGTAAACATTTTTTGAGGTGTGATCATATTCGCCGATCCGTCAAATTTTGTTATCTGTACTTCATTTACAGAGTTATCATATGTCCAGATGTTGTTTCCATCACTATAAATCTCTTGTCCCGAAACGCTTATTCTATATTTAGACGCCTTCATATTTACAACCCCTGATTTTGTACCCAAAACTTTCCCTTCGGAATTTTCGATCTTCAAAGTAAATTTTGCAATTACAGATTTATAAGTTTTAAATTTTGCACTTACGTTGTCTAATATTTTTTTCGCATCAGGGTCGCTTTTCCCAATTGAAGATGATTGAGAAAAAGCACTTAGACCAGCAAAAAGAAGAAAACTAAAGAGTATTTTTTTTATCATGATATTTATTTAAGCGGCCACTATTTAAAGGTGGCAAATATACATCATAGACAAAGTTTAAATGTCGGTGGTTTAATGCAAAATCGCAGGATATTGTTAATATTAACCAAATGATAAGTAATTGAGAATTAACTACTCATTTCTCCCTGCATGTTAACCTGGCTTATCAACTTGTCTGCATCGGCATAGTCTTTCGCAGCTTTAATAAAGTGAACAAACAAGGGTTGAGGATTTTCGACGGTACTTTTTAATTCAGGATGATATTGCACCCCAATAAAGAAAGGATGATTTGACAATTCAATAATTTCTACCAGGCCGGTTTGTGGATTTATACCACTTGCTATCATTCCGGCTTCTTCAAATTTTTCAAGGTATTTATTATTAAACTCCCACCGGTGCCTGTGACGCTCATTTATTTTGGTGGTACCATAAATACTGTAAGCAAGCGTGTTTTCTTTTATCTCGCAGGGATATGAGCCCAGGCGCATGGTGCCGCCTTTCATGGTAATTTTTTTCTGCTCTTCCATCATGTCTATTACCGGATTAAAAGTGTCTTCTTGCATCTCGGTAGAATCTGCGTCTTTAATTCCCAGCACATTGCGGGCAAATTCTATAGCTGCCATTTGCATGCCGAGGCATATTCCAAAAAAGGGCAGGCTATTTTCCCTGGCATATTTTACCGCAATAATTTTTCCTTCAACTCCCCGAAACCCAAACCCGGGTGCCACTAGCAATCCGTCAAGACCATTAAGTTTCTCTGCAACATTTTCATTAGAAATATATTCGCTGTGCACATTTACCACCTGCACTTTGCAATCGTTCATTGCGCCGGCATGTATAAAGGATTCTAATATAGATTTATAGGCATCCTGTAACTCAATATATTTTCCGATAAGGCCTATGGTAACCTTATAGCGGGGATGTTTAAGTTTCTCCAGGAACTCCTTCCACTTACCCAGGTCCGGTTCGTTGTAATTGGAAATTTTCAATTTTTTCAAAACTATTAAATCCAGTTTTTCACGCAGCATAGCGATAGGCACTTCATAAATTGTTGATGCATCTGCAGCTTCTATTACTGCATTTTCTTTTACGTTGCAAAAAAGAGCTATTTTTCTTTTTAAGTCATCTCCAAGGGGCCTTTCTGTTCTGCAAACAAGTATATCCGGATGAATTCCATTTTCGCTCATTAATTTCACACTGTGTTGCGTAGGTTTTGTTTTTAATTCTTTTGCTGCTTTCAGATAGGGAATTAATGTGAGGTGAACAACAATACAATCTTCCTCCGGCATTTCCCATTGCAATTGCCTAACGGCCTCAATAAAGGGAAGGCTTTCAATATCACCAACGGTTCCCCCAATTTCGGTAAGTATAACGTCATATTCATTCTTCTCGCCAAGCAAAAGCATACGGCGCTTAATCTCATCCGTTATATGTGGAACAACCTGAACGGTCTTACCTAAATAGTCTCCCTCTCTCTCTTTATTGATAACGGTTTGGTAAATCCGTCCAGTAGTGACATTGTTGGCCTGTGATGTATGAATATTGAGGAATCTTTCGTAGTGGCCGAGATCAAGATCCGTTTCAGCGCCATCTTCAGTAACATAGCATTCTCCATGTTCATACGGATTTAATGTTCCGGGATCAACGTTAATGTACGGATCAAATTTTTGTATAGTAGTTTTTAAGCCTCTTGCCTGCAGTAATTTGGCAAGAGAAGCGGCGATAATTCCTTTTCCTAAAGAGGAAGTAACACCACCTGTAACAAAAATATACTTAGCCATTTCTTTCTATTATTTTAAAAAAAATTGTTATACAATAATTAAAAAAGTAACAAAAAATGTTACCAGTTAAATTCTATTATCGATCCTTATAATTAAAGCTGACCAGCGGAAAGAAAGTTAAGCTGTAATATCCGTGAGGTCATGCAAACATACAGCTAATAATTCAGGGTAAAAAAAGCAAAATTCCAATTGTGGAAAAACAGTTATTTAATAACACAATTTTTAAATTTTGAGCTGGTGGAAATTTCATTAGTTGAAAGGTGCTTCCGACGTTTTAATATATTTTCCTACCAGAAAGATAATTTCTCACATAGTCATCCACACCATCTTCTAAGGAATACATTTGATCAATGTATCCCGCATCTTTAATTTTTTTCATTTCTGCCTGGGTGTAATATTGGTATGTTTCACGAATATCAACAGGCATATCAACATACCTGATCTCAGGATCCTTATCCAATCCATTGAATGTCGCTTTTACCAAATCGTTAAACGTTCGGGCCTTTCCCGTACCCGCATTATAAATTCCCGAAATGAAAGTCTTAGGCTCTTGGGACCAGCATTCTAAAAACCAAAAACAAATTTTTAATACATCTTTTACATAAATAAAATCTCTCAATTGCTCTCCATCTTTAAAGTCTTTTTTATGAGACTTAAAAAGATTTACAAATCCCTTTTCAACTATTTGATTACAGGCATGAAAGATCACACTGGCCATTCTTCCTTTATGATATTCATTTGGGCCGTAAACATTAAAAAATTTTAATCCTGCCCAGGCTGGCGGACTGCTTACAACGCCAGACGGTTTTTTTATACTTGCTTTTTCAATGTCATCCTGAGCTTGTTGAAGCACCCATTTATCAAACTCATTTTTGGAAACACCATATGGGTTTAATGGTTTAAGATCCTTAATTATTGAATGATCATCCTTATAGCCAAATTCTCCTGACCCGTAGGTAGCTGCTGAAGATGCATATAAAAGTGGTATTTTATTTAAAGTACAATAGTTCCAAACTTTTTCAGAATATTTTACGTTTAAATGTTCATGGATTGAGTAATTAAATTCAGTGGTATCCGTTCTGGCGCCGATGTGAAAAACAAAAGCGATTTCAGGTTTTTCTTCCTGCAGCCAAATAAAAAAATTTTCTCTTTCAACTTTGATCATAAAATCTTTTCCTTCCAGGTTTTTGGCTTTTTCAACCCGGGTAAAATCATCCACCAAAATAAGTTGTTTGTAACCTTTGTCATTTAAAAAACGTACGAGACAGCTGCCAATAAAGCCTGCAGCACCAGTTACAACTATATTCGATTTTTTATCCATCACTCAGGCATATAACTTTTAAAATGATTTCCAATAGCACTATCATATTTTTCCTTCCACTCCATGATATTGCCCCAATCTTCATTATCAATAATTATTTCCCCCGGAGTAACATTACCCAATTTTTGAAAAGGAATATTTAATGCTGACTCAAATTCCCTGATCTTTTCTTTTGAGACAGACACTACCACTCTTCCCTGCGCTTCACCAAATAGAAAAGCATCTTTACGCAACTCTGCGTTACCGCACGTTATATTAAATCCAAGCATTGTTGGGAAACAACTCTCAGCAAGTGTCACAAAAACACCGCCTTCGCTAACATCATGAGCGGAATCAATTATCCTTTTATTAATGAGACCGGCTACACCTTCATGCAAAAGAAATTCTTCCTCAAGATTAAAATACGGGGCCGGCGAAAATTCGACTCCACATATTTTATGCAGATACTCTGAACATCCTATATCGTTTTTATTAACGCCCAGGAGATAAATTACATCACCATTCTTTTTAAAATTCAGTGTCATTTTATTTTCAAAATGCTCAAGAAGGCCAACCATCCCGATTACAGGAGTAGGGTAAACAGGGCCACCCGGCGATTGATTATAAAAACTTACGTTACCGCCTGTAACAGGAGTTTTAAACTTTGTACAAGCTTCGCTCATACCTTTAATGCTTTCAACAAATTGGTAATAGACTTCGGGGTCATAAGGGTTTCCAAAATTCAGGCAATTTGTCACCCCTAAAGGTTCACCGCCACTACAAACAATATTGCGGGCCGCCTCGCTTACAGCAATCATACAACCTATAAATGGATCAGCAAAAACATAACGACTATTGCAATCTGTAGTAAGCGCAAGAGCTTTTGTGGTTCCCTTTATTGCAACTACCGAAGCATCGGAAGGTGCATTTGTATTTAAGTTAGCCGTACCTACCATGCTGTCGTATTGATCATAAATCCATTTCTTTGATGCAATATTTGGTAGCTGTATTATTTTCCCGGCAACGGCCTTCAAATCCTCCGGCAAAGAAATCGCGGTGATATCAAAAGCATTTATTCTGCCGAGGTACCCGGGTGGTTTAAAGTCCCTTTCGTAAACAGGAGCGCCTCCACCAAGGACAAGACTTTCTGCGGGAATTTCGGCTTCCAGGATATCATGCATATAAAATTGGAGCATATTCCCATCAATCACTTCGCCGATCTGTGAGCAGGGAAGATCCCATTTTTCAAAAATTTCAATAACCTCTTTTTCCTTCCCTTTTTTGATCGTAAGCAACATCCTTTCCTGACTTTCACTCAATAATAATTCCCAGGATTTCATATTTTTTTGTCGGGTTGGGACTTTATCCAGGTCTATTTTCATTCCTACTCCGCCTTTAGCGCTTGTTTCAGCTGTTGAGCAAATAATACCTGCGGCGCCCATATCCTGCATTCCAATAACAGAACCTGTTGCAAGAACCTCAATACAAGCCTCAAGCAGTTTTTTTTCCTGGAAAGGATCTCCTACCTGCACTGCCGGTAAATCTTCAGCACTGTTTTCAGTAATATCGGCAGAAGCAAAAGCGGCTCCTCCCATTCCATCCTTACCGGTAGCACTTCCGGCAATAAAAACCGGGTTGCCTTTTCCAAAGGCAGTTGCGCTAACGGTTTGCTCAAGGCTAACCACGCCGGCACTCATCGCATTTACCAGGGGGTTGGTATGATAACAATCTTCAAAATAGATTTCACCGCCAACTGTAGGAACTCCAAAACAATTGCCATAATGTGCTATGCCATGTACAACACCGCTTAGTAAATGCCGGGTTTTGTCTTTTTCCAAATTTCCAAAACGTAAAGAATTTAATGTGGCTACCGGACGTGCGCCCATTGTGAAAATATCGCGGTGAATGCCTCCGACACCAGTTGCCGCACCCTGAAATGGTTCTATAGCGGATGGATGATTGTGACTTTCAATTTTAAAAACTACTCCCATGCCATCACCTATGTCTATAAGTCCGGCATTTTCTTCGCCCGCTTTTACAAGAAGCTTTGATCCCTCACGTGGCAAAGTTTTGAGCCATTTTATTGAATTTTTATAGCTACAGTGCTCACTCCACATTACTGAATAAGCGCTTAGTTCAGTGAAATTTGGAGTACGGCCAAGAATGGTAATAATTTTTTCAAATTCATCTTTTTTGAGGCCGAGTTTTTCTGCAATTTCAAAAGTAATTTCCATAATTATTGTATGGCGCAAACTTACAATCTCCTGACCTTTATCTTGTAAATCAGGTGTAAATATTTTAACTAACTTCCCACAATCAAAATTGGTAAATGGGTTATCTCTTATTTATTTTTTATACCGTTCTGTTTTGTTGGCTGATAACCCGTTTAAAATTTTTCAAAAATAGCGGCCTTGACTCCAGGATTTTAATACTCCTTTTTTTGGTAAGGATAACAGCAGGGCTTGTAAACGGTTATATTAGTCTCTATTATTATTCTGTAGCCGATGCAGCTGAGTTCCACAAGCAGGGAATAACAGAATTTAACTTGCTTTTTAATAACCCGGCAGAATACTTAACTAATATATTTCGAAGTAATTATAATGATTATTCCGGGTTTTTGGAAAGTTCGGGTTCTTTCTGGAATGATTTGAGAACAAATATCATTGCCAAAGTACTCTCCATATTTGACATATTTAGTGGAAAGAATTTTTTTGTCAATACCTTGTTTTTTAATTTTTTGGTATTCTTTGGTGCAATTTATTCCTGGAAAATTTTTATTAAGATTTTCCCAAAGCACAGCATAGCTATTATTATTTGTATTTTCCTCCTACCCTCTTTGTTGTACTTTACAAGCGGAATTCACAGGGACGGACTTATATTTTTATTAATATCGATAGTTATCTGCAATGTCCAGGTTATCCTCGAAAAAAAAACCGATATAGGGAAAAGGATTTTATTGATTTTAATTTTTCTTTGCCTGATTCTATTGCTAAGAAATTTTGTCTTTATCGCATTAGCGCCTGCATTAATTGCCTGGATCGTTGCTGAACGTTTTTCGAAATATGCTTTCATCTCCTTCATGGGAATATATATTATTGTGGCAGTTTTGTTCTTTTGTTCGGCACTGCTTTCCCCGGCATTTGATCTTCCCCAACATGCATCGGAAAGACAGACTGCATTTATTGAAATAGCCAGGAACGGATCCTCGGCAATTAATATTAATCCGCTTCAGGCAAATTTTAAAAGTTTTTTATTTAATGCTCCACAGGCTTTAAATCATACTTTGATGCGACCTTATCTCACAGAAAAATTTAATTTTTTATATACTCCGATAGCTATTGAAATTTTTATTTACGAGGTTTTTCTGATTTTATTTATTTTTTTTAAAAAAAAGGCTCAATTATCCCCTTTTATATATTTCTGCTTTTTCTTTAGCATTAGCATGTTTTTGATTATAGGCTATACGATACCAATATTAGGGGCTATTGTAAGATATAGAAGTATATATTTTCCTTTTCTGTTAATACCGGTCATCTGCCTTATAGATTGGCAACGATTAAAACGTATTGTTCATATAAACAAAAAGTAACATGTTAATTATTTTCCACAAAATCAGAATATTAAGCACATTTTATAAGAAATCTTTGTTTTTGTAACAGATAAATCCTTTTTTTGCCATCTAAAAACTCAAAAAATGCAATCTTTAAGACTAAATGCTCTTCAAAATTTAATCTCAAATACGAAAACTCAACTTGGGCCAAAGTCAAAAAAAATCACGGCGATTTTTGGAGATAATGTCTTCACTCTGAAAAAAGCCCGGAAGTTTTTAAGCGATGAAGCCTATAAAAGCCTGCTGTCATCCATAAAAACCCAAAGCAAAATTGATCGCCGCATGGGTGACCAAATTGCAGCGGGCCTCAAGGCCTGGGCAGAAACAAAAGACGTAACACACTTTACGCACTGGTTTCAACCGTTGACTGAAGCGACCGCAGAAAAACATGATTCATTCTTTACCTTAAAGGGCGATGGTACTGAAATCGAAGAATTTGACGGTGCAGCTCTCATACAACAGGAGCCTGATGCTTCCTCGTTTCCAAGCGGTGGGTTAAGAGCCACATTTGAAGCAAGAGGTTACACCGCATGGGATCCCTTATCACCTATATTTATTATGGAAATTGGAAATGGCAAGACGTTGTGCATTCCAACCATTTTCGTTTCATATACCGGGGAGTCGTTAGATGCTAAAACTCCTCTATTAAAAGCCCTTGTGGCAATTGATAAAGCGGCGATTGATGTTTGCCAGTATTTTGATAAAAATGTAACAGCTGTAACTCCAACGCTGGGTTGGGAACAGGAATATTTTGTTGTGGATGCAGGTATCGCAAACGCCCGCCCTGATATAGTGATGACCGGACGCACGGTATTCGGTCACCCTCCATCCAAGGGGCAACAACTTGAAGACCACTATTTCGCATCAATTCCCGAAAGAATTTATGCATTCATGCGCGATTATGAAGAAGAGGCTTATAAATTAGGGATTCCGCTACGTACAAGACACAACGAAGTAGCTCCATCGCAATTTGAGTGTGCACCTATTTTTGAAGAAGTAAATCTCGCAGTAGATCACAATACCCTGTTAATGGATGTAATGATTCGTGTTGCCAGGCGGCATGGGCTCATAGTGTTGCTTCATGAAAAACCTTTTGCAGGCATAAATGGGAGTGGCAAACATAATAACTGGAGTATGGCGACAAACACCGGGGTAAATTTGTTAGCACCAGGAAAAACACCAAAAACAAACTTAATGTTCCTTGCCTTTTTTGTAAATACTATAAAGGCGGTTCATGATTATTCAGATATTTTAAGAGCGTCCATTGCCAGTGCCGGAAATGACCACAGGCTTGGCGCAAATGAAGCACCTCCTGCAATTATATCTATTTTTATTGGTGAATATTTAACTAATGTCTTAAACCAAATTGAAAAGAGAGTAGGTGATAATTTTGATGAACAGGACGAGGCCATGCTTAAGCTGGATATTCACAAAAGCATCCCGGAATTAATGCTTGATAATACAGATAGAAATCGTACCTCACCATTCGCTTTTACCGGAAATAAATTTGAGTTTAGGGCTGTAGGATCTGCCGCAAACTGTGCAGGCGCAATGACAGTATTAAATACTATAATGTGCGAAACACTTACTCAATTCAAGATTGATGTGGATGCTTTAATTGATGGCGGCGAAAAGAAAGAGATTGCTCTGATGCAAATAATTCAAAAATATATTGTAGAAAGTAAATCCGTTTTATTCGAAGGAAATAATTACAGCGAGGAGTGGGAAAAAGAAGCAGAGAAAAGAAGGTTACCTAATGTAAAAACGACCCCACTTGCACTGGACGCCTTTGTAACTGATAAGGCTAAAAAATTATTTGAACGTCATAACATTTATACACACAGCGAACTTGAGGCAAGACATGAAATATTGTTAGAGAATTACATTAAGAAAGTTCAGATTGAGGCAAGAGTGATTGGTGATCTTGCCAGTACCTATATTCTTCCCGCTGCTATTAAGTATCAAAATGTTTTGATTAAAAATATTAGTGGATTAAAAGAAATCGGATTAGACGAAAAGAGCTATGCGAGCCAAATGCAAATCGCTACAAAAATTTCTGAACATATTTCGTATATAAGCTTACGGGTAGAATCTATGATTGAAGCAAGAAAAGTTGCAAATGTAATGACCGATGCAAGGGAAAAAGCAATTGCATATTGTGATACAGTAAAAAGTTATTTTGATGAGATAAGGTATCACGTGGATAAACTGGAACTCCTGGTGGATGATGAATACTGGGAATTGCCAAAGTACCGCGAAATGCTTTTTTTAAGATAAGTACAATTTGTATTTCAAAAAAACCTTGTCAATTGGCAAGGTTTTTTTACACGAAATCTATCCATTTGACGAAAATCAGGCTAAAATTTTCCCATCTTTCATGTGCAAAATACGGTCGCTTAGTTGTGCCAACTCTTCGTTGTGTGTTACTATCAAAAAGGTCTGTTGAAACCGGTTTCGAAGATCAATAAATAAATTATGAAGCTCTTTTGCATTTGCAGAATCGAGATTGCCCGTAGGCTCATCCGCCATCACTATTGATGGACTATTAATTAAAGCCCTTGCAACCGCTACTCTCTGTTGCTCTCCTCCCGAAAGCTCTCCCGGCTTATGAGATGCTCTGTCGTGAAGATTAAGTAAATCAAGTAAAGACAATGCCTTCTCTTCAATTTCATTGGTCTTGCGGCCTGCTATCCAACCTGGAATGCATACGTTTTCCAGTGCGGTAAACTCAGGAAGCAAATGATGAAACTGAAAGACAAAACCGATATGCTTGTTTCTAAATGCTGCGAGTCTCGTTCCATTTAGCTTAAATACCGCGGTATCATCAAGATAAATTTCTCCACTGTCTGCGTTGTCTAATGTTCCCAATATATGAAGAAGTGTGCTTTTGCCTGCTCCGGAAGAACCTGCAATACTTACAATTTCTCCTTTGTTTATTTCTATATCCACGCCTTTTAAGACAGAAAGGGGACCATAATTTTTATAAATTCCTTTAGCTTTTAGCATGCTTAAATGTAAAGGTTAAAATACAATTTCAAAAAGATAAAAATAAAAATACTTACTGTGCATCTATTGCGTTATACTATCCGTCAAAATAGATAGAGATTAAGTAAAAACAATATTTGGTAATCCCGATATAACTTTTACTTTTGCGGAAAATTTGGTTACCCGTTTTAATTTTTTAATAGAAAATAAAAGGAAAATATATGTTTTGGACTTTAGAATTAGCCTCACATCTTGAAGATGCTCCCTGGCCTGCTACGAAAGATGAATTGATAGATTTTTCCATTCGCAGCGGTGCACCTATTGAGGTAGTCGAGAACCTGCAGGAGTTGGAAGACGAAGGCGGTGAAATCTATGAAGGCCTGGAAGATATATGGCCTGATTATCCCAGCCAGGAAGACTTCTTTTTTAACGAAGATGAATATTGAGTAGCTAATAGCGTTATATAAGACATCAAAAAGAAACCGCTTGCAATAGAGCGGTTTTTGATTTTAAGACGTCGTTGGAACAAACCTCTAAAAATTGATTAAATTTGACTATTTCTCCATTTGGTCAATCACGCTTTGAGTAACCCCGGTAAAAGAAAACCCGCCATCATGAAAAAGGTTTTGCATAGTTACATAACGCGTAAGGTCGCTGAATAATGTCACACAATAGTTAGCGCAATCCTCAGCGGTAGCATTTCCCAAAGGGCTCATCTTTTCTGCGTAATTAATGAAGCCGTCAAAACCTTTAACTCCACTACCTGCAGTAGTTCGGGTAGGCGATTGGGAAATTGTATTCACCCTCACATGTTTTTTAAGAGCATAGTGATAGCCGAAGCTTCGTGTTACACTTTCAAGCAAAGCTTTTGCATCAGCCATCTCATTGTAATCGGGAAACACCCGCTGAGCTGCGATGTAAGTTAGCGCGACTACACTTCCCCATTCGTTAATAGCATCCAGTTTCATAGCAGTCGCTAATAAACGATGCAGGCTCATAGCAGAGATATCAAGAGTTTTCTGGTTAAACCCATAATCAATCTCGGTATAATGTTTTCCTTTACGCATATTGATGCTCATGCCTACCGAATGTAAAATAAAATCAAGCCCTCCTTCAAAATGTTCTTTTGCTTTTGTAAGCAGGTTAAGCATATCCTCATTATTACTCACATCGCATGAAACTACGGGTGCATTTATTTTTTCTGCCAGCTTATTAATCTCACCCATGCGCATGGCTACAGGAGCGTTCGTCAGCAGTATTTCCGCGCCTTCTTCGTGACACCTTACGGCAGTTTTCCACGCAATTGAATTTTCATCAAGAGCCCCGAAAATGATTCCTTTTTTTCCTTTTAATAGATTGTAAGACATATCCGTTAATTATTGATTCAAATTTTTTAAATATCCCGCTTAAGTAAGTTTATTGAACTTCATATTCATATTAGTTGCCAATCATTTCACGGGCATTCTCAAAAGCTGCTGCAGTGGGCCTTTCACCGCTAAGCATTGTTGCAATTGTGGTAATCCGCTCGTCATCGTTTAATTCTTTTATTGCTGTTATTATCTTGTCATGCTTAATTTCCTTATAAACAAAAAAATGAGCGTCCGCCTTTGAAGCAATTTGAGGCTGATGCGTAATTGATATAACCTGGTGACCGCCGGACAACTCTTTCATAATTATTCCTACCTGCTTTGCGGCTTCGCCACTGATACCGCTATCAATCTCATCAAAAATTAAAGTCGGCAATTGAACACTTTTTGCAACCAGCGATTTAATGCTTAGCATTAAACGACTCAATTCGCCCCCGCTGGCAACTTTTCTCAAAGGCTCAAATCGATTTGTATCGTTTTCCCGCATAGATGGCAAGTTAGCATTAAACAAAAATTCTATGGTGTTGATTCCAAAAGGTTTAAAACTTTGCCTGAATTTATTTCCACTTTAAGTTTTGCATTTGGCATTCCGACCTGTAACATCAAATGATTTACTTTTTCTTCGAATGGCTTTACATTTTTTTGCCGGTTCAGGGAAAGTTTTTCCGCGATTTTAAATGCCTCATCGTAATAGTCATTCAATTGCTTTTCCTTTAGCGATATCGCATCTGAAAGGTTGGTAATTTTCTCAAGCTCTGTGGAAAGCCTTTCTTTTATTTCAATTAAAGATGCGGTGGTGAGCACGTTATGCTTTTTAAGCAGCCGGTATCCTTCAGCCATTCGTTCATTTAATACATTTATTTTTTCAGGATCATAGTTTACACCATTATTTAGTTGTTCTATTTCACCCGCTATGTCCTGCAATTCTATTTGAGCAGAATGCAGCCTTTCTGTTAATGCCTCCAAAGCGGGATGAAAATCATGTAGTCCCTGTAGTTTGTTGCCTATTAATTTTATTTGCTGAACAAGAGGCTGCTCACTTTCCTGCAATTGAAAATATGTTTCTGAAAGTATTGACTTTATATTTTCCGCATTACTCATTAATTTTATTTCAGCCTCAATGTTTTCTATCTCATTTTCTGAAAAATTTGATTCTTCAAGTTCATCGAATAGAAATTTATTATAGTCAAATTCCTTATTTGCTGCCGCCTGCTCTTCTTTCAGGTCTTCAAGTTCCTTTAAAGTAAGGCTATAATTTTTATATTGGCTTTGATACTGCGAAACGGCTTTTGTATTCCCCGAAAAAGCATCTATAACCTCCCGCTGAAAATCGCGATCGCCTAATTCAAGTGTATCAAATTGCTGGTGAAGATCAACCAGCAATGAAGATAATTGCTTCAGCTGGCTAAGATTTACGGGAGTATCATTAATGAATGCCCTGGATTTTCCATTGGGCGAAATTTCTCTCCGTATTACAATTTCTTCTTCAAAGTCAAGATCATTCTCCTGTAAAAAATCTTTTACCGAAGGATGGCTTGTTTTAAAGAGTCCCTCTATAAAGCACTTTTTTTCTTTACTAAGTAAAACAGATATATCAGCTCTTTCCCCAAGAATAAGACTAAGTGCACCCATTAAAATACTTTTCCCTGCACCTGTTTCACCGGTAATAATATTCAAATTAGGCGAGAAATGTATTTTGATGGAATCAATTATAGCGTAGTTCTGTATATGTAATTGCGCAAGCATTTATAAAGGCAAATTACAATTTTTATATAATGTGAATAGGCTGTTTTTGATATTACTTTTTTCGGGCTTGAATTTATTCGTGTTCTGATAACATCGCATCAAAAAAGGGATGCCTTTGGCATCCCTTAATTTAATTAAAAAAATCGCTTTTATTTTACGTCAACCGCATTATTCAGCTCATCATCCACCAGGATACGGCCGCAGTTTTCGCAAACAATTATTTTTTTCCTCTGCTTGATATCACTTTGCTTTTGCGGAGGTATTGCATTAAAACATCCACCGCATGCATCTCTCTCTACCGGCACAACTGCAAGGCCATTGCGATAATTTTTACGAATCCTGTCATAGCTCACTAATAGTCTCTCGTCAACCTGCTCTCTTGCTGTTTCTGCCTGCTTGTTGTAATTTTTTTCTTCTTTGTCAGTTTCTGCAATAATCTTTTCCAACTCTCCTTTTTTCCCCTTAAGGTTTGCTTCTTTAGTTGACAACAGCCTTTTTGGCTAACTCAAGTTGTTTTCCTTTTTCCGCTATTTCCTCAGTTGCATCCTTTATGTGTTTTTCTGCAAGCTTGGTTTCTAGAGTCTGCATTTCAATTTCCTTGTTGATCGCTTCAAACTCCCGGTTGTTCTTCACATTATCACTTTGCTTCTCGTATTTTTTTATGAGTTCCTGCGCATCTTTTATGAGGGTCTTTTTATCTTCAATAAATTGCTGCATTCCGTTTATTTCCTCTTCTATACGGTTTTGGCGTGCATGGAGCCCCTCAATTTCATCTTCAAGATCACTCACCTCTATTGGCAATTCACCTTTTAAGATCTGGATTCCATCCAGCTTGCTATCTACTTTTTGTAGCTTAACAAGAGATGATAATTTTTCTTCTACAGAATAATCTTTTACTTGTGACATATATTAATTTAATGTATGATTTTGTATTTTTTCAAACCTTCAATTCCATTCAGATATAATAATTGACAGGATTCGTGTTAATTTCTGTTTTTAGGACGGCAAAGTTAGGAAATTTTTCCTTCAAAATTTCAGCTAAAAGGTCGATGGTAAATTGCTCGCTTTCGAAATGGCCAATATCAGCTAATAAAATCTCTGAATCGGCATCAAAAAATTCATGATACTTAATATCAGCAGTTATAAAACATCTGGGCACCCGCAGCTTTAGCTGACGAGATCAGAAAGCTGCCTGCCCCACCGCAGAGGGCAATTTTTGATATATTTCCCTTAAGAAAAGGAGAATGCCGAATGGATTGTAATTTGAACGCCTCTTTAAGCGTTGACAATAGTTCTTCTTCCGAAACCGATTTCCGCTAATTCACCAACCAAGCCGCTACCAAAGTCATTTAATTTGGTATCGAGCGGATATACATCATAAGCCACTTCCTCGTATGGATGCGCTGATTTTAATGACCTTACGATTTTGTTTTGCAAATACTCAGGGAAAATTACTTCTATCCTGGTCTCATTTTCTTCGTGCCTTTTTCCAATCTCCCCTACAAATGGATCGGCGTCATCCCCTGCTTTAAAGGTTCCGGTTCCTTCAACATTAAAACTGCATTCACTGTATTTTCCCAGTTTGCCACCTGCAATAAATAATGCATTCCTTACCTCGTCCGCATTTTCCGTTGGTGAAAAAGTTACTATTTTTTTCAGGAGTTTTTCTTTGGGCAGCAGTACCTGGATGTTCTGAAGTCCCAATTTTTCAGCGATTTTATTGTTTACGCCTTCTATTACATTATCGAGATTAGTATGGATGGCGTACACTGCAATATTATTTTTTATAGCCGAAATCACAGTACGTTCTACATAATTAGCCCCATTCAATTTTCTTAAACCCCTGAAAATAATGGGATGATGCGCTACTATGAGATTACATTTTTTTTTCAGTGCCTCCTTAACCACATCTTCGGTAACGTCAAGGGTAGTAATTATGCCCGTACACTCTTCTTCACTATTTCCAATCAACAAGCCTGCATTATCGTAATCTTCCTGTAAGCTTAGCGGAGCAAAGTTTTCAAGGCATTCAATGACACCGGTTATTTTCATTTAATTTTTTTATAAAGATAAGCCGTTTGCAAAAGTCAATAGTTTAGATACTAATGTCAAAAACATTTTCTTTTTAAAGCAAAATTTTAGATGTGAAAGGCGATCAATTACGATACATATGAAGGACAAGCGCCTCCGTACTTCCCCAGGGAGAAAGCTTGAGGGTGGGGAAGCTTTTACTGGTAAAACGCCATGCCCTGCTCAAAAAAGCAAACTCCTGGGGAGGGATGGGTAAGCTGATATCGAGTTTACTATAATCGTCGTTACTGCTCCAGGTTCCCATGTAGACCGTGCTCCCTATAGTTGCCTTCAAAGGCCCGTGATAGAAATCAGTCTTTAACAAAACAAATTTATAATTGGTATAGTTCCCTGTAAGATCGGTGCCGTTATCTGTAGCGAGGCTGACCGTAAAATCCCGGTTCAAAACGTTGGTTTCAAAATATTGTTCCAAAAGCGGGTTGTTTACAAGATCTCCGGCTTTTTTGCAGGAAGTAAATAATAGCAACGAGCAGAGTATAATAATCAAAATATTTCTTGCTTGCTTCATTCGTTATTGTTAATTCCTTTTCTAAAAATAATAAATTGCATCAAATAGATTCACAAGATAGAACGGAAAAGGGGAAAGGATATTATAGAAAATATCGGCAGGCTTGCAGCTAAAGAATTTCATGGCATTACTTTATTCAACAAACTAAATATGCATCTCTTGCGAAAGACGCTTCTGGCTATTTGTGCGCAGCTACTATGCAGTAATTGTTTTTCTCAAATATTCGGGGGCAATCCGCCATCGATAAAATGGAAGCAAATAAATACCGCGGCCTCAAAAGTGGTTTTTCCGGCGGGACTGGATTCTACTGCAACAAGGGTTACAAACGTAATTAAGTATATAAAAGATCCCACTGAAAACACAATCGGTTTAAAATCCAAAAAAATAAATATTGTCCTTCAAAATCAAACGACAATTTCCAATGCGTATGTCGGCCTCGGGCCATACAGGAGTGAGTTTTATTTAAATCCAACACAAAACAGCTTTGAACTGGGAAGCCTTCCATGGCCTGACCAGCTCACCATACATGAATACCGGCACGTGGAGCAATTTAATAATTTCAATGTTGGGCTGGCGCGGTTATTCCGTAGCTTATTTGGTGAAGAAGGCGCAGGCTCTTGCCAATAATGCAGCCGTCCCTAACTGGTTTTTTGAGGGTGACGCGGTCTACAATGAAACAAATGTGAGCAAGCAGGGACGAGGAAGCTTGCCTTTTTTTTATAATGGCTATCGTTCTCTGTGGAAAGATAAGAAGCACTATAGCTGGATGAAACTAAGAAATGGTTCCTTCAAAGATTTTGTACCAAATCATTACGATCTCGGTTACCTGCTTGTGGCATACGGCAGGGAAAAGTACGGAGATAAATTTTGGAAAAATGTGACACACGACGCAGCGTCTTTCAAAGGACTCTTTTATCCATTTCAAAAAGCCGTAAAAAAATATTCCGGAACCGATTATGTTACTTTCAGGAACGAGGCTATAGATTTTTTCGAAAAGCAGTTTAACCCGCAACCGGGAAATGCAGCCGGGAAGCAACCTTATGTAAATGAAGAATATCCTGCGTTTGACGGGAATCAAATAGTTTATATAAAGAGTGGGTATAAGCAAATCCCTCAATTTATCATAAGGAGCGGAAAGGAAGAAAAGAAACTACGGGTTAAGGATTTCTCTTTGGATAATCATTTCAGCTTAAGAAATAATAAAATTGTGTATGCGGCATACAGGCCCGATGTAAGATGGGGTTATCGTGATTACAGCGATATTAGAATCATCGATATTAGCAGTGGCAAACAACAAATTGTAACTCACCACACAAAATATTTTTCCCCTGACATCAGTGACGACGGCAAAAGGATCGTTGCTGTAGATCAATCAATAACTGGAAAAGCAACTTTAGATGTTTTAAGCGTGGCCGAAGGAAAATTGATTCATAAAATCCCCAATCCTGATCAACTATTTTATACCTATCCAAAGTTTTTTGGAGGCAATTCCGTCATCGCCGCAGTTAGAAATGCATTAGGCAAAATGTCTTTAGCAGAAATTGATATACAAACCGGGGATACAAAATATCTTACGCAATCTTCTTACAATGTAATCGGGTTTCCCTGCATTTCGCATGACACCGTCTATTTCACAAGTTCATTCGAAAAAAACGATGAACTTTTTGCATATACTTTTCAAGATAAAAAATTATGGAAGCTTGTGTATAGCGGCGATAGCGGAATTGGAAAATATGAACCAGCGATCAATAATTCCTCGATTGCCTGGACAACATTTACCTCCTCCGGTTATAAGTTAGTTACAGCATCAAAAAAAGATATTGCATTTGAAGAATTGGATCCGAAAACAATGGATAAAAACACCTCCAGTTTCGGTGTTACCTCACTTAATAACGTAAATTCAAATTTACTTTATAGTGTGCCAAACGATTCATTTGCGGTAACCAAATATTCCAAAGCCTTCAGGCTTTTTAATTTTCATAGCCTTGAGCCCACAGTTGACGATCCGGAGTACACCATAACCCTATTGAGTGAAAATATTTTAAACACCATGCAGTCTCAGTTTTCATTTACGTACGACAGAGCCGAACAATTCAAAAAAGTGGGTTTCCAGGGCACTTACGGCGCTTTTTTTCCTTTTTTATCTACGGGAATTGATTATACAATAGATCGTCGGGTTTACACTGCAGTCCAAAAAGCTGTTTATTTTAATGAGTTAGAACCATATGCAGGATTCAATATTCCATTAAATTTTAGCAGAGGAAGAACATTTACTTTTTTAAATTTCGGAAGCCAATATGTATATAATGAAAGTTCTTATAAGGGACCATATAAAGATACAATTGGAAACATTTCTTACAGTTACATCAGCAGTTTTTTATCTTTTAGCCACCAGGCTCAAAAAGCGAAACAACAGATATTTCCTCATTTTGCCCAGTCCCTCAATCTTTCATATAAATCAGCACTAACCCATTATAACGGAAACCAGTTCCTTGCTAATGCAAATATTTATTTGCCAGGGTTCATAAACACGCATAGCATCGTGCTAAATTCCGCGTTTCTTACAAGTGACACCGCAACGCAAATAAATTTTTCCAGCGGATTTCCCTTTTCAAGAGGATACGAATCCGCGAATTTTTTTAAAATGTATAAATGGGGTATAAATTATCACATGCCCCTGGTATATCCTGATGCGGGCTTCGCGAACATATTTTATTTGTTAAGAGTGCGGGCCAACTTATTTTACGATTACACCTATGTAAAAGATTTTTTTAACAATGGGAATTCCTTTGAAGCAAATTTTAGCTCCGCTGGCGCAGAAATAAATTTTGACACAAAATGGTGGAACCAGGCAAATGTGTCTATTGGGTTCAGGTATAGTTATTTATTTGATACTGATTTATTTGGTAAAATTAGGAACAACCGTTGGGAAATAATTTTACCAGTAAATATATTTAAACAGTAATCGATAAATAAAAATGTATAAATCCCTAAAGTAAAATCTTGCAAATAATAAAATTAAAATAAAATAATATATAGCTTTTTTTCATAGCATGAATTTTAATTAATTTACACCCGAACTTATGAATTGAAAGTTTTCCCATGGCAAAATCAAAGACGAAGAGAAAAGCCAAAAGTGCTTTTTATTTTATGACAGTTGCAGCTGTTACAGCATTAGCTTTTGTGTTTATCATAAAAGAAGGACATCGCATAAAAATGGAGAATGAATTGCTTGCTTATGAAGTTTGGTGAAATGCGATTCCATCAGGCTTTCCATTATTTTTAAAAGAATCGTGAACTTCATGAAACCACCACTGTTCAATTTTATGAAACTTTTTTTCTCCACTTTTACTATTAAAAATACTTGACATTCTTTCCCGCGGTTTATCTTTAGCGATCAGCTCAGCATTCGTTAGCTGCAGATTTTTACTTCTTCTAATATTTCACCATAACTTTTATCTGTGAAATCAATGCCGGAAAGCCTCGAAAGAATAACAAAATATGCAGCAGTAAAAAATGCAAAGCTGCTATAAACTGGTTGCCTCTGTTTTCGCTCCAAATAAAATATTTCTATCCTTTTTCCCTGCAGGGAGCGGAAAATTATTATTTATTTTCGCTGCAAATAAAACATTTACATGAAAATTGAAATTGGGTTAAAGGCTCCGGCATTTAGCTTATACAGCTCGGAAAAAGAAAAGATATCTCTAAATGATTATAAAGGTAAGAATGTAGTTTTATTGTTTTTTCCGCTTGCATTTACCGGGGTGTGCACAAAAGAACTCTGCAATGTGCGTGATAATATTGGCATTTATAATAATAGTAAAGCAAAAGTCCTTGCCATATCAGTTGATTCTCCCCAAACCCTCGCAAAATTCAAAGAAGAGCAGCACCTTAATTTTCCATTGCTAAGCGATTTTAATAAAATAGTGTCAGCAGCGTATGACTGTCTGTATGAAACTTTTTCACTGGACATGAAAGGGGTAAGTAAAAGAAGCGCTTTTGTGATCGACGGCGATGGCGTGGTTCGCTATGCTGAAGTGCTGGAAAATGCCAGTGAAGAACCAAATTATACAGCGATTCAAAACGCCCTTAATTCGCTCAATTGACTGTTTTCTAATCTTTTGCTCATAATTTTTCCTGGTAATTTGCATAATTCATGCAATTAAGTGACCGGTGTTACGTTAATAGTTCTGGTGGTGCTTATAAGTGTGTTATAAATTTAGAGTAAGTACTTTGTTTATACTTTAAAAGTTGTAATTTTAAAATAAAAGTTTATATTTTTGATCTATTGAAAAGAATTTTTTACATACTTCTTCTTATTGTCGGTTTTCATTTCAGCAGTCAAGCACAGGTCAAGCCCTCTTTACCTACAGGTTTTTCTGTGAAAACTGTTAAATTCTATCCAAACCCAGCAGTAAGCTTTATCAATTTTGAGTTTTTGAAAAACTACGATCAATCGTATTCGCTTGAGATCTATAATTTCATAGGAAAAAAAGTTGCCGATATCAAACCTGCTGATAAAAAAATAATGGTCCCTCTCACAGATTTTTACCGTGGCGTATATATTTTCCAGCTTAAAGACAGGCAGGGCAATATTGTGGAAGCAGGTAAGTTCCAGGTAGCTAAGTAAAGACTCAATCTTCCCTTTTACAATTTTCTGCTTAAAATTCGGATGTAGCTTATAGTCTTGGTTTCCAAGCCACTTCCGCAATATTTAACCGGTGGGAGAAAAATCTTCCGAGAACAAATAAATAGTCACTTAACCTGTTAAGGTATTTGATAATCAAGGGTTCGATGATACTATCCATATCCTTCAGGCGTACGCAGCATCTTTCAGCACGGCGACAAACGCAACGGGCAATATGTGCAGCAGAAACGGATGGGTGTCCCCCAGGCAATATAAAATGCTTCATTTCCGGCAGTTCTCCATTCATCTTATCCATTTCTTTTTCAAGCAACACAACATCGCTTTCATGAAGATCGGGAATATGAAGTTTGGTTTCTTTAGCGGGATCGCAAGCAAGTGAGGAACCTATAGTAAATAACCTGTCCTGGATTTCTTTTAAGATGGATTTTGAATGGGGCAGATCACAATGGTCATTTACAAATCCAACAAATGAATTGAGTTCATCAACCGTACCATAAGCCTCAATGCGTAAGTCGCTTTTTAATATTTTAGTTCCACCTATAAGGCTTGTTTTGCCTTCATCACCCGTTTTAGTATAAATTTTTTGAGACATCTAAATATAGTTAGGAGGAATACGCTGTGAATCCGAAATTTGAAAAAGCAATACCTCCCGAAATCCGGTGATCAATTAATGATTCACGGCCGTTACTTCCTGTTGCAGGTTATCACTTTCTATTAACCCATCCCTTAGTCTTATAATTCGATGAGCGTAATGAGCAATATCTTCTTCGTGTGTCACAAGTATTACAGTGTTTCCCTCAGATTGGATCTTGTCAAAAATTTTCATGATCTCGACAGATGTTTTGGAATCAAGATTCCCGGTTGGTTCATCCGCAAGAATAATTGAAGGATTATTTACCAGGGCCCTGGCTATAGCTACACGTTGGTTTTGCCCTCCTGATAATTCATTTGGTTTATGATGACTTCTATCAGAGAGCCCCACCCGATCAAGCATTTCGAGGGAATGTTCATTTCGAATCTTTTTTTTCGAGCCATTATAAATAAGCGGTAAGGCCACATTTTCGGCCGCTGTGAGCCTCGGTAATAGATTAAATTGTTGAAACACGAAACCAATTTCTTTGTTGCGGACTTCAGCAAGTTCATCATCGGTGGTTTTACTTACATCTTTGCCATTGAGAATATACTTTCCTGCAGTGGGAGAATCAAGACAACCTAACAAATTCATCAAGGTAGATTTACCACTTCCACTTGGCCCCATCAACGCCACATATTCATTTTTAAAAATCTCCAGGGAAATTCCTTTTAAAACACGGAGTTCCTGCTTCCCCATGATATAGCTTTTTTGAATATTTTCAAGTTTTATTATTGGGGCCATTACTTATTTTATTTTTTGAATCATAGGCCTTGTTCTTTTATTTTTGAATCATAAGCCATGTGCCTTTTTAAATGTACGATGTGGAAACCAATCGAACAAACATCGTCTAACATTGAACATCATTTCCGTATTACTTTTGGCACCTTAAAAAATTGACCGTCATGCAATGGTGCGTTTTTAAACGTATCCCCCCTTTCAATCATTCCATTTACTTCATCCTCCCTTAAGATATTTATATTTTCGCTCATGTGGCGCAGTGGCTCTACGCCGGTAGTATCAAGTTCATTCAATTTATCTATAAAGCCAATCATTTGCTGAAGATCTTTTTTTATTTCTTCTTTTTCTTCAGCATTAAATTCGAGTCGTGCAAGATTTGCAAGTTTGTCAATCAACTCATCATTTACATTCATCCGGCAAATATAAAACATAGTTTGTGAGGTTACATTTTGCGCTTGATAAACGGGAGGAAAGAGGTTGCTATCCTTTATCCAAAAAAGCCATTTTGAACTTCAAAATTTTTAAACTATTTGAATTATTTATCTTCGCCGCCTTATGTCTAAAATGAAAGAAATTGTAATGAGTGGCATAAGACCCACTGGCTTCCTGCACCTGGGGAATTATTTTGGCGCCATTCGTAATTATGTAAAAATGCAGGACGATTATGAATGTTATTTCATGGTTGCAGATTTGCATTCCCTTACAACTCATCCGGATACCAGCGACCTGAAAGCCAATGTGCACAGGGTTCTCGCAGAAAATATAGCATGTGGACTAGATCCGGATAAGGTTGCTTTATATTGCCAAAGCCATGTGCATGAAACAAGCGAACTATACCTTTTTTTAAATATGCTTGCCTACAAAGGAGAACTCGAAAAGACAGCGACCTTTAAAGAAAAAGTGAGGCTATCGCCACAAAATGTAAATGCAGGATTGCTTACTTATCCTGTATTGCAAGCTGCAGATATTTTATTACACCGGGCTCAGTATGTACCAGTAGGAAAGGACCAGGAGCAACACCTCGAAATGTCAAGAAATTTTGCAAAGCGATTTAACCACAGGTATAAAGTTGGGACAAGCGAAGACGTTTTCCCTGAACCAGTGGCTTTTAACTTTAGCAGCGAGCTGATGAAAGTGCCTTCTCTTGATGGTGGTGGAAAGATGAGCAAAAGTGAAAACCAGATGGCTACATTATACCTGGCAGATGACGATGACACGATAAGAAAAAAAGTAATGAAGGCTAAAACCGACAGCGGCCCCACGGAAAAAAATTCAGCAAAGCCAGATTATATTGAAAATTTATTCCTGCTGAAGAAGTTAGTGAGCACCCAAGAAGAATTAGCAAATTACGAAGAGCAATATAATAATTGCGCTATCCGGTATGGAGATATGAAAAAGCAACTTGCGAAGGAAATGGTACAATTTATTGCTCCGATACGTACACGGGTAAATGAAATTCTCGCCGACGAAAAATACCTGCAAAAGGTAATGAAGCAAGGGGCAGAAAAAGCAGTTGCCAGCGCGGAGGCCACCTTGCGGATTGTAAGAAACGCAATGGGCCTTAATTATTTTTAGATTTCAGCATTTTAGATTTACTTTTAATTATACCTTTTTTTAATAAGAGTCATCTCATCGGGCAGCGTGCATTAATTTTTAAATCAAAAAATATGACAGGGTAAATGGCAAAATCAAAAAAACCAAAACACATTGCTGTGGCGGGGAACATTGGCGCCGGCAAAACCACTCTGACGGAATTGCTAAGCAAGCATTATAGATGGATCCCCCAGTTTGAAGATGTTGACCACAATCCTTATCTAAATGACTTTTATGAAGATATGCCCCGGTGGAGCTTTAATCTCCAGGTTTATTTTTTAAACAACAGACTCAACCAGCTCCTGGAAATTCAGCGGGGCACCGAAACTGTTATACAGGACAGAACGATCTATGAAGATGCCAATATTTTCGCTCCCAATCTTCATGACATGGGCCTGATGACTAAAAGGGATTTCAACAATTATTATACTTTTTTTGAGACGCTTAAAACTATGGTTAAACCGCCCGATCTTTTAATCTACCTGAATGCTTCCGTACCCACTTTGGTAGCCCAAATACAAAAAAGAGGACGGGAGTATGAAGAAAATATTCGCCTGGATTATTTAAGAAAACTCAACCAGTTTTATGAGAAATGGATTAATGGTTACCGTGAAGGACCACTTCTTGTCATAAATGCAGATACTAATAAATTCTCAGAAAATGAAGAAGACCTGGGAAAGATCATTAACCAGATAGATGCCCAATTGTTTGGTTTGTTTTAATGAAGCCGCCTTTTTTGTTGCTTAAATATTACGGGAGCCTTTCGCCCATAAATAGCACCGCTGGCATATATTGCATTATTAATCCTTTTTGGATAGTCGTATTTTACCGCACTAAAATTTATTCACCAAAATTAAAATGTATGAGACAGAAAATACTTCCTATATCAACTGTGCTATTTGCATTGATATCCGTTGCCAGTTATTCCCAGGTTACCACACCCCGTACACCAAGCCCTGCGGCTATGATTCAACAAACCTTAGGCATATCTACGGTGACGGTAAAATACTCGAGGCCATCTGTTAAGGGCCGGGAAATATGGGGTGCATTAGTTCCTTACGGTTGGAATGTGCAGGCATTTGGAGCCGGAAATTCAGCACCCTGGCGTGCGGGTGCCAACGAAAATACTGTGATCCAATTTTCGAACGATGCAACGGTGGAGGGACAACAAGTGCCGGCAGGATCTTATGGTTTAACATTTGTAATTAATAAGGATAATACAGGCGAGGTAATTTTATCAAAAGACTACAAATCCTGGGGAAGTTTTTTTTATGATCCGGCCCACGATCAGTTAAGGGCTAAAATTCAAATACGTTCTATACCGGAAACAGAAATGCTTACTTACGATTTTATAAATAACACGAAAACTTCCTCTGAGCTTGTGCTGGATTGGGAAAAGAAGCAGTTCCCCGTAAAAATAGAATTTGATGTTGATAAGATTGTAATGACAAACGCTGCTGAAGAATTAAAGGGCGCTGTAGGATTCAATTCAATTGGCTTTTCAAGCGCCGCCAATTATGCCTTACAAAATAAGGTAAACCTCGAGCAGGGTATTAAGTGGATTGACCAGGCAATAGCTCAAAATGGCAATTTTAATAATCTCGCGACTAAGTCTAATATTTTAAAAGAAATGGGCAAAACTGCAGAGGCTGACAAAATTATGAGCGATGCAACTGTAGCTGCAACCGAGAATGAATTAAATAACTATGGCTATCAATTGCTCAATACGGGCAATAACGATAAAGCAATTGAAATACTCACCCTCAACACACAAAGACACCCTAAAAGTGCAAACACCTGGGACAGTCTTGGCGAAGCTTATGCAACAAAGGGTGATAAGAAAAATGCAATCATAAATTTTAAAAAGGCCTTAAGCATGAATCCTCCCGCTAACGTAAAAGCGAATTCAGAGAAATTCCTTCACCAGTTGGGTGCAATGTAATTTGAGCTAATGTTTCATTTAATAAGGCACGCACGATTTTAAAATCGTGCGTGCCTTAACTATTTAAAGCAACCTGCGACAAATTTTATAAACCAAAACTCTCTAATCTTTCAATCCTTTTAATTCGACCCGCACATTTGTTCTGCAAGGCTTTTCAAATACTTCCTCTATTGATTTATTATTATTAATGATTTTATAAAAATCATCTAAAAACCTCGTGACAAATTTTATGTATTTTGAATTTAGATAGGTGCAATTTGTATATATATTATAAATGGAATCTTTCTTTTGATTAAACAGATCAAAAGTTTCTATAAAGTCCATTTTAACAGGGTTGCAATAGCCGCGGTAAATTCGTTCAAGGATTGAAGAAATTTCCAGTTCCGGGGCAGCGCCTGCATAAGGCGCATTTACTATTCCGGCATGATCAAAATCGTACGGAACAGCATAAGGATTTTTACTTGAATCCGTCGACAATATTTTGATGTTTTGCATATAAGGCACCGACCAATCTGTATTGGCAATCATGTACTGAAAAACCGCCATTTTAGTAAATTCCATTCGATCCGTTCTTTCCATCGGAAGTTGTCTTGCATTTACTAACGTGCCCCTATTACGTGTCGCGAGGGCTGTTTCGTCCTCCAATAAAATACAATAATGAGTTTCCGTTTTTCTCTGGGCAGCAGAGTCTTCAAATTCAACCTCCACCAACCTGGCCTTAAAACTTTTTTCCGTGAACAAGTTGTATAATTTGTACACAAGCCATTCCCTTATTACATATTCATCTCCCTGGCATGGCATAACCAATTTGAGCTTATTTTGCTTGTTAAAAATTGTATTGGCCATTTTTGCCGTCTTGGGAAAATTCAACATCAGTGGAGGCAGTTTGCAATTCTCTCTCAGTCGCCTGAAATTTCCCCTCGCTTTTGACCTGATATGAATGGAATGCAGGCTGCTATCTTTTGATCGATACTCGAGCAGGAGCGGATGATAAACCATATCTTGTTTCCTGTCGGTATATAAGTCATTTAACCTTCCTGTTAATTTAAAATGCAGAAGGTCATCCTCTTCAAAAAGCCCTGCACGGCTGCCGGCCTTGGTTTCCGTTTCAACTGGAACTTTTACGGATTCCTTTTGCGAATATGTTGTTATTGAAAAAAATATAAGACAGTAGCATAGAAAGCTGAATTTATAAAACCGGGGATACATAATCTTGGGATTGAATAAGAAATATATTTTTTATTAATCCAAAGGGTAAGAACAAAGTTTTGGCGATCATCGGAAAGAAACCACAAGGTAAACATTCATTATTTTACTTGCAGAATTTCTACTTCTATATTTGAAATAGTCATTTAATCACTTCTTTCTTAAAATTCGCTTCCTGTGTTTCATTCCCCAATTCACCAATTCTTCAATAACTTTTTCAAGAGAGGTGCCATAAGAAGTGAGCTCATATTCAACAGTAACAGGCTTGGTATCAAAAACAATACGTTCGACGAGCTCATTCATTTCAAGCTCTTTTAATTCTTTAGATAACATTTTACCGGAAATTTTACCAACATGCCGCTGTAATTCTTTAAAGCGTTTCTTTTCTTCATTTAATGAACACATGATAGCAATTTTCCATTTGCCATTTAAAATATCCATGGCATCCCGCAATGCCTGCATATCTTTGGATTGAAGTATTTTTTTATCTGCCATTACGACTTCGATTTTAGTGGTTTCAAAAAGGTAACCGCTTTATAAATGTAAACCGGTTACAAATATATACCACTTTCGTAACTTTGCAGTGTTATAAACTTCGACTTAAATAATTTAAAATAAAAACAGATGAATGAAATCAAACAAATCGAAAAAGTCTTCCATCGCCCTGCAAACCCAGGCATGGTGGGAGACGGCTTTAGGGTGTATAATTACTTTCCTTCAGGATATAAAATCCGCGAAAGAATAAGCCCGTTTTTAATGCTGGACTTTAACCCGGCTTTTGACTTTGGTGTATCTGACCGCCCGAGAGGCGTTGATGTCCATCCTCACAAAGGCTTTGAAACGGTAACTATCGCATACAAGGGAAGCGTTGAACACTATGACAGTACCGGCAACAGCGGTGTAATTAATCCTGGCGATGTGCAGTGGATGACCGCGGGCTCAGGCATTTTGCATAAAGAATTTCACGAAAGAGAGTTTTCCAAAAAAGGTGGGCCATTTGAGATGATTCAGCTTTGGGTGAATCTTTCCAAAAAAGACAAGCTTACTGCTCCAAAATATCAATCGCTTGTAGGATCTCAAATGAATAAAGCAACGCTGCCCGGTGGTAGCGGAGAAGTAAGTGTGATCGCAGGAAGTTTTAATGGAGTTAAAGGATCTGCATCCACATTTACTGAAATAAATATGCTTAATATCCGCCTGAATAAGAATGGCGAAATGGCAACTGATATTCCTTCTTCCCATAATACAGCCATCCTGGTTGTTGAAGGAGATGTTGAGGTGAATGGAAAAAGTGCACAATTGCACGATTTTATTTTGTTTAAAAATGAAGGAGAAGTTATAACTATCAAAGCAAAAGAAAATAGCGTATTACTTCTGTTAAGCGGAACGCCGATTAATGAACCTGTTGCGCAATATGGACCGTTTGTCATGAATACGCAAGAAGAATTGCAAGAGACTTTCAGGGAATACCAGGACGGGAAGTTTGGTGTGCTGAATTAATTAAAAAAATAAACAATGGCTGAAACTTATGAGGTCCTGAACAATAAAAAATTAATGCACTTTGAAATTCATGACGGAGACTCAATTGCATATTTAGAATATCGATTTTACAAAAAGCGATATTGCCTTAATGCATACTGAAGTTCCGGATAGTATGAGTGGGAAGGGAGTAGCTTCCGCATTGGCCGCTTATGCCTTTCAATACGCAAAAGAAAATAAAAAGCCTGTGATGGTTTACTGCCCTTTTGTTGCCGCCTATTTAAAAAGGCATCCCGAAATCAAAGGCCAATTGGATCAGCAATACCTTCGATAGCTTTTAAAATAGCAAATAAGATCATTAAAAAAACCCTGCGAAAAAGCAGGGTTTTTATTGCGGTTTAGCTTTCATATTTCGGAGCCCCGGCCATAATTTCACTACTCGCGAAATCCTTATATTTTTCAAAATTTTTAATAAAATAATCTGCAAGTTTGTGAGCGGTTCTTACATACGCTTCTTTATCTTTCCATGTAAACTTTGCGCTTAACATTTCTGAAGGAACTCCCGGGCATTCATCTGGCATCATCATTCCAAATACTGAATGGCGATGGTATGTGACACCATCCAGTTTCCCTTCAAGCGCAGCCGTGATCATAGCCCTTGTGTATTCAAGCTTCATCCGGCTGCCCACTCCATATCCACCACCATTCCAGCCCGTATTAACCATCCAGATATTTACATTGTGTTCTTTCATTTTGTTGCCAAGCATTTCAGCATATTTTGTGGGATGCAATGGTAAAAACGGAGCCCCAAAGCAAGCGCTGAATGTAGGCTTTGGTTCTTTCACACCTGTTTCAGTTCCTGCTACTTTTGCAGTATAGCCGCTGATAAAATGGTACATAGCCTGGCCGGGTGTAAGCTTGCTTATTGGCGGTAATATTCCATAAGCGTCTGCGGTGAAGAAAGAAAATATTTTTCGGAGTTCTGCCAATAGATGGCTCCAGTGCATTAGGAATATAATCTATCGGATAACTTACCCGTGTGTTCTCTGTTATTTTTCGGCTGGTAAAATCAATCTTATTTGTCCCATCAATAAAAGTGACGTTTTCAACAATAGCTCCGTATTTAATCGCATTAAAAATATCAGGTTCTTTTTCTTCACTCAGGTCAATCGTTTTTGCATAACAGCCGCCCTCAAAATTAAAAACCGAATCTTCGTTCCACCCATGCTCATCATCTCCAATTAACTTCCTGTTTGGATCGGCACTTAAAGTTGTTTTTCCGGTGCCACTCAAACCAAAAAATACAGCAGTATCGCCATCCTTTCCTACATTTGCCGAGCAATGCATGCTAAGCACATTTCTATCATGCGGAAGGATGTAATTGAGAATACTAAATATTGCCTTCTTCATTTCGCCGGTGTATTGGGTGCCGCCAATAAGTATTATCTTTTTAGTAAAATTTACAATCACAAAATTCTTGCGATGCACACCATCAACTGAAGGATCAGCAAAAAAATGAGGAACCTGTATTAAATGCCAGTCAATTTCAATATCATCAAGTTCTTTTTCATCGGGTCGCAAAAACATATTATAGGCAAATAAATTGCAACAGGGATTTTCATTGATCACCCGGATATTTAAACGGTAATCCGGGTGGGCACAAGCATAACAATCCCTTATCCATAATTTTTTATCGCTGAGATAGTCCAGCATTTTACTATAAAGGAGGTCAAAGTATTTCTCTTCTATCGGCAGATTAAATTTGTTCCAGTCAATTGTTGATGCTGTTATTTCATCTTTCACAGTAAACTTATCCTCAGGGCTTCTGCCGGTAAATTCACCCGTATCGATCACTAATGCACCTGTATCATTTAATATACCTTCACCTTTTGCTACAGATTGGTTGATAAGATCTTCGGGAGGCAGTTGGTAAAAAATATTTTCAGCAAATTTAAGGCCCAGGTTAAATAACATTTTGCCGGGAATGGCAAACATTGTTGGAATTGACATGTACAAGTTTTCGTTAATGATGCGGACAAAGGTATAAATTCAAATTTTTGATTTTATTCAAAATAGGGTCTAAAATCAAACATAAATTTCATGATGTTCAAGTTAGAGGCAATTATTTTTAATAAATGTCAAATTTGCTTAGAATTTATTTTCAGCAAATGGCTTTTTATTAAACGCCGTAAAAACTTTGCGTTCTTCAAGTGTGGCCGTTACGCGAAGCCATAGGGACATTGAAAATCTATTAATCGTGTATATTGCAAACCACAAAATTTTTATAAATGAAATATCTTCCTCTCAATCCCGAGATTTTTATTCAAAACAGGAAAAGGTTTACCGGAAAGATGGAAAAAAATTCGATTGCCATTTTTAATAGCAATGACGAGTTACCAATGAATGGGGATGCGTTACATCCTTTCAAACAAAATTCTGATCTCTTTTGGCTTAGTGGCATTGAGCAGGAGGACACTATGGTGATTTTATATCCTGATAACCCGGATGTAAAATTCAGGGAGGTATTGGTTTTAGTCAGGCCCAATGAATTAAAAGAAAAGTGGGATGGGCATAGGTTAACGGCAAAAGAAGGAAAAGATACTTCAGGAATGGAAACAATAATATGGCTCGATACGCATGATGCTCTCCTGCAAACGTGGATACACCAGGCTGATACTATTTATCTAAACACAAATGAAAACGATCGCAAAGCAAATCTTTTGCAGGTAAGAGATTATCGCTACGCTACTGAAATGCGTGAGCGTTATCCTTTGCATAATTATAAACGAAGTGCAAAAATTACAAAAGAACTCAGGGCTATAAAAACTCCCCTCGAGATAGAAGTAATGCAAAAAGCCATTGATATTACAGACAACACTTTCAGACGCCTGCTAAAATTCATAAAGCCAGGAGTAATGGAGTACGAGATCGATGCAGAAATATGGCATTCGTTTCTTTCTCAACGGTCAACCGGTCCGGCTTATAGCAGCATCATTGCCAGTGGCGACAGGGCAAGAACTCTCCATTATGTAAGTAATAACAACGAATGTAAAGATGGTGAATTGATCTTAATGGACTTTGGTGCGAGCTATGGAAATTACGCTGCCGATCTTTCCCGTACCGTGCCCGTAAATGGAAAATTTTCCAGGCGCCAAAAAACTGTTTATAATGCCTGCCTGCATTTGCATCAGTATGCAGCAAGTATATTAAAGCCGGGCATCAGCATTGTTGACTATACTGAAAAAATAGGTGATGAAGCAACTATCATTTTTCAAAAAATTGGCTTATTAAAAAAATCTGATATTAAAAATGAAGATCCTGATAACAGGGCTTATAGAAAATATTTATACCATGGCATTTCGCATCACCTTGGTATCGATGTGCATGATCTCGGCACCAGGAATGAACCCATAAAAGCAGGAATGGTTTTTACAATTGAACCGGGCATTTATATTGAGGAAGAACAAATGGGCGTAAGGATTGAAAATAATTTTTGGATAACAAGAAACGGCAATAAAGATTTAATGAAAAATATTCCGATAACTGTAGAGGAAATTGAAGCACTAATGAAGAAATCCCAGCCCCTAAAGGTGAGAGAAGAATCGCATTCTCCACAAAAGCGACATATCTTTCAACGAGTGTTATGTTAATCATATTTTAATTAAATTGAAGACAAGCAATATAAATTAGGTGGCTCACATTCCCCTTCAGGGGTTAGGGGTTTAATCCCCAACATTTTTACACTTCTCAATTTATTTTTTGGCTGCATGGCGGTGGTATTTGCTTTGCAAACCAATAGTGTAATTATTTATGTAAATGATGATTTTAGCAGCAGCTTTAATATTCCTGAAAAACTTACCTGGGCCGCCATTTGCATAATCATCGCGGCATGCATAGATTTCCTGGATGGCTTTGTGGCACGCCTTATGAATGCGGCGACTTCACTTGGAAAACAATTGGATTCATTGAGCGATGTGGTGAGTTTTGGAGTAGCCCCAGGTGTAATTCTATACCAGTTGTTGAAATTTAGCTTTGCAAGAGAAGAGAACGGGCTTGATGTTTCAATTCTTTGGCTGGCTCCGGCATTTATATTAAGTTGCGCCGCCGCATACCGGCTTGCAAAATTCAATTTAGATGAATCTCAAAGCATTAGTTTTAAAGGCGTGCCTGTACCAGCAGTCGGTTTATTGATTGCTTCGTTCCCTCTTATCCTTCATTTCAATACAATTGGCAGCATCAATAATTTGCTTATAAACAAATGGCTTTTATATGCTTTGATTATTTTGCTCAGCTATCTTATGGTGTCAGGAATTCGTATGATGGCATTTAAATTTCCAGATTTCACGCTAAAGAATAATATGCCTAAAATAGTATTGCTCCTGATCGCGGTAATTACAGCCATCTTTTTACAATGGCTTGCTGTTCCAGTCGTTTTCGTTTTTTATATTTTAATCTCATTATCAACTTCAAAAATAAAAACCCCATGAATTTTGTTGCAGAAATAAAAGTGATGCCGTTAAAAGAATTATTAGATCCACAAGGGAAAGCCGTAATGGGTGGGCTTTCTAATTTAGGAATAAAAAAAATTGATGATGTAAGAATCGGAAAGCACATACAATTGCAAATTGATGCAAGTAATGAGGTCGATGCAAAATCCATTGCTGAAGAAGCTGCAAAAAAATTATTGGCAAATCCCGTAATGGAAGAATATACTATCTCAATTGACTATAATTAGCCAATTGGCTAATTAGCTAATCAGCTAATTCAATGCTCTATCTTGTTCCATCTCCAATAGGTAATCTTGCTGACATCACATTCAGAGCAATTGAAGTACTAAAATCAGTGGATTTAATATTGGCGGAAGATACCCGAACTTCGGCTAAGCTGTTACGATATTACAATATTGAAAAGCCTACAACTCCTTACCATCAGCATAACGAACACAAAATTTACAATCACCTTATTGAGCAATTAAGCTCCGGCAAAACAATGGCATTGCTCACTGATGCCGGCACTCCCGGCATAAGCGACCCTGCTTTTTTATTGGTAAGAGAATGTATAAAAAACGATATTAAAGTTGAATGCCTCCCCGGCGCAACAGCTTTTGTGCCTGCCTTGGTAAACAGCGGACTGCCCATAAACAGCTTTTGTTTCGAAGGATTTTTGCCACTGAAAAAAGGGCAGGCAGACTTTTCTAAAACGAATGGCGGAGGAAGAGCGCACAATGGTGTTTTATGAAAGCCCCATGCGATTGGTAAAAACATTAAAAGACTTTATTGAATATTTTGGTGCCGAAAGGCAATGCTGTGTGAGCCGGGAACTCACTAAAATATTTGAAGAAAATAAACGGGGAACGCTGCAGGAAGTGCATGATTACTTTAGTGAAAAAAATGTGAAAGGTGAGATTGTGATTGTGGTTGACGGAAAGAAATAGTGAAGATCGGCCACGGGTTAATTTAATTCGCTACCATCTCAACTTTGTTTTTTTCATAACTTCTATTTTACGATGTTTGCCGCTCTAAAATAATCACAGTGCGATATGAAAAAACTTAGTCTTCTTCTATTTTTTAACTTTTGCTTTTTCGTCTTTGTTTCAGCCCAGCCTGATCGCTGGCAGCAGCACGTGAAGTATGATATGAATGTGGATGTTGACGTAAAAACAAATCGTTTCACAGGAATACAAAAATTGGAATACACTAACAACTCCCCCGATAAACTGGATCGCGTATTTATTCATTTATACTGGAACGCATTTCAACCGGGAAGCGAGATGGACGTAAGAAGCCAGGAACTCGGTAAGTTCCTGATAAACGGAAGGCCCGATTGGGATGGGAGAGTTAAAGATCGCATTTCAAAATTAACACCTGAAGAAATCGGCTATCAAAAAATAAAATCAATAAAACTTAACGGTGTTGAACAGCCTACAAAATTGCACGGAACCATTTTAGAGGTTGATCTTACTAAGCCAATATCACCTAAAAGCAATGTAAGCTTTGTCATTGATTTCGAAGCGCAGGTTCCACTGCAGGTGCGAAGAAGTGGCCGCGATAATGCGGAAGGCATTCGCTATAGTATGAGCCAGTGGTATCCTAAAATGTGTGAATATGATTATGAAGGCTGGCATCCCACACCGTATGTTGCAAGGGAGTTTTATGGTGTTTGGGGTGACTATGATGTTACTATTAAAATTGATAAATCATACAAACTCGCAGGCACAGGCGTATTGCAAAATGCATCAGAAATTGGCTGGGGCTATGATAAACCGGGCACGCCATTAAAAAACATTTCTTCAGAAAAAAGAACCTGGCATTTTGTTGGAAATAATGTGCATGATTTTGTATGGGCCGCAGATCCAGACTATGAACATTTAGTAAGAAAACAAGATGGCGTAACTCTTAATGTGATTTATAAAAAGGTGGATTCGCTTCAAAAAAACTGGGAGCGGGTTGCGGATGCCGCGGTGACTGTTTTACCGTATATAGAAAAGCATTTTGGAAAATATCCCTATCCTCAATATTCTTTTATACAAGGTGGCGACGGAGGCATGGAATATCCTATGGCAACATTAATAAAAGGGCCGAGCCTTGGAACCGCTTTTCATGAATGGATGCATAGCTGGTACCAGATGATGATGGGAACAAATGAAAGTCTGTACCCATGGATGGATGAGGGCTTTACCACTTTTGCGGAAGGCGAGGTAAGCGCTTACTATAATAAAGAGATGAATATTATTGATGAGAAGGCGACAAAACTTCCAAAAGATCATGCTGATTCTTATAACAGTTATTATTATTTATTGAAACAAAATCTTGGACGAGCCACTAAGTACTCATTCCGATCATTACAATACGAATTTTGGCTACAGCATTAATGCGTACTCAAAGGGAGATATATTTTTAGAACAGTTAGGCTACATTGTTAGTGATTCTGTAAGAGATAAAATTTTATTAGAATATTACCGGCTTTGGAAATTCAAACATCCGAATGCATCTGATTTTGTAAAGGTTGCACAGGATGTAAGTGGCATCCAGCTCGACTGGTACAAAGAGTATTGGATCTACACAACTAAAAGCATAGACTATAGTATTGACAGCCTGTGGCAGGAAAACGGAGTCTCGAAAATAAGATTAAGAAGGATCGGCCAGATGCCCATGCCTGTTGATCTTGAACTTACCTTTAAAGACAGTTCGAAAGAGATACACTATGTTCCAATGGATTTAATGTTCGGCAATAAGCCCGCGGAAGGTAATGAAACAAGAATAGTACATGAAGAATGGAACTGGACCAATCCGACATATATTGTTGAATTCAAACACCCACTTACTGATTTGGTTCTTGCTGAAATTGATCCCACAAAAAGAATGGCTGACGTTGATCAAAAAAACAATACACTCAAATTAAATTGGTAGAAGAAGCTTTGCATATCCGAAGGGCAACAACAGCCGATACAAAATTAATCTCTGAATTAAGTGAAATAACTTTTTTTGATACATTCCGTGGCACCTGTACCGATGAAGATATGGAGGGTTTTATTAAACAATTTTTCAATGAGAAACAGGTATATGAAGAATTGCAGGATCCAAATGATTTCTATTTTATTGCATTTGTAGATGATGTAGCTGCCGGATATATAAGACTGAAAGAAGCAGAAAGTGAGGTAGCTGAAATCAGGAATAGCAAGGGAATAGAATTAAAGAGAATTTATGTGCTGAAAGAATATCATTCACAAAAGGTTGGTGCACGGCTGATGCAATTTGTTTTGAATTTTGCCGCTCAACATGGATACGAATTAGTTTGGCTGGGAGTATGGGAATATAATGAGAAGGCGCTAAACTTTTATAAAAAATTTGGCTTCCAGGACACGGGCGTCAAACATCCATTTCCAATTGGCAACACGCCTCAAATTGACAACTGGCTTGTTAAGTTTATTGAGAAACCTGGAGTATAAATTTTTCTTTAAAGAAGGCCTCTTCAAATATATTTTCGATTTCCCAAATGCGGGGACGGCAACCGCTCTCCGAAATCTCTTTAGAAAGGTCTCCACCTTTTAGGCAAATAAGGCCGTTTAATTTTTGAGGCTCGTTTATTGGTTTTTTTTTCAAAAGAGGCTTACTCCAAAACCACAAGTCTTTTAAAGGTGCCACCGCCCTTGACACAACAAGATCAAATTTACTGTTGTCAATATCTTCGGCTCTTGAATGCTGTACCGTTACATTTTGTAACCCTATTTCAGAAACAACGGCTTCAACCACTTTTAATTTTTTATTGATACTGTCAACTAAGTGAAAATGTACATTAGGAAAAAATATAGCCAATGGAACTCCGGGAAAGCCGCCGCCGGTACCCAGGTCCAAAATTTCAAAGCCATCGGGAAAATCAAATTGTGACGCGATAGCGAGTGAGTGCAGTACATGATGCTCGTAAAAATTATCAAGATCCTTCCTGGAGATCACATTTATTTTTTGGTTCCATTCTTCGTATAAAGATTGTAAGGCCGAGTATTCTTGCAACTGCTTTTCAGTAAAATCAGAAAAATATTTTGTTAGAATTTTCATCTGCTACGAATTTCACTAATTAACACGAATTAATTTTCATTTGTGAAAGTCTTTGTAAGAGATAAATTAAGTTTTTGAAATTCGTGCAGATTTGTGAAATTCGTCGCAACTCATTTCCATTCTTTGGCAGGTTTTTTATAAAGTGCCGAAGCAAATAAAATATAATAGACGAACATCCAAATATCAAAGAATAAAAACCAGGGAAACAAATCTTTTTCGTCAAGCTTTTCAGTTACCTTAAACATGATAAAGCTCTGTGGTATAAGTCGAATCGCAAATACAACTAATGCCCATTTCCAATCAAAAAATAAAAGTGTCGCAATAAACAGCGGATAGAAAAAGAATTGCGAAAAAGCATATAGTCCGAGAAGAAATTTATGCGATGATTTATAATATTTACTTGTAGTATAATGCCTCGCTTTTTGCTTCTTCCAGTGTTTCCACGAGGTAGCAGGTTGCGACAAGGTGAAAGATTCTTTATCAATTACAACATTCGTATTCCTTTTAGTAGCAGCTCTGTTTATGAAAAGGTCATCATCGCCTCCCGGCACATTGGTATGTGAAGAGAATCCTTTATGCCTGAAGAAAACAGTTTTCTTGTAGCTCAAATTCCTACCCACCCCCATATATGGCAAGCCTGCTATGGCATAAGAAAGATATTGCAAGGCAGTATGAAACGTTTCCCATCTTACCATCTTATTAAAAAATCCTTTCTTCTTGTGAAGTGCACCATAACCTAAAACAATTTCTGTTCCGTCGCTGTAACCTTCCTGCATTTTTTCAATCCATGATTCACTTGCCGGAACACAGTCTGCATCCGTAAGCAGAACAATTTCGTGCTTTGCAGTTTTGATACCGATGCTCAACGGAAACTTTTTCCCCTGGATAAATCTTGCTTCCTGTTTAAGTTCTATCAATTGAAGTTGCTTGAAACTTCTCTGATACTCCTCCAGTATGTATTTGCTTTCATCAAACGAATTGTCATTCACTACGATTACTTCATGCGTGGTTCTGTATTTTTGAACCAAAGAACCGGGTAGGTTTTTTACCAGGTTTCCTGCTTCATCTTTTGCACATATTATTACTGAAACAGGATGTGTTTGAGAAACACCTTTTGTCTTTTGAGTAAAAAGTGCAAGACGCAAAAAGAAAAATGAATAATAAAAAAGCTGGATAAGAGTTACCAGGCAGAACACGATAAAAATCCAATTCCACCAATGTGAAGTTAGTCCGGTCCAGTTCATAAGCCGCAAAAATAAGTGAGTTAAAGGAAATTGTATTCGCTGTTTTATTCTGTCTATAACGGTTTTCCGGAGCAAAATATTCGCCACCTTATCAAAAAGATTCTTCAGGTTATATTTGCCATCATTCTTTTTCAATTTCAATATTTATGGGTGCCTTAAAATTTGATCTGCAATCAACTGATGGAAATTCCAAAGCCAGAGTTGGAAAGATCAGCACAGATCATGGGGAAATACTGACACCGATTTTTATGCCTGTAGGTACCGTAGGCAGTGTAAAAGCAGTCACGCAAAAACAATTATTGGAAGATGTAAAAGCACAAGTCATCCTTGGCAATACCTACCATTTATACCTACGCCCGGGACTTGAAGTATTGGAAGCAGCAGGTGGTTTACATAAGTTTATGAGCTGGAATAAACCGGTATTAACGGACAGTGGCGGATACCAGGTATTTTCGCTTAGCGGCACACGTAAGCTCACGGAAGAGGGAGCGCTTTTTCAAAGCCATATCGATGGAAGCAAACATTTATTTTCTCCGGAAATTGTAATGGATATTCAAAGAATAATCGGTGGTGATATTATAATGGCGTTTGATGAATGCCCTCCGGGAGGCAGCGATTATGATTACGCAAAAACTTCCATGGAATTAACCCATCGCTGGCTTGACAGATGTTTTAACCGATTCAACGGTGCAAGTGATAAATATGGCTATTCACAAAATTTATTTCCGATCGTGCAAGGCGGCGTTCATCACGATCTCCGCAAAATTTCATGCGATTATATATCATCAAAAAATGCTACCGGCAATGCAATTGGTGGTTTGAGTGTTGGTGAACCAACAGAAAAAATGTATGAAATATGCGAGCTGTGTTGCGATCATCTTCCTGTTAATAAACCAAGATATCTAATGGGCGTTGGTACCCCGTGGAATATTCTTGAATGCATTTCACTGGGGATAGACATGTTTGATTGCGTAATGCCCACACGTAACGGGAGAAATGCAATGCTCTTTACCAGCAATGGTGTAATCAATATTGACAATAAAAAATGGGAAAAGGATTTCTCTCCGCTTGATGATGGAATTGAATGCGAGGTAAGTAATCTCTATAGTAAAGCCTATTTGAGGCACCTGGTTAAATCAAAAGAAATTCTGGGATTACAAATAGCAAGCATCCATAACCTTGCATTTTACCTTGATATTGTTACAAAAGCAAGAGAAAATATAATCTCAGGAAATTTCTTACAATGGAAAACGGAAATGGTTGCAAAATGGCAACAACGGCTATAAGATCGCGCTCTTGTTAAAAGTTTTTTAAGTTTAACTTTCAGTCAAGTATTCCATCTTTCAGAATAATTATTTTTAACCCATCTTTGTAAGTATTATTTTGAACAATATTTTTCAAAGAAATACGTCTCATAGTATACCATAGTAAACATGTATTTATGTCCAAATTCCTTCTCTTGGCTTCAGTTATTTTTTTATCGGTAAACCTTTCTTTCGCGCAGCAGGATGAGCTCGAAATAAAAGGAACCGGCTCCAAATTATATCTCGAGCATATAATTGTACCAAAAGAAAATTTTTACAGCATTGGAAGAATGTATAACGTGCCACCTAAAGATATTGCCGGATATAATAATCTTCAATTCGAAAATGGGCTGAGTGTCGGGCAAACAATTAAAATCCCTCTCAATGAAAATAATTTTTCACAGTCAGGACCAGGCACACATAATGAAATATTGGTTCCGGTGCATCACTCTGTGGAAGCCAAAGAAGGCTTATACAGGATAAGTATGAATTACAATAAGGTATCATTAGCCTCTTTAAAAAAATGGAACCGTCTTCAGTCTGATGAAGTAAGTATTGGCGCACCATTAATAGTAGGCTATCTCAAAGTAGATAAAGATCAATCACCTCTTGCATCTGAGGGATCGCATGCAAGTGCAGTTGTAAACTCTGTAGCTAAAACTGAAAACAAGCAGGAAGCTGCAAAACCGGATATCACTTCTGACGCTTTACCGCCTGTTAAAAATCCGGATGTGGAAAAAAAACAGGCGACTGTAACGACGAACGAGCCCGATCAGCCGAAAGCAAAAATTGAAACAGTAAAAACTAAAAGTAATATTAATTTTTCCGGCGGTTATTTTAAGAAATTATACAGCAACCAGATAGAAAAAAAATCTGCGGTAAACGAAAGTGGAAGTGGAAGTGTGTTTAAATCAACTAGTGGATGGCAGGATGGTAAATATTATTGTTTTAATAACGATGCTCCACCGGGCACAATTATTAAGGTAACCGATAATACTTCGGGGAAAAGTGTTTTTGCAAAAGTGCTTGATGTAATTCCTGAAATAAAGCAAAATGAAGGGCTGGTCGTGGTAATTAGCAATTCGGCTGCCGAAGAATTAGGTACCGGTGAAAATAAATTTGATTGCGCCTTAAGCTTTGCGAAATAACTAAATCGACGTCTTAATATTTTACGGTTTCCATCCTCTTAAAAAATCTTCAACACTCATTCTTTTCTTTCCCTCGAGTTGCAATTCTCTGAGCGAAATATAACCGTCGTTGCATACAAATTTTAAAAAAGTTTTACGATCTGATACAATTTTCCCGGGGCTTTCTGCTACTTCCGTCTTTTCCTTTTCCGCCCTAAAAATTTTTAATTTTTTCCCTTTTAAAAAAGTAAAAGCCGAGGGATAAGGAGACAGGCCACGTATCAGATTATAAATATCATTCGTATTTTTTTCCCAATCTATTTCGCAAGTTTCAGTAGATATTTTCGGAGCATGTTTTAAGATATCTCTTCCCGTCGTGTCCAAATTACTTTGTGGCACTTCCTGTAATTTATTTTCGGCAAGACTATCTATGGTCTGTAATAATAATTCAGCGCCCATTTCCTTCATACGATCATACAGTTCCCCGGCGCTCTCGTTTTCACCGATATCAATTTTTTTCTGCAAAAGAATATCGCCGGTATCAATTTCATGTTTAAGTTTAAATGTGGTTACACCTGTTTCTTTTTCACCGTTTATAATTGCCCAATTTATGGGAGCAGCTCCCCGATATTGAGGCAATAAAGATCCATGAAGATTGATGGTGCCCATTGGCGGCATATTCCAAACGACTTCTGGCAGCATGCGAAAGGCAACTACAATTTGCAGGTCCGCATTTAAAGATTTCAGCTCAGTAATAAAGGCAGGATCTTTTAATTTTTCGGGTTGTAATATTTTAAGGTTTTTCGACAAGGCAAATTTCTTAACATCACTTTCTGAAATTTTCATTCCACGTCCTGCTGGTCTGTCGGGCGCTGTAATTACGGCAACTATATGATACCCATTTTCCAAAAGTATTTTCAATGATGGAACCGCAAAATCGGGAGTTCCCATAAAAATGATACGAGATTTTTTCATGCTAAATTTTACCGGCTTTCAGCTCACTATTTTTACTCAAAATCTTTATACAATAAATACTTTTTCCTTATTTTTTTGAACTCGCTTAATTGAGGCTCCCAACTTTTCCTTATTGCATCTTCTGAAATTCCATTCTTTATTTGCTGTATTAAAATATCATTGCCGGCGAGGTGGTTAAAGTGATCTGATTTTAAAAAGAAATTTTCTTTCTCAGGAAATAATTTATAAGCCTGCATGAGCCATTTCAGTTGAATTCTATTATCGACTTCCTTTAAGATCCTGTCATTCTTTCCCGAGATATCCCATCCATAACATACCTGTCCATTTAACTTTGGATCGGTAGCTCCTTCCCTGGGTTTCGGTGTAAACGATATTAAAGTTTTCGGAAGTTTAGGATGACCAAAAAGCTGAAAGGGTTTGTCAGTTCCACGGCCTTCGCTTAAAACAGTGCCTTCAAAAAAACAGGTAGAAGGATACCAGTAAATTGATCCTATCGATGGCAGATTAGGAGACGGCTTAACAGGCAGCATATATTTACTATTGTGGTCGTAATTCAAACATTTTATTACAAGGAAATGAAAAGGTGTGTCAGCAGAATTTTCGGCATGGAGGTAATAAGAATATTTTTTATTGGATTCATCATTAAGCCATTTTTCTCCGGCGATCATAAATGCATATTCTCCTACCGTCATGCCGTACACGATCGGCACCGGCTGCCTTCCAACAAAGCTTTGAAATTTGGGATCAAGCACAGGGCCATCAACATAAAAGCCATTTGGGTTAGGCCTGTCGAGAATAAGCAGTGGCTTTGAATTTTCAAAGGCGGCCTCGATATAATATTCAAGCGAAGAGATATAAGTATAGAACCTTGTACCCACATCCTGGATGTCAAATATCATTATGTCTACGCCTTTAAGATCTTCTGCAGTAGGTTTATTGTGTTTTCCATAGAGACTTACAATTTCAATTCCCGTCTTTTTATCGATGAAATTTTCAACTTTTTCACCATCGTTTACATTTCCTCTAAATCCATGCTCTGGTCCGAATATTCTCACAACCTTTACCCCACTTTTTAATAAGGTGTCCACCAGGTGTATCCCGTTAACCATAGAAGTTTGGTTTGCAAATACAGCTACAGTCTTGCCTTTCAACAGTGGCAAATACACATTCATTCTTTCAGCTCCCGGAATTATTCGCTCCTGTGCAAAACAGGGAATGAAAAAAATAACCAGGTAAATAATAAAAATTAATTTTCTTTTCATGAGACAAATGTCAGTAAAGTTTTTTTATACAAATGATTTTAGTTAAGACAGTTATACAACATCATGCGATGATAATGTTAACTTAAAAAAATGCAAATTAAATTTTCGCTTTTTTGAACACTTATTTATTAGTTACTTTACCACTATCAGAGTTTTGAAGCTTAAAACTTTTATTTTTTAATTGAATTTTTACAAACGAAGATTATGACTAAAGCAAAAAAAGGTGACAAAGTGAAAGTGCACTACACGGGAAAATTAACTTCGGGCGACGAGTTTGATTCAAGTGCGGGAAGAAGCCCTCTTGAGTTTACGGTGGGAGCGGGCCAGATGATTCCAGGATTTGACGCTGCAATACCCGGAATGAATATCGGGGAAAAAAAGACTATTACTATTGCTCCTGAAGACGCCTATGGCGAAAAAAAAGAAGAGGCAATTATTGAATTTCCTAAATCCAATATACCGGCTGATATGAAGTTGGAGCCCGGAATGAAACTTCAGTTGCGTAATGAAGAAGGCCATCCGTTCCCGGTTGTTGTTGCTGATATAAAAGATGAAGTTGTGGTATTGGATGCCAATCATGAGCTTGCCGGCAAGGAATTAATTTTTGATATTGAGCTTGTTGAAATAGCAGCCACCTAACCCGCCTCCGGCGGGGGAATAATCGATCTGCTCAAACCTGTATTAATGTTTTCTAAAGTAGAGAGAATTAGTGCCTGGTATAAGAAAGATCTAAAAAGGTTTTAAAAGTCCAAAAGTTAATTCCTTCCCCTTCGGGGAAGGGTTGGGATGGGGCTCTTGGAACGTTTTTAATATTCCATTTTTCTTAAACTCGGCGCTTTAAACCATGTAGCAATAACTACCAGTAATGTCATGCTGCCGCCTATTACTACGGCCGGGATAGTCCCAAAAAGTTTCGCAGTCAGGCCACTTTCAAATTGCCCCAATTCATTACTGGAATTTACAAACATGGAACTTACACTAATGACTCTTCCTCGCATATTATCGGGTGTTTTTAATTGTGTAATGGTACCCCTGATTACCACGCTTATCCCATCGAGCATCCCCGATATCAATAGTGCCGTAAATGACAGGAAGAAAACTTTAGAGATTCCGAAGATTATAATACACACGCCAAATCCGGCAACTGCGATCAACATTTTTTTCCCGTGATGCCGCTTCATTGGAAATAATGTAAGTATGATTACAATTATTATAGAACCCAGGTCTGCAGCGCCGTTCAAAAAGCCAAAACCCTGGGGACCTACTTTTAAAATATCTCTTGCATAGATTGGGATGAGTGCGACAGCACCGCCGAATAACACAGCAAACAGATCTAAAGAAAAGGCGCCAAGCAGCTCTTTTGTTTTAATAACAAACCGCAAACCCTCTTTAACACTTTCTATTGTTCTGATTGATCCTTTTATATTTGAAGCAGGCTTTGCTTTCACCTTAAATAGAAATAAAAATGCGATAATAATAAGGCAACTTATTACAATTAGCGTTCCCGTAATGCCCACCCCGCCAATTAAAAATCCACCCGCGGCATGACCCGTTACAGAAGCCGAAAGCCATGTCCCCTGGCTCCACGTCGTTGCGTTTTGCAAATCATTCCGGGGGACTATATATGCTATCATGGCTCCAAATACAGGGCCGGTAAAAGATCTTATAATACCGGTGCAAAAAATTACTATGTAAATGCAAACAGCGATCCAGTGATGACTCAAATTGTTTGCTACAAACTTGCTTGAAATAAACGCCAAAATGCAAACTGCGACGAAATAAAGAACGACACCTTTTAGAAGTAATTTTCTTTTTTCACTCTGGTCGATTATATGCCCCGCGTATAGCGCCAGCGAAACCGCGGGAACTACTTCCGAGAGGCCAACGAGCCCGATCGCAAAAGGATCATTCGTTAATTGATATATCCACCAACCTACAAGAGTAGCCATCATTCGTAGCCCCATAATGAAGATAAATCTTCCTTGAAGAAGGTTTCGATACTCAGGAATTCTTACAGCAACGAAGGGATCATTTTTTCCCGCATTCATTTTAGCTTTTGTTTTATGGCAGGGTTAAATAATGCTGCGATTGATCATATTCTTTATCCAATGCATCTATCACAGCATTTAAATGCTTCTCATTTCCCAGAAAATCTGCTGAGGAAGTATCAATGAATAAGGTTTTAATGTTGTGCTGTTTTATATATTGAGTGTATGTTTCCTGCAATGCGAAAAGATATTCCGGTGCAATTGCCTGCTCGTAGCTGCGGTTACGTTTTCTTATATTCTCCCTCAGTTTATCTACAGGCGCATGAAGATAAATCAGCAGATCCGGCTGAATCAATTGCGGATTTATAATGTCAAATAATTTTTGATACAGTAAAAATTCTTCTTCAGGCAAATTTACTTTGGCGAATAAAAGGCATTTTGTAAAAAGGTAGTCTGAGATAGTTACGTGCTGAAACATATCTTTTGTTTGCAGCAAGTCTTTTAACTGTTTATATCTTTCAGCCATAAAAAAAAGCTCGAGCGGAAAAGCATATTGTTGTTGATTCTCATAAAACTTTGGGAGAAAAGGATTGTCTGCGAACTCTTCTAAAATCAATCTTGCGTTTAGTTGCTTGCTGAGTAAGTGAGCGAGTGTTGTTTTGCCAGCACCTATATTCCCTTCAATTGTTATGAAATTATATTTCATGCTTTAGTCATCATTCATTTTTGCGTCATCGTCAAACATCTTGTTGACAATACTTTAGAAGATTGATTACATTTTTTGGAAACAATTACCATTCAAAAATAGCGACTGAAAACTGAAATAATTTAAATGAATTTTAAAGGCCGTCCCTAAACTTGTTGATAAAGCTATAAACCATAAACAGGTGTAACTTTTAGATTGTCGCTGCATGTGGACAACAATTCCGACATTGTTTTATTGAGCATCGGGTGAATCATTTTGGGAGATAGTTCGTTAAGAGGTTCCAGTACAAACCTCCTGTTTGTGATTTCTGCATGCGGGATAATAAGTCCCGGAATGTTTATTATTTCGTCATTGAAAAATAAAATATCGATATCAATTAATCTTGCTGCATTTTTAAATGTTCTTTTCCTGCCCATTCTTTCTTCGATAGTCAAAATCTCTTTCATTATTTCCCGGGCTGTGAGCGTTGTTTTAATGATATGTACCTGGTTATAAAAATCGGGTTGATTATTATTTCCCCAGGCTGCAGTTTCGTATACCAGGGAAGATCTTTCAATCTTTCCTATTTCTCCGGAAAGAAATTTTTGAGCTGTTTCCATGTTAACCGACCTGTCCCCAAGGTTGCCACCGGTAAGAATATATACTGTATTCATTGTTCAAATTTGAGTGAGTCTTTTGTCGAGGTCAAGCGGTTCTACATTCAAAATTTTAACCTTGCCATAGTTCCTGTGACCAGGGTTTAGTAAAAAATTATTTTCTCTTTCTACTATTGCCGAAGGTACCTGCAGGGCTAAAGATTTGTTATTATTTAAAAATTCCTCCCCTATCCATTGGGTATATTCGATATGTTGTTTCCAGCCGGCTTTAAGTTCACCGGGTTGAATTATTGTTATGCCTGTCTCAGGAAATTCTATCGTAATAAGCTGGTAATTACGCGGGCTAATATTTAAGTGCGTGCGGGCTAATATTTCTAAAATGCATAAAGAGATCGATTGAGATGTATACAGGGCTTTTAAGCCTATGGGATTCCATCTTCCGGCAAAGATTGCAGAACCCTCACCTGAAAGATCGTTTGCATAATTTGAAGTGGCTAAACGGTATACAATCATTTTATGCTAAAATACCGTGTTCTATTCTTCCTAACTGGTTTAAAATTTTAGTGTTACCATCAAAGCTTGCAAGAGATGGGAAACCCAATCTGCCATCTATACTCACAGGGCCTGCCTTAAGCCAGGCTAAAAAATCTTTAGCATTGCCAAACACATCAATTCCCTTTTTAAACACTTTTTCTATCAGCAATATTCTATCGATAACGCCAAAGTTAAAAGTGGAGTTGTCTTTCGCATATCGTTGTAAAGTCCTTTCAGAAATATGAAGCACTCCTGACCATTCTTTTTGCGTGAGATCAATTTTATCTGCAATTTTTTTAAATTCGTTGAAGGTAAAATCTTTGGTAAGGCGAATTTGTTTTGCACTGTTCACAGCTTTTGCCTCTCCAACTTTACCTGTCTTTGTGTTTTTTTGGTCGTTCATTTTACTTTTCATCATCTGTCATTTGTCGTACTAATGTACGCCATTTGTCTCAAAATTATTATTTTTCATTGTTATTTTTTTTCGAATAGATTTGGCGGCAATTTTAAATCGATTCCATGGAACACTATAGCCAGGTAAGAGCAATGTTTGCGATTTCCAAAGCGAGTTTAAGGGCAATATTAAGAAGTCCTTCCGCAGTAGTTTTTGGTTTTGCTTTTCCCCTTATTTTTATTCTTGTATTTGGCTTTATCGGCAACAGTAGCGGCATGAGGACCTTTAAGATTGCCCTTGCTGATAATATCGATACTGCCAATCTATTGTTTGATGCATTTAAAAATAGCAGGGCTGTAGCCATTAAACGATACGCCAGCAAAAATTTACTTGCAGAAGACCAACAGAAAGGCAGGTTAGCGGCGATAATAGATATTCAAAAAAAACCTGCCGGCAATCCTCCTTATATCCTGACTTTCAAAAGCACTTCTGCAAGTAACGATGAGTGGCCTCAATTTAAATCAGTAGCCGAAAGTATCATAAACACCGTGAGCGCCAATTATTATAAAGACCGGCCAGACTATGCAACTTTTGACTTTGACTATAAAAGAGACATATCACAAATCCGGGAGTATAAAACGATAGATTTTATCCTCCCGGGCCAGCTAGGATTTTCGCTGTTAGCCTCGGGAGTTTTTGGGGTCGCATTCATGTTTTTTAATCTCAGAAATACTTTAGTGTTAAAGAGATTTTTTGCAACTCCAATAAGCAAAACTTATATCATACTTGGTGAAATGTTTAGCCGGGTGACATTTCAAATGCTTACTGCCATTGTTATTATCCTGGCCGGTTATCTTTTCTTCGGATTCACCTTAATATATGGCTTCGTAACTTTTATGGAAATGCTTGTGCTGAGTTTTATCGGGCTCATTGTTTTTATGGGATTTGGATTTATTGTAAGTGGCCTTGCGAAAAATGACAGCACCATTCCTCCACTCGCAAATATCATTACCTTACCACAATTCTTAATCGGCGGAACATTTTTTTCAATTGAAGTATTTCCAAAATGGCTCCAGCCAATCTCAAAAGCCCTGCCTCTTACCCATTTAAATACCGCCCTTCGGCAAATTGCTTTTGAAGGCCTCAATCTTTGGGATGTAAAATCGGAGATTGGGATTTTGTTTCTCTGGGGTCTAGCCGTGTATGCGGTGGCGGTAAAAGTTTTCAAATGGGAGCAGTAAATCGCATATCCATCCGAAAAGCCAAGTGGCTGACAGCAGGCCTCCTTTTAATGCTATTTTTTTTCTTTGGAATTGCTTTATTGCTTCCTTCAAAAGTTACTGTTTCAAAATCGGTTGTTATTGCCGCTTCTCTTGAAAACGTAGGAGCTCAGGTCAAAAATTTTAATAATTGGAAGAAATGGTATCCTGCCTTTCAGGATAAAGAAATATCTATACACATAGCTAATGATTCGCTTATTCCCACTGCAATATTGCGGGATAAGAATAATCGTGAAATTAAATTTAGTATGATTCAGAATGAAGCCGGCAATGTGAATGTTCGGGTATTTACTGATAAAAAAATAACGATGAATTACCAATTTGTTATATCAACTGATAAAAAAGGCACCCTGATTATTTGGAACGCAAATATCGACCTGGGATGGTATCCATGGATAAGAATTCAGGGCATAGTTATGGACAAACTCACCGGCCCGGAGTATGATTTAGCCTTACAAAATTTAAAGAAAGTATCTGAAGCAGCCCCGCCACAAACCGATCTCAAATAATCTTTTCCAGGAATTCTGCAACTACATTGTAAATTTTTTTTAGCTCCCTTTTCTTAATACAATACGGCGGCATGATATAGATGGTGTTTCCGAGCGATCGCAGGTAAACACCTTTCTCCAAACAAAATTTTGTTAAGTCGTTACCAATGTTATGCAAGTATCCGTCAACTTCATTCGTGTTAACTTCAAATGCGATTATGGTACCAAGATGACGAATATTTTTTATGACATGTCTTTGTTGAAATGTTTGCAGCTTATCTGTGAAAGCTTTTTGTGCCGAAATTATATCTTCAATTTTTTGCTTGAATTTCTTTTTCTGAAGCAACGTAAGGCTTGCCAGGGAAGCGGTACATGCTAAAGGATTTGCAGTAAAAGAGTGGCCATGAAACAATGTTTTTGTTTTATCATCACTTACAAAAGACTCATAAATATTTTTGGTGCAGGCAGTAACACCCAAAGCCATTGTTCCACCAGTAAGCGCTTTACTTAGGCAAATGATGTCTGCTTTTTGCAAAAGATAATCGCCGGCAAAAAATTTTCCGGTACGATAAAATCCTGTGAGCACTTCATCTGCAATACAAATAATTTCTTCCTTTTTCAAAACCGATAAAAGTTCATTTAACTTTTCTGCTTCATACATTTTCATTCCACCGGCGCCCTGCAGTAAGGGTTCATAAATGAAACAAGCTATTTCATTTTTGTATTTTTCGATCGTTGCATTTATAGACCCTGCATTGTCATCATTAGGCGTTTCGATAAAAATTACTTCAAATAATTTATCCCTGAAGGCGAGCGTATAAGTTCCCCGTTCACTAATGCTCATAGCTCCAAATGTATCTCCGTGATAAGAGTGATGAAAAGCAAGTATTTTGTTTCTCTCCCCGGCGTTTTTATTAATCCAATATTGCAACGCCATTTTAAGCGCAACCTCGGTTGCAGTTGACCCGTTATCGCTGTAAAATATTTTTGAAAAATCTCCGGGTAAAATCTTTATCAGCTTTTCCCCTAGTTCAACTGCCGGCGCATGTGTAAAGCCCGCGAATATTACCTGCTGTAGCTTTTTTGCCTGCTTATATATTTTCCTGGCGATAAATTTATTACCATGCCCATGAATATTTACCCACCAACTGCTTATACCATCAATGTAAGTATTTCCTTCTTCGTCATATAACAATGCCTTCCTGCCTCTTACCACAGGAATAGCCGGCAACCTGTCTTTTTGATGAGTGTAGGGATGCCAGATATAAAGCCGGTCTTTTTCAATTAAATTCATAATTAAAGGTTCGGTTAAAATTTAGTATTCCATTTCTTTATTTTGGATGTCTTTATTTGGTAAAATAGATTGCGCCCTTTAGGTACAACGACCTTCAGTGCGTGGATGAATTTGTATAATCCAGCTTCAAATCTTTTATAATAAATTATTAAAATATCAAAGACTGACTATTTTATTTAGAAAAAACAACCAATTATGTTTTGGCTAAAGCCTTTATAACTTTATGTAACGTACGGCCTAAAGGTCGTGGCAATTCCAGTCCCGTGCTAATCATCATAAAACCAAATTTATTCCATGCAACGTTATAGAAAAATCCTTTGTCAAAGAACTTGCAATATTACACATGGATTATAACAAACTCGTAAGAGATGCCCTGAAATTGAAGCCGGAGGCTCAGCGTGAGCTATATGAGCATTTTGCACCTGTCATGTTAGGCGTATGTTTTCGGTATACTAAAACTTTGAGCGATGCGGAAGATGTGCTGCAGGATGGTTTTGTGAAAGTATTTAAATACCTGCACCAGTATAAATCGGAGGGAGAACTTGGAGGATGGATACGGAAAATAATGGTGAATACCGCCCTGAATTTTCTCAAGACAAATAAAAAGTACCAGAACGACCTGATGTATAACGAAATGACACTCCATCCTGTTTCAACTGACGATCCGCAGATTCGATTACAGGCTAAAGAATTATCAGAATTGATAAGACAGTTACCGACAGGATATCAAACCATTTTTAACCTGCATGCCGTCGAGGGCTATAGCCATGTAGAGATTGGCGCTATGCTGGGTATAACGGATGGCACATCCCGATCGCAATATGCAAGAGCCAGGGCTTTGCTTATAGAATGGATAAAAAAAATTTCATCACAAGAGCAACATGAGCACTATGGAAGAAAATAAATTTGAAAAACAGGTGCGACAAAGGATGGATAATCTAAAATTAGATCCGTCTGAATCCGTATGGGAAAATATAAAGAATCGCATAGAAAAAAGAAAAGATAGAAAATGGGGACTACTGGCTTTTATTTTTTTATTCGCCTTGCTGCTTTCCGGAGGCTATTGGTTGTACAATTCACAAGACCATTCGGTTTTAAAAAACCAGGAGTTCAGCGCTAATTCTAAAACACAAGGAAATGATTCTGCATCAATAAATAAAAATAATCGGGGCGAAGAAAATGAAAAACAGAATCATATCGCCCTCGGAGAAAAGCCTATATCAAGCGGAGAAAATGAAAATACCTTGAGATCGAATGAAGAATTACGACATCCGGCAAAAGAAAATCCCGCAAAAAACAAAAGTTATAGAGGGCAAAAAGGTGGCAGCGTGGCAGTGTTCACCGACCTTCCTGGTATTGAATCAAATAATCTACCCGTAAAAAACGATGATCGTAAACAGCACGAGGCATCAAGCGAGCCCGACAACGACATAGTGAGTGATGTTTTTACGGCGGATATTCTGGGTAAGCACAAGCCCGTTGATGATAGTCTTACCGTTGACGTTTTGCAAAATGAAAACAAGGTAAAAGAATCAATAACACAAGCGGATACTTTGGCGAATAAGCCCAAAAAAGCTTTCAACCAGGAATCAAAAAACAAATGGCACCTGGGAGTTTTTGTAGCCGGCGGTATCTCTCACGTCGGCAATGAATTCCTGGGATTTGGTTATTCAAACCGGTATTATACTCAAAGCTCGGCTATCAATGGTAGCCCGGGCCCGGTATATTCCAACCCTTCTAAAGTCAAAAACGGCGGCGCTTTTATTGCCGGTGCTTTTTTGGAAAAAAATATTTCCCCGAAAACTAAAATATCATTTGGAATAAATTATAAGGAGTTCAATACCTCAAACCTGGTAGGACCAAAAAATGATACTACAGGGGCATATCAAGCTTTAAGATTTTCTCAGAATCACTATTATAATAATTTTAAGTTTATAGAATTGCCGGTGCAAATAAGGATTAGGTTAGGAAAAAGTAAAACGTTTCCCGTATTCTGGAGCGGCGGTCTTACTATATCTCAACTGATAAACAGCAACGCTTTGCAATTCAACCAATATGCAGGAACTTATTACAAAGACAACTCTCTTTTTAATAAAACCCAAATCGGCATAAATACCGGCTTTACAACTGCTCTTTTTCAAGGTCAAAAAAGTTCAATTTTACTTGGCCCTTATTTTCATTACACCGCTTCACAATTAGCCAACGAAGGATTGTACAACAAAAAGCATTTCGTGTTTTTTGGCTTGCGCTCTGAACTTATTTTAGGAAAAAAGTAACTCGTTAAGCAACGGTTTGTAAATACCTGCTGTCAATCCATCAAATTATTGACCATGAAAAAATCATTTACCAATCCCGGGACGATTGTTTTCTTATTCGCTTCTTTGTTATTTAGTGGGTGCGTGAAGGATTCCATTACGCATACCCAAACTTATAGCTGGTACGAGCCCCTTTACAAAACGAAAACAGAAGTGAGGGCGGGTATTAAAAGCAATGCGCCACGGGAAATAGAAAATCCCGGAAAGATTTTTATTATCGGAAAATATATTTTTTTAAACGAAACCAACCGCGGCATCCATGTACTGGATAATACTAATCCATCGTCACCCCGAAATGTTGCCTTTATAAGTATTCCGGGAAATGCAGATATAGCGGTGAAGGGCAATACCCTGTACGCTGATCTGTTCGCCGATCTTGTAACGCTTGATATATCCAACCCACTTAACGTCATCAACACTAAAGTCATAGAAAATATATTTCCTAATAATTCGTACTCTTACTTCTACGGCTTTTCTGCCGATACTGATATGGTAGTTTATGATTGGATACGTCACGATACTACAATTACAGGTGATTACCAACCCCAGTATCCATGGGGGCAACAAGTAAACTATGATTATTTAGGTAGTGCTTCTCAAAATTTTAACAGAGGCCCGGCAACTGTGGGTATTGCCGGTTCAATGGCAAGATTTGCTTTAGTTAATAATTATTTATACACCGTCGGCAATTCTGATTTAAATATTTTCGACATAACGGTTTCAAACAATCCTTCTTTTAATGATAAAGTAAATATTGGAAGCTGGAATATTGAAACGATTTTTCCACTTAAAAATAAATTATTCATCGGGTCTCAAAACGGCATGTATGTTTATAACATTGATAATCCGGGCCAGCCTTCTCTTGACGGCCAGTTTGGCCATAGGCGTAGTTGTGATCCGGTTATTGCAGATGATAATTATGCCTATGTAACACTTAGGTCGGGTACCAAATGTGAGGGATTTAGTAATCAATTAGACATTTTAAAATTGAATGATTTTACGAATCCTTCTTTAGTAAAAACCTATAACCTAAAAAATCCGCATGGCTTATCAAAAGATGGAAACATTTTATTCATTTGCGATGGCGCCGATGGATTGAAAGTGTATAATGCAAGTGATGTAAACAATTTAAAGCTGATAAAACAGATCGCCGGGCCGGAAACCTATGATGTAATTGCATACAATAGTGTTGCACTGGTGGTGGCAAAAGACGGATTATATCAATATGATTACTCCAACGTTAATAACATCCGTTTGTTGAGCAAAATAAATATTGCTAAATGATTCCTGTAAAGAAAATATATCTCCTGGTCTTTCTGATCGTCTCGTCATATAGCGCAGCTATTGCTCAGAATAAATCTTTTCTTAAGATGGCGAAGCTATCTTCAGCTTTACGTGCCGGTTTGTTGAATGGAGAAGCCGATAAAGCCGGATCGGAATTGCAATTGCTAAGCGGTGTCACTTTCAAAACATGGTTTACAGGAATAGGTGCCGGCATTGACTATTACGCCAATTTAAAAAGCATTCCTCTGTTCGTTGACATAAGAAAAGATATTAAAGGAAACAGGAATACTCCGTTTATCAATGCCGATGTAGGCTATAATCTACCTCTAAGACCTAAAAGTAAAAGTAACCAATCCTGGGTAAAATATAATTTCGACGGCGGCTTATATTATGAATTGGGAGCAGGCTACAAATTTACTTTGACGAAGTCAATTGCCTTAGCATTATCGGCAGGCTTTTCTTACAAAAATTTAAAAGAAAGAGATACATTCCCTTCAGGAGTTGGACCGGCAGATCAACTGCTTCCTCCAAGAGTTGATATTTATGACTATAAATTTAAACGTATAAGTATAAAGCTGGGTTTTTGGTTTTAAAAGATCAGGAAATAAATTTTAGATTCCTTTTTATCCCTGCAAACTTTGCCCTCTTTAATGGTGAATCTTTAAAAATTATTTTAAAAGATTCTTCAGTAAGATCCTCCCAATCATTTTTACTAAAATTTAAAATTTCAGGAATCGGTGTGAATTGGTTTTCTGAATGCGGTTTAGAAAACCGATTCCAAGGGCATACATCCTGGCAGATATCGCAACCAAACATCTTATTTTCAAATCTTCCCTGCATCTCACCTGGGATCAACATATCTTTCAATTCAATGGTGAAATAAGAAATGCATTTGCTGCCATCAATTACCTTATCAGGCAATATTGCTTCCGTTGGGCATGCGTCAATACACTTCGTACAAGTGCCGCAATAATCTTTTACAAAAGGATCATCTGGCTCAAGCTCAAGATCAGTTATCAGCGTTGCGATGAAAAAAAATGAACCTTCATTTTTCGTTATAAGATTTCCATTTTTTCCTACCCAACCTAAACCGCTTCTCTGTGCCCAGCTTTTTTCAAGCACTGGTGCACTATCTGCAAAACCTCTTCCATGCACATCCCCGATATTTTCTTTTATGAACCGAAGAAAAGTTTTAAGTTTCTCCCGAATCACTTCGTGATAATCCTTTCCATAGGCATATTTCGAAACCTGCGGCGCTTCGGGGTTTTGTTGTTCTGACCGGAAAATAATTCAGCAATAAGGTGATAACTGATTTTGCACCGGGAACTAATTTTGTGGGATCAATTCTTAGCTCAAAATAGTTCTCCATGTAGTTCATTTTACCCTGAAAACCTTTATTGAGCCATGTTTCAAGGCGGTAAGCGTCTTCGTCAAGTTTTTGAGCGTTGGCAATGCCGCAATAATCGAAGCCTAAAGACTGCGACGTTGATTTTATAAAAGCTGTATGTTTTTCTTTTAGCTGCATACGCAACAAAAGTACTTTAGTTTTTTGCCGGGGTGAGGCTATCAATTTCTTTGTCAATTATTGATTTTAATTCTCTATACTTTTCTGCACGTCCTTTATTTTTTAAATTAAATACAAAAAGAAAACCAGCGTATTGTCTTTCATTATCCACCCATGGGAAACTTCCAAATAAGCCAGGGCTTGTAACTGCAGATGATCTGCCAACTGCGTCATCCATGACCCACTCACCGAAGCCGTAGCCCCAGCCACCGGCTTCGGCCGGCGAGTAAGCAACTCGTGCCCCTTTTGCATAATTGTGTTGCATAGCGTCAACAGATTCTTTTGAAAGCACTTGCTTTGCTTTATACATTCCATCCTGCAAAATCATTTGAAGAAAATGCGCATAATCTTCTGGTGTACTAAAAGCGCCGCCTGCCGCCAAGGGAACACTTGTATTTCCAAAATCAGTATTAGTCATCTCACATGGTATGGCAATTCTTTCCCTGAATAATGTTTTAAAATCCTCGACCACTTATTTTTTCAATAACTGCCGCCGCGATTTGCAAACCAATGCTGCTGTAATGAAATACTTTCCCCGGTTCACCTTCCATGGGTTGCTCAGCAATTTTATTCATCACTTCAATCATTGTTGTGCCGGTGTTAATAATCTCCCGCGACTCTTTTAAATTTCCGGCCTTGATCGCTGTAAGGTGCGACAGGCATTGCCATATAGTAATATTTCCTTTTTGATGTTGCGTCATCACAGGCAGAAATTTTCCGATGGTATCATTAAGATTTAATTTGCCTTCATCCACAAAAGTCATTACCAAAGCGGCACTCAGCCATTTACTGCAACTCGCAATAGCGCCATGCGTCTTAATTGTATAATCCTGTAACATTTCATCAGCATCTTTGCCTTGTCTTTTTGCAATAAATTTTCCAATCATTTTTTGCCGGCGCGACAGGTCATTTTCTGCTTTTTCATAAATAATATTTCCATTCTTTACAATTACCAAAACAGCCCTGCCTCCGAGTTCATTTAAATTATCTTTTAACCAGTTATCGGCCTTGACAAAATTATTTTGGGCAAAATTAGCCTGAAAAAAAAGCAGGAAAGACAGCAGCAGACTGAACTTGCGGCAGGTCAGTTGTAGTTTATAGGACATAATTACTGATTATTGCTGTTTGGAGTGTTGGTGTAAAATTTGATACTTACTGATAAACTTATTACAAGAATAATTAGATAAATATGAACCCAAATAGTTTAACGATAAAATCACAGGAGATTTTTCAAAAGGCTCAGCAAATAGCTTTCAATGAAAAAAATCCGAATATAGAAACTGAGCATATGCTAAAAGCATTGCTAAGTGATGAAGATAGCCCTGTTGAATATCTTCTTAAAAAAAATAATGTTAATGTAAATTTTGTTGAAAGTAAAATTGATGAGAGCTTAAAAAAGCTTCCAAAAATGGGAGATGGTGAACCTGCGCAGGTAATCAGCAGGGACCTGAACAATGTATTGTTGCGTGCATCAGCGACCTTGAAAATGTTTAATGATGAGTTTGTGAGTGTCGAGCACATTTTACTGGCTATCGTTCAGGGAAATGATAATTCAGCCAAAATATTAAAGGATGCTGGTCTTACAGAGAAGGGATTGATTGCCGCAATTAAAGAATTAAAAAAAGGATCAACTGTTTCTTCCCAAACTTCGGAAACACAATTTAATGCGCTGAACAAATATGCAAAAAACCTGAATGAACTTGCAAGAAGCAACAAGCTTGATCCTGTGATAGGAAGGGATGAAGAGATAAGAAGGACGTTGCACATTTTATCAAGAAGAACGAAAAATAATCCTATCCTTGTTGGTGAACCGGGTGTTGGTAAAACAGCAATAGCCGAAGGGTTGGCGCATCGTATTGTAAATGGAGATGTACCGGAAAATTTAAGATCAAAAATAATTTTTGCACTTGACATGGGGCTCCTTATTGCCGGTGCAAAATATAAAGGCGAATTTGAAGAACGATTAAAATCAGTAATTAAAGAAGTAAGTGAAAGCAGCGGCGAGATCGTTTTATTTATTGATGAAATACATACCCTGGTTGGCGCCGGTGGTGGTGAAGGAGCCATGGATGCGGCAAATATTTTAAAGCCTGCTCTTGCCCGCGGTGAGTTGCGTGCAATCGGCGCCACTACTTTAAATGAATATCAGAAATTTTTTGAAAAAGACAAAGCACTTGAGAGGAGATTTCAAAAGATATTGATAGATGAACCTTCGGTAGAGGATGCAATTTCGATTTTGCGTGGCATAAAAGATAAGTATGAAACACATCACCATGTAAGAATAAAAGATGAAGCAATTATTGCTGCCGTTGAATTATCTCACAGGTATATGACCGATCGCTTTTTACCGGATAAAGCCATTGATCTCATTGATGAAAGCGCTGCAAAACTCAGGCTCGAAATGAATTCCATGCCCGAAGAACTGGACAAGCTTGAGAGAGCGATAAGACAATTGGAGATTGAAAGAGAAGCTATAAAAAGAGAAAAAGATGAGGCAAAATTAAAAGATCTGAATACAGAGATTTCTAACCTCTCTGTTGAACGGGACACCTTCAAAGCCAAGTGGCAACAGGAAAAAGAGATTGTTGAAAAAGTACAAAATGCAAAAGCCGAGATTGAAAATTTAAAGATGGCTGCTGAAAAAGCAGAGCGTGAAGGTGACTATGGAAAAGTAGCTGAAATAAGATATGGCAAGCTGCAGGACCAGGAAAAAGTGATTGCAGATTATACCGCACAACTTGATGAAATAAGTGAAAAAAGATTGTTGAAAGAAGAAGTAGATGCTGAAGATATCGCTGAAAGTGTTGCAAAAGCAACGGGTATTCCTGTAAGCAAAATGATGCAAAGTGAAAAAGATAAATTATTGAATCTTGAAGATGAATTGCATAAAAGAGTCATAGGCCAGGATGAAGCTATTGAGGCAGTAGCCGATGCGATACGCAGAAGCAGCGCTGGTTTGCACGATCCGAAAAAACCTATCGGTTCATTCATTTTTCTTGGTACAACCGGTGTCGGTAAAACAGAACTTGCAAAAGCTTTAGCCGAGTATCTGTTTGATGATGACAGCATGATGACAAGGATTGACATGAGTGAATACCAGGAAAAACATTCTGTAAGCAGGCTGGTTGGTGCACCTCCCGGATATGTTGGTTACGATGAAGGCGGACAATTAACGGAGGCCGTTAGGCGCAAACCTTACAGCGTGGTATTACTTGATGAAATTGAAAAAGCGCACCCGGATGTGTTCAATATTTTGTTGCAGGTGTTGGATGATGGAAGACTTACTGATAATAAAGGACGTGTGGTGAATTTTAAAAACACCATTATCATTATGACAAGCAATATGGGTAGCCATATCATACAGGCTAACCTTGATAATGTTACTGAAGAAAATAAAGAAGAAGTTGTTGATCAAACTAAAAGAGAAGTGCTTGAGCTATTAAGGCAAACCATACGGCCTGAATTTTTGAACAGGATTGATGAAGTGATTATGTTCCAGCCTTTGCTTCGCAAAGAGATAAAAGAAATCATCAGGATTCAACTTCACGATCTGCGGGATCAGTTGCTAAAAAATGGTGTTGTCCTGGAATTCACTGAATATTTACTGGATTACCTCGCTGAGAATGGATTCGATGCACAATTTGGTGCAAGGCCTTTGAAGAGATTGATACAAAAACAAATTGTAAACCAGTTGAGCAAAAAGTTATTAAGTGGAACAATTGATAAATCCCACCCTGTATTGGTTGACGTTTTTGATGGCGTGGTAGTGTTTAGAAATGATGTGAATACCCACGAAAAGGCAACTATATAATTTTGGAACGATTTAAAACCCGGCCAGGTGCCGGGTTTTTTATGCCTGTCAACGTCAACGACCCATCTCTCAATTGTAGTTTAAATATTTTTTCATGAGTATAAAAGGTAACCCGCCCTTCTTAAGCAATTCATCATGGAAATGACGGATATCAAAGGATGTTCCGTCTCTTAGTTGCGCTTTATTTTTCCAAAGCAGAAATTGCGTCGCGCCATATTTATAGGTAATTACCTGTACGGGCCATCTCTTCATCCTGCTTATTTCGCGCATCGCAATATCATCCTGGTTTTTTATATTTTTTTTCCAAAAGGCCAGTGCCTGTTCGTTTGTCCATCCGTAATAATTTATAGCAACATCGAGCGATACTCTTACTGACCGCACAATGTCCCATTCCCATCTTCCTAATTCCTGGTAAGGTGTTTTGTAAAGGCCGAGTTCTTTTCCGTATTCTTCAGCATAGGCCGCCCAACCCTCTCCATACCCGGGATACCAGAATAGCTTCTGAACTTCTGACCTGTTCACACCCGATGCAATTGAAGTTTGAAAATGATGGCCCGGAACTGCTTCATGAATAAACAACCAATCCATCTGGCGTTTATTATACGGTTTATCAAAAAGATTAAAATAAAAAGTATTCCCATTATAGTAGCCGGGAGTTTGGCTAAGATTGGCATCTGTTCCCCGCTCTATATCTATTGGCGGAACCTTATAATTTAAAAAAATATTTTGAAGATTTGAAAAAACTGTTTGCCTAATTCCTTCATAATCTTTTTTTATTTCGGCTTCATTATTTAGAAAGAATAACGAGTCATTAAGCCGTGAATAAAATGCTTCTTCACTCAATCCCAATCTTAAACGAATTGCTTCAAAATTTTCCTGCGACCTTTTAATTTGTTCAAGACCTAACTGGTAAATTTCTGCAGGGGAAACATCATCTCCTAACCATCTCTTTAGAAAATATTTATACCAGTCTTTTCCCAGTGGTATTTGATAAATCGATTCTGCTCCTGCAATCGCCGCTTGATTTTCAAAACTGTTGAGCTCGAGATCCAGGCGTTCAAGATTGAAGCCAGCCTGGTAATTTATCAGGTCATAATCAGGCAGTTCTTCACTATTCAGTGCGCCAGGTTTAATAAGGCCTGTTTCGCTTTTTAATTTCCTGAAAAAATGTATTTGTGCTTTTATAGATTGAATTGACTTATCAGCTAGAATATTTTCTTTAAAGCTCAATTGTAAATCAACCAGGTTTAGCTTCTTTACTCCCGATATATACTCCAATCGTATGTCGCTAAACGATTTTTCGTTTTTTCGCGGACGGCAACTGATCGAAGAAAATAAAATTAGTAAATACAGAAGGGGCATAAAAGCTAATTGTAATTCTACAGCCATTTATAAAAGCAAAGAGCAAGCTAATTGCGACATAAAAGATTGTGATTGCCCATATTATTTTAGGCACAACAATAATTTTATTGCAACAAAAGTTATAGAGAATATTATTAACGGGTATGCACTTTATTCCTGTGGTACATTTTACGGACAGGCGGCTAAAAAACTATTGAATTAACAATGGTAAACCGGGAAATATTATCGGGAATTAAGAGTCAGAGGGAGGAGCATCTCCTTCTCCCATCACCAGGTTTGCGCCACCATCGCGCATTATTTCTTCCATGTTGCGGTCATTATCTATTATCCCTTTTTCTTCGAGCATTCTCATATCTTTCGCGTCCCTCAGAAATTCGGAAGCGAATATAAACTGGTTAAGTTTTTTATTTTTATTGAATATAATTTCTTTATTATTTCCCTCCCATTCCTTTTCCCCAAAGTATAAGTAGATAATATTTTCACCAATTTCCATTACACTATTCATATCGTGTGTATTGATGATAGTTGTAATATTATTTTCTTTGGTGATATCACTTATTAACTGATCAATAAGCAGGGAAGTTTGAGGATCGAGGCCGGAGTTTGGCTCATCACAAAATAAATATTTGGGCTTCAAAACAATTGCCCTGGCTATACCCACCCGCTTCATCATACCACCACTTATTTCTGCGGGAAATTTTTTATTGGCATCTTTTAAATTCACACGGGCCAGCACATCATTTACACGATCAATCTTTTTTTTATGGTTCCAGTTTGTAAACATGTCGAGCGGAAATTTTATATTTTGCTCTACTGTCATACTATCAAAAAGAGCTGAACCCTGGAATAACATCCCTATTTGCTGTCGTAGTTCTTTCCTGTCCTCCTCTTCCATGGTAGCAAGGTCTTTACCATCAAAAAGAATTCCGCCGCTGTCTACCTCAAACAGGCCAACCATGCATTTTTGCAAAACCGTTTTGCCGCTTCCGCTGGAGCCTATTATCAGGTTAGTTTTACCAGTTTCCATAACTGCGCTCACCCCTTTAAGGATCTCTTTGTCTCCAAAAGATTTTTTTACATCTTTAAGTTCTATCATTAGTAACAGCTATAATTTTTCAAAGTTTAAAACTATTTATTACAATGCTTAACCCAACAAAATTTGCGCAAGAATATAATCCGCAAATAAAATTAAGATACAACTTGTAACAACTGCTGTAGTGCTTGCCCTGCCAATTTCCAGGGCTCCGCCTTTTACATTGTATCCGTAAAATGAAGAAACACTGCTTATAATAAAAGCAAACGTATAAGCTTTTATAAGTGCGAACCACACATTTTTGGGTATGAATGCCACAAGCAAGCCTTTGTCATATGTATCTGTTGAAAGAATACCGGAAAGGCTTCCGGCTAGTCTTCCTCCATAAATCCCTAAAACTGCCGCCAGCACCACAAGCAACGGAATTGTAATAAGAGCCCCAAGTATCTTAGGCATTACCAAATATGCTTTTGTGTTGATGCCCATAATCTCCAGTGCATCTATTTGCTCGCTGACCCGCATATTTCCCAACTCGCCCGCTATCTTGCTGCCCACCACCCCGGCTAAAACGATACAAACAAGCGTAGGAGCAAATTCCAGAATTACAGTATCACGAACAACTTGGGCAATAGTTTCTTTTGGAATTAAGGGGCTTGTAAGCTGGTAGGCGGTTTGTACGGCACTTACCGCACCCATAAAAATTGAAATAACTGATACGATCCACAATGAACCAATACCGATTTCAACAGACTGATGCATCAATTCTTTCCAGTACATTTTAAAGTTTTCGGGCTTGGTAAACATTCCCTTCATCATTAAAAGATAGCTGCCTATTGTCGAAAATAATTTCATTGAGAATTATTATTTATAAAAAATGGTGTGCACTGCATACAACACCTGGTTCTCCCTATGGTATAGCACCAGTGAGTGGGTTTGATATTGTCTAAAAAGGTCCATTAAACTTCGTTAGTTGTTTTCTTCAAACGTTTCCATCTTCGTGCGGGCAGTACTTCAGATTCTTTATTATTGTTATTGCATTTCATTTGTGCATCTACCACTGCAATCAATACCATATTGTATATACTTCTTACCTGGCTTCCTAATTGCAGGATATGCACCGGCTTGCTAAGACCTAATAACACAGGCCCGATGGCTTCTGCACCGCCCACTTCCTGCAACAGGTTATAAGCAACATTGCCGGCAGCAAGATTTGGGAAAATGAGAACATTCACATCTTTGTTTACCAATTCGCTAAAGGGATAATTATCTTTTATCATCTCTTTATTGAAAGCAACATTCGCCTGCAATTCGCCATCAACAATAAGCGACGGATCTTTTTGTTTCACTATTTCCCTGGCCTGCGACACTAATTTTGCCTCCGGGGAATCGCTGCTTCCGAAATTAGAATAGCTTAGCATTGCAATAACCGGTTTTATACCAAAGTTTTTTAACTCTTTGGCAACCATTAAAGTAATATCTGCAAGTTCTTCCGCAGTCGGATTGAAATTTACGGTAGTATCTGCAAGAAATAAAGGCCCCTTTTTTGTCATCATTATGTACATACCGGCAACTTTTTTAGAGCCTTCCTCCATTCCAATAATTTGCAAAGCGGGGCGTATCGTATCGGGATAGTTTTTAGAAAGGCCTGATATCATTGCATCTGCTTCGCCGGTCTCCACCATCATACAGCCAAAATACAGGCGGTCCTTCATTATCTTTTTTGACTCATAATAATTGAAACCTTTTCGTTGCCGTTTCGCAAAAAATAACTCGCTATAATGTTCTTCTTCTTTCACTGGATTCATCGCCTTTAGGATCAATTATCACCATTCCTTCAAGATCAATCCCATTTTCAGCAGCAATCGATTTTATTATTTTTGGATCGCCTAACAGTATCGGGTAGGCGAGGCCTTCATCCTGAACAAGCTGCGCTGTTTTTAATATTTTCTGATTTTCTGCTTCCGCAAAAACGACCCGCTTTGGATTTTTACGTGCCTTATTTCCAATCATCCTCAACAATTGGTTATCAATACCAAGACGGTCATTTAACTCAACGGTATAAGTGTCCCAATCTGTTATCGGTTGGCGGGCAACACCGCTTTCCATGGCAGCCCTGGCTACTGCCGGCGCCACAATAGACAAAAGGCGGTATCAAGAGGTTTTGGAATTATATAAGTTGGGCCAAAAACAATACTTTTTTCATCATAGGCCATGGTAACGATATCCGGCACCGGCAATTTTGCCAGTTCCGCCAAAGCCTTTACTGCAGCAAGTTTCATGGCTTCATTTATTTGCGTTGCTCTTACATCCAGGGCACCGCGAAAAATATAGGGAAATCCCAAAACATTATTTACCTGGTTAGGATAATCGCTCCGGCCTGTAGCCATAATAACATCTTTCCTGGCACCCATTGCTTTATCATAAGTTATTTCAGGATCGGGATTGGCCATGGCAAATACGATGGGGTTTTTGGCCATGCTTTTTACCATTTCAGGGGTTATCACATTTCCAACGCTGAGCCCAATAAAGACATCCGCATCTTTCATGGCATCTTCCAATGTCTGGGTTGAATTTGTTGTTTGGCAAATCTTCTTTTTGTTTCATCCAGGTTTTGCTCTATCCGCATGAATTACCCCTTTTCTATCGAACATAATAAAATTAGATGCTTTTGCACCCAAAGACTTCGTACAATTGAATACAGGCCATGGCGGCGGCGCCAGCTCCATTTACCACAAATTTTACCCGCTCGATTTTTTTCCTCTGAATTTCCAGTGCATTTAATAATGCAGCGGCGCTTATGATAGCAGTACCATGCTGGTCATCATGCATTACGGGGATCTTAAGCCTTTCCTTTAATTTTTGTTCTATATAAAAACATTCAGGCGCCTTTATATCCTCTAGATTTATGCCACCAAAAGTCGGCTCAAGAGCCGCAACTATTTCTACAAATTTTTCGGGATCTCTTTCATTTATTTCAATATCAAAAACATCGATATCAGCGAATATTTTAAACAACACGCCTTTGCCTTCCATAACGGGCTTTCCGGCTTCCGGGCCAATGTCACCAAGGCCTAATACGGCTGTACCATTACTAATAACACCTACAAGATTTCCTTTTGCGGTATATTGGTAAACAGTTTCCGGATTTTCGTTTATTTCGAGGCATGGAACTGCCACTCCCGGCGAATAGGCAAGTGAAAGGTCTCTTTGTGTTTTTGTGGATTTTGTTGGAATTACTTCAATTTTTCCTGGCCTTCCTTTTGAATGATAATCAAGCGCCTCCTGCTTTCGAAGAATTTTTTGCATATTGGTTTTTTAAACTCTAATTGCCCGTAAAAGGCTTAGGTGTTTTTTTTAATAGTAAAGATAGGTAATGTGAATAACTCATTTAATAGTTGCAGATGCACCGAGCCAGGCCATCATTCCTATACCATTACTGATAGCCGTCTCATCTATATTAAATAGCGGCGTATGTACTCCGGCGCTTATATTTTTTTCTTTATTTCCTACACCCAGCCTGAAAAAACAAGCAGGTATTTTATGCGAATAAAAAGCAAAATCCTCCGCTCCCATACGCATTTCCGTTTCTTCAACATTTTCAGTCCCTGCAAATTCTATAGCTTTTTGCCTGGCTAATGAAGTGAGTTGTTCGTTATTAGTTACAAACGGATAACCGACATCAATTATAAGATTTATTTCCGTTCCGGTCATCTCCGCGGTATTAGTGCATATTTTCCTTATCAATTGATGCGCTTTAAATCGCCACTCTTCATTCATTGCCCTGAAAGTACCTATCAGCTTTACTTCACCCGGAATTACATTGGTTGTATTTCCCCCTTGGATAGATGTGATTGATAGTACGGAAGGGTTGAAAGGATCGTTCATCCTGCTGATTATCTGCTGAAGATTAACCACAAGCTGCGAAGCTGCAAGAATGGTATCACTTGTAAGATGCGGCGCGGCGGCATGCCCTCCTTTGCCGGTAATGGTGATATAAATTTCATCTGCACTTGCCATTACCATGCCACCACGAAAACTAAATTTACCTACTTCCAGGCCAGGATGAACATGTAAGGCAAAGATCGCCCCAGGCTTAGGATTTTCAAGAACGCCTTCTTTAATTAAAAGACTGGCTCCTCCGGGGTTTCTTTCTTCTCCCGGCTGAAAAATTAATTTTATCGTACCGTCCCATTCGTCCTTTAATTCATTTAAAATTTTTGCAGCCCCCAAAAGACAAGTCGTATGCACATCATGGCCGCATGCATGCATGATACCTTCATTTTTAGAGCGGTATTCGATTTCATTTTGCTCCTGGATCGGCAGGGCATCCATGTCTCCCCGAAGCGCAATTACTCTACCGTCCGGATTCTTTCCTTTTATAATCCCAACAACACCAGTGGTTGCCATTATTTCAAATTCAATACCCCACCCGGTCAACTTTTGCTGTACAAACCCGGATGTTTCAAATTCCTTAAAGCTCAACTCAGGATTGGAATGGAGATGATGGCGAATATTAATGAATTCATCAGAGTATGTGGCAGCTAATTTTTTTATTTTGTCTTTAAGCATTTGGTACTATTAGTTCTGTATCAGGTCAAGGCATATCTCAAAAGTAAAAAGAGTTTCAGAAAGAAACTCTTAAATAAATTTTCAGGCAACTATCTTATCTTATCTCGTCAGGGTTGAAATCTTTATCTGGTTTAACCTCAATCGTTTCCTGAAGGAGGTAGATCGTGGCTCCATCCAGCATCTTGCTAATCTGTCCACGATAAACTTCGGCCTCCTCCCTCGTTCTGAAGTTTCCAAATTTCAATTTAATATATGGATTTGAAAACCACATGTAAGGTTTTTGCTCGGGAAATTTTTGAAGTAACTCGGTACGAACCCGTAAGGCATAGTCCCGGTCGTTGGTGTTGAGCACCATAAGGCGATAACCCTTTGCCGTTCTTGCCATTGATTTCAAAATAGCCGTATTGATTTCAGATTCCTTTCTTGCAAGAATAGCGAGACGGTAATCGCTGTGCACTATTACCTTGTGTTCGTTTGTTGAATCTGCGACCTGTGAAAATGAAGTGATAGAAAAACCTATAAGCGGAAGTAAAAATAAAAGTTTCATATTTTACGGGTATAGTTTGTCAAAAATAATACCATGAATCCTGTCCTTCACTTTTGCAGATTGAAATTTAATAGGATGAGTTGTACGGGCTGAGAAATTAAGATTTTTTTTAGAAAGGGCTTTCTTTGATAATCTGAACACTGCTGCTGCAACCAATCCTATCAGCTCCGGCATCAATTAACTCCTTTGCAAATTGATAGGATCCAATGCCACCGCTCGCTTTTATTTTTACAGCATCGCTTAGGTGTTTCCTCATAAGTAACACAGCATGTACAGAGGCACTATGCTCAGCATAACCTGTTGAGGTCTTTAAATAGTCTACCCCTGCGGCTCCATAAATATCACAGCATTTTATAATTTCATCATCTGTAAGAATTCCGCTTTCTATAATCACCTTAATAACTTTATTCCTGCTTTTAATAATTGGTAAAATGGTATTGATCTCATTTGCCACGAACTGCCAATCGTTGTTTTTTATTGCTGATATATTGATCACCATATCAAGTTCATCTGCACCATCAACTATGGCCAAAACTATTTCCGCAACCTTAGCTTCAATAGCCGAATAGCCGAACGGGAAACCTATGACTGTAGCTACTTTAACCGGCGTATTGCCTACTAATTCCTTAGCCTTTTTTACAAATAATGGTGGAACACAAACTGCTGCGAATCGGTACTGAATCCCTTCATTGCAGAGCTTTTCAATTTCTGATAATGTGGTGGTTGGTTTTAATATTGTGTGATCAATATATTTTGCTATCAACATGCTGTTAAATAAAAAATTAAACTCAGCGGCATAATATTGTTTCCACGACTGTTGCCTGCAAGTGATACTTACCGTTATAATATTTCTTGAAAAATGCTAATTGCGGGTGATGCCTGATTGTTTTACTTTAATCTTTTCAAGTTTTTCCTGCAGTTCTTTTATTTTTTCTTCCGTCCGGGCAATGTCATTATTATGAGTATTATTCCTGGCCTCAAGGCCTGATGCTTCTGCGGAGGAAGCCTTACGCGATTTTTTCACATTTTTCTTAATGGTTTTATTACTCTTTTTAATATCTTTTTCATAACCTTTGATCTCCTTCAGAATACTTGAAGTTTCATCGCCATAATATTCATTGAGAAACTCGACATTAAAATCGTTCAAAAGTTTTTTCATGCCTTCAAACTCTTTTGAATAGTTATCGGGGCCTATAAAAAAATCATATCCAAACGACGCGAAATATTTCATTTCGGAGCCACCGGAAATGTCAGTGATCCTGGCATACATATTCATCCTTTTATCGGCAATACTGTTAACCGTTACATCCTCTGAGCTAATGACATCTTTATCAGTTAACAATCCTATACCCTTTGTTTTTACTTTATAATTTTTTTTCAAAAAACTGCTCCAGGCCTTTTTTACAGTTTTAGGATCTGCATCATAAGTTACATTCAGGCATGGCCTCAGTTTGTTTTCGTATGTGATATTGCTGGTATCTATCCTATAAGTTTGAGCAGTTAATTTTAAAGAAATAAGAGTCACAAATAATAGTAATAGTAATTTCAATTTTCTCATTTTATGTTAATTTTGGTTTTTTAATTGTTCAATTTAATTTTTAATCGCGGAATTTCAGCCGATGAATTATTTAGGGTGCAAATTTTATTTTCAATGTTCCAACCTAATATGTATCATTTGGTTTGGTATTACATCCCCACACACTGCACTTGCAGGCTAAATTAAAATACATGGTTTTAATCACTTATTTGATTGTATAGAATTTTATTCTATCTGTAAGCAACACGCTGCTAAAAACTAAGGGTAGGTTTTAGGCATCCTTGCCATGGCAATGTTTATACTTCTTCCCGCTGCCGCATGGACAAGGATCGTTACGCCCAATTTTCGGGCCTACTTTGATGGGCTCCTGCTTTATATTTTCTGAAGGATCAATATAATCATTTTCCTGTGAAAGATAATCCGGCCCGCCGTTACCTGCACCCGCAAATTCTTCCTTACGCTGGCGCATTTTGCTCATATCCGTTTTGCGCTTTCTTTCTTCATGAATTCTGCCGGCCTGGTTTTGTTCAACCGGAATACTGCAATGTGCCAAGGAAGCTTACGATGTCTTTATTTACCTGGTCATCCATTTGCTTGAATGCATTGAATGCTTCAATCTTATAAATAACCAACGGATCTTTCTGTTCATAACCTGCGGTTTGCACACTGTGCCTGAGATCGTCCATGGCACGCAGATGCTCTTTCCATGCATCATCTATCAAAGCCAGTGTGATATTACGCTCCAGGGCGTTGGTTAATTCCGCGCCGTTGGTTTCTATTGTTTTATCAAGATTGGCTACTGCCTGCATTGCTTTCTTCCCATCAGTAAACGGAACGGCAACGTTTTCAATGTGAGAACCTTGCTCCTTGCGAATATTTTTAATCACAGGAAGGGTTTGCTCATTCATCATCTTATTCTTAAGATTGTAATGATCTTTCGCTTCGTAATAAAGCCTGTTTGAAAGTGTAGCCGTATCCATTTTATCAAGCTCTTCTGCTGTAATATCGGTATCAATGCCAAAATTCATAATTACCGCAAGTTTGAATTCCTCATGGTCATTTATTTCTTTGAAAGAAATTATGATGCCTTCCGCTACAGAATAAAATGCATTATCAAGGTCGAGAGCAAGCCTTTCTCCAAACAAGGCATGGTTGCGTCTTCCGTAAATTACGGTACGCTGCTTGTTCATTACGTCATCATACTCAAGCAATCTTTTTCGTATTCCAAAATTATTTTCTTCCACTTTCTTTTGCGCACGCTCAATACTCTTGGAGATCATGCTGTGCTGGATAACTTCCCCTTCTTTATATCCCATCCTGTCCATTAGTGAAGCGATTCTTTCACTCCCAAACATGCGCATCAAATCATCTTCAAGAGAAACAAAAAATTGTGATGTTCCGGGATCTCCCTGCCGTCCTGCACGACCGCGAAGCTGCCTGTCTACACGGCGGCTTTCATGTCTTTCAGTACCTAAAATTGCAAGACCGCCCGCTTCTTTTACACCAGGCCCAAGTTTTATATCTGTACCACGGCCAGCCATGTTTGTAGCAATAGTTACAGCTCCTGAAAGGCCAGCCTCGGCAACTACTTGTGCCTCCCGTGCATGCTGTTTTGCATTTAATACATTATGCGGTACACCTTTTTGTTTCATCATTCTGCTCAGCAATTCACTTACTTCCACAGAGGTTGTACCTACAAGAATTGGCCTGCCTGCTGCACGCATCTTTTCGACTTCTTCAATTACCGCTCTAAGTTTTTCACGCTTTGTTTTGTACACAAGGTCTTGTGTATCGCTTCTTATTACAGGCACATTTGTAGGGATGGAAACAACATCCAGTTTATAGATGTCCCAAAACTCTGCTGCTTCCGTTTCCGCTGTACCCGTCATACCGGCAAGCTTATGATACATCCTGAAAAAGTTCTGAAGAGTAATGGTGGCGTAAGTTTGCGTAGCGCTTTCAATCTTTACATTTTCTTTTGCTTCAATAGCCTGGTGCAGGCCATCGGAGTAACGACGGCCTTCCATGATACGTCCCGTTTGCTCATCCACTATTTTAACCTGTCCTTCTATTACCACATATTCCACATCATTTTCAAATAATGTGTATGCTTTTAATAATTGCTGAACAGTATGTATTCTCTCGGCTTTTATCGAATATTCATTGAGTAATGTTTCTTTCTGATGAAGTTTCTCATCGGCAGTTAAATCACTTTTTTCTATTTCGGCGAGCTTCACACCTATATCCGGGAGTATAAAAAATTCAGGGTCTTCGCCTGATTTTGTGATCAATGCAATTCCTTTGTCAGTAAGTTCTACCTGGTTGTTTTTTTCATCTATATGGAAGTACAATTCTTCGTCAACCTTAGGCATATTTTTTTGCTGATCAGCGAGGTAATAGTTTTCAGTTTTCTGAAGCTTTACCCTCATACCCGGCTCACTTAAATATTTAATAAGGGCGCCATTTTTTGGAAGCCCCCTGTGTGCCCGAAATAAAGCAAGTCCGCCATCTTTCGGATCATCATTATCCTCGGAAATTTTTTTCTTTGCTTCAATTAAGAATTGGCTGGTCACTTTTTTCTGTGCTTCCACAATTCTTTCAACCCTTGGCTTCATCTGGTCAAATTCCTGCTTATCACCTCTTGGTATAGGACCGGAAATTATCAACGGAGTCCTGGCATCATCAATCAATACACTATCAACCTCATCCACCATGGCGAAATGATGTTTACGCTGAACCATTTCATCAGGAGTATGCACCATATTATCCCGGAGGTAATCAAAGCCGAACTCGTTATTCGTGCCATAAACAATATCGCTGTTGTAAGCTTTACGGCGATTGTCACTATTTGGTTCGTGCTTATCAATGCAATCAACCGTGAGGCCGAGCCATTCAAAAAGAGTTCCATTCCACTCGCTATCACGACGGGCAAGATAATCGTTCACCGTTACTATATGAACGCCTTCCCCTGCCAACGCATTCAGATAAGCGGGCAGTGTGGAGACCAGTGTTTTACCTTCACCGGTAGCCATTTCTGCAATCTTTCCTTCATGTAAAACAATACCACCGATTAGCTGCACGTCATAATGCACCATATTCCAGGTGATTTCACTTCCGCCTGCAGGCCACGTATTTTTATAAATGGCTTTATCGTCTTCTATTGTTATGTATGGCTTTGTAATACTGAAAGTTTTATCCAGTTCGGTTGCCCTGGATTTCAATTCTTTATTTTCCTTAAACCGGCGGGCTGTTTCTTTTACCACAGCAAAAGCCTCCGGTAAAATATCTAGTAAAACTTCTTCAATTTTTTTATCTCGTCCCTTAATCATGGTATCCACCTCCTGGTAAATACGGTCACGCCCTTCAATATCAGAAGAATCAAGTGTTTCAGCTTCTGCTTTTTTGGAATTGATTTGATCATTCGTTTCGGCAAGATGTTCCCTGATACGATCTTTGAATTCTATCGTTTTATGACGCAATTCGTCATTGGAAAGTGATTTATATTCTTCAAAAAAAGCATTAATCTTACCCACATAAGGTGTAATTATTTTTACATCTTTTTCGCTTTTGCTGCCACCGAATAATTTTGAAAGGAATCCGGACATATATAGTTCTGATTAAATGAAAATTTATAGAAATGTATTCTTGTCAAAATTGATGCAGAAAAAATTTTATGGTCAAAATGACAGGACGTCAAAGTTACTAAATTGGGGAGAGTTCAGGGGAAGTGGGATTGAAATTTAATATTTTCTGAGGCAAGATGATTGACGAGCCTAAGGATCTTGCGGTTTATTAAATGTTTGTAATTTGGGCTATGAAAAAGAAAATTTTTAATTCGGTCTTGATAATACTCCCATTTCTTATTAGTTGCTCTGTTTCAAAACAAATAAACCGGCAGGCCAAAAATGATGTTTTAAATAACCCTGTATTCGTTTCGGCCCATACCGGCATAAGTATTTATGAACCAGCGACGGGACGATACTGGTACAACTTCCAGGGAGATAAATATTTTGTTCCTGCAAGTAATACGAAACTTCCCACCTGCTATGCAGCAATGAAATACCTGGGCGATAGTTTGGCCGCATTACGTTATACTGAAAAAGATGACACGTTGTTTATAGCACCAACGGGTGATCCTACGTTTCTGTACCCGGATTTCCCTAAACAAAATGTGTATGAATTCTTAAGCAACACCAATAAACCAATTATTCTCAATACAGCAATATGGCAGGACGAGCGATGGGGAAGCGGATGGTCGTGGGATGATTACAGCGATTATTATGCTGCAGAAAGGAGTGTTATGCCCGTGTACGGGAATATTCTCATCATTAAAAACCGGCTGAACAATCCTGAAGTATTGCCATCTTATTTTAGGAATGGTGTTCACATTGATAGCAGCGTCGATAAGAATCTTTTCCCGGGCAGCGCTCACCGTGAGCTTGCAGAAAACAGCTTTAAGGTAAAAGAAACCAGTTCCGCCGAACATTATACTGAGACACCCTTTTATACAGGGAATAATGTATTGCTGCATTTATTAAAAGATACGCTTCATAAAGAGATTTTAATTGATGATCGTACTGATAATCGAATAAACCAACCTCAAATTACATTGCATTCCCAGCCAACTGACTCAATGTTGAAACCATTGATGCATCGCAGTGATAATTTTTTTGCGGAGCAAACCTTAATGATGGTAAGCGACAAATTATTAGGCGTGATGAATGATGAAAAGATCATTGATACTTTATTAAAAACAGATTTTAAAGATCTCCCCCAGAAACCAAATTGGGTTGACGGCTCCGGACTTAGTCATTACAATCTTTTCTCTCCGCAGGATTTCGTAATGATTCTCAATAAAATGAAAAATGATTTTGGAATGGAACGTATTAAAAATATTCTTGCCACAGGCGGTACCGGCACTATTAGAAATTATTACAAAGCAGACAGTGGATTTATTTACGCCAAAACCGGCACACTCTCAGGTGTGGTTGCACTAAGCGGCTTTTTATACACCAAAAAAAATAAGCTGCTTATTTTTTCTACGCTGGTAAATAATCATAACGGCAGTACAACAGATATCAGGAGAGGTGTGGAAAAATTTATTGAAGAAGTACGGAACAAAAATTAATGGTATTTACCCAACCTTTTTAAAAATTTTATCCATCCACACAAATAGTAATGAGAATATCACAAACACTATTACTAAAAAACTACTGTTTAATAAAACCTTATCGTAACCAAGTTGTTTCACGTCAATGAACGGGTAGGGGTAAAGGCCGGTGAATGCACCTCTAATCAAAATGTAAATAACGTATACAAAAGGAAAAAGAAGCCACGGCAAAATATCTTTTACTTTCAATCCGGCTCTAGGAATAAATAGAATCCAAAACAAAATAAACAGAAGCGGCATAACCGAATGCAACAATTCATCAATCAATAATTGAAAACCTTGCGGGTTCCATAAAAATCTTAAAATTACATTGTAGACAAGGCCAACCACAGTAATGTAAACAGCAATTGCGGTTATGGTTTTGGAACTTGAAAAAAAATTAAACCAGTTATTTTTTTTATTGATTAAAAGAATAGTTGAACAAACAGCAACCAAAAGATTAGTAAGTATTGTAAAAAAACTAAGATACCGCACAATGGTTCCAGGTATGGAAGTGGTTCTGTTATGAATAATAAGGTAAAGCTGGCCTGCAAGGGCAAACCATCCTGTGAATGCTAAAACAAATAAATAAACTTTTTTGAATGTAGCATGCCGGTTGCTCATACAATACAATTTTATTTAAATATGAGTATTAAAGTTTGCAACCTCTCAAAAATCACTGTATCTTTTTTAAATGTTCTTTTTTACTTGCCTCGTTATTATCAAGGCAAAACTTTGTAAAGTAATGATGCTGCCTTAAGAAATTCTTTTGGATATTGTTCCATTCATCCTCATCTTTTACATCCGCATATATCTTTAATTCATCAAATAATTTTTGAGCAATCTTATAAAAATCTTTCCCGCCAAGGTATGCAAGGTCGGCATCGCAAATTATTTTTTCCAATTGCGTCGCCGGGCTTTGCGGAATTTTGGTAGCCATATCATCCGGCAAATGATATCAATTTCTTCATCGCTAAAATCAAATCCGGGTAAATATTTCTTTGCCATTTTACAACCGCGCTCTTCATGGTTTTTGTAAACATGTATGAAACCTGCATCATGATATAGCACCGCAATTCTCAGCAACCTTGTATCTTTTGGCGACAAGTTTTCCGAAACTGCGATTTTCAAAGCAGACCTTAAAACGTCAAGGGTATGGTGCAATCCATGATAAGTAAGATTTGACGGAAGTTCATTTTCAAGTTTTTGAAAAATGAATTTTTCTGCGGTAGAAAAGTTATCTGGATGGTTTTCTTTTGTCATTGATATTTTAACACTTCAAGGTAAACTGGTAGTCATTCACAATTTTGAATGTTTTTGGAAATATAAAATTGTTTTAATTTCCTTGTCTTCTACAGATAATCACTCCTACCCAATTTTATCTCCACCATATTTTTTATCGCGTTTTAAAATAATAATAAAAAGGTATGCTGCTCAGCATCAAACCAATCCCGAACAATGTCTGCTTTGGCTGAAGATAAATTGTATTCACCAGCAACGCCATTGCAAATAAAATAATAAATACAGGGACTACAGGATATCCAATTACCCGGGATTTTATTGTGCCGTTTCTTTTCATTTTTATAAGAGCCCAGGCGAGTAATATATAGAAGAAAAATCCGGAGAAAATTATCATGTCGGTAAGCATATCAAAGGTGCCCGAAACAACAAGGACAGCACTCCATATCATGACATAAATTAAGGCAACATAAGGCGTACGGTAAACGGGATGCACATTTGCCGCACTTTTAAAAAAAGATTTTTCCTGTGCCATTTTATAGTATAGCCGGGGGTAGAAAAAAATTACCGCATTGAGCGCTCCAAGTGTGCTAAACATGATTAGTATGGAAATAAGAATTACTCCTGCATGACCAATTATTTTTTCCGCAACAGCAGAAGCCGCAATATTATTTTCCCCGATCGATGCAAGTTGATCCAGGGTTAACGTTTTCATGTATGCGTAATTTACAAGTACATACATTGTCATCACGAGGCCAATACCCGTAATAATCGCAACAGGGATATTTTTTTTGGGATTTTTAATTTCGCCGGTAACGTATGCAAGGTCTGCCCACCCGTCATACGCCCAAAATGCACTTAAGAGCGCCCCGAAAAATGCAGTGTAGGTTGCAGTATTTGAAAACTTATTAACTACCGTATTGGTAAATGCATGGTGCGAGTTATTTGAAAAAAATAATCCCAGTGTAATAAGCAAAAGAATTCCCCCAACTTTTATCCATGTAAGAAAACTGTTTAAAGAAGCGCCTTTCTTTGTGCCCCGATAATTTACCCATGTCAAAAGAACTATGGTAGCAATAGCGAGAATTTTTACACCCGAGCTTGCAAATGGATTTATAAAATTTCCAATCGAAATCGCACTAAAATTGCTCAGCGGATCATATAAGGGGAATAATGCATTTACCGATTGGGCGAATATAAATGCCAACGCGGAAACGGACGCACTTCCAATAATTGTAAAAGCAGTCCAGCCAAACAAGAAACCCATAAAATCTCCAAACGCAATGCGAAGGTACTCATACTGCCCTCCTGATTCGATCGTGAGATTTGAAAGGCCCGCTATGATAAATGCACCAAACATGGTAATGATGCCACCAACAATCCATGCACCGATAAGATAATTTTCATGCAACCCCGAAGCGGCCATAGGTGCAATCTTCTTGAATACACCTGAGCCTATCATGATGCCGGCTACCAACAAAATACTGGTTGACAAACCAAGCACTCTTTTAAGTGGAATTTTTGCTTTGTCAACTGTATCAGGAAGTTTTTCCGAATCCATATTTTAAAATTGGGCTGCGGGAATAGTTAAGATTCAACAGGGTGGGTGAAAGGAACTAATTACTTATTCACCCGGTTCTTTTATTCCATTTTCCAATCCGGTAATCGTCCCGGTGTATACGGTGCTTTATTGCTTTCAAGCAAAAGATCTAATTTTTTTACTTCTGCATCTATTGCTTTTACTTCCTGCAAAACAGGCTCGAATTCTTTGGCGGCTTCCTTATAAGAGGTTATGAAAGTATTTGTGGCGCCGGCAGTTGTAGTCAGCATGCCATCCATGATACCTGAGGCCCTTCCATTAATAGAAGGCGGTGCGTCAAATTCTCTTTTTGTCAATGTTATATCTCCATTGAGTTTTATGCCAACCTCTATTAATCTTTTATCGAGAGTATAAATGTTTTCAACCACTTCCGGCTTGATAGAAGGGGTTTTTAGGATTGCTTCTTTTATATATTTTAATTTGTTTACAAGCTCGGCGCGATAAGCATTCGTTCCGTTTACAGCCCTGTTCAGTTCAGATATTTTTTTACCAAATTCATATAAAACCTTCTTATCTGAAGCGCCCATTGAAGCCATATTCAAAGCCTCAATTTTAAACGGCTGTGAAGATACAAGCTCTGTATAAACCCCATTTTCATACTTGCCCATGGAAACTTTATAATTTCCCGGTAACACAAATATGCCTTGTGGCGGAGAACTAAATACATTTTCCTCATTGAAGGGAGTAAAATTTATCGGGTCTTTCGGATCTGTGCGAAAATCCCAGGAAACCCTATGCATTCCTTTTTTTGCAGGCGCTGTTAGATGCCTGGCCGCATTTCCGTTTTCGTCATACACCGTTAATAAAAGATAAGGCTCAGTTTCTCTATCTTCTATCCTCAAAGTATCTATCGAAGGATAAAATGGCGGTAAGTTATTTTTAATTTTTTCTCTTTCCGCTTCATGTCTTTTTTCTTTGAGGGTTTTTATGTCTTCCTTTAAATAGTAGGTGAATATCGAGCCAGGAACAGGATTTGGCGCATTCCAATAACTTTCGCCCTGGAAGGCTTTCCCACGAAGTCCCAGCGGGTGGGATTCTATGAACATCCATGCATTTCTTGTTGGTGAAATAAATGCGGTTTTATCAAGATCATCTTCTGCCATAGTTCTGAGAGGTGCATAATCATCCAGCACATAATATCCTCTGCCAAACGTAGCTATAACAAGATCATTATCCCTTTTTTGGATTTCCATATCTTTTATAGCCACTGGTGGCAAACCACCCTTAAGTTGAATCCATTTACCACCGCCATCAATGGAAAAGAAAACGCCAAATTCTGTTCCTGCAAATAAAAGGTTTGCATTTTTGGGATCTTCTGCAACGCAGTAAACGGTGCCCCGTTCAGGCAGGTTATTTTGGATCGGCGTCCATGTTTTGCCGCCATCTGTTGTTTTAAAAAGATAATGGCTTAAAATTTCCATAGCGGTGATGATTAATCGCCGCGTACGCAACATTTTTATTATGCGCTGAAGCAATGATCTCATTTATATAAGTCCGATCGGGTACACCTGGAATATTGTCAATCTTTGTCCAGTTTTTTCCTCCATCCGCTGTCACGTGAATCAACCCATCGTCCGTTCCTGCATACAATATATTTTCATCTATAGGCGATTCTGCAATAGTTGTAACCTGGCCATAATGATCGGTTGATCCATTTTTTGCAACTGCATCAACACTCCATACTTTACCCATTACCGTTAGTTTGTTCCGGTCAATACCTCTTGAAAGATCGGGGCTTATTTCTTTCCATGTACTTCCCTGGTCGTCGGTTCTGAAAATTTTATTGGAAGCAAAATATAACCGCTTATGATCATGCTGTGATATAAGTAAAGGTGCATCCCAGTTCCAGCGATAAGGCTCTTCGCCGGCAGCTTCGATTGGCCTGATACTTAAGATTTCGCCGCTCTTCCTGTCGTACCGTACTATACCGCCATATTGTGATTCCGCATAAATAATATTGGGATCAACATAATCGGCCTGGCTTTCAAAACCGTCACCACCATTGGTTATAAACCAGTCGCTGTTAACAATTCCGTTGCCGCTTATGGTGCGTGAAGGGCCACCAAGACTAAAATTATCCTGCGTACCGCCATATACATAATAAAAGGGAAAGCTGTTGTCGAGAGATACTTTATAAAATTGCGTTACGGGAATGTTGGCTTTAAAATTCCAATTCCTGGCAGCGTCATAACTTTCATACAAACCTCCATCGCAGCCAACCAGCATATGCTGCGTATTAGCCGGGTCAACCCAGATCACATGGTTGTCTACATGCTTACTTTTTTCGCCAAGGTTGTGAAATGTTTTTCCGCCATCATCACTTACCTTAGCATAAGTATCCATTGCATATATTTTATCTTCATCCTTAGGATCACAAAAAATTTCCTGGTAATAATTTCCTGAAGTAAAATAACTGCTTCGCTTTTCCCAACTGGCGCCACGATCGGTAGAAGCATACAATCCGCCCTTATCATCAGAAGTCTCAACCATTGCGAAAATATGATCCGGATTTACCGGGCTTATTGCCAAACCGATTCTGCCCAAATCAATATTTTCAGGCAACCCTTTCATTATTTTATTCCACGTGACTCCGCCATCGACACTCTTGTACAATGCGCTTTCCGGGCCGCCACCGATATAAGTAAAAACTTTCCGTTGCCTCTGGTGGGCCGCCGCATATAATACATTGCTGTTTCGCGGGTCCATGTGTATTTCATTAAATCCTGTGTTTTCGCTCACGTTTAATACTTCATTCCATGTTTTGCCGCCATCGATAGTTTTATATATTCCGCGCTCACCACCACTATTCCATACAGGCCCATAAGCAGCTACAAAAACAATGTCAGAGTTGGTGGGATCTACAGCGATCATCCCTATATGTTCAGATTTTTTTAAACCAACATTTTTCCAGCTCTTTCCTCCATCTTCACTTTTATAAACGCCATCGCCATATCCAACTACGCGTTGGTTATTATTTTCACCACTACCCACCCATACTATTTTTGGATTATTAGGATCAATAGTCACGCATCCTATTGAAAAAGAAACCTGCCCGTCAAATATTGGAAAAAATGTAGTCCCTGCGTTTTCAGTTTTCCAAACGCCACCTGATGCGGAAGCAACATAATATTCAGAATTGTTCTTTGGATTTACGGCAAGGTCCACAATCCGGCCAGAGGTAAGAGCGGGACCAATACTTCTAAATGCAAGCCCGTTAAAAGTGGAAGATTGCATTGGACTTTTGTCGGGCTCTTTTTCCGTTTCAGTGGATTTCTTTTTTTGAGGCCAGGCTTGTGGTATAAAAAACAGGGTGGAGCTAACAAGGAATAAAACGAAAAATTTCATACAGTTTTGGTTTATAATAGATTTTTAAATTTAAGACATACTGATCTATTTTCTGAATAATAAAGAATTCCGAACCAGTAGTTATTAAAAGTCTCACATTCCATACAACCTTTGCTAAATTTGTCTAACAAGTGATACTGTTTAAAAAATTAAGAATTATACATGCCGGTTAACAATGACATACCTGCCCTTAGGAAAGATTATCGTTTGCGTTCCTTATCAGAAAATGATGTAAATACTGATCCGGTAAAACAATTTGAGCGTTGGTGGATCGAAGCAACCAGGGCTGAAATTATTGAACCCAATGCAATGACACTGGCAACCTGTAATGCAGAAGGCAAGCCCTCTTCAAGGATCGTGTTGCTGAAAGGAGTGAGGGAAGACGGCTTCCTGTTTTTTACAAATTACGATAGCAGGAAGGGAAAAGAAATGGAACTAAATCCTTTTGTCTCTCTGGTATTTTTATGGAAAGAATTGGAAAGACAGGTAAGAATAGAAGGCACAACAGAAAAAGTAAGTTCGCAGGAAAGTGATGAGTATTTTTTTAGCAGGCCGCGTGAAAGCAGGATTGGTGCATGGAGTTCGCCGCAAAGCGAAGTAATAAGTAACCGCCAACTCCTTGAGAAAAATGTTGCTTATTACAACAATAAATTTGATACAGAAAACATACCCCGTCCGCAAAATTGGGGAGGATATATTGTGCATCCAAACTTAATTGAGTTCTGGCAGGGAAGACCCGGCAGGTTACACGATCGCTTACAGTATACGATTGATGAACACAAAAAATGGGAAATAAGAAGATTGGCTCCTTAGAGCCTGCCTTTACTTTTTTTCCGCGGCTTTCTCAACAGTTTTTGCAGTAGTCTTTTTAGAATTTGCGGGCCTTACTTTTCCGAATGACCCTTTAAATATTTTACCTTTTTTAGTTTTTTTATCTCCACGTCCCATATATAATTTTTTTATTTAAATGTGATTTAAATGCGATCTCCTGCTTATGCAACAGCATAAAAAAAGCAAGATACATAAATGCATCTTGCTTCTAAAAAATTTACGAAAATCAGATTTTCGATGACAATTCTTTTCCTGCTTTAAATTTAGCTACTTTTTTAGCTTTAATTTTAATAACAGCGCCTGTTTGGGGATTGCGGCCATTACGTGCAGCCCTTTTACTTACGGAAAAGGTACCAAAGCCCACAAGGGTAACTTTGCCTCCACCTTTAAGAGTTTTGGTTACTGCTTCAACAAATGAATCTAAAGAAGCATTTGCCTGTGTTTTTGTAACTCCTGCATCATCGGCCATCTTGGCGATTAGTTCAGCTTTGTTCATAATAATTTATTTGATTTTTTAACTGCAACAAATATAGAGGCTTTTTTATTGCAACAAAATTTTTTACAATTTTTTTATTTGCAATTTTTCGCTAAAAGCCACAATTAGCAAGGATTTTACCCGAAATTTACCCATTATCCAACTAATGCTACATACTTATAAAAAGTATTCAACTCAATACTGTAAAGGGTTACAGGTTCCGGAAGCGCAGATTTTCTTTCTTCAAAAAATTCCCTGTATAGCTATTTAAAGGTATGCTTAAAATAAACAAAATATTATGCACAATTATTGCACAGACTCAAGCAGGGATTGAAATACAAAGCATTTCTCTCCCCATTTATCTACCGTTTTTTTTGTAAATTTTCCCGCATATTCTCTTGTATAGGTCTCACATAAACTTTTGTCTCTTGAATAAAATTGAATTACAAAAGTTTTTCCATCTGATTCATCCTGCCCCAGTAATTTAAAAAAGCGATGATCGTAAAATAACCCCGTGCTCATTACACCCGGAATATGTATTTCTTTTTGCCAAAGCAGCCATTCCTCTTCTATATCATTATCGACCTTTGTAGTAATGTTATAAATGAGCATGTTCACAATTTTATATCCATATATACAGGACAGTGGTCACTATGTTTTACTTCAGGGAAAATTTTTACTTCCTGTATTTGCGTTTTTAAATTTGATGTAACGTTTATATAATCTATTCTCCATCCTTTATTTTCGAGCCTGGTACCGGGGTGCATTACGCTCCACCATGTATATTGATGCGGCTCTTTATTCAGATGACGAAAACCATCTACAAAATCATTTTCCATTAGCTTGTCGAACCATGCTCTTTCGCCTGGTAAAAAGCCCGTGGTATTTTTATTTGAAACCGGGTTATGGATATCAATTTCTTTATGAGCAATATTGTGGTCGCCGCACAGTATAATTTTTTTTCTTGTTTTTTTAAGATCATTCAGGTAATCAAGAAACTCATCAAGCCAGATATATTTATAAGATTGGCGGTGCTCGCCGCTCCTGCCTGATGGAAAATATGCATTTATTAGTGTGACCTCTTTAAAATCTGCACGAAGCACCCGGCCTTCAAAATCACTTTGTTCATTGCTGTGGCCATATTCTACATTGTTTGGAAGAAGTTTAGATAATATTGCCACGCCGCTATATCCTTTCTTTTGTGCCGAAAAAATATACGGCCTGTAGCCCGCCGATTCGATAGCTTTTGTATCAACATCATCCCGGTTTGCTTTCACCTCCTGAAGACAAATTACGTCTGCAGGATCCGTTTTAAGCCAGTCAATAAATCCTCGTCTTATGGCTGCTCTTATGCCATTTACATTGTAAGTTATGATTCGCATAAATAAAAATTGGTGTCATGCATAGTTACAAAAAAAGAAATACATTCATACTGTAAATATGAAGGACATAAAGGATTTTGAAAGTTTCTACTCGGGCAGAATCGAGCCCTTTCTCGGTAAGCTTAACCAGCAAAGTAATGATGCAAGTAAATGGAGTGTGGCTGGAATCGCTTCCATCATACTATCGATCGTTTGTTTCGTTATAGATGAACCGTTTGCAGGGATTCTTTTTATAATTATCGTATGTGTTTCAATATATAAATATTCAGGGAGAAAAGATGACCTTACAATCTCATTTAAAAAAACAATTATTAAAGAGATTATTGAGTATCTGATTCCCGGCGCGGCGTATAATCCTTCAAAAATGATTTCTTCAAAAGACTACAAAAAGAGTGGTCTTTTCAATCATGTCTATAATCACTATCATGGTGAGGATTTCATTCAAGGCGTTTATAAAGGAGTAACATTTTACTGCTCCGAATTAGAAACAAATTATAACTCAAGAGGCAGGTCCGGCAAATCGATCAACATTTTCACAGGATTATTTTTTGCTGCGCCTCTTAATAACGTTTTTACAAAAGCAACTTACATATGGCCGTACGATGATGATCAATTCCCTAAAAGCCTGGCGGATGAATATTTCCACAGATTTATGTCCTTACCTAAGTTGTATCATATCAAAACAAATAACGCAAATTTTGAAAAACATTTTGACATTTACAGTAGTTCCACCTCGGAGGCACGAACAATTATGAACATGGAAATGATGGAAAGAATGGTTCGGTTTAAAACACAAATAAACAGGGATATTAGATTTTCGTTTGTGGATGGAGTTTGTTACGTGGCTATTGGAATAGACGAGGACTTGCTTGAGCCATCTATGGCAAAGCCCGGAGACAGGGAGAATATAAAAGAATACTTCTTTAGCATCCTTTTAATATTAAGCATCATTAATCAATTGAACTTACCTGGGCTCCTTTAGAATTTATGAGTCATAATCAAGATTGCTTCTTAGCCACCTTTCAACATCTTCAACTGTCATATTTTTTCTTTTAGCATAATCTTCAACCTGGTCTTTCGCAATCTTACCTACTCCGAAATATTTACTTTCAGGATGTGCAAAATACCAGCCGCAAACGGAGGACGCGGGATACATTGCCAGGGATTCAGTGAGTATAATACCGGCATCTTCTGTAGCATTCAGCAATTCAAACAATTTATATTTTTCAGTATGATCCGGGCAGGCGGGATAGCCGGGTGCAGGCCGTATTCCCTGGTATCTTTCTTCCACCAATTCCTTTGTTGTAAGGTGCTCTTCTGTAGCATATCCCCAAAATTCCTTCCTGGTTCTTTCATGCAACAATTCAGCGAATCCTTCCGCAAGCCTGTCGGCCAAAGCCTGTAAAATTATTTTATTATAGTCATCAAGATCTTCTTCAAACTTCTTAATGTGCGGCTCAATACCGTGTATTGAAGCCGCGAAGGCGCCAAGAAAATCGGGCCCTGTCTTTACAAAATCTGTCAGGGAATTATTTGATTGCCCTTCGGCTTTCTTTACTTGCTGGCGCAGAAATTCGAGTCTCTTTATTTCATTTCCGTTTTCATACAAAGTGACGGTATCGGGTGCAGTTGCACTAGCTTCCCAAAAACCTATGACGCCATGCGCAGTAAGCCAACCTTCATCAATAATTTTTTTCAAAAGCTGTTGCGCATCGTTGTAAAGTTTGGTTGCTTCTTTTCCTACTTTATCATCGCTTAAAATCTGTGGAAATTTCCCGTGTAATTCCCATGCAATGAAAAATGGTTGCCAGTCAATGTATTTGCTTATTTCATCAAGGTCGTAGCCTTTAAAAACTTTTGTTCCGGTGAAAGCCGGCTTTACAGGATTAAAATCTTTCCAGTCAATCTCAAATTTATTTTTCTGAGCCTCGTCAAATTTCAGCAATGCTTTTGCCGATCTCTTGTTTCCAAAATCCTCCTTTAGTTTATCGTATTCCTTTCTTATTCCTGCCAAAAAAACAGGTTTGGTATCATTATTAAGCAAACTACCGGCAACGGTCACACTTCTTGATGCATCAAGTACATGAACAACGCCGTTGTCATATTCGGGAGCAATACGAACAGCAGTATGCATGCGTGAAGTAGTAGCGCCGCCAATCATTAGAGGAATATTGATATTTCTCCTTTTCATCTCCCTTGCAATGTGGACCATCTCATCAAGAGATGGGGTTATCAACCCACTTAAACCAATGATCGATACATTATTGTCTATGGCTGCCTGTAAGATTTTATCTGCCGGAACCATTACACCCATATCAATAACTTCATAACCATTGCAGCCTAATACAACTCCAACAATATTTTTCCCAATATCATGCACATCTCCTTTTACTGTAGCCATTAATATTTTTGCCGGGCCTGCGCCTTCTTCATTTACAGTACCAGCTTCTATGTGCGAAAGCCGTCTTTCTTCTTTCTCGGCTTCAATAAAAGGAAATAGCCATGCTACACTTTTCTTCATTACCCTGGCACTTTTTACTACTTGTGGCAAAAACATTCTGCCACTTCCAAATAGATCGCCCACGATATTCATACCATCCATGAGCGGGCCCTCTATCACATCCAATGGTTTGGGGTATTGAAGTCTTGCTTCTTCTGTATCGGCATCAATGTAGTCAGTAATACCATTAACCAATGAATGGCTTAATCGCTTTTCAACAGATTCTTTTCTCCATGCTTCATCTTTTACTATAGTTTTTCCTTTTGCCTTTACAGTTTCTGCAAAAGCAAGAAGTTTATCTGTTGCCTCTTCATTTTTGTTTAAGATCACGTCCTCGCAAAGTTGCCTTAGATTCGGTTCAATTTCTTCATAAACCTGCAGTTGGCCTGCATTTACAATTCCCATATCCATTCCTGCCTGTATTGCATGGTAAAGAAAAACAGCGTGCATTGCATCGCGAACGGTGTCGTTTCCACGAAAAGAGAATGAAACATTACTTACGCCTCCACTCACTTTTGTAAGTGGCATGAGTTTTTTTATTTCCCACGTAGCTTCGATAAAGTCAACACCATAATTATTATGCTCTTCTATACCGGTGGCTATCGCAAATATATTTGGGTCAAATATGATGTCTTCCGGATGAAACCCTGCAACTGTTGTGAGGATGTCGTAAGCTCGTTTGCAAATTTCTACTTTTCGATCTTTGGTATCTGCTTGCCCTTTTTCATCGAAAGCCATTACAATAACCGATGCACCAAAACTCCTGCAAATAAATGCCTGTTCAATAAACTTCTCTTCGCCTTCTTTCATTGAGATAGAATTGACAATGCATTTTCCCTGTACACATTTTAATCCTGCCTCTATGATGTTGAATTTGGAAGAGTCAATCATTATGGGAATTTTAGCAATATCGGGTTCCGCCTGGAGGAGATTCAGGAAAGTTGTCATGGCTTTCTCTCCATCTAACAAAGCATCGTCCATGTTTACATCAAGTACCTGTGCACCACTTTCTACCTGCTGACGGGCAACACTTAAAGCTTCTTCATAATTCCCATCTCTTATTAAGCGGGCGAATTTCTTAGAGCCTGTTACGTTGGTTCGTTCGCCGACGTTTACAAAGTTGGTTTCAGGGCGAACTACCAGTGGCTCTAAACCAGACAAACGGAGGAAATGGCGGATAAGCTTATTTTCTGACATGTTTGTAATTATCCTTTTTTAGAATTTGCACGAAAGCCAATTGGATTTCGCGGCTGCTGCTCCTGTATTAATAATTTTTTCAGGTAGGCGAAAACTGTTTTTATTTCTTCATCATTTTTTACCAAATGCTGTTCTATTTTTTCTATTTTCATCCACAAATCTTTGTTGTCTAAGATCAATTGTTTCATTTTGGTAAACAATCGGATTATCTGAATATTTACCTGGATTGCCGTTTCCGAATTTAATACACTTGAAAGCATAGCAACGCCTTGTTCAGTAAATGCATAAGGCAGGTACTTGGAATGTTGCCCCCTCTTTAAGATCGCAAATTGCGATCTTAAAGAATCATACTCCTCTTTTGTCAATCGATATATAAAATCATCAGGAAACCTTGAGATATTTCTTTTAACTGCTTCATTTAAGCGAAAGGTCGGTACGCCGTACATTTCAGCTAAATCTTTATCCAACATTACTTTTATTCCACGAATGATATAAATTTTTTCCAGAATAGTTTCTTCTGAAATTTTATTTGTGGTCAAATTTTGTTTCGGCATAATTAAGCTAAAAAAATAATTCAGAAATTGAAGGCAGCAACATCAAATTAAAAACAATAAAATTGTAAAAGCATACTTTCTCTATATCTCTTCCAGCACCGGCAATTTTCTTGCCTCAAAATTTTTCACCTGCCCGGCAATATGTTTTATATGATCTGGAGTCGTCCCGCAGCATCCACCCACAATATTTACAAAGCCTTCTTTGGCCCATTCTTCAATGATGTGTGCCGTTTCATGGGGTTGCTCATCATATTCTCCGAATGCATTGGGCAACCCTGCATTAGGGTATGCTGAAGTGTAACAGCTTGCAATATCACTGAGCTCCTCAATATGAGGACGCATCTCCTTTGCCCCAAGTGCGCAGTTTAAGCCTACACTTAATGGATTGGCATGGGAAACAGAAATATAAAACGCTTCAAGTGTTTGTCCACTTAATGTTCTTCCACTTGCATCTGTAATCGTTCCACTAATCATGATAGGCAACTCTTCTTTTTTTGTATCCCTGAAATATTTTTTTATGGTGTAAATAGCCGCTTTCGCGTTGAGTGTATCAAAAATAGTTTCTACCAAAAGCACATCGACACCTCCGTCAACAAGGCCGCGTATTTGCTCGTAATAGGCCGCCGCAACTTCATCAAATGTTACTGCCCGATAACCAGGATTGTTCACATCCGGAGAAAGGCTCAATGTTTTATTTAATGGCCCGATAGCTCCTGCGACAAATTTTTCCTGATCGCTATTAAAGTTATTGATGGCATTTCTTGCGCAACGTGCTGACGCAACATTTAGTTCATAAGCCAGCGATTGCATATCGTAATCGGCCTGCGCAATCGAAGTGCTGCTGAACGTGTTGGTTTCAATAATATCTGCACCCGCTTCCAGATATTGCTGGTGAATTGCCTCAATTATTTTCGGCTGCGTAATGCTAAGCAGGTCGTTATTCCCCTTCACATCCGTATGCCAATCTTTAAAACGATCGCCCCGGTAATCCTTTTCTTCGAGCTTGTAACGCTGAATCATGGTGCCCATGGCTCCATCAATTATAAGAATCCGCTCGTTAAGACACTGTTGAATTGTTTTTTTCATAAACAAAATTTAATTGTTCAAAAACGTGTGTGGTACTAATGCACATTGGTATTATGTACAAGTGAACCCTCGACCTTGCTCAGGACACAACTGGTATGACCAAAGCTGTGTTGCCGGTAACCAAAAAATACATTGAAAAAGTAAACGAAATTTGAAAATCCTGTGAAGTGTATTCAGAATGTTTTTTCGTTTATTAGTTCAGTTTTAAGTCGGCACCGGCCAACTTAAGAAACCCGCCAGGCCGAACAATAAACAAATCCGCCTGGTTGCCGTGCAAAATTAGATTAACTGGACTAAAAAAAGAAATATCTATGCGTAATTTGGTTGGATATGATGTATCCCTAAGGTTTATTAAGGATTACGATGAAATTTCGCCGGGCAAAACCACCTTTTTAATGACGAGTGCTTTTCCTGCGGTACCTTTTGCAGCAAGCCTTTTGGCAAATTTACCGATGGTAAGGCCCTGTACAAGTATCGAGAATAATACGACTATGTACGTTATTGAAACAAACACCTCGCCATACATATATTTGGGCACCGATAAGGCCAATGCGACAGATATACCTCCTCGTAAACCACCCCAGGTAAGAATCGGTATCGCATTTTTTTCGAAAGGATTTTTTTTGTATTTGAGAAACATTATAGGGATTATTACTGCGAGGTAGCGAGCTAGTAGCACAACCATTATGGAGATACACCCCAGCCAGAGTAGCGTCATGTTAAAAGGAATGATAAGCATTTCAAAACCGATGAGAAGAAACAGGATGGCATTCATTACCTCGTCAATCATCTCCCAGAATTTGCCGATATAATCGCGGGTTGTATCGCTAACTCCCTGCTCCATGCTCTTATTGCCGGTAATCAGGCCAGCCATTACCATTGCCAGGGGTCCGCTTACGTGTAGCTTATCTGCAAGAAAATAACCTCCCATAACTATTGCAAGCGTCACCATGGTCTCTACGATATAATTATCAATAGACCTGAGGGCGAGGTAGCCGAGATAACCCAGCGCAACACCAAAAATCAATCCTCCGCCCGCTTCCTCTATAAAGAGCCACGCGATATCCCACCCCGATGTGTTTGATAAGCCTACCTGGGCGATTTCGATAATCGTTGCAAAAATGACTACCCCAACGCCGTCATTAAAAAGACTTTCGCCGCTTATTTTTGTTTCGAGGGTTTCTGGAATTTTGGCCTTCTTTAAGATGCCTATGGCAGCAATGGGATCGGTAGGAGAAATCAAAGCGCCAAACAGCAAGCAATAAATATAATCTATAGAAAGGCCGAACAACTGGAACGCCCCGTATATAAGGCTTCCGACGATAAAAGTGGATATGATAACTCCTATTGTTGCAAACGTAATTATTGAAGCCCGTTCCGATTTTAATTTTTTAGCATCTATATGAAAGGCTCCAGCAAAAAGCAAAAAGCTTAACATCACTTTCATAAGGGCAGTATGAAAATCAATGGTGCTTAGTACTTCAGTAGTTTCTGCAAAAAAAGTCGGTTCAATCAAACTTACACCAATGACAACCAGGGAAGCAACAAGAGAGATTAGCATGATACCAATAGTGCCGGGCAATTTTATAAACCTGAAATTAATATAACCGAAGATTGCTGCCAGTACTATTATTAATGTTATGATATTGTAAATTTCCATTTGCTTTTCTTATTCTTATGATTTTCTGCTCTTTAAAATATAGGTAAATTTATAAATAATTCATGGAGCGATTTTATTTGAAATAAAAGAAGCGGGAACCATAAGAGCCACGGCTTGTTTGGCTTTACTTATATTAAATTTTTTTTATCTGCCTCTGTGGGGTTTTTAAAAGTCAGCTCACGTACTACATTGCTTGTATAATTAATTCCCGTTTATTATAAACTGTTTACTTTTAAACGTCATGGTCATTCCTAAATAAAAATCAAAAATGGCAATAGCGATCATAATTACTTTCATGCTGGGTTATATTGCAATCACCTTAGAACACACCATAAAGGTGAACAAGGCTGCCAGCGCTTTATTGACAGGCGTAATATGCTGGACGATTTTCATTTTATATCAGACAGATAAGCATCTTGTAACCGAGCAACTGATGGGCCATTTAGGTGAAATCGCAGGCATTCTATTCTTTCTTTTAAGCGCCATGACGATTGTCGAATTGATAGATGCACATGATGGTTTTTTAGTTATTACTGAAAAGATTCAAACCAAAAGCGCAGTAAAGCTGCTTTGGATCATCGCAATTATTACATTTTTTCTTTCTGCACTTCTTGATAATCTTACAACCACTATTGTTGTCGTCTCCCTGCTGAGAAAATTAATTTCCAGCAAAAACCGGCGTCTATTTTTTACAGGTATAACCGTGGTCGCCGCTAACGCCGGCGGTGCATGGTCGCCCCTGGGAGATGTAAGCACGACGATGCTTTGGATAGGTGGACAGATCAGCGCTCTCAATGTTATGCAGAATTTATTTTTGCCGAGTATTTTTTGCCTGCTCATTCCTTTGATAGTAATTTCTTTTAAAATGAAAGGAACATTTAAACCTGAAATGGCAGAACCCGGGCCGGTAATGAAACCCGCCGGGGAAAGAAAATTTGTTTTCTTACTAGGTATCGGTATCTTAATTTTTGTCCCTTTATTTAAAATGCTGACGGGTCTGCCTCCATTCATGGCAATACTCTTAGGCCTGGGCCTGATGTGGATCATAATTGAAATATTTCACAACCAGGGAGACACTCCTGACAAGGGTACGTTGACGGTAATATATGCTCTGCGTAAAATTGATTCGCCAAGTATTTTGTTTTTCCTGGGAATACTATTAAGTGTCTCAGCCCTGCAGGCGACCGGGCAGTTGACACAACTTGCGCAGTGGCTGACCCATACTATAAAAAATGATACGTTGATAGTAGGCTCCATCGGCTTGCTTTCTTCTATTTTGGATAATGTTCCCCTGGTCGCAGCTACACAGGGAATGTATAGTCTTGAGCAATATCCAACCGATCATTTTTTCTGGCAATTTCTGACCTACGCGTCGGGAACGGGCGGAAGTGCTTTAATAATAGGTTCTGCGTCGGGCGTGGCGGCTATGGGCATGGAAAAAATAAATTTTTTTTGGTATCTGAAACGAATAACGTGGCTTGCAGTAATTGGTTATTTTGCCGGTGCGCTCGTATTTTTATTGCAATACAGGCTAATGCATTAAGAAGAGTTCTTATCGCAACTACTTCTAAAAGAAAAAACCGCCTTACAATTAATAAGACGGTCTGCTTTAAACTAACCAACTCCAGTATTTTAATTACGATCCCGTTTATTGTGCTTTTTTCTGTAGATATTGCGGCTGGCCTTTCTTTCATCTTTTCTTATGTGCCTCCTTTCATCAGCTGTGACTTTCCCATCAGCCCGGGCTTCTCTTTTATCTTTGTGAATATCTCTTTGTTGATTCGCAAGCATTCTCGTTTCAGTTCTTGTTAGCTCACCGCTTTTTACCCCTTGCCTGATGCGTTGCCTTTCATGGCGTGGCGTCTTTGCAGTTTGCGCATTAAGATTTCCTAATCCAATAAAAAATAAAAAAGCCAATGCTGCGAAAAATTTCGTCTTCATAATACAGATTTAGTGGTTAAAGATTTGTTTCGCAAGCTATGACTGGGAAATCCCGGGCGGGTTTAACCGGAGATCTTATTTCCTAAAAATTATCGGGGAGTTGGCCATTTACACTTTTGGGTATATTGTCAATTACATTTTCGGGTATATTTTCATCATCACAAATATGCAGGTGGGCAGCGTAAATATTAAAGCTTTTGCGATGGTATCTGCACAGGCCATGTTGCTCAATGGCGGTGCGATGCTCAGGAGTTCCATACCCTTTATTATGGTGCCATGAATACATCTTATATCTTTTATGCAGGCGCATCATGTGTTCGTCACGATACGTTTTTGCCAATACACTTGCGGCTGCAATGGAAGCATACATACCGTCACCCTTTATTATGCATTGGTGCGGCATTTTTTTGTAAGGCTTGAAACGGTTTCCATCCACGAGCAAAATATCAGGTTTCATTTTTAGCCTGTTCAATGAGATGTGCATGGCTTTAAATGACGCCTGTAAAATATTGATGCGATCTATTTCTTCGTTGCAAACACCGGCAACAGCATAAGCAATAGCCTGCTTTTCTATAATTGGCCGAAGCGTTTCACGTTCTTCTCTCGTTAATTGCTTTGAGTCGTTGAGCGATGGATGATAAAAATCTTTGGGCAAAATGACTGCAGCAGCAAACACAGGCCCTGCAAAGCATCCGCGGCCTGCTTCATCAAGCCCGGCCTCAAAAAACTTATTATGGTAGAAAGGTAAAAGCAGATAACTATTTTTTCAAAAATAAAATGATGTGATTTAACGGAATAAAATATTTTTCAACATAACTGTTTAAAAATATTCCCAGGCGTTTCTGTGCCTTCACAGGTTTAACTTTGCACGCAATAAATTAAAGAATACTTTAGAGCGATTTAGAAACAGGAAATGGTATGCAGCCACTATTAGTAAAGAGTACTACAAAAAATGTATCCCGATGGCTTTTTGCAGGGGTGATCATGCTGATGATCCAGATTTTACTCGGAGGCATTACAAGACTTACTGAATCTGGTTTAAGCATAACGGAATGGAATCCCATAACCGGCATTCTGCCTCCTCTGAACAATGCCCGGTGGATGGAGGAATTTAATAAATACAAACACACAGATCAATTTCGCTTTATCCACGCTGATTTTTCTCTAGGCGATTTTAAATCTATATTTTTTTGGGAATGGCTGCACCGCGCATGGGCCCGGCTGATGGCCCTGGTATTTCTAATTGGATTTTTTTATTTCCTTATCAAAAGACAATTTAGGCAGAGCATGATCATTCCTTTTATTATATTATTCCTTCTTGGAGTTATGCAGGGAGCTATTGGATGGATCATGGTGAAGAGCGGGCTGGTACCCGAAAAATTATTTGTCGGGCATATACAACTTGCGACACATTTCATGGCTGCCTTGTTTCTCCTGTGCTATACACTGTGGTTTGCGCTCACACTGAGTATTCCTAAAGGTGCGATGACTGTAGGCGGCGACCTGAGAAAATGGACCTGGACCGTTTTTGCATTCCTCATTTTGCAACTAATTTACGGAGCTTTTATGGCCGGTTTGCATGCCGCCACCGCTGCGCCTACATGGCCGCAGATAAACGGGCAATGGGTTCCCGACGCGATAAATACTCTATCACCAGGATGGAAAAATTTTATCGACAATAAAATTGCTGTTCAGTTTATTCACCGTGGCTTTGCGTATATTCTTTTAATGGTTGTTTTTATCTGGGGTTTCAAGGCATTTAAATTAAACGGAACAGCGTTATTCAGAAAGACCCGGTTTCTCCCTGTATTATTGATTTTCGTGCAGGTAATTTTGGGTATAGCCACCGTAATACTTTCCCCTTACAGCAATAACCTGGTATGGTTTGGCGTTGCCCATCAATTAGTTGCTATGCTGTTCCTGGTCACGATAATTTTTATGTTGTATATTATAAGATCATCGAGGTTGCAGGTTCACAAAGCTTAAAAAAATAAACCGCATTAAATACCGGTTATGAAGACATTTATGCGAAATTTTTATTTCTCATTCCCAATACAGCTGCTTTTACTTCATTTCAGAAAATTCCAGGTTTTACTAGTTTTCTGGTTTATTCTTTTCCTTACCCTGACCGGCCATTTTTTAAAAATTTTTGGAGCCAACGCATTATTTCTCGCCCCCGAATACCTGGGAAACGTGAATGCAGGAGGCGCAGCCATTGCAGGTGTAGCAACCGCCGTTTTTATGATGAGTTGGAACATCACAACGTTTATCTTACATAGTCAACGTTGCCGTTTCCTTGCCACTACTTCAAAACCCTTTTTTAAATATTGTATCAATAACGCCATTATCCCATTTTGTTTTTTATTGGTTTATTTTTTTGAGGCATATTCATTCGACCAAAGAAATGAACTTATATCATTTTGGGAATTCATAGGAATTGCCGCGGGATTTTGCGGCGGCTTCTTTTTGATCATTGCAATTTCTTTTATCTATTTTTTCAATGCTGATAAAAGAATTGTAAGAAAGTTTAAACCTGATTTTAAAGATTTTGATGAGAACAAAAACTTTGACAGGCATGAAGATGCTTTGGCTGATGACAATTTCGGACTACCCGTAGGCTATTATTTCACCACTTATTTTACTTTAAAGAAAGCAAGAAAAGTTGGCCATTACAGTAAGGAATTCCTGGACACTATTTTCAAAAGGCACCACCTTTCCGCAATGATCACTGTATTACTGGCATTCATCTTTATGATATTTATAGGCTTTTTTCTTGATAACAGGTTTTTCCAAATCCCTGCCGCCGCAAGTATTCTCCTGCTTTTTGCAATTTTAAACGCCGTAATCGGGGCACTCACTTATTTCCTCAGAAGCTGGAGTGTGTTGTTTGTAATTCTTCTTTTTATTGTACTCAACTTATTATACAAGTATGATATCATAGATCCCCGGAATAAAGCTTACGGATTAAATTACAATAATGTATCAAGGCCGGCTTATTCTTTAAATAGCCTTGCAAAGCTCAATGCACCCGGGCAAATCGAAGCAGACAAAAAAAATATGATCGATATTCTTAACAGGTGGAAAGCAAGGCAGGAAGAAGAAAAGCCCTTAATGGTTGTATTCAATTTTAGCGGAGGCGGAGTTCGCAGTGCAAGTTTTGCAATGAATGTCTTGCAGGAGTTAGATAGTGTGAGTCATGGCAACATTATGAAAAATACTTTTCTTATGAGCGGCGCATCCGGCGGCATGTTGGGGGCCGCTTACTTTCGTGAAATTGTAAGATTGAGATCGCACGGCGAAATTATAAAGGTCGATGAAAAAAAATATGTAGACGATATTTCTAAAGATTTATTGAACCCTGTATTTTCTTCTATGATATCGAGGGATCTTATTTCGCCTGCACAAAAATTTACAGTTGGGCCATATCGTTATGTAAAAGATCGTGGTTATGCTTTTGAAGAAAAATTAAATGAAAATACCCGTGGCTTTCTAAATAAAAACATCGGATTTTACAAGGCTGCAGAAAGCAATGCGGAGATTCCACTGATAATTTTGAATTCCGTTATAACAAGAGATTTAAAAAAGCTAATGATATGTACACAACCTCTTAGCTTTATGATGCAACCGGAATATACGGATAGCTCTTCTCAAATCAGCGGGCCCGATGCGGTTGACTTTGCCGCAATGTTTAAAGATGAAAGCCCCATGAATCTCAGGTTTCTTACCGCATTGCGAATGAATGCCACCTATCCTTACATTCTTCCTAACGTATGGCTTCCATCAAACCCGGTAATTGATGTGATGGATGCGGGATTAAGAGATAATTACGGACAGGAGACAACACTTCGGTTTTTAAATGTTTTTAAAGACTGGATTAATGAAAATACAAGAGGTGTTTTGGTGATACAGGTAAGATCAAGAAAAAAAGGAAGTTGGGATGAAGACTTGCAAAATGGTGATATCACAGAAATTATGACCAAGCCCTTTACTATGCTTCAAACAAACTGGTTTATGCTGCAGGATTATTTCCAGAACGATGAGATTACGTACGCACAAAATTTATTGGATAGCAATTTGAGTCGCATTTCTTTTATGTACATCCCCGAGAAAAAAGAACATGGCGCGACCTTGAATTTTCACCTGACAGCCAATGAGAAGAAAGAGGTGCGCTCATCACTGGGCCGAAAAAATAATGTAGAGGCTTTTGAACAGGTAAAAAATATTTTGAGATATTAAGGTTGAATCAGCATGAAAGCACCTGGTATTATCTTAATGCTAAATTCCTTATGAGTGAGAGCAGGATCTCCGTCTATATGCAAAGGAGCCAGTTTTGTATTTTTAATTTTAAGTGAGGGCGCCTGGAAATATAAAATGCTTTCATTCAAAAAATTCTTTTCCGCATCCTTTGTAAGTTTTCCCGTTTTCATTTGCTTAAACACCGACCACAATACTTTTATCTTGCCCATTTTCTTTACGATAATTATATCTAAAAGCCCGTCATTAAGACTTGCTTTTGGAGCAATGGTGAAATTATTTCCAAACTGGTTACTATTAGCAATGCAAACAAAAAAGGCATCCAGCTTTATTATGGAATTGTTTATGTCTATTTCAAAGGGATATGTTTTAGCAGATAAAAAATTCTTAATTGACTGCCTGATATAGCTCCTCAGTCCGCGTTTTTTTTGAAGAGAAAAATCATGAGCCACCTGTGCATCAAAGCCAATACCGCACAGCATACAGCTAAGCTGCTCATTAATTAAAAATGCATCTACACACGACGCTTTTCCTTTAAATATTATTTCAAAAGCTTTATTAACTGACCTGGGAATTTTGGCGGCGAACGCAAGGCCGTTGCCTGATCCTAAAGGAATAATTCCAAAATTTATTTTGATATTTAATAAAAATCCGACAATAGGATTAAGGCTCCCGTCTCCCCCACAAATTACAACGTCGGTAACCTTATCATTTTTCACCTTGTCCCTGAGGAATGAATAATCACCTTCTTCAGCCGTCAATAAAATTTCAAAGGCTACATTTTGTTCATAACATTTTTTTATGATCTTTCTCTCAAGCTGTAACTTACTGCTGGTACCAGAAACAGGATTTATAAAAAATAATATTTTCCGCCTCATGAATTATTTTAAATGAATTTCAGCCAGCTTTTTAATTTTTGAAGGTAACATCATCAGATCATTCGCAGGGTTTTCCAGCAAGGTTATTTTGATGATTTTTTGAAATATTATCTCTTTAAAAATATTGAGGACTCATGAAACAACATTTTCACAAATAATGCTTAGCTCAAAAATCTGGGGAAAGATTAAAGCACTTCCTGCTTTTGCAAAAGCTCCTGCGGATCTTCATTCAATGCTTTCCACAAAATATCTTTTAACTCAACGAGGCCTTTATTAGTAATTGATGAAATAAAAACATGTTGGATATCTTCAGGCAATTCTTCTTTTATAGCTTCCTGAAGTTCTTCGTCAAGCATATCGCTTTTACTTATTGCGATTATGAATTTTTTATCGAGCAATTCCGGATTGTATTCACGCAATTCATTTACCAGAATTTCAAATTCCTCGCAATGCGCATTGCTATCCGCAGGAATCACAAAAAGCAAAACAGGGTTGCGCTCAATATGCCTTAAAAATCTGTAGCCGAGGCCTTTCCCTTCTGCCGCGCCTTCAATGATACCGGGCAGGTCCGCTACACAAAAACTTTTACCGTCCCGGTATTCCACCATTCCTAACTGGGGCGTTAAGGTTGTAAAAGCATAGTCTGCAATTTTTGGAGTTGCGGCTGTAATTACTGACAGCAATGTTGATTTTCCCGCATTTGGAAATCCTACCAATCCCACATCCGCCAGCACTTTTAGCTCAAGCATCATCCAACTTTCTTCGCCCGGCTCACCCGGTTGAGAATGTTGCGGAGCCTGGTTAGTAGGCGTAGCGAAATGTGAATTGCCAAGTCCTCCTCTTCCTCCTTTCATTAAAATAATTTCCTGCCCGTCTTCGAGTATTTCCGCTTCCAATTCACCCGTTTCCTCATTTCTTGCAATAGTTCCGAGGGGTACATCCACATAAACGTCTTTACCATCCTTTCCCGTGGAATTATTTTTACTTCCATTGGTGCCATTTTCTGCAAGAATGTTTTTAAAATAGCGTAAGTGCAGAAGTGTCCATAGATTTTTATTTCCCCTTAGAATGATGTGAGCTCCCCTGCCGCCGTCTCCACCATCGGGCCCACCAAAGGCAGTGAGTTTATTTCGCATGAAATGCTTGCTCCCCGCTCCACCATGACCGCTCCTGCAAAAAACCCTTATCAGATCTATAAAATTTGTTTTTTCCATCCCGGTAAAGGTCGTTAAGTTTTTTTAGGAATCGTTTTTGCAAAGAGATCTACAAAAATGTTACAATGAAATTATTGGCAGTTATTTTTTTTATACCATTATTTATTTCGTGCACATCAAATAAAAAACTCACAACGGCGAACGAAAGTTCTGAGACAAGGGCAATGCCAGCCTGCCTGCAAACCATAGTTAATAACATGGCTGAGGAACCAAATGGATCGCCACAGTCGGTTACCCAATACATGTATAAGCAACAACCCGTGTTTTATCTCGTATCTCCCTGTTGTGACAAATATAATATAGTGTATGATAGCGCCTGTAATATCTTAGGCTACCCGGATGGCGGCTACACGGGAAAAGGCGATGAAAAAATGACTGATTTTAAAGCAGTGGCGACGGATGCAAGATTAATATGGTCAAAAGATAAAACGGAAAAAACATCGAATTAAACTTTGGTATTATTTGTCTTTGTCCCGGTCCACGTTTTATATTTTTTTGACCTGATAACCTTTTGCTTTGATGCGTTTCTAAGTGGTTTACACTTTTTCCATTGGCTTCGCATATCTGCGGCCAGTTGATGATAAATTTTAGTGCCCTCTGTTTTCCATTCCATCATATTGGGACTTGTCTTTTTAATAATTTTTGCAGGATTGCCAACGACGAGGCTTCCTGCCGGAATTTTTTCATCAGCTTTTATAAAGCTCAATGCACCAACGATACACTCGTCACCGAGCTGGGCATCGTCCATGATAACAGCATTCATTCCCACCAGGCAGTTTTTTCCTATAGTAGCCCCGTGAATAATCGCCCCATGGCCAATATGTGCATTTTCATGTAAAGTCACCGTTACGCCGGGGAACATGTGAATCGTACAACTTTCCTGTACATTGCAGCCATCCTCAATAATTATTTTTCCGAAATCTCCACGAATGGCAGCGCCGGGCCCAACATAGACATTTTTACCAATGACGACATTGCCCGTGACGGCGGCGAGTGGATGAATAAATGAAGATTTATGCACAACTGGTTTTACTCCTTTAAATTCGTAACAGCTCATTTGATACTTTATAAGGTAATTCATTAACTAAGTGCGCCTTATTGCTTTCGATTATTTATTATTCCAGGGGAATGATCCCATTCATAAACAAAACAAAATATTATTAGGACTAATGAATTAATTTTGCCTGCTCAAAAAAGAGGATTTTCTACCTGGAATTTACCGGTTTTATATTGAATTGAAAGATTATGAAGATACTGAATGTAATAATTAAATACCGCCTGCTATTGGGCGTTTTCTTCCTGCTTCTGGCTATAGTCATAAATATTGAAACCAGTTTTTGGCCTTCGTTTATTTTATATTTCATTGCCCTTGTTTTAATTGTTGGCCATTTTCTTTTCGGGCCAATGAGATTGATCCAGGGTTATATGGAGTCGGGCGATATGGAAGGTGCCCAAAAGGTTATAGATTCCATATGGTTTCCCGGGCTGTTGATCAAGCCGGTTCGTTCAGTTTATTTTACGCTGAAAGGAAACCTTGCTATGGTAAACGAAGATTATGTAAACGCGGAAGCACATATGAAAAAAAGCCTGAGTCTTGGAATGCCAATGAAAGAAGCAGAAGGTGCCAATAAATTACAATTAGGAATGCTTGCGATGCAAAAAGGAAATATCCGGGAGGCGGAAAACTACATTCGCCAGGCCATTCGTTCAGGCTTACCTGACAAAGAAAATGAGGCCGCGGCTTATTTACAGCTTTCTTCAATTATGATCAATAAAAGAGAATTCCGGGCAGCTAAAGAATATTTCAGAAAAGTAAAGGCCTGTAAACCTACTACTCCCCAGATTGTTGACCAGGTAAAGCAGATGGAGAAATATATTACAAGGATGCCCGGCTAGGGCCTCATCCAAAAGCCAACTTAAAATTCTAAAATGAAAAAAGCGATCGTGACTGATCGCCTTTTTTCATTTTAGAACTATTTATGCACTAAGCCGGTGTTTTACTTATCTCTTCTCTTTCCCAGAAACGGTGCTGTGCGATTGCATTAATAAATGAGGCAGTTGTTTTTGAATCGAAATTCTTACTTGTGACAATACCCAGTTTTGCCAAAACATTATCTCCATCGCTTTTGCCATTAATTATTTCACCTGCATCAGTCGAGTATAAAAGATCTACGGCATCACCCGTTGCAGCAATTGTTTTACAATGTCTGTAGGCTTCATTAATAAATAAAATTGCTTCCGGTTTATTTTTTAATGCATTTACACTTTCAGCTCCGCCGGGAATAAAGATGGCGTCGAACATTACTGAAGAAGATCCGTAGAATGCCTGGTCAGCCTTTATAGATTCGCCGTTCGCTCCCGTGAAGGTTCCAAGCTTCGGTGACACAATTTTTGTCATCGCTCCCTTTGCTTCCAACGCCGATTTCATTTTCATCAAAGAATCATCTGCACCACTGGCCGCAAGAATAGCTATCTGCCTGGTTTTAATGGTATCCTTTATAGTATTGGCCATACTCAGTGCGCCAGATTTTTCAACATTCTGCTGCACAAACACCGGTTGTACATCTTTCGGTTTTGTATCTGCTCCAAAACTTTGATTGATTGGTTGTTCAGGTTTTACAGGAACTTTCAGTCCGAGGTTATCTGCTACTCTTTTCGCAAGATCACCATCTATTTGAGTTAGCAATCCAACAACACGTATTCTCACGGCTTCGGTATCACAATTACTGAGCTCAAAGCTTAGTGCATTCACAATATGATTTTGTTCAGGCTTGCTTTGACTCATATAAAATAACCTTGCCTGGCTAAAGTGATCATGGAAACTTTTACTCCTTGCTCTTACTTTAGTTGCATCAATCTTTTCGGCATAAGAGCTAAAGCCACCCTCTGCTATCTTTGCCTGGAAGGGACAACCTCCACCTAATGAATTTGGCTGATACGCGATTTTCCCTTTGTTGATCTGCTGGCGCATGTGGCCATCACGCTGGTTATTATGTACTGTATTTATAGAACGGTTGATGGGAATTTCGTGAAAGTTAGGGCTGCCCAATCTTGACAATTGCGTGTCAGTATATGAAAACAGGCGGCCCTGTAATAATGGATCGTTTGTGAAATCTATTCCCGGCACGAGATGCCCGGGATGAAAAGCTACCTGTTCTGTTTCTGCGAAATAATTATCAGGATTTCTGTTCAAGGTCATCTTACCAATTCTTGTTACGGGAACCACTTCTTCGGGAATTATTTTCGTTGGGTCAAGCAGGTCAAATGGAAATTTATGTTCATCTTTTTCGGGAACTATTTGCACTCCAAATTCCCATTCAGGGAAATCGCCCATGTCAATTGCGTTGAATAAATCACGGCGATGAAAATCTGGATCTTTACCATTTATTTTCAAAGCCTCGTCCCAGGTTACCGAGTGCACGCCCAGCAATGGCTTCCAATGAAATTTTACAAGGCAACCTTTACCCTGCGCATTTATAAAGCGAAACGTATGAATGCCAAAACCCTCCATCATGCGGTAACTTCTCGGTATAGCCCTGTCGCTCATGGCCCACATAATCATGTGCATCGACTCCGGCATTAGCGAAATAAAATCCCAGAATGTATCGTGCGCAGATGCAGCCTGTGGAATTTCATTATGCGGCTCGGGCTTTACTGCGTGTATGAGATCCGGAAATTTTATAGCATCCTGTATGAAAAACACGGGGATGTTATTGCCCACAAGATCGTAATTACCTTCGTCGGTATAAAATTTTACCGCAAAGCCGCGAACATCGCGTGCAAGGTCTGCCGATCCCCGAAAACCTGCCACAGTAGAGAATCGCACAAAAACGGGTGTCGTCTTTGAAGGATCTTGCAAAAAGCCCGCTTTCGTGTATTTTGCCATGGATTCGTACACCTGGAAGTAACCATGAGCTGCTGCTCCCCGTGCATGAACAATGCGTTCCGGAATTCTTTCATGATCAAAATGGGTAATTTTTTCCCGAAGAATAAAATCTTCCAGGAGAGTCGCTCCACGGTCACCGGCCTTTAATGAATTTTGATTGTCATTAATTTTTACTCCCTGGTCAGTGGTTAAAAACTGATCAGTGCCGACCTCCATGTGAGGAGCAAGGTTTTCAATTTTTTTATCAGTTCCTGACGTTTGTTTAGGTGTACTTTTAGCCATAGTATTAGTTATAATAGTTAGTGAACATTGATTTTTAGCAACATGTAGATTTAAAAAGAATTGAGCAAAATCATCAATTAATTTTAGAATGAAATTGATTTGTTTCAGTCGAAACGGGTACAAAAACTTATCCAGAAAAAATTCTGCGATTTTATAACAGGATTTAAGAAAGAAAATAATTAGGGTGAGACTGGTTTGTAAATTCAATAAAAAACCTATTCAGAAAAAAAGAGAAAAATATTACACCAACGAAGGGAGGTTTGTATAGAAAATATTCTTTGTGGGAGTATTTTCCCACAAAACTTAATCAATCATTGTCACCATTTTTCTTTTAGAAGTAAGCATTTCCTGTGGTATTGATTTGCAAATTTCTTCTTTCAATACATCAATGATTCTTTGCTTTACAAAATGACGATAGGTGACAATACTAATTTCACGCACAGGAACGGGAGGCTTAAAATGCCTTACATTTTCCAGGTCACTTGCAGATAATTCTTTTAAAGCCAGTTCCGGCAAAATAGTAATTCCATTACTAAAGTCTACAATCTTCTTAAGTGTTTCAATACTTCCGGCTTCGTATTCGAGGTTACTGGTTTCAAGCTCTTTTTTTCTCAGCTCACAGAGATTCAAAACCTGTGCCCGCAGGCAATGTCCTTCTTCGAGCAGCCACAAATGATTTGTATCGATATCGCCGGGCAGCAAAAATTTTTTCTTCATTAGCTTTTCATTCCCGGACGCATAAACAACAAATTGCTCGTAATATAATGGCTGTTCGTTTAAAGAATCATTGTTCAACGGGGTGGCCAATATCCCCGCATCAAGGTGATGATTTTTTAGCTTATCGATAATTTGCTGAGTCGTAAGCTCAGTAATTTTTATTTTAAGCCGTGGATATTTTTTTAGAAAAAAGTTCAAAAACAACGGCAGTAGATAAGGAGCAACCGTTGGGATAATCCCCAATTTTAATTCACCCGTAATTTCTCCCTTTAGCTCGGTGATCATAATTTCCATGCGGCTCACTTCCTGTAAAATTATTTTTGCCTGCTTTATAACCTTTTCCCCCGCTTGCGTTGGAACCACTGGTTGCTTACTTCTGTCGAATATCTTAACGCCCAGTTCGTCTTCAAGTTTCCGGATCATCATACTAAGGGTGGGCTGTGTAACAAAACATTTTTCAGCTGCTTTCGCAAAATGCCTGTGCGTGTCCACGGCCAATACATAATTCAGATGCTGTATATTCAATTATATAGTTTTATCTATGTGAAGGTAAATAGTATCAATTTGTTTTATAGATTCCTGTTACACATCTTTTTTATGAAATATCAATTGCTGTAAGAACAATAGCAATAGCCCTTTGCAATTGAAACCTCACCCCCACCGCCTCTCCAAAGGAGAGAGACTTAAAACCTTCAACCAGTATAGGTTTGAGAGTGGTTATTTATTTTCAGTTGGACAACAATGATAAAATACCGATTGTTGAAAATTAAAGTTAGCAGAACATTTATGTACATTCGTTACCTAATAATCCAAATCAATGAAGGAACGATTTTACTCGCTTGACGTCTTTCGCGGAGCTACAGTTTGCCTTATGATAATGGTAAATAATCCCGGCACCTGGGAACACATTTACGCTCCCCTTGATCATTCGCTGTGGCACGGGGTTACTCCCACCGATCTTGTTTTTCCTTTTTTCCTTTTTGCCGTAGGCAATGCATTGGCTTTTGTAATGCCACGGCTTGAGAGCGCAGGCTCTTCGGTTTTTTGGAAGAAAATTTTTAAACGAACAATTCTCATATTTTTAATCGGCCTTTTTCTAAATTGGATGCCTTTTGTAAGATGGGATAATAATCATATCGTATTTAAACAATGGAGCTATATCGATGCTAGCGGGCAGCCCGCCGGTGTAAGAATACTTGGGGTTTTACAGCGTATTGCCTTGGCTTATTTTTTTGCTTCAGTAATTATTTATTTCCTAAAGATTCGCGGTGCATTTGTCGCAGCTGGGGTTATACTTTTGGGATATTGGTTTTTATGTGTTGCTGGCAATCCTTCAGATCCCTTTAGTTTACAAGGCTGGTTTGGAACTAATGTGGATAGGGCCATATTAGGCGATGCGCATATGTATCATGGTGAAATACGTGATGGCCACGCGGTGGTTTTTGACCCTGAAGGTTTCATGAGTTTATTTGGTTCCATCGTGCAGGTGATCTTTGGTTATTTATGTGGTGATTATATTATTAAAAAGGGGAAGACCCCTGAAATGGTCAATGGATTATTTGTCGCAGGATCTGTATTTCTTTTTGCAGGATATGCATGGGACATGGTATTTCCGCTCAATAAAAAAATATGGACCAGCTCTTACACCGTTTATACTTCAGGACTTGCAATGGTAATTCTTGCGGTAATGATCTATTTGATTGAATTAAAAAATCGCCGGGGCTGGTTAAGTAAATTCTTTGATGCTTTTGGAAAAAACCCATTATTTATTTTTATGCTTAGTGGGATACTGCCACGGCTACTCGGGCTCATAAGAATCCCATCCGGAACGGATTTGACAGGGAAACAAATTTATCTTTCTCCTTTTGGATGGTTTTATGAGTATGTCTGTAAACCGATTTTTCCCTCTAATCTTAATAATGGTTCTCTTTTCTATGCCCTCTGCATGATCACGTTTTACTGGCTGATCGTTTGGTGGATGGATAAGAAAAAGATTTACGTTAAAGTTTGATTCGAAAGAAAGATCCGGCATTTGCCCGTAGGAGTGGCCTCAAGCCTTTAAATCATTTATGGAGAATTGTGATCTTATATGCTGTTTTGAAAAGTGCAGATTCACCGGATTCAAGAGTTATTACGCCCATTCCATTATTAAAGGCGTCGGGCGTTCCGCTAAGGTTTTCTATTGCAATAGTGCGACGATGTGGTGGCGTGTAAATTTGTAAGTATGGATAAGATTGATCCGGATGGATTTCAACTTCTATTCCCGCATCCGGATTTCGAAGGACACATAATGGCTGACAATCTCCCATTGCTAATTTGAAACAATTGTCAAGAAATGTTGAACCAATTTTTTTTATAGAATTAAAGTCATGATGAGGAACCATATTACCCGTTGGAAGTAGCTCTTCGTCAAATTCAACCATTTCTTTCGATTGAAATTCCAATTGTAAACTATCAATGCTATCTCCTAAAGTAAAATAAGGATGCCACCCATCCTGCATAGGAATCAGGCCTGCATCTTTATTAATGCACTCTGTGATAACGGTAAGCTTATTGTTTTTTTCCAGTTGCCATGTTATGATACAATCGTAGTTAAAAGGATATCCTGCATCTTCAGCCCTGTATTCGTATTTCATCGTTATGGAAGCATGCAACTCATTCGAAGTTTCACCGGTAATCTTAAAGTCTTTATCATACAAAATTCCATGTATCGCGCTTTCGCCCATGTAATATTTTTCAATCTTATAATCCTTATCGCCAAAATGATAGGCACCCTTGTTAAGACGACACACGAATGGAGATAACTTACTTCCCCTAAATCCTTTAGCCGTAACATTTTCTTTAAAATCCTCTGCACTTGCATAGCTCTCTACCACATTCAAAAATTCCCCTTTATTGTCAGCCGCGAATGCATGGAGAATGGCGCCACATGAAGGAATGATCTCGGCAAAAGTTTTAGATGTATTGTCGCGGAGAATAATTTTTTTAAATCCGTTCTCTTCTTTCTTTTGTAATGAAAACATAAAGGTCAATTTACACAATCTGAAATTAATTTGTCTCCAAAATTTTAATAACGACTTTTTCTTCGGTAGTAAGCCCGTTCTTATCATTGTTATTTTCAATACGATCTACTTCATCCATATATTTTTCGAGCTTCCTGCTTTCATACAAAGAAAGAATTAATGGATGAACATAATATTTTTTACACACCGTCCTGGTATTTCCGAGTTGTTCCGATACAATATCCAGCGCTTCCACCATTCTTCTTTTAGTTTCAGTAATTGTATCGCAACATCCTATTGATTTCAATGCAAGAAAGGCCTGTACCGTACCCGACCATGTCCTGAAATCTTTTGCAGTAAAATCTCCGCCGCTTATTTCCCGGATGTAATTATTTACCAGTCCAGAATCTATTGAATGTCGCTGATCCTCTTCATCATAAAACTGGAACAACTCTTTTCCCGGAACATCCCTGCATTTTTTTATAACCGCTGCCAGCTTTTTATTTTTTAATTTAATGCTATGGCTTATACCTTTTTTCCCAACAAAATCAAAGCTCACCGCATTCCCGTTAAATTTCACATGTTTATCTTTTAGAGTAGTAAGTCCGTATGAACCGTAAGCTTTCTCATAAAAACTATTGCCAACTCGTATGTTTGTACGCTCCATTAATGCAACTACGGCCGCCAATACTTTATTCAAAGGCAGGCCTTCCAATCTCAGATCTTTTTCAAGTTGCTTTCTTACACCAGGAAGTACTTTTGCAAAATCAATGAGCCTGTAATACTTGGTATGATTACGCAATGAATTCCAGTGATGATGATATTTATACTGCTTCCTGTTCTTTACATCATAACCCGTTGCCTGCAGATGGCCGTTTTCCTTTTTACATATCCACACCTTTGTCCATGCCGGCGGAAGAACGAGGTGTTTTATCCTAAGCAGTTCTTCATCATCTTTAATAATTTCGCCTTTAAAATAATATTCGAATTTTTTACCTTTTTTCTTTCTTTCTATGCCGGGCTCTTTATCGGTTACATACACAAGATTAGCGGCACGTGCTGTTTTCTCTTCGTCTCTCACGATGCTTTTTAATTTCCTTTTCGAAACTTTTGGAACTTCTGTTGAAGGGTCGCTCATGTATATTTTTTATCCGTTTATGATTTCTCCTCCATTTGGGTGTAAAACCTGGCCTGTGATATAACTTGCATCAGCGGATGCTAAAAATAAATAGCAAGGCGCCACTTCTACAGGCTCTCCGGCTCTCTTCATTGGCGAATCACTTCCATGTTCGGCAACTTTTTTCGGCGCGAAAGATGAGGCTATGAGCGGTGTCCATATTGGGCCCGGAGCTACAGCGTTTACTCTTATACCCCTATCGATAAGATTAGAGCTAAGGCTTCTTGTAAAGCTTACAATCGCTCCTTTTGTAGAGGCATAATCTATTAACTTAGGGCTACCCCGATAAGCCGTAACGGAGGTTGTGTTAATAATTGAACCGTCTTTATTCATATATGGCAACGCCGCTTTTGTAATCCATATCATGGAAAAGAAATTAGTTGCAAAAGTTGCCTGTAGTTGTTTGGTAGAAATATTTTCAAGTTTCTCGCATTCAAATTGTGTGGCGGCATTATTAACAAGCACATCAATTTTACCAAACTCTTTTATTGTTTTATTTACGGCAGAGATGCAAAATTTCTCTTTAGAAATATCTCCGGGTATCAGCAAACATTTTTTTTGATGGTCCTCTTCAATAATCCGCTTTGCTTCTTTTGCATCCTCATGTTCATTAAGATAAACAATCGAAACGTCAGCGCCTTCTTTAGCAAATAATACGGCAACCGCTCTTCCAATACCACTATCCCCGCCTGTTATTAAAAGTTTTTTATTCATCATTTTACCACACCCTTCGGAGGTAGTATTCCTGTATAGAGGCCTTGGCTTCATTTTGCTTTCATCGCCGGGTCTTTCCTGTGACTGGGGCTTTTTCTGAATTTTTTTTGGATTAGATTTTTGCATAAAAAACTTTTAAGTCTTTGAGGAAAATATTCTACAACTCTTTAAAATTAAAAAAGGCAGACTGTATGCCTGCCTGTTCAAGAGAAAAATATCTGTGCTATTCATCGGTTTCATCAGATGTGGGAAAAGCGCTATCTCCATTAGAATTTCTTACTACTGTTTCATCATCGTTCGTATTTTTATTCTTGTGTTTTTTACCGCCTTTTGCAGCAAGGAAAAGCTGGGTATCCGTTCCCGCTGATGGTGTTCCCCGATCCTCGCTGGTGCTTTCCGCCCCTACATCTTCTGTGCCTTCTGTAGGCTGCACTACTCTTTTTTTATCTGCCATAATAAATGTTTTTGGTTATTCAATAAGTAAAGAAAAATATATGCCAACAATAGTTAGTGGAAAGAATCATAAATTATTATGTTCGGGATTGCCATTATTTTTACAAATGAATTACCTCGCACATGCATATCTTTCTTTTGATGAACCTGAGATTCTTACCGGCAATATTATAAGCGATTTTGTAAAAGGGAAAACGAAATATGATTATCCTGGTGGTATTCAAAAAGGAATTCAGTTACATAGATCTATCGACAACTTTACTGATGTTCACCCGGTGACTGCAAAGGCAAAAACCTTTTTGAGAAAAGACTACCGGTTATATGCAGGGGCATTTGTTGATGTGATTTACGATCATTTTCTTGCGTGCGATCCCGATCAATTTGAGAGTTATGGCAACCTTGAAAACTTTTCCAAACAGGTTTATTCTTCTCTTGAAAATTATCTTGAAATAATGCCAAAACGTTTTCAAATTATTTTCCCCCATATGAAAGAACACAACTGGCTATATAATTACCGGCTTAAAGAAGGTATCAGGAAAAGCTTCGGAGGCCTTGCCTGGCGTGCGGTTTTTCTTACAGAATCTGAAATTGCATTTGAAATATTCAATACATACTACGATGAATTTAAAAGCTGTTACAATGAATTTTTTCCCGCCTTAAAAAAATTCGCACGTGATAACTTAAGCAACCTTTTGACTAATTAAATCCATCTATATTTGTAAATTATGAAAATGACGAAACAAATTATCGCCTTGCTTTTTGTGCTAAACACGCTACACGCTTCATCTCAAATGAATTCATCTCCATTGCCTGCGCTTGATAAGTCGCCTATGGATATGAGTTACTATCCGAATAACTATCCCATTCTTAAAATACAGGATAAAGCAACCGAACCTCTTGTTGTGCGTGTTATCTACAGCAGGCCACAACTGAATGGGCGGAGAGTTTTTGGTGAACTCCAGGAATATGGGAAAGTGTGGAGACTTGGCGCAAATGAAGCAACTGAAATAGAATTTTTCAAAGACGTAAAAATAGATGGTAAAAAAGTGAAGAAAGGTCGCTATACAATATATGCTATCCCTTTTGCTGATAAATGGACGTTTATTATTAATAAAGAAACAGATATATGGGGAAGCTTTAAATATGATCAGTCAAAAGATATATTCCGGATGGATTTACCCACTTCTAAATATCAGAATACGGAAGCAATGACGATCGTATTTGATAAAACAACAAAGGGAGCAGATATGGCTATGTATTGGGAAGATGTAAAAGTTTCCCTGCCTATTGAATTCTGATAATTATGTCATTTAAAATATCATTTCTTATACCAGTACTTAGTAACTTTCTATAATTGTAATTTTTTAACTCAAATCTGAAATCCTGAATTTTTTCTGGCCTCAGACAAAATCTAAATCATTTGAAACTCGCGACTAAACTAATTCATGCAGGAGTACATCCCGATCCTTCTACAGGGGCAATCATGACTCCAATTTATCAAACTTCTACCTATGTGCAGGATGGCCCGGGAAACCACAAAGGATATGAATATGCAAGAACTCAAAATCCTACAAGAGATGCATTGCAAAATGCATTGGCTGCTATTGAGAATGGCAAATTCGGATTGTGTTTTGCAAGCGGATCTGCTGCAACTGATGCAGTAATAAAACTTCTAAATCCCGGCGATGAAGTAATTGCATCAAACGACATGTATGGCGGCACCTACAGGATGTTTACCAAAATCTTTGAAAAATATGGATTGAAATTTCACTTCATAGACATGCAGAACGCGGGTGAAATAAAAAAATACATTAACAAAAACACGAAACTCATCTGGACGGAAACACCAACGAACCCAATGATGAATATTGCAGATATTGAAGCAATAGGAACAATCGCAAAAGAACACAAAGTGTTACTCTGCGTGGATAATACATTTGCCTCTCCATATTTGCAAAATCCCCTGGACCAGGGAGCTGATATTGTTTTGCATTCAGCAACCAAATACCTGGGTGGCCACAGCGATGTGGTTCATGGCTGTTTAATTATGAACGATGAAACCCTAAATGAAAGGCTCAGGTTTATACAAAATAGTACTGGTGCTGTCCCCGGGCCGCAGGATTGCTTTTTGGTTCTAAGAGGGTTAAAAACCCTGCATGTGCGTATGCAAAGGCATTGTGAAAATGGAGAAAAAATTGCGGCCTGGCTGAAAAAAAATCCAAAAGTTGATAAAGTGACTCTGGTGCGGTTTTGAAGATCATCCCAATCACGCAATTGCCAAAAAACAAATGCGTGGCTTCGGTGGAATGATGAGCTTTACTCTAAAAGATGATAGCATTGAAGCCGTGAATAAGGTGCTTTCATCTACAAAACTTTTTTCATTGGCAGAGAGCCTTGGAGGCGTTGAAAGTCTTATTGGCCATCCTGCTACCATGACACATGCAAGCATTCCTCCTGAAGAAAGATTAAAGACCGGCCTGGTAGATTCATTGATAAGATTAAGTGTGGGAATTGAAGATGCCGATGATTTAATTGATGATTTGAATAATGCCATTGGATAGTTTTGTTCTTCGACGTTTTAAAAAATTTTGTTTAAGAATTTGTCCAAATAAAAATTGAATGGAGGAGAACGATCTCAAAAACTTTCTTGATAAAAAAGTAATCCAGTTCAATAATCCTTCGTTCATTAAAGATGACCCTGTTTCGATTCCACATTTATTTTCAAAAAAGCAGGATATTGAAATAGCCGGTTTCTTTGCGGCAATATTCGCATGGGGCATACGAAAGACGATTATTAATAAATGCAAAGAGTTGTTGCGATTAATGGACAACGCTCCTTATGATTTTTGCATTAACCACAACGATAATGATCTGAAAAAATTAGTTGGATTTTGTCATCGCACCTTTAACGATACAGATCTGCTTTATTTTATTTCTTTTTTTAAATTTCATTACTCCAAAAACAGAAGTCTCGAAAATGCATTCTTCAACAAGTTCTCACTTGACCCAGGTTAATAAAATTGAATCAGCGTTAAATTATTTTTATTCTTATTTTTTTTCATTAGAACATGTCCCGGCAAGAACCAAAAAGCATATTGCAACGCCGGGGAAAAATTCAAGTTGCAAAAGATTGAACATGTTCCTGAGATGGATGGTTCGTAATGACGGCAAAGGGGTTGATTTTGGAGTATGGAAAAAAATATCGCCCGCCGATTTAATTTGTCCTGTTGACCTGCATGTCGCAAGGGTTGCGAAGAAATTTAATTTATTAAAAAGAAAGCAAGTTGATTGGCAGGCGGCAATTGAACTTACGAATGAATTGAAGAAATTTGACCACAACGATCCGGTCAAATATGATTTTGCATTATTTGGATTGGGTATATTGGAAAAATATTGAGCATGAAATCTTCAAACGAAATATCAATTACAGAACAAATCTTTGCTTTAACTAATGGTATTGATCAAAACAATATCAAGTCCATAAAAGACAAATTAATAGAACTTATCAATGAGCTTATTAATAATGATTTTAATTCCCTGGTGCAATTGCTTTATCGCATAGATGTTGATGAAAATACATTGAAACAAAATTTAAAACAACAAGAGGATTCCGATTCAGCATCGATAATTGCCAATATGATCATTGAAAGAAAATTACAAAAAATAGAATTCGCTAAGAAATTCGCAGGCGATAAAAAGCGACCTGGCGAAGATGGCTGGTAAATGAAATTGTAGCCAGTCCCTAAAAGTAAATCTATAACTACAACTCCTACTAACAACCGGAAATCTAAAACATAATCTTTCTTACAGCTTCTGCATCTTCCTTTTCTTTTTCCAAATCGAAACCTGTTCCAAATATTTTATCCCAAATATGAGTGCTCACTCCAAATCCGTTATCATCACTTTTATAATGATGGAGGTGGTGATTTCGCCAGATAGGCTTCATCCATTTAAACGGAGGATGCCAGGCATGAATGGCATAGTGCATGCTTCCATATATGAGATATCCCAATAAAAATCCGGGAAAAAAGACAAAGGCATATTTTGACATAAGACCGTACATAAGCAGAAATATAACAGAGGAAATAATTATACTTGGTACGGGTGGCATAAACAAGCGCTGACGATCTCTTGGAAATTCATGATGATTTCCATGCAAAACATAACTAATTTTTTGGGCACGTGGACCCTCACCTGCCCAGTGAAAAATAAAGCGATGCATCAGGTATTCAAAAAGGGTCCAGAAAAACATGCCCATCGCAAAAAAGAAAGCTATTGTTAGCAGTGGAAAACCAAGTTTGTAATTTGAATAATATGGTAAAAATATTATGACTGGCAAATACATTCCCCAAATTACCAACGGATGGGTTTTAGTAAGGTATTCGAGGTACTGATTTCTGAAAATTTGGGCCTGGCCCTTATTATGAATTTTTTCGAACTTCATATATATTATTTTCTTCATACAAAGATAAAAGATTTATAAGAAAGTCAAGGTTAATTCGATAAAGAAATTCAAATATCACCCATAATCTTTACATGCGATTTCGTTATTAAATAAATTTAACTTGCGGCTTCACTGAAAAGATATTATTGATGAAATTAGTTTCGTATTTAAAGGAAGACCATGCTCAACTTGCTTTCCTTGTTGATGGAATGTTATACGACAGTGACAGGTTACATCCTGAATTGCCTGTAACTATGACGATGTTCTTAAATTTCTGGGAAGATATATTTCCACTCGCTCACTCCATAAACCGTGGCCTTGTTGAAGGAAATAAAAAGTTTACCGGTATTTCAATTGACGATGTAGAAATTCTTGCACCGGTCCCGCATCCTACAAGCTGCAGGGATGCTTATGCTTTCAGACAACATGTGGCCTCAGCGAGGCGCAACAGGAAAGTTGAGATGATACGAGAGTATGACCAGTTTCCAATTTTTTATTTTACCAATCATAACAGCATACAAGGTCCCGGAGAAATTATATGTATGCCTGATCATTTTCAAAAACTTGATTTTGAACTGGAAGCGGCCATTGTTATTTGTAAACCCGGTAAGAACATAAAAGCAGAAGAAGCAGATGAATATATAGGTGGATACATGATTATGAATGATGTAAGCGCACGTGGTTTGCAACTGGAAGAAATGAAGCTAAACCTTGGCCCTGCAAAGGGAAAAGATTTCTCTACTGTAATTGGTCCCATGCTGGTAACTCCGGATGAGCTGGAAGACTATAAAATTGACCCAAAGGAAAATCACACCGGTAATACTTATAAACTAGGAATGAAATGTTGGGTAAATGGCACGCAGGTAAGTGAAGGAAATCTCGGGGATATGGACTGGACCTTTGCGGAGATCATTGAACGGGCCAGCTATGGGGTACAACTATATCCTGGCGATGTAATTGGAAGCGGCACTGTTGGCACCGGATGTTTTCTTGAGCTTAATGGTACCGGAAAATTAAACGATCCCAATTACCAAGAACAATGGCTGCAGGATGGTGATGAAGTGGAAATGGAAATTGAAGGCCTTGGAAGATTAAAAAATAACATTGTAAAAGATGAAAGTGACTTCTCGATACTTGCATTGAAAAAGAATCTTTGATATGTATAAGACGCTTTTATTAAAGGATCTTAAAACTGCCGAGGTATCAAATTTTTTACATTATGCAATTGCACCCCGGCCTATTTGTTTTGCCAGCACAATTGATAGCGGCGGAAATGTAAACCTTAGTCCTTTCAGCTTTTTTAATTTATTCAGTACAAATCCTCCCATCATTATCTTTTCGCCTGCACGAAGAGTAAGGGACAATACTACAAAACATACACTGCAAAATATCCTGGAAGTTCCCGAAGTGGCTGTGAATATTGTAAGCTATAATATGGTGCAGCAAGTGAGCCTTAGTAGTTGTGAATATGCAAAAGAAGCAGATGAATTTATAAAAGCAGGATTTACAAAAGAGCCCTCACAACTTATAAAACCACCAAGAGTAAAAGAAAGCCAGGTACAAATGGAATGCAAAGTAATAGAAGTAAAATCCCTGGGCAATGAAGGCGGAGCGGGCAATCTTGTAATTGCTGAAATTCTGATGATTCATATTGACGAAAGCATTCTTGATGACTCCGGGAAAATTGATCAACACAAACTTGACCTGGCGGCCCGCCTTGGCGGCAATTGGTACGGGAGGGTAAATGCAAATAATATTTTCGAAGTAAAAAAACCAAACACTGAATTAGGTGTCGGAATTGATTGTCTTCCTTCTTCCATTAAAGACAGTAAAATATTGTCCGGCAATCATCTTGGAGTATTAGCCAATGTAACTGAAATACCTTTTGTCGATCCTTCATTTGAAGACGATAAGCTGAAAAATATTTTTCAATATTATTCCATAGAACCTGAAGAAATGGAAAGGGAACTGCACCTGTATGCCGCCAGCTTATTGGATGATGGAAAAGTTAATGAAGCATGGCAGGTGTTATTGGCTTTAGCATAAAAATATAATACCTTTATAATCATGAGTGCCGTAAAACTTTTACCATATTATACTTACGAAGATTATTGCAATTGGGAAGGCCGGTGGGAATTAATTGATGGAATTCCTTTTGCAATGAGCCCCGCGCCTACGCCCAGGCATCAATGGCTGGTTGTAAATATTGCTTCCGAATTGAGAGCGGCTATAAAAAAATCAAAATGTAAAGACTGTAAGGTTTATGATTTTATTGATGTAAAAATTACAGAAGACACAATTCTCCAACCTGACTGTTCAATTATTTGCAAACCAACTAATAAAAAATTCCTTGATTTTCCGTCCGCCTTAGTCGTTGAAATATTATCCCCGGCTACCGCTTTGAAAGACAGGCATACAAAATTTTCGCTCTATGAGAATTTTGGAATTAAATATTATCTTATTGTAGATGAACAGAAAGAAGAAGTGGAAGTATATTGCCTGGAAAATTCAAAGTATATCTTACAGAAAAATTCTACTGACATTCCTTTCACATTTGCCCTCGAAGATGATTGCAAAATAGAGGTTCTTCTAAAAAACATCTGGGAGTAACATTGTTTTAACGTTTTCTAATAATGTCAGGCATCATTCCATTTGTACCTTGCTTGATTTTATTATGAAGACTTATTTACTGATTTTATGCCTGTTGCCGTTTGCAATTTCCTCTCAACCAACTTACCACTACAAAAATCTTGCGCTTGAAGGAGGCGGAGTTCGCGGGCTTGCTTATGCCGGCGCCATTGAAGTTCTTGAGCAAAAAAATATAATAAATGGTATCGAACGGGTGGCAGGTTCTTCTGCGGGTGCGATTGCCGGCTTAATGATTTCACTGGGATATAATTCCGTGGAGATAGATTCAATTTTACAGAACCTGAAAATTCAGCAATTCAATGATGGAAAGGATATTGTTGGAAAAATTATAAGAATAAAAAAAGAATATGGCTTATTTAAAGGGAACAAATTTGAAAAATGGATTGGTGAATTAATATCGCATAAAGCCGGCGACGCAAATATTACTTTTTCCGATTTGCATGAAAGGCACTTGCTGGATAATACATTCAAAGATTTCTATTGTACAGGCACAAATATTTCACGGCAACAGCTTGAGATTTTCTCGTGGGAGACCTGGCCCAACATGCCTTTGAAAACGGCGGTTCATATCAGCAGTTGTATTCCATTTTATTTTAAGCCTGTAGCAATTGACAGCAACGGAAATGAAATATATACCAGGAAAACTCAGGCGAAGTACGACCTGTATGTAGACGGTGGCATGCTTTGCAATTTCCCCATAAATATGTTTGACAGCTGTAATGCAGGCCACAATCCGCTCACGAGTGACAATGTGCGATACAACTATGAAACGCTTGGTCTTAAACTCGAAAGAGAAAAACAGGTAGAAGAATTTGAAGAAAATAAAACAGCCATCGCTCCATACCAGATTAAAAACATGAAGGATTATACAAGCGCTGTTATGAATCTTATGATGGAAAAGATGAACAGGAATTCCGCGGATCTAAGCAACGAAAAAAGCCGGACAATTTATATAAGTTATGGTGAAATATCGGGCAGAATTAGAAAAATGTCTTCCGTGGAAAAAAAGGTGCTTCATGATAACGGAGTTGCGGCAACTACACAATTTTTTAATTCAACCACGACGGCTTACTAACTAAATCGCACTTTGTTTGTCTCCATTTCAAAAGTTACCTTTGCGAAAAAACAAAATACTGTTTGTCATTTTTTGACAAACTTTTTTATTTATCACTATGAGTACTCATCATCTATCAGAACAGGAAATCATCCGCAGAGGCAAATTAAAAGAATTGACAGGCCTTGGCATTGATGCATATCCGGCAGCCTTGTACCCCGTTAATACAACATCAGCCTTTATCAAAAAAAATTACAAAGGAGAAGAGAACAAAAACGATTTTACTGACGTATGTCTCGCCGGAAGAATATTGAGCATTCGAGATATGGGAAAGGCTTCCTTCGCAGTTTTACAGGACGGCGCCGGCAAAATTCAACTCTATATCAGGAAAGATGATATTTCTAACGGCGAAGACAAAACGCTATACGATGTCGTCTGGAAAAAATTGGTAGACATTGGAGATATTATCGGTGTAAAAGGATATGTATTTACTACTAAAACCGGCGAAACTTCCATACACGTATCATCATTGAGCATTCTTTCCAAATCTTTGCGGCCATTACCTATTGTAAAGGAAAAAGATGGAGAAACCTTTGACGAGGTAACCGATGCAGAATTCCGTTATCGCCAACGCTATGCTGACCTTATAGTAAATCCCCATGTAAAAGAAACATTTGTAAAGCGAACAAAGATGATCAATGCCATGCGTGATTTTCTTAATGAACATGGCGCACTTGAAGTGGATACTCCGGTATTGCAGAATATTCCCGGGGGTGCAGCTGCAAAGCCTTTCGTTACGCACCACAATGCGCTGGACGTGCCGTTTTATTTGCGTATTGCAAACGAACTTTTTTTGAAAAGATTGATTGTTGGCGGTTTTGAATGGGTATATGAATTCAGCCGCAATTTTAGAAATGAAGGCATGGATCGCACCCATAATCCTGAGTTTACAGTGCTTGAATTTTATGTGGCCTATAAAGATTATTTGTGGATGATGGAAACCACGGAACAACTGCTGGAAAAGACAGCGATTGCAGTAAATGGAAATACCCTGGTAGCATCAGGAGATAAAGAAATAGATTTTAAAGCACCCTACAGAAGAATAACTATGTATGATGCCATCAAAGAATATACAGGCTTTGACATAACCGATATGGATGAGGACGGATTAAGGGAAATTTGCAGGAAATTAAATATCCATGCAGATAAAACCATGGGCAAAGGAAAACTGGTAGATGAAATATTTTCTGAAAAGTGCGAGCACCATTTTATTCAGCCAACCTTCATAATTGATTACCCTGTAGAAATGAGCCCTCTCACGAAAAAACATCGCAGTAAACCTGGATTGGTTGAGCGTTTTGAATTAATTGTAAATGGAAAGGAGATTGCCAATGCATACAGCGAATTGAATGATCCGCTGGAGCAAAGAGAGCGTTTTGAGGAGCAAGCTAAATTGATGGAACGCGGCGACGATGAAGCGATGTTTATTGATCATGACTTTTTGCGTGCACTTGAATATGGCATGCCTCCCACGAGTGGTATTGGTTTTGGCATAGACCGGATATGTATGCTGCTCACCAACCAATCCTCAATACAGGATGTTTTATTATTTCCTCAAATGAGGCCGGAGAAAATAAAAGAAGAAGAAAAAGAAGAAAAGAAATAGTTTGAACTATTATACCACCTCTTGTTCTTCAAATTGCATCTTATGCAGCTTATAATAATGCCCTTTCTTCTGAAGTAATTGATTGTGCGTCCCCATCTCGCTGATTTCCCCACGATCAAGAACCATTATTTTATTTGCCTTGCGAATGGTGGAAAGCCGGTGGGCGATTACAATAGATGTTCTTCCTTTTATCAATGTATCAATTGCATGCTGGATGAGTATTTCACTCTCGCTGTCAATGGAAGAAGTGGCTTCATCAAGAATGAGTATAGACGGATTGTATAATATAGCTCTTATAAAAGACAGCAACTGGCGTTGGCCAAGCGAAAGTGTAGCACCACGTTCCATTACATTGAAATCATAGCCGCCGGGCAATTGCATAATAAAATCATGTACCCCGATAATTTTTGCCGCATCAATTACCTGTTCCTTTTTTATATCCTTGTTTCGAAGTGTAACATTATCATATACTGATCCGCTAAATAAAAAAACATCCTGCAAAACCACCGCGATCCTGCTTCTTAAAAACGAAACATCATAAGCATCGATATTTGTATCATCAATTTGTATTTCTCCTTTCCTGATATAATATAGCCGGTTAAGTAAACTAATTATTGAAGTTTTTCCGCTCCCCGTGTGACCGACTATTGCGAGTGTTTCACCAGGTTCTATTTCAAAAGAAATATTTTTTAAAACATATTCCTCTTCATTGTATGCAAACCAAACATTTTTAAATTCAACTTTTCCGTTAACATGCCCGTGAGTAACCCCTTCATGTATCTCGGGTGTAACATCAGTATTTTCCAAAACTTTGAATACTCTTTCACTGGCTACCATACCCATTTGCAATACATTGAATTTATCTGCGATGACTCTCAATGGCCTGAACAATAAATTAAGATACATGATAAAGGAGATAATCACGCCGGCGTTAAAAGCGTTATTAGCGCCCCACCAAACCAACAGTCCAGTAGAAAATGCCAATACAATTTCCACTACAGGAAAGAAAACTGAATAAGCCAGGATTGCTTTAATATTGGCATTGCGGTGTTGTTTATTTATTTCTTTAAATTTCCTGAATTCTTTATCTTCTACCGCAAAAGCCTGCACTACACTCATTCCTGTAATGTGCTCCTGTACAAATGCATTAAGTGCCGCCACCGCATTACGCACTTTTATAAAAGATTTATTCACGCTTTCTTTAAAAAAATAAGTAGCAACAATAAGGATAGGAAAGGGTGCAAGGCTTATCAATGATAAACGCCAATCAACGAAGAACATGAAAAGTAAAATAGATACTATCGACAAAAGATCAGAAATTATTGGAATAAGCCCGTCAGAAAAAATATCATTCACCGATTCAATATCATTTATGGTGCGTGTAGTTAAAGTACCGATTGGCGTCTTATCAAATTGTGTAAGATTATAATTAAGTATTTTTTTATACACCGTTACCCGAAGGTCTTTTACTACGGTTTGCCCAAGCCATGAAGTTAAAAATCCAAAATAGAACCTCAGGCCTGTTTCAAGCAATAGCATTCCTATCTGGATAATTGTTATTAGAATAAGCCAGTAGGTATCCCTGTCCTTGATGAAATTATTAACTGTGTATTGAATAAGATAAGGGCGTAAAGGAGAAAGTACAGCTAACGCAATCGAAAGGAATATGGAAATATAAAACTTCGTTTTATAAGGCGCGGCAAAAGCAAAAACTTTACGCAGTAAACTAAAGTCAAGCAATTTTTTGCGCATCTTCTTTTCGGGCATCGGGCAAAATTAATGGAAAATAACCTCAACTCTCTTCCTCTCTAACGAGTGAGGCGACGGGTATGAGTATATTTAACGACTTGCATTACGGAGGTAAATGGTTACCAAAGAAAAACTTATTCTACTTCCCCGCCACCCCGGCTATAGGCTTTAATAAATAACGCACCCAGGTTTTTCTGTGGCGGAATATAATCTTCAAACGTTTCTCTTAATTCCTTTGATGTCTTGCTAAAAGTATTTTCCAGGCCGCTCCACATATCACGCCAGTCAATATTATTACCATTCCTAAGTGTATTGTCAAGGGCCTCAATTATCGGCTTATTTACATTTTTGGCGCCCGTTTGTTTTGTAGAAATAATGTGAGCTTCAGGAGCAAACTTTAATATTTGCTTCAGATTCTTATAACCGCCGCATGAACCAAGCATAATTATTTTCGCATTTTCAGGCAACTGGTTAATTGTATAAGGCAGATGATAGCTATGCCCCCGGTGAATAATTATACTAGGCCTTACCCCTATTTTATCCATATAATTGATCAGATCTTTTTGGGCCTGAGCATCTTTATCGGTTTCATTATCGAGTGGCTTGTTAGCATAAATCCATATTGGTTTCCCCTTAATTGATTTTATTTCAATCCATTCATTTTTTTGAGTAATCTGCCATTCATTTCGTGGAAAAGAAGTAAGATAGCTACTGTAAGACTCTTTACCATCTTTGTCTCCATAAAAAAATACCTGCTCAATTATGCGACCAGTATCATCGGCGAGGTATTTATAACTTACCGTATAAACGGGTGGAATTCCTATCTCTTTTGCAAGATCAACTCCATTTTTATCATCAGCCGAAAGAAAGATCATTTTTAAAAGGTTATAGATCTTACGCCCTCTTTCATTATTTTCTTTTATACACCTTTGCTCATTATTTTTTACATTTTGCAGCATAGATTTTTGAAGCTCTGTATCTGTGATGCTGCCATACGAATCTGCAACATCAACTGCATCTTCGAGTGTACCGGTCTTTTCGAGATTTGCTACAAAAGCCTGCATTAATTTTTCAGAATTCCCAGGCATTGTTTTTAAGAATACATCAAGCTTATTATAGCCGGCAGCCATTTTAATAAACTTTTTAAAATGATCAAAATTTACCGCCATTAACAAAGAGTCCCCGTGCGGGTCTGTACCCATTTTTTGAATCATCCGGTCAAAAGAATATTTATAACTGGAAGTATAAATATCATTTTCCCCAAATACGATCATGTAATAGAGGTCAATCGCATTCAAAGGCTCAATAGCCCTAAAGCGTATTGCAGGATTAGGATTTTCATGCAGGTTATTTATAGGGTCAATAAAATGTTGCACGGCTTTAGTTTGAAGCATATCTGTCAGGCCATTTGGTCCAAGCATCGCTATTGCGGTATCTCCTTTTATCAGCCTGCCATAATATTGAATCTCGGTATTTACCAATAATTTGTAGTAGCCTACACTATCATATTGCTTATCAGAATTGCCTGCGTATTTAGAAATATTTTCAATTGTTTGCCTGCCGTTTATAAGGTCATCGAGAAACGGAAAGTAAAATAAAGCCCTGTTTAATGTACTTAGCTGAACAACAGTTTTGATCCTGGGGTCTTCAATCTTTTTTATAAGCTTGCCTTGCTTACTATTGGTAGCCTGGGCGAAAGAGTAAAGCTGGCTGGGATTATTGTTAAACGCATCTATTACAAGTGTGTCGGCAAAAGGTTCATTAACGTACGGCCCTAAATAAGAAAGAATCTTGTCAGGATAAATTTTACAAAACTTCCTAAATAAAATGATTTGACTTTCCTTATACCCTTTGTTATCATTGAAGATTTCACTGTTAATCATTCCTACCTCGTATGGTACCTTTTGAATTAAAGGAGCCATATTTTCGCCCATCAAATTTGCATTGAGAATTTCATCAAAATTATCGACAAGAAGCGGTGCCAATGAGGGAGAAATTTTATGTGTCCTCCAATCATTAGTAAATCCTTTCAAAAGATATTCAACGTAGCGCAAGTATCTTATCTTATCATTATTTGTCGCTAGCCGCTTGTTGCTTTCTATGTCGTTTCGTATTACATTTATTTTCCTGATGATGGCATCTGTTACCTGCAAATTTACCTCATTGTCGGGCGATACTTTAATTAAACCGTCAAGGTGCCCGTCAGCTTTATCGGCTCGCTTTTGTTCGTCTTTTATTTTATCATGAAAAACCTGCCGGTTTAATGGAATGTTAGTGGTATCATCACCTGCGAGGGAGGCAAAGGGAAATAAAAAAAATAATACAACCAGGTAAAAAATAACTCTCATAATTTTTTTCTCAATGGTAGAAGCAAAAATGCTTCCATACGTTGCAAATTTACTTTATTGCTTAGTTTGTAGGAGATTATATTGATATAAAGTGATGTATTTAAAATGGGATTAACCTTTTTTTAAGGAAGATTATCTCCTTCTTCAGCTAATTTAATCTAAAAAACATAATACGTTTATATAACCAAAATATTCTCCCAATATTAAAAAATTGTAAACAGTACCTACATCATCACTTTTTGGTATAGGTTTGCGCATCATGTCACAGGAAACCAAATCCCGCACTATATTAATAGCAGATGATGAAGCAGATATATTGGAGATTGTTAGCTTTAACCTGCAGGCAGAGGGATACGAAGTAATCGCAGCAAAGAATGGTAATGAGGCAATTGAAATGGCGAAAATCCATAACCCGGACCTTATCATCCTTGATGTGATGATGCCAGGAAAAACAGGATTTGAGGTCTGTAGAATATTGCGCACGCTTCCTTCTTTTGAGAACACAATAATTATTTTTTTAACAGCGCTTAACGACGATAGCACGGAAATTAAAGGACTTGAAACCGGCGGTGATGATTATATTACAAAACCAATAAGCCCAAAAGTTCTCACAAGCAGGGTCAATGCCTTATTCCGGAGAATTACAAAAGAAGCAGGTAGCGTATTGCAAATTGGCGACCTGAAAATTGACCGTGAAAAATATATTGTTACTTCAAATAATGAAGAGATCACGCTTGCCCGAAAAGAGTTTGAACTACTTGCTTTGCTCACTTCCAAGCCGTCAAAGGTTTTTTTAAGAAATGAAATCTTACATAAAGTATGGGGCACAGACGTAATTGTGGGCGACCGCACTATTGACGTACATATTAGAAAAATAAGACAAAAGCTGGGCGGAGATTGTATTACAACCGTAAAAGGAGTTGGATATAAATTTCAAATGTAGTTCGTACAGCAAACGGGTTTCGCGACCAATTCTATAATTTGCCAATATAATTGGCCATTTCACGTTATTTCATCACAGGCTTTGGCTAATAATTAATTTAACAATCCAATGGTTAAACTATCCATCATAACGATTTACATTTGAAATCAACTAAAAAGATCCTATGAAACAAATTATTACTTCTATAATTTTCCTCTTCCTTGTTTGTTCCCTTTCCGCACAGAGTGACTCTTCCAGGAAATTAGGCGGGTTATTCAAAAAAGCCAATTCAATTTTTTCTAAGAATTCCGGTTCATCTTCAGGCTTATCTACAGGTGAAATTATATCCGGACTTAAAGAGGCTCTCGAATTAGGTGCGCAAAAAAGCGGGGATAAACTTTCGGCGACGGATGGCTTTTTTAAAGATGCCGCAGTAAAGATTTTATTGCCGGAAGAAGTGCAACAGATTGAAAAGAAATTGAGAATGCTGGGAATGGGTAAAGTTGTTGATAATGCTATTCTGAGCATGAATCGCGGGGCTGAAGACGCTTCAAAAGCTGCCGCCCCCATATTTCTTGCAGCTATAAAAAAAATGACGGTAACCGATGCGCTTAACATACTGAGAGGAAGTGATACTGCTGCTACCGGCTATTTAAGAACCGCCACCAGTCCTGAACTTGTAAATGCTTTTCGTCCCGTAATCGAAGAGTCATTGAAAAAAGTAGATGCCACAAAATACTGGAACGACATCTTTACTACGTATAATAAATTTTCAGCAACCCCTGTTGATACTGACATTAATAGCTATGTTACCACAAAAGCCCTTAATGGAATTTTTTATTATGTTGCCCAGGAAGAGGTAAGTATAAGGAAGGACCCCGCAGCGAGAGCTACAGATCTTCTAAAGAAAGTTTTTGGAGGGAATTAATAGCACGAATTTTTTCACGAATTACACGAATTGTCAAAAAAAATATCAAATATTTTTAACTACCGGCATTCTCCGCAAATGCCGGTTACTACCATTTCAGACCGGTTGGGAATAAAGCCTTCAGGTAATTTCACCACAGGAATATTTACACCGTCAAGACAAATCGTTTTCTCACATTCTCCGCAAATAAAATGCACATGGTTGTCATGATGATGGCCGGGTGCGCAGTCATTTTTGCACAATGCGTATTTTATAGAATTATCGGTGGTAGGTATGAGATGAATAATCCCCCTTTCTACGAATGTTTGTAACGTGCGGTAAACCGTCACACGATCAAAAGATTCACCTGTGTTTTTTTCTATATCCGCATGAGACAGCGCTCCACTTGCCACCAAAAAAAGTTCAAGAATCTTTTGCCTGCTACCGGTTATGCTTAACTGGTTATATTTTAATATTTGGGTTACTTCCGGATTCATATTTATTTAAGAAGGATTATTATTAAACGGAGAATGGTTGAATGCACCTTTTTCAACTGGCTCCTTCAATAATTTTGTGATATCCTTTTCAAGTTGATCGATTTCATCAGGCTTTAAACCATCATAAATGCCACGAACCCTTCTTTCCTTGTCTACTAAAGCAAAAAACTGGGTGTGAATAAAATGATCTTTAATATTAACGCTGTTGTTTTTATCGTTGTCAAGTAAATAACTCACCCTCGCCATTTTATAGAGTGAATCCTTTGATCCCGTTACAAAATACCATTTCGCAGGATACTCCGGGTTTTTACCGATCATTTTTTCTTCATATTTTTTCATCAACGGCACCGAATCTGTCTCCGGCATAGAAGTGTGTGAAACTATGGCGAAATCACTTTCATTTTTAAACTTGTCATAAACAACCTTCATGTTATCATTCATTTTTGGGCAAATACCCTTGCATGTTGTAAAAAAGTATTCTGTCACATACACCTTGCCCTCCACGTTATGCTCGCTTACCGTATTTCCATTTTGCCCCGTGAATGAAAAATCCTGGACGTAGTTAAGTACAGGCAATTTTGATTTATAATAATCAGTTCCCGAGAAAAGGAAAAAATAAAAAGCAGTGATCAGCAAACCAAAAAATACTGCAAATAAAAGAAGTTTTTTCTTCATTGGTAAAATCTATCAATAAACAGCGCGAATTCAAAATTTCATAACAAAATTAACTTCGCCTGCTCAATAAAATATTTTTAAATTGTTGCATCAATGTTGCAAATTTACTATTTTTGCGTTTAATAAGTTTATGAACATGCGGATTAACTGGGATTTTTTTGGGATAGTAACTTCAATTGCATGTGCGGTACATTGCGCCATTCTTCCTATTCTTATAAGCTCGCTCCCAATATTTGGTATTAACGTAGTTAACAATTCCTCATTCGAGTGGATGATGATAGGTTTGGCTTTTCTTATAGGAAGCTTTGCAGTTCTACATGGCTACCGCAGCCATCATAAAAGTCTCACCCCGTTCTACTTATTCAGTGCAGGATTTATATTCCTGGTGATCAAACAATTTTTCCACAACCAGGAATTTCTTTTTCTTATCCCGGCGATATTTTTTATTCTTTACGCCCATTTTCTGAATTATCATTATAGCCGGCAGCAGAAAGCTGTGAAACCTTTTGATAAGATGAGCGTCAATGTGCTGTGAAAAAAATTGAACTACATTGTGCTTTAATTATTTGACAGCATGAAGCAGGCCATCATACCATTGATTATTTTCATTTCAACTTTGCAATTTTCTAAGGCATTTACACAATCAGCTGATGAAAGTATGATTAAGGGAATCTTAGATAAACAGGTGACAGCCTGGAACGCCGGTGATGTGGAAAGTTTTATGCAAGGTTATTGGAAAGACGATTCACTCAAATTTATAGGCAAGTCCGGGGTAACCTCCGGATGGGAAAAAACGCTTAATAATTATAAGAAAAATTATCCTGACAAGGCGGCTATGGGCACTCTTGCTTTTGATCTTCTCCAGGTAAAGCCATTATCACCCGGGTATTATTTTGTAATAGGCAAATGGCATTTACAAAGAACTGCTGGGGACCTGGGAGGTCATTTTACATTGCTCTTTAAAAAAATTAATGGCGTATGGCTTATTATTACCGACCATAGCAGTTAATCAACTTAATTCCGATCGCTTAATCCGAAATAGCTTAATCGTAAACCTTAACCGCGACGCTATCGGTATAAATTTTTTCGTAAAAACATAGCCACCTCCGTGTCTTTGCTGAGCATTTGAACGAGCTGAATTTTGTAATTTTGTTTACATAGATAACATTGATTGTGCATGGTGCATATTCAAACTACTAAACTTCTATTTTGCTCCCTTTAAAAAATTTTTCTCCACAACAGGTTTCAATCATTACATCTGTTCCTATTGGCATTATGGCGGGAATGGCCGTGTATCTTTATGGTGTAGGTATCTTTCCTGCTACCGCTCTTTTTGTGTCGCTTTGCATTGTTTCGTACATTATTATCTATTTTATGATAGAGCGTTTCGTATATCGAAAAATAAAAATTATATACAAGCTGATATACCAGACCAAAGCCACTAAGAGAGAGGAGTTTTACTACAAAAATATTTTGCCGCAAAAATCAATAGAGGAGGTAAGCGAGGACGTTGAAAACTGGGCAGTACAGCACAAAGAAGAAATTGAGGTTTTGCGAAAAAATGAAATATTCAGAAAGGAATTCCTGCTCAACTTATCTCACGAATTGAAAACACCCATTTTTGCGATACAAGGTTACGTAGATACTTTATTGAACGGTGCGATTGATAATAACGAAGTCAACAGAAAATTTCTTGGAAATGCCTCGAAAAATATTGACCGGCTGGTAAACCTGGTTGATGATCTTGACGAAATAACCAAACTGGAAAGCGGTGAACAATTATTATATAGCCAAAATTTTATTATACAGGATCTCATTAAAGAGGTGTGTGAATCGCTCTCAATTAAAGCAGACGAAAAAAAAATTAGGTGCGTCATAAAAAAAGGTTGTGAACTCCCCCTTACGGTTTTTGCAGACAAAGAAAAAATCCGGCAGGTGTTAATAAATCTTGTAGACAATGCTATTAAGTATGGAAAGCAAAATGGCACTATCGAAGGCAGCGCTTATAAGATAGATGGTAAAAAAGTGCTGGTTGAAATAAGTGATGACGGGCATGGAATTGCAGAAGAACATTTATCGAGGATATTTGAAAGGTTTTACCGCACTGATCTGGCACGCACCCGTAAAGTGGGCGGAAGTGGCCTTGGCCTCTCGATAGCCAAACATATAATGGAGGCCCACAACGAAACCATGCATGTAAGAAGTAAAACGGATGTAGGTACTACGTTTGGATTTACGCTGCCGTCAGGAAGATCTGCATAATTACCCGCGGAAATTTTTACTGTTACCGCCCGCCCGAAAAATTTTTGACTGCGAATATTTTTCAAAAAACAGCTGGCAGAGGATAGCGGTGATAACTCCTATAACGGCACCCGCAAATACATCGTCTAAAAAATGCTGGGCAAGATAAATGCGGCTGTAGCCAACCAGGATCGCTCCGCTCAAAAATAAAATAGAATAATTTTTATTTGTTGCCGCAAAGCTAAGAACAGCCGCCAATGCAAAAGCCGAGGCCGTATGTCCCGAGGGAAACGCATGAAGATTGTGAAGTGTTACGTCTTCAATAAAATATTGATAGCTTGAGTCTTTTAAAAGAATTGCCGGCCTCGGCTCAACAACAAAATATTTTAAGACCTGCGCAACGACACCCGAGATTGCATAACTACTTAATACCATAAAACTCAAAAAACGTTTCCTGTAGAAGAGTAGAAGTCCAATAGCGATGCAAAAAAAACCGTCACCCAGGTAAGTCGCATAAATGAAAAAATAAGTTAATCCTTTCTGATGGTAGCCATTCAATAGATAAAAGCCCTTCTCCTTCGTGTAAAAGACTAAAATAAAAATTGATACAATAGCAAATAAAAAGAAGCTTAAAAAAAATAGCTGATTTTTTTTGTATAACGATTTTAATGTCATCCGATTTCGGGTTCAGTATTTTCAAAAATAGTTAATGAGAAGGGATTAGCCTGTATTTTAAATACTATAGAGCTGTGCTATTATGCAAAGGAATATCCCGAGTTAAACATTGCAAACGTCAACTAATATATAAAAAACCACCCCTCATGAATGAGAGGTGTTACAGCATGAGAAAAATCTGTTTTGCTTACGGAAAACTTAAAATTATTTTATCGAATAAACGCGGGCACAGTAAGGACACCGATATTATATAATCGTTATCACAACTTTAAATTAGGTGACATTAATAAAAATAATTCATCGTTGTACCAGGTAAAATATTCGTTACAGTTTTATGTTATTTTTTTAATTAAAATTTTGTCCACGTTTTAAACCATGTATCAGCGGGGCCTACAGCACCACGATAACTAACATTTTCAAGAATGCTCACTTTTGGATTTGTGAATGCGGCACCAGTTAAAGCAGGTGAACCAGCCAGGGGTGTAAAATCAGGGTTGGCATAATCGTATGGAGCTGTAAGTTTTACATCATCATTTGTTGTTAAAATATCGTTGCCAAAAGCTGATGTCTTGAACCAGTTAAGAATTGATTGATCAGTTGCGCCGGTTGGAGAAGTGCTGCTGGCAGCGTATTTCACTGGTGTATTGCAGCCCCCTATAATTGAATTTTGTATAAATAAAGTTCCCGGAATATTAAGGTCAGTGGGCGTGCCCTTAGATGCATCGATCAACAGACCTATTGGCCATCCCATAATAATTGAGTTGAAAAGAGACTCAGAACTGTTACGACGAATTTGGGCACCTGCCAGGAAAAGACTATTTCCCAGATTAGTTAGCGTCTGGCTCGGGCCAATAACCGTCATGTTGCTGAATACCGCTTTTGTTTGTGGTAGTAATGTGCTGCCATTAGCATCATTGTCACTTTCGAAAGCTTCACTCTTCGAAATATCTGCAACTGAAGAATCTCTCAAACATATTCCAAATTGAACTGTACCTGCAAAGCCATTATCGGTATCAAAATCATCATCTAAAGTTCTGTAAGAAATAAGATGCTTGCAATTAACTGTACCGCCAAACCATTCGAAAGAATCATCATTGGCATAAGCAACCTGCACGTAATCTACAACTGTTCGGTTACCTACACCGCCGAATGTTAAACCATTAATTTCTTTATCGGGAAGAAATGCATAGCCAGCATATTCAATACGAACATATCTCAGGATGCCACTGTTATCAGCAGGATTTTGATTTTGCGTAATTGGTGTACCATAAAGGCCGAGCCCATCACTATTATTAACACCACCTTCAATTTCACCAATGCCTTGTACACCATTAAACGAAGAATTGGTAGGAGCATTCCCTAGCAGTATAAGACCAGACCAGTCACCACGTTGCGGGTTAGCCGCTTCAGATGTAAAAACAATTGGCTTATCGGGAGTTCCATCAGCAATAATTTTAGAACTCGGGTTATGATAAGGCCGCCTTGCTTATTTAATTCGCCCACAATTTTAGTACCGGGCTCTATAGTTAGTATCGCTCCATTGGTAACGTATACAAGGCCGCGAAGTTTATAAACCACATTAGCCTTAAGGGTTCTGTTTGCTGAAATCCTGCCTTCAAGAATAGGATTGTCAGAAGTGCTACCGCCAGTGGTATCTATTACTGTGATGGTACCACCATCCACTTCAATTTTTCGGCAACCTGTTGAAATCAAGCCAACAAATGCAGCCAAATAACATAACTTTTTCATACTGTGTTTTTGATTTTTAATTTTTCGTTTTATTTAATGTTGTAAGAAAATGAAATGCCGACGGTTGACCCATACTTTCGCTTTATAGCAAGTGCATCTGTATTCTTATCGTATTTCCTGTCGTTATTTATGTCGAGGTAATAAATATTTGCCTGGTTTAAGAGATCAGAGATATTAAGCTTGATCTCCCCTTCTTTCTTAAGAATTTTCTTTGCAACCTGGAAATCAAACAAAGGCCTGTGTTGCTCGGTAACGGGAGGAAAATCGTTACCGCCAACATAAAAAATTCTGTCGCCAATTTGATTAAATAAAAGCGTGGTATTTATGCCGAGCTTTTCAATATCATATTGGAGAGAAGCATTTATTACATAAGGGCTTTGCCCCTGCATGGGGCGGTTAAGATTGCTGCGTTCCTTGTTACACGGTTATATATGTAAGAGATGTTGGTCTGGAAAGTGAAGTTTTTTAATGCATCAGAGAAATCAAGTTTTTTTCTAAGTTCAAGTTCACCTCCAAAACTATAGGCCTTATCTGCATTTAAATAATTGAAAGTACTAGAGCTCCCTGCACCGCTTTGGTTAAAGAAAAGCTCGATAGGATTTTTAAAATATTTATAAAACACACCCAACGTTAATAATTCACCTGCCCGCGGATATATTTCATACCGAAGATCCAGGTTCGTCACCTTTGTCCTTTCGAGAGACCTGTTTCCGCTTACGGTAGCGCTCAAATCAAAATCGTAAAAAGCGAAATCACTCAGTTCTCTAAACTCAGGACGTATAACAGTTTGCGACCCTGATAAGCGCAAATTTGTTTTAGTGTTTAACCTATAAGTAATATTTGCACCAGGCAAGAAATCAAGCACTTCAGTATGAAGATGACGACGGTCACTTTGTTTCAAGCTTCCGATGATTTGGTCATAGTCCTCAACTCTCACTCCGTAAGTGGCCCTTAACTTGTCATCAAACTGATTTTCAAGTTGAAGAAACCCTGCATTTAAAATAGTGTTTGCGATATACCTGTATTGATCTCCGGCCAGTTCATTAAAACCAAATTTATTATTGGATCCATCTCCAAAATTTTCAGGGCTGAACACTTTATCAGCAGGAAGCAAGATCAGGTCGGGATTATCAGAAGGAAGATAAATTGCGAAAGGCCTTGAATCAAATAACCGGTCTTTCACCTGGAAAAAATAACCTCCTTTTACAGATTGGTCAAGGTTAAAAAGTTTGAATGACTTGGTGATATCTGCACCGGCTACATAGTTATAATCGTTCAGAAATCCGTAATAACGACTTCCCGATTTTTGCGAAGATTGCGATGCACCAATCAGTAATTTGTAAGGCGCATTATCAACATCGGGATCCTGGTTATATTGTATTCTTCTCTGGTCCGGGATGTATTGATCTAAAATATTGAAGCTTCCAAACCAATGAAATTTGGCCTTCAAATCCACAAGATTATGTTCCCCGGATATTGAGGTGTTAAAAAAAGTATTTGTTTTTAAGGCAAGTTCCGTTGCCCGGATATTTTCACCCAGGAAAGGATTAAATTCAAAATCTTTACCGGTTCTTTCGTTTACGTATTTTGTTGCATTTACATTAAACAGATTCTTAATTGAAATTTTATTGTTATTGTTTATCTGAAGCGTCAGATTTGCCAAACCTCCCCACAGTACATCACGGCTGTATTTTTTATCGCTGTAGTCATAAGTAAGAGAGGGGATAGAATTGTCAACAACAAACAGACGATTAGTTATGTAGTCAGTTCTTTTATTAGATTGGTTGTAATTGACCGCAAACACGGCTCCTAATTTACTGGTTCCTCCAAGTTTTGCATTAAAACCACCGCTCAACTGAAAATTAGAATTTAACAACGGAACAAAATTGGAAGAAGACTTATCCGGGCTCCAAACGTTCTTAAATAATTTTCCCAACTCAGTTTTATCGGCCCTGTCCATTGCATTGTATTTTGATTTTACGGGCAATGCATCCGGTATAGCCCTGAAACCATCATCCATTCCCAACCAATCGAGGCTGCCTCCTTTGTAGCTATAAAAATCCTTTCCGATCGTTTGGGTATTAAAGCCGGTTCCCAATACAACATTCAGATAGTTCTTAGCCGGAACGTCTTTAGTATTTACCTGTACAAGCCCACCAGCCCACTCGCCGGAAAACTCCGGAACGAATGCCTTGTTCACGATGATATTATCAATCATGCCTGCAGGGAAAATATCAAATGAAAATGTTTTCCTGTCCGGCTCTGTGGTACCTAATAAAATGCCATTAAGCATTGTTTGGTTATAGCGGTCATTCAGCCCGCGTACAATAATGTATTTACCTTCCTGTATGGAAGTACCCGGTATCCTTTTTAAAACTTCACTTGTATTTTTATCAGGCGAGCGTTTAATACTTTCGGCTGAAACCACCTGGGCTACCGTGTTTGTATTTTTTTGGTAAGCTATTAACGCGGCGGTTGTTTCCTGCCTGCGTGTAGTTCTGATCACAATCTCCGCTTCGGTTTTTGTGGCTGTCTCCATCACTACATCAAGATTGATAAGGGCACCAGCATTTACCGCCACATTTTCAATTTCCTTTGTTTGATAACCTACTGAAGATACTCTTACTACCTGCGATTTCCCGGCGGGTAAAGTAAGCACAAACCTACCGTCCTGATCAGTGGCAACTCCCTTACTATTTCCAACAACGGTTACGGACACACCGCTCAATGTTCTGCCGGTTTTTGAATCAGTAATCTTGCCTTCAACCTTACCTGTCTGCGAATATGTAGAGAGAGAAATTGCCGTAAAAAAAACCAGGTATAATATATATCTCATGCATCATTTTTTTGATGCTGCAAAGAGAAGATTTCTATGTTATGGAAGCGTTATCCCAATGTTATGTAAAGGTTATGTTAAGGTAACTCATCCGTGGAAATGCCTGTGGTTACTTCGTTTCAGTTCGTGAGAGATTTTCTTTATTTCCTTTTGTATTAAACCGGTAGAGCAGACATGGGCATTTCATCGTAAGTCATTCCTGCTAATTCCCTGCCTGCCTTCTTTTTATTCGTGCCGCCCCATTGCTTGAAGAAAAAAAGCACTTCTTGTTCCTGGCATTGAAATTTAATATCCCAAACCCAGGCATGTTTAATTGGTCTCGCTTTTCTTCCGCTTTCTCCACCAACTATTACCCAGTCAATATTTGTGAGATTCATATTTTGCAATGGGCCGATCAAAGGCTCACAAGAAAGAAATTTTGTCACGGCATTTGTTTCTCTTAAAAAATCAATCCGTTCGGTTACTCTTTCATCTTCCACTGAAACACCCATCCAAATATTTTTAGTCCAGTTTAACTTGTGATGTAATTGGTGTAATCTCTCTGCTCTTTTGGTAAGTACCTGGTAAGTGTGTTGAGGCGTATTATTCATTACCTTAAAAACTTTCTCTATAAACTCAAAGGGTACTTCGGGATGAAATAAATCGCTCATTGAGTTAACGAAAACAACCTTGGAGCCTTTCCATGAGTAAGGAATATTTAATGCATCTTCATGGGTTCTTACTTTAAATCCATCTTTATATTTTTCAATGCCCATTGCTTCCAAACGTCTTGTCATTACTTCGGCATAACAATATTTGCAACCTGCTGAAACCTTGTTGCAGCCGGTTGTTGGGTTCCATGTCATTTCTGTCCATTCGATTCTTGATTGTGCCATAATCGTTAAAAAGAGTCTAATAAGCATTCATCAAAATCTATAGTTGTCATTAAAATATTTGGTAATTCTTTATTGGCTTTTCTCTTTAATTCAGGTTTAAATCTAATTCTGAAAATTTCATCAAAGCTTGCTCTGGCCTGTACAAAAGATTCTTGATTAATATTTTTAGCAAATGAATTATTGCGAGAATTTAAGATTTTAAAATATCTTTTAATAAAGTTTTCAAGATTTTTTATAGGTGAGCTATCTGAACATAGCAATTCAAAAAAAAACTGAAGATCAATGAGAACTAGTTTTTCCACCTTACAACGAAGATGTGGTAAAGTTTCGTTTAATTTAAAATTAAATTTGGTTTGCAAATAGTGATTAATGCCAGGCAGTTGATATATAAAATTTGTATGCACTATAATTGAATAAATATTTATGTCAATGTCTTTAAGTTTTGATTTTTCCCAGTTATCAAACGAATAAGCATTTTCGGAAACAATTTTTATTTGCTCTACAATCTGAGATATTCCTTTATTTTTCTTTTTTTCATTTAAAATAAACTTTAGGTCTATATGATTTTTTATTTTATCAAAAGAATAATCATCTACAATTTTGCCTGGAAATAAGTAATCCTTAAACTCAATTAAGAAAATCGAAGAACCCACTCTAATATAACAGTCAGGAATATTAGATGCATTAGTGTCGTCGAAACTTAGCCGAATATGTTTTTGGCAGAATAGACCTTTCATCATTCCTCTAAAAATAATTTCTTCACTTACTTTTTTGGAAATATGCGTTTTGAAGTCAGGGAATAATTTAAATGCTTTTCCCTCCATATTTGTATTATAATACATATCGAATAATTGCCCATTATATATCTTGTTATTCAAATAATCAATATCCAAAATAATATATTCAAATTCATCATTTTTAAATAATGGTTTTTCCCTTAGTCCTTTGAAATCAATCTGCTTAGTAATATCATTTTTAAATTCTTGTATATTGAATGATAGATTTTCTAAGTTGACAGCAAAATGATCTGGTTTGATCCAGATAAATTTATTTAAACCATTTTCAGGATTAATATTTATATGTTAGTTAATTTTATTATTTCAGTAATACTTCCCATGAAGATTCTTATGCTAGTAAAACCATTCAGCTCGAGATATATTTTAAAATGCGTTGTAAGTTCTGAGTTATGTAATATGTGTTTTAAAAATCCTAAGGTTTAAAAAAATTATAAATAGGATGAACTTGATTATTTGTGTCGAATTGATTTAGCAAAAATGGCCAGACTAATTTCTCAAGAAGAATTCTTCATTCTCACTCAATCTTTCTCTTACTTTTTTTAATTCCTTTCGATCTCTTTCATTTGATATTTCAGCAATCAATAAATATGCTTTTAAAATACTAGCCTCCTGTTGAGGTGTAGAATTAATAGAATCTATATCTCGATAATTAAGAAATTCATACTTCAAAAATTCAAGGATATATCTTTTACCCCATATAGCAAGTCTTTCCCGTTTTCAATTTTTTTATTGAATTTTTCAGCCCTTCTTCAAACTCAACTCTATCAGAGTTAATGAAATTCTTTGTAATAATTTTTGAGAAGGTTTGCTTGGTCTGAATTTTATGAGCCATTTAAATAAAGTTCAGAGTGTAAAATAGCAAGAATATTTATTACAACTTTTGAGGTATATCTTTTAGAAGTTTATTTAATGATGGTTTATCTCCTACAAAAATATCGGAATAGTTTCAGTGGTATACATTAACATTGAGCAAATTTTTTAAAATTATTTTTTCTGTCATTCGAATCTTAATATCTGTTCTATAGACCATTTTTTTATAATGTATGGTTTTTTGGGCAGAAGATATCTCAAAACAACCTCCCCTGCTCCCCCGGCCTTCTGAAAATACTTGAATCCAATTCCCACCTGTCATTATTCATCCCATAGAGCTTACCATATTTTACATATTGCATTCTTACCATTTCTGCAATGCCGCCTTCGCCACGCATGCGTACGCCCCAGCGGCTGTCATTTACTTTACCATCGTGGCTGCTGCCTATCAGGTGCCATACTTTATCTGCACGGTCAGGGAAATTTTTATAGAGCCAGTCATGAAATAAAAATTGTATGGCGCCATTCAGACGGATAAAAGTATAAGCTGTAAATGTTGCTCCTGCTTCTTTTGCAGCTTTCATTATTCTTTGCATTTCATGTTCATTGAGTCCTGGTATCATTGGCCCCATCATAATGCCCATACGAATACCGGCATTGCTTAATTCTTCTATTACTTTTAATCTTTGTTTGGCGGTGGTGGTTCTTGGTTCCATTATTCTCCGCAGGTCTTCATTGAATGATGTAATGGAAACCATGGCTGTTACCAAATTCTTTTTAGCCATTTCCTGCAGTATGTCTTTATCTTTTATGATCCATGAATTTTTGGTAAGTATGCCAACCGGCTGGTTAAATTCATTGCAGACTTCCAGCAATCCTCTTGTTAATCTATACTTTTGTTCTGCGGGTTGGTAGCAATCTGTATTGCCACTCAACATGATGGGAGTGGGGTCATATTTTGTATTCATTAAAAATTTTCGAAGCATTTCGGGCGCATTCATTTTTACGATTATCTTTCTTTCAAAATCGAGACCGGCGCTGTAACCCCAGTATTCATGCACGTTACGGGCATAGCAATATATACATCCATGCTCGCAGCCTGCATAAGGGTTCATGCTGTACATCATGCTCAGGTCGGGGCTTTCCACTTTGTTTACAATGCTTTTTACTTGCTGCTCCAGGTATTGTGTTCCCACATTTGTCACCTCCCAATCATCAATGGCTTCAATATGCTCCTGTACATTTTGATTTTTTAGAAATTTATTTTTTGTATTGAATTGTGCACCACGGCCTGCTAAATATTGACTACTTTCTTCTTTTTTCTGCGCCGCAACTTTAAAATGATCTTGTTTTAATTGGGTTGACATAATATAAATTTTTGGAGGTTCGGGTCGAAGGGTTGCCCACGTAGGTACTAAGAACACAAAGAAATTGCTTTGTGCCTCCGTGGCTTTGTAGTTTGGTCAAAGGAATTCCTTGAAGATTCCTTTGAAATGATATTACGCCTACATAAATAATGCTCCCTGCTTTGTAGTAACAGGTAGGTTCATAAATTCAAATCGCTGAACAATTTGGTAAGCCTTATCACCAACCCTGCGTTTTATTAATAACATGTATCGGCAATGAATCGCCCGGTAAAGTGTCGGTGACTATATTCCTGCCAGCCTTTTTCATATTGCCACGGTAACAATTTTCTTGCAACACTTATGTGAGGATCATCTGGGAAGTATGGCTTGTTATCTTTATTTAAAGTCATTAATTTTTGCGCAGGCCTCAATTCCTTAATAATATTTTTTACCTGCATTTTGGAATCAACATTAATAAAAATGGTATGGCCTGGAAAGCTTCCATAATCTTTTAGCTCTACTTTGAAAGGCGTATAACCCATTGCGATAGTCTTCAGGCGATTTACAAGTCTCTCTTCCAACATTTCAAACTGTACAAAGTTTGCCAGTGTAATATGCGGCTTGCCCCATAAGCATTTTCAGCTTTATATTTTTCATAAAAATCTTTTTTAACCTGAATTATCTTATTTCGTAATTCTTCATGTGGGTTTAATATCAACAGGTATTCATTATACTTATAACCCGGTATCTGCTTTAATGATTTTATATCCATGGTTAATTTTTTAAAATTGGTTAATTGATTAATTCACTCGTCTCTGGCTGTAATGCAAACACAATAACAGTACTGAATGCATCGTACTCATCCTTTCTTTTTAACAACAGCAATTCATTTACCACAAATGTTTCATGAAAAGATTTATGTGCATATTGTGTTAATGCTTTAAAGAAAATTTCTGAAGGAAGTTTTCCTGCAATACTCACATGAGGTCTTGGGGTTAGAAGCATCGGCGTACATGAACCCGAGCTTATGTATGCATTTACAACACTCAATTCTTTGGCCAACTGCCTGAAAGGTTCTTCATTCTGGATTCGCAGGTAAATGGTATCTGGTGGGAAGCCACTATAATTATTTAAGGTGACAGAAAAGCTATGCTGCTTACTGCAAATTCTTTGCATCCAGCGGGTAACTGTATTTTCCATTCCTTCCTTTGCGAGAAAGCTGGCAACGGTAATGTAAGGTCTTGTCGCAATTGCATTTTTCTCCTTAAAGTCATCATAAAAAATTTTCTTTTCTGTCATTAACTTTTCATCAAGTTCTCCACCAGGCTTTACGACAAGCACGTATTCATAATATCCGTTACCTGCTGACTGAAAAAATTTTGCGGTTTTCATTTAATTAAATTTTTGTAGTAACAATTTTAGTATAAATTTACTAAATAAATTAGTAAACCAACAAAAATATTTTTATGGATTCTGATAATATTTACCGGGCAAAATATTCCGGCAACAAATCATTCACCCAGGCCGATGTACGAACAGCCAATGCTACCGGCTTCGGTGCTGCCGCCGATGATTACATGGAAAGAGGTATTGATCTCAATGAAGAGTTAATCCGGAACAAACCTGCAACTTTTTTTATGCGGGTGAGCAGTGATGCCATGAAGGAGTCCGGGATTCATAAAGGTGATGTAGCGATTGTAGATCGCTCGGTAAAAGCAACGAATGGCAAAGTAATTATTGCCGTATTGAATGGCGATATGCTGATAAGGCGTTTTGAGAAAACGAAGGAGAATATAAAACTAATAGCCGATTCCAAATTAGCCCCGATACTTATTGACGGTAGCTGCGAAGGTTTCGCTATCTGGGGAGTGGTAACTTATGTGATACATACGCCATAGGCCTCTCCCCAACCCCTCTCAAAAGGAGAGGTAATCTAATCTTGGTATCTAAAATTAGATGGTATCAAATTTAATTGGAAAGCAATGTCGCTTTTTATAATTAAAAAAGATAATGAAAGCAATTGTTGATTGCAATAGTTTTTATTGTTCCTGCGAAAAGGTTTTTCGTCCGGACTTGCAAAACCGGCCGGTAGTTGTTTTGAGCAATAATGATGGCTGCATTATTTCTCGCAGCGATGAAGCTAAATTGCTTGGCGTTGAAATGGCTGGCCCCTATTTTAAAGCAAGACATTTAATTGAAAAACATGATGTGGCAACATTTTCTTCTAATTATAATTTGTATGGAGACATGAGCCGGCGTGTAATGGATACTTTGAGAGTACTGGCCGGCGAAAAGAATGTGGAAGTGTATTCGGTTGATGAATCATTTTTAGATGTAAGTGCCGTCGATGAAAATCTTCTTGCAGAGTATGCTTTGCAAATGCGGGAAATCGTTGAGCAATGGACGGGTGTTTCTGTTTCTGTCGGGATAGCTCCAACAAAAACCCTTGCAAAGATTGCCAACCATCTCGCTAAAAAAAATAAAGCTGTTACAAAATGTGTGGCTACTCTTATTGATAAGGATGAAATAAACGATGTATTAAAAAGAACCGCCGTGAAAGAGATATGGGGCGTGGGAGGAGCTTATGCAGATAAGCTGATTGGCCAGGGAATCGATACCGCGTGGGATCTTTGTAATATGCCTGAGGAATGGGGCCGCAAACAAATGGGTGGTGTAGTAGGAGTAAGGCTTATAAGAGAATTAAAGGGAATTCCATGCATAGATATGGAGCCTGAATTGACGACAAAAAAAATGATTGCGACTACACGTATGTTTGGCAAAAATGTAACTAAGTTATCGGAAATAAAAGAAGCTATTGCAACCTACACTTCAAGGGCTGCCGAAAAGCTTAGAAGGCAAAATTGTGCGGCTTCGGTGCTGAGTATATTTATGGTAGCAAAAGAAGAAAGTCATTCGGCAAGTTTCAGTCACGGTGCTACTTTAAGCAGACATACAATTTTATCCTGCGCCACGTCTGCTACCGACAACCTAATAGCTCCTGCTATGCAACTGGCTGAACAAATTTTTCACCCGGGAAGAGAATATAAAAAGGCAGGTGTTATGTTGAGTGGAATCGTACCGGATTCATCCATACAAGGCAGTTTATTTGTGCCTCCGTGTCAAAATAATAAACGGTCTTTAATGGGTGCGCTGGACAACCTGAACTTCAGTATGAGAGACGATGTTGTAAAATTTGCGTCATCGGGACTTACCCGTGATTGGAAAATGAGAAGAGAATTTCGTTCTCCGAGATATACTTCAAGATGGAATGAGTTGAGGGAAGTGTGTTGATCACTGGTGAATAGTGAATAGTCAATCAGCCAGTAGTGAATAAGCACGTCAATAGAAGATAAATGACTAGTCACTTATTGACTATTTATTAAGCTAATAATACATGAATTTATATTAAGGGCAACGTCCAGAGGTAAACGTGGTTATACCATCGCATGCTGCATAGCAACTGTTTTCATAAGTCTGATTATTGCATCCGCAAACATAATTTGTTACCAAAGGGCAATTACAATTTGGATTGACAGCACCCCGGATGCAATTCGTAGCAGTATCTTTTTTGCAGGAAATTAAAGCGGTAAAAACAATAAGGAAGACGCAAGCAATTTTTTTCATGCCCGGCTTTTTTGCAATGATCATGCCATAACAGACGTGTGGAGAATCTCTAATTTTTTTTAGACATAGCTATCTCTGCAGCCTTAACAATATCAGGAGTATCGAGCCCATATTTTTTTAGAAGGTCTTCTGGTTTTCCACTTTCCCCAAAAGTATCTTTCGTACCAATATATTGAATGGGAATGGGAAAATTTGAAGCAGCTACATGCGCAACAGCATCGCCCATACCACCAAGTATATTATGCTCTTCCGCGGTAACTGCGCATTTTGTTTTTTGAATTGATTTTATGATAGCTTCTTCATCGAGCGGCTTGATGGTATGCAGATTTATAAGCTCAACACTTATTCCTTTTTCTTCCAATATTTTTCCTGCTTCGATGGCTTTCCATACAAGATGGCCGCAGGCGAAAATGGTAATATCATTGCCTTCAGAAAGTATTTGTGCTTTGCCTATTTTAAATTCCTGATTTTCTTCCGTGAAGTTCGGCCACTTGGGCCTTCCAAATCTTAGATACACCGGTCCTTTATAATCTGCTATAGCAAGTGTTGCCGCTTTTGTTTGATTAAAATCGCATGGAACAACAACAGTCATTCCCGGTAACATTCTCATTAAACCAATGTCTTCAAGAATCTGGTGGGTTGCTCCATCTTCGCCCAATGTAAGTCCTGCATGCGAAGCGCAAATTTTTACATTTTTATTTGAGTAAGCAACAGATTGGCGAATCTGATCGTAGACCCTGCCGGTTGAAAAATTAGCGAAGGTGGTGGTGAAAGGAATTTTTCCGCCGATAGTTAATCCGGCCCCTATACCTATCATGTTCGCTTCTGCAATACCACATTGAAAATACCTTTCCGGAAAATCTTTTATAAATGGGTGGAGTTTTAATGAACCTGCAAGATCAGCAGTCAATACTACAACGTTTTCATTTGTTTTGCCCAATTCATATATGCCTTCACCGAATCCTGCCCTTGTTTCTTTTTCATTTTTTGCAACAATATCTTTGATCATATCTCTATATATTTTTTGAATAAAAAAATCCGGAGTGCGCAAATTACTGATAAGAGGGCAAAGGATGAAAATAATAATGAAAGAGAAACTGGCAAAAAAGTAATGTCGTTGACAGATTTAGGCATTTTATTATTCAGGCATATCCTTAAATTCATGATAGCATTTCACCGTTTTTATTTAATCACCTTCTTTTTTATTTTGCATTCTCTGGTCAAGTAATTTTTGAATAGCCTGTTGTTTCATTTGTTCTTCGGTAATTTTTCGTTCCTGTATTGTTTTAAGATAAGTTTGACTTTGATTCTTTAGGCTTTCTTTTACCATATCCCACCGTAAAGGAGATGTAAGGATTGGAGATGCTGAAACGTCTGCTTCCGATATATTTGCTATAGCAGTAAAGATATCCTTTGTATTATTGAAAGGGTATTTTTGTTGGTAGCTTACTATTAAGGTTTCAAAATTACAGCGGTTTAGTAAAAAATATAAGTCATAAAAATCTTTTTGTTCTTTTCGGCTTATAATAGCATCTAATTTAAATGCTGCAATATCTTCCGGGGATGCCATACGGATGCCTTCATCTTCAATCAATTTTCCGATAAAAGGTACAGCCCGATTGCACAAGTCAATTTTAATTTCTTCTATAAAAAAAGTGAGGCTATTTGCAGTTTTTGAAACCCGTACAGGTTGGTATATTTTATTGATGGCAGCCAGTATTAAGGTTTTGTCAAAAGATCTTTCTGTGAATAAATCTATATCTATGCTTATCCTGTGCCCATACTGCAGAGCAAGCGCTGTACCGCCAACTAATCTAAAATTTTTCAATTCTTCTAAAGCCATTAATTTTTCAAGAACACTTAATAGTCCGGGTGAAACTGATTTAGTTTGTGGCATACAAAATCTTTTGGTTGCAGTTGAAACATCAGGGCAGCAAGAAGCATGTCGCTTTTTTTGAGGCCGGTGGTATTTTGCAAAACGGACACTACTTTTTCTTTCCTATAATAATAAACCAGCAAAAAAATATCGTCCAAATCACCTCTCTCAAATACTCTGCGTATCACCCATTCCGCATTTTTTTCATAATCTAATTTGCTTTCATCGATATCCCAAAAAAGTCCTTTAAAAAATTGTGGCCTTGTTTTTTTATAGTTGTCGGAAAGCATAAAAAAAAAAATTAATTGCACTTTTATTTTTAAGCAGCAAGTTTGGGATTGCAGAGATTTTCGTTTCGCCAGGCATAAAAAGTTAAATAACTACAACTAAAACTTACATTCTTGTCCACCTGAAAAGCTCAGTTCAATTGAAAATTGGGGTTGTTGTGAAGGCTTTCATCGGCTTTTAATTTTAGCTCCCATTTCCAGGCAGTCGCCATCATTTCATCTAATGTATAACCCGGATTCCATCCAAGCACTTTTTTTGCCAGCTCATTATTCGCATAAACCGCAATCACATCACCAGGGCGCCTTGGGCCTATTTCGTAATTGAGTTTCACTCCGCTCACTTTTTCAAAAGATTTTATTGCTTCCAGTACGGTAACCCCATTTCCTGAACCAAGGTTGAAAATTTCACAATTCGATTTGTTCTTTTTATCAATTAAATACTGAAGTGCCAGTGTATGAGCATGCGCAATATCACACACATGAATATAATCACGAACACATGAACCATCCCTCGTAGGGTAATCATCGCCATAAACGGTCATCTTATTTAATTTTCCAATGGCCGTTTGTGTAATAGCAGGAACCAGGTTTTCAGGCTTTCCAAGTGGCAATTCGCCGATAAGGGCTGATGGATGAGCGCCCACCGGGTTAAAATATCTCAATAAGATACTTTGATTTTGGTCGTTGGTCGCTTCTTTCACGATATCCTCACCCATTTGCTTTGTTGCCCCATAGGGAGATTCCGCTGGCTTCAATGGCGAATTTTCAGTAACAGGAATTTCATCGGGACCGCCATATACAGTGCATGAAGATGAAAAAATAAAATGGGGAATATCAAATTCCTTAACGCATTTCAGAATATTGATAAGGGAGAATAAATTATTTTCAAAATACATCAGGGGAAAATTGACTGATTCGCCAACCGATTTGTAGGCGGCAAAATGAATGATGCCTTCTACGTCGGTATTTTCCTGGAAAATGGCAAAAGTATCATCGTAATTACAAAGATCTACTTTATAATTTTTCACATCTTTCCCTGTTATATTTTTTACACCAAGAAGTAATGCAGTTGTTGATTTCGAATTGTTGTCCACGCAGATGGGGTCGAATCCGTTCTCTATTAAATCAACAATAGTATGAGAACCGATGTATCCACAGCCTCCGGTGACTAATATTTTCTTCATACCACAAAAGAAAGAAAAAAATAAATAATACAACAGGAAAATATAAACAAGAGCTTATTCAAATAAACTCACAATAGCATAGACCCCTGCAGCAAGCAAAGCGCTTACCGGAATTGTAAGGATCCATGCCCATAACAGATTTACGGTGATACCCCAACGTACTGCAGATAATCTTTTTGTAGCTCCTACACCAATTATAGAACCCGCGATGGTATGCGTGCTGCTCACTGGAATTTTTAAGGCTTCCGTAATGAACAGCGTAATAGCTCCCGCAGTCTCAGCGGCAACACCTTCAAATGGAGTAACTTTTGTAATGCGGGTACCCATAGTTTTAATAATTTTCCAGCCGCCGCTAAGGGTGCCAAGGGCTATGGCAGAGTAACATGAAATAGGGATCCAAAAAGGCATTGGAGAATTTTCATTAATAGTGCCGTGTGCAACCAAAGCTGCGAAAATAATTCCCATTACCTTTTGAGCATCGTTGCCGCCATGCCCTATGCTAAATGCTGCAGATGATACAAGCTGCAACCTTTTAAACCACCGGTTAGATTTTGCAGTATTTAATGAATTTAAATAGAAAGTAAATGTAGCCATCACCAATAAGATAATTGAAAGGAGCACCCATTTGAAATTTGCCGGAAAGAAAATTACCCGGAGGGGATAGCTTTCATAATGAGAAATAATTTTAGAATTATCAAATTGCAATACCTGGCTTAGGAAAAAAATTACAACTGCTATTACAGTCAGTGAAATTATTTTTGGCCCAATTCCTTTTCTAAATGAATTAATAAACCAAAGTGAAATTATATAGGCCATTATCATACCCACTACAGGGGCTATAAAAATGAAGGCAACTGTTTTTAAAACCGGTTCAGGGTTTACTGCATTAAACCCGGCATGCGCTATAGCCGCTCCTGCAAATCCCCCAATTAATGTGTGTGAAGATGATGACGGAATACCAAGCCACCACGTAAGCAGGTTCCACATGATCGCGGCAATAAGCGCTGCAAAAACTACGGAAATTGTAACATATTCCGGCTTTGCCAGTTTCGCAATCGTTTTGGCGACACCATGATCCTTAAAAATGAAAAAGGCTACAAAATTAAAAAGAGCCGCCCACATCACCGCCTGGAAAGGAGTAAGAACTTTCGTAGAAACAACAGTAGCTATCGAATTAGCCGCATCATGAAATCCATTGATGTAGTCAAAAATAAGAGCTAAGACAATAACGATTATGAGAAAGGTCATTTTATTAATGTGCTAAATTCGTCCCGATCGCTACCGGGAGTGCTAATTAATTAAGCGTATTTAATTATAATTGATTCTACCACATTAGCGGCGTCCTCACACTTATCTGTTACAATCTCCATTACCTGGTATATTTCTCGTTTTTTAATCACTTCTTTGGCATCGGGTTCCGTTTCAAAAAGCTTTTCAATGCTCATATCAAAAATGTCGTCGGCCTGGTTTTCAATGCTGTTAATTGATACCATTGCATCAGTTATGCGGCGCAGGTTTTTCATATCTCTTAATTCAGCAACTGCCTTACGCACTTCACCGCAACTGTTTGCAATAAGCTCCGCCATTTTTTTAAAACCTATGTCGTCAGGATTTACTTTATAAAAATTAATTTTTTTAGCAGATGCATAAATGTAATCGCAAATATCATCCAAAGCCGTAGCCAGGTAGTGGATGTCTTCCCTGTCAAATGGGGTTATAAAATTTCTGCCAAGCTCCGTAAATATTCGATGGGTATAGTCATCGTTTACATGCTCAAGGTCTTCAATTTCTTTTATAAGCAAAGCTCGTTTCTCAAAATCACTTTCATTGACAACCTCCTTTAGTTTTGCGGCCATTTGCACTACGGTTTCTGACACATTTTCAAAGAGTTGAAAAAATACCTTATCCTTAGGCAGAAAAATTTTTAATATCGAGTTAAGAGCCATGAAAAATGAATTTGCGCAAAAGTAGGACTATCGTTTTTGATATCCCTTTTTTTGCCGTTGTTAATGATTTCTTAACACAAGATATCAATTGCATTATATTTGAGAACATATTTTTTTAATATATGCGATTCTGCCTTATTGTAGGTTTTTCCCTGCTCACTTTTTACTGCCATTCACAGTTCTTGATGGATATGGTAGATACAACCAAAGAGATTGGAAAATCAGTTTTAGATGTTTCGCAACGGTTCAGCAACATTCGCATAAGCGGGTATATGCAGCCGCAATTTCAGCTTGCGCAGGATAAGGGCGCTAAAAGCTACATTGGTGGCGATTTTCCTGCGAATGTGAATAACCGTTTTATGTTGAGGCGGGGGCGGATCAGGTTTGACTATGTAAGATTTAATAAAACCAATAAGGCTTCTGTACAATTTGTTTTCCAGTTCGACGGAACCGAAAGAGGCGTGTTTATCAGAGATTTTTGGGGAAGGGTGTTTGAAAATAAATACCAGCTATTTTCTTTTGCAGCGGGTATGTTTGCCAGGCCTTTTAGTTATGAACTCAATCTTTCTTCTTCTGACAGGGAAAGCCCTGAACGCGGCCGTATGAGCCAAATCTTAATGAAAACGGAGCGGGATCTTGGAGCGATGGTCTCATTTGAACCCCGCAAGCCAGATCATCCTCTTCGATACCTAAAGATTGACGCCGGATTTTTTAATGGACAAGGACTCTCAGCCTCGGCGGATTTTGACAGCCACAAAGATTTTATCGCGAGGGCAGGCCTTAAACCTTATCCTGTTTCAAAAAATGTGCTCCTCTCTTTTGCCGCATCTTATCTTAACGGCGGGCTTCTTCAAACTACAAAATATATTTATTCTGTAAGTAGCTCCGTCAAAAGTTTTACTGTTGATTCATCTCTTGCCAACGTAGGTAGAATTGCTCCACGGAAATACTATGGCGCGGATGCTCAGTTAAAGATAAAAAACAAGGTGGGTTTCACAGAATTGCGTGCAGAATTTATGGCGGGTAAGCAAACAGGATTGGCTAACAGTTCTGAAACGCCCGCCGCACTTCCTGATGTAAATGGAAGCTACTACATCAGAAAATTTGACGGCGCTTATTTTTATTTTCTTCAAAATTTCATAAGCCCTGCTCATCAATTCATAGTCAAATACGACTGGTACGATCCCAATATCCTGGTAACTGAAAAAGACATTGGTAAGCCGGGAAACAATCTGAACGGTGCAGATATAAAATTTTCTACCTTAGGTTTTGGATACATTCATTATATAAATGTTAATTTAAAACTCATGTTTTGGTACGATAAAGTATGGAATGAAAAGACTGATCTACCAAGCTATACTACAGATGTTAAAGATGACGTTTTTACTTGCCGAATGCAATTCAGATTTTAAACATCGGGCACATAAATTCAGATAAGCCGGGACGTCCTTATTTCCCGTATGTTTGAAAAAATAGGAGGTTATAATTGATAAAAATAGTTTTATTAAATTCATGCTGTTAACTCCATTTTTATGAACGATAATTTCCACCAATCTGAAAAAGAAAATGATGAAGAAAATCTTAACAACGAAAATGAGTTTTTAAAAATGAAACTGATGCTGGAGCATGGCGGAGAATTTGGGACCGCGCAGACGGATAACGAGTTATCACCCGGCGTAGAAAACGACTTTCTTAACTATATAATGGAGTGGGAAAAACAAGCTGCAGAAAGAAAAACAATCCAGGTATATGACAGAATCAAAAGACCCACGCATTTCAAACCGGTGAATGAAATCCCGGACAATGAAATAGACAGCGCCTGGGACGAACTTGATAATTATTTAAACAAATACCATATTGACCTCGCAGTATGCAGCCCAAATATTAGTAACAGAGAGTTGTATCGTTTTGCAACAGAAGAATTATTTGATTACGAAATGGATGATATTTTTATCCCCGGTGGCATGACTTGTTTTACTTATGATGAATTTTATCCTGATCATATTTATGACAATACCAGGTATGCAACCGATGATTGTATTAAACAAATATTTGAAAAGGATCCTATTACTTTTATGATGTGGTTTCAAAAAGATAACATACGGCTCAATAATAATTTTCCTTTAAATGAAGAAGAATACAAAACTATTATCAACCGCTTTAAATCATTGTACGGCGATATCAGACTAAATGACCTTACTGATATCGACTGCGCAATTGAGGATACTAATTGCCGGGTAAAAGGAGTCTTTGAAGTAACATTAATTTTACCATCAGAAGACATTAAAGTTGAAGGAAACTGGCTTGTTAAGTTTAACCTCGATGATTATGGTTATTGGAGAATTTATCACGTAAAAATTGAAGGAATTAATTTTTAGCTTTTTTACTCCGCTGAAACTATTGATTTTACTGGCCTTCCGGGCTCTTCCAAAAAAAAATTAGAAAATTTTTTCAAAACATTTTGCGATATCAAAAAAATATTTACATCTTTGCATCCGAAAAATAAAAACAATGCTCTGCTCGCAATTACATATCGAATCAAAAAATTGGTTTAGCCCAATAGATGGCTATACAATTTGCGGGGCATGTTATGTTCATGATAGATAAAAACTAATTCAACATAACACAGGCCCCGCAAGAGATTGCGGGGTTTTTAATTATAGCCCCTATAGGAATAAAGAAACGGACACAATTTTAATAACTAAAAAATAAAAATGCGAAAGCAATTACAACATCGATTTACAACACTGAATAATGAATCATTATCACATAAATGCTATTGGTATGTGCAGATACAAAATAGGGTTGAACTGACAGATATGATGAATGATAAATATAAAAGACCGTGGCATGCCCATTTTTAACGTAGCGAATAGTTACGTAAATAGGAAGCCCGGTTACATACGACCGGGCCTTTTTTTTGTCCGTTCTTCAAAGTTTTCATTCCTATGATTCTGATTCAATTCCAGTGAAGATCGCAAGGTTCATTGGTGTAATGGCAAACATCGCAGATTGTCGATCTGTCGCTATGAGTTCGATTCTCATATGAACCGCTTGTTTTATCAGGTGATGTAACGGTTTAGCATACCTGTTTTTGACGCAGATCGTTTTGGTTCGAATCCAAACCTGGTTACAAATGTTGGCTTTAGCTTAACTGGCAAAGCAGCCCGTTGTGAGCGGGAAGAACAGGGTTCGAGTCCCGAAGTCAACCAATAAAGGAAATACGATTTTTTTTGATTATTCTTTCCGGCTTCAACGGAACGCATAGACCAATGCACCGCACTTTTAATGCGGGGGTTGAGAGTTCGAGTCTCTCCGGGCCAACATAAAAACCTAGTTCAATGGTAGAACGGTTGTTTGTTAAGCAAAGGGTTGGATGTTCGAGTCATTCTGTTTCTGCTAAACTTTAATAAAAATGAGTATGACATCTATAAATCTTTAATACGGACTGGACATTTGTATTTTTGAGTATGGCATTACTGGACGTACAACACATAAGCAAACATCAGCCAAATAGGATCATTGTTGATGATATAAGTTTTCAACAAGAGGCATTGCAAAAGATCGCGATCACAGGTGAATCAGGAGCAGGTAAATCAACCTTGTTGAAGATCATCTCCGGCTACACACAAACGGATAATGGCGTGGTGATATTTAATGGCGAAAAAGTAATCGGTCCGAAAGACCAATTATATCCGGGCCATAAAGAGATCGCTTATTTGTCGCAGCATTATGAACTGCTGAATAATTATTATGTAAAAGATTTGATATGGCACCAAATAAAGGTGGCGGAGCAGGCAGCAGCAGAGTTATTTGAAATATGCAGAATCGGCCATCTGCTGGAGCGCAGAACAGACCAGCTTTCGGGAGGAGAGAAGCAACGCATCGCTTTGTGCATGTTACTCGTAAAAGCTCCGAAGATGCTGATACTTGATGAACCGTTTTCAAATCTTGACCCAATACATACAGATATATTAAAAGCTGTTTTGGAAGATGTAACTGAAAGATTGGCGATAACATGCCTGCTTTCTTCACACGATCCCCATGATACACTTTCGTGGGCTGATGAAATAATTGTAATGAAGGAAGGAAAGATCGTTCAGCAGGGAAAACCGGAAGCAATTTATCACCAATCGGTGAATGAATATGTGGCGGGTATGTTTGGAAGATATAATTTATTGAAACCTCAACAGGCCGCTTTGTTTGGTATTGAATCAAATGGAAAAGATGTGATGATAAGGCCTGAAGATTTCGTTCTAAGTAAAGCTGATGGCATAAAAGGATTGGTACAAAAGATAAGTTTTTGGGGAAGTTTTTATGAAGTGGAAGTGATGGTGGCGGATGTGAAGATTGTTGTGAGGATGATCAAGAATGATTGGAAGGTTGGAAAAGAAGTTAATGTACAAGTTTGCAAAAGGAATAGGTTAAACTAATAAATGACAATGGACAATTTACAATACATGAAGCCATCTTTGTTCAAAAGGCAAAAGCGTCGCGATAAACGACTCGATGAAGAAGTCATCGAATGCTACCGTCGTGGCAGCAGGTTAAAACAAAAGAAGGGTTATAAGAACAAATTAAAGCGAAACAGCTTTGAACATGCTCATCAGCATGAGAGTATAAAATTTATGCATGGCGGAGGTACAAAATATTTTAATGATAATCTTGAGCCAATGATCAGGTTTCTAAATAGTAAAGTTGGAAAGAATTGGAATAAAGTACATGCACAACTCTGCAAAGATTTAAACAAAAAAACGATCTCAGGTTTACACGTATTCAATCATTTATTTGATTTCGTTCAGTTAAATACATACATAGAAAATAAAAAGATTTATTACCTGCGAAATGGGAAGTTGACAGAACTAATAAGTACAGAGAAGTATCCCAGGTTTTATATACATCCTACAACAGGGCAGCTGAAGAAAGCTAAATTGACTGTACTAAAAGAAAGGAAAATTATATGAACAAATTAAAAATCACCGCCAAAGAACTCCGCACTCTCGGTTATCCCGAAAGCCCGGTAATTCCTGTGGCGATGAATGTGGTGGAAAAACATTTTAAACATCACATAAAAGAAGAGGCATTTGAAATATTGAAAGCAGTATTGCAGTCACCAAAAGATTTTGCAAATGATGAAGTATTGCAATCAATAGCAGAAAAATTGTTGCCAAAAGAAGAAAAGGAAGCGCCTGAAATTTCATTGAACAATACAGGCATTCATTTCAACATTTTTGGACGGGAACAAATTGAAGAAGGTGCCATGCATCAAATGTATGCAGCGGCAAAATTGCCGGTTGCAGTTGCCGGTGCGTTGATGCCCGATGCACATCATGGCTATGGTTTGCCCATCGGTGGCGTGCTGGCAACAGAGAACGCGGTGATACCTTATGGTGTAGGTGTTGACATTGGCTGCCGGATGTGCCTGAGCATTTTTGATATTGATGTGAAAGACCTTACACAGCGTGAAGCATTCTTTATACGTGAGATCAATGAAGCTACTTTGTTTGGCAGCGGCGCACAATTTCAGCAAACATCCAATCATGAAGTGATGGACAATAAATTGTTTTCCGAAATGCCTTTGCTGAAGAATCTGCATGGACGCGCCTGGAAACAATTGGGGTCATCAGGTAGCGGTAATCACTTTGCTGAGTTTGGTATTATCGAAATTGATGAAACAGATGATGTGTTGAATATGCCTGCAGGTAAATATGTTGGCCTGTTATCGCATAGTGGTTCCCGTGGATTGGGTGCAAATATTGCCAATCATTACACAAGACTTGCCATAGAAAAACGTCGTTTGCCTAAGGAAGCAAAACATCTTGCCTGGTTTACATTGGATGAAGAAGAAGGCATAGAATACTGGCTGGCCATGAATTTGGCGGGTGATTATGCAAGTGCCTGTCACCATGTGATACATGAAAAGATTGCAAAGCAATTAGGCCGCAAGCCGGTGAAGATGGTTGAGAATCATCACAACTTTGCGTGGAAAGAAACACACAATAGCAAAGAAGTAATTGTGCATCGCAAAGGTGCAACTCCTGCGGGTAAAGATGTGTTGGGAATTATTCCCGGCAGCATGACGGCTCCCGGTTTTATTGTAAAAGGCAAAGGCGAAGAAGCAAGCATTAACTCTGCGTCGCATGGCGCAGGACGTAAGATGAGCCGTACACAAGCCATGGCAAATATCACGCACAATGCATTGAAAGAAGAACTCGCCAAACACAATGTAAAGTTGCTCGGCGGCGGTTTGGATGAAGCGCCATTTGCCTACAAGGATATTGAAGTTGTGATGCAATCGCAGAAAGCATTGGTAGATGTTGTTGGAAAGTTCATTCCAAAGATTGTAAAGATGTGTGGTGCAGAAACGAACAGGATAAGAAAGGCGGGTAAGCGTGATATGGTGGAAGGGGAATGAAACCTGCTTCTTAGTGGCAAAACTTTATACCTATCATCTCATTCGTTGTATGAAGTATCGACAAATAACAACAGTATGATTTCTGAAAAAGAGAACACAAGACTTAGCAAACTATTAAGTTATATACTCCGGCATAACCCTGGTAAAATTGGAATTGAATTGGATAAAAATGGTTGGATAAATGTTGATGAATTGATCAGCAAATTAAATGCACAAACCAATCAATTCAATTTTGAAATTCTAAAACATATTGTTGATACCAATAGCAAAAAACGTTTTGCTTTCAATGAAGATTTTTCAAAAATAAGAGCAAGTCAAGGTCATTCTGTTGAAGTTGAACTTGGGTATAAAGAACAGCAACCTCCGGAGATTTTGTACCACGGAACTGTTGAAAAATTTCTATCCGAAATATCGCAGGCAGGTTTAAAGAAAATCGATCGCCATCATGTTCATTTGAGCGCCGATAAACTAACAGCAATGAAAATTGGTGAAAGACGTGGCAAACCAATTGTGCTTACCATAAGATCCGGCGACATGTTTTTGAATAACTTCAAGTTTTATTTATCTGATAATGGAGTTTGGCTTACAGATAATGTTCCTTCGATTTATATAGAAGGATTATGAAACCCGATTGCTAGCAAAAAATTCTATTTTTACCTCCCTTAAAATCTTACATGCAGCTTGTAGCACAAAATATCAAAGAATTTTTTCAAACGTTCGATTCAAATGAAATAAAAAGTTTTGAAAAGCTTCCGCAATCAGGAGGTGATAGAATTTATTTTAGAATTATCACTGAAAGCAGATCTTACATAGCCACCTATAATGAAAACATAAAGGAGAATAATGCTTTTCTGAACTTCACATACCATTTAAAAAAAATTAATGCCCCGCTCCCTGAAATTTATAAAGTTCATCCATGCAACAAAATGTACATCCAGGAAGACTTCGGGGATACTTCCTTATTAAATAAGCTTGAAGAAAACGGGCTGAATGGTTATGTTTATGACCTTTTTAGAAAAAGTTTAAAAAGCCTTGCCTGGCTTCAGATTGAAGGAAGTAAGAATTTTGATTACAGCAATTGCATTACTTCAAAGGAATTCGGGAAACAGGCCATACTCAGCGATCTTTTATATTTTAAATATTATTTTCTTGATCCTCTTAAAATAGCATACGATAAAGAAAGGCTTATTGATGATTTTGAAGCATTGAGTAATTACCTTACTCATGTGCCGTATAAATATTTTATGTTCCGCGACTTTCAAAGCCGGAATATATTTATTAAAGATGATGAGGTTCATTTTATAGATTACCAGGGCGCAATGCAGGGAGCGCTTCAATATGATGTTGCCTCACTATTGTGGCAGGCAAAAGCGAATCTTCCTGATGACTGGAAAAATTCTTTATTAGATTATTATATTGATTGTGCAAGTGAAATATTGAAGCAACCTATAGACCGTGTTCGTTTCATAAGCCAATATAATGGCTATGTGCTTATAAGGCTGTTGCAGGTTTTGGGAGCGTATGGGTTTCGCGGTTTGTTTGAAAGAAAGGCTCATTTTTTAATAAGTATTCCTCTTGCGCTCACCAACCTTAAATGGTTTTTAGAAAATAAAAATACAGGAATCGCTTTGCCGGAATTTGAAAGAGTATTGCAATTGATCGTTCAGGAGGAAGTGGTAGAAAAATTCCGCCCAATCCAGGCAGATGCCTCGAATCCTTTGGTGGTAAAAATTAATAGCTTTTCTTTTCTAAAATCAGGATATCCAAAAGACGAGAGCGAACATGGAGGAGGCTTCGTTTTTGATTGTCGCGGGCTGCTTAATCCCGGGAGGTTTGAAGAATATAAATCAATAAACGGAAGAAATAAAGCCGTTATAGATTTCCTGGAGCAGCAAACAAAAATGCCCGATTTTTTAAACAGTGTCTATAATCTTGTAGATATTGCCGTGGAGGATTATATTAAAAGAGGTTTTTCGTCGCTGATGATCAGCTTCGGATGTACCGGCGGCCAACATAGAAGCGTGTATGCCGCAGATGCGCTTGCACGGCACCTTAGAAATAAATTCAGGGTGGTTGTTGATCTCAACCATATTGAGCAGGGCATACATGAGTTTAAAACTTTTGAAAAATAATTTCTTATGAAGGCTATGATACTTGCCGCGGGGCTTGGTACCCGGCTGAAACCTTTTACTGATAGCCATCCTAAAGCGCTGGCCGTTGTAAACGGGAAAACGATTTTGCAAAGAAATATTGAATTTCTTGCCAGGTTTGGCATTACAGAAATTATAATTAACGTACATCATTTTGCAAAAGAGATAATAGATTACTTAAAGAGCAATAGTAATTTTGGAAGCAAGATCACTATCTCTGATGAAAGCGACGAAGTGCTTGAAACAGGTGGCGGATTAAAAAAAGCTAGTTGGTTTTTTAAAACTGATAACTCATCGTTCGTTGTAATGAATGTGGATGTACTAACTGATATACACTTGCGGGGTATGATCGAACATCACAAAAAATTAAAGCCGCTTGCTACGCTTGCAGTAACTAACAGGCATACGTCGCGTTATTTTCTCTTTGACGAAGTCGACCATTTATGTGGCTGGAAAAATATAAAAACGGGTGAACAAAAAATCAGCCGCGAAGCTTCAGGATATACACCAAAAGCCTTTAGCGGCATTCATATCATTTCGCCCAAAATCTTTTCTCACATGCATTTGGATGGAAAATTCTCAATGGTAGATCTATATCTTGAACTAGCCCAAATGTTTCCTATTGCTGCATTCGACCATAATAATTCAAAATTTATTGATGTAGGAAAACCGGAAAGTATAGCCAGGGCTGAACAAATATTTCCTTAACCTTAATCCCACTTTCAACACTACCTGAGTGGGTGCAGCATTTTTAAATTAGGCATTATCAAAATTGAAAATAAATAAATGAATCACCGCTCTTTTGGCTGATGATGATCGCTACAAGCATCAATGCCCATACCATTGCCACGATCCACCATTTGGTATTTTTTGCTACCTGCAGTACACTTGTATTGCGCATCAGCCAGTGTATAAGAACCATCAGGCTAATGACCACCGTAATTATTATTATATCAAGCGTGGGTAGCAGGGCTGCCCCATAATTTGTGCGCCCAAACATTGATTTTAGCAGCCTCCTGGCCGTAGTGAAATCAGCTGCCCGGAAAAATACCCATGTTACATTTACCAGGAAAAAAGTAAACATTGCGATGAAGAAATTATTGAGGGTATTGCTTTTAAAAAATGGCGGCATTAAAGATGCCCGCTTGATATTTATTTTCTTTCCTATTTCCGCAGGTATCTTTACAAATCTTTCCCTTATTAATTTTTCGGCCCAGAGATAACTGCCGTGCAGCGCCCCCCACACCACGAAGGTCCACGAAGCGCCATGCCAAAGGCCGCCGAGCAGCATGGTAATCATCAAATTTATATAGGTTCTAATCTCACCTTTTCTGTTCCCCCCTAATGGAATGTATAGATAATCCCGAAGCCACGTTGATAAGGTAATATGCCATCTTCGCCAAAAATCTGAAAAACCAATAGCCGCATAGGGATACCGGAAATTTTCCGGCAACACAAAACCCAGGCACATGGCTACTCCTATTGCGCATGTGGAATATCCGGCAAAATCAAAAAATATTTGTCCTGAAAATGCCAGCACTCCCATCCATGCATCAAGCGCCAGCAGCGGGCGGCTGAAATTGAAGATCGTGTCTGCAGAAGATGCTAGCAACGTATCGGCCAATACCACTTTCATAAATAAGCCCAGCGAGAACAAAAACAATCCCTGCATAAGCTGCTGTTGGGTGGCTTTTCGTGGAGTCTCAAACTGAGGTACGAGTTGCGGAGGGCGAACTATAGGACCCGCAACAAGATGGGGAAAGAACGACACAAACAAAGAAAAGTCAAGCAATGATTTTACGGGTTTGCTTTTTCGCTTATACATGTCTATCGTATAGCACAAGGTAGTAAACGTGTAAAAAGAAATGCCCGCAGGCAAAATAATGTCGGGTTTTGCAGGATGAAAATCAATTCCTATTGCATTAACAAGAACTGTAAAATTCTCTAATAAAAATCCTCCATATTTGAAAAAGCAAAGCATCCCAAGATTACCCATAAGACTTAGTACCAGCAACAATCTTTTTTTGTGTTTATTTTCCACGGCGTATAAAGCACGGCCTACAAAAAAATCAACGATCGTTGAAAGCCAGAGAAGCAAAATAAACGGAGGGTTCCAGGCTGCGTAAAAGATATAGCTTGCAAGCAACAGGTTTATTTTTTTAACCTTCCAGGACAAAGGAAGGTTATGTAAAACCAGCATGATGACAAAAAAAGCTATGAAAGTATATGAGTTAAATATCATGATCTAGTTTTTAAAGAAATTCAAGCCCTCTTGTTTTTTCAATAAATTAATCAACTGCGATGTGTAGGTTACCGCGTCGGACGGTGTTAGGTGAGATCCTTCAGGGCAAATCATTTTGGCAGTTTCAGGATAATCTGAATAATGAAATCCCGGGGTTTGGGTGTATCCAAGTAAGCGATCCCAATATAGAGTCCGTGGATAATCCTGCTTTTCCCTTTCCCGGTTGAGGCCGCTCGAGGGCAATCTCACAAATACAACCAGGCCACCCCGGCTCCTAATCTTATCTATGTATGTTTTTATTTCTTTAAAAAAAGCTTCCAACACCTCGCCTGATATCGCGACACTTTTATTCATTGAGTTGGTTTTAGCCCAGGTCTCAAATTTTTTATTTTGCATTGCCGTGTCAGCCAAAAACATTGGAGTAAAAATAGATTGGCGCTCATCGTTAGATGTCCAGAATTCCTTTGGCTGGGGCTTTCTGCCAGAAACACCTGCCCTGTTCGGCAATTCCAATTCATCCAACAGGGCATCCAGTCCAAACTTACCCTCTTCTAAAAAGACAAGGTTTGATTCCAGAACGTTATTGATTGCAGAACTAGCTTTCTGCGCCGGGGTTTCACCACGAAAATACTCCAGTCCTCCTCGTGCAATTTTTTCTTTTCCCACACTATCAACTTCAAAAAACTGGGGTTCGGTTACATCTATGATTACCTTACCCTTAAAATTCGAATCATTGGCAAGGTCCTGCAATATAGGCCGCGGCGATGTGCCCACCAGGGCCAATTGTACAGCTTGCTCCCCTGTCAATTTCCTCCAGGTTGAAATGTCCACATCAAATTTGATCCTTGAACCTCCAATAAAGACAGTTGTTTGATCTGCCGGCCTATATACCTCATTTCTTTTAGCAGCCCATTTAATGTTATCATCATTATAAGAGATAGGAAACCCTTTACTGCGCCAGTAATATTCCCAACAAATAACAAAACCAATTACAATTCCAAGCGTTAAAACGAATGCTTTTAAAAAGTGATTTGTCGGCACAGACTTATTTGTTTAGAAATTTTAGATTCTTTGAATCAAACTTAAAGATAATAGTATAACGGATTAGAAGCATCCTGTATTGCGATAAAATATTTAGTCAAATAAAAAGCTTACCGGGGAGGTTATATCAAAGTAAAATTGCCAATATTGAAAGATGATTTAATCCATACAGCCTCTGCGATGCTTAACATTCAATATTGGTTTCGTTTTCAAATGAGTACCTGTACCCGTAATTTAACGAGTTTACCAAACCGGGCTGTTGTAATCTCCATAGTAAAAAATTAATAATTCCTGGCAGGTATTTGTTAGACTCAGCATTTTTTGCAAATAATGAGTTCAACAAAACTAAAATTTTCATTTCGTAATGGCATGTGTATATTACTTAAAAAAAGTATGGGGCTTTCAATTCATTATTCAGGCAGCCTTGCCCGTGAAGAATTCTTGAATAACCTGGTAGAAGAAGTAGCTGACATTTGCAAAACGCTGGAATGGACCACCTGTTTATTCGACGGAGACAATGCCGACCGGTTGAAAGGAATTTCTTTTGCAGCTCCTGGCAGTGAACTGGTTTTTCTGAGCTTTCTTCCCGGGGGCAGAATGTGCTCGCCCTTAAACTTAATTACAAGTGAAATGTATGATGGTGTTCAATTTGAAAAAGAGTTAATGTTTACCGCCAGTACTAAAACTCACTACGCCGGCCCTGATGCCCACATAGCCATTATTAAATTACTAAAATATATTTCCGGTAAATACATGAAAGACTTTCAACTTACGGATGAGGGAAATTATTGGGAAAGCGGGGACGAGAAAATTTTATACGATCAATTTAAAAAATACAATTTTTATCTTAATGCTGTTAGTGATTCGTTAAGCGACTTACGTGGCATTCCTGGCGAATCGCCGGCAAATTTAGCAGACAGAATAGAAAAAATTTTAAAGAAAAAATTCAAAGGAGATGCTGAATGAACGCTCTCCCTTATCCATACCTTAAATCCGGTTAATTTTATTTCTATATAGGCATTTATAAGTAGTATTAACAACTTAAATCTCCGAAACACCCGTCTTAACTACCGAATAAATAAACATCATTACGACACAAGCGGTTTTTAAGAAATAAGCGACTGCTATTTCTTAGCGTCAAACAGTTCACCTTTTGGAACCACCTTCACCTTGTCTTTAGTTTTTAAAGTTTTGGAAACTACCTCGTATGGGCCGGTCACTACTTCATCTCCCTCTTTTAATCCTTCAGTTATTTCGATATCATTAATATCCTGTATAGATGATTTTACTTTATGTTTTCTTACCGTGCCATCGGGCTGCACTAAAAATACTACTTCTTCAAGCTCATTATTATTTGCGGTACTGTTGGCATTAGAAACAGCCGCATTATCATTAGTATTATCAGGAAGAGATTGCACTGCTTTACTGCCGGTTGAATCATTTTTATCACGGGTTGTTACTGCATTTATAGGCACTGCCAATACATTTTTGTGAGTCTTGGTCTGTATATCGGCACTTGCACTCATACCTGGCCTGAAAGGAAAACTCTTCGGCTTTGAGGGATCAATAAGGTCTTTATAAGACTCCGGAGAAATCCTGATATATACTTTATAGTTAGTTACATCGGTGCTTGTAGTCGATAATGCAGATTGAGTGGCAGCTCCGTTGTTGCTACTTGCGATCTGCGTAACTATTCCGTTAAATTTTTTATCATTGTACGCATCCACCTCTATCGTGGCACTATCACCAAGATGAACTTTGGGAATATCATTCTCTCCCACATCTACTCTTATTTCAATTTTACTCATGTCGGCAATACGCATCATTTCTGTGCCCGCCATCATTGAGCTTCCTACTACACGTTCTCCTTTTTTTACACTAAGCAGAGAAATAACGCCGTCCATAGGCGCTTCCAATGTCGCCCTGCTTATATCTTTATTTGCTTTCGCGAGAGCCGCCCTTGCGCTTTGTACACTTGCCTGGCTGCCAACAATACCTTCTTTAGCGGCGTTATAATTTGCTAAAGCTGATTTAAAGGCGGCATCGGCGGTATTGAATTCATTTTTCGAAATAACCTTTTCGTCATAAAGCTCCTTCTGCATATCATAGGTCTTCTTTGCCTGGTCGAGGGCTGCCTGCATAGCTCCAATAGATGCTGACGCATTTGCAACCTGTGCCTGTTGCTGGCTTACAATAGCTGCAGCCTGGTCACGTTGCGTTGCATAGATATCGCCATAAATCCTTGCAAGAACCTGCCCTCTTTTCACACTATCTCCTTCTTCCACGTTCAGCTCAACAATTTCACCGGAAATGTCGGGGCTCATTTTTACTTCTATTTCCGGGTATATTTTTCCGCTTGCATTTACAGTTTCTGTAATCGTGCGCCGCGTTACTTTTTCAGCGGTAACCTTTATGCCCTCTTCCTTCCCCAAAACGCCGGTTTTCTTTAGCACCACCAACAGCACTATTAATACTACGAGTGAAATAATTATCCATTTTAATTTTTTGTTCATATTGCCTCCCCAACCTCTCCGGCAGAGAGGCTTAAGTTTAAGTTGTAAAAAAATATTTTTAATTTCAAAACCACTACTATTTTTAAGTTTTGCGGGTTCTTTTCAGGAGCTTGGCAAAACGGAGATTATAATTTTATTCCCTGCCCCTTATAAAATTCCAGCACTTTCATTTTAAAAACATAATCAAATTGATTTAAGACATATTGAAGCTTTGCCCTGAATAGATTATTTTGATCAGTAACTAATTCGAAAGTGCTGAGCATACCTACATTAAACCTTTTTAAAGCAAAATCGTAAGTCCTTTGTGCAGCATCCACAGATTTGGCCGATGAGTTAAATTTCTCAAGAGCTACGATAGCAGAATTATAAGCCTGGTAAATATCCTGTTTTAAAGTTTGATTATCGAGGTCTCTCTGGTATTCGAGGGTTTTTATATTAAGTTTTGATCTTTCATAATTCGCCTTTGCCTGCCAGCCATTGAAGATAGGTACAGAGAGGCTTATTCCGATGGATTGGCCAAAGTTGTTACTGAATTGTGTACCCAAAGGATCGGATGTGATATAACCGGTTTTGCCGCCATTGGTATAAAGAGGCCTTTGAACATCAATGAAACCACCCATTCCATCACTTACAACAAGTCCGCTTGGTACCAGGCCAGTTTGTACCTGTGCATACACCGGTGAGCGAAAATAACCGTAGTTAGTGTTTAGCCCTCCATAGGCAGAAATTGACGGATACAATGCACCTTTTGAAGCCAAAGAATTTTTTTGGGCGGCCTTTAAATTAAACTCATTTACTCTTTGCTGGGGAAGATTCGCCAGGGCAAGCGCATAAACATTTTCCGGCTGAAGTTCCGCTATCGGGTCAAGCGGTATCTGGTCAGCCGAAGGCTCTTCTATTTCAAAGGGTGCTGCAGCGTCAAGATTCATGTATGCCTTCAAAACATATTTTGCCTGGTCAACACTCCCTCTTGATGAAATATAATTGGCGCTGTCATTTGCGAGTTGCGCTTCGAGTTCAACTGCGTTTAATTCAGGCAAGGCCCCTGCTTTCACCTGCTTATTTACGATATCAAGTTGTGTGGTTGATTGCTTTATTTGTACATCTGCTATTTCCTGTTGCTCACGGGCAAGCAATATCTGCAAATAAGAATTAGCAACAGTAAGTGAAATATCATTCTTTAGTTTATCGGTGGCAGCTTTTGCAGCCTGAAACGACCATTCATTCGCAAGAATTGTATTTTTTTTAGAAAACCAGTTGAAAATATCAACACTGGTTTGAAACTGAAGTCCAACCTGGAAAAAATTTTGGCTCTCTAATACACCAGTCGAGGGATTCTGTGATTTACCAAACCTATATCCTTCGTTATTGCTAAAATTGGCGTTTGGTATTTGCGACAATTTGCTTTGCTTATAAGTAATCGCAGAGATATCCGCTTGTATCTCCTGTTGCTTAATAGAAATATTGTTGTCAAGCGCATACTGCACACACTTTTGAAGTGTCCATTTTTCCTGTGCTTGCGATACGGAAGCTGTAAAGCACAGAAAAATGAAAAGCTTAAATTTTTTAGACATTTGGCAAATGTAATAAAATCATGTGTTTCAGGCTCAATCTATTGATAAATGGCACTAAACATGCAGTAGGAATATCTGAAGTTTTAGAACAGGTTTATAATTTCTCCAAAGCCTGTTCGAGGTCTTCTATAAGATAGAAAGGATCTTCAAGTCCGGCGTACATCCTAATCATTCTGTGATCCATATTGTCAACATTAAATTCTTCAGGTTGTATTGCAGCACATCCAGGTATAACCAACGACTCGTGGCCGCCCCAACTTACTGCCATTAATATATGCCGGAGGCTCTCGCAAAATTTTTCGATCTGGTATATTGTTTTCGCTTTTACAATAAAAGAAAATAATCCGCAGGCGCCTTGCATTTGATTCTTAGCTAAATCATATTGAGGAAAATCCTTATCAAATGGAAAAATTATCGCGTCAACTTTTTCGTGCCCTTTTAAATAATTAACCACCATAACCGTTGTTGCCGCAATCTTTTCAAGACGTGAAGGTAATGTACGCAATCCTCTTAAAAGTAACCATGCATTAAATGGCTGAATGCCGCTGCCAATAGTATTAAACTCGCTGTTGAAAATCCTTTCAATCATCTTTGACCCGCCGGTCAGCACTCCTGCAACTACATCACTATGGCCGCCTATATATTTTGTGGCGCTTTGCAATACGAGGTCAATACCGCATTCCACCGGTCTTTGGTAAATTGGTGTGCAATAGCTGTTGTCGCAAATGGTAATGATATCTTTCTTCTTAGCAAGTGCAGCAACAGCTTCCAAATCCTGTAAAGCATAATTCCAGCTATTAGGGGTTTCCAGGTATATTACTTTTGTATTTGGTTGTATTGCAGTCTCAAAGTTTTTAATATTTGTTCCATCTACGTAAGTAGTTGTTACCTGGAACCTTGGTAATATATCATTAAACATTTTTTGAGCCCATGTATATGGCCTGGCTACTGAAACGATGTGATCTCCTGCTTTAACATTTGCCAAAACGGATGCAAAGATTGCAGCGGCGCCGCTATTAAAAACAAGACAATCTTCAGCACTGTCAAGTGCAGCTAGCTTCTGCGATAAAATTGAAACGGTTGGATTTAATCCGCGGCTATAAAGAAAAGTTGAATATTCGTCTTCAAATGCTTTTCGCATTTCATCAACTTTTTTAAAGGCAAAATTGCTGGTCTGGATTATCGGTGGCGCAACGGCGTTAAAATAATTCTCCCTGTTTTCTCCTAATTCGTTTATAATAAATGAAATTGTTTTGGCATCCATTAATTTCCCTGTTTAATATTTTGTTTTTCTCCCCTTTTGTTAATGGAGGCGGCGATAAAATAAAGTAGTATGAACGCCGCCAGCACAGCAAGTGCAATCAAAGATATTCTTGTATTGGTAACAAATATGCTTACGCCAACAAAAGTATAGGCGGCAATAAATATGATTGGCAGTAATGGGTACAGCTTCATGCTGTAGATACCTGTTCCGTTTAAATGGGCCGTTCTTTTACGGATAACAAAAATGCTTCCGGCAGAAAAAACCATTCCGAAACAATCGAGGAAAATGGTGAAGCTTAAAATGGTATCAAATTGTTTTGCCCAAAAGACAATTAGGATACACATTGCAGCAAAAACGTTTAAGGATGTTGTAAGGACTTCAGTTTTTATATGCCTTCTGCCAAATGCCGGTGGAAGAATTTTGTCATCGCTCATCGCGGCCATCACCCGTGGATTACTCATCAGCAAAACGTTGACATATCCCATCACACTAAAAAAAAGCAATACAGATAAAATACGTTCAGCATTTATACCAAAAACTTTCGAAGCCATAATGGCTGCTATATTCTTCGAATTTTTAAGTTCATCAAAACCAATAACTTTTACATAAGCATAATTAATCAGCAGGTATAGAATAACGATAATGATGATGCCAAAAAAAATGGCACGTGGTACCGTCCTTTTTGCATTGTTAACTTCTTCGCCGAAGTTTATAGTTTGCTGATAGCCCCCATAGGAAAAGCTTACAGCGACAAGCCCGATTCCAAATGCTTTTAGATATTCTGTAAATACCGGGCTTATAGCTGACGAAGAAGTTATTACAGGCAGGGACGTATTAGTAGCAAAAAACAAGGGGCTTATTAATAAAACCACCATAGCAATTTTAATAATAGTGAGTACGTTTTGCGTACGGGCACTCATTTTGAGACCTAATAAATTTACCGTGTAAAAAATTACAACAGCTGCAACTGCGATCGCAATTTGAACCGTTTGGAGATGGGAGGCATTTGCCGGGACCAGCCTCCAGTTGAGATCGTTTGATAAAGGAATTAGAATACCCGTTATGTATTCACCACCAACCAACGCAACCGCAGCGAGGGATGCTGCATTTGAAACCAATATAATACAGTTTACGGCGAAAGCTATCGAAGGGTGATATGCGTAAGAAAACACTTTGTAATAGCCACCGGTAACCGGCATTCGACTTCCGATTTCAGCATATGTAAGCGCTCCGCACAAAGCAATCAATCCACCCGCTATCCAGGCTCCAAAAAAAATTGTTGGACTGCTGACCGCTTTGGCAACATTCACGGGCGTACGAAAAATACCCATCCCTATTACAAAGCTCACCATAATAATTGTGGTATCAAAAAGCGTGAGCTGCTTCTTCGGCTTCATGAGAGAAAGATAGAATTTTATTAGAGACCGGTTTGTATTTTTTTTAATAATAGAAACATTTGCTGCTAACTTTGAATCTTATTATTTATCTAGACATCCATGAAATTTATTCTCTGTTTTTCCCTGCTTTTGCTTTATGAAACTAATTTGCTGGCCCAGCAGGAAATTGCTGACACACTTGCGTTGCAGGAGGTGGTAGTAAACGCATATGAAAACAACAGGAAGCTTATTGAGATTCCTGCAGCCGTTAGCCTAATCAATAAAACCGATTTGAATCGTTTCAATAACGCCAATATATTATCCGCAATGAATAACAATCCGGGCGTAAGAATGGAGGAGCGTTCACCCGGAAGTTACCGTTTAAGTATCCGGGGCAGTTCGCTTCGTTCCCCCTTCGGCGTTAGGAATGTAAAGGTTTATTATGATGGCATACCCTATACTGACCCCGGTGGAAATACTTATCTCAACCAGCTTGGTTTTTATAATATTCAATCGGTGGAGATCATTAAGGGCCCTGCCGGCAGCATTTACGGGGCAGGCACGGGTGGGGTATTATTAATAAGAAATGATGCGAACCAATTTCATCCAGGTGTTTCTGCCAGCTACATTGGGGGCAGTTACGGACTGAACAATATAAATACAAGTGTGCGATTCGGAAAAGAAGATTCACATAACACCATTAACTATACGCACCTGTCCAGCGATGGATATCGTGACCATACAGCCTTACGTCGCGATGTTGTTACGTGGGACGCCATTTCAAAAATTAATGAGAAATCGCGTTTAGCTGCTCATTTTCTATATGCCGATCTCTATTATCAAACACCGGGAGCTCTTACAAAAAAGGAATTTGATTTGAACGGTAAGGCTTCGCGACCTGCGGCAGGGGCCTTTCCAAGTGCAGATAAGGCAAAGGCTGCCTTCTATCAAAAAACATTTTTAGCAGGGTTTAGCTTAGAAAATAAGTTTAACGAAGGTTGGAAAAATACCACTTCAATTTATGGAGCTTATACACAGACAAGAAACCCGTCGTTCCGTAATTATGGAAGAACAACTGAGCCGCATTTTGGAGGAAGAACTGTTTTTGAATTTAATAAGAAAATACAAAGCGCTTTATTGACACTACATGCCGGCGCCGAATTTCAGCAAAGCTTTAATACGCAAAGAATTTATAATAATAAAAATGGCGAAACAGATTCGCTGCAGACGGATGACGAAATTTATAACAACCAGGGCTTTATTTTTTTACAGGCAAATGCGGTATTAACTCGCGGGTGGACGTTAACTGCCGGAGCTAGCGTCAATAAGTCCGGTCTTAATTTCAGAAGATTATCAACCGTACCACCTGTGAGTGATAAAAGAAATTTCAATGATGAATTCACACCTCGCTTTGCTATTTTAAAGGAAATCAATAAAGCCGTCTCCGTATATGGCAGCATTGCAAGGGGATTTTCTTCACCGACTACTGCAGAAATTCTTCCTTCTACCAATGTTTTCAATACGCAATTGCAGGCAGAAAGTGGCATTGATTACGAATTTGGGGCACGAGGAAGCCTGCTAAAGAGTAAATTATATTTTGACATAAATGCATTTTTTTACAAACTAAAAAATGCAATTGTGCAAAAGCAAAATCCTAATGGTGCAGATTATTTTGATAACGCCGGATCAGCAAAAGAAAATGGCCTGGAAACATTCATCTCTTATGAAATCGTAAACAATCAACTTCAATTTCTCAATCACGTCGTTTTACATGTAAGCGATACGTGGAATAATTTTCACTACGACAATTTCAAACAATTAAGCAATGATTACTCAGGTAACAAATTACCGGGAGTAGCTCGGCAAACTGTGGCTGCAGGATTTGATGTTAATACAAAAATTGGCCTTTATGCTAATACCAATTTTTTTTACAGCGGGCCGATTGCACTAAATGATGCAAACTCAGTATACGCATCTGAGTACAGTCTATTAGGCATAAGACTTGGCTATAAAACCAGCACAACAAAAAAAATGCAATTCGAATTATTTACCGGTGCTGAAAATATTTTTGATGTAAAATACAGCCTTGGAAATGACATCAACGCCGCTGCAGGCCGCTACTACAACCTGGCTCCCGGAAGAAATTATTATGCAGGAATTATTTTTAATTTTAACAATAAATAGCGATGGTAGAAGGTTGCCACTTTTATAAAAACCAATGAGATTTTAGAAATTCAAAGTTGGCAACCTTGATAAACCTTACCGGCTTTGTGCAAAATTTCTTTTTGAAATCTAAAGCTAATGCCCCTACATTTGCCGCTGTAATTGGTTCCCGGTTTTCACAACCGGGATTAAAAGGGAAGCCGGTGTAAATCCGGCGCTATCCCCGTAGCTGTAAAGCACACCCCAGCCCCTGAAGGGGTTTTGGGAAGTTCTCAAATTCTTCGCCACTGTTTTAATAACGGGAAGGCTTTTGAGAATGTGCCAAGCCAGAAGACCTGCCGCTTGCGTAAAAATCATTCAAAGCTTTCGGGTGAAAGGCATGGAGTGTAAAAGCCGGGAGGCATTTATATTTCTTTCTTTTAATTTTCGAAAGCAGTCACAAAAAAATTTTCTACAAATGAAAAGAGGAATTTTTATTGCGGCTGCTGTTATTTTCAGCAACCATCTCCATGCACAGGATGTGCAAGTGAAGCAAGACACTGCAAACAAAACTCTTGATGAAATAATTATTACCGCCAACAAGTTTCCGCAAAAGCAAAGCACCACCGGTAAAGTAGTAACGGTGATCACCAAAGAACAAATTGAAAAGAGCGGCGGGCAAAGCGTGTCCCAAATATTGAACGAGCAGGCCGGTATCAGCATTAGCGGTGCGTTAAATAATTTAGGATCTAACCAAACTGTGTATGTAAGAGGATCTTCCGCCGGGCGTACTTTGATCTTAATGGATGGTATTCCTGTCTATGACCCTTCTGTTAATAATAATTACTTTGACCTCAACTTAATTTCGCTTAACAATGTGGAAAGCATTGAAATATGCCGCGGTGCTCAATCTACTTTATACGGCTCTGATGCAGTGGCCGGTGTTATCAATATCATCACCATAAAAAAAGATATTACAAAACCATTCAATGTAAAAGCTTCAGCGAGCGCTGGTAACTATGGCACATATCGTGGCAATGTGCAATTGAATGGGAGGGCAAATAAATTAATCTATAACATCCGCTACGAAAAGCTTACTTCCAACGGTTTTTCCTCGGCATACGACAGCGCAGGCTTTAAAAATTTTGACAAGGATTCTTATAACGGCGATGTTGCCGCCGCTTCATTGGAATACCGGGTAATGAGCGATCTTTCTTTCAAGACTTTTATACAATACAGCCGCTATAAAACCGGGCTGGATGCCGGAGCTTTTACTGATGAGAAAGATTACACAGTAAACAATAAAAGTTTGATCACAGGGCTAAATGCTCATTATCAAAAAAACAATATCAACATCACCGGTAATTATCAATACACTGAGACGAGGAGAAATTATTTCAACGACAGCCTGGACCAGCCTGGCTTTATAATATTCTCTACTGACAACTACGTGGGACAAACGCACTTTGCAGAAGTTTTTAACAACATAAACCTAAGTAAGAATTTTACTCTTTTACAAGGCACTGATTATCGATACAGTAATTTTCACAGTGAGTATTTTTCATTAAGTTCTTATGGCCCATACACGTCGATATTTAAAGACACGTCACAGAGCCAATCTTCTTTGTATGGATCATTATTGTATAAAGCATTAACCGAAAAACTGAACATCGAATTGGGCGGAAGGTTAAATGTTCATTCACGGTACGGAAGTAATTCTACATACACATTTAATCCTTCCTACAGCATTAATGGTCATTTTAGATTTTTCGGAAGCCTTGCTACAGGCTTCAAGGCTCCAACGTTGTACCAGCTATATTCTGACTATGGCAACCTGGGATTAAAACCTGAGAGATCTAAAACGTATGAAATAGGATTTCAGCAGCAACATAAATTGCTTACAACACGCATCGTTTATTTTGACCGTAAAATAACAGACGGGCTTGATTTTGACAATGTCAATTTTAAGTATTTCAACTTTACCAGCCAAAAGGTTCATGGCATTGAAGTTGAAACTAAAATCATCCCGGCAAAAAATTTTATTATTTCTGCCAATTATACCTATTTGAAACCAAGAGAAGAATCGCAAAGCCGAATTACATTTAAAGATTCTACTTATACATACCTGATAAAAAGACCTGCAAATACTCTTAATATAAATGCGGGTTACCAGTTTGGTAACGGGATCTACATAAGCATTTCAGGAAAGTATGCCAGCAGCCATTATGATGTGGGAGATTACCAGCAGCCGGATATTTTATTAAACAGTTACTTTTTATTGAACGCTAATGCTGAATATAAATTTAAAAAGTACATAAGGCTTTTTGTAACTGCACAGAACCTTTTTAATAAGAAATTCTTTGACATAAGAGGCTACAATTCCATACCATTTCTAATAAACGGCGGAGTTACTTTTAGTTTGTAGATCAATTTATCAAACGCTAATATTATGCAATGAGAGCATTCATGAATTGGAGTGGCGGCAAAGACAGTTCACTCGCACTATATCATATTTTAAAAGATAAAAATTATCCGGTTAAAAAACTTTTAACCAATATTAATAATGAGTTCCGACGCATTAGTATGCACGGCGTGAGAGAAGAATTATTGGAACACCAAGCCAATGCCATTGGTATTCCGCTACAAAAATTAGTTCTGGATGATCAGCCTTCTATGGTTGAATATGAAAAGCAAATGATGAGAACGATAAATCAATTGCAGTATGAAGGATTTACCCACAGCGTTTTTGGTGACATTTTCCTGGAAGATTTAAAAAAATATCGCGAAACACAATTGACTAAAGCTTCGATGAACGCGGTTTTCCCTTTATGGAAAAGAGATACCACAGAACTAATTCGTGAATTTATTGATCTCGGTTTTAAAGCGATCATAGTTTGTATAAATGAAAAATATTTAGACAAACGCTTTTGCGGAAGAATACTTGATGAGTCTTTTATTACAGATCTTCCGGAGAATGTGGATGCGTGCGGGGAGAACGGAGAATTTCACACATTTGTTTTTAACGGCCCTATATTTAAACATCCCGTCGCATTCACAAAAGGGGAAATTATTTATAGAAAATACGCAGCACCAAAACAACAAGGTGATCATTGTTTTCAAAGTTCACCCGTTGAAGATTACGGCTTTTATTTTAGCGATCTGCTTCCTGCATAACTATTACATTTGCAAAAAAATCAAATGGCCGATTTTGCCAACATATCCAGTAAAGAGGCAATCACCGTCACGTTCACGCTTTTTGCCGTAATCGACATACTCGGCTCAATCCCGATTTTAATTTCTTTGAAAGAAAAAATGGGAGGAGTTATACGCTCAACGCAGGCCACCCTCGCCTCGGGGGCATTTATGGTTTTGTTTCTATTTGTGGGTCAGCCCTTTCTTAGCGTGTTAGGGCTCGATGTGCAATCCTTTGCAGTGGCGGGTAGCATTGTAATTTTCGTTATTGGCCTGGAAATGGTATTAGGCCTTGACCTGTTTAAACAGGAGAGTAATCCAAAAAGCGGAAGCGTTGTTCCCATCGCATTTCCCCTGATAGCAGGCTCGGGGACGCTTACAACCATAATGTCGCTAAAAGCGGATTATCATGATATAAATATTTTGTTTGGGATAGTTATAAATTGTATCGTGATATTTGTGGTTCTTAAATCATTGAGATGGATTGAAAAAGCTCTCGGACCAAATGGATTGATTGTAGTAAGAAAGTTTTTTGGCGTTATTTTGCTGGCAATTGCGGTTAAAATATTTGGCAGTAATATTGCGCAATTCGGAAAATAAATATTTGCAAATATTTTTATCAACCGTTTCTCATAGAGAGTAATGGCCTCGTCGTACAATGGATAGTATAAGAGTTTCCGAAGCTCCAGATACAGGTTCGATTCCTGTCGAGGCTACTTTAAGGTGAAATTAAAATGAACCAAAAGAGCTAAAAACATTAAAATACAATACAGTATTGCGTTACATTGAAAAGTAACTATATTCGATTCCCATTTATTCCCATCTTTTGAAATTGCTTGGAAGAAACTCCCTCATCCCTTTGCCTTTGAGATCAATAATAAGATCGACCCTTTCCAATGCAACGCCAGAACCACAAATAACAATCAAATTGTGGGCACTATCCATGAATATTTTTATTTTTCTCAAGCCGGTTCATGAGCCCATTGTGGCAAGATTAACAGACAATGCTTAGAGCATCTTATCAGAGAATATCAGTATTGTATTGACATATCAAAGTTCTCCTTTATAATCATAAGAATGAATAGCAATTTTGATTGAAAAGTTGGATTATTTTATGATGTGGACAGGCCTTTGCATTTAACTCCTTAGGTCAGTATAAAAGCTTTTTATTGTTTGCGGTTGCGATAATTTAAAGGCGACTGCCCCATCAAATTACTAAACAGCCTTGAAAAATAATAAGGATCATCTATGCCTAATTTATAGGCAATCTCCTTTATCCTTAGTGTAGTAAACTGCAGGTATTGGCAGGCCGCCTGCACTTTGATGTGGCTAAAATATTCCAATGGCGGATAGCCTGTTTTCTTCTTGAATAACGATGAGTAATGTGAAGGCGAAATATTTGCTTCTGAAGCAAGTTGTCGTAATGTCAATGATTGATTAAGATGCTGCTGCATAAAATCGATGGAAATATCGATCACATCCTTTTGGTCTTTGTTAAAAAGTTTCTGGAAAACATCGGGGTAACAAAATGAGGAGAGCCAGTGCCAGAGACACATGTTGATATAACCTAAATTTTCGGCACTATATCCATTTTTGAGCGTGCGATAAATATTATTAAACAAACAGACACGTTCTTCTGCGAAATTTACAATACCGTAAAACTGTGTTTTTTCTTTGGTTAATAAGTTTACAAAATTATCTGAAGATGTTCCTTTAAAGTGAAGCCAGTAGATAGACCAGGGATCATCCTCGTATGAGCCGTAATTGTGCGCTGTATTTGCAGGGATAATAAAAAACTGCCCCCGGGAAATACTGTGTTCTGAATTGTCCACACTGAACCAACCTTTCCCGTCAACACAATAAATAAATATGTGCTGCGAAACACCGGCCAGTCTTTCGCGATAATGAAATTTCGCCTTGGGATAAAAACCAATATCAGTAACCAACAGCTGCTGAACCAACCTAGTATCCTCACAACTCTTTACTATTTTATAGGGCAATACGATTGCCTTCTGCCCATTAAAACCGTCCATTTTTCTTTTAGTGGTGAGCCTTTTATCTAACATATAATAAAAATAAAAAAACTGTTATGAATTCTTCCAGTTTTGATCCGGATTGCCGTTTTTACTCTTGTGTCGCGTTTAATTTTTGTATTAACCATCTATTGACTTCCACCGATTGTTCAGAAGAAAGTCCATGCCCGGCTTCTTTAGTAATTATTTTTTCTTTTGGAGCTTTGATATTATTGTATGCAGCGAAACTTGTTGTGGGCGGGCACACTTCATCATTATAACCCCAGCAATATATCCCGGGAATAGTAATAAGCTTCGCGAAATTGGCAACATCATAATAACCGGCCGTTTCTATATTTTCTTTCGAACCCATCCTGGCAATATTGCCCGGGCTAAACATATGTGGCCAGCCTCCTGCACGCCCATGCAGGTAGCCAGTGAGATCACTCATTGCGAAATAAAAAGATGCTATATACTTTATGCGATGATCAAGCGCCGCTGTTACAATTGATAAGCATCCTCCCTGGCTGCCACCATATACTGCGATACGGCTTGTATCCACCCCGGGTAACGAAACAAGCAGGTCAACGGCACGCAAACATCCGAGGTAAACGCGGTGGTAATAATAATCCCGGCGATTGCACATGTTGGTAAAATAGTAATCGCGGAGGGCGCCGAATGCCAGGTCGTAATAAAATTGATAAGGCCTGGTAACGGTAACTCCATGAATGCCGATTTCAAAAGTAATAATCCCCTTTTGTGCCAATGCAGTATCGCCACGATAGGGCCTCACACCGGCACCGGGCACTTTCAATGCTGCCGGGTACTTGCCTGGCTTTTTGGGAACGCATAAGATACCATAGATCCTGGAATCTCGCCGTTCATTTTGAATCGATACTTCGTAAACGTTGATAAGAGAATCGCATCTTTCCGGCAACAATACCATCCTGGCATCAAGGGGAATTTTTGTTTGGGCCGCACGTTCATTTGCCCAAAAGGTTGAAAAATCATCCGGCATTTGAGCATAGGCTTTTATACTGTCCGGAGAAAATGCAGCGGTGGCCAGCGCTCTATATTTTTTGTCGCCGATCGTCGCAGTAACTATGCATCGTAAAAAACCCGGCTGGGTTAAAGTTCCTTCATCCTCAACCCGTTTATTTTTTGTACACATAGTATCTTTCGAAATGAATGGCGTCATCCTTTCCTTGGCAATTTCATAATGAAAAGGAATATCAGAAACCGGCTTACCATTCCTGAGAATGGCTATTGAAAAAGCAGCCTTTTCATCCAGTCTATATTTCCAGTCAACATGATTCAGTGTGACGCTTATTATAATATCATCCTGTTTTGTTTGAGCCGATAATCCATCGGCATAGCCGAGAAAAATCAGGACAAAAAATCCATACAAGATTGGGCTATAATTTTTTTGCATCGTAATTTCTGTTTTAAAACTTCGCGATTTACACAAATAAGGTCTAAATTATAGCGGCTGTATATGTACCGCGATTCCATTTCTTTCATTTATTGCAAACCGAAGTTTAGAGCGATAATCAATAGTACGTGTAGTTATTTTTACATGAGTTGGTGTATTCATTTCTGCATTATCTGTATAAATAGTGGCCTTGTATTTTTTGTCTTTGTCTAAAAAATTACAGTCCCAATTTACTTTTCTTGAAGTGGTTCCATTTAATGAACCAATAAACCAGCAATTGCCTTTTTTTCTAGCAATGGTGGCAAAGCTTTCCATGTCCCCTTCTAATACGCGGGTATCATCCCAGGTTGTTGGCAAAGTATTAAACCATCTGAGCTCAGGCACTTCGTTTATTTCACCTTCCTTTCCTGAATGTGGGGAGCCGGGTACAGGATTATCATACCAATATAAAAATTGTAACGGGCTGTAAAGGCAAACAGCTTTAGCCATCTGCGCCACATGCGATCCCATTTTATTGACCCTCGCAGTAAAATAACAATTGGTATTATCTGCGGCTCCTGCCAGGGAACGGGTGAATAATGTAGTGATGGAATGTTCGGTGAATGGGCTTTCCTCGTCGCCTCTTATACCTTCCTGCGTTAATAAATTCGGATAGGTTCGTGAATAGCCCGTGGGCCTGTATTCATCATGAATGTCTATTAGTAACTTATACTTTGCTGCCTTGCGAACCGCCTCATGAAGCCAACTCGTAGATTGCTGAGAGCCTACATCCACGAAGCCAAATTTAATTCCCTTAACGCCCCATGATTGATAAATAGGAAGAAGGCTGTCTAATTGTTTAGCCAATGCTCTTTGATTCACATATAAGACAACGCCGACGTTTTTTGTTTTACCATAGTCGATCACTTCCTGTAATGCTAACGGGCCTTTAGACCGGGCGGGATCCAGGGTGACCGTAGTCGCGTCCGAAGCATTATCAGTTTCTGGCCCATACCAGCCGGCATCAAATTCAATGTATTGAAGGTAATGACTGGCAGCAAAGTCAATAGAAGCCTTACCTCCTTTGGTAGTAAGGGTAGACTCGCGAATCACTTTTCCCGGCTTGATCCACGAATCATCTTTCAGCGCATTTGGCGCATTCAGGTTTAGTATGAAATAATTATTTTCTAAAAGCTGACCGGGTGAATCCGCAATCATAATATATCTCCATGGGGTGGAGAATGATGAACTATAAGTTGACTTTCCGTCCAAAGCGGCGACCAGTAGCAACGAATCTTTTCCGGGCCGGTCGAACTTCATTCGTGCATTATTCACGAGAGCCGCTTCACCGAGGGCAACATATTTGCCGCTATCCATTTTTATTACATAGGGCCTTTCACATCCCCTCCCTGTCTGGCTGATCGAGCCTTTTTTATATTCAGCCTGTGCACGATGGGCTATCCAGGACGTGTAATCTTTATCAAACTGAAACCCTGTAAGCTCACGTGAAATTGTAATTGGTTTGTTAGTACTAATCGTATATTTAAAAGCCACTCCTTCATCGTAGGCTCTGCATGTTATTGAGAATTGTCTTCCCGGCGGCTTTGATTCTTTTAGCTGAATAAGAGCCTCATTATAGTGATCGGGATATTTATTTTTTTCTCCGTAAACCGGCTTCCAGGTTGTATTCACCGTTTTTCTTTTAACGGATAATATTCGCAGGTTCGCTTGTAAAGTTTTTTGATTTTCAAATTCAAGCCCAAGCGGAGATTCGGCAAGGATAACCTCGCCTTTATTTTTCACAGAATAAAAAACAGCATTATCGTTTTGCGCATCAATTTTAAATGTAACTACTGTATTCCCGTCAGGGTTCGAGACTGCAACATCCTGCGAATGAACTGCCAAACTTATAAAGCAACCAAAAACTAAAAGAGATAAATTAAACAGTCGTTTCATTCGATAGGTAAGGTTTTAAGGACAGGCAAATTTTAATTTTCATAAAATTCTAAATGTAAGATTTGTATCCATTTCGATTGCAAGGCAAATAAGCCTGGCTGACTCGCCCACGAAGCCATTTAGCATGAATGGATATTAGTTTTCTATGAGCCCAAATACCTAAGAAATTGAAAATTTACCCGTCCTAATTCTGCCGGCGTCATGATAATAAATTTGCAATAGCAACCAGGTCGAAAAAAAATAATTTCTGTATTCTATAGCATATAAGGATCATAGGGAGCTATAGAAGATACTGAATATGATGCCCTGTTATCAACAGCAGGTGCTTTTACATCCATCGTAATTATATAGTGCCCGTTTGGCTTTTGCGTAACAGATCTTACCATCACCAGTGCAAATGCTTCGTTTAAAACAGTTGTAGCAGTTTCTGTCGGTGAGGTATGATAACCCCAGCCAATAATAAATCCCATATCCACATTCCCAGGTACGAAGCCGGAGCCTACGCGCCTGTCTGCATTGACAAGATTGTAATTAGCTCCTTCAGGCGCAGGCCCTATTACTATTTTATCCATAAACTCTTCCAGATCTGATTGCTTCGTGATGGCATTGAAAGCCTCGTTAGTAATATAGTTTTTTGGTGACGAAAGATAACCGTAAGAAAGCGTGGTGAAGCCAGCCAGGTAGTCTTTGGATGCATTGTAAAATGATGAAGAAGCGCCATAAGCGTGCGGAGATATGGGCTTGGCGCCGCCGTTATTCAGTAATACAAAGTCTACACGATCCTGTTTGGTTAACGCTTCGGCCTGGCCAAAAACAGGGTTGGGATCGTAAACTGAGAAAAAACACATATCGTCCGCAGGATCTGTAGATATCACAATATTTGTCAATGATTTTACATTCGCAGTTGTCGGCGTTACGCTTTTGATATCGATACTTCTTGAACTCAACTTACCCGTTTTATCATAAATGGTAATTACTACAGCACTCAGTCCGCGCCTAACCGGTACTGTAATGGTGGCATCAACCGATTTACCGTTAAAGGGAATATCAATCGGGGGACTAAAGACCAGCTTCAATTCGCTTGCACGTTTGTTTACCACAATATAGCTGGCGCTTTGGATGCCGGAATCGCTCGGGGTTGTAAATTTTATTGGAATCTTAAGATCAGAATTTTCTTCGAGTGAAGCGTAAGAGTCTGGCACACCAACTATATCTATCGGCGTCATAGGAGCTACATCTGCTTCAAATTTTTTGCACGAAATAAAGACCAGGCATATGCATACAAAGCACCCAAGCGTATATAGTATGTTTCTATTTCTTTTCATAATTCCAGTTTTATTAAATTAAGTATTGAAGGCAATTATGCGAATGACCGCTGGATTATTTTTAATTATTTTGAGGAAACAATACCAGGTAATTAGCATCGATTACTGATTGCGGAATTGGAAATAAATCATTCCGCAGAGAACTGTTATCAACTGTACTTGCACAAAGCGGGTATCCGAATCGCTTTGTTCGTTCATTGTATAATTTTAAGCGGCAAAGTGTTAGCGTACGCAGTTCCTCTCCGTACAACTCCCGCCCTCTTTCATCAAGTATATAATCAATATCCACCTGTGACGGATCAACGGGCGCCGCATTGGACCTTGCTCTTACCGTGTTGATATCGGCTGCAGCACTTGAAAGATTTCCCAGTTTCATATAGGCTTCCGCCCTTAGTAAATAAGTTTCTGCCAGGCGGGCAACATAATAATCCATTACAAAAGTGTTGCTGGGATCAATGGCATAATGCCAGTCGGATCCCATTTTCATAACTCTCGGATACCATCTTGCCATCGTATCGTCTCTCGAAATCAGCCACTCATTGCGCACGGTATCACCCGGATGCAACTGAACGGTAATACTCGTACCGTTGGCCAATGGAATCACCTGCGGTGCTGCGGGATAGTTTCTTGTTGGGTCAGGCAAATCCTGGTAAGTAAGATCAGGATTGGGCACCTTTAATACACGGTTAATATTCCATTCTGCATTACGTGTATCCCCGGCACCGGATTTATCCCAGAGAGTGTACAGAAAATAACTTGTTGGCCTTACCCAGGCAACACCTCGCCCCATCCAATCGTAAGCAACTCCTTTATATCCGAACCTGCCGTTAAAGCCCCAGAATGCAGGCCAATACTGTCTTTCCTGGTCGGTACGTGTGGTTAAATAGGGACCCAGGCCTCCGGTTCTAAATTTATCCAGGTGAATTATAAAAATTGATTCTTTATTACCACCCTGGTAGCTGAAATTAGTGGTACCGTCTTCTTTTGTTATTTGAAATAAATCCCAGAATGCGTCCTTACCGGGAACAGATGATCTATAACCAAACCGGTTGGTCATAAGATGATAGGTACCGCCATCAATTACCTTGCTTGCGGCATCGACAGCATTTTGATACAGCGTTTTGTCCGAGCCGCCTTTTTCATCTGCAAGGGCAATATACATCTCAGAAAGAAAATGATATGCTGCGCCGCTTACCAATTTACCGACTTCGCCGGTTGTGGGAGGCAGATTTTCAGCAGCGAATTTGAAATCCTCAACGCAAAGCGTATATACGTCTTCACGTTTGTCGCGGGTGTAGCCAAGGTTTGGCGCCTTTACCGGTTCTTTAAGAATCGGCATATCACCCCACATTTCCGACAAAAAGCGATAAGCATATCCCCTGAAAAAATGAGCTTCCGCCTGTATCTCCAGTTTATCTTTCTCGCTCACCCATTTCACATCGGGATTTTCTGATTGCTGTAAAATATTATTTGCATTGTTGATCATCTGGTATTGACGGTCAAACAATTCCTTCAGCCATCCGGCATTGCCATTCAGGTATGAATAATTAGTCCATACATTTTGCTCGTTCCAGCTAAAATTTATATCAGCTCCTGAACCAAATTGAACAGTGTACGGATCTCCATCTTTATAAATGTAATTATCACGTAATTGGGAATACAGATAGTTTAACCCGGTTCTAAATTGAGCTGCATTTAAAAACGCATTGTCAATGGTAAGAAAGTCCGCAGGCTTTTCCCGCAAAAAGGCGTCATTTTTACAACTGCTAAAAGAAGCAAAAGTGATTATTGCCAGGATGATAGACGTTATTTTTTTCATTGCCATAACTTTAATTTTTTTGATTAACCAGCACCTTTAGAATGTTACGTTTAGTCCAAGCGTTACAATCTTAAAAACAGGGTATCCGCTAATTTCCGCGAACGGTGTACCCGACTCAGGATCCAACCCCTCCCAACTGGAGAACGTAAGCAGGTTTTTTCCTGATGCAAAAACTTTCAAAGCTGAAACATGTGCTTTCTGTAATAAATTATCAGAGAATGTGTAAGACAGAGAGACATCCTGCAAGCGAACAAACTCGCGGGACTTAGGAAAACCATAGTTATACGCTGAATTGTTATAGTTCGTACGGGTAACCGTATTTGATGGGTTATCAGGTGTCCAATACGCTTTATTCAACCAGCTTGCCGCGCTTCCGCCATACAGAGCATTGGGCAGATATGCGAAAGCATTATTTCCGATATAGTAGTTATCACTCCCTCCTCCTGCGATATAATTTACCAGGAAGTAAAGTTCAAAATGCTTATAAGTTAACGTGTTTGAAAAAGTCATCGTGAAGTTAGGCTTCGTATATCCCACGATTGTGCGGTCATTGCTTGCATCAATTTTGCCATCTCCGTTCAGATCCTTAAACTTTATATCTCCGGGCTGGCCGCCATAAATGGCCATGTATTTTGCATCATCTTTTTGAATGATACCGTCAAACACGTATGTGTAAACAGCGCCCAATGACTTACCGATAAACAATCCATTACTGACATCATCATCTTCCACACCGTTCTTGTCGGCGTCCAAACCATATAATTTCACTACTTTATTACGATTCACCCAAAAGTTGAATCCTGATCCCCAACTGAAATTCCTGGTGGTATAATTGACCGAGTTTAATTGTAACTCAAAACCCTTGTTATTTATCTTTCCGATGTTATCCAATACAGTGGAATATCCATTGATAATAGGAATCGAGCGACTGAGTAAGAGGTTTGTGGTATTCGAATTATAGATATTAAAAGTTCCGCTCAACACGTGATTGAAAATGGAGAAGTCAGCGCCAAAATTTAATGCAGTCGTTTTTTCCCAATCGAGATTTTTGTTGGCTAGATTATTAGCATACAGCGCTCTTTGTGTGGTGCCGCCTAATAAAATAACATTTGAGGAATTGATGGTTGGGAATGTTGCATAGGCTCCTACAGATGGATTTCCGTTTTCACCGAAAGAAAGCCTGAACTTCAAATTATCAATGAACTTGAGATTGTTTTTTATGAAAGACTCCTGGCTCGCGGTCCACGCCACGGCGCCTGCCCGGAATATGCCATACTTATGTCCTTCTGCATAACCTGAGTAGCCGTCTTGCCTTATAGATAAGCTTGCATGGTAGCGGTTTTTATATACATAGTTCAACCGTGCCATGTAGGCCATTTGATACAGCTCATTAAAATTGGTGTTCACCTGGTAATTAGCTGAATTGCCTAGCTCCAGGGAGTTTACGCCCAATACGCTGGTGCCCGCTCCGGAAAAATCTTTGGCGCTGATACTCATTGAACTATTCTTACGCCCCTGCCGCTCTGCTAAAAGTGTTACGTCGAACGAGTGCTCCCCGGTGAGTAGCTTGTAATTAAGCAAGTGGTTTAAGTACCAGTCTGTTCGTGTAGAATTTGCTTTAGAACCGTTGGCTTCCACCAGGTGTGTGGATGGGTCAATCAATTCGCTCAGGTTCATCGTGTTGACAAACATGTTTTCATCCTGGAAACCTGCGGAGTGCCCTTCCCAGCGATTCAAAGAATAGTTAAACGTATAAGAAAGATTTTTTACCCAGGGTAAATCAACAGTGGCGAACATTATGCTCCTGTAATTTTGATTTCTATCTTCATTATACTGTTGGGTATTCCAGAAAGGACTGGAGGTTGTCGTTTGCCCTTGCGGATAACGCTCATATTGGTTCGGGAAATTTTCAAAGCCCGGATTAGCAGATCCTCTGTCATGCACATATTTATAAGCGTAAGGCCCCTCAATTGTTCCCAATCTAAAATCAGCCGCTACCCCATCTGCATTTTTATCGGTTACACCAAGGTTAACACCTATTTTTAGCCAATCGGTTATTTTGGATTCAATTTTCGCCAATGCAGAAAATTTATGAAACTGGTCGCCAAATACTATCCCTTCCTGGTTTAAGTAATTTGCTGAAACATAATAACTAGAGCGGCCGCTTATACCTGATACGCTCGCGCCATAATTTTGCAGAACACCGGCACGGGTAACTTCTTTAAACCAATCAATTGTATGGTTCTCATTATAAGCTTCTAATTCGTATGGTGCGAAATTGGAATTGATATCATACTGGGCATTAGGATTGTCCGCAAAAAACCGGTCTTTTTTCATTTGAAGATAGCCTTCAGGACTCAACATATCGGGCCTGTTCGTGTAGGTTTGCAGCCCCCCGGTTACATTGAATTGTACAGTAGGCTTTTCCGTTCTGCCGCGTTTGGTAGTTATTAAAACAACTCCATTTGCTGCCAGCGAACCATAAATAGCGGTGGAGCTCGCATCTTTGAGTACATCGACGGTAGCTATATCCATTGGGTTTAGCTCGTTGAAACTGCCCAAAAAAATGGCGCCATCCAAAATAACCAACGGTTGATTGGACGCCCGAACAGAATTTTGGCCGCGAATATTAAAAGATGGGTTACTACCAGCAGCAGTTACCGCGCCAATATCAAAGCCCGGCATCGAGCCTTTAAGTGCGTCTAACAGGTTTACGTTAGGCAGATTTTCTAAAGGTGAATTTTCCAGCGTAACAGAGCTGATTGCGCCGGTCAGGTCCTTCTTTTTTTGCGTTCCGTAACCAACAGATACTACCACATCGTCAAGTGATTTCACTGAAACATTCAGTGGTACAGTAATATCTGCAGTGCCGGTGATTGTCACCAACGACTCCGAATATCCAACATAATTGACACGTAGCTGATCACCAACCGAGGCCTGGATCGAGAATATACCTCCCGTTCCGGCTGAGGTTCCCCCGGGCTTTCCGACTACCGTAACAGTAGCGCCAGGCAACCCAAGCAGCGTTTCGCTATTAACCACTTTACCGTGAACGACAATTTGTTGGGCAAAAGACTGGCAACATGCGAAGAGCATCGCCACGATGACGAAAAGCTTTTTCAAGAAGTGATTTTGCAGGATTGCAACGCGTGTTTTTTTGCGGGAATCAAAATCAACATACTTAAAATAAATAGTTGGGAAAGTGTTTTTCATGTTAGGCTAATTTTGAAGACGGTATTAGCAGGTTTGGCGTTTTTATTTAAAACCTATAAAAAGGCCAGGTAAAATCGGGTTGCTGAATGAAACGTGTCGGGTTTAGAATTTGAATAGGTAAACAAAGCAATCTTAAAATACTTGATCACAAAATTATCTTAAAACACCGTCCAAAAAAATGGCAAATACAACTTTCTTGATGGAGAATATTCTGATTTTTTACTCCCGGCAATGTGAAATTTAAATCGAAAGTTGATGTTTTTTTGCGCCCATTAGATCCTAATCTTTTAGCGGGAAGTTTATACTTCCTGTTTAAACTCTTATTAATTGACCAGGTTATCGAAAAGCGGGCATGGACTATAATTCAATATAGCGTGGTGCTTCGTGAGGGAAAAACAGTTTTCAACACTGAATTATTATTTATTTGCCGGGGAATTAATTAATACTGTCGTGCCATCTGCAGGAAGCAAAACAGAAAATTGACGGTTATTAATTTCCCCGGAAAATTGTCCTCCTTCATGACCGGGATCGCTGATATATATTTTCTCTCCTGTTAATAATAAGAGGCAAGGTTTATCAATTGAAATAATTGTCACGCCTGCCAATTTTATTCTTCCGGGCCTGTAGAGCGCAGCCATTAATGTAGATCCTTCAAAACTTACTGCCTGGCAAATGCTGTCATTTCGAAGAACTTTCCAACGTGGCTTTTTGGCAATTCCTTCTGCCTGTTGCGGCGTGGCAGCATATGCTACTGCATAGCCGGTCGAAGGCCTGTTCTTGGAATGAATAATTACAGGCATGAAGGCCTTATCTTGTAAAAGGCTATTCGGTTCCGAATGATTTATGTCAGACCATCTGCCAGATACGTGCCTGGCAATTAACTGTACACTATCATTTGATAAAGGGATATATACAAAATTCTCCTGGTGCACCCATTTGATTTGTCCAAATGCATTTGTTCCCTCCCGCAAAATATTCCCGGGTTTATTTACCGTGATATCATTTTGCCACCTGCATTGATCCAATACCGTAAAAGCGGGTTGCACGAGATTACTAGTCTTGATATCAGCAAGTAGCGCCACAACAACATTCTTATATGAAGCCCAAAACTTTTTAGCCGTTAAAGACTGATCATCCTTTTTCAAAGAATAATCCATAACAGCAAGTCCATTTACATTGTCAGTTACGTTGCCGACAAATGTTTGTTGCCTGATTTTATTCTTGTTGTCGCTGGTGAAGCTGGTTATTCCCGGCAACCTATTCCAATCCCAAAAGGGCATCATATTAAAATATTCTTTTCCATTGCTGATGAAATAAGCATCGCCGCTATTTAGCAAATCCCCTTTTAGATTCTCCTCGTTGATCGACTCAGTCAGTAATGTCCGCGTGGAATTTGTTTTCAGAAAAAAGCTAAATTCCTTTTGTTGACAGGCTGTAAAATCTGACCACGGAAAATACCGGTAACCTTGCAATGTGTTTTTCCCTTCTTGCACCGCCAGCAAATTTTTGAAAGCTTCCAGGCTATCTGGTTGAACCTTGTAAAGAAAAGGTATTATCGTTCGTATGTCTGGGCTGTGTAGTGCGTCATGACGGCTGACTGCCCTGTCAATAGTGCCGGGAACAGTGTTTATTCCCCGTGCCATCCATTGCCACCCTTTCAAAACAAAATCAGTAAGAACCTGGATCTTTGAGAAGGGAAATGCAAGCCACAAACCACGCAACTGCCAGGCAAGACGGATATTGTCCAGCAAAAACGCGGCGCCGTAATGATACATCTGCAACCGGCGCCCGTGTTGATGAAAACTGTAATCCGGCTGCAATCCTTCGGCTGAAGTTATTTTAAGGACAGATAAGATTGTATCCCTGCATTGTTTCATAAGTGCCGTGTCATCAGTCAATGCTCCATAATGCAATCCAAGGTCGGCGCTCCACACAAGGTTTGCACCCGTACCAGCTAACTTGTATTGGGCAAGGATCTCCAGGCATTGTTGGACCTGCTGTTGAAGTAAACTATCTTTCATTAGGATAATTATATCTCTCGCAATTTGCGGGATCCCGATTTTATTATGCCACCAGTTTTTACTTTTATACCGATGCCTGATCCAATGATCAAGCGCCAGGGAAATGGTTCTTTTTATCGCTGTGGAATGATAAAAAGATGAATTTGTGGAAGACCAGCTAATAGCCAGTGTTCGTATTCTCCCCAAGTGATTAGCGACCTGCCAAACCCCTGGCTGGTCATCATTATAATCGATATCATTCCATCTACCTTCTTCATTTACGGGAGGAATATTTTTGACCAATACCTTATTGGTATCCGTTAATAATAAAAATTCCCTGTACCGGTTTAAAAAACTATCAATTTGCTGACTGCTTTGCGAAAGCCCTGTTGTTGACATTAATATAAAGGCAACATATGCCACTAATTTTTTACTCATAGTTCTAAGGTCAAGGGTGCGAAACGTTAATCATTGCTACACCATGGGGTGAGAGTGATGTGTTCTAATTTTTTCTTCATGGAACACCCAGCGAGGAAATAAGAAGAAAGCAACATTATTATTAATCGCTTAATCATAGAAGAATTTTTATTTGAAGTTTTACGACCTGTACAAATATTCGTGTTTATAGCCAGATTTACTTGTACGTTATCACTAAATGAATGGATAATATCACTAAAAGCTCTTTATTTAAGTATAAATAGAGCTAACAAATCATATTTCTACGAATTTGAATTGCCTGAAAGCCGGTATTTTATTAAGTCTTTCGGTACTATGTTGATTGCATTGAACTCACCCCGAATGTGGTTTCCCTGGCCATATTGCCTTTGTTTTTATCCCAAATAACTGGTAGTTCTACACCAACGGTTAAACGCAAAATTAAAATAGCTTATTCCTTTAAACAGAGGCCGAAACCACTTGGTTGTGCGTTGCCCATTTCATATTTGTGATTTCAGCTGACGGAATAGAAATGTTCGGCTTAGCCAGTTTCTTATTAATTCCAATTTCGTGTATGCTGCCATTTATAGAAATTGCTAACTTGCCCGAGCTATCGCTGCGAATAGTTTTCACGTTAGTTTTGAATTATTAATATCAACATTGTTGATAAGATACAATTGATTTTTTTCGTACAGAGCGGCAGTAGTTATCAATAGATTTACGAATGGCACTAATTCCCCGCCAGGAACAAATTCTCTTACAGCACATCTCAAGCCGTTTTTATCTACATTTTCCAACATCGTAAAACCCGGAGCAATTCTGTCGGAAGCAATCTTATAATCCCAAACGGAAAATTCGGGATATACATCAAAATGGTTCCACCGGATCGGCCTTGCTGGGGGATGCTCAAAAGTTTTAAGAAAGAATTCAAACATTTCGCCAAGTCCGCAAGTGGAATGCCTTGCACGGTAAATTTGACTTTCATAATTATCCATCACCTGCGTCCAAACCCTGGACATGTCCTGGTGATAACTGCGAATAAAATCGCTGTCACCATAATGCAGGCGGACATTCATTCCCCCATAATTTTTATACATATCAATATGGCGATATTCGACCGGAAAATTTTTAGGCCCCACTTCAAATTCCGGGGAACCACAAAAACTTCCGGCTGCTGAAAATATCCCGATTTGCTATCGTATGATAATGGTTATCGATATAATTGATAAGCTCTGGAAAATATGTAGGGAACTGGCGAAAGGTTTCTACCGGCCCAATATTGTATGGCCGTACATAGTATTCTTCATCAACAACTCCTGTTATATCCATCAGATTTTACAACAATAACATCATGAGATGAGACATAACTGGCAATATTGTCTCCATCGTTTTCATCTCCTTTATCAAAATCGGTATAATGATCGCTGCCTCCAAAATAACGCTGAGACCAGCCGTGGAGGAAATAGATGACCGGGTACTTTTTTTTGGGATTGCTAAAATAATCTGCAGGCAAAAATATACGATAATTACGTGTTTCTGCAAATACATCGCTATAGTGCCTCGAATCAATGATAGTGCATCCCCCTGCGTTCTGGGCATTTGCAAAAAAGGCGACCGTTAACAAAAAGAGGAAGCTAATAATTACTATACGTTTATTTTTCATGAATTTTAGTATAAATTTCAGAAAATCAGATCTAGCCCTATTAACAGTGCCTCTTCAAACCCCGAGTCCTGTAAATTGTAAAAAATGTCCTTCAGGATTTTGAAAGAAGTTATCCTTTCAACATTTAATTCATTAATACACCCCAAACTTCATAATTCAAATAATCGACATTTTATGATACGCCGCAGAAAATTGGCGCATAAAATCGCGAGAAGCATTACTAATTTGTTCAGATTCCCCACACTATTTCCAATTCTATTCTTTATGCTACTTCATTCATTCCCTTTATCGTTCTGCTTTATTTCACGACATTCATAGCCATCCCAATCACTTCCGCACGGACGTATTGATCTATTTATTGTTTATGAATATGTCTTGGCAATTGATGATATTTTTAAAAAAAGTAAAACTTCAAAGCCACGTTAATATGTTGTTGTACTTATGTTTCCCCTGGAACAGGATATAATTCCTTTTCATTAAGGGAATAAATAGTCAAATCATCTATATCTCTTTTGTTGCCCGGAATCAAAACACTAAACACATATCCAAAAATCACGCAGGAAGCAGCCCCCGTAAATGCAAACATCAAAAGATTCAAAGGAGTGTACATTTTAAGAAAATATTGAAGTATTCCGCTAAGAACAAGGCCTATCAATGTTCCTGTTGAATTGGCTTTTTTAGTAAAAATGCCCAGTAAGAAAACGCCGCCGAGGCTGCCGGTGAACAAACCCAGTAACATATTAAAATGATCCCATAAGCGAATTAATGCCCTGCCCTGCCATCCATAAAGCGAGTGAGGAACCTACTACACCTACAACAACCGTAAGCATTTGCGCCACGTTCAAAAAATGTTTATCCGATTTAAACCTGGACCTCGGTTTGTAAATATCGGTAATTATTGCCGTAGCTATGGAATTTAAGCTACTGCTTAATGTGGACATGGCAGCAGCAAAGACGGCGGCAATTAAAAGTCCTATAAATCCTGCAGGAAGCTGGCTTACAATAAACCATGGAAATATAGCGTCCTGGCTTTTCAACCTTATGTTTCCATCAAGAGGAAAATCGCTGTAAAACAAATACAGCATAGTTCCGATTCCAAAAAATATGAACGTGGCAGGGATGGTCATCCATGCGCTTAGTCGCAATCCCCTTCTGGCATCTTTAATGCTATTGGTCGTCATGTAACGTTGTACGATAGTTTGGTCACTACCATATGTTACAGTATTGATTGCAAGGCCTCCCAATATCATTACCCAGATGGTGGGATGCGTAAAATCAAAACTAAAATCCGCGATTTGTAATTTATTATTTTCTGCTATTTTTTGCCAGATATCTATTGATGAAGAGGTAAGTTTAAAAGGAATTAATACCAGGCAAAGTAAAGCGCCTCCCAATAAGATGATGACCTGGATTACATCTGTCCATACAACTGCTTCTATACCACCTTTGAAAGTATATAATATTGTGATAAGCCCCATAAGTAAAATACATGTGTGAACCGGAATGCCTGTAACGATGGTTAATGCAAGGCTTGGTAACAATAACACTATGGCAATTCTAGCCGTTTGCAATACTATAAAGAGTAAAGAACCAATTAAACGAATGGTATAATTAAATCTCTTTTGAAGGTATTCATAAGCAGAGGTTACATTTAACCGCTTATAAAATGGGATAAAAAACCTACTGATAAAAGGATAGGCCATAAGGATGGTCATCTGCAGAAAAAAATACGACCAGTTAGTAGCAAACGTTTTGGCAGGAATTGCCATAAAAGTAATGGCGCTCAACTGTGTCCCAAAAATGCTCAGACCCACTGCCCATGAAGGAATTCTTCCTGATGCCCTGAAGTAATCATTCGTTGATTTTTGCCTTTTGGAAGCCCAATAGCCAATGCCGATCATAAACAGAAAATAAACGCCTAACACCACATAGTCAATAATTGTAAAGTGTGATCTCGCTTGTATGGTTCCGCGAACAATTTGTGTTGTCCTTACGCCAGGCCGCATTTCACCACTGGGAAGTATGATCTGGTCACCATATTTAAAGCCATTCAGTGTTACCGGTAGCGGATATGGAAGGTCCGCCAACTGAGCCCATGAATTGGTGATGGTATTGTATAAATAAATTGTTTTTTCGAAGCCTGGGTGCCCGGTTAAAAATTTATCTAATTGTTGCTGATAATTTTCTTTTGTAAGAGGGTTCGATGCCGAATCTATTTCGTTATTCAATCTAATTATTTTATCAAACAGAGAGGACGTATTCCCTCCTATAAAAGCAATAAAATTACTTCCGATTCCAAACCCTGTTCCGGCAGCGATTTTAACCGGCACATTTTTATCGTTTGTAATGGGTTTTTTGGAAGTCCATTTATTTGAAACCGGATCAAATTGAAATACAGTTGAGACAAAGTAAGTTCCGTCTGTTTTGTTTTGATGCTTGCCTCCTATTAAATAAAGACATGTATGATCACCTTGAGACTGAGCAACCAAAACGGAATTTGAGATAGAGGCTCCATTCCATGAAGGCAACACTTTCCATGAAGGATTTGAAGCAGATAAATCAATTTTAAGAAAAATGTTTTTAGTTGTAAGAGAATCTTCACCACCGGCCACGTAAATTATTTCTCCAATTGAGGCTGCCGATAAATTAAAAAGTGGTTCCGGTAATGGAATAAAAGGTGTTGTATTAATTGAGTCACTCCCGGGATTATAATTTAAAAAAAAAGTTTCTTTGAAAATCCTGTCATTATTTATTCCGCCAATACAAAGTATTCCCTTGCTTGTAGAAATTGATACACCATAGGCAACCGGATGCGGTAATTTAAAAATATTTTTTAACCAGCTTCCGGAATTTTCCTGGTTGAACTTAAAAACAAATATGTCATCCCAATATTTCTTAAGGCCGCCTTTCCAAGGTAACGAATCGGGAAAATTGGCGCCTCCGGCTACTACCATCGCACCCTTGTCAACTCCGGAAAATGCGCCGGCAACGCCCGGTTGAATAGCAGTACCTGAGGCAGCAGGAAGGGAAGGAAGGGTGTCCCATGTAAACTGGTCAAAAGCATTTTGTGCATTTACATTCAAATTACACGTTGTGAAAAAGAATGCTATAACACCCGTTCTCAAAATATTTTTTATATCCATTAAGTAATTTTTTTGCAAATATTAATTGCAGTAAATACTTTGTCTCAATTTGTAGGGTAAAGCATTTGCACTTCATCCCATTAAAAAAATCGGAAAAATTTAAACAGGATTCTTTTGTTAGTAGCTTCCTCCAACAATCTTTTCAACAGTGTGATCATCTATCCAGTCCCAATCAATTTCAACGCCTAATCCAGGGCCTGAAGGGCAATGCTGGCAGCCGTCTTCCTTAATTTCAAGTGGGTTATTTTTCAATCCAAATCTAAACATAGGATGATGCGATTCAAGAAATCTCGTGAGTCTTGTCGCACATGCCACATGAAGATTTGCTATATCCAGCAAAGGAGAGGCTGCGGTATGAATTTCAAATTCAAAGCCCATCATCTCACACATGCCTAATGCTTTCATTATACCGGTTATACCACCTTTGTGATGAACATCGCCCCTGATAATATCAATGGCGCCATCAATCATGTAATGAGGTAATTCAAATAAGCCAACGGTTTCCGCAGCCAAAACAGGTGTGCGTATAGCCTGGGATAACTTTTTTAACTGCACAATATTGGCATCAGGAAAAGGTTCTTCAAACCATTCATATTTCAATTCATCAAGCTCATAGCCTATTTTTAACGCATCCTCAAAACTTAATACTGCAGAAGAATCCAGCATCAATGGAAAATCGTTACCTGCCGTTTCCCTTGCTTTTTGCAGTTTGAGAATATCAATTTTTGAGCCTCCGGATAACTGGAGCTTTACTCCCCTGAATCCATTCTGTTTCTTTTTTCTTACCTGCTCTTCAATTTCCTCTAATGTATTTACCGTTTGTGGCGAGCAGGTTGAATAAACAGGTACTTTATCGCGGTATTTACCAAGAAGCGTTGCAATGGGCAGTCCGGCAGCTTTTCCCTTAATGTCCCAAAGTGCCACATCAAGATTTGACCAAATGGTTTCCCGGAAATTATACAAGTGACGCTGTTTGGATCTGAAATTTTGCCAGATAGCTTCATGATTTAAAGGATCTTTTCCTACTAAATCATAATAATAAATATCATGAATTGCATATGCCGAAGCACGGCCCTGGCCAAGGGGGCAATAATCCATGGTATATCCATCTATCCTTTCATCATCTGTATGAATTATAGTAAACGGAAAATCAAAATAAGGAGTATAGCCTTGCGGAATAGGATTTGGCGTATACCAAAGAGCTGATGACTGCCTCACTATCCTGGTTGTGATGCCGGTTATTTTCATTACAATTAATCTTTAAAATTAGTAAACAGAGTCCCACTTCGGTGACATCAAAAGAATTCCGGTAAATACTTCTTTACTTTTTCATTCACAGCTTTTACATCGTCCTCATTGATCCATTTATAAGGCCAGCGCAATCGTGTACCAATATCAGTCCATCCACCAACTGCCGCCAAAAATTTATCAAGGGCAGAATTAGAATATTCCGCATGTTTATATGGGCTAATACAATTATCAAAAAATGCTAAGATTCGTTTTTGAAGTAGCAGCGCTTCATCAATATCTGCTTGCATCAGTTCCCACCACCATTGAGATCCTTTCGGGCTCAGGCAGGATATGTTAGAATAAGCGCCTGAAGCCACTTTTTGCTGAAAACCGGTTGCCAGGAAATGTCCGGGTACAAATACAGCTAATCTTGAACTGCATGGCTTCATATCCTCATACCATTGCGCATCGCCACCTGATACTTTAATGCCTATAAGTTGAGGAACGTCTTTTGCCAGCTTGCAAAAATCTGCCGGACTTAAAACTGTTTTTGCGTGTGGCGGGTTATAAAGAACAACTGGAATTTCTCCGGCTACTTCAGCAATTTTTTGTAAAAAAAATACCTGCTCCTCTTTATTTGCAACTACCCAATCGGGAAGTATAACCTGGAAGGCGCCAGGCTTTAAGTCAATTGTTCGTTTAATTCTTTCCAAAGATATAACCGGTGATGGGTGACTTGCGCCAATTTGAAAATGGGTGTTGGCTTTGTGACATTTTTCTGCCAGTAAAATTTGTATATTGTCAAATTCTTCTTCTGTCTGGTTATGAAATTCTCCTGCAGTCCCGTTAGAATATATCCCATCAAGTTTTGCACCCACCATGTAATCGATCTCGTCTGATAACCTTATATAGTCAATACTATCATCAGCATTTACAGGCAACAATAAAGTACCCCAGTTCCCTTTAAGATTTTTTGCTGTGAGCATTTTCCGGTGATTAATAGCATTCACTTTGAAAATTCATCTACCCCAATTTCTTCAAAAACAATTCCCTCGTATGCTCTGGTGTACCCGGCTTCAAAAAGACAGGCAATGTTTCCGTTTGGCAATACAGTCACATTGGAATAAGCAGAGGGGCCGCTATATAGCACTTTACTAAGCGGCCATGTTTTACCCTTGTCATAACTCAGGCGTACGGTCATATTAGTTCTCGAAGTTTTGCTTGCAGGATTAGAAAACACCAAAAATTTCTTTTTTTCCGGGTAATCATAACGAATAAGGCTGGCCTGGCAAACAGGTTCTATGAGCGCACTGTCGGCACGGATATCCGACCAGGTTTTACCACCATCTTTACTTATAGATACCTGCCTGTTTCTTATTGTACTATAATTGCGCATATTCAACATCAGGTTGCCATTGGGAAGTTCAGCTACGGTGGATTCATTTACTCTATCCTGTGGTGTTGTGCCGCCAAGCGACCAGGTCTTGCCCCCATCATCAGAATAGATTGCATGCGAGAAATATTTTTTTGATTCTGATTCAATATGATCACAGGCAACAACAAGGCGGTCCTTATATTTTCCCTTTTTTACCTGTATCGCGGAGCCCGGGCCCGTGGCATACCATGTCCAGTCAGGTTGCTTTACATCTTTTGTTATTTCAGCAGGACTGCTCCAGGTATTGCCATCATCCGAAGACGAAAGGACAAACACCCTGCGTGTATCCTTGCTGGTTTGATTAATAATATCCTTCTCGTGATCTGTACCAAGATTCCAGGTTGACAATAAAATTATATTTCCCGTTTTTTTATCTACAACCGGTGAAGGATTGCCACATGTATTGGTGCTGTCGTTCCAAACCATTTGCAGCTTACTCCACGTTTTACCTCCATCACCGGAGCGTTTTACTACCAGGTCTATATCGCCGGCATCTCCGCAACTGTTTCGTCTTGCCTCTGCAAAAGCGAGTACGGTTCCTTTTGTGGTGGTGATCAAAGCGGGAATACGAAAACAGCTATAGCCTTCTTCACCACTCTTATAAAGAAAATTTAATTCCTGGCTAAAAGCAGTATTTCCTATCAATAAAAACAGGAAATAACCGATAACTTTTTTGAAGTTTTCTCGTGACATTTTTATTTTCATTTTGCAATTCTTATAATGATCAATAGTCTTCTTTAATTACAATTCAGCTTCGAAGTTTTTTACTTCCCGGAAGATAGTCTCTCCTTTAACGAGTCTGCCCAATCTTGGTTTACGGTCATTATACACTTCAACGGCATCTGCATCCGCATAGCGCAAGAACAAAATTCTGCGGTCACGATCTTTTGAATAATTTCCATCTGACTTATGAAGCATCCAACAACTAAATATCAGCGCATCGCCTGCTTTCATCTCCATTGGCACAGCCAGGGAATCATCTGCATCCGCAACTATTTCAGATTTGCTTTTTTTCTGCTCCTCAGTTTGTTGCACACGAACCTGCCCGTTCTTATGGCTTCCCGGAATAAGCCACAGGCAGCCATTTCCACGGTCTGTATCATCGAGAGCGGTCAACGTTGTCAATGCATTGTAAGGCTCCAACTCGCCGTAACCGTTATCCTGGTGCCAGCCAAATGGCTTAGTATTACCACGCATTTTGAAAGTAAGCTGGGAGGTAGCGCCTTTAATATTTGCTCCTATAAGTTGGCTTGCAATTTCAACCATTGGTCCTTCAAAATAATAGGCCTTTACTGTTAGCGCTTTATGATGAATATTTACAAGCAGCGAATTTTGCAACCATGTTTTGGAGGGATCAAATGACTCCTTTTCTGTATTCCATGCATTCATGCATTCTTCTCTCACTTGGTGAAGCCCGTCTTCAGTTAAAACTTTTTTTAAAATAAGATAACCATCCTCCTCAAATGAATTCAGCTCACCTGAAGCTAATTGGCGGTAATTAAAATAATTATTATGTTTCATCATACCAATTGTTGTCATTTAACGCATTCCGTTTTACCAGATACAAATTACAGTTATGCCAGTCTGTTATGAAGCCCTTTATTTAATATTATTTTTCATTTCTTCAGCTAATTTTTGCTGGTATGCCGCTTTTGCTTCTTTATTTTCCTTTGCCTTTTCAGAATAAAAGATAAAACCCAATGCTTTCCTGGTTCTGTTATCACTGTTGTTTTTATCTGCCCTGTGAATCGTGAGTGAATGATGGGCTAACAAATCACCCGGCTTTGTAGCAAACCACGTTTCATTATTCCTGTCATCATCCCGGCCGTAGTCGCTGATGCCCTGCGAAAAGCCAAGAGTCTGTGTTTTTATATGAGGGCGTATGCCTTTGGAATTTGAGCCTTTCACATACCTTATACAGCCATTCTCTTCATCAACATGATCAAGGCCTAACCACATCGTTATTGCTTCATTTGGCTGCAGAATAAAATAATAGCCGTCCTGGTGTGGAGGTGTAGACTGCCCAATTCGCGGGGGCTTGTTAAAATACTGCATGTTCTTACCAATAACAGTATCATCCAGAAGAAGTGCGGCGAGTTTTTCGAAACGGCTGTTAAACATCATTTCATAAAAAAAAGGATCATAGGTATACAATGTTTGAAGTTGCTTTAATGAAGACAGATCATTCCTGTTTTCATAAAATACATGTTCCGGAGGCATGGAGGGAACTTTCTCATGAATTAGCTTTTCCAAATGAGTATGTATTAATGCTACTTCTTCTTCATTCAGAAAACCTGGAATAAATATGAAGCCATTTTCCCGGAAATTTAATTGCAGTAGCCTTTCTTCTTCGGATGTCATTTTAAAAATTTAATAGTTAAATACTCTTGTAGTAAATCTCCCAGCAACAAAAGAACCTGCCAGGTAAAGATTATACAATTGTCTTACTTGTCGTACCTGTGTAGTGTTTTATATTGCCATATTTTATTGCTAATACCCCCTGTTAAATTTCACTTCGTTTTTTAAAGGCTTGCCCATTTTATATGCATTCAGGTTCTCAAGAAATAATTTGGCTATACCGTCATATTCAGTATTGCTTCCCCCACCCGAATGCTGGGTTAAAATCGTATTAGGGCAATCCCACAGGGGATGATCTGCCGGCAGGGGTTCATCAGCGGTAACATCCAGTACTACCCCACCAATTTTTCGATTCATTAAAGCAGCTATAAGATCATTTTCATCAGCCACAAGATTTCCTCTTCCCACGTTGCAAAAAAGCGCTGTGGATTTCATCCTATTAATCATCTTACCTGTAAACAATCCTTTTGTTTCTTCAGTACCCGGCAGGCAGGCAATAACAATATCCGCTTCAGGTAATGAGTTCTCCAGATCACCGGTTGTTTTGATTTTAGCAAGAGGAGAAGTTCGCCCATAAAACGTGACTATACAATCAAATGCTTGCAGAATTTTGGCAATCCTTTTTCCGATATTACCAGCGCCTAAAATGATTACATTTTTATTTGGCAGCACCTCAAGGTCGTTTCGCATTGGATAACCAACCCATTTTTTTTCATTCTTTAATAAGCTAAAGGCATCTGTTCCCCGGTATAAAGAAAGTATCCCTGCTATAACTGTTTCTGCAGTTGGCTCAGAATAGTAATCCTGCATATTTGTAACAACAGCATTTGTTTCAACATCCCTGTAATATTCAAAACCTGTGGAATACAATTGCATCCATTTAAGATTACTTGCCTGCGTCAATAATGAAGCTGGCCTGGGATTGCCCAAAATAACATCAGCCTTTTTAAGGGCCACCAGTTGTTTGCGTTCATCTTGTAATTCATCTTTAAAAATGAATTCATCCTGTGCTCCGGCAAGCAGGATTTTTTTATGCTCTTTTTTAAATGGCGTATCTACATAAATGATCATACTAAAAATTGAATTGGTTTTTATCCCATTCTGAAAATATCGTTTATGGCAACACGTTCTTTCCTGTCTTCCATTCTCTATCGCAGTTTACCTATCAATATTTTGTTAGTTCTAACAGCGGGACGGACTTCTCCGCCAGGAATCACAATATTACCGTTCCAGGTAACCAATGGGGTTGTAACCGGAGCATACAAACTACCGTGAGGATTAGCAACGCTATCCTGTTTTCTATCTACAGGGATTTCACCCATCACCAACCATGAATCCGTTTTTGTATTATATGCTAAAATTTCATTTCTGAAACCGGGATGCGCATCTTTTAACTCCAGAATTTTAGATGCATTTAATCCATCATCTCCCCCGAATAATAATAAATGTGATTGGCCAAAATTGTAAGCGGGCGAAGGTGCTGCGGCGAGTGTATATGGCAAATCAGCAATCTTTTTCCAGCCGCTTGCTTTACAGTATTCCCAACTATCTTTTAAATATTCGCGTTGTAGCGAACTATCTTTTTTAACCAGGTGTACACCGCCAAAAACATACACATTTCCTTCCGATTGCCCGGCAATCGCAAGCATCCTTGACGGACCTGAAAAGTTTTTCAGTACTTTCCATTTTTGAGAAGAAGCGGGTGCAGAAAGATCAAGACTCCAAAAATTATTTTGTGTAATACCCGTTGGCGTTATGATACCGCCCATTATATAAACGATATTATCTACAATTACGCCACACCCATTTATGAGCGGAGACGGCATTGACGATAAAAAATTAGTTTCTATTTTTCCTGATTTATAAGTAAGTATAAATGCATCATTATAATTTTGTTTTGCATCTCCCCCACCGAGGCATAATAAGCCGTTTCCATAGGTGAGCGCAACGCCATACCCCATTGGTCGTGGAAGTTTGCCTGTTTCCTTCCATGCACCACCGGAGCTTTCCAACACAAATACTTTATCGTACCATACCTTAATGCCGTTTGACCAGGGCCTCTTGTTATCCGGAAAGTTTGACCCGCCCGCAACTATTAATGCATCATTACTTACACCCGCATAAGATCCAGCAAAGCCATCAGCATCCGGTATTGGCCTGGTTTGAGACCAAGTGATTAAATGCTTAACTGATGACTGCTGGGCGTTAGTATTCATGGCCAATAATGAGGTAATAATTACAATTAATTTTCTAAATATTTGCACGAATTTTCTTTTACGACTAATGCCGAATTCAATTAGGCCTGTTCTATATTGTTTATTATTTTTTCACGGGAAGGCATCCTTTCAATAAATGAGAGACTTTCTAACTCTTTGTAAAATTTATGGTAATTGTCTTCATTCAAGGTAACCAACGGAAGCCTGCAAGGCCCTAAATCCCATCTTAACATTTTCATGATGGCCTTCTGTGCAGGAATTGAAGGATATTTTGCCAATATCCGGATTACCCTGACCATATAATCATGGCTTTCCCGGGCGCCAGCGATATTCCCATCATTAAAATATTCGATGGTTTTTTGATATAAAGGAGCGGCAAAAGTGTAAGTACTTCCAATAGCTCCTTTGGCGCCAACTGATAATGCCGGTAATAATAGTTCATCCAAACCATATAAAATATCATATTTACCATTTTCAAAATTCAGGCAAGCCTGGAATTCATGAATGGTCGAAGCCGTATATTTTATGCCGGCAAGATTGGGGATACGCTGGCCGGCAAATTCCAAAAAATCGATCATATCTGTTGCTACACCTGTAAGGTGCGGGATATGATAATAATAAAAAGGAAGATCAGGCGCCCCGCTCGCAATCTCCGCCATACAATTGGCGAGGTTTTGAACAGAGGTTGGTTTAAAATAAAATGCTGCCACGGATGAAAATGCATCAGCGCCAATTTTTGCAGCATGTGCTGCCAATATCTTTGCTTCTGCAATACTGCTGTGCCCCACATGTATAATAATCAAAAGGCGCTTACCGGCAGCCTTGACAAATTCTTCGGCTACCAGCATCCGTTCTTCCGTGGTCATGTTGGGGCCTTCTCCATTACTTCCACACACAAAGATTCCTCTCAAGCCATCATCTACGAGCTTGTCCACCAGGGCCGGAATCATTTCTTTATGTATTGAACCGTCCGGGTGAAATGGGGTAAATGCCGCCGCAACTAATCCTTCAATCTTATTCATATCTACTATTTAAAATCATTAGAACGCATTTATTTATGCTTTATAAAATCTTTCCCATCCGTTAACCATTCCACGTTAAAACGATGGATTACTACTTTATACTTCCAACTGAAGTCGGCCCCAATCCTTACTTCATATAAAGAATAAATATTGCCTTCATCATTTACTGCCAGGTCAGAATATCCGGCTCCATCTTTATAAAGCACTTTTTGCACCGGCCAGGTTTTCCCTTCATCATAACTGAGTTTAGCGGTGATGTTTTCGCGGGGATAGAATTTTCTGTCCTTATAAGTTCTAACCGGGCTATTCCTGCTATCAGGATTCACAAACAGAATACGGTTGCGATCCTGCCCTTTACCGGTTATCCTGATTAAGCTTGCCATACAAATGGGCTCAAATAATTCTTTATCAAATTCCGGAATTGACCATCCTGAAATACCATCAGGGCTATAGCTAATCAATCTCCGGTTAATCCTTGTTTCGTTACGCATATTCATCATGACGCGACCATCTGCCAGTTGTATAGCAACTGATTCGTTAGGATTTATAATTGTGTCCTTTGACACTGCGGATATATCTTTATTATCGCTTATAATCTCTCCACGTTTCCAGCTTTTACCATGATCATCGCTGTAAATAGTTGCCACGCAACTCGGCCGGTGATCGCCACCCGGCATACTTTTATTGGGTATGCACAGCCAAACCGGAACCAGCAACCTGCCGTTATTTAATTGTATGGCATGTCCCGGCCCGGGGGCTAATACTTTCCAGTCATATTCTTTTTTGAACAGATCAAAGGCGTAAGTTATCTCCTGTGGTTTAGACCAGTTTTTCCCCTCATCAAGAGATTTCATGTAATAAGCTTTTGCATAATTTATATGAAATAACAAATGAATAGTTCCATTTTCATCAGCAATTGGAGTAATGTTACTTGTCGGTTCACCTTTCGTGTGTGGAATAATAATAGTAAGCGGTTCCCAGGTCTTCCCATTGTCAATGCTTCTGCGCATTACCAGGTCCATGTCTACCCAATCTCTCCCATCCCCAAAACGCCCCTCGGCAAAGGCCAATACAGTTCCCTTTTTTGAAATAAGTAACGCGGGTACGTGATACATCGTGTAGCCATCCCTGTCAGGCTCAAATAACAATGTAGTGTCTGAAAACGCCGCTTTTTGTGCATGTAAATTAAGTGTACTTATAATAAGGAGTGATATTAAAAGTACCCTTGAGGGCATAGATTTACCAATTGCATTCTTTAAATTCATCATAATTTTTTTTTATTATAAACCAAACTAAAATATTAGTACCCGGCTGTTTGTTCAAGCAGGCTGTTGTTGCCAAGTACCGTTGAATTTAACGGCCAGAACAAAGGTGTTGTTTTACCTATTAGGTTGGGCACGTAATTATATACATCAATGGCACCTCCTTTATGAAATCTTACCAGGTCGTACCACCGCTTATTTTCAAAAAATAGCTCCCTGCCGCGTTCATCAAGTATCGCTTTTTCAACACTCAATTTATCAGTTGCCCCGCTATAATCGGGTATACCTGCACGTTCCCTTACTTTATCCAGGTAAGGTATTGCCTGGTCAGTTTGATCTAATCCGGCATACGCTTCAGCTTTCATAAGATATAAGTCTGCAAGACGGTAAATAATAATGTCGTTGTCTGATATTCTGTCATCAGAATATTTAGTCCCCGGATATTTGGTTATCCAGGAAACATTAGGCCCTGAACTTTGCCTCTCTGTTATCCATGTATAAGGAATCCGCTTATCATCCGGATATGCATCAAATAAACTTTTGGAAACCGAACTTATTTGGTAAGCACCCTGCCCGTTTCCGGATGACATCGCGTAAGGAATACTATCTAAATTCAGAGCTCCCTGAACGATAGTAATAAATGGCAAAGCATTCACACCATAATTACCTCCGGTTTCATCCCTGTTGAAATAAGCTGAAAGAATAATTTCGGGATTAGTCTGTGCACGTAATCCTGTCACATTTTTAAAATCAGCGTTCAATGAAACACCGGTTGATTCTACTTCTGTAATAGCATTAACGACATCTGTAAAATCAGAGCTTCCGCCTCCAAGCACTGTTGCACTCCAAAGTTTCGCATCAGCTTTTAATGCCTGGGTTGCACCGTAAGAGAACCGGTATTTACTGGGGTAACTGGCAGGAGAAAATGTACTGATTGACTTATATAATAGAATCGAGGAATCCAGGTCAGAATTAATTTGTTTCATTACATCGGTTGCAGGAGAACGTGCCAATAAGGGTACATTTTCATCAACAACTGCCTGCAACATTAAAGGTGCATCACCAATAATTCTGGTTAATGAGAAGTAAAAATATGCACGTAAACTATAGGTTTCCGCAATGATCCTATTTCTTGTATCCAGGTTTGAAGCAAATTGGAAATCTTTAATTTTTTCAAGCAGCAGATTACAATTGCCTATTGCCCTATACCAGTCGTTATAGTTAACCGCTCCTGAGGATGGAGTAATAATTTGTGTCCAAGCCACACCAAATCGGGAGTTGGAACCGGCAACCAATTCCTCACTACGTTCTGTACCGTAAGTAATATTGTCTGCAAATGTTCTCATGTATGTATAAATACCGGTTACATACGGTTCAAAATCTCCCTCATTCTGGAAATATGAAGCATCGGTGATGCTCGACTGAGGATCAACTTCAAGTATTTTTTTACATCCCCCAAGCAAAATGAGAAGGGAAACAGGAAATACTATAAAAATTAATAACTTTTTCATATTACTCGTTTTATCATTGTTCATTTTCGGGAAACTCCCGTATAATTCATTTTATATTTTTAAACATTAAGCTCGTGAAAACATCATTTAAAAGGTAATGCTGCCACCTAAAGAATATTGGCGTGGCCGTGGATAACCACCATCATCATATCCAATATAGGTTTCTGGATTTACCCCTTTATATTTAGTTATGTAGCCAAGATTATAAACACTAAAAAAAACATTAAAGCCGGTGGAATGTATTTTCTCCATAATCCGGCCGGGAAGTTGGTAACTTAAGGTAATCTCCCGGAAGGCAAGAAAATCTCCCTTAGTAATCATAGTTGATACATCAGAAGCATAAGAATTATTATTACCCAATGGCGCAAAGCGCAAATAATTTCTTTGCCCAAAATCAAAATCGGCAAAAGAAAAACGAGCGTAAGTTTTATAGGCATCCCCCTCTTTCTGCCAAATGTCTGGTCCCAGCGCCTGGGCCGGAGCGCCTTCATTGAAAGCTCTACCCTGCCCCAATGAGCGGGCCAGCGCCCCGTTGCTGATTACATGACCAAACGCATAATCCACAGCCACTCTTAATGAAAGAGATTTATAGGTAAATGTATTTTGCATTCCACCAATTTTATCCGGTGACCGGTAACCCATAAAAACCTGGTCCCTGGTATCAATTACCCCATCACTATTTACGTCATCGAAAATATAATCACCTGCATGTTTTCCTACCGTAATACCTGAGGGCGAAGCAAGATTATCTTTCGTGGTTGCATTCCAGTCTGCAGCCTCAGCTTCGGTTGCAAAAACACCCAACACCCTGTATCCATATAATGCATAGGGCCGCTCTCCTTCTGCGAAACCCCCGGCTTCAATATTTTGTTTCGTCTTTGGGTCATAAATCAAATCGCCACCCTGGCGGTTTTTTAAGCGGCCATCATCCGGGAGTTTTGTAATTAAGGTATGATTGTATGCAAAAGAAAAATTGGTTTTCCATCTAAATGATTTGTTTCTTATGATTGTAGCACCTATTTCAATTTCAACGCCTTTATTCTGCAGTGTGCCGTTGTTAAAAGTTATAGAAGGGAACGGCGCTTCCGAAGGCAGGGGTTTAGAGGCAAGCCTGTTTTTTGTGAGTTTGTTATAAAAATCAACCGATAAAGTAATTCTTTCTCTAAACAGACCTGCATCAAAAGCCAGGTCAGTGGTTTGAGTCACTTCCCACCTGAGGTTTGGGTTCGATAAATTTGTTCTTAAAATCCCGGATCCTTGTGCATAAGTATAAGCGCCATATCCACCATAGGTATCTGTAATATCGAGATCACTGGAGCCTGCCTGCCCCCAGCTGGCTCTCAACTTGAGTGAACTAACTGGCTTTACATTCCAGAATTTTTCCTTGTGCACATTCCACCCAAAAGACGCTGAAGGAAATAATGCATACTTATTTTCCGGAGCAAAATTTGAAAATCCATCATCGCGAAGAGCTGCACTTATAAGGTATTTACTTTTGTAATCATAATTCAACTGGCCGAAATAGCTTGCAGATCTTGATTCATCTAATACTGTTGAAAATCCTGTAACATTTGTAACAACCGCCCCGTTAATTACTGTTGTGCTGGGTTCGTTTATAGTAAAAATGTAATCGTTGGTAGCATTTTTAGAGCCTATTTGTACTATGTTACTTGTGTTCCTGGTATAGTTAAATCCGGCAAGCAGCGTGAAATGATGATCGGCCTTTAAGGTAAAATCATATTGAAGAATCTGATCAATCATTAGCTGTCTTGAACTATTGGTATTTTCCGTCTTTTGTCTTTGAGTTGAAGGTTGTATTTCAGACGGCGGCGTTTTTTTTCTCATGAACATATACCTATAGTCTTGCAGGTAGTATGAAACCGATGGCCGGAAGTGGAGACCTTTTATAATTGTAAGATCGCCCGCAAGCCTCGAAACAAAACGTTCTGTGTTTACTCTCGTATCATCATATTTTAAAGTATGGAACCTGTTCCTGGCAGAAAAAACTTCCCCGGGAGCAGGATTGCCATCATCTTTGTATATCCTGATAAGAGGTGTAAGGCGTGTACCTCTTGTCAATTCATTTTGATACGCCTCTACATAATTGGGTAAAACGTTTTGATAATTCAACATTGCTTCCAATTTAAAATTGTCTGTTACTTTAAAATTGAAATTTCCCAAGGCATCATATCTTTCATATTTTGTTCCCGCAAATGTGCCTAACTGGTTAGTGTACCCCATGGATACATTATAGTTCACATTTTCACCTCCGCCGTTCACCGCAACGTTATCATTGTTAGAAATACCGGTATTCCATAAAAGATCCTGGTAGTGATTGTCAGCAAAAAGCAATTTTGTTCCCGGGTTGATTGGATCATCCATAGTTTGCCATCCCCTGGTAAGCAGATCGTTTACATAATCCTGCCCTTCTACAGCCAAAATGTTATCATACAAAGCAGTTAGATTTACATTATTTCCATACTGGCCTTTGTCCGTATAAATTCTTGTGCCTGCAGAAAATCCACCATTATTTAATAAATTATTCTTATCCAGCTTGTCAAAAGTATTTTGCACAGTAGTACGTGCAAGCGGCAAGTATTGTGCTGCACTTAAATAATTATAATCTCTCGAATTGGTTTCCCAGGTGGTTCTGTGATTTATTGTCAGAACCGGCTTACTATTAAATTTTCCGCCTTTGGTTGTTATTACAATAACACCATTAGCACCTCTTGCGCCATAAATAGCAGTTGCAGCGGCATCTTTCATCACCTGGAAAGATTCGATGTTATCAGGATTAATGTCATCCATAGATCTAAATACACCATCTACAATTACAAGAGGACTACTTGCATTTTTGCTGCCTATTGCATTTCCCCCGCTATTACCTAACGTAGTACCATATACGTTTAATTTAGTTCCTCCCCTAATAATAATATTTGTTGCTCCTTCTCCCGGCTGACCTGATGAAATTGGAACTGAAACCCCCGCAATTTTTCCCTGGATTGCCTGGACCGGATTAGGGCTGGGTGAATTCTTTAATTCATCCGTGTCCAATTTTGAGATTGCCGCTGTCGTTTTGGTTTTGGTTTGCCGGATATAACCTACCATCACTACATCAGTGAGCATTTCACTGGCGCGTGTCAAAGAAATATTTACTACAGGCTCCAATCCTATTGTTATTTCTTTGGTAACGTATCCAATACTGGAAAGAACCAAATCTGTTTTAGACGAAGGAACGGTCAGAGTAAAACTTCCGTCAGCTGCGGTCATCGTTCCACCGTTAGCTTTTTTAATCTTTACGCTTACACCTTCTATTCCTGTGCCGCTGCTATCGGTTACTTTGCCGTTTACAGAATGAGATTGAGCATTGGAGATGGTGTAAAATAAAAGCAGCGTCCCACTTAAAAGAATTGAGCGAAACTTCAGAAAGAGGTTTTTATGTCTCATAATCAGGAATCGTTTAGTAAATTAATCTATTTGTCTATTAGTAGTTATGTCCTACATAGTAAAAGTATACATTAATTTTAATTTGTCAAATTTTATTATTAAAAGTGTTGGGATTAATGGAAGGATCAATCCATCAGGAATTCAGTTATTTCAATTTATCAAAATAATGTTGGAGGTGTCCAATCATTCCCTGCCGGAACTCTTCTTTGGAACCATCTTTCAATATCTTTACAAGATCCAGGTGTGATACTTTTCCCACAGTCGGTTCTTTTTCGAGCAAAACAATGTAACCGAAAATTGGTAGCAGCATGCTTTGGAATCTTTGCAATGTTTCATTCCCTGTCATTTGGTATATTTTACCATGGAACGCAATCTCATTCTTTATACGAAAGGTAGATGCGCCACCAGTTACTTTCTGATTTTTCGCAATCTTCTCTAACTCGTCAACATCTTTTTCGGTTTTTCGCAAATAAAGAATATCTGCAAGGCCGATCTCCAGTGTTATTCTCAATTCAAAAATATCTTTGAGTGTGCTTTCGTCTATGATCAAAGGATCCAGCACGCGTTCAAATGAACCAAGGATATCAGGGCGGGTGAGAATCATACCCCGCTTCTTTTTTGTCTCAACCATTCCAAGCATCCTCAAACGGCTTAGTGCCTCTCTAAGCACATTTCTACTTACCCCGAGGGCTTCAGCGAGTTCCAGTTCCTTAGGAAGTGAATCGCCTGGTTTAAACGATTTTTTTTTAAGAAATTCACGCAGTTTTATCTCGACGATATCAGCCATCGTAGTGTGGACAATACGGGTGAGATCATTATTTAAATCTTTATTTTGCATGCACTACCTGATAGAAGTTATTTATGTTTAAATGTCCCACAAAATTGCTAAAAGATTTTGAAGATTGAAATTTAATGTTTACCAAAGCAAGAATCAGGAAAAAGAAATGTACAATTTCGGGCATTTATTTTCGTGCTATGTGAGGGGAATTAATAGCAGATTAGAACGAAAATCAGCTAAGTGCTAAGGTCGGATTTGATAGCATTCTGAAAGAAACTGAGTTATCGGAATCTTTAGATGTAAGCAGAACCGTTAGCAGGAGGCCTTGTCAAGATTGAGAATGACAGATTAATAGAGACTAAATACCGGTGATTAAACAAGGCTTACTTTATAAATAACAACCGGTTTGGTTCTGCCTTTTAAATCTATGGTTCCAATTAACTCATAGGTATAAATTTCATTCCTCCTAAGGTTTTCATGTACAGCATCTGAAATAATAACGTCTGCTTCAAACTCGTTACACTTTGCCTGGATGCGTGCAGCCACATTGAGTGTATCACCATGAAAAGCCAGTTCTCTTTTAATATCGCCAACTTCAACGCCAGTAACAATGCCCCGGTGAATACCCGCTTTAAATTCCGGAAACAGGTCATATTTTTTTTGATAATAATCTTTCCTGGAAATAAACCTGGCCTGGCATGCAAAATAAAAATCAATACATCTTGTCAAATCAGTGTGGCGTTGAATCGGCCAGCAAAGGACAATTTCATCGCCAACGTATTGATATATTTCGGCCTGAAAAGGGGCACAAACATGATTTATATCCAGGAAGGAATCTCTTAGCATTTCGCTATATTTTACATGTCCTAATTTTTCGGCATACATCGTAGAAGACTTAAGGTCAAGAAAGATGAAAGCCCTTTTCTCAATTTTAGGATGAACATATTTACCCAATATCAACGGTAGTAAAATGCCGGGACCAAACCTTTTATTTATTTGTATGATGAAACTGATAAAAACACTCATGAAGAAAGTGTAAATGGATATTAATATGAAATAGTTTCTCCATACTTCGTCACTGATTTGCTGGATGTCTTCTGCAAAATAGAAGGGTTGTAAAATAATCTTCCACAAAACATACCGCAGGAGGGCAAAAATAATTATGGTAACAATAAAATAAAGTAATCCTTTGATAAGGATTAAAGCGCCTAGTGATTTTCCTTTTGACCACTTTCTAAAAAAATAAAAATCCGTACAGCCAAGTATAAACCCAAAAAATAAACCCGTAGTTGCGGAACTAATTATTATTGGCGTGAATGAATGGGGCGCATTAATATTGTAAGTTGCATTGACTGCGTTTGAATTGAAAAAAATGATGGCGCCTAACACCAGGTGTGCTGTCCCCCAAAAAAGCACCTGTATAATAAGTGAACTCATTAAAGGATGTTTAAAAGCAAGGTTGCGTACCGTTGAAGTATAGTCGTTAGGGGTAATCACGATAATTTAATTTCTATGCCTGGTTTTTTATTTAGAAACTTTTCAGGATGTTTTTTTTCTCGGGTGTCTTGTTAGTAATGAAATCAATAACCGTTGAAGCAAACTACCGTGCCTTCCCGTATTAGCCAGCATAAATGTATTCATCAGCATGGTTTCTTTGCTTTCATTTTTGATTTTTCATTTTAAAATCCAATACATAATTCTATAAAATTAATTCATCAGAAATTAAAAGGCCCACCGATATAACAGTGAAGCCTTTAGCTTTTTAAAAAATTGATTATTAATATAAAGTAAATTCTACTCTGCGATTTTGCTGACGGCCTTCTTCCGTTTTGTTAGTAGCGATCGGCTGGTTAGGGCCATATCCTACTGCTTCAATCCTTGAAGGATTAGCGCCTTGTGAAACGAGGTAAGCTTTTACTGACTCAGCCCTGTCTTTAGACAAACGAAGGTTTAATGCCATTGGGCCTGTGTTATCAGTATGGCCTGCTAATTTTAAACTAAAGCTCTTTTCCTTTAAAATTTCTGCAACCCTATTAAGGCTCTCATAAGATCTTGGACGAAGTGTTGCTTTGCCTAAATCAAATTCAAGATTTTTAATAGCTTCATCGATTACACGCCTGTCATCTTCGGTAACAACCACCTGGGTTTCTTTTATCACCTGGGGTTTTACTACAAAAGGACAACCAGAACCATCTACGGTGCTATCAGCCGATGTTCCTGGACACTTATCGAATTTGTTTGCAACTCCGTCTCTGTCGTCATCCGCAAGGTCTTTGGCTAACTGTGCCTGGTCTGCGGTATATTGAGAAATCATAGTTGAATATTGATTCCTCATATTTTGTGCATCCTGCTCAGCCTTTAACATGGCTGTGTTCAATTGGCGGGTTTGTTCTGCATTTGCCTGGCGCAACGCTGCAACCGGGCTGAAATTTGATAGTTGCGGTCTGCCTTTTTTGCCCAGAGCGAACTCCAAACCAAAATGTCCATAGGAAAATTTATCATAGGTTCCGGATGACACGCCATCAAAGTCGGACATTTTAGTAAAGTTTACATCATATCCAAGGTCTATATTCAGTCCTTTTGAAAGTCCTATTTTAAGACCAACGCCTACCGGTATAAACCAGTCTTCATCAGAAGCTCTGTCAGGGCTCAGATTAGTTAACACAGCATCCGAAGACATGATACCCGCACCTGCTTTGATGTAAGGAGCAAAATAACTGTTGATCCTATTAAAGTTTAGGCTTGCAACAGTAAGGTTGGCTGTTAATGCCCCGGACCATTTTATGTGAGACCTGAATTTAGACCCATCATATTGCGGAGTACCTTTAAGCGTTGAGGCTTTGGATCCTTCCACGCTTCCGGCAAGAAATTCTGCCTTTAAGCCGAAGGCCGGAGTAATTTGCTTTCCGATAAAGCCACCATACCCCCATGCTTCTGTAGGATTATCAAAATCATTTGTTTTGCCCCTGAAAATTGTGTAGGGTGAAAGTACTCCTCCTTGTAATCCAATGGACCATGTACGAAAAGTTTTTGTTGAAAAAATATCAGGATCGGTAGCCTTACTCATAGTAGAAGTATTATCCTGGTAATTATTGATACCAGACGTGTCTTGTGCAATTAGTGAACCCGAAAGGGCACATAGTAAAACCAATAAAGTTGGTTTGAATAAAAGTGATTTCATGTGTAATATTTTGTTTGCCCACGAGTAAGTAATAATCCTGCCAATAAATTTCTAAGGAAAAAATCCGGCAAGTAAGCAACGAAGTATTTTCTTACAATCATAAAATATAACTTCATGAAATGCAGTCGCAGCAATGGTTTAAGGCTGCGTGTTAGTTAATATTTAACTTATTAAAATTGAAAATATATCAAAAGATATACGGGTTAGGGAAATATATTCCTCCCTATGAGCATTTCCTTTACCAAAAAATAATGGCTTGGTTCAGGTATGTATTGCAAGACGCATTATATCTTTTAAAGATCGAAAGGTGGAAAGGTGGAAAAACCATTTGTTTCAATTGCTTTTTGAAAAAAAGTTTGATTTTATTTCACCCTGCTTTATTTATTTATGTATTTATAAGTTGAAATAAATGATTGCCAAAACAATGAATACAAAAAATAACATTCACCCTTATCTGCCAACTAAATATCTTACAATAAGCCCCGTCCACCCGGTTTGATGGGAAGCGCCAAGGCCTTTGCCATTATCTCCATTAAAGTATTCGTAAAACAAGATATAATCATTAAAATCCGGATTGGTTTGAAAGAGTTGACTGTCTCCGAAAACTGGCCGTTTGCCATCTTTATCTTTTAGGAAAATGGAAGCGATTCTTCTTCCAAGTTCATCGGCTACCTGGCTAAGGTTTAAACGATTTCCAGAGCCTGCAGGGCATTCAACACTAAAGTCATCTCCATAATATTCATGAAAACGGCGCAGGCTTTCTATGATTAAAAAGTTAAGCGGCATCCATATCGGGCCACGCCAGTTACTGTTGCCGCCAAACATACCGGACGTGCTTTCGCCCGGTGTGTATTTTACTTCAAGCTTTTCAAAGACAAACGGATGCTCCAAATGATATTTTGAAAGAGAGCGTATTCCATAGTCGCTTAAAAATTCTTTTTCATCAAGCAGGCGTATTACGATCATTTCAAGCCGGTGTTTTCGTAGCAGGCTCACGAGATGTTTCCCATTTTTATTTTTTTCTTCCCAGCGCGAAACAAGGTGGGCAAGGTCCGGCCTGTTTTCCTGGAACCATTTCATTCTTTTATTGAATTCGGGCCGTGCAACTATTTCTTTCTGGTCAAATATCTCGACTACAAAAAGTGGTATTAAGCCAACAAGGCTTCTTGTTTTAAGCATGGGCGAATCATCATCGTTAAATATCCTGTCATAATAAAAACTATCCTCTTCATCCCAAAGACTATTGCCCGATTCGCCGAGGCCCGACATGGCGCCTACTATAGAAAGAAAATGTTCAAAAAACTTAGCGGCTATTTCCTCATACACATCATTTGATGCCGAAAGTTCTACCGCTATGCGCAGCATGTTTAAACAATACATCGCCATCCAGCTTGTAGCATCAGCCTGCTCTAATTTTGCCCCGGCAGGCAGTTTCATGTTCCTGTCAAACACGCCAATGTTATCAAGGCCAAGGAAGCCGCCTTCAAAAATATTACTGCCGTTAGCATCTTTGCGGTTTACCCACCAGGTAAAATTTATCATCAGCTTATGAAAAACTTTTTCCAGAAACTTTAAGTCGCCTTTGCCATTGTTCTTTCGTTTGTCAATAAAATAAATTACCCACGTCGCAAGGGCATGCACCGGCGGGTTAGCATCACTAAAATCCCACTCATAAGCCGGCAAATGTCCGTTGGGATGCATGTACCATTCTTTTGTAAGCAGCAACAATTGATTTTTTGCAAAGGCTATGTCAACCATTGCAATAGGCAGGCAATGGAAAGCGAGGTCCCACGCGGCAAACCAGGGATACTCCCACTTGTCGGGCATTGAAATAATTTCCTTACAGTTAATATGCTTCCATCCATTATTACGGCCCGACAATCTTTGCGCCGGTGGCGAAATATTTTCTTCATCGCCATTAAGCCAGCGCTGTACATTATAATAATAAAATTGCTTGCTCCAAAGCATGCCTGCAATAGCCTGCCGGTATACGAGTAAAGCATCTTCACTATCTATATTTTTTTGAATTGATTCGTAAAAAATGTCTGCCTCTTCTTTTCTTATTTTAAATATTTCATCGAAATCATCAAAGGCATTTTTGTTATTTTTTGAAAGCCGCAGGCGAATGGTAACAGATGATTTTGCTTCAATGCATAGGTCATAATTGGCAGACGCTTTGGTTCCTGTTTGCTCAGTATTTACTGAAGGCGATTGATGAATGATATAATCGTTGATTCCATCTTTGCAAAACTTTTTTCCATCATCCTTATTATAAAGTTTTTTGGTATTGGTTTCATTATTACAAAAAATCATTTCAGGATTTCCATCGCAACAGAGTTTCCATTCGCCTAAGCCAACATGATTAATGTCGAAGGTAGTATTGTTGGATAATGTTATTGCTGGTTGATATTTGTCTTTTGAATAAGACCAGGTATTCCTGAACCATATCGTTGGAAGCACATTAACGGCGGCACTTTCATTACTATGATTGTGCATAGTTATTTTTATTAAAATATCATCAGGAGAGTTCTTGGCATACTCTACAAAGACATCAAAATATTTATAGTCATTAAAAATTCCTGTATCAATCAATTCAAACTCAGGTTCCTGTTTCGATCTCCTTTTACTTTCATCTATTAATAATTTATATGGAAATTTCTGCTGCGGATATTTGTACAACATTTTCATGTAAGAATGCGAAGGCGTATTATCGAGGTAATAGTATTGGTCTTTTACATCCTCTCCATGATTGCCTTGCGGGTTACTCAATCCAAAATATCGTTCCTTCAATATTGGATCTTTTTTATTCCACAACGCTACAGCAAAACATAAAATTTGTTCCTGGTCACAAATACCAGCAATGCCTTCTTCCCCCCAGCGGTACGCTTTACTTTTTGCATCATCATGTGTTATGTACGACCACGCATTACCGCTTGCACTATAATCTTCCCTTACAGTTCCCCACTGCCTGTCACTAACGTAAGGACCCCAGTTTTTCCAGCATTCATCTTGTAATCTTATTTGTTCTTCGTTCATATTTTTATTTTATAAAAAGGAAATGCAGGCTGCACATTTTAAAATGCATTTCCACCAATTAATGCGTCTCCAATTTACCCTGAACTCAAAGACATTTTACCTGCGTCAATCACCTTCGATTCTTTTAATTAAAGATTGAATAATTTCCCAATTCCATTTTGAAAACCTTCCCCGCTGCACGACCAATCTGTTGTCGGCATTTTGTTTTAGAAAGTAATGAAAAACAAATTTTTCCCTGGGGCTATGCCATCCGATAACCTGGCCAAAGCGCAGGTCATTAAACACTAATGTATCGTTCCATTTTTCTGTAATATAAAAGCCTTTAGAAAACCGAATTAGTTTTTGCACTTCTTCATGATTATCTACTTTACCAAGCAATGAATCGTTCCGTGAAAAGAAATGAAAGCTGATATCTTTCTGCTTATCAAATACCGAACGAAACCCAACATTGTAGCCACTATCATTTTCTAATACAACATACCAAAGCCAGTTGTTCAGTGGCGCGGGTGTAGTAAGGTAGTTGGTATAATAAATATTCTCCCGCTGCGCAATGGCTTTTACTTCTTTATCAATCATCAACTTATTAATAACACAATAAAAAAGATAGGCTGCACTCATAATTATTCCGAACCGCCACCAGGATTTTCTTTTGGGATTTCTACGTTTTAAAAAAAGCAAAGCAACAAAAGCAATCAACAGCCAAATAGTAAAAAACGGGTCTGCAACAAATATGGTGTTGAACGAAATACGGCCATGGCTAAATGGTTCGAACCAGCCTACTCCATAGTTATTAAAGGCATCAATAAAAATGTGTATGAAGATTTGCAGGGCAAAAAACAGGTACCATTTTTTTAAAGAAATACTGTGAGGCCGGTGCCATCGCTCCGCTATCAATGACAGCAAAAATGAAGCTAAAATTGTAAACAAAATAGAATGGGTAAAGCCCCGATGTGCCAGCAAAACGTCTGCAGGGTTCATCCAGAAAGCGGCAATAAAATCTATATCAGGCAGGCTTTGCGCAAGGGCTCCCCACAGCATCGCCTTCTTGCCAATCTTCTTTCCAAAAAATGCTTCACCGATGCAGGCGCCAAGAGCAATATGGGTGAATGAGTCCATGATTTACCTGCTGTTCATTTCGATCAACAGTGAATCGTTGTTCAGCCTTAATTTCAATAAATTGACAAGCTTTGTTTTGTCGTCTTTCTTAATACTGTTTTTAAAACGGAGGGAAACCATATATATTGAGCGCTGATTCTTTGAAGTATCTATATTGATAGTAACCGGTTGAATAATCGCTTCTTTTAAATCAGGATATTGAGCTTTTAATTCTTCAAAAACCTGCCGGCTCAAAGCGTTTTGCTTTTTTGTGCTGTCTGCTTTTGCCTTGAGCAGCGATCGTTGATTTTCGTTTTCTTTTAGCGCCATGCTAAGTTTATTTGTTTTGTCATCCGGATTCTGGTTTTCGTCTTTCAAAAAAGCGAAGCCTTGTTTGATTTCAAGGTTAGTATTTTCCAGGTCATAATATTTTAGTTTTCTTTTTAGCTCCTTTATTTGATTTTCATTAATTTCTTTTCCGCCAAAAGTGAGAGCAATGGTTCTGTTCTTTGCATCAATTTCTTTACTCAATAAATAATCGTTTGGAAATATGGCCTCAGATTTTATAAAGGAATCAGCCCTTTCGGTAAATTTATTTTGCTGCACAATATCATACCCAAAATAAATGCTTGGCAACAAAGTAACAACCACTACCACCCAGATAATTTTCTTCGCTCTTGTTTCAATTGTAGGATCACTGTATTTCTTCTTTGGAAACTTAAGAATATATGCTGTAATGATTGTGGCAGCCGCAATGAAAACACTGTTAATAATATATAAATAAGAGGCTCCGAGGAAATAATTCAGTTGCCAGGTTGCCAGGCCATAGCCTGCGGTGCACACAGGGGGCATCAGCGCTGTCGCGATTGCAACTCCCGGAATAACATTTCCTTTATGTTTGCTTGCAATGGCGATAATGCCTGCAAAGCCACCAAAAAAAGCGATCAACACGTCGTATATGGTAGGTTGTGTGCGGGAAAGAATTTCAGAATGTGCCTGCTGAATGGGCGAAAGAAGAAAATAAATAGTAGAAGCTAACAACCCAACCACCGCAGCAAAGGCATAGTTGCGCAGTGCCTTGCGAATCAACACTACATTATTCGTTTCTACACCTACGCCGATGCCCACTATTGGCCCCATAAGCGGGGAGATAAGCATGGCGCCTATCACCACTGCAGTCGAATTGGTATTAAGGCCCAGAGATGCCACAAGGATGGCGAAGAAAAGTATGTAAAGATTTGTACCGGAAAATAAAACGTCTTTTTCAACATTTTGTGATACAACATCAAAGTCTTCCTTTTCTATGAAAAACTTTAATCGGTTTGGCAATCTAATTTTCATGGTACAATGAGTTTATAATCTTCATCTGATATTTATGTTGATTTCTTACACCTAAAATATCATTAGGAAAATATAATGCAATCATTTCAATATCGTTTATAAAATTGGCCCTATCAACCTGAATAATGATTCCTGCACTTTTCGCCACCTGCTTCGCTGCTGCCATTTTTCCAGGGTAATTTCCTATGACAAAAAAAGATCTGATTCCAAATGCTTTTTTAATTCCGTAGATTTTTCTTCATTAAAAATGAAAGCATTTATTTCGCATTGATGCTAAAACTTCGTTCGTCAAGATTAGCAGTGTCCCATTGTGCAAATGCTTCCATCCATCACCATATACTTTGAATGTATCATTCCTTTTTTATACAAAACCCCTTAACATGATTTTTCCAGCAAAGGTTGCACATAAGTTAAGCAGGCCTTTTGCACAAAGTATCCGTCAGACGATTTGGGCAAGAGAATCTTTAACTCATATTTGTTAAAGGCTTCAACATTGCGATGTGCCTTGCTCAGCAGAACACCAAGCAAACTTGTAACCGCGACTCCAGACCAAAATGCTATGTACAAAACAGGATTCATTTTCATAGTTTATGATATTATTTTCGTGATTAGAATGGAATTCCAAAATTTACATAGCTTAATACTTTTTTTGAATTACCGCTATAGGTCAAGCTAAATTCCAGTGGCCCGATGGGAGTATTATATGCAAACGTAGCCGCGTAGCCTGTAAGCCAGTTATCAAATTGCAATTTTCTGTCTTCACTTATAAAATTATTGACAAGCGCATTTGCTTTTGCCATCAGGTAAATGTTTTTAGATAGCTGGAAATTAAAACCGACTAAGAGTGATGCCACGCTTGGTGCATCTATGGTAGTTTCATTCAGGCCGGCAAACAGAACCTGGTTTCTTATAGTTCTTGTTAAGCCACCAATCTGGAAATTATTTACAAGGTTTTGTTTGTAGTTAAAATTGATGCCTGATTGAAATAAGGCAAGAAAGGTGAGATTTTTAGTCACAGGTGTATAGGTTTCCGCATCCAACACCATTCGCTGATAGTTATCGTAGTTGATTCCTGCTGAATCGGTATTTGTCACCAGGTTGCCGTTTAAGTAAAAATTTACATCGGGATTTTGATTGTACACAACGCCGAATTCAGCATTGATTTTAATCCCTTTTTTGGGATATAAGCTTTTGTCTAAGGTGTTTGAATTAAAATATACAAACGAAGTTAAAAAATCATTTTTCCCTTTTGCTTCCAGTTGTGATTGTATAAGCGGCTTGAATCTTATTAATTCATAACGGCTGCCTATACCTGCTGTAAAGCTCCGGCTTCCTGAATATTCAGATTTCACTTCGCCCTCAAAATAATATTGCCTGTACTGGCCGCTTTTGCTAAAACTATCATAGCTGTCTATTTTATAACTTTCAACCTGCAGCTTTGGTATCAGCGCTATGTTTTTGTTGTTGCCAAAATATTGCAAATGCTCGCCCCTTAACCGGAAATTTTCGCCAATATTTAAAGTAACCAGGCTTCTTGAATAAGGCGTAAAAAAATCCCGGGTAGTTAAGTTGGCGATAACGCTAATGCCCGAAAATTCATTGTAATGAAGGCCCAACTTAGCATAAGTAGAAGGATTTTCCTTTACATCAAAAATGATTTTTGAAGAACCATCAGCTTGTGGTTCCAAAAAATAATTTATACTCCGGTAATATCGTGTACCAAAAACCCGGCGAATCGCTTTTGAAATTTCGGGCTCAGCATAGAATTTATTTGTATGAAAATCCATTGCATGCATGAAATAAGTTTCGGTTGTTTTATTAAGACCCTTGATTTCATAACTACCTATAAACACCGAATCGCTTTTTGGAAGGCGGTTTGTGTCTGGAGTCAAAGTTCCATAAATGATGTTTAAAGAATCTGCGAGATGTTTTAAAGCGGGATATAATTTTCTTCCCTTTTTATTACCAACCTCTACAAGTTTATGTGCCTTATTAAAGCTTCCCATAGAATAATCTTCTAATGGCTGTGAAACAAACAAATTGCAAAGCGGCACTTCCTTTTTAAAGTCCTCTGCCTCTTTTAAAAAAACAAGCTGTAACAAAACATCAACAGGAGTTTTCAATTTTTCTTCCGGATATAAGCCGGTCGTTACACTACTGCCAATAATAAAATCAGCCCCCATTTTTTTCACATCTATTACCGGGAAATTCCTGGTGACTCCTCCATCCACTAACTTGTGCCCGGCATAATCAACCGATGAAAAAACAGAAGGGATAGCCATGCTTGCTCTTACAGCCGTAGTAATATCCCCTGAATCAATTACGACAGCTTCGCCTGTGGAAATATCGGAGGCTACACATTTGAAGGGAATGGAAAATTTGGTAAAATCCTTTATATTATGAACCGGGTAATAGAGCTCCGCAAACTTAAACCACAACTCCTGTCCGTCTAAAATGCCGCCCGGCAACTTAAGCTTGTGATCTATATATGGCAATTCAACGGCATATTTGCCATACTCTTCTTTTTCTTCCATAGATAAAGAGCGAAGCGAAAGACCATTGCTTAATAAAAGATCCCAATCAATTTTATTTACAATTTTTTCTATTTGATTTCCTGAATAACCAATCGCATATAGTGAGCCTATAATAGCTCCCATGCTTGTGCCCGTGATATAATCAATTTTTATACCCGCCGAATCTATTGCTTTTAAAATGCCGATATGCGCCAGGCCCTTTGCCCCGCCACCGCTAAGAGTAAGCCCGATTTTTGGACGTTGATTTAATTGCTGTGCCGGAAGAGAAATCGTTATAAAAAAAAATATAGCTAAAACGAAAAATTTCATTGAAACATTTTAAAATCCAAACCAAAAGTAACATCTAAAAAAATCTAAACAGTTAGCTTAAATCAAATTGGAAATTTACCTACACCGGCAAGTAATCTGACACTTCTCCTGCTTAAAATAAATTTCATCCTTCTATTTTTTATTTTTTAAAAAATAATTCATCAAGTTTATACACTTTTATTTTATTTATTTTACCAGGCTCCTCTTTTTTATAAATGCATATCATGGCTTTGGCTACTGCATCACCACCTATGCTTCTGTATTTTTTGAGAAACGGTAAAATTTTCCCGAGCGTGTTAATAACAGCAGCTCCTATAGCTTCTCCGGCTCTTTTTTCTTTTCGTTCACCTTCTAAAACGCTTGGTTGCACTATGCTTATTTTATTAAATGTGAGTAGCTTCACTGCATCTTCCAGTTCGCCTTTTATCCTCGAATAAAAAAACATTGATTTCGCACTGGCAGAAGTGGAAGAAACCAGTATATACTCACTGACACCGCTTTCGCTGGCATACTTTGCAAATTGGTATTGATAAGTAAAATCCACTTTGTACTGGTTATTTTTACTTCCGGCCTGCTTGATTGTGGTGCCCAAACATGAAAAAAGTACATCACCGGAGATTTCATTTTTTATCAAATCTATTTTATCAAAATCAATAATATTTTCCTGCAGTTTTTCATGAACGATCGCTGTTGTTTTTCTTACAAAAATTTTTATTATTAAAAAATCATCATCGGAAAGCAGTTGCCGGAGAAGGTTGCTACCTACAAGTCCGGTTGCACCAATAATGATGGCTGTTTTATTCATTATCTTAATTTTATTTTTTCGCTTTAATTATTTACCCACCACGCTTCCTCAGGATAAGCAATGGAATCATTTAGGATTACTGGCTCACCAATCCTCGGTGTCACCAGCGCTATGTTTAATGATTTCGCGTTTTTAGAAAGTCGTTCAATGGGCTCCTTCCAGGGATGCATGGCCAACTTGAATGCTTCCTAATGTATGGGCATAAATCGCCCGGCTTTTATATCCAAACTTGCCTGAGCTGTTTGTTCCGGAAACATGTGAATGTCTGGCCGCATTTCATTGTATTGTCCGCATTCCATCATCGCAAAATCAAAGGGGCCATATTTATCACCTATCTCTTTAAAGTGAGGGCCATAGCCACTGTCACCGCTAAAGAAAATATTCTCCTTGCCGGAATTAATAATCCACGAACTCCAAAGTGATCCGTTTCTTATAAGTCCCCTGCCGGAAAAATGTTGTGCAGGTGTACATTTAAAAACCAAATCTAAGGTTACTTCCTGCCAACAATCCAATTCCACGATACGCTCCTTTTCAACTCCCCATTCCTGCAAATGCACGCCAACGCCCAGTGGAGCATAAAACATCTTTACTTTATCTTTTAATTTTGTTACAGAACCGTAGTCCAAATGGTCGTAATGGTCGTGCGATAAAAGCACCGCATCTATCGATGACAGTTTTTCAATTTCAATCGGAAGCGCTCTGCTAAAACTGTTACCCCCCAGCATCGGATGTGGTGTCGGCACATTACCAAACATGGGGTCAATCAAAATATTTTTATTTTCTATCTGCACTAAAAAAGCTGAATGCCCAAACCAGATTAAGCGTGTCGCATCTTTATATAGTCTTCTTCAAAATCATTTTGCATTCGCGGTCAATAAATTTATCACATCAGTTTTAGTACCTCTGAAAGGTCCGGGTGATTCAATTTTTAAGCTCGCCATAGCGGCGCCAAATTCACCGGCTTCCTGTATGCCCGCATGTTTGATTCGCTGGTATAAATACCCGGCCATGTACGTGTCTCCGCATCCCGTGGTATCTGCTTCATTAGTGGGAACATACGCGGGAATGTCATAAAAAGTATCATCGGCATAAATTACAGACCCTTTACTTCCAAGCGTGATAACGACTTCTTTAACACCCCAGGCGCTCAACAGTTTGGCGCCTTTGCGAACCTCCTTTAGCCCCGTAAGCATTTCCATTTCTGCTTCATTAGCTTTTAAAATATCTATATAGGGAAGCCCTTCCTTTTTGTCGGCCCAATCGATCCCATATACATCATGGCTTTCGACATTGCGCAAAAAGCCCTGAACATCCAATGATATTCTTCCTTTTTTTTTAGACAAGGCTTTTATTAACTCAAGTGGCATATCATCAGCAAGCAATGGCCCCAGATGGAATATGGAAGCTTCGATATTTTCCACCTGTTCAAAGCTAAAAGCATCTGCTGTTTGTGATACTTTTTGGGTGCGATTATCCAGGTTTTGAGAATAGATATTTTCAAAGTAAACTGTGTTAGTGCTGGAAAAAGCCTTCACTTCAATACCGTTAGTACGTAAATCATCAACGAACTTCATTTCCTTTTCAGCCAGAGAGGTGATCAAAATATAATTAACATCCATCTTGCGCATAGCGTTGGAAAAATAAAAGGAAGTACCGCCCGCCATATGTACAGACGTTTTCGGAGTTACCACTTTATCTAAAGTGAGATGCCCGATACAACATATATCATACATACTTTTCTCTTTTTTCTTAATTATGAAGTAATTCTTATTAATTGTTTTGCTAAATATGGCTAACAATTATTCCAGTACCTTAATAAATTTTTTTATTCCCCTGTTCGCCCACGCTACATTTTTCATAAGCCAATTAAAAAAAGCAATAGTAACTACCGCACACATCAGTCCGGCCAGGATATCTACTACATAATGATGATTATTATACACTGCCGAAAACCATATGCCAATCATGATCAATGTAAAAATTAAATTAATCTTCCCGAGTTTATTTTTCAATCCATAGTATAAAACAATAACAGGATAAGAGGCGTGCAATGAAGGCATAGCAGCAAACACGTTAGAGCTTTTTGCATAAAGAGATTTAAACACTTCAACATGAAACATACTGTCAAACCTGTGCAAGCCGGCAGTATTACCGGGAGTATTTGCGTGAAACGTATTTCCAAAGAGCTGAATATACCAGGGCGGAGCAGCAGGGTAGAGATAATAAATAATAAAACCCCAAAGATTTACCAACAGGAATGTCAGTGAAAATTTCAAGAATTCTTCCCGGTTTTTAAAAAATAGATATACAGCAAATAAAAGAGGTACGGGCACCCAACATAAATAAAAGAAACCAGTTAAGGCATCTAAAAAGGGACGCTGATTTTGAAGTAAAAATTCATTGGGAGTTAATACACTTTGGCCATCGCTTATCCCAAATAAATACTTTTCTAAATTGTACAGGCTTTGTATATGAACATTATTAAACCTGTAATTCGGGAAGGCTTTCATATAATCAAACACAATCCAGTAAACTATAAAAATTGAGAAGCCCAGGATAAACTTCCTGCTGATAGCCGAAGCAAAATAGGGAACGCAAAATATAGTAATCAGCGATATTTGCTCGGGCTTAAAACCAATTAAAATCCAGGAGAGTAACAAGTATCCAATACAAACCGAGAGCACCGCCAGGATATTCTTATTTGTAAATCTTCTAAATGGAAAATCAATTGGAGCCATTATTTTTTCTTAATAAACCTGGGTTAAAAATGATCTCCTTCCAGTGATTGGCCTAATAATAAAGCCTTTTGGGGCATTAGAATATAATGTGACGGCGTATGTGTTTGCATGGCTTAAGATATAATTCATTTCATGGTAATTTTCCAGGGAAAGAAATATCATTTTACAGAAATTCTTTCTCTTACTTCTTTATAAGTAACAGGTTGGTCACCTTTTAATTCTACATATTCAACATTCGGCTTCCAGAAACTTCCGCCGTTTACATGTAAATAAATTCTTCGCACAATCATCTCTGAGCCATCTTTGAGATTGGCAAAGACTCTCCACACCTTGTCTGTACCTAGTTCCAATGAAAATTTCATTTTTTTGTACGACACAAAATTCAGCTCGTAAACGCCATCAGATATTTTTTTTGTTTGCATTCCGTAAGCAAAAGTTCTTTGTATCCAGTTTAGCTCCTTTGTTTGCCCATCTTCTGTATATCTTATCCAATAAACATGCACGGGATCATCCAAATCGAGCTTGCCCTTTTTTACATTAAGGGCAACTATGATAGTGTTTGAGTTAGGCTGGCGTTGCAGATAAAATAACTGGTAAGCGTTCCTGCCAGGGACAGGGAAAGTATCTGCCGGCGAAGTTGACTGCGCCATAATAATATGGCTGCTGCAAAATACTACGAGCGCAAGAAATATATATTTGATAAAAACGGGTTTCATAGTTTTTCCTTTTCTTCTAAAGCTTTCTTCGCGGCAAAGAGTCTTCTTAGCGCGGTGATATTTGTGAGCACCGCCATAATAGTAATGGGAATGGTAAAAACTGACATGGTTTCAAAAACGTGATATTTTACTCCCGGAATAAAATATTTATAATCACCGCCTATAAAATAAGCTGTAATCCCACAAGCTATTGCACTTACCCCGATCAGTACCACCCGCTCCGGCCGTTGCATTAAACCGCCTTTATTTTCTATTCCCAGGCCCTCGCTCCTGGCTCGCGTATAACTCACCATCATAGAACCGATAAGAGCAATAAATGCAAATAACGAACTGAAGAAGTAGTGATGGGCAATCAAATAATAACATACTCCCAGGAACATGATTAACTCGCTATACCTGTCCAATACAGAATCGAATAAAGCGCCATAAGTAGAACTCATATTTCCAAGACGCGCCACCTGCCCGTCTAACATGTCAAACAAACCTGCAAAAAGAATTAAGGCGCCTGCCCAACCCACGTAAGAGAGATCACCGCGATTTCCTATTTCGCCACCCTTAATAAAAATAATAGCGACCCCTATATTTAATAATAGTCCCGTTGTTGTAACAGCATTTGGTGTGAAGCCAATTTTAATCATGCCCCTTACCAAGGGATTAATAATACTGTAAATAAAATTTTGAAGCCTGTTTCTCATTAGTTCAATTTGAAAACATAAGACTTTTGAAATGGATAATTATAAGCGACACCTACAAATAATGAAGTTGCAACTTTTGTAATTATATAATTCACGCCCATTTTTGTAAATACATACATTCCTGTTGCGTTAAGTAATAAATTGCCGAGCCACACCAATAAATATTTTTTAGCCTGGCTGGAAGCTCTTGCCTGTCTTGCCTTAAATGCCCAATTTCTTCCTATTAAAAAATTTATTATTCCGCCGCATATTGTGCCGGTAACGCCTGCTACAACCACATTAAATGAAAAAAACTGGACAGCAATTATCGTAATAAGATAATCGCAGAGTGATGCAATCAACGACGCTATATTAGCCTTAAAAAAAGTAAACATTTAAAATAAATTCATTGTTATAGCTAACTGAAGTAAAGCCAAAGAGTAAATACCCGATAATACGTCATCAGCCATGACGCCCCAACCAGATGGAAGGCTTTCTAATTTTTTTATTCCCAGCGGTTTTAAAATATCGAAAAATCTGAAAAGCGCTAATGCCACCATTGCGTATTTAATTTCACCGGGAATAAATAATAAGGCTATCATCATTCCGGCCACTTCGTCTATTACTACCCGGTAATTATCTTTTCCCCAAATTTTTTCTACCACAGCGGCACTCCATAGGCCCGCTACTAATACCAATATTAACCAGGCAATTTGCGTAGCCGGTGAAAGGCCAGGAAAAAGAAACCATACGATACAATACGCCACCGATGCGACAGTGCCACCACCTTTGGCGATGTATCCAATTCCGCACACAGTGGCTATTATTTTACCAAGTTTTATCATAATGCTTTTACCGCTCAGGAAGGAAGAAATTTATAACCAACTGTTTTTTTTATACCATTCTACACTTTCCTCTATACCTGCTTCTAAATTGTAACCAGGCTTAAAGCCTAATTCCTGTTTTGCTTTATCAATATTGCAAACCCAATTAGCAGCAGTTAATTCATTTAATTTTTCTTTATTAACCGCGGGCATTTTATTCAAAATTTTGTAAGTGCTCTCTAATGTTATTGCAAGCGCTTTTACAAAGTTGTAAGGCAAATGAAATTTTACTGTCTTTTTATGCATCGATTTTTTTAAATAATTAGCCAGGGCATAGCGGCTGTAACAATTTCCATCAGATAAATTATAAGTACCGGTATAATTACTGAATAAACAGTTGACAGCAACGGACGCAACATCTTTTGCGTACACAAAACTTAGCTGCTGCTTGTGTGTACCTATGTAGGGCTCAATACCTCTTTTTATACTTTTAAAAATGATAAAAATGTCTTTATCTCTTGGGCCGTAAACAGCCGTGGGCCTAAGTATAATTAATGGTAGTGATAGTTTCCTTATCAATTCTTCCGCCATCAATTTGCTTTTTCCATAAGAAGTTACAGGGCCAGGATTTGTTGCTTCACTAATGGTTTCGTTATAATTATTTAACGGTCCTAAAGCGGCCAGACTGCTGATAAATACAAATTTTTTCAGAGGTGCATTTGCCTGTTCTGCTGCTTTTGCAAGATTAAAAGTATAAGAGGCATTTACAGCATTGTACTCATGCTGGCCTTTTGCTTTTGTAGTGCCTGCAGCATGGATGATATAATTATATTGCCCGGATTCAATTTCATTTTGTAAGCTTCGTGTATTCGTAAAGTCAATATAAGTGAAAGAAACAGGCAGATGTTTGAGATGTGTGACATTGCTATTTTTCCTGATAGCAGCATACACTTCCAAATTGTTTTCAAGAGCCGCTTCAATAAGATGAAACCCGAGAAAGCCGCTGGCGCCTGTTATCATCACTTTTTCTTTCATATTGATTTCTCATAAAGACGATACGTTTTATAAACTTTGCCGGCCATATTCTGTATCCCTTTATTCATTAAAAAATTATTTTCTAAAATCCATGAGGCTTCCCCGCCTGCGATATTTTTTTTGGCAGCCCTTTCAATAATTGATGCATAAAAGCAGGCTTCAATTCCCATTTTTTTATAACCCTCTATAACACCTAATGCCAGCACACGCACCTGATGTAACTTTTTTAAGGCCGAGCAAAAGTTTAAAAATGCCTGTTGGCAACAACCTTCCTTTTTTTATTTTTATCAGTATCTGGTTGATATCCGGAATGGCTAAGGCAAACCCAACAACTTTTCCTTCATGCTCTGCAACTAAACAAAAGCCGGGGTCGAGTATTTGTTTTAAATCTTTGGCTAAATATTTAAACTCAGCATCAGTCATTGGTACGAAGCCCATATTTTTATCCCAGGCTTTGTTATATACTTCTTTCAGCTTTGCAGTTTCATTTTTAAAATCCTTCATGTTGATGGTCCTGATAATAATATTTTTTTGCGCCAGCCTTTTGAGTAAGCTGTCCTTCAATCGTACCGGCCTTTCATCAGTAGTTTTTGTGTCAAGATAATAGGCAAGCAGATCAACATTTTTTTTAAATCCTGCGTTTTCAATCAAGTTTGCATAATACGGTTTGTTATACGGCATCATCGCTACCGGCGGTTTATCAAAGCCATCAATTAATAACCCGCAAGGCTCGTTCGTCGACGGGTTAACAGGTCCGATAACTTTTGTAACACGTTGCTCTTTCAACCAATCAATTACTGTCTTAAAAAGTTGTGTGGAAACTTCTTTATCATTTTCACAATCAAAAAAACCAAAGAATCCTTCATTAGTATTATTGAATTGATTGTGATTGTTATTTAAGATCGCTGCAATTCTTCCTCTAATAATATTTCCATCGTAAGCCAAAAACATCTTAACGACTGAATGCTCGTGAAAAGGATGCTTACCGGGCGTTAATAAATCCCTTTGCGCTATAAATAATTCAGGCACATAATTCTTATCATCCTCATAAAGCTTATGCGGGAAATCAATAAAGCTTCCAAGTAATTTCTTATCAGCAACAGGTACGATTGAAATCATGCTCTTTCCTGCTGAATTAAGTTGACATTTATTTGTCGAGCCACCTGTTTGATTTTATCAATTGCATAATCTATTTGTTCAATTGTATGTGTGGCCATTAAAGAAAAACGAATAAGAGAATCTTCACTGCTAACAGCCGGCGATACAACCGGGTTTACAAACACTCCCTTGTCCATCAGAACCTTTGCCATCAGGAATGTTTTCTCCGTGTCTCTTACATAGATAGGAATGATGGGGGTTTCTGTTGGCCCAATTTCAAAACCCTCTTTTCTAAATCTTTCAAGAGCATAGTTGGTGTTGTCCCACAATTTTTCAATGAGCTGAGGATTTTCTTTCAGTATGGTTAGAGCGGCCAAGGCGCTGGCTGTAGCCGCAGGGGAAATACTTGCACTAAACATTAATGACCTTGCATGGTGCTTCAGGTATTCAATTACATTTTTATCAGCAGCAATAAAGCCTCCTATGGATGCTAAGGATTTGCTGAAGGTGCCCATTATTAAATCAACCTGGTTTGCAAGATTAAAATGTGCCGCCGTGCCCTGCCCCCGCGAGCCAAGCACACCTATTGAGTGTGCATCATCTACAAAGACGGAAGCATTATATTTTTTAGCCAGGCTGGTAATTTCAGGCAGTAATGCAATATCTCCCTCCATACTAAACACGCCATCAGTTGCTATTAATTTAAACGCATCGTATGGAACACCACTCAATAATTTTTCGAGGTGTTCCATATCAGAATGGCCGAACTTGAAAAGTTTTGAAAAAGATAACCTTGCACCGTCAATAATGCAGGCATGGTTGTGTTCATCTAAAAACAAATAATCGCCCCTTGCACCAAGTGCAGAAATTACCCCGAGATTAACCTGGTAACCTGTACTAAATACAAGCGCGGCTTCTTTGCCAACAAAACCTGCCAGGGCTTCTTCCAGTTCCAGGTGCAAATCCAGTGTGCCGTTTAAAAATCGGGAACCGGCGCACCCGCTGCCATATTTATCAATAGCATTTTTTGCACATTCTTTTATGTACGGATGAGTGGTAAGCCCAAGATAACTGTTAGAACCAAACATCAGCACTTTTTTTCCACCGATAATTACTTCAGTATCCTGGTCCGTTTCCAGGGGCCTGAAAAAGGGATAAATATTTGCGGCTTTTAATTTTTCAACAGCAGTAAAAGAGTTTACTTTTTTGTTGAGTGGCTTATTATTCATATTTTCTTACTTAAGGGTGAAAACGATAATACACAATTTCCTAAGAGAATTATTTTTGGTTTAATCAGGCACATTTATCTTGAATTTTCAAAAGAACTGAAATGCATTTTTTTTGCTCATCTGCAGAAATTCCTTTACTCAATTCTTTGTCTAGCTCTAAAAATTTGTCGTGCATTTTATTTATAACTTTCCAGCCTTTGTCTGTAAGCTGGATTACATTTTTCCTTCTGTCATTGGGCATGGCTCCTCTTTTCAAAAATTTTTTTTGTTCCAGTATATCTAAAGTTCTAAGAACAGCAGATTTTGTTTTATTCATTAAGTCCGCAATATCCTGTTGAATAATATTTTTATCGTCATTCTTAGAGATATAATATAATAGCCCCATTTGCTCAAAGGTGATTTCAGAGTTAAGAGATGCAAAATCTGTATTAATACTTTTCACTAACATTTTGCCGGTGTACATAATTGCAAAACCTAGAGTATTCGGCATTTCGCTACAATTCATATATCAATAGTTGATTAGTTAACGGTTGCAAAATTAACCGTATAATATTTAAATGCCAATTTTTAATACATACCATTTATGAGCGATATTCAAAAAAAATCACATTTGACGGCAACAGCTTCCAAGTTTATCTTCATGCCAGGTTTATTTTCATGCAAATTCAGTCTGGGTGCGGTCTCTCACGGCTCAAATATTTACCTATAATAATTGCAATAAGCGTAGTGAGATAAATTTGCCCGGCAAACGAAATTAAAACTGTTATAGCTTTGGCTGCTTCATTTTGCAGTATAATATCTCCAAGCCCAAGCGTTGTTAAACAAACAAAAGCAAAATAAAAATAACTGTTTGGGTCAAGATACTTTCTGCCACAAAAGAACCGGGTTTAAAAATATCCAGCAGGTGGCAAAGTTCGCCTCCCATAATACCAATCAGCATATAGCCTACAACAGCGCCGTGCTTAAGGTGGTGAATGATGAAGGCTCTATGGATGAAATCCATTTGGCCGCCGATACCGCATATTGATATGTGTCAATAGAATCGGCGCATACCTGCCCTGTTAAGTCAATTTCCATGGCGCTGTTGATCGCAATCACTTTAGGATTTTTACGGATCACGGCGGCATCATTTACATAGCTTATGTTCATGACTCTTATAGCAGGATTATCATTTACAAAATTATAAATCTTTTTTGTGCCTGCGATAAAGCTTATTACAGAACGGCCGCGGTTGATGGTTTTGCAACTGTTTATTAATGCCATTTGCTATCGCTCTTATGGTACTACTTCATTTTCTAATGAATGCTTAGCTACTTTCATGTTTTTCTCCATTACTTTTTTCCGGGAAATCCTGTTGTTGAATTTTCAAATCTTTCAAAAGATTATTATCAATAGATTTGATGTGCAGGTCTCTTTGCGGGAATGGTATGCCGATTCCTTCTTTGTTTAGTGTATCGTATATGGCGCCAAGCATTTCGCTTTTCAGGCCAAACCATTTATTAATATCGGCCCAGAAATAAACAGTTAAGTCAACGGCATTGTCACCAAAGTTTTTTACGACAACAACCGGCGCAGGATTTTCGTAAACATCTTTGTTGCTTTCTAAAAGTTCTAAAATCACTGCCTTTACTTTATCAATATTAGAACCATAAGCAACTCCTATAGGCAGGGTTACGCGCCGGTCATCATTATTTTTTGTCCAGTTGATGAGGTGTTGCGAAAGCATGTCGCCGTTTGGAATAATGACTTCGGAGCCATCAAAAGTACGGAGCTTACTTGAGCGAATGCCCACCTCCTGTACGATGCCGCTCAGGCTTCCTACTTCAATGGTGTCGCCGATTTGAACCGGCTTTTCAAACGCTAAAACAATACCGGACACCAGGTTATTTACTATATTCTGCAAACCAAAACCAATACCTACGCCTAATGCACCAATTACGATTGCCAGCTTATCTAACGGAATCCCGGAAGCGCCAAAAGCAAGTAAAACACCTGCCGAATAAATTGCCAATCTTACCAGCAATATCGTGGAGCCTATTTTGCTTTTACCTGTAATGTCATCTGAACCCTGGGCGCCGCTATAAATAAAAGACACCATTTGAGATACCATGGTAGTCAACCAGATTATTAAGCCGAAAATTACGATGCTCATGAAGGTAAAAGTGAGGCTGCCGATCTGCCGTTCTTTAGATAAAAACTCAGAAATGTTACCGAAGATGGCATCATAGATATGAAGGTTTTGTGCAAAAATTACAATCCAGATAAGGCCGGCAAAAAAGCCGAAGCCTTTTCTCATGCGTTGCTCCATTCCTTTAAACTGGAAGAACGCGGTAAGCCTTGAAGTTTTTTTACCTGCCTCAAGAGTGAGATACAGCGCATCAATTATAATCTCTACAAATATCAGCAGGTTCAGTGCTTCAATCATGCCGTAGTTAGCGCCTGTATTTAAGACCTTTGCAAGCGTTACTCTCCCGGTCATGTTAAGAAGTAGTGCCGCAAAATTCATCACAACAAAAATCCATGTGAGCGGTTTATAAAATCCCGCTTTTGAAAAATGATTTTCTTTTTTAGATAATAGCAGCCAAACTCCTAAAAAAACAGAAACGCCACTTATAAATAATTGAATCCATCTTTCAGAATAGGTTGTTTCAATTAGTAAATTGGTGAAGCCTGTTACGTAAAAAAGGGATAACAATATCAATATTTGTATGCCCAATGAAAAGCTCAATTTCTGCCTGATTAAAATTGCCAGTGCTATTATTTGCAAGCCCCATATAGATTGTGTAAACGCCTGCGGAGCTGTCTTGTAAATAAATGGAATTAATAAAAGGCTAAACACGATTGTTGAGGCTAACAAATGGCGCGGTACATGGTTTGCCTTTTCAAATACAAGCTCCGGCGCTTCACTCTGCCTGCGGATTTTCCGGATACACCTTCTCATCCAAAAGTAAAAAAGGAACGCAATTGCAAGTACTATGATTCTTGAAGCCCAGTTTGAATCAGAATAAAAACCAACTAAAGTTTTACTCTCCTGTAGCGATGTTTTCGCCACTGCATGAAAATTCTTTTCGTAAGATGGGTCCTTTTTATACTCCCAGATATACCCAAATTCATTCTCGAAAATGCGGTTACTAAAATTGTTAATCTGGTAAGCAGCTTCATCCAGCAGATCAGTTACAGCAAGGTAATTTGTAGATACATCATTTTGCAAAATACCCAGGCTCTTTAGCTGCAAAGTTGTTATAGAATCTGCATCTGTAATTTTAGTACCTAACGGTTTCAGCTTTTTTAGATATTCGAGAAACAGCAAACTATCTGACGGCATTATTAAAAGATTAGAATCTTTTTTCACCATAGTCATTTTATCTTTAATGCTATTGAGTTCCGTGTTATACGCAGAAAGATCATCCTGCCAGCGGGCTAATATTTTTTGTTGCTGCTCCAAAAACGTTTTGGTGGTGGATAGTATCTTTAAACTTGTATGGCCCCTAAAGCCGGTCAGGTTTTTATTGGCAATTGAAATGATTGAATCACTTTCCGGAAGACCTTCACTTATTGCCGATGTGTCAAACCCCCGCCTGAGCCTGTTATTGATTTTATTAAAGTCAATTGTATATTTTTCAATTTTATTTAGTTGATAAGCAATCAGCGTATCAGAAGCCTTAAAATATTTCTTAACCGAATCCGTATTAAATTTCGTGAGCCTGGCAGAATCTATTTGTTGTTGCGCCGTATCAATTTTTTCCTGGGCATTAGCTGCCAGGCCGGTAAACAATATCAAAAAAAGCAAGGCGCTTTTTGAAAATATTTTTTGGATAAAAACTGAGATGTGATTCATAAAATAGATTTGAAATATTTATGTAGTAGTTGCTGTCTAAACTTTAGAGTTTTCGCGGCATTGTAAATGACAGGCTGAAGCTGACATAAGGCGCGGCATTCCTGTTGCTCTTATATAAATAATCACTTCTTTTAGCATTTACTTTACCCATCCTGGATGTAACGGTTTGCTGCAATCCCGTTTTAAAACCAGCCAATAAAAATTTGTTGACCGGGTATTCATAAGTTAAGCCGGCTTTTATTTCGGAGGAGGTAAACTCATAATCTCCTGGCATATTGGTCATGCCATCCTGGTTAAAGAAGCTGCTGCCGGAAAATTCTGTACCAAGCGATAGCCAGCCTCCAAGTGTATTGGAACGACGAAACATTAATTTTGCCGGAAGCAGTCCATCAAACTCCCAATTGTCATTAAACTTGTGCCAGTAAGTTAAGGTTGGAAAAACCGGAAATTGCGTGGATGGATCAATAAAAGCGATAAGGCCCGCACTGATGGCAGTGGTTGGCGTTCTCTTCAAAACTAACGTAGCTCCAAAGAGTCCGCGAACTTTTTGTACAGACGTAAAATCACGACTGCTTAAAATAATTCCTCCATTGTATACCACCGGCTTCTCAAATAAAGTGTTGCGATAAATCATGTTCAATCCTAATGTAAAGTTGTCAACCGAAAAATTATTCTTATGCGAGATGTTATTAAAATTTTGTACCTCTGCCGACTTAAATTCTTCATGCACGTAATTAAAAGTACCTGCAACAATCAGTTTCTTTTTCATGTAAACAGGAAACGATACGGTCGCCTTAAACCTGCTGTTATCTTTCAGTTTTCCTTCTTCAAAGGGATTATCTTTATAGTCAGTTTTGTAGTCAGTATTACCAGACATATCGTAACTAAGCACCAATGGCTTTAGCGAAGGATAAGAACTTGATTTTAGTTTTGGAATGGCACTTCCAACAAGATCTTTATTAGTTGTGCTGGTAGTGTCTTGTGCTGATGCCGTAAATAAGCCGGCAAGGCATATAACAGAGAGAGAAATTTTTTTCATCGTTAAATTTAATATGGAAGATTTCGATTAATTGGTGATGTAAATCTTTACAAACATTATGGTAATATTTTGATTTCATTGTCTAAAATGTAATATGATTCTTTGGTCAGTAATCCACGCGTGTTATTTATAATTATATGCCTGAATAATGCATTGTAGTTCCGGGGTTTTTCTCTTGATGCATTTCCACTAAAGAAGTCTTCAAAATTTTTTTCATACAGTTCAAGGAGCAATTGAATATTTACATCGCTGCGGATATAGCCATCACGTTGTGCTTTATTATACAAAGGCAGGAAAGTTTCATCTATAACCTTCTTTTGAAAACGATCAAAATCTGATGAAGCAACAGGATAATATTTTTTTATGCTTTGCAAAAAAACAGGTCGTATTGGGTTGGTTTCTCTCACGATAAAAGCATTGAGTTCCACAATCATAAGCACCGGGTTAAGCTTTGTGGCTTCTATCTTACTTATACCAGTTCTTATTTTTTTGAAAAAAGCACTTAAAGAAGCAACTACTAACTTTTCTTTTGTTGCATATTTTTCATAAATAGTTCTTTTTGATACATTCATGCGCTTTGCGATATCATCTATGCTTACATTCTTTCCGCCATATAGCTGAAAAAGCGCAAGGGCGGTATTTTCAATTGTTTGTGTCATGTGTTTTATTTTATGTAGGTTATTAATTTTTTTAAAAAAACAGGGGAGATAACCTCCCCCGTAATCACTAAGCATATTTGCAGGTATAGAAATATCCGCAGCATTTGCCTTTTTTAAACGATTCGCTTTATGATTAAAAGCATCTTTCCTGCCATCCTGGAATTTTTTTTCAGGCAGCAGGTTACTTTTTTCTTATGGTTTTAAGGTTTGACTTCCTGATTTTATTCTTTTAGCCAGTTTAAGGCACGTGTATCTTCACCAGGATGAAAAATTTTTATCGAAACATCTTTTATCAGTGAATTCAGTACTCCCAGCGGCCTGGAGAGACTAATTTCGTTGGATAAAACCGCACATTTTTTCACTTTACTCCATGCCTGCCATTTGCCTTTAAAACCCGGTAAAGCATCGCCCAGCGTACTAACGTCGCATATTTCGAAAACTCTAATGAGTAGACTAATTTTTCTAAGACTGTTTTGGTAAATATTTTCCTGAACCTCTGTTACATCTGAAAGGGTTACATCGCCGTAAAGATGTATTTCAATAATTGCAGTGTATCTATCAGGATTAATTATCTCTACCATTATCTCTACTTATTTAATCTGTTGTAATAATGAAGCAAGCAATCGCTTCATCTCGTTGAAATTTCGGTTATTGCATACCATCCATCGCACCCTGCATACCGTCCTGCTGGCTTTTCGTATTCTGTCTTTTAAATAATGAAGCATCGAATTTTCCGAAACGAAATGTCAGTGTGAGCTTCACCGTTTGCGGATTCGTCAATTGGGAATAGTCCTGGATGAAATATTGACTTTCGGAGTATTGGCTCATTCTTCTCGTCCTGAAAATGTCGCTAAAGCTCAGCGTTGCATTACCCACATCATTTTTCAAAAAAGATTTTTTTATGGCGATATCTGTAGCCCAGTATGCGCGGATGTATCCTTGAGCAGCGGCTTGCAATTGTGTTCCTCCATCAAAAACATTTCCACCTGTATTTACCGGCAGATTGGTTTTCGACTGGTAGTTAACAGAAAGCTGCGCCGTGAATTTTTTAGGAAGCTTAAAGTTACTATTGAACTTGCCAAACCAGCTCCAGCGGGCATCAGGTGATGATCCTAACACATTATCGGTGTTGATTTTTGAATTGTATAAATTCACATTGGTAGTAATGTCCCACCACTTTGTGAGCTTATTGATAGAAGTGATTTCAGCTCCTGTAGAGTAACTGGAATTAGCATTTATGTAGCTGGCGATAATGTCATCTTTTCCTGTGAAAGGATTAATGTCTTTGGTGAGATAGCGTGTAATTAAATCATTAGATTGCTTATAGTAAATTGAAAACAACAAGTTGTTACCCTTCTTAAATGTTTTACTGTAAGATGCCTCAACCGAATTGGTAAACTCTGGTTTAAGATCGGGATTACCACGGGTAATATTTAAGCTGTCAGTATAATTTGTAAAGGGCAGTATTTGATTAAAGCCGGGCCGGTTAATCCGGCGGGTATAGCTCAATTGCAGTTCCTGTTTGTTTTTTAATTTTTGACTTAAAAATATTGAAGGGAACAAACTTACGGGGTAATCGTTGCTGAATTTCTCCTTGGTTGTGAGCAGCTCACCTTCGTATTTTGAGCTCTCCGCTCTTACACCAACTTTATACCCAAAATCATTTATTGCCTGCGAAAATGTAGCATAGGCGGCATACACAGAATTTTTATTTTTAAAATTTCCAGCGCTTAATGGTGTGGGAAGAAATACGCCGCCGCCTGAGCTGATCTGTTGATCATAGTTGGTTTCCTGGTCAGTGAGCTGTGCCCGTAAGCCAGCTTCTACTTTTATTTTATCAGTGATCGGATTTACGAAATCAGTTTGTACAGTGATGTTTTTATTATTGCCACCCCATTGCACTTGCTGAGCTGTAATCCCATTGACCGTTCCGTCGCTATTAAAATAGGAGGTTGTATAGAGCCCGCTTCCCGGATTGTTGCTATGAAAAAAATTAAAGTCTGCAGTCAGCTCTTTTCCTGCCTTCTGAAAATTATGCTTTAATCCTAACTGAAGCCCTTGTGAATTGAACTTAGTACTGCTATTAGATTCTCGATTACTAAAGCGGCTAACCTTCCCAGTATTAAACAATGTATCTGTTCTGAAATTAATATTTTCGGAAGGCGTAAATTTTCCTGTTACTATTATGCCGGCAGCAGAAAGCGTTGTGCGGTTGTTAAGAAAATAATCAACGCCCAATCTTCCAAAAAGAAAACCACCGTTGGTTTGGTTTTTATTATTTTGATTAACGCTTACAAGAGGTGAGCTTAAAAGATTTAATCTTTCCGTGCTACCTGTTGCTTTACTATTAAACTGGCTGGCGTACACGGTGCTGGTAACGTTTAATTTATCTTGTCTCACATTAAAATTTGCCATGCCGGTAAGGGCTCCCCTGCTGTCAACACCTGTCATTACCATTCCATTATATCCTTGCTTCCTGTTCTTCTTCAATACAATATTTAATATCCCTGCGTTACCACCGGAAGCATCATACTTAGCGGAAGGATTGGTCATCACTTCTACACTTTCAATTGCATCGGCAGGTATCTGATCAAGCGTTAAAGTGGTAGGCCGGCCATCTAAATAAATTTGTGGCGGAGCATTGCGCAACTTCACGCTTCCATCTATACTCACTTGTACTGACGGTACATTTTTCATTACATCCAGTGCGGTTCCACCGGCACTAACGATATTCTTATCCACATAAAAAACTTTTTTATCAATATCCAGTTTCATATTTGGCTTATCCAACTGAAGTACGACTGCCTCCAATTCTTTGGCCTGTGGCTCCAGACTTATATTGCCCAGATCCATATCAATACCGTTGAGGCCGCCGGCAGGGTTAAAGTTTACTACCTTCTCGAACGTCTTGAAACCCACTGCCGTTATTGTCAATTTTTTGGGACCTATAATTGACAGGTCTATCAGGCTAAAGTCTCCATTATTCTGAGTGGTTAATCCTGAAATCAGGATTTCTTTATTCGTTTTTGTTGTAGTATCAAAGTTGATTGAAAGAAGAACTACACTTGCATCGCCCATCGGCTTACCGGTAGTGCTGTCAATAACTTTCAGATACAAATGGCCGATGTTATAAGCACCTCCGTTGCCCTTTTGTGCATTTGTATTTATGTAAAAGAAGAGCATCATAATAATTGGAAATATTTTTTTCATGTCAATTTTTTAAGTGGAAAGCCCCGGTAATTCTGCGAGAGAAACTGCTTTGCTAATCCTGTTATAAATAGTTTTGGATTCTTTCAGGTAGATGTATTGTTATCAATTGCTTGCACGGCAGCGTATATGACAGGGACGGCCATTATAGTAAAAAAAGCAGTGAGCGCAAGGTTTCCAAATATTTTATTTGGTAGTGGCGTTGCATGTTGCGATGGAGCATCGGCCATATGCTGCTTAGCGGATTTATTTTCGTTCTCCAACCACGCAATTGCTTTGGCTTTTTCGTTTAACTTAAACGCTTTAATCGGCAGGCCCGGAGTAACGAAGTTTCCTACAGGAACTACATTTTCTACCCAGCTTTTATCAGTCAGTATCGCATATTTGGCTATACCTTTTTTTCCGGTCATCTTTACTTTCATTGCTTCTCCAATACTTTTGAAATCATCAGAATGAGGAAACTCATTCATGATTCCAAGTAATTTTATTTTTTCATGCTTTGCCACTTTTTCTTCCAGTAACGTGTAGAACTTATGTATGTCTTCTTCATTGATTTTTCCTTCAATTGAAAATATATAAATGACTTTGCGTTCTATTTTTTTTAAACTAATCATCGTAATTTCTTTTACCTGTTATTATTATCATTTGAAAGTTCTATTTTCTGTCCGGGTGAACGTGGCCGGGTATTTTACTTATGCCATTGCACCTTCCAGTGATTGCATTTCTTTTTTTGCCTTCCTTTTTTGCTTCTTTGCTGCTCTTCTATCTTTAATAGTATCTACTGCGAGATAGACTACAGGAACAATTATCAGTGTCAACAGCATAGAGCTCGTAAGGCCTCCAATCAATACCCAGGCTAATCCGTTTTTCCACTCCGCACCTGCACCAGTCGCTACGGCTATTGGTATCATCGCAATCACCATGGCAATAGTTGTCATCAAGATTGGGCGAAACCGTGCCATAGTTCCTTCCATTAAAGCTTCATAAGAACTTCTGCCCTCCTTCTTTAATTGGTTCGTAAAGTCAACGATTAAAATCGCGTTTTTGATTACCAGCCCTACCAGCATTATCAATCCGAGCATACCAAATATGCTAAGGTTCGTCATGGTTAACGCTAATGCGAGAAACGCTCCAATCATTGCGACAGGCACGGAGAACATCACTACTAACGGATACACATAATTGTCGTAAAGTGCTACCATAATTAAATACACAAGAACGATTGAACCGAGCAATGCAGTAAGCAAACTTCCAAAAGCCTCTGCCTGGTTTTTTACATCACCTGCTGCTGAAACGTATACGCTTGCAGGTTTTGGCGTGTTATCAATCTTTGCCTGTATCTCCTGCCCAACGGTACCTACGGGCCGTCCTACGACTTGCGCTTCCACTGTTACAGAAGGAATTTCGTCTTTACGCTCCAACTTCGATGGACCTGTTGAGCTAACAATGTTTGCAAACTGGCTCAGCTTAATCAGGTTGCCTTTGGTATTTTGAAACGTGAGGTTGCGGATGTCGTCAATGTTCTGCCTGTCAAATTCATCTAACTGAACCTTAATAGGATACTCGTCATCACCTTGTAATAATTTACTTTGGTCATTACCGGTAAATGCATTCTGCATAGTGTTGCCTATCATGTCCAGCGTAAGGTTTAATTCCGATAATTTTTCACGATCAATTTGAACCGCTATTTCAGGATTACCACCTTCTACCGATGCCTTTATTTCAAATGTTCCCGGTACAGATTTTATTATGTCTTCAATAGTTTTGCTGAAGTTTAAAATCGTATCAAGGTTTGAGCCTTGTATCTGGAATTGAATAGGGGCGGCAGTTCCACCGCCTACCATACTCACAGGTGATGCAGTAATTTTTGCGCCTGGTATGCTTTCCTGCAGTTCAAGTTTTGTTTTTGCAGCATAGTCTGTTGAAGATAGCGTACGCTCTTCAGCCGGCACTAATTTTACATTCAATTGTGAAATGTACGGGCTTGCACCGCCGCTGGTATTACCGCCATCCGAAGCGCCGACTGTCGTAAATACTGTTACAACTTTTGGATCGCTGAGCAGTTTATTTTCTATCTGCTGGGTCAAAAAGTTAGTTTGTTCCAAAGGCATTTCTTTTGGTAATTCTGCCTGTACCTGGAACTCTCCATTATCTCCATTTGCCACAAACTCAACTCCTATAAATCCGGAGCCTACTAAAATGAATGAAGCAATTACCATTGCGATGATCGCAGAGAAGGCGATGCGCTTATGATTTAAAGACCATTTCAACAAGCCCTTAAAGAAATTTTGGAAACCAGTAATTACATTTTCAAACCAAATCAATGGCTTGTCTAATAATTTATTTTTATTGAGATGAGATACCTTGGTGAAGCGACTTGCGAGCCATGGTGTCAAAGTAAAGGATACAAGCCAGCTTATGATAGTAGCGGATACCACCACAATGGAAAACTGGAATAATAAATCGGATACAATACCGGTAACAAACGTGATTGGTAGGAATACAACCACAATTACGAGCGTAATAGAAGTAACCGAAATACCAATTTCTTTCCAGGTATCTACGGCCGCCTCCCATGCGGAACTTCCGGCTTCCATACGCATGTGAATGTTTTCCAACACCACTATACTATCATCTACCAATATACCAATCACAAGAGATAGAGCCAGTAAGCTCATTAAATTAAGTGAAAAGCCTAACACGGACATCACTACAAACGTTGAAATGATAGACGTAGGAATGGCCACCATTACAATCAATGCGTTTCTTATGCTATGCAAAAAGAAGAGCATGATAAAGGCCACGAGTATTACCGCAATCACCAAGTCATGTATTACTGAGTTGGCCGCTTCAAGCGTGAAATCGGCACTGTCATTGGCTATAGTGAATTGCATGTTTTCACCTTTGTATTGCTGCTCAAGATTTGCCAAAGACTTTTTTACTTCCTTACTTATACCAACGGTATTACCATCACTCGTTTTTGTGATTAAAATACCAAGCGATGTTTTACCGTTTATTCTCGTCAACGACGTAGCTTCTTCTTTTGAATCATATAATTCTGCAACATCTTTCAAATACACCTGGCTTCCATCTGCATTGGTAGCAACGGCAAGGTTTTGTAATTCAGAAAGGCTTTTAAATTTTCCGCTGAGACGAACTAATACATCCTGTTGTGAGTTCTTCAAACTTCCCGTAGGAAAATTCAGGTTCGCTTTTGAAATGGCATTGGAAACCTGGAGTATCGAAATGTTATAATATTTTAGTTTGTCGTTGTTTACATTAATTTTTATTTCCCTGTTTTCTCCACCAGTCACATCCACTTTTGCCACGCCTTCTATGCGGGCAAGCTCTGGCTGAATAGTTTTATCAAACAAAGTGGTAAAAGTTCTTTCATCCATGTTAGATGTTGCGCCTATACGCATGATAGGCAATTCATCAAAGGAGAATTTTCCAAGACTTGGGTCTTTGGCATCGTCAGGCAGATCAGACCTTACTGAATTCACTTTGCGCTGTGCTTCCTGCAGGGCATTGTCCACATTAGTACCATAGATCAACGTCGCAATCACTACGGATACTCCTTCCTGTGAGATGGCCTGTGTGCTTTCCAAATTCTCTAACGTGGAGACTGCACTCTCAACCTTCTTGGTCACTGAAGTTTCTACTTCAGAAGGCCCTGCACCCGGATATATCGTCGTGATGGTTATCACGGGTGAATTAATTTCCGGAAGTAATTCGTAGGTTAGCGACGTGTAGCCTACAATACCCAACAGCACAAGGATGCTAAATATAACCACAACGAGGGTTGGTCTTTTTACTGCAACATCTGTAATACTCATAATATTTTTTTTAATTTTTGTTATTCAATTTTCTACTTAACCACTGATACTTTCTTACCGGGTTGCAGGTTTATCTGGCCGCTCGTAACCACCTGGTCATTTGCATTCAATCCTTTTCTTACTATCACTTCATCACCACTTTGATTTTCTACTTCAATATTTTTTTGGGTGACAGTGCTATCGCTGTTCAATACATATACCTGCGCATCTTTTATACTTCCTAATATGGCTTTGCGCGGGATGAACAGTTTTTCACCGTTATCATTTGTTTGTGCATCGAGTGTAATAGTGCCGAACATACCTGCCTTCAATGGATAGGTATTATCAACAGGGACTTCCACCTCTACATCATACTTTCTTCCTTCATCTGCCTGCACACCAATCAGGGTGATATTGCCTTTGAATACATGGTCTGGATACACATCTGTTTTTATTTCAACGGGCTGGCCTTTCTTAATTCTCACTACATCACTTTCGGAAACTTTAATAACCATCTTCAATTTTGAAACGTCTATCACGGAACCAATCTTCATTCCTACTGTTGTGAAGCTTCCTTTTTCTACGCTCACTTCGCTTACCGTACCTGACATCGGTGACCTGATGATCGTATATTTCATCTGTTGCTGAACGCCCGCCAGGCTTGCTCTTTCATTATCTACAGTAAGAGCGACATCTTCATATTGCTTTTGGCTGATAGCGCCGGCTGTTACGAGGCGTTGGTATCTTTCTTTATCTTTTATAGCTTTTTGTAAAGCAGCATTGGCTGTTGCAAGATTCGACTGGATAGCCGTAGGATCAATACGTGCAATCACCTGCCCCTGGCTCACTTTTTGGCCTTCTTTTATATTCAGTGCTATTAAAGAGCCTTGTGCTTCGGCAGTAAGTGCTACTTCTTTACGGGCAATAAAGTTGCCGGTATAAGACATTGAGTTGTCGATTTTTTTCATTTGTGCAGCAGCAACCTTCACAGGAATGCGGCCAACTTCTGAGGGCACAGCCGTTGCATTTTCATTAATCACTTGTTTGTTGCTATACAACTTGAAGCCCATGAAACCTGCGATTGCAACAATCACTATGATGGTGATTATTCTTTTGACATTTACTTTTGATGAATTCTTTTTCATATAAATTTTTTGAAGGTTGTATTGATTTTTTAATTATTAAGAGGCGCCGTTTCACGAATGATTTTACTAAGCTGGCCGCTGGTTTTCATAAGGTCAAGCTCCGCAAGATTCATTTGTAATAGCGCTGTGAGATATTGTGTCTGCGCTTCTTTTAAACCATTCTCAGCATTGATTAATTCAGACAAAGGGGAGATTCCTTCCGTATAAGAAAGCTTTGCAACATCATAAAGTTCTTCAGCCACTTTCATGTTTTCCTGTTGCGCATTCAGTACATCCTTGTTTTGATTTAAGTTGTTTCTTGCATTTACAAAATCATTATTGACCTGGCTGGTTATATATTTTTTATTTAATTGCAATTGCTTTACCTGTATCTGACTTTGGGCCATTTGGTTTCTCTTTGTAAAGCCGTCGAAAATGGGAACTTTCAACGTGAGCCCCCACAGGCCTGATTTGAAACTTTGAGCAGCACCTGATTTAAACAGGTAATCTGTCTGACTTTGTATTCCATAATTCGCAAATGCAGATAACGTTGGCAGATAACCTGCTTTTATGTTTTGAGTATTCAGCTCCTGCAATTTAATTTGATAATTGTTCAACCTCAGGTCAGTGTTTTCGTTTAAAAACAATTGATTGGCAACGGGAATTGCTTCTCCGCCTATTTCATACGTAACGGCAACTGGTGTTGAAACGTCAATATTCATTAAGACTTTTAAATTATTTAATGCCTGTGTATAGGTATTATTTGTATTAGATAATTGAGTAAGCAGGTTGGTGTTATTAACTTTCAACTGGTCAAGGTCCACTTTCTTTATGATGCCTTCCTGGAACTGGGCATTAGTTATTTCAATCAGTTTCTTCATACGCTCGATGTTGCCGGTAATCAGCTCACGCTGCTTTTGGGTCATCTCGAGTTGCATATAGATATTTACAACATTGTATATAAGGTCTTCTTTGTTTTTAAAAGTGTTTAAAGCATAATAACCCTGGCTTTCTTTTGCTGCCTTTAACCCCGTGTTCAATGAAGGGTCAAAAATCTTTTGTGTTAACTGACCGGTGGCGCTATAAGAGTATCGTGTACCAAATTGTACAGCTATAGAAGTTCCAGGCTGACCAAATATTTCGCCTGGTAAAATTTGTGATGCCCGGGAAAAGTTATCATTATAAGAACCATCTACTGATAGTTGCGGAAGCGCTGAAGACTTTAATTCTTTTATTTTAAACTTATTAATCTCTTCATCCAATTGTACACTTTGCAGTTGCGGATTTTGCTTTACTGCAAGTTGCACTGCATCCATCAATGAAAGCCTCAATGAATCACCTTGCTGAGCTTTCCCAAAAAGTGAAAACATCATTAGAAACCCCGAGGTTATAAATATTCTTTTCATATATATATATTTTGTTTGTAATTTATTAGTTTGTTCAGTAATTTATGAACTATTTTAGCAAAAAAAATTAAGCTGCTTTTTCTTCAAATTTTTGATAAAGGGCAGGCATTTCCTTTGCCAGGAAATTCATGAAAGCAATCAGTTTTTTAAGGCTGGAATTAAACTCTTTAGTTTTGGAAGGACGCTGATCAAGGATTTGCTGTAGTAAGTTCGAGAAAAAATCCAATCCTTCCATCTGAGCTTTGGTATCATCCTGCCAGCTCATAACGCGGCTGCAGAAATATCTTTTACGGTCACCGATTTTTGTTTTATATTCTATTTTCTCTAATGTTAATAGTTGATTCAGAGCCTGGCTGGTTGCACTTTTACTGAGTGACAATGTTTCCCTTATCTGATCAAAAGTCATTTCAGGATCGTCATTAACTAATAAGAGGGAAAGAATTTTTGCCAGCGCCGGTTGTAAGCCCGTCTTTTCTAAAAGCACAGCTGTTTTTTCGAGTAAATTTATTTGTTCTTTGCGTAATGTTATTTTATCTGGCATAATTTGTTTTAATTCTTTAGAGTGCAAATATAGTAAAGTTTTATTAGTTCGCCAAATACTGAACTAACTTTTAAATTAATACCCTTTCTTTTTCTTGCCTGCTGAAATTTTCAACGGGAATGAACAGATTAAGGTGTTTATGGAGAATAGACAAAACTTTTGCTCAATAAACGGTTTACGGAATTTGGCCTGGTTTACAAACAAATAAAAAATTACAAATAGTAATAGTGATATGATTTCCGATGTAGCTACTTCAATACTTTTTTTTAGAACTTAAATTATATGTGGTTTGCCTGGATTTACAAGGCGGTTTCTTACAAATATCTTTTTCACATGTACCGAAGAGAAATAACATACTGTTTAACTTAACATAGTACAATACTTTGCAGGAACTTTATATTTTTGCGCCTTTCCAGGTGCTATCCAAATATTTTCGCCGCACATACGACTTATAAATAAACTAGTTGTCAAACATCATAATGAACAAGAAACCGGGTATACTTCATCTGCTTAAACCGTACATTGGTATTGTAACACTATTAATTGTCTTCACCGTATTAAGCAACGGAATAAACTTGTTAATACCAAAGATCATTGCCAAAAGCATTGACGCTTTCAGTATCAGCAATTTCGCTTTCAAGACAGTTGCTATAGAGTTTTCAGCAGCTGTTCTTGCCATTTTTATTTTTAGCTACGCTCAAAGTATTATTCAAACCTATGCCTCAGAAAAAGTGGCAAGGGACTTACGAACAAAACTTGCAGATAAAATATCGGGGCAATCTTATGCCTTTATTGAACAGGCAAATCCCTCAAAATTATTAACCAATCTTACGGCCGATATTGATTCAATAAAACTATTTATTTCGCAGGCCATAGCATCTATCGTTTCCTCGTTATTTATAATTGTCGGTGCAAGTATTTTAATGATAGCCATCAACTGGAAACTTGCGCTGTGTGTCATCGCAATTATCCCGATCATCGGAGTTACCTTCTTCGTGGTGCTCAAAAAAGTGAGGGCATTGTTTATACAAAGCCGCGCCGTAATTGATTGGCTCAATAAAGTAATCAATGAAAGTATATTGGGAGCGGCAATAATTCGCGTTGTTAATTCTCAACAACCAGAGTACAATAAGTTCCTGGAGGCAAACACTAAGGCGAGGGATTTCGGCCTGAATATTCTTTATCTTTTTGCAGGCCTTATACCAGTAATCACATTTACGGCTAATATGGCCGGGCTCTCGATACTTGCACTGGGCGGGCATTTTGTTATAACAGGAAGTATGAGCCTCGGAAATTTTGCTGCGTTCAACAGTTATGTCTCCATGTTGATCTTTCCTATTTTGATTATTGGCTTTATGAGCAATGTAATAGCACAGGCCACCGCATCTTACACGAGGATCCGTAATATTATAGAAACACCTGATCCCGCAGAAACAGGAACTATCACAGAAGAATTAAAAGGCAAAATTGAGTTGAAGGATGTAAATATGCTTTACGGCCAAACCCCTGTTTTAAAAGATATTTCTTTTACAGTTGAACCCGGGTCAAAGGTTGCCGTCATTGGCCCCACCGCTGCCGGTAAAACGCAGTTGCTTTATTTACTTACAGGATTAATGAAACCTTCCTCGGGTTCCATAAAGTTTGATGGACGTTCAATAGAAGAATATAAGAGTGAATCTTTTCACCGGCAGGTTGGCTACGTTTTCCAGGACAGTATTATTTTCAATATGAGCGTCAGGGAAAATATTGCATTTAGCGATACGGTAACGGATGAATCCTTGGAAAAAGCAATTGAGACGGCGGAGTTAAAAGATTTTATTGAAGCGCTTCCTGGTAAGTTAAGCGCTGTTATTTCCGAGCGTGGTTCAAGTCTTTCCGGCGGCCAAAAGCAACGTGTTATGCTGGCACGGGCGCTGGCTCTCAATCCAAAAATATTACTGCTGGATGACTTTACTGCACGTGTTGATAACAACACTGAAAAGAAAATTTTGGAGAATGTTCAAATAAATTATCCTGAGTTGACATTGTTATCTGTTACACAAAAGATTGCTTCTGTTGAAGAGTATGACCAGATCATCCTTTTAATGCAGGGAGAGCTTATTGCAATTGGCAGGCACGATGAGCTATTGCAAACCAGCCCGGAATATGTACAGTTACTCAATTCACAAAAAAGCACCAGTAACTATGAATTACAATCTTAACAAGCTTACGGACGAGAAACAAAAAAGGTCAACGTACTCTTCGCTGAAAAGTTTGTTGCAGCTTATCTCGCACGAAAAGAAGAATTTATTGATTGCGCTGTGTGCCATTCTGCTTAATTCTACCATTAACTTATTGGGGCCTTTGATAATAGGCCATACCATTGATAAATACGTGCAGAACAAAATTTATCATGGTGTGCTGGTATTTTCAGGTGTTCTTTTAGGGATGTATTTAATCGGTTTGTTTGCAAGCTATTTTCAAACAAAGCTGATGGGCAGCATCGGGCAACGTATGTTGTTTACGTTGCGCAATACAATTTTTGGAAAACTTCAATCGTTGCCTGTAGCATTTTTTAATGCGAATAAAGCAGGCGATCTTATTTCAAGAGTAAACAATGACACCGATAAACTAAATACTTTTTTTTCCCAATCTTTAATGCAGTTTATTGGCAGTATTGCTACCATGACGGGCGCCGGTATTTTCCTGCTGATCATTAATTTTAAATTGGGACTGGCAGCCCTTATTCCAGGTTTGATTATTTTAATTTTCACAAAGATCGTTTCTCCCCTGGTAAAGAAAAAGAATGCTGTGAATCTCGCCAGTGTTGGAGGAATGAGCGCTGAGATCCAGGAGAGCCTTAATAATTTCAAGGTGATTGTTGCTTTTGATCGTCGTGATTATTTCAGGAAGCGATTTAATGAAGCAAACCAGCATAACTATAATACAGCCATAGGAGCCGGATTAGTGAATAATATTTTCTTACCGGTTTATAGTATGTTTTCCGGATTTGCGCAATTGACAGTGTTGGCTTATGGAATTTATCTTATTTCCATTGGAAGCTTTTCCATTGGCTTATTGGTAAGTTATCTTGCTTACGCAACTTATTTTTATAACCCATTACGCCAACTGGCTTCTCTGTGGACAACCTTCCAGGTGGCAATGGCGGGCTGGGACAGGATTACAAAAATTCTTTCCCTGGATTCTGATATTGCCACGATAGAAAATGCCAATGGAATTTCTTCCGATGCATTATTGGAATTCAGGAACGTGCATTTTAGTTATGAAGAAGACAAAGAAATACTGCACAACATTTCATTGAAATTAGAAAGAGGGAAAAGCTATGCATTTGTTGGCCCGACAGGCGGCGGTAAGACAACGACCGCATCAATTATTTCACGGTTGTATGATCCCACCGAAGGAACTGTTTTGCTGGACGGCAAAGACATTCGCACCTATACACCGGAAGAACGTGCGCAAAAGATTGGCTTCATATTGCAGGAACCTTTTTTGTTTACCGGCACTATAAAGGAAAATCTTTTATATGGCAATGAGCAATACAAAGATTATTCTGATGAACAAATGGAGCAGGTAATAAAAGACGCCAACCTTCGAAATTTATTGACCATTTTTGAAAATGGATTACAAACAAAAGTATCCTCAGGCGGCGACAATATCAGTTTAGGACAAAAGCAATTAATTGCTTTTATGCGTGCCGTTTTACGAAATCCTGAATTGCTGATCCTCGATGAGGCAACTGCAAATATTGATACGATGACAGAGAGGTTATTGGAAGATATTCTAAATAAACTTCCTAAAAACACCACACGTATCATAATAGCCCATCGCTTAAATACCATTGAAAATGCCGATGAGATATATTTTGTAAATGCAGGAGAAATTACCCGTGCGGGCTCGTTCCATGATGCGGTGAATAAATTGCTGAAGGGGAAAAGAGTAAGTTAAATTATACCGCTCCCGCTTCCTTTATTTTAAAGTAATAATTTTACAGTCCGATATTCCCGGATTTAAACAAAACTTATGACTGAACATAAAGTAAAAAATATTTTTTATAAGGGAGCTATTCCTGCCTCTTTCATTGCCGAAAGTATTGATAAGCACAAGACACAAACGAGGATAGGCGGCCACAGTATTTTTTTAGGACAGGTACGTGCAGATGAAAAAGAAGCAAAGAAAGTTTCTGCCATTGAATACACTTCATATGAGCAAATGGCATTGGAAAAAATGCACAGCATTCGGCAAGAGATTTTTGAAAAATATCCACTCACTTGTATGCATGTACATCATAGTCTTGGTACAGTAGAAGCCGGCGAAATTTGCATTTTTGTTTTCACTTCATCTGCTCATCGAAAAGCGGCTATAGATGCCTGCGAGGAAACTGTCGAAAGAATAAAAAAAGAATTGCCGATATGGGGTAAAGAATTTTTTGAAGATGAAACGCATCAATGGAAAGTAAACAGGTAAGTACTTGTCCCTTTAAAAGGGGTTGAAGCGAGGTCAGTATAAAACAAATTCATGATTAAAGTCGAAGAAGCAGAAAAAATTATCCTGAAACTGTCAAGAGATTACGGAACAGAAACAGTTTCTTTTGATAACTGCCTTGGACGAGTGCTTGCAGAAGACATAAAAGCAGACAGGGATTTGCCGCCGTTCAATCGGGTTACTATGGATGGAATCGCCATCCGGCATGAAGCTTTTGACAAAGGAAACCGTTCATTTAAAATTAAGGCCACTCAATCTGCAGGAGAACAGCCGATTGAAATAAACAATGATGATGAATGTGTTGAAATAATGACGGGCGCTTCTCTGCCTGCATCAACTGATACCATTGTTCCTTATGAACAAATTGAAATGAACGATGGCGTCGCAAAAATTAACTCTGAAACATTAGTCTACAACCAAAACATTCACTTTAAAGGAAGAGATAAAAAACAAAATGAAGTTTTAATTGAGGCCAGCCAATTCATTACGCCTACAATTATTACGATTGCCGCAACTGTTGGAAAAACAAATCTGCTTGTAAAAAAATTACCCAAGATTATAATTGTTTCCACGGGTGATGAATTGGTAGAGACACATAAAACTCCTGCACTTTTCCAGATAAGGCGATCTAATGATTACACACTGCAAGCCATCTTAAAGCAATACGTCTTGCATGCAGAATTGCTGCATCTACCTGATGACCCGGAAATCATCGAAGAACAACTCAGGCGATGTATTAATAATTATGACGTGATCATTTTAAGCGGTGGCGTTTCAATGGGAAAATTTGATTATGTGCCTCCTGCCCTTGAAAAATTACAGGTGAAAAAATTATTCCACAAAGTGCAGCAACGCCCCGGGAAACCGTTCTGGTTCGGGAAGGATGAAGAAGGTACGCTGATATTTGCCTTACCCGGAAATCCTGTTTCAACGTTTGTATGTTTTCAACGTTATTTTTTGCCCTGGCTTAAAAAATGTTTACAGGTAAAAACGAATGAAGTCTTCGCCATCTTAAATGAAGATTTTGCTTTTATCCCAGATTTACAATATTTTTTGCAAGTGAAATTGTCCATTAATGAAAAAGGAGAATTAATCGCAACTCCGCTCAAAGGAAATGGATCGGGAGATTTTGCGAATTTGCTTCAAACAGATGCTTTTATGGAATTACCTTTGGAGAGAAATGATTTTAAAAAAGGCGAAGTTTTCAGAGTATGGGCTTTCAAAAATTTGATTTAGGACAGAGTTATGAATGATTTTTCACACATTGATGATACCGGCAAACCAATAATGGTTGATGTAAGCACCAAAAAAATTTCGCATCGCACAGCAACAGCGGAAAGTCTCGTATTACTCCCCGTGGAAGTTCTGAATAAATTAATCAATGGAGATATACAAACTAAAAAGGGAGCGGTATTTCAAACGGCTATTATTGCCGGAATTATGGCTGCAAAAAAAACAGGTGAGCTAATACCACTCTGCCATCCTTTAGGACTGGAAAATTGTGAGATTGATATAGTAGTGAATAAAAAAAATAAAGTAGTGATTACATGTACTGCTACTATTGAATCAAAGACCGGGGTGGAAATGGAGGCATTGACAGGAGCATCTATAGCAGCGTTAACGGTTTATGATATGTGCAAAGCGCTTAGCCATGATATAATCATTAAAGAGACCAAACTTATAAAAAAAACCGGAGGCAAAAAAGATTTTGAAAGAAAATAAAAAAAAGGAGTGAAATAGTTGCCACGACCTTTAGGTCGTGGATTAAACAAAAATACTCAAGGGCTTTAGCCGAAAGAAATTACAAACATTATGATTTCTGAAACAATTTTGGCTAAAGCCAATCTGAACACCTTGAATGATCCACGACCTGAAGGTCGTGGTAATTAAAAAATAATTTTGAACTTACAAAATGAAGACAGAACAAGCTAAAATAAATGGTCTGGTATTGGCGGGAGGCAAGAGCAAAAGAATGGGGCGTGATAAGAGTTCCATTAAATGGCATGGCAAAGAACAGCAATACTATGTGGCGGATTTATTGAAGCCATTGTGTAATAAGGTTTATATATCACATCGCCAGAGCCAGGAGCCGGATACAAATAAGAATTACAAAACGCTCATTGATACTTATAGCGGCATCGGCCCTTATGGTGCGATACTTTCAGCATTCCGGTTTCAGCCTGATGCTGCGTGGCTGGTGGTTGCGTGCGACTTACCTTTGCTTGATAGCGACACACTAAAATATCTTTTGGCAAACCGGGACATTAATGCAATAGCCACAACTTTTAAAAGTCCTTTTGATGGATTGCCTGAACCGCTGATTACTATTTGGGAGCCTAAAAGCCACGAAGTATTACTTTCTTTTTTATCTAACGGCTACACCTGTCCCAGGAAAGTTTTGATAAAAAGTGAGGATGCCCATATACTTCAACCGCCTGATGAAAATGCTTTGATGAATGTAAACACTCCGGAAGATTTTCAGAAGGCTGAACAAATCATTATGCAAAACCAGGAATTGCACAATGCAGGATGAATGGCTACGATATAGTTGCCAACTCACATTGCCCGGCTTCGGAAAAGAAAGCCAGCAAAAATTGCAACATGCAAAAGTTTTAATAGTTGGCGCAGGAGGCCTGGGTTGCCCTGCTGCTCAATACCTTGCTGCCTCCGGTGTAGGCACCATCGGCATTGCAGACTTTGACATCATCTCAACCAGCAATCTTCACCGGCAAATTTTATATACACCGGCTGAAGTAGGATTACTAAAAGCAGAGACTGCATGTAAGAAATTGCGACTTCAAAATCCAGGTATAATATTACTTCCGATTATTGAAAAAATTACATCAGGAAATGTAATACAGATTATTAATGATTACGACATCGTTGTAGATGGAACTGATAATTTTGAAACAAAATATTTATTGAATGATGCCTGTGTGTTAACATTAAAACCATTGGTATATGCGGCCATTTACCAATATGAAGGACAGGTATCACTTTTAAATATGCTGAATACTGACGGTACACATTCACCAAACTACAGGGATTTATTTCCCGGTGTAAATGCTTCACAAATTCCATCATGCGCGGAAGGCGGCGTAATTCCTACGATTGCTGGAATAATAGGATGTGTCCAGGCAAATGAAGTAATTAAATGGATTACGGGTGCTGTCGATTTACTGGCGGGAAAAATATTTATTATTGATGCAAAGTCTTTGCAAAGCCGGATAATTAAAACAGGAAAAATCAGCAAAGCCGTTATCACTGGTTTACCTCAGACCGAAGTTGTAAGTAATATATCCGTTGAAAATTTGAGGAAAGATATCGATAGAAAGATTTATGAATTGATCGATGTAAGGAGTGAAGAGGAGAGAGCGATATTTAATATCGGAGGCAGGCACATTCCACTGGCTGAAATTGAGAAAATGCTTCTTTCTATTAACGTGACTAAACCAGTTGTGTTTTATTGTGAAACCGGCAGGCGAAGTGAAGAGGCAACGAAAACGGCAAGTAAACTTTTTAAAAAAACTCCATTTTATTCTCTTGATGGAGGATTGAAAGCATGGAAAGAGAAATCGGGAACCGAAGCCACCTGATTTTTATCCTCCACTCACCGGTGGAATTAATGCTACTTCATCTGCCTCTTTAATAATAAGGTCATCATCAGCATATTCATTATTCACGGCAATCATATAAGAGCCAAGTTCTTTCAGGGCTGGCTTGTCAACTTCCATCAAAGATTTGAGATTAGCCACCGTAAACTTTTTTGGATCGCTGGATTCAACTTCAACTAATTTTTCGCCAAATATTTCCTGTGCAATCCCAAACATAATTACATCAATAGTCATATCAGTCGTTGTTTAAAAAATATGTACATGTTTACTTAATACTTCAAAGCCTGCAAAAAATACCAGCGCTGCAGTAACCCGTCTTATGATTACAGGCTTAAATTTTGAAGCGCCCATTCTTGAACCTAATTGCCCGCCGATAAAAACAGCCAGGCAAAGGAAAATAATTCTTGTGAAATTTATTCCTCCGGGAAGGGTGCTAAGTTGTCCTGCAATTCCTGAGATTGAATTTACTAAAATAAAAACACTGGCCGTAGCAGCAATTTTTTTAGGAGTATCCCACTTCAAAAGATTTAACAAAGGGGATAAAAATATACCACCTCCTATTCCTACCATTCCCGATAGAAATCCAATTGCGCCACCAAGTATTCCATCTTTTACGTAATGATAGTTACGCGGAAGTTTTATATTTTCTAAATCGGCAGGCTTTGTTTTTATCCAAAGCAATACCCCCGCCAATATAAGGCTGCAACCAAGAATTATAAAAAAAGCATCCTGGCTTATTTGCATTCTTGCACCAATAAAAGCAAGTGGCACGCTTAGGGCCGCAACAGGAATAATTTTCTTCCAATCGGTTTGCCCCTTACGGATAAAAATGATGGTGCCGCCGGTAACTACTATAACATTACACAGCAATGCAACCAGCCTGATCTCCTTAAATGGCAACGCATAAACTGCAAGAATAGCCAGGTAACTGGAACCTCCGCCAAACCCAACTGAGGCGTAAGTAAAGGCAATAATTAAAAAGAAAAAAGCAATTTCCCAATGTTCCATTCGATCAATTATTATTTAATCCTTTTAGATTTTCAAAATCGTCTTTTGTATCAATATCAATATATCCTAACGGGAAAGGTACTGTAACTGTTACGTCCATATTTTGAGAAATTATTTTCTTCGCACCTGCATGTCCTTTTAATTTCAGCAAGGGCTGAAAAAAAGTTTTATGAAAAAGAACAGGTGTTCCAATAATGTCTTTATAAGCACAGGCAACTATTGGCCTTTTTGTCGTTTCATACTTTTTAATTATTTCCATAATTATTGCTGAAGATAAAAATGGCTGATCGCAAACTACAATAACGACAGCCTCTCCAGGAGCATTTTTATTTAATAAAATTTTGACACCGCTTCGTATAGAAGACGACATGCCTTCTTCCCAATCGTTGTTATAAATAATTTGAACAGGAAAATTTTCTATTTCTTTTTTCACTGCATCATAATTTGCCCCTAACACAACAATCACTTCCGGTGTTACTTTAATAGCTTCTGAAACCGCATGTGCAATAAAACTTTCTCCCTTGTGCTCTGCCAATTGTTTCGGAGCGCCAAAGCGTGAAGAAGATCCGGCTGCAAGTAAGATAATCGCATATCGTTCCATAACCCGAACAAGTTATTTCTTCTCAGGAACTTATAAAAATTTCAGTTTTTTAACCGCCCGACTCCGGGTGAAGAAACGTAATTTTGCGAATACATTATTATTTTCAATTGAAAGAAATAAGAACCATAATAAAGGCATACGACGAGATAGACAAAGCAGGAACCAAAGCAGCTTTGGCAACTGTTGTAAGAGTAGAAGGATCGTCATATCGCCGCACCGGTGCACGAATGCTCGTTATGGATAATGGTGTGTGGATTGGAGGCATCAGCGGCGGATGTCTTGAAGGTGACGCATTAAAGAGGGCAAGATTAGCAATAATAAAATCGTCAGCATCATTAATAACGTATGATACAACTGAAGATGATGCGCACCAGATTGGAGTGGGGTTAGGTTGTAATGGAATCATAGATGTGCTCTTTACACCGCTTGATTATGAAAATAAAAACAATCCGGTCGAAATTCTAAAATCATGCGTTCAAGCAAACCGGCAAACACATATTTTAGTTACGATTACAGGAATAGAAGGTAATTGGAAAAATGTACAGGCTGGTGAAGTGATAAAATATTCCGGACCGGAAAGTTTGGAAGTTTTTTGTGATGCAGAAGTTCAAAAAAAATTAAATGAAAAAATAAATGAACAGGTCGAAAAAAGCAAATCATCACCCGTTGATTTGGAAACGCGGGATGAAAAAAAAATATCACTCTTCATAGAAATATTGTTGCCGGAAATTCATTTGATTTTAATGGGACATCAATATGACGTGTATCCACTGGCAAGACTTACAAATGAAATGGGTTGGCAGGCTACGATTGTCGCAAACCCTTTAAAAGTAAATTCAACATATGCAAATACTGTGAACCATGTTTTTAGTGAAGACCACTTTTCGGATATTCCTTTTGATAATCATACTGCCATCATTTTAATGTCACATGATTTTAAGACCGATAAAAGAAATCTATTAAAAGCTTTAGAAACCGAAGCACGTTACATTGCTATGCTTGGGCCGAAAATTCGTGCAGAAAAAATAATCAACGAACTTGAAGAAGATGGCAGTACATTTTCTGAAGAAGTGCTGAAAAAAATCTATGCGCCTGCCGGGCTAGACATTGGTGCGCTGACACCAGAAGAAATTGCGCTTTCATTATTGGCAGAAATCAGAACAGTATTTTCCGGCCGCGAAGGCGGCTTTTTAAAACTAAGGGACACTCCTATTCACGAAAGAAATTAAGCGCTAATTTTAATAATAATTTATTACAGGAAAATAAAAGTAGATGCGACCAGGCCTTCAGAATTCATTAAATTACCTTGATGATCACCGATACATACAATAGAGTTCACGATTACCTGCGAATTTCATTAACAGACAATTGCAATCTGCGCTGCTTTTATTGTATGCCGGAAGAAGATTATATTTTCACACCACCGGCGAGGCTAATGCAGGTTGATGAAATTGAGGCCATCGCAAAAATATTTGTTGAGCATGGTGTGAATAAAATACGACTTACGGGCGGCGAGCCTTTGGTACGCAAAGGCGCAGAAGATATTATTCTCCGTTTATCAAAATTGCCTGTGAAGCTTACACTTACCACCAACGCAACAAGGCTTCATGATTTTGTTGAGGTTTTAAAGCAGGCTAACGTGCATTCGCTGAATATTAGCTTAGATACTTTACAACCAGAGAAATTCAACCTGATCACAAGACGCAATCAATTTGATCTTGTGTTTGACAATATTCACCTTCTGATAAAAAATAATTTTCATGTAAAGGTGAATGTTGTTGTGATGAAGGGCCTTAATGATAATGAAATCAACGATTTTATTGAGTGGACAAAAGATACGGAGGTGCATGTTCGCTTTATAGAATTTATGCCATTTGACAGTAATCGCTGGACAAGCAACAAAGTTTTTACCTGGAAAGAAATTCTTCAGATTATTGAAAAAAAATATGAAGTTGCGAGGCTTAATGATGACGTGCACGACACAGCAAAAAAATATACGGTGCCGGGTCACAAAGGTACGTTTGCTGTTATTAGCACAATGAGTGCCCCGTTCTGCAGCGGTTGCAACCGCATGCGGTTGACCGCCGATGGTAAAATGAAAAATTGCCTTTTCTCGGAAGCTGAAACTGACCTCTTAACTGTGTTTAGAAATGGAGGCGATATTGTTCCCTTGATTTATGAAAGTATTCATGCAAAAGAAAAAGAATTGGGCGGCCAGTTTACCAAAGACTTTGAAAAAATTCATATCGAAGATCTCCACAACAGAAGCATGATTGCGATAGGTGGCTAATTTTATAACCAATTATTTCCATCTGGTCCAAATGAGCATTCCCGCTGCGAAAAAAGTTCAATTATTAATTTTTGTTTTTTATGTTAATTGATATTTACCGTGTAATATTGGGTAAAGCCTGATTAATGTCTTCTTTACCATCATCTCCTAATGAATTAAAGCGGACGCTTACCCCGGTTATGTTATGGGGCCTGGGCGTGGGTTATGTTATTTCCGGGATGTATTTCGGGTGGAACCTTGGGCTGGAACAAGGCGGAACATTAGGCCTGGCGACAGCAACTTTCTTTATCATTATTATGTATGTAACATTCACTTTCAGCTATGCTGAGCTTGCGTGTTCTATCCCCAGGGCGGGTGGTGCATTTGACTATGCAGACCGGGCGCTGGGAAAAAATTTGGGATTTATTGCGGGTATGGCACAGAACATTGAATTCATCTTTGCACCTCCGGCAATAGCGTTTGCTATTGGCGCATATTTTAATTTATTCTTCCCTCAAATACCAATTATAGCCATTGCCATTTTTGCCTACGTAATTTTTACCGCATTAAATATTTATGGTGTAAAAGCTGCCGCAATTTTTGAATTAGTCATTACAATTTTAGCCGTCGGGGAACTGTTATTGTTTACAGGAATAACGATTCCCCATTTTGATTTTAAAAATTTACAGCACAATGCACTGCCACACGGATGGCAAGGAGCGTTCGCTGCGATACCCTTTGCGATTTGGTTTTTCCTGGCTATTGAAGGTGTTGCAAATGTTGCCGAAGAAGCCGTGAATCCTCAACGAACTATTCTTATTGGCTTTGGCTCTGCTATTCTCACGCTGGTAATTTTGTGCATACTCACATTTGCATCTTCAGTAGGCGTTGCCGGTTGGGAAGCGATTGTTTATAAAGCAGATGGCACTACCTCTGACTCACCGCTGCCACTGGCTTTGGCGCATGTGGTGGGCAGCAATAATGTAATGTACCATTTGCTTATTACAGTTGGTTTATTTGGATTGGTTGCGTCTTTTCATGGAATAATTTTGGCAGCCGGAAGATCTGTCTTTGAATTTGGAAGAGTTAAATATGCGCCGGCGTTCATTGGAAAAATCCATCCAAAATTCCAAACACCAGCCAATGCATTAGTGGTAAACATGGTGATCGGGATTATTGCATTACTCACCGGCAAAACATCGGAGATCATTACTATCTCGGTATTCGGCGCATTAACCCTATACATTATTTCAATGATATCGCTTTTGCAGCTCAGGAAAAAGGAGCCGCAAATGGCACGGCCTTTCAGGGTTCCGATGTATCCGCTCTTTCCAATTATTGCTTTGGTGATAGCAGTTATTTCATTTGTTGCTATGACGATTTTTAATTTGGAGCTTGCGGTTATTTATTTGTTGTTGATAGGAATTTGTTATGCAGCTTTTAAAATATTTAAAAAATGAATTTAAAAAGTTATCCCACAAAGCCGCTAAGATCACGAAGCGGAATTTCTTTGTGTCCTTTGTGCCTTTGTGGGAAAGGTGTCTTAGTGCGAAAAAAACAAAGTTTATATGAATACAAATGAAATCCTTCAGTACGTAAAAGATCATCCATCAGGAAAAGTAAAAATTGCCTTTACTGATATAGATGGAATCTTGCGCGGTAAATATATTTCATCGGAAAAATTTCTTTCAATCGCCGACAGCAATTCAAGCTTCTGCAATGTGATTTTTGGATGGGATTCTGCTGATGTCGCTTACGACAACGTTGATTATACCGGCTGGCATACTGGGTATCCCGATTCACCTGCGAAAATTGACTTATCAACTTTTAGAAAAATTCCCTGGGAAAATGATGTTCCTTTTTTCCTGGGTGAAATGATTGATGCCAATGGAGAACCTTCGCATGTTTGCCCAAGGCAATTACTAAAAAAAGTTTTGAACGATGCTAACGAATCAGGTTATAAACCTTATTTCTCGCAGGAATTTGAATGGTACAATTTTGCAGAAACGCCGCGAAGTATCAGCGATAAAAATTTCAAAAACCTCACGCCGCTGACTCCGGGCATGTTTGGTTATTCCATACTTCGCAGTTCATTACAGAATCCTTATTTCAACGATCTTTTTGATTTGCTAAAGAAATTTAATGTGCCGCTGGAAGGTCTTCATACGGAAACAGGCCCCGGAACTTATGAAGCTGCCATCAACTATTCTGAAATCGTAGAGGCTGCAGACAGGGCCGTATTATTTAAATCGGCTGTAAAAGAAATTGGATACAAGCACGGCGTAATGGCAACATTTATGGCGAAGATAAATGAAAATTTGCCGGGTTGCGGTGGCCATGTGCACCAAAGCATTTGGGATAAAAACGGGAATAAAAATCTTTTTTATAATGAAAAGGATTCCATGAAAATGAGTGGCGTGATGAAAAGCTATATTGCCGGGCAGTTATATTGCCTTCCATATATTTTACCTATGTTTGCTCCCGTGATTAATAGTTATAAAAGGCTGGTAGAAGGCGCATGGGCGCCCACAACGCTCACCTGGGGAATTGATAACAGAACGGTCGCGATACGTGTGTTGGCTGGCAGCAGTAAGTCCTGCAGGTTAGAAACAAGAGTAATTGGTTCCGATGTAAATCCTTATCTGGCAATGGCAGCATCTCTTGCTTCCGGATTGTACGGGATAAAAAATAAATTGAAACTGAAGCAACCGGCAACAATAGGAAATGGATATAGAGATTACTCAAATGGTAGGTTGCCAAAAACTCTTGATGAAGCAACTCAAATGATGAAAGGATCTGAAGTTGCAAAAGAAATTCTAGGAGAAAAATTTGTCGATCATTTTGTTCAAACGCGTGAGTGGGAATGGAGGCAGCATCTGAAGGCTGTAACAGATTGGGAGTATAAAAGATATTTTGAAATTATATGAATACTATTTTCTCAAGCAAAAACGCAAAGAATTTAAAGTCGCAAAGGGAATGACTTTGCTACTTTGCTCCTTACGTATCTTTGCGCGAAATGATTAAATGACGTTCGACACAATCTACCAATACAATTTCCCAACAACCATTCGATTTGGTGCAGGTGCAAGTAAAGAGCTTGGTGATTATTTATTAAAAAATAATTTATCAAAATCACTTATTGTTACAGATCCGACTGTTGCGCAGCTTGATTTCTTCAAAGAGATCATTAATGATCTGAAAAAGAAAAATATTTCAACAGAAGTATTTAGCAGCATCCATAAAAACCCTGTAAAACCTGACGTTTATGATGGCACCAATATATATGATGCAACGGAAAGGGATTCTATAATTGGCATCGGTGGCGGTGCTGCCCTGGATGTCGCAAGGGCAATTGTGTTACGGGTAAAACATCGCGAAGATCTTTTTAAATATGACGATCTTATTGGCGGAGATATTTATGTTACCAACGATGTTCCGCATTTTATTACCATCCCAACAACTGCAGGAACCGGAAGCGAAGTTGGCAGAAGCGCGATCATATCCGACGAAATAACCCATCAAAAGAAAATCCTTTTTTCTCCAAAACTTTTGGCTAAAATTGTTTTCGCTGATCCATTATTAACAATGGAACTGCCACCATTTATTACGGCCGCAACCGGTATGGATGCCTTAACGCATAACATGGAAGCATTCCTTGCGAAGATGCCGCATCCAATGTGCGATGGCATTGCTCTCGAAGGAATTTCTTTAATAAATGATTCGCTGGAGAAAGCGGTAAATAATCCTGATCTTGAATCGAGGAGTAAAATGCTTGATCGCATCCTTAATGGGAGCTGTTGCGTTTCAAAAAGGATTGGGTGTGGTTCATTCATTGGCACATCCTCTGTCTTCGTTGCTGGATACACATCATGGTTTGGCTAATGCTGTAAACATTCCTTATGGCATGGAATTTAATATTGAAGGATTCGAACATAAGTTTAAACGTATTGCAAGAACTCTCGAATTGAAAAAGGAAAACGGAGAAGGCGTGATAGAATATTTGCATGATCTGAATTCAAAAATAAATATCCCCAAAAAGCTCGGCGACATCGGCGTAAGACAGGAACATATAGAAACGCTGTCTGATCTTGCAATTGCAGATTTTGCTCATCCTAATAATCCCAAACCCGTTACCAGGGAAGATTTTAAGCAATTATATTTAAACGCATTGTAGGGCAATTAAACTATTTAATATAAAAATGAAAAAGATCGTTATTGGAATGGGCGAAGGCTCCAAATATTTTAACTATGATAATTGGATTAAGGATGAACGGGGCGTAGAAATAATTAAGCTGAGTTATCATGATGACAACTTCGATGAAATCGAAAAATGCGATGGTATTGTTTTAACAGGTGGCCACGACCTTAACCCCCGCTTATACAACCAGCCTGATTTTCTTCCGTATTGTGATCCAAATGACATGGATGAGAAGCGGGACGCATTTGAATGGAAGATGATGCAATATGTTGAAGAAAATCAAAAACCTTTGTTGGGCATTTGCCGGGGAATGCATTTCATAAATGTGTTTTATGGCGGCACGTTAATTCCTGACATTCCTGCTTTTGGAAAATTCAATCATGGAAAGTTTAAAGAGGGAAAAGACCGCCAACATGAAATCACATTAGATAAAAGTTCTCAACTTTACAGAATTGCCGGCAAGGAAAACGGGGTAATAAACAGTGCACATCACCAGGCGGTGGATATGCCTGGCTTTGGCCTGGTGGCAACCGCCTTATCGCCAGATGGAATTATCGAAGCCATGGAAAGAAAGGAGCCAGAAGGAAGATCATATATGTTACTAGTGCAGTGGCATCCCGAAAGGATGCAGGACCAGGAAAGCATTTTTTCAAAAAATATAAAGGCGAGTTTTTTAGATGCTGTTCGCAATACCGATTAATAAAATAATTTATGAAAATCATTAACCCTGCAACTGAAGAGTTAATCACTGAAATAAAAGAGGATACAAAGAGCGCAATAGAAGAAAAGCTTAAAACACTTCAGGAGGCTCAGCCTTTGTGGCAAAAGGTTTCTCTTACCGAAAGGGTAAGTATCTTAAAAAGATTTTCTGAAAATTTAAAAGCACATTTGGAAGGTCTTGCTCTTATACTTACTTCAGAAGTTGGCAAACCTTTGCAGCAATCACGGAATGAAATTAACGGTGCTATCGCTCGTATCAAATGGCTGACCGGGAACGCCGAGAAATATTTAGCTGATGAAGTAATGACGTTGGAGAATGGACTTGAAGAAAGAATTACTTACGAATCTCTCGGTGTCATTTGTAATATTTCTGCCTGGAATTATCCATATTTGGTCGGCGTAAATGTTTTCGTACCCGCGTTGTTAGCCGGTAATGCAGTTATGTATAAGCCTTCTGAATACGCTTCACTCACAGGAATTGAAATCGAAAAACTCCTGAAAAAATCTGGTGTTCCCGAAGATATTTTTCACACAGCTATTGGAGCTAAAGAAATTGGAGAAATATTATTGGACTTGCCGTTCGACGGATACTTTTTTACCGGCTCCTATAAAACAGGGAAATATATTTATGAAAAAGTAGCACCGAAAATGGTGCCATGCCAATGCGAGTTGGGTGGTAAAGATCCGTTGTACGTTGCAGATGATGTAGCAGATATAAAATCAGTTGCCACCGCTACTGCGGATGGAGCATTTTATAACAATGGCCAAAGCTGTTGTTCTGTTGAAAGAATCTATGTACACGAAAATGTTTATGATGAATATGTTGAAGAGTTTGTAAAAGAAGTGCGGTCATGGAAAAGCGGAATGCCAACCGATGATGGAATTTATTTAGGCCCTTTAACAAGAAGCGATCAACTTCATGTTTTGGCTCACCAGGTTAATGATGCGTTGCAAAAAGGGGCAACTGTTTTAACCGGCGGAAATCGCATGGATAGGAAAGGCTACTTCTTTGAACCCACGTTGCTTACAAATGTAACCAACGATATGCTTGTGATGAAGGATGAATCTTTCGGGCCAATTATTGGAATTATGAAAGTAATTAATGATGAAGAGGCGATTCAATTAATGCAGGAAACTGACTATGGATTGACGGCATCTGTTTATAGTTCAAAAAAAGCCAGAGCAGAAAATATTTTAAAGCAATTAGATACCGGCAGCGGATATTGGAACTGCTGCGATCGTGTAAGCGCAGCGCTTCCATGGAGCGGAAGAAAACATTCGGGCTTTGGAACCACGCTCTCACATGCAGGATTACATGCTTTTACAAAACCGAAAGCATTTCATCTCCGGAGCTAAATTCAGCTTTCAATTCCTACATTCCAAATAACCCCTTGTTTAAAAGTTGCAATGTCTTTTCTTTATTTTCTCTTGATACGAGAATAGAAATATTGTGTTGACTTCCTCCGTAACTTACCATGCGCACTGGGATGCCGGATAAAGTGGTAAAAACTTTTGCAAGAACATCCTGCGTTTTAGTGATCTGGTTTCCTACAATTGAAACAATAGTCTGATCACTATCTACTTCAATGCTTCCATACAATTCAAGCTCTTTAATGATCTCGCTTAAGTACGCATCGTTATCAATTGTGAGTGATACCGCCACCTCGGAAGTTGTTACCATGTCGATCGCGGTTTGGTATTTTTCAAATACTTCAAAAACCTTTCTTAAAAATCCATACGCAAGAAGCATGCGGCTGCTTTTAATTTTAATGGCCGTAATAAAATCCTTTGCTGCTACTGCTTTTACCCCTACGCTGCCAGCCTCGCTTACTATAAGAGTTCCGGGGGCCTCGGGATACATGGTGTTCAACAATTTTACAGGGAAATTAAAATATTGCGCGGGCCAGATACTCGCAGGATGCAAAATTTTAGCACCGAAATAAGCAAGTTCCGCAGCTTCATCAAAGCTGAGCCGTCCTATAGGTTTTGTCTTCTTTACAATTCTCGGGTCGTTGTTATGCATTCCATCAATATCAGTCCATATCTCACAAACTGTTGCATTGATTGCACCGGCGATCAAAGATGCCGTATAATCGCTTCCACCGCGTTTCAGGTTATCAACTTCTCCTTTGGCATTGCGGCATATATATCCTTGTGTAAGAAAAAGTGTCGCGTCTTTATGTTTCTTTAATATCTGTGAGAGCTTAACTTTTATACTTCCCACCTGCGGCTCGCCGGATGAGTCGATCGTCATAAAATCCAATGCCGGAAGCCACGTATGCTTAATTTTTTTCTCTTCCAGGAACACACTGAAAAGCTTTGTACTAAGCAATTCGCCCTGTGCGAGTATGTCTTTATTTAAAGCTTCACTGTAAGATATCTTTAAAATGATATTTAAAAATTCAAAGTGCTCCGCAAGAATATTCTTCGCCTTATTATAACTTTCTTCATCCTTTACAAGCTGTATTATAAAATTCTGATAATGCAATTCAAGCGCATCAATACGTTGCTTGGCAGAAACTCTTTCACCTTTGCTCAGTGACTGGCTAATTTCAGTAAGCGAATTTGTGGTGCCGCTTAATGCGCTTAATACAACGATTTTAGGCTCGTCATCTTTTGTGATTAGTTTAGAAATCTCGTTCATTCTTTCAGGCTTTCCAACACTGGTGCCTCCAAACTTCATTACTTTCATTTCTTTTATCCTCGTATTTTTTAAGTTGCAAATGTACTATATAGCGGGAATTTTAATTTCTCCGTTGATTAGAGATGGTAATGCTGCCGTTTCCTGGTTATCTGCAAGATATTCTCACCCGAAGGCCACTTCAAATTTTTTCCCCAGTTTTTCAAGATCATCTATAACCGGCTGCAGTAGCGGAATGCCATTTTGCCTGTACTCTTTTTCAAATTCGGTTTCAGTTTCTCCGGGAACATATACCCGTTGTTGTCCTTCAACCGGTGTGGAGTTTTTGAATCGGTTAATCCACTTATCCATGTGGAATTTAAATTCATCTGCAGGCCTGAAGGCATCAATTCTCATAGCGCCGAAAAAATGCCCGATACCTTCCCCCGGCATATTCTCAGGCATAGGCACATAAGCAGGGAACGGCGGCACCCACGGACCATAATTCGCGCCGCTAAAGATTGCGGAAAATATGTCGACGATTGATCCCAAAGCATATCCCTTGTGGCTGCCATGTTCCCTGTCGCCTCCCAGTGGAAGCAGCGAACCTCCCTGCTTAAGTTCATTCGCGTTTGTTGAAGGCATTCCCGACTTCGTTTGAACCCATCCGTTAGGTGCGTCCAGGTTTTTGCGTTGAAGAATTTCAAGCTTTCCGTTGGCGGCTGTGGTTGTTGCAAAATCAGCTACGAAAGGCTGTTCCTCGCCGGCAGGTATCGCAACTGCAATTGGGTTTGTTCCCAATAGTCTTTCAGCCGAAAAGGTGGGCGACACAAGAGCCGAAGCGTTCGTCATTGCAATACCTGTCATATCATGTTCCAACGCCATCATTGCATGAATACCGGCAATGCCGAAATGATTACTGTTTTTTACACTCACCCACCCTGTTCCTGCATGCATAGCTTTATCAATAGCGACTTGCATGGCATATGGCGCAACCACCAGGCCAAGGCCTTTGTCTCCATCGACTACGGCTGTGGATAAAGTTTCATGCACAATTTTAATTTGGGGCTTCGCATTTATCCTTTTTGCTTCCCACAATCTTACGTATCCCACGAGCCTGGCAATACCATGACTATCAACGCCACGGAGATCTGCAGATAACAAAATTATCGTTGCTGTTTTGGCGTCAGCTTCGGAACATCCAATTTTTATAAATATTTTTTCAACAAAAGAATACAGGCAATCGTAGCTATATATTTGCGGCATGCGACAAAAGTAAGAGATGATTTTAGATTTCACATTTCAGGTTTTAGATTTTAGATTTGCCGTACTGTCGCTTTTATTTTAGGAATTGACTCAGTTTGATAAACATTCATTTTTAAAACAAGTTTTTCAAAGCCCCTCCCCAGGAGGGGTTGGGGAGGCAACATTTATGGGAAGAATATTTGAAGTAAGGAAATCCACCATGTTTGCCAGGTGGGATAAAATGGCAAAGCAATTTACCCGTATTGGTAAAGAGATAGACATTGCCGTTAAGCAAGGCGGCCCTGATCCTGATAACAATTCAGCATTGCGCCGCTGCATTATCAATGCAAAAGCAGTGAACATGCCCAAAGACCGTGTGGAGGCTGCGATTAAACGGGCTATGGGTAAGGATAAGACGGACTATCATGAAGTATTATACGAAGGATATGCTCCTTATGGTATTGCATTACTTGTTGAAACCGCCACCGATAATCCTACAAGGACGGTTGCCAATGTACGCATGCATTTCAACAAGGCTAACGGGTCGCTCGGAACCAGCGGCAGCGTGGCTTTTATGTTCAACCACATGGGCGAATTCAAAATAAAAAATGATAATCTCGATATTGAAGAGCTTGAGCTGGATCTTATAGATTCAGGGCTTGAAGAAATAGGAGAAGACAGCGAAGGCAATATTATTATTCGCACGCCTTTCAATGAATTTGGCCACATGAACAAAGCTTTGGAGGAAAAGGGCATCGAAGTGGTAACGGCTGAACTCACTCAAATTCCTTCCAACACAGTTGAATTGCCGGAAGACCAGGCAGATGAAGTTTTAAAACTTGTTGACCATCTTGAACAGGACGATGATGTGCAGAAGGTATATCACAACCTAAAGTAACCCCGACGTTTTACCAACCCCATAAAACCATAGTCTTCATTTCAAATTCGTCACGAAGCAGAGTAACACTGATTGCCACGAAACCGGCAATTATTTTGTCTTTCTCAATTTATGTATTTGTCCTGCAAATTGCATCTTAACTTCAAAATGGAATTTTGGAATACAACCAGGAGGTTATGTTTTTGATCTTTTACTAAATTAATTTACATGTTCTCTTATAAAATTTTAACTCAGAGATTTTTTTTAATACTGTTCGCTACTTTTTCCTTAATGATGGCTTATGCTCAAAAACCAGGTGATGATTACAATGCGCAATGGAAAAAAGTTGATGGTTTCGTAAGCAAAGGACTAACGAAATCGGCACTGGAAGAGGTTGATAAGATTTATACTTCAGCCAAAAAGAGTAATAATGATCCGCAGGTAATTAAATCTTTGTTGTATAAAATAACGCTCAATCAAAATATCCAGGAAGATGCTTCTGTAAAAAGTATTGATACCATTGAAACAGAAATTACTGCTGCAAAGGAACCCGCAAAATCAATTTTACAAAGCATAGCGGCGCAGATGTACTGGAATTATTTTCAGCAAAACAGGTATCAACTTTATCAAAGAACCAACACGGTTAATTTCAATAAAACGGATATTGCTACCTGGACGGCAGATGACCTTCATAAAAAAATTGGCGAGCTATATCTCGCCTCAATCGATAATGAAAAACTTTTGCAGCAAACAAAACTGGAGCCTTTTGATGCAATAATAATGAAAGGGAACGTTCGCTACCTAAGGCCGACGCTTTATGATTTACTGGCACACCGCGCTTTGGACCATTTTAAAAGTGATGAACGTGATATTTCCCGGCCGGCATATTCATTTGAAATAAAAGTCGAGGAGGCCTTCGCGCCGGTGGATGAATTCGTAAAACACAAATTCTCAACAAAAGATTCCGCATCGCTTCATCATAAAGCAATCCTTGTTTTTCAAACCCTTTTGGCATTTCATGAAAACGATACAAAACCAGATGCGTTGATTGATGCTGATATCGAGCGCATCAATTTTATGAATCAGTTTGGGGTTATGGAAAATAAGGGCACGCTCTATATTCAGGCATTAAAAAATATTGGTAAAAAATATAGCGATAATCCCGCATTTGCGCAAGCCTCGTTTATGATTGCCCAGGAGATATACAATAAGGCTTCCCAGCCGTCACAGCAGGATTCTACTTATCCATATACCGTAAGGCAGGCAAAGGAAATGCTTGATGTAATTATAAAAAAATTCCCGGCAAGCGAAGGCGGCATAAATGCCAAAAACTTACTTAACCAAATTCTTCATCCGCAAATAAATTTAACCACAGAGAAAGTAAATGTGCCCGGGTTGCCATTCAGGACGCTGGTTACTTATAAAAATTTTAAGACGATTTATTTCCGCGTGATTGAATTGACTCCACAACTTAAAAAAGAGGTTACCAAAAACTACGATAACGATAAGATTTTTCAAACACTAACGACTGCTAAAAGCCTAAAGAACTGGCGGCAGGAGCTGCCGCTAGCGGATGATTATCTTTCTCATTCAGTAGAAGTAAAAATTGATGCATTACCTGTCGGCGAATATGCATTGATTGGAAGTGCCAGCGATAATTTCATCCTTGATAAAAATCCTCTTGCTGCACAATATTTTTATGTTTCGGATATAAGTTTTATTAATAGCGGGCTACAATATTTCGTATTAAATCGTACATCAGGGCAGGCATTGGCAGGGGCGAAAGTACAAGTATGGAACCAGCAATACGATTATAACAGCCGTGAAAATAAATTGATAAAGAAAGAATTGCTGACAACTGACAAGAATGGTTATTTAAAATTGAGCGATCCCAAAAAAGACGAAAACCGGAATGTAAGACTTGAGATAAACTATAAAAAAGATCATTTGTTTTTAGACGACCAGCAATACATCTACAACTATGATGCAAGTACTAATGACGACGATTATGATGACCAAAAAGACTATGATGCAGATAATGCAAAAGTTTTTTTATTTACCGACAGAAGTATTTATCGCCCCGGGCAATTGGTTTATTTCAAAGGCATCGGAGTTACTAAAAGCTGGAAAAGCAAAAAGTCTGTTTTACTTCAATCGAAAGATTCAATCACTATTATTTTAAATGATGCCAACAGCCAGAAAGTTGATTCCATAAAAGTGCTGTTGAACGAATTCGGCTCTTTCAACGGAAAATTTCGTTTGCCGGAAAATAAATTGAACGGCACCTTTGAAATAGATGTTAATGATTATGAAAATTCATCCGTTTCATTTTCTGTAGAAGAATATAAGCGCCCTAAATTTTACACTGAATTTGATACACTGAAAGGAAGCTACAGGGTGAATGATACCGTAACGATTACAGGATTTGCAAAAGCGTATGCAGGCAATAATATTGATGGGGCCAATGTAAAATACCGCGTAACAAGAGTAGCCAGGTTCCTTTATCCATGGATGTTCTGGCGCAAAGGATTTCCGCAGACAAGTCCGCTTGAAATTACTAATGGAGAAATTACAACCGATGCGGATGGAAAGTTTACTATAAAATTTGCCGCCATTCCTGACCTCACACTTGATAAAAAAACCGAGCCTGTTTTTGATTATAAAGTGGAAGCGGACGTCACGGATATAAATGGCGAAACAAGAAGCGGTGACATAACCGTACCAATTGGATATAAAGCATTGAATCTGCAGATCGCATTGCCACAAGGCGATGTTGTAAATATTGACAGCCTGAAAAATATTATTGTTACCAGCAAAAATCTAAGTGGCCAACCTGAACCCGTAAGTAGCAGACGTAAAAATTTATAAACTACAACCTCCCGAAAGATTGATTCGTGAAAGGCTTTGGGAGCAACCTGATAAATTTATTTTAGCAAAAGATGAATTCATTCAATACTTTCCGCATGATGAATATAAAGATGAAACTAAAAAAGAATCGTGGCCGAGAAGCGTAGCAGTCTTTAGTCAGAATGACTCTACTAATAGCTCAAAGTTCAAAGTTCAGAGTTCAGAGTTCAAACAAGGTTGGTATGTGATAGAAGCAACAGCAAAAGACAGGTATGGGCAGGAAGTAAAAGATGTAAAATATATCCATCTTTATGATTCTAAATCATCCGACTTACCCTTTACCACATATTTATGGAATCATTTGGAAAAAAATTGGTTTGAGCCGGGAGAAACGGCGCAAATCACCATGGGTACTTCAGCAAAAGATTTATTCCTTGTACAAGAGATTGATAAATCGAAAACTTCTGAGAATATAAAGGAACCTGCTAAGCAATCTCCCCAGTTCAATTATTATAATCTGAACAATAATAAGAAGGTCTTTGACTTCAATATCTCCGAAGATGATCTTGGCGGCTTTGGCGTCAATCAATTCTTTGTAAAAGACAATCGCTTTTACGCTTCTTCCAATAGTATCTATGCACCATGGAACAATAAAGAACTAAAGATTTCCTTTGACACATATCGTGATAAAACATTACCGGGCAGCGAAGAAAAATGGAAAGTAAAAATCAGTGGAAATAAAGGTGAAAAAGTCGCCGCTGAAATGCTGGCTTCGATGTACGATGCTTCGCTTGATCAGTTCAAACCACATTCATGGGATGCTCTTGATGTGTGGCCAGCATATTCCGGCTACAATACATGGCAGGGAAGACAAAATTTTATTTCTGTTCAATCCATAGAAAAATATTGGAATGAACTTTATGTTCAGCAAAAGGAGAAAATTTATGATGAATTAGATTACTTGGATGATCTTTCTATTAGAACCCGGTATTTTACCACCAGCAAACTCATACTGAGAGGACAAAATTCAATCGGTAACGATGTGGCATTAGCTGCGCCTATGGAAGATAAAGGAAGCGAAATGGTTACACTAAGTGGCAGGGCTGCAGGTGTGCAAGTTAAGACAATAGCAGGCGAAAAAGATTTGGGCATTGTTGCACCGCCACCGCCAATAGAAAATAAAAAACTTCCGATCGATCAATCTCAAATTCAAATCCGCAAAAACTTTAATGAAACCGCCTTCTTCTTTCCTGAATTAAGAACAGATAAAGATGGCAATATTGAATTCAGCTTCACCATGCCGGAAGCGCTTACGAAATGGAAGCTGATGACACTGTCTCACACCAAAGACCTTGCAAGTGGCTATGCAACTAAAACTGTGATTACTCAAAAAGATCTGATGGTGCAGCCTAATGCACCACGGTTTTTAAGAGAAGGCGATCAAATGGAGTTCAGCGCTAAGATTGTAAACCTTGGCGATAAAGAAGTAAGCGGCCAGGCAGATTTTCAGTTATTGAATGCAACCACAATGAACCCCGTTGATAGCTGGTTTAAAAATAATGCACCTTCAAAAACTTTTAAAGTAGCAGCAGGCCAAAGCACATTGGTGACCTTCAGTATTGATGTCCCGCAAAATTTTAATGATGCAGTTGTTTACAGGATTGTTGCAAAAGCGGGTGAGGTCTCCGATGGTGAAGAAGCCGCGATTCCTGTTGTTACCAATCGTATGTTGGTAACAGAAACAATGCCTTTGCCAATGCGTGGTAATGGCACAAAAGATTTCAAATTTGAAAAACTTATCAATTCCGCAAAGAGTGAAACACTTAGCAATTACGGATTAACAATTGAATATACAACCAATCCTGCTTGGTATGCAATACAGGCTCTACCGTATTTAATGGAGTTCCCTTATGAATGTGCGGAGCAAACTTTTAACCGCTATTATGCGAATGCAATCGCAACAAAAATTGTAAACTCTTCGCCTAAAATAAAAGCCATTTTTGAAAAATGGAAATTAACAGACACTGCTGCATTAATGAGTAACCTTCAAAAGAATGAAGAATTAAAATCTGTTTTGTTGCAGGAAACTCCCTGGGTTTTACAGGCGCAAAGCGAAGAACAGCAAAAGAAAAATATCGCATTGCTTTTTGATGCAGTAAAGATGAGCCTCCAGTTGGAATCGTCATTGAATAAACTAAGCGACATGCAATCGTCCAACGATGGATTTGTGTGGTTCAAAGGAGGTCCCGATAATCGTTACATGACTCAATACATCATAACAGGAATCGGGCATCTTAAAAAATTAAACGCACTTCCTTCCATTCAACAAGTTGAATTAAAAAATATTTTGGATAAAGCAGTTCCTTATCTCGATAGAATGTTGAAGAAAGATTATGATGATTTGATAAAGTATAAATCAGATCTTAAGAATAATAATCTTTCAACCATTGCGATTCAATACTTATACATGCGCAGCTTCTTCCACGATTATGCGATCGCGAAAGAAACACAAACTGCGTACAATTATTATCGTGAGCAGGCAAAAAAATTCTGGCTTAGCCAAAGCAAGTACATGCAGGCCATGATTGCATTATCACTTGATCGTACTGAAGATGTGACAACAGCGAATGCAATTATTAAATCGTTAAAAGAAAATTCAATAAACAATGAAGAGCTCGGAATGTACTGGAAAGAATGGGACCAGCATGGATATTGGTGGTACCAGGCCCCTATTGAATCACAGGCAATGATGATTGAAGCTTTCTCAGAAATTGAAAAAGATCCCAAAACAATTGACGATCTCAAAACATGGTTGCTGAAAAATAAACAAACCAATAACTGGAAAACCACCAAAGCTACAGCAGAGGCATGTTATGCATTATTATTACAAGGAACCGACTGGTTGTCTGAAGAAAAAACTGTTTCTATAAAATTGGGTAATACAACCATCAATAGCAAAGATGAAAAACAAGAAGCCGGCACAGGATATTTTAAAAGAAAAATTGACGGAGATAAAGTAAAACCTGAAATGGGAAACATTACAGTTGAAGTTAAGAGTTCCACAGTCCCCCCTTCAGGGGGCGGAGGGGGTTGGGGCTCTGTCTACTGGCAGTATTTTGAAAACCTCGATAAAATAACTTTTTCAGAAACGCCATTAAAGCTGAGCAAAAAATTATTCATTGAAAAAAATACAGATAATGGACCAGTTCTCGTTCCCCTCTCTGAAGGAGAGGGGGTTGGGGGTGAGGTTCATATTGGCGATAAAATAAAAGTACGCATTGAATTGAGAGTTGATCGCGATATGGAATACGTACACATGAAAGATATGCGTGCTTCATGCATGGAGCCAACCAATGTAATCAGCCAATATAAATACCAGGATGGGCTCGGCTATTACGAAACTACAAAAGATGTAAGCACTAATTTCTTCTTTGGTTATTTAAATAAAGGAACTTATGTGTTCGAGTACCCGATGTTTGTAACACACAGTGGAAATTTCAGTAACGGCATTACAACCATTCAGTGCATGTATGCGCCGGAATTTACGGCACACAGTGAAGGTGTAAGAGTAGACGTTGAAAAATAAAAATTCATTTAGGTGTCAGATCACTGAGGTGGCCCGATGCCCTGAATACATATTCAAACCAGGAAGGCTTTTAAAAAGTCTCAAATTAAAGTGGGCCTGGTAAACCTTTGTGATTCTATCGCACGAATTAATCCATTTCAAAAAATGGATGCTCTTCACTATTTTCAATGCTCAAATCAAATCTATGGCAGAGCAATCTTACACCATTCCCTTACGCTATCGAAAAATGGAAAACCTGCACATTGTGTTTTGGCTTTTTAAAGACATCAGTTGGTGTATGATCTGGAAATCGCTGGGGATTGCTATGATATTTCCCACCCTGTCAATCGCAATTATTATCGCGTATAGAACACGGAAGTATGTGTCTGAAGTATGCCATAATGTTGCGATCGTTTTTTGGATAATTGCTAACGCATATTGGATGATCAGCGAATTTTTTCACTTTGATGAAAACATAGTCTTTGGTGATATTACCTTTAAATATTTAACTATCATTCCCTTCTCAATAGGCATTCTCATTCTTACCTATTACTATTTAATCTGGCGGCCTGCGCATCCCCATGTAGTTGAGACCATGTAAGAAAATACTTTACGCCCTGTTTATTTATCTTTGCAGACTTTCTAAAGAATTTTTAAAATTTATTATTTACGATGTACAGAACTCATACCTGTGGCGAGTTGAGAATTGATGACCTTAATAAAGAGATTACACTTGCCGGATGGGTACAAACAATAAGGAAATTTGGAAGCATCACTTTCGTGGATCTCCGGGACAGGTATGGTATAACACAATTGCTCTTTAACGAAAAGCTTACACAACAGTTTGATAATAATCCTTTGGGAAGAGAATTTGTGTTGGCGGCCAAAGGCAAAGTAAGTGAGCGAAGCAACAAAAATCCAAATATGCCAACCGGCGATATTGAAATCCTGGTGACAGAATGCAAAGTGCTCAACAAATCTGCCGTGCCTCCATTTACCATACAGGATGAAACCGATGGCGGTGATGATATACGGATGAAGTATCGTTTTCTTGACCTGAGGAGAAATGCTGTTAAGAAAAATATTGAATTGCGATATGCAGTAAACCGTGCAACAAGAAATTACCTGCATCAGCAAAATTTTATCGATATCGAAACACCCTTTCTTATCAAATCGACTCCCGAAGGAGCAAGAGATTTTGTTGTACCAAGCCGTATGAACGCCGGTGAATTTTATGCACTTCCTCAATCTCCGCAAACATTTAAACAATTACTTATGGTAAGCGGTTACGACCGTTACTATCAAATTGTAAAATGTTTTCGCGATGAAGACCTTCGTGCCGACAGGCAACCAGAGTTTACACAAATAGATTGCGAAATGGCTTTTGTAGAACAGGAAGATATTTTGCAAATGTTTGAAGGATTGGTTAAGTTTATTTTTAAAGAAGTAAAAGGAATCGACTATTCTGAAAAGGTGGAAAGGATGACCTGGGAAGATGCTATGTGGAACTATGGAAATGATAAACCTGACATCAGGTTTGACATGAAAGTGGCCAACTTAAAAGTGGAAGGTGAAAATAAATTTGAAGGTTTAAACAATTCAGAGTTTGCCGTATTTAATAATGCTGAAACAATTGTAGCCATTTCCGTTCCGGGCTGCAGCAATTATTCCAGGAAGCAAACTGACGAATTGATTGATTGGGTAAAACGCCCACAGATTGGCATGGGAGGATTGGCTTTTATTAAAGTCAATACAGATGGAACTTTAAAAAGCAGCTTTGATAAGTTCTTTAATGAAGAACAATTAAAATCATTCACGCAACATTGCAAAGCGAAATTCCGGTGATCTTATTTTAATTCTGGCTGGCAAGGAAGAGCGCACAAGAAAAGCCATTAGTGATCTGCGGCTATACATGGGCGAAAGGTTAGGCTTGCGTAAACCGGAAGAATTTAAATTATTATGGGTTACTGATTTTCCTTTATTTGAATACGATGAAGAAGAAAATCGGTGGGTGGCCCGACATCATCCATTCACTTCTCCAAAACCCGAAGACATCGAAGTGATGATTAACAATAATCCTGTAATTGAAAATGCTGAAAAATACCTTGAGCACCCATATGCAAAAATTAAAGCCAATGCTTACGATATAGTCTTAAATGGCAATGAAATTGGCGGCGGCTCCATAAGAATTTATCAACGCGAATTGCAGGAAAAAATGTTTGCCGCGCTTGGTATGAGCAGGGAAGAAGCACAACATAAATTCGGTTTTCTTTTAGGTGCATTTGAGTATGGCGCTCCGCCGCATGGTGGAATCGCCTTTGGCTTTGACCGGCTTTGTGCTATTTTAGGGGGCAGTGAATCCATTCGTGACTTTATTGCCTTTCCAAAAAATAATAGTGGCAGGGATGTGATGATCGATGCCCCATCTACCATTGATGAGAAACAATTGGAAGAATTACAGATTAAGATTAACTTAAAGTAATTTGGCTTGATATTGGCACTTTCATTTTTGAAAGTAATTGTTTAACCAGCTGTGCAAGACCCTTACCCTATAAACTAGGGTTTGCGATAAATTCTAGATCCTAATAATTGACTCCTGGTTTTCATCTGAGTTACAACATTTTCTTAACTAATTTTCCCTATTTAAAAATAAATATGAAATTTTACGGGTCACGTCTTATATCAATTATCGCTATTTTCTTTTTTTCCTGCAGTAAAACTGTGAATACAGTTTCAACGCCTCCTCCCGATAACATTGTTGCTAAAACAATGTTAAACGTTTCGTATGGAGCTGACAAATTACAAAGCATGGACGCATACCTTCCGGCAGATAGGACCGCTGCATCCACCAAAGTAATAGTAATGATACATGGAGGCTCCTGGGAGAGCGGCGACAAGAGCGAGTTAACTGAATATGTTGATACGTTGCAAAGACGATTGCCGGATTATGCGATTTTTAATATCAACTACAGGCTTTCAATAAATGGAAAAAATGTTTTCCCTGCCCAGGAAAACGATACTAAAGCTGCGTTGCAATTTATCGTTGATCATGCTGCAAATTATCTTATTTCAAAAAAAATTGTCTTACTGGGCATAAGTGCCGGCGGACAATTGGCTTTACTGCAGGGCTATAAGTATAATTTGCCTGTTACACCAAAAGCCGTCGTTGCATTTTATGCACCTACGGATCTGACTACGATGTACAACGATCCTACCGATGCGCTAATACCGCCGGCTCTTGCGGCGATTGTGGGCGACACGCCCTCAGAGGATGCTGCGATTTACAAAAATTCCAGCCCCGTTAATTTTGTTTCGTCTTCTTCACCCCCAACTATATTCTTCCAGGGAGGAATGGATTCTTTGATAAAAGTATCGCAGGCAACTTCTTTAAAGACTAAATTGCAATCCGCCGGCGTGGTGAATCAGTATGTGTTTTATCCAAATGAAGGCCATGGGTGGCTGGGAACAAACTTGTTCGATTCATTTAATAAAATACAGGCGTTTCTCGAAGTGAATGTGAAATAGGCTTTTAATAATATAATGTCAGGGATTAAATTACTGCTGCTTTTTGTTTTTCATTTATCCGCGTTTCAATATTGTGTTGCGCAATATGTAGCACCCCTTTATACCTCTTATACCACCAGGGCTGCCCGGGATAAGATGCATGACCGGATGATAAAAAACACAATCAATAAAAATCTTTCTTATCCGCTCAACGACTCCACTGAAGAGAAATGGCAGGAAGCTTTTGGAGCGATTGAATTGATGCTTTACAAAACACCTTTTAGTGAACAGAAAATTAATGAAGCTTTTAAGGATGTTGAAACGAGGAGTGTAGATTTTCAAAGATCATTGGTTGAACTTGTTTATTCAGTGTACCCAGTGGTATTTAGCCAGGAAATTCATAAGTTATTTGCCAGTACTTCTGATCCTAAATTATTCGCCATGTGTGCGGAATATTTATTGTCAGACAAAAAGCAGGAAACCTTTCGACATGAACTTCCAAAAATTATAAATGAAAAATTCAGCGATCAATCCTTGGCTGATCCGATTTTATATATGCTGCAATTGCACCTGGCAGAAATAAATGAAAACGGCAAAACGATTTCCAAAAAGAACATGCAGGTGATTTTGAGCCGGAACTTTATCCCGGGTAAAATTATCATGTACAGTATTCAGCGTAAGAACAGGGATTATCCCGGACTTGCGATTGTAAGAAACGCAAACGGAAGTTTTATGGCAGATAGTTCCGGTAAAATTATTAATATTCCACAACTGGCAAGAAGCCTCACAAATCTTCCGGGATATATTTCAAACGGTAACACACCGCAGGGAATTTTTTTAATGTATGGCTTTGGTGTTTCTATGAGCAGCTTTATAGGTCCAAGCGCCAATATACAAATGTCGATGCCTGTTGAAACAAGCATAAAAAAATTTCTGGGAGATAGCAGTATTTCCGACAGTATCTGGGTCGTTGAATATTACAATCGTCTTATTCCAAAGCAGCTTCAAAATTATTCTCCTTTGTATTATTCTTATTATTCCGGGCAGGCCGGCCGCACCGAAATCATTGCCCATGGAACAACTGTAGATCCCGGCTACTATTTGAATCAGCCATATTATCCACTTACTCCCTCCCAGGGCTGCTTATGCACCAGAGAAGTTTGGGATGGAAAAAGAATTGAAAGCGATCAGCAAAAACTTGTGAATGCTTTGCTGCAAGCTGGTGGCGCAAATGGCTATTGTGTTGTAATCGAAATTGATGACAAACAAGCACCCGTCAGCATCAGCGATATCGCACCCTTTTTACCAGCCAATTCAGTTAAGTAAAGCGTTCGAGTTGAAATGTTTTCGCCGCTGACTCAGTTCTGCATAGATGCTCTAATTTTACTTTAATTTTTATTTCAATCTTAATTTTTACTTCTACATGGCTTTACCTCCATTGGCAGAACGACTCCGTCCAAACAAGTTAGAAGAGCTTATAGGCCAGGAACACCTGACCGGCAAAGGAAGTATTTTGCGCAATGCCATTGAAAGTGGCCATATTCCTTCAATGATCTTATGGGGACCCCCGGGAGTGGGTAAAACAACAATCGCAAATATTATCGCGAATACATTAGATGTACCATTTTTCACATTAAGCGCCATATCATCCGGAGTAAAAGAAGTGCGTGAAGTAATAGAACAATCTAAAAAAATTGACAACGCCATTCTTTTTATAGACGAGATACACCGTTTTAATAAAGGCCAGCAAGATGCATTACTAGGCGCAGTAGAGAAAGGTATTATTACATTAATAGGTGCAACTACAGAAAATCCTTCTTTTGAAGTGAACAGCGCTTTGCTTAGCCGTTGCCAGGTTTATATCCTAAAGTCGCTTGATGAAAAATCGCTTATCGAATTGCTGAAATATGCTTTAAAAAATGACGAAGTTCTTTCAAAGAAAAAAGTTGAATTAAGAGAAACAGAAGCGCTCATCAATTTATCTGGCGGTGATGCAAGAAAATTATTGAACCTCCTTGAATTAGCAGTCTCGTCAAAAGCCTCCTCCCAGGGAGGAGGTTTGGAGGAGGCTATTACCGATGAACTGGTGATGAATGTGGCACAACAAAAAGTTGCTTTGTATGACAAAAAAGGCGAACAGCATTACGATATTATCTCGGCGTTTATTAAATCGATAAGAGGCAGCGATCCAAATGCAGCAGTGTACTGGCTCGCAAGAATGATAGATGGCGGTGAGGACGTAAAATTTATTGCCCGCAGATTAGTAATTCTCGCCAGTGAAGATATCGGCAATGCGAATCCTACTGCTCTCGTGCTGGCCACAAATACTTTCCAGGCGGTGAATATGATTGGATATCCCGAATCTTCAATTATTTTATCCCAGTGCGTGACATATCTTGCATCATCCCCAAAAAGCAATGCCGCGGTGGAAGCTATCGGCAAAGCACAATCGCTTGTGAAACAACATGGCGATCTACCTGTTCCACTTTCTATACGAAATGCACCGACGAGGCTTATGAAAAACCTGGATTATGGAAAGGATTATAAATACGCCCACAGTTATGAAAATAATTTTGTGCAAATGGAATTTTTACCTGAAGAAATAAAAAACACATTGTTATATAAACCCGGCAAAAATGCCCGGGAAGAAGAACTCAGGAAATTTTTAAAGGAAAGGTGGAAAGAAAAATACGGGTATTGAAGTGGAATCGAGCATCAAGAATCCAGAATCCAGAATTAAATATCAAGAATTAAGAATTATGATCAACTGGAATTGCAAAAAATTTTCAGACTTAACTGCTGAAGAGTTATACAAAATTCTTCAGGTAAGAAATGAAGTATTTGTTGTAGAGCAAAACTGCGCCTACCAGGATTGTGATGGAAAAGATATTAAATCGTACCATGTAACGGGACATGATGGGGATTCATTTAATTGCGTATAGCCGTATACTTCCGCCCGGTATACCATATCCTGATGCGGCATCTATAGGGAGGGTGCTTACTGCTCCTTTGGTCCGTAAACGGCAGGCAGGAAAACAACTCATACAGTATCCCTGGAAAATTTATATCATTTATTCGGAGACGTGAAAGTAATTATTGGCGCACAACTTTATCTCAAAAGATTTTACGAATCATTTCTATTTGCACAATGCGGCTCCATTTATCTTGAAGATGGAATAGAGCATATTCCCATGGAAAAATTGATTTAAGCCCTTCAAATGCAATAAACTCATATTGCTTTTCGTTAATAAAAATATTCCTTTTTCGTAAAGAAGGGAATGTAATCGACCCGTAATCTGTAGTAAAAACAAAATTCTACTGCCCGTATGAAAACAAATCTACCCGCTTCATGGCGTATGTGCTCCCTTTTTTTGGCACTTAGCATTTTACTTTCCACAAGGAGCTTTACACAATCATTACTTTTTGGAAATGAAAAGACCAAAGTTGAGGTCGGAATAAATATCGGCCCTTCATTTTTTCTTGGGGATCTTGGCGGCCATCGCGGTAAAGGAACCACCTTTATAAAAGACGTTAACCTTCCACTGACCAAAATAATGAAAGGCCTGTTTGTGTCTGTTTACCCCAATGACTGGTTTGGTGTAAGGGCTGCCGCAGAAATAGGTCAACTCGAGGGCGAGGATAGAATTATAGATACCAAAGGCGTAAATGAACTATGGAGAAAGCAAAGAAACCTGGATTTCAAATCTAATATATCCGAAGCCTATATAGCGGCGGAAATATTCCCTTTAATGTTGTTAAACGCATCGCATGATGATTATAAACCAAGGCTGCGTCCTTATGGCGTACTTGGCATTGGTGTTTTTCATTTCAACCCTAAAGGCTCTCTTACAGATGCTAATGGAAACAAAACCTGGTACGATCTAAAGCCTTTGCATACCGAAGGCGAAGGATTTGCTGAGTACCCGCAGAAAAAAGATTATGCGCTGACACAACTGAATATTCCGATGGGAGTAGGCGCGAAATATATTATATCAGATCGTGTAAACCTAAGCTTTGAAGTATTGCTGAGAAAAACATTTACCGATTATATAGATGATGTGAGCACGGAATATGTTGACCCTATTTATTTTGATAAATATTTATCATCTGCTGATGCAGCTATTGCAAAAAGAATTCACGATAAAGTAGTGGGTATCGTTGTGCCTTCTCTTACCCGTAATTCGCCTGATGTGCAGCGAGGTAATCCAAATCAGAACGACTCTTACTTTACTTTATTTTTGAAATTCGGTGTAAGAATAGGCGCTATTTATGAAAGCCTCTACAGCAGAAATGTAGCAAGCCATATGAAGTGTCCTGCAAGATTTTAGAAAAAAATAATTGAGTATTTCGTTTAAATACCCGAATATAAAGACGAAGTATATAATTAAAGTTAATTCAGAAAACGATGCCTATTCATAAGCAACGTATACCCCTGAAACCACAAATTTTTAACTTTGTTACTATGCTTTGTCTTTTTTTATTTGCTTAAAGCCATTAAGTTCTTGTTTTAAAAAACCTGCAGTAAAACTAATTTTATTTTTTGCAAGTTCTTCCGGCGCCCCCTCAAATAAAATTTCGCCGCCGCCGCCGCCGCCCTCAGGCCCCAGGTCAATTATATGGTCGGCAATTTTAATAACATCCATGTTGTGTTCAATCACTAAAACCGTATTGCCTCGATCAACCAGTTTATTTAATACATCCGCGAGATGTTGTATGTCCTGGAAATGAAGTCCGGTAGTTGGTTCATCAAGTATATAAAAAGTTTTACCGGTATCTCTCTTGCTTAGTTCTGTGGACAATTTCACACGCTGCGCTTCACCGCCACTAAGTGTAACGGCGCTTTGACCGAGTGTTATATATCCAAGCCCCACCTCCTGGAGTACTTTTATTTTACGATATATGTAAGGTACGTTTTGAAAAAATTCTACGGCTTCGTCAACTGTCATTTCAAGTACGTCGCTAATGGATTTCCCTTTATACCTTATTTCAAGCGTTTCACGGTTGTATCTTTTTCCGTTACATTTTTCGCAATGAACATATACATCCGGAAGAAAATTCATTTCTATTACCCGCATGCCGCCCCCTTCGCATAAATCACATCTTCCGCTTTTTACATTAAATGAAAAACGACCGGGTTTATAGCCTCTTATTTTGGCTTCAGGCACTTCGGCAAATAGAGTACGTATGTCTGTAAAAAATCCACAATAGGTCGCTGGATTGCTTCGCGGTGTGCGCCCGATGGGTGACTGATCAATTTCAACGACTTTATCAATATTTTCCAATCCTTTAATGCTTTTATAAGGAAGCGGAGTCATTTTACTTTTATAAGCATGGATGCTTAAAATAGGATAAAGCGTTTCGTTTATCAAGGTTGATTTTCCACTGCCGCTCACCCCGGTAACACAAATAAATTTTCCAAGAGGAAAAGTGACATTTACATCTTTTAAGTTATTGCCCGAGACCCCCTTTAAACTAAGAACATGGCCGTTCCCTTTTCTCCTTTCCGTTGGAACTTCAATTTGCTTATCTCCATTCAGGTAGGCAGAGGTAAGTGTGTTAAGTTTTAAGAGATCTTCCGGGAGCCCGCTTGCTACGATCTCACCGCCATGCTTACCTGCCATCGGGCCAATGTCAACTAAATAATCGGCTGCAAGCATAATATCTTTATCATGCTCTACCACGAGCACACTATTTCCTATGTCCCTGAGATTTTTTAGAGCGCTAATGAGCTGCTGATTGTCTCTTTGGTGCAAGCCAATACTTGGCTCATCCAATATGTAAGTTATTCCTTGTAATTGCGAACCTATCTGCGTAGCAAGTCGTATGCGCTGGGACTCTCCGCCACTCAGGCTTTTTGATGGACGCCCTAACGTGAGATAAGTTAGCCCGACATCCAAAAGAAAGCCAACCCGCTCCCTGATTTCTTTTAAAATATCTTTTGCAATTACATTTTGTCGGCTTGTTAACCGTGTTTCAATTCCAGTGAACCAATCTTGTAATATATTCAGATCAAGATTACTTAAATCAGCAATATCTTTTCCATCAATTTTAAACCAAAGGCTTTCCTTTTTCAATCTTTTCCCACCACAGGAGGAACAAACTTTTAACTGCATGAATTTTTCTACCCATGACCTTAAAGAATCGGTGGTTGTAGATGAACCAAACCATCTTTTAATCATATTGACAACCCCTTCGTATTCCCCTGAATAGGAATTATTTTCAGGTATTCCAACACTTTCATCATCCACCTGCAGGTAACCATCGTCATTATCCCGGGCCACTTCTTCGCTTCCGTACAACAAAAAATTCAATGTCTTTTTTGGCAGATCTGCGACAGGCTTGTCCAGGCTAAATTTCATTTTTTTGGCAATAGATTGAACCTGTTTAAAAACGTAAGCCTCACGTTCTTCTCCAAGTGGAGCAATAGCACCTTCATTAATACTCAGGCTGGAATCAGGTATTACAGCATCCAGGTCCACCTGGTAAACATTGCCGAGACCTTTACATACCGGGCAGGCACCATATGGAGAGTTGAATGAAAACGTATTGGGAGAGGGCTCTTCGTAGCTGATGCCGGTGTCCTCGCACATTAGCTGGCGGCTGTATTGCACCTGCTCATTATTATCATTAAGTAACAGAAATAAAAGCCCGCTACCAAGTTGTAAAGCTTTTTGAACGCTTTGCCCGAGTCTCACCTTATGCTCTTCCGCCACCTGCAACCTGTCTACCACAAGTTCAATATCATGGATTTTGTACCTGTCCACCTGCATCTTCGGCACGAGGTCTTTTATTTCGCCATCTATCCTCACTTTAAGAAAGCCCTTTTTTCTTACATCTTCAAAAAGCTCACGGTAATGCCCCTTGCGACCCCGCACCAATGGCGAAAGAAGGCTTATTTTTTTATCTTTAAACCTCTGCAAAATATTTTGCAATATTTCTTCCTCGCTCCACTTCACCATTTTTTTTCCGCTATTATAGCTGTATGCCTCACCAATGCGGGCAAATAGTAAACGAAGAAAGTCATAAACTTCTGTCACGGTTCCTACTGTGCTCCTCGGGTTTTTATTAGTCGTTTTTTGCTCAATAGAAATTACCGGCGACAGCCCAGTTATCTTATCAACATCCGGCCTTTCCATATCTCCCATGAACTGCCGTGCGTATGCTGAAAAGCTTTCCATATAGCGGCGTTGGCCTTCTGCATATATGGTATCAAAAGCCAGAGAAGATTTTCCACTTCCGCTAATCCCTGTAATGACTACCAGCTTATTTTTGGGAATAGAAATATCGATGTCCTTGAGATTGTGCTCCCTTGCCCCATACACTTCAATTTTGTCGTCTTCAGTATTCATAGAAGCTGGGGCCTGCTGCTTCACTTTTGCCATAATATAGTGTGCAAAATTAGGATTAAAAAATTACCCGGTTTGAATGAATAATTTTTAAGAGTGTAGTCCCCCCAAAAAAAACCGCCCCGGATCGGAACGGTGCTAAAAATTAATATCTATAAATTTATTGCTTGCTAAATTTTTCCATAAAACTATTATCCATCGTCTGTAATTTCATAAAGTAAGTTCCTTTGGCAAAAAGGGTAACATTAACAGGTATTGTATTAATTCCTTGCTGCAAATTCACAGAAGTTTTATAGACATGTCTGCCATTCATGTCAGTTATTGTTATTTCTCCTCTGCCTGTTTTTTCAGCATCAATGTCAACCAGTAATCTATCCTTAACAGGATTGGGATATAATATGAATTTTGTCAGGTCGGGGTTTTTGACATTTCTCACGAGGCTATATTTCACCGCATTGTCAATATCAACGATCAATAGCCTGTAATAGTTGATTCCTTTTAAAGGATTTGGGTCAAAAAACTGGTAAGAACGTTGTGTATTACTATTGCCTGCTGCTGCAACCCGGCCTATTTGAGAAAAATGAATTCCATCTGAACTTCTTTGAATTGCAAAGTATTGAGAATTTAATTCCTGCGAAGTGGACCAGCTGATTGAATTAACGCTGCCGTTTCTTTTTGCGTTGAAAGTCAGAAGCGTAACGGGAGTTACCGAAGATGATATGATTTTTATATCATCAAGCCCGAAAGAATTTCCGAAATCGCCGACCCCTTCAAATCCAATTTGAATAGTAAGGCCGGCGTAAGCGGAGAGATCAACCGATTCCATTTTCCATTCCGGTGTGGTAAAAGCAGGATCATAGCGCTGAAATCCCACTAGCCTGGTCCAGTTTGATCCTTTGTCAGTTGACACGCTCACATACATGCTATCAAGATAAGGCGTAAATGCCACGTCATCATGACTCATATAAAATTCGACGCTATTTGATCCGCCGGTTGCAAGGGTTATACAATTGCTGTAAAGGCGGGAAATCGTTCCCGGAGGATAATCATAGGAGTCGAACAAAAAGAAATGCGAGCCACTGTGCGGCACTAGCGGGCTGGTCTGAACTGCATTTGTATAATTTCCATTTTGTACAAACCAAGCCTGGTCAATAGCTACTGAGGAGACATAACCAAAAACCGGGAAGCTTCCTTCAACATCTTCCAAAGCCGGAAATGCTGTGATAGTTCCTGCAGTAAATGTTTGTGAAGCTATCGTATCATTTGTCGGTATTGGGTCTCCTCCCAGTACTACAAAGGCAGTGTCGTCACTGGCCCCCGGGTTACTAATATTTACACCAATAAAGTTAATGCCTTCAGTATCCCCGGGCGCTATGGAACCAGTATTATTTAATGTAGAAAGATATGAATTGGCTCCGCTTATTTTCAAAGTCACCGCTGCGGCTCCTGCAGGAATAGCAATATTTCCTCCATTTCTCAATATGACCGAAAAATTTTGAGGGGTGCTGTAACAAGAAGTATTTGCAGGATCAATGATGGCTGTGATACTTGCTTCAATAGGATTAGCTGAAGTATAATATATTGCAAACGCAGGATGAACCTCGGAAGAGGTGCTCAGTGAACTTGTTGGCGAACCCGATGAACCATTAATATATTTTGCGGAATTTGCAATGTATTCATTGACGTCAGCCGGGATATCAACGCCCCAAACGACTTCCCCGGTTGCAGGCGCGGATTGGGTATATTCGACAAGAACTTCGAGGTTATTCCCGATATATAAAAAAGGTGAGCTTAATATAAATTTTTTAAAACCTCCTGCACTGCCAATCACCGCGGTAGGATCGCCATTGTAAACCAGGGTGGTGCTGGCACTTTCGGTTGACCAGTCTAAGGCTCCCGCTCCGAAATCTGTGGCCGTAGTATTTTTCAGATAAATTTTACAATTAACCGTACCGGTAAGCATACCATATGTACCCGATATAGATACTCTTGGAAAAAAGAGAGAATCAATAGTTGAATTAGCTGACATGTTAATTAATAACCCTTGGGAATATATGTATGCATGCCTGTTCCATGAAACCGTTGGATTTGAAGTTGCTTTGTTTGTGGTGAACGGCCCATATATGTTTGAAGAAGATGAATAGGTGCCTGCCCCGCCATTTGTCCCTATCGTAATATAAGACTGGCCGTAACCAAATTGAAAAAACAGTACCAGTAATATTCCTGAGTAAATTTTTTTCATCTGCAGTTTTAATTTTAATGGATACTTAAAGATAGTAAGATGTCCGCCATAATAGATCAGTGCAAAAAAATATATCTGAAACATACAGCGACCCTGTTTCTAGATATTATTTTTGTTGTTCAAATTGATTAATTTAGCTACAAAAGCTGCTTTAACTAAAATTTTAAAAATTTTACTTAGGAAAATAGACTTTTATTTAATGTTTTATCGTAGCTTCATTTTACCTTTAAACCCTTCAATAATCCATTACTCAATATCAAATATATAATTTGGTCTTTTTTTACAATAATTGAAATGTTTATCCGTTTTATATTGTTGATGACCGGTTCTTATTAAAAGATAATTTAAGAATTCAGTAATCATGGATAATTATTTCGGTTTAAAATAATTATTACATTTGCCCCTTACCCTCAAAAGTAAAAAAATGAAGAACAAATTGTTCATTTCACTAGCTGCATTGGTTGCCTTTGGTATAACTGGCTGCGGAAAATCCGGAAAATCAAAAGGCCCGAAAAATGATTATGGCCAGCTTGTGGGTGCTGCACCTGGTACCCGTTATACATTGCCTAAGCCTCCGGGAATGGTGTACATACCACCGGGAACCTTTCATATGGGGCCTAGTGACGAAGATGTAAACTATGCTTTTACTGCCCGCAACAAGCAGGTATCCATAAGTGGTTTTTGGATGGATGCTACGGAAATCACCAATAACGAGTATCGCCAGTTTACGAACTGGGTGAGAGATTCAATTGCCGCAAAACTGATGGGCTTTACAAAACAAGGTGCAGATGGTGTTGACTATATTGACTGGAAAAAAGCTGCCACGATAAAGTGGAACGATAAAGCAACTATGGAAAAAATAGATGCCATGATCGTTACACCGGATAATAGAATATTTGGTAAAAAAGAACTTGACCCTCTCAAGATAATGTATCACTCTGAAGTTTTTGATTTTAAAGAAGCAGCAAAAAGAGAAAACGCAATGGTACCAAGGGGAAAATTTATTTCCAGGTATGATATCCCCGTGTATCCTGATACTTTAGCATGGGTGAGAGACTTTGCTTATTCTTATAATGAACCAATGGCTAAACAATATTTCAGCCATCCTGCTTTCGGGAACTACCCGGTAGTAGGCGTAACCTGGAAACAAGCCACAGCATTTTGCGAATGGAGAAGTCAATATTTAAACGCTTACTTAATTAATAAAAACAGGTCTACCGAATCTCCCTTTCGCCTTCCAACAGAAGCACAATGGGAGTATGCCGCAAGAGGTGGCAGATCACAATCTCCTTATCCATGGGGCGGACCTTACCTGAGAAATAAGAAAGGTTGCCTGCTCGCCAACTTTAAGCCCGGTCGTGGTAACTATCCTGAAGATGGAGGATTCTATACTGTACGTGCTGATGCTTACTGGCCTAACGACTTCGGATTATATAATATGGCGGGCAATGTCGCTGAATGGACATCATCTTTATACTATGAAGGTGGTTACAATTTTCAGCATGATATGAATCCTGACATTCGTTATAACGCTAAAGACCAGGACCCTCCTCGTATGAAACGTAAAGTTATTCGTGGTGGTAGCTGGAAAGATGTTGGATATTTCTTACAGACAAGCACAAGAGCATATGAATACCAGGATACTTCCAAAGCGTATATAGGCTTCCGTTGTGTGATTGATTTACCACCCGTTACCAGTAAAAAAGGTAAAAAATAAATATAACCTCATAGAATAAATTTTTAAAAACAACTTACTGCCTGTATTAATATTACTTTAATATAGGCATTGTATTTTATAAACCTGACTAATCAACCTTAAACAAAACAAATTAAAATTCAATTATCATGCCTCACAGAAAAAGAACCTTTTTAACTCTAATTGACGTATTAGTAAGCGCCGGTGCAGCGGTAATCATATTCGCAGCCTGGGCAAAGTTAACCCACCAGTCATACGCGGACACGATGCTTACAGTCGGCATGTGGACGGAAACTGCAATCTTCCTGGTATATGCTGGAATAGAATGGGTAAAACCAAAAAAACACGAAGAAGATATTCAGCCAGGTGAAGAAGAAGTACCTGTGGTAAAGGGAAACCCTGCATTAGCGTCTATGGATAAAATGCTGTTAGAGGCTGATATTACACCGGTTAATTTAAAAAGACTAGGGGATAATTTCCAAAAATTGGGTACGACAGTTTCTAACATCGGTGAGGTTGGAGATGTTGTAAAATCTACCGGCGATTTTTCTGCAAAGACAAAAGAAGCTACATCAGCTCTTGGAATGATGAAAGATGCCTATGTAAATTCTGCGAACACAATGTCAAATTTTAACAATGCTGCAGACAGTGCGAAAGGCTTTCACGACCAGGTGCAGGTGCTTACAAAAAATCTTGGTTCATTAAATACAATTTATGAGCTGGAGCTTAATGAAAGTAATAACCACCTGAAAACACTTAACAGCTTTTACGGTAAGATGGCACAGGCAAGTGAGGTTATGATGTCAACTGTTGATGATGCACAATCTGCTAAAGAGCAAATAGGAGCTTTGGCAAATAATCTGGGTAAATTAAACCAGGTATATGGTAACATGCTAAGCGCCATGCAGGGTAGGCAATAAAATAATAATAAATCCAATTTCACTAACTAACACAGTAAAAATAAAATCATGGCCTTACCCAGAGAACCGCGGCAGAAGATGATAAACATAATGTACCTGGTACTCACCGCTATCTTAGCGCTTAACGTATCTGCCGAGGTAATAAATGCGTTCAAAGTAGTAAATACTAGTCTAGTAACTTCCAATGAAAATATTACTTCTTCGAATGAAACAATCTATAAATCTTTAGAAGCAAAACTTGCTGACCCACAATCCGCGGAAAAGGCGAGGATTTGGGAACCGAAAGCAATGGCTGCAAAAAAGTATTCTCAAGAACTAAACGACTACATTGAAAGTCTTAAGCTCGATCTTAAAAAAGGTGCCGACCTGAGAATGAAATGGGATGATGTAAGAAAAGATAGTGTTGAGGATTACAAAATGGAGAATCTAGATGCTTCTACAAGATTATTTGAAACCAATGGTAAAGGAAAAGAACTTGAAGCCCGCCTAAAAAAGTATAAACAGGATATGCTTAGCATAGATCCTGCTATCAAAGCCCAGTTTGCGGCAACTTTCCCTGTTAATTTTGTGCCGCCTGTTAGCCAGGAAGGTGATCAAAAAGATTTTACACAATCATTTTTTCACATGACACCTACCATTGCTGCATTGACTATGCTTAGTAAATTCCAGAATAACGTTAAAAATGCAGAAAGTGAAATCGTTACATTTTGTCACAACCAGATTGGTGCTGTAAAAGTTATTTACGATCAGTTTGCTGCACTCGTTGGTCAAAGTTCTAACTATGTAATGCCTGGCGAGAAAATAGAAATTACAGCGGGCGTTGGCGCTTACAGCAAGGCTGCCCAGCCACAAATTACAATTAACGGCGCAGGCCAGTCCCTTGATGCTGACGGAAAAGCTGTATATTCAATAACAGCGAGCGGTGCTGGATCTCATAATGTTCCGGTGATGGTGACTTTTACAAAACCAGATGGTACTAAAGAAACAAAGCCAATTACAGTTCAATACACAGTGGGAACTCCCGGCGGATCTGCAGTGATGCTCGATAAAATGAATGTGTTTTATATTGGAGTGGATAATCCTGTAAGTATTTCATCGGGTACAGGCTGGGACAAAACCAATGTAAGCATGAATGGCGGTACTTTAAACAAAGTTGGAACAGGCAAATATAATGTAAGAGTTACTACGCCCGGGAAAGCATCAATAACTGTAGTTGCTGACAAAAAACCAAGCACGTTTGATTTCAGGATAAAAAGAATTCCCGATCCTATTTTAAAAGTTGGCCCAAGCAGTGGTGGAAGAATGCAATCGGTGGTATTTAAAAACCAGCAGTTTGCCAGGGCGGATCTTGAAAATTTTGATTTTGATGCGAGGTTTAGCGTAGTTAGTGCAACCATATATTTCTCAGGTGCTAATTTTCCCAGTGTGCAGTCAGCTACTATTTCCGGTGGCAACCTGTCAGGTATTTCAGCCCAGTTGCAAAAATGTATTCCCGGTTCATCAGTTACCTTTGACAATGTAAAAGTTCAGGGACCCGATGGCGCGGTACGCTCTATTCCTGGCCCGGGCTTCATATTATATTAAAGAATAAATAAAATGGTTATGAAAAAAATAATTGGAAAATGTTTAATGCTGGCTTTATGCTTTGCAATGATTGGGAATGCAGCCGATGCTCAGGCCAAGAAAAAACGTACGGTAAAAAAGCGTACAACTGCCAAGAAAACGACCAACGCAAAAACCAAGGCCAACATCAATCCTGCTGCGACAGCAGATACTGCGGTCGTAATAGCACCACCAAAAATTGACAGTCTTCCAATCCCGGTTGTGAAAAAATCTTTACGCCCTAATGATGCCATTGAGCGTAACCTGGTAACTGAAAGAACTCCTCTTGCTTATGAGCACTTGCGTGAAGATGATGCAGTTTACAGGCAAAAGGTATGGAGAGAAATAGATACCCGTGAAAAAATGAATCTGCCTTTCCGCTATTCTGCAAACGATAACAATGGTAACCAGCGTTTCATCTCAATCCTGTTCAAAGCAATACAGGATGGGCCTGAGAATGGCGGAGTCACTGTATTTAATGCCGTCGATGATAGGTTTACAACTCCTATGACAATTGCTGAAGTGGCAGATAAGGTTTCCGGAGGATCTGTGGATGTTCCGGTTTATGATTCACTGGGCAACGTTATAGGAACAAAGCCTGTGACAGCAGAAGTAAATCTTGATTCATTTTACAAATTTCACATAAAGGAAGAAGTAATTTTTGATAAAGAAAGTTCCAGGTTATTCTGGCGAATATTAGGTATCGCCCCGGTTAAAAATGTTATAACCTCTCAAGGTGTTGATCTTGGTGAGTCTGAATTGTTTTGGGTTTATTATCCTGACATGAGACCAATATTCGCAAAGTATGAAGTTTACAATTCAAAGAATTATGGTGCACGTATGAGTTGGGAAGAGCTGTTCGAGAGTCGTATGTTCTACGGAAGAATTATCAAAAGCACCCTGGATAATCCCTTTGACCAAAAACTTTCAGAGCAAATGGGGTTAAAGGATAGCCGTATTTTACAATTATTAGAAGGCGAAAATATAAAAGACAAAATCTTTAATTACGAACAGAATTTGTGGAGTTACTAACTTAAAAACGCTGCGTAATTTGGAAAGGCTGTTGCAAAGATCTTGCAGCAGCCTTTTCGTTTACAACAGTTCCTTATTTTAAATGATAGTGCAATTCCCGATCATAAACAATAATGCTTTGCAGATGTTAATGTATAAATAATTGCAATGAATGCTAGGAACGTGTTTAACGTAGTTCTCAATTCCATTTCCTTTTTTATAATGCTGGCTGCAAATTATGCGGGTAATATTGGCCTTTTTTCCGATAACAATGTTGCAGATGTAAGTCACAAATATGATACACTATTTGCTCCGGCCGGATACGCTTTTATAATATGGGGCTTTCTTTTCACGCTTTCCTTTTGCTTCATCATTTTTCAATGGACCCTGGTAAAGAATCGTGACCCGGCTCGCTACATTTCCGCCACCGGTATATGGTTTACAGTAAGTAATGTATGCAATGCTGCATGGGTTTATTGTTGGACAAATGAAATGATGATATTGTCGGTTTTTATTATCCTTGCATTGTTGTCATGCCTTATAATTCTGGCTATAAGGTTACGCCTCGAATTGGACGATGCACCTGTTCGTGTAATATTCTTTGTGTGGTGGCCAATTGCTTTTTATCTTGGCTGGATAATGGTAGCAACTATTGCCTGCGCCGCCGCAGGGCTAAATTCTCTACAATTACCAAGCTATGGTTTTTCAGAAAGCATATGGGCCGCCATTCTTTTATTGATCGCTTGTGCTCTTTACTTGATTTTAATCGTTAAGAGAAATATGAGGGAAGCAGCTCTTGTCGGGGCGTGGGCCTTCGTAGCAATAGCAATTCGGCAATGGCATGGGAACGGCAACGTTGCCATGTGCGCTCTGATAGCTGCAATAATTTTATTGGCAGCAAGCGCTGTTCATGCATATAAGAACCGAAGCTATAATATTATCGCAAAATTGAAAAGGGATGAATGGTAATATTACATCGGCGTGTTTAATCTAACCCATAAAAAAAGCCGGGCTATGATTTTCACAGCCCGGCTTGTATTACGATTTACTGTTTAGAATTAAAAGTAACGGATGTTATTCCTCCTGTTGCGGCCTGAGTAGGTTTATATACAATGTAAATGGTATGGAAGTTTCCATCTGTCACTGGTTCAAGTTTAATATTGGCAAGCCCAAATTGTTGTCCTTTAGGTGTTACGGGTATATTACCTGCACCTATCAATTTACCCTCTGCAACATCCAGGTGAATTTCAAAATCCAAAGGTTTGGTCGGGGGAGTTTGCCATCCGGCAGAAAGACTCAATGAATTCACTTCGGTAAGATCAACGCTATCTACGGCGATCCAGCCTTCAACAGCAGGGAAGATCATTACATTACTTCCATTATACTTAAATGGATTAAATTCCTTCACCTTTTCAGTACCGTCAAATGTAATTGTGTTACTTCTTAAAGCAATGGAGTTGCTTCCGGTCAAAACCTTTATATTATTTCCACCTTTATCTGTATAGGTTGCTGACATTACCATTACCGTACCTGGTTTCTGAGTTGCCGGCGGCATGATTGATCCCGATGCAGGCAATGATTTTTTAGTTGAGGCCGGATTTGCCAATGATAATATCCAGTTTACCATTTGGTGTACATCACTTTCAGCAAGTGTAGGATGCGCAGCCATCGCGACGTCTCCCCATACACCGCTGCCTCCTTTAATGATCTTCTGCGTGAGTTCGCTCATTGCCCCAGGCTGTTTATTATATTTTTGCGCAACCTGGATAAAGGCAGGGCCGATTGACTTTTCTTCTTCCTTATGACAGCTTTTGCAATCGAGAGAAAACACCAGGCTTCTGCCACCTATATTTGCCTGGCCTTGTTGATGCCCCATAGAAGAAGCGGCTTTATCATATCCATCCACATAATCTACTGAGACAAACAAATTTGCCTGATCTATTTTAGAAGTATCATGGCTATCGGTTACTTGTACATCATATTTTACAGGTGCTCCCGGCATATAAAATGACTTATTGCCACCAGTAATATTTATGGCGACCTTTGGCGCCTCGTTACCCGCATATACATAAATTGTGCTGCTTTTTGCAGAAGCTCCCTTGTCATCTTTTGCTTCAACGGAAATGGGATAATCGCCTGCGGTAGTAAATGTGTACTCTAACTCCGGTGATGTTGTTTCCTTCGTGACGCCGCTTCCAAGATTCCACAGGTAACTTATTTTATCATTTTCCAGATCTTTCACAGTAGTTGTAGCCTTTATGGTAAATGGTAATACTCCCGAAGTTTTATCAACGTTTATTGAATTAATTACCGGTGGACGATTCCCCCCATTAAAATCAATTCTTGAGAGGCCCGCATCGGGGTTTTTTGTAAACCAACCTGTGCCATATTCAAGCAGGTATAACTTACCATCCGGTCCCACCTCCATATCAATCAGGTTATTGAGCTTAATACTGCCAAAGAATGGTTCCATTTTATCGAAGTCACCGTTTGGCTGCATGGTTACCGCTTTTATCCATCCGCGGATCCAATCGTAAATAATAAGCTTACCATTATAATACTCCGGAAGACGGGTTTCTTTTGGAAACATATCAGTATAATAAACCGGCCCGGCCATTGCATTTCTGCCACCTGTACCCACCTGGGCAAAATCCGGCGAAACGGCATAAGGATACCATATAAAGGCGGGTTGTGCTGGTGGTAATTCCCTTAAACCTGTATTGTTTCTTGAATCATTTATCGGGTGGTTTGGATCAAATGCAGCACCATTCTGTCCTGTGGCATAATTATATTCGCGATATGGGTAATTATTCCCCACAAATAACGGCCAGCCAAAAAATCCCGCTTTGCGTGCCTGGTTTACTTCATCGTATCCACGAGGACCACGGGTAGCGAGACTATCACTATTAGCATCAGGACCTACCTCTCCCCAATATAAATTACTGTTTTTCTGATCAACACTAATGCGGTAAGGATTGCGATCGCCCATCACATAAATTTCCGGCCTTGTTTTATCCGTTCCTTTTGGAAACAGGTTGCCCGGTGGAATGTCGTAGCTGCCATCGTCGTTTACTTTTATCCGCATAATTTTCCCACGAAGATCATTGGTGTTACCTGAAGATCTTCTTGCATCGTATTGCTCGTGGCCGGGCAAATCATTTAATGGAGCAAATCCATGATTAACGTATTTAGCGCCGGGTTCATCAAATGGTGTAGAGTTATCACCCGCTGAAAAATATAATAGCTTATCCGGCCCAAATGCAATTGAACCACCGGTATGGCAACAAATTTCGCGTTGCGATTTTACTTCAAGAATTACTTTTTCGGTAGCCTTATCCAGGGTATCATTTACGAATGTAAAGCGGGATAAACGATTGACTGAAGTATCTGCCGGGCTATAATAAATATACACCCAATGATTTTTCGCAAAGTCAGGATCTTTCGAAAGTCCAAGCATTCCTTCCTCGGCATTTACACCCGGTGTATGTAATGTTTTATAATATACATCGAAGAAACCAACCTGCTTTACTTTTTTAGTATCGTGCTTATAGAGCATAATTTCGCCACGTCGCTGTATCACCATAATATCAAAATTTGGAAGAATGGTCATCTCTGTTGGTTCGAAAAACTCACCCTGTACCAGTGACGTTTTGGTAAATCGGTTATCTTCAGGCGGTATTAGCGATGTAGCTTTTGAATAATCGAGCTCTTTATTATCACCTATTGCATATTCAATTCCGCCCAATATATGTTTGAGATAAAGTGGTTCGGTGTAAGATTCTTTCGTATGCCCGAGATTGGTATAAAAGGCACGCCCACCATCATAATCATGATACCACGCCATTGGATGATTATCGCCATTTACACCACCATGATAACTTTTCTCATCTATATTCAATAGCACATGAATGTCCTTGCTTATTTTTTTAAAACTATAAAACTCATCGGTCCTTTTCCATTCTTTCGGAAGGTCTTGTGTTGCCTCACTATTCGCATCAACAACGTGTAATACTCCTGGCTGAATATTTGGGAAAGTATCATTGATGCCGGGGTGGCTCAAAAAATAAGCTCCGACCATGCGACCATACCAGCCCCAATCATATTCACAATCCGCAGCAGCATGAATGCCCATAAAACCCCCGCCTGCCTGTATGTATCTCTCAAATGCTGCCTCCTGCCTGGCATCCAAAACATCTCCTGTAGTACTTAAAAACACCACCGCTGCATATTTCTTTAAGGTGTCTTCATTAAACATATCAGCATTTGTTGTCGTATCCACGTCAAATTTATTTTCGGCACCTAATTTGGCTATGGCAATATTGCCGTCCGTGATCGACTCATGGTGATAACCGGAGGTTTTACTGAAGACTAAAATTCTGGCGTTACCCGACCGCTTATTGGAACAGGAAAAAACCGCTGAAGCAACGATAATAAAAGCAAGGACTCTCATAAGGGCGTTAGAATATTTCATATTTATTTTTTATTTAAAACAGGTATCAAAAATATCTGTTTATTACATAACTTTTTTAAAAAGGTGACGGGCTTATACAAGTCCACCCTCCATCTATAATTAAACTTTGGCCAGTTATATGCCGTGCATTTTCTGACACAAGAAAAAGCGCTGCACTGGCAATATCGGAAACCTTAGCCGGCCGGCCCATAGGTGTTATCCGGGACCACACTGCTTCATATTCAGGATCGTCCATTGTCCTTTCGGTTAATGTTGCTCCCGGAGCAATAGTGTTAACATTAATATTATATGCTGAAATCTCAATGACCAAATTTTTGGCAAGCATCTCAAGAGCCGCTTTGCTCATGCCATATACCGCAAGGTTTTTGTGGGCCTGGTGGCCCGTTACAGAGGATGTAAACAATAATGAACCCCCCGTTTTCTGCAACTTCATTTGATTAGCTGCAGCCTGTGCTAAAAAAAAAGTCCCCCCAAGGTTGACTTGCAAAACTTTGAAAAAAGATTCGGGAGTATAGGTAAAGAAATCTCCAAAAAGAGTGATGCCGGCATTAGCAATAACAATATCCAGGCTTCCGAATTTTTCAACTGCGCTTTTAACGAGGTGAGAAATGAAAGAGGTATCACCTACATCGCCGGCAATGGCGATACAATTACCTTCTCCAGTACTCGCTATAGTTTTTGCAGCATGTTCTGCCAGCCCTTCATCTATGTCGTTCAAAATAACATGAGCTCCAACTTTTGCAAGCCTGTTACAAATTTCAAAGCCAATTCCCTGGCCTGCTCCTGTTACTATCGCTACTTTATTCTTAAAATTCATAGCTTGTCTTTTCTGTATATTAATGTGAATCTTTCGAAACCTTACTACCGGAACTTCCTCTTAAAAAGTCAAGGTCTGTTCCCAGGTGAGCCTGCTGAACATGATTGATATACATGCTAACATATCCCCTTGCCGTAACTGGTGGCAATGGTTTAAATTGTTCTTTCCTTCTTTTTAGTTCTTCATTATCAATTTCGACCCTCAGGATTCGTTTCGCTACATCAATTGTGATCAGGTCCCCCGTTTGTATTACCGCAAAATTACCGCCCATTGCAGCCTCAGGGGAGACATGCAGCACAACCGTCCCGAATCCTGTGCCGCTCATCCGTCCATCGGAAATACGCACCATGTCTGTAATTCCCTTTGCCAGCAATTTTTTGGGTAGTCCCATATTACCCACCTCCGGCATACCGGGATAACCTTTTGGGCCTACATTTTTCAACACAAGAATATTAGTTTCATCTACTTCAAGGCCATCATCATCAATTCTCTCCTTGTATTCTTCAATATTTTCAAACACAATTGCTTTCCCGGTATGATGCATTAATCTTGCGCTGGCAGCCGATGGTTTAATAACCGCTCCTTCCTCACAGATATTTCCTTTTAACACCGCAAGACCACCTGCCTCATTAAAAGGTTTATCAATTGAAGCAATTATATTACTATCAGAATTTTTCGCTGAGGAATAATTCTCTTCAACAGTCTTTCCATTGGCAGTTATGCATTCACGGTGAAGAAGGCTATCAAGTTCTTTCATTAAAGCCTGGAGTCCACCGGCATAAAATAAATCTTCCATAAAATATTTTCCGGAAGGCTGAAGATTTGCAACGAGCGGGATATTGGCAGATAAATAATCAAAGTCGCTTATTTCAAGAGGAACGCCAATTCTCCCGGCGATGGCCAACAGGTGTATTACAAAGTTAGTAGAGCCACCAATTGCAGCGTTTACCTTAATTGCGTTTTCAAAAGCATTCCTGCTCAGAATATCTGACAATTTCAAGTTTTCTCTTACCATATCAACAATCCGCAAACCTGATAATTGAGCCAGCACTTTTCTTCTGGAATCAGCCGCAGGAATAGCGGCATTTCCAGGAAGTGAAAGCCCTAAAGATTCAACCATACATGCCATTGAAGAAGCCGTACCCATCACTGCACAATGGCCACTGCTGCGGCACATAGCTGCTTCTATGGTAAGCATTTCCTCTTCATTTATTTTATTTTCTCTTAAGTCATCGTGATAACGCCATATATCACTTGTGCCTATACTCTTGCCATTATGCCTTCCAGTTAGCATTGGGCCGCCGGAGACTACAATCGTAGGTATGTTAACGCTGCAGGCTCCCATTACTAATGACGGTGTCGTTTTATCGCACCCGCATAAAAGCACAACGCCATCCAGCGGGTTTGCTCTTATCGATTCCTCCACATCCATGCTGGCGAGGTTACGGTATAGCATAGCCGTAGGTTTAATGAGTGTTTCACCCAACGACATTACAGGAAATTCAACGGGAAAACCTCCAGCTTCCGAAACACCCCGCTTAACCGATTCCGCCAGGTCGCGAAAGTGCCCGTTGCAAGGAGTCAGTTCACTCCAGGTATTGCAGATTCCAATTACAGGCTTATGGTCAAACTCGTAGGAAGGAATACCCTGGTTCTTCATCCATGCCCGGTAAATAAAACCCATCTTACCTTTACGGCCAAACCAATCACTGCTTCTAAGTTCTTCTTTTTTCATTTTTAATTATTAAGAACAATAAAACTATTTCATATAACCCAACTTGAAAAATAGAAAAATCACATGACAAAAAAATTTCATCTTTAAACTTAAAGAATTTGTATTTGCAAGCATTAAATACTTAATGGTGAACCAGGAGAAGCCCGCTCAACAATAATTTTTATACTTACTTATTTAAGAATAAAAGTTAAATTTCTCTGGAAGTACCAGGAACCGCGGATAGATTTCAGGAAATAATTAATAAATACAATGTTATGTGGAACAAAATAAGAGTGTGGATTGCGAAAAGATATTCCAAAATCGTTAACAGCATAGCATTTTATCCAGCGCTTATTGCATTCTTATTTCTTATTCTTTCTTACCTGTTCATCGCTTTCGACTTTTCTGATACCGGAAAGCATATAAAATCCCAACTGCATTGGCTTAGTCTCAAAGATGCTTCTACTGCACGAAGTATTATTTCTTCTGTTGTAAGCGGGATTATATCGCTGGCGGTTTTTAGCTTTTCAATGGTAATGATAATTCTCAACCAGACTGCATCCCAAATGAGTAATCGGATTTTGGATAAACTCATCGGGAATCGGTTTCAGCAGATCGTGTTGGGTATTTATATTGGCACCATTGTTTTTGCGCTTTTTCTACTTAGTACAATTAGAGACATTGATTCGGGAATTTATATCCCGGCATTGAGTACCTATCTTTTAATTCTGCTTACTATAGTGGATATCTTTCTGTTTATCTATTTTCTTCATTTCATTACCCAGTCGGTAAAATATGAGGTAATAATTCAAAGAATCTATAAAGAGACCATTTCAAAAATGAAAACGCATTGCTCTTTAAAGGAGAAGAATAAAAATTATAATCTTCCGCCTGGCGGGCATTATGTAAATACAAATTCTTCTGGTATATATGAAGGCTTTAATAGAGAAACGCTATTAAAAATCTGCGAAGACAATGACTTCACTTTACATATAATAAAACCCGCCGGCACATTTGTATACGAGAACACTCCACTCATAAAAATTTCTAATAAAATTGAAGAAGGGATAGTTAAAGAAATTATCAATTCAATTTACATACATGATAATGAATCCATAGACAATAATTTTTTCTACGGTTTCACGCAATTAATGGAAGTGGCCGTGAAAGCACTCAGCCCCGGCATAAATGATCCGGGTACAGCAGTCCAATGTTTGCGTGCCTTGTCGAGATTATTTATATTTAGAATTTTCAATTTCCCTGATGGAGAAATAAAAGACAGGAATGGCAAAGTAAGAATCATAGCTTCAGAGATGAATATTGAAGATATGTTTGCAACTTGTTTTCTACCAATATGGGACTATGGAAAAAATGATCGTATGATTCAAAAAGAATTCTTACATATCCTTAATCACCTCCGGAGCATTACCAATATAACCATCGCAAATAAACTTTATAACCAGGTTATCCCGGCTATTAAAAAGAATGGGTTTCACTTATCAACAACCTGAAGATAATGTCAAAAGCAAAAATTATAAATGGATATCCATTTATTCAACACATTCCAAAACGTCTGTCATCCGGAGAGAGCCTTGCAATGTCAGGGGAATATCTGAAGCACATGATGCAGCGAAGAAGCGTCCGGTTTTTTAGCGATAAGCCCGTTCCCCGGCAGATTATTACAAATGTAATTGCGGTAGCAAACAGTGCTCCATCAGGTGCGAATAAACAGCCCTGGACATTCTGTGTTGTAAAAGATCGTAAAATAAAAAAACAAATACGGGAAGCAGCAGAAAAGGAGGAATATAAAAGTTATAACGGGCGAATGCCGGACGAATGGCTGAAAGACCTTGCTCCCTTGCAAATCGATTGGAAAAAGGATTTTTTAGAGATTGCTCCATGGCTTATAATAGTTTTTAAAAAGTCGTACGACATAGATTCGCATGGCAAAAAAAGAAACAACTACTATGTAACGGAAAGCACCGGCATTGCCACAGGCTTTTTAATTTCCGCGATACATGCGTCAGGACTTGTAACTCTTACGCATACCCCAAGCCCAATGAACTTCTTATCAAAGCTTCTCAACCGCCCGGAGAATGAAAAACCTTTTTTACTCTTGCCTGTTGGGTATGCCGCAGATGAATGTTGGGTTCCGGAATTAAAAAAGAAAACGGCAGAAGAAGTAAGTGCTTTTTATTAATGCTGACCGGATCGCAAGGCATGATGTGAAAAAGGCAATCAAAATTGATTGCCTTGAGATTGAAAACCCTATCAATTAAAAACCCGCAAATTATTAGCATGTTGGACAACAAACAAATGGCACCTCAGTTAACGGTGAAGTTCTCAGTATTCTGAAGTTGCCCAGGTTCGACGACAATGGAATATCATTTATTTGAGCGGCTGCATCAGGTGCAGCCCCGGCGGCAAAAGCCGCAGATGACATACTCATCATTTTTGATAACGGTGAATTATCTAAGTTGCTGCGCTTACTGAATAGCGCCGCTCCTGCAACTCCGGGTTGGGGCCTGTTAAATAAATTAACGTGCTCGCGTATGTTTGTAATATTTCCGAAAATTTCTACAACGAGCACACTTAACAAAGAATCTTCCGGAAGGCCAAGCATTAAGAGGTGCTGGGCGATTTCTGTATTATTCCAATATCCCATCGCTGTTTTAGGCGCATCATTAAATATGGCTATTTCAGCGCCTTTTATTAATGAGGCTTCACTAAAATTAAATTTAGAAGTATCAAGCGCCGACAACTGAATGCCAGATTTGGATTGCACCGATTCATTGTAAATATTTATTTTTGCCTTCTCTTCCAGTACCAGCATTTTTTCTTTCACAACGAAATTTCTTTTCCAGGTCATCAATTTCTCATCGATTAAGATATTTCGATAATCGAGGTCGTCAGCCTGTTTCACTTGTGCGTATAATAATGCATAAAGGCTTGTTCTCGGAGGATCGCTGGTCACATTTTTGCCATTCCATACCGCCTGCGCATATTGCGCATTTACATACAAAAGTTTATCATCCCTGTTTACATTGCATAACAATGTGGGTGCAGGATGCTGCATACCGGTAATGCGCAAAGGCCGCCCAAACCTACCCTGGGCGGTGCACCATAAATTATCATCCCGGTCGCTCCAATGCCCGTGACCAATTCTAAATTCATACGTAAAAAAGCCAAACAGTTCATCACTTTCAGGATTTAAGCCGGGAGGCAACGGAAGAAGGTAATGTATATCGTCATCTTCATTCGCTTTTTCCATTGGTTGCATAGCGCTCAACCCGGCCATGTCATCACTTTGATTTGGAGTAATTATTCTTATGTATTCAGGATCGATTGGCAAGTGCGGCTCTTCAGGTGCAGCCCACATTTCAGGATCATTGTTGGAGATAAGTTGATCAGGTGCATAAGCCAGCATCCGGCAGAATAAAGTATCGTTAGCATCTGCTACCTTTTCTTCGAGTTCTACCCACAAATACCGTTGGCGCGGTTCGGTAGCGCTGTACTTTTCATTTCTTATATACGGTGAAAACGCAATTCCTACGCTGGAGATTTTTGGTACCTGCATAGGAATAATAGATGTTGGTAATAACAAGGGATCTATTTGCGCATCATCTACATTACCGGTCGCATGATTAGGTTTGAAAGAGGGTGTAATAAAATATTGCACCTCTATCTCGTCAGGAAACCTCAGATGCCCGTCTGTCTTGAGGCCTGTCTTTGGCTCTATCGCATCAATAAAAATGATAGTGGAAGAGGAGCGGTCAACGAAACCAAAAGTATCTGCCTGCAATGATTCGAAAGATGCACTATGTTTCATTTCAATATCACCAAGCACTTCAAGCTGTTCCATATCGGCATCAGGATCATGTTTGAATTTTTTATTTCTGCCAATTGTAAAGGCCACATCTTCCAGCGCATCCCAACTCCAGTCCCTATTTACATGATAAACTATACAACCAAGCCAGTGATTGGAGAGATCGGATTTAGACGCAAAGGTTATACTGCTTTGATCGGGGGATAAACTGTGCCTTATCTTACTACTGCAGCCAAATATTATCCGTTCTCCTTTTTTTGCTGTTAATGTTAAGCCTTTTGCTCTTACACCTAACTCTTGTGCAAGACGCTGTACCATATTAGGCTGCGGAGCCAGTTGTTCTTTTTGAAAAAAGAGCCATTTAAAAGTACCATCATTTAACACTACCGGATCGGGCTGCAGGTAAATAGCCTGAACAATTGGCACATTTGCTTTGGGCAATAACAAATCAATTTCATCTGTGGATTCTTTATAAAACCTGAATTGTGTTGTTTTTCCATAACGGGTGTCAAGGTCATGATTGGCAGCATTTGTAAAACCAAAATAAGAACTACCTCCTTCACACATGCCCCGCAGTGTTACCCTTATTTTTCTGGCAGTTGGCAATATAATTTCATCCATCAAATCAATGGCTGCCTTGTTTATAGTAACATCGTTGAAAGGATCATCGAGGTCTCCAAGATTCAATGAATTCACATCACGGAATGTTACCGGGCACATTTAATGTATCATCAAAGCCAGCCGGAAACGAACGTGTAGTAGAATAAAGAGTAACATAATTTTCCCTGCCACTATCACTAAGTAAATTGTCGAGGCGCAGTGTTTCTACTTCTACTTTTATTTCCACTTTTGTTACATCAGGGTCTGCGATTGCCGGTGTCTTGTTATCGCCTTGTGCGTTTACAGATTGTATTAACAAAGCCACAGGATCTTGCCCTGCGTTTTGGTATTTTCCTGTAAATACAACGGCAGGATAATTTAAAAGCGGCCTTTGAATATTGATGGAAGGATTTGCGTCAAACTGGCTGTCACCAGCCACAATAGTTTCATTAAAAAATTCAATCTTGTTTAAAGTAAGATCATCGCTTTTTTCAATTCGCAATTGTGACGGAGCAATATATCTTTTAAAATGAACAGATGATGTTGGTGCAGCCGCAATATTTACCGGCACTTCATCCACAGGGCCGCCGCCGCTTATATCCATCAGGCGTACCCTAAATTCGTAAGTGTGGCCATACAACAAAGTTGCATCAACAGTCACTTCATCAAATGCTTTACCCGCGGCAACTTGTTTTGGAGTTGGGTCATCAAGCCCTGCCAGCGCCTGGTCGTTCTTGTATATTAAAACTGCGTCACTGTCTTTTAACACGAGGCTCTTACCAATCCAGTTAGTATAATACATGGGAAGCCAGTAAGCCGAATTAGTGTCGTTGTCTAATTGCGTCGGAAAAACCTGGTAAGGCAATTCAATTTCTTCATCGCCGGTATTTCCGATACTGGTTCCCTGTATATTGTAAACCATCTTACTTTTTACTTTATTCAGGCTTTGCCAATCGGCTCCCGGCAAATCTTCTTTTACATCTATCCTATAGCCGAACACTCCTAAAGGCGCATCCAGCCTTGTCCCCGGCTCTTCAGGATTTTGGGTTAACTGGCGTATATACCAAATGAGTATTTGCTCATCATCCCAGGCGAGACGAATTCCCAAATCTTTTACAGGGTGAAAACCATCCTGCGCTTCTTTCAATAAATTACCACTGACAGGTTGTGTGGCGTGGATAATTTTTGCAAAGCCGTCGTTGTATTCATTTACTTCCTGGAAAATTTTATCCCATTGTCCTTTCGGCTCAGGATCTACGAGATCGGCATTTTTCTATACAACACAGGAAATAACAGCGGTGCAAAAACGGCTCTTGGCTCAGGAACAATAAGCTTAGGCATTCTCGCTGCGTATCTTTTAATGAAAGGGCCATCTACATCTTCCAGTAATTGAGATTGTATGGAAGCATAATCTGCATTAATGATATCAGCATAGATATAACAGCCTTTCTCAAAAAGTGTGGGATCATCGGCTACTGAAACTTCGCAACTATAAATCATTCCACATGCTTTGGCGAGCATTGGCTGACGGAGAATATTTGCGTACAACTGGCCCCAGCTTACGTCATCGGTATCCTGCCAATTCGGTTTCTTTGTTGCTTCCTTTCTTAATGCGCAGTGATAGCTATCGTCTGTTACTGCATTGGGATGCCGCGGTGTTGTAAAGTTGAAGGCATTGCGATATGTTTCAGGAAGGTATTTTTTTACACTCAAGTCTTCAGCAATAATATTATTTGCTTTATCAGAAGCAGTCAGGTTAATTCTTCCGGCAAAATCGGTTGCGATGGCCTGGAGGATTGCTTTTTTATTTGCGGCAGCATCTACTACTATTGTCTTTTTTACCGGAATTCGTGTTGGCGCCGTTGCATTACCCAGCGGAAATTCATCAAGCCCGCGGACAATTCCTAATTCAAATTCCGGAACCAAATCAGCAAAGGCAATCGCTTGAATCTCTGTTCCATCTCCTGCAAGTAATCCCGTGGCAAATGTTTTAAACGGATCCTGGTTACGTGGAATCAGCACGATGTTAAGTGACAAAGTATTTCCGTCAAACTTTTGCGGAAACACCATTACCGAATATCTTCTTTTAGCTTCCATAATTTATTATTATAGTTGAAATTTTATCGCCTCACCCCAACCCCTCTCCGAAGGAGAGGGACAAGACTTAATTAACTTTACTCTTTATAACTTTTTCCTCCTCTCATTAACTTACTCATATTTACTATCTGCACCGGCTATCTGCCTGTCTTCGCCCCACGTTTTAGAAAAACTTATATCGATTATTAAGAAAATACTTATGTCGAGCGCAAACGTTACCTGCGCTGAACAATCAGTTCTTTTCTCGGGAATTCTTCTTACGATAATTCCTTTGGCTTCTATGGTAATAGTGATGCTCACAATTCCACCAAGAATATCTGCGTGGCCGCGGAAATATAATATCGCTGCAACTTTTATAAGCGATGCATCGGCATGCATTTCTGCGCCAACCATAAACGTAACACTTACATTGGCAATCACCGGAAAACCAACTACTATCTGCGCTCCGAAACCAAATTTAAGATCGAGTGTAGGTCCAACTTTTGTATCGGCTCCAATCCTTACATCTACAGTACCTATGGCGAAAATGGTTCCCACACCTAATGAAAAACACATTACCTGCAACCCGCCGTGAAATTGGATAAAAGCGCCTGCTGTCGGTAATAATTGTTTGGGATCAGTAGTTACTTTTAACGCTGCATCAAAGTAAACTCCCAGGCTTAGAGATGCTTCAAGTTTAAGAGGCGTTTGCGGACTGTTATATAATTCAGCAGTTGGCGGGAAGCGTATGAGCCCTATCTCTTTTGTTGCTTCAAACTTATATTCCCACACTTCTCCTGCATTGCTCATCGCTACCTTCAAACCCTTATTTAATGCTGAAGCATAATCACCTGTACTAAGAGCCGCAAGCATTTCCAAAATAGCGATCACCGGTTTAAGCTCATCACTAAATTCCACTTCGGGCGTGGGTATTCCCCCGCCGCCGCCAATGTCTCCTTCATAACCGGTTTCTGTTCCTTTTTTAGAATTGAAATTTCCTTTGATGGTCATTAAACGTTTCATAGGACCAAGATCCACTACCATCGCAAGATCATTCATGCGGCTTTTCCATGATTCAGCGTTTGCTGAATTAATATCGAAATCCAATTTGCTTTTAGCAGTGGCGGGATTATTCTTTTTACCCGTTTTATATTCCACATACACTTTTAATGCGTCCATATCCACAAGTGGAATATCAAAATCAGGCACGTCAAATTGCAATGCTTTTTCAATAGCTCCACCGGCTCCTTTTTTTAATAAACTCAACCCTTGTTGTATTACTTCTTCGCCGGCTTTTTGAGCATCAATATTCAATAGCTCCAATACTTTTTTACCGCCATCCTTCAATGCATTTTCGGTGAAAGCCTGCACGCCTCCCGCATTAAGCATCGGCATTGCCTTACCAAAGTTGGTGACAGCATCTCCAATATTTGGAAAAATTCCTTTACCCGTCATCATTCTGTAAGCATCGGCAAAAACCGGCGGTGTCTTACTAAGAAGTGTTGGATTATTTAATCCATAAGAAGGCGTTAGGAACAGCGCCTTTTGAGTGGTAGTATTTTGCAGGTAACCAAAATTGATTGTATCGGCAACAACATTCCTGAGAATATCTTTCGGGTTTGCCACCCTGAGTAAACTTCCAGATACGGCATTTGGATCGATAACTTTATCTTTTAGCCATTTGCCCACTCGTATCAAAGGCACAGGAAAATGTTCAGGCAATGGCGTTACCTCACCGGTACCCACAGCATGTTGCACCATGCTCCAGCTTCCGTCTTTCGGAAGCGTAACATTTCCACGGGCAGCAACTACAAATATTGGATTATTCGGACTGTTACTTGCATCAACAGAATTATTAACATCTACCTGGTGCAGGCGCATTTGCTGGCTGCTCTTATTTATATCAATTGCACAATCCACATCTGCACCAATAGCGCCTCCTTGCAATTGCATTAAATCCCTGAACTGCTCCTTTGAGAGCGGCTTGCCTGCGGGCGCCAACTGTACGTAACCCAATATTTTTTTAGAAACTACTCTGCCATTTGTATGGCCCTGTTTTACATTTTCTATTTCTACATCCGCGTCAAAATAAACGGCGCCGCACTTAACAGGTTCGTTCCATGCAGTGGCGCCGTTCATTTGCTGTTTGCCCTTTACACCATTCAAATAAAGTGCGTTTGCTGCTATAATATTATTGGTATTATATTCAGTTACTGACGGTGCGTCTTTTATATTTCTTACATTAAATAATCCGCTTACAATGCCGGGGTGTATTTCATAAGGGGCATCTTCTGTTACCTCGGTGTAATTATAACCCGGAGCTTTAGGGTCGTCATTTTCATTTCCATTGGGATTAATTTTCTTTTTGTATTTATAAGAAAAATCAAATTTACCATCGCTCTGAGCCTTCCATCCACTATCGAACCTGAACACATACCCACTTGCCGTTCTGAATAACGTAATAGTGCGAACTACGCGAATACCCCAGGGGTATACAATACTTTTTACCTGTATTACTTCGTGAGAAGTACGTCCGAGCATTATATCAAACCTTGCCTGGCTGGTTTGAGCCAAGGCAGCAGAGGGACTTAACCAATTACTAAAAGTATTGATGCCATACCCGGTAAAATCAATTCTTTTTACAGGCACACCGCGTGAGTTATTGATTCCGCTATTTGCAACAGGTGCAATAAAAAATTCATTATTAAAAATTTCACTTACCCGCTGGCCGAGATTGCTGGCTCCTTTTGCTGAACCATCAGTTTCAAGCAAATTATTTAACTGGAGAATATAGCCGGGTAACATTGGGTCATCGTCCTCAAGCGGATTAGCAAAGGCTTTACCATACCGCCCGGAATAAACACTTATCTGTATTCCGCCCTGCAAATTGTCTCTAAATTCGGGACGGGTGTTTTCAAGTTCGGGATCTGATTTTTGTGAAACAAAATTTGAATCTTTGGTAATATATCCTAACGCCTTCAATCCAAATGGTAAAGTAAATGCAGAAGCGAGAATACTTTTAGGGTCGCTTTTAAAATAATCCAATAAAAAATTTACCAGGGGAATCGGAGCTAAGGCAACAGGGGTATTACTGTTATTGAAAATTCTTGTCGGTCCACCATCATTGGCAAAATATTTAAAGCCAGGTTCGGGATCCATTGGCAGCTTGGCGGAAGTTATGTCGAGAGGATTTTCCCGGTCAGGCGCGGAAAGATTGAAAATAGGTTCCCACGCTACCTGCGGCTCCATAAACGCACGTACTGATTGGCCTTGCGCTTTTACTTCCATGCCTTCCACAATAAATGGAAACCCGGTATTGGCAACGGAAGTTGATCCATCGGGATTGGTAATTACATTGCCCGTTCTTACCATGCCAAAATTCCCACGCCCTGCAATGCCAAAACTTACACCCAATTGATTTGCATTGCTGCTAACATCTAATAAAGCAAACGCGTCATTTGAAATCGAGTTAAAATGTTCGTCCCAAATTCCCTGGTAGTTTGGTATTTGCACCGCGCCAAGATTGACGGAAGACAAATTACCCGCGCCTGTATTTGTGGCAGGTGCGTTTGAATTAGCAGAGGAGGAAAGCAATGAAAACACTCCTGAACCTCCCTGTTGGGTGTTCATTTCACCGAAATGAAAACTCACTTTTACATCATCCATGGTTTTATCTGCGGGCTTAAAATTCACATTACAAATCAGCCATAACCACATAGTCCGGTTTGCCACTCCGCCAACGGCATCCAATATTCTTCCACCTCCCTGGAATTGTCGTAACAAAACATTGAGATTAGCCACATAAGGATCGGGTAAAGTTGGCAGATAAGAGTACATGCCGAATGTGAGGAAAAGATTTCCAGTGGTCACTTTTTTCCATTGCTCATCACATTCCCCAAACAGCAAACAACCATTCACCGGAGAAACAGTAAACAACGCATTTTCAAGCGCAATAGATTGTGGCTTTAGAGTTGGAACCTTATTCCCTGGTGTTGTGTTATCCCAAATAATATTATCATCGTACAAATAAATAAGCCGGAAAGTTGCATTGGCACCAAGCGCCAATAAGCTGTTCTTTGAGCGTATTTCAAAAGGCTCGCCATTTACTTTTACTGGCCTGTCGGCATTTACATTTGCATTGCAAAGCGTAAATAATAATTCGTCGCCTTTACTAACGGTATTAAAAATAAATGGGGCGGCTTTAAGAAACAAAAGATCTACAGAAGTTCCATGCGGATTAATTTTATCTTTCCATAAATCAAGGTGCTGCGTTGCGCCCAATCCTTCACTCAACAAATCCGTAATGCCGATACGGCCGGGTTCGCCTAAAATATACGGTTGAGACGAAATCAAATCCTGCTCTTTCATTCCACTCCATATAACTCGTAGTCCTTTACCGCATTGAATCAATACGGCGCCATTACTATCTGCCTGTAAGGGCGCAGTAATATCTATCGTTGCTGCAGGCAAAGCCCACCAGCTTTGCTTGATCGCGGCATTACCAGATATAATACAAAACGGGCTTTCGCAGGATGATACATCAAAAGAATTCACATCCGTATTCCATGGTATCAAAACCCTGCTAAGAGATGGCTCAAATAAAGTTGATTGATCACCCGCCCAATTGAATTGTATAGACTGCCCATACATTGTGGATGAAGCGTCATTGATGGCAGTAATGTTCTTTGAATTACCATTCAGGCTAAAATTAAATACAGCGGGCAATTGGTATTGCGCATTACGTGCGTCCTTTCCGTAAGGTGAATCAACCCCGGCATCATCATCCGTTTTTTGATCAAGCTGTAGTGCAATATTCACATTGATGTTCGATGCAACTGTGAGTTGAGTACCTTGTAAAAAGGGAAGTGCAGCAAGCGTAATTGTGCCACCTTTTACCTTCAGGCCTACAAACCGGTCAGCCGGCGCAGATGCAGCAAGCGCATGCGCATTTACCCAAACACTTCCCGGAAGGATGTTGAATGTTTGTACGAGCTCAACGTGAGCGTTCACTAATTTTTGCGCAAGTGTTTGCCTGAATTCGGAGTTAAATAAAATGACTGGTGTGGCCTGCCCTTGTATATATAAGGCAATTAACTTTTCTACTTTAAAAAGATCGAACCATAGTTTTCTGCCCTCTTTATTTAGAAACGGCCCAATGCTGTCAACAAGTTTAGCGCCGGTAGCCCAATCGGGCACACTTCCTTTTACCTGCGTTGTTCGTACCGGTACATCGCGAACAAAAACCCGAAAATTATCGGTATCCTTTTTCTGTAATGTTTTGGATACAATCTCATCGAGTTTTGCAAGCCTCCCACTTTGGATATTTTGCCTGAAGAAAAAATCGGAACCGCCAAATGAAAATTGCTGGTTACTTATAGTATTTGCATCCTGTATTAGGAGTGATAAAGCTATCTGTTCCTGTACCAGATGTAAACTTTGTTCCTCTGCGGTACTTGTGGTATGAAGATGCCCTGTTATAGTTTCTAAAAGCGCAAGCAATTGTTCAGGTGCCATAAAAAATTTTATTTGGGGTTGATGTGGGGGACGGAAGGAGTGAAAAATTAAAAATTATTATCGTAAATACAAGGGAAACAAGGTTAAGATTGTGTAAAGAGCAGGTATTATTTATTTAACGGTAGAAAATCTACCTTTTCCAGGAAATTCTCTGTAAAAACTTTTATCATTTTCATTAGGAATTCTTTTCTATTTCATAAAAGTTCAGGCATCTTTTTCTAATTTATTATCTTGCAAGCCTCAGCCTTTTTTTATCATTAAAATATTTACTATGGCACTTTGGATCATCCTCGGAATAATTGTACTGCTTGTTATCTGGATAATAGGCATGTATAATGGCTTGATAAAAGCGAAAATAAAAGTTGATAACAGTTGGAGCGATATCCGGGTTTTTTTGAAGAAAAGATTTGATCTTATACCGAATCTTGTTAATACAGTAAAGGGATACGCAACACATGAGAGTCAAACGTTTGAAAAAGTAACTGCCGCACGCAATGCAGCCGCAGCAGTACCTCCGGGCGATGTGCAGGGCGCCGCTCAGGCAAACCAGGTTTTAGGCGGAGCGCTCAGGGGATTACTGGCAGTTGCAGAAAATTATCCTGAGTTAAAAGCAAATCAAAATTTTTTAGAACTGCAAAATGCACTCCAATCTATCGAGGGAGATCTTGGAAATGCACGTCGTTACTATAATGCTACAGTAAGGGATTATAATACTTCAATTCAGCAATTCCCCGGGGTAATCGTTGCCAACTTCGCGGGCTTTAAGGCCCGGGAATTTTATGAGCTGGATAACCAGGCCGAAGCGCAAAATGTAGAAGTGAAGTTTTAATCATTTTAGAATGAAAAAGCTTTTTACGCTTATTTTTTTTTCGGCTTTTATTCTTGGCGTGACACGGGCCCAGGAATATTTTACGATAAAGCAATATGATGTTGAGGTAAAAATCAATAAAGATGCCTCGATGGATATTGCTGAAAAAATAAATGTTCGTTTCACTGAGCCGAGGCACGGTATCATCCGGAAAATTCCTTACAAATACAAATTGCAATCTTTGCCGAAGGGTACAGCCAGGGCGGGCATGCCATTGCAATCGGGCGGGTACAACCGAATAATAATAGATGATATAAAAGTTCCCGGATGGAAGTATGAAGTAAGCAACGAAGGAGATTATAAGTCTATTAAAATTGGTTCAGCAGATGAATATGTTCGCAATGATCAGCAATTCCTTATTACATACCACATAGAAAACGCAATCAATTTTTTTGAAGATCATTCGGAATTCTATTTCAATTTAACTGGCAATGAATGGGCCACTACTATCGAATCTGTAAACTTTAAAATAGAGCTACCGGATCCGCTGCCTGATACATCAAATTATTTTATAGCAACAGGCACTGTAGGTTCGAAAGAGCTTAGGGCAATAGCTACATGGAATAATAGTACAACATTCACCGGCCATACTATACAGCCATTAAATGCATATGAAGGTGTAACAGTTGGCATTGGCTTTCCCGCCGGATATTTAATCAAGCCTGATTACACATTCCGTGGGATTTATTGGTTGCTATTACCAGTTATCATTTTCGCAGGAATGTTCTATGTATGGAAGAGATGGGGCAAGGATAATGAAGTAACTATTCAAACGGAATTTTATCCGCCTGAAAATATCAGTCCGGGAATTTCAGGATACATTATTGACGGAAAGCTGGACCGCAGGGACCTCACAGCTTTAGTTCCTTATTGGGGAGCAGGCGGTTATTTACAAATAAACGAAACCGAAAAAAAACATTTATTAGGACTCGTGAAAACGAAAGAATATGAATTTGTCAAGTTGAAAGAGCTTCCGCCAAATGCGCTTACCTATGAAAAAACTTTTTTCAATGGAATTTTTAAATCAGGAGATCATGTACAACTCAGTGACCTGAAAGACAAGCTATATACTTCCATGAATAGTGCCAAGACAGAACTTCAAAATGAGATTAACAGAAGTGATTATTACGTGAAATATTCAAGAGGCTTGGTAGGATTTTTTTCAATACTTGGTGTTGTAATGTTAATATTAGGTATAGTAAAAATGGTAAGCTATTGGTATGAAAATAAATGGATGGGTATTGGGATAGCGTCGAGCGGTGTTTTCATTTTAATCTTCGGCTTATTGATGTCAAAAAAGACTCCAAAAGGAACGGCGCTTTATCAAAAATTATTGGGGTTTAAAGAGTTTATAAAATCAGTTGAAAAAGACCGCCTGCAGGAGTTCTTAAAGCAGGACGAAAATTATTTTGATAAGGTGCTGCCTTATGCAATTGTTTTTGATGTAGCCGACAAATGGAAGGATAAATTAAAAGGGCTTGATATACCGCCGCCTTCGTGGTACCATGGTAGTTATGCTGGGAGTAATTTCAATACACTTATGTTCATGAACAGCCTTGATAGCTCTATGAAAACAATGACGAACACTTTTTACAGTTCACCACACAGCAGCGGAAGCAGTGGGGGCAGCTTCAGCGGCGGAGGTGGATTCTCCGGCGGTGGCTTTGGTGGCGGTGGTGGAAGCAGCTGGTAATTGCCGCTTAAGCATTTTGCAAACCAAGTAACCTTCTTTCTATCTTTTTAAAATCAGTTTTCGGTGCTTCACACAACGGGCAACAATACGTTTGCGGCAACACATCAAATAGAACTCCGGCGTTTATTCCATTCTCAATTTCTCCTGCTTCTTCATCGTAAACCGTAAAGCAATGCATGCATTGATAGATCATTTTTTCTACTGATACCTTTGGCTCTTCTGCGGGCTCAACAGTATAAGTGCTGCCAGGTAAAAGTTCACCCTCGCTTCTTTGCTCATAAAAATATTTGCATAACGCAATGAGATAAGTGGGTAAATTTTCTTTGACGATGCTGCTCCTGAATAGTATGTACTCCTTTGAATTAGGATTGAAATCGGCGCTGTACAAAATGTCATATTTCGCAAGTGGCTTTAGCTTTCCGCGAATAAGATTGAATTGTCTGCGTATCAAAACAGAGCCAAATAATCCTGACTTTGGTTGCGTCTTTACGGCAAAGCACAATCCGTAAGCGCGAACGTCTTTTTTATCAAATTCACGGATGATCAATCGCTTTATAACCAACCCATCTTCGTTGGTATCTTCCACCTGCCAGTTCAATTCATTCGCGGCATGGCGAACATTAATACGGTGCTTTCCTAAAATGGATGACCACAAGTGATGATCTTTTTCATTAATGCCTTTTACAATAAGAGATTTCCATGGAGTCGTGTATAATTCGCCAGACTTCGTTTTTAAACACACACGACAAACATCTTTGAGAAAATTGATGTCAAACAATTCGTCTCTTCGGTAAATTCCCAGCCAGGCTTTATTGCTATAATTATTATAGCCTTCGTAATATGGCAATTCGAATGATGGTAAGTCCAGTTTTTCTTCTAAAGGTTTTGAGACAAATGAAGTTGCTGATGTGATTCTTTTGTATAGCATATTTCCATCAGCGGCATTGTACAGTGATTGTTCATTGATAATTTCTTTCTCGATTTCTTTTGACAGTCTTGCTATGTCATTAGTATAAATTAATTCTTTCCATTCGAATAGAATATTTGTTTTAGGAAAGCGAATGTACAAATGCCAGAAGTGGATATTCCTGGATGCGATCCAGTTAATGTTGCCCGTAAAAAAAGGCATGAAAGTTTGCTTACTATCAGCAATATTTATTTTTAACCTGGGTTTGTAATCAAAGAGATCAAAGATGTCTTTATAAACTCCTTCGCCTACCCATGTGTCTTTAATAAAAATTTCAGCAGCAGAATAGGAGCTGCTGATATTAGGATATACATCTTTATTAATTTCGTAGTCTATGTTGCAATTGTTTAATGCAGCTCTTACTTTTTTATAATCTTTTGCTGTTGAATCTAAGAGCAACTGCTGGCGCAAACCAAAACGAACTTGCTTTAAGCCGGCTTCCTGTAAGCCTTCCAGAAGGCCATATAAATATCCTGGTGAAACTATACCCCCGGTAAAATTTACTTTAAACTGATATGCGTACCTCATAATTTTATTTATACTAATGCAAATTCTTTTACTGCTTTCGGAAAATTTTTTTGCTCGTGCCCGGGCTTGCACAACTTCATTAAAGCAAAACGCTGAAGATTGCTAAGTTCCATCCATTGGAACAATGAAATTGTCCAGTTAAATTCTTCTAGCCTTTCTGTAAGCAACTCCGGTAATTCATGCACGTTTTTCCACGCCGGATTTTTTTCTACCAATAATTCAGTGGCTTTATTTTTTGTATGATTAAAAATAATTTGCTTCAGGTACTTTCGGTATTTCTGAACTTCTACATGGGTTTCACATGTAATGGATGCTAAATTATTTCTTTCGATAAGAGACATTTTGCACCATTCCCTCAATTGTAATTTAATGCCACACGCATCTAATTTAAATCTTACACACATTGGAATGCAACGAATATTATCTTCAACAAAATCTTTTTCGAAATCGAAATAGATAACTTCATTTACAATCATAATTTTTTCTGAGCTGTAGCGCAAACTCTCAACGATTGTACTTTCTTCTTTCATTTTTCCCCATTTATAATTTTTTGAAAACATCTTTCCTATGCAGTTACTTTCCTTGGATGCCTTAGCTTATTATCCAATATCGTTTTCACTTCAGTTCGGCAACTGCCGCAACCCATGCCGGCGCCCGAAAGCTGGCACAACTGCACAATATCTTTACAGCCTTCATTTATTTTACTAATAATATTTCCTTCTCCAATGCCTGCGCAACTGCACACCAATTTTCCTATTACAGGCTCAGCTTTTTTTCCATTGCGCAACAGTTGCAATCTTTTGTCACTCAGCTCAATTTTATTTTCTATCAAATCCCTGAATTCGAGAAACTCTGTTTTGTCACCAATTAAAATAGCGCCTACGAGCTTGTCGTTATGAATGATACATTTTTTATAATAACATTTCGCCTTGTCAATAAAAACCACTTCTTCATAAGCGGGATCATCAGGCGCTTCAGCCAAACCAAGTGAACATACGTCGGTACCATGCATTTTTAAAATGTTCATTAATAGCGAACCGCTGTAATATTGTGAAATGTCACCACTTAAATGCTTTGCAACAATATGCGCCTGTTGCTCGGCGGCAGCAGTAATTCCATATAAAAAATCTTTGTACTCCGCCATTTCACCAACTGCGTAAATTGACGGGTCATCGGTTTGCAGGTATTCATCTACCACAACACCTCTTTTGCAGGTAAGGCCCGTTTCCTTTGCCAGCTCAATATTAGGTACCGTGCCCACTGCAATAACAATGGACTGACAGGCTATGGTAAGCCCACTTTTCAGGCGAACTCCTTCTATTGTTTCTGATCCCAGGAAGCGTTCAATCTCATCATTGTAATAAATCTGAATTCCTCTTTCGGTTAATGTCTCGTGCAACAACTGGCTGCCAAGCGGATCTAATTGCCTGTCCATTAGTCGCGAGATGCGCTGTATGATAGTTACATCCACATTTACTTCCTGCAGGGAAGCGGCGAGTTCAATGCCAAGTAAGCCGCCGCCTACAATTATTACTTTCCCTTTAGACAGGTCAATATGATTTTTAAAATTATCTGCATCTATGCGACTGCGCATGGTAAATATTCCGCGTAAAGATGGAACGTCTTTCAACATAGCGGCACGGCTGCCCGTGGCCATTATCAGCACATCATAATTGTGCACTTTGCCATTGCTATCAAACACCAGTTTTTGTTCCCGGTCAATTTTTTCGATGCTTACACCGCGATGGAGCTGAATGTTATAATCATACTCTTCTTCGGATTTCATTTTCACCAGTTGCTCCCATGTCTGTGCGCCACTTATATAATCAGGCAGCAGAACCCTATTGTAAAAAGGAAAATTTTCTTTGCTGAAAACTATTATCTCATCTTCTTCATTCATCGCCCGATAAGACTTCATAAAGCCAAATGCCCCTGCTCCGGCGCCAATAATAATAATCTTTTGTTTTGATTTTTTATGAAGGCTTACCTGTACAGCACTAAATTTAAAATCAGGCTGCTTTGATTTTGGATCGAGTAAATTGTTAGTGAGATTATTAGCACGGTTTAAATCGCTGTTGAGTATTTTGCCCCAATGCATTGGAAGAAAAACTACGCCTCTTTTTATGTCAACGGAATATTTTGCTTTCACCCGCACATTACCTCTTGTGTTAAAAACTTCTACTAAATCGTGCTCTCTAATATTTCTTTTCACCGCATCTTCAGGATGAATTTCTAAAAACGATTCACTGATGTGTTGTTTTAATTTATTTACTTTTCCCGTCTTGCTCATCGTGTGCCATTGGTCGCGTATGCGGCCGGTAGTGAGTATCAGGGGATGTATTACATCTGGCTGTTCACTTTCGTTGACATCGGGAACGGAATGGATCATTGCTTTTTGTGATGGAGTGTAAAATTTTTTATCAACAAATAATCTTGCCGTACCATTGTCATTTGTGATTTTAGGGTAGGGCCATTGAACTGATTGTTTTTGTTTCAGAATGTCATAGCTCAATCCACTGATGTCAATATTGGAGCCTTCGGTTGAAGCGCAATGTTCCGCATAAATTTCACCTGAATCAGTGTAATCAAACCCGTTATATCCCATTTTTTTTGCAAAGCGACAAATGATTTCCGCATCCGGCAATGCTTCGCCGGGGGCGTCAATTATTTTATTTAAATAGCTGATGCGGCGATCGGCATTTGTCATGGTGCCTTCTTTCTCGAGCCATGAAGCAGCAGGTAAAACCACATCAGCGTACTTCAAGGTTTCGGGCTTGTTGCTTATTTCCTGCACGACAACAAATTTTGCTTTTCTCAATCCTTCTTCAGCTACCCGTACATCCGGTAAACTTACCAATGGATTGGTGCATAAAATCCAGATGGCTTTTAGTTTTCCATTATTCAACGCCTCAAACATTTCGGTCGCAGTTAAACCGGGTTTGGATTGAATGGTGCCGAAAGGTATCTGCCAGAATTCTTCTATGGCATTCCTGTCAGAGGCATCTGACAGGTTTTTGTGTGCCGGTAATAAATTTGATAAACCACCTACTTCCCTTCCTCCCATAGCATTGGGCTGGCCTGTCAATGAAAATGGCCCTGCGCCTGGTTTTCCTATCTGACCCGTGATAAGATTGAGGTTGATGAGCGATAGGTTTTTGTTCACGCCAATTACACTTTGGTTCAATCCCATAGTCCACATACTTATAAAGCCTTTGGCATTGCCGATGTAAGATGCCGCAAGCCGGATGTCATCTTCTTTCACTCCGCATATTATTGCAGCTTCTTCAATGGTTTTTTCAAAAACTGTCTTCGCATATTTGTCAAATCCCTCTGAATATTTTTGAATAAAATCAACATCAATATCTCCCTGCTCAATGATACAACGGCCTATAGCATGATGCAGCACCACATCGGTACCCGGGTTCAACTGCAAATGCACATTGGCCATTGAACAGGTTTGAGTTTTACGCGGATCGCTTACAATGATTTTTATGTCAGGATTTTTCTCTCTCGCAGCTTCCACCCTTCTCCATAAAATGGGATGGCACCAGGCCGGGTTGGCACCGGCAACGAAGATGCAATCAGCGAGCTCAAGATCATCGTAGCTTACCGGAACGCTGTCTTCACCCAAACTCATTTTGTATGCAGTTACAGCGCTGCTCATACATAAGCGGCTGTTGGTATCAATATTATTGCTGCCAATAAATCCTTTGATAAGTTTATTAACTACATAATATTCTTCCGTCAGGCATTGGCCGGATGCATAAAAGGCAACTGCATCCGGGCCGTATTTTTCAATCAAAGTTTTAAACACGGCCGCCGTTCTTTCCAATGCTGTATCCCAGGAAACTCTTTGCCTTGGCTGGTTTTTACCATACCGCATTTCTGGATATAATAACCGGTCCGTTTTATCCATCACCGTATAATGCAAGTTCATTCCTTTACTGCATAGCATACCTTTATTTACAGGATGCTCGTTGTCGCCTTCTACTCGTAAACTTCCATTCTTCTCCTTTTGAATAACAATACCACAGCCCACGCCGCAATAGCAACAGGTTGTTTTATTGGCAGCATGTTCACCAGGAATTATTGAAATTTTAATATTTTTTATTTTAGTCAATTGTTATACGATTTCGTGCGTAGAGTTTTTAAAAGAAATTATTATTAAGATTCTTTCAATTCTCAGTCTGACCGCTGTTGATCCCAAAAGCTGACACTTAATTTTTCAAAACCTTATTACCTTATTACATACTACTCATTCCATCTGCTATCGGAAGCATAATTATCCCACTTGGAGTTGACTCTCGTCAATAACTTTTTTGTCTCTTACACCTTCTGCTGACAAGTTATTAGTTACAGCAAATTTTGTAACCAATACAATAAGAGATATCCCGATGACGGCATAGCCGATATATTGAAATGCCTCTATATAAGTGATCGAGGTTGATTTGAATAAAAACCCAAACAGCATTCCCCCTACGTTTCCTCCGGCGCCTACTATACCACTTACCACGCCCACATTTTTTTCATTTACAAAAGGAGTGATCGCGTACGTAGCGCCATTAGCCATTTTAAGAAATAATGCAAATGTGACCATTGATAATATCGCCATCTCCAAAGAACCCGCTACTGCAAAAAGCAGGATACCGCAACCTTCCATCAACAACATGGCTGCTAATAAAATCCCCTTGCCTCTCATGCCATATTTTTTACCAATGCGGTCAGCAGAAATACCACCAAGAGCCCTGGCAAAAATGTTCATGAAGCCAAATGTGCCGGCCCAGAAACCTGCTGACCTTTGATTTAAATGAAACGTGTCCGTAAAGTGCAACGCGGCCACGCCATCAAAAGTAATTTCCATACCAAAGCATACTGAATATGCCAGTGCCAGTGACCATACCCGCCAGTCGGAAAGCAGGCTCCAGTCGGTTTTCCCCGATGCTTTTTTTGTACGGTTTATTTCATCATAGTTTCCTGCCGGCGTATCTTTTGTAAACCTCCAATAAATAAAAGCCATGACCAACAGCATAATACCAGGAACAATCATTGCGTATCTCCAGGCTTCTGCTTTTGTATAACCGAAACCTACGATGGTTGCAAATATTACCGGCATTACCATATTGGTAACACCTCCTCCGAGATTGCCCCAACCGCCTGTAAAAGCATTGGCGGTACCCTTAATATTTGGAGCAAACATGGCGGATGTATGAAACTGGGTAATAACAAAAGAAGCTCCTATAACGCCAATGGCCAGCCGGAATAAAAGAAAGGAAGTGTAGCTATGCGCCAGGCCAACGAGCATAACAGGTATTGCGCCTAAAATCAAAAGGGCAGTATGGGTTTTACGTGGCCCCCAGGTATCGCATAATTTACCAATTATCAAGCGGGCAAAAATAGTAGCCGATACCGCTGCAATAATAGTGTTCCCAACTTCAGACTTTGTCAAGCCAAGATCCGCCCGAATAGTAGGCATCAACGGCGCTAATCCAAACCAGCCGAAAAAGCAGGCGAAGAAAGTAAGCCAGGTAATGTGAAAGGTTCGCATTTGAACACCTTTAAAGCTAAAGACGTTCAGTTTTGTAAGGGGTAGATTGTTAACGGTTGTTGACATGTTGCGTAGTTTAAAGATTAAATATTTTTATAAGCACTCCCGAAATAAAGTGATCACTTAAATAAAAATTCAGGTTTAATAATTATCATCAGGTAACTCCATATACCGGTGAGCTTTGCTGCGTTAGGTGCAATGCCTTTCGCATACTCCATACTCTTTGTAGCAGCCATTAGGCTAAAGCCATATTCCAGCGTGGTGATCTTATTTAGTGAATAGTTTGATACAAGATCAAACTCACTGCCTAAATATTTTTTTATCGCATTGTCATTTAGATCCTTTTGATTTTCTGCCAGGCTGAAATAATGATAATCCAATGCTGCAGTAAATCGTTTTTTTGTGCCTGCATATTTGATCTTTGCAAAGCCATCACTTAAGCCGCCCTGTGGTGAGCCGGTACCAACGTAGAAGTAATCCATGTATCCCCAGAATTTATGAGGCGTTCCGTATAAAGGATCAAAACGATGATTAGTGGTTGAAGCTGAAAAGGCATCATTGCCGGAAACATAATCCCAGCCTGCTGTGTAGGCAAATTTATTTTTTGTATAGGCTAATGATAAAGTAGATGTATAGGCACTCAGTTTCTTTGCATCCCGGTCTTTTCCAGTTTGATAATAAAATCCTCCGGTTAGTAAGAATGCTTTTTGTTTATCTAATACACTGGTCAATAAAACTCCTGTTGTTACACGGCTGTTAACCCCTTTTTGATTGAAGCGCCTTCCATAAATATAACCTGTATCCGTACCGGCAATATTTGTAACAGAGTCATTTATATACTTACCAAAATGATCCGCCAGAATTAGCCCGGTGAGTTTTGTTTTATTGAAGGTTTTTGCAGCATATAAAAATTGCATTGCCTTATAATCCTGGTACAAACCATTGGTGGAAGGCATAGCCTGCAATGCCGGCGCTCCTGTTTTAGAGCTCCATCCGGCAATGTTGTTTAAAGGGATAAAAGCGGAGGGCGTTACTGCAAGATTGCCTTTGCTGTCTTTCACGTAAGGCATTACGTTGGCAGGAGTATAGTAAGTGCCGTTGTAATTAAACGCATCAGTATTTTGATTGAAGGCAGCTCCGAGATCAAATTGCCAGCCCTTGTTTAATAATTTAAAAACAATTGCATCGTGTCGACGGGCCTGTTGCAGCCAATCGAGATTGCCGAGTAAGCGACTGTCATCATAAAGCAATTCCTGCCTCCCGATTTTTACAGCGAAATAATCAACAGAAGAATTTGTGAAAGAGGAATCTTTTTTATTCGCCAACGCGATTTCAGCCCACGCTTCATGGAGGCCAAGTTTGCTCCCATCTGCATTGCTGATGGTTGATGCATCCTGCCCCCAGACCCTGATATCCTGCAAAGAAGTTTGAAAAATAACATGGTTGGTCTTGTAATTAAAGGTAAGCCTGCTGCGCTGTGAGGTAAAAAACGAAGGGCTGTTTGTTTTTAACATCAGGGTCCCTAAACCATCACGGAATTCTGTACGGGTGCGCAATTGCCCCGCAACAGAAAGCTGACCATTTACGTTTAATGCAAAAAGGGCAATGACAAATATCATAAGAATGCATAGGCAATTTTTGAAGATTTTAGCCATAATTTTGGTCTGGTTTTTAAGTTGTTATCAATTTTAAAAATCATTACCCTGTTTCAATTTCGACATCGGCAGAGATTTTTTTCATTCTTTTATCCCGATAAATACTTTGCCATCCTCAACTTTTACCGGGTATGTTTTAATACTGCATTCATCACCGGTAAGGCACTCGCCTGTTGCGAGGGAAAAAGTTTTCTTATGAAAAGGGCAGGCAACTTTTGGTTCCTCCTGTTGCGTACCAATCATTCCCCGGCTCAATGCCATCTGCTTCCGGTGCGGACATTCGTTTTGAGTGGCATACCATTCGCCTCTTCTTGCAAACTGAAACAATGCAATTTGGGTATCTTCTAATTTCACGCATACTCCACCGTTAGCTGGAACATCTTCTGCATGGCAAGCCACAAACCAGGTAATCTTTGTTTCTTCAGTTGTTGTTATTAGCATACTCATTTTTTTTATAATTTATTATTACGCCGGAATTACCGGGCAATATTTCCCATGATACAACAGCGATAAAATATCCGCTGTTCTATAAAACAAGCAATCGTAAAAATTACAGGCAATCGTAAAAGGCCTCACCTCTCCACGGGAGTCCTATGGACAACGTCTCTCCGCCGCGGCGGAGAGGGAACTAAACCCGCTCCTTTGCAGTAATTCGGCCTTTGGAAAGAGAAGGTCTATGTAATTAGCTAAGTATAGCTGAATAAGGATTTCATTAGTTGAATAATTTTTAAATTTCTATTTCCAGTCAGCTACTTTTTTTTGCTGCCTCATTATTTCAAATTTTACCAACGGATCTTTTTCTCCGGGAGCATTTACAAAATGATTAAAGCGCTTCCTGATTTCGGTGTTTTCAATAGCCTCTTTCCATTCGCATTTATAACAATCCACCAGCGCCTGCATTTCTGCCTCCCATTGTTCTGCCATACCAAGGCTGTCATTAACTACCACATTTCGCAGATAATCAATACCACCTTCCATCTTATTGAGCCATGTAGCGGTCCTGGTTAAAGTATCTGCAGTTTTTATGTAGAACATTAAAAAACGGTCAATGTATTTAATACACGTTTCGTAATCAAGATCGGTAGCCAATAACAGAGCGTGCTGTGGCTTACTTCCTCCATTACCACATACAAAAAGGTTCCAACCTTTTTCTGTAGCTATTATGCCAAAGTCTTTGCTTTGCGCCTCGGCACATTCCCTTATGCAGCCGCTCACACCGCCCTTTATTTTATGAGGGGAACGCAGGCCACGGTACCGTTCTTCAGTACGAATGGCATAACTAACGCTATCGTGCAGCCCAAAACGGCACCAGGTACTTCCCACACAACTTTTTACAGTACGCAAAGATTTACCGTAAGCATGGCCGCTTTCGAAACCAGCCGCTATCAACTGACCCCATATATCCGGTAGATCATTGAGGTGGGCGCCAAACATATCTATCCGCTGGCCACCCGTTATTTTTGTATAGAGATTGTATTGTTTGGCAACCTGTCCAATCACGATTAGTTTATCCGGCGTAATTTCTCCGCCCGGTATCCTGGGAACAACAGAGTAAGTTCCACCTTTTTGAATGTTGGCAAGGAAACGATCATTACTATCCTGTGCAGTATCGTTCCCTTTTTTTAAGATCATTTCTCCCCACAAACTGGCAAGGATAGACACTACCGCCGGCTTACATAACTCACATCCGTCGCCTTTACCCAATTTGTCCAATACTTCATCATAAGATTTTATTTCATGCAACTTCACGAGGTCAAACATTTCCTGACGGCTATAATTAAAATGTTCGCATAAGACATTGCGGACATATTTTCCCTGCGACTTCATGGTATGCAGCATAAGGTCTTTAACCATTGGCACGCAGCCCCCACAGCCTGTTCCGGCTTTGGTGCATTTCTTTATAGTATCTATAGTTTCGCATTCCTGCATTGAAACCGCATTGCATATATCTCCTTTAGTTACACTTTCGCAACTGCAGATCATTGCATCATCAGGCAGCCCCTGAACGCCGGCCCCGCCTTCACCTTCTCCACCCCTCGATCCTAATATTACGTCTTCAGGATTGGGAGGCAGCACCACTTTATTTTTACAGGTCTGCAGCAACATATTATATTGCTCCGCTTCTCCTACCAATACACCCCCGAGTAATTCTTTTCCATCCGCAGAAATATTAATTCTTTTATAAATACCCTTCATGGTATCTTCAAACACTACCGTCCTCACATTTTCACCACTTATAAATGGATCACCAAAACTTGCTACATCAACACCAATTAGCTTTAATTTGGTGCTCATATCATACCCGTTGAACTCCTTATTTCCACCCGTAAGATTGGTCGCTACAACATCAGCCATTTCATAACCTGGAGCCACGAGACCATAGATGATTCCTTCATGTAAAGCACATTCGCCAATAGCAAAAACAAAAGGATCGGCGGTTTGCAATTTTTCATTTACCACTATCCCACCGCGAGGGCCTGTTTCCAGCCCGCAAAGTTTCGCAAGTTCATCCCTTGGTTTTATGCCTGCTGAAATTACCAGCATGTCAACGCCAATAGTGGTATCATCAGAAAATTTCATTCCTGTAATACTTTCATCGCCCAATATTTCCTTGGTATTTTTATTTGTGTGAATTGTCAGGCCCAATGCTTCCAGTTTGTCTCTTAAAATACCGGAGCCGGCATCATCTATTTGGCGTGGCATAAGCCGGGGCGCAAATTCAATCACCTGAGTGTTGGTAATCCCAAGGTCGAGCATTGCTTTCGCAGCCTCAAGGCCTAATAGGCCGCCACCAATTACGGCACCGGTTTTAGATTTCCGTGCATGGCCTGTCATTAATTCAAGGTCTTCGATGGTTCTATATATAAATACACCTTCTTTATCTACTCCGGGAATTGGGGGGACAAATGCGGCAGAACCTGTGGCGAGAATAAGGTAATCGTAGACTACCGAAACACCTTTATGTGAATGAACGGTTTTGGCAGTGCGGTCAATACTTTGAATAGGATCTCCGAGATGGAGCTGGATATTATTTTCACGATACCAATCTAAGCCGGCCAATGTAAGATCTTCTGCGGTTTTCCCTGCAAAAAATTCACTTAAATGTACCCGGTCATAAGCTGGCCGGATTTCTTCGCCAAATACAACAAGTTCTGCATTTTGGGTTTTTGATACTAACTTTTCACAAAGCCTATAACCAACCATCCCATTTCCAATAATTACTATTTTCATTGCGATGACATTTATTATTCAGTTCTAATAAATATCAAGCAATCGTAATATTAAATTTACTTATATATAATATATTTAACGATATAATGACGATTTTACCATTATTTCTATTATATAAATCATAAATTTAAGAATATTAGCTCAATAAACGCTATTTTTAATAAAAAAAAATTACATATTTTTTATTTTAATATAAATTTTATGGTAAAACCGCTCCTTTCTCTGGTAGGTGCCGGCCCGGGCGATCCCGAGTTAATTACACTAAAGGCTATCAAAACAATTGCTTCGGCAAATGTTATTTTATACGATGCCTTGGTAAATGAAGAGTTATTAAAGTATGCATCACCAAGAGCTGTAAAACAATTTGTAGGGAAAAGATATGGCTGCCATTATTTATCGCAACAGGAGATCAACATGTTAATAATTGAATACGCAAGGACACATGGCCATGTGGTAAGGTTGAAAGGCGGCGATCCTTTTGTATTTGGCCGCGCCCAGGAAGAGATAGCTGCTGCGCAAAATGCCGGAATATTTGTAGAAGTAATTCCTGGTATATCGAGTGCGCTTGCTGTGCCTGCTTCCAAAATGATACCGCTTACCTGCAGAGGTATGAACGAAAGTTTTTGGGTAACAACCGGCACTACGCAATCAGGGGAAATTTCCAATGACATTAAACTGGCGGCTCAATCATCCGCCACCGTTATTATATTAATGGCCATGAGTAAGCTGGAGGCGATAATGGATATATTTATGGAGCAGGATAAGTTCGATACGCCAGTTGCGATCATACAGGATGGCACTACGTCCAAAGAAAAAATGGTAATCGGTAAAGTAAAGGATATTGCATTTAAATCACAACACGCTGAATTATCCAACCCGTCTATTATTGTGGTAGGAGAGGTTGTGAATTTTTATTTGCCGGAAATTGATAAAGCTGTGCAATCTCATTTGAGCGATAGTATCCTTGCTGCTAAACATTAAATTTTCAAAATTGTAAGCCCACCAGGCATACGAAAAATACCGGCATTATTTTTTTTCCTGAATTTTAGCGCATAACTTTCTTTGTATGAGAGAGAGTAAAAAAGGTTGTGACTTAAAAAATTGCTTCCTCTGCAATCTGTGCTTACCTGAATGGCTACCTGCTCTTGAAGCAAATAAAAAAACATTTTTTTATAAAAAAAGTGAATTGATATTTGAAGAAGGAGCGGAAGTAAAAGGTATTTATTTCATTTACCACGGTGCTGTGAAAGTGCATAAAAAATGGGGCTCCGAAAAAGAATTAATAATAAGATTTGCAAAAAATGGAGAAATAATCGGCCACAGGGGGTTGGGCGATGAAATTATTTATCCCGTTTCCGGAACTGCTCTTGAACCCACTACCGTTTGTTATATTGATCTGAATTTTTTTAGAACGACTCTTAAAGTAAATAATGATTTTGCCATAAAGTTATTATTATTTTACGCAGAGGAATTGCAGCGGTCTGAAAGAAAAATGAATTTACTGGCTCACATGCAGGTAAAAGGTCGTATTGCATCTTCCTTGCTTTCGCTAAAAAATAAATTTGGCGAGACGGCAAAAGGAGAAATAAATATTCTATTAAGCAGACAGTATCTTGCTTCGTATGCAGGAACGACTTACGAAACTGTTTTCAGAGTTTTGAATGAGTTGGCACATGAAAAAATTATTTCTACCAATAACAAAAGCATTGGTATTCTTGACGAAGTAAGATTAGAGAATTTGACAAAGGACGGATTTAACTAAAATAACTAAACTGATTTCAGCGGAGACTAAGGGATTCGAACCCTTGATACAGTTTCCCGTATACACACTTTCCAGGCGTGCTCCTTCAACCACTCGGACAAGTCTCCATTCCTTTTAATTCTTAAAAAAGATTTTTAAAAAGACGGCAAATCTACTAAATCATTCAAGAACTTTCTCCATTTGCATAGACCGGGAACCTTTTACAAGAATAAGAGCGTTTTCAGGATGTAACTTCTTTAGCCATTCGCGTGCCTGTATTGCATTTTCGTAATTAATATATCTATTTGAAATTCCTCCAAAACCTTTTCCAACAAATACAACTTTTTCAAAATCATATTTATCAATTAATGAAACGATAGCTTCATGTTCTTTTTTAGTGTTCTCACCTAATTCCATCATGCTGCCGAGTAATAAGATCTTTTTGTCTCCGGTCATGGACGCAAAATTTTCAATGGCAGCCTTCATGCTACCAGGGTTGGCGTTATAGGTGTCTGATATTATAACGTTGCTGCCATCTTTAATTAATTGTGAACGGCTGTTAGAGGGAAAGTAATTTTCAATTGCCTCCTTTATTTTTTGATCATCAATATTAAAGTATCTCCCAATGCAAAATGCTGCCATTACATTTGAAAAATTGTAGGAACCTACCAGGTTTGTTTTTACATTGATGGGGATTGAACCCGAAATATTTACTTTCAGGAATGGATCGCTTTTAACTATGCTCCCTTTTAGATTTGTACCGTTGCTGCCATAATAGATAATTTCATGTATGCCATGGCTCAATTGAAAAACGGATTGATCGTCACTATTTACAAATACAGTTCCCTTATTATTACGCAGATAATCAAACAATTCACCTTTGCCTTTTCTCACGTTTTCTATACTGCCAAAGCCTTCGAGGTGTGCTTTGCCACAATTGGTAATGAGCCCGTGCGTGGGCATTGCATATTTACAATATCCTGCTATTTCGCCAAGATGATTGGCACCCATTTCAATCACAGCCATTTCAACGTCTTCTTTTATTTTTAAAATGGTTAATGGAACCCCGATATGGTTATTCAAATTTCCTTCTGTAGTATAAGTTTTGAATGAAGAACCGAGCACCTTATTAACTAATTCTTTAGTCGTTGTCTTGCCGTTACTGCCTGTGATTGCGATAAATGGAATTTTTTTTCCGGATGGCGTTTTTTCTAATTGAATACGATGAAATTTTGCGAGCTCCTGCAGGGTTTGCAAAACATCTTTTATTACAATTACCCGATCATTATTAAATGATAATTCCTGGTCAACCACCACATAGGCGGCGCCCCTTTCCAATGCTTGTTGAGCGAATTCATTTCCATTAAAATTGGGACCTTTAAGGGCAAAAAACAGGTCATTGCCTTTCAGCTTCCTGGTATCAGTTTGTACAGAAGGATTGTGTTGATAAATTTTATAAATGTCTTCAATATTCATATTCGCAAATGTATGTTATCATTAAGTTTAGCCTCATAAAAAAAGCCCCTTATTTTACTAAGAGGCTTTTTATTAAAAAATATTTTGAGATTAATTCTTTTTCTTTTTATTCTGCTTGCGCTTGCCAAAAATGTTTCCTTCCTTAAATCCATTTCCTTCAGGGCTCCCAAGTCTTGTCATAGCGCATCTGAAACCTACAGTGCTGCTTGCCTGGTCTTGCTCAAGGTAGCGTCTGGCTCCGGGAGATAACCAGTAAGGCATATCATTCCAGCTACCGCCCTTTATTACCCGTGATTTATCGCTAATTAATGATGAAATTCCATATCCATAAGTAACAGCGGAAATTGAATCACCGTCTAAGTAATTAATAACATCACCCTTTTGGTAATTGCGACGGTTAAGAGCTTCAGAATCCGGGACGACTTCCTTTTTCAAACGTCCCAACGTATCTCTCTCATACTCTCCCTGGCTGTTTTTATAGAATTTAGTAAACTTGTTACCCCGGTAAGGGTTTACATCATCTTCATCAAGAGAAGTAAGAGGACGATAAACATCTCCAACCCACTCGCTCACATTTCCACTCATATTGTATAGTCCATATCCATTGGGGTAAAAGGATTTAATTGGGCCCGGAATCGCAGCACGGTCATTTAAACCTCCTGCTACACCCATTACGTCACCATTTCCTCTTTTGAAATTGGCCAGGAATTGTCCCTGCCAGCTTCCACGTCGATTATCACGCAGGCCGTTTACATTCTTACTCCATGAATATACTTGTTGGTTAGAAATGACTTCTTCACCATGATTTTTTTCCTTTGTGCGTGGATTGGGGTTCTGGGCGATAATACCATATGCAGCATATTCCCATTCAGCTTCTGTAGGAAGGCGGTAACCCGGCAATAAAATACCATCTTCAAATGTGATGACTTTTCGTGCTCTTCCACTTACATCTTTTAAGCCACCCTTTTTAGGGGCGGTTTTATTATTGATCTCATCAGGATTCATAAGATAGGTATCGGTATTGAAAGCCTGGTCTCCTTGTCCGCCCTTCATTGCAGCAAGGGGAGCCTTTTTGTTTAAATAGCCTTTGTCAATTAATACTTTTTCGTTAACTCTATCAGTTCTCCAGATGCAAAAATCATGTGCCTGTTCCCAGGTTACACCAACAACCGGGTAATAATTATATGCAGGATAACGAAAGTAGTATTCAACGTATGGTTCATTATAAGCGAGTTCGCTTCTCCATACCAAAGTATCAGGCAACGCCATTTTCATGATAGCGGTATCATTGTCGAAGGTGTTGCTTAGCCAATAAAGATATTCGCGGTAATGCACATTAGCCACTTCGGTTTCATCAATGTAAAAAGAATTCACACTCACCCTGCGTGGTACATTATTCCAATCGCCCATAACATCTTCTTCTTTGGCACCCATCGTGAAAGTTCCTCCCTGCACAAATACAAGGCCGGGGCCCGCTTTCTGCTCTTTGGCTTTCAGTACATGAAAGTTTCCATAATTTTTGTCATCATAGTTCCAGCCAGTTACAGAAGACTTATCTTTCTTCTTATGACAGGAAGTTAATATGAACAGGGTGGCCAGTAAAAAAAGAGAATATTTTCCGGCAGATTTTAATTTTAGCATGTGCATTCGTTTTGCAGATTATTTAACGAAAGGTTTTCTGTGTTATTGTGTAAGGGCATTGATTTCGTAACAGCGAATATAAATACTTTATTTGATTTCGGTTTATCATTTAAAAATCAATTTTACCCTGTTCCTTGTACTTTTGCAAAGTATTCACATATAGATTGGAGGCGGTCTTTTCCGGGGGGTTACTTTCCTTTATTAGCGGTAAAACTTATAAAATATAGGATATCGGAATAATACCCGGAAATTGAATCTTAGTTTTTTTGTGGCAACAGATTTGCACGCAATATTTATTTGAATCCATGCGTTTCATCTCCAAGTTGAAATACCAAAAAGACATATAAAAGCTTTTGAGAGATATAGAGATATTTAGATTAAAGGATACGCCTGTAAAAAAATTCAAATACAAAAAACCATGAGGTTTAAAAATCCGGAATTACTATGCCAGCGTTGACCTTGTATTACATTTTAATTGCCCATTTCAATAAAAAAATTATTTTTACAATTCCAAAAACTAATTTCTATACAGTTTAGCTCTACCTAACCAAGCAAAAATTACACATGAAACAAGTAACTTTGAGATTAACGGCATTAGCAATGCTGATGGGAGCTACTTTTGTCGTTAACGCACAAAGCAGTACTACAAATCCAATAAATGTTGTAACAACAGCAGTTCCCTTTTTAAGAATCTCACCAGATGCACGTTCGGGAGGTATGGGTGATGTGGGTATCGCCACTACACCGGATGCAAATTCGTCTTTTTGGAACCAGGCAAAAATTCCTTTTGCAGTAAGCAAATCATCCATTGCATTAACATATACACCATGGCTAAAGGGCCTCGACCTTAACGATGTTTATCTTGTTTCGGCTGCGGGATATTATAAACTTGATGATGAACTTCAAGCTATTTCTGCTTCTTTGCGTTATTTTAGCCTTGGTAATATACAATTCACTGATAATTTGGGAAATGATCTTCAAACTTACAGGCCAAGGGAATTTGCTTTTGACGTAGGTTACTCACGAAAATTATCAGATAAGCTGGGCATTGGAATAGCGCTAAGATATATCAATTCAAATCTCGCCAGTGGTCAGTCAGTAAGTGGCTCGAATTATAAAACGGGAAGTTCTGTAGCCGGAGATCTTTCGGTATTTCATGATGGAACTGCAGGCAGTGCTGATGGTTCAGGTTTAAACTGGGGTATTACTCTTTCCAACCTGGGTTCAAAAATTTCGTACACTGATAATGCATCTGAAAAAGATTTTATCCCTGCTAACCTCGGTTTAGGAATTGCGTATGTAAAAGCTTTCGATGAAACAAATAAAATTACATTTGGACTTGATGTTAATAAGCTTCTTGTACCTACCCCACCAGCTTTAGGCGATTCTGCAGGACTTGCAGATTATCATAGCAAAGGTGTTGTAACCAGCTGGTTCAGTTCATTCGGCGACGCACCAGGAGGTTTTAGTGAAGAAATAAAAGAATTCCAGGTTTCAGTTGGGGCCGAGTATTCTTATAATGATCAGTTTGCTTTCAGGGCAGGTTATTTTTATGAGGCTCCAACGAAAGGAGACCGTAAATATTTTACAGTCGGAGCAGGATTGAATTATAATATGTTTGGTTTAAATTTCTCTTATCTTATTCCTTCCGGCAACGGCATTAATAGAAATCCATTATCAAACACTTTAAGATTTAGTCTTATTTTCAATCTTGATAAAGATTCCGCACCTGTCGCTACCCAACAATAATCTTAATAAAATATTTTTTTTAATGCCTCCCAAAAAAGTGAGGCATTTTTTATATAGAAAAGCCAGAAGCCTTAGGTTTAAGTAAAAAGTATTATACCTATTTTTAGACGAATAAAACTTTTTTTCCGCATTAATAATTCAGATTAAAACAGGTAACAATGTCATTCAGAATAGGATTTGGAATTGATTTTCATCAATTGATAAGAGGAAGAGAACTTTGGTTGGGTGGCGTAAATCTCCAACATGAGAAAGGCGCATTGGGACATAGCGATGCGGATGTATTGCTTCATTCAATCTGTGACGCCTTGCTCGGGGCAGCTTGCCTTGGAGACATCGGAGTTCATTTTCCGGATACTTCCGATGAATATAAAAATATTGATAGTAAAATCTTATTGCAAAAAACCTTTTTACTGATACGAGATAAGGGCTATAAAGTTGGGAATATTGATTCAACCATTTGTATCGAAAAACCAAAAATACAGACATACATTCCAGCAATGAGAAAAATAATTGCTGAGCTTGTTTCAATAGATGAGAATGCTGTTTCAATAAAGGCTACCACCGCAGAAAAAATGGGTTTTATAGGCCGTGAAGAAGGTGTTGCAGCCTACGCGACTGTTCTTATAGAATCATAGAAGTTGCAAAGTAATTTTTTTTCATGGGCTCAATTGCATTCTTATCTTTGTCGCCATGCATGAAGTGGAAATAAAGATCATTAATTGTTCAGGAAATGATTTGCCTGAGTACGCCACAAATGGTTCTGCAGGACTTGATTTAAAAGCAAATCTTGAATCTCCCGTTGTATTACAGCCATTAGAAAGAGCAATGATACCAACCGGAATTTTTATTGAGTTGCCCCATGGCTTTGAGGCCCAGGTACGACCCCGTAGCGGACTGGCAATTAACCATGGGATTACATGTCTAAATTCTCCCGGAACTGTGGATTGTGATTATCGCGGAGAATTAAAAGTGATTCTTATCAACCTGTCAACACAGGAGTATGCAATTAAAAACGGAGAACGCATAGCCCAAATCGTTATTTCCAAGGTTGAAAAGGCATGCTGGAAACCTGTAGCAGAGTTACAATCGTCTGACAGAGGAGAAGGAGGGTTTGGCCACACGGGTAAATTATGAACCTTAAAAAAATCTGAATGGGAAGGCAGCTTATTGTAATCCTTTTGGGCATCTGCCTGGTTTATATTTCGCAAGGATGCAGGTCAACAAAAAAATTAAATACTGCGGTCAACAAAAAGGATACGGTAATATTAAATAATCCGGTTATCGCCGAGAATGATTCTATCAGGGGCGCTGTGAATATTTTAAAATCGCTTAAAAAAAACAGGATTCATTTTACCACTTTCTCTTCAAAAATAAAAGTCGAATATGAAGACAGCAAGGGCAAGCAACCAGACTTTAACGCGTTTATAAGACTCTATTCTGACAGCGTATTATGGGTTTCAATAAGTGCAACCTTTCTGAGCATTGAAGCCTTTAGAATTCTTATTACGAAAGACAGTATTACCATAGTAAATAAACTTGATAAGCTTGTGGAATACCATCCTTTTAATTACATTGAAGAGATCACACACATTCCCTTGAATTTTTCAACCCTACAGGACATAATAATCGGGAATCCCATCTACGTCGGGGACAGTGTGGTTTCCTATAAGCAAACAGAGAATCATCTGTTAGTTGCAACTGTTGATAAATTTTTTAAGAATCTAATTACCGTGTCTGCCGATAAAACCCTTATAGAAAGAAGCAAGCTTGATGATATCAACCTTAGTCAGAATCGTACAGCCGATATTACTTACGGTGATTACGAAAAAAACAATGGTGTTTATTTTGCAACAAGCCGCGAGATAACGGTCGCTGAAAAAACCAAAATTGACATTAACCTGTCTTATAAACAGTACGAGTTTAACAAGGAATTATCATTCCGCTTTGTGGTTCCACCAAGTTATAAAACAAAATAATTGTTACTTTAATGCATAGCAATATGCATCCTGTTAACCCGTTTTCTTTATAATAAAATAATGTGCATGCCAAGGAAAATTGTAACCATTTTAGTCTTTCTTCTCTTTGTCCTAAATGCCGGAGCCCAGGAGGTTGAAGACAAAGATGCTCTTCAAAAGGAACGTGAAAAACTTAAAAAAGAAATAGCTGAAACCGAAAAGGCGCTGGCGGAAGTGAGGAAAACAGCCAGGGTAAATATAGGCGGGCTAACGCTCATCAATAAAAAAATTGACCTGCAGGGAAATGTAATTGAAAATATAAGCGGCGAAATAAAAACACTTAACAACAACATATACCTGGCGCAGAAAGATATTGTAAAAATGTCGCGGGTGCTGGACACACTCAAAGAGGAATACGCGAGGAGTATGGTGTATGCTTACATGAACAGGAGTAACTATGACTTTTTGAATTTTATTTTTTCTGCCTCCAGCTTTAATGACGCTATTAAGAGAATAGCCTACTTAAAATCGTATCGAAGCTATCGTGAAATGCAGGCGGAAAATATTCTTCGTACACAACAAATGCTCGAAGACCGTATTAAAGTTTTGTCCGGAACAAAACAAAGAAAAAATGTTGTATTGCAGGAGCGTGATAAGGAATTGACCTTACTTGAAAAACAACAACAGGAAAAACAATTAATTGTAAATAAAATAAAAGGCCAGCAAAAGGAATTAACAGCACAGGTAAATGGCAAGAAAAAGCAGGATGCAAAATTGAGGAATATGATATCGGCAATGATACGCAGAGAAATAGAAATTGCACGTGCTGACGCGGCCCGGAAAGAGAAAGAAAGGTTAGCGGGATTGAAAAAGAACGCGGCAAGTAGCAATACGGCGGCGGCAAATTCCAATACCTCTAAGGCGGCAGGTCCCCCGGTTGTAAAAAAATCCAATAGCGTTTTAGTATCTACAGAAGCCGATAAGGCCCTTGACGCAAATTTTGAAAGGAATCGTGGCTCGCTTCCCTGGCCGGCGGCGGGATTTATTAGCGCACATTTTGGCCCGAATAAACTGCCGGGTGGTATCAACTATGACAATCCCGGTGTTACACTCGGAGTTAAAATTGGTGAACCTGTAAAAGCAGTTTTCGATGGCGAAGTAACGCTCGTGAGTTATATAGAGGATAAGCAAGCCGTGTTTCTCAAGCATGGTAAATATTTTACCGTTTACAGTAATCTTGGTTCAGCAAATGTTCAAAGGGGCGATAACGTAAAGATCGGGCAGGTAATAGGGAAAGCCGGATCAAATGACGAAGGGCAAGGGCAGGTGGATTTTATTATCATGAAAGAGAGTAATAACGTAAATCCTGAACAATGGCTAAAGCATTAGAAGATCAAAAAGCAATCTTGTAAGCAAGGCTAATTGAAATAACAATTATCCTATCCTAAAACCTTCTTATAAAGATTTTCATATTCAGGCACGATCTTATCTATATCAAATTTTTTGGCCTGGCCGAACGCATTTTCTTTCATAGCCCCATATGCTTTTTCATCACTAAAAAGGGCTATTATTTTTTTACTCATATCTTCAACATCGCCAACGTCGCTGAGAAACCCGGTGACACCATCTATATTTATTTCCGGCAAACCGCCTGCATTAGTTGACACCACCGGAACAGCAGCGGCCATTGCCTCTAGTGCAACAAGCCCAAAGCTTTCATATTCGCTTGGTAAAATGAATAAATCTGAAATCGCGAGAATATCCTCCATTTGTTCCTGTCTTCCAAGGAACCTTATGTCAGCATGGGAATCACTTTCACGACACAACCTTTCAACATACGAGCGCTCAGGCCCGTCACCAACGAATAATAATTTTGAAGGTATTTTTCTATTTAATTGTTCAAATACTGCCACAACATCCGGTACTCTTTTTACTTTCCTGAAGTTGGAAGCATGTAATAATATCTTTTCATTATCCGGCGCGATAATTTGTTTAAAAGCGGTAACTGCTTTGCGGGCAAAACGCTTTACATCCACAAAATTATAGATCACCTCAATTTCCTTAGCTATCTTAAAATTCTTATAGGTTTCATCTCTTAAATTTTTTGACACGGCGGTGATAGCATTACTTTCATTCATCGAGAATGTTACAACCGGTGAATAGGTTTTATCTCTCCCTACCAATGTAATATCAGTACCATGCAGGGTCGTAATAACAGGAATATCTATTCCCTCCTTTAAAAGAATCTGCCTGGCCATGTACGCCGCAGAAGCATGAGGAATAGCATAATGCACGTGCAAAAGCTCAACACTATTATTCGTTATTACGTCAACCATTGTACTTGCAAGAGCCGTTTCATACGGCGGATAATCAAACAATGGATACGTGGGCACCCTTACTTCGTGGTAAAAAATATTTGCGTGAAAGCCTCCCAATCTTACCGGCTGCTGGTAGGTTATAAAATGAATGTTATGGCCTTTTTCCGCAAGAGCTTTACCCAACTCCGTTGCCAATACCCCACTTCCTCCATATGTGGGATAGCAAACGATTCCTATGTTCATATAAAAAATTTATTTGAAATATATTAAACCAATAATCCGCCTTGCGGCTGATAAATTTAAAATTCTGCGCAAATTACAATTTCTTTTTTCAGGCACTGAACCGTCTATACAAACGATATTTTTGAGTGGATTGTTTATGTTTGCGCAAAATTACCTCTGATGAACCCTGGCAGATTGAAAGAAAAAAATGTAAGCCTTCATTATAAGAAAAAATGCCGGCGTTGCCATGGCGTGGCGACGCTAAATACATTGTTAACCGGGTTACAGAAGTGAGATAATTAAATTAAGTATTGATTTTATGAAAAGAAACGTTTTAATTGTTTTGTGCATTTGTTTTTCGTTAAGAAGTGTCTCACAAGGTCCTGATGCTGCAGTTATAAAAAAAATCGTGGACGAGACAATGACTAACGGAACAGCCTACACTAATCTTGAAAAATTATGTAAACAGGTTGGCCCGCGCCTTTCTGGTTCTGCCAATCATTTGAAAGCCGTTCATCTTACTGAAGGCATGCTGAAAAACATTGGAGTTGATTCGGTCTACTTACAACCGTGTATGGTTCCGCATTGGGTAAGAGGAAACAAAGAGGAGGGAGAAATATTACTTACAGGCAACAAAAAATTTCAACTTCATCTTACCGCTTTAGGTAACTCTGTTGCCACCGCCTCCGGCGGGGTTTCTGCCCCAGTATTGGAAGTAAAAAGCATGGAGGAGTTGCAGGCTCTTGGAGGAGCCATTAAGGGCAAAATTGTTTTCTTCAATTTTAGAATGAACCCAACATACATACAAACCTTCAAGGCGTATGGTGAAAGTGGTGTCTCGAGAGTACAAGGTCCGTCGATGGCCGCAAAATATGGAGCAATTGGAGTTATTGTTCGATCTCTTGCTATTAATCTTAATGATTATCCGCATACCGGAGTAACTATTTACAATGATTCTTTTCCAAAGATACCGGCCGTGGCGATAAGCACGAATGATGCAGAATACCTCAGCAGGGAGCTAATGAAAAGAAATGTGTCTAAAGTCTGGTTTAAGACAGACTGCAAAATGCTTCCTGATAAAAAATCGTACAATGTTATCGGAGAAATAAAAGGCTCTGCTTTCCCCGATGAAATTATAACAGTTGGCGGACATCTCGATAGCTGGGATCTTGCGGAAGGTGCGAATGACGACGGATCAGGTGTTGTGCAAAGCATCGAAGTTTTAAGAACACTAATTGCATTAGGGCTAAAACCAAGGCGAACAATCAGGGCTGTCCTTTTCGTGAACGAAGAAAATGGAGGGCGCGGTGCCGATGCTTATTTAGAGGAAGCAAAATCGAAAAATGAAAAACACATCTTTGCGCTGGAGAGTGATGCCGGCGGATTTACACCACGCGGATTTAGCCTTGACATGACCGATGACCAACGCAAAAAAATAATGGCATGGAAAGAGTTATTTTATCCTTATGGAGTTTATGATTTTTCGAATGGGGGTGGCGGCTCTGATATTGGACCGTTAAAAAAAATAGGCACCGCACTCGCCGGCCTTAGCCCGGACAGTCAGCGATACTTTGATATTCATCATGCGGCAACTGACGTATTTGAAAATGTGAGCGAAAGAGAATTGAAGCTTGGAGCAGCAAATATGGCAGCGCTGATTTACCTGGTAAGTGAATATGGGATGTGAGTACTATGTGTGATATACGATGTGAGATGTACGATGTAAAAAAATTCACAAAGTAATATTACAGACCTGTTTTACAATTAAGCTTTTCATAATTTGAGAGCCCCCTATTTTGCCTGGTCCCCTTCATTCTTTTCCTCTGCTTTGTAATATGGCTCGTTTAACTCAACTATTCTATTTGGTTGATTTTTTCTAACTCTCATATTCAGGAGTTCAACCACGAATGAGAAGGCCATTCCGAAATAAATATAGTTTTTCAGGTTTATATCCTCGGCTTTCTCTGAAGCCCATCCTTCAATCACAAGGCTCAGGCCAATCATCACAAGGAACGAGAGTGCAAGCATTTTAAATGTAGGATGCTTATGAATGAACGATGCAATTTTAGGGCTGAATGAAAACATCATGACCATCGCAACGAGGACCGCGGCAATCATTATTTCCACATGTTTAGCAGTGCCACCGGCGGTGATAATACTATCGAATGAAAACACCATATCTACAAGCGCAATCTGGATAAGTGCTTGTGTAAAACTGAAGGATTTTTTGTTTTTTTCCCGCACATGCATGTCTTCCCCTTCAAGTTTCTGATGTATCTCATGCACTGATTTATAAATTAAAAAAATGCCACCGGCAAGCATTACAATACTTGCAAGGTCAAAGCCTTTATTAAATATTGTGAAAACTGCCTTTCCTTTTTGTGAAAGTAACCATCCAAGCGCCAGAAGTAACAGACTTCGCACAAGGCTCCCCGTAATCACCCAAAATAATCTTGCATTTTTATGCTTTTCGCGGGGCAACCGGTTTATGATAATGCTCACAAAAATAACATTGTCAATCCCCAAAACAATTTCCAGAATCACAAGAATAAAAAAACTGATTATGCTGTCAGACGTAAATAGATACCCCATTATTTTTTATTTATTATCTGGTTAAAATTACATCAATGATTTGCAAATATTTTTTACAATACCAGGCCCTTCATAAATAAAACCAGTCCATACCTGAACAAGTGAAGCGCCACTGTCAAATTTTTCAATTGCGTCCTTGCCGGTAAATATTCCACCACTTGTAATAACAGGAACTTTGCCGCCAGTTCTTTTGAAAATATGCGTGGTAATACTTGTTGAGCTTTTATTTAAAGGTTTCCCGCTCAATCCTCCTGCACCTGCCTCTTTAATTTGTGTCTCGGGGGTATTTAAATTCTCACGGCTAATTGTTGTATTGCAGGCTACAAGACCATCTAACCTGATTTCAATGGCAAGATCAATTATATCATCTAGTTCGTCAACAGATAAGTCAGGTGATATTTTTAATAGTAAAGGCCTTTGCTTTTTTTTAGCTTTATTTAGATTCTGCAGGTGTGAAAGAATTTTTTGCAAAGAGTCTTTTTGCTGAAGATCTCTCAGGCCTGGTGTGTTTGGGGAACTCACATTTATAACAAAATAATCCACGTAATCATGTAACGCTATAAAGCACTTTTCATAATCTTTCCATGCATCCTCATTTGGCGTGCTTTTATTTTTCCCAATATTCCCACCAACTATAAGCTCAGAGAAATCTTGTCGATAGTTGGATTTCAATAGTTGTTTTTCCCGGTATTTAGCCAACCTGGTGGCAACCACTACTGCGCCATCATTATTAAATCCCATTCGGTTTATAATTGCCTTATCTTTTGGCAAGCGAAACAACCTTGGTTTGGGATTTCCCTCTTGTGGCAATGGAGTTACTGTGCCAATCTCAACAAATCCAAAACCCAGGGTTGAGAGTTCCCTGAGATATTTTGCGTTTTTATCAAATCCTGCTGCAAGTCCAACCGGATTAGGAAATGCCACCCCAAAAAAATGCTTTCTAAGACTCTCTCTTTCGGTGCCAAATTTCTTTTGAAGAATATTTCTTACAAAAGAAAATTTGCAAAACATCCTCAGAACGTTCATGGAAAAATAATGTACATCTTCGGGATCGAACCAAAATAAAATATTGCGAAGTACCTTATACATTCAGGCCGCGAAGATACTTGATAGATTTTTTTGAAAATGGAAAATTGAATATTATTCGGTATCGTATCGATCAACACTTTCAATACCCGGCAGGCTTTTCAAATGTTCAACAAGGTCTTCCAGTTCATCTTTGTCATGCACATATACTTTTATATTTCCTTCAAATAAACCATCTTTGGCCTCAATGGTAAGGGCATTAATATTAATTTTTAATGTGCCACTTATAAGATTGGTTATTTTATTTATCACGCCTACGTCATCAAGCCCAACAATTTTAATACCCGTTAAAAAAGAAATTTCTTTGTTCTTGACCCATTTTGTTTTTACCACTCTATGCCCATAATTAGATAATAGCCTTGCCGCATTCGGACAATTAGTTCTATGAATTTTAAGTCCTTCACCCTGTGTTACAAATCCAAATACATCATCACCGGGAATGGGCTTACAGCAGTTGGCCAGGGTGTACATTATTTTATCACTGCTTTCACCAAAAATGATAAGCTCTGTATCTTTTTTATTAAGATGCTTGTGGTCAGATTCGTGCTTTTCTTCAGCCGGAGGTTTGATAACTTTTGGAGAATGAATTTTATCCCCAAGCACAGTAAATTCGCCCAACTCCTTAAGATCAATTTTTTTTATAGCAATTTCATATAACAGATCCAGTTGTGATGGAAGCTTATAATAAGATGTCAGCTCATCAAGATTTGCCTGGTTCATAGCAGCGCCTATATGATCAAGCTTACGCTGAAGTATGCTTTTTCCGTCTTCAGCAATAGTTCGTTTTTCTTCCTTAAGAGAATCTTTAATTTTTGTTTTGGCCTTTGGAGTTACCACGAGCTTTAGCCATTCCCTGCTGGGTTTTTGTTTTGAAGAAGTGATAATTTCGACCTGGTCTCCGCTGCGGAGCTTATGTCCCAGGGGAACCAATTTGTGATTCACTTTTGCCCCAATACATTTTTCTCCAACAGCCGTATGAACCGCAAAAGCAAAATCAAGCGCTGATGCTCCTATTGGTAACATTTTTACATCTCCTTTGGGTGTGTATACATAAATTTCTTCCGCTAAAAATGAAACTTTAAAGTCCTGCAGGAAATCAATTGAATTAGTATCCTGGCTGGCAAGCATATCTCTTATCTGGTGAAACCATCTGTCGAACCGATTCTCCTCATTCGAGCCTTCTTTGTACTTCCAATGAGCTGCCAATCCTTTCTCTGCGATATCATTCATTCTTTTTGTGCGTATCTGCACTTCCACCCATTTGCCCTGGGCTCCCATTACCGTAGTATGCAATGCCTCGTATCCATTACTTTTTGGATTGCTAAGCCAGTCACGCAGACGCTCCGGGGCAGGGCTATATTCATCAGTTACCATACTGTATACTTTCCAGCAATCTTCTTTTTCCCTTTCAGGCGGTGAATTTAATATCACACGTATCGCAAATAAGATCATACACTTCATCAAATGAAACACCTTTCTTTTTCATTTTATTCCAAATAGAATGGATGCTCTTTGGCCTGCCATATATCTCAAAATCGAATTTTCCGTTTTGCAGCTTCTCTTTTATTGGCCTGATAAAATCGTTAATATACCTTGTCCGTTCTCTTTTTGTATTATCCAGTTTTTGAGCAATATAGCGATAGCTGTCAGGCTCCATGTATTTCATGGCGAGGTCTTCCATCTCAGTTTTTATATTGTACAGGCCCATCCTGTGTGCAAGAGGAGCATACACATAAACTGTTTCCGAAGAAATTTTAAGCTGGTTTTCCCGCTTCATGCTATCGAGGGTACGCATGTTATGAAGCCGGTCTGCCAGCTTGATCAAGATTACCCTGGGGTCATCGGTAAGGGTAAGTAATATCTTTTTAAAATTCTCTGCCTGCTTGGATGAATTGGCATCAAGTACAGTGGATATCTTCGTAAGGCCATCAACTATCTTCGCTATCTCGCTTCCAAATTCTCTTTGTACGTCCTCGAGGGTGACATCAGTATCCTCAACAGTATCATGCATAAGAGCGCAGATCGTGCTGCGGACACCCAGCCCTATCTCTTCAACGCATATCATTGCGACAGCAATAGGGTGCAAAATGTATGGTTCGCCACTTTTACGGCGCATTGTTTTATGAGCTTCTACCGCTATTTCAAAAGCCGACCTTACGAGTTCTTTGTCGCCTGGCTTCAGCTTAGGCTTGAGCGTTCGTAACAAGGCGCGGTAATGCCGAAGAATTTCTTTCTTTTCTTCCGCTTCATTTAAAACATATTTAGGTATGTCTAATACAGTTTCCATTTATACGAATTTACAGAGAAAATGGGGATTGAATTTATGCAAAGCCATTAGATCCCGGGAAGAAACAAAAAGTTATGAAAATTTTTGATATGGTATTTATTTTATCCTTTTGGGCCTATCATTTTTAGAAATTCTCTAAACCCGGCCTTAATGAATATTCTTTTAGGCAGGGAATTAAGCAATTTAAATTCCTCCGAAACGCTGGTTTCATTGTCAAGAAATTTTAGTACCACCGAAGCTTTATTTTTTTTAAAAAGCACTGAGAAAATCGTCTTTCCTTCTAATAGTTTTTTACTTAGAATACGCAGCAGGGTACTGTCATAAAAATAAAAGCGATCTCTGGAATTACTTTGTTTAGAAACCTTCCCGTTCAATAAATCCATCACGATTGAATCAGCCTGCTTTTGAATAAACCTAAAAGTGTAGCCGGTAGATGCTTTAGTCTGCCCACCCGCCGTTCCTATATAATACATTCCATTTTCGTAACCAGGAAAACCCGCATTTGTCATAGGAATAATTCCAAACTCCTCTTCAATGATTTTGTACTTCTCAAGGTTGAGATAATTTTTCAAATAATCCTGCAAGGCAATATCATATTCTGCGGTTGGCAAAACATTGGCTGTGAATAATGTAAACTCAACAAGCGCCCTGGTAGAAGATAACGGTAAAACGTAAACGAAAGTGGTTCCATGCTTTTGATGAACTCTGAAGTCCATGAGCACCGCCTGCTCAGCATTAAAAAAATCTTCACTGGTTTCAACTATCCAGCCCTTAAAATGTTGCAGCAAATAAAATTTACCTTTCTGATTTTTACGTGGCTTATAAATCGAATTGAAAACAATCGCCCTTTCATCAACCAACAATTCTCCATCATCGATTTTAAGTTTAGCAAGCGACCCTTCATTTTCGAAAACAATATTGCCATAGATAATATCAATATTCTGCTGAGATTTAATTGAGTTGAAGCAATGCTCATAGAAGTCACTTCCCCGTATCATTTTGTATTGATACGGATCAATATCCAGGGAAATAGATTTATCAACTGTTTTAAAGAGAAGATGCTTCCATTTTCTAAATACTATACTTTCAAAAAAACCTTCTCTCTTTTCCCAAAAGCACCAGGTACGGTCATTTTTCGTCTTGCTTGCTTTATCTATAATAAGTATCTTTTTATTGACAAATTTTTCCGAATTTATCATTCGCATGACAATGCTTAGGGAAGAACAACCTGCGCCCAGAAAGATATAGTCGTACTGTGTAGCCTGCATGTAGATCCGCGTTATTGATTTTGTCTCAATCATTGAAGATAATTTATTAAGACAATAAAAATTTGGTGAACCTACTATGCAACTTTGTTTGGGAAATAATCCGCGAAGATTCTTAATTATTTGCCGCTAAAACTGAGGCGGCCTTAATCTTATTTTCTAATGCTCTTTTTCTATCAGCCTTAACTTTTGCCCGGTATTTTCTCGCCACCAGCAACATTCCAAAACTCTCCCCGTCTTCCTTTTCCAAATGTTTGTGGTGCATTTTGTGTGCCCATCTTATGCCCCGGACATATATATTATCAGTACGTGTAAATAGTTTTATGCGTTGATGGATAATTACATCATGTACTATAAAATAGGCAAGCCCATACATCGCAATACCCGTACCTATTGCTGCCAGCCAAAATTTATTATTAAATGTTCCAAATAAAATACAAAGAATGCTGGGTATGGAAAATATTAGAAAAAAAGCATCATTCTTTTCGAAGAAACCCGGGCCTTTTTTATGGTGGTCTTCGTGCAGATACCACAGAAAACCGTGCATAACAAATTTATGTGTAAGCCATGTGATGCCCTCCATTAGTAAAAAGGTCCCCAGCATTATTAATATAAAATAAACGAGTTGCATCTTCAATACAAAAATAAGATTTTATAAAATGCGCTTCTCTGAAATCATCTTAGCTGGATTATACAACACTGAAGTTTTCTACATGGAACGCTTTTATTCCGGGCAAAGCCAATTTAAACCACTCAGTATATTTTTGAGGGTGTGTTATTAATGATGCTTCGATGTCTTCGATTGTTTTGTAACAATAGTCGCTTACCTCGCCGGTGTTTACGTTTACCTCACCATCATAAAGCCCGGTTAATACATGATCGTATTCATACTCCGTTAAACCATTATCGAAAATTGCCCTATACGTAAAATTAAAAACCGGCGAAAGACTCGTTGAGAATCCCATCTCTTCTGACAATCTTCTTTTTGCGGCAGATAAAACATTTTCGCCGGGAAGTGGATGGCTGCAACATGTGTTAGTCCACAGGCCACCGTTGTGATACTTACCCTTAGCACGTTGTTGCAGCAGCATTTCGCCTTTACTATTAAAGATAAATACACTGAAAGCCCGGTGCAACAAGCCTTTTACATGGGTTTCCATTTTCTCCATGGTTCCAATTTGCTCATCATTCTCATCAACTAATATTACTTCGGTCAATATATTCATCAATTAATTTATTAAATTAAATGCAGTTGGTTTTTTACACCAGCTCTTACAACAATAAATGCTTTCGAATAATTCGGAATTCTTATTCGCTGCTCAAGAATTTTCGCCGGCTGCATACGTTTTATTTTTTTGAAAAGTGACAAATAATATTTATACGCGACGTAAACTCCAAACCTTGCTTTAAGAGGCAACTCAACAATTCCTTTATAAGCATTTGCAAAATCGGCCATAATATCTTCTTCTATATTCTTTTTTGTTTCAGCGGTAAAATTCCTGAAATCAACATCAGGAAAATACGTACGCTCAAGTTGATTAAAATCGGCTTTTACATCTCTTAAGAAATTTACTTTTTGAAAAGCGGCTCCAAGAGACCTTGCAAAAGGTTTTAATTTTTCGTATTGACAATTATCTTTTTCACAAAAAATAGATAAACACATCAGGCCAACCACTTCAGCACTTCCATAAACATAATCTTTGAAGCATTGATCGTCATAGCTTTTTTTATTAAGATCATACTCCATGCTTTTAAAAAATGCGTCTATTAAATGCATATCGATCCGAAATTCATTTACACTAAGCTGGAAGCTTTGAAGTATAGGATTGAGACTTATTTTTCTTTCAATTGCCTTGTACGTTTCGGTTTTAAATTCTGCCAGCAATTCTGCCTTATTGTAGCTGTGAAAAGTATCAACTATTTCATCAGCAAATCTTACAAAGCCATATATATTATAAATAGGCGTTCGAAGATCTTTATGCAAAAGCCTGATAGCGCTGCAAAATGACGTGCTGTAGTTCTGTGTTGTAATTTTACTACACTGCATACTTACATTATGAAATAACTGCATCATAAGCCGTCAATTAATTTTAATCAAACACCCTCATAAAAATACATTTTATGAGCCAAAATGTTTAATTACTTCTTTAGCCACGACCTCTCCACTTATAAGCGAGGGTGGAACGCCAGGGCCCGGCACCGTTAGCTGGCCTGTATAAAAAAGGTTGGCTACTTTATTACTTCGGCACGCCGGCTTCAATAAAGCTGTTTGCATTAAAGTATTCGCTAATCCATAAGCGTTTCCTTTGTAAGCATTATAGTCATTCACGAAATCGGCAGGGCCAAAAGATTGCTTATAAATAATATTTTCTTTTATGGTTTCACCGATCCGGTTTTCAAATCTCTTTACGATTTTTTCAAAATATTTTTCTCTCAGTTTTTCATCATCTCCCGACAGGCCCGCAGACACTGGTATTAAAAAAAATAAATTTTCACAGCCCTCCGGCGCCACCGTTTTATCTGTGACTGATGTAGCGCTAACATAAAACAAGGGTTCGTCCGGCCATTCTTTGGTTACATAAATTTCGTCACCATGTTTTTTAAAATCCACATCGAAAAATAAAGAATGATGTGTTATGCTTTTAAGCCTTTTATTCAATCCTATAAAATATAACAGACAGCCAGGAGCCAAAATTCTCTTATCCCAATACTTTTCATCATAGCTCCTGTATTTTGCAGGGATTAGTTCATCTTCCACGAAATGGTAGTCAGCGCTGGCTATCACTACATTGCAATAATAATTTACTTCTCCGGATTTATCATTCAGCGATTCGGTAGTAACTCCTGTGGCACTTTTTCCAGCAATATTTATAGACTTTACATTTTGGTTAAACTTAAATGTAACCCCTGACTCCATTGCCAACTCATACATACCATTCACGACACTATACATTCCTTTTTCAGGATACCAGGTACCGCCTTTAATGTCTGCATAATTCATCAGGCTATAAAGGGCTGGAGTATCTTTTGGCAAAGCACCAAGGAATAAAACAGGGAATTCCAATAATTGTTTGAGCTTAGAATTCTTAAATTTTTTTTGGATGTGAATCTTGATCGAGGAAAATACATCGAGCTTTAAAAGGCCTTTTGCAAGGTCCCAATCAAGAAGCTCGAGCCATGATCTTCCAGGTTTTTGAACGAGTTTATTAATGCCAACTTTATATTTGTATTCCGCCTGCGCAAGATATTCATCGAGCTTTTTTCCGCTTCCTTTTTCAGTCTTTTCAAATAACTTTTTTAATTCCTCATAATCCGCAGGAATTTGCATTTCATCATCTTCCCAAAAAATTTTGTAGGAGGGGTCAAGCCTTTTAAGCTTATAATAGTCTGATCTTTTTTTCCCAAAATTTTCAAAATATCTTTCAAAAACATCGGGCATCCAATACCAGCTTGGTCCCATATCAAATACAAAACCACAGGCCTCCATTTTCCTTGCCCGTCCCCCGGGAATATTGTGCTTTTCAATTACGATTACATCCCAGCCTGCCTTAGCTAAATACGACGCCGAAGACAAGCCTGAAAAACCACTTCCTATTACAATTGCCTTTTTCAAATTTTCGATTCTAAAGATAACTGAAGTTAATGCTTCAAGGTTTACTTCGTAAACGAATGCTTATTCAAAATCTTGAAATCCTCTCTTTAAGAAGTTTACGGGCGAAATGAATCCGGCTTTTAATTGTTCCTAAAGGCTCCTGCAATGCTTGTGCGATTTCCTGGTATTTATAGCCCTCAATATATAACAAAAAAGGAGTTTTAAAAATAGACGGCAAATGATGCAATTCTCTTTCAATTTCCTTTAAACTCAGTCCACTTTCTGCAATGTTTGCGACGGCGACCTGGTTATAATTCAGCAAAAAATCATTGGGCGTCGCATCGAGAATTATATTTTGCTTAACTCTTCTACGATAATCATTTATAAAAATATTACGCATTATGGTGTAAAGCCATGCTCTAATATTTGTGCCGAAATTATATTTCTCCCAATTAGCAACGGCTTTGTACATAGTTTCCTGAACGAGATCTTTAGCCGTTTCATTGTCCTTAGTCAAATTTATTGCGAAGGGCTTTAAAAACTCGGAATTATGGACAACCAGTTCGTGGAATTCAAATGTAGACATAAATAATGTTTAATGTTAATTGCGCCAAAGTTAAACAAAATATTTTACAATGTGTTTAATTTTTTAGCATGAAATCTTAAACACGCACGTAGAAGGTTTTATAAACAAATAAAAAAAACTATAGAAGATTGTCTATAAATTCTTTTACCTCTGTAAGGGATTTTTTGAAAGTGATTTTTGGCGGCAATTTCTTTAAGTATAAATTGGTCAGCCTGCCTGAAATAATGGTAGGATAGTCTCCGAATTTTTTTCTGAGAGTTAAAATGAATTTTTCGAAATTGAAGTTTTGGGAAGCGGACGTGACATGTGTGTACAGATAATCCGGATTTTTACAACCGGTCACAGTTTCCAGTTCGTGAAAAGGAGTATGTGCACCAAGATAAATGGTTTGAATTCCCTTTTTCTTCAATAAATAAGAAACCATCAGTAAAGCAATTTCATGGTATTCTCCCTCGGGTAAAAAAAGGCAAACCTTTACAGGAGATTTAATTTTCGTTGGCAAACTATCAATGCCTACTATTATTTTTTGTCTTATCAGGTTGCTGACAAGATGTTCCTGCGCAGGATTTATGTGATTTGTAAGCCAGAGTATTCCAACTTTTTCCAGGAAAGGGAAAATAATCTGCAGCATTGTTTTTTCTATTCCTGACACAAAACTCTCGTTGAGAATAGTTTCAAAATTTTCAATATCATAATTAACCATACATTCCAATAACCTGTTAACGACCAAATGATCTTTAGCCGTTGCGCCAGTCAGAGAAAGCACGTTTTCAGCCAACGCATCTGCGCTCATTTTATCAATCTGCGAAATTTTAAAGCCATGCTTGTTAAGTAACGCTATGTTAAGCACGGTCTTGAGTTCTTCATTCGTGTAATACCGAATATTTGTATCAGAGCGTTTGGGCTTGAGGAAAGAATATCGTTGCTCCCAAATGCGTATCGTATGGGCTTTGATACCAGAAAGATTTTCAATGTCTTTTATTGTAAAGAGCATAAATCGAAGGGCTTTACTCTATTACAAAAAAAACGCCCATAAGTTTGGACTGAAAAAACAAATTCTTCCGCTTCGTTAAAATTTAAGATGAATAAATTGGCCATTATTATATCACTTCTGAAATTGCTTTAAGGTAGGCTTCGATAACTATTTGCTTATCGTATTCCCTGATTATCTTTTGCCTCGCTTTTTGTCCCATAATCCTTCTTTGTTCTTCGGTAAACATGAGCATTTTTTCCATTTTTTTTGCAAGGTCAATATCATCCTTTACGTTGCATAACAATCCTGTTATCCCGTCTTCAACAATCTCTTTACAGCCGGTGGTATTTGTTGTTATCACTGGCTTTTCCATGCTTCCGGCTTCAAGTAAAATATTAGAGGTTCCTTCACGATAGGAAGGCAGAACGATACAATCCGCTTCTGCGATAAATTTTCTGACGTCTTTTTTTTCGCCGAGATAATCTATTACTCCTTCTTCTATCCAGTGTTGCAATTGCGAGTGTGTAATTGTATTTGTCCTGAGATTTTGTGTCCAGAACGGACCTATCACATTGAAGATCGTATGCGGAAATTTTTTTCGAATACACCTCGCGGCATTGATGTATTCAAAAATTCCTTTATCTTTTATAAGCCTTCCTATAAATAAAAAAATAAATGTTTCCGGATCCTTTTCTTTTAAAATACGAGGCTTGAATTTATTGTAATCTACGCCGGAGCCGGGAATTCTTTCCACCACCTCTGGCTTCACAAATTTTTTTTCTAAAAAAAGATTCATGTCGTCATAATTCTGAAAGAAAACTTTCCTCGTTCTACTCAAAGCATTCCCGTAAAGTTTTCGGGCGGTGCGGTATACAAGACTCCTACTGATGAATAACGGCCCTACGCCTGTAATGTTAGTTATGGTTGGAATGTGCAACTGGCGTGTGATCAAATTGCCCCAAATAGCCGGCCTTATACTAAAAGTAAGACAAACGTCCGGCTCAATTTTTTTTAATGCCCGCCTTAGATTATATATATACCTCGCAACTTTAAAAGGATTTAGATTTCCTGATCCGACATTACAAACCTTCAACCCCATTTTTTCTACTTGGGGAACAAACTTATTTGTATGGGTTAAAACATAAACGATACAACCTTCCTTTAGCAGCCTCAACATGAGTCCTTCGCGCATACTATACGTTGAAAAAAGCCCATTTTCAAGCACCGCAACTTTCTTTCCTTGTAATTCAAAACTCATTTCAATATATTTTTATTCCATACTTCTATCGAAAATAATGTCCAGAGGATCTTCGCACGTTTTTCATCTGAAATTTTTATTTTTTTATTGAGTAGATTATGTACAAATTTTTCCTGCACAAAATTTTTATAAAAGCATTGAGAAGAACTTAAATAATCTGTCACGGGCTCTTTCAGTTCAGTATCAATCCAACTTTTTAAAGGTATTTCAAACCCTCGTTTGGGCTGATTAATTAACGGAGCCGGCAAATATTTAATAGCCAGTTGCCTTAATAAATATTTGGTTGTTTTCCCATTTATCTTATATCGATCAGCAATGCCGGGAATATATTCAAGTAACTCTTTTGATAAAAAGGCACTTCTTCCTTCCAGTGAATTAGCCATAGTTGCTATATCCATTTTCACAAGCAGGTCACTAAAAAGATTGGTGTCAAAATCAAGATTCATAATTTTTCTTAATCCTGATAAATCACTGGCGGCAATCTTATCAAAATCTCTTTTAACCGGCTCAAGATAATCAAACTCCGGATCTACTATGTACTGTGTATAATCTTCAAATATGTCAACCCCTGCAGATAAGTAAATTTCCAGGTTCGACTTAGAGGCAAGTGAAGCCAACCGGTATAAGTAATTATATAAAGATTTCTTATTGTGGGCTTTGGGCATTCCGCTTCTAATAAAAGACGCTCCTTTTTTTACTAAAAAATTCTTTTTGAAGAAATCATAACGGGCAAACGGAACGTATCTCCTGTAACCACCAAAAAGTTCGTCGGCACCATCACCGTTGAGAATTACAGTAACATATTTTTTCGCTTCACGACTTACATAATAACTTGGTATGGCAGAACTGTCAAAAAAAGGTTCTCCGTAATTGCCCAGGATTCCTTCAATATCATTTCTAAGATTACTAAACGAGATTTTTATTTCTGTATGATGCGTATTATATTTTTCAGCAACAAGCCTGGCTAATGGCGCTTCATCATATTCATTTTCAAATGATACCGTAAAAGTTTTTAGCCGGCTATTATATTCAGACGCGATCGCTGTTATCAATCCACTGTCAATTCCCCCACTTAAAAAGCTTCCTACTTCAAGATCGCTCGATTCAATCCTTCTCTTTACAGACTTATGCAAATATTCATCTGTTTTTTGCAAACACTCTTCTAAGGGATCTGCGTTTTGAATGTCATAAAAATCCCTGATATTCCACCACCTTTTTTCTGCAATTTTGAGCGTGTCACAATTTATCACTAAAAAGGTTCCGGCTGCTAATTCCTGCACCTTCTTATAGGGTGTAAGTTGCCGGTAAAAAGAACCAAGACGCAAATAATGATAAAAGTTTTTCGGCTCAACTTCCAGATCTACCATGTCGCGAAGACAGTTTAGTTCACTGGCAAATACTACTTTTTTGCCATCGTAGTAATAATAGAGCGGCTTTTTCCCGGCGCGGTCTCTTGCGACAAATAATTCGTTTTTTATTTTATCGTGAATAATAAAAACAAACATACCATCGAGATATTGGAGAAAATCTGTTCCAAACCTTTCATACAAGAGAAGTAGTGTCTCCGTATCGGAAGATGTAATTCCGTTTAAATTAAATCGTCTTGCGAATTTCCTGGTGGTTATAAATTTCGCCATTGAAAATAATTACATATTTATCTCCAAGAGCCATGGGCTGCTTGCCACCCCCAATATCAAGAATAGAAAGCCTTAGGTGAAAGAGATTTACATTATCGTGTTTGTAACCGCTGTGCTCATCCGGACCCCGATGTCCCATGATCTTAACAACAGTATCGTAAGAAAAACTGGAATTTACCGTACCCGCAAGACCACACATTAATATTGATCAATTTTATATGCGCAAAATAGGTTTATTATTCGTGATTTGAAAGCATAAACAAATCCAATAGCTCATAAAGGCTAGTATACTGGTGACAAAGAAATTTCGGGATTTGCCAGGAGTTTCGCCTTTTGCAAAGTTTTTCTTAATGATCTCTCTTTTACTTTTTCAAATATTAGAAAGAGGGAAATTGTATAGAATGGCAAACATGGAATTTTGTATCGAACCAGGGTTCCAAAGTTCAATGTGCTGGCGCCGACGAAGAGAGCGAACACCAATGAAAAAAGGAAGCAGTACATTATGAGCGGATCGGACAGTATTAGTTTTATAAAGGTTTTTAAGCCACTTTTGAAAATAACGTACACCGTAAAAAATAATAATACCAGGCTTTCCAGGGATGCCATCAAAGAAGATATTTTTCGCGATTCCCACAAAAAGGGCCTGTAAAATGTTGTAAAAATCGCAACCGGCGCCAATTTGATAAGGCCGTCAAAGGAGCCGTCGAATTCCACACCAAGATCAAAATTTGACTCTGCAGTTTCGTTACCATCCATGGATGTGATAGCTCCATTAAGATGTTGGATACTTTTTGTAAGATCATCCACAGCGTAAGCTCCTAATTCCTTATCGTACGAATTAAGAACAAGTGTAAATCCATACAAGCTTCCAATGATCAATGCCGGAGCAAGCATATACTTAAGAAGGCGGTTTTTTATTCCCTGGATGTTCTTGAGTATTATAAAAAGGACAAAAAATGGAAGATAGGAAATGAGAATATAGACCTTGAGTATAGCAAGGAGGTATCCAAACGCAAAAAGTATCGCAAGGTTTTTAATGAAACTTTTTTTACGATATAGCATTTCATACACAGAATAAGTGACCCATCCTATAGAAGCTATGCAGAGAGTATCTTTCAATATTCCTGAGCTCCAAAATATCAAGGTTGGAAAATACAAAATCCCAATAGCAAATTTCTTATGCATATGAGGATATTGTTCATAAAAGAAAAGGAAAAGCTTCCAAAGGCCACTAAAAGCGATACAGGCAAATAAAATGTTTGTTGCCGCGTATCTTCCAAAAGTAAAAAATGATAAAAGGGAAACCGTCTTTATTACCATAAAATTGGCTTCGGATCTAAAATAACCCGAATTCCATGGGTCCTTTAATAAAGTGATATCGAAATCTTTTCCCTGGCTAAATATTACGCTGAAATTGTTCGGGTTATTTAAGATAAGATGATAAATATTATTACCCTCTTTTTGATACAGGCCTATGGAATCGCCTGGCGACAGGTAAACACTAAAAATTGTGAAAGCAAAACAACCCAGCATTTTTATCCAAAAGCCCTGTCTGTGATACTTTTTTAAAATAGGATCGTCATAGGTATTTCTTAACCTTTTGAAAAAAAGGCTGGATAATAAAATAAAAATTGGAAATAATATTAAATCTCCATAGCCCATTTAAAAGGTATTATTTTATTCATGTGTCATAATAATTTCAAGTGCGGACCGCCAAATTATTGAAGGGACGATGAGGCGGTTTGCGAAAATGCTCCTTTTAAAATTTTGATTCGATAGCTTATGTAATTACCGATGCTGTATTGGGATGAAAGTTTTTCCAGAACAAATGACGGCGTCGCATTACAATTATTTCTAAAAGCGTCTGTCATGGGCCATAAAATAAAACCCAGCTTTTTTAATTTATTCGTCCTTTGAAACAAAATAACAGTTCCCGCAAAAGCAACTAAAAAAAATACATACATCATACATGCTATTATCGAGCTTTCGCTAAACTTTGTTTTTAAAATAAAGAACCTGTTACGAATGTAATAATACATTTTCCAGTTGTTGCTAAACTCCCAATCTTTCTTGTAAGAGTAAGCTGAGGCAGGATGATAATGAATGCTATCAGTTTTCGTGTAAAACGGTATTTTATTTTTCCTTATAATTCGATAGTAATATTCGGTTTCATCTCCCCATAAAAACAAATTGGCTTTCGGGAAGCCCACTCTTTCTATAATCTTACGGTGAAGGAGTGTACCATTAAAGGGATGTGCAACATTCGCAATAATTTTTTCGTTCACATCATCAAGTGTATTGTGGTTGCCTGTCTTCCAAACAAAAGTTTTTCTATCTGCCTTGTTGACTACTGCGCAATTGCGGAGACATAGTTCCTCATTGTCGTCTTCCAACAACATTTCCAGTGCATCTTCTTTGGGATATCCATCATCATCCATCAGCCATATCCAGCTAAACTTTTTCTCAAATGCAGTTTTAATACCCGTATGAAATCCCCCCGCACCACCCACATTTTTTTGCGTAACAAACTCAACATCCGGTTGACGTTTTAGCCATTCTTCAGTATTGTCGGTACTTCCATTGTTGATAACGAGAATTTTGTCAATTTTCCGGGTTTGATTTCTTAGGGCATTTAAGCATTGGGAAAGCAATTGCTGGCGGTTGTAAGTAACAACCACTGCGATAACCTTATCCATAGAGTAGGCAGTTTGGTTTTAACAGATTCGGATTTACCTAAATAGAACGCTAAACGAATATTTGTTATTGTAAACTATGCAAGGTTTTTGGGCATTTCACTATAGAAAATAGCGTGCCTTTACGAAAAAGTACGTGTGGTGGAAAAGATATTGACGAGAAAGGATAGATAAAGAAATTACGAAGCTTCTATGTTCGGAAAAACCGGAAGCTTTAGGCTATTCTTAAAATTAGAATGAAATTTTTCTGAAAAATCCAGGGCTTCACCAATCACATGGTGCATATCCATATAACGGTAAGTAGCCAATCTTCCCAGGAACGAAACATTTCTGAGCTGTTCTGCCTCTTCCCTGTATTTGGTTAATAATTCTTTATCAGCAACAAGCCGTTTTGGATAGAAAGGAATATCATCTTTAGCGGTTTCTTTACTAAACTCTCTAAAGCAAATAGTTTTATCATGTTTCTCCCAGGGAGTAAAATGCTTATGCTCAGTAATGCGTGTGTGCTTAACCGCTTCATCACAATAATTCATCACTGCGGTTCCCTGGTAGTCACCAGCTCCATATATTGGCTCAAATGTTACGGTTCTATAACCAAGCCTTCCAAATTTATGATTGAAGAATGCATCAAGCGGACCGGTAAAAAATATGTGATTAAAGGATGAAAGATTCTCACCGGGGGCAAATTTCCTGTTCAGTGTAACATTTATATTTTTTTTATTAAGTAGTTTATCGACAAAAATGGTATATCCTTCAACTGGAATACCAACGTAAGGGTTATTGTAATAACTATCGTCATAACTAAATCTTACAGGAAGTCTTTTTAAGATTGATGCAGGTAATTCTGTCGGTTCACATCCCCATTGCTTTTTAGTGTAGCCATAAAAAAAAGCATCGTACAGTTCCCTGCCTATAAATTTTAATGCCTGCTCTTCAAAATTTTTTGGCTCTTTAATATCTCTACTTGCTTTTGATGATATAAAACTCTTTGCTTCTTCGGGAGAAAATGTTTTATTAAAAAACTGGTTGATCGTATGAAGATTTACCGGCAAAGAAAAAACTTTGCCGGTACTGACAGCTTTTACCTTATGAGCAAACGGCTTTAGCTCAATAAATTGGTTCACAAAATCCCATATTTCTTTTTTATCCGTATTAAAAATATGAGGTCCGTAACGGTGAACCATAATACCTGTCTCTGTGTCCCTTTCAGTATAGCAGTTACCAGCAATATGTGCTTTTTCTTCCCAGATTTCAATTTCGCAATCTGTGATTAATTCAGAAAGACGATGAGCTAAAACAGCGCCTGAAAATCCGGCACCGACGATGAGAAACCTTGAAGACATAGTTAATATATGGTGAAATAAAATAGCTAAAAATACAATAAGCATATCAATTCAAAAAGACATTGCAGTTATGTACATTAATTATATTTTTGCGCCCCATGAAAGCAGTCTATAATAAAGATCCTTTACAAATTATTAAAAGTGCCAACACTAATAAAGAAATCTATATTTTTTCAACCGAAGGCAACAACATCGATCCGGTCAGTTGTTAAGGATTTTGGCGAGGAGTGGATAAAGTTTAAAAATTATTCATCTGAAGAAATTCAATCCTGGGCTATTGACTACTTTGACATTTTGAATGAAAGCATTATCAATAAAAGCACGTATGCTTTGGATATTGGGTGTGGTACCGGAAGATGGACAAAATACCTGTCCGCGAAGATTGGATTTATTGAAGCTATAGACCCCAGCAATGCAATATTTGCTGCCGATTATTTATTAAATGATATTCAAAATGTGCGTATTACACAAGCATCAGTTGAAACCATTCCCTTTGATGATGAGACTTTTGATTTTGCTATGAGTATCGGTGTGCTGCATCATATTCCTGATACACAAAAGGCAATGGCAGATTGTGTAAAAAAGGTAAAAAAGGGAGGTTATTTTTATGTTTACTTATACCATAACCTGGAAAACAGGAGTTTCGTATTCAAAACAATTTTTAGCTTCAGTGAAGGCATTAGAAAAATCGTTTCTAAATTACCTGCCGGTCTAAAAAGATTCTCGTGCGACTTACTTGCCGTTATTACCTACATGCCTCTCATTTATATGGGCAGGGCATTAAATTTTATTGGATTAAAAAATCTTTCAGGTAAAATGCCTTTAAAGGATTATCAGAATAAATCATTTTTCATCATACGCAATGATGCTCTGGATAAATACGGGACTACGCTGGAACAGCGATTTTCGAAAGAAGAAGTAATTGCGATGATGCAAAACAGCGGGCTTGATAATATTATAGTGAGTCCTTCCAGTCCATACTACCATGCAATTGGTAGAAAAGTGTAGCCATTATCTCATATTCATTTTACATTCCTTAGAACCCGGTAATACAGGTATTGCCAAATAGCAGGATGATACCATATTTTTGATTTGCCTGTTGGATCTATCCTATTTATATTATTTAACAAAGCATCTTCAACGGCCTTCAAGAGGCTTGTTCGAATTTTAGCAATTTGCAGATATGGATAGGTTACAAAATTGTCCTTCTTCGTCACATGAATAACATCCTGATACAAAACAGAACCGGTATCCACACCTTCATCAACTAAATGGACAGTAACACCGCAATTGGAAATATCACGATTTACAAGTGCCCAATATCCACCATGAACTCCTCTATACTTTGGGGTAATGCCGGTGTGCGAATTAATAAAAACACAAGGAACTGAACTCAAGATTTTTTTTGAAATAATCCTCGTTCCATTAACAATGATAACATCCGGCTCGATGCACTGGAGTAATTCTGCAACCATATTATCATTTATTGATTTTGTGCGAACTATCTTATTGTGAGATATTTTCGAAATTTTCAGTTGATTCTCCGCTATTATTTGTTTGATGCGTTTTACCGACAGGGCGTTTAATATTTTTACAATAACGAGCTGGAAAAGCATCTGACCACCAACTCTGATAATTCCTAATCTTCTTATCCGGCGTTTTATAAATATTTTCCTGCTTTCTTTTTCCTCGATAATGACGGTATGTATAGGAAACCTGGTATTTATAGCATGATAAATAATGTTGGTTGAATCTCCCTCACCGGCAAGCATTACAACTTTATTAGTGCTCATTCTCTATTCGTAGATGTATTCAAAATTGTAATATTAATTCCGAATTGCAATTAGAAATTACCTAAAATTGGGTATTATCTTAAATCGCATCAAAAAGGATTAAATCATATATTTCTTTATAGCTATTTACTGCCTTTTCCAGAGAATAAACTTCCTTCGCACCGTTTTTGATTTCAGTTGTCTTAAATGCTTTTGAAAGTAAAATGCTATCTGTCGTTGATTGATACACCGAATCGGAAAATTCATCTATTACAAATCCCGAATTGTATTTTTTTACAATTTCTCCCACATCCCCTACTCCTGAATTCGTAATTACGGGAATACCCATAGCCATAATTTCTCCATGTTTAGTTGGTGATGATGACTGTTTCGAATAACAAGGCTTTATAAAAAAAACAGAATAAGTACTTAAAGAAAGGAACAGAGGAACCTCGTGCCTTTGAGCATGTTTTACAATTATGCTCTCACGGCGTATCCCAAATTTACCGGCGATTTCAAAAATAATTTCATGCTGATGAGGTGTTATAAATAAAAACTTTGCCGTAGCAATTTTATCGGCGAGAACTTTGCAAAATTTCATCATTTCATCCGTAAGATACCAGCCTCCTATCGATCCCAGATAACTAATCACAAAATCGCCTTCCTGAATATTTGCCGCCTTTTTTATAGCATTTCTTATTTCAAGATCGATTTTTCCAGGATCAAAAAGATTCAAATCCACACTACACGGAATTACTGCAAGAGGCACCTGTCTCCTATACCCAGGCCATTCTCTAATAATTTTTTCTGCAGCGTGTGTCAGGCAAACAATCCCGTCACAATTTTCGACTTCCTCTTTTTCTTTCTTTTTAAAATATTTGTAAATCCTTTTATAGAAAAAGTTATTGTAATTCCACATGCCTCCGTCCACTCTGCTATCGGCATAAAATTCCCGTATATCATGCATGAATTTTAAACCATGCATCTTCTTCAGTCGTAAACCAATTAATGATGGTATACCGGCTCGCGTATGAACCATGTCAAAGTTTTCTTTTGCATGAAGCTGTTGTGATTTTTTTCCAAGCATTATTACATCGTAAACAGATGAAAATACAGGAGGTCTTTTGTGATAAGGAATAAAAACCCATTTGATATCGTGGGGTTTAATAAGATCCTCAACGTAAGCTCTATATTTGGAAAACCTTTCAGGCTTTTCACAACTTAGAATTGTAAATGAATACCCGTGTTTTGAAAGCCCTGCCAGGTAAGGGATCACCTGGCTCTGACCAAGTGGATCGGTCATGCCATCGTAGGAAATAAAAAGTATTTTTTTTGTTTTCCTCATTCGCAAATATTATTCTCCTCCAGCCACCAATGCAAGACTATAATTGCCCATAGCCTGTTAAACAAATAATCATTTCCTGCAGAGTAACTGTTCTTAATTTTTTCCACTTCCATATAGCGGAGGAGATTGTGTTTTTCAATAATATTTTTCGAAGTATACTTTTCTACCAGGTAAGAAAGATCTGTTTTTAGCCATTTTTTCAAAGGAATACTGAAACCCCATTTAGGCCTTTCAAATATTTCCTTTGGCAGGTAATCATAGAGAACCTCTTTCAAAAGATATTTCATTTTACTTCCTTTAATCTTCAGGTCACTGCTAAGATTAAACGCAAACTCTACAATTCGGTAATCAAGCAACGGCACCCTTATTTCAAGAGAGAAATGCATACTTGCCCTGTCGACTTTAACAAGGAGATCATCAGGCAGGTAATAATTAAAATCCCATAGTGATTGATTTTCTGCGGCATTTAATTTTCGACTTACTATAGCGGCATTATTTTCTTCCGAAAAATCAAATCTACTGTCCACTAAAATACTGTCTAATTCTTCCTCGCTAAAAAAATATTGCTCTTGTGAAAAAATGTGCGTCTTAAGATTTTCCTTATTCCTATAAGCAAATAGATTTCCTGCCCGTTGGTATTTGTCGCTCATTAGTTTTGAAACATGGTATAATGGGCGCCTCATTAAAGGAATTATTTTTGCATCTAACTTTTTTGCCCAGTTGTAAGCGCCGTAACCCATAAATAATTCGTCTCCTCCATCACCGCTTAATGCCACTGTTACATGCTTTTTGGCGAGACGGCTTACCATCATGGTGGGGAAAGCTGAAGAGTCAGCGAAAGGCTCATCGTATACAGACAAAATATCGTCGATCAATTCAATAACCTCTTTTTCTTTTACACTAAACTCATGATGGTGAGTTTGCAAATTCTCAGCTACCCGGAGCGCATATTTTGATTCATTATATTTTCCATCGTCAATAGCTATGCTGAATGTATTAATTTTTTTAGTGCTTACTTTAGACGCAATAGCCGTAACCAGGCTACTATCTACGCCACCACTCAGGAAAGTTCCGATTGGCACATCACTTATTAATTGCTTTTCTACTGAATCAAATAATAACTTCCGGAGTTTTTCTTTGGCCTTCTTTTCTTCCTTCAACGGCCGGTTTTCGATTTTGGTTTCAAGTTTCCAAAAAGGAATTGAGTTACCTGATATGTCATTAAAGGTACGTTCTGTTGTATCAATTTGCAGGTAATGTGCCGCTGGAAATTTTTTTACATGCTCATAAATTGTAAGCGGCTGAGGAATGAATCCCAGGTGCAAAAAATAAGGAACGGCTTTTTTATTAATTGCAAGCTGCTTTTGTTTTATAACCTGAATAGATTTTAGTTCTGAAGAAAAAATAATTTCATTTTCGCTATGGTAAAGAAACAAAGGCTTTATACCTGCATGATCCCTGCCCATTGTAAGAATTTTATTTTCTTTATCATAAATGGCTAAAGAAAACATTCCATTAAATTGCTTAAAGCTTTCTACTCCCTGCTCTGCGAATAACTGGAGAATTACTTCCGTATCTGAGGTCGTTTTGAGAGAAGCACCTTTATCCCTAAGGTTTTGTTGAAGTTCTTTGAAATTGTAAATTTCTCCATTAAAAATTATGACATATCTCCCATCTGAAGAAAGCATTGGTTGGTTTGCAGATGTGGACAAATCGAGGATTGACAGGCGCCTGTGACCTAATCCTACCTTTTCATCGTCAGAAAAATAAAAGCCCTCGGCATCCGGGCCCCTGTGTTGAATTACTGCTGTAGCTTTCACAAGGTCGGAGGGCTTTATAGTATTCTCTAAGGAAATATAACCTGTAATGCCACACATACTTTAGTTCATTTTGAGCTGGTATTATTCAAAAGTTTCCCGTACACGCCAAATAAACTTTTTAAATAAATTTCTTTGGTATAACTATTCTTTGCTATTTCCTTTACGTTCGCCGAAAGTGCTTTGAGGCCAGACTGATCATTGAAAATATCATTAACAACTTTTGCAAAACTTTCCGGTTTATATGGATCAAAAAATAAAGCATTGCCTTTAGAAACTTCTTTTAACACCTTAATATCCGACAATAAAAGAGGCAAGCCTACTGCCATTGCCTCGGCAGCAGAAACTCCAAAACCTTCAATATATGAACACATGACATATGCGTCATAACCCGGAAGAACCTCGTACACTTTTGGATGACTTCCTTTTAATTTAATTGCAAGATTATTATCTCTAATTTGTTTTTGTAACATATCGTGTTCAGGACCTTCACCATAAATATCTAATGATACGGGGATATTTTTTAGCAATTTAAACGCATCGATCAATACCTGGTAGTTCTTGACATCTTTAAGATTTCCAACAGCCACTAATCTCATACTTTCTCCCGGAATTTTATATTGCATTTCGTTTTCAAAAAATTCTTTTTTTACGAAATTGTATAAGACTGCAGACTCTCCTTTCAATCCCACAGAGCAACTAAAGTCATGTAGTACTGCCCCAGAGGGAGAAATTACAAAATGACTTTTTCTATAAGTGAGGCGATCCAGCAGCAAAGTGTAGCCGCTGTACCACTTGAGTTTGTATACTCCCGCAGACATGATTGTTGCCAGGCTAAATACATAAGAAGTTTTTTTACCACAAGCCAACCGGGCAACAATACTGCTCCAATAAAGAAACGAATGCACAAGCGTCACCTTGTTTTCAGCGATAATTTTTTTGAGCTTATTTGCTGCTTTAAAAATTCCTGTCCGGCTATTCATGTGCAGGCAATACAACTTTTCACAAACTAGTTCATCTTTTGTAAAAATATTTTCCGGCCGCAACGTAACGACTATTATGTTATAAGTTCTGTGAATTTCAGCAAGCGGAGATACTAACATTATTTCAGCTCCGCCTCTTTCGAGAGAGTCTATAATGTATAAAATCGTTTTCTTCATTTTTAGTATCCGGGAAATTAAAAACCGATCAATATTGACCCAGGGTTTTGTTTCAATTCATAAAATTTCTCCACTGCTTATACCGCTGTAGCCCTCCCAGAGCTCCTATCAGCTTATTATTGAAAGGTTCCAAAATTGAATAGTTTGGCAATAGGTCAAGAAAGAATATCCAGCCTCTTTCAGTAAGGCGCGAGAACTCAAAAACATTTTTCTGCAATCCCTTATAGGTCTTATTGCCCAAAGGAATTGCCATACCAGCTTTTACTGCAGTAAATTCTGACCCAAACCCATCATAGATTCTTTTTAGAAAATTATGTATTTCCAACCGGTCTACCTGGTTGTGGTATAACGTAACGTCAAATACAATGTAGATTGGTATGCCAGCCATATTTAACTTACCCGCAAGGTCATCGTCCTCGCCCTGAAAAATCATTTTTTCATTATAGCCCCCAACTTTATTAAATACTTTTTTGTGAAGTATTAACGAACCACTACCAAGTGACTTATATTGATAAAATCCTGATTGTGGCTGAGACGCATTTTTATGTAATCGCCCCCAAAGTGTATGATAGTTTGTTGACAGCAAATACCTGCCGATCTTCGTTTCGGTAAGTTTATTTTTTAAATATGGCGGATATTCCCAGTTGACAAAATAAACGGTATCAGTATTATTTTTGTTTATAACATATGAATTGATCCAATCTATTACTTCGGTAGTGATCCACATATCGTCGTCGACAAAAAAAACTACTTCTCCTTTTGCTTTGGATACTCCAAAATTTCTTGCAGATGAAACTCCTTTCTTTGTGTTATCATAATATGACATAAACGGAGCTATGGATTCAGGAATATCTATTGAGTTATCTCCGTCATTTACTATAATTATCTCGGCATTTTTATCTTTTACCGCAGCACATGCTTTTTCCACCGTCTCCCACAAAATTGATTCACGGTGCCTTGTTGCAATAATTATAGAAATCTTAATTTCCATTTATTAAACTTTTATACAAATATCCATACTAGTTACAACTCTTTATAGCATATATCATCCCCGAATGGACCAAGCTCATAGTAGTTTCAATAACCTGATAATTTGCCGACTTTAGTTTAGCAACGATATCCACGGGCTTTATTTCATGCCATTCAATAAAATAAACATCGGGGATTGCAATCAAATTTGACTCATACAATGAATCTATAATTTCATACTCGGCTCCCTCTGTATCAATTTTGCAAACGACAAAATGATCTTCGACCTGGTCTTTAATTTTTAAAAATTCCTTGCTTGCAGATCTCAAATGCATGACCTCGGTACTTATATTTGCTGTAGTATATCCTTCGGACATTGGTAATCCTTTTGTACCCATTCTGCCCTTCTCTTTCGGTGAATAAGAAACAGTTACTTCAGCTTCTTCTTTAGCAAGACCAAAATTATTTGCCGTTATTTTATGAGAGTAGGCCTTATTAAGTTCTATATTCTTTGATGCCATAGAAAAAGTTGGTTGAAATGGCTCAAATGAAAATATTTTATCGACGTTTTCTTTTGATGCAAAAAACAAAGTTGTTATTCCCACATTCATTCCAACATCGATTAAGGCTAATTTTTTATGAGTTGGTGATATTAAATTGTATGCTCCTTCAACAAATACTTCAGTCAAAATAAAAAGTTCTTCTTCATCATTTATTTTAAATTGAACGTTGTCTTTTTCCGCAATTAGCTCCTCCGTCTTGTTTACAAAAAATCTGAATCCACCTTTTTTAGATAGCAATATTGCGTTCTGATATCTCTCCAAAACAGGGACTGCTTTTGAAACAGGTATTTCCAGGTTTAGTTCTTTAAAAAATATCTTATCTCCATGAATGGAGTATTCATTTTTCCTGATATTATAAACAGCCATTTTATTTCCAAAAGAAGAAACTGTTTTTCCAAATTTTACTCCAAATACTCTAAACAGGCTATGAATGAATGATTTTATTGCCATCTAATTAATTTTAATATTATTCATTAATTCAAGATGCCCCCTGTACTGTGATAAATAGGGCTTTACATTTTCGTGTAAACTTAAAGCCGGTTTTACCCTTATCTGGTTAATATCAAGCAATTCTTTTCTCTCTTCATTTATTATACAAAATAACCCAATCGAATATTCCCCCTCTACTAAATTCAAATTTTCAATCTTACCATTTAATAGTAGCCTGTTTTCCTTTCTAACAAAATCGTTTATGAATGGCCTTAAATCTATAATAGTGATTCTAACGCCTTTTGCGCTATAGATCAATAAACAGAAATCTGTAACAGATGGTAATTCTGCGGATTTGATTTCCAGGCATATACTAAAATTTATATCTTGACCGGAAATTATTTCGCATGGTTGAAAATTAAATTCAACCATATCTACCTCTTCAGAAAGCGCCAGTTGATTAAACTTGAAGTTTTTATTTTCATTTAAGTAATGAGAAATTAACTCAGATGTTTCGCCTTGTTCGGCCAGCGTTCCGCCTTTTAATATCACTGCTTTATTACATAATTGTTCAATCGCATTCATGTCATGGCTTACAAAAATTACGGTTCTTCCACTTTTGCTTATTTCATTCATTTTGCCAAGGCATTTCTTTTGAAATTCTGCATCACCAACTGCCAGTACCTCATCAATAATTAAAATTTCAGGTTCGAGATGGGCGGCAACTGCAAAGGCTAAACGAAGTTGCATCCCACTGCTATAACGCTTAAGTGGTGTATCCAGGAAATTCTCTACGCCACTAAAATCTACAATTGCGTCAAAGTGGGTATCAATTTCACTTTTACGCATGCCCAAAATACTTCCGTTCATGTAAATATTTTCCCGACCGCTCAGCTCAGGATGAAAGCCCGTACCTACTTCCAGTAAACTGGCTATTCTTCCACGGCAAATTATTTTACCACTTGTCGGTGGGGTTATTTTGCTTAGTATTTTTAATAAGGTGCTCTTGCCAGCGCCATTCTTACCGATAATCCCAATGCTCTGCCCTGGATACACGTCAAAACTTACATTATTTAAAGCGAGAAAAGTTGTAGCCATGGTGGCTTTCTTTTTAAAAGGATTGGCGATAGCATCTCTTAAAGCGAGATAGCCATCCTGCTTTGCTCCCAGTTTAAACTGTTTGGTGATATGTTGTATTTCTAATATTGGTTTCATAGCATTATGCTAAGTCTGCAAAGTATGCTTCTGTTTTTCGAAATGTATATATGCCACTGAATAATAATAAAACAGCCACTATGCTCCCAAACATTACAGCCTGCCAGTCTACAGCCACACCTGTGAATATGCTCCTGCATAATTGTATCGCCGATGCAATAGGATTTGCTCTCATAATTCCATTTATAACCGGGTTGGAAAACGCTTTGGAAGAATACAATACCGGGTTGGCAAATAATAAAAATTGTATCATAAAGGGAAGCATATATTGAAAGTCCCTATACTTTACATTTAAGGCTGATAAAAATGTGCCCAGGCCAAATGTTGTAACTATAGTGATTATTATACTTAGTGGCAGATAAATAAATAATTTTATGATGCTTACATCCTGGCGATAATATATTAGAATAGCAACATAAATAAAAAAAGCAAAAACAAAATCAACCAAGGCAGTTAAAATTGCGCTCATTGGTATAATAAGCCTCGGGAAATATATTTTTTTTATGATGTTGGAATTAGTAATCATACTGTTTGCACTATTTAATAGTCCGCTACTGAAGATATTCCAGATCAGCAACCCGCTTATTGCAAATACCGGGTAAGGAATACCATCACTACCCACGTTTAATGCTTGACTAAAAACCAAGGTAAACATCAGCATCATTATGAGCGGTTGTAATATTGCCCACAAAATTCCCAGGGCAGCCTGCTTATATTTTACTTTTACATCGCGCCAGGTAAAAAAGTAAAATAGCTCACGGTATTTCCACAACTCCTTTAATCCCAGTGAGAATTTATTTTGGGGTTTTATTTCGTATTCAATCATTACCTAAGTTTTGAGACGCTTCCTCGTCAGGCCGGAGTACACAATATGTTGAAATGGCAATTATTAAAATTCGTTTTTTCATCAACCACATTGCCCGTAGCAGCATTTATCACATTGTATTGAAATTGTGCAAGTAGTTTGATAAGTTCTTCAGCAGTACTACCCTGCTCACGCAGATTATTATCATCTAATTCAATAAATAATGCCGGCTTGTACTTGAGGATAGTTTCTTTGCCTCCCAGCAGCACATTAAATTCATATCCCTCCACATCAATGTTTATAAGTGAAGGCGGGGGAATGGAAAAAATGACCATGCTATTGTCAAGGGTATCTAAAGCGATAGAAGTTTTTTCGCAGGGAGTATTTTCCTCAATTTCCTTCAAGAGACGTTGCCTTCCGCTATTATTTGCATTAGCGGTATAAAGAAAAGCAGTGGTTTTTTCGTGACTTAACCCACGGTTTATCAATTTAATATTTCTGAAATCATTTATCGAAATATTTTGAAAAGCATGCCTGTAATTATACGGACTTGGCTCAAATGAAAAAACTTTTCCGGCAGAACCCACTTTTTTTGCAAAGTTCAAAGTTGTAGCGCCTATATTGGCGCCAATATCAATCACAGTCATTCCAGGTTTTACAAAATCAAATAATGCGACCTGCGCAGGCTCGTCAACAGCAAAATAATTTGAATGGCCAACCGTGTCGCTTACATCAACTTTTAAATTAATTCCGTTTACGTTAACAGTACGAACGGATCCCGGGGCATACAGATAATTCGGAGGAATAAGCTTTGCGGCGAACGTGTTCAGCCGGCTGTGCCTTGTAAAGGCCGGAAGTAGTTTATCAATCCCGGAGATTATAAAAAATCTCCTGAAGAAGTTAAATAGTTGCGTTTTTGCAGAAATCTGCAAATGATAAGGTTTAGGGTTCATGTGTGTAAGAATTCTAATTCTGAATAGGTAACGAATTTTTTGGCGGTAGATTGTGAGGCAGTATCACAAATGCTTTCGTTTTAAAAAAAAAGTACCCCAGAAATATTTAGGCGGCCTAAAATAATTTTCAACTCCTTTTTAGAAATCTGTTTTTTATAGCTATGGCAAATTGAAGCTGCCATATTCATTTCCACACTATATTTGAGAATTGCGGAATTTACCGTAGAAATTAATGCCAGCTGAACTAATTTACATTGAATATGGATTTCACGGAACTGAGAATTGGATATGTACCTTATCTACCTGATCTTTCCCAGCCTGCGGATAGGCGAAGGTTCCCTTATTTTGCAAAAAGGAATAACATCTCGTTTGAAATTGCAGATAAGAATAAATCCTACGATATAATATTACTTACTGCTCCGGCTAACTTAAGTCAATGGCTCTTGTATAAAAAGAAACATCCTGAAACAAAGTTCATATTTGAGATGGTTGATAGCCTGATTTTTTCACCGGATATTTTTACTGCCCTATTTAAGGGTATCGGCAGGTTTATCCTTCGCAAAGAGGCAACACTGTTTATTAATTATAAAAGCCTAGTAATACAATGGTTAAAAATCGCTGATATTGTGCTTTGTTCCAGCGTAGAATTAGAGAATATTATAAAACGATGGAATCCAAATGTAATCGTAAGCCTTGACTATCTTCAAAGTGAATATAAGTTTCGAAAAACTGATTTTTCGATAAAAGGTAAATTGAAATTAGTATGGGAAGGCCAGGGAGCAGTGCTTCGGCACTTTCTTCATTTTAGAGAACTACTTAAAGAATTGAGCCCGTATTGTGAACTCGATATTATTACGTCAGATAAATATCCATTGTTTGGGAAATTGATTCACAAAGATGTTACCAAGATACTTGACCGGCTACCTATTACTACCAGATTTCACAGATGGGATTTAAAAACTAATTATGAAATTTTCCTTCAATGTGATTGTGGTATTATTCCTATCAACAGAAGAAATCTATTTGGATGGCATAAGCCTGCCAATAAATTGATTTCATTTTGGTTTACGGGTATCCCAACTGTTGTATCGGATACTCCTGCTTACACTGAATTGATGAATAATGCAGGTGAAAACTTATATTGCTCGGGAAAAGATGAATGGATCACTAAAATTCACACGATAAAAAACATGAAGGCTGAAGAAAGAGAAAAACTTGTAAAAATGAATTTAGATTATGTTGAGAGCAATTATTCTGATGAAGTACTTGATTTAATATGGAATCAAATTTTTCAAAAAGTAGTATTCAGACCAAAAAGTGATTAAATCAAATGTAAATTTAAAAGCAATAACCTCAGGATTTAAACTGGTAAGAATTGATCTGCTTACAACTTGCAGGAGCTCTGCTGGAAATGCTTTGTATCTTTAACCAGCGTTTTAATATAGAAAAATATGTGAGCATGTTATCGAAATTCAAGCTACTGGCATTAATTTTTTTTACCACAGGTACAGCTCAATTTGCACAATCAAATATTTTGCAAATTCATACTGATGTAAAATTTTTCGATGGGGACGGAAAAACACAGACGGACACCTTGAGAGATTCTGTTTCCGTGCTAAACTTTGGTGCCAAAGGAGATGAGATAACAAATGATTTTCAAGCAATCCAAAATGCGATAAATTATATAGCTTCAAAAAAAGGTGGAATTGTTTTTTTTCCGAAGGGAATCTATTTAGTAGAGGGTAAAAATAACGGACTCACTGACGGATTAAATATTACCGGTTCCGATATTACTTTAAGTGGTGAAGGAAGCAACAGCGTTATAAAGCAAGGCCCCAACAGCTTTTATGCTTTATCCATAAATAATAATAATACCGGGAGCAATTTTGTAAAAGACAATGTAAAAAATATTAAAGTAACAGGTATTAAGTTCATGTGTGATATTGAAGCACTGGGGTTTAGCGAGTTTAGACACCTCCTAAATATTAACGCTGCAAGTAATGTAAAAATATCTCATTGTGTGTTTGCAGGATTTAGAGGTGATGGAATATTACTAGGAAGTGGAAATACGGCCGGGATAGAAAGACATAATGAAAATATAGCTATTACCAATTGCTTATTCGATGGAGTAAATAATGATAATAGAAATGGAATTAGTATTATTGATGTAAACGGATTGATTATTGACAGCTGTATTTTCAGGCGCACTACCCGACAAAATATGCCTGGTGCAATAGATATTGAACCCGACACTTATTCTTATTTCATTGTTAAGAACATTCTTATTCAAAATAGTAAGTTTGATAGTACTGGAGGCAATTCAGCAGCTATTAGCTATAATGGCAATTCGAAATTGGGAGAACAAATAAATAATCTCAAAGTTATAAATAACCAAATTCAAAATGGCTTAAATATAGGTTCTGCCTTTACTTTTCAAAGCAGACGTAATCCTACCTCTTCTACCGTGCCCAACAATATTGTTGTGAAAAATAATACTGTGAAAAATTATTATCAATCTATACAGGTCTTCGGTATAAAGAATATATTATTTGACTCAAATACGTTCGATAGCACGATAAGGAGCGGAGTGATCGGATTTACAGATGTTAAATCTCAAAAAAATGCAGACGTAAGGTTGTATAATAATACATTTAGAAACAATGGTTATAAAGCACATGCAGGCTTAATCTTTTTTTCAGGGGACAACATAGAACTAAAAAATAATCTATTTGAAGACTGCGGCAGTAGCCTGGATCCATCGGCCAATGCAGTCGATTTTAAAGGGAATCCCTCAGATAATATTTTACTTAAAAATAATGTTTCAAAAAATAATCATACGAAGACTTCAAAGAGGATCCAAAGAGAAAGCAACGATATTTTTACAAGTGCAAAAAAAATTTTTCTTGAGAATAAGCTAATATTAAGTACGATAATCTTAATGCAGTTATTATTGACCAGGTCGGGAGTTAGAAAGAAACGGGAATTACAAAAGCCAATTCGAAATTAGTGGCTTTGTATTTAAAAATATGGTTATAAAGTAACCCAGGAAATGTTCGTAGCCATTCGTTTAAATTTAATTTAAATGATCTAACGGTCTTCGCAACTTCGCAACCGTGTACCTGCCAGTTTCAAGATATATCGTTCCTTTTAATTTAGGTCCACGGGTGATAGAAGAATATTGGAGAAATTTCTGCGATATGAGCCGCCCTTTTTAGCAAACCTTAATTTTCCCCCCGATTCCAATTTTAGACAAAAAAAATTTTCCGGCTAATAAAAAGAAGTAAAATTTTCTGTTGCCGGAAGTTACGGAACGATAAAGATTTTTTAATCCATTAAACCAGTCATTTCTAAATACTCTGGCAATACCGTAATAAAAATAATACTGTTGTAGTGAAGGACTTTTTGGAGAAATTTTCTCCTCATGAATTAAGTATTCCAACTGGTCTTTAAAAAAGAGTTCGTCAATAGTTGTATTACTTAATCCTTTATTATTAAATAAAGTAATTACCTCGGGAATATATAATTTTTTAAAGGAAGGGTTTCTAAAAATGCGAAGATTTAGTTCGTAATCTGCTAGTATTTTATATTTCAAATTAAAGACGCACAATTTATCAAATATCTTCTTTTTATAAAAGATCGCCTGATGAACAATATTACGATCTATTAACTTAATATAATCTCTGGATCCTCCAATAATTTTATAACCACTTTTAAATATAACATCACCATAAATGAAATCATAGCCGTTTACACTATCTGAACTAAATATTTTACTAACGATATTATTGTTATAAAACACATCATCAGCTCCCAGAAAAATTATCCAGTCACCCGAGCTCGCTTTAATTCCTTTATTCATTGCGTCATAAATACCGCTGTCTTTTTCGCTTATGTAATGACCTAATGCCGACTTGTATTTTCTAATTATTTCCTTAGTACCATCGGAACTGTCGCCATCTATTATTACGTATTCAATATCCGGATACGATTGTCCGATTACACTCAGTATAGTTGTTTCCAAGGTAGCTGCTGCATTGAATGTAACGGTAATTACAGAAATCTTATTAGTCATTTATCTTAGTAATAATTATTGTAAGATATTTATCGAATCACGATATAATATCTTATAAAATATTTTAAACTTCTTGGAATGTAATAGATAATCGACTCTTTATATCTTTTACCGGTTGTGCCTGAGATCGCTGATATTTTTGGGTAATACTTTAATAGAGAAAAGTTAATTCTATCAGCAATTGCCTCTAAAGAAGACTTAGCCAGTACATGCTCAAAATACCAATCTTTCGAATCGTTGATGATATCTTGATTTCTGAGTAAATATTTTGTAAGAAAAAAAGGTCGAAAACCAAAAAAACTTGAAATCGAAAATCTGAAATTATTTGTGAGATCTACCATTAAATCCACCTTACTGTTTTCCTCATAAGCGCGTATATAGCTTTTAAGATTTTTAATTATATATCTACCTGTTATTTTGAAAATAAATGAGCTCTCCTTTATAATTTTTGAATGCTCTACTGCATATTTAATACATTCTAAGTCCCCGTACCCTTTACCAATTTCAGCGTCATAATTATTACCATCGAAATATAAAATTTCGATTCTTTGTTCTTTGATCTCTTTTATAAAATGAATAGATAAATCTTCATTGGAGTTTTCAATAAATATTACACGTTGAGGATATGACGAAAGATAATGCTTGATAGTTTCAATATATTGAGACAGGCGTTGCTCTTTATTATTTAGCTTGGTAAAATGCTTATTGTTTGTATTAATAGTGCCCGTTAGCAGGAGCACTACGTCTTTATCCATAAATTGATTTTTAGTTTCGAGATTATCTTTTTTGTTATACTATTGTGGTAAATAGGAAATAAAACAAGTAAAAACGTTATGCCAATATTAATAGCAAAAAGATATAAGGTGGAATTTTGCATAAACAAGACTTTGCTATTTAAATAAAAATTTATTGCCGCTGCAATTAGAAACGCAATAATCACATATATAATATTCTTATTAAAAATACCCCAGGCGGATATTGAATATTCTTTACCGAATTTGTAAATCAAAATAAATGATCCAACGATTGAAGAAAAAGACCACCCCAATACGATATACTTCCCGCCAAAAAGTTCTCCAATTACTGGCGTCAATGCAAACATCAAAACAGCTGCTGCTAAATTACCAATTACATTCCACTTTAAATTGCCTACGCCCATGTAACAAAAATACGCAGGGAATGCTATTGTATTTATAAAAAGAGCTATTGAAATATTGCTTAGTATAAAGATAAAATCCCTGCTCCTCGAGTTAATAAGAATTAACGAGAATTCTTCTGACAGAGCAATTGGCGTCAAAAAGAAAATGGCGCCTAACAGAGATACGACTTTGAAATTTGCTTTATAGAAGGTTTTTATTCGTGCATACTTTTTTAGTGTATTAAAGATAGTTATTTGAGGAGTAATTGTTTGGTTCGAAGCTATTATGAGAGAACGTATGGCACTAAGAAGTTTCATACAAATATCAAAAACTGCGGTCGCAGCGCTTCCTGAATACTTTATAATCATTGATTTTACAAATGGATCGCTTATGATCTGGGTAATTGATATTATTTGAAAGTTGAAACCATACCTAAAAATAGATTTAAAAGTAGTTCTGTTGAACCTGCCACTCATTATGTAGCCGGGAATAAACTTTTTTATCATGCTATAGCCAGCGATTCCCAGGAATATATTTTGAATAATTTGCGCCATCGGCACACCGGTCACCCCCCATTTATTTATAAAAACTACTGAGAATACCAGGTATATGCACGAGCTTATAATATTAATTTTAGCTCTTACGTGCATCAAATTAAGCCCATCTAAAACGGACAAAAAAGTTGATGAAAGGCCAGAAAAAAAAAAGAGATAACGATAACCGGAAGGAGTTTGTATGCCGTCGTAATAGTTGGCTTATCAACTGTGTAAGGTATAATAAAAAAGAAAAGCAGATAACCAACAATGCACAATAAACTCGTAAAAATAGCTGTGGAAAAAAAGGAAGTGTTTATTAATGTGTTTATTTTATGGAGTTTACCAGCAGAGTTTAGCGCCGGAATATAATATAACATGGCATTTGCAAATCCGAAACTTCCAAAACTGGTTATTGCTGTTATTGATGAAAGGAATGACCAAACGCCGGTTTCGTTTAAGCCGGCCTTAGATACCATTAATTTAAATAAAATAAAAGTAGTAAAGGATATTACTACAGTTTGTGTTATTGAATAAAATGAATTTTTAAATGTTTTACTTCTCCTCATTTTCCTTTTTTGCAGTAACTATATATTGCTGTGCCAGAAATTCATCTGCCAGACCAAAACTAATTTTGCTGAATATTTTTCGTCTTTTTTGTAACGGGCAGGTTATGAAACTTGGCAAACTTTTTTCAATTACAAATCCTGAATTGTTAATTAGATGGTGTATGTTTTTTTTGCAAAAAAATCGAAGATGTGTTTTGTCTAATATTCCTGAAGAGGTGTAAGAGAAATTTCCCTGAATAAAGATTTTATAAAGCGCGGTGAATTCCCGGATATTTGGTATACTTACAATGAGTCTACCATCATCGGCCAAAAACTTTTTTATATAATTTACTATGTCCCATGGATCGGTTAAATGTTCAAGAACATCTGCACATAATATTACATCAAAATATTTTTGGGGAAGGTTGAGGTGTTTTTTCTGTATATCTTCAATAATAATTTTATCAATAAGAGGACTATTTTGACCACTGCCAGGTAATTCAAATAACTCAACCCCGACGGCCTCCTTTATTAAATTCTCACTTTTAAGATATATTAAAGTATCTCCACCGCCACATCCGATATCCAAAAATTTGAGGTCTTTTTTTTGGGGTAGGTACGGCAATATATCATTACGCACTTTAGTAAAGTATTTTTTTTCTTTGCTTTTATAGTAATCCATTTTACAGCCCTCAGTAGAATCAGTAAAGATAGTAATAGTGCCTTTAAAAATATGGGCGGAACTTCCTCTTTATTTACGGCGCTAAATACTGTACGGGGCACTAAGAGATGCTAAGCCCAAATTTGGCCTGGCTTTTTTGTAAGATGTATAAAAATAGTCGGACTTAATTTTTATAATTTTATATGGCCCTAATAATTCCCCATAAAATACATTTATGTAAAAGAAAAGCCCGGCCAGTAAAACAAGCAGCAAAGTATTAAACCTGAAGGCCGGCAAATACTTTGCTAAATAAGCGAATGAAAACATGGAGACTATTCCGAAAAGTTCGCTTATCCTGAACGCAATCGAAGGGACTCCCGACAAAAGTGAAAGCAGAAATATTGATAAAAAATTACATTTTAAGAATAAAATAAGCCGTCTATCTGATGTTAATATTGGTTTGGGCACACAAAACATGAGATATAAACAGCAAAGCATGTTGCAGATATTAACAACATTAAAGACATTAATACTTTCTGCAACACCCCGTTCTACTAAACCAGAGTAAGAGGCTAGTTTTCTTGAAACCAATCCTACATCAAAATATCCGATGATGTTTGTCAGGGGAGGTTTTATAAAGGCAAACAAGATTGATAAAGCGAGTAAGAGACTATAGGTATACCGGCTAAAATCCACAGTGTTAAATAAAAACACGAGTAAAAAAATAATAGCGGAATAATGAAAAGAAACTGCCAGCAATATAAAAGCAACAAAAGCCATGTAATTGCTCTTAAGATAAAACCTTAGGGAAACTAAAAAAATGGCGGAAGCAATTCCCACTCTAATTTCTGTCATCTCCTGCAAAATGAAGTAATGGGAGAAGTAAAATAAAATGACCAGGTAGGGATTTATGGCGAAGTGTCTAATACTTTTGACCTTTAAAATAATACTGCTTACAGCAACACATAACATAATAATCATTCCGTAATCATATTCAAAAAACTGTCGGATAATTAAAACCGTTGCTAAAAAACCAGGTTCATAAACAGTTAAATAAGCCGGGTCATCAACAATATCATATATCAGGTCAAAACTTAACTGGTAGTTAAAATAATCTTTATCCACATCTATACCTCTTAGCCCTGCTAATAAGGTAAGTAAGACTATAATGGTTATTAAAGTGAATTTACTTTCAAACGGTTCAAAATCATATTGTAAAGCCAATATTGCCAAAAATATAAAACAGACAATATAAATTATCATTGAGATTAAATTATATTATTTAAGAAGTAATCCCGGTGTATCTAAATAACCTTTTATAAAAGTCATATCATGAAAAGAAGGTCAGATTAAATCAAGTAATTCAACCGAAATCGGGTTGTGATATTGGCTTTGACAAAACACGATGTCTATCTATAAAATTGTATTTCAACCAAAAAAATAAAATAAGCAGAAAAACAGAGACGATTGAAAAAGCAATGCCCGTTTTCAGTCTGCTCATTTTAACTTTTTCCATTGGGTAATCAGCCGAATCTATTATTTGCAGTAGGGGTATCTCATTTAAATATTGAAATCGAGCCAACTCCAAATTTTTGAATAGTTCTCCGTATGCGGTACCATATACCTGGATATTGGATTGCTGTTTGAGTATAGGAACCTGGGCTTCGGAAAATGCAGGGTTTACATTTACATCCTGAACGTTTGCTCTCTTTTCGATACTAGAACTAAGATTTCCTTTCATGTTACCTACCCTGGCTTCCAGCACGTCGAGCGTCTCTTTTGCTTTTTTTGTTTTTATTTCAATGTAAAAATTATTTGTTTCTTGCACTATCCTGTCGGTAAAATCTTTTGTGAACTTTTCATCAGGACTGGTAACGTTTACTTCATATATACTCAGTTTCCGGTCTGGCCTTTCAGCCTTCAGATAATTTTTCGCAAAGTCAACATAAGTAACATATAGAACACTATCCTGAAGGTAGGAAAAAGTCGATCTGGCCTGAGCTGGAGGAAAATGAATAGCCCTGATTCTCGGATTGGATTTACGACCGCCTTTGATCATTAAATAGTAATCGATAAGAGTGTAAGGCTTGCCGTCAAATGTATCTACTGAAAGAAGTACTCTTTCTATCATACGCCGGCTTTTCATGATATCATTAATATTATCACCGGCAAAGATATCTTTACCGCTGCCCACGCTTAATCCAAATTGTGAAGCTAAATTCATAAAATTACCCAGACCGCCACCATTACCATCATCCAACGCGAAGGTTAGCCGGCTTTTATAAGTAGCTTTCTGGCTACCAGCGTAATATATTCCGGCAATACCGGTAAGTACTCCAACAATAAAAAATACCCACCAAATTTTTAAAACTTTTCTAAATATTAAGGGGATGCTTTTGAAAGGGTATTGGCTTTTACTATGGGAGTCCAAAATCGTATCTTTTTCTACCAAGGTCATAGGAATCTCATTTTATTTTGTGGCAGTTATAATCACATTTGCTACAATACTTAATGCCGATACTATTAGCGCCCACTCTCCCGCACCAATTCTGGAACGATTATTTTTAAGCTTTTGAGGTACGAAAACTTCGGAGCGTGGCGATACTCCCGGATAAAACTTAAACCATAAAAAATGCTTCACAGATTTAGCCTTTCCGTCAGGATAAATAACTAACGCTCCTGTTTTACGAGCGAAAGCTGTAAAACTACCCGCTTGCTGAACATAATACTTAAGATTTTTGTTTTCTTTATAGGGAACTATAGTTGGATAATACACCTCTCCGGATATTTTCACCAAATTTGTATTACGGTCAATCGTTAAAATATCACCCTCTTCCAAAGCAAGATTTTCAGAACTTTTAGTATTTGCCAGGGCCGTTGCGAGATCAACACTTATCAAATCATATGTTTTATAAAGTTCATCCTTTATTCTCGGGTTTTGGGAAAGGCTATCCGGATTTATATTTAAAATTCTTTGAAATAACCGTTCCCGTTCCTGTTGCGTAAGATTTGATTTTATATTTCTTCTTATAGTAATCGATGTACTATCGGCCGATGCTTTAAAGCCACCGGCTCTTTCTATCACGTCGCTAATTTTATCTCCACTTTTTTCTAAACCATACCTGCCTGGACTTTTTATTTCTCCCAGAATCAGTACACTTCTTTGAGTGCCGTACCCCGGCAGCGTTTTTACGATCACCATATCAAACGGCTGTAGAGGTACATTTCTCTGCGAAGCCTGGCTGGAAGTAAGATCAATGGTAAAAACCTGGCTTTCGTTGTGATTGGCCTTAGCTACGTTAGCATTCTTAATTCTTCTCGAAATCTCAATTGTAGAAGAATCCCCTGATTCTGATATTCCTCCAACGGAGAGCAGTAAATCACTAAGGGTAAGGTTCTCACGCCATTGGACTAAGCCGGGTTTTCTTACATTTCCTTCAACGGATATATAATTTTTATCATTAAAATCAAATATTGAATGAACAAAAAGAGAATCATCTTTCATTAGTAAAATATTCCCCTGGTTCTCCAAAACTGAATCAAGATTTACAGAGAGAGTGGTCGGCATTTTATTATTTGAGTTCCTGAAAATAGATGCCCTTGATGTATATGCATCAACCGTTAGACCACCTGCCTTTTCAAGAAGATCCTTTAAAGTAATGCCCGGCGTTAGTTGATAAGGCCCGGGTCTTAGCACATGATCCTGCTACTACAACTCGATTTCCAAATTCCTCTTGCAATTTCCCAACAATATATTCATCGCTGCCGTGTATCGTAAATGAGTCATATTCTGCTGAGGACAGGTCGATGATTTTTCTTTCTGTGTCAGTAATCCTTATGACTGTAACGGCTCCCCGGTACGCGTTGTCGGTAAAGCCACCCGAATATTTGAGAACGTCATTAAATGTTTCTGCGTCAAGCATTTCATATTTGCCATTTCTTTTTACATTACCGGAAATGATAATTCTATTCTTATAATAAGGAATTCTTATGACGTCGCCTTCCTGCAACAAAACATTGTTCTTTTGATTTCCATCAACTAAAAAATCATAAAGATCAGCCCTTCTTTTTATTTCATTTCCACGAATGATTTCAATGTCCCGGTAGCTTCCCATTGGGGTAGGCCCGCCGCATAAGTATAGAATATTATAAAGGGTAGTTAGAGAGGAAACGGTAAACGTTCCTGCCTTTTTAGCCTGGCCAATAACTGTAACCCGTATACTTCTTATCCTTCCCAGTGTTATTTGAACTTTTGTTTGTCCTGAATTAATCGCACGATATATGGTTGCGGCGAGCTTTGATTTTATTTTTTCACCCGCCTGCTCCATAGATAATCCACTTACTAATAAAGGGCCTACATTAGGGATATAAATCTCACCCCTTTCATTTACCTTTAGATTATATTGTTTTTCACTATATCCATAAATAGAAACAATAATTTCATCGTCAGGACCTAAAATATAACCTGCAGGCGCAGGAATACGTAGGTTAGGTTCGAAAAGAAGGCTGTTACTTGTAAACAGCTCCGATCCAAAAATTGTGGGATCATTTTTAAATTTTTGTGAAGGAATATTTAAGCCAATACTATCATACCGGCGTGACGCTGAACTGTCATCCACTATATTCCCGATATTCCCATCATTTTGGAGAGACCGTCCGCCTCTATTTAAGAAGGCTAACCTGTTACGCAACTTGCTAATTTCAGCTTCAGGCAATCCTCTTTCACTAATAAGTTTGTATAGCTGTGTTTCTGAAATACCGGATTCTACCGCCCGATTGTACATGGATGTAAGATCATCATCCGTGTAATCGTCTATATGAATATTACTAAGATCTTTTGAGTTAAATATATTGGTTTGGGCACATGAGTGTTTTGAGAAAAATAGCATTACAATTAAAACGAACAAAACTATTCCAACTATTTTCATCTATAAATTCTTTTAATAGGTTTCCCGCTAAGTATTGACGTTAAAAATTGCGTGCGAAGTTAATAATATTTACGTATGTCATTGATGTTAAACCAATACTAAAGAAAATAGAAGTGGAGTTTATCCTCAATTCACTTTAGAGCATTAATAGTCTGATCATAAATTTAGGCTAAAAACAGCAATGTCAGATAGATACTCTACTATTGCTAAAATGTAACAATTGAAAAAGAAAGAGTCAATTGTCTTATGAGGTTTAGGTTAGCTAATTCCTCTTAAATACTCTCCATAGCCACTCTTTTCAAATTTTTTTGCAAGGATACCCAATTGATCTTTATCAATAAAATTCATTCTGTAAGCAATTTCCTCCAGGCACCCGATTTTAAATCCCTGTCTTTTTTCAATTACTCTTACAAATTCCGAGGCATCATGCAGTGATTCAAATGTGCCGGTATCGAGCCAGGCAAAGCCGCGATCGAGTACGGCAACTTTTAATTTTTTATCTGAAAGATATTGACGGTTTACATCTGTTATCTCATATTCGCCCCGTGGAGAAGGCTTGATATTTTTTGCAATTTCCACTACCGTGTTATCGTAGAAATATAATCCCGGAACCGCATAATTAGATTTTGGCTTGGCTGGCTTTTCTTCAATGCTTACGGCGATATTTTGCTTATCAAACTCTACAACGCCATATCTTTCAGGATCGCTTACCGGGTAGGCGAAAATTACCGCGCCATCAGGATTTGCAGATTTTTGAAGAAGATGGGAGAATCCACTTCCGTAAAATATATTATCTCCCAGAACCAGCGCGACTGTGTCTTTACCAATGAATTTATCTCCGATAACAAATGCCTGCGCTAATCCATTTGGCTTTTCCTGAACTTCATATTGCAATTGACAACCCCACTGTTTTCCATCACCCAGCAGGCGAATAAACTGCTGCTGGTCTTCGGGAGTCGTTATTATTAAAATCTCCTTAATTCCCGCCAACATCAAAGTTGAGAGAGGATAATAGATCATGGGCTTATCATAAATCGGCATCAGTTGCTTACTGATTCCCATTGTAATAGGATACAATCTTGTTCCACTTCCACCTGCAAGTATGATTCCTTTCATTTCTATTTTTTGTCTTGTAAAAATTTATTGCGCCGCACTTTTAGCCCTTTATCTCAAACATTGATTTAGATTTAAATCCGAACCGGGAATTTAAAGTTTTATATTCTATCAATATCCTTTCCAAAAAACAAAGATTTTTTTCGATGTCCTTCCCAAAATTATGTGGGTGCCACCACAAATGATAATTCTCATGATATTTTGCCGCGTGCTTCATGGAATGTTGTATTCTCCTGAATCGCAAGTTTTCCAATCTCCATAATCTTTGGATATATGGCCTCAAAAATCTGCTTGCACGTACATTTATTGGCATGTCCTCATTGCCATTCGATAATGTGAATGTATTGTGGCCTGAAATATTGATATATGCATCTGCCAGCCGTATCAATCTAAGCCACAGGTGCTCTTTATAAAACGGTTTCGGTTTGTACAGCCAGAGTTTTTGGTTTCCCCGGTAAAAATTGATATCGAGCTCTTTAATTATTTTTAGATGCTTATCATCATATTGGTTCCTCGGGAAAACTATACTGCGACAATTTTGCCCGATTAATGATTGTATAGATATTGCCGCTTCCAAATCTCTTTTAAATTGCTCATAGGTTTGACCTTCTTCTAAAGTATAATAGTGACTAAAGGTATGGGTGCCGATTTCCTGGTGAGGAGTTCGCTTAATCAAATCAATACATTCAGGCGCAAAATGATATTCTTTTTGCAAATCGTTATTTAGTATATAATTATATGGATCAAATTGTTTGCCTGAATACCCAGGCAATTCTGCCGGGAATTTATCTACAAGCTGGTCTTTGTCATTCATGTATAAAAAACCAACAATGGCCCAGGTGGCGTGAATCTCATATTTTTTAAACAATTCCAGCAACTTCGGGATAACGATATGAACATTACGAATATGTTCTTTATAAGAATCAAGAGTCTGCGCATCTCTCATTCCCCAGTATAGTTCAAAGTCTAAAGAAATGATGAAATTGCCGTGACCACTCATTAATCAATAAATTAATTGTCCTTCAAATATATAAGTTCATTTCATCCTTTATAAGCGTGTTACCTATGATATTGCTTCTCATAATAATTCTTGTAAGCGCCACTTGTAACATCATTAAGCCAGTCACTGTTGTTTAAATACCAATCTATTGTTTTTGACAAGCCTTCTTCAAATTGCAATGAAGGCTGCCAACCCAGCTCATTTTTTAATTTTGAAGCATCAATGGCATAACGCATGTCATGGCCGGCGCGGTCTTTTACAAATGTGATCAGTTTTTCTGAAGTGCCTTTTTCACGCCCCAGCTTTTCATCCATTTGCCTGCATAACTCTTTTATAATGTCAATATTTTTCCATTCATTGTGCCCACCAATATTATAGGTTTCTCCAGGCTTTCCATTGTGAAAAATCGTATCAATTGCTTTTACATGATCTTCCACAAATAGCCAGTCACGCACGTTTTCTCCTTTACCATATATGGGCAGCGGCCTTTCATTAATGATATTGTTTATACAAAGAGGAATCAGTTTCTCGGGGAAATGATACGGACCATAATTATTTGAGCAATTTGAAATAATTACTGGCAAATTATAAGTGTGATAGTAAGCACTTACAAAATGATCGGACGAAGCTTTCGATGCCGAATAGGGACTGCGGGGATCATATGATGTTCCTTCTGTAAAGAACCCTTCGTCACCAAGGCTTCCGTACACTTCATCGGTAGAAATATGGTAAAATAATTTTCCGGTGTAGTCATCTTTCCAGGCATCTTTGGCTACCTGTAACAAGGTAACAGTTCCTAAAACATTTGTTTTTACAAATGCCAGCGGATCAGTAATAGAGCGGTCCACGTGGCTTTCTGCAGCGCAATGCAACACCGAAGTAAATTGATATTCTTCGAAAAGTTTCCTTACTTGTTCTATATCTTCTATGTCGCCCTTTTTAAAGATGTAATTAGGAGCATCTTCTACATCCTTAAGGTTCTCAAGATTGCCTGCATAGGTAAGCTTATCAAGATTGACTATTGAGTAGTCCGGATATTTTGTTACAAACAGCCTCGTAAGATGGGACCCTATAAAACCTGCGCCGCCCGTTATTAATATTTTATGTTGCATTCAATCTTATTTTAAGGGTTGCAAAAATATTAATTTATAACCAGGCGGGATATTATTTGGCTATTCTGCAACACCATGTGTTGGGGAAGCACTCGCATTACTGGAAAAATCAGCTAAAATTTTATAAACCTTTTGCCGGATTCTCGTCAATAATTCCTTCTTTGGAAACTTTACTTATCACACGGCCCGGATTTCCCAGAACCAACATATATGGAGGAACATTTTTTGTAATAACAGCACCGGCGCCAACCATTGAATACTCACCTATTTCAATGCCACACATAATAGTAGCATTGGCTCCTATGGAAGCGCCTTTCCTTATCGTTGTCTTTTTAAATTCGTTTTTCCTTTCTATAAAAGCCCTGGGATTTGTGACGTTTGTAAAAGTTACTGATGGCCCGATGAAGACATCATCCTCGACCGTTACACTGTTATAAACCGAGACATTGTTTTGAATTTTAACCCCGTTGCCTATCACAACATTGTTATCAATATATGTGTTCTGGCCAAGATTACAGCCTTTGCCAATTTTAGCCCCGGGCATTATATGGCAGAAATGCCAGATGCGTGTTCCTTCGCCGATTTCAGCGCCTTCATCAATCACAGCAGTTGGATGTATAGATATATTTTTTTCCATCGTCAAAAATAACTTTTCATTTTTATTTCGATAATCAAGTTTGCAAACTTAGTCCTTTAATGGCGATACATCATTTGATATAACTTTGCGAATATGCATTACGCTTCAATAGAAAATTTAAGCAAATCTTTTGGAATAAGAAAACTCTTTGCCGATATAAGCTTTTATGTGGAAGAAGGAGATAAAATAGCTTTCGTGGCACGCAACGGAAGTGGAAAATCAACACTACTGAAAATTATAGCAGGTCTTGATACAGCAGATATAGGAACAGTATGGGTACATAAGGATGTAAAAGTGATCATGCTGCAGCAGGACACGTCATTTGAAAATGACAAATCCATCTGGGATAATATTTTAAACATCGACAATCCAGTGGTGCGTATTGTAAAGGAATATGAAATGCTTCTTGAAGAGGAAGTTCATGATGAAAGCCGGATAAGTCACCTCGTTACCGAACTTACCGAAGCAAACGCATGGAGTTTTGAAAGTGACCTGAAGCAAATTCTGGGAAAACTTAATCTTCACCACTTAAACGAACCCGTAAAAAATTTAAGCGGAGGCCAACGCAAAAGGGTCGCTTTGGCACAGGCCTTAATAGAATCCCAGTTACACGAAGGGAAGTGTCTTCTTATACTGGATGAACCTACCAACCACCTTGATGTTGACATGATAGAATGGCTTGAAAATTTTTTAGCCACCAATAAAAGCACGCTACTTCTTGTAACACATGATCGATATTTCCTTGATACTGTTTGTAATGAAATCATTGAGCTCGATGATGAAAAGCTCTATGTGTATAAAGGAGATTATGATTATTTCCTGGAACAAAAATCATTAAGGCTGGAAGTGCAGCAAAGTGAACTGCAAAAGGATAAAAATATTTTTAGGAAAGAATTGGAATGGATGCGCAAGCAACCAAAGGCACGTACCACAAAATCAAAAAGCAGGCAGGATGCGTTTTCAGAAGTTGAAGAAAGAGTAACTCAGAAAAAGGAAGTAGCAGAAGTTTCGCTGCAGGTGAAGATGACAAGGCTTGGGTGGCAAAGTTTTGGAAATGAAAAAGGTCTATAAATCTTATGGCGATAAAGTGATCATGAAGGGATTTGATTATACTTTTAAAAGGGGAGAACGCATAGGAATTGTTGGAAAAAACGGAACCGGCAAATCAACTTTTTTAAAAGTTGCTCTTGACATTGTACAACCCGACAGCGGAAAAATAAATCATGGTGACACAGTAGTGTTTGGAAATTTTGCCCAGGAGGGTTTGCAATACAAAGAAGATAAAAGAGCCATTGAATATGTGAAAGACTTTGCAGAATTTTTTCCATTGGCAGATGGAAGCAAAATAAGCGCGACGCAATTCATGGAGAAGTTTGGCTTTACCGCCCAGCAACAATTTACTCCTTTGAGTAAATTAAGCGGAGGCGAAAAAAGAAGGCTTCATTTATTAAGTATTTTATTTAAGAACCCAAACTTCCTGGTGCTGGATGAACCAACTAATGATCTCGATCTGCAAACTTTAAGAACGCTTGAAGAATTCTTGCAGGATTTTCCAGGTTGTATCGTAATCGTAAGCCACGACCGCTATTTTATGGATCGTCTTGTGGACCACCTTTTTGCTTTTGAAGGGGATGGAGAAATTAAAGATTTTCCCGGCAACTACACTCAATACAGGCTGTGGAAACAACTGGACGAAAATAAAATTCAGCCTTCAAAAAATAACGGACAACCAGGAATCGTAAACGGCAGACAAAAGCCTGATAGTGCACAGGCCGTTCAGCAAACAACCATAAAAAAATTATCTTTCAAGGAGAAAACAGAATTTGAAAAACTGGAAAAAGAAATTCCTTCTTTAGAAAAAGAAAAAAAATTATTAGAAGTAAAGATGAATAACGGCAATTTGGATTATGAAAAACTTCAGGAAACTGCTGAAAGGGTTAATGAAATAATTGTGCTCCTGGATAAAAAAGAAATGCGCTGGCTTGAGCTGAGTGAGAAAGAATAATTAGAAAAAAGTTTGTTTTGTTATGTCCACATTTAAATCAATTAAGAAAATGAAAAAAATCCTTACACCATTTATTCTGTCACTAACTCTTTTCATGTTTTTAGATTTGCATGCAGAAGTTCGCTTACCTGCAATTTTAGGAAGCCACATGGTTCTGCAACAAAAAAGTGATGTAAAAATGTGGGGCTGGTGCGACCCTGGCGAAAAGATAAGGATCACCACTGACTGGAACACAACAACAGACAGCACTGTTGGGAATGCGGACGGCAAATGGCTGATCACAATAAAAACACCAGAGGCGGGAGGGCCTCACACTATTACTCTAAATGGCAGTAATAAAATAGTTTTAGAAGATGTCCTTATCGGCGAGGTGTGGGCTTGCAGCGGCCAAAGCAATATGGAAATGAGTTATAGCTGGGGCGTAAAGCAATACTCCGAAGACGTTGAAAATGCTAATAACAAAAACATGCGCTTGTTTTATATTCCCCGGTTAACTTCGGAATATCCCCAGGATGACACCAAAGGCGAGTGGGTGGTTTGCAATCCCGAAGACCTGAAAACATTTAGTTTAGCAGGTTATTTTTTTGGACAAAAATTACAACAAACCCTATCAGTCCCTGTTGGACTTATCGAGGCGGCATGGGGTGGAACGCCTGCCGAAGTTTGGACGCCGTCCGAAACAATTGCCAACAATCCAACCTTAAAAAATGCAGCGGACAGTCTTAAAAAAACTCCATGGGGACCCATACGAACCGCCGCCACCTACAACGCCATGATTTATCCAGTTATCAATTTTTCAATCGCCGGGGTTATTTGGTACCAGGGAGAAGCAAATGTAGGTGCCGCTTCAACCTACCAGGAATTATTTTCATCAATGATCACTTCATGGAGAGCTGCATGGAAGGACGATTTTCCTTTCTACTTTGTACAGATTGCACCCTTTGCCGGTTATGGAAAAAATATTTCAGCAGCATTACTGCAGGAAGCGCAAACTAAAACAACTGCTCTTCCAAAAACCGGTGTCATAGTAGTAAATGACCTTGTGGATGATATACATGACATTCATCCAAAAAATAAAAAAGATGTGGGGTTGCGGCTGGCAAATTATGCATTGGCCGACACTTATGGCAAACCGGACATTGCATATAAAAACCCATCCTACAAAAGCATGAAAATTGAAAAGGATAAAGCCAGGATCTATTTTGAAAATGCTGACAAAGGTCTTGTAACTAAAGATGGTGCTCCCACTGATTTTTATATTGCAGGCGATGACAAAATATTTAAACCGGCGAGTGCCAAAGTTGATGGCAACACAGTAATAGTTTCGAATAAGGAAGTCAAAAATCCTGTGGCCGTCCGTTATGGGTTTACCAATAGTGCGATGCCCAATTTGTTCAGCAAAGAAGGGCTTCCTGTAAATACTTTCCGGACGGATGAATGGAATAATGTAAATACAATAAGTGAGTAAATAATTGATAAAAATTCTTGTCATGAAACCTAAAATTCTTTTCACATTAATTTCGTTGTTTACATTTTGTCTTTCTATAAATGCGCAGCCGGTAAAAATACATGGCCAGCTACATGTTGATGGCATACAGCTAAAAGATGAACACGATCACGATGTAGTATTGCGTGGTGTGAGCTTTGGATGGCATTGCTTTCATCCAAAATTTTACAATGCCGAAGCTGTAGAATGGCTTCACAAAGACTGGGGTTGCTCTGTAGTGAGAGCGGCAATGGGCGTAGAGCCCGGGAACGGGTATATTGACAAACCCGAATGGTCAACAGAAAAGGTAAAAGCGGTAGTTGATGGCGCTATAAAAGAAGGCATCTATGTGATTATAGATTTTCACAGCCATAATATAAAACTTGATGAAGCAAAAAAATTCTTTACAGAAATGGCAACTGCCTATGGTCATTCCCCAAATGTAATTTATGAGATCTTCAACGAGCCGGACCAGGAGACATGGAATGACGTAAAAGAGTATTCTGAAGAAGTTATATCCACCATAAGAAAAATTGATCCGGATAATATAATTCTTGTGGGCAACCCGCATTGGGACCAGGATATTAATATTGTTGCAGATGCTCCGCTAACTAATTTCACTAACATTATGTACACGGTTCATTTTTATGCAGCCACTCACAAGCAACAACTTCGTGACAAATGCGACTACGCTTTAAGCAAGGGCATTCCAATTTTCATTTCAGAATCAGCAGGTATGGAAGCCAGCGGCGATGGACCAATCAATAATGAAGAATGGAATAAATGGATTGATTGGGCTGAAAAGAATGAAATTAGCTGGGTTATATGGTCCGTATCCGATAAAGACGAAACATGCAGTGTATTGCTTGCCGGCGCTGATTCTACCGGTAACTGGGAACCAAAAGATTTAAAAGAGTCAGGAATAAAGACCAGGGAATTAATAAGAAAATACAATTCAGGTGAATGATGGCTTCCCAGTGGCTTGATAATCGTCTCATACTTTATTCTTTACAAACGGTAATATTTTTTCCTGCAAGAATATTAGTTTAGTCGTACCATTTGTAAAATAAAGCCATGCAAAAATCCTTCACACTTTTTATCATTTGCCTCGTTTCCATTCTCGCAGTAAATGCTCAAAATAATTATAAAGAAGTAACGCTGCCGGAGTTGATGAATAAACTTGAGAAGAAAGATCCGAATATGATAATAGTGGATGTGAGGACGAGAGGAGAGTATCATGATACAAGTTCCACATACCAGCAAACAAACATTGGCCACTTAAAGGGAGCAATAAATATTCCCCTGCAGGATTTTAGAAAAGACCCGGCAACGGTGCATCAATTGGATGGTTACAAAGACAAGGATATTTATGTTATCTGCTCACATAGTTACAGGAGCCGCGTGGTGTCAAACATGCTTTTAGATAGTGGCTTTACTCATGTAACTAATACGCGGGGTGGCATGACGGAATTTTTTAGAAGGTACGATGAACTGGCTCCTTTTGCAAATGATTTTTATGAAACCAGCATTGTCTATAAAAATATAGCTCCGGCGCAATTATTGAAACAACTAACCGGCAATAAACAACCGTTGTTAATCAGCGTTGGCAATAACCCGCGATTTTTCTGGGACTCTCTTAATCTTTTTTTAAATACATATTCCCCCTCCTTTAAAAACGCAGTAAATTATAATTACCCGGACTCTCTTCAGATCCTTGAATTTGTAAAGAAAGAAAACAGGCCTGTTGTTCTATTTAATACTATCAACCTTGGTGCGGCAGAACTGGCCAAATGGCTTACTCAAAAAGGAATTCATGATGTTAGTTACCTTGTTGGCAGTTTTTCTCTATTTTATGAATATTTGGTAGATGAAAATCTCATACCAACTGCAAAGGAGTTTATCAAGAGCAACAGCGGTATTAATTTTATAACACCGGCATTTTACTGTGATCAAATAGCAGACGTAAAAAATGCCAAAATTATAGATGTTCGTCACGATACAGTGTTCAATAAAATAATAAATGGTGCTAAGTATAATTTCAACCATTTAAAAAGGGCTGTAAATTTCTATGCCGGTAAAGGTGCCGGAGAATTTCAAAATACATTTCCTGATAAGAAGACAGAATACATTTTTATATCGGAAAACGGCATTGATGGTCTTGAGTTTGCCGATGATCTTTCAAAAAAAGGATATAAAATAGATTACATCATTGGCGGCTTGCATCGCTGGGAGTGGTATATGAATAATGTTGAAACATTTAAGTGCATGGACTACCTGGGTAATTAATCGTTTATGAATTTACGCCACATAATACATGAACTCAATCGCAATAAAATCGTTTTCAATTCACTTTTTGAAAACCTTGAAAAGCAATTGTACCTATGGAAGCCGGCACCGGACAAATGGTGCCTTCTTGAAATCCTTTGCCATTTATATGATGAGGAAAGAGAAGATTTTCATGCCAGGGTTCGGCATACTTTGGAAAACCCGGAAAAGCCAATGCCGCCAATTGATCCCGTGGGCTGGGTTACCGAAAGAAAATATATTGAACAGGATTATTCCCTGGTACTGCAAAATTTTTTATCAGAGCGGCAGTATTCTGTTGACTGGCTCAGCCAGCTTAAGGATGCCCAATGGGACAATTCTTACGCCCATCCTCAATTAGGTGTCATTACTGCAAAAAAGTTTTTATCAAACTGGCTGGCTCATGATTACCTGCACATAAGGCAAATCGCAAAAACGAAATACCTGTACCTGGCGAACCTGGCGGAGCAAGATCTCTCCTATGCAGGAAAATGGTGAACTGAATTCCACGGATCAGCCCACTTTCTTCCTGACGAATAGTGCTTATTTTTCTTCTAAATATTTCTTCAATTGTCCTGATTTTATAAACTTATTCGTCATCAGGTGAAGCGCCAAAAAGGTTTGTAATAATTAATCACTAAATTCTAAAAAATGTCAAAAACTATTGTACAAAAAGTTGTGTTTAAAAACACAAGCCCCGAAAAAGTTTATGATCTCTACATGAATGCGAAACAACATTCATTCGTAACAGGAGCTCCGGCAAAAATCTCTAATAAGGTCGGCGCATCATTTTCTGCACACGGCAGTTACATTAGTGGCAAAAATCTTTTCCTGGTAAAAAATGAATTGATTGTTCAAACATGGAGAGCAGAAAGCTGGACCAGTAAAGATCAGGATTCCATCTTTATTATTGCGCTTGAGAAAAAAGAAAATGATGTGATACTTAATGCAACACATGCCAATGTGCCCGCCTCTGCCGAAGCAAGTCTTAAGAAAGGATGGTTCGATCATTACTGGAATCCGATGAAAGAGCATCTTGCGGGAAAAGAAATTACCAGGGTTACAATGTAACGTTTTCGACAAGCTCAACACGACAAGTTCAACATGAGAAGGACACGTAATAAACTCCGGCAGAGTGTCAGCCTGCGCTTGTCGAAGCGGTGTACAGAGAGATTAAAAGCGTTGTCAGCCTGAGCTCATCGAAGGCGGTGTACAGAGAGATTAGAAGCCTTGTCGGCCTGAGCTTGTCGAAGGCAACCCATCCAAAATCACGAAGGTTCGATAGAAAGCCTAAAATTTGTAATCCTTCACAACTTTTTCTCTGAAATCAAAAATTTTCTCTAACCGCTTTTTTACAAATAAAGAATTAGCAATATCTCCCAGGAACCAAAAAGGAACTTTATAGTGAACGATATCCGTCATCTCAACACCGCCATTCACTTCTTTAAAATGGTGCTGGTGGTGCCAGAATGAATAAGGCCCGTAGCGTTGTTCATCCACAAAATATTTCATCGGTTCTACATGGGTTATTTCCGTCATCCAATAAAGCGGAATGCCCAAAATAGGCTTTACGGTGTATTGGACCAACTGCCCTGCATACATTTCAACTTCATGATATTCTGAAATAATATTAAACCCAAGTTCCGGCGGCGTTATCTTTTTCAGGTTAGCGGGCGATGAAAAGAAATTCCATGCGTCCTCAATTTTTATGGGAAGAAACTGAATTTTTTTCAAACTATAGACTTTGCTCATTGTTGTTAATAACAAAGAAAGACGGAATTGGTTAAGATGAAATAAAGAATTTAGAACTGCACATTCCATGCATTAAAAATTCAATACATTTATTGCATGAATATAGATGACCTTAATGAATTGCCGGAATGGAATGATGATGAATTCATCGATGATGAATATAAAGAAGGCGAAGGGTGGAAACCCAACCCCACCAGGGATTTTTGTAAGGCAATGTACGAACAATGGAACCAGGTAATGATTGTACTTAAAGCGGGGTTCGATACCTTGAAAGACCCGGGTGAAGATAGCTTATATCCCAAAGGCTATATAGATGATTATAAAGCAATGATGCTTGCCGATGCTTATGAAGTCGGGGTTAAAATAAAAAGTTCAGAGGCCGGCTTATATATTATACGAATGGAGAATGCAGCTATTATAAGAAAGAATGCACAGTTCATAAAAATCTCTACGAATGGTTTCATTGAAGAAGAATTAATGGAAGATCAATACCGCCTGATTATACGAGATGAAATAGACAAGTTCCGCGAATTATTTAAGCAATGGGTAGCAACATTTGAAAAAGATGATTGCGAAGATGAATGGGGGTTGTTTTTGTAAGTTTTTTAATAATTCCAGGGTAGTGGGTGTGACTGCATTTTGTTGTAGCATTTAAAATCATTTTTTTGCAAATTCAGTATAGCACATAAAAAGCTAAGCACAGGTTTGGGTAAATAACCTGCATTTACAATCTCTCTTCGTATGCGTTGCAATCCGTAGAAATTCATAATGGCTACCTGGTCTTTCCAGGTGCCATAATTGAAAACTTTTTCCATTACATGCAATGACTTCTCGTCAAAATCAATTTCAGAAAAACGAACATCCCAAAATGCTTTGGTTGAAATATATGGCTTTTGCATGATTAAAGTTAATGAGAAAATTTAGGAAGATTATAATGAAAATTATGCCTTCCCAAAAACCGTCAATTGGAGAAATTCGGCAAAGGATGCCAGCGTTAAAAAAAAGCCGTAGAAAAAACTTATAACGTACCTGGATAGTCAAAACACAACCCAAAGCTTCCCCTAAAAAGTTACGCCATCAGCGTGCATCACTCAGACTTTTTTAAAAAGGTGACTTCCTGGATTTCTTTTGACAAATATTTTGCATCTTTTTATTGCAAAAATTGTCAATAACATTTGCGATTGTTTAGCTTAGTAGTGGCACCCGATATTTTATCTTTGCACATGCCTTCCAAACAGTACCAATTAGAAAAATTCAATAAAGAATATAATCAATTAAACGAGCAGCAAAAGCGTGCGGTTGATACCATAGAAGGGCCGGTCATGGTGATTGCCGGGCCGGGCACGGGGAAGACGCAAATTCTTTCTGCACGGATTGGAAAAATATTGCTGGACACCGATACGCAGCCGCAAAATATTCTTTGCCTTACCTATACAGATGCAGGCGTTATCGCTATGCGCAGGCGTATTTTAGAGTTTATCGGAGCAGATGCATACAAAGTAAACATCTATACTTTTCATGCCTTTTGTAATGATGTGATCCAGGATAACCTTAGCCTGTTTGAAAGGACAGCGCTTGATCCTGTTTCAGAATTGCAGCGCATTGGCCTCTTTAAGCAACTTATTGATTCTTTCCCGAAAAATCATCCGCTAAAACGGTATCGCGGCGATGTGTATTACGAGATAAATAACCTGCAATCTTTGTTCAGCAACATGAAGCGGGAAGGCTGGACTCCGGGTTTTATCAATGACCGCATTGATGCATACATACAATCTTTACCGGAGCGAAGCGAGTATGTTGCCAAACGTGCAACACTGAATTTTAATAAGGGGGATGTCAGAACAGATAAGATCGAAGAAGAAACAGAACGAATGGAAAAGTTGCGTGCTGCTGTAAATGAGTTTGACAATTTTCAGCAACTCATGCGCAGGAACAACCTGTATGATTTCGATGACATGATTAACTGGGTAATAAAAGCTTTTGAAGAAAACCCAAATCTTTTGCTGCGTTACCAGGAACAGTTCTTATATATTATGGTGGATGAATACCAGGACACCAGCGGAACTCAAAACCGTTTGGTTGAGCTGCTCATTAACTACTGGGATAAACCCAATGTATTTGTAGTGGGCGATGATGATCAAAGCATTTACCGTTTCCAGGGAGCGAATATTGAAAACATGCTGAATTTCGCAAACAGTTATAAGAATGACTTACTAACGGTTGTGCTTACCAACAACTATCGTTCCGTGCAATCTATCCTGGACGTGTCTAAAACCATCATCGATAAAAATGACGAAAGACTGGTAAATCAAATAGGAGGTTTAAGCAAAGACCTTTTATCATCCAACATTAACATCAGCCGTCTCACAAAAAAGCCGATCATTTACCAGTATGAAACACATAGGCACGAAATGATCGGCATAACACAACAGGTCGAAAAGATTTTAGCACAGGGCATTGAGCCAAAAAAAATCGGCATCATTTATAAAGAGAATAAATACGGGGAAGAGCTTGCTCAATATTTCAAGTTGCTTAAAATTCCCTACTACAGCAAACGAAGTTTAAATATTCTGCATATTCCTTTTGCAAAAAAAATTATTACTGTCTTACGTTATCTTTCCTGTGAACACGACATTCCCTACAGCGGTGACGAATTACTATTTGAGATTTTGCATTATGATTGGTTCAACATTCCCCCGGTAGAAATTGCAAGAGTAAGCGTTGAAGCCGCAGATAAGCACTTCACGAAGGATAAAACTTCTATAAGAAAATTATTGTATGAGAGAAGTAAGCAACCGGTCCGCGACTTGTTTAGCCAAAGTATGCACGCAGGTTTGAAAAAAGCAACTGAGGCAATGGAAAGCCTTATTTCAAAAGTGCCAAATCTTACGCTGCAAGGCTTGTTTGAATGTGTCATTCGCGAAGCCGGCGTGCTGAGTTACATGATGAAAAGTGATGAAAAGATATGGCTGCTGCAGGTGCTTACGGGCCTGTTTGATTTCATTAAGGAGGAGACGCATCGCAATCCTAATCTCGATCTGAAGCAGTTAATGAGATTATTTGACCTGATGCAAAGCGAGAAGCTTGCTTTACCATTGATTGAAATTAGCGGCAGCGAGAAAGGTGTGAATTTATTAACGGCACACGGCTCAAAAGGCCTGGAGTTTGAATATGTATTCTTTGCAGGCAGCAACGCCGGCATTTGGGAAAAAAAGAAAAACCCTAATCGTGGGTATAAATTCCCCGATAATATTTTTACTGCCTCCGTCGCAGATGATAGCGCAGCAGATGAAGAAATAAGACGCTTATTTTACGTGGTACTTACACGCGCCGAACAAAATCTTTTTATCTCTTACTGTCATTTCCGAAATGATGGAAAAGCATTGGAGCCATCCATGTTCATCGCAGAAATTTTAGATAATCATGAGCTGGAGGTAGAAAAAGTTTTCATTGACAGTATCACGGAATCCGGGTTCCAGGTGTTACAACTGCAAAATGATCAGCGCCCGGAGATTGAGAAAATTGAAAAAGAATACATCACAAGTTTGCTGGACAGATTTGTAATGAATGTAACGGCATTGAATAATTATTTAAGTTGTCCGCTTGAGTTTTATTTTAAAAACCTTATTCGAATTCCTTCACCAAAAAATGAAGCGACGGAGTTTGGTTCGTCGGTACACTATGCATTAGAGCAGTTCTTTAGAAAAATGCAGGAGAACGGCAACGTGTTTCCGCTTAAAGAAGTATTTATAAAAGATTTTAACTGGTATATGCATCGCCATCGTGAAAGTTTTACAAAAGAGCAATATGAAAGAAGGCTTGAATATGGTGAAGATGTTTTATCCAACTATTATGAAAAATATATTTATAGCTGGAACAAGATTGTTGCGCTGGAACGAAATATAAAAAACGTTGTGGTGAATGGAGTGCCATTAAAAGGCAAGCTGGATAAACTTGAGTTTTCCGGCAAACAAGTAAATGTAGTGGATTATAAAACCGGCAGCGTAGACCGCGCTAGAGACAAATTAAAACCACCGCAGGAAAAAATTCCCAATGGGGGCGATTACTGGCGCCAGGCTGTATTTTATAAAATATTACTTGACAATCATAGCCGCGATTGGATTGCTGTAAGCAGTGAATTTGATTTCATAGAACCTGATAGGAAGAAGGATTACCGCAAGGAAAAAATTTACATTCAACCGGAAGATATCACCACAGTTAAACAACAAATAAGCATAGTATGGGATAAAATTCAGCAACACGACTTCTATACAGGATGCGGTAAACCTGAATGTCATTGGTGCGAATTTGTAAAGACAAATAATATGGCGATCGCTTTACACGAAATTTCACAAGAAGCAGAGCAGGAGATTTAGTAGTATTTTAGGAGGAATAAAATTCTTTATACGATCAAAGCTATTATGTTTGCTTTTTTTCTGAAAATGAATATGCGGAATGTAATAGTTTTTCTGAGTGCAGTTTGCTCCATTTATATAGTGTCATCTGTTGTATCGGGCTGTGCCCAAATAGGCAGACCGATGGGCGGCCCAAGAGATTCTTTGCCTCCTGTTTTATTAGAATCTTTACCGCCCAACCGTACAACAAATTTTACAGGGAAGAATATTATATTGACTTTTGATGAATACATCCAGTTGCAAAACCTGCAACAGAATTTATTAGTATCTCCTACTCCAAAAAGAAGCCCGGATATTAATTACAAATTAAAAGTAGTAACCATCAAAATTCGGGATACTCTTGACCCGAATACAACATACAGCATTGACATAGGCAATTCAATACAGGACATAAATGAAAATAATCCCTTCCGGAATTTCACTTACGTTTTTTCGACTGGCTCTTATATTGACTCTTTGCAGTTTTCAGGACATCTCCAACTTGCCCAAAACGGTAAAGCTGATAGTACGTTATTAGTTTTACTTTACAATGATCTTGACGATTCTGCGGTATTAAAAAATAAGCCGAGATATATTACAAGACTGGATTCTTCAGGAAAATTTAAGTTTAATAATCTTGCGGGAGGTACGTATCACGTATTCGGCCTGAAAGATGAAAGCGGCCAGAAGTATTATAACAGTAAAACAGAATTATTCGCTTTCGCTGATTCCCCGATTGTAGTAGATGGCAATACCCCCCCGGTTAAATTATTTGCCTACCAGGAAGAAAAACCGGCTCAGAAAACCTCTTCTACAACTACTGCTGAGGATAAAAAATTAAAATTCACTTCATCCATTAATGCCGGCCTCCAGGACCTGTTAACGCCATTAACGCTGACATTTAATAATAAACTTAAAAATTTCGACAGCGCTAAAATTCAATTGACAGATACACTTTTGAATGCATATAAATCTATACCAATTCATCTTGATACCTCGGGCAAAAAAGTTGTTATTCAAAATACATGGCAGGAAAATACAAACTACAAATTGATCGTACCCGTTGATTTCGCTACCGACACGTCAGCCAATGCGCTGGCAAAACCTGATACTATTAGTTTTAAAACAAAAAGAGAAGGTGACTATGGCAGTATCAAAATAAATTTTAAAAATCTTGAAAAATTTACACATCCGGTTTTGCAATTTGTCTCAAATAATGAGGTAGTCTACTCTTATCCTTTAACATCCCCGACCTGGAGTGTGAAACTTTTTAATCCCGGCGATTATGAATTAAATATCCTTGACGATATCAACCAAAATGGTCACTGGGATCCGGGAAGTTACGAGATGAAAAAGCAACCGGAAAAAGTATATAACATTCCGCAGAAAATAAATATTCGTGCAAATTGGGAAAATGAAAAGGATATTGCTCTTTGATGAATCCATTTTCCAGAGCATAAGATTCCCGCCACTTTAAGCAGCTTCATGTAATTCGCTATCGGTATCGTACATTATCTTTGCACCATGATTTTTTCTTCTTCTCTTTTAGAAAATGCGGTAAATGAATTTTCGAAACTTCCCGGGATCGGCAAAAAAACTGCTTTAAGGCTTGTGCTTCACCTGCTTAAAAAAGAGGTGGAAGAGGTTAAATCTTTTAGCGAAGCGATCTTCAAAATGCGCGAAGAAATTAATTTTTGTACAAGATGCCATAATATAGCCGATAAGGAATTGTGTAACATTTGCATGGATAGAGCCCGGATTCAAAATATGATTTGCGTGGTCGAAAGCATAAGAGATGTGATTGCGATTGAAAGTACGCAGCAATACAATGGACTCTATCACGTATTAGGTGGAATTATTTCTCCGCTCGATGGCATAGGCCCTGATCAATTACAGATCGATTCGCTGTTAAAACGGGTACAGGCAGAAAAAACAGAAGAACTTATTTTTGCTCTTAGTCCAAATATCCAGGGAGATACAACAATATACTATATAAGCAAAAAGTTAAACGACCTCCCCGTAAAAACTACCACCATAGCCAGGGGTATTGCCTTTGGTGGCGAACTGGAATACGCCGACGAAATGACCCTGGCCCGAAGCATTTCCAACCGTATTCCTGTAGAAAATTATGTAGCAAATAAAGCTTAATCAGGTTTTTTCTTAATTCCTTCAATTTTCAAAACATTTCGGTTGCAGTTTTTGCGAAGCAAAGTTTAATTAACTAACTTACGTATATATCATTTTAAAGATTTTACCTTGAGTTATAATTTCAAAGAAATAAAGCCGGTTATAGGATTTACATGTGGAGATATAAACGGTATTGGTCCAGAATTAATCTTAAAAGCCCTTTCAGATAACCGGTTATTGGATCTTTGCACCCCCGTGGTTTTTGCAAGTAATAAAGTCATCAATTTTTATAGAAAAAGTATTCCTGATCTAAATTTCAGTTTTTCGAACATAAAGGATTTTAATAAGATAAATCACAAACAGGTAAATATTTTGAATTGCTGGGACGAAGAAGTTTCCATAAATCCCGGAATCCTGAATGATATTGGCGGCAAATATGCGAGCCGAAGCCTTATGGCAGCGACACAGGCTTTGAAGGATGGTAACGTTAATGTATTGGTAACAGCTCCTATCCACAAAAAAAATGTTCAAAGCAGTGAATTTACTTATACGGGACACACGCCCTTTTTTCAGGATTTCTTTGGGATAAGCGATGTGTTGATGCTGCTTACTTCTTCTGATTTCAGGGTCGGGTTGGTTACAGAGCATGTACCTGTAAAGGATATTGCAGGCTATATTACCAGGGAACGAATTGTAAGCAAGTTAAATATTTTACATGCTTCACTTAAGAGAGATTTTAATATCGACAGACCTAAAATTGCCGTGCTGGCTTTAAATCCGCATGCCGGAGATGAAGGCCTCATTGGGACTGAAGAAGAAGAAATAATTAAACCGGCGGTTAAGGAAGCAAAACAACATAATATGCTTGTGACCGGACCTTTTAGCGCCGATGCCTTTTTTGCCCGTGGGCATCAAAACAGGTTTGATGCTGTATTGGCTATGTATCATGACCAGGGATTAATTCCATTTAAATCACTTTCAATCGCAGAAGGTATTAACTTTACAGCAGGCTTGCCTGCAATTCGTACAAGTCCTGATCATGGGACTGCTTTTGATATCGCTGGAAGGAATATGGCAGATATTTCTTCTTTCAACGCGGCAATCTTTGCTGGCATTGATATTTTGACTAACCAGGTCCAATTTGATGAGAACCGAAAAAATCCAATTAACAAGATGGGGGCAGCTGTAGTTGCAAGCGCCGCAGACGAAAAGATATCGGAATAAATTCACAGCTTACAGTATGTAACGTAATAAGTGAAGGAACTTGTCGTTATCTATAGAAATAAATGTCCGGTGAAAAATTTCATACTTTTCCAGATTAAATTACATGTTTAGTATGGGATATATAATTACTTGGAACTTAATTATACTTTTGTAAACATAATTGCTTATTTAATATTTAGGCATGGACAACATTTTACTCAGCGGAGGATTGGCGTTTTTAATTACGTTTTTTTCAATACCCGTTATAATAGAGGTGGCAAAAGAGAAAAAATTTTTTGACGAGCCGGACGAAAGAAAAGTGCATAAAGCAGTAGTCCCAACACTGGGTGGCCTTGGTATATTTGCAGGTTTTATTGTTGCCACACTTATGGGTGTCCCTCCCGGAATGGCGTCTATACTGCAATATTTTATGGCCGCAATAATGGTAATATTTTTTCTCGGAATAAAAGATGATATTTTAATTCTTTCAGCAACCAAAAAATTTATAGGACAACTTGTTGCAGCAGCTATCATTATTAAGTTTGGCGGAGTCCAAATCAGCAACATGCATGGGTTTCTTGGTTTATATGAAATACCTCATACAGCAAGCATATTGCTTACATTATTTACCATAGTTGTTATTACCAATTCTTTCAATCTTATCGATGGAGTTGACGGGCTTGCAGGTTCTCTTGGCCTGCTCACCTCCGCAGTTTTTGGAGCTTATTTTTTAGCAACTTCGCAATTAATGTACGCAGTAATGGCTTTTTCGCTTTGCGGAAGCCTTGTCGCTTTTTTAATTTATAATTTTTCTCCTGCCAGGATATTTATGGGTGACACTGGCTCTTTGCTTATAGGTTTATTAAATTCTGTGTTTGTGATAAAATTCATTGCCGTAGCTTCAGATCCTACTTTCGGCTTTGTTTTAGACTCGGCCCCCGCATTGGGATTTGCTATTCTTATAGTGCCTCTTTTCGATACTCTAAGGGTTGTAAGTTTACGAATCGTAAATCGCCGATCTCCGTTTAGTCCCGACAGAAACCATATTCATCATTTTTTACTTGACTTCGGTCTTAGCCATAGTATGATTTCCGTGGTATGTGTTGTTACCAATATTGCCTTTATCAGTCTTGCATATTTGCTTCGCTCTTATGGAACAACAATGATAATATGCGCACTCACAACCGCATCGATTTTAATAGTCAGTATTATTTACTACAGCAGGCCCAAATTCAAAGCAATTTCATTTGGAATTCAGAACCGGAAAGAACCCATTCTTAAATCTCATAAAATACTTACCCTCGCCGGTGAGCCGGTTGAGCAGGATTAAGTCTTATTAACTTTTTTATCAACCCGTTTTCGTTAATTTTGTTCACTTTTTAAGTATTCACCATTCATGGGTGATGATTTTTTGTATACCAATAAACTTAGGACATGACAGACGACCTTGCAGAAATTTTGGAGGAAAGTACCCTTTTGATGCAAAAAGGAATTGATCATTTAGAAACGGAACTCACAAGAATCAGGGCCGGAAAGGCGAACCCTACCATGCTGGATGGCATTGTCGTGGATTATTACGGCAACCCGGTACCGATAAACCAGGTAGGCAACCTCAGTGTAATGGATGCAAGAACGCTGACCATTCAGCCGTGGGAAAAAAATATGCTTCAACCTATTGAAAGAGCAATTATTGCGGCCAATATTGGAATAAATCCGCAAAATGATGGCAATATTATCAGGTTATTCCTGCCACCTCTTACCGAAGAAAGAAGAAAGGAACTTGTAAAAAGAAGTAATGCCGAAGGCGAAAATGCAAAAGTGGCGATTCGAAATATACGCAGGGATGCTATTGAACAAATTAAAAAACTGCAAAAGGATAGTACGATAAGTGAAGATGCTTCCCGTGATGCTGAAGCAGAAATACAGGAAATTACTGACGAGCATATTTCACTTGTTGAAAAACATCTTTCAGCGAAAGAGAAGGAAATTATGTCTGTATAAATACATTTATAAGGGATGTTAAACGAACAATTACTTTTATTAATAACCACTCCATTATATGTACTGGTAATTGGTTTTGAAATATTACTTAGCCATTTACATTTAAAGAAATACTATTCCTTAAAAGATAGCTTAATCAATGTTTATTTGTGTATTCTAAACGGAGGAATTGACCTTCTTTTCAGAGCTGTTTATTTGATTATTCTTGCATCTATATTCAGTTACCATTTCGTTAGCTTCTCTTTTAATCCAGTGCTATATTGGATTTTACTTTTCCTCCTGGAAGATATTGCTTTTTATATTGAGCACCGCGTAGACCATTATTGCAGGATATTCTGGGCAGTACATGTAACCCATCATTCTTCTGAAGAATTTAATTTAACCACTGGCTTCAGATCATCAGTTTTGCAGCCATTGTATAGATTTATTTATTTTTTACCCCTTGTTTTATTGGGCTTCCAGCCAATTGATATAGTGTTTATGTATTCGCTTACCCAGATATATGGAATACTGGTACATACGCAGTACATTAATAAAATGCCCGCCTGGTTTGAAGCAATTTTCGTTAGCCCTTCTCACCACCGGGTACATCATGCAAGCAATATTCGTTATCTCGATAAAAATATGGGAATGGTTCTTATTATTTGGGACAAATTATTTGGAACATTCCAGGAGGAAGTAATACAAGATCCGGTGAAATACGGACTCACCAAACGATTGGAAAATCCTTATCATCTTTCAAAAATAATTTTTCATGAATGGAAAAACCTATGGGGCGATCTTAGAAAAAAAATTCCTCTCACAGTGAAACTTAAATATTTAATAATGCCCCCTGGATGGAGCCATGATGGAAGTTCCAAAACTGCAAAAGAATTGAGAAGAGAATTACTGCTTTCAGAAAAATCTTAATCCGCTACAGCCACAATATTACCTTTACGATTTGCAATATATACGCCGGCAAGTATGATTGCAAGAGAAACAAGTTGTTTCCAGCCTATGTCCTCGTGGTCAAGGGTACCCCAGAAAATAGCTACTACCGGTATCCCGTAAGTTACCATTGATGTAAATAACACGCCTGCCCTTTTTACCAGCATGTAAAAAAGTATATTGGCTATCGCGGTTCCAAGTATGCCAAGGGTCGAGGCGGCAATAGTGCCTTTTAATGTAGCTCCGTTAGTAAACACGCTAAAATACCCGGTAAACCAAAGTACAAGTAATGCTGGTATTGCACACAATGATAGTCCTGCCGAAGCTATTTTCAAGGAGCTGATGTTAGATAAATATTTTTGTACCATATTCACATTAACCCCGTAAGACATTGTTGCCAAAACGATAAGCAGGGAATAGTAAATATTAGCGCTATCTTTCAATCCTTTGCTTAGCAGAAGCAATACACTTCCTGAAAAAGCTATTAAAATGCCGGACAGTTTTTTTGAAGAAACCTGTAGTCCAAAAATCACGATGCCTGCTATAATTGCAAAAATGGGCGTAAGCGCATTTAAAGTACCTGCAAGAGCACTGTCAATTCTTGTTTCGGCGATACAAAATAAAAATGATGGAAAAAGACTGCCTAATATCCCTGACAAAAAAACAATTCCAAGTTTATCTTTCGGTATACTTTGTATGTGGCGTACTGTGAGTGGAAGCAAAACAATTCCCGCAGAAGCGATCCGTAATGAAGCAACCTGGTAAACAGATAGTGTTTCCATACCAATCTTCATCAAAATAAATGAGCTGCCCCATATTACAGATAAGACAGAAAAGAAAATCCAGCTGACAAGTTCTTTGTTCAAAATAATATTTTTCACACCAAAGGTGTATTTTTATTCTGTTTAATAAGTGATCGCTGAGAGAAATCATATTCAATATTTAACAGGAATTATTATAATGAGTGGAATAAAACTAAAAGATATAAGTACCGGGGCAGGAAAAGATTTCGACAAGCAGGAAACGAAAAATAAGACAGCAAAAATACTCGGGGAGCTAAATGATCTCCAAAATCTTTTATTTGCCGGGGATAAACATTCAGTACTTATTGTAATACAAGGTATGGATGCAAGCGGCAAAGATGGAGTGATAAGAAATGTTTTTACGTCGATGAATCCGCAGGGAGTAAACGTAAAAAGTTACAAGGCTCCTACCCCTGAAGAATTAAGCCACGATTTTTTATGGCGTATTCACCAACACGCGCCTGCGAAAGGAATGATAAAAATTTTTAACCGAAGCCATTATGAAGATATCTTGATAACAAGAGTGCATAAATGGTGTGACGATGAAACAGCGCATAAAAGAATGAAGGCCATTAATGATTGGGAACAGTTAATTTCAATACATAATAATACACACGTGCTGAAATTTTATCTGCATATTTCCCGCGAGGAACAGATGGAAAGACTTAACGAAAGGCTAAAAAATCCGGCTAAAATGTGGAAATATAATGAGAATGATTTAGCAGAATCGAAACTTTGGGATATTTACATGAAGATGTACGAAGATTGTTTTGAGAATTGCAATATAATACCCTGGACAATTGTGCCAAGCGATCAGAATTGGTACAAAGAATATATAATCGCTTCCGCGCTTCGCGATACTTTAGAAGGGCTAAAGATGCAATACCCGGGTTTAAAAAAATAATTTATCATTCCTAATCACTAAAATTTATTCTTATGAGTTTTATTAAAGATTTCAAAGCCTTCGCACTCAAGGGAAACGTTATGGATCTTGCAGTCGCCGTAATTATAGGAGCTGCATTTGGAGCCATTGTCTCTTCGTTAGTAGATGACATTATCACACCGTTGTTATTGTCACCGGCCCTGAAAGCGGTTGGCGCAGAAAATATATCGGAGTTGAAATGGGGCGAAGTGAAATATGGCAATTTCTTATCGGCAATTATTAAATTCATTGTAATTGCATTAGTAATATTTTCCCTGGTAAGGGCAATTGCATCTTTGAAAAAGAAAGAAGAAGCCGCCGCACCAGCCGGTCCTTCTAGCACTGATAAACTTTTGATGGAAATAAGGGACGAATTAAAAAAGCCTTAGCCAGCCTTTTTATTACCTGTCACTGTTCAAAGCTCAGCTTAAAGTATGGTGAGCCAATCGTCAATTAATGATTGAGTCCAATGCCGGTTGGAGAAAAGTTATTTTCGTAATTATGTAACTCCGCTAGGCGGTAACTATTCTAAGTTCCGTTTAACAATATTAGTTCAGGGTGAAAAGAAAACTGACTTCATTTATTCTGTTTATGCTTTGCGTTTTTTCTTGCCTGGCGCAGGAAAAATCTAATAGTAAGAAAATAACAACCGAAAAGGCCATTTGGGTAAAAGGTGCCCAATTTTTTGCAATCGCTGGGCAAGCCGGAAGTAAAAACTGGGCCTCAGGCAACGACATCTTTTCAGTTTCTGCAAATATGTTTTTAGATGCGTATGCTAATCTCACAAAAAAGAAATGGTATTTCAATAATTCTTTAATTGCATCCTACGGTCTTATCAATACCGATGAATATGCAACCATAAAAAATGATGACAAAGTCGATCTTTTCTCAACCTTAGGTATCAAATTAAAAAAGAAATCAAATTTTGGAATCGGGGCTGTTTTCAATTTCAGATCACAGTTTTCGAATGGATATGACCGTAATTATTTAAACCAGGGAATTAAAAGAAGAACGTCAGGATTTTTTGCTCCCGCTTATCTGACCCTTGCACCCATCGGAGTAAATTATCGAAACAAAAACTTAAGCATTTATGGTACACTGGCAGGTTTTCGCGGAGTAATGGTTTCAAGTAAACCTTATAGCTATGTCTTCCAGGGCGGAATAATTCCTGTCGATATGATTAACGAAAAAAACAAGGCAACGACAGAAAGATCGGTCGCTGAAATGTATGGTGTTGATCCAAAAAAGACTATCCAATACCAGGTAGGGCCCTATGTTTCGGCTGCTTATAGTGAAGAGATTTGCCACAATATTTCTTACATCGGGCGCATAGATCTATTTTCAGATTTTACGCATAAGACGCCCGGTAATGTGGATGTATTTTTTATGAATACATTCGTATTCAGGATAAATAGCTGGATCAGTGCCTCGTACAGTCTTGACCTCGCTTGCGACGATGATATTAAGAAGTTTGGTTATTATAAGGACCTTCCCGCCTTACAAAGCAAATCAATATTAGGTATTGGAATAAATGCCCGTTTTGGAAAAGACAGAATAAAAACGAAAAAAGAAAGCGTGGGAAAATGAACGAAATGCATTAAATAGATTTAATAGTAAATTTGTGGTTCCCGGTGACTTTATCACCGGGATTTTTTTTACCTTGAATTTTAGTGATGAATGCTCGTAAAGCTGTGAACCCGGTAACACAAACAATTATTAAAATGAATAAAGAAATATACCAGATCAGGCTCCCGCAATTTGAGGGACCTTTTGACCTTCTATTATTTTTCATCGAAAGAGATGAACTGGATATTTACAACATTCCAATCACAAAGATTACAAATGAGTTCCTTGAATACATTCACAAAAGCGAGGCGTTGAACATAGAATTAAGCAGTGAGTTCATTCTTTTCATAAGCACACTTATGCGAATAAAAGCTAAAATGCTTTTGCCACGTAAAGAAATTGACCAGGAAGGTAATGAAATTGATCCGCGACAAGAACTTGTTGACAAAATATTAGAATACAAAAGGTTCAAAGAGGCTTCTCTTAAAATGAGCGAGCTCGAAGCTTTACGCATGTTAATGGCCAAACGAGGCAACATACAGGATGAGCTTTCTAAAATTGGAGACGAAGCTTCTGAAGGAACCGAGATCCAAACCGTTTCTTTGTTCAAGCTAATGAAAGCCTTTGAAAAAGTGGCTCAAAGGCTTCATGAAAAACGGCACAAGCCGGTGCATACAGTTGTACGTTACGATTATACAATGGAAGGCAGCAGAAAGTACGTGCTGGATCTTGTAAAAAAAGAGAAACATGTTTCTTTTGAAAAACTGTTTGACGTATCTGAAAACCGGATTCACGCCATTTTTCTTTTCTTAAATATGCTTGAATTAATTCAACAAAAATATTTTTCCATAATGATGGGACAAGGAATGAACAATTTTATAATTGAGTTCAATGAAGATCGTGTAGAGGAAACACCACCTTCAGAACCACAAATTGATCCTTCTTTGAACTGAGAATGCTTAACTTATAAATGCCTTTTACATAAAGACTAATAATTTTTAAATTGCCCAATATTTTAACTATGCCAGGAGCCAGAATTTTTCTTTTTATTGCATTGAGCCTTCCGTCCACTTACATTTTCGCACAGCAAAAAAATGATAGCGTCATTATCTCATCAATTATAAATGAGGCTACGCAAAACTCACAATTGGAAAAACTTGCCCATGAACTCTTTGATGAAATAGGGCCGCGGCTGGTAGGAAGTCCTAAAATGCAACAGGCACATGATTGGGCCGTTTCAAAATACAAAGGCTGGGGAATACCGGCACACAATGAAAAGTGGGGCGAATGGCGCGGCTGGGAGAGAGGAATTACTCATATGGATATGGTTTCGCCCTGGGTGAAATCACTCGAAGGTACTCAACTTGCGTGGAGTCCGTCTACGAAAGGCAAGACAATTACTGCAGAATTAATTATCCTTCCCTATTTTGAAGATTCAATAGCTTTTCAAAAATGGCTTCCGGCAGCTAAGGGAAAATTTGTTATGGTTTCAATGAACCAACCTACGGGCAGACCCGATTATAACTGGGAAGAATTTGGAAAAAATGAATCCGTGGAAAAAATGAAAAGTAGCCGGGATTCTTTGGACGCATTATGGCGAAAAAGGATTTCTAATACGGGATATACCACAAGAACACTGCCGTCCGTTCTGGAAGACGCCGGAGCCGTAGGTATAATTACAAATAACTGGTCAAAAGGTTTTGGTGTAGACAAAATCTTCGGTGCTTACACGAATAAAATTCCAACCGTAGATATAGCCCTGGAAGATTACGGCTTACTATTTAGGTTAACGGAAAACGGGCCCGCGCCAAAAATAAGCATACGTGCTGATTCCAGGGAAACAGGCATGCAGCCAACATTCAATACTATTGGTGAAATAAAAGGTTCGGAATTGCCGGATGAATATGTATTGCTTTCCGCTCATTTTGATTCATGGGATGGAGGGACTGGCGCAACTGATAATGGCACCGGCACTATAACGATGATGGAAGCAATCAGAATTTTGAAAAAAATATACCCCAACCCAAAACGAACTATATTAATCGGAAACTGGGGAAGTGAAGAACAAGGACTGAATGGCTCAAGAGCTTTCGTTGAAGATCATCCTGAAATTATAAAAAATATACAAGCTGTTTTTAACCAGGATAATGGAACAGGACGGGTTGTAAATATACAAGGGCAGGGATTTTTAAATGCTTATGAATATGTTGGGCGGTGGTTAAATGCCGTTCCCGATGGTATCAGAAGCCAAATTGAAACCAGCTTTCCGGGAGCTCCCGGGCGTGGCGGTTCTGACTTTGCTTCTTTCGTAGCCGCTGGTGTTCCTGCATTTTCGCTGAGCTCTAATAGCTGGCTATATGGAGTTTATACCTGGCATACTAACAGGGACACTTATGATAAAATTGTTTTCGATGATGTGCGGAATAATGCAATTCTCACGGCAATATTAGCTTATAAGGCAAGCGAAGATCCACAAAAAACGTCGCGGGAAAAATCAATATTGTTAATTGATAATAATACGGGTGAACCTGCTAAATGGCCCGAACCAAAATCGCCAACAAGGGTTGGGGGAGTAAATAAATAGAAAGGCAAACGGCAATTTAGCTTGAAATGAATTCTTATTCAGCTATCAGTTTATTCACTTCAATTTTAGACATATCCCTTATCGCATCGGCAATATGATTTGCATCGATGCCAACTTCATTGTACAATTCCTTAGGAGTACCATGCTCGATAATTTTATCAGGAATGCCTAAAATTTTAACCTGTGCCTGGTAGTTATGTTCCGCCATAAATTCAAGAATAGCAGATCCAAAACCGCCTTTTACTGTTCCATCTTCAACGGTAACTATTTTAGAGTATTTCTCAAAAACTTCATGAAGCATATCTTCATCCAGTGGTTTTACAAATCGCACATCATAGTGAGCCGGATTGATTCCCTCTTTTACCAATTCCCTTATCGCAGAAGCGGCAAAGTTTCCAGGATGTCCAAAACTCAACACAGCAATTTCGTGGCCATCTTTCAGTTTTCTTCCTTTGCCGATTTGTATCTCCTTCATGTCAGTTTTCCATTCCGCTTTAACTGCAGCGCCACGAGGATAACGAATGACAAAGGGATTTTTGGTTGATTCAAGTTGTGCCGTGTACATCAGGTCACGCAATTCACTTTCATTCATCGGGGCACTTACAATCATGTTTGGAATGCATCGCATGTATGCGATATCATAAGCTCCATGATGCGTTGGGCCATCTTCTCCAACAAGACCTGCTCTATCTAAACAAAACACCACCGGCAAATTTTGTATCGCTACATCGTGAACCACCTGGTCGTAAGCCCTCTGCATAAACGAAGAATAAATATTGCAAAAGACTTTCATGCCCTGCGTAGCAAGGCCGGCGCTTAGTGTCACCGCATGTTGCTCACAAATTCCCACATCAAATGCGCGGTCCGGCATTTTTTCCATCATAAATTTTAAGGAACATCCACTAGGCATCGCAGGAGTAACGCCCATTATTTTATCGTTCTTTTCTGCCAGTTCAATTATGGTGTGTCCAAATACGTCCTGGTATTTGGGGGGCTGGGGAATATCAAATTTTTTCTTGTAAATTTCGCCGGTTATCTTGTCAAATAACCCAGGTGCATGCCACACAGTTTGGTCTTTTTCCGCTAAATCGTAACCTTTACCTTTTACTGTTTTAATATGCAGGAGTTTTGGGCCGGATATGTCTTTTATATCCCGCAAAGTGTCGACAAGCTTAGTGATATTATGTCCGTCAATGGGCCCGAAGTAACGCAAATTCAAAGCTTCAAAAAGATTGCTGCTGTTACTCAAAATCCCTTTTAAACCTGCTTCCAGTTTTGAAACAATTTTTCTTGAGAATTTCTTTGCGGGTAGCTTACCTAAAGCTTTCCAGAAATCATCGCGAAGTTTATTATAAGTCTGAGATGTTGTAATATCTGTAAGATATTCTTTGAGTGCACCCACATTCGGGTCAATACTCATGCAGTTGTCATTCAGAATAATCAGCAGGTTGCTTTTTTCGATACCGGCATGGTTCAACGCCTCGAAGGCCATGCCCGCGGTCATTGCACCATCGCCGATTATCGCAACGTGCCTGCGATCGTCCTCACCTTTATAATGTGATGCCATGGCCATACCAAGGGCTGCCGATATAGAAGTTGAAGAATGGCCCACTCCAAAAGTATCATATTCGCTTTCAGCCCTCTTGGGGAAACCGCTTAAGCCTTTATATTTTCTGTTGGTAATAAAGCTATCGCGGCGACCCGTGAGGATTTTGTGGCCGTAAGCCTGGTGGCCAACGTCCCATACCAGTTGATCGTAAGGTGTATTGAAAATATAATGAAGTGCAACAGTTAATTCAACTACCCCCAGGCTAGCGCCAAAATGTCCACCGTGCACGCTTACTACATCAACAATGTACTGGCGCAACTCCTCACACATTTCATGCAGCTGGCTGCGATCCAGTTTCTTTAGATCACCGGGATTGTTTATGGCTTTAAGTAAGGGGCCAGGGGTAATATTCATGCTCTAAAATTAATTGTAAAAATACATTATTTTATCAGGCGAGTTGGTATAAAACAGATACGAATCAACCTGAAAAAAGTTCGATCTCGCTCCTCTAAATTTAGTATACTAACGCATTATTTTGCAATTTCATATAATTTATCGGGCAATAAATTCTCTCATTTTCAATATTAAATCGGGATCCGGCGAATTTTCAAGATATTGTTTTCCTTCACTCAACTTGCAAACTCCGGGATAATCTCCCTTAAAAACAGAAATATTTTTAATTATTTGGAAGTGCAGATGCGGAGGCCAGTTTCCATTTTCAGCTGGTTTCCCAAAATGAGCAAGTTTTTGGCCGAAATTTATATGGATTCCTTTTTTGAGGTCCTTAATATCAGCCTCACTTAAATGGCCATATAAAGTATAGAAATATACCCCTTCTAATTGATGCATCAGGATAATGGTTGCGCCATAGTCGCCAAAGTTATTATTGAACGCAAAGCTATGTACCATTCCTTCCAATGGCGCATAAACCGCTGTTCCTGCCTCACCCCAAATATCTACGCCAATATGCAGGCGGCGGGGTTCCTCTTCTGCAGATAAAACAGATCTATTTAAAAGGTTTCCGTCAAAAAGATGGCTACGACTGTAAAAAGCCCTAAGCTCAGTATAACCTCCAAATCCAAATTTTGCTTTTTGTTTTTTTAATTTACCAAGAATGTATTTGCTAAATTCAACGACATTCTCAGTATTTACATTCCCGAGCTCTATATTATTTTCACTAAGATCAAAAGACACAATTTTTTCCGTGAAATGATTAAATCTGACAGTGGGCTGAAATTCTTTCTGATAAGCTCTTAATATTTTTGTAAAGGCATCTTCATTTACGGACATGCGGAATTATTTTCTCAACATTAAGGTATGTTTATGGCTGAAAATTCTTTTTATTAAATCCTTCCAACTTTTATAGAATTAGGTCCGCAATTTATCTTAGTCTTCTTCCGCCAGGCGCGCCTCAACTTCATACTTATTATTGAAATATCCCCGGCGAAGACTCTCCCACAGGTACTTAAAAACGAAGGTGAAGTATCCATTAGTTTCAAATTGCCTGAGATGGCAGGCCTCATGTTTCACCCACTTTTTATTACTCAGAAATTCATTTTTACTAACATTATAGAGATTAATAGTTTTCCCCAGAACTATGGCAACTTTATTCGTCTTCAGCTTTGCTGCCGCAAGCTTTGCAATCCATGAATTTTCTTTAATCCGGACGCAGGTTAAATCTATATGAGGACTGACTCTTATTTCAGCGCTTCCCATGCTTTTACTATTTCTTCAGAATGAATTTTCGATTTTGGCTTTTTAAAAATCTTTACAATTTTGCCGGATTCATCTATCAAAAAAGTTGTTCTGAGTAAGCCCATGTATTTTCTCCCATACATATTTTTTTCGCCCCAAACACCATATTTGTCAATGATATTTTTATCCGGATCAGCGATTAATGTAAAGGGCAAATTATATTTTTCTTCAAATTTTTTATGCTTCTTTTCATCATCGGGGCTTACTCCTAAAATAACATAACCTTTCTTTTTAAGGAGGGCATAATTATCGCGGAGATTACAAGCTTCAATAGTGCAAGTGGGCGTATCATCTTCGGGATAAAAATAGAGCACGACCTTTTTGCCTGTAAAATCTTTAAGACTTATTGATTTCCCATTTTGATCTTTTGATTTAAAATCAGGCGCTTTTTCTCCTTCTTGCAATTGTATCATATGATTTTTTTTATCTTGTAAAATGCAGTGTTTTTTGAGATGTATTTCCTGCTTTGTCCTCTACCGAAATTATTAGTTCATGTTGCCCCCGTGGACACATTTCGTCAAAGTCATAAATAAACGATCTTCCCTTGTCATTAGTAAACCGCAACCAGTTACCATCAAGTTTTGCATTAAAATTACTTATCTCATCGTTATCATCCTTCGGAATAAAGACGATGCGCCTGGATTTTGAAAGATCGGCATTATCGCTAAAACCGCCGCCGATTACTGGTGGTATGCTATCCGCAATCAATTCAAAATTTCCAAAATCTCTAAACCTTGCGGCATACCAATCGCCATTCACCACCGCCTTCACGATTTCTGTTTTATTTCCCCATTCTCTTTTCATCAGCATTTTATCCTGGAGTTGTACAGGCACAATTATATTAGCCCTTATTCTTATCGCAAAATAGCTATGAACCGGAACCAATCCTGACTGAACCGAAAAAATCTCAGAATATGAATCCGGGGAGGTTGAAACCTTTTTTGATTGCACAAATGAAACCGAGTCATACAGGTCTCCCGGTTTCAGGGTAAGCTCAAGATCCTCACTCTCAAAAATATTTACAAACCAGGGATGAAATTCTGTTTGCTGCCGGTAAGACACAGGATCAACCTGGTAACCGTTCTCTTTAATGATTCCCTTCTTTATCTTAAAATTCAGTGTTGAGGTATTTCCATAAGTATCTTTTACAACTATACTTACCCGGTGTACACTATCGTCTGTTAGTTCAATTACACCATCGCCGCTTATGTCTTTATATACCCCGTTTTCAGGATAACCAGGCAATCGTGAAACCTGTTCAATATATGGCCCTCCTGAAGCCTTGGTCTTGTAATCGATATGCGCATTAAGATACCTTGTTTCGTCATAGCTTATGCTATCAAGCTGAAAGCCAACGATAGGTTTTCCATCGAGATATAGAATTGTTTCATAAATACCGTTTGGGTTTGATGATCCTGAAAGTTTATCATTTGCCGATATACCAAAACTTATCTTATCGGTGTTAACCGGTATAACAGGGGTGGCTGTAGTATAACCTCCGCTAACCTTTTTGAGGCTGAATAATTTGGGGGCCTGGTTGTAGACACTTATACATCTATCATACATGGCTAAACGGATTATTGTTGGTGGTACATTATCCGCAATTGGGAAGCCGAATAGCAACGGATTTAGAACTTTATCTGTTTTAGTATCCCTTATTTCGAAGTGACAATGCGGTCCTTGTGACCCACCGGCATTTCCGCTTTTTGCAATAAATTGTCCTTGTTTTACGGGGAACATTTCCGGAGGAATATCAAGATATATCTTCCACGATTTCTGTTTATATTGCTGCTCTTTTACATATTCTTCAAGGGCAGGAAAGAAAGAATTCAGGTGTGCATATAAAGTAGTTAGTCCATTTGGATGATTTATATAAATGGCCTGGCCAAAGCCAAATGGTTCAACCCGTACGTGTGCAACGTAGCCATCTGCTGCTGCCTTTACTGTTTTATTAATTGCCTGATCGGTTCTGCAATCAAGGCCCATATGATAATGGTTTGGCCGTAGTTCGCCGAAATTGGCCGCAAGTCCCACTTTGGCCTCAACCGGGTAAATAAAATAACCTTTCGGATATTTTTTTGCCGGAAAAATCTGACCTTGAGCCGGGAAATAAAAAAATGCAAGTAGAAAAAATAGGAACGGTTTGTGTAAGGTATTCTTTTTGGGAAAAAACATATTCATATAACTACAAAAATAACGTCTAAAATTTTTAAAATTAATATCATGGCAAAATCATCTACAATTGCAGGAATTATTCTGGGAGCATCTATCGGGGTCGCGCTTCTAAAATTTTATAGTTTGCCTAAAGAAGAGAGAGACGCTTTTTTTGATCGCCTTAAAAAACAAACAGACTACCTCCTGGATAACGCCGAAGACACTGTGGAAAAAGTTGAGCGCTTTATGGGAGAAATAAAAAGTAAGGATGAGAATGAATGGATAGAAAAATTATATGTTGTGAAGAAAATGTTCAACGATCTGTATGGTAAGACACGTGGAAGTTATCTTTCATAAATATTTTAATCAAAAGGCATTAAAAAGCAGGCTCGCATAAAAGCCTGCTTTTTATTTGCACGAGAATTGACTTAATCCTTTTTAAGTACAACTATCAGGGCATAAATTATACCGGGTAGAAATAACAATAATGTGAGTACAAGGTCAAGCCAGAACTTATTGTTTATTTCTCCTTCGTGAAGGTAAACAGCAAGTGGTGGAAGCAGGATTGCCAAAATAACCAATAGTACCTGGTTGGTTGATGGCTCACTACCAGCTTTTTTTTCTGCTTTAATCCTCTTTATCTCTGACTTAGCTTCTTTTACCCGTAAACGTCTTTCTTTTCTGGAAAGATGCATAAATTCAGAGAGCGCAGATGAAACAGTTTTAGAGTCAGGTTTACCCGGGGCCTCATTTGCGTTATGCATCGGAACTACGAATGCAGCAAGTGATTCATTAGCGGTGCTTGTTAAAAAGATAATTGCGGAAATGAATGTTAGAGTTTTTTTCATAAGTTTTATTTTTTTTGTTAAAAGAATGTCAAGAAATTATTATACCAAATATATAGCTCGGTAGATGGTATTTGTTTATTTTTTATAATCTTCTCTCAACATTTACTTTTATTTTCGCGCAATTCATAATATTCAAATGCCAAGAGATACATCTATCAAGTCAGTTTTGATCATTGGGTCGGGCCCGATTATTATCGGCCAGGCCTGTGAATTTGATTATGCAGGAACACAAGCAGCACGAAGTCTTCAGGAAGAAGGGATTGAGGTAATTCTAATAAACAGCAACCCCGCAACCATCATGACGGACCCTATGATGGCTGATAAAGTTTACTTGCTTCCACTCACGATTGAAAGCATAGAACAAATTCTTGAGGAAAATAAAATTGATGCAGTATTACCTACTATGGGTGGCCAAACTGCTCTGAATCTTTGTAAGGAGGGCGATGAACTTGGCGTATGGGAAAGATATAGTGTCAGGCTTATCGGCGTAGATATCAAAGCGATCGATAAAGCAGAGGACCGGGAAAAATTCAGAAAGTGGATGATAGAAATGGGAGTTCCCGTAGCTCCCGCAAAAACAGCTAATTCTTTTTTGGAAGGAAAAGAATTTGCACAGGAAATCGGATTTCCCCTTGTTATCCGGCCTTCATTCACCTTGGGTGGTACCGGTGGAAGTTTCGTTCATTCTAAAGACGAACTCGATGAAGCATTAAATCGTGGGCTCACCGCATCTCCCATGCATGAAGTTCTGGTTGAGAAAGCAATGCTTGGCTGGAAAGAATTTGAACTCGAATTACTCAGGGATGATAATGATAATGTAGTAATCATTTGCACTGTAGAAAATTTTGACCCAATGGGGATCCATACCGGGGATTCTATAACAGTAGCGCCGGCTATGACATTAAGTGACACTGCCTTTCAGAACATGCGCAATACTGCAATCGCGATGATGAGAGATTTGGGAAATTTTGCAGGTGGATGCAATGTACAGTTTGCATTGAATCCACAAACCGAAGAAATTATTGCGATTGAAATAAATCCACGTGTGAGCAGATCATCTGCACTCGCAAGTAAAGCCACGGGTTACCCTATAGCAAAGATTGCTGCAAAGCTCGCTATTGGTTTTACCTTAGATGAATTAAAAAATCAAATCACTAAAACGACGTCCGCATATTTTGAACCTGCGCTGGATTATGTAATTGTAAAAATACCGCGCTGGAATTTTGACAAATTCAAAGGAGCAGACGATACCTTAGGATTACAAATGAAATCCGTTGGTGAAGTGATGGCCATAGGAAGAAGCTTCGCAGAAGCTATACAAAAGGCTTGTCAGAGTTTAGAAAATGAAGCAGTTGGGCTGGGTTATTACGGCAAAAGCCTGATGTATGCTGAAGAAGTTATTGAATACCTTAAGGTTCCAAAGTGGGATCGCATTTTTAGAATTAAGGACGCGTTAATGATTGGAGTAAGTATACGCCGCATTTGTGAATCTACAGGCATAGACCGCTGGTTTCTTTACCAGATTCAAAAAATATGTGATTGCGAAAAGGAGCTTATCAAAACAACTCTGGAAGACATTACTCCTGAACTTCTGAAAAAAGCCAAGCATCTTGGTTTTGGTGATGAACAAATTTCCAGGATACTGAAAGATGGAAGCACCGATGAAGATATTTATGAAAAAAGAAAAGAATTTGGAATAACAAGAGTGTACAAAATGGTAGATACCTGCAGTGCCGAGTTCGAAGCAAAGACACCTTATTTTTATAGCACGTTTGAATAAGTGCTTATTTTTTAAATAAAGAAATGAAATCTGAAATAATCTCCAACGAATCAATTCCATCTTCCAAAAAGAAAGTAATCGTTTTAGGCAGTGGCCCAAACCGAATTGGCCAGGGCATTGAATTTGATTATTGCTGCGTGCATGGACTATTGGCAGTAAAAGAATGTGGCTACGAAGCTATCATGATTAACTGCAACCCGGAAACAGTCTCAACCGATTTTGACGTTGCAGATAAATTATATTTCGAGCCCGTGTTCTGGGAACATATTTGGGATATAATTGAACTTGAAAAACCGTACGGAGTTATAGTGCAACTCGGCGGGCAAACTGCATTAAAACTTGCAAAGAGATTAAATGAAAAAGGTATAAAAATTATCGGTACTTCCTTCGACAGTATGGACACAGCTGAAGACCGCGGCCGGTTTAGCGACTTGCTTAAAGCTCTTGAAATTCCGTATCCAAACTATGGAACTGCTTATAATACTGACGATGCTATTGAAGTAGCCAAAGAAGTTGGTTATCCGGTTCTGGTGCGGCCAAGTTATGTGTTGGGTGGACAAAGAATGCGCATAGTAATTAATGATGAAGAACTGGAAAAGGGCGTTCTTAGTTTATTAAAACATTTACCCAACAATAAAATTTTAATTGATCATTTTTTAGACCGCTGCCAGGAAGCAGAAATTGATGCCATATTTGATGGCGATGATTTTCATGTAATGGGAGTGATGGAGCATATTGAGCCTGCAGGTATTCACAGTGGCGATAGTAATGCGGTGTTGCCTGAATTTAATCTCTCCCCTCTAATCGTTCACACGATGGAAGAATATGCTGAAAAAATTGCAAGGGCTTTGCACATCCAAGGTCTTATTAATATTCAGTTTGCAATCAAAAACGGAGAAGTGTTTGTAATTGAAGCAAACCCACGTGCATCCAGAACTACCCCTTTTATCGCCAAGGCATATCAAATTCCTTATTTAAATATTGCAACCAAAATAATGCTCGGCGAAGCGAAATTGAAAGATTTTACTTTTGAGAAAAAGCTGGTTGGATTTGCTATTAAAGAACCCGTTTTTCTTTCAATAAATTTCCTAATGTAAATAAAGAACTGGGGCCTGAAATGAAAAGCACTGGTGAGGCTATCCGGTTTATTAAAGACTTGCGTGATCCATATTTCAGGCAATTGTATAAAGAGAGAAGCATGCATTTGAGTAAATAAATTTTGATTAAATTTGATTATGGAAATCACTTTGGAAAATATGATTATTCCGGTAAAAGGATTTATTTCTGATACAATGTCGGATAAAGAATTTTATGATTTTTGCCAGCAGAATGAATTACTTAGAGTAGAAAGGGACGAGAATAAACAAATTATTATCATGGCACCAACTAATGTATTCACTGGTAATCAAAATGTAAGTTTAATAACCGAATTAGCAAATTGGAATAATAAAGAAAAATTGGGCGCTTGCTTTGATTCATCAACAGGCTTTACTTTAAATGATGGCTCAGTTCGCTCCCCGGATGTTTCCTGGATGAAAAATGAAAAGTGGAAAAATATTTCAAAAGAAGAAAAACTAAAATTTGCTCATGTTTGCCCGGATTTTGTTATAGAATTAAAAAGCCCTTCAGATAATTTAAAATACCTAACAGACAAAATGGATAAATGGATTAAGAATGGCTGTGCGCTCGCCTGGCTTATAAATCCTGAAAATAAAACTGCATTGATTTTTAGAAAAGATGGAATCTCTGAAGAGATAAAAGGTTTCGACAATAAGCTTTCCGGTGAAGATGTGTTACCTGGCTTTGAATTAAACCTCTCTCTATTGCTTTAATGTTTCTTTTAGTAAAGTATTCGAACAATAAAAAACCTGCTCTTTTCAAAGCAGGCCTGTATTTACCCTCAAAAATAAATACATAAGATTTTACCAGTTGCTTAATCTTATCCCAATATTATAAGGCATATAATTGAGCCCGTTTTTGAAAATAGAATTGGGACTATATGAGCCATATAAATGTGCCGGTCCCAGGCCAAGCTCAGCTATATAAGAGAACTTCCATTTTTCAAGATCGTAGTCACCACGATTTTTCTGTTTGCCTCGCTCATCACTCTTTTGCTTGTTGCGGCTGCTGTATAAATAACCAGCGCTTACGCCTGCACTAAGACTTAAACCTTTGGAAGAACTATTAGGATTTGTACGAAAATTCAACATGAAAGGAATGGTAACATAGTCAGCAGCGAGTTTATTTTTGGAAAAACTTATGGAGTCTTTAAAGATGAAAGGATGTGGAATATTTTGTAAAGTATAAGGATTATTTCCCCCTTCGTTCAGGCTTACTGCCGACTTGAAGCGATAGTTATTTAATTCAATCCCCAGGCCATATTTGAGGTTTACATAATGCTTTATCAGGTTAAGCCTTTGCATAAAAAACCAAATATTTACGTTTACTGATTTTATAGTTTTCAGCTTAAAATCATTTTCACCGAGCGCAGCCGATCCCGGCTGGTTTACAATGTATCCATCCGCAGTTGCTGAAGCGTAGTTTGTTTTATCTGTCCAACTTGCAAAGCCCAGGTCAACTATAAAAGATGCGGTACTTATATTGGAGGGCTTCTGCCTGCGCCTGTTGCCGATTGTAACCGTCACTCGTTTGGTATGAGAGGTGTCACCTTTCTTTAAGATGATCATGCCTCCTATCCGGATCGTGTCATTCTGCTTTCGTACAACCATCGAATCGTCCTGTGCAAAGGAATGGATAGTGAATAATATTGCTATAAAAGCCAGTGCTGTCTTTTTCATTTTGTAAAATTGTGAGATAAGTAAATTTATTTTAAAATATTAATTGGAAGCAACTTGTTTTTCATCTCCTGAAAAAAGGCGGGTTACGGGATTGTTTCTTTCAACAACTCGCTTTACCTTTTTTAGAAATCCTCCTACTTTTGATTTCCTGAATTCTTCGGTTGTGACATTATAAAATACATAGTTTTCATTTTTTTGATCAGCGTCTGCAACATAAGAAGCTGGTTGGGCCTGAATTGCAGCTTGTGTATTCAATTTATCCTTTTGAATCGGCTTTATTTCTATATCGCCTTGAAAAGAAATTTCACTATTCTCAATGGCTTTTTTCTGCAGTATATTTTTTAATTCATTTTCTAATGCCGCTACATCAGGTTTCAGTTCTTCAACAGGTATTTCTTTTTTTAGCTCAACTTTTTTATTATCATCTTTCGTGGCTGACTGAACATAAGAGCGTTCTTCTTTCTCCTCTTTTACATTCGGCTTTATTATTTCCGTTTTTTCAACAGGCTTTTGTTTTTCCGCAATCGCTTCATTTTGATTCTTTGATTTTTCAATGACGCTATCTGTTGGTTTGCTTCCCGGAATATTTTTTGGAGAAATTATTTCTGCTTTTTTGACGGCTTTACATTTTCAACAATGACTGGAACAGGCTGTTGGCTGCTGGTAATATGTCTCAAATATCCAAAAGCCAAATCCGATAAAAACCGCTGCAGCTATTGATCTCCAGAAAATCAAAGGAACTACCCTGCCAGCTTTTTCTCTTTTATATAAATTCTTTTTGCCTGGGAAAAAAATTGAATTATCAGGTGCCAGCTTTGCGATACCAATTGATTCAAACTCCTTTTTTAAATGAGGATGTTGGCTGACAAACAATTCTGTATTATTCTTTTCTTCCGCACTCAATTCACCATCATGGTATAAAACAAAAATCTCTTCATAATTTTTCTCAGTAATAAAATCGCTTTCGGTTGGTCCTTAATAAATTTGCTTTGTTTTCCATCACCACATGATCCGGTTTGCAAATAGTATCCTGGATCATTTTAAATTCATCTTCAAGATCTTTATTCGCCCTTATGAATTTTAATACTTCGATCTTTTCATAGTCCGTTAATTCATTATCGGCGTAAAGCAAAAAGTATTCTTCGTAATTATCTCTGTTGATCTCCATCTTAGATTACATTTTCCTGTTTAACCAAATAATTTTTTAACTGTATCCTCGCCCGGTGTAAGTAAACCTTTACCTGGCTTATGCTCAACGAAGTGATTTCCGCAATTTCATCATAACTATAGCCTTCATAATCCTTTAATAGCACAAGGCTTCTTTGTGTTTCACTCAGCCTGTACAATGCCTCATTTAATATCTTTTTTACATTATGTTGCGGCTCCCTGGTCGTTCTCATTTCTTTCGAAAAATCTTCCTGCAAACTGATTCTTTTATTTTTTCTTATGTGATCAATCATCTGGTGGTAAGCAACTGTAAACAAATAGGATTTGCTTCGCTCATTTTCCACACTTTCCCTGTTGACCCATAACTTCTCAAATGCAGATTGCACCACATCCTTTGAATCTTCTTCATGACGTAAATTTTTTAGAATGAACCTGTAAACACCGTCGGCATAGATATTTACACATTCATTGTATTCTTTCTCATTCATACACTTAAGGGCAGTTTAGAATTCCTCTGAAGCTTTTAATTTATTGTTATACGGACTCATCAACAAAAAGTTACAGTCAAATTTTACTTTCTTCATTTGAGATTAAGTCAGCATAAAAATCTGCGTATTTCTGTAGGTTTGCATAACTCAAAATTAAATCGAATGAATGAAAATTTTGTAAAGCGCATCGGCAAAGAGCTTGAAGAGATAGAAAAGGCGGGCTTGTATAAAAATGAAAGAATAATCACAAGCGATCAGGGTGCAGAAATAGAAGTGGGCGGGAAACAGGTTTTAAATTTTTGTGCCAATAATTATCTTGGTTTATCAGCACATCCAAAAGTTATTGAAGCTGCGAAAAAATATATTGATGAACGTGGGTATGGCTTAAGCAGTGTACGTTTTATTTGCGGCACGCAGGATATTCATAAGGAACTTGAAAAGAAGATTGCTGATTTTTTGGGAACAGAAGATACCATTTTATATGCCGCCTGTTTCGATGCAAATGGTGGAGTTTTTGAACCTTTATTTGGCGAAGAAGATGCAATTATTTCTGATACTTTGAACCATGCAAGTATTATAGATGGTGTGCGCCTGTGTAAAGCACAACGTTTTCGCTATGAGCATAACAACATGGAGGATCTTGAAAATAAATTGAAAGAAACTCAAAATTTGCGCAGCAGAATTATTGTAACAGATGGATCGTTTCAGCATGGATGGCACTATTGCACAACTTGATAAGATATGTGATCTCGCTGATAAATATGATGCCATTGTAATGATTGACGAATGTCACTCAACGGGCTTCTTAGGAAAAACCGGAAGGGGCACGCATGAATATCGCGGTGTCGTTGGAAGGATTGATATTATCACCGGGACATTAGGCAAAGCACTTGGTGGCGCCAGTGGGGGCTTCACTACAGGTAAAAAAGAAATTATAGAAATGCTGCGGCAGCGAAGTCGTCCTTATCTATTTAGTAATACTGTGGCGCCAAGTATCGTTGGTGGTTCAATTGCTGTTTTAGATATGCTTAGTGAAACAACTGACCTTCGTGACAAGCTTGAAAGGAACACAAAATATTTTAGAAGCAAAATGACTGAGGCTGGGTTTGATATAAAGCCAGGTGAACATCCAATTGTGCCTATCATGCTCTATGAAGCAGAGCTCGCTCAAAAGTTTGCGGCAAAATTGCTCGACGAAGGAATTTATGTAATTGGATTTTTCTTTCCTGTAGTTGCCAAAGGTCAGGCACGCATACGAGTGCAATTGAGTGCAGCTCATGAAGAAGAACATTTGGATAAGGCGATTGAATGCTTTCATAAAAGTTGGGAAAGAATTGCAGGTACTTAAATAAAATTAATTCTGGTAAATTGAAGAATATTTTTTCCTTTTATTAAATAGAAATCAAGAACGAAGAATAATGACCGAAAACGCTTCTACATTCAAAGCAAAAAGCACTATAAAAAGTGCAGACCTTGATCACAGGCAAAAAATAAATTTCAATATAGGCAGGTATAATGCTGTAGTTCCGCAGGGAAAGCACCAGTTTGAAAATACAGACCTCGCCAGGGAAAGAGCAAAAAATATTAAATGGAAAGCGCTTGAAACACTCGACCAGCAACTTGAATCATTTGAGAAACAGTTTACAAGCCGTGGAGGTAAAGTGATCTGGGCACAAAACTCACAGGAAGCATTAGACGAGATTCTAAACATCTGCAAAGAAAAAAATTGCAAGACTATTGTTAAAAGCAAAAGCATGGTCACAGAAGAAATTCACCTGAATGATTTCCTTGAAGAAAATGATATTGAAAGTGTTGAAACTGACCTTGGGGAATATATTCAACAATTGGATGGAGAACCGCCTTATCACATTGTAACTCCGGCAATGCACAAGAGCAAAGAAGATGTCGCTAAACTTTTTGCTGATAAATTAGGAACTCCTTCCAAACTCTCGCCACAGGAATTGACATTAGTTGCAAGAGAAAAATTAAGAGAAAAATATACGCAGGCGGAAATTGGAATTACCGGCGCTAACTTTATAATTGGCGATATTGGTGCGATAGCTGTTACAGAAAATGAAGGCAATGGCCGGCTTAGTATGGCATGGCCAAAAACACATATCGCCATAGTGGGGATTGAAAAAGTTTTGCCCTCGATGACTGATCTGGCTTTATTTTGGCCGTTATTGGCAACCTACGGGACTGGGCAGAAAGTTACCGTTTACAACAGCATCATTACTGGTCCGAAACAGCCGGGTGAAACAGATGGACCAGATGACATGTACGTAATTCTGCTTGATAATAACCGAAGCAACATATTAGCAAATCCTGCCCAGAGAGAAAGTCTTTATTGCATAAGATGCGGCGCATGTCTTAACGCATGTCCTGTATACAAAAATATTGGCGGCCACAGTTATGGCGCAACCTACAGCGGTCCCATTGGCAGCGTAATAACTCCACATCTCCACGGGATGGACGAATACAAGCATCTTAGTTACGCTTCATCGCTTTGCGGAAATTGCACGGAGGTATGTGCCGTAAAAATTAATCTTCATGAACTTCTGCTGTTAAATCGAAAGGAAAGTGTTGAAGAAGGCCTGGCAACTTTTTCTGAAAAAACTGCATGGAAAGTTTGGAGGATAGCCTCGCTGAAACGAGGCTTAATGAATATGGGAAGTGGAAATCTAAAAAATAAAGTCGTTAAGAAATTATTTAAAGGATGGAACAAGCATCGATCAGATCTCGAGTTCAGCAAAAAGACTTTTAATGAAATGTGGAAGGATCGTTTTACTAAAAGCGATTAAAGCAGGATGATTCTACTTCTATCAGATACCATCACTGCCCGCCTGCAATATGTTGCTGATTTCATTTTTAAAGAAAATTTTGGAGTTGACTATTTGATTACAACTAATAAGAAAGACTTCGAAGAAAGTGGTGCACTTAAAATAAATTATAGCGACGGTCAATTCTTCGGTGATGTAATTAATATAGGTGGCAGCCGATTGCTTTTTGAAAAAAAAATTTCCAGACCAAATATTGAAATTTTCCAGGTAAATGGTTTACCTGCCTTTTTCAAAAATGAAAGTAGTGTCGAAAATTTTCCCTTTGATATTTTTGCCGCAACATTTTTTTTACTCAGCAGGTACGAAGAATATTTACCGCACGTCAAAGACCAATACGGCAGGTATGATCACAAGCAATCACTTGCTTCAATAAATGGCTTCTTAAAAATACCGCTTGTAAATCACTGGCTTCAATTCTTCGCAGATTACATCCAAAATAAATTCAAGGGTTTTAAACTAAGAAAAAGAGCATTTAGTTTTTTACCGACTTACGATGTGGACATGGCTTTCGACTGGCGTCACAAAGGCTTTATAAGAAACACCGGACAGTTACTTACATTACTATTTAAGCAGGATTATAAAAAAATTTCAGAAGCATCCAAAATCTTAAAGGGAGAAATAAAAGATCCTTCGGATAATTTTGAGTTTTTTGCCAAACTTCATAAAGAATTTAACATACACCCTGTGTATTTTTTTTTGGTTGCAAAAAACAACACCCGATACGATAAAAATATCAGTCCTTACAATAGCAAGATGAAAACCTTGATACAACAGCTTGCTCAAGAAAATGATATTGGAGTACATCCGTCCTATTACTCGTCCACCGACGAAAAAATGCTAAAAGGAGAAAAGTTTTTATTAGAAGAAATAACAGGAAAGGTTATTAAAAAAAGCAGACAACATTATCTACGTTTCAACTTGTCGGAGACTTACCGACAAATCATTGATGCAGGAATAACAGATGAATTTTCGATGGGATATGGCGCTGCAAATGGTTTCAGGGCTTCATATGCAGATTCATTTTATTGGTATGATATTGAAAGAGAAGAAAAGACCAATTTACTAATACACCCATTTTGCTACATGGATAGCAACACAATCTTTCATCTTAATCTTACTCCGGAAGAATCGTTTGAAGAGTTAATATATTTCTACAACACTTGTAAAAATGTAAACGGAACTTTCATAAATATTATGCACAATCACTTAATGAGCGATAATGATTTGGAATGGAGGATTATTTACGAACAGTTTTTATTAAAGACCGGCGATCGGATCAATGCTTAAAATGACGAAGCCCTGTAAGTACCATTACAAGATTATTTTGTTTGCAATATTCAATAGAATCCTTATCTCTTATTGATCCACCCGGTTGGATAAATGCTGTAACACCAGCAGCGTGAGCAATTTTTACACAATCATCAAACGGGAAGAATGCATCACTCGCCACGACAGAATCTTTAAGATCAAAATTAAATTGCTGCGCTTTTAGAATTGATTGTTTTAATGCATCAATCCTTGAGGTTTGGCCACAGCCTTTACCGATCATTTGCCTATTTTTTATTAAAGCAATTGCATTACTTTTTAAATGCTTGCAAATTATATTAGCGAAAATCAAATCATTTTTCTCTTCTTCATTACTTTCTCTTCCTCCTTCTTCTTTCCACTCTTTGAAATTTCCTTCATCAGTATCCTGCGATAAATTTCCGTTCAGGATTGTTTTGCTTTGACTTTCAGCCGAAGAGAAGTTTTTTGTTTTTAAAAGAATGCGATTCTTTTTTAATTGCAGCACTTCAAGTGCATCCGCATTAAAATCCGGCGCAAGGAGCACTTCAAAAAAAAGATCCTTTAACTTGTTGGCAGTATCTATATCAACAGCTTTATTCGTTATAAGAATTCCGCCAAAGGCACTTTCAGGATCACCTGCAAGTGCTGCATCAAAAGCAGTTTTTACATTCTTACGTTTTGCAATACCACAAACATTTGTATGTTTTATGATAGCAAAAATTGCTTCCTCATTAATCACTTCTTCAGAAGATGATTTGAAATCAGACATAAGATTTATTGCCGCATCTACATCTACAATATTATTATAGGAAAGTTCCTTACCGTTCAACTGGTCAAACAACTCGCTAAGATTTCCAGCGAACGTAGCATGCTGATGAGGATTTTCACCATATCTTAAAACCGTCTTTTGCGAAGCAAATGGATTTGCAAAAGAAGTGTTGTTGAAATAATTTGATATCGCTATATCATAACCTGAACAAACATCAAAGGCCTTTGCGGCAAAACTTTTCCTTTCTTCGAGAGAAGTTTCAGCATTTTGATTTTCCAGGATATTTTCTAATTTATTGTAGTCACTTTTATCAGCAATTACTAAAACGTTTTTAAAATTTTTTGCAGCTGCTCTGATCATTGAAGGGCCGCCCACATCAATCTTTTCTATGATCAGGCTCTCTTCGTTAGTTGACTTCACGGTTTCTTCAAAAGGATAGAGGTCCACAATTACCAGGTCAATTACCGGGATTTTATATTCCCGCATTTCTTCAAGATCTTGTTCAACATCTCGCCTTCCGAGAATACCGCCAAATACTGATGGATGCAATGTTTTAACCCTTCCGCCAAGAATGGATGGAAAGCCTGTAAGCGTTTCAACGGGCACGCAGGAAACGCCCTGTTCTTCTATAAATTTCTGTGTGCCGCCGGTGGTATAAATTGTAATGTCGTTCTTTTTTAAAAGAGAAATAATTTTTTGCAGCCCTTCTTTATAAAAAACAGAGATGAGGGCTGATTGTAATTTTTTTTGCATAAATGTGAGGAAGAAATTGAGCTTTAAAGATCTGTTACAAATGCACCCTGTTCAGGAACTGAGTGAAACCGCAAATGTAATTCTTCACAATCTTTTTTCCATTTTTCAATTTTCCACAGAGGATTCGAGGCATCGAAAACAAAAATCCCCACATTGAAAACCTCTGCAAGCTTTGGTATAAAAAGTTTCGGATTTTTGGAAACAATAATATAATCAATGCTCATCTTTTTTTCAGGTACTTCATAACTTAAGGCCGAGTCAATTAATAAAATTTTTTTATCAAAAAATTGTAAAAAGTGGCTGTTACGGTACAGTGAATTAATAGAGTCAGTTTTATGATTCACCATCATCGATATCCTGCCAGGCTTTAAGTGAAAGTTTCGAAGCACCCCATCCGTTTGCATTTCTTCATCTCCCATAAATTGATAATTGTTTGCACTAACAAGATCTATCGCCTTATGCGATGGAACATTATAAACAATAATTTTCCTCTGGTTTGCTACCTGCCATTTGTAAAAAGTAATCATGCAGCACAGGATGAATGCGAAGGCAAGTGCAAATTTAAAAGCCTTCTTTTCTTTTTTTATAAGCCAATATAGACAAGCACAAACAATGCCGTACAAAATAATTGTCTCCGGGTAATTCAAGCTGAGGTTATCCCATAGAGAAAATGGAATAGAGTTTATAAAGACCACCGTATGATTTATAAGCCAGATTGTGCCAAAAACTATTTTACCAATTAAAGATGCCAAGGCGTTTACCGGCGAAACAACTATAAGAAGAATACAAGTCCATAATGCGATAGTGGTAAGAGGTATCGCTATAAGATTTGAGAGTAAGAAAAGTAGCGGAAGTTGGTGAAAATAATATATACAAATTGGAAAAGTAAACAATTGTGCAGCCAGAGAAACTGATGAAAGTTGCCAAAGAGCATTGATAAATTTATTTTTAAAATAGAACCATTTAACGATATAAGGTTGAGAAATCACAATACCGAGAACGGCTAAATAAGAAAGTTGAAAGCCTACATCCCATAACAGGAAAGGGTTATAACACAGTAGTAAAAATGCAGAGGCCGACATGGAATTATAAATTGAGGCCTTCTTATTAAAAGCCATGCCCACCGCTATAAAGCTAAACATGAATGCAGATCTCAAAACCGAACCAGAAGCGCCGGTAAGTAACGCAAAGGCCCAAAGACACAATAGTATAAGAACAAGCCGGGCTTTTTTTGACTTTTTTACAAAAGGAATTTTTGTAAACAGCCAAAAGAGAATACTATAAATTATTCCCATGTGCAACCCAGAAATAGCAATCAAATGCACAACGCCTGCATTGCTGTAAGCCTGTACAAGATCTTTATCCAGGTCAACCTTATAACCGATAAGTAATGCGACAGCAATCGCCTTCTCATCGTCACCCGGAATATAAGTGTAAATAATATTTTTTATTTTTTCCCGCAGGTCAAAAACATAAGACTTGTATCCTGCGGGCCTTGTGTGCTCTATTAAATGCCAGTCATTCTTTTTTAAATATACCTGGTGAAAAAGCTGGTGAAATGCAGAATAGCGTGCATAGTCAAATCCACCGGGATTACCTGAATTTTTTATTCGTTGAAGATTATTAGTGAATATAATTTTATCGCCATATTCCGGAATTTTAATGCCGGAATCTTTAGCAAGATAAAGAAGTACGTTGCCGGTAGCGGTATGAGTTGTATCGCCATTGGCAATAAAATCAACGGTTGCAACGGCTTTGTAAGATTTGGCCTTTTCAACGCACGGCTCCTTGATTGTTGCTACTATAAAAGAAGAACTGTCAAAATAATGTCCATACCAGTTATTTTCATTGCGAATATCTTTATGCCATGTAAGAAGCATTCCGCAACACACAATCAGCAGCGTTATTAAAATTCCTTGTACTACGGCAAGTTTGAAACGATATACAAGTGGAAGAAATTTGAAAAGGATTATTAATCCACCGCAAACGCCTCCTGAAATAATAATTTTATAAAAAGGGAAAGTAAAATAATATTGAATAATAATTCCCGTAATTAATGGAATTAATAAACGAAGGAACGGTGCGGTTTTCCAAATGTATATTTTATAGGTCTTTGCCATTAACCCTGCAATTAGTTTTAAGTAAAGGGATGCCGTCGCGATTTTCTTTCCGCGCCGACCACTATTTTCATTTAAATTTATTGCATTTAATGAAAGGAACAAACCATCATAACTTTTTAAATTGAACTGTGAAAAATTTATTCGTATACGCCCTTTCAATAAATGCCATGCTTATGCCTGCCATAGCCTCGTCACAAAAAAAAGACAGCGATTTTCTTAAAAATCTTTTATGGCAAAAAGGCTCACCTCAATTAAAAAATATTTTTAAGCAACCTGATACGCACCGCTACCAGCTTATTTATACAAGAATTGATCGGGATAAAAATAACAATCCTCATTTCAAAAACTACTATTACAACGTTGATCGCAATGAATACTTTAATCCGGCATCAACGGTAAAAATGCCATTAGCATTTCTTGCATTAGAGAAAATCGATTCCTTGAAGCAATATGGTATTGATAAGTTCACAACTATGCTTACCGATAGTTCATGGTCGCGACAAAGTACGTGCGCTTCCGACACAAGTTCTGCAGTTGGCTTACCATCCGTCGCGCAGTACATAAAAAAGATATTTTTAGTAAGCGATAACGATGCTTATACCCGGCTCTATGAATTTTTAGGACAACAGCATATCAATGAAACGCTATGGCAAATGGGATATAAAGACATTCGAATTACCCGCCGCTTCGTTCCGATGAATGAAGAAGAAAACCGGCACACAAATCAAATTCGCTTCGTGGAAAACGGAAACTTACTTTATAAACAACCTCCTGCTTACAATGAAAAGCCTTTTGATTTTAGTAAAAAGATCTTAACTGGCAATGCGCATTACGACCGGAATGAAGTATTGATAAATGAGCCTATGGATTTTACAACGCATAACAATGCTCCGCTGGAAGACCTTCAGCAAATCTTACAATCCGTTTTATTTCCGGAATCGTTTCCCGAAAAACAGCGTTTCAATTTAACGGCTGATGACTATAAATTTTTATACCAATACATGTCGGAACTTCCGTTTGAAAGCGAGCACCCAAAATATGATACAACAGAATTCTTCAGCAGTTACACAAAATTTTTTATGTTTAAATCCGGGCACACACCTATTCCATCTTATATAAGGGTTTTTAATAAACCGGGCTGGTCTTACGGATTTCTAACTGATGTTGCTTACATTGTTGATTTTAAAAATAAAGTTGAATTTATGCTCAGTGGAGTTATTTATGTTAACAGCGATGGCGTGTTAAACGATGATAAATATGAGTATGATGAAACCGGCTATCCTTTTTTTAAAGAAGTTGGAAATATAATTTATCAATATGAACTGGAAAGGAAAAGAAAATTCGTTCCGGAGCTGTCAAAGTTTCAATTGCAATATGATAAGTGACTACACAAGCGCAATGAAAAAAAAATTCTTTTTAATCACACTGTTTTCAGTTGCTCTTATTACGAAGGCGCAAAATGAAAATGCGTGGATACGGATTAACCAGATGGGATATACTCCTGGCGGAATCAAGGTAGCAGTGTGGTGCAGTAAACAAAATAAGACACTAACTACTTTTCAACTGGTTGATGCGGCAACAAAAAAAATTGTCTTTACCGGGAGTACCGGAAAACCTTCTGGAAAGTATGGCCCATTTACCCAGACTTATAGGTTGAATTTTTCGAAGTTTACAAAGCCGGGACGTTATTACCTGCAGGCAGGAAGTGCAAAATCTCCTGAGCTTAAAATTGATGCAGATGTTTATAAAGGGGCTTCCGATTTTTGCCTGAAATACATGCGGCAACAGCGAAGTGGTTTCAACCCTTTTTTAAAAGACAGTTGCCATACGCATGATGGTTACACATTGTATAGTGAGAGTGCAGGAATAAAGGACAGCACCCATTTTGACGTGATTGGTGGCTGGCATGACGCCTCAGACTATTTGCAATATGCCACCACTTCGGCTAATGCAACCTATCATTTGCTGATGGCTTACCGTGATTTTCCAAATGCATTTGTTGATGAAAAAATGGCCAATGGCCTGGACGGAAAAAATAGTATTCCTGATGTTCTCGATGAAGCAAAATGGGGTTTGGACTGGTTATTAAAAATGCATCCTTCGGCAGATATAATGTTTAACCAAATAGCAGATGACAGGGACCACCAGGGTATGCGAATTCCTAAAGAAGATTCATTTTACGGAAAGGGATATGAGCGCCCTGTTTACTTTATTAACGGCGAACCACAACAAAGAGGGAAGTTTATGAATAACACAACAGGCACATCTTCTACTGCTGCAAAGTTTTCAAGTGCTTTCGAGTTGGGGAGTCAATTATTTAAAAATATTGATCCATCATATAGTGAGTTGTTAGAATTAAAAGCAAGTAGCGCTTTAAATTATGCAGAAAAAAAACCCGGCGTTACGCAAACAGTTTCTGTAAGATCTCCCTACATATACGCCGAAGATAATTGGGTTGATGATATGGAGCTGGCGTTTGCAATGAACCACAAGAATTCTTTTAAAGATTCAGCTTTACATTATGCAGGCGAAGAACCAATAACTCCATGGCTTGGGAGTGATACAGCGAAACATTATCAATGGTATCCGTTCATCAATCTTGGTCATTATGAATTAGCAAAGCGATTAAAAGGAAAACAGAAAGAAAAAATTGTCGGTTATTATAAAGAAGGGGTTGAAAAGGTTTGGAATAAAGCAAAGCAAAATGCATTCTACCGGGGCGTACCATTTATATGGTGCAGTAACAATCTTACCACTTCTTTTGCCATTCAGTGTTATTGGTATCAGCAATTATCGAAGGACAAATCATTTGCTGAACTTGAGCAGGCAAATATTGACTGGCTCTTCGGCTGCAATCCATGGGGAACAAGTATGGTGTACGGATTGCCATCGTGGGGGGATACGCCGGCAGATCCACATTCTGCATTTACACATTTGAAAAATTATCCGATAGACGGCGGATTGGTTGATGGCCCGGTGTATGGCAGCATTTATAAAAATCTTATCGGAATTACATTAAATGAGCCTGATGAATATGAAGAGTTTCAAAGCGATCTTGCTGTGTATCATGATGACTATGGCGACTATAGTACTAATGAGCCCACTATGGATGGAACTGCCTCGCTGATATATTTGTTGGCCTCCTCTAAATCTCCTCCAGGGGAGGAGACTTTAAATCAAGGAGCAATAATAAGGGGTGATTCGACCGAAAAAAAGATAGCAATTATTTTTTCGGGTGATGAATTTGCAGAAGGAGGAGATGAGGTCTTGCAAACATTGAAAAGGGAAAATGTAAAAGCATCATTTTTCTTTACGGGTAATTTTTATCGTAATCCTTCATTTAAAAAACTTATTCAGCAAATAAAAAAAGATGGACACTATTTAGGCGCACATTCTGATAAACATTTGCTGTATTGTGACTGGAACAAAAGAGATAGCCTTCTCGTAACAAAGGAACAGTTTGAAAATGATTTGAATAAAAATTACAGCGAAATGAATTCATTTGGTGTTCAAAAAAAAGATGCTCACTATTTTCTTCCGCCTTATGAATGGTACAACGATTCTATTGCTTTATGGACAAAAGAAATGGGATTGCAACTAATCAATTATACACCGGGAACATTAAGCCATGCGGACTATACAACAGCTATGGATAAAAATTATAGAAGCAGTGCAACCATTTATAAATCGATTATTGATTATGAAAAAAAATCTGCAGAAGGATTAAATGGATTTATCCTTTTAATGCATGCCGGTGCAGGACCGGGAAGAGCTGATAAGTTTTATAAGAAATTACCAATGCTAATTGACTGGCTAAAAGAAGAGCATTATAAAATGATTACTATAGATAAAATGTTGAAATGAGTGCAACATTCCTGAGAAATAGCTTACTACTTATAAGTAGAATTTCGCAGGCAAAACAAAATCTGTATTTTTAATATCACTCAAAACTAATCTTACAGATAACAATTTCAGATGCAATTTGACAAAGCTTATTCCTTTTTAATTCACAAACTCGAAAGTGAACTACCTGAATATCTCACCTATCACAATGTTGATCACACCAAAGACGTAGTTGCAAACGTGCAACACCTAGCGATCTCAGAAAATATTTCGGAGCCCGAGCTTACTCTTCTAAAAACAGCAGCCCTTTTTCACGAATCTGGTATGTTAGAAACCTACAAAGGTCATGAAGAAATTTCCTGCCAAATGGCTCAAAAATGGCTACCTGATTTTGAATATACTGAAGTTGAAATTGCTCAAATTTGCAGCCTGATCATGGCAACCAAAATGCCCCAGTTGCCTAAGAATAAACTTCAGCAAATCATCTGTGATGCTGATTTATATTACCTCGGCACTGATAGTTATTTAGCTAAATCAAATAAACTCTATAAAGAATTGCATGAGACCGGAATCGTAAAAGATCGTGGGCAATGGAGAAATATAGAAACGAAATTTTTACAATCACAGCATTATTTTACAGAAAGCGCTAACAGACTACTAAACGTGAAACTCAAACAAAACGAACAGGAGCTAACAAAACATGAACTAACCCCGGTAAAGAAAAAAGCCGGGTTTACGGTTACTGGTTGGGCTACCGATTTAATTTTTATCCTTAGCGGGGCACTTTTAGCAGCCTTTGCATTAAAAGGTTTTTTAGTTCCTAATAATTTTTTTGATGGCGGCATTACGGGTATTTCGCTTTTAATTCATGAGATATATCACATTAACCTGGCCTATGTAATCATTGTTGCAAATCTTCCTTTTATTATAATGTGTGTATATGCCATCAACCTTAAATACGCTTTAAAAACGCTTGTTTGTATTATGTTGCTTGGCGTTTGTCTCTTGCTTCCCTATCCTATTGTCACGCAGGATAAATTGCTCATATCGATTTTTGGGGGATTCTTCCTCGGCATCGGAACTGGCCTAGCCATGAGAGCGGGTTGTGCTATAGACGGAATAGAGGTACTCGCCCTATACACCTGGAAAAAAACCAGCTTTACAATTACTGAAATAATTCTTGCAATCAATATTATAATCTTCTCAATCGCTGCTTTTAAGTTTGGCATCGAAACCGCTTTATATTCTATGCTTACTTATTTCACAGTTTCAAAAACCATAGATTATGTAGTAGAAGGTTTGGAAGCCTACATTGGTGTTACGATTATTTCCGGCAAAAGTGAAATTGTAAAAGACAGGCTTGTAAATGAGATGGGGCGTGGTATTACAATTTACAAAGGCGAGAGAGGTTATCTGCCCGGTAAATTTGAAATGCACCAGGATGTTGATATTATTTTTACAGTTGTTACACGGCTGGAGTTGCGTAAATTAAAAAACCTTGTGCATGAAATTGATGAAAGAGCGTTTGTATTTGCAAGTATGATAAGAGAAGCTTCCGGTGGGATTATTAAGAGAAGACATGTACATTAATCATAGGGCAAAATTTGACCGGCTAAGTTTTTAAATTAAATAACTGTTGCGATGCCTTCTTTGCCGGAAACCATGAAGCAGTGAAAGAAATCACCATAGCCGTTGCTATTGTAATTAAAAAATCAGTAAGTATCAGTTTTACCGGAAAATAATCGATGAGAAATGAGCTTCCTGATAATTTTATTATTTTAAATTTTATCTGCAAAAAGCAAATGGCCAGGGCCAAAATAATGCCTGTAGCTGCGCCAATAATTGCGAGCAAAAGCCCTTCACTTAAAAAAATTTTTTTAATAAGACTTTTGTCGGCACCCAGCGATTGGAGCACACTTATATCTTTTCGTTTTTCCAATACGAGCATAGTGAGGGCACCAATCATATTGAATGCGGCAATGATAAGAATAAGTGTAAGAACCGCATAGATTACCCATTTTTCAAGACGCATTGAATTGTAAAGACTGGCATTTTGCTGGTATTTGGTTAGCACCTTATAGCCGGGTCCGAGCATTTTTTGAAGAGCATCAGTAAATTTATCTGAGCTCTCGGGATTCAATAGAGAAATTTCAAGGGCGCTGTATTCATTGGGTGCATAATTCATTTGTTGTTTTACAAATCCGAGATTTGTAATTACGTATTTATTATCGAAGTCCTGTTGAATTGCAAAGCTGCCTGAGGTATTTGCATTGCCTTCGCTTAATGCAGCAAGAGGATTTGAGTTTCCGCCTGGCGACTTTTTTGGAAGAAAAACAGTAACCGGGAAAAGGTTTTTATCCGACTCAACACCAATTGCATATTCTATCCCCGAACCCATCACCAGCTTTGGCTCATCTGTAGTTCCTACATCATAAGTACCATGATACATTTTTTGCGGAACACCCGAGACTTTTGAATAGTTATCATCTACACCTTTTAAAAGCACCACAGTTTGTTGCTCACCACTTTGCAATAAAGCCTTTTCTTCTGCATCAAGGGACACTCCTTTTACATCATTAAGTTTTTCTATTCGTTGAATTTGGGTGGGCGATAATGTTATTGTTTTCCCCTTGGACGGAACCACCTTTACGTCAGAATAAAAGTTAGAATAAAGAGATTGAACCAATCCTTCAAAACCATTGAAGACACTTAACACCAAAACCTGGCACATGGTTGAAAAAGCAATCACACCAGCCGTAACCCATGAAATAATATTTATTGCATTGGTGCTCTTTTTTGCCTTAAAATATCTCCATGCAAATTTTAAATACAATAGAATGGTTTATGGTATTACTTAGATAAAATGACTGACCTGCATCTCGAAAAATTATTATGCTCATGAATCAGGTGGATCTTTTTTCTCCTCCTCGGGCGCTAGGGGGTTATTTTTTATATTCTCCAATAACTCCTCAATTTTAAAAACATAATCGAGTGTATCATCAATATAAAAAGTGAGCTGTGGTATACTGCGCAACTGGTGACGCATAATGTTGCCGAGATCGCCACGTATCTCGCTACTCCGGTCTTTAAATTTTTCAAGAACGGCTTCGGGGTCTTTTACCTGGAACATACTTAGATAGATCCTTGCTTCATAAAGATCGGGGGTTAACTTAACTGATGATATGGAAACCATTCCTCCTTCCTGCATATTCAAACCCATTCTTAAAAATACTTCGTTCAGCACTTTGGATATCTCCGCCGCCACCTGCTTTTGCCTTTTTCCTTCAATCATATATTTAGATATTGATCGTTGTAAAATTAGTTACTTTGCCATTATTAAAATTATTTGCATTTCAACAGCTTAGATGAAGAGTTTACGAGTTATTTTCAGGTACGTTTCAAAATATCCCAAGCTAATTTTTACATACTTCTGTTTTAACGTGCTTTCAAACCTGTTTTCGGTTATTTCCCTTGGCCTTCTAAGCCCTTTTTTACTGCTTATCTTTAAAAAGAAAAATACCTTAGAAGCCGTTTCAGAAAATACCGGCTTCTTTGCAAGGATCAACCCTATCAATCATTTTAAGGTATGGCTTTATCATTTAATCCAAACACCTAACGGTGAAGTGAAAGCCCTGGGTATTATTTGCGTGCTGGTATTGAGCGCCATTATTTTAAAAAATATATTCCTATACCTCTCCACTTATTTTTTAACTCCTATACGCAATATTATCATTAACGATATGCGTACTAATATGTTTAAAAAAATTCTTGCGCTACCAGTTGGATATTTTAATGATCAGAAAAAGGGCGATATCATGAGCAGGCTTACCAATGACCTGGCTGATGTTGAAGCCTCAATTGTAAATTTCCTGGAAATTATTTTTCGCGAGCCCGTAACTATAATCCTGTTTTTTATTTACATGATTATTTTAAGCCCCCAGCTCACTCTTTTTCTTTTGCTTTTTTTACCGTTCTCAGGTTTAATTATTGGGAGAATAGGGCGATCTCTCAAAAAGCAAAGTACACGTGTACAGGAAAAACTAGGAACCATTCTATCAACAATAGATGAAACATTAGGTGGCATTCGCATCATCAAAGGATTCAACGCCGAAAAAAAACAATTTAACAAATTCAACACTCAAAATAATGAGCTTTTTAAAATTAAGAATCGGGCAAACCGGAGGCGTGATCTCGCATCACCGGTAAGTGAAACTCTCGGTATCGGTGCAGTAGTATGTGTACTTTGGTATGGAGGAAAGCTTGTTTTGCAAAATACTTTTCTGGATCCTGGCGATTTTCTTGCATACATTGTTATCTTCTCACAGGTAATACAACCTTTAAAATCATTGTCATCTGCATCTTATAATATTCGAAAGGGCTCTGCAAGTGTCGAGCGTATTGAAAATTTATTGCACGAAGAAGAATCGATCGTTGAAATAAAAAATCCTAAAAACCTGCTGGCTTTTGAAGATTGCATTGAATTTAGAAATGTTTCTTTTTTTTATGACGATAAGATCACACTGGAAAATATTAACTTAAAAATACAAAAGGGGAAAACTATTGCATTGGTTGGCTCATCCGGCGCCGGTAAAAGTACCCTTGTTGATCTCGTTCCCCGCTTTCATGATGTAAGCTCCGGAGAGTTGCTTATTGACGGAATTAATATTAAAGAATATTCTCTCGAATCTCTGCGAAGCCAGATGGGTATTGTAACACAGGAGGCTATACTCTTTAATGATTCTATCTCTAATAATATTGCGTTGGGAAAAGACCATGCAACCGAAGAAGAAATTACTGAAGCCGCAAAAATTGCCAATGCTCATAATTTTATTATTCATAAAGAAGACGGCTACGAAACAAATATCGGTGAGCGTGGCAACAAATTGAGTGGCGGCGAAAAGCAACGAGCAACTATAGCAAGAGCCGTCTTAAAAAATCCGCCCATTTTAATTTTAGATGAAGCGACTTCCTCTCTCGACACAGAAAGTGAACGCCTGGTTCAGGATGCCATCAATAATTTAATGAGCAATCGCACAAGTATCGTAATCGCACACAGGCTAAGTACGATAAGGCATGCCGATGAAATTATTGTTTTACAAAAAGGAAAAATTGTGGAGCGGGGAACGCACGATGGTTTAATGGCCAATGATGGTTTTTATAAAAGGCTTGTAACGATGCAGGAGGTGCGATAAATTAGAACCGGGTATTGTTCTCCTGAATCAAGCCTATGCAATTGCCAAAAGGATCCTGGATCGTAGCCACTTTAACACCCTCGCCAACTTCTGTAACCGGGCTTATTACTTTCGCTTCATGTTTTGTAAATTTCTCAACGCTTTCTTCAATATTATCTACCAGCCAATAAGCAACAGATTGGGTACCTCCCTTTACTTCATCCGTAGAAGGATCAAGGCCAAGTTCGCAGCCATAAATATTAAAGCCTACATAATAACTTTCAACAAAATACGGTTGAACTCCGGTAACAAGGGCGTACCATTCTTTAGCTTTTTGCAAATCATTTACGTGATAAATGACTGAGCGTAATTTTCTAAGCATAGATGAATATGAAAATTTTTATTCAAAAAAAAAGAGAGCCAATAAATAGCTCTCTAAAAATACAATTAAGTTTCTTTTATTTTGAGATTCCCATCTTTGCTTCTATAGATAAAGTGGCATGTGGCACTGCTCTCAGACGAGCTTTATCAATAAGCTTTCCGGTTACCCTGCAAATGCCGTACGTTTTGTTTTCGATACGCATCATTGCTTTTTCAAGGTGATCTATGAAAGTAATCTGGCGGCTTGCCATCTGGCTAAGCTGTTCCCGTTCCATGCTCAAACTGCCATCTTCCATGGTCATGTAGCGATTGTCAGTATCGTCACCACCCATTTCATCTTTGCGGGTAATAAGCCCCTGCAAATAACCTAATTCTTTTTTAGCTGTTTCTAATTTTCTTGTAATAAGATCTCTGAATTCTATCAATTCATTGTCACTATATCTCATGCTCGGTCCGTTATTTTCTTCTGGTACCTGGTCCAGTACCGATTTTACAAATTGTGGTTCATACTTACGTGATTTCTCTGTGCTGGTTTTTGGCATTACGAAAGGTTTTTCGGCTTTTTTACTTTCGCGGGTTTTTTCAGAAGTTTTTGCCAGGGCTGACTTTAACTTTTGCTTGTGCTCAACATTATGTGACGCCTGCAGATTTATCCACCTGCTTTATTTGTTTAACCGCAGCCGCTTTCGGTTAATTTTTTACCTGGAACCACCGAAGGTTTTTTATCTTTCACTGTTGGCTTAGGAACAGAAGCTTTTTTAGTATTCGCCAATTTTTTGGGTGCTGCTTTTTTGGCAACCGGTTTAGCAGTTTTTTTAGCCGGTGCAGATTTTATAATAGATTTAGCTGTCTTTTTTACCGGCGCCTTTTTTGGAGGTGCCTGCTTTTTAGATGATGCGGCTTTTTTCACCACGATTTTCTTAGCCACAGGTTTCTTTGCTGCAGGCTTTTTAGAAGTGGCCTTTTTTACAGGCCTTTTTGAAGAAACAGCCGCGGCTTTTTTACCAGGAGCTGCATTTTTTTTTGCTGCCGCCGGTTTCTTTGAAGCCGGTATGGGCCTTTTTGTCTGTTTAGCCATACTAATTTTCCTTTTTGGTTACTTTCACTGTTAAAGAGTCATTATTCACTTCAATTGAAGTGCCATCCGCAATTTTTTCGACAAATTCAAGTTTATCTGCTAAAATTTCGGCGCAAATATAGTTATTAAATTCAGTAATTGCAGTCTTTGCATCACCATCGTCTGCCACTTTTACAACAATTTTGTCAGTGAGTTCAAAATTCTTTTCCTTTCTTATATTTTGAATCCTGTTTACAAATTCCCTGGCAAATCCTTCATTTTCTAAACCGGGAGTAAGTTCTATATCTAGTGCTATTGTCAAATTTCCTTTTACAGCGATTTCAAAGCCTGGTATTTCATTGGTCGAAACCTCAATATCTTCCGCCGAAATGAAGATCGGGTTCTTCCTTTTTGGCTTCATAATCAGTATTTAATAAAAAGTCTCCCTGCTTGAATTTTGGCTATTTCAACATCTGTAAGCCCCTGTATTTTTTCTGCGGCCCATTTCATTTTTGAACCCAGTTTCTTGCCAAGTGTTTTAAAATTTGCCTTCGCTTTTTTCTTGATAAAATTATTGTTGGCTGGCAAAAGCTCTATCTCTTTAATGTTGGTCTCTGATTTTATGATGTCTTCAATCTTTTTTACCTTTTGTTCCATTGAAGAATCACTTGCAGGTATTATTACTTTCTGAAGCGGCTGTCTCACCTTAATATTTACTTTTTTTCGAAGTGATAATATCAGAGAGGAAATATCCTGCGCCAGTTGCATACGCTCTTCCAGGTCTTTATCTATAAGCTTTTTATCAGCTTTTGGAAAAAATGTATGATGAACCGATTCAAATTGGAACTGCCTGGTTACATTATTCAGATTTATAAAAAGCCAATCCGCAAAAAATGGAGCAATTGGAGCTACAAGCCTGCTTATAACCTGCATACATTCATACAGCGTTTGGTAAGCACATATTTTATCTTGTTCATATTCTCCTTTCCAGAACCTGCGGCGACAAAGGCGGACATACCAGTTGCTCAATTGCGAATCCACAAAACTTTCAACGGCTCTTCCTGCCTGCGTAGGTTCATAATCATCCAGGCTTTTGTTTACAGTCTCGATTAGCGAATTGAGCGCCGAGATAATCCATTGATCAATTTCCGGCCGCTCATTTACCGGAATATATTCTTCTTCAAAGGCAAAACCGTCCACATTTGCATAAAGTGCAAAAAATTGATAAGTATTATATAAGGTGCCAAAAAATTTACGCTGTACTTCTTTAATGCCTTCTATATCAAATTTTAAACTATCCCAGGGTGAGGCATTTGTAATGAGATACCACCTGGTCGCGTCAGGGCCAAAAATTTCAAGTGTCTCGAAAGGATCAACCACATTTCCTATTCTTTTGCTCATCTTGTTTCCCTTCTTATCAAGCACAAGCCCGTTACTTACCACCGTTTTATAGGCAACGCTATCGAATAATAAAGCGGCCAGTACATGCAAGGTGTAAAACCAGCCACGAGTCTGATCAACGCCCTCGGCAATAAAATCGGCCGGAAAGTTCTTTTCAAACTGTTCTTTATTCTCAAAAGGAAAATGCCATTGGGCGTAAGGCATCGCTCCGCTGTCGAACCATACGTCGATCAGATCCGGAACCCTCTCCATTGGTTCTCCCTTTTTTGAAACCAATATTATCTCATCAACAAAGGGCTTGTGTAGATCTGCAGTAAGTTTTTCTATAAAATCGTTTTCAGAGGAGGCATTTTTTTCGTTCAATGAAGGTTTCATAAAACCCGCGGCAATTGAAGCCCTGATCTCCTGTTTTAATTCATCAATTGATCCAATGCATTTCTCTTCATCACCGTCCAATGTGCGCCATACCGGTAATGGTGTTCCCCAGAAACGGCTTCTGCTAAGGTTCCAGTCAACCATATTTTCCAGCCAATTGCCAAAGCGGCCTGTACCGGTAGATGCGGGTTTCCAATTGATAGTGTTGTTCAATTCTATCATCCTCTCTTTCCTGGCAGTTGTTTTTATAAACCAGGCATCAAGTGGATAGTAAATAATTGGCTTATCCGTCCGCCAGCAATGGGGATAATTGTGCTCGTATTTTTCTACTTTAAACGCGCGATTCTCCTTTTTCAACTTGACAGAAATGTCCACATTTACATCTTCGTAATGAGGATCATCCTTGTAATTTTTTACAAACCGGCCGCTGAATTCGCCGACACCATCTATAAATTTTCCCTCTTTATCCACGAGTGTTAAAATTCCCAGGTTATTTCTTTTGCCGGCTTTAAAGTCATCTGCACCGAAAGCGGGTGCCGTATGAACTATGCCCGTTCCATCTTCAGTTGTAACAAAATCTCCCGCCACGATCTTAAAGGGTGTAGCGCCAGGGGTAATTTCGCGGATTTTTTCCAGGCTATTTGCGTCAGAAGGTAAAACCTGTTCGTATTCGTAACCTTCAATATGCGAGCCCTTAAATTCAGATAAGATTTTAAATGGCAGTTGTTTCTTTTTTATAAGAACGTCAAATTCAGATTTCAGAGATTCTGCATTTTGTCCTATGAGGTCTACATCAGAGCCTTTGTCAAGCCAGTTTATTATTGCTGCATAGAGGTCGGTGTTGTTACCCTCTGTCCATTCATCCAAATGTTCAGGAAAATATTTATGAAAGAGATTTTTTGCCAATACCACCGCACATGGTTTTCCACTATATGGATTAAAAGTACGAACGAGAATATAGTCAATATTTGGCCCCACAGTTAATCCCAGGTTTGATGGAAGTGTCCATGGAGTCGTGGTCCATGCAAGAAAAAACAATTCATCAGTTTGAGCAATGTCAAATATTTCTTTTGCCATCTGCGTTTCTTATTGCCCTAAACATCGCAATTACACTGGTATCCTTCACATCTTTATAGGTTCCCGGCTGATTGAGTTCGTGAGAACTCAATCCAGTGCCCGCAGCAGGCGAATAAGGCTGAATACTTACATCTTCATACAAAAGGCCTTTGTTATAAAGTTCCTTTAAACACCACCACAATGTTTCTATATATTTATTTTCAAAAGTGACATATGGATTATCAAGATCAACCCAGTAGCCCATTTTTTGTGGTCAGTTCATCCCACTTGTCTTTAAACTTTAATACTTCCCTTCGGCAGGTAGCATTGTATTCTTCTACTGATATTTTTTTCCCTATATCTTCCTTGGTTATACCGAGCAATTTTTCAACGCCCAATTCAATTGGCAAGCCATGAGTATCCCAGCCCCCTTTACGTTCCACCTGGAAGCCCTGCATAGTTTTATACCGGCATACAAGATCTTTAAGTGTACGGGAAATTACATGATGAATCCCGGGCATGCCATTGGCACTTGGAGGGCCCTCATAAAAAACAAAATGAGGAGCACCCTCCCTGAAAGAAACGCTCTTTTCAAAAGCATTGCTTTTATTCCATATTTCGAGTATTTCCCCTGCTATTTCGGTAAGATTCAATTGCTTATACTCTCTATACTTCTGCTTCATTATTTAAACATTCTTGTAATATAAAAAAGGATGCAAAGGTAAGAATTAAGCTATTATATAATTATGGGTAATATGTTTGTGGAGGATGATACTCAAAATCCCTTCTGTGTCATATTCCTATAAGCAACCAATAATAGATTTATTAACAATGCGATGGCTTCAATATGCGAAAAAAGCTGGTAAATAGTACGCTAACTGTTAAAATACCAACCCGAATTAATAACCGAGGCGCTGCTTTGGCATAATATTAGAAACCGTGATAAATTGATTGTATGATCTTTTGATCATATGAGGCCGTTGCTAACGGAAAAACCCTGGTAATTCTTTCTAAGATGCTTACGCTCATTAATTGAAACTTAAGTATTGGACAGATAATTTTTGTAAAATCTTACTGGTATAGAGTTTTATTAGGGAAGGGTGAAGGATCCAATCCTTCGCCCTATTTTATAAAATAGCGCTTTATGAATTCTTAAAACTTAAAGCGCTGCAAAGCTGAGCAAGTTTTATCAATATCGGCAAAACTCAATGCATTGCTCAGGAACCAGCTTTCATAAGCAGATGGCGGTAAGTAGACGCCATTTTCCAGCATGTGATGAAAAAGTCTATTGAACATTGGAATATTTGAGTTCGATGCCGAGGCAAAATCTACGACGTTGCTGTCAGAAAAATGAAGGCTTATCATACTCCCGACCTGGTTAATGCGATGCGAAATTGATTTTTGATCTAGAATTTTGCCCAATTCGTCCTTTAAGTATTCCGTTTTTTTATCAAGTTGTGCATAAATAGAGGGATTATTTTTTAAATGGGTTAGCATGGTGTATCCGGCTATCATTGCTATTGGATTACCGCTTAATGTGCCTGCCTGGTAAACATTTCCCAAGGGTGCAATGTGTTCCATGATTTCTTTTTTACCTCCGAATGCACCAACCGGTAATCCGCCTCCAATTACTTTTCCGTAAGTCACCAGGTCAGCATTAATATGCAATCTTTCCTGCGCACCGCCAGCAGCCAGTCTGAAGCCGGTCATTACTTCATCGAAAATAAAAACTATGTTTTCACCATCGCATATCTTTCTCAGTCCCTCAAGAAATCCCGGTTGCGGCAGAATACAACCCATATTTCCCCCAACAGGTTCTATAATTATTGCTGCAATTTCTCCCCTGTTATCCCTGGCTAGTTTTTGCACCGCGGCAAAGTCGTTATAAGGAGCCGTGAGTGTATCTACCGAAACGCCGGCGGTGATGCCAGGCACTGTTTGAATATTTAAGGTCGCTACCCCACTTCCGGCCTTAACCAAAAAACAATCCGCATGGCCGTGGTAACAGCCTTCAAATTTTATGAATTTATTTTTTCCTGTGTATCCTCTTGCCAGTCTTAGTGCGCTCATGCAGGCCTCCGTGCCACTATTTACCATCCTGATCAAATCAATATTCGGCGCCATTGATTTAATAAGCTCTGCAATTTCTATTTCCAACTCTGTTGGCGCACCAAAGGAAGTAGAGTAAGCAGCTTTCTCCTGCACGGCCTGTACAACGGGCTCATAAGCATGCCCGAGGATCATCGGACCCCATGAATTGATATAATCGATGTACTCATTGCCATCTTCATCATACAAATAAGCCCCTTTAGCAGATTTAATAAAAATGGGAGTTCCTCCAACGCTCTTAAAAGCTCTTACAGGAGAATTTACCCCACCGGGAATAGATTGTTGGGCTCTTTGAAAAAGTTGCTGACTTCGATTGCTTATGTAGCTCATATTTAATTCGTAAAACTGTAAAGGTTAAGGTTCTAATGTAATAGGTTAAGACAGCAACTTCACGGCATCTTTCGCGAAATAGGTTGCGATTAAATCTGCACCTGCTCTTTTTATAGAAGTTAAGCTTTCAAGAATTGCTTTGTCTTCATTTATCCATCCCATTTTTGCCGCTGCTTTTATCATCGCGTATTCTCCACTCACGTGGTAGGCACTTACGGGTATCGTCACCGCATTTTTTACTTCCCTTATAATATCAAGATAGGCCATGGCGGGCTTCACCATTACAATGTCTGCTCCTTCATCCTCATCAATTTCTGCTTCTTTTATTGCTTCAATTCGATTTGCATAGTCCATCTGGTAGGTTTTTTTATCACCAAAACCAGGAGCGGAATCCAATGCATCTCTGAAAGGTCCATAAAAGCAGGAAGCATACTTAGCGCTATAAGCCATGATACCTGTTCTAGTGAAATTATTTTGTTCCAGCGCTTCCCGTATCGCGCCTATACGTCCATCCATCATATCGCTCGGTGCGACAAAATCGGCGCCTGCTTGTGCGTGGCTGATACTCATTTTAACCAAAGCCTCCACGGTAGGGTCATTTACGATTTCCCCGTTTTCAACAATACCATCATGTCCAAATGAAGAGTACGGGTCCAGCGCAACGTCTGTCATAACAATCATTTCCGGAACGGTAGCTTTAATTGCTTTTATACTGCGCTGCATTAAGCCTTCGGGATTCCACGCTTCTTTGCCTGTATTATCTTTTAATTCATCAGGAGCTTTTATAAAAAGTAAAATGCTCTTAATTCCTAAGCTCCATAATTCTTTTACTTCTTTCACCGTGCCATCTATAGAGCGCCTGTAATATGCCGGCATTGAAGGAATTTCAAACGCAACGTTTTCTCCTTCGTCTATAAAAAGTGGAGCTATAAAATCATCGGGTGTTAATTTAGTTTCTGCAACCATACTCCTTATCGAAGCTGATTGTCTTAATATTCTGTTTCGCCTTTGTAAATACATAATTCCAATTAAAAATGTAAATAAAAAAAATTGCAATCAAGCCCATTCTTTTGGATGTAAACACACCTGTAAAATTTTTTCTTCCTCACTACCCTTTTGTGGCTGATAATTGTATTCAAATCTTACTGTCGGTGGCAAGCTCATTAAAATACTCTCAGTCCTGCCATTTGTTTTTAGGCCAAATAATGTTCCCCTGTCGTGAACCAGGTTAAACTCGGTGTACCGTCCCCTTCTTATCTCCTGCCAATATTTTTGTGCTGAACTGAAAGCCATGTTCTTTCTTTTTTCAACGATAGGAATATAAGACGTAACGAAAGCTTCTCCGCATTTTTTTCCAAATCCCATCCAAAAGTCAACATCATATTTTTCATCCGGCCTTTGGTAATCGTAAAAAATTCCGCCTATGCCGCGACGTTCTTCATCTCTATGCCAATTGACGAAATAATCATCGCAATTTTTTTTAAATTTCGGGTAAAATGAAACGTCAAAATCATCACAAACATCTTTATACGTTTGGTGAAAATATTTTGCATCGTCTTCAAACAGATAATATGGAGTTAGATCAGTTCCTCCGCCAAACCACCTGTCAATTACGTCGTTGCTCCCGTTGTATAATTCGAACAGTCGATAATTACAATGAACAGTCGGCACGAAAGGATTTAGAGGATGCATTACAATGCTGATGCCGCAGGCAAACCACTTTGCTCCATCAATCTTCAGTTGTGTTCTCATAGCCTCTGTCACATTTCCGAAAACTATGGAACTATTCACACCTCCTTTTTCAAAAACGTTTCCGCGGGACATCACCCGTGTTTTACCACCACCACCTTCTTCTCTTTGCCATTTATCTTCAGCAAATTTTGCCTTGCCATCAGAGACTTCTAATGCATTGCAGATGCTATTCTGCAAGTCCTCAATAAATAGTGTCCAATTTTCTTTGATAGTCATTTAAAAAGTTTCTATTGACTTTTCAATCATCAGGCTTCGTATTCTTTAACCGCATCCACAAATGCTTTTGCATTTTCCACGGGAACATTCGGTGTAATGCCATGGCCCAGGTTTACTATGTACCGTTGGGTGCCAAAATTATTTATCATTTTCTTCACCTCCCCTTTTATTACCGGAATGGGTGCTAATAATTTTGCCGGATCAAAATTACCTTGCAGTGTTATTTTATTGCCTGTTAACTCCCTTGCGTATTGCGGTGTAATACACCAATCGATCCCAAGCCCTGAAGCGCTACTTTCGCTAAGGTCTTTCAATGCATACCAGCTTCCTTTAGGAAATAAAATCACCGGGGCCGTTTCTTTTAACGCATCAGCAATTTGGGTCAAATACGGCTGAGCTATTGATTTAAAATCCGAAGGACCCAGGCAACCACTCCAGCTATCAAAAACCTGCAAGACATCAGCACCTGCCTTAGCCTGTGCTTTTAGATAGTCTATTGTGGTATCTGTAATTTTTTGCAACAATTGGTGCGCCATCGCAGGCTCGGTAAAGCAAAACTGTTTTGCCCTGTCCCACGTTTTGCTTCCCTTCCCTTCTACCATATAACATAAGATTGTAAACGGGGCTCCTGCAAATCCAATTAACGGAACACGACCCTTTAATTCCGCCTTCGTAAGCGAAAGCGCATCTGTGACATAACGTAATTTTTCTTCGGCGTTACCTGTAACCAATGCATCAATATCTTTTTGAGTTTTAATTACATTCGGTAATGAAGGTCCCTTCCCTTCCTCCACTAACACTTCCAGGCCCATTGCCTGGGGAATTACTAATATATCAGAAAAAATAATTGCGGCGTCTACACCCACTTGTTCTATTGGCTGAAGGGTAATTTCTGTGGCGAGTTCCGGGGTTTGCACTCTCGTAAAAAAATCATATTTATCACGCAGTTTTATATAGTCTGGCAAGTACCTGCCGGCCTGCCGCATCATCCATACCGGCGGACGTTCTACCTTTTCACCTTTCAGTGCTCTTAATAACAAATCATTCTTCAGTTGCTGCATTTAAAAAATTTGGGTTTTGCTGAATTTTATAATGGTGAAAATTGAATATCAGAACATGAACCATGACTGGTCAGAAAATTTTTCTTTGCGGCACTTTATGTCTTTGCTGCCGGCTGACAAAAATATTTAATTGCCTGTTCAACCAGATTTCTTTTTCCCGGCATATCAGCGGTAATAACATGTTGTTGGGTAAAAGGTTTCAATGCATTAGCAGTAGTGCTTCCAATTGCAAAGACCTGCGAATTGGGCTGCAAAGAATTTTTAAGGAAAAAACTTTGTACAGCACTGGGGCTAAAAAACAAAATCCCATCATATTTTTTGGATACCTTTTGGGAAGTCTCTATCGTTTTATAAACAATAACTTCGTCAATATCGATATTGTTGGCTCTAAGTTTTTGTGGCAATTCATTTCTTCTCTTATCTCCGCAAAAAAAATATACCTGCTCTATGGTGGGATCGGCTATAATATTTTCTGCGAGAAGAAATGCATTGCCAGCTGTACCGGCAATATTTTTTTCCCCAAAAATATTGCTTGCTAATTTTCCAGTCGTATCACCAATACAAAAAATCCTCCACGAAGAATTTGCAGGAATAAATTTCTTAACAGCCTCAACAGCGTTCATACTCGTGAAGACCGCGTTTATATTTTCGGCTGAAAGATGCTCAATTTTTTTTTCAATCCTGCTATCAATAATTTCTTGTGTTTGGATAAATGATATCTCTTCAATAATGATGTTGTGCAAGGCTGCCTCTTCTACCAATAGTTTACCAACCGGCCGTGTGCTCAATATTGCTATTTTACTTTTTCGCATTCCTTATTTCCTCAATTATTTTTTGCACATTTTTATCCTTCAACAATTCGTTGCCTGCTTCTGACCCAAGCGTATCCGAATCCTTATAATCGCTTTCTTTTTCAATTTCAATTACCTGCTTTCCATCAAGGCTGGAAATATTTCCTTTAAAAACTATTTTGTCATTTTTTACCTGGGCTAATGCACTTATAGGCGTAGAGCATCCCCCATATAATGTTCGTAAAAAATCTTTTTCAATTTTGGTACAAATCGCTGTATCGGTATGATTCAAAGAGCTTGTTGTATCATAAATATCGTCATCTTCGCTCCTGCACACAACAACAATTGCTCCTTGTGCCGGCGAAGGTAACATCCAATCCAAATCAATTGAAGTTTCAGGGCGAAGATCAATACGCTCAAGACCTGCAGCCGCAAAGATGGCACCATTCCAGTTGTGCTCATTTACTTTTTTTAATCTCGTGTTTACATTGCCTCTCAGGTTTTCTATGGAATGATTAGGATATCGATGCCGCCACTGTGCGGCACGACGAATGCTGCTTGTTGCAATAGTAGCAGTACCTTTCTTATCTTCTAAAAATGAAGAGTCGTTTTTATAAACGAGGATATCCTTAAATGAAGCCCTTTGTAAAACTGCAGCCTGCCTGATGCCCGTGGCAAGTTTTGTAGGTACATCCTTCATAGAATGAACGGCGACATCTATGCGACGATCTAACAGAGCTGCATCGAGCGTTCTTGTGAAAATTCCCTGTACGCCTAATTCATATAGGGGCGTTACTGTGTCAACATCGCCTTCACTCTTTATGTAAATAAGTTCAGAAGAAATATCTCTTTTTTGAAGTAATTGCTGTACAAGCTTTGCTTGCCATACGGCTAATTGGCTTTCGCGGGTTCCTATTTTAATTACCTGTTTCAATTCATATGAAGGTAACTGCTCAAAGCATTAATATACTGGCAACCCTTATTATTTTGATGGTTTAAATTGACGGCAAGCGAAGACATTGTTTTGTGAATTTTTTCTTCACTGCTCTCATCGTTAAGATGAATTTCATTCAATTTATGGAGCTGGGCTTTTATTTTCCGCAACAGGGGACTGTTTGAATACTTCCGATACCATTCCATCGTATCCTGCATTGTTGAATTAATAATTGTCAAAGCCCTGGGTATTTCAGCTTGCCTTAATGATATTGTCTTATCGAGGATAGCAGAAATCTCATCAACGTTTAATAATTCAACTCCATTTAAGTTCTTTACCGCCGGATCTATGTTTTGAGGAACAGAAAGATCAAGCATCAACCGGGATTCTTGGTTTTTAAAAAAAGCCGGGTAAATAGTATAGGTATCCGCCGTTGAACTTACAATAATGATGTCTGCATTATTCGCCGCTTTTGCTAAATTTTTATATGGGATAAATGTAGCATTGCATTGCAGCGCAAGATTTAGGGCCTTTTGATCTGTCCGGTTAGTAAAAAATAATTTGGCTTCAGGTAAATAATTTTGAAGGTTTTTTCCGATATGATGACCGAACTTTCCTGTTCCGACCAGGAGGATTTTTTTTCCTGAAGTATCCGGAATTTTTTCTTTTATTATTTCAACAGCTGCATAAGAAACTGAAACGGTACCGGAACTCAGCCGGGTTTTTGTCTTTATTTCTTTTGATGATCTGAGCGCAAAGCTTATCACCCGCTCCATGAAATTGTTCATACAATTATTCTCCTTTGAAATCCTTGCGGCTTGCTTCAACTGCGCCAATATTTCATAGTCTCCGATAATTTGTGAATCCAGGCCTGCAGCCACTTTAAAAAGATGCTCTATCGAAGGTGAACCCTGGTATATGTACCCATGCTCGATAAACTCTTGCATATTGCCATGGGTATGTATACATAGCATTTCTATAAGCTCATGCGGATGATCGCAAATACCATATATTTCGGTTCTGTTGCATGTAGACAACACCAAGCACGATGGAAACTTCTTGGTGACCGCCTGCTCTAATAATAAAATGGATTGTTCCGGTAATAAGGAAAATTTACCCCGAATACTTATGTCGCTTTTACGATAATTAATTCCTGCCACGCAGAAGTTGTGTAAAAAATTATGTTCCGTTTCTATTACCATCATGAGAGTTGCAAAAATATTTTTATGTAATACCTAAAATGTCATGCGAATGTCATAAAACCTAATTTATGTTCAATATGCTAAGACCATGTTTTTGCGAACAAAGAAAACATAAACTTAGCAGCTATATTATGAGCAAAATCGTAATTATAAATGACTTTGGTCACAAGTACCAGATAACATTAAGCGCAAATAATCAGCCGCAGGTTGCTTATAATTCATAATGATAATAGCAGGTTAGTTGTAATACTTTAATTTTTTACTGGCTTACATTTGCGAATATTTTAAAAAAAGATGGCAAAAAAAGGAATTTTATTAATGAACCTGGGTTCACCAAATTCAACAGAAACGGCTGATGTGAGAAAATATCTTGACCAGTTTCTGATGGACGAAAGGGTTATCGACAAATCATGGTTAATGCGGGCTCTATTGGTCAAAGGTATAATCGTACCCTTCAGGGCGCCTAAATCTGCCGAAGCCTATAAAACAATCTGGACAGAAGAGGGATCGCCACTTGTTGTTTTAACACAAAAATTGCGAGAATTATTGCAAAGTAAAATTGAAGAGCCCGTGGAAATTGCAATGCGGTACGGAAATCCAGATCCGAAAACAGCATTCGACGCCTTATTAAAACGGGAGCCGCAGATTGAAGAAGTAGTTGCCTTACCGCTGTATCCACATTATGCCATGTCGAGCTACGAAACTGCTGTTGAATATGCGAAAGAAATTCACAGGAATAATAAATATTCATTCAGGTTGCGTTTTATCGAGCCATTTTATAATGAAAAAAATTACATAAATGCTCTCGCAGAAGTCTTCAGGCCGTTGCTGCAGCAGAATTACGATCATCTCCTTTTTAGTTACCATGGCGTTCCTGCGCGGCACATTCGCAAAAGCGACATTACAGGATGCCATTGTTTGCAAGTCGAAGATTGCTGCAACGCTGCATCGCCCGCTCATCTTCATTGTTATCGCCACCAGGTGTTCACCACCACTCGATTGGTTACTGAAAAATTAAATATTCCTGGAGAAAAATACAGCATCTCCTTTCAATCAAGGTTAGGAAAGGGATGGCTTACCCCGTTTACGGATGTAAGATTGCAGGAAATGCCTTCGGAAGGAATTAAAAAGCTCCTGATTGTTTGCCCGGCGTTTGTAAGTGACTGCCTGGAAACACTGGAGGAAATACAAATTCGCGGTAAAGAAATATTTCTTGAGGCGGGGGGCGAATCCTTTGAAATGATTCCTTGTTTAAATATGAGCCCTGGCTGGATTGAAACGGTTGCAGGCTATGTTTCTTAATCGCTTAATCTTTGCTTTCCGCATATTTGTAAAATCATAATTGCAATAACTTCACAAAATGTATTTCTACATTAAAGCTTTGCATATCATTTTTATTGTTACCTGGTTTAGCGGACTGTTTTATATCGTAAGGCTTTTTGTTTATAGCGCTGAGGCAAGTGAGAAAGAGCCGCCTGAAAGAGGTATTCTTTTAAATCAGTTCAGTATTATGCAAAAAAGATTATGGTACGGCATCACATGGCCTTCCGCCATTCTTACTTTAATTTTTGGAACATGGATCGGCATCTTATATGGCAGTTTACCTGCCTGGCTGCTGATAAAACTTGGTTTTGTATTGGGGCTATTTATATACCATTTCATCCTTCACTCTATTTTTCGACAACAGCAAAAGCAAGATTTCAGGTGGTCTTCCCAGAAATTAAGAGTCTGGAACGAAGTGGCCACGATTTTTTTAATAGCTATCGTGATGCTCGCGGTGGTGAAACAATTGTTAAGCGTGGTTTGGGGAATCGCGGTGCTGATTGCATTTTCAATTCTGCTTATGGTTGCAATTAAAGTCTATAAAAAGTATCGAAAAAGGTGATAGAAAAATTTGTAAAGTTTCTGCCGGTTATTGATGGAAAAGCAGTTCACAAGGCTTTAGGCCGGTGTGCTTTTTGAAAGCAGTAGAGAAATGTGATATGGAAGAATAGCCTAACAGGGCCGAAACATCTGTAACACTCAATTCCTTTTCATACAAAAGATATTTGGCATGTTCCATACGCTGACTTTGAAAAAAATCGAATATTGTAGTGCCGTACATTTCCTTGAAGCCTTTTTTCAGATAGCATTCATTGATAGCGGCTTTTCTGCTCAGCTCTCTTATGGTTAAAGGTTCACTGATATGCTGTAAAAGTATTTCCCTGGCCAGGGCGATCTTCTCACGATCAGCTTCGTTAGCTAAAAATTTACATGTAAAAGAATCTTCATTGTCACCAGCCATACATTCCATGCTGTATAATAGCAACATTTGTGTCTGGGCATTTATGAAGATATTTTCAAAACTATCGGAATAAGAGTGGTTCAATAACGCGTCTAGCACCGTTCTCGTCCTGCTGCACAGGGGCAAAGTTTTAATAAATGAAGACGTATGCCTGAAGTGTAAAATATCTTCGGAAAATGTAGTGGTTTTAATACCATTCAAAAATTGGGAAAGATGATCGGCATTAAACCGGAAACTTGCAACATCTACAGTTTCTACAACCTCTTCACAATTGTGTGAAAGAGAGTGTTTGCAAAAATTACATTCAGCATCCTTTTGTTTGCAATACCTGTTACCTGATATACAAAAAACAAGTTCCAGGCTTGCCTCCTTGTTTTGATCTGTTTTATAGTTATACGCCAGCATGCCAGTGTCCTCGAAAACCATTTGCGGATGCTTTCGATATCTTTTAATCACATATTGAACAGTACCCGGGATCATTTGAGATTTCTGCTGCACAAGCTCCATTTCTTCCTGCATAACAGGGTGGTCCAACGCTATTGATAAAATATTTTGCGGTAATTCCATTCTTAAAATATTTGCAAAGATAAGTCTAACTGGTTAAAGGTGGACGCCATAAAAATGTAAAATTGAAGGAGCTAAATGTTTTCCCGTTGCTTGCTTTTTGCTATATTTGATATGCTATGAAATCATTAGAACTAAATAGAACTTTCACCGCCCAGGAATATTTTTTATTGGAAGAATCAGCAGAGGTGAGGCATGAATTCATAGATGGAAATTTAATTGAAATGTCAGGAGCATCAAGGGAACATCATTTTATTTGTCAGAATATTTTATTGGCACTTTTATCATTAGTAAAACCGCTTGGATATAAAGTTTTTATTGAAAACATGAAAGTAAAAATTGAAAATGAAGAACAATATTACTATCCTGATATATTTATCACAAAGGAACCGGAAACGGATGCGAACAGGTACGTCCAGTTTCAGCCTGAGCTAATCGTTGAAGTAATTAGTGAAACAACACGGACAAAGGACCTGGTAGATAAGTTTATTCAATATCGTAAAATAAGTGCTTTACAATACTATATAGTGGTTGAACCTCAAAAGTGCCTTGTTCTTTGTAATAGTAAAAATGAAAAAGGAGATTGGGAAACGGCTTCTTATACAAAACTGGAAGAAATAGTTGAGCTCCCGCTTTTAAGCATCATGCTTCCCCTAGAAAAAATCTATAATTCCTGAAGCCTTCTTTATCTATCGTAATGCCCGATATTTAACCTGAGATTCACGTATTTTAATTTTGTTATTTACTGCTTTTTGCATGGAAATACGCTATGCTTTTTGCCCCTTATTATTCGTAACTTTGCACGATTATAAATTTTAACCACAAACAGCGATTATTCTCTCAATATGACAGCAGAAACAGCCGAAGTGATTCCACAAAAAATAGATGGTTACGGAGCAGACAGCATACAGGTGCTTGAAGGACTTGAGGCGGTAAGAAAACGTCCGGCCATGTACATAGGAGATGTAGGCAATAAGGGCCTTCATCACCTTGTTTACGAAGTAGTTGATAATTCAATTGATGAAGCACTTGCAGGGTATTGTAATAATATCGTTGTTACCATTAATGAAGATAATTCCATTACGGTAACTGATGATGGCCGCGGTATTCCTACCGGAATAATGAAGAAAGAAAACCGGAGTGCTCTTGAAGTAGTGATGACGGTATTGCATGCAGGAGGAAAATTTGACAAAAATACCTACAAGGTGAGTGGCGGGCTGCATGGCGTTGGCGTAAGTTGTGTAAATGCCCTGAGCACTAAATTTCATGTGACCGTAAAACGCGAGGGTAAAGTTTTTGAACAGGAATATGCAAAAGGAATTCCTCAATATAAAGTACGGGAAATAGGTGCCAGCACTACCACTGGTACTGAAATTCAATTTTGGCCCGACACCACAATTTTCATTGTTTCTGAATATAACAGGGAAATACTTGAAGGAAGATTAAGGGAATTGGCCTTTCTGAATAAGAAAATTACGATCATACTCAATGACCTTCGTGAGAAGGATGATGACGGAAAAACCTATACAAAAACGTTTTATAGCGAAGGTGGAATTGTGGAGTTTGTGGAATTAATCGACAAAAATGGCAATCGCCAACCCCTGCTTCCAACTGTTATTTATTGTGACGGGCATGATGCAGCGAGCAACGTTGCGGTAGAAGTTGCCATGATCTATAATACAGGCTACCAGGAGCATTTATTTAGCTATGTAAATAATATCAATACCATTGAAGGCGGAACACATGTATCTGGTTTCAGGCGTTCTATTACCCGTGTTTTTAAAAGTTATGGCGAAAAGGAAGGATTGTTTGAAAAAGCAAAAGTGGAAATTGAAGGAGATGATTTTCGTGAAGGGCTTAGCGCCGTTATCTCTATAAAAGTTCCTGAGCCGCAATTTGAAGGACAGACCAAAACCAAGCTGGGCAATAGCGAAGTAATGGGAGTTGTGGATTCAACACTTAGCCGCGTATTGGTGGCATACCTGGAAGAAAATCCAAGAGATGCCAAGACGATTATTCAAAAGGTTATTTTAGCTGCACAGGCAAGAGCTGCTGCTAAAAAAGCACGCGAAATGGTTCAGCGCAAAAGTGTGCTGACAGGTGGTGGGTTGCCGGGTAAACTGGCAGATTGCAGTGATAAAGATCCGTTTAATTGCGAAATATTCCTGGTGGAAGGAGACTCAGCAGGTGGAACAGCCAAGCAGGGCCGGGACAGAAGTTACCAGGCTATTCTTCCGTTGCGTGGTAAAATTTTGAACGTAGAAAAAGCCATGGAGCATCGCATATACGATAATGAAGAAATCCGGAATATGTTTACGGCGCTTGGTGTAAAAGTAGGAACTGTTGACGATCCAAAAGCTTTGGATATTACGAAACTTCGATATCATAAACTCATCATTATGACAGATGCGGATGTGGATGGAAGTCACATTGCTACACTTATACTTACGTTCGTTTTCCGTTATATGAAGGAACTGGTGGAGCAGGGTTATGTTTACATTGCTCAGCCGCCATTATATTTACTTAAAAAAGGAAAGGAGCAAACTTATGCGTGGAATGATGAGGAACGTAAGGCATGGGTATTACAGGTCGCTGGCGGAAAAGAAGACGCAGTTCATGTTCAACGGTATAAAGGTCTCGGAGAGATGAATTCTGAACAGCTTTGGGAAACAACAATGAACCCTGCCACCCGCACTTTGAAGCAGGTAACTATCGATAGTGCCGCAGAAGCTGACCGGGTATTTAGTATGCTAATGGGTGACGAAGTACCACCGCGCAGGGAATTTATTGAAACCCATGCCAAGTATGCAAGGTTGGATGTGTAGTATTTTATCCTGGAATTCTATCTTTTAAAAAATTTGTGAACTATGAAGTTTGCTTTCAGGAGTTTGATACCCCTGATTTTTGTTCTTATATCTGTTGCAGTATGTGCGCAGATTGATTACCCTGTATTTAAAAAAAAGATTGAAATAAATCCTGCCGATAGCCAAAAGCTTTCATTGGATATCTATAATCTTAATTACATCTATAATACCGAGTATTTTACTAAAATTCCTCTTAGCGGAACCCTATTTGGTTACCAGCTCATCCCTGAAGTTAAGTACCAGCCCAATTCAAGATTTGTTATTAAAGGGGGAATCTATCTTCAAAAGGAATTTGGCAGAAAAGAGTATACTTCTTTGCTTCCCACCTTCTCCGTAAAATACAAAGCAAAAAATTCATCTTATATACTTGGAACCCTGGAAGGCAATACCAATCACGGTTTTATTGAACCCATATATGATTACAAATTATTGCTTAAGGAAAGACTTGAGAATGGTTTCCAGTTTTTTGTCAATACCAAAATGTACGATCATGATTTTTATATAAACTGGAGAAGGGCTATACATCTTGGTGATCCGTTTAAAGAAGAATTTGACATCGGCTATATTGCCAAATTTAATTTATTAACCAATGATAAGGTTGAAATAAAACTACCTATACAGTTCCTGTATTCCCACAAAGGCGGCCAAATTGATTCCGCATCCACTCCATTAACCTCAATAGTTGATGATGCTGCAGGGATCTCTATTGCTTACAATACAGGCGCTCACTTCCTGAAAAAAGTAGTCTTTGATAATTATTACGTGAATTACAAAGACATATCAGGTACGAAGGTTCAGCCTTTCAACGAGGGCAATGCATATCTTTCACACCTGCTTTTTAAATTCAAATATTTTGACATTGACCTGAGATATTGGAACAGCAAAGGGTTTATCAACCCGCGTGGCAATTCTCTATTTAGTTCAGTTTCAGAAAAATATATTGGATTTACGGAAGAGCATCGTCATTTGCTCCTGGCAAGTTTGATCTATGACAAGGAAATTTTCCGTAATGGAAATTTTGATTTCAGGTTTAGTCCCTATTATGATTTCGGCGAAAAAAAGCTGGAATATTCCTACGAAATGTATTTTTCTTATCAATTGTCCGTGCTGCTGGCAAAAATCAAAAACACGCTTGTGAATTGAATTTAGGGCCTTTTTTGGCAAATAATGTCGGGTAAATAAGTATAAATAGCTAAATTTGAAAATCCACTGTCAATTGACTTTGGGCTAAATCAACATTAGTAAACTATAAACCCAATTAAAATGTCAAAAATGATAACAGCGTATTGCATGAAAACGAAAGAAAAAAATGTACCTATGCAGGATGCAGTAATAACCAAAACTTCAAGGGGTGGTTATATGGCACAGGGCAATGATGGCAAAGGAAATAAGATGACCACGATGCTAAGCGAAGCAAATGCTGAGCAGGCTGTTAAAGATGGGGTTGCGAAGAAGGGTTGGTAATGGCTTATAAAAAAAGTTCGTAAAAGCGGTATGGAATCACTCTATATCGCTTTTTTGGTATAGTAATAGTTATGAACAATATTTATTAGATTTAACGTTATCCTTACCTAAACGAGAAAGATTGACACTCAATTCAATTGCATACAAAAACATCTGCTTTTTCTCCGGTCTTTCTCTATTTTTCATATTTTCTTTAATTAATTCAGAGGCGTTTGGCCAATATACAATAAATGGTGATGCTGCAAAAGATAACTGCCACTGTTACACACTTACCACCGCAGATTACTATAAATCTTCGTCTGTGTGGAACAATACTCAGCTCGATCTAAGACAATCCTTTAATTTTACTTTTGATATTTATTTAGGTTGCCTGGACGTAGAAGGAGCGGATGGAATTGTGTTCGGCCTTCAACAGGTAAGCAATAAGGCTTTGGGCTTGAATGGGAATGGACTGGGATTCCAGGGACTCCCTGCTTCGGTGGGAGTTACTTTGGACACGTATCGCAATCTTAATGACAATGATCCGGTTTATGATCATTTATCAATACAGGTAAATGGCGATGTTGACCATAGAACTGCTAATAATATTGCCGGCCCCGTTCAAATCTCTGCCACAAGCGACAATGTCGAAGATTGTAAGTGGCATACTCTCACAATAAGCTGGGATGCGGCCACAAAAAAATATGACATTTCATTTGACGGAATTGCACGGTTGAGTATCATTAAAGATTTTGTAACCGATATTTTCAATGGTAACCCAATTGTATATTGGGGAATTACAGGCGGCACGGGCGGATTTATAAACGTTCAAAAATTTTGCTTACCACTATCGGCCTATTATAAACTACCCCCAAATCAAAGAAGGTGCGTTGGTGATGCAATTCAATTTTTAGATTCGTCACGTTCCGGAAGTACTATTAAGAGATATTGGGATTTTGGAGATGGAAGCAATATTGATTCAATCAACATTAATCCGGTTCATACTTTTCCAGCTGCCGGAGATTACCAGGTTACACTTAAGGTAAAAGGATTTGATGATTGCCTGGAAATATATACGCAAACCATAAGAATAGGCAGCAAGCCTGTCGCAGATTTTTCAATAAAAAACTCATGTCAGCAGAACACGGTTCTTTTGGATTCGTCTTACGTCAACTCCGGAACTGTTAATAGCTGGTATTGGGCTTTAGGTAACGGAACAACCACAAATCTGCAAAACCCAACCACGACGTATTTAACGGCAGGGCCTAAAACAATTTCACTCACAGTAAAATCATTGGAGGGCTGCATTTCAGACACGGCTTACAAAAATTTAACCGTTGATCCGCAGCCTTCTCTTTCGATGTCTTTTGCTGACGCATGTAAAAATACAGTTGTGAATTTTACAGCAACAGACATTACCGCGAATGCGGGGTTAACCTGGAATTGGAATTTTGGAGATGGATTCACGAGTCTGGGAAATCCAGCTCAGCATGCTTATTCTGCTGCTGGTAATTATGATGTGGCGCTTTATGCCGATACCAAAAATGGCTGTAGGTCAAATACCATACAGAAGATTATAAATATTTACGGCACCGACGCAAATGCCGGAAACGATATTAATGCAGCAGAGCTTCAACCAGTTCAACTTCACGCCACGGGAGGAGTAACGTATCAGTGGTCTCCTCCTTTTGGTTTAAATAATTCAAATATTCCTGATCCAATTGCAATTTTGCCGAAGGATCAAACCTACTACCTTACCGCCTTCACGCCTGAAGGATGTTCAAGCACAGATACAATTACAATAAAAGTCTATAAAGGCCCTGAGCTTTATGTGCCTAATGCTTTTTCACCAAACAATGATGACTTAAATGATGTTTTTAAAGTAATCGCGGTAGGGATTATTGAATTTAAATATTTACGAATATATAACCGTTGGGGCCAGCAGGTTTTTCAAACTTCCGATTTCAACCATGGATGGGATGGAACCTTTAATGGCAAAATGCAGCCACCTGATGTTTATGTTTGGGTAACATCTGCTCGTGATTTTAAAGGTAATCTTATCTCGAGGAAAGGTTTCGTTATGCTGGTGAGGTAATTACCAGGCTCTTTTCTACCCGATGCAGAAAATTATACATTTCGTTCATGCTGTGGATGTCTTTTACAATTAAGATCCCGTTTTTTCCAACCTGTTTTAGCTTCGCCTTATTTGTCTGGGTTTGAATAAAATCCAAAATCTTTTCAAATGTTTTACTACTAAAAAAAGCTGAATCAGGATTGGCAACGAAAAAGCACTTTAGTGTGTCATCTTTTAAAATCATTCGTTCGAAACCTAATTCCACAGCAATCTTACGGCAGCGTACGGTTGTGAAAAGATCCTCAACCTGCGGAGGGATTTCACCAAAGCGATCTTCCATCTCCCTATGGAAATCTTCAAGATCTTTTTCGCTTTCACAATTATCGAGGCGAGAATAAAGGCTTAGTCTTTCCGTAATGCTTTCAACATACGCATCGGGAATTAATATTTCCAGGTCTGTATCAATAGTACAGTCCGAAACGAAGTCATCCTGCTTTTGAATTTCATCTCTAAACAATTCCTTAAAATCCTTACGCTTTAATTCCCTGATAGCTTCGTCCAAAATTTTCTGGTACATTTCAAAGCCGATTTCTGCAATAAAACCGCTTTGCTCGCCACCGAGCATATTACCGGCACCGCGAATATCAAGATCACGCATCGCAATTTGGAAACCACTTCCCAGGTCACTATATTGTTCCAGAGTTGTAAGGCGTTTGCGGCTATCAGCAGGTAAAGTACTCATCGGCGGAGCCAAAAGATAACAAAAAGCTTTTTTATTACTTCTTCCAACCCTTCCTCTTAACTGGTGCAAATCGCTCAGGCCGAACTGGTGTGCATTATTTACAATTATCGTATTTACGTTTGGAATATCTACCCCGCTTTCAATAATATTTGTACAAAGAAGCACGTCATATTTCTGATCCATAAAATCAAGTATCGTTTCCTCAAGCCGGTCACCTTCCATTTGTCCATGCGCATAAGCAATACTCAGGTCCGGGCAAAGGCCCTGGATTAATACTCTCATTTCAGCCAGGCCGTGAACACGGTTATGAATAAAAAACACCTGTCCCCCTCTTTCAGTTTCATAATAAATAGCATCCCGTATAAATTCCTGGTTAAAAACGTGTACCTCGGTTTGAATGGGTTGCCTGTTTGGCGGAGGCGTATTAATGATGCTCAGATCTCTTGCTCCCATAAGACTGAACTGAAGTGTTCGTGGTATAGGTGTTGCCGTTAGAGTAAGGGAATCGACCGTAGTACGTATCTGTTTTAATTTTTCTTTTGCCGCTACTCCAAATTTTTGCTCCTCATCAATGATCATTATGCCGAGGTCTTTGAACTTAACATCTTTACCTAAGTAATGCATGGGTGCCAATGATAATATCAATTTTTCCTTCCTGCAATTTTTGTAAAGTCTCTTTTTTTTCTTTTGAAGATTTAAAGCGGTTTATATAATCAACTGTAACCGGAAAATCTTTCAACCTTTCGCTAAAAGTTTTAAAATGCTGGTAAGCCAATATAGTTGTAGGAACCAGTACAGCAGCCTGCTTTCCATCGAGACAGGTTTTAAACGCAGCCCGAATGGCAACTTCTGTTTTGCCAAAACCTACATCTCCGCACACAAGCCGGTCCATTGGCGATTCTCTTTCCATATCATTCTTTACATCTGTTACGGCTTTGCTTTGGTCAGGCGTGTCTTCATATACAAACGAGGCTTCCAGTTCCGTTTGCATATAGTTATCGGGGGAGTGCGCAAATCCCTTCTGACTTTTACGCTGGGCATATAATTTAATCAGATCGGTGGCAATATCCTTTACCTGCTTCTTGGTTTTTTCTTTGAGCTTGTTCCAAACATCGCTTCCCAGTTTATTCATTTTAGGAACCGTGCCCTCTTTGCCACTGTACTTACTTATTTTATGCAGCGACGAAATATTGACATATAACAGGTCTTTATCTTTATAGACAATTCTTACAGCCTCCTGTAGTCTGCCATTAGCCTCTATTTTTTCCAATCCGCTAAACACGCCCACTCCATGGTCAATATGGGTGACAAAATCCCCCGGTTGCAATTCCCGCAGTGTTTTTAAAGTAAGTGCTTTATTCTTACTGAATGCCTGCTTTACTTTGTATTTGTGATATCGCTGAAAAATCTGGTGGTCGGTATAGCAAACAATTTTAAGGTCATTATCAATAAATCCTTCATGAATAGAAGTTGGTATCGGAGTGAAATTGATTTCGGCATTAAGATCGCTAAAAATACTGTGAAGCCTTTCTAACTGTTTCGGATTATCTGCAAAAATGAACAGGCTGTATTTCTGAGATTCAAATTTTTTAAGGTTTTCAATTAATAATTTGAATTGCCGGTTAAATGCAGGTTGAGGTTGAATTGAAAAATTTAAAACATGTGGATCAGCGTTCGATGCAAATTTTTTTGTGAAATAAGTTTTATTTCCAAACTCAATAACGTGTCGTTGAGCTAATTGATCTTCTAAAACGTCTGCAACCACGAAATCTTTAAGTGTAACGGTTTCCTTTTCATTCAATTCGTCATCAGCTACAGGTTGCCTGTCATCAGTCGTGGTATATTCTAAAAATAATTGCAGGTCTTCCTCTTGCTGTTGAATTTTTTCCCTGATAAATTCCCAGTCCTCGGTCCATACAATTGTATTGTCCGGCAGATAATTTAATAAAGAAACTTTTTCTCCGGAGGTAAATTGAGTTTCGATATTAGGTATGATATTTACCTGTAAGATCTTTCGCTCACTTAGCTGCGTTTCAGGATCAAAAATGCGTATGCTGTCAATATCATTTCCGAATAATTCAATTCGATATGGCTTCTCATTTCCAAAAGAATAAATATCAAGAATACCACCGCGGACCGCAAATTGCCCGGGTTCATATACGAAATCAGTTCGGGTGAAACCATGATGTACAAAACGGGAAAGCAAAGCATCCACATTTACATTTTCGCCCTGTTTAAAAGAAATTATATTTTCCCTAAGCGTTTTAGACAATACAACTTTTTCAAAAAGAGCCTCGGGATGGGTTATTACTATTTTCCTGTTGCCTCTGGTACTAAGCTTTGTAAGTGCTTCAGTTCGCAACATAACGTGGCTGCTGTTGAGCAGACTATAGTTCTTTTTATTTTTAAATGAAGATGGAAAATAAAAAACATCCAGTGCTTTAGTAATATTTTCAACTGTATTGTGAAAATAAGCAGCTTCTTCTGCATCTCTTAAAATTACAAGATGATTGAGTTGGGAAGTAATGGGATGATTAAAAACCGCAGAAATAATAAACTGTGACGCACTTCCATTAAGGCCTGAAAGATGTATATGCTGAGGTTGTGGACAATACCATCTTGTCCACAATTGAAAAAATGCGGGGATCATTACGATACATATTCATCAACAGCTCAAGATTCATTCAGCGGCTTTCTTCAGCGTGCAAAGGTAGTATTTGATTTTAAAAATGCCATTTATGAAAGGTTGATAGCCGGGCTTTTTAGCCGGATATTTCATCTTTAACAATTTAATATGAGGGAATAAATTTTTTTGATTTTTAAAAATCAGCATAAAAACTTAGTGGAATTAAAATCATGAGACAATTTTTTTATTTTTTAATTTACTCTTTATTTGCCGTGAAAATTATAATCCACCACAATTCCATCTGCCAGCATTTTGTTCCCTTCGTATGTTACTTTGCTACCCGAAGGAACATGAACAATTACTGCCGCATTTTGTGAAGGTGTTTTTATTTTAGCAGAAGATGTTACGTTACGGGCAATAAATCTTCCGGAAACTGTGTTGTACAGATCAATCTTTTTGCCTTTTTCAACTTTTATTGTAACAGTTTTACTAATTAAATAAGGATTGTAATACAAAAAAGAGGGGTACGCTTTATCATGGTAAAAGTCAGTTGCCAGTAAATTTAATTGCAAAATCCCTTCAACATTTGTTTTGCTAATGATACTGCCGAAGATACCAGCATGCCCGCTGCCATAAACGCTGAATTGAGACTCTTCCGGATTTTTGCCAGCTACCCAAAGGGGACCATCACCTTGTGCCACAGGACCCTTCAAATCTTCATGGGCTTTATAACCTGATCTACGGATCATTCCTTCGTACCCGATAACGCCTTTGGTAACTTCTGCCAATTGTGGAATAGTTTCGTGATCATCCGGCATATACTGCGGGTAAAAAAATCTTGCCGCATTTGCCGCATTCAACATCCATTTACCTATTGCCTTTGCATAGGCCTGGTCATATCGCACCATTGGAACCAACGGCCATGCAGCATCGTAGGTGTTCATCAGGAAACCATATCCGCCATGATCTACGGTGCTGCCGACAATTCCTGAAATATCAAAGCCATTCCAATTACCCACTAATACCCCCCAGCCTTCACGGCAAATAGCAGTTCCATCAAAACTCCAGTTCAACATCTTTTTCACATCATATTGCTTTCCAAGTTCAGCATTTATCCTAGCCGATATGTATGCGCCAAAAGGCATCAGTAATTCGTAAGTTGGATTTATTGGTTGGGATTGTAAAGCAGATAAGGCACTCAAGGCTCCTTTCAAATATCGCTGATCGCCCAATATTTTATAAGCTGAGTATAACACCCAGGCATGTCCTGCCGCTACATCGGGTTGCGCACAAATATTATTTTTCATTGGCTTCATCTCGCCATAGTCAAAATAAGACCAGTCATAATTTCCATTCAATATCGAATCCGCCTTGTAAAATTTTTCAGCAATACTTCTTGCTATTTCAGTAAAGCCCGGTTCATTAGGATACTGATCGTAGATGGCGTAAAACAATACATTCGGATACACGTCATACCACCAATCGCGGCCATAACCGCCTCCGAGCAAAGCCACTTCGGGGCAGGTATTGTTCATCATAATGTCCCAGCCAGTTTCTTTATTGAAATAGTTTTTAAGCATGCCCACATAGTCCATGCCTTGTTGATTACTTTTATCAATACCTGCCAGAGAAGCGCCCATTACTGCGCCCATCGTTGCCAGAGCTTCGTGAAATATGCCCTTATTATTGGCGGGACCCTGCCTCACATCGCCAATAGCAGTATATATGCCGGCAACAGGCTGGGGATAGTTCTTCATGCTGCTATCCATCCATATCAATGGCCAGAATTTACCTTTAGCATTAAAATCATATACAGTGCTATCGAAGCGAAGGGCCAGTTTTTTATAATCAATTATTTGGAAAGGCTTCGGAAAATCGGGCATCTTATCAACGCGTTGCAGGTTTTGCTGTTTCACCTGCGCTGACCCGTTTATTCCGCAATGAATAAAAAAGAGCAAAGCCACTGTAGCCCTGGATAAGTTTGTCATTTTTAATTTTACATTTTGTAAAGAATAAATATTCTAAGAGTAACTGATTGTATGATTATTTATTCAGGCTTGTATTCATTACACTGTTCTTCAGCCACCTCATTGAGCACTTTCAAATCGATTACCGGTTCTTCCGGTGCAATCAATATTCCTTTTGCAATTATTTTTTTTGCAACGACTATCGAATATAATTGCAATAAGGCAATAATGATTATGGCATACCTCAAAGCAATTTCTGTTGAGATGGAGTAAGCTAAAACAAGAAAAGTTCCCGCACCTAAAAATCTTCCGGCATATAATCCCGCTTCATGATTCAATATATAAGCAAATTCTCCGCGGTTCTCTATTTTTGAAACAATATCAATTACTTTAAACTGAATAGGAAAATAGGCCAGGTCCATCAGTGGTTTTGCAATCAACAATAAGAGGATAAATAATACTACCCCAAGCTGGTTAAATAAAATCCCATTAAATATAGCGCCTACAGCAAATAAAATCAATCCTGCAGCAAATATTTTTATCCTGTCAGATGGCTTGGAAAGCCGCCCTAATATATACATGATAATGGCGGCTATTACTGCGCCTATCGATTGCGCCGTTCCCAGTGCACCTTCTTTACCCAATAACAACATAATTAACATGGCAGGCGCTGTCACCAAAAAGCCTTGCGCAAGCCCCTTTAAAAGTGACAGTGACAATAGCCTATACCACAATGGATGAAATTTAAAAAAGATATATTTCTTTTGCTTCGGATTTTTGAAAGTCCCCCTGAAACAAACAACAGATGCCAATATGGTTATTACAAACACTGCTCCCGTTATGAAAAGATAAGCAGTATGAATTTGCGAGTCTCCTCCTTTTGATTCTATAAACCAACCAATCGTAACCGGTATAACAACGGCTATGATGGTATAAAAAAAAGTTTCCAGCCCATAATAATAATTCCTGTTATTATCATTAGTAATAGCTAAAGCGAGATAGTCGCGATTTGCCCAATAAAAGCCAAACGACAATCCCATAGTAATGCCCGCAAACCCAATACCTACAAGATTAAGGGTTTTTAAAGACATCATGATCATCATTGAAATACCGCTGAGAATCATCCCGGCAGAGTAAAGTTTTTTGATATTAATATGTTTTAAAAGGAAACCGTTTAGCAGGAACGTGAGTGGAATGCCTGTATAAATAGTCAACTGGTAGATGACCACTTTTACCGGATCATTTGAATTACGCATGACATATGCTGCAACGAAAATATCAATTACAGGAAGCACAAAAGCATATACCATGTTAGTCAAAACCAGGATTTTGAAATTGTGAGGCTGGCTTTTGAAATGATTAATTTCTGTTTTAAGTTTATTAAGCATGATCGGATTTTAATAATGATAAAATTTCCTTTAAAGAAAAATTTGCTGCGCAAACAAACTCGTCGGAAGCGCCATAATAGATGGTAATCGTATCTCCATCGGGATGAACTATATGACCGTTGGTAAATACTACATTGCCAAAAAAACCAGATACTTCGTAAGAAGCGGAAGGCATCATAATGGGATCGGCAGTACGGGCAATAACTTTTGAGGGATCATCAATGTCTAATAAAAATGCGCCGAGGCAATATTGATGCTTATGATTTGCTCCATGGTAAATTTCCAGCCATCCTTTTTCAGTTTTTATAGGCGCAGCGCCTGCACCAACCCTGGCGCTATCCCATGCATCTTCCCTGGTTTTTATAATGCAATTGTGATTTCCCCAATGTATGCCATCGGGTGAGGAGGCAAGCCAGATATAATTGCCACCAATATCTACACTGCTGGGACGGTGCAATGCATAATAAAGACCATTTATCTTTTCTTCAAAAATGGCGCAGTCCTTATTATGCGGCGGCAATATCATTCCATGTGATTGAAATTTTTTCCAATCAGTAGTGGTGCGTAAACCAACGCCCACCCCATTTCCTGATACAGATGTAAAAGTGAGGTGATAAGTACCATCTAATAAAGCAACCCGGCAATCTTCTATACCAAAAGTTTCCAGATTTGCCCTCACCTGAAAGAGCAGGATAACCTTCAGGTTCATAAAAGTGAATGCCATCGTCGCTGCAAAGCAATCGCAGGTGAGATAAGGTGGTTAGATAATCTACACCTTTATAATTGATCACTCTTGCATCTGTAGCTTTTAATTCCGGATCATCTTTGGCTATTTCAATAATTTGAGTGGTACCCGTTTCCGTTAGCACAGGAAATGAAATGATATTTTCTTTTTGTGCAGGCCGCTCAGCTACCCTTACTATCAGCCATGTTTTGTTCATGTATTGAAACACACCGGGATTCAGCAAACAGGTAATTTGAAGGCCTTCTGCGCTCGGTAACTAAATCTGCCGGCGATAATAAAGGGTTTTCTGAAAAGCGTTTTGCTATGTCGTTCATAAAAAAATTAAAATTGAATTCAATAAAAACCTGCTTTATAATTTATACTTGTCCATAGCCGCTTTTACGGTGGGGTAAGTACTTACACGCTGCATGGTCAGCAAAGCCTCAATGGTAGATTCTGCGCCGGAGTTCTTATTGATACCGTTTCCTGAATTAATGGCATCGTAACAGCGGCCCGTGGTTGTTGAAAACATATTTATCCCCGCGGAGTTTCTGCCTAGGAACCATGCGGCCAGGTGACCCGCCATATCTGCATATTTTTCATCCTTGGTAATTTCATAAGCATCAATTGCGGCAAAAACTATTGGCCGGATGCCATAGGCAATCTGTTCAAATTCTTTTATGTTTCCGGCGACAAAAGCATTACCCGTAAACGAGACATCAAAGGAATTTTTGAAACCGTTGTTTAATAGCCATGGATAAAAATTATTTACTTCTTTCATTGCTTTGGCAATAAACGCGGTATCATTTAGGAAAATACCTGCCTTAAAAATTGCTGAAGCCTGGTCGCTGCCATAGGCATGCCACTTGGTGCCGGAACTTAGAAAACAAGAGAAAGGGAAATAAGAAGCGTCCCCAAATTGTGTGAGTATAATGCCATCAGCGAGTTTGCGTATGTAAGATTTAATGACGGCATCACTATTTGCCTGGCAGTAAGATATCAAGCCTAACATCAAGGTAGCTGCCTGGTCTGCACCTTCGGGTAGCCATTGGGGTACTTCAATTCCATTTTCGAGGTTGGTGGTAAGCGGCAAATTCACCATATCTGTTTTGATAGCATGAATGATTCTATCAACAGCTATTTCTGCTTCACTTGCAAGCGATACATTTTTTGATTTGATTAACGGGACTGCTTCAGCAAGTGCCTGGAGTGCTCTCCAGGACCACCACTTGGGTTGATTGATACTGGTGATGCCGGTTTTGTTGATTACGCCTCCATCCTGCAAGAAATTATAGAAATAGCCATTATTTGATTGCATGTTTATGAGAAAACGTAACAATCCGTACACTTTGTTTTGCACCATAGAATCGGATGAAAACTCAGGGCTTCTCAAATAGAATAAAACGCCCCGGGCCACATCATCTACGCAGGTAAATCCTTCACCTCCTGCAGTTACCGGATTGTAACTCGGAGCATCTGCATATACATAAACCCCTTCCGCTTTTTCTCCATTTGGAAATACTACACTTACACCTAATTTTTCCAGGTGAGCTGTATTTAGGATTGATGCACTGCTTACTACAGATGGTGGCACAACAACAGGAACCGGCGCTACACTGGTATTTGTTTTTTTACATGCAGTCGCGTTAAAAAAAATCACGCAACCCAGGATAACTACCCACTTTAATTTTAAAATTTGTTGCATAGATAGTTTTGATCTTTAATGCCAAATAATATGAAATCACCAAATGCCGGCTAAAGTTTATTCGTAAAGGAGGATAAGAGGAGTTGACCTAAGAATCTATAAAAACTTAAATCAACTCCTTATAGCTTTTCATATTCATATTTTAAAAGCCGGGATTCTGGGTTATGCTACCGCCTGATTTATCAATTTCACCTTGTGGTATGGGATAGAGATAATTTTTGTCCTGGAAATTTTTTCCCAATCCAGTTAAAAAGCTTTTAGCTATGCCCCATCGCTTAAGGTCATTGAATCTTTGTGATTCGAAACCTAATTCCACTCTTCTTTCGTGAATCAGCCAGTTTTTTATCTGGGCTTTATCTGTTGATGTTACATCCCTGTCGGGAAGCGTACCGACCGGGGGATAATTACCATCAGCGGTAACAGTTAGTCTTGCCCGCTGCCTAATTTTATTAATGATAGTAACAGCGCCGGAGTAGTCGCCCGTTTCATTTAAGGCTTCGGCTTTCCAAAGCAATACATCAGCCCAGCGGATATATATTTTGTTACTTGGTGCATCGTCATTGCCTTTGTTATTGCTGTTTAACTCACCAAATATTTTGTAAACGTTCTGTCCTGGCACATCAACCGTATATCCCAACCTGGGATCGTTTGGTTCAAATTCATTTATGAAGTTTGAACTTGGCGCTATAAATCCCCAACCTGCTAAAGCACACAGTCCATTACCAGTCCTTGGGGTGGTTAAAGATTCGTGGTTATAAGAGAAGACCACTTCATTTTCTGCATATTCTTTTGCTACACTAAAGTTGTCAAAATAATTCGCATCCAGGCTGTAATTGTTAGTCGCGTCCATTTCAGATATGATGCTGATAACCTCCGGCCATTTTTCGTTGTACAATGCTACTTTAGCCTGCAAAGCCATTACTGCACCTTTGGAAACTCTCCATTTCTCCGTTGCATCTGAATATTTCCCATCGGGAATCAACGTTTTAGCCAGGTCAAGATCGGCACTGATCTGTACATACACATTCGCCTTGGTTTCTCTTTTCGCCACGTTATAAGCATCAGCAAAATTTTTCAATGGCTCTGTTAATAATGGCACATCTCCATATAAGTTCACCAAATCGAAATAATAGAAGGCTCGCAAAAAATAAACCTCGCCTAAAAGCTTTTTCCGGGTGGCATCATCAATACCAAGTTTAGTTGATAGTTCCACATCAGATAAGTAGCTAATTGATAAATTGGTCCTTGATATACCTGCATAATCATAGCTCCATTGGCCCTTAATACCGGCGTTGGAAGCGGTAAAACTAAAATCGGAAAATTGATCCATCCATGCCTGGTCGCCATCCGGATTCCACTTTTTCAGCATGTCACCCGAAGCAATATCCTGTAAAATAAAATCGTTGCGAAGTACCGTGCCATCATCCCAGCCCCATTCGCCTATAATATTCAGCGTACTGGAAAGTAGTTGATAGGAAGCGATCACGGAATATTTTACTGATTGATTCGTTGGAGCAACACCTTCGGTTATTATGCCGATCGGGGTTTTATGCAATTCCTTTTTACAACTGGCAGTGCTTATGATCACCAGTGCCGCCAGTATTTTATAAATTGATTTCATATTTTTTATTTTTAATAAGATGAATTATAACTTGATATTAATACCAAATAAAAATGCTTTTGATTGCGGGTAAGTACCCTGGTCGAACATGTTATAGGCTTCCGGATCTAACCCTGTGTAGTTTGTCTTAGTCCACAGATTTTGCGCTGAAACATACAGTCGTACATTTTGAAAAACAGATGATGCTTTGCCAGGAGCATTTATTGTGTAACCAATCTCAATATTTTTGAGTCTTAAATAAGAAGCATCTTCTACAAAAATGCTGGATACTCTGCTGCTGCCATTGTCATTGAAAGTGGAACGTGGTATCGTATTGCTGGTACCCTCACCATGCCATGCACTTAAAGTAGCTGTTGTGTGGTTAAACGGACGCGTATCATAATCAATGATTTTTTTAAGATCATTGTATTTTTCAACGCCGCTAACACCCTGCACTAAAACAGACAGATCAAATCCTTTAAAGCTGGCCGATAAGTTAGCTCCATAAGTAAGTCTTGGATTTGGATTTCCAATATAAGCGCGGTCGTTGTCATTGATAATACCATCGCCATTAAGGTCTGCAAATTTAATATCGCCTGGTTTAACATCGGGATGGGGTGCGCCGGTTAAATAATCATCGATCTCTTTTTGATTCTGGTAAATACCCGTCATTTTAAATCCGTAAAAAGAATTTAACGGATGACCTGCTTCTGTTTTTGAAACCTGCCCATATATACTTGGTAAATTAGGATCTAATTTCACTACCATATTGGTTACGGTTGCGAGATTACCATTTATATAATATTTGAAAGCATGGTCATTGTTTTTATATCCAAGAGAAAGTTCAAAACCCTTATTATCCACAACGCCTGCATTAACAATGGTGGGCTGCACATCTCCTACTACTGTTGGCAAACTTAAAGGCAACAAAAGATCAGAAGTTGTTTTCTTAAAATAATCTACAGAAACTGAAATCCTGTTTTTAAACATACTTAAATCCAATCCTATATTATTTTGACTGGTGGTTTCCCATTTCAAATCGGGATTGCCATAACGCAATAAAGTACCTAACGGATCATAAATTGCCAGGGAATTATAATTACTAAGCCCTGACTGATTACCTAATTTTCCTGTACTGGCTCTTAATTTCAGATCGGATAGCCAACTTACGTCCTGCATAAACGCTTCCTGTGAAATTCTCCAGCCCACAGATGCCGAAGGAAAATATGCTTCCTGGTTATTGGCTGCAAACTGGCTTGAAGCATCTCTTCTAAGGCTGGCGGTTGCAAAATACCGGTTATTGTAATTATAATTTGCCGAACCAAATAAGGAGAATAATGCCCACTGCGAAGCGGAGCCACCATTCCAAAGATCCTGCGGGTATGAACCAAAATCTATATACTGAAAAGCAGAATTTGTATTACTGTACCTGGCCCTTGATGCTCCGATGCCAGAAGAATGATTGGTAATAAATTCACTACCCACCAACACGTTAAAACTATGCTCATTAATTCTTTTAGTATAATTCAGTGTATTGGTCCACGTTATGGTAGCATCCTCTCCCCTGTCTTCATTCAGATTGGTAGGGCGGTTTTGACGGCCGGTACCCTGGTCTAATGAGGAGCCTCCGCCATCATCATCTCCATAATTTTGATTGAATGCCTTATTATGTGTCATATTCAAATCAAGACCCAGATTACTTCTCAGCTTTAATTCTTTATTCCTTAAAAATGCAAATTCTGCAAATACACTTCCGAAGGTTTTAAAATTGTATCTCTTATCATTGGTGAAATAAGCAATGGCTAAAGGGTTTGAACCAAACTCGTATTTGTTTGCACCCCCATTCCAGCTACCGCCATTTGCAGCTACATTTTGTGAGTAAAAAGGCAGATCCGTATAGGGATCGGCTACTGAATATGTCGGATCAGATGGATCTTTAAAAACCGGTATCACAGGTGGACGAATAAAGGCATGGCGGACAACTCCGGGTGCATCACCGCTGGAAGATATTTTATCCTGTGTAGTGTTGGAAATCTGCAGGTTGGTTCCTACAGTAAACCGATCTGTAACATTTGCATTTACGTTTGCCCTGAAACTAAGACGCTCGTACTGGTCATTATTATAAATTACAATACCATTTTGTTTATAGTATCCTCCTGAGAGCAGATATTGCACTTTATCAGAACCACCACTCGCTGATACCTGCAGGTTCTGTGATTTACCTGTTACAAATAATTCATGCAGCCAATCAGTATTGGCAAGATCTGTTCTTGATTTATCTGCAGTGTAAGGATTTGTACCACTGTAGCCTGAATTGTTCCAGCTTTCCTCCATCTTATTCATATACTGGGTTGCATTAAGCATTGTTGGAAGATTGGCCACTTTCTGTATGCCGCTATAATAATTAATATCAATACTGGATTTTCCTTTTCTGCCGCTTTTGGTAACAATAACGATTACCCCGCCAGAAGCCCTTGCTCCATAAATAGCCGCTGCCGCTGCATCCTTCAATACTGTCATCGACTGGATATCTGCCGGGTTTATAAAGGAGATGCTGGTAGTAGGCAAACCATCTACAATAAATAAAGGATCACTGCTGCTGCCAATTGTTCCTACTCCGCGAATGGTGATATTAATACCATCTCCCGGTGCTCCGGTGCTTTGAGTTACCTGCACACCTGCTACCTGGCCTTGTAAAAGTTGGGCCACATCAGGCACTCTTCTTTTATCCACGTCTTCCATATTTACAGCGGAAATGGCACCCGTAAGGGAAGACTTTTTTTGACTTGTGTAACCAACTACTACTATATCACTCATCGTAACTTCAGCCGTTTGCAATTTGACCTGGAAATTTGTTTTCCCGGATACTGAAATCTCCTGGTTAGCGTATCCAACATGGGTAATTTCCAGTATAGCATTCCTGGGAACCGTTAATTTAAAATTTCCACCACCGTCTGTGGTAGTGGCATTGCTGGTATTTTTTTCTCCAACAGTAACGCCGACCAATGGCTCACCGCTGGCATTGACAATTTTGCCGGAAATCGTTTTTCCCATCTGTATTGGTGGGTTTTGCTGTGCGCTGGTTTCAAAATGCGTGGTTGCAATTATAACAATGCAAAGCGCAAGTCTTAATCCAAAAGAAATATATTTTGGAATCGAACCAGGCACATTAGTAAGATGTTTTTTCATAATTCTTCATTTTTTTATTTAAAATTTTTGTTTGAATTGATTAATGTTTTGAAACAGTTTTTTTTTGTTTTTCATGACGATTTTATAGCTTGGTTGCTTAACCACTTTTTTGAAAAACCGGGTGATGATTTTATTTCTTCATTTTTGTTTTGATAGTTTAAACAGTTAAGTATTTTTTAAGATAAGTTTTGTTGTATTAGTTATTACTTTTCATGTCAATTATTTTTGATTGACTTTTTGTAATCCGGATCCATATCCGGTGTACGCAGGCCCGCTACTTCATCTGCTATTAGCATAAAAACATTCCAGCACAATCCTTTGGTTGATGGCCACCAGCTATCCGTCGTTGTCCATTTGGTAGGAATAAATTCTTTGCTGAACGGCCATTTTGGATTCAGGTAAATTTCAGCCCAAACCCTGTTTTCCATCAGCATTTTTGCTTTGCTCCAGCCGTGCTTTAAGCCCACTACATAAGCACAATACTCCGGCCTGAACCAACTGCCGCCATTGTAATACACTCCATCTCTTTTTCCTTCGCCGTAATTTTCTTTTCCAAATTTTTCAAATGGCTGGTAATTTTCATCCATGTAGGCGTATCCTTTTGCATCGTTAGTTAACCTGAGACAAATAGGCGCAGTAGTACCATATTCAGGATGAGGAGAATTGGAAACTTTATTTAGATGAGGTATTAGATCTAATTGATTTTTTACTATTTCATCAGTAAGCATTGGCCGCTTGAATAGCCATAACGAAAAGAATTCCGGCTCGAGATCTGTTAATGAGATGATGTCAGGAAAATTCCGGTCAAACAATAAATGTTTCCTTTTTACATCGTAGAAATTCCGGTATTCTTTTTCTGCTTTTTGAATGTGCTCTTCGGAAATATCAAACCCAAGTTCCTTTATAGTTCTTAATGCAATGGCAAGCATTCCCTGGTTTACGGCAAGTCGATCTGTCTTGGGATTGAAGTCAATAATATCTACCTGGCACAAGGGAAAATGCGATTTGCATATGCCGTCTCCTGGAGAATCAAATTCATTCAATACATATTCAACAGCTCTTTTTATTTTCTCCTGGGGAAGTGTCACGCCAAACCTGCGTTTGTTCAGCATGGCCCAAATAAGCCATTCAATAGTAGCTTCATTATCTTTTGCTTCTACCGAGCCCATAAGCGGGGTTATAATAGTACCAATTCCACCTTTGGACGTTTGTGTTTTACCCCATTGTTCCCAGATTGCCAGGTTCAGTTCCTTATTGTAAGAAGCTATTGTAGAAAAGTAAGAATCCCTGTTGTACATGTCCGGTGCATAATTCATATTGGGCACGTTGAAAGGAGTAAAATCATTTACATCTGTAATCCAGGTAAGCATGTTGAAATTGGCATACAGCATTTTTTCTATCAACGATCCTTTAAATCCTTTTGCTTCGGCTAAGCGGGATTGCGAGGATATCATAAATTGCTGGTGCGATTTCCACGGCTCAACAAAAACATAAGTAGTTTTTTCTACCTTTTGGCCAAGAGGCAGGACATTGTACGGTTCACGTTGCGGTTGGTGTTCCACAAATTTCAGGTCTGCTATCTGTAGGGTGCATTCTTTTCCTGATTGCGTACCGATGAACATGGATACACTGTCATTTTCAATATAAGGCACTAAAATACTTCCCTTAAAAGTTGTCCATTCACTATCTACTGCAGGAAAGTTGTCAATGTATTTTACACCATCTTCCAGCTCAATAGTTTTTTCTCCATTCCTAACCCTGAAGAGTTTTAAGGCGAGAGGGGTATTGCCTTTGCATGAAAAGGAAATGGTGTATACTTTTTGATCTTTAAATGGCGCAATAAATTCGATCCCCGCCCTGCCCCCGGGGTGGCCGGAAATTTTAATAATTCCATTTTCTATTTCAACTTCCGCATTTCCTTCTTTTTCATAGTCTGCGGGCATGGTTAATATGGTCTCGCTACCGGCATCGAGGTTGTACATCTCCCCAAAAGTTTGTTTGATGTAATTATTATTCCCTGCTCTTTCTGATTCATTGGAAATAGAAAACAAGTTTGGATCGGGCAGTCTGCGCATGCCTACAAAACCGCCTCCACGCCCGCTGAAGCGGCGACGGGTATTTCTCGTGTACTGATTTTTATAACCTGCATCCGTCAAAAATCCAACGACGTTATTGCCTGTGGTAATGAAGCCGGCGGAAGGAAACATCTCATGTACAAGGCCACCGGGGAAACTATCGTATTCAAACGTCACATATCGAAGTGGCTTCTCTGCGGGCCTGGCTGTTTGTTGTAATATATAAAGCATATCCGGCATAGAAGGCTGAAAAAGCTCAATTATCTTTTTTACAATATTGGCATTCACAACCTCGTAGGTAACCGAAACAGATAAGTTGGCGTCAAATTCCTGTATGTAAGAATCTCTGGATAGAGTCATACGCTTTTCATTTCCGCTCCACTTTTCACCATTCCAATGTTTAAAATCTGTCTCCGTACTTAAATCGTGATTGAATAATTCGAGGGAGAATTCTTCTGTGTTGGTAACCAGCAATTGATTGCCATTATATACATCTACATGAAAACCTGCCAGGTCATCGCCGCCAATTTTAAGGGATAATTGCTGGCTGTTAGCAAATGAATAATTAAAAAAAACAGATAGATAAAGTAATAAAAACAGCAGTCTCGTTTTACCTGATACCATATTAAGCAATTGTTACCAAAAGTATTATTTCAGCTATGCTGCTTTGTACACTATGCTAACATTTTACTGTACTATAGTTACAATTTGAGTGAGAAATGAAGGTTTTAGCTATTAGAATGTAACTTAAGAACAAAACTGAGCAAAATACCGGAAGAATAATTTGGGGCAATGTTTTCAGAAATGACAGCTTTTCGCTCATATGTAACAAGGAATCATATTATTCCTGTTTGTTCGGAAGACTAAGTGACTGAAATATCAATAGGGGCTAAACCGATTAAGAGCTTTTGACACTCAACTGCTCCCGGTATTCATTAGGGGCACATTGATATCGCTTCCTGAATTCTCTGAAAAAATAGGATTGGTTATTGAATCCTGTGCGATAGAAAATTTCGGTTACATTAAGGCTGGTTGTAGTCAGGAGATTCGCCGCCTCTTTCACCCTGAGATTTTTGATGAATTCGCCTGGCGTCATTCCTGTCATTGTTTTTAATTTGCGATACAATTGCATCTTGCTCATGCAGAATGCTTTTTCAAGAAAGGCTGCATTTAATTCTTCTTCGGTAAGCTTTTCTTCAATTATCTGCACCAGTTTTGTAAGGAATTCTTTATCATCTTCTGCAATATCGGATTCAGCAAATTGTGCGGCCCCGGGATCGTTTTTAAACAGGTTAAGTAATTTTTCATGGTATTCAAGCAATTTGCGAATGCGCAATTTTAGATGAGGTGTATGAAAAGGCTTTGCTATATATGCATCAGCCCCTGCTTCGTACCCTTCCATGTAATGATCTTCACTGCCTCTTGCTGTCAATATAATAAAAGGTATATGACAAGTAGCTGGTATGTTTTTCACTTTATTGCAAACCTCCAGCCCATTCATATTAGGCATCATCACATCGCAAATAATGAGATCCGGTAAGATTTTATCAATAAGTTCCAGTGCCTTTTTTCCATCCTCCGCTTCATAAATGGTATAATCATCTTTTAAAATATCTTTTAGTAAAAAGCGAATTTCGGGTTCGTCTTCAACGATCAAAATATTTTTTTTCTCATGCAGTATTAAATTTTCTATAACAGCCTGCTTATTATTTTCAGTCGCGGATACAGCATGAACCGGTTCGGAATAAGTTGTGATTGTCTGGTATAGGTAAGAAGGTTTGTCCGTAATGGCATGCCTTTCGGGCTGGTACCGTTCGGACGAATTACCATTTAATGGCAAAAATACATTGAAAGTAATGTATCCATTTTCGCTGCTTGCATCAATTCTGCCATTTAATAATGTAACAAGTTGCCGGGTAAATGCGAGGCCAATACCGGTTCCGAATTTTTCACACCCAGTTGCATTTGGGCTTGCCGCATAGAATTTTTCAAATAAGTGGTCAAGCTTACCTTCGGGAAGCATCGAGCCGGAATTAACTACACTTATTTCTAACTCTTGCGTAAGCCCGTTTTTACGTGCTGAGAAAATAATATACTCATTTTTGCCGGAATATTTAAAAGCATTTGATAAAAGATTGAATATAATTTTTTCCAGTTTATCCTTGTCAACAAAACCATTCATCCCGGGAGAAATATTGAGCTCATACTCCATTTTATATTGTTCGCCTAACGGAACAAATGGCTCGGCGAGGTTATGTAACAATTCCGATATGTTCAGATAATTAAAGCGGTTTTTAAAAAAGCCGGCTTCCACTTTTCTAAACTCTAATAACTGGTGTACAAGGTAAGTAAGCCTGGACGCCTGTTGGTGAATCAATGATAAAAAATAAGATTTATCCTTTTTCTCATTGACAGGAACTGTTTTATCCAGGAATCTTTCGGCGCTTCCCATTATCAATGTTAAAGGGGTTTGCAGTTCATGAGCAATATTGGTAAAAAATCCAAGCTGGTTTTGATGCATCTCTTCTTCTTTTTTGCGCAGCAAATGTTCAACGGCCAATTGATGTTTTATTGCTGATTTATTTTTTTTGTACCTATAAATTATATAGACAATTGAAGAAATGAAAAATGCATAAATTAAAAACGCATAGGGCGTGAGCAGGAAATATTGGCTCACTTCCAGTGTCAGCAATGATATTTCTTTACTCCATGCTCCTTCTCCATTACTCCATTTTATTTTTAACGTATAGCTACCGGGCAAAATATTACTGTACACTAATTTACCTGTAGTACCTGCATAATGCCAGGTCTTATCATATCCATCCAAATAATAAGCGTACTCACATTTCTCCGCATTTAAATAGCTGATCGCTTTTACGTCAAGTTCAAAAAAATTGTCTTTCCTGCTAATTGAAAAATCAAAGGGCTTTTTACTGTTGGTGTCCAGTACGTTGAAACCCCTCTCATCAACAGGCTTCCCACCAATTAAAATATCGGTTAAAAGCAGGTTTGGCTGCCACGTTGATTTATGAATATTTTTAGGAAGAAAATGATTGAAGCCATATGTACCGCCGAAAAATATATTACCATCAGCATCTTTCCATACAGCACCATCACAAAATTCATTGCTTTGCAAGCCATCCATTTGCTGGTAGAACCAAACTTTCATGTTTGCCTGGTTCACTTTTGCAAGTCCTTTATTTGTACTTACCCAAATATCTCCGTAGCTATCCTGCTCAATAGCATGAATGGTATTATTAGGCAGACCATTGGAAGTGGTGAGCTTTTGAAATACAGGTTCGTTTCTTAAACCATCGCTATTGTTTATCCAGTTAAGTCCATAACTGGTACCTATCCAAATGCGGTTATTATTGTCTTTAAAAAGAGATAGTATATCGTTGTTGGAAAGACTGCCTTCATAAGTAAAAGCTTTAAATGTTTTGAATGAATGGGTGATCTTATCCAGTAAACTAAGCCCGCCATAACGGCAGCCTACCCATAAATGATTATCATCACCATCTGCAAGTGAATAAATTATATCGTTTGCCGGGCCTGAATTTGTATTATTAAAAGTGAATCGATTCAGGTAGTCCAATGAAAGATTACCTGCTTTATCCATAATCAGCTTAAGGTGTATCAACCCATAGCCACTGGTGCCCAGCCATAATGAACTATCCGGATCCTGTTTGATTGCATACACAGATCCGAATTCGGGGTATTTCGAATTTCCTTTAATATCCGTCCACTTATAAAAGTGATTACTATTAAGGTCATACACGCCAATTCCTTTTCCATCAGTTCCAATATAGATCATTCCATCATTCCCCTTTTTTAAGGAGTAAACAGAATTATTATCAAGTTGCGAAGGTGCTAAAATATATTGTTTATTATTTCCGGTGGCGGCATCAGACCAAAATTTTTTGATATCAATTATTCCGCTTCCTTTGGTCCCGATCCATAAATTTCCATTCGCTTCACAAAATGCCCTGACTGATTTATTATAAGGCATTCCATTATCGGAAGTAGTAATAGTGCCGAAAGCTTTTGTCTTGGGATAAATTTTTATGAGACCGTTTCCATCTGTGCCGTACCATAAAATATCTTCGCTCCCCAGTGCCCAGGATGTTACCCTAATATCCTGCATCTGCAGCGCTTCGTCTTTTAGAAATGACGATGATTGAAAATCGGTATCAAAAACTCCATATCCCTTTGTTGACCATGCAAGCAGGTAATGTCCTTTATAAAAAATCATGGATGTAAGAGAATGATTCATTTTGAGCACCTGCCTACGAATCATTGCATCCCCTTGAATTAAATATAACCGGTCATCCGCGGTAGAAAAAAAAAGCTGTGAATTTACATTGAAAAAATTTACAATAGGCTCCTTTTCGGAATAAGCGTTTAATAGTTTGAATTGATGGCCAGTTTCTGAATATATATTTATCCGGCCATCTGCACTTAATAAAATTAAACGGTTAGATTGATCAAATGCAATCTTACTGATCTTTGAATTTTGTAATGGCAGATTACAAACACGAAAGCTGTCTGCTTGTGCATCAAAATAGCTAAGCCCGGCTTTTTGACTCAGGCAATATACTGTTCCGGTTACATCCACACACAGGGCATACTCCTGCTCACTTACCCTGCTTTGACTATATTGATTATAAAAATAGTTATAAAATTTACCTGTGGTCTTTTCATATCTCGAAATACCTTCAATAGTTGTAATCCAGATGTTGCCACGCTTGTCTTCAGTTACCTGCTGTATAACATTGCTGCCAATACTTTTAAAATCGTTCTCTTTACTATAGTTAAATACATGGAAGATGTTTCCATCATACATGTTCAGACCATCCCATGTGGCCACCCACAATAAGTTACCGGCATCTTTAAAAATATAATTTATGGAACTGTTAGAAAGACCATTCCTGTTATCATATTGCTGAAGGAAAAAAGGTTCAGCCGGACCAGCTGTTACTTCAGCCCGTATAAATAAAAAATAAATAAATAAAAAGTAATGAATCGTCTTCATTATTACCTGAGTTAATTCGGGAAGGTACAATTCAATTAAATATCAAACTATCGCAATGCATGTAAAAGTTACGATGATTTACAACGCCATGTTGTGGAAAAAGATGGATAATATTCACAGTGAACGTTTTAATGAGAATATTTGATTTGCAATTGAAAATCATTTGTATTTTTCCAAAAAAAATTGCATGGCACTAGAACCCTGGCGCACCGGCACCGTTATACGCATTGAAGATGAAACATACAATACCAGGCGCTTTTTTATTAGAGTGAATGAGCTTGAATCTTTTAATTTTAAGCCGGGACAATTTGTAACACTTGATCTTCCCATACATGAGAAAAAAAATAAAAGATGGCGAAGCTATTCTATCGCAAGCTGGCCCGATGGCTCTAATGTGTATGAGCTACTAATTGTATTGCTTGAAGATGGCGCCGGAACTCCGTATTTATTTAATCACGTGAATGTTGGAAGTGAGCTTACCTTCCGTGGCCCCCAGGGCGTGTTTACATTACCTGATGCTATTGAAAAAGATCTTTTTTTTATATGCACCGGAACTGGTATTGCGCCTTTCAGGAGCATGCTTAATTATATGCAGCTGCATAATATTACTCACGAAAATATTTATTTAATCTTTGGGTGCCGTACACAAAAAGATCTTTTATATCATGAAGAAATGAAAGCGTTAGAAAGTAAAATTGAAAATTTTATTTACATGCCCACGTTAAGCCGGGAAGGTTGGGAAGGCCATAAAGGTTACGTACACAGCCTATATGAAGAGATTTGCAAAAAAAATAATGAAGCCTGCGTGGATATGCAAAATTTAAAGCCCGCATCGTTTTATTTATGTGGATGGAAGGCCATGATTGACGATGCCCGGCAGAAAATAACGGCCTTGGGGTATGATAGAAAATCTGTTCACCTGGAGTTATACGGATAATTTTTTCTCACTTAAATAAAAGCTATGCGAAATAAAAACAGCCGAAGAGCAATCGCTATTTCAATTTTCATAATTGCTATTACATTTTTTAATTTCACTCAGCTCAAAAATAGCGACTGCATAAGAGCAATTCACATAGTTAACTTGCTGGCATGTGGAATGGCTATTGGGGTATTTCTTACCAACCTAATCGGTTATGTAAGGAATAAATAGGCCGTTGCCTTATTATAACATATAAATTTTCTTAGGAATGGTTTTTGGGGAAAAACTAAAAAACAGTCTGATGGAAAATACAAATATTGATGCTACGTACAACCGGCCCGAAGGGGATAGAAAAATTGATTCCCCGGTTTTATTAATTGACCTTCCTTTTTATATTGACCAGATAAAAAATGAAAAAGCATGGGAAGAGAATGACCGTAATGCTATAACAATTTATAAGACAAATAAGCTTCGTATTCTTCTTGTAGCGCTTCACAAGGGAGCAAATATGCAGACTGAACGCCCGGAAAATATATTTAGTTTACAGGTTTTAAAAGGCAAGCTAAATGTCGCTACAAGCTATGCGGCTACGGAAGTCGATAAAGATATGATGATCGCAATACACGATAATATACCTTACACCATCTCAGCTTTAAAAAAATCTTTATTCCTGTTAACACTTGCAGAGTAAATCCGGGATCTGGCCAACAACTTATGACGATTAATTAATTTTTTCTGATACAATTTTTCTAACATCCGTTAATAAAATTCTTTCCTGCAGCATACTGTCCCGGTAACGAATGGTAACTGTATTGTCTTCTTTAGTTTGATGATCAATCGTTACGCAAAACGGAGTTCCTATTGCATCCATTCGCCGGTAACGCTTTCCAATAGTATCTTTTTCTTCATAAAAACATATGAAAGCTTTGTTTACATTCATCCATTAATTTCTTTGCAATTTCAGGAAGCCATCTTTTTTTACGAGGGGAAGTATCGCTAATTTATAGGGGGCAATTTTTGGCGGAATTCTCAAAACCACACGGCTGTCTTCCGTGCCATCTTCTTTATTCCATTTCTCTTCTGCATAAGAATTGCTTATAACGGTAAGGAACAGCCGGTCAAGTCCAACTGATGTTTCTACCACGTAAGGAATGTAATTACCATATGGCTTGCCATCTTCCTTTAAATCATTATCAAAATATTGTAATTTCTTTTTGCTGAGTTCCTGGTGTTGCTTAAGATCAAAATCGGTACGGGAATGAATTCCTTCCAATTCTTTAAAACCAAACGGAAATTCAAATTCAATATCAACCGCTGCATTTGCATAATGCGCCAGTTTCACATGATCATGATAACGGAATTTTTCTGCAGGTATACCAAGGCTTTCATGCCATTTCATTCTTTCTGATTTCCAGTAATTATACCATTCCATTTCTGTGCCGGGCCGTACAAAAAATTGCATTTCCATTTGTTCAAATTCCCGCATGCGAAAAATAAATTGGCGGGCAACAATTTCATTTCGAAAAGCTTTTCCAGTTTGTGCAATACCAAAAGGAATTTTCATCCTGCCGGTCTTTTGCACATTTAGAAAATTTACAAAAATTCCCTGGGCAGTTTCGGGACGTAAATAAATTTTGTCTGCATCACCAGCAACACTTCCCATCTCTGTTGAGAACATAAGATTAAACTGGCGAACATCTGTCCAGTTTCATGTGCCGCTAACAGCACATTTTATTTTGTTATCTTCTATCAGTTTTTTTAATCCTTCAAAATCGTCTTTTGAAAGCAGGTCATCCATCTTTTTTAGCAACGCAAATTCCTCTTCCTTCTTTCCTTCGAAGGCAAGAATTTCTGCATGTGATTCAATCAAATGATCTACCCTGTACCTCTTTTTGCTGTCCTTATTATCAATCATCGGATCACTGAAATTATCCACGTGACCACTGGCTTTCCAGGTGAGTGGATGCATGAAAATAGCTGCATCAATACCAACTATATTTTCATGTAACTGCGTCATGCTTTTCCACCAGTAATCACGGATATTCTTTTTCAATTGAGCGCCATTCTGTCCATAATCATATACCGCACTTAACCCATCGTAAATTTCGCTGGAAGGGAAAATGTATCCGTATTCTTTGCAATGCGCAATTATCTCACTAAAATTATTTGAATCACTTGCCATAGGGCGGCAAAGATAGCCACAACAATAAATTTAAAAAAGGAAGAATCCTTATACTTCTTGTAGAGTATATTTATTGTCTTGATTTTTTATGATAAATAACTTACAAAAGCTAACTAACGTAATTGAATTTTTGAAAATTCATGAAGTCAAAATCTCTTTCGCTGATAAATCTCTATCAAAAGAGAAAATTAATGATTTAGCTAATGACTTCAAAATGATGCGTAAGCAATTCTTACAAGAAAACATTAAAAAATTAAAACAAAAAATTAAGAGGAATTATAAGATGATTAGAGTTTCTGCTCTTAGCCTTATGGAATATAATTGGGATGAAAATAGCAATAGTAATATTTTAGAGTATCTTATCAATTATAATTCTTTCGACCAAGGTGCGAAGCTATTATCTCAAATAATATTGAATACATCTTTGCCTGAAAAAGAGAATTTGAGTAAAAAAATTTTGGAAGAAACATATACCACCTATCGCGAGTATCGAATTTCAAACGGAAGAATAGATCTATTTATTCTTGATAGTAAGGAAAAGTTTGTAATAGTTATAGAAAATAAAATTTTGGCAGGAATTGGTGAATCATTTGACGAAGATGAAATTAAAGTAACTCAGTTAGAAAAATATGAAAAGTGGTGCGAGGAGAATTATACGGAATACATTCGTTTATATATCCTTCTTAACTTTTCTAACCCTGACTATAAAATTTCATTATTCGATAGAATTTCCTATAAACAAGTATACGATATTTTAAAAATTTTAAAATCTGACGATAATATTTTTGATGAATATTTACTTTTATTGGATTCTTTATTAAATACTGAACACAAGGATTTATCCGAAATAAAAAAACTCGCAAATAAAATCATTGGCCATGATTCCGTTGAAATATCATTAACCGAATACTATACTTTAAAAACTATTTTTTATGCCAAATAAGCCTTCCCTAGAGTTATCGGATATGCAGCTTAAAGTAATTGAAGAATTAGATGTATTAACAGATGCATTTGTATCAACATTTAATGAAATAGGCAAAGTGGTTAAAGCATTTTCTGAAGAAATCTCTATTATAATTGAGAAATTTATAAAAGAAAAAATTGATTGGAGATTATATAATTACCAGTGCTTTGATTTATCCTTTATACCATTTGATACTTACGCATTTGAGAAAAAGTCCATTGATAGTTTGAGTCAAAATTTTTATGTTTCAGGTCAGAAAGTTTTAATACAGGAGGCGATAATTGAAGATAGAAAGAAACAAACCGATGTCATTACAATTTCACATGGATTCACATATTCCTGTGATGATGAGCCAACCAAATATTTTTATTTTGAAATGAAAAAAGATAAAAGTTCAGACGGAGCAATTTTTTCTATAGATGAATACGAAAAATTAGCTAACGAAATCAAAGTTTCAGTTGGTATCATAGAAGATGATTTTTACGATTTGGAACATCCGGATGATGGAGATTCAGAATGGTTTTATGTATGGTTGGATTTTAAATATTTGGATAAACTTTCTGATTTCTTTCAAGTATGTAAAGATGAATTGATTGAAAAATTTATTGCAAGAATTAAAGACTAATGTTTCGATTAATCGGCATAGGAATAGTTAATATTGTTATGCATGTTTTGCTTTCCGCTTTTAGTTTTACTAATCGCTCTAAAATTATTTATGTGCATCTTTAGAATATTTTTTGGATAATTTATCCCAACTTTTCATTTTTCTTATGCCTTTCCGCATCCCTCAAACTTTTCTTCCTGAAATTCTTTTCTAAAGCATCTGTAAGATCGACTCCCGTTTGGTTTGCGAGGCAAATTAATACCCATAAGATATCCGCCATCTCATCACTAAGCTTTTTATTTTTATCGGTCTCCTTAAAAGATTGCTCGCCATAAATTCTTACAATCAATCTTGAAAGTTCTCCGACCTCCTCCATCAAAATTCCGAGATTAGTCAATTCACTAAAATATTTTACGCCAACGGTTTTAATCCACTGGTCAACTTTTGTTTGAGCTTCTTTGATTGTTATATCCATTTTTTTATTGCACGAATTTTACCGAATTACACGAATTCTAAAAAACAATACGTTTCCAGGTGAGAGACTTCTCGCCAAAATTAATTACCATGCCCAATTTTTGTTTGGAAACAGATAAATAACTAAGTGCCTGGTACGTGTGGTTATCAATTATTGCTGTTACAGATTTTATTTCTAAAATAATAGAATCATAGACAAGAAAATCCGCCGCATATGGATTGCGCAATACTTTTTCTTTATATTTCACTGAAAATCTTTTTTCCCTTTCGTAAGGAATATCGCGATCGATAAATTCAATTTCCATAGCATCCTTATAATTAACTTCTTTCAATCCCATACCAAGAATTTTATGTATTTCCATACATATTCCGACAATTTTAAAAGATTCTTCTTTAAATAATAATTCCGCCATGAACGGGATATAATTGGTGTAATTCGATAAAATTAGTGTAATAATTATTCCTTATTTTTCGAATCAATCCATATCGTCACCGGCCCATCATTAATCAACTCAACTTTCATATCCGCTCCGAAGATCCCTGTTTGTATTTTTTCCCCAAGATCATTTTCTATTTGATCAATTAATTTTTCATAAAGGGAAATAGCAATTTCCGGTTTACTTGCCTTAATGTATGAAGGCCTGTTTCCTTTTTTTGTGTTGGCGTGGAGTGTGAACTGGCTAACTAAAAGAATCTCCCCGTTTATATCTTTTACACTGATGTTTGGAATTCCATGCTCATCGTCAAATACACGAAGATTTACGATCTTATTGCTTAACCACATCACATCCTCACTTGTATCAGCATCTTCGATTCCGGCAAAAACAAGAAGGCCTTTTTCTATTGCTCCTGTTAACTTGCCTGCTACAGTTACACTTGCCTTTATCACCCTTTGAATTAAAATTCGCATTCCGTGAAAATTGTAAATAGCTATTGAAAATTTTCGTTCCAGCCAAAAATGATTTATAGGAAAAATGTGCAAAAATTACTAAACGCCCTGCCCGCATGCCTTACCTATTTATGCACACTTCTTTTCCACAGACTGTGCAAAATTTAGGATGTGTTTTATACAGGAGAAAAAATATTTTCGTTCTCCCGCACTCCAAAAATAATTTATTAACCTAAAAATAATATTAGCCCAATGTCAAATAATTCCGCCGACTCAACAGGTCTCCGCTTTTCCCGCCAATTTACCAAAGATGGTATTTCTCCCTTTGATATGTTTGAATATGATTACCGCACATCGGTAATCAAAAACACCACAGGCGAAATTGTATTTCAAATGGATAATGTGGAAGTACCGAGACAGTGGAGCCAGATTGCAACAGATATTCTTGCACAAAAATATTTTCGAAAGGCAGGTGTGCCGCAACCAGACGGATCAACGGGACGGGAAGTTTCTGTAAAACAGGTTGCACACCGGTTGGCGCATTGCTGGAGGGTATGGGGTGAGCGGTATAATTATTTTAATTCACCGGAAGATGCACAAATATTTTATGAAGAATTGGTTTATGGAATTTTAAACCAGTCTTGCGTTCCCAATTCTCCTCAATGGTTTAATACGGGCCTTCATGAAGTATATGGCATCACTGGTAAACCACAAGGACATTATTATGTAGATGCAAATGATGGCCAGTTAAAAAAATCAACATCGGCGTATGAACGGCCTCAGCCACATGCCTGTTTTATATTAAGTGTAAATGATGACCTGGTAAATGATGGTGGTATCATGGATCTTTGGGTGCGTGAAGCAAGGATATTTAAATACGGAAGCGGAGTCGGAACCAACTTCAGCAGCATTCGTGGTGAAGGTGAGAAATTAAGTGGCGGCGGAACTTCCAGCGGGCTTATGAGTTTTTTAAAAATTGGCGACCGTGCAGCAGGCGCTATTAAAAGTGGTGGTACTACAAGGCGTGCAGCAAAAATGGTTTGCCTTGATCTTGACCATCCTGAAATTGAAAACTTTGTAAACTGGAAAGTAGAAGAAGAAAAAAAAGTTGCTGCCTTAATTGATGCCGGGTATGCCAAGCGATTATGAAGGCGAAGCATACAGAACGGTAAGCGGCCAAAACAGTAATAACTCTGTACGCATTCCCAATGAATTTTTTCATGCGCTGGAAGCAGATGGCGACTGGGAATTGAAAGCCAGAAGCGATGGCCGCACTATGAAAAAAATAAAGGCGAAGAAATTATGGAGCGATATTAATTATGCCGCGTGGCGTTGTGCTGATCCCGGGACTCAATATAATACGACGATTAATGAGTGGCATACCTGCCCTGAAGGCGGTCCCATAAGAGCAAGCAACCCGTGCAGTGAATATATGTTTTTAGATAACACAGCCTGCAATCTTGCCTCAGTAAATCTCAGAAGATTTTTTAATGAAAGCGATAATTCATTTGATGTTACAGGCTTTGAATACACGGTGAGATTGTGGACAACGGTTTTGGAAATCTCTGTTTTGATGGCGCAATTCCCAAGCAAAGAAGTTGCACAACTTAGCTTATGATTACAGAACATTGGGGCTTGGGATTTGCAAACCTGGGAAGCATGCTTATGGTAAGCGGAATTGCTTATGATAGTGAGAAAGCCCGCGGAATTGCGGGAGCTATTACAGCAATAATGACGGGCGTTTCATACAAGACTTCCGCGGAACTCGCATCTCACCTTGGGCCGTTTAGCAAATATGAAGAGAACAAACATCACATGCTGAGGGTAATGCGCAACCATCGTGCTGCAGCATATGATGCAATGGATGCCTATGAAGGAATTGAGATAAAACCACAAGGTATCAATGCAAAATATTGCCCTGACTATTTATTGAAAGCTGCAACTAAAGCCTGGGATGATGCAGTGATGATGGGTGAAAAATATGGATATCGAAATGCACAAACAACAGTGATTGCGCCAACAGGAACTATCGGCCTGGTGATGGATTGTGATACTACAGGCGTTGAGCCGGATTTTGCTTTGGTTAAATTTAAAAAATTAAGCGGTGGCGGATATTTCAAAATCATCAATCAAAGTGTGCCACAGGCCTTGCGCAATTTAAAATATAGTGAAAGCGAAATTGGAGAGATTGTAAATTATGCAAAAGGCCATGCTTCGTTAAATGGTGCACCTCATATAAATCCTGCGACTCTTGCAGAAAAAGGATTTACCGGAACAGACATTCAGAAACTTGAAGCGGCAATGGCTTCGGCTTTCGAAATTGGATTTGTATTCAATGTATTTACTCTTGGCGAAGAATGTTTACAAAGGCTTGGCTTTGCTCCGGATCAATACAATGATTTTGAATGGAGCCTTTTGGAATCGCTGGGTTTTACAGAAGATGAAATTGAAGAAGCCAATGTTTACATCTGTGGAACAGGAACCGTTGAAGGAGCACCTTACCTGAAAGCATGAACATCTTTCAGTATTTGATTGTGCTAATAAATGCGGAGCCAAAGGCGAACGGTATATTCACCACAGTGGCCACATACGTATGATGGCTGCCACACAACCTTTCATAAGCGGCGCTATTTCAAAAACGATTAACCTGCCCAATGAAGGAACCCTGGAAGAAATTGCCGAAGCTTACAAGTTAAGCTGGCAACTTGGATTAAAAGCGTGTGCGCTTTATCGTGATGGCTCTAAATTATCACAGCCGCTAAGCAATAAAAGTGATAAGAAGAAAAAATCAACCGACAACGAACAACAGCCTGCAACAAGTGAAGAGAAAGAAACAAAGTTTGTTGATATGAGCCAGTTAACTGTCGAGGACCTGCTTGAGGAAATGAATAAAAGAGTTCAAAGCAGTGCTGATACAGGGTTGAAGCGCCAGCTGGCAATGATTGTAGAACGCAGGGCATTACCGGCAAAACGCAGGGGCTTTACTCAAAAAGCAAAAATAAATGGCCAGGCGTTGTTCCTGCGAACCGGCGAATATAATGATGGCACATTAGGAGAAATTTTTATTGATATGGCAAAAGAAGGCGCCACCATGCGTAGTATGCTTAAACTGCTTTGCAATATCTATTTCAATAGGCTTGCAATATGGGGTTCCTCTGGAAGAATTTGTAGAAAAATTTGTTTTCACCAGGTTTGAACCATCGGGAATGGTTGATCATCCAAATATTAAAACAACGACTTCTATCATTGACTTTATGTTCCGTTCGCTGGCGTATGAATACCTGGGAAGAAATGATCTTGTTCATGTACTTGATAAACCCGAAGTGGAAAACCTGGGAAATGAACCATGGGACGCAAACACACCTACAATAGGAAATCGTGTTCCGGAATTGAGTGAAGTGAGGGTAATTGGTTCTACCAATGGTAAAGCTCAGCCTGCAAAAAAGCATAGGACTGAGCACATAAAAAAAGCTGCTGCTGATTTTGATGCTGTGAACTCCGCCGCCAAGAACATGCAAAGTGATGCACCGGCCTGTAATACATGCGGACATATAACTATTCGCAGTGGCACTTGTTACAAATGTCTGAATTGCGGCAATAGCATGGGATGTAGTTAAATTAATTTTTTAAAAGCAGTATGTTAAGCCACCTTCGGGTGGCTTTTGTTTTCCTGGTAAGTATGTACTTCAGCCATTTTAATATTCTCCCCAATATCAACTTCTTTAATTTCATTCTCTACTTTTAAAAATGATTTTAAAGCGAAATAATAAACCTGATTTATTCCACGCAAATTTAATTATAGTAATTACCGCGTTATTCTGGCTTATCGCCAAATTGATGACTTATAAGTTATGGCTCGCAGACAGGTTATTTCCTTTGATACCGCCATTTGAATTTTTAGAAGATTTGCCTTCGTGGTATCACTTAATACTCTATGGAATTTCTTTATGTTGTCTCACGTTAATCATTTTTAAACCTTCCTTTCATATTGTTAGAATATTATTTTTAGCAGAATTGTTTTCGCTTATAGCAGATCAAAACAGGTGGCAGCCGTGGGAATATCAATATCTTTTTATACTCTTTCTTTTTTTACTCCATAAAAGGCATCTCAATTTTTTTTTACCGGGCGTTACAATCATTATTGTCTCTATTTATTTTTATTCAGGAATATGTAAGCTTAACCCTGGCTTTTTGAAATCAATATGGAGTTATATGTTGTTGAACCGGTTTTTAGGAATTCCACATGTGACCATTAATAGCCCCATATTATTTTATGCCGGTTACAGTATTGGAATCTTTGAAGTTGCCTGTGCCATTGGTTTATGTTTTAAAAGAACAAGAAAAATCGCGGCGTTGTTTTTAATAGCTGTGCATTGTTTTAATTTAATTTTCCTCGGGCCCTTGGGCATTAATTACAATGGTAGTGTGTGGCCATGGAATGCGGCTATGATTTCTTATTTGTATCTTTTATTTATTAGCCGCTCTTTAGATCGCAATCCTCTTTTTTATTGGAAAAAGGGGTGGAATAAATTAGTAATTGTGTTCTGGATATTCCTTCCAATGTTATATTATCCTGGCTGGTGGGATGCCTATTTATCTTCCGTGGTATTTTCGGGAAATACAAAGGATATGATAATTTGCTTAAAGGACGCGGGGAACGAACAGCCGGATTTCAGTCGTTATTACGTACCGGACTACAGCAATAATTGTGAGGGTGATAAAATGATTATTATATCAAAATGGGCATTGCAGGAAATAAATGTAGCTGCCTATCCAGAAAAGAGAGTATATCTTAAAATAAAGAAATACTTTTCGCGTAAATATCCGGCAATGGCAATAAAAACTTTTCTATTTTATGAGTATAGAAAGGAAAAGTTAGAATAGTATAATGCTTCTTGTCAGTTGTATCTGACGAATGATTCTTAAAGTTCGGAGTTCAAAAAAATTCTTTTACTGCAGAAATGCAAAGGAGATAAAGCTATCTGCGATAAATATGTTTACATGAACAAAAAACTGACTACTCCATATAATTAAAGCTAAAGATTAGCACTCGAAAATTTGGATAAACATTTAGCTTTACTGTGAATTTTTGATGACCCAAAATGCTACTAAAGTTTTCCACGTTCAGTAGACAGGAAAAATAATACACTGTTTTTTTCGTTGCTACTTAACTGAAAACTAAAACGCAGCCAGGTTCTTAATGCGTCAATTTAACAGCCTTGGTTTATAAACTAAATAAAATACGAATGAAACGACTATTACTATCTATAATATCCTCTGTTATTTTTCTCAATACTTATTCTCAAAATACACCGGTATTGAATCTTCCCAAAGATGCCAAAATAGAAGGAAGCGTCTCCGATATGAGAACGAAACAACCTAAGAATAACGAACTCGTGATTTTCAGAAGCCAGAAAAATAATAATGAATACCAGGCAATAAGTGATGAAAACGGCAAATTTTCCACACGCGTTCCCACAGGTGATAAGTATGATATTTTTATTATGGGCTTCAAGGATTCAAGTAGCTATAACGTTTTAGAAATTCCTGCACCCGGCCCAAATCAATTTTATAAGAATCCATTCACGGTAAACCTGGAATTCGACCCGCCAAAAACTTTTGTATTGGAAAATGTTGAATTCGATTTTGGAAAGTTTTCACTGCGTCCTGAATCTTATACCGCACTAAACGACCTGGTTGATTATTTAAACAGGAAGCCTAATGAACGCATTGAAATAGGTGGCCACACGGATAATGTTGGAAGTGACGCAAAAAATCTTGTTCTCTCATTGGAAAGGGCTAAAGCCATCGTTGAATATCTTATTTCAAAAGGTATAAGCAACGACCGGCTCGTTGCAAAGGGATATGGTGCGGAAGAGCCCATAGAAGAAAATACAACAGACGAAGGACGCCAAAAAAACCGGAGAACTGAGGTGAAGATTTTGGACCAGGAGCAAGGAACAAATGCGCAATAAGGAATAGCCAACTAAAGGCTATTCTTTATTTTTCAGGAACCTTTCCTTTATCAAAGAAATTTGCTCGTCTCTTAACGAAGAAGTTTCTTTTAAGACCTTCGCAAAATAATTAACTTCTTCATCGCTTGCCGGGCAGCCAACACTTTTCATATTTTCAGTGCCGTCAGCTCTTACAGATTTCGTTCTTGAATCAGCAAGGAAATTTCCTTTTCCATCAAGTATAAACCAGTAAGGAATTCCCTGCTGATCACCATGGTACTTCTTTCGAATATCATCTGCCCCGGGGTTTTCAAGATCTTTTTTATCCTTGCTCTCATCTACTGTTAGATGCACAACAACATAATTGTCGGTAAAAAAATCCTTTAGCTTTCCTTCGTTCATTGAAGTATCCATTTTATGGCACCATCCGCACCATGAGGCATGAAAAATTACAAAAACATTTTTTTTAGTGTTGGCTGCTTCAGCAATGGCTTTTTCTATAACTAATTTTGCAGGAGCTACTTTTGTCTGGCTAAAAACGCAGGCGGAAAATAAAATATGAAATAATAATAATGAGATAAGTTTTGTATGTTTCATTTGATTTATTTTTATCTAAATTAATTGCCAGGCTTTTATTTTCATTCAGGTTTATTTTTAACGGAATATTTCCGCCGGTAATTTTGCCGGTTTTCACAGTACAATGTACAATTGTTTTGTATGACGTCTTCTTACTTTACTTATAATAAGCCTAAGGTTCTACAGGCATTGCGGTATCATTTTATTACTCGAAGGGAAATTAAAATCATGATGATATTGGTGAATGTTTTTGCAATATTTGCCGCGGGTCTATATTTTTTCAAGAAAGTTTCTGCATATGCATTTTTAGGAAGTTCTTTCTTATGGTTTATTCTTATGATATCTTTTTGGTTTATACTACCCAACATTATCTACCGGAAAGCAGCAACGTTTAAAGATCGCTTTAAAGTAAGTTTTGAAGACCAGCACATGTTTCTTGAAAATGAACGGGGCAGCAGGAGCTGGCCATGGACTGCTTTTAGCTCTGTAATCGAGAGTCCGCATTTTTTCCATTTGTATTTTGACAGCCGGTCTTTTTTTATCATCCCTAAAGAAGCATTTGAAGGAGACAGCTTATATGAAGCAAGGCATATCCTGAAGGATAAAATAAAAAAGTAGCCGGTAAATATTGTCTATAGACCTAGTCGAAATAAAATTTATCGGCGAAATTTATTGTCATTTATGAACTAAAATCTTTGGCATTCTTCTCAAGCCTTTGAATTTTTCTCAAATATCCTGAAATGTTTTTTTCAAGATCAGAGTCATACTTATAATTCAATTGCTTTGAAAGTTCCGTGGCTATTCTTTTAAATAAACGTGTAGTCACAAACAGAGATGCCCAGTTTTTTTCAATAGAACTATCAGTAAAAGTTTTTTCGACCTCTTTCCATGTTTTTTTATCCATAAATTGTTTAAACCATCTGCCTTTTTTGTTGGTGTTTATCACCCAATTATTTTTTGAACCAATATGCCACTCAAGCATTTTTAGTAAATATCTGTTACGAATAAGACTGTCGAACATATACTTCGCATAAAAGATCTCATCGCGCCATAAACTTTTCGCAACATAAGTCGTGTCCCACCAAAAATCTTTTACAAGCTCAGCATATTCTTTTTCTGTCGGCTGGCTTATATTAAATAAGGTGTGTGTAGGTTTGGGAAGTGTTTCCAGGATCTCATCTTTATCTAATAACACTTTGTAGCCGATATCCCAATGTTCCGGCAGCGGGGATAAATTCCGGCGTCGATAAAACTCTTTGACCGTATAAATTTGAAAATCTATTCTTACGCCATCGCTATATAAAACCAATTGTGTTAGCGACTTTGAATTTCTTCCCTTAATATCTGCAATAACACTTCCGAATTTAAAAGCCCAATTTTCATCTTTAATAAAATCATTCAGGTGGCTTACTATGAGCTCAATGTCATAATCAGAAAAAACATCGACAGATGCACGAGGATTTGTACGGGAACCAGTCATCACAACAGCCCTCGCATTACTATCAGAATGAGCCCAGCTTAATAGTTGGTTTAAAACCGCTTGTTCATTTCTCAAATCGAAGAAATTAGGAAAAGGTGTCGAATCAATTGTCGGGCAAGAAAAGACAGTTGGAAACATCGTACATTATACATCGCATCTTCTTCATTTTTAGAACAGCCTTTTCTCCATGATATAATGCGGAATGGATAACTCAAAGAATTCATCGCTGGTGATTTTATAACCTAATTTTTTATAAAATCCAATAGCGGTTAAGCGTGCATGCATCGTAACATTTTTATAGCCCATATCCCTTGCAACATTCTCTGCGAAATTCAGCATCGCTGCACCAATGCCTTTACCCTGCAGGTTATTTTGGACGGCCATTTGTCGAAGCCTTACACAGTCTTTATCTACTCTTGTAAGCAGGCAACACCCCAACATTTTTTCTTCTTCGAAAGCACCTATAAGAATATCGTTTTCCTCTTTGTCAAGCTCGTCTTTTTCAAAAGTAAGATTTAGAGGTTTACGCAATAGCTCATGACGCAAATGGATCATTTGCTTGTACTCCTTGGTACCATGGTCTATTTGTTTTATAGGCATAAAGAGGCTAAGGGGGTTTCAAATGCAAAATAAAAATACAATTTTATTTTCTTGAAATTAACCTCTGCACATTAAAAGTTTATGAGTGGAGACCTGCGCTTCTATTTATCTATAATTTATGAATTACGTAAAAGTGATAAGTGATCCACAATGTTATCCCTAAGCATGCATATTTTGCGTAGTGGGAAAAGTGCTTTCTTTTACCATGCAGATAAAAAAGCATTTAATGTCTAAATGCAGGAAATGCTTTATTTTATACTGTGTATCTGTCTAAATAAGCAAGAAGAGTTATTAATTTTTTTTTATTCCAAAAAGTATATTTTTGTAGCCGTATTAACTAAATTTTACTATCATGTAAGACATTGCAACAAGAGTTAAAAAAATCATTGTTGACAAATTAGGAGTTGATGAAGCTGAAGTTACATCTGAAGCTTCTTTTACTAACGATTTAGGTGCCGATAGTTTGGACACTGTTGAATTAATCATGGAATTTGAAAAAGAATTTAATATTTCTATTCCTGATGAGCAGGCCGAAACCATTACTACGGTTGGCCAGGCTAGTAGCATACCTCGAAGAGCATGCTAAGTAATCATCGTATTTAACATCGCAGGCAAGCTTATGGAATTAAAAAGAGTAGTTGTAACAGGATTGGGAGCCATAACGCCTTTAGGTAAATCTGTTCCGGAATACTGGGACGGTTTAGTTAAAGGCGTTTCTGGTGCTGATCTTATTCAGCAATTCGATGTTACAAAATTTAAGACCAGGTTTGCCTGTGAGGTTAAAGATTTTGATCCCACTCATTATTTTGACAGAAAGGAAGCCCGAAAACTTGACCGGTTTACACAATTTGCTCTTGTTGCCAGTGATGAAGCCGTAAAAGATGCTGGAATTAGTAAAGAAAATGTAGACCCGGACAGGGTAGGCGTAATCTTTGCCAGTGGCATTGGCGGCATTAATACTTTCCAGGACGATGTAATGGAATTTGCAAAAGGAGATGGAACTCCCCGGTTTAATCCGTTCTTTATTCCCAAAATGATACTGGATATTGCTGCAGGGCAGATTTCTATGCGTTATGGTTTTCGCGGCCCCAATTTCGCTGTAGTCAGTGCTTGTGCAAGCAGCACCAATGCTATTATTGACGCTTATGATAATATTCGCCTGGGCAAGGCTGATATTATACTTACCGGCGGTAGCGAAGCTGTTATTTGCGAAGCTGGCGTTGGAGGCTTTAATGCAATGAAAGCACTTAGCGAACGAAACGATGATCCTAAAACCGCATCGCGTCCTTTTGATAAAGACAGGGACGGGTTTGTAATGGGTGAAGGCGCCGGCATACTTGTGCTGGAAGAGCTTGAGCATGCCATTGCAAGGGGTGCAAAAATTTATTGCGAAATCGCGGGCGGAGGAGCTACCGCAGATGCCCACCATATCACCGCTCCACATCCTGAAGGATTGGGCGCAAAAAATGTAATGCACGTAGCCTTAAAAGATGCAGGTATGAATCCCGAAGACATTGATTATATCAATGTGCATGGAACATCAACTCCGTTGGGAGATATAGCAGAAACAAAAGCAATCTTAAGCGTATTTGGCGACAAAGCTTACGAGCTAAACATCAGTTCCACCAAATCCATGACCGGCCATTGCCTTGGAGCCGCAGGAGTTGTGGAAGCCCTTGCCTGCATATTAGCAGTTACAAAAAATGTTGTTCCTCCTACCATCAATCATTTTACTGATGATCCTGAGCTCGATCCAAAACTCAACTTCACTTTTAATACTGCCCAGGAAAAAGAGGTAAATGCAGCACTCAGCAATACTTTTGGTTTTGGCGGCCACAATGCTTCTGTAATAATAAAGAAGTATAAAAAATAATTGTTTTGTACTAAAAATATTTTGTTATGGATAGCCCCGGCGTTATATCACGTTCTGAAATTCAAAATTTTCTTATTCGCCGTCTCGGTGAAAAAGAAGCGTCAGAAATAATGACCTATATTGATACGGAAGTAGATAAAGAAGTGGCCTCAAAAGTGGACGCCTCGCAAAAAGAAATTGCGCTGTGGCGTGATGATATGAAGAATGTTTTTGCTAGTAAAGAAGATGCAGCAATATTGGAAAAAAAGCTCGTTAAAAGGGTTTCTGCGGCAGAAGGCACTTTAATATTGTGGTCATTTGTTTTCTGGCTTACTCTTATTGTTGCGGTTTTCTGTATTTTTAAGTTTATAAAATAGAACTGATTGTAAGATTTATTTTATTAAAAGCGATTGTGCATAGCAATTTTTACCAACTCCATTTCTACCTTGCTCTGAGAATTAATTGGATATTTAATCTGTAACTTAAGGCAAAATTCATCTAACTTCCAACTGTGCTTTTTTTCAAAAATATGTATTCTACTAAATCCGACAGGGATTTCAGAAGACAACTGCGCAATGTACTTGGTTTTGCCCCCGGAGATTTAAGTTTATACAAAACAGCTTTAAGCCATCGGTCCATAAGAGAAGGAGCTGATGAAAATAATGAACGGTTGGAGTTCTTAGGTGACGCGGTTCTCAGCTCGCTGGTAGCACACTATTTATTTATGAGGTACCCTTACAAAGATGAAGGGTTTTTGACCGAGATGAGAAGCAAAATGGTAAACAGAAATCAACTAAATGATATCGCTCTAAAAATCGGTTTTAAAAAAATTACATTTTATAATCGCTTTGATAATTCTTTAAAAATCTCCCAGATTTTTGGAAATACGCTTGAAGCCGTAGTAGGCGCTGTTTATCTCGATAAAGGATACAGCAATACACAGAGGTGGGTGACACAACGCATCATTAATCCCCATTTCTTTATGCAGGATCTCGAAAATCTTGACATCAATCAAAAAAATAAATTGTATGGATGGGCCAATAAAAATGGTAAAAACCTTGAGTTTGAAACTCTCGAAGAAAAAGTAGAAAATGGCAGAAGGCTCTTTACCATTGGTGCCAAAATAGATGGGGAATTAGTTGCTGAGGCAAAAGCATTTAATAAAAAAGATGCCAGCCAGGCTGCGGCACAAATTGCTGTAGAAAAATTAGGTCTATGATGAAATTTGGTATTATCGGGAGCGGCAGTTGGGGAACCGCCCTCGCGAAAATATTGACCGATAATAATAATTCGATTTCCTGGTGGATACGTTCCGACAATACAATTGGCCACATCAAAAACCGGCGGCACAATCCCCATTATCTCAATTCAGCTTATTTTGATACCAGCCTCCTCCACCTCACAACAGATCTGGAAGAAGTAATTAATAATGCCGACTGCCTTATAATTGTTATTCCTTCAGCGTTTGCAGTGGAGGTTCTCGGCAAACTTCCAAAAGATATCTTTAAAAATAAAAAAATTGTATCAGCGATAAAAGGAATTTTACCTGCCAATAATTTACTATTAAATGATTACCTGAAAAAAGACTTTGGCGTAGCATTAAAAAATTACTTTACAGTCCTGGGACCATGTCATGCGGAAGAAGTCGCTGCTGAAAAATTATCTTATCTCACCTTTTCCGGTATTGACGAGCAAAAAACTATAGATATCGCTTCGCGATTTAAAACGCCTTATTTAAATACAATTCATAATACAGATATTTATGGAGTACAATATGCAGCCGTACTGAAAAATATTTATGCAATAGGTGCCGGCATTGCGCATGGCCTCGAGTATGGTGACAATTTTCTAAGTGTATTTATTGCAAACAGCGCCGATGAAATGGCAGGCTTTTTAAGAAAAGCAGGGATAGAAAATGTGGAGGTAGGGACTATTGAACACACGGTGGATCATACGAAAATTGAAAAAAAACATACAACAAATTATGCAGCCTCAGTTTACCTGGGCGATTTACTCGTAACGTGTTATTCGCTTTACAGCCGCAACCGGACTTTTGGCAATATGATCGGGAAAGGCTATTCAGTGCAGGCTGCACAACTGGAAATGAGTATGGTTGCGGAAGGTTACAACGCCAGTAAGTGTATGTACAGCATCAATAAAAAGATAAAAGCTGAAATGCCGATGGCAGAAACAATTTATAAAATTTTATGGGAGCACATTCCTGCCGAACAAGGGTTTGCAGAGATTGAAAAAACTTTAGTGTAGAAGCAGGGGTTTTGTTGGAGTTTAAAAAAAAAATAATTGACGTCACGTTTTTAAACATCCGAAAAAAGATCCGACGCGATCCCATCAGCAAATAGCTTTCCTTCGTCGGTTAATATGAGATTCTGTTCATTTCTCAGCATAAGGCCTTTTCCGAAATAATCGCTTATCTTATATTCAATCCTGTTTCTTTCCATTTTTGAAAACTTATCTTGAACAATTCCGAGATCAAGTCCCTCCATGGTTCTTAGCGAGGTCATAATATATTCGTTCAGGCGTTGACTTTCTGTGAGAATTTCCTCTTCAAATGGAATTAAATTGTTTTTAATAGATTGGACATATAACGCATTATTCGAGACATTCCATTTCCTTGCCGTTCCATTATATGAATGGGCAGATGGACCGATACCAATATATGAATTACCTTTCCAATAACTGCTGTTGTGCCCGCTTCGAAAGCCTGGCTTTGCGAAATTTGAAATTTCATAATGTTCATAACCGGCATCACGCATCCATTTCATCAGTAATAAAAATTGCCTCGCCTGGTCATCTGTATCAACATCTGTTTTCTTATTTAGCAGAATCATTTTTTGCAGAGCCGTACCCGGTTCAACCGTTAAGGCATAACATGCGATATGCGGTACTTCAAGCGCGATAATTTTTTTTACATTGTCCCGCCACTCTTCATCAGTAAGGCCGGGGGTTCCATAAATGAGATCAATTGAAAAATTACTGAAGCCGCACTCTGCAGCCAGTTTAATACATATCAATCCTTCCTGCGCATTGTGTGCCCTGTTCATCCATTTCAGATCAGCTTCCTTAAAAGATTGTATGCCAATGCTAAGCCTGTTGATTCCCGCATCTTTCCAGTCATTTAATTTTTCCAGGGTGATATCATCAGGGTTCGCTTCCAGTGTCACCTCTGCCGATGAATTTATGGAGTAGCTATTTTTTACTGCGGATAATAATTCGTCAATATCACGTTTATGTAACAGGCTGGGTGTGCCGCCGCCAAAATAAACTGTATCAATTGTTTCTTTTTTATTTGATATAAAATTATATGAAAGGCCAATTTCTTTTTTTAAGGCTTTAATCATTTCATCCTTCAACGAGAGGGTTGTTGAGAAATGGAAATTGCAGTAGTGGCATGCCTGCTTACAGAAGGGAATATGAATATAAATACCTGCCAAAAAATAGTAGATTTTAATTCAGCGATCAAGCGGTTTCAGAAATTCATTTAGATTTGAAAGATCAACATGATACCACAAGGAAAAACATATTTTGTCAAATACAGCATCCTGTTTCCGCTATTTGCTTTGTTGTTTTTGCCGGGCGCCTTTTGTCAAAAAAAATATACCGTTCAATACCTGCTTTACGGTAAAGATACGTCGTATAAAATTCAGAAGCCGGAACTCAAAACTACTTTTGAAGACCAGGAAACCGCCACTACTTACATCGCCTCTCTACCAGGTATTCTTTTAGCAAAAGGTTTTCCGGCTGCCTCGGTCGATTCAGTAAAGTACGATTCAACCCGGGCTGTTACCCAACTCTACCTTGGGGAGCAATTTCAATGGGTGGAAATCAATACCGACAGCATAGATCCCAAAGTTCTTGAATCAACAGGCTGGAACTCAAAACTTTCAAGGACAAGTAAAATGGACTTTGTCCGGCTTCAGTTACAGGAGGAAAAAATTATAAATTACTATGAAAACAATGGGTTTCCATTTGCAGAAATAAAGCTGGATGGCATTCAATTTTCAGGCGATAAAATAAAAGCCAGCCTCTCGGCAAGTAAAGGGCCAATTTACCATATTGATAGCATAAAAGTTTTTGGGAATGCGAAAATCAAAAATTTATTCCTTCAGCATTATCTGGGTATTAACAATGGCATGTTGTATGACAATGGAAAATTAAAACAGGTTAGCAAGAAGATACAGGAATTGCCCTACCTGCAGGAACAACAACACTGGGATGTTACAATGTTGGGAAGTGGATCGGTACTTAACCTTTACCTGCAGCCAAAAAGGAGCAGTGCAGTTGATGTCCTGATAGGATATCTGCCGGCAAATAATGCTACCGGTAAGGCCCAGTTTACGGGGGATGTACATTTAGATCTTAAGAACGCATTGGGATCAGGTGAAAACATTCTTCTATACTGGCAACAACTCCAGCCACAATCTCCAAGGCTGAACATTGGATATAAGCACCCTTATATTTTGAATTCTTCATTTGGAATTGATTTTGGATTCAATCTTCTTAAAAAGGATTCCTCTTATCTCCAGCTCAATGCAATTTTCGGTCTTCAATATATTATTACTGCCAGCCAATCAGGCAAGATTTTTTACCAGGCAGAAAGAAGTTATTTACTTTCCGGCGGTGTGGACACCAACCGGGTACTGATAACAAGGAAGCTGCCTCCGAATATAGACGTAAGTGCCGGCAACTTTGGCGTGAGCTATAGTTTTGTCAACACCAATTACCGGTTGAATCCGCGCCGGGGAAGCGAGTTCGATATTACTTTAGGGATAGGAATTAAAAAGATCACAAAAAATAATGACATTGTTAATTTGAAAGATCCTGGCGATTCCGCATTTAGCTTCAATTCATTATACGACACGATAAAACTCAGGTCATACCGCATACGATTACAGGCATCAGCCGCCCATTATATACCTGCGGGGAAAAGAAGTACCTTAAAAATAGCATTCAATGTTGGCTGGCTGGAGACGCCACAGGTTTTCAGAAATGAATTGTTTCAAATAGGAGGCTACAGGTTGCTAAGAGGATTCGATGAAGAAAGCATTTATGCAAACAGGTATGGAGTTTTTACAACAGAATACAGGTACCTTGTTGGCATTAATTCATATATGTTTGGTTTTTCAGATGTAGGTTTCACCAAAACAAATTTCAATACAACGAACTACAAAAACAATTTCATTAGCGGAGGTATCGGCCTTGCATTTGAAACAAAATTAGGTTTGCTTAATCTTAGCTATGCCGTTGGCAAAAGGAACGATCTAAAATTTGATATCCGCAATTCTTCTAAAATACATTTTGGATATATCAATTATTTTTGAGGCAATGAGAAAGAAAAAAAATCCGGCGGAATTTAAGGCACGAGTAAAATCGTTAATTCTCTTCCTTTTCTTGTATTCTAATTGCGCTTTTTCCCAGCTTCCCGGTGATACAGCCTATGCGCTTAAAACTGATTCTTCATTTTTAGCTGCAGCTGACTCAAGTATAGCGGCCGGCGATTCTTTTTTAAAAGTTAAAAGCTATCATTCAATTATAAATGATGCGCTTTCAGCAAATAAATTTATTAATATAAAAGACGCGCCTATTTATTTAATTATTGAAGAAAAACACTTCGGAGGTAAAGAATTCGTGTTTTATATTTTGTGCCTTGTAGTTTTGATCCTGGCCATTTTTAAAACTTTTTACAGAGGATACTTCAATAATCTCTTCAGAGTTTTTTTTAATACCTCGCTCAGGCAGTCCCAGTTAACCGATCAACTTTTGCAGGCAAAACTTCCTTCTTTCATACTTAATATCTTTTTTGCAATCAGCGCAGGCATTTTTCTTTGGCTGCTTTTTACATATTATAGTCCTCCGAAGTTATTGAACAAAAAATTGCTGTTACCACTGTGTATTATAGGAATAGGCATTCTCTATTTTATAAAATACTGTACACTCAAGTTTATTGGCTGGGTGAGCGGTATGCAACAAACTGTAGATAGTTACATTTTCATAATATTCTTAGTGAATAAAATATCAGGGATTGTACTTGTCCCTTTTCTTATCATTCTGGCATTTTCTCTTCCTTTGTGGATTCATTATATAACTACTGTTGCGGTATTTGTGATAATAATATTTTTTCTATCAAGGTATATTAAAACCTATGGGGCTTTAGAAAGCAAATTCCCACTTAATGCATTTCACTTCCTGGTCTATGTTACCGCCACCGAAATAATTCCAATCCTCATCCTGTATAAAGTGACTATCGACTATTTATTATTTAAATATTACGATGTTAAAGTTAAACTAATGTGATACAACATTCTATGGTAGCCATTTTTGGACAAAAAATCGTAGCTTTGTAAAACACCTTTTATTTACGATGGATATAAAGACTGCATTTTCCGAACCCAGAACTATTAAGGAAATTCAAAACATTCTTATTACGCAGGCCAAACCGGATAATGACAAATCTCCATATTTCGAAATGGCGAGGAAATATAATTTACATCTTGACTTTCAGCCATTTATAAGGGTTGAACCTATCTCATCCAAAGAATTTCGTAAACAAAAAATTGATATTACCGCTTACTCCGCTGTAATCTTTACAAGCAGAAATGCAATTGATCACTTTTTTAGAACGTGTGAAGAGTTAAAAATTACAGTTTCTCAACATACGAAGTATTTCTGTATAACTGAGGCAGTTGCATTATATCTTCAAAAATTCATTTTATACCGCAAGCGAAAAGTTTTTTATGCAGATGGCACTAATAAAAACCTTTTTGATGTAATTAATAAATATAAAGAACAGGAAAGCTTTTTATATCCGTGTTCCGAGTCGTTCGATAGTGAAATTACAAACTGGCTTATCTCTAATGGATGTGAGTATGCGATACCGGTGCTTTATGAGATCATATCAAATGATGTGAAGGAAATAATTTCAAAACATAATTACGACATTATTTGTTTTTTTACACCTCTCGGAGTAAGAAGCTTTGTTCAAAATTGCCCGAATTTCCAACAGAATGGAACAATGATAGGAGCCTTTGGTGATAATACCCGCAAAGCTGTAACCGCCGCGGGTTTAAACCCTGATATAATCGCTCCCCAACCTAAAATGCCCAGCATGGTTTCGGCTCTCGAAAACTTTCTCTCAGGATTAAAGAAAAAGTAAACACCCTCTATACCCGAAGGGTGTCTTAGATTAAAACTTCTTACATTGTTAAATATCATTTTTAAACGGGAGCGTGGTATTTTATTTTATTTTAAACAGGTTATTACCCTTCCCTTCGGGAAGGGGCTTAACAGGGACTTCCACCAGCACAAAGGTGTGAACGATGGGGTTGTGTTTTACTTCTTTATCAGGCTATCCATATATTGAACAGTACGCACCAATTGTGACACGTAACTCATTTCATTGTCGTACCAGCTTACAGTTTTTACCAGTTGGGTATCTCCTACCGTTAAAACTTTTGTCTGAGTTGCGTCAAATAAAGAACCATAGCGAATTCCAATAACGTCGGTGCTTACGATCTCATCTTCAGTGTAGCCAAAGCTTTCATTCGAAGCTGCCTTCATTGCTGCATTGACTTCTTCAATGGATGTTTTCTTTTTTAATACAGTGGAAAGATCAGTAAGGGAGCCCGTGATAACAGGTACTCTTTGGGCAACACCGTCAAGTATTCCTTTTAACTCTGGCAATACAAGGCCTATGGCTTTTGCGGCGCCGGTGCTGTTAGGAACTATGTTAGCTGCAGCAGCTCGTGCCCTTCTCAAATCTCCTTTAGCATGAGGTGCATCCAAAGTATTCTGATCGTTAGTATACGCATGTATTGTGGTCATAAATCCCGCGCTTATTCCAAATGTATCGTTCAGCACTTTTGCCATGGGAGCAAGACAATTGGTAGTGCATGATGCACACGAAATAATAGTTTCATTGCCGTCAAGAATATCATGATTTACATTGAATACAATTGTCTTTAAATCGCCCGTTGCAGGTGCGGATATTACCACTCTTTTTGCACCTGCGCTGAGATGGGCTTCAGCTTTTGTTTTGTCAGTAAAAAAACCCGTGCTTTCTATTACAACATCCACATCATGATCTTTCCATGGAATTTGTGAAGGATCTTTTTGCTTATATATTTTGATTTCTTCGCCATTGACTGTTATTGAATCCTCAAGACTTTTTACATCACCCTCAAACCTGCCTTGCGCACTATCATACTTCAACAAATGTGCAAGCACAGCGGGACTTGTAAGATCATTTATAGCAACTACATCAATTCCTTCCATATTATAAATCTGCCTGAAAACCAGCCGGCCAATTCTGCCAAAACCATTAATAGCAACTTTAGTTGTGCTCATAACTTATTGTTTTATTTTTAAAAATTAAGGTGCAAAAGTACGTTTTGTGAGAGAAATCATTATCATAAAATATCGAATGTAGATTTAGAGGTAAACTTGATAATCAAAACCTAACAGCAAACAACCAGGTACGGATAATTGAATTATTTATTTGTTCCGCTTACATATTTATTTCCCTTTATATAAAATCTGTAAGGCAGTAATCCGTCTGGTCCGGCACCTTCAACACCTATTCTTTTGCTGGTGCCAATATTTTCTTCCTTTAACGAAAATTTATCTTTGACGACATATATTTCATTACTGTTGAGCTGCAATCCTGAATGATGTTTGAAAATTCCAAGTGCTTTACCAACATTTCCCGGGCCACGTGTCAGTGTTCGGTCCAATTCCTTTTTCCCGGTACGTTTGAGCATCACGTCAATACCTTCTAATGGCTCAACTGCCCTTATTAGAACGGCGTCCGGGACGTCTTTAGCATTTGTTACAATATTGAACATCTGGTGCATTCCATAACAGATATACACATACGCAATTCCAGGGTTTCCATACATGTGCTCATTACGTGCTGTGCGGCGATTGCCGAAGGAGTGAGAAGCCTTATCAGTGAGGCCCACATATGCTTCTACTTCTACGATCCTTCCTGACGTAAAATCTCCTTCGAATTTGGTAACGATTATCTTTCCAAGCAACTCTCTTGCAATTTGAATGACATCTTCGCGATGATAAAAGGATAACGGTAATTTCTTCATGATAAAATAGATAAAATGCCGCTCAAATTAGTAAAACATCATCTATAAACTTTAAAGTGAAAACCAGATTATATTTTTTAAGTTTGATTTATTTACATAATCTACATAATGTAACCGGTTGCTCCAGGAAATTATTATAGCTATACAAGCCTATTTTAAAGCTCACAAATTTATTGTTAAAAATAAATTGTGGAAATGGATATTAATTCCGGGGTTTATTTATGCAATGCTATTTCTTACCGGTTTCTACTTTTTCCTGAAATCTTCAGTATATGTTGTTGACTATTTATTTTCAAAATCAGGATTAAAATTATGGGTGCTAAAAGAGCACGGGAGTTTGCTGAGGTTTCTTTTCATTTTCGGACAAATCATTTTACAACTTATCCTCACCTTCTTTTATTTTTCGTTGTTTAAATATTTGTTTTTAATAGTAGGCTCGCCGGTATTTGCCTGGCTCAGTGAAAAGACAGAGTCAATTATTAATAATAAATCTTATCCATTTAATCTAAGGCAATTTTTTAAAGATATTGTAAGAGGAATAAGCATTGCCTTGAGAAACACACTCTGGCAAACGGTCTATTCAATTTCGGTTTTAATTATTGCTTTTATCCCCCTTTTAGGTTGGGCCACACCAGTGTTGGCATTATTTATTGAATGTTATTATTTCGGATTCTCAATGCTTGATTATACCAGTGAAAGAAATGGACTTTCTTCATCGGAGAGTATTGATTTTATAGGTGAGCACAAAGGATTGGCTATTGGTAATGGAATGGTATTTTATGTATTGCATATCATTCCGGTCTTAGGTTGGGTAATAGCGCCGGGCTATGCTGTTGTGGCAGCTACGCTCAGTTTGCAACGCACGGAAACCAAACAGAAAATTATTGGTCCTCCTGTTTCTTAAATTCATACAATGGTCTATCTAATCCCGTCTTTTTTATCTGATGATGCTATTGAAACTATACCGCCCTATGTATTGAAAGCGGTGAAAGATTGCCAGGTAATTTTTGCAGAAAATGAAAGAACCGCACGCCGGTTTTTAAAAAATATGTGTAAAGAAATTGTGATCGATGATTACGAATGGTATACAATTCACAAGGCTGAAAAAGAACAGATAAATGTATTCAAACAGAAAATAAAAGAGGGAAAAAATATCGCGATAATAAGTGAGGCGGGGTGCCCGGGAATCGCAGATCCGGGGCAAATTTTAATTCATGAAGCGCAAAAATTAAATACAGCTATTAAGCCTCTTGTCGGGCCATCTTCTATATTGCTTGCGCTAATGGCCAGCGGCCTTAATGGCCAGCAGTTTTGCTTTTCCGGTTATTTACCAATTGATAACCTGGCAAGAAATAAAAAAATAAAACAACTTGAAGAAGACTCAATACAAAAGAAAAGCACACAGATTTTTATTGAAACGCCATTTCGCAATAACAAAATAATTGAAGCGGTTTTACAAAATTGCAAACCATCTACACGGTTTTGCATTGCTGCCGACATAACATCTGCCGGCGAATTCATCAAAACAAAAACAATTGCTGAGTGGAAAAACGATAAAGTAGACCTGCATAAAAAACCTGTTATTTTTTTATTGCTTGGAGAGCTAAAAAATTTGAAAGAAAATTGAGGGCAATTTTTAAAATAACAACGGTCCTTTTGAGTTACTATGAGGTGTCTTTCCAAGATGCGCATAAGCTTTGGCAGTAACTTCCCTTCCACGTGGAGTACGCATGATAAAACCCTCCTGGATTAAAAAAGGTTCATATACTTCTTCCAGTGTACCTGTTTCTTCGCCTACCGCGGTTGCAATAGTTGTTATTCCAACCGGGCCACCCTTAAATTTTTCAATGATCACTGACAGTATCCGGTTGTCCATTTCGTCAAGCCCATATTCATCTACATTAAGTGCTTTTAACGCATGTTCCGTAATGGCGAGGTCAATTACACCATTAGATAAAACCTGTGCAAAATCTCTTACTCTTCGCAGCAGGCCGTTCGATATTCTTGGAGTTCCCCGGCTTCTTCCGGCAATTTCTTTGGCGGCATCTGATGTTATTTTTGTGTTGAGTATTGCGGAAGACCGAAGAATAATTTTTTGTAAAGTTTCGGAATCATAATATTCAAGCCTGGATTTTATTCCGAATCTCGAGAGTAACGGTGAAGTTAAGAGGCCACTGCGTGTAGTCGCTCCTATTAATGTAAAAGGATTGAGATTAATCTGGACACTTCGTGCATTAGGCCCGGTGTCAATCATAATATCAATCCGGTAATCTTCCATTGCCGCGTATAAATATTCTTCTACAACATTGCTGAGCCGATGGATTTCATCAATAAATAAAACATCATTTGGTTCAAGGTTGGTGAGAAGGCCCGCAAGGTCGCCTGGCTTCTCAATCACCGGGCCGCTGGTTTCTTTTATATTTACTCCAAGTTCATTTGCAACAATACGGCTAAGGGTAGTTTTGCCAAGACCGGGAGGTCCGTGAAACAAGATATGATCAAGAGCTTCTTCACGTTGCCTGGCTGCTTTAATAAATATCCGAAGGTTCTCTATTATTTGGCTTTGCCCGCTGAATTCCTCAATTACCGCAGGCCGTATATTGTTTTCAAACTCCTTTTCCGCAGGTGTTAATATTTCCTTTCCCGTATTTAAATTCTGGTTGGACATTCTATTTTCTAAAGCTCTGTAAAACTAAACCTTTAATGCTAAAATATTTATTAGGCATGAATTGAAATTCCTGCTAATGTGCAGGGTTGATTTCTGACAAAATTACAAATGGAACGAATTGGATTGTTTATTGTAACCCAATTCACTTAATAACTTACTACCCTCATCCGTAACCGTAGAGAAATAATAATGAAACAGAAAATCAAACTGGGAATACTTGATCAATCCATTGTAAGGCAGGGGAGTTCTGCAAAAGATGCCATCGAAGAAACTATTGAAACAGTAAAGCTTGCAGAAGAATTGGGCTTTAGCCGTTTCTGGGTATCAGAGCATCACAATGCACCGTCCATCGCCGGTTCAACTCCCGAAATTCTGATGGTAAAACTTGCCGATGTAACGAAAAAGATTCGTATTGGGTCGGGAGGTATAATGCTTCCTAATCACAGCGCTTTAAAAGTCGCTGAAAATTTCCGGATGCTTGAAACACTCTTCCCGGGCCGGATAGATTTAGGAATAGGACGTGCGCCGGGAAGCGACCGCATTACGGCTGCGATTTTAAATCCTTCAAATGATTTTAACGAAGACGGTTACCTGGCGCAATTATCGCATTTACAGCATTTTTTTAAAGATACCGCCGGCACCAGTTACGGGCCGCTTCTTGCAGTTCCCCAGGCAGAAACCATTCCGGAACAATGGATACTTAGCAGCAGTGGCGGCAGCAGTAAAATCGCAGCTCAGTTCGGAATGGGCCTTACCATTGCAAGATTCATAAATGGAAATGCATCTCCCGAAATTGTTGACACATACCGGAAATATTTTCGCCCATCTGACCAATTCCCTGAGCCAAAAGCCATGCTATCTATATCGGTCTTGTGTGGTGAAACCGGGGAAGAGGCAAGACAAATGCGGAAGTTAATGGACTACCGTTTGCTTCAATTTGAAAGAGGAAATTTTGATAAACCCGGAGATTATGAATCCATAAAAAGTTATGTTTTTTCAGATGCTGAAAAAGAGAGAATTTCTTATAACAGCGGCCGCGTGGTTTCAGGAACTATGGAGCAGGTGAAAGAAGAACTTCTTCAATTGGCAGAAGACTTTGGAGTAGACGAAATTATTGCTGCTACTATGACGGATAGTTTAGCTAACCGGAAGCGCTCCTTTGAATTACTCGCAGAAGCATTTAAACTCAAAAAAAATGCCGGGTAATTTTAATTCGTATCTACCCTGGGATATCCCGATAACAGAACTTCTCAAATGAAAGCGATTGGCTTTTCTTTTTAATTAACAACATTAAACGTCAATTGAATTCTGAAATTTCTTAAGCAGTAAAGTTTGACGCATTACACTTAATTTTAAAGAAAAGTTCTATGCGTAAATTATTTTACCCTGCAATACTTATCGCACTTTTTTCTCAATGTGGTGGTGGCTCATCGGCAACATCCGGTAATGCAGTTATCGATAAGGTTGCAGAGGCAGGAGGATTGGGAAATTTTGGAAAAATTAAAGAGCTGGAATTTACTTTCAATGTCCAGAAAGACACAACTTCTATGAGCAGGCATTGGAAGTGGATGCCGAAAACAAACGATGTTGTTTTTTCGCCTGGTGGTGATAGTGTTTCTTTTAAAAGATACGATACCTCTACCGCCCGGCTCAGAGAATTGAATGCAAAGTTTACAAACGATGAATACTGGCTTATATTTCCATACCATCTCGTATGGGATAAGGGAATGACTATTACAGATGGTGGTATGGCGCTTGGTCCCGTTACCGGCGACTCCTCACATAAATTTACTATTCAATACAACAAGTCCGACGGATTTACACCCGGGGATATGTATGTAATCTATACAGATGCAAACAATAAAATAAATGAATGGGAATACCATAAGTCTGGCAACGCAGAGCCATCGTTAATGACTACCTGGGAAGATTATGAAAAATTTAATGGAACCCAATTGTCCACAAACCATAAAACTAAAGATGGCACATTCAGGTTATATTTTACTGACATAAAATTGACCGAATAACTGATGCTTCCGTAAAATTTTTTTGAGTTCTCATTATTATCTTTATATTCGAAGTAGTAATAAATATCTATACCTGCTCGTAACCCTCTGGTATCACATACTGAGAATCCGAAACAACTATTGAAATTTTACCATCAACACAGGTTTTGCTTTGTTAAACATTAAGCATCAGAATTTTTTGATCATATATTATCACATTTAAAACAATAAAAAATGGCATCTCAAACAGGACCAATCTTAAGGTTTAAGGTTATGGTTATTAATACTACAGAATTAAAAAAAGTTTTAGAAGATGAGGATTTTGATGGTATCACGTTACAATTCAGCCAGGTGATTGGTAACGCATCGAATGGTAACAATACATCTGATAGTAAACCTACATTTGCATTTCTTGCATACAAACATTTTGCTTCTAGGAAAAAACAAGAACTAATTACAGATCCTAAATTCTTTAATGGAACTGAGATATTTAAAAATGTAGAAATAGGCGGCGATGGCGTGATGAGCCACTTTGGAAACCTGAAACTTACACGGTCAGATCTGAAGGAAGATATAGATACGAGTAAATTTCCTTTCCTTGTGTTATCGCCTGAGCATGGTACCGGTGATCATGCAAACTATGTTGTGTGCAAAGCTATCTATACTGATAATTTAAATGATGCACAACCGCAGCCACAAAGCCTGAGCAGGGGCGTACCTGTAAAATCAATTGGTATAAATCCATCTCCACCAGCTTAAAAAGAACTTAAAAAAATTACTTAAAAAGGCCTCAAGGCCTTTTTTCATTTCAATACTTTGCTGGCAACTACGTGAATGATACTTATATTCCACTTCACTGTTTCAATATACAAATGCTTTCGCTAACTTTCTGTATCAATTCTTAAATACTAATTTTAAAATTTATTACTGCTCCGGTGAGTGGTTCGCTAATCATCAAAAAAAATAATCATGATGTGATTAGCAGAGATGATAGAATAACGGAATTTGCAATTCAATTTCAAATAACAGAGCTATGATCTTAACGCAAATATTTATTTAAAGAATAAATTCTTCCGCATGAAACAAAGTATTGTAGCGTTATGGTTTTGTTTTTTCATAAACACTGCATTTGCCCAAAAACTATCAATAGATTCCCTTAACCACCTGATACGCGAGGCAAAAACCGATACCGACAGAATTAACCTTGTAAATAAAAAAATTTCGAGGCTTGGAGAAATCAATATTGACTCTTCTATGAGCCTGGCAAGAAAAAACTTTGCCGATGCAAAACGGATAAATTATAAAAAAGGAGAAGCTGATATTCTGTTAAGCCTGGCAACCAATTTTTCCAGGAAAGGAAATTATGATTCGGCAAAAGTCAGCCTGGCTCAGGCAGAAGAAATTGCTTATTCTTTAAGAGATTCATTGATGATTGCAAGGCTATACTCAGGATATGGCATGTTGTACGGCATTCAAAGCAAGTACGACACTTCTATAGTTTACTACGAAAAAGCGCTTGGAATTAATGAGCGGCTAGAGAATAAAAAAGAATTAAGTTCCAACTATGGTAACCTCGCGATTGGCTTCCAGATGCAATCTAATTTTCCGCAAGCTTTACTATACCAGCAAAAATCATTGAAGCTGGCCGAGGAACAAAATAATATATCCTCCCAGTCATACACATTGATGAACATGGGCAGCACCTATCAAAATATGGGTGATACGCTGAGGGCTGAGAGGTCCATCCTTAAGGCTATCGACCTGGCAAAAAGTGAGGGACTCAAAAATGTCGAATTGTATGGTTATTCCAATTTGGGATCTTTGTATACGGTATTGAACAAATGGAACAGAGCCTATACCTACGCGATGAATGCTGCGGAACTCGCTAAAACTATGGGCGATGCCGGTATACAGGCGGCAAGCATGGCCAAGGGGGCAATGGCGCTGGCGAAGGCAGAAAAATATTCAGAAGCCGAAGTTTTAAACGCCAGGGCGATTGCGATTGCGGATTCTGCCGGCCAGCCCCTGGTTATCTACCAGGCACGCTCCACTATGGGCGCTATTTTGAAACTACAGGGAAAATACAAGGAAGCCATTCCTTTGCTTGAAAAGAGCATTCATACACTTAAAGATGCCGATGGATACGATGAATCTATCGCCGATGCGTATGCCGATTTATCAATATGCTATGAAAAAACGGGCAACTACAATAAGGCCTTATTAAACTATAAAATTTCTGCCGCAATAATAGATTCCGTGAGAGGTAAAGAAAATATACGCAAGGCAACGGAGCTTAACATGACCTACGATTTCGAAAAAAAACAGGCGTTGGCTGATGCGATACAGGCTAAAAAAAATGCCGAAACGAAATCGAGCCAATTTCTGTTGCTCGGCGGGTTGTTGCTGGCAGTAATTCTTGCAACAGGTGCGGGGGTCGCCTATCGAAACAAGCAAAGAGCCAACCGCAAACTTGAACTTCAAAAAGCAGAGATAGAGCGTACTTTAACTCAGCTTGAGAATACCCAGGCCCAGCTAATTCAATCAGAAAAGATGGCATCCCTTGGTGAACTCACCGCAGGCATAGCTCATGAAATACAAAACCCGCTAAACTTCGTTAAAAACTTTTCGGAAGTGAGCACGGAACTGGTAGATGATATGGAAGAAGAGCTTCGAACGGGTAAAAAAGAAACTGCCGTAATTATTGCGGACAGCCTGAGAGAAAACCTTGAAAAAATAACCCACCATAGTATGCGTGCAGCCTCAATTGTAAAGGGTATGCTGCAACACTCCCGCAATAACACGGGGTTAAAAGAGCCTACCAATATTAACGCCCTTGCCGATGAATATTTACGTTTAAGTTTCCATGGCCTCAGGGCCAAGGACAAATCTTTTAACGCTACCGTAAAAACAGATTTTGACAGCAATATCAGGGAGATAAATATTATTTCCCAGGACATGGGAAGAGTGCTTCTCAATTTATTTACGAATGCCTTTTATGCCGTCACCGAAAAAAAGAGAATGGCGCCAGCCGGATACGAACCCACAGTTTCAGTGCGCACCAAAGCTGTAAAATTCGCTTCAGGAAATTTAGGGGTAGAAATTAGAGTAAAAGATAACGGCAGCGGTATTCCTCAAAATATCGCAGATAAAATATTCCAACCATTTTTCACTACAAAACCAACCGGACAGGGAACTGGCTTAGGATTGTCATTGAGCTATGATACCATTAAAATGCATGGCGGTGAAATAAAGGTGGAAACGAAAGAAGGCGAAGGTTCAGAATTTATTATCCAATTACCCTTTAGTACATAAAGTCGTTCAGGATTTGATTCTTGACAATCATATCATTCATCTTCATTCTAATGAAATGGCCGGCGGGTAAGACAGGGTTGCTGTCGATAGCTTCCGACAAATTTCTTCTCTTGTCCAATAAAAATAATGCTTGCAGGAAAGCAATTTGAATTGTTCACTTGCAATTACTATGGAAATTAAAAGAGTAGTATTAAATTTAATGTAGCGACATACTTCTGATTCCACATACCAGTAGTTAATACAACACGTATGAGTAGGCTATGGTTCACGGTACTTTTGATGCTCAAATGGTGCAGCGTCTTAGCCGGTGGAGATTCCGCTGCCTCTTTTTTTCTCTCCGATGTTCCTTCACAAGGAATTTTGCTGAATAAAGACTGGAAGTTTCATGCAGGAGATGATATGCAATGGGCGCAAACCGGCTACGAGGATAGTGATTGGATCTCTGTTGACCCCTCGGATGAGCTGCATCATTTACCTGAAGTGCGGAAAACAAATATTGGATGGTTCAGGTTAAACCTGGTAGTTGATTCGGCGTTATTAGGCAAAACGTTCGCTTTTATCATTTCCTCTTCCGGAGCCAGTGAAATATATTTTAACGGGAAACTTCTTTACAGATTTGGAACTGTAAGCAGCGATTTTCGTACGGAACTTACACGTTATTATTCTAACCGGCTGTTAAGTTTGAAGTTGGGAGAAAAACGTGAGCAGACTATTGCGATCAGGCATTCATTCAACAGTAAAAATCTTTACCTGAAATTTACCAATGCGCGGCCAATTGCCCGGATTACGTTTAAAAAAATCGATCAGGCGTTTGCGGATCATATAAAGGATGATAGCTTCGATTCAACTTTACGATCGATCCAGGTGTCCTTTTATCTTCCTTTGGGTTTTTTATTGCTATTCCTCTTCTTTTCATTTCGCCTGCAAAAGGAATATCTCTATTGTGGCATTTTTTGCTTTTGCATGTTTGCCGCCATCCTCTTACACATTTTTGCGCTCTCAGAACCAATTACCGTATCCCGTTCTAATTATCTCTTATTGGCAACCCAGGTATTATACATCATGGGCGCCCTCGCCTTCATTAACGGAGCTTACATTTTATACAGCCAGAAAAAAGGCATTTTTTATTATATTATTCTTTCGTATGGCATATTTTCTCTTGTTTTTTATTTCATTTCTTACGACTGGAGCGGCATCTTCAATGCTTTTTTTTTCCCCATCATTACAATTGAATTTTTTAGAATAAATGTTAAGATGATGCGAAAAGGGAGAAAGGGCTCTTTCATCCTTTTTGTTACAAGCTTATTACTCATAATGTCTCTGCTCATGTACATCGGGGTTACACTTTATGGCAAAGTGGAATCCAGTGCGCTTTTGCAAAGTATCAGTTTCCTAATTCCCGGCATAGGGCTATCACTTTTTTTTGCAGGTGAATTTGCACGCACTGCTTCTGCGCTTCGGTTGAGGGCGACTGAAGTGGAAAAGCTTTCCGATGAAATGATCACGAAAGAAAGAGAGAAACAGCAGATATTAGGTACCCAGAATGAAACCCTGGAAAAACAGGTAATTGAGAGAACGGCAGAATTGACCCGATCACTAACTGATTTAAGGGAAGCTCAAGACCAACTGGTTCAGCGGGAAAAGATGGCAAGCCTTGGCGAACTCACTGCAGGTGTAGCTCACGAAATTCAAAACCCTCTGAATTTTGTCAATAATTTTTCTGAAATAAACAGGGAATTGATTTCAGAAATGAAAAATGAACTGAGTGCGGGTAATACAAAAGAAGCAATTTCTATAGCAAATAACCTGGAGGACAACGAGGAAAAAATAAATCATCACGGCAAGCGTGCAGATGCGATCGTAAAAAATATGCTTCAGCATTCGCGAAGCAGTTCTTCACAAAAAGAACTAACAGACATCAATAAACTTGCCGATGAGTATTTGCGATTAAGCTATCATGGTTTTCGCGCAAAAGACAAGAGTTTTAACGCACAAACGAAAACTGAGTTTGATCAAGTCCTGTCCTTCGCCGAAGGAAAAATACACATCATCCCGCAGGACATTGGAAGAGTGTTATTGAATCTATACAACAATGCTTTTTATGCCGCCGCAGAAAAAATGAAGTCGCAGGATGAACTTTACAAACCGACTGTTTCGGTAAGCACAAAAAAAGTCAATGACAAAGTAGAAGTAACAGTAAAAGACAATGGTAATGGCATTCCTCAAAAAGTAATTGATAAAATCTTTCAGCCATTCTTTACCACCAAGCCAACAGGCCAGGGAACGGGTTTGGGTTTATCATTAAGCTATGATATTGTAAAAGCACACGGCGGGGAAATAAAAGTAGAAACCAGGGAGGGCGAAGGTGCCGAATTTATGATTCGATTACCTTGTGGATAATGGCACTTCTCCGCAGTTTATACGATAACTAAGTTACAAAAAACAGCAACTTAAAAAGGCCAGACCATTTGCTACCGAGGTTTAAATTTAATTACTGAAACGCACTCCCAAATCTTTTACCTGAAAATAAAACCGTCTATCTTAGAGAAACATTGTTGTTAACTGTAGCATAACATCGTTCAACAGGTTTCCCGGTTTTCTTTTTTGATAACATCTTCAAAGAGTGTTCGCGTGATTAAATACTTCATCGCCGTAGTGTTGTTATGCAATATCAGGGCGCACACTTTTGCCCAGGCAATAAGGCTCACAGATTCTACCTCACTTATAAGTATCGGGAAAAAAATGGACATTTTTGAAGACCCCGGAGGAAAACTTTCCCTTCAACAAATTCTTACTCCGGCATACCAGGCAAAGTTTAAGAAAAGCAACCGGCAGGTACCGAATTTTGGAACCAGGCAAACCATTGGTATGGTGCAGGATACCTGTAAAAAATACTTCTGATAAAAACTGGATCCTCAACGTGGACTTTCCCAACCTGCATAGCGTAACCTTGTTTCAACCTTCCGGGAATTATTATACAAAGAAAGAAACAGGCAGGGGTGTTCCATTTTACAAACGCGGTATCAAAAACAGGTCATTCCTGTTTGCGCTCAGGATTGATCCAGGCGAGGAAAAGGAAATTTATCTGAGGGTAGAAAATCACATTTGCATAATACCACTCTATATTGGCAGTATGACGGCTATTTCGGAAAAGCAACATGCGGAAGATATTTTGTACGGAATTTTGTACGGGATTTCTTTTATCGTCGCTTTTTATGCCCTGTCGTTATTCATAGCCACCAGGGAAATTTATTACCTCTATTTTTTCATCCAGATAATTTTCTTCTTTTTATACGGGATGATCTATTGCGGTGATGCCTCCCGATGGTTTCCGGCCTTTGCGTTACCCCTTATCGATTTCGGAACTGTAATGGTTAGTATCGGTACCATTTTTCTCTATTTATTTTTTGATTCTATACTAAATACAAGACAAAAAATTCCGGCGGCCTCCGTGACATTTCGTATTTCCGCATCACTTATCACAATTGGAGTGCTTCTTTATTTTGCCGGCTTCAGGGCGCTTTCTTCCCTGTTAAATATGCTGGTGATTTCATCCGTATTTATTGCCGCAGTTATCCTGTGTTTTTATCTTAAGAGTGAGAAAATCATACGATTAATATTTATCGGGTTTGTGGTCGGGTTTTTTGTGTTGATATTTTGGATGTTGATGCTCGAAAACTTTATTCCCTATTCCCGGGTTGTGAATAATTTCTACATGTTCCTGGCCATGTGGTGGATGATCATATTCTCAGTTGCATTGGGGTTAAATATCAATAATTATATTAAAGAACGGTATAGGGCGCAAAAACAATCCCTGCTGTATCTCAGGGAAAATGAAAAGCTAATTCTGCAGCAAAACGAAATGCTGGAACAAAAAGTTGAAGAACGTACCCGCGAATTAAAAGAAACACAATCGCAATTGGTACAGCGTGAGAAAATGGCATCGCTGGGTGAGCTCACTGCAGGCATTGCCCACGAAATACAAAATCCATTAAATTTTGTAAATAATTTTTCAGAAGTAAACACTGAATTAATTTCCGAATTAAAAAATGAATTTATTGCCGGTAACATAGAGCAGGCAATAATCATTGCAAACGACATAGATGAAAATGAAAAAAAAATAAATCATCATGGCAGGCGTGCTGATGCTATCGTAAAAGGAATGCTATTGCATTCACGGGTACAAACCGGGGAAAAGCAACCAACAGATATAAACGCAATAGCGGAAGAATATTTACGGATAAGCTATCATGGGTTGAGGGCAAATGATAAGTCGTTCGAAGCAACAATCCCGATAGTCATCAGGACCGATTTTGATGAACACCTCTCCTCCGCAGATGGAAAAATAAATATTGTTCCGCAGGACATAGGCAGGGTATTATTGAACTTGTATAACAATGCATTTTATGCCGTGGCAGAAAAAATGAAAAACCCCCAGCCCCTAAAGGGGAGTGAAGAATACGTACCAACAGTTACGGTTAGTACAAAGTCTGTAAAGTCCCCTTCAGGGGTTTTAGGAGTTTTGATTTCTGTGAAGGACAACGGAAATGGTATTCCCCAAAAAATAGTTGATAAAATATTTCAGCCATTCTTTACTACAAAACCAACAGGGCAGGGAACAGGCTTGGGATTGTCGCTAAGCTATGATATTATTAAAGCGCATGGGGGGGAAATAAAAGTGGTGAGCAAAGAAGCTCAGGGAAGTGAATTTCGCGTCACGCTCCCTGACAAATAAATACTTTTCAAACCTTGCTTATTTTTACTTAACTTTTTCTCGGATTCTTTCTATGTCACAATCCCGCCAACTTAAGGATGCAGGCTATAGGAACACCCGGCGGAATTTATATTCTGAATCTGGCACTATAATATTTCTAAGTAAAAAAGATGTTCTCTCTCAATTTGTAAAAACAGGACATCTTAAAAATGTAAAAAAACTCATTCATTATGGAATCAACCCTTTTAGAAGCAGCCCTTGGCCAGGGAGACGTGAGCAAATCATTATTCCAGGGCTCTGCAAACAAAGAATTGATAATTGAATTGCAGCGGATACTATTTGAACTTGGCTTTAAGAATGAATTGCATTTTGACAATTACGAGGCCGATGGCAATTATGGCGCGGCAACAGTAAGCGCCGTGGCAGCTTTCTCGGTAAAAAATAATAACAAGAGCGACGGTACTTCAGTGTCTAATGCACTAGCCAAATTGGTCCTGCAGCGGCATGATTTTCTTCCGGCAATGTATATCTTATGGTCTATCGGCGCTTCTGATCTTAGAACAAAAAAGTACATTTCAAAGGGCACACGCATCAGCGTTACGGCCGTGCAAACCCTGCTCAATGAAAAAGGATATGGCCAACAGCTGAACTTCCCGAAATATGGCGCTGATGGCTTGTATGGGCAAAGTACCCGCAATGCAGTTATTGCCTATGCGAAAGACAATGGGATCGAGTCTGATGGCGATTTACTCAGCCGTCCATTGATAGACGTCATGCTCAATGATATTAATGCATTTTATGGGCAAAACTGGAGCGACCTGGCTTTAAATAACTTACCCGGTGATGAATCGCCACTCGTATTATTTGAGGGTTCCAGGTTCCAGGGCCAGCCATGCCGTGCAGATAAAAACTTCATACCTGCGCTCGAAAAAATCAATGCCTATGCAGAACAAGCCGACGTTTTTGTGCACGTCACCAGTTCTTTCCGCACATCGTCAAATGTAGGCGGCGCGATAGTGAAACCTGCTACCCGCTCCAACCATATGGCCGGCCATGCCATAGATATGAACGTCGTTTATGACAACAGAAAGAAGTCTGCCAATTCAAAGGAACTGGCGAAATACCCCGCAGTAGCGGAACCGGTAAGGCGCTTTATCAAATCCATTTTAGATGATCCCGGCCTTCGCTGGGGTGGAACTTTCCGGGACAAGGACCCTGTGCACATCGATGACAATCTTAACCAGGACATGGCCCTTTGGGATAAAAGATACAAGGATATGCAGAAGGCGGTGCAGTTAGGAGTGTAAGGATTTCGTTTTTAATCTGCCGTTATTTCTTTTAAGTAATTTTATCCCATGGATAACCCTTCAAAAAAATACACGTTTGACAAAACAGCTTTCGGGCATTTATTGATAAAGATCTTCCAAGCCAACAGCAGGCCGGTGATCATTACTTTGCTTACATCCGCTTTTCCGTCATTATGGTGTATTAGAAAAACAAAATATCCGGAACATCTACTACCGGTATTCTTTTCTTCCATTTCATAAAGCCGGGCAATCAAGTGATCGGCGAAGACTATTGATTATGCGCTGCCCCGCCACCGTTAGTTCTGTGAGTAACCTGACAAATCCCTGACCCGGCGGTGTACAAAGGACGGAATCGGAAACCATTGATTCTGATGCGAACAATTCGATTTTAAATCCTCCCGGCAATTGAAAGGCAGCTAAAGTTACTACAGGGTTGAGCTTCGCGGTGTTATTGATTTTTTTGGAGGTGCATGATTCAAATAAAAATCATAAAGAGCGGTAAAAGCAGTTAGACGTAGTTTCATAGCATGAATTTAAAACTGATTGTTGAAAAGAAACAAATTCATTAATTCAGATTCGGCGCTATTATAGTTGGCAGAGTAGTATTAAATTTATTAAAAAATAGTTCAGCCAGGGAATACAACCAGGAGTATGACTAGGCATATGCAAAAAATTGAAGGTTCAATTTTCATCAATCAAATTCCTATAATTCAGGAGATATGAAAAAGCAAAGCGACAAGGTAAATTCAGCTGGTGTGGAGGCCTTGCGAAAGATGATTGAAAAAAAATCAGCATTGCTGAAGCTAATGAAACGTGAATTGGAAATAGAAGCATCACTTGAAAAAGTGAGGGCAAGAACTATGGCCATGCAAAGGAGTGATGAACTGCAGCAAATTGTTAACTCAGTTTTTGAAAGTTTCATGGAATTGAAGGTGACCCTTGCTACAGCTAACATCATAATCTTTTCTGAAGATTCTAAGGATGTTGAATGTTGGACTGCCAATGATACTCTTACAAATTCGTCACGATTTCTTATTTCTTACGCGGATGTCACCATACTGAATGACATTGCGAAAGCCAAACAAACCGGCCAAAAGCTACTCGCAAAAAGTTATTCGGTCAAAGAAAAAAACGAGCTGTTTAGTTATTTTTTTGAGCACACAGACTATAGGAATATTCCGGCTGACAGAAGACACGCAATTCTAGAAAGTGAACATTATGCCCTGTCACTTGCTTTAATAAAAAACATAGGAGTTCAAATTACAAGCTACGCCAAGCCTTCGTTCTCGGGCAAGGAAAACGAAATACTTACGAGGTTTGCAAATATTTTTTACCAGGCTTACGTCCGTTTTCTGGATCTTCAAAAAGCGGAAACACAGGCAAGAGAAGCACAGATTGAAGCCGCATTAGAAAAAGTCCGTTCCCGTTCTTTAGCCATGCATAAAAGTGACGAGCTCCAGGATGTAGTGCGTACAGTATTTGACAGGTTGAACGAAGTGGATATCGTCATGAATGCCGCCAGCATTTTTATTTTTAGGGAAGGCTCCGATGATCTTGAACAATGGGTAGCTCTGTCCGGGCACCAATATTCAACCTCTTTCCATCTTCCTTATTGCAATCTTCCAATGTTCAGGGATCTGAAAGAGGCTAGACAAAAAAAGAAGGACACCCTTGTGAAAAAATATTCTTTTGATGAAAAGAACGACTGGTTTCGCTTTGCATTTGAACATACGGATTACAGGCAATTATCGGATGAACGGAAAAAATATCTCTTAGAAAGCGACTGTGCTGTATTCGCATATGCATTAACAAAAAATACCGGTCTTCAACTGGCGAATTATGAAGGCGAATTATTTTCCGAAACCGGTATTGAAATACTGAAACGGTTTGCCAAAGTTTTTGAACAGGCATATACCCGTTTTCTCGATCTTCAAAAAGCAGAAGCACAAGCACGAGAAGCAAAGATCGAAGCGGCATTGGAAAAAGTTCGTTCCCGTTCTTTGGCAATGTATGAAACCAAAGAATTGAATGAGGTGGTAACCGTTGTGTTTGAAAAGCTGCAGGAGCTTGGTATTGCGTTAGATTCAGGCGGAGCAATCATTAATATATTTATTGAGGGCTCCAGGGATGTAGTTCAATGGATAGCTTCCCACGACTTGTCATCTTCTCAAAGCTACTATATTCCCTACTTTGATCATCCCATTTTTGTTGATCTCTGGAATGCGCAGGAAAGCGGGTTGGACTTTTTTTCCCGGGCTTATTCTTACGAGGAAAAGAACAGCATGTTCAAAAAGTTTTTTGAGTACACTGATTACAAACATTTCCCCGATGATTTTAAAGAACGGATGCTGCAAAACGAAAACTATTCAATTGCCGGGGCATGGTCAAAACACTCTGCAATTTTAATCCCTTCTCACACGGGAGCGTTGCTGCCGGAAGAACAAAAAGAAATACTGAAACGATTTACAAAAGTTTTTGAGCAAGCTTACGTTCGTTTTCTAGACCTGCAAAAAGCAGAGACACAGGCAAGAGAAGCTCAAATTGAAGCTGCCTTAGAGCGTGTGAGGGCAAAGACCATGGCTATGCACAAAAGCGAACAGCTATCGGAAACAGCGAAAGTTTTTTTTGAGCAATTTAACTCTCTTGGAAAAATTCCCGACCGTATGAGCATCGGAATCATAAACGAAGAAAGTAAAAAAGTGGAACTGTGGGTTACTGATCAAACCGGAAACGAGGTAAATCAACAATACTTCTTTTCACTTGACGAGCGCACTAGTATCTCTAAAATATATTCAGCCTGGATGGAGAAGAAAGATACTATTATTGTTGACCTCGCCGGCCAGGATCTGCATGACTGGCTCCAATTCGTAAGGGAGGAAGCGCGGCTGCCTGTTGACGAAACCAAAATCAAAGGCCGAAGGGTTCAGCAGGCAGCTTTTTTTGCCCAGGGCTTTCTTCTTTTTACTACCCATGAGCCGGTTGCTAACGAAATCATGAAATTACTGGTAAGGTTCGCCCGGGTATTTGACCAGACCTACACCCGTTTCCTCGACCTGCAAAAAGCAGAGGCGCAGGCCAGGGGAGCACAAATTGAAGCAGCGCTAGAAAGAGTAAGAACGCAAACAATGGCTATGAATAAAAGCCACGATTTGCAGGAGGTAGTATCTGTTATTTTTAGTGAACTGGACAAGCTCGAATTAAAAACGCTCCGGTGTGGTATCGGCATCATTAATGGTACAGATCGTAGTGTTGATGTCTGGACAACCGCAACCGCAAAAGATGGATACGAAGTAAATTTTTCGGGTAATGAATCAATGGATATCCATCCCCTGTTGCAGGAAGTTTTTTGTGCGTGGCAGAATCAGGAAGATTATTATTATGTTTTAGAGGGTGAAGAATTAGTCAGTTATTACAATACGCAGAAAGGAGATAATTATAAAATTCCGGATGCTGCTGCCGGAGCCACTGTTTCCCACAGCGATCGTCATTATTATTTCAATACATTTTTCCCGGCAGGCGGATTGTTTTTCTTCCGGGAAATCCCCTTTACTGAAGAGTTAATAAACATCATACGTCGTTTTGCGAATGCTTTCGGTCTTGCATACAAGAGATTTGAAGACCTGAAACAATCAGAGGCAAGGGCCCTTGAAGCCATCAGGGAATCATCACTTGACCGGGTTCGGGCAGAGATCGCTTCCATGCGCACAATCAATGACCTGCAGCGAATCACCCCGTTAATATGGCGGGAGTTGACCGTTTTAGGAGTTCCCTTTTTTCGCTGTGGTGTTTTTATTATAGATGAAGTTAATGCGGCGGTGAAATTTTATTTGTCCGCACCAGACGGGCATTCACTTGGTGTAATGAATTTGGCTTTCAATGTAAATTCTCTTACTATGAATGCTGTGGAAAATTGGCGCAAAGGACAAGTCTACACGGAGCATTGGAATAAAGAGGCATTTACCAGCTGGATGCAAAGCATGATTGAAGAGGGGCAAATACCCAGTAAAGAAATTTACCAGGACGGAGCCGCCACAGCTCCTGAATCATTGGATTTGCATCTGGTCCCTTTTGCACAGGGAATGCTTTATGTAGGAAACGATAGTCCTTTGCAAAAAGAAAAGCTTGATCTTATTAAATCACTGGCCGAAGCTTTTTCAATTGCCTATGCCCGTTATGAAGACTTTAATAAATTAGAATTGGCAAAGCAACAAATAGAAAAAACATTGGTTGATTTAAAGCAAGCTCAATCTCAATTGATTCAATCAGAAAAAATGGCTTCACTCGGTGAATTAACGGCAGGCATAGCCCATGAAATTCAAAACCCGTTAAATTTCGTGAATAATTTTTCTGAGGTAAACAAAGAATTGCTTGAAGAAATGAAAGGTGAAATTGAAAAGGGAAATACTGATGAAGTAAAAGCCATTGCAAATGCCTTAATAGAGAACGAAGAAAAAATAAATCATCATGGCAAGCGTGCAGATGCCATTGTAAAAGGAATGCTGCAACATTCACGGGCAAACACAGGGCAGAAAGAACTTACTGACATTAATAAATTAGCCGATGAATATTTACGATTAAGTTATCATGGGTTAAGAGCAAAAGACAAAACGTTCAATGCCACAATGCCAACTGATTTTGATGAGACGATTGGCAACATCAACATCGTTCCCCAGGATATTGGAAGAGTATTGTTGAATTTATATAACAATGCGTTTTATGCGGTGAATAAAAAAATTAAAAGCACAGATGAAACATATCAACCAACTGTTTCAGTTCAAACAAAAAAATTGAATGATAAAGTTGAAATAATTGTAAGCGACACTGGCAACGGCATTCCTAAAAAAATAGTTGATAAAATATTCCAACCATTCTTTACCACTAAACCTGCAGGACAAGGAACAGGATTGGGATTGAGTTTGAGTTATGATATTATTAAAGCACATGGAGGGGAACTGAAAGTGGAGACGAAGGAAGGCGAAGGAAGTGAGTTTATTATCAGTTTGCCTATAAAATAGAAGAATTATTTTTCATCATTAAAATACGAAACATGTACAAACAGCATTTACTCAACAGCATTGAAAAGGAAATAAATATTTGCCGCAGGCTCTACACCAAGCTGCCTCCTGACCAGGTAAATTTCAGACCAGGCGAGGGGGTAAGAAGTGTTTTAGAATTATTGCAGTACTTAGGCATTGCGGGAACCATTATGCCAAAGTATTGGCAGGAAGAAGATGGTACCGATTTCAATACCTTTTACGGATCACAAATCGGTTCCTCTAAAGCAATGATGCAGGAACAATTTTTGACCGTTATGGATGAACAGATCGTAACGCTGAATAACCTTTTCGACCAGATAAGTGAAGATGATTTACTTCATAAAGAAATTACCTATCCGTGGAGTGGTGTTAAAGCTCCATTGGGAGAAGGTATCATTGCCACAAGCATTAAATGGATGGCTGCTTATAAGCTTCAGCTTTTTTTGCTTCTAAAACTTTCCGGTGACCAGCAATTGACAACGGCGGATGCATGGGCATTAACTGATCTCGCCGCTTAAAGATTGGATTTAATTTATAATTATGGAAAATAAAATCCATACTGATGCTCTGCAGCCAAAGATAGATCAGCTAAATAAAGAGGCATGGGAAATAAGAGTCAACGATTCACCGAAAGCTCATATTTTCAGTAAGCAAGCTATTGAACTTGCTGAACATATTAATTATACAAGGGGTAAGGCGGAAGGTTACCGCACGTTTGCGTTCACTCTTATTCGCCTGGCAAGGCACCACGAAGCCCTCGCATACTGCGAAAAGTCGCTACCATTATTTGAATCGCTAAACGACCTGGATGGACAGGCTTCAATACATGGCTACTATGGAATCATTCAACGAGGCTTGGGAAATTATGGTGCCTCATTAGATTATCTTTTTAAATTTTTAGAGTTATCCCAACAAGCCGGAAACAAGGAAGCCGAATCACTTTGTTATTATCATTTAGGCGTAACTTATAAATATTTGGGTGATTATGACACGGCCCTGAATTATTTGCTTCAGGGCTTGTCGATAGCTCAGCCCGGATTTGTGACTTATGTAATGTCTAAAGCTCTTTCCATAAAACAAATCGGTCTTATCTACTTTGAGACAGGGGATTTTTCTAATGCGTTAGACTATTATACGCAAAGCCTTTCCCTCACAAAAGAAGCCAGAGATAAATGGGGAGAAGCAGGTTGCCTGGATAGTATTGGCTTTATTCATTTTCAATTAAAGGAGTATGACACGGCTCTAAAATTTTGTTCGCAGGCCTTATCTATCTCTCAATCTGTAAAAGATAAAAAAGGTGAAAGCAATGCGCTTTTTCATTTGGGAAATATATACAAAGAGCTAACCGATTACAACAAGGCTGCAGAATACTGCAATGCCAGCTTAAGTATTCGGCAGGATATCGAAGACAAAAAAGGACAGGCTGAAATAATATTGTTTCTGGCTGAGCTTCAGCTAAAGAAAAATTTCGCAGGACATCCCGGTCAACAGGTATTTGAGCTATTGAATAAAGCACTTCAGTTGGGAGAGGAAACCAAGGCCCTCGATCTTCTTGCCAAAATTCATTTAGGCTATTATGAAGCCAGCAAACATTATGATCGTTACCAGGAGGCGCTGACACACATAGAAACTTATATAAGTCTCTCAAAAGAAATTCATACAGATGCGTTAAATCAAAAAATTCAAAATCTTGAAATTTCTCATCGGATAGAAAAATCAAGGCAGGAAGCGGAGATATATCGCTTACGAAACGTTGAGTTGGCAGACTTGTATGAAGAAAGTAAAAGACAAAAAGAAGAAATAGAAGTACAGAAAAAGATTGCGGATGAATCTCTTATTGAATTAAAAGAAACCCAGGCACAACTGATTCAATCAGAAAAAATGGCTTCGCTTGGAGAACTCACCGCAGGCATAGCCCATGAAATACAAAACCCACTGAATTTTGTCAATAATTTTTCCGAGGTAAATAAAGAACTCCTCGTTGAAATGAAAGATGAAATGAAGAAGGGAAATATTAATGATGCAAATGCAATTGCAAATGATGTCATAGAAAATGAAGAAAAAATAAATCATCACGGCAAGCGAGCTGATGCCATCGTAAAAAATATGCTTCAGCACTCACGAAGCAGTTCTTCGCAAAGAGAGCCCACCAACATTAATGCATTAGCCGATGAATATTTGCGATTAAGCTATCATGGCATGCGGGCGAAAGATCCGAAGGATTCTATGAACAAGTTGTTTAACGCGACGATACAGACGGATTTTGATGAAACGATTGATAAAATCAATATTATTCCGAAGGATATCGGAAGGGTGTTATTGAATTTATACAACAATGCATTTTATGCTGTAATGGAAAAAATGAAACTGCAGTCAGAAAACCTGCCTGCCGGACAGGTGGGTTATGAAGCCACTATTTCCGTAGGCACGAAGAAAAAAAATGGCAGGATGGAGATCAGCGTAAAAGATAACGGCAACGGTATTCCTCAAAAACTATTGGATAAAATCTTTCAACCTTTTTTTACAACAAAACCTACCGGGCAGGGAACTGGTTTAGGGTTGTCACTGGCCTACGATATTGTAAAAGCACACGGAGGGGAATTGAAAGTGGAAACGAAAGAAGGAGAAGGAAGTGAGTTTATTATTCAATTGCCAATTACCTAAATAAATTTCATGAAAATATATATAAAAATAGCGTTGCTTTTGTTGCTGCCGGTTTTTGTATCGGCGCAGTTGGAGCAAAAAAAATTAGATAGCCTGCATGTTGCGTTGAAGAATGCCGCTAATGATACCGTCCGTATGGATGTTTATTTTCAACTGGGATTATTTTATAATGAAATAAATTTTGATAGTTCCCTTTTCTACCTGAATCAAAGTATACCAATTGCTCAAACAATTAAAATTAAAATTGTATGAAGCAAGTGCATTAGATGCTAAGGGATATATGTTAATGCATTTAGGCAATTACCCCAAGTCGCTTGAATCATTTTTACAAGCATTAAAAATTGCAGAAGACCCTGCGAGTGAAAAATATACCTGGAACCTTCCAAAAGACCGAACCCCGCGAAAAGCGCGGCTTGATGCTTTAGGTTATGCTCGCCATGATATGGGACATTTGTATGGTTTAACCGGCAATACTGATAAGCAAATTTCGAATTACTTTACCGCAATAAGCCTTGCTGAATCTGTTCAGGATACTGTGTTGCTTGCATTAGCAAATATGAACCTGGGAGATGCTTATTTACGCCTTAATAGATTGGATTCAGCACTTCTTTTTGCACAAAGATCATTGGACCTTTTTTCAAAATTATCATTTGAAGGAAGAAAATACCTGGGCCTTACTTTAAACATCATTGGGAACATTTACCAGCGAAAAGGAAATTTTAACCTGGCCATGGATGCTTTCCTGAGAGGAATAAAAGCTAATAAAGAACAAAATATTTTTACAGGTCTTGGATATATCTATCTTTCATTAGGTCGTTTGTACTTAGATCTAAATAAACCTGACTCCAGTCTTTTTTATGCCAGGGAAGCCCTGGAAATCACTAAAAGAGTTGGGCAGGCCCAGAATATGGCATATTCCTATGGATTAATTTCCTATGTATATGGTCAACAAAAAAATAACGACAGTGCTTTTAAATATGTGCAATTATTTATTGCATTAAGCGATAGCTTGAATAACGTAGATAGAAAAAACCTGCTTGCCTATCAGAATGTTGGATTTGATGAACAAATACGGCTCCGGGAACTGGAGGAGGAAAAAATTCAAACGCAGACCAAAATCAGGACATATGCAATGCTGGCAGGTTTGGTGGTGTTTCTTGCCATTGGTTTAATTCTGTATCAAAATAACCGGCAAAAACAAAAAGCAAATAAAGTTTTGGAATCAACCCTTGCCAATTTAAAATCCACCCAATCCCAACTCATCCAGTCAGAAAAAATGGCTTCACTCGGTGAACTAACGGCAGGCATAGCCCATGAAATTCAAAATCCATTAAATTTTGTAAATAATTTTTCAGAGGTGAACAAAGAATTGCTTGCCGAAATGAAGAATGAAATTGATTTGGGAAATACAGATGAAGTAAAAGCAATTGCCGATGATTTGATAGAGAATGAAGAAAAAATAAACCACCATGGCAAGCGTGCAGATGTGATTGTGAAAGAAATGTTGCAACACTCAAGAGCAAGCGCCGGGCAGAAAGAACTTACTGACATTAATAAATTAGCGGATGAATATCTACGGGTGAGTTATCATGGCTTCCGTGCTAAAGACAAAAATTTCAATGCTGAATTGAAAACAGACTTTGATGAATCCATTGATAAAATCAATATCATTCCACAGGATCTAGGAAGAGTATTATTGAATTTATATAACAATGCATTTTATTCTGTGGCAGAAAAGATGAAGAACCCCTATCCCCTAAAGGGGCAACAAGAATACGAACCAATAATCTCCCTAAGCACAAAGTCTGTCAAGTCCCCTCCAGTGGATCCAGAGGTTATTATTTCTGTGAAAGATAACGGTAACGGCATTCCGCAAAATATAGTAGATAAAATATTTCAACCCTTCTTTACTACCAAACCAACCGGGCAGGGAACAGGATTGGGTTTATCATTAAGCTATGATATTGTGAAAGCACATGGCGGAGAAATAAAAGTTGAGTCGAAAGAAGCTGAAGGAAGTGAATTTATTATTTCGTTACCTGCTGTCTGAATCTCCGGACAGCAAGTAAAGAATTACTTGCACCAATTGTAATAAGAAGAACGAACTTCGCCGTGAATGAAAAATTGGTAATAGGCCTCTCTTCAGAATAAACTCCGCGAAATCCACTCATCCGTGCAAATCCCCGCCTGAATGCCGCAAGTCCAAATTAATTAGATCATCTCTTTATGAAGAGACGCATTATCATATTTGTTTTGTCGTGTTGCACGGTTCCCGGCTTTGCGCAGTTTTCAAATATTGACAGTTTAATAAATCTGATCGCTAAAGAGAAAAAAGAAGACACAACACGGGTGAACCGCCTGTTGCAAATATGCGGGTATGATACTTATAACAAGCCCGACTCGGGTATCTATTATGCCAATACCGCATTACGGCTTTCCAAAAGGCTGGGTTACACTTATGGCATTGCAACTGCCTATGCCTGGCTGCAGCAAGGTTATTGGGTGCTCGGTGATTATTCCCGGTCTATGCAGTACGCTTTGGAAGCAATGAGTTTGTACCGGCAAATGAAGCGAACTGCCGATGTAAGTGAAATGGGGAGTGCCATAGGAGACATTTACAGGGGAATGGGTGATTATAAAATGGCTTTGTACTATTATTTTGACGCAAGAAAAATGTATGAAGTAAGACAGGACGCGGAGCAGCTATCGTATTCTGATGTTTGCATAGCAGATGCTTATTTGGAAGGAAACAGGTTAGACTCGGCTTTGTTTTTTGCAAAAAAAGGTTTTGCGAAGGATCGCGAACTAAAGCAGGATTGGACTTACCCGGCTTTGGTGTTAGGAAACGTGTATGCCAAAAGAAATCAATTTGATTCCGCCCTTTATTTTTACCGGTCAACTTTTAAAATGACAGCAAGAAACGACCTGGTTGATATCAATAACGGCATTGCTGCCATATATCGAAAACAAAACCAAACAGACTCTTGTCTCTTTTATGCTGAAATGGCTTTGGACACGGGGCAAATAATTCACTACCGGAAGGGATCGATGCAGGCCAGCGAGCTACTGTCGTGGGCATACGAAAAAACAAACCCGGTTGTGGCTATACGTTATTACAAAATAAGTATGACGATAAAAGACAGTCTTTACAACCAGGAAAAGATAAGCCGGGTAAACGGGCTTGTCTTTGACGCCAAGCTAAGAGAACAGGAACTGCAGGCTGCACAGGTAAAATACAAGAACCGCCTGAAGACGTATTTGCTTTTAGCCGTTGTAGGTTCTTTTCTTTCAATAGCGCTCTTTTTGTGGCGCGGAAACCGGCGCCGGAAAAAAGCGTATGCTTTATTGCAAAAACAAAAACAGGAGATCGATAATCAAAAGGAACGACTGCAACAAACATTGAAAGCACTACAGTCCACACAAGCCCTTCTTATTCAGCAGGAGAAATTGGCGTCACTTGGCCTGCTCACGGCGGGCATATCTCATGAAATTCAAAACCCATTGAACTTCGTAAACAATTTTTCTGAAGTAAATAAGGATCTGCTTGCGGAAATGAAAGCTGAAATTATCAAAGGCAATTACGAAGAAGTAAAATCGATAGCGGGCAGTATAGAAGAAAACGAGCAAAAAATAAGTCATCATGGAAAGCGGGCAGATGCCATTGTGAAAGGGATGCTGCAACATTCAAGAACAAGCACAGGTCAAAAAGAACCTACGGATATTAATGCTTTAGCTGATGAATATTTACGGCTGAGCTACCACGGTATGCGGGCAAAAGATTCGAAGGATCCTGCGAAAAAGTCATTTGATGTAATCATTAAAACTGATTTTGATAACAGCCTTGACAAGATAGATGTCATTTCCCAGGATATCGGAAGGGTATTATTGAATTTATACAACAACGCTTTTTATGCGGTTATGGAAAAAAGAAGAACGCTCCCACCCGCCCAGGGAGCGATAGAATACGAACCGACAGTTTCAGTGAGCACAAAAGCAATTGTATCCCCTTCTGAAAACCCGGGGGTAGAAATAAGAGTAAAAGACAATGGGAATGGCATTCCGCAAAAAGTATTAGACAAAATCTTTCAACCCTTCTTTACAACAAAGCCAACCGGCCAGGGAACGGGGTTGGGATTGTCATTAAGCTACGATATTATTAAAGCACATGGAGGAGAAATAAAAGTGGAAGCAAAGGAAGGTGAAGGAAGTGAGTTTATAATTCAATTGCCTGCCTCATAATATCCAATGAAATTATTTGCATCCGGATGATTCTTTGTGGGGAGGTTTTACCTATTTACCCGCATCTGTTTCTTTTTACAAAACCTTTCGTTAACTTTCTAAAAGGATTTTTTTCAACCCAAACTAAAACTTTGTATATGCCCATTAACCCCAAAACGACTGGTGCTCACCATATCGCATTGCGCTGCACCGATATGGAGGTTACAAAAAAATTTTACAGAGATACTCTAGGTTTCACATTGGCACTGGACACGCCTGACATCATTGGCCTTCTAGCAGGTCCCGTGATCGTAGCCTTTAAAAAAGCTGACGCAGAAACAAGTAAAGATGTTTTTAATCCGTTTAACATCGGGCTCGACCATATTGCTCTTGCCTGTGAAACCGAGGAAGAGTTGCAGCGTGTAGCGAAAGAATTGACTATTGCCGGAGTGGAGAATACCGGCGTAAAGCTGGATGAAACCCTTCAAAAAAATTATGTGGCATTTAAAGATCCTGACAGGATACAATGGGAATTTTATATGGTATAAACGCTTCTGCATTACTTATTGAATAGCTTTCATGGAAAACAATGACCAGGGTATTAAGGACAAAATCGATGAATTAAATCAATCGGCGTGGGATACCCGGGTCAACGATTCGCCACGCTCATTCAAATTAAGCGCCGAAGCTTTGGAACTTCTGGAAGGGATAGATTATACAAAGGGAAAAGCTGACGCCTTTAAATGCTATGGCTTTGCTCTCGTGCGGCTTTCAAAAAATGAAGAAGCATTAAAATATTTAACTGAAGCTCTTTCTATTTTTGAATCAATAAACGATCTTAAAGGAATGGCCGTAGCCAATGAGTACCTTGGCATTATTCAACGGAACTGGAGCAACTTTGGACTTTCTTTGGAATTGTTGAAGAAAGCATTAGTATTCAGCCAGCAAGCAGAATTCCTGGAAAGTGAAGCAACCACGTTTTACCAGATTGGCGTTACTTATAAATATTTAGGAAACTACGAGCAGGCGCTCGATAGCTTTAATAAATCCTTGTCTATTTCCCGCTCTATCGATTATCCATTGATGGAAGCTTACGCAATAAATATAATTGGATCTATATATTTTGATACAGGAGATTACCCATCGGCCCTAAACTATTACCAACGCGGACTCTCGATTCGTAAACAATCAGGAGACAAATGGGGCGAGGCTGGCAGCCTTGATAATATTGGTTATACTTATTTAAAACTTGAAGATTGGCAACAAGCAATAGATTTTTGTGAAAAAGCCCTGTCTATAAGCAAAAGTAATGATGACAAAAGAGGACAAGCCAATGCACTCTTTCACCTGGCAGAAATTTATAAACAGCGGGGCGAGTGGCAGAAGGCAGATTTATTTTCTGGTGAAAGTTTACAGATTCGCCGCGAGGTGGGCGATAAAAAAGGGGAAGCCGAATTAATTCTTTTCCTGGCTGATCTAAAAAAATTTAAAGGTACATCGGAAGATGAAATCCAGGAGGCGCTTCAGGAAGCTCTAAAAATTTCTGATGCCATTAACGCCGCAGATATTTCAGGAAAAGCGCATTGGGCTTTATACGAAAGTCAAAAAAGGTTACGAAACTATAACCAGGCACTTATTCATCTTGAAAAATATATTCACGTAGAAAAGCAACTGCATAAAGACTCGGTAAACCAAAAAGTTCTCAATTGTCAAATATCCCAACGTGCAGAAGATGCAGAAAAAGAAGCGATAAAGGTCAGTTTAAGGAACGAGGAACTCGCAACATTGAATGCAGAAATCAATACCCAAAAACAAGAGATAGAAAATACTCTAACAAAGCTCAGGGAAACCCAATCCCAACTTATACAGTCAGAAAAGATGGCCTCGCTTGGAGAACTTACTGCAGGCATTGCACATGAAATTCAAAACCCGTTAAACTTCGTGAATAATTTTAGTGAAGTGAATAAAGAATTATTAGAAGAATTAAAAGATGAGGCAGACAAAAGAAATATTAATGAAGTAAAATCAATCGCTGATGATGTAATAGAAAATTCAGAAAAAATAAATCATCATGGCAAACGTGCAGATGCAATTGTAAAAGGCATGTTGCAACATTCAAGACAAACACTGGGTGTAAAAGAACCAACAGATATCAATGCTTTGTGCGATGAATATTTAAGATTGTCCTATCATGGCCTTCGGGCTAAAGACAAATCTTTCAACGCTGATTTCAAAACTGATTTTGATAACTCCATCGGTAAAATCAACATCATTTCGCAGGATATTGGAAGAGTATTATTGAATTTATATAACAATGCTTTTTACGTTGTTGTAGAAAAGATGAAAGCCGGTAATAAGGACTATCAACCAACGGTTTCAGTCAGCACAAAAAAAACCGGCGATAAAATTTTAATTTCAGTGAACGATAACGGTAACGGTATTTCACAAAGCTTAGTTGATAAAATCTTTCAGCCATTTTTTACCACGAAACCTACTGGCCAGGGAACCGGGTTGGGATTGAGTTTGAGTTATGATATCGTGAAGGCACATGGAGGGGAGATTAATGTGGAAACCAGGGAACGAGACGGAAGTAAGTTCTTAGTTATTTTACCCATTTTATAAAGAAACTTATGGAAAAGAGTTGTGTATATATTAGTTCAACCTTGCTTTTCCGCCGGTTGCCTTTGCTGCTTATCAGCTGCTGCACTTCCTATTTTACATTTTGCCAATCATCTTCAACCATACAATCAAAGCAGGCTTATGCATCGGTTGCAGATACATTCAATTCCATAAGTAAAAGTTATTGGTACAAAAATTTTGATTCATCCATTTATTATGGGCAGCAGGCCTTACAAATTGCTGAGAATTCGGATTATAAAAAAGGAATAGCTGAGGCAAACAGGAACATTGGTGTGGCAAATATGGTATCCGGAGACAAGAATGTTGCCAAACAATACCTGTGGCAGGCACTAACCCTATTTTCTGCATTACACGATGATAACGGCAGAGCAGCAACTTATAATAACCTTGGTGTATTAAACAGCGATATAAGAGAATATTCCACGTCCCTAATCCATTTTGATTCCGCCCTGGCCTTGTTCAAAAAAACCGGAAACAAGGAGGGTGAAGGCTCTGTGTTGAATTATATTGGAATAAATTATCAGCAGCAAGGGAATTACCAAAAAGCTATTGACTACTGTTTACTCGGTTTTGAAATAAGAAAAGAAATACACGATCATGCGGGAGTAGTGTTTTCGCTAATTAATGTGGGCAATATGTACCTGAATGTGGGGCAACCTGAAACAGCGCTTAAATTTTATAAACAAAGTGTTGCATATGCTTCGGAAAACAATATGGAACCATTCGATTATTCACTGATTCAGTTAGGTAAAACCTATCTCAAACTAAAACAATATGACACTGCTGAAACCTATTTAATAAGAAATGTAAACGGGAAACTCCAGGTTAATGATCATATTGCTGCGGGCGAATTATACACCGAGACCAATAAACTGGATAATGCAATAAGGGAGTTTAATATCAGCCTCAAAGAAACTCCTTTAACTAATAAAGATACCCGGGCCTCAGCATTGATCGGTTTGAGCAAAGTTTTTTTGAGAAAGGGGGAACAAGGGTTGGCAATGGCCTATGCAAAACAAGCATATGAGATAACCGATACATTACAAAACAAACTTGTTCTCGCAAATGTTGCCAATGTGCTTGCTCAATTGTACAAAGCCGGCGGTAGCTATAAAGAAGCAGTGCAATTTTTTGAATTAGCACATTCAATTACCGACTCAGTCTCCGGGGAGAACTATCAACGGAAACTGGCATTTACAGAATCAAAAAACGAGATAGAAAATGAACAGGCAAGGGTAAAATTATTATCAGCTGAAAAAGGTCTCGAGCAGCAAAAACTGAAAGCGGAGCAATTCCTAAAAAAATTGATTCTTGCAATATCCGGCATCGCTTTCATACTGGCAGTTATCATAATTGGAAATATTAACCGCAAAAGAAAAAAGATTCAGAATCAGAGGGATCAAATAGAATTGCAAAGCGAAAAGGTTAAGATGGCCTATGAAGAACTTAAGTCTGCACAGGCGCAATTAATTCAAAGAGAAAAAATGGCTTCCCTCGGTGAACTAACGGCAGGCATAGCCCATGAAATTCAAAACCCATTGAACTTCGTCAATAATTTTTCAGAAGTAAATAATGAATTGATTGATGAAATGAATAATGAAACCGATATCGCTCAAATAAAAATTATTGCAAAAGATATCAGGGATAATAATGTAAAAATAAACCATCATGGTAAGCGTGCCGACGCGATTGTAAAAAATATGCTTCAGCATTCGCGAAGTAGTTCATCGAAAAAAGAACTTACTGACATCAACAAACTTGCAGATGAATATCTACGATTAAGCTATCATGTCTTTCGTGCTAAGGACAAAAATTTTAATGCGGAAATTAAGACAGATTTTGATAGAGATCTCTCCTCTGTCGGGGGAAAAATCAACATTATTCCGCAAGATATTGGCAGAGTGTTGTTGAATCTTTACAACAATGCTTTTTACGAACTACATGAAAAACAAAAAGCTTGTCAGGCTGAGCCTGTCGAAGCCGGTTATGAACCAACTGTTTCGGTAAGCACAAAAAAAATCAATGACAAAGTAGAAATAACAGTAAAAGACAATGGCAATGGCATTCCACAAAATATAGTTGACAAAATTTTTCAGCCATTCTTTACCACAAAACCCCCAGGGCAAGGGACCGGTTTGGGTTTGAGTTTGAGCTATGATATTGTGAAGGCACATGGTGGGGAAATTAAAGTAGAAACAAAGGGTGGTAAAGGCTCAAGGTTTATTCTGATCTTTAAAAGTTAACGCTTAAAAATGAAGTCTAATTTAAAATCGGCGTTTATCTATCGCAGCTTTCTTTTTTGCATGATTCTTTTTGCATCTGCAATAATTTATGCGCAACTCAACTCCGGCAACTTAAGCCAATATGTTAAAAAAGATGGCTTGCCGGATGTGCGGGTTAATGACGTATTGGTTGATAAGTCAGGCTACGTTTTGGCCGGAACGGATAATGTTCTTGTGAGGTATGATGGCTATCCATTCAAAAGGTTTTATAACAACCCAACCGATTCCACATCTATGAGTGGCCTTGTAGTGTGGTCACTTTTTGAAGATCACGACGGGAAGATATGGGTTGGCAGAAGTCTTTCTTTTTTGAATGCTTATAACTGCTATCAGCTAAAAGCCAAAATATCTGCAAGAAGATTGAATGATTGGGTAGAGATCAGAGTTGAAGATAATGGTAACGGCATTCAGCAAAACATCACTGAAAAAATCTTTCAGCCATTCTTTACTGCAAAGCCAACTGGGCAGGGAACAGACTTAGGTTTATCACTCGCTTATGATATTATTACCAAAAAACATAATGGCACTATAAAAGTGGAGAGTAAAGAAAGTGAAGGAATTGTATTACGGTTCAATTAAGGTTAAAGATGCAGGTTAGTTTTTTTACCGGCAGTTGAGTATCAATTGAGCTTTTGTTACGTCGCACTCTTGCCGGTTTCATCTCAATATTGTACAAGGCGTACAAGTGAGTGACACAACAAAGATGACCAAAAACAAAAAGATGGTAACATATAACTTCTATCAAATATTACATAAGATTTATAAATAAATAATCAGCCAATGTTTGCGGGAATATTAAAATATATAGTTTTTTTCAATTGCTGCTTTTTGACGTTTAACTGTTTTGCACAACCCATACCCTTTAATCAAAAATATGTTGACAGCATTATAACGCGGTTCCCAGTGCAGGCAGATGATACAGCCAAAGTGAATAGCCTTTCAACACTTGCCTCTATGTACCTGCTTGTTAATCCAGCTATGACGATACAATATGCACAACAGGGTAAAACAATTGCTGAAAAAATAAATTACCCTTTGGGAAAGATCAGTTGCATGGGGCAAACTGCCTTTTTATATGCTATTACGGGCGAGTGGGCAAAGGCTACAGCAGAAATAAATGAAGCCATTCCTTTATGCGAAAAATATAAGCCCGAACTGCTTATATTCATGTATAACCTTATGTATATAAATGCTGCTACAAAAGAAGACTACCAGGAAGCTTTAATGTATGCGCTTAAAGCACTACACCATCCTTCTTTTTCAACCATGCCGGAAACCAGTAAATGGCCCACGTATATGCAACTGGGAAGAACTTACGTAATATTAAACAAGCTCGATTCTGCCATTTATTATGTAAATATTTTAATTGATTTTAAAAAGAGATTTAGTACAGTTTCTGCCGATTTAGTAAACAACACAGATGTACTTATCGGGAATATAGCTTCCCGCCAAAAAGACTATGTAAAGGCACTCCACTATTATCACCTCGCTTCTTATCATGCTGGTTTGGCAGAAGTATTTGGTTTGCTGAATCAGCGTGATTCAGCTGTTTATTACAGCTTGCTTCATTTAAAGAGCGGAGAAATACAAAACAATTTTACGATCATACAGGATGCTGCCAAATCACTGGCTGCAGATTATGAAAAATCCGATCCGGCGAAGGCCAATCTGTATCTTAAAATGTATGCAGCCGCCAAAGATTCTTTATATAATAATGATAAATTAAAGCAACTGGAAGCAATTAAGCTGAATGAACAAAAAAATAAATTTGACATCGAAAAAGATGCAACCGCAACGCGCAACCGTTTTATACTATTCTCATTATTCGGGCTTTTAGCTTTTCTGTTTATTTTTCTTTTAACATTGTGGCGCAATAACCGTTTTAAACAGCGCACAAATGCTAAGCTGCAATCTGCTTATGAAAATTTACAGTCAACACAAGCACAACTTATCCAATCAGAAAAAATGGCTAGCCTTGGTGAACTCACTGCAGGTATTGCACATGAAATTCAAAATCCATTGAACTTTGTAAATAATTTTAGCGAAGTAAACAAAGAAATGATTGATGAATTACAAGCTCAATTAAAAGAAGAAAATATCGATGAAGCAATTAATATTTCAAATGACATAAAAGATAACGAAGAAAAAATAAACCATCATGGGAAGCGTGCAGACGCCATTGTAAAAGGTATGCTGCAGCATTCAAGAAAAAGCGAAGGCAAAAAAGAGCCGACAAATATTAATGCTTTGTGTGATGAATATTTCCGATTAAGTTATCGGGGTCTTCGTGCAAAAAATAAAAATTTCAATGCCACAGTTGAAACAGACTTTGATGAATCAATCGGCAACATCAACATCATTCCGCAAGATATTGGCAGAGTGCTTTTAAACTTATTCAACAATGCTTTTTATGCAGTAAATGAAAAACAAAATGCTGCTCTTCGGCAAGCTCAGAGTAAATCTGGCTCAGCAGGACAAACTAACGGCTATCAGCCAACAACCAAAGTATTAACAAAAAGATTGAACGATAAAATAGAGATAAGGGTTGAAGACAACGGCAACGGCATTCCCCAACATATCATTGATAAAATCTTTCAGCCATTTTTTACTACAAAACCCACGGGACAAGGAACAGGTTTGGGTTTATCGCTTGCTTATGATATCATTACTAAAGAACATAATGGTATCATCAAAGTGGAAAGTAAAGAAGGTGAAGGAAGTGTGTTTATAATTAATTTGCCAAATACTATTTAAATATGAAGCAAATTTTAGTTGTAGTATTTCTTCTTTCAGCATTAGCATGTGTTTCTCAAACGCTTACTATTGATTCAATTCCTCAGGACGGCATTCTATTAAATAAAGGCTGGAAGTTTCAGAAAGGCGATAATGCAGCATGGGCAAAGCCTGATTTTAATGATACGGATTGGGAATTTATCAATCCGGTTCTTGACGTTCATCACTCCTTACCGCAAATACCTAAAAAAGGAATCTGTTGGCTTCGTCTGCGTTTATCTATTGACAGCGCACTATTAAAGAAACAGATGTCACTTATTATTCAACAATCCATAGCATCTGAAATCTATTTAAACGGCGCTTTGCTTTACAAATTTGGTGAGTTGGATAATGGTACGGGTAAAGTAAAAGCTTATGATCCAATATCAAACCCTGCGCTGTTACCACCAATGAACAACACCGGGCAACTACTTGCCGTTCGGTTTGCGCTTGAGCCGGGGGCACATTATACGGCCGTATTTAGGAATTCAAACAACTCAGCCTTTAGTGCAACACTTCAGGATACGACAAAAGCTTTTAAAGCCAAAGCTGAAATTGAAAAAATGACAAAGGGTTACAATGGTTTTATGGTGGGACTATTGTTGTTGTTACTACTGATACATTCTGCTTATTATTACTTTTACCCGGAGCAAAAGGCAAATCTTTATTTTAGTATTTATGCGAGTTTATTTTTGATCAACAATGTACGTTTGTTGTTTTTTAATAACCATGATGTGGCTGAACGGTTCTATTTTAACAATCTAACTTTTATTATTATAATAGCCATCAATCTTTTTCTGCTGACAGCAATTTATAAACTGCTTGAACAAAAGAAAGACTGGATGTATTGGTCGCTGCTTATCCTTGCAGGTCCGGCATTTATAATAAATCTGCTGCAATACAGCTGGGGATGGCATATTGGCGCCGACCTGATGACGCTGCTTGTTAATATAGTTATTGCAAAACTTACAATAAGAGCTGTAAAGAGAAAAAAGAAGGGTGCCTGGTTGTTGGCCGGAGGTGCAATTTGCTGTTTATTGTTTTTCCTGCTTTTTGTGATTGTAGCAAATCTTCGACCCGATTTGGGAATGTTGGCAAACATCTTTTTTCTTTTGACCGATTTAAGCATTCCCGTAACTACCTCTCTTTATCTTGGTCTAGATTTCGGATTTGTAAGCATTGCCCTTAAGCAAAAGTTGAATGAAGTGACTGAACTTTCTAATAAAAGTCTTCGCCAGGAGCAGGAAAAGCAACATATGCTTGCTGAACAAAACGAAATACTTGAAACACAGGTAACAAAACGTACCGCTGCGCTTAATCAGTCTTTATCAGAATTAAAATCAACACAGGCCCAACTTATCCAATCCGAAAAAATGGCTTCGCTTGGGGAACTTACTGCTGGCATAGCCCATGAAATACAAAACCCGCTAAACTTCGTGAATAATTTTTCTGAAGTAAATGACGAGTTGATTAATGAAATGAATGATGAAATGGATAAAGGAAATATTAGGGAAGCAAAATCTATAGCATATGATTTACAACAAAATCTTGAAAAAATAAATCACCATGGCAAGCGTGCAGATGCCATTGTAAAAAATATGCTGCAACATTCCAGAAGCTGTTCCTCGCAAAAAGAACTCACAGACATTAATAAGTTGGCTGATGAATATTTACGATTGAGTTATCACGGTATGCGTGCAAAAGAAAAAAATTTTAATGCAACAATTAAAACAGATTTTGATAGAGACGTCTCCTCCGTCGAAGGAAAAATGAATATTATACCGCAAGACATCGGGAGAGTGTTACTTAATTTATACAACAATGCTTTTTATGCATTAGCAGAAAAAATGAAGAACCCCCAGCCCCTAAAGGGGAGTGGCGAATACCAGCCATCGGTTATGGTTAGCACAAGGTATGTAAAGTCCCCTTCAGGTGACTTAGGGGTTTTGATTTCTGTCAAGGACAATGGCGATGGCATTCCACAAAAAATAGTTGATAAAATTTTTCAACCGTTCTTCACTACAAAACCAAGCGGGCAGGGAACTGGCCTGGGTTTATCATTAAGCTATGATATTATTAAAGCACATGGCGGTGAAATAAAAGTGGAAACAAAAGAGGGCCAAGGGTCAATATTCATAATCCAAATACCTTTTACAGGATAAATTAAAGCACAGAAAGAAATCATGTTAATTGGTTAATCCTATAAATTATGGTTGAGACAATTTATGATATTATAAAAGAACATGGTGGTGAAATAAAAATGGAAAGTAAAGAAAATGAAGGCACCATATTTATTATTGAGTTACCCGTTGTTTGAATCACTGATTATAGGGATTAAAAGATTTCACTGAATTAATTATGACTGAATTAAAATATAAAGGAATAACAGAGAAGATTATTGGTGGTTCATTTGCAGTGCATAATTTTTAGGAAATGGTTTCCAGGAAGTCATTTATCAAAGAGCGCTGGCCTGGGAATTTTCTCAAACAACACTCCAATTTTGAGCGTAAGGTTGAACAGTAAAAATTTATCCGGGTCCATTGGAACCAGAAGGGCGGATTTTATAATAGAAGGAAAAGTATTAGTTAAAATTAAAGCTATTATTGAACTGCAGGATGTTAGCCTTGCACAAAATCTGAATTACCTGAAGGCTTATAAAATTGAAGATGGACCATTAATAAATTTTGGAAGTAAAAGTTTAGCCTTTAAAAGAATAGTGCCCTAAAATGAAATCTGTGCAATCCATATATCCTTTTAAATCCGTGATTCAGACAATGTACGCTATTGCAAAAGCACATAGCAGGAAAATAATAGTAAAGACGAAAATAGGAGAAAGAACAATATTCACCTGTAAAATAACTTTCTTAATTTTCTGCAATGAAACTATCATTCATTTTACTGGCCGCCTGCATTATCAATTGCAACGATTGCCTTTCACAAATGCAATGGCCACCTGCGTACGAAATAAAGTCTGACACAGCAATATGGCAGGATATAACTACCAGCTACTGGATGATACTGGAAGACAAACAAGGAAAATTGAAATTAGATGATGTTTTAGCATTACATGAATCAGGGAAATTCCACAGTATCAGCAAAGGCTACGACACTTCCCTGCATACTTACTGGATCGCTTACCGCCTTCAAAATATGATGAACAGGGATGCAAAGATTTCCCTGAACTCCATGAGCGATCTTGATGAATTTTATGTAAAGTCAGATAGCGCTCAATGGAAGCATTTCATCAGTGGGAGATCAAATGTTTGGGAGAAAAAAGACGGACTAAAAATTGCTGACTGTATACCTGTAGTAATGCAGCCCGGTGAAAGTTATACAGTTTACCAACGTATATCGAATACAGAACCCGGGCTGCACGATGATTTCCAGGTTGCGATTGTAAATACTGATAAAGTAATACAGGAATATTATATTAATGATGCAGAAAGACGTGACAGGTATTTTTATCCATACAACCTGCAGGAAGCTTTCATAATAGGTATGATCTTTTTAGCCGCCTTCATGAATTTTTTTTTCTACCGGATAGTAAAGGAAAAAGTCTACCTGTATTTTGCCCTGTTTATTTTATTTATTGGTGTAAACCGGATTCATGGAATAAGCGTTAGTTACTTCGTTGTATTTGACCAGCATCAGCTACAATATGTATCTTATCTTAGGGATGCCTGGATATTTATTTCATTTTTTCTCGTACAGTTTTTCCGGCATTTCCTTGGCACCTCCACAAAATTTCCCTTTGTGGACAAATGGTTCTTCAGGCTGGTTATCGCTTTCTGTGGATTAAACCTGGCAACAATGATTTTTCGGCTTTTTGAGATACAGGATACACAACAGCTCCGTCCTGCTTTTAAAGTTTTTATATTTGCATTTGTACCAGTCGTATTAATTCTTTTGCAATGGTTCTGCCTGAAGCTGTCGGGTAAGGCAAACCGTTTTGTATTGCTCGGTTCGTTACCATTGTTATCCATCTTTATTCTGTCTCAGTTCTTCACGCCTGAGGGGCTTAATATAAATCCTACCAATCGCTTTATACATCTTTTTTACGTTAATTACAGGCTAATAGAGGCGGTTTGCCTTGCCATAATGTTGGTTTCGTTTACATGGGTTCTTTTTATGCGATTTATTGATCTGCGAAAGGAAAATGCACAACAGGCATTGGACAAGGAACGGTTTGCTAAAGAAAAAGAGATGGAAAGAAATGAACTGATTGCTGGGCAAAAAATTCAATTAGAAAAGGATGTAACGGAAAGAACAGCAGAATTGAAGCACTCACTTGAAGAATTAAAAGCTACACAATCACAATTGATACAATCCGAAAAAATGGCCAGCCTGGGAGAACTTACTGCTGGCATAGCCCATGAAATACAAAACCCGCTAAACTTCGTGAATAATTTTTCTGAAGTAAATGACGAGTTGATTAATGAAATGAATGATGAAATGGATAAAGGAAATATTAGGGAAGCAAAATCTATAGCATATGATTTACAACAAAATCTTGAAAAAATAAATCACCATGGCAAGCGTGCAGATGCCATTGTAAAAAATATGCTGCAACATTCCAGAAGCAGTTCCTCGCAAAAAGAACTCACAGACATTAATAGGTTGGCTGATGAATATTTAAGATTGAGCTATCACGGTATGCGGGCAAAAGAAAAAAATTTTAATGCAACAATTAAAACAGATTTTGATAGAGACGTCTCCTCCGTCGAAGGAAAAATGAATATTATACCGCAAGACATCGGGAGAGTGTTACTTAATTTATACAACAATGCTTTTTATGCATTAGCAGAAAAAATGAAGAACCCCCAGCCCCTAAAGGGGAGTGGCGAATACCAGCCATCGGTTATGGTTAGCACAAGGTATGTAAAGTCCCCTTCAGGTGACTTAGGGGTTTTGATTTCTGTCAAGGACAATGGCGATGGCATTCCACAAAAAATAGTTGATAAAATTTTTCAACCGTTCTTCACTACAAAACCCACAGGACAAGGAACAGGATTAGGATTGAGTTTAAGTTATGATATCGTGAAAGCACATGGCGGTGAAATAAAAGTAGAAACGAAAAAAGGAGACGGTGCTGAGTTTACAATTAACCTGCCTTATACATCATAATACTTTTCAAGCCAATCTTATTTTTTCTTAACTTGTCTTCAATAGGATTTCCTGGATAAAAAATTATCAAAAATTTGGAACGGCATATTTTCCAAAACCCTCATCCGAATTTTAACCGCTAACAGAAGATGCGACAGGACTGGATTTGAATTCAAATTTATGATCCGGGTTGTGTGAATGATAATGATTTAAATACCATGTTCATTTCACCGGTACAAATAATAATACACATTGAAAGTGTACCACGCCCTTAATTTATCCAAAGCATAATTTTATTCTCACAAATCCGGTAACTTCAATCAACGAAAAAAATGCTTGTATGAAAAAAGAAATTCTCCATAATAATTCTTTAACTGAAGATTTTAATGAAAGCACAACTGCAGCACCTGCCCCGGGTTCTAAAATCCATCGTCGCAAATTTGTTGAGATAGTTGGCACCGGAGCCCTGGCATTTACCATTTTACCAAGGCATGTGCTTGGCGGAAAAAACCACGTTGCTCCAAGTGATAAAATAACATTAGGCTACATTGGTGTAGGTACACAGGGCATAAGAGAACTGCTGCCGTTGCTGGCGAATGAGCAGTTTCGTGTGGTGGCAGTTTGCGATCCCAATAAGAATGCGGTAGGATACAAAGACTGGGGCAAAGATTATCTCAGGGATGAAATACGCAAAGCCATTAACAAACCGGATTGGAATTCCGGCGGAGATAATATGGTACCTGGTGGAAGAGATAATGGTAAATCCATAGTCGATGGCTTTTATGCTAATGTTCATCCTGAACTAAAATACAACGGCTGCACTGCATATGCAGATGTGCGTGAACTTTTAGATAAAGAGAAAGATCTCAATGCCGTTAAGATTATGACACCCGACCACCTTCATGGTGTTATTTCTATAGCGGCCATCAAAAGAGGAAAACATGTCATCGTGCATAAGCCTCTTTCAAATCGTTTACTCGAAGGAAAGAAAGTAATAGAAACAGCACGCAACTCAAAAGTGATCACGCATTTGATACCATGGGATTCGAATGGCGACATGACGCAGGTAATGGCATGGATAAATGCCGGCGCCATCGGTACACTTACTGAAGTGCACAACTGGACCAATCGACCTGTATGGCCGCAGTACCCGGTGATACCGACAGATAATCCACCAGTTCCAGAAGGACTTAACTGGGACCTGTGGCTGGGGCCCGAAGCCGATCGTTCTTACAGTCCGGAATACACGAATATGGTATTTCGTGGCTGGTATGATTTCGGCGGCGGATCAATGGCTGACATGGGACATTACAGCCTGTGGACAGTATTCAACGCTTTGCAATTAACCTCGCCCACTATGGTCGTTCCGCACCTGAGCCATGTGGTCGGCATGCACGATCCTGTGCCTTACCAGATCAAAAATGATTTCTCCTTCCCCATGGCCAGCACGGTAAGATTCACCTATCCCGCAAATGGCCCGAGGCCTGCGGTTGATCTTTGCTGGTACGATGGAGGTATGCGGCCGCCAATTCCGGTTGAATTAATGGAAGAAAATAAAGAGCTTCCTGCAGAAGGAATGATGTTCGTTGGTGACAAAGGTAAAATTCTCGCGGGTTTCAATGTGCAGGATCCGCAGATCATTTCCGGAAAAAAAATGGAAGCATCAATAAATGCTCAAACGGACAAGCGCAGCCAGGTAGAACAGACATCTTCTGCTTTACCGCTTTTTGTTGATGCGTGCAAGAGTGGTAAACAATACCCCGGCAATTTTATGGAAGCAGAGTACTTGACGGAGGCAGTAAATTTATATGCGGTGGCCTTGCGCACAGGGCGACTTTTGAAATATGATGCGCAAAATCTAAAAATTACCAATCTCCCTGATGCTAATAAATATCTATCGCGTGAATACAGGAGCGGCTGGGATCCGGGAACCATATAACATTGGTCTGGCCGGAAATATATTAGCCTGCGTTCGGGATAAGAAATAATGGAATACGAAATTGAAATAATGAAATTGAAATTGAGTATAATAGTGGTTGGGATTTGAAAATTAATTAAAAAACCTTAGTAGAATTGTTCTACCAGGCTTAAAACAAAAGGTTATCCAGAACTCACGTTATATTAAATAACGATAGCAAATTGAATTAAATAACCATAGCAATTGCAATTTAGATACGCATGTTTTAGAGTAGGAATAAAACGCTGGTAATATAGGGTCTAAAATTTGAAACAGATCATGATGCTTCCATCATGAAAATTATTTTTTGCATTCACATCGGCGTATTTTAGTACAATAAATCCGGTTTATGAATTATGAGCTATTGTTAAAAGATGCGGAGGCGTATATATCAAAATATATACGCAAGCACGATAATCCAAAGCTGCTTTTTCACAATCTTAACCATATTCAAAATAGTGTATTGGTTTCCGGTCAAATTGCGGAATACTATTCTTTAAATGAAAAGGAATTATTTATAGTCAGGGCCTCAGCCTGGTTCCTGTACACCGGGTATTATAAAGATTATTCGAACCCTGCGGAAACAAGTGCAAAGATCGCGGAGGATTTTTTTACAGGTTCCGGTCTGGAGAATGAAACAACAGATCTTATAAAAAAATGTATCCTGGTTACCGTGCCCGGTTCGGTTCCCGGTAGTTTACCTGAAGAAATTGTTTATGATACAAATTCATTTTATTTCGGCACTGAAAATTTTTCCAGCTATAATAAATTAAGACGCAAAGAATTTGAGCTTATTAATAAAACAAATGCCGATAAGAATGAATGGACAAAAGATACAATTCAAATGCTGGAAACCCATAAATATTACACGGACTATTGCAGGAATAGTTTAGAAAATAACAAGCAGGCTAACTTAGAAAAACTAAAGAAAAAGAATCCATTGTTATCATTAACGCCTGCTTCTATCACTTCCCTGCTGGAAAATAAAATTGATACAAAAGAAATCAGGGTGAAGGAAACAGAGAAGGAAAAGAATAAAGAAAGTAAAGCGAATGCGGCAGACAGGACTATAGAAACTATGTTCAGAACCACATCTACCAACAGTCAGCGCCTGAGCAGCCAGGCAGATACAAAAGCGCATATAATGATTTCGGTGAATACAATCATCATTTCGTTAATGCTGGGTTTCAGGCAGATTGGCCAATCCTCGAAATTTACTGTTCCTGTAATCCTGCTAATAATTGTGAACCTTGCGACTATCATTTTTTCAATCCTGGCTACACGGCCTAACGTTGCAAAACGAAATTTTACAGACAGCGATTTCAAACAAAACAAAGTCAACCTCCTTTTCTTCGGCAATTTCTTTTCTATGAATTTTGACAATTACAGCAAGAGTATGCTTCATATTATGGAGGATAAGCAATCTCTGTATATAACGATGCTCAGAAATTTATATGAACAGGGTGCAGTGCTCGCTAAAAAATATAAGTTGCTTAAAATTTCTTATAATGTTTTTATGTACGGTCTTATTTTATCAGTCATAAGCTTTTTTGTCGTCTCAAAATTCTTTTAATGCCAATCATTGCCGTTTACAGTTCGATCCGGCTAAGACGTTTGAAGAGAAAACATCAGAGTTCAATATTTCCCTATCTTTAAAATTAGCTGTAACAACAGGAAAACTAAATGGACAATTCTAAGTATCTAACCTGGCGGATAATTGCTGTCTTTATCGCCTTCGCCTGCTTTTTATCATGTAACAATTCTGTTGATGTCCCTTTTCCAAAAAAAGAACTTGGAACCACACAACCGGTGGCGATGCCATTTGTATTCAGCGCTCCAAAAAAATTAAACTGGGACACGGTCAGGAGCGGGCGAATATCGCCTGTGGTAAAAAAACTGGATATTGATGCTTTACCATCACGGCCATTCGACTCAACGGGATTTAAACCTTTTGCTGAGCCACCTGCGGAGGTGAAATTTAATTTCAACCATCTTCCCGAAAAAAATTTCAGCCTCGACAAGCTACCCTCTAAATCCCTGGAATTTAAAACTTCTTTACTTGCACCTGCGGCGATAGTTAAAGCGGGAAAACCATCGCCGCAAAGAGGTAAGCCCTTGTCCATTTTTGACTTTAACCAAATACAGGGCTTGCAGGCGAAGTTTATTGGAGCCCTATTTTTAGACCATAAAGGGCTTCTATGGATAGGCAGCACTGAAGGACTTTTTCGTTACGACGGAGAGCGCATTCAAACATTTATTCAAGGTTCTCCTACTTTTGCTACCATCGGTGGCATCATTGAAGACAAAGCAGGAAATATTTGGTTTGTTCAATCCGGTGGCACAAACATTGGAGTGATCCATATCAATGAAGGCACTATCAGTTATTCTGAAAAAATAGCCGCAGTCAATAATAATATTACCAGGTTCACCCTGGATGAAAAAGGAAATATTTGGTTGTACAATACAAAAGATAAAGCTATTAGTATTATAGATCCTGCAGCCGGAACCTATAAAAATATAGATATTAAAGCCGGCCTTTCGGATTCAACCGGAGCCCAAATAGTACAAGATAATGACAAAAATATTTGGATAACGACTGCCACACATGGCGTGAACATTATAGATGTTGCGTCTGGAAAAATAAAATACCTGGAGAAATCTTCTGGCCTCAGCAACGATTCTCTTATGGCAATTGCGGTAGATGAAAAAGGGATTATATGGATCGCTGAACCAAATGGCCTCAATGCTATTGATACCAAAAAAGGAATGATAAAAATTTATAATCAATCACAGGGATTTAAACAAGCATTCACTTTGGATCTTTACTTTGACAGTAAAGGGCGGCTATGGAAGAATACCGCAAATGGCATTGAACTATCGGACCCGGAAAATCAAACCATCCGGTATATCGACCAGGCTGACGGTCTCAGTGGAAGCGTGGTTACCGCCGTTGTTACCGACTCTTACAGCAGAATGTGGGTCGGCACAACTACGGGGCTAAACATCATCGACCAAAACGGGGAGACAGTTCATCCCTTTAGCAATACTTCCATAATCTGTCTAACAGAAGATGATGCGGGCAACCTTTGGATCGGCACTCAAAAAGGGCTTTACATCGTTGATGCGAAAAGAACTACTATGAGGTTATTGAATAGATCCAATGGACTGACCAACGACTTTGTGCAATCTTTTTGGAAGAAAAATGGAAAGCTTGTAATTGCAACAAATGGCGGCTTCAATATTTTTGATCCCGTTAATAAAACCTTGTCAAGCGCCGGAAAAAAAGAAGGTCTTGTCAGCGATAGTATTTATGCTGCGTTTAATGACAGGTCCGGTAAAATCTGGCTCACAGGACCAAGTAATGGGATTGACAAGATTGACTCTGCGAATAACATTATTCTCCATACCGATGTTTCCGGCGGATTGAATGATAATTCTATACTCGATATTAAACAGGATAAAGATGGGATGGTTTGGTTAGCAACAAGAACTAACGGGATAAACATAATTGATCCGGCCACCGGAACGGTAAAATATTTAAATAATCAACCCGGCTTACGCGATACCTGCGTACGAATGATGGTGGAGGATGAATACGGCAGAATGTGGATAGGAACAGATAAGGGTATCTATGTGGCAGACAAGAAAAACGGAACACTTACCAACATAACCACCAGGCACGGTTTGACCAATAACGTTGTATTATCCCTGCTCGAATATAATGGAAGTGTATTGGCGGGAACTTCGGCAAAGATCACTGTGATCAAAGCGCCACCGCCGGACGATTCAACCAAAGACTGGGAGATTTCTGTACTGAATAAATCCGGTGGCATAGTTAAGCAAACCACTTCCTGGTCAACCGATGCTATTACTAAAGCCGGTGAATATCTTTGGGGCGATATAGGCATCACGGTTATAAATGAAATCAATGCAAAAAAAGATTCAGGGGTAACTTATATCACGGGAATGACTGCGATGACCGAGCCGGAACGTTTTATAAACGGCCAGGGACTTTCAAAAAATGATACTTTATGGACGGCTGATACTTTTTATGTAAAAGGAAGAAAACTTCCTGATTTGGGTTACGCAAATAAGAACACATTAGAATGGGATAGTGTTACGGGGCCTTACAATATGCCTGTTAACCTTTCCATTCCTTATGATAAAAATTATTTACAATTTCAATTTGCACGAGCAAGTTTGGGGGCCGAAGACACCGTATGGTACACATACATCCTGGAAGGCATCGATAAAAGCTGGAGCGAGGTTACAGTCAATTCTTACACAGAAAATTACCTCAATCTTCCTCCCGGAAAATATGCCCTGAAGGTTAGCAGCAAAGGCAATAATGGAAAGTGGGAAACGCCTGCGGTATTTAGATTTACCATTTCTCCTCCATGGTACCAAACGTGGTGGGCATATACTCTTTTTGCTCTTATAGGCATCGGCCTTTTAAGAATTTATGTGGTTTACCGCTCCAGAAAGTTGCAGAAAACAAATCGTTTATTGGAACAAAAAGTAACAGAACGGACCCTCCAGCTGGAGCAGTCTCTCGACGAGCTGAAAGCCGCGCAATCACAACTGATCCAGTCAGAAAAAATGGCATCGCTTGGAGACCTTACTGCCGGCATTGCTCATGAAATTCAAAACCCATTGAACTTTGTAAATAATTTCTCCGAGGTAAATGCTGAATTGACGGATGAACTAAAAGAAGAGTTGGATAAGACAAAGCTTTCTGCGGAAGAAAGGTTGCCAATTGATAGAATTACAGATGATATAAAGAGTAACGAAGAAAAAATAAATTTTCATGGCAAGCGGGCTGATTCAATTGTGAAAGGAATGCTGCAACATAGCCGCAACAGCAACGGGCAAAGAGAATTAACCGATATCAACCAGCTGGCTGATGAATATTTACGGTTGGCTTTTCACGGGTTAAGGGCAAAAGACAAATCATTTAATGCGAATATGAAAACTGATTTTGATCCACGCGTAGGAAGCCTTAACGTGGTTCCACAGGACCTGGGAAGAGTATTTCTGAATTTAATCACCAATGCTTTTTATGCTGTAGCAGAAAAAAATAAACAGGCAAATGGAAATTACGAACCCACCGTTTTCGTAAGCACGAAAAAAATGGAAAGTAAAGTTGAAATAGTAGTAAAAGATAATGGTAACGGGATACCTCAAAAAGTAATAGATAAAATATTTCAACCCTTCTTCACAACCAAACCCACAGGCCAGGGAACTGGCTTAGGGTTATCACTAAGTTATGATATAGTGAAGGCCCACGGCGGAGAGATAAAAGTAAACAGTAACGAAAATACCGGTGCAGAGTTTGTCGTATCGCTTCCATCCTAAATAATACTTACTTTACAAGTGTTACATAATTTTGAATAAATTTTTTCTTTATTTCTTTCATGCTACAATCCCGACAACTGGCTGCAATCATGTTCACCGATATCGTCGGCTACACGGCATTGATGGGTAATGATGAAGAAAAAGCTTTTTCAATTCTTGATAAAAACCGCCTACTGCAAAAGCCTGTTATCGAAGAATTCAACGGGAGATGGATTAAAGAACTGGGAGATGGAATAATGGCCAGCTTTAATACCGTTTCAGATGCTGTGAATGCGGCTATAAAGATCCAGCAGTCTTGTAACTCTTCCAAAGAATTTAGGCTTCGAATCGGAATTCACCTCGGAGAAGTAGTATTTGAAAATGAAGATGTATTTGGCGACGGTGTGAATATAGCTTCAAGAATACAAGCTATTGCGCCCCCGGGCGGTATCTACATTTCCGAATCTGTACAACATAATATTTCCAATAAAAAAGATATTAAAACGCAGTTTGTAAAAACGGAACGTCTTAAAAATGTGAAAGAATCTATTCGCATTTATGAATTAGTAGGAGAGAATATTGTTTCCGGCAGCAGTAGCATTGCAAGAGAGCAAAATAATGAAACGCCCGGACAAAGCATTGCCGTATTGCCTTTTGTGAACATGAGTAACGATGCGGAACAGGAATATTTTTGTGACGGGATCTCTGAAGAGATCATGAATGCGCTGGCGCAGTTGAATAATTTGCGGGTGATTGCACGCACGTCTGCCTTTTCTTTTAAAAATAAAAATGTTGACGTTCGGGAAATAGGAAGAACGCTTGATGTTAAAACACTTCTTGAAGGAAGTGTACGTAAAGCGGGCGACCGGCTAAGAATCACAACAAAACTTGTAAGGGTTTCTGATGGCTCCAATCTTTGGTCGGATCGCTATGACCGGGACCTCGAAGATGTTTTTTCAATCCAGGAAAATATAGCAACTAATGTGGCCACGGCATTAAAAGGGTTTTTAACCAATAAAGAAAAGGAAATTATTCGCCGCCCTGAAACGGTGATCGAGGCCTATGAATATTTTCTTAAGGGGCGCCAGCTTTTCCACCAGCTGGCCCTAAATGAAGCAAAACTTTTTTTTGAGAAAGCAATAAAACTCGATTCAGAATACGCACTTGGTTATGCAGGCCTCGCTGATGTACATGCATGGCTTTATGAATGGGAGGGAGCAAAGCAATCTGATCTTGCAGAGGCGGAAAAAAATAGCTTGATGGCTTTATCACTGGCGCCCAATTTGTCTGAAAGCCACTCATCCCGCGGCTTTGTTCTTTCCTTAGCGAAGGAATATGAAGAAGGTGAAAAGGAATTTAGAGAAGCCATCAGGTTAAATCCAAACTCCTTTGATGTGTACTATCTATATGGGAGAGCTTCTTTCGCAAGGGGCGAAATAGAAAAGTCCGCTGAAATGTTTCTCAAGGCTTCACAGGTGCGGCCCGAAGATTTTCAAAGTTTCCTTCTTCTTGGCCAGTCATTAGTCATATTGGGAAAAGACGCAAATAATGCTTTGAGACAAGGAATCGGTAGAGCCAGGCAACAGCTGGTGCTAAACCCGGCAGATAGGAGAGCTCTTTCGCTTTCAGCAGGTTCTCTTTATGAAATTGGTGAGAAAGAAGAAGCCTTCAAATGGATGGATAAAGCACTTGATTTATACCCGGAAGATGCGGGAGTATTGATAAATGCAACCTGTCTTTTTGCAAAAGCTGATAATAAAGAAAAGGCGCTAGATCTGCTGGAAATAGCTGTTGAAAAGGGCTACGGAAACAGGGATTGGATAGAACACGATCCCGACTATGATTGCCTGCGGGAAGAACCACGCTTTAAAATGTTGCTTGATAAACTGCAGGGGCGTAATGATTCCACGAATTTTATTTAATTATCATGTGGACTTTAACGTATTTTCAACCCTTTCGCGTTAAAACTTATCTCCCTGCATCCCCCAGAAGAGTAATGAAAACCTCGTTAAACGGGCAAATTATGGACTTAGCAGGTTTAGTTGTTTCATTCTTTTTTAAATGTGTGCATTTCTCTAATCCTATCAACAAAGGGATAATGCAATCTCGTTTAGGTATTTCTTTCTTTGATTTTTACTCTTATTAAATTTAAAATGTAATTTCCATTTATGCAATGTTTTTACTTTCTTATAAAAACTGAAATGGGTAATTGTTAAATGAGTCGTGTTTTACTTTCAATTCTTAACTGGTCAGAAGTATGGGCATTGCTGATACCACTGGTTGCCCTGTTTCTCAGGCCAAAACAGCCAGGGTATCTTAAACCCGTAATATTTTATCTTTTTGCAGCTTTATTATTAAACCTTTTGGCGGATATTTTGGTTGTGTACAACGATACGCACCGGGGTTCTGAAAGCATAAGTAATAACCCTTTATATAATATTCATTCCGTGTTAAGATTTGCGTGCTTTAGCTATTTTTTTATACTTCTCAGGCAATCATATTTTAAGACAATAAAAAAAATATTACCTGTTCTATTCTTTTTATTTTTGGTTTTTAATTTTGGATTTAATGAAGCGTTTTTTTATCCAAAACAGCTGAGTGGAAACCTTTTTTCAGCCGAGTCGTTTTTATTACTGGCGTATTGCATGCTTTTTTATCTTTCAAAATTAAAGGGCGAGGTGGAAATGTTGTCTGGCAAAAAAGATTTCTGGGTAGTTACCGGTCTCAGTATTTATGTCGCCATTAGTTTTTTTGTGTTCTTGTTCTACGAACCTATGATGAAAAACCCAGCCCTTGCGACCGATATGTGGAGTGTTCATAACGTTGCTTACATCTTACTTTGTACTTTTATATCTAAAGCATTTTATGTACCTGCTGCTATCTAATACCGAGATTAGAGTTTTCATTGGCATTTCAGCGATGGTATTGCTTTTTACGAGTTTTCTCATTTCATTTATTACAAGCCAGCGCAAAAAAATATTGTACCATAAAAATATGCAGGCTCTTTATGAGGAACAACAACGAATCCTCACAGAACAAAACGAATTGCTTGAAAGGAGAGTTGAGGAAAGAACCGCAGAATTAATGGATCAAAAAGAAGCGTTGCAGGCATCACTTACCCATCTTAAATCTACCCAGCTCCAACTTATACAAAAAGAGAAAATGGCCTCTCTGGGTGAGCTTACCGCGGGCATTGCCCATGAAATACAAAATCCATTAAATTTTGTGAACAATTTTTCCGAAGTAAATAGCGAACTGCTAATTGAAATGAAGGAATTTCTTAAAAAGGAAAAATTTTCTGATGAAGGCAAGCAAAACATTGAAGGCCTCGCGGATGCAGTAATACAAAATCTTGAAAAAATACAACATCATGGCAAGCGGGCTGATGATATCGTTAAAGGCATGCTGCTTCATTCCAGGAATACAACAGGGGAAAAAGAAGCCGTTAATATTAATATCCTTGCTTCAGAGTATTTGAGATTAAGTTATCATGGCCTGCGTGCAAAAGACAAGACTTTTAATGCCATGATGGAAACTGATTTTGATGAAACTATCGGAAAAATAAATATTATTCCACAGGAAGTAGGACGGGTTTTATTAAACCTTTTCAACAATTCTTTTTATTCAGTTACTGAAAAAAAGAAGAACGAATCGGTTTTGGGCTTAAAAAACTACGAACCAAAAGTTACGCTCACCACAAAAAAAACCGGTGATAAAATTGACATCATCGTACGGGATAACGGTATGGGAATACCCGCGAAAATACTGGACAAAATATTTCAGCCTTTTTTTACAACAAAGCCTTCGGGCCAGGGTACGGGGCTGGGTTTATCATTGAGCTACGACATCATATCGAAAGGCCACATGGGAGAAATGAAGGTGAATACACAAGAGGGCGAGTTTACCGAATTCACTATAACGCTGCCAAAGATTTAAATTGCTTTGATAATCATTTTTATAAACAGCTGACAACTTTTTCTTATATTATATAATTTTTTATTTATCTAAAATGATCGATATTTAATATTGAATTTATTTTTTGAATTAAAGACTCTGTTTTTATCATGAAAAAGATTCTTTTTTTTGCCTTCCTGGTTTTCTTCCTCGTCTTTTCACTGCTCTCTTTTGGGCAGGACACTCAAATAAAAGGATTTGTTGACGTACTGACTACTTACGAGAAAGATAAGGTATCGTTCAGTTTTGGCGAGCAAGATCTTTTTATAACTTCTGTTATTAATGATCGCGTTTCTTTCCTTGGTGAAAGCGTTTTCAAATTTACACCTTCATCACCCACTGAGTTTTCTGTCAGCGTAGAACGAGTTGTAATTAAGTGCAACATAAAGGGAAACCATGATTTGATTTTAGGTAAGATCCATACGCCAATAAATTATTGGAACGTTTCTTACCATCACGGCAGGGTTTTCTTCCCTACTATCGAGAGGCCGTTATTATTTGCTGCAGATATTATTCCTTTACATACGGTTGGTGTAGGCGTTCAGGGCCATGATCTTGGGAAATTAAAATTTGGTTATGATCTGTTTATTGGGAACGGATTGGGTTCAACTGAAATTCTTGATAATGATAAAAGCAAATCAATAACTGCCGCTGTTGATATTAAGCCCATGGGTCGATGGAGGTTTGGCGCCTCCTGGTATTATGATGTGGTCGCCAAAGGTGCCGCCGTACATGATAGGGTCATCAACTGGAAAGTAAATCAACATTTATTAACCGCATCTGTTTCCCAATTTGGAAAAAAGTTTGAAATACTTGCCGAAAGTACCGCGGGCATAAATCATACTGACACCACCGGATCTAAAACAACATTTGCTTCTTATCTCTATTCGGGCTATAAGGTAACTGATAAGTTAGTCCCTTACTTCCGTTTCGATAATATTCATTACCAGCCGGAAGAGATCTATTACCACAAAGACAATGTAACCTCCCTGGTAGCCGGAATACGATATGAAATAAATTACCTGGCTGTTGTAAAACTCGAATACCAGTACAAACATTCAGAAATCACAAAAAATACAAACAAGTTAATCGCACAATTTGCAATTGGCTTTTAAACAAAATGGGAAATTTAAACTCATATGATCTTCTTACTTCTCCATCTGCCGGAAGGATTATACTCACCATTTTATTCATATCACTTAATATCATTGTGAAATCACAGGATAATGTTTTAGTGGCTGTGGGCAATCAATCGGGTACGCCTTCTGCAATGAAGTCGTCCGAATTAAAATCCATTCTCATGGGGGAAACGCAAAGATGGAAAAATGGTAAAAGGATTTTAATAGCACTTATGAAAACGAATACCCCATTGGGCCAGATAACCTCCTCAAAAATATATGATATGAGTGGCGACGAATTGAATAAATTTTGGCTTGCATTAGTTTTTCAGGGAAAAGCGACGGCCCCAACTTTTTTTAATTCTGAAAGCGACCTTGAAAGTTTTGTTGCACAAAATCCCGGTGCTATAGGTATAATTGATAAACCTCTGTCTGGTAATGGCATTAAAATAATCACAATAGACGGGAAGACCCAAGCCAGTCTTTAGCCCAAAATAAGATAAAGTACTATGTTTTTTTCCCTTAAAACTAGAATTTGGCTTACGGTATTTTCTATTGTTGTAATGTTCACCTTCTTTACACTTTTTTACTTTCCGGCCCAGGAACGTACACTCTTACTTAAAAACTATAACACCGAATTACAAAATCTTGCAAATACCGTTGCCCTCGGCGTAAGAATTGCTCTTACTGAACAGCATTTTGAAGGTGTTGAAACGGCTATGCAATTTGTAAAGGATGATCCAAGGCTTAAATTTGTAAGTATAATTGAATATGATACTGTTTGGATTAATAACCATCAAAGTTTTAAAATACAAAAATCAGTTTTTAAAACTTTTCCTGAAAATGAACATCCTGATCCAAACATTCAGACAAACAGCTCCATAATTATAAAAAGAGGCGCGTTTAATTCACCAATGATGTCGGGAGCGATATTATTGGCCTTTACAACAAAAGATATAAATGAAAGTGAAGGAAAAATAAGACGTACGTCTTTAGTAGTTAGCAGCACAGTCTTAATTATCGGAGTCTTCCTGGGATTACTACTTGCAAGAAAAGTTTCCATTCCTGTATTGGCGTTGCGTGATGCCGCAAACCGGATAGGCGATGGTGACCTGAATCAAAAAGTAAAAATAACTTCTAACGACGAAATTGGACAGTTAGGAAAAGCATTTAATAATATGGTTGATGATCTTTTGGTGGCGAGAAAAGAACTTGACAAAAATAACCAGGAACTTTCTGAAACTAATGCAAGGTTAAATAATACCCTTCGCGAATTGAAATCAACACAGGTGCAATTGATACAATCGGAAAAAATGGCTTCGCTTGGAGAACTTACTGCCGGTATCGCCCACGAAATTCAAAACCCATTAAATTTTGTAAATAATTTTTCTGAGGTGAATACGGAATTGATTGATGAAATGAAAATTGAGCTTAATGCCGGAAATAAAGATGAAGCTATTTCTATTGCCGAAAGCATAAAGGAAAACCAGGACAAAATAACCCACCACGGCAAACGTGCTGATGCTATTGTAAAGGGAATGTTACACCATTCAAGGTCAAGCACAGGGCAAAAAGAACCAACGGATATTAATGCTCTTGCTGAAGAATATTTACGGCTTAGTTATCATGGCCTAAGGGCAAAGGACAAAGCGTTCAATTCAAATTTCAAAACAAATTTTGACGCATACTTCTCCACTCCCACGGGAAAAATAAATATTGTCTCCCAGGATATTGGCCGGGTGTTTTTGAACTTATACAATAACGCTTTTTATTCTGTTATGGAAAAAAGGAATGCTTCCCTTCGTACCTCAGAGCGGGCTGCCACAGCAGAACAATCTTACGAACCCATGGTTTCAGTAAGCACAAAAAAAATCAAAGAAAGGGTCGAGATTAAGATTAAGGATAACGGTTTGGGAATTTCACAAAAAGTATTAGATAAAATGTATCAACCTTTTTTCACAACTAAACCAACTGGCCAGGGAACGGGACTTGGATTATCGCTGAGCTATGATATTATAAAGGCACATGGCGGAGAGATAAAAATAGAAACAAAAGAAGGAGAATATGCTGAGTTCATTATTGAATTACCTTGCTGAAACTTCTGTTTAAACGAATCATATTTTTTCAAAAATGAGGTGCCTTGAAGAAAGGGGAATGAAATTGGTATTAATATGATAATGAATTAACTTAAACTATATTCATTCAGTAAAATGCAACAAGCCATTTAGGGATTTTTTATGTCATTTGAACCCATACTTCTTTTTTTTCTAATCAGGTATTTACGAAAATCCGCGAGGATTTTTTCGCCGGATGCCGCGTGGAATAAGATTTTCACCTGGTCAATGTACGCCGTAGGGATATTATTTGTGCTGGATGTCTTCCTAATAAAAAGCAACGCCACAAAATTATTTTGGGATCTTTTACTTTTCGGTCTGGTGTATTTTATTTGGAAACTACCAATATTTACCCATGTAAGCACGGTAATTATAGCAATGCTCCCGCTGATTACTATATCTTTTGTCAGCAATATCCTTGAAATTTTTATTCATCAGGTATATCAGAAGTTAGAAACTATTCTCCAATTTGCCTTTGTTGCTGCGATAACTTTGATGATAGCCTTGCTGATAAAATCAAACAAGCAAATTAAAGCCCTCGAGAAAGAACGGAAAAGAACGCTTGACGAAGAAGAAAGAAGTAAATTTATAGAAGCTCAGAAAGTGGAACTTGAATTAATAGTCGCAGAGCGCACTGCAGAAATAACAAAACAGAAAGATGATTTGCAACATGCACTTACGGAGCTAAAAACAACACAAACCCAGCTTATACATTCAGAGAAAATGGCATCATTAGGGGAGCTCACTGCGGGTATAGCACATGAAATTCAAAACCCTTTGAATTTTGTAAATAATTTTTCGGAAGTAAATTTTGAGTTGATAGAAGAAATGAAAAATGAGATTGCAACGGGCAATACAAACGAGGCGATTTCCATTGCTGAAAACATTAAGGAAAATGAGGAGAAAATCATTCATCATGGCAAACGTGCCGATGCAATTGTAAAGGGAATGCTGCAACATTCGCGCAGCAGTAACGGACAAAAAGAATTGACTGATATTAATGCGCTGGCTGACGAATATCTACGGTTGAGTTATCATGGTTTGCGTGCTAAGGATAAATCTTTTAATGCAACCATGGAAACTCATTTCGATGAGAGCATTGAAAAAATTAAAGTAGTTCCACAGGATGTAGGCAGGGCTTTTTTAAACCTGTTCACAAATGCTTTTTATGCTGTATCAGAGAAAAAGGATTTTATGGCCAACACGGACGGGGCAGATAAATATGTTCCGACCGTAACAGTATGTACTAAAAAAAACAATGGCAGGGTTGAGATAAGGGTCAGGGATAATGGGATGGGTATTCCTAAAGTCGCTTTAGATAAAATTTTCCAGCCATTCTTTACAACCAAGCCAACCGGACGCGGAACCGGCCTTGGTTTATCATTGAGTTACGAAATTATAACACAAGGCCATGGCGGTGAAATAAGGGCAGAAACAAAGGAAGGTGAGTTTGCTGAATTTATAGTTGACCTGCCTGGTTAAAAACCTTACAAAACAAATCTTAAATAAATAAAATCAAATTCAATGAATGTTTTAGTAGTTGACGATGAAAAAGATATGGAAACCTTATTTCAGCAGCGTTTCAGAAAGGAAATTCGTGAAAAGAAAATTGATTTCTTTTTTGCGAGTTCAGGTGAAGAGGCTCTTTATTACCTGGATAAACACAATCATGAAGCTGTGCTTATTCTATCAGATATAAATATGCCGGGCATGAGTGGCCTGCAGCTATTGAAAATGATTAAGCAAAGATTTGAAAATCCGCCACCTGTGGTGATGATGATAACGGCCTATGGTGATGATGAAAATTATAAACAGGCAATGTCACTCGGGGCGGACGATTTTCTGACCAAACCAATTGATTTTACTCTTTTAAAAGATAAATTAAATACAACAATTAATGGCAAAGATATTAGTAGCTGATGACGAAGCGGATCTTGAAATACTGATTAAGCAGAAATTTCGAAAAGAAATACGGGAGAACAAATACGAATTTATTTTTGCTTCAAATGGAAATGAAGCGCTTGCAAAGCTCCAGGAAGATCCGGAAATCGAAATTTTGCTCAGTGATATAAATATGCCCGAAATGGATGGTCTTACTCTGTTAACAAAGATGAGCGAACTAAATTTTCTTACCAAAGCCGTGATCGTATCGGCTTATGGAGACATGGAAAATATCAGAACTGCCATGAACCGTGGCGCTTTTGATTTTGTATGCAAGCCTGTAAATTTTGAAGACCTTGGCATAACAATACAAAAAACATTGCAGTATGTAAAGCAAATGCATAAAACGCTGGATGCTATTAAAGAGAATAATATTCTTAAAATGTACGTGGACAAAACAGTCTTAAATTTTATGAACGGAAGGGAGTTTGAAACACAGCTCCTGGCAAATGAAGAAGTGGAAGCCACGGTGGCTTTTATTGACATCTGTGGATTTACGGCGATTACAGAAACTGAACCTGCGGATGCGGTAGTAAGACTTCTCAACAAATATTTCGACGTGATGGTAAATGAGATCATAGTGCAGGATGGCTATATTGATAAGTTTATCGGGGATGCAATTCTTGCGGTTTTTAAAGGTGACTTTCACCTGGACAGGGCAATAGATGCCAGCCTTGCCGTAAGAAGACATCTCGAAGATTTTCCACCACAAACTGAAGTTGCTTCTTTTCTGCCAAAGGTTTCTATTGGCATTGACAGTGGAAAAATGATATCGGGAAATATTGGCTCTGCTAAATTAAGAAGGCTTGACTATACAGTAATAGGCGATGTTGTAAATACTGCCCAACGCTTACAGGACCTGGCAAAGCCCGGGCAAATCCTCATTTCAGAAGAATCCTGGAATAAAGTAAAAGAGTCATTTATATGCAAGGCACGGGAAGAAGTAAAACTCAAGAATAAAACCCAGTCCTTAATGGTTTATGAGGTCGTTGAATAAGTCTCTAAAATAGTATTTGATTATTGAATTCGCCATCTAAACTAATAATCTCCCAACGTTTCAGGAAGTTCAGCAGAAGCTTTTTTATATTGCTCGGCATTAGGAGCCGAACCGTGCCATTCGTGATTATTTTCCATAAAGTCAACACCTTTACCCATAACCGTGTGCATAATAATGACAACAGGCTTTCCTTTTCCGGTAAAAGTTTTTGCTTTTTTTAAGGTGGCTACTACTTCTTCCATATTGTTACCGTTCATTTCAAGCACCTCCCAATGAAATGCAAGAAACTTGTCCTTTAAATTAGCAAGCTTCATTACGTCTTCGGTTGTGCCATCTATTTGCTGGCCATTCCTGTCAATTGTTGAAATCAAATTATCAACTTTATGCATCGCCGCATACATGATAGCTTCCCAGTTTTGTCCTTCATCAAGCTCCCCATCTCCATGTAATGAATAGACGATGTGTTCATCTTTGTTTAATTTTTTAGCAGTTGCAGCCCCTATAGCAACACTCATTCCCTGGCCCAACGAACCCGATGCAACGCGTATTCCCGGCAAATGCTCGGCGGTTGCCGGGTGGCCCTGCACTCTTGAATCGATTTTACGGTAAGTGCTTAATTCTTTTAAAGGGAAATAACCAGACCTCGCAAGCGTGCTATACCACACAGGCGAAATATGCCCGTTAGAGAGAAAAAAAAGATCCTCATCCTTTCCATCCATATCAAATCCTTCCTTACGATCCATTATCTCAAAATACAATGCAGTAAAAAAATCGGCGCATCCTAGTGACCCCCCGGGATGGCCGCTTTGGGCTTCATATACCATACGAATACAATCTCTTCTTACTTGTGCTGCTATATTTTCCAGTTCCTTAATTTCCATGTCTGATTATTTATAATTTCTCTGCGAACGTACATCAATTTTTATACGCCACAAAGCTGGAATTCTATTTAAAAATTAATCACACATTCCTTTCTTAATTTTATAGGATGTTTTTATGAATTCTATTTCAGGTTGCTTGCCATTTATTCCATCTTTTTTTACTTTTTTACACCAATGTATGTGGCTGATGAAAACATTTTAAGTGAGCCCTCTAAAAATTATTTTTTTAAAAATGCTTTGAATTACCAAAAACGTATATAATTTTACAGCTCCAACTCTTAGGAATAGTCCACAAGAAAATCTCTCTACATCTTTTATCAATATCTTTTAAAAGGCAATGCTTATTGTGGTTTAGGTCTATTTGATCTATAACTGTTCCAGATTTCCTGCATGTTCTATTTAATTTTTTATTCATAGATCCATCTTCTTCCTGCTTAAAAACTTACTGCTTTCCCTGATATTCTTTTAAAACTGTGATACTCCTGCTTATGGTAATCCCTTTTGTAAACCATAATTATTTACCACAGAAAAAAATTAACTATCATGAGATTTTTTACATTTAAGTTTTTACCACGACAACAAATGAGCAGGGTGTCATACATCTGCTCTGCTCTTTTATTGATCAATGCCATTTCATATGGACAGGTCAGAAATTATAATCTTGTCTATTCTGATAATATACAAGGCGGCACCGAGATGTTTGGAAACACGTTGTTACATATCGTAAACAATGGAACGGTGAATCTCACCAAGATGAACGGTAATAGTGTGAACGGCAACAGCACCTACGGCAATGACAATGAAAATATGCAATACATTGACATTGATGGCACCACTGGTAATGGCAGTGTAACGAGGAATTCATCCTCTTCAGATCTCGTGCTTCCTGCGGGTACGAATACCATTAAGCTTGCCCGATTATATTGGGGAGGCAGGGTTAAGAATTCCGATTTTAATATGTCCGTAGATTCAAACAAAACAATTAAAATAAGGAAAGGAACCACAAGCGCTTACTCAAATGTTACTTCTTTGGGGATTGATAAGGTTACAATAGGTACTGGGTACACAGAGTACCAGGCTTATGCAGATGTAACTGCTTTAGTAAAAAATAATGGTGCCGGGACTTATGAAGTAGGAAATGCTCCCTTAAGCACGGGTTCCGTATCTGCTACTGGTGGCAATCATGGCGGGTGGTGCATTGTGGTTGTATACGAAAATAGCAATTTGAGCTACAACAGCGTTCGGATTTATGATGGATTTCAGGAGGTGTATAACGGCGGGAATGCACTTACAACTTCGGTTACTTTAACGGGCTTAAATGTACCGTCCGGGACGCTTGCAGCGGGCGATGCAAAAATGGGAGTGCTATCATGGGAAGGCGATGCCAATCTTACCAAAGATTATTTAAAAATAAACACCCACCTTTTTTCAAATACAACCAATCCATCTGATAACCCATGGAACGGCACAATCACGAATAATGGTGCACACGTGACTACAAAAAATCCTAACTATACCAATCAAATGGGTATTGATATTGACCAGTTTGATGTGGGAACAGGTTATGGCATCTCACCAAACTCGAATTCAGTTAAGCTTGAATTTGGAACAGAAGCCGATCAATATTTTCCAGGGCTATTTACTTTCACGATCAAAATGAAAGATCCAAGTATTACATTGGATAAAACGGTTACCGACGCAAATAATAATCACCTCGGAGAAAAAAATGAAGTACTTACCTATTCATTAAAAGGCAGCAACACCGGTGTAGGAAATGCGAATTATATCGTGATTTCTGATACGCTGCCCAATACTGTTACATATGTTCCTGGTTCACTAAAAGTAATGAGCTGTCCCGGCATGCCTTCGGGTTTCATGACCGACGCTGCAGGAGATGATGCTGCCGAATACATAGTGAATGGTTCTATTAAAACCGTTAGATTTAGGATCGGGACCGGCTGTTCACCGTCAACCGGAGGGACACTTGCAGAAAATGAAAGTTACGATTTACAATTCCAGGTTACCGTAAACGATCCCGGGGTTAATAAGCCAATCCCTTCAATTCTAAACATTGCAAGAATAAGTGCTAAATCTGATGCTGATGTTGACTTTGTTGATGATGGCACGGCAATTATCAATCCTGATAACGGACCTCTGCCAATCACGCTGGTTTCTTTTTCAGCAACGCTGCTTCAAAACGGGTCGGTGAAACTTGACTGGAAAACTTCAATGGAAATAAACTGCAGCAAATACAAGATTGAAAGAAGCTTCGATGGAAGTATGTTTTCTGAAGTGGCGAGCGTGGAAGGCAGCGGTACTACTTCAATAGTACATAACTATTCGACCGTTGATAATGTTTCATCTTCAGCCGGAGCGATTATATATTACAGGCTGAGGCAACTTGACCTGGATGGAAAGGGAAGCTACTCGAAAGTGGTTTCGGTTAAAACAAAACAATCAGATAAAAACGTGGTTATATCTCCCAATCCATTTAGGAGTTACCTGAATGTAAACATGAACTGGAGCAAGACGGAAATAATTACTGCACGGGTTATTAATATCCAGGGCAAAGAAGTAGTCACCAAAAGCATCCAGATGAATAAAGGGCTTAACTATATAAAACTGGATGAGCTATCAAATCTTCCTTCAGGAAATTATTTTATACAATTTATTTCTTCAGGAGAAAGATTTACTGAAAAAATTACGAAACAGTAAATGATTTTATTTTTCTAAAAAATGGCTGCCTTTGATGGCGGCCATTTTTTTTATATAAGCATAGCAAAATATTAAGAGCGTATCCTGAAAGTAGTCTTTCAGATCATAAATTCATATAACTCTGTAAAGCCGTTACATAATTTTCAAATGCCGCAACACCCTGAGGAGTAATTTTACAAATTGTTTGTGGGTAGTTTTTATGAAATTGTTTTGTGATATCAATATAGCCCGCATCCTTAAGCTTGCTTATCTGCACACTTAAGTTTCCTGCGGTTGCGTTCGTCTTCTCTTTTAAAAAAGTAAACTCAGCCTCCTTAACACTTATAAGTAGTGACATAACAGCAAGACGTAGCTGGGAATGTAATATGGGATCCAGTTCTTTAAACTCCATCTTTGCGTTTTGCTATATTCTTGTAAAACCGGGCTCTTAAAATAAATCCCGGAATGATCCATGCAACACCCGCGCCCAGGGCAACAAAAAGATAAGTATTATAACTTTTATATAAAAAAGATACAATACATAAAACCCAGCAAATAATTCCTCCAATAATAAAAGGAGAAAACTTACTTATACACCCTGAGATAAATGTTGGAATACCAAAAAGAAGTAAAAGTAAGGGAAGCACAACATAATCAATGTTCGCATATGCCGCCAGCGATGGTAAGTATCAAAACACTTATTCCGAATGCAAGCCACACATATTTATGAGTTTCATCTTTATAAGTGACGGCATTTTTAATATTTCTTTTCCTGCCTGTCGAAATAAAACTGCAAAATAAATGTAATTACCATCAGGTAAAACGGATTAAAGGGCATATTAAAGCCACTAACAGAAACATCAAGCCAGGCAAGCAGGAAACATATAAGGTTGGTGAATCCCCATAACAGAGCTCCCAGCCCGCTTTCATAATAATGGTTTTTTGCCTGGCTTATCATGCCGGCTATCAGTTGAAGGCTTTCCTTTTCTGTTAGTGATTTATCTTCCATTGTAATTTTCTTTTTTAAATTTTGATTTTAGAAGATAGCCGGGTATAATCCACGCAAGGAATACGGCGAGAGCGACAAGCAAGAGTTGAAATTCATACTCCACTAATGCGGCGAAAATCGATAGAACCCAGCAGGATATTGCGCCAATTCTTAGTGGTTTAAATTTTAAAATAACACCAGAAAGAAAGGTTGGCATTCCATACATAATTAGCACCGCCGGATTAATCCCTGAAAAGGCTTTAAGATAAATTAATATAAAGACGAATAGAGTGATGCAAATGACATATACTAACCAAACAAATCCAATAATTTCGCCCGTGTATGTTTTCACCCGCTTTCTTTTTTTTGACCTGCGCATGTAGATTACCTGGTAAATAGGTAGCAACCCAGGTGAGATACCAGATATAATAAGCGTTTTGATTTTTAAAAAAATACAATGCAGTGAACTGAACAAGGCAGCAAAATAATACAAGCCAACCCCAAAACAAGTACCACACTCCTGTTTCATTAAACCTGTTCTTTGCTTTGTTGATCATTGATTCTACCTCCACAAGTACAGCTAAAATTGCAAGAACCCAGCAGCATATCCCACCTATTCTTAATGGTTTAAATTTTAAGATAACCCCAGACAGAAAGGTTGGCATTCCATACATTACTAGCACCGCCGGATTAATCCCTGAATAAGCCTTTAAGATAAATTAAAATAAAAACAAGTAGAGCTGATGCAAATAACGATATACTAAGCCAAACAAATCCAATGATTTCACCCGTATATGTTTTCACCCGCTTTCTTTTTCTTGACCTTCTCAAGATAAATTATCTGGTAAATAGGCGCAAGCCAGGTGAGCATACCAAATATAATAAGCATTCTGATTTTTGAAAAAATATAATGCCGTAAACTGAACAAGGCAGCAAAATAAATATTAGCCATCCCCAAAACAATATATAACATTCCTGTTTCACTAAACCTGTTCTTTGCTTTGTTGATCATTGACGTGATCAACTGTATACTTTCCGCCTCCGTCATATTTCTTTCAGAACTCATGGCGATTATTTGTATTGAGAAAGAAAATATTGTAAAGCGCCACTTCCCCAGTTTGGCGAAAGTTCTGTTTCCGGTTTGAAATTTTCATTTAATGTATTGGCTTTATCAAAATATTCTTTAGCTGCATCTTTACCGCCACCATAAGCTTCGGGTGTGTAGAATTTGCCTTCGGCCTCAAGTAGAACAGGACGAGGGTTGGTGGAGTCGAGCGACTTTGCTTTTTCTATAAATTCTGCTGATGCGGGGCCGTAAGTCATGTACCTGTTTTGAGGATCTACCAGCATATGCGATGTGGCGATCATACTTTTAATTACAGCCGTTTCAGAATTTTCTTTACCTAAAATTGCTTCAGCTTTATCAACTAATTGTTGCGCCTTATCGGCAATTGCATCCTTCTTTGAATTATCTTTTTCCGAATAAGCCTGGGTAACGGTACAATAAGCCGCATAATAATACGGGAGCCATTGTGTTTTTTCAGCATCGGCGATTCTTTCGAAATTATTTGAAACTTCCGCGCCGTTATTTTTTAACATCACCGAATCAAGCAAGGCAATATTAGCCTTCATTGCGTTTGTATATTTATCGCTTTGTGCGAAAGCGAAGCCTGCAAAACAAATGATTGCAGCAAGTAATAAGAGCTTTTTCATTTTTTATTTTTTAGTTTTTGTTTGAATTTTATCGTTTATTGTTGTAGTTCATTCTGCTTATTTAAAATTTGTCCAGCCGTCTTGTTTCCACTTTAGCGGACAGAGGCTTACAAATGGTTATCAATTGCATCTTGCGTTCTATCAATACCCAGACTTATAAAGCAACCCAGGTACAAAAATCTTTTCGAGGGCGGAGTCACCGCAACTTTATTTTTTCCATTGGCAGAATAATTGTATGAATAAACATTGTTCGCGCCCAATACGTTTGTAACTGAAAACACTATTACAGTAAATCCTTTTGCGTTAACATTTCCGATAGAGGGCAAATAATTTAAGCTTAAGCTTAGGCTGTTATAATCTTTGGTACGTCCTTCATCATAAAGTTTATATGTTCCTGCGTTATCGTCGTAATTAATATTATAGTAAGGCCTGCCCGTAGCATAGGTGTACGACGCATTGAATTGAGTTTTCATTTTGGTTACAAACTTCTTTAGCACCAGCGAAGCTGTGTGTTTTGATGCAAAAGAAGGTTCTATTGCAAACGGGTAATTAAGGAAATCTCTCTTTGTATCCAGGTAAGAATAAGAAAACCAGTAATCAAAGTTTTTAATTGTCTTTTTATCTCTCCAGAAAAACTCAATGCCTTTTGCGTCTCCAAAGCCATTATTATTTATAGCTGTGAATCTTCCATTATTTAAATCTGCTTTGAACAGATCATCATATTTCTTATAAAATATTTCTGTGCGGAAGGTACGCTGATTGGTTATTTTTTGATATTGAAAAATATAATGGCTGGCTTTAGCAAAATGCAACGCATTTGTAGATGGAAGGTATTTGTTTTCTGGATCCTGGTAAAAAATTCCATATGCTATAGAAGCTTGGCTATTATCAGGGAATTTGTATGCAAGTGAAATTCTTGGGGCTACATTCCAGCTATCAATCAATTGAGAATGCTCGGCTCTTGCACCTACCTTTGCAGCCAGATCATTGGTAAGATAAATATCCGTTTCGGCAAAGCCTGAAAAAATATTTTCCTTTACCCCTTGAAGAAATTTACTTCCATCGTATTGGTTGTAGGTAGATTTTTCGTCGCTATGGTTATATTCCGATCCGAATCTTATTGCGCTGAGTCCGCTCAGCCTTTTTTCGAAAACAATTTTCGCATTTGCATATTGACCTTTATTTGTCAAATCAAAATTTTTGTACGCATATAACTGATCATTTGTAATCACTTGCTTTTTGTCGTTTTCATCCTGGAGTTCATTTTTAATATTGTCCCGGTTTGTGCTGTAGGAAGCGCCTGTATTTAATTTCCATCCTTTGCCGATATATTCTCTCCATGAGAGATTATGGTACATGTTAAAGTTCTTAAGACCAAAAGCATCTTTCATGGTTAACGAATCTACATCCTGGTTCCTAAATCCGACATTAGTTGTACTGAAATACCCGAAATATTTAAGCATTCCCGTCGCGGAAGTTTTTATCCTGAAATTTGCATCGCCTTCATGTAATACAGGTACTTTGAAATAATCAAACTTTTGTTTTATTAAATTATATACCAGGGCAAGGTTTACATAAGAATAGGTAACACCCCAGGAAGATTTTTTATTTTTTGCAAGTTTTTGAATTCCTGCATTTGCTGCGAGATAGGAGATTCCAAAATCCGCTGAAGTTTTTTCGGGGAGATCAATAGATTCAAGCAACAACACTGAAGACAGTGCCTGGCCATACAAAGCAGAATAACCACCGGAACTGAAAATAGTTCCTTTAAATAAAAATGGATTGAATCTTCCTCTCGTTGCCTGGTTTGGTTCGCTGGAATAGAAAAAATTATTGACCAGGGTTCCATCTATAAAAATCTTGCTTTCACTTGCGGTGCCTCCCCGTACAAAAAGCCCTTCACTTTCGCCTACCTGTTGTGTACCAGGCAATGTTTTTATTGCGGATGTAATATCGCCATTTGCGCTTGCCGTGGTAACAATATCAATCGGGTTCAATGCTGTGGCTTTTTTCTGATCGCTTGCCTCGAACGTGCCTGCACTTATGACTACAGCTTTTAATTCGGTTACCAGTTCTTTGAGTGAAATATTTATAGTTTGCGCCTCGCCCGCAATATTAATTTTTTGTTCAAAAGGTCTATAGCCCGCCGAGGTTGCCTGTAATGTTTGTTCGCCTTTTTCTGTTGTACTAAAAGAATAACTTCCAAGGGAATCTGAGGTAGCACCGTCATAAGAATTTAAAATACTTATGCTGATGCCTGCCAATGGTTTATTATGATTGTCAGTAATTTTCCCTGAAATTTTTAGTTGTGCAATTCCGCCTTCGGATAAAAATAGAAACGAGAGAAGCAGTACGCGATACATTTTATAAATTTATCACAATACTAAAGTAGTTTATATTATAAACCAAGCGTTTTACTTAAAATTATTTTTAGGTTGCCGAAATTTATTATTTTTGAGTTGCATAAGTAACTTAAAGTTAATCAATTATGAATAAAACTGCTGGAGGCCATTAGTTTTAAGAAATTCCATAAATTTATTAACATCATAGAAAATTAATTTGTTTATCTGCCTGCAATTTGTAATTTAGCAATAGAATTTAATGGGTTAGTAAGTACAAAGGGCCGGTAGTAATACCAGCCCTTTTACTTTGTAGAAAGGTTATAACAATTTCCTCTTTTAATTCTCTTCCTTTCTTTGATGCCTAATTTTATCTTCTGATTTTAGATTTTATTCCTCTGCTCATGATTGTTTAATTTCATTGCCTATATTTTTATGAGTAAAACAAAGACAGCTTTTTTTTGCAGCAATTGCGGACAGGAAAGCGCAAAATGGGTGGGCAAATGTCCTTCATGCGAACAGTGGAATACTTTTGTGGAGGAAGTGATTGTAAAGGGCACCGATAAGAAACAAAATGAATGGAAAGAATTCTCCGGATTGAGCACCGGGCTTAAAACAATTTCCCTTGAAGAAGTTTTAAATGGTGAAGATAAAAGAATTATTACCCCTGACGCTGAATTAAATCGTGTGCTTGGCGGAGGAATTGTCGGGGGTAGCCTTGTATTAGTAGCAGGTGAACCAGGTATTGGAAAATCAACTCTCTTCCTCCAGGATGCATTGCAGCTTCAGGATATTATTACACTATACATAAGCGGGGAAGAAAGTGACCAGCAGATAAAAATGCGAGCTGATCGTTTGCAAATAAAAAATGAAAAATTTTTCCTGCTGACCGAAACCAATACTCAAACAATTTTCAGCGAAATAAGAAAATTAAAACCCGAACTTGTTATTGTTGATTCTATTCAAACTTTGCATTCACCATATATTGAATCAGGACCAGGTAGTGTATCTCAAATAAGGGAAACAGCTGCGGAATTTCAGCGCTTTGCCAAAGAAACCAATACGCCTGTTTTTTTAATTGGGCACATCACCAAGGACGGAAATATTGCTGGTCCAAAAATTCTTGAACACATGGTTGATACAGTTCTGCAATTTGAGGGAGACCGGAATTATTCGTACCGCATTTTACGAACGCTTAAGAACCGGTTTGGCTCCTCGTATGAACTTGGTATTTATGAAATGACTAGCGAAGGCATGCGACAGGTGAGCAATCCTTCAGAAATTCTCATTACACAAAGAGAGGAACAATTAAGCGGGGTTGCCATTGCAGCAACCATGGAAGGTATAAGGCCATTACTTATAGAGGTACAGGCATTGGTAACCCAAAGTGTATATGGCACGCCGCAAAGAACAAATACAGGATTTGACCTGCGGCGCTTACAATTATTGTTAGCGGTATTAGAAAAAAGAGGTGGTTTTCATTTTGGTATTAAAGATGTTTTTATAAATATTGCCGGAGGTTTAAAAGTTGAAGATCCTTCCATAGATCTTGCGGTATTGAGTGCGCTACTTTCATCATATGAAGATGTTGCCCTTCCGTTACATGTTTGCTTCGCGGCCGAAGTAGGCTTAAGTGGTGAGATAAGACCTGTTAATCGTATTGAGCAGCGTATAGCCGAATCTGAAAAGCTTGGTTTTGAAAAAATCATCGTCAGTAAGTATAATTTTCCGTCGCGTACGGCGGGTTCAGGAAAAACAAAATACAACATAGAGGTAGTTCCCCTGGGGAAGGTAGAAGAATTATACAGATATTTATTTTAGCATAAAAAGGAATTGTTTTGAAATTTAGCCATGATATGATTTCGCCGCTTGCTCATTTTTTTTACCCGCACAATTGCATTGGTTGTGGCAGTGATATTATTGCAAGCAATAATTTGCTGTGCCTTGAATGCATCACTAATTTACCACACACAGGATTTTCCCTGCATGCGAATAACCCTGTCGAAAAAATGTTTTGGGGAAGAATAGCTATCACTGCCGGCACCAGTGAATTTTACTTTTCCAAAGGATCCATTATGCAAAACCTTATTCATGAGCTGAAGTATAAAGGAAACCGAAAAGCTGGAAGCTATCTCGGAAATCTCATGGGTAAAAGTCTGCACGAAAGCAACCGCTTTGCAAATATTGATATGCTCGTGCCTCTCCCTTTATTTGAAAAAAAGGAATTTAAACGAGGGTATAACCAGGCAATGATTTTATGCGAAGGCATAGCCGAGGTGATGAAACTTCCTATTATTACAAAAAATATAATTCGAATTGTACATACAGAAACTCAAACAAAAAAAGGGAGGATAGAGCGTTGGGAGAACGTGGAAAAAAGTTTTGCGGTGAAAGATCCGTTCGCATTAAAAGGTAAGCATATTTTATTGGTAGATGATGTCATAACTACGGGAGCAACCATGGAAGCTTGCGGCGCAGAAATTTTGAAAATAGATAATACAAGGTTAAGTATTGCCACATTGGCTTTTGCTACAAGATAGAATTTGATAAATAATATCGCCGTAAAAGTAATTTTGGTAAAGCTGAAACCAAATATTGATTCGCTTCGGTGTTAAATAATTAAACATATTTTTGAAAATGGCCTGCCTGAAGTACACAAGCTTTACTCTCCTTTTTGGATTATTCTTTTTCGCATGCAAGAAAGAATCGTTTATCACAAGCCCGCAGGCAAGGCTTTATACCAGCGTAGACACCTTGTCTTATGATACAGTCTTCACTTCGGTCGGATCGGTCACTCAATCTTTTAAAATTTTTAATAATAACAATCAAAAGCTTTTGTTATCGAAAGTTAAGCTCTCGGGAGGCAGCTCTTCGTTTTTTAAAATAAATGTTGACGGCACTTCTGCAAGTGAAGTAGATAATATTGAGATCGATGCCAATGATAGTATTTATGTTTTTGTGCAGGTTAAAATAGATCCATCCACTGCAAACCTGCCTTTCATAATTACAGACAGTATTTTAATTGATTACAATGGCAACCAAAAATTTGTTCAATTACAGGCATACGGACAAAATGCGATATTTCTTAATAGAGTAAAGCTTATTGGAGACGTGACGTGGAATGATTCTTTACCAATTGTCATTCTGGGAGGATTATTAGTAGATTCCAACGCCGTTTTAACCATCGAGGAAGGAACAAAAATATACCTGCATCCCGATGCGCCGCTTTTGGTAGACGGAACGCTAAGAGTGCAAGGAACTGTTCAGAACAAAGTCATATTTGCCGGTGACCGGCTGGATCCTGACTACAGAGATTTTCCTGCGAGCTGGCCCGGGATTTATTTCAACAGCAGCAGCAAAGAAAATAATATAAAATTTGCCGTCATAAAAAATTCATACCAGGGCGTTGTCGCACAGGATCGCTCTCTAAGTATGATTCCAAAAGTTATCTTATCCCAATGCATCATTGATAACGTCTACGATGCCGGCGTGCTTGGTATTAATTCAAATATTTATGCTGACAACTGCCTTATAAGCAATTGCGGGAAAAATGTATTGCTGGTACTTGGTGGTGATTATTCTTTTGTAAGCTGCACAATAGCTTCTTACAGCAATTTTTTTATAGATCACAAAAGCCCGGTTTTGCAGGTAGCAAATTTTGTCGACCAGGATAATACAACGTTTATTGCCGATCTTGATGCACAGTTTACCAATTGTATTTTTTGGGGAGATGGAGGTAATGTCGAAAACGAGATTGTTGTAAGTAAAAAGCCGAACAACCGTTTTTCTGTAATATTTGATAACACCTTATACAAAGTAAAAGATGTTGATCCGGCCGATGCAACCTTTATGGATAATATCATAAAAAATACGGACCCCCTATTTGACAGTATTAATATTTCTAAAAATTATTATGATTTTCATTTCATAAAAGACCCGGCAGCTCCTGCAATTGACAAAGGCTCCATTACAACTTATAGCAGGGACCTTGATAACATTGTGCGTATGGGCATTCCCGATCTTGGATGCTACGAAAAATAATAAATGGTATTATATTATTCACCTTTTATAGATTTTGCAAAGCATTATCTTAATTTATCTATTGCTTATCTTTACTAAAAAAAAATGAAAACAATATTTTTTGCCCTCGCTTCATTTATTCTCCTGGCATTTATAGTTCCCTCGTCAACTTTTAATTTTATAAAAGCTTCTTCGATTTATGAATACAAAGTAGACGGACTTGAAGGAGGAACAATTGACTTTTCAAAATTTAAAGGAAAAAAAATACTGGTTGTAAATACGGCTTCTAAATGCGGTAATACTCCCCAATATGATGACCTGGAAAAATTGTATGAGAAATATAAAGACAAATTGGTTATCGTCGGGTTCCCTGCTAATAACTTCGGCTCCCAGGAGCCCGGCAGCAATAGTGATATTGCAGAATTTTGCCAAAAGAACTATGGAGTTTCTTTTCCAATGGCTGCAAAAGTTTCAGTGGCAGGAGATGATATGGCGCCCATATATAAATATATTGTTGATGAAGCCGAAAAAAATGGATTTACCAAGCCCATCCAATGGAACTTTACTAAATTTCTGTTCGACGAGAATGGAAAATTCCTCACCGTTTTTCATAATAAGGCAAGATTAATACCCAACAATCCCGATGCTAAGGGCAAAGAAGCCTATGAGACGTTAATAAAGTATTTGAATTAATTAAAGGCTTTTAATTTTTATTTAGGCATAATTCCATAATAAATACTTATTAATCGCGAGGTCCGAAGTTTGCTTTAGGCCAGACTTTATCTTTGTCGTCTTATGCAGTTTAAAAATATTATTGGCCAAAAGGCAACAAAAAAGCACCTCGTTGATCTTATTCAGCAAAACAGGCTGAGCCATGCATTATTATTCTTAGGTAAAGAAGGAAGCGGTGCTTTATCCCTTGCCATTGCATTTGCTCAATATATTGTTTGTAATTCTGCGAAACCTTTCCCAAAATCTGAAATTTCTAGTTTGGATTTATTTGGAACCCCGGAACCCGCTCAATCGGGCGCCAATTTTCCTATAAACCAGGAAGAGAGAGAAGACATAGCTGACGATTCCTGCGGCAAGTGCCCTGCGTGCATAAAAGCTGAAAAGCTTATTCACCCTGATATACATTTTTCGTTTCCCGTAATTCCAAAAAAATCGGGCACACCGCCGATAAGCGATGACTATATATCGGAATGGAGAGCGTTTATTTCATTATATCCTTATGGAAACGTTTACGACTGGCTCCAGTTTCTGGGCGCTGAAAATAAGCAGGGAAATATAACCGCCCGTGAATGCAGTGAGATTAATCACAAATTAAGTCTTAAGGCCTTTGAAAGTAATTTTAAGATTTTAATTATGTGGATGCCGGAACTTTTAGGAACCGCCGGCAATAAGTTGCTTAAACTTATAGAAGAACCCCCGCCGGATACTCTTTTCATATTTGTCGCCGAAGAGGAACAATCTATTCTCCCCACCATTTTATCAAGGACGCAATTGATTAAAATTCCTTTGCTGTTAAATTCTGAAATTGAAGATTCATTAACAAGTGTTGCCAATGCGTCCCCTGAAAAAGCAGCCCAGGTTGCTGCTGTAAGTGAAGGAAATTATCGTGAAGCCCTGCAATTACTGCAACAAACTGATGAGGATTGGCAGGGACTTGCCAGGGATTGGCTTAATGCCATTTTAAAGAATGGGCCCGCCGCACAAATTAAATGGATTGATGTCATTAGCCGCCTGGGAAGAGAAAAACAAAAGCAATTTTTACGCTATTTTATTCACCTGTTTGAACAAGCGGTAAGGCTAAATTATATAGATAACACGCCCATACAACTCCTCGTTCCGGAAAATGAAAAAGACTTTGCTTTAAGGCTAAATAAAATGTGCTCTATAGAGGCACAGGAAGCAATAATAAATGAATTGGATAAAGCTACATTTTATATTGAACGGAATGCCCATGCTAAAATGTTGTTTCATGCATTGTCTATTCGCCTGTATCACATTATTAAAGATAATTCGTTAATTTTGATAAGTTGAGGCTAACGAATTTGATGCAGATGCTTAATCTTTTGAACCAAATTTCAGTTATACGCATTTATTTTTATCTGTTGGAACAGGTAATTATTATTTACCCATAAGATCTGAGATTCACCCTCTGGATTTCGGTAACTATAGTGAGATTGTTATGTGGCCATACTGTAAACTTCATCTGCTTTAAGTGCTCCTCATTTTATTTTATTTTTTTGAAAACTTTTTTCAACCAGTTATATGAGTTGTACAAGTTGTAGTACGGGGAAACCCGGCGGATGTAAAAGTAACGGTGGATGCAGTACGGGCGGATGCAATAGAATGAATGTGCACGACTGGCTGGCCAATCTTCCCTTTAGCGATCCGGAAAGCAGTTGCCAGATTGTAGAAGTTTCTTTCAACCAGGGGAGCAGGAAAGATTTTTACAGAAATGCTTCTTTACAGTACTTTGAAAAGGGAGATGTAATAGCAGTGGAGGGCGTAAGTGGTTTTGATGTTGGTACTGTAAGTGTTACAGGAGAATTGGTGCGCCTTCAATTAAAAAAACACGGGTTAAAGGAAGACAATGCTGATATTAAAAAAATTTTAAGACTTGCAACGGACAATGACATAATAAAATGGAAAGAGACAAAGGCAAGAGAACATCAGGTACTTATCAGGAGCAGGGCTATCGCAAGACAACTGAATGTTGACCTGAAAATGGCGGAAGTGGAAATCCAGGCCGATAGTCGCAAAGCGACTTTTTTTTACATAGCAGATGAGCGGGTAGATTTTCGGGAACTCATAAAAATCTACGCATCCGAGTTTAAGGTAAAGGTAGAGATGCGGCAAATAGGCGCCCGCCAGGAGGCTGGTAAGGTAGGCGGTATTGGAAGCTGTGGCCGGGAGCTATGCTGTAGCACGTGGCTTACTGATTTTAAAAGTGTAAATACAAATGCGGCCCGTTATCAAAATCTCAGTATAAATCAAACGAAGCTTAGCGGGCAATGCGGACGCCTTAAATGTTGCCTTAACTACGAGCTCGATACTTACCTCGATGCTTTGCAACATTTTCCTGATGATGCCGAAGTGATTGAGGTAACAAAGGGACGGGCTTTTTTAATTAAGAAAGATATTTTCCGGAACCTGATGTGGTATACTATGCCTGATAGCACCAAACATTATCCATTGTCAATAGAAAGCGTAAAAAAAATACAAGCACAAAACCGGAATGGGATCAAACCTGACACACTGGAAACTGTGGAGGTGATAAGTGGAAAATTAAAAGAAGTTGAACCTGAGTTTGTTGATGTGGTTGGGCATATAACAATAAAATCGCTTGAAAAAAATACCCGCAAACGCCGAAATGATTCGAATCGCAGAGACAACAATAACCAAGGCAGACAGCAACAGCAGCAAAGGTCTCAGAACACCAAAAACACCAATCCTAAAAGATCACGTCATAATAATAACAGGAACCGCCCACCAAAAAAAGATTAATTCTAAGAATCGATGTGCTGAAAGATAATGTTGTTGAATTTTTTGCCCATTGCACGCTTTTTATAATTAATGTAATCTGTTTTACATTTGCTCCCATGTCAATTCTTATTTCTAATCTTACAAAGAGTTACGGTACACAAAAAGCAATTGACAATATTTCTTTCGAGGTAAATAATAATGAAATTGTAGGTTTTTTAGGCCCTAATGGAGCAGGAAAGTCTACGACAATGAAGATTATTACAGGATACATTGGTGCTAATTCCGGCACTGTCTCTGTAAATAATATTGATGTAAAAACAAACCCGACAGATGTCAAAACGATTTTAGGCTACCTGCCGGAAAGTAACCCTTTGTATTTTGAAATGTATATAAAGGAATACCTGGGTTTTGTTGCAGGTGTTCATAAAATCAAATCCCATAAAAAAGAAAGAATCGAGGAAGTAATCGATCTTACCGGCCTGCGGCCTGAGTGCAAAAAGAAGATAGGCCAACTTAGTAAAGGCTATAAACAAAGGACTGGCCTCGCTGCCTCATTAATTCACAATCCGGAAGTTCTTATTCTTGATGAGCCTACGAGCGGTCTGGATCCTAACCAGATAATAGAAATAAGAGAAGTCATAAAAGAACTAGGTAAGAATAAAACGGTACTTTTTTCATCACATATTTTACAAGAAGTAGAAAGTATTTGTGACAGGGTAATTATAATTAATAAAGGTTGTATAGTCGCGGATGATACATTGTCAAACTTACGTTCAACTAATAAAAATACGCATACAATAATCGTGGCATTTTCAGAAACAATTGATATTGCCTTCCTTGCTAACCTGGGCGGGGTCATTAAAGCCGAAGAAGAAAAGCCCTTAACTTTTAAACTTCAGACTTTGGACCCGGACACTTTAAAAAGAAATCTATTTTCATTTAGTATAGAAAACAATTTCAATATACTTTCATTAAAAAGTGAGAGCAAAAGCCTGGAAGATGTTTTCAGAAATTTAACCGGTAATCTTCAAAACAATTAATAAAAAATACTATGAGTTATATTGCAGACATACACGCCCGCCAGATATTAGACAGCCGCGGTAACCCCACCATTGAAGTTGACGTGCTTACAGAAAATGAATCTCTTGGGCGAGCCGCGGTTCCGTCAGGAGCAAGTACCGGCATACATGAGGCCGTTGAACTCCGCGACAATGATAAAAAAAATTATGGTGGTAAAAGCGTTCTAAAGGCCGTGGAAAATGTAAATGGTGTTATAGCCGATACACTTTCAGGCTGGGATGTCGCAGACCAGAAAGGAATTGATAAAGCGATGATCGATCTTGACGGAACTGAAAATAAAGGTGCATTAGGGGCTAACGCACTCCTGGCAGTAAGCCTGGCTGTTGCAAAAGCAGCGGCTCTTGAAGCAAATCTTCCTCTTTACAGGTATATCGGCGGCACAAATGCCGCGATTCTTCCCATTCCAATGATGAATATTTTAAATGGCGGATCGCATGCTGATAATAAAATAGATTTCCAGGAATTTATGGTGATGCCTGTTGGCGCATCTTCCTTTAGCGAAGGCTTGCAATGGGGTGTTGAAATTTTTCATGCTTTAAAAGCAGTACTTAAGAAAAAGGGATTTAGTACAAACGTAGGTGACGAAGGCGGTTTTGCCCCAAACATTCAAAGCAATGAAGAGGCTATCGAAACAGTTCTTGTAGCAATAGAATCCGCGGGCTTCAAAACAGGTTCTCAAATAGGAATAGCGATGGATCCAGCCGTAAGTGAGATGTATAAAGAAGATGAAAAAGTGTATCATTTTCATAAATCTGATGGGAAAAAATTAAGTAGTGAGAAAATGGTTGATTTTTGGGAAAGCTGGGTGAAACAATTTCCAATTATCTCAATTGAAGATGGAATGGCAGAAGATGATTGGGAAGGTTGGAAATTAATGTCTCAAAGACTTGGCAACAAAATTCAGTTAGTAGGAGATGATCTTTTTGTAACAAATGTAAAAAGACTGCAGAAAGGTATTGATGAAAACATTGCAAATGCCTTGTTGGTAAAGGTGAACCAAATAGGGACCTTAACTGAAACTATAAATGCTGTATCGCTTGCGCAACACAATGGATATAATACTATTATGAGCCATCGTAGCGGAGAAACAGAAGATACCACTATTGCAGATCTTGCTGTCGCTTTAAATTGCGGGCAAATTAAAACGGGCTCTGCCAGCAGAACTGATAGAATTGCTAAATACAATCAACTTATAAGAATTGAAGAAATTTTGGCTGAGAGCGCAATTTATCCGAAAGGAAAAATTAAATTTGGAAAGTAAATTATTCAAATACAGTCTGCATTTTTTGATTAATTCAAGGGCAAATGCGTGAACTTCGGAAAATATTTTCAAATAAATACCTCATTACAGGCATAGCTTTTGCTATTTGGATGCTGTTCTTTGATAGAAATGACTTATCTCTTCAATTAAAAAGAGTCAACGAGCTTCATAAGCTTCAGGAAAGTGAAAAAGTAATGGGTAATCAAATTGCTGACACCCGGCAGGAATTGAAACTTTTAAAAACTAATCCTGAAACTCTTGAAAAATACGCCCGGGAAAAGTTTATGATGAAAAAAGAAAACGAAGATCTTTATATCGTCACTTTCGATTCCTCTTTAATTAAGTAGTTAATAACAATATTTTTATCTATAGGGCGTTTATGTTATTGGATAGATTTTTATTAATGCACCTTAACCTTTTTTTATGACAAAAATTACCCAGGAGGATCTGGTAAGATATCTTTATAACGAAACCTCGGATGCGAAATCTGAGCTCGTTAGAGATGCTCTGGAATCCGACATGAATCTGAAAGATAGTTTTGAGACGCTTTTGGCATCAAAAAAAACGCTTGAAAAAGTTGACTTTTCTCCGAGGCAGGAATCAGTAGATAGGATTCTGCAATACGCAGGAAAACAGGAAAGACATTTGCATTCACATTAAAAAAAATTAAAAGTATTTTCGTCCTGCCCATCAATGAGGCAGGATTTTTTATGAAAAAAAAGGAGCTCTACCAGTTTGTAATAGATTATTTTTTATCACATACACCTGATGCCGAAACTGAATTAGTTTATGATAATCCCTATGAACTGCTGGTATCGGTTATACTATCCGCCCAATGCACCGACAAAAGGGTTAATGAAACTACTCCTCAAATATTTAAAAAATTTCCCAACGTTTACTTGTTAAGTAAAGCCACGGTCGAAGAATTGTTTCCATTGATCAAAAGCATTTCCTATCCAAATAACAAAACGAAGCACCTTATTGGCATGGCAAAAATGGTAGTAGAAAAATACAACGGCCAGATACCAATGAGTGTTGAGGAATTAATCAAATTGCCAGGTGTGGGCCGGAAAACAGCCAATGTAATCACTTCCGTAATAGACAAACAACCTAATATGGCAGTAGATACTCATGTTTTCAGGGTTGCAAAACGAATTGGTTTAACCACAAATGCCAAAACACCGCTTGAAACCGAAAAACAATTAATCAAAAGCATTCCCACTCACCTAATTCATAGAGCGCATCATTGGCTCATACTTCATGGGCGATATATTTGCGTAGCACGCAATCCTAAATGCAATGATTGTGGTATAAATTCCGTTTGTAAATATTATAATAAAGCTCTAAAATCGAATTATTGAAAAATTGTGTTTATTTTGTATAGTATACCAAACTAAACATCTACTTTCCCCGTATTGATACTTAATCGTCGTTATGAAAATTAAAATCATTTTTCTCTTTCTGCTATTTGCTTGCGCAAAACAATTGAAAGCACAATATTATTTTTATGATGGAAGATATTATGAAAGTGATTTTGTGTTTGAAATCGGTGGTTCTGTCGGTGCCATGAATGCGTTTACCGACCTCGGTGGGAGAAAAGGTCTTGGCAAAAAATTCGTTAAAGACTTCAATTTCAAAAATACACAATTTTGCGGAAGTATCTTTTTTAGTACAGTTTATAAAAATGAAATCGCAATTCGGCTGGAAGCAACTTTTGGCCAAATTCATGCATATGACAGTATTTTAAAAAAAGTTGCCCCCACAACTAACGAGCGGTACGAAAGAAACTTGAGTTTCCGTAGTTCTATTGCAGAGATAATGATTGTTGGCGAGTTTCATCCATTTTTTATCTTTGGAAATTATAATGATGATCGTTACCCTCCTGCCGTCTCACCCTATTTATTGGCGGGGGTTGGCTACTTTCACTTTAATCCACAGGCAAAATTAAATAACAACTACGTGAACCTCCAGCCCTTAAGCACCGAAGGTGAAGGATTTGCCGAATATCCAAATAACCCGGTATATAAACTGAATCAAATATGTTTCCCATTGGGATTAGGTGCACGTTACGACATATCAGCTATACTTAATTTAAGGGCAGAAATTGTTACCAGGGTTTTGCAAACGGATTATCTTGATGATGTAAGCGGTAGATATGTCGATCCTTCTGTTTACTCAAACTATTTTACCGGCACAAAACTTACCCAGGCTTTGCTGCTTAATGACAGGCACAAACCTGGAGCCACTACGGCACATCCGGACGGCATAAGAGGAAGGCCCATTAACAATGATTCCTATATAACTTTTAGTGTAAAACTTGGGTTAACCCTCGGGCGAGAAAGAAGAAACTAACTGGCTTGTTTGGACAATTCCTTAAAAGTCTTTTTTGCAATTATGAACAAGGATTTTATTTGCTAAAATATCATGTTACCCGTTCGCTTTTAATTTGCCAGCACAGATACGTCTGGCTGTGATAGACGGATATAACTTTCATTTACATCGGGTCTTTCTATTCTATACGCTTTATGTTAACCAATACTGCAACGCAATCCTCTCAATCCACCAAAAGTTCATTTTAACTAACTACGCTTATTACATTGTTCTTCTTTGCAATTAATACACCGACAGGACTGATAAATTTGGCAAGACCATGTTGTATCATTAGGTCTTTTATCGCTGAGATTGCACCAGGGTCCACAGCAATTAATAAACCTCCGCTGGTTTGAGGATCAGCCAATATTGATCTTTCATATTCACTAATTGGTCCGATTTTTTTGCCGTAACTATCCCAATTTCTCTCTGTTCCGCCTGGCATGCATTTTCTGTCTACGTAATTTTTAATGTCATTTATTATGGTCGGAATATTATTAAAATAAACCTGCGCACTTACTCCACCGCCCTCAGCCATTTCCACGAGGTGGCCTAAAAAACCAAAACCGGTAACGTCTGTCATAGCACGCACCCCTTCAATTTCGCCGAATAATTCTCCGATTTTATTGAGTTGCATCATTTGTTTTGCTGCAATTCCATTATGTTCCTTTTGCAATATTTGCTTCTTTTCCGCGGTGGTTAAAATACCCACTCCCAGTGGCTTGGTAAGAAAAAGAATATCGCCTTCCTTAGCAGTATTATTTTGCTTTATATTTTTGACAGGTACAAACCCATTAACGGCAAGTCCAAAGATTGGCTCCGGACTATCAATACTATGACCGCCGGCTAAGGAAATTCCGGCTTCCAGACAAATACTCCTGCTGCCTTCAATGACTCTTTGGGCCACTTCCGGAGGAATTTTATTCACGGGCCATCCTAATATCGCGATAGCAAGAGCAGGTTTTCCACCCATCGCATACACGTCACTGATAGCGTTTGCCGAAGCAATACGGCCGAAATCAAACGGGTCATCCACAATAGGCATAAAAAAATCGGTGGTAGAGATTAATGCCATCCCATTGCCCATATCAAATACAGCAGCATCGTCTTTGGAATGGTTGCCAACGATTAATTTTTTATTATCAGGAATCGCAAGATTGCTGTGCAGAATTTTATCCAAAATCTGCGGCGAAATTTTACAGCCACAACCAGCGCCGTGAGAATATTGTGTGAGTTTTACTTCTTGTTCTTCCTTTTCTTTCTTTGATATAACAGTCATGCATACATTGTTTCAAAAGGTCATTACTTCTTTTTTCGTTTTAATATGATTACAGAATTCTTTTGAAGATCTCCTGCAAGCCTGATCTCAAAGATATCTTCTCCATCATGAATTACAAGCAAACCTGTGTTCGGTGGAATGCTTCCGAGATTTCCGGCGTACATAGTCAATACAATTGAATCACCCATTTCTGGTGTAAGGTATTGTTTTATTTATGCTCTTGGTATTAGTCCATGCCGTGGGAGAAATTCATCTCCGGACCTTTTATTTCCACGGTTTTACACCAATGTTTTCAGTGCTGTCGATTATGAAAATGGTATGGAAATACCCACTTAGCTTTCCATTGTATTCACTTATAGCAAGCTCATATTTAATAAATTGTTTTGTTGTATCGTTATATAAAGTGCCCGTCAAACACCGGTACATCCTGCGCAAAAAACTGTAAGGGAACTAAAAAAGACAAGGAATATTTTCATGGTCGGGGAATTTAGCCTTCCTGCTAAATTGTTCTTCAATTAAGCTTTTCGGCATTCCTTATACCAACGGTTATACATGATATTTTATTTAGAACCGTTTCAACATTTTCTCTTTTAAATAATGCATTTGTGTAAAGTCTATCGTAATATTGAAGCAAAATTGAAAAGCATTCCTTCACATTATTCTCCAATAAATAATTAATTGCAGTTTTCGTTTCAAGTCCTCCCAATCTTTTTTGGATTTTCATTATTGAATTTATCAAATCCTTTTTTTCAAAAGTTCCATAGGTGGAAATAATATAATTAAGTCTCTCGCCAAAAGGGATGTCTAAAAAATATAAACTACTTTGTCTCATATTATTCCAAAGAGTTTTGGGAATTCCAACAATGCCTATGTGCCTGCTTTCATCTTCAAACCAAATTTTGCGTTTAAACGTAGCCTCCTCATCTATAGATTTGTTTGCAATATCGTGAGGTGCCTTTTTAAATAATTCAACTGCCAGTAAATTTTCAAACATTTCCTGGCCAGGCTGGGCCATTTCTCCTATATTTCCAAAAGCCGATCCCTTGTGGCTTGCAAGGTTTTCAAGATCTATAACTATCTCTCCGTTTTTTTGCATTTCACGTAATAATTCTGTCTTCCCCGAGCCGGTATATCCACCAAGTATATTCAATTCATATTCTTTCTCGAATTGTTTAAGCGCCCAGTTTCTGAACGCTTTGTAGCCGCCCATTAGGGTAAAAACCTTAAATCCATATAAGTCGAGAAGCCATGCTACAGAACGGCTTCGCATACCACCCCGCCAGCAATGAATTAAAACTCTATTGTCTTTTGAACCACCATTATTATTTTTCCTGGTAATTATGTCCTCCGCCTCGTTTAGCATGTTTTTCATTCTTTCTGAAAAATACTCAAGGCCCTTCTTAACAGCAATCTGCCTGCTTTGCTGTTTATAGGCTGTACCAATTATTTTTCTTTGCTCATCAGTAAATAATGGTAAAGAAAAAGCGCCTGGAATGTGTGCATGCAAAAATTCTTGCGGGCTTCTAACATCAAGTACAGGTCTTTCAGAAGAAAGACTCAAGAACTCCTCAATTTCAATTTGCTCAATAGCCATTTTAGCAAAAAATTTTTTGTAAAAAAAAACCACCTTTTTACAGTGGTTTCAAATTATTGATCTTTTAAATTATTTTCCCGATTTTATGTCCACTTTTACATCCTTCGTCCCCACGTTTACGCCTTTTTTATCAATACTTACCTCAGTGTTTTTACTACTGACTCCGCCGCCATCCGCCCCAATAGAAATAGTCGTTTTTTTAGTCGAATCTTTTTTTATTGTCGTTGATGTTGCTTCTGTAGTTTCTTTTTTATTTGTTTTCTGTTGACGTTGAATCACTACAACCAGTAAACAAGAAAATGCAGAGATAGCAATGAATTTTAAAAAATGTTTTTTCATGAAACTATTTTTAATTAAAAATTTATCCGTTCATCGACGTAAGAAATTCCATATTATCCTTGGTTCCTTTCATATTTTTCATCAAAATATTTATCGCTTCTTCAGGGTTCATATCAGCCATATGGTTTCTAAGTACCCACATCCGTTGCAATACTTCTTTGTCTAATAATAAATCGTCGCGCCTTGTTGAAGAAGCAACAATATCAATCGCAGGGAAGATTCGGCGATTAGATAAGCGGCGGTCCAGTTGAAGTTCCATGTTGCCGGTACCTTTGAATTCTTCAAAAATTACCTCATCCATTTTGCTTCCGGTATCAACTAACGCCGTTGCTATAATTGTTAGCGATCCTCCGAATTCTATTTTTCTTGCCGCCCCAAAAAACTGCTTTGGCTTTTGCATTGCATTTGCTTCCACACCACCCGATAAAACCTTACCACTTGCCGGAGCGACTGTATTATGCGCACGGGCCAGGCGGGTTATACTATCTAACAGAATCACCACATCGTGACCACACTCCACAAGCCGTTTAGCTTTTTGCAATGCCATCGTGCTTACCTTCACATGCTTTTCTGCAGGCTCATCAAAAGTTGAAGCGATTACCTCAGCTTTTACACTGCGTTCCATATCGGTAACCTCTTCAGGTCTTTCATCCACCAGCACAATCATTAAATAACATTCCGGATGATTTGCTGCAATTGCATTGGCTATTTCTTTCAACAACATTGTTTTACCAGTCTTAGGCTGGGCAACAATAAGCCCTCTTTGCCCTTTCCCAATAGGGGTGAACAAGTCTATAATTCTTGTAGAAAGATTATTGGGAGTTAAGAATAAATTGAGCTTTTCAAATGGGAACAGGGGAGTTAAATAATCAAAAGGTACGCGGTCTCTTACCTCGTCGGGGCCCTTACCATTAATGGTTTCCACCTTCAATAAAGCAAAATATTTTTCTCCTTCTTTTGGTGGCCGCACAGAACCATAAACCGTGTCTCCGGTTTTAAGTCCAAATAATTTTATTTGAGAAGGGGACACATAAATATCATCAGGTGATGAAAGATAATTATAATCGCTGCTTCGTAAAAATCCATATCCGTCAGGCATCATTTCCAAAACACCTTCGGCTAAAATAACGCCGTCAAACTCAATATTGAAGGCTGGCTCTTTTTTTTGTGGATATTGCTTCTGCTGGCCCTGATAGCCATTATTTGATATTGGCTCCAGCATCTCTTCTTCGTCTTCATCATCATCATTTAATAATTCTACCAGTCCGGGAGCAATAGATTTTGGATCTGAAGGCATAATTTCCTCGACGGACCTCTTTTCATTTTCTTCAATGTCTTCGTCCTTATGCTTTTTTGAAGGCTTTTTCTTTTCATCTGTTTTCTTAGACTTGATATCTTTTGGCGCTGTTTCAGTGCCATCCGTTTCCGGAGAAACCTCTTCAGATGTTTTTGTTATTCGTTTCCGCTTTCTTTTTTCAACATCTGTATCTTTTTTTTCTGTGCTCATGGCTGTTTGTTTATCAAGAATCTGGTATATCAATTCTTGTTTTTCTAATTTTTTTGCATTGGAAATATCCTGTTGCTCAGCTATATCCAGCAACTCCGGAACGAGCATATCGTTCAGTTGTAAAATGTCGTACATAAAGGACGTGTAGATTAATAGTCAAAACAATCTTGAAATTGTGAAATCTAAATTTTTGATGATTTATATTGGAATGGATTCTAGTAAAAGAGAGACGTTAGAAAAGGAGAACCAGTCAGCTTTCTTTTGCAATAATACGCCAATTTTATAATACGTGAAAATTTTTCTTGATTTACATCCATTTTTGCTCAAAAAAATCGGTTCACAGTTTCAATTTAACACAACGCTTAGAATTGGCATTTATGATTGGTGTCTACTTTATATTTGCATCAATTTGAGTTTTAAGATATGTTTAATAATAGAATAAGAATTAAGGAGGTGCTAAAGAGTGATTTACTCAACCGCACAATTACCGTAATGGGCTGGGTAAGAACGTTTCGGAATAACCAGTTTATTGCATTAAACGATGGAAGTACAAACAATAATCTGCAAATTGTTGCTGAATTAGGCCGCTTTGGCGAAGACCTTTTAAAAAGGATAACTACCGGAGCGTCAGTAAAGGTTACCGGTGAAATTATTGCTTCTTTGGGAAAGGGCCAGAAGATAGAATTAAAAGCGGATTCCATCGAAATTCTTGGTGATAGCGATGCGGAAAAATTTCCCTTGCAGCCAAAAAAACATAGCCTTGAATTTTTAAGGGAAATTGCCTACATGCGTTTTCGTACAAATACGTTTGGTTCGGTTTTTCGGGTGCGCCATTCAATGGCCTTTGCAATTCATAAGTTTTTTAATGATAAGGGGTTTGTTTATTTACACACTCCCATAATTACCGCTTCTGATGCGGAGGGGGCAGGTGAAACTTTCCACGTAACGAATTTGGATTTGGAAAATCCTTCAAAAAATAAGGATGGCTCGATTAATTATAAAGATGACTTTTTTGGCCGGGCCACTAATCTTACGGTAAGTGGGCAGCTTGAAGCGGAGCTTGGCGCTATGGCCCTAGGTGATGTATACACCTTTGGCCCAACGTTCAGAGCAGAAAATTCAAATACAGCTCGCCATCTTGCAGAGTTTTGGATGATTGAACCTGAAATGGCGTTTTGTGATCTTGAAGACGACATGAATCTTGCGGAAGAGTTTATAAAATATATAATAAGATATGCATTAGAGAACAATAAGGAAGACCTTGATTTTTTAGCTAACCGTTATTCAGATGAAGAAAAACAGAAGCCTCAAAATGAAAGGAGTGAAATGGGGCTGATAGAAAAACTTGAATTTGTGGTAAACAATGAATTTGAAAGGCTCACTTATACAGAAGCAATAGAAATTTTAAAGGAAAGCAATCATAATAAGAAAAAGAAATTTCAATATGTTATAGATAAGTGGGGGTTGATCTGCAAAGTGAGCATGAACGTTACCTGGTTGAAAAACATTTTAAAAAACCGGTGATTTTAATAAATTATCCTAAAGAAATCAAGGCTTTTTACATGAGGCAAAATGATGACGGCAAAACTGTGGCGGCAATGGATATACTTGCTCCCGGAATTGGTGAAATTGTTGGTGGATCACAAAGAGAAGAAAGATTGAATAAGTTGGAGGAGCGTATGAAAGAAATGAATATTCCTTCTGAAGAGTTATACTGGTATCTTGATACCAGGAAGTTCGGAACCTGTCCTCACGCGGGTTTCGGGCTTGGATTTGAAAGGTTAATACAATTTGTTACAGGTATGACCAATATAAGGGATGTGATTCCTTTTCCACGTTTTCCTAAAAATGCAGATTTTTAGAATTTGGAGGTTTACTTTGAAAATATACCGCTAAGACTTTTTTACAAAGAGATTTCCGGATCATAAATATTTATGAACCGTTTTTCAAAAACGATTTAATTCAAGTCCCGACCTTTCCTCTTCAAATCTACGGGAACAGCATACCAGGGATCTTTTGGGAAGGATGCGCAGCCCAATAATCTAAATAGCTTATGTAGGTAATAGTAGTATCTTTTTTAAAATTGTAATTTATGGTGGAAGTATAAGTTGGCTGTGGGAACAAGATGAATAAAAAACAAGAAAGGAAAATAAAAAAACAGAAAGCAACCTGAATAAAAAATTACTTTTGTAATTTGACATTATCAAAACTACATTCACATTTTTATAATGAAAAATATAGTAAGATGACAATACCAGCGGTTGATTTGGCAGATTTTACTTCTGGAGAACCGGTTCGAAAAAAAAAGTTTGTAGCAGAGTTGGGCAAAGCGTTTGAAGAAGTAGGGTTTGTTGCTGTAAAAAATCATGGAATATCGGCTGATCTTATTAAAAAATTATATAAAAATGTTCAGCAATTTTTTTCTCTTCCTTCAAATAAAAAGAAAAATTTTGAAATTCCTGACGCTTGCCGGTCAACGCGGGTATACGTCTTTTGGTAAGGAGCACGCCAAAGGAAGCGACGCACCAGACTTGAAAGAATTTTTTCAATATGGTCAAATTGTGCCACCCGATCATAATTTGAAATCAGAATATCCTGACAACGTTAAAGTTCCTGAAGTTGCCGGCTTTGATGAAACTTTTTTTAGTGCCTACAGGGCATTTGAAGAATCGGGAAAATATCTTTTGCAGGCGATAGCACTTTATTTGGGACTCGATGAGAATTATTTTGACGTTTTCGTTGAAGAAGGTAATTCTATTGTACGGGCAATACATTACCCACCTATAACGAATGAGCCAAAAAGTGCGATTCGGGCGGAACAACACGAGGATATTAACTTAATAACGCTATTGGTGGGAGCCTCTGCGGATGGATTGCAAATTCTTACAAAGAAAAATGACTGGGTTGGAGTGACTTCGTTGCCAGACCAGATCGTGGTAAATGTAGGTGACATGCTTCAACGTTTAACAAATAACAAATTAAAAAGCACAACGCATCGGGTTGTGAACCCTCCAAGGGAATTGTGGCATACATCCCGGTTTTCTATTCCTTTTTTTCTTCATCCTAAATCAGCTATGAGCCTTGCAGCACTTGATAGCTGCATAGATGAAAATCATAAGAAGGCTTATGAAGATATTACTGCCGGGGAGTATCTGGAAGAGAGATTGAAAGAGATTGGATTAAAAAAATAATACTCAAAGAATAGTTTTAAATTTTTATTTTGTTGCCCTTTATCTAGTAAATATTTATTGATCACCCTGTTTTAATAATACTTTCAAATGAATTTCACTCAATAATAAAAACCCAAGATTGAATCAAACCTTTCTTATCTTAATTAATTGGTCAATAGCTATTTATTTTTAAAATGGCACTTAGAAGGCATACCCCGTTCTTGAAGTCTGTTTTTCTTTACACAATTTCGGCTTTTGGTGGTCCCCAGGGACATCTTGGTATGATGATTAAGACTTTTGTCGAAAGGAGAAAGGACATAAGTAAATCAGAATTGGTCGAATATCTTTCCTTTTGTCAATTATTGCCAGGGGCAACTTCTACTCAAATGATCACTCTTATCGGATATAAAAGAGGAGGTATCCCCCTTGCCATACTTACCCTTTTGGTATGGATCACACCGGCAAGTATTTTGATGGCTGCATTTTCTTTCTTAGTTCATTACATAAATACCTATCATGTAAGTCTTCAAATTTTTAGATATGTGCAACCTATGGCTGTTGGTTTTATTGCGTTTGCCGCATATAAAATGTATAAGATTTCAATAAACAGTACCATTACATTTACAATAATGCTTGTTGGAATATTAACCACATATGTGTTGTTTAAAACCCCCTGGGTTTTCCCAATCTTAATTATCCTCGGAGGAGTCGTGACAAATTTTAGTGATAAGCGTATTCCTGAAAAAAATTCTACGCAGCCTAAACAGGTAAAATGGACAAATATCTGGCTCTTTGTTCTGTTATTTGTCATTGTAGGCTTTTTGAGTGAAACGGCAAGAAAGCAGGAATGGAAAAACAGGAGGGCTTTTAACCTAACTGAAAATGTTTATAGATTTGGAAGCCTTGTTTTTGGAGGAGGTGATGTGCTTATGCCTATGATGTACGAACAATATGTTGTACGGGAAAAGACCAAGTCGATGACAAAGGAGGAATATCTTACCGGATGGGGTTTGGTGAGGGCAATACCGGGACCCGTTTTTTCAGTTGCTTCTTATACCGGAGGGATGGTTTTAAGAAATGAGGGGAAAAAAATGCAATTCTTAGGTTGTGTGATTGGTTGTATCGGTATTTTTTTACCCAGTGCATTATTAGTTTTATTTTTTTACCCGGTATGGCACAATTTAAAAAAATACGTGGTTATTTTCCGTGCTCTTGAAGGTATTAATGCAGTGGTAGTGGGTATTATGTGGGCGGCCTTTCTTTACCTGTTAAAAGATATTTCGATCACAGAACTCAACACTGTAAGTATCCTAAACGTTGCTGTCATCCTGACAATATTTTGCTTATTATCTTTTACAAAACTTAGGTCTCCGATAATTGTTTTTTCTTGTTTATTACTTGGTATTTTTTTTTAATTTTCTCTCATAATATTGTTTATTCTCAATCTCCTCTTTCGCAACATCAGGCATCAAAAAGCGAATTGATTTATTTTCGGCCAACATCTCACGTATACGTGTACTCGAAATATTAAGGAGGGGTGCGTTAACATAGACAACATTTGAAGGGTAGCCCGCTTCTCTCGGGAATCCCTCCCTTTCATATACATAAATCCCATAGTTTTTTAAAAGCAATTCATGATTTTTCCATCTTTTTATATTATTAAAGCTATCACTGCCCATTACAATAAAAAAAGAGTGTTGGGGATATTTCTCTGATAAATAGACCAACGTGTCTATTGTGTACGAAGGTTTTGAAAGTTTAAATTCAACGTTGGAAGTTCGCAATTTTTTTTCTCCTTCAATACACAAGTCAATCAGATGTTTACGATGCTGTTCATTTAAAAGCGAGTTGGACTTCTTTAATGGATTTTGAGGGGAAATTACAAACCACACTTGCTGAATATCTGTATAATTGGCGACATAATTAGCAATTATAAGATGACCGTTATGAACCGGGTTAAAAGATCCGAAATATAACCCAATTTTCATGTAGTAGCCTGATTTAAAACAAATTATAAAAGTTCAACGTTTATTTTCTCTGCTTCATCTATTCTCAAGCTTAGCGAATAGCCTGCCACAAGTACGTAAATAGGATCTCCCCAAGGGGCCTTTTTCCAAACAGTAATTTCTTCTTCCGGAAGGCAACCCATTTCCATTAATTTCAAAATAATTTCGTCATTTTCAAATGACTTAATTTTTACTTTTGTACCTGTCTTTACGTGCGATAATTTCATCGTTTCTTAATAGTGTAAATATATCATTCATCCGAATTATCGAATTCCGAATTTAGAAATTCTCAAAAAATTGCCAAATATCTTATTTCCAAAATAACGGCGCAACTTCTGGTTTAAAAGATAAGGCTGGAATAAAGTCTGCCATTTCAAATATTTTTAAGGCAGAAGGATATGAACTTAATAAGATTCTGTACATTTTTACAACTGATCAAACCTTATTAAGGTTAAACAAAGAGTTTTTACACCATGATACCCTTACTGATATTTTAACATTTACAATGTCTGGAAAAAATGTCCCCATATCTTCTGAGATATATATCAGTGTTGAAAGGGTAAAGGAAAATGCATCTAAATTTGATGTTTCCTTTCTTGTTGAGTTATATAGAGTTATGATCCATGGAGCACTTCATTTATGTGGCTATTCTGATCACACACCTAAACTCAAGGCTAAGATGCGTAAAAAGGAAGATTTTTATCTTGCCCTGTCTTGTTTCACGTGAAACGTGCCATATGAAACAAATTTCGGCCTAAATTTTCATTTAAGTAAATTTGCCATTATGTTTCAAAGCTATGATGTTATCGTAGTCGGTGCAGGTCATGCTGGATGTGAAGCCGCAGCGGCCGCAGCAAATCTTGGTGGCAAGGTTCTTCTCATAACAATGAATATGCAAAATATGGCCCAAATGAGCTGCAATCCTGCGATGGGAGGGATAGCGAAGGGTCAAATCATCCGTGAAATTGATGCATTGGGCGGGTATTCTGGTATTGTTACTGATGAATCTATGATTCAATTCAGAATGCTAAACCGAAGCAAGGGGCCTGCGATGTGGAGCCCGCGGGCGCAAAGTGACAGGCAATTATTTTCTATCAAATGGCGTGAAATATTAGAAGGTATTTCAAACTTGGACTTTTACCAGGATTCTGTGATCGGCTTATTAAAGGACCGAGCATTGTATTAAAGGGGTTAAAACCTCTCTTGGTCACGAAATCTTGTCAAAATCTGTTGTACTTACAAATGGAACCTTTCTTAACGGCCTTATTCACATAGGAGAAAAGCAAGTGATCGGCGGAAGAATGGCGGAAAAGGCCTCTGTTGGGCATAACCGAGCAACTAGTCAGCTGGGGTTTTGAGAGCAATCGGCTTAAAACGGGAACTCCGCCCAGAATTGACGGAAGGTCGTTGGATTATTCGCAAATGGAAGAACAAAAAGGCGATGAAACAATATCTGGGTTTTCCTTCACAAATACCAAAAAACCGAAAAGACAACTAAGCTGCTGGATTACTTATACGAATCCAGGAGTTCATGAAATATTGCAGTCTGGATTTCATGAAAGTCCGATGTTCCAGGGGCGAATCCAGGGCACCGGTCCAAGATATTGCCCAAGTATTGAAGACAAAATAACCCGGTTTGCTGAAAGAGACCGGCACCAGCTTTTTGTGGAACCCGAAGGAACACACACCATCGAGGTTTATGTAAACGGTTTTTCATCTTCTTTATCTGAAGAAACTCAGCTAAAGGCGCTTTCAAAAGTTCCTGGCTTCGAAAAATGCAAGATGTTCAGGCCTGGTTATGCGATTGAATATGATTACTTTCCCCCTACTCAGTTAACGCCAGGTTTAGAAACAAAATTGATTAAAAATCTTTTCTTTGCGGGGCAAATTAATGGCACAACTGGATACGAGGAAGCTGCCTGCCAGGGACTAATTGCCGGCATTAATGCGTTCCTGGCCATAACCAATGATAAACCTTTTACCTTAAAAAGAAACGAGGCATATATCGGTGTTCTGATAGATGACCTGATAAATAAGGGAACAGAAGAACCCTATCGCATGTTTACGAGCAGGGCGGAGTATAGAACTTTGCTGAGACAAGACAATGCCGATTTAAGACTAACGGAGAAAAGTTATAGGATCGGCCTCGCCACCCAAGGCCGTATGAATCAGGTGTTAAAGAAAAAAAATGAAATTGATCGAATTCTTAAACTCCTCGACGAAGTAAAGTTAGAAGGTGATCAGGTAAATGATTACCTGGCCAGAAAATCCTCAGCACCACTTGCTCAACGTACCAAACTTTCACAGCTGCTCCTGAGACCCGGCATTAGCTTTTCAGAACTAATACAGGAAAATCCTGCTTTGAAAACATATTTTGAGAATTTTTCTATCGAAGCAATAGAACAAGCTGAGATTCAGGTAAAATACGATATCTACCTTAAAAAGGAAGAAGAAATGGTATTGAAAATGAGCGCTCTTGAAAATCAAATAATACCGGACAATTTTAATTATGAAAAAATCTCCTCTCTATCAAATGAGGCCCGTCAAAAATTTAATAAAATAAAGCCGCAAACCTTAGGACAGGCAAGCCGGATAAGTGGTGTAAACCCAAGTGACGTTCAAATCCTCATGGTTTATATGGGAAGATAATTCTAAAATTTTTGAAAATCTCGAAAAAAGCAAAGGCAAAAAAACATTTTTCTAAAAGCGTTTGCTCTTAACTGTTAGTTAGTCCGGTTTACGACTATTTATTTCGATTCAATTTTCTGTAGTTGATTTTTCTTCGAAGCGATATCATTTGCATATAGAATGAAAAGAATAGTTATAACCACTAATAATATTCCTCCGAAAAAAACCGCAAATATTTTAACAGGGTCCTTTTTTACTCTTGTGATGATACGCTTGAGAACATTCTTTCTTCTTGAATTTCGTTTAGAACGGTGAGACCTTCTCGAATTTACCATTTTTAAGGAATGGGTATTTTTATGCATTTGAGAAAATGTGATGATTTGCCATTCATATCTATGCCAACCTTTTATAAGTGTAGATGACTTCATAACCTTTCAGGTGAAATAAAAAACCCCATTTAAGGGGTTTGTGGTGTGGGGCGGGATCGAACCGCCGACACAAGGATTTTCAGTCCTTTGCTCTACCGACTGAGCTACCGCACCATCGGGCCGCAAAAATAGAATTATTCAATTAAAATAAAAATTCAAATTTAATTTCCTTATTCCAAGGCAAAGATTAATTACCATACTCACATAAAAATTTGATCCGCATAATTTTTAATTGCTCCAGGCTGTAATTTCCATCAGAAAGTTCTTCGCGTGCAATTTCAAGACTAGAGGTCTGGCAGCCTTTAAAATAATCAATGATCTCATCCCTCTCATATTCCTCCACGAGATCTTCAATTGCATAATCGAGATTAAGCTTTGTGCCACTGGCAACAATGGTTTCCATCTCTTCAAGTAGCTCCTCCAGTTTTAATGTTTTATGTTTTGCAATAGTTTCAAGAGGCATTTTTTTATCTACATTCTGAATAATGAAAACTTTATTGCTATTCTTATTTACCACGCTCTTCATTACAAAATCATCAGGCTTTTCTATTTCATTCTCTTCAACGTATTTCGCAATTACATCAACAAAAGGACGGCCAAATTTCAATGCCTTTCCCATACTTACGCCCTGGCATTTTTCAAGTTCCTTTAACGTTGTGGGATATAACGTAGCCATATCCTGCAGGCTATTTTCAAGAAATATTACAAACGGCGGAAGATTTCGCTTTTTAGCCTCCTGTTGACGAATACTCTTTAATATTTCGAAAAGTTCTTCGTTCGTAGTAACTCCTTCTCCATTATCAATTCCTTCATCGTCATCGTCGCCGCTTTCTTCAAAGATGTGATTTAGTGCTATTTTAAAAGATATCGGTTTCTTTAAGAAACTCTCTCCCTTTTTTGTAATTTTTAAAACACCGTAATCCTCGATATCTTTTGTGATCAAATTTTCAAGGAGCATTTGTCTTAATAACGAATTCCAAAAATGCTCTTCTCTGTCCTTACCTGTGCCAAATACAGGATTCTCGTCGTGACGATACATTTTAATCTGAGGATTGGCCTTTCCCAAAATAACAGCAATCATATATGGGATGGTAAATCTTTCATCGAGCGCTTTAATAGCCTTCAATGCGGTATAGGCCTCATTTTTAGCCTCTATTAGTTCCCTCGGGTTTTTACAATTATCACATTTTCCACCACAATTATCATTATTATATTCTTCTCCAAAATAGTTAAGTAACATTTTTCTGCGACACACGGCGCTCTCAGAATAAGCAACGGTCTCGTTGATAAGCTGCCCGCCAACCTCTCTTTCACTTAACGATTTATCCCGCATGAGGTGCTCAAGCTTCGCAACATCCTTATGTGAGTAGTATAAAATACATTTGCCCTCAAGTCCATCCCTGCCCGCCCTGCCTGTTTCCTGGTAGTAATTTTCTATCGATTTCGGAATATTATAATGTATTACAAATCTAACATCCGGCTTATCAATACCCATCCCAAAAGCAATAGTAGCAACAATCACCTGTACATCCTCTCCCAGAAATTCGTCCTGTCTTTTTGCCCGCAATTTTGCATCTAAACCAGCGTGATAAGCAACTGCTTTTATTCCATTTGCCATCAGCATTTGGGCCAACTCTTCAGTTGTCTTTCGATTGAGTGTATAAATGATGCCGCTCTTACCCTTATTTTGCGAAATGAATTTTACTATGCTTTTTACCACCTGCTCCTTCTTTAATTTGGCCTGCACCTCGTAGTAAAGATTCGAGCGATTAAAAGAAGATATAAAAATCTCAGGGTCGCGCAATCCAAGGTTATTTACAATATCGCTTTGTACTTTTGGTGTTGCAGTCGCCGTCAATGCTATTACGGGAATTTTTTTATCAATTTCATCCATTATTTCTCTAAGCCTCCTGTATTCCGGCCTGAAATCATGCCCCCACTCGCTAATACAATGCGCCTCATCAACTGCAAAAAACGATATATTCAAGTCCTTAAAGAAGCCAACATTTTCTTCCTTTGTAAGAGTTTCCGGAGCTACGTAGAGCATTTTTGTCCTCCCGGAAACAAGATCTTCTTTTACAACTTTTTGCTGCCCCTTATTTAACGTGCTATTTAAAAAATGTGCGATATGATCGGTACTGCTGTAGCCACGCACAAGATCTACCTGGTTTTTCATTAGTGCAATAAGCGGAGAAACTATGATGGCGCATCCTTCGCTTATTAACGCAGGTAGTTGATAACAAAGACTTTTGCCACCCCCGGTGGGCATTATTACAAAGGTATCTTTACCCCTAAGAAGGTTGTTGATTATTTCTTCTTGTGGTTGTTTAAAACTATCAAATCCAAAATGCTTTTGTAAGTGACTTGAGAGAACCCGCGAATTATTTTTTTTTGTTTTACTCTCAGGAGAAGGTTTAGCGGACTGGCTTTTGGTTTTTACTTTTGTTGTAGGCATGGTTTTCTTTTCTGTTCCACATTTGTTAAACGGGTTCAAAGTTAATACAAATGAGTCCTGAAATAAAGGCTAAAAATAGTTTAACATAAATAGCCTTTCTTTATAAATATTATATTGTCGTTAAGGTACGAAGTTTAGATTATATCAAAGAACCTTTTTACAATCATCAATTTAAGTAGGTTTGCATCTAAAATTTCAAACCCTGGGCATAGCCTGAAATATTTATATTGCTTTCCGTTAAAATGACTAATAATATTATTGCTTCAGCAAAAAAAACTATCGCGATTGAAGCGCGGTCAATAAATCAATTATCCGACCTGGTAAATGACGATTTTGAAAAAGCTGTGCGTACAATAAATGAATGTAAAGGAAGGCTTGTTGTAAGTGGTATTGGTAAAAGCGCCATCGTTGCACAGAAAATTGTCGCTACGCTTAACAGTACAGGTACGCCATCGCTATTTTTACACGCTGCGGATGCTATCCATGGCGATATTGGAATGGTGCAGCAGGGCGATGTTGTAATGATAATTAGCAAAAGCGGCGATAGCCCGGAAATCAAAGTTTTAATCCCGCTGATTAAAAATTTTAAAAATACCATTATTGCAATGACGGGAAATATCCAAAGCTACCTTGCAAACTGCGCGGATGTCATTTTAAATACGACAGTTTCTGAAGAGGCGTGTCCTAACAACCTTGCACCGACAAGCAGTACCACTGCCCAAATCGTTTTAGGAGACGCTCTTGCCATCTGCCTTATGGAATTAAAGGGCTTTGGGACGGACGATTTTGCGAAGTTTCATCCTGGCGGCACTCTGGGTAAAAAATTATATTTGCGGGTAGGGGATCTTTTTGTGAATAACGAAAAGCCTTCGGTAAAGATAAATTATTTACTTAAGGATGTAATAATAGAAATGACAAAAAAGCGTTTAGGAGCAACAGTTGTGCTTGATGAAAATGAAAAATTAGTTGGAATAATAACTGATGGTGATTTGCGAAGGATGCTTGAAAACGATATTAAACTTGATGAAGTAAAAGCTAAAGATATTATGACATCAAATCCAAAAACGATAAACATGGAAGAGCTTGCGATAACAGCTCTTGATTTAATGAGAAAAAAAAATATAACCCAGCTTGTTGTTAAAAATAAAGACGATTACGCAGGGATTATACATCTGCACGATCTTGTGCGGGAAGGCATTATTTAATCGAAGTTGATATGAACAAAAATAATTACGTAGCAATTATGGCGGGAGGCATTGGAAGCAGGTTCTGGCCAATAAGCCGTATGAATTATCCGAAGCAGTTTTTGGATATTCTCAACCACGGCAGAACTTTAATACAGGCTACTTACGATCGCTTTTCTCAATATATCCCTAATGAAAACATCTATATTGTTACCTCTGTTCAATATAGAGATATCGTGGCGGAACAATTACCTCATTTAAGGCCCGAAAATATTTTGTGTGAGCCGTCCCGAAAAAATACTGCTCCCTGTATAGCTTATATTTCTTACAAGTTACATGAGCTAAATCCGGAAAGCAACCTGATTTGTGCACCTGCAGATCATCTGATTATGGATGATACGGCCTTTATAAAAGTAAGTCTTGACGCACTCGAGTTTACTGAAAAACATAATGCGCTTGTGACACTTGGTATAAAACCGTTGTCGCCAAATACAGGCTATGGATATATACAATATGAGCAACACTCTGTAACTGAAAATATTTATAAGGTAAAAACCTTTACGGAGAAACCGGATGTTGAGTTAGCTAAGAGTTTTCTCATCAGTGGTGATTTTTTATGGAATGCCGGTATATTCGTTTGGCGCAGCAAAAGTATTATTTCTGCTTTTGAAAACTATTTGCCCGAGATCCATGAAGTTTTTAATGGTGCGAAAAAAGCGCTTATTACTTCGGATGAACAGGAAGTAATAAATTTAATCTATCCCCTCTGTGTAAATATTTCAATTGATTATGGTATACTGGAAAAGGCAGATAATGTTTATGTAATCCCCTCCTCTTTTGGCTGGAGCGATCTTGGTACATGGGGTAGCGCCTACGAAAACCTCGAAAAAGATTACCACGAAAATGCTGTCGCCGGCAACAATACAATCCTTTTCGATTCAACCAAAAACGTAATTCATGCCGATAATAATAAACTGATTCTTCTGCAGGGGCTCGATGATTTTATAGTAGTTGATACAGACGATGTGCTACTCGTGTGCAAAAAAGATAAAGAACAATATATCAAAGAGTATGTTTCGGAGGTAAAAAGAAATAAAGGGGAAAAATTCTTATAATGTATTTTATCCTACCTTATATTTTCCAGGTTCTCCCGGAAGGCCTTCACGGAAAGAATTTTTTTTAAAATAAATCCGAAGGTTTTTCGTTTTGTTGTCACAAACCATTTTTTGTGATAAAGAATTTTTTCCATGAGGTTTATCATACTTTCTTTAGCCTTGGTTCTCCTACTACTAAATTTTTTCGATGTTTCAATTGAAAAAGACCCGCCATATAACAACATTGAACTTTTCGATTCTTCGTTACAGCATTTAAATTCGATACAAAAACTTATTGATTACGCGGACAGCAGCGCTAAAGAGCAACATATAAAAGAAGGGTCGCTGCAATATGGTATTCTTACTTCTTATATAATTAGAAAAAGATTCTATCATGGGTTTTCTATTTATGATTTTAGGCAAAACTGGATAGCTGTAGTATCCCAATACTTGTTCGGTGGAGATGTCGCCTCTCCCGTTAATCCGGGAGATATTTTGCAATATCCATATGCTGGCTGTTCACAGCAAGCAATAGTTCTAATGAGTGTAATGAAAAAGAAAAAAGTTTCCTATAGAAGCGTTGGTTTTCCACATCACTATGCTGTTGAGCTAAATTATAATAATGACTGGTATTATTTTGATCCTGATATGGAACCAAATATAAAGGCAGCAGAAAGAGCAGAGGAGAATTGGAATCAATCTGTCGATAGTCTAAAAAAATATTATGCTTTAAGTTTGAATCATCTTGATTGGGGTTTTGGGAAATCCCAGTTGGTAAAAGTCGGCAAGATCAATGCTGAGCCAGCTCCAAATGCTTTGGTATTCCAAACCGTCACTAAATTTTTGTCTAAAACCTTATGGGTATTTCCTCTTTTCTTTGTTTACTATCCCCGCAAAAAAGATTGAATAAAACAAGCCTATCTAATTAGTAATTTCTATTTCACTTACTAAATCTATATTTTTGACTCCCACCAGAGTCATATATTTTGAGCACTCTTTCTTTAAAAAGCAAACTTCCTAAAACCAGTGAAACAATTTTTACTGTTATAAATTCTTTGGCAAAGAAGTATAATGCCATAAACCTTGGACAGGGTTTTCCTGACTTCCAGATGAATAATAATTTGATTGATTTGGTTTATGCGGCAATGAAAAATGGCCACAATCAATATGCGCATATGAATGGTGTTGTTGAATTAAGAAATTCAATTGCTGAAAAAATACACTATTTATATAATACTGAGATCAACCCTGAAACAGCAATTACCATTACACCTGGGGGAACTTATGCAATATATACTGCACTTACATCTGTTCTAAAGCCGGGCGATGAAGTTATAGTGCTAGAGCCCGCTTTTGATAGCTATATTCCTAATATTGAAGTTAATGGTGCAAAGCCTGTTTTAGTACCTCTCACTTTTCCGGATTACAAAATTGATTGGACGCTTGTAAAAGAAAAAATTACCCCTGCTACCCGGTTTATTATAATAAATTCCCCACACAATCCTACAGGCAGTGTTCTTGACAAAAACGATATTGAGCAGTTAAGAAATGTTATTGAGGGAACAAATATTTTTATTTTAAGCGATGAAGTTTATGAGCATATCATATTTGATGGCTTGCAACATGAAAGTATTTTGAAATATCCCGATCTTTTTGAAAGAAGTTTTGTGTGCTTTTCTTTCGGAAAAGTTTATAACTGTACCGGCTGGAAAATTGGTTACTGCATTGCGCCGGAAGCTTTGATGGCTGAATTTAGAAAAATACATCAGTTCAACTGTTTTTCTTGTAACACTCCTGTGCAATATGCCATTTCCGATTTTGTGAAGCAAAAAGATGAATACGAAAAACTTGGGCTTTTTTTTCAAACAAAAAGAGACCTGTTCCAGGAAGCAATGAAAAAAACCAGGTTTACCCCATTGCCTTCACATGGAAGCTACTTCCAGTTATATAGCTATGACGGATTAACGGAGGAAAGCGAAAAAGATTTTGCACTTCGCCTTTGTAAAAATGCTGGTGTCGCGTGTATCCCGGTTTCTGCTTTTTACAGGAATGGAAAGGAAAATAAAGTAGTACGGTTTTGCTTTGCAAAAAAGGAAGATACTATACAGGAAGCCATACAAAAATTGTATGATTTTGATAAGCTCGCATAAATTCTACTGTTGTAAAAAATTCTCATTAGGTAAATTTTTCAACACTCAATTCCCCAAACTATAGTCAATTTAACGGGTTATTCTCATGGAATAGCTTTTGTATATATGCTTTCTGGTTATTCATAAAGCAATTATTCAATTAATAAAACGCTAACAAAATGAAAAAGCTAAGCATAGTATTTTTATTATTTTCAGGAGCATGTATCTTTTCGGCATGCAATGAAAATAGTACGAATACAGAAAGTAGTACAGATTCGACTATGACTAGTTCCGAGATGGATACGATGAATTCTATGAACAATTCAGGAACTGCACTGGTTGATGATGACGCAAGGAATTTTGTAAAAGAAGCTGCAACAGGAGGAATGATGGAAGTTGAGCTTGGAAAAATGGCTGAAAACAAAGCAAAGAGCCAAAAAGTAAAAGACTTTGGAAAAATGATGATAGATGATCATTCTAAAGCAAATAGCGATTTAAAAGACTTAGCCTCGAAAAAGAATATTGATGTTCCGGATTCTTTAACTGATGATCAAAAAAAAGACGTAGATAATTTAAGCAAAAAGAATGGAGCTGACTTTGATAAGGCTTATGTCGATATGATGGTGGACGATCATAAAAAAGATGTGGATGCCTTTAAGAAAGCTTCCGGAAATCTTAATGATAATGATTTGAAAACTTTTGCAACCAATACGCTACCTACTTTGCAGAAACATCTTGATTCGATACAAAATATAAAATCAAAAATGTAAACTGCTTTTTTTCGATTGAAAAAAAGGGATGCTGGGGGGCATCTCTTTTTTTATATATTATCAACAAAAAAAAAATTAAGCATAGTGCCTAATGGGCGTTTATAACTATCTTATTACAAGCCATATTTATGGCTTATTTCAAGCATCCTCATAATAGGTTTTTTTGATGCTTCTAATAATTGTTCATCCATTATTATTTGAGGTTCCTCATATTCCATACACAAGTATAATTTTTCAAGCGTATTTAACTTCATGTAAGGGCAATCATTGCAGGCGCACATATTATCGGGTGGTGCGGGAATAAATGTTTTTTCTGGTGATTGCTTTTGCATCTGGTGAAGTATGCCCGTTTCGGTTGCTACTATAAATTCGTCAGCATCGTTCTCAATCGTGAATTTTAAAAGCGAGGTCGTGCTGCCTATAAAATCAGCAATCCGAAGGATGGGTTCCTCACATTCCGGATGCGCAATAACCTTTGCTTTTGGATGTCTTACTTTCAGGCGGGTGATCTTTTCCAGGCTAAAAATTTCATGAACAATACAGGCTCCATTCCAGAGAACCATATCTCTTCCTGTCTTCTTTTTTAAGTAAGCTCCAAGGTTTCTATCTGGAGCGAAAATTATTTTTTGTTCTGCCGGAAGGCTCTCTATTATCGCCTGCGCATTTGAAGAAGTACATATAATATCGCTAAGTGCCTTCATTCCAGCGGAGCAGTTTATGTAAGTGATGACGATATGATCCGGATATTTATCCCTGAATTTTTTAAATAAAGCCGGCGGTGCGGAATCACTAAGTGAACATCCCGCTTTGAGGTCAGGCAAAAGGACTTTCTTATTGGGATTGAGTATTTTAGCCGTTTCCGCCATAAAATGTACTCCTGCAAAAACGATGATATCCGCATCAGTTGATTGTGCTTTTTGAGCAAGGCCAAGGCTGTCTCCAATGAAATCTGCAACGTCCTGAATGTCCGGTTCCTGGTAATAGTGGGCGAGTATAATGGCATTTTTTTCTTTTTTTAATCTTTCAATTTCTGCGAAGAGGTCTAAGTTAACATCAATGTCAACATCCAGGAAACCTTTTTTTTCCAAAGATTTTTTTGCTGCCGCAATGTTTATATCTATCATAGTATTTAATATTAATACATTATTTATTTAATAGCTTATTACTATTATGTATGTGAATTTGTGGATAGAAACTGTTTTATCTCTGATGCAAAATTAAAACTTAAGTATTATCCACTTCATTCCACAAGTATTTAACATGGTCATATAACTTGTGATGCCTAATTAACAAACTTTATAAACATAAGTTGATAAAAAAGTATGAGGAAAATTTAATCTTACACAATAAAATAGAAACTGTGAATTGAGCAAGTACAAAATGTTGTTTTCTTGATCGTAAAAGTAAAAGGGACCTCAAAATGACTATTTCTTAAAATCTTATAAAGAGAAAATTTCCTAAATTATTTGCTTATCAACACGAAAAGTAAAATTCCCACAGCTTAGTGGGGGAAAAATATAATCAGCAATATTCCTAAAATACTTACAAAGACATCAAATTCCTACAAAGCTTGTCAGCACTATTGTTTGTGCGTTTTCCACAGTTTGTTCCTATTTCAAATTACACTATTTTTGCCGTCCTTATTTTTTAAACTAAGTATAAAAACCAACTATGTCAATTATACAGAACATACGTGAGAAAGGTGCTGTTATTGTAATTGCTATTATAGCATTGAGCCTGATAGGATTTATATTAATGGATTCCAGGAGCGGTACGGGAAAATTATTCGGCGGCGGAAATACCACAACTCTTGGAAGTGTTAATGGAGATAAGATAGAATACGATGAATTTAATACGAAGGTAAAAGAAATGGAGCAGCAGTATTCTAATAGCGGGTCGGAGCAACGAAATCAAATAATGCAATCTGTTTGGGATCAGATGGTGGCTGAAAAAATAGTAACTGAACAATTTAACGACCTGGGCTTAACCTTTACTCCAAAAGAAATGAGTTCTATCATGTTTAGTGAAGATGCACCTCAGCAACTTAAACAAGCTTTTACAAACAAAGAGACTGGCCAATATGATATTGAGCAGGCAAAGCAATGGTGGGCCCAAACAAAGAAATCTAAAAACGCAGAACAAAGAAATGCAATAATCTCGCAGGTTATTGATCCAATGCGATTAAATAGTTTATATACTAAGTATACTTCTCTTATTGCCGGAAGTGTATATACACCAACATGGCTGGCCAAAGAAAACGAGGAACAAAAAAATAGCTTCGCCTCTATATCTTATGTTGCTGTTCCATACACGGTAATTTCTGACAGCACGGTAAAAGTTTCTGATAATGATATTGAAAAATATCTTGATAAAAATAAAAACAGGTATAAGCAGGAAGGCGGCCGCATGATATCTTATGTTTCTTTTAACGCCGCTGCCAATCATGAAGATAGTGTTCGCATTAAGGAATCGCTTGAGCAACTGAGACCACAATTTGCCGCTGACTCAAATATAAAAGCTTTCCTCGGACGAAATTCTTCCTCCATTTCTTATTTTGATGGTTATACCCCTAAATCCAAATTGCAGGTACCAAACAAGGATTCTATCATAGCTTTAGCCGACGGCGGTGTGTATGGGCCATATCTCGATGGAAAAAATTATGCGCTGGCAAAAAAGATATCAACCAAAATTTTACCAGATAGTATAAAATGTCGCCACATTTTACTTGGTACAAATGACCCGCAAACAGGCCAGCCATTAATGCCTGATAGCACTGCGCACAGAATTGCCGATAGTGTAGCAACCGCGATTAAAAACGGGGCTGATTTTGAAACTCTGGAAGCAAAATACTCAACAGATAAAGTTGCGCATAATGACAAAGGCGTAATGACATTTGACATTACAACTATCCAGGGAGACAATTTCGCAAAAGAGTTTGGGGATTATTTACTTAATGAAAATGGTGAAACAAAAAAAGTAATTCAAACTCAATTTGGCTGGCACTATATTGAAATTCTTGAAAAGAAAAATCCGGAGCCGGCATATAAAATTGCGTATATGGCAAAAGAAATTGCACCGAGTGACGAAACGATAAATTCAGCGAATGCCGCCGCCACAAAGCTCTCTGGCCAGGCAAGAGATAGACAGTCTTTTGATAAATATCTAACCCAAAATGGCCTGAATAAAATTTCATTTCCTACAGCTGTAAAGGAAAATGATTTTCAACTTGGAGGTTTACAGGAAGCAAGACAAGTTATCAAGTGGGCTTTTGATGCAAAGGAAGGCGATGTTTCAGAACCCTTTTCTATAAAGGACCAGTTTATTGTTGCAGTCGTTGAAAAGAAAGTAAAAGAAGGTGTTCCGGATGTAAACACAGCAAGGCCCCAGGTGGAGTCAACAATACGAAATTTGAAAAAATCGGAGGAAATTAAAAAGAAATTAAACAACCCTAATTCGTTGGAAACAGCCGCCACGGCTTACAATCTCCAGGTATTAAATACTGGAACAGATTCCACACTCACTTTTGATGCGCAGATTATTAACGGCGTAGGTAGTGAACCAAAGGTTGCAGGTGCTGCTTTCAATAAAACCTACCAGTCAAAAGTATCTCCGCCTATCGCGGGTAATACCGGCGTTTTTGTAATTAAGGTCAATGGCATATCTGCTAAAACAGCGGCGCCGGCCGAAATGGTAGAGCAACAAAGAAACAATGAAGAGTCACGTGTAGTCCAGGCTGCTTTAGGACAATCGTTCAACTCACTGAAGAAAATGGCAAACATAAAAGACGACAGGAGCAAGTTCTTTTAATCAACATTTACCTAAATTATTCTAAGGGGCCGTTTTAAAAAGCGGCCCTTTTAAATTTTGTTAAGCCTTCTTCCCTCCAAAAATGTATTTGTAACTTTACAATCAATATTTATTTCATGGAAGACGTAATCATAAATAAGGTTGCACAAAGTGCATTAGTGACCATAGATCTTGAAAGGTTTTATCCGCAGGGCGATATGTTGATTTTTGATTTGAAGGACCATCTATTTATGGAACTCATATTAAAGGAGAAAGACTACCGCGAGGCTTTGAAAAATATTGACTTTTCAATTTACCAGGATAAAAATGTTGGCATCACCTGTAGCGCGGATGCTGTGATACCTGTGTGGGCTTATATGCTCGCCGCGTCCTACATCGAACCTTACGCAAAGGAGATTGTCTTCGGGGATGAAACAAGAATGCAGGAAATACTTTTTTTGAAAAATTTATCGAAACTGGACCCTGCAGAATTTATAGATAAAAGAGTTGTTGTGAAAGGTTGCGGCGAAAAAAAGATTCCCGAAATAGCCTATGTAGAAATTACTACAATATTAAGACCGGTTGCCAAAAGTATCATGTATGGCGAGCCTTGCAGCACTGTTCCCATTTATAAGCAAACCAGAACCACGCCCGATTAGAAAACACGGCATATTTCCGGAGACTAAAACCAGCCCTTTCTCTTAAAAACAAAGATCATATAAATTGGGATTACCAACATGAGGCCTACAGCAATAAAGAAGCCGTATGTATTATGAAGCCAGGGAATCCTGGTAAAATTCATCCCGAAAATACCGCCAATAACAGTTGCAGGTGCAAGAAGACAGGTAACGATCGCCATCACCTTCATTACTTCATTCATTCTTAAGTTCACATTACTAAGGTAGAGATCTTGTAGGTTGATCATCATGTCCCGGTAACTCTCGGCAAGGTCATTTGCCTGAACAATATGGTCGTATACATCTTTGAAATATTTTTCTGTTTTTTCATCAATCAATTCGCTTTCACTGCGAAGAATCCCGTTTACAAGTTCCCGGACAGGACCAACACTCCGTTTCAAAACAATCATTTCCTTGCGCAGCATATTGATTCTTGCCAAAGCCCGAGTATCACTTCTTCGTATAATATCTTCTTCAAGCATTTCAATATTTTCTCCCAACCTTTCCATTACGATGTAGTAGTTGTCTACAATCATGTCAATGAGAGAATAAAAAAGAAAATCAGGTCCGTTTTGCCTCACTTTAGTCGCACGGACTTTTAGTTTTTCTCTCAGTGGATTAAATACATCTTTTGAAGGATCTTCCTGGAAGCTTAAAACAAAATTGCTACCCAGTACTATACTTATTTGTTCAGTTTCTACAGATCTTTCGCGTGGATTGTAAAAAAGCATGTTTAGCAAACAATATAACACACCGTCAATTTCATCCATTTTAGGACGTTGATCCATACTTAAAATGTCCTCGGCGATCAGGGGGTGAACCTGGAAATGTCCACAGATACTTTCAACATCCATTTTACGTAATCCGTCTATATTGATCCAGCTTACATCCCTGGTATCAATATAGCCGAAGCTTTCTTCCGGAGTTTTGAGCTCGGTTATGTTTATGATTTCTTTGTTATAGTCATAGACAAATATTTTCGTTGTTTCTGCATCCTGCCTGATCGTTTGAATAGTCGGGTTTACCTGCAGTACCTTCTTGGTTCGTACAAGTTCAAAAGGATTAATAAGCGATAGATAATCTTTAGGACGTCTCATCAGATAAATAATTCCCGGTTATTAATAAGCATAATTAAATCAAATAAAAATAAAGGAAATAATAATAAATAAAAGGAAATATGGTTTGTTATATATTAAACATCTTTTCATTTATCAGCTTCCGGCAGTAAAGCTTTGGCTGAAAGATCGCTTGTCCAGATGTCACGAAACATTTTCCAGTTACCGGATTCCTGTTTCCATAAAACAATATATTTTCCACGGTCAACTTGCTTATCCGAGCTATCGGCAAGTATGTAGGTTCCTTCCTCTGCCAGGATACTGCTGTCTCCCCAAATTTTAAGGGTAGTAATTTGAAAATCTTTCATTCCTTTTTTCATCAGCGACGAAATGAAATGTTTTATTTCCTGCCGTCCAACAACAGTAGGGACATTGGCTGCCATCACTTTTGCATCGGTGGTATAACTATTTGAAACTTCGGTAGAATCCTCAATCTTAAAAGCTTTCATAAAATTTTGATTGCTTTGATTGATGGATGCTTCACCCTGCTTAATATCAAAAGCTGAAGCAGATTTTTCTATTTCTATCCTGTCTTTAGGATTACAGGAGATAAATAAAAAGAGGCAGCTAGAAACGAAAAAAATTTTATAATGGAAAGAAGGTAGCATGTTGAATTTTTAGCATTATTTGAAATGCTACAATATTAAGAAAATAGGGCATTAAAAAAGTTATAAAAGTTTTTTGGCCTTTTCAAGATCGTCCATAGTATCGATTGATACAGGAGCTTCTTTTGTAAGTATCATTTTCAATTTTACACCGTTTTCCAGATACCGAAGGCACTCAATTTTTTCTGTCGCCTCGAGGGGAGTCATTTGCCATTGTGTAAAATCCATCAGGGCCTTTTTTCTGAAGGCATAAATACCGATGTGTTTATAATATTTAGTTGCGGCGTTTGCATCACGCGGATAGGGGATAACGCTGCGGCTGAACATAAGCGAATTCATATTTTTATCGACCACAACTTTTACAATATTTGGATCCCTTATCATTCCTTCATCGGTAATTTCATACATAGGTGAGGCAACCTGTACGCTATGTCGTGGATCATTCCGGAATACATTGACCAGGTTTTCAAGGATTTCCTTTTTTACGAAAGGTTCATCTCCCTGCACGTTTATGATGACCTCTACTTCAATATTTGCAGCAGCTTCCGCTATGCGATCGCTGCCACTTTCATGCTCCTGCCTGCTCATAATCGCATAGCCGCCGTTTTGCACGATTTCATTAAATATTATTTCACTATCGGTTACTACAATTACTTCATCAAAAAGGAGTGTCGCCATCGTGTTCTCGTACGTGTGTCTTATCACTGTTTTGTCCCCGAGCATTTGCATTAATTTGGCTGGAAAGCGCGTCGCTGCATAACGGGCAGGTATAAGAGCAATTGTTTTCATGTAAGACCATTTTTTATTATCCAAACAAACAAAGAAAAATTCAAAAAACAGATTAGTTTAAATCTCCGGATTGGTAAAGCGCGATATTATTTTGAAGCGGTTCCGGCAAAACATTGCTTTCAAAGCCACAGGTACCGCATTGATACACATTTTCAGCGGACACAGCATAGTCGGAGAACAGCCAGCTTAAAATAGCGGTAATCATGTTAGCGGGGGATCTTTTTGGAACAAGATGGATATCGTGTGATCCGCATTTAGGACATACGGCACTACGCCTGTATTCTTCATCAAAATGTTTCATCAATGTGATAACCTCATCTGCGTCTGCTTTATTTACTACGAGCTTAATGCCGCCAACAGCATTCGTTAAAAGAGGATCCATCGTGACTGTATACTCGTCTTTCAAATAACATTGTATGCCGGCATCTTTAAGCTTGGTCAATAGTATATTGGCCGAAAAATAATTATTGAAAGTTCTTACAACAATTAATTCCATAGTCGCATTTGTTCCCAAATTAATATAATTTATTTGCCATCAATGATCACAGGAGTGTTTCCCTTTCCCATCATCACAATTTTAGCATTTTGACTTAGTGCAAGTTCTTTTATGGCTTGTATTTGTTCGTATTGTAATTGATTGTCCGTAAGCCCGGTGTTGATAATCCTCTGGTAGTCTGAAATACCCTGTGCTTCTACCCTTTTCCTTTCAGCTTCCTGTCTTTCTTTTTGTAAAACAAATTCCATTTTCTTTGCATCCTGCTCGGCATTTATTTTGGATTCAATGGAAGCCTTTACGGAATTCGGTAACGTAATATTTCTTACCAATAGCTGCTCAAGAAGCAATCCGCGTTCCTTAAAATTTGTCTCAATACTTTTATAAATTCTTTGCTGAAATTCATCTCTCCTGCTGCTGAATAATTCTATCGCCTGGTAATAAACCGCATTGTCCCGGATCTTTGTGCGTGTTAACGGCCTTACTATTTTGTCTTTATAATCCGGCCCGGTTTCACTTAATAATTTTGGTGTTTCACTTGCTATTACGCGGTAAAGAACTGTAAGATCTATTGTTACTTCCAGCCCATCGCTGGCGAGCACCTTGATCGCATCATCACCACTTTTTTCTCCCTCATCGTTTATACCACTCATAGTATAATTCTGTGTTTTGATGTCTACTCTTTGAATATTAAGGAGAGGATTTACAAAATGTAAACCGCTTCCCAAAACATCTTTCTGAACTTTACCAAAGAGCACCTTCACACCGGCTTCACCCACATTTATCTGAACGATGCATGCACTTAATACTCCAAGAACAATAAATAAAAAGCCAATAAGCCTTCCCACATTTTTATACTTGTAAAAGGCTGGATTATTTTTTATAATAACACCGGTGACTCCAAAGATGAGAACACCAAGGATGATCCATATCATGATTATAGTTTTGGTTAAACGGGCTTAAAAATACTGAAATAGTTTTTAGTGAAGATCATGGCAGACTGTAACCTTAACCGGTATCTTCAGAAGGAAGTGAGCCAAAAAAAAGCAGGATTAGCTATTAAGCATAAGAGGCATAACCAACATTAAGAGTTCCTCGTTTTCTTCTTTTTCGGTTGGCTTGATGATGCCCGCTTTTGTAGGAGTACTCAATTCTATAGTAACCTCTTCAGTATCAGCAGCGCTAAGCATCTCAATTAGAAACTTTGCATTGAAAGCTATTTGAAGATCTTCACCATCATACTGGCAGGTCATGCGTTCGTTTCCTTCAAAACTAAAATCAACGTCCTGGGCGGCAAGTTGAAGTTCGCTTCCGCTGATAGTAAGTGCCACCTGGTTGGTGCTTTTGTTACTAAACACACTCACCCTTCGCAAGGCACTTTGAAAATCACTTTTATTAACAGTAAGCTTATAAGGATTATCAGTTGGTATCACCACTTTATAATCCGGAAACCTCGCATCTATAAGGCGGCAAACTAACTCGGTGCCGCCGTGTTTCACAAACAAATGATTGCTGTTATATGAAACCTCAAGTTCATCGCTATTAGAAGGCAAAACACTTTTCAACAGATTTAGGGGCTTTTTAGGGACTATGAATGTGTCCTTTTTTGGACAGGCAACGTCAAGCCTCGAAAATCGTACAAGACGATGCGCATCCGTCGCAACGCAGGTAAGCGCCTTTTCAGAGAGTTCAAAAAACACACCGGTCATGGCAGGTCTCAGATCATCATTGCTTACCGCAAACAAGCATTTGTTTATAGCGGTTGATAAAGCAGACGAAGGAATTGTGAAAGAAGTCGCGGAATCTGACACAGGCTCTTTTGGAAAGTTGTCAGGATTTTCACCCATTACTTTATACTTACCATTATCACTGGTAATTTCTACACCAAAATTTTTATCAATATTGAAAGTGAGAGGTTGCTCAGGAATATTTTTAAGAGAATCTAATAATATTTTGCCGGGGATGCACACTTTGCCACTATCCTTCGCCTCAATGTCCATGTGAATTTTCATTACCGTTTCCAGGTCTGTTGCGACTACAGTAAGCTTACTCTTGTCAATTTCAAATAAAAAATCTTCAAGAATCGGCAACACTGTATTGGCATTTATAACGCCACTTATTTGCTGAAGGTGTTTTAATAATTGCGTAGAGGAAACGATAAACTTCATAAAAAAAATTTGATACTGCCAAAGATAAAAGATTAAGGGTAATAAAAAGCCCCCTGTCCTCCGAACGGTAAACTTAGGTCGGATCTTTTCCTTAAGTGACTAATTTTGGAAAATAAAGTCCCGCGGTAAAGTAGAAATTGTCCCCTTCGGAATGGGCTTTAGCGGGGACTTGCACTTTTATATAGGTATGTGAGGATGGGCTTTTAATCTTAGCTTTGCACCAATAAACAGTTATGGATCTAAAAAATCAAAGAATTGCATTGCTTGTAGACGGCGATAACGCACAGTCTAAAATAATGGATCATATTCTTGAAGAAGCTTCAAAATACGGAAAAGTTACCATACGCAGGGTGTACGGAGACTGGACAACTCAACACATGAATCACTGGAAAAGCCTGCTCAACGAAATGGCTTTCAACCCAATTCAAAAATTTTCTTACACAACAGGAAAAAACTCTACAGATAGCGCCCTGATCATTGATGCCATGGATATTTTGCATGCGGATCTTGTTGATGGTTTTTGCATTGTGTCAAGCGATAGTGATTACACAGGTTTGGCAAAACGAATTAGGGAGAGTGGAATTTTTGTTATGGGTATTGGTGAACAAAAAACACCCAACGCATTTGTGAAATCGTGCGAAATTTTTACCTATGTCGAGAATCTTGAGCCTAAAACTGAAAAGCCGGAAAAGAAAGAAGCAATTAAAAAACTAAACCCAAGAAACCAGGCAAACGCGAAGCTGATCAATAAAGCTTACGATATGAGCATCAATGAAAGCAACGAAGCGTATATCTCCAACCTTGGAATTAATTTACGAAAGCTTGACCCAAGTTTTGATGTTCGTGCTTATGGATGTAAAACCCTTACCCAGTTTTTTTCGAAATTACCCGACTTTGTGGTTGTGGATAATATGGTGAACGGAACAAATAATCCTTTGATAAAAAAGAAGTAATCCTAGGTATCTTTCCATCCCCATAAATAACGGCTCGCATAAGTCCGGTACGGAGACCATTTGAGCGTAATCTTTTGAATTTTTTCTCTCAGCAATTTAGGATCTGTTTCTTTTATTTTGTAAAGTTTTATTACACCTTGTTTTAGGCCAAGATCATCCATTGCAAAAACGTCTTCCCTGCCAAGTGTGAACATCAATATCATTTCAACAGTCCATCTCCCGACGCCTTTTATTTGTGTGAGTAACGCTAATACTTCTTCATCACTCATTTTGTACAAGGAAGAATCCGTTATCTTGTTTTCTACAAAAAAGCGGGCCACATTGTGAACATAGGATGCTTTTGCATTGGAAAAACCTAAGCTTCTGAAAACAGTTGCCGGCGTGTTTAATATTTGTTGAGGCGTAGGTTCTTTGCCGTTAAAAAGATCAAGGAATCTTTGGTATAAAACCTTTGCAACTTTAGTGCTAAGCTGCTGGCTTAAAATCGAAGCGCATAATCTCAAGTAAACTTTTTTTCTTACTTCCAGAATGCAAGGCTCCTGCAGGGTTATAATCCCGTTGAGCCTTTTATCTTTTGATAAATGTTTAAGATGTTCCATTTAAATAAAGGAGTACGTGTTTAAATTACTGAAAAAAAAGATCTTAATATTTAAAATTATTTATTGCCCATTGTCCTTTTGCGAATCGTTCATTGCCTATTTGCTCCCCCAGCTTATTGCTCCGTCCTTTTCGTCTTTCATATTAATACCAAGCTCTGCAAGCTGTTTCCTTATTTTATCCGATGTCGCGAAATCTTTTTTTGATTTCGCATCTTTTCTTATGTCAATCAATAAGCTCATAACTCCGCTAAATGTTTCATTATATTCTGAATAATCCTTAAGGCCAAAAACCGCTTCGAGGTAAATTGTAAAAGCATCTTTCAAACGACTAAGTGTAGCCGAAGAAATAGATGTAACGTCAACCAGTTTATCTTTAATGGAATTGATGAGCGGCACGATTTCAAACATATTCGCCAATACCTTTGCGGTATTAAAATCATCATTCATGAACTCATCAAATTCATCAATGAATTTATTTATTTTTTTATCAAGTTCTTCATCGCTTGCCGGCCAATCCGAATCCGTCTTATATGTTTTTAAAACAGTAAAAGCTTCCCACAGTCTTTTCAATCCTTTTTCTGCAGCCACCAAAGCTTCGCTGCTAAAATCGAGCGTGCTGCGGTAGTGAGTTTGCAAAATAAAAAATCGTATGGCTATCGGGTGAAAAGCCTGGGTAAGCAAAGGATGGTTGCCACTAAACATCTCCGTTAGCTTGATCTGATTATCATAGCTCTTACCCATTTTTTTCCCGTTCACTGTAATCATGTTATTATGCATCCAGTATTTCGCGGGTTGTATATGATTGCAAATCGTGCTTTGTGCAATTTCACTTTCATGATGCGGAAAAAGCAAATCCATTCCTCCACCGTGTATGTCAAATCTTGGCCCCAGGTATTTAGTTGCCATGGCCGAGCATTCAATATGCCACCCGGGAAATCCTTCGCCCCAGGGACTTTTCCATCTCATGATATGCTCGGGCGGCGCTGACTTCCATAGCGCAAAATCTGCTTTATCTTTTTTTTCATCCTGGCCTTCGAGGATCCGTGTGGTTTCCAAAAGGTCTTCAACGATGCGACCACTTAGTTTGCCATAGTCATGCGTTGCGGCGTATTTTTTTACATCAAAATAAACAGAACCATTTATTTCATAGGCATAACCTGCACTTATTAATTGTTCGATCATGCTTATTTGCTCTACGATATGGCCCGTGGCTGTAGGTTCTATACTTGGATCAAGGTTATTCAATTGCTTCATTGCCCAGTGAAAAAGATTGGTATACTTCTGAACCAATTCCATTGGTTCCACTTTTTCAAGAAGCGCCTTTTTTGATATTTTATCTTCTGCTTCACGTCCTTCTTCTTCGAAATGCCCCGCATCGGTAATATTTCTTACATAGCGTACCTTATAACCAAGGTATAGCAGGTAACGGTAAACAACATCGAAGGTCGTAAATCCGCGTGCATGTCCCAGGTGACTTTCCCCGCTCACGGTGGGGCCACATACATACATGCCAACATGGTTTGGCGTGATAGAAATAAATTCTTCCTTTTGCCTTGTGAGAGAATTATATATTTTGAGTGGCATAAAAATCTTTTATAAAATCGAAAAATTTATAGTGTAAAGTACTTACAGCCTGCAAATGTATTACAGTATGCCGGGAAGGCAACAACCCGCAGAGAAATGTGAAGGTGATAATTTTAGACTCATTTTTTCAAAGATAATGCTATTTCTATTTTGCGTATTATTTCAAACTTAAATCGGCAACTATGGGGAAATGATCGCTAAATAATTTTTTTACCCGTACAAATTGAGTAACAGTAAATCTCTTGTCTGCAAAAATATTATCAATGCGCAGCGTTGGCGATATAGAGCTAAAAGTTCTCGAAATTCCCATACCCTTTTTTACAAAAGCGTCTTGTAAGCCTTCACTTATGGCTTCATATGCATAGGAATTGGGGACATCATTAAAATCTCCACAAACAACTACCGGAAATGGACTTTGATTAATCTCATCTTTTATTAAATCAGCCTGTACAGATCGCCGTATAAAGCCGGTTTTCATTTTAGAAATAATATTTTTTGACTCTGTTATATTACTGTCACTTTTTAATCCGGCCTTGTCCAGGTAGCTTAAATTCTCCTTAGAAAATTTAAGTGATTGTAAATGAAGATTGAAGATTCTTACAGTATCAGGTCCTGCTATAATGTCAACATATTGAAAGGTAGAATTGTAATCATTAGGATAATTTACAAATGCCTGTTTCGCTACGACAGGGAATTTTGAAAAAATAATAATTCCAAAATGATGGTAGCTGTCGAAATCATCCTTAAGGTCATAGGAATAGAAGTAATCAGCGAATTTTAGTTTATTCCTGATGTCAGGAAAATAATTAATACTCTTTTTCTTTTCCCCCAAAACAACTTCCTGGAAACACGCGATATCAGGATCGTAGAAATTTATAAGATCAAGCATTTGGTCCTTTATCCATGGCTTATCCTTATGATGTTGAATGTTTAGTTGTTCAATGTTCCAGCTCATGACCCGTATATTCCCGGGTTCTTTTTCAATATGAAAGCTGGCTGAAAAATTCATGGCAAAAATATTCTTCACTGCCGGCCATCCTGCAAGCAGGGTAAGAATTGATATGCCTGCCCACACAGGCTTGACAAATAACCAGAATATCGCCAAAAAAATAAGACATAATAGAAAGTATGGAAGGGCAAACGTGAAAAGGCCAAGAAACCACCAGTGAGAGGAGTTAAAAAATTGAACACTTGCACCGGCAATAAAGAGCAATGCAGCAAGGATATTGAAAGCAATCGTAATCCTTTTAGTGAGTGTGCGCAATGGCTTCGCCATTCAGGATAAGCGTTTTAGTAATGGTTATCAGAACTCAGTTTCGCTGGCTCTTTTCAAGATACTCTTTTCTTCTTCAGAAAGTAAATGATAGCCCTTTTGATTTATTTTATCGAGGATCTCATCTATTCTTTGCTGTGTTACTATGGAGCGCTTTACGAAGGGTTTTTGATTGCCGGTTTTATAAAACATTTTTTCTTTTGTCGCCTGAACAGTCACTATTTTCTTATCAGGATTAAAAAGATTCATGAACCAAAAATAAAATTTATTCATCCAGGCCGACATATCGTGTCCCTTACGCAGCAAGACAATAAATGCAAAACCACTTGCGCCGCCAGCAAGATGCGCAAGATGATAGGCGGCGCCGCCACCTCCTATTCCCGCAAAATCTATAACGATATAAAGCAGGGTAAGAACCCAGATTGGAATGCCGCCGTTCAGCATTCTGAAGAAGCGATAATCAGGCGCCAGAGCTGTTGTAGCCACGGCTATAGCCATAATAGAAGCATTTGCTCCCTGCAGTGTGGAAACGCCAGCGGAGTTTCTTAACTGTGGAATTGCATAATTGGAAGCGATAAAAACAATTGCCCCGGCCAGGCCCCCGTATATATACACGGGAATTACTTTATTATTTCCTGCTATATCCTGGAATATCGATCCGAAAGCCCACAGCCAAAGCATATTTGTAAAAGTGAGGATAATACCTGTGTGAACAAACATTCCTAAAAAGAATGTCCAGGGAGCTTTTGCAAGTGGAGAAAGTTTCCCCGGCATTATAAACCACGGAAGAACGTCAGTTTCGAAAGAATTTGCCGGAGCCTGCATCATGTAATAAATTACCTGTACCAGGCCAAGTATAAGAAAGGCCACTCCATTGATACCTATTAATGCCATTAGAGCATTATTATCTTCTCCGAGATGAATTTTTTTAAAGCGCCGGTCAATATATCTTTCGGATTCACCCATACCCTTACGAAAATTTTAAAAAGGAAACAGTAATTAAAATTACCAAAAACTATGCAGGAAATTTCCCTGGGAAAAAAATTAGTAAAAGGTTTTCTTATCAGTTTTGTTCCAAATGATTACCAAAATAAAACCCATAATCAGCCCACCGAGGTGAGCAAAATGAGCAATACCATCCCCGTTTCCGGGTTGGAAACCGCCGAATAAATCAATTGCAGCATATATCGCAGCCATGTATTTTGCTTTTATAGGAAATGGAAAGGGTATGATAAAAAATTCTGTATTGGGAAATGTATAAGCAAATGCCGCAAGCAATCCCATTACTGCTCCCGAAGCTCCAATAGCAGCCCCATTGCTCACCAGGAACATTTGAGACACACCGGCGGCAAGCCCGCAAACCAGGTAAAATATCAAAAACTTTTTTGGTCCCCAGACTCTTTCCAAAACGCTACCAAACATCCAAAGAGCATACATATTGAAAAGTATATGGAAAAAACCTCCATGGGCAAACATGTGTGTTACCAGTTGATAAGGTTGAAAAGCGCCGCTATCGTATGAATAAAGAGCAATTTTATCAGTAAGCCCCCATGTCTTGTCAAAAACTATTTGCGCAACAAATACAATAGCATTAATTATGATGAGATTTAAGACTACCGGTGTTGTCCTCTGTGACGGTCTGTAATTATTATATGCCATTCATTAATTTATTTTGAAACGCAAATTTCGGAAATACTTGTGGTATATAAACCTTTTATAGTGTCTCCTTAACAGTTGTTGAAAAAATAAGAAGTTTTATTTCAATATTTCTATAAAGAAATGTTGAAATTTCAGGAGAGTAATTTATAATTATACCAAACAATTTTCAGATCCTTGAGATAATGAAAACTTTTTGCGTAGAGGACATCAGCGGAACGAAGATTTTTTTGGGATAAGGTATTTAAATCAGCCGGCAGGCCTGTACTTGTGAGGACTCCTTTTTTTAAGAGTGGCAGATCTTTTTCATCCAGGGCATAACCGATCCACGTTTTTCTTCCCGACAAAACATCAAAAATATTTTGAAAGAAAAGGAAAGAGTGTTTTTTAAATAAAAGATGAAATGGAAAGGTCATAAGAAAAAAAATAGCCAGGCCAATATCAATTAAATTTTTGTTTCGCCTGCTTACGGGCGAATTTAGCTGGTAGCGCTCCTCACCGGAAATAAATTTGCCTGAAACATTTTTACTTTCGCTGCCGATCAGGGTATTGGAGCATGCTGTAAAAATTTTAAGCCGGACACGCTTGTTGAGCAACGAGATGGAATCAATTATTTTTCTGAATGAAAGAGAGCCCTCACAAAAAATGATTTCTTTTATCGGGTAACGCTTTAACAGCCCGGGCAGGTCATCCAACTTACCGATCGTTTTTTTCTCACCGGTTTCACCGGTTTCTATCCTTCCTAAAACCCTTTCCTGCATACCTGCCTTTTCCAGTAGAAGAACTACTTGGTCGAATTCGCTTTCAGTTCCGGCGATAATTGTTTCATCGATCTCATCTTTTTGCTGCGCCTTTTCAATTATATCCCATTTGAGCAGTAAAATGCGTATGCCACTCATAAAGACAAACGCAAGCAAAGAACCAAAAAGTAATATTCCTCTTGAAAAACGAAGACTTTCCGGTAACAAAGAATACACAGAAAGTATTACCAGTATCGCCATTAAAGTTGATTTATTCAGTCTTGATTGCTTATAGCCATTATCGTACAAACCTGCGAAATACGAAGCAACAAGGAAGAGTGCGGTAAAAGCCGGGAAGGCAATTAAAAGCATGTTGGGTGAATAATTCACCTCTCGTTTTACAAAAGTGCTCCAAAGGTATTTTACAAACCAAAAACTCATTAAAATGATTGCCGCATCAATGAACTTAAGGCCAAGCCATTTTAAAAATTGTGCAATTGCAGCTAATCCCGCCCGTATGTAGATCGCCACCTGTATCAGTAAATTAAACAGGCCGGCCTTGCTGCCGCCATAATGTTTTTGCGCAAATACACTCATCGCCTTATAAAAAATTCTTACATAATTAAGAGTTGCTTTTTTTGTGCTTTCTCCTTTAAAATGGATGATGGTGCTTCCTGCAAAATAAAAGTTCTTGTAACCGGCCTTTTGAATGCGATAGCTTAAATCTATGTCTTCCCCATACATGAAAAAGCTCTCATCAAAAGAGCCAACATTTTCAATGATTTTTTTTGGCATCATCATAAAGGCGCCGGCCAGTACATCTACTTCGTGATTTTCGTTTTTATTAAGGTGACCAAGATGGTATTTTGAAAAAACTTTTGAATTCGGGAAAAGCCCCGCCAAGCCAGATAACTTATATAGAGATGTAAGTGGTGAGGGAAAAGCCCTCTTGCTTTCTTTTAAAAATTTACCGGCCCCATCAAGCATTTTTAAACCGACGGCAACGGCATCCTGTTTAGATCGTATAAACGAAAGACATTTTTCAAAACAATCTTCAGGAATGATAGTATCAGGATTTAGAAAAAGAATATAGTCGCCTGAAGCTTTTTCCAACGCTTTATTATTCGCTTTCGCAAAACCTTCATTTTCATGATTCCAGATAAAATTTACTTCACTGAATTTGTTTAGAAAAAAATCACGGCTTCCATCGGTAGAGTTATTGTCAATTACTACTACTTCACCCCCGATGTTTTTCATCGCCTTAGTTACGGAACATAAGCATTGCTCAAGAAAATATTTGACATTGAAATTTACTATAATGACCGAGAGGAGCAAAAGTTGAAGTCTTCTTGTTAAAGGATAAAAAATGGTTCAAACAAATCTTAATAAATGCAAAATAAACAGAGCATTGGCATTAACAAATAAAAATATTTTAGTAAACTAAGTATAAAAAATTGGTATAAATATTTCTGCCGGTAAATAAATAAACATTTATAACCTTTGCGCATGCATAAACAAACACTCATAAGAGCTACAGAGGCCGGAGCTAAAGAATTAAAGCGGTTCTTCAATGGTAAATTTAAAATAAGTAATAAAGAAGGAATCAATAATCTTGTTACAGAAGCCGATCATGCAGCTGACAAAGCAATTCTTAAGGTAATTCATAAAGAATTTCCAACCCATGGGATCGTAAGTGAGGAAAGCGATGAGAAGGTTACCGATAGTGAGTATAGATGGATTATTGACCCCATTGACGGCACTGTTAATTTTGCAAACGGCATTCCAATCTGTTGTGTAAGTATCGGGCTGGAGCATAATGGCACAATGCTTATGGGAGCGGTTTATAACCCGCTGATGAATGAGTTTTTTTTCGCGGAAAGGGGTAAAGGAGCAACACTTAACGATAAGAAAATTTCAGTAAGTAATAAATCCGAGGTTTTAAAAAGCTGCCTTGTCACCGGTTTCCCATATACTTACCTGGATCAGCCAAACGGGCCGATACAGGTTTTCGCAAGATTAATAAAAAGTGGCGTTCCCGTCAGAAGGCTTGGGAGCGCAGCAACCGACCTTTGCTGGGTAGCTGCCGGAAGATTTGATGGATTTTATGAACATCAGCTTAATGCCTGGGATAGTGCCGCGGGCTTTATAATAGTAGAAGAAGCCGGTGGTAAAGTAACGGATTTGAAAGGCGATACTTATTCACCATTTCAGCCTGGCATTGTTGCCACAAATGGGTTCATTCATGATGAATTGGTGGACTGGGTACAGGGAAAATGTTAAATGTACGATGTAAGACGTGTGATGTACGACGTGAGAAAAAAGAATAATGGACGATGTACGATATCAAGGTTTTTTTACGCAAAACAATAAAAGTTATGACATCAATAGAAATGGTAAAACGGACCAAGCAGTTCGCAGTTGACTGTGGACATCTAATTTTGTCTTTGGATTCACATACTGTAAATCGTGCTTACAGCGCACAACTGATTCGTTCCAGTAGCTCCGTTGGAGCGAATTACAGAGCAACAAGACGTGCAAAATCAACGGCAGATTTTATAAATAAATTCAAAATTGTAGGAGAGGAATTGGATGAATCACTTTTTTCATGGAACTTATAGTTGAGCTTAACAAAGCTAAAAGAGAGAAAGTCGCAGAAATTTATATAGAGGGGGAAGAAATTCTAAAAATCGTGGGGCGTCTCTAAAAACTCTTCGGAAAAAATAACATCGTACATCAAACATCGTACATCGTATTTCTAGCATCATCGTACATAAAAAATATTAATGGCAGAAGAGAGAACAGAAATATCAACACTTGGTGAATTTGGGCTGATAGATCACCTTACAAAGAATAATGAAATAAAAAATGCATCGACCATTTTAAGTGTTGGTGACGACGCCGCCGTGCTGGACCATTTCGGTAAACAAACGGTGATATCAACAGATATGCTCGTGGAAGGGATCCATTTCGATTTAATGTACACACCCTTGAAGCACCTTGGATATAAAAGCGTGGTTGTGAATCTCAGTGATATCTACGCGATGAATGCAACCCCTGCACAAATAACTATGAATATAGCATTCAGCAATCGTTTTAGTGTGGAAGCGCTTAATGAATTTTATGAAGGTGTCTATGTGGCATGCGAAAAATACAATGTGGATCTCGTTGGCGGCGATACAACCTCTTCACAAAAGGGTTTTATCATAAGTGTGACAGCAATAGGGGAAGTGACGCCGGACAAGTTCGTAAAAAGGAGTGGCGCAAAAAAAGGCGATCTTATTTGTGTAAGTGGCGACCTCGGTGGCGCATTTTTAGGATTAACCTTGCTTGAAAGAGAAAAGAAAATTTTCCTGGAAACTAAAGGAGTACAACCTGATCTTGAGAGCCAGGATTATATTGTTGGGAGAATTCTAAAACCTGAAGCAAGAAAAGATATTATTGAATTTTTTGCGACAAAAGATATTTTACCTACATCCATGATTGATATAAGTGACGGACTTAGCAGCGAACTTTTGCATATTTGCAAGCAAAGCGAAGCGGGCTGTGTACTATATGAAGAAAAAATTCCTGTGAATGATATTGCCCGGCAATTTGCATACAAACTGGAACTGGACCCAACCGCCTGCGCACTTAGTGGCGGCGAAGATTATGAACTTCTTTTTACAATTGCCCAGGGCGATTACGATAAGATTAAAAGTAACGATGACATAAGTGTGGTAGGTTATATTAATGAAAAGAAAGAAGGTTCTAAAATAATAACCAAAGGCGGCAGTGAACATAAGCTTACCGCCCAGGGATGGAATGCGTTTAACTGATGAATTGTTTCTATTCTTTCGGCCAATTATATTTACCCCTTTTTTATAGACTTTTATACAGATTTTTGCAAACCATGAGGCGCCTTTTAATCCTGTTTATTTTTCCATTTCTTTTTTCCTGCTCGGTATCAAAAAACTATAATCCTAATGAAAAATATTCCAGGGAAATACTCAGGGAAGACTATACCTTTTTAAGGAATGTGCTGGAAAAAAAACATCCATCCCTTTATTGGTACACGCCTAAAGACAGCATGAATTATTTTTTTGATGAAGGATATAAGGCAATTACTGATTCAATGACAGAGCTGCAATTTGGATGGAAAATAATTGCCCCTCTTACTGCAACCATTCATTGCGGCCATACCAGTTTTAGCATGAGCAAGAGCTGGAATAAATTTATAAAAAACAAACATATACCTTCTTTTCCGCTGTATCTAAAAATATGGGGCGACACAATGGTTGTGGTGAATAATCTAAACCGGAAAGATTCCGTGATTAAAAGGGGAACAATTATCACATCAATAAATGGGTTGAAATCAGCCGATATTATCGCCAGGATGTTTGATTTTATGGTTGAAGATGGGTACTCTGATAATGTGAATTACATACGCCTGAGCGCAAGCTTTCCATATTTTCATCGAAACATTTTCGGGCTATATAAAACCTATAGCGTTGGCTACATTGACAGCACAGGGATCGAAAAAAATATAATGCTTCCCTATTTTGCACCTCCTGCTGATAGCCTGAACAAACGGAAAAAGAATGTTCCCGGAATAAAAGAAAAGAGAATTAGCCGGAAAGAAAAACTTGAAAATATCCGTTCGTTAAAGATTGATTCTTCAGCAGCTACAATGACAATTAATAGTTTTACAAAATCGCATCTTCACCATTTTTTTAAAAGATCATTCAGGCAGCTAAAAAAAGAAAAATGTCAAAATTTAATTATTGATATCAGGGCTAACGGGGGAGGCGACATTGATAATTATGTCCTGCTTACAAAATTTTTACTTAATTCACCATTCAGGGTTGCTGATAGCGCGTATGCTGTAAGCAAAAATTTCAGGCCTTATACACGACATATTACCTCAGGATTTTTTAATAACCTGGGTTTGTTATTTGTAACACGTAAGCACCCCGATGGGAAATATCACTTCAGGTATTGGGAACGACATTCGTTCCGGCCCAAGAGAAATAATCATTTTGATGGACAAGTTTATGTTCTTACCAACGGTTTAACTTTTTCGGCTTCTTCATTATTCTGCAATGCGGTAAAGGGCCGTGAAAATGTTACACTCGTAGGAGAAGAAACCGGTGGCGGCTGGTATGGCAATTCCGGGATTATGATCCCGGATATTATTTTACCGAAAACGAAATTGCATGTAAGGCTTCCTTTTTTTAGATTGGTCCAATATCAGCATATCTCGGAAAAAGGCACGGGAGTTATTCCGGATATTTACGTCGGGCCCAATGTAAAGGATGTGATAAATGGCGTGGACACAAAGCTGGAAGTAGTGCGGGAAATGATTGGAGAAAAAAGCTGCTAACTAAGATGATATGCAATCCAAAACGTCTATTTTTTCGGTAAGCATAACAAAATTTGCTTGAAATCCCCGTTCAATTTTTCCAATGCTGGTATCAATTCCCAGTACTGTTGCAGGATAAAGGCTCGCCATTCTCAGGGCTTCTTCGGGAGTCATACCACATTTCTCAATGCAATTTTTTACCCCCTTCGCCATCGTCAAAGCAGAACCACTGAGTATGCCATTTGATTCATATTTGTCAACATTAAGTGTATGCTGATAAGGTCCTTCGGTGGTTTCAGTTACCGCATCTGTAATAATAAAAAGCCGGTTGCCCATTAATTTTTTTGCAAGCTTGATCATGGTGAAGTCAACATGTATTCCATCGGGAACAATACTGGCCATTACTGACGGGTTCATCATGGTTGCAGCAGCAAAGCCAGGTTCACGATGATGAAGAGCCGTCATTGCATTAAATAAATGTGTCGCGACTTTTATTCCATCGTCAAAGGCTTTCATGGCCTCAGCATATGTCGCATTACTGTGGCCGGCTGAGATGATAATATCATAACTTTTTATAAGATCGATCACAGATTTGCTGCAAACTTCAGGAGCTAACGTAATTATTTTGATCACTCCCTTTCCGTATTCTAACAGGGTCTTTACCTCTTCAAAAGATGGCTCATGAATAAGATTATCTGAATGTGCGCCGCGTTTTATTTTATTGATCCACGGGCCTTCAATATGCAGCCCATGAACACCCTTTCCTCCGCTGTCCCAATATTCCTTTACGGCGTCAATGCCCTTTTTAAACACATCAACGGTGTTGGTGGCTATGGTTGGTAAAAAAAAAGTAGCGCCGCCCTCCCTGCAGTGCACATACATTTTTTGAAGCGTATCCGGCGTAGGATATACTGAAAATAATTTAGAAGAAGCACCATAGATCTGTATGTCGATAAAGGCAGGTGCAATAATTGGAAACCTTTTTACAGCCTGGTTTTCTGGCGGTAAATTTTCTATTTTGATCAAATCTTTGATTATCCCGTTCTCACAGATTATAGCAGCGTTTTGGATGCATTCAATTCCCGTAAAAATTTTGTCGGCGCAATAGGTTGAAATCATTCCTCATGAATTAATAATAAAAAAATCGGAGTCTTTCATAAAAGGAAATTTTTCTCTTACCTCGTTGAGCTTTGATTTTTCTAAAGTATATGTAAAAACATCCTCATCATTTCTTTTTTGATATAATAATTCTCCCATGGGATCGACGATCATACTATCACCAGAATACCTGATTTCATTCCCATCGGTTCCCACCCTGTTCACCCCTATTACATAACATTGATTTTCTATAGCCCTCGCCTGCAACAGCGTTTTCCAGGCAACACTTCTTTTCTCCGGCCAGTTTGCAACATAAATCAATACATCGTATTCCGGTTCCTCTAACTCACTTGCAAGGGTGGCCGCCGGAGTTTGTCTTGCCCAAACGGGGAATCTTAAATCATAACAAACGAGCAGGTTAATTCTCCATCCTTTCACTGAGGCAATTAATCTTTTGTTGCCCGCTGAAAAATGCGTGTGCTCGTCGCCGTAGGCAAACAAATGCCGCTTATCATAGTAGCCATACTCCCCGTTTGGAAGCATCCAGATTAAGCGATTATAATATTTTTTATTTCCGGGGGAATCCCTGGAAGAATCTTCAATTATAATACTTCCGGTAAGAATTATTTTTTTTTCAGCGCAGATTTTTTTCATCCAACTAACGGTTTCTCCATCCATTTTTTCAGCCAGAATTTCTGGCCTCATACTAAAGCCTGTATTGAACATTTCGGGAAGAATAACTATTTCTGTTTTAACCCCTATGCTATTTATTTTGTTAGAAAGATGTGCAAGATTTGCTTTTTTATCTTCCCAAAAAAGATTGGTTTGTATGGTAGTAACTGATAACCTGCTCATAGAAATTATTTCCCTTGTTTGCCTGATAAATTTTTCACCACTTCATGAATCATATTGTTCTCATACCCCTTCTGCAATAAGTAATCCTGAAGCTTTCGCTTCTTTACAAAAATATTCTTTTCACTCTTTATCGTTTTTAATTTTTGGTCTGCAAGTTTTTGAAAAGTTTTTAGATAGGCTATCTCGTCAATTTCCTTCAAGGCTTTTTTAATACAATAATCACTTACCTGCTTAAATTTCAGCGCTTGTTTGATTTTGATCTTTCCCCATTGATTCATTCGAAATTTTCCGCCTGCATAAAGGATTGCAAAGCGTTCTTCGTTTAAATAATTTTCTGTAATAAGCAGAGAAATAATTGGCTCTACCTCCTTCTTGTACAATCCATATGAATAGAGTTTATCACGCACTTCGGCATGGCATCTTTCCTGGTATGCACAGTATTGTTTTATTTTAGGGATTGCCTGTTCCGGGGTAAAATTTTGAAAAGACATCGTTAAAAATAAATAAGAAAAGCCGGGTTGGATAAGGCTTTTATCGCACCAGTTTTAATTCATCAATAATATTTTTTGCTCCGCCCATTTTGTCAATGCACCAAAGTACATACCGGATATCAACGCAAATAGTTCTGTTGAGATCTTTATCAAATTGAATCTTGTGGCTCAATGCTTCGTAATTACCATCAAAGGCGAGGCCTATCAAATTTCCAAAGCCATCCATAACAGGCGAGCCGGAATTACCCCCGGTAATATCATTCGTTGTTATAAAATCTATTACAAGATCATTCCGGCTTTTATCAATATACTGTCCGAAGTCACGTTTTTTCAAGAGTTCTATTTCCTTTGACGGAAGATCGAATTCATAATCGCCGGGAATATATTTTTCAAGGATCCCTTTACTGGTAGTAACATAATCGTAGTGGATAGCATCACGCGGGCTGTAGCTTTTTACATTGCCATAACTTACACGCATGCTAAAGTTTGCATCGGGGTACATTTTTTTCACAGCTTCCGGATTCATTTCCATAATGCCTTTCAGGTAGAACCTGTCGAGCTCATTGTTCTTGTTAAGAAAATCGGTGTAAAGCCTGCTGTATTTAAGCGTATAATTTTTTACAAATGCCGAGGCGTAGGCAAATGCCGGATCACTTTGTAATATATTGGCGTCAGGCTTATTCATGAAAGAAGCCCATTTTACCGAATCAAGAATTATGGTATTGCTAAATATGTAATTGGCCCAGGCTTTAAAAGTATCAGCGTCTGTCAAGGGGCCAGATTTTTCTTTAAGATCCTGATAAAAATTAATAGGATGTTGGCTCTTATCAATATCAGTATAATACATCATCGCGGTAGTGGCCATGATTTTTTTATCACTGGTAATATCCTCGCTCGCAATGAATTTTTTTCTTTCCATGTCTGCCGCGTCCAAAGATTTTTTTAGATCAGCCTGCGATTTGCCGGTTTCCACCAGCACCCTTTCAAGTCCCATCAAAGAAGCGGCATATGCCGCAAGCGGTGAGCCAAGAATGCCTTCGTTTATATACATTCGTTGTTTGGCATACGGTCTCCATGCCGAGTAATTTTTCTGGTAGTCGCTTAATACATTTTTGTAGTCGTCTTTATTGTTTGCCCAGGCAGCGAAATTTGCTTCATTTTTTTGCTTTGATTCGTACACATGATATTTTTCGAGCTGTTTTGTTTCGCCATTGTAAAACTTCCAGTAATTAGCAATCTTGGCGTAATCTTCGGCAAGCTTTAATTTTACAGAAGGATCTTTTATCATTTCCGCAAGCATAGCCTTCAGGCGCACGTCGCGTAAATTAACAAGCGATGGATTATCAATTTCGGTTTTAAGCTTGATCCCAAAAGAAGTTTCATAACGATCGGTTCCACCGGGATAGCCATAGATCATAGAATAATCTCCTTCTTTATACCCTTTCAAGGAGACGGGCAGAAACCATTTTGGTTTTAGCGGAACATTGTCGGGGCCATATTCAGCTGGCTTTCCGTCTTTAGAGGTATAGACGCGAAAAATGGCATAATCACCCGTATGTCGCGGCCATCCCAATTATCAGTATTGCCGCCAAACTTTCCTACACTTTCAGGTGGAGCGCCTACAAGGCGTATATCCTTGTAAATTTTATAAATGTACATAAGGTATTGATTGCCCTTAAACATACTGTAAACTTTCCCTACAACAGAGTTTTCAGGATCGGCTACCTTATCAGTTATATTCTTGTAAACATCAGCGGTCCTTTGAGCCCGTTCGTCATAGTTCAATCCTTTCAGAGCGCTGTCAACCCGGGCCGTTACATCTTCAATTCGTTCCAGAAAAGTTACAGTAAGATCCGATTTAATTTCCTGGTCCTTCGAATAGGCGTAAAACCCATTTTTTAAATAATTATGCTCCACTGTACTAAAGCCCGCAATAACACCGTAACCGCAATGATGATTTGTAAAAATTAATCCCTGGTTACTCACTATTTCACCGGTACAGCCTTTGCCGAAAATAATAATTGCATCTTTTAATGAGGCTTTATTAATGCTGTACAATTGTTCTTTGGAGAGCTTTAGTCCGTGCTTTACCATATCGTTATAAACCTGTTGCCCCAGAAGCATCGGCAGCCACATTCCTTCATCGGCGCTGGCTTTAAAAATTGTAAAACATAAGGAGAGTGCTATAAGTAGTTTCTTCATTTTATAAAGCTTGGTTATTAAATAAGTGTTCAAATTCATAAAGGCAAAAGAGGCGTATTTCTTACTGACGGAAGGTTAAATAAGGTTGGATTAAAATCCATATTGAATTCCCCAAAAAGCATTTTTTATAAAAATATTAATAATCAATAACCTGCTCTTCCATAGCTTCCGGAAGGTTCCTGAATTCGTATTGCTGGTTCCGTAATTGTGGCTCGAAGCCGGCTTCGCGTATAGCGTCTTGTATTCCCTTGCTGGTAAAGCGATGCGGAGCACCCGCTGCACTTACCACATTTTCTTCTATCATGATGCTTCCAAAATCGTTTGCCCCGGCGTGCAAGCAAAGCTGCGCAACCTGTTTGCCAACAGTGAGCCAGCTCGCCTGGATATTTTTTATATTAGGTAGCATTATCCGGCTCATTGCGATCATTCGAATATATTCTTCCGGTGTCGTAAGATTATGAACGCCTCTTATTTTGGCAAGCAGTGTATCTACATCCTGGAACGTCCATGGAATAAATGCAATGAACCCCTTAGCGCCACCAGGTTTTTTTGCCTGTACGTCTCTTATTTTGGCCAGGTGTTCAAATCTTTCCTGTATTGTTTCAACATGACCAAACATCATCGTTGCAGAAGTAGTGAGATTGAGTTTATGAGCTTCCGTCATTATGTCCAGCCATTCCTGCGTTCCGCACTTCCCTTTGCTTATCAGGCGCCTAACCCTGTCTGTTAGTATTTCTGCCCCCGGGCCCGGTAAAGAATCCATCCCTGCCTCTTTGAGGGCGATAAGCACCTTGCGATGAGTAGATTTTTCAAGCTTGGTTATATGCGCCACTTCCGGCGGACCGAGTGCATGCAATTTTAAAGAGGGATATAATCTTTTTAATTCTTTAAACAGGTCAACATAAAAAGAAAGTCCAAGGCCCGGGTGATGTCCGCCTTGTAGAAGTAATTGCTCGCCGCCATATCTAAACGTTTCATCAATTTTTCTTTTGTAGGTCTCAATATCTGTAATGTATGCCTCTTCATGCCCGGGAATCCTGTAGAAATTGCAGAACTTGCAATTTGCAATGCATACGTTGGTTGTATTTACGTTTCTGTCAATTATCCATGTAACTTTATTATAAGGGACCTGCTTTTTACGAAGTTCATCTGCGACAAGCATTAATTCTGCCAAAGCAGCATTATTAAATAAAAACATGCCTTCTTCAACTGAAAGGAATTCCATTCGAAGTGCTCTCGTAAAAAGCTGCGAAATATTCATAAACAATTTTCTAATTTACTTTCAAAAAACATTTTGCCGTTTGTAAAATCCTGTACAAAAATACAGGCATATAACTTAAATTTCCGGATTGTATATGGTTCGATGTTTATTTTACATAATATTCACCCTTGCTTTCCTGTCTTCTTACAGCCAGGAAGAAAACGTTGTAAAAGATGCGAAGTTGATCACAAGGTTCAGTTACAAACAGCTAAGTGGCGGAGTAGTTTTGGTGAAGGCAAAGTTTAACAATCTGCCAGACTCTCTTAATTTTATTATGGATACCGGCAGTGGCGCCATTTCACTCGACTCTTCCACCACGTACGAGTTTAAGATTCCACACGTCCCTTCCGGAAGAACAATTAACGGCATTGCCGGAATAAGGGAAGTAGATGTTTCGAAAAATAATAAGCTTGCTTTTCCCGGCCTTGTAATGGACAGTCTTGATTTTTATATAAATGATTATGATATATTAAGCAGTGTTTATGGTGAAAAAATTGATGGAATCATAGGCTATAGCTTTTTTAGCAGGTATATCGTGAAAATGAATTTCGACAGCCTGAAAATGGAAGTGTATGAGCCAGGTAAAATAGATTACCCAAAAAAAGGCTTTTTATTGCACCCCCTTTTTACGGCCCTCCCAATACAGCCATTAACGATAAGAGACGAAAGAAAAGTAAACGCAAATTTTTATATCGATACCGGTGCCGGTCTTTGTTTTCTCATGAGTAAGCAATTTGAAGAAGATAGTTCGATATTAAAAAAAAGAAGGCGGCCAATTTCCGTACAGGTCCAGGGGCTCGGCGGAAAAAAAGAAATGCTGCTCACAATAATTAAGCAGGTACAAATAGGACCTTATAGATTCAGAAAAGTTCCTACAAATATTTTGGATGACGAATTCAACGCCACGTCTTACCCGTTCCTGGGAGGCCTTATAGGAAATGATATCCTGCGCCGGTTCAACATAACTTTGAATTATCCGAAGCGAGAAATCCATATCGAGCCAAACAGCCATTTTAATGATGAATTTGATTACTCATATACAGGCATGAACATGTATTATGTTGATGGGCAGATAATAGCCGACGATGTGATCGTGGGCTCTCCGGCAGAAAGGTCAGGACTTAAAAAGGAGGACGTTATCATGGCAGTAAATTCTAATTTCAGCAATAACATTAATACTTACAGAAATCTCATGCAGGGAGTGGGGGATAAAATTACACTCCTGGTGACCCGTGACGGTCAACCCATGATTATCACTTTTAGAGTCGGGCGCATATTTTAAAATTACTTTCTGATTCTTTTTTGGGAAAATGGATTGCTTTCCCTCAAATTTGCAGCCATGATCAATTTTGAAAGATTTGTTTTAGACAATGGCCTGCGTGTAATTGTGCATGTAGATAAGAGTACACCAATGGCAGTACTTGACGTTATGTATGACGTAGGCGCACGGGACGAGAATCCTGAAATGACCGGGTTTGCGCATCTTTTTGAGCACCTGATGTTTGGAGGAAGCGTAAATGTTCCATCGTATGACGAGCAATTGCAAATGGCGGGCGGCGATAACAATGCTTATACCACTAACGATCTTACCAATTATTACATTCAGCTTCCGGCAGAAAATCTTGAAACGGCATTCTGGCTTGAAAGTGACCGGATGCTTTCGCTGGCTTTTGATGAAAATTCTCTCGAGGTACAACGAAAAGTTGTGTGTGAAGAATTTAAAGAGCACTATATAAATAAGCCATATGGAGATGCATGGCACAAAATGAGAGAGCTTGCTTATAAAGTACATCCTTATAAGTGGATGACTATCGGGAGGCAGCTAAGCCATGTTGAAAATGCAAAATTACAGGACGTAAAAAATTTCTTTTTTAAGCATTATACACCGGCAAATGCCATACTAACTGTTGCGGGTAACGTTACGGTAGAGCAGGTAAAAGGGTTGGCTGAAAAATGGTTTGGTGATATTCCCGCAGGTGAAAAATATGTAAGAAGTATACCCGTGGAACCGAAGCAAGCAGCACCACGCCGGCTGGAGGTTAAAGCAAATGTGCCATTAGATGCTTTGTACAAAACTTGGCATATGGCTCCCAGGCTCGATAGGAAATATTATATTACTGATCTTCTATCTGAAATCCTGGGCAATGGAGCCTCGTCGAGATTGTTCCAAAGCCTCGTAAAAGAGCAGCAGCTTTTCAGCAGTATTGTATGCTCGCATTTTGGTAGTATTGACGCAGGCTTGCTTTACATTAACGGGAAACTTATAAAAGGAACAGACATGCTTGTAGCAGAAAAGGCAGTAGAGGCGGAACTGGATAAAATGAAAAATGAACTGGTAAAGCAAACTGAATTGGAAAAGGTAAAAAATAAAACGGAAAGCATGATGGCTTTCGAAGATATAAGCATTATGCACCGGGCGGATAGCCTTGCCGGCTACGAGCTGCTTGGCGATGCTAATTTAATGAATACCGAATTAGAAAAATACCACTCCGTAACAGTTGAAGAAATACAGGAGGAATGCCGGAATATTTTTGCTGATAACAATAGTAATACGCTTTACTACCGGTCAGAAAATTAAAGCGTGTTACCGTATACCAGCCTCACCTAACAATAAACTAAATTTGAAGCCATTAATTTTAGAAATGCCAGACAGAACCATTGCGCCTCCAATAAAAGATGGAATAGATTTTAATCTATCACTCAAGCCTTACGAAAAATTTATACTTACAAACGGAGTTCCTGTATATTATATAAATGACGGGGCTGAAGAGGTAGTGGTGATAGAACTTGTTTTTTCTGCGGGCAATACATTTGAAAATAAAAACCTTGTTGCTGCTGCTACGAATCATCTTTTAAGAAATGGAACTTCGGAAAAAAGCGCCTTGGAAATTAATGAGCATTTTGAGTATTTTGGAGCACACTTAAACCGCAGTTGCAATAATGAAACATCAACGGTAACCCTGCACTGCCTTTCAAAACATCTTAAAGAAGTTTTGCCGGTAATAAGAGGCATAATTACAGATTCAGTTTTTCCCCAACAAGAATTAGAAATCTTTCAGCAAAACAGTATACAACGCCTGGCGGTCAATTTGCAAAAGTGTGATTTCGTAGCAAACAGGTTAATCGATCAATACCTGTACGGAAGCCAGCATCCTTATGGAAGAATCTCCAGTCCCGGGGACATACAAGCCCTGACGCGTACAGACCTTACGGATTTTTTTAATAATTTTTACGTAAATGCAAAGTGCAAAATATTCGCAGCAGGTAAGCTGCCAGCCGATTTTGAATCGCGGTTGAATCAGCATTTCGGCGACCTTACATTGAATGAAAGTATTCCGGATGTTACCCATAAAACTGAAATGGCAGCAGATAAAAAAGCAAGGATAAATAATGACCCTGAAGGTGTGCAGGGCGCGATAAGGATTGCACGGCCTTTTCCATCACGACATCATCCCGACTTTAAAAAAGCAATGGTGTTAAATGTATTATTTGGAGGTTTTTTTGGGTCCAGGCTTATGAGTAATATAAGAGAGGAAAAGGGATACACTTATGGTATACACAGCTTTCTGGAAAATCATGTTAAGGAAAGCGCATGGGTAATAAGTACAGAGGCAGGCAAAGATGTGTGCGATGCGACAGTAGAAGAAGTTTATAGGGAAATGAACATATTAAGGGAAGAGCCCGTAGATGATGAAGAATTACTCTTGGTAAAAAACTATATGATGGGAATAAATCTCGGCGATCTTGACGGTCCCTTCCAGGTAATTGCCAGGTGGAAAAATCTTATAATAAATGACCTGGATGAAAATTATTTTAATGAGTATATAAATACGATCAAAAGTCTTTCCGCAAACGAAATAACGAAACTTGCCAATAAATATTTATTGCCTGAAGAATTTTATGAGCTCATTGTAATTTAAGTATCATTTAAATTATCATTATGAAATTTCTTATTCGTATTCTTATCACTGCAGCAGTAGCATATGGCCTTTCGATAATCTTAACGCCGCATGTGAAAATCAATAATTATTTTACTGCATTGTGTTTTGCTTTCGTGCTTGCCATATTGAATGCGATTGTAAAACCAATATTGATCATACTCACTTTACCAATAACGATTCTCACACTGGGAATTTTTCTACTGGTTATAAATGTATTCATGGTGCTAATGGCAGGTAAATTGGTTTACGGTATTTATATCGAAGGCTTTTTGTGGGCTTTTGTTTTTGGGTTGCTACTGTCAATAATCTCTTCAGCCCTTATTAGTAACGAAAAAAAGCTTAACTAGCTTAACATCTTTTCTTCTTTTTTATTTACAAACGAATAGTTGAAATTTGCAGCATGCAATTCAACAGGAACGATTTACCCGAAGAGACATTAATCGACTTATATAAAAAGCTTCTGCTTCCGAGGATGATCGAGGAGAAAATGCTCCTCTTGCTGCGCCAGGGTAAAATCTCCAAATGGTTCAGTGGCATTGGACAGGAGGCGATATCCGTAGGTGCCACTTACGCTTTGCAACCCGATGAATGGATAATGCCCCTACACAGGAATCTCGGTGTTTTTACTTCCCGCAAAATGCCCCTGGAAAAATTAATGAAACAGTGGCAGGGCGATGAAGATGGTTACAGTAAAGGGCGGGAGCGTAGTTTTCATTTTGGAAGTAAAGAACATTTTATCTGTGGCATGATTTCTCATCTTGGGCCGCAGCTGGCAGTAGCAGATGGCGCAGCTCTTGCTTACAAATTAAGAAAAGAACAAAAAGTTTCTCTCGCTTTTACGGGGGAAGGCGGCACCAGCGAAGGTGATTTTCACGAAGCCTTGAATGTAGCTGCCGTATGGGGATCTCCCTGTAATTTTTATAATAGAAAATAATGGTTATGGGCTTAGCACGCCGGTAAGCGAACAGTATCGTTGCAAAAACCTTGTTGATAAAGCAGCTGGCTACGGAATGGAAGGCACCCGGATTGATGGTAACAATATTTTGTCAGTTTATAAAACAATCAAAGGAGTAAGGGAGTATTGTGTAAAAAACCAAAAGCCTTACCTGGTTGAATGCATGACTTTTCGCATGCGGGGACATGAAGAAGCAAGCGGGACTAAATATGTCCCAAAGGAAATGTTTGAACAATGGCTGCAGAAGGATCCAATTAAGAACTACGAGCGTTTCCTTATTGAGGAAAAAATATTGACCAACCTGGCGGTTGCGGCTATACGTACAGAATTCAGGGAAATGATAAATAGCAGCCCCCTAACCTCTGAAGCGGAAACACGCAACCTTTCTGCAACGGGGAATAGCCTTTCTCAGAGAGAATTGAATGACGTCTATGCAAGCCAAACACATAAACTAATAACAAATACCCAACCCGGGCAAAGTCCCCATATTCCCCCTTCCGGGGATAAGGCGCTTCGCTTTATAGATGCCATTTCACAAGGGCTTCGTCAATCAATGCAGCAACACCAAAATCTTGTGATAATGGGACAGGATATCGCCGAATATGGCGGTGCATTTAAAATAACCGAAGGCTTTGTGAATGATTTCGGAAAAGAAAGAATCCGCAATACGCCATTGTGTGAAAGCGCGATCATAGGGACTGCCTTAGGATTAAGCCTTGAAGGTTTTAAAAGCGTAATGGAAATGCAGTTTGCAGATTTTGTAACTGTTGGTTTTAACCAGATCATAAATAATCTTGCTAAAATTTATTATCGCTGGGAACAAAATGCGGATGTGGTAATTCGGATGCCAACCGGCGCCGGAGTAGGAGCAGGCCCTTTTCACAGTCAAAGTAACGAAGCATGGTTTGTTCATACACCGGGATTGAAAGTGGTCTATCCGTCCAATCCTTATGATGCAAAAGGTTTATTGATTGCGGCAATTAACGATCCCAACCCCGTTTTGTATTTTGAGCATAAGGCCCTATACAGGAGCATATCCGGCCCGGTGCCGGAGGAATATTATGAAGTGGAAATTGGTAAAGCACGTAAGGTACGTTCCGGCGATGACGTTAGTATTATTACCTATGGAATGGGCGTGGTATGGGCAACTGAATATGCTGAAACACATCCGGAAATTTCAATAGAAATCCTTGATCTCCGGACCTTGCTTCCACTTGACTATAAAGCAATCAGGGCTTCAGTAAATAGTACCGGCAAAGTATTGGTGCTTCATGAAGACACGCTTATAGGAGGAATAGGTGGCGAAATTGCCGCTTGGGTTGCACAAAATTGTTTTGAATTTCTTGACGCGCCGGTTATGCGCTGTGGATCGCTGGATACTCCTGTTCCATTCAATGTAGAACTGGAAAAGAACTTTTTGGCAAAATCAAGATTGAATGAGATGATACAAAAATTAATTAGCTATTAATGCCAACTATCTATATAATAGCTGGCGCTAATGGTGCAGGTAAAACCACAGCGGCATTTAGCTTATTACCCGAAGTTTTTAGAACAGCAGAGTTTGTAAATGCAGATGAGATTGCCAAGGGGCTATCACCTTTAAATTATGAAGAAGTAGCATTTCAGGCCGGCCGGATTATGATCGAAAGATTGAACCAATTGGCAAAAGAAAATAAAAGCTTCGCATTTGAAACAACATTGTCTGGTTTTGCTTATTTGGAATTTATAAAATCAGCAAAGCTTAAAGGTTATGATATAATCCTGTTTTTTATTTGGCTTGAAAATTCGCAACTGGCAAAAAAACGTGTTGCCGAAAGAGTTTAGGAAAGGAGGCCATAATATACCTGAAGAAGTTATTGAAAGGAGGTATAAGAAAGGAATTAAAAACTTTTCTAAGTATGCATTTAGTGTAAATGATTGGTATGTATATGACAATTCGGATAAAAAATACGTCATGGCTGGCAAGTCTATTGAGGGAGCTTCGGAAATATTTAATTTTGACGTAATTAATAAACTTTTGGCAAATGAATTCATCCAAAAAAAGAGAAGAGTTAAGTGATAAAATTCAGGTAGCTCTGGATAAAGCCATTCAAAAAATCATAGCAGAAGAGAAAGCCCGCGATGGTTACCTTGTGATCTCCGATAAAAAAGGAGGCGTGATTAAAGTGCCTGCAAAAGATTTATAGTAAATTAATTTTTATCCTCCCGGTATAAACTTCATTGAAATTGAATTTACACAATGCCTCGTATTTTTTGAAGTTAATCTTTCTCCCGTAAAAACATGGCCGAGATGTGCGCCACAATTGTTACAAACTATTTCTGTTCTTCTGCCATCAGCATCCGGAATGCGTTTCACTGCCCCGGGTATTTCGTCATCAAAACTGGGCCACCCGCAATGCGAATCAAACTTATCCTTCGACTCGTATAGCGGTGTATTGCAGCGGCGACAGATGTAAGTACCGGTTGCTTTATTGTTATCGTATTCACCGGTAAAGGGCATTTCGGTGCCTTTGTGAATAATTACTCTTTCTTCTTCGGGTGTAAGTTTATTGTATTCCATCAGATTCTGTATTAAATATTTATTTCTGCAAAATTAAATAAACCCTCTCATGTAAATGTCACCTTCCGTACAATGCCGCATTGCCGCTTGTATAAGAACCAATTTTTTATTAACACGAAGATTTAATTTTAAAGTATACTTAAACCAATTGCAGCACATTGAATTTTTTCATATCGATCATTTTGAAAATGATTATCACAGGGTAAAGCCTGTTGATGACCTTGCAATCTTTATCGATTTTTTTTGGGAAACAAAATTTGATTCCTTACTGCAACAGAACCCCGAAGGGTTTTCTGATGCCTTGTTTCCCGCCCTGGGGTACACTTATATTATCAACCTCGGAACTCCTTTTGTAATGCAGGTTGATGAAGAAAAATTTGAAATGAAAACAGATGGTTTTCTGCCAAGACATAAAGCAATTGAATGTTACCATAGCGTTGGCAACAGGTTGTTCGGTATTAAGTTTAAGGCGTCGCCCGTAATATTTGAGAAGAAGATTAACTTTTCAGAATACAAAAATTTCATTTTTCCACTGGCCTATCTATTGGATCAAACGATTATTAATAAGGTGAAAGCCGCTGTTGATTTTGGATCAAGAGTAAGTGTTCTTACAAAATATTTTTTGGACATTGTTCAAAAATATGCCGGATCGTTACGGCCTATACAAATTGTTACCGAAATAATTGAGTATTGTAATACCTCCGGAAATTTTACGACTCCGATAAATGAATATGCAGGGCAATATAAAATTTCTACGCGTACACTTCAGCGATATTTTGAAATCAACACAAGCCTTAGCAGTAAAAAAGCATTACAAATACTGAGGATCAGGAAGGCAACACATCATCTTGCGACATCTCCTGCGAATTTTCATTATTCATTATACGGCTATTACGATCACAGCCATTTTTACAAACATCTAAAAAGTTTTTTGCAGAAAACAACTTTACAAAGTTTACAGCCACATTTAAAATTGCTGGAAGCTTTACACAAGGATTGAAGTTGTTATCCCGCTCTTTGCCTTTCTTCCTCCGATCCTGTTGATCTTCTTCTGGCCCCCTGTACAGAGGTTTTGCCAAACCTGTATGTGAAAGTAATTGTTCCGACACGGGTCTCACGGTATGCATGCCATTTTTCAATATAATTATCATAGGTAATCACCGCCCCTGGCAGATTGGTCCAGAAAATATCGGTGATGCTGAATCTTAATATTCCTTTGCTTTTTAAAATATTTTTCTGTACTCCGGCACCGATTCCCCATTGAGGATCCACTACCATAAAACCATATTGACCTCCCGTGCCCAGGGTTCCATTCAGCTCAGCTGCCCACCCATTTTTGAAAGTAAAGTTGTTATTGGTTCTGATGCTGGCAGCAGGCTTACCTTCATTTAAATTAGTGCCGCTAAAAAGGCCATGATATTTTTGGTAAAAGAGATTTCCGCTATTGGTTATATTCCACCATTTTGCTATTCGCACAGGTGCAGAAACAGACACTCCAAAATAATCTGATGAAGTAAGATTTATCGGTATCTGAACGGTAACATTTTCAGGTGAAGGAATATTCGGGAACACTTCGCTAAACCTCGCCAGCGTGATATTCTGATCATCTTTTGTATGGCTGTAACTTACTGAAAAGTTCAGGCTTTTCACCGTATAACTCAACTCATAGGACCAGGTGAGTTGAGGTAATAAACCGGTATTCCCGGTTGCATAAGTAGATACATCAATTAAGAATAAGAATGGATTTAGATCCGAGTAACCAGGCCTGTCTATTCGTCGGCTAACTGATACGCCTAATGTTTGTTCTTCTTTGAATTTATAATTAAAAAATGCACTGGGAAATAACTGGAAATAAGAAGAATCAAATTTTGCGTTTCCTATTTTCTGTTCGGTACGTATATCCGTTTGTTCTCCCCGCAGCCCGAATTGGAAATTAATTTTTTTCAGCTCCTTGCTAAAATTCAGGTAAGCAGCGTTGTTATTTTCATGATAGAGAAAATGATTTGTTTTATTAACATCATTTTCCGGGGTGCCTGAGCTCATATCAAAAAACCTGGCATCATTATCAGACGAAACAAAGCTGGTTTTAAATCCTGCTTCCCATTTGGCGCCCTTTTTTAAAGGGTTCACATAATCAACTTTAGCTGTTTTAAAATTGAGCTTGCCTTTCTGATTCCCATCTAAAATATAATCAGGCTGCAGTATAGAGCCATCCAATTTATAATAGCTTGTGGCATTTACGGTGAGAGATTTCGAGTCATAATATCCATAATCAAAATCGGCCGTAATTTCTTTTCCTGTGCTGTCAAATGTATGTTTGAAGTTCAGGTTGGCAACCACGTTATTTGCATGATCGTTATTGGTCGCATTTGCCTTAAAAGTATTTGACTTAATTTTTTGTGGATCTATTACGATTGACTCATTATCGGCGAAGCGTTTGTAATGGTTAAAATTAGCATTGACAACAAAGCCGATTATCGTTTTTTTGTCAATAAAAAAATCAGCGCCAAACCGGGTTGTATTTGAATTAAATGGCGAGCGGGCATAGTTATCTTTCAGATCACCACCATTGTAAATGCCGTTTTCATAAAAACTTCTATCGAGCAGAAGATGATTCAATCCTACACGGTACGCATAGTTATAATTGCCAAAAGTATTTACAGTTTTGTTCCGGTAATTTAAAGTAGCGCCGGCATTAGCCTTGGAATAAATGCCCTGTCCATATCCTGCAGTCATAGTTCCGTTAGCACCAAGTCTCTGATCTTTTTTCATGTGGATATCAATGATTCCCGCACTACCGGCGGCGTCATATTTAGCGGAGGGATTTGTAATAATATCAACCCTGTCAATCGCTGAAGAAGGAAGCCCTTTCAAATAATTTGCAAGATCGCTGCCCGACATTGCCGTCGGTTTTCCATCAATCATTATGATCACACCTTGTTTTCCACGGAGACTTAATACATCGTTTTGATCTATGTTTACGCCGGGCGAACGCTCCAAAACTTCCATGGCGGAACTTCCTGCGTTTATGATGCTATTGTCTACATTCACAACTATCCGATCTGATAGTTTTTGAATAAAATGTTTCTTTCCTTCCACAACAACTTCTTTTAAATTGGCAGACTTCGCAATTAGTATGGCGGAAACGATGGTGGTGTTTACGCTAAGACCTGAAAGCTCAAAAGGCACGGAATATTTGGTTACGTAGTTTACCGACGTAGTCTTTATTAAATATTTTCCAAAAGTTATATTCTCGAAATCGGCGATACCACTGTTATTACTGATCGCAACTTTTACAAGGAATGAATCTTTACTTTCTAACAATTCAACCGTAGCATTTACAACCGGAGACTGGGATTCATTTTTTATCCCAACTGAAAAACTTCCTTTGTTTACCGGTTGTGCAGCCGAGGTGAACGCAGCAAGAAAGGCTGCTATAATTATCAATAGCTTCATATAGAGAAATGTTTATCACAAAAAGAGTAAAAAACGAATACTTTCGTAAATCTTATTTCTCAAGCGGAAAACTAAAAACCATTAGCGGAGCAATTAATAAAAATCATTGTCGCAATTTTACATGGAACGGAATAATAATTTTTATGTGTAATTAATAACCTAAAAACCATATGAACTTCATAGATTGTAGCATGGCCATTTTTTTTCGGATTTTACTTTTGAATCTTTTTCTTTGCAATTCCTAATGTCCTATAAAATAATGTCCATGAATTTCAAAAAGTTGCTTTTAGCTCTCATTTTTTTTACCGCCTTTCATAACTGTTTTTCCCAGCAGGCTACGAAAGTTTCATCCATATTTAGTCCACGTGAATTATTTGCACAGGACCTGTTCACAAAAAATGGAAATGAATTCAGATCAGCCAATGGAGCGCCCGGCCCAAAATATTGGCAAAATCGTGCAGACTATATCTTAAAAGCAACAATAGATACCAACTCAAACCTGCTTACAGGCATAGAGGATATTCAATACACCAATAACAGCCCAGATGCATTATCATCAATTTGGCTACAGCTCGATCAGAACATTTACCGGGAAGACGCACGATCAAATTTTTATAGTTCAAATACCAGGCGATCCAAATCAACAGGAGGCGGCCACACCGAAGGTTACCAGTTTAAAGAGGTGATAATAGTGTATAAGGGCAAAGCATCCAAAGCCGATTACATTATTAATGATACGAGAATGCAGATTCGACTAGCCAACGAATTATTACCAAAAGAAAAGATAAATATTCATATACAATACCATTATACTATTCCCGGAATATTTGGTGGAAGAACAGATTATTTCGAAACTAAAAACGGGAAGATTTATGAAATGGCGCAATGGTATCCGCGCATGTGTGTGTACGATGACCTGCAGGGATGGAACACGTTACCTTATTTAGGCAGCGGTGAATTTTATTGCGAGTATGGTGATTTTGATTATTCCATAACTGTTCCAAATGGTATGATCGTGGCAGGCAGCGGTGAATTGCAAAATGAAAATGAGGTGCTTTCTGCGCAGCAAAAAGAAAGGCTTGCTTTAGCCAAAAGCAGCGATAAGACCGTGATGATTCGTACGGTTCACGAGGTGAATAATGAAACTGGAACGTCAAATACAGGAATGAAAACCTGGCATTTTAAAATGTTCAATACACGCGACGTTGCTTTTGGGTTTTCGAAATCGTATGTATGGGATGCGGCAAAAGTAAATTTGCCAGGTGGCAAAAAATGTCTTGCAATGTCGGTATATCCAGCAGAGGTAGCCGGTGAAGAAGCATGGGGGAGGGCAACAGAATATCTTAAAAAGTCAATAGAATATTTTTCTAAAAAATGGTTGATATATCCCTATCCGGTGGCAATTAACGAGGCGGGTCGCGCAGGCGGCATGGAGTATCCCGGAATTGTTTTCGATCCTATAGATTCCAAAGGCGAAGATTTGTATTCGGTAACGGCACATGAGATAGGCCACAACTGGTTTCCCATGATTGTAGGAAGTGATGAAAGGCGATTTGCTTTTATGGATGAAGGCTTTAATACTTTTATTGATATTTATGCGGCCGATGATTTTAATAATGGCGAATATGCGCCTAAGCGTGATGGTGAATATGCGCCCGGAAAAGGAAATCCATCCGATGAAATTATTCCTTTATTAAAAGACGAAGATGCACCGACAATGATGGCAAGAGCTGATATGCTTTCAGAAAAATACCGGCATCCGATGGTATATTTTAAACCGGCGCTGGGATTGGTTTTGCTCAGGGAAGTTGTGTTGGGGCACGACCGGTTTGATTACGCTTTTAAGAAATACATTGAACGCTGGGCATATAAGCATCCTGCGCCTGAGGATTTTTTCAGAACAATGAATAGCGAAGCAGGTGAAGACCTTTCATGGTTTTGGAAAGAATGGTTTTACAATAACTGGCAACTTGATCTCGCGGTACAATCCGTTTCATATGTCGACAATGATTATAAAAATGGCGCGGAAGTAACCATCGTCAACATGCAGAAGATTGCAATGCCGTGTTCTATTGAAATTATTTTAAAAGATGGAACCAAACAGGAAATTAAATTGCCTGTAGAAACATGGATGCAAAGCGCGGTTCATACGATTTATTTGCAAACGGCACAACCTTTACAATCTGTAACGATTGATCCTGCAGCAATTCTCCCGGACAGTAATAGGGGAAATAATGTATGGAAGGAATGAGGATAATCATTCCCGCTTCTCTACCCAAACCGAAACGCTTCCGGCGGATACAAAAAATTCGGCCCAACCATTTTCATCAATCGCAACTTCGGCAGGATGATTTTCTAAAAGATCGACGAATGTTTTTCCTTTATACCATATACCAATTTCCATTGTTTTATTGCCATCGCCACCGTTGGATATTACCACGGCGCAGCCACTGTGATAACCGTCTCCCTCCCGCGTCCAGCCTATACAGTTAGGATGGTCAAAATAATCTCTTTGAACCCCATACGCATTATCCTTTCGGGCCTGCATAAGATTATCTATTTTAGGAACTGCCGGCATCCATATCTCGTATTCATTTCCATCCTTTCCATAATCCTTATAGTTTGCTCCAAAAAGGTCGGGATAAAAAACACAAGGATAGCCTTCGTCGCGTAAAAGAATCAATGCATATGCAATTGGCTTGAACCATGGATCAACAGGCGCTTCCAGCGCTTGCAGGGGCTGCGTATCATGATTACTTACAACAGTCACGGCCTTTCCAGGCATCACTTTCACAAGCGTATCATCAAAGATTGTTGTTAAGTCATAATTATTTCCTGATTTGGATGCATGATGCAGGTTATGATGCAGGGATGAATCGAATAAACTCATGTTTCCTCCCGTTGCTTCAATATATTTTAATAAAAGATCTAAATGGCCGGGCGCCCAATATTCGCCCACAGCAAAAATTTCTTTGCTTGTATTAATACGAAGCCGGTGCAGCCATTCTACATAAAAGAAAGGAGAAATATGCTTTACGGCGTCCAGCCGAACACCATCGAAATTAGCCAGTTCCCAATACCATTTTCCCCACTTGTTTAATTCTTCTCTTACATAATCGTTACGAAAATCAATGTCGTTATACATCAGGTAATCGTAATTCCCTTTTTCATCGGTGATCATTTCCTGCCAACTACTGGTATGGTCTTTTACGATTCTAAAAATGCCATCTTCATTTAAGTCATGTGCGTAATCAACACCCGTAAAACACATAAAGTCCCATTCAAATTCTGAGTATTTTTTTTGCCTCCCGGGAAAAGTGAATTTTGTATAAGCGTCAATATCAAATGGATCAGAAATATCCTCCGTTCTGTTTTCCGGATTAACTTTTACAACTTTTATCCTTTCAATTTCATCGCCCCCGGCTTTATGATTAAGTACAATATCAACCATCACCTGCATTCCATTTTCCCGTATTGCCTTTAATGCGTCAAGATACTCGTCCTTTGTTCCATACTTGGTTCTTATCGTTCCTTTTTGATCAAATTCTCCAATGTCGTATAGATCGTAAACATCGTAGCCTGTGCTGTAACCGCCGTTTGCGGCTTTAAACGCAGGTGGCAGCCAAATGGCTGTAAAGCCTAAGCCAGCAAGCCTGGGTGCATCATCCTTAATCTGTTTCCATAAATTTCCATCTCCTGGTGTATACCAGTGGAAATATTGCAACATAGTCCCTTTCAAAGTATAAAATGTATTAGTTAAATAATAGGGTGAATTTCATTGTGGGGATCTGCAGACTCAAATACAAATTATTGTCCAAAATATTTTACACGAATTTGCCCTTGTTTTTTATCCGGTATTGCTGCAGGTTTCAAATACCAGTAATGCAATAAATGAAGATATAACCAGTAAATAAATTTTTGAAAATAAATTTTGAAAAAACTTCCTTGTTATCCGGGGAATGCTACATGGTAATAGCCGGCGATTGATTGATATTTGCCAGTTCTTTATTATTTCCAAAAGCGTCTTCCATTTTTTTACGGTCAAATTCTTTTTCGTTATTCGCGAGGAAAATTGTTGCCACTCCGTTGCCAATAAAATTTGTAATTGCCCTGGCTTCGCTCATGAACCTGTCTACGCCCAATAATAAAGCAAGCCCTTCCAGCGGGATAACTTTTATGGCTGTTAAAGTAGAAGCCAGCACGACAAACCCACTTCCGGTAACTCCCGCAGCGCCTTTAGAGGTTACGAATAATACGCCTATGATGGTAAGTTCCTGTGTGAGGGTTAGATGAATGTTGAATGCCTGGGCCAAAAATAATGTGGCCATCGAAAGATAAATTGTGGTCCCGTCAAGATTAAAAGAATAACCGGCAGGAATAGTCAAGCCTACTACAGGTTTTGAGCAGCCCATATTTTCAAGTTTTTCCATCAGCGATGGCAAAGCTGCTTCTGATGAAGAAGTACCGAATACAATCAGCAATTCTTCTTTTGTATATTTAAGATATTCCCAAAGGCTTACTTTATAATACCTGAGAATAAGCCTGAGTACGATGAAAATAAACAGAGCCATAGTTACGTAAACCGTAAGCATAAGCTTGCCAAGTGGAAGTAATGTATGCAATCCATATTTACCAATTGTATAGGCCATACCTCCAAAAGCACCGATGGGAGCAAGCTTCATTACAAAATGCAATGCTTTGAAAACGTATTTAGAGATGATGGACAAAAAATCAATTATTCTTTGCCTTCCATTGTATTTACTTAAAAATATCCCAAACAGCAATGGCAACGATTAAAACCTGGATGGTAATGTTGTCTTTTAGAAATTGCCACCAGCTAAAATTTTGAGCCTCGCTGGTATATTCAGTAATATTTCCTTGCTGTAGTGACGTTGTTACAACTCCGACGCCGGGCCTGATAATGTTCACGACGATCACGCCAATTATTAATGCAAGTGTAGTTACAATTTCAAAATAAATAATTGCCTTGCCTCCTACCTTTCCCACTTTCTTCAAACTGCTCATACCACTTATTCCAAGGCTAATAGTTAGAAAAATAATGGGATAAATAAAAAGCTTTACGATGTCAATAAAACCTGTTCCCAGCCATTTCATCTTTACCGCAGTGCCGGGTGCAAAATACCCAAGCAAGGCGCCTGCGGCAATCGCTGTTAGAACCCAGAAAGTGAGGTTTGTGAATAGTTTTTTCATTTGAAAAATTTCCAGATATGCTACACAAAAACGTTTAACGTCCAACCAATACTGTTCGTAAATTTTTTTTGGAACAATTACTTCTCCTGGTTGAGCGATTTTATTTTTTTATTTCTAAAGCTATCAAATTGCATAGTAACCGCTTCAACGCGGAAAAAATAATCTTATTCCAACAGTTTTCATAAAAATGAAAATGGGTATGAATGATATTCCGATTTCCGCCCGGGTTAAAGGTTCATTTATTTTATTCGCCAGTTTAAAAGCCGAAGATACAGTCGCAATCACCTCTAGATCTTTTATATTATCTGTTATCAGTTTTATATAGAGGCCGATATTTTCTATTCGCTGCGCTTCATCAATAACCAACGTTTTGTTGTTGCCAACTAAAGATTTCAATCTTGTTGAGGTTGGCTTGTCCAATAAACTCTGATATCTGCGTCATCGCCATTCCACCAGGCTATCGGTTGTTTCAATTGGGATTGGATTAATTGCATCAGGTGCTTTTTCCTGCTTGTCTCGGCCCTGGAAGAATGATGGCCCTCTTATCTTTAATTTTCGAAAGAATAAGGTTTTCAATTTGTCTTTTTACCATTTTTGCGATTTAATTCGCAAATTAAATAGATATTTTGCGATGTTGTTCGCAAACTATAATAAACCCGGTGGGAGAATTGGATAAAGTTAGATTGAACACATACCCTTTCAAAATCAAAAGCACCAGGAAAAGCGACCATTTATATTAAGAAAGGTGAAACTGATGCAGGAATTAATTTTTAAGATTTTAATATTGGGGAATCATTAAAATCTTATAAGCTCATCATTTCTTTAAACTTAACAGCCTGCCTTCGGCTCACTTCAATTTTTTCGCCGCCAACTAAATCGAGTAAAAGGCCGCCATTAAAATAGGGTTCTATTTTGTCAATCATCCGAAGGTTTATAATGTGCTTCCTGTTTGCACGAAAAAAAACTTTTTCGTCAAGTCGTTCTTCCAAAGCATTCAAAGATTTTAAAATAAGGGGTTTATTGGTTCCAAAGAAAACTTTTGCATAATTACCCACACTTTCAAAAAGGCGGACATCGGATAATTTTACAAACCAGCATCTTTCGCCATCTTTTACAAAAACCTGGTCGGTCTCGTGCAGCAATCCACGGTTATTGTAGGAAAGTAATTCTTCTTCGTCCTTTTGCCTGAGCTTTAATAAAGCATCCGCCAGCCTTTTTGGTTCCACCGGCTTCATTAAGTAATCCAGCGCATTCACTTCAAATGCTTTCAGGGCATATTCATCATAGGCTGTCACAAAAATTACATGGGGCGCCTTCTCAAGTTCAGTAAGCATATCAAAACCTGTTTTTCCAGGCATTTGTATATCGAGAAAAACAAGATCGGGATTCAGGTTTTCAATTTTTTCGATTCCTTCATTCGCATTCGCGGCTTCACCTATCACTTCAATTTCAGGAAATTCCTGTAATAATTTTTTAAGCTCATTACGGGCAAGGCGTTCATCATCTATAATGATTGCTTTTTGCATAACATCCGGTTTTATGAATTAAGACAGATCATTTTTATAACTAACAAATTATTGATTTTGCTCTTAAATGATCAATTTAGTTTTATAAATCCATATTCCACTAAGTCACAAAGGAAAGAAAAATATTTTGCGGCCTGTGCCTTTGGCGAAAATTTTTAATACATAACAGGCATGCTTATTTTAGCCTCCACTTTATTTCCATTAATGTTTTGTATCTGGAAGTCAGAATTTGTTTTATATAAAAATTTAAGCCTGTCCCGCGTACTTTTAAGTCCGAAGCCTTCATCAAAGGGCACTTCTTCAAGCATACCGGAATTTTGTACTATCAGTTCAAAATGATCATTTACAAATCTTGATATCACCCTCACCGTGCCACCTTCAATTTTTTTACTGATGCCGTGTTTAATAGCATTTTCAACAAGCGTTTGCAACATCATGGGAGGTACAGGCTGCTCAAGTGTATCTTCATCAATATCCATCTCAACCTTTAGCCTTTCTTCAAACCGCATTTGCTCCAGTGCAAGATAATCCCTCACAATATCAAGCTCTTTGTGTAAGGGAACGGTTTCCATTTTTTCTACCTGCATACTGCTTCGTAAGATATTCGAAAGTTCAGTAATTGCAGATCTTGCCCGTTGGGGATTTTCGTCAACGAGGGCCCTGATGCTGTTCAAAGAATTAAAAATAAAATGCGGGTTAATATGAGATTTTATCGTATTAAGCTCGAGTTCCTTAACTGTCTTTTCAAGGTTTAATTTATCAAGGTCATCTTTTCGATTACGCTCCAGGTAATGCCAGACCATGTAAAGCAATAGCCACAATGCGATCAATATAAAAGTGAGAATTATATCCCACCAGAATCGTCCCTTTCTTTGCTCTTCGTATTGCCACGTGCCTCTGTCGTTGCGATACCACCCCGTGCTTCTTTTAATATTTTCTGCCGCTACATAATTATCATCATCTTTGGGACTGTTTTTATGTGTCAAAAAATATTGAGTACCAGCGAGACCTAGCTGTTTTTCCTTAGTTATTGCCGATTTAAGGCTTTCTCTTTTTTCGTATTCAACCAACGAGGTTCCTGTCAGAAGGGCTGTGGACTTGGCTCCATAAAAACTCAATAACCCCGTAAACGTAACGCCAGCAATAAAAAGAAAAATTACCCTGTTTGAAGAAAATCTCATCCAGTTAATTTTCTTCAGGGTAAATCTCAGGAAATGCGTGGCAGCTATGAACCAAAAGAATTCGATAAACAGCGTTGTAAAAAAAAAGAATTTTTTGTCTGCAGTTTTTAGGTACATATCTGCGGAAAATAAATAAACTGTAACTATACTAAGCATTGTCCAGCCGCCCCAGCCCATTACCTGGCAGGTCCAATAACGTAGAGTTGTTTTCCGCATAAGTAAAACTACTGTGAATTTAGTGGTATTTTTATACACTTTTGATTAATGGCGAAATTGGATTGGTGAGAGGTTGCCGATTTCGCGGCGTTTTATAGAATTACAAAGTATTTTACATTTCCGGGAATTTATTAAGTAACGGGCCACCAACTCTTTTTTGGGAAGAGCATTTAGTATTAAGCGATTAAAATAACAACTTTTAAATCCGGATTCAAATGCTTGTTTGCTGCTGATATCTCCTATTTTTTGCAATCTTGCGAAGCCAAAACAGCCTTAGTATATCATAAAATCTTTTGTAATTTGTGTAAACCAAATACACCTTTGAGATGATCAACATCACCGGCACTAACGTTACAATTATGGTAAAAGACATGGATAAATCCATAGACTTTTACGAAAGCATAGGACTTACTTTACAAAATCGCTGGGAAAATCACTATGCGATGGTGGTAACGACCGGAATAGCGATTGGTATCCATCCCGCAGGGGATAAACCGAATTTGAATTCGGGGACTGTCTCCATCGGTTTTATGCCTCAAAATTGGGAAGAGGGGAAAAATTTGCTCGACGCCAATAATATCAGCTACGTAACCGACGATGGGAAATCCGGTACCTATTTGCATTTTAAAGATCCTGATGGGACAGTTTTGTATTTCGTTAAGCCAAAATGGTAAAACCAATTTAAAAAACCTCCTGTCCTTAAAAAATTTAAATATGGTTCAAATATATGATGGAGCCAAAGCATGATGAAACAAAGATGAACTTCCAGGTTGAAAGGTTTATAACTTTCAGCGATGGGGTTTTTGCGATCGTTATTACAATAATGGTTTTTGAACTAAAAGTGCCTGAAATATCCAAGCCGAATGATGTGCTTTTATGGAATCATCTGAAGGGTATGGGGTTAAAGTTTCTTGGGTTTCTTATCAGTTTTGGAATCGTCGGGCATTACTGGTCCGTTCATCACCGTATTTATGGCTACGCCCTAAAGTACACGACAGCACTTCTTTGGATTAACCTGGGGTTTCTGTTAACCGTTGCGGTTTTGCCTTTCAGTTCGGCCCTGCTGGGAGATTATAGCTCACATACGGATATGCAGATTCCTTATGCAGTATATGTTATAAACATTTGTCTCGTTGCTTTAATGAATACCTGGATGTGGATTTATATCAGCAATCCTAAAAAAAACCTCCTTACCAGAAAAATTTCATTTGCAAGAATTAAATTGGGCGTGTATCGAAGCCTCGTTATTCCAATAATATTTCTCTTCTCCTTCCTGGTCTCCTTAATTTTTCCTATTATTTCCCGCTTTATGCTATTACTTATACCAGGAATACTGCTGTGGGGAATGGGCGGGCTCGAAAGAAGGGCTGACCGCGATGAAATAATAGAATTAAAGCATAACTCTGAAATCCAAAAAAAACCGGAAGATGAAAATAAGGAATTAATATAATTTACGCCGTACTCAAAATAAGTACCTTCAAAAAAAATAAATTATGCCTACAGAACAATATCATGAACCAGCCGGAGAATTAAGCCAGAAAACAAGAACATTTGCAAGAATGATCCAGTCTTTAATTGAGGAAGCAGACGCTATAAACTGGTACGAGCAAAGAATAAGCCTTGAAAAAGATAAGGACGCCAAAGCGATTATGGTAAATGCTCAAAAAGAGGAATTCAAGCATTTTAGCATGGATCTCGAATTTTTATTAAGACAAAAGGAAGACTGGAAAACCCTGGTTAAGAATGTTGTTTTAACGCCGGGTGATATTGTAAAAAATGCTGAAAAAGCCGAGGATAAAGTATAATCAATCCGATGTGCTTCTTTCATAGTATATTATAATAGCATAACAGGTGCCGTCAATTTTTGATGCAGAGGTATAATAATTTTTAAGTTGCTGCGTTTAAAAAATTATATATCCGTAACCTTACAAAACATACTCACCATGATCGTTAAAGAAATCGTTGTAGAACTCCTCATCGCAACCCACATTTTACTATACATTCAATCAAGAATAGAGAGAATTAAGACCGGAGAATAAGAAGCCATTTTATTCACCTTAATTCCATTCCCAATTTCACATAAATAAGCATTCGCATTATAAGCGATTTATTACCTTCCATTTTTATATAAATTGAGGGTTTAAATTAATTGTGTAAACAATGGAAGTTGCATCTTCAACCGGGGAATATTTATTGCAAAAGCTCGAGTCAATTATACCCGACGCTTTTCATGATGGAAGGTTTGATCTAGAGCGATTGAAACTTTTATTACGCATGGATTTATTACATGAGGAGGAATACTTTGGACTCACATGGCCTGGTAAGGCTGCAGCTTATCAGATGGTTAATCTTACTCCTGTTTCTGCACTCACTCCTTTTCCCGGAGCTTCCATAAACTGGGATACCACAGAAAATATTTTTATTGAAGGTGAGAATCTTGAAGCTCTGAAAATACTCCGGGAAGAATATAAAAATAAAATTAAGACCATTTATATAGACCCCCCGTACAATACAGGTAGCAGCAGTTTTACATATGGAGATAAATTTTCTGTTACCTCACGGGATTATTTTAGCCGCAATGGCCGGAAAAATAAAGGAGATATAATAAATAGCAGAACATTGTTACCGGAAAATAACCACAATGCCCATTTTCATGCAAACTGGCTTTCGATGATGTTTCCAAGACTTGTTCTCGCACATGACCTGCTTCGCGATGATGGAATAATTTTCATAAGTATTGATGATAACGAGATCGCCAACCTGAAAATAATAATGGACGAAATATTCGGTGCGGATAACTATATTGATATTTTTTGTTGGGCAAAATCAGAAACGCCGGCCAATCTTTCTAAAAAAAGTAAAAAAGTAATTGAATATATTTTATGCTATCAGAAAACTAAAACTCCGGAAAAATTTAAAGGGATCAGGAAAAAAAGTATCAGTTCGAACGGCCTGCTTAATCAATCGAACAAAGTAAACACGCTCGTATTTCCAGCGAATATTGTGCAAACAAATATTGGAGATCAAAAGATAAAAAAAGGAGTTTATGGAACTGATAAATATCACATTGAACTACTGGAAAATACCGAAGTAAAAAATGGTATGTTTATTTTACCGGTTTCTTTAAAAGCAAAATTCAAATGGACACAGCCAAAACTAAATATGGAGATTAATAAGGGAACCATAATCAATATTCCGACCCTGCGTTTCAGCCCATCTTATGAGCGCCTGGAATATGATGCAGAAGTTCCGCCAAATCTTATTAATTCAAAAGTGGGTGTTGCAACAAACGAGACAGCCGGAAGCGATTTGCAATTAATGTTCGGCGCTAAAGTTTTTGACTTTCCAAAGCCGCCATCTCTGATAAAATATTTACTCGGATTTTCTGATGATCCTGATGGAATTGTTTTAGATTTTTTTGCAGGGTCCGGTTCCACGGCACAAGCTATATTAGAAATGAATGCAAAGGATAATGGCAACAGAAAATTTATTTGTGTGCAGCTTGATGAAAAAACACCGGTGAAATCTATCGCAAGAAATCATGGTTTTGAAACTATTTCACAGATCACAAAAAGGAGGATTGAACTGGTTCTAAAAAAAATGTGGGCTTCACCATCATTGGCTAAAACTCCAAACGAATTTAAGCCCGGTTTTAAGTATTATAAGTTGTCAAAACCGGGCCCGGAAAGAGTAAAAAATAAACCGCGAAAATTTCCATTATAAATACAACAATCCTGCATGTTAATTGAAGCCTTCGATTTTAGAATGAATTATAAAAATGCACATGAACGTGCGGTTGAAATGGTGGGTAATGAATTGTATTCGAGATTTGGATTGTCAACGGAAAGTAGAATTGAAAAAGCTTTGTTAGGTTGTATCGGCGAATTGGCGTTTGAGCAATTACTTCTTCAGAAACAATTATCTTATTTAGTTGACCGCGCAAATTATAAAGAAAGAAATTCTGATGAATATGATTTTTTAATGAACGGTAAAAAGCTCGATATAAAAGTGGCGAAAAAATCAACATCCAATGCGCCCAACGACAACTGGACTTATGGATATCCTGGTGAACAAAAACCTCTCTCAAAAGATTTTATTGTGATTGGCTGGGTTGATTTTATAAACCAGGTAGTAGGATTTTATGGATGGACCACCGGCGATTTCGTCAATAAGTGCGCCGTTGTAAATTCAAACAGCTATAAGGGTTACAAATACTTAACACCTAATCATGAATTTAAATGGGGGGCGTTGAATAAAAATTTTGAGAAAATGTTTGAGAAGATTTTTGAGAAAAAATAATTACGTTAGTATACGCTGCAAATGCTGTATCGACTCTATATTTTACTCCCTTTTCAAAAAATTAGCAAGTTCTTCAATCTTATCAGTGCCAATTAAATCTACACCCAGAATCATTTGTGTTTCCCATGAAAGTTTAGTATCAGGCATCGCCCAAAATCGCATCGTTTTACCGGCACGATGCACACTATCTATTGTAAGTTGTATTAATTTTTTATCTTTTCGCTTAAGAGGTTTCTCCCCTTTCCATTTAGAAAATTTTTCAAATGAAAGACTTACCTGCCCTACCCTTTTCCATTCTTCCGGAGTATGTTTCAGCTTAAGGTCATCATCAAAAAAAATATAGTTGGGATAGTTTTTATATTCTGAAGGAGGCGGCCTTTCACCTGTCATTAAAATAATTACGGGATTGTTTGTTTCGTTCGATGTAACTAAATATTTTTTTAGAGGCTCAATTTCCTTTAACAGGATTTGTAAGCTCAACGAGTAATTTTTTTTTACATCAATTAAGAGTTTAAGTCGCCGGGAACTATCCTTTGCCAGTTCTCTTAAAAGTGGCTCAAGATATAAGCTTTTTAAAGTGCGTGAAGATTGGATGTATTCCGTATCATGGGCGACATATAGAACGCCGTTTACAGGAAAAACGTCAGCTTCGATAGAACCAAAGCCCGCATTGAATGCAGTATAAAAAGGAGAAGGATGCAGATAGTCATTATGCGCATGGGCATTAGATATGGTATAGTTTTTTTGCTGGGCAAAAACATCAATCGAAAAAATATTCAGGCAAATAAATGCGGCAAGCAATACTTTTCTCCGATAAAAAATTTGGACTAATACATTCATTTCTTGTGTGGCTTTTATTGGCAAAAGAAAGACGAATATAATCCTTAATATTTTTTTGATAGAAATGCTACTGCACTAACTGGTCGAGTTTCGTACAACTAATGTGGAAGGGATTACCATGCTTTCTTTTTTCAAATTAAAACCGGCTTTTGCCAGCGCATTAAATAAAAGTGTTGCGGCCGTTTTTCCCATTTCAAAGGCGGGCTGAGTAATAGTAGTGAGTGAAGGATTTAAAATGGAAGCTGTTTCAAGATTTGAAAAGCAAACAATTTTTACGTCTTTGGGTATTTTCAGTTTTAATGCAACACAAGCTTTGTACAATGGCGTGGTTAACTTTTCAACGGATGCGACAACGCCATTGGGTTTGCTTTTTTGTTGCAGGAGGCTTTTAATTAAAGCATAGTTTTGTTTTGCATTGTTGCTACAGAGAATAATGTTTTTTTTATCCGCTTTCAGGTTATGATTCAATAAAGCTTTGAAATATCCTTCCTGTCTTTTGTTACTGATAGATAGACTTTTTGAAATACTGAGAAAGGCAATCTTGTTACAACCTTGTTGTATCAAATGTTCAGTAGCTTTATAGCCACTTTCGAAATCATCAGTAGTAATTTTGGCTGTTTCCACCTCTTCACAAACCCGGTCAAAAAAGATAAGAGGTATCCCACTGGAAATTAAATCATTGACATGCCGGCCTTGCACCGTTTCTCCTGATATCGACATGAGCACTCCGTCAACCCTGCCTCCCTGGAACTCTTTTAAAATATTTCTTTCATTTTCAAAACTTTCATGCGTTAAACAGATCAACACATGGTAACCCTTTTCCTTGGCTACCGATTCAATGCCGTTAATTGCAAGTGAAAAAAAGCTGTCGGCCACTTCGGGTATAACGACGCCAATATTTTTACTTTTCCTTCCGCGTAGGCTACTGGCATAAGGATTTGGCACATAGTTAAGCCTGGCTGCGGTTTTTAGTACACGCTGCTTGGTCTTTTCACTTATTTCATAACTATCGTGTAAAGCTTTTGAGACAGTAGAAACCGATAGTTTCAGTGCGCGGGCAAGTTCTTTAATGTTAATATTCTTCATTAGTTAAGTAGTATTTAATGCCTTCTAACGTGAAAGGGTACCTGTTAAAAATTGTGTCAGGTACTGTATCATTTATACTCCATAAAAAGACGCAAAAAAAATTGCAGTATTTGCGAAAACGGTTTCGTAAATAAAGCTAAGCCATTTATGCAAATGACACAGAAAAAGCCTTTATTTTGAATTCCTGATTGCGTTAACCTTCAACCGATTGCTTATGGATACAGATCCAAACAATTTGACCTTAAAAGAAATAATTCCCACGTTAAGTACTTATAAGTGCAAAGATGAAATACGGCAAAATTATCCTGTGCCAAAAATTATTGTACCAGGAAAAGAAACCGAAAAATATCTCAACGACGGCAAATCTGCCATGCATACACCGGGACAATTTTATAAATTAAATCATGCGTGTTATCACTGTGATTTTGCAGTGGAAAAACAAGAAAATTGCGAGACCTTATGGACCCATAAGTGCCTTCAACCAACAGGTCTTTTATTAATGAAAAAGTAACATTCTATTGATGTTGTCAAAATATGAGACAAATACTTTTGCGCTTTTTATGATACCAGGTAACCACTTTTGTTAAACATAATATTTCTGTTACAGGGGGAATGAGTATGAACACTGATTCAATAACAAAAAAGTTTAGGCTAATAAAAGATTTTATTAAAATTCTAGTTAACCCTTTATAGACCCAAAAAAATAACCATGAAAAAACTTTTACGTATGGGAGTACTAACCATCACTATACTCCTGTTTTCCGCTCTGCAATTATCGCTGGCCTTACCTCCTAAAAGTCAATCTGATGTTGTGACCGGGAGAGTCACCAATTCAAACGCCGAACCCCTGGCGGGCGTAAGTGTAACAGTCAAAGGGGCCGGCACAGGTACTTCAACAGATGGAGACGGAAATTATTCAATTGATGTTTCTCAAAACAGTACCCTGGTATTTTCATTTGTAGGCTATACGACCAGGGAAGTGCCCATAAATGGCCGTTCTCAAATTAATGTAACATTAGAAGCAAGTGCAGCTTCACTGGAACAAGTAGTGATAGTGGGATATGGCACCCAGAAAAAAGCAAATCTTACCGGTGCTGTTAGCCAGGTGAGTGGCGAGGTGCTTGATAACCGATCGTTACCTAATCTCACACAAGGCCTACAAGGTATTGTTCCAAATCTTAACATAACCATGCTCGATGGCAAACCAATACAATCTCCTTCCTATAATGTGAGAGGAACGACTTCAATAGGGCAAGGTGGCAGTGCATTGGTATTGGTTGATGGAGTGGAAGGTGATCCAAGTTTAATAAATCCTAATGATGTTGCCAGTGTTACGGTGCTTAAAGATGCGTCATCAGCAGCTATTTATGGAGCAAGAGGCGCATTTGGAGTTGTTCTCATTACAACAAAAAGCGCCAAAAAGGGAAAAACAGCGGTATCATATTCGTCCAGCTATTCCTTTAAAAAACCTACGGCAATACCGGACCAGGTAACTAACGGATACCTATATGTAAAAATGTTTAGCGAAGCATATTCAGCGGGATCAAACTATTCACAGTTGCCGCAAAATATTAATAAAACACAGAAATTTTCACAGGCATACCTTGATGACTTTCTTAAGCATGACCAGGACCCTTCGTTGCCGAAGGCAGAGGTGAACGCTACCGGAGAATATGTCTATTATGCTAATACGGATTGGTATGACCTGTTGTATAAGCCTCATAATTTTGCTACCGATCAGAACATTTCTGTTTCAGGAAGCAGTGATAAAGCAAGCTTTTATGTTACAGGAAGGTTTTACAACCAGGACGGAATATTCAGATATAACTCAGATGATTACAGAACTTATAATTTCAGGGCCAAAGGTTCTATACAGGTCTTCAAATTTTTAGAAATAAACAATAATACTTCTTATTCCAACCTAAATTATCACAATCCCTTAAATGTGGGGGAAGGAGGAGGTATCTGGCGTAATATGTCAGATGAAGCCCACACCTCTGCCCCGCTTCTAAATCCTGACGGCACGCTTACTTATTCGGCAGCGTATACAGTTGGTGATTTTTACTATGGTAAGAATGGCATAGACATGTCAACAAACGTCATCAGGAATACAACCGGCTTTATAGCAAAATTTTTAAGTGATCAAATAAGGATTCATGGGGATTTCACTTTCCAAAATACCAACTATAATCAGCAACAGGTAAGAGTACCTGTTCCTTACAGCACCAAGCCAGGTGTTATTAATTATACCGGTAACAATACTAACGATCTACAAGAGCGCTACGACAAAACAAGTTATATCGCTGCCAATGTATATGGCGAGTATGAAAATATTTTTAGCGATGTTCATCATTTTAAAGCCTTGTTGGGATACAATTTTGAACAGTCCATTTTCAAGCGAATACAAGAGCAGAGAAACGGCTTGATTTTTCCTGATGCCCGCGATATTGGCCTTGCGCTGGGACAGTCAATTACTACCACCGGCGGATGGGAACAATGGGACATTTTGGGGGGCTTCTTCAGGTTTAACTATGATTTTAAAAACCGGTATTTACTGGAAGTTAACGGCAGATATGATGGCTCTTCAAAATTTCCGACTGATCAGCAATTTGGATTTTTTCCTTCTGTATCTGCAGGATGGCGGGTTTCAAAAGAAGATTTTTGGCACGTACCGGATAATATAATTTCAGATATCAAAGTGAGAGCATCTTATGGATCATTGGGGAATGGAAATATAAACTCATACGTATTTTTGGAGCAGCTTGGAATATCCCAATCCGGAAGGGTTCTTAACGGGCAAAGGCCACAGGTAACGAGTGCTCCGGGAGTGATTCCAAATGGATTAACATGGGAAACTTCCACCACGCAAAATTTAGGATTGGACATCGGCTTCCTGCGAAATCGGTTAACCTTTTCCGGAGATACCTACATCAGAAAAACCACCAACATGTTTACTGTCGGGCCAACATTGCCTGATGTTTTTGGTGCGGCCGTGCCAAAAGGTAATTATGCAGATCTGAAAACAACTGGATGGGAAATTACAGCCGGCTGGCAGGATCAGTTTAAACTTGGATCAGATCAATTCCATTATGGAATTGGTATTAACGCTGCCCATTACGAGGCTGTTATCACGAAATATAATAATCCAAATAAAAATTTAAGTGACTACTATGTGGGCGAGAAATTAGGGGAAATATGGGGATATGTTACTGATGGTTTTTGGACAAGCGCCGATGTAGACCAGGCGAAAACTATGAATGCTAACATCAGCAATAATTCTTCTGTATGGCTTCCCGGAGATTTGAAGTATAAAGACCTTGATAAAGATGGCGTAATAAGCCATGGCAATGAAACAGTCGATAACCCCGGTGATCTTGTACTCATTGGAAATACAACTCCGCGCTACACATATGGAATAAGCCTCAGCGCGGATTGGAAGAATATATTTTTTGCTGCATTTTTCCAGGGTACAGGCAGACGGGACTGGTATCCCAGTAGTGACGCTGATGCTTTCTGGGGACAATACAACCGCCCATATAATGCTGCATTAAACTCTCAATTAGACAAGATATGGTCTGAAGATAATCCCAACACCTATTTTCCCAGATTAAGGGGATACGTGGCTCTGTCCGGTCAGAGAGAATTAAGTGTACCACAAACAAGATACTTACAGAACGCAGCCTACATAAGATTAAAAAATTTTCAAATTGGCTATAATCTTCCTCAAAGCCTTGTTGCCAAAGCCAAAATGAGTAACGCACGTATTTATGTATCAGGTGAAAATTTATGGGTGCACTCTCCCATGTTTGATATCACAGAGCATAACATAGATCCCGAAAGTATTAATGGATCGGACAGAGTGCTAACAGGCGGTGGAAACGGAGATGGACAAAACTACCCGATCCTTAAAAGTATAACACTGGGCCTGAATATAACCTTTTGATTTACCTAAAACAGTATTATCATGAACACAAAATATAAAAATTGGTATTGGCTATTAGTTATCTGTATTTCTTTTACTGCGTGCAAAAAGGTTTTAGACCAGGTCCCAAAAGCTACAGCCACAAAAGACGCGGTATTTGGCTCTGAGTCAGGACTGGCGCTTTACACTAATTCCTTTTATACAATCATTCCAGATGCGGGTACTATTATGCGGGGTGATGCGATGAGCGACTATGGTGCCCGGACCGAAGTGCCCGATTTTTTACGCCCCGGAGTGTTTAATGCTATTCAAAGCAGCGGCTGGAACTGGACTTCACTCAGGAATATTAATTATTTCATCGTAAATAATAATAACCCTGATATTCCTGTTGCTGTCAGAGAAAACTATACCGGTATAGCTCGCTTTTTCAGGGCATATTGGTACTTTCAAATGGTGCAGCGATTTGGCGATGTTCCATGGTATAGCGAACCACTTGCTGTAGATGATTCAACGGCGCTTTATAAATCCCGTGACCCACGAACCCTGGTGATGGATTCTGTATTGGCTGATTTGGACTATGCTACCGAACATATCACGCTTACGGATGATCAAACCCGCAGCCTTATTACCAAATGGGTTGCATATTCTCTTAAGTCAAGGATTTGCCTTTTTGAAGGCACATTTAGAAAATACCATACAGAACTCAATCTTCAGGGGACTGCAGATCAATGGTTGACTGAAGCTGCGGATGCAGCCCAGCAGGTAATGTCAAGTGGTGTATTTAGTCTTAACCAGGCTGGTGGGGCCACTAAATCTTACCGACAATTATTTACCAGCACACAACCAATAACCAATGAAGTTATTTTGCTTGATGTCACTGATCCTAACCTCGCTGTGTTTAGTGACGCCAATTGGTACTGGACAAGTTCAACGTATGGTAACCGCCTTAGTTTTGACAGAACATTTGTAAATACATATTTGAATATTGACGGTACCCCTTTTACTTCTATACCAGGCCATGATACGATGACTTTTCCGGTAGAAACTCAAAACAGAGATGGCAGGCTTCAACAAACAATTCGCACCCCGGGATATACCCGTATAAACGGCGGAAGCGTTGTTCCGGGTCCTCCTGCGTTTTCGTATACCTATACAGGTTATATGCCAATAAAGTATAGTCTGGATGATCAGAAATATGACCAGGGAACGGTGAGTATAAACTCCGTACCTGTTATTCGCTATGCAGAGATACTTTTAAATTATGCTGAGGCGAAAGAAGAATTGGGCTCGTTTACCGACGATGACTGGAGCAAAACAATTGGTGCTTTGCGGGCAAGGGCCGGAATTACAGGAGGCCTCACAGCAAAACCAACCACCGCAGACCAATACCTGCAGGCAAACTATTTTCCAGATATTTCTGACCCGGTACTTTTAGAAATACGCAGGGAACGCAGCATTGAACTGGCCTGGGAAGGATTTCGCTTTTACGACCTGGTCAGGTGGAAAAGAGGAGATTTGTTGGAAGAGCAATGGACAGGCATCTATGTCCCTTCTTTAAGTACACTTATGGATTTAAATCTTGATGGTATTCCCGATGTATCTTTCGTTGAGACGCCGCCAACCAATCCTGTTCAGGGGGTTACTTATATTAATATATCGCCAACAGTTAGCGGCAAGGTAAATCCACAGCAGCTATCTCATGGTACTTACGGAGAAATTACATGGCTTAAAGATGCGCAAAGAGAGTGGGATGATAAAAAGTATCTTTACCCGGTTCCGGAATCGGCTTTGCTGAAAAACCCTAAACTGGGGCAGAATCCCGGATGGTAGGGATGGGTACTAATTTGTTTTACAATTCAATTAAATTTTCATGAAAATACGATGGTCTTTTTTAATAGCTTTTTGTGTATTAGCAGTAGTTTCAACAACTGCCCAGGATATGACTATAGGAACGTACAACTTAAGGTATGATAACAAAAGCGATTCGGTAAAAGGAAATGGATGGGAGCAACGAGCTCCCGTTATTTCCGCGCTTATCCGGTTTCATGACTTTGATATTCTCGGAACCCAGGAGGGTCTAAAAAACCAGCTAGACGATATTAGTAAAGCGCTTCCACAGTATTCACGATACGGTATAGGAAGAGATGATGGAATAGACAAAGGCGAGCACTCTGTAATTTTCTATAAAAAGGACAAATTTAAATTGCTGAATAAAGGCGATTTCTGGCTTTCTGAAACACCGGACAAACCATCACTTGGCTGGGATGCAAAATGTTGTAACCGCATTTGCTCATGGGTATATTTACAAGATAAGAAGAGCGGTAAAAAATTTTATTTTTTTAATGTGCATTATGACCACCAGGGTGTAGTAGCTCGCAAAGAAAGTAGTAAGCTTGTTTTACAAAGAATGAAGAAAATTGCGGGCAACGAACCAATAATATTTACAGGTGATTTTAATGGTTCAAATTCCAGTGAATGGTACCTGACTATCGCCAACTCAGGTTTTTTGAATGATACTTACAACCAGGTAAAATTTCCTTATGCTAACAATGCTTCGTTTAATAGTTTTGGCAACGCCAAACAAAGTACAGATGTCATTGATCACATTTTTGCGACGCATGATTTTAAAGTAAGCAAATGGGGAATCCTTACCGATACCTATTTCGGTAAATTTCCTTCAGATCATTTTCCTGTGTTAGCAGAAATTAGTTTTAAGTAGAAGGTTGAAAAAACAACTTTGTTATACACTCCGTGACTGCCCTGTTGCTGTTCTTTTTTCGGAGCCATAAGTTCATAAAATAAGATGAACTGTACAGCGCTATGCAACCATTTTAATTAGATTTTTTTTTGCAGAGAAACGTGTTGTCACCAGTAGACGCGAGCTGTTTGCGAAAACGGTTTCGTAAATAAAGCCTGGCCATTATGCATACTGCATAAAAAAAACCTTTACTTTAGAATCTCCATTTATTCAAACCTTCAATCGATTGCTATGGATACAAACCGGAAGACTTTCTCGTCAAAAGAAATTAACCCTTTAGGCAGTATTGATGAATGGGAAGACGATGTTCTGCAACGCTACCCTGAACCTGACAGCATTGCCACTTCAAAAACAACTGAAGAATATCGTAATTACGATGAGCCTGCAAGAGACACGGTAAAAGAATTTTACCGGCTGAACCATACCTATCAAACCTATGATTTTGTGCAGGAAAAGCGCAATAATTATTTAAAGTTTAATAAAAAGGAAATGCCTGTATGGGATGCATTTCAGTTCCTAAATCAATTGGTAGATGATTCTGATCCGGATACTGATCTTGACCAGTTTCAACATTTGTTGCAAACTTCCGAAGCCATTCGCAAAGATGGCCATCCCGATTGGATGGTACTGGTGGGATTGATGCACGACATGGGGAAAGTGCTTTGTTTATTCGGTGAGCCACAGTGGGCCGTGGTTGGAGATACCTTCCCGGTAGGCTGCGCCTATTCAGACAAAATCGTTTATCCTGAATTTTTTAAAAACAACCCTGACTTTTCTAATCCGGAATATCAAACTCAATATGGAGTGTATAAAAAAGGATGTGGACTGCGCAACGTAGATATGTCCTGGGGACACGATGAATACGTTTATCAAATGCTTAAAGATCGCATTCCGGAAGGCGGTTTGTATATGCTGCGGTATCATTCATTTTACGCATGGCACCGCGAAGGAGAATATGAATACTTGCTGGATGATCACGACAGGGAAATGCTAAAGTGGGTGAAGTTGTTCAACCCATATGATCTCTATTCAAAAAACCCCGAGCCACCAGACTGGAAGAAGTTAAGACCATATTATGAAGATCTTGTTGCCAAATATTTGCCTGCATCATTGAAATTTTAGCAGTGAACAATTGACAGTATTATATTAATGGTAACGTAACACGCAGTTTCCCATTGGAAGATATTATAGGATACTTTTGCACCTGGAAATAAAGACTATCTTTCGGCAAGAAGAAGAACAAATATTTATCAAAACGTTTCTGCAACAAATACAACAAGGTAGAGCGGAAAATCACAATACAGGAATTCGACCAAATCACTGTTTTTGCTTAATGAGAAGAAATCAATATTTTTTTGTCTATACAAAAGTACCCTTATCGACAAGCCCTCACCAGCCATCGACTGGTTATTTCCACCATTTTATGTAACCAAATTAAACGACTTCAAATGAGAAAAATTTATCTTTCACAAAACCACTTTAAATTATCCTTCGCGTTTCTTAGCTGCATCTTTTTTTTCTTTTCGGAAGGTGTTTTTGCAGGCGGAGGTTTTGATGATGAAAATATTGAAACGATCACGGGAACCGTAAAAGATGGAAGCACCGGAAGTCCTTTGGCAGGAGCAACCATCAGCGTAAAAGGAAGTACTCAAAGCGTTGTCTCTGATGCCAACGGTGCATTTACAATCACGGTTCCTGACAGAAACAGCATACTCATTGTAAGTTACGTGGGCTATGCAACACAGGAGGTTTCTGCCGGAAGCGGCAACCTTGATATAGTGTTGCAGCCGAGTTCTGCGCAATTAAACCAGGTGGTGGTGGTAGGATACGGGACCCAGAATAAAAGGGATATAACAGGAGCCGTGAAATCATTAAAAAGTGATGAATTTAATAAAGGGATCATTAACTCGCCGCAGCAACTTCTGCAGGGTAAAATATCCGGGGTAAACGTTACTTCCGCAAGTGGTGCTCCGGGGGGAATTTTGGGGATAACAATCAGGGGACCCGGTGGCGTTAGAACCGGTAGTACACCCTTATTTGTAGTAGATGGTTTACCATTGGATAATTCAAGTACCGGTGGCGGCGACCCGTTAAGTTTTATCAATCCACAGGACATACAATCAATTGATGTATTGAAAGATGCTTCTGCTACCGCCATATATGGAGCACGCGGTGCGAATGGTGTAATTCTTATAACTACCAAAAGAGGCAAAGCGGGCGTATCAGCCCTTGCATTTTCCACAAGCATTGGTATTTCTAAAATTGCAAACCCCCTGCCTGTTCTAACTGCTGCTGAATTTCGTGCAGAGGTTCCAAAACTTGGTGGTACCATTGATGACCAGGGAGGCTCTACCGATTGGCAAAAAGAAGTTACCAGGAGCGCTATCACACAGAATTATAACCTCACCCTCAGCGGCGGTGCTGACAGGCTTACCTATTACGCTTCCTTTGGTGCACAACTCCAGGAAGGCATCATTAAGAAAAATCAATTCGACAGGTATTCCGGAAGATTTAATGTCACACAAAAATTCCTGGATAACAGGTTAGTGCTTGAGGCCAATTTAAATTATTCAAATACTAAAAACCAGACTCCGCCAGTTCAAAATATTTTAGGTGACGCCATCAGTAACAATCCAACTTACCCGGCTTACGATGCTGATGGGAAGCCGGCACAATACCAAAATATTAATAATCCCCTGATTTATTTTGATCTTGATAAAGACATCACCAATATAAACCGTATTATAGGTAATGTTACATCTTCACTCACATTAATGAAGGGGCTGGTTTACAAACTCAATTTTGGTATTGACAATTCTAATTCGGACCGTGATATTCAAGCTTTGCCTAATGCGGTTCCGCTTCGTGATGGAAGGTTAGAGACCTATTATAATTATAACAAGAATACGCTAATTGAAAATTATCTTACCTATACACTGAATACAACACATCACGACCTGACTGCTTTGGCTGGCCATTCTTATCAAAAAATATTTTTGCAGGGAAGAAATAACAGCATCAACAGGTTTCCTATTTCACCTGTTGAGCCAATTTATAATCCTGGCTTAGGACAGGAATTAACGCTGGCCGGTAACAAGCCAGGGGGATTTGCCGTTAAAAATGAGCTGCAGTCATTTTTCGGAAGGGCTACCTATCAGTACGATAATAAATATTTAGCCACAGCTACATTAAGGGCAGATGGTTCATCAAAATTCGGTGAAAATAATAAGTACGGATATTTTCCATCCTTTTCAGTAGGCTGGAAAATATCTGAAGAAGCATTTATGCAAAACTCTGTTTTCAGTAGCTTGAAATTAAGAGCAGGATGGGGATTGACGGGTAACCAGGAAATACCTTCAAAGATTACACAGGCCTTGTTTACTTCGCAGGTATCAGCATCTACCAGTTACCCGCTTACACCGGCCGGCCCATACCCGGCGGGTACAGTGTATTCAAGACTCGCCAATCCTGATATACAGTGGGAGGTTTCCAAACAAACAGATATAGGCCTTGACTTTAGCTTGTTCAACGGCGCACTATCCGGAACGATAGATGCATTCAATAAAATTTCCAATAATATTCTGTTAGAAGTAATTCCTGCCGACCCGGTCCAGCCAGCCGGTACGTTTTGGACCAATGTAAAAGACATGACCATTACCAATAAAGGAATAGAATTTGACCTGGATTACCAGCACAGCTCCAGAACAGGTATCAGCTATAACATAGGCGCTAACCTTACATTATTAAGAAATAAAGTGGAGAAATCTCCTTACACGGTTATACCGTCCGGGTCAGCTTCGGGTTCTGGCTTAACTTCGGCTACTATTAACGGTTATATAAATGGCGAGCCTATCGGTACTTTCTTCTTAAAAGAATTTACAGGCTTTGATGTTGACGGATTGAGTGTATATCGCGATACTGATAAAGATGGTATCGTTACCGATAACGACAGGATTGCAGCAGGTACCGCTTTGCCAAATGTGATCTATAGTTTTTTTGGAAGCGTAGCTTATAAAGGGTTTGACTTGTCGGCTAATTTCAATGGCGTATCAGGAAATAAAATTTACGACAATACTGCGAATTCTTATTTCTATAAACTGAAATTATCAAAGAATGTAAATACCACTAAAGAAGCAATTGCCAGCCCTCAGGAGTCAGTGAATAATGCGGCGCCTGTAAGCACGAGGTACCTTAAAGACGGCGCTTACCTTAGGCTAAACAATCTTTCGCTTGGGTATAATTTCAATTTAAAAAATCTTGGAATAGAAAGGTGGATCACGGGCATTCGCCTATCTGTAACAGGCCAAAATCTTTTCGTTTCTACAAAATACGATGGGTACGATCCTGAAGTAAATACCGACAGAACAATCAATGGTATCTCTTCTTATGGCATTGATTATTTGAGTTACCCGAAAGCGAGGTCTGTAATTTTTGGTTTAAACTTTTCATTTTAAAATAGCAAATCATGAAAAAGAAAATAATAAATCTGCTGCTGATTTTTACAGGCATTGCAGTTATAAATAGTTGTACAAAATTAAAAGAGGAAATCCTGGATGAATCATCCGTAACAGGGCTTAGCGATAAGCAAATTGCGGATGGAATTATTGCGCCGGTGTATGCAAGGCTCCCGGATATTTACAGGCACACAACCTATTTTGCCCTACAGGAAATTTCAACCGATGAAGCTATTCTGCCCTACCGCGGAGGAACTGACTGGGGTGATAACGGTATTTACCTTTCGTTACACAAGCATGAAACCACCAGCACTGATCCCAATGTAAGAGATACGTGGAATAATATACTGCAGGGATTATCCCGCTCAATCACGGCTATCACCACGCTCCCGGACAATAAGGATCCTAATGCTAAAATATACGTGGCTGAAGCACGCGGCATGAGGGCTTTCTATTCCATGATGACCCTTGACCTTTTTGGTATTGTCTTCGTTAAAGAAAATCCCGTAGAGACTTCGGTAATTTTGAGAGGTGAAGAAGCGATTGCTTACATCAAATCGGAGTTCCTTGCTGTAGAGCCACTGTTGGATAATACGACCGGCCCGGGCAGGATTACGAAAGCCGCGGTTTGGGGATTGCTGGCACGCCTTCATTTGAACGCTGCAGTTTACCGTGACCGTTATGCCCCCACCTTTACTTTCAACAATGATGATATGGATAAAGTGATTGAGTACTGTGATAAGATCATTAATGCCGGGCAATACAATTTAGCTTCAGAGTACTTTTCACTTTTCGATGACGCCAACCATACTAATAAGGAACTGGTTTTTGTAGTTGATCAGCGTGCCGATTTAAACGGGCACAACCGGATGGCTTATTTTTCTTTATCGGGCGACCAGTTTCCTATACCGGCTTATACTGGCGCAAATGGAACAGATGGCCCGGGAATTACGTCAGATTTTTACGAGACTTGGGTAAGCGCTAATGCTCCGCTTGATCCTGCAGATGCGGATCCAAGATTTTATAAACAAAATTTATCTATTTATACCAACCCTGCCGATTCCTGTGTTGCTGCTGCCGCGTTTAATATCAACAGGGGAATATTAAGAGGTCAGCAATACGGATTGCTGAGAGTGAATGGCGTTTTCCTAACATGTTCTGACGGCAAAATGAAAGTAGGGCCACTTTTTTATAATACACGTAACAAGCCAAACCTGCCAGTCAACTTTACGGAGGACATAGATTTTACAGTGGATGGCAGTAACTATAATACGGGTTACAGAGTAGAAAAATATGAGTTCAGTAAAACATCGGTAAGCGGAAGAAACTTCGGTGAGCATGATATTGTGATCCTTCGCCTTGCAGATGCGTACCTGATGCGTGCTGAGGCTAAATTAAGAAAGGGTGATGCCGCAGGAGCCTTAGATGATGTGAACCTCGTAAGAGCATCGCGAACAGCCACGACTCCTGCAGCGCCATTAACGTCTATGTCGCTTGATATTTTATTTCGTGAAAGAGGGTTTGAATTTTATTGGGAAATGCTGAGGCGCACCGACATGATCCGTTTTGGCAAGTATGAAGGCACGTGGACTGAAAAAAGCAGCACCGATGTGCAGAAAAGAATTTATCCAATTCCGCAAACGGCTATTGACGGGGCATCTAATTTACCGGGATATTTGGTACAGAATCCGGGGTATTAATAATAAGAACTAATTTTTTATTAGAGGCTGTCTTAATCCGTGAGACGGCCTTTTCTATTGTATTAATTGCTCACCTTTACACAAAACTTTTTATAACAAAGCAATTTTTCAAATAATGAATAACACTAATTTTTTGATGACCCGATTCCTGAAAGCTCTTCCTCTATTTTGGTTATTAAGCATTACGTCCTGCACCACCTCAAAAATTTATAATACATCGATTACAAAGGATAGTTACAGCAGCCCTTATGATGTAGCAACTCTTGCGGTGGACAATAAAGCAATATTGCTCCCATACAATCGCATTATCGATCCGGCAGGTACTGTTATCCGTTATGGCAAGCCTTCTCAAGAGAATCACAGCCTCGACTGTGTTTTATTACCTGGCGAAGAAATTTTAGCTGTTGAAGATCGCTATGGAGTAGCATTTTTTAATGTTCAAAATAACAAGCTGCTTTTTCATCTCGATTATACATCAATTGATTCTTATAAGACGCTTGTCAGCACTTATTCGGGTATTAAAGTATTAAAGCAGGGCAATGTCGTTCATATCTATTGGGGCGCTTCCAGCCCCTCTACCAAGGCTTCTTACATTATGGATGCAGTTTGGGATGGGGAAAAAGCAGAAATACGGGATGCAATTTCTTTCAATGCTGTAGCCCCGGCGCCAATGGCGCTACCGAATGATATTGCAATTAATGAAGAAAAGGGTGAATATTATTTTTACGTGGTTTTGAACGGAAACAGCCAGTTATGTAAGGTAAGACTAAGTGACAAAAAAACGGTTTGGACAACCGCAACGGGCACTGCACCATTTGGTATTGCACTGTCATCATCCAAAGCTTATGTTACCAATTGGGCAGGTCCGGTACCCACAGATACCTCAAGAGAAACTGCCGGCATCCCCTATGGAAGCGCGTATGTTGATCCACGTACAGGAGCTACCGCTTTAGGCACCGTGTCAGTAATTGATTTGGAATCAGGAAAGACAATATCTGAGATTGAAACGGGGCTGCATCCCAATGCAATTATTATAAGTAATGACCAACAATTTGTATATGTATCCAATGGCAATAGTGATAATATTTCGGTGATAAGCACTACAAATGACAAAGTTGTTGAAACCATATCTGTACGATTGAATGGAGAAGAAAATTCCTTTACAGGCGATTCTCCGAACGCATTAGCAATAAATGCCAGCGATACTATTTTATATGTGGCTAATGGTATGGATAACGCGGTTGCAATGATAAGGTTGGGAGAAAGTTCTTCCTCCTTTGGAAAAGGAAAAAGTATAATAGAAGGATTCATTCCAACAGAGGCATATCCCGCAGGCCTTGCCTTAAGTAAGCAAACTTTGTATGTAGCAAACCTTGAAGGAGAAGGCGCAAGAGCAAGCACGAATAAAACATACCAGGCACATCAACAGGAAGCAACTATTTCTATAATTCCATTGCCGGATAAAAACAAATTAAAATCCTATACCGAAAGGGTTAAAAATGCAAACCTGCTTTTCAGAACAAAACTTTCAAAGTTATTGCCGCGGGATAATATAGCGCCAAAACCTGTCCCGGAGCGCATTGGAGAGCCTTCCGTTTTTAAGCACGTGGTTTACATTATTAAAGAAAACAAAACATATGACCAGGTGATGGGTGATGTGCCGGAAGGAGATGGCATGAAGTCATTATGTATTTATGGAGAAAATATTACACCTAATCAACACCTTCTTGCGAAACAATTTCTGCTGATGGATAATTACTATGTATCAGGTAAGTCATCCGCCGAAGGCCATTCCTGGACGGATGCTGCAATCGTAACAGATTATATAGAAAAAAATGTCCGCGCATGGTTTCGCAGCTACCCGCATGTACTGGCTGATGTAATGGTTTATAATAAAGAAGGATTTCTTTGGAACAATGCCCTTGATCACGGTAAAACAGTAAGGATCTATGGAGAGGCTTGTTCGCCCGTATGGCCAAATGGAATTGGATGGAAACAAATTTATGACTCAAGGCAACAGGGTAAGCTAATAGAATTTAAAAATGAAAGTACCATTTCAAGAGTTCGCCCCATCATGTCGTCAACATATCCATGTTACCAGGGCCAGCATTTTGCTGACCAGATACGAGCTGATGCGTTTATTAAAGAGCTAAATGAATTTGAAAAAATGGCTGGTGATCAATTGCCTCAATTAATGATATTGGCTTTGCCTGCAGATCACACATCAGGACTTTCAGAAGGATTTCCTACACCACAAGCTATGGTGGCTGATAACGACTTTGCATTAGGACGAATTATTGAAGCGCTTACCAGGAGCAGGTTCTGGGACTCAACAGTCGTTTTTGTTACGCAGGATGATTCACAGTCAGGATGGGATCACGTATCTGCATATAGAACTACGGGATTTGTAATAAGTCCTTATTCCCGTTTGCAAAAAACAATACATACTAATTATAATCAAACCTGCGTAGTTCGAACTATAGAACAAATTTTAGGTATCCCTCCAATGAATGTCATGGATGCAACGGCCTTGCCCATGTTTGATTGTTTTTCGGCAGAACTAAACGGCGATCCATTTACTGCGTTAAAGAATAACATTCCCATTGATCAAATGAATAAAAGCAGTGCGGCACTAACGGGTAAGGCTAAGGAATATTCCCTCCTTTCTTCTTCACACAAGCTGCACGAGATTGATAATGGAAATGATGACCTTTTAAATCGCATACTTTGGTTTGCTGCGAAAGGCGATAAATCTTATCCCAGAAATATGACCATTCCAAAGAAGGACAGGAAGGATGATGATGATTGATGGTTATTTGCAATTATAATTTGGTTTGGCACCCATTTCAAAAACTAATTTATGGCCACTAATTATTTGCTGATGATTAATAAACGGTTTATTCACCGGCTTCCCATACGGTCGGTTGATGAGAGGCTAAAAAACCGATGATGCTGCTATCCTCATAAAAATAATTCATCCTGCTCATGTAATTTTCGCCGGTTTGAGCCACAAAATTTGTCATAGCAAATGGAGGCCCTACACTTGGCATGGTACCACCACCATCCAGGCCCTTTGTAAAACCCGTTGCTGCTGTTCCAATAAGTGGGTTTATATAATCTACTTCCTGCTTTGCGCTAGCAGAGCTTTGAATAAAGCAATTTGAAAGAAGAGAAAGAAAGAAGCAAACTAATAGCGAGGTTTTTTTCATAAGGCCGTAAAAATTTATCATTGCAATTTTTACAAATAATCAATTGAAGTAGTTAAGATATTTAATTATACTTTTCGGGGAATAAAAAATTTCATTAAGGATATAGTAATCGAAATTCTTTTAATAAAAAATTGTATACAAAGCTGCAAGTATACCCACAATTACCGTCGACCCAATAATAAATGCAGGGGAACACCGGAACATGGTCTTATCAATTTCTACTACTCTTACATTGTCTTTGCTTTTCGGATCTGCAAGGCTCATAATTACCATCAGGGCCATAAGGATAAGGAAGACTAAACCCATCCTGTTCATAAAAGGTATATCCGGAAACGCACCATTTGTCCAGCCGGGAAGAAACTTCAATACAGTTGAAAGCGGTATCGTCAATATGGCAGATGTAAGAGCAGCAGTTGATGTTGCACGTTTCCAAAAGAATCCCAGGAGAAAAATTGATAAAACTCCGGGCGAAATAAATCCAACATATTCCTGGATAAACTGGTAAGCCTGGTCAAGATTTTTTAAGGCTGGTGCTACAAGGGTTGCTAGTACCATTGCTACAACAATTGTAATCCGTCCTGTTTTTACAAGCTTTTTTTCTGTTGCATTTTTATCAAAAAACTTTCTATAAATATCCAATGAAAAAATAGTGGAGATACTGTTTGCCTTTCCTGCAAGCGAAGCTACAATAGCTGCTGTGAGTGCCGCGAAAGCAAGCCCTTTTAATCCATTTGGTAGCAGGTTCATGAGTGTTGGATAAGAATGATCCGGTTTTATGACACCTGCTGCATCAACCATTTCTCCGTGAAACATTCCGTTTTGATACATTACAAACATGGTAATGCCCGGGATAACAACGATCACGGGTACCAGTAATTTTAAAAATGCAGCGAAAAGAATTCCTTTTCGGGCGGTAGGCAAACTTGCACCCAAAGCACGCTGTGTAATATACTGGTTGCAGCCCCAGTAATTAAGATTATTGATCCACATGCCGCCGATTAGAACAGATAGGCCCGGAAGATCTTTGTAATAAGGATTTGATTCGTCGAAGATCATGTGGAAATGTGATGGCGCTTGATCTTTTATTATGCTGAGGCCTTTTAAAATATCTTTACCAAAACCAAACTGTTCCGATACTAATGTGAGAGCAAGATAGCAGGTTACCAATCCTCCCATTATTAAAACAAGCACCTGGATTACATCAGTATATCCAATCACTTTCATTCCTCCAAGCGTAACTACAATTGAAAAAACCCCGAGGCCAACCATACACCACGTAAAGCTTATTCCTGAAATTGAATTTACGGCAAGCGCACCCAAATAAATAATGGATGTAAGATTTACGAAAACATATACTAAAAGCCAGAAGATCGCCATAACAGTGCTAACGGTATCGTTATATCTCTTCGACAAAAATTGCGGCATCGTAAAAATCTTATTCTTCAAATAAATTGGAATGAAGAATATCGCGATAATGATCAACGTTGCAGAAGCCATCCACTCGTAACTTGAAATAGCAAGCCCCAATGCAAAGCCGGAACCGGACATGCCAATAAAGTGCTCGGCAGAAATATTTGATGCTATAAGTGAAGCACCAATTGCCCACCAGGTAAGAGACCCTTCGGCAAGAAAGAAATCTTTAGAGTCCATTTCGCCAGAACTCTTTTGATGGTACATCTTGCGGCGAAATACCCAATAGCCATAACCGGTTACTACAATAAAATAAATAAAGAACACAACATAATCGAGGGAGTGCAAGTGATTCATGTGCAATCGTTAGTATGAATGAATTATGGAAAATAAATAAATAATGCTGAATTACTTGTATTAATTCAGAATATTCTGTCCGCTAAGTTTGTATTCAGAGGAATGCCTCAAAAATCCAAATCCTATTTAATTATATCAAATGTAATAAGCATAGTTGTTACAAAAAGAAAAAACAAGCCTATCAGGAAAATTATATCCGCAATCTTTTCAAAACGATCTCCGCTTTTAATGTTTCGCATGGATAGAAAAGAAAGAACAACGCTTGCCATAAACATCATCATAGCTACAGATGTAAGTTCGTCAATAATTGTTTTTCCATTTAAATTGAGAACTCTTAAAGAGGTGAGCACGATAAAACAAAGGCCCACTAAATTTGAAGATGCATTTAAAATATGTGGAGATTTATCATTTTTAGTTTCCATATTTTTAGAATTAAACAGTAGTTTTTATTATACTATCGATTGTGATACTTTACCGATATCCGAAGCCACATTATGAATAAAATCGATCTGCGTTGTTAAATGTTTATCAGCAATATTGTTTTCGTCGGAATGCCCGGCAATCATTTGCCTGTTCAACTCACCCTTGTAGGATTTATCAAAATTTTGCAATGATCTTTCAAGAATATTAAGGGATCGCCTGATTGGCTGAAAAATTTCTTTTGAATAAGTTGCGGAGGTACTATTCACCGTATAACTTTCTGTGATAGCGGCAATACTTGAGGATAGAACGTGATTTAATACTACAAATTCATAGATCTCTGTTGCCTTAAGTTGTTTGCTTTTAGGCTCACTTAGCATGCGATGAAAAGCGGCGGCAAGATTAGCAGTGCTCACGAACAGTTCTTTTCTCACAAGTTTATATTCAAGAGAAGAATTTTTTTCGCCGTAAAGGATATCAGAAAGCTTTTGCAAATAATCAATATTCGCCTTTAATACGCTTGCCATGTAACCCGGTAACTCCCTGGATTCCCAAAAGGGAAAAAGAACATAACTTGCCATAAACGCCAGTACTGACGCAATAGCGGTATCAAGCAAACGTTCACTAGCCACATCTAATATTCCAAGGCCGAGAAAATTAAAAAGAATTAAAAGGTATGGCGTCATGAAAATTACCATGATAATATATTTTAACCTTACATAGGTGTATGTGCCAATCATAAAAAAAGCCATGATAAAAAAAAGTGCTATTCCATCGTGTATGAACGAAATAATTAATAATCCAATTAAGCCACCAATAAGCGTCCCTGTAAATCTTTCAAAATTTCGCTGCTTTGTAAGGCTGAATCCGGGTTTTAAAATGATCACTATCGTAAGGAGAATCCAGTAACTATGATGCCCATAGCTTATTAGTTTTGAAATCGTAAATCCTAATCCACACGTGATCATCATTCTTAAGGAATGCCTGAAAACAGATGATTCAAGCGTGAGATTATTTTTGAATACCGTTGAGTTTATCTGCTGATGAGAAACAAACTTTGAGTACTCCAGGGGAGTGCGGATTTTCCGGGATGATTGATTTTCTTCGTTGAAATAATTCAGTATATCTGTAATATTTTTCCCGAGCTTTCGAATATTTACCAATACTTTTTTGAGCATGAAGTTGCTGGTACCTCCATCGCTTATGGCATTGATCCTATTTATTAATTTATCCGCTTCAGTAGAAAAATCATATTGCTTCGTATATTTTGAATTAGACTGAATCGCCTGCCCGACATTATCAAGCTCAATTGAAAATTCCACCATTATACCAGCCACTTCGTCAAGGATTCCGGTTTCGCCAAATTTTTTTCTAAGCAAATCAAAATCATACCAATTGGCCATGATTCTTTCATACAGGTCCACGACATCTACAAATGTTATAACAAGCCGGCGACCCGTGGCTGTGGATTCTTTCAGTAACTCCCGGTTCTTAAACAAGAGCTCCCGCACAGCATCCTGTTTTTCGTTGACGATAATTTGTTGCTCCACCAATTTGTGATATTCATCCCTGAGATTTGTGCCTGTTGCAAAAAGCGTCGATTTTATCCGTAGAAATTTTGCGGTTTCATGTATACAATCACCCAACGATCTTTGTGCGGGCCTGTAAGGAGTTAGTTTGTAAAATAAAAGAGCTATCAACATGTACCATACACCACCGGCTAATATTAAAAAGCTATCCGCTACTATTTGAGATGAAGGCAGCACTGCTGACATTCGCAAAATCAAGATCAACAATGCGGCTGTTCCAATTGAGCTGGCCCGGTTTCCAAACACCGTAAACATGGTAAAGAAAAAGGATGAAAAGAGTATGAGCAACCCTAACAGGAAAATATTATGATTTAGAAAACCCGTTAACAAAGCTGTGGGGAAAATAAAAAGATTGCAGTATAACATGCCATTCGTCTTATGTTCCACAGGCCCTGGTGCGTCGGCTATACTTACGCACAACGCTCCCAGTGATATGGTTATTCCCGCGCCCAACATTCCGAACTGGGCAAAAATGACTGCTGGTAGAAGAATTTCAAGAGTAACACGCACACCATCGGCGAGGTATTGACTAAATAAAAAATACCGGATGTCCTGTGTCTTATTTTTTAGCATACTCTTATCAAAAACGTAATGCAAAGAAAGCAAGTAATTGCTATTGCAATTATTTTGGCTTTACAAACCATTTAATAACCGGGATTCAAAAAACTTATGAAACCTATAACTGTCAAATAAACAAGTTTTAATTAAATTCGCATGCTTTGATTTCATAGCTAAAAACAAATAATTTTTTTAACGATCAAACTTTTACTTTTGTAAGTAAGTAAATTGAAAATGGATATTAGAGAAGAGGTTTTAAAGGATGTGGTGATTAAATTTGCAGGCGATAGTGGTGACGGGATGCAACTTACCGGAACACAATTTACCAACAATACAGCCCTGCTTGGTATTGATCTCGCAACGTTTCCCGATTTTCCCGCGGAAATAAGGGCCCCGCAAGGAACACTTCCCGGTGTGAGCGGATTTCAATTAAGATTTTCAAGTGACAGAATTTTTACCCCCGGCGACACTTGTGACGTGCTTGTTGCAATGAATGCTGCTGCGCTTAAAACTAATTTGAAAGAATTAAAAAAGAATGGAAAAATAATTGCAAATGTTGATGGCTTCGATGCAAAAAACCTCCGGCTAGCAAATTACCCCGATGGTGTAAATCCACTTGAAAACGGGAGCCTTGATGGTTACCAGGTAATAAAGATAGACGTTACTAAAATTACAAGAGAGTCTTTGAAGGATTTTGAAATGGGGACCAAAGAAAAAGACCGGGCGAAAAATATGTTTGTACTTGGCTTTTTATATTGGATGTACAACAGAAACCTCGATAACACAGTTCAATTTCTAACAGATAAATTTTCAAAAAAGCCAGATATACTTGAAAGTAACATTAGAGTATTAAAGGCCGGATATAATTACGGCGATACTACGGAAACTTTTACTACCCGCTATTCAGTAGAAAAAGCAAAGATGCCTCCCGGCAATTACAGGAGTATTATGGGTAACCAGGCACTTGCTTACGGACTAATTGCAGCCTCACAAAAGAGCGGACTGCAATTGTTTTTAGGGTCGTATCCAATTACGCCGGCCAGTGATATTCTGCACGAGTTAAGCCGCCACAAAACTTTTGGAGTAAAAACTTTCCAGGCCGAAGATGAAATTGCAGCAATTACCTCTGCAATAGGCGCCGCGTATGGTGGAAGCCTTGGAGTTACTTCTACGAGCGGCCCGGGTATGGCCTTAAAAGCGGAAGCTATGGGGCTTGCCGTAATGCTTGAAATTCCGTTACTTATTTGTAATATTCAAAGAGGTGGCCCATCTACGGGCTTACCAACGAAAACAGAGCAAAGCGATTTACTACAGGCATATTATGGCAGAAACGGAGAATGTCCCATGCCTGTGATTTCCGCTTCAACGCCCAGTGACTGTTTTGGGGCAGTATATGAGGCGGTGCGTATCTCTGTACAACATATGACTCCGGTTATATTCTTAAGCGATGGGTACATTGCCAATGGCGCAGAGCCATGGAAATATCCTGAAGCAAAGGATCTGCCGCCAATCGAGGTTAATTTCAAAACAGAATTGGGGCACCATGAAGAAATTTTTCAACCATACCTGAGAGATGAAAATTTCGTGAGGCCATGGGCTATTCCGGGATATGCCGGGCTGGAGCATAGGGTAGGCGGACTTGAGAAACAAAATATTACCGGAAACGTGAGCTACGATCCCGAGAATCATGAATTGATGGTAAAATTAAGACAGCAAAAAATTGATAAGATCGCAGATGATATTCCGGAACAAAAAATAGATAACGGGTCTGAAAAAGGTAAACTATTGATATTGGGATGGGGAAGCACGTATGGCGCCATAAAAAGCGCAGTGGTAGATCTTATAAGTGAAGGCCATGCTGTGTCGCATGCTCATCTTCGTTATGTAAGGCCATTTCCCAAAAACCTGGGAGATATAATCAAAAATTTCGAAATGGTATTAATACCTGAGCTTAACAATGGTCAGCTTATAAAAATAATACGCGATCAATATTTAGTTGATGCAAAAGGCTATAATAAAATTATGGGCGTACCTTTTACAAAGCATGAGATTGTCGATGAAGTAAAAAAAATACTGACCTGATAAGGATTCCCCTTTGGCCTAAACTATTTCCCTAAAAGCAAGGCTTGCAACAGCGACCCCAGCGTTTTAAAACTTGTCAATCTTTTCAGCAAGTTTCTGATCTTTTTCCGTAACAATATCTCCGGCATCATGTGTTGACAACCAGATTTCAACTTTGTTATATTCGTTAGTCCATGTAGGATGGTGATTCATTTTTTCCGCGGCAAGCGCAACCCTTGACATGAAAGCAAAAGCCTCTGAAAAGTCTTTGAACTCAAATTTTTTATAGAGCTTATTATTTTTTTCTTCCCACATTGTTTCCTTTTTAAATTAAAAAATAAGATGTTGTTTGTTCTTTATTTTTTCGTTGGTCATTTCAGTAATTAATTGCACAGCAGGTATCGTTCTTATAGAGCTAACAAGGATATTGATTTCATCATCACGCATGATGTCATCTTTTATAAGCCATAAAAAATCCAGGTGTTTAAATTCCGGCAGCAAATATTCGCCGTCATCTTCATTGTTGTATAAATAATGCTTTATCGTTCCGGATTGCTCTCCGTATTCATAAATCGGGAAAAAATATTTCCTTGCTTTTTTATTAAGCTGAATTTCGATATTGTTATTAATCCTGAAATTAAAATTCAACATCTGGTTTAGATGCCAGCAAAAGCGATAATGTTCTATAGGCGCTACAATCCCCAGTAGTCTTGTGTTTGAAAAAAACTCATCCACCATCACGCTATTGTCAATGCGTAGCTTCATCTTGAAAATGTATATCAATTAAAAAACAATGTCAAAAGTTTTCTCCTCCGTTCCTCTCAATACGGTAACCCTGGTTGTATCTCCTTTCTTGAATTGGCTCAAAACATCCATATAAGAATAGATGTCAGAAAAAGGATGATCTCCCAGTTTTATAATAACATCGCCCGCCTGTATTCCTGCTTTTTGCGCAATTTTCCCCTCGATAATTCCGTCTGCTCTTACGCCCTTTCCATTAAAAGTATAATCCGGCATTATGCCAAGGCTTACGGTAAACCTGGAACTGTTCATCCTGGGTTCCCTTGTTTTTGAAAAAGCAATTTTTCCAAGGTCGTTTGTTTCATCAATAACATCGTAGATGTATTTTAGGATCAACAATTCCCCGGTGAAATTTATTTTTTCGATATCGTCTGTGGGCTTGTGGTAATCTTTATGGGTACCGGTGAAAAAAAACAAAACCGGGATATTTTTGAGATAGAAAGAAGTGTGATCGCTTGGTCCAATTCCACTCGAATCAATATTTATTTTGAAATATTTCGATTTCTGGTCAACGACTTTGTTCCATGAAGTTGATGTGCCGAATCCGCCAATTGTAAGGACGTGAGTTGCATCGTTTAACCTTCCGATCATATCAGAATTTATCATATAATTTACCGATCCAAGATCAATGGTTGGATGTTCAGTAAAGTATTTTGATCCATAAAGGCCAAGCTCTTCCCCCGAAAAACATATAAAAAGATAATTGTTGTTTTTAAGCTTTGAGTTTTTCAACATCTTGGCTAATTCAATAACTGAAGCGGTACCACTGGCATTATCATCAGCCCCATTATGAATTTCAGGAGCACCCGTCCATAAAGAATTGTGATCTTCGCCATGTCCCAGGTGATCATAATGCGCACCTATGATTATTGTGTTAGCGGCGCCGTTATCAATATAACCCACCACGTTATGGCCTTCTCTTTTCTTATCTCCAATCGCCACTTCAAGATTAATATTAATATTATCGGTAGCGTCATCCAAATATATCTTTGTAGTGGTTTTTGTAAGAAATAATACAGGAACACTTATAGGTTCTGTTTTTTTTCTTTCCTCAAATTTTAATTCCTGGTCTTTCGGGCCACTATTATAAACGATGACAGCAGTAGCGCCCTTTTTTGCAAATCCGATTGCCTTTTCCCTAATCGCATTCTCAAGATCGAGGTGTGGATTATTTGCATTCGTTTCCACCAATTCTTTAATGTCCCAAAACCACGGACTTCCTTTTTCGAGAAGAGCCGGCGAAGCGTTTGCCTTAACTGAGCCATTTGCACTAAAAATAAAAGGAAAATATTCGTCGTGAAGAGATAGCGAAGTTCCGTTAATTATTAAATGGGACGAGGAAAGCACCTCTTTCCCTTCATTGATTTCAAAAGCCTGCAAATAGCTGTTGCCGTCTCCTTTTGGTGCGAGGTTGATATTTTTAAATTGCTCAGATAAATATTCATAAGCCAGCTTCTCCCCCGGCGTGCCTGTTCTTCGGCCTTCCAGCCGATCACCTGAAAGAAAACCAACTTCTGATTTGAGGTTTTCTATAATTATCTTGTCAGACTTTTTTAGCCTTTGGGCTGAAGCAGCCTCGCAAAACAATAAAACTATTATTAAAGCATTCTTCATTAATATGAATTTTTGCAAATTTACTATGAATAAATCAGGCCAATGAGAGATGTTGGTCTATTTAATATAAATCCGTCCTTTGCAGAAGAATATAACTAATCCAATTTTAAACCATTATTCGCGCTGTCAGAAATTTATAACATATTGTAGCAGGGTGTTTTCTTAAATCGTAAAAGCAAAACCGTCGATCCATCTAAATTTACAGATATAAGCAAGCATTTGAAAAAACAATTGAACATAGCTCTGGTAGGAAATCCCAATAGTGGCAAGAGTTCTTTATTTAATTCTCTCACTGGCCTTAATCAAAAAGTAGGAAATTTTCCCGGTGTAACTGTAGATAAAAAAACAGGTGCAAGTAAAATTTCGGAAGATATTACCGCTAAAATTGTTGACCTCCCGGGGATGTATAGCTTATATCCGAGAAGGGGAGATGAATGGGTTTCTTACAAGGTGTTGATTGATGAAGATACTGCTACAAAAGTTGATATAATTGTGTTGGTTGCCGACGCTTCTAACTTAAAACGAAACCTTCTTTTTTGTTCGCAAATCATTGACCTCAAAAGGCCGGTAGTTGTTGCCTTGACAATGATGGATATAGCAAGAAATAAGAATATTCAGATCGATGTAGCAGGCCTTGAAAGGGAATTAGGTGTACTTGTAATTCCGGTAAACCCCAGGAAAAATAAAGGAATTGTACAGTTAAATAAGGCCCTGGAAGACACGGCGGCGAATCTTGACCGGATACCCGAACGTGATTTTTTTAAAAGCAAATCTCTTGCACCTGAGGCAATAGGTAATGTGCAAAAATTATTGCCCGAAATAAGTGATTATCGTGCGATTCATTATTTAATCAATCATGAGAATTTTCCACTGGAAAACTCAATCCAGGAAGCCATAGAAAATATTGAATCGGCTAACAATTTCAATCCCACAAAAATCCAGGCGGAAGAAATTTTGCAGCGTTATGGAAAAATAAAAACCATAATGCAACAAACCGTGATAGAAACCGACCCGCTTCAAAAAGCATTATTTACCCAGAAGCTCGATGATATTTTATTGCATAGAACCTGGGGATATGTGATTTTGTGTGCAGTGCTCTTTTTACTTTTCCAGAGTATTTTTTTAATTGCCCAATACCCGATGAATGCCATCGAATGGATCTTTGCACAGTTGACCGGTTTCCTTGGGCAGATTTTAAAGGAAGGGTGGCTTAGCAACCTTTTAATAAATGGGGTACTTGCGGGCTTGAGCGGTATTCTTGTATTCGTTCCACAGATCATGATTTTATTCGGCCTGATAACATTGCTTGAGGACACGGGCTATATGGCACGCATTAGTTTTCTTACAGATAGAATTATGCGGAAAGCTGGTCTTAACGGAAAAAGTGTGATGCCTATGATCAGCGGGCTGGCCTGCGCTGTACCAGCTATAATGAGCGCAAGAAATATTGAAAACAAAAAGGAAAGATTGCTCACAATTATGTGTACTCCGCTTATGAGCTGCAGTGCGCGGTTACCAGTCTATACTATTTTAATTGCTTTGGTAGTGCCCAATAAATTTGTTTTCGGATTTATAGGACTGCAGGGAGTGGTTATGATGTTGATGTACCTGTTGGGAACAGTAATGGCATTGATATCGGCTTATATCATGAAGTGGTTTATTAGAAGCAAAGAGAAAAGTTTTTTTATACTGGAATTACCTATCTACAGGGGTCCGAGATGGAAAAATGTGTTCTATACTATGGTGGAAAAGGCCAAAGTTTTTGTGTATGATGCGGGTAAAGTTATTATGGTTATAAGCTTGTTGCTTTGGGTATTGAGCACATATGGTCCGCCTAAAAAGATGGAAAGTGTTTCTGCAAAATATGAGCTTCTTGCTGAGAATAATCCTGCTCAAAGCAAAGAGTTTAATAAAATGAAAAAAACCGCCCTCCTCGAAAATTCCTATGCAGGAATTTTAGGAAAAGTAATTGAGCCGGTTATAAAACCATTAGGTTACGACTGGAAAATTGGAATCGCCCTGATAACATCATTTGCCGCCCGTGAAGTTTTTGTAGGAACAATGGCAACACTTTACAGTGTAGGCGAAGATAGAGATGAAGATAACGCAACGTTGCGCCAAAAGATGAATGCCGCCACGCGGCCTGATGGTTCTAAAGTTTATGATCTTGCTACAGGGCTATCGCTATTAATATTCTACGCTTTGGCAATGCAATGCATGAGCACATTGGCTATAGTAAAACGTGAAACCCGGAGTTGGAAATGGCCAACCATTCAACTCATTTACATGACAGGACTCGCTTATTTTATGAGCCTGGCGATATATAATATTTTTAGCTAAGGTTGGCAATGACTACCACCTGACTGCATTATAAATTCCATTTTTCACCTGGGGGTATATTCGTTGATAGAGCTCATTAAGAATATCCTGTTTGTTCGGAATTTGAAAATTCCTGCCGTTAAGCAAGGCAAGATCATTGCCGCTTAACGCTCTTGAGTCTCCTTTGTACGTGGCATATTCGTGCTCCCAGTTGAATTGAGCAGTGTACCTTTTTGTATCAATAATATCCCGGGTGGCTGCGTCGGTTATGCGGCTCTCGAGATCTCCGGTGGCGGTAAAATATCTTTTGGTAATATAAAGGGTTGCAGTAACGGTTTCATAATGAACATTTCCTGAAGTGTCTTTTCCTGTCGCAATTTGCTTGCTCACGTTTCTTGAATATTGAGAGGAATAAGGTTGAGGCACATTAAGGTTTACCCAGGTGAGGTCAACAAACAGATCGGGGTTAATATTCGTACTACGTGCTTCCCAATCGGTGTAAAAGCGGGCCATGGCATTTTTTGAATAATCTCCTCCAAGATCTCTCACAAGATTTCGTTGCAAATAATCATTATTAAAGCTATTTCCATAATTGTTCCATCCCGCATTATTATAATAATAGGAGTTATCAGTCACCGGGTTTACAATTACATTCAAAACCGCATTCTGGTATGCAAAACTCATTTGCTTTTGGGCATCTTTATATCCCGGCACAAACTCCTGCGATTTCTTAAAGGCATAGTAAGCATCCTGGTAAGATTCTTTGTCATTGTTGTTTAAATAGTTCATGCCAATATTATAGTAATCTGAAGCAGCGTTTTCTTTTACCACTTCCATTTTAGAATTGTAACTATTAGGTTTTAAAAACTTTTGGGCATTTCCGGAACTGTTAATAACATCCGACAAATGTTGTAACACCTGGTATTCTTTGATGATCTTGTCCCACTTGTCCGGCTCCGTAAGCGTACTATAGGTATCAATATTATCGAGATGAATTCTGGCCGCATTTTCATAAAGGCTATTAAGATTATTTTGAAGCCCGGTATCCGATGGGCTTTTATCCAATTTTTTAATCGCGTTTAATAAGGCTATATCCTCTTGCGTATTTGCAATGAAATTTCTGCTGCTACTGCAGGATGCAAAAAGAAAAAGCAGCATTATTAAAAAATATAAATTCTTTTTCATGTTTACACTTTTAATAATTAGACGCGTTACAGTTCAAAAATTGGCTTAAAAATTAGTTAATACCCTTATAGATAGGTTTAAAAACCAGGCAAAATTACAATTGTTAATCTGGTTCAAAAAGATACCATTCCTCCTCCCAAATTTCCACTCATATAATAATTAAAAGGCATTAACATGCCTCTTATTCGCCGAAATCCTTTGCTAGATTGATTTATATATAAAGTCAGGAAGCATCCATCATCAGCTACTTTAAAAAAGCAGGTATTATGTATTGCATAGTATTATAAATATGTTTATCTTTGTTTTCAGAAAAAGCAACAATGAAAATTTTCTACAGAAAAAATATCAACATATGAACATTGATAATACAGCAAGCCAAATGCGAAAGGGGGTTTTGGAATTTTGCATTTTGTCCATAATAAAATTAGGTGAGGCTTATCCAAGTGATATCATTGATAAAATGAAAGCTGCGAATCTCAATATTCTGGAAGGAACGCTATATCCATTATTGACGAGATTAAAAAATGCCGAATTTCTTACCTACAGGTGGGTGGAAAGTAACAGTGGCCCGCCAAGGAAATATTTTTCTCTTACTGATAAGGGTGCAGCCTTTTACCAGGAACTCGAAACAACCTGGCTTGAACTTGCCAATGCTGTAGATGCAATAACTGGTAAAAACAACTAACCCATAAATCAACTTCAACAAATTAATAAATAGAATTAGTCATGAAAAAAGTAATTAATATAAATTTCCAGGGTATCGTAGTTCCCATAGAGGAAACATCGTATGAATTGCTCAAGCAGTATATAGAAAGCCTTCGTAATTATTTTGCTGATGAAGAAGGCCGCGATGAAATTATAAATGATATCGAAAGTCGCATTAGCGAACTTTTCGAGGAGAGACTTAAAAGCGGCTCCACTTGTATAACTGACGAGGATGTAAACATTATTTTTAAAAATATCGGGCGCCCTGAGGATTTTGAAGAAGCCGAAGGAGGTGAAAAATCTTTTAAGGAGGAAAAAAAAGCTGATAGCGAAAAATTTCAATTCGCAAGATTTGGAGAAAAAGGAAAAAGATTATACCGGGATGAAAACCACAAGATATTGGGTGGTGTTTGTAGTGGTATTGCTGCATATCTTGGCATTGATCCGGTGATTGTGCGGGTTTTATTTATCGTTTCCGGCATTGGTTTTCTTGCATATATTCTCCTCTGGATCTTTGTTCCGGGGAGCAATGCATTAGTAAATGGCGTTCGTAAAAGGCTTTATAGAAATCCTGATCAGAAAATTATAGGTGGAGTATGCAGCGGTATAGGAAGTTATTTTAATGTAAATCCCTGGATTCCAAGAGTCTTTTTTCTAATTCCATTTATTTCTTTCTTTTTCAGGTGGGGACATTTTGGGCCGCTTACTTTTCCCAATTTCCTAAGTTTTTCATTTAGCCCCGGCACATTTATAATCTATATTATACTATGGCTTGTAATACCTGAAGCAACTACCACTTCCGAAAAGCTGGAAATGAAAGGTGAAAAAGTAGATCTCAATTCAATAAAAAATTCTGTCGTCCAGGAAATGAAGGGTGTACAGGAAAGGGTAAGTAAAATGGGGCAGGAAGTTGGTACGATGGCAAAAGAGAGAAGCGGTGACATTGGAAAAGAGGTGTCCTATGCAGCAAAACGAACGAGCGGGGCGCTTGGAAATATTATTATTACCCTTTTTAAAATATTTGCATACTTCATACTTGGCTGTATTGCATTATCCCTAATTATCGCGTTGTTTTCTTTGGCAGTAGTTTCCATTGGTTTATTTCCTTTAAAGAATTTTGTACTTAATGAAGGATGGCAAAGTCTTTTAGCCTGGGGAACCCTGGTATTTTTCATAGGGGTTCCGGTTATCGGCATTATTACTTTTATAATAAGAAGAATTGCCAGGGTAAAAAGTCACAAACGCATTATTCGTTATTCTTTTCTGGGCCTTTGGTTCTTAGGCATAGTTTGCTTTATATCACTGTTGGTTTCAGTAGGCCAGGACTTCAGAAGAACAAGTTCTGCTAATGAAGAGAGAATAGCTTTGGAGAATCCGGGAGTTCAAAGCCTTGAAGTAAATTCCTTAACTAATAACCGGTATAACAGGAGTAACACATGGTTCCGGCTCGAACCGTTTGCTACGTTTGATGATGATACAGCCTATATAGGTAACGTAAGACTAAGGATAGAAAAATCTCCGACTGACAGTTTCGAGGTTGGGGTCATAAAAATGTGCAACGGCAATACAAGAAGAAATGCGGATACATTAGCTTCTCTAATTAATTATACTGTTTTTCAAAAGGATTCTCTATTGATGATTGATAGAGCAATTGCTATAAACACAACAGATAAATTCAGGAATCAAAGTGCAATGGTGATTGTTTATGTGCCCGTTGGAAAACATATTAAAGTAAATAAAAGCGTTGGTTACAATAGGAATATAAGGGTGCATGGCCCATTCTTCAACGATGACAACTGGTATAATTGGGAGGACGACGATTATGATTTTAAATACGGCGTAGAATATGTTATGCAGGAAAACGGATTGTATACTTTAAGCGGAATTCCGGCTAACGATTATAATCGCTATAACGACTGGCGTTCGGACCAGGATAACAGAAGGAATGACTATCAGCCAGGCGAAGACCAGGAAAATTACAGATACGATCAGCACAATAAAGTAGATTCCCTGAGGATGATAAAGGAAAAGGAAATTCAAAAAATTCAAAGCTCGGTAGATTCTTTGAGGGATGTAAGGGAAAAGCAAATTATCAAAATGAAAGATTCTTTAAGAGAAGCAAAAGAGAAACTTGAGCAAAAAATTGAAAAGCTAAATGATAACAGTAATCCGGGGCAGGCATATATAAGAAATGGTAAGCAGGATTATAGTTTTGTCATGCATATCTGATATTCGTTTTTCGGTTGAAGTTGAATAATGAAGGCTTCATGCGAATTGCATGAGGCCTTCTGTTTTAAAAAAGTGTTCAAATTTTTTAATTTAGAAATTAATATCCATTAATGCCTGTTTGATTAACCCAAGGTCAAAAAAGTAAATTATTAAAATAACGGCTCAATAAAATCAAAGAATTCTGTAACCTATTTCATCTAAATTTGCCAACTCTAAAAACATGTATGAAAAGTACTCCCTTTACGCAAAAACATATTGACCTTGGAGCAAAGATGGCAGAATTTGCAGGTTACAATATGCCCATAAGCTATTCCGGTATAAATGATGAACATGCAGCTGTCCGTAAAAATGCCGGCATTTTCGATGTAAGCCATATGGGAGAATTTATTTTGAAGGGCGAAAACGCACTTTCCCTTATACAAGCCATAACAACAAACGACGCCTCAAAACTTACCACAGGCAAGGCGCAATACAGTTGCCTTACCAATGAAAATGGCGGAATTGTTGATGATCTGATTGTCTACTGTATAAAGGAAAATGAAGTTTATATGCTGGTGGTTAATGCTTCAAACATTGAAAAAGACTGGGAATGGATTGAGAAGCATAATAAAGAAAACGTTGAATTGCATAACATCTCTGAAAAAACATGCTTGCTGGCGATACAAGGCCCCAATGCTACCAAAATTTTACAGCCGCTTACTGAGATTGACATCATGAACCTGAAGTATTACACGTTTGTAAAGGGCACATTTGCCGGCATCGACAACGTGCTGATCAGCGCTACCGGTTATACCGGGTCAGGGGGTGTAGAGATTTATTTTGAAGATAAAGATGATGCCGCTGATATAATCTGGACCAAAATTTTTGAAGAGGGTAGTCCCAAAGGGCTAAAACCTATTGGGCTGGCGGCAAGAGATACGCTGCGCCTTGAAATGGGTTATTGCCTATATGGCAATGACATAGATGATAACACCACTCCAATGGAAGCCGGTCTTGGATGGATCACTAAATTTTCAAAAGATTTTATAGCGAAAAAGATTCTTGAAGAACAGAAGGCAAATGGTATTTCAAAAAAATTGGTTGGGCTCGGGATGCTGGAAAAAGGAATACCCCGCCATGATTATGAAATAAAGGATTCTGACGGTGAAACCATAGGATGCGTTACAAGCGGCACCCAGTCACCTACACTAAATAAAGCAATTGCTATGGGATACGTTGCGGCAACTCACTCAAAAATTGATACAGAGGTTTTCATCAAAGTGAGAGATCGGCTGCTTGCCGCCCGGGTAGTTAAGATGCCATTTGAATAATTCAAAATTGAACTAGCAGTTTAAAGATTGATTAATGATTAAAAAAAATAGTCAGCCAACCATAACTACTTCACTTTCGCCTTCTTTATTGCATTTATACGATGTAAGCAGCAGTATAGTAGTTATCATAGATGTTTTGCGGGCGACCTCCACCATTGCATCCGCTTTAAATAATGGCGCCAAAAATATTATCCCCGTGGATAGTGTTGCGGATTGTATCAAACTGGGTAAACAGATGGAAGTAGTTACTGCAGGTGAAAGAGATGGGAAAATAGCGGAGGGTTTAAAGTATGGCAACTCCCCGTTGCAGTATAGCCCGGATTTTATTAAAGGGAAAACATTAGTACTCACCACAACAAACGGAACAAAGCTTTTACACATGGCTCTTACGGAAGGAGCGCTTGGTATTCTTACAGCATCGTTTTGTAACATTTCCGCAACATGTGACTATTTAATAAAGCAGAATAGAAATGTAATACTTGCCTGCGCCGGGTGGAAAGACCGCCTTAATATTGAAGATACCCTGCTTGCGGGAGCAATTGTAAATCGTATAAAGGATAGATTTTACCAAAATTGTGATGCTTGCCAGATTTCAGAATCGATGTATCTCCTCGCAAAGGATGACCTGTTCAATTTTATGGAAGAAAAAAATGCAAGTCATTACCATCGGCTTATGGGCTTTGGCCTTGAAGAAGATATACGATTTTGCCTGACAGAAGACAATGCGAATGTTTTGTGTCTTTATGATGGCGGCAGATTGGTGGCCGGGTAATTACTTCAATTTTATAAAGTTTATTCTTACAGACATCTCCTCACTTATTTTTTCTTTACTTTTGCAAATTGCCCTTTTTTGAACAGAAAGCACTGGAAAACACACGGAAAGCAAAAATTAGAAAAACAAAAACTCTTTGGCCCTACCGCATCTTATTAAATACATTTATAATACCGGAACCGACGAGGTGATTCGGCGTGGAAAAAAAATTCATGTTTTTGGTTATGTGGAACTTGTAGAGCATGACGATCTTATGCCATCCGTTAGCTTTCGCGTAAAAGATGATAGCTATTCCACTTATTACAAGGTTAACATTCAAAAATATGCTGATCCAAAAACGATCCTGGTAAGATGCACTTGCCCCTATAATCTTGGCGATATATGCAGGCATGAAGCCGCAGCGCTCTTCCAGTTACAGGATCTTGTCGATAAAAACTTGCTCACAGCGAATCAAACGACTTCATTCGACCAGAAACACACTGTAATTAAAATGAAGTCTATTGATCTCAAGTTCATTAGAATGCTAATGGGCCAGGAATTATATGATGAAGCCGAAGAAATTTTTAGGGTAAATAAGGCGAATATTATTCATGCATCTAATGAAAAAGTAGAGGCTGTTTTAGACCTGGACAAGAAAGAATACAGGCTGATAATACAAAAAAACGATGAACGAAATTTCGATACATCCTGCACATGTAACGAAACGCAACATATAATATGCAAACATAAGGTTGTGCTTTTTCTGCAACTATTGCATGCGTATGGCCCCAATTATTTTGACTCAATTCGAAATTGGGATAAGGAAAAAAATAAGCTTTTAGAAGGCTATGGGTATAGCCTGAACGAGGATCTCACAGGTAAATTTGAATTTATTTACAAAGAAGGCAAACCATACCTGAAAGTGCTGGATCAATCGGTTAAAAGAATAGTTTTTCCACTATCCCAAAAGCCATTGATACAGCAAAAGGAAATATCCGAAGTGGAAACTGAAGTCGCTGTCCCGCAGAAGCAGATCGCCGTTGTGTTTAATGCGAATGAAGTTGCTTACCCGTATTTTAATGTTGATATAGTTCAGGCGGAGTTTGATGAGGATAAGGAAGGACTTATTGGGAGAACCGAGAAGCTGGATCTTACTAAATTTATAAATACAGATTCATTTTCAGATTACGATAAATATCTAATTCAGCAATCGAGAAAGCTACAACAGCCTGAAATCAACAAATACTTAAACAGGAATTCTCCGTTTAGCGGTTTTTGGGAAAATATTATTCACCAGGAGAATGAAGAGTTTCCGGAAGAAACAAAAATGTTGATAACGGAATTCCTTCACCCTAAGATCAAAAAAATATTAGAATCAGGCGAGGCAAAGCGTTATTTATATCTTCCCAAAGGAAAAAGATTTAATACTGAAAATCTTGAGTCCGTTTATGCAAGTCCCGTAAAACCGGTCATCCAATTTAAGGTATTGGTAGAAGAAGAAGGTTATAAACTTGAATGTATCATAATCATAGAAAATGAAATCTTAAAAGCCGCGGATAATAAATGGGACGGTTCTTTACTGTTTTTACACGACAAGGAATTTTTTCTATGGAATACTGCGGAAGAGAGCCTGGTCGCAGAAAAATTTAAAACTCCTCTTCATATTCCACAACAGGAATGGCCGGTATTTCTTAAAAACGTAGTAATGCCTTTGGCGCAGAATTTTGAAGTTTCCTTTGACAAAACATTGATAAGGGAAACAAAAGAAGGAGTTCCGGATATCACAGTTATGTTGGTGGAGAAAGGTGATTACCTTATGTTTCAGCCGACTTTCAGTTATAAGAACTATACAATAAAGCCGGGGGCAAAAGAAACAATTATTGTTCCTGATGGCGATAAAATACTCATGGTGATCCGGAACAGGGAAGCCGAGCGAAATTTTATTAATAAACTTTCAGGACTTCATTCCCAGTTTGTAACACATGAAGGCAGTAATCTTGTTTTGAAAGGAGCAGATGTTCTAAAAAACAATTGGTTCTTTTTATTTGTGGATGTGATGAAGGAAATGAAAATTCCTGTTTTTGGTTTCGAGGCATTAAAAAATTTCAGGTTTAATACATCTAAGCCGGCGACTAAAATTCATCTTAGCAGTGGACTGGATTGGTTTGATGCTAAAGTTGAACTTTCATTCGGTGAACAACGCATTGGTATTTCAGAAATAAAAAAGGCCCTTGGTAACAAACAGTCTTTTGTACAACTTAATGACGGATCATTAGGAATTCTTCCTGATGAGTGGATAAATAAATACTCTTTACTTTTCAAGGTAGGCGACGGAAGAGAAAATAAGTTACGCCTTTCCAGGTTTCACTTGAGCGTGATAGACGACCTCTACGATAAGCGCGACGAAACGGAGCTTTCTTTTGAACTGGATGAAAAATATGAACGATTAAGAAATTATAAAAATATTCCCGAAGTAGAAGTTCCAGGAGAATTGCAAAATCGTTTACGGCCTTACCAGGTCTCCGGCTATCATTGGCTTAATTACTTAAACGATGTTGGTTGGGGAGGCATTTTAGCGGATGATATGGGATTGGGTAAAACGGTTCAGGCTCTAAGTATGATGAGCCATTACTCGGAAAAAGAAGGCTCTTTAAAAGCGCTGGTTGTATGCCCGACAACTCTTATATATAATTGGGAGAATGAGATCCGCAAATTTACTCCCTCGCTTACGTGGGGTATTCATCATGGAAGCATGCGTACAAGGAACCCAAAGGACTTTGAAAAATACAATATCATTATAACAACATATGGAACATTGAGGAGCGATATTCAATTAATGATGAAAATCCTGTTTGATTATGTTGTTCTCGATGAATCCCAGGCTATAAAGAATCCTGCTTCAAAAGTAACAAAGGCAGCATGTTTGCTCACTGCAAAAAACAGGTTGTGCATGAGTGGTACACCTCTTCAAAACAATACTTTTGATGTTTATGCTCAAATGAATTTCTTAAATCCGGGACTTTTAGGATCGGTTGAATTTTTCAGAAATGAATTCTCAACTCCTATTGACAAGTTTGGCGAGCAGGAACAAAAAGACCATTTGAGAAAACTTCTGTATCCTTTTATACTGAGAAGAACGAAGGAACAAGTCGCAAAAGATCTTCCTGACAAAACAGAAACGATTCTTTTTTGTGAAATGGAAGATGAGCAGCGCAGGGTTTACGAGGCTTACAGGGGCGCTTACCGCGATAAAATTATGGGTGCGATAGAAGGCCAGGGAATTAATAAATCCCAGCTCACCATTTTGCAGGGGCTTATGAAACTAAGGCAAATATGCGATAGCCCGGCAATACTAAATGAGGAAGATAAATATCCCAACCATTCAATAAAACTGGATGAGCTCACGCGAGAAATAACAGAAAATATAGGGGAGCATAAAGCATTGATATTTTCGCAATTCCTTGGCATGCTTGCCCTGATAAAAGAAAAGCTTGTAGAAAACAATATACACTTCGAATACTTTGATGGCAGTACACCTCCCCAGGACAGAGAAAAAGCAATACAGAATTTTCAAAATAATGACGACTGCAGGGTTTTTCTTATTTCTTTAAAAGCCGGTGGCGTAGGACTTAATTTAACGGCTGCCGATTACGTTTATATTGTTGATCCCTGGTGGAATCCGGCGGTTGAACAACAAGCAATAGATCGTACTCACCGTATCGGTCAAACGAAGAATATTTTTGCATACAGAATGATATGCAAGGACACGATCGAAGATAAAATTTTACAGCTCCAGGAACGAAAACGTATCCTTGCGAAAGAACTAATTGCAGACGACCAGACCTTTGTTAAGAGCCTGAGCAAAGAGGACGTTGAATACCTCTTTAGTTAAATGATTCGGTCGTAATAAAGTTTTTTAACCTTTGGAAATCTTTCTTGTTTCCTGATTCAAAAAGTGAAAGGAAGCCTTTCGAAAAATTAGTGAAGAAAATAGAGAAGAATGTTTTTTTTGGGTAAACTTGATTGTTCATAACTTGGTTTTTAAGGTTTATTGAGATATTAAAGAAAAAAAAGTTCCCGCGATTTTACAATAGCACAATCACTTTTTTCAATCTTAGTAAATTCCGAATAGACCCCTTACCTTGCTATTGTATCTGTGTATGTTACCACGTGCTTTGATGCCGGCGGCTTCTGCTCCTGCCTTTTGTGTAGTACTTGATATTATAAAATTCAGGGTTTTGTGTAAGTTTCGATAAGAAGTGTCTCACAAAATGATTTAGCCAGTTTGGCGAAATATTTTTATTATTGGTATACATAAGCAGGATATTGTTAGAAAAAGATAACGGAGCCCTCAAAAAAATATTGTTTAAATTTTTTTAGAGGACAAAATTTATCATTCATATAAAAAAGGAATTTGTAAAAAACACGTTTTTACAAATTCCTTTGAGAGATAATAAGCCGGTATTTACTTTTCGGACTTTACTAACTTTTTTTCAAGATTGATTGTGCCGGTCGCGTCTGATTTAATATTATACCAGTTTTTCTCATCTTCTAAAACTATGTGATAGACCATTTCGTTAGCGGAGGAAACTTCAGTAACACCAAATATTTCTTTCCCTGGAAATTTTTCGCTCACTTTCCCCCTTATAAAAGGAGACAATGCTTCAGCAGAATAGTAACGGGTAGTAGACAAAATATTTCCTTCAGGATCATATTCAATTCTGCACTTGAGGCCGTCAGCATTTTTAAAATATACTGCATAATAAGTATCATAATTATACCAGGTTGTTTCCTGGACTTCCGGAAACGAAGTTGCAAAAACTTTTAGAACTTTTTCATTTACCGGATCAGCGGAAGCAGCGGTTGTTGTAAGGATTGCAACAAGGAAAATAACAAGAATCTTTTTCATAATTTTTAATTTTGATGGTTACGTAATTGGAGATAAAATTATGTGTAACATTAAGCTTGTATAGAAGATTATTATCAGAGGTAATGCTTTGCAGGTAAGGGTTTCGTTAATGTTTAGTTAACGAAGGAGCCGAACCGTTATAATAATATTCCGAAGTAAGTGTATTAATGAATGAAGTAGGATATTTCTATTTTAAATAGGAAATTAAATACTTTCGAAAATCGGTATGAATGGCTAAAGGAGATCAGGGAAATGTTTTAAATATTGCCCGGGCGGGAAAACAAAATTGAATAAAAGATTCTAAAAAATTTATTCGTCTCGGTATTCCCGGAGTTGAGATTTTGCTGCTTCAACTTAACAAAAAGCCTTGAGCTTTCAGTAACTTTGCAGCATGCAGAATTATTTACAGGGATTGAATGAACCGCAAAGAGAAGCGGTGTTGCATCGCGACGGGCCAGTAATGATTGTGGCAGGTGCAGGCAGTGGGAAAACCAAAGTACTTACTACGCGAATTGCACATCTTTTAGCTACGGGGGTGGATGCTTTTAATATTTTGGCGCTCACCTTTACTAATAAGGCTGCCGCCGAGATGAAAGAAAGGGTTGAAAAGATCCTCGGAAACAATGAAGCCAGAAACTTATATATAGGAACATTCCATTCCGTATTTGCAAGAATACTGAGAGCCGAAGCTGACAAGCTTGGTTATCCCCGCAACTTTACAATATATGATTCTGATGATGCCAAAAGCGTAGTAAAAACAGTTATAAACGAATTGGGGCTTGATGATAAGCATTACAAACCCAGTACTATTTACAATAGAATTTCTGGTGCCAAAAATGCATTGATTACTCCGGAAGAATATATAAGTGATTATGGATTGCAACAGGAAGATATGCGTGCTAACCGGCCAATGACGGGGCAAATTTATGATGCTTATTGCAAGCGCTGTTTTAAGAATGGCGCCATGGATTTTGATGATTTGCTTTTGAAATTTTATTTATTGCTAAGCACACACCCTGAAAGCCTGAGCAAGTACCAGCGGAAATTCAAATACATCATGATTGATGAATACCAGGATACCAATACTTCTCAATACCAGATAATAAAATTACTCGGCGCAATGCATGAAAATGTAGCGGTAGTTGGCGATGATGCACAAAGTATATATAGTTTTCGCGGCGCCACTATTGAAAACATTTTACAATTTCAAAAGGATTATGATGAAGTGAAAATCGTAATGCTGGAACAAAATTATCGCAGCTCTCAAAGCATTCTTCATGTTGCAAATAATGTAATAGCGAATAACAAAGGCCAGCTACCGAAGAAATTGTGGACCAGTAATAGTGAAGGTGAAAAAATTAAACTGGTACGTACTGCGACTGATAATGATGAAGGCAAATACGTTGCTGACGCTATTCAGGAACAAAAGCTCAGAAATCATTTTCTGAATAACGACATTGCCATATTATACCGCACAAATGCACAAAGCAGGAGTTTTGAAGAAAGCCTTCGACGTATGAATATTGCTTATCGTATTTATGGTGGCATAAGCTTTTACCAAAGAAAGGAAATTAAAGATTTTTTAAGTTACCTGCGGGTTATTTTAAATCCAAAAGATGAAGAGGCATTAAAACGCATTATTAATTTTCCTGCAAGAGGAATTGGTAAAACAACAATTGAAAAGGCGATACTGTATGCAAATGAAAATAACATTTCAATGTGGAATGTAATTGAGCATGCTTCAGAGTTTGGTTACAGGGCAAATACCTTAGAGGCATTAAACAACTTTGTCGTCACTATAAAAATGTTCCAAAGTGAATTGCAGAAAAAAAATGCATATGACCTTTCAATACTTGTTGGAAAACACACTGGGATCGTTAAAGAATTATTCAATGATAAAACTACCGAAGGCCTGGCCAGGTATGAGAATATCCAGGAGTTGCTCAACTCAATAAAAGAATTTACAGAAACGCCAACGGAGGATGGCGAGTTATTGGATAAAAGCCTTGGAAGTTACCTTCAGCAGATCACTTTACTTACAGATGCAGATGAGGACAAAGGAGAAAGCGATGTAGTCAGGCTAATGACCATACATGCAGCCAAGGGCCTTGAATTTCCTGTAGTATTTGTTGGAGGACTTGAAGAAACATTATTTCCAAATGCCATGTCCATAAATACACGTGAGGAGCTTGAAGAGGAGCGTCGCCTTTTCTATGTGGCAATAACAAGAGCGAAAAGATTGCTTTGGCTTACATATGCAAACACAAGGTATCGTTTTGGAAATCTTTCGCAAAATGAACCCAGCAGGTTTATTGATGAGCTTCCTGAAGAGAGACTGGACAGGTCTTATGCAGGAGCCAATATGCGGAATAATCAAACCAATCTTTGGAATCCTTTTGATAGGCGGCAGCGAAATGGATATAATAATGCAAAACAGGATTTTTCAAATCAAAGGACGTCAGCGGTCTCCGGCAAGCCGTCTTACATCACTTCAAATCCTGTAATTAAAATAAAGGAGCATGTTCCTTCTCCGGACTTTGCACCCAGTGACACCAGTAACCTAGTGGAAGGCCAAAGAATTGAACATCAGAAATTTGGATTTGGAGAAGTTATAAAAATGGAAGGAGCTGCCCACAACCCTGTGGCGACCGTAAAATTTGAACACAATGGTGAGAAAAAAATTATGCTGAATTATGCGAAATTGAGAATTGTGGAATGACTTTTTACTTACCAGGTTTTGCAATTTGCGAAAAAGGAAAAAATTGCAAAATCCCTGTTAGCTTAACAGAATGTAAAACGCATTAAAATTTATTCTTAGTAAATTTGTAGTCTTAATTTTTTATTATGATCAAAACAGGTAACCCGGTAATAAGCATTTACACTGAAATGACTCCGAATCCGGAAACAATGAAATTTGTTGCCAATAAGCTTTTATATCCGGGCAAAAGCATAGACTTCCAGGATGAAAAAAGTGCATCGGTGTCACCGTTGGCAATGGAGCTTTTTACATTTCCTTTTATTAAATCAATTTTTATAGCCAGCAATTTCGTCACACTTACTAAAACAAGTGATACAGAAGATTGGCAGGATGTGATTCCTTCCGTAAAGCAATTTTTAAAGGAATACCTGGAAGAAGGAAAACCTGTGGTAAACGAAGAAGAAATTGCTGCGATGAAATCCGATAGCAGCAATGTTGTAAGCGCTGATGACGACGATGTTGTAAAGCGCATAAAAGAGTTATTGGAAAATTATGTGAAGCCTGCAGTTGAGATGGATGGCGGCGCTATACAATTTAGGAGTTATGAAGACGGCAAAGTTAATTTGATGTTGCAGGGAAGTTGCAGTGGATGTCCGTCTTCAATGATTACTTTAAAAGCTGGTATCGAAGGTATGATGAAACGAATGATACCTGAAGTAAAAGAAGTGGTCGCAGAAGCGGAATAATCGCAGGTAAATTATTTAAGAATAACTTTTTATAACATTGAGCATTTCGAAAGAAATGCTCAATGTTTTTTAATAGACCAGCGGTTGGGTAGTTCTTTTTATTCTTCGTTATTTCTAACTTATTTTTGACGCAGATCATTCATATTGACCATCACACAAATTTACGAACAGTTCATCCTTGATGTCCGGCATACTTCTCTGCTGGAATTTATCGCTGTCTTTTTTGGAATTGCAAGTGTATGGTATAGCCGGAAAGAGAACATCCTTGTGTATCCCATTGGATTAGCTAATACCATTCCTTATGTGTTTATAAGCATTGATGGGAGCCTTTATGGCGAAGCATCTGTTAACTTATATTATACGATAATGAGTATTTATGGCTGGATATTGTGGGCAAAAAAAAATCAACAAAAGAAACATATTGTGGTAATAACCTGGTCCGATAAAAGAGAATGGATACAGGAAATAATATTTTTTATTGCATTCTACACTGTTATTTTCAGCGCACTCACTTATCTCAAAAAAGATTTTGCCCCCGGAGCTATTCCATGGGCTGATGCATTTGCGAGTTCAACGGCCTTTACGGCAATGTGGCTTATGGCTCGTAAAAAAGTAGAAAGCTGGTACTGGTGGATAGCAACTAATATTGCATCCATACCTTTATATTTTATAAAACATTATGTATTTACAAGCGTTTATTATTTAATTCTTCTAATAATGGCATTTTGGGGTTTATTTGAGTGGATACAAAGGGCTAATAAATACATAGTCGAAAAAGAACCTACATCCAAGTGGAAACAATAAAAAAATTTGTCGTCATTGGACCGGAATCTACGGGCAAAAGCACACTGTGCAGCCAACTCGCAGAACATTATGAAACTTTATGGGTTCCGGAGTACGCCAGGGAATATCTTTTAAAAAACGGGACAAATTATTCATTTGATGATTTGCTCAAGATTGCAAAAGAACAAATTGCCTCAGAAGGAGCCGTGAGTAACAAGCTTTCTGCCAAAGGAGTTCTTCAGGCAGCTATTAGTCTAAAACCCGTCGGGCGTCGTACGTCCTGCATCGCACATCCTGCATCTTCCCGGCTTCTCTTTATTGACACCGATATGTATGTGATAAAAGTATGGTGTGAATATGTCTTCAATAAATGCCATACCTGGGTGCTGAACTGCATAGCAGACAGGTATTATGATGGCTATATACTTTGTAATCCTGACCTTGATTGGGTGGCGGATGCTTTGAGAGAATACCCTGATAAGACTGTTCGGGAAAAATTATATTATTATTATAAAGATCTTATGATAAATCAATCCACGCCCTGGGTTGATATCAACGGAAATTATGATGAAAGGTTTGAAAAAGCGATAAGGTTTATTGACAGTAGAATCTAAATCTTTCCCGGGATTGCTGGTTTATTTCAATAAGGCCTCGATGTCCGGATCTTTTTCCAGGTTATTCATTTGGCGTAAAATCCAGGGATATCGGTATGCCACCCGTTTGGATAATGGCTGTATTGTATAAGTGATAGGGTTAGGAAGGCAGGAGGCAATTTGAGCTGCCTCCTTACGGGATAAATTTTTTGCCGCTTTGTGAAAATAATGTTGGGCAGCCGCCTCTACACCAAAAATACCTTTGCCCGTTTCTGCCACATTCAAATACATTTCAAGTATTCTTTTTTTGCCCCAGACATTTTCAATCATAAATGTGAAATACACTTCAAGCCCTTTTCTAAAATAACCTCCATGCTGCCATAAAAACACGTTTTTAGCAACCTGCTGGGTTATGGTACTGGCCCCGCGCAGCGATTTACTTTTTTGATTATGTTTCATTGCTTTTTGAATGCTTTTAAAATCAAAACCATTATGGTCCGGAAACAGTTGATCCTCTCCGGATAATACCGCAAGCTTAACGGCGGAACTCATTTCATCCATATTCACATAATCCCTCTTTAAGCCATTGCCTTTTAAAAAGCTATTTAATTGAGTGATAGTTATGGGAGGATTGAGCCACTTACAAAAAAGAATGTACAAAAGGGAAAACAGAAATGCATACAGAAACATCTTAATTATGAACCTGGCAATTTTTGATGCGGTGCTTCTTTTTTTTACTTTGTTGCTCTTACTCAACACTTAGATATTTTTACTTCACCTGTACATATTGCAGGGAATATTTTTTTCCAATTTGCAAACCCTTGCCACCGGATTTAACCAAAAGGTAACCGATGCCTGCGAGCAATGCAGCGCTTCCAATGAGATATGGGCTTGCATAATATCTTGTATTCGGTTTTGCAAAAATCCACGTGCCTAATCCAACAGTTGTCAAAAGAATTCCGCCACCAAATAAGGCACCTCCGGAACCTGCCCAATTAAATTTCTTATTATAGTCCTTATTTAAGGCGGTTATCTGCTTGTAATTGATACCATAACGATAAGTCGCCACAGTATCCAGGAAATATACGCCAAGATTGGAAGGCCTTTGTCTTATATCATATTGAATAATGAAAACAGTATCATGATTAATAGAAGTAATAAATCCATCATAATAGCCCGACTCAGTCGTAAAATTTATTTCATTCCCGGGAAAAAATGTTTTTATAGTTCTGCCATTTTTTTTTAAAGTAAGAATATCTGAAGGCTGTGCCCTGCAAGAAACCAGCAGGAAAAAACAAACAAAGAAAATAAAAAGGCGCTTCATCAGGCACGGTGATTTTTTATTAAAAATAGGGCACCTACCAGTAATACTGTCCCAAAAATAAGTAAGATAAGCCCGGAGACCCTGTTAATTAGCCTGATATTTTTTACGGTTAATTTCGATCTTAATTTACCAGCGAGTGTCACCTTCGCAACATCTGCGGTCATATTTAACAGAAGCGCAGTCGTAAAAATAATTATGCGTTCCCGCACTGTATGGGTTACCGCAATGGCAGTAGCTGCGGTAAGCCAAAAAGCCATGACTGCGGGGTTCAATGTGTTCAATAGAAATCCCTGTAAGGCAATTTTAGCGTGATCGCTTGCTTTTAAAGGAGGCAGCGAAACATCTTCCGGGTGCAGTGCTACCTTTTTGAAAAAAAGATAATAAACGCCCATGCCAATTAAAAAAAAACTGCCGGCAACGCCAATAGGTTTTTTGAAATCCATAAGTTGGGTAATTAATTCAGAGAAAACATTGCTTAATACAACGAGTAAAAAATCGCTGAACCAAACACCAATGATAAAACTGAACCCACCTTCTTTTCCGTTATTTATACTTTGTTTTATTATTGTAAAAATTACAGGGCCCACAGAAATTACCAGTAGCAAGCCCATTGCAAAGCCTTTGAGTATTGCTTCAAGAACATCGGCCATGTTACAGGAAAATAATTTAGGGTGAACAAGAAAGTAGTTAAACTACAAATTAAAAAGAAGTATTGTAAAAACTATGTAAATAGTAATAATAGAGATCAAACCTTGGCTCCTTTTAAATATTTTTGCCAGTCTTCAAGCATTTTACCTTTAAGCACCCTTGGAAACTTATGTTGTCCACCCACTTTCCCTTTTGCTTTCATAAAATTCATAAAAGTTTCTTCACTAAGCACATCAACAAAAATTTGTTTTAAAGCATGCTTTCTTTCTACTTCATAATCGTCATTCAACTCCTTTAGTTTTTCATCAATCATAATCTTTAAGGTCTCTGAATTTACTTTATCATCGGTTGCAATAAACCAATGGTGGGCAAAAAAGCTACCGTAAGGCACACCTGCAACCGTAAACTCGCCAATAGATATATTTAGTTCATCGCTCACCAGGTTAATAGCTTTATTCATATTATCCACACTAAGATGCTCGCCTACCAGGCTGAGAAAATGTTTGGTGCGGCCGGTAATAATAATCTCACATTTTTCAACATCTACAAACTGTATAGTATCACCAATAAGATAACGCCAGGTACCAGCATTGGTACTTATTAATAATGCATAGTTTTTATTTAATTCTACCTCATGGATCATTAGTACTTCAGGGTTATCAACCATATTTCCCTCTATGTCAAAATTTTTATAATCAAACGGCACAAACTCAAAAAAAATATTGTTGTTTATTGCCAGCCGCATTCCCTTTGCATCCTGCCGGTTTTGATAAGCAAGAAAACCTTCACTGGCAAGATATGTTTCAATAAATGTAATCGGCTTGCCCAGCAGCCGGTTGAATCCTTTTTTGTAGGGTTCCAGGGCAACACCGCCATGTACGTAAAAAGCGAGGTTGGGCCATATCTCATGAATGTTTTTAAGATCATATCTTTCAATAACCTTTTCCATACACAGTTGTACCCAGGCGGGTACTCCTACAAGAAAGGCTATGTCCCAGTCAGGAGCTTTTTCCACAATTTCATCAAGCTTTTTAGTCCAATCCCTTTGTTTTGCTATTTTTTTTCCCGGCTTATACATGCCCTGGAACCAAAATGGAATATTCTTCGCCTGTATCCCACTTAAATCTCCGGCGTAGTAGGTAGCGGTTTTTTGCAAGTGCGTACTACCTCCAAGCATAAGCCAGCCCTTTCCAACCGAAGACTTAGGCACTTTTGTGTAAGAAGCCAGGCTTAAAAGCTGACGAATACTTGTTATAGTATTGGCTCTTATAAGTTCTTTTGTAATAGGTATGTATTTGCTTGACGATTCACTGGTGCCGCTGCTTAAGGCAAAGAACTTAATGACTCCCGGCCAGCATACATCGGGTTTACCATCGAGGGCCCGATGCCACCATTCGTGAAAAATTTTGCTGTAGTTATATGTTGGAACAATTTTTTGAAAGGTTTTACCAGGATGCCTGCTCATAAGAATTTTATCAAAAAGGAATTTTTGACCAAATTCAGTAAACCTTGATTTTCTAAGCAGCCTTTTTAATACTCTCAATTGTTGCCGCTTGGGTGAACTCGCGGGGAAATTCAATAACCTTGAAATAGAATCAGGAAGTTTTAATTCAAATGGCATTCAATTAGAAAGTTTTTGACTGCAACAAATTTAATGAATACTTAATGTAGATGTATCATTAATTTATAAATGATTGCAGTTAAGATGTTAATAAATTTAACGTTTAAAAACTACCGTTGCGGTTTACGGTTGCATTTTGTACAGGGTGAAGATTTTATCATTGAGGTGAATCACTAAAAATTAATTAGACACGCCATTCACAGTTTTGAAATGTAATTATAATCTAAAAATAAGAAAGCCCATTTTTTTATTTTAATTTTTTTAAAACTCACGTAATCATTTGAACTTTAAATTTAATACATGAATTCCTGGAAAAAATATTTTTGTTAACTTGACGGTTATTTGCCCAATTTCTAATAAGTTTCCATTTACTGAAAAAATTTGCAGTAATTTTATATAACGGAGGATAACTTATATTTACGCCATACCGGTATTTTCCTTCCCGGACGTTTTCCTTCTAATAAGACAATATTAAAATATAATCCTTTCATGTACAATCACATTTGGAAAAAATATTTACCAATCATCAAAATTTTAATGAAAAAGTCAGCCGCTGAAGACCAGGTCCTGGATTTAAACAGGGTAGATTTTGAACGTGCAGGCACTGGCCGGAAAGCAGGATATAAGTTTACAATTGAGTTCACTGATGGTAAGGTGGGGAATGTAATAAGTGGTTCTACATTAGCGATGCATCTTGCATCTGTAATACTGGAAGACGATGGCGCCAAGCAAATTTTACAAGATAATAATTACGAAGTAAGCCTTAATACTAAATTTCAGCTTTCAATAAAAAATGTAACTCCTGCGGAGGCTAACAAAGCTGAAAAAGAAAATAACATCGAACAAGAGGATAGTTAAAGATCATTTTCTTATAATCATTTATAAAAATTTATTCTGATGAAAAAAGTTGTGTTGATAACCGGCACTTCTTCGGGAATAGGGCTGCATACTGCCGTATTGCTGGCAAAAAACGGTTATACTGTTTATGCTACTATGCGTGATACAGGTAAAAAAGAATTGCTGCAGAAGGAGGCTGAATCACAGGAAGTATCTGTAAATATTATTAAGCTTGATGTACAGGTTGAAGAAAGCATTAAAGAATGCGTGTGGGAGATACTTGAAAAAGAAAATAGACTCGACGTGCTTATAAATAACGCCGGATCTGGTTTCCTTCGCACCGTTGAGCAGGCCACTATGCTTGAAATTGAATACGTGACAGACGTAAATTTTTATGGACCGCTCAGGTGTATAAAAGCTGTGTTGCCCCAAATGCGCAAACAGCAAAGCGGGCATCTGATTAATATATCATCCGTTGGCGGGCTTGTAGGCCAGCCTGTTAACGAAATATATTGCGCTGCCAAATTTGCCCTGGAAGGGTTTACAGAAAGTATTGCCACCTATATGAAACCCTATTTTGGAATAAATGTTTCGATAATTGAGCCGGCTGGAATTGCGACAGAGTTTGGAAATAATATAATGAAATATATTGAAGGCACCGGCGGGCTTAAAGATGACGCTTACACACCATTGATGAATGATTACATGGACTACAGGAAAACTTTTTCGGATCCGGAACTTAGAGCAAAAGTTTTCCAGTCGCCTCAGCAGGTATCGGAGATTATTTTAAAATGTATTGACGATGAAAATCCAAAGCTCCGGTATTTAACTTCTCCATGGGCCGAAGAATTTACTTTTCTGAAAACGGGCGCCGATAAAGATGGAATGAAATTGCAGAAAGAAGTAAAAAACCGAATTCTTCAGAAATAAAACAAATCCAAACTAAAAAAAATGTTGTAAGTACCTTCGCAATGAAATAACATTTTAAAAAAAGAGCTTATGAAGCCAAGGTCAAAAAAGTACTACCAGAGGAGAAAAGAACAAAGCGGATCAAAAAAAGGATCCGTTACCAAAGCAGGTTACAACGAGGAAAATGAAATAACTTCCAAAAAATCGCCTAAAGAAAATCCTGCTCCTCCAAAGTCGCAGGAAGATCCTTCTGAAGATACCCTCGCTACACAGGATGATACAGGTGGGGAAAACAATTCAGGGAAGAGAATTGACAATAATTAGGATTGCCTGCTTAGTACATCACTTCTCCGACTATATTTCTCCCATCCTCCTATTTTTTATTCTACAATACTGGCTTGCCATTTGGAGCTATGACATAAATTTTATTTATGCCAGAGGGCCCATCGATAGTTATCCTAAAGGAGGCGGTTCAGAAATTTAAAGGTAAAAAGATTGTAACGGCCCGGGGTAACAGTAAACTTGATATTCAAAGAATGTCGGGACAAAAAATTATTGATTTCAAAAGCTGGGGAAAACACTTTCTTATTTGTTTCAAAGATTTCACACTTCGTATACATCTGATGATGTTCGGAAGCTACAGGGTCGATGAAGAGAGAGATGCCCCACCAAGATTACAACTTGTTTTTGCAAAAGGTAAAATAAACTTTTACGCATGCTCACTAAAGTATATGGAAGGGAATATCAACGAAACATATGACTGGGCTGCCGATGTAATGGATGACCGCTTTAATCCTAAAACCGCCAGGAAGAAATTAAAAGAAATGCCAGGCGAGCTTATTTGTGATGTGTTACTTAATCAAAATATTTTTGCCGGCGCTGGCAATATTATTAAAAACGAGGTTTTGTTTCGTGTGCGTGTACACCCCGAAACAATGGTGAAAAATATACCAGCCCGTAAGGTTACTGAGCTAATTTACGAGACTAGGAATTATTGCTTCGATTTTCTTCAATGGAAAAAAGCTTTTGTATTAAGAAAACATTGGCTCGCTTACACCAAAAAGAAATGCCCAAGAGATCATGTTCCTTTTCAAAAAAAATATTGCGGCAAAACAAAGCGCAGGACCTTCTATTGCGAAATGTGCCAGGTTCTATATTAGGAAGGAAATTAAACGGTTTAGGATCAAAAAAAACCAGGCCACAAGAATTATTCATAAAACTATTTATTGCGGCACAACAGTTGATGTTTTTTTATCAATATCCGTATTAAAAATAAATAGCAATGATTAGAAAATTAAAATCCGGTGAGTATAGGTTGTACTCTAAAAAAACAGACCCCAAAACAAAGAAGCGTAAAAATCTTGGCACTTTTAAAACAAAAGAAGCTGCACAAAAACATGAGCAGGAGATTCAATATTTTAAACGGCATTAAATTACAGGAAATGTAATTTTTTCGCAAAGGCGCCTGGAGCTGCTCAAATTTATAATAGTTGGTGAGTCCTTTAGAAACTTTCAATACTTTTTTCCTCGGGTTGTATCGTTTCATTTTCTATAGGGACTAATGTGTCAATTGTCGCAAGAACGGTGACACCCCCTTTTACAGCCTGGTTTAGTGTAACATTTAATTCAGTACCTACCGGAAGCAACACATCTACCCTGCTGCCAAATTTAATAAATCCCATCTCGGTACCCTGTTCAACATTCTGGCCTACCTGCAGGTAATTTACAATTCGTTTGGCGACAGCGCCTGCTATTTGCTTTACCAGAATTATTGCGTTGTCGCTTTTAATAACCACCGAATGTCTTTCATTTTCTGTAGATGATTTTGGATTCCATGCTACAAGGTATTTTCCTTTATGATACTGGCTGTATAACACTTCTCCCGACATGGGAATGCGATTGATATGCACATTGGCGGGGCTCATAAAAATTGAAACCTGGAGTCGTTTATCATGAAAATATTCAGGGTCCACAGTTTCTTCAATTACTACCACTTTTCCGTCGGCGGGACAAATAACCTGATGGTGCGCAACTGTGTAATTTCTCCTGGGTGAGCGAAAAAAAGAAATAATAAAGAGTAAAGCCAGAAGGCTTGCTCCGAAAACAATCCAGGATATCACGGGCATGGATGCGCTGAAAAAATAAAAGAAGATAATATTGATAGCTCCAAAAACCAGCGCACTCAGCGCAATTGATTTGTAGCCTTCTTTGTGAATATTCATCTCATAACTTTAATTACAAATATAAAAAGTTGAAAGCGAAGAAGTGTGTATTATTTTTAATGTGTCACATGAAGAAAAAATAATATAAACCTGCTGACAGCGAAGCTATTAATAATGAATCAAACCTGTCTAAAAATCCACCGTGGCCTGGCATAAACGTTCCGCTGTCCTTTACCTTTGCCATTCTTTTTAATTTACTTTCAAGCAGATCGCCGAGTGTTCCAAAGAAGGCACAAGACGTAGAAATAATAAACCAGTCTGTAAAGTTATAAAACCCTGTTGCCATTCCAATTAATGAGATGGTCAATACACAAAGTATTACCCCGCCAATCGTTCCCTCCCATGTTTTTTTTGGTGAAATTTTGGACAAAGGAGTTTTGCCAATTAATGAACCCACGATATAAGCCATGGTATCGTTTATCCAGATTGAAAAAATAATTCCGCAGGGAAGTACAGGCGAATATTTCCAGCGGTTCTCAAGATACTTTGGAACTAAAGCCGAATTATTATCGGGAAAGCCGCACATCATTAGGAGTAAAACCGGTAACGTGATATATAATAGCCCCAATGGCAAAAAGCGGAGGTATTCTGGTCCGTTAATTTTTCTGATAAGACGTATGAATTCGTACCAGCAACCAAAGTGAATAATGATGAGAAGAACTAAGAAGCTTACTCCATTCCATAAAAGCCCTGCCAACATTACAATTACAAAAGCAATTGCCGTAACCGCTCTTGTTTGGAATGTTTTAGAATCGAAAGCCATCAAAAATATTAAGATTGGGCCGTTGCCCAGTTATGAAAGTCATCGTCAGGAAAGTCATCCTCTATAACTTTTGCCTTTTGCAATAAAGAATATTCTTTAAACTTAATAAAAAGATAAATGATAAGAAATAAAGCAGTAATGCCTGCCCATAACGGAAAATTTGTTTCAATATCTTTTGGTGGCGTCTTTTTACCTGAGGCTGAAACTGCATAAAGAACTGTCACCTGCAAACCATTATATAAAAAATGAAAAAGAACAGACAGCCATAAATTGCCACTGTAATAAAAAATAAGGCCAAGTATAACTCCCAAACCGAACCTTACTAAAAAGCCATAGTACGAGATATGAATCGCACTAAAAATTATAGCAGTAAGTATAATGGCAACCCATGGGCCTTTAAACCATTTTGTGAAAATATTTTGTAACCCCGCCCTGAAACATACTTCTTCAAAAAGCCCGGGTAGCAAGCCTATAACAACTAACGAGATCAGGTATTTAGGAAATGTATTAATGTTAATCAGGGCAGCCTCCTGTAAAGCACGGGCATCCTCCATCGCCTTAAATTTTGTTGCCCAGTCTTTTGGAATGGGAATAATATTATTGAGTTCAGCCAACGCGGCCGAAAGTGGAAATGTTAGAATAAGAATACCGATGACAATAAGGAACTGACGGTAATTGACATTGGTATTTAAGCCCATAAACTTTGCCGGCCTGCGATAAGCAATAAGTGCTAAAAAATAAACGGGCAAAAAGAACATAAAGAAAGTAGAGACGGCCTGGATGACCATAATTGTATAATAGTATTGCGGCTTGAGCATATCGGTAGTCATTGTCAATATTGGCCGCCCTGTCATGGCCTTCCAGATAATAACAGAAACGATTGCGCCAATGATAAGGCCCACTCCCACAAAACCAAGTAAAATACCGAGTTGGGCCGGATAGCTAATGTTTTTCGAATTCCTGTCAACAACCATCATCTCAAATTTTAAGTGCGTAAATTTACAGCCAAATTTCTGCTTTAAGCTTTAAGCAACAGAAATCAGATCAAATATTAATAGAGTGATATGCCATCAATAGGTAACATACAACTTCCTGAATTTCCCTTGTTACTTGCACCGATGGAGGATGTGAGTGATCCCCCTTTTCGTGCGGTATGTAAAGATAACGGTGCGCACCTCATGTACACTGAGTTTATCAGTAGCGAAGGCCTTATAAGAGATGCCATAAAAAGCCGCAAAAAGCTTGATATTTTTGATTACGAAAAACCCGTGGGAATACAAATATTCGGTGGTGATGAAGAAAGCCTTTCCCTGGCAGCAAAGATCGTTGATGCTACAAATCCCGATTTGCTGGACATTAATTTTGGTTGTCCCGTGAAAAAAGTCGCTTGCCGCGGAGCTGGTGCCGGGGTACTGAAAGATGTGCCTTTAATGATTCGTTTAACCAGTGCAGTTGTAAAAAGTACCTCGCTTCCGGTAACTGTAAAAACAAGGCTTGGCTGGGATGACAATACTAAAAACATCGAAGAAGTTGCGGAGCGTTTACAGGATGTTGGAATACAGGCACTGGCGATTCACGGCCGTACACGTACACAAATGTATAAGGGCGAAGCGGACTGGAGATTGATAGCGAAGGTTAAAGAAAATCCCCGCATCACAATTCCTGTTTTCGGGAACGGAGATATAGATTCACCTCAAAAAGCTTTGGAATATAAAAATCGTTATGGGGTTGACGGTATAATGATAGGACGAGCTGCGATCGGGTATCCATGGATATTTAATGAAATAACCCATTTTGTAAATTCGGGAATTTTGTTGCCGCCCCCTTCAGTAGAAGAGAGAGTTGCTGTTTGTAAAAAGCATCTGGTAAAATCGTATGAATGGAAAGGCCCTGTTGTTGGTGTTAATGAAATGAGAAGGCATTATACCAATTATTTAAAAGGGATGCCCAATATAAAAGAATACCGTCTTAAGCTTGTAACCTTAAAAGAGGTTGATGAAATCCTGGAGGTGCTGGATGAAATTGCCGATCAATATAATGGGTATGAATTTGAAAGATCAGTAATTCAATTGATCAATTACCACGAGAAATGTGCAGTATAACCGAAGAGGAATTTGGGAATTTTAAATTTGCTAATGGTTTCTCACAAAACAATATCAACCGGCGACACAGAGGAGGAAAAAACTTTTGAAAGATTTCCATTTTCATCTACCAGGTATTTATAGAAATTCCATTTAGGCGCCTGATTGTTCCAGCCGTTTTTATTTTCATCGCTCAGCCATTGATAAACTGGTTGCTTATTAGTTCCCTTTACATCATCTTTTTTAAAAAGCAAAAAGGTTACCCCGTAATTTATTTTGCAAAATTCAGCAATCTCATCGTCAGTTCCCGGTTCCTGCGATCCGAAATTATTGGAAGGAAAGCCAAGAATAAAGATGCTTTTATTTTGTTGATGCAATTGTTCAAGTTCCGTGTATTGCGGTGTATAGCCACATTGGCTGGCGAGGTTTACAATTAAAACTTTCTTTCCGGAATATCGCTCAAACGAAATTTCTTCACCCGAATTTGTAGTCGCCCTCAAAGAATGGAAGCTAACAGCCGCTTTTTTAGCAATCTTGTTTTCTGAAATATTAATTCCGATACCTGTTAGTTTTGAAAATTTCATTCGAAGAACATAACTCGAAGAAATAAGGGTTTTTATAATGGACATATATGGCCTCTGAATTTTATAAAATTAAGAAAGGTTTCAAGTAAAATGGAAACCCTTTACTCCCATTTTCCTTGCAGTGTCTCTTTAGACATACTTTTATTATTTTCCATTGTTGCCAGCCGTTAAGTTTTTTTTGAAGAAAAGATATTTATACGGGAAAATGATATGGGCCGCCGGCAACTTAGTTTGTATTGGTAAGAATTACTTTTAAAGTTTTGTCTCTTGCTGCATTTGAAAAAGTATCGTAAGCTTCAATAATATTATCCAGCGCGAAGTGATGCGTTATCAGTTTTGCAGGGTCTATTTTTTTTGAAGTAACAGTCTTCATCAACATAGGCGTAGTAACGGTGTCGACCAGCCGCGTGGTAATGGTTACATTTTTTGACCACAATGTTTCAAGATGCAAAGGAACACTCTTGCCATGAACACCAACGTTGGCAATATGCCCGCCTGCCCCGACAATTGCCTGGCACAATTCAAAGGTAGCCGGTACGCCAACTGCTTCAATGGCTACATCCACGCCTTTATTTTCTGTAAGGGAAAGTATTTTTGCGATGGCATCTTCGTTTTTGTTGTTGATGGTATCTGTTGCACCAAAAGTTTTGCTTACTTCAAGCCGGCTGTTATCCATATCAATCATAATGATAGATGCAGGAGAAAAAAATTGTGCGGTAAGCAAGGCCGCCATTCCAATAGGGCCGGCGCCAACAATCGCAACGGTATCGCCGGGCTTTACCTGGCCGTTCAGTACGCCGCACTCAAAGCCTGTAGGCAATATATCGCTGAGCATTACAATGGCTTCTTCATCTACGCTTGCGGGAATATGATAAAGGCTGTTATCGGCAAAAGGTGTTCTTACATATTCGGCCTGGGTGCCATCAATTAAATGTCCCAATATCCAGCCACCGTTTACACAATGGGAGTACATGCCTTTCTTGCAATACTCGCATTTGCCGCAGGAAGAGATGCAGGAGATCAACACGCCGTCGCCTTTTTTAAAAGTAGTAACCGCCGATCCCACTTCTTCAATAATGCCAATGCCTTCATGGCCAAGGATGCGGTCATACGTTACTTCCGGCACATCGCCTTTAAGAATATGCAGATCGGTGCCGCAGATGGTGGTCTTGGTAATTTTTATAATGGCATCTGTTGCCTCTATAATTTTCGGCATCGGCATTTCATCCCATGATTTTTTGCCCGGCCCGTGGTATACTAAAGCTTTCATTTTGATATTATTTTTTAGGATTCAAAAGTATGGCACATGGTATTTGTGAAATATGATATGAGGCAAAGAAATAGATGATAAGAATCATATTGACGACTATATGAAATTAGGCGGAATTACCGCCATGGCTCTTGCCACACGAACCACCAGCAACACTAAAGTACTGCTGCAATAATGCTTTTAAAACTTAAAAGTTGTATCTCCTTTCTCATAAAAGCCGGCAGATAAATAGTAATAGCTAAAAGCTCTGTACATAGTTGTCATTTTTGCATCACTGAATTATAATGCCGCCCGGCTGAAGGGATTTAAGCGTGATGCTTAGCCCTTGTATGGCTAACTTGTGCCCTGAATACAAACTATAATTTAATACAACTAAACTTTCTCGCAAAATCCCCTGTGCTATTGATGCCCTGCGGTAATCACGAAATATCTTCTATCTCATATTCCGTATCATTGAATTTGAATTTGGCACCTTTTTCCAGTCCTTCCATCGAGTGATAGATCGGCGCATTTGTTGAAATGCCATAAATCTCCTCTCCATCAATTATGAGTTTTTCACTTGAAACACCGATGAAGAAATTCATCCGGTCGGTGAGCACCACGGCTCCGGGCTCTACTTTTGTATTTTCAGCCGAAGCGTTAAGGGACTTTAGGTATTCCATTTCCCGGCGGGCAAAAACCAATTCGGTTTTGTAAGTATTTAACAGGTCAACCTTTCCAGCGGTCCGGTCTTCTGACTGGCTGGTAGACTGTTGCTGGTCATAAGTATCAGACTTCATCATATTCACCCGCCCTTCATAACTTTTTACCAGTTCTTCCTGCTTTTGCAAACAGGCATCAAGCACCATTTTTTTTGTTATATTTTTTTTCATGATAATATTTTTATAAAAATTTTAAAAGCTTATAAAGATATCGCTTACAGATCTGGTACGACGCCGGGCTAAAATGTTACCATTATGTCCTAAGCCAGCGTGCAATATTAGCTCAAAACCAGGCTGTATTTCCACTCAACCTCCGCAGGTTGTTTTGTAAGCTTATCTAAATATTTCAAATCACAGAAAGTGACACAAAATTGCGGCTTAGAGATTCCTAAAACCCCGACCGGGATAGCAGCTAATAGCAAGTACGGAGGATCATATTTCTCAATTGCTCGTAAGCTAAACCTATTATTGTAAACTTATATCACATTTCTGAATGACCATATATAGAATATTATTTACGGTTAACCCAAACTTCATCTTCGTATTCATCTTTACGTTAATGAATGGTCATCATTCAATTGTTTGCCGCTCGCTTCAATAAAATTCTCATTTCAACTTCAATTCTGCAACACACTCAATATGATGCGTATGTGGAAACATATCCACCGGCTGCAATTTTTCGACAGTATACGCCTCATTTAATAACTGAATGTCGCGGGCCTGGGTTGCAACATTACAGCTCACGTATATTATTTTTGGTGCACGAATTTCTACCAGTTTGCTGATGAGCTTTGCATGTACCCCTGCACGTGGCGGATCAACAACTATTACATCAGGGCGGCCATGAAGATTAAAAAAATCATCGGCGCAAATCCCGATTACGTCACCGCAGAAAAAATAAGCATGATCCAAATTATTGAGTTTAGCATTTTCTTTTGCATCGTTTATCGCTTCTTCGATCACATCAACTCCTATAATCTTTTTTGCATTTTTACTTAAGAAAATGCCAATGCTTCCTGTGCCACAATACAAATCGTAAATAATTTCATTCCCATTCAGCGAAGCAAAATCTTTCACGATACTATACAATCTTTCTGCTTGTTTTGTGTTCGTTTGAAAAAATGATTTGGGAGAAATCTTAAAATTATAATCGCCAAGCGTTTCAACCACATACCCTTTTCCAAATACTATTTGCGGATCGAGATCGTAAATGCTGTCATTCCACTTTGTATTAATTGTGTACAATAAAGTTGTAATTGACGGAACCTGCTCCGGTAAAAATTTGCAAATGCGTTCTCTTTCTTTTCTATCGTCATTTCCGAAAACAAGATTTATCATAAGCTCACCTGATTCACAATTTCTGATTATGATATTTCTAAGCCAGCCAACGTGATCCTTGATATTGTAATAACTGTAATTATTATCACTTGCAAAATCGCGAATACTGTTCCGGATTTTGTTATTTACATCATCCATCAGCCAGCATTCTTTAATATCAATCACCTTGTCATATAATCCCGGTACATGATACCCCAATGCGCCGCCCGGCCAGTCATTATTTCCGAGCTCTTTCAATTGCTGTTCGGGCAGATACTTTTTATTGCTGAAAGTAAACTCAAGCTTATTCCTGTAATGGATAACTTTATCTGATCCAATTATCGGCAATACGCGAATATCAGAAAGATGCCCTATTCGCTTAAACACCTCGATAGTTTCCTGCTCTTTATATTCAAGTTGTTTTTTATAAGGAAGCATTTGCCATTTGCAACCACCACAGACGCCAAAATGGATGCAAAACGGATCAACTCTTTCGTTGCTGAACTCTTTTATTTTAATAGCTTTTCCTTCGGCCCAATCTTTTTTATTTTTTGTAATTAAAACATCTGCAACATCGCCGGGAACAGCTCCCCCTACAAAAATTACTTTGCCATCAACACGCCCGAGCGCCTTTCCTTCGGCCGCATAATTTGTAACAGCCAGATCTTCCAATATAAATTTCTTCTTTCGTTTCATTCCCCGTATGGTTTTATCCTCTCCTGGTAAATGATCGCCCGGTAAAAGTACTTCATGAATACTAATCGCGTTTTGACTAAAAATGTTAAGTATTTTAACGTTTAAATTTTTTGTACTCAATTTGAATATTTTTGTTAACCATTTTTTAATTACATGAAACTATTATTTAGCCTTCTCATTTTTTTATTTTCTGTCACAACCTCACCTGGCCAGGGCTATAAGGTATCGTTACACACGCCTAATTTTAAAGATGGAATTACCTACCTCACTTATTATTACGGTAAGAGTATGAATATAGAGGACTCCGCAGTAATAAATAACAAGGGTGTAGCTGTATTTCAAAAAAGTCAAATATTGCCCCCCGGAGTATATTCTATTGTTTTCCCGGGGAAAAATAAATTATTTGATTTCCTCGTAGGCAAAGAGCAGCTCATTACAATAGATGCAGATACAACGGACCTGTTAAATAAAACCACGATAAACGGATCTTCAGAGAATCATCTTTTTCAACAGTACCAAAAATTCGTTGCTACAAAAGGTGGAAGTTTACAGCAGGAACTGGCGGCTTTTAAAAATTCAAAAACAAAAGCCGACAGTGCGTTACATGAGAAAAATTATAATGAGCTCAATAAAGAACTTACTGATTACAGGGAAAAAATAATCACGGAAAATCCCGAATCAATGTTAGCGGCATTACTAAAAAGCATGAAGGAGCCGCAGGCTGTAATAGCGAAGCCTGTTACACGGGAGGATTCTGTAAGTAATTACCAGTATTATAAAAAACATTATTGGGATGGAATTGATTTTACCGACGACCGCGTAATACGCACTCCCTTCTTTCTGCCAAAACTCGAAAGATTTTTTAGAGAAGTAGTCTCGCCTGCTCCCGATTCAATTATTAGAGAATCGGATTACCTGCTTTTGAGAGCAAGGACATCAACCGAGATGTATAAGTTTTTACTGAACTGGCTTACTGACGAATATATCAATCCAAAATATATGGGACAGGATGCAGTGTTTGTGCATTTATTTGAAAAATATCATTCCAAAGGAGTTTCTTCTTGGCTCAATGAAAAACAGATGACGGCGATTTCAAACCGGGCGTACATGCTTATGTCTAATCTTATTGGAGAGCAGGCGGCCAATCTTGAGATGGTTGATACTTCAGGAGTGCCGCACTCCCTATATAATTTACAAGCTGCTTATACGATCGTTGTTTTCTGGGATCCTACGTGCGGCCATTGCCAGCACGAAGTACCGAGACTGGATTCTTTTTACAGGGCAAAATGGAAAGATGTAGGCGTAAAAATGTACGCTGTACTTTCTGAAACAAAGGAACAGGCAAAATGGAAGGAGTTTATCAATAAGAACAATTTGCAAAGCTGGATAAACGTTTACCAGACTGACGAACAGAAAAAAGCAGGGGAAGAAGCCAGGAAACCCTCTTATAAACAACTTTATGACGTAACCCAAACCCCAACATTATACCTGCTTGATAAAGACAAACGCATCATAGCAAAAAAGTTAACTATCGATCAAATGGATGATGTGTTACAAATGAAAGTGAGTAATAACGCCACAAATGAAAAACCGGCTCAATAATCAGTTCAACCATTATTTGAATTCATTTCTAATCTTCCCGGTTAATTATTTACTGGGGTAATATTAATATCATTTAAATTGAGAATTCTGCATAATTTACCCCCGCCATTTATTAAAAATATTCTTTGATGAAAAAACTGTTATTGCTGATTGCCTTTTTTTCTATCCCTTTTTTTTCTTTTTCCCAGGCTTTGTTTACATATGGCAACAATATTGTCACTAAAGATGAATTCCTAAAAGCTTATAATAAAAACAAAACCGCCGCTACCGATAAAGAACATGCTTTGAGGGATTACCTGGATTTGTACATAAAATTTAAGCTAAAGGTACAAGCTGCAAAAGAACTGCGGCTCGATACACTTCCCGCACTCGAAGCCGACCTTCAAAACTTTAGTTCGCAAATTGAAGACAGTTATTTGAAGGATAATAAAGAGGTAGATATACTTACCAGTGAAGCCTACAACCGGAGTAAAAAAGATATTCATACATCGCATTTTTTTGTAGCGATAAATAGCAAAATGCCACCAGTGGATACAATGAAAGCATATAAGGCAATCAATGAGACCTATGATGAATTAAAAAAAGGCAAAACAAATTATGAGGATCTGATTGCAGAAATAAAAGAAGAAATAGCCCCGGTCCAGGGAAGTGATCTTGGATTCATAACCGTTTTTATCCTTCCTTATGAATTTGAAAATATTGTTTACAGTCTCAAGCCTGGAGAAACAAGCAAGCCCTATCGCTCCAAAAAAGGCTGGCACATCTTTAAAAATGAAGGAGAGCGACCGGCGGTGGGAAAAATAAAAATCGCCCAGATCTTATTTGCTGTGCCTGCCGGAAACAACGTTTTAAGAGACCGCGCAAAACTATTATCAGATTCCGTTTATAAGGCAATAGAATCAGGAGCCGATTTTGGTGAGTTGGCAAAAAAATACAGCGATGATAAAATGACTTATATGAGCGGTGGCATAATGCCGGAATTTGGTGTTGCAACATATGACGGCGGTTTCGAGAAAGCCGCTTTTTCATTGAAAGAGGATGGGGACGTTTCAGCGCCTTTTCAAACGGAATATGGATATCATATCTTAAAGCGTATTTCACTATCACCAATACCTGCGGATAAAAATGATGAGCCTTTCATGTATAGCCTGAATCAGGAAGTTCTCAATGACAGCAGGATTGAGATAGCAAAAGAAAAATTTTTGAAAGAAATTCTAAACAAAACGGGCTATAAAAAGAATAGTGCGATCAGTGAACCTGCATTGTGGAAAATGACCGACAGTTTTGCTTTGTCAGATAAAAGAATTAACGCCGGAGGCCTTAGCGATAAATCGGTATTGTTTTCTTTCAACAATAATAAAAAAGTAACAGTTGGTGACTGGCGGCAATATGCTAAAAGAACAAAAGAAAATAGCCAACCCGCAAACCCATCATCTTATTCTGACCTTTTAAAAAATTATGTAGCAGTTACTGCAACTGAAAATTATCGCAACAGGCTGCAGGATTTTAGCCCTGATTTTAAATACCAGTTAAAGGAATTCAAAGAGGGGAACATGCTTTTTGAAATCATGGAAAGGAACGTATGGTCTAAGGCATCATCGGACAGCTCAGGGCTTTTAGAATACTATGATAAACATAAAAATAATTACAAGTGGGAGCTGAGTGCCGATGCCATATTATACTCCTGTGCCAATGCGACAATTGCAAAAGACGCCATTGAGCAAGTTCAAAACGGCCGATCCTGGAAGGACGTTATGAGTGAAAACCCCCCACAAATACAAGCGGATTCAGGGAGGTATGAACTTGCACAGATCCCCGTGATTGACAGAACTAACTTCACGGAGGGGCTTGTAACTGCACCCGTTACAAATAACGGGGACGGTACTACGGTTTTTGCTCAAGTCATCAAGTTATATCCTGCAGATCAGCAAAGAAGCTTTGAAGATGCGAGAGGCCTTGTTATTAATGATTATCAAACATTTCTTGAACAAAAATGGATTGAACAATTAAAGAAAAAATATCCCGTTAAGGTTAATGAAAAAACGTTTCACTCATTACTTTAAAATAGTCATCTAAAGGTTGCGATTAAACTTTGTACACTTTTGTCGGTCTATGAACAATTGATTAAAAAATATGACCATCTCCGTATTGATGGCCGAATTTAAATTCAACCTCGCTTACTTTTTTGAAAACTAAAACTATAAAATGAAAACACTATCATGTATTGCTGTGCTAACCTTATTACTTACCAAAGCGCATTCACAAGTTTATATTCAAGGCGGCGTTAATCTCGCCAATATTAGCAAAACATCCTCGGGGCAAACAGAAAAAAACAACTTGCTTACCACATTCAATAGTGGCATTTTCGGGCGATTTGACTTATCGGAAATCATTGATCTTGAAAGCGGCTTATTACTTGATGGGCGGGGATCCAGGGCAGAAAGCTATTTCACGGGAGCAACCGATGAAAATTATGTAAAAACTAAATTCAATCCTTTATACCTTGAATTGCCATTAAATTTAGTAGTGCGTTTCCCTCTGAATAAAAACACCAACATATTCTTTCACGGTGGGCCCTATGCCGCTATGGGCATAGCAGGAAATTCTAAATCAGAATCTAAATTTCTTGGAATCACTTCGTCAGGTACAAGCAAGATTAAATTTAGCAATGATGATCCATTCACCTCTGAGCAGGATGACGCAGCCTATGACAAGCTTAAAAGGTTTGATTTTGGATTAAATTTCGGTGGAGGTTTTGATCTGGGCAAAGTACTGTTGAAATTTAACTACGGCATGGGTCTTACAAAAATTAATTCAACAGAAAGCAATAATAGTGCGGATGACAAAAATAAATACCGGACCGTAAGTATCTCCCTCGGAATTCCACTTAACAGAAATTAATTGGCAAATTTTTAGAACAAAAGATCAAAGGCTATTCGAAATCATTTCCGGATAGCCTTTCTTTTTTTAAACAAGTGGAGACACGTAAGTTTTTTAGTAATTTAAACCAGCTCTTTTGCAACATTTGCTACAACATGAGGTTTACCGAGGGTATAATAATGTAATACCGGAACTCCTGCTTTTTTGAGTTCTTTCGATTGAGCCAGCAACCATTCCGTACCCACAATTTCCACATCCGCATCAGTTTTGCATTTAATAATCTCATTACTCAGTTCGGTTGGAATCTCCACATTAAATGTGCGTGGTAAAACTGACAGTTGCTTTTTAGATGTAATCGGCTTCAGGCCGGGAATTATTGGAACTTGTATCCCTGCATCCCGGCATTTCTTTACGAAATCAAAATACTTCTTATTGTCGAAAAACATTTGCGTGGTAACATAGTCGGACCCCGCATCAACTTTCATTTTAAGATAACGAATATCGCTGTCCATATTTGGCGCTTCAAAATGCTTCTCAGGATACCCGGCAACACCAATGCAAAATTTGGTTTTATAGCCATCCCGGATATCTTCTTCGAGGTAAATGCCATTGTTGAGATTTACGACTTGCTTCAGGAGATCGATTGCATAAGCATGACCGTTTTTCTCCGGCTCAAAAAGCGTTTCATTTTTGGCCGCATCGCCCCTTAGCAAAAGCACGTTATCAATACCGAGAAAAGCGAGGTCAATAAGCGCATTTTCAGTTTCCTGGATATTAAATCCTCCGCAAATTAAATGAGGAACGGCGTCAATTTTATAATGATTCATGATGGCCGCACAAATCCCTACAGTGCCCGGCCTTTTTCGCACTTCAATTTTATCAAAGGTTCCATCAGCTTTCTTCTTAAATACCTGTTCACTGCGATGGTAGGTTACATTGATAAATGCAGGATCAAACTCCATTAAAGGATCAAGGTGATTATAGATTGATTCAATTGTTTTTCCTTTTAATGGTGGCAGAATTTCAAATGAAATTTTGGTATCCGTTGCCTCTTTAATGTGATCGGTGACTTTCATTTTTTAAAAATAGATGCAAACATAAGTTGTAATGAATTAAGAGCAAAGAATTGATGCAAGGACAATGCACGATATACGATAGCCTCATAACTGCCTCAGCACTTATAATCCCTACCCCATCACTTGCGTTTCCTTAACATCCATTGACTTACTTTTGTTGAAATACTTTTGTTTTGAACCAAACCATCTTTGCTAAAGACTTAGTTAAATATTACGGAAAAAGGGCCGTTACCAATAACGTTTCCTTCCAGGTAGGCCAGGGAGAAATTGTAGGATTGCTGGGCCCTAACGGCGCCGGAAAAACCACTTCATTTTACCAGGTTGTAGGTCTCGTGAAACCAGATGAAGGAAAAGTTTTTTTGAATGATCTCGATATCACAAGGCTGCCCATGTATAAAAGAGCTAAGATGGGTCTTGGTTATTTACCCCAGGAAGCAAGTATTTTTAGGAAAATCACAGTAGAAGATAATATTTCTGCCGTGCTTGAAATGACGAAACTTTCAAAAAAGGATCAAAAGGAAAAACTTGAATCTTTAATTTCAGAATTCAATCTTGGTCATGTGCGCCATAACAACGGAGATGTATTAAGCGGAGGCGAAAGACGCCGTACTGAAATTGCGCGGGCACTTGCTGTAGATCCAAAATTTATCCTGCTCGATGAGCCCTTTGCCGGCATAGATCCTATCGCGGTAGAAGATATCCAAAGCATTGTGACGAGATTGAAATACAAAAATATTGGGATACTAATTACTGACCATAACGTAAACGAAACTTTATCAATATGCGACCGGGCATACCTGCTTATTGAAGGAAAAATTTTTATTGAAGGCACGGCAGAGCAATTGGCAAAAGATGAGCAGGTAAGGCGCTTATACCTGGGCCGCAATTTCGAGTTAAAGCGAAAAGATTATCTGCATACGGACGCCCTAAAATAATTATACTTCGTTAAATGATTGCCATTTGACTAATTAAGATTGAGATTTCTTCTTTCAAAAAAAGTTCAAGCAACAATTACCAATAAAGCACTAAAGCATAAAGCAATTTATTATCTTGCCTTACGATGAAATTATTAAGCCCTGCCATATCTCGTTTAGCAAGGTTACGCCTGTGGGGCGTCCAAAACTGGATTGATTATCCGGTGGCGGCGCAAAGAGATGTGCTGCAGCATTTGGTAACGCAGGCCCAGTACACTGAATTTGGCAGGCGATATTCTTTTTCGAAACTTTTCACTACCAGGGATTTTAAAAAAAGCATACCTATTCATGAGTACGATGATATAAAACCTTATATCCTCCGGATGATGAATGGTGAAGAAAATATTTTATGGAATACCCCAATTAACTGGTTCGCCAAAAGCAGCGGCACCACATCGGAAAAAAGTAAATTTATTCCAATAAGTGAGGAAAGCCTCAAGGATACTCACTTCAAGGGATCGAAAGACGTGCTTACAAACTACTACAATAATTTTCCCGATAGTGATCTTCTCACCGGCAAAAGTCTTGTTGTAGGAGGGAGTCACCAGGTAAATAATTTTAATGAAGAGATACAATACGGTGACCTAAGCGCAGTGCTGATGCAAAACACTCCGTTTTGGGGACATTGGATAAGAACTCCCGAGCTCAGGATTGCCTTACTTGATGAGTGGGAAAGTAAAATTGAGCAGCTAGCCCAGAGCACCATAAATGAAAATGTAACATCGATGGCCGGAGTTCCTACCTGGACCATTGTATTAATAAAACGAATTCTTGAAATTTCACAAAAGAAAACGCTGAAAGATGTGTGGCCCAACCTCGAGCTATACATTCATGGTGGCGTGTCATTTACTCCTTACCGTGAGCAACTTTATAAATTAATTGGTACTCCTATAAATTATCTTGAAATCTACAATGCCAGTGAAGGTTTTTTTGCAGCGCAAAATATGCCCGAGGATGATGGCATGCTTCTTTTTACCGATCACGGGATATTTTATGAATTCATGCCCGTTGACGAATATGGCAAGGATGGAGCGAAAACTATTGGCCTGAAACAAGTTGAACTTCATAAAAATTATGCTTTGGTGATAAGCACCAATGGAGGTCTATGGCGATACCTTGTTGGAGATACGGTTGAATTTACATCGCTTCGGCCTTTCAAAATAAAAGTAACCGGGAGGCTAAAACATTACATGAATGCATTCGGTGAGGAAGTGATCGTTGAAAATTCTGATAAAGCAATCGCAATAGCATCAGCAGAAACCAATAGTGTAGTAAGTGACTATACTGCGGCACCTGTTTTCTTCAGCGAAAAAGAAAATGGCGCCCACGAGTGGCTGATAGAGTTTGATAAATTACCTGACGACATTAATAATTTCAACCTTGCTCTTGATACGGCATTAAAATCGGTAAACAGTGATTATGAGGCAAAACGTCACCGGGACATAGCGTTACGTCAACCCATTGTGCACATTTTAAAACCGGGTACTTTTAGAGAATGGCTAAAAAGAAAAAGCAAACTTGGGGGACAGCATAAGGTGCCAAGATTGAGTAATAACAGAATTTTGATCGAAGAGATTCTTAAAGTGACAAATTCATTTTGACCGCAGAATCAAAAAAAAATTTATAAACAGATAACAGATTTAGCATTATGGCATTATTAGAAAACAAGGTTTCCATTGTAACCGGGGGCAGCCGGGGGATTGGGGAGGCAATAGCGTTAAAACTTGCTGAGAATGGCTCGCACATTGCATTTACATACGTTAGCAGCGATGATAAAGCTAAAGACCTGGAAGAAAAATTGAAATCCCAGGGCGTTAATGCCAAAGGATACAAAAGCAACGCCGGCGTATATGAAGATTGTGAGATAATGGTAAATGATGTGGTTAAAGAATTTGGCACCGTCGATATTTGTGTGAATAACGCGGGTATTTCAAGAGATAATTTATTGCTTCGAATGACCCCCGCACAATGGGATGAAGTAATGGATACCAATCTTAAAAGTGTTTTTAATATGACGAAACAGGTTATTCGTCCTATGATGAAATCTAAGAAAGGCAGCATCATAAACATGAGCTCTATTATAGGTATGCGTGGAAACGCAGGCCAAAGTAGTTATGCAGCAAGTAAGGCGGGAATAATAGGCTTTACAAAATCAATCGCGGCAGAACTTGGCAGCCGGAATGTAAGATGCAATGCCATTGCTCCCGGATTTGTTGAAACCGATATGACGCACTACTTAAAAGAAGGAGAGGCCGCGAAATCCTTTCTCGATAAAATTCCATTAGGTCGTTTTGGGCAGGCAAGTGAAATCGCCGATGTTACTTTATTCCTGGCAAGCGACTTAAGCTCGTATGTTACCGGCCAGGTAATAAGCACTTGCGGGGGGTTAAACATGTAGTCTCCGAATAAAATTCTGCCTACGATAAATATTTATTAACAGGAATGACTTTTTTTTTCGATCAATGGGCTTTAAATTTGCGCCCTTAGATGGCAAAAAAATTTATTACCATATTTTTTCTCTCGATTTTTTTAACACAATTATTGCCACTCAGGCAAGTTGGACAGTTGATAGCCGGAGCTACAATGACGGAAGAACTTCCAGAGGCAGGATCCTCGAAGTCCGCGACGGCTTTTATGGACCTCAAGTGGTTTTCCGTTTCATCAATTTATGGTAATAATGGCCTCAGCATTTCCGGCCAATGCCAATATATTCATTTCTCTGAGACACTTCCCTTCTTGTTAGCGAGTGAGGTGCAATCTCCTCCTCCCGATTTGTTTTGTTGAATTTTTATTTATTAATTACTCGTTGACTGTTAATTTTTGTAGCAGCCAATGTTATTATTTCTACAAAAAACAAAACAATGCAAAAGATTTTTAAAAATTTTGGTGCAGATATGTCGGCATCATTGGTTGTATTTTTAGTCGCTTTGCCCTTATGCCTGGGTATAGCTTTGGGTTCTGGTGCACCTATGTTTGCCGGCATAATTGGAGGTATCGTAGGAGGCATTATTATAGGATCATTGAGTGGCTCCTCATTGAGCGTAAGCGGGCCCGCCGCCGGCCTCACGGTTGTTGTAGCTACGGCAATTCTTAAACTACCTACATTTGAGGCATTTCTGCTTGCTGTTGTAATTGCCGGAGTCTTCCAGGTAGCCCTTGGATTTTTCAAGGCAGGAATTATTGGTGATTACATCCCTTCTTCAGTTATTAAAGGTATGCTCGCAGCTATCGGACTCATTTTGATTTTAAAACAAATCCCTCACTTGCTTGGTTATGATGCAAACTTCGAGGGCGATGATGCATTTATACAAACAAATAAAGAGAATACTTTTAGCGGCCTGGTTGAATCCGTGAGACAGACTGCCCCACTTGCCATAATTATCGGCGTTATTTCATTACTTATACAAATTGTGTGGGATAAATTTCTGGTAAAAAAAGGAAAGATTTTTCAATTGATCCCCGCACCACTGGTAGTAGTTTTATCCGCTGTGCTCATAAATATGATGTTCATAAATAGTGCGCATGCATGGTCATTACAAAATGGACATCTTGTTGCTATACCGGTGGCCGGCTCTATAAATGACTTCGTTTCTTTTTTCAAATTTCCATCGTTAGAATTTTTAGGTAATTTAAATGTATGGACAACCGCATTTACGATTGGCCTGGTAGCAAGTCTCGAAACTCTCCTGAATATTGAGGCATCAGATGAATTAGATCCATATAAAAGGGTAACGCCTACAAATCGTGAATTAAAAGCCCAGGGTATTGGAAATATATGCTCGGGATTAATAGGAGGCTTACCACTTACTTCGGTAATCGTAAGAACTTCCGCGAATGTAAACGCGGGTGCTAAATCTAAATTATCTACAGTTATGCATGGATTATTTCTGTTGTTAAGTGTAGCATTAATACCAAATCTTCTTAACCTGATTCCCCTTTCCGCATTGGCTGCCGTTCTTATCTATATCGGTTTTAAACTTGCCAAACCATCCATCTTCAAAGCCTTTTACAAAAAGGGATTTGACCAGTTTTTACCTTTTATAATTACAATTACAGCTATTTTGTTTACAGACCTTCTCTCAGGTATACTAGTTGGCATCGTGGCGGGCTTATTCTTTTCTTTCAGAAGTAATTTCAAAACCTCCGTTTTTGTTGTTCACGACAGCAATAAATATTTATTCAGGCTGAGAAAAGATGTATCCTTTTTAAACAAGCCTATTCTAAAAAATAAGCTTGAAGAAGTACCTGCAAATTCTTTTGTATTAATCGATGTACTGCGTGCTGACTTTATTGACAGGGATGTGATAGAGGTTATTAACGATTTTATGAAACATGCTCATCTTAAAAATATAAAAGTGGAAATAAAGAAGAGTGCACAAAAGGCAATGCATCACCATTTTGCCGACGACTATGGAATTGAGGGGCAGGATTTTGAGGAACCAGTTTCACATCAAAATCAAAGTCTATAGAAATTAATTTTCGTTCATTTAAAAAAAATGCTCGAAATCTGATATTTTTTTATTCATTTTAATTAAAATATATTTTATGACTTCATATGGAAAGCTTTTAGCTAAAAATAAAGATTGGGCAAAAAATCAAAAGGAAATTGATCCGGAGTTTTTCAACCGGCTATCTTCATTGCAAACCCCGGAGTTTTTATGGATCGGCTGCAGCGACAGCAGGGTACCCGCAGATAAAATAACAGGCACTCAACCCGGTGAAATATTTGTACACCGGAATATTGCCAATATGGTAGTGCATACCGATGTAAATCTCTTGAGTGTTCTCGATTACGCGGTAAATCACTTAAAGGTGAAACACGTGATTGTGTGTGGCCATTATGGCTGTGGCGGAATAAAGGCAGCTATGACTAATCATGATTTCAAGTATATCCTTAATATGTGGCTGCGTAACATTAAAGATGTGTATCGGCTCCACCGCGAAGAACTTGCGGCTATTGATGATGAAGAAAGGAAGACCGACAGGCTTGTTGAACTTAACGTAATGGAACAGGTGATGCATCTTTCCAAGACATCAATTATTCAACGGGCCTGGCAACAGGAGCAGCGTCCGCAATTACACGGTTGGGTGTATGGATTAAAAGATGGCCTGATAAATCCTGTTTTTGAAATGGATGCAGGCACTCATATTGATCCACTTTTTGAATACGACGATTTATAAAAAAACTCCCCTTTAGCGAGGGGATTTTTATTTTGCCTTAAATTTTGAAATAGCACTTTTTGCAAAATCACTCGATATCAATCTCCCGCTTATTGCGGCCCTTTCGTTCAGCAATGTATCCCAGTTTTCTGTTCCTTTCCAGAACATCTTTTTCATCTCTGCCATTGCCTCGGGGCTTGAATGTGCAAGTGTATTTGCAAGTCTGTAAACAGATTCATCCAGGTTTTGCATCGTTTCATGCACCTCTGCATATAAACCCTTCTTTTTTGCCCAGTCGGCACTTCTCCAAAGTGTCGCGTCGACAGCCAGCTGACTAAAAGCAGATGTTCCAATTTTCCTTTCAACCGCAGGACCTACAACAAAAGGACCTATCCCGATTGATAGTTCAGTTAATTTAACCTCCGCTGTTTTTATCGCAATCGCGTAGTCGCAGGCAGCAGCTATACCAACACCGCCGCCTACGCATTTGCCATGAATACGTCCTATGATAAGTTTGTTACACTTACGCATACCATTGATCAGGTTTGCAAATCCCTGGAAAAAATGAAACCCTTCCTGGTCAGTTTTGATTGATGCTAACTCGTTAAAGCTGGCACCCGCACAAAATGCGCCATCTCCTGCGCTTTGAAGAATCAGCACTTTTGATTCATGAATTGATGAATAATGAATTTCTTCGGTTATTTTCTCGAGAAGCTTACCTGGCAGTGAATTGCTTTGCGGATGAAAAAATTCTATAGTTGTAATGCCATGTTCAGTGTGAGATTTCACGTAGCCTTCCATATAAGAGAAAATAATTAAATAAAATAAATTACATCAATTAAGCTCAAAAAAATAAATTGTTTTTAATAGTCAGATATAACGATATATATATGAAGTATTCTTTGTCAAAATTATTAAAAACTCCGCGGATACATTTATGAGCTGGCGGTTTTATTTAAAGTTAGAAAATGGAAAGAGATTTAAATAAAAACTTTTCGCAGTCGCAATTTTCTTATTTTTTCGCGACCATTGTAAGAATAGTTGCAACGCCAATTAAAGGTTCTTCTGTTTCATCTAAAATTTCGACATGCCACTTAACGATCCCCCTGGGGATATCACTGCCTTTTACGAAGGGTTCATCTGGACTTTTTTCTTTTAATTCCTGTTCAGTTTTTTCTTTACAAGTTAACCGAATATAGATTTCATGGCCCGGGTACACAGGTTTTGTAAACCTTAGGTCATCAATTCCGTAATTCAGCAACACAGGATTTTTTTCATAACTATCAACGAAGAGGCCCGCTGCGGCACTCAATATAAAATATCCATGCGCCACCTGTTGCTCAAACATTGTTTCGTCAAAATCAGTAGTTTTGATATGGGCATAGAAGTGATCGCCACTTAATTGGGCAAACTTGTCAATATCGTCACTGGTAACAATTCTCTTTGCCGTTACCAATTGGTCACCGATATTAAGTTCTTCAAAATATTTTTTAAAGGGATGAGATTTGGTAATATTTGCCGCTGAATTTGGTTGATACACATTCGTAATCGCAGTAAGCATTGTTGGCGAGCCTTGTATGGCAACTCTTTGCATATAATGTTTTATTCCCCGAAGGCCCCCCATTTCTTCGCCACCTCCTGCCCGGCCTGGCCCGCCATGTACGAGTAAAGGCAATGGCGAGCCATGGCCTGTACTTTCTTTTGCACAATCCCTGTTAAGGATTAGAATTCTTCCATGATGCGTACCTGCTTCAAGAATATACCGCTTCGCAAATTTTTCATTTGATGTAACAACTGAACTGCATAAAGACCCCTTCCCTTTTTTTGCCAGCGTGATCGCCTCTTCAATATTTTTATACGGCATAATTGTGCTTACCGGACCGAACGCCTCTACATCATGTGCTTCATTCGTTTCAAAAGGATTTGTATTTAATAAAAGCAAAGGACTCAAAAAGGCGCCTTTTTTTGCATCGGCATCAATAACCTCGACACTATCGAGGCTGCCATAAATTATTTGAGACGATGCAAGAAGCTTTTGAACCTGTTCCTTTACTTCCTGCTTTTGAGATTGTCCGGCCAGCGCTCCCATTCTTACTTTTTCATTTTCCGGGTTACCAATGGTTGTTTGGGCCAATGAATTACTGATTGCCTTCCATGTCTCTTCCATTTTATTTTCCGGAGCAAAAATTCTTCGGATGGCCGTACATTTCTGTCCGGCTTTTGATGTCATTTCTTTTCTGATCTCTTTAATAAAAATATCCCACTCCGGCATGCCCGGTGATACATCATCGCCAAGAACAATGCAATTCAACGAATCTGCTTCCAGGTTAAAAGGAACATTCTCACTAAGGATATGGGGGTTTGATTTTAGTTTTAAACCCGTAGATGCCGACCCTGTAAATGTAATAACATCCTGTGAAGTAACGTGATCAAGAATATCTCCCGCACTGCCACAAATAAGTTGCAGCGCACCTTCAGGCAAAATTTTTGAAGAAATAATTTCTTTCACAACGGCCTCTGTAAGATATGATGTGATGGACGCCGGTTTTACAACTGCGGCTACACCAGCAAGTAAGTTTACCGCAACTTTCTCAAGCATGCCCCACACCGGGAAGTTGAATGCATTTATATGTATAGCCATTCCTTCTTTAGGCAAAAGCAAATGCTGAGCGGCGAAAGTGCCACCCTTACTTAAACCAATATTTTCACCATCAAGAGCAAATATTTCATTTGGTAATTTTCTTCTTAAAGATGCGTTTGAAAAAAGATTGCCTATGCCACCTTCTATATCCACCCAACTATCCGCACGGGTTGCACCGGTCTTATAACTAATACCATAAAATTTTTCTTTTTTTTCGAGCAAATGCAATGCGAGAGATTTGAGCATCCTGCCTCTTTCCTGGAAAGTCATTTTGCGCAGCGCAGGGCTTCCTGTAGTTCTTCCATAGTCAAGGATAGAGGCAAAATCAAGACCTATGGTGGTAGCGAGAGCAATCAATTCACCGTTTACTGCATTGTATAATTCCTGTCCATTTCCATCGCCTTCTATCCATTTGCCCAATACATAATTTCCTAATTTGCGCATCGTGATAATTAATTTTCAAAATTAGTCATTGTTAAAGTCCGGCGTTGTTGTTTTTAGTAGCATCATAAAACCGTTAATTGTGAGAGATTCCAATGGCGTTAAATGGGAAGAAGCAAAAATTATTTAATTAAACCAAATTGCCTTAGATGATGCATTGCGTGTTTGTGCAATAATTGAATGTTCATTTCATAGTCAAGCTGGCCAAAGAAAGCATTTACTGTTTGTAATGCCGGAGTAATTGCGAAGACTTCAAAAAAATAATCGAATTCCGTTTGCAAGTTATTTATCGCAGAAGCCATGTCAGATTGACGAAGTTGAATTCCTTCTTCTGGTATTAATGAATTTTTGGTATTTTCTTTAAAAGATTCTTCACTAATTAAGAAGTCCCGAAACTTTTGTAACCTCTCACCGTCGTTTAGGACAGGAAGTATTAATTTGCCACTGGCGTTTTTAACTGCATCAGCAAGATGCTCTACCATTTGTTGCGAATTCATTACTCCCCAATTTCCTTTTTCATCGCCCCTTAGTTGCTTTAAAAGTGCGATAAGTTTAAACTTCAGAAAGGATTCTTTTTCAGGATTCATTTACATAGGTGCTAAGAGGGTGTTTTTGTTTTCTTCATCCTCGTATCAATTTCCCCGGTAAGCGCTTGAAATATCTCCTCAACTGTTCCTTCGCCTTTTATCATTATCACCTTATTCGCTTTTTTGTAATGCTCAGCTACGGGCGATGTTTTTTTATTGTACTCCACAATTCTTGTGCGGATCACCTGTTCGTTATTATCGTCAGAGCGGCCGCTTGTTTCCCCGCGTTTCACCAGCCGCTTCACGAGCTCTTCTTCAGTTACATCGAGAGCGAGCATAACGTTTATGGTAGCATGCTTTAGTTCTAAAAGTTTATCAAGGGCTTGCGCCTGGGTAGAAGTTCGGGGAAAGCCATCGAATAAAAAACCATTCACATCAGGATTGTCATCCAGGGCATAACTGATCATTCCTATAACAACTTCATCCGGAACAAGCTGCCCTTTATCCATAAATTTTTTAGCCTCGATACCCAACGGTGTTTTACGTGAAATTTCGCTCCTGAGAAGATCTCCTGTTGAAAGATGCTTTAGATTATACTTTGCAATCAGCTTCTCTGATTGCGTACCCTTGCCGCTGCCCGGAGGGCCAAATAAAATAAGATTAAACATACTTTCTAAAACAATGTGAACGTCAAATATAATGGATGGTTTTGAAAATTCCTTGAGCATACCCCTTATTGTATTAAAGGGATATTAAAGATTTTAGCTCAACCAACGCAAAATTGTTCGTGATGATAAAATACGAGTTGGTATAAAATAGTTACGATCTTCCTGTAAAAGCCCGTCGCAACAGGGCAACAATAAATGTGAAAATTGCGGAACCTATGATGGCCCATATTATTGGAAATGGCTTCCCATCGATGTTAATTTCAAAAAAATGAGGAAGTCCCATTTTTCCTGCTACCCACAACCCGATATAAGCCCCTATAAATCCCACAACAATTGAGACAAGACAACCGCCAAGATCGTAACCCGCAATCGCCTGGCCTATTCCGCCACATATGGCCGCAATGAGCAGGAGTATCAGAAAACCGAAGAGAGTCATAATTGAAATTTTAGCAAAATATAATTGAAATTATGTAAAATGCTCATATGGTGATCCGAAATTTTTGAGATAGGAAACCTTTGGCAAAATGTTATCGAGGTATATTAGGTTCAATTGCTTAAAGAATAAACAGATCTCCCGCTCCTCCAAATGCCTAGATTGATCTCTTACTTCCTTAACTTGCCGGCAGACTTTTTATCTAAAAACCAATACAATTCTCCATTTTCAGGTTTTATCATTTGAGCTGGGAGAATATCGGGTTCATACTTCCCTTCTAAAATACGATACAATATTTCTGATTTATTTTCTCCGGTTACCATAAAAGCAATATGAGATGCCTTATTTACAATCGAAGGCATCAAAGTAATTCTGTACATTTTTTGTTTCTCATTAAGAACCGCATTTACCCAATGCGCCGTATCGTCAATTATAGGTGAGCCCGGGAAGATGGACAGAGTATGGCCGTCGTCACCGATGCCTAACAAAATAAGATCAAAACTTTTTTTTGTATTCTCAAAATAAGTTTCCAGAACCTTCTGATAATCTTTTGCGGCAAAAAGTGGTTCAATATCTACACGTATTTTATGTACCTGTGCCAGTGGAATATCAACATGGCTGAGTAAATTTTGAAAAGCCATTTTTGCATTATTCCGGTCATCATCAAAAGGAACTGCTCTTTCATCGCCCCAAAAAATATGAATTCTCTTCCAATTTATTTTTTTATTGTACTCCTCTGATGCCAGTGTTTTGTAAAGTGCCTGGGGGGTATCGCCACCCGATAGTGCCAGGGTGAAAAACTCCTGTTTCTCTAATGTTGAGGCTATAAGATCGCACATCCAGGATGCTAATCCGCGGCTCAATTTTTCTTTCGAATCATAAATATTTAAACTCATTTTCTTTTTTTCTTTTTAGCAGGCAGTGTTGCCCAATTATGTCCATCCCTGGCAATAAGAGCTTCGGCATCCTCAGGGCCCCACGAATCCGGAGAATAATTAGGAAAATCCATCGGTTTCCGTGCTTTCCATACGTCCAGAATAGGCATTACAACTTTCCATGCCGCTTCTACCTGGTCCGCACGCATGAACAGAGTGGCATTACCCTCCATTACGTCATACAAAAGCGTTTCATAAGCTTCGGGATCCTCGCCATCGTATTCATCTTTATAATTAAAAATCATATCCACAGGATTTAAAATCATGGCTTGCCCCGGCCGCTTTGATTGGAAGCGAAGGCATATGTCCATTTCCGGTGAAATACTGATTGAAAGCCTGTTTGGCCGCCACGTTTCCGCAGCTTCCTTCGGAAAAGCAAATGCCGGCGCCGGTTTAAACTGGATTGTGAGAGAAGTATTTTTTTCGTGAAGATGTTTTCCGGTTCGCACGTAAAAGGGAACACCCTGCCAACGCCAGTTATCAATATAAAATTTAACCGCAGCAAAAGTTTCGGTGTTGGAGGCAGGATCTACATTTTTCTCTTGCCTGTAGCCAGGAACTTCTTCACCCCGCATCCAGCCCTCACCGTATTGCCCCCGTGCAGCATATTCCTGCACCTGGTCTTTGGTTATTTTACGCAGTGCGTGTAAAACATCGGCTTTTTTGTTTCGTATTTCATTAGCCTCAAATGATACGGGTGCTTCCATACCAATCATACAAAGCAATTGCAATATGTGGTTTTGAACCATATCCCGCAATGCGCCGCTTGTTTCATAATAGCCTCCGCGTCCTTCCACTCCTACCGTTTCGGCGGCAGTTATTTGTACATGATCAATATAATTCCTGTTCCATATGGGTTCAAATAAAGCATTGGCAAAACGTAATGCAAGGATATTTTGAACAGTTTCTTTACCAAGATAATGATCTATTCGAAAAATCTGGTCTTCCTCGAAATATTCGCTCAACATCTGATTCATTGCTACGGCGCTTTCAAGATCATATCCAAAGGGCTTTTCTACTACAATCCTTGTGCATTTAATATCCTGGCAAAATTGCAGCTTCCCCAAATTCTTAACTATATCCGGAACCAGCTGCGGCGCAACTGCCATGTAAAAAATAATGTTGGGATGTGCACCGTATTCCGTTTCCTTCTCCCGGGCAATTTTTTCGATCTTTTTATATTCTTCTAAATCTTTTACATCCATCTGTAAATAACTAAGATGGCTGGAAAAATTCTTCCAATTCGCTACAGTCGCTTTCCTCCGCGAGAAATTATCTATTCCCTTTTTTAAATGTTTTTCATATTCATCTTTGGGATATTCCGAACGGGCAATTCCCACTATATCAAAATTCCCGGGCATAGCTTCATCGATAAAAAGATTAAATAATGCCGGGTTTAATTTCCTGTAATTAAGATCACCACTTCCGCCAAAAATGAAAAGAAGGGAGGATGGTAATTTTTTATAATCTAACATTGATTTTTAATTTGTATCTATCGGTTTAGTTGAAACTGTCTCTGCGGAAGTTTGCCATTCACTATGAAAAACTCCTTCCCTGTCAATTCTTTGGTATGTATGCGCCCCAAAGAAATCTCTTTGAGCCTGTATTAAATTTGTTGGCAAAAGATTTCTGCGGTAAGCATTAAAATAATTTAATGAAGCCATAAGACCCGCGCATGGGAAATTGTTGAGTGCTGCTATTGAAACAATCTTTTGAATTCCATCCAGTTTCTGCATCATCAACTTTGAAATATTCTCGTCCAGCAAAAGATTTCTAAGTTCCGGGGTTTTATAGGCTACTTTAAAAAGATCGAGCAATGCTGAACGTATAATACATCCACCTCTCCATACACTTACCACTTCAGGAAGCGGAATATCCATTTTCAATTCGCCCGATGCTTTTGTAAGCAAAGCTAATCCCTGGGTATAACTTATTACCGTCGCAAAAAATAGAGCATCTTTTAATAAATTTTCGAATGATGTACCAGTCTCATTTATTTTCTGGCAGGTGGTTTTATAAATTTCGGAAGCTTCTTTGCGTTCTTCAATGAGAGAGGATAAGTTGCGCATCATTACTGCCGAATCGATAGTTGGTATAGGCATTGGCACATCAAGACCTTCCTGCGACGTCCATTTACCAGTGCCTTTTGCACCGGCCTTATCAAGTATCATGTCTACCAGGTAATTGCTAGTTTCCTTATCATCTTTCCTGTCAAATATCGCCGCTGATATTTCAAGCAGAAAGGAATTCATCTCACCTTTGTTCCAATCGTTAAATACACGGTGCATTTCTTTATTAGAATAACCAAGACCGTTATGCAAGAGATCATAACATTCACTAATAAGCTCCATTATTGCATACTCTATTCCGTTATGAACCATCTTGACATAATGCCCGGCCGCATCTTTACCCAGGTAACCTACGCAGGGTTGATCATTTACTTTTGCAGCAACGGCCTTTAGCATTGGTTCTATTAAGCTATATGCTTCTTTATCTCCTCCGGGCATAATACTTGGACCTTTACGGGCCCCTTCCTCTCCGCCTGAAATGCCGATTCCCATAAAATGGAAACCTTTATTCTGCAAAATTTGTATTCTTTTAAGCGTATCTGTGTAATGAGAATTTCCTCCATCAATAACTATATCTCCATTTTCTAATACCGGAAGCAGATCATTTATCACACTATCAACAGGAATGCCTGCAGGGACAAGCATCATAATTTTGCGTGGAATTTTAAGATTATTTATCATTTCCTCAAGTTTGTTTACTCCTTTCACTATCGTGCCTTTAGGAGCGGCGGATTCGAATAATTTAGTTTTATCTGGGTTTTTGTCATATCCAACAACCGCAAAGCCGTGATCAGCCATGTTCATTAACAGGTTGCTTCCCATCACGCCGAGGCCAACCATCCCGAAATCATATTTATTTTCTGACATATCTTTTTTTTAAGTAAACAAAATTACTGAAATTGAATTGGGTATTCAGAACACTAAAACTGTGTCAAGACTTGAAATGAATTAAGAATGACATTCTTTTTAAGAAGAAATAACGGCGAAACTTTCTAAGGGCCGGAAAAAAAACTTATATAACATCTTAACCAAAAAAATTTCCTATTTAATATTTGTATTACATTTCCTGTAACATTGTATGTATTAACTTTGATAGCATAATTTGTTTAAGATGAATGAAACTGCAGGTAAGCCTGTTTCTTTAACAGCTAAAGATTTTGCCACCGACCAGGAAGTAAGATGGTGCCCCGGATGCGGAGATTATTCCATATTGGCGCAAGTCCAGAAAATGATGCCCGGTTTGGGAATTCCAAAGGAAAATATTGTAATCATTTCCGGGATTGGCTGCAGCAGCCGGTTCACATATTACATGAACACCTATGGAATGCATAGTATTCATGGAAGAGCGACTGCGATTGCCGGTGGGCTAAAAGCGAGCCGGCCTGAATTAAGTGTGTGGATCGTGACGGGAGACGGCGACTGCTTGAGCATTGGTGGTAACCATACAATTCATATGCTTAGACGGAATTTTGATGTAAATCTCCTGCTTTTTAATAATGAAATTTATGGCCTTACCAAGGGACAATATTCTCCTACAAGTGAACAAAAGAAGGTAACAAAAAGCACTCCAATGGGAAGCATTGATCATCCCTTTAACCCGGCCGCTTTGGCTTTAGGCGCAGATGCATCATTTGTAGCGAGGAGTATGGACAGAGATCCAAAGCACTTACAGGCTATGATTTTAAGGGCACAGCAACACAGGGGTTCTTCATTTCTTGAAATTTATCAGAATTGTAATATTTTCAATGATGGTGCATTTGAAGTTTTTACAGAAAAAAAATCAAAGCCCGAAGAAGCGTTGTTTTTAGAACAAGGAAAACCGCTTGTATTCGGTACAGAAAAAAATAAGGGTATTAAGCTTGACGGATTAAAGCCGGTTGTAGTTCAATTAGATGGTCAGGTTAGTGAAAATGATTTGTGGATTCATGATGAGAACGATTTTTATAAGGCACAAATTCTTTCAAGACTTTTTGACGACCCTACAAAAGAGAATCATTTGCCAAGACCTTTCGGTGTTATTTATCTGAAAGAGAGACCATGCTATGAGGATGTAATGAGCATGCAAATAGATGAAGCACTACACACCAGAGGTAAGGGCGATCTTGATAAATTATTAAAAGGCAGGGAAACCTGGTTGGTAATTTAAGGTTTACATATCAGTTTTTATTATTCAGGAAAATAAATGGCTTTAATTCCTGTTGCCGGAGGGTTTCCCGGATAATTTTTTCACCAGAAAAAATTTTGTACTTATTGAGATTGATTACTTCGTGGGCAATAATAAGGTTATCAATCTTTTCAACGCAATACAACAACTCATGAAGTAATTCCACTTCATGCTCTATAGCCTGGGGGTTCATTAATTCTTCTTTGAACAACACCAAAAGATCCCGGTTAAACTTGTTCATACTGGATAATGGTTTTTTTAGATTCTAATATCCAACCATACCTTTTTTACTGGGACACCCACAATTACTTTTCTTCGAGGCATTACAGCCAAATGCAAAAATGGATACAACAATAAATAGGAATAGGAGGATTTTGTTTATGTATTTCATAAAATTGATACCTAAATTAAACTATTTTCACAAACAATTATTGCAATCTTGTGATATACGGCAAAAAAATTAACAATCCTGAAGAAAGAATTAAAATATTGATAGCCCCTTTAGACTGGGGCTTAGGCCATGTAACACGTTGCATTCCAATAATTAAGGCGTTCGAAATTCAAAACTGTGACTTAATCCTGGCTGCCGACAAAGACGCCTTTTTATTATTAAAAAAAGAATTTCCATCCATGGTAATTTTACGGCTTTTTGGCTATAAAATAAGATATGCTAGAAGTAAAAAGTGGTTGGTTTTTAAATTAATTCAACAGGCACCAAGGCTTAAACTAATTATATCAAAAGAAACCAGGTGGTTAAAAAATATTGTACATACCCACCGCCCAGATGTTGTTATTTCTGACAATAGGCCCGGAATGTATAACCCGGGTGTTATCTCAATTTATCTAACACATCAACTGGCGATAAAAACCGGCAATTGGCTTTTAAATAAGATCGTCAACACAATTCACAATAGTTTTATCAAAAAATATGATCAATGCTGGATTCCAGATTTTTCTGCAAACGGCCTTGCAGGTGAACTTTCTCATCCCCGAAAGCTGCAGTCAAATGCAATTTATTTAGGTGCATTATCCAGGTTTGAAAACTTAACGGTGGGCGGGAAAATTTATGATCTTCTCATTTCAATATCCGGGCCGGAACCGCAGCGAACAATTTTCGAAAATCTAATTTTCCAACAACTAAAAAATTTTCAAAAGACGGTATTAGTTGTAAGAGGTTTGCCAGCTGAGAGTAAAAAAATGCAATCTTTTAATTCCTATGTGGAAATTATAAATCATCTTCCATCCACTGAGTTAAATCGGGCTTTTTTGCAATCTGATATGATTATTTGCAGGAGTGGTTACACTACAATTATGGATCTGATAAAGATCGACAAACCAGCGATACTTGTTCCTACGCCGGGACAAACGGAGCAAGAATACCTGGCAGCGCATCATATGAAAATGAAAAATTTTTTTTCGGTAAAACAAAAGGATTTCTTACTCGAAGAAGTGTTATCAAAGGCGGCGCATTTCCCTTTTATTAAATACAGTTATAACATGGACAACTATAAAAAACTTATTTCCGAATTTGTTCTCTCAATTAAATCAGGCACGTTTGCTCAACAGTAAATCTTTGTAACTGTATTTTTATAATGAGTTTTTTGGGAAGTCGAAAAATAGCAATTCTTTATCGGAATTTTTAAAGTCCTTCCATTTTTTTGTTTTGACGGAAACCGCAAATACGCCGCAGGTAGGAATATTATCAATTTTATATTCCGTTAAAGAATTTGCAAACTCTGTTATGCCGGGGTTATGAGAAAAAAGGGCAATGACATCATATTTCTCATCAATTAGTTCAATTGCGCCATAAAAGTTCGAGACGGAGGCCTCATAAAGCGAAGGTATAAGAACCAAATTCTTTTTGTTCTCATCGTACACTTCCATGAAAATCTTTGCAGTTTTTTTTGCCCGTTTTGCAGGGCTTGAAATGAACAAATCCGGCTTTAGCTTTTTATCCTTAATTCTTTTTGCCATTTGTGGCGCATCAGTCTTTCCCCGTTCATTAAGAGGACGATCAAAGTCGGAAAGCCCAAGGTCATTCCAACTGCTTTTTGCATGGCGTACTAATAGAAGTGTTTTCAATTAATTATACTTTATAGTTTAAAAACAAGGTGTTTTTTAAAATAGTATTTAATGGTCTAAAAGCAAAAAATTAATATCCCCGAATATTCTTTCCTTCCATATAATTCAGAAAGGCTTTATTTACGACGCGGTTGCCACCAGGGGTAGGATAATTTCCGGTAAAATACCAATCTCCCAGATTGGTGGGGCAGCTATCGTGAAGATCTTCTATTGTTTGATAAATTACATCTACCGGTACATCGATATCATCGGGTGTTATAAGTTCCGAAATCTTTTTAGAAATCTCCTCAAGTGTAAAAGGTTTATATACTTCTCTTACAATATTTTCAGTGTGCAACTTATTGTTTCTTCTAAACTCATTACACTTTTTCAAAAGTTCATCGAGAATGCATTCCAGCTTTCTTTCTTTTATTAATGCCATCGCTGCTTTGAAAGCAACAAATTCTCCCAGTTTACTCATATCTATTCCGTAGCAATCAGGATATCTGATTTGCGGAGCAGAAGAAACAACAATTATTCTTTTAGGCTTAAGTCTTGAAAGCATTCGAATAATGCTTTCCCGCAGCGTGGTACCACGTACAATAGAGTCATCTATTACAACAAGGGTATCTTCATTTTTTCTTACGGTACCATAGGTGATGTCGTATACGTGTTGTACCATTTCGTTCCTACCTGTATCCTCGGTAATAAAAGTGCGAAGCTTCACATCTTTAATAGCAATCTTTTCCATCCGTACTTTTCGATTAAGCATCTCAGATAGTTTAGCTTCATCAAAATCTTTATTCCAGCTTAATATCCTTTCTGTCTTTATCTTATTCAAATAATCTTCTGCACCTTTAATCATGCCATAAAAAGCAGTTTCCGCAGTATTTGGGATAAAGGAAAAGATCGTGTTCTTTAGATCATAGTCAACGGCCTGAAGTACCCTTTCACTAAGATGATAACCTAAAGCAATTCTTTCCCGGTAAATTTTCTCGTCACTCCCACGAGAAAAATATATCCGTTCGAAACTGCACGCTTTTCTTTCTTTTGGCTTGAGTATTTGATGAACGGAACATTCTCCGTTTTCTTCGGCAATAAGAGCGTTACCCGGCATCAATTCTTTCACCTCATTTTCTCCAACATTGAAAACCGTGCGTATCGCTGCCCGCTCGCTGGCAGCAACAATTATTTCGTCGTCCACATAGAAATAACAAGGTCTTATGCCGTGTGCATCTCTCACTACAAAACCATTACCACATCCTGTAAGACCGCCAAAAGCAAAGCCTCCATCGAAAAGGGATACGGACTTTTTTAAAACTTGTACTATATCAGATTTGCCCGGTGAGTCTTCGTCCGCCTTTACCAAAAAATGATGAATTACGTCCATCATGGCACCGAGATCACTTTGCCTGTCCAGTTCGTCGGGATGACTGTTTATAAGGGAGAAGAGTTCTTCTTTATTAACGAGGTTAAAATTTCCGGCAAGAGCAAGATTGCGGGCAGGAATGGTATCCCGCTTAATAAATGGATGGCAAAATTGTACATTATTTTTTCCTTGTGTGCCATACCGCAAATGACCCAATAAAAGCTCGCCCAAAAAATCTATGTGCCCTTTCATTAATCCGGGATGCTGTTGGATTTGGGGATGATATTTTTCAATTTCACTGATTTGATTTTCTATTTGAGAAAATATATCAGCTATTGCCTGGTTCGCAGAACTACGGATGCGATGAAGGAAGGGATACCCCGGCTCAGTATTCAATTTTATAGTCGCAATACCAGCGCCATCCTGGCCGCGGTTGTGCTGCTTTTCCATAAGGAGGTACAACTTATTAAGCCCGTAGAGTACTGTCCCGTATTTTTGCCGGTAATATGAAAAAGGTTTGCGTAATCTCATGAAAGCCAGACCGCATTCATGTTTTATTTCGTCGCTCATTGATTGAAATGAAGCGCAAAATTAAGGTAATTATCAAAGACGCGGAAAAGACTTCATTTCGAACAGGCTCTTTCTCTTTCTTTTAACTTTGATAGAAAATTCCAGGAAGCTCTTATTAGATAATTATTTATTTCTGTACGGTTGTTTTAGAATCCCACTTCTCCATTTCAGGACATGTTTTAAATTCATCGCTGATGTTTACATAGAATGATGGGATTTTATTTGCAAACCATTTCTCCAGCACTTCATTTTTCTTTTCTTCCAGCGCCCTTTGTGAAACCTTATCATAATCATCCTTTAGGTTCTCGCGGTGCGGCTCTGTTTTGGTCACAATCTGAACTATGCGAACTCCTTTTTTACCGCGATCATCAGTAAATTCTGTGGCCGGAGAATATTCACCTACCTTAAGTTCCTTAAGCATCAGCACAAGATCTTTATCAAGTTGATCAATGCTTACGAATGTGCTACCATCTCTTGCGGGGATACGGCCACCGGTGAACTTACTATTCTCATCTTCACTATATTTTGAAACGGCTTCGCCGAATTGCAAATCCCCTGAAACCAATCTCGACCTTATCGAATCTAATTTTTCTTTTGTCTGGTTTACCTCAATGGAACTAACCTGTGGTATTTTTAATATGTGCCTTATTACGGCATCATCTCCGTTACGGCTTACCATTTGGATAATATGATAACCAAACCTTGTTTTAAATGCATTAGAAACCTGGCCATTTTTTAAACTAAATGCTTTTGCAAGAAAGATGGGATCCCAGGTTTTTTCATTGCGATTTATTTCATATTTGCCGCCTGTCTCTTTACTCCCCGGATCATCCGTATATAATGAAGCGAGCACCTCAAATTTTTTTGTTCCGTCCTCTACCTCTTTTTTGTATTCCTTCAATTGATCAATTGCATATGTTTCAAGATCGCGGCTTGCTTTCGGATAAACCACGATCTCTCCGACTTCAAGTTGAGAATCATAGTAAAGCAGGCTGTCTTTAGGAATGGTTTCATAATACTCCTGGACTTCTTTTGGCGTAATTCTTACATCACCTACGATTTTATCACGCTCTCCCTGAGCAAGTTTTTGCTCACGAAAAGTTTGCTTAAAATCCTCTTTAAGCTGAAACAAAGATTTCCCTGCGATCTGTTCTACAATTTCCTTTGAGCCATATTGATTAACGAAATAACGGATTTTATTATCAATATCAGCCTCAACTTCTTCTTCTGAAACAGGTATTGAATCTATTTCGGCCTGGAGCACCAGCGCTTTCAAACCTAATGCTTGTTCAAGAAGCAGACATTTACCATTCGCCGGCACATCAACACCCTGGCGTTGCATATCGGAAATGCTATTATCAATTTCGCTTTTAAGAATTATTTTATCTCCGACTGTAGCAATTATTTTATCCGCAATTACCTTTTTGGGTTGTGCAAATAGCACACAAACAAAAAGTAGAAAGAAAATTGTAAAAAAACTTTTTTTCATCTTGAAAAACTTGATTAATGATATCTATTTCCCGAAGGCATGGACATAGGAAAAAACGCCTGCCAAATGTACACAGGTAAGGCTGGAGATATTTTTTTGAATAGTTAAAAATTACAGTCCATATGTTAAAGAAAAAAGGTATGGTTAACTCCTACAATGTCCTTTTTACTTCGACTTCTTCAAAGGCTTCAATCATGTCACCCGGCCTTGTGTCGCTATAATTTTTTATGCTTACCCCACATTCCATATTATTGGAAACTTCCTTTACGTCATCTTTAAAACGCTTAAGGCTACCCAATTCGCCTGTAAAAACTATAATACCATCACGAACGAGGCGTATTCTATTATTACGTGCAATTTTACCCTCAATAACCATACAGCCTGCAACACTTACCTTATCAAATTTATATGTTTCTTTCACTTCAAGAATACCAAGTATTTTCTCCTGTATCTTCGGTTCAAGCATGCCTTCCATAGCGCTTTTCACCTCATCAATTGCGTCGTAAATTATAGAGTATGTTTTTATTTCGACTCCTTCATGGTCAGCCAGTTTTGAAGCTTGTAATGCCGGGCGCACATTAAATCCTATTATGACCGCATCGGATGCTGTTGCAAGTAATACATCGCTTTCTGTAATCTGCCCCACCCCTTTATGCACAACACTTACTACAATTTCTTCAGTACTCAATTTTTGCAATGAATCGCTTAACGCTTCCACCGAACCATCCACATCAGCACGAATAATCAAATTAAGTTCCTTGAAATTTCCAAGGGCAAGTCTCCTTCCGATCTCATCGAGAGTAATATGTTTCTTAGCACGAATACCTTGTTCACGAAGAATCTGTGCTCTTCTGTTGGCGGTATCCTTAGCTTCAGATTCGTCCTGATAAACCTTGAATGTTTCACCGGCCTGTGGCGCACCATTTAAACCAAGAATTAGGACAGGAGTTGCCGGAGGTGCATCGTCTACACGTTGATTGCGCTCGTTGAACATTGCTTTTACCCTGCCATAGTGCTGTCCCGAAACTAAAAGATCTCCCTGTTTTAGTGTTCCGTTCTGCACAAGTATTGTAGCAACATAGCCTCTTCCCTTATCAAGGGAGGCTTCTATAACGGTACCACTGGCTGCTTTTTCAGGATTCGCTTTAAGATCAAGTAAGTCAGATTCAAGTAAAATTTTATCTAAAAGTTCATCCACCTGTAAACCCTGCCTTGCGCTTATTTCCTGGCTTTGGTATTTACCGCCCCAGTCTTCCACCAGGATATTCATTGCCGAAAGCTGCTCTTTTATTTTTTCAGGATTGGCACCGTCTTTATCAATTTTATTAAGTGCGAAAATCATTGGGACATTTGCGGCCTGTGCATGCGAAATCGCCTCTTTCGTTTGAGGCATTACAGCGTCATCTGCTGCAATTACAATTACAGCAATGTCGGTAACTTTTGCACCACGGGCACGCATAGCTGTAAATGCCTCATGACCCGGAGTATCAAGAAAAGTAATAGCCCTTCCACCCTTGAGAGTTACCTCGTATGCACCTATATGTTGAGTAATACCCCCTGCTTCTCCCGCTATTACATTTGCTTCACGGATATAATCGAGCAGGGAGGTTTTACCATGGTCAACGTGGCCCATTATCGTAACAATTGGCGGACGAGGCACCATATCTTCTTCATTATCTTCTTCTTCTTCTTCTTCAAAATCACCTTCATCATCTATGCCAATAAATTCCACTTCATAATTAAACTCTCCTGCCACAAGTTCAATAACATCTGCTTCAAGCCGTTGATTTATAGAAACCATTATACCCAGGCTCATACATTTACTTATTACGTCAGCGAAGCTTACATCCATTAGATTGGCAAATTCACTTACAGAAATAAATTCAGTAACCTGCAATTTATTATCGCTTACCTCTTCTCCCACGTTTTCGGCGGCTTCTTCACGTTTTGCCCTGCGGTATTTAGCTTTCAGGCTTTTACCTCGTCCTCCGGAACCGGCAAGTTTTGCCTGCGTCTCTTTTATTTTATCCTGAATCTCCTTTTGGTCGATCTCTTTTTCTTCGCGTCGATTAATGGCAGGAGCGTTTCTATTGAATCTTCCACCTTGCTGTGGCCGGCCGGGCTGTGGCCGCTGAAAGTTTCCCGGGACATTTCCAGGAGCCTTTTTCTCAACGGGTATGCGCTTGCGCTTTCTTCTTTCATCAGAAGGTTTAGGCCGGGTGGTATTGTTTGCCGGAAGCTCTATTTTGCCCATTATTTTAGGGCCCTCAAGCTTGGTTGCTTTAATATTTGTAATTACGACAGGTTCAGGTTCAACTGGTCCCTGCACCTGAGCTTCCGCAATAACTTCTTCTACGCTCTCTTTTTCCGGGATTTTTGGTTTTGTTCCTTTTGCCTTTGATGAAACGGATTTCTTACCAGAATCCTTCTTTGGGCGGGTAGAAGAATCAATGGCGCTCAAGTCTATTTTGTCTACCACTTTCAATCCTTCTACTTCCGGCGCATCAATTTTTATTATTTCCGGCTCAGCTTCTACGGCTGGCTCTTCTATTTTTTCAGTCTTTGCTTCGGGCGCAGCTTGTTGTTCCACCTGTATTACAGGCTCTGGTGTAGCCTCTTGTGTAATGATCTCCTCGACCGGAGGCTGGGCTGAAGGTACTTCCTCCTTTACTTTTACGGATTCTTTTTTACTAAAGGAAAGATCTTGCTCATCTCTTCTTTTTTTGAAATCGGTGACTGCATTTTTGGGAAGATCAATCTGTTCGGCTTTTTGTTTGGCAACTTTGTCCGTTTGAAATTCCACCTGTAGTACCCGGTACATTTCTTCAGAGATTTTTGAGTTGGGTTTTAACTCATCTCCTTCAAATCCTTTGGACACAAGAAAGTCCACCAAGGTATCTTTACCTATGTTGAATTCCTTGGCCGCAGCCATTACCCGTGGTGTGTTTACTTCTGCCATTAAAGCCTCTCCTTGCCTGTGTTATAAATAATAATACAGGAAATTTTTAAGATTAAAATTATGTTTATATAAATGCTCCAGATAAAAAACTATTCACTGGCAAATTCTTCCTTCAATATCTTCTTTACTTCTGTAATTGTCTCTTTTTCAAGATCAGTTCTACGTTCCAGTTCCTCATCGGACAATATGAGAACGCTTTTTGCTGTATCACAACCGATCTTTTTTAATTCATCTATCACCCAAGTCTCAATTTCATCAGTAAATTCATCCAGATCCACATCATATTCTTCAACTTCTCCTTCATTATCGCGGAACACATCCAGTTCAAGTCCGGTAAGCTCGCATGCAAGTTTAATATTAACTCCCCTACGGCCTATCGCCAGTGAAACCTGGTCCGGCTTCAAATAAACATTAGCGTGCTTTGCCTCGAGATCCACATCCATGCTCGTGATTTTCGCAGGCGTAAGAGACCGTTGTATCAGAAGCTGGATATTATTTGTCCAATTAATTACGTCAATGTTTTCGTTTTTAAGCTCTCTTACTATCCCATGTATGCGACTACCTTTCATACCTACACATGCTCCAACCGGATCAATCCTGTCATCAAAGCTTTCAACCGCCACCTTAGCTCTTTCGCCCGGGTCTCTTACGATCTTTCTTATCACTATAAGGCCGTCAAAAATTTCAGGAACTTCTATTTCAAGCAATTTAGCGAGGAACGATGTGTCTGTTCTGGAAACTATAATTACGGCCTGGCTGTTTTTAAGCTCCACTTTTTTAACAACGGCACGTATCGTTTCACCCTTTTTGAAATAGTCCGATGGTATTTGTTCAGATTTGGGAAGTAGCATTTCATTACCTTCTTCATCAAGTAACAAAATTTCCTTTTTCCACACCTGGTAAACCTCCCCACTTATAATTTCGCCGATCCTGTCTTCATATTTTTTAATAAGAATATTCTTTTTCAGATCATTAATTCTGCTTGCTAATGTTTGCTTCCCGGCAAGTATCGCTCTTCTGCCAAACTCTTTTTGAATATCAACTTCTTCATATAATTCCTCGCCTACCTGGTAATCCGGCTCTATTTTGATCGCATCTTTATATTCAATTTCCGTCAGTGTATTGTAAAGATCATCATCGTCAACAATGGTTCTGCGCCGAAAGATCTCGAGGTCTCCCTTTTGATCGTTCACAATTACGTCAAAATTTTCATCGGAGCCATATTTTTTTCTGATGAGTGTTTTGAAAACATCCTCCATCACCTTCATAAGTGTAGGCCGGTCTATGTTTTCTGCATCTTTGAATTCCTGAAAGGATTCAATCAAATTGATACTTGCCATTTGGATTTTTTAAAATGTTACCAGCACTTTTGTGTGCTTTATTTGATTAAATGATATTGATATTTTTTTAGCTATTGCCTTGTTGCCCTTGCCTTCCTTTTCTTCTATGTTAAAGTCATCCTGGTTTACTTCTACTAATTTTCCCTGTTTAACAGAGCCATCATTCAGTGTGACCTGTATATTTCTTCCAATATTCTTTTTATATTGACGATGCAGTTTCAGAGGTTCATCAACACCCGGGGACGACACTTCCAACGAAAAATTTCCGCCAGGGAAAAGTTCGGCTTCTTCAATATATTTATAAAGAACCTTGTTTATCTGCGTGCACCTTTCTATGGTAATCCCATCATCTGCGTCTAACAATACCACTATATTATTACCTGCATTTATCTTAACACTTACTTTAAAAATATTTTCTGCATGACTAATAACGCCGTCTAAAAAATTCTCAATATTTTCTAAGGGTGTTTCAAAATTCATTTAACGCCAAAAATTTTTAAAAAAGAAGAAGGGAACGCTTCCGTTCCCTTCATAGATTCTTTTAACGCTGCAAATATACAATAATTAAGAATTATTTTCCAAATTATGTTAAAGTGAAAGTTTATAAATCGTGTTAAATAATTAAATATTTATTTTTGCTGTATGAATATTTTAAGACTGGCCGGTGAACTTTTTTTAATATACATTTTTTACAAATTAATTTTTGACTTCATCATTCCTGTGTACCAATCCACAAAAAAAATAAAAAAACAATTTGGGGAGATGCAATCCAAAATGCAGCAGGATATGAATTCCTATTCCAAACAGCAGGCTTCCAGCACGCCAAAACCGGAAAAAGCTAAAGACGGGGATTATATAGAATTTGAAGAAATAAAAAAATAAGACCCTTTACAGCCCGGTGTTTTCTATATAATTTCCTGTTTCTAAAAGAATCGTTTGTAGTCCCAGGTTTTGGGCGGTCTTTATGTTTTGAACTGAATCGTCAATGAAAAGCGTGCTTTCCGGCCTGAGATTATTAGCTTCCAATACATATTCAAAAATGTCTTCGTCAGGTTTTCTCTTTCCCATCTCAAAAGAGTAGTATGCCCGTTCAAAAAAATCTTCAAAGGGGAAAGACCTTTCCTTTTCATGGTAAATTTTCCTAAACACGTTGTAATGAATCGCGTTGGTGTTACTTAGCAGGAATAACCTGTATTTGGTTTTAATTTGATTGAGAAAAGCAAGGCTATTTTCACGGAATGTTAATAGCATTGCGTTCCAGGCCGCCCTTATTTCTTCATTTTTTAGGCGAAGGCTTGAGCTCTTATTAAACTCCTTATAAAAATTTATCTCTTTGATATTGCCAGTCTCGAGGTCTCTGAAAAGCCGGTCAGCTTCAGCTTGAGAATACATCTCTTTGAAATCCTGTACTCCTAATTTTTCAAAAGCTTTTTTCGTCAAATTATAGTCAATGTCAAGGATAACTCCCCCGAGGTCGAATATTACGGCTTCAATTTTTTGCATTGGCAAAGAAAAATATTTCTCATCACTTCACGAATTTTTCTATTTTTGCAATCCTTTATTTTTTAAGGATCAAGGGAATTTTGTATGATCGGGATGATAGCATGCCCGGTTATAAAAAATGAAATCTTTTGGGCAAATCATTCCCTTGAAATAAAAAGGGCCTATAGCTCAGTTGGTTAGAGCACCTGACTCATAATCAGGTGGTCCCTGGTTCGAGCCCAGGTGGGCCCACTTGCAATAAAGCACTTATCAAGACTTATTTGATGAGTGTTTTTTTTTGTACATACTTTTTGCATACTTAGATTTGAAAATCGACTAACCGCAAGTAAGTATAAGAAAGGAACAAATAGTAATTTACTACTGGTCAGTCTTTAGATTTTTTTGATTAACGGGGGAAGGATCTTAGATTCTCTGCATGAATTCGTTCCTTCGGAGGAGGCCCAACAGGTTCTGTCATGTATTGTAGCCGTGCCTTTTCTCCCCCATTAATTAACACCAATCTATACTTAAAAAGCCTTGCAGTCGATTAATTTGGCTTTCTATAAAAGTCAATATATTCAGCCTTCAGCGGTTGATTCCCTAAAATAATATCCGCCGCCTTCTCCGCAATCATCATAATCGGCGCATATAAATTGCCGTTAGTTACATACGGCATTACACTTCCATCTATTACCCTTAATCCGTCAATGCCATGCACTCGCATAGTGAGTGGATCTATCACAGACATATTATCCGTTCCCATGCGGCAAGTGCAGGATGGATGCAAAGCAGTTTCTGCATCACTGCGAACCCAATCCAGTATTTGTTCATCCGTATCAACTGCGGGTCCTGGGGAAAGTTCTCCTCCATTAAATTTTTCCATCGCTTGCTGATTCAGGATCTTGCGGGCACAGCGGATAGCTTCTATCCACTCTTTTCGATCCTGTTCGGTAGAGAGATAATTAAACCGGATAGCTGGTTTATCTTTTGGATCTGATGATTTAATCTGGACAGATCCGCGGGCATCAGAATTCATTGGGCCGACATGGACCTGGTAGCCATGACCTCCTGATGGAGAGGTACCATCGTAGCGAATGGCCACCGGCAAAAAATGAAATTGAAGGTTAGGGTAAGCAACGGTTTCATTACTCCTGATAAATCCTCCTCCCTCAAAGTGATTCGTTGCCGCAGGTCCTTTTTTAAAGAGCATCCATTGTAAGCCTACAAACGGTTTGTTATACCATCTCAATGCAGGCCATACGCTTACTGGTTTTTTGCAGGAATATTGAATATACACTTCAAGATGATCCTGTAAATTCTCTCCCACACCTGGAAGTTCGTGCAGCACTTCAACGCCCGCCAATTTCAACACTTCAGGATTTCCTATTCCTGACAGTTGGAGAACCTGCGGAGAATTAATAGCACCTCCACAGCAAATAACCTCACCTGCTGTAACCTTGTGCAAATTATTTCCTTTCAAAAATTCTACGCCGACTGCGCGCCTCTCTGAGAAAAGAATTTTGGTTACAAGAGCGCCACAGATTACTTCCAGATTTTTTCGCTTTCCCGACACAGGATGCAAATAAGCCGTTGAAGCAGACCATCGCCTTCCATTTTTTATGTTGCGGTCAAACATACCAAAGCCTTCTTGTTGAAATCCATTTACATCATCTGTCAGCGGATAACCAGCTTGCTTAGCCGCAATAAAAAATGCTTTAAACAATGGGTTGGTCGCAGGCCCGGTCTCGAGATAAAGTGGACCCGCACCACCACGCCAGTCGTTTGTTCCGGCCGTTCTGTTTTCCGACTTTTTAAAATAAGGAAGGCAATGTGCATAATCCCATGTTTCCATTCCCGGATCGTTTGCCCACTTTTCGTAGTCCAATGGATTACCACGAATGAAAATCATGCCATTGATGGAACTGGAGCCACCTAATATTTTTCCACGGGCATGATAGACCCTCCTGTTATTCATGAATGGCTCAGGCTCCGATTGGTATTGCCAATCATAATATTTACTGCCAATCGGGTAAGTAAGCGCCGCAGGCATATGCAAAAAAATATCCCACCAGGAATCTTTTCTTCCCGCTTCAATCACTAACACTTTATGATTTGGATTTTCACTCAGCCGGTTTGCCAGCACACAGCCTGCCGACCCGCCTCCAATAATAATTGTATCAAAAATTTTATCCATCTTAATAGGGTGATTCTACATTTCCTAATTCTACGTAAACACTTTTCAACTGGGTATAATGTTGAATAGCGGCAAGGCTATTCTCCCGGCCCTGGCCTGATTGTTTATAACCGCCAAAGGGCAGTTCAACCGGAGTTATATTATAATTGTTAATCCAACAGGTGCCGGCCTGTAATTGATGAATGACCCGGTGGCCACGTTTGATATCATTTGTAAATACACCGGCTGACAATCCATACATGGAATTATTAGCTCGCTCAATCACTTCATCTTCTGAGTCGAAACTGAGTATAGAGAGCACCGGACCAAAAATCTCTTCTTTACAAATTTCCATTGCATCATTGCAGTCCGTAAAAATTGCCGGAGCCAGGAAATTGCCGGAAGTAATATCCCGTCCTTTAAAATCTTTTTCAGGTATGAAGCCGCCGGTCAGTAATGTTGCGCCGGACGATTTCCCTGATTCTATAAACCGGATTACTTTTTCTAAGTGTGCCTTACTAATCAATGCACCCATTTGTGTATCGGGATCTGCCGGATCACCAACCCTAATCTTTTCCGTCCGTTCTTTTAATTGTTTTAAAAAGGCATCAAAAATATTGCGATGAACAAATACGCGTGTGCCATTCGAACAAACTTCACCTTGTGTATAAAAATTGGCGAGCATTGCTGCTGACACCGCGTTGTCTATATCTGCATCTTCAAAAATAATTAAGGGGGATTTTCCACCCAGTTCAAGCGTCACGTGTTTCAGTTGAGCAGCAGCACCGGCAAAGATTTTTTTACCTGTCGATACCGAACCTGTCAATGAAACTTTTGCTATACCCGGATGATCGACCAACATCGCTCCAACTCTGCCATCACCCTGCACTACATTAAATAAACCTGCCGGAGCTCCGGCGTCCATAAATGCCTGTGCCAATTCGATAGCCGTTGCGGGTGTAAGTTCTGAGGGTTTAAAAATCATTGCGTTGCCGCACGTCAAAGCCGGAGCGGCTTTCCAGGCAGCAATTTGTATGGGATAGTTCCATGCGCCAATGCCGGCACAAACGCCTAACGGCTCGGGCCGGGTATATCCGAACGCATTTTTTAAATCAACATATCTTCCATGAATACTTGCAGCTATTCCTCCAAAATATTCGAGTGCATCTGCAGCCGAACTAACATCTACAGCGAGCGATTCTGAAATGGGCTTTCCAACATCCTGCGTTTCTAACAAAGCAATTTTCTCCAGCCTCGATCGTAGAACATGTGCTGTTTTCAATAACACGCGGCCACGTTCTGCTCCTGTTTTAGTTTTCCAAATATGAAAGGCCTTTTCGGACGAATTAACGGCTGCTTCAATATCCGGGTCGTTAGCCTGGTAAACGGCTCCCAATGGATTATTATTAGCCGGATTATAGTTTATCCAGGATTCCCTGTTTGAATTTCCCGTTAATACGCCATCTATAAACTGTGTGTACTCCATATTCCTTTTAAAAGGTTTTTAGAATTAGGTAAAATAGTTGCAAAATGGAACTGTCAGGGGTATTGTTCATCGGTTTTTTATAAAGCCTTGATTTTTTTTGTTACTTTTTTGTATCAAGACAAAAAGGTAAATAGGGAATAATCCTTCGCATAAAAAGCTTGCGATTAAAATACCTAATCCAAAAAGCTTTTTTGCCTTTTATTTTTATATAATTTATAAAAGTAAATGAACACACCCAGGCAAATCAAACCTGCTGTATAAATCCACGCTGCATACTGGTTATACCATTCCAAACCATAAGTTGCAGTCCGGGGCCATGATACATTAATAACCATAAAGCTGCTCCAGATCAGCGCCAAAATATTAACTGGCAATCCCCATTTGCCCAAACTGAATTTCGCGTCCGTATCAACTCCCTTCCGCGCCGATATAATTCTATTTTTCAGTTGAACTGCCACCACAATCCAGTAGGCCAGGTTTGCCCAAAGGATGGCGATAGAGGTTACCAACTCAAATACTTTTGGAAATTGAAGATTCATCGCCAAAATAATGATTGCTCCTAATCCACAAAGTAGCGTCGCTAAAACCGGGGTGTAGGTTTTTGAGGAAACTTTTGATAGGGATTCACTAAAGGGCAAGTACCCATCACGACCCATAGCGAACATTAATCGTACAGCTCCGGAGTGAACTGCAAGTGTGCACACAATGATGGCAAAAATAACAATACAAAGAAAAAGCCTGCCCGTCGTTTCACCCAAAATTGATTTCACCAACATAGGTAATCCTCCGCTAATATTTCCTAATTCTGGATTACCCAAATCGGGCGCTGCCATCAAGGCAAAAAGTAATACGAGTAATCCGGCAAATCCAGCGGCAAGAAGCGCCTGCAAGATAGCACGGGGAGCTTTTTTACGGGGATCATGAGTTTCTTCAGCAAGTGTTCCGGCAGTATCGAATCCATAAAGAACATAAGAGGCTGTCAGGGCAGTAGCTGCCATTAAAACCGTCACATCGGGAAAAGAGTTGAGTGTAGATCCGGTATAGCTGATATGAGCTACAGCTTCGATCGGAGATCTTACTCTATTTAAGAAGAGAAGAATGATCAAAATGATAATTCCAACCAGTTCGGTAAACACACCAATGTTATTAATGACGGCCAGTAGCTTGATACCCCTGGCATTGATTATGGTACTTGTAACAATTAGAATAGAACCCAGTAAAATGGCATTCATAGCAACCGATTTTGCGTCCGTTGAAGCTCCAATTACCTGGAAGGAACTTGAAATTTGGGGCAGGCTAACCTGGAGTGCCATGGCCACAGCACCAATAGTGACAATAAGACAAGCCAGGTAAATCCAACCTGTCATCCATCCAAGGAAAGGGCTTCCGGTAAATTTTGCCCATTGATAAACCCCGCCCGACAACGGAAACCTTGAAGCCAGTTCTGCAAAGCAAAGCGCCACCAGCAATTGACCTGCCAATACAAATGGCCAGGTCCAGAAAAATGCGGGTCCGGCAACTCCATAACCCAAATAAAACATCTGAAAAAGACCAGTGAGAATAGAAATGTAAGAAAAGCCCGCAGCAAAACTTGAGAAACTACCCATCGAACGTTTTAATTCCTGGCGATAACCAAAACTGGCAAGATCGTTATTATCAGCTACCGGAGAGTCCTTCATATTTGAATTGTAGGTTTTGGTTTTGAATTATTGTTTATGTTACCAGCTACAGCTTTTCATGGCATCTTCGTTGTGTCACTCACTTGTACTGCATATCTTCATGGCATCTGTAGGTTCATAATTTAAATTTTTCAATTACTCAAAATATCTTTTTATAACAGAATCTAATGAACGGGGTCGTGCAAATTATTTTTAATCAACCTTGATTTTTTGATGTTTACTCCAACAAAATAACGAATAGCAAACTTATCTTTATGTTTTAAGTTTCTTTTTTGGATCTGTCTCCAATTTATAAAAAAATATAACCATGCCCGTTGGCAAAATTGACACAAACTTCACGCTGCCTTCGCGCTTCTATACAAGCACTGAGATTTTCGAGGAGGAACTTGAGCGGATTTTCTATAGCAAATGGATTTATGTGGCATGTGAGGCGGACATTCCAAAAGCAGGTGATTGGGTTGCTTTAAAAATCGGAAAGCGATCTTTTTTTCTTCAACGCACGGAACATGGTGAGGTGCATGGATTTTACAATGTATGCAGGCATCGCGGCCATGAACTGGTACAGGGTGAGAAAGGTAATAGCCGGCGGCTTATTTGTCCCTATCACAACTGGACTTATAACCTTGAAGGAAAATTGATACATGCCCGCGGCATGGACCCCGATTTCCCCAAAGATGATTTTGGACTCAATCCTATGGAGGTCGCTGTGATCGGTGGACTTATTTATGTTTGTCTTATGTCACCCGCACCTCCTGATATCGAAGAAGTGCGCAGCAAGCTTGCTCCGTATCTTGCTCCATACGAATTGCCTAAAACTAAAATTGCTTGCCAGAAGGATATCATTGAAGCCTGCAACTGGAAACTGGTCATAGAAAATAACAGGGAGTGCCTGCATTGCACCAGCAATCACCCTGAACTATTGGTACCACTTTACAGCTCTGGTTTCGGTAAGGGACTGGACAAGGATAATGTACAGGCAGATGAAAAACGATTTCAGGAAGCACTCGAAAAAAAGGAAAGGGAATGGGAAAGCCTGGGACTTCCCTTCGAACTGATAGAGTTCCCCAATGATCTTTGGTTTCGCACCGTTCGGTTGCCACTGGCCAATCAATGTATATCTCACACCCTTAAACCTGAACATGCTTGCAAAAAACTACTCGGCAATTTCAAGCAACCTGAAGGAAGTGGACTTTCCTTGTGGACGCATCCGAATTCATGGAATCACTTTTTAACCGATCATATCGTCACATTCGCAGTCTTCCCTCTTTCGGTTGATAAAACGCTGGTGCGAACCAAATGGCTCGTGAATGCAGATGCCGTCGAAGGTGTTGACTATGATCTTGACGACCTAACCAGGGTTTGGACCCAAACCAATGCGCAGGATCAAAGCCTGGCCGAAGGTGCTTACCGCGGCATTTGCTCCGGTGGTTATATGCCCGGCCCACTGGCCGACGAGGAATACCTCGTAAAACAATTTCTTTCCTGGTATCGCGACCAACTCACCGAAACCCCTGTGCACTGATGCCAAAAATTATAATTATTGGAGCCGGAATCGTTGGTTGTTCACTGGTGGATGAACTTACCGAACGTGGATACACCGATGTAATAGTGATTGAAAAAGGTAAGCTTTGGAATCCCGGTGGCTCTACATCACACGCCCCTGGCGTTGTTTTCCAGACCAATGGGTCGCGTACTATGGCGCAATTTGCACGGCAGACAGTTGAAAAATTATATGAGCTTCGGCATGATGGCGATCAGTGTTTTCTCAAGGTGGGCAGCCTGGAGCTCGCAACAACACAAGAGCGATTGGCCGATCTTCATCGCAGGGCAGGACTCGCCTTATCCGTGGGAATTAATGCTCGTGTAATATCTCCGGAGGAAGCGTTGAATTTGCATCCGCTTCTTGTTCAAAATAAATTACTGGGTGCCCTGTATGTTCCAGACGATGGAATTGCCCGGGCGAAGTTGGGCGACGAGGTAATGGGTAAACGGGCGATCAGTCGGGGTGCACGATTTATTTCAGAATGCGAGGTGCTCGCCATTGATCAGAATGATGGTTGTGTCACCGGTGTTCAAACAACAAAGGGATTATTTCCGGCGGACATCATTGTTTCCTGCGCCGGAATATGGGGGCCTAAAATCGGAGCAATGGTGGGCATGTCGAAAGCTATACTGCCGCTGGCGCACCAACTTTGTTACACGGCGCCTCTTTCGGAATTATCATCTTATAAAACCGAAGCGGAGTTGCCTGTGCTTCGGCACCAGGGCTCCGATCTTTACTTCAAACAAAGAGGACAGAGTCTTGCGATTGGCTGGTACGGACACAGGCCACTTCCTGTGAAAGCGGAGGATATACTTCCCTCCGAAATCGCGGAAATTATGCCAAGCCAGATGCCATTCACTCCCGAAGAATGGAAAGGTGCTATGGAGGGTGCGGTTGAGGTTCTTCCCGTATTGCAGAACGTTGAGCTTGCAGAGTCTATGAATGGTTTGTTCTCTTTTACCGTTGACAATTTTCCTTTAATGGGTGAATGGTCCGGATTGAAAGGCTTTTGGGTTGCAGAGGCAGTTTGGATCACCCATGCCTGTGGCGTGGCAAAGGCAATGGCCGAATGGATCGTGGAAGGTCATCCCGCATTGGCCGTGCATGAATGTGATGTCAACCGATTTGAAACCCACCAGTTGGGTTCACAACATATTGAAGAACGAGGTAAGCAGAACTACATCGAGGTATATGACCTACTGCACCCGCTTCAGCCGATGGAGTCGCCACGTCCCCTCCGCACCACGGGTTTCTATCAGCGCCAGCAGGAACTCGGTGGCTTCTTCCTCGAAGCTTCAGGCTACGAGCGACCACAGTGGTACGAAGCCAACGCCGGCCTGCTCGCCCGCTACAGTAGTCCGCCACGGGATGAGTGGAGTTCAAAATTCTGGTCGCCAATCATTGGTGCTGAGTCTCAGGCTGTCAGGGAAGGCGTAGGGCTTTTCGATATCACTACATTAAAACGTATCGAAGTCACCGGTAAGGGTGCATTGGAATTTCTGGAGCGAATGACGACAGGTAACCTGCGAAAAAAGCCTGGCTCCATCACCTATTGCCTGATGCTTAACGATAAGGGCGGAATACTAAGTGACATCACAGTTATGAGATGTGGCGAACACGATTTTTTTATCGGCGTAAACAGCAATACTGATATTAATTATTTAAAACAGGCAGCTCCTGACACTGTGTATATAAAAGACATTACCGCTGGTACAGTTGGATTGGGACTTTTCGGACCGAAGTCAAGAGAACTGGCCCAATCATTAACTGAGGATAATTTAAGCAACGAGGCGCTTGGTTATTTTCGTTTAAAGAACACCTATCTTGGTCATGTGCCGGTGATGCTATGCAGGCTATCTTATGTTGGAGAGCTGGGATATGAAATTTATACTACGGCAGACTTTGCGATGAAACTCTGGGACACCCTGTGGCAGGCAGGTAAAAATTGCGGACTCATTGCAGTTGGTCGTGGTGCATTTAACTCCATGCGCCTGGAAAAAGGATATCGCAGTTATGGAACTGATATGAACAGTGAACACAACCCCTATGAAGCTGGATTAGCCTTTGCTGTTCGCAAAAGTGGTGGCTATAAAGGAGCGGAAGCTTTCAATGCAATAGATCCAAATATATTGAGCAAGCGCCTGGTATGTTTGGTATTGGAGAATCCCCAGCATGTGGTGCTGGGCAAGGAGCCTGTTCTTTACCAAAACGAAGTGGTAGGCTATGTTACCAGTGCCTACTTCGGCCATACCATTGGTAAGCAACTCGCTTATGCCTGGGTGCCCGCCGCATTGAGTACATTAGGCACAAATCTTACTATCCGGTATTTCAACTGCGAATATCCAGCAACAGTTGGACAGGATCCTCAATATGATCCGCAAATGACAAGATTAAAATCATGACGAATACGCAAGATATTTTATCGCCCGGTACGATCGGACGGCGACGGGCAGCAACGCTACCAGAGCAGCCTCCACAACTGTGGAAGTCCGTCACCCCAAAGAAAGCTTATGATACAGTGATTGTCGGCGGTGGTGGTCATGGGCTGGCAACTGCTTATTACCTGGCAAAAAATCATGGTCTCACCAACATCGCAGTATTGGAAAAGGGCTGGCTCGCAGGAGGCAACACGGCCCGCAATACTACTATAATCCGTTCCAATTATTTATGGGACGAATCGGCGGCGATCTATGAACACTCACTCAAATTATGGGAGACGCTGGAGGAGGATCTCGGCTATGAAATGTTCTTTAGTCAGCGTGGTGTGCTCACACTTGCGCACTCAGTGAGTGATGTGCGGTCGAAACGCCGGAATTTTTATGCAAATGCGCTCAATGGAATAGACTGCGAATGGCTTACTCCGGCCGAAGTAAAAAAGCTGGTTCCCATTATCAATATCAGCGAAGATGTCAGGTATCCGGTGCACGGTGCTACTTATCAGCCACGTGGCGGAATCGCTAAGCACGACTGGGTAGCCTGGGGTTATGCAAAGGCAGCAAGCGACCTTGGTGTGGATATCATCCAGGGCATTGAAGTAACAGGTTTTGATATCCGAAACAATAAAGTTCAGGGCGTTCAAACATCCCAGGGTAGCATTGCTGCCGGCAAGGTAGGCCTTGTTGCTGCAGGTCATTCTTCGATATTGGCTAATCTTGCCGGGTTCTCGGTTCCAATCCAGAGCAGGCCATTGCAAGCGCTGGTTAGTCCGCTGCTGGAGCAAGTGCTTAACACCGTGGTGATGAGCGGAGCAGTACATGTGTATGTCAGCCAGGCCCACAAGGGTGAGCTAGTTATGGGAGCCGGAACGGATGCATTTAACTCTTATGCGCAGCGGGGCGGCTTTCATGTGATTGAACATCAGTTGGCAGCAGCGTTGGAATTGTTTCCTATTTTCTCCCGTGCGCAGGTGCTTAGGACATGGGGAGGTATCGTTGACATCGCCCCGGATGCATCACCTATCGTTGGCCTCACCCCGATAGAAAATTTATTCATTAACTGCGGCTGGGGAACAGGTGGTTTCAAAGCCACGCCTGGCTCGGGTTGGGTGATGGCGCATACAATTGCACACGGCAGCCCGCATGAATTGAACCGGCCCTTTGCGCTTGATCGTTTTGTAACGGGGCATTTGATTGATGAACACGGAGCGGCAGGAGTTGCTCACTAAAAGATATTATATGATCTATATTCCTTGTCCCCGCTGTGGCCGACGCAACGAAACCGAGTTCCATTATGGCGCAGAGGCCGGGATAGGCTACCCCGATCCCAATGCGCTGACCGACAGTGAATGGGCAAAATACCTTCATATCCGCGACAACCCCAAGGGTTGGTTTGCCGAGCGGTGGGTGCATTTCGCCGGATGTGGCAAGTGGTTCAACCTATGGCGCAATACCGTCACCCATGAGATTGGCCCCGTATGGCTTCCGTTTACAACACAACCAAAAGCTCCCGATATTATCGGGAAGGAGGACCTGAAAGCATGAGCGAAATTTCATTCAGTTTTGATGATAAGATTTACAAGGGGAATCCCGGTGAGCCAATGGCGGCGGCTTTGCTTCGCAGTGGCCTGTTGTCAATAACTAAAAGCACTTATCATAACCGTCCGCGGGGTATAATCGGGCTGGGTGTTGAGGAACCTAATGCAATAATTCAATTGGTATCAGGTACAAACGAATCTATGCTTCCTGCTACAGTTATCGAAGTAGCAGAAGGTCTTGCTGCATGCAGTCTTACTGGCGTTGGCGCATTACCTGAACATCCAGATGAAGCACGCTATGATAAAACTAATTGGTATGTTGATACGCTGGTAATAGGCGCTGGTACTTCCGGGCTTAAAGAAGCAGATAAACACTTGCGTGACGGGCGTGAGGTGCTGCTGATTGATGATAAGCCCGGACCGGGCGGCCATCTACGAGACCTTGCACTGGAGTTGCCGTCTAATCTTCGGCATGTTTTGGTACATGAAAATCTTACTTATGTGTGCCGTTGTACGGCTATTGGTTTGTATGATCAGAATTATGTAGTTGCCATTGAGCGTCGAAGCGATCACCTTGGGAATGCTGCGCCTGCCAACCGTGCCCGTATCCGGGTTTGGCATATTCGTGCCGGGCAGGTCGTGCTGGCACCGGGTGCATTCCAGCGCCCGTTGATATTTGCAAATAACGACAGGCCCGGCATCATGCTCTCACATGCGGCAGCAACCTACGTGGCCGTGCATGGTGTGAAGATCTTCAGGAATGCCGTAGTAACTACTGTTGACAACCAGGGATATCGCGATGCGCTCAGGCTTCATAATGGCGGGGTACGTGTGCAAGGAATCTATGATGTGCGGCCGGGAGCTTATGGTCCCAGTGTTGATGCGGCGAGAGCGGTAGGAATTTCAATCTGCTTCCGGGCCACTGTGCTCGACACAGTTTCCAATGAAGAAGGCGCTTTGAGCAGTGTTATCATAATTGATCTTGATACGAACGAAACATTTCAGATGACTGCCGATCTGCTCGCAGTATCCGGAGGCTGGACGCCGATCGCGGACCTGGCAACTCATATCGGTATCAAACCGAAGTGGAGCGACGAACATGCAGCATTTCTTGTAAATCATTCATCAGATAAACTTAGCACTGCCGGCATGCTGGCCGGCGAGTTTGGAGGCGACGACGATCCAGCGGCTTTCTTCGGTCCCATGCTTGATCCGGAACAGGCCCGTCACGCTTATATTGACCTACAGCGTGATACTACATTGCATGATCTGCGACGTGCAGTTGGAGCGGGATTGAATAGCATCGAGCACATAAAAAGATACACCACCATTGGTACAGCACACGACCAGGGCAAAACCAGCGGCATGCTTACCATTGGTGCGCTGTGCCAATTGAATGACATTGCGCAAGATGGAAAGCCCCTCCTCTCACCTGCCGATGTTGGGACACTTTCTTTCCGGCCGCCTTATGTTCCGGTACCGTTTGCTGCGTTGGCCGGACGTGAACGCGGACCGCTTTCGGATCCTATCCGCATCACATCACTGCATCAATGGCACGTGGAAGCCGGTGCTGTATTCGAGGACGTGGGGCAATGGAAGCGACCGTGGTATTTCCCGAAGCCGGGAGAAAGCGTGGCGGATGCCGTTCGGCGTGAGTGTATAGCAGCCAGGCAGGGTGTTGCCGTAATGGACGCTTCCACGCTGGGAAAAATTGATATCCAGGGGCCAGACGCCGCTGTTTTCCTCGATCGCATTTACACTAATATGTTCTCGACATTGCCGGAAGGGCAGTGCCGCTACGGGTTGATGTGCAAAGCTGACGGAATGGTCTTTGATGATGGTGTCACCACGCGGCTGGGTAAAAATCATTTCCTTATGACCACCACAACAGGTGGTGCCGCCGGGGTGTTATCCTGGCTGGAAGAGTGGTTGCAAACGGAGTGGCCCGACTTAAAAGTATATTGTACTTCCGTCACAGAGCATATTTCTACGATCGCGTTAGTAGGCCCAAAAAGCAGGCAGCTACTCCAGGAACTTGTAACAGATATTGATCTCTCGAAGGAAGCATTCCCTTTCATGCATAGCCGGATGGCGACGATTGACAACATAACGGTGCGCATAGGGCGAATTTCTTTTTCAGGAGAGCTGGCATTCGAGATTAATGTTGCGTGGGGTTATGCCCGTTATATCTGGGAAAGATTGTGGTCGCTCGGGAGTCATTATGACCTCACCCCTTATGGCACAGAAACCATGCATGTGCTCCGTGCGGAAAAGGGCTACATCATTATTGGGCAGGAAACCGACGGAACCCAAACACCGATGGACCTCAACATGGGCTGGGTTGTTTCTAAAAAGAAAGAGTTTATCGGGAAGCGCTCTTTTCAACTGCCATATCTGAAGGCAACGGGAAGAAGACAATTGGTTGGATTACTTCCGGAGAACAAAGATGAAATTGTTCCGGAAGGAGCCCACATCACTGAACTGAACGAACACGCGAATGGGCAAGGCAAAACCCGTCATATTGGTTATGTGACGAGTTCTTACTTTTCACCAGCGCTTGGGCGTGCATTTGCACTGGCACTTGTGACCGATGGGCTCAACCGAATGGGTGAAGTGGTGGAAGTGCCTATTGGAAAAACAGTGCTCCGTGCAAGCATCTGTGATTCTGTTTTCGTTGACAGGGAGAACATCAGAAGAGATTAAAAAAACCATTTATGATTACCAAAAGAAGTCCGCTGGGAGGAGTGAACATGGGAGCCGTCGCTACGGTGGCGATTCGCGAATTGCCGGGATTACCAACCATTGATCTTCGTGTGGCACCCGGAACTTCAACACAAGCCGCAGTATCTGAAGCGCTGGGCATGGATCTGCCGGGAAAGCCAGGTCAGACCCGAGGGACAATATTCGGTGGAGGAGAAGCCCATGCGCTGTTCCGTGCACCGGACTGGTGGCTTATTGTAGGACTCAAGGAAGCTGAACGGAAGCTCGCAATGTTGCTGTTGAAGAACGATTATCATTTCAGCGTAGTTGATGTCAGCGGCCAGCGAACTACTATTGAACTTGAGGGACCTAAGGTTCCTGAAGTGCTCGCCCACCTTTGGGATCAGGATCTTAGGGAAAAAAGCTTCCCTGTTGCAAGTGTCTCCCAGGGACTCATGGCAAAGGCACCGGTGATCGTCTGGCATATGGCTCCGTTACGTTACCGTGTCATGGTCCGAAGCTCTTTCGCTTTGCACTTGTGGAAGGCTCTGGTAGACGCGGCGGCGGAGTGGCTATAAGTAAGGATATTGCTACAGGCGGATTTGGCGCTAAGTATTTTGAGCAAACACTTGTTTAGGACCCGCATGGAAGTTTGGAAACGTCAACATGGTGATCGATAGTCTGTACACAAGGACGAATCCGAGTACTTGGCGTAAACTTTTAGATTTAAGTGCCAAATTTAATTGAGAGGTCAATTTCAACGAATTAGGATATGAAATTGCTTCCCTGCACGTAAAACAGTGATCGGAAATGAATGAAAGTAAAAGAAAGTAAGAGGGCGATAGAATCCTCTGATATAAAGACTGGTGGAAGAATAAGAATAAATAAGAAAAGATAGGAAAAGAAATAGTTCGGACTCATAATCAGGTGGTCCCGGTTCGAGCCCAGGTGAGCCCACTAAAAATTGAAGTTTCAATGTAGAGTTTGCAATAGTTTGCAGGCTTCATTGTTTAACCTTTCTTTAACCATGTAACAAATACTTTTGCCACCTTAACCAGACTTTATGAAGAAAATTGTTTTAGTAGTTACAAGTTGTCTCTTTTTTACTTTCGCCTTCGCACAGGACACACCTGCCGACGTGCCGGCAACTTCTAAAACGATCAAATTACCAAATCGCTCCGGGGATCACTTAATGATACAACTTTCATCGGATCATTGGACGGGAATGCCGGACAGTATCAGCAGCCATCAGCAGGGTTTGTCGAGAGGATTTAATGCCTATTTTATGCTTGACAAGCCTTTCAGATCTTCGCCAAAATTTAGTATAGGTATTGGAGTGGGAATAGGAACCAGCAACATCTTTTTTAAAAAAACATATATAGATGTAAAAGCCGGCGGATCTGTATTACCATTTACGGCTGCTGACTCTACAAACCATTTTAAAAAATATAAACTTTCTACAGGTTTTGCTGAAGTTCCCCTGGAATTCAGGTATACGTCTAAGCCGTTGCAACCTAATAAAAGTTTCAAAATAGCTCTAGGTGCAAAAGTCGGGGCAATATTGAACGCCCATACTAAAGGCAAGGATTTACAGGACAAGAATAATCAAAGCATCAATTCTTACACTCAAAAAGAAATTGGCAGGCGCCTGATAAATGGTACCCGGTTTATGGGAACTGCACGAATCGGGTATGGCGTCATATCAATTTTTGGAACTTACCAACTTAATAACCTATTGAAAGATGGAGCCGGCGCAAATATGAGGCTGTACCAGGTCGGACTCACACTAAGCGGGCTTTAATTTTATTCCAACTCACTCTATTGTCGTTTCCTTTACAGTTTGCTATAAGGCGAACGGATTGGTTATTTTTGTAAAAACAGTTAAATATTGATTCAAAAGAAGATTAGTAATGGGCCAGAGGCTAAAGCCGTGCTTGTTGGCGTTATACAAAAAGAGCAGACCGAAGAATTGGTAGTTGAATATATGGAGGAGTTAAAATTTCTGGCTGAAACAGCAGGTGCTAAGGCTATTAAATCTTTCACTCAAAAATTATCACATCCTGACAGCAAGACATTTGTGGGCAAAGGAAAGCTGGAAGAAATAAAAAATTACATTTCAGACAAAAATATCGAGTTGATTATTTTTGATGACGAACTCACCGGCTCACAGATCAAGAATATTGAAAAAGAATTACAAGTGACTACCATTGACAGAAGTGACCTTATTCTTGACATATTTGCATCCCGGGCGAAAACTGCGCAGGCTAAAGTTCAGGTAGAGCTTGCTCAATATCAGTATCTTTTACCGAGGCTTAAGGGAATGTGGAAGCACCTTGAAAGACAGGGAGGCGGCATAGGTAGCCGGGGCCCGGGTGAAACAGAAATAGAAACAGACCGGCGAATTGTAAAAGATAAAATAAGTCTCTTACGTAAAAGATTAGCCGAAATTGACAAACAAGCTTTTACGCAAAGAAAAGAAAGAGGAGAATTTGTAAGAGTTGCGCTGGTTGGCTATACCAACGTAGGTAAGTCCACTATTATGAACCTGCTTAGCAAGAGCGATGTTTTCGCTGAAAATAAGCTTTTTGCCACCCTGGATACTACAACACGAAAAGTGGTACTCGGACACACACCTTTTCTGTTAAGCGATACTGTCGGTTTTATCAGGAAACTTCCGCATCATCTTATAGAAAGTTTTAAAAGCACCCTCGATGAGGTAAGGGAAGCCGATGTGCTTTTGCATGTTGTGGATATCTCTCATCCGCAATTTGAAGAGCAACTCGCTGTTGTAAAAAATACTTTGCGTGAACTTAATAGCGGTGAAAAACCTGTGATAACTGTGTTTAATAAAATGGATCAGTATGAAAAAAATACCTTTGATCAGTGGCTTGACCCCGAGGTAAAACAAGATCTTTTGAAAGAATTAAAAGATAGCTGGCAAGCGCAAACAGAAGGTAAATGTGTATTTATTTCAGCCACTGAAAAAACCAACATTGCTGAACTCAGGCAAATAGCATTAAATACGATCCGGTCAATGTACCAGGTAAAATATCCCTATAAAGTGGAATTTTTTTATTGAACTACCAAATGAAAGATGAGAAGAAATATAAATGGCGAAAGATTGCGGAAAACCAGTCGGAACTGACTTTCGGGGAAAATAATCTCGCAGAATACGAAGTGGCTGGAAAAAAAATATGTATGGCGAAAACCGAAAATTCATTTGCAGCCTGCACTTTAAAATGCCCACATGCTGGTGGTAATATGTCTGAAGGCTTTCTTGATAAGAATGGAAATATCGTATGTCCTGTGCATCGTTATGTTTTTAGTTTAAAAAATGGACTGGATGTAAGCGGAGAAGGATATTTCTTAAAAATATATCCCTTAAAAATAAATGAAGAAGGTGTATTTATTGGATTTGAAGAAGACGGGTTATTTAGCTGGCTAAAATAACTATAAAACAATTTTTATAGCAAATCAAAAACCTTTATTTTTGCCACCCGTTTTTTTACGGACTAATTCCTCCTTAGCTCAGTTGGTTAGAGCATCTGACTGTTAATCAGAGGGTCTCAGGTTCAAGTCCAGAAGGGGGAGCTGAAAATTAAAGAGTTATGTAAAAATATTACATAACTCTTTTTTATTTGCAAGTAATTTGCAAGTAAAATTGTTAATAAGTTTCTTAACATTTCTTTTGAGAGTGGAGCTTGAAACCGGGCATTCTGCCGAATGAAATTAATGTTAACCGGAGGAATTACGATCGTCTCAATTTATTTTTACGTTGAAAAAGTTAACTACTTCGGGATCGTGAAAACGCAATGGATTAGCAGTCAATATTTCATTCCCGACTGTTGCACCATTCATCAGCAGGGGTGAAATAAGTTATCAGCAATTGAAAAAGTTGATTTTTGCTATCAGCCTTGACAGGGGGTGACTTTAATGAAAATACCCTCGTCCATTCCTGAGTTTCAAGGGCTTTTGTCAAACGTTGCAAAACGTAATATTTTTTATTTATTTCTTTTCTTTTCACCGGCAAGCCGATGCATTTTTTCCTGCTCAGCAATGTTGCGTTCAGCCTCGATAACTCTATTAGTAAAATTGTTTTTATCTAAAGTATATAAGCTGTCCGTAGAATAAGTAATTTTTAATAAGTTGGGATTGCCATTGGTTTTCCAAAACCGGTACTTGATATCATTTGCTTCAAAAGCTTCTTTTTCGTGAATACTATTTACCCATCCATAGGCCAATAACAGAGAAATTAAAAGAAGGCTAATGGTGATCCAGATCTGTTTGTGAAAATGATGTATATGTTTAATGCGGCTTTGCAGAGGATTACTTAAGTTTAGCCTTAATCCGCTTATTTCTTTAAGCAAATCACTTGTGGTTTCCTGGCTTGATTTGTATATAGAAGAGAACTTTTCCAGTTCTTGTTGAAGAGAATTAAATTCGATAGTTAGTTCGTTTGTCACTTCGACATCTTTACCTGCATTACTTTCTTTTAACAAAGCAATTTCCAAAGCTTCTAATTTTTCAACAATAGTTTGCAATAATATTTCATTCATTTTCCTATCTTATAAATGCTGTCCCATTGATTTTTTCTTTCTCTTTTTTTCAAATCTCCACCCCTGGTGTAATGATTGATCGCTTAACTCAGGCTTTAATAATTCATCTAAAATATTGGTGTATTTACCTGTATGCTTTTCAATTTCCGGTTGCTTATTCCTGGGAGTTGTTTTGGAATAAAACAAGGACGCAGGAGATTGGATTATTTTTTCCGATTGCTGCTGATCAATTATTTTTTGAAGATTATTTATTGAAAACTTTCTGTCTATCTCACTGCCTTTATATTTATAATCTCCCATCTTAAAACTGATGCCCTGCAATTCATTCGTCTGCCCTTTGTATTTATAAAGCGTTTCTATCTTTTTTTTCACCAGCTTTTCTTTTAAGTCATCGAGGCTTTTACAATGTGGCAGCAATTCTAAAATGGCCTGGTAGATGATGTACTTATTCGCTTCCTTTTCATTGAGTGCTTCCAGGTTGGTAAGCGATAGATTTTTTGAGTTGGCTTCCTTCAATCCAAATTTAAGGGTGAGTCTCTGTGAAACTTTTTTACCTCTTAATCCAATCCAGTTATCTTTTATGGCATCTCCATTATCGTTTACAAGGTTGGCGATAATGTGCAGGTGATGATGATTTTTATCAATGTGTTTTACAATAGCAAATTGGGTATCAATGATCTTCATTTCCTGTAAATATTCTTTAGCAATGTCTGCCATCATTTCGTCAACAATTTTCTCTCCCGGATAAAAACTTATGATGCCATGAAAAACTGCTTTTGTGAGCGAAGGTCTTAGACCCTGTTGCAGCTCAAAATCTTTTGCCATTAATTTATAATCGTAATCCCTTACGCCTTCAGCGGCTAAAACGACTGCTCTTCTCTGGTCCATACAAACGTACCTGCAGGCTCCGTAAAATGTTTTTCCTATAACAACTTTACTAATCATTTGCTTTTAGTTTCTCTAAAAGTTCATCGATTAAATTTTTATACTTTTCAAACATCAATATTGCTGTAGGTAATCCTTCCTGGTGCCCTTTTTTTGTAAGCTGATTTAGATTATTGGCCATGCCGATCAGCTGCCTGACAAAAAGCCTTTCTTCATCATTTAACCGTGAGACTATTTTTTCTTCCACAGCCATATGCCGGATGTAAAAAGTAATTTTTGTTCCGGCCTTAGATGCGTTTTGTTTTATGATAAAATATTCTGCCCTGGAAAACCGGATACTTTTGATAATCTCTTTCTTTACAGCCTTTTTCGGCCTGCCGTTTCTGTACATTATTTTACTTTCTTCACTTTTCATATCATCTGTTCCACTCTTTTGCGACCAACGGGAGAAAAAGCAAGCTGCGTTTTTGTAACACAAAAACACCGCTTGCTAATAAGATTTTTTTAAAGATGTCTCTGCATTGATTGTCTCAGATTCTTTTGCTTGTCAGGTTTTCCAATATTCATCATCCAGTCATTTAGGTCTTTATAACCTTTGTATAAATCGCTTTCATCCTTAAAATTTGGAGACCTTTTCAAAGCAAGATTTATACATCTTCTTCCCGCATTATCGTGATCTAAATAAAGATGAATGCTTTGATGTTTTTCCATTAAAAGAAGGCTTCTTTCAAAAAGGGAAAGTGAGTTTAGCACCAGGAAATTTGTGTGTCGTTCCGGCAGATCGTTAAGGTTTGCCAGCTGGTTTTTATAAATGGATTGATAGCTTATGAAATCAAAAAAGCCTTCAAATACACTTATATTTTTTGCTTTATTATTGATGTAAGAAACATACTTTGGAGCACTGGTACCTTTAAAATATTCGTTCCTTAATTCATAGCCTCCGGCATTGTTTTTAAAGCTGATGGCCCGGTATATTTTTTCATTACTACCGTTGGTAAAATGAACTTCATGGCAATAGGTATCAGCGATACTTTTTTCAATCCGTCTTTGCATTAAATAGCGGCAAAGCGAAAGGTCCTGTATGGGCTGCTTTGCTGCTATGATCTTTATCGCCGTTTCTGTCACATCCGCTTCATTAAATAGCCTGCGATCTTGTGACTGTAACGGCGTTCTTACAATATGATCCTGAAAACTTTTTTGCCCGTGAAAAGAAACAATTTTTTGCAATGCTTTACTCACATTGGTGTGATGGAATTCCATTACAAAATCTACCAGTTTGCCGCCCTTTCCAAGGCCGTGATCATACCAAACATTTTTATTTCTTTCAACCTTAAATGACGGCTCTTTTTCATTTCTTAAAGGAGACAGATACCAGTAATTATTTCCTTTTATTTTCTTTGGCTGATGCCCTACAGCATTGAGGTAATCAACCATATCCATTTGGTTGGCTTCTTCACAGTTCATACTACACTTTTTTTAAGATTATTATTTCTTATGTCGCAACAGCTAAATGGCGCCATTAATTAATACCTCGATATCTGCACGATTAAAATACCTGCGTGATTTAACCTTAAAACTTTTCAGTTTTTTTTGTTTCAACCATTCATAAAGTGTGGGCTTTGATACCTGGAAGATGGCGCAGACATCTGATGCTTTTAGTAAAGCTTTTTCCGGGAGATGGGGGTTTGTTTGGGAGATTTTTTGCTGGCTTAATTTTTCAGCAATTACTTCTTCAATAATAATTTTGATTTGTTTCCAAAACTCAGTTGGAGCTATTGGAAACAGCATGGGCGTTTCATTCATACTTCTACATTTTCTTGTTCACAATTGAAATTCCAAAAACAAAATTAGTAAGGATAATTGTTAAAAGAAATACCTGGATAAATTTTGAACAGGTCTTTGTAAGCCTTATTAACAAATGAAATTCTGCTTTAGGATCACTGATAATTAATAGAGTAAAGAGAAGTAAAGTTCGAGAAAGTTAAGGTAAGTTTTATAGTGATTTGTTATGAAATATTAGTCGAAATATTAACAGCTTGCGAATAAAAAACATGAGCCTGTCGGGAAAATTTGTTGCAACAGCTAAATATGCGAAATCCGCGGTTGCCTAAAAGCCTGTTTATTTTCTGCTTTAGCGGTTTCATATCCATCAGGGTTTCATTTACATCAAACAGTATTACGGAAGGTTTGTTAGTCATAATTAATTTTTTAATGAGTTTGCTGTTTGACCTTTTTTACGGTGGAATAAATTCCATACGCAATCATGACTCCAATAAAAACATATACCCACACCGGAATATTTTTGCCAGCTATAATAAGGTACAGGTAGGCCGAAATAAAAAAAGTTCCGGTTAGCAAAACAGGCAATACAATTGGCTTTTTCTTTTTCATATTCCGGATGGTCCATGACAGCGAAAGAAAAAAGAAAGGAATAGCGCCAACATAAATACCTCCAAAAATGTAAGGATTTACCCCGTACTTTCCTCCCAAACTCAAAAACCACTCTTTAAATGTTTCCCACCATTCCATTAGCTGAATATTTTGAAAGCAGTTTGCAAAAGCTTTTTAATAAAACCAGTAAGGCTTTGCTGCTTATATTGAATAATAATTTTTTGATTGATCCTCGACGCAACCGGGTAAGGATAAATTTTATTGAAAATGGCTTCTATAGAAAGATTGCCCGAATTTGCCAGTATCAATTCCTGTATGAGTTCGCCTGCATGGGGAGCGATCATAGTTCCACCCAGTATCTTTTGTTTTTTGAACCAGCTTTTTTTGCTGATAAATAAAATTATTTTCCCATACCGGTAATTATCTACTACCGCCCGGTCATCATCTTCAAAGCTGTCTTCCAGTTTTATGTATTCAACATTTCGCTCTTTTAATTGTTTTTCATTTAATCCAAATGTTGCCAGTTCGGGATCTGTAAACGTAACCCACGACATGTGGTCGTTAGAAAGTTTTTTCTTTAAAGGGGAAAATAAATTATTGAGAATAATGCGGGCATGAAATTCCGCTGCATGTGAAAACAACAGATCACCGGCAATATCGCCACAAACAAAAATATCTTTATTGGTGGTGCGTAATTGCCGATCCTTTACAATTTTATTATCCCGTACCTCTATGCCTGCATTGCTTAATTGCAATGGGTCTAAAATCAATTCTCTCCCAATGCCTGCAAAAACAGCATCGAAATTTTCGATAAATGTATTGCCGTCTTTTTGTTTAATGATGGCTTCATTTGCGGATGTAAACTTCTCCACTGAAACATTGAAATGAAATTTTATTTTTTCCTGCTGCAATTGCTTTAAAAGAATAGCTGCCATCGTTTCGTCATCATGTGTCAAAATTCTGCTTCCATGGTCAATGATCGTAATTTGGCTACCCAGGCGGCCAAGTGCCTGTGCTATTTCAATACCAATAGGGCCGCCGCCAACTACCAGTAAACGCTTTGGTAAATGATCAATGTGAAAGATGTTTTCATTATCGAAATATTCTACCAGTTCAACACCGGGAATTTTTAATTTACGTGGTTTGGATCCTGTTGCCAGTACAATTTTTTTAGCTGCAAACTTTTCGTCATTTACAGCAATTTCATTCTTACCTGTAAACTTCGCCTCACCCAATGCTACATCAACGCCTTGTTCCTGTAACCATTGCGCATTTTCATGTTTGCGAATCACCTGTTGTTTGCTATAAACATATCCAATGGCTTTTTGAATATCTGCCTCGCCGCTTACCTGCAAGCCAAATTCATTCGCCAGCTTAGCGCTGTGTACGATCCGTGAAACATGGATTAATGCTTTGCTGGGAACACATCCATCGTTCAGGCATTCGCCGCCAATGTCTTTGTCGCTCCTGGCAACCATTAAAACCTTAAAGCCCGCCTTGCCATAAATAATCCTACGCTTAGCCCGCCAGAACCTGCGCCAATTACAATGATGTCATATTTCTTTTGTACCATTTTCCCTGGTTAATAAAGTTTACCTGTAATATCCTGGTGTCTCTTACCAGGCAGGAAGATTAATCTTAAAGTTTATTCTGAACGATAAGTTTTTTATAAGTGCTGACTAATTTTTGTTGTGAATAACCAAGGCGATACATAAAATAAATTATAAAAAATATCACCTGGGTTTTATAAATGCCATTCTCCAAATATTTCCTCGCAGATGTCAGTACCGGTTTTTTGACGATTGTAAAAGGAAATAACTTTTTTAATTGTTTAATAAGATGCTGGTCTTCCAATACAATATGCTTTTCGCAAAAGCCCCCTGCTTTTAATAACGCATATTTCGTCACAAACAAACTCTGATCACCAAAACGAATTGCATCTACATCAAAACGGGTAAACCAGCAGTTGGCCTTTAAGAACCAATGATCATAGTCAAAGGATAGCATGAAACAACCCGCGCTAAAATTCTGCGTAATTGCTTTGGCAATATCTTTCGTAAAATTTCGGGGAGGGATGGTATCAGCATGAAGAAAATATAAAATTTTCTGTGTGGCGAAGGAAGCTCCAAAATTCATCTGAGCAGCTCTGCCTTTTTTTGGGCTGATTACTATTTTTACACCTTCTGTTTTTGCAATGACAATTGTATTATCCACACTGCCTCCATCCGCGATAATAATTTCCTTAATCAAATTGCTTTCATCATGTTGCCACAATTTTTGAATAGTTGCCCTGATATGCGCTTCTTCATTATATGTGGGAATTATTACGCTAATCATAGGTAATGGAGAGAAATAAAGTAACGTAAAATCGTAATGTCATAATGTACATTTTTATCGGAAGAAATTTAGGTAGTAAAAGCTATTAAAAATATTCTTTCGATACCAGGCTTCAGGTTCATGGTTATATAGTCGCACATCACTGCTTCATCCTGACAGTTATCTACAAGTATTTTTTTAATATTTATATCCTTCTCCCGCCTCCGCTTCTAACTGTACACCTAATGCCATTACCATTCGATTGACAAAATTGAAATAGGAAGTAACCAGGGCAACATCCAATACAGCTTCATCTGTAAGGCCCTCTGCTTTCAGGTTGTTTGTAAAATCGGTTGCTTCATGCGCTGCCACGTTTTTAGTAAGATGAACGGCAAAATCACAAATGGCAATTTCTTTTGGGGATAAGGAAGCTGTGTGATAATTTTTTTTCACTTGTGCTACCCGGTTATCATCTTTCCAATAAGCGTTGAGTGCCGTACCATGGTGCTCCTGGCAATATGCGCAACCATTGGCTACTGAGACTACCACCGCAATAAGCTCTTTTTCAGCTCTTGATAAGGCTGTTTTGCTAAACATGATGTCCATATACAAAGCCGCATGGCTTGTGATACTTGCCGGATGAAGACTTTGAATTTTTAAGACTTCTGAAAGCTTTCCTCTTTTAGAGATCATGTCATCATATATTACTTTCAGATCGCCTTGCGCCTCATCATATCCGGTTACTTTTATTCGTGCCATTACATCTGTATTTTTTAATTTTAGGAAAACTGGTGCTTATTTCGCAAGATCATTTTTGTAAGGTAAAAAAGAGCTTGCATCCCTTATTTCATTACCTGCACCCCAACTTCTTATTTTGGTAAAAGGTAGTTTCAATAAATACCCTGCAGTGAGTTCATCGGAGTTACTGTAAGAAGGAACTCCTATTACTACAAGGTCCTGTGGTATATTCAACCTGATAGTATTATGCAGGCGATCCCAGAAAGAAAAAATCACTGCATAATTGCTGTCCGTCTCAGCCTTTATTATTGAATGATGAATGCCATGCATTCTCGGCGTAACGATTACTTTATTTAAAGCCTTCTCTAACCGATAGGGTAGTTTCCAATTGCTATGATGAAATTGCGTGGCCCCTTCAAACAAAATCTCGTACAGCAATACCTGCATGGCTGTAACTCCTGCAAGTAAAACAAAAAAGCCCCTGAAAAATACAGAACCAATCATCTCGCCAAAATGAAACCGAAAGGCAGTTGTTACATCCAGGTCAGGATCGCAATGGTGAACGATATGGAAGCGCCAGAAAACCGGGAGTTTATGGTTTGCAATATGCCAGAGGTAGTTGGTATAATCCATCATTAAAAATGCAACTAACATTTTTAAAGCGGGTGCCGATATGTATTGATGATTTAAGCCCATTCTCCACTGCTGATTTCTTTTAGCCAGCTTTACCATTACGGGAAGGAATAAAAAGCGCAACAAAGTAAACGATGGTATAGCCAAAAGAGAATTAGTGACAACACGTTTGCCACGGGCCTGGTTTCTTTTACGAAGCTGCCTTCTGCCTTCCGCAATAAATAATACAGCAAACATAATTGCTAAGGCCGGGGCTCCTTTCGTATCAAATATTCTCCTTATTATTTTCATTAATTGTTTTTTTAAAAGTTGCAAAGGACTGGGTACATTATTCGTCTCTTAATTTTTCTCCCTCACCTTTTTTTGTATGCCATGTGGCATCCTTATTCAAATCCATGTCTTCCTGAATTTGTGGTGAGGAGCCTTTAGGTGGTTTCCCTACCATCAATTTAAAATATCTTATTCCATCTTTTACGTTAGCCCAAATATGCGAAGGAGGGTCATAGCCAAATGCCCTGTATTTATTGGGTGGCACCTTACCTTTCTGCTGAACGAAGGTTGCAAATTCATTTACCCACCTGTTAAACGTTTGCATAAAATCATCTTCTTTAATTACATCTTCTGCCTGGTTATCACTGTACTTTTTTCCTTTGCCGCTTGTGCAATAATTCCACAAATTATCTGGCACTTCTATACCGCCATACCGACATTGCCAAACCAATGGAGCGTATGCGTCACGCATATTTTTGAATGGCTCTGCATCCCCATCAAAATAATTTTTGTGTTGCAATATCTTAGGGACATTGTTTTCATCCATCTCATCCCCCCCTTCATCGCCATAGCAAAAGAAGCCCGCTGTTCTTCCCTCAAGGTGGTTTACACTCATCTCCTTCCACTGTTCTGTATGCTCTAATGCCATTGCCTTTTCCGGGTTCTTATGGTCAATGGTTTTTTCATCGGGGTTGCCACCATTCATGCAAACCAGCCTGTCAAACATTAACTTTAAATTGGAACTGCAGCTATACCAGTTTACAGGGCCAATAATTGCCCAGGCATCTGCCATATCAAACCTTGCATACATATCCAAATCCCACATAAGGTCTGGCTCTTTCTTACTGTTTTTTTCATAACAATTGCAGGGATAAACACATAAAGCCATAGAAGTAGAAACACAGGCATTACAACTTTGTATTCTTGCTCTTGCATATACATTCCCCAAATCTTCATAATCAATTTCCCATTCCTGGGGAAGCATTTCAGCCATCTTCATCATTAAAGTTCTTGACTTGCCGTCAACACCAGGGCAATTGTACTGTCTTCGGTCAGAACCCGAGATAATCATTATTCTAAAGGGCCGCTTTTCTAAAGGCAATTTGGCATTATCGTCGTTAGGCTTCATATTTTGTTGCTGATTGGTGAAAAATAATATTCTTTATCGTTTTATTATTTGTTCTAATGCACTTGAAACTTCTGTTACGGGCTTTTTATAGGACTTATCTTGGCAACTCTCAGCGTGCAGTGATGATTAGAAAAATCAAGTGTTTCATAACTACATCTTCATACAACGGATTTTTGGTTAACCGGTAGGCATGAGTGTACAAACAGACCAACTGCGCATTATCGTAAAGCATCTTTTCAAAATGCCGAACATGCCAATTAGCGTCGGTTGAGTAACGGGCGAATCCACCGGTAAGCTGGTCGGGCCTGATTATTATTTTTACACCTTCTGTTTTTGCAAAGACAATTGTATTATCCACACTGCCTCCATCCGCGATAATAACTTCCTTAATCAAATTGCTTTCATCATATTGCCACAACTTTTGAATGGTTGCCTTAATATGTGCTTCTTCATTATATGTGGGAATAATTACACTAATCATGATGGTAACAATTTGGCTGTCTTTTTCATGCAATTAACACCGTTGATTTTTAAAATACTCAGAAGATGACTTTTATTGAATGAACATCTCAACAACATCCTCCGCCATCATAAAACCAGGTACTGTCTGAAATAAAAATATCATCCCTGTTTAATCCCTTTAACGCACCTGCAGTTTTATCACAAACAGCTAATGGTTGGTTAGGTAACAACAGATGGCCTTTCTCATCATCAAAACTTTCTTCCGTACCATAATAAATTGCCGTTTTACCGGTGAAGACACAAGGTCCATCGGCAGGCATCGAATCCTTGATGGCACATACTTCCACACTTTCTATATAAATTAATTTATCGGTTGCATAATTGACCGGGTCTAAAATTCTATAAGGACGTTTTGCCCTTATTTCAACTGTACCAAAACCAACATCGGTAATCATCTTAATGTATTCCTTCAAAGGCAGGGAACCACTCAGGCATAAAGCTCTTAACCTTTCATCTTCCTTTAATGCTTGCGGCATTTCTGTTTCACAAACCGGGTCGCTCATTACCAATCGTCCTCCTGGTTTTAGAACACGGAACATTTCTTTTAACGCCTGTTTTAATTCTTCATGTTTAAAAATATTGAACAGGCAATTTTGCGCGGCACTATCAATGCTGCTGTCTTCCACAGGCAAGTTCAATGCATCACCTTTTTTTAAATCCACAAATTCTTTGTTGAACCAGGGATTTAGTTTTTCGGCTTCATCGAAATTACGTTTGCTGGCCTCCAGCATTTCATCTACCACATCCACTCCAAGCACTCCATGCTTTTGCCTGCTGAAATAAGAGAACTGTAGTAATTCCATGCCTCCACCTACACCCACGTATAAAATTTTAGGATTGTTGACCAGATCTCTTGGGTTCACGGTGCTGCCACATCCATAATTCATTTGTTGCATGATTAATGGGATGTGTAAATCCGGCAATTGCCATATCGGCGTGGTGGTACAGCATAAACCAACATCTGGTTTTTCCGCCGCTTCCCTGTAAACGTTTCGTGTTGTTTCTAAATAGGCTGTTGACATAAATTATTAATTGATTGAAGGAATGACCAAATAAAATAAAGCACTTAACAATGCTGCAACCGGCAATGTTAGAACCCATGATAAAATAATTTTTGAAATTTCCTTATTGTTGGCGGTTTTGTTTACTAATCCAATACCATAAATACTGCCCACAGATACGTGTGTAGTAGAAACAGGGAATCCAAATTTAGAGGCCATTATCACTAAACCTCCTGTTATTAAATTAGCGGCAAAACCCTGCCCATGATTGAATTTAGAAATTTTATTACTCATGGTCGCCGCCACTTTCCGGGCATTCAGCAGGCCGCCAACAGCCATTGCAACTGCAAGAATAGCGATGTAAACAGGTATGTGAAATAATTGTGTGATCAATAACAGCGAAACTAATTTCGGCGTATCATTTAATCCTCTTGCAAACGATACAATGGCTCCGCTGGCATAATGAAGATTGTTCAGCAACGATTGAAAATTGATACCCAAAAATTTTCCCTTGTATTGCATGGCGCAATCTGCCTGACTGCTGATAGTCGCTTCAAGAACGGGCAGCGATGCAAAACTGTTGGCCGCAGTAGCTACCTGGGCTACAGGTATTAATTTTTTACCAACACAAAGACAGCTTTCTTCGGTAATGCCCGCTGCTTTTCTTGAATAATGAAACAGCCAATAAAACAAACTGCTTAAGACAACAGCCAATAAAGGACTTATCACAAGGGGCAGAAAAAATGTATTTCCAAGTTTGCTAAAGTTAACGCCCCTTCCAACTGCTACCAACCCGGCGCCAACTAATGCGCCTATCAAACCATGCGTTGTAGAAATGGGAAAACCAAATCTCGTTGCCAATAAAACAGTGGTGCCGGCGGCTAACGTTACCGCTAAAACGAAACCCGCCGAATGAATAATATCATCAGGCAACAAACCTTTACCGGAGAAATTTGTAATAAGCGCTTTTGCGAAAAACCACGAGCAGACTGAACCGGCAAATGTAGCAACGGTAGCCAGTGTTATTGCCGCTTTATAATTTAGCGTTCCACTCCCCCAAAGAGTGGCAACGCCTTTAAAATTATCGTTAGCGCCATTGGAATAAGTAAGAAAAAGAACAGCAATAAATAAAAAAATAAACATACTGGATCATTTACTTTAAACAACAGCACCACCGCAGCTTGAGCCGGCACCTGCTGTGCAGCCATAACAATGCTGGCCTACAATAATATTCCTGTTAGTTAATTTACTATTATTAAAATCGTTTATATGCCTGCTGTTACAATTCACTTTTAGTTCCAGCATCTGGTTAAAATCACAATCGTATAAGGAACCATCCCAGCCAACAGAAATAGTATTCCTGCACATTACATTCTCTGCAGCCATTGGATTGTATGCGTTCACCAGTTTTTCCATATATGCTTCGTATTTGCCGCTTGTGAGCAGGTAATCTAAAAAACGGCTGATGGGGAGATTGGTAATGGCAAATAACTTGCTGAAACTTATATTATATTTTTCCGCTAATTCCTTCTTATAATCCTTTTCTAATGCCTCTTGCGCCGGTGGCAAAGCTGCGCCTCCGGGATTATAAACAAGATTTAAAGCCAGGCCGGTTCCTTCGAGGCCATACCCAACTTCGTTTAGCATTTGCAATGCTTTGATGCTATGTTCAAATACACCGCTGCCCCGCTGCCGGTCTGTATTATCCTGCGTATAGCAGGGAAGTGAAGAAACTACCTCAACATTATGTTGTTTATAAAATTGCGGCAGATCGTGGTATTTCTTGTTGGCTAAAATAATAGTGAGATTGCAACGCACAATGATATGCCTGTCCAGTTTCTTAATTTCCTCCACAAACCATCTAAAGCCGGGATTCATTTCAGGAGCTCCACCTGTGAGGTCAACTGTTTTTAGAGTTGGATTATTTCGCAAAGCATCCAAACATTGCTGCATGGTTTCTTTAGTCATTATTTCTTTCCTGTCAGGGCCTGCATCTACATGGCAATGCGTACAGGTTTGATTACACATCTTGCCCATATTCACCTGGAAGATTTGTACGCCGGTTGGCCTTAAAGGATACAACCCGCTTTCTTCCAGTTTTTGCTGAAAGGGAACCAGGAGAAAATCGCCGGATTGCCCGTGCTCCAATATTTCTATTTGTTCGTGCGCATCAGATAAAAAATTATGTTGTGCTTTTAGTGATTTCATAAGTAGAATATTATTACCCAACGTTAATTAGTATGACCCAATGTTCAGGACGTTAATATCACATTACGGTTTAAACGTAATTTATATACCAATGGTTTTTGGAAGACCGGTACATTGGCAGGGAGCGGGATTTGTTATCCGTAATAATTAAATGTTACTAATGATTAAGGTAAAAAACCGATACTGCCACGGTAACATCGGTTAGCTTTCTTTATAACTTGTCTATAATTGACGCTTCAAGATCTGTAGTATCCCCTGTCAGTGGAATTGATGAATTGTCTTTATCAAGAAGTTTATCAATCAATGCTGACTGCTTCATATAATTTCTGCAGCCTGAACATAGCGCAACGTGCATCTTCAATTGCATATTTTGAATAAAGCTTAACGGAGCCTCTTCTTTTAATTCCATTAATTCAGTTGCCTTAACACAGGAGAACATCATTGCCTTCATTAAATTCATAAACAATATTTAAACATTTGCATTTCTGAAACTGTTTTTGGAATTTTCAATTTCAAATGCCGGAACTATTAATGCGGTTACAATCCCGAATACCAAATGACCGATAAGGGAACCAAACATCATCAGCATCTTATTACCTTCAGCCATAGGCATGGGCATTATCTTTCCCATGATAAACATCATCACCTGGGCAAATATGAATACTAAAAATCCAAATAATGCTCCTTTTGCGAATTTACTATGTATATGAACTTTTGGATTAAATAAGTACACGTACACTGCTGCGAAAATAATCCCTATCATAAAATGCATCAGGTAGCCAACAACCAAGGGTGTTCCCATCATGCCCGAAAGCAATTCTGCCGGATTCATTTTTGGCAAACCCATCATGGGAGCCATAAATATAAAGGCTGTCATGATTGCGGTAGCAACCATACCGGCGATCAATGTTTGTGCGATTTTACTTTTCATAATTAATGATTTTGTTTTAAGGTAGTCGCAACTTTATAGTGTTACTGACAAAGTAGTTTAAAATATTTTTTGTTCATTACAAGTAATTTTTTACAAATCTTATAATATCGATTGGCTAAATTTTCGTTTGTTGATGTTGATAATTGTTTTTCCATCTCTGCCAGATGTTTGGTATTCCCTTGTTCCACTTCATTAGCAAAAAGGCTAATGCCAAACCAAATGCAGCATGGGCAATAATAACCGTTAATGCAAACTGGTATCCATCTTTAAAGTCTACTCCAAAAAACCCGATGCCTAATGATTTCACAACGGGGCTAACCATAAGTCCAACTCCAATCAATAATCCATATAATAATCCCATGCCATAATTTGCTTTGCCCCAGGAGCAAACTAAATATCAAACCAAACATGGCACCGTTCCAAAAATGATAAGCCCATCCTGCCAAATCAGACCATATATCGGGACCGGAGGCAAACTGGTTTAACATTAAAACGCCCATCAATCTTGGCAAATCTCCCGGCATTGTTCCGAGCCTGAAACCTGCTTCCCTGAAAATCTCCAATGCGATTGTTGCAAGAATGCCCGCAAAAATTCCATTGACTGCAAGGCGGCTGATATCCTTGTATTTTAAAATTTTAGCAATGATAATAACCACTATAATTAATGCCGCTGATGGAAATAAAAATTTACTAAGTAGCGATGGAAAGGAATCCATGCCTGCCTGAGCCGCAGGAAAAAGATTGGGTGATACCCCTGCCAAGGCCAGCAAAATAAGGCTTATAATTAATTTTTTTGCTTGAATAGTCATGATTGAAATTTTTTAGAATGAAAGGACGGGCTTATTTAATCAGCCCATCCTTTACGTTGCCATATCTTTTTACTTTGCAACCATTCCGGTAAGCATTCCAACCTTTTTGTCCATTTCCTGGCCAATCATTTTAACCTTGGCGCCTTTAAAATTTCCAAGTTCGCTGGATGGGGTAAAGTAGTTAATGTAAGTAGCCCCATTCTCTTCATATACATTCAGCCTGATGGGAATTGCCAATCCTACAGCTTTATTGTCAGTAAAAGCGTCCTTACCAACATTGGGATTGCCTATGAAAAGTGATTCGGCATTGATTGATAAGCCGGTCATAGAAAGAATTTTACCATGGTTAATTTCTGCAAGAACCATCATACCGTTACCGGCTACCGCCTTTTTAATTCCTTCAATAGTGGCGTCAAAGCTTTTGGACGATTTTACTGTTACAAGTTGATTTTGTGCGTTGGCTTGCTGGAAGCTAAAAAGCGTAATTACGAAAAATGCCATGAATGCCCTGGTGAGCGATTTTAAACCAATTGATTTTTTCATTTTTATATTTTTTAAATGTTATTGATACTTAGTAATACCAGTAACTTTAAAAAATCACCCGCAAACTGAAAATAGTTTTAAATTATTTTTTGCAACAGCCTTCTTTTTCCTGAATAGAAGGGCATTTCACGCTGCCGTAACTGCAATAAACGCAACAATCGCCCGAATTTGGGCGTAAGGTTTCCTTACAATTTTCGCATTGGTAAAAAAACTGACAAGCATCAGTTGGCATTTTTTCTTCCTTTTGATGTCCGCATTTCGGACAAGTAAGGATTGATTTAAGAATTAAGTTTTTCATCCTGCTCTTTTACTTTTCTGATTTGCTGAATGCACTTGTGCTTCTGGTTTTGAGCATTGTGGCGTGAAGAATAACCATATTCTTTTTGAATGTCTTCAATATTTTTATTTTTGAAAAACATGGATTGTAACAGATGATTACAATGTGCAGTTATTTTACTTAGATAGGTTTGTAATTTCTCCCAATAAGATTTTTCTTCTTTTATGGCTGAAGATATTTCTGAATTGAATGTAGCTGATAGCTTTTCTGAAAATTCAGTTTGCAGGTAATATGATTTATATCTTAATTTTTTAAACCAAAGGTTTTTGCTGATAGCAATGATGTAAGTTTTTAAAGAAGCCGTAAGCTCAAAGTTGTCGGCCCGTAATTTTTCTATCAATACAATTAATGTGTCCTGGAAAATATCTTTTGCATCATCAATTGTTCCACTGTTTTTTACAATGAACTTTTCTACAGAAGGAAAATTTTCTTTATACAGCGCCTCATAAGAGAGCCTGTTGCCATCTTTAAGACTGGCGATTATTTGTTCGGATGTATTATTCATTTAGCGAAGAATTTAGCGCTCGTAGAAATTTCGAACGTAGACATTGCCACGGCAATTATTGGTTGCTAAGTTTACGTCCAAAAACCTTGTTGAATAGATAGTCGCATTATTATTGGACTCCTGACAAGCGAATCAGTTATTTTTAAACCACTTCATATCCAGGCAATTTCTTAATTGAAGTTTGGCCCTGTGAATAATTTGCCAGAAGTTGGCTGAGGTGATTTCAAGGTGAGAACATATCTCTTTGCTCTCTGTTTCTTCGAGATATTTTAATTGAACTGCGGAAGACCATTTATCAGGCAACGCCTTTAAACAATCAGAGAGTGTTTTTGAAAATGCAGGATCATCTAAGAGGTGATTATCTTCAGTCCATGGCTTAGGCCGGTATTCGGGTTTCCAGCGATGATTTTCATCAAAGAATTTTTCAATAATATGGGATGATGGTTCGGTATTACTTTTATATTTCAAGCGAAAGTGATCGGCGATTTTATGTTTTAAAATAGAAAAAAGCCATGTCTTCACACTGCTTTTGTTTTGAAAATTACCATAACCCTGATAAGCAGATAAAAAGGTTTCCTGTACAATATCTTCGGCAATTTCTTTTTGGCCCACTTTGGCCATAGAGTAAGCATACAGCTCTGCGGTGTAAGTTTTTACCAGTGAAATAATATTATCCTTTGTATCTTCTATATGCATTGAGAAACAAAGGTGTGGAAATTATTTTTCTATTGGGAGATAAAAATACATACAGTAGGATAAGAGAGAATCTAAAAAAAGAATTAATTGAGTTGAAGAAATTGAATAGAAAGGATGAACGCTAATAATTAACGAGTAAATTAAAAACATGAAAATAGCAGTAACATCAGCAAACGGACAATTGGGTTCATCAATAGCAAAACACCTGATTAAAGAAATTGGGAAAGAAAATGTTATTGGCATAGCACGCACACCCGAGAAGGCAAAGTATCTGGGCATTGAAATCAGGAAAGGAGATTATAATAATCGCCAGGAATTTGATGCCGCATTAATAGGTGTGGATACAGTTCTCCTGGTTTCAGGTTTTGACGAACCTCAAAAAAGAATACAACAACATCGGAATGTTATTGAGGCGGCAAAAAGTAACGGAGTCAAAAAGATTGTGTACACAAGCATCGTCGGCGATGAAGAAAAAAACGCATTTAGTCCAATTGTACAAAGTAACCGGCAAACAGAAAAAGATGTTCAAAACGCCGGGCTTGACTGGGCGATTGGAAGAAATGGAATATACGTAGAGCCCGATTTGGAATACATGGACACTTATGTAAAAGAAGGTGAAATCAGGAATTGTGCCGGCGACGGAAAATGCGCCTATACCAGCAGAGGAGAATTAGGAGTATGCGTATGCAAAAATGCTTACGGATGCAAAACACAATGGAAAGGTTTACAATTTGGTTGGTGAACCAATTACCCAAACAGAATTGGCAGAATATATCAACCAGGTTTACAACACCAGGCTTGTATATAACTCTGTTTCAGTTGAAGAATATGCCATTGAAAGAAAAGCAGCGTTGGGCGATTTTATGGGACCAATAATTGCCGGTATATATGAAGGGATTCGTAGTGGTGCAAATGATGTTCCTTCTGATTTCAAAACAGCGGCAGGGAGGCCACACAAATCGCCGATTGAAATGATTAAAGCGTTTAAAGAAGGGGAATAATAACTGTGGCTGGATGTTTGACTTTAATACACCTGCATCAACCATGTTACTGAAAATATTATTTCAGAAGACATGCAGCCATTTGCAGTGGGCAAAGAAATTGAAGACTAAACCAGCATCATTCCTGTTACTGCTTTTTCCCTTCCCTGTCGGGTATCCTCACCCGGCATTCCCGAAATAATATTACAAATAGCTAATTGGAGAAATGACTGCAAGAACTCCGGTAGAACCAGCCGTGAGTCCTTACTTTAGGATGCGCATGAACGGCAGTGCCTGCTGCTGCACGAGGCCGGGAGTAGAGGCCGGCCAGGGAGAAAGAAACTTACAATAAAGCCTGCGTAAATTACCAACAGGCTGTGCACATTTTTTATTACAGTTGTATTATTAGAAATAATTACCTTGAAGGCTTATTAAGCTCCTTACGATTGAAAACTAACGGTTGATTAAAATAGGAATTGGGGGAATTTGCCTCCTGTCCGGTAGGCAGATTGATTTGCTGGAAGCGGTATTTTTGAAAGTAAGAACGCACTATAATTTTTGAAGGATTGGATTGTACTAATGACAATACAAAAAGTATAACGTTAAATAGCTGAGAATGGATAGTCGTTTTTTTTAGTACTATTACATCTTAGAACATAAATACAGGCGTTAGCGGTCACCCTATTTGACGACCGTGCAAACATTCAACTAACAGACAAATGAACGAACAAACCAACGTTTCGGCAAAATCAAAAGAGGTGCAACGCCACCCACAAGCCAACACACGGTTGCACCACATTTGCTTTTGCTCCAACCGCACCAGACAACGACTATAATTAAATTACGAAATGTTAGAAATCAGAAAAAATACATTTTCAAAGAACTATGAAAACTCTTTTTTCAGAGAATTTTCACGACATCTATATAATTCGTTTAAAGACAGAAATATTTCAGGGGTTTTAATTGGAAGTCCACTTTGTGAAGTGGACGAACGACTACAAATTGACGCTTTGCTTATTACCAAGAGCGTTGTTTGCATTATTGACTTCAAAAGTTTCAAAGGAAAAATTAAACTGCCAAGCGAACACAATTTTGAATTTGGCACTTGGACAACTGAAACAGGCGACCAAGTTAAAGGCGGAAGCACTTTAAATCCCTTTATACAACTCAAAAATCAAAAACGCAGATTTATTGACGTTTCAAACAAACATATTGAAAAGAAGATTGAAAGCGCAAGCGCTTTCAATCCTTTTCATTTGGTTCGTATTGTTTGTTTTCAAGAAGAAGTTGAAATTTCAGGAAAGATTCCAAATAAAGAAGCCTTAAATTTTTTCATTATTGACAAAAGCAACTTTATTGAAAAAATACTTGACATTATTGATGTGACGGATAAAGATGTTTCTCTATCAGAAAAATCGTTTGATGTTTTCAAAAGTATTTTCAGAGCCGACCAATACAAGTTTGATGAAAAACCATTTGAAGATAAATTAAAAGAAGTTGCAAGCCAATCCACAAAACTTGATTATAACAAGTTGTATGACGACCAAAAAGCGGCTTTGACGGAAATAAAATCATTCCTTGAAAATCCAGAACAACAGGTTTTTGTTTTGCAAGGAACAATCAATAGCGGCAAATCTTTTCTTATTCCTTTCATTCAGGAACTTGCATACAATTCGCAAATTCAGGAAAGCGAAATTTTCGCGGCTTCCAGCCGAGTTGCCAAAAACTTGCTATCAGCAAGTGGACTTGAAAGAGTAAATTCCATTTACTCTTTCATTTATGGGGGAATGAAAAGTGAAGTTGAAGAAAATGGAACCTCACAAGAAGAAACTCAAAGTGAAAACGAAGAACAAGAAATATCTGACGAACTTACCTTGGAAGTTGTTCCAATGAAAAAATCGGATAATTCTGAAAATGCTTTGTTCATCGTAGATGAATCTCAACTAATTTCCGACTCTTATCATCAATCCATTGATTTGGTTTTTGGAAGCGGACAATTACTTAAAGATTTTATCAAATTCACCGACTTTAATTCATCAAAAAGAAAAATTGTTTTCATTGGCGACTCTTACCAACTTCAAATAGGCAGGACAGATGAATCACCTTTAAATCCTGCATATTTAGAAGAAACTTACAAATTAAAAGTTTCATCTTTTCAACTTTTAGACAAACCCGACTTTTCTGAAATCAATCAACAAAGTTTAAACTGCGTTCAAAGCATTAAAGACAAACTTTTCAACTCTTTACGTTTTGAGGAATTCGGAAAATCAAATCACTATTCTTGAAAACGAAGAAAAATTACCGAGCATAACAAATTTGATTTTAAACAATATTGATGGACATATTCTTTCATTTAGCAATGAAGAATCGCAAAAAGTAAATAATTGGATAAAAAAATCCATAATCAAAACAGGCGAAGACATCGCTACAAAGGATTTGGTGTTGTTCAACAACAATATTTCTGTTGAAGATGAAAACGACCCATTCGCTGAACCAAAGAAGATTTACAACGGACAGTTTGCAACCGTTTTAGAAGTTTCTCAAAACATCATTCCTGAAACTATCAAAATCAAACAAGAACAGACGATAATAAATTTCAGAGAACTTACACTACGGCTAAATGAAACAGGACATAAGTAAAAGTTTTGAGTTTGGAAAACTATCGCCTAAATCCGAAAAGCAGAACTTTCAAAGAATGAAATCATTGCTTTTAAAGTTGTTCTTAATGCCCAAATATCACAATACATAAAAGAAAATCCGTTTGAAAAATCGTCTGAATACAAAGAGATGGTTACTTCAAGCACGTATCAAACAATTTTAAAAGAAATTGACGAACTTAATCAGAAATTAAAACAAGGCGAAAAAGTAAAAGATAAGTTAGAAGAAAAAGAAATTGAACAGAGAAAGCTATTACGAAAAGCAAAACGCAAACACAGACTTAAAATTGAAAACAATCTAAGAAAAGACCCAGCAACAAAATATCACAAGTATAAAAATGCTCACATTGCTTCGTTTTGGTTGGGCAATGACAGTTCATAAATCAATGTCTTACAAATGGAATGAAGTTTTTTTCAATATTGAAACAGGTGGCGGAAAAACTAACGAAAATTATTTCCGTTGGCTTTATACAGGAATTAGCAGTGCCAAACAAAAAGTAAACCTTATCAATTACAAGCCAATTAGTCCATTTGAAGACACAGAAGTAAGAGACCAAAATGCAGGTGTAAGACCTCAAGACATTTTCTATCGTTCTGAAAATATCGAACCAGAATTGCGTTTAACCGAACTCAAAGAATTTGTAGCAGCAAAACTTTCTACTCATACAATTAGAAATGTGGAACACTATAATTGGCAAGAAAGATATTTCATCACAAACGGAAACGACCAAGAAGCAATAATTTCGTTTTCATACAATGGGCAAGGTTTTTTTAGATTACCTACGATAATTGGCGGTAATGCAGAACTTTCCGCCAATGTAATTGAAACGCTAAATCAAAAAAATGAATTAAAAACGTTTGAAGTCGTAAAAGATGTTTGGAGAAAAAGAGAATACGAAAAACTGAAAAATGCATTATCAGTTTTTGAAATAAATTTTGAGTTAATACTTCAAACAAATTGGAAAGATAAAATACGTTTCTTTTCAGGCGAAAGTGAATTAGAAATAGAACTTGATTATGGCGGAGACGGGTTAGTGAGTTTCATTAATGCAAAATATTACAGTAATGAAATAATTTGGGATAACTTCAAAAAAGCAGTTACAACTTGAAGTAAAGTAATTTATGTATCGGAATAATAGTGATTATTATAGAGAAGAACGACCTACCAAGCCAATATACGCTTTGAGGAAAAGCGGAGAACTTGAAAAGGCTCATCAAATTGCTTTAAAACTATATCAGGAAAATTCTGACGATGATGATATAAAGAAAGCGTTGTCCTGGGTTTCGATAGATTTATGTAAAAAGTTTGTGTCAGAACAAAATCTTAATCAGGCACAAATATATTTCAGTCAATTATCAGGTATTCAATTTGACTACGAAGATGAATTTGTTGAAACCATAAAAAAGCAAATTCATTTTCTCAAACCCAAAATTGACACAAACTATTCTGAAATTCAAAAAGCAGAAGAACTAAGCAAAACCGGAAAAAATCAAGAAGCATTAACGATTTTAAAAAATCTAATTTCTCAAAACAGACTTACAGAACTACATCACCAATCTTACGGTTGGATAATTTACAGGTATATTAAAGCCGAAAGAGAAACAATCTTTCATCTATTGATGTGAGAACATTTTTGAGAGATTATATGAATTTGAAGAATGAAAGACCGTCAATGCTTCATTCTATGATTTTAAATTTTGCTTTAAACTACTCTAAAACACACAGTGACTTCAAATTTTACAACTTTTTCCTTTTGTGGAATCCAGACAATCTTCGCCACGAAGATTTGCACGATGGATATAAAGACGGAAAAGATATTCCTTCGCTTATTTCACGCATTTGCAGGGAGTTTGTGAACTCAAACACAGCTTTTAATTTGAGGAGTTTTTAAGCAAAATAGACCTTAGCAAAGAAACCGTTTTAGACTTTTTCAGAGAAACATTATTTTGGAACATTTTCAAAGCTCACAAGGAAAATAAATTTTATGAATTGTGGAGTTTGTTTGAGCTATACAACTCCAATTATTCCAAATACGGACAATCAAAATGGCATTCCGAAATTTTAAATCTTGCTGAAAAATTTCTATGAAAGAAAATGAAGAATGGCGTTTTCTCAACTTTTTCAAAAATTGGAATCCTGAAAATTTAAGAACTGAAGATTGGAAAGAAACTAAAAAAGATGAAAACACATATAAACCACATTAGCAACAAAAGCAATTAAAAAGGCTTTTGAAGTTCTAAAAACACAAACGTCTGAACAAGATTTATCTTGGCTAATCAAACCATATGAAACTGCAATAAAATTATTTCCTGATGACGAATGGTTATTGAGAGAAAAGGCATTGCTGCATTTCAAAAACACCGAATTAGAGTTAGCAGTCAAAATATACAAACATCTTGTTTTGGAACTTGCAGACAAACATTACGTTTGGCAAGAGTTTTCAGATTGTATTCCCCGATAATTCTTTAAAAATCGGAATGCTATCAAAAGCATTGAGTTTAGAAAAAAACGAAGACTTTTTAGGGGACATTCATTTAGATTTAGCAAAGACTTTAATTTGATGAGAACCTATTAGAAAATGCATTTGTAGAACTTGAAGCATACAAGAAACACAGAGAAATAAAAGGCTGGAAATTGTCATCACTTTATGACGACTTGTATAAAAAAGCAAGTTCAGTTAAACAAAGTTTAAAAGACAATCGGGAACTTTACAAAAAATTCATCCCTTTTGCTGAAAACTTCGCTTATGCTGATTTCCATTGGATGGAAGTTGTTTTGGTTGATAAATGGAGAGGACAAAGGAAAAGAACGTTTGACATTTACTGATGGAAAAGCAATAGAATTTGCAATTAGTAAAAATCGTTTTGAAGTTCTAAAACAATCTGAGTTAGGACAAATTTTAAAGTTCAAACTTCATAAGCAAGAAATTAAAAAAGAAGTTGAAAACAGATTTTCTTGGCTTGGGAAAAACATCATTACGGAATACAAGCATATTCCACTTATTGCTGAAAAATCAGAAAAGCAACATTGGGAAATTTTAGAAGACACTTTTGCTATTGTTGATTACATCAACAAAGAAGAAACATCATTCACGCAATTACTACAGATAACAAAGAAGTCTTTTTCCCGCAAATCAAAAGTGAATTACAAATTGGAGATTTCGTTACAGCAAAGATTTACACTAAAAAAGTAAAAGACGAAAAACCGAAACAGAATTGCGAAATATTCAGAAAATTGACAAAGGTTCTGTTATTTCAAATTTCCAAACTCAAATTGCTATCGTTGACGGAGTAAACGAACAAAAACAATTATTTCACTTTGTAATTTCTTCCAAATTACAAGGGATTGTCAAATTCACAGAAACCAACCTAAGACCAAACGAAGGCGACTCCATCAAACTTTCATTTGCAACAAAAAACAGACAAAGACAGAAAACTACGAGTGAAAATCTTAGCTACTGAGCTGACAGAAGAAACAAATCCAAACTTACGAAAAGACATTACAGGAATTATGGAAATGAAATATAAAAATTATGATGAGGACAGTCCTGACTTTGCTTTTATTGGAGATTATTACGTTTCAAAATATCTTTTGCAAAAACACAACATAACTGAAGATTGCAGAGTAAATGCAAGAGCAATTTACGCAGGCGACAAATGGAAAGTAACAGAAATTAAAAAAATATAATTCCAACGCTTTTGGTGGCACATTTTCATTTTTGCCGACACACAAAG
>CAWGWY010000010.1:0-601215 GCA_963826435.1 uncultured Chitinophagaceae bacterium | reverse complement strand
TTTTCTATGCCTGCTTCTAAGGTATTTGTTCCTTATAATTTCAGCCATCGGTTTCTCGTAAACTTTACTTTCTACCCATGAAATAATATCGAGGTATGCAAATGAGCGGGTTTGAAAGCGATCATTTTCCAGGTGTTTAATTTTCTCCAGAAACTGTTTAAGTTCTGGTTTTAATTCTTTTGGCCTCACTTTAGTTGAATGCCGGAGAAATGTAAATATATGCTCCTCAACCATTGTGAGATTCTTCATACGAGCCATAAATCTGTATACAGATTTAATCAATGAATCAAGTATTTCTTCATTGCCAAGTTCGAAATGGCAAAGAAGGTGTATAAGCCTCGCATAACATTGCAAATCATTTCGAAGGCCCACCTGGTTATCATTTATTATTTTATGCAGAAAATCTATTGCGGTGCCATAATCTCCTGCACCAAAATAGAGCGTGGCGATTTTGTAATTAAAAACAAGTATGCGATGACTGTCCACAAACAAACTATACTCACTGAGCTTTTCCTCTACTTCAGGAACAACCTTTAAACCTTCAGCAAAGTTTCCCTGCATAAGAAACTGGTTGAGTCTTGCGCTGTTTATATATATAGAAGTATGTGTTCGAAAATTATCATGTTGATTGGCAACAGGAGTCTTTGCAAACTCTTCAAACTGTTTCAATGTAATCTCAAATTTTTCAAAATTGCGCAGGTCAAAATGAGCATTAAGCAGGTTGTGCATGCCTTTAATATAATGTCCTGTTTCAACAGCAATCATAACTTTATCCTCGGCAAAGAGATCAATCCATTTCTGGCTATAGCGATAATACATTAAAAAGTCCTGGCGTATAAATGCATACCAGCTATAGCTTTGGTATAAGTAAAGTCTTTCATAAAATCCATGAATTGCGTTATAATCGTCAGGCAAAGAATTCTTAAAAAATTCCCGGATTCCCTTTTCATCCTGCTCATCACGTGCATGGCCGTTTTGCACATACCACCTGTATAGTAAAAGCGCAAGATTAGATAACCTGGTAACCCTGTCTATGTGTCCGCTGATATCGAGTGCTTCTTCAGCCAGTAATTGGGTCTTTTCCAGGGTGCTCCTGGTGATATGCAACGTTTCTATTTTTTTCTCGAGCGATATTACCTGTACCAGGAAATTCATTTTCTGGTTGGTCCTGGCAAGATCTTTTGCTTTCTCGAGAATATTAAGACTTTGCAATTTTAGCCCTTTATTGTAGAGCAGGCGTGCATTGTCAAGGTGTTCACTCAGTTTCAGGTCGATGTTTTCATTTGTTTTTAAAAGGCGCAGGCTTGCAAGTAATTGTTTATACAGGTGGGTTTTTAAATTCGACAATTGCGGCTTGGTAATATCAGGTAACATTTTAAGTACCTGCCTCTCGTCATATTCTGCGAGTTTATCTAAAGCGTCGAACAAACGAATGATTTTCAGGTCTTCTTTGGATGAACTTCTTTTGATATAAAGCTTAAAATGCCTCTTTTCTGATTTCTCCAGCGAATGTATTAATTGAAATAATGTGTCTAAAAATCGGTTGGGCATCATTTAAAATTTATAATGAAAGGTATGACTGACGAGGCTTATCAAAAATATAAACCGGGTCTGGCATAATAAAACATGCAACAACTTAGTTCTTGTATATAATACATCGTATTTAAATTTGTTTCAACAAAGGAATTAAAACGCGGGTAACCGCTGAGGCAGGTAAAATTATTAAAACATTTTCTTAAGAAATACTACCTGTTTCACAAATAATATTAATTAAAGAGTCTCATATACAAGCAATCGTAAAAGGTCGTTCTGTTTCTACAGAAGGGCCTGTTTTTTTAGAACGATATGCAAGTATATGAAAATATTCATTTAATTAGAAAAATAATTTTATCCGGCTTTAATTCCATCCTGTTTTATTTCCTGCATTGATAAAAAATGCCGGCCATTACTGACTGGCAGGTAATCATTAAAAACATTGTTATGGCTGGATTTATAATTTAGCTAACCTAGGTCTACAACTGTGTGGCTTGTGGCGCATATTTATAAACCTCCGTTTATTGGTATTTAAAGACGTTACTTCAACACGGCAATTTTAATTATTGATTTTAGGTTTAAATATCCTAACCATACGCCATAACGGCCCCTTTATTATATTTACTTCTATATTCAATTGGTGATAACCCGGTAATCCTCTTAAAGATAGTTCTGAAGGCTTTTGTGTCAGAGTAGCCAACCTCGTACATTACCTCGCTCACATTTTTTCTTCCGCTTTCAAGATTTTTCTTTGCCGCTTCAATTTTAACCCGCTGAATATATTCGGTTACGGTATTAGAAGTAGCTTTCTTAAATCTGCGCTCCATATTTCTTCTTCCAAGAGCAAACATGGAGGCCAGTTGATCAACAGTAATCTTTTCTTCAAAATTATTTTCAATAAACTCCTGTGCTTTTTTTATGGGTTCATCATCATGAGATTTTTGGCCCTCAAAAATTATGAAAGGAGATTGACTTATCCGGTCAATGTCTATCATAAACATTTTCGCGATTTGAACAGCGATCTCACGCCCTGCGTATTTTTCAATTATGTACACGAGAAGGTTCAAAAAAGAGTATGCGCCGCCACTTGTGTATATGCCATCTTCCTCTGTCATGATCTTATCATCTACAAGATTTATATCGGGAAATATTCTTCTGAAATCGTTGGCCGCCGTCCAATGGGTAGCACACTGCTTACCATTTAATAAGCCTGTAGCTGCGAGGAAAAAAGAAGCAATGCAAAAACTGGCAACTTCCGCACCTGCTTTATATTGTTCAATTATCCATGGAATAAATGCAGCATTTTCATCCATCATTTTGTTTGGCTCGGAATGTATTGCAGGAATTACTATCAGGTCTGTTTTTTTTACATCCTCTATTAAGACATCAGGCGCTATGGTAAACAGGCCATTTCGCTGGGAGGTTTCTTTCGAAATACCCACCAATTGCACCTTAAATAATGGAAGCAATCCCATATTTTTCCTTACCGAATTTACTTCATTAAATATTTGATGCGTGCCTTCAATATTTACTACGCTGGTATGACCCCGGGGAATAATTATTGAAATATGTTTCATAGAACTTAAGTTTTTAGAATTTTTGATGTCCTTGCAAAAATAAAAAAACTTTTTGTCGCAATCCACCTCTTATATTGCCGCATTTGCACCCCGGATGTTTTGGTCTTTGCATGTAGGTTTGTATTGGATTTGGAGATCAAAAAAAGAAAGGAAAATAGAGCGCTTGATATCCGAAAAATTTTCCTAAGGGACACATCACGCATAGGCCCGTATGAAAATTGGCAATAAATGTTTTGTATGGTAAAATAACAAAGCAAATAAAATTGGCTCATTATCATTTTTAAAAATTAGTATCATGTTTAAAAACACAAAAGCATTTAGCGGTTTTTCCGTTAATGATATTAAAAAAGCAAAAGAATTTTATGGGAGAATACTTGGCCTTGAATTGTCGGAAAACGAAATGGGAATACTTGAACTTCACATAAGTGGAGGAAATAAAATAATAGTTTATCCTAAACCTAATCATGAACCTGCAACCTTTACCATCCTTAACTTTCCTGTAGAGAATATTGAGAAAACTGTAGATGATCTTACAGATGCCGGTGTTGTGTTTGAACAATACGGCGGGAAATTAAAGACCGATGAGAAAGGAATTTTCAGGGGAGGGGGGCCAGTGATAGCCTGGTTTAAAGATCCTGCAGGAAATATTTTATCCGTTATTGAACAGAAGTAATTTCTTTCTCAAATAATTTTTTACAATACCTGACCCCGGAGATTAATCCTTTAGGGTAAACGGGTGCACCGTATTTTTCTCTTAAGCACAAAAATATATTTATGGTAAAAGAAAATTTAAACACGTCTGAATTGTTTGAATTATTAGAACAAACATTTTCTGAATTGTTGAAGATGATTTCTTCAACAGATACAGAAAAAATGAATACGATTCCTTTTAAAGATAGTTGGACAGCGGCACAGGTGGCCTCGCATATGACAAAGTCCAATAATGCTATTGCCCGGTCATTGCGCATGGAAGGTAAAAATGCAGAAAGGTATCCCGGGGAAAGAACGGATGAGCTAAAAAAAATGTTTTTAAATTATTCTGTTAAATTTCAATCACCTGAATTTATACTTCCAACCCGCGACATTTATCAAAAGGAAATGCTTATTGATGATCTTAAACAATCAATTGACGAATTGAAGGAAACCGGTAACATCGTGAACTTATCTGAAATTATCAACCTGCCTGCCTTTGGTGAAATAACAAAGTACGAGCTGTTGCATTTTGTGCTATATCATACGCAAAGACACATTCACCAGGTAAAAAACATCTTTGAATGTATAGGAGAAAAAGAATGATACATGCAGGAATATGTTGGTAAGGCATTCTTGTCATTTATTGATTTTGCCAATAGCAAATTTTTGAGTGTATTTTTTTTTCAGTGTGTATCACAGTATGGCCTTCCGAAAAAGAAAACTTATACGCTTCTTGCTGTATTCTTTTTCCGGGTCTTTATAAATAAATTTCTTTTGCGATCCGCCCGGGAACCAAGCTTCTTTTGAAAAGATGTGCATGCGGGTTAAGAGTATGTGCACATCCAAGTGGGTAAAGCCCATCTTTCATCCTTCCTTTAATTATACTAGTCATCAGGTGTTTCATTCGTTTTGTCAAATAAATTATCTATAGACGACGCCATTTTTTTGTTTTGCTACAGAATATTTTCAACCACATTTTTAAATTTAAAATTATAGTCATGAAACACTCTCCAAAAGAGCCCTCATGGAAAGGACTCAAAAATGCGTCAAAGACTTTTGCATTAGTAGTTTTAGCTCTTCTTACTTTTAGTGCAAAAGCGGGAAGGGACAGTTACGAAATTTATCTTAACAATAAACTTATTCTCAAGCAATATGTAGCGGAGCCTTTAAGTATAAAGAGCCTGCAATTGGACAAGCTAAATTCCGGCGACAAGTTAGTTATTTTTTACAGTCATTGCGGGCAAACAGGAAAGGGAAGAAGCATCGCAATTAAAGATGATGCGGGGAAAATAGTAAAGGAATGGAAATTTGCCAACGCATCGGTCCCGAAGTCAGGCATGGTGATTCCCGCAAGGGAACTAATGGAGATAGCTAAAAATAAAAGCCACCTTACGCTTTTTTATGCTGCACAGGAACTTCCGAAAGGGCAAATGTTGGCCTCACTTACTCTCAGAAAAGGTAATGTAACCTACATTCATTTAAAAGAAAAAACTGATAGAGAATTTATCGCAGATTTCGTTGGAATATCAGGGATGAGAAAATTTGACGGGCTATTACTGTGGCCGCCCAATAAAAGGGTTTAAAAAATAAAATTGATAAAATCGCCAACCTCCGGGTTATTATTTAACTCAGAACATGGCCCGGAGGTTTTTTAGCCAACAGGCATAGTTATTACAAACTCTGCAAATTCCCCTTCTTTTGTTTCGACCTTCAATTCCCCGCCATGTGCCTTTATAATATCATAGCTTAACGATAAACCAAGGCCTGTTCCCTGCCCTGTTGGTTTGGTTGTAAAGAAGGGCTGAAAAATTTTATCTAAGGCTTTTTGAGGAATTCCAGTACCATTGTCGTATACCCGCATCTCAATCTTATCATTTAATTTTTTGGTACTTACGGAAATAACCGGTTTATACTTTTCACCCTGTCGTTCCTTTTTTTCCACTATTGAATAAAAAGCATTGTTAAATAGGTTCAATAAGACTCTTCCAAAATCCTGGGGAATGATATCAATTTTTTCCAAAGCGTCATCATACTTTGTTTTAATGTCTATATCGATGGATTTGTCTTTTGGAGTAAGGCCATGATAACTCAATCTTAAATATTCCTCCGCAAGAGTATTTATATTGGTTGCTTCTCTTTCCCCGGTATTTTTTCTTGAATGCTGCAGCATTCCTTTTATTATCGCATCGGCACGCTTGCCATGGTGAGTTATTTTTGACATATTCTGAGCAAGGTCCTTTATAATTGCATTAGCTTCTTCTTTGCCGGGTTCAGATAAGTGCTGAAACGGGCCATCTTCCAGTTCATGTAATAATTCAACATTTATTTCAGAAAAATTATTTACAAAATTTAAGGGGTTTTGTATCTCATGCCCAATACCAGCTGTGAGCAATCCCAGTGAAGCCATTTTCTCTGCCTGTATAAGCTGAGCCTGGGTTGACTTAAGTTCTTCGAGCGATCTCCTCAATTGCAAAGTACGCCTGCCGACTTTGCGATATAATTTATAAAGAATAAATGCTATTGCGAATACAAATAATAAACCGGCGGCTAAGGTATTTCTCGCAAATTTTTGCCTTTTTAACTCCAGGTTTTGCAGCGCTTTGTCCCTGGTAAGAATATCGATTTGCCCCTGCTTTTTTTGAATCTCAAAATTAGTTTGAAGTTTCGTTACCTTTTGAGCGATGTCCAAATTAAATAAAGTATCCTTGATATTTGTGTACAGGGTTTGATATTGAAAAGCCTGGCTGAAATTTTTTAAAGCGGCATAGGTACTGGCGAGTCCCTGGTAAGCGTCTTTTAATTCCTTTTTTAGATTGATGCTATATGCTGTGGACTTTGCCTTTTGATAAGCATCTAATGCTAAAGTATAATCGCCTTTTTTGTAATAGGTGTCGCCAAGCCCGAGATAAGACTGAACGATGTCTAACTGGAGGTTGAGTTCTTTCGCAAAAGAAAGCGCTTTTTCGTGGTATTGAGTTGCGAGATTATAGTTTCCCTTTTTGGTATACGTGCTACCTATATCATTTAGTGAATAAGGAATATTCTCGGTATTCTCATAAGCTTTAAGAGACTTCTTAAAATAGTATAAAGCTGAATCATCCTTATTCCTTTTTAAATAGGTTTCTCCAATATTTACCATTAGCCCTCCCATGGTATTTCTATCGTCAAGTTCTTCGCTTATGGGTAAGGCTTTCAGATAATAATCCAGTGCTTTGTCATATGTAAATTCATTATTAGAATATGCAGTTCCAATATTTCCCATTGCTCTTGCTATATTAAGCCTATCCTTATTTTGTTCCGCAATCTGTAAAGATTTAAAAAAGTATTCCAGGGCTTTGGGGTCGTCGCCCTGGTTCATATAAACTGAACCAATGTTATTTAATAAAAGGGCTTCATTTACCTTATCTCCGGCGGAGTCAAAAAGGAGATAAGATTGATTCCAATACTCAATGGTTTCAACATAGCGGGTTTGATTATAATACACCATGCCTATATTCTTTAAGGCATAAGCTGATCCTGAATTGTAATTAAGTTTTTTTGAAAGTCCAAGAGCTTGATTCCCGTATTTTATTGCATCGTCCGGTGACGAGCTGATGTACGCCTTACTCAATTGAAGCAGGTTGTTTACTTTGGAAGTGTCATCCCTGCTTTGAGATATTAGGAGCCTTAAACTGTCAGCATAATTATTTTGAGCAAAACCCGGTGAAGAAAGAAAAAGAAAATATATATGCAAAAATATTTTGTGCCCTTTCATTTGAGAAAGTTAATCGAATATATTAATATCCGGTCTTTATTAATTTTAAAAGAAGCTACCCAAACATGCAAATTAAAATAAATAAAACCCCGTTTATAAATTCAATTTCTTTTTTATTTAGCCATACAATGTTTTTACAATTTCAAAATTCTGAAAGTTTTATAGACGTTATTTACTTTTATTTTAACAAAGTAAACCCCCTTGTTCAAACCACTCAGATCCAGCTCGAAACTATCTTCTGATATTTTCTTAACTGATTTTGGTTTATAAATCCTGCCGGGTAAATCCAACAAAGTAAGATCATTGCCCACTTTATTATTGCCATCAATGTAAATTTTAACCTTGCTGGTTACCGGGTTAGGATATGCCGTTACTTTAGAAGGTTTTAATGTTTCGTCAGCTGAATTAATAGCGGCATCTTCAGTAACAGCCGCTCGGGATGACGCGGCAGTTGTAGCAGAATTTACAGCATATTCGTATTCATGTTCAACGGGTATAATGGTAAGGTTCCCTAAGCCATAGGTAATTTCAAAATTTTCGGAGAGGTAAGCGCCAGGTACAATAAAAGCTTTACCTGCCTGAAGCCCGGTAACTAAATTTATAGATTTAAAATCACTGATAGGATCCGGCGAGCTTACATCTGTTGCATCTATTATTACGACAACGTTACTATTGCTGGAATCATTAACATTAGTACTGTTCACAATTTGAGTGCCGGCAACAATTGCCTTGCCGGCGACTATGGCCTTTCCGGCAACTATAGCTTTTCCCGCCACGATTGCTTTACCATTCACCAGTGTCGCCACTGCAGAATCTGCCTGGTAATTAAATACTGAGGCAAGGCCAATTTCAACCACTCGTATGTTTGAAGCAAGGCTTAAGGCAACAATGGCTTTGCCTGCAACTATTGCTTTGCCAGTCGAGAGATAGCTCATCCCAACAAGGTCGGTCGGCGAAAATTCTCTTCCCCCCACATTACTTCTTCCATTAATATAGGCAATAGCTGTATCGACCATATTTGCCTTATGGTCAGCTTCAAGATTACTGCGGAAAACGGGCCTGGTATCTAATGCAATATTGGTGCTATCATATTCATAGATAAAATTGAAATCTTTTATTTTATCGGTATACGTTACTGTTTTGTCACTCGGCGTAATTTTAAGGGATAATTTGTTTATAGCAAGAAGTCCATCCATAAAAGTATAATTATACAATTCTAACAGGCCGGCGTCCACAGGGTTATTCCGGTCAAATATTCTGGAGGCTTTAATGAAGTATTGACCAACTATACTTAGATCAGTAGCTGAAGATGAAAATACTATGTTGCCGAGGCCAAGATCACTAATTGTTAATCCTGAATTTGCAAATGGTACACCATCTACAAATATCTTCGCAGTAAAGGCTGGTAATACCTCACCATATCTTTTACTTTTATCATCAGCGGTTATCGTGATTTCTTTTTTAATGGGCGAAAAGAAATACAATGGTGCAGAAGTTCCGCCGTCATTTGCATTAAGAGATATGGGCTGTGTAAAGGCCTGGACTGCCGGATTGCCTATCATAAATGCAGGAATGCTTGCTGTAATTTGGGTTTCGTTCACAAAATTTGTGGCAAGTGGAGCTCCTCTTAAAAGAATTTTTGTTTGATTGGTGAAATAATTTCCCTGGAGGGTTACCGTAAAGGGTGATTGTCCGGGGGTAACTCCTGGCGGTACAATAAGACTTGTGATCACAGGTGTTGGTGCTGCAAATGTTGCCAGTGCTGCCTGTGCGTTTATCAGGCCAAAGCCACTTCCAAAATCAAATCCCGGAGTCGCCATATCCAATGAAGTACTTTGTAACAGGCTTCTCATTTGCGACGGAGCAAGCACAAGGCTCGAAAATTTCTTTTCAGACTGTAGTATCAATGCTGCAACCCCAGCTGCATGCGGCGCGGCGGCGGAAGTACCGAAGAAATTTGGAAAGGCGTCGTGTTCAATATTTAAGGAGGCAAAATCAACAGTAGTGTTTACGCCATCAGGCCCCGCAAAATCAGGTTTATTTTTGACGACACCATTTACAGGAGTCCCGCCCGATGAAGAGAAGGTTTCAGTAAATGGCGCATTAACGCCAAAAGCAGGCGTGTTTGTATACCGTACCGCCCCAACAGTCATCGCTCCGGTCGAATTGGCCTGGCCGACAATAGTCGAAGTACCTGAATTGTATTCGTTGATTACAAGGTTTCCCCTGAATACTATGTACTTGAAGTTTATGGGCGTCGTGCCTGCCGCTCTTATTACCATAAGGTTAGCATTAGTATTGGCTGTTACCGTGAAAGGCAGAATTTCAAGAGGATCTCCTCCAATGTTATTCCTGTTAAATCCAAAAAGAGTATTGCCGTTAAGCCCCGTTAAATAAATATCGAGATCATTCGCGGTACCCCCAGAGGCCTGCCCTAGTGAGTAGATGTTATCCTGCCACTGAAGTACGATCGTATAGGTTCCTGGCGTGAGGGAAATGCTCTGGTAAATATCCGCAGCTCCGGAAGTATTAAAATTATGAGCTGTTCCAATAAAACCGGCAGGTGCCGTGGAGGGATTAAATGCATGCTGGTACGATAGATTACCAAAATTCCCGGCTGCGGAAAAATAGGATACGCCCTGGCTGGTAACTTCATCAACTGCCTGCGCCACAACACCATCCTGGAAGAATGGCTCTGTTATATAGGCAACGTCGTCTACAATTACGTTGTAATTATTTTGCTTTAATTCTCTTATGCCCTGGGCAAAATCTCCGGCGCTGATAAATCCGGTCCTAAAGCCCAGCGATGCTTTCGGAGCAATATCATGGATAATTTGCAACATAGCCCTGCCTTCATCAGACCTTTTTCCAAATGGATATTCTTTTAATACCTGGACCTTTGCGGTATCATTGTCAGGATTTGTCGAACCTGGTAAATCGCCATTTGCAACATTTGTGGCCGCATCACTGCCCGCCGAAGTATTATTTAGCGTATTATAACTATCCGAAATCACTCCAACTTTAACGCTATCTCCAAACACATTGTAGCCACCACGAACAAAATCTGAATGGACTGCGATGTCACCGTTGGTAGTAGTCAGACCTGTGTTTCCATTGCTTATCGCCGGAAAAAGAGGGCGACAGTAATCAATCATGTTGGTAAGTAAGTCTAATTTTAAAAGGTTTGCAATCGGATATTTTCCGGTAATAATTAAAGAATTAGGACCATTGTCAATTAGGTTTGTAAGGCCATATGCGGGTGTTTGCAACAACGCAAGTAATTGCGCAGTTTGGCCACGCAATGCGATCACCTCTATATAAACTGAGTCTTTACTTAGAATAAATAATTTTTGAGCAGTGTCAATATAAGATCCGGCATTTGCATAAAGCGAATTTAATTCAGAGCCAAGCAGATCAAATACTTTGCCTGTGGCAGGCGGAGGGTAATAAGGAAAAATTACTTCATCCTCCTCCTTGAAAGGTACATATTTAATGTTCAGGCCAGTCTGAAGAGTGACTTTTTTAGTACTTATCAATGCACCGGAAATATCATTTAGTGCATTTCCTGACCCATTGCCGATATTAATCGCACCTGAGGTCGCATATACTGTTCCTAACCATTTTAAAGGCGTTGGAGATGAGCCGTTAGCTATGTCAAATGCTGCACCTGACTTACAGCCAGAACCTGTTCCGTGTACTTCCGTGTATACTCTTGATTCACTACCTCCGTTTGCCAACGATGCTCCCACTTTATTAAGATCGGCATCGTCATAAATATATATTTTGAAAGTACCGGTCGAAGCATTCTTAAAATCAAAAACAAAATTATTTATGCTACCGCTGTTTTTAATTGACTTAAATGTGTAGACTCCTGTACCTGATAAAGTAAGAGTTTGCTTTCCTTTCAGAATTATTTTACCATAAGCACCGGGAGTAAGTACCCGTCCAGATGTTATATCGGTTGACCCTGATGAAGGAAAAACTGCGGGCACGGGCAGAGAAGGTAAAAACGGGAGAGTGGGAGTGCCTGTTACATTACCACCCGATGGCTTAGGACCGGTGTAAACTGTTCCTGAAGGATGAGTGACAGTGCCGGATACGCTGCCGCCTGATATTACAATATTGCCATTTACATCAATGTTCCCTGTAATTTTTGCTGATGATCCTACGGTAAGAATTGTGCCGCTTGCACGTGTTGAATTAGATGCAGTAATTCTGCCGGTAATAGTATTGTTATTTAAAAGCTGCACTTTCCCGCCACTGTATATATTTGCCGAAATCAATGCGTTGGTTGAAGTTTTAATAAGGGAAAAGCTGCCAATTGAGCCACCACTTATTTTAGAGTTCGGAGAAATATCTACTCCCCCTGACCCTCCGAATAAAACGAAATCACCTGCAGAAAGTCGCTGCGCATCAGAATTCAAACTGACTAAATTAAATGCCAGGATAAAAATAATAAGCCGCGGTTTAGCTTTGATAAACACATCAAAAATTCTCATAAAATAATTTTTTAAAAAACTTTGATAATTAAAATAATGGCTTACAGGGCTTGGACTTACAGCTATAAAGAAGGCTTCGGTAATGTGGTTATGAGGGTTGGTAAATTCAGATGTTTAGCATAGTACCAAACTAATTGGGTTAGCGTATAACATACTTATAAGAAGTAATATTATAACTAAACAAACATAACATAAAATATGAAAATGGAAAATTTTTCTTTCAGCATTTTAAATAAATGGGGCCACAATATTATGTTGGATCTTATTCAATTTCAGAATTATTTTTTTGAGCTCAGGAATAAAAAATTGTCATGATGTTCCCAGGGTGTCGACAAATTTTGATACGTTTACCGATAGACCAGAATCGCTGATTTTTTATAAGAATTTTTTATGAAGATTTTTTTTCCGTCAAGAGACTAATGCAATGAAATGTCGCAAACATCCCCTTAAATTGCCGTATCTGCCCCCTGTAAAGTTGACGAGATGCTCTAAATTTGCGTACAAAAAATAAATTCAAAAAGCCTGTAGAAATATTCAAAAATGTAACCCCGGTAGATCCCAATTGCCCGTAACTGGAAATTTAATCAATTGACTGATGATAGAAGTTTTTAAAACCAACGTTAAGGAGCAAAGTCAGGCGAATTTTTTATTGGAGCAGATACATAAAACTTTTGAGGGCCACGAAGCAAATTTCGACCTGGAAGACTGCGACAAAATCTTACGTGTAAGATATACAGAAGGTTTAATACAGACCTGTTCATTAATTCAACTTTTGAATAATTTTGGATTTTGCGCTGAAATATTATCTGATGAGCTCCAACCTTTCAGCGGTCTTGTAAACGCACAAGTGTGACTTTTGTTGATGAATTTTTTGATATGAATTCGCAATAATTCAGAGAAATTAAAAGAGCAAAAAAAAATTATTGAAATTGCCGCGGGATATATAACAATTACAAATAACAATGGGATTCTATTGCCGCGCAAACTTATTCCGTGTTATGTAAAAATAAAACTGCTTTCCTAAATAAGGCGAACCCATAAAAAGTTCTTCACAGTAGGATTATAATGTTTAGAAATTTTTGTTTATTGCAAATTGTTTGTATAATTTGTCCCGGCTATTATCCGGCTTATTTTCAAATCATCCTGAGAAATTCTTCAATAAGTGCTGCTTATTCTTCTAAGCTACATATCCTTTTAAAGACGCCTGCATTACGTACTTCTGAAATAAGATTTATAGTCGTATAAGGACAAATGAACATTACAACTGCTTGCTTAAGTATTACTTTCTGCCGGCAGTATTAGTGCAATTAAGGATATATGTATATCATTTCATTCAAAAGTTAGAAAATAAAAATGCCGTCAGAAAAGAAATCAATTGACTACTCATTGGTTATTAGTGTGTGCAATCCTGATGAACGCCTGCTAAAACGTTGTTTGAATGCCGTGTATAATTTGGATATTACCGGTATAGCAATTGAAGTTATTTTAGTAGATAACAATTGTACTACACCAGTGACCAATTTGCCCTATGTCAAGGAATTTCTAAGAAAAGTTCCGTCTTTTAAAACCTTAATAGTTCCTGCTATAGGCCTTAGAAACGCGAGGATTGCTGCTATAAAAGAAACCACGGGGAAATATATTGTATATTTTGATTACGATAATGAACCAGAATTTGATTATTTACAGGAACTAAAAAAACTTAATGATCAGTTTCCTCAAATTGGCGCTATGGGAGCCGGCGATTTATCGGTTGATTTTATTGACGGTATTGATAAAAAAATTGAAAAGTATGCACGTCTCGCTTTTAAAGAAAGGCATGATACCGTTATAAAATTTTCCGGATTACAGGAATGGCAGCCCTGTTATCCTTTCGATGCCGGACTTTGCATATCATCGGCTCTGCTTAAGGAATATGCAGATCTGGCAAGAGATGGAAGGTTTACAATTCCCGGCTTAAACGGCAATCAACTAACGATCGGCGACGATGCACAAATGGTAATGCTTTGCGTAAATAAAGGATATGGAGCAGGAGTATCGCCTAAATTAAAAATCAGGCAGACGATACCTGAAGCACGGGCAGATTACAAGTATGTGCAACAATTCGTTTTCGGTGCCGGCCTGTGCTATGAAAACTGCATGGCGCAAGTTGTTTCTGAATACAAAGAAAAACTCTCACAAAAAATTATTTCGAAGTCAACATTCTTCAGGCTTACTTTAAATAAATATTTTAAAACGATATTCAGACCTGATCCTGATAAAACATTTGACTTTATTCAATTTATTTCAATAAATGCGGGCGCCTATCTTGCATTAAACAAGCCCGTTCCTACACCAATAAAAAGGCTTATAAATTATTTAAAATTAGCGTAGCATACCTGAGATTTTCACCACACTGTCAGTCTGCAGAAAGGAAACTTCAAATAAGATTTGCGGAAGCACACACTACCAGCTTTTTTCAACTCTACCGTCCTGATAATCTTCGGACAAGAAACAATATTACCTTTCCACGATTCCCGGCTTGAATAATATGGGAGCTGCAATTCGCTTATTAAATTTTTGCACTATGAAAAAATTTTCGTTTTCGGTCTTCATCATTTTTTCTTTCCTGCCACATTCCTTTTCACAGGATACTTTATTTTTTAAGCATGGATTAATGATCAATACCCCCGCCCATTATGGGCGAGAGGCGATAGTTACCGACTTGCTTGCCCACAAGCTTTATATGCACGCATTAGAAACCCCTGCCGAAGGAAGTCCTTTTGGCGTAGATGAAGAGGGCGAGGAATTAACCTGGCAAACTGTTACGGCTGATAGTCTTAACAGGCTGAGGCCCGCAACAAGACCTGGAAGGCGCAGGGGCAGAAGGTTTGGCGGCGCTTATATTTACCTTACTTATAATTCCAATAGGGCAAGGCCAGCATTATTAAATATAAAAGGCAATAGTTTTCTTTTTGTAAATGGAATACCTCATACAGGTGATCCGTATAGTTCCGGCTGGTTATACATCCCGGTCAGCTTAAAAAAGGGATTGAATAAATTTTATGTCCGTGCAGGTTTTCAAACTATAGCAAGCCTGATTTTTCCGGCAACGCCTGTTTCAATAAATACCGAAGATCCAACCCTGCCGTATATAGTTCAAACGCATAAAAATGATTCCCTGAAAGGCGCAATTGCAATTTTAAACACTTCTAATAAGGAATTAACCGGATTAAAAATAAAAAGTAAGATAGAAGGTGCAGAAATGTTTACGCCTATTCCATCTATACCTGCCATGTCTTCAAGGAAAGTCAGTTTTGTTTTTAACGCAGAAAATATTTCAAAAAAAGATAAATATAATTGTACGTTAACCCTGATCCATAAAGGCAAAACTTTAGATGAAAAAATAATAGCTATTGAAGCAGTAGACCCGTCTAACCATTATAGCGAGACCTTTACGAGTGATATTGATGGCAGCCTGCAATATTATGCAGTTACGCCGCAGTCGCCCTCTCCAAAATCTGGTGAAGCATTGTTCCTATCCGTACATGGCGCTGGCGTAGAAGCCATTGGACAAGCGAAGGCGTATCACTCAAAAGATTGGGGAACACTTGTGGCTGCAACCAATCGCAGGCCACGCGGCTTTAACTGGGAAGACTGGGGCAGGCTTGATGCACTTGAAGTGTTGAATATTGCAAAAAAAGAATTTGTTCCTGATCCAAAACATATTTACCTCACCGGGCATTCAATGGGGGGACATGGCACCTGGTTCCTGGGCGCTACTTATCCTGATAAATGGGCCGCTATAGGCGCCTGCTCTGGTTATCCTACTTTAAAGGGCTATGGTTCTGCAGATGGTCTTGTGCCGGGCACCAGCAAATCTCCCATGGAACAAATGCTTTTGAGAGCCGGCAACCAAAGTGACGTAATAGAACTAGCTCATAATTACAAAGCATTAGGAGTTTATATTTTGCATGGAGATTCTGATAAGGTTGTACCTGTAAATTATGCAAGACAAATGAGGAAAGTATTGGGAGACTTCCATGCCGATTTTAGCTATTATGAATATCCTGGTGGCGAGCATTGGTTCGGAGACCAGAGCGTGGACTGGAAACCTCTATTTGATTTCTTTAAGTTGCATCAAATACCCGATGACAGCCTGGTCAACGTTATTGATTTTATAACGGCAAGCCCGGGCATTTCCTCAGACGATCATTGGATTTCTATCAGGCAACAAATACATCCGCTACAATTCAGTCGCATTCAACTTTTCAGAAATAGGTTGAAAAATAGCATTAAGGGTACGACAGAAAACATCCGTGTTCTAAAACTCGCACTCAATAATTTTTCTATCGGTACTAACGTGAAAATTGACCTGGACAGTAATCTAATTCAGTATTCAATTAAGAGTAACGATGATAGCATTTTTCTTTCTCACGAAAATAATAAATGGGCAATTGCTGAATCGCCTGGAGATTACGAAAAAGGCCCGCGGCGCTATGGAACTTTTAAAGAAGCATTCAACCATAATATGGTTTTTGTTTATGGCACAAGCGGTAATAAAGCAGAGAACGAATGGAATTTTAATAAAGTGAAATATGACGCTGAAACGTGGTACTATCGTGGAAATGGTGCAGTTGATATTATCACTGATAAGGAATTTTCAACGGTAAAGTATGCGGGAAGAAATGTAATCATCTATGGAAATGCAAATTCTAATTCTGCCTGGAAACTTTTATTGCAAGATTGCCCGATACAAGTGATGCGGGATGGAATTAAAGCTGGCGATAAAAATTATACCGGCGATGATTTAGCCGCTTATTTTTTATGGCCTATGAAAAATGCGCCGCTGAATTCTATCGGTGTAATAGCGGGGACAGGCATAAATGGAATGAATGCTGCCAATCCCAATCAATATTTTGCCGGGGCAAGCGGCTTTCCCGATTTTATGATTTTTAAATTGGGTATGTTACAATCGGGAGCGGATGGGGTTGAAATGTCCGGCTTCTTTGATAATGATTGGAAACTTGCGCCGGCAGAGAATATCGTACAATAAGTAATTATTTAGAATCACATTTTTCATTTGCTCTTTGTATGAAAAAATACAGCTTTTGTTTTATTGCATTATTTATTGTGAGTATAAAAGTTTCGGGTCAACAAATAATTCCTTACAAGAATGCAAAACTTCCAATTGAGGAAAGAGTAAAAGACCTGCTTGGAAGAATGACGCCGGAAGAAAAATTCTGGCAAATGTTTATGATACCTGGAGAACTTAAACCGGGTGATGAGAATAAATACTACAATGGAATATTCGGCCTGCAGGTGAGTGCCTCATCGGGAAATGGTGACGTAGCAGGGCAGATGTTGAAATACAACGCGTCGGAAAATGCATTGGTTCTTGCAAAAAAGATTAATAAAATCCAACGATATTTTATTGAAAAATCAAGACTTGGCATTCCCATAATTCCTTTTGACGAGGCGCTGCATGGTTTGGTAAGAGAAGGTGCAACTGTCTTTCCACAGGCAATTGCGCTTGCTGCGACCTGGGATACAGCTCTTATGAATCGCGTTGCATCGGCCATTGCAGAGGAGGCAAAGGCAAGAGGAATACGCCAGGTGCTATCGCCTGTGATAAACATTGCCGGCGATGTTAGATGGGGAAGAGTGGAAGAAACCTATGGTGAAGACCCCTTCCTTACATCAGAAATGGGAGTTGCTTTTGTAAAAGCGTTTGAAAAAAACGGTATCATTACCACTCCCAAACATTTTGTTGCTAATATAGGAAATGGCGGCAGGGATAGCTACCCGATACATTTTAATGAAAGGCTGCTTGATGAAATTTATTTTCCTCCTTTCAAAGCATGTATTGTAAGAGGCGGTGCAAGATCAATAATGACCGCTTATAATTCTGTGGATGGAAGCCCGGCAACGGCAAATAGCTGGCTGCTTGAAAAAACTTTAAAAAGCGATTGGAACTTTTCGGGATTTGTTATTTCAGATGCTGCGGCAGTTGGAGGAGCTAATGTACTTCACAACACCTCGCCCAATTATGCAACCTCTTCAAAGCAGGCTATTTCAAACGGGCTTGATGTTATTTTCCAAACGGATTATGAGCATCACAAATTATTTGATCCTCCATTTCTTGACGGGAGTATTGATCAAAAAAGAATTGATGATGCTGTCGCGAGAATTTTGAGAGCAAAGTTTGAGTTGGGACTTTTCGAAAATCCCTACGTAGATGAGGATGAAAATAAAGTATTACAATTTAATATGGACGCCCATAGAAACCTGGCGCAGGAAACCGCGCTGAAATCTATCGTTCTTTTAAAGAATGAAAAACATGTTTTACCGCTCAATAAGAAGATACAAAGTATTGCAGTAATCGGGGAAGACGCTGTGGAAGCCAGACTTGGAGGGTATAGTGGCCCGGGAAACAATAAGATAAATATCCTGGAAGGAATTAAGGGCGAATCAGCAGGCAATATAAAGACGATCATCTATGCTCCCGGAACCGGCATAAAAACTGATGATTGGGTGGTTATTCCACCAGGTTATTTATTTCATGAAAATAATGGCAAAAACGAAAATGGTTTAGAAGGGGCATACTTTAATAACATTTTCTTGAAAGAATCGCCAATAGTTACAAGAATTGATAAGCAAATTGATTTTCACTGGACATTTAATTCTCCGGCAGAAGGAATTGAAAATGATTTTTATTCTATAAAATGGCAGGGCAAAATCGTTTCACCTGCAACAGGAAATTTTAAAATCGGGCTGGATGGTGACGATGGATATCGGCTGTACCTGGATGATAAACTGGTTATTGATAATTGGAAAAAACAAACGTATTCCACCTCTTTAGTTGATTACTTTTTTGAAAAAAATAAAGAATATAAAATTCGAATTGAGTTTTATGAGCCCTCGGCAAATGGCAAAATAAAACTGGTTTGGAATGTAGACGTTGAGGACAACTGGAAAAAGAAAATTGCTGCGGCTGTTGCCGCATCAAAAAAATGTGAGCTTACCATAGTTGTTGCCGGCATTCACGAAGGAGAATTTCAGGATCGGGCTTCACTTGCTTTGCCCGGCCACCAGGAAGAAATGATTCAACAAATTGCTGCGACAGGCAAACCGGTAGTTGTTGTATTGGTTGGCGGCAGTGCAATAACTATGAATTCCTGGCTGGATAAAATTCCAGCCGTGCTGGATGTTTGGTACCCGGGAGAGGAAGGTGGGCGTGCTATCGCGAAAATCCTCTTTGGAGATTATAGCCCATCCGGAAAGTTACCCATAACATTTCCGGTGTCGGAAGCTCAATTGCCATTGGTCTATAATCATAAACCAACCGGAAGAGGCGATGATTATTACAACTTAAGCGGCTTACCATTATATCCATTTGGTTATGGTCTTAGCTATACCACATTCAGCTATAGTAATCTTCAATTCAACAAGGGTTCAATTTCTAAAACGGATTCAGCGGAAGTAACCTTTACTTTGAAAAATTCAGGAAAGGTAGAAGGAGATGAGATCGTTCAATTATACATAAGAGATTTGATAGCGTCAGTAACAAGGCCTGTATTGGAATTAAAGGGTTTTCAACGCATTCACTTAAAACCGGGTGAATCGAAAAATGTTTCCTTTACCATAACGCCCGGAATGTTGACTATGCTGGATGCCCGGTTGAACGAGGTTATTGAACCCGGTGAATTCCGGATAATGATAGGAGCTTCTTCAAGGGATTTAAAATTGAAAAAAAACCTGTTAGTTAAAGATTAACAGACGTGCTGTACTCCAAAGAAGATGGTTGAAACCACTCTTAAAATTTTACGATGTGATAGAAATAAGGCAGGATAAAAAAAGGGCCAGGATAGAAATCCAGCCCTTTGTTAAATCCAATATCCTATGAAAAACCAAGGTAAATTTAATGTATTACAACCTGCTTTTTGCAATACGGGTGCATATTATATATGGTTTTAAAAAATATTTATCCACATAAATCAATTATTTCCTGAAGTAGAGGTTTATGGTTGACAACTTTTGCCGAGTCACTATTTTCTCCAGGGCTTTGGGGGAAGCCAGAAATGAGTAAATCAATCCTAATCCTAAAACAAAAAGTTATTAAATCCTGAGTTGTTAGGACGGAAAATTAAAGACGGGTGTGCTAGTATTTTTTATTTGCAATACACATTAGAGATAGCGCACTTTTTTTACTATTTGGATTTCTTCCTGACAAAAGATTTCCTACCTGGTATTTTAACGCTGCCTTTCCTGAAATACCAGCTAAGACATTTGCGCCGGTAGTATGATTGTGCGGAAAAATTTTTACTTCAAAACCTAACGGTTCAAGTATACTTTTAAAAAGATCTATTGAGACTCCTTTTCCCGGCTTATGATGTATTTCAGATGCAAGTGCGGCAAATTGCTGACTGCCTGATTTATGAAAGCCATGGCCTGATATCCTGTAATAAATTAACCTTGCATTCCACAATAACTTTGCTATTCCTTTATAGTTCCATGCGCTTAACTGCGGATCATGGTCAGTTACGATTAACCCGCCGCGCTTTACCATTCGGGCTGCCTCCCGCAACACTTCCTCCATATTTTCACAATGATGGAGTGCAGCATTTAATACGACAATATCTGCAAATCCAGAAATGAAAGGTAGATTTTGCGCATCGGCAAGAATGGGAATATAGCCAAATTGACTACATATTTTCAGAGAATTCGGAGCTACATCAATTCCAATAAGGATCCTGGGTTTTTTATTTAGAGTAGCGAAAATGTTTCCAGGACCGCACCCTATATCAAGAAGTGTTTTATCAGAATAATTTCCAATTGCAGCTTCCCAGCGGTTTTTAAATGTTTCACCTCGGTGACAATACATTAAATATTCCTCCGCCCATTCCCTGTTATCAAAATAATATTCATTTGCCTTAAGTGCATCGGAGGTTGATCTATTGGCACCTTTAAATAATTATCGACATGTTCTATTTGAACACCTGGCTTCAAAAAGCTTTCAATTCCTAAAAGTTGTTCTTTTGTAGAATTGCCTGTCATAAATATGATATGTGTTCTTTAATCCAATGGTTGTGGTGAGAGCTGAAATAAGTGGGAATAAATGTTATGTCTAAAGGCTTATGACATTAATCGCTTAAAATAGTTAAAAATTGCATAATATGATATCTTTTTTTTAAAGAGTTATTATATTCTTAGAATAAAGAAATTATTACATGCAATATTTAGCCCTCTGGATAAACTATTGCAAAAAAAAATTCCTCACATAAGGAGGAATTAATATAAAACGTAAAACTTAAGTCAGACGATCAGCATGGCGTCACCGTAACTAAAGAAACGGTATTTATCTTTTATTGCCTTTTTATATGCTTCCATTATAAGGTCATAACCTGCGAATGCACAGGTCATAATCAGCAGGCTTGTTTTAGGTAAATGAAAATTTGTTACCAGCGAATCTGCAATATTAAAAGTGTATGGAGGATGAATAAAATGATTGGTCCATCCTTCCGCAGGCTTTAAGAATTTTTGTGCGGTGAAGGAAGTCTCCATGGCCCGCATAGTTGTGGTACCTACAGAACAGATTCTCTTACCGGTTTCTTTTGCCTTATTTACAATTTTGCAAGCTTCTTCTTCTATCCTGTAATATTCTGCATCCATTTTATGCTTACTAAGATCTTCAACTTCTATTGGGCGAAACGTGCCAAGGCCTGTATGCAAAGTTACTTCTGCAAAACGGATACCTTTAATTTCAAGTCTTTTTATAAGTTCCTGGCTAAAGTGAAGTCCTGCCGTTGGAGCTGCTACTGCGCCTTCATGTTTTGCATAGACAGTCTGAAATCTTTCTTTATCATCTTCATCTGGCTTGCGTTTGATGTATTTTGGTAAAGGTGTTTCTCCCATCAGGTATAACATTTTCCGAAACTCTTCTTCAGGGCCATCCCACAAGAAGCGAATGGTTCTTCCACGGCTGGTTGTATTATCAATAACTTCGGCAACCAGTTCGTCACTTTCTCCAAAATATAATTTATTACCAACCCGGATTTTTCTTGCAGGATCTACAATCACATCCCACAAGCGGTTTTGCTTATGCAATTCTCTTAATAAAAATACCTCTATTTTGGCACCAGTCTTTTCTTTACGACCGTACATACGTGCGGGAAATACTTTAGTGTTATTTACCACAAACACATCCTTGTCGTTAAAATAATCAAGAATGTCTTTGAAATGTTTGTTTTCAATTTTTCCGGTCTTTCTTTCGATAACCATCATCCGGCTATCTTCTCTTCTTTTGGTAGGAGTCTGGGCAATAAGATTTAGTGGGAGGTCAAACTTAAATTGACTGAGTTTCATGTGCAATTATTATTTAAAAGTTAATTGTCACATGCCATTACTGTAGTTTTACAGAGATACGTACCAGGTCGCCTGGCCACTTATCATGTTACGGCATGATTTTTTTTAAGGCTGCGAAGTTACTACTTTGTAATTATATTTTTAATTAAAAATTAGTAGGCACATGTTAGGAGTTCCTTAATAATGACAGATCTGGGTCTGCGGATTAAAAATTTATCCGGGCAACCGATGCAATTAATTTTTGCGTGTATGGGGATTTAGGATTGAAATAGATTTCATCGGCGGTACCACTTTCTTCTATTTTTCCTTTATTCATCACCATAATTCTGTTGCTTATGTAATGCACAACGCCGAGATCATGTGAAATAAAAATGCAGGTAAAGCCAAGTTCATCTTTAAGCTCATTGAGTAAATTCAGAACCTGGGCTTGCACACTTACGTCAAGCGCAGACACGCTTTCATCGCAAATAATAAAATCGGGATTGAGGCTAAGTGCCCTGGCAATACATATTCTTTGCCGCTGCCCCCCACTGAATTCGTGCGGATATCGGTTAAAATGTTCAGGCTTCAAATCTACTTTTTGCAAAAGCTGCATTATTTTTTCTTTACGGAGCTTTTCTCCGGGCAAAATCTGATGAATTTTCATCGGCTCGTTTATTGCCTGTCCTATTGTCAGGCGTGGATTAAGGGAACCATAGGGATCCTGGAAGATGATCTGAATTTCTTTTCGCATTTTTCTCATCTGTTCACCAGGAATCTGGGCGATATTTTGCCCATTGAAAAAAATATTTCCCCCGGTGGGTTTTATCAACCTTATGAGCGCTCTGCCAAGGGTGGTTTTGCCGCATCCACTCTCTCCTACAAGGCCAAGTGTTTCACCTTTTTCCACTGCGAAACTTACATCGTCAACGGCTTTTGTTTCTTTCAAAATTTTTCCTGTAAAGCTTTTTCTGACGGGAAAATAAACCTTTAAATTCTCCACCCGCAGGAGTGAAGCGGAATTCTTTGGAACCCTTAAGGAGCCCTGGCTTACTTCGGCCGGATTATTTAGTTTTTTTGGGTTATTAATTCTCTCGTCACCGGGATCATTCATAAAATCACTTATTACCGGTAACCTTTTACCTTTGGAAAACGGGCCGGGCCGGCATTTTATTAGTGCTTCAGTGTATCTGTGGGTCGGATTCAAAAAAATGTCTTTTACAAAACCAGTTTCGACGATTTTGCCCTTATACATTACTACTACTTTATTTGCAATTTCCGCCACAAGCCCCAGGTCATGGGTTATATAAATAACACCCATATTTTTTTGCTTTTGCAACTCTTTAATAAGTTCAAGAATTGTTTTTTGAACAGTTACATCAAGCGCAGTCGTGGGTTCATCGGCAATAAGCAGGGAAGGCTCACAACTCATAGCCATCGCAATCATTACCCTTTGCTTTTGGCCACCACTTAGTTCGTGAGGATATCGGTTTACGATAGCCGTGGCATCCGGCAATTTTACCTGCTTAAAAAGATCAATGGTTTTTTGTTTGGCATCTTTTGCTGAGATTTTTTTATGGAGAATAAGCGCTTCCATCACCTGTGTTCCGCATCTTTGTACAGGATTTAAAGAAGTCATGGGTTCCTGGAAGATCATTGAGATTTTGTTACCGCGTATTGCCTGTAGTTTTTTTTCAGGTAGTGTTAGAAGGTCGGTTTGACTACCGCCCATTTCTGAGAAAAGAATTTCACCGGACATATATTTTGCCGGAGGCGATGGAAGTAGTTGTAAAATTGATAGAGAAGTAACAGTTTTACCAGAGCCAGATTCACCAACCACGGCAACAGTTTCGCCCTTATTTACTTCAAACGAAATGTTTTTTACTGCAGAAGTAATTCCCGATCCTGTTATAAAATCGACACTTAAATCTGCTATTTCTAAGAGCGGGTAATTCATGATCGAAGATGGGTCGAGTGCGAGCTGTAATTTTTAAGGATTTATTAGTTAAAAAAGTATAAGCTGTAGTTGAGCAATCAGAATTTAAAATTTTAGATGCCGTACTGTAAGGCCGTTGTTGATTAATTGCTTAAGAGAATCAATTCCTATTTTTAAATGCCTGTCGACGAATTGCGCGGTCACACTCGCGTCGCTTTCTGTGGTTTTAACGCCCTCCGGGATCATTGGTGAATCACTTACAAGCAATAGAGCTCCGGTTGGAATTTTATTATAAAATCCTACGGTAAATATGGTGGCTGTTTCCATGTCAACCGCGTAAGCCCGTATCTTTCTAAGATAAGTTTTAAGTTCATCATCGTGTTCCCACACCCGGCGATTAGTTGTATAAACTGTACCCGTCCAGTAATCGAATGCATAATCTCGAATCGTAGTTGAAATAGCTTTTTGTAAAGCAAAAGCAGGTAATGCGGGCACTTCCGGCGGAAAATAATCATCTGAAGTTCCTTCTCCCCGTATTGCAGCAATAGGTAAAATAAGATCGCCTATTTTATTTCTTTTTTTTAATCCGCCACATTTACCTAAAAACAAAACCGCTTCCGGATCAATGGCGCTGAGAAGATCCATGATCGTAGCAGCTCCGGGACTTCCCATTCCAAAATTTATTATAGTAATATTATCGGAAGTAGCGCATTGCATCGCCTTATCCACTCCCACAATTTTTACATTATGCATGTCGGCAAACATCTTCACGTAATTACTGAAATTTGTTAAGCAGAATATATTCTCCGAAATTGCTGAGCTTTTCCCCGGTATACCTGGGTAGCCAGTTATTTACTATTTCTTTTTTTGTTTTCATATTTTTCCTAAGCCCGATTGTTGTTTATTTGTTGTAGATAAAAATACGATTTTAGATTTTAGAAATTTTTATTGATTGAGCAGCTACAATTACCAATCATTCGATATGCTGAAGGGAATAAAAAATCAACATCCGTCTTCGTTGGAAAGTATAAAGCATTATGATTAAAATTAGCTACCCCAAAGACAAGGTAAAAGTGAGGCAACGGGCCGGGGCAAACGAAGTTTTTGATATAATAAGAAAAAAATGGCTGTTGCTTACACCGGAAGAATGGGTACGTCAAAATATCGTGCAATATCTGTTGACCGAAAAAAAATATCCGTCATCATTAATTTCGATAGAAAAAGAAATAAAATTAGGGGAGTTGAAAAAAAGATGTGACCTGGTAGTTTACAGCAGGGATTCCATACCCTGGATGATAGTAGAGTGCAAAGAAATGAATGTTCGCCTATCGGAAAAAGTTATTGGACAGATTCTTCGTTATCACATTACCCTACCGGCTACATATCTTATAATTTCAAACGGAAGCTATACACATGGTTTTCAAAAAAAGAACAACCGTTTCTATGAGATAAATGAATTCCCTGATTTTTCTTAAGGAAATATTCCCAATTCCGCATAAGAAGTAGCAACTTTATTAATTGCACATACGTAAGCTGCTGTCCGCATATCGGGTATTGCAGGCGTCTTTTGCCAGATGTCTACAATTTCCCGCGTGGCAGTTATCATGGTTTCTTCAAGACCGCTTCTCACAAGATCAACTTCGTCAGCGCCATGCATAATAAAATCCCGCTCGGTTGGGCTTACTTTTTTTTGTGTAAGCTCCTCAAGCTGGCCAAGAATATGTTGGTTCATATTCTCATCAAATCTTTTTTCCAGCCTGCCATAACGTACATGGCTAAGGTTTTTAAGCCACTCAAAATAACTTACGGTAACACCGCCGGCATTCAGATACATATCCGGCACAACCAGGGAGCCTTTTAAATTCAATATCTCATCAGCTTCCGGAGTAAGTGGGCCATTTGCGGCTTCACCAACGATCTTTGCTTTTATCCTGGAAGCGTTTTCACCATTAACAACATTTTCCAGTGCGGCAGGTATAAGGATGTCGCAATCCATTTCAAGCGCATCCGTGTTTTTTTCAAAATTTTCAGCGCCGGGAAAATCAAGTATGGAACCCGTCTTAGTCCGGTGCAACCATACTTTATCTATATCAAGGCCATCGTAGTTCCAGATAGCGCCCTCATATTCCGCAAGACCTACAATTATAGCACCCGCCTGCTGAAAAAATAGCGCTGAATGATATCCCACATTTCCCATGCCCTGCACACAGATTCGTTTCCCTTTTACGCCTATGGGTAATCCAAGTTTTTCCATTATGGATGGCATATTACATATTTCGCTCAGGCCATAAAACACGCCAAGTCCTGTGGCTTCTTTTCGTCCACGCACGCCGCCTTGTGTTACGGGCTTACCCGTTACACACGCTGCTCCATCAATTTCACCGGGATGCATCGCTCCATAAGTATCAAGTATCCATGCCATTTCCCTTTCTCCCGTGCCGTAATCGGGTGCGGGTACATCTGTGCCTGGCCCAATAAAATTTTTCTTTATTAATTCCGCCGTATATCTGCGGGTAATTTTTTCGAGTTCATAAGGCGTGTATGCACGGGGATCAATCTTAATACCACCCTTGGCTCCTCCAAAAGGAACATTTACAATGGCGCATTTATAAGTCATCAACGCGGCAAGCGCCATTACTTCATCCTGGTTTACCGCATCGCTGAACCGGATTCCGCCTTTGCAAGGTGTTTTGTGATGAGAATGCTGGACCCGGTATGCTTCAAGGGTTACAATAACGCCGTTTTCTTTTTTGATAGGAAACCGCATTTGATAAACGCTGTTACATTGTTTTATTTGTTGGAGGATACCAGGATCCCAATCTGTGAAAATCGCCGCCTTATCAAAGCTTCTTTCAACACTCTGGAAAAAACTATACGGAACTGGAGATGGCATAAAAACTAGGTTTTATATTATTTAGCAATCGTTATTAATTTTTAAAACGCGGCTAAGGTAGAATTTTAGCCTACAACGTTCTTTCTTTTTTAGAAACTTTTCTGTCAATTCTTGCCAGGTACAAAAAAAATACAACCAGGATGGTCAGGCACACTGCCATTACAACATAAATTTTGTCATGGCTTCGCATGACGGTATCCATAGAAGTACGACTTGAGTCTGCAGTTGTTTGTGCAAATAAAACGAGATTAAATAGGAAAAGAGTAACTGTAAAGGTTATTCGCCTGAAGATATTTCTAGCCATTCATTAAATTTTTGTAGTCGAGCATGTTCAATCTTATTTTTAGATGACTAATCCAGATACCTAAAATAACCCAACCTATAACAGCAGGCCAAAATACAACAGTCATTTCCGGAGTGAGACTGCCGCCACCCATTGCAGGGTTACCACCCCCTTCAGCTCCCTCCATTCCACCGGGGTGAAGCGACTGCACTAATCTTGGAAGTATCATTATAAGGGGTATGTAAATGAAATAGGCGAAAATATTATAGACGGCGCTTACCCGCGCCTTTTTGTCAATATCATTCATTGAACCTCTGAGCACTATATAAGCAAAATAGATAAGAACAGCAATTGCTGCGGCTATCTGTTTTGGATCATTGCTCCAGGGCTCACCCCATGTGTAAGTAGCCCAAATAGATCCTGTAGCCAGGCCAAGGATGCCAAAAACAATTCCCGTTTTGGCAAACTCTGCTGCATAAATATCATATTTAATATTTTGCTTACGCAAATAAGCAATCGAATAAAATAATGAAAGACTAAGCAGGGCAATTTGACCAAACCACATGGGTACATGAAAGAAAAAATTTCGTATACTTTCATACAAATTACCCACGTATGGAATTTGTACCAAAAAACTGGCTATAAAAGTGAAGAACAATAACACTATGCATGTTATTTTCCACCAGGTAAACTTCATCTAGATTTTTTTAAAGAAATTAATCTTTCGAGGGGGCAAAATTAGTATAAAAGTTTCGTGATATTTTTTTTATTTCCTTATCAATAATCCGAACGGAATATTCTACATACCATAAAAGTATCAGGTGAGTGGCTATTACTTTTTAAGCCACCTTTTTGAATTAAATACCAGATGTAACTTTCAGAGGAGTAAAATTTTGCTAATTCAGTAACTTGCGCACATGGATCAATATCTTCATCTTTTGCAAAAAATTGTCGAAACGGGCACCGATAAAAGTGACCGGACCAATACGGGTACACGCAGCTTATTTGGATATCAAATGAGATTTGCATTGCAGGACGGATTTCCATTGGTAACTACAAAGAAACTTCATCTGAAAAGTATTATTTATGAGCTGCTTTGGTTTTTGAAAGGAGACACCAATATTCAATATTTAAAAGAACATGGAGTAAGAATATGGGACGAATGGGCTGATGAAAATGGGTATCTTGGCCCTGTTTATGGTAAACAATGGCGGAGTTGGGAAGGCGCCGATGGTAAAGTAGTTGACCAGGTTGCCGATCTTATTCATCAATTAAAGACTAATCCCGATAGCAGGAGAATGATAGTAAGTGCATGGAATGTTGCTGACCTTTCTCAAATGAAACTGATGCCTTGCCATTGCTTATTCCAGTTTTATACAACACCATCTGCTGATGTCGAAGGAAAAAGAAAATTATCCTGCCAGCTGTATCAGCGAAGTGCCGATGTTTTCCTGGGAGTGCCTTTTAACATCGCATCTTATGCATTGCTTACAATGATGGTCGCCCAGGTGTGTGATATGGAATATGGTGATTTTATACATTCATTTGGAGATGTTCATTTGTATAAAAATCATTTTGAGCAGGCCGAACTTCAATTAACGAGGAAACCATTTGACCTTCCTCAAATGAAAATTAATTCTGAAGTAAAAGATATTTTCAATTTTAAATTTGAAGATTTTGAATTAATTAATTATGAAAGTCATCCTGCAATAAAGGCCCCGGTGGCGGTGTAATTTGCTTTTCAGAAATAGCTCTAAAACAAATTTTAATGCTTTCTCACATAGTTGCTGCATCAGAAAACAATGTCATCGGTTCCAAAGGCGAACTTCCATGGAGTCTGCCCAATGATTTTAAATATTTTAAAAATAAGACGTGGGGAATGCCGGTTATCATGGGCAGGAATACTTATGAATCACTTAAAAAATCGTTGCCTGGCAGAATAAATATTGTAGTAACGGGAAAAAAAGATTTTCATCCTGAAGAAGTTTTTGTGTCCCACAATATTGAATCCGCAATCAGAAAAGCAACGGACAGCGATGCTAAAGAAATTTTCATTATTGGGGGAGGAGAAATTTTCAAACAAACCATGGATAAAGTTTCAAGAATATATATTACAAGGGTGCATACAAAAGTAGATGGGGATACATTTTACCCTGAAATAAATCCGGCGGAATGGACGAAGGCCAGTTCAAGATCTTTGCCTGCAGATGAAAAAAATAACTATCCGTACACTTTCGAAGTATGGGAGAAAAATCCTGGAAATCTGTAAACTGTATCAGGATGTATTCTTCTTTCCAGTTGGCAAAAAAATTTATCGGTTATTATTTCAATGCTAAAAATGCTAAGGGGCATGGCATACATTCTCCCTTTGTATTTGACTTTGTTAAGAACGTTTTGAATGATAAAAAGAAATACGAATGTTATAAAATAATAGAGCCACTACGCAAAAAATTATTGAATAACAATGCCACTATCCTGGTTGAAGATTTTGGAGCAGGTTCAGCAGTCCTTCCTTTCAAGGAGAGAAAGGTGAGTGCAATTGCCGCATCATCCCTGAAAAAGAAAAAATTCGCGCAGTTACTTTTTAGGATTGTAAAACATTATAAACCAAAAACTATTGTCGAGTTAGGTACATCTTTTGGAATCAGTACTTCTTACCTGGCCTTGGCCAATTCAGGCGCCAAAGTTTATACACTCGAGGGCTCCACTACTATAGCGAAAATTGCCGCAGAAAATTTTGAAAAACTGAAGCTGGATAACGTTGAATTAATCCAGGGAAATTTTGAAAGATCGTTTCCCGTTTTACTGAACAAAATAACAAACATTGATCTTATTTTTGTTGATGGTAATCACCGCAGGGACGCTACTTTGAATTATTTTCAGGAGAGTCTGAAAAAATCGAATTCTTCTTCCATTTTTATTTTTGACGATATTCATTGGAGCGCTGAAATGGAGGAGGCATGGAAACAAATAAAGAAACACTCCCTGGTAACTTTGACCATTGATCTTTTCTTTATAGGATTGGTTTTTTTTAGCCCTGATTTTAAGATAAAACAGGATTTTATCATTAGATTTTGACGTATCCGATGAGAATAATTTTCTTACTTACCCTGCATTTTATAAGCCAATCCTTATTTGCACAAGACTTTAATTCGTATGAACGAAAACATTCAAAAAGGATAATGATATATTATTATACAGGATTCTTTATCCAATTAATTATGACAAAAACAAAAGGTACCCGGTGGTTGTTTTTTTGCATGGCGCTTTTGAAAAGGGAAACGATAATTCAAGTCAGTTGACAAATGGCGGGTCACTATTTTTGCAGGACACCATTAGAAAAAGATATCCTGCTATTGTAATATTTCCTCAGTGCCCATCGGATGATGCATGGGTTTATTTTGAAGACAAAAGAGATTCTGCCGGCAAATTAATTGATGTATTTTTTCCTTTCCGGAAAGAAGCGCCCATGCCAACGCGATTGGCTAAAGATGTTTTGGATAGTTTATTAATCGCGGGAATTGCAGATTCTTCTATGATGTACATTGGCGGACTATCGCAGGGAGCCATGGGCGTTTATGATTTATTAGGAAGATACCCGGATTATTTTGCAGCAGCTTTCGTAATATGTGGCGCCGGGAATACCGCTCTTACCAAACGCTATGAGGGTAAGATTTCTTTATGGATATTTCATGGGGAAAAAGACGAAGTGGTAATGCCAGGCTATTCGCGAACTCTTTATCGAAAGCTTAAACGTTCGGGAACAGATGTTCGTTATACTGAATATCCCGGGGTGGCGCACAACAGCTGGAATAACGCGTTTGCGGAAAAGGAGTTATTACCATGGTTATTTTCAAAAAAGAAAATAATCAGGGAAACGCTTTAAAACATATTGTATAAAAGAACAAAGCTTTATTATCTTCATAAAAATTGGTCAAAGAAAAAACATAATAAAGAATTAAATTGTTTCTCTTTGGTTTTCAAACGATCGATAGGAAATAATTACTAATTTGAAGGGAATAATTAACTATGAAAATAGGCGTACTCAAAGAAGCCGACCCTGAAACCCGGGTCTCCTTGCTACCCGAACATCTGGCGATATTAAAGAAACATCATGTACATGTAATTGTAGAAAGCGGCGCCGGTGAGAAGGCTTTTGCTACAAATAAAAAATATGAAGAGGCAGGGGTAACGATGGTTTCCAGGGGCGAAGTCATGCAAATTGCTGATGTCATTTTATCAATAAATGCAGAGTCAGTTGATACAGAAAATCTTGCCTCGAAAATAATACTCGGAAATTTCCAGCCATTATATAATATTTCTTTTGTTAGGAGCTGTTTGGAAAAAAGCATAACGGTTTTTAGCATTGATATGATTCCGCGAACTACACGTGCACAAAGCATGGATGTTCTCAGCAGCCAGGCAAACATTGCCGGTTATAAAGCCGTGCTGCTCGCAGCCAATTTATTCCCAAAATATTTTCCCATGTTTATGACCGCAGCCGGAAGCATTCCTCCTGCAAAGGTATTAATCCTGGGAGCCGGCGTTGCAGGGTTACAGGCAGTTGCTACTGCAAGAAGACTTGGTGCGGTGGTCGAAGTTTTTGACACACGGCCCGCGGTAAAAGAAGAGGTAATGAGCCTTGGTGCAAAGTTTGTTGAAGTTAAGGGTGCTGCAGATGCAAGCGAGGCCGGCGGCTATGCGGTTGAGCAATCAGAGGAATTTTTGCAAAGGCAAAAAGAGAAAATTGCTGAAAGTGTGGCTAAGGCGGATATTGTGATTACAACTGCTCAAATACCGGGTAAAAAAGCGCCAGTTTTAATTTCAGAAGAGATGTTGAATAGTATGAAAAACGGATCAGTAGTTATTGATCTTGCATCTGCAACCGGCGGCAATACAAGTAAGACAAAAAATGAAGAAACTGTAAAAGTAAATGGGGTAAGTATTGTTGGCGCCTCACGGCTTGCGGCGAGTATGCCTTATGATGCAAGCAAAATGTATGGTAAAAATATTCTAAACTTTTTACAGTTGATAATTGACAAAGAGGGAGGTCTGAATTTAAACTTCGATGATGATCTTGTGAAGGGAACTTGTATTGTTCATAACGGAGAAATAGTGAATGAAAAAGTAAGAGAATTGTTGTGATTTAATTTAATGATAAATAAATATTGTATGCAGGCGATTTTAAATTTTATTAACCAGAATATTGAGTTGATCTATATAGTTATTCTCATGATCTTTTTGGGGATTGAAATTATTGGCAGGGTGCCAAGCGTTTTGCACACGCCTTTAATGAGTGGCGCCAATGCAATACATGGTGTTGTAATTATAGGTGCAATAATAGTAATGGGAAAAGCCGAAAGTGATAACTATATAGCGTTGATTCTGGGTTTGCTTTCCGTCATCCTTGGGACGCTGAATGTTGTTGGAGGTTTTGTTGTAACAGACAGAATGCTTGAAATGTTTAAAAAAAGGAAATAAACAACAATTGAGCACGAATTGCACGAATAAACAAATTAATGAATTAACGAACAGACCAATTAATGAGCATTAGCATTTTATCTCTCTGTTATCTTATTGCATCCGTAACTTTTATTATTGGTTTAAAAATGTTGTCTAATCCCGCTACGGCAAGAAGAGGGAATTTGATAGCGGCCGCGGGTATGACACTTGCAATTGCGGGTACCATTTTTTTGTATGAAGACGAGGGAAAAAAATTAGGAAATTATGGATGGATCTTTTCTGGAATTATCATAGGAAGCATAGTAGGCACACTTACCGCCAAAAAAGTAAAGATGACCGCAATGCCTGAACTGGTAAGTTTTTTTAATGGTATGGGTGGTGCATGCGCCGCATTGATTTCCATTATTGAATTTGGCCATTTATCGGAAAAAGCTTTTTCGGGATCTATAGAATCAAGCTCAAACTGGCAACCGACTTTATTAATAATTTTTTTAGGGTTGGTTATTGGCTCAGTTTCATTTGCAGGCAGCATGATAGCATGGGGAAAATTGAGCGGCAAAATAAAAGATTTTTCGTTCAAAGGGCAGCACCTGGTAAACCTGCTAATATTGCTCGCAACAATTGCCTTGAGTGGCTACCTGTTATTCAATCTTTCGTCTTCAAATTACATTGCGTTTTATATCGTTTTTTTTCTTGCTCTTTCGTATGGTGTATTTTTCGTGATGCCTATTGGAGGTGCGGATATGCCCGTAGTGATCTCACTGCTTAATTCTTTCACCGGCGTAGCTGCAGCGTGTGGCGGATTTTTGTATAACAACAAGGCAATGCTTACCGGCGGAATACTTGTTGGAGCGGCGGGAACCCTGCTTACCATTTTAATGTGCCGCGCCATGAACAGGAGTCTGAAAAATGTTTTAATCGGTTCATTCGGGGGATCTGCGAAATCAGCTGATGGTAAGCAAAGCGAATTTGGGCATTATAAAGAAATTTCGCTAAGCGATGCAGCTATGATAATGGCTTATTCAAAAAAAGTAATGATAGTGCCCGGTTACGGATTAGCGGTTGCCCAGGCTCAACACACTTGCCACGAGCTCGAAAAACTATTGAATGAAAAGGGAGTGGAAGTGAAGTATGCAATTCACCCGGTTGCCGGGCGTATGCCTGGCCATATGAATGTATTACTTGCCGAAGCGGATGTAAATTATGAAAAGCTGCTGGAGATGGAAGAGGCAAATGATCAATTTAAATCAACAGATGTTGTTTTGATTTTGGGCGCCAACGATGTAGTAAATCCTGCGGCAAAAAATGACCCTTCATCGCCTATATATGGGATGCCTGTACTTGAAGTTGAACTGGCTAAAACAGTTATTGTAAATAAAAGAAGTATGAAGCCGGGTTATGCCGGCATAGAAAACGAATTGTTTTTTCAACCGAAAACTTCTATGTTATTTGGCGATTCAAAAAAAGTATTGCAGGATTTGTTAGCAGAAATTAAAAACATCTGATGCTAAAGTGATGCAACCCTTAGTTCAGAAAATTCATCGAAACTGTACCTCCGTTTGTTCCACAAAAAACCCCGCAATCGCGGGGTTAATATTTACAATCAGTTATCTTAGGATTTTGAAGAAGTGACGACAGCCTTTTTCTCCTTCTTCTCCTTTTTTACAGAAGTTGCAGCTGCATCAGCTTTCGGCTTTGCATCCTTACCGGCCATTTCTTTATCATAGGCTGCGGGTTCAAGCACATCACCAGTCAGCTTTATAGATTTTATGTCATCAGCGCCGGCGAATTTTACGGTAAGGGTTTTATCGATGTGGCCAAGATTAGCTGCATTATAGGTTGCTTTGATATAACCTGTTTTCCCCGGAGCAATTTCAGATTTAGTATAATCAGAAATTGTACAGCCGCAAGTAGGGCTCGCCTGCTCAATCAACAAAGGCTCCGAACTGATATTTGTTACAACAAATGTTGCTGTGGCAGGAACACCTTGCTTTACTTTTCCTAAATCATAAGTTTGAACGTCTAGCTTCGCTATATCATCTGCTTTTTTCTGAGCAAATAGCGAAGTACAGGATAAGGCCAGGATTGCGAATAGTAATTTTTTCATGTTATTTTTTTATGTGTTTTTGTATTATTGTTCTTCTTTTAAAGAATTAATTTTTGTATTTTCAGGAGCAGAACTTACCGGGGTTTTCCAAACATCTCCTTTTATAATGATTTGTTTGGTTTGATTTCCATTGTAGGTTATGGTAACTGGTTTTGCGAATGTTCCTTCATTTTGTGCGTTATAACCAACAATGATTTTCGCCGTGGCGCCGGGAGCTACAACATCTTTATTCCATTCAGGAGTTGTACATCCACAACTTGCCTGTACATTGTCAAGTGAAAAAGGAGAAGTACCTACATTCGTAAATTCAAACACATGTGTAACAGGTTTACCTTGCGGTATTTTTCCAAAATCATATTCGGTTTCAATCAGGCTGAGGGTTTCGGGGGCTGGTTTAGTTGAATCAACAGCACTGGTAGCAATTGGTGTTGATGGTAAAGTTTGTCCGGATGTGGCTGTAGAATTTAATGATTTGAGTTTCTTTTTGGAAGTCGTATTTGATTGAGCTATTGTTGCAAAAGAACAAACCAATCCCACTATTAGGGTAAAAATTATTTTCATTTGCGTAATTTAAACGACTTCAAAGATAATAAAACGATCGAAAAGGTTGCAAATTGTGATAAGGTTATTACATTTTTAACAATCAACCATTATTAATATTTTTGCCGAATGGATACATCCTCCAATATCGAATATTTAACTCCTGATAAGCTATCCTTTGATAATTTCAAAAAAGAAGTTTTAAAAGACTATCGCATTGTATGTGAAAGTCGTGAGGCCAGTTTGCTGGGCAGAAAGGAAGTTTTGACAGGTAAGGCAAAATTTGGAATTTTCGGAGGGGGAAAAGAAGTGGCGCAGGTTGCAATGGCTAAGTTTTTTATGCCCGGTGATTTCAGAGCCGGCTACTACCGGGATCAGACATTTATGTTTTCAACGGGTTTAGCAACAATCGAGCAATTTTTTTCCCAGTTATATGCCGACACCAATATAAATCATGATCCCTTTAGTGCAGGGCGGCAAATGAATTCTCATTTTGCAACAAGATTTGTAGATGATAGTGGAGAATGGCTGCCTCTTTCCCAAACGAAAAATGTTACTGCGGATATCGCGCCTACTGCAGGTCAAATGCCCAGGGCTTTGGGACTTGCCTTAACTTCGAAAATCTTCAGAGCTGTAGAGGATTTTCACGAAATGAAAGATTTGAGTAATAATGGAAATGAAGTTTGCTTTTGTACGATTGGAGATGCATCTACTTCCGAAGGCCATTTTTGGGAAATCATGAATGCTGCCGGTGTTCAGCAGGTTCCGCTTGCCGTATTCGTATGGGATGACGGCTATGGAATTTCTGTTCCGAAAGAATTTCAAACCACAAAATCTTCTATTTCAGACGCTTTATCTGGCCTGCAAAAAGAAGAAGGGACGAATGGGGTAAATATTTATAAATTAAAAGGATGGGATTATGCAGGAATGTGCGAGGTGCTGGAAGTAGCTATCAAAAATATTCGTGAAACGCATACTCCCGCATTATTTCATGTGGAAGAAATCACTCAGCCGCAAGGACATTCTACCTCTGGTAGTCATGAGCGTTATAAGACTCCGGAAAGATTGGATTGGGAAAAGAAATGGGATTGTAAAAAACAGATGAGGGAGTGGCTTATATCGAATGCGCTTGCAGAAGATACTGATTTAGACACCATGGAATATGATGCAAAAGAATTTGTAAGACAAAGCCGTAAAAATGCATGGGAGAAATATATCCGTCCATTAAAGCAGCAGGTAAATGATGTGGCTTCTTTTCTTGAAAGGGTGACAAATGAGAGCGGGGATGGTGAGATCAAAAAAATGGCGGATAGCCTAAAGAGTATTGCTGAGCCCATGCGCAGGGATATTATGAAGATACTGGCGGATTCAGTTGAACTCGCCAAGTCTCCATCTGCACGTTCGCAGGTGAAAGAATATTATACTAATTTAAAAGCAGAATATTCCAAATTATATGACTCTCACTTGTATAACGAAGGTCCGAAAGCTGCAATAAAAGTTAAGCAGATTCCAGCCACCTATAGCAGAGATCCTGAGGTGATTAATGGGTACGAAGTTCTCAATAGATATTTTGATGAGCTGTTCTCAGTGAATAAAAAAATTGTGGCTTTTGGCGAAGATCTTGGCCATATAGGTGACGTGAACCAGGGATTCAGCGGGCTCCAGGAAAAATACGGAGAAGGCAGAATCTTTGATTCCGGCATCCGTGAATTGTCCATTGTGGGGCAGGGAATTGGTTTGGCCTTGCGGGGTCTCAGACCTATTGCTGAAATACAATATCTTGATTATCTTCTCTATGGTTTGCAACCTTTAAGTGATGATGTTTGCACCACCCACTACCGCACAATAGGCCAGCAAAGTGTACCCTTAATCGTGCGTACACGAGGCCACCGCCTCGAGGGAATTTGGCACAGCGGTTCACCTTTAGGGATGATAATTAATGCCCTTCGCGGTATGTATGTATGTGTGCCGAGGAATATGGTTCAGGCAGCAGGTATGTATAATACTTTGTTTCAAAGCAATGATCCTGCGATAATGATCGAATGCCTGAACGGTTATCGCCTGAAAGAAAAATTACCATCAAATTTAACCACATATACCGTACCGCTGGGAGTTCCGGAAGTAATAAGGGAAGGGAATGACATAACAATGGTTTCATATGGATCAACATTAAGAATTATACAGGAGGCTGCAGAAGAATTAGAGAAGCTGAAAATTAGTTGTGAAATAATAGATGTGCAGACGCTCCTGCCCTTTGATATCAACCATAATACTTTAACCTCACTTAAAAAGACAAATCGAATCATTTTTATAGATGAAGATGTTCCCGGCGGTGCCGCCGCATACATGTTCAATAAAGTAATGGAGGAGCAGGGAGGTTATCGCTGGCTTGACGTTGCACCCCGCACAATAACAGGTAAGGCGCACAGGCCTGCCTACGGTAGTGATGGTGACTACTTTAGCAAACCTAACGTGGAAGATATAAAACACGCGGCCAAAGAGATGATGGAGGAATGAGCACAAGACGAATAATTTTCAAATAATACCTTTAATCAAGTAAAAATAGCAAATGACCTTATACCAAATAGACGCCTTTACCGATCAACTTTTTGGCGGTAATCCTGCAGCAGTTATTCCGTTAGAAAATTGGATTGATGAAAAGATGATGCAGAAAATAGCCCTGGAGAACAATCTAAGTGAAACAGTTTTTTTTGTTCCGACAAACAATTCAGAGGGAGTTGATTTCGAAATAAGATGGTTCACCCCAACTGTTGAAATCAATTTATGTGGCCATGCTACTCTCGCCGCCGGATTTGTTTTATTTAATATTATGAATTATGACAAACCTGTTATAAATTTTCATTCCCAAAGCGGGGTATTAAAAGTCACAAACGGAGATGGTTTTATTCACATGGATTTTCCATCATGGGAACCCGAGGTATTTAATGATCCGCCGGTTCAGCTGAAAGACGCACTTGGAGGTGCTGATATTTTGGGCCTTTATAAAAACCGGGATTTATTGGCTTTGCTACAAGATGAAGACGCTGTAAAAAATTGTACTCCTGATTTTTCCTTGATACATAAAACAGGGTATAAAATTATTATCACGGCTCCGGGAAATAAAGTTGATTTTGTATCCAGGTTTTTTGCGCCCACGGCGGGAGTAAATGAAGATCCTGTAACCGGCTCTGCTCATTCTCAATTAATTCCTTTCTGGAGTAAAAAGCTCGGCAAACCAAAATTGAAGGCATTGCAACTTTCTAAACGGGAAGGTGAAATTTTTTGCCAACAACATGGAGACAGAGTAACCATGTCGGGTAAGTGTGTGTTTTATATGAAGGGTGAAATTGAAATGCCACAATGATTACAAACCAGGAAAAACATTTTATAAATCATTGGCTCGAGCAGAAAAGCGGGCCACGTTGGAAATACTACCTGCAGTTTACAATAGCCTGGACTGTTGTTTCATTTCTCGTAATTTTTTTTCTTACTAAATTATTTACTGAGCTATGGGAAACCGGCGGAGAAAGTTTAATTTATCTGATAATTATTTTTTCGATAGTTGTCGGATTTCTTGCAACGCATTTTACATATACTTTAAGTGAGAAACGTTATAAAAAAATATTAGACAGGGAAAAAGAAAAACTATGAAGTGAGAATTTCCAAAAATTATTAGGCAGCTTTATAATTGTTTAGTGGCTGTTAACGGTCGACTTAAATCCTTATCCTTCTTATTGCGAATATCTTTAATTATCCTCTCGGCATGCTCTCTTGAATTTTCAATGAAGAGACGATGCGTATTCATTCCTCCACATATAACACCCGCCAGGTAAATTCCCTGTACATTACTCTCATAATTTTCTTCATCATATTCCGGCTTGCATATTTCATCCGCTGAAAGTTGAATGCCAAGCTTTTTTAGAAATTCAAGATTTGGCTGGTAGCCGGTCATTGCAATTACCCAATCGTTCTCGAGGGTAACAATGCCGTTTGGAGTATTAATGTCAACCTCTTGCGGTCTTATCTCTGAAAGCGTGGAATTAAAATATGCTTTGATAGAATTTTCTGCAATTCTGTTTTCTATATCAGGCTTTACCCAGTATTTTACACGATCACTTATTTTATCCCCCCGTATTACCATAGTTACTTCTGCTCCTTTACGCCAGGTTTCCAGTGCGGCATCCACAGCTGAGTTTGCCGCACCCACCACCAATACTTTTTGGAATGCATAAAAGTGAGGATCATCATAATAGTGTTTTACTTTTTTAAGTTCTTCTCCTTTTACATTTAAGGGATACGGTATATCATAAAAGCCGGTAGCGATTATTATGTTGTTGGATAGGTATTCAGCCTTAGATGTTCTTACAGTAAATTTTTCCTTTCCCGAAACCTTTTCAACTTCTTCAAATAAGTGTACATTCAGGTTGAAGGATGAAGCTACTCTCCTGTAATATTCCAGGGATTCATTGCGGGTTGGTTTAACACTGTTGCTTACAAAAGGAACACCGCCTATTTCCAGCCTTTCACTCGTACTGAAAAAGGTCATATTTACAGGGTAATTAAACAATGAATTTACAATCGTGCCTTTCTCAAGTATCAGGTATTTCAATCCTGCATTTTTTGCTTCTATTCCACAGGCAAGGCCAATTGGGCCACCGCCAATAATTACTACATCATATATTTCATCATTCATAATGGTAGCGAAGTTATTATATTAATTTCCACGGCAAAGGCGCAAACACCCGACGCCTGATTTTTCAAATTCTTCTCCACTTGTTTTTTAATTTAAGGAATGGACTTTCCAAATAATTATAACTTATGGAAGCAATTAAGTAATTAACTGAGAAGTAAATAATCACCAATAACCAACTCATGACATTTATCTTAAAATGTTGGAATATTAGATTTATGAACGTGATGGTAATCCCATGAAAACAATATAAACCATAAGAGAGTTTGCCGGTTAAAATCAAAAACTTATTTTTTGAGAATATCATCGCCCGGGAATTATTTACCATTTGCTCAATAATAAAAAGAGAAATGTAAATAATAAACAAGTAGCGGTTCAGAAGCGCCACAAAATCATTCAATCCGGATTTAGTATTCGCATTTAAAAAATAAAAGACAACAAAATGAAAAATTAAATAAGAATAAAATAAATACGTGCTGACACGTGACAGCCTTTTTATCCAAATAATTAAGTGGCTTTCTGAAAAAATGTACAAAGCTGCTAAGGCGCCACATGCGAAATCGAATAGATAGGTAAGGGTTGAATAATAACTGCCGCTATTGCTTATAATAGAATATATAGATGATGAAACGCTTAGTATAAACAGAACGGCTATTATAATTTTCAGATTCCTGTTAAGGAACCGCAAGGAGAGTCCCCAAAAAAGATAAAATTGCTCCTCAACAGATATAGTCCATAAAAATTTTAAAAAGAACACATGATCTATGGTGTAAAAATTTGCAATAAAAAAAATATAATATAGAGAGTTGGGTAAAGTGAGAGAAGTCCCAAACTGTCTTGCTATTAATGGGAAAACCAGGAACGCAAGAATCAGGATAAAAAAATAGAGGGGCCAGATTCTTAAAATACGCCTTGTAAAATAATTTTTGAAAGAGAAATTATTTCTTTTTTTATATTCATTTAGTGCCAGGTAGGTTAGTAAGAAGGAAGATAAAATAAAAAAGACATCAATAGCCAGTGGCAAATTATCATATAGGTAGGTAATAAAATCAGCGAGGAAAAAACCTCTAGACGAAATATGAATGCCGTGATAAAAAAAAATAGCCAGGAATGACATTCCTCTTATAGAATCTAGTTGAGGAAAATATAATTTGTTTTGTAAACCGGTTGATAATTTACTACTCAATTGTATTGTCGTTAATTGATCAATCGCAGGCAGAATGCTGCATCATGAATGTAAGTAATTATATTATTTATCGGTAATAATAAAAGCTTTTGCCCGTAACCGCCGGACAAAAGCTTTCGTTGAAATTGTTCTTATAATTAATTTTTTCTATCTCATAAAATACATTTTTCCGTATCCCTTAGTAAAATATTTATCCGTATTGTCGCCATTGTCGGTAAACTTCTCTAAAGACTTACCATTGAGATTTGTAAGAACGCGATAGAGGTAAACTCCATTTGCAACTTTTTGCCCATACATGTCAGTACCATCCCATTTGAATTCGGTAATATTTCTTCCTATGTGAAGCGGACCTAATTCATCCTTGGTAATTTCTCTTATTATTTTCCCTGTAATCGTCAATATTTGTATGCGTATATTTTGAGGTATATCAGTTCCTGTAACCGTGAATACAAAGGCTGTTGAAGTAGTGAAAGGATTTGGATAATTCAGAAGATTTGAAATCATCGGTTTACTTATCACCCTGAAGTTGATATGATAATCCAATTCGCCCGCAGTATTGCCAACGACATCTTTTCCTGAAACTATTAATTCATATTCTTCATCGTCCCCGCTAAGTAACGGCGAAAAATCAATGGTTGCGGTATTTTCACCAGTCGACAAATTTGCAGGTGTAAATCGCAAAGTGTCATTATCAAACTTGTAGGTTTTTAAAGAACCATCGGGGAAACGTATTTGCACCTTAATAAGTGAGGTATCATTGAGTGCAAGGGATTTACTTTCGTCTTTTAGTTTAATAAGAATATGTGGTCTTGCAGAAACAATATCACGGTTTAAAATATGGAGCCCGTCAAATGTTACATCTAATAATGGATTGTACTTATCACCCCTAACATAGAAATTCTGGTATAGGAAATTATTGAAATGATATTGTTCCGGCTGATCATTATCAGGATTGAAATCGACTAATAAAATATTTGCGCCCGAATATGGTTTTGTATCTATATCATATTTTAATATAATAGTATCTCCGCTTATCAAAGGTTTTTGCCTCGGCAATTGAATGTAGTGTGTAACATTATTATTATCAATTATAGCCAGTTTTATTTTAATGCTGTCAAATGCAGGCAGACTGATATTCTTAAATGCGATTCCAAAATGTAAAATCTCTCCTTGTTGCAATGTGTCCTGCGACTGGAAGAATAGACTCGGAGTTAATGCACCTTCCGGAGCGGCGTCATAATTCAATCTCCAGTAAGAGATTTGGTAAGGTGTGAAGGTTATACTATCAGCATTACGCATTTTAAGCTGTATGTATGGATATCGGGCTGCATTCACAGATGATATATCAACGTCCTGTGCATTTTTATCTACAGTGAAAAGTGTAGATTGGTTACCCAATGAATCAATTCCGATTATTTGAACCTTAGGGTTATCCAATGAATTCGCTTCAAGGCTTGTTCCTCTCCAGTGCATTTCTTTCCATAAGGTGGCGGGGCCAAATTTTGGGGAAGTTATGTATCCTAATGAATCAGAAGTAATGAAGGGTTTGCTAAGTTCTATCTTATCATAAAATCCCTGTGAAAAAACAAATTCAGGCTGAAAGGATGGGTTATTTTTTTGATAAGTAAATATAAATGCCCTGGGGCGATTGAATGAATCTATAAGCACAAACCCTTGTGATTTAAGCCTGTGATATATTGAATTGTTTGTTCCGTAAACTGCGGTGTCAGATGCCCACTCAGCCGCGTAAGTATTGCCCGCGGAGCTGGTGCCTGTAATATACCGGGCCACAACAATATAGTTATCGGGAATAGAATCCAGGAAATTCATTACAAGTTTTCTCCTTGCCTGGGTAAGATTGTTGTATTGAAAATTACCGATCCTCGTGCTATTACAAACGGGATCACTACCGTATAACCCGTTAGGCGTACCCATCACATTAAGCCATGGTTTGAGAGTAAGAGGATTTATGACAGAAAAAATCAAGCCGTTAATACCACATACCGCACTTGTAAAATCGCTGCCATTTACAGACACAAGAATATCGGTTCCTGTGGTAGCTGCGGTAGGATAAACTCCATTGTTTGCATATATAGTATTCAGGATTTTTGGATAATCCCATTTTCTTGCACTATCCAGCCTGATGTTTTGGGTATCGCTGTTTAAATGCTGGTAATAATGCGATTGATTGGATCCTTCAGAACTATTTGCGAGGTATATGAATGATGCGTTGTTCCAATGGTAGTCGTTGGGTAAATTAGAAGCAGGCTTCAATGAAACACGCCAGTAATAAACTGTGCTGTCGGTATAGCTAAAGCCAGGATCGAATTCCACGACTCCGCCCGGCGCATTTACTGTTTTGGAAACTTTTAAGGGTGAGTTGAAAAGCAAGGTAGTGTCGATCTCCATGGTATAATCTTTTGGAGTGCTTACAGGATTTGCGGTTGATGCATACAATCTTTGATTGCCGACATTTACAATTGCGTAATCATAAGGATAAGCAGGTTTTGCTTCATCTTCATAAATGAAAAGATCTTTTACGATGCTGTTATTGCCTTCCGAAATTTCATCAACTTCACCATCCGGATCAATGGTGACAGTAATTTTATTGAGCCCCTTGTCCCTTGCAGAAATAATAGGAACAACCAGGTGTACAGAGTCAGCGTATTTTATGCCTGGAATTCTTTTATGTATAAGTACATCAGTAGTGCCATTTGGATAAGTCCTTTTGACTTCAAAATTGACCGAATCTTCTATTGCCTTGCCGATGTTAAACGCCTTTGCATCGAGAACAAAATTATTTGCGGCTACCGAAATAAAAGGTGGCGTTATTTTTACGCTCTGGTCTTCCACCACGTAATCGGGTTTAGCGTGAGGATTTATCTTCAAAGCAGGATCACCGTGCAGGGCGATTTCTTCGAGATGTGTTCTCGTAAGGTAGTCTATTGAATTATTTCCGCCATTAAGGTTGGTAATAATATTTTTCATATTATTTCCAATGCTGTTTCCATAATTATCTCTGCTCAACTGCCTGTAAAACTGGTCGTCATAATTATTGAGGTATGGAGGAACACCCAGATGTGAGCTCGCCATAAAACCAATAGATCCCCGCTGGGTGGCCAACACAAAATTTTCGGAAATAGATAAATTATTTTGTGAAATTCTCAACGGGTCGAAGATGTAATTATTACCTGCGGTACAGCCGCTTACTGCGAAAAATGGATACCTGCCCTGGTTTGAATAAAACGTCGGATCGTTGAAATTAAATTCAAGCGTATTAGCCGATGAATGACCAAAGTATGATAGCAGGCTGATCCCTTCATTAAATAATTGTTCAACTCTTTGCCCGGAAATTAATTGCACTGCCGAATTGGAAGATTTGGCAAAGGTTTCAACATTGCCGCCATATAATGTATCTTCTATAATTTTTTTATATCCATTCATGTAAAATTTGAAAAGATCGCTTTCAGAACTGTCTTTCCCACCAATTACATGCGCTACTTTTTTCATCCAGAGTTTGTTGCCAAGAGTCTGGTTCGCTGACGTTTGGGCCTGCTCGTACTCCTGTATTTTTTGAAGATAGTTGCCTACTTCATTACCTGAGACCGCTGATAATCTTCCCACGGGAATATTGGGTATGATGCTTCCATATGGAGACGCGAGTAAAACATCAGATGCCGGATTTCCAAAAGTAGGTACCAGATTTAGCTTATCTGCATAAGGACTATTTTCATTTCTTCTGTAATCATTATAAGTAATGCCTTTGCCAATAAGAAAAACATATTGAGGCGCGGGAAATGTATTTTTTGCGAATTGAATGAAATCTTTTATGCCGGCGGGATGTTTTTTAATTCCATATGCAAACTGATCAATTAGTTCGTCACTGTTATAAATCTTTGTATTAAATCCGCCGCCTGCCGCAGAACTTCTGTATTGTTTATAAAGATCCACATTATTAACGCCTGAACCATTATCAAATAATGCGGGATTGCTTATTATAAGATAATCGGCCTGGTTAGCCGCTAAACTAAAATTTGTAAAATTCCGGCCAGATAAGCTGTTTATTGTATTTACAATAGCCGGGTCCTCGCTCATCAATACAAATTTTCTTTGTGCAATTGAAGATGGGGGTAATGCGAATTTTACCTTGCCCGGTGTAGAGGTTATATCACCGGTATACCTGGCATTAGAAGACATGTCAAGTAAAACCGGAGCTGTTGATCCATAATTGAAATTATCAATTACAAGAAAATTTCCAGTGGCGGTAGCTGGTAATTGGAAAGAAAAATTGGTTTTATTATTAAAAATAAATTTACTCGCATAAGTGACTTCAACGAAAGAGACCACAATCCTGTCCGTAGTGACAGTTGAAATATCCTCAACTGTAATTGCTAAAAAATTCGGGCTTACCAGGTAACTTGATGGGATATTATTTATCGTTTTTTTTATGTAGGTAAAATAGGACATAGGCTCATCATCTACAACTGTATTAAAGAACTTTATCCTGATATTTCGGGTGTTCAGCGCATTGCCTGATGTTCCAAAACTAAAAGTCAGATTTGGCCCTCCGGGATAAATATTCATACTGTCAAAGCCGGCGGACAAACCATAGCCGGGAAAGATATCATTTGTAGTCCATCCTTCTCCTATATCGTAGGACGATGAATATACATAGCTTCCGAGAGGCAATCCGTACCCGATATTTATTTGACTTTTGTAATAGTTGCCGCGGGTATTCATAAAATAAGGCTCGGCTGGCAGTGTATTGCGCTGCAACATTGTTGGGCGCATTGGTAAATCTTAAGTTATTTCCGGCAGGATTAACTGTTAAAAAATAGGACGATGTATCAGTCTGTAAACTATAATGGTCTGAAAGCTGATAATCCGGATCACGATAAAGTTTTGTATCGGCTTTACCATCATTCATTATTCCCCAAAATTCAATGTATCCTGATGCTCCTAATGGTCCGGTTGCGGCTGTAGTATATAATCGGTATTTCCTGCCCGTTTCTCCATAATTGAAATTGCTCTGCGGGTGTACTTCCTAATGATATTGCGTTCAGTACTGATTGAGGAATCCTGATAAACGCCGTCTTTACCCACATAAAATTTGTAGTAAGTTTTGTTATAATCAATCCAACTGTTGGTATAGGACTGTGAAAATCCTGCCGCCGATATGAAAATGAAAGAAAGTAATAATAATTTTTTCATTGTTGTTTTTTGAGCCTTAATAGTTTTCTTTTTTGGCAAGATCAAATCTTAAAGAAAAAATGTGCGTGTATAAAGGATTAGATTGGTTAGCGAGATTTGAAAATGCATAATCAATGCGTACATTTTTAATTTTAAAACCTGCGCCTAAGCTTGGCTGGTAAATCCATACTTTTTTTTGATTGGTTGTATCTCCATCGGCAAGGGCTTTCTGAAAATTATAAATACCCGCTCTTACAAAAAACACATCTTTAATAGAAGCTTCGATGCCTGCATGCGGGTCAACACTTACCGGATCACCGCTTATTACTGTATTTCTTTTCCCGTCGAAAGTAAAGTCAAGATCTGCTTCTGCAAGAATATTTAAAGAAGGACTCACTTTAAAATTATAAGAATTTCCAATTGTCAGGCGGGGAGCAGTAAGTTCAGTTGATTTTACCGGGATATCATTTTTAGTGAGATAAAGTACTTCTTTTTCTTTTTCACTAAAAGTAAATGACCAGGCATTAAAAGTGGTGGTAAGGTCTTTTGCAACTATACCAAAGCTCCAGTTATTTTTTTGCAACTTAAAGCCGGCATCAAACCCAAAACCCCAGGCCGAGGCAAAATGGCCAACCTTCCTGTAAATGATCTTTGCATTTCCGCCAAAGCTCATTTTTACATCATCATCATCCCTTATTTTTTGTGCAAATGATAATAACACGGCATAGTCTGCTGAAGAAAAAGTAGTGATATTTCCATAGTTAATGCTACCGTCAGGTTCAACAAGGAATAAGCGTGTTTGGGATGTCATCGACGGCAAATCTCAAAACAGAAAGTCCAAGCGTTCTCCTGTTGTCACTTACGGGAATTGCCACGCTTCCATAATCATACTTACCGATATTGTCAAAATAGCTGGCATGCATAAAATTTATGGAAGGGATATCCTGTACGCCAGTAAGAGCAGCGGGGTTCCAGTAACCTGCTGTGCCATCGGATACAGAAGCAGCCTGTGCAGCTCCCATGCCCAGCCCACGTGCTCCAGCGCCTATATTTAAAAATTCGTTCGAATATTTTCTGAATTGCGCAAATCCCAGGCACGGGAATAGCAACAAGGGAATGATTTTTATAATTTGAGAGATTCTCATAAGGAAGAAAAGTCAGTTTATAGATAGGTTCAGTGTATTTTCCGGGTATTTAAAACGATTCTTATTTATATATATTGTATTTAACGGGCAGCAGCGACGTATTAAAATTAAGCAAATCTTCATCAATACCTGATCGGCATAATTTTACCGTAAATTCATCGACGTTTTCAGATAATCTTGAGATCCACTTCAAATAAAATTTTGTAAACTTCCGGGCGAAGAGTTTAACCATTAGAGGCGCAAATTTAAATAAATGCTGCAAGGGTTATTTAGTTTTGTACACTATTTTTGAAGCGTTTCATCAACTTGCTTTCTTCAATCTGAAAAATAATATGGATAACGTAATAGAGGAACTAAAATGGCGAGGCCTCGTTCAGGATATGATTCCTGGAACAGAAGAACAGCTTTGTAAAGAGCGAACAACTGCGTATGTGGGATTTGACCCTACGTCGGATAGCCTTCATATTGGAAGCCTCATACCAATAGTTCTAATGGTTCATTTGCAAAATTATGGCCATAAGCCCATCGCTTTGGTCGGAGGAGCCACTGGCATGGTGGGAGACCCTTCAGGTAAAAGCGAAGAACGTAATCTTCTCAGCATAGAAGTTTTAAATCACAACCAGGAATCTGTAAAAAAGCAACTTGCAGGATTTCTAGATTTTAATGAGGGCAGGCCCAATGCTGCTGAAATGGTAAATAATTACGATTGGTTTAAAGGTATTTCGTTTCTGGATTTTATAAGAGACACAGGTAAGCACATCTCCATAAATTACATGATGGCGAAAGACAGTGTAAGGAAAAGGCTGGAATCTGAAAGTGGAATGAGTTTTACTGAATTTGCATACCAGCTTGTGCAGGGTTATGATTTTTACTGGTTGTATCAAAATAAAAATTGTAAACTACAGTTTGGTGGAAGTGATCAATGGGGAAACATAGTGACAGGCACAGAATTGATAAGGCGAAAATGCGGTGGAGAAGCTTTCGCGTTCACATGTCCCCTCCTTACAAAAGCGGATGGGAATAAATTTGGTAAAAGTGAGAAAGGAAATATATGGCTGGATGCTACTAAGACCTCACCATATAGTTTTTACCAGTTTTGGCTGAATACAGCCGATGATGACGCTGAAAGATTCTTAAAAATATTTACTTTTCTAACTAAGGAAGAAATCCGGCGACTGGTGGAGCAGCATTCGGGAAATGAGCACCAGAGAATTCTTCAAAAAAAGCTAGCTGAGGAACTTACTTGTTTTGTACATTCAACAAAGGATTATGAATTTGCTGTGAAGGCATCTTCAATATTGTTCAGTAACGATACCGCTCAAACGCTGAAAGAATTAAACGAAGAACAATTGTTGCAGGTTATGGAAGGCGTTCCGGGAATTGAAATGAAAAAAAGCGAGTTTGAAGAGAATGCCGATCTGCCATCATTATTAGCATATTCAAAAATTTTTTCCAGTAAAGGTGAAGCGAGAAAAATGATTTCAGGAGGAGGAGTCTTTATTAATAAAGAAAAAGTCACTTCGGTAGAGAAAGGAATTGCCGATTTCGGTTTTCTTAATGATAAATACCTGCTTATCCAGAAGGGGAAGAAAAATTATTACCTTCTAAAAGTTAACTGAGGCAAACTAAAAATTGCCAGGATAACAGCTAAACCGCTTTTTTTAACTTACCGCTTTCAGGAATTTCCTGCCGGTTATACTCTTCTATGTCCGGAATAAATACCCTCTCTTTCAGCAGGTATCCATTTCCTTTTTCGCAGAAATGAACTTTAATATTTTCTATGCTGATGGGATTTCCATCAGGGATATCGGCAATATTGCTATGCCTTATTTCGTGCCCATCTATTATCATCACAAGCCCGCTTCCAATTGCTTCCATTTTGTTTCCGTCCGGTGATAAGCATCCCGGTATCTTCTCCCAGTCCTATCCCAATTGCGGATGGGTTGCTGGCTATTGCCTGTGCCAGTCTTCCAAACCTTCCACGCTTTTCAAAGTGGCTGTCAAAAATTACATCATCCATGAACCCGAGGCCGGTTGTGATTTTTACTTCGCCTTTTAAATGAGCGGTAGTTGCATTGCCTTCATAAATCATTGTATTGCTCATAGCCATTGCTCCTGCAGAAGTACCTGCAACGATAAAATTCTTCTCGTCGTGGTAGCGTTTTAAAGCGATTTCAAGAAGCTCTGTTCCTCCAAAGGTTGCGGATAGTCTCAATTGATTCCCCCCGCTAATCATGATGACATTGCAGTTTTTTATACGTTCAATGTATTCATGTTCCATCGCATCGGAGCGATTGCGAATGGGCATTAGGTCAATATTGGTACATCCGATTTTTCCAAAAGCATTCAGGTAATTTTCACCAACTTCGTTGGGGATCATAGAAGCTGTAGTTATAACTTCTATACTTACGTCGGGGCCGCCGGCTTCTTCTACAATACGGCGAAGAATCCCCAGCTCAAAAAAATTAAGATTATTTCGAACCATTTCTCCTTTCTCCAGGTCTACGCCTTTATCTTCCGCGCCACCTATGGCAAAAAGTTTCCCCAACGGATTTTGCATGCATTTGATTTTGATAAAAACATTGTAACATTTCTCAGCTAAATAATAATTTCACATACAAACAATGTCAAAATAAATACTTATTACAAAAGTAACGGAATTGATATAAAGAGATTGTGCCATCATGGATTGTATTTTTTTGAGACATAATTTTCCCTACCTTACAAACTACTGTCAGAATCTTTTTCAAAAAATAATCAACCCTTTTTTCCATTTATGAAAATCGTAGAAATTAAAGTGCTGAGGGGCCCTAACTACTGGAGTGTGCGCCGCCCAAAGCTTATACAAATGAAACTTGACCTCGAGGAAATGGAAGAATCACCTACCAATAAAATTGAAGGATTTAAAGATTAAACTTGAAAAACTATTGCCAGGGCTTTATGAGCACAGATGCAGCGAGGGTGTGCCGGGTGGATTTTTATCACGTGTAGATGAGGGCACCTGGATGGGCCACGTTATAGAACATGTTGCGCTTGAATTACAAACACTCGCGGGCATGGATATGGGTTTTGGAAGAACCCGGACAACCGGAAAGCACGGAGAATATTTTGTTGTGTTTGATTATATGGAAGAAGAGGTAGGTGTATTTGCAGCCAAATCCGCATTTGGATTGGTAGAATCCATAATTAATAATTCTACCATATAATCTTGAAGAAGAAGTCCAAAGTATGAGGGTTATAAGGGAAAATACACGATTGGGCCCATCCACAGGCAGCATTGTTGAAGAAGCGGTAAGGCGCGGCATTCCATATATAAGGCTGAATAAGCAAAGTCTTGTACAACTTGGATATGGAATCCACCAGCAAAGAATAAGAGCAACTATTGCCGGAACAACATCAAGCATTGCTGTTGATATTGCGGGCGATAAGGAAGAAACAAAAAACCTCCTTAGTGCTGCCGAAGTACCCGTTCCAAAAGGGATAATTCTTTACAGTGATGAAACGGTGCAACGTGCTATTGATGCCGTAGGATATCCATTTGTAATTAAGCCAATAGATGGGAATCACGGTAAAGGAGCCACCACAAATATCACAACTTTTGAGCAGGCGGAAAAAGCATTGGAAGCAGCCAGAAATTATGGCCGTACCGTCATCTGTGAAAAATATATAACAGGTTTTGACTTCCGGGTTTTGGTAATCAATTTCAAATTTGTGTGCGCTGCATTGCGTACGCCCGCTTCCGTTAAGGGTGATGGTGAGCACAACATTCAATGGCTAATAGAAGAAACCAACAAAGATCCAAGGCGTGGATATGGCCATGAAAAAGTTTTAACTCAAATAAAAATTGATGGATTTACTCAAAAAATGCTGGATGAAAAAGGATATAGTTTAGAGACAATTCCTGCAAAAGATGAAATCGTAACATTAAAGCCCACTGCAAATTTATCCACCGGCGGCACGTCCACTGATGTAACGGATGAAATACATCCGGTAAATATTTTTTTGGCAGAGCGTATTGCCAAAATAATCGGACTGGATATTTGCGGAATCGATATCATGGCATCCGATTTAAAAAAGCCACTGACTGAAAACGGAGGAGCCGTTCTTGAAGTAAATGCAGCCCCCGGATTTCGTATGCATGTTGAACCTTCAGAAGGTATCGCAAGAAATGCAGCCGAGCCGGTTGTGGAGATGCTTTATCCAAAAGGAACTGATGGCAGAATTCCTATTATTGCGATTACAGGAACAAATGGTAAAACGACAACCAGCCGGCTGACTGCACATATTTGTAAGGCCGCCGGTTACAAAGTTGGATTCACGACTTCTGATGGTGTTTACATCCAAAATCAATTGATGATGAAAGGGGATTGTACGGGGCCAAAAAGTGCTGAATTTGTATTAAAAGATCCCACTGTAGATTTTGCCGTGCTCGAATGTGCCAGGGGAGGAATTTTACGGAATGGGCTTGCCTTCAGGAACTGCAATATAGCTATTGTAACGAATGTAACCGCCGATCACATAGGCCTTGGCGGAATTGAAACACTTGAGCAGATGGCTAAGGTGAAACAGGTATTGCCCGAAACTGTTTTCCGGAATGGGTTCGCAATTCTAAATGCCGATGATGACCTTGTATATGCAATGAGAAAAGATCTCGATTGTAATATAGCGTTGTTTAGCATGGATGAAAATAATCCACGCATAAAACAACATTGTAGTAAGGGTGGCCTTGCAGCCGTGTATGAAAATGAGTATGTGACCATAATGAAAGGGAATTGGAAAATACGGGTGGAAAAAGTTTCAGAGATACCGATAACGTTTGGGGGAAAGGCTGCACACAATATTATGAATACATTGCCATCTGTACTTGCCTGCTATCTTTTCAGAAATATAAAAGTTGAAGATATACGCCAGGCGCTGCATACCTTTATTCCATCCGTTTCGCAAACCCCGGGAAGGCTTAAATCTTTTTGAATTTAAGAATTTCAAATTTCTTGCGGACTTTGCTCATAATCCTGCCGGGTTGAATCTCTTATGTGATTTTGTAAACCGGCTCGACAGCACCTATAAAGTTGGAATCATTAGTGGAACGGGAGATAGGAGAGATGATGATATACGCGAGATAGGGAAAATATCAGGTCAGAATTTTGACGAAATAATCATAAGGCAGGATAAACATTTACGCGGTCGCACAGCCGAGGAAATAATAAATCTCTTGGTCGAGGGCATTAATGAAGGCAAGACCAAAGATGTCCCCGTAAAAATTTTGCAAAAAGAAAAAGAGGCAATACAATATGCCTATGACAATGTAAAACCCGGAGCCATTATTACAATAATGTGCGATGTAATTCCGGATGCATTAGACTATATTAAAAAATTGAAAGAAGACGAAGAAAAAGAAAACGAGGCATCTATGTCTCAATAAAGAAGACTCTCAATCACTTTTTGAAATTTTACTTCATAACCTTACTTTTGCACTCCTATTGTCCCATAGTATAAAGGTAGTACGACAGATTTTGATTCTGTTTGTCGAGGTTCGAATCCTCGTGGGACAACTTTAAGCCACATTTTAGTCCGATAATTTGTGGCTTTTTATTTGTCTTTACGTATAAAACGATTTGTATCAAGATTTTCTCATTCTGGCATTAAATTATGTTTTAATTTGTATAATCCAGAAAACATAATTTATGAAAATTTCGACACGACCACCTACAAAACGTATGATTGCCAAACTGAAAGAATGCCTTGAAAAAGAAATAAAGAATAATGGAAAAGTACCATGCTTGCCCGAAGAAATGAAATCCTCACTTGCAGGATTGTATAAGCGAGGATTGATAGAAACAAGAATGGAATATATAGACAATAAAAAGTTGTTGTGCATTTATGTTACTGGTGCAGGCAAAAAGCTTTTGGCAGAGATAGTTGAGGTATAAACTATATCTAAATCGTGAAGTAACACGAATCGATCGTCCATTCCCTGAATTTTTATATTCAATTCAACTTTTCTTAAATTTACATCTCGGTTTTGAGTGAATGTAATTTTTATGTTCACTTTTTTTATCAATTTTTGACCAATAAAATCTTTCAATAAAATAATATGTTCGAGTCGTTAAGTGATCGGTTAGATTCCGCATTTAAAAATTTAAAAGGCCAGGGAAGAATTACTGAACTAAATATAGCATCAACTGTAAAAGATATAAGACGGGCACTGGTTGACGCGGATGTGAACTATAAAATAGCTAAAGAATTTACTGATAGCATTAAAGATAAAGCAACCGGTGAAAAAGTAATAAACGCCGTAAGCCCGGGGCAGCTCATGGTAAAAATCGTAAAAGATGAGCTTACAGAATTAATGGGAGGCATTGAAACTGAATTAAATCTCGTCGGAAACCCATCCATCATTCTGATTGCCGGACTGCAGGGTAGTGGTAAAACCACATTCAGTGGCAAACTTGCAAATTATCTTAAAACAAAAAAAGCGAAGTCGCCCTATGTTGGTTGCAGCAGATATTTACAGACCTGCGGCAATTGACCAGTTGAAGATATTAGGCGAGCAAATTAACGTGGATGTTTATAGTGAACCGGAAAATAAAGATGCTGTTTCTATTGTTCAGAATGCCATTAAAGAAGCAAAGACAAAAAATAAAAATGTAGTTATAATTGACACGGCTGGCCGGCTTGCTATCGATGAGGTAATGATGACCGAAGTTTCAAATATTAAAAGCGCAGTTGATCCTAAAGAAATATTATTTGTAGTTGATAGCATGACGGGGCAGGATGCCGTGAATACTGCGGCTGCTTTCAATCAAAGGCTGAATTATACAGGGGTTGTTCTTACAAAGCTCGATGGCGATACCCGTGGTGGTGCCGCTATTTCCATTAAATACACTGTAAATAAGCCAATTAAATTTGTGAGCAGTGGTGAAAAGATGGATACCCTTGATGTATTTTACCCTGAAAGGATGGCCCAGCGTATTCTCGGAATGGGGGATATTGTAAGCCTTGTTGAAAAGGCACAGGAGCAATTTGATGAGGTTCAGGCAGCAAAACTTGAAAAGCGAATAAGGAAAAATCAGTTTGATTTTGAAGATTTTAAAACGCAACTTCAGCAAATCAAGAAAATGGGAAACTTAAAAGATCTTATGGGAATGATTCCTGGTGTTGGCAAACAAATTAAAGATGTAGATATTAATGATGACTCATTTAAAGGAATTGAAGCTATGATTAATTCGATGACCCTGGAGGAGCGCCGCAACCCGGATATAATTAATCCAAGCCGTAAACAGCGCATCGCCGCAGGAAGCGGGAAGGATATCAGCGAGCTTAACCAGTTTATAAAACAATTTGAGCAAATGAAAAATATGATGAAGATGATGAATAAGATGCCAATGGGAAAGCTTGCGGGATTAGGGAAAAAATAATTTAATGCACTTCAAATAAATTTTAATAAAACCCGGATTTGTTGAAGAAAATTTAGGATTTTACATATTTTAAATTATTGATTTGTAATTTTGAATTACACCTCTTATCTTCGCAATCCTTTCGAAACCAAATTTAATAACAACCCAAAAAAATTTCTATTTTTTATGGCTGTCAAAATGAGATTGCAACGCCATGGTTCAAAAAAAAGACCATTTTATTTTATAGTAGTTGCAGATGCACGTAGCCCACGTGATGGTAAATTCATCCAAAAGTTAGGCTCTTATAATCCACTTACTGTTCCTGCAAGTATTCAGATCGACAGGCAAAAAGCTTTGGAATGGCTGCACAAAGGTGCACAGCCTACTGATACTGTTCGCCGGATTCTGAGTTTTAAAGGTGTATTGTACCTAAAGCATTTGTTGCGAGGTGTTACACTTGGTTTGTTTGACGAAGCTGCGGCGATGGAGAAATTTACCAAATGGAGCACAGAACACGATTCTGAGTTTGCTAAGAGGCAGGAATCGCACAAGAAAAATAAGACCACAAGTCGTACACCTGTAGCAAGAAGAACTTCACAGGCGAAAGGTCCGGCTACCAAAGTTTCGGAAGCCCCTAAGCCTTCGGAAACTCCATCCAATGGGGAAGCCGCTGGTAATAAGGCGGAAACGGAACCGGTAAACGAAATAGCAGCAAAAGGCAATACCAAATCTGCGGAATAATTTTCACAGTAAAAAATAGCTTTAAAAAGCTGTCTCATTTGAGGCGGCTTTTTTTCTTATAGATATCTTCCAAGGGATGTCTACTGGGTTATTAGTTTACCGTTATGTGTCTAGTCTTCACCATTTTTACTTTTACCAGAAATATAACGTGTGTTGTATAAATCCATTTTTTAGTGGCATTAAAATTGTTCGTTTTTATTCAGAATTTTTTAGTTAATGTTTAAAAACTTACAAAATGAAAATAATACGAATTTTAGGAAGCTCATTGATGATTATTTGCATGTGCGCTTTTTTTACACCGGTAAAGAGCCAGGAGAAACAGGAGGATAAAGTTGACGCTGCCACGCAGGTGCTCGCAGATTTTAGCAAAATGAAAGAGAGCATTCCATCTGAGCTTTTAGAAGTTACACAAGGCATAATTATAGTTCCAAAATTAATAAATGCAGGGTTTGTACTTTCCGGCAAAAGAGGTAAAGGACTTGCTATGGTGAAACTGCCGGACGGCTCCTGGAGCAATCCTGTTTTTGTAACTCTTACCGGCGGCGGCGTGGGATTGCAGGCAGGCCTACAATCAATAGATCTGGTGCTGATATTCAAAAGCAGGGAAACTTTGGAGAACATAGGAAAAGGAAGCTTTACCCTGGGTGGAGATATTTCTGTTGCAGCCGGTCCTGTAGGACGTAGCTCTTCAGCAAGTACCGATTATAAATTGGAAGCAGAGGCATATTCGTATTCAAGAAGTAAAGGGTTGTTTGCAGGAATAAGCTTAAATGGTTTGGCAATCGATATCGACCAAAAAGGCAACAAGGCATTTTATGGAAATGATGACACTGCGAAAACGTTATTTTCAAACTCAACAACAAATAATTCTGGAAGCGTTACAAAATTGAAATCAGAATTAAAGAGTATGTATCAATAAGTTTTTCTGAATAGAATTTTTTGGAGGCTGCGTTTTTAACGCAGCCCTTTTTCTGCAGGCATAAGCTCAGGATATGATGGCATTTAAGCGAGGGCTTAAACCTGGAATTTATCTTGGCCCCGGGGGGCAGTGCTCTCTTAAAAAATCAGAATACAACGTTGATAAATGGTTTCTTGTTCCTTCTCCCTCCGAAATGCTATGTGTTCTGTTGGGGTAAGGCATAAATTGAAATGTCTTATTATATTTGATAAGTTCGTTGAGCAGTGCTTCAGCATTATCATACTGTACATTATCATCGCCTGTGCCGTGAATGAATAATAAATTTCCTTTTAAATTCCTTGCATAATACACGGGAGATCCCTTCACATAGTTATCCATATTTTCCTGTGGCAGTCCCATATAACGCTCCTCGTAGATATTATCATAAAACAAAAGATTGCTAACCGCAGCTATAGAGATTCCTGTTTTATATATTTCGGGATATTGAAACATCAAATTTAAAGTCGAAGACCCACCCCCACTCCATCCCCAGACAGCAACCCGGTCTTTATCGAAATAAGGTTTCTCCAGGAGTTTTTTTGCAGCCATTGCCTGGTCGTGAATATTTAGCCTTCCTAACTGGCCGTAAATTGACTTGCGCCATTCTGAGCCCCGTAATGAAGGTGTCCCACGATTATCAACAGAAACCTGGATATAACCCTCAATACTCATGTCCCCATCGAAGAGAAAATTATTATGTGAGCCATACTTGTCTTCAACTGTAGAATTTGCAGGCTCTCCATAAACAAAAAATACAACAGGGTATTTTTTTGTACTGTCAAATCCCGCGGGTTTTATCATCCACCCATCAAGGGTAATGTTGTCTTCGGTAGTCACTTTGAAGTATTCAATATTACTTCCATCATTTACCTTCATTGTCTTGGCAATACTCTTTTCTGCATTCAAAGGTTTATGATCCGGCAACGAAATCCACTCTCCTGCAGGAAAGGTTTTGTAGTTTGAAAAACTATGTAAAGCATATTTTGCCCCAGGGGAAATATTGTAATTGTGTGTGCCATGAAGATTAGATGGAGAAATCAATTCCAATCTTCCCTTGCCATCCATTTTAGTTCTATACAAATAAAGTTGAGTTGGATTATTTGGTGACGCCATGAAATATACATAGTTATTTTTATCGTCAATACTTTGAACGCTTTCAATATCATAATCCCCTTTTGTAATTAATGTTTCTTTCTTTCCATCCCGGCTTACTAAAAATAAATGCCGCCATCCATCTTTTTCACTTACCCATAAAAAGCTCTTACCTCCATTAAGCCAGTCCCAACCGGTAGGGTCATCATCATTCCATCTCGATTTTATATCAATAAAAGCCTTATCATTCTCTGTATAAAAATTTTCGGCTGCGCCTGTCGAGACATTGCAATAAAAAAGTTTGCTTTCATTTTGTTTCCTGTTCAATTGTTGTACTACCAGTTCATTGGAATTATCAGCCCATTCCATTCTTGGAAGATAATGCTGTTGAGGATCTCCGGGTATATCCATCCAGGTTGTCTTCGCATTATCGACTGTAATTACACCTATGCGAACGGGTGAGGGTGGCTGCCCGGCTTTGGGATATTCAACAGGAATGATTTGTGAGTACACTGAATCTGTAGTATTTAACATGTAGTAATCCCTGACTTTAGTAGCATCCACCTGCCAGAATGCAATCATTTTGCTATCCGGGCTCCATCGAAATCCATCTCTGCAACTGAACTCTTCTTCATATACCCAATCAAATGTGCCATTTATAAATTTTCTTGTACCATCTTTTGTAAGTTGTATTATCTCATGGGAAGTCAGATCTTCAACATATAAATTGTGTCCACTTACATAAGCTGCTTTTTTGGGCATCCGGAGATATTTTAGCATACATCAATGATTGAGAAGGCAAAGATTTTCCAAGTTGCGTGAGTTGATTGGATGAAATATTTAGTACCCAATAATCTCCGCGTGTATTGTATCGCCAGACTTTTGCAGTATTTGTGAAGATCAAAAGCGTTTTGTTGTCCTGGGAAAAGCTATATATATCAAATGCTAATGGGTGGGCGCTTCCGGCCGGCATCAGTTGTTCTCTTTTTACGACTGTAGTTTCATTATTCGTTTTCACATCTGTTCTTACAATATTTCCATTGACTATTTTAAGATAGGCGGTACCGTCGGGCGTCCAGTTAATTTCCTTTGCACGAAATTGCGCAGAAACAATAAAAGAGCTGAGGGAGAGAATAATTAAGAAAAATATTTTCAAGGTATTGTTTCGCATCTAAAAATTTTTAGCCCGTAAAAGTAATAAAACAACCTTACCGTGTTGTATCATTTATAGATTCCTTAATAGATTTGCGCATGACCGGGAAAGAAAAACTAAGGATCGATAAATATCTATGGGCGATAAGGCTATTTAAAACTCGCAGCCTGGCGACGGAAGCCTGTAATAATGGTAAAGTAAAATGCATGGGAGTAAATGTGAAAGCCGCCAGGCCTGTAAACGTTGGCGAGCAGTATGAAGTAAAAACTGAAGCCAAAAAATGGACAATACAAGTTGCGGGATTGTTACACAACAGGATGCAATTTTCCGAGGCGATTAAATATTACATAGATATTACGCCTGAAGAGCCTATCGAAAAAGTACATCCGACAGCCTTCGTTTTTAATACAGGCAAGAGAAAAAGTAAACAGGGGCGTCCGACTAAAAAAGAAAAAAGAAATCTCGATGATTTTAAAGATTTTTAATATCTCCATGCAATTTGACATTGACGACCAGATATCTTTAGTATAAGTTTGCAGTATGAAGATTGATATTATTTCTGTAATCCCACAATTAATGGAAAGTTTTTTTGCACACTCAATATTAAAACGTGCAAAAGAAAAGGGATTGCTGGAAGTAAATATTTTTAACCTGAGGGATTATACTAATTATAAACATGGGCAGGTGGATGATTACCAGTTTGGTGGCGGAGCAGGGTTGGTAATGATGGCAGAACCTCTGGTAAATGCAATAGAATCGTTGCAACAACATACCCCTTACGATGAAGTAATTTTTCTTACGCCGGACGGAGAAAAATTTACTCAACAAACTGCTAACGCTTTATCGTTAAAAAAAAATTTATTGATGATTTGCGGCCATTACAAAGGAATTGATCAGCGGGTACGTGATCATTTTATTACAAAGGAAATTTCGATAGGCGACTATGTATTGAGTGGGGGAGAACTTGGAGCGGCTGTATTAACAGATGCTATTGGCAGATTATTGCCGGGAGTATTAAACGATGAAACTTCAGCACTTACGGATTCTTTCCAGGACAATTTATTGGCACCACCTGTTTACACCCGGCCGGAAGATTTTCGCGGATGGAAAGTTCCTGAAGTTTTAATGAGTGGTAATCATTCTAAAATTGAAGACTGGCGCGATGAACAAGCGATAAAAAAAACAAATGAAAAAAGACCGGACTTGTTGGTATGATTAAAATTCGATTTCAGTGCCCAATACAACTGATTTAATCTTAGCTTTTTGTTTTTCCTGCTCTTCGTAATCAATACTTGCCAGGAAAAAAGATGTGACAGATTTTGAATTTGGTTCAACAAGGAAATACTCCTTCACTCCATATTTCTCATAAATCAATTTTTTATCTTCCCAATCGATATGAGAGGTTGAAGGCGATAAGATTTCAATTACAATATCAGGTGCTCCAAACAAACCATTTTCTTTAATTCTACTAAGATTTTCGCTCTTGATAAAAATGATATCCGGTTGTAAAATATTTTGTTTCGAAAAATGAACATCGTAAGGCGCGATTCTAATTTTACCAATGTCACTTTTTTTTATAAAAATAGATATTTCAATATTTATGTCGTTTAATACAGCCTGGTGAATGTCAATAGGAGAGGGGCTCATAACCAGTTTATCATTTATAAGTTGACACAAAGTTCCTTCAGGAAGATTTTCCCAAACTTCCCACATCGTTTTGGGAGGATGTATTAGTGTTTCAGGCATATCTTAAAATTACAAAATTATTCCTTCTTCACGCCTATCACAGGCAATTGCTTTTCTCTTATCAACGCGTTGAATTTTGGAACATCGACTTCCATGATTATTTTCAGCTTCTTTAATTCAGCATCAGCTTTTTCAGTTAAGAAAGCGTAAGCATCCTTAACCTGTTGAGTTGGCGGATAATTTCCGGATGCAGCATAATCATACAATCCCGAAATCTGGTCATTCAACCGGATTGGGTAGTTTAATACATCCTGTTGACTTTTGGCTTTGGTTTGATAAAGCGCCTCTTCAATCTTTGTCATTCCCTTATTGATTGAATCTGCCATCATTTTAATTGCTCCTGCTGTGTCGCTTCCCTGCCTGCCCATAAAATCTGATATTTGTTTTCTTATTTCACGGATGTTCTTTATGCCTTTCTGTATTTCAGAAAACTTATCTCTCACAGATATAAGAAAATTAAACTGGTCTTCATATTCCTGCTGGGTTTCTTTGAAATTTGGATTTGATTTTATGTTCGCTTCCGCTTCTGCACTGTCTTTTGAATCTTTGATAATACGAATAAAATATTTTCCGGGTATTGCTTTTGGCCCCGGTACGGTACCATTCCACAGGATCATACCATCGATTTTCTCGGAGGGTGCATAGTTCATATTCCATACAAATTGATTCATTCCTTCAGATGCTTCTATTTTCGTGGTATCGCCGGAAGGCTTTGTACTGAATGTGCTGACTATTTTTTTATTTTTATCCATAACGAAAATTTTCAGCAGTGAACTATCCGTAAAATCTTTAAGGAAATAATTCACAACGATTCCGTTGGGAGGATTTATGCCGGCATTTTTTACATTCAGATTTTGAGAGCCATTCATGCGCCAGGCATCTTCGACAGGAAAAATGAAAAGATCTTTTCGGTCAGGATTTTTCCCCATATTTTGGACCACGCTCAGGTCATCCAGTATCCAGAAAGCCCTGCCCTGCGTGGCTACAATCAAATCATTGTCTTTTGTAGCCAGGTCTGTAATGGGAACAATAGGCAGGTTTAGCTGGAAGGGTTTCCAGTTTTCGCCATAATCATAGCTTATATACATACCGTATTCTGTTCCACAGTAAAGTAAGCCTGGAATTTTTTTATCCGCTCTCAGGCACCTTGTGAAATGCGTGGCATCGATACCGTTAGTAATCTTATTCCACGTTTTTCCATAATCATTTGTAACAAAAATATAAGGTGTATAATCATCAAGTTTATATTTTGTTCCTACGAAATAAGCGCTTCCCTTTTTGAAGGGATCCGCTTCCACGCAATTCCACATCATCCATTTTCCCGCCGCAGGTGGCGTAACATTTTCCCAATGTTCACCTCCATCCCTGCTCACATTAATAAGTCCGTCATCGCTCCCTGTCCAGAGCAGATCTTTTTCAAGAGGTGATTCCATCCCGGTAAAAATGGTGCAATACACCTCTACGCCTGTATTATCCTGGGTGATTGGTCCACCACTGGATTTTTGTTTGCTTTTATCATTTGTTGTAAGATCGCCACTCAGCGCTTTCCACGTTGCGCCTTCATTTTCTGTGGCAAATAATATGTTTCCACCAGCATATAATTTTTTGGGATTATGTGGCGAAAAGAAAATAGGGAAGTTCCATTGAAATCTATATTTGGAAATGTCTGCCCCGTTGCCAAGGTCATAAACTGGCCATACACTCACAGCCCTGTTTTCCCCGGTTTTATGATCGTACCTGGAGATGAAACCCCCATAGTTTCCTCCATAGACAATATCAGGATTCGAGGGATCTGCGACAACATACCCGCTCTCGAAACCGGCAGTTGGCGACCAGTCACTTTGATCTATTTGGTTTCCTTCAGTCCTTGATAAAATTCGCACGGTACTATTATCTTGTTGTGCAGCTAACAACCTGTAAGGAAAATGGTTATCGGTTGAAACTCTGTAAAATTGCGCCGTCGGCTGATTTTGATAGGTACTCCAGTTAGCGCCGGCGTCAAAGCTTACCTGGCCCCCGCCGTCATCCGCAACTATCATGCGCTTTCCATTTTCAGGGTCAATCCAGAGATCGTGATGATCGCCGTGAGGTGTGTTGATTTCTTTAAATGTTTTGCCGCCATCTGTGCTTCCATACATATTTACATTCAGCGCATAGATGCCATCGGCATTTTTCGGATCACAATAAATTTTGCTGAAGTACCATGCCCGCTGACGAATATTCGCATCCGTGCTGATGACGGCCCATGTTTCTCCTCCATCGTCACTTCTTAGCAGGCCGCCCTTTTCTGATTCTACCAATGCAAATACCCTTTCAGGATTAGCTGGAGATACCGCAATGCCAATATTTCCTATTGTTGTTTTTCCCGGAAATCCCTTTTTATCATTGAGCTTTTTCCAGGTTTCACCTCCATCAGTGCTTTTCCACAGTGCACTTCCTTTGCCCCCACTTTCAAGACTATATGGTGTACGCAAAACAGTCCATGTTGCCGCATAAAAAACGGAAGGATTTCCGGGTTCCATTACCAGTTCAGCGGCTCCGCTCTGTTCATCGCTGAATAATGTTTTCTTCCAGTTTTTACCTCCATCAACCGTTTTATAAACGCCCCTTTCATTTGACGGGCCGAACAAATGTCCAAGCGCAGCAACCCATACAATATCAGGATTGCCAGGATCAATTACAATGCGCATTATATGTCTTGAATTTTCCAGGCCGATATGCTTCCAGTTGCGTCCTCCATCATCACTTCTCCACATGCCATGGCCTTCACTAACGTTACCGCGTAGGGTTGATTCGCCTTCGCCTGCATATATTACGGACGAGTTGGAAGGTGCCACCGCCACACTGCCTATAGAGCCACCAAAAAATTTATCTGAAATATTTTTCCAGTTGCTGCCGCCATCCTGTGTTTTCCATACTCCGCCACCTGTGCTTCCAAAATAGAAAGTATTTTTATCCTTGTAATCTCCCGCTACAGCTCCACTTCTTCCGCCACGGAAAGGCCCGACCAGCCTGAATTTTGTCTTGGATAACAAAATACTGTCCTCTTTAGTATTTGATGCTGCCGGTTGTTTTTTCTTTTGTGCAAAAGAAAAATTTACCATAAGAAAAAGGGTCAATAACAATAAAATTCTTTTCATATGTGCGTGCTTCTATTTACGCACGAATGTACTGAAAGAAGGATTATGATTTAAAGGCATCCTGGGAGTGGATGTAAAGATGCATGAATACAGTCACGGAAGGTTGTTACTAATTAGATGGCTGATACAACTTCTCATCGACAGGAACATTTACCTCGATCTTATCAAAGGTCATTGCGCCCGCTCCCATTCCTTCACCCTCTGTTACTACGGTCTGCGGAAATTTGATACCATCTACATCGATGTAATCTTTAAAGTTTGTTATTATTTCTTTAGACTGTCCGCCTCCATTACGGCCGCCTTCGCTCATTTGCGTTGTCCGTATTAGCAGGTTAGTTTTTGTATCAATATAATAAGAAACTTGTTTGCCATCGGCAGAAGTGAGTTGGATATTATAAGCTTCGGTTCCGTCTACATTTTCTTTTCCTTTTAATGCAGCCTGGTAACCTTTGGTTTTATAATTGACCAGGGGTCCGGCGATATCGAGCTGGCCCTGCATCGATTTCAACACAGGCGCAGGGATTTCATTAGGCTTATCGGAACGCATCGGAATATAGGACCATCCTTTTTCAGGAGTTACAATTGTGTATCCATTGTTTCCTCCAAATTCAAAGTCTGTTCTAAACAGTTTGCCTTCAACTTTTGTAACTTTCACCTGTACTTCGCTGCCCATCATTTGTCTTGTTCCTTCAAAATAAACTGATTGGACGGAATTTAATTTATCAATGCCGCCGCGGGCCGTGATATATTGACTTATAATGTCGTCAACGGATTGTGCAGTGGTGAATTGAAAGAACACAAGAGCCAGGATAAACAGAACGAAAAGAATAATATTTTTCACTTGTAAAAATTTTAATTATGCAAGATAAGGCAATATTAAAACTGTAATTTTTTCAGATCAAAAGCGAAGTGATAAATTTCAACCAATACGAATTTTTGGTAATAAAATAATTTTATAGGGTAAAATTTCTGTCGATGAATTTCAAAGTAAAAGGAAACATTGTTGATATAGAATCCCGCAAAATATTTCCCGGCATCATGTATGTTGAAAATGGAAAAATAAATGATATTGAAAGTACAGTTGCGGGTGACGGAAATTCATTTTATATCATTCCTGGATTCATTGACGCACATGTACATATAGAAAGTTCAATGCTTGTTCCCACAGAATTTGCAAGACTTGCCGTGGTGCATGGAACTGTTGCGACGATAAGTGATCCGCATGAGATCGCTAACGTGTGTGGTGTTGAGGGCGTAGAGTTTATGATCAATAATGGTAATGAAGCTCCTTTTAAATTCCACTTTGGTGCGCCGAGCTGTGTCCCTGCAACTATTTTTGAGACGGCGGGCGCCTCACTTAGTTCGGAAGAAGTTGAAAGGCTTTTGGCTAAAGATGAAATTCACTACCTGAGTGAAATGATGAACTTTCCCGGTGTATTGCAGGGTGATGCAGAAGTGATGAAGAAAATAAATTCCGCAAGAAAATATAAAAAACCTGTTGACGGACACGCACCAGGTTTGAGAGGCAATGATGCAAAAAAATATATTGAAGCTGGTGTATTGGGCCAGGTGATAATAAGCACCGACCATGAATGTTTTACAAAAGAAGAAGCCTCCGATAAATTAAAATATGGGATGAAGATTTTAATTCGCGAAGGAAGTGCTGCCAAAAATTTTGAGGCGTTAGTTGATTTACTTCACGATCATCCCGATGAAATCATGTTTTGCAGCGACGACAAACATCCCGACAGTCTTGTGAATGGCCACATTAATGACCTTGTTAAAAGGGCCGTTGCAAAAGGTATCGATATATTTAACGTATTGAAGGCCGCATGCATCAACCCGGTTAAGCACTATAAAATGAATGTCGGGTTATTGAAAGTTGGTGATCCTGCTGATTTTATAGTTGTAGAAGATCTTGTAAATTTTGAAATAATTGCCACTTATATAGATGGGATGATGGTGGCAGAAAAAGGAAATTCAAAAATTTCCGCATCAAAGTCAGAGGTTATAAACAATTTCAATTGTAATAAAAAAGAAATTATTGACTTCAAATTTTCGGCTATTGATTTCCCAAAACAGGTTTATGCTATCGAAGCATTAGACGGGCAGCTAATTACTAACAAAATACATGTGCACCCAAAACCGGAGGATGATCACTATTTAAGTGATGTGGAAAATGACATCCTGAAAATCGTTGTGGTTAATCGTTACGCTGATGCTCCTGTTGCTAGAGGGTTTATTAAAAATTTTGGATTTAAAAAGGGTGCTATTGCTTCTTCGGTTGCGCATGATAGTCACAATATCATCGCAGTTGGCGTTGACGATGAAAGTTTGTGTAAAGCAGTGAACCTGGTTATCGAAAATAACGGTGGAATAAGTTGTGTGGATGCTCTGTTACCGCTCGAAAAAATTTTACCATTGCCTGTAGGTGGCCTTATGAGTAATGAGGATGGATACAAAGTAGCAACACTTTATACAGAAATTGACGAGGCAGCGAAACAGTTGGGCTCCAAATTATCAGCGCCATTTATGACTTTATCTTTTATGGCGTTGCTTGTAATTCCTCATTTGAAATTGAGTGATTTGGGATTATTCGATGGTGATAGTTTTTCATTTATAACCTGACCTTTATTTTGCTCAAAACATTTCTATATATTTTTCTTTTTGCATTTTTCAATTGCAAATGCTATAATATTAATTCTGATAAAAATAGACGATCGGCAATAACCTCTCCACAAGATTTACAAACCACAACCGGTTTTTCAATAAAAGGTGTTAGCCTCGTGGCGACGATTAATGCAATAGATAGCAGTGAATTTTCCGGCATCAGGAGTATAAATGCGAATGCAGTTGCAATAATGCCGTATGGCTTTTGTAGTATGGAACGACCAACTGTTGTTTACAATTCCAGCAGGCAATGGTGGGGTGAAACTGATGAGGGTGTGATCACTTGTATAGCATTAGCAAAGCAAAATAATTTAGCAGTCATGCTTAAACCACATCTCTGGATCCGGAATGGAATCTATACAGGTCAGTTTAATCTGCCGGATGATAAGAGCTGGGCTTTTATGGGAAGATGGATACCTCGATTATATTTCCCATTTTGCAAAAATCGCTGATTCCACCCATGTGGAATTGTTTTGTATAGGAACGGAACTTGGAAATGCAATTAAACAAAGGCCCTTATTTTGGAGCAGGTTGATTGATTCCGTAAAAAAAATATACCATGGACAAATAACATATGCTGCCAATTGGGATGACTATAGCAGTGTGCCCTTCTGGAAACAATTGAACTTCATTGGCATTGACGCTTACTTTCCTTTGGTAAAAGAGACAACTCCAACAATAGAGGGCCTTTCGGAAGCATGGAATAATTATTTGCCCGACCTTGAAAAAATTAGTGCCCTGAACAAATGCCGTATTTTGTTTACAGAGTATGGATATAGGAATGTTAATGCCTGCAGTGCAGAGCCATGGAAAGAAGACGGGAGTTCTGTAAATAACGCCGCACAGGCAAATGCGTACGAAGCATTTTATGAAAGCTTTTCAAATAAAAAATGGTTCGCCGGAGGTTTTGTATGGAAGTGGTATGGAGAAAATAATTTTTCTGAAAATGACAAAATTGATTTTAGCCCGCAGGGAAAACCCGCTGAAGAAATAATTAGAAAATGGTACAGTCTTCCCTAAGCTTTCTCCGCGGAGAATGACGTGAAGTAGAAAAATAGCTTCGAAACTAATTATAGCAACACATTAGTTGACACTAAAACGAAGCACCAATTTGTCCATTTAAGAGATAGGGTTCTTTTCTTATATTTGCCCATCATAAAATTCATTCATGTCAGTACTAGTCAACAAAGGTTCAAAGATAATAGTGCAGGGTTTTACCGGCACCGAAGGAACATTTCATGCAACACAGATGATAGAATACGGGACTAAAGTTGTTGGTGGAGTTACGCCAAACAAAGGCGGTACAACGCATCTGGATAGGCCTGTATTTAATACCGTTGAGCAGGCAGTAAAGGAAACCGGCGCGGATGTAAGTATCATATTTGTACCCCCACCTTTCGCAGCTGATGCCATCATGGAAGCTGCCAATGCCGGGATAAAATTGATCGTTTGTATTACAGAAGGGATCCCGGTTCAGGATATGGTAAAAGTAAAAAATTACCTGCTGGATTCTGATTCGAGGCTGATTGGCCCGAACTGTCCTGGGGTTATTACTGCAGATGAATGTAAAGTAGGAATCATGCCGGGTTTTATTTTTAAAAAAGGTAAAATAGGAATTGTTTCAAAATCCGGAACCCTTACGTATGAGGCTGCAGACCAGGTTGCCAAGGCGGGGCTTGGAATATCTACTGCAATAGGTATTGGCGGAGATCCTATAATTGGGACTACTACAAAAGAAGCTGTAGAGTTATTAATGAATGACAAAGAAACAGACGGAATTGTAATGATTGGCGAAATAGGTGGAAGTATGGAAGCCGATGCGGCCTACTGGATCAAAGAAAATGGCTCCAAGCCTGTTGTCGGCTTCATAGCTGGTCAAACTGCCCCGCCCGGCCGTCGCATGGGCCATGCCGGCGCAATAGTTGGAGGAGCGGAAGACACTGCTGCCGCAAAAATGAAAATACTTGCCGAATGTGGAGTACATGTAGTTGCAAGCCCAGCTGATATTGGTAAAACGATGGCTGAGGTTATGAAAAACAATTAATGAGATAAATTAGCCAATTATCCTATTTGGCCTTAGCACATTACCGAATTGTCTGATTAGCTACTTAATCAATCCTTCCATAAAAAAGGGAATAGTATTACAGCCAGCGCTATCACCATCACATCAAATCCAAGTAATAACAGGGACATCTGTAGCAATGCTCCTTCTCTGAAAATCTCTCCGAAACTTGATTTCGAGAGTTTCATCAATAACATTAATTGTGGAATAATCAGGGGAAATCCGAGGATGGCCATAACCGCCGCGTTTTGATGAGCCTTTGCCGCTATTGCTGCCATCAAGGTGAAAACGAGACTAAGACTTAAGCCACCTAAAAAGGCTATTGCTGCAAAACGAAGTTGATTGAGTACCGGGTTGCCAAATAAAATCCTAAAGAGCAAAAGGCTTACTGCAATCATAACAAACATAACCAAAGTGCTGTACATGAGCTTCGCAATAATAAATATGACCGGGCTCGTTATGGAAAAGAAATACAGCATGCGACCTTTACTCTCCTGCAGAAAACTTTTTGCAACAGCATTCACGCATACAAATAATTGTATCATCCAGAAAAGTCCGTTATAAACGGTACTTTCAGGCTGGCCCATTGCGAGGTATAGTACAAAAATGGTCGAAGCAACATACAGGAGAATTCCGTAAAAAATATGTTGCTGCCTCAGCTCAAGTAAGAGATCTTTTTTTAGTAAAATAAAAACTTTTGACATTTTTGCAAGCTTACATTTTATTATTGGGGCTTTGTGATTTTTGATGTAAATCTTTTCTGGTTTTCCAGCAAACACCAATTCGCGTTAACTCAATGCCGCGCAATGCCTGCATCTTGGTTCATAAAGATCTTTTTCTCCCAGCAGCACTTGCCCTCCACCGGAGACTTTACGATAGCTCACATTTGCAATATTTCCACATATCATGCAAATAGCGTGAAGTTTTGTTATGTAGTCTGCTACAGCAAGTAGGTTGGGCATTTGTCCAAAAGGCTTTCCTTTATAATCCATATCGAGGCCAGCCACAATTACCCGAATTCCTTTTAAGGCCAGCTTTTCACAAACAACCGTTATTTGGTCGTCAAAAAACTGGGCTTCGTCAATGCCCACCACATCTACATCCTGGGCCAGCAGCAGAATAGTCTGCGAGTTGTCAACAGGCGTGGACTGAATTTTGTTCTCATCATGGCTTACAATTTTAAGCTCGTCATACCTTACATCGAGAGAAGGTTTAAAAATTTCCGCCTTAAGATTTGCAATTTTTACCCTGTTCAATCTTCTTATAAGCTCTTCGGTTTTTCCACTAAACATACTTCCGCAAATAACTTCAATCCAGCCCCGTCGCTCACCTTTATAATTTGGCTCTATAAACATTTTTGTATTTCATTTTGATTTCAATTTGTAACTTAGCCTCAATTGCAAGGTTAATGATTTATGTTAATTCAAAACAAACAATTTTCCCCTTGCGTTATTGAAAAGCCAATATTTAAAATTACAGATGGAGAGGGTTTCCACACTCATAACAAAATTGCAAAAGCAGCTCGATGAAAATAATTCGGCTGAGATGTTGCTTCATACTGCTCAAATGTTGGTGGCTGAATTAGTGAGTAAAACAGAAAGTAAGCAGGACAAAAGCCGCGATAAAGTTTCTGTGATTATGCCTGTGATTGCGAACATGTTGCGTAACATGAACTCAAATATTCCCGGTGTGGAATCCGAAGAAAAATTAATTGAAATATTGCAGGTAGACGAAAAGGAAATTGAAGAAGAACTTGAGCAAATAAAAAAGCATGCGGAAGTTGTAAATTCTATGAGTTCAAATGCCCGGCCGGGTTTTCTCTACGATCCGATTGAAGATATGCCTACTCTTGCTCATCAAACTCCAATAGAAAAAAGCCGGAAAAAAGAAAGCGAAATTCCTTTCGATTATCCTGAATCATTGAATGATCGCCTAAAAGAGGCAAGGGTTGAGCTTTCAGAAAAACTTACAGATACGCCAATCAAGGATTTGAGAAAAGCCATTGGCGTAAATGACAGGTATTTGTTTTTAAACGAATTGTTTCGGGGAGATGAAGCTATGTATGAAAGGAGTATTAAAACAATTCAAAATTTCTCAATATATGCCGAGGCCGAATATTGGATAAAAAGAGAGCTTAAAGTAAAAATAGGGTGGCTCGACAGCCATCCCGTAGTGAAACAATTTGATCAGCTTGTGAAAAGAAGATTTTCTTAAGCTCCGCCATCCGCAGGCCTGAGGCCCTTCTGTTTTATGTATTCCAATATTTTTTCCGAAGCGCCGGCATGTTTGTAGACATATTCACCAGCGGCAATTCCCCTTGCAATAATTTCTTCCTCATTAGCCAAAAGATTATTAATCACTTTTTCAAGATCTATTGCGCTTTCAATACTGATAGCGGCGGTACAATCAATAAGTTCCTGTGCTTCAAAATTTTTATAGTATGCCGGCCCAAAAATCACAGGCTTGCTATAGACAGCAGCCTCCAGGATATTATGGAGGCCGGCATCGCCAAAGCCTCCGCCAACATAGGTTATCGTTGCATATTTATAAAGTCGCGACAGCATCCCAATGTTGTCAATGATAAGGCAGTTGGCGCTCTCATCCCTGTCCGAAGGAGCGGACTTAGACATCCACTCAGAATATGTTACAGATCCGGAAAATTCCTTTTTTACATCTGCAATATTTTCGGAATCAATTTCATGCGGTGCAATAATAAATTTTATATCTGCATGTTCTCTTACGAAATGGATCCATTCGGCCTCGTCATCTTCCCAGGTGCTTCCCGCAACAATCACTTTGTGACCTCCACAAAATTCTGCGATGCCGGGCACCTCAGTGAAATTTGTAGCAATGTTGATTACCCGGTCGCATCGCGTATCACCCGAAATTGAAATTTTATTTTCAGGTATTAATGCACGCAAAACATCCCTCGACGAATTATTTTGTACAAAAAAATGTTCAAATGCTTCGAGCATTTTTTTCCAGAATTTTCCATACCACTTAAAAAAAGGTTGACTCTTTAGGAAAACTCCGGAAACGAGAAGAACCGGAATATTTTTATTTTTTAATTCACGCAGGTAATAATACCAATACTCATACTTGATCCACAACACCAGGTCGGGTTCAATAATTTCTATAAGCTTTCTGGCGTTTGCTGCCGAATCCATTGGCATATAATAAATGTTGTGAAAGTCTTTGTCATTTTTTACAATTTCATAACCGGAAGGAGAAAAAAAAGTGATAACGACAGATGCACCCGGATAGGTTTCCTTTATTTTTTTTAATAAGGGCCGCCCCTGCTCAAATTCACCCAGGCTTGCACAATGCATCCATACCGTTTTATTATCCGTTGGGCGATAGGACTTTTTTAGCTTTTTGAAAATTTCCCTTCTCCCCCCGACCCACAGCCGGGCTTTTTTGTTCCAAAGTGATGCAACGCGAATGCCTGTTGAATAAATTGCAAGGAAGATGTGATAAAAGACGATCAAGCGCTATGTTTTTCAACAAATCTAAATTTCTTCCGATGGATTCACTAATGATTATTTGAAATTTTCAGTTCTTGTTTCAATTGCTATCTTTGCAGCCTTTTAAAAAAAGCATATGAAAGCCCTGCAAATGGTGGATTTAAAGCAACAGTACCTTAGGATAAAAGAAGAGGTAGATGCTGCTGTTTCCGGCGTTATCGAAAGCTCAATTTTTATTGGTGGACCCGAGGTTAACACATTTGCTTTAGGGTTGGCGGAATACCTGGGTGTAAATCATGTAATACCTTGTGCAAATGGCACAGATGCGCTTCAAATTTCCATGATGGCTTTGGGTCTTGAGCCTGGGGATGAAGTAATTACGCCTTCATTTACTTATGTGGCCACTACAGAAGTAATTGCATTGCTAAGACTGAAGCCGGTTTTTGTAGAGGTTGATCCTTCCACCTTTTGCATAGATCCTGATGCGATAAGAAAGGCAATTACTTCCAGAACAAAGGCAATTGTTCCAGTTCATTTATATGGGCATTCATCGATGATGGAAGAAATAATGGGCATCGCAAAAGAGCATAACCTCTTCGTAATCGAAGATAACGCCCAGGCCATCGGAGGCGATTATATTTTCAGCGATGGATCAGTGCAAAAAACAGGAAGCATAGGCACCATTGGGTGTACGTCATTTTTCCCAAGTAAAAATTTGGGTTGCTATGGTGATGGCGGCGCAATGTTTACGAATGACGATAGTTTGGCAGGGAAATTGAAAATGATTGCCAACCATGGACAGAAAACAAGATACTATCCATGAGATAGTAGGATGTAATTCAAGGCTTGATGCCTTACAGGCGGCAATATTAAATATAAAACTTCCGTTATTGGATGGCTATATTAATGCAAGGATAACTGTGGCAGATTATTATGATAATGCTTTTGCGGACAATAAAAGAATAACGACTCCATATCGTGCTCCGTATTGTAAGCACGTATTTCATCAATACACGCTTCTGCTAAAAAATGTGGAAGATGCCAGGAGCTACCGTGATGGCCTGGTAAATTTTTTATCGGACAATAATATTCCGTCAATGATATATTATCCTGTCCCTGCACACAGGCAGGAAATGTTCGCGGCTTTTGGCGGTGCAAATTATGATTTGGAAAAAACAGATTGGCTTACTGAAAGAGTTATTTCGTTGCCGATACATACAGAAATGGATGAGGAACAATTAAATTTTATCACAAAAAAGGTTTTAGAATATATAAATAAATAAAAAATGAATCTAGCAGTAATTGGAACCGGCTATGTAGGACTTGTCACGGGTACTTGCTTTGCGGAAACTGGCAATAATGTTACCTGTGTTGATATTGATGAGCAAAAAGTAAAAAAATTATCTTCAGGAAAAGTTACGATATATGAACCGGGCCTTGAAAAGATTTTTTTAAGAAATGAAAAGGAAGAGCGGCTCCATTTTACAACTTCTCTTAAAGAAGCTATTGCTGATGCAAGAATCATTTTTCTTGCATTGCCAACCCCTCCGGACGAGGATGGCAGTGCGGATCTTAAATATGTATTAAAGGTAGCCAGTGATATCGGTAAGCTACTTGATAAAAATGATTACAAAATTGTAATTAATAAAAGCACTGTACCTGTAGGTACTGCCGATAAAGTAAAAGAAGCTATTCTAAAAAGCGCGAAAGAATCAGGTAATAGTGACATTGAGGACGCCTTTGATGTAGTAAGCAACCCGGAATTTTTACGGGAAGGCGTAGCTGTAGATGATTTTATGAAACCCGACCGCGTTGTAATTGGAACTTCATCGGAACGATCTAAAAAATTATTGGGCGAATTATACGCGCCTTTTGTAAGACAGGGAAACCCCATTCTTTACATGGATGAAAAATCTGCGGAGCTTACTAAATATGCTGCTAACTCTTTTCTTGCAACCAAAATTTCATTTATGAATGAAATAGCACAGCTGTGCGAAAAGATGGGGGCCGATGTTGATATGGTAAGAAGAGGATTGGGTAGCGATGAAAGAATTGGAAGAAGGTTTTTATTCCCCGGAATTGGGTATGGTGGGAGTTGTTTCCCCAAAGATGTAAAAGCATTGGCTAAGTCTTCGCACCATGTATCTTATGATTTCAAGATTCTGGAAGCCGTAATGGAGGTTAATGAAACCCAAAAGCATCATTTGTTACCTAAAATAAAAAATTATTTCAATAACGATATTAAAGGGAAAAAAATAGCCTTATGGGGCTTGGCTTTCAAACCGAATACCGACGACATAAGGGAAGCGCCCGCCCTGACAATGATAGATGACCTGGTTGCAGGTGGGGCATCAATCACGGCATATGATCCTGAAGCAATGCCGAATGTGAAGAGGGAAATTGGAGAAAAGATAACATACTCGGAAAATCAGTACGAGGCACTGGAAGGTGCGGATGCTCTGGTAATAGCGACTGAGTGGAGTGAATTCAGGACTCCTGACTTTAATAAGATGAAAGCGCTGCTTAAAGGAATTGCGATATTCGATGGAAGAAATCTTTTTGATCTGATGCGTATGAAGGAATGTGGATTTCATTATGTTAGTATCGGAAGAAGTGTGGTAACACCCCTTGCCCCGGAAGAGGAATAGGGACCACCCCTAATTCCTGAGGGAGATAGAAAAAAAACTTATAATTACTTGCAATGGCAGAAAACAGATCACCTGAGATAGAAAGCATTGGTGCCGCAGCGGCGGGGCTGGAGGGTTCCCGTATTTTAATAACCGGCGCTGCAGGATTTCTTGGATCTCATTTATGTGATCGTTTTATCAAGGAAGGTATGCATGTTATTGGCATGGATAATCTTATAACAGGCGACCTTAAAAATATCGAACATCTTTTCAAACTGAAGGATTTTGAATTTTATAATTGTGATGTTTCAAAATTCATTTATGTTCCGGGAAAGCTTGATTATATTCTGCATTTTGCTTCGCCTGCAAGCCCGATTGATTATTTAAAAATTCCTATTCAGACTTTAAAAGTTGGTTCTCTTGGTACACATAATTGTCTTGGATTAGCACTTTCAAAAAAAGCCAGGATTTTGGTTGCGTCAACAAGTGAAGTCTATGGTGATCCGTTAGTACATCCTCAAAGTGAAGATTATTGGGGCAATGTAAATCCTATCGGCCCACGGGGAGTTTATGATGAGGCTAAACGGTTCCAGGAAGCTATAACGACGGCTTATCACACCTTTCATGGTTTGGAAACCAGGATAGTAAGAATTTTTAATACTTATGGCCCAAGGATGCGACTCAATGATGGCAGAGCTTTACCGGCTTTTATAGGGCAGGCTCTTCGCGGTGAGGACTTAACTGTTTTCGGAGATGGCAGCCAGACAAGAAGTTTTTGCTATGTTTCCGATCTTGTTGAAGGCATATTCCGGCTTTTATTAAGTGACTATGCAATGCCGGTTAATATCGGTAACCCGGACCAGATAACTTTAAAAGAATTTGCGGAAGAAATAATCGCTCTCACCGGTACAAAGCAAAAAATAGCTTACCATCCTTTGCCGCAGGATGATCCAAAACAGAGGCAACCTGATATTTCGAAAGCTAAAGAACTTCTGAACTGGCAACCAAAAGTTAACAGGGCGGAAGGTCTCCGGATAACTTACGACTATTTTAAATCGCTCACAAAAGAAGATCTCTATAAGCTTCCGAAAGAATTTCAAAGCAAGAGATAGTGAATAGTTAGATTAACAACTTTCCTGGCTCAAACTGTAGTTACAAGGAAATGATCATTTAAAAATGAAATAGAGAATAAATTTATGTACACTGATTTACTTGATAAAAAAAAGAAGCTTGCCATTATAGGGCTTGGTTATGTTGGATTACCTATTGCTTTGGAATTCGCAAAAAAAATTTCAGTGATTGGTTTTGATATCAATGCCGACAGGATAGCCATGATGAAGGAAGGAATTGATCCAAGCAAAGAACTCGGGAAAGAATCTTTCAATAATTGTGATATAGAATTTACTGATAGCCTTGATAAATTACGCGAAGCAAATTTTTTCATTGTAGCAGTTCCTACGCCGGTTGATGTAAATAATGTGCCCAATCTTATTCCTGTTCAAATGGCCAGCGAAACCATAGGGAAGGTTTTAAAGAAAGGCGACTACGTTGTGTTTGAAAGTACAGTGTATCCCGGCTGCACCGAAGAAGATTGCCTCCCGGTAATCGAAAAATTGTCGGGCCTTAAAAATATAATTGATTTTAAATTAGGATACTCACCGGAAAGAATAAACCCGGGAGATAAAGAACACACTTTAGCCAGCATAGTGAAAGTGGTAAGCGGTTGCGATGAGGAAAGCCTTGAAACTATTGCAAAGGTGTATGAATTGGTGGTAACTGCGGGCGTTCATAAAGCTTCGTGTATAAAAGTAGCGGAGGCCGCAAAAATAATTGAGAATACGCAACGGGATCTGAATATTGCCCTCATGAATGAGCTGTCAATTATTTTTGACAGAATGAATATTAATACTTTTGAAGTGCTCGCCGCGGCCGGAACCAAGTGGAATTTTTTGAAATTTCAACCCGGGCTTGTCGGTGGCCATTGCATAGGAGTAGATCCTTATTACCTTACCTACAAATCCAACAAACTTGGCTACAATTCACAGGTAATATTAGCAGGCCGGGAAATAAACGATGGTATGGCCGCTTACGTTGCCAAAAAAATATTGCAGCATATCATTCAGAACAACGGGGATTTAAAAAAGGCCAAAGTGCTGATAATGGGCGCAACCTTTAAGGAAAATGTGAGTGATATCAGGAACTCAAAAGTTGCCGATGTTGTAAAAGAACTTAAATCTTATTCCTTGCAGGTTCATGTAACGGATCCGCATGCAAGCAGCGATGAGTTAATGCATGAATATGGTTTCGAGCTCGCAAAAGAAATCTCAAATGATTATGAGGCCGTGATTGTAACGGTGCCGCACAAGGCTTATATGACTATGAATGACGAGGAATTCGCAGCTATTACAAAGCCAAACGCAATTGTTGCAGATCTTAAAGGAATTTTTAGCGGAAAAATAAATAGTCGCAAGTACTGGAGCCTTTAATAAAATCGTTGAACGATATTCGCAAAAAAGTACATTTTGAATAACAAGTTTCATGAAGGTGACCTGGGTGATTTGTCATTTCTCGTAACAGGTGGCGCCGGCTTTATTGGCAGTCACATTACCGAATACCTTCTTAAAAATGGTGCTGGTAAAGTAAGAGTACTGGACAACATGACCAATGGCTTTGAATCGAATCTTAAAATATTACGGGATTATCCGGCATTCGAGTTTATCGAAGGAGATATAAGGGATATTGAAATCTGCAGGAAGGCATGCACAGGGATTGATTATGTAAGCCACCAGGCTGCTCTCGGCTCTGTGCCCAGGTCTATTAAAGAACCTTCTTATACCAATGACGTAAATGTAGGAGGCTTTGTAAATATAGTAAAGGCCGCCGTTGAGAACAATATCAAAAAATTTGCCTACGCTTCATCGTCGGCAGTATATGGCGATGAGCCAACTCTGCCAAAAAAGGAAGATCGAACAGGCAATTGCTTGTCTCCTTACGCGGTAAGTAAAAAAGCCAATGAATTATATGCCCAGGTCTTTGCCGGTGTTTATGATATCTCACTTATAGGTTTCAGGTATTTTAATATATTTGGCCCAAGACAGGATCCTGATGGTCCCTATGCGGCCGTGATACCACTTTTTGTAAAAGCCATTATGAATAATACACCCGCATACATAAATGGCGATGGTAACCAGACGAGAGACTTTACTTTTGTTGATAATGCGGTACAGGTAAATATCAAAGGAATGCTTTCAAAAAATGATGACGCAAGTAATAAGGTTTATAATGTGGCAGTAGGTGAAAATTATTCCATTAATTATTTGTATGGTGAGATACAACAGTATTTGAAAAGTGATCACCAGGCAATACACAAGGAGCCAAGGGCGGGAGATATAAGAAATTCTTTAGCGGATATTTCTTTAGCAAAAGATCTGTTGGGATATGAGCCGGCAACAAAATTTGATCAGGGCTTAAAAAAAACGATTGAATATTTTAGAGACCTTTATTCATAACCGTTTCTGCGAATCAAACGGGGTTTAGAAATCAATTAATTAAATAGCAATGCCTTTTGAAAAAACTGATTTCCCGGGATTACTTATTTACAAGCCTTCTGTATTTGAAGATAAAAGAGGCTATTTTTTTGAAAGTTATAATCAAAAAAATTTTTCTGCGGAAGGGATAGATATTTCCTTTATCCAGGATAACCAGGCAAGCTCGTCGTTTGGAGTTATCCGGGGTCTTCATTATCAAAAAGATCCTTTTGCGCAGACAAAACTTCTAAGGGTTTTAAGCGGTAATATCATAGATGTAGCGGTTGATTTACGGAAAAATTCTCCCACTTACGGAAAGGCCTACGCGATAGAACTCAGTGCCGAAAATAAAAAGCAATTATTAATTCCCAAAGGATTTGCGCACGGGTATTCAGTGATAAGTGAGCAAGCTGAAGTCTTTTATAAATGCGACGCATTTTATAATAAAGAAAGTGAGGGAGGTATTGCCTGGAATGACCCCATGTTAAATATTGATTGGAGGGTGCCGGCAGGAAGCGCTATTATTTCTGAGAAAGATTCCATGTATCCGGTTTTATCAGGTAGTGATAATAACTTTGTTTTTAATAGTTGAAAAAATATGTAATGGGTACCAGCAAATTTGGAAAGACAATATTGGTAACAGGCTCAAACGGCCAACTTGGAAACGAGGTGAAACAGATTGCCGCTAATTACCCGGACTTCAATTTTTTTTTTACAACACGTGAGGACCTTCCCATTAATGATGTGGAGGCCTTAAAAAAATTTTTCAAAAAGCAACAGGTTCATTACTGTATAAATTGTGCAGCCTACACCGCTGTTGATAAGGCCGAAGAGCAGAAGAAGGAAGCATATCTCATAAACGCAGAAGCGGTTGGCGAACTTGCATCCATTTGCAGGGATCACCACACAAAGCTGATTCATATTTCCACAGATTATGTATACGACGGAAACAAACAGGAACCTTTGAAAGAGGAAGATGCAGTGGCACCTTTAAACGTCTATGGGTGGTCAAAGCTGAGGGGAGAGGAGCTTATTTTAAACCGCTATCCGTCGTCGCTCATTATAAGAACATCGTGGGTGTATTCCTCTTTTGGAAATAATTTTGTAAAAACGATCCTTCGTTTGTGTAAGGAAAAAGATAAGCTGAATGTTATCGAAGACCAGGTTGGTAGTCCGACTTATGCGGCAGACCTTGCTAGCGTTATAATGAAATTTATCGGGGAGTCTGAAAGGCCTGATGACTACAGTGGGATAGTAAATTATTGTAATGGCGGAACTACTTCGTGGTATGAATTTGCCGTAGCAATTAAATCATTAGCCCAAAGTAATTGCGAAATATTTCCAATACCGGCATCTCAATATAAAACTGCTGCTATACGCCCTGCCTATTCGATCCTGGATACTTCTAAAATCAGGCGAATGCTCAGCCTTGAAATCCCTTTTTGGAAAGAAAGTCTTGAAAAATGCGTGAGCCTTTTGCAGAAATGATTGATCGTATGATTGTCTTAAACCTGGCAATAGCTTTTGAAAAATGAATATAGAAGAATTACGGGAATATGCCTTGTCACTAAAATCCGCAACGGAAAGTTTCCCTTTTGGAAACGACACGCTTGTTTTCAAAGTAAATAATAAAATATTTTTATTGGCTTCGCTTTCTTCAGAGCATTTGCAATTCAATGTAAAATGTAACCCTGAATATGCAGAAGAATTGCGTGAAAAATATCCCTGCGTTTTGCCAGGTTACCACATGAATAAAAAGCATTGGAATACGATAGTTGTTGATGGAACATTAAGTGTTTCTCAATTAAAAGAATTTATAAAGGATTCGTATTTGCTCGTAGCGAAAAGAAAATGATGCTATTTAACCCTTTTGCCACAAGAGAATGTAGCCGGAGTCTTTCCTTACTTCCGTTTTAACACCTCCGCAAAGTAAGAGTTTGAATTTTCAATTACATTTGAGGTTTAACTTATCGCATAGTGTTGCATGAAAGTCATTGACTGGTATATACTTAAGAAATTTTTTGTTACTTTTTTCTTTTGCCTCATAGCTCTTACCGTATTGGTTGTCATCATTGATTTGAGCGAGAAAACAGATGACTTCGCCAAAACAGGGCTTCCGGTGAGTGCTATAATCACGCAATATTATTTTGGTTTTATCCCCCGTATTGATGCGATGTTATTCCCGCTTTTCATTTTTATCGCCGTTATATTTTTTACTTCAAAGATGGCAAACAGGTCAGAAGTAATTGCCATACTGAGCAGCGGGGTAAGTTTCGCTCGTTTTTTAAGGCCATACATATTCGGGGGATTCTTGTTTACGGCCTTTTTGTGGTGGTGCAATCAGTATGTACTTCCTCCCGCCAATCAAAAGTGGGCGACCTTTCTCTCAAAATATATAGATTTTAATTATGCTGCTTACGAAAACACATCTACTATCAGCAATAAATATTTTAAGCTCGATTCATTCTCTTATGCCGGAGTAAGATATTACGATACAACAAACAGGAGCGGCAATAATTTTTTTATTCAAAGATTTCAAAACACAAACCTCGTTTATAATTTAAGAGCACAATCGATTAACTGGGACACAGCTACGAAAAAGTGGCGCCTGACAAATGTTGTGGAACGTAGTATTAACGGCTTAAAAAACCAGGTTGTAGAATCGCCAACAAAACATATGAATTTTAATTTTAAGCCGCGCGATCTGCAGCGTGACGATTATATGAAAGACAAGTTGACTACTCCTGACCTGAACGAATATATAAAACTGGAAAAACTCAGGGGCTCAGAAAATGTAAATACATTGCTTCTGGAAAAACATAACAGGAACGCTAACCCGGTTTCGGTTTTTGTGTTAACCATTATTGGTGCATCAATTGCTTCCCGTAAGATACGTGGTGGCAGTGGTTTTCATCTCGCTATTGGAGTGCTTATTTGTGTGTTATATATTCTTGTAGGGAGGTTTTCTTCGGTTTTTTCTATGAAAGGAAATTTCAATCCAATAGTTGCCGCGTGGCTACCCAATGTAGTCTTCGGAATTCTTGCCTGGTATTTATACATTAGAAATTCAAAATAATTTTCCGGCCCGGTAGAGGTGAACGGTTGCTTCTTTAATAATTCATTTGTTTTGCGTTTGGTGTAATGTTAACTTTAGGGCTATTGCACTCCACTTTAAATAAGAATTAATAATTCAAAAAATTGAGCATATGGGCGTAGTTCAAGACAGGTTTAAGGAAAAAGCTGATATCCTATCAGCAGAAGTTAAAGAAATATTACAAGAGCACGGCGATAAGGTAATCGGCGAGGTAAAGCTATCTCAAATTTACCAGGGCATGCGTGGTATTACAGGGCTTGTTACCGAGACTTCCCTTCTTGATTCGCAGGATGGCATCAGGTTCCGGGGCTATTCCATTCCTGAACTGCAGGAAAAACTGCCAAAGGCTGAAGGCGGGAGCGAACCTTTGCCTGAAGGGTTATTTTACCTGATGCTTGTGGGCGAATTGCCTACCGAGGACGATGCGCAGCATATAAGCAATGTATGGCAGCGCAGAAGCCATGTACCCAGCCATGTATTTTCAACAATAGAAGCACTGCCATTGACAGCACATCCGATGACTCAATTTGTTGTGGGAATAATGGCATTGCAAACTGAAAGTCGCTTTGCAAAGAAATATGCGGCAGGCATGAACAAAAAAGACTACTGGTCTGCCGTGTTCGAAGATTCAATGGATCTTATTGCAAGGCTGCCCCGCATCGCAGCCTACATTTATCGACGGAAGTACAAGTTTGGCAATCATATTCAACCTGATGGGCTCCTGGACTGGGCGGGTAATTTCGCCCACATGATGGGTTTTGAAGATGAAAGTTTCCGGGAATTAATGCGCCTGTATATGACCATTCATTGTGATCATGAAGGTGGAAATGTTTCAGCACATGCAACGCATCTTGTTGGATCGGCGCTGAGTGATCCTTACCTCGCCTTTGCCGCCGGCATGAATGGCCTGGCCGGCCCGTTACACGGCCTTGCAAACCAGGAAGTGATTAAGTGGATATATGATATGCGAAAGGAGCTTAATACCGAATTGCCGACTAAAGAGCAAATAGCAGAATATGTAGAGAAAACATTGGCCGAAGGAAAAGTAGTACCAGGCTATGGCCATGCTGTGTTGAGAAAAACCGATCCCCGTTTTGATGCGCAAATGCAATTTGGAAAAAAACATTTACCGGACGACCCCTTGGTTAATACCGTTTGGAATATTTATGAAACAGTACCGCCTATTCTACAATCACTCGGTAAAGTGAAAAACCCCTGGCCAAACGTTGATGCGCACAGCGGCGCTTTATTGGTGCATTACGGGCTTGTAGAGTATGAATTTTATACTGTACTTTTCGGCGTGTCAAGATCACTTGGAGTTCTTGCCAGCCTCTGCTGGGACCGGGCTTTAGGTTTCCCCCTTGAACGTCCAAAATCAGTATCCAACAGGATCATAAAACTTTGGCTGCAAGGAAAAGAAGAAATATGGGGAGAGTAAATCAAAATCAAGAATCAGGCATCAAATATCAAGAACCAAGTATTTAAAAATCTCTTTTATATTTGCATTCCTTGAAAATTTAAATGGGGAATTAGCTCAGTTGGCTAGAGCGCTTGCATGGCATGCAAGAGGTCGTCGGTTCGACCCCGATATTCTCCACAGTTTTATTTAGCTCAGTTGGTTAGAGCGTCCCGACAACAATCGGGAAGGCGGACTGTTCGATCCTGGTATTCTCCAAATCAATTTTTAGTTTAGCTTACCTAAGGTAAGCGCCGCATGTGACTTTGATGCCTTTATTTTCTACAAAGTGTTCGATAAACTCAACACCTGCCAATTTCTATAGCAGAATAACTACTGCGATTTTCATAGCATAATCTTTGTTAGCATTCTTTTTAGTAATGTGTATTCTGATGTAACTTTGCCTCTTAAACCGGTTGGTTATATGAGATGGGATATAAACTGATTGTTAACCAAATCTTGCCAACATGAATCGACGTATTTTAATTACGGGTGGCGCCGGATTTATTGGAAGTAATCTTGCAAAAAAATTACTAGATACACATAATTGCCATATTTACTGCCTCGATAATTTCGATTCCTTTTATCCTAGAGATCAAAAAGAATTAAACATTGAAAATTTAAGAAGGCGGAATAATTTCACATTGATAGAGGGCGATATCAGGCGAACGTCGGATCTGCAAAAGGCCCGGGACATTGACACCATAATTCATCTTGCCGCAAAAACCGGCGTAAGGCCAAGTCTTAGTCAGCCCGAATTGTATTATGATGTAAATGTAAGGGGGACCCAGAATTTGTTAGAATTTGCCAGGAAGCAAAATATAAAGCAATTTATTTTCGCCTCGTCCAGCAGCGTTTACGGCATCAACCAAAATACGCCGTGGAAAGAAGATGAGCCACTTTTGCCGATAAGCCCGTATGCTTCAACAAAACTGTCCTGCGAAATGATGGGGCATGTCTACAGCCATTTGTATGGCATCCGTTTTTTAGCGCTGCGCTTTTTTACCGTATATGGCCCTTCGCAAAGGCCGGATTTAGCAATTCATAAATTTGTGAAATCAATTCTCCGGAGCGAGCCTATCACACTTTTTGGCGATGGAAACACAAGGAGGGATTATACTTTTATTGATGATATTATACAGGGGATAATCGGGGCGGTTAATTATTCAGCATCAGATTTTGAAATAATAAACCTTGGCAAAAATCAGCCTTTTGCGTTGAAAGAATTATTAAGGTCTATAGAAAGAATTTCGGGTAGGCGGGCCATCATTCACCGGTTAGCGCAGCAGCAGGGAGATGTGGCTGTCACTTATGCAGATATTTCAAAAGCCAAAAAACTTTTAGGGTATAATCCTCTTACAAATTTGGAGAATGGAATTCTTAGTTTTTACGAATGGTATTTAAGTCGCTTTATTAAAAATAAAACAGCCGCCCTGGCGTAGTTTATATTTTTTCAATATCACCGGAAGTTGGCGCAAATTGTTTTCTATTGTACGCATAATACATTCCCGTTAGCGATGAGATGGCGGAGATCAGCCAGAATGTAGCAGAAATAAAAACGCCTACATTCTTATCAATATCTAAAATAAGCGCTGCATATATCATTACGTATTCCCTCGCACCTAAGCCTCCAATTGTAAAGGGAATAACAGATACAATGGAAGAGACAAGAAAAATAAAAAGGTACGTGGAAAAATTACCATTGAAGGCTATGGCTTTTAAGATAAAAACAACACTTATTATTTGTAAAGATTGCACGGCAATAGCTTTTAAATGATTCGCAATAAAATCGCGGCTGAAAACTTTAAAATATCTTTGAAGAATAAGATAGTAAATGATGCTGCCGGTTATAAGAATACTAACTGGCCATTGCATAGCTAAAATGTTTTGAGGGATAAAAAAAAGAAAACAAACCGCTCCAAATGCAACTGCCCAAAGCCCGCTTAGCCTGTCGAAAAAAATTGCAGCAAATATTTTTTTTGCCTGGAGTTGAAATTTTTTGTGAAGAAGGTAAATTTTATAGCCGTCTCCGCCGATGCCGCCGGGAAGAAAGATATTGTAAAACATTCCGAGCAGGTATAACTTAAAATTGAAGCCGAAGCTCAAATCCAGGCCAATGTTTTTAAGAAAAGATAAGAGGCGCCATGAAGAAACAATTTGTGAAATAAAGAATGTGATGAAGGCGAGAAAAATAAAAAAAGGATTACTTTTTTTTAGAATATTTTTTATTTCTTCAAGGTTTATTCTTTTTAAAACCAGGTACAACAATATTGCTGTGAAACCTATTTTAAGAAATAATTTCAGAAGATTCCTCAGCTTTGCTTTGTTCATTAGTTATGCGTCTTACTTTATACGTTTTCCGCCTGGTTCCCTCAAAATAAGTTCTTACGCTTATCTCGGCAATTATACCTATGGTAATTAATTGTATGCCTCCCAGTAAAAATATCAAACCAAGAATGATCAATGGCTTTCCCCAAATATCATGTCCCAAAATTTTGAGGATCAAAAGGTAAACATTTATGATTATGCCCAGGCCCACGGAAATAAACCCTATGGTGCCGAAAAGGTGCATGGGCTTCTGTATATATTTTCTGAAAAAAACAACTGTAATAAGATCCGCCATTACTTTGAAAGTGCGGTTCAATCCATATTTTGATTTCCCAAATCGTCGCGAATGGTGTTTTACGTCGACCTGGGTGATGCTTGCTCCCTGCAGCTTTGCAAGTGCAGGGATAAAACGGTGAAGCTCCCCATAAATTCCAAGATCTTCTGCAATTTCTTTTTTAAAAATTTTCAAAGTGCATCCATAATCTTTTATATAAACACCTGTTGTTCGGCGTATAATTGCATTTGCGATCTTACTTGGAATCTTACGGAAAAACATGCCGTCTTTACGGTTTTTTCGGTTGCCTGCTACCACATCCCAATCTTCTTCTTTTAATTTATTTAGCATGAAAGGAATATCGGAGGGATCGTTTTGCAAATCGCCGTCGAGCAGGGCGATGTACTTCCCCGTTGCGTAATCAATACCTGCAGTCATCGCGGTGCTTTGGCCATAATTTTTTTTAAGCTCAACCAGCGTTATTCTTTTATCCCGGTGTTTTTGAATTTCTTTTTGCGTGCCATCTGTTGAGCCGTCATCCACAAAAACCGCTTCGTAGTCAATTCCTGCCAAAGCCTCCTGCAAAGCGGCTATTAACGGAACCACATTTTCACGTTCGTTCAAAACCGTTATAATTACAGAAAGTTCTTTCATGGCACTTTGAATAATTTTATATTGCCCTCGTAATTTCTTATCAATTTGCCAGCCGGATTTTTTATGTCCCTGTCAAATGTAAAATAATAACCCGGTAGCGTATCAGTTTCGGTAAAGCGAACCGGCTCCATTCTTGCCCTTTCTATGTAAAAAAAAAATTTGTGATGACGGGGTATTTCGAGAACATACGGATGATATTGGTATAAATAGAAAGGCTCGCCCTTACTCAAATTTCCTGCATCTTCTGACAGCAATTTTTCTTTTTTGGAAACACCGTTTTCATACCTGTGCGGCAACACAAACCAGCTAAATCCAAGCCGCATGATTAAAAGAAATGCCGCCAGGTAAATAATTTTTTGTGAAGGTGATTTGAAAATGCTCCACGCCAAAAAAACGCAACACAAAAAAACAACCAGCACTTTTATGTATAAAGCATTTACATATTTTTCCAGCCCTGCAAATAAAGCGGCAGGTATAAAAGCCGTGATAAGTATGGATAAAACTATTATAATGATATTGAAAATCTTTAATAAGACCGGATGCTCATAACGGTACGTATAATATGCATGGGCAAATACGGTTATCGCAAGGGGATACAGCATTAGAATGTACCTTGGAATTGTTAACGGTGAAGCCCAATACACCAGAATATTTACCAGGAAAATAAGTGAAATATATTTTAGAAAAGGGTTTGCTTTTATGCCGTTTAGAAATTTTTTATTCAGGCAGAACAGTATCAATAAACTGGCAGGGAAAAGTTGAAAAAGTTGATCAGGCAGAAATAAAAGAATGTACTTAACAGTTTCCCCAACACCCGATTGTAAAACAGTTCTTTGGCTGCTTTGGTTCCAGATGGTCGCGAAATATTTTGGGAGGTTATTGTTGTATAATGAATAATTATAAAAATAAGCGCCGATTATAGCCAGGCATATAATACCTGAAATAATATGCTGCCAGCTAAAAAACTTTTTAAAATTTTTTGTGTAGACCAGTAGCGTTATAATGGTTAATCCCTGGAAAACTATCGATGGCATTCCCTTCATAAGAAAAGTAACGGCAGTTATTATATAAGAAACAAGGAATAGCCTGAACCACTGTTTTTTTTGATAGAAATAAAAAACAGACATGAAGGAAACATAGGTAAGCCATGAATAAGAAATATCAATATGCCCCAGCATGGAGTCATAGCTTATCATCCTGCTGTAAAGCAAAGAAAGAATACCGCTTAGTGCGGCAATTCTCTTGTCTTTTAAAAAATATGCAACCGAATAATAAATCGTAATTGCAAAAAGAAAGAGTGGAATTAACGCCGGAAGCCTTGTTACAAATTCTGAGTAGCTGCCCGTTATTAAATAGAAAAAAGCAAGGATCCAATTGTATAAAGGTGGCTTATTGTAATAATATTCGCCGCCGATTTTTGGTACCGCATAATTATGTGTCAGGATCATTTCAAGGGCAACATTGGCCCGGGTGGGTTCATCGGCAAAAAGAGGCTGCAATCCAAGGTTTATGAAAAAGGCCGGAATTGCGAGAAGTAATAAATAGAAAAAAACTTTTCCGGGATTGGCCTGAAAGTAATTGTCTAACTTTTGCATCAGGCTCAAAGATAAATCATGGGCGGGGATCGTGAATTTTAATAAACCCCTGATTCATTACCAAACGATAATGCTTAGTGCATGGTCGGAAGATTGCCCGGGCAATAATTAATTTTTATTTTCAAATGATTAAATTGAATTTTAGCAGCAAGCAAGTTGAGCCCCGGAGAATCTTTTTAACTGAAAAAAAGTGTGAGGTGATAAAACCAGCATTTCCTCCCAAAAACTTAATTGCTGGTTGTTACAAGCGGCACAGAATGCACAGCTGCCGCCATTTCCATAATCAGGCTTTCATCTTTCTCTATGGCATTGCCAACTACTATTACATCAGCGCCGGCTTTGCAGTTCAGGTATGCTTTTTCAGGATCGCTTATACCGCCGCCAACAATTAAAGGAACAGAAATACAATTGGAAACTTTTTCAATCATACTTTCAGAAACTGGTCTTTTAGCACCGCTTCCTGCATCCATGTAGATTAATTTCATGCCAAGCATTTCGCCAGCCATCGCAGTACACATCGCAATTTCATTCTTATCCGCTGGTAGTGGTGTCGCATTTGAAATATACGAAACCGTTGTCGGCGCCCCGCCATCAATTACCATATAGCCGGTGCTCATGATCTCCAATCCGCTTTGTCTTATAAATGGGGCGCTTACTACATGCTGACCAATAAGCAGATCTGCATTACGACCACTTATCAAAGAAAGATACAAAAGAGAATCAGCATATTTTGACACCTGACTGGGACTTCCGGGAAATAAAATAACCGGTATGGTACAGTTCGCCTTTATGATTTTTACACACTCATCAAGATAACTGGAAATAACAAGGCTTCCCCCAACCAAAAAATAGTCGATCCCGGCACTCACTGCTAATTCAACCAGATGATGCATTTTCTTATCGTCCACTTTATCAGGGTCAATTAATACAGCAAATGATTTTTTGCCCGAGGTTTTTCTTTCACAAAGAGAATTGTATATACTTATTAGCTTCATTTACTGTGGTTATATGCAAAAATGTCAATTTTTTTGTTCTTATAAAAATTAACTATTAACAAATTACGCATTAAATGTTTGTAACGTTATGGCAGTCATTGCTCCTGCATTTATTTGTAATTTTGAGCTATGGTAAATGTTTTAAAAGAAATTCAATTTAAAACAGCCCGTAGCGGAGGAAGCGGAGGGCAAAATGTAAATAAGGTGGAGACGATGGTGGAGGGATGGTTTCATGTTGATTCATCCCAAATTTTATCCACCAGGCAAAAGGAAATCATAAAAGAAAAACTTGCTAATAAAATTACGAATGAAGGTTACCTGCTGGTAAAAAGCCAAACCGAAAGATCCCAACTTGGAAATAAAGAAGAGGTAATTTTAAAAACACATCTTTTAATAAACAATGCATTAATCAGGAGAAAAGCACGAAAGCCAACCAAACCAACCAAAGCTTCAAAGTTGAAAAGAACAAAGGCAAAAAAGCAAAAGTCACTTATTAAACAAGACCGAAAAAAAATAAAAAATAGCGATGACCCAAATTAAAATTACCAGGTGCCTTGTGCTGTTTATATTTCTTGCCGTATGTCTTGTTTCTTTTAATGATAAAAAAAATAGTGTCTCATCCAGGATTAAAATTTCTTTCATCAACACAGTCAAACAAGGCAGGATTGTACTTAACGATTCAATGTATACAAATCCATTCGGCGAAAAATATACAATCACAAAATTGCGGTATTATGTAACCAATGTTTCTCTTAACAATGGCTCAAATTCTTTTAGCGAATATGACAGCTATCACCTTATCGATGAAAGTAAAGAAGAATCGCAAAATTTTATTTTGGACATACCTGCAGGAAATTATAACTCGCTTCAGTTTTTGTTAGGTGTTGATAGCCTGCACAATGTTTCGGGTGCACAAACCGGTGATCTTGATCCTACCAAAGATATGTTCTGGACATGGAACAGCGGCTACGTGATGGCAAAAATGGAGGGAAATTCGTCTTCGTCCAGGTTGGTAAACAATAAATATGAATTCCATGTTGGGGGTTACGCCGGCCCATACAATGTGATAAAAAAAATACAATTAGACTTTAAGGACAAAAGTGTAGACATTAAAGCAGGCGCAACAATTGAAATAATAGTTAATGCGGATATAAATACGTGGTGGCGGTATCCGAACGATATAAAAATTTCGGAACATGCGAATATCACGTCACCGGGAAAGTCTGCTTTGGCAATAAGCGATAATTATGCAAAGATGTTCAGTATTGAAAAAATAATTTCTGAATAGGTTTGAAAAAGAAAGTAACGATATTGATCTTTTTATTTGTTTCAGCATTTGTGTTAATGCTTGATGCCGGCAAAAAAAGAGAAACTGAAACAAACCACATTACGCACACCACACCTTTAAAATTTATTATTCCTGAAGGGTGGCCTAAGCCCCAAACAAATATTTTTTCAAACAACCCATTGACTGAAGAAGGTTTTCAACTGGGGAGAAAATTGTTTTACGATGGGCGGCTGAGCAAAGACGGAAACTTCGCCTGTGCTTCATGCCACCAGCAATTCGCAGCCTTTGCTACATACGATCATGATCTCAGCCATGGCTTTCACGATCAATTCACCACCAGGAATGCGCCGCCTCTTTTTAATCTTGCATGGAAAAAATTTTATCATTGGGATGGAGGGATCAATCATATAGAAGTTCAGGCGCTTTCGCCGATGACTGCTCCAAATGAGATGGCGGAAAATATTGACTCTGTTTTATTAAAATTAAAAAAAGATACTTCATACGTTCGAATGTTTAAGAATGCCTTTGGAAACAACCTCATTAATAGTCAGCGAATGTTGAAGGCGCTTGCGCAATTTGTTGGATCAATAGTTTCGGCCAATTCAAAATATGACAAAGTAAAAAGAGGAGAAGATACATTCAATTCTGCCGAAGCTCACGGTTATGAATTGTTCAAGGCGAATTGTGCAACATGCCATAAAGAGCCCTTATTTACAGATGATACTTACCGAAATAACGGGCTTACCTTAAACGCTTACCTCAAAGATTTTGGAAGGATGAGAATAACGGGCGATCCGGCTGATTCATTAAAATTTATAGTCCCAAGCCTGCGTAATCTTTCGGTCACTTTTCCCTATATGCACGACGGCAGATTATACTCTCTTTATAAAGTGGTAGATCATTATACGTCCGGGATACAAATAAGCCCAACACTTGATTCTATATTAAGAAAGCCAATCGTTTTTTCAGATGCTGAAAAAAATGACCTTGTCTATTTCTTACATACATTAAAAGACACGTCTTTTATTAACAATAAAAGATTTTCTCAGCCTTAAGCGTTCTTTATATTCATTAAGAATTATAAAACTAAATTTGCTCCTTTTTAAATCCTGATTCTTGAGCAGCATTAAAAAATTGGCGGGACAAACAATGTGGTATGGTGTGAGTTCTATCGCTGCAAGGTTTATTAATTATCTCCTTACTCCATTTCTCACTTACACATTAGCCAGGACGAGCGATTATGGAAAGATGAGTTTGATCTATGCGGCAATTCCATTGCTCAATGTATTGTTTACCTACGGTTTTGAAACGGCTTATTTTCGTTTCGCTTCGCGGAAAGAATATAAAAGCAGCCTATACAATACTTCTGCTTTATCATTGATTTTTTCCACGATTCTTTTCACCAGTTTACTTTGGTTTGCAAGAGGCTCATTTGCTGATATTGTTGGGCTCAGTGATGTTCCTGCAATCGTCAACATAAGCATTTTTGTAATTGCATTTGATGCACTAAGTATTATCCCGTTTGCAAAACTTCGGCTCGAGGAAAGGCCCAGGAAATACGCTCTAATAAAAGTGGGCGGCATTTTATTGAACATTTTATTAACCTGGTTTTTTGTCGGGTATTGTCCATCGCATAGTGAACAGGTTTCCAATTCTCTTTTAATTTTTATTTATAAGCCTGATGTAAACCCGATTGTGTATGTGTTAATAGCCAATCTTACCCAGGCAATATTCACTTTAATTTTATTGGGCAGTGAAATTTCTTCCATCAAATTAAAATTCAATGTCACCTTATGGAAAGAAATGGCAATTTATTCGCTGCCGCTGATAATCGTAGGAATGGGCGGTATGGTTAATGAAACATTTGACAGGCTGATGTTGCGGTGGTGGCAACCGGGCTCTGTTGTATTTAAAGAACAGCAGGTAGGAATTTACTCGGCATGTTATAAACTGGCAATATTAATCACGCTTTTTATCCAGGCATTTAAGCTCGGTGCAGAGCCATTTTTTTTCAAACAGGCAGAGGGTCAAAATCCTCAAAAAGTGTATGCAAGAGTGATGAAATTTTTTATCATCATCATAAGCATTATGTTTTTAGTTGTAAGCTTATACATTCCAATCTGGAAAATTTTTATCGGTCCTAAATATTGGGCCGGATTAAAAGTGGTTCCGATTTTACTTTTGGCAAATATGTTCTTAGGTATTTATTATAATCTTTCTATCTGGTATAAGCTTACGCAAAAAACTATAGCCGGCGCATATATTACCATCACCGGAGCTTTAATTACTTTAGTTATAAATTATTTCTTTATTCCATCGTTTGGCTATATGGCTTGCGCCTGGGCTACATTTTTATGTTATGGGAGTATGATGGTATTATCCTATATATGGGGCCAGAAAGCATATCCTATCCCTTATGCATGGAAAAAACTTGTGGCATATATAGTCATAGTTGTGCTTCTTTATTTTATACATTCAGGCATCGTTTATTTTTTTAGTGGAAATGTTGTTAGTCTTACCGTGGCAACTGTTTTGCTTGCGTTATATGTGTGGTTTATCTTACAGGTTGAAGCAAAAGAATTTCAACGAATGCCTGTTATTGGAAAATATTTTAAATAGGTTTTAGGGAAGCGCAGGTGTGGGGCCACTCCAGTGTCCTGACACCATCCTTCATTTTATTTTGAAAAAACTCTTAAAGAAAATATTAGGCCCCTTACTTACAAGACTCGCATCAAACGCATCAGCACCTGATAAAAAGGAAGTGTTTAAATCGTTGAGCAAGCTGTTGCGAAATTTAAAGGAAAGGCCTGGCAAACGTGGTACTGCTCTCGAGGTAGATTTCAGTGTTGATAAATTCATTGTCTTTAGCGATCATCATAAAGGGAATCGCGATCATGGAGACGATTTCGCAGGCAATGAGAAAAATTACCTGGCAGCACTCGATTACTATTACAGCAATCAATTTCACTATATTAATTTGGGTGATAGTGAAGAACTATGGAAATATAAGCCGGATCAGGTTATTTCAAAAAATGTTTCCGTTTTGAAATCCGAAGCAAGATTTCAAAAGCTTAGTAAATATTATAAGACTTTTGGCAACCATGATCTCACGTGGAAAGATAAACTTGAAGTAGACAAATGGTTCAAAAATATATTCGAGTTGCCATTACCGGTGTGGGAAGGGATTTTGCTCCATACAAAAATTGATACAAAACCGCTCTCAATCTTTTTAACTCATGGCCACCAGGGCGACAAACTTAGTGACAATAACAGATTTAGTACATGGCTCGTGAGCCACATTTGGCGGCCATTTCAGCGATATCTTGAAATCAATGTCAATACGCCGGCAAAGGATTTTACCTTGAGAGATCGCCATAACATTATGATGTATGAATGGAGCAGCCACAAGAAAAATTTATTATTAATCACCGGGCATACCCACAAGCCCGTGTTCGCATCAGGGCTTTATTCGAGGCATCCCAGCAATATCATCTATAAAGATGGAGATGAAATCAGGCCTGTAACAGGTTCATTGCGGCCATCATATTTTAATACTGGTTGCTGCTGCTTTAATGATGGTGATATCACTGGAATTGAAATTGAATCAGGGTATATAAGGCTAATAAAATGGCATTCGGAAAATGAAGTTTTTACCCGTTCAGTACTTGAAGAAATCAGCCTGGAAAAATTGGAACAAAACTTATAAAAGTCCCGGGTTCTAGTCGTCATCATCATCAATATTTTTTCTCACACTTAAAAAAGCAGCCCGCTTAGGCGACGGCATCACACTATTTATTCCTTTAATTCCCTTCCACAATACCTCATTAAATTCTGCGTCGTTAATAGCATCTTCTTTTGAAAAATTGAAAGCGGCACTCTTTTCAGAAAGTTTATTTACTGCGGTATTTCTTTCAGTTAAGTCTACCTGGGCGGGCAAATGATTAAATGTAGTTTCATCAGGTATAGAAGTAAAGCATCGGTAAAGTGGAGTGGCAGCGGCATCATACTGGCTCATAGGCGGAAGACCGAGTATTAGTTCCATTGTTCGTAAGATTCCGGAAGTAGTGTAAGAAGTATGGTCCACAAAATTTCTTTTTACAAACGGTCCTGCAACGTAAGCCGGGCTCCTGTGGGCATCTACGTGATCTGGTCCATTCTGTGCATCATCTTCGACTATAAATACTACACTCTCCTTCCATATGGCGCTTTTACTTAAGTGGTCAATGAACATTCCCACAGCAAGGTCATTATCCGCCGCATGTGAGAATGGGGTAGGGCGGCCTACAGCCAGCCCTTCTGTATGATCATTGGGAAATCGTAACGTATTCATTTGGGGCAAAGCGTTTACCGCTACCAGTGAGTCAAACTCTCTCTTCCACTGACTAAACCTTGTCGTGTCACGGACCTTAAGATCCCAGCTGGTAAAGTATGGGCAAAAATGATTTTCCAAAACCGGGATGTTCGCCTTATAGTCAGTGGCAAATTCACCATAGGTTCTGAAACTTACGCCTGCCCTGGCACAATCATTCCATATAAATCCATTTTTATTATTGGCAATTTCAACCTCGCCTTCGCCGGGATAAGAGCCTCCGCGGCCGCCATAACTTGTTACCCAATTCTTCTCGAGATAATCTGTTGCATAAGCACCCAGGCTCCAGTTGTGGCCGTCGGCGCTTACTTCGCCATCTACATAAAAATTGTCGAGCAGCACAAATTCCCTGGCAAGCTTATGTTGATTGGGTGTTATTTTTTCCCCGAATAAAACAAGGCTTGTATCTCCATTACCTTCTGCTATGTCACCCAGCACCTGGTCGTATGTTCGATTTTCTTTTACCACGTAAAACACATATTTAATCGGAGAACTTTCCCCGACTTTCTGGGGTATCGGATTACCGGCTTCCCCCTGTGATTCTGTTTCTCTCCGTTTTGTGTATGGCGTGTTTTTATAAACCTGTTGAGAATAACCTGCCAGTTGTTTTTCATCGGGTACATTAATAACCGACATAGTTCCGATGAGCAGCCCGCCAATGTATTGCTCTTCCCTTACTTTGGTTGTATCTCCCTGCTGATAGGTAACCTTGTCACTCTTACGAGCAGGATTAGGCCCATATGGATTGGGAAAAGATGAAAACCCTTTTCCATTTGTTACAAATATCTTATTACCTACAGCCTTTACAGCAGTGGGATACCAGCCTGTAGGAATAAAACCTTTTGAAACGCTGTGACCGGGCTCGCTCACGTCAAATACGGAGAGACAATTGTTATCTGCGTTCGCAATATATAAAGTCTTTTCATCCGGGCTTAAGGCAAGTCCGTTTGTAGTGGAGCCCTGTGGAGCATCGGGGTAAAGGGAAGTTGAAAGTGTCTCTATAACTTTTTTTGAGGGAATATCTATTATAGAAACGGAGTTATCATTTGCGTTGGCAACAAATAAATATTTGCCATTTTGTGTAATGCAAATGTCATTCGGATTATCGCCTACACTGATTTTATCAGTGAAAGTTTTAGTAACTGTATTGAAAACAACTAGTTTGTCACAACCCCAGCAAGTGATATACAGTTCTTTTTTATCAGGGGATAGTTTACAGGTATATGCCTGCGCATCTAATGAATATTTATTTATGACTTTTTTAGTTTTCATATCCAGCAGGTAAAGTGAATTGTTTTCTTTTGTGACTACATACAATATATTTCTTTCATCATCAATATCTAATCCTGCCGGCGATATTTTATTGGGCCATTTCTTGCCAAGTTTTAATGAATCCTGCAGAATAAGTTTTTTGTTTCTTATCGCATATTTTAATATCCAGTTATCATTTCCGCCGGATGCGTAGAGAAATTTTTCATCCTTACTAAATTTTAATCCAACCCAACATTTTGCTACTTCAATATTATCAACAATATTTCCTGAAGCCGCATCGATAAGTTGAATGCTTTGGGTGCTCTGACCATTGTTCGTAACAGCAAGTAATTTTTTTGAATTGCTGACCGCGATATTTAGGGGAAGATCTCCAAGTAAATATCCTTGCCCGGCCGGGGTGAGCGACCAGCCATTAGGTAAAACCAGCCTGTTTGCAGAATTTAATGAATCCTGGCCATGAGAAACGAAATTTAAAAACAAGAAACAAAATGCGAGAGTGGTTACTTTCATATCCAGGGGGTTAATGGTTTTGAATCTGTGAAATTACCGGATTTATTGCTTTTTTATTATGGAACTTTTTATTAAAAGCCAGTGCTACGGTTCATTCGAACAGTTTTTGCATTTTAATTTTTGTGATGAAAACTATTAAATATTTGCGTTCAATGATCAAAAAATCCCTCCTTTGAAAAATCGATCTCCAAACTTTTTCAAAAGCATTATTTTGTCATAAATTGGTTTGACTTTTTGACCGTATCCCCTTACCTTTGCCGCCAATTTGAAACAGGACTTAATTTAATAGATTATATGGCAAATATTGGAAAGATAAAACAGATCATCGGAGCAGTTGTTGACGTACATTTTGCGGATGAAAATAAGCTCCCGGAGATATTTCATGCACTGGAACTTACGAAGCCGAATGGCGATAAACTGATCATGGAAGTGCAGCAACATCTTGGTGAGGACAGTGTACGATGTATAGCGATGGATGGCACTGAAGGACTTACCCGTGATATGGAAGTTGTTGATCTCGGCTCACCTATTTTAATGCCTGTTGGTGAGGCAATTAACGGCCGCTTATTTAACGTGACCGGAGATGCCATTGATGGTCTGCCGCAGGTAAGTAAAAAGAATGGCCGCCCGATACACGCCAAGCCGCCATTATTTGAAAATTTAAGTACTGCTTCAGAAATTTTATTTACCGGTATTAAAGTAATTGACCTGATTGAGCCGTATGCAAAGGGCGGAAAGATTGGCCTTTTTGGTGGCGCAGGAGTTGGTAAAACCGTATTGATCCAGGAATTGATCAACAATATTGCAAAAGCTTACAGCGGCTTATCAGTTTTTGCAGGTGTAGGCGAAAGAACAAGGGAAGGTAACGACCTGTTGCGTGAGATGATTGAAGCTGGCATCATGAAATACGGTGACAAGTTTATTCACAGTATGGAAGAAGGTGGATGGGATCTTGATTCTGTTGATATGGAAGGATTAAAAGATTCCAAAGCAACATTTGTTTTTGGTCAAATGAACGAGCCGCCGGGCGCAAGAGCAAGGGTTGCATTAAGTGGATTGACTGTTGCAGAATATTTCCGTGACGGTGATGGTACCGGTAAAGGAAAAGACATTTTATTTTTTGTTGATAATATATTCCGTTTCACACAGGCAGGTTCAGAGGTTTCTGCATTGCTCGGAAGGATGCCTTCAGCGGTAGGTTACCAGCCGACGCTGGCTACTGAGATGGGGTTGATGCAGGAAAGAATCACCTCAACAAGAAACGGATCTATTACCTCGGTTCAGGCAGTATATGTTCCTGCGGATGACCTTACAGATCCGGCCCCTGCTACAACATTTGCGCACCTTGATGCAACTACAGTATTAAGCAGGAAGATTGCGGATCTTGGTATTTATCCGGCTGTGGATCCATTGGATTCTACTTCGAGAATTCTTAACTCCCGCGATTGTGGGAGATGAACATTATGATTGCGCCAACAAGGTTAAACGAACATTACAGCGTTACAAAGAATTACAGGATATCATTGCCATTCTTGGCTTGGATGAATTAAGTGATGAAGATAAACTAATTGTGAGCCGTGCACGGAGAGTTCAACGTTTTCTTTCGCAGCCATTCCACGTTGCGGAACAGTTTACAGGATTGAAAGGTGTGCTGGTTCCTATAGAAGACACAATTCGTGGATTTAATGCGATTATGGATGGTGAAGTTGATGAATATCCTGAAGCAGCATTTAACCTGGTGGGTAGCCTGGAAGACGCCATTGAGAAAGGCAAGAAAATGATGGAAGCAGCGAGTGCGTGAGTGAGTAGCAAGTAGCAAGTAGCAAGAAAGTAAGAAACAGAAAGAAAAATGATTGGGATATACAAAATAAATAAACATAGAAAAGCCGGTAATACTTGATACTTGCAATTAAAGTCTTAATTCTTCACTCACATGAAAATTCACAATTTTAAAGAATTGCAGGTTTGGCAAAAGGCGATGGATCTTGCAGTTTATGCTTACCAGCTCACGGGCTATTTTCCTAAAGAAGAAAAATATGGTTTAATTTCTCAAATACAAAGATGCTCTGTTTCTATCCCATCTAATATGGCGGAAGGGAGTGGACGGGTTTCAAAAAAAGAATTTCAACATTTTATAAGCATCGCAATGGGTTCTTCCTTTGAATTAGAAACGCAAGTAATATTAGCGTTTAGATTTAATTATATCACGGAAAGCCAATTAAACGAATTCACCGCTATGGTTACACCTGTTCAAAAAATGTCGTTTGGCTTATACAACAGTTTAGAAAACAAATAAGGTAGTAGAACTTGCTACCTGCTACTAAAATCTTGCTACATGGTTCTAGAAATCTTAACTCCGGAAAAAAAAATATTCAGCGGAGACGTATACGGGGTACAGCTTCCCGGAATTGATGGCAGCTTTGAAGTTCTTGAAAGGCATGCCCCGCTGATAAGTGCTTTAAAGGCAGGAAAGCTTAAAATACTAAAGGATAAAAATGTAACTTCCAGTTACGATATTCAAAGTGGTTTTGTTGAAGTTTTGAATAACGTGACTTCAGTGTTGGTGGAAGGAGCGAAGGAGGTATAATATCCTTTCCGTTTTATCGCAGTTTCTCAAACTCCCACAACCGGGAACAGAGTAGTTACAAATCAGCTTCATCTTACCAGTTACGTAGCCTATTCGCTTTTACTGAGTAATTAATTTCCCTGTTTTACTGAAATAGAACGCAAGAAAACCCAGCGACATTAAAAGAAGAAATCCCGATGCCAGCATAAAAGTAGCAGAAAGCGATAGGACATTTAAAATCGGGAATATTATAATTGGAGATAAAAACTGGCCAAGGAACCAAAATGTGGTGAGCTTTCCAATTTCTTTACCCCGTATTTCCGGCGGCACAATTTTCATTACCCACATATTAGTATTAGGTATCATCATTCCCATTCCGAGCCCGGATAATATCATGGCGATAACAACCATTATATAAGTGTTGGAAATAGCAATGCAAACAAATCCCGCAGCGAGCAATAAGATAACCGATAGAAAAAATAGAAAGAAAACTAAAACGGCTTTTTATTTTGGAATAAGAAAATGAAGAGACCGCTGAAAATAAAGTGCTGGTTGCGATGGCAGCGCCTATCAATGAATTTTTTTCAATGCCTAAACCTTTAAGATGAAAAGGTATTTGCACGGGAATGAAAAAGAAAATAATCCACATGATCATTGTGTTGATAAACAACATCCAGATAATTCCTGGTGCTTTGGCAACTTTATTAATTTGATTTTTTTGTGTGATGGCAGGCTCACGGAGATACAGCATGCTGAGAGGAAGGATCAGGAGCGCCGATAAATAAATAAGAAATGGATATCTCCATCCAATGTCGGAAAGTATACCTCCTAGCCCAATAAAAATAATTCCTCCCATTGACATGAACGCGATTTGTAAACCCACAAATTTTTGTCGCTCCATGCCTTCAAAATAATCTGCTATCAAGGTGATCACTATTGTCATGGACATGCCTACCGAAATACCAAGTATTATTCTCGATACCAAAATTTCGTAAAGAGTATCCAGGTAATAGCCGCCGGATCCGGCTATGGCGTACAAGGCAAGCGATAACCATAAAATTTTTAATCTGCCATAACGGTCAATAAGCCGTCCTGTTATAGGTGAAAATATGGCAATCATCAAGGCGGGTATTGTCAATATTAATTTTACGAGAAAATTTGCATTTTTTACACCAGGAAATGCAAGCACCATTTGTGGCAACGCAGGTGAAATGGTGATTATCGACATAATTGTAAGGCTACTTACGAGAAGAAGTGTAAGTTTCAATTTCCATTTTTTAGGTTCCATTGCTAGTTATTTATGTATAAGAACGATCCTTTGTTTTGGCATTCAATGGTAAGCTATTTTGAGAGGGTAAGTATTTTGTAAAGGAAAGCAGTCATCTGTCTAAGATCAATTTACACCTTTCTTGATTTTCTACTTAAGATTGATACAAGATTCGCTAATGATTATCTTTAGAAGATGGTGAATTTCAAAAATAAACTATTACTTATCATTTTTTGCTGTTTGTTTTATACCTACCAAACCCATGGTCAGAAAAAAAAGCCTAACATAGTTTTAATCCTTGCAGATGACCTGGGATATTCTGATCTTGGTTGTTTCGGCAGTGAAATCTCTACGCCAAACATTGATGCATTAGCAAAGCAAGGGCAGATATTTACGAATTTTTATACAGCCGCAACCTGTTCACCCTCCCGGGCAATGCTGCTAACGGGGACGGACAATCATATTGCGGGGTTGGGGAATATGGCCGAACATGTTACTTACTTTCCTGAGCAGTTAAATCATCCCGGCTATGAGGGATTTCTTAATAATAGAGTAGTATCCATTGCACAGCTAATGAAGGATGCAGGCTATCATACTTATATTTCCGGGAAATGGCATCTCGGGCTTACAGCCGATCAAAGCCCTACTGCCAAAGGATTTGAAAGGTCATTCGCATTATTGGATGCCGCGGCTAATCATTTTTATCCTGACAAAAGAGAGATTTCTTTTTGGGAAGATGGCCACTACGCTAAATATCCGGATGGCAAATATTCGTCCGACTTTTATACGGATGAGATGATCAGCTTTATTAAGCAGGATCATGGAGATAAAAAACCGTTCTTTTTATATGCTGCTTATACTGCACCTCATTGGCCTTTGCAGGCGCCGCCTGAGTATATAGAAAAATATCAAGGCAAATATGATATTGGTTATGATAGTCTAAGGGTTTTACGTTTTAATGCGCTAAAAGAAAAAGGTATTGTTGCGAAAGATGTAGTCTTGCCAGAACTTCCGGCTGTAAAAGGAAGTTTGTATTTTATTACAAAACAGCCATTGCCCCGCTGGAAATCTCTTGGTAAAGAAGAGCAAAAAATTGAAGCAAGAAAAATGGAAATCTATGCCGGCATGATTGATAACCTTGATTATAATATTGGCCGGCTGGTTCAATATTTAAAAGAGATAGGAGAGTATGATAATACGATGTTTGTTTTCTTATCTGATAATGGCCCTGATGCTTTTGAATTTAATGAAACTCCTGATAAAGCAAATCCTTATCCATACATGGGCACTGCAAATTCTTACACAGCTTATGGACCACAGTGGGCGCATGCTTCCAGCGCGGTAAATAGTTTTTATAAAGGGTATAGTTCGGAAGGTGGCATTCATACTCCAATGATTATAAAAATGCCTTTTCAAAACGAAGACAAAGGAATTACAAGCTACTTTCACGACTATCATGGATCTGGCTCCAACATTTCTTGACATTGCCGGTGGTACTTATCCATCTATTTACAAAGAACAAAAAATCGCACCGTACCAGGGAGGGTCATTACTTCCCTTTTTGAATAAGAAAAAAAAATTTATTCATAATGAAAATTATGTAATGGGCTGGGAGCTTTTTGGGAGATGCGCTATAAGAAAAGGAAAATGGAAAATTACAAAAATAGAACCTCCGTTTGGCAAAGTTGTTTTTGAACTTTTTGATATGGAAAAAGATCCCACTGAATCGCACGATGTATCTAAACAAAATCCTGTTGTGTATTCTGAAATGATTAGCCACTGGAATGATTATGTAAAAGATAATGGGGTGATAATGGCGGAGAATCAATGATTTTTCATGAATAGTTTTTGCATTAAATAAAACTGCTTATTTCATGTTATGTTCGGGAGGTGGTAAAAAGTAAGGCCTTGGTTGGGGCACTAAAGGTTCCAGTTTTTTATTTGCTAATCCCGGATTATCTGCCGCTATAAAAGTGGAGCGGAAATCCCAATAGGTCATCGGCATCGGAGAATTAGGATCACCATTCATTTTTCGAATATCACCGCGATATGGATTTAGATATTCCCACACCATTTTTCCCTCTGGCGTTACTTCAAAAAAACGTCCCTTAGCGCCTTCAGTAATAAATGTGTTACCGTTATTCATGCGGTGGGCGCCTGAAATAAAACTGCTGTAAAATGAAAACGTGTCAGGAGCAATATATTTCCACGTGGGCTTTTCAGGGCCAAAAGGCTTGCCCTTTTCTATAACATATTTGCCATTATTATCCATTGGTGGCGTAATCTCATAGATGGCAGAATAGTTTTGAGCATCACCACCGGGCGTATCCCAATTAACATCCTTTGGCGGATGATTATTAAAGATAGTTAAATCGCCAGCTCCGGGCTTCTCCTTTTCGATCCATCTTACGTCATGCTGGCCAAACAATTGCCTGTCCGTCGAATCGCCGCGTTGGTAATTTTTAGGATTACCCCAACGGTACAAAAAATCTCCGCCTTTACCATACTTTCCCCCCGTATGGCTTGCAGCTTCTCTCGTTGTTGTGCTATGATCAATAATAAAGATTTCGTTCAGTACTGGCGAACTGAAGACAATTTGATCCAGGTCGGCATTGTATTTAATCGCGTTGAAATGAAAAATATCTGAACCCCTGTTATCGGCGGTTTCATTTCTGTCCGCCTGGCCTTTAGCCTGCAAAATATCCATGCTGTCTTGCGTAATAGCCGGTGGCAATGGAATGCCGTCATTGAAATCCAATAGTTCCGGGTGATCTGCTACCTTGCCGTAATTGGCTTTCTTTGCATCATTATCCTGGATCAAATGATCCCAAAGATGCCACTCCCAAACAATCTTTCCACCTCTTGGCCCCTGCGGTTGAATCTCAATAATTTTTTCCAACCACGGCCCCGACTTTGGTATCATCGCAGGTTTTCTTCCTTTTGCTATGGCTTCGTCATACGATTTTGATTCATAAGAAATCGCAAGAATGTTTCCATTCGGCATCACATTAAAATCATGATGAATCATTTCTTTTTCATTCGCGTATTCATAATCCCACAACATCTTACCATCCCAGGTAATTTTTTGCAGCCGTCCATAAGGGCCGCCAAAACCGAAGGTGGGGTAGTCAGGATCCTGCGCACCTTGAACGAGCGAGCCATCATTCATTAAATAAGCGCTCATCACTTCATAGTTTCCTTTCCACTGATGAACTACATCACCCCTTCTATTGATTAAATAAATGAATGGCGAATTCGGCACCGCAAACATTATGTAGCCATCTGCCAAACCAGGAGAATTGATTTTCAATCCACGTGGAATATTATGGCCAAACATGTTCCGGTCTTTCGGTGGAGGCATACTCTTACCTGATGAATCTTTGTCATTCATCGCAGGCTGGGAAAAAATCCCCGTCGAAAAAAGTATAAACAGGAAGAGCAATGCGAGCGACTTTTTCATTTTGATGAAGCTTATTTTTTTAAAATAAAAATCCACAGGTTTTTTTCATGAGAGTGGTATTTATTTTATTTACCCGGCGGCGGTGGTAGTTTAAACACTGACGGCTGAGGACTCATCGGCTCAAGTTTTTTATTCGCCAGTCCCGGGTGATCGGCAGGAATAAAGGTTGACCGAAAAGCAAAATACGTAAGTGGGATCGGGTTAATGGGGTCACCATTCGGCATGTGCATATCACCCCGGTAAGGGTTTAAATATTCCCATACAATATTCCCATCTTTTGTTACTTCAAAAAACCTTGCCTTTGCTCCTTCATCAATAAAAGTATTACCATTCGGCATTCTGTGCGCTCCTGAAATAAAGCTGCTGAAAAAAGAAAAGGTATCAGGCGCTATATATTTCCACGTAGGTTTTTCCGGTCCAAAGGTTCCATTCTTTTCAAGAAAATAATTTGCCTTTTTATCCATGGGAGTTGTTATTTCATAAACTGCAGAGTACGGCATGTGGTTCGGAGCAGGAACATCGTTATCGAACACCGTTAGGTTGCCTGCACCGGGCTTACCTTTCTCGATCCACCGAACATCGTGCTGGCCAAATAATTTTTGATCTGCTGAATCTCCATGATGATAGTTTTGAGGATTACCCCAACGATATAAAAAATCTCCGCCCTTTCCTGACTTCCCACCTTTGTGGCCAGCAGCTTCTTTGGTCGTTGTACTATGATCAATAATAAATATTTCACTCAGGTTGGGTGAACTAAAAACAATTTGGTCAAGATCCGGATTGTACTTTATTGCATTAACATGATAAACTTCCGAGCCTTCATTTTCCGGTGTGGCGTTTCTCCAGGCGTGCCCTTGCATATGCATTGTATCCATATGAGCCTGTGTCATAAGAGGCGGTACAGTGTCACCGACATTGAAATCCAACAACTCCGGATGATCAGCCGGCTTGCCATAATTAGCTTTTTTAGAATCAAAATCTTGAATCAAATGGTTCCATATATGCCATTCCCAAACAATCGTTCCGTGGCGTTGGCCGTCCGGCGCAATTTCCACAATCTTATCAGGCCATAAACCTGCCTTTGGAATCATATTAGGCTTTCGCCCGGCTGCCGTTACTTCTTCGGGTGTTTTTGCTTCCCACGCAATAGCAAGTATGTGCCCGTTAGGCATTACTGCAAAATCGTGATGATGCAAATATTCTTCGGTCGCATATTCAAAATCCCAAAGTACTTTACTGTCCCAGGAAATTTTTTGTACTCTTCCGGATTCCCCACCGCCTGCAAAAACCGGGAAGTCCGGATCAGCCACGTTTTGAATTAATGAACCGTCGTTTTGTAAATAAGCACTTACTGCAGGACTTCCATAATTACTTTTCCATTGGTGCACCACTTCACCCTTGCGATTGATTAAATAAACCAGTGGGGAATTTGGAACGCCGAACATTACATAACCGTCTGCAAGCCCATCGGAAGTTTTAGTGAGACCTCGTGGAATGTGAAGGCCAAACATATTTCTATCTTTAGGTGGCTCGGGTTTATTTGTTGAATCTTTATTTGTTGCCTGGCTAGATGCGATAGTAGCCATTCCAGAAAATAATAACAGGAAAAAACACGCCTTTGTCATGGAAGTAATTTGAGTTTGTTTGGAAATAAAAATTATGGAAGCGGAGTTTTGCTATAAGGTAGAGCGATGCAATTTAGTAACAATTGACGGTTTGTGTATATCCAACTAATAAATAGAATGGCCGGATCGCTAATTATTTTTCATCCCGGCAAAATTAAATATTATCTTACGTTATTAATTACATTACCAAAATCTCTTCTTAAAATGTCAATCAAAATCATTGGAGCCGGATTACCGCGTACCGGCACAAATACACTTAAAGACTCGCTTGAGAAATTAGGTTTCACAAAAACCTATCACATGAAAGAACTTCTCGTGCACCCGGAGAATCTTCATTACTGGCAGGCATTAAAAGAGACCGGGACAACAAATTGGGAAGAGCTCTATAATGGATTTCAGGCCACGGTTGATTTTCCTGGTTATCCCTGGTACAAAGAACACATGGCAAAATACCCGGATGCTAAAGTTATTTTAACAGTGCGCCCTTTTGAGAAGTGGTATACCAGTGTTTTCAGTACTATCTGGCAAGCCGGTCCACAAACGCTTCCACAAAAATTGAAAATGTTATCCAAGCTGCTTTTCAATTCCCGACTTCGCTCCGTTATTAAATGCGTGAAGCTTGCAAAGGAAATGATTTTCCAGGTTCATTTCCAGGGCAAATTTGAGGATAAAGCCTTTGCCGAAAAAATGTTTCATAAGCACACCGAAGACGTAAAGGCATTTGTCCCGGCCGATAAATTACTTATTTACGATGTTAGCGAAGGCTGGGGACCTCTATGCAAATTTTTGGGTAAGCCTGAGCCCGGTGAACCAATCCCTCATTTAAACAAGAAGGAAAATTTCAAGGAAATGCTCGGGCATTTGATGAAGGGCGAAATGGTATAGAAAATTGAATCGGTAACATCCCTTTCTTAACCTGGTCTATCCGGAAAATTTACAAAGCGACAAACGACGGGTTCAATAAATTTTCTTTATTGTAAAGAAGCTCTGTTTGTAGGTCTGTTTGATAAACGCCCATATTTAAAGATCGTAAAATAGCATCGCCGGCAGCGGTGTCCCATTCCATAGTGGGTGCTATCCTGGGGTAAATCTCTGCGGCGCCTTCAGCCAATAGCATTAGCTTTAGTGAGCTGCCCATGGAGGAAAAATTCGCATTGCGAAATTGGTTTATAAAGGTGTTTGTTTCTTCATTCATATGCGATTTAGACGCCACTATAGTTATCTGTTCCCGCTGCTGCAAATCTTTTATCGATCTTTTTTGCGGGATGAATAATAATTGGACCTTATTATCATTTTCTATTTTGTAAACACCTGTTTCTTTGGAACCGAAATATAAGACATTAATGTACGGCGCATAAATGACGCCGGCAACAGGAACAGTTGAGCGCATCAGAGCTATATTAACCGTAAACTCACCGGTTCTTTTTATAAATTCCTTTGTACCATCCAATGGATCTATGAGCCAGAAATAGTCCCAATTTTTCCGTTCTTCGTAACTAATGGAACTTCCTTCTTCTGAAAGTATGGGCAGGCAAGTTGCCTCCAAATGCTCAGCAATAACGGTATGGGCTGCCTTATCTGCTAGCGTCAGGGGCGACTTGTCACTCTTCATCTCAACACCAAAATCCTCGGAATCATATACTTTTAAAATGGCTTCTCCTGCCAACACCGCAGCTTTTTTAGCTACCTCCAACAGGTTGGTTATATCGATCATACTTTGACTCTATTTAAAGTGAACTTAATATTAAAGACCGATGACCGGTTCCACTAATCCAATAATCTTTAGTACGGATTCTTCGATAGTTTCGCCCGCAGTTTTTACCTCAATATCCGGAGACAACGGCGTTTCATAAGGTGCACTGATACCTGTAAAATTGGGAATAATACCCTTCCGCGCTTTAGCATATAATCCCTTTACATCACGCTCCTCACACACTTCTACGGTACAGTTTACATATACTTCAATGAACCGTTGCTCTCCCACGATATTTTTAATAGCTTGCCGGTCTTCTGCGCTGGGTGAGATAAAAGCACTGATAACTATGAGTCCTGCATCCAACATCAGCGTTGCTACTTCCGCTACCCTGCGCAGATTTTCTTTACGGTCATCCTCGGAAAAACCTAAGTCCTTACACAAGCCGTTACGCACGTTATCTCCATCAAGAATAAAAATCTTAAAACCTTTACCGAAAAAATAATGTTCAAGACGAAGAGCTAATGTTGTTTTGCCTGACCCCGACAAGCCAGTGAGCCAGATAAGCCGTGGTGTCTGCATCATTGCTTGTTTGCGTTGCCCGCAGGTAATTTTGGAATCGAAAGGAAAGATCGTATTGGCCATAGCTATAAATTATAATACCATGAAATAAAAATAATGCATACTGCAGCATATATGAGCGTTAGCGGAAATCCTATTTTGAGAAAATCTTTAAATGAATAATTGCCCGGCCCGTACACCATCAAATTGCATTGATAACCAAATGGGGTCATGAAAGTGCAGGATGCAGCAAAAGCAATAGCCACAAATACAGGTGTATTGCTAATGTGCAATTGGTTTGATAACGATACTGCAACAGGAAACACAATTGCAACCGTAGCGGGGTTAGATATAACAGCAGTTATTAATAGCGTTACAGCAAATAAAAGTGAGATGGCCGCAACGGGATTTGTACCGCTAATTCTCAATACTCCAGTTGCTACCCATTGTCCCGCTCCTGACTTAAAAAGGGCCAGGCCAATAGCCAGTGAAGCTACTAACAACACAGCCAGGTTAAAATCAAAAGCATTTTTTAAATCTTCAAACCGAAGTGTTCTTATGATTACAAATAGAAGTATTGCAAGTGAAGTGGCAATGAACAGATCCATAGTCCTTGTTATTCCCAGGATCAATAGAATGAGGGCAACGAAAGGAGCAAGTTTGTTCAGGAAAGTCTTTTTCGTTTTAACCATTTTTATATCGTGGTGCTTGATCAGGAAAAGATCAGATTGATAATTATGCATATCGTCACCGCCTAATAGCAACACCAGGTCTCCGGCATCCAAAATTGTTTCGCCTACCGGGCCGGCAATTCTTTTACCCTGCCGATGAAGCGCTATAATAGAAGCATTGTATTGTTGTCGGAAATTAGATTCCCTTACCTTTTTGCCAATTAAATGAGAATTAGCGGGAATGATCGCTTCTACGCAGTGATGGTGACGGTAACGGTTAAGTGTAGTAGTATCGGGCAAGCGCCAGACCCTTCACTTCCTTCACTAATTGGGCAATGGCGCCGGTTCTTCCGGAGAAATAAAGCAGGTCCCCTTCCTCAACTACTTCTTCCGGCGTTACCGGAAAAATCGATTGGCCTTTGCGGACTATCTCGAAAAGGTAAATATCTTTCAGGTTACGCAAACGCGTTTTAATGTGTTCCCCAATCAAAATTGAGGAGGGTTCCACCATAGTTTCAACGACATACTCATTTAGATGTTCCTCCATTTCCTGGATGGGGCTTTTTTTGTCTGGCAATAAAATGTAACCGATAGTGTATAAGTATATTAATCCCAATAATGTTACGATTAATCCCAAAAAAAGGAAATCTTTATAGCCTATGAAGCTTTAAGCCGGATTCCGCAATAAGGCCGTTTAACAGGAGATTAGTCGAAGTGCCAACAACCGTTATCATTCCTCCCAGGACAGTTGCAAATGCCAGTGGTATCATAAATTTCGATGCAGGAAATCCTTTACGGTTCACCCATTCTTTTACATAGGGTGTCATGAAGGCGACAATGGGTGTATTGTTTATGAAAGCAGAGCAGGAAGACACAAAAAGCATAAGTCGCAATAAAAACTGTTTGGGTAACAAATCCGGTTTAAACAGGTAATTAAAAAAGCCATGGCCAAACTCTTTTTTAAAGCCGGCTGCAAGGATAAGGAGTAGGAAAATGACAATAACCTGCTTGTTGGCCAATCCTTTCAATATATCTTCCGGCGTGAGGATTCCCGACACCAGGAATACAGAAACTGCTACCAGGAACAGGATAGATGGCTTTATTTTACTGCTATATAAAGCAACAATAAGTAATACAATAGTAGCTAATACGATAATTGACGACATACGATGGCCTTAACTATTTTACAGGTGCTCCTCTTGCATTATCAAACAAACACTATATCATTTCCAAATCAAAAGATTCAATGAATCGCATCTCCAAAACCAATAGGGCGATTGGATGATTAGCAGGTTATTATTTTCATAAGGAGCCTGGAAAAGGTAAAAAGTTAAAACCATTAAAAGTTTGGGTTATACAAAATTAGACATAGCGCCAATTTGTATCAAATATGGTACGGTCGTTTTCAAGATTCTCTTACAGTTTTTTTCTTTTTTTCTCATTGAATAGGAAAGATTACTTATTTTTTTATATAAAACAAATTTTTTTGCTTAGGCTGTTGTGATATGTAAAGATTAATGAGATGCGGCCCTACCCATTATTTGCCATTTACCTGTACATAACTCCACAATGTAAATGGTACTAAAATAGGCAGGAGCAAGCCCATCCAGCTTTTAAAAATAAGCAATGCCAGAAGGGTAATTATCAATACATAAACAGGGTAAAGAAAAAATAGTAAACCCGTCATTATAGAATCATAATGATCTTGCGCTTTATTTTTTATAGCAAAATGCACCAGTAAAAATAATGGCGCATTGATTACAAATCCTGCAACAGCGGGAAGAAATAAAAAAAATTTATTGATAAAAGATTCCCCAAAACCGAAAAATTCTTTACGTTTTTGTGAGTCGCCTTTTGGAATTTCAAACATGAGGCTTTCTAATTGCCTTCTTAATTTTTGATTGAAATCATTGATCGATTTGCCATTCACATTGTTGAAAATATCATCCCTCATAATAAATTCTCCAAAGTTTAGTATTACAGTTTTGCCGAATTTTCGAAACGAACTGTAATTGATCCCTAACGGCAATACTTTTAAAGGCACTCCATTCTGCCAGGCCTCAAGTGCGAGCCTTGCGGTTCCTTTTTTCAATGGCCTCAGGTGCCACTCATTAATGCATCTTCCTTCACTAAAAATTAAAACAATGCCGTTGTTTGCAAAAATATCCTGGCACGCTTTAAATGTGTCGTAATTGTTTTCAAGATTTTCAACCCCTTCACTTACCCGGTAGACAGGCAGCATATTAAAGGATTCAAGAATCTTTGTAATTAATTTACTTGCAAAAGCGTCACCACGGGCTAAGGAATGAATAGGACTCTTGAAGAGCGTTGCAAGAATTATAGCGTCTAAAAAAGAATTGGGATGATTAGATGCGATGAGTAAAGGACCTTTTTGATTGAGTAAACTCTTTTTATTTATAATTATTCTGCGACAATAAAAATGAATGAATATCCTGGCGGGCAGTAGTAAAAACTTATAGAGCAAAATTTTTATTAAAAATATGGAAACTTATTAAATGCCTGCCTTGCATTTTCCCGCGGAAGGCGAACGACTAGTTTTTCTTTTTTACATAAATCTTTTTGTCACCCCTCAGGTAATACCTGCCGCCACTACTGCCAACCATTATTTTTTCACCGTGAGGACCGGTAAATTCAATAGCATCCTCATCTTTGTCCCCAAAGATCTTTTTACCCTTTTTCTTATCCTTTTCTATAAACATGGCAAATACACCAAGACATAAAACGCCAAAAACAATCGCTAATCTTTTCATATAATTTTTTTAACTATCATTAATAATTATATCCTGTTAATTTAATTGAGGGTCAAGTGGAAAATTTATCATCATTTCATAGTTTCCTCCAAGATGTTTCAACGAATTTTTCCAGATATCTTCAGGTTGGGTATTAAAGATTAATTGTTGAGTCGCGGAAACGGTAAGCCAGCTTTCTTCTTTCATTTCATTATCGAGCTGCCCTTCTGTCCATCCGCTATAGCCGATAAAAAACCGGATGTGGCTAGAATCGATATCGTTATTCTTAAGGTTAATTAAAAGACTTTCAAAATTTCCTCCCCAGTAAACATCTTTAAAAACTTCTTCGCCACCGCTGATAAGATCAGGGTATTGGTGTAAAAAATGAAGAGAATCTCCCTGGACAGGGCCGCCCTGGTAGACAGGCAAGGAAAAATCACCCAGCTCGGGAACCAACTCGCTTAATGTTTTCGGAAACTTTTTATTCAAGACAAATCCAAAACTGCCTTCTTCCTTATGTTCGCATAAAAAAATAACGCTCCTGCTAAAGTTCGGATCTTTTAAAAACGGGTTTGCGATTAATAATGTGCCGCGTGCAGGAGAAATCATAATTCTAAATTATATTTATTTGTTGAAAATATACACACTTCCATTTTTATAAATCAACTTTAAAGATAAGAGTTAGTTAAAAATCCTTCAGTTAAACAATTCTGTTGCGATTTAGAAGTTGTGAAGTTTAAATTTGCGGTGCATGAAGAAAATTTTCCCTATTATCACCATACTGATTTTTATTTCCTTACTGGGGATAATTTTTTTTCAGATTGTCTGGATAAGGCAGGCGCTGCAGGATAAGGAACAACAATTTGAAAAGGGGGTTTCCATGGTGACCGTCACCGCTGCCAACGACCTTGCCGAAGAAAAGGGAAATCTTTCTCCGTTCGATAAAAGGAAGAATAATGATATCCTTTTCCCTTTAAATGTTTTCCCTACTACGATTGTCCATAAATTTACCCGTGACGAGATACGTGAGAAAATCCAAAAAGCATTTGAAAAAAATAACCTTAAAGATATTAATTTTGAATTCGCGATAACTACCACTTCCATGATTGGTGATGATCTCCAGTCGAAACATTACATGGAGGCCTATCTTGATACAATACACAACTTATCATTTGTTTACCCCATACAAGCTCCAAGCGGAAGTCTTGCGGAAGGGCTTTCAACGGAAGAACTTTTGATTATTGTAGTACCTCATGTAAAGAATATAATCTGGAAACAGATGTATTGGATGGTTATAGGCGCGATACTATTTACCTGTATTATTTTCGCGGCCTTCTTTATCACCATAAGGGCGTTATTAAATCAAAAGAAATTAAGTGAAATAAAATCTGATTTTATTAATAACATGACCCACGAATTTAAAACACCGCTGGCAACGATTTCACTTGCCGTGGATGCTTTAAAAAATGAGAAAGTAATTAATGACAGGGTTAAGATGGATTATTTTTCCGGCATTATAAAAGATGAGAATCGCAGAATGAATAAGCAGGTGGAAACTATACTGCAGGCAGCCTTGCTCGATAAGCAGGAAATTCAATTAAATGAAAAGCCCGTGCACGCTCACGATTTGATAAATGCAGCTGTAAACAATATAAGGCTACCTCTCGATGAGAAAAATGGCAAACTGGAAACATGTTTTAATGCGAAGAACGACTTACTTATGGGGGATGAAGTTCATCTGATCAATATTATCAATAACCTGCTGGATAATGCTATAAAATATTCAAAAGAAAACCTGGTTATTAAACTCTCGACCCAAAATATTAACAATCATTTGCGAATCAAAATTGAAGACAATGGCATTGGAATGAATAAAGAAACCTTACATCGCATATTTGAAAAATTTTACCGGGCACACACCGGAAATATTCATAACGTGAAAGGATTTGGGCTTGGCCTCAGCTATGTTAAAACCATTATTGATGCTCACAAGGGAAAAATAAAGGCAGAAAGTACTCCAGGAAAGGGAAGTTGTTTTAGTATTGACCTGCCTGTTATAAAAGAAACCGAATAGAAGATTTCAGGATTTACTTTCTCATCTTCAGCGGCACTACGAGTTTCAACCCGCTCCACACATCACTCACCGCACATACTTTTACATCAACCAAACCATTCTGTAAAGCAAAATTTCTTATTACATCTTCCGTAACATCGGTAGCAAGCCTGCTGCTTTTTTTATACCATGATACCCATATAACGGTGGTTGGTTTTATTCTTTTCAGGACCAATTTCATTTTATTTTCCAGCTCGTTATTGCTCGTCACAAACAGATGTATAAAATCAGGGCACTCTTCTTTTTTGCAAAGTTGCATGCCGATATCTTTTTGCAGTAGGTCGTAATAATCCGCAGGCTGATTTATTATCAAGATTTTTTGAGAGTCTGTGATTCCCAATTTTTTTAATAAAGGTGTATTAGAATAGCCTGGCGTCATATATTATCAACAATTTTTGCACGCTTAATTAACATACTATCCACATAGCTTTGCCAATATTTCATTGCATAAACCTCTCTGATGCGACAAACACAGCCGTTGTGTATAAAAAAGATGTCGGCAAAATTGTTGTCGAAGTGGGAAAAAGTGTTATTTTGTGGAGATTATTTTTTAATTTAATATAATTAGTTCATAATGACTGGCTTTATAGGTGAGTACGAAGCTACATTAGATGCGAAAGGGCGCTTTCTACTTCCGGCAGGATTTAAGAAAGCAAATGCCTGAAAGCGGAGCTGAACCTTTTGTATTAAACAGGGGCTTTGAAAAATGCCTGAGTTTATACACATCTAAAAGCTGGAAACCTATTTTTTCTGACCTGAGCAATTTGAATGATTTTGATCCCAAGGTAAGACAATTCAAACGGTATTTTTTGAACGGAGCTACGCAGGTTGAACTTGATAGTGCGGGACGTATGCTATTGCCAAAAAACCTGATGGAATATGCCGGGCTTGAAAAAGATATCGTACTGGTTTCGGCAATTGATAAGATTGAGATTTGGGATAAAACAAAATATAAAGAGTTCTTTGAAACTTTTTCACCCGAAGCATTTAGTGATTTGGCAAAAGAGGTAATGACAGGTGATCAATATGTAAAACTTTAACTATGCAGGAAGGCATATATCATGTGCCGGTTATGCTTGATGAAGTAATCGATGGGCTTAAAATTATTCCGTCCGGAATTTATGTGGATTGCACTTTTGGTGGTGGCGGACATAGCAAAGCTATTCTTGAAAAACTGGATGCTACGGGAAAGTTAATTGCTTTCGACCAGGATGCAGATGCTAAAGAAAATCTTCTTTCCGATAGTCGCCTCATATTTGTTCCTCACAACTTTCGTCATCTCAATCGTTTTCTGCGTTTTTATAAGGTTTCAAAAGTAAATGGAATACTTGCAGACCTGGGAATTTCAAGCCACCAGATTGACATTGCAGAGAGAGGATTTTCTACCCGGTTCAATGCATCAATGGATATGCGCATGAACCAAAATGAAAAGCTTGATGCTGCAAAAATAATTTCAACGTATCCTGAGGAACGATTGCATAAAATTTTTGAAAAGTATGGCGAAGTGACCAATTCGAAAACTCTTGCCAGAACAATAGTTACAATGCGAAAATCACAATCACTTAATACGATTGCAGAATTTAAGTCGGCACTTTATCCGATTGTGAAAGGCAACCCTGAAAAATATTTTGCCAAAGTCTTCCAGGCATTAAGAATAGAAGTCAATGATGAATTGGGAGCTTTAAAAGAATGCTTACGCAGGTGCCCGGTGCACTGGAAGAAAACGGGCGTGTCGCATTTATTACATTTCATTCTCTGGAAGACAGGATTGTAAAAAATTTTTTTAAATACGGAAATTCAGAGGAAGAACAAAGAAATGATCTGTACGGAACACCGCTGGAAAATGATCTTACAATTATTACTAAAAAACCAATTACTCCATCGCTCCAGGAAATAAAAACAAACCCGAGATCACGTAGTTCGAAATTAAGGATTGCAGAAAAAAAAAAAGTTTCAAAATAACAGTCATAAAAAATCTGGTAATGACACAAGAGCAAAACATAAATACAAACGAAACAAAGAAAACACCGGGAAAAAAAATCCGGAGGTCATTTATTTATAATAAATGGATTGTTTCAAATATTCCATTCTATCTTTTTGTTGCCACACTATTGATCCTTTATATCGCTAATGGCCATTATGCTGATAAAACGTAAGAAAAATAAATTCGACAGCAAAACATCTTAAAGAGATGGAATATGAATTTAAAACAATAAAACGCGATGTTATTTTCAGAAGCAAAGAAAGTGAATTGGCAAAAGCAGTTGAGCCACTTGGATTAAAAGAATTATTAGTACCCCCGGTGCGCTTGATAGATACCATCGGTAAAAAATAAAAATAAAAAAATTATAAATATAATTTCTCTTCTTTTTAAAACGCTTGCCTGGCGAAGGTTCCTGTCCTCTCCGAAGGAGAGGGGGCTGGGGTGAGGCTATAAAAGTTGGATGTAAAAAAAGACATATCATGGCGTGTTTATCTCTGTTTCATCGGCGTGATGGCGCTGGGTGTGATAGTATTGTCACGTGCTATATATATCCAGAGAGTGCAGGGCGATTACTGGAAGAGTATGAGCAACACCCAACATCTGAAATATTTTGATGTAAATGCAGAACGTGGAAGTATTTACAGCGAAAACGGAAACATGCTAAGTACTTCTATTCCGGTGTTTGATATTTATGTGGATTTTGCAGCAGATGGACTGCGTGAAAAAGATGGCAAAAGATTTTATGATAATCTTGATTCGTTAAGTTACTCATTGTCGCATTTATTTAAAGATGCCAGCAAAGCGGCTTACAGAAAACTATTAATCAATGGTTATAAAAACAAGGAAAGATATTATTCACTCAAAAAGAAAATTTCTTTTGAAGATTACCAGGTCCTTCGCGATTTTCCTCTTGTACGGCAGGGGCGCAACAAAAGCGGATTTATTATAGATGTAAGGGATAACAGGGTGAATCCTTATGTGTTGCTCGCTAACAGAACAATTGGGCTTTCAAGGGGTGATACCAGTAAAAATGTAGGCCTTGAAAGATCCTATGATAGCGTTCTGAAAGGGCAAACGGGCCAACGCCTCATGCGATATATGGCCGGAGCATATGTACCTGTTGATGGTGGTGAAATTGAACCGGAAAATGGTAAGGATATCATTACAACCATTGATACCTATATGCAGGATGTAGCGGAAAATGCGCTCATGAAAATGATGGTGGAAAATAATTCTCTGCATGGCACCTGTATAGTTATGGAAACACAAACAGGTAAAATAAAAGCAATCGCCAATCTTGGGAAAAGGCCGGATGGAGATTACATAGAAGATTATAATTATGGATTGGGTAAAAAAACGGAACCAGGATCCATTTTTAAACTGGCAACTTTATTATCTCTTCTTGAAGATAAATATGTTGACACCAGCACCATCGTGGATTGCGAGGGTGGCCAAAAATCATTTTATGGCCTGCGGATCAGGGATTCTCATATGGGTACAGGTTTACTTACCGTAAAAGAAGCTTTTGCCCGCTCATCAAATGTTGCATTTGCGAAGATGGCGGATGAATATTATCACAATCAGCCGAAAAAATTTTACAATCATCTTCATCACCTGCGGCTCGATACCGTTACGGGAATAGATATAGTTGGAGCAGCTGCTCCATTAATAAAAAACCCCGACGGAAAATACTGGACAAAATTTACGATTCCATTTATGGCTCATGGTTATGAAGAGTTAGTAACGCCATTGCATATGCTTATGCTCTATAATGCAGTTGCAAATAATGGCAAAATGATGAAGCCATATCTGGTGAATGCCATAAAGGAAATGGGCGTTGAAATAAAATCGTTTCACCCGACTGTACTTGTAGATAAAATTTGCAGCGATGAAACGCTTGGTAAATTAAAAGATTGCCTTGTGGCCGTCGTAGAAAATCAACACGGCACTGCACACCAGTTAAAAAGTGATGTCTACAAATTCGCGGGTAAAACAGGTACTGCTGTAACGGCTATGGATAATCGGGGTTATAATAAAAGCAACAAGATTTACCAATCATCTTTTATGGGATATTTTCCTGCAGATAACCCAAAGTATAGCATTGCTGTAGTGATTCAAAACACGAGTGAATCAAGATTGGCTTATGGCGGAGTGGTTTCAGCACCGGTTTTTAGAGACGTTGCCGACCGGATATATGCTGCTAAATTTTCTAGCGACCTGTTTGATAATTTTCAAAACAGGGCTGACAGCAATACTTATATGGTGTATGGGTTAAAACCAGATCTCAATAGAATTATAAATGCTTTTCGTTATGCTTCTATCGATCCTGATACGTCCGGATTATGGAGGGCCATAGCTTTGAAAGGAACCCAGGCAAATTTAAATACAGGCATTTGATACTTGATTTTTCTCAAAAAAAAGTGCCTGATGTTACCGGCCTGGGATTAAAAGATGCTGTGTACTTACTTGAAAATATGGGATTAAAAGTGGTTGCATCGGGAAGGGGGAAAGTAGTCTCATCAATCTCTGCCACAGGACGCAGATTTTACTAAAGGACAATCAATAAATCTTGAATTGAATTAATGGCATTATTACAACAAATATTATATAAAGTAAAAATTCTATCCGTAGCGGGTGCACCGGTAACTGAGGTTAATGATTTACAGATTGATTCACGTAAGGTTAAGCCTGGTAATTGTTTTATTGCAATTAAAGGTGCTGTTTCGGATGGGCATCAATTTATTGATACGGCAATATCAAACGGAGCTTCAGCAATTATATGTGAAGCGTTACCGGAAAATCCGGATGAAAAAATACAATATACTGTGGTTGAAAATAGCAGTATTGCTGCAGGTGTCATGGCTCATAATTTTTATGGCAATGCATCGGAAAAACTTTCGCTGGTTGGTGTTACAGGCACAAATGGCAAAACAACTATCGCGACATTGCTATTCAAATTATTTTCCAGCCTGGGATATAAATGTGGGCTTATCAGTACCGTGCAAAATCAAATTGCCGATAAAGTTTTGCCTTCAACACATACAACCCCGGATGCGATAAGTCTGAATAAGCTTATTGCAGATATGGTGGATGCCGGTTGTACGCATGTGTTTATGGAAGTAAGCTCTCATGCTATCCACCAGCATCGAATTGCAGGATTACAATTTGCCGGTGGAATTTTTAGCAACATCACACATGATCATCTTGACTATCATAAAACATTTGATGAATACATAAAAGTTAAGAAACAATTTTTTGATTCTTTGCCTTCTTCTTCATTTGCCATTAGCAATGCGGATGATAAGCGTGGTGCTGTGATGCTGCAAAATACCCGTGCAAAAAAATACTTGTACAGTCTTAAAACTATGGCTGATTTTAAAGGAAAGATCATTGAAAATTCTTTGCTGGGGCTTCTGATAATGATTAATGAAGTTGAAGTTCATTTTAGGTTGATAGGAACTTTTAATGCTTATAATTTATTGGCTGTGTATGGGGCGGCAATATGTCTGGGAGAAGAAAAGCAAAAAGTTTTGCAAATACTCAGCAGCCTCACCGGCGCTGAAGGAAGATTTGATTTTATACAATCTCCGAAGGAAAATATTGTTGGAATTGTTGACTATGCACATACCCCTGATGCATTATTAAATGTACTGGCTACGATAAAAAACTTAAAGCAAGGGGATGAAAAAATAATTACAGTAGTGGGTTGTGGCGGCGACCGCGATAAAACAAAACGGCCTGTAATGGCTGAAGTTGCCTGTGAATACAGTGATAAAATAATTTTTACTTCAGATAATCCGCGCAGTGAAGATCCTGACGCAAATTATTAAAGATATGGAAGAAGGTGTGACCGTAATTGCCCGTAAAAAATACATTTCTATTGCTGACAGAAAAGAAGCGATTAAAACTGCCGTGAGTCTTGCGCAATAAAGAAGATATTGTATTGGTAGCAGGCAAAGGACATGAAAAATACCAGGAGATAAAAGGAGTAAAATATGATTTTGATGATAAGCAGGTATTGCAGGAAATGCTTGAAATGCTGGAAAAATAAAAAGTTCTGCTACCCTACTTGGAGAGGGATTGAGAGAGAGTAAATAAAAATTTAGAACAATAATGCTCTATCACCTTTTTGAATGGTTTTCTAAAAATGGGATCAAGTTTCCGGGAAGCGGGCTTTTTCATTTTATCACTTTCAGGGTGTTGGTGGCAGTATTGTTATCGCTGATTATTACAACGGTATATGGCAAAAAGCTTATCAATATTTTAAAAAAGAAACAGATAGGAGAATCCGTTCGGGAGCTTGGTTTGGCTGGTGAGAAGATGAAATCAGGAACACCTACGATGGGAGGTATTATTATTTTGCTGGCCATTATTGATTCCAACATTATTACTGGCAAATCTTGATAAAGTGTATGTGAGATTAATGCTATTGTGTACTGTTGGCTGGGAATTATTGGATTTATTGATGATTATTTGAAAATAAGAGCAAAGCGAATTGCAAAAGCAAAAGGAATCGCTTACAAAAAAACAGATGCGGATGGTCTTGGCAGGGAAATTTAAAATTTTTGGACAGGTGATGTTGGGTATCATCATTGGATCCACACTCTACTTCAATCAAAGTGTTGTTGTGAAAAGAGAAGTTATCAGCGATGCAACAGGTAGCCAAACAATCCTTGGACGTGGTGAACATAAGGTGGCTGAAGATACCATCATTGTTGATGGAAAAATACACCGGTTTGTAACAGTGAAAACGCCAATCACAACAATTCCATTTGTAAAAACCCACGAATTTAATTATGCTAAACTTTTGCCGCAGAGTTTGGAAAAGTATACATATATATTGTACATCTTATTGTAATATTTATTGTAACGGCGGTTTCAAATGGTGCAAATATTACAGACGGCCTTGATGGATTGGCTACAGGTGTAAGTGCTATCATTGGTATTTGTTTGGGTGTTTTTGTTTTTGTAAGTGGCGATGTACGTATTGCCGAATACCTCAATATTATGTACATCCCAAACCTTACAGAGCTGTCAATTTTTATCGCAGCTTTCGTGGGTGCTTGTGTGGGGTTTCTATGGTACAATGCATACCCGGCACAGGTTTTTATGGGTGATACCGGAAGCCTGGCGCTTGGGTGGTATTATTGCGTCGCTGGCCATCATTGTTAGAAAGGAATTGTTAATTCCCATTTTTTGTTTTGTGTTTTTGGTTGAAAATTTAAGTGTGGTGATACAGGTTGCTTATTTCAAATACACCAAGAAGAAAATATGGAGAAGGAAAAAGAATTTTTTTGATGAGCCCATTGCATCATCATTATCAAAAGCTGGGATATCATGAAAGTAAAATAGCAGTGCGTTTTTGGGTGGTTACTATTTTATCTGTGGTGTTTGCAGTAGTAACATTAAAATTAAGATAAGAGTGAGAGATATTTTGAAAAATTTTGTTCCTGTGAAAACCTTTTTTGTTCGAAGAACTTCAGGAGAGAAATAATTTATCCTTGCCAATTCCTGTGAAGAAAGATTTCTGACCCATTAGGTTCATACCGTTGAAAAACCAATTTTTTTGGCCTTAAGCCAGAAAAAAACGGAATGAAAAAAAAAATAGTAATACTTGGTGCAGGCGAAAGCGGAGTGGGTGCAGCATTGCTTGCTCAGCAAAAAGGTTACGAAGTTTTTGTAAGTGATAGTTCTTTGATCAAAGATGTTTTTAAAAATGAACTGATGTTAAACGAAATTGATTTTGAAGAGGATACTCACAACGAAAAAAAAATTTTTGAAGCGGACACTGTCGTGAAAAGCCCGGGAATTCCAGAAAGAGCGGGGTAATACAGGAGTTACGAGAAAAGAGGAATTGAAATAATAAGTGAAATAGAATTTGCATACAGGTATAAAGGCGAAAGTAAAATCATAGCGATAACAGGCAGCAATGGAAAGACAACAACGACTGCAATGATCTATCATATCTGTAAAAATGCGGGGCCTGATTGTGCAATGGTTGGCAACATTGGTTTTTCATTTGCAAGGCAGGTTGCAACTGAACCAAAAAAATTATATGTGGCGGAAATAAGTTCTTTTCAATTAGATGATATAAAATTTTTCAGGCCTGATGTGGCAGTACTGACAAATATAACAGAAGATCATTTAGACAGGTACAATTACAATTTTGAAAATTATATAAAAAGCAAATTCAATATCATAAAAAACCAGGAAGAAAGCGATGTATTTATTTATAACGCCGATGATGAAATAACAATAAAATATCTGAACAATTTTTTAAACAAGACCAACCCATTACCATTCAGCATGAGCAAACAATTACCACAAGGCGCGTACATATCCAATGCAGAAATGCACATTAAATGGAAGAAAGAAGAAATGAACATGAGCGTTGACGATTTTGCAGTTAAGGGAAAACACAATCAATATAACACAATGGCGGCAAGTCTTTCAGCCGTTGTGATGGATATACGAAAGGAAAAAATAAGAGAAGCAGTACAAACCTTTGAAAGCCTGGAGCACCGTATGGAGCCGGTTGCGACTATTAAAGGTGTTGAGTTTATTAATGACAGCAAGGCAACAAATACCAATAGCACCTGGTTTGCACTTGAAAGTATGAATAAGCCTACCATCCTTATCCTGGGCGGAGTTGATAAAGGCAATGATTATTCTTTCATGAAAGAAATTGTAAAAGAAAAAGTAAAGGCGATTGTTTGCATGGGTTTAGATAACAGGAAAATACATGAGGCTTTTGGAAATGATGTTGAGCTGATAGTAAATACAGATAATGCAAAAGATGCAGTGCAATCGGCTTTTCATTTTGCTGACAAAGGAGATGTTGTTTTATTGTCTCCGGCATGTGCCAGTTTTGATCTTTTTAAAAATTATGAAGACCGCGGGAAGCAATTTAAAGAAGCGGTGAAGGATTTATAGGCGCAAGGAAGCATGTGTCAAGAATTAGGAATCAAGAATCAAATATGATGTATCAGATAACAAAATCAAATTCAGTAGACATAAAATCCATTCCCCTCTCCTAAGCCTGTTGAAGGATTGGAGAGCGGTTGGGGTGAGATCATGAACAATTCAAAAAACATACTATCCGGCAAATTATCTTCTGCTCAGGCAGTTACGGGTAATCTTTTGAGCCGCACTAAGGGCGATAAAGTGATATGGGCCATCGTGATACTTCTTACCCTGGTGAGTATTCTTGTTGTGTACAGTAGTGTTGGATCGCTTGCTTATAGAATGAATAAAAGCACCGAAAGTTACTTGTTCAAGCAAATAGGATTTATCGCACTGGGAGTCGTGATTATTTATTTTGCGCATCGGGTCAATTATACAATTTACTCGCGGGTTGCTACTATTTTATTTTTAATATCGATACCGCTTTTAATTTATACACTCAAATACGGAAGTCACATCAACGACGCCAACAGGTGGATCAGGCTGCCGGTTATTAACCTCACATTTCAGACATCTGATCTTGCGAAGCTTGCATTGTTCATGTACATGAGCAGGCAACTGAGTAAGAAGCAGGAAGTAATAAAAGACTTTAAAAAAGGCTTTTTGCCCCTAATCGGCCCCGTTATAATCATATGCCTTTTGATCGCGCCGGCGAATTTATCAACAGCATTGTTAATTGGCGGCATCGCACTTATGATGATGTTCATTGGCAGGGTAAGAGTGAGGCATATTATGATTGTTGTTGGATCAGCATTGATACCTCTTTTGTTGCTTGTTCAAGTAGCAACTCATTACTATAATAAAGAAGAGCATAATTCAAAAGAGATCCCGGAGGTATTCACCGCCGGCAGAATGGGAACCTGGATCAAACGTGTTCAGAATTTTATTTATGCAGGAAAGGAAAATGAAAGTTACCAGATTCAGCAATCAAAAATTGCAATTGCCAAAGGAGGATTGCTTGGAAAAGGCCCGGGTAAGAGTGAGCAAAGAAATTTTTTACCACATCCGTACAGTGATTTTATTTATGCAATAATTATTGAAGAATATGGACTGGTTGGTGGCGCGGTAATTGTTTTAATTTATTTGCTTTTTTTATTCAGGAGCATAAGAATTTTTCAAAGATGCCCATTTGCATTCGGGGCTTTTCTTGCTATAGCATTAAGTTTCACGCTGGTAATTCAAGCTATGGTAAATATGGCTGTGACAGTGGATTTTTTCCCCACAACAGGAGTTACGTTGCCGCTGGTTAGTATGGGTGGCAGCAGCCTTTGGTTTACATGCTTTGCCATCGGTATTATATTAAGTGTCGCGAGGAATGTAGAACAGATGGAAGGAAAAGAATCGGAACTGGTAACCGAACAAATAGAGGCCGAATAACAACGATAGAAGTATTTGGGAATGAATGACAAAATGATTGATAAAATGGAAGACGTGATTCCGGTTGTAAAAGAAAATGCAAAAGTAATAATTGCGGGTGGTGGCACCGGCGGACACATCTTTCCGGCACTGGCTATTGCAAATGCGTTAAAGAAAATGCAACCGGGTATTGAAATTTTATTTGTTGGAGCCAAAGGGAAAATGGAAATGGATAAGATACCTGAAGCGGGTTACAAAATTGTTGGGCTTACCATTGCAGGATACAACAGAAGTTCTTTGATGAAAAATATCAGTTTGCCATTTAAACTGGTGAAAAGTTTTTTTGAAGTAACGGGTATTTTAAAAAACTTTAAGCCTTCCGCTGTTATTGGTGTTGGAGGCTATTCAAGTTTTCCTGTTTTAAGAATTGCGCAGACAAGGAGCATACCGACGTTCATTCATGAAAGCAATTCACTGCCTGGAAAGAGTAATATAATGCTTGGCAGAAGAGCGACAAAAATTTTTGTTGCCACGGAAAAAATGGAGCGATACTTTCCGGCGGTGAAAATTGTACTGACAGGAAATCCGGTAAGAGAAATTTTCTCAAAAAAAATTCCGAGAGAAGAAGCCTTGCAATTTTTTGGTTTGAAACCCGGTATGAAAACAATTTTTGTAATGGGTGGAAGCCTCGGAGCAAAAAGTATTAATGAAACAATTGAAGCAAACATTGATGCTTTTAAAAAAAATGATCTTCAGTTGATCTGGCAAACAGGGAAACCATTTGCTGAGCGTGCGGCGAAAGTTGAAGAGGATAGAAATAATATTTGGACGAATGCATTTATAAATAAAATGGAATATGCTTACAATGCTGCGGACCTGGTGGTCGCAAGGTCCGGCGCAATGACTATAGCGGAATTGTGTGTGGTGGGAAAACCGGCGGTTTTTGTGCCTTATCCGTTTGCCGCAGAAGATCACCAGGCAGCAAATGCGATGGCGCTGGTAAAAAAGGGCGCTGCAATAATGGTTCGGGATGATGAGGTGAAATCACAATTAATGAGCTCCATCATGGATGTTGCGCATGATGAAGAAAGGATGAAGATGCTGGAATTTAATATTGCGAAGATGGGGAATAACAATGCAGATGAAATAATTGCAAAAGAAATTTTAGCGAGTATTAACCAATAAAAAACTCAAAAAGAAATCAAAACATTTTCCTTTACCGGGAATAAATTAGTGAAAGATTATACTACCATATCAAGGGTTTATTTTATCGGGATCGGCGGAATAGGAATGAGCGCTCTTGCAAAATATTATTTAAGCAGGAATGCGGCTGTAAGTGGCTATGATAAAACAGCAACCACGCTCACCAAAGAAATGGAAAACCAGGGCATCGAAATACATTATGAAGATAATATTGATATGCTCGACAAGAATGCCCAGTTGGTTGTATATACTCCGGCAGTTCCAAAGGATCATAGTGAATATAATTATTACCTCAATAATAATTATGAAATGGTGAAGCGCAGCAAAGTGCTCGGAGAAATAACCAAATCATCATTCAGTATTTGCATTGCGGGTACGCATGGTAAAACCACAATCAGCACAATGATAGCCCATATTTTGAGGCACACAGGATATGGTTGCAATGCCTTCCTGGGAGGTATTTCAGTGAACTATAATACTAATTTTTGGAGCAGCGGGAATAATGTTTCAGTTGCAGAGGCAGATGAATATGACAGGAGCTTTTTGCAGTTGTCTCCTGATGTTGCGGTGATCTCGGCTATGGATGCAGATCATCTTGATATTTATGGAACCAGGGAAAATATGGAGCAGGCTTTTTTTGATTTTTCAAACAAGGTAAAGCCGGCGGGCCTTCTGTTAACGAAATATGGCCTTGCTGAAAATAGTTTTACTGCGGCTCACCATGTGCGTTATAGCCTTCAGAATGATGCGGCTGATGTTTACGCATCCAATGTAACAATGCATAATGGGACTTATGAATTTGATGTGATGACTAAAGATTGGATGCTTGATAATGTGAAGCTCAATATGGGTGGAATGCATAACGTAGAAAATGCAGTGGCTGCAATTATGATCGCACATTACATGGAAATTGATCCTGTAAAAATTAAAAAAGCCGTAGCTGATTTTAAAGGTGTAAAAAGACGATTCGAATATATTATTGGCCCACAGGAAAATCATGGTGATAAAGGCTTTTATCAAACGGCTGCCCTTGCACAACCTGTAATTTTTATTGATGATTATGCACATCATCCCCAGGAACTGGAGGCGCTGATAAAAAGTGGTAAGAGTTTATTCAACAAAAGAAAATGCACAGTCATTTTTCAACCACACCTTTTCTCAAGAACAAGAGACCTGGCCATGGAATTCGCGGCAGCGCTTGATATGGCTGACGAAATATTACTGCTGCCTGTTTATCCCGCAAGGGAATTACCTATGGAAGGAGTAACCAGCCAATTGATTTTGGATAAAATGCAAAATAAAAATGCCAGGATAATATCCGTTGAAGAGCTATTAAAATATATCGCAACAGGCTATAAAGCATCAATTCAGGAAAGTGTAAACGGCCAGTTATTAATTACTGCAGGAGCAGGCGATATTGACAAACTTATTGAATCAATAGAAAATATTTTGACCGAAGGCCGGTAAGTAATATGACAGTAAATCATAAATACAAATTTTCAAAAGTTCTGACAGTCCTGCTGTGGATTCTGCTGGGCTCAGGAACTATTGTATTGCTGGTAGCTGCTATTACTAAAAGGAATAATGAACACTGTCTTAAAACAAACATTCATATTTCCGGAGTTCAAAATAATTTTTTTATAGATACGGGAGATGTCATTGAAATAATGCAAAAAGTAAATGGCGGCAAACTAGAAAATAAACCTGTTTATAAAATTGATCTGGCCGCTATGGAATCGGCTTTGCAAAAAGATCAATGGGTCAGGAAGGCAGAATTGTTCTTTGATAATAATAATGTATTGCAGGTAAGGGTATTAGAAAGAGAACCGATAGCGAGAATATTTACTTCGTCGGGCGCATCTTTTTATATAGATAGTTCACTTAAAAGACTGCCATTAAGCGATAAATTTTCTGCGAGGCTTCCGGTCTTTACCAATTTTCCAACCAACCTGAAAGTATTGACCAAAAGGGACAGCAGCTTGTTGAGACAAATAAAAATGCTGGGGGAATTCATTGAAACAAATCCCTTTTGGATGGCTCAAATTGAACAGGTAGATATCAATGAAAACGGAACCTTTACGTTGATCCCAAAGATTGGGAACCAGGTTATTGATTTCGGAAGTGCAGATGACTACAATGAAAAATTTGAGAAGCTCCTTACTTTCTATCGGCAGCTTGAAGCGAAAGCGGGATGGAATATATATTCTGTGATTGATTTGAAATATAAAGGACAGGTAATTGGCGTGCGGCGTGGTGCGCAGGAAATAAAAATGGATTCCCTGAAAGCGGTTCAGATTATGAAAACTATAATAACCAACGCACAAAAACATTTAGAAGATTCAACAAACATTCAGCTTACTCAACCCGCAGATGATAATAGTCGCATTAATATGCCTCCTGTAATTGATAACGTTCCATCTGAAGATGTAGATGCGGGAGCAAGGGTTGAAAATAAAATTAATGGATCAATAAGTACAGAAAACAAAAAGCCCGAAACAGGAAACAAGGCAGGAAATTTTACAGTTGTTTCGGCAACAAAACCATCATCCTTTAAAAAACCAGGTCCTGCCCCTTTGAAGAAAGAGATTATTAAACCGGCGGATTCAAAAACGCCACAAACACCAAAAGAAAAACCGAAGGCAGTGATGCCAGAAAAGAGTGATTATTAAAAAAATAGTACAACAGCCTCTCCGTAAAAATTAATGACTTACGGTAGTCACAGAAAAGGAGTTGTAGATAAAACAACAATTATGAACAGCGAACAACCCATTATCGTAGGCCTCGACATTGGCACAACTAAAATTGCCGCAATCGCAGGTAGAAAAAATGAATTCGGCAAGCTTGAAATTCTTGGCTTTGGCCGGGCAAACAGCAACGGTGTACAACACGGCATGGTGCTGAACATTGATCAAACCATTAAAGCAATACAAATTGCCCTGGAAAATTGCTATGCCAGCAATCCCAATCTTCCGATTACAGAAGTGTACGTTGGTATTGCCGGCCATCATATCAAAAGCCTGCAAACAAGGGGGGATATAGTAAGACAAAATACTGATGAAGAAATAAAGCAAAGTGAGATAGATCAATTGATAAATGATCAGTATAAAACATACATACCGGCCGGTGACCAGATAATTGATGTGATACCGCAGGAATTTACAGTTGACAACTTTCAAAATATTCCTGATCCTATTGGATACAGCGGCGTAAAAGTGGGCGCTAATTTTCACATAATAACCGGCGATAAAAACGCCATAAGAAATATAAACAGGAGCGTGGAAAAAGCAGGACTAATAACCAAAGATCTCGTATTGCAGCCTCTTGCATCTGCAGCCGCTGTTATGTGCGATCATGATCTTGAGGCAGGAGTTGCTATTGTGGACATTGGTGGAGGTACTACGGATCTTGCTGTGTTTTATGAAGGCATTTTAAAACACACTGCCGTTATTCCTTTTGGCGGAGAAAATATCACCAACGATATAAAAACCGGCCTTGGTGTTTTAAAAACACAGGCGGAACAAATGAAAGTTCAGTTTGGAAGTGCACTTTCAGATGAAGCAAAATCTAACGCGTTCATTACCATTCCCGGCCTGAGAGGTATGGCTCCAAAGGAAATAAGCGTAAAAAATCTTGCGGGAATTATACAGGCCCGGATGAGTGAAATAATGGATTTTGTTTCTTATCATTTAAAACAGGTTGGTCTTGATAATCGCCTGCTTAATGGCGGGATTATTCTCACAGGCGGCGGTTCACAACTCAGGCATTTAATTCAGCTTACTGAATATGTAACAGGTTTGAATGCACGAATCGGCTATCCTAACGAACACCTTGCAGGAGGCCATATCGAAGAGCTTGCCAAGCCAATGTATTCCACTTGTCTTGGATTGATATTGAAAGGTTACAATGATTATGAAAATAAAAAGAAACAATTTGATTTGGAGTTTCAAAAAATCTCGATTCCTGCAAGCTTACAACACCAAAGTGTAGACGAAACATTAGATGTGCCGGAGAAAAAACATGTAGCCGTAAAGTCACGCAAAACTTTAAAAGGTTTTATGGACTCATTTAAAAACGGCTTGATCGAGATGTTTAAAGAAGAAGGTGATTCTGAGTTGTGAATAGAGGGACAGCGGCAAGCAGGTATGAAGTAAAAAGAAAAAGATTTTTTTAAAAAAAGTACTAAACCATAAAATAAATGCTCCGTTTTCATTTCCAGGGATAACGAAAGCCTGAAAGGAAGCGGGGTGGCCCTAACCCATTTTAATTTTAAAACATGATACATTTTGATTTGCCTAAGGAACAATCATCTATCCTGAAAGTAATAGGAATAGGTGGCGGTGGCAGCAACGCTGTTAACCATATGTACAGCCAAAATATTGATGGCGTAAACTTCATTATTTGTAACACGGATGCGCAGGCAATTGCGACGAGCATGGTGCCTAATAAAGTGCAACTTGGGCCACACCTAACCCAGGGCCTCGGTGCGGGTGCTAATCCCCAGATTGGCCGTGAAGCAACAGAAGAAAGCCTTGAGGAAATAAAACGGATTCTGGAAGTGAATACAAAAATGGCCTTCATTACCGCGGGAATGGGGGGTGGAACCGGCACAGGTGGCGCACCTATTATAGCAAAAATTTGTAAAGATCTTGGCATATTAACGGTTGGAATAGTTACCACTCCTTTTGCTTACGAGGGCAAAAAAAGAATTGCCCAGGCAGAAGAAGGCATTAGCAAATTGAAAGATCACGTGGATACATTGCTTGTAATAAGTAATGATAAGCTTCGGCACCAATTTGGGAACCTCACTATGAAAGCTGCATTCAGCAAGGCAGACAATGTATTGGCAACTGCAGCAAAATGTATTACTGATGTAATAAATAGCACTGGCCAGATAAACGTCGATTTTGCAGATGTCTGCACAGTGATGCGCAGTGGTGGTGTGGCAATACTGGGCAGTGCAGAATGCGAAGGAGATAACAGGGCGCAACTCGCAATCGAGCAGGCCCTTAATTCTCCGCTGCTTAATGACAATGATATCAGGGGCGCAAAATGGATATTAATAAATATCAATTCAGCAGAAGGAGATTCCGAGTTTACAATGGACGAGGTGGAAACAATACAGAATCATCTATTGAGCCAGGCTGGCGATGATACTGATGTCATATTGGGATTAGGTTACGACAATTCGCTTGAGAATAAAATTGGAATTACATTGATTGCAACAGGCTTCGAACATAAAGATCCTTTTGACAGGAAGGAAACTCCGAAAGAGGAAAAAAAGGAGGCCGAAAAAATTGTAATGGTTCTCAAAGAAGAAGATGATAAAAAGAAATACAGCCAGCCGGTTTTTGTATTTGAAGACAAAAAAGATGACGCCGGTATCAGTGCCGCAGAAAGAAATGATAACGCACCTGATGAAGAAAATATCATTGAACAGCAGGGATTCAGGACTGTAAAAGAGGAAGACATAGCCTCTATGGTTCAGGATGAGCAAGCGGGTGAAAAAGAAATGGTTCCCCGGATCGTAGAAATACCTGAGATATTGCCCGTGGAATTACGAAAAGTAAAAAGGGAAACTACTGTTGATAAATCTTCCGAAAGCGTTATCCATTTCACATTATCTTCGGACCCTGATCCAATACTTTCGAAAATCAGCCAGGACAATCCGAAAACTGCTGAGACAATAAGTCTCAAAAATCAACCGAAAACAAGTACTGAAAGTAAAGAAGCTAGCGCCGTCCCAACGTCAGGCGGTTATTTGGCAAAGCCTGTGCAGATTTATGCAGAGGACAAGCCACAATCGGAATCCAAAACTGTGGAGGAACCAACCCCGCTGATGATTTCAAAGCAGGAAGACGAGCCTGAAATTGAGATGCAGTTGGTGGTGAAAGATTCCCATGAGGCGACGGAGACTAAGGACGACCCGAAAGTACACCAAACGATGCCCATCATGATGCCTTCTGTTGAGGAACCGCCAATGGTGGACGAAACAGAAGATCTAAAGCGCCGGGCTATGGAACGCATTGCCAAGTTGAGAAACCTATCGTTCAACGTTAATGCTGCGGATCCTAACAATGAGTTTGAGTCGGTTCCTGCTTATCTCCGTCGCAATATGGAATTGCATAATTCCATTGCTGACGTTGAAAGCTTTTACAGCAACTATACTGTGAAGTCTGATTCAAATAATAAGGCGGAGATCAGTACAATCAATACTTTTTTAGAAGGGAAAAAACCGGATTGAATTTGTAGAAACACGACGTATCGCGTCTCTACAAATTCTTGTTGTGTGTACTATTATATGTTCATTGCCCCGGAGACGAAAGTTAGCCGGGGTTTTATTCTCTCTTATTCGGAGTATCCGATAAATTTCTGATTCTACTTTTTTACAATAAAAGCGAATTTATCTTTTAGTTTTAAAAACCTTTTTTCAAAAAAATTATAAGAAATAAAAGCCAGTGCTGCGCACACAAAAAAAGCTACGACCGTTAGTAAAAGAAGGACGTATTGATTTTGCATATTGAAGGCAGCTTTCTTAAAAGCTATCTCTACAAAGATGATTGCGATCACATGAATACAGTACAAACCGTAAGTATATACGCCCCATTTACTCATTAACCTGAATGAAGATAATTTAAAGAAAGAATTTTTAGAAAAATTTTGCTCGAGGATAATTAAGCCGAAAACTAAAGCAATAACAATTCTTTCCAACACCATCAGGGAGCCCGGAAAAATTTCTTTTCTAAATAAAAATAAAATACCGGCAAAAGTGTAAATGCCTAGAATCTTTAACCTGCTTAGGGATGCTATCTTTTGCTGAAATAATTCACTGAAAATAATATAATAGGCGAAAAGGCCGCCCAGCGCCATATCACCTATTACCGCAAGTGTGTGAAATTGCAATACTCTTTCATTATCAAAATAAAAACACCTGAAAATAAAGGAGCCGCAAATAATAGTGTACAACAAAAACTTGTAACTTTTAACAGGGAATAAGCCGAGCAACAGCGGCCAGAATAAATAGAATTGTTCTTCAATAGCCACCGACCACAGCACAGAGATAATTGCCGGTGCGCCGTTTTTCAAGAAATCGAAATTATTGAGAAATACAAAATATGTCCAGGGATGTGCTACAACAAATAGTTCTCCGCCAATAAATTTTTTTAACAGTGGATATAAAACAAGACCAAATAAAATGCACACGTAAAATAATGGCCATATTCTCAGAATTCTTCTTATATAAAAATTGACGACATGTATTCTGCCCGTTAGTTTCTTTTCCTGGATCAAAAGATAGGTGATGAGAAAGCCGCTTAGGACAAAGAAAAAATTGACACCAATTTCTCCATTTTGAAATAAAAATTTTACAATCGCCGGTCCTGTTCCTGCAAGCGAATACCGCTCAAACATTAAGAGCCAAATGTGAAATAAAAACACGCTGAAAAAACTAAGGAACCGGAGACCATCAAGATTAGGAAAAAATATTTTTTCTTTTTTTTCTGTATCGGCAATTTTTTCCATTAAATTTTTGAAGTAAAGTCCGAAAAATAGCGAAAAGGTTTTAATTTTTATTTCTTTGCACGTAGTTTGTTTGTCGCAAATCTTATAATCAATTGCCCGTGTGCAAAATTTTGAAGCACTGGTGGCAGAACTAAAGAAGAAAGTGTAACCGTTCCTGATGAAATTGAAATCTATGATTATGGAAAGTTTGTTCATATTCTTGATCCTGAAAACAATAAAATTGAAGTGTGAAAACCTGTAGATAAAGAGTTTGGAAAATTGCAAATGCAATTACCAAATAATTTGATTGTAATTTGTTTAATTATTTATGAAAAAGAACTTCAAATACTTTTTATTAATTATTACGTGCATTTATATTTCGTGTACAGAAACAAAATATAAAGAACCAACTATAAAAATAGAAACCAACTTCGGGGACATATTAGTGGAACTCTATCCTGAGAAGGCTCCGAAGACTGTTGCGGCTTTTCTTTCTTATGTGGATTCAGGATATTATAAAGGAGGTTCCTTCTACCGTGTGTTGAAAGAAGAGGATCAACCATCAAATGCATTTAAGTCTGAATTGATACAGGGAGGTATTTGGGGTATCAATAATAAACTATTGGCAAGCCTGAAAGGAATTTCTCATGAATCTACAAAGCAAACCGGCATCTTACATAAAGACGGCACTATTTCTTTAGCCCGCTCTGAGCCGGGAACTGCTACTTCAGAATTTTTTATTTGTGTCGGCGATCAGCCTGCATACGATTTTGGAGGCGCTGCAAATGCCGACAAGCAAGGGTTTGCCGCATTTGGCAAAGTAATCAAAGGAATGGAATATGTAAGACAGATCCATTCTCAACCTGATAATAATACCAACTTTACACCTCCGATTGAAATCATGAATATCGTAAGATTATGATCGGATATAAAGTTGTAAAGCCTTCCAACCACCTTAAAACTTGCTAAGATATTTTTGGATATTAGAAGAAATGAGCTGAACAATCACTATTCATTAGCCGATGCGTGCCTGCCTGGCTTGAATGAACTGTTAAATTAAATAACGAAGACAAAGACATTAAGGGAAAGATAACGAGCGCATGAAATAATTTTCAAAAGAGTAAAAATTTTAGAAATTTTGCCAGCCAGGACGTGAATAAAATGCGGTTGATCATAGTAACCACATTCATACTTAAGACTTTAAAATTTCCGTTTTTGATTTGTTTATTACAGAAGTTATACTTGAAATCACACCCGCAATATCAGAGAGGTCTGCAGGTACTATCATCGTATTATTTGTTTTTGCGAGCTTGCCAAATTCGGTAAGATATTGTTCCGCTATCCGAAGATTTACAGCGTTCAATCCACCTTCTTCATTTATTGATGAAGCAATTTCCCTGATACCTTTTGCGGTTGCTACGGCCACCAACTCAATTTCGGCAGCCCGGCCCGTTGCCTCATTTATACGCTTTTGTTTCTCACCCTCAGAGAAGGCAATCGTCTCCTGCTTTACACCTTCAGCGCGGTTTATTTTAGCTTGTTTATCACCTTCCGACTCGGCAATTAAAGCTCTTTTTTCCCGCTCTGCCCGCATCTGTTTTTCCATCGCGTCTTTTATGCTTTGCGGGGGAGAAATATTTTTTACCTCGTAGCGGGAAACCTTAATTCCCCAAGGCACACTTGCTTTATCTACAGCCTCTACGATAGTGCCATTCACGGTTTCACGTTCTTCAAAAGTTTTATCCAGTTCCATTTTTCCTATCACGCTGCGCATAGTTGTCTGTGAAATCTGGATTACTGCAAATTTATAATTGTCTATTCCATAAGAAGCCTTTTGTGGATCAATTACCTGCAGGTATAACACACCATCCACTTCAACGGCAATGTTATCCCTGGTAATACAAATCTGCGACGCCACATCAATTGCCTGCTCCTTTAAGTTTTGTTTGTAAGATATTTTATCTATAAAAGGGATCAATATATGGAAACCGGCCTCAAGTGAACGGCTATATTTTCCCAATCTTTCTACTATATAAACCGAGCGTTGCGGCACAACTTTAAAAGTTGAAAGAAATGCAATCAAAAGAAATATAAGTAATACAATAAGAATAATAGTTGAGGCTGATATCATGGTTTTTTTGTTGTTTTTACAATTAATAAAATGCTTTCGTTTCCCACAATAATTACATTCTCGCCTTTCTCAATCAGGTCGGCCGATGCAGCAGGCCAGGTTGTTCCTTTAAAGTCAACTTTGCCATTTTCCTCGGGCGAAATATCAGTTTCTGCGCGGGCAATTTTACCCAGGAATTCATCTTCCAAAAGTTCCCTGGAAGGATTTTTTCCGTAAACTAATTTCTTTACCCAATTCCTTAAAAGGAGGATTGTGATAATAGAACTTACAGCAAAAATGATAAGCTGAAAATTAATCGGGATATCAAAAAATAATGTGAGTATGGCAACGATCCACGCGCCAACAGCAAAGAAAAAAACAATGAGGCCGGGAACTACAAATTCTAACAGGAATAATACAAACCCGATGATAAACCATATGACCGCGGGTTGATTAAAAATATCCATTATAGCAAGCAATTGTTTTGGAGTGTTTCAAATATAAAGTAATAAATTGAAATTAGTAATAAGCGGGAGTTACGTACAAAGGCCTATTCCCCGAATTTTTTTGTGAAGGCAAAAAAGATGCTTACAAACAGTCTTAAAGGTTCTGCGCCAGCACCAGGGAAACCTCAAAATATTGTATAAAATTTGGATAAATTCCCTGACAATTTTTTTAATTTTGAATTAAAGTTTTTTATAATGCAGTCCATTACGTTGAAGCATAGCCCCCCCTCTACCTTCGTATCACGTCTTACGGATGCGCCAAAAACCATAATAGAAAATGATCATGTGTCTTTAGACACAGATTTTATTAAAGGACATTTCACCGCGTTGTCTTTCAAAAGCGGAATCCAATGCCTTATATCTCAATATAAACTGAAACAGGATTTCCATTTGCATAAAATCCCATCCGTTGGTATTTTTTTTATTTTAAGAATTGATGAAATTCAGGATTCGATAAATTCATTAGTTGAAGTTGACGGAAAATACACTTCTCTTCAAAATAAAAGTTATGCAAGCACGCTGTTAAGTTCAAAGCAGGAGTCTACTTTTATATGCACTAATAATTCCCGCATCAGGTCTATTGAAATAACCCTACCGGTTAAATGGCTGGAGAAAAAAATGATAAGGAGGGGTGCACTTAAATTATTTTATAGCTATTTAAATTCAAACGGAATAGATGTACAATTTAATGTCAATGATATTGACATTAAACCGCATTTCAGCGAGCTTTTCGACGATGCAAATAAAGGAATGCGTGATTTAGACCTATACGAGAAAACCATTAATCTCTTACTCGAGGATTATATGATGAATCTGAATGAGAAATTGATTCAAAAAATTAACGAGCAAAAAACTAAAATAGCGAAGGATGAAATTACCCGGCTGATTGCGGTTAAAGATTATCTTATTAGAGATCCGGGAGCCCCGCCTCCGGCGTTTTCTACTTTAACAGCGTTGGCAGCTATGAGTAGTACCTCGCTCAAAACGAAATTCAAAAAGATGTTTGGTGCTAACTTGTTTGAACTTTTTCAACGAAACAGGATGCAAAAAGCCCGTGTCTTGCTATTGACGAAACGGTATTCAATAAAAGAAATTGGCAGGCAACTTGGTTATGTTAACCTAAGTAATTTTTCAATTGCTTTCAAAAAAGAATTTGGTGAACTGCCCAGTGAGGTTGCGAAAAGCCATAAAAAATTGTCTTTTGCGGACACATAAAGAATAGATTTAACAAGGTGGTTGTTTACTGAAATGATAACTTCGTAAAGTGAAATTACCCGCTTAGAACTTAATTTCACCTAATGAAAAATCATCAGCAAACACTCTGTGCCAGAGTGTTTGCCGGTTTAAGAATGCTGCTGCAGAGGTATCCGGAAATATACTATCAGGCGGAATGTTCTTTTCTTTTTTGAGAAATCTTCAGGCAAGCCTCCGCTAATTCATCGCATGACTTGGCTGCACTTTTACAAAGCAGATCTGTACTTTCACAATTAGTAAGTTCTTTAGAACATGAAGCGCAGATATCTGCACATACTTCGCAAAGCTGCTGAAAGAAAGGCGAGCGCTGTGCTTCAAATTTGATACACTGGCTGCACATCTCTGCCATGTCCCTGCAAATATTTATTGCTGAAATATATTTTCCATTCTCAATACTTTGTGCAATGAAGTCTTCGCAAGCCCTCCAGCAATTCAGGCATTTGTCAAGCCAGTCAAAATGTTCTTTTGTTCTTATATATTTTAAGTCGTTCATTGGACTTCATTTGAAATTGACTAATTTAAATTGATTCAACACACGTGAAGCACGTAATATATTATTTATTACTATCACAAGTATTTTTTTGCTATGGCAAAATTGCGAAATATATATTAAAATAAATTATGATTTTTTAATGCCCGTCATTTTAATAAAATATTTTCCTGGAAATAAATGTGAATAAATTTTTGGTTAAACTAAACTAATTAGTATTTTTGTCTAAATAAATTAGCTATGCCAGTTGCAGGACAAAATTTAAAATATCTGCGTAAACTTCGCGGTTGGACACAGGAAGAATTCGCAAATAAGCTTGGAATCAAACGTTCGCTTGTGGGCGCTTACGAAGAAGAAAGGGCGGAGCCAAGGATTGATGTGCTTGAGATCGTTGGAAATATTTTTAAAGTTACCCTTGACGAATTGTTGCTTCGGGACCTTACGGAAACAAGGGGTTCCAGTTATCTTGCCAAAAGACGGCAGTTAAAAATGATGAGTGCCGAAAGGAACGTTATTCATTTTGTTCCCGTAAAAGCGGCGGCGGGTTATCTTGCCGGATATGCAGATAGCGAGTTTATTGATGAACTTAACACATTCACGTTACCCATGCTTTCCGGTGGAAATTACAGGGCATTTGAAATAATAGGAGATAGCATGATGCCTACGCCCAGCGGCAGTATTATCGTCGGCGAAAAAATTGAGAATATTGAAAACCTAAAAAATAATGCTGCTTATATTGTTGTAAGCAACAGCGAAGGGATAGTTTACAAACGTGTCATTAAAAGCAATAAAAATAAAAATAAGCTCTCATTGGTAAGTGACAACCCTGCGTATCAACCCTACCAAGTAAATACAGCGGATGTGCTTGAGATGTGGCAGGCACAGGCTGTCATCAGTAAAGTTACTCAGCAACAACGATGGGATGTTGATTCATTGGTAAATCTTGTCAGTAACCTGCAGGACCAGGTGAGCACACTGAAAAAGAAAATGAATTAGGTTTGTAATTACTCATTAGATTTCGCTTCATTCTTATACTTAGAATGCGGCCGTACAGATACATCGATTAACAATTAAAAAACACAGTCATGATTAAATTACAGATTATCGGCAACCTGGGCAAAGATTGCATCGTAAAGGAAGTTAACGGAAAAAATGTGATCAATTTTAGCGTAGCGCACACGGAAAGATTTAAAGATTCGACCGGCGCCCAAAGAGAACGTACAACATGGGTGGAGTGTGCTTTCTGGACAGATAGAACCGCTATTTCACCTTACCTAAAAAAAGGCCAGTTAGTTTTTGTGGAAGGATCCCCTGAAGCCGAAGGTTATATGAATAAAGAAAACCAGGCAGCTGCTACCTTGCGGATGCGGGTTCGTGATATTCAATTATTAGGTGGGCGTACTGATAATAACCAGGGAAGCACAAATTCAAATTCTTCATTTTCAAATACTAATAGCCCTGTTGCAGCTGACATGGAAGAACCAGCTGATGATCTTCCATTTTAGTGATGCGGATTGTTTGTTTTAGTTTTTGAGCGACTGCTTTTGCGGTCGCTTTTACTTTTTTCAGATTAGAATTTAAAAAAGATTGATAATTCCCATTTAGCTTATGATGCATCGTGAAAAATTATTCCAAGACTATGCCTTACACCCTTGTGCAATTCACTTACCCCATGCTTCATATTTACCCGGTAGTATCCCCTGCTTCCCTTTACTGGCCGAAAGTTGGTTGTGAACATAAGCATATCACCCTTTCCCGGTTTTAAAACGATTGCCTTTGATTGTGATCTTGGTATTTGCTCTGTCAGAACAAATTCGCCACCAGTAAAATCCTTTTCGGGTTCATTCAGGAATAGCACTATTTGCATTGGGAAAAAAATTTCACCATAAAGATCTTGATGCAACGTATTGTGGCCTCCCTTACCATATTTTAAAATCAATACGGTTGGCTTTGTTTGATTATTCTCTTTGCAAAGCGTTTGCAGTTCGGCCAAAGAACCTGGAAACTGCCTTTCAATGTTCAATAACTGCATCCACTTGTTTGCAATAGGTGCAAGTTTAGGATATACGTTTTCTCTTATTGTTTGAATAAGGCCGGGTAAAGGATAGTCGAAATATTTGTATTCCCCAAGGCCAAACCGGTATCGTTCCATCGTAATAGTCTTGCGATATAACGATGATTTGTCATAATCATCTATAAGCCTGTCACACGTTTCCGAGGCCAGTATTTTTGGCACAATGACAAACCCTTTTTTACTCATTTCTTCTGAAACATTTTGCCAGTTAACGGCCGAAAGTTTTTTTTGTATATTTTCCATAATGGTAAAAATTTCACGCCATTTAGCGCAGAGAATTTTATTGCTCTCCAGGATTCTAAAAAAATATTATTAAGGCAGTAATTAATTATCTAAATGAGATTTTACGCCTTCCCAGCCTATCATTGCAGTTTTTCTTGTGGCCCCCCACATATATTGGCCGAAGACTCCCGTTGATTGGATGATTCTGTGACAAGGAATTAAAAATGCCACAGGATTGCTTCCAATGGCGCTGCCTACCGCTCTTGAAGCATTTGGGTTTTCAATTTCCTGTGCGATATTTCCATAAGTTGATAATTGTCCCATCGGAATTTTTAATAAAGCTTCCCACACTTTCAATTGGAACTCGGTTCCTTTAAGGTGCAGTTTTATTTCATTGAGTTTACTCCAGTCGTGGGTAAAAATGTACAATGCGTTTTGCTGAATTAGATCTACAACTTGCCTGAATTGTGCATTAGGAAACTTTTTTTGTAACGCATTAAAAGCTTGCGTTTCATCATCCGCAAAAGCCATGTGACAAATTCCTTTTGATGTTGATGCTACCAGTATATTTCCAAACGGGCTTTCGGCATAACTGTAGTTGATCGAAAGATTTTCGCCACCATTTTTGAATTCTCCGGGAGTCATTCCTTCAATTGTTACAAACAGATCATGCAGGCGGCTGGTACCGGAAAGCCCGGTGTCGCAAGCCGCATCAAATAATGTGGCATGTTTGTCTTTTAGAATATTCTTGGCATGTTCAACACTTATGTATTGTAAAAATTTTTTGGGACTCACTCCCGCCCATTCTGTAAACAGGCGTTGAAAATGAAATTGACTCAGATGTATTTTTTCAGCTACTTCTTCAAGGCTGGGTTGTGATTTAAAATTATTATTAATGAAACTTATAGCTTCTTCAATACGGTTGTAGTTTGTTTTATCTTGCGCTTTCATACTTTTATTATTGATTTGATTCCACAAAATTATGGGTGAATGATTCCCCTTCCTACCCGAAACTTGCTAAGTTTTTTAACGCATTTGCGGAATCAAAATTTATTGTAATTGTTATCAAATCCTGCCATAAATTTCTCCTATATATTTGTGTAAAAATATGGTGTGGCCGCGGAGAAATTTTTCTCTTTGGCTTTTTCAATTTTACTTTATTGCTCTTGAACAATTATGATAAAAGAAAAGATTTTAGTAATAGGTGCCTCTGGCCAGATAGGCGTAGAACTTACTCTCGAATTAAGACGAATACATGGAGGAGCCAATGTGATCGCATCCGACCTTCGGGAGGAAAATGATTTATTGAAAGGTACAGGGCCTTATGTAAGCCTTGATGTAATGAATAAGGAAATGTTGCATGTGCAGGTGATCAGGCAAAATATTACCCAGATTTATTTGCTTGCCGCGATACTTTCAGCAACTGGTGAAAAAAACCCTGCTCTTGCATGGCACCTGAATATGCAAAGCCTTCTTAATGTTTTGGAAATTGCAAAAGAAGAAAATCTTCAAAAAGTGTATTGGCCAAGCAGCATTGCGGTCTTTGGGCCGACTTCACCTAAAAAAAATTGCCCGCAACAAACTATCATTGAGCCGATAACTGTTTATGGTATTAGCAAATATGCGGGAGAATTCTGGTGTAATTATTATCACCAGCGCTATGGAGTAGATGTAAGAAGCCTTCGTTATCCAGGGCTGATAAGTTATAAAAGCGAACCTGGCGGAGGTACAACCGATTATGCCATCGAAATGTTTTACGCTGCTCTTGAAAAAAGTGAATACAGTTGTTTTCTAAGAGAAGATACCTACCTGCCAATGATGTACATGCCCGACGCTATAAGGGCAACCATAGAATTGATGGAATCTGACGCCAAACAGATTACCGTTCGTACATCTTATAATATTTCCGGGATGAGTTTTTCTCCAAAAGAAATTTCATCAGAAATCCAAAAACATATTGTCGGATTTAGCACAACGTATAAGCCCGATTACAGGCAACAAATTGCGGAAAGCTGGCCGCAAAGCATAGATGATACCGTTGCCGGCAAAGACTGGAAATGGAAGCCGGCGTATGGACTTTCTGAAATGACAACTGACATGCTTGCGAACATGAATTTTATGTGAAACAAGGGATTTAATTATTCTTTAAATATTCAATATTTAAATTTATTGATCCATATTTGTACCGTGTTCATTACTGGTACCTTCACATATTTTTTGCTAACAAGAACTAATAAAGTTATTTATGAAAAAATTATTTTTGGCAATTAGCATCATCGTCGCTTCGCATGCGAGTGTGAATGCACAAAACGTTCGTTTTGGATTCAAAGGAGGCCTTAATTCATCAAGCCTCAATACTTCCGGGGGAGGAGCAACCTTTACAAGTGATTCTAAAATTGGATTGTATGCGGGAGCATTTGGGCAAATCGGTTTTGCGCAAAATTTTGCTTTTCAGCCGGAAATCATGTATTCACTTCTGGGAGCAAGATATAAATACCTAAATGTAACTATCAACAGGAACCTGAGCTATATAAGTGTGCCGCTTTTGGCAGCATATGTTAAGGATGGATTGTCAATTGTTGCGGGACCGCAAATAAGTTTTTTAATTGCCGCAAATGATAAAGGAACCAATATTTCCCAGGATATAAAATCACAGTTTGAAACTACTGAAATTGCAGGCGTCTTTGGTGCAGGATATACTACTCTTGGCGGCTTTGGTTTTGACGCACGCTACCAGTTGGGTTTAACGGACATTGTAAAAGACAATAGCTCAGGTTACAAACTGAAAAACAATAATTTTCAATTTGGGGTGCACTATCTTCTTCATCGTTATTAAAAGTTGTTACGATAATCATCAGCGCAGATTAACTCCAGGTATCTTGGCGCAATTTCCTGCGAGGCAAGGTGAAAAGTAGATATGCTCCACTATTAATCCTATCTTGAAACACCAGACTAAAAACGATTCAATTTTTTATTAAATTGAGTATGGTTGAAAAAAAGATAACAACCGCTTCCATACTCTAAAAACAAATATAATACTGAATATTTGAAGCCAAAGAATGCTTGTGAAATAGTTGGAGATTGTAGACAAAACGGCTCAAATCCCTTTACCAGTTTGGATATGGGAATAAAATTAACGGGTTGCCCGTAGTATAATAAAGGGATATTTAATTTTATCTCCCTGCAGATTAGAAATAATTTCAGGAGTACCCCTCATGGTAGACTTATGCGAAGCCAATAGCTCGAGGATTATTTTTCGCTGAAAAAATTAACGTTGAATAAATAAAAAATAAGCGATAGTAAATAGTTTAACACTTATGACAAGTAAAGGTTTATACTCAACACAATTCGAACATGATTCATGCGGTATCGGTTTTGTGGCAAATATAAAGAGCAACAAAAGCCATCAGATCATATCGGATGCGTTGACCATTTTGGAAAACATGGAGCACCGCGGAGCATGTGGTTGTGAAAATAATACAGGGGACGGCGCAGGAATTCTTATACAAACTCCTCATGAATTTTTCTTTGATGAATGTATCAAGCTGGGTATTCACCTGCCACCTTTCGGAAAATATGGTGTGGGAGTATTATTCTTCCCAAAGGATATTCGCTTACGGGAAGAGTGCCGTGACATATTCAACAGGTGTGCTGAAACACTGGGTCTTGAAATTATCGGCTATCGTAAGGTACCTGTAAATACACATGACATCGGGCCAACGGCATTATCGGTAGAACCGGAGATCGAACAAGCCTTTATTGCCTGTCCCGATCATATAAATAAACCCGATGATTTCGAAAGGAAATTGTTTGTGTTGCGGAATTATTCAGCTCAAACAGTACTGAATACCGTAAGACAGGATTCCATTGGCTTTTATATTACTTCGCTTTCTTATAAAACTGTGATCTATAAAGGACAGCTTACAAGTTTACAACTGCGCTCCTATTTCCCCGACCTCAGCAACAAAAAAATTGTTTCAGCATTTGGTTTAATTCATTCCCGGTTTGCAACCAATACTTTTCCCTCATGGAAGCTGGCTCAGCCCTTCAGATATATAGCTCATAATGGCGAGATCAATACTTTACAGGGAAATCTAAACTGGCTGCGGACCAGCGAAAAAGGCTTTATATCTAAATTCTTCACCAAAGAAGAAATGGATATGTTGTTGCCCGTTGTCGAAGCTGGGCAATCAGATTCCGCAAGCCTTGATAATATTATTGAGTTGCTTATGTTATGCGGCAGGTCATTGCCTCATGTAATGATGATGCTGATACCAGAAGCCTGGGATGGCAATGATAAAATGGATCCTGTAAAAAAAGCATTCTATGAATTCCATTCTTCTTTTATGGAGCCGTGGGATGGTCCCGCCTCCATTTCTTTTACTGATGGAAAATTAATAGGCGCGACATTGGATAGAAATGGCCTTCGTCCCTCAAGGTATTGCGTCACTACGGATGACAGGGTGATTATGGCTTCCGAAACAGGCGTGTTGCCGGTAGATCCTAAACTCATAAAGGAGAAAGGAAGATTGCAGCCTGGAAAAATGTTTGTAGTAGATCTTGAACAGGGAAGGATAATTAGCGATGAAGAAATTAAGCAGAAGATTTGTTCACAAAAGCCATATAGTGAATGGTTAAATAAATATAAAATACGCCTTGAGGAATTGCCGGAGCCAAGAGTAATGTTCACCCACATGGAGCATGACCAGGTTTTTAAATATCAAAAAACATTTGGTTACACTACTGAAGATCTTGAAGTGTTAATTACACCCATGGCAGTAGATGGAAAGGAACCAACTGGCTCCATGGGAAGCGATGTGCCATTAGCGGTACTAAGTGACCAGCCTCAACACTTAAGCAGCTACTTTAAGCAACTTTTTGCCCAGGTTACTAACCCACCAATTGACCCCATCCGGGAGAGGTTGGTAATGTCGTTAGTAACGTTTGTCGGCAACAATGGCAATCTATTAGAAGAAGACCCTTTGGCTTGCCACAGCCTTGCACTAAAACATCCGGTGCTTTCAAACAGGGAATTGGAAAAAATAAGAAGTATTGATACAGGTATTTTCCAGGCGCATACTTTGCAATCTTATTTTATTGCAGATGGTAAGCCTGGTTCCATGCAAAAAGGCCTTGACCGCCTTTGCAGATATGCTTCAGATGCTGTGGAAGATGGCTTCGAAGTGCTCATAATATCAGACAGGGCTATAGATTCTGAGCATGCGGCAATTCCGTCTTTGTTAGCTACTTCGGCTGTTCACCATCACTTAATAAGAAAAGGGCTTCGGGGAAAAGTAGGCTTGGTAGTAGAGGCCGGCGGATGTTTGGGAAGTCCATCACTTCGCATGTCTCATAGGTTTTGGTGCTACCGCCATCAACCCATACCTGGCGCTTTCTTCGATACGTGACATGAAGCTTACCGGTAAATTACAATCGGACTTAGATGCAAGCCAGCTTAAGAAAAATTATATAAAAGCTGTGAACGACGGCTTACTGAAAGTTTTTTCCAAAATGGGAATTTCTACTTTGCAATCTTACCAGGGCGCACAGATTTTCGAAATTATAGGGCTTAACAAAAGCGTAGTTGACAAATACTTTAAAGGTGCAGTTTCGCGAATTGAAGGAATGGGTCTTGATGAAATTGCAAGGGAAACCCTGATAAAACATTTTTTCTCTTTCAGTAAAAAGAATATCCCTATTGACAGGCTAACTACAGGCGGCCTGTATCAGTGGAAAAGAAAAGGTGAATTTCACTTATTCAATCCGCAGACAATTCATTTGCTACAATATTCAACAAGGCTGAATGATTATACTACATTCAAAAAGTATTCTAAGCTTGTAAACGAGCAAAGTGAAAAAGCAGCTACGTTAAGAAGCTTATTTCAGTTTAAACACAACCGCCCTTCAATATCTATTGAGGAAGTTGAACCTGCTGAAAATATTTATAAAAGATTCGCAACAGGAGCTATGTCATTTGGTTCCATTTCGTGGGAAGCCCACACTACCCTTGCCGTTGCGATGAATCGTCTTGGTGGTAAAAGTAATACAGGTGAAGGTGGAGAAGATGGAGTTAGGTATGAAAAACTGCCAAATGGTGATTCGATGCGAAGTGCGATCAAGCAAGTAGCTTCTGCAAGATTTGGAGTCACAAGCCAATATCTTACTGAGGCCGATGAGTTACAAATTAAAATGGCCCAGGGAGCAAAGCCAGGAGAGGGTGGCCAGTTACCAGGGCATAAAGTTGATGACTGGATTGGAAGAGTTCGACATGCCACGCCCGGTGTTGGATTAATTTCTCCTCCTCCGCACCACGATATTTATTCTATTGAAGATCTTGCCCAATTAATTTTCGATTTAAAAAATGCAAACCGTGCGGCCCGAATCAATGTAAAGTTGGTTTCAAAAGCAGGTGTCGGAACTATTGCTGCCGGAGTTACCAAAGCCAAGGCCGATGTTATTTTGATTTCGGGCCACGACGGAGGAACAGGTGCTTCACCAATCAGTTCAATTAAACATGCGGGATTGCCTTGGGAATTGGGGCTTGCGGAAACTCATCAAACACTTGTTAAAAATAAATTACGCAGCAGGGTAGTTGTTCAAACTGATGGTCAGCTAAAAACAGGTCGTGATATTGCCATTGCTACTTTACTGGGAGCTGAAGAATGGGGAGTAGCTACTGCTGCACTTATTGTAGAAGGTTGTATTATGATGCGAAAATGTCATTTGAATACCTGCCCTGTGGGTGTTGCAACACAGGATCCTGAACTCCGGAGCAGATTTACGGGGGATGCTGATCATGTTGTAAATCTTTTTAAGTTCCTTACACAGGAATTGCGGGAAATAATGGCTGATCTCGGTTTCAGGACGATAAATGAAATGGTTGGACAGGTTGATTTTCTGGAGAGAAGAGAAGATGTCGACCACTGGAAATATAAGAACCTTGATATTTCTGACATCTTGTTCAAGGAGCCTGCTTCGCAATACACAGGACTATTTAAATCCGAGGAGCAGGATCATGGCTTGAATGACGTGCTTGACTGGAAATTATTAAAGGCTGCCCAACCGGCTGTTCAATTTGGGGAAAAAGTGAATGCTTCGTTTGAAATTAAAAATACGGATAGAGCAACCGGCGCGATTTTATCTAATGAGATTACCAAAAAATATAAAGAAGCGGGGTTACCAGATGATACAATTTACTTTAAGCTTATCGGTACTGCCGGCCAAAGTTTTGCAGCCTTTAATACAAAAGGTGTCACCCTTGAATTGGAAGGAGATGCCAATGATTATTTTGGTAAAGGATTGAGTGGCGCGAAGCTGATTATTTACCCGTCTTCGGCCGCAGGATTTATACCTGAAGAAAATATTATTATTGGAAATGTTGCATTTTATGGAGCTACTTCGGGTGAAGCTTATGTCAGGGGAAAAGCAGGAGAACGGTTCTGCGTTCGTAACTCAGGAGCAAGTGTGGTTGTAGAGGGAGTGGGCGATCATGGTTGCGAATATATGACTGGGGGAAGCGTGGTTATTCTTGGTGAAACAGGAAGAAATTTTGCTGCTGGCATGAGTGGCGGTATTGCCTATATATACGATGTACAACGCAAGTTCGAATCATTGTGTAATCTTGAAATGGTAGATCTGGATACTCCTGAAGAAGATGATGAAAAATTATTACATAAAATGATTACCAAACATTTTCAATATACAAATAGTACAGTGGCAAAATTTGTATTAAATGATTTTGAAAATCATTGAAAAATTTCGTGAAGGTCTTTCCAAAAGACTTTAAAAGGGTTTTAATGGAAAGGAAAGAGAAAGTGGAAGTGAACAGGTAATTGCTGAATAAATTTTTTCAAATTTCCTTTATAGAACGCATACAACAACAATTTACAAGAAAAAGTATAATTGATACATGGGAAAAACAACAGGCTTTTTAGAATTTACAAGAGAACTGCCCGAAAAGCGCTTGCCGCAGGAAAGGCTTAATGATTACGATGAATTTGTAAAAAGGTATTCTGATGAAAAGTTGAATCAGCAGTCAGGCCGTTGCATGAATTGCGGAACACCTTTCTGCCACGAAGGCTGCCCACTTGGGAATGTGATACCTGATTTTAATGATGCTGTTTATCGCAAAAGCTGGAAAGAAGCGTATGATATACTGGCCTCAACAAATAATTTCCCTGAATTTACAGGCCGTATTTGCCCCGCTCCATGTGAATCTTCCTGTGTATTGGCAATCAATCAGCCGGCAATTACCATAGAAGAAATAGAAAAACACATTATTGAAATAGCTTTTGATAAAGGATTTGTTCAACCCAAAAAACCAAATTTAAGATCCGGGAAAAAAATTGCAGTTGTGGGTTCAGGGCCTGCTGGCATGGCTGCTGCGGTTCAGCTAAATTATGCCGGCCATGCAGTTACGGTTTTTGAAAGAGATGACGAACCCGGAGGACTGCTTCGCTATGGAATTCCCGATTTTAAACTGGAGAAATGGGTTGTAGAAAGAAGGGTAAAATTGATGGAAGAGGAAGGCATTTCATTCATATGTAATGCAAATGTGGGAGTTGATGTTAATATGAACGATTTGCTTAGAGAATATAACGCAATTGTTTTAGCGGGAGGTTCTACAATTCCACGGGACTTGGATATACCCGGAAGACATCTAAAGGGAATTCATTTTGCAATGGATTTTTTAACGCAGCAAAATAGAAGGGTCTCAAATAAGGAAGTTAAAGGCGAAGATATTTGGGCTACAAACAAAAACGTGGTAATAATTGGGGGTGGTGATACTGGTAGTGACTGCGTTGGAACATCCAATCGCCATAAAGCAAATTCTGTTACCCAATTTGAATTATTGCCGAAGCCCCCTGAAGCCAGGCATACTTATATGCCATGGCCTACTTATCCGATGATATTAAAAACGACCAGTTCACATGAAGAAGGTGTTGAGCGCCATTGGGCGATTGCCACTAAAGAATTTATTGGCGATGAAAAAGGAAACCTGAAGGCGTTGAAGGTTGTAGACCTGGAATGGAAATTTTCTGATGATAAGAAACCTGCGAGATATGAGGAAGTGCCGGGCAGCGAAATAGAAATTCCCTGTGAGCTTGCATTGCTTGCCATGGGCTTTGTTCATCCTCAGCATGAAGGAATGATAACGCAGCTTGCAATTGAGCTTGATGAAAGAGGCAATGTAAAGGCAACGGAGAAAAATTACCATACCAATATACCCAAGATTTTTACCGCCGGGGATATGCGTAGAGGGCAATCTTTGGTCGTGTGGGCAATATCCGAAGGCCGGGAATGTGCCAAAAAGGTAGATGAATATCTTATGGGATATTCGTTATTGGAAACTAAAGATCAAAATATTTTGCAGGAGATATAAACATTTTGCCTAATAAAATAGCTTGTTCTGGTAACAAGTTTTTTTAGTGCCCGACAGATTATATTATAATTTAAAATATCTGTTATTTATTTATACACACGGGATGTGTAAAAATGATGATAAGATTGTAATTGTGTAAATTTCAATCATTTATCTAAAATTAATATTATATTATAAAAATAAAAATGTGAATTAAAAATTAAAATTTTTGGAAAAAGAATGATATGTTTGAAAAAAAATAATTTCTAATGAAAAAAATCACTTTAAGTAAAGCTGTTCCTTTTATTGTTTTAATGTTGATTGCCGTAGTAGCACTCTTTGTACCATCACTCGCCAATTTTGACGATGGCGGTAAATATAGTGCGGCTGATACCACATGGGTGTTAGTCGCTACCGCGTTAGTTTTTTTAATGACACCGGGTCTCGCTTTCTTTTATGGCGGTATGGTGCATCGAAAAAACGTGCTTTCCACCATGATAAAAAGTTTTGTAGCAACTGGTATCGTTAGTATTCTATGGATAACTGTTGGATTTAGCCTTTGCTTTGGCGATTCCGTGGGCGGGCTGGGGCTAATCGGAAATCCATTTACGCATCTCTTTTTTAAGGGTGTGGGGTCCGGTGCTCCATGGAGCCTGGCGCCCACTATTCCTTTAATGTTATTTGCTCTTTTTCAATTGATGTTTGCAATTATCACTCCCAGCCTGGTGGTAGGTGCTGTAGCTGAGAGAATCCGTTTTTCTTCCTACATACTTTTTATTGTCATGTTTGGCTTGCTGGTTTATGCCCCTATTGCACACTGGACCTGGCACCCGCAGGGTTTTTTGTTTAAATGGGGTGTGCTTGATTTTGCCGGAGGCACGGTGGTTCATATTTCTGCGGGATGTGCCGCATTAGCTGGAGCTATCGTTTTAAAACGTCGTAAGGTACATTTGGAACACAAGGAGATTCCTCCAGCAAATATTCCATATGTTTTAATAGGTACCGGTCTTCTTTGGTTTGGGTGGTTTGGCTTCAATGCAGGCTCTGCATTAGGCGCAAATGCGCTTTCGGTTTCTGCCTTTGCTACTACAAATACAGCAGCCGCCTCCGCGGGCCTTGCCTGGATGTTTTTTGATGTGTTGAAAGGCAAAAAACCTTCTGTATTAGGATTTTGCATAGGCGCTGTAGTTGGCCTTGTTGCCATTACTCCGGCTGCCGGCTTTGTTGCAATTCCTCAAAGTATATTTATAGGGACAGTGGCGGCACTTATATCAAACGTAGCTGTTTATTATAAATCAAAATCTATTTTGGATGATACCCTGGATGTTTTCCCTTGCCACGGCTTGGGAGGTATGGTAGGAATGATTATGACCGGGATTTTTGCTACAACAAATATTAACAGTAGTGGAAATAATGGATTGTTTTATGGAAATCCTGCGTTCTTTTTTACGCAGCTAAAAGGCCTGGCAATTGTTGTATCCTATAGCTTTATCGTCTCCTACGCTATATTTAAATTTATCAATTGGGTTATGCCAATGAGGGTTAGCTCCGCTGACGAAGAAGAAGGCCTAGACGCCTCTCAGCATAATGAAAAATACTTACAAGGTACGTTGCTGGTAAAAAATAATGGAATCTTAACAGAAACTGAAAGGGGTTTAGCTGAGAAAAATAACTTCTGAGAAAAGTTAATCAGCTAAACCCCTTCCAAATTTTAATCTTTTAATCTAAAACAATGATAAGAAAAATTTTCTTAGCAACACTCGTATTTCCTGGATTTCTTTCCACAAACGCTCAAACAGATTCTACAAGCCCCGGGCCGGTCATAACCGGCTCAGTTGATGCTTATTTTCGTTACAATTTTAATGATCCCGAATCAGGGGTAACAAATAATTTTACCAGCTTTACCAACTCTCAAAACTCTTTCCAGCTTGGCATGGCGAGTGTTAGAGCCGATCATACTTTCGGAAAAGCCAGCGCAACCATAGATTTGGGATTTGGGACCCGGGCAGAAGAATTTTCTTACGGAGATCCTTCCCATCCAACATTACTTGCCGTAAAGCAAGCTTACGTGAGCTATGCAGTTTCAGACAAATTCAAATTAACCATAGGTAAATGGGCTACGCACATAGGTTATGAAGTAACCGATGCTTACCTCAACAGGAACTACAGCATGGATTATATGTTTTCTTATGGACCGTTTTCACACACAGGGCTAAAGGCTGATATAGGCCTTGGTGGAAAAAGCGCTTTGATGCTCGGTATCGCCAATACTACAGATGTAGTGGCAGAGGCTGGTTCAAGAAGATTTGCAATTGCTCAGTTCAGCACCGGCTCTTCTGATGATAAAGTGAAGGCGTACCTTAATTACCAGGGTTCTTATGGAGGATCTTATAATCTTAATCAATTTGATCTCGTGCTTACCGGCGCTGTGTCTGATCAGTTCAGCATAGGATATAATGGAACCGTGCAAACCGTAAAGCCAGACGGCGGAGATAGCGACAGTTGGTGGGGTTCGGCGCTATACTTAACTGCCGATCCAACTAAAACATTCGGCATTACGCTTCGTGGAGAATATTTCCATAATGAAAAAGGTGTCGCCAGCCTCGCACCTCACACCAATATATTCGACGTAACGCTTTCTCCGAATTTCAGGATCGGAAACCTCACAATAATTCCTGAATTGAGATTAGACAATGGTAAAGATGAGATTTTTGAAAAGAGTGATGGTGCCGCCACAAAGAGCACAGTTACGGGAATATTTGCTGCAACCTATCATTTCTAGGACTGATCAATCATCAATCTTACATCCACAATCTTTAAAATAATGATAAAAAACAACAATCAAAAAAGAAGTAGAATCTACTTTTTGATCAGTTTTATATTTCTCTTTATAATTGCATTTATAGGTTTCCCCACATCTGTTTCAGCACAAACAGCTCCTTCTGAGCCTACACCGGCATTGCCGCAGGATGTTGCAAATATAATCTGGCTGTGCCTCACAGGCTTCCTGGTATTTTTTATGCAGGCCGGCTTTGCAATGGTGGAATCCGGCATGACCCGGGCAAAAAATTCAGCAAACATCATGATGAAAAACTTGCTGGACTTTTGTTTTGGCTCAGTGCTATTCTGGGCAACAGGATATGCTATCATGTATTCCAGCGGCGATTCAAATTACTTTGGATTTGACACAGCCCTTTCATTCCTGGGAACGGCAAATGCGCCAACTGATACTGCCGGATATAGCATTAGTGCAGCCTGGTTATTCCAGGTGGTATTCGCAGCCACCGCCGCTACAATTGTTTCCGGAGCAATGGCCGAAAGAACAAAGCTCATTTCTTATATAGTTTATTCGTGTGTCATATCAGCAATTATCTATCCCATAAGTGGCCACTGGATTTGGGGAGGTGGCTGGCTGAGCGATATGGGTATGCGTGATTTTGCAGGATCAACTGTCGTACATTCTGTTGGAGGATGGGCAGCGTTGGCAGGTGCAATTTTAGTTGGACCGAGATTGGGAAAATACAATAAGGACGGTACGGTTAATGAAATCAAAGCTCACAATTTGCCCCTCGCATCATTAGGTGTTTTTATACTTTGGTTCGGCTGGTATGGGTTTAACCCAGGCTCCACCCTAACTGCTGTTTCAGGGGTTGCTCATATAGCTGTTACTACCACTCTTGCAGCTTCCACCGGTGCAATTGGCGCTCTCCTTACTTCGTGGATCAAATTTAAAAAACCCGATTTACCGATGACTCTTAATGGAACTCTTGCGGGGTTAGTAGGTATTACAGCTCCCTGCGCTTCCGTGAGTACGGGCAGTGCAGCTTTAATCGGACTGATAGCAGGTATCCTGGTATTTTTCTCTTGTCTTTTCTTTGAAAGAAAATTAAAGATTGATGATCCTGTTGGTGCAGTAAGCGTTCATGGCATTTGCGGAGCCTGGGGCACACTCGCTGTTGGCTTATTTGGCCAGCGTTCAATAGATATCCAATATTGGGGAGAGGATACAGCTATCACCAATGGTTTATTTTATGGCGGTGGTTGGCACCAGGTCGGCGTACAAGCCCTCGGTGTTTTAGCAGTGTTTGCATTTGTCTTCATCGCTATGCTCATCATATTTTATATCATTAAAGCAATAATCGGTTTACGTGTAAGCGATGCTGAACAAATCGAAGGGTTGGATATTGGTGAACACGGAAACGTATCCTATGGTGGTTTTGCAATGGAGCCGGAAGTGATCGGATGAGAGAGTTTTAGGAAAAAGATTTAGACCTTTTGTGTAGTTAATAATACTTAGTAAATGGGTCGCATACGCTAGATAGTTTAATCAGGAGGCAAGCAGTAAAATTTTCTTTATCGCTTGCTTCCTGATAACTTTTAAAATTATAAGTAAAATGGTAAAAAGACTTATAAGAAAAGCAATCAATCCATTGAGATTTTTTATCTCTGATAGCAGGTTTATAGGCATTCTTTTAATAGCCTGTACCCTTATATCATTAGTTTGGTCAAATTCGTCTAATGGAGAATGGTATCGGGGAATATGGAATATAAACCTGCATTACGGACTTCCAATTGAACTTCCTCATTCAGGATTAAAATGGATCAATGATTTTCTCATGGCCTTTTTCTTTTTGTTTGCCGGCATGGAAATAAAAAGAGAACTGATAGAAGGCGAGCTTTCAACTTTCAAAAGAGCGGTTCTTCCATTTGCAGCGGCGATCGGTGGAATGTTGGTTCCGGCGCTCATCTATACAGCCTTTAATATTAACACAGAATTTGCCCATGGCTGGGGAATACCATCAGCTACGGATATTGCTTTCTCATCTAGGTATTGCGTCATTATTTGGCAAACGGGTTCCGGCAAGTCTAAAAATATTTTTGATGGCGCTTGCAATTATTGATGACCTGGGCGCTATTATAGTCATCGCATTTTTTTACGGCGGTAAGGTTGAATGGGGATACCTCCTGGTTGCGGGAATAATTTATGGGTTGTTTTGGCTTTGTAATTATCGCAAGATAAGTCCAGGCATTTTGCAGATTGTATTGGCTTTTTTATTGTGGTATATGATTTTTCGTTCCGGTATAGAAGCAAGTATAAGCGGTGTACTTAATTGCATTTGGAATTCCAATTAATTCAATTCCAAAATTCGAAAAGGCAATTCATAAGTTTGTGAATTTCTTTATTCTTCCATTATTTGCTTTGGCAAATACTGCCATTATGATTCCATCTGATATTGTAAATTCTTTAAAAGATTCGGTGAGCATTGGTATTATGGCCGGATTGGTAATTGGCAAGCCGGTGGGTATTTTTATTTTTAGTAAGGCCATGATCTCCCTAAAAATTGCAAGATTACCAACAAACACAAATCTAAAGAAATTGCTGGGTGTCGGTTCCCTTGCAGGCATCGGCTTTACAATGTCAATTTTCACAACGGCGCTTGCATTTCACAATGAAATTTATAAAGATATTGCCAAGATATCTATCCTTGGCAGCCTTGTATTGTCATTAGTTTTAAGCTGGATTTATTTTTTAATCATTAATAGGAAAATTACCAAGCCTTCATATAAAAAACAGCATGCTTCGTATAAACCGGAACTTGCGATAGGCTATTGAAGTTTACATTTCAATATACTGGAGAAGTTTGGATTTAATCATTCAATATGGGGTATAACAACAAGCCTTTCATTTCGATGGAGGGCTTTTAAACAAATAAAATGACTAGAATTATTAATACCACCAATCAAGTGTAATAACATAAAAAAAGAGAATTGTAAATCGAATCTATATCAGCACTAAACTTTTTAAACAACGATGTCCACTATAATAGTAATAGCTTTCATTCTTGTAATTTTAATAGCTTGTATTTTTCTTGCCTGGCGGGATGATAAGATCGGTGACCTTGAAAAACGCGTTGAATTCCTCGAGCAGAAATCAAATAAAAAAATAGTAAGCAGGTTATTTTTTGTAGAATTGAAATCGATCAACAGTGTATTAGATACTTTGAATAATTGCTTTTACGACATTGATGAAACGGCGATTATGATATTGATACAGAATACAGGCTTGAAGATGTGTCAGATGAATGGTGGGAATCCTTATCTATCGGCGACCTGGAAATTGTAAATAAAATGAAATTAAAATAAATAAATGAAACAAAAGTAACGTAGTCAACATCACGTTATTCGCTGGTAATCGGGTATTCTTCACTTATGCAGAATTTCTTCCTGCATTGATGATTCCAAAAGAACACCGCATAGCCAGTTTTTCGTAGGTATCCTTTAGCTCGTTCGCTGCAGGATCCTTTTCCAGTTCACGAATATTTGCAATAGCAAATTGTTGTATTGTAACCAGTGGTAAAACAATTTTTTCCCGCATGCTTATTGACATCTGTTCTACTGCATATTCAGCCATCAATTCGTTTTTGCCATTAAGTTTAAAAAGAAATTTTTCGGTAACCAAATACTCTTTATAGATCATATTCCATATCTCTCCGTACTTTTCATCTTTGGACAAATATTCAGTCAGCGGGAAAAAACATTTTTTCATCGCCATTTCACAATTATCAATAAGTGTTTTAAAAAATAGCGAGGTCTTGTATAATGCTTTTAACTGGCTGAATTTTCCTTCCTTATCAAGTTTTTGCAAGGCTGTTCCTACACCATAATATCCTGTTACATTTTGCTTAAGTTGGCTCCACGCACCTACAAAAGGAATAGCGCGAAGGTCTTCGAGGTTTAATTTATCAGATGCGCCTCTTTTTGAAGGTCGGCTACCGATATTAGTTTTGCCATAAAATTGCAAAGGGCTTATGTGTGTTAAATAGTCGATAAAATCAGGATGGTTTTTTAATGCTACGTATGCATCAAAACTTTCATCTGCCAATTGTTGCAATAAAGCTTCTTCTTCCTCCTGGAGCGTAATATGCCTGTTAGAAAAAAGATCATTGGTAATACCGGCGTGTATCAGTTGTTCAATGTTGTATTGTGCCGCGTCAATAGTCCCGAAATTAGAACTTACTGTTTGCCCTTGTATGGTCAATTGTATTTCTTTATTGGCAATATTTTTCCCCATTGAAGCATAAAATTTGTGGGTCTTTCCGCCACCTCTTGCCGGAGGGCCGCCACGGCCATCAAAGAACACGACATCAATATCATATTTTTTTGAAACATCGGTAAGTTCTTCTTTGGTTTTATAAATACTCCAGTTGCCCATTAAATAACCGCCGTCTTTTGTGCCATCAGAAAAGCCAAGCATAATAACCTGCCTGTTGTTTCTTCTTTTCAAATGTTTCCTGTATTCAGGATCCTCGTACAATGTCCTGACAATTGATGCCGCATTGCGCAGGTCACCAATCGTTTCAATGAGCGGAACAATATCCACATTTAATTCTTCCTTTTTCCACCCGCACAAAATAAAAAGTCCATACACTTCCAGTACATTCAATGCGCTGCTGCTATGGCTTATTATGTACCTGTTACAACCGGGCTCCCCGTTATATTCCTGTATTAATTTAATTGCCTTTATACTTTCAAGTGTATCGTTAATTACAGGATCGTTGTAATCCTTTGCATCGAGAGCTTTATCATTACGGGTAAGAAACTCAATCTTTTTTTCTTCCGTTAATTCAGAATAATCGGTTGGTAGAATTTGACCATCCGCTGCTAACGCTTCGAATACCATTTTGTGTATTGAGCTATCCTGTCTTATATCGAGTGATGCGAAGTGTAACCCAAACACATGGATCTTATTTATCAGGCTGTCAACCAGGTAAAGAAACAAGCCATTGTGCTGGTAAATTAATGTTTCTCTTATGGTGTTTAATACATCAAGAATATCTTTCTTGGTAATATCAGTACGGTTACCTGGAATAAATATATTATTATACAATTGTTTTTCAAGGTCGGCCAATAATACATCAACCTTTTTAAATGTTAGCCTTCTTCTCAGCCTTCTTATTTCAAGATAATAGCATTTTATAATGCCACCTCTAAGGGCATCCGCAACCTTCAAAGTAATCTCAGAATTTACGAATGGATTACCATCCCTGTCACCACCTGGCCAAAAGCCCATTTTAAAAATAGGATTATCCTGGTGGACTGCGTCAGGAAACTGGGTTTTCAAAAACGACAATATCCTTCCCGCCGCAGCGAAAAAAACATTTTCCAGGTACCATAGCAAGCTTAATGCTTCATCGTAGGGCGTAGGTTTTTCCTTTTTGAAAAAAGGCGTTTTGCCGAGCTGCTGCAAATACACATTTATTTGAGAAGCATTATTTTCTTTCAGCGATTTTGAAAGGTCATTTATAATGCCCAATACAGAGCCGGGATAAAATTGTGTGGGATGTGCGGTGAGAACCAGTTCAATGGAAAAGTCTTCCAGCTTTTTTGCTAGCGCCTCCATTTTATTATGTTGAAGTACTTCTAGCTCGAGCTGTTTCAGCGTACCTGCTCCCCCTGTATCATGTACATGTAAAAAAGCAGCATCTTCAAGTGCATCAAACAGAACAACCTGCCTTTCCACAAATTGAGTGAATCTGAAAAGCAGATCCAGCCTGTCGCTGCGGGATGTGAATGATGTATGTTTTTGAAAAAACTCCTCTATCATTTCAGTAGGACTTAATTTCTTTTTATATCCCTCTTCGCAAATATTCACAAACAGCGATAATAAAATTCCTGTCTTCTCAATGCGGTGGAAGGGCAATGAAGTGAAAAGACTATTGTACAGTTGAAACTTTATACCTACGTAATTCTTAAAATGCTGCAATCCGCGGGATGCCTGGTTATCCATTGTTGAAATTTATAAATAAAAATAAAATTGGCAGCAATCATAATTATGCATGAAAATACTTCAAAAATTTCGTTTAAATTTTCTCTTTACAATCAATTAGCTTATTTTCGAATTCACATCGTGCAAATTAAACGCAACCATATCACTTCGTGTACACATTCAAATGTAGTTTTCACTACTTTCACATCACCTGTTACCCGTAAGGGTTAAACATTTCCATACAGTCTTTGCGCTCATTGCTTTATCAAAATATATTTCATTGTTCATTAAGAATTTAGTTTTTTCAATAATTTTTTATGCGGGTATTAAAATTTGGAGGTAGCTCGGTAGCGAATGCAAATAATATTAAAAGCGTTATTAGTATTCTTCAACAGGCTGTTGAAAAAGATAGTAAAACTATAATTGTGTTATCTGCTTTCGGTGGAGCAACAGATGATCTGCTGGAGGCTGCATCACTTGCATCACGGGGCGACGCTTCTTACAAAGAAAAATTGCAGGCAATTGAACACCGGCATCTTTCCACAGTAAGGGAACTGATTCCGTTAGATAAGCAGAGCAGCGTTCTGAGCATGGTAAAGAAAAGGTGTAACGAGATTGAGGACATTTGTAACGGCGTTTTTTTATTGAGGGAACTTTCCATGCGAACAAAAGATATTATTATCAGCTACGGAGAATTACTATCGACGCAAATATTTGCTGCTAAATTAAAGTCCATTGGAATAAATAATGTGTGGAAAGATGCAAGGGAACTTATCACAACAAACTCACAGTTCGGGGCGGCAAATGTAGATTTCGATTTGACAAATGAAAAAATTAATGATTTTTTCGATACGGTTCAAAATGCTGTTTGCATCATTCCCGGATTTATATCGTCGGATAAAAATGGAAATACAACCACACTGGGAAGAGGGGGGTCCGATTACACCGCCGCAATACTCGGGGCGGCGTTGAATGTTTCAATCGTGGAAATATGGACAGATGTTTCTGGCATGATGACTGCCGACCCGAGGTTGGTTACAAATGCCAAAATCATACAGGAACTTTCCTACCAGGAGGCGATGGAATTGTCGCACTTTGGTGCGAAGGTAATTTACCCGCCAACCATTCAGCCTGTAATGAATAAGGGTATTCCCGTAAGTATTAAAAATACATTTTCACCCGGTGATAGCGGCACGTTAATCCATAGCGATATTGATAAAAACGGTAATACAATTCGGGGCATTTCGAGCATTAGTAATCTTGCATTACTAAGCCTTGAAGGAAGCGGAATGGTTGGTATTCCTGGTTTTTCAAAACGGCTATTCGAATCCCTATCAGGTGAAAAGATCAATGTGATCCTTATTACCCAAAGTTCATCAGAACATTCGATTTGTGTGGGAGTAAATGAAGTGAATGCTGCGAAGGCAAAGGAAGTAATTGACAGCGCCTTTGAGCATGAGATTGAAACAAAAAAGGTAGAGAAATTAATTGTAGAGAAGGACCTTTCAATTGTTGCACTGGTCGGTGATAATATGAAAAGCCATCCGGGTATCAGCGGTAAAATGTTTGGGGTTCTTGGAAGAAATGGCGTCAACGTCAGGGCGATTGCGCAGGGATCTTCTGAAAGAAATATATCGGCTGTAATTGCAACCCGCGATGTAAAAAAAGCAATCAACGTATTGCATGAAGAATTTTTTGAGACAACTTATAAGCAGGTTAACCTTTTTATAAGCGGCACAGGAAATGTAGGAAGTAAATTGTTGGCTCAATTACAGCAACAGCAACAATATTTACAAGATCATCTTCGCCTCCAGGTACGAATTTCAGGCATTGCAAATAGCCGTAAAATGTTGTTTAAAGACGAAGGTGTGGATCTTTCTAAATGGCAGGAACTCTTGCAAGAGGCCGAACCCATGAACATGACTGATATGGTGAGTACCATCAAAAATAAAAATTTAAGGAATTCAGTTTTTATTGATGTAACTGCCAATGATGATGTTGCCGGAATATATCCATACTTTTTGCAGAAGAGCATCTCCGTGGTTGCCTGTAACAAAGTTGCCTGTTCTTCTTCTTACGATTATTATAAAAAACTTAAAGATCTTGCCAGGGAATTCAATGCCATGTTTCTTTTTGAAACTAATGTAGGAGCAGGATTGCCGGTAATAGGAACATTGAATGATTTGTTGCGCAGCGGAGATATTGTAAACAGGATCGAAGCCGTACTTAGCGGTACGCTTAATTTTGTTTTTAATAATTACAATGGTGAAAAAAGTTTTGCAAAAGTCGTAAGGCAGGCGCAGGAAGAGGGCTATACCGAACCTGACCCAAGATTGGATTTAAGTGGGGTAGATGTAATGCGAAAGATCATGATCCTTGCACGGGAAACGGGGGATAAGCTCGATATGGAAGATATTACCAATAATTCTTTCATGCCGGAAAGTTGTATGAAGGGCGATGTTGAGAATTTTTATAGTCAAATGGAAAAACACGAAGCTCACTTTTCAACATTAATTTCAGAGGCAAATGATGCCGGGAAAAAATTAAAATTTGTTGCAAAATATGAAAACGGAAAAGCATCTGTTGGGCTGCAACAAATCGATCCGCAACATGACTTTTACCATTTGTATGGAAAGGATAATGCGGTGCTTTTTTATACCAATCGCTATACAGAACAGCCGCTTGTTGTAAAGGGTGCAGGCGCAGGAGCGGAGGTAACGGCTTCCGGTGTTTTTGCCGATATTATAAGAGCAGCAGGATGAGTCACTATTCCCACCGCGGGGCGGAAATAATATAGAAAACAATTACCTCTATCCCCTAAAGGGAAACAACATTTGAATACATTATTTGAAAAAGGATATGCAAGAAAAAAATAAAAACGTTGAAGATCCCCCTTTAGGGATTAGGAGCATTAATAGTGTTGAAGTTCTTTCACCTGCCACGATAGCTAATCTTGTTTGCGGTTTTGACGTTTTGGGCCTGGCTTTAAAAGATCCCAGCGACATAATGAAAGTTGCTTTGAGCGATCAGCCTGGAATTCGTATCCGGCATGATGATTCTTTTAACCTGCCGGTCGTCCCTGCAGAGAATGTTGCGGGTGCGGCGCTCCTAGATATGATGCAGGAACTCGATGAGGGCTACGGTTTTGAAGTAATTATTGAGAAACATATAAAGCCCGGTAGTGGCCTCGGTTCCAGTGCAGCAAGTGCCGCCGGAGTTGTAGTGGCTGCCAATCATTTACTGGGTGGTATATTTTCCAAAGAAGACCTGGTTCGTTTTGCAATGGCCGGAGAAAAGCTTGCGTCGGGCGTAAAGCATGCTGACAACATTTCCCCATGTATTTATGGCGGTGTTACTCTAATACGTTCAATATTTCCGTTGGATATAATTTCTTTACCGGCTCCGCCAATGTTCGTTGCAGTTGTTCATCCACAGATAGAAGTGAAAACTTCCGACGCAAGAGAAATTTTGCGTAAAGAAGTTTTGCTTAAGGATGCTATTAAACAGTGGGGAAACATCGCCGGGCTTGTGGCCGGGTTTATGAAAAATGATTACGGCCTTATCAGCCGTTCTTTGGAAGATGTAATAATAGAACCCGTTAGAAGCATGCTTATTCCTGGCTTTGATGAGGTGAAGAAAAGAAGCGTTGATGCGGGTGCGTTAGGCGGTGGAATATCCGGATCCGGGCCATCTATTTTCATGCTTTGTGAAAAGGAAAACACTGCTATAAAGGTGGAGAAAATAATGAAAGATATTTATGATAGCACCGGCCTGGCATATTATACTTATGTGACAACCATAAATAATGAAGGGATAATTGTGAGAGGATAATAGTAAATGGTAATGTTTAAACTACACACACACACAAATATTTTGCAAATACATTAATCAAACAAATCTCGTCCATCTCCTTCGGCGAGGGGTTGGGGTGAGGCTAAAAAAACATGCAATACCGCAGTACTAACAATAATTCTCCCAGAGCAAATTTTAAAGAAGCAACTATCAAAGGGCTTGCTCCTGATAAAGGATTGTACTTCCCTGAAACAATTCCATTATTAGATAAAAGTTTTATTGAGAATATTGAGCAATTTACAGATGAAGATATAGCGTTTAAAGTTATAAGGCCTTATGTTGGCGATGTGATTCCCAGTGATGAATTGAAGAGAATTGTTTCTGAGACAATCAATTTCGATTTCCCGCTGGTGAAGATTGATGAGCATATATTTTCTCTTGAATTGTACCACGGTCCTACTTTAGCTTTTAAAGATGTAGGTGCAAGATTTATGAGCCGGTGCCTTGGATATTTTGTTAAGAATGAAAACAAAAAAATTACGGTGCTTGTTGCAACCTCTGGAGATACCGGCGGGGCGGTAGCAAATGGTTTTTATAATGTGGATGGCGTAGACGTTGTGATATTATATCCCTCCGGGAAAGTGAGCAGCGTGCAGGAATTGCAGTTGACTACATTAGGCAAGAATATTACAGCGCTTGAAATTGATGGGAGTTTCGACGACTGTCAGAAGATGGTAAAGGAAGCTTTTGCCGATGAAGAATTAAACAAGGAATTATTTCTTACATCTGCTAATTCAATTAATGTTGCCCGCTGGCTTCCTCAGCAATTTTATTATTTTTTTGCCTGGAAACAGTGGGCAGAAAAAGCCAATCCTCCGGTAATAAGTGTGCCCAGCGGTAATTTTGGAAATATCTGTGCAGGTTTACTGGCAAAGTGTTCAGGGTTGCCGATTCGGCATTTTATCGCTGCATGCAACGCTAATGATGTCGTAACCGAATATTTGGAAACAGGAAATTATAGTCCGAAAAGGCCATTAGCTACTATATCCAATGCCATGGATGTTGGCAGCCCGAGTAACTTTGTGCGCATTCTCGAATTGTTCGATCAGCAGTTCCTCTCTCTCAAAAATAATATGAGCAGTTATTCTTTTTCTGACGAGGAAACAAAAAAATTTCTTAAAGAAGTTTTTTCAGATAAAAATTATTTGTTAGATCCACATGGTGCTGTTGGATATGCGGCATTGAAAAAATATTTAAATGAACATAGTAATTCATCGGGTATTGTTTTGGAAACTGCTCACCCGGTGAAATTTTATGACGTCGTGGAGCCAATCATCAAACAGGCAGTTGCAATGCCTGCTACGGTAAATAATCTTTTGACATTGAAAAAGAAAAGTATAAAGATGGGAGGTGATTACGAAGAATTGAAAAGCTATTTACTGGTAAAATAATTATGCCTGATTATTTTAAAAGCCTGAGTCTAACTTCTTCTTTTTTGACCCTGTTTGAAATTCTTAACTTTGCAGGATGAAATCCACATCCCAATTCCAAAGTGTAAAGAAATATCCCAATAAAGAAAATATTTCGATTGTTGATAATAAAGGAAACGCACAAACAACCACGCACTTCAATGTGTACCGCAGGGGAGATTTTTTATGCCGCACACATTCGAAATATAGCCGGAGAGATTATTATAAAATAACCTTGATTGAAGGTACCGGCACTTTATATTACGCTGATAAAGGAATCGATATCAATCAAAATGCTTTACTATTCTCTAATCCCAATGTTCCCTACGCATGGGAAGCAATTTCTGAAAAACAGGAAGGATATTTCTGCCTTTTCAAAGAAGATTTTATAAGGGCTGAAAACATGTTGCATTCTCCTTTATTTAAGATCGGAAATGATCCTGTTTTCTTTATCAATAAAAAGCAGGAAGCAGTTGTAAAAGAAATTTTTGAAAAGATGCTCAGCGAAATTGAAGTTGATTACATTTTTAAATATGATCTCCTTCGCAATTACGTAAACCTGATCATGCATGAAGCAATGAAGATCCACCCGACTGATACTTATTTCAAGCACTCAAATGCATCATCAAGGATTACTGCTTTGTTTTTGGAATTGTTGGAAAGGCAATTCCCAATAGATTCGCCTGCACATATATTTAAGCTGCGAACCGCTAATGATTATGCGATCCCTTTATCAATTCACGTCAATCATTTAAACCGTGCGGTAAAGGAAGTGACCGGCAAAACAACAACTGCACATATCAGTGAAAGAATTCTCGCCGAAGCAAAAGCTTTATTAAAACATACCGACTGGAACATTTCTGAAATAGGCTACGGCCTTGGTTTTGAATATCCTGCCTATTTCAATAATTTTTTTAAAAAGCTAACTCAAACCAATCCAAAAGCCTTTAGAGAATCGTTGTTTGATTAACAAAGCCACGAAGTACAATCTTTACCTGATTCCCGTTGATCTTAGTTTCATGATGTGTCACAAAATACTTCTGAGGATTGTCATGTGCATATTATAAAACGATTAATCAACTATGAAAAAAGATAAAATAATTTATTGGATCAGTACAGGAATTGTATGTGCTGTAATGATATTCAGCGTCATCAGCTTCACTTTTTTTGACCATACCCTTTTTCCGGAAGGGGCATTCAATCATTTGCATTTACCTGGTTATTTTAAAGTAGAACTTACTATCGCTAAGACATTAGGGATAATAGTATTGCTAATTATGAATATGCCCGTGAGGATAAAAGAGTTTGCTTACTTTGGTTTTGCGATTACTTTAATTTCGGGAACCATCGCGCATTCTTCAGTCGGTGATCCTTTTTTTCCTTTCATTATTGATCCGGCTTTATTTTTGGTCATACTCATTATTTCTTATGTGTACTATCATAAAATAATTACTTCAGGCAACGAAGTTTTAAAGAGCGGCATCACAAGAAAAAATTCAAATTTGCCTAATTGATGATTACAAAAACTGAAACCTTTCTTGAATACAGATCATTGCTGTTTTCTGTCGCATACAACATGCTCGGGCTTGTAGCCGATGCTGAAGATATTGTGCAGGATGTGTATGAAAAATGGTTAAAGTTTGACACCAGCGTGGTACAACAACCAAAGTCTTACCTGGTGAAAGCCGTTACCAACAAATGTATTAATCACCTCAACAAATTGAAAAGAGAAAGAAAAGATTACATCGGCCCCTGGTTACCTGAGCCGATAATTGCCAGCGAGGAAAATACCGGTAAGCAAAAAGTGGAAATGTTTCATCCATTATCTATCGGCATTATGACGATGCTCGAAAAATTAACGCCGCAGGAGAGAGCGGTGTTTCTGCTAAAAGAAATATTTACCTATGACTATGATGAAATTGCGGAAATTATTGATAAATCGAATGATAATTGCAGGCAGATATTTAAAAGAGCACAGCAACATTTAAGAGACGATAAAAGACGTTTCCAGATTGATATGCGGATGCATGAACGCATCTTCAAGCAATTTCTCCAGGCTTGCAATGATGGCGATATTGATGGTTTGATTTCTTTGCTGCGGGAAGATATCGTGATGGTTTCAGATGGCGGCGGAACTTCATTGACTGTGAATGGCCGTAGGATTCAAGCGTTACGCAAACCCTTACATGGAAAAGAAACTGTTGCAAAATTTGTTATTACAATTTTGCAAAATGTTCAAAAATATGTACCGGGCTTCAGTACTAAAATCGTTCTTGTAAATAATATGCCCTCTCTTGCCTGCTTCACTCGCGGTAGGCCCATAAGTTTAATAACACTTGAGATAAGAAACGATGTTATCACAAATATTTTTGTGCATAGCAACAAAGAAAAATTAAAATCAGTTATATAGGTTGTAATACCCGGCATAATTTAAGTTTAATTGATTATTAAATTAACCGGAACCCTGGTATCTGAAATTAGTTGGCAAATCATTTGATTGAATTATTCAACTAAAATAGACGCCATGAATAATTCCCCTGTTGCCGCAAATTTTTTAAAAGAACTTGAATCGGAGGCCGTTGCGTCCAGGAAATGCCTTGAAAGAATACCGGAAGCCATGTTCGATTTTAAGCCTCACCCCACATCTATGACGATGGGTTACCTTGCATTACTTGTGGCTGAGATACCCAGGTGGGTTGCGCACATGATTGAAAAAAACGAAATTGATTTCGCGACTTTTAAACATGCGGAAATTAAAACCACGCAGGAACTCTTAAGTCATTTCGACGAGAACATTGAGGGGGCAAAAAAAGCATTACAAAATGTTGCAGACAGCGACCTGGAAAAAATGTTCCATCTGAAAACAAATGGCCAAATTCTTTTTTCGGCCAAAAATTCAGAATATATCGGCCCTACACTTAACCATTGGGTTCATCATCGCGGACAACTCACGGTCTATATGCGCATCAGTGAAATTCCGGTGCCTTCCATTTACGGCCCTTCTGCTGACGATAAACAGTTTTAATTTTATATCCGTAGTTTTTATCATGCTGGTAAAGTTGTTTCTTTATTTAAGAGTGTTTCTGCCATGTTTTTTGTTTTAAATAAATTGTTTGAATTTCTTAAGTTTTGGTTTGAAACACATAATTCTCGTGGCACGGCACTTGTGTAGTTTTACATAACTAAATTTTTATTTTATGAAATACAGGCAATTAAATAATACCGGCGAAAAATTATCAGCCATTGGGTTAGGCTGTATGGGTATGAGCTTTGCTTACGGCCCGAGAAATGACAAAGAAAGCATTTCTGTTTTGGAAAGATCGTTGGAATTGGGCATTAATTTTTGGGATACTGCCGATATGTATGGACAGGGGCACAATGAAGAATTAATTTCGAAAGTGCTTGTGCCAAACAGGAATAAAATATTCATTGCAACCAAATTTGGATTTCGGACCAAAGAAGGAGGCGACGGTTTCTCCGGAACGCCGGGAACTTATTTCGACGGGTCACCTGGTTATGTAAAACAAGCAGTGGAAAATAGTTTGAAGCGTTTAAAAATCGATACCATTGATTTGTATTACGCTCATCGCATTGATCCAAACATTTCTGTGGAAGATATGGTGGGTGCTATGGCCGATCTTGTAAAGGCAGGAAAGGTTCGTTACCTGGGTTTATCGGAAGCCTCTGCTAAGTCAATAAAGCGTGCGCACAAAGTACATCCCATTGCAGCGCTGCAAAGTGAGTACTCGTTACTTTCAAGAGATATAGAAGGAGAAATCCTAAAAACGGTTCGGGAACTCGGTATCACTTTCGTCCCTTACTCGCCGCTTGCACGAGGGCTGATTACTGCAACTGTAACGGATAAAGAGAAACTGGCGGAAGATGATTTTCGCAGAACTTTGCCTCGTTTTGATGATGAGCATTGGCAAAATAATAAACAACTTGTTGATGATTTCGCGGATTTCGTAAAATCAAAGAATGCTTCACCGGCCCAACTGGCGCTTGCATGGGTGTTGGCCCAGGGCGATGATATCATTCCTATTCCTGGCACCAAGCGGGTAAAATATCTGGAAGAAAATGCACAAGCGGTTGACATGTATTTAACCTCAGATGATTTGGATACAATTCAATCTATCGTTTCTAAGCATCCTGATGTGGGTGAGAGATATAGCGAAGGCGCCATGAAACTTGTGAATCATTAGAATTTTTTGCGGCTTCGGAAAAATGCCTTGCGAGGCAAATGTCGATGTAAGTCCCATCGATTAATTTTACTACGGCCCTTCACAGAATAATTACACAATGGATCTGAAATTGAAAAATAGAACCGCGTTGGTAACGGGATCGACCGCAGGCATTAGTTTGGCTATTGCGAAAAAATTACTTGACGAGTAAGCAACTGTCTATATTAATGGAAGAACACAAAAGAGAGTATATAATGCTGTGCAGCAATTGGAGGAAGAAGTTCCTGGTGCAAATGTGAAAGGCGTGGCTGCAGATTTTGCAAAAATTGTTATTTAAAAAAACTTAAAATAATGTCAAAAGAAGAAAATAAAAAAATAGTTATTCGTTTCAATAAGGAATTTTTGGAGCAAGGGAATACAGAGGTATTAAAGGAAATTGTCGATGAAAATTTCACGAATCATACCGCTGCTCCGAATTTTCCAAAAGATGTGAATGGATTAATCCAATTCGTAAATATGTTGCACAAGGGGTTTACAAATATGCGGATCGACATTCATGAACAAATAGGGGAGGGCGATGTTGTGGCGACAAGGAAAACAATTCACGCTACCCACACCGGAGAAATAATGGGACATGCACCGTCAGGAAAAAAAGTTACCATGAATGTAATAGATATGGTAAAACTGAAAGATGGAAAATACCTTGATCACTGGGGAAGAAATGATGTAATGCAGGTAATACAATCGTTGTAGAAAAAATTAATAGATGATGAAACAAACAATATTAGTAACCGGCGCTACAGACGGCGTTGGTAAATGCGTGGCAACTGATCTCGCAAAACAAGATATATGTTTACTTCTCCATGGAAGAAATAAACAAAAGCTGGATAAAGTAATTAAAGAAATAAAATCATCGTCAGGCAATAATAATGTCGAAGGATTTGTTGCTGACTTTTCATCGATGAATGAAGTAAGGATGCTGGCAAAAGAAGTATTGGTAAAACACGACAAGATTGATGTTTTAATAAACAACGCAGGCGCTGGTTTTGCTGCGCCACGTTACGGAAAAGAGGGAACCGAATTGCGCCTTGCTGTGAATTATCTTGCGCCCTTTCTGCTTACAAATTTATTATTGCCGGCTATTAAGAAAGCTGCTCCCTCACGCATAGTGAATGTAAGTTCCGCGGGTCAATCGCTCATAAATTTTGAGGATATTATGCTGGAAAAAAACTTCGATGGTGTTACGGCCTATTGCCAGAGCAAGCTTGCATTGATCATGTTTACTATTGATCTTGCTCAGGAATTAAAGAACGACGAAGTTACTGCGAATGCCCTTCATCCTGGAACTTATCTTGATACAAATATGGTACGCGATGCAAACATACAACCGCTGGGCACACCTCAAAGTGGTGCCGACGCTGAAATATACCTCGCAACATCGCCCGAATTAGAAAATGTTTCAGGAAAGTATTTTAATGTAAAAAAAGAAGCGAAGGCTAATTCACAGGCTTATGATGCGGGTGCAAGAAAGCGCTTAAAAGAATTGAGTTTGCAACTTACTGGTCTCGGAGAATGGTAGCCCATTGATTGATTTTTCTGAATTTTCCTGTAGAAAGCGTATCGAATTTAGTAAAGCTATCATGGTGATTCGAATATCAGGCTACAATTAGTTCCCGGTTTAAGTTTGAATGTAACAGGTGTCCATTTTATGGAAACAATGCCGACGAATAAATTGTTAACTTGCTTATCGTACATCAGTAATACATTAGCCTAAAATAACGATATGCTACGCAGGTCATTTCTCAAAAACACAGGTCTTGCAGCAGCTGCAATAGCAGCTGGCCCCTCATTCAAATATGACAAAGCCCTTAGTAATTCTTTACCGGATTGGAGAGGTTTTAACCTGCTCGATTTTTTTTCACCTGACCCTTCCCATAACAATCGTTCAACAACTGAAGAACATTTTAAATGGATGCGGGATTGGGGCTTTGACTTTGTTCGCCTTCCAATTGCATATCCATGTTATTTAAACATTGATCGCACAAAAGATATAAAACCTGATGATACATATAAGATCAATGAAAAGGCAGTAGATGATATCGGCAGCCTTATTGAGATGGCTCAAAAAAGTAGCCTGCACGTAAGCATCAACCTGCATAGGGCTCCCGGATATTGTGTGAATGCCGGTTTTAATGAGCCGTTCAATTTATGGAGAGATGAGGCTGCGCAAAATGCTTTTTATTTTCATTGGAGCATGTGGGCAAAAAGATATAAAAATACTTCCAATAAGCTCGTGAGTTTTGATTTGGTAAACGAACCGAGCATGCGTGAGGACATGAACGATCAGCACTCCGCACGTGGGCCGGTACCCGGTCATGTTTATCGTAAAGTAGCAAAGGGCGCAAGAGATGCTATAAGGAAGGAAAAGACAGATGCTATAGTGATTGCAGATGGCAATAATACAGGAAGCCTTGTGGTGCCGGAATTGACTGATCTGAGTATTGCTCAAAGTTGCAGGGGATATTTTCCCGGCCAGATATCTCACTACAAAGCACCATGGGCCAATAAAGACACCACCAACTTGCCGGCGCCCAAATGGCCGGGCCAGGTAGGAGAAAAATATTTAAGCAGGCAAATGCTCGAAGATTTTTATAAGCCCTGGATTGAACTTTCCAAACAAGGAGTGGGAGTGCACTGTGGTGAAGGCGGCGCATGGAGGAGAACACCGCATGATGTTTTTATCGCATGGTTTGGCGATGTAACGGACATTCTTTTTGCAAATAATATTGGCATTGCACTCTGGAATTTCATTGGCGATTTTGGCATAATTAACTCTGGCAGATCTGATGTTGCTTACGAAGACTGGTATGGCCATAAACTGGATAGGAAATTATTGAATTTGATTGTGAGAAGATAAGAATTGGTTAGCCAGCCATTAAGTTCTCCTTATAAGTTTCCTTACTTGCATTGTTTGCCTGAAATAAATTAATCATCTTTCTTTATTTTTAGATTGTTAGGATTAGCTTTTATGACTTGGGTTATTGGGCGCAGTTGCGCTCATTACTTTCCAATAAACATTAAAAGCAAAGCAGTAGGATAAATAACTGAGCTCACAATTTAGACAAGGATCATACGGGAAAATATCCTATTCTAATTCTCGTGAACTATTAAATAAAAATAAAATTGACTTCTAAAAAAATTGACATAATAAATATCGGGCTGATATTTATTTCTCTTTTTTTAGCATTCAGGCTACCCTTTGAGCTTTTTCTTTTTTCATACGTCGTGCTGGGGCCGCTTCACTACCTGACGGAGCTGAACTGGCTTAAAGAAAAAAGCTATTTTGTACATGAAAGAAAATGGATATGGGTTTATATCTTACTCTGCTTATTGCTTGCTCTACCGGTATTAATGAGTTTTGCAACAAACGGAGCTTTTAAAAATAACCTCATTTATAAAAATTTTTCACGAATCGTTCATAATTCATTCAGTGAGATCATATTAATTATGTTCCTGTTTTCTATAAGCCTTGTTTATATTAGAAAATGGAAACACATTTTATTTTCTTTTTTAGCAAGCGTTGCTATAGGAATTCTAGTTATTAAATATGTGGCGTTTTCATTCATAATAGCCGGTATCTTTTTGCCAACTATCATTCATGTTTATTTGTTTACAATCCTTTTTATAATTTTTGGTGCACTTAATACAAAAAGCGCCGCAGGACTTATTTGCGCTTTTCTTTTACTACTATGCCCTGTGATAATCTTCACTTTGAAACTTGATCCGTCTGCTTATGAAGTTTCATCATCCGCTAAAACATCCTACATCACGGGCAGATTTTCTAATGTCAGCTTTTATATGGCACGTATTTTAGGCCCCCTGGAAAAAGGTAGATTTCATTTCCTTTCGGATGTGGGAATCCGGATTCAAATCTTCATTGCATTCTGCTATACCTATCATTACTTAAACTGGTTTTCAAAAACATCAACCATTGGATGGAGTAAACTTTTATCCAAAGTAAAATTTGCACTAATATTCCTTTTATGGATGGGTAGCATTTTCCTGTATTGGTACGACTATAAAATAGGATATATAGTTTTATTTTTCCTAAGCATTCTTCATGTTGTTTTAGAATTCCCGCTTAATATAACTTCAATAAAGGGAATAATTTCCAAAGTAAAATTTTCCGCAAAGCTTCCGCAGGTGTCAAAATAATCCTGGAATTGCCATCACGCTGTAAAAATTAAAATAAGCTAGTCCAATTGCTGTAAAAATAATTTTTCAAAAGTTTCGTTACTTAATAATGCAGGCATAAAATACCTGTAAATAATTTCCACATAATCCAATAAAAATCTACCCCTATGGACATTCTTATCTACGACGAAGAATATTTCTGCTTTTACAACGATGAATATATCGGCACTGCAACGTTTACCGATGATCCGTATATAGGCGATTGTTTTATGAAATTAGAAGTTCATGAAAAGCGTGGCCTTGAAGAAATTATAATAATGCCTGATTACTGGGTCATGAGAGCTGAAGAGGATTATTAAAAGAATGAGTAAGTATTAGTATTGAAAAATACTAATCATAGAAGTATATAAAATATTATTCTACCAACTGGCTAAATAATTTGTCCAGCATTTCACCCGCATCTTTACAAAAACCAGGATGTACTTTGGAAGTTTGTACTATTGTGCTGCGTGTAGCGGTTAGCCATCGGAAACGTTCTGCAATCGCAAGCTTACCTATCGTCCCCGTATTATGAAATCCATTTGCAACCTGTTCGAATGCATGCAGGTATTCTTTTATCGCAGGGAGATCGCAATCATTACATAACGCGTCAAGTCGTTTTTCATTAATCTTATACAGTACTTTTAGAAATTTTTGTTTGGCGCAATACAGCACAACTCCTGCATTGAGAAATTCTTCCCGCTCCACTCTCGGAACCACACGAATAACCGCGTACTCAAATAAGTCTTTCTCTTGCATGTTGAGTTTCTTTTACGAAAACAGGTGAATGCGCAAATCGAGTGACTAAAAAATTTTCATAAGCTTCGCGGTGAGGTGCCACGGATTCAAAAGGAGCATCTTTCATCAGCCACTCCTCCGGAATCAATGACACAATGGAACCAATCATTTCGCTGGTAATTAACGCATGAAATTCTTTATCAACCTCGTCCAGTTCAGTTGCCTGCGACAATAATACATGATTTTTTATGTGAGTGAAGGGACGGGTTGCCTGTTCTTCCCAATTGTGCCATGCATGATGAAAATACAAACCAGCTCCGTGATCAATAAGCCAGAGTTCTTTATGCCACCAAAGCAAATTAGTATTTCTTGAAGTGCGATCAACATTTGTAATCAGGTTGTCGAGCCATACAATTTTTGAAGCAGTTATTGCATCAATGTTTGTAACAACCGGATCAAATGTTACAGCACCGGAAAGATAATGTAAACCCAGGTTTAACCCGACACTCGCTTTTAGCAAATCCTGGATTTCCTCATCTGGTTCCGTGCGGCCGAAAGCTTCGTCAAGCTCAGCAAATACAATTTCAGGCACGTGTAATCCCATGATGCGGGCCAGTTCTCCGCCAATCAATTCCGCGATCAGCGACTTCACCCCTTGCCCCGCTCCCCTGAATTTGAGAACATATAAAAAGCCGTCATCTGCCTCGACAATTGCAGGAAGAGAACCACCTTCACGCAAAGGTGTTACATAGCGGGTCACCTGAACATTACGAATATCAGCATGAAAACTTTTCATAAAATACAAACATACAAATATCCATTGGGCGGCTTAAACTTTGGAAGAGCAATCATCCTGTAATTTCCTCAGGAAACATCATGTAAATTTGAGTATCGATTTAACCGCATGGTTTTTGTGAACTAAGGTTTCAATCAGCATGCTTTTATCTAAAGCTGTTTGTTTAAATTATTTCATCAAAATTTTTTATTAATCAATTATGAATAAGCTGGAAAATAAAGTTGCCTATATAACAGGCGGATCAAAAGGAATAGGATATGGAATTGCAAAAACATTATTGGATAACGGCATGAGAGTCGCCATTACCAGCCGTAACTTATCGGCTGCGCAGAAGGCTGCGGATTCTTTGAGCAAAGACCCTTCAAAAATACTGGCTTTGGAATCGGACGTGAGTTCTCTTGTATCTGAAACAAAAGCAATACAGGCCGTCACAAATCATTTTGGTCAGCTGGATGTTGTGGTTGCTAATGCAGGCGTCGGTCATTTTGCATCTATTGAAAATATAACCGAGGCCGATTGGAAAAATACAATCGACACAAATCTCACCGGCGTTTTTAACACGGTAAAGGCGAGTATTGATGGCTTGAAGAAATCTGAGGGTTACATTATTACAATCGCAAGCCTTGCCGGAACTAATTTTTTTGCGAATGGCTCTGCATACAATGCGAGTAAATTTGGCCTAGTGGGATTCACGCAGGCCATTATGCTCGACCTTCGCCAACATGGTATCAAGGTAACTACGATTATGCCAGGATCTGTCGCCACGCACTTTAACGATCATACGCCTTCTGATACAGATGCATGGAAAATACAACCCGAGGACATAGGAGAAATGGTGGCCGATCTTTTGAAGATGAATCCACGTACTTTACCCAGTAAAGTAGAAGTGAGACCATTGAAGCCCGGCAAGTGATAGGGAAATGATGATTTTCTTTTTGGGAGATGTTTTATTTTTTTAAGCAGACAGCCAAAAAATTAAACACATCCTTTCTTATATACTCCGCGTCAAACATTTCGCCATAATGCGGTGCACCGGGAACGATGATCAGTTTGTTTTTTACACCGGTAAGCGTTAACCATGAGCTGAGAATTTTTGATTCTGTATTGGGCACAGACTCATCTTTCTCACCGTGCATAATAAGAAACGGCGGGTCATCTTTATCTATATAGGTCACCGGGCTGGCACGTTTGGCAAGGTCCGGCCTGTCAACCGGCATCGCGCCCAATAAAATTGAAACAGGATTACGATCATTATTAACGGATGTATCCGGATTTGTTGCGAGCATAATAAAATCTGAAGGCCCGTAAAAATCAAGGACAACTCTTATTTTAAAATGTGGACTTATTCCGGAAGAATAAAAATCTTTGACATGATTGTTATTTGAAAGGGCCAATAAAGATGCCAGGTGCCCACCTGCAGAAAACCCAATTAGAGCAATCCTGTTTTTATCGATATGATATTTTTCTGCATTCTGAAAAAGGAATTCTATTGCCTGGTTACAGTCCTGTATCTGTACAGGAAACACAGCCTTTGTACTGTGCCGGTAATCTACAGATGCTAATGCATATCCGCTATCAATAAAACCTTTTACAGTTCTTCATGTAACCCATATCGGCATACTTATCGTTCAGCATCCATGCCCCGCCGTGGAACCATACAACAAGCGGCAAATTTTTTGTTGGATTTGGTGGGAGATAAATGTCCAACAAATGTTTTTTGAGTGTATCGTTTGCGTAAGGGATATTGCTGTAGGTCACTGTTCCTTGCGGGAAAATTTTTTCAACAGGCGATGATTGTGCCACGGACTCTTGTAGCAAGAAAACAAAGGCTGCCAAATAAACCGCTTCAAAATGGATTTTTATTTTCATAATTTAAAATAGAAATATATTTTCACTTCCCGGAAATTTTTATGAAGAAGATAACACACTCAGCAAAGCAGGAAATAGAAATTGGATTTCCATAGTCTTATCTTGACCATATGAAATCTATCCTCATTAGCATTCTTTGCACGATCGGGTTTACAACATTTGCCCAAAATGAAATAAAAGTTGATGATGCAAAAAATCATCCAGGTGAATCCGTAAAAATCTGCACAAAGATTTATGGAGGCAAATCAATCATTAATTCCCGGGATACACTTACGCTGCTGGATGTGGGTAAGCCTTACCCCGATGCTCCACTAAGATTGGTAATAAAGGGACAAGCTCAAAATGAGTTTACAGGAGATATTGTGAAATATTACAGTGGAATGAATGTTTGCGTTTCGGGGAAAATCGAATTGTATAAAGGCAAACCTGAAATCCAAATAACAAAAAAGGCACAAATTTTTGAACAGATGAAAGATAAGGTTGATTCGCACGAGCCGAAGTAAAACTATTGCCAATTGTGCTTGTATACATATATATTACAGGCTGAATAATTTTGTTCGCTTTTAGGCCTCTTACTATTTTTCTATTGACTTAAAGATTCTTAATCAGAAAAGGTAGAAACCCGCTCGTAGATTTACTATCAGAATGGTAATTTTAATGTGCCGATAAATAGGCAGTAACGCTATTGCCTAACCGTTGTGGTCACCCTATCTTTGTACCAGAAGTTGATTGATGTTCAACAACATTAATCAGAATATCCAAATCCATTGAAAAAGAGCCCGTTTCCAAATCCATGAAAACTAAAAATCCGATATCAGTCAACTTCTGTTTTTAAAAATTCAATACCTGTAACCAACCAAATATCCAAAGAAAACCAGCCCGTAAAAAGGCAACCAATTATCCTCCAAAAAAACCGATTACCCTGAATTAAAAATTTTTAAAAGCCCCGCATTAAACTGCGGGTTTTTTATTTATGTGGATATTAGACTATCTCAAATTTTATTTAGCAAAAAATCCTTGCAATATGATCTACAATGAATGCGTTTCTTAACCCCATTTTCCTATAGGTTGAAAATCTAATAAAATCGATTTCTATGTGTTGGAAAATTTTTTGACGTTTTAATTTTTGTCCGTCGTGTTAAATCCATCAATAAAAATTCAATACGACATTATTGAGAGTATTTCTACTACAAACAAGGTAATTTCAATGTGTTAATAATTACGTGATAACGCTATTGCATAGCCGTTGCGGCCATTATATCTTTGTTCCAGAAGTTGATTGATGTTGATCAAGCATTAATCAAAAATATCCAAATCCAATGAAAAAGGAGCCCGTTTCCAAATCCATGAAAACTAAAAATCCGATATCAGTCAACTTCTGTTTTTAAAAATTCAATACCTGTAACCAACCAAATATCCAAAGAAAACCGCCCGTAAAAAAGGCATCCAATTATCCTAAAAAATCCAACTACCCTGAATTAAAAATTCTTAAGCCCGCATTCAACTGCGGGTTTTTTAATGAGGCAAAACACGAATGTGAAAAATTCTACTACAAACAGGTAGTGCCATCGCGTGAATGTGAAAATTGAGCTGCACCCTGGCAATGTTGTTCTGTTATCGCTCAAACATTTGTGGTTAACTTAGGGAATTATTTATTAATTCCTCTTTATAGATGCAAGATTCTATTTGCCTGATCCGTTCCTTTTTGTTCCTGATCGCTGTTGTTAATTCATTCGCATCAACATCACAGCCAGTCGATTCATCACTTTATAATAATTTGGAATGGCGTAGCATCGGGCCGTATCGTGGGGGCAGAACTGTTGGCGCCGCCGGTATAGCACAACAACCAAATATATTTTATATCGGGGTTAATAATGGGGGTGTATGGAAAACCACGGACTATGGAAGAACATGGTTCCCCATTTTTGACGATCAGCCTACCGGTTCTATTGGAACAATTGCTATAGCTCCATCGAATTCCAATATTATTTATGTTGGAAGCGGAGAGGGGCTGCATCGCCCTGATCTTTCTACTGGAAATGGAATTTACAAATCGACCGATGCTGGCAAAACGTGGATGCATCTTGGCCTGCAGGATGGGCAGCAGATTCCAAAAATTGCTATAGATCCCGGAAACCCGGACCGGATTTTTGCTGCAGTTTTAGGACATCCGTATGGCCCAAACAACGAACGTGGAATTTACCGCTCCATAAATGGAGGAAAATCTTTTGAAAAGATTTTATATATAGATGAAAATACAGGCGGTGATGATGTGGAAATTGATCCAAAGAATCCTGATGTCATTTTTGCAACACTTTGGCAATCCCGCGAAGGCCCCTGGGAAAATGGCGAATGGTCAGGAACGAAAGGAGGGATTTTTAAATCAATTGATGGAGGGAACACATGGAGAAAATTGTCGAAAGATTTTCCGGATAATATGGTGCAGGCGCACATTGCAATCGCGCCATCTTCACCGAATATAATGTATGTCGCCATTGGTACATCGGAGTCAAATGAATATGGAACCGGGGAAGGAATGGGTATCTACCGCTCCGAAGATGGAGGAGAACAATGGAAAAAGATATCGCAGGATGGAAGGCCGGAGGCAAGAATAGGTGGTGGTGATGTTCCCGAAATAAGCGTTGATCCCAAAAATCCAGAAGTGGTTTATAGCACGAGTATTGCCGCATGGAGGTCAGAAGATGGAGCGAAGACATGGAAGGCAATTCGCGGCGCCCCCGGTGGAGACGATTATCAAAATATCTGGATCAACCCTTTGGATACAAAAATTATGTTGATTACAGGAGACCAGGGCGCAATCATTACAGTAAATGGCGGAGATACCTGGAGCTCGTGGTACAATCAGCCTACCGCACAATTATATCATGTAAGTGCGGACAATGCCTTTCCATACAATGTATATAGCGGCCAGCAAGAAAGCGGCTCTGTTGGAATTTCATCGAGAGGAAACGACGGCGAAATCACCTTCAGAGACTGGCACCCGGTAGGTGCGGAAGAATATGGATACGTGGCGCCCGACCCTCTTAACAGCAATATTATTTATGGGGGTAAAATCTCGAGGTATAATAAACTTACAGGCCAGGTACAAAGTATAACGCCACAGCCTATACGGGATGGAAAATATCGATATGTGCGTACAGAGCCTGTTATTTTTTCGCCAGTTGATCCTAAAACATTATACTTCGCAGGCAATGTCTTATTTAAAACACAGAACGGGGGAGAAAGCTGGCAGGTGATCAGCCCTGACTTATCAAGGGAGCATTGGGATATTCCATCGAGTGTTGGAATATATTCAAATGACGAATTGAAACAAATGCCGAGGCGCGGTGTTATTTACACCGTTGCTCCTTCTCCTCTTAGCATAAATATTACATGGGCAGGTACTGACGATGGCTATATCCACATAACAAAGAATGGTGGAAAGACCTGGACTAATGTTACACCTCCCGCGATTACGTCATGGAGTAAAATTTCGTTAATTGATGCAGGCCATTTTGATAATAACACAGCTTATGCTGCGGTAAACCGCATACGGTGTGATGATATGCATCCTTACATTTATAAGACAAGTGATGGAGGAAAAACCTGGAGAAAAATTGTGAACGGCTTACCAGATGATCCTGTAAATGCTGTGCGGGAAGATCCAAAAAGGAGAGGGCTTTTATTCGCTGCTACTGAAACGGCAGTTTATTTTTCAATTAATGATGGAGAGCATTGGCAGCCGCTTCGCTTAAACATGCCGGCTACTTCTGTCCGCGATATTATTGTTAAAGACAATGACCTGGTGGTTGCAACACATGGACGAGGTTTTTGGATTTTAGATAATATAACATCGCTACGGCAACTTGATGATGGAATTTCCCGACGCAATACATTGTATCAACCAGCCACCGCTTACCGGGTAAGATGGAATTTAAACACTGATACGCCACTGCCCCCGGATGAGCCTGCTGGCCAGAATCCACCTGACGGAGCGATAATTGATTATTATATAAGCAAAAATGTGAGTGGCGAAATAACGCTTGAGATCATTGACAGCAAAGGAAATGTTATTGGTCATTATAGTAGCAACGATACATTGTATAAAATTCCGCCCGTGAACATTCCTTTGTTTTGGATCCGTCCGCAACAGGTATTGTCGGCAGAGGCGGGGGATCATCGATTTATATGGAATATGCATTACGCACCATTAGGGCTCCCGCCTTCCTATCCTATATCAGCAATTTACAAAAACACTGCTCCAAAACCTACATCTCCGTGGGTGATGCCCGGAAATTATATGATCAAATTATCGATAGATGGTAAGGTGTTTTCACAGCCCCTGGTAATTAGAATGGATCCAAGGGTAAAGACGTCGCTAACGGAGTTGCAGAAGCAGCATGATCTTTCAATGATTTGTTATGAGGGTAGAATGAAAATTGCTGAAATATCAGGCAAATCGGTCACTCTCCACAACCAGGCAAAAAATTTAATCAAAAGAGCAAGTGGTGAATTAGCCAATGCATTAGACGGCTTTGATAAGGAAATAACAAGTATTGACGAAAAACCACCTGCCGGCAAAAAATCAAAAAATTTCAGCGAGGTATATAATTCGCTGGCTACTTTATTTGATTTGCTACAAGAGTCAGATATGCCGGTAACATCCCAGGCCATTGCAGCAGCAAAGGATAGTGAAAGTGAGTTGAAAGGTCTTTATGAAAAATGGTCAAAAATGAAAACTACCGAGATACCCCGGTTAAATAATGAACTAAAAAAGGCAGGCCTGCCAGTTATAAATTAGATTGGGTTCCCGTTATTCATTCAAATCCAATTTGCCCCTGGATTTCCCGTGATCTAATAAAATGTATCTTAGTAATTTAATACTTACACACTTTATTTTAATCAAATGGCAGAAGTAACTTTTCCTCTTTTAAAGGCAGAGGAGTTGATTAACATCGCTGAACGCAAAAACACAATATTGATTGATGCAAGAAGCGGTAGCGGTGCTCAAAAAAAATACCTGGATGAGCATCTTAGGGGTGCACTTTTTGTTGACCTGGAAAAACAACTTGCCGACATAAAACCTGATGTAGCTGTTGGTGGCAGGCATCCCCTGCCAGGTGCGAAAAAATTTGCGCAATTACTTGGAGATTTTGGGATCGATAGCGATTCGCACGTAATAGTTTATGACGATAAAAACGCCGCTAACGCGGCCGCACGCTTCTGGTGGATGGTTAGGTCAATTGGCCATAACAATGTGCAGGTTCTTGATGGAGGTTATGGCGCTGCATTGAGAGCAGGATTTCCAACAAACTCCGGTGAAGAGACCGCCATAAAAAAGCATGCTTATAATGGTGAAGGATGGTTGTTGCCGACCGTGACGATGGAACAGGTAGAAACGGCTGCAGATAATGGCGCATTTACAGTTATTGATGTTCGTGAAAAAATGCGGTATGATGGAGAACACGAACCGATTGATTTAATTGCCGGGCATATTCCCGGTGCTATAAATATTCCCTATACTAATAATCTTAACGAGGCAGGACTTTTTTTGACACCCACAGAACTCCGGCATAAGTATTTGGAGTTACTCCGCGAAAGGGACACGGCGAATGTAATAGTTCATTGCGGTTCGGGGGTTACCGCATGCCATACAATTTTGGCTATGGATGCAGCGGGACTTGCAATGCCCAGCCTTTATACGGGATCATGGAGTGAATGGTCACGAAACAACAAACCAGTAGCCGCTAAATCCGGAGAATAATTTATTTGCCGACATGCTTATTAGCCTTGAAATATCGGTAATATACGATGACGTTGTTCGTGTAAATACTAGCTTCCCCGTAAATTCATAACCTCTGTAATTTAGCAGTACTCCGCTTGCGCAGTGCATCTTCCAGGTATATCTTTGTACCAGAAGTTGATTGATGTAAAGGCATTAATCAAATATCCAAAAATATCCATTGAAAAATACTGTATCCAAATCCAAATAAAAACCAACAAAATCCGGTATCAATCAACTTCTGTTTTTTCCAATTCCTATAACAACCAAATATCCAAAAAATCGAGCCTGTAAAATGGCATGATTCAAATCCTTTAAAAAATTTTACCCCTGGAATGAAAATATTCCAAAAAGAGCCCGCACTACAATGCGGGTTTGTCTATTAAAGGTTATCCCTGCAAGTTTCTTAAATTCCCTGTTATTAAAAAAAGGCTAAAAATACCTTTCAATTGAAGCCAATGTTTTTTTACTTTCGAAATATGAAGGCGTCAACATTTGTACTGTTTTTTCTTTTAGCTTTTTCTACGCATGCACAAAAAATAGAGAAGTATTACAATTATTTGTGGAAGGAATGTGAGCCAAATTCAGCTAGGTTTTTTGCACTTATTGAGAAAACGGATTCCGGTTGGCATAGAAGAGATTTTTTTATTCATAAAAAAAAATTACAGATGGATGGAACATACGAGGATGCGGATTGCAAAATTGAGAAAGGGAGATTTTATTTTTTTCATCCCAATGGCATGGTGCAATCCACAGGTAACTATGTTCATGGGAAAAAGGACAGTTTATGGCTAAGCTATTACCAGGATGGAATGATGGAAGATTCCACGTTCTATATTAATGGTAATCCCAATGGAATAAGTATGTCCTGGTACCAAAACGGCTATCCAAGAGATTCGTTATTTTTAAATATTGATGGAAGTGGCATGGAGATAGAATGGTTTGATAATGGTGTTCCTTCAGCGGCTGGCCTTTATGCTGCGGGAAGGAAAGAAAATGCTAAATGGCAATTCTTTCATGCTAATGGCAAATTGAGTGCGTTGGAAATTTATGATTCAGGAAAACTAATTGACAAACAATATTTCGACGAACAGGGAAGTATGATGGGTGACACGTCGAACAATGACAGGGATGCCCAATTTCCCGGCGGCCAAAAAGCATGGATCAAGTACATGTATAAAGGTTTGTATTTTCCGCCACAATATAAAATTGCAAACGCCGATTCGGCGGTAGTGGTTATTAGTTTTTCAATTGGCCTTGATGGCAGCGTTAAAGATGCGTTTGTAAGCACTCCATTTTATCCTGAGTTTGACAAGATTGCTCTGCGTGCAATAGCTAAATCACCCCAATGGATACCCGCAATAAAACACAACAGGAAAATTTATTATTATATGCGCCAGCCCGTTACCTTTGGCCAGCCCGGGCAATGATTTCGTAAGATTGCTATATGCAAAAAATAAGAGTTTAATTTTCCTCGGCAGCCCAAAAAATTGAATTTTTAAAAATGGCGGTATAATAGCGGTTATTAAAAAGTTCCGGCGAATGGCCCATAAAAATATAAACATTACGTGCCTGAAAATTTAAGTTTGTCCAAATGACTGGATGGTCACCCATTTTTATTTCAGAATCCGGATTATAGGTTGACTCATCAACACTTGCAATAACATGCACATCAGGCCGCGGACTTTTATTATAAGTATACCATTCTTCCTTTTTAATTACAAATGCTGGAGGCAGGCCGCGCATCACCGGATGGGCTTTGTCTTCTACGTGTACTGTTGCTGACGCAAAGGTTGAAATGTAGTTTTTGTAAATAATATCGCCCACAAAAACCGAGAACCATTGCCACATTTTATAGCCGTCAAATTCTCCCAGCAAACTTGCATGATGAAAGCCGATCCAACCTCCACGCCCCTCCGTTATATAACGTTGAAATGAAGCTACTGCTGTTTCTGTCCATGCATAGGGCGGATAATCGAGTTGAATAAAAAGTTGGTATTTTGATAAAAATGTATCGTTGATGCTTTCGGTACTTTGAATGTAATCAACCAGGAAGCTGCTGTCCTTTGCAAGCTTATCAAGCCAGACTACCGCTGCCTTTGAGTATAATACATGATGGCCTCCGTTTTCATACAGAGCGATTATCCTGAATTTCGGATTTGTCGTTTTTTTCGCTGCAACAGCGCCACTTAAAAAGATTCCAAAAAAGCAACATAATAATATTTTGAGTTTCATTTTTATTTTTTATCCTTTGGCAGGTGGTGTAAAATAGTAAAAGTATTTTCTAAATTACGTACCCTGCTTCTACGTTCTTATTCGTAAAAATCAATACTGTAATAATTTATTAGCCTCCTTTAAAATTTTTATTCATTAGTCAATTTTAAAAAATCCGAAAAAATTTGATGCGTAAAATTTCAATTAATATCTAAATGAGAATTGAGTAAATTGTATCAAATAAAAAATACAATGCCATTATTAAATACCCGTCGTGAATTTATGAAAAATACGGCCGGCGGCTTAGGATTAGTTACGCTTCCATCGTTACTTTTTTCTCAGAGAAGCACATCCGATGTAGGCAAGAAGGTTGTTTGCATCGGTGGCCATCCTGATGATCCTGAAAGCGGCTGCGGTGGTACGTTAGCAAGATTGAGAAATGCCGGTCATGATGTAACCATTATTTATTTAACAAGAGGAGAAGCGGGCATTCCCGGTAAAAGCCATGATGAATCTGCAGCAATAAGAAAACAGGAAGCGATCAACGCTTGCAAAATTTTGAATGCTAAACCGGTTTTTGCAGGGCAAATAGATGGGGATTCTATTTGCAATAATGAATGGGTAAAAAGAGTTCAGGAATTAATTACAAAAGAAAAGCCTGACGTTGTACTTACACATTGGCCGCTGGATACCCACAAAGATCACCAGGTCGCTAGCCTGCTTACTATACAAGCATGGGTTCGGGATCCGAAAAAATTTTCACTGTACTTTTTTGAAGTATGTACAGGAGAACAATCCCTGATCTTTCATCCAACAGATTATGTTGATATTTCAGATGCGCAGGAGCAAAAGAAAAAAGCAGTCTACTGTCATGTAAGCCAGGATCCTGATGGCATATACACTTGCGGGCATGCAGCTATGGAGGAGTTCAGGGGCAGGGAACTGGGCGTAAAGGCAGGCGAAGGATTTATAAGAATGAGTGGAAAATTACAGGAAGGCATGTCGTTTTGAAAACTTTTCAAACTTCATCTTTTTGATTAAACCAGGTAAAAATTAACCATTGTTATGATAGAAACATTCCCGAAGCTTTTATTCCTCATAATTATTTTTTGTTTTACGTTTTCCTGCAGAACAAATGTGACTGTAAATTCAAAAAGTGATACTGATACCTCGCAAGAAAGAACCTGGTGGAAAGAGGCAGTCATTTATCAAATTTATCCGAGAAGTTTTAAAGACAGCGACGGCGATGGCGTTGGTGATCTCAAAGGAATTATTTCCAAACTTGATTATATAAAAAGCCTGGGCATTGATGCAATATGGCTTAATCCGATTTATAAATCTCCCAATTATGATAATGGATACGATGTAAGTGACTACTATAAAATTCAGCCGCAATACGGCTCTATGGAGGATTTTGATTCGTTAGTCAGTGGCTTGCATACAAGAGGAATCAAACTCGTGATGGATGTGGTTGTAAATCACAGCAGCTCCGAAAACGAGTGGTTTAAGCAATCACGAAGCTCAAGAGATAATCCATATAGAAATTATTATCACTGGTGGAATGCCGGGAAAGGTACACCAACACCACGTTACAGTTTTTTTGATGTAAATAATGATGCCTGGAAATTTGATTCTTTAACTAACGCATATTACCTGCATATTTTCGCCCAACAGCAACCCGATTTGAATTGGGAAAATCCTGCATTGCGTGAAGAAATTTATAAGATGATGCGTTTCTGGCTCGATAAAGGCGTTGACGGATTAAGGATGGACGCATTTCAATATGTGGCAAAGGATACCACGTTTCCGAAATTTCCTGAGGGCTATGAAAATAATATCGCGAAATATTATGGCCAGGGCCCGCATCTGCACGATTATATCCAGGAAATGAATAAAGAAGTTCTGAGTAAATATAATGTCATGTCTGTCGCGGAAGGCGCCGGTTCTTCGCCGGAAGACGCCATGAAATTTGTTGATCCCGCACGACATGAATTCAGTATGGCCTATCATTTCGAGGGGATTGACTATGGAAATTTTAAGCCTGATTATGACCTGGTAGGATTTAAGCAAGTGTATTCTGATTGGGACAACAGCTTTGAAGACAAAGGATGGCTGGCTATTTTTCTTGCCAATCACGATCAACCTCGAATGGTAACGCATTGGGGGAATGATGCGCCGGAATTTAGAGAACTCTCATCGAAAATGCTTACTACTTTTTTAATGACAATGCGAGGTACGCCATATTATTATTACGGTGATGAACTTGGGATGAATAACATAAAATTTGATAAGATAGAAGATTACCAGGATATCTCTACGATAAACGCATATCAACATGAAAAAAATACTGGCGGAGATTTAGAAAAATTTATTGAGGAGAAAAAAATATCTGCGAGAGACAATGGACGAACGCCATTTCAATGGAGTGCCGGGCCGAATGCTGGTTTTACAAATGGCAAACCCTGGCTAAGAATAAATTCAAATTATAAAACGGTCAACGAGGCCTCGGAAGAAAGCGATTCGAACAGCGTTCTTAATTATTTTAGAAAAATAGTAAAGCTGCGCAAAGAAAATCTGGTATTAGTATATGGAAAATATAAGCTACTTGATACGGAGAACCCTGATGTATATGCATATACCAGGGAATTGAATGGGAAAAGATTTTTAGTCTTGTTGAATTTTAAAAGTAAGATCGCCAGTGTAAACACCGGTATTGATATCAGTAATGCAAAATTGCTTATTGATAATTATTCCATTTCTTCCAAAGACAATACATTGAAACCTTACGAAGCCATGATATACGAATTGGAATAAAATTTTGTTACGATAAAAATGAAAGACTATTTGAAGAGGCTTTTAAGTTTAGTGACCATGCGCGAATTTACTTTTTCGCAACGGGAAAATTTTGACACGTACAGATAGTTTTAATTTTTTACCATTGGGCACGTTAGGCTTTAGGTATGTGGCCGGACTCCCTTTAATAAAAGCATAAAGTAAAAGGAATAAAAAAACTAAGAATTATATGCGACAAATTCATTAGATATAAAAAAATCTTGCCATTACCCCCCGGATTTCCCCAATTAATAAAATTTTATAACGGATTCAAACGATGATTAATTTATTTTTGAAGAAATGGTTTTAAAATAAAAATTATGAAATTGAAATTCTGCTATGTTTGTTTAGTTGTTATTAGTTTGTTTTTTTTAGGTCAATCTGCGAATGCCCAATGGGTAAATCTTTTTAATGGCAAAGATCTCACCGGCTGGAAGCAACTAAATGGCAAAGCAAAATATGAAGTAAAAAATGGAGAGATCGTTGGGACAACAGTTGCCAATACTCCAAATAGCTTTTTAGCTACTGATAAAGTTTATGGAGATTTTATATTCGAAACAGAATTTTTAGTGAATCCGGAAATGAATTCCGGCATACAATTCAGAAGCGAAATAAAGGATGCTAACGATACCTGTCATGTTACAGATCTCAAAACTCCGGAAAGGGTGCATGGCTATCAAATGGAAATTGACCCTTCTTCACGTGCCTGGAGCGGCGGTATTTATGATGAAGCACGAAGGGGTTGGTTGTACCCGATGGAATATAACCCCGGAGCACAGACTGCTTTTAAAAATAACCAATGGAATCATTATCGTATAGAATGTATTGGCAACAGCATACGTACATGGGTAAACGGAATTCCATGCGCACACCTTATAGATGATATGACGCCAAAAGGTTTTATCGCATTGCAGGTACACCAGGTATCGGGCCCTGAAAATTCAGGAGAAGTAATTCGCTGGCGTAACATTCGTATACAGACAGAGAATTTAGAACTATCTCCGCCTGATTCCGTTTTTGTAATAAACACAATTCCGAATAATCTTTCGGATGATGAAAAAAGATCCGGGATCAAATTATTATGGGATGGTAAAACTTCCAATGGATGGCGTGGTGCTTATAAAGATTATTTTCCTGATAAAGTTTGGTATATAAAAGATGGAACGCTTAACGTGAAAGGAAGTAACGGAGCAGAATCTGCTAACGGCGGGGATATTATCACCACTGGTGAATACGGCGCTTTCGATCTTCAATTTGAATTTAGAATTACCGACACGGCTAATAGTGGCGTAAAATATTTTGTTACAGAGAAGGAAGAAAACAAAGGTTCAGCAATCGGGTTAGAGTACCAGATTTTAGACGATGATAAACATCCTGACGCCAAATTAGGTTCGATTGGTAACAGAACGCAGGCATCTTTATACGATATGATACCGTCTAAAAAAATTCTGGATGACCGTGGAAACAGGAGAGAAAAACTTCCCATTGGAGAGTGGAACAGGGGGAGAATTGTAGTATATCCCGATGGCAGGGTGGAGCATTGGATCAATGGCTGGAAAGTATTGGAATACCAGCGAGGCACACAGTACTTTTATGCATTGGTCGCAAAAAGCAAGTATGTAAAATGGCCTAACTTTGGAATGGCGCCTAAGGGCCATATTTTATTGCAGGAACATGGAACAAATGTTTCGTTTAGGAGTATTAAAATAAAAGAACTTTAATAAATACATCATTCAAAGACGCAAAAGAAAAGTTAGGAAAAAGAGAGAGAAAGAGAATAAAACAAAAAAGTAACCGCCTTTTGCGTGAATAAAAGTTGTAACAGGTCACTTAGATATCCTCATTATTAAAAATAAAATTGCTTGTATTATGTCTACAAATTCCCGTCGTTATTTTATTAAACAATCAACCTTAGCCGCAGCAGGAACCCTGCTGGCTGCGAAGGGAATAAGTGCTAAAAGCTACCGGAACATCCTGGGTGCCAACGATCGCGTACGCATAGGTGTTGTTGGCTTTTCGGATCGTTTCAGGTCATCGCATGTTCCAAGTTTTATGCAGCATTACAAGGAACTCAACTTTGATATTGTTGCCGTTTCTGACATCTGGAAATTACGAAGAGACGAAGGCCAGAATTTTCTAAAAGAAAAAATGGGTCATGATATTATTGCGTGCAGGAACAATGATGAATTGTATAGTAAAAAAGATATCGACGGCGTTTTTTTAAGCACTGCAGATTTTCAACATGCCTTACTCGCAACCGAGGCTGTTAATGCTAAATGTGATGTGTATTGCGAAAAGCCATTTGCTGAAACAATGGAAGATAATCGTGCGGCTCTTAAGGCAATAAAAGCATCGGATCGGATTGTACAGATTGGTTCACAAAGAAGAAGCGGCGCAAATTATAAAGCCGCGGCAGATTTTATTCAGTCGGGGAAATTCGGGCCTATTACCATGGTCGAATTGACCTGGAATGTAAACCAGCCGGGGAGATGGCGCAGACCGGATCTTGTAGCGAAATGTAAAGAGGAAGACCTTGATTGGAAAAGATATCTTTTAAACAGGCCTTTTGAAGCCTTTGATCCAAGAAAATATTTAGAGTTTCGTTTATTCTGGCCGTATTCATCAGGCATGCCCGGTCAATGGATGAGCCACCAGATTGACACTGTGCATTGGTTTTCCGGACTGAAACACCCGAGGAGTGTAACTGCGAACGGTGGTATTTATATGTGGAAAGACGGCAGAAGGAACTGGGATACTACCACCGCAGCATTTGATTACGGCCCACAGGATGACCCATCCAAAGGCTTCCAGGTTGTGTTCATGTCACGGATGCATAATGGTGATGAGAATCCGGCGGAAATTTATTATTCCAATGGAGGCGAAATGAATTTGAATACGAATAAGATTTCACCTGCCGGGGGACTGACGGAACGTATGGCGCAGCAGATGGGAATGCATGCCAACCTTTTGCCTGAAATTGATCTGTCTCAATCGGCCGAAAAGATAGTAGCCAGTGCAAATACGGGCGGTGATTCGTTGACGTCTGCACACGTTAGGAATTGGATGGAGTGCGTGCGAAGCAGGAAGCAGCCTAATGCGCCTGTAGAGGCAGGCTATCAACATTCAATAGCTAACATTATGACTAATGCCGCTGTACGCACGGGTTACAAGGCGACCTTCGATGAAAAAACACAGGAGGTAATGGTGAATGGAAACATCTTCAAGTATTAATGAAATGTTTATTCCGACCATTGAAAGAGAGAATGATAAAGTATTAAAAAGATCCGGAAGCGTTATTCCGGTAATCGAATGGCAGCCAGATATAAAAAGTTGAACCTTTATCAATAATACTCTCGACCCATATTTTACCGCCATGCCGGGCAATTATTTCAGAGCAGATGTACAGGCCTATTCCCATGCCCGGAAATGTAGACTGATTGTCGCTGTCAACACGATAAAATTGTTCAAAAACATTTTGCTGTTCCGGTGCTGAAATACCGATACCAAAATCTTCAACCGACAACTGAATACCGTGCTTTTGCGGTTGGGTACTCACAACGACCCTATCAGCTTCCGGTGAATATTTGAGAGCGTTTGAGATAAGGTTATTGAGCACCTGGCTTAATTTATCCTTATCCCCAAAAATTGTTTCGGTTTTGCCCAAATTGTTTTTTATTTCGTGGGCAGGGCTTATTTTCTGCATGTCATCAATAACTTCTTTCGCCAGCTCATTAAAATCAAAGAAAACTTCGTTATACATTAATTTACCGTTCTGTATCCTGGTAAAGTCCAAAAGGTCTTGTACAAGAGCGGTTAGCCTGTCAACCTGTGTGCTCATTCTTTTTATAATACCCATTATAGCCGCATCATCCTTTTTTTCAAGCATGCTTTCTGCGATTTGTCCATAAGCTTTAATAGTAGTTAGCGGCGTTCTGAGTTCATGGCTTGCCATAGAAATAAAATTATCTTTTTGCCATTCTAATTGTTTTTGTTCTGAAATATCCTGCACAAGGGACATGATCGTTTTTACTTTTCCATCTTTATCCTTTAATACGGAATTGAACCATTCGCACCATATAACCCTGCCGTCTTTTGTGATGTTTCTATGCTGTACTTTATTTCTTTCCACTTCACCGCTAATCAATTGTTCAAGTATTTTACTTACCCATGGTAAGTCTTCTTCGTAAACCTGGCTAAACCCCTTTTCCTGGCTTGCAATAAACTCCTGTCCACTCCATCCCAAAATTACTTCAGCACGTTTGGACCATGATTTTGGAAAGCCCCCGCTATCCCATTCAATAAATCCCAGTGGTGTATTTTCTATATGAAACATTAATCTTTCATGAGTAGCTTGTTTCTCCTCTTCTAAAAGATGTTTTTCAATTGAATTGATAATGACCGAAGGCAACCGTTGTAAACGGTCTTTGAGTATATAGTCGGAAGCGCCCTCTTTCATTATCTTCGCTGCAAATTCTTCTGTGACGGTAGCTGTAACTAATACAAAAGGAACAGTGGTGCCGGTGTCTTTTACCAGTCGAAGGGCTTCATGCGAATCAAAAGAAGGTAGCGAATGATCGGAGAGTATTATATCAGGCATGAATTCTTTTAGCGCGCTTAAAAACTTTTTTTTATCATCAACCACGCGTATTTCGGAATTTATATTTCCTTTTTTCAACTCCCTTGCAACCAATTCTGCATCGGTAGGTAAATCTTCAAGATGCAATATTTTTAATTTCTGACTCATTATTAATTACTTTCTGCAAATTATAAAGGCGGTTGATTGAGAAGCATCCAGTATAACCCGATCTCATGAACTGCTTTTTTAAAATTATCAAAGTCAACGGGTTTGACAATGTAGCTATTTGCGCCGAGCAGGTAACATTTTTCCATATCAGGATTTTCCCTGGAGGACGTAAGTATAACGACAGGAATTGTTTTTGTGAGGTCATCCGCCTTTATTTTTTGTAAAACCTCAATACCATCCACCTTTGGCATTTTCAGATCAAGCAGAATTAATTTTGGTTTGTTGAAGATTTTTCTGTCGGCATACTCTCCTGTTCCAAAGAGAAAATCGAGAGCGGCAACTCCATCTTTTAGATGAAAGACCTTATTGACAATATTACTTTTTTGTAATGCACGAATGGTAAGTTCGGCATCATTCATATTATCTTCTACAAGAAGAATTTCGACCCCGGTATTTTCCATAGTTTAGTTATTTTTAAATTGTCTCATAGTCTGGCAGGCTAAAATAAAAGGTTGCACCTTTCTCTGCTTTCCCTTCTGCCCAAACTCTTCCATTATGCTTATTTATTATGCGCTTAACGATTGCAAGCCCCACACCCGTACCTTCAAATTCTTCTGAAGAATGAAGGCGTTGAAACACGCCAAATAATTTATGTGCATATAGCATATCAAATCCTGCACCGTTATCTGAAACAGAATAAATGATTTCTCCTTCTCCCTTTTCAGATCTTATTTCTATGAAAGGATTTTCGATTCCGGAAGAATATTTTATGGCATTTGAAATTAGATTAGTCATGACCTGGTGGATGAGTGAAAAATCAGCCATAGCGGGGCAGAGAGGATTCATTTTAGCTTTGTGTCCGTTACCTAAAGTTTTATTTAGCTCAGAAAATACGTTTTCGGTAAGTTGTGCCATATCAATAAATGATTTGTTAACTTCTCTTTTACCCAATCTTGAAAATGCAAGCAGGTCATCAATCAATACACCCATTTTGTGGGCATTTTGCTGAATAACCCCGAGCAGCCGGTTTCCTTCTTTATCGAATAATTTGTTATAGTCTTCTTCAAGTATTCTTGCAAAGCCGCTAACCGCCCTGAGAGGTGCCCGTAAATCGTGAGATACTGAATATGAAAACGCTTCTAACTCTTCAGTACGGAGCCTTACACGATGTTCAAGTTCCTCATTTAGTTTTTGGATTTCTTCTTCCGCTTTAATTCTTTTTGTTACATCATTTGAAAGTACAAGGCGGGCGGCTTTACCTTCAAAAACTATCTCATGGCCAATAATTTCCACGATGATAATAGTTCCGTTTTTTATCAGGTGTTTCCAAATCCCCCTGTTATAATCTGCAGGGTCGATTTTTATAGGATGGTCAGATTTTTTAAAACGCTCTTTTTCTTCTTCAGGCCTGATGTCAATCACCGTCATAGACAGGAAGTTTTCCCGGCTATACCCATAATGTGAAATTGCCGCTTCATTTACGTCGAGAAATTTGAATGTGGTTAAATCAAAAACCCACATTGGCATTGGGTTATTTTCAAACAGGTTACGATATTTTGTCTCACTCTGGATAATAATCCCTTCGGTTTTCTTTCTTTCGCTTATATCACGAAAGTTAAAAACAAGAGCGCCAATATTTGAATCATGAAGTAGATTGGTAATGGTTCCCTCACACCATATCCAGTTTCCGTTTTTATGCCTTAATCGCTGCTGGCGATAAAGCGTTTTTCCAGGTATGTCAACTATTTGCTGCATTTGTTCGCTTAGCTCCGGCGCATCGTCAGGGTAGATAAGTTCAAAGGCCGGGATGGTGCTTAGTTCTTGCTCACTGTAGCCAAGAACACTTGTGAGTGAGGGGCTTGAATAAAGAAGTTTGCCTTCCGGTGTAGCGAGCGTCATCATATCAATATTCTTTTCTATCATAGAACGAAACCGTCTTTCATTGGCAATTACTTCATGTGCTTTTTCTTCTACCCGCTTTTCCAGTTGCAGGTTCATTTGCCTGATTTTTTCTTCAGCTTCCTTTCTTTCAGTAATGTTTATAATTACTATCAGGAAGCAATGAGTGCCATTCAGGTTAATCTTATCGATATTTGCCAGTACCCAACTTATTTTTCCATTCTTCGAATTAAGTTGGGTTTCTACATCTCTTGCAGAGCCACCTAATAAGAAATTATTTATTATTTGATCGCGTTCTCCGGGATGAACAAACATATTTAATTCGTTAGCTGTTTTGCCCATCATTTCTTCCTTCGTTCGGCCGAAAAAATCCATATAAGCATCATTGGCTTCTATATACTTTCCTGTGGAAGCTTCAATTATAGATTTCATGACGGGGCTTTTGTAAAACAGGGTCGAAAACATGTGCCCGCTTTCTTTTATTTTTTCTTCTGCTTTTTTTCTTGCAGTAATATCACGCATGAATCCAATAAACAGGCGCTTCTTATTTATAGTGGTCGGAGAAATGCTTAGAGCGATATCAAACTCATTGTTGTTTTTATTTAGCGCCTGCATTTCAATAGTCTTACCGAGGATAGGACCTTCCCCTGTTTTTAAAAAATGTTTCAGACCATTCTCATGCGCTTCCCGATACCGGAGAGGTATAATTGTTTCACTTAACCGTTTACCCGCTGTCTCATTTGCTGTCCATCCGAATAGAGTTTCTGATTTTAGATTCCATTTCATTATTCTCCCTTCATCATCGATTACGATAACAGCATCGGGGGCGGCCTCTAAGAGAATTTCCGTATGTGATAAGAGATCCACCCGTTTGGTAATTGTTTTTCGAAACAGGGAAATACATACGGTGAATATAATAAGGGCCGCAAAATAATTAACAAGTGCAGCGGGTGAATATGGAATAGTAATGACTTGAGTAGAATGCAGAACAACAACAACTATGCATCCCCCAAAAAGAGCAGCTACCCAGTTTTTGACAGCAGTTTTATCGGTAAGAAAAAAAGCAAAAGGAAGATACACAAAAGGCCATAGATAACCGGTATTTGCCCACCCGCCCGTAGCAAATAAAGCAATGACAACCATGGCGCCCGTTGCAAGAGTTATGTTGGTTGCCCTGTTAAATTTTTTTGTTTGAATTAAAATAAAATAGTTGGTTACTATAATAAGCGATGCCAGCAGGTGAACAATAGAAAGTAAAATATTTTCAACAACATAATAATAAAGGATGGCAAAAGAGGTACAGTAGAGAAATGCAATCAGTGTGAAGGCGTTAATAATTGTTACTCTTGTATGGAGAATGTTTTTGTTTTCGTTAGTTGAATTTGTAGCGATATCTGCAAAACTGATTTTTTCTTTTATCCGGCGGACCGACATGGGGATTGGCTTTTAATAAACCGAAATTAATAATACGGGGGATTCTGCCCGATTAATTCTTCAGCGATATATTTTGAAAATTAACAAAAAATATCATTATCAGTTTTAAAATCTTTGACAGGTTTATTAAAGCTGTTTGCACCGTAAGGGAAAAGTGGTTATTTTCTTTTTGATAAAGAAGCAAAAAAAACTTTCAAAGTGTAATTAGTATATTGCATATGCTCAGGCTGGCTTTTAAAAGAGCCTATTGTTTGGAGGTTTCACGTTCTGGTAAAAAGAATTCAATTTTCGAGACAGATTTTTCTAATATATTAGGAAATGTTTTCTAATCAAACAGTTGCATATTATTTTTGTAATTTGGATTAATATTGACTTCAACAAGGCAGTAAAGGCTTTTATTCCATGTTAACAACCAAACAACGAATACTTAAAATTTCTGAGAAGCTCTTTTTTGAGCAGGGAATCGCCAATGTGCGCCTGCAACAAATTGCAGACCATTCAGGTATAAGCATTGGTAATCTTGCTTATCATTTTAAAAATAAAGAAGTAATTGTTGAGGAAGTGTATAATGAACTATTAAAGGAGCTTTCAGATTTACATTCAGGAAAAATAAATTACCAGGGGCTTAAAAATTTCGATGATTATTTTTCTACTATTTATAATTTTCAAAATGAAAATGGATTTTACCTGAATAACTTTTGGGAAATAGAACGAACATATCCCAGGATAAAAAAGGTATGGCAAAAACTAAATGATAAAATGCTTCGCCAACTGTCCAAAAGAATTCTTGAGAATGTTGAAAGCGGGGACCTGGTGAAGCCAGATTTGGATGACGGTTATGACCTGTTGGCAAACGCTTTATTATTGACTTTAAATTATCGCATCCCGCAACAGATACTTAGAAGCAAGCCGGTTAGGGAAATTTACTTTAAAAAATCTTTATGGAACTTGCTATACCCCTATCTTACAGCGAAGGGGAAAAAGGAATACAATAAATTAATTAGCGCGTGACTTGTTTCTCCAGGCGTCTCTCCGAAAGCCCAGAAAAATGTTCCCGACAATTATAGGAATAGTTTTCTAAATAGCCAGTCTATTACTCTTTCAAAAATATTTTGTTGTTATGACAGCCCTTAGTATCGTCATGGTGATAGCACAAATTGAAGCTTACGATTTGATAAGATTATTGGTAACTTCAATAAGTAATGTAACAAACAATGAATTCCAGATCTGAATTATAGATATTGCAATGGCATTAAAAACCTACCATATTAAAATTGAAGGCATGGTTCAGGGTGTAGGCTTCAGGCCATTGGTTTATAAAGTTGCAAATAATTTCGGTTTAACCGGTTGGGTAAATAATGCCACGGATGGCGTTCACATCAGGTTTAATGCTAACGACAAAACAGCCCGCGAATTTTATGAGAGAATTATCGAAGATTCACCTCATTTGTCAAACATCACCAGCCATTCAATTAGTGAAATAGACCCGGAGAATTTTAATTCTTTTGAAATTGTAGAAAGCGAGCCGGGCGCAGAGCCAAACCTGATGTTAACGCCGGACTTTGCAATGTGTGGTACCTGTAAATCTGAATTAAATGATCCAGATAGCCGGCGGTATCAATATCCTTTTATAACCTGCACTCAATGCGGGCCGCGTTATTCAATCATAACCTCTTTGCCTTACGACCGGGCGACTACCACTATGCATTCTTTTGCGATGTGCGATCAATGTAAAAAGGAATATAATGATCCGGATAATCGCCGTTACTATTCACAAACCAATTCCTGTGAGGAATGTGCGATCAAGATGGAAATATATGATCCGCGGGTCAATAAATTATTTTCAGATAATATTTCTATAGTGAATGAGGTGGCTGCTAAATTAGCGGAGGGTAAAATAGTCGCCGTAAAAGGCATAGGAGGTTACCTGTTATTAGCGGACGCAGCAAATTTAGCCTCAATAAAACGGCTTCGCCAAAAAAAGCATCGCCCTTCGAAACCGTTTGCAATTATGTTTCCATCTATCGAACTCGTAAAAAAGGTCGCTGTTCTGGAAGAGCGTGAAGAAAGATATCTAAAGGATATATCTGCGCCAATTGTACTCGTTAGGTTAAGAGAAAACAGCAGGGATTATCTGTATGTAGATGAAATTGCCCCACACCTCTCAAGGATTGGTGTCATGCTTCCTTATGCGCCCTTGTTTGAATTAATTTTACAAAAATTCGGTAAACCTGTAATTGCTACGAGTGCTAATATTAGTGAGTCTCCGATAATTTCTAAAGATGAAGACGCCTTAAAATCGTTGTCGCCGATTGCAGATTTTGTTGTAACTAACAACAGGGAAGTTATAACTCCGCAAGACGATTCAGTGATTCAATTTACAAGGTTTTCAAAACAGGAGATCGTTATACGCCGTTCCCGTGGCATGGCTCCGTCCTATTTTAATTATGATTGTAAAACAGGTGAAACTATTTTAGCCACGGGCGCCCTGCTCAAAAGCAGCTTCACATTTGTAAATAACGGCAACACTTTTGTGAGCCAATATCTTGGAAGTACTGAAAGCTATGAAGCACAGGAAGTTTATTCGAAAACTGCGCAACATTTTTTTTATCTGTTTAATAGTAAACCGCAAACAATTTTGACGGACAAGCACCCGCGATACTTCTCGAATTTATTTGCAAAAAAGCTGGGTGAAGAATTGAAAATTGACGTAAAAGAAATACAACATCATAAAGCACATTTTGCAGCTGTACTTGCCGAGAACAATTTAATTCAGTCGCAAAAAGGTCATCAAATTCGCTTTTCGGAAAAGGCGGTACTCGGTGTAATATGGGATGGAACAGGACAGGGCGATGATGGTAATATTTGGGGAGGAGAATTTTTTAGGTATGAAGAAAATACTATGACACGTTGGGGCCATTTCGAATATTTCCCGCATATACTGGGCGATAAAATGGCGCGTGAACCACGTATTTCTGCATTGGCAACCTGTGCCAGGTCTGAAGCGATTGATCAAATTTTAAAAAATAAATTCACGGAGATTGAATGGAAGCTGTATAAAAAAATGGTAACGAATTCGGTCGTGCCTGGATTAGAAAAGATTGATAGGCGGCTTCAATGTTCCTCTGTTGGTAGAATATTTGATGCAGTAGCTTCGATGCTGAATTTATCGGATAAACAAAGCTATGAAGGAGAAGCAGCCATGTTATTGCAAGAGGAGGCTTCCAGTTATATTGCTGCAAATGGATTGAGCATGATACAAAGTTATTTTGAAAAAAATATTGATTGCAGAAATATCCCCACGGCTTTGCTAGTACAGGGAATAATGGATGATATTCAAAACAAAGAATCCATTCAATTTATTGCAGCTAAATTTCATTATTCATTGGTTCACCTGGTAGATAATGTCGCTATCGCCGCCGGAACAAATAAGATTGCATTTAGCGGAGGCGTATTTTTAAACAGCGTTTTGGTTGATTTATTGCAGCATCATTTGGGAAATAGATATCAACTTTATTTTCATAAAAATTTATCTCCCAATGATGAAAACATTTCATTTGGCCAGGTGGTTTATTATGACAATAAAATTGATAAAGAATATAAAGGAGAGAGTAACAATAAGGATGTAACAGGCAGGGAGTTTAGAGAGATAACGGTGTTAAAAAATTAGGATCGTGAAAATCTGAAGCTTAAGAAAGTATATTATTAAAATTGAAGTCTTAACCCCTATAAACAATTTCATTTGTTATTTTAAATCATCGCTATGAAATATTTATCAGAATACAGGGATGCGGATTTAGTGGATCAATATCTCAAAGAAATAAAAAGAACAGTAACGAGGCCATGGACGATCATGGAAGTTTGCGGCGGACAAACGCACAGCCTCGTAAAAAATGGCATACTTGACCTTTTACCAGACCATGTAAGAATGGTTCATGGCCCAGGTTGCCCTGTATGTGTTACTCCTTTAAATCTTATTGATAAAGCTGTTTACCTGGCTGAAGAAAAAGAAGTTATTCTGTGTTCCTTTGGTGATATGTTACGTGTTCCCGGCTCAAAAAAAAGCTTGCTTGAATCAAAGGCTGGTGGCGCGGATGTTCGAATTTTATATTCACCATTGGAGGCCGTAAAACTTGCCAGGGAAAATCCGGATAAAGAGGTGGTATTCTTCGCTGTTGGCTTTGAGACAACCGCGCCAGCAAATGCGCTGTCAGTAGTAACAGCAAACCGCATGGGATTAAAAAATTATTCTATTCTTGCTTCTCACGTGCTGGTGCCGCCAGCGATCGAAGAAATTATGAATGATGAACTGTGTGTTGTTGATGGATTTCTCGCTGCCGGGCATGTTTGCGCCATTATGGGTATTTATGAATATTATCCGCTGGTTGAAAAATATAAAGTACCTATCGTAGTAACGGGCTTTGAACCGGTTGATCTGCTCCAGGGAATATTAATGACGGTGCGTCAACTGGAAAAAAATGAAGCAAAGGTCGAGAATCAATATTCAAGAATTGTGACAGAGGAAGGGAATGTAAATGCCCAGGCACTGATATATGAAGTTTTCGAAGTAACTGACAGGCTTTGGCGTGGAATGGAAGTGATTCCAATGAGTGGATATAAAGTAAAGAAATCTTTAAGTGAGTTCGACGCTGAAAAAAAGTTCAGTGTGAATATTGAAGAAGCTCCTGAAAATCCCGAGTGCATTGCCGGGGACATAATGAAGGGAATTAAAAAACCCTTTGAATGCCAGCACTTCGGTAAAAAATGTAAGCCTGCAAATCCTTTAGGTGCGCCAATGGTTTCAAGCGAAGGTGCTTGTGCTGCTTATTATCATTATTCAGGAATGCTTGAACAAGCCGAAGCTTAATGAAAATATTATTCATAGTAACATCATTTAATGGTCTTGCCCAGAGGGCATGGGTGGAACTTGACAGGTTAAACCACCAGGTAAAAGTTCATACGACATCTACGAATGAAAAGATGATTGAGGCTGTAAATGAATACCAGCCTGATTTGATTGTGGCTCCCTACTTAAAAAAGGCGATACCTGGCGATATTTGGAAAAATTATACATGCTTAATTGTGCATCCTGGCATTCCCGGAGATCGTGGCTCCAGCTCTTTGGATTGGGCGATCCTTAACAATCAAAAAGAATGGGGTGTAACTATAATACAGGCTGTTGAAAAGATGGATTCAGGCCATGTTTGGGCCGCCGAAAAATTTGCGATGAGAAATGTTTCCAAATCTTTTTTATACAGGCATGATGTTACAGAAGCCGCTATGAAAGCGTTACTGAAAGCAATTGATCTTTTTGAAAAAAATGATGTCGTTTCAAAAGTAAAAGAGGATATTGAAAAGAAGGGCACATGGAATCGGGCAACCCATCAAAACGATTTCAAATTTTTATGGACCGATGACACGGCTTCTATCATAAAAAAAATAAATGCGGCAGATAGTTTTCCCGGGGCGAAATGTTCCATTCTTGATGAAGAATTTTTTTGCTATGGCGTTAAAGAGGAAACTATATTAAAAGGAACTCCCGGGCAAATATTAGCAAAAAGGAATAATGCTATTTGCATATCAACAAAAGATTCGGCTTTATGGATTCAATGTTTAAAGAAACATAGCGACAGTGATTCCATCAAGCTTCCTGCTGCCATCGTGTTGGAAGATAAAGTAAATAATGTTGTCACTTCAGCGGCAAATATTTTTCAGGATGATCCTGCAATAAAAACATTTCGCGAAATATGGTATGAAGAATATAACAATGTCGGTTACCTGCATTTTGATTTCTATAATGGTGCAATGAGCACAGAACAATGCCTGGGATTAAAAGAAGCTTTTATCGAATCAAAACAACGTAAAACCAAAGTAATCGTATTAATGGGAGGTGAAGATATTTGGAGCAATGGAATTCATCTTAATATAATAGAGGCTTCCCAAAATCCGGCACAAACTTCCTGGGAAAACATAAATGCCATTGATGATTTGATAAGAGAAATAATTTGTACGGATACGCATTATATTATTAGCGCCTTGCAGGGGAATGCCGGGGCCGGTGGAGTCGCATTGGCAATTGCTGCGGACAAAGTAATTGCCAGGAAGGGAATTGTGCTGAATCCGCATACCCGAAATATGGGCTTGTATGGCTCGGAGTACTGGACTTATTTATTGCCAAGAAGAATAGGAACAGAGAGGGCCACCTTATTTACCGAACAATGCCTTCCGTGGGGAACAGATATCGCTTTGGAAGTGAAGTTAATTGATGATTGTTTTGATGAGGTTGGAATTCCTTTTAGAGATAAAATAAAAAGAACTGCAGAAGAAGTTGCCGGGCTTTCATACTTTCAACAACTCATAAAAGCTAAAAATTTTAAGCGCAACAGGGATGAAAGCTACAAGCCATTGCAAAAATACCGCGATGAAGAATTGAAAAAAATGCATAAAAACTTTTTCTGGGATGATTTAGGATATGATTGGAAAAGACATTGTTTTGTACATAAAAAAGATCCGGGCTTTGAAAACGATTCCATTGCCGGCAAAGATTTTTTTAGTGAGAGAAGAAAAATATGGCGAAGAAGGAAAGACGAGAAAATGTTTTATGAAGTATAGAATATGATAAAATTTTTGGAGGAATTGATTAGCTGATTTTGAAAATAATGATAGAAAAAAATAAAAAGATGGAATTGCAATGCCCAATGCCCAGGCTGGATTTTGATATCATTACCCTGGGACATGGGAGCGGTGGCACACTTACAAATCAATTGCTAAACAGTGGTGTTTTTAATGTCTTAAGCAATCCTTATTTGGATGAAAAACATGACGGGGCTATTTTTTCTATGAATGGAAAAATGGCTTTCAGCTCGGACAGCTTTGTGATTTCACCTGTTTTTTTTCCTGGCGGCAATATTGGTGAACTGGCAGTAAATGGAACTGTAAACGATCTTGCGATGTGCGGAGCAATTCCTCAATTTCTTTCCCTGTCATTTATTATAGAAGAAGGCTTGAAAATGGAAGAATTCTGGGAAATTTTAACCAGTATTAAAAATGCATGCCATAAAGCAGGCGTGCAGGTAGTAACCGGAGATACAAAAGTCGTCGAGAAAGGTAAAGGTGATAAGATATTTATAAATACATCCGGCGTTGGTTTGATACATGAAAAGGCAAACATTAGTTTTCGGAATATAAAAGCAGGAGATAAAATTATTCTTAGTAATAAGATTGCGACGCATGGCATAGCCATCATGAGTATAAGAGAGGGACTGGATTTTGAAACAAATATAGTAAGTGATACCACCAATCTCAATTTCAGTGTCAAAAGATTACTGGACGAATTTGGAGAAGCAATTCACCTCTTTCGTGACCCCACCAGGGGTGGTGTAGCAACGGTTCTTAATGAAATTGCAAGAGATACCAACCTGGGAATTGAAATTCATCAAAAATTTATACCCGTTGATGAACAGGTGTATGGAGCTTGTGAGCTTCTCGGGCTTGATCCGCTATATGTTGCCAATGAAGGGGTGTTTATTGCTATAGTTGATAAAGAGGTCACGGATGATTTGCTGCAGGTGTTGCAGGGAGATGAAAATGGGATCAATGCAGTTATTATTGGAGAAGTTACTGAATCTCATCCCAGACAAGTAGTTCTAAATAGCACTATAGGCGGCAAGCGTGTTGTAAATATGCTGGTAGGAGAGCAGCTTCCAAGAATTTGCTAGAAAAATTTATGAATGCATTCCCACTTTTATTGACAATCTATGCGGGATTCGCCCATGCCTTCGAGGCTGATCATTTATTAGCGGTAAGCAACATCGTATCACGGCGGAATAACTTGAGGCTGTCGCTAAAAGACGGAATTTTTTGGGGACTGGGTCATACCTCTACTATTTTATTAATAGGTATACTGGTTTTATTGTTCAGGATAAATATCTCCACCCAATATTTCCAGTATCTTGAAGCACTTGTAGGCTTCATGCTTGTTATACTGGGTATTTATCGCTTAAAAAAATTATTTCCGGTCAAAAAAATCATCATACACTCACATCCCCATCAACATGAAGACTCGCAACACAAGCACCTTCACGTGCATATTGGAAATGTATCGAAGCATAGCCATCCTCACTCATTAGCATATGGAGTTGGGCTTGTTCACGGCCTTGCCGGCAGCGGCGCTTTGATAGTAATGGTAATGATACAGATAAAAGAGCCCATGAACGGACTTTTTTATCTTTTTATCTTTGGGTTTGGATCAATTGCCGGAATGTTTGCCGCAGCAGGGTTATTTAGTATTCCTTTTTCAAAAAGAATTATGAAGGCGCAAAACTTACAGGCAACCTTAATTACTATTTCGGCGATACTATGTATGGGATATGGGGGGTTTGTGATTTACAAAAATCTTTTCATATAAATTAAATAAGGCCACATCGCCGAAACATTATTTCAAACATTTGAAGCAGCATTTTTAGAATATAAAGCCTCTTGTAAGGGAATTTACCGTGCACTTGTATTAAGAATTATCCAGATTAAACCGTTTGTACCTCAGTGTATACCAATTCATTTTAAATTGTAAACACAGACCAAGCCGGTATATTTTTTTTGATAATTTGGTATTTATTTAACAATTGTGTGTAAATTACACGTTAAAGAATTATTAACAACAAAAAAATTTACGAAAGCTTATGAGACAAAAACTGCTGCTCAGCATGGTTTTAATGTGTTTTTGTTTTTTACAAACAATTGCACAACAACGAACAATCACCGGAACTGTTATGTCAAAAGAAGGAACACCCTTGTCAGATGCGTCTGTTACGGTCGTTGGTGACAAGACAGGCGTCAGAACAAGTTCTGATGGCACGTTCTCGATTAATGTTCCTTCTACAGCCAAACAACTTTCTATTAGCTATGTGGGCTCGGAATCCCAAAAGGTGAGTATTGCGAATATCTCCAAAATCGCCGTTGTAATGGAGACTACAAACCAGGCGCTGGAGAATGTTGTGATTATCGGCTACGGTAGCGCAAGAAAAAAAGACCTTACTGGTGCAGTTGCACAAGTTCAGGCAAAGGATTTTAATAAGGGTACATATACTGCTCCAGACCAATTAATACAAGGTAAAGCCGCCGGTGTTTTGGTGATTAATAATACCGGCCAGCCAGGTAGTTCCACAACAATAAGAATACGTGGTTCTTCTTCCATACGTTCCAGCAATAATCCGCTGTTTGTGTTAGACGGCATTCCTTTATCCGGCGGTTCTGCGAGAGCTGGCGGCCAGGGAGATAATGGCACAAACCCACTCAATTTTATGAATCCTAATGATATCGCAAGTATTGATATCTTAAAGGATGCATCAGCGACTGCGATCTATGGTTCAAGAGGCGCAAATGGAGTAGTACTTATTACCACCAAACGCGGTAAATCAGGGGTTCCACAAGTAACGGCAAGCGCATCGGCAGGTATTTCAAACGTGATGAAAAAATTGAAAGTATTGAATGCGGATGAGTATAGGAAAGCTTTAGCGGATTATAACGTTGGGACAGACACTACTACAGGCAGATTGAAAGGCGACTTCGGCAACAGTGCAGATGCTTTTGACGCAATTACCCGTACTGCTATAACCCAAAATTATAACGTCGCTGTTGGTGGCGGTACTGATAATGGAAGGTATCGCATTTCTGCGGGCTACCTTGATCAGCAGGGAATAGTTGAGACAACTGACCTTAAAAAAATATCTGCAAATTTCAGCAGCAATTTTAAATTTTTAGAAAGTAAAAAGCTTGCGCTCGACTTCAATGTTTTAGTTACTCAGACCGATGAAAATGTAATATTTAATAATTCATTCGTTGGTTTCACCGGGAACGTAATTGCCCAGGCTTTACAATGGAACCCGACACACTTATTAATAAAACCAGGAACAGATTCGGCTTGGATAGATCCAGCTGTAGGTGCCACTACTGTTAATCCTTTGGCTCAGTTAAGATATTTCAATGATAAGCAAAAAGTAAATACCATCATCGCAAGCATCTCTCCCTCATATAAAATTACAAATGACCTTGAATATAAGCTTATATACAGTGTTAATCGCCAGTCAGGAGTTTTGAGAGAACAAATCAACCGTCTTTTAAACAACCAGGGCGTAGAAAATAGAGGGTCTGCAACAATTGGTAACGCAGAGCTTACTAACACTCAGGTCACCAATACGTTAAATTTTGTAAAGCAAGTTAGTTCAGATTTCAATTTGAATGTAACGCTGGGACATGAATATTTGAAATACGATAATAGGTTCAACTTCCAGTCTGCTCTTGATTTTCCAAATGTTGGCTTAAATTACTACGATTTCATTGGATATGGAACGCAAAATAGCAGGAGCGTAGGATCATATGCTTCTCCAACCCAGGAACTTCAGTCATTTTTTGGAAGAGCTATAATAAATTATAAAGACAGGTATCTCATCACAGGTACATATAGAGCTGATGGATCTACTAAGTTCGGTAAGAATCACAGGTATGGATATTTTCCATCCTTGGGTGTTGCATGGAATGTGTCACAGGAAGATTTTTTAGCAAATAGCAGCCTTATAAATAACTTAAAAGTGCGGCTAAGCTGGGGTAAAACGGGTAACCAGGAATTCCCTTCAGGAGCTTCCTTAAATCGATTTGCTTTAGGTCAGCAAGCTATTTCGCAGTCGAATTATGGGAATGAAGATTTGAAATGGGAGACCTCAACTACGACCAATGCTGGAATTGATTTTAGCATTTTTAATAACAAATTGAGCGGTTCAGTTGATTATTTTTACAAAAAAACCGCGGATGTATTGTTTGAGCAAAATATCGTTCAACCGGCACCCGGCGGAAGGATCTGGGTGAATTTACCGGGTAATGTAGTGAATAATGGTGTGGAAATATCACTAAACGCAGCCGTTATTAGTAAGCAGGATGTTAACTGGAATATAGGAGGCAACGCTTCATTTCTGCACAATGAGGTCAATGGGTTAGTTGGCTTTTACCAAACAGGCGCGCTTCAGGGACAAGGGTTTTCTAATGTATTAGGTCAAAGAGTGGTAGCGGGTCAACCGCTAAATGTATGGTATTTAAGAAGATTTGAAGGTCTTGACAAAGCAACCGGCCAGAGTATTTATTCTGATGGAGGAAATACCCTTTACTATTCCGGAAGTCCTAACCCAAAAATGTTATTGGGCTTATTTACTGACGTAAGTTATAAGAAGTTTAGCGCAGCAATCAATATGAACGGGACATTTGGGCATTACTTATATAACAATACTGCTGCTTCAGTCTTGGGTATCGGTAACCTCGGTACAAGGAATATCGCAAAAGCAATATTAGGTGGCCCGATCCAGGAAGCGATTTCAAATGCTCCAGCGCCATCAACGCGTAATCTCGAAAAAGGCAATTACCTGAAAATGGCCAATGCGAGCATAGGATACAGAATCGGTAATATTGGAAAAAGTATCAGGGATTTGTATATTTCTGTAACCGGTCAAAATTTATTTGTAATCACCAATTATACAGGGTTTGACCCGGAAGTAAGCACAGATGCTTCAGCAAATGGAATTCCTTCAATAGGTGTTGAATACGTTCCGTATCCTTCTGCAAGGACTTTTCAAATTGGCTTAAACTTTACGTTATAATTTAAAAATTATTATTTATGAAACATATAAAAATTTGGCTGGCTTTATTTTTAACCGTTCTTATATTTTCGTGTACTAAACTGAATGAACGGTTTAGAAGCGAACTGGAAACGACTAATACACAAAATATAACGCCTGCACAATTGCTTATAAGCGCGTATAATACACTTTATGACTATACTACTCAAGGAAATCTATGGAGTGCTTCTGAGATATCTTCTGATGAAGCAATTGCGCCAACACGAGGCCCGGACTGGGATGATAATGGGCTGTGGAGAGCGTTGCACACTCAAGCCTGGAATGCTGACCACGATTATCTAGCCGGAGCATTTAATAGTTTATTAGGTTCACAATTTGCCGCTTCAAACGTGTTGCAGTTTAATCCCTCCACTCAACAGGCTGCTGAAGCAAGATTCATTAGAGCATTATCAATGTACGAGGTATTAGATGGATGGGACCAGGTTCCATACAGGGAAGATCTCTCTAATTATAAAATTCTACCTACAACTTTAAAAGGACTTGAGGTGGTAGATTTTGTGGTAGGTGAGTTAAATGCTATAATGAATGACCTTCCAAACACAGGACCTGCGTATGTAGCAAATCAAAATGCCGCAAAGGCCTTGTTGATGAAGATTTATATTAACAAAGGTGTCTATGCAAACAGGACAGCACCTACTTTTGATGCAGGCGACATGGGCCAGGTAATTACCCTGGCAGACCAGATAATTGCAAGTAATAAATATACACTGAACACTAATTTCTTTGATATTTTCGCTCCTGACAACAATGTAAAAGCAACAGAAAATATCTTTACTTTATATAATGAAAATGGAGATAGGGGTGGTAATGTGCAGGCAAGTGCATTCGCTGTCAGCCACTATAATATGAACCCGGGAGGCTGGAATGGATTTAGTACCCTATCTGATTTTTATGATAAATTCGAAGCAACTGATCAAAGAAGAGGGGTTTATTATCCATATCCCGCCGGTCTGCCTAATGCTGGCCACAGAGTAAATGTTGGATTTTTGATAGGGCAACAATATAATCTTTCTACAGATAACCTAACTACCCCAGCTCCTTTAAGCGACAGAAAAGGAAACCCTTTAGCATTTACAAGAACCGTTGCATTAAGAGAAACAGGTAGTAACCTTGAAGTAACTGGAATACGTGTCATTAAATATCCATATGATTATCCCCATAAGGACGCTCAGAATAATAATGACTATGTGATTTTCAGGCTTGCAGATGTAATGCTTATGAAAGCAGAGGCTCAGTTAAGAACCGGAGACGCTGCCGGGGCATTAGTTACTGTTAATACAATACGTGTTAAGCGAGGTGCCACACCACTAGTATCTCTTACTCTGGATATATTATATGATGAAAGAGGAAGAGAAATGTATTGGGAGGGCTGGAGGAGACAGGATCAGATTCGGTTTGGTAAATTTTTGGGAACATGGGTTGATAAACCTGCAACTGATGCTACCAGGCTTTTATTCCCGATCCCAAGCAGTCAGCTGGCAGTTAATCCTAACCTAACTCAGAATCCAGGGTATTAATTAATTTTTTTTTTAAATAAAATTAAAAAAGGTCATTTTAAAAAAATGGCCTTTTTTTGCTTTATCAATATGCGGTCAAAAGTTTTTTCATCCCTGGTTTTACTTTCTTTCTTTTTTTTGCCTTCCTGTAGCACAAAGGATAAAGCACATTCCCTCTTTGATCTTGAAGAAAATACAGGGATAGATTTCTCTAATACTATAACAGATGGCAAAGATTTTAATGTTCTCAGTTATAGAAACTTTTATAATGGAGCAGGAGTTGCAATTGGAGATATCAATAACGACGGACTTTCAGATGTATTTTTTACTTCCAACCAGGGCGCAAACGAATTATATCTCAATAAAGGAAATTTTAAGTTTGAAGATATAGGTGAAAAGGCCGGCTTGATTAACAAAGGCAAATGGGCCACCGGAGTGGTAATGGCTGATGTTAACGGAGACGGCTTCCTGGATATTTATGTTTGTTATGCAGGATATCAAAAAGGTATCGGCCAGGAAAATGAATTGTATATAAACAATCACAATCTTACGTTCACCGAGTCTGCAAAAGAGTACGGTTTAAACGATTCCGGCTACACTACTCACGCTTCATTTTTTGACTATGATATGGATGGAGATCTCGATTGTTTTATTATAAACAACAGCTTCATTCCTGTAAATACATTAAACTATGCTAACAAACGTGATCTCCCGTCACAAGATTGGCCGGTTAAGGATTTTCTTAAAGGCGGTGGTAATCGCTTATTAAGAAATGACGATGGGAGATTCGTGGATGTTACGCTCGAAACAGGAATTCACAATAGCCTGATAAGTTTTGGCCTCGGTGTAAATGTCGGTGATGTAAACGGCGACGGTTACCCGGACATTTATGTTTCTAACGATTTCTTTGAGAGAGATTATCTATATATCAATCAGAAAAACGGCACCTATAAGGACGAACTTGAACAGTATATGCAACATACCAGTCTTGCCTCAATGGGTGCTGATATGGGTGACATAAACAATGATGGTTATCCCGATATCTTTACGACCGATATGTTGCCGGACGATGACTACCGGCTCAAGACTACTTCTGTTTTTGATAATGTTGACGTGTACCGCTTGAAAGAAAGACAAGGCTTCTATCACCAGTTTATGCAGAATGCCTTACAATTGAACAACAAAGATGGCAAGTTTATGGATGTGGCTCATTACAGCGGGGTAGCGGCTTCGGACTGGAGCTGGGGCGCCTTGATGTTTGATATGAACAATGATGGCCTCAATGATTTGTATGTGTGTAACGGAATAAATCATGATGTTACCAACCAGGATTTTATCGAGTTTTTTGCAAATGAGGTTATCCAGAAAATGGCCCTTACAGGCAAAAAAGAAGAGGTAGACGGGATTATTAAAAAGATGCCTTCTTATCCTCTGTTGAATAAAGCGTTTTTAAATATGGGCAATTTAAAATTCGCGGATACCGGGGTCTCCCTTGGTTTTACTCAGCCGTCATTTTCTAATGGTGCTGCATACGGGGATCTTGATAACGACGGCGATCTTGATTTGGTAGTTAATAACATTAACCAAAAAGCTTTTATTTATAAAAACAATACGCGGGAAAAGGGAGAGAATAATTATATCGGGGTTTTATTAAAAGGGACTGGCAAAAATACTTTTGCAATAGGCAGTAAAATAAAAATATTTAGAGGCGACCAGGTTTATTCGCGGGAAGTGGTGCCCGGCCGGGGATTTCAGTCTTCAGTAGACTACAAGCAAATTATTGGAGTGGGCCGGCAAACACAAGTTGATTCAATGATAGTAATCTGGCCTGACAGAACATATAGTAAGTTTGAGCGACCTGCGTTGAATACATTGATGGTTGTTCAGCAACCATTGCAGAAAGGAAAAAATTATTTCAATGATGAATCTTTTTCCGAAACCTTGTTGCAACCTGTAAAGATAAATTTTGAAAAGCATACCGAAGATGACTTTGTTGATTTTTATGAGCAAAGAAATTTACCGGAGATGCTTTCACGTGAAGGGCCGCAAATTGCGAAAGGTGATGTGAATGGTGATGGCCTTGAAGACATATATATTGGTGGCGCAAAAGGACAACCCGGCCAACTATACTTGCAAACAGCTAACGGATTTGTGAACAAGCATAGAAGGTATCTTTAAAGAATTTGCAGATTTGGAAGATGTTGCTGTGTTATTTTTCGATGCAGACAAAGATGGAGATCTTGATTTATTTGTAGGTTCGGGAGGAAACAACGTACCGCCAAATAGCAGGCAGCTTCAGCATCGATTGTATCTCAATGATGGCAAGGGAAATTTTAAAATTCAACCGGATGCTTTTCCCAAAAATAATATGAACATATCTGTAGTTGCGGCTGATGATTTTGATGGAGATGGAGATATTGACTTATTTGTCGGAAGCAGAAGCGTACCTTATTCATATGGTATGGTTCCTGAGAGCTATCTGTATGTCAATGACGGGCATGGCCATTTTATTGATGCAGCCGAGCCGATGAATAAACAAATTGCAAATGCCGGAATGGTGACTGGTGCGGCATGGGCTGACATTACCGGCGATAATAAAAAAGAGCTAATCATAACGGGGGAATGGATGACTACAAAAATATTTTCTTACAATGGTAAAGTCTTTGAAGAGCTAAATAATACCAACCTGGATAAATTATACGGGTTATGGCAAACGGTTACGGTAACTGATATAAATGGAGACGGCAGGCAGGATTTAATCTTAGGCAACATTGGGGAAAATTTTTACCTGGCGCCTGATTCAGGCAAGCCGGTTAAGTTATGGATAAACGATTTTGATCAGAATGGTACGCCTGATCCGTTTCTTACGAGAACTATTAATGGAAAAGATGTACCGGTATTTTTAAAAAAAGATATAACCGATCAATTTCCAGGATTGCGAAAGTTGAATCTCAATTACACTGACTTTGCAACAAAAACAATTCAACAGCTATTTAGTGATAACCTCATCAAACATTCATCCGTAGACACTTTTAATTATTGCAGCTCTGTTATTGCCATCAATAATGGTAATGGAAAATTTACGGTGCAGAAATTGCCGGCTGCGGTCCAGGTTTCTAATATCAATACTGTAGCCGCTATTGATGTAAATAATGATAATAAAATGGACTTAATATTGGGAGAAAATAAGTTTGGGTTTCCGCCGCAATTTGGTCGCCTGGATGCTGGCTTTGGAGATGTACTTATTAATCTTGGTAACAATAATTTTTCAATCATGGAACACCGTAAGTCAGGACTAAATCTCACAGGCGAGGTAAAAGACATTAAAGAAATAAAAGGCGCTGGTAAAAGATATGTCGTCATGGCAATAAACGATCAGTTTCCTGTTTTATATAAAATAAAAAATGCTGCAGGTAAGCTACCATGATTTTAAAGAGATTTTCAGAGTTTACTACTTTACTATTATTGCTACTGGCAATATTTCTCCAGTGTTGTAAGCCCGGAAAGAAGACGGCAGCTCCTTTGTTTGAGGTTCTAAATAGCGAACGCACCGGTCTCGATTTCAGTAATAATCTCTCATACAACCAGCAATTCAATCTTTTTAAATATATATATTTTTATAACGGCAGTGGCCTGGGTGCAGGTGACTTTAATAATGATGGCTTGATAGATTTATTTTTTGGATCTAACCAGGGACAAAATAAATTATACCTGAACAAGGGCAATCTGAATTTCAAAGATGTAACAAAAGAAGCAAAAATCCCCGAGGACGGAGGATGGACTACGGGTATTTCTGTAGTCGATATTAACAATGATGGGCTCCTTGATATTTATGTTTGCCGGGTTGGCAATTATGAAACATTACATAGCAAAAACCAATTGTTGATAAACCAGGGAATTGATAGCAATGGCGTGCCCTCTTTCGTTGATAAGGCACATGAATATGGTTTGGATTTTTCAGGTTTTAGCACGCAAGCTGTCTTCTTTGACTACGATTTGGATGGAGATCTTGATATGTTTCTTTTAAATCATTCTGTACATGAAAACGGAACGTTCCAACCGCGTAATAAATTTATCGGAACAGACAATGCCTTGTCCGGTGATCGTCTTTTTAGAAATGATATTGCCTCCTCCTCCTCCTCTGGAGACCTTTACCGACGTGACAAAAGAATCTGGTATCAATAGTTCTGCGATTGGTTATGGACTTGGTATTTCAGTCGCAGATGTCAATTTAGACGGCTATCCCGACGTCTATGTTTGCAACGATTTTCATGAAAATGATTACCTCTATATCAATCAAAAAAATGGGACATTTAAGGAAGAGGGACAACAACGACTGATGCACACCAGCCAATTTTCAATGGGTGTTGATATGGCCGATATTACCAATGATGGCTATCCCGAAATAATTTCGACTGATATGCTTTCGGCAGATCCCTATATTTTAAAGAGATCCTTAAGCGAGGGAGCATATGATATTTTTAATTATAAATTAAGTATCGGCTACAGTTATCAATACACCAGGAACAACCTTCAATTGAATTTGCGAAATGGGATGTTTAGCGAGATAGGTTTGTATAGCGGAATAGCTGCAACTGACTGGAGTTGGTCGCCATTATTTTTCGATTTTGACAACGATGGATTAAAAGACCTCTTTATTTCTAACGGGATTCCAAAACGGCTTAATGATATAGACTACATAAATTTTGTTTCTAACGGTGACGTGCAACAGAAAATACAGGAAAATAATTTTCGCGAGAAGGATCTTAACCTGATTGATAAATTTCCGGTAATAAAACTTCCTGATAAGTTTTTTAAAAACAAGGGTAATGCTGCTTTTACTGACGAGAATAATCTTGTAGCGGGAAGCATTCCGACATTTTCCAATGGCTCTGTTTATGCAGACCTGGATAATGATGGTGATTTAGATATTGCTGTAAACAATATAGACGCACCAGCATTAATTTATGAAAATAAAACCAGCGCCCCCGGCAAAAGATTATCTGTACAAATAAAATTGAAAGGGCCGCCGCAGAATAGAAATGCAATTGGTGCAAAAATTATTTTGTTTGCTAACGACAGCATAAGAAGTTATGAAAATTACCCGGTAAAAGGTTTTATGTCCTCTATGCAAATACCAATTACCGTTGGTTTAAATAACACAAAAATTGATTCTGCTTTTGTAATATGGCCCGATAACTCTTATCGGCAAATATCCCTTTCTTCAAAGGATTCTGTCGTGGTGTTTACTTATGAAAAGGGCGAAAAGCAATTTGATTACAATTCAATTATTGGATATCACAAAAACCCTGCAACTCCAATGATTGATATTACAAGGGAGGTAGGTTTCAATTACAACCATGAGGAAAACCGGTTTTCAGAATTTGACCGGGATCCCCTTATTCCACATTTCTTTTCTACGGAAGGCCCGGCATTGGCAGTTGCGGATGTCAACCATGATGGCCTCGACGATGTGTTTATAGGCTCCGCACGAAATAAAAAAAGTGAGATCTTTTTACAGCAGCCTTCCGGAAAATTCATAAAAAGTAATCTGCCTGCATTAGATATGGATAGCATTTATGAAAACGTGGATGCCTGTTTTACCGACGTGAATAATGATGGAAATATTGACCTCGTAATAGCAAGCGGCGGTAACGAATTTTATGGAGAAGAAAGTCACAATTCTCCCAGGGTCTACCTGAACGATGGCAAAGCAAATTTTACAAGACTCACCGATGCATTCAAAAATATATACCTGACCGCATCCTGTGTGGTTCCTTACGATTTTAATGGCGATGGATTTACAGACCTGTTTATTGGCGCAAGAACCGTTCCATGGGAATATGGAGAAACCCCGCGATCGTACTTAATGCAAAATGATGGTTCCGGAAAATTTACAGATGTAGCTTCGCAACATGCAAAGGATTTGGCAAGTGTTGGTTTTGTAACGCAGGCTGTGTGGTTTGATATTGATAAAGATGGAGACAAAGACCTTTTGATCTCATTAGAATGGGGGGGCATTGTTGCTTTTATAAATGACAAAGGAAATTTTGCTAAAAAGATATTATCCGGCAAAAAAGGCTGGTGGAATTTCATACTACCCTGCGATATTGATAATGACGGCGACATTGATTTAATCGCCGGTAATCTTGGACTGAATAGTCGCTTAAAGGCATCTGTATCTGAGCCGGTAAAAATGTATTACAATGATTTTGATGACAATGGTAAAAAGGAACAAATCCTCACATATTATCTTGGTGGCAAAGAAATACCTTTTGCGAGTAAAGCAGAGTTGGAAAAACAAATGCCCCTTCTTAAAAAGAAATTTTTATACGCCGAGGATTTTGCCAAAGCAAGCCTCGCCGAACTCTTTGGCGCCGATAAACTAAACAAGGCGCAAGTATTGTCAGCCGATTATTTTTCAAATGCTGTATTGATCAATAATGGAAACCTTCAATTTGAAACGAAGGCCTTGCCCTGGCAGGCACAGCTTACATCCTTCAAAGATGCAGTTGCTGTAAATGCGAATAACGATAGCTTACCTGATATTTTACTAATGGGAAATTATTACGAAAATAATATTGAAATGGGACGATATGATGCAGATTTTGGAACCATACTGATCAACAAGGGAAAAGGTGAATTTTCTTGCGGAAAGTATAAATGGCTTACAGGTAAAAGGCCAGGTACGTCATATTAAAAAAATCAATTTGGGCAAAGATGAAGAATATATTCTTGCAAGAAATAATGACAGCGCAATGATTATAAAATTTGATCACACGAAAAAGCTCAATAGATAGGATAATAAATTTTAGTAATCCATTTTGTGGTGTCCGGCTCCAGCGATCTGTCGGTGATCAAAGATTCAAATGGAATTGCCGGCGAGGACAAATGATTATCGCTGAGGTAAAGATCCATTTGTTTTAACGCTTGCCTTGTCGTGTATGCACCGCCATTTACTTCGGCTACTAAAATTTTCCCCGGGACCATTCTTTTAAAAACATATTCACTGTTTTCCGGCAATACCTTGTCAACCGGTATCGCCACCATAGCCCGGTAACGGCCGTCATCATTATTTATGTTCAGCATTGGAGGGTTAGTCTCTTTTGCACCTTCTCTTAAAATGTATTTTTTAAGATTGCCTATAAGTCCATAAATTTCTTTTGGAGATGGAATAGTATCATAAGTATGTTTCGTCGAAATTAATATAGTATCTACAACCCGTTGCTCAGTTATTTTCATACCATATGCATTTCCCTCTTTTCCAAAAAACGATTTAAGATGGCCAAGTATGTCACCAATATCACGTTTTATTTCCTTCGCTTCATTATAAGATTTTATGCGGCTTATTGGATTCAATCCTGCATCTATTTCCGCCACCCATTCCACCGCGACGGAATCCTGGTTCACAGAAATGACATTGATTAAACTGTTTATTGATTTTTGATCATTATTGATTTTAACCTGTGCGGTGTTCATTAATGCACCAGTAAAAGTGTATAGATAATCTTTATAGCTGAAATGGATTTTACCGGGGTTAGAATTCGACGAAGAGGTTGATCCTGTTGAGATGGATTTCATCCAGGTAGTATCATTTGCCAAAATTCTCGTTACAACAGCGGGGTTGTTTTTTATAAAGACAATATTTGAAAGTTTAATATTCGCGGGGATAAAAACATAGACAGCAATCATAGCCACGCACACGACGATAAGTACAGATACCAGTAATTTTTTCATATTTCTCTATCAGGCCATGCAAATTACTTAAACGCTGTTTATAAATGAATATCCTTTTCCTTCGATTTGTTACTTAAATTATTTTAAATTGAGTTTTTTTAAAACCTGCTTGTAATGAAAGTGCTCCTCGTTTTTCCCGGTATATTTTTTTCATTTTTGGTTTCTTATTCTCAAAAAGCAGATCCCTGGCTGATCGTCGCTGACAAAATAAATTCGTCAGACTATTATGGTGAGACGGTTGCGAACGGTGTAATAGGAATTGTCTCGTCTCCCAATGTATTACGTTGCAAGGATGTTGTTCTAAATGGAGCCTACGATCAATATGGACGTGGAAGGGTAAGTAATTTTTTACAGAGCTTCAACCTCGTAAATATGAATCTCGATATTGACGGGCACAGAATCGGGAATTCAGATGCAACAAATATGAAGCAAGTGTTAGATATGAAACACGGCAGCTTTAAAACGTCGTTTGATTACCAGGATAAGGCAACGGTTTCTTATACTTATTATGCGCTGCGAAATTTACCCTACAATGTCCTCGTAGATGTTACCATTAGTGCGAAAAAGGACATAGAAATTATGCCGGCCAGCGTTATGGAAGCTCCCGATGCATTAAAAGATGTTCAGAATTATTACAACGAGATTGACCGCCCGCATGTTACCTTGAGTTTACTTTCTTCTATTGCAAAAAGCCCTACCGGTAAATTGACTTTTGCGTCTTCAACTACCTTTTTATTCGATGAACCCCATGGTAACGAACCACGATTGATACATGAAATGTGGGATAATAACATGCATCTTTCAAAATTCAAAAAGAATTTGAAAGCCGGCAGGATGTACCATTTTGCAATTGCCGGCGCTTCAATAACAACGGCGCAACATGAAGATCCTTTGAACGAAGCTGAGCGATATGTGATCTATGCAAAATTGCAGGGAACAGAACGACTGCTAAAGTTTCATAACGCTGCCTGGGATGATTTGTGGAAAAGCGATATTGTGATAGAGGGAGACGAACAAAGCCAGCAGGATATTCATTCTGCAATGTATCATTTATATTCTTTTGTAAGAGAGGGCACCTCTTACAGCCCATCGCCTATGGGCCTTAGCGGGCTGGGTTATAACGGCCACGTTTTTTGGGATACAGAATTATGGATGTTTCCTGCCATCCTGGTACTCCATCCAGAGATGGCAAAGAGCATGGTCGAGTATCGCTATCAGAGATTGGCGGAAGCAAAACACAATGCGTTTGCGCATGGTTATAAAGGTGCGATGTACCCATGGGAAAGCGCCGCAAGTGGCAATGAAGAAACTCCGGTTTGGGCGTTGAGCGGCCCCTTCGAACATCACATAACCGCCGATGTAGCCATTGCCGCCTGGAACTATTATGCGGTAACTCAGGATACATCATGGCTCGGAGAGAAAGGATTTCCTGTAATAAAGGCTTGCGCTGATTTTTGGGCAAGCCGGGTTGAAAGAAATGCGCCAGGACACTATGATATTAAAAACGTTGTAGCTGCAGATGAGTGGGCAGAGAACGTGGACAATAACGCCTTTACCAATGCAGCTGCAAAAGCGAATCTTCAATATGCGATGATGGCGGCCAGCATATTACATGAGCAGCCTGACACAGATTGGATAATCGTGGAAAAAAATATACCCATTCTAAAATTGAATAATGGAGTTACGACCGAGCATGCAAGCTACGCCGGCGAAAAAATTAAGCAGGCTGATGTCAATTTGCTGGCGTATCCTTTGAAAGAAATAACTGATGAGGGGCAAATAAAAAAAGACCTCGAATATTATGAAAGCAGGGTGGGAGAAGGTTCTCCGGCTATGACCCATGCAATCTTTGCAATATTGTATGCAAGGCTAAACGAACCAGCAAAAGCTTTCAATGCATTTCAGCAAGCTCACAATCCAAACAAAAAAAATCCCTTTGGAGTTCTGGCGGAAACTGCCGGTGGAACTAATCCATACTTTTCAACAGGCGCCGGTGGATTTTTGCAGAGCGCTCTTTTTGGTTTCGGGGGGCTCGATATAACTCCGGCCGGAATTATTCAGTTAAAAACTTCTTTGCCCAAACAATGGAAATCCCTAACTTTAACTCAAATTGGCGTAAATAAAAAAACTTTTACTGTAAGATAGTTGAAGAAATTAGCTGCGATACTCCTTCTTGCAATCCTCATTTTTAACTGGATTGGCTACCGCTTTGTTGTAGATTATATGCAGCACAAGGCTGATGTGCAATTAGAGGCAAGGCTTGATAAAAACCAATACGATGAATCTCAATTAGTGGAATTGAAAGTTCCCATACATCTTCCTTACCAAACAAGCTGGGCCGCATATGAACGTTATGACGGTGAAATTACTTTGAACGGCACCTTATATAAATATGTTGAGCGCAAAGTATCGAACGATACTCTGTACCTGAAATGCCTGCCGAACACCAAAAAAATGCATCTTGAAACTGCGAAAGATGATTATTTTAAAAACACAAATGATTTTGCTCAAAATAATAATTCTCAAAAATCAGGAAATTCAAAAACTATGCTTTTCAAAAAACTGGTCGGAGATTTTGAGGAGCCGAAAGTTCTATATCCTGGTGCTGTAGTTTTGGTACAGGCTCAATCATTTGCCCTCTATGTTGCGCAGGATTTACTCTCTCCCCCGCATGTTTCCCCGGAGCAACCTCCAGATCTTCTTATAGTCTAATTCCACTTATCAATTCATTCAATGCGATTATTGAGAACATCTCATAATGTTTCGGCAACAAAATAATTGATGCTGGTTCGCGGGGATTTCTAAACCAATATTTCTTCTTCCGTTAGCCGGTTATACTTTCCAAAATAGTCTCTGAGTATTTTTGAGTCGCAACTTATGTTAAGTGGTTACCACGAGTTTAATTTTTACGCTTAAAAAACTGTAAGTAAAAAGACCGACAATTGAAACTACTAACTGAACAAAAAATATATTTCACATTACGCATTGCTTCAGCAATGTGTTTTATAGGGCACGGTGCGTTTGGAATTATCACTAAACCGATTTGGGCTAATTATTTCGGTGTGTTTGGCATCGGGCATGATCTCGCATGGCAGCTAATGCCATGGGTTGGAACAATAGATATCTTGCTTGGTTTGGCAATTTTATTTTATCCTGTAAGGAGCGTGTTTGCATGGCTGGTAGTCTGGGGCACGATCACGGCATTATTGCGCCCATTGTCCGGCGAGCCCTTTGCAGAATTTATTGAACGTGCGGGAAACTTTGGAGCGCCGATGGCATTCTTAATTTTAGCCGGACTGAAGTTCACTTCTATGGGTAATCTGTTTGCACCGGTTGATAAAAAAATCAAGCTCGATGCAGACACTTTGAACAAGCTCGCAGCATGCCTGAGGATAGTGGTGTTTCTTCTGATTTTCGGTCATGGATGGTTAAACCTGGTTGAGAAAAAAGCCTTTGTGGATATATATCGTTCGTTTGGCGTTGTGAATCCTGGCAATGTAGCGCAAGTCGTTGGGCTCTTTGAAATAGCTGCTGCTTTTGCAATATTGGTTCGCCCTGTTAGGTCGATTGTTTTTGTTGTCTTCCTTTGGAAAGTTGCCAGCGAATTATTTTACCCGCACTATGGTTTCTTTGAGTGGATAGAGCGTGGTGGTAGTTATGGTACCCTGCTTGCTTTATGGCTGGCGCTCTGCTTAATTCCGTATTCCAAACAAAAAAACATGTATTATTTGTTCAATGCATTTTTTGTACGGCGCCGTGAGTCCCGTGTGGAAAATTTTTTACCTAACCATAATAGAGATTATAGAAAATGAAAAGGATACTAATTATTCTTTTGGTATTGTGTTCGTGTAACAGGAAAAGCCCTGTTAAAATTGATACTGCACATGTGGAAAGTTTAGCCATAGATTTTATGAAGACCACGGTTATACCGAAAATGAGCGATCCTAAACCTTACGAGGTGACTGATGCAAAAGTGGTTGTAAAAAGAGTAGCAGATCACATAGATGAATACAGGTTTGTGTATGATCATTTTTCATTCAACCATTTCGATTCAGTGGAAAATAAAAAGAACCTGGATTCAATAATACGTGTTTCAACAAATCCTGATTCAGTATTAAGTGTTACTGTGAATGTAGGTTATAGAACAAGATACCAGAGAGGAGATATAGTGCTTGACAGTATCAAGTTAAAATATGATCTCCAAAATGATAAAATTTCTTATTGGCCTTTTTAAACAAAATTTGATCTTAATATTTAAACATGTTGTATAAAAATTTTTAAAATAATGAAAAGAAATTCCGGATTTTATGTATTGCTAATGGTGATTTGTTTGATTACTTTTTTTTCTTCCTGTAAGCAAAAAAATAAAGATTACGCAAAAGTGATGCATGAACCATACCTATATGCGGAGGTTATGCATAAACTAAATTATGTCATCATTTATGACATCTTCACTCCTCCTGTTGCAGCAAGGATATTTGCATATTCGAATCTTGCAGCCTTTGAAGTGCTGGCAAATGAAGGAAGTCATTTTAAATCTTTGCAAGGGAAAGTAAATGGCCTTAATAATATTCCTAAGCCACCGAAAGATGCAAAAATAGATTATCCGTTTGCTTCTGTTATTGCGATGATACAGGTGGGTAAGCAGTTTACTTTTTCTGATGATACGGTGCAAAATATAATTGATTCCGTAAAGCTACTTGCACAGGATTTCGGAATGCCCGATGAGCTTTTCGATAATTCTGTTAAGTATGGAGAGCAAGTGGCGGACTCTGTAATATCGTGGGGTAAAAAGGATAATTACGCACAAACACGCGGCTCCCGTTTTACCTTGTCAGGTGAAGAGGGACATTGGTCTCCTACCCCTCCGGGCTATTTTGATGCGGTTGAGCCTATGTGGAAAACCATGCGGTGTGTAGTGATGGATTCCGCAAACATGTTTCCTCCGCCTGGCCTGCCCTCATTTAGCACAGACTCAACAAGCGCCTTTTATAAAATGGCAAAAGATGCAATGATAACGGGAAACGACCTCGACTCTAATCAAAAGTGGATAGCAAACTTTTGGGATTGTAACAGCTTTAAATTGCATGTACAAGGCCATGCTATGTTTGCCACTAAAGCAATGACACCGGTAGGTCACTGGATGGAAATAGTAGGTACGATCTCTAAAAATAATAATGCGGATTTTTACCAGACAGTCTCGGCCTACACCGGAGTAAGTTTAGGGATTTACGATGCATTCATTTGTTCATGGGCAACCAAATTCAGAACTGATATCATCAGGCCTGAAACTTACATAAACCGATACATCAACCAGGAATGGATGCCTTATTTGCAAACACCACCGTTTCCGGAATACAACAGTGCACATTCCACAATTTCTGCCGCTGCCGCCACAGTACTTGCGGCTATTTATAAGAATACAGCTTTTAAAGATTCATCGGAGCGGATATGGGGCTGGCCCGACAGGAGCTTCAAAAATGTAGATGAAGCCGCGGTGGAGGTCTCTTTCAGCAGGTTGTACGGCGGCATTCACTACAGGCAATCTGTAACAGATGCATACGACCAGGGCAAAAAGATCGGTGCATTGGTTATGCAAAAACTAACAAAAGAGTAAAAAAATAACTTTAATAAAAATCAAAACAACTGTTATGAAATCAATATTGTCAATTGCATTAGCAATGTTCATTTATTCTAACGGCACTAATGCGCAGGGGTGCGTGGCTATTCGTAGTACTGGCGGAATTTGTACAATGGATCATGCAGAACACATGGATACACTTTCCAAATGGTCATTAAATGTAAACAACCGCTACTTTAAGTCGTTCCGGCATTTTGTAGGAAAGAAAGAACAAAAACAGCGGGTTGCGGGTGGTACCGAAGTGATCAATCATTCTTATACTATGGATGTTTCATTGACTTATAATCTAAATAAATGGTGGTCCATTTCTGTTGATGCGCCGATGCTTGCGAATACACGCTCATCTTTGTATGAGCATGATGGAAAGTCCAGGTTTAGCACAAATTCATTTGGCCTTGGTGATGTTCGTTTTACAGCATACAGATGGATGCTTAACCCGGGAAAGATGCACAAGGGAAATATTCAATTCGGTCTCGGCATTAAGTTGCCAACCGGAGATTACAAGTACCAGGACTTTTTTTATAAAAATGATACGACCCATGTTCTCGGGCCCGTTGACCAGTCAATACAGTTAGGCGACGGAGGCACAGGCTTAACGGCAGAAATAAATGCGTACTACAATTTTTCCAGGCACATAAGTGTGTATAGCAATCTGTACTATCTGGCAAATCCGCGGGAGCACAACGGCACATCTACGGCACGTGGAGGTGTTCCTTCACAAAACAGTATCTTATATGGAAGCAGTGTTATGAGTGTTCCCGATCAATGTATGGTTAGAGCCGGTGCAAATTTTTCCGCTGAAAATCTCACGCTGTCATTGGGCGTCCGCGAGGAATGCCTGCCCGTTCGTGATCTTATAGGAAAAAGCAGTGGTTTCAGAAGGCCCGGATATATAATCTCAGGAGAGCCCGGTATTAACTACAATTTCAAAAAAGTAAATGTGTATGCTTTTGTACCTATCGCGTTGGTGCGTGATCGTACGCAAAGTGTCCCTGACAAAGTAAGAACAAGGTTGACAGGAGTGTACGCACAGGGTGACGCGGCATTTGCAGATTATACAATTAACGTTGGCCTTACTGCAAGATTCTAAAACATATTTCTCAGGGAAAGGGCTAGAAAATAGAACCTTCTTTTATGTAGCAAAAGTTGATGAAGATAAAGTTGAAGGTTTTATTTTGAAGCCATATTTTATGTTTTCTATAAAATCTTTTTATTTGTAGAAGTCCTTGAAATAAATTTTTAGCGGGAGGGTCTTTGCATATAGGGTAGTTTGTGGCAGCTACATAGCGTAATTGAATTAATTGTATATTCGGTATTATTAATTCTAACGATTCGCTATGCATAAATCGGGAATAAAACTTTCGTTGTTTCTCAATTATTTTATTTTTGCCATATTGCTGAATAGTGTTGGTATTCTCATTCAAAAATCAATTAATACTTATCATGTCGATGAAGTAAAAGCCAGTTCACTAGAGGCTTTTAAAGATTTGTCAATTGCTTTTGTTTCCTTTTTGGTTGGCTCTTTCCTGCCACGCCTTGGTTATAAAAAAGGAATGCTTATAGCTCTTGCTCTTGTATTTGCGGGATGCCTGGGAATGTATTTTGGCAACTCTTTTACTGCCGTAAGAATTTTATTTGCTTGTGTGGGAATATCATTTGCGATTATCAAAGTTTCTGTTTATTCCTTAATTGGTGTAATTACTAATAATGACAAAGAGCATAAAAGTGTACTTAGTTCAATTGAAAGTTTCTTTATGGTCGGCATCGCAACCGCATTTATCATATTTCCGCTTTTTTATAGTGATGTCGATCCCAATGCCTGGTTACGAATCTACCTCCTGTTAGCGGTATTAGTCGCTGTTTCGTTTATCATATTGTTCTTCTCAGATTTTAAAATAAAATATGAGATACCAGGTACAAGTGTCGCAAGCGATTTCATACAAATGGTGAAGTTATTGAAAAGGCCTTTGGTCCTCGTATTTGCGTTGGCCGCTTTCATGTATGTGATGACCGAACAGGGTATCATGAGCTGGTTACCAACCTTTAATGAAAAAGTACTTCACTTGCAGGAAAAGACGAGCGTTTTTATGGCTGTTATACTAATGTTGTCAATTGCGCTAGGCCGTTATCTTACATCTTTTCTTGTAAAAAGGATATCCTGGATAGTATTGCTGGCTATTTGCTTACTTGGAGCTGCTTTAATGGTAATATTTATTTTGCCCCAGACGCAAAACTTAAAACCTGAAGTAATAAACTCGTTAAAAGATGTACCTGTAATAGCTTATGTATTTCCGCTTATAGGTTTTTTTCTTGCGCCTATCTATCCATTGATAAACTCATTTGTATTGAGCGCTACGGAAAAAATATTTCATAGTCCTATGGCTTCTTTGCTCGTTTTCTTTTCCGCAATCGGTGGTACATTAGGGTCAAGGTTAGTGGGCTACTTATTCAAGCATATTGGTGGACAAAAGGCTTTTTATTTCGCATTAATACCCATGGCTGTTTTAATGATTTGTTTGTTTTTCTTTTATGGAGTTCAAAAAAAATCAGGTCAAAATGCGGAACTTACCCCGGTAGGAGGCAGCTAAAAGGTCTAATTAATTTTTTTTGATATGAACAAAAAGGAGATTTTCAGTCTGCACCCGCTTTTTGAGGATGTTCAGTTGCACAAGATTTTTGCCGATAATAAAACATTTGTTGACTGCACTCCTAAAAAAGATTTGTCATTTATACAAGACCGTTATGAATCTGAAAAAAATAAAGAGGATTTTGACCTCAACAGTTTTGTTCACGAATATTTCACTGAGCCAGCGGAAGTTTCGACTTCTTATAAAAGTGATACCACAAAACCATTAGGTGAACATGTGGAACAACTTTGGGATGTATTAACAAGGCGGCCAGTTGAAACTAATGATTCACTGATATCGTTGCCACATCCGTATATAGTTCCTGGAGGCCGCTTCCGCGAAATCTATTACTGGGATAGTTACTTTACAATGCTCGGGCTGCAAATCTCCGGGCGGGTAGACCTGATCCAGGATATGGTTGATAATTTTTCATTCCTGATCGATAAAATTGGTTATATACCTAATGGCAATCGGTCATATTATATAGGCAGGTCACAACCACCGTTCTTTGCTTCGATGGTAAGCCTTTTAAGTGAAGAAAAAGGCAGGAAAATTTTACTGGTGTATTTGCCGCAACTTGAAAATGAATATAATTTTTGGATGGCAGGGTATGCACAATTAAATAAAGAAATCATTGCAGTAAATCATGTTGCATTATTGCCAGATGGAAGTATTCTTAATCATTATTGGGATGAGAATAATACCCCAAGGCCCGAGGCGTATCAAAAGGAGATAAAATGGGCGCAATCAGTAAAGGATAAAAAGTCATTTCATAGGCATTTGCGGGCAGCATGTGAATCGGGTTGGGATTTTTCATCAAGATGGTTTAAGAATGACAGGGAATTCACGAGTATACATACCGGCGATATTATACCGGTTGATTTAAATTGTCTTTTATTAAATCTTGAAAAAATTATTGCAGAGGCGTATGAATTTTCCGGGGATGATGTATCGGCACAAAAATTTGTTTCATTCGCCGCGAAAAGAAAATCTGCGATTAACAAATACTGCTGGAATGACGAAAGAGGATTTTATTTTGATTATGATTTTGTGGCGTCTTCGCAAAAAAAGTCATTGACCCTGGCAGGCACTTTTCCATTGTATTTTAAAATCGCATCGTCGCAACAGGCAGACTCTGTGGCAAAAATTATTGAAGAACAATTTCTAAAGCCAGGAGGCCTTATTTCAACAACCGAAACAACGAGCGAACAATGGGATGCGCCTAACGGATGGGCGCCGTTGCAATGGATGGCAATTATTGGATTGACAAATTATGGCCATATTGAGTTGGCAAAAGAAATCACTAAACGTTGGATGAATATCAATGAAAAAGTTTTTAAAAATACCGGTAAGATGATGGAAAAATATAATGTTGTTTCCACGGACCTTATGGCCGGCGGTGGAGAGTATGAGACCCAGGATGGCTTTGGCTGGACTAACGGGGTTTACCTGGCAGTGAAAAACTGGATGGAAAAATCTCAATAACTAGTGGAACCTGTATCCCAAAAATACTTTTGCAATTGCATTATCTGTGCTTTCAGTGAGTCCCCATCCGTAGCCAAAATTTAATTTCCCGATCGAGAGACCAGGTTACGTCCGCGGCTACAAATAGCTGATGTTGCTGAGTTTGATAAGGCTGATATCTGAATAATGTTCCAAGCGCGCTCCATAATATTAATCCTGCAGCGATAATGCTGATAAACTCATACAAGCTTTTACATTTAGTGCAAACACAAAACCCTCATTTTAATAGCACCATGAAAAGACTTCTCAAATGTGGGATCGAACGACAAGTACAACTTCAATGGTTTCACGAATGTGATTGGTAGGCAAACCCTCAATCGCGTCCGCGCTCCATGAAAATTAGTGAAATAGATATCAATGGGTGGGACCTCCAAGGCCGCGATTAAATATTTGGGTTGCGAGTCGTCATATTTTCTTCTCATAAATTTTTTCAGGCAGCACCAGGGTATTAATGTATTTCCCTTAAAATAAAAATCCCGGATAAATAATACCCGGGATATAAATCAATAAAAATTGTTTTTTATTCTTTCTCTTCCTTAGCTTCTTCTGCCGCATCTGCATTTTCGGCTTTGACATTATTTTCTGCAGAAGCTTCATCCTTGCCATTAGTTTTTTCGACATCCTCCACTTTTTCTTCCGGAACCTTCTCACTTACAACTTTGTCACTGGCTTCAGAATCAATCTTCACCGCTTCAACCTCTTTTACTTTTTTAGCTTCCTTTTTTGCCGTAGTTTCTTCACTTATCTTCGAATCAATTTTAGCTTCCCCTGCTTCCTTCACTTCCTTTGGCTCCTCTGTAGCCTTTTTATTCTCTGTTTCAGTTTTCGCAGGCGAAACTTTATTAGTTACTGCTGAGTCTCCCTCATTGTCCATCTTCTTTTTCAAATCGGCCAATACACCAAGGTCTCCTAAGGTTGTCTTTTCAACTTTGCTTTGTATATTTTTAACTGCCTTCTTCGTGGTCTCAGCGTCGGCTCTTTTCTCTTTCATCTGGGCATTTTTTTCATCTGCTTTTACCTGCTCCCAAATACGGCTGTGGCTTAATATGATTTTTTTATCATTGCGATCAAATTCAATGACCATAAATGGAGCGATCTGGTCCACGCTGATAACTTTATCATCCTCTGCGCGAAGATGACGGGCAGGCGCAAAACCTTCAAGTCCATACGGTAATTGCACAATCGCTCCTTTGTCATCTTTCCTGGTAACAGTTCCTTCGTGAATACTTCCAACAGGAAACGTTTCTTCAAGAGAATTCCATGGATCTTCTTCGATTTGTTTGTGGCCGAGTTGCAATTTGCGGTTCTCTTTATCTATGCTCATAATGATCACGTCGATCTCGTTACCCACTTTAGTGTATTCGTTGGGGTTGTTAAACCTTTTGAGCCAGCTTAAATCACTTATGTGTATCATGCCACCTATTCCCGGCGATAATTCAACAAACACGCCGTATGGAGTAATATTTTTAACCAATCCTTTGTGCTTGCTTCCCTCAGGATATTGTTGCTCGATTGTATTCCATGGATCTTCAGTCATTTGCTTAATAGAAAGACTCATCTTGCGATCTTCTTTGCTGAGCGTAACAACTTTAGATTCGTATTCATCACCCAGCTTAAAGAATTCTTTCGCATTAATCGGTGTGTTAGCCCAGGTAATTTCACTTACGTGAACAAGACCTTCAACACCGGGGAATATTTCGAGGAAGGCTCCGTAATCTTCTATGTTTACCACTTTTCCTTTTACAATTTCACCTTCTTTAATATTATCTGGTAAAGTATCCCATGGATGCGGAGTTAATTGTTTTAAACCAAGGCTAATCCTCTTTTTATCGTCATCAAAATCAAGCACAACAACGTTTAGCTTTTGGTCAAGTTTCAACACTTCACTTGGGTGATTTATGCGGCCCCAGCTGATATCTGTGATGTACAACAAGCCGTCCAATCCACCAAGATCAAGGAATGCTCCGAAGTCTGTAATATTCTTAATAGTTCCTTCAAGAACCTGTCCTTTTTCAAGTTTGCCAATAATTTCAGCGCGCTGTTGCTCAATATCACTTTCAATAAGCGCCTTATGAGAAACAACCGCGTTCTTGATCGCTTCGTTTATTTTTACAACTTTGAATTCCATTGTTTTGCCTACAAACTGATCGTAATCAGTAACAGGTTTCACATCAATTTGTGAACCTGGCAAGAAGGTTTCCATTCCGAAAACATCTACAATAAGCCCACCCTTTGTTTTGCTGGTTACAAGGCCTTTTACAATTTCTCCGGTTTTGTGCATCTCAACGATCCGCTCCCAGGCTCTTGTGGTTCTTGCCTGCTTACGACTTAAGTGCAGATTGCCGTCTTTGTCTTCTTTTTCAGCAACCATTACTTCTACCTCGTCACCTACTTTAAGATTTGGTGTATCGCGGAATTCATTCAATCCTACAAGACCATCACTTTTAAAACCGATATTAATTACGACATCTGTTTTGGTTAAGCCAACAACAGTACCAGTAACCATTTCATTGTCATTAATTTGCTTGAAAGTCTTATCATAAACCTCATCATATTTCTTTCTTTCATCCTTGTCGTAAGAGGTTACATTTCTTTTATCTACGGTCCAGTCAAAATCGTCGTGTGCACTGGCAAGAGCTTCTTCATGAATTTCAACTTCTGTCGGTTGTGGCTCAATCGCCGCCGCAGTAGATTCTACATCGGGAAATTCCGGGAAGGGAACCCCTTCAATGCCACCTTGCGGCATATCTTCTATTGATGTTTTGATTTCTGAATCCGTAGGGTTGGTTTGGTTTTCTTTAATTGAATTGTCTTGTAAATTATCCATATTTTCATCTACAGGTGATTTTTTTGTTGCTGCACCCTGGAGAATATCGGGGTCCTGTACATCAGCATTTTGGTTAATAATTTCGTTACTCATTTTATACTCCCAAATGTTTTTTTATTTTGGGACTGCAAAAGTAAGATAATATGGCCATTTAATAGCTGGATCTTTGAATTTTCTTATTTTAAGTTACACTAAATAACATGATTTATAATGGCCGTATTTCATAAATTGCATTCTATTCCTTTTTGGGATTAAAATATTATTAATGAAGCGGTGGATTGAGAGTCTTCGGCATACCAGTGTTTTAAAAGCGATTGTCTATTTCCTGGTCGGAATTTTTACATACCCCGGCCTTGCCCTTATTAATACCATAAGCATAAGCGGCACAGAAAATTTTAAGAATCTTCCGAGAAGAAATGTTTTGTTTGTGAGCAACCACCAGACTTATTTTGCAGATGTGATTACTTTTCTTCACATCTTTTGCGCTGTAAAATGGCGTAAGCAGAACAAACTTGGAATTCCCCTCTATTTGCTGAATCCCTTTACACGCGTGTATTATGTGGCAGCCGCTGAAACCATGCAAAGCAATTGGCTTACAAGGATATTTAGATGGGCAGGCGCTATCACGGTGAAGCGCACATGGCGGGCTGAAGGAAAAGAAGTAAGACGTGGACTTGATCCCGGCGACACGCGTAAGATTGCCAGAGCTCTTGAAAATAACTGGGTGATTACATTTCCACAGGGCACTACCAAGCCTTTTGCGCCGGGCCGTAAGGGAACTGCTTTTATAATAAAACACCACAAACCCATAGTGATACCAGTCGTTATTAATGGATTTTGGAGGGCATTTAATAAGAAAGGCCTGAAATTGAAAAAGAGGGGCTCACTCTTAAGTGTTAGGTTTAAAGAACCTTTAGATCTGACTTATGAAGAAAGCGTAGAAACTATTCTTGAAAAAGTGATGGATGCAATTGAACAAAGTAAAAAATTTATGATGAAAAGCAAACATCATTTAATAAGTGTGATGGATAAATAATCATGATTGCACAAAAAGAGCTTTTAGCTCCACAGCATCAACAGGTTTCATTTTTCCACCCAAAATTAGTCTGAGTTGCCTCCGGCGTAATGCACTGTCAAAAAGCATTTTCTCATCCGCTGTTTCAGGAACTACCTGAGGAACCTTCCTGGGCTTACTATTTGGATCAAGGGCTACAAAAGTGTAGTACGCTTCATTACTTTTATAGCGGTATTGCTGAATGATATCTTCTCCCCATACGTTTAAATGAACCTCCATGCTTGTATGGAAAGCTCTTGTTACTTTGGCTTCTATATGAACCACATTCCCCAACTTTATAGGACTTGTAAATGATATGTTATCGACCGAAGCCGTGACTACAGGAACATTGCAGTGTTTTGTTCCTGCTATCGCCGCCGCTATGTCCATCCAGTACATTAGTCTTCCCCCCATTAAATTTCCAAAAGTATTTGTGTCGTTTGGTAAAACGAGTTCAGTCATAACAACCAAACTATCAGAAGGCTTTTTCTCAGTCATTCGTTTAGATTTTTGCAAATATAAGTTTCAATATTTTGGGAGTAGAATTGGTTTAGCTGTTAGCAATATTCATCCCTATCCTTATTAATTTGTAAAATCCGGTAAAGATGGCAGCGGACGCCTTTTAATATATTAATTTTGCACGCTTAGAAATAAATTATGTTATTAGGATTACAAAATGTTACGTTTGAATTTGGCGCAAGAGTTATCGTTGAAGATGCAACATGGCATATCCAACCAAATGAGAGAATTGGCCTTATTGGGTATAACGGCACTGGCAAGTCGACTCTTTTAAAAGTATTTACAGGCCAGTACCTTCCGTCAAAAGGCACGGTCGAAAAAGGTAAAGAAACTACAATAGGTTTTCTTCACCAGGATCTTTTGAGCTTTGATACAGAGGATTCTATTTTGGAAGTGGCCTTAGGCGCCTTTGAGGAAGTCAAGCGATTGGAAAAGGAAATTGAAAAAATAGGCCATGAGCTTGAAAAAAGTTCCGATGAGGAATTGGCACATTTATATGCGGATAAATTGCATGAGCTCGAGATCCTGGGAGGTTATAATATTCATCATAAAACTGAAGAAATATTGCAGGGTCTTGGGTTCCCTAATTCCGATCTTACAAGACCATACAAGGAGTTTAGCGGTGGGTGGAGAATGAGAGTGCTTCTTGCAAAGATGATATTAATGCAGCCCGATGTTTTGCTCCTGGATGAGCCTACAAACCATCTTGATCTTCCGTCAATTGAATGGCTGGAAAAATACCTTCAGCATTATCGTGGCTCGGTAGTTATAGTTTCGCATGACCGCTACTTTCTCGATAGAATGGTGACCAAAATTGTAGAGTTATACCAGCAACAACTTCATTTTTATACAGGAAATTATTCTTATTACCTTCAGGAAAAAATGCAGCGCATCGAGCTACAAAAACGAGCCTACGAAAACCAGCAGGATTATATCCGGCAACAGGAAAAATTCGTTGAACGTTTCAAGGCAAAAGCTTCCAAAGCCGCCCAGGCACAGAGTATAATGAAAAGATTGGACAAGATTGAGCGCATTGAAAATACTGATCTTGAAAGGCCGGATATGAAAATAAACTTCACGGTGGGTGTTACTCCCGGCAGGGTTCTTTGCACTTTGAATGACGTTTCCAAAAGTTTCGGATCAGTAAAAATAGTGGATCAGGCAAAGGCCGAAATAAGCCGTGGAGATAAGATAGGATTAATAGGAGCTAATGGAAAAGGGAAATCAACATTGCTAAGAATGGTTGCTGGCGTTGAGAATTTTGATGGTGATAGGGTTGAGGGACATAATGTAAAGGACGCGTTCTACGCACAACACCAGCTCGAGGCGTTGGATATAAATAACACTGTTCTTGAAGAAATGAAAAATTGCGGAAGCGGTAAAACCGAGCTTGAACTTCGAAGCCTACTTGGTTGTTTTCTATTCAGCGGCGATGATGTTGAAAAGAAAATTAAGGTATTAAGTGGTGGCGAAAAAGCCAGGGTTGCTCTTGCAAAGACTATAGTAAGCAAGGCCAATTTTTTGTTGCTTGATGAACCTACCAATCACCTCGATATGCATTCGGTTGAATTATTGATAGAGGCATTAAACAAATATGAGGGTAGCTATATCCTGGTAAGTCACGACCGGTATTTTGTAAATCAGACTGCAAATAAAGTTTGGGAAATAGAAGATTATAAAATAAAAGAATTTGTAGGCACTTACGAGGAATTAGAAACATGGAAACAGGAACGGAAATTGGCAGAGAGTGAATCTTCTAAAAAGAAGGACGTAATTCCTGAAAAGAAAAATGAGCAGCGTACAGAAAGGAAGTCAAACAATAACAATTCCCCAAATAGAGATGCTCAAAAGGAATTGCAAAAAATACAAAGGCGTTTCCAGGAAATTGAGCAAAAAATTGAAAATATCAACAGAGAAAAAAATATCCTGGAGTCGAATCTTGCTCTTCCTGAGATTTATCTTGATTCGCAAAAATTTATGAACGCCGAAAAGCTTTATAATCAGAAAAACTCGGAATTAAAAAAGGCGAATGCAGAATATGAAACGCTATTTGAAAAAATAATGGAAATGGAGAACGAGGTGGGGCAATGAACTAAGTAATGTTGGGACAATATAAAAATTATTTGTAAAGTACATTAGATACTTTGGCAGTTACCGGAAAGATTTTGAAGTAAAGTATTTTATATTTGCGAAAATTAATGCAGTTATTATAGAATTTGCGTCTATAGTTTCATGATAAATCTGGCCCCGTAGCTCAGTGGATAGAGCAACAGCCTTCTAAGCTGTGGGTCACACGTTCGAATCGTGTCGGGGTCACATTCTTTGTTTGCAATCATAAAATTTGAACAGCTCTGTTTACCGCATAGGGCTAAAATTATGCAGGAAATCTGTCCGGGAATCTTGCTTCGCAGATTATTTAAATGAAAACAATGGATGTAAAGATTGAAGAAAGCTGGAAAGAAGTACTAAAAGAAGAATTTAGCAAATCGTATTTTCAGCAAATCGTTACTTTCATTAAAACAGAAAAAGCTGCCAGTAAGATCATTTACCCGCCCGGACCGTTAATTTTTAATGTATTTTACAAAACCCCGTTTTCTAAAGTTAAGGTTGTCTTGTTGGGTCAGGATCCCTATCACAATAAAGGGCAGGCGCATGGATTAAGTTTTTCAGTGCCAAATGGAGTGCAACCGCCTCCTTCATTAATCAATATCTTTAAGGAATTGAAGGCGGACCTTGGAATTGAAATTCCCACTACCGGTAATTTGGAAAATTGGACAAGCCAGGGAGTGTTACTGTTAAATGCATCACTGACCGTACGGCAAAATGAGCCGGGCAGCCATAGTAAAATTGGGTGGCTTACGTTTACTGATACTGTTATAGGAAAATTGTCTGAGCAAAAGGAGGGAATTATTTTTTTATTATGGGGGAAATTTGCCCAGGAAAAACAATCTATCATTGATGAAACAAAACACTTCGTTTTCAAGGCTGCGCATCCTTCGCCATTTAGCGCCGATAAGGGGTTTTTTGGATGTAGGCATTTTTCCAAAACTAATGAACTTCTCGTAAAACAAAATAAGCAACCCATTAACTGGAAACTCTAATTACTAAAGTTTGAAAAATATACTTGCAAGAATTTTTGCCACCTGGGCAATTATAGTTTTTGTAACGACGCTGATTCCTGTACTGATTCCAATGTGGATTATTGGAATTATGGATGAACCAAAAAGGACCAGAACTTTCAGGATTATTACTGTGATATGGATGAGGATTTTTTTTTTCCTAACAGGCTGCCGTCTCAAAATTATTGGTGCGGAGAACTTTAAAGAGGGAGGAAACTATATTGTGACCTGTAATCATAATTCGTTAATGGATGTTCCTTTAACCACTCCATTCATCCCGGGACCTAATAAAACTATTGCAAAAGCTGAAATGGCAAAAATCCCTTTGTTTGGACTTATCTATAAACGCGGATCAGTTCTCGTAGATCGCAACGATAAAAACAGCAGACAGAATAGCTTTAAAAAAATGAAGGACGTGCTTAATATGGGAATGCATATGTGCATTTACCCGGAAGGGACCCGTAATAAGACAAATTTGCCTCTTAAAGAATTCTATGATGGTGCGTTTAAACTCGCAGCAGACACCGGCACCTCGATACTTCCCGCATTAATTTTTAATACAAAAAAAGTGCTTCCACCCGATAAAACTTTCTTTTTTTGGCCATCAAAAATGGAGATGCATTTTTTACCTGCGGTAGTCGTAATTCAATCGGATAGTTTCGAAGTTTTAAAAAAAAGAGTTTTTAAAATAATGACAGATTATTATGGGAAGTATGGAAAATAAGTCTTATATTTTTGTCCTGGAATCGGCTTTGCCCTTGGTTACTCTATCATTTTGTTTCTCATTCCATAGGTAATTAAGCCACCGATGGTTTTTGCCCCCACTTTATTCTTCATATTTTGCCGAATAGTTTCAATGGTTCGAGGGCTCAGAAAAATGATTTTTGAAATATCTTCAGTTGTTTTGTCTTCAGCCAGGAGCTGCAAAATCTTTAATTCTTTCTCGCTAAAAGAAATAGGAATATGTGTGCCATAATGCTGACGAACATTTTTCTTTTGCATTAATTTCCCCATCACTGCATTATTCACAAGCTGATTAAAGTAAAAATCCTCGTTCATGCAGGTAAGAATCGCCTCGTAGATTTCATCTGGATCCGTAGTTTTAGTAAGGTAAGCGTTTGCGCCCATTTCCATCATTTTACTAATCATCTGCTGATCATCATACATCGTAAGCACGATTATCTTAAGATCATCGTACTCCTTACGCAACAATTCAATAGCATTAATGCCGTCTATTTCCGGCATCCTGATATCCATCAACAGAACATCCGGTTTTTTGATAGTAATTTTGTGCAAAAGATCCTTTCCATCTTCTGCTTCCCAAATCATTTTTAGGTTCTGCTTTGGTGAAAGAGCCATTTTAATGCCATCTCTGAAAATTTTATGATCATCGGCAATGGCTATCTTAATAATTGCAGAAGGCAACGAAGAACTCGGCATGATCATAATGGCTTAGTGGGTGGTTGTAAAAATATAAAACAATAACGAAGATTTTACGATTCTATTACAAGGTTTACTGATTAGTTTTTCGGGGAAAAGAACATTCATTAAGTAATTTTACAATAGTGGATTCCCATTAAATAGTCGTTTATTACCAGGATAAATACTATCGTTAAAAAGTGATAGTATAACCCTTTTCGCCGCCGAAATACTTGTAAACCGCGGTTAGTACTTATATTAAAAATTACTTAATTATTGATTTCAATTTTTCAGACCCACCGATAGTGTATAATCTTTTCACATGACCTGGATAAGCAATTTGAAAATAAACTCATCAAAGCTTTTCGTTTCAAAGTAAAAATACCATAGGAAAAAGTCCAAAATCATGATAGTAAATTTACTGCTTTCGCGCGTACATTTACCTTTTCTTTAGCTCGTAGTATACCGCACAAATTCTGTGATAACCCTTGTCTGTACTATATATAAGCAAATTAAAGAAATATCTATTAAAAAAAAAGCTATTGACAAAGATATTCATTTTATAGAAGTTAGTACTGTAATTACACAATTAACCACAAACAATTAAAAACTTACAAACATGAATCAAAACACACTCTCAGAAACCAAGAGCCTTACTGAAGTAGGTGAAAACATCGGACTTGCAGAAGGAATTGAATTAGTAAATGCTTTTAAAGCAGCTAACCCAACCGCCACATCAGGTTATTATATTGGCCGTAACATTCTTGAACAAATCATGGCACAGCCAGGATGCGTTGGAATTAATTTTCGCAAATGCCTCACAAACCTAAACGAAGAGCATTTGGTATACACGGCTGTTGACGCAGAAGGGAAAGACATTCTTGAGTTTTCTGTCGTTACTAACACAGGCGATATCGTTAAGCAGGACGCCATAGTTGCTGATAAAACAATATGGTGGGATGAGCTTAAAGTATATGAAGGATTAACTTCATAAGTTTAATTAAAATTTAAAATAGATAGTTATATTTGACTTCAAACATAACTGCTATTTTAAAATTAATTATATATACAGGAATTTTTTCACAACTATTACCTTTAGCTTTTTTTCTTTTTTTTAAATTCAAATCAAAGGAAAAGGGGCTAAGGGTAATTTTTTATTATATCCTATATTGCATATTAAATGAAAGTATTTCAGTATATCTTCAGACAATACAATCTCAGAAAATTTACATTCTATTTTCAATATTTACGGTTTTAGAGTTTTCATTTTTCTGCCTTTTTTATTATTATATCTTACCGAACAACAAAGCAAAAAAATACATTTTCCCGCTCTGGCTTTGTTTCATTCTGTTTTCTTTTATTGACTTTTTCTATATTAATGGGATGACCGGATTTGACTCTTTCACCTCCGGATTACAAACCCTTTTAATAATAGGGATGTGTATTTACTACTTATTTTTTCAAATTAAGGGAAGTAATAACCTTTATATTTATTCTACTTCAAATTTTTGGATCATAATTACATTTCTGATATATTTATCAGGAACGTTTTTTCTGTATATCATGGCTGAAACAATGATAAAAGATAAAGCCTTTAGAATTCAATATATATATATAAATTCAATATTCAATATTCTCAAAAACGTTTTACTCTCTATAGCGCTGCTGATGAAATCCAGTCAGATAAATCCTGGACTAAAAAAAAATTATGATTGGATGGATGGTAATCATTTAAATTAAATTAATAGGTTAAAAATATACATGTTCTTTCTGCAGACATCCCAAAATTCATTAGGAATACCCAATATACTTATTTTTGGTACAATTGGAATGTTTACAATGGCCATCACTCTGGTTTCGGTAGTTGTTTTCCATCAGCGAAGAGTGATTAAGTTTAATAAGCAATTGCAGAAAATGGAAGAGGAAAAGCAGCAAATGTTGCTTAAGGCTTCGATACGTTTCCAGGAAGAGGAAAGACAGCGTATTGCCGCGGATTTGCATGATGATGCCGGACCTTTGCTAGCAACTGCAAGGCTTTACCTCAACGAGAACCTTATCCATCAGGAGCCCGCGATACAGCTTCAATCAATTTTTAGTGCAAAACAAATTATTGATGACACTATACAGTTAATCAGGAATATCTCTCATAGCCTGATGCCTCCTACATTGAAAAACTTTGGATTAGAGTCTGCCATAAAAGATCTTTTTGAAAAGATAAATGGATCGGGAGTAATAAATGCGAGCGCACGGTTTCACGATAACCGGGAAAGATTAAAAGAGGAACAGGAATTGTTGGTTTTCCGTGTGGTACAGGAATTAGTTACTAATATAATTAAGCACAGCCATGCCGGATTTATTCACCTAACTCAAAATGTGCAGGGAAATTTTTCTTACTTTCGCATACACCATGACGGGAAAGGGATTCTTCAGCCTGATTTTGAAAAACTTAACTTTGATTCTGCGGGGCTTGGATTAAAAAATATTGAGAGCCGTATTAAAGTGTTAAGGGGTAGTATCTCATTTGATATTGATAGTACGCAAACCTATTATAAGGTTACTATTGAAGTGCCGAGAGAAACGGTTAAATAGGAATGCCTTGCTGATGTATGTTATCCAATACCTTTAATATTTAACCTTCTTACATTCATATGGAAGTCATCAAAGTTGCCATTGCAGATGATCATAAAATTTTCAGAAAAGGAGTAATTCTTTCACTGAGGCCTTACAATAATATAAAGTTTGTATTAGAAGCGGAAAACGGAGAAGAGTTAATTGCAGGTTTAGAAGAGGCACACCCGGATGTAATCCTGATGGATCTGAAAATGCCTGTAAAAGATGGAATTGAGACAACAAAATATGTAAATAAGCATTTTCCGAAAATTAGAATTCTTATTTTAACCATGTACGAAGATGAAAGGTTTGTGGGGCATCTTATGGATAGCGGTGCAAACGGATATTTGCTAAAAAGTACGGAACCTGAAGAAATAAAACAGGGAATAACGGATGTGATGAGAACAGGATTTTATCTAAACAATTTTGTGAACCGTGTTCTTATCAAAAAAAATTATGCAAGGCAAAAATTTAACCCGACTCTAAATAGCGAAGTTATAATCAGTGACCGTGAAAAGGAAGTACTAAATCTTGTGTGCATGGAATATACGGCACAGGAAATTGCCAAAAAAATGGACATTAGTGCGAGAACGGTAGAGGCTATAAAAGACAGGCTGATGGAACGTTTCGGTGTAAAAAATTCCGTGGGTCTTGTGTTCTTCGCTATGAAAAATTCTTTGATAGATTAGATTAACATTGCACTTTACCGCATCTTGTAGTCAATTCTCAAAAAATCATCTCTGGTATATTTCCATTTACAATAAGTTTTCCTGATGTCTTATTTTTTATTTCATCAATACTTACCCCGGGTGCTCTTTCGATTAATTGAAATCCGTCTTCAGTTATGTCAATAACAGCAAGGTCAGTCACAATTTTTTTTACGCAATTAATCCCGGTTAATGGAAGGGTACATTTAGATAATAACTTCGATTGTCCTTTGGGGTTAGTATGCATCATTGCCACTATAATATTTTTTGCACTTGCGACCAGGTCCATAGCCCCGCCCATTCCTTTGACCATTTTTCCGGGAATTTTCCAATTAGCAATATCTCCGTTTTCACTTACCTCCATAGCTCCAAGTACCGTTAAATCTACCTTACCAGCTCGTATCATTCCAAAACTCACTGCACTATCAAAAAAGGCAGAACCAGGTAATGTAGTTATCGTTTGTTTACCTGCATTGATCAAATCAGGATCTTCATCTCCCTCTATTGGAAAAGGGCCCATACCAAGTAGCCCATTTTCTGATTGCAACACCACATTAATTTCTTCAGGAATGTAGTTTGCCACAAGAGTAGGAATTCCAATTCCGAGGTTCACATAAAATCCATCTTTTAATTCTTTCGCTATTCTCTGTGCAATTTGATTTTTATCTAACATAGTTTTAATGTCTAATGAAATGATGTGCTAATGTGCTTATATCATCCATCGATTAGCACATTAACTAATTAGCTAAATTTCCTTACAGTTCTTTGCTCAATTCTTTTTTCAAAATGATTCCCCTGGAAAATACGATGGACGTATATACCCGGCGTGTGAATTTCATTTGGATCCAAATCTCCGGGCTCAACCAATTCTTCTACTTCCGCAATCGTAATTTTGCCAGCCATTGCCATAAGAGGGTTGAAATTGCGTGCGGTCGCTTTGTAAATGAGATTGCCTTCCTTATCACCTTTCCAGGCCTTTATAAGGGCAAAATCTGCCTCGAAAGCATATTCCAATAAATATTGCTTTCCATTGAATTCGCGAATCTCTTTTCCTTCGGACACCTCGGTGCCTATTCCTGCCGGCGTAAATATTGCAGGCAAACCATATCCGGCAGCCATACACCTTGTGGCTAAAGTTCCCTGCGGAATCAATTCTACAATAAGCTCGCCGCTTAATAACTGCCTTTCAAATTCAGCATTCTCCCCCACGTATGAAGCAATCATTTTCTTTACCTGTTTTTGCTGTAATAACAATCCAATTCCAAAATCATCAACCCCGGCATTATTTGAAATGCAGGTGAGATTTTTCACTTTTTTTTTGACCAAGGCGCTGATAGAATTTTCGGGAATGCCGCACAATCCAAATCCGCCTAGCATAATCGTACTTTCATCATGTATATCGTATAAAGACGAATCAGCATCCGCATAAACTTTGTTCATTTTTTTATTAATTTTCGCAATAGAGAATCTTTCTTAACAGGGCTGTACTTTTCCCTCAGAAGTAAATCATTTTCTCTTTGTTTTTGTGAATAAAGGCTATCAAACATAAGCCTCAAAATATTAGGATGACTGGAATACCAATCATAGCTTTTATCAAAAGAAGACGAGGTTATACCGTGGATTTCAAATACCTTTTGGGTAAGAGTTTTTGTTTCGGAATCAACATTGAGCGAAGAATCCTTTCGAGCTATTTCATTTGCCAATGATTGGGCTCTTAAAACATCCCACACTATTGAAGACATCTCCTTAGAAGGAATTATTCCTGAAGGAATTTTGTTTTTGTTAGAACATGAAAACAACATGCAAATCGGGATAAGGGGTAAAAAAAATTTCATTATTTAAGCCCTTCTTTATATTTCGATGCCGACGTAACATCAATTCGTTGAAGAAGATCAAGCGCTTTAGCTTTATCCGGGGGTGTAGCTTTGGAAAATAATTTTATAAGTTCCTGGCTCTTTCCCTGTAAAAAAAACTGTAAGATCATTGTGTTTGAATTTTCGACATTGAAAGTATTAAGCAGCGTAAGCATATTTAAGACCTGGCTCCTTGCATTAATTTCATCTTCGTAAAGCTTGTCCATGCCCAATCTGTAGTATCCATAAATAACATCGTGCATTATGGTATATCGACTGTTCAATAAATTTTCTGCAAGCCAGTACCGGTTCCTTGTGCCATCGAAGGCTTTCCATCCTGAGATATTTCTGCCCTCAGGCGCATTATTAACTATATTTTGAGCTTTTTGAAAATAAATATCGCCACCTCTCGGTGAAAAAGAATCATAATCCATTCCAAGAATAATATTTATATAATAAGCAAAAATCGCAGTGAGGTTTGATATCAAAGCATCCGTTCCGGAAACCCTGTTATCATTAAATTCCAGTTGTTGAAATTCAGCATATTTGAATGTAATATCATTATCCTGAAAATTAATCATCGGGGAGGAGTAAGATGAGTTGAAAATGGGCCTTGCGGATTGGATAGTCAATGAACCTTTATATACATTAGCGTCACCCGCAGATTCCAGGTTTAGTAAAAGGCTGCACTCAATTTTTTCCTTTTGAGTAAATTGATCTGTACTCCATTTTCGGTTATTTACAAAATTATTCAGTGCGGTCTGCAAAGTCTGAAAAGTCTTTTTATCAACATTATTTCCAACTCTGTTGCTAAGCACACTTACCCTGGCTTTAAGTTCCTGCGAATGGCTTATATTAAAAGAAAAACAGAATAATAAAAGCAGGGATATTTTACTCATTTCTATAATTAATAATGGTATTTACAATGTCTGTAGCTACATCTACTTTTAGTTTCTTTTCAAAATGATGTTCAATACCATTCTTTTCAAAAATACTTATTTTATTAGTGTTAAATCCAAATCCCGCACCGTCATCACTAAGCGAATTAAGTATGATAAGATCAGCATTTTTGGCGGATAATTTTTTTATGGCATTCTCCTTTCCATTTTGTGTTTCTAGTGCGAAACCAACCAATGTTTGATCTCTTGTTTTTAACTCCCCGGCCCTTGCCAATATATCTTTTGTTTTCGTCAGTTTGAGTATCATTCCGTCATCATGCTTTTTTATTTTTTCATTCTTTGGATTTTCGGGCATATAATCTGCAACTGCTGCGGCCATTACAATAATGTCGCTCTTGCCAAAAAGCTTAAAGGTGGCTTTGTACATTTCCTTTGCGGACGTAATTTTTATGGTGTTCATACCCTTCGGAATATCAATTGAAGATGGCCCCAGAATAAGATTTACTTCAGCGCCTCTCTCAGCTAATTTCTGTGCAATGGCAATCCCCATTCTTCCACTCGAATGATTTCCTATGAATCGTACAGGATCAATTGCCTCGTAAGTAGGGCCAGCGGTAACAAGTGCCGTCTTGCCCTTTAGAGACAGCTTAAGCGAAAAAAAATTATTCAGGTACTCAATGATTTCCTCGGGCTCTGCCATTCTCCCCGGTCCAATTAGACCGCTTGCAAGTTCGCCATCATTTACATGGAGCACGTGGTTCCCATTACTTTTTAAAATCCTAATATTATTTTTGGTAGCGGGATGGTACCACATATCTTCATCCATCGCAGGCGCAATCAATACAGTAGATGTTGCTGAGAGATAAACGGCTATTAAAAGATTATCGCAGATTCCATGGGCCATTTTCGCTATAGTATTGCAAGATGCTGGTGACACAAGGATGATATCGGCCCATCTGCCAAGCATTACGTGATTTGCCCACGTTTCGTCGTCGGACAAGTCAGAAAGAACTTTAGTGTTTGAAAGGGTTGAAAACGTAAGTGGCGATATAAAGTCTTTCGCGGCTTGTGTCATTATTACTTTTACTTCGGCGCCATTCTTTAGAAGCAGTCTTAATAAGACCACCGCCTTATAGGCCGCAATGCTCCCGGTAACGCATAATAAAATTTTTTTCCCATTGAACATACTAATACCAGTAAGTTGGTCATTGATCGGGCTTAGTCTATAAAAATCGACCTGCTTAATAATAATTAAAAAAAACGGCGGTACAAAACCGCCATTAAAAGTATAATTTCTAAACTAAAAACTGATATAAAATCAGTTTAAAATTAAAGTGTTTTCTGAAAGTGATTAATTAATCAAATAAATTGTCTTCATTTCTGCGATAATAGATTTTATCCTCCATAAATTCAGTTGTCGCAAGCAGCGCAGGATTGGGCATTCTTTCGTAGGCTTTTGAAATTTCGATTTGCTCCTTGTTTTCATGAATTTCTTCAAGGCTATCAGTATGGCTGGCAAATTCTTCGAGTTTGTTATGCAATTCTTCCTTAATGGAGATATTGATCTGGTTAGCTCTTTTAGCGATTACGGCAATGGATTCATATAAATTTCCTGTTTTTGCTTTAACATCAGTAAGATTTTTAGTTTCAACAACATTACTGGTGTTAGCGCTCTGTTGGCGTCTTAATTTGCTCATTTTGTAATTGTTTAATATTATTCTGACTAAGGTTTCTGTAATATTCTGCTTCCTTTAGTAATTTACTTTCCGGATAACGGTCTGCGAAATCAAAATATTCTATTGATACTTTTTCATATCGTTCCTGCTGCTTATCAGCATAGCTCATTCTTGCAAATTGATAATACGATTTAATGGCCATCAACATATAGTCCTGGCCCTTCTCTGATTCAGGATAGGTATTCAACAGGGTGGTAAAGGAAATTCCTGCCGCACGATACTGCTGCAGGTTATAATATAATTGGGCAGTTTTATAATCCTTCAGCTCTAATTTAGCGCGGCATTTTGCAATAATTTGAGTGGCATCTGCAACTCTTGTTGAATTAGGATACGTGTTAATAAAACTTTGCATCATACCAATTGCTTTCGCAGTATTGATTTGCTCAAGTTCTGAGATTGGGGACTGCAAATAATAGGTATAGGCATGCATATATGCAATTTCTTCCGCTTTGGTGCTATTTGGGAATACTTCTAAAAATCCTTTAAAAAGATTTTCAGCGTCGGCATAGTTTTTTTGATAGAATGAGCAATACGCATATTTATAATATAGATCTTCAAATTTATCAGTCCCCTTAAATACAGAAAAAAGTTCTAAATATAATTGGCCCGCATTATTATATTTTTTCTTGGCAAAATATTCGTCTGCCATTTTAAGTTTATACTCGAAATCATTGCTCTTCAATACCTTACTAAAATGATTATTGCAGGAGGCCAGGACAAAAACTGATAATAGTGATGCGAGAACTAATTTCATAAAGAGCTGCGAAATTAAGTGATTTTAAACAAAAATGATTTTAAAAAAATGTTCCTCAAAAACAAACCAGTTAATCTTTTCATAATAAGAAAAGCCCTTCCAAATTTTGGAAGGGCTTTTTTGGAGAAAAAAACTATATCTCCTATTTATTTTGACTTGATATCAACTGTGTTGGAATCACCGCCACCAACTTCACAATAGGTATCAATCCGGTCTGCACTTATTCCTTCTTTTTCAGTCAAGTATGCTTTAATCGCATCAATTCTTCTGTTGCATAGCGCTTGAGATGCTTTAGAAGCTGCCGGATATCCTGTTACCGTGATTGCGCAATCTGCATTGTTTTTTAATTTGGAAGCAACTGTTGCTAACATAGCTTTTGCATCACTGCTCAGAGCACCAGAATTACCTCTAAAAGAAACACTTGGTAAATCACCAATCTGGCAAGCAGCAGGCGGTGGAACTAGATTTTTACAACACTCAGGGTCGGGGCATTTACCCACGCCGTCAGCATCAACAGGTTGACATTCAGTTGGAGTAATTAATTGCTTGTCTTTACAGTCAGGAACTCCATCACCGTCAGTATCTTTTGAAACCCCATGTGTATCAACGGGGCAACCTGCAGGTGTATTGGGTTCTTTATCAAGCTGATCAACTACGCCGTCACCATCACTGTCATCAAATACCGGCTTAGGTATTTTCATATGTTTTGGATTGTTGATTTCGCTGTAAGCATAATCAAGTGGATTGATCCACCATAAAGGCTCAACTGCTTTGGAACCAATGTTAAAGTTCAAACCTACAGAAGCATAATTATAGCTATCATAGTCACGCGTTTGAGCGGGATCTGCGGCAGCATGTTCCTGCCATTGTTGCCCATCAAGCAAGTCATCCTTAACAAATGTAAACCTGTCTTCAAGTGCCAGATTAACTCTCTTTCCTAATTTAAAAGCTATACCTGCTAATAATGAGCCTGAAGGTTTTAAAGTTTGTCCAAATAATGTTGGCGAATTTTGCTTGTTATTTTCAGCATCAAGATACGGGAGATCTTTAAGCAGTGATTTTAATTGATCACGGATATCTTTTCTGTTATCATAACCTGAAGAATTAATGCTACTAAATGATGTAGGTACTTGCACTTTTGTGTCATAAATAGTAGCACCTATACCAACGCCGCCATAAAGAACCATCCCGGTTTTTTGCTTATGAAAACGAATGTTGTTTAATGTAAATATACCTTGCAAAGAAAGGTCCTGAACATGCGTACGGTAATTATAGTACACGGGTTGTAACGCTGCAGAATTATATGACGCCCATACCGGATTATTTTTATACCCTACAGAAGGTTTCCAGTTCAATCCCTTGGCGCCACCATATACATATTGTAATCTTAAAGAAAATAAATAACCTAATGCCTTGCGGACATGCACAGAAAGTCCGGCAGTCGGTAACTTGGCAGAAACGTCGCTGCTTAAAGAAAACATCCCGCCAGATATCCCAATTTCGAATTCACTACGTGGTTTGGCGGGGAAGTCATAAGTATTATTCATGAATTCATTTTGCTGTGCCATTCCCTTTGCTGAAACCACACTTGAATCGTAAATATTATATACCCCGGTATCCTGGGCAAAGACACCGAACGATAAAAGGGAAAATATTCCCAATAACAATAATTTGTACTTTTTGCTTGCCATAACTTTTTATTAATGATTTCTAAATAAAGGGGTTGATTGTGTGCAAAAATATCAAACCAATACCAAAATCCAAATTTTTTTAGCAAATATTTAGATTTAGAACGGGTTATATATCCCTACAATTTTGTAAACTTATGACTATTATCTGAGGTTATCCGCTGCTTTATAGAGAAAAGTTTTCGTCTCCGGGTTATACCATCTCCTGGCTATTTATCTTATGGCCCCGTAGCCCGAATTTGTTCCTTATAATTATTATTTAATTATTTCTTTCTGTGCTATATTGCCTCTTTATGACAATGCAGTTTTCAAGAGATCTTATTGCGGACGAATTAAAGGTATTCGAGCAAAAATTTGCAAATTCAGTAAAAAGTCATACGCCATTACTTGACCGGATAATGAAATACATTATCAAAAGAAAGGGTAAGCAGCTAAGACCCATGTTTGTTTTTCTGAGTGCGAAACTTCATGGGGATGTAAATGAGTCTACATACCGGGCAGCCGCTCTTGTTGAACTTCTTCACACCGCAACGCTGGTTCACGATGATGTGGTAGATGAATCCCTTGAAAGAAGAGGCTTTTTATCAATCAACGCATTATGGAAGAACAAAATAGCTGTTCTTGTGGGTGATTATTTGCTTTCCAAGGGCCTGTTACTATCAACAGAAGCACAAGATTTTATGCACCTTCACATATTATCGGAAGCCGTAAAGCAAATGAGTGAAGGAGAATTGTTGCAAATAGAAAAATCTCGAAAGCTTAATCTGAAAGAAGATATCTATTTTGAAATTATTAAAGGGAAAACGGCTTCGCTGTTATCCTCCGCATGTGGTGTTGGAGCATGGAGCACCAGCAAGAACGAAGTAATAACAGCAAAAATGAAAGATTTTGGCAAAAAGACAGGTATAGCCTTTCAGATAAAAGACGATCTTTTTGACTACGGCCACGACAATGTTGGGAAACCAACCGGCAATGATCTTAAAGAAAAGAAATTGACCCTGCCCCTGATTTATACCCTTAACAATATAATTCCTTCGGAAAAGAGAAAAATTATTTACATTCTCAAAAACGAGAATAAAAACCCTTCGAAGATCAAATATGTCCTGGAAAAAGTTACAGAGACAGGGGGGATTAAATATGCCAATGAAAAGATGACCCAGTATCGCGACGAAGCCTTGTCGATTTTATATGAATTTCCTCAATGTGATGTTCGGAAAGGCTTAGAAGAGTTGGTAATATTTACAACAGACCGAAAATATTAGTGACAATATATACAGAATCGAAGGCTTGTTATCTTGGAAATATGTCATTCACATTTTCGGGTTTGCCGGCTGATTAAATTATTATGGAGAGAAGATGGAAAATATTACCTGCTGATGAAAATAAAATTGCTGAATTACAGCAGGCGCTAAACATCAGTTATCCGTTATGTAAGATACTTGTACAAAGGGAAATTGATACTTACAATAAAGCAAAAGATTTCTTTCGTCCGCAGCTCTCCAAGCTCCATAACCCTTTCTTAATGAAAGATATGGATAAGGCGGTAAACTGCATTTTGTCTACAATAAAAAACCAGGAAAAAATTCTTGTTTTTGGGGACTATGACGTCGATGGTACGACCTCTGTCGCTACTATGTATCGTTTCCTTAAAAAAATATATAGGGAAGAAAATATCGCTTTTTATGTGCCCCATCGTTTTCGCGAGGGATATGGTGTGAGCAAAATGGGAATTGATTTTGCAAAGGAGAATAATTTTAAGCTCATTATCTCGCTGGATTGTGGTATCAAATCTCTTGACCTGATAGCTTATGCGAGGTCACTGGAGCTTAATTTTATCGTGTGCGACCATCATTTGCCCGATGAAGAACTGCCACCTGCAATAGCTATTTTAAATCCGAAGCAAAAAGGTTGCGAGTATCCTTACAAGGAATTATGTGGTTGTGGTGTCGGCTTTAAATTAATTACTGCTCTTTCTCAACGATTTGGTTTGCCTGAAGACGAATACACTTGTTATCTTGACCTGGTTGTAACCGCTATTGGTGCGGATATCGTTCCTATTACCGGGGAAAACAGGATATTAGCTTATTATGGCCTGCAGAAATTAAATACAGATCCTTTACCTGGAATAAAAGCTCTCATTAAACTAAGTGGCGTTACAAAAAAGTTTTCAATAAATAATGTTGTATTTATTATTGCCCCGCGGGTGAATGCCGCAGGAAGAATGGATGATGCATCTAAAGCGGTAATGCTGTTTATCGAAGATGATTTTCAAAAAGCAATGACCTATGCCGAGATGCTTCACAGCGATAATTCTGATCGCAAAGATGCAGATAGCACTATAACGGAGGAAGCATCTGCAATGATTGAAGGCGATGACGTGTTACTACAGAGGAAGACGACTGTTGTATTTCAAACCCATTGGCACAAGGGGGTTGTAGGAATTGTGGCAAGCAGGCTTATTGAAAAATACTATCGCCCCACAGTTGTGCTTACGCAGAGTGGGGAATATGTAGGAGGAAGCGCCAGAAGTGTTCCGGGTTATAACTTATACGAAGCTATACATGCATGTCGTGAATATCTCATAGGCTATGGCGGACATTTTGCAGCCGCAGGTATGACCATGCTTTCAGAAAATGTCGGGGCATTTAGTGACAAATTTGAAGAGATCGTTTCCGCCAATATTGAACCGCAGCTTCTTATACCGGAAATACGAATTGACGCTGAAATTTCATTTAAAAATATCACCAAAAGCTTCTACGATATTCTTAAACAAATGGAACCTTATGGTCCGGAAAATCTCCGTCCGGTTTTCATTACCAGGAATGTGATAAATACTCCATGGTCTAAAGTAGTAAAAGAATTGCATGTGCGATTTGTCGTAAAACAGGATGATAAGGTCCTGACCGGCATAGGATTTAATATGGCCGAGAAATTTTATTTGCTTCAAATGAAAAAGCCGGTTGACATAGTATATACAATTGATGAGAATGAATGGAACGGCGAGCTGAGCCTACAGCTAAAAGTAATAGATATAAGGATTTCAGAAAGTGTAACGGCTTAAACTAATCCGCTATGAGTTTCAAGTATTACATGAAATATTTTTATTTCATTGGCTCCAATTGGAATTTCAGGCTGGCACTATTTACGCTGGGACAGGAAATAAGAGGAGAGAAAAAATATGGAATTAATTCCATGGTGCTGGACAGGCTTAATAAACTCACAGTAACCGGCAATAACCTAAGCCATGCTTCCATTTACCAGGGCGCCAATTATTTTTTATTAGAGAAAGCGTTCGACTATTTGCAAAGCTTAAATGCCACTCAGAGTTTTGTTGACTTTGGCTGTGGTAAAGGCCGGGCATTAGCAGTGGCTGCTTATTATGGATTTAAGAAGATTACAGGAATTGATTTTGCAAAGGCGTTATGTGTAGCAGCTGAACAAAATATTGCCCAGATAAAACCGCTATACCCGTCAGTTGAATTTGCAATAATATGCGATGATGCTATTAATTATATTGTCCAGGAGGATCAAAATGTTTTTTTCTTTTTTAATCCTTTCGATGAAGTAGTGATGTTACAAGTTGTAAAAAATATTCTGAAATCCTTAAAAGAAACCCCCCGCCATATCTACATAATCTATATAAATCCTGTACACAAGGAAATATTTTTAAGTGCCGGATTTGAAGAAGAGTATTACATAAAAAAACTGGAATACCTGGAATTGAGTATCCTGTCAAAAGAAAAAGATTTGGACCAGGTATAAAAAAATAGCCCTGAGAAATCTCAGGACTATTTTTTAAAATCGATTTTATATTATGCCTCCAAAATTATTTTACTTTTTTCTTTTCCTTCCATCATTTCCACACTTCTGTTTATAAAGTTGGTAAGTTCATTTCCTTTCAATAATCCCTGGGAAAGCAGTGCAAGATCCGCCAGGTTCCTGGTTTTCTTCTCCTGTTTGTCTTTGTCTTTTTCTTTCAGTATGCTCTTATAAACCGGGTGATTTCCATTTACCGTAAGAGTAACTTCTTCAGGCATTGTACCATAGAAACTTGCCATACCGCCGCCAGCCTCTGCCATATCTTTCATTCGTCTCATAAATTCAGGACGGGTTGCCACTACCGGCAATGTATCGGCGCTTAGGCCCTTTATCTCAACCGTGACATGTAGTGATGGATTCTCTATTTTAAATAATTCCTTCAATTTTTCCCCTTCTTCTTTTGATAAAACACTTTCGCTATTTTCATTTTTATCGATGAGATTATCCACTATGTCTGCATCGACTCTTACGAATTGCACATCGTTCCATTTCATTTCCATATTGTTGATAAAAGCCGTATCAACAATAGTCTCAAGTTTTACAACTATATAATTTTTTTGCTGAGCTGCCTTTATGAAACTGTTTTGTTGTACAGGATCAGTTGTATAAAGCATCACGAGTTTGCCATCCTTGTTTTTCTGTAAAGTTTCTGTCGCTAATCGGTATTCCTCGAGAGTGTAAAATTTACCCCCGTTAGCATCTTCGAATAAATTGAATTTATTTGCCTTCTCGAGGAATTTATCTTCCGTTATCATTCCATACTTCACAAAAATTCCCAGGCTTTCCCATTTTTCTTCAAATGCTTTTCTATCTGCCTTAAAAATTTCATCCAGTTTATCTGCAACTTTTTTTGTAATATAAGAATTGATCTTTTTTACGTTCGGGTCGCCCTGTAAGTAGCTCCGGCTTACATTTAATGGAATGTCAGGACTATCAATTACTCCATGTAACAGCATTAGGAATTCAGGTACAATATCCTTTACCTCATCCGTTACAAATACCTGGTTGCTGTATAGCTGGATTTTGTCTTTTTGATTTTCAAACCGTTGTTTAATTTTTGGGAAATATAAAATGCCGGTTAAATTAAATGGATAATCAACGTTAAGATGAATCCAAAATAATGGAGCTTCACTAAACGGATATAATTCTTTATAGAAATCCTGGTAATCCTGTGGAGTAAGGTCTGCCGGCTTCTTCGTCCAGGCAGGTGCAGTATTATTTATTTGTTTATCCTCAAACTTAATTGGAACCGGTAAAAACTTACAGAATTTTTCGAGAATGTGTCTCACTCTTTCAGGCTCAAGAAACTCTTTGCTTTCCTCATTTATATAAAGCACGATATCGGTACCGCGACTTTCCTTTTCAGATTCTACTAAAGTAAATTCAGGACTTCCGTCACACTCCCATTTTACCGCTTTTGCATCTTCTTTAAAACTTTTAGTAATGATCTCAACTTTTTCACTCACCATAAAAGATGAATAAAATCCCAAACCAAAATGGCCGATAATATTAGCTTCATTTTTCCCTTTATACTTCTCTAAAAATTCTTCAGCGCCACTAAAGGCTACCTGGTTGATATATTTATCAACTTCTTCACCTGTCATACCCACACCTTTATCAGAAATAGTAAGCGTCTTCTTTTCTTTATCAATTAATATATTAATGTCAAGATTGCCGATATCGCCTTTTGCTTCCCCGATCGAAGAGAGAGTTCCTAATTTTTGAGTGGCATCAACAGCATTACTCACTAATTCGCGAATAAAAATTTCATGATCGCTGTAAAGAAATTTTTTGATGATTGGAAAAATATTCTCTGTTTGTACCCGGATATTTCCTTTTTGCATTTGTAAGATTTTTTTCAAGTGTTTTCAAAAAAAATGCCACATTGAATTTGCTGACAACATGGCAATTTAAATAGATGGGTTAACATAATTTCAAATGTACCAACCCTCAATATTAGCTACTAATGATTGAACGATTTGTCTATAATTTTTAAAATCTTCTATAAATTTCTCTTCTATGGCCCACATCAATAACAACAACGGTAATCAGATTATCATGAATTTCATAAATGATTCTGTAATTACCTGCGCGAATTCGATACGCTTCAATGCCTTTCAATTTCTTATATCCTTGTGGCCTGGGATTTGTGGCTAATGAAGCAATAGCATCTCTTATAGCTGGAAGATCTGAAGGATTAATTTTTGCAATATTCTTTAATGCGTATTTTTCAATGACCAGTTTGTACATTGAAAATTATTTTTGTTTAGCTTCTATATCCTCAAATGCTTTTTCAAAAGAAATCCAATCGCTTTTCTGCTTTTTAGACTTTTTGTAGGCTTTAATATCTTCCATTTCTTCTATTATTTCCAACATCTTTTTGTATTGTGAAATTGGAATTTGTACTGCCACGGTTTTGCCTTTGTTATCAATCAGAATTTGTTCGTGAATGCTCATAATAAAAATCTTTGCTCAAATTTAATTCTTATTTTAACTTCTTTACTCCGGTTTTACAGATCCGCTGCCTGATTTATGTATTTCAGGGGAAGATGGATTACCGCGATAATATACATCGCCACTACCACTCACTCTCGCCTTGAGGCTTATACTTGCAAATACACGGGCATTACCGCTGCCTGAAACGCTAACTGTGGTATTTTCACTTTGCAGATCGCTGCAATTGAGATCCCCGCTTCCACTTACTTTTCCTTCAAAGTCTTTGGTGCGGCCTTCTAAACTAACATTTCCCGAACCACCAATAGAAGCAGAGATTTTTGGAGCATCAACCCCTCCTTTTATATCACCTGAACCAGAAACAGATATTTCAATTTCACGGTCGTTTTTAATTCCATCGGTTATTGTAATATTTGCGGAGCCGGAAGAAATTACTTTATCGAGGGATGGAGCTTTGATATAGACCTTAGCATGATCGTCGCTGATCGAGGTGTTATTTTTGTAATAGACATTTAAAGTTCCATTCTCAACTTTTGTAATAATGATTGGTAAGATATTATCATCATCCTCTACCGAAACGGAATAGGAAGCACCTTCGCTAATTTCTATATCAATTGATCCCGAGGTTTTTACTCCGATAAAACTTCCTACGTTCCTTGCTTCCGTTCGAACATTCCCGCTGCCGGTATAATGGTCGCCGTTCCAGCCGATATAGCAGGAGCTAAACAATGCAATAACGGAAAAGAGCGCAATTAATTTTTTCATGGTATTTATTTGAATTAAAGAGAATGCAATTTACAAACTTCAATAAACTTTTTACCTTCGCAGCAAATGACAGAGAAAATTCTGATCCTCGATTTCGGCTCACAATACACACAACTAATCGCCAGGGCCGTTCGGGAAGCAAATGTGTATTGTGAAATTATCCCATTTAATAAAGAGATTGTTTTTTCGGAAGATTTGAAAGGAATTATTCTTTCGGGCTCGCCCTTCTCGGTAAATGAAGAAAATGCACCGGCAGTTGATGTAAAATACTTGGCGTCAAAACTACCGGTTTTAGGCATTTGCTATGGCGCCCAGCTTACGGCAAGGCTTTATGGAGGCCTTGTTGAAAAAAGTGACAAACGGGAATATGGACGGGCAAAACTCCAGGTAAAAAAAGCAGATGAATTATTGCTTGGTGTAAAAGATGACACCGATGTCTGGATGAGTCATAGTGACACGATAACAAAGCTTCCGGAAAATTTTTCAATTACAGCCCTTACTCATTCTATCCCTATAGCTGCTTTTAGGAATGACAATGGCTCAGGTAAAATATATGGCCTGCAATTTCATCCCGAAGTATACCATTCTGCGGAGGGAAAAAAAATAATAAAGAATTTTTTAGTAACTGTATGCGGTTGCAAGCAGGATTGGACACCGGCTCATTTTATAAATGATACGATTGCTGAAATCAAACAAATCATTGGTGACAAAAAAGTGGTAATGGGTTTAAGCGGTGGTGTTGATTCAACTGTTGCAGCAACCCTTATACATAGGGCCATTGGTAAAAATTTGTACGGAATTTTTGTGGATAACGGCGTACTCAGAAAAAATGAATTTGAACAGGTACTTGAATCTTGCAAAAGCATTGGGCTAAATATAACCGGCGTCGATGCTAAAGATCATTTTTATGCAAAACTTGCCGGGAAACCTGAGCCGGAGGAAAAGAGAAAAGCTATTGGAAAATGCTTTATTGAAATTTTTGACCAGGAAGCTCACAAGATTGAAGGGATCGATTTTTTAGGACAGGGTACAATTTATCCTGATGTTATAGAATCCGTTTCAGTACATGGCCCCTCTATGACCATCAAGTCGCATCACAACGTTGGCGGCCTTCCGGATTATATGAAGCTAAAATTAATTGAGCCACTCCGTTCCTTATTTAAAGATGAAGTAAGAAAGGTAGGAGCGGAACTTGGAATTCCTTCAGACCTCCTTAACAGGCACCCTTTTCCAGGACCCGGCCTGGCCATCAGAATTTTAGGGGAAGTAACTGAAGAAAAGGTACAATTGTTACAACAGGCTGATGCCATCTATACAAATGCTTTGATAAAATATGATTTGTATGCAACTGTTTGGCAAGCCGGTGCCATCTTACTTCCTGTAAAAAGTGTCGGTGTAATGGGAGATGAAAGGACTTATGAATTTACAGTTGCGTTAAGAGCGGTAACCTCTGTAGATGGAATGACTGCAGATTGGGCGCACCTTCCCTATGATTTCCTTGCTTATGTTTCTAATGAAATAATCAATAATGTAAAAGGGATCAACCGCGTTGTGTATGATATAAGCAGCAAACCTCCGGCAACGATAGAATGGGAATGATAAACCTGTAAAGATTAATTGATAAAATTGAGTAGATGTCTTAATTGCTGGTATTGATATCATTTTGATGGACAAAAAAATTATATGAAAAAAAATGATTGGTTGCTGGTTTTAGCATTTATAATTACAGGAACAAAGTTTTCATTTGCCCAGGATAATTATTCTCCCGCCGATACGAAAGTTTACAGGGTCGCCGTATTTGCGCCTTTGTATCTTGATTCGGTCTTTTCGAATGCATCATTCAGTACAAGCAATACTATACCAAGATTTATTATGCCTGCAGTTGAATTTGTACAAGGTGCCCAGATAGCCTTTGACACACTAGCCCTCAATGGCAAAAAAGCTGAGGCTTTTATTTATGATTCAAAATCTTATTCACGGCCAATTTCATGGCTTATAAAAAATAAGTATCTCGATAGTATCGATCTTATTATTGGAAGCGTAAAAGAACCAGATTACCAGGAGCTGGCCAATTTCGCCGCTCAAAAAAGAATCCCGTTCGTATCTGCTACCTATCCCAATGATGGCGGTGTAACTCAAAACCCTTTTTTAATTATTGTAAATTCAACTCTTAAAGCGCATTGCGAGGGTATAGTGAGTTACCTGGTTCAAAAACATGGTACCGATAAAATTTATCTCATTAAGAAAAAAGGAGATGACAGGATAGATAATTATATTAAAGAAGCCAATATACAGGATGGCAAGCCCTTATTAAATATCAAAACACTTGCAATAGACAGTTCAATTTCTTCTTACGCACTATTGCGAAGAATTGATACGACACAATCTTCGGTGATAATAGGCGCCAGCCTGAATGAAACCTTCGCAAAAAAACTGGCTGATGCATGCTATCCTATTCAAAAAAACCATCCGCTTGTTTTAATCGGCATGCCCAACTGGGACGGCTTTAGAAGCTTAACAAAAAAAGAAGCTTACCCGGATTTCCCTATACTCTATACAACTCCGCATTACAACTTAAAAAGCAATATTTTCGACACCCTTTTAATCCAAAAGTATTTTCAAATCTACAGGGCAAGACCATCTGATATGGCTTATAAAGGATTTCAGACCGCATATTTTTTTACGAATATTCTGTTGAATAATCCCATAGATTTTATGTCACACATTAACGATAATAAAAATACGCCCTTCCATACTTATAATTTTCTTCCCGTTTATCTTGATAAACAAAACAGTTCTCCCGATTACTTTGAGAATAGTCACCTTTTCATAATGCAGATAATAAATGGAGAAATTGACCGGGCCTGGTAATATCGCCTGCAGCATCCAGTGCGCCTATTAAATTTTTTGCCTGGAGATATCTTTCGGCGTTTTCTTTTTAGTTTAGATTTACATCAAAATAATTAAGAGCAGTATGAGTAGTGGAAGATTAGAAGCCTTTAGTGACGGTGTCCTGGCGATCATTATTACAATAATGGTTTTGGAATTAAAAATTCCGCATGGTGCTGAATTAAATGATTTAAAACCTCTCATGCCTGTTTTTCTCAGCTATGTAATTAGTTTTATTTATATAGGCATCTATTGGAATAATCACCACCATATGATGTACGTTGTTGAGCATGTAAATGGAAGAGTTTTGTGGGCAAATATTCACCTGCTGTTTTGGCTATCACTTGTTCCATTTGCCTCAGGATGGATGGGCGAAAATAATTTTGCGTTCTGGCCGGTTGTTCTTTATGGAATATTATTGATGATGGCCGCTATCGCTTATTATATCTTAGCACAAACGCTGATAAAACTGCACGGTGAAAATTCAACAATTGCAAAAGCTATAGGCAGGGACAAGAAAGGATTAATTTCACTATTGATCTATGCCGCGGGAGTTGCATTGTGTTATATAAATTCTTGGATAAGTCTTAGTCTTTACGCACTTGTTGCGGCAGTTTGGCTTGTTCCTGATAAAAGAATCGAGAAAAAGATTGTGGACAAAGCCGCGTCCGGGGATCATGCCGACTCTAAAGGGTTTTAGTTTTCACCAGTGAACCTAAAAGTGGGGCATTTACTGAAGAGCCATTGAAAATTACCATGCTTACACCTGACATTGGAATATTTTACGGAGAGAGGAGGAACTATTGCCTTTCATTTTTCAAACGAAGGCATAACGGTTATAGATGCACAACTTCCAGCCACAGCAGTACCTCGTCGAGAATTAAAAAAAAAGAAAGGACCAATCAATCCGGTTACTAATAGTACACATCATCACGGGGATCATACTGCAGGTAATATTGCTTTCAAAGATTTAGCGACACGTGTACTCGCTCATGAAAATTCTTTGCTCAATCAGAAAAATTTCGCGATCGCTCAAAAAACAGAAGACAAGCAATATTACCCAACTGAAAACTTTTGGAAGCGTATGGTCAGAAAAGGCCTGTAAAGAAAAAATTGCTTTATATTATTACGACGCAGGCCATATTAATGGAGATGGGATCATACATTTTCAACATGCTGATGTAGTGCATATGGGCGAGCTGGTATTTAACCGACGCCATCCATTTGTTGACCGAGGGGGCGGGCGCCAATATGCAAAGTTGGATGAATGTACTTTCATCGGCTATGAAAAAATTCAGCGGGAAAACATAATATGTTTGGTCATGCCGGCGATGTCTATGACGTAACCGGTGCCCGGAAGGATCTCCAGTCTTTCCTTATAATGCCATTTCTTTTCTTAAATTCTCTCTGTTGTAAATGCAAGTATTAAATGCTATTTCGATTGAAAATTATAAAAAAACCCCCCCGGATTTAGCGGAGGGATTCAAGGGTTCGGATAACTAATTTTTATTACTGGTTTATTCCGCTCATTACCGGCTTAACAACAAAATTATCAGTGGTAATTAATTTTATATAATAAATACCCTTTGTCGCATGTGGCAGAAATTTACTGAATGTGTTATAACCTTTTTGCAGGGTAACAGAGGTAGTTAACAAGGTTCTGCCACTTACATCCACAACAGCCAGATTCATTACCTGCTGTTTGCCACTATTCATTTTAAGCGTAAGTGTGCTGTTTTGCAGTGAGACAAAATCTGCATCAAGCATTTTATCCGAAACAGCTTCTCCATTATTGGAAGAAGCAGGACTATCAACCTTGTCCACTCCGCTAAACAAATTTGTATTACTTACAGTACCCGCGAGAGCACTGCCGCCTTGCTCAAGAATACTGAAGCCGGCCAGGTACTGCCAATCTATAAGTGCCTTTATGGTTACATTAATTTTACCGTTGGTGGGGCTTACATTATTGAATTTAGCGAAATCATTCACATTGTTTAAAATAGTAATTGTATCGGACGCATTGCCTATAATAAACGCGGTGGCGTTTACCAGGTTTGCCCTGGCAGCATATAGCTCCACCCGATATTGCCTGTTATTGTCAAGCCCGGATATAATAAGATTTCTGTCAAGTTTGGAGATCGTATTTAATTGTAAAACCGGCGGCGGACATGAAATAGCGCCAGGAGCGTAGTTGCTTCCGTTGTTTACTATTCCCCTGTTACTGCTAAGAGATGCACTCACAGCGCTTTTACTATTATCATCGTACAAAAAAACACCACTGGAAAGGCTTGAATTTACATTCCAGTTATTCCATTGAGAATTGTCGTATGGAATTTTCCCATCATAAATATTTACATGAATCGCCTTTGTAGATGCAGGTGGAGGTGGTGGGGGAGCCGGCGTGCCCTGGTTATATTCGTATGCCCCAGCATCGTATGCAACTCCCTGTGGCCTGCTTACATCATCATAATCTTTTGTAACTCCATAAGTAGTTGCGTTAAGGCCCTTATCAATCGCAGGAGAAGTTGCCACAATATGATAGTCATTTGAGGTTGCATTAACAAATCCCGCAGAAGAGATAACAGGCAGTCTTACATTTTTAGTAGTATCAACCCCTGTCTTTCCATCAACATTTACATAGGGGTTATCATAAGGGCTTGTATTATTAGGCTTCACGAGCAGGTTATTATTTACCCTGTTACCAGAAGCCATAGTGCCATAAGAGTTAAACAAGTGTATGGCATTTCTTGCCGCATTTATTATGGTATTGTTTATCACATATACCTTGAGGCCTCCATACAAATTGTATGGCTGTGGGCGATCATCGACCGCTATTGCATCTTGTTTACTTGAGGTGCCATCCCATCCTGCGTTTGAAATTATGTTATTGTACACATATACATCACCAGTGCCAAATATTTCAAGCCCTTCACCGGTACCATTAGCAATGTAATTATTATAAACAGACCCATTACTCTTACCACCTAAAATGATCCCTGCCTGCTGAGAGTTTAAATTTACACGTCCGTAATTAGTGATTTTATTATTATATATTTCTGCATTTGTAGAGGCGGCAACTTGTATTCCATCCCATCCTGTGGAGTCGCATATGTTATCGTATATTTTTACACCATTTGCTTTCACCGGCTCTATTGTGATTGCCTTACCCGTGCAATCGTTCACGGTTTCCGTAGCACTTGTATTTATAATATAATAACCTTCACCAACTGTATTATGCACATAATTGTCATGAAGCGAAATGTTTTTAATGGTCCATCCCGTGCTCCACGTTCCGGGCTCGCAATTATATGGATCTATTTTGCACAAGAAACCATTCTGAACATTCTGGGCTTCAAAATGGTCAATCTCATAATCGCTGGTGCTATCTCTTACTGACATGCCAGCACCCGTAAATCCTCCTTTCCAGTAAGCCTTAAAACCATAATTGATTCCGGGAGCTCCTGTACCTGTAAATCTGAAAAAGCGGCTATTCACTATACGGTAACAGTAACTTTGGCCATTATTGCCGGTATTAATTACCTGGCCTCCGCAGTTGATAATTGTTATTGGTTGGGAGGCGGTGCCCACGATGCCGCTCAGCGATATATATGGATAAGTCCCTGCCTGTATGCAACCCGTGTCTCCCGGTTGTAGAAAATTATTGTTGAAAAAGTAAATACCACCGTCTGCTGCAACCGGGATCATTTTTCTTTTACCGGACGATGCAGGTGACGATAATGAGGTTCCGGAATTTACAGCTACAGATACGTTATCCACCGCTGTAGCGCCACTGTTATCATTTACAGTTAGCCCGAAGGTATAAGTGCCTGGCGAAACTAAGTTTGTAATAGTCGTTGTTGCCGCGTTCGGCGAAGATATTTTTGCCGACGGTCCTGAAACCTGAGCCCATGAATACGAGGCAATAGTTCCGTCAGTATCCGTGCCGCTTCCATACAGGGTCACTGAACTTGCCGGACCAGAAATTGTAATATTATTCCCCGCGTTTGCCACTGGTGGCTGGTTAGATTTCCCCTGCCACGTTATAATTTGCATTGTATCTCTTCCGGTAGCTCCATTATTATCTGTTACTATCAATTCAAATTGATATATCCCCTCCACAAGATTAATAATATCAATAACCGGTAAATTGAGATTAACAATAGTTGCTGAGGAAGGCCCTGCAATTTTTGACCACTTATAGCTTACGATGGTGCCATCCTGATCTGTACCACTTCCCGTTAAAGTCGTAAAATTTCTTGGGAGTGTAATTGACTTATCGGGGCCTGCATTTGCAATAGGTGCAATGTTGCCCCCCGCATTTACGGTTATTTTTATTGTATCCCTCGCGGTCGCTCCACTATTGTCCGTCACTTTTAATTCAAATAAATATACTCCCTGCGCAAGTGATGTAACAGATGTAGATGAGGATGTAGCGCTCTTTATCGCGAATGAAGCAGGGCCAGAAACTTTTGTCCATAAATAACTGCCGATAGTACCATCAGGGTCAGAGCCAGAGCCATTTAATGTGACGCTGTTAGCTGGCAAAGTGAGTGACTTATCAGAACCTGCAGTTGCTGTCGGTGAAATATTTGAATAGGAAGAGGCGGGTCCGGGATTTCTCGCCATCCACTCATACATGTTCTGACTGATGCCATCCAAAACGAATTTGCCAGGTGTTGTCCCGTTTCCTCCATAAAACTCCTGGTAGCAGCAATGAGAGCCTGTTCCATACTTTGTTGGAATAAAAATGGCGGAATTCGGCCGGGTATAGTTCATGCGATCAACCCTGGTCTTTGTATCACGCCCGTCATTAATTTGTTCAAATCCCAGCAACCTTCCACCGGAATTTGCAAAATTATCAAACAAATTTGGGTAGGGTTGATTGTCGTCAGGCCTTACTCCTTCTACTTCTACCACGGTTGCAACCTGGCTGGCATATTTATAAGGACCCCCATATTTATCGTTCGTTACGTAAGTGGTACTGCACCATCCTCCCATTGAAAGACCGGTTAGATGTAATCTCTTAGGATCAATACGATACATCTTCTTTAAGGCCTGAATTTTTGTGTCTATCAAGGTTTCAGTTGGCCACAAAGCAGACGGCTGCAAACTAATAACGATAAATTTCACGCTGTCAGCTCCTATTTTCACATTTCCATTCCAGCCCTGGGCAATATTTGCTCCTGGCCCATAATCAATTGCCAGGCTCGCATTGGTGCCAACTTGTCCCGTTCCTGGAAAAAATATTATCGTTGGATAAGTAGCAGTAGGATTTGAATTGTAATCCCATGGCAAATGAACATAGGCATTCCACCCATTCACATTTACCAGGGATTGTTGTGCTAGGGAACTGCTGAAATTTAAAAATGTTGAGATTAAAATAAAAAGGAAAAGTGTCTTCTTTAATACCTGGACTTTTTGATTGATCATAAAACGTTAGATTCGACGGGTTCAAAATGGTTATCAATAATGATTATTCTGGTTTTCAAGGGTATCAGTTAGGCATAATAAATTTCTGGGCCGCCAAATGCCAGCCCGTTTTAACAAACACATCTTTGGGGAAAAAATGGTATTTAAAGGAAATTACACCTCGGTTAATAACAAACACGCAAAAGCGCAAAAATTAAACCAAAAGCTCTATTTTGATAAAAAAAATCACAGTTAGTGGAAAACTCTAATGGTATACATAATTTTTTTCAAATATGTTTTTTTTGAATGTAAGGGTTTTACCTTTGGGAATATAGTTTTTTGAAGGTTGTGATCATTTAAGTAGACATGCAGCAATCTTTTTTTTCTTCTGAATAAACAGAGACAGTCACCCCATTTTCTGCTAAATCATTGAATTTTCAGGCAGGTTATTTGCAACTTTTTCATTTACATGCCCAATCTTATTTCTTTTACCGAAAAAGGACTTTACTGCGAAAAAGGAGGCTTCTATATTGATCCGTGGAAACCGGTAGAGAGAGCAGTAATTACACATGGGCATAGTGATCATGCCTATTGGGGTCATAAGTATTATCTATGCCATACATTTACAAAGCCTATTCTGAAATTGCGGTTGGGAGAAAATAACTATCAAACGCTTGAGTGGGGCGAAACAATCAATTTAGCTGGCGTGAACGTATCATTATTTCCGGCAGGCCATATTATAGGTTCCTCGCAAATAAGGCTTGAATGCAATGGTGAGATTTGGGTTGTAAGCGGCGATTTTAAGGTTGAGAATGATGGAATCAGCGGAAAGTTTGAGCCCGTGAGATGCAATGTTTTTATCACTGAATCTACCTTTGGATTGCCTATATATAAATGGAAACCCCAGCAGGAGATATATGATAACATGATCACCTGGATTGCCAGGAATAAAGAAAAGGGCAAAACCAGTATAATTCTGGCGTACAGCCTCGGCAAAGCGCAACGTGTACTTCAGGCAATAAAAGAAACTACGCAAACTATATATGCTCATGGCGCTATTTTCAATATGCAGCAAACCCTAATCGATGCCGGATGGGACATTGCACCTGTAATAAGAGTAACTTCCGAAACTCCAAAGGAATTATTAAGAAGCGCTGTGGTTATCGCGCCGCCGTCGGCAGACGGTACATCATGGATGAAAAAGTTTCAGCCGCATTCAGTAGGTGTATGCAGTGGCTGGATGCAAGTGAGGGGAAATGCCAGGAGAAGAAATGTTGATGCGGGTTTTGCGCTAAGTGACCATGCAGATTGGGATGGACTTTTGCAAACAGTTAAAGATACTTCAGCAGAAAGAGTTTTTGTCACGCATGGCTTTCAATCAGCATTTAGCAGGTATTTAAACGAAGAGAGTATAGCCATTGCCGCCGAGGTGAAGACTCAGTATGGAAATGAAGACGAAGAAGCACCGGTTTCTGAAATAAAGGAGAATGAGGAATTGAAAATAATCTTTGAAAAATGATTGAGGAAAATTCAGGCAATAATGCAACTGGCACCGGCTCTTCATCGCGTGGTATCGGGATTTCCGGCCTGGAATTATTTGCACAACTGGTAACTGAACTTGGAAGTTCTACAAAAACCAATGACAAACTTCAAAGCCTTGTGGATTATTTCGCGAGTGCCCAGGATGATGACAAGGTTTGGGTAATCGCGATTTTTAGCGGACGGAGGCCCAGGCGTGCCGTTAATTCAAGGCTTATGCGTGAGTGGTGCTCAGAAATTACCAATTATCCTTCCTGGCTTTTTGATGAATGCTACCATACTGTTGGCGATCTTGCTGAAACACTTGCTTTATTATTGCCCGAAACAAAAGAACGTGACCAGGTAAATAAAAGCCTTTCGCATTATTTGGAAACATTCATTTCAATTGAAAAGCAGGATGAAGCGGTAAGAAAGAAATTTATTGTAGATAGCTGGAACCAGATGAACAGGGATGAAAGATTTGTTTTCAATAAACTTATTACCGGAAGCTTTCGAATTGGTGTTTCTCAAAAGACGATTGTAAATGCGTTGGGCAAAGTGGTTGAGCTCGCTCCCTCCGTAATTGCGCATCGCATAAGTGGTAATTGGGATCCTGTAACAACTTCTTTCAATGAACTTCTAAGCGAAAGCGCATCAGTATCCGACTTTTCGAAGCCATATCCATTTTACCTGGCTTATGCCCTGGAAGAAGAACCGGAAACTTTAGGCAATTCCGACGAATGGCAGGCAGAATGGAAATGGGATGGAATACGTGGCCAGGTTATCAAAAGAAATAATGAACTGTTTGTATGGAGCCGTGGCGAAGAATTGATGACAGACAAATTTCCGGAATATTTTATTCTAAAAGATTTATTGCCCGATGGGGTAGTGATCGATGGTGAGATTATTCCGGCGGTTAATGGAAATCCGCTGCCGTTTGCTGTTTTACAAACACGTATTGGAAGAAAAAATATTGGCAAGAAGCAATTGCAGGATGCGCCTATTTGTTTTTTTGCGTACGACCTTCTTGAATGGAATTATGATGATTGGCGGGAAAGAACTTTGATCGAACGAAGGAATAAGCTTGAAGAAATTATTCTTCCGATAAGAAACAATGCAATTCAAATTTCTCAAATCATTTCTTTTAATTCCTGGAGCGAACTTTCTGAATTAAGAAAAAATTCGAGAGAAATGAACAGCGAAGGAATAATGCTGAAGCGAAAAGATTCGAATTATAAAGTTGGAAGGAAAAGAGGCGACTGGTGGAAATGGAAAATTGACCCGCTCACAATAGACTGCGTGATGGTGTATGCACAAAAAGGAAGTGGCAGAAGAAGCAATCTGTACACCGATTATACTTTTGCTGTGAAAGACGGCGATAAATTGGTAACATTTACCAAGGCATACTCAGGCTTAACGGATAAAGAATTTGCGCAGATAGATAATTTTGTAAAAAGAAATTCAATTGAAAAATTCGGGCCGGTTCGCACCGTAAAACCTGAATTAGTTTTTGAAATCGCTTTTGAGGGTATAGCCGCGAGTAGCCGCCACAAGAGCGGTGTCGCACTCAGATTCCCACGAATGAGCCGGTGGAGAAAAGATAAAACTGTAGATGAAATAAATACGATTGAGGATTTGAAAGCTATGTTGACTCTGTATGGCAAATGATAAAGTTTTGCATTTTTAATTCAAAGACAGCATTTATAATTTTGAATCAATGTTGGAGTACAAATAAGTAAAGGATATAATATCATTCAAAAGTGGCTCGCTTCCAAAGGCTATACTGCATTTGCTTTCCAGGAAGAAACCTGGCAGCACATCATAAATAAAAAGTCAGGATTGGTAAATGCACCTACGGGATGCGGAAAAACCTTTTCTGTTTTTCTTGGGGCAGTTATTGACTTTATCAATGAACATCCCAAAAATTATAAGTCGAAAGCTAAATCGGGTCTTCAACTGCTATGGATTACACCTTTGCGTGCCCTCGCAAAAGATATTGGGAGGGCAATGGAGGAGGTAATTGAAGAGTTGGGCATGAATTGGAAAGTTGGAATTAGAAATGGTGATACTACAATAAGCGAAAGACAGCAGCAAAAAAGACAAATGCCTGAAGTGCTGATTACGACGCCCGAGAGCCTGCACCTTTTGCTTGCTCAAAAAGATTATCCAGTTGTTTTTAAATCCTTAAAAATTATCGCAGTTGATGAATGGCACGAGCTTCTCGGGAGCAAGCGTGGTGTGCAGGTAGAATTGGCAATTTCAAGGATTATCGGATTTTTGACTAACACGAAAGACGTCCATTCGCTGGCGACCGATGCCAGGAATAACCACCCGCAGATCAAACAGGTAGTGTCTTCGTTGCCCCCTTTCGGGGATAGGGAGCTTTCAGTCTGGGGTATCAGCGCAACTATCGGAAACCTTGCACAAGCACAGGAAGTGCTTCTTTCCCCGCTCTCTTTTGGAGAGGGGTTGGGGATGAGGTCTTTCGGAGAAACAGTAACAGCCCAAATCGATAAACCAATTCAAATTGAATCGGTATTCCCTGATGAAATAGAAAAATTTCCGTGGGCGGGCCACCTCGGAATTAAGCTTGTAGATAAAGTAATTCCTATAATTATGCAGAGTAAGACCACGCTTATTTTCATAAATACCCGTGGTATGAGTGAGATGTGGTACCAGGCATTGCTAACTGCATGTCCTGATCTTTCAGGAGCCATCGCCTTGCATCACGGAAGTATTGAGCAGGAATTGAGATTTTGGGTTGAGGAAAATCTTCATACAGGGAAATTAAAAGTAGTGGTATGTACGGCGAGCCTTGACCTTGGAGTTGACTTTCGGCCAGTCGGAACCGTTATACAAGTTGGTTCACCCAAAGGTGTTGCAAGATTTTTGCAAAGAGCTGGCAGAAGCGGCCACCGCCCGGGAGAAGTAAGTAAAATTTATTTTTTACCAACACATTCCCTTGAACTTATGGAAGCCGCGGCTCTTAAAGAAGCAACTGAAATAAAATTAATAGAAAGCCGTGATCCGAGAATATTATGCTTTGATGTACTGATACAATATTTAAGCACGCTTGCTATTTCCGATGGTTTTTATCCGGCTCAAATCTTCAAGGAAATCAAAACAACCTATTGCTATCGGGATATTACGAAGGATGAATGGCAACAGATTCTCCAGTTCGCAACCGCAGGAGGTGTTGCATTGCAACAATATGATGATTTTAAAAAAATAGAAATTATTGATGGCCTTTATAAAATCAATAACCGGAGAATTGCAATGCGCCATCGAATGCACATCGGCACTATTGTAAGCGACCCAATGATGAAAGTAAAGTTTATAAGCGGTGGCTTTGTCGGCGTTATCGAAGAATGGTTTATCGCGAGGCTCCAGCCTGGTGATGTTTTTACACTCGCTGGAAGAACACTTGAATTTGTTGTGATAAAAGATATGACCGCCCTTGTAAGAAAATCGAATGCAAAAAAGTCAATTATTCCAAGTTGGCAAGGTGGCCGCATGCCTCTGTCTGCAAATCTTGGATTCATGCTAAGAAAAAAGTTTGATGAAGCGGGCATGGTCTTGCATAAAAAAGACAGAAAAAATATTGATGAAGAGATCAATGCATTACAACCCCTATTTGAGTTGCAGGAGTATCTTTCGCACATCCCTAAACAAAACGAACTTTTAATCGAGCATATTGAAACGAAAGACGGCTTTCATCTTTTTGTTTTCCCGTTCGAGGGAAGATTGGTTCACGAAGCTATGGCTGCAATATTAGCCTATCGCCTCAGCCGTATTACGCCTATAACCTTTTCTTTCGCTATGAATGATTATGGGTTTGAACTGCTAAGCGATCAGCCCATACCGTTAGATGATACAAATGCTTACGAGGTTTTTTCTCCTGTAAATTTATTGGCCGATATTCAAAGGAGTTTAAACAGCGTGGAAATGGCAAAAAGGAAATTCAGGGATATCGCCGTTATTGGTGGATTGATTTTCCAGGGATTTCCTGGTGAGCAAAAAAAAGCGAGACATTTGCAATCATCGGCCTCGCTTCTCTTTAACGTATTTTCAGAATATGAGCCTGGAAACTTATTATTAAGACAGGCGTATAACGAAGTTATGGAGCAACAGATGGAAGAACAGCGTCTTCGGAATATGCTTGAGCGAATTCAGGAAAGCAAGATCATTATTACTTTTCCTAATCGACTTACTCCGTTTTGCTTCCCTATAAAAGTTGATAGCATGCGGGAAAATTTAACTTCAGAAAAATTGGAGGACCGGGTGAAGAGAATGCAAATGCAATTGGAAAAATGATTTGATGAATGACACGAATTAATAAACAAAAAAAAATTTAGTGCAATTCGCGTTTTCTAATACGTGTAATAAAATAATTTTCCTTGATCACAGCTTATCTTTACCAAAAAAATCTTGTTTTCTCCTCAAAGATTTATCCTTCAAAAGCAAACTCTTTGGCTTTCGCCTGCCCGCTGTATTTTCTGGGAAGAAGAGAAAGCGTTAATACTTTCCGATTTGCATTTTGGTAAATCCGGGCATTTTAGAAAATCCGGAATTGGGGTGCCCCAGAATATCTATAAGGAAGATATTCAAAGATTATTTACACAGATCCAGTTCTTTAAACCATCCATATTACTTATAGCAGGAGATATGTTTCACAGTCATGCAAACAAGGAAATTGATTTTTTTTTAAAATGGCGAAATGATATGCCTGGTTTATGTATTCATCTCATTAAAGGCAACCACGACGTTTTGACAAATAAGTTTTATGAAAATGCCAATATTCAAGTCGCGAAACAAAAATATTCAATAAATAAATTTTGTTTCACTCATGATATTGCCTCGGTTTGTGAAGAAGATAAAGATGTATTTACCTTTTCAGGACATATACATCCAGGCATTAGAGTAAATGGCGCAGGTAAGCAGTCATTTAAGCTGCCTTGTTTTTACTTCACCCGGAAGTATGCAATATTACCTGCTTTCAGCTTGTTTACAGGTTTATACAAAGTGGTTCCTAAAAAAGCCGATACGGTTTTTGCGTTGGTAGAAAACCAGGTAATTAAAATGCAATAAGTTTTCTTTATTTATCTTAAACCTAATTTCTTTTTATGGAGGTTTAGATAATCAATGTAATAGATAATTTTCAACGAAAGCTCATTAGAATGGGGATTTTGAAAAACCGTTCTGAAGTTCTTTGTATAGGTTCTGTTCATCATTCCGTCAATATCAACATCAGCACCCAGTGCATTTTTCCATGCGAAAATAATTCGGCTTCCCAACAAAAAGTTCCAGGTATAAAACATATCAAGATTGAAGATGTTGAAATTCTGGTTGTGGCCGCTTTCAAAGGCCCTGTTGTTCCAATATCCATTATCCGCCATATCATAAAAGTTAGAATAAGCCACCATACTCCAGTAATGCCTCATTCTTATCGTGAAATTCATCAATGGATTTAAATTGTAAGTAGCTCCTAAAATTGAATAATCAGTTCTTACTTTTCTCGTTCCTATTACAGGGTCGCCGGTGCCCGCATCGCGATAGGCATATCCCCAATTATTATTATCGGTTTCGGCATGCACCTCGGCATTCATTTGAAATTTATCACTAAATCTATACCTGAATCCAAGGGTGCCACTGTAATATGGATCTTTCGGAAGAGGACTTTCGGCAAATCCAAGATCGTAGTTTACGTAGAGTTTTTTGCGACTATCAGTGCTACCATTTATATCGAGGTAGTAAACCGGGGACCTTTTCAAAAATTTTCCCTTCGAACGCAATTCGAAATAATCATTTGACCAATAAGGTTGCATTTGAAAAGTTGCCGTGATGTCCCAGAAATTTTTCAGGAGAAAAAATGCACTTGAATTGGTTACGAAATTCTGCCATTTAAAAGGATTATATAAGTACAGGTTGATAAAACCAATATCATACCGCTGATTTAGAAAATGATTCGTTGGTTTAAAAAGCACATAACTCAACGTGGTTCCAAAATTAAATTGGTTATTATTTCTTAGAAAACCAAGATCATTTGGATCATACGTGTCGGAAATCACTGCGGCGTTAATGTTGTATTGAAGTTTACCACTTACTTTTCTAAATCTGATGTCGGATTTGTATCCGTCATATTTGCCCTCGCTTCCCCATATATTGCTGTACAATCCATCGATAAAAAACTGGTGCCGATTTTTTTTATCATATAGTGAAACATCCAGCGCAGCCACATTAGCATTGCGGTTATTACCTTTTCTTAGCACGTTGGTATTTGTAAAAGTTATAGAGGACCGGTTTTTTAAAGCCTGGTCAAGTACTATTATATTGTAGTTTGTTAGTGGTTCTGTCAAGATGCGCATGGTCGAATCATTCAGGTTATTCCTGATTTCGGCATACATGGGGACTGTCAAAGAATTTAGAATTCCGATTCCCAGGTTATTTTTTGTTCTGCCCGAAAATTTAGTTGCATTGTAAAGCCGGGTTATACCGGGATTTTTTATAATTGCATAATCAGGAGAACTTGTTGCCAATTGTAACACGCCATAAGCGCCTGAAGGTGCATCACCAATCCTCCTCGAATAAAAAATTCCAGCTTTATTGAACAACTCAGTGCCTTCAGTAAAAAAGGGCCGGTAATCTTCAAACTTAATATCGAATGGCGAAAGATTTAAAACAACATTATCCGATTGCACTTGCGCAAAGTCAGGGATGAGAGTAGCGTCGAGTGTAAAACTTTCGTTGATTCCATATTTTACATCCATGCCACCGCTCTTTAAATATTCTGTTATCCTGTTTGTACCTACAGGTGAAACTTTCACTCCCCCGGAGAGATACGGTAAAAACGATAACCTCAAAGGAGGTGTAATGTTTTGCAGACCGCTCCATTCCCCCCATTTATTAATTATGCCATTCAAGGCCGGATCATCAGGCGACCAGGTGGATGTTTCATTAGTCTTTCTGCTAAAGGTTGTAAATTGAATTCCCCATGTTTGAACTGAAGACTTAGAAAATCTTATGGCACTGAACGGAATTTTCATTTCAGCAACCCATCCGTCTTTTTTCATACTTACCTTACTTTCCCAAACCGCGTCCCATGTCATATCAACACTTCCCGAAAGCTTGGCATCACCCTGAACGCCCGCCGCAGTTACCTGGAACAAAAATCCATTTTGCTTATCATTGTAAGTATCCAGCCCAAGGCTAAATACATCTACATCCTGCAAATCTATATTATCCCTTGCCGTCAATTGTTTCCGCACGTTTAAAGGATCTGTATGCATATACGCTAAAATATAGACCGCGGAGTTATCGTAAGTAATTTTTACAAACGTAGCTTGTTGTGGTTGCTTCCCGTAAACAGGCGTTGAAGTTATGAAGTCGGAGACTGGTAGAATTTCTTTCCAGGCAGCATCATTTATATCACCATCGACTTTGATTGAATTGCTTGTTTTTGCGGCCTCAATTTTCTTGCTTTGAGAAAAAAGGGAATATGAAAACAGTAAGAAATTAAAAATAAGCAGCAGTTTACTCATACGGTACGGCCAAAAATAAGGTAAACTGATAAGAGCTAATAAGGTAGTAATACTATATATTAAGAGCGTAATAATACTACGGAGCAATAGAAAATCAAATCATTTTCATTGTTTCATTGATCGCCTTTGTATTTCTTCTTTTATTAAGGCAAGTTCCCGGCCTGTTTGTCCACTTACCGAAGAGTTTTCCTGGGCTCGTCTCATTAAATACGGTATTACATCATTGATAGGACCAAACGGAAGATATTTACTTACGAAACATCCCGCTTTAGCCAGGTTGAACGTGATGTTATCACTCATTCCATATAACTGGGAGAAATGAATATGCGGATGATTTAATGACAGGTTGAATTTCTCCATAATTTCAACAGCATATAGATTACTGAATTCGTTATGCGACGCTACAATAACATATAGTTCATTTAGCCGTTCTATGCAAAATGCAAGCGCAGTATTATAATCATCGTCCGTACTTTGTTTATTTGGTTGTATGGGAGATAAATAATTTAATTCAGAAGCACGCCGGCGTTCTTTTTCCATGTATGCGCCTCTCACAAGTTTAAAGGCCGCCATAAAATTATTATCGATTGAAATGTTGAAACTATCTTTTAAAAATTGGAGGCGGTCGTGGCGGTATAGTTGGACTGTATTATAAACGACTGCTTTTTGCGCATTAAACTTCTTCATCATTTTCACTGTAAGTGCATCCACGGGATTTTGGATCCAGCTTTCTTCCGCGTCAATTAAAACCCCTGTATTACTAATCCCTGCAGCTTCGCAAATTCTCTCCAGGCGTATTTCAACTTTTTGCCATTCCGATATTTCTTCCTCGAGTTAAAGCATCAGTCGCAACAATGCCATTTATTGTATCATTATAATTTGCGGCGGTATCTAATTTTTGTAACAATTCAAACCTTGCAAATCCTGTAAGCTTAATGCTTATAAAAGGGATATTCGGTTGGGAAGCCGCATATTCAATAACCTTTATAAAATTATTGGCGGACCTGTCAAAATTGTCTTCTCCTTCCTTTCCCTCAACCCCATAATCCAGGATTACCTTTACATTGAACCGGCTTAGCTTATCAACAACTTTCGAAGTTTCAGCAAGTGTCTCACCTCCTACAAATTGACTAAAAATAGTTTTTCTTATCAGGCCTTTTACCGGTAACCCGGATTTGATGATCCACGGAGTTAGCTTTGTTCCCAGTTTCACAAGCCAGTCTATAGCCATTGATCCAAAAAGAAATTTAGCTTTTTTAAGTTCTCTGTTCGACTTGTATTCAAAAGCAGTCGCCGTATTCTCAAATGAAATATTCATATAAATTGGCCCCGAAATTCACACTTCAAAAACTAATTGCCAAATAAATGTATAGGCCCTGGTATGGTTACCAGTAACAAGTGTTCTGTTTACGGGTTCGGCTATTGTCAGTGATCAGGCCAATTAAAAAAGCAGTCACTCGTCACCAATTATTCACCACCTGTCAACTTATCACTCATAACTGTTGGTCTATTATGTATTAACTTTGCGACCAAAAAAGAAACTGATGAAAAGTTTACTTGCGATTATTTTTTTAGCAGCTGTTTTGCTGGGAGCCTGGTGGCTTTTTTTTAAAACGGAAAAAACTGATTCTGAGCCAAAACAAGAATCTATAAAATTAGGAAAACACACTACTGAGTTTAATCAAAGTATATCAGACGCCATCAACGCTTATATGTCAATGAAAGACGCGTTTGTAGATGCAGATACTTTTAAAGTAAAAAATGAGGGACAGAATTTCATAGTTGCAATTGATAGTGTCAAACTTAGTGTTCTTGAAAAAGAAGACCCGCAGGTACTATTGGCAGCGCAACAGGAAATAAGTGATATTAAAGCGAATGCCGAAGCCATGCTTATGGAAAATAACATAACAGAAATGCGGCAGGATTTTAGAATGGTATCAGAGAATTTGTATCCTTTTTTAAAAACAATCGGGTATGAGGGGGAGAAGTTGTATTGGCAAAATTGTCCTATGGCTTTTGGGGAGGACAAAGAGGGAAACTGGTTAAGCACCACCAAAGAAATTATAAATCCCTATCTCGGAAGGAACCATCCTGAATACAAATCATCAATGCTGAATTGTGGAGAAATAAAAGACACTCTCAAGTAGGCGTTATCAATGCATCCGTGAAAAAATTATTGTCCGTTACCTTTTTTTTAATTCCGCTTATAGGATGTTCTCAAAACAGATTTACGCTAAGCGGCTATGTAAAAGATTCACTTTCCGGCGAAACCCTTATTGGCTCTACGATTTCTGTAGCTGGTTTATCTAAGGGAATTACATCTAATTCATACGGCTTTTTTTCTATCTCACTTAATGCAGGCACTTATACATTTGTTTGTTCTAATGTTGGATATGCTACACAAATAAAAAAACTTGACCTTAGCCGAGATGTGCAATTCAATTTTGAAATGTCTCCGAAGATCACAACCGAGCAGGCTGTAATTATTTCTTCGAGGAAGAGAGATGCGAATGTTAAGAATGCACAGATGGGTAAACTTGATCTTTCGATAAATCAAATCAAATCAGTTCCGGCTTTTCTGGGTGAAGTCGATGTCCTTAAAACTATCCAGCTTTTGCCGGGCGTGCAAGGCGCAGGGGAGGGTAGCTCGGGCCTGTATGTAAGAGGCGGAGGACCTGATCAGAATTTAATTTTACTGGATGATGCAGTGGTGTATAGTACAGGTCACCTTTTTGGATTCTTTTCTATATTCAATGGGGATGCTATTAAAAATACGTCGTTGATAAAAGGCGGAATGCCTGCGCAATATGGTGGCCGTTTGTCCAGCGTGCTGGATATCGCTATGAAAGAAGGAAATGACAAAAATTTCCAGGTGGAGGGAGGCATTGGATTAATTGCTTCGCGGCTTTCGATACAAGGACCCGTTAAAAAAAATAAGGCATCGTTTATTATTTCTGCAAGAAGAACTTATGTAGATGCCCTTGTAAAACCTTTTATAAAAAAGACAAGTTCGTTTAGTGGTTCAGGGTATTATTTTTACGATCTTAACGCGAAGATTAATTATAAGATTTCCGAAAAAGATCACATTTACCTGAGCGGTTATTTTGGAAAGGATAAGTTTGATTTTGTGAATGGAAAGCAATCATTGAGTGTTCATATTCCCTGGGGCAATGCTACCGGAACTTTTCGGTGGAACCATGTATTGAATAACCGCTTGTTCTCTAATACCACATTAGTTTATAATGATTACAATTTCAATTTCGGTGCTAACCAGAATAATTTTGATATTAACCTGAAGTCGGGAATTAAAGATTGGAATGTAAAACAGGATTTTGATCTGTACCCGTTTACAAATCATAAAGTAAAATTTGGAGCACTCTACACTTACCATACTTTCACACCGTCGGTGCTTACGGGAAACCAGGACAGTGTTGAGTTTATGCCCAACAATGCGCAGCAAAAATATTCACATGAAGGCGCTGTTTATATACAGGATGACTGGGACATAAGCGATAAAATAAAAATTAACGCCGGCATTCGGGAAAGCGTTTTCCAGCAGGTAGGGAAGTATAAAAGTTATACAACCGATGCAAATGGCAACAGGCTTGACAGCACAGTGTATAAAAAAGGTGAGCCTGTAAAAACGTATTTTGGATTTGAGCCACGCGTTACCATTCGCTATGCGCTCAATGATGCCACTTCAATAAAGGCAGCAGTCACGAGAAACGTTCAATACCTTCACCTTGTGAGTAACGCAGGCACAACATTGCCCACAGATATTTGGGTGCCGAGCACAATAAAGGTAAAACCCCAGTTAAGCTGGCTTTATGCTTTGGGTCTCTTCAAAAATTTTAATGATAACGCTTACGAGACATCGCTGGAAGTGTACTACAAAGATTTGCAAAACCAAATCGAATACGAGGAAGGCTATACGCCTGCAACGCTTGAAGACACAGAAAACTTTTTCACTTTCGGGAGCGGTAAAAGCTATGGAACTGAACTTTTTATTAATAAAACAAAGGGCAGGTTAACCGGCTGGATAGGTTATACGCTTAGCTGGACTTTCAGAAAATTTCCATGGCTAAATTCCGGTGACCGTTATCCAGCCAAGTACGACAGGCGGCATGATATTTCTGTTGTGGGTATTTATGAACTATCACGCAAGTGGAAACTATCAGGCACTTTTGTATTTGGTTCAGGAAATGCAGCAACATTGCCACAGCGCTTTTACATATATAATGGAGTACTAACGCAACAGTATAGCCGAATTAATGAATACCGGTTACCGTCTTACCATCGGGTCGACCTGGCTGCAACCTATAGTCCAAAAAAACATCCCGGAAGGAAATTGAAAAGTGAATGGGTTTTTAGCGTATATAATATCTACAGCCGGAAAAATCCTTATTTTATCTATTTTGACCAGGAGGGTAATCCTTATAATGGAACCTTGAAAGTGCAGGCAAAGCAGGTTTCGTTATTTCCAATAATTCCATCGATAACATGGAATTTTAAATTCTAGAGTCACAACGTGGTTAATTTGTTTTGAAGGATAAAAATCACATTTTTAGTTATCCAAAACATTTTTTACAACGTACATCTTATACATCATACTTCGCATATTAATCTGTCGAAATTAAATCTTATAGTCTTCTGCGTGTTTTACTTGTGTGCAGGGATCAATCATTTTTGGCACCCGGTAAATTACCTGGCAATCATTTCACCTTACTTTCCGTATAAGGAGTTTATTAATTACGGAAGCGGCGCTTTGGAAATTTGCTGCGCTATACTTATGGTTTTTACTAAAAACGAAACGGACGGCAGCCTTTCTGACAATCATGTTATTAATCGCCTTTATTCCCGCCCATATTTATTTTATACAATTAAAGGGATGTGCATCTGAAAGTTTTTGTTTCCCTGAATGGATCGCGTGGGTAAGGCTTTTCCCATTGCAGGTTATTATGGTATGGTGGGCGTATAAAACCGGTAAATGGATAATAAAGTGATTATTCGTCCTTGTGTACAAAAACTACGCTACCACTTTTTTCAGTATCGGAAGTTATTCTCACTTCGTATCTTTTATCTCCGTCTGTTACTATCATAAGAGCTGTATTAGGCGGGATGGTTCCCAAATTTTCTGCGTACATTGTAACTATATTTTCTTCAGTGTCGTCATCAAGATCAAGTTTAAGGGAGATCGGCTTATCGCTTAGTCTTTGATGCGACAGCACTATTTTCCCGTTGTAGAAAACGGAAATAGAATCTCCGTCAATTTCCCCGTTATCATAAAAATCAATTTTGAAAGTTTCGTGAGCAATGGGAATTGTCTTTATGATATCCTTTCGGCGATATTTAAACCCTGTGAGAGGGCTACCGGAAATCGATGGTTTTTTTATTTCAGGCTTTGTAACCTTTCCATCTGCAATTACATTATCATGTTCTATTTCCGGTATTGATTTCTCAATCTTTGGCTTTGGGGTTGATAGTTGCTTAGGCCGGAAATCATTCTTTCTACTTGTTACACTCTGGTTTTTAGGAACGGTTTTTTTCTCAGGCTTTTTCTCAGCAGAGGCAATGCCCATAGGCAATTTTTTTACGATCCTGCGGGAGAGAAGTGTAGTTCCATAGCCGCAATTTCCACTTTGATTTGGAGCAGGCATCCAGGTGCCCTTCAACATTTCGACATCTGCACTGTCCTGCACATAATGAAGTTTATGTGTTTGAAAACAATTTTGAAAATTTGGCGGAGTATTATATTTGGTTCTTTCAATTTCCGTAACAGTTATTTCCTTCGTCGTCTTGTTAAGCGTACCGGTTAATTTGCAAATAGTGTAGTACCTTTTTGCACCTTCCCTGAAATAAGTATAAGAATAACCTGAAACGCTGGAGCCCCTGGTATCTATCTCCAGAACATAGTCAATATCATTGCCGTTCAGGCCCGACAAACCATAGCTGGCTTCATTAAAACCGCCTTTCCATTGGCCATTGAAATTTTGGGCGTTAGCTACAGAAAAAACTAATAAGAACAATACTAAGTAAAATATTTTCATAGTGATCAATAAATTTTCGAATGACTATATGCCCAAATCGGCACGGGTTTCGCCCAGGTCTTTAGCAACCGGTCATTCATACAAATTTATATGTAATTAAAAGTTTATCATTCAAATGAAACGCTTCTTTGTCTAAGACTTCGTTAAATTTGCAACTCAAAAATTTTGAAATAAAACTTACCGAGGTGAATGAAACTATGAATATTACTTTTCCCGATGGCGCTGTAAGGCAATATGATAAAGGATCGAGTGCGCTGGATATTGCAAAAAAAATAAGTGAAGGCCTTGCAAGGAAAATCCTGGCCGCAGAAATTAATGATGAAGTTTGGGATCTTTCCAGGCCTATAAATAACAATGCTTCCATTAAGTTTCTCACATGGGATGATGAAAAAGCGAAATCAACTTTTTGGCATTCATCAGCACATTTAATGGCAGAGGCTGTGGAAGAAACTTTTCCCGGGGTAAAATTCTGGGTAGGACCTCCCATCGAAAAAGGATTTTATTACGATATGGATTTGGGTGATCAGCAAATTGCAGAATCTGATCTTGAAAAGCTGGAAAATAAAATGAAGGAGTTGGCCAAACAAAATAACTTGTTTATAAGAAAAGAAATTGCAAAACCAGATGCCATAAAATATTTTGAAGATAAAGGAGATGAATACAAGCTGGATTTATTGAATGGGCTTGAAGACGGCAATATCACCTTCTATACTCAGGGCAACTTTACCGATCTTTGTCGCGGTCCGCATATTCCCTCAACAGGCGCCATTAAAGGAATTAAGCTTACCAGCATTGCCGGAGCATATTACAAAGGGGATGAGAAAAACAAGATGCTTACCCGCATTTATGGTGTATCATTTCCAAATCAAAAAGAGCTTGATGAGTACCTGGTTTTTTTAGAGGAAGCAAAAAAAAGGGATCATAGAAAATTAGGGAAGGAACTGGAACTGTTTACTTTTTCTGAAAAAGTAGGCGCCGGTTTGCCCCTGTGGCTGCCGAAGGGAGCAATGCTCCGGGAAAGACTACAACAATTTCTGCAAAAAGCTCAGATAGAATCAGGATATGTTCAGGTAATTACCCCGCATATTGGCTCAAAAAATTTATTTGTTACAAGCGGGCATTATGAAAAGTATGGAGCAGATAGCTTCCAGCCAATAAAAACACCGGTGGAGGGAGAAGAGTTTTTTCTAAAGCCGATGAACTGTCCCTTTCACTGTGAAATTTATAAATCATCCCCAAGAAGTTATAAAGATTTGCCCCTGCGCTATGCTGAATTTGGAACGGTTTATCGTTATGAGCAATCCGGCGAATTACATGGGCTTACACGGGTGAGAGGCTTTACACAGGATGATGCCCATTTATTTTGTATGCCTGACCAGGTAAAGGAAGAATTTAAAAAAGTAATTGACCTCGTACTGTATGTTTTTGTATCACTTGGCTTTACCGAGTATACAGCCCAGATCTCGTTGCGTGACAAAGAAGATAGATCGAAATATATAGGCAGCGATGAAAACTGGGATCTTGCAGAAAAATCGATCATGGAAGCCGCTGAAGAAAAGGGGCTAAATACCATAGTCGAATATGGAGAAGCAGCATTTTATGGGCCGAAACTTGACTTTATGGTCCGGGATGCAATTGGAAGGAAATGGCAGCTAGGGACAATACAAGTTGATTATAATTTTCCCGAACGGTTTGATTTAACGTATATTGGGGAAGACAATGCGAAACACAGGCCTGTAATGATACATCGGGCTCCCTTTGGCAGCATGGAAAGGTTTATCGCTGTACTTACTGAGCACTGTGCCGGCAAATTCCCATTGTGGTTAACACCCGTCCAGGTAAAAATTTTGCCTATTAGCGATAAATTTTTATCTTATGCTGAAATTATTTTATCAGAATTAAAAAATAATGATATTCGTGCTGAAATAGATGACAGGGGAGAAAAGATTGGAAAAAAAATAAGAGATACTGAATTGGCGAAAGTACCGCTGATGCTCGTGATTGGAGAAAAAGAAGTCAATGAAGAGAAAGTTTCGGTAAGACGCCAGGGTAAAGGCGATGAGGGAGTAAAATCTTTACCTGAATTTATTAAGATGGTACAAGAGGAAGTAAAGAGCAAAAAAATATTTGATACAGCCACTGAGCTGCAATCATAGAACTAAGAAAACAATTTTTAAACTAAAATCAATTAATGGCATTTCCACCCAGGCAGCCAAGAGGCGCATTTAATCCACGTTTTAAAAAAGAGCAACAACAGGAACACCGTACCAACCACATGATAAGAGTACCTAACGTACGATTGGTTGGTGAAAATGTAGAAGTAGGCATATATCCTACTATTGAAGCACAAAAGATGGCAAACGATTTAGGCCTTGATCTTGTTGAGATCTCGCCGCAAGCCGACCCGCCCGTTTGCAAAATTATTGACTACAATAAATTCCTTTACGAAAAAAAGAAGAAGGAAAAAGAGATGAAGGCCAAAAGCAAAGTTTCTGAGGTTAAGGAAATACGCTTTACGCCCAATACTGATGACCATGATTTTGACTTCAAATCAAAACATGCTGAAAATTTTTTGAAAGACGGAAATAAGGTGAAGGCTTACGTTCAGTTTAAAGGAAGGGCGATCATGTTCAAAGAAAGGGGAGAGTTGCTTCTGCTCAAGTTTGCCGAGCGTCTTGTAGATGCCGGCACTTTGGAAAGTATGCCTAAACTCGAGGGCAAAAGAATGTTTGCGATTTTTGCACCCAAAAGTCAAAAGAAAAAATAAGTTGCTTTATTATCATTTTAGAGTATTTATAACCTATGGCAATTAACCTTGTAGAAAGTGTTCAGCAAAAATTAAATGTCGGAGAACTTCAAAAGATAGATCCCGACACAGGCAAAGTACCTGGTACTGACAAACCTTTAAACAAATTTTATCAGCTTGCTATACCTGCCGTGCTTACGGGCTTGTACAGTTTTACCCGGCTTGATGATAAGAACAGGAATATTTTAAGTATGAGTTCCGATAGCTTTCTTTCATCAAGTTTTGGAGAAAGTAAAGAATCTCTGACTGCAAAAATTTCAGACGTTAGCCAAACACCTGTGCATGAGGTACATAATAAGCTCGAGGAAATCGGAGAAGCGGCCGTAGGGGCTTTAAAAGAAAATTTACATCCCAATCCCTCTGATAGCGATATAAAGGATTTCCTAACAGGGCAACGCCACAATATATTAGCATATCTCGATCCCGGCTTGCAAATGGGGCATTACCTGCAGGACGATACTATTGATGATTCTACCAATAAAATGGAAGGTCCTGTAAGTGGTCTCATGCATAATATTGGGCAGATATTTTCCGGATCCGGAAATGATAAAAAGGAGGAGATTTAAAAATTTACTGAGGTGGATATTTAGGCCAAAGCGATTTTAGTAGGTTTCCCCGAAGCAGCCACTATCAAAATAGTAGCTTTTCCACCTGATACCAAATACATGGTGCTCAACGGGTTCTTACTGGCAGACACAGAAGTTTAAAAATTTCTATATTGACTTTACGCAAATTTTTATTTCCCCAAACTATACTTTTATTTGATAAACAGCGTTAATTGTACGTATTATTACTATAGTAATAATTTGGTAGTTCTTCGTATTATTTACGATCTAAATAGCAGACTTTTGTAAGTGTTTTAAAATAAAATTGCACAATACCCATGAAACAAGAAACCGGAGAAATAATTAACGTAATAATTGCTGATGATCATGTACTCTATCGTGCAGGCGTTATTACGGCCCTCTCGTCAAAGAAAGACATAAAAATATTGGCTGAGGCAGATAATGGCGCTCATCTTTTAAATCTTTTAAAAGGGATCCAGCCAAATGTGATTCTGCTCGATATCCAAATGCCTATAATGGATGGAATTGCCACCCTTCCTGAAATAAAAAAATTATACCCCGGCATTAAAATAATCATGCTTACCATGATGGACGATCAAAGTATGATTACCAAATTAATGGAATTGGGCGCGAACAGTTATCTCACAAAAACATCTGATTCCGAGGTAATCTATGAAGCTATTAAAACATGCCATGAACAGGAATTCTATTTCAATTCATTAACCAATAAAGCGCTTCTTAATAATCTTCGCCAAAAGGTCCCCATAACTTCCATAAAGCTTCAGCAGGAAGATGCAACCCTCAGTGACAAAGAAATTACAGTTCTTCGCCTTATGTGCGAAGAAAAAAGCACCCGGGAAATCGCAGAGGTGGTCGAGTTAAGCCCACGCACCATCGAAGCAATTAGGGACAAGCTTAAAACAAAAACGGGCGCCAAAAGTACTGCTGGGCTTATTATGTTTGCTGTTAAGAATAAATTGCTTGACGAGGAAGTTTAGTTTCCATTCCATTCATCCACACGTTTTATTCCTTTTTTGATATTTACGATAGTTATCTGGGATTAAGATTGAAATCAGTTTAACTGATTCATAAACTTACTTTTGCTCATTATCCAGCAATTATGAATGAGCAGTTCTTCATTTTCAATAATAAATTTTACGCTAATAATTCGCCCGTAATTTCACCTGCCAACAGGGGCCTTCGGTATGGAGATGGTTTATTTGAAACTATGAAGAGCGTTAAAGGCAAAATCATAAATGAAGATTTTCATTTTGAAAGATTATTCAGCGGGCTTGCTCTTTTAAAATTTGAAATACCAAAAACTTTTACAAAAGAATTTATTTTAAAAAAAACACAGGAATTGTGTGCAAAAAATAAACTCCATGACACAGCCCGTATCCGGCTGGCAATTGTCCGAGGCAATGGTGGAATATTTGATCCGGAAAATCTTTCCCCAAATTATATTATTGAATCCTGGAAGCTTGCCGACGACATGGAGTTAAATGAAAATGGCCTTCAGATTGATCTGTTTCCCGGCGCCCGGAAGAGTTGTGATATTTTCTCCAATCTCAAATCTAATAATTACCTCCCATACGTGATGGCGGGTTTGTATGCAAAGGAAAATAAATTGAATGATTGCATTGTGCTTAATTCCTTCAGCAGGATTTGCGACACAGCCATCGCAAATATTTTTATAGTGCGGGGAAATCATATGATTACTCCGCCACTATCTGAAGGTTGCGTAGCTGGTACAATGCGGAGATGGATGTTGGAAAAATTCAATCTTGAAAATTTTAAAGTTATTGAAGAAAACCTCGAAGAAGGTCACTTGCTTGCAGCTGATGAATGCTTTCTTACCAATTCTATATATTACCTTAAATGGGTGAAAACTTTCAGGCATAAAAATTATACAAACACTTGTGTAAAAAAAATCTACAATCATATTCTTCAAACCATTTAGAAAGAAAATTGTTAGTATCCGGATTAGACAGTTGATTTTAAATGGAGAAAATAAATATTTTTTGGTTCCGGAGGGACCTTCGGCTTAATGATAATGCAGGCTTATATCATGCGTTGAAATCGGGCCTGCCTGTTTTGCCCATATTTATTTTTGATACCAACATTCTTAATAAACTTGAGGAAAAAAAAGACAAACGCGTAGAATTTATAAGAGATACTCTGGTAGAGATTCAAAGGGAACTTAAAAAAATAGGTTCTGATCTATATGTCTTTTATGGAACGCCCGGAGAATGCTTTAAGAATTTGCTGAGCAAATATGATTTTGTTGCAGTTTTTGCCAATCACGATTATGAGCCATATGCAACTGCGAGAGACAATGCTATCGAAAAACTTTTGCAAAGCAAGAATATTCAATTCAAAACTTATAAAGACCAGGTAATTTTTGAAAAGGATGAAGTACTGAAGGACGACGGAACGCCTTATACAGTTTATACGCCATACAGCAAAAAATGGAGGGCTGCGCTTACGGATTTTTTCACGAAGCCGTATCCATGTAAAAAATACTTTAAGAATTTTTATAAATCCCCAGGCACAAAAATTCCATCTCTCGGTTCAATGGGTTTTGAAGAAAAAGAACAAGAAATACCATCTAATAATCCTTCGGATGACAGGATAAAAAATTATAATAAAACGAGGGATTTTCCCGGTCTTGAAAATGGAACATCAAGATTGGGAATTCATCTAAGGTTCGGAACAGTGAGTATAAGAGAGGAGGTTGCAAAGGCGAAAAAGTTGAACAATACTTTTTTAAATGAATTGATCTGGCGCGAATTTTATATGTCAATTCTCTGGCACTTCCCGCATGTCGGCGATCATAAAGCATTTAAACCCGCTTACGACAACATCAGGTGGCGAAATAATGAAGACGAGTTTCGGAAATGGTGCCAGGGTCAAACTGGTTATCCTATTGTAGATGCCGGCATGCGGCAACTCAACGAAACCGGCTATATGCACAACAGGGTCAGGATGATTACCGGCAGTTTTCTCTGTAAAGACCTGCTTATTGACTGGCGGTGGGGTGAAGCATATTTCGCTCAGAAATTATTGGATTATGATCTTGCTGCGAACAACGGAGGCTGGCAATGGGTGGCAGGAAGCGGATGCGACGCTGCGCCTTACTTCAGAATTTTCAACCCGGAACTGCAGACAAAAAAATTTGATAAAGACTTAAAATACATTCAAAAATGGGCTCCGGAATTCCAGGAGTTCACCTACCCTAAACCGATCGTTGATCATAGTAAGGCAAGGGAGCGTTGCCTGGCAGCCTATAAAAATGCGCTCGATACGACGAGGTGAATTTAGCTATCAGTGAACCTTGCCGCGCCTCTCACGGTTTCGTCAGTTACAACATTTTTATTCATTTGGTTAAATACATCTATCAACTTTTGAATAGCTGCTTTACCCACATCGCCGAGATCTATTGAGTAATCATTTACATAAAGATCAATATGTTTTTTCATAACCTCCTCATCCATCTCCTGTGAGTGCTGTTTAACATAGTCAGGTAAAACAGGATAATTGCTGAAGCCATATTCAATGCTTTGTTTTATAAGGCCATCTACTTTACCAATGACTTTTTGATCCATATTTTTTTTTCCTACAATACCACCTAACGGTATAGGGTAGCCCGTTTTGTCTTCCCAATAATTTCCAAGATCCACAATCTTATGTAGTCCTTTGCCACTATAAGTAAATCGGTTTTCATGAATAATAACGCCTAACGCGTGGTCACCTTCGTGAAGAACAAAGTTTTCTATCTCATTATACCGGAGGAAAATTTTATTTTTTGCAGACGGAAATGCTAAAGAAAAAAGAAGATGTGCCGTGGTGTTTTCGCCCGGAATGGCAATTTTATGATCATTCACTTTGTCAAATGAAATTGGCCGCTTCGAAATAAGGAGTGGCCCAACGCCCGTTCCCAGTGCACTGCCGCTATTGAGGACCTTATATGAATTTGCAATGTGAGGCAATACGCCATAACTGATCTTACTAAAGTCGAGCTTTTGACTAAGAGCCATTTCATTTAGCGTTTCAACATCTTCAAGGCGTCCCTCGAACTCAATGCCGTCGGTATCAATTTTTTTATTTACCAGCGCATCAAAAATAAATGTATCATTTGGGCAGGGAGAAAATCCCAACGTAAACTTCATACCTGTGTAATTTTTTTAAGTATTTTTTGCAATTCATGGTTAAGAGATTCAATTGCTTCTGTAATTTTCCACCTTGCTTTATCCCGATCACCTACGATGTTAGAGATGCTTCGAAGTTGTAAAAAGTTTATTTTATGTTGCAGGCAAACATAATGAAACGCCGCGCCTTCCATAGTTTCTACATCAGCTCCGAATTTATTTATTAATTTATTTAATTGGCTTTTGTCATCCGTAATCTTGTTTACGGTAATAGCCTTTGCAACCCGCAGCCCCGTATTTTTTAATATCCCGTTAGCATTTTTCAGCCACCCCGATTTGTATGGAAATTCATTTTCATTTGCCAATCCCATTTCAAAAATTGTCTTGAAATTTCCTTTTTCATCTACGCCGATATCAGCAAAAGTATCTTCTTCAATTACTACAACGTCTTCATCTATGAAATTATTAAAGGTTCCCGCAATGCCTGCCTGTATCACAAGATCATACTTCATTTGCGCTAATCTTTGGTTAAGGTTGAAAATGGTTGCCGGGTTTCCAACCCCTGAAATAAGTATGTCCACTGTAGGATTAGTTGCAAGGAAGGGCTCTATCTCCAATTTTGTTGCCGCAACTACTAGTAACTCCATTCCGCAAATCTCGCACTTAGCTATCGGATTTTAAGTTTCTGAAGCTACCTTTGCGAAAATTTTTGAAGAGAATGGTTTATTTAACAAGGATTGAACATTTTAATGCAGCGCATAAATTGTACAACCCGGAATGGAGCAAGGAGAAAAATGAGGTCGTTTTTGGAAAATGTGCTAATGAAAACTGGCACGGACACAATTACGAATTGTATGTAACTATAAAGGGCGAAGTGGTGGAGGAAACGGGATTTCTTTTCGATGTAAAAATTCTGAGCTTGCTTATAAAAGAGTTTGTACTTGAAAAGCTGGATCATAAAAATCTAAATGTGGATGTTGGGTTTTTGAAAAATAAAATGTGTACTACAGAAAATCTGGCAAAAGCTATATGGCACCAGTTACACCCGCATTTGCCACAGCCCGTGCAATTACATTGTATTAAACTTTACGAAACACCACGCATATATGTTGAATATTTCGGTGATTGATTTCGGAAAACTTTTTTAGTTATGAATAATAAAGTATCGGTTTACAGAAGGGAACACTTTAATGCTGCTCACCGCTTGTTTAATCCTGCGTGGGATGATGCAAAAAATGACGCCGTTTTTGGTAAGTGCAATAATCCCTCTTACCATGGCCATAACTATGAAATGGAGGTGAAAGTAACGGGCGTGCCCGATATAGAAACGGGCTACGTAATTGATCTCAAAATGCTGAGCGATATTATTAACGGGCATGTAATTGAAAAGCTTGATCATAAAAATCTGAACCTCGATGTGCCCGAGTTTTCAAAATTGAACCCGACGGCCGAAAATATTGTTATTTTGATCTATAATATTCTGCGGGATAAGATAAATAACAACCTGGATCTTCAGGTGCGGTTATACGAAACCCCGCGCAACTTTGTAGAATATCCTGCAGCTTAACTTTACTATTAAAAAAAATTATTGAATGGCGTATAGAAAAACTGAAGAATACGATACAGACGTTACAAATGGTTTAATCAAAAGTTATAAAGATGCCCTCACTCTTATTGGTGAAAATCCAGAACGGGAAGGCCTTTTGAAAACTCCCGAGAGACTCGCAAAAGCGATGCAGTTTGCAACCCAGGGGTACCAGGGTGATGCAAAGGCGATTTTAAATTCGGCTAAATTTCATGAAGAAATAAGTGAAATGATCATAGTAAAGGATATAGAACTGTATAGCATGTGCGAACACCACATGTTACCCTTTTTTGGGAAAGCCCACATTGCTTATATACCTAATGGGTGGATTACCGGTTTAAGCAAGCTTGCCCGTGTTGTTGACATATATTCAAGAAGGCTGCAGGTACAGGAGCGCCTTACTACACAAATTCTTGGTGCCATACAGGAGACATTGAATCCCTTAGGCGTAGCCGTTATTATAGAAGCGGCTCATCTGTGTATGATGATGCGTGGCGTTCAAAAACAAAACTCAGTCACTACAACATCGGCTTTCTATGGAGAGTTTGAAAAGCAACCGACGAGAAGTGAATTCATAAGCCTTGTAAAAGCAGATCTTATAAACAGAAAATAATATAAGCCTTATATGAAGCACGCATATATTTTTCCGGGACAGGGCTCGCAGTTTAGTGGCATGGGTAAAAATATTTACGATTCGCATGCCGGTGCAAAAAAACTTTTCGATAGTGCCGACGAACTGCTTGGTTTTAAAATTTCGGAGATTATGTTTTCCGGTACAGCTGAAGAATTGAAGCAAACGAGTGTTACACAGCCTGCAATTTTTATTCATTCGGTTGCTGCATTCAAAACGTTGGCAACCTCAGGCCCTGATATGGTAGCGGGGCATTCGCTTGGAGAGTTTTCTGCGTTGGTGGCGAACGAATGTCTTCCTTTTGAAGAAGCTCTAATGCTTGTTTCTATAAGGGCAAAAGCAATGCAAAAAGCATGTGAGGCAAATCCTTCTTCAATGGCGGCGATACTCGGTTTACCCGATGAAAAAGTCGAAGAAATCTGTGCGGGAATTGAACATGAAATTGTTGTAGCAGCAAATTATAATTGTCCCGGACAGGTTGTAATATCCGGGAGTAAAAAAGGAGTTGAGGAGGCATGCGTGCTTATGAAAGCTGCAGGGGCAAAAAGAGCGTTGGTGTTACCTGTAGGTGGCGCTTTTCATTCGCCTCTGATGCAACCCGCAAGGGAAGAATTGGCCAACGCTATTGAAAAAGCCTTGTTTAAAAATCCCACATGCCCAGTTTACCAGAATGTAGTTGCATCAGCCGTTATGGAACCTGGTGAAATAAAATCTAATCTAGTTGATCAACTTACCGGCCCCGTTATGTGGACACAATCGGTGGAGAAAATGATTGCGGATGGCGCAACCCGTTTTACCGAAGCCGGCCCAGGAAAAGTATTACAGGGGCTTGTTTTAAAAATTAATAAGGAAATGAATGTCGATGGAATAGGTTGAAATACGTTTTTAGCTATGTTTCAAAATACCTTTCATAGGAAATACTTTGCATTTATTTATGGCAAATGCTGGATCGTTTGATATGAATAGTCTTGCACCTTAGAGGCTACTGCTACAACTCCGCCGGATCCCGACCCAAATACGCTATTATCATCCATTAACTTTTTCCAATAGTTTACATGCTGCCCCATGCTAGCTTTTTCTTCATCATTCATATCCATCGCAAATGAAGGAACGGCACTGAATTAAGTTTTAATAATAATATGTTTTGTCTATTTATCTTTTCTAAAAAGTATTGAATTGACCTGGCGAAACAAATTGGAACATTTAAAAGCAGGCAATAACAAGAAACAAATTATTCCACATTATTTCTTTATTTTCAATCGCACTAAAGTTTACCAAACATGTCTCATCCGCTTTTTCGAAAAAAGACTATTTCTGCAATTTTAGCCGATGCGCAAACAGGGCTTTCAGATGCGACACATTCCGCGTCAGGCCTGTCAAAGGTTCTGAGGGTAAAAGATTTGGTTGCGATGGGGATTGCCGCTATCGTGGGCGCTGGTATATTCTCAACTATAGGAAATGCGTCTTACCAGGGAGGACCGGGCGTATCCTTACTATTTGTTATTACTGCTGTCTGCTGCGGATTTTCAGCATTATGCTATGCGGAGTTTGCCTCGCGTATACCGGTAAGCGGAAGTGCTTATACCTATGCTTACGCTGCGTTTGGTGAGCTAATTGCCTGGATAATCGGATGGGATCTTCTTATGGAATATGCGATTGGCAATATTGCGGTAGCTATTTCGTGGAGCCAGTATTTTGTAAATCTTTTAGAAGGCATTCACATTCACATTCCTGCTTTCTTAACCACAGATTATTTGTCTGCCTCACGTGGGTTTGATGCTGCATCCAATGAACTTGCCAGAGGAACCAACCTGGCCGACCTTACAGAATCAATGAAGCAAGGATATAATGCATGGCTGAATGCGCCGAAAATAGGAGGGTTAAGAATTATTGCTGATCTTCCTGCGCTTGCCATTGTATTTTTTATCACATGGCTTGTATATACCGGTATTAAAGAAACAAGGAAGGCAACCAATCTTATGGTAGGCCTGAAAATTGTCATTATACTTGCGGTGATAGCCATAGGTTTTTTTTATGTGGCTCCCACTAACTGGAGTCCATTCTTACCAAATGGATTCAGTGGAATGATGAAAGGAGTCTCCGCTGTATTTTTTGCATATATCGGCTTTGATGCAATATCCACAACTGCCGAAGAATGTAAGGACCCGCAGCGAGACCTTCCAAAGGGTATGATCTATTCGCTTATAATTTGTACGGTTCTTTATATCCTGATAGCGCTGGTGCTTACGGGAATGGTGTCCTATACCAAGTTGCAGGTGGGAGATCCTTTAGCATTTGTATTTAAAGAAGTTGGCCTTGATAAAATAAGTTATATCATTTCTTTTAGCGCTGTAATAGCAACCGCCAGTGTGCTGTTGGTTTTTCAAATGGGTCAGCCGCGAATATGGATGAGTATGAGCCGGGATGGCCTGCTGCCAAAAGCATTCAGCCGCATTCACCCCAAATACAAAACGCCTTCTTTTTCTACAATCGTTACAGGACTTGTGGTAGCCGTTCCTGCGCTTTTCTTAAATCTCACAGAAGTAACAGACCTTACCAGCATCGGAACATTATTTGCGTTTGTGCTTGTGTGTGGTGGCGTGCTTTTATTGCCTGCAAGAGAGGTAGGGGAAGTAAAGCCGAAATTTAAAATACCTTTTATAAATGCACAGTTTATAGTTCCTGTTTTGTTCATTGTCGGGGTAATTATTTTCTGGAATAATTTTCTCGGCCTGTTTGATTTTACTGAGGGTTGGGAAGTGTTTCGTGATAAGCTCCCTTTCTTTTTATTTGTAATACTGGCAACTGCATTAACTATTGCCTCTTTCATAAAAAAGCTTTCTCTTATACCCATACTTGGCCTGGCAAGTTGTTTTTATTTGATGACGGAGCTGGGATACACCAACTGGATGCGGTTCCTAATCTGGCTGGTGATTGGGCTTGTAATTTATTTTTTGTATAGTAGGCATCATAGTAAGCTTAAGGAACAGGATGTGTTGTAGAGTGGTTAGGAGAAGTATTATTTTCGTTTGAACCAATTTTCAATTTTTATGCCCTCTATAGGTTCAAAGTCTGTGACGTTGTCAGTTATTAAAGTTAATTTACTTTCTACAGAAGTTACACCAATTAGAAGGTCAAATTCATCATTCATCGGTTTACCTATCTTTCTATGTCTAACTTTTTCTTTAGCATAGCGTCTAATACAGCTAAAAATTGGAATTATTGAAAGCCCATTTATAAAGTCATCTACAGCTTTATGTGATTTTACAGGATTGTGGCTGTTTTCTGCGCCAAAGCGAAGTTCTAATATGGTAATTTCAGAAATGTAGCAATTCGTTCTACCTTTTTCCTTCATGGTTTTATCTAAATCCAGTTTCCCACGAAGAAAGAAAACGCAAATATTTGTATCGAGCAGGTAAGGCATTAAAACTTGATTTCTTTCTTCCTAAACTTTCTGCTTGATTTTATATCTGCGATAATTTCGCTGGCAGGCTTGTCTGAAGCAAAAGCACCAAATGATTTATAGAAATTGATTTCTTTGTTTTTCTCTTTGAACTTCATAGATTTTGAAAGACGTTCAATAAGCTCTGCTTTACTTTCTGAACTCAATCCCTCAAAAAGTCCGGAGTAAGTTTCCACAATATGTTTATCAGTATAAGTCATATATTTTGATACTAAGTTACAAAAAGATTAGTCTTTACGCAGTTGGGAAATACGCCTGCCAGCCAGTAAAACTGTGTGATCCGAAAAACATGTTTTAGGCTTCGGTACACATTCATCAAAATTTTTATCTAGATTTCTGTTGAAATCGCAAATTGCTTTGGTGATTCTCAGGACCTATTACCCGTTTTTTTACACGTCAAAATCGTCGGGAAATGATTCAATAGTTCGGTTTCTAAATAACCAAAAATATTTTCACCGGGAACTATTACCCGCTATTACGCTAAGTTTCTGTGTGCAACAGGGATAATTCCAACTCCTAAACCCTCTATCTTTGCCCTATGAAATACCAGCTTGGTGATAAAGTATTAATTCTTCATTCCAATGAAGAAGGCGAAGTAGTAGATATCATTAATGATAAAATGGTATTGATAGATGTGGAAGGAGTGAGATTTCCTGTGTACATGGACCAAATAGACTTTCCTTATTTCAAACGATTTTCCGACCCTTCGACCCGCTCAGGGCTTAGCGGCGAAAAGAAGAAAGAAAAAAAATATATTGATGACGTAAAAAAAGAAAAAGCAAATTCTAAATACAAAGTGAACGATGGTGTATGGGTTTCTTTTTTGCCCATATTTGATAAGGATGTTTTTGATGATGATGTGGTAGAAGCATTTAAAATCTATCTTATCAATCAAACAAGTGAGCCGTACCATTTTACATATCGTTTACATTTTTTAGGAGCCGAAGATTTTAAACTGGATAACACGATTTACTCCTTCAACGATTTCTACTTGCACGATGTACCTTTTGAGGACATGAACGATGCACCCAAATTTGAATTTGATTTTTCACTTGTGAATGCCAACAAAAAAAAAGCAGCACATTTTGAAGCCAGCTTAAAAATAAAAGCAAAGCAATTGTTTCAAAAGATCGAAGAAATTAAAATGAGGAACGAACCTACTTTTTCTTTTAAGCTTTTTGAAAATTATCCTGATAAAATAGAAGAAGTAATTCCTGATTACACCAACACATATGGCCAGTTGTATGATGCATCAAACGCCCGGCAAAATCTTGAGCCGGCAAGATCAATGATCGATCTGCATATTGAAAAATTATCAGACGATTGGAAACGAATGAGCAATTTCGAAATTCTCTCCTTACAGCTCAGCACTTTTGAAAAATATTTTAATCTTGCCATAGCGCACCATCAGCCAAATTTTATTGTAGTACATGGCATTGGCACCGGCAAACTGAGAGAAGAGATTCATGAGATTTTAAAACATAAAAAGGAAGTAAAGAGTTTTGTGAATCAATATCATCCGAGCTACGGTTATGGCGCCACAGAAATATTCTTTCAATATTAACCGTTTTGCCATTCCTATCTTTGCAATGCTACAAACCGGGTTATCGCTCTGTCCTGAGATTGTCGAAGGGCAGGGAGGAAAGTCCGGACAGCATAGAGTAACACACCGGTTAATGGCCGGTCCCGCCCCAGGCGGGAAGAGAGTGCCACAGAAAATTACCGTCTCGCCCAAGGCGAGATAAGGGTGAAAACGTGAGGTAAGAGCTCACGATGGTAGTAAGTAATTATTACATGGGTAAACCTTGTGTGCTGTAATGCCACGTATATCAGCGCCAGAGGACTACTCGCCCGATGCTGAAGGGTAGGCAGCAAGATTGTTGCAGTAATGTAACAGCAAGATAAATGATAACCTCTTCGCTTAGCGGGGATACAGAATCCGGCTTACAGGTTTGTAGTATTTTTTAAAGCAATCATCTTCATGGTTGCTTTATTTTATATACCTGTTTAATTTTTATAGAAGAGCTTTCTTTCTTTTAAAACAAAAATCTTTTCGAGAAAAGATATCATTGTTCAATGGCAGGCTATTTTGCACCAATAATTGTTAATCAGCTATAATTTGTCTTTTTATTCCGGCGGGAGTAATCGTAACTGTGTTTATTAAAAATTTTTCTTAAGATATACCGAACACAAACACAATGCATTTATTTGCGTATGGTGTTTCTGCCCTAATTGTTTAATCTTATTCAAAATCTTAACGATTCATATTTATTTTCCGCTAAGTCATTTCCCTTTATCTTTGCGCCCTCTAAATAGTTCTTTAATAAATGTTAAGCAGAAGAAATATACGGGTGAAAGTGATGCAGACCCTGTACAGCATTGAATCCATGAACAATGAAACCCGTCCCGGCGAGCCCTTGCAAATGCTTAAAAAAAAGCTGGAACATTCACAGCAGTTATTTACTTACCTGGTTTATTATATTATTGAAGTGGCCCGGTTTGCAGAAAAAGATGCGGCGCAAAAATCACAAAAGCATTTACCCTCTGCGCATGACCTTAATATCAACACAAAAATTTCGGGCAATGAAATAGTTTGGGCAATTATTGAAAATGCATCTTTTCAAAAATCCGTCGAGCAGTTAAAGATTAAATATTTGGTGAATGATGAATTGATTAAAAAATGTTATCTCGCTTTGGCCGCATCACCCGAATATAAAGAATACATCGCCGGGAAATCCCGCGATAAGAAATCTGAAAAGAAAATACTTGATTTTATTTTTAGTGATCTTATGCTTCCTGATGATCATTTTATAAGTGATGTAGAAGAGAAATTTATTCATTGGGATGATGATGCTGATATGATGATTGTATTGATGGCAAGTTTACTGCAAAAACCTCCCGCATTTAATTTCCTGGAGTTGACAGGGAAAGAAAAAATGGATTTTGCCATAGACCTTCTTGAATGTGTGATCGATAAAAAGGAATATTGCCGGGAGCTGATAAAGCCAAAATTAAAAAACTGGGATGCAGAGCGTATTGCAGCCCTTGATATGATTCTAATGGAAATGGGCGTTTGTGAATTTCTATATTTTGAAACGATCCCGACAAAAGTTACCATCAATGAATATATTGATCTTGCTAAAGAATACAGCACAGAGCAAAGTGGCCATTTTGTAAATGGCATACTGGACAATATTCATAAAGAGCTTGCTTCGCAAGACAAAATTCACAAGAAGAATTTCAAAAACAGCGTTTTATAATACCTTTGCCAAAAAATAGAAAAAAGTATGAATAAGTTGTTAGCAGGATTACTTTTTATATGTGCTTTTATTTCCTGTGATATAAGGAATACAAAGAATAAGGCTGATGTGCAGGCGGCAAATCAGGGTCAGCAATTTTCAGATTCAACGACTGTGCAAATGATAGATTCTGTTTATAATTTCGGCAAAGTAACTGATGGCGCAATGGTTGAATACAGTTATCAGGTTCAGGAATACAGGTAAAAATCCCTTGATTGTTTCTTCCGCAGTTGCAAGTTGTGGTTGTACCGTGCCGGAAAAACCGGAGGAGCCCATAAAGCCCGGAGAAACGGGATTTTTAAAAGTAGTTTTTAATAGCAAAGGCAGGGTAGGCCCGGTCCATAAAGATGTTACTGTTACTTCAAATGCTTACCCTAAGTTTCCCGTATTGCAACTTATGGGAGAGGTAGAAAGTTCTAAAAAATAATTTTTCATAATGGCTGTTAAGCAAACAGCAAACAAATCAGATAATATGAATTTAGCAATGGTTTTTTTAATGTTGGGGCAAGGTGGCTCAGGTGGTGGTGGTTTTCAGTTTGTGTTTTTAGGATTGATGATACTCGTTTTCTGGATGTTTATGATCAGACCGCAAGCCAAGAAGGCGAAGCAACAGAAACAATTTCTTGCAAATTTGCAAAAGGGAGATAAAATTGTAACGATTGCCGGTATTCATGGAACAGTGAATAAGATAAATGAAGACGGCACTATGTTGCTTGAGATCAACCCGGGCAGTTATATAAAAATTGAAAAAAGCGCCATAAGCATGGAATGGACGGCTAATATTAATAAGCCGGTGGCTCCTATTAAATAAGTTACGATGTGCGATGTGGTGTGAGGAATGTGCGACATTCGATGTTGGATGTACGATGTAAATAATATGTTGGACGGTGCGATGCGAAAAAAGCAACTGGACTACACGTGTGTCTTCTTCCATTTCAATTTCTAATTATTATTTTAGTATAATAGATTTCATACAGCAATAGATCATGCCAAAGAACCCTTGTATTCCAAACGTCGTGCATCGTACATTGCACATAGCCTGAACATCCAATGCTAAAAATCGGTTTAACTGGCGGTATCGGTAGCGGCAAAAGTACTGTTGCCGCTATCTTTGAAGTCTTGGGAATTCCTGTATACTATTCTGATGAAGCTTCGAAACGGCTTATGATTGAAAATGAAGAACTAAAATCTTCTATAGTAAATCACTTTGGGGCCGAAACCTACATAGATGGGCTCCTTAACAGAAAATTTTTAGCAGACCAGGTATTTAATAATAATGAAAAGATAGCTCTCCTTAATTCCCTGGTGCATCCGGTTACAATCAGGGATGCTGCTGAATGGATCGAAATGCAAAAAGCTCCCTACGTGATAAAAGAGGCGGCGCTTATTTTTGAAAGCGGTTCTGATAAATACCTGGATTATGTGATAGGGGTTGACGCCCCACAAGCTTTGCGGATTCAAAGAACCATGGATCGCGATGGAATTTCTGCACAAGAGGTAAAAGCGCGTATGAGCAAGCAAGTGGATGAATCTGAAAAAATACAGTTATGCAACTTCGTGATAGTTAATAATGAGAACCAAATGGTAATTCCCCAGGTGCTCGCTCTTCATGAAAAGTTTTTAAAAATGGCTTTCAATTAACCAACTTGCTAATTAAGTTGTGCCAGCCCATTCTTAATCCTCTTAAAGCCTTCTTCAATATTTTCCAGGTTATTTGCAAAAGAAATTCTAATGCAATCAGGCTCACCGAATGCATCACCGGTTACAGTAGATACATGTGAAGTATTGAGAAGAAACATGCAAAGGTCACTGGCATTGTTGATTACTTCGTCCCCCGATTTTTTACCAAAATAACTTTTCACTTCAGGGAAAATATAAAAGGCGCCATCAGGCTCAGTGCATTTAATGCCTGGTAGTTCTTTCAATAATTCCAATACTCTTTCTTTACGGGTTTTAAATTTCTTTACCATTTCGACAGTGGCGGAAAGAGGTGCGTCCAACGCCGTAATGGCGGCTCTTTGTGCTATGGAATTTGTCCCGCTGGTAAATTGGCCCTGGATTTTTTCACATGCTTTTGCAATATCCAGGTTAGCTGCTATGTAGCCAAGCCTCCATCCGGTCATCGCAAATCCTTTGCTCAAACCATTTAAAACAATTACCCTGTCTTTTATGAAATCAAACTGCGCTATGCTTTGGTGGCCGCCCCCGCCATCGTGTGCATAATTGATATATTCGTAAATCTCGTCACTTATTATAAATACCTGGGGATGCTTCTCAAAAACTTTTGCCAACGCCTCCAATTCATCTTTCGTGTACACCGCACCGGTAGGGTTTGATGGTGATGAAAAAATGAACAGTTTCGATTTAGGCGTTATTGAAGCTTCGAGTTGTTCGGGTGTAATTTTAAATCCTGCTTCTGGTGTGGTGTGAATAAATACCGCCTTGCCCCTCGCCAATCTGACAATTTCTGAATAAGTTACCCAGTATGGAGTCGGGATAATTACTTCATCATCATCATCAACAAGACATAATACAGTATTGGCAAGGCTTTGCTTTGCGCCGGTGCTTACCACTATTTGCTGAGGCGTATAGTCGAGTCCATTGTCTCTTTTAAGTTTTCTGCAAATAGCGTCTCTTAATTCAAGATAACCCGGCACAGGCGTGTAATGACTCCAGTTTTCATCGATCGCGTTTTTAGCTGCTTCTTTAATGTGATCGGGCGTATCAAAATCAGGTTCACCCAGGCTCAGGTCAACGATATCAATTCCTTTGGCCCTCAATTCGCGGCCAAGTTTTGCCATTTTCAAAGTTTCCGGTTCATTAAATCTCGATAGAAGGGAAGAAAGTTGCATTTTATATTTTTTTTGAAACGGTGCAAAAGTAAGTGATAGAAGGATTGCAGGCAAAATTGTTATTTAAAGAAGCATTAAAGTTTTTTGGAATTGAAGAAGCCGCCTTGCGATGGCGGCTTCTTCATCATGCATGGCAAATTAAAACCTGTGACCAGGCTTGATCATTTCAGGATATTCTTTTTGAAAATGTTTTATTTCAGGAATAGAAACATGCTGCACATATCCCTGGTTGGGATTATGGACAATAAAATCCTGGTGATAGTCTTCCGCTTCCCAGAATTTTTTTAAAGGCATTACCTGCGCGGCTATAGGAGCTTTATATTTTCCCGATGCATTCATTTTTTGTATGTAATCTTCAATTTGCTTTTTCTCTGCTGCATTATTGTAAAAAGCAATGGAGCGGTATTGAGTTCCGTGATCAGGGCCCTGGCCATTTACCTGCGTGGGATCCTGGCCTGCAAAATATACCTTCAATAAGGTGCCGTAAGAAATTACTGATGGGTCATAATATACCATTACACTCTCGGCATGGCCTGTGAATCCGGTTTCAATTGATTCATATGTCGGGTTATTTGTGTGACCGCCGGCATATCCTGAAACAGCTTCTTTCACGCCGTTCACACTTTCAAATAATGCTTCCTCATGCCAGAAGCAACCAGCTGCGAATACGGCTGTGCTGATACTTTGAGAGATTTTTATCAGATTTTTTTTGGAAAAATGAAGAAAGCCCGGAGATCATTATCAGCGTAATAAAAGTGAGCGTTAAATATTTCATCTTAATTTTTTATTTATTTCAAATACGCAAACAGTATTCTCAAAGATGTTAAAGCAAAAATAAAATAAAAGGGAATTGATACCTGTTTTTGAAATAAGACTAATCTGAATTCATTCTATCTTAAGCCGTAAGTAAGCATTACCAGTCCTGTCGAATAGGATTTGGTATCAGTAAGGGTTAAGCTTGTTCGCTTTTCAATATTGCTGAACAAAGGAGTTCCACTTCCAAGAATTATGGGATGTACTGCTAATGAAATTTCATCGATCAATTGCTCATTCAATAGGGCGCTTGTAAGGCTGGCGCCGCCAAAAAGCCAAATGTCTTTTCCTTTTGCGTTTTTTATTTCAACAATTTTTCTTTTTATATTTCCCGTTATTAAGATCGAATCATCTTTTACTTTTTTAAGCGTATTTGAAAATATATAGGTTTTCATTTTTAGAAACCCGGTTCCGGCATCATTCATAGTTAACATCATTTCATAAGTTTTTCTACCCATGAAAATTGCGTCAATTCGTTTAAGAAAGCTTTTCATGCCATAATCCTGGTCGGCAAGGCACCAATCATATTCGCCATTTGGGCCTTCAATAAAACCATCGAGACTTACAGCAAGCTGTAAAATTATTTTTCGCATGGGAATTATTTTTTAAACGATGTCAAATTTAATGTGATGAAAGATCTTTACGATGATCTTACCAAATGACTTTTGCTTTGTAAGTTGCAAAATTCTCGTCTTTTGAAATAATGCTCAAATCATTTGTTATTGCCTGAGCTATTATAATTCTGTCAAAAGGATCCCGATGATGAAAAGGTAAATTTGAAACAGTTACTGCATCTTCAAAGGTAATGGGTAATATTTCGAAACCGTTTTGCTGAAGTTGAATGTTGATTTGCTTAAATGGAGTTTTGAGCTCAAGTTTACCTAGGCTTAATTTCACCGCTATTTCCCAGAGACTTGCTATACTTACAAAGTTAGTTACGTTTTCACCTTCTATTGATTGTCGTGCACGTGAAGAAAGATTTCTGTGACCCCCAATAAACCAAATTAAAGTATGAGTATCAAGTAAATACTGCTGCATTAATACGTATATTCTTTGAAGTCATCAAGCGGTTCATCGAAGCCAGGTTTTATAATAAACATATCTTTACCACTGCCAAATTTCGGCTTAACATTTTTTGGTTTTTTTTTAGTTTTTTTCGCAAGAAAATCAATAAAATCCTCAACTTCTGCTTTTAGGTTTTCTGGAAGTGACGCCAGTTTGCTATATAGATGAGTGTTGTCCACTTTGTCAAATTTTATTCTCCAAAATTAAATGATTTTGCCATAGATTGAATATTGAATAATGAGCGAGGTTAAGGACCTGACAGCCTATCTTTTCAAATACCGGTTCTGCAATAACTTTTCTATCACCTCTGTTTTTAAATTCCTGCTTAGAGGAAGCTTTTCATTAAGCACGTTCAGATGCCCTGCTTCTATACTAGTTACTTTCGAGATGGCTACAATAAAAGACTTGTGGATTTTTAAAAATTTATCTTCCGGTAAATATTCTTCCAATGCTTTAAACGTAAGGTAGGTCGTGTATTTTTTTTCCTTCGTATGTATGCAAACATAATTTTGTAATGCCTCTGCGAAATAAATATCATCTATAAGAATCTTTTCGATCCGGTTATCGGTTTTTACATAAAAGAAGTTGGCTTCATCATTTTTTACTTCATCCGGGAATTGTTTGGTGTGTACGTCAAAATAGTCTTTTGCCTTAAGGGCTGCTTTTACAAAACGGTCAAATGAAATTGGCTTTACCAGGTAATCCAGTGCATTCACATCAAAACCCTCCAGTGCGTATTGGGGATAAGCGGTGGTAAATATCACTTTTGGAGGATGCTGCAGCGACCGGTAAAAATCGAGCCCGGATAGGCCGGCCATTTCAATATCTAAAAAAATAAGGTCAATGGTTTGCTGACCGGGCCTGTTTAATGCTTTAACAGCATTGTCATATGTGCCCTCCAGGTGTAAAAAATCTATTTCTTCAATATATTCCCGGAGCCCCTGGCGAGCCAAAGGCTCATCATCGATAATTATACAATTTATCATTGACTGTTATCTTACTTAATGTTAATTTCCAAATTCACTTTATACCATCCTTTATCCCGGTTAATCTCTAATATATGTTTGCGGGGATAAAGTAATTCAAGCCTGCGTTTTACATTTATTAATCCAATTCCCCCCGTATTATTTGCTTTGACATTTTCACCGTTAGTAGTATTGGATACTTTGAATAGCAACGAATTGCTTGTCCGCCCCACGGTGATATGCACTTCGTTTGCCTCTTTATCAAAATGAGATAAATGCTTAAATGAATTTTCTACAAAAGGAATTAGTAGTAACGGCTCGATAAAAAAATCTTTTACGCTCTCTGATTGTACAAGTGTTATTTTAAAGTTCTCTCCTTTTCTTAGTTGTTGCAGCGTTACATAATCATGCAGGTAGGACATTTCTTTTTCTATAGGAATTTTTTCCCCGTTGCATTCGTACAACTGGTAGCGCAGCATTTCAGAAAAACGATGCAAGGCATTTCTCGCCTCCTCGTTTTTTTTATCGATAAGAAAGTAAACAGAGTTGAGGGAATTAAAAAGAAAATGCGGATTGATCTGCTGTTTTAGAAAGTTTAATTCTGCTTCCGCTTTTTCTTTGGCCATCTCGCCAATACGCCGTTGAGCTTTCGCATAATCTGTAAGAATTTTGAATGCAGCGCCTGTACTCACCAGCAATACATGCGGGATAAAATTATCATAAACGCGTGTTTTAAAATTATCCCAGATATTAAAATGCTGGTTCATTACCATATGCCCGATTATATTTATTTTCCAAAAAGTTGAAGCGGCAATCATAACCAGATAAATGATAGAAAAAATCAGGTACTGCTTCCTGTATAAAAATTTTGGAATCAAAAAAAGATTGGTAATATATACCAGGAGAGCAAGATCGATTACTTTAACTGCGGTAATTTTTAAAGCCGTTTCTTTGGTCGCAAAATCCTGGTACCTCAGGTAATACCATAACCCGAACACAGCCATCCAGAAAAAAATGTGGTGTAGCTTGTATCGTATCCAAAAAGCGTTTTGCATTTGCAAATAAAGTTAGTGATTACTCCTTTTGCAAATAGGTTACATCAATTGCATGATTTACCGGATGAAATGCACGTCACGCGTAAAAGGGTTTTGATCGCTCATTCCGGGCACTTCGTGTAAATCATTGCCTGGTTTTTCAAAAATGAAAAATATTTGTGTTCTAAAAATTATAAGTCATGAAAACAATGGTATCACTTTGGCTTGCTACAATGCTCATCTCTTACAGCAGCTGCGGTCAATCCAATTCCCAAAAAACATTGTCAGCTGATAAAAACGACATAAAGGTGGGCGGAAGTTGTGAGGGTTGCGAGGCAATTTACGAGAGCCCTTTACCATTTAAAGATCTAAAACCTGTTGTAACCTTACCCGACTTCTATGAGCCCGGGCCAAAGATGGAAATAAGCGGCACCATCTACAAGACCGATGGCAAAACTCCCGCGCCTGACGTTGTCCTATATATTTATCACACGGATCAAACCGGCCATTACTCACCAAAGGAAAATGCAAAAGGATGGGGAAAGCGACATGGATATATAAGGGGCTGGTTAAAAACAAACGCTAAAGGTGAATACAAATTTTATACGCTTCGGCCGGCTTCATATCCTGGTGGAAAGGCGGCGGCTCATATCCATCCCGTAATAAAAGAACCGGGTAAAAGTGACTATTGGATTGATGAATATGTATTTGACGATGATCCCCGGGTTAACAGTGATTATAAAAATCAAATGGCAAAGCATGGAGGTAATGGTGTAATAAAACTGAAAAAAGAAAATGGGATTCTCAAAGGGCATCGCGATGTTGTACTTGGATTAAATATTCCCGGCTATCCAAAAGAAAATGTTTCCGGTTACTCTTCGGGCCTGAAAATTGGAAGCAATTGCCCCGCATTTGATCCATTACACATATCAGGACCGGACGCAGGTAATAAGGCATGCCCGATGTGTAAATATGGATACGGTGAAGGCATTATGGTCTGGATAAATAATCCGTCCGTTTCTGCGATAAGCTCATTTGCAATTATGCTGGAAAATGAAATACAAAGGAGAGGGCTGAGAAATTTCCGTGCATTTCTTATGTACATGAAACCCGCGTCAGAGAATGAAGATGCAGCATTGAAAAAATTAATGGCATGGACAAAACAGATGAATATAAGAAATGTCGCTGTTACATTAGTGCCATCTGCAATTGATAAAACTACAGCGGCGGTTTATGAAATAAATCCATCAATACATGTTACCAACACGGTTTTTGTTTATAAGAAAAGAGTGGTTACAGACAAGTTCATAAATATTAATTATGATGAAGGAGCTTTTGAAAAAATAATGAAGAATATGTGAGGGAACGGTGAGTAGTAATCGTGAAAAAAATAAAATGTAAAATCATGAAATTTTTAACTTTAATAACCTTAATCTCAACTTCGTGTAACAACGCTAATCACGGAGTTTCCATAACGACAGATACTGTCGCAAATATCAAATTGATTCACTCTCAAAATTCAATCCATCCAGGTAATTTATTTACATTATCCGATGCAGAAAAAATATTGGGAGAGCAAGCTCATTTAATTGACAGCACATCCAAAAGCAAAGGCGAAGATTCCAGGTATATTGACAGTATCTCAATAGTCAAAAAGGATGCTGCGACATATAGTTGCGGGTATATGGCAAATTCTGAGGACAAGAAAACAGGAAAAACAGGTGTCGTGTACTTTGGATTTGAACAATACCCCCAGGTTTCATCCGCCAAAAAGGTTTATTCATTCTATAAAAGAGCGAATGTAAATGCCATAGGCTTCGAAGAGCTTCATGACATCGGAGACGAAGCCTGGTTTGGGAGCAGCCCTTTATTTGTCTACGTAAGAAAAGGTGATAAAATATTTGTAATTAAAGTAAATAAAATGACAAGTAAGACCTCGTTAAATCAATTTAACTTGATTGCAAGAAAAATTGCTGAGACCCTATAACCTTTCCTAAACACTATTGCCGGATAAGACATTATACAAACGTCATAACGATTAGAATGGATACTCACATTTTCTCGCTTAGCACCCAGGTATCTTTGCTCCCTCCGCCTTGTGAAGAATTTACAATCATCGAGCCTTCTTTAAGAGCAACCCTTGTTAAGCCGCCCGGCACAATATTTATTCCGTCAGGCCCATATAAAGCGAATGGCCTTAGATCAACCCGGCGCGGTTGCAAAAGGCCATTGATATAACAGGGGGTTGAAGACAAACTGATTATCGGTTGCGCAATAAAATTCCTTGGCTCTGCATTAATCGCATTTTTGAAAATCTGCATTTCTTCATCGCTTGCGGTATTGCCCATAAGCATGCCATATCCTCCCGATTCATTCGTACGCTTGATTACCATATTGCTCATATTTTCGAATACATACTTTCTGCTATCTTCCTCTGCAAGACGGTAGGTTGGCACATTTTTCAGAATGGGTTCTTCATTCAAATAATACCGGATCATATCAGGAACATAGGCATAAATAGCTTTATCATCCGCAACGCCATTCCCCATTGCATTTATGATCGCGACATTTCCTTTGCGATATGCCCAGTAAATTCCAGGCACTCCCAGGATACTGTCCGGCCTGAACACAAGCGGGTCAATAAATTCATCATCTACTCTTCGGTAGATCACGTCAACCTGCTGTAATCCTTTTGTAGTTTTCATGAACACGTGATTATTGTCCACGATAAGATCCCTGCCTTCGACCAATTCAATTCCCATTAGCCGTGCAAGAGTTGTGTGTTCAAAATATGCGGAATTGTAAATGCCTGGCGATAGCAACACAACAGTAGGATTACTGATTTGCCGGTTAGCCAGCGCAAGAAGGTTTTTATACAAAAGATCAGGATATTCTTTTACCGTCCGTACATTATTTTTCGGAATCATATCCGGGAATATACGATAGGTGATACTCCTGTTCTCAAGCATATAAGAAACCCCTGAAGGCGTTCGCAGGTTGTCTTCCAGCACATAAAACTTACCGTCATCATCCCTGATAAGATCTACCCCAGAGATATGCGTATAGATATCAAAGGGTACATCCACATTCATCATTTCCCTTAGAAAATTGGGACAGGAATAGATGAGCTGGGGAGGAATAATCCCGTCATTCAAAATGAATTGCCTGTGGTAAATGTCTTTGAGAAAAATATTGAGTGCATTTAACCGCTGCTTCAGCCCCGCTTCTATCAGGGCCCACTCATCGCTGGTAATAATGCGGGGAATAATGTCAAAAGGAAATATTTTTTCTATACCCTCGCCGCTGCTGTAAACTGTGAAAGTAATTCCCTGGCTCATGAAAAGCTTTTTCGCCATTTCATCTTTATGGGTCATTTCAACTGCAGGCAAATTGTCTATGATGGAAACGAAATTTTTGTACGGAGGCCTTATTTGGCCTGCTTTACACATTTCGTCCCACACCCCAGGCTGCTCCTGGTAGGAATGCAAAAGAGAGTTTTGACTCATATAAAATGAATATACAAAAATTCAAAAAATAACTTCAATTAACTTTTGCGCTATTTTATGATCTCCACGAAGAGATAAGGGTAAGTCGCCCAAAAATTTTGCCGGTTGTATGCCACCGTAACAAAGCTATTCAAGCACGCTCGCATTACGTGGACCACCGTAAAAATACGGTCAAAAAAATAGTGTATTGACGGTTGTTACGATAATTAAGATATCAGACATTTGTGTTCAATTATTATTTATTCAAATGTAACAGCCAATGAATATCTCAGTTTCTTTTAACAATGTCGTGATGCGGCTAATAGTTTAAAAAGGAGATATACTAAAAGACAAACTTTTCAGAAAGTTCTAATCAGAACTTCTAACGAATCTTGTAGCTCCACTAAACCTTGCAATGCCGCTTTAGAAGACGCTTGCATTTTGAAAATTGCCTGATAATATTGGCGAACGCATTTACTTAAATTAAAAATTATGTTTTTTCTATTTTGCTCAAAAACAGACAGCGAGGCAATTTGGCTTTATAACCAGGTAGGCCGGAGTAATGATATTGATGCAGAAATATTATTCGTTGAGGATTTGCAGGATTGCAGAGATTGGCATCTTCGGATAAATAATGAGACAAGTTTTGCAGAAGTAAAATTGCCGGGCGGCAGAAAAATTAATACACAAAATGTAACACTTTTTTTAAACCGGGTAAGCAAAATAAACAATTCGTTTTCGAACAAGGATGACCTGGCAGAAACCCAATATTTTCAAAGAGAATGGAATGCATTTTTATTAAGCTGGCTCAAGGCATTTGAGTCCGTGTTGGTGAACAGAGTTTCGCCGACGTCATTTTCCGGTTTTGCAAGTACTTCACTGCACTGGTCTTTAATGGCACATAAAGCTGGATTTGTTGTGAAGCCGCAAAGTTATTTGTCGGACAGTGTACATATACAATCACTACTTGTCCCTAACATTTCAAAGCGTGCCCAATCCGTGCTTGTTTACAATAAAAAAGTTTATTGCAATATTGATTTAGCAAAGCTTGCCGCGAAATGCCTGAGCCTTGCTGCAGCATGCCATTGCAAACTGCTCGAGATTTTTGTTGAAAAAAAGATAAGCGGTGAGTACAAGTTTATAACTGCAAATAGCTTAACTGCTTTCCGTATATACTCTCAGAGCTTTATCCAGGCATTCAGGCTTTCGGTTATGAAAGCGCAAAAAATGCCGCCCGAAAAAAATTACAGAAATAAACTTGTTGAAGCATTATAAAGTTTAAAATTATGATACTTATTTGCGGTATACCGTCAGAGCCTTCCATAGCGTTGATAGCTGCTCAGCTGGAGACAATGCAGGCGAATTATTTGCTGTGGGATCAAAATGAATTCGACAATACAAATATTTCTTTTTTTCTCACAGGAACCGGGCATATAAAAGGCGCATTACAATATTGCAATAAAGAATACAGTCTTGAAGATATTAAGATTGTGTACTCCCGCCTTGCCGACTGGAGCACGCTGCCGGGAATAGTAAATAATACCGATGTAGGTCTGAGGGAAGAATGTGGCAGGGTACATTTACTGATGCAGCTCTTTATAGATAATTGCCAGGGCACCGTTGTAAACCGGCCGGAAAATATCGCGGCTTTTAACAGCCAGCCCTACCAGATGTTACTTGCAAAAGAAGCGGGTTTAAATATTCCCGATACCTGCATTACGACTAGCGAGGACATAGAACTTGATTTTTACGAAGAAAAACAAAAACAGGTTACTTCTAAACTAATAAGCCAAAGCACATCTCATGCGCAGAGGTTAAAGGAACCGCACATCGAGGACCCCATGAAATGGTTTTCTTGTCCAAAACAATTTCAGGAAGTTCAGGAAGGAAATAGTCTCCGTGTGCATATAATAAATCAAGCCGCAATTACGACAGGTGTTCAGGTAAAAGTTACTGGTTACAATTATGTAGAAAAAGATAGTGAATTTAGCAACGCTGACTATATGGAGTTGGAAGCGGATAAAAAATTAAGCTGCCTGCTATTTAATAAAAAGCTTGGATTGTTCTTTAACCCGATTGACTTTATTCAAAGCGAGGGCGGCCACCTGACATACGCTCAGGCTTGTTCCATACCCGATGACGACGATTATAAAGAACCTGGATTGCAGTACATCTTTTATACTCTTGCACGTGAATTGAAAAAGATGGATGAAGGAATTCTGCAGAGCCAGGGGGTTTCTATGATAGAATTTTAACCAGCGATAAATTTTTTTCGGAATCACTTTCCGTTACCTGGAAGCCTGCTTTTTTCAGCAACCCTTTCATACAATTGTTTCACTTTATTTTGGTGAAATGTTTCTATTATCACAATAGCATACACTAATTTGAGATGGTTAATTTTCCACTATCACGATTTTAATCGCTGTTATTTTTCGGCCAATGAAACCCGTTTGCCTTTCAAATATTTTTCCCTGATAATTTCGTACACCGGCTTATCGTTTACCTTACTTTCCAGCCAGGAAATAACATCGAGATAAGCAAAAGCTCTTGTCTCAAATTTGCTGGTTTCGAATTGTTTGATGGTGTTTAACAATTTTTCAAATTCTGGCTTAAGTTTTTTGGCACTTATATAAAATGTTTTTCTCAAAAATTTAAATACCTCCTCTTCCACCAGGCTCAGGTTTTGCATCTTTGCCATAAACCGGTATACAGATTTAACAAGATATTCAAGCAACTGGAAGTTGCCAATCTCGTAATGTGCAATCAGGTGCAGCAGTCTGGCGTAACATTGCAGGTCATTTCTCAGATCAACTTTCCAGTTGATTATTTTATTCAAATAATGTATTGCGGTATCATAATCACCAGCCCCAAAATACAGGGATGCTATCTTGTAATAAAACACAAGTACCCGATGGTTATCAAGATATAAACTGTATTCAGAAAGCTGTTGCGTTATTTCAGGCACCATTTGAATTCCCTCTTTGAAAGTTCCCTCTAAAAAGTGCTGGTTGATTTTTGAAGTATAGAGATATACAAAGACCTGTATCCTGTTATTATAATTTTGTTTTACAATATTGGAATTATTAAAGTCCTCAAACAACCGCAATGTTTTTTTGAAACCAGCATGGTTCCTAAGGTTGAAATGTGCATTTAATAAATTATGAAGGCCCTTAATATAATTAGCGGTTTCAATTTCAATCATTGCCGGCTGCATGCTATATAGATCGACCCACTTTTGAGAATAGCGGTAATACATTAAGAAATCCTGCCTTATAAATGCATACCAGCAATAGCTTTGATTGTAATAAAGTCTTTGATAAAAACCTTCAGGAAAATTCAATTCATTAATTAAATGTTCGTGAAAATAACTTTCTAATTCACGCTCATCAGTTTCATTTCTCGCGTGGCCATTCTTAATATACCAGCTATATAATTGCAAGGCAAGGTTCGATAGTTTGGTTATTCTGAAAAGTCCTTCATTGGTTTTATCAGCTTCAAGCGTTAGTGCATCAGCCCTGTCCTGCATGCTCCGGGTAATATGTAATGTTTCTATTTTTTTTTCTAAAAAAATCACTTCGGTGAGAGCGCTGATTTGATTATTTGGCCTGGCAATCTCTTTTATCTTTTCAAGTATTTTCAGGCTCTGAAGGTAGAGGCCTTTGTTATAAAGTATCCAGGCATGATCGAGCTGTTCATGAAGTTGTATTTCTATGTTTTCATTGCTCTCAAGCAATCTCAGGCTTGCAAGAATTTGACGATAGAGATGGGCCTTCATATTTGAAAGTTGTTCCCTTTTTATTGAGGTCGTTTTACTGAGAAGTTCTTTATCATCGTACTCTTTCATTTTATCAATAGCGTCAAATAATTGAACGATTTTTAGGTCGTTATTAGATGTATTTCGCTGAACATATAGCTTAAAATTTCTCTTTTCCGACTTTTGAAGAGATTGAATTAATTGAAACAGGGCATCGGTAGATCGGTTGGGCATCGTAAATCATTTATGCTGAAGAACAGTCCTAACAAGGCTTTTGCAAAATTACTATTCATTTCGGCAATGTAAATTTCTGCTATTTTGTCCATTAATATCTTTGTATTATAAGCTATTTTCGAAGACACATTAAGGCAAGCTGCCTGCGGATCGCTTGCTTATTTTTTGAAATTCTCCCTTAAAGATTATTTGCTATGAATAAAATACTAATTTTTGATACCACATTACGCGACGGTGAACAAGTACCTGGTTGTAAGCTCAACACTAAGGAAAAAGTTGAGCTTGCGAAAGAACTTGAATATCTCGGCGTAGACGTTATTGAAGCCGGCTTCCCTATTTCAAGTCCCGGTGATTTTTCTTCTGTGCAGGAAATATCTAAGAACGTGAGTAATGCAACTGTGTGCGCATTAACAAGGGCTGTTAAAAAAGACATAGATGTGGCAGGGGAAGCCCTAAAATTTGCAAAACGCCCACGGATACATACAGGTATTGGCACCTCTGATTCCCACATTAAAAGTAAATTCAACTCTAACAGGGAAGATATTTTACAACGGGCAATTCAATGTGTAAAATGGGCAAGGCAATATACTGACAATATCGAATTTTATGCTGAAGACGCGGGAAGAACTGATAACGATTACCTGGCAAAAGTGGTAGAGGCTGTGATTAATGCAGGCGCCACTACAGTTAATATTCCAGATACCACGGGTTACTGTTTGCCGCACCAGTACGGGGAGAAGATTGCATATCTAATAAATAATGTGCCCAATATCGATAAAGCTGTTATCTCATGCCATTGCCATAATGATCTTGGCCTTGCAACAGCCAATTCTATTTCAGGTGTAATTAATGGCGCAAGGCAAATTGAGTGTACCATTAATGGCCTTGGTGAAAGAGCCGGAAATACATCTCTCGAAGAGGTGGTAATGATCATCAGGCAACATAAAGACCTCAATTGTTATACTGATATTAAAACTCAATTATTAAATCCTATAAGCAGGCGGGTTTCTGATATTATGCGGATGCCGGTTCAGCCAAACAAAGCAATTGTTGGCAGCAACGCATTTTCACATTCATCAGGGATTCACCAGGATGGTTTTTTAAAAAATGCCGCTACCTATGAAACCATAAACCCCGAAGACGTGGGCGCTGACAGCTCGAAAATTGTGCTAACGGCGAGGAGTGGCCGTAGCGCCCTGGCTTTTCGTTTTCAGAAATTGGGATTTCAGTTTGATCGCAACGATGTTGACTATTTATATGATCGTTTTTTAGAAGTTGCGGACACAAAAAAGGAAATAGGGGATGTTGATCTTTCCGGCCTTGCAAAGGCGTATAAGGAAAGAGGTTTGTTGACAACATAGTTTTCATGCGGTTTAGTTTTATAGAGTGGGGGATTGTCCCCCGCTTTTTTTAAAATGAAGAAAATGGGAAAAACGTTATTTGAAAAAATCTGGGAAAAGCACCTGGTAAAAACGATACCGGGAGGCCCTGATGTATTATATATAGATAAGCATTTTATACACGAAGTTACCAGCCCACAGGCGTTTGCAGGAATAGAGAAAAGAGGATTGAAAATATTTCGTCCTGAAAAAATTGTGGCCACTGCCGATCATAATGTTCCAACAATAAATCAACACCTCCCGATAAAAGATGTGTTGTCAAGATTGCAGGTGGAGCAGCTTGTTCAAAATTGTAAAAAGCATAGCATAGAATTGTATGGGCTTGGACATCCGTTCCAGGGCATTGTTCATGTAATTGGCCCTGAGCTCGGAATTACCCAACCAGGTATGACGATAGTTTGCGGTGACAGCCATACTTCAACTCACGGTGCTTTTGGATCAATTGCATTTGGAATAGGTACGAGTGAAGTTGAAATGGTTTTTGCCACCCAATGCCTTTTACAAAGCAGGCCAAAAGTTATGCGTATTAATATAGATGGTGAATTAAATAAAGGGGTCGTTTCCAAAGATATCATTCTATATATACTTTCAAAAATTTCAGCAAGCGGAGCCACAGGTTATTTTGTAGAATTTGCCGGCTCCACCATCCGTTCTCTTTCGATGGAGGCAAGAATGACCATTTGCAATATGAGCATTGAAATGGGTGCAAGAGGCGGAATGATTGCGCCGGACGAAACGACGTTCGACATATATACGTAACCGGCGTTTCGCTCCACTCGGCGCAAAATGGATTTCTAAACTTGATGAATGGAAAAAATTATACTCCGATGACGATGCTGTTTTTGATAAAGAAATAAGTATTGATGCCGGGGATATTGAGCCGATGATTACATATGGTACCAATCCCGGCCTTGGCATTTCTATTAGTGGAAAAATTCCAAATGAGGAGGATATAACCGATGAGGGAGAAAAAAGGAATATTTTGAAAGGGCTTCAATATATGGGTCTTGAGCCTGGCCAACCTTTGAAAGGCATGTCGGTACAAAATGTTTTTATAGGAAGCTGTACCAACTCAAGGATTGAAGATTTGCGTTTAGTGGCCGGCGTTATTAAAGGAAAAAAGAAAAATGAAAATGTAAAAGTTATGATTGTGCCCGGCTCGCAACAGGTGGCGGCTCAAATTCATGCAGAAGGCCTTGATACAATTTTTACAGAAGCAGGATTTGAAATTCGCCAGGCAGGTTGCAGTGCCTGCCTCGGCATGAATGAAGATAAAATTCCTTCCGGAGAATATTGTATTTCTACCAGCAACAGGAACTTTGAAGGAAGGCAGGGAAAAGGCGCCAGAACAATGCTGGCGAGTCCGCTGACAGCGGCCGCAGCTGCAATTACAGGTGTTGTAACTGATGTACGTGAATTATTAAATTAGAAGAAATGCAGCCTTTAAAAAACATACATAGCACATTTGTCCCATTGCATTTGGAAAATGTAGATACAGACCAGATCATTCCCGCAAGATTTTTAAAAGCAACTACCCGCGATGGCTTTGGCAAAAATCTTTTTCGCGACTGGCGGTATATAAATGATGATGAAAATCAGCCGAAGCCGGATTTCATTTTAAATAAGCCAGGTTACCGCGGAAGTATTTTGGTCGCTGGAAAAAATTTCGGTTGTGGATCTTCGCGTGAACATGCCGCATGGGCAATTGTTGATTATGGATTCAATGTGGTTGTCTCAAGTTTCTTCGCCGATATTTTTAAAAATAATGCATTGAATAACGGATTGTTGCCGCTCCAGGTAAGTGAAGATTTTTTGCAGGAAATTTTTAAGCTGGAAAAAGATGCGACACTTACCATCGACGTCGATCAGCAAACTATCACAATACCCGCCACAGGCGAACAGGAAATATTTGATATCAATTCGTATAAGAAGACCTGCCTGCTGAATGGATATGATGACATAGATTATTTAATAAATAATAAAGAAGAAATTGAAGCATTTGAAGCAACATTGGACTAGTTGTTGCACCACATTAGTAAAATGAAACAAACATTCCTTTTAAAAGTAAAAGACCTTACGGTTCAGAAGTCTGGGAAAACAATTTTAGATAAAGTTTCATTTTCTGTTGATCAGGGTGAATGCCTCGCAATCATTGGTTCTTCAGGAAGCGGTAAATCAACATTAATAAAGGCGCTCACGGAAAAATATTTTTGCAAAGGAAGTATTGATTTCTATGCTGAGAATGGAATTGCCCCGCGCATTTCGGCCATTTCGCATCAGCACCATTTTAAAAATCTTTCAAACACATCTTCTTTCTATTATCAGCAGAGATTTAATTCAAGCGATTCGGAAGATGCACTAACGGTAAATGATGCCCTCGTTAATTTAGGAGTGTCAGAAAAATCTATAAAGGAAACGCTTTCATTATTTGGAATTTCACATATTGAGTTTACGCGGCTCATACAATTATCTAATGGCGAGCATAAAAGATTCCAGTTGGCAAAAGCTGTTTTGCTAAATGCACAATGGCTTTTATTAGATAGTCCATATACTGGGCTCGATGTTGCAGCCCGCAAATTATTAAATGAAATCATTGACAAATTAATTTCAAAAGGTATTCATGTTTTGCTTGTTACCTCGGCTGCTGATGTTCCGGCAGCAATTACACATGTTGCCTTATTGGAAAATGGTACGCTTAAAGAAAAGATTTCTCATACTGAATTTAAGAAACGCAAACAGAATCCTGCGGCGAAAAATCAGCTGCCAGTGTTAGACATTAACTTGCTGGAAAAAATGGCTCCCGTCTATTCTTACGCTGATTTTTTAGTTGCAATTGATATGGTGAATACCTCCGTAGAATATGATAAGAAAAAAATTCTCGATAATATAAATTGGAAAGTTATTAAAGGTGAGTGCTGGAATGTATCTGGCCATAATGGTTCCGGAAAATCAACTTTATTGAGCCTTGTAACGGGTGATAACCCCCAGGCATTCGCAAACGAAATTTATTTATTTGACAGGAAGAAAGGAAGTGGCGAATCGATATGGGATATCAAGCAAAAGATCGGCTACGTTTCTCCTGAGCTTCACCATTATTTTGATTCCGGTATTTCCTGTTTTGATGTGGTGGCATCCGGGTTGTTTGATACTATTGGTTTATTCAAACAACTGAGTGAGAAGCAAAAAAACATCATACAACAATGGATGTTGGTAATGCATATAAATAAATTTGATAAAAAATTATTCAGGCAATTGTCTAATGGTGAGCAGAGGCTTGTCCTGCTCACACGGGCGCTGGTAAAGAACCCTCCATTATTGATATTGGATGAGCCTTGCCAGGGGTTGGATCAGGAAGTGAGTGCATGGTTCATTGCTTTGATAAATGACATTTGCGTAAGCATGAAAAAAACACTTATTTATGTAAGTCATTATGAAGAGGAAATCCCTTCCTGTGTTACCCGGACTTTAAAACTTCAGCAAGGGAAAATTGCGGCTTAAAAATTAAAAGATTATAATAAATAGAAATACTAATACAGAATGGAAAAGAAGATAGCGATAATTTTTGGAGACGGAATCGGTCCTGAAGTTACGCGGCAATCAATAAAAGTTTTGAATGCGATTGCATCGAAGTATCATCATACTTTTAAATATTCTTATGGCCTGATGGGTGCCGTGGCCATTGATAAAACAGGCGAGCCTTTGCCTCAAAAAACACTTGATATCTGCACGCAAAGCGATGCAATATTATTTGGTGCCATTGGCCATCCCAAATATGATAACAATCCTTCGGCAAAAGTGCGACCGGAACAAGGTTTATTAAAACTTAGGAAAGAATTGCAGTTGTTTGCAAACATACGACCGGTATCGCCCTATGCTTCGCTGCATCACCTTTCGCCGTTAAAAGAAAAGCAGCTTCACGATGTTAATTTTATTATTTACCGTGAGCTTACCGGGGGAATTTATTTTGGAAAGAAAGAGTTGAATGAAGATAAAACTGAAGCATCAGATTTGTGTATTTACAATAAAAGTGAAATTGAACGTATAGCCAAACTGGCGTTTGCTTCAGCACAGCAGAGAAGAAAAAAACTAACTCTTGTTGATAAGGCTAATGTTCTCGAAACTTCCAGGCTTTGGAGAAAAACAGTGCAGGATCTTTCATCAGATTATCCTGATGTGAAGGTAGACTACATGTTTGTGGATAATGCGGCCATGCAGATAATTGTAAACCCAAAACAGTTCGATGTTATATTGACGGAGAATATGTTTGGGGATATACTAAGTGATGAAGCAAGTGTCATCAGTGGCTCACTTGGGCTGTTGCCATCGGCATCCGTAGGCGTTTCTACAGCATTGTTTGAGCCTATTCATGGTTCATACCCGCAAGCTGCAGGAAAAGATATTGCAAATCCGGTCGGATCAATTTTATCTTCCGCAATGATGCTTGATCACTTTGGATTACAACAGGAAGCAAAGGAAGTGAGAGAGGCCGTAGCATGGACTTTGGCTAATGGCTTTGTGTCGCATGATATAGATCCAGTAAATGCACATTACACATCTACTATAGGTGAGTTTGTAAGTGATTATATAAGTAATGATATACCGGTAAATATCAATGCAAAAAATATTGCTTTTGGAAAGGCCACAATTATTTAATAGAAAAGTTCTTTGTTTTTAATAAAGGGTTCACTAAGTTTGCTAAACATTTTTTCTCAATGATACAAGGCAAACTAAATAACGGCGTTCAAAATATTACAGTAATTCTTATTGCTGTCCTAGTCGTTATTGTGCCCCTTGGCATTGGAGGAGGAATTACTGCTTAAAAAAAATCAATCAAAGTATAAGCCCCGCCTCCAAAAGAAGCGGGGCTTTTTTTATTAATAAAATAGAATCAAAAAATTATGTATTACAACGCCGACATTTTTATTTATTGGAACGGAGAAATCGTGAAAGCTGCAGAAGCAAAAACAGATTTATTCGGACAAACACTTCATTACGGCTATGGAGTTTTTGAAGGTATTCGTTCTTATAAAACCGAAAATGGCAAAACAAAAATCTTTAAAGAAATTGAGCATTTTGAAAGATTAAAAAATTCGGCGGATGCCTTGAACCTGCCATACACATGGACTTCAGAAGAATTGATTAAAGCAACCTACGAAGTTTTGCAACTAAATAATTTACAAGATGCCTACATCAGGCCGCTCGTGTATGCGCCGGCTAACATGAGTTTTAATCTCAATAAAGAATCTTTTATAGCGATTGAAACGTGGAAAATGCAGCCATTTTTAGGCGAAAAATTATTGCGTGTAATGACGTCTTCTTTCGAGCGGCCTAATCCAAAAGGTTTTAAAATAGAAGCAAAAGCAACCGGCCATTATGTGAATTCTATTCTTGCAAGCCAGGAAGCAAAAGCAAAAGGTTTTGATGAAGCATTACTTAATGATATGAATGGCTTTATTGCAGAAGGCCCGGGTGCAAATGTGTTTATCGAAAAAGATAAAAAATTATATACTCCATCTACCGGTAATATTTTACCAGGAATTACAAGAGCTACTGTTTTGGAAATATGTGAAGCGCTTGATATACCTGTAATTGAAAAGCAAATCACGACTGATGAAATTCATAGTGCTGACAGCGCATTTTTTTGTGGTACTGCTGCAGAAGTGATTGGCATGGAAAGCATAGATAATATTCCATTTGCAAAACAATGGAAGGATACTTTAGGAATACAAATTCAAAACGCATATAAAAACCTGGTTGTAGAAAAGGATTACATCTCTACTGAAGCATTAGCATGAAAGAATTAAATAAATACTCGAAGACATTAACGCAGGATGAAACACAACCTGGAGCACAGGCAATGTATTACGCCATTGGATTTAAAGAAGAAGATTTCCAAAAAGCCCAGGTTGGCGTAGTAAGTATGGGCTGGGATGGTAATCCATGTAATATGCATCTGAATGACCTGGCAACTACGGTGCAAAAAAGTATTAATGAGGTTGATGACTTGCTGGGCCTGCGTTTTTATACCATCGGTGTAAGCGATGGTATAAGTATGGGAACAGACGGTATGCGATATAGTTTGGTAAGCCGCGATGTAATTGCAGACAGTATAGAAACCAATGCCGGCGCTCAATATTATGATGCGATCGTTGCAATACCAGGTTGTGATAAAAATATGCCCGGTTGTATTATGGCCATGGGAAGATTGAATCGCCCTTCTATTATGTTATATGGCGGTACGATTGCGCCAGGGCATTTTAAGGGAGAAGATTTAAACATTGTTTCTGCATTTGAAGCATTAGGCCAAAAGATTGCGGGCAATATGGATGAAGCAGATTTCAAAGGTATTGTTCGCAACGCTTGCCCGGGAGCAGGGGCATGCGGCGGCATGTACACGGCAAATACGATGGCAAGCGCTATTGAAGCTTTAGGTATGAGTTTGCCCAATTCATCAAGCAATCCTGCATTAAGCAAAGAGAAGCAAAAAGAATGTGCTTCAATTGGTGAGTCAATAAAATTGTTGCTCGAAAAAGATATTAAGCCAAAGGATATCATGACACGTCAAGCATTTGAAAATGCGATTACTGTGGTGATGATTTTAGGCGGAAGCACTAATGCTGTGTTACATTTAATTGCTATGGCAAAAAGTGTGGATGTGAAATTAACACAGGATGATTTCCAGGCGATAAGTAACAAGATACCTGTGCTTGCTGATTTTAAACCAAGTGGAAAATATTTAATGGAAGATCTCCATCAGCATGGCGGCGTTCCTGCAGTTATGAAATATTTATTAGGTAAGGGTTTATTGCATGGCGATTGTATAACGGTAACCGGGAAAACCGTTGCAGAAAATTTAAAAGATGCTCCTGATTTAGATTTTGAAAAACAGGATATCGTTCACTCGCTGGAAAATCCAATAAAGAAAACCGGCCATTTGCAAATCTTATACGGAAACCTTGCTGAGGGCGGAAGTGTTGCAAAAATAAGCGGCAAAGAAGGCGAGCGTTTTGAAGGTAAAGCACGTGTGTTTGAAGGAGAGAAACATTTAATAGAAGGCATACAAAGTGGAAGGGTTCACGCAGGTGATGTTGTTGTGATAAGGCATATTGGGCCAAAAGGCGCACCAGGCATGCCAGAAATGTTGAAGCCCACAGGAGCTATTATTGGCGCTGGTTTGGGTAAATCTGTTGCACTGATAACCGATGGAAGATTTAGCGGCGGCACGCATGGTTTTGTTGTGGGCCATATTACACCCGAAGCTTACGAAGGCGGACTGATTGCTTTGGTAAATGATGATGATATTATTGAAATCGATGCCACAAAAAATACGTTGACTCTTAAAGTAAGTGACGAGGAAATTGCAAAACGAAAAGCAGCATGGAAGAAGCCGGCATTAAAAGCAACAAAAGGTATTTTGTATAAATATGCGATAAGTGTAAAAGATGCGAGTGAAGGTTGTGTAACGGATGAATAAGAGCTGAATTTCAAAAATAATTATGCAAATAATACGAAGTATTCAAAACAGAATTTATGATATAAGAGGTGAAAGAGTTATGCTTGATTTTGATTTGGCAGATTTATATGAAGTAGAAACTAAAGTTTTAAATCATGCTGTAAAGAGAAATATAACGAGGTTTCCATCAGATTTTATGTTTCAGCTTACTAAAGATGAGTGGGATCGATTTAAGGTCACAATTTGTGACCACACATTCAGAAAGCACTGATAGTCAACATCTGAACTGGTCACAATATGAGACCAGTTCAAAAAAACATAGAGGCGCCACTTATCTTCCCTATGCGTTTACAGAACAAGGTGTCGCGATGTTAAGTGGGATTCTCAATAGCGATAAAGCTATCAATATGAATATAGCTATTATGCGGGCTTTTGTGGAAGTAAGAAAAATATTTTTAAAAGAAAATGATTTGAAAGAACAATTAAAAGAGATTAAACACAGATTGGGCGAACATGATACACAACTAAATCAAATTTATGATGCCATTGAAAATCTTTTAGATGAAAAGGCAGAACAAAGAAAATGGGAAGAACGGAAAGAATTGGTTTTAAAAGTTAATACTTCAAAAATAAAAATATTGTTATGAATACAATTGAATTAATAAAGGAGAAAGAAAAAGTAAAAGCTTCTGAAAATATGCCAGCAGAGATTACGGGTTCCGCGGCTTTACTTGAAATTTTTCTTGCTGAAAAAGTAGACACGATCTTCGGTTATCCCGGCGGTGCCATCATGCCGATCTATGATGTACTATTCGGATATCTTGAAAAACTTAATCATATTTTAGTGCGCCATGAGCAAGGGGCTATTCACGCTGCACAAGGCTATGCACGATCTTCAGGAAAGGTAGGTGTAGTGTTTGCAACAAGCGGCCCGGGCGCTACCAATCTTGTAACAGGCCTCGCAGATGCAATGATTGACAGTACGCCATTGGTTTGTGTAACCGGGCAGGTGTATGCGCACCTGTTAGGTACAGATGCCTTCCAGGAAACAGATGTCATTAATATCACAACACCTGTTACAAAATGGAATTATCAAATAACGGATGCTACAGAAATACCGACCGTATTAGCTAAGGCGTTTTATATTGCGAAAAGCGGCAGGCCTGGTCCGGTGTTAATTGATATCACTAAAAATGCGCAACTCCAGAAATTCAATTTCGAAGGGTATACAAAATGCGACCATATTCGCAGCTATCGCCCTTACCCGATTATAAGAAAGGAATATATTGAACAGGCTGCAGAACTTATCAATGCCGCAGAAAAGCCTTTCGTGATTTTTGGCCAGGGAGTAATTTTGGGCGAGGCAGAACAGGAATTAAAAACGTTTATCGAGAAATCAGGGATTCCTGCAGCCTGGACTATTCTTGGCTTGAGCGCGATGCCTACCGGTCATCCTTTAAATGTGGGTATGCTTGGGATGCATGGAAATTATGGCCCGAACGTTTTGACAAATGATTGCGATGTTCTGATAGCGATAGGAATGCGCTTCGATGATCGTGTTACCGGCCGGCTTGATAAATATGCGAAGCAGGCGAAAGTCATTCATCTTGACATAGACCCTTCAGAGATTGATAAGAATGTAAAATCAACGGTACCTGTATGGGGAGATTGTAAGGCAACATTACCAATGCTTACTCAGCTCGTAAAAGAAAAAACGTATCCTGAGTGGCTTGATACATTTAAGGAATACAAGCAAATGGAGATAGAAACCTGTATTGAAAAGGAAATGAATCCTACGGATGAACAACTTTCAATGGGAGAGGTTATAAAAGCACTTAATGAATTAACAAATGGGACCGCAATTATCGTTACTGATGTCGGCCAGCACCAAATGGTAGCATGCCGTTATGCAAAATTCACTCAATCAAAAAGCAATATCACTTCAGGCGGATTAGGTACCATGGGATTTGCATTGCCGGCAGCCATCGGAGCTAAATATGGAGCGCCTGACAGAACAGTTATTGCCATAATAGGCGATGGAGGATTTCAAATGACGCTGCAGGAACTCGGCACTATCATGCAGGATGATATTAATGTAAAGATTATTATTCTCAACAATGAATTTCTCGGTATGGTGCGTCAGTGGCAGGAATTGTTTCATGAAAGACGTTATTCGTTTACTGATATTAAGAGCCCGGATTTTGTTGCTCTTGCAAAAGCCTATAGGATAGAATCACAAAGAGTTTCTGAAAGAGAAAAATTAAAGGACGCTCTTAATGAGATGCTGCAGCATAATGGTTCTTATCTGCTGGAAATAATGGTAGGGAAAGAAAACAATGTTTTCCCGATGGTACCCCAGGGATGCAGTGTAGCGGAAATTAGATTGAAGTAAAGAGGTGAAATGATGGTATTATTATGATAACAGAAGTTGCTATTCTAAACATTCGGAAGAATGAAAGCAATGATTTCGAGAATTCGTTTTACGATGCCCAGGAGATAATTTCAAAAATGAAGGGCTATGTAGGGCATGAATTGCAAAAGTGTGTTGAGCAGAAAGATAAGTACATTTTAATCGTGAGATGGAGTAGCATCGAAGACCATACTGAAGGCTTTAGAAAAAGTGTTGAATACCATAAATGGAAAGAGATGTTGCATCATTTTTATGATCCTTTTCCTATAGTTGAACACTATAATAAAATATTTTGATAATGAATTTAGCTGATAAGAAAAATATAAGTAACGAAACTTCGGTTTTACAAACAGGTAAGGCCACATGGAATGCCAGTCTTTATGACAACAAGCATTCGTTTGTTTCAAAATATGGAGAAGACCTGGTGAATGTTCTAAACCCACTCCCTGGCGAAAAAATTCTCGACGTAGGTTGTGGCACGGGTTACCTCGCAAATGTGATATCGCAAAAAGGTGTACAGGTAACCGGAATAGATAGTTCCCTTGAAATGATTGCGAAAGCAAAGCACGAATATCCCGGTATTGATTTTAGATTGATGTCGGCTACAGATTTTCACCTGGCTATTTTGTTTGATGCAGTTTTTTCTAATGCCGCATTGCATTGGGTTTTAGACAAACAGTCTGCCATAGAATGTATGTATGACTGCTTAAAACCAGGGGGCAGGTTTGTTATGGAAATGGGAGGCAAGGGAAATGTAAAACATATAACAGATGCAGTGAAACAAGTTTTGTTGAGAAATGGATTTCAAAAAGAAGCGGGACTGAATCTTTGGTATTTCCCATCTTTAAGTGAATATTCATCATTATTGGAAGCAAAAGGCTTTCGAGTCACTTCTGCATATCATTACGATAGGGATACAAAATTGGATGACAACGCAAATGGTATTAAAGATTGGCTGAGAATGTTTGGAGCTGGCTTTTTCAATACTGTAGATCCTGGCATTGTAAATGATATTTTAAATGAAGTACAGGACATTTTAAGACCTGTTCTTTTTAGAAATGGAAGTTGGTATGCAGATTACAAAAGATTAAGAATAATAGCAATTAAACAAAAACAATAGTTGCAAAAAATACTAAAGATGAAACAGGAATTCACATTGACAGTTTATACGGAAAATCAAATTGGATTATTAAACCGTATCGCGATTATTTTTTCACGAAGAAAAATTAATATTCATAGCCTGAATACTTCTCCTTCCGAGGTGCAGGGTATTCACCGGTTTAATATAGTGATAGATGAAGTTGAAGATGTGGTAAAAAAGCTCGTTCGCCAGATTGAGAAACAGGTGGATGTTTTAAAAGCATATTATCATACTAACGAAGAGATCATCTGGCAGGAAATGGCATTATATAAGGTGCCGACAGATGCAGTTGCCGAAAAAGTAAAAGTTGAAAGATTATTGAGAGAGTTTGGAGCAAGAGCTGTTGCAATACGAAAGGACTATACCGTATTTGAAACAACAGGCCATCGCGAAGAGACGGATAAGCTGGTTTCCTTTCTTGAGCCTTATGGATTAATTGAATTTGTAAGAAGTGCACGTGTAGCGATTATAAAAGAAAGTAAAGGTTTTCACGAAAAGGTAAAGGAATTTGAAAAAACACAACCGGGCGAGGAAGTAATAGAAAATGAATACCTGGATAAGCAATCAGAAGTATTTAGTATGTAGTAAAATAATTTCAATGCAGAATGTAATTCCCATGTTGTCCTATGAAAATGGTGTTTCTTCATTAGAATGGTTAAAGAAGGCTTTTGGTTTTGAAGAAGATATGGAGATGCGTTTTATCGAAGAAGGACGTTTAACTCATTCACAATTACACGCCGGAGGAAATATAATAATGATTGCGACGCCGGGTTTAGATTACGAAAGTATAAATAAGCAAAGAGCACGTGATAAGCAAATGGATAAATGGCTTTCAGTACCATGGATAGTAAATGGCTTGCTGGTTTATGTAACAGATGTGGATGCACATTTTAAGACGGCAAAAGAAAACGGCGCAGAGATTTTATCTGGGGTAGAAGAGGGCTTTCCCGGGAAAAGGTATAGATGCGCAGATATAGAGGGCCACCGCTGGATGTTTATGGAAAAATAATTTTTTTAGAATGGTAGTGGAAAAGACAATACCGGTTATAAGAATATTTGATTATAATAAAGCAATTGAATTTTATATAGATTGGTTGGGATTTACGATTATATGGGAGCATCATTTCGAAGAAAATACTCCTGTTTATATGGAGGTGGAAAAAGATGGATTAATCTTACATTTAAGCGAGCATCACGGAGATGCTGCACCGGGAGCAAGAGTTTTTATCTGGTGTAAGGGACTAAAAGATTATCATAAATTATTGATTGATAAAAAGTATAAGTACAACAGGCCGGGATTGGAGAAAACATTTTATGACGCAATGTGCATGGAGGTTAATGATCCATTTGGAAATAAATTAACTTTCAACGAGAAAATAACGGAGTAAAGAAGTATAAAAACTGTTTTTAATAATAATAGAAATTTTTTATTTCCTTTAAACAAATTAAAACAGAGGTATTCGTAAAGCTTTTTAATAAAATAACAGAACTCAAAACAATAAAAACTCGAAAAATGGCAAAGTTAAATTTTGGTGGCACCGAAGAAAACGTTGTTACCCGTGATGAATTTCCTTTAGCAAAGGCACAGGAAGTTCTTAAAGATGAAGTAGTGGCAGTAATAGGCTACGGCGTGCAGGGCCCCGGCCAGGCATTGAATCAAAAAGAAAATGGGATCAACGTAATTGTAGGTCAGCGCAAAAATTCCAAAAGCTGGGATAAAGCAGTTAGGGATGGTTTTGTAGAAGGCAAAACTTTATTTGACATCGAAACTGCTTTGGAAAAAGGAACGATCATTTGCTATTTGCTGAGCGATGCTGCACAGATTGCTATGTGGCCTACCGTTAAAAAGCATTTAACTCCCGGCAAAGCTTTGTATTTTTCTCATGGCTTTGGTATCACTTATCTTGACCAAACCGGAATTGTGCCACCTAAAGATGTGGATGTGTTCCTGGTAGCTCCCAAAGGTTCCGGGACTTCTTTAAGAAGAATGTTTTTACAGGGCCGGGGCTTAAATAGCAGTTATGCAATATTCCAGGATGCAACTGGTAAAGCTTTTGAAAGAGTGGTTGCATTGGGAATTGCGATTGGTTCCGGGTATTTGTTTGAGACAGATTTTAAGAAAGAAGTATATAGTGATCTGACGGGCGAAAGAGGTACACTGATGGGAGCGATACAAGGAATTTTTGCAGCGCAATTTGAAGTGCTGAGAAAAAACGGGCATTCACCATCAGAAGCCTTCAATGAAACAGTTGAAGAACTTACACAATCATTAATGCCATTAGTTGCTGAAAACGGCATGGACTGGATGTATGCGAATTGTTCTACAACAGCACAACGAGGTGCATTAGATTGGTGGAAAAAATTTAGAGATGCCACCTTGCCTGTTTTTACTGAATTATATGAAAGTGTAGCGACAGGTAAAGAAGCGGCAAAATCTATAGAAAGCAACAGTAAGCCCGATTACAGGGAAAAGCTCGAAGTTGAATTAAAAGAATTAGCGGATAGTGAAATGTGGCAGGCTGGTAAAACCGTTAGAGGTTTGCGCCCTGAAAATCAACCTGCGGCAGACGAGGCTGCTGCAAAGAAGGAAGCAAAAATGCAGGCAGCTTCAAATTGACTTTATTAAGTTTGCTGCAATAAGCTGATATAAAAATATGGCCCATTCGAAAAATGGGCCATATTCATTTCTGATATTGCGGGTTTTAGCATTTATCCAAAGCCTGCAAAATATCATTCAAAATATCGTCGGCATATTCGAGGCCTACAGAAATACGTATAAGCCCCGGCGTTATGTTTACTTTTAACCTTTCCTCTTCTGTCAGTTTACTATGAGTGGTGCTTGTGGGGTGAGATGCGATGCTTCTTGAATCTCCCAGGTTTGCAGTAACCGTCAGCATTTCAAGACTGTCTAAAAATTTTCTTCCGCTTTCAAGACCGCCTTTTAATTCGAAGCAAACAATTCCCCCTCCATTTTTCATCTGCTTAATAGCGATGCTGTGGTGTGGGTGGCTTGGCAGGAAAGGATATTTTATAACCGATATTTTTGGATGATTTTCCAATGCATTTGCAATATGAAGTGCATTTTTTGCATGGCGCTCCATGCGCACATCCAGTGTTTCGAGGCTCTTACTTAGCACCCACGCATTGAAAGGAGATAAGGCTGGCCCGGTATTTCTGCAGAACAAATAAATATCGTTGATTAGTTTTTTATTGCCAACAATCACGCCGCCTAAAACCCGTCCCTGGCCATCTATCCATTTAGTAGCCGAATGCAAAACCAGGTCTGCTCCAAAATCAATCGGCCTTTGATTTACAGGCGTTGCGAAACAATTATCAACATTCAAAATAAGGTTATGCCTTTTTGCCAGGGCAGCCACAATCTCAAGATCGATTATCTCAAGGCCGGGATTGGTGGGAGTTTCCAGGTAGATCATTCTTGTATTTGGCTTGATAGCCGCTTCCCACTCTACAGGGTTATGAGCACTTACATAAGTGCATTCAATTCCATAATTTGGTAAATATTTTTTTGCAATATTATGCGTACTGCCAAACACCGCATCACAGCAAAGAAGGTGATCACCACTTTTTAACAACGCCATAAAACTTGCAAATACAGCACTCATACCTGTGGCAGTCGCAACGCCCGCTTCCGCGCCTTCGAGAGCGACCATTTTATCTACGAATTCATTTACGGTAGGATTGCTAAAACGGCTGTAGATATTATCATCCGTCTCATCTGCAAATGCCGCTCTCATGTCTTCAGCATTATCAAAACAAAAACTGCTTGTTAAAAATAAAGGTGTGGAATGCTCCTTTTGATTGGTACGTTCCGTTTGGGTGCGAATAGCTTTTGTAATAGGATTTTGTTCCATAACTCTCTTGATACTTAATAGGGCTAATTAATAATTTTGGCAAATGTACTGCATGCAGAACGTTACAACAAAGCCGAAGAAAAATTAGCATTTGAAAATCGAAACTGTCAGATAGAAGTAGATACGTCACCAGGATTATCAGGCATTATCTTTTAAGCACTTGGTGGCTTTGTGCAAAATCTTATCCCGAATCCTCACTAATTAAGAAGTGTAATTGCCATCTCATAAAGATTGGGCCTGCCGGGTAGATTCGCGAATTATTAACGTTGCATCTAAACTTACCTTCGTAATTTCTTTTTTGCCATCAATTGTTTCCAGCAAAATTTTTGTGGCCATCTGCCCCATTTCCTCAACGGGCTGTTTTAAATAGGTGAGTGGCGCATAAAAAAGATCCGATGCATCGATTTCATCAAAAGTTACTAAGGCAAGATCATCGGGAATTTTTATTCCTTTGGAATGAATGTACTTTAAACCAAAAATTGCCAAAGTATTGGAGGTGAATAACAGCGCATCTATGGGTTCGGGGAGTGAAAGAAGCGCCTGGATAGCTTTTTCAACGGACAGCTTTATATCACCGGCAAATGAAATTCCCTGGCACCATTCTTTCTCAAAGGCAATTTTATTGTCCCTCATGGCATCCACATATCCTCTTTCTCTTTCTTGTAAATTAAAAAGATTCGTATTGTAATTGATCATCCCGATTCGTTTATCACCTTCTTCGATAAGATGTTGAGTGGCGCAATAAGCAGCTTTGTGATTATCGAGGCACACCCAATTTGTTTCTATTTCCGGGAAACACCGGTCAATAAGCACAAAAGGAATATCATGTTCTTTTAAATAATTGATATTGGATTCACCATTTTCCGCCGGTGCTATTATGAACCCGTCAACCTGGCGGTCAAGTAAAGTATTCATCAACTTAAAAGACTTTTCCGCATTTTCATCGGCGCTTCCAAAGATCACTGTATAATTTTTTTTATCAGCCTCATCTTCGATAATGCGGGCCAGACTCGAAAAAAATGGATTTGAAATATCCCCGACTATTAAGCCTATTGTGAAGGTTTTTTGAAGCTTAAGGCTCCTGGCAATCTGGTTAGTTCGGTAGTTTAATTCTTTAGCGGTTTCTTTTATTTTCAAGGCAACCTCTTTTCTTATTCTTCCGGATTTTTGATTATTAAGAACGTAGGAGACCAACGCCGTCGAAACGCCTACTTTACTTGCGATATCTTTTAAGGATACTTTCTTTTTCATGACAATAATTCAGGTTGAACAAATTTTTAACGATCGCCAGTAAGTATTGTAATCTACATTAAATCAGTCATTTAGAAAATAAATGGGTTACTATTTCTACTTTCTGGCATTATTATAGCACACTTGTTTAAACGATTAAACTAAATTAGATAATTTTGCGTTATTGTGTGTGAGAAGAAAGAATATTGAAAAGCAATTAAAATAAAAAACATGAAAACGAATAAAAATATAGGATTAATAGAATGTGGCTCAAGAGAGGGATTATCGAGGATTACATCGCAAAATAACCCGGATGGCTACATAGTAAAGAAAATTAAGACCACTAATAAGGTTGCAGGCGAAAGCGCTTTGGCGGAATATCCAGGCGTTCAAGTTGTAGAAGATATTAATTCAATTATCCATGATTCGGATATTGACCTGATACTTATTTCTCAGCCAAAACAAGCAGATCTTGATATGGTTGGAGAAGCGGTGAATGCCGGGAAAAATGTCCGGATTATTTAAAAAAAAATATTAAACAAAAAGATAAAATTAAATTGGGTTTTTAGGAATTGTAGGAAGCCCAAAAATAACTACGAACGATTGCCTGCTAATGTACAGCAGGCATTCCTTTTTAGTAAAAATATTAAAATATAGATTATGAACTCAGGTATCAGTGTTGCAAAGCGGATCGTATTTGTGCCAGGCATTTCTAAAAAAGCTGAATCAGCAGAATTGCCATTTTTAAATATGGGAACCTTGTCCCGTATTTACAGAATTGCCACCAGTATCTTCTTCTTTATTGCAGGGTTAACCTTTGCGACGTGGGCAAGCCGGATACCCGATATTCAAAGCAAATTACAACTAAGTGATGCCGGCCTTGGTGGAGTATTGTTTGCTTTACCTGCCGGATTAATGACGAGCCTTCCTCTTTCAGGCTGGCTGGTTGGGAACTTCGGCAGCCGGAAGTTAGTTGTTGCGGGTGCCATTTTATACCCCATGACGTTGATTCTTCTTGGAGTAGCCGGTTCGGTATGGGTGCTCACTTTGGGCTTGTTCCTGTTTGGGCTATTTGCAAATGTTATAAATATTGCAATGAATACACAGGCCGTTGGCATAGAAAAATTGTATGGCAAATCTATCATGGCATCTTTCCATGGCTTGTGGAGCGTTGCCGGATTTACCGGAGCAGCGATAGGAACTTTGTTTGTTTCTGCAGGATTTTCCCCGCTGCTGCATTTCTCGTTGGTTTTTGTATTAGCTGGTCTGCTCGCTTTAATTTCATATCGCTTCACGCTACCACATGATGATACTTCAAGCAAATCGCAAAAATTATTTGTGAAGCCAGACAGGCAAATCCTGGTACTGGGAATCATTGCATTTTGCTGCCTGTTATGTGAAGGAGCGATGGCAGATTGGAGTGGGGTTTATTTTAAGAAAGTAGTATCAGCACCGGTATCGTTAACTACTCTGGGATACCTTGCTTTTACAAGCACAATGGCTTTAGGCCGGTTTCTGGGAGATTGGATGGTAACTAAAATCGGCGCAAAGCGCATGCTCCAACTAAGCGGAGTATTGATCACAGCAGGCTTATTGACTTCTGTTATTTTTCCATACTTAACTATAGCAACAATTGGATTTTTTCTTGTTGGATTTGGAGTATCGTCTGTAGTACCTATTGTATATGGCATTGCCGGGCGTTCAAAAACCATGTCTGCAAGTACAGCACTTGCCACTGTTTCTACCATTGGATTTTTAGGGTTCTTAATCGGTCCGCCACTTATTGGGTTTGTAGCCCAGGCCATCAATTTAAGATGGTCGTTTGCCCTGATCGCCGTATTAGGATTTGGTACAGCATTTTTAACCCGAATAATGAAAACTGAATAAATAACAATTAAAAAAAATTTTATGAATAATAATCTTGAAAAAAATAAACCTAAAAGGAACAGGGTACGCAAAAGAAATAGTCACAACATATCAGCCACTAAATCGGTTCAGGAAAAAAATATTGTGACCGCTGAGAGACGTCTAAAAGGTGGAGGATTCATAGCGTGGCCTGAAGCTAAAATTGAAAAAAAGCAGGAGTCCGGTGACATCGGAATTATCGAAGGCCGATCCAAAAAAGGAGGTTTTATAGCATTTCCAAAATTTGATTCCTGATGGATCAAAAGACTTGTTGGGGCAAAAAGAAAGAGAATCCTCAACAATTTTGAAATATTCACAAAGGTTATTGTAATAAAAATACAGTAACCTTTTTTATTTGCGCTACAACCAACTTCGAAGCAACTTTTTTATGAGAACAATAAAAAGCCAGGTGCTAGTCTTTCTTTTTTATAATCACTCCCTGTTGCTTATAATGCTCCTTTCTTAATTCATCTTCATCATCCATTTCAGGGCCTTTCATTACTTTGCGCCAGTCAATGTTCCTGTTGTAGCGCTTCATGGCGATTTCCGGATCAAACACTTCTTTCGATGGAAACAAAAGCGAGTAAGGCTTATAGTCAGGTTTATCCGTAAAAAAATCCTGCAATAATGTTGCCGTAGCATCATATTGATTTACATAAGGAACATTAAGAATGGTATAAATGGTTTTTAATATAGAACCAAAGTTGGCGTGCGTGTGTGAAACATATCCATGCTTTACATATGGCCCGGCCATCATCAAAATACTGCGGTGTGCGTCTATGTGATCAACGCCACCCTGCGGATCATCTTCTGTAATAATTACCAGCATATTTTTCCAGTAAGGTGTTCTTGAAAGAAAATGCAATATCCTTCCTATTGCAAGATCATTATCCGCTACATACGAATGATAGTAGGGGTATCCGAATTCAGGACGGGGGGATGCCATATGATCATTGGGTACCTGCATAGTAATCAAAGCCGGCATTTTATCCTTTCCCTTCAACCACATTTTAGTAAACTCACCTTCAAACTGATCCATTCTAAACTGATCGGGAATGCTAGTATTGAAGCCTGCATAATTGTGGCTCGTGCGTGGATACAATGCTTTTTGCATAGGCACCATCACGCCATGCCCGGAACCAGTTGCAGTGTCATACCATTCTTCCCTGTTATGGGCTGTTTCATTGGCTTCACCAAAATTGTAGAATGATATTTTGTTTCTTTCCATTGCTTCCCACAGGCCACCTCTTTCAGCATAATCTTCCGGGTCCATACTTCCCGTAGAACCTGGAAATCTTCTGCCCGATGCCTTGGAAAACAGCATGGATGTTTTAGAGACACTTGAGTTTGTTTCCACCCATTCGTTGGGTATTACGCCCATCATCCAATGATGCCCGTGAATAGAGGCATCGCTATCGCAATAATAGTTATCAGCAAAAGCAAATTGTTTCGCAATCTTTAAATGGTTCGGAGCAATATTTATATGATGAAGCGTTTTGTCTTTCGCAATAAGATCTACATCTACTCCAAAGCGTGCCAGTGTTGCGTCACCAATGCCTGTTTTTAATTGCCCCATTACTTCATCATAAGTCCTGTTTTCTTTTGTGATGTAAACAATATACTTTATGGGGCTTGTTCTGATATTTTGCAGAGGAGGTAATGGATTTTTTCCATCATCTTTTACCGAAGTTTTGGAGAATGTATTTTCAATTGCCTGTTTGGTGTATGCCGCTAATTCCTTTTCGTCCGGCATTTTTATTTTTTCGAAAGTAGCCAGTTGAATATCCCCAATATAAGTTCCCTGCACAGGAGCCACAAAATCTTTCCCGCCATTGGGCCCTGCGCCATAGCCGCGGCAAGTGATCACATACAATTCTTTTTCATCCTGAGACGGAAGCACACGGGTAGTGCCCCAACCTGTTGGAATAAGGCCTTTGGTGGCCTTGCTCTCAATATCAATAACAGCAACAGCATTAAAGCCGAGTAAAGCGACATATAAAGCTTTTTCGTCTTTACTCAACGAAATACCAAAAGGTAAGAGCCCGCGATAGTGGTCAATAAGCGGGTCTGTTTTAATATCTATATGGCCAACAATTTTGTGCTCACGGTAATCGATAATTGAAATATTATCATTGGTCGCATTAGTTACGTAAGCGTATTTATTTCCAACAGCAATTGAGTTAGGACTTGCACCACCCGTTACTTCCGCACCCTCGACCATTTGCCCGACCTGGTAACCTGTTTTAAACCGATCCATCACCTTATTAGTGCTCAGGTCTATTGTGTAAACGCTCATGGCCTCAGGTGATGACGGGCTTCCAACTCCGGGAATTTCTCTGCCATGCCATGTATATCCGTTAATAGATTCTTTAGTGTCGTTACCATAAGGCTGAATGGGCATTAAAAGACTGTCATAATTTTGGGGGGTAAGATCAGGGAGTAGCGGATAATCGAACATGCCAACGTTCGCTACAAATGCCATTTTTTTATCGGGGCTTATAGAGAGGCCAAAAGGCTGTCTTCCTGTTTTAATCGAAGCAGTTATTTTATTCGTAGCCAGATTAATGCGCACCATTCTGAAATTTCCCCTGTCTAAAACGAGTAACTCATTGTTACTTTGGTTTAATAAAAGATCAGAAGTAAAACTGTCTTCATAGTCAACAGAATCGATCATTCCATTTAAAGAAATAGAATCAAGCCTTTGAAATTTTTCAATATCGTATACAATTACAGCCCCGTTATCGCCCCCACTTAGATATACTTTTTTTGAGTCTGGTGCAAAAGCGACACCTAAGAACGATCCGTTTGAAAAAGGCGAAAGTATGCTACTATCATAACTGGGCACTCTTGTGTTGGCAAGGGTTTCATTATCAATAATGGTAAACACACCGTTGTGAATCGTAACGGTTTTTTTACCATCCGGGGAGATCGCCATTCCGAAAGGGTCATGAGTTATTTGAATTGTTTCACCGGCAGGAGTTACATACCTCCCACTTGCCAATACACTATTTCCTTTGATATTAATATGCGTGTATTCTTTAATGGCAGGTACACTTAATACCTGGTAACTTTTTTGGCCAAAGGCGTCTGATATAATAAAGACAGAAACTGCGAATAGCAATTTATAACAATAACTTTTTTGCTGAAACAATAAACAGTTAAAACGCCGGTTCAATAATGTAATTGTTTTCATATATATGATTTTTATCCGGGCTGCCTACTGCCGGATTGCTTGCAGCAAAATAAAGTCATAAAATACAATTTAATCAAGAGATGGATAAAATAAGCTGGCAAAAACTTCATTGAAATTTAATAAGGGTAACATAAATTGTATTAAGGTATCGGTTTAGGAATAGAAGAATGGGATTCTTCTGAGGTATCCCTGGATGTGTATATGTATTTCATTTCTAATTTATAACATAATAAAATGAAGCTGCAGTTATTTATTAAAATAAATTTTCTAATGTCCAGGCAACGTAATATAACGCGCCAATTGTTGGCCCACCCGCATACTCAATATGTCGCTTATTAAAAACATTAGTTCCGCCAAACTTGACGGTGGATTTTGCGGAAGGTAATCGAAGGGTAATTTGTGCATCAACATTGTTAATTGCTTCAACCCTGCCGGTTACCAACGGACTCTCCCATAAAAAAGTGTTCTGCCATTTCCACACTACATTAAACCCAAAATTTTTTGTGACAGCCCTGTTTCCAATAGAAAGATTTGTGGTCCAGTCCGGAGTATTAAAACCTGTTATAAATAAATCGGGAGTAGAATTGCCTTTAATTTATTGCAATTGACATTACCCGAAATAGTAAAAGTCTTATAAAAATTATAAGTCAGGCCCAAAGAAGAACCATAAGTTGTGTATTTGTTTTTCGCATTTGTATACACCCGATATCGATCTTGCCCGTTGCTGGCTGCGGTAGCAGGTGAAGTTGGTGTCGCTGCTTTCGCAGATTGTAGCATCCCTGTTTCTGTCGATCATTCCTAATACTGCGGCATCTGACCCGATTGTTTCTCCTATCGGTACAAACACCTGCACCTGGCCGAGAAAACCGTCATAGGTATTCGTATATGCGTCAAAATCGATAAATAATTTGTTGTCGAATAAAACACTTTTATATCCGAACTTCAAATGAGGTGATTCCTTCCGGGCTTGCCATTTGGCAATGATCCCGGCTTTAGTAAAGCCCTGTTTGATAAAGCTGCTGAATCAGTATTACCGGCCAGTTTCACAGCTGCATTAAACGCTGCTACTGAGGATTGGGTATAGCTATTGTCCCGATAACCAAGTCCTTCGTTAATAATCGGCAAAATTCCAACTCGTTTAACCCTTCCGTTATTTACATAAGATAATGCTTCAAACAACGCAGGAAAACGATACCCTTTTTGAAAAGTAAATCGAAAATTATGTTTCTCTTTTAATGTGTACACAGCGGCTAGGCGTGGGGTAAGTTTCGCCGATTGAACTCTGGGTTATAATCTTCACGAAGCGAACCCCATAATTTTAGTTTTTCGTTCAAACAATGTTTTGGTGATCTGCGCAAAACCACCAAATTTTTTATAGTAAGTATTGTCGGCCATAGCTTCCATCAGGCTAAAGGATTATTTCTTTCTGCTATCGGGCGTTTAAAATCTACAAAATTATTACCATCAGGAATTAATTCATAAACACGTGCATCTGCTCCGATTAGCAGATCAAAATATTTTACCTGTTTTGATAAGATCCCATTGTCCTTCTATATGGTATAGATTACTTTTTTGAATCAATGCAGCTCCACCGGTTACTGGTGCATTAGGTATTGCACTTGATTTTATATCCCAGTTATTGATCTTTATAATTGAATCCTTTACTGTATTAAATCTTTGCAGTGCCCGGTTCTACCCGGCCTGCATCTGCCTGTTGCCGCGCATATTGCAGTTGCCTGCAGCCAGATTTTCGGAAGTCAAGTTACCTCCATGAGCAGACGCAAAAGCATTCAATGCATCTTTATATTTGCTACCCCATACATTTGAGCACTGCCACCTGTATAAAGATCTAAATTATCTGCCAGTGGTTTTACATTATAAGAATCTCCGGAATTCTCGCGGGATGTATAAGCTTTTATAGTAAAGTTGCTTCCCTTTAATTCCAGCTGGTGATTCTGCACAACTACATTATCCAGTTTTACCTTATTGCCTCTTTGGAAAACACCATCCATTTTACCGATCCGGTAGGTGTAAGTCAATTCTGTGATGGAGTAAAGCTGAAACGTAAAGCCGCATCAAATTTTAAATTATCAACTTTGGGATCTACCAGGTCTTTTTCCCAATAACCAGTACGGGCAACCGTTAGTGTCCTGTTTGGTTACGCCATCAATGGTTAAGCCCGTAAGAGAAACTGTGTTACTTCCCGCTAAAGCATCATCCCCATATTTATTCCAACCATCAAATACAATATTATTCACTCCGTTTAATGCGGGTAGGCGGGATTAGCCGTGTTCTTAGTTATTAGGATTTTGATCTAAACGGGTGTTAGATATCCAATCAGTACCTTGCAAATAGCTCGCGTTAATTTTAAATGCAAATTTATCATTGAATGCTTTTGCATATCGTATAGCCGTTTCAGTTAGTATAGCTTGCGCGAATGGTCTATGCCATCCACATGGTTAATTCCCGTTCGATGAAAAATACTTAAGCCCCTGGATGAAAAAGGATTTTTTGTGATCAGGTTTGCCATTCCATTTATTGCGTTCATGCCATATAAAGCGGATGCGGCACCAGGTGTTATTTCTATGCTTTGTATATCCAGTTCTGTTGGCCCTATCGCATTACCCAAGTGGTACACCCAATGTAGCGCCTGCATATCTATGCCATCCACCAATTGCATAAACCGAAAATTGTTAGGAATATTAAACCCTCTTGTATTCGGCACTTTAAAAGTGATGGAAGATGTTGTCAATTGCACACCTTTTACATTTCCCAATGCATCATAAAATGAAGCAGCAGGTGTTTCCTTTAATGCTTTGATATCCAGTTTTTCAATTGATACAGGTGAATGTAACAATTTCTCTTCTTTACGGCTTGCTGTTACCACTATTTCATTAGCAAGATAGGTTTGGGTAGTCAATTGTACAGCTAATTTTGAATTAGGATTTTTCACCTCTATTTCCTGCGGAGAAAATCCAATCGAAGAAACCACAAGTTTGAAAGGAAATTTTTGGTTGATTATAAATGAAAAATATCCGATAGAATCAGTGATTGCCCCATTTTTTGCACCCTTCACTGTAATGCTCGCTGCAGATATTGGCTCACCCCGTTCACTAATCACTTTTCCACTCATTATCGCCGAACCGTTCAATTGTCCAAACGTGAGAAATGGTAGTAGTATTAAAATAGATAAAATAATTTGTTTCATGACTTCTTTGATAAATGATAAAATTTAGAGTGCAATTCTGTATAGTCTATAAATTTAGTAGACTAATAAGATAAAAAATAGAAAAGTATTTTTTAGAATTTTTTGAAAAAGAGAAACGGTTGTTCACGATACAACATCGTTCTGATGGAGAAGACGATAGGAAATTTAGAACTTTCAATGACATTTTAAAATATTAAGGCTCAAACGTGCAGTACTTTTTATTACTCTAACAATTTTGTGGGGTGTTTGTATTTTATTATTTAGAAATTCAGCTGGGAAATTACTTTGAAAAGCGTCATGCAGCTGGTGAGGATTACCAATGCGCCGATAGCGATAAACATTTTTTTAACAGGAACTTTTCCTACCAGCCTTGCCGCTAGCGGAGCAGCAAGCAAGCCACCAAATATTAATCCTGCTATATCAATTAAAGGAAGACTTTTTAAGAAGATGAAAAATGTGATAGAGCTACACAACACTACAAAAAATTCAGCCAGGCAAACAGAGCCGATTACATAACGTGGGTTTTTTCTTTTTGCAATCAAGGTGCTGGTAACTAATGTTCCCCAACCACCGCCCGCAAATGAATCCATAAAGCCACCAATCGTTGCGAGCCATCCTACTCTTTTTATTTTGCCTTGAGCCTGCTTCTTTTTAAACGCTTTTTTCAAAATAAAATATCCCAGGTACAGGGTATAGACAGAAAGAGGAATGCGGATGTAGGTGGAATATTTTTGTGCAAAAAATGCAAGTGTTGCCCCTATGATTGCGCCGATAATTCCTGGAATAACAAGTGCTCTGAATAATTTTTTATTGATATTGCCAAAGCGATGATGGCTATAACCTGATACGCCACTCGAAAATACCCTCGCTGAGTGCACCCGGCTGCTAACTATAGCAGGACTAACTCCATTTGCAAGCAGAAAAGTTGTACTGATAGTACCATATCCCATACCCAAGGAACCGTCAACCATCTGTGCAATGAAGCCGGTTAAAAACATGATAAAAAACGGTTGAAGGTCTACAAATTCAGGAATTGTCTTTAAGCTTCCGACAATACGGTGAAATGGAATATAGGATAAAATGCCGTGTCCTATGATCATAAAACAAAAAGCGAACAAGCACCATTTGACTATTTTCTGCCATTTTTTTGTCTCGTTTTTTTTGCCCGAATCAAGCGTAATCTGCTTCGCGGCAAGCACGGCAGTTATGTCATTCAGATGCTTGACTTTATCTGCGAAATCTCCGTTTAGCCCGTTCCGTATGATATGCATATTATCCAATAGGTTCTCTATTTCATCAGGCATTAATTCATTGATTTGTTCTTTCAACCGCTTGGCTATTGTTGGTGACTTTCCATTTGTTGAGATTGCAATTTTCAGGTCGCCCTTTTTTACGATTGAGCTTAAATAAAAATCACATAACCCTGGCTTATCTGCTACATTCACCAGTTTACCTCTTTGGTGTGCATCATGCCTGATTCGCTCACTTGTTTCAATATCATTAACGGCAGCAATTACAATATCAGCCTGCTCTATGTCGGTAGTTGTGTAAGCTCTTTCTTCAATAACGATTCTTGAAAGATTTTTTGAGAGTTTATATATGTCGTCACTTACAGTTATTGAAACCAGGTGAATAAAAGTGGATGGAGAATTTTCCGCGACTGCCGTTAATTTTTCCAGGCCAACATTGCCACCACCTATAATCAATAAGCGCAGAGTTTCAAGCTTTAAAAAAACAGGGAAGAGATTATTGCCTTGTTCAACTTTTATTTCTTCTTTTACTTCTATCACTTTAGGCAGTTTTATGTGATTTATTAAATTTCCTCGTACGAAATTGCTGGTAAATATTTATCCGAAATGCATTCTGATCCTCCAACACAGATGTATTACTTCGCCATTGAAATATTTTAAGATACTGGCCTTGTAAATTGGTATTGGCTGATAGTTTAAAACTCAGGCCGGTAAAGGTTCTGTTTTGGTCAAAAAATAAACTATTATTTAAGTGCCCGGGGTTAAGAAATATTTCATTGCCAGCAAGCAATTTAATATTGTTTTCTTTCAAAGGAAACTGCCATTCAAATCGATAGCGGAATCGAAATATATATTGATAATTGTTGGTTTTTCGATTGTTTACAGTTTGTTGAATAAATCGCTGCTCTGTCCTCAGCCTTTGTAATAAATTTATTTTTTTTAATTTAACCTGGTAAGAAATCTCTTCCCAGGGCCGCCATTCATTTTTAAAAAATAAATCTTTTCCTGCGTACTGGGCACTTTCAAAAAGTGTAAGGCCGGCCGTAACTGCAACATGGTGATTGATATTATAACTTAACCCCGTCGAAATCCATATAGCAACCATTTATCAGCCCAATCTGTTGTTCTCAGCTGTACATCATTTATTACCGACCATTTTTTATTAAACCGGATTGTGTTGCCATAGCTTATCCAAAGTACATTGGTGTGCACGTGTAGTACGCTGTGCCTTTGTGCAATAGGAATTAGTAAGATAATTAAGGCAATATGTTTTTTTGCGCTCACTTTTTCATCAGCTATATCAAAAATTTATGCGCCGGGTTACTGCACCTTTCCGCTGTCCGAATGGACTTCTTGCGCGGAGTGGTTAGGGAAAGCCGCCATTTCCTAAAAGAATAATCTCCAAACTTTTCACCATCCTTTCTTTCTTTTTTAAAATCTGCAAACCATGCATCCAGTTCATGTAGTATTGCTTCCTCAAGGCTTTCTTTATAAATTCTATTCAAACGAAAGCCTTCATGATCTCCGCCAAGATGTATATTATATTTCCCCATTGCCGTTCCCACAAAACCTATTTCGGCATTGTAAGATCTTGCACAACCATTAGGGCAACCCGTCATTCTTATAATAATATCTTCATTACCTAACTGATTTTTAGCAAGTAAAGTTTCAATTTTTGTAAGTAGTGAAGGCATATAACGCTGCGCTTCTGCAAGTGCCAAAGGGCAGGTTGGTAACGCAACACAGGCCATAGAATTTTTACGAATTACAGAGGCTGCCTTCTGTATGTTCAATAATTTTAAATCTGTTCTAGTATTTTATTTATAGCTTCTTTATCTTCAGCCGCAACATCGCTTATAATTACATTTTGATTTGCCGGTAAAACGAAAATTTGCTTTGCCTGTTTTTGCCACTTCCAGTAATGCAGATTTTAAAGCAACCTGTTCATCATCGAGTATTCTGCCATTTTCTATAAAGGGGGTATAATACCATTTTCCTTTTTCATTTTTGTACCAGCCGTAATAATCTGTCCGTCCTGTAAATGTATATGGCCTTGCTTTTTCCAGTTTAAAATCAAGCCGCTTTTCAACTTCCTCTTTAAATGTTTCAACTCCCATTCTGTCAACGGTATATTTAAGCCGTGCAAATTTCCGGTCGCTGCGATTGCCAAAATCTCTTTGTACAGTAAGTATTTCATAAATCGCTTTCAATGTTTTTTCTTCAGTGTCAGTAAAGCCGATAACTGTTCCCAATCTTGCATACGTTTGTGCATTACCGTGAGTAGTTGATAATCCGCCGCCGATTGCAATATTAAAACCAAGTAATTTATCATTTTCAATAATTGCTATCAGGCCAATATCATTTGTAAATACATCCACATCGTTATTGGGAGGAATAGCAATGCCGATTTTAAATTTCCGGGGCATATACCTGTCCTGGTATAACGGATCTTCTTCATCTTTTTTATCCACTATTTTTTCTTCATCAAGCCATATTTCATAATATGCCCTTGTTTTTGGCATCAGCATCCGGCTTATCTTATCGGCGTAAGCAAAAATCTCTTCATGTATCGGCGACTGTTTTGGATGAGCACTGCATATTACATTGCGGTTGATATCACCGCAAGTTGCAATGGAATCCAGTTTTGCCTTATTAAATTCCTGTATGGTAGGTTTTATTTTTGATTTAAAAATACCATGTAATTGGATTGTTTGCCTCGTAGTTATTTTTATAACGCCGGTTGAATTTTCTCCGGCAATTTCATTTGCAGCTATCCATTGTTCTGATGTTAAAAAACCACCCGGCAACCGAAGCCGGATCATAAAAGAAAATAAGCGTTCGAGTTTTTTTTCCGCTCTTTCATCTCGGCGGTCACGGTCATCCTGCTGGTACATGCCATGAAACTTTATCAATGACTGATCGTCTTCACGCATAGCGCCGGTTAATTCATCGTGCAGGCTTTCTTCAATGGTGCCACGCAGCCCATCGCTTTCTGTTTTGATCTTTTCTGTTGATGATAAATTTTCTGCCATTACTTGTATTAGCTTTATTACACTAATTGAAACGAATTACACTTAATTATTTTTTTCTAGATTTTCATTCGTGTAATTAGAAAAATTTAGTGTTATTTTTTTTAATAAACATCTGTAATATACCTCCCGTCTTCTTTCAAGTCATCAAGATATTTTTCAGCGTCGGGTTTTGACCTTTCACCAAATTGTTCGATGATCTGCAGCAATGTTTTTTCAACATCAAAACTCATCGGATCTTTTGTGCCGCACACATATACATAACCACCGGTATGTATCCATTCAAAAAGCTCATTACCGTGTTGCAACATTTTATGCTGCACGTAAATTTTTTCTTTTTGATCCCTGGAAAACGCAGTGCTTACTTTAGTAAGAACGCCCATGTCAAACCAGTTTTGTATTTCACTTTGATATAGAAAGTCTGTAACAAAATGTTGATCTCCGAAGAAAAGCCAATTCTTGCCTGAAGCACCTGTGGCATCTCTTTCTGCTATGAAAGAACGGAAAGGGGCTATGCCAGTCCCCGGCCCGATCATAATAATATTTTTATCCTCGTCCGGCAACCTGAACCTGTTATTCGGATGCACATAAAACTGAAGTTCATCATCCATATTAAAATGCGATAAGAACTCAGAAGCCAATCCATATTCAACTGTATCATTTACCTTAAAAGAATTTTTCGCCACGGTAATATGAATTTCTCCGGAGTGTGCTTCGGGAGATGATGCGATAGAATATAATCTTGGAGCGGTTGGTTCTAATATTTTTACTATCTCCGTAAACTGGTCTGCATCTTTTACGGGATAGATTTTTAATAAGTCGGTTAAATCAGTTCTTTGTATGATTACATCCTTCTCAACTATGGCTGCATATTGTTTCACCACCCGCTCAGGTAAGTAGGTAATATTTAATTTTTTATGGAGCAAGTCATAAACCGAAAGCAATTCACCTTTGTAGTCAACGTTTGTAGTTTCATCAGTTTCGGTGATTGAAATGATTTCATCTACCATCGCTCTCTTGTTTTCAGGAATAATGCCAATAGAGTCCCCGGGTAAATAAACAACACCTTCCGCCTCAACTTCTATGTGATAAGTTTCTTTATTGCTGCCCCGGTCATTTAAATTAATGTGTGAAAGTAGCCTGCCGTTATATATTTTTTTTCCCGAGGACTTTTTAGTTATAGTCCTTGGTGCAACAATGGCGGGAACTTCTGAATTTGTGTTTAATGTTTTTATAATTTCCTCAAACCATTCACTGGCCTCCGCTTCATAATCGACGTCGCATTTTTGTATCGGAAAAAATCGCTTTCCTCCCAGTTTGGTAAGTTGTTCATCGACATCTTCTCCCGCTTTACAAAAGAGGGGATAGGAAGTATCGCCTAAGGCAAGCACACTGTATTTTAATTTGTCAAGCTTAAATCCATTTTGATGCACATGATCATAAAATTTTTTTGCAGCTGAAGGCGGCTCACCGTCACCGTGAGTACTTATGACCGCTAAAAAATATTCCTCTTTAGTAAGATCATTAAGACGGTATTGATCCATACTTTGCACCTTGGCATTGATACCAATCTTTTTGGCCTTTGATGCAAATTCCGTAGCGAGCTTTTTCGAGTTACCAGTTTCAGTTCCGTAAGCAATGGTTATTTTATTAACCCCGCTTTTTACAACCGGAGCTTCTTTTGAAACCTGCTGTGATACAATGCCATTCAGATAACCATTTATCCAAAGCAACTCTTCTTTGGTTGATTTTTCAATTAGCTCCAGTAAAGTTTTAAGTTTATTTTCAGCCAACATTTTTCTGCAATTTTTCAGGATTTTTGAGATTTATTGAAGGGCTTTTCATTGGCTTGAAATAATTTTCACGATCATCGTTATTAGTAAGCCATGCAAATTGCTCATGAAGTGAAACAACTTTTCCAATGATCACAAGAGAAGGTGAAATGAATGACTTTCCTTTTAATTGTTTTTGGTAATCATACAAATTCACAACGCGAATATTTTGAAATGGAGTTGTCGCCTGTTCTATAACGGCCAATAATTTGTCCTCATGAATATTATTAAAAGTTAGTTTTTCAACTACCTTATCTAAAGTTTCTGAAGACATGTAAAATACAAGAGTGTCGTTCGTGTTGGCAAGTTCTTTCCAGTATGCATCTGTAACAATATCCGATTTATAATAAGTAAGAAAACGTACTGATGTAGCATAACCTCTTGCGGTAAGGGGAATGCCCGCAGTCGCTGCCGCTCCTAAAGCTGCTGTAACACCGGGAATTATTTCATAAGAAATTCTATAAGAAATGGCGGTTTCCAATTCATCCATAATATTTGAAAAAATTGAAACGTCACCACCCTTTAATCTTACAACCAATTTGCCCAAAAGACAATAGTGCACAATAAGGTCATTGATAGTTTGCTGGGGGGTTGAAATACCTTGCCTGCATTGTTTCCCGACACGGATAATTTCAGCGTGAGGGTTCACATAATTTTTCAGGATCTCCTCACTCACAAGGCGGTCAGTGAGAACAATATCTGCCTGCTTCAGATATGTTACCGCCTTAATAGTGATCAATTCCGGATCGCCGGGGCCAGCTCCTGCAATAATCAACTTTCCATTTTTTAATTGCTGTGTCATTATTAGTCTACTTAATTAGTAGGAAATATTCTGAAAAAAATTTAATTAAGCTTATTGAATCATGCAGGCGCCTACAGTAACGCAACTTGTTTCATCAATCAGTATGGCACCTCCATTTTCTCTCAGCTTTTTATAAGAATCGAAAATAACAGGCGAAGCGGTCTTAATAGTAGCCTTTACAATATCATTTAACCCGGCTTTTTCGGGAGAATAATTTTTTTGTAAAGTATTTACATCCAGCTTGTACTCAATTTCTTTTACAACGGCTCTTACTACCTGGCTGTTGATTTGCAAAAAGTATTTGTTGCCTGGTATTAATGGTTTGTTGCCCATCCAGCAAACAAGCGCTTCAAACTCCTGTTCGGTTGCCGGTTGATTATCCCGGTGAACAATCATATCACCGCGGCTTACATCTACATTATCCTGCAGATGCATTACCACGCTTTGCGGCGCGAAGGCTTCGTCTATTTCTTTACCGCCGATTTCAATTGCTTTAATAGTACTTTCAAGCCCTGACGGCTGTACCGTTATTTTATCGCCTTTTTTATAAACGCCGCTTATTATTTTTCCGGCGTACCCCCTGTAATCGTGCAGCTCAGCAGCCTGCGGACGAATTACAAATTGCACGGGAAATCTCCCGTCTGTTAAATTAATATCGGATCGTAATTCTACATTTTCTAAAAGATGTAACAATGGATCGCCGTCAAACCATGGAAACTTTTCAGACTTCTCAACAATATTATCGCCGTTCAATGCACTGATCGGAATGTACTTTACATCTTTCAACCCTAATGATTCTGCAACTTTTACATAGTCAATCACAATATTGTTGTATACATCCTGCGAATGATCAACCAGGTCCATTTTATTAATTGCCACTACGATATGTGGAATATTCAAAAGAGAAGCAATGATAGAATGACGTCGTGTTTGCTCCACAACTCCGTTTCTTGCATCAATTAAAATAATAGCGAGTTCAGAATTGGAAGCGCCGGTAACCATATTACGCGTGTACTGAATGTGACCAGGTGCATCGGCTATAATAAACTTGCGCTTTGGTGTTGAAAAATATTTATACGCAACGTCAATGGTAATGCCCTGTTCACGTTCTGCACGCAGGCCGTCGGTTAATAAGGCAAGGTCTATTTCACCATTCTGCTTATTCTTACTTTGTTTTTCAATTGCTGCCAGCTGATCAATTAAAATAGATTTGCTGTCATACAGCAACCGGCCAATCAATGTGCTTTTGCCATCATCAACGCTTCCAGCTGTAATAAATCTTAGTAAATCCATAACCTATGCTCCGCCGCAGCGGAGAATTTTGTTTTGTATCAGTATTCAATCTAATTTGTTACTGATGGTAAAAAAAAACGTTTTAAAATTAATTTCCCATTTTCCCCTTTACGGGTTAGGGATGGGTTTTAAAAGTAACCACCTTTCTTCCTGTCCTCCATTGCTGCTTCTGAAACCCTGTCATCTATTCTTGTTTCGCCACGTTCACTTGTTTTGGTTGCAATTATTTCCACGATAATATCATCGATTCCTGTGGCGCTGGATTCAACCGCTGCTGTGCAAGTCATATCACCAACTGTTCTATACCTTACTTTTCTCTTTGATACCACATCTGTTGATTCTAATTGCATATACTCCGACACCGCAACCAACTGGCCTTCGTACTCAATTACTTCCCTTTCGTGTGCGAAATAAATAGAAGGCAGATCGATTTTCTCGGTGCGGATGTAATTCCATATATCCAGTTCTGTCCAGTTGCTTATAGGGAAAGCACGAACGTTTTCACCTTTGTGAATTTTGCCATTGTATGTACTCCAAAGCTCAGGCCTTTGCAATTTCGGATTCCATTGGCCAAACTCATCTCTTACAGAAAATATTCTTTCTTTGGCTCTTGCCTTTTCTTCATCTCTTCTTGCGCCGCCTATCAGTACGTCAAATTTGAATTCATCAATAATATCAAGCAGCGTATACGTCTGCAAGGCATTTCGGCTATTGAATTTTCCTTTTAGTTCGGTGAGGTTTTTTTCTTTAATAGTATCTTCTACTTTTCTCACAATTAATTTTTCGCCTATTTCTTCTACAAGAGCATCCCGGAAATTTAATGCTTCAGGAAAATTATGTCCCGTGTCGATGTGTACTAATGGAAATGGAAATTTACCGGGACGAAAAGCCTTTAATGCAAGATGGACTAATGTAATAGAATCCTTACCACCGGAGAATAATAATGCCGGACGCTCAAATTGTCCTGCAACCTCACGCATAATATGAATAGCCTCTGATTCCAGTTGGCCTAAATAGTCTAAATAGTGTTTACTCATCTTTCAATTTTTTCATTCTCTAAGGTCTATTGACTCCTTTGTTTAAGGAAACTCCAAATTTTAATCAACAACATGTACGTGTAATCCACATTCTTTTTTTGTGCTGTCTTCCCACCACCACCTGCCGGCCCTGAAACTTTCACCCGGCCTCACAGCTCTTGTACATGGTGCACATCCAATGCTAATAAATCCGCGGTCGTGCAGTGGATTATAAGGAACGTCATTTTTGTTGATGTAATGTTTTACTTCTTCAGTCGTCCAATGCAAAATAGGGTGGTACTTTATTACCTGGTTTACTTCATCCCATTCTACCTGGGGCATATCATTGCGATCTTCAGAATGCTCAGCACGCAAGCCTGTTATCCATACTGCTTTACCGGCAAGTGCACGTTTTAGAGGTTCAACTTTTCTTATGTAGCAACAGCCCTTCCTATTCTCCACCGATTCATAAAAAGAATTAGGTCCTTTCTCAGCAACAAAATCCTGCAATAAAGACTGATCCGGATAATAGGCTGTTATTTTAGTTTTATAATTTTCATTAGTAGAATTCCAGACTGAATATGTTTCAGGAAAAAGCCTGCCCGTATCTAATGTAAATATGCTTATGGGAAGTTGATTCTTTAAAATTTTATGAGTAATAAGCTGGTCTTCGAAACTGAAGCTTGAGGAAAAGGTAACCTTACCGGGAAATTGACTTGTTAATTCAGACAGCATTTCTTCAATGCTCAAAGTGTCTGCCTGCTCTGATAAATTTGAAATATAATTTTGTAGCGGATGCATGTTATTAATTCTGTAATAGGATTGTGAAATTGGAACTTATATGTGTGATATGGTAGGATTGTGGATCTCATTGACCGGTCAACAACACCCCATGGGCTGAGAAGAAATACACATATATTTTATAAATAAAAAAGATTTCATTGTTGCTAAATTCAATTGTCTACAACAAAGGTAGGGTATTCGGTTTTGAAATTTTAATAAATGAAATCTTTTTTTGATAATTTTTTTTGGTTCGTTTTGTTGGCCACTGTATTTCGTTGCGGCTCAATCGCTTTGCTGTGGAGGGTTTCGGTAAAAAATATTTGAGTTGCCTGTTGTATTTATTCCTATAGGTTAGCTACGTTTTGCCGGTAAAATGAAAGGCAATATCTATATCAACTAAAGCTAGCTGAAGAATTATTCAATATTGTTTTGGTTTCATACTGGTATGGCGAACACGAACAATGATTATTTCTTTTTCCAAAATTTGGTAACTAATTCTGTAGTGATGGACTTTATAAGCCCTAAACGTACCATCATTATTTCTCCGGTATTTATCTGGTGGATACATTTCAGGATTGGATGCGAGCCTGCGTGTGGATGATAAAATATCATTTCTAACTTTTTCAGCAATTTTGAGAGAATCAGATAAAATGTACTGATATGCATCCTCCAGCTGTTTTTGGGCCGGTAAGGGCCATCTTATTTCTTTCACCACTTGGAAGCCTTTCTTTCCATTTCTTCCTGGGTAATATAATTTCCGGATGCCGCTTCTTCAAGAGATTCATCTATTTCTTTATTATATTGCTCAATACTAACACTCTCCCCTGTTTCTTTACGGCCTTGTAAAAAAACTTTCAGCATCTGCAATACTGATTTTTTTTCTGTCTCATTTAATTGCTCAAAATAATTGTTCCACTCTTTTTCCAATACGTTTGCCATTATTATTGGGTTTCTACAAATTTAATCCTTTCTGCCGTCAAGCAGAAGTGCTTATTTTCATACTGAAACCAGGGTCTGGTTTTCAATTGCAGACACAAGATAGCCGATACACAATGCTCGACTAGGCTTGAGGCAACATAATTTCTACTGGCAATTTTAAGACCATAAGATTGCTTAAAAAAGTCCCTGCATTTTTTAAATTCTATTAATATATCAGAAATTCCTTTGTATGTGAATCACGATGAATTACTGTTCCAGGTTTTCATAATATAAAATAGTAAGATCAAGATCAGATTTAAGAAAATACCTGACCAAACAAGGATAGCATAAAACAAATTGGTTCTGATCATCGCCTCCAGATTTATGAAATCCGTCAAAATAGTTAACGCAACTAAAAAGAGAATTTCAAATAAAGAAGTGAACAGCAATCTGATTTGTATGCTTAATTTTCTATAAAAGCAAACTAAATATGGTAACAAAAACAACAAAACATAGAGTATGGGCAAAGCAATTTTCATTGAACTTTTCACTTAGTCGAACTTGGGTAAATTTTTCGCTCGCAAATCTTGGCCCTCCAATACAGTTCCACTTTAAGAAGATTCTTAAAAGGCTTTGACCACCAGGGCCTACTGCGACAACGATATCCTCACCTGCATACCAGCCCTCGTATCAACTGTAGGTGGCGACGAAGAAATATATGGATTTACCCTTCGCTGATCGAAATATAATTTTACATTGATGCGGTTGCTGATATAATAATCAACCGTTGGGCTTATAGTGATTTCTTTGCTGCCGTTTGTTGCGAAGGCGCTGTTTTGATCGAGACGGCTATTAGAAGTTACATTGTCTCTTATTCTAAAATCAAGCCTGAAATTAATTTCGTTATCCAGCTTTTTGGTATCCTGTTTTGTGAATGGAACTTTAAACGGAAGCTTTAATCCGCGCTTGCGGAATCCCCCGCCAAAGGTATATTCAGTGGACCGCACTTCGCTGAGCTGATAGTCGATAAGGCTAAGGCTTAACTGGCGTTGTTTGGTAAATTCAAACTTTAGCGAAAGCTGGTTTGTGAAACTCATATCAATACCGACTAAAGGAGAAAATTGTTCCTGGATAGTTATATTAGGAATTAAGAAGAATGGAATATAATTGTTAGAGCCCGATGTTGTGTCTTTAAATGACGGATATCCGAACCTTGAAACGTCACGATATAATAAAGCTGATGTAAAGCTATTCATACCCAGGCTGGCATTGTATGCATGCGTGAGCGAGAAATTCGTGAAGATTTTATCGAGCCCTTTTACCCTGCTCAATCCATTGTAAGTTATCCGCCAGTTAGGCTTCGGCAATATGTCCCTGAACGGATTCGATTTAAGGTTTGGATTACTTTGCTTTACAAGAGAAACTTTATTGGGGTCCTGTCCTGTATATGCGGCGATAAATGCCGGCACCAGCACATCTACAGCATAGCGTCCATAACCTATAGCATATCCATCCGCGCCAACCGGGCTACCCGCAAGTTTGTTGTAAGGATTCAGGCTGCCCAACCTTTTTGATAATACCTGCCTGTAATCCTGGAATTTTACAAATGTGGCGGAAATTTGATTTGGATTGTATTTTTCAAATAATGTATTAAGGGCAATATAACTTACATTAAATCCGCCGCCGATGTACGGTGTGAGGTGTGCAAAATTAGTTCCCAGGCCGGTTGTGTCCTTAAAAGTTTCAGAATAATTTTTATTAAAAGTCTTATCAATATTTACATCAATTGTGAGATCACGTACCGGTTCAAGTTGCGCAGAAATAGTAAGATGTTGATCAAAATTCTGGACAAATAAATCATTGAAATTGGAATCCTTTGTGACAAGGCCGCGGTCTGCAGCACGGTTTAGCCAGTTGCTATCGGGCTGTTTGCCCAATATGAAATCGAAACCGGGTGCCATGCTGTGAAAATTTTCTCCGAAATGCTGCGTGCTGTCTGTATAGCCCGGCAACCTGGTATTGCTGTTTTGAGAAAGCGTTACGTTTGCCGATTTAATGCTTGTTAATATTTTCCCGAATGCTCTTACAGCACCACTTAGTTCTGGCAATGCATTCGGGTCCTTTTTTGCATTAGGTTGTAATTTCTGGTTTGGCTTCTTTAAGGCAGAAGTATCGCCATTTGCAGTTGTGTCAACTTGTGCCCTGGACCTTGGCTGGTCCAGCGCTTTCAGCCATTTTGATTTACCGTAAAGTCTTGTAAAATCAAGCTGAAAATTAGCTTCTTCCTGTTGTCCATTTTCCAAAAAATTCCCAAGGTTTACCGCAAGTCTTGAAGCGCCTATCCACCGGTAATTCGCGGTATATCGCAGCCTTAATGTTGTCCAGTCGGTTAACGGAAATTTATTAAGAGGCACATTGTAGGAGAAGTTAATTGATTGGGTAAACAAAGTATTTCTACCACCGGTAAAGAAATTTCTTTCAACTGTATCTTTTTTTGCTTTGGTATCTAGTCGCCCGTAAGGCTCATCAATTCTTGCATTATTTAATGCGGAATAATCGATGTTTAAGGAATGTGTAATATCCCAACGGAAAATATAACTCCTGTCAAACGTGAAATACTTATCGTAAGTTTCAGGAATTACATATTTATCCTCGCCAATACTCCTTGGTTTAATTACCCCAAACTGCCTGAAGATATCCGCTTTGAATGTTAACTGCGATGGAATAGGATTGAGATTAAAATCTTTTATAAGATCAAACCAGTGTGTTTTAGTTTTTTTGAATAGCTTTTTAAAGGGTTCAAAGAATTTCGGCTGTGGGGCGTAGTTATATCCAACACCCCCGCGCTGTTTCGTTACATCATTGTATTCAATCAGCGGATTATGCGCTGTTGTTTTGGTAAAGGAATAACTCAGGTCAAGATTTTCTACATCCCATGGCATGGGTTTTTTACTATTGGTCCTGTTCTTATGAACATTTGTAAAGCTTACTGTTTTGGTAGAAGTAAAGTCAATCGCCTGTTTCCTGATAGAATCCCGCTGGCTTGCAGGGGCAAGTTTAATCTTCTGCTTTAAATTAAGATCAAGATCAAAGGGATCATACTCAGGGGTACTGATTGATTGTGTAATGCTGGCGTAGAATGGTATGGATAAGGCTGCATTTTTAGGCAGAAGTTTACCGAGCTCCAGGTTGGCAGCGGCATCAAACTGGAAAAAATAATCCCGGAACCGTTCATTAACCCTTTGCTCCAATGTACCAAAGCCATTAGTATGCGTATTGGCTGAAACCGATATGGTTCCGAGGTCGGCAAGGTTCGCGTCAATGCGGGCAAGGCCGGCCCAACCTCCTTTTTCATCAAGAGATGAAAGCCTCAATTCATTAAACCAAAGTTCGCCGCAGGCTCCTTCCACTTTTTCATTTTTAACCCCCATCAAAATTCCCTTTATTTCGCCGAGGTTGGGATTACCCATAATCGAATAGGTCTGCCCATTGTCCTGCACTTCTGAATACAAAACGTTTACAGGTGAGCTCGACAAATTCCTCGCCGTTTTGATTCTTGTAAGGGCCTGGAGCTCCAGGTCGAGATTATTGGCTGCCCGCCAAAGTGTATCATTATAAGCATCGCTGTTTGGATCAAGACCCGAATTCAGCGGCGTAAGTTTTAGAGGAATTTTTACTTCATAGTAGTTAGATACAAAATCACTTCCTATTCTCACTGTTGCAAAAAGATCATCATCATTCAATGGTGCATTATTCTGTGCTTTTTCAGCATGAATGTACATTTGAAGTTTTTTAAACTGCCTTAAATCCCTGTTGGCAAACGTTTGAAAAACGGCCTTTCCATCATTACGTGAAAGATCGCAGAATTTAAGTGTAAGGGCCTGCTCATTTTGCAGGAGATTCACCCCATTGTTGCTTAATGTTTGTACTCTTTCGATTTCTCTTGGCGTACGATATGGGAGAGGAGTGCGCTTGTCATTTTCTTCAATGTTTACTGCGCCTACATTAAAATCGGTTGTAATCTCCGGGCTGTAATTGCCCGTTGAATCAAGTTTGAATTGGAATTTTCTCCAGGTATTTCTTACAAGATCCAGCTTTCCAAAACGCACAACAACACTATCATCAAAGCCGGTCAGGAACATTCTTATGAAACGAATGGATTTAAAATCCGGAATGTTTCCAATTTTTTTATTATAAGAATTTATTGGAATTCTTAACTGGTACCAGGTTTCGGGCCTTGTATTACCATCAACCAATTTTACGGTAACAAGCTTTTTGTCGACAATAAAGTTTTGGCCTATTTGCATAGTTGGGTCACTGGCTGGTTTCAGGTCAACTATGTATTGAAAATATTCTTCAGTTTCATTCAGGGTATTATCACGATTTACATCTTCCTGGTCAGGATATAGTGTGGCTGCTGAAGAAAATTTCGCATTGTTATCTGCTATCGGGGAATTTCCCTGTGGATTATTAAAGTTCTTGTACCGGGCGAGAATATCTGCTTTTTGGGCATCAAGGTTATCACCCCTGTAATATTGATAATTATCCGACGAAGGGTCTGCAAGTGCATCAAGGTAGACCCTGGACGTTGCTCCAAAACTTGCTGCAAGTACATTTAAATAATCAGTTCTTCTTCTTGTTACTTCAGCACTGTCAGATAATCCGTCAAAGCCCACATCCTGGTATGGCCGGTCGGCGGGGTCATTACTAAATGCATTTGTTACCTGTATGGGATTACGCGGTACGTTACCCCAGACTGAAACGTCGACTTGTGAAGGTGCGTTAGGCGTGGGAAGGCCGTTCTCATAAAACCTTCTTGAATCCTTCAACACATCTTCTGAAATATTGCCAAGGTTAATATAGAATTTGCCTCCATTAGACTGGTCAGCATTTGGCCTGTCTTTAGTATTTATAAAAGGATCCTGAATCCAGCATTCGATGTATTCAACGTTAGCTGTTTCAAAATCCGTCTGGTCAATATTCCGCATCAGTCCGCCCCAACGCTCCCGGGGATTTAACAATTTTCCCGATGAATTTACATTTGCTGCGTCATAGTTGTAAGGCCCGCGGTCTGTTGGATAGTAGGCAAGGTCAAATGTGATTAGCTGGTTTTGTCCAAAATCAGTGGTCCGTTGCGGAAATATTTCTGACTGTGAAACGGAACGAACCCTTGGATCCGATAAAGCAGGTTTGTCTGTTCTTAAAGGGTTATTGACGTTTTTTGGATCCTGGAGTGTTGGCTCAATTTGATACCAGGCGATTTTTGCACGGTTCTTTCCATAATCAAGATTGTCATTTAACCCTGCTTCCGGAAATAAAGTAACGGTGCCGGTTTCGTCGGTAGCTCCAAATGGGGTTGATGCCAGCGCCCATGATATTGGGGGGAAACGTAAATCAATATCACTTTTACTTCCTTCGAAATTATCTATATAAATTACCCCGGCATTGCCTTTCCCGATTTGAGGAGAGTGTCCGGGTTTCAGGAATGCAACTTCAGCATAACCATTTATTGCAGATGGTGCAGTGGTGCTATAAAAAGGAAGTTTATTTAATAGTTTAGTAAGCCTTGGTACATCCCTGCGGTAGTTCGCATCGAGGCCATACATAGTATTTCTGATCGGGTCTTCTCCATAATCAACTTTTGTAAAGAAAGGCCGTTCGCTAAGCCTTACCATTGTTGCGCCTAGTGACAATTGCTCTTTTGCAGTATTCTTGGCGAGGTAATCCAGCCGCAAAGCAAGATAGCTTTTTGACTGAAGACCAAACGTGGCATTGTTTTCGAAATTTACCTGTACAGGAATACCCGCATTTATGATCGCCTGGTTGATCACTTTTATAGTTCCCAGATCGTAATTGATTGTGTAGTCAATATTCTCACTTAATTGCTGCCCGCCCGCCGTCACTTTTACGGAACCAGGTGGAATATTATACCCGATACTGATGTCAGAATTAGAAGACGATTTTGCGGAGCCCTTTAATACAAACCGGTTTAGATTTGGAAATTGCTGGGCGACGGCTTTTATGGAATCGTATAAGGGATAGAACAGGCTGTCTTTTGCAATAGTTGTATCGCTAAATACTTTTGGAGCAAGGTCGCGGCCGAAAGGTTGTAAAAGAGGAAACATCACACGGCTGTATTGTGGAATAACTGTATAACCCTCTACATAGTCAAATACGCCATCGGGCTGGGGGTCGTTTTGATTATTTAGCCGGTCTAAATTAATCAACGTTAACACAGGAATTCCCTGGTTAAGATTACCAAAAGGAAGATATCTTTTTGCTCCATAACCCGGTTGCTCGTACAATACATTCAGATTAAAATCAAGCCGCTCCAACGTTCCATATCCAACACTGTACACATTCTTCATCATCAGTTGCCAAATAGGAAGCTTAGGCCGCTGTGATGTTGCTTTCAATAATTTTAAGAAAAGTACATTCTGATTACTCGATACTGAATCCGGCGTAACATCCTGGGAAAATTCCCCTACCTGGTAAATTCTTCCATTATACGAATATTGATATGCGACAGCAAGTACTTCATCCGGCTGCAATGGCTGGCTCAAAGAAAGAAAACCTACTTTGGAATTGTATATATATTGTGTAGAGTCGAGTTTTCTTGCAAATGTTTTTTCAAAATCCTGTACCGGGCTTAACCCCATGCCTAAAAGCTGGTTGGTAATTAAAGCGGCATTACGGCTTAAGGGATTGCTGGTTACCTGTTGGTATTCTGAGTTAGTAGCGTTAGCAGGCAATGTGCCATTAACGGTAAAAGGCCTGTAAGGATTTGCCTCGCCAAGATCCATTAAGCCAACGATATCTCTTGCCTGTGTGGTAGATCCATTTTTATTGGTAACCCATACTTCCAATCTTAAGATTTGTACCGGAGTTGTTACGGCAGGTAAATTACTCATTACCTTATTGTAATTATCTTTAAAATACTGCCCTAGTAAAAAATGCCGGTTCTCTTCATAATCATCGGCTTTAAATTCAAATTGCTGTGCTGCTGAACCTCCCTGCAAATTCACAGATTGTCGTTGGGATTTTTGATTGGCAAGCACGCCGGTTACATATAGTTTTCCAAATTGCAGCTGGGTTTTTATCCCAAATAATGATTGTGCTCCCGGTATCAATGTACTTCTCGATGGCAAAGAAACATTCCCGGCTTCAAATCTTTTCAGTATTTCGTCGTCTGTGCCACTATAGTCAAGCTTTAGTTGATTGGTAAAATCAAAATTTGCAAGTGTATTGTAGCTTATTGGAAATTTTAGCTTGTCACCAATATTTGCATTTACATTCAACTGGGCAGCCATGTCAAAATCAAAACCTCCATTTTTTCTTGCTCTTTCCGGTAACGTAGGGTTCTTAATGTTTTGTCCCTGGTAGCCTGCTGTTATATCAACATTTCCCTGTGGCTGAATATCTATTTTTCCATTTCCAAACAAGCGATTGAATAAATTATCGTAGACATTAAGTTTGGGCTTTACCTTTCCCCGGTTTAATATATTTAAGGTATTGGCTCTTTTCCTGAAATATTCGGTTTCTGATTTTTTTGCCTGGATCGCGGCAAATTCGTCAAAAGTGTAAGAGGTAGGAGTTCGATAATAACGGTTGCCTATTTTTTCAAAAACGATATATCTTTTCGTTTCGGGATCGTAAGCGATCGAGTCACTAATGTTGGACGGAGGATTAAAGTCAAAGGTGCTTCTTGAATTGGAGAAGAAATCTCCCCGGCGGTCGTGAATAGGATAATGTAAAGTGTCAGTAGAACTATTAAAAGTTGGATCCGGCGCCGGAGTTGTCAAGGTTGAATCCTGGGCTGAAGCAGTGTAGCATGGTATTAGAGAAATTGCCGTGGAGAGAAGGCAAATCAATAATAACCCAAAGAAATTTGGAGCCAATTTTCTGTTCAGCAACATCCGACAAATTAATTAAGGTAGATTTCTCTCAAATAGCTTTTAGGGCTTTTTTTATTAACTCCTCCAGGGTATTTATTGTTGGATCGGAAACGATGATTTTTTTAACTGCCTGTTCTCCCACCGGCCTTGAAATTCCAAGAGCCACCAAAGCATTTAACGCATCTTGTTCCAAAGTATTGCCATGAGATTGAATACCAACAGAAGTTGATGACATTTTGGAAACCTTATCTCTTAATTCAAGTACAAGCCTTTCCGCAGTTTTTCTTCCAATTCCTTTTACGTTTTCCAGCACCCTTGCGTTGTTTTGGATAATCGCATTGCTTATTTCGGACGGCTTCATATGAGACAACATCATCCTCGCGGTTGCTGCACCCACCCCGGAAACACTTATTAATAAAACAAACATTTCTTTTTCGAGGGCATCAAAAAAGCCATATAAAGTATGGGCATCTTCTTTTACCTGGAGATAAGTATAAAGTTTTCCCTCGTTAAGATGCTGAATCTGCGAATACGTATTCAGGCTTATATTCACGTTGTAGCCAACGCCCTGTACATCTACATAAACTACGGTTGGATTTTTGTAAGCAAATTTTCCAGACAGGTATGCGATCATATTAGATTTTAGAGCGCCAAAAATAAGTAATTCGACTTAATGAGCAGAATAATAATAAATTGTTATAATGTACGCATAATGTAATTGGAAGGATGTTGTAATTTCGATGCTTTATTAAAATCTCAAACATCTAAATGGATAAAAAAATTACCGCGGCTATTACAGCTGTCGGTGCATACGTTCCAGAATATCGTCTTACCAATGCTGAACTTGAAAAAATGGTTGATACCAGTGATGAATGGATTAAAACGAGAACTGGCGTCGAGGAAAGAAGAATTCTAAAAGGAGAAAATAAAGGAGTTTCAGAAATGGCCGTTCCCGCGGTTTTGGAACTCTGTAAAAAAAGAGGAATAGACCCCGTAGAAATTGACTGCCTTATTTGCTGTACAGTTACTCCGGATATGACTTTTCCAGCGACTGCCAATATCATTACCTACAGAGTTGGAGCCGTAAATGCATTTGGATTTGATCTTTCCGCAGCCTGCTCCGGGTTTTTATTTGGGGTAACCACCGGCGCTAGTTTAATCGAAAGCGGCCGTTATAAAAAAGTCGTTATTGTAGGCACCGATAAAATGAGCGGCATTGTGGATTACAGTGACCGCACAACTTGTGTGCTTTTTGGAGATGCTGCAGGAGCAATTTTGTTAGAACCAAATGAAGATGGCTATGGCGTACTTGACAGCCTCCTGAAAACGGATGGGAGTGGGGTTGAATACCTAAAAATGGTGGCCGGTGGCTCGGCGAAGCCTGCCTCTATTGAATCTGTAATGGCCAAAGAGCACTATATATACCAGGAAGGCCCCGCAGTTTTTAAATTTGCGGTAAAAGGCATGGCCGATATTTCTTACGAATTATTAGAAAAAAACCATTTAACCGGTGATGATATCGCGTGGCTGGTTCCTCACCAGGCCAACAAAAGAATCATTGATGCCACAGCGAATCGCATGGGTTTGAGTATGGATAAAGTGATGATCAATATTCAGCGGTATGGCAATACTACATCCGCCACTATTCCCTTGTGCTTATGGGAGTGGGAAAAACAATTGAAAAAAGATGACCTTATTGTGCTTTCCGCTTTTGGGGGAGGCTTTACCTGGGGAGCTACCCTGGTGAAGTGGGCATATAATACCGCCTAGATTGCTCTCAGTTTCATGCAACATCTGGTTGCTGTCTTTCTTTTTTAACATCTTTATTTAAATGAGGAACAATATTTGAATTCAAATTCTTTTAAAACAAATATTTAGAACTATGGATAAGACAGAAAAGCTCCATTTAATGGAAAAGATACTTCGCGAACTGGATGATGTTGTACATAGCCAGACTTCGTTATTGAAAAAGGTAGCGCAACTTGAGGCAGAAAATATCAACCTCGGAAACAGGCTCCTTGAAAGCCAACTGCCGGAAATTCATTCAAAAGCCGATGAAGCGCTTACTGTAGCGACCGCTTTACAGTCTGATTTTACCGAAGCAAAAGATAAATTTATAAAGGATAATAAACTCGACGAAGTATTGCCGGAAGCAAAGTAGAGAACTAACTGTATCACCTCTTTTTTAAAAGAATTTATTTCTTTCTGCTGAAAACAATAAAGTCCGTTGCAGGTATTTTTTCAATCCCATTCTGCCGCATCATGGTGATAATCTGGCCCCGGTGAAAAGTCTGGTGGTTGAATAAATGTAGAAGCATTTCATAAACGGGCTGCTTAAAAAATTCTTTTTTGGAATTTTGGTATCCGAATACATGATCGATCTGCATAGCTGAGGCTTCGGATACCCATTCATTCCATTGCCTCGAAAGTGCCAGTAATTCTTTTGACAGGGCTTCGAAATCTCCCGTAAACGTTTTACCGGGCCACTCTACATGTTCCTGCAATTTTAAACGCTGCCACCATATACTTTCCACATCCATTAAATGAACAACAGTTTCATAAATACTTCCAAAACTATTGCCCATTTCCTTTTCGATTATATCTATCGGCAGGGTAGAAATTTTTTCGGTAATAATTTTATTTGCCCAAAGATTATAGGTGGAATATTGAAGAAGTAGTTGCTTCATGTTTCGCTACATTTGCCCAAACTTAAAACACATTTTTTAAAAAGGATTCATACCGCATGCCCAATATCAAAAAACTAACCGGTTTTAGTTCGACGGCAATACACTCCGGCAGCAAGAGCGATCCCAATCAATCTCACCTGATTCCCATTTACGCAAGCAGCACTTATGTATTTGATAGTGCCGAGCAGGGCATGCGGAGATTTAATGGTGACGAGAAGGGATACATCTACAGTCGCTGGGGAAATCCTACAATGACAGAAGTGGAAGAAAAGATTTCGGCATTGGAAGGTTTCGGAATAATGAAAGATGAAAAGCCACTCCGGTTAAAAACAATATTGCATGCAAGTGGTATGGCGGCGCTTAGTACCCTGATGCTGGGTAACCTAAGGAGCGGTGATAAAATTTTATCCCATTTCTCTTTATATGGCGGCTCGCAGGAATTATTAGAAAAAGTTTTGCCGGGGTTGGGTATAGAAGCAATAATTGTTGACCTGAGAGATTTGAATAAAGCAGAAGAGACCATAAAAAATGACGACAAAATAAAACTACTTTACCTGGAAACGCCTGCAAACCCTACGATACAATGTGTTGATATCGATTTGCTGGCTAAACTAGGGAAAGCGCATAATTTAATCGTCGCGGTTGATAATACTTTCGCCACTCCTTATTTGCAGCAACCATTTAAATATGATGTCGATTATGTCTTCCATTCCACAACAAAATTTTTGAATGGACATGGCACTGCTATTGGTGGCGCATTGACGGGAAAAAATATTGAGCACATGGAGACAAGGATGACAAAGGTGCACAGGTTACTTGGAGGCAACAGCAATTCATTTGATGCATTTCTTCTTTCGCAGGGAATAAAAACCTTATCGGTGAGAATGGACAGACATTGTAATAACGCGGTGAAAGTTGCGGATTTTTTAAGCAATCATGTTTCTGTAAGTAAAGTAAATTACCTGGGATTAACTTCCCACCCCGACCATTTGACCTCTTTAAAACAAATGAAACATCCCGGTGCAATGATGAGCTTCGATATGAAAAACGGGTTGCAGGCTGGAATCAATTTTATTAATAGACTGCAGATGTGTGTGAGAGCAGTTTCATTAGGCACATGTGATACTTTGCTAAGCCATCCTGCATCAATGACGCATTATGGTGTGCCAAAAGAAAAACGGCTGGAATACGGAATTACAGATGGCTTAATAAGAATGAGTGTGGGCATAGAAGATGTCGAAGATATTTTAAGCGATCTCGACCAGGCGCTTTCATAGAAATCTTTATTGAAGATTTTCTAAAATGATAAAATTTCTTCAGAATTTATTTCGATACACCAAATGAGAAAAAACTTTTGGCTCCCTTATTCTTCACTTTTACTGGTTATCTTTTTTTCGTGCAAACAAAATAAATACGACACCATCATTCGGAATGCAATGATTTATGATGGCAATGGAGGCCAACCTTATAAAAGTGATATTGCTATTTCGGGAGATACAATTGCCTTTATTGGTGACCTCTCAAAGGCAGCTTCAAAAAATGAGGTAGATGCTAATGGAAATGCAGTTGCTCCCGGATTTATTAATATGCTGAGCTGGGCTAATACGAGCTTAATTCAGGATGGCCGTTCACAAAGCGATATCAGGCAAGGTGTCACTCTTGAAGTTATGGGCGAAGGTTCAAGCATGGGTCCATTGAATGCCAAAATGAAGGAACAAATGCAGCGTGGCCAGGGAGATATAAAATACCAGGTAACGTGGAATACACTCGGTGAATATTTAAATTATTTAGAAAAAAAAGGTGTCTCGTGTAACGTTGCATCTTTTGTGGGTGCAACAACTATCCGGGAAAACATAATAGGAGAAGATGATCGTGAACCCACACCGGCGGAACTTGATAGTATGCGGTCGCTGGTAAGACAAGCGATGGAAGAAGGAGCACTTGGCGTGGGCTCGTCGCTTATTTATCCCCCGGCATTCTTTGCAAAAACAAATGAATTGATTGCTTTATGCCAGGAGGCAGGTAAATATGGCGGAACATATATTTCACACATGCGCAGTGAAGGGAATAAACTCTATGAAGCAATTGAAGAGCTGATTACCATAGCTCAAATGGCGAACGTCCATGGAGAGATATATCACTTAAAGGCAGCGGGAAAAGATAACTGGAATAAAATGGACAGCGTAATAAATAGAATTGAAAGGGCAAGGAGTGAAGGCATTGATGTCGCCGCAAATATGTATAATTATCTTGCAGGTTCAACCGGCCTCACCGCGTCGTTCCCACCTGCGCTGCAGGACGGTGGCTTTGATAAGTTGTGGCAGCGCTTACACGATCCTGCTATAAGAAAACAAATGGCAAAAGCTATGCAGACAAATGCTGAAGATTGGGAAAATTTATATTATGCCGCGGGCTCTCCCGATAAAGTTTTATTGCTTGGATTTAAACAGGATTCATTAAAAAAATTAGGGGGAAAAACCCTGGCAGAAGTGGCTAAAATTCGTGGCACTTCCCCGGAGGAAACCGCAATGGATTTAATCGTGCAGGACAGCTCACGAATAGGCGTAGCCTATTTTCTTATGAGCGAAGAAAATGTAAAAAAGGAAATAGCCATTCCGTGGGTAAGTTTTGGATCTGATGCTGGTTCCTATTCCAATGAAGGTGTTTTTCTGAAATCATTTACGCATCCGAGAGCCTATGGAAATTTTGCCAGGGTGTTGGGGCATTATTCAAGAGACGAAAAAGTTATTACTTTGCCGGATGCAATTAGAAAATTAAGTAAACTATCCGCGGAAAAATTGCATATAAAAAAACGCGGTGAGTTAAAACAGGGTTATTATGCGGATTTGGTAATTTTTGATCCGGGAAAAGTGGAAGATCACGCAACGTATGAAAACCCTCATCAGTATGCAACCGGGATAATTGATGTTTTCGTAAATGGAGTCCGGGTTTTAAAAAATGGAGAACATACAGGAGCCACGCCGGGAAGATTTATTAAAGGACCAGGGTGGAAACAAGAACCAAAAAATTAGAAATATAATTTTCCAATAAAAAATTATTTAATGGAAATAAATATACGCAAGGCAATCAGGGAAGATTGCGAACGAATGATGGAACTCGTCCTGGAATTAGCTGTCTTCGAGCGGGCCCCAAAGGAAGTAACCGTTGGATTTGATCATTTTGTTGACAGTGGATTTGGTGAACATCCCGTCTGGTGGGCTTTCGTAGCCGAAGCAGATGGTGTTGTACAGGGCTTTGCTTTATATTATATCCGCTATTCAACATGGAAAGGCCAGCGCATGTATCTTGAGGACTTTTTAGTGAACGAAAAATTAAGAGGCCATGGCATAGGAACATTATTATTTGACAAATTAATTGAAGAAGCGAAGGAAAAAAAATTCAGCGGCATAGTTTGGCAGGTCTTGGATTGGAACGCTACGGCGATAAATTTTTACAATAAATATGAAGGCGTGGAAATAGACAGCGGATGGTTGAATTTTTCTTATAATTTGAAATAGATAAAGTACGATAGTCGTCAAACGTGGTGTGGCATCCAGGCAAGAGGCAATGATCAATAAACTAATAAACCAATAAACTAAATTCTTATGCCCGAAAAAATAAAGATGTCAGGTGATGGTGAGTTAAAGGTTTCAGATAATCCAATTATACCATTTATTGAAGGAGACGGCATTGGCCCTGATATATGGAAAGCAAGTGTGCGGGTGTTTGATGCTGCCGTAAAGAAGGCTTATGAAGGCAAAAGGAAGATTGAATGGATGGAAGTACTTGCGGGTGAAAAAGCATTTAACCAGACAGGTGAATGGATGCCAAAGGCAACTATGGATGCCTTTAGAGAATACCTGCTTTCAATAAAGGGGCCTCTTACAACACCGGTGGGTGGCGGCATTCGTAGTCTCAACGTTGCATTGCGGCAGGAACTTGACTTATATGTAAACCTTCGGCCTGTAAGATATTTTGACGGTGTGCCATCTCCTATGTGGCATCCGGAAAAAGTGAACATGGTAATCTTCCGGGAAAATACCGAAGACATTTATGCCGGAATCGAATTCATGACAGGAACACCCGAAGCAAAGAAATTGCTGAAGTTTCTGCAGGAAGAACTAGGTATTAAAAAGATCCGCTTTCCTGACACTTCATCATTTGGAATTAAACCGGTAAGTAAAGAAGGTTCAGAAAGATTAATTCGTTCTGCGATTCAATATGCAATTACTAACAGGTTGCCGTCAGTAACTTTTGTGCACAAGGGTAACATTATGAAGTTCACGGAAGGCGCTTTTAAGAACTGGGGCTACGAATTGGCTGTGCGTGAATTTGCAAATGATGTTTATACATGGAATCAATGGGAGGCAACTAAAAAGGAAAGTGGTGAAGCCGTGGCAAATGAAGAAATGCGGATTGCAGAAATTGGAGGAAAAATTATTATCAAAGATGCTATTGCTGATAATTTCTTACAGCAGGCTTTGCTTGCTCCGCAGAATTACTCGGTCATCGCTACCCTAAATTTAAATGGTGATTATATAAGCGATGCATTAGCGGCGCAGGTAGGAGGAATAGGCATTGCGCCAGGGGCCAATATAAATTTTCTCACCGGCCACGCCGTGTTTGAAGCAACACACGGAACTGCTCCAAGATTTGCCAATACTAATACTATGAATCCATCATCGGTAATACTAAGTGGTGTAATGATGCTTGATTATATGAACTGGAAAGAAGCCGGAGAGCTTATAACTAACGGAATTGGTAAAACGATAAGGAATAAAAAAGTCACAATAGATTTTTATAATCTAATGAAGGATGCAACGCTTTTAAAAACGAGCGAATTTGCTGATGAAATAATAAAGAATTTGTAAATGATTTTTTATAATAAATTGAATTGAGTTAATTTTCAAAATTCTGTTTTGAAAATTATCGTATGATCTCTCAAAAATTAGTAAACCAAAGTATTAAATTAAAATGACAAAAATTAAAGTAGCCAATCCTGTAGTAGAACTTGACGGAGATGAAATGACAAGAATCATCTGGAAATTTATTAAGGACAAATTGATATTGCCTTACCTGGATGTTGATATAAAATATTTTGACCTGGGAATGGAAAGCCGCGATAAAACAGACGACCAGGTAACCGTGGATGCGGCCAATGCAATAAAGAAATATGGAGTAGGTATAAAGTGCGCTACCATCACTCCCGATGAGCAAAGGGTAGAGGAATTCAAGCTTAAACAAATGTGGAAAAGCCCTAACGGAACTATTAGAAATATACTTGACGGAACTGTTTTTCGTGAGCCTATTGTAATTAAAAATATCCCTCGCCTTGTTACCAACTGGACTGCTCCTATCATTGTCGGCCGCCATGCGTTTGGCGACCAATACCGGGCAACCGACACTGTCATTAAGGGCAAAGGAAAACTTACGATGACATTTACTCCTGAGGACGGTGGCACTCCCCAGACTTTCGAAGTATATAATTTTAAAGGCGATGGTGTCGCTATGAGCATGTATAATACTGATGAAAGTATTTCAGGATTTGCAAGAAGCTGTTTTAACATGGCGCTTAGCAAAAAATGGCCCTTGTATTTATCAACTAAAAATACGATACTAAAAAAGTATGATGGCAGGTTCAAAGATATTTTCCAGGATATCTATGAAAAAGAATTTAAAGCCCGGTTTGAAGCAGCAAAAATTGTTTATGAACATCGCCTCATTGATGATATGGTGGCCAGTGCCTTAAAGTGGAATGGAAATTTTGTGTGGGCTTGTAAAAACTATGATGGGGATGTGCAAAGTGACACTATAGCACAAGGCTTTGGGTCCCTTGGCCTCATGACCTCTGTTTTAATTACTCCCGATGGAAAAACCATGGAAGCTGAAGCTGCGCATGGAACTGTAACGCGCCATTTTCGGGAACATGAAAAAGGCAATCCTACTTCGACAAATCCCATTGCTTCAATTTTTGCCTGGACCAGAGGGCTTGCATTTCGGGGTAAAATTGATAGCAACAATGAATTAATTAATTTCTGTAGTGCGCTGGAGGAAGTCTGTATAGAAACGGTCGAAAGCGGCAAAATGACTAAAGACCTTGCCGTATGTATAAGTGGCAATAAGGTTTCCCACGGTACAGATTACCTGTACACGGAAGAATTCCTGGAAGCTATTAATGAAAACCTGGGAAAGAAACTCGGTAATTAAAATTCTTCCGGCTGAAAATAAGTTTTTTTCGGTCTGAAGTTTGTTTATAAAAAGCCATCCTCTGAGGTGATAGAGGATATATGGATACTTTTTGTGTTAGGCAAAACTAAATCAGTCAATTAGTTAATAAATATTAATGAGAAAATAAAGCTTTTGTTAGTTAAATTTGAAATACATTTAAGTTTAAAAATTATATATAATTATTTATTTTAGCCTGCAAATACCAATTCAGATCGACTGGCGTTAAGAATTAAGATTATGTAATAAGAATTTTGGTCATTCTATGGTAAGCTAAATTTGTTTTGTCCCGAATGGCTTATTTAACGGCTACATCCATAATTTTTAGTTGAAACCATAATTTTTTTACTCTGTTAATGAAAAACCAATGCTATGTCAAGAATCCTGGTAGTTGATGATGATACTGATATTCTATCAGTCATGGAAATACTGCTTACTATGAAAGGTTTCGAAGTAGAAGTTACTGCTAAAGGAGAAAATACTTTTCCAAAAATAAATACTTTCCAGCCTGACCTTATTCTTCTCGACGTTTTGATTTCTGGCCATGATGGGCGTACCATCTGTAAACAATTGAAATCAAATGAGGCTACAAGGCATATTCCCGTAATTATGTTTTCCGCGCATCCCGGTGCTGCTGCTACAATAGCTGACTATGGTGCAGATGATTTTATAGCAAAGCCATTTGATGTAAATAATCTTATTCAAAAAGTAAATACACAGCTTACTTTTAAGGAGAATTAGAAGGTAGTAGTGTTTTCTTTAATCTCTATTTCCACTCCCACGTAAAAGAGCTACCAGCAGTAAAAGGAATACTGCTCCTCCTAAAATCCAAACCCATGGCTGGGCATACCAGGTGGTGCTTTCTTTCGTGATTTTAATATTCACATTCGCGGTGCTGTCTTGTGCCCATACAACCGTTACGAAAAGGCTAAGGCACAAAGCAAGTGCGAGCTTTATAATGTCTTTTTTAAGCTGATAAACTTTCATACTATTTTTTTAGAATGATTATGGCATCATTTATCTCCCCTAAATTATTGCCTGCAACAAAAATTATTTAACCAGACACTTTGTATATTGTATTAAATAACTCAGAATATAGTAAAATAACACAAATAGCTATTGAAAAATAAACATAATTTAATAGATGAAATTTCCCTTTCCCGTTTTTGAATTCAAACAAAGCCCATTCCAACTTTTAGTGCTGATATTGTCCTTATCGATATTCCAGGCATGTAACAAAGAAAAAAAATGGATTGAAGTGGACCCTTCCTTTAGCCAGTATATTGATGCCTACACCTCAGGGACCGTTTCAAAAACGGCTGTAGTAAGAATTCAGTTAGCTGCGGATGCATCCACTACCCACCCAATTGGTGAAGTAGTTGATAAAGATCTTTTCAGTTTTTCACCGTCAGTAAAAGGTAAGGCAGTGTGGCTTGATGCGCGGACAATTGAATTTCAACCGGTAGAAAATCTTACTCCTGATAAATTGTACAAGGTGACTTTTCAATTGGGCAAAGTAACCCAGGTTCCTTCAAAATATGAGAAATTTACCTTCAATATTCAAACGGTAAAACCCTCATTTAAGGTATATGATTTCGGATTAAGGAGTAGCGGGCAAAAGGATAAGATGGTTTTGATAGGGGAAATTGAAACAGCCGACGTAGAAGACGGCGCTTCTGTTGAAAAATTATTAACCGCAACAGAGAATAACAAAGCATTGCAAATAAGCTGGCAGCATAACGGTGTAGATAAAACGCACAATTTTACTGTGAAAGATATTGCTCGCGGAAGTGCGGCCCAACAACTTCAGCTCAACTGGAATGGCAAGCCATTGAATATTGATATTGCAGGCAGTAAATCCCTGGAAGTGCCTGCCATAGGCGATTTTAAGGTGATGACCGTAATGGCGATGAATGATGCTGAACAATATGCCTCCATTCAATTTAGTGATCCTATTGCATTGGGACAAGAACTTACGGGGCTTATCACTATCAGCAATCAATCTGACATCACTTACAGCATCAACGGCAGTGAAGTGAAACTATATACCGGCGATAAACTTGATGGCGATTATAACATAAATGTAAATCCCGGGATTAAAAATACCTGGGGCGATACGTTGCAAAAAGGATATACTTCAAATGTATTTTTTGAAAACAGGATGCCATCTGTTAAAATCCAGGGACGCGGAAATATCCTGCCTAACACTGGCCATCTTGTATTGCCTTTTGAGGCAATTAATTTAAATGCGGTTGATATAAGCATTATAAAAATTTATGAAAATAATATCCCGCAGTTTTTGCAAGGCAACGACCTGGGAGGTGAAGATGATTTGCGGCGGGTGGCGATTCCAATTGTACAGAAGACATTAAGGCTGGATGATGATAAAACATTAGACCTTCACAAAAAGCAAAGATTTTCACTTGACATTGATAAGTTTTTGAAAACAGAACCCGGCGCTATATACAGGGTTACCATTGGCTTCAGGCCCGATTATTCATTATATACCTGCCACACTTCCGATTCTTCTGCAGAGGAAAATGATGAAGAAGAAAATTATTATGGTGATGAAGAATACAGCGAATCCGCAAAATACCGTTGATGATAATGATGAATTTTGGAAGAGTTATGATAATTACTATCCTTATGGATATAGCTGGCAGCAGCGGGATAACCCATGTAAAAACTCTTACTATAACAAAGATCGCTGGGCAACCCGAAATATTATAGCCTCCGGAATCGGACTAACTGCAAAGCGTGGTGGAAATAATACAATAACCATTGCTGTTTCTGATATTTTAACTACGCAACCCATCGCCTAATATTGAGTTGCAGGTGCTCGATTACCAGCAACAAATAATTGCTAAGGCAAATAGTGATAATGATGGCTTTGCAACTTTCAATCTTAAGAGCAAGCCATATCTGGTGATTGCAAAAAGGGGCGATGAAAAAGGTTATCTGAAAGTGGATGATGGCAGCAGCCTGCCTCTTAGCCGTTTTGATATTTCCGGCGAAGAAGTAAAAAATGGGATTAAAGGTTTCATTTTTGGTGAAAGAGGCGTATGGCGGCCGGGCGATTCATTGTATATAAATTGTATTATAGAAGATAAGGAAAGCAAACTTCCCGAAGGCCATCCCGTTGAGTTGGATTTATTTACCCCGCAGGGGCAATTGTATAAAAAGCTTGTGCAAACAAATGCAAATGATGGCTTCAATGTTTTCAAAACAGCCACCGATCAAAATGCAGTTACCGGTAACTGGCTTGCGAAAGTAAAAGTAGGTGGCGCCACTTTTGAAAAAAGAATTAAGATAGAAACGGTGATGCCTAACCGCTTAAAGTGGATCTTGATTTTGGAACAGATGCCTTGCTTGGAAAAAGTACTTCTAACACAGGCCAGCTTTCGGCACAGATGGTTATTTGGCGCCACGGCAAAAAATTTGAAGGCAAAAATTGATGCATCATTGTATGCCAGGAAAACAGTCTTCCCGAAATTTGCGGGTTATACTTTTGACGATCCCACCACAAATTATACTACCCAAACCAAAACAATTTTTGATGGTGAATTAAATGAAGAAGGAAAGGCAACTGTAAAGCCGGATTTTGAAACCGATGAAAATGCACCGGGTATGCTGAGCGCAAATCTTTTTGTAAAAGTATTTGAGCCCGGTGGCAGTTTTAGCATTGACAATGTTACCGTTCCATACAGCCCCTACACCAGTTATGCAGGCATTAAAATACCGGAAGGCGAAAAGCCGTGGGGCTTTTTATTGACAGGTAAAACCCATACCGTGCAAATTGCAGATGTTGATAATCGGGGAAATCTGCTTACTGGAAACCAGGATGTGGAAGTGCAATTTTACAAAATTCAATGGCGCTGGTGGTGGGATAACAGCGGCGATAACCTCAGCAATTTCACACAGGACAAATACAATAAACTAATAAAAACAGAAACGGTTCATTTAAATAACGGCACCGGAAAATGGAGTTTCAATGTAGGCGACAATGAATGGGGAAGATACCTGGTGCTGGTGAAAGATATGAAGAGCGGGCACAAAACGGGTGATGTTGTTTACATTGATGAGCCCGGGTGGCAAAGCAGTGATAATATGGATGATCCCACCGCAGCATCCATGCTTTCATTTACCGCTGATAAAGAAAAATATAATGCAGGTGATGATGTTACGCTTACGATACCAAGCAGCAAAGGAGGCCGTGCCTTATCAGCATTGAATCCGGCAGTAAAGTGATTAAGAACTTTTTGGCAGGAAACCGACCAGGGACAAACGATTGTAAAATTTAAAGCGGAAAAAGAAATGGCTCCAAATATCTATGTGAACGTAAGCCTGCTGCAGCCGCATGCGCAAACAATTAACGATTTGCCCATAAGAATGTATGGCGTGCTGCCCATATTTGTTGAAGATAAAAACACCATATTGAAACCAGTAATAACTATGGCCAATACCATTCGGCCTGAGCAACAATCAACCATATCCGTTAGTGAGCAAAATGGAAAAGAAATGACCTATGCCATTGCCATAGTTGATGAAGGATTACTGGACCTTACCCGGTTTAAAACTCCCGATCCGCATGATTATTTTTATGCAAGAGAAGCGCTCGGTGTTAAGAGATGGGACCTGTTTGATTATGTGATCGGCGCATGGGGCAGCAATCTTGAGCGCATTCTTACCATTGGCGGCGACCAGGACGCAGGGTGGCCCTATACAGCCAAAACAGGCCAATCGCTTCAAGCCTGTGGTAAAATATCTTGGGCCTTTTCATTTAAGCAAAGGAGCAGAAAGCGTCACACAATTTTACACTGCCTCAATATATAGGATCAGTAAGAGCGATGGTAATTGCGGCTAATGATGGCAGTTATGGCAGCGCGGAAAAAGCAGTTGCCGTAAAAAAACCATTGATGCTTTTAGCAACCTTACCAAGAGTGCTGGGCCCTGCTGAAACCATTAAAATTCCGGTAACGGTTTTTGCAATGGAAAATAATATTAAGAATGTAAATGTTTCACTCCAGGCAAATCCATATTTGGAGATAACAGGGCAGAGTTCGCAGACTGTAAATTTTACTGAGCCGGGAGAACAGATCATTTATTTTGATGTAAAAGTAAAACCGGATGTTGGAATAGGAAAAGTGAAACTCACTGCATCAAGTGGTAAAGAAAAAGCAGACTATGATGTAGAGCTGGATATAAGAAATCCCAACCCGTATGTTACCAAGTGTAAGCTCACAAATCCTTTCAGGCGGCCAGCAGTGGACTACAACGGCAACCGCTATCGGCGCTGTTTCTACCAGCAAAGCAGTGCTTGAATTATCCAGCATTCCTTCCATGAATCTTGAGAAGCGGCTTGATTATTTGATCAGGTATCCGCATGGATGTATTGAGCAAACTACTTCCGGGGTTTTTCCGCAGTTGGTATTAAATCAACTGACTGAACTTTCTGATTACCGAAAAGCCCAGGTAGAAAAAAATATAAAGGCAGGCATTTCCGCCATACAAACTTTTCAGCGTAACGATGGTGGATTCAGCTATTGGCCGGGCGGCGCCGCAAAGTGATGAATGGGGTACCAACTATGCCGGTCATTTTTTACTCGAAGCGCAGGATAGAGGATATACGGTGAGTGAACAGTTGTTGCAGCAATGGAAATTGTTCCAGAGAAGCAAAGCAAATGCATGGGTGCCGACGACCACCAATTTTTATGGCGGAGATCTCACACAAGCATATCGGCTTTATCTTCTGGCATTGGCAAAGTCGCCGGAGCTGGGCGCCATGAACCGTCTCAAAGAATTCAAATATATTTCACCGGAAGCTAAATGGAGACTGGCTGCTGCCTATAAACTTGCCGGGCAGGACAATACTGCATTGCAATTGATAAGCGGCTTGCCCACAACTTTCAATACCAATCATACGCCGGGTTATACTTATGGTTCCGATACAAGGGACGAAGCAATGGTTTTAGAAACACTAACGCTGCTGGGCAGGCGTACTTTAGCGGCAGACCTTGTCAATCACCTTGCCGCAAAGCTTTCGGATGATAACTGGTACAGCACGCAAACAACCGCATATTCTTTAATTGCTATTGCAAAATTTTGTGGCAAAAATCCTTCGGGCTCAAAAATTATTGCTGCCGGTACGGCAAATGGAAAAGCGATCAACGTCAATTCATCTTCTTATGTATGGCAATTGCCGCTCGATTTAAGCAAAGGAACTTCGAATGTATCGCTGAGTAATAAAGGCAACAATGTACTCTACGCAAGAATTATTTCTGAAGGGCAACCACTGACAGGTGAGAATTTGCAGGTGCAAAATAACCCGGCAATTCTTGGTTTAACGGTTACCTACCTCAATAGAAATCTGCAACCTATTGATGTTTCCAAAATTACACAGGGAACTGATTTTATTGCAAAAGTAACCGTAAGAAACCCCGGCAAGCGCGGCTATTATGAGCGAATGGCGCTTACACAAATATTCCCTTCCGGCTGGGAGATTTTAAATACGCGCCTGCAGGATGGCGAAGGCGCATTCAAATCATCGCCATACGATTACCAGGATATAAGGGACGACCGGGTATATACCTATTTTAATATTAATCAAAATGAAACGCTCACTTACTACTTCCAATTGAATGCCGCTTACCTCGGCAGGTATTTTTTACCGGGAACTTTTTGTGCAGCGATGTATGATAATACGATTAGTGCGGGGGTGAATGGGAAGTGGGTGGAGGTGGTGGGGCGGTGAGGGAAAATGCAATTGGTTTTCTTCAAGGAATATGGATAGAGCATGATTAGAAATCTATCCCTATAAGTATTTATTGCAAAAAAATCAAACAAGAAGAAAGACATTAAATTGGGGCGGCATAAATCATGATTGTTGAAATGAACTCAATTGCTTTTATTGATACAGAGATTGATCCGAAAAGCCGAAAGATTCTTGACATTGGTGGTGTCAAGGATGATGGCAATTCTTTTCATTCAAATTCAATAACTGACTTCACTACTTTTCTTAGCGGAACACAGTTCATTTGCGGACACAACATTTTCAACCACGACTTAAAATACATTCAGAAAGCTGTTAATGATGCTGGCATAAATCCATCAAATGTCATTGACACTTTATTTCTCTCTCCCTTGCTGTTTCCTACAAAGCCATATCATGCTTTGCTGAAAGACGATAAACTACAAACAGAAGATAGCAAACAATCCGCTTAACGATTCTATAAAAGCCAAAGACCTTTTCTTTGATGAAGTTGCAGCATTTCAACAAACAGACGAAACACTAAAACAAATTCTGTATTTGCTATTGAATGATAAAAAGGAGTTCCACTCCTTTTTCCATTTCATTGCATACACAAGCAGCGACACAAATCTTGAAAAACTAATTCGTGAAAAATTTCATTCTGAAATTTGCGAACAAGCAGACCTGGCAAAAATAATTTCAGAACATCCGATTGAATTAGCTTACAGTTTAGCTTTAATAAATTGCCGAAACCGATATTCAATTACTCCGCCTTGGGTGCTGAAAACTTATCCTGAAATAGAAAGGGTAATGATTGCATTAAGAAACAAACCGTGCCTCACGGGTTGTGTGTATTGCAATCAGGCATTGGACATACATAAAGGACTGAAAACATATTTTGGTTTTGATTCTTACAGAACATATGGAGGTGAGCCATTGCAAGAGAACGCAGTTAAAGCAGCCATTGACAACAAATCTCTTTTAGCAGTTTTTCCGACAGGTGGCGGCAAGTCAATTACATTTCAAGTTCCTGCTTTAATGAGTGGAGTTGCAACAAAAGGTTTGACCGTTGTGATTTCTCCATTGCAATCTCTAATGAAAGACCAAGTTGACAATCTTGAAAAAATTGGAATCACAGATGCAGTTACAATAAATGGTTTGCTTGACCCGATTGAAAGAGGAAAATCTTTTGAAAGAGTTGAAGACGGTTCTGCATCCTTGCTTTACATCTCACCGGAATCTTTGCGTTCAAAAACAATTGAACGACTTTTATTAGGAAGAAAAATTGTTCGCTTTGTGATTGATGAAGCTCACTGCTTTTCATCGTGGGGACAAGATTTCAGAGTTGATTATTTATACATCGGTGATTTCATCAAACAAATTCAGGAGAAGAAAAATCTTGAAGAAACAATTCCTGTTTCCTGCTTTACAGCAACAGCCAAGAAAAAAGTCATTGAAGATATTTGTGCTTACTTCAAAGAAAAACTTTCTCTTGATTTAGAAATTTTCAGTTCAAGTGCAACAAGAACAAACTTGCAATATAAAGTTTTTGAAAAAGGAGACGAAGAAGAAAAATATAATTCAGTCAGAGATTTGATTGAAGAAAAAAATTGTCCGACTATCATTTATGTTTCAAGAACAAAAAAAGCATATTCACTTGCAGAGAGATTGACGGAAGATGGTTTCAATGCGAAACCTTATCATGGCAAAATGGATGTGAAAGAAAAAACCGCCAACCAAGATGCTTTCATAAAAGGAGAAGTTCCAATCATGGTTGCCACTTCTGCTTTCGGAATGGGAGTTGACAAGAAAGATGTTGGAATGGTAATTCACTATGAGATTTCAGATTCATTGGAGAATTACATTCAGGAAGCAGGCAGAGCAGGACGAGATGAAAACATAACAGCAGATTGTTTTGTGTTGTTCAATGAAGAAGACCTTGGCAAACATTTCATCTTGCTAAACCAAACGAAACTTTCCATCAAAGAAATTCAACAGGTTTGGAAAGCAATAAAAGACATAACAAGATTTCGTTCATCAGTTTCAAATTCTGCTTTGGAGATTGCAAGAAAAGCAGGTTGGGATGATAATGTTGTTGAGATTGAAACAAGAGTAACAACAGCAATTGCAGCCCTTGAAGATGCTGGGTATTTGAAACGAGGACAAAATATGCCAAGAGTTTTTGCCAACAGTATTCTTTCAAAAAATGCACAAGAAGCAATTGAAAAAATAAATGCTTCACAAAGATTTGAGGAGAAGCAAAAAGAAAAAGGAATCAGAATTATCAAGAAACTTTTTTCAAGTAAAAGCAGAAAGCAAAGCAATGATGAAGCAGCAGAATCAAGAATAGATTACATCAGCGACCATTTGGGAATTGTAAAAGAAGAAGTGATAAACATTGTCAATCTTCTTCGTGAAGAAAAAATTTTGGCTGATGCAAAAGATTTAACTGCATTCATCAAGAAAGGTGAAAACATAAATCGTTCATTGAAGATTGTAGAAACATTCAGTCAGATTGAAAATTTTCTTTTGCCAGTGTTTGAAGAAAAAGAAAAAACTTTTCACATAAAAGAATTGAATGAAGATGCAGAGGAGAAAGGTTGCAAAGATGTTACACCAAACAAAATAAAAACCATTATCAATTTTTGGGCAATCAAGAATTGGATTAAACGACACAACGAAGAATATTCAAAGAATCATGTTGTGATTCTTTGTGTTCAGCCGAAAGAATCTTTAAAAGAAAAATTAGAGAAGCGACATGAGTTAGCAAAGTTCCTTGTTGAATTTCTCTATGAGAAAAGCAATTTGAACATTGCAGAAGATGAAAAAGAAAAGGAAGAAGTGTTGGTTGAATTTTCAGTTCACGAACTGAAAGACGAGTTTGAGAAAAGACCGAAACTTTTTGAAATGAAAGTTTCAATTGAAGATATTGAAGACACACTTTTTTATCTTTCAAGAATTGATGCGATAAAAATTGAAGGTGGATTTTTGGTAGTGTATAATCGGCTAACCATTGACAGAGTTGAGCAAGACAACAAGCGGAGATACAAGAATGACGATTATCAAAAGCTAAATCAGTTTTACGAAAATAAGGTTCAGCAAATTCATATTGTTGGTGAGTATGCCAAAAAAATGATTGGCGATTACAAAGGAGCATTGCAATTTGTTGATGATTATTTCCAGTTGAACTACACTTCATTTCTCAATAAATATTTTAAAGGCAGCAGACAAAATGAAATCAAAAGAAATTTAACTCCTGCAAAGTTCCGTCAGTTGTTTGGTTCATTATCTCCAACACAATTGGAAATCATCAAGGACAACGAAACAAAACACATTGCAGTTGTGGCGGGACCTGGAAGTGGAAAAACAAGAGTGTTGGTTCACAAATTGGCATCGTTGCTTTTGATGGAAGATGTAAAGCATGAGCAATTGCTGATGCTAACTTTTTCAAGAGCAGCAGCAACAGAATTTAAAAAACGATTGCTTTCACTCATTGGAAATGCAGCCCACTACATTGAAATAAAAACTTTTCATTCCTATTGTTTTGATTTGTTGGGTAGGGTTGGAAGTTTGGAAAAGTCAGATGCAATTTTGAAAAGCACGATTGAGAAAATTAAGAACGGAGAAGTTGAAGTAAACCGAATTACAAAAACAGTTTTGGTAATTGATGAAGCACAAGACATGAATGCTGATGAATTTGCTTTGATAAATACCTTGATGGAACAGAACGAAGAAATGAGAGTGATTGCTGTTGGAGATGATGATCAAAACATTTATGAATTCAGAGGAGCAAGTTCAAAATATTTGGAACAGTTCATGACAGACAGAAAAGCAGCCAAACATGAACTCATAGAAAATTACCGAAGCAAAAACAATTTGGTTGAATTCACAAATGGGTTTGTGAAAAAGATTCGCCACCGTTTGAAAGAAACTCCCATTGCTGCCAAACAAACCGACAACGGAAATATAAAGTTGGTGCGTTATCAAAGCGGAAATCTTATTTCTCCATTGGTGCAAGACATACTTTCAACCGGACTTGCAGGAACAACTTGTGTGCTGACAAAAACAAATGATGAAGCATTGCAGATTACAGGTTTGCTTTTGAAAAACGGAATGCAAGCAAAGTTGATTCAAAGCAATGACGGCTTTAGTTTGCAAAATCTTTTGGAAGTTCGTTTTCTTTTGAATGAAATAAACATGGGTGATGATGTAAAAATTATCAGTGATGAAGTTTGGGTAAATGCAAAAAGTGAAATGAGAAAAAAGTTTCAGCAGAGTTCAAAGTTGGAAGTGTGCAACAACCTTATCAAACAATTTGAAGACAGTAACTCCAAAGAAGAAATACAAATCGGATTTGAAGTTTTTGTAAGAGAATCAAAACTTGAAGATTTCTACAATGAAAACGGAGAAACAATTTTTGTTTCTACCATTCATAAAGCAAAAGGAAAAGAGTTTGATAATGTTTTCATTATGCTTGATAACTTTAATCCTGCAACCGATGAAGCAAAACGCCAACTCTATGTTGCAATGACAAGAGCAAAACGCAACTTGACAATTCACTTGAACGGAAATTATTTTGACAACATCACAGCAGAAAATTTAGATAGAGTTGAAGACAGAGAAGAACATTTGCCGCCACGCGAATTGGCAATGCACTTATCCTTCAAAGATATTTGGTTAGATTATTTCATTACAAGACAACATCTTGTTTCACAACTGACTAGTGGGGATTCATTGACAATTAACAGTGATGAATGCACAAACGAAAAGGCAATTTGTTTTGAAATTCTCAAAGCAATTTCTGAATACAATTGAACGCTAAAGCAAAAAGGCTATCACTTAAAACAAGCAAAAGTTAATTTTATTGTTTACTGGAAAAAAGAAGATACAGAACGAGAAGTCAAAATTATTTTGCCAGAATTATATTTTGAGAGATGTATTGATAAAATAACTTACATTTATTCACTGCAGGTATAGAATTTTAAAACAACTTGAACATGAAAAAGAACAAATACATCAACTCTTTGAGCAGTTTGGAAATTCTATTCTCACTATCAAAGCAAAAGATTTTGCAACTGAACTTACAAGCCATAATGTGACCGAAAAAGACCTGAAAGGAGAAAGCACTATTTCAAAAGAACATATTGATAACAACCTGGCAGTACGAAAAATGCTAATTGAAAGAGGCGTAAAGCCTGAGCAGCTTCCTGCATCTGAGGATTTGAAAAAAGTTCAGCGCCGGTTGGAAAGTTATGAAAAGAAATTTTTAAAAGATGCTGAGAAAAAGAAATGAAATTACAGTCTGATGTTGAGTTATCGACAGTGTGTCAACTACTCAAATCACAACGCTGTAGCAATTCATCAAATATTAGTTACAGAATAGACTTTTATGAACAATATCAAATTATTTGAAAGTAAAAAAATCCGCAGCCAATGGGATGCCGAGAAGGAAACATGGTACTTCAGCATTGTGGATGTGATTGAAGTATTAACCGATAGCTCTATCCCGAAAAGATATTGGAGTGATTTAAAAAAGAAATTGCAAACGGAAGGCAGTGAAGTGTACGAAAAAATCGTACGGCTGAAAATGGAAGCTGCAGATGGTAAAATTACGTAAACAGATGTTGCAGGCACCGAAACCTTATTACGTCTTATCCAATCCATTCCCTCACCCAAAGCAGAACCCTTCAAACAATGGCTTGCAAAAACGGGTTATGAAAGAATTGAAGAAATACAGGATCCCGAAAAGAGTATTGACAGGGCAATGGAAAATTATTTGAAACTTGGTTATAGTAAAGAGTGGATTAACCAGCGTCTCAAAAGTATTGAAGTAAGAAAAGAACTTACTGATGAATGGGAAAACAGGGGCGTAAAAAAAGGGCAGGAATTTGCCACGCTTACCGATATTATTACAGAGGCATGGAGTGGCAAAACCGTAAAGCAATATAAGCAACATAAAGATTTGAAAAAGGAAACCTGAGAGATAATATTTACCCCGTTAGATATTTACAGTATTAAAAAAAATAAAGTATTTAACGGGGTGACCAACCTTGAGCTGGTGCTCAACATGCTTGCTGAGGCCACTACTACCGAAATCAGCAAAGAGAAAAATCCAAAAACTTTTGATGATAGTAAAACAATTGCAAAACAAGGTGGAACCATTGCCGGAAATACGAGAAAAGAGATTGAAGCAAAATCCGGTAAAAAAATTGTAAGCGCACTTAATGCAAAGAAATTGAAATCAAAAGCTGAAATGAAAAAATTAAAAGGATAGCGCAGTGTACAAATAAAAACCCGAAGCCGGTGCAAGAAAATCAGGATCGAACAACCAAAGAAAATTTTTAAAAATAAAACGTTGTATTCTCCATATTTTGCAGAATTGGATTCACGCTGAATGAATTTTATGGCAAAAAATATTTCTACAAAATTAGATACACCGCATTTATTTGCTGCGGTTTGCCGTCTTGTAATTGAAAGTAAAGCATCAATAGCAATTGCCGTAAATCAGCGGCTTACGATGCTGTATTCGAGTATAGGTAAAATGATAAAGACCGAGATTCTCCAAAATCAACGGCAGAATATGGTGAACAAATCATTGACACCTTATCAAAAAAGCTAACTGAAAAATATGGCAAAGGTTTGAGTAAACAATAACTCCGGAATTGTCTACACTGTAGAGATATTCCCAAAAGAAAAAATTATCTCTACACTGTCGGGACAATTAAGCTGGTCGCATTTAAAAGAGCTTATTTATATAAAAGATGATTTGCAGAGAGAGTTTTATATTCAGTTATGCAGAATTGAAAGATGGAGCGTACGGCAACTAAGAGAACGAATAAATAGCACGATTTTTACGAACGTACAACACTTTCCAAAATTCCCTAATCGCTCATACGTAAAGAGCTTGCAGCTCTTAATAATAAAGAGGTAGTTTCACCCGACTTGTTTTTCAGAGATCCATATCTTCTTGATTTTTTAGGCTTACAGGATACCTTTAGCGAAAAGGATTTGGAATCCTCAATCATTGCCTATCTGCAACGTTTTATTATTGAGTTGGGTAACGACTTTGCTTTCCTGGCAAGGCAAAAGAGAATACAGGTGGATGGTGAAGATTATTATATTGATCTGCTTTTTTACAACCGGCAACCAAAATTGGTGGCGATTGACCTTAAGTTGGGAAAATTTAAAACTGCCTATAAATCGCAAATGGAATTATACCTGAATTGGCTTATTAAATATGAAAAGAAAGAAAATGAAAATGCACCGATAGGATTGATTTTATGTGCCGATAAAGCAGATGAACATATAGAACTTCTTGAGCTTAACAAGGGAAATATTAGAGTAGCTCAATATTATACAAGCTTGCCTTCCAAGAAATTATTGCAACAAAAGCTGCACCTAGCGCTGTTAGCTGCAAAGGAAAAGTTTGAAACGAAACCATCTCCTTAGCGTATTCGTCGAATCGAACTTTCCAACATTAAGATCAGCATGTCAAAAATCCCTCTCAAAATAAAAATCTTTTTCCTCACGGGCTAGCGCTTTATTCACCTGGTTTTGGTTTTCCCTTCCTTCAAAATTATTTAATGATCCCACGAGCTTTGTTATAGAAGATAAAGATGGTAATCTTTTAAATGCATCCATTGCTGCAGACGGGCAATGGCGCTTTCCTTATGATGAAAATGTGCCGGATAAATTTATAAAGTGTATTACCACTTTTGAAGACAAAAGATTTTACAGCCATCCCGGAGTTGATGTGTTGGCATTTGCAAGAGCAGCTTTAAGAAATTTAAGAAGCAAAGAAGTTGTGCAGGGCGGCAGCACACTCACGATGCAGGTTATACGCTTAAGCCGTCATGAAACCAACAGAAACATTTGGGAAAAAATTATTGAAAGCATTCAGTCAGTTCGGCTGGAATGCAGTTATTCAAAAAATCAAATCATGGCTTTGTATGCATCCGAAGCACCATTCGGAAGTAATGTGGTTGGCCTTGATGCAGCATCGTGGCGGTATTATGGGCGCAGCCCGGAAAAATTAAGTTGGGGTGAAATGGCAGCATTGGCTGTGTTGCCCAATGCACCTGCGTTGGTACATCCGGGTAAAAACCGCGATATTCTTTTAAAAAAAAGAAATGCGTTGCTTGATAAACTTTTTGCAAATAAAATTCTTGATAATTCAACATGCTATCTTTCCAAATTGGAACCACTTCCCGGCAACCCTGTTCCGCTGCCGCAATTAGCGCCACATTTATTTCAGCGGTTTAAGGAGGATGTAAAGAAAATGCAAAATTCTCTTCTCGAACAAAAACAACAATTGATATTAATCTTCAAAAAAATGTAATTGATATTTTAAACCAGCACCACAATATTTTAAAAGGAAACGGAATTAATAATGCCTGTGCGCTGGTGCTTGATGTGGAAACAGGAAATGTATTGGCCTATGTTGGAAATATTTATAACCCTTGCAGACCCGGAAATGGAAAGTGATGTGGATGTTATAAAAGCGCCGCGAAGCCCCGGCAGTGCATTGAAGCCTATTTTGTATGCGTCCATGTTTAGCGATGGAATGATTTTACCCAATTCATTTATTCCCGATATTCCAACACAGATTGGTGGCTACACCCCGCAAAATTTTGATCTCGGATATGATGGCGCTGTGCCTGCATCGATAGCTCTTTCACGGTCGCTCAATATTCCTGCTGTAAAATTGTTGCAGCAATATAAGTACCAGCGGTTTTATGATTTGCTGAAGCAACTTGGGATGACAACACTTAATCGTCCTGCTGATAATTATGGACTTTCATTGATATTAGGTGGCAGCGAAGTTACTATGTGGGACCTTGCCGGAATCTATGCAGGCATGGCAAGAACCTTAAATCATCAGAAAAAAAATAAAGGCCTTGCTTTGAAAGAAGATTTTCATCCGCCCAATTATTTTATAAAGAAAGACAATACAAAAAAAGTAGCAAGTGATGATGCCATCAATTCATTAGATGCAACATCTATGTGGTTTACTTTCCAGGCGATGGAAGAAGTGATGCGGCCGGGTGAAGAAGGCTTGTGGCAGGAATTTTCTTCATCACAACGTATTGCATGGAAAACAGGAACGAGCTTTGGTTTCAGGGATGCGTGGGCCATTGGCATTACGCCAAAATATGTGGTCGCTGTATGGACAGGAAATACAGATGGTGAAGGAAGACCCGGCCTTATTGGTGTTCAAACTTCTGCACCAATTATGTTTGATATTTTCAGGGAGCTGCCTTCATCAAAATGGTTTGCCAAACCTGAGAATAATTTTTCATTCATTCCCGTTTGCAGGCAAAGTGGTTTCAGGGCAAATGTTGATTGCCCAGACCCGGATACAATTATGGTTTCTAAAAACGGCTACAAGGCACCGTTATGTCCTTATCATAAATTGATTCATCTGGATGCAACAGGCAGTTACCGTGTGGATGAAAGTTGTGAATCACCGGCAAACATGATTCACAAAAGCTGGTTTGTTTTAACGCCGACCATGGAATGGTATTACAAACAAAAAAATCATGATTATAAACCGTTGCCACCATTTAAGCCCGGTTGTGATCTTGCTAATATTGGAAGGCAAATGGATTTAATATATCCGCAGCAGGATGCTAAAATATATGTGCCGTTGGAAATAGATGGAAGCCGTGGCAAAACAATTTTTACCGCTACTCATAGAAAACCTGGCAGTAAAATTTTCTGGCATCTTGATGATGAATTTATCGGCACCACTATAAATTATCATCAAATGGCTTTTAGCCCTGCTCCCGGAAAACATTTGCTTACTATTGTGGATGAAAATGGGGAAAGCGTGAGCAGGCAGTTTGAGATTTTATCAAAAGAGAAATAGAAGTTCATAATTCGTAGTTCCCAGTTACACATTATTTCGGATAGAAACTACAAACACTGAACCCGAACTAAAACGATAAACTATGAACTATAAAAATGATTTTTTAAAACTTGCAAATCATCCTTTTAAATTCGGGATGTATTTATTCTATAAACTTCCCGCAGCATTTTTTTCAGGAGTAAGAGTGAGGGAGATTGATGAAGAAAAATGTATTACATCAGTTCCATTTAAATGGCTTACACAAAATCCTTTTAGGTCAACTTATTTTGCATCGCTTGCAATGGCTGCCGAAATGAGCACGGGAACTTTGGCATTAAGTAATGTTTACAAAAGAACACCTGCCGTCTCAATGCTGCTTACAAAAATGGAAGCGGCTTATTTTAAAAAAGCAACAAAGATTATTTTTTTTACCTGTGAACAAGGAATAGAGATTGCTTCAATTGTGAGTGAAGCTATTCAAACAGGAGAAGGGAAAAGCATAGTTGCGAAATCAACAGGAAGAAATAATAACGGAGATATTGTTGCAGAATTTTTATTTACCTGGTCATTCAAATCGAAGTTAAAAAAATATAGTCTGTGAAGGATTTTCCTGTGAAGAAAATTTCATTGGTTTTTAAATGCTGACCAATGGGCTATAGATGAAGGGCTGCGGGATAGAAGCGAAAAGCCCGGTGAAGCACTTCGTCAAGTTCTGTGTGAAAGCGTGCGCAGGCTTTGTGCCGGACTTGCAGCGGATAGCCCGGACTATAGTTGATAATAGAAATGTTGATGACAGCCCAAGAAAAATTATTCATTCAATGAAATAAATGGCTCCAATATTTTATACATTAAATTGCCGTCGTAAGTTTTTTAATCATCAAAAAATAATTTATGAAGATTGCATTTCACGGCGCAGCCCGTACTGTTACAGGTTCAAAACATTTACTCACTTTAAAAAATGGAAAAAAATATTTATTGGATTGCGGGATGTTCCAGGGCATGGGAAAAGATACCGATGAAATGAATCGTGACTTTGGATTCATTGCTTCTGAAGTAAATTATTTAATTCTTTCACATGCACATGTTGACCACTGTGGCCTTATTCCTAAACTGGTGAAAGAAGGTTTTAAAGGAAAAGTTTTTTCAACACCCGCAACAAAAGATCTCTCTGCAATTCTTATGGCGGACAGTGCAGGCATACAGGAAAATGATATAAAGTTTGAAAATAAAACACGCGCAGCCCAAGGCAAGCCTTATCTGCGCCTTTGTATGTGATGGAAGATGCAGTGAAAGCTGTTGAACATTTTGTTACTGTTGATTACGGGCATGGTATGCGATAGATGAAAATGTTCAATTTATGTATCTTGATGCAGGGCATATTATTGGAAGTGCTACTGTGCATTTAAAAATAAATGAAAACGGAAAGGAAACGCATCTGACTTTTTCCGGTGATGTGGGAAGATACCGCGATGTGATATTAAGATCGCCGGCCGATTTCCCGCAGGCAGATTACATTATTATGGAATCAACTTATGGAAATAAACTTCATGATGGAGTGACGAGTACGCCCGATGATCTATTACAATGGATAACTAAAACTTGTCTGCAGAAAAAAGGCAAATTGATTATTCCTGCGTTTAGTGTTGGCCGCACACAGGAAATTTTATTTTCACTAAATCAACTTGAAAACGAAAACAGGTTGCCGCAATTAAAATATTTTGTTGATAGCCCTTTGAGTCTTGAAGCAACAAAAGTCATTGAAAGCTATCCGCAATATTTTAATAGCCGCATTCAAAAAATATTAAAAAGCGATGAGGATCCTTTTGCGTTCAAAGGTTTAAAATTTGTGCAAAGTGTGGAAGAAAGTAAATCGCTTAATTATTTAGATGAGCCATGTGTAATTATTTCTGCAAGTGGCATGGCGGATGCAGGAAGGGTGAAGCACCACATTAGCAACAACATTGAGAACAGCCGGAATACCATTTTGTTTTCAGGATATTGTGAGCCCAGGTCTTTGGGCGGCAGATTAAAACTTCATCCAAAGGAGGTTGGGATTTTCGGCGTGACACATGAAGTAAATGCGGAAATAGGAGAGATCAGAAGCATGAGTGCACATGGAGACTATAATGATCTGAGCCAATGGCTTTCCTGCCAGGACCCGAAACAGGTGAAAAAATTATTTTTAGTTCATGGAGAATATGATGTGCAATTGGATTTTAAAAATCGTTTAATCGGAAAGGGATTTCTCGATGTAGAAATTCCTGAAAGGCATTGGGAGATTGGGTTGGGATAGATATAATGTTATTACATTAAAAGATCAAAATATTAATTGGTACCTTCGATATGGTAATTCAATTTGATTTGCTGCAATTGCACTTGATTGATGATTTAGAATAAGCCCGTTATTATCTGAGAAAGACAAATAATAAAACGACAAAGCATATAGTGAGCGTTAGCCCGAAGGGCTTAAATTTTAATAACCATCGGTGAAACCGGTGGCTCGAAACAATAAAGTAGACGGCAACCCCGGCAGGGGTTGAAACTAGTCTTATCAATTAAAATAAATCAAAATCAAATGGCTTACCGGCAGATTTTTTATCAAATTGTTTTTGGCACTAAACACCGGAGGCCAACAATCAATAACGAATTTGAAAAAGAATTATACAAATATATTTATGGAATAATAAAAAATAAAAAGTGTAAGCTGTATCGTATAAATGGGATCGAAGACCACATTCATATCATGTCCGATCTTCATCCTACAATATGTTTAAGTGATTATGTAAAGGATATAAAAGTAGCCAGTAGTATATGGATGAAAGAAAGTGGCAAATTTCCAGCATTTGAAGGTTGGCAGGATAAGTATGGAGCATTCACGTATTCCGTTAGAGAAAAAGATATGATCATAAATTATATTAAAAATCAGAAAGAGCATCATAAGAAAGAAAGTTTTTATGATGAGTTTAAGCGATTGTTGATTGAGAATGAAATTGAATTTGATGAAAAATATTTACTGTAGTAATTCTATTCAACCCCTGTCGGGGTTGATATGAAGTTGTCTGTTGATTTCCCAAGGGTTTCACCCTGGGTTACGGGTATTTAAGCCCTTCGGGCTATTGGAGTGATGTTAAAATTTCAATTAGTGTGAAAACTGAAGAAATAAATTAAAAGTAAATTTGTAGCAACAAAAAATAAATAAACCTGCTAATATTAAAGCATAGTGCAGCTAAAAAATAAATTGGGGAAAAAAATTGGAGCGATAGGAAAAAAGATCTTTAAAGGAAAAAGCAAAGCAGGGTTCAATGCAAAAAAAATTAATTGGGTTATAAGGTTAAAGAATCATCCATTTGGTACCTAAGAGAAATTAAAAAGAGTGGGACAGGGATGTGAATTGATAGAAAAAATATAATAATTATAAATGGCAAAAGTTGGAATAAATATAGCAACAGGAACTTTACAACAGGATGAAATTATTGTGGGCATTGATTTGGGAACTACAAATAGTCTTATCGCAATCATTCATCCAGATACAAAAAAAGCAGTTGCACTGAAAGAACACGACAGTGCATCGTTGGTTCCCTCTGTTATACATTTTGGAGATGCCGGAGAAATAAGTGTAGGGGAAGAAGCGAAACAATTTCTGATCACAGAACCTCAAAACACTATTTTTTCTGCGAAAAGATTGATGGGAAAATCCTACAATGATCTTAAAGAACATAAAACCGTTTTTACTTATAAGATCATTGATGACGATACAGAAAGCCTTGTAAAAGTTCAGGTAGGCAGTAAGTTTTATTCGCCCATAGAGCTTTCATCTTTTATTTTGAAAGAATTAAAACAAAGGGCTGAACATATTTTAAAAACTCCGGTAAACAAAGCCGTCATAACTGTTCCCGCTTATTTTAATGATGCACAAAGACAAGCGACTCGCGATGCGGGAAAACTTGCGGGGCTTGATGTATTGCGAATTATAAATGAACCAACTGCTGCAAGTCTTGCTTATGGTATAGGGCTTAATAAAGAGGAGGAGAAAACAATTGCGGTATATGATCTTGGTGGAGGCACTTTCGATATTTCGATTTTAAAAATCAGCAACGGTGTTTTTGATGTGCTTTCTACAAATGGTGATACCTATCTTGGTGGAGATGATTTTGATAATGCGATAGTAAAGTTTTGGATACAACAGGCAGGGTTAACGGAAGAATATATTCAGAGAGATAAAGAACTTTCGCAAGAACTTAGACTTAAGGCGGAAGAAGCCAAAAAATTTCTTTCATCTAATGAAAAATTTTCGACAACGGTGAATGAAATGAATTGCGAAATTTCCAAAAAGGAATTTGAATCGTTGATTCAGCCTTATGTTGAAAAAACAATTGCCTCCTGCACAAGTGCTTTGAAAGATGCGAAACTTTCAGCTTCGGACATACAGGATGTTGTGATGGTGGGCGGTTCGACAAGAGTTCCCCTAGTAATAAAAAGTGTGAGTGAATTTTTTGGAAAAGATGTGAACAATACCGTAGATCCTGATGAAGTAGTTGCACTTGGTGCAGCGATACAGGCAGATATTTTAGCTGGAAACAACAAAGATTTTTTATTGCTGGATATTACTCCGCTTTCTCTTGGAATTGAAACCAGGGGTGGGCTGATGGATGTGTTGATTCCAAGAAACTCAAAAATTCCTTCTACCGCTTCGAGACAATATACTACACAGGTTGCCGGGCAAAGCGGAATGAAGATAGCGGTTTACCAGGGAGAAAGGGATCTGGTAAATGATAACAGGAAACTTGCAGAATTTAATCTTACATCTATACCTGCAATGCCGGCTGGTTTACCGAAAGTTGAAGTCACTTTTCTTATAAATGCGGATGGCATTTTAGTAGTAAAGGCAAAAGAACTAAGAAGCGGCGTAGAACAAAGTATAGAAGTACAGCCTCAATACGGATTGACGGATGAAGCCGTAGAAAAAATGTTATTGGAATCAATCACTCATGCTAAAGATGATATCGCAACAAGGGCTTTGCTGGAAGCGAGAACAGAGGGAGAACAACTTTTAGAAACTACGGAGAAATTTATCCAAAAGAATTCAGGCAATCTCTCCCAGGAAGAAATGATCAATACTGCGAATGCTATGCAGGCGTTACAACTTTCCCTCACCATGGACGATAAAGATTTGATTCAATCGAAGATTGAAGAGTTGAATGACATTTCGCGACCATACGCGGAAAGGATCATGGACAATGCAATAAGTTCTGCAATGAAAAATACAAGTGTTTACGATAACTGAGTTTTGTATTTTAAAGCAGGCTTTTCAATATATGTCCAGGAAAGAAATGCCAATATGCAGGAAGTGGCAAGCGATAAAAGAAGATTTACAAGTACAGATTGACTGAAGCCCGACAGTTGAAAAAATAATTGTTGCAGCGGGAATGTATATATGTAGACTCCGTAGGAAATATCATTTCTAATTGAAATATTAAATCGCCGTGTAAAAGCAATAAAATAAGTAGCGAGGCTAAAGAATATTACTTCATCAATCAACAAATTAATTGATATTATCCCCGATATTTTTAGAACGAGCAGCAGGCCGCTTATCAAAAATAAATATGGAAAATATTTCTTTGGGATAAAATCCGTTTGTAAGAGCGCTCCGAATAAAAAAGCTGCAGCAAGCAGCATGTTTTTCTGGTCGGGCATTAGTGCTAATTGCCGGCCTAAGTTGGGTAACACTAAAGAACAACTAAACAGAACTATCAAAAGAACAATTAGCCACTTCCTGTTTTTAAAAATACCAGTAAGCAATAATAGAAACAATACTGTGTAAAGTTCCAGTTCAAGGCTTATGCTCCATAAAGAGCCATTAAAGCCAGCCATTGCGAATGCCGGTTGCTCAAAAACGCCGGGCAATCTAAACCTGATCTTAAAGCCTGATGAGGTCAATAAATACTTCCACGTATCTGCATCGGTAAAATATTGTCGAATGCTGAACTTTGTTAATAATGGCCCGGCAATAAACACGCTTATGACGACTACCACAATTAATGCGGGGTAAATTCTTAGTATTCTCTTTTTTAAAAATATCAACGGAGATTTGGAATTAGTCGCACTTAAGCTTACCAAATAGCCACTTGTGAAAAAGAAGATATACAAGCCGATTGATGACAGATAAAAATTTCCATTGGTGAGCCTATGAAGGAGTTCCGTTTCGGCATGGCCTGTAATAGCATAAGAATGAGTCACTGCTACCAGGACTGCCGCGAATATTCGCAGGAAGTTAAAATTATTGCGATGACTCATGCCTGAACTTGATCAATTTAAAGCATTGAAATGAATTACCGGAGTGATTGGAGGCGGTTCACATACTTGCCAATCATATCGAACTCGATATTTACTTTCATACCAGTTTCCAAATATTGCATATTGGTATGCTTGTATGTGTACGGTATAATCGCAACACTAAACGTATTTATTCCAAGATTAAAAACTGTAAGGCTAATTCCGTTTAAACAAATCGATCCTTTTTCAATAACAAGGCCAGCAAACTTTTTATCAAATTCAAAAGTAAATTCATGGCTTCCGTCAACGTCTCTTACTGATGTACATGTTGCAGTGCTGTCTACATGGCCCTGTACTATGTGGCCATCGAGCCGGCCATTAATTTTCATGGAACGCTCGAGATTGATTGATTCGCCCGTTTTCCAGGTACCAATATTTGTTTTATCAAGGGTTTCTTTTATGGCAGTCACTCTGTATAAATTGTTGCTAATATCTTCTACAGTAAGGCAAACACCATTATGACAAATGCTTTCATCCACCTTCATTTCTGAGGCGATATCACTTTTGATGAAAAAGGTTTTATTTGACCCTTTTTCAACAATTTCCTGCAAAATGCCCAACCCTTCAATGATTCCTGTGAACATATAAGTACTTTACTTCTTTAATTTTTTAAGATTTAACTGCCCCGGGATATTTTAAATTTAAAAATTTGCTTTATCTTCGCATTCCTAAAAAATAAAAGGAATATTTATGCTGATTATTGATTCAAAAGATTGCGAAAATATTGATAAAGCGCTCAAAAAGTACAAGAAAAAATTTGAAAAGAGCCGTACATTATTGCAGTTGCGTGAACGCCAGGCTTTTACCAAGCCTTCAGTAAAGCGTCGTCACGAGGTACTCAAAGCAGTCTATAAGCAACAAATAGATAGCGGTAAGATAGAAGTGTAGAAAAATTTCTAATTTATATAATCATTATACCGGATAGCCAGAGGTTTCTTAACTTTATGCTACCGGTTTTTTTATGCTTACGTCTGAAACATATCACATACAGGAATTTCTCAACTATCTTACTTTTCAGAAGCGTTATTCCCAACATACCATTGTATCCTATAAAAATGACCTTTCAGCCTTTTTTGGTTTTATAGAAATTCAATATAGTAATATAAAACTCGGCGAAATATCTTCTTCTATCGTTCGTTCGTGGCTTGCTTCAGTGAAAGAGAGTAAGGTTTCTTCCAAAACAATCAATCGTAAAATCTCGACCCTCAAGTCGTTTTTTAAGTACCAGCTTCGAATGAAAAATGTTGCAGTGAGCCCCATGGTATCAATTAATTCAGTTAAAATCAGCAAGCGTTTGCCATCATTTGTTGACCAGAAAGATATAAATACTTTATTTCAACACATGGACTTTCCGGATACCTGGGAGGGGAAAACAAATTTTCTTCTTTTAAAAATTTTTTACAACACGGGAGTAAGGTTAAGTGAACTTATCAATTTAAAGGAAGGGCAGGTTGACAAAAGTAATGGCGTTATTAAGGTTCTTGGTAAAGGAAACAAAGAAAGAATATTGCCTGTGAATAATAAGTTGCTGCTTGAGATCGGCAATTATATTTCTGCAAAAAAACAAAGGCCGCATACTGTATCATCCGAATTCTTGCTGGAAAATGAAAAAGGCAAAAAGCTGTACCCTAAATACGTATACAGAATCGTAAAACATTATATAGGAGCAGTATCTACGAATGAAAGGAAAAGCCCACATGTGCTACGCCACAGCTTTGCCACGCATTTAACTAATAATGGTGCAGATATTAATGCAATTAAAGAATTGTTGGGCCATTCAAGTCTGGCGTCTACCCAGGTTTACACACATAATTCAATTGAGAAGCTTAAAGATGTTTATAAATTATCTCATCCTAAATCATAATGTATGATAGTAAAATCTTTTTTTGAAAAATGCGTTATGAAATGTAATTTCAATTACTCACTTATTTAATGCTTACTAGTAAATCGAAAATAGCCAATGCGTTTTCAATTTTTCCCTCTTTATTATTATTCTTCACGTTAAAAATTATGATTACTATGAACGTAAACATTCAAGCGCTGCATTTTGAAGCAGACTCAAAGTTGGTTTCGTATGTTGAAAAGAAACTCTCAAAGCTGACCCAATTCCACGAGCGAATTACAAAGGTTGATGTGTTCTTAAAACTCGATAATGTTGTACACAACATTAAAGATAAAGTTGCTGAGATAAAAGTTCATGTTCCGCGACACGACTTTTTTGTAAAACATTCTTCGAAGTCTTTTGAAGAGAGTTTTGATTTTGCCCTTGATTCCGTTATTACTCAAATAAAAAGAAAAAAAGAAAAGTTGGCTGCCTGATTTTTAATATTTATAAATACAGTACCATAAAGTCCCCGGAACCCCGGGGGATTTTTATTGAAAGCATTTTTATTGGACAAGTGCAAGCCTGTTTCTCACACAAGAATTCTATTATTTTTCGGTAAGAATGTTTTTGAATTTTATGATTTTTGCCCCTTTGGATTTTGATTGCAAATATTCTTTTTCAAAATTTTTCCATTAAACATTTTCCATTACCTTTGCCTTCCCAAAAAATAACCTCCAAAGGTATGTTTCAAGGGAAGTTCATTGTAAGTCTGTATTTGAGGCAAATTGCCAGTGTAGCTCAGTTGGCCAGAGCAGCTGATTTGTAATCAGCTGGTCGGGGGTTCGAATCCCTCCACTGGCTCTTAGTTTATGATTTTAGATTTAAAGTTTAGAGAGCTAATTTATTTTCAATCTACATCGGCAATCTTAATTTTAGTATCATTTTCGGGCAGTTACCAGAGTGGCCAAATGGAGCAGACTGTAAATCCGCTGTCTTCGACTTCGGTGGTTCGAATCCACCACTGCCCACTGTATATAAATTAGTTTTTTGAAATAAGGTTTAACAAGCGGAAGTAGCTCAATTGGTAGAGCGATAGCCTTCCAAGCTATAGGTCGCGAGTTCGAGGCTCGTCTTCCGCTCAATTGATGAGATAATATTCTTTGCAGATGAACTGCAGAGAAATAAAGTTTTTTGAAATTATATATTTGACTTCTTTCAAGCTGTTGTAGCTCAGGGGTAGAGCACTTCCTTGGTAAGGAAGAGGTCGTGAGTTCAATTCTCATCAACAGCTCATTTTCAGGCTAAGTCATGCATTTAAAATGGCCTGATGACATGTTAAGGCAAAGCATAAATTTTTAAAATCAAATATTAAAATAAAATAAAATGGCAAAAGAGAATTTTAAAAGGGATAAACCCCACGTTAACGTTGGTACTATAGGTCACGTGGATCATGGTAAAACCACGTTAACAGCCGCTATAACCGATATTTTGTCTAAAAAAGGTTTGGCGGAAAAAAGAAATTATGATGATATTGATGGTGCTCCTGAAGAAAAAGAAAGGGGTATTACAATTAATACTGCTCACGTAGAGTACGCAACTGCTAATCGTCACTATGCACACGTTGATTGCCCGGGTCACGCGGATTATGTGAAGAATATGATTACAGGTGCTGCACAAATGGATGGTGCAATTTTAGTAGTTGCAGCAACAGACGGCCCTATGCCACAAACGAGAGAGCACATTCTGCTTGCACGCCAGGTAGGTGTTCCACGTATGGTTGTATTTATGAATAAGGTTGATCTTGTTGATGATCCGGAATTGATTGAGTTAGTTGAAATGGAAATTCGTGAATTGTTAACTAAGAATGGTTTTGATGGCGATAATACTCCAATCATCAAAGGTTCTGCAACAGGAGCTTTAGCCGGTGATGCTAAATGGGTAACTGCAATCGATGAATTAATGGAAGCAGTTGATTCTTACATTCCTTTACCTCCACGCCCGGTTGATCAGCCATTCCTTATGAGTGTGGAAGATGTATTCTCTATTACAGGTCGTGGTACTGTTGCTACTGGCCGTATTGAAAGAGGACGTATTAAGGTAGGTGAAGGTGTTGAAATTGTAGGTTTAATGGAAAAGCCACTTAACTTCTACAGTTACAGGTGTTGAAATGTTTAAGAAATTACTTGATGAAGGTGAAGCAGGTGATAATGCAGGTTTATTGCTTCGTGGTATTGAAAAAACACAGATCCGTCGTGGTATGGTTCTTTGCAAGCCAGGTTCAATTACTCCGCATACTGAATTCAAAGGTGAAGTTTATGTATTGAGCAAAGAAGAAGGTGGTCGTCATACTCCATTCTTCCAAAAATATCGTCCCCAGTTCTACTTCAGAACTACAGACGTTACTGGTGAAGTTGAATTACCTGCAGGAACAGAAATGGTTATGCCTGGTGACAATACAAGCCTTACTGTGAAATTGATCCAGCCAATTGCGATGGAAAAAGGTTTGAAATTTGCAATTCGTGAAGGTGGTACGTACAGTTGGAGCAGGACAGGTTACTGAGATCATTAAATAAAGAACCCCTAAATCCCCTAAAGGGGGACTTTGGAAGCTTTTAATATCTTTGCAAAGTACTTAGGCGGCATGCTTAAGTACTTTGTTTTTTAAAAAGTTCTTTAAATAATACTCTCGTAAGCCCCTCCTCTGGAGGGGTTGGGGAGGCTTACGGGCATAGTTCAATGGTAGAATAGAGGTCTCCAAAACCTTTGATCAGGGTTCGAATCCTTGTGCCCGTGCTTGGTAATTGGTTAGTTTGATTTTGAAATGAAAAGACTAACATAAAAACTATTAATTTTTAAAAAATGAATAAGATATCATTATTTGTCAGGGATTCGTATAAAGAATTGACGCAAAAGGTTACCTGGCCTAATTGGGAGCAATTGCAACAATCTACAATGATTGTACTTGCTGCTACCATACTTATTACGGCAATAGTTGCTTTAATGGATTTTGGAATAAATGGTATTTTAAAATTTGTTTATTCTTTATTTAAGTAATTATGACAGAAACAAAACAAGTGGAAGAGGAAGTAAACCCGGATGCAACAAGTGATGAATTAAATTCCACGCCAGATAAGGATACAAAATGGTATGTGCTGCGGGTTGTAAGTGGAAAAGAACGCAAGGTTAAAGAATATCTTGATAAAGACATTATCAGGAATGGATGGGATAAATTAATCCTGCAGATTTTTCTTCCTGTAGAAAAGGTATATAAGGTTCAGAATGGCAAGAAGGTTATGAGGGAGAGTAATTTTTATCCCGGCTATGTAATGATAGAGGTTCTTGATGGTAAATTAACGGATGAAATTGTACAGCATTTAAGCAACATCACAAATGTGATGCATTTCTTAACTGATGGAAAAGGATCTAAAGGAAATATCATTAGCCTTAGAAAAGCTGAAGTAAATAAAATGCTTGGTAAAGTTGATGAAATGGCAGATGCAGGTGGTATGACAATGAGTGAGCCATTTATAGTGGGAGAAACTATTAAAATTATTGACGGTCCGTTTAATGATTTTAATGGAGTAATTGAGGAAGTAACCGACGAAAAGAAAAAACTAAAAGTACAGGTAAAAATATTTGGCCGTGCGACACCTGTAGAATTAAGTTACATGCAGGTAGAGAAGATTTCATAAACAATATTTTCAATATTTCAGCCCATTCCCACCAGGAATGGGCTTTTGTTTTTTTATAGAGTTGCTATTATTCTTCGTTTTTTCGCTTCACCAACAAATACCAATCATTTTCCAAGGGCAGATATCCGAGATCGTAGCAGAAAAAATAAACATTACCCTTTTTATTGGTGTACGTATTCGTAAAGTATTTAAACTGAAATCCCTTCTGAAGTAATTTGTCTTTTGTAGTTTTAGTGATCTCTTCATTATCCGGAAACATGGATTCCAATATCCGCCTGTTCTTCCCCAAAGCGTTGTTCACATTTCTTACAAGATTGATAGAATTGGATTTTAGCTGGTTGTTATAATTGTTCCTGCAATAGTCATCGCAAAATTTTTTATCCGTTCGTCCCTTTTATCGTGTTTGCCACAAGTGAGGCAAAGCTTAGGTTTATTTTCGGCTGTCATGCTTGTTGGTATTGATTTGTAACAGTAAGGTACACTAATATTATTTATGTACAAGCGTTTACAAACGGTTATATACAACTATAAACGCTTAAAATACGAGTACGACTTTTACTGCGATGCATCTTTGTGGTGTTGATGAAACAAACTGAATTTGAATTGTCAACTGGAATAAAAAATCTTTTAAAACAAGTTCATCCAAAAATGGTGAGCACAAAACACAAAATCATGAATGCATTAAAAAACAAAGTACAATTGATCGGAAATTTAGGCAATGCTCCTGAAGTACGTAACACAGAAAGCGGAAAGAAATTAGTTCGCTTCTCAATCGCCACTAACGAAAGTTATCGCAATGCGAAAGGCGAAAAAGTAACAGAGACTCAATGGCATAATTTAATCGCCTGGGGTAAAGTTGCCGATATCGCGGAAAAATATTTGACCAAGGGCAGCGAAGTTGCTATTGAAGGTAAATTAATGAACAACAACTACACTGACAAAGACGGTAACAAAAAATACAGCACCGAAATACAAGTGCACGAGTTATTGTTGCTGGGAACTAAGCCTGCGGCTTAGTTTTTTTTGCCACGGATTGCACGGATTAACACAGATTAAAAAATCCCAAAAGGAATCCGTGCGAATTTGTGTAATCCGTGGCAAGTTTTTAAATACATACTTAATTTCCATACTAAAATTTTTACCATGAATAATCTTATGTTTGAAAAAGAGACCTATTCAATCATTGGCTTGTGCATGGAAGTACACCGCATATTCGGGTCACGGCTTTAGTGAAATTGTTTATAAAGATGCTGTGATGGTTGAAGCAGAATTAAGAAATATTCAAATTCAAAGAGAAGAAGAATTCAAAATTGAATATAAACAACGTACATTAAAGCATTCATTCTTCGCAGACTTTGTATTTTACGATAATATCATTGTAGAAATAAAAGTCGTTGAAGGTGTAATGAACGATGCTTTTATATCTCAAACTTTAAATTATTTAAAAGTCTCGGGTTGTAAAGTTGGGTTGATTATTAATTTTGAAAAAATAATCCGTGTTAATCCGTGCAATCCGTGGCAAAATAAAAATCGAATGGAAAATCTCAATTCAATAGAACGCAACGAAATATTTGACCTTGCGTATAGGTTCGTTACCGAAACAAGTGAAAATATTTTTCTCACCGGCAAGGCAGGTACCGGTAAAACAACTTTTTTAAAATACCTGAAAGAAAACTGTTCCAAAAATATTGTAGTTGCGGCGCCTACAGGCGTTGCAGCAATTAACGCAGGCGGGGTTACTTTACATAGTTTATTTCAATTGCCTTTTCATCCATTTCTACCTACAAAAAATAATAAAGATGAACTGCTCGCTAAAATCCGCTTCAACAGGCAAAGGCAGCAATTGCTTAGAAAAATGGAACTTTTGGTAATTGATGAAATAAGTATGGTTCGCTGCGATGTAATGGATGCAATAGATACCATTCTAAAATCGGTTCGCAGAAGGCATGACATTCCGTTTGGCGGGGTTCAGCTTTTATGTATTGGAGACCTTTACCAGCTTCCCCCGGTTGCCCAAAATCACGAATGGAATATTTTGCAGGAATATTATTCGTCTCCATTCTTTTTTGACAGCACGGTTATAAAAGAACAAATGCCTTTATTGATTGAACTCAATAAAATTTATCGGCAGAAAGAAGATTCTTTTGTTGCCTTATTAAATAAAGTCCGCAACAACAACATGAACGCCGATGATTTCGAAGACTTGCATCTTCGTTATAACCCATCATTTCGCCCGTCAATTGAAGAGAAGTTTATCACGCTGACATCTCACAATAACCAGGCAGACCAAATCAATCATCGCGAACTTCAGAAAATTCTGGCTCCATCTTTCAAATACGAAGCAAATATTGACGGAGAATTTCCTGAAAATACTTATCCCGCAGAAGGTTCCTTATTGCTAAAAGTAGGAGCACAGGTAATGTTTTTAAAAAATGATGCTGATCTACAAAAGATATTTTAATGGAAAGATAGGAGTTGTGAAATCTTTGGATGATGAAGAAATAATTGTTGAGTGTGATGGCATAGATATTTATGTATCTTCTGAAACGTGGGAAAATTCGCGCTACGTTTTAAACAGATCCGATGGAAAACTTGAACAGGAAACACTGGGAACTTTTACTCAATTTCCATTAAGACTTGCCTGGGCAATTACCATTCATAAAAGCCAGGGGCTTACTTTTGAGAAAGTTATGATTGATGCTGGCGCGGCATTCAGCAGTGGCCAGGTATATGTAGCATTAAGCAGGTGTACAAGTCTTGATGGTATTGTTCTTTTATCTAAAATTCCTTCTGCAGCTATTTATAGCAATGAAAATGTGATCAAAGGCACAGCACACTTTGACACATAAAGGTTCATTGGCAGAACAGATTTGATGGAGCCAGGCAAATCTTTACCCAGCAATTACTCGAAGAGATTTTTTCATTTAATGAAATAGAAATCGCTCTTGATCTTTTATATTTCCACGTTGAAAAGCAAAAAGATAAATTAAATAAAGAAGGAATAGAATGGACTGAAAAATTAAAAGTCAGTTTTTCGGCAGATAAAAATATCGGGTTGAAATTTATCAGCCAGGTTTCAACACTAATGAAAGAGGAAGCAGTGATTGAAAAAAATGAAAATCTTCAAAAAAGGATAAATGCTGCGGCAAATCATTTTCTTCCAAAATTTTCAGCGTACCTTAAATCGATTCAAAATCACCCTATCATTACAGAACATCGGGAAGCCGCCAATGTTATTAATGAATATCTTAATCAATTAATTCTTGCGGTGCATACCGCAAATTACTATTTAGGATATTGCAGGGAACCATTTTCTGTTACATCTTTCCTTGGGCATAAATTGCAATTTGCCCAGCCCCGTTTTAATATAACATCTTACGCTGCCGGGAAAAAACAAACTTTTTCAGATGTCCCAAATGCTGAGCTTTACGATGTTCTTAAAAACTGGCGGGACCGAATTTGCCAGGAAACAGGAATGCCGATTTATATGGTTGCCAATCGTTCAAGTTTAGCAGAAATATCTGCCTACTTACCCTTGGATAAACAAGATTTGCAAAAACTGAGTGGCTTTGGAAAAGCTAAAGTTGATAAATACGGCGATGAAATTATAGATATGGTTGAAGATTTCTGCACAAGAAATAATCTTAAGACAAATATGGAAGCGAAAGCTTCCGTTGCTAAAAGAGAAAGAAAAGAAAAAAGCAATGAGGTGAAAACTGACACCAAAACAATTTCCTTCAATTTATTTAAAGAGGGAAAAACCATAGCTGAAATAGCTAAGGAAAGAAATTTTACCGTTGGCACAATTGAAGCCCACCTGGCCCATTTTGTTCAGGCTGGCGAAATCAACATTGATGAAGTAGTTACTCCGCAAAAGCAAAAACTTATAAAAGAAGCCGCCAAAGTTCATGGCTCAGAAAGCTTTAAAATTCTGTTTGATAACTTACCTGCCGGTACAACCTATGGCGAAATAAGATTGGTAATGGCAACAGTAAGGGAACAAACTTCCAGACTTGAACAATAAACCGAAGTCCTTTTAAGAATGCTTTGGGCATTAGTTTTATTTAGATCAAAAAAGTTATTGCCAGAATAAATTATTTCTTTACCTTCGCACTCCCAAAAAAAGTTCTTTTTAGAAATCAGGAATTGGGAGTCTCGCCTTAGGCTGGACGTTAACACCAAAAATTTAATTATGGCAAAAGAAGTAACAGGCTTTGTCAAGCTACAATGTAAAGGCGGACAAGCAAACCCGGCGCCTCCAATAGGCCCCGCCCTGGGTTCAAAAGGTATTAACATCATGGAGTTCTGTAAGCAGTTTAATGCAAGAACCCAGGATAAACAAGGGAAAGTTCTTCCCGTTCTCATCACAGTTTATGGAGATAAGTCATTTGACTTCGTTATTAAAACCCCTCCGGCTGCAGTACAATTAAAAGATGCGGCAAAAATTCAAAGCGGCAGCAAAGAGCCGAATAGAAATAAGGTAGGAAAGGTTTCCTGGGCACAGGTCGAAGAAATTGCCAAGGATAAGATGGAAGATCTTAATGCTTTCAGTCTCAACAGCGCCATGAAAATGGTAGCAGGAACTGCCCGCAGCATGGGTTTAACTGTAGATGGTAAAGCCCCCTGGGATAATTAAATTATAAATGATGTCCCGTAAACGGGAGTAAATTTTTTGAAATGATTACTAAAAAAAGAAAAGAAGCCAACGCAAAGGTTGATCAAAATAAGGCTTACTCATTGAAGGAAGCCTCGGCTCTTGTTAAAGATATTAATACAACAAAATTTGATAGTTCTGTTGATCTGCACATTCGTCTTGGGGTAGATCCTAAAAAAGCCGATCAGGCAGTACGTGGAACGGTTTCTCTTCCGCATGGTACGGGCAAAACAAAAAAAGTATTGGTTCTTTGTACACCTGATAAGGAAGAAGCTGCCAAAGCTGCGGGCGCAGACTTTGTGGGGCTTGATGAATTCATCACCAAGATCGAAGGTGGCTGGACAGATGTTGATGTTATTATCGCAACACCTTCTGTGATGCCGAAAATCGGTAGGCTCGGTAAAGTTTTAGGGCCAAGAAACCTGATGCCAAATCCAAAAACCGGTACTGTTACTAATGATGTCGTTGCCGCTATCAATGATGTAAAGGGCGGAAAAATTGCCTTCAAAGTTGATAAGGTGGGTATTGTTCATGCTTCTATCGGCCGGGTAAGTTTTTCACCTGATAAAATTGAAGCAAACAGCCAGGAATTAATTAATGCAATCGTTAGGCTTAAACCTGCTACATCTAAGGGAACCTATTTGAAAAGTCTTAGTATGGCGAGCTCAATGAGCCCGGGCATAACCATAGATGCAAAATCAATATAGAAAAAATTATTTGCTTCGATTTGTAATTTCGCGGCAGCAAAACAAAGGATATGAATAAAGAACAAAAACAAGAAGTAATAGAAGCTTTGAAAGATAAGTTTACTCAATATTCTAACTTCTATATTACTAATACGGAAAGCCTGAGTGTAGCACAGGTTACCAATCTTCGCCGTCATTGCTTTAATAAGCAGGTTGAGATGAAAGTTGCTAAAAACACCCTTATCAAAAAAGCGCTGGAAAGCCTGGATAATGATAAATATTCAGGAGTGTATGATTCATTGCACCAGGTTACGGCTTTGATGTTTAGCGAAAGCCCTAAAGAACCCGCTCTTATCATAAGCAGCTTTCGCAAGGAATTAAATGCTGAAAAGCCTGTATTAAAAGCAGCATTTTTAAACGGCGATATTTTTGTAGGAGATAACCAATTGGTAAGTCTTACGAAAATCAAGACCAAAAATGAATTAATCGGTGAAGTGATCGGATTACTGATGTCACCAATTCAACGTGTTATTGGCGCATTGCAAAACCGGCCTGAAGCCGTATCTGAGGCTGAAGCACCAAAGGCAGAAGCTAATGCAGCGCCGGAAGCGTCAGCAGCACCTCAAAATGAAACACCAAAAGCTGCTACAACAGAGGCTCCGGCGGCAGAAGTTACAGAAACACCAAAGGCTGAGGCAACTTCAACTCCTGCAGCAGAGACAACCGAAACGCCAAAAGCTGATGATAATAAGCCGGCTACAGATTCAGCAGAATCAGCTCCGGAAGCAGAAGCAAAATAATATTGAAAGTCTTTAATTAAATAAATTTTTTAAAACCCTCCGCCGGATCGGTAAAGCTGAAAAGAAGGCGGAAAAAATTAAACTAAAACAAATGGCAGACGTAAAAGCATTAGCTGAAAACTTAGTAGGCTTAACAGTAAAAGAAGTTCAGGAATTAGCTGAATTCTTAAAATCAGAATATGGTATTGAACCGGCAGCAGCAACAGTAGTTGCCAGTGCAGATGCAGGCGGCTGGTGCAGCAGCAGTTGAAGAGAAAACATCTTTCGATGTTATCTTAAAGGCTCCCGGTGCTAATAAGCTCGGAATCGTAAAAATCGTTAAAGAACTTACTGGTTTGGGCTTAAAAGAAGCTAAAGACCTTGTTGATAGCGCTCCTAAAGCTATTAAAGAAGGAGTTGATAAAGCTACTTCAGAAGAGATCAAGACCAAGCTTACTGAAGCTGGCGCTGACGTAGAAATTCAATAAATTTTTTATATCAGGTTCAAAGGCTGGGTTTATTTCCGGCCTTTGCTTGTTTATTAATTTTATAAAAAATCCCGTTAAATATTTTTATAAAATATTCAAGCAAGATTTCATCTGAATTTATTTGGATAATAATTCTTACTTTTGCACTCCTTTATTTTCGGGTAAGTGGCAAAATACCTGTAATTACCCTTTTAAAGGCTCTCTCACTTTAAAATATTTTAACTAAAATATGCCTTCAACTAAAGTTGCTCCAGATCAAAGAATCAGTTTTGGAAAAATTGAACATTTGGCGGAAACCCCCGATCTATTGGGGATACAAATACAGTCTTTTAAAGACTTTTTTCAATTAGAAACGACTCCCGATAAACGTAACGTTGAGGGTTTATTTCGTGTGTTTAAAGAAAATTTTCCCATTACAGATACAAGGAACATTTTCATGCTGGAATTTCTTGATTATTTCGTAGATCCTCCACGCTACACAATTGAAGAATGTATTGAAAGAGGTCTTACGTATGCTGTTCCTTTAAAAGCTAAGCTCAGGTTGAGTTGTAATGATGAGGAGCACGTGGATTTCCAAACCATAGTTCAGGATGTTTTTCTTGGAAATATTCCTTACATGACTCCACGCGGTACGTTTGTAATAAACGGCGCAGAGAGAGTTGTGGTAAGCCAATTACATCGTTCACCTGGCGTATTTTTTGGTCAATCTGTTCATCCAAACGGAACTAAAATTTACTCGGCAAGAGTGATACCTTTTAAAGGTGCCTGGATGGAATTTGCTACCGACATTAACAATGTGATGTATGCATATATTGATCGTAAGAAAAAATTCCCGGTAACAACATTGCTCCGTTCTATTGGCTATGAAACTGATAAGGACATTCTTGAACTTTTCGGAATGGCTGTTGAAGTAAAAGCTGATAAGAAAACATTGCATGCAAATCTTGGAAAGCGTTTAGCTGCAAGAGTTTTGCGTACCTGGGTTGAAGATTTTGTGGATGAAGATACCGGTGAAGTAGTAAGTCTTGAAAGAAATGAAATCGTTCTTGAAAGAGATACAATTCTTGATGAGGATAACATAGCAATGATCATTGAGCTTGAAGTGAAGAGTGTATTTATTCAGCGTGAAGAAGTGAGTGGTGATTATGCAATTATTTACAATACTTTAAATAAGGATACTTCTAATAGTGAGATTGAAGCGGTTCAGCATATTTACCGCCAGTTGCGTGGTGCAGATGCTCCCGATGATGAAACTGCACGTGGTATTATTGATAAATTATTCTTTAGTGATAAGCGTTATGACCTTGGAGAAGTAGGCCGTTATAAAATCAACCGTAAACTTGGTTTGAATTATCCGATCGAGAAGAAAGTACTTACAAAAGAAGATATAATTGCAATCATTAAGTATCTCGTTTTACTTACAAATGCTAAAAGTGAAATTGATGATATTGATCACTTAAGCAATCGTCGTGTACGTACTGTAGGTGAGCAATTATATGCGCAGTTCGGTGTTGGTCTTGCACGTATGGCTCGTACCATTCGTGAAAGGATGAACGTAAGAGATAATGAAGTGTTTACTCCTGTTGATTTGATCAATGCAAGAACATTGTCTTCTGTTATCAATTCATTCTTTGGAACTTCACAATTATCACAATTCCTTGATCAGACAAATCCTTTAAGTGAGATTACGCATAAGCGTCGTATTTCCGCACTCGGGCCCGGTGGTTTAAGCAGGGAGCGTGCAGGATTTGAGGTACGTGACGTTCACTATTCTCACTATGGCCGTCTTTGTACAATTGAAACTCCGGAAGGCCCTAATATTGGATTGATTTCTACACTTTGCGTTCATGCGAAAATAAATGAAATGGGTTTCATTGAAACTCCTTACAGAAAAGTTCATGATGGTAAGGTAGATATGAAAAAGGTATTCTTTCTTAAGTGCTGAGGAAGAAGATTCAGCCAAAATTGCACAAGCAAATGCTCCTCTTGATGAAGATTCAGCATTTGTAAATGATAAAGTTAAGTCGAGAGAAACGGGAGATTTCCCCATTCTTGATAAAGGCGAAGTTGAATATATGGACGTGGCGCCTAACCAGATTGTTGGTTTAAGTGCTTCACTTATTCCTTTTCTTGAGCATGATGATGCCAACCGTGCATTGATGGGCTCAAACATGCAACGCCAGGCCGTTCCGCTTATTCTTCCGCAGGTACCAATTGTAGGTACTGGTTTGGAAGGTAAAGCTGCAAGAGATGCGAGGATCCAGATTCATGCAGATGGAGATGGTGTTGTTGAATATGTTGATGCAAATGAAATTCATGTTAGGTATAACAGGAACCAGTCTCAAAAACTGGTAAGTTTTGAAGAAGATCTTATTATTTATAAGCTTACTAAATTTATTAAAACTAACCAGAGCACCTGTATTAACCTTCGCCCTGCTGTGAAGAAAGGCCAGACTGTTAAGTCAGGGGATTTCCTAACTGAAGGATATGCTACAAAAGACGGAGAATTAGCGCTTGGACGTAATCTTAAAGTAGCATTCATGCCATGGAAAGGATACAATTTTGAGGATGCTATCGTGATAAGCGAGAAAGTTGTAAAGGAAGATTTATTTACTTCTATTCATATTGATGAATTTGAATTAGAAGTTCGCGATACCAAATTGGGTGAAGAAGAATTGACTCCTGATATTCCAAACGTAAGTGAAGAAGCAACGAAAGATCTTGATCAGCATGGTGTAATTAGAATTGGTGCTCATGTAAAAGAAGGTGATATTCTTATTGGAAAGATCACTCCAAAAGGTGAAAGTGATCCAACTCCTGAAGAAAAATTATTGAGAGCCATATTCGGTGATAAAGCAGGAGATGCTAAAGATGCTTCCCTTAAAGCCCCAAGTGGAACCGAAGGTGTGGTAATTGATAAAAAATTATTTCAGCGTGCGAAGAAAGATAAGAATGGCAAGGTAAAAGAAAAGGCCACTCTGGAAAAAATTGACAAGACACATGAGAAAATTGAAGCTGATCAACTGGAATTGCTGATCAGCAAATTGCTTACTCTATTGAAAGATAAAAACTCAGCTGGTGTAAGCAATAACTTTGGTGAAATATTAATCGGTAAAGGAGCTAAGTTCACTGCAAAGAACCTGCAGAATATCGATTACCAAAATGTCAATCCTTTAGGATGGAGCGGCGATGCAAAAATTGATGATAACATCAATACTTTATTGCACAACTACAATATTAAATACAACGAAGAATTAGGAAGGTATAAGAGAGAGAAATTTAATATTTCTATCGGTGATGAACTGCCTGCAGGCGTATTGAAACTTGCTAAAGTTTATCTCGCTGTTAAGCGTAAGCTTAAAGTGGGAGATAAGATGGCTGGCCGTCATGGTAATAAAGGTATTGTAGCGAAAATCGTTCGCCAGGAAGATATGCCTTTCCTTGAAGATGGAACTCCGGTTGACATTGTATTGAATCCACTTGGGTGTACCAAGCCGTATGAACCTTGGCCAGATTTATGAAACTGTTCTTGGATGGGCAGGGGAGAAGCTTGATAAAAGATTTGCTACACCAATTTTTGATGGCGCTTCCGTTGATGAAATCGCGGATCAAATTGCACAGGCAAATCTGCCAACATTTGGCCATACTTATTTGTATGACGGTGAAACAGGAGAGCGCTTCGATCAAAAAGCAACCGTTGGTATCATTTATATTATCAAGTTGCATCACATGGTTGATGATAAGATGCATGCACGCTCAATCGGGCCATACAGTTTAATTACGCAACAACCTTTGGGTGGTAAAGCTCAATTCGGTGGTCAACGTTTTGGTGAGATGGAAGTGTGGGCATTGGAAGCCTATGGCGCATCGAATATTCTCCAGGAATTATTGACCTTGAAATCGGATGATATTATCGGAAGAGCTAAGACATATGAAGCGATAGTCAAAGGTGATAATATTCCAAGGCCTGGTGTTCCCGAATCATTCAATGTATTGGTACATGAATTAAGAGGTTTGGGATTGGATTTGCAGTTTGAGTAACAACCCCCGACCCCTGAAGGGGCACATGGAGGGTTAAATTATAATATTAAAATAAAAGCCCCTTTAGGGGTTGGGGTAAAAAATAATTTATGATAAGAAAAGAAAATCGTCCACGTTCTACGTTTTCTCAAATCACAATTGGCCTTACTTCTCCCGATTCCATTTTGGAAAGAAGTTATGGTGAAGTATTAAAGCCAGAAACAATTAACTACCGTACTTACAAGCCTGAAAGAGATGGCTTGTTTTGCGAAAGAATTTTCGGCCCGGTAAAGGATTATGAGTGTGCCTGCGGAAAGTATAAGCGTATCCGTTATAAGGGTATAGTTTGTGACCGTTGCGGTGTTGAGGTTACTGAAAAGAAAGTTCGTCGTGAAAGGATGGGCCACATCAAATTAGTGGTACCGGTTGTTCATATCTGGTATTTTAAATCGCTTCCAAATAAGATCGGTTATTTGCTCGGTATGAGCTCTAAAAAATTAGAGACTATTGTTTATTACGAAAGATTCGTGGTAATACAATCCGGTATTCGTACAGATAAAGGCCAGAATTATGGTGATCTTCTCACGGAAGAAGAATATCTTGATATTTTAGATACGCTTCCGAAAGATAACCAGCATTTGCCTGACGAAGATCCTGATAAGTTCATTGCAAAGATGGGTGCTGAGGCAGTTCATGATATGTTGCAAAGAATTGATCTTGATCAGTTGTCGTTTGATCTTCGTAATGCGGCCGCCAACGAAACGTCACAACAACGCAAAGCCGATGCATTAAAGCGTCTTAGCGTGGTTGAAAGTTTCCGTGATGCAAATACAAGAATTAATAACCGTCCTGAGTGGATGGTAATGCAATATATTCCTGTTATTCCACCGGAATTGCGACCATTGGTTCCTTTGGATGGTGGCCGTTTTGCATCATCAGATCTTAATGATTTGTATCGTCGTGTTATTATTCGTAACAACCGTTTAAAAAGATTATTGGAAATTAAAGCTCCTGAAGTAATTCTTCGTAACGAGAAAAGAATGCTGCAGGAAGCTATTGATTCTTTATTTGATAACTCAAGAAAATCAAATGCTGTAAAAGCTGAAGGCGGAAGAGCATTAAAATCATTGAGTGATGTATTGAAAGGCAAGCAAGGACGTTTCCGTCAAAACTTGCTTGGATAAGCGTGTTGATTATTCGGGTCGTTCTGTAATCGTGGTAGGACCTGAATTGAAAATGCACGAATGTGGTTTGCCAAAAGATATGGCTGCTGAATTGTTCAAGCCATTTATCATTCGCAAACTAATTGAAAGAGGTATTGTAAAAACGGTGAAGAGTGCAAGAAAATTAGTTGATAAAAAAGAAGCTATCATTTGGGATATTCTTGAAAATATTTTGAAAGGGCATCCTGTTATGTTGAACAGGGCTCCGACACTGCACCGTCTGTCAATACAGGCGTTTCAACCTAAATTGATTGAGGGTAAAGCGATACAACTACACCCATTGGTAACTACTGCATTTAATGCGGATTTCGATGGTGACCAGATGGCTGTTCACGTTCCTTTGAGTCATGCGGCAGTGTTGGAAGCACAAATGCTGATGCTTTCTTCACATAATATTTTGAACCCTCAGAATGGTACTCCCATTACATTGCCTTCACAGGACATGGTTTTGGGACTGTATTATATCACCAAGGGAAAAAAGTCCACTCGCTGAAGTAAAAGTTAAAGGAGAAGGCAAATCATTCTATTCTTCTGAAGAAGTTATTATCGCTTACAATGAGCAGCAGATAGACCTCCATGCGAATATCAAAGTGAAGGTTGAAGTACGTAACAATGACGGTTCATTTGAGAAAAAATTAATTGACACCACCGTAGGACGCGTAATCTTTAATCAGCATGTTCCAAAAGGAGCCGGCTTTATAAATGCTTTGCTTACAAAGAAAGCATTGCGTGAAATTATTGGTGATATTATTAAATGGACAAACATCCCTGCAACAGCGAAGTTTCTTGATGATATAAAGCAGTTGGGTTTCCGTATGGCATTTAAAGGAGGGCTGTCATTTAATATAAATGATCTTATAATTCCTGATACAAAACAGGAAATGATTGATAATGCAACCGGCGAGGTGGATGAAGTGTGGGATAACTATAATTCCGGTTTGATTACGAATAATGAGAGATACAACGGTATTATTGATATCTGGAGTAGGGTAGATACACGTCTTACAGAAACACTTATTCGTGAGCTGGCAGCTGATAAGCAAGGTTTCAATTCAGTGTATATGATGCTTGACTCAGGGGCAAGGGGTTCCAAGCAACAGATCAAGCAGCTTGCAGGAATCAGGGGATTGATGGCCAAGCCGCGTAAATCCGGTAGCTCAGGAAGCGAGATTATTGAAAATCCTATTCTTTCCAACTTTAAAGATGGATTGAATGTATTGGAATACTTTATTTCTACGCATGGTGCCCGTAAAGGCCTTGCAGATACTGCATTAAAAACAGCAGATGCCGGTTACTTAACAAGAAGGCTGGTTGACGTTGCCCAGGATGTGGTAATTAATGAAGAAGATTGTGGAACGTTAAGAGGCATCGCCACTTCAGCATTGAAAGATAATGAAGACATCATTGAACCTTTGTATGATAGAATATTGGGAAGAACATCTCTTCACAATGTGTACAATCCGATCTTACTGAGGAATTGCTTGTTGAAGCTGGAGGAATGATTACTGAAGAAATTGCACATAGTATAGATGAAGCTGGCGTTGAAAACGTGGAAATAAGATCAGTACTTACCTGCGAAAGCCGTCGTGGAGTTTGTGTAAAATGCTACGGTAAAAATCTCGCTTCAGGTTACACTGCACAGAAGGGTGATGCGGTAGGAATTATTGCAGCACAGTCAATTGGAGAGCCGGGAACTCAGCTTACACTTCGCACATTCCACGTGGGTGGTGTTGCAGGATCTGCTTCAGTTGAATCTACATTAGCTGCAAAATTTGATGGCACTATCCAATTTGATGGATTACGGACTGTGGATGCTCTAAACAATGCAGGGGAAAAATCCAAAGTTGTTATTGGTCGTACTGGTGAAGTGAGAATAATGGATGTAAAAAATGACAGGCTGCTTATCACAAACAACGTCCCTTATGGTGCAACGTTAAATGTAAAAGACGGCCAGAAGGTAACGAAAGGTGAAGTGATATGTACATGGGATCCGTTTAACAATGTAATAGTTTCTGAAATAGATGGCGCTGTTAAGTTTGATAATATTGCTGATGGTATTACTTATCGTGAAGAGGCGGATGAACAAACCGGCCACAGGGAAAAAGTTGTAATTGAAACAAAAGACAAAGCACGTATACCGTCTCTTATAATTGAAGGGAAAAAGGAATCTAAAAATTATAATCTCCCCGTGGGCTCGCATATAATAATGGAAGAGGGTGAAGATGTAAGAGCCGGGCAAGTTGTGGTAAAGATACCAAGGGTGTTAGGTAAATTAAGAGATATTACGGGTGGTCTGCCTCGTGTAACAGAATTGTTTGAAGCAAGAAATCCTGGTAATCCTGCTGTAGTTTCTGAAATTGACGGAGTGGTATCCTTTGGTAATATTAAGCGTGGTAACAGGGAAATTATCGTAGAAGCTAAAGACGGAGTTGTAAAAAAATACCTTGTTCCACTTACGCGCCAGATCCTGGCACAGGACGGTGACTTTATTAAAGCCGGTGTTGCATTGTCTGATGGACAGATTGCTCCTGCGGATATACTTTCAATTAAAGGTCCATTTGCGGTTCAGGAATATGTGGTGAATGAAATACAGGAAGTTTACCGCCTGCAAGGTGTTAAAATCAATGATAAGCATATTGAAGTAATAGTAAGGCAGATGATGCGGAAGATTACTATCGAAGATGCCGGCGATACAAAATTCCTTGAAGGTGATACAGAAGACAGGTACGATTTTAATACTGAGAATGACTGGATATTTGATAAAAAGGTAGTTACTGAATCCGGTGATAGTACCAAAATGCGTCCTGGTAAAATAGTTACTCTCCGTGAAGTAAGAGAAGAAAATTCAGTGTTGCGCCGTGCAGATAAAAAGACGGTGGAGTTCCGGGATGCAAGGCCTGCAACGTCTTCACCGTTGTTGCTTGGTATTACAAAAGCTTCTCTTGGTACACAAAGCTGGATATCTGCTGCGTCATTCCAGGAAACAACCAAGGTATTGTCATCTGCCGCCATACAAGGTAAAACGGATACAATGCTTGGCCTGAAAGAGAATGTAATTACCGGTCATCCGATACCTGCAGGAACAGGGTTGAGAGAGTTTGAAAATATGATAGTAGGTAGCAAAGAAGAATATGAATTGTTGATGACCGCTAAGGAAGCAATGGCCTACGATGAAGAAGAGTAAAAGATGATTTCGCAATAAATAAAAAAAGGAGTAAGGGAAATCTTACTCCTTTTTTTGTGCAAGCTTTTGTGTAACGCCTGCTAAATTGTTGATTTAATCTGCGACAACCTTAGCTCCGAGTACCTCGAGCGCCACGCTGTCCGTGCCCTTGGGCGCAAAATATTTTGTTTTAAAATTCTTTGATTGGCCGGGTGGCACTAATTCAAATATGGTTTCTTTGTCGGTTTCGAGTAACGCCTTTGTTTTGCTGTAAAATGATAATTTTAAATCCACATCTTTATAGGTCGCCACTGTAGCATCATTTTTTATAATGCCCTTTACAACAGTTTGCCCAAGCAGGTTTCTTTTGTCATTTCCCTTTACTGTTAAAAAGTTTGCAGGATTTTTTTGTTCCTTAATTAATAATGATTTTTTTGTTTCCTGGTAACTTTCCTTTTCCGCATTTACTTTTTTTTCTCCATCACTGTTGCAGGAAAATAAAATAGAAAGAAAAATGGTGAGAAGAAAAAATGACTTTTTCATTGTATGGTTTTAAAAAGAAAATTACTCAAAATAAAAAGATTGAATCGTTAAAAATAGATAGGCGCCTAAGCTTCGGTACCGAGCCACAAGGCACCCCCTATACTATTGCGCGATGCGCCTGTTACCGACGATAGGATGGTATATTGTTCCCGCCACCTTAATATGCCAAGGAGCGCCATTATAAGCGCTTCCTTATATTTTACAATATCATCTTCCGGTATGTGAATTTCAAAATTTATTTCTTCAAGATGTTTTCGCAATGTTTCAATTAAAAAAGTATTAAAGGCGCCCCCACCGGTAATAAATAACTTTTGTATTTCATTTTGTGTAAACGGTTCCAGGGATTTTTTTATTTGTATACATATGTGCTCTGTAAAAGTGGACAAAGCATCTTCCGTTTTTATTTCAAATGATTTAATAATTGGAAAAACAATATCGGTTCCAAAACTATTTGCCAGCGATTTAGGGTATGCGAGGCCGAAATATTTGAGTGAATTTATTTTTTCTAAAAGATCAATGTTTATTTTACCCCCGGCTGCGATCTTTCCTCCATCATCATAGGCTGCCCCTTTTTCTTCAGCTAACATATTTAATACGCGGTTTGCAGCACATACGTCAAAGGCAATTACAGTGTTTTCTCTATGGATTGCAAGGTTGGCAATGCCCCCGAGGTTCAAAAAATAATTGAAATCAGTAAGCAATAATTTTTCCCCCATTGGCACGATCGGCGCACCCTCGCCCCCAAATGCAATATCCATGGAACGAAGATCACTTACTACAGGAAGCCTGGTCTCACTCGCAATGGCGGCGCCTTCTCCAAGTTGATGTGTCATTTTTTTTTCCGGTAAATGAAACGTTGTATGGCCATGCGATGATACCAGGTTTACTTTATGCTGCAAATTATTTAAACCGATAAATTCATTAATTTTCTTACCAATAAAACTGCCATATTCCGTATGTAATAACTGGTAATCCAAAGCGTGTAAATCAATAGCCCCCCGAAGTTTTTTTTGCCAGGTTTCATCATATTCGATGCATGCCGACTTAATGATTTCATAGTTCCACCTCCCTGCCGCTTCCTGCAATTCTGTAAAAACAATATCCAATCCATCAAGAGAGCTACCACTCATTAAGCCGATCACTTTATAAACCATAAGATCATTTTTATTTGCCGGTTTAAACTTTTAGATTTTAGATTTGCTCAAATTTATAACTTTAAGGCTTGAAGTTACGCCTCAGAATCAACAATAAAATTTAAGAAATGATACACAATCTTAGTGACGAACATTCTCTGGTGAGCAACTTCCTTAGCGAATTAAGAGATGTGGAAATACAGGAGGACCGGTTGCGATTCCGCAGGAATCTTGAAAAGATTGGTGAAATATGTGCCTATGAAATAAGTAAAAAACTTTCATGGGTTGAAAAAGAGGTTACGACGCCCCTGGGCATATCCGTATGCAAGGTTCTGGATAAACAACCTGTATTGGCCACAATTTTACGTGCAGGCCTTGCTATGCATAACGGGTTGCTTAATTATTTTGATAAAGCAGATAATGCCTTTATAAGTGCGTATCGAAAACACAGGCCCGATGGAACCTTTGAAATTAGCCTTGATTATATCAGTTGCCCTGAAATGGAAAATCGTGTAGTTATCATTTCGGATCCAATGCTCGCAACCGGATCTTCCCTTGTGAAAACAATGCAATTCATTCGTGAAGAAGGCAATCCCTCTGAAATTCATATTGTCTGCGCTCTTGCGTGTACCGTTGGTATTGAATATGTGCTGCGAGCCGAACCAAAGGCTGTTATATGGTGCGGAGATATTGATGATGAATTAACTGCGAAAGGCTATATAGTTCCCGGCCTGGGAGATGCCGGCGACCTTGCTTACGGCGTAAAAGTGCAGATGTAATTTTTCTAAAAAATTACACAGTGCAAATACAAAAATCCGTTTGTAAATTTCGCTAACTGCAATTTTAAAACTCGTTTCTACCCCCGTATTGCGGCGATGAAATTGATTGGATTAAGTGCAGCGTTTCGGCAACAAAGTCACTCATTTTTACAGGCCTTTCTTCCTCTGAATAAAAATAAAACTTATCTTTAATTTCTGAACTCTCGCTTAAGATGAAAAAATATACCTGTACCTTTCTTATTCTTATATGTTCCGGTTTTCTTGTAAATGCACAGGATCCGCATTTTTCACAGTTTTTCGCCTCACCTCTTACTTTAAATCCCGCCTTAACGGGTAAATTTGATGGAACGCTACGGGTTGCCGGCAATTACCGAAACCAATGGCCCGCCTTTAATAATGTTTACACTACATCAACCCTTAGCGTTGATTTTGCTATACTCAAAAACAAGCTGCCCGATTATGATACATGGGGTGTAGGGATATTGGCGCTTACTGATAAAGCAGGCGGTGGTATTCTTACAAATAATTATGTAGGAGTATCTACATCTTATCACAAGGCCCTGGATGAAGATGGGTTTCAGCAAATCGGTATAGGGTTCCAGGGTACATATGGCCAAAAAAGGCTGGATAATTCGAAGCTTTACTACGAAGATATGCTAACCCCTTTTGGTTTTACCGGAATTACCCAGGAGGTTTACAGCAATAACAACCTTAATATAAATTACCTCGACGTCAACGCGGGGCTTATATATACCGGTTCCACAAACGATCAGAATAATTTTTATATAGGCGCTTCGATGTATCACATCAATCGTCCGAAAGAGAGTTTTAAAGGTGGTAACTGGAACATAGCAGCACGTACTACTGTTAGTGCTGGTGGATATTTCCCGGTTGCTGATCAGCTCACTCTTCATACAAGCGGTATTTACCAGGTCCAAAATAAATCTTCTGAGGTGACTTTTGGGGGTGCGATTGCAGCAGCTATCGACCCGCAAAGTGCAAGCCCTTCCAATTTCTATATTGGATCGTGGTTTCGCGTAGGTGACGCCATTATTCCTTACCTCGGTTTAGAGTTTGCCGGAATGCGGATTGGCGCCTCTTACGACGTTAATATTTCCGACTTAAAAGCCGGTTCACAAAGCCGGGGTGGTATGGAGATTTCATTGATTTATATTAAGCGACCCGCAGGATTTAAGGGAATACCTTGCCCTAAATTTTAATCCTTTTATCAGTTTAACTGCCTGGGCCCGTCTACTTATTTTAGCGGCTTTCAATGAATTCCGGTGAGCAATTTTATGCTCGATATCTTCATTTTAATCGATCACTATTCTGCAAAAGAAAATATTTGGCAGCAAAACTCCCTAAGGTTATCTTTGCCCTCCCTTAGCAAAAAATGCCGCGTTGGTCAAGGGGTTAAGACGCCTCCCTTTCACGGAGGAATCACGGGTTCGAATCCCGTACGTGGTACAAAAATCTTCTGATTTGATCTGATTTCAACGGGCTGCGCTAAAAATAGCAGCCCGTTTTCTTTCCGGTAAATATAACGCAAAGGAAAATTAAGGCGGTCTTCAAAGGTATACTGTCCTCATATGCGAAAGATGTCGTGATTTCGAACGGGGCAAGGAAAATCATAATGGCGCCAAGTTGGTAGATGTTGGTAATGATGGTGACCTGGATATAGTAGGAATCGGTTATGGTAACTATCGGTATACATGTATGGAGGAATGATGCAATAACAGGTAGATAATTACCGTGAAAATTGCGGATTAGAAAAAATTGTACCTATCATTAATCAAAATCGGTTTTTTAATGACGTCCCAAGTAACTTTTTACAAACTATTGTCTTTTTAAAGTGTTTTAAATGATTGTCTATGGTACCCATTTTCTAAACCAAAAAAAGGGATTTACTGTACTTACAGAGGTTTTTGACCAACAAATAATTAGACATAAACACACCGTTCGTAACAGACAGAAAGCTTATTATTTTTTTTAAAATTGAATCTTGCAATAACTAATACAAAATAAGGTACCAATTGATCAATATCGGGTAAAAAAGCCTGATTTTGGTTCTGTAAGTTTAATATTTAGATATTGGTATTAACTTATCTCCTCTTTTCTTATTAACGAACGTAATAGATGAGCATCATAGATCAAACTACGAGGTGGATATCAGTCATACCGGCGTGTATGATCATGGCTTTAACAATGTAAGGACCTGTCAAACTAAATATAAAATATACTTGTAAGACAATGCAATCATAGCGCCGAAAGAAAGACATGATGTGCTTGACACATCCGAAGAAAACTTTGACGAAGTAATTTTCCGCGAAACTGGAAGGCAATTATATTCTGACACACGATGCTGCAAACCGGATGATCTATCTATGTGGGGGCGTTAGAAAAATCAGGTATAAAAATGCGGTTGAAAAATACTATCTCTATAAAGGTGCAAACCGAAAAAATTAAGTTCCTGACAATATAAAATAACTGCTGCCAAATAGTATTTGAACATAATTTATATTGAAGAGAATAAACAGTCATTGTATGGAGAAAATAAAATGGTACACCTTTATGGCAGGATGTTGATAAATCAGTTTTTGAGAACTTTTAAAATTTAAAAAATGGCACTTTCTTTCAAAATTAATTTGGTTGTTTTAAATGCAATGATGATTTTGGTTCTCTTTGCTGCTTCATGTAAGGGGAAATCTGAAAGTTCTGAAGCAGTAGAAGCAAAGGATGCCCTATCCACTTTCCAGGTGGCAGAAGGATTCAAAATTCAAATGATCGCATCAGAACCGCTGCTCACCGACCCTGTAGATATGGAAATTGATGAGTATGGCCGTCTTTATGTGGTTGAAATGCCCGGGTACCCGTTAGATAAAGGCGGAAGTGGTAAAGTGGTCTTGCTTTCAGATACTGACGGCGATGGCAATATGGACAAAACAACTGTCTTTAAAGAAGGCCTGGTATTGCCAAGCAGTATCATGCGATGGAAAAAAGGAGTATTGGTTACGGATGCTCCCAACCTACTCTACCTTGAAGATACTGACGGTGATGGCCACGCGAATATTACAGATACGGTGCTCACCGGTTTTGCTTTGACCAATCCGCAACATAATGTGAACAGCCCGGTTTATGGACTTGATAACTGGATATATGTAGCAAACCAGGGAGCAGTGGCTACCAGGGAATATAAAGAAGAATTTGGAGATGAAGGGTCAGAGATCATCTTCTACGGCCAGCCCAACACGCTCAGGCTCCCGAGGAATAGCAATGGGCGTTCGATACGTTTTCGTCCTGACCAAAAACTAATTGAAATCACCTCAAGCAATTGCCAGTTCGGTCACACCTTCGATAAATGGGGCCACCGGTTTGGATGCAATAATTCAAACCAGGGTTACCAGGAGGTGATTGCAAATCGTTATTTCGAACGCAATCCTGGCCTGTTGGTTTCAGATGCAACACAGGATATGTCGGACCATTTGGATGCCGCGGAAGTATTTCCAACTACCACACATCCTGACAGGCAACTTCTGACGAATGTAGGGGTGATGACATCTGCATGCGGACTAACTGCCTACCTGGGCGACGCATTCCCTGCACCATATAATAAGAACATAACCTTTGTTGCCGAACCAGTGAGTAATCTGATGCATGTGGATGTATTGAAAGACAGCGGTGCAAGTTTTACAGCAAGCCGGATACTTCAGCACAAGGAATTTTTATCATCAACTGATGCATGGTCCCGCCCTGTTAATATGTATGTAGGGCCCGATGGCGCCTTGTACGTACTCGATTACTACAGGAAGGTGATTGAATCTCCTGAGTGGATGTCGGAAGAGGCGATTAAAGCCGGGGGCTTGTATGATGGTTCGGACAAGGGAAGAATTTTCAGGATCACTCCGATAGATGCAAAGCCCGCTGACTGGACGAAAGGTCTTAAATTAGGAGATGCAAGCAACGATGAACTTGTAAAGACACTTGCCAATTCAAATTCATGGTGGAGCTTGAATGCACAACGCTTATTGGTTGATCGTGGCAGCAAAGATGTGGTGCCGGCCCTGGTAGCAATGACGGGAAGTAGTTCAGAGAATGGGTAGGTTACATGCGTTATGGACGCTTGAAGGTTTGGGACAACTTAAGCCCCAACAGATAGAGCAGGCTTTAAAAGACAGTGTTGCGGGAATAAGGGAAAATGCGATTCGACTGGCAGAACTTCACCTAATGGATTCACCGGATCTCACAAAAGCGTTGTTGCCATTACAGAAGGATAAAGATGCGAAGGTGAGGTTTCAATTGCTTTTAACGTTAGGGTATGTTCATACTCCTGAATCTGCGGAGGCACGAAATAAATTACTCTTTACCGACATCAATGATAAATGGGTACAGATTGCTGCTTTATCTGCTTCTTATTCGGAAACGCCTTCGTTGTTAAAAGAGGTACTTGCTAAATTTCGACCGGATGTTCCTGCTTATTCATCATTGCTGGAACGTTTAACAACGATGGTTGGCATTGGTGGAACGGATGATGATATACACCGGCTTATTGAAGTGTCTCTACCGGGAGGAGCAGGAAAGCAGCCGGTGAAATCGGCGGCAATACTTCATGGGCTGGCACAGGGATTGGAAACAAGAAAACCACCTTTAAAAATCTCTCAAAAGGATCAGCAACTGCTGGTGAACACTTTTTTTGAAAATACTTCCCCCGAATTGCGGGAAGCTTCATTGGGGGTTTTGAAAGCAAATGATATCACTGATTCATCCTTTAAAAACGCTTCGATACATAAAGCAGTGGCTATAATGAACGATTCTGCTCAAACCCACAATAAAAGGGCAGAAGCAATTAAATTTATAGCCCTCGGTGATCCGGCGCCCTTTGCAAAAGACCTGGAAAATTTGATAAATTCCAGGGAAGAAATTCCGGTTCAATTAGCTGCACTCCAAACGCTGAGCCTTGTTAAAGGAACTGCGATAAGCAAATATGTAATTCAACAGTGGCCGGTTCTTTCTCCTGGTATCCGGGACGCAGCCATCAACTCCTTTTTGGACGATTCAATGAGAATTGCATTGTTGATTGATGCTCTTGAGAAAGATGAGATCAAACCGGAGCAGGTAGGATTCTCAAATAGCGTTCAACTTATGATGAACAAGGATGAACATTTACGTAACCGTGCAAGGGCAATGTTTACTAAAAATGAACGTGAGGCAAAGAAAGTAAATAAAGAATACCAGCAAGCGCTCAAACTTGATGGTGATCCGGTAAAAGGAAGGGAGGTATATATGTCGAATTGTGGCATCTGTCACCAGGTGAGGGGCAAGATGGGTGTGGCTATTGGTCCTGATCTTGGAACAATCCATAACTGGATAAAGGAAGACATAATGGCCAATGTATTGGATCCGAATCTGTCTATTTCAAGTGGCTACAGCCTTTGGGAGGTCAAAATGAACAACGGAGAATCTATCCAGGGAATTATTGCAAGTGAAACATCCGCCGCGATAACGCTCAGAAATAATGGCATGCTGGACAGGACGGTCAACCGTAAGGATGTTAAGTCGCTGACAGCAATAAATATTTCAGCCATGCCTTCAGGTTTTGAAAAGAAAATCAGTCAGCAGCAAATGGCAGACCTGCTGTCCTTTTTAAGGCAGAATTAAATTTAAGATCCTTTCCAAAAAACTCAACTCGCGCTGGTACAGGTAATTTTTTTCCTTTTCAGGGTACAGGAGAGAAGAAGCAATACGGGTACTGGGTGATTTGTTGTAGGGAAATGATAAAGGGGATTTCACACCTGTAAAAGGGGAAAAAGCCGGGTTACTTGTGCGGGGCGATGTGCGGGACATGATTTCTCTAGAAACTAAAAAAGGCAACTATATTATTATTTCGAAAAACAATAGCTCTGTTCAGGTATTCAAAAGAACAAACAACAAGCAATTATTCCGTGAGTTAAGTCTTTTCAGACTCCAGTTAACTTAACACCCGACTATCTAAGATAATGCTTTCTGATAGTTCAACCGGTAGTTTTTAGGTTGACAATTCTTAAATTTCTTAAACTGCCTATAGAAAAAAGAGATACTCTCAATCCTGCTGCGTAGCAAACCTCGCTAATTTGTTTATTGGTTTCTATCAGCAGTTTACAGGCGCTGTTAATTTTGTATTCATTCAAAAATTCAAAAAAAGATTTTTTCATAATCTTACTGAAAAACCTCGAAAAATATTCTTCGTTCATATTTACCTGTGCTGCGATATCAGTAAGCGATATTTTTTGCTGAAAATTTTTACTTATCTATTTATAAACAATATTGGTTCTCTCATTTTGTGAATCATTCAGGTTACAGGAGAACCATGGCCACGCGGTTACGGCATTACCAAATCCCGGGCCGATTCCTATCTGTGCACCGATGGCCTGCCTGTTAAACTAAGCCCCCTATTCCAGGGATATACTACGCTGGATAAAGAGTCTCAGAACCGTGATCCCAGGTTTAAGCAGACGATCTTTACAGCTGATGCACCATACGCTTCTACTGGCGTGGTATACCCCAACTGGGGTGCGGGGATGTTTTCTACGAGATTATTTACCGCGGCGGATTACAATACGCCCACCTGTTATGTGATTAGAAAAGGCACCACAACTGATCTGAAAAAGCAAAATTATGCCGGAGAGGACGAGCCGATTATATTGTTCGATTACGCAGAAGTATTATTAAACTATGCTGAGGCTAAGGCAGAATTAGGAACCATAAGCCAGGCAGATATTGATCTTTCAATTAAACCTATAAGAGACCGTGTGGGTATGCCCAATATTATGTTGGCATCTATTGCTATGGATCCAGGCTGGGACTTTCCCGCTCTTTCGCCGGTTATTAACGAAATCAGGAGAGAAAGAAGAGTCGAACTTGCCCTGATGGGATTCCGATGGAACGATATTGCACGATGGGCAGCCGCAGATGAACTAATTGCAGGCAAAAGGCCTAAGGGTTCACAATTTGGGTCTTCATTCGCATTAGACCCATATCCTGATGATGTGAATGGCTTTATGGATCCCTTTAAAGCTCAAATTCCCAGTGGCTACGGTTTTTAATTTGAATAGAGATTATTTAAGTCCGCTTCCACAAAGTGAATTACCTTAAATGATAAATTAACTCAAAACCCGGGTTGGTAGTTGTTCGATAAATACAAAGCAATGTAAAAAACCACAACGAATCGGAAATTTTGTTGTTTTTAAATTATAGTTTTAACAGTGTATTTTTTGATACAGTTTTCAGGGTAGCCATTGCCGGTAGGAATGTTTGATATGGTGCAACCGGAGTCAAAAAAAATCCAAAGCCTCGCTAATATAATAACACGTAAAATAATATCCATTACATGAAAAGGTTTAAACAATCTTCAGCTTTCCTCCTGGCAATGTTTTTTGGTTTGGCAAGCGGCATAAGTATGGCACAGACATATCAAAATAATACAACCAAAAAAGAAGTTGAATTTAAATGGCCGGACGGTAAACAAATGGGGCTGAGCTTTAGTTTTGATGATGCCCGCCTGACCCAGGTAGATAAAGGTATTCCCCTGCTTGATAAATACGGGGTAAAAGCCACCTTCTATTTGGTTCCCGGCACCATGGAGAAGAGGCTGGACGGTTGGAAAAAAGCTGCCGGAAACGGGCACGATATAGGGAATCACTCGCTTACACACCCTTGTACGGGTAATTTTGATTGGTCAAGGGATAATGCCTTAGAAAATTATACGCTTGATAGAATGCGCAGGAATCTTGACTCTGCCAGTAAAAGCATAAAGAAAGAATTGGGAATTCAACCTGTATCGTTTGCATATCCATGCGGACAAAAATATATAGGAAGGGGTAAAGAAACTAAAAGTTATGTGCCGGTAATAGCAGGTATGTTTGAAACCGGGCGGGGCTGGCTTGATGAGGCACCCAATGATCCTTCATTTTGCGATCTGTCTCAGCTTACAGGAATGGAGCTCGATGGTAAATCCTTTGAGCAGGTAAAAGAAATGATTGAGTCCGCAAGAAGCACAGGGAAATGGTTGATCCTCGCCGGACATGAAATGAATGACGGAGGAAATCAAACATCACTTTTATCTACTATTGAAGCAATTTGTAAATATGCGTTAGATCCTTCCAATGGTATATGGATCGATAATGTGCACCAGATTGCTTCTTATATTAGAGAAAAAAGGGGCGAAGCTCCGTTTGCAGAATGACCGCGTAAAGTCTTCTCAATTAAAGCCCTTAAATAAAAGTTGGTTTTCTATCATTCATGGAAATTTTTATACAGCGGAGGCCATCCAAAAAATGGCTGCCCTGGGAATATTCGCAGATATGCAGCCTGCCTGGTTTTACAAAGACACCGACTTGTTAAATGAAGTGCTGGGCAAAGAGGTGATCAAAACATTTCATCCCTATCACTCCATGATGAAAGCTGGCATTACGATCAATGGTGGCTCAGATCACATGGTAAAGCTGGATCCAAATACCTCGATTAATCCATATAATCCTTTTTTGGCGATGTGGTCTGTAATAACAAGGAAGACTGATCGCGACACAGTATTTAATTCAGAAGAAGCAATTTAAAGAGTGCAGGCTCTGAAAATGTACACAATTAACAACGCCTATGCATCTTTCGAAGAGAACATAAAAGGGATCAATAGAAGCTGGCAAACTGGCTGACCTTGTGGTTTTGTCAGATGATCTATTGGCTTGCCCTGAGGATGCTATCAGGGATATCAAATCTGTTCTGACGATAGTAAATGGAAAAGCCGTTTTTTGATAGTGGTATCTTCAAATCTTCACATTAAAGGACAGTTCTGCGAGCATTCGATGCCAACATAGGAGACTTATTTTTAGCTGATCAAAAGGAACGGAAAGAAATAGTTTTCCGGAACAGTGCAAAATAGGGTAATGATTGGTCAGTATAGGGTAAAAAGATATTTGTGTTCAAAAGTAAATTTGCTAAATCATGAGCGATCATGGTTTTATGTTCCTTTCCTATAAATTGGCTTCTCACAGCAATCATTAGTCTTGATAAGGGGGAAGACAGCAGCTTCCCCCTTTACTTTCCCTTTTTAATAATCGTGAGTCAGGGAAATATTCAGGAAATAACTAACAAAAAAAATCTCCCCTTTTCAATTATAAGTAATAACTATACAATAAAAAACAAAGGGACATGGAAAATATAGAATCAGTGTATAAAAAATTACTACAACCCTCGGATGAGTTGATCGCTGATATCGCAAAAATGGAGGGAGATATTTTAATATTAGGCGCAGGCGGCAAAATGGGCCCGGCATTGGCAAAGCTTGCCAAACAGGCAATTGACAAGTCGGGAGCAGCCAGGAAAGTGATTGGCGTTTCCCGTTTTTCTGAACCCGGCTTACAGGACGAACTAAACCTGGAAGGCATAGAAACAATTAGTGCAGATTTATTAGATGACCGAGAGTTACAGGCATTGCCCGACGTCAAAAATGTGCTCTACCTCGCCGGTACAAAATTTGGCACTGCAGGCAAAGAATCTTTCACATGGGCAATGAATGCCTACCTGCCGGGACGGGTTGCTGAGAAGTACAAAAGTTCCAACATCGTTGTTTTTTCATCTGGTAATGTGTATCATTTAACACCGGTCACGCTTGGTGGCGCTACTGAAGACCGCTTGCCCGAACCAGTAGGCGAATATGCTCAATCCTGCCTTGGAAGGGAACGTGTTTTTCAATATTCCTGTTTAAAGTATAATACACCCATTTTAATCTATAGGCTCAACTATGCCAATGATGTAAGCTATGGCGTGCTATTGGAAATCGCAAAAACGGTTAAAGAAAAAGAACCTGTTGATTTAAGTATGGGAAATGTAAATGTAATCTGGCAGGGTGATGCCAATGAAATTGCGCTCAGGGCATTACATCATTGCAGCGTTCCTTCAAAAATTTTAAATGTAACAGGCCCGGAAACTCTATCAGTACGATGGCTGGCGGAGGAATTTGGTAAAATGTTTGGCCAGCCACCGGAATTTATAAATGAAGAAAAATCCAATGCGTTGCTTAGTAATGCATCCGAATCTTTTCGCCTTTTTGGTTATCCAAAAGTACCCCTCAAAAATATAATGGAATTGCTGGTGGAGTGGATAAACCAGGGCGGTAAGATTATTAATAAACCAACACATTTCCAGGAAAGGGAAGGACAATTTTAACAACAATGAAGCCAAACCAACTACATCCGGACATAAATAATTTGCTGCACAGGGGAACTGTAATTCCTGCACATCCATTAGCCTTGAGTCAAAACTTACAAATTGATGAGGAGCGCCAGAAGCAACTCACCCGTTATTATATCGCCAGCGGGGCGGGAGGTGTGGCAGTAGGCGTGCACACTACGCAGTTTGAAATCAGGAAGGCTGAATTTAATCTTTTGGAGCCTGTATTAAAATTAGCGGCAGAAGAAATTGAAAAAGCAAATCTAAACGGTCCTTTTATAAAAGTGGCAGGCGTTTGCGGGCCTACGGCGCAGGCGATTAATGAGGCTGAATTGGCTGTTGAGCACGGTTATCATTTTGGGCTTTTGAGCATGGGAGGATTAGCCGGCTATTCAGAAGCAGAACTGATAAAGCGGGCCATTGCTGTTGCAGAAATCATCCCTGTTTTCGGTTTCTATCTTCAGCCTGCTGTCGGCGGGCGTTTATTGAGCTATGATTTTTGGTGTGCTTTTGCAGAAATCCCTAATGTGCATGCAATAAAAGTGGCTGCGTTCAACCGGTATCAAACGCTTGATGTTGTAAGGGCAGTTTGCAATTCTTCGAGGAGAAATGAAATAGCTTTATATACAGGTAATGATGACAATATTGTTGCCGATTTATTGACTCCTTACCGGTTTGTGGTAAATGGAGAAAAAGTTGAAAAGAAATTTGTTGGGGGATTATTGGGTCATTGGGCAGTATGGACAAAGAAAGCTGTGGAACTTTTTACAGAAATCAAACTATGTGTTGCTAATGATTATTCAGGCATAGAAAAATTGCTGGCTAAAGGCGTTGAAGTTACAGATATGAATGCGGTAATTTTTGATGTGCAACATTCATTTAAAGGATGCATAGCAGGCATTCATGAGGTGTTGCGCCGGCAGGGCCTGTTGGACGGCACATGGTGCTTAAATCCTGAAGAAAAGCTTTCTGTCGGGCAGATGGAAGAAATTGACCGTATCTACAAGTCTTATCCTTCTTATACTGACTGATGATGAATTTGTAATAAATTTCATTGAAAAAGAAAAAAGAAGATTACAAGTTCAGTAACCGAATAGATTTTGCATTTTCAAAGTTAGCAGTGCCGATCAGTGAAATGCTGTTCACATAAAAATGCTTATGAATTAAAACTAAAAAAATGGAGATCAATATCTTTCAAAACCCAAACGAATTGGGTAAAGCAGCAGGCGCTGCTGCAGCACAAAAAATCAGGGATGCCATTGCTGCAAAAGGCAGCGCCAATATCATCCTGGCCACAGGAACCAGCCAGTTCGAAACATTAAATCAATTGATATCGGAAAAAAATATTGACTGGAGCAAAGTAAACATGTTTCACCTTGATGAATACATTGGTTTATCCATCACGCACCCTGCCAGCTTTAGAAAATATTTGAAGGAAAGATTTTTACTAAAAGTGCCGCCTTTAAAAGCAGCCTTTTTAATAAATGGCGAAAAAGATCCGCAGGGTGAATGTAATCTTCTTGGTAATTTAATTAAGGAGTATCCAATTGATGTAGCATTCATTGGTATCGGGGAAAACGGGCACCTGGCATTCAATGACCCCCCGGCAGATTTTGAAAACGACCAACCTTACATTGTGGTAACGTTGGACGAGGCATGCAGGAAACAGCAAATGGGGGAAGGATGGTTTGTGTCAATAGAAGAAGTTCCCCGTTCTGCTATCAGCATGTCGGTAAAACAAATTCTAAAATCGAAACATATTATTTGTTCAGTACCTGACAGCAGAAAAGCAGTCGCTGTAAAAAATACTTTAGAGCAACCGGTAAGTAATCGATACCCGGCAAGTATTTTACAATTGCACCCTGATTGCGTTTTTTATTTAGATAAAAATTCCGCTGCACTTCTTTCAAACGCTGCTAACCGGATAATTAATAAATGACAAACAAAGCCATATCAGCCGGTATAGAAAGAAGCTCTTTAACCAGGCGGGAAAATTTTATTTCAATTCTTATCATTGGGCTGTTGTTTTTTATTTTTGGTCTTGTTTCCTGGGTAAATGCTATCCTTATCCCTTATTTCAAAATTGCGTGTGAGCTAACCAATTTTCAATCGTACCTCGTAGCGTTTGCTTTCTATATTTCTTACTTTATCATGTCGGTGCCATCTGCTTACCTTTTAAAAAGAGTAGGGTTTAAAAAAGGTATGATGACAGGCTTCTGGATAATGGCGCTGGGCGCTTTTATTTTTGTGCCCGCTGCGCTTTCAAGAACGTATGAAATATTTTTGCTGGGCCTTTTCACACTTGGTGCGGGGCTGGCGGTGCTTCAAACAGCAGCGAATCCGTATATCACTATTTTGGGACCTATAGAAAGAGCTGCGCAGCGATTTAGTATCATGGGGATCTTTAATAAAGGAGCCGGCATTATTGCGCCACTTTTATTCGCCGCTGTAGTATTAAAGGCTTCAGATACTGAATTGTTCAATTCCCTCGGAGCTATGAATTCCATGGATAGAAATGCGGCATTGGATGAATTGATAAGAAGGGTAATTCTCCCTTATACTATTGTGGGCATTGTGTTGTTTGCGCTGGGGCTGATGGTGCGTTATTCATCGCTACCCGAGATTAATACGGAACAGGAAAGCCCTGAACTGGCAACAACCAACTTCGGTAAAAAAAACATATTTCAGTTTCCTCATTTAATTCTGGGCGCAGTGGGCATTTTTCTGCACGTAGGCAGCCAGGTTATTGCCATTGATACCATTATAGGGTATGCTAACTCCATGCATATTGGTTTACTGGAAGCGAAAGTATTTCCATCGTATACGCTATCTGCACAGATATGCGGTTACATACTCGGGATAATTTGCATACCGAAATTCATCAACCAGGTAAATGCTTTAAGGCTTTGTACATTGCTGGGAACAATATTCACATTACTCGTCATTTTTGCAAATGGCCAGGTAAGTTTTTTGGGTCATACTGCAGATATTTCTATCTGGTTCGTGGTGTTATTGGGCTTTGCCAATTCAATGGTGTGGGCCAGCATGTGGCCGTTAGCGTTAGATGGGTTGGGAAGATTTACAAAACTGGGATCTTCCATAATGATCATGGGTTTGTGTGGCAACGCATTACTGCCTCTTCTTTATGGATGGCTTGCTGATCTCTATAGTGTCCGCCATGCTTACTGGGTACTGCTTCCCTGTTATCTCTATCTTGTATTCTACGCATTTTATGGGCATAAAATAAGAAGATGGACTTGGAGAGCCTACGAAATGAATTATAATGAATAATCAGCATTCAGAAATTTATGACGGTATCATTTTAGGCGCCGGTCACAATAGCCTCGTATTGCAGGGCTATCTCTGTAAAGCAGGATTGAAGGTGCTTTGTTTGGAAAGAAGAAACACGGCGGGCGGGGGGCTCACCACACTTGAAGATCCAAAGCATCCCGGGTTTTTGCATAATACACATTCCTTTTATCACCGTGCCCTTAATCAAATGCCCTGGTACAGGGATCTTGAGTTGGAGCATCACGGCGCCGTTTATCTTGAACCGGATTTTAATGTTGCATTATCACGGAACACTGAATGCCATTTTTCTCCCGGTAGTGTCACGGTTCAATTATAATTATTGCAAAGAAAAAATGGAAGCCATTGCGGACAGGCTAAAGATAAAAAATGCAGCGGAGTTGCCCGGTAAATTTGCACAAATGAATCACGATTTAGGTTTGCCTTCACAGTTAAGGGACCTCTTACCAACGAAAGAAGATTTGGCACCATTGGCAATAAAGGCAAAAGAAGATCATTGTACGGGGACTAATCCCCGACCATTGTCTATAGCGGATTGTTCCAGGCTATATCAAGAAGCATGGTAGCGTTTACTTTTGATGATGAAAATTGTGGCCTACCACCAATCACCATTAATATGTTCCTCAATAACCCGGATAAGGTCGTCAGCTATTTACTGATGCCCGGCAACATTGGGATGACCTGGTGGAGGGTTGTTAGCCTGCTATAAAGTAAAAGAATGGAAGACCTAAAAAAAAATGTTACCTGGGGTGTTTTTACAATTACCCTGGGCGGGTCTGGTGATAAATAAATACTTTTAGGAAATTAAATCACTGTTATGCTTACACGACGCCGGTTACTCAAACATGCTGCATGGTTACCCGCTTTTGCGGGCTTGTCCTTTGATATTGACGTTATCACAGGCAAAAAAAAGTATTTTAAAATTGGGGCCTGCGACTGGAGCCTGGGCAAAAGCAGTGATCCTGCCGCTTTTCAAATTGCAAAGCAAATCGGTCTTGACGGTATAATGGTAAACATGGGTTCTGAAAAAGATAACCTGCACCTGCGTGAAAAAAATGTACAACAGCATTACCTCGAAATGTCAAAGCAAACGAACATAAAAATTTCAAGCATTGCAATTGGCGAACTGAATAATATACCTTACAAATCTGATCCGCGTACAGAAGAATGGGTTTGGGACAGCGTGGAGGTTGCTAAAAATCTGCAAGCGCCTGTAGTGTTGCTTGCTTTCTTTGGCAAGAATGATTTGCGCAACGACGATATTGGTAAAAAAGAGGTTATCAACCGCCTTAAGAAGGTAGCCCCGCATGCAGAAAAAAATAGCATTATCCTCGGCATCGAATCTTACCTAAGTGCAAATGAACACCTTGATATTATAGACAAGTTGGGTTCCCCGAGTATAAAAGTGTATTACGATTTCCGCAACACGGCTGATGCGGGCCATGATACTATAGCGGAATTTAAAAAGTTAGGAAGGAATATGGTTTCCGAACTGCACATAAAAGAAAACGGGTTTTTGCTTGGAAAGGGAACCCTTGACTGGCGGGCTATCGGAAACACTGTTTATGATTCTGGTTATTATGGCGATGGATGGATGCAAATAGAAGGGGCAAAACCAGAAGGAGCAAATATTATAGAAAGCTATAAACATAACCTGGGTTTTCTAAAAAATATTTTCTCAAAGGGTGTTTGATAATTTTTGATTTTATGAAAAGGATTTTTTTATATGCCAGCTTTATTATTCCAGTGATTAATCTTCTAACAGGCTGTAGCTCGCCATCTCCCGCAAAAACCGTAAAAAATGACGTGGGTTTATTTTTGCCGGATGATTTAGAAGCTACCCTCTGGGCTGAATCGCCGATGATATACAACCCCACCAACATGGACGTGGACCTTAAAGGAAGGATATGGGTTACTGAAGCAGTGGATTATCGCAATTATAATAATGACTCAACGAAATTTTTGCATCACCCACTGGGCGACCGGGTAATGATATTGGAAGATACTGACCATGATGGCAAAGCGGACACTTCAAAAGTTTTTGTACAGGACAGGGATTTGATCTCACCTGTCGGCATTGCCGTAATTGGCAATAAAGTTATTGTGTCCTGCTCGCCGAACTTAATTGTTTATACTGATGAAAATGGTGATGATGTACCCGATAAAAAAGAAATATTCCTGACCGGCTTTGGGGGCAGGGATCATGATCATTCCCTGCACTCAGTAACCGCAGGGCCTGATGGAAACTGGTATTTTAATGTAGGTAATGCGGGGCCGCATACGGTAACTGATAAAAGCGGCTGGACTTTGCGGTCAGGAAGTATTTATACGGGAGGCTCTCCATACAATACGAAGAATGAAGGCAACAGGAAAAGTGATGATGGAAGGGTATGGGTTGGAGGACTTGCCCTTCGCATAAACTCCGATGGCACCGGCCTGAAAGTGCTTGGCCACAATTTCCGCAATTCATATGAAGTGATTACAGATTCTTATGGCAATTTATGGCAAAACGACAATGATGACCAGGTAGTAACCTGCCGCACAAGCTGGTTAATGGAAGGCGGCAATGCAGGGTATTTCAGTGCGGATGGTATGCGTTACTGGCAGGCAGACCAGCGGCCGGGACAGGATATTTTTGCGGCCCACTGGCACCAGGATGACCCTGGGGTAATGCCAGCCGGAGACAGGTCGGGCTCAGGGGCTCCAACGGGGGTAGCCATTAATGAGAGTGATGCCCTCGGTGAAAAGTATATGGGCCTTTTATTGAGTGCCGATGCCGGAAGAAACGTAATTTTTGGCTATCATCCATCTGTAAAGCAGTCCGGTTATAATTTAGGCACCCGCACCAATTTTATCACGTCACTTTCCGGAAATAATGAAGACTATGTATGGAATGATTCGGCACAAAATGCACTCAAAGAAAAGTGGTTCCGCCCCAGTGACGTGACGATTGGAACTGACGGAGCAATATATGTGGCCGACTGGTACGACCCTGTTGTGGGCGGGCATCAAATGGAAGATACCGCCGGCTATGGAAGAATTTATCGTATAGCTCCAAAAAATAAAAAGCTCATTCCTCCAAAAATTGATCTCGGTTCCGTTGAAGGCCAGATTGAGGGTTTAAAAAACCCGGCAGTAAATGTTCGTAATAGCGCCTTTGAGAAATTGAAAGCGCAGGGGCCTGCTGTAATTCAACAGGTGAAACTGTTATTAAATAATAAGAACCCATTTGTGCAGGCAAGGGCCGTTTGGTTATTGAGCCAGTTGGGAGAAGAAGGCAGGAAGGAAACAGAAACTATATTGAACAGTCCTGATGAAATGTTAAGAGCTACTGCATTCAGGGCATTACGGCAGCGGGGTACCGGACTGCTTGTTTATGCAAAAAAACTTTCCGAAGATCCATCTCCGTTTGTGCGAAGAGAGGTCGCTATTGCTTTACGGGATATCCCGTTTGCAGAAAAAAAGGAAATATTGCTTTCACTTGCCCGGCAGTATGATAGCGAAGACAGGTGGTATCTTGAAGCATTAGGAAGCGCTATGGATTCGGACGCTTCTCTTTGGTATGACTCGTTAAAAATGTTGCTGTCCGAAAAAAATACAGTGCCTCCGCAGAGGTGGAAAAAGTCCATGACTGATTTTGCATGGCGGCTTCATCCTGCAAATGCAGTAAATGATATTTTGTCGATAATATCTGATTCCCTGCTACCTGTTGAAGAAAGACGCAGGATGTTGACAGCGCTTGCATTTATCAATGAAAAGCCTGCTGCAAACGCCATGCTTGCCATCGCAAAATCAAATTCACCTGCTGTAAAAGAACAGGCGGCTTACTGGCTGTCGTTCAGGCAAAGTAATGACTGGTACAATTTACTCGACTGGACAAAAATTGAGTTTAATGGCGTGTATGAAAGAAACCTGGCAAAGATGAAAGTAGAGCGGCAGATCATCCTTGACGAACGGCAATCCCTGGATGAACGTAAACGGCAGACAGAAGAGATGGCTAAGGATTCTGTAGGTGGGCAAATGCTTATAGGGCTGGCTGCCGAGAACAAAATACCAAAAGCCATTTTACCATTTGTAGAAGATTTCATTTTCACCAACCCCGACCAGGCAGTGCGCACACAGGCCGGTAAATATTTTAAAAGGCCAGGCAGTGGGAAGATATATTCTGTGGAAGAAATCGCAAAAATTAAAGGCGACCCTGTTGCAGGAAGGCTGTTATTTACCCAGCGTTGTGCAACCTGCCATAAAGCGGGAAGTGAAGGAAATAATATAGGCCCCGAACTTACCACCATTGGTAAAAAATTAGACCGCACTGCTTTGCTGGATGCTATTATCAATCCGAGTGCTGCTATTGTGTTTGGCTATGAACCGTGGCTGGTGAATACAAAAGATGGTGAATCGGCTTATGGTTTTCTTATTTCTGAAAATAAAAATAATGTGGTGGTGAAAGATATCGCCGGGCAAAAACATGTGATACCTGTCAGCCAAATCAGCGTTAAACAAAAACAAAATAAAAGTTTAATGCCAGACCCAATCTCCAATGGTTTATCAGAAAGTGACCTGGCAAATATCGTGGAGTTCTTATTAAAAGGAAATATTCATTGAAGGAGGAGATAATTCTAAAAGGTTAGACATCTTTTGAAAATATATTGATAACAAGTCAGCTATTTATCATTTGCCAGGTTTTTTATTTCTGCAAGCGTCATATTAATTTCTTCCAGCGTGTTATAAAAAGATATACCTAAGCGTGTGACCCCACCTCGTTCCAGGAGACCCAATACCTGGATGGCCCTCAGCGCATAGAAATGCCCGTCCCAGGCACAAATATTTTTCTTTCCCAGGTAGGCGCATACCTGGCCTGCCGTTTTACCCTCAAGCGTAAAAGAAATGGTCGGGGTACGGAGGGTTGAAGCAAAATCCTGCCCGATAATTGTTATTCCCGGAATTGCAGTGAGGCCATTATAAAGACGCACTGCGAGGTTGAACTCGTGCTCACTTATATTTTGATATGCACTGACCAGTTTTTCGCGTAAGCTATTTCCCTCGCCCAGTTCGGAAAGAAAATCAACTGCTGCTGAAACCCCTGCAAGGGCAGCATGGTTGAGCGTGCCCGTTTCGATACAATAAGGAGATTGTTGCTCTGCAGTAATTAACCGGTCGGTAAAAAGACGATCCAGCAAACCAGGTCGGCTATACAAAATTCCAACGTGAGGCCCGTAAAATTTGTACGCCGAACATAAAAGGAAATCGCAGCCCAGTGCCTGCACATCGATGGAAAAATGCGGGGCATAGGCCACCGCATCGAGCAGGAGCCACGTATTATACCGGTAAGTAATTTCGCGTACACGTTTTATATCATTAACTGTTCCAAGGGCATTTGAAGCCATGCCCATTGCCACCAGCCTGGTGCTATCATTTATTTTGGAGGCAAAGTCTTCATAATCTAAAGTGCCATCCTGTTTAAGCAAGACTTCACGGACCCGGATACCAAACTCACGCAACATTAGCCAGGGGCCGCGGTTGCCTTCATGATCGAGTTGTGTAATGAGAACTTCATCGCCTTTTTGCAATATGCGGGCAATGCCATGCGCCAGTGAGAAGTTTAACGTGGTCATGTTCTGCCCGAATGAAATAGTGTTTTCATCTTCCGCCCCAAGCAACGCCGCAGCAGATTTTCGCGTATTGCTGATCACTGCATCTGTTTCATTTGTTGTAATAAATTCACCATGCGTATTTGAATTTGACATTTTATAATAATTCACAATGGCGTTGATTACCTTGTCGGGTACCTGCGTGCCTCCCGGCCCATCCAGGAAAATCATCGGATAATTATTGTGCGCACGCCTGAGGGAAGGGAATTGTGCCCTGATTTCTGTCGATTTGATCATGGAATTTTTTTTTAATTCTATTTAATTCACGCGATGGTACTCGTTATTGGGAAAGTTAAAATAAAAAATAATTATCAGTGCTTTGATGTAACCCGGTTAATGTTTCTTCAAATAACGGATATCATAAAAATAATGGCTATCATAAAAACAATCAAACTTTCCAAAATAATTATGTTACTTTATCAAATTTCTCAATAGATTATTCACCACCAATCCATATATTATGTGTCAAAATCACGGCGTTGCTTATATCAAACCCGGTGAGGTTGAGGTTCAACCCATCGATTATCCGAAACTCGCACTCGGCGATAGAAAATGCGAGCACGGCGTTATACTTAAAATTGTTTCTACCAATATTTGCGGCAGCGATCAGCACATGGTCCGCGGACGTACAACTGCACCCTCGGGCCTGATACTCGGCCACGAAATTACGGGCATGGTAATAGAAGCAGGACGCGATGTGGAATTTATCAACGTGGGCGACCTGGTATCTGTTCCGTTTAATATTGCCTGTGGCAGGTGCAGAAATTGTAAAGCCGGACAAACAGGGATTTGTTTGAATGTAAATCCATCCCGGCCAGGGGCGGCATATGGCTATGTTGATATGGGAGGCTGGGTAGGGGGGCAGGCTGAATATGTAATGGTTCCTTATGCAGATTTTAACCTCCTGAAATTTCCGGACAAGGACCAGGCTATGTCCAAGATCAAAGATCTCACGCTGCTTTCTGATATTTTTCCAACAGGTTATCATGGAGCAGTTTCGGCGGGTGTAGGTCCGGGTTCGACAGTTTATGTGGCGGGGGCAGGTCCGGTGGGGCTCGCCTGTGCAGCATCCTGTCATTTGCTTGGGGCGGCGGTGGTGATTGTCGGAGATATGATTACGGAACGGCTGGAACAGGCAAAGAGCTTTGGTTGCGAGGTGATTGATCTTCGCAAGGATGTTCCCCTCGAACAGGCTATTGCAGCTATTCTTGGAGTACCTGAAGTAGATAGCTTTGTGGATTGTGTAGGGTTCGAAGCAAGAGGCCATGGGAATAATGCTTCGGTAGAGCAACCAGCTACTGTATTGAATACTGCAATGGCGGTAACCAGGGCTGGTGGAGCTATTGGAATTCCCGGTCTGTATGTTACAGGAGATCCCGGTGCGGCAGAGGCTGCTGCAAAGGAAGGGAGTCTCAGCATTCGTATTGGACTGGGATGGGCAAAGTCACATTCCTTTTATACCGGTCAGTGCCCTGTACTTAAATACCACCGTCAATTGATGCATGCTATTCTATATAATAAAATTCAGATTGCAAAGGCGGTTAATGTAACCGTTATCAGCCTGAAGGAGGCTCCCCGGGGATACCAGGATTTTGACAAAGGAGCTGCGAAAAAATTTGTGATCGATCCGCATGGAATGATCATGAATTAACTAGCACAATAATTACGTCGTCAAGGTCGTCAAGGCATTGCTTTTTTTATAAGATTGCCAGTATGTCCCTGTAGATAGTTTTATAGTCTTGCAGGACCAGTGCCATCTTTTCGGCAAAATTGCATTTACTCATGGCCACATTTATTTTGAAATATTTGAAGTGGATGTAGAAGTAAAAAACAACGAGGTAACCAGGTCTTTGATTTTCGTAATTCTCGCTCACGTTCCGCAGAATAATATTTAACCTGGCTTTTAACGATGAATATCCGTCCAACTTATGTAGCATTGCCTTCTGAAAGACGGTCAGGGCAACACTGTATCATCAAAATTCTATTTAACTTTTCAAAAATTTGAAAACATTGATTTCGAGATCAAAATTCGTTGAGAATTTAATTAATTATAGGCGTTGAAGTAATAAATATAAAACACTGAAAGTCTATAGTGCCTGCGAGTTTTTCCTATACGTCTGCGGAGAACATTCAGCATATTTCATAAATTGACGATAAAAGAACTGAAGGCATTCATAACCGCAGGCATAACCTATCTCATTGGCTCGCATATCTGTTTCAGATAGAAGTTTACGCGCCATTTTTATCCGGTATTCATTTAGGAAACTAAAAAAAGGCTTTTTTGTTGTCTGGCTAAAGAACTTGGAGAAAGCCCCTTCGCTCATATTCACCAAAGAAGCAGCGTCAGCCAGGGTAATCTTTTCTGAATATTTCTCTTTTATGAATTCGCAAATCGTATCAAGGCGGGAATTGGGAATATGATTATTGAATGAAAATTCCTGGTCACAAAGTATTTTAAACTCATTCGATTTAGCAAGTTCATTTAGCAATTGTAATAAAAGAACCAGCTTCTCAAAAGGAGGTAGTACAAGCAGGTCTGATTGCTTTTTTCTAATTTCCTTCCCTGTGTATTTATCAAATTTTATTCCCTTTACTGATAGTTCCAGTAACCTGCGGATGTCTTTGAATTCGGGGGTTGAAAGCCAGTCTTTGCCTAAAAAATCCTCACCCCATTGAATTACCAGCGAAGAGTAATCGTGTTGCTTTTTGCTGGTGTTTTGCCAGCGATGCGGAACGCTGGGCGCTAATAAAATAAGATCGCCTTCTTCAAAATCCCCAATATTATTTCCAACATACCTTGTACCATTACCCTTAATTACGAAGTTCATTTCATAGTTCGGGTGAGAATGCAAAGGAGCATTTTCAACTCCCTGCGTTTTTAAGAAAATGGAAGAAGAATTTTTCGGAAGCAAAGGGTATTCAAAATTTGCCCTCATAATCGCATGTTTTGGATAATTAAAATTATGAATAATTAACAGCAACCCGAAATATTCATATCCCCAGACTTCGGTTCTCAAATCAGTGGTTTAGGTTTCACCAAAACCGGCACAAAAGTTACAATTGATTTGTGAATAATCAATATTATATAAATGACAAATTAACCTGTTTTGGGAATTCGTTTAAAAGCTTTATGCCATTCCGTGAACAGGCTTGACTTAAAGGAGCGAAGAAAATTTTATGCCAGGGCTGTTTTAAAAATACCAGTAAATACCTGGTTTTTATTATGCGTAAAATATCCACGGCGAGCGAGGTTTTAAAAACCATAATAGGTGAACTAATGGTCATAATTGTGGAGTTTAAATAATCGTTGTTCGTTTAGTTTCGTTTCATTGGAATGTGATGTAAATCCGGTTAAGAGAAACCAGTTAGACGATTGAATATCTCACCTGTAACAATGGAATGAAAGACGGTATTTCAACAATAAAGATGGAAAATAAAAGCCCTTCCTGGCGTTGGGGCACCATGTTGCTGGTCGGAATTTCCCTGGCTATTGGTTGGGGCATTCGGGGGAATTTCGGCCACGAAGATGGAGCTGCGTTTGCCGGTTGTTTAGCAGCAATTACAGTCGCGCTTTTATCAGGGAGGGAAGATTGGCGGGAACGTGTTTCATATTTCGCATTTTTCGGTGCACTTGGCTGGGGCCTTGGCGGTTCTCAATCGTACATGCAGGTGATGTCATATTCTGAAAGTGGCCAAACATCTTCCCAGCTTTATGGATATTGGTGCCTTTTCATAATGGGTTTTTTATGGGCTGCAATGGGAACGGTCGGCACTGCCTTCCCTGCCGCGGCAACCAGAGAAAGTTTAACCAAAATCTTCAAGCCGTTACTTTTTGTTTTTGGTGCATGGGTGATCTTGCACCTTATAGAAGATCCTCTTTCAAACTGGCTGGAACCAAAAGCAGTATTTGACACAACATGGCACAGACATGAAAACCCATTATATTGGTTCGATTCAAATTATCTGTCTGCTGTGTTTGCTTTGATGGGATTAATTGTTTACGATTTGTTGGAGCGACGTGGAGAACGCAACAGGCTGCTTTTTCCTGTATTTGGTATCGGTGGTGCATTAGCTGGTTTTGGTACACAACTATTGTTACGGACTGTCGGAGGGGAAAGCAGTTTTGCATCAGCACTCTCCTATTTGCAGGGCGACCCTTCTTATATAAACCCGGCAACTCTACAACCGGCATACGCTTCTGCTGACCTGTTGAATAACTGGCCGCAATTTTTTAGCGATTATCCGCAACACATTGGTTGGCTGATTGGATTGGTTGCTGGGATAACTGTCTATTTTCTTCTTTATGGGAAATTTAAAAATGGTGCCTCCTTTTTTGTTTACATGGCGGCAGGTTTTCTAATAGCATTTCTCGTATTTCCAGTGTTGGGTGGTAATTTATTTGTGAACTATGGAGGCTTAAGAATGACGCCACCGCGGGGCGACAATTGGGCCGGCATGCTTGGAATGTTTATTGGTGCAAGTATCTGGCTCTGGAGAAACAAGCTGCAGTCTGTCGCATGGGTTTCTATGATTGGCGGAACTATCGGGGGACTTGGATTTGCCGGCGCACAATTTATAAAAACAAGTTTGATAGCCTTGGGCGATCCAAAAATTCTCACGTGGAAAGGGATATTGCCTGGTAGCACAAAGTATAATGAGATTTCGCACGCCTGGGCCAATTGGGAAAGCCAAAACTGGCATAGCTTCTTTGAGCAGACTTACGGTTTTATAAATGGTATCGCCATTGCTGTTGCTTTAGCATTGCTTTCATCAAGAGTAAAAATGCAAAAGTCAGAAAGCGGTATCAATGTGCAGGCAGTTAAATCCACTCATTGGACCAAAATTTTTTCCACGCTATTCGTTCTGCTGGCTATCACCTACTTTAATGTCGCTGGCAACGTGGCGGGTTGGAGCAAAAACCTGGAACCGGCCAATTGGCAAAGGGTTATCACTTCACCAGATGGTTCTATAAAAATGGAAGCCGCTCAATGGGACATGCCGTTACTGGGGCGCTTACCGGGTATAAACTTTTTGCACACCTCGCCTGAAGGTTGGTTCAACATATCCTGGTTCCTGTTAGTAATGGCATGTTTGCTTATTGTCAAACGACATTTACGACAACAGCTTTCTATTACTCCCAGAACATCTCTTGGGAAAGGCCAATTAATATTTTTACTTCTTCTTTGGATAATGGTGATCGCAAATTTTGAACGTGCGTTGCCACAATTCACTTCCTCGCGGTTACTTACTGAATGGACAATATTTGTAAATGCTTTAATCGCTACAGTGCTTGTTCTACTATTACCACGTGAACACGAGAACGTTACAATCAATGAGAATGCAAGTTTTAAAAACCCATATAAAAAGAGTTTGGTTTTAGCGATTGCAGGTTTTCTGATACCGGGTATCATATTCACAGGAGCTAACAGGTTAATGTATCATTATCCTCCGGCTGACAAACTTGAATTATTAAAAAATAAACAAACGCGATTTGGAACAGAAGCAACATGGCGTTCAAAACCAAATTTGAAAAATGAAAAAGGTCAGTAAACGATTTGAACTGGCAGATAAAATAAAAATAAAAGCCCTAAATGATGCGGCATTATGTATAGAATTACTTTTTTGAAAACGCTTTTACTTTATTTGGCATTGGTCTGTCCGGGCTTTTCATCGGCCCAAACAATCGACTTAAGTAAAGCAGTTATTATTGCTTCATCCACCATAGATCATCCTGTAAAAGAAACAGCGATAAGGGTATTGCAGGAAGAAGTAGCCCAGCGCTCTTTCGTTAGTCTTCGGGCTGTTTCACAATCAACAAATGCTCCGGTAATCATATTAGCGACAATAAAAGATGACGAGATTAATGGCCTGCCCGTACCGAAACGTTCAGGAGAAAATCTTCCGGAAACGAAAGCGGAAGGTTTTAGAATCACCATTACCCAGGAAGGGAGAAATAATATTTTGTGGCTTATCGGTGCGGATGACAGAGCGGTCATTTTTGCAATCGGAGAGTTCCTTCGTAATGCTGATATTTCCCGGAATAAAATTCTGTTCGACAAGACAAATGAAATAGCGACCTCACCTGTTTATGCTATCCGCGGGCACCAGCTTGGCTATCGCAACACCGCCAATTCCTGGGATGCATGGACAGTAGATCAGTTTGAAAAATATATTCGTGAGCTTGCAATGTTTGGAACCAACAGCATTGAAAATATTCCTTTCCAGGATGATAAGCCCGGCCCAAATATGAAAGTGCCGCGGGAGGTGATGAACGTTAAGATGGCCGAAATCTGTAACAACTATGGACTCGACTATTGGGTGTGGACGCCGGCAGATGTTGATCTTTCTGATAAAACAAAGTTTGAAGATGAGGTAAAAAAGCATGCCGAGTTTTATAAAGCATGTCCCCGCCTTGATGGCGTCTTTTTCCCCGGCGGAGATCCCGGCGACAATGACCCCAAATATGTAATGCCCTTTCTTGAAAGGATTTCAGCAGAACTTAAAAAGTACCATCCAAACGCCGGTGTATGGATTTCTTTACAAGGATTTCACGGTTCGCAGGTAGACTATTTTTATAACTATCTTAAAGAAAATGATCCTACCTGGTTGGCCGGTGTTATAACCGGGCCAAGCAGCCCTGATCTTGCAGAGACTCGTTTTCGTTTACCAGCAAAATATAAACATATTTCTTACCCGGATATTACGCATACTGTTCGCTGCCAATACCCGGTATTGAATTGGGACCAGGCTTTTGCTCTCACCGAAGGACGTGAAGTTTGCAATCCGCAGCCTTTTTATTACGCAAAAATTCATAATCGTTTCGCACCATTTACTGACGGCTTTATTTCTTACTCTGATGGGGTACATGATGATGTAAATAAAGATCTTTGGAGCCAGTTGGGATGGAACCCGAAAAAAGAAGTGGGTAAAATTATTGGGGAATATGCCCGGTATTTCTTCGGGCCTTCACTCGCTGAGTCCGCAGCCAATGGCATTTTAGCATTGGAGAGAAATTGGGTTGGCCCATTGGAAGACAACGGGGGCGTGGAAACAGCATTTGCATTTTGGCAAAATCTTGAATCAAAAAATCCGCAATTAAAAAACAACTGGCGCTGGCAACAATTAATGATGCGTTGCTATTACGATACCTATGACAGGCGAAGGAAATTTTACGAACAGCACCTCGAAAAGAAAGCGAATGAAGTCTTGGGAAAGGCAACTGTGGTTGGCGCAGATAAAGCGATGGATGAGGCATTGCAAATAGTAAATGAAGCCGAGACCAAATCGATCTATCCCGAATTGAGACAAAGAATAGTTGATTACTGCGATGCCCTTTTTAAATCGATCGGCATGCAAACAAGCGTGAAGAAGTACAACGCAAGTGGCGAAGAGCGCGGTGCCATTCTCGATTTTATTGATTATCCATTGAACAATCGCTGGTGGTTGAACGACGAGTTTGTAAAAATCCGTGCGATGAAAACGGAGGAAGAGAAACTTGCCCGTCTTGATATTATAAGCAAATGGGAAAATCCCGGGCCGGGAAGTTATTATGATGATGTCTCAGATATTTCCAAAGAGACACATGTGATAACATCATCTGACGATGCAACAGATGTAGCCTGGTGGGATAATGGCTTTAGCAGGAAACGCTTGTCCACACAGCTTTTCCAGAATTTCCCCAAATTGATTTACGAAGATCTTGATCCGGCAGGGGATTACACCTTAAGGATCGCAGGTTATGGCGAGGCTCTGTTGCGGGTAAACGGAGAACGGGTTGATCCTTTTATTTATAACAAAGATCTTGAAGAATTTAAAGAGTTTCATATTGCAAGTAAATATGTTCGTGACGGGAGAATTGAGGTTTCTTTTGATGAGCCGGAGGAATCACAATTGAACTGGAGGAAGAAGTCGAAAGTGTGTGATATATGGTTATTGAAGAAATGACGAGCTTTTGTTAGCCTGGTAATTAATAGAATAATGATTTCAAATGCATATAAACAATGATTCTTGTCCGGAGAAAATTTTTCGATCGGTTGAACAACTTTGTGGTACGGGTTACGGCCCTCTCCTTCGGAGAGGGGTTGGGATGAGGCTTAAACAATATAGAATGAGTTCAAAAAGATTTATTTTAATGTTCATGTTGTGTGTATTGATTTGTCAAACGAATCTTGCACAAAAGACAGATTTTTCGAACGCAGTGATCCTTGCACCGCAGGAAAATAACGCACAGTTACAGGAAGCTGCCACGGTCCTGCATGATGTTATCAAAGAACACGCTAACATCGATCTGCCTATTTTGCATAAAATTTCTAATGATAAAAAGCCTCTTATTTTTATTTGTATAGATAAAAAAGAAAGTAGCATTCCAAAAAAATATTCGTTAGCCTTGAGCAAACTTTCACCCACTAAAAAAGATGGTTATAAAATCTCGTTTTTGAAAAATGAAAAAACCATTATAGTTGCCGGAAATGATGAGCGTGGCGCACTATACGGTGTCGGCTACCTGCTCCGCAAAATGGAACTGAAGCCCGGACAAATTCTTGCTCCTGGGAATATAGATATTTCTTCAATCCCTGCCTATCCAATTCGTGGACATCAATTAGGATACAGGCCAAAGACCAACGCTTACGATGCATGGACTGTTGCACAGTTCGATCATTACATCCGTGACCTGGCACTTTTTGGAGCCAATAGTATTGAGATCATGCCACCCAATACCGATGACGATTCTATTAGCAGCCACATGAAGCTTCCTGCTATTAAAATGATTGAAGAGCAATCACGTATTTGTAAAAAATATGGGCTTGATGTATGGATGTGGTATCCAAATATGGGAAGTGATTACACTTCGCCGTCTGCTATTCAAAAAGAACTTGATGAACGAATCGAAGTCTTTAAAGTATTGCCGAGGCTCGATGCAGTTTTTGTTCCCGGCGGCGACCCGGGCGATCTTGAACCCGATGTTTTATTTAACTGGCTGAGCAAAATGTCTGGTGTGCTACAGCAATATCATCCCAACGCCAAAATATGGGTTTCACCGCAGGTCTTTCGTCCATCGCAAAAATGGTATGATGAATTTTACAAGCAAGTCAATCAAAAGTATCCCTGGTTTGGAGGAGTAGTTTTTGGTCCGTGGGTAAAAGAGCCCATCCGGGAAGTCAGGCGACTTGTAAATAAAGATATTCCTATAAGGCGATACCCGGACATTACACATAGCTTAAGTTGCCAGTATCCAATTCCTCAATGGGATCTCGCCTATGCTATTACGTTAGGAAGGGAGTGTTATAATCCGAGGCCTTCTGATGAAAAGCAAATTCAAAATGTTTTTGCAAAATATGCGCAGGGCAGCATTAGCTATTCAGAAGGCATCAATGATGACATCAACAAATTTGTGTGGAGTGGCCAGGATTGGGATCCCACAACACCCGTAATTGAAACGCTGCGAGATTATGCCAGGTTATTTATCGGGCCCGAATACACGCAGACTTTTGCAGACGGGATTGCTTCACTTGAGAAAAATTTGAAAGGCCCGTTGCTCACAAATAGTGGTGTGGACAGCACTTTACAAAAATGGAAGCAGATGGAAAAAGAAGCATCACCGCAGGTGTTAGCAAATTTCAGATTTCAAATGGGCCTCTTACGTGCATATTATGATGCTTACGTGCACAGTCGCCTGGTTTACGAAACTGCTCTTGAAAGAAGTGCTAAGGATGTGTTGGCGAATGCGGAAAATAAGGGTGCGTTACAAGCAATCGACAATGCCACAGACATGCTTGAACAGGCAGTTCAGAAACCAATAAGGCCTGAACTGCGGCAACGCTGTTTTGCCCTGGCGGATTCGGTATACAATTCTATCGGCTCACAGTTAACCGTAAATAAACCGCAAGATGCTATGGCGGGCAGGGGAAATTTTATGGATAATATTGATTTGCCTTTAAATGATTCCAGGTGGTTACTTTCACAAACTGCGAAAATAAAAAAGTTGCCGGATGAACCAGGAAGAATAGACGCCATTGATAAATTACTAAACAGATCAAATCCCGGCCCGGGTGGCTTTTACGATAATCATGGCTCTACCGGAAATTGGAAACATGTTGTTCGCCAAAAAACATGGGCGCAGGATCCCGGCAGTCTGGAGTCTCCGTTAAGCGATTTCGGTGCAAGTCTTAAAGGCGAAGAATGGGTTGATATTTTACCTGTTGGTTTCGAAGGGCAGGCAATACCTCAGGCGTGGATGACGCAGGTGACAGCGCTTTACGATACGCCATTAATGATGAAATATGAGAACCTAAATCCCAAAAGCTCGTACATATTAAGAGTAGCTTATACAGGTCGTTTCAATTCCAGGTTGAAACTCGTAGCCGATGGAAAATATCTTATACATGACTTTATTCAAACCGGTAAACAGCCTATTTATGAGTTTCCGGTTCCGGCCGCAGCTGTAGCTGACGGAAAAATCACTTTTACATGGACCTGCGATATTGGACAAAGGGGAACACAGGTTGCAGAAGTATGGTTGATAAAAAAACAATAGAATGTTTCTTATTCACTAAGAAACTACACCTGATGGTCAATAGAAAAACGATCGTATGAATTTAAAAATTAGCAGCGTAAAGAGAAAACTGAAGGAGGGAAAGGTATGTTTCGGAACAATGCTTCGTATACTAAAATCGCCGCAGGCAGTTGCCATGTGCGCTTCGGAGGGTTGGGATTATATCATTCTTGATACAGAGCATAATGATTATGATTATGAAACCCTCGGCAATTTTTCTTTAGTGGCTAAATACGAGGAGATCGCTTTATTTGCCCGCGTACCAGATAAGTTGTACCATCAAATGGCGCAGATGCTTGATATAGGCACTGAAGGTTTAGTGCTACCCCAGGTGAAAACCCGTGAGGAAACAGAGCATATTATTCGCTGTGTCAAATATGCGCCAATGGGCAAAAGGGGTGTAAGCATATCTACGACGGCTACCCTATTTAGAGACTATAAAATTGAAGAATATACCGAATGGGCGAACATGGAACTTATGACCATTGTGCAAATAGAAAGCGAAGAGGGAATAAATAATGCTCAACAAATAATTTCCACACCGGGGGTGGATGCTATAATGATAGGCCCCGCAGACCTCAGTCATGATATGGGAATATCAGGCCAGCTACATCATCCAAGAATGGAAGAGGCTCTTCGGGAAGTGATTAAGCAATGCAATAAATATGGAGTAGCGCCAGGCATACACCTTGGCAATATGGAGGATGTAGATAAATGGGTAAATGAAGGCATGCGGTTTATTAGTTATAGTTACGATTCAAGATTTTTTAAAGATGCATTGAAAGAATCCTTGCAAAAACTGCGGTCGATAGCGGAAAGTGCAAATAGTAATTAGCGAAATAATTTTTATAACAATAAAATAAAATTTCTAAGCATGTGATGGCGTATCCTTGAAACAAAACTGTATGATGAAAAATCTCACACTGCCGGATCTTTCAATTATCATCATCTATCTTCTTGCGATGGTGGCGGTGGGCATTTATTTTTCCAGGAAAAATAAAACAACGGAGCAATTCACGAAGGCTTCCGGTAAGATACCAAGTTGGGCGATCGGGCTATCTCTTTATGCTACTTTCTTAAGCAGTAATACTTTCCTCGGAGTTCCGGGCAAGGCATTTGGCAGTAACTGGAATGCCTTTGTATTTAGTCTATCTATGCCCTTGGCCGCATGGGTTGCAACAAAATATTTCGTTCCTTTTTATAGAAGCAGTGGAGAAATATCCGCATACACCCATTTTGAACATCGCTTCGGTCCCTGGGCACGAACCTATGCAGTAATTTGTTTTTTGCTCACACAACTTGCCCGCATTGGATCTGTTTTTTTTGGCATAGCGTTGAGTTTGCAAGCCCTCACAGGTTATAGCATGGCCTCCATTATGTTAGTGGTCGGCATTTGTATAATTATATACACAGTTGCCGGCGGTATGGAAGCAATAATATGGACCGAAGTAGTACAGGCAGTGTTGAAAACACTTGGCGCACTTTTAATTCTCTACCTAATAATACAGGGGATGCCCGGGGGTGTTTCAAAAATAATAGAGATAGGAAAACAAGATCATAAATTTAGTCTTGGCTCTTTTTCTCCTAACCTCACTGAATCAACTTTCTGGGTGATTCTTTTATACGGCTTTTTTATCAACCTGAACAACTTTGGCATGGATCAAAATTATGTGCAACGGTATCACACTGCCAGTTCTGCAAAGGGAGCAGCAAAGTCTGTTTGGCTTTGTGTGAAATTATACGTTCCTATATCGTTGTTGTTTTTTATCATCGGCACGGCGCTCTATGCCTATTATCAGATGCATCCCGGGCTTACACAAACCATACGTTTGCAAGCCGCCGCAGAACGGCTCCCGCTTACCGCATCAAAGGAATTAATCGCTACTACTGCCGCATCATTAAAGCCGTCCGACTTCGGCGATAAGATCATGCCGCATTTTATGGTTACTCAATTGCCGGTGGGAGCGCTGGGTCTTATTATTTCAGCAATCCTCGCTGCAGCCATGAGCACGATCAGTTCCGGCATGAATGCTTCCGCAACTGTTTTCACAGAAGATATTTATAAAAGATATTTTAATAAAAATGCTGCGCAAAAAAAATCGCTTTCCATACTATACATCAGCACTTTTATTTGCGGCCTTTTAGGCATGTCCTGCGGCATCGCCATGATAGGGATAAGCAGTGTACTCGATACCTGGTGGGTGCTGTCAGGGATTTTCGCAGCGGGAATGTTAGGGCTGTTTTTACTTGGAATAATAAGCCGCCATACCGGCAACGCAGCAGCCCTAACGGCAACGATTACGGGAATAATAGTAATTGTATGGATGGCGCTGCCGCAATTAATTCCTGAAAAATATGCTTACCTGCGAAACCCACTGGATAAAAACCTGATAATCGTTATTGGAACACTTGTAATTTTTCTAACCGGTGTAACGATAACAAAAATCCGAACTACCGTGAAATAAATAAAGTGATCTTATTAACGTGAGTTCGGGAAGAGAATAAGGGAATACGAAATAGCAATGATGGAATTGAAATCGAATCAGGCGATTCCCAGGATTCAGAAATTAATAAAAACCTTGGTAGATATATAACCGATTCGAAGGCAACCTTATTACGCTATCGTACAAATATCCGAATGAGATAATAAGGCTGAAACAGATTTGAAAATTTTTCCATCAAGGCTAGAACAAAAAGCTTATCCCGGTGCTCGCATTAAATGTGCACCCTTAATAAGGAAATTAAATAGTACTGAATTAAAAAAATATTTCAAATAGAAACAATGTCAGAAAAAAAATTTATACCTGTAATGCTTACTCCTTTTAAGGATGATGGCAATATCGATTTCGATGGCCTCACGAGGCTGACGGAAATGTATCTGCATTCAGGAGTGCAGGGCTTGTTTGCCAATTGCCAGTCCAGCGAAATGTATGAGCTTAGCGATGAGGAGAAGTTAAAGGTTGTTAACCATGTGATGAAAATTGCAGGAGGGAGCGTTCCGGTTGTAGCGGTTGGTAATTTCGGAAAAACTATCGCCAACCAGGCTGAATTTATTAACAGAATTTACCACACCGGTGTACAGGCAGTTATAATTGTTACGAGCCTTATTGCGGCAGCAAATGAAGAGCCGCAAGTTTTCGAAGAAAGAGTATTTAAATTGTTTGATTCAACAGGAAACACTCCATTAGGTTTTTATGAATGCCCGGAGCCCTACAAGAGATTATTAACCCCAAAACAACTGGCAGAATTCGTTGCTACAGGCAGGGTAATTTATCATAAAGACACCTGCCTGGATGTAGTGCTGGTCCGTGAAAAGCTGAAGGCAACATCCGGCTGGCCTTCTTTCGGCTTATATGATGCTTATGCGGTAAATGCTGTGGATTCTTTAAAAGCGGGAGCAGCCGGCCTGTCCTGCATACAGGGTAACTTTTTCCCGGAACTGATTGTATGGTTATGTGAACACTTTGATAATCCCGACTCAAGTGAAGAAGTGAATAAAGTGCAGGACTTTTTAAAAGACAGTATGGAAGTTGTTCATACTTCGTATCCAATGGCAGCCAAGCACTATCTTAAGAAGTCAGGGCTAAATATTTCTACTTATACCCGCACGAAAGCGGGAAACATTACGAGTGATGTGAACCAAAAACTTGATCAGCTTTTTACGAAATATAACGTGCTAAAAAAAGATATAGAGATACAGGAACTTAAAATGACATAATGTTGCCAGGGTCATTTTTTCTTACTGCGTACCGGGTAGGATAACGAATCCATGCGAAATTTTTTTGGAACCAAAACATCAGACGTCGCAAATTTTACCTGTGCATGTAAAAGATCAAAATAATGGAGTTATTGGTCATAATTGTGGAGTGTTAGTTATTCTTGTTCATTTAACTTTATTATATTAGACGTGGAAATGATTGTTATCAAAACGGTATGTCACTCTAAATTGCTGTGCTATTCTTAATTGTTATTTACGATTAAAAGACTGGAGAATCGTCAAAAGAGATTGGCATATTTCGCTACCTATAAGAAAACTACGAAAATTCTTATCCAATTATCTGAAGAGTGAAGAGCCACGATTTTCGAAAACAACGTAAACAAACTGCATGTCTGGCCAGGCAATCAATAAAAAACATTTATTTGAGAACTTCAGACTTATAACTACCCAATTAAAAAATAAAAAAAATTGACTACAACTGGCGGGAGTCGGACCAGTAGTAACAGGTGGATGCTATTGATACTTTTATGTGATGGAAAAGTGCAGAATAATTGTGCAGGCAGTACGAATCTTTTATAAGTTAAAATTACATATATGAGCCATAAAATTCCAATGATCGTGTTATTCGTTTTAGGAATATTTTTTATTTCCGGAACGCAAGCGCAAAATACAATTACTGGTATTATTACAGATACCAAAACCGGTGAAGCTTTGTCCGGCGCCTCTGTAAAAGTCGATGGATCTTCGATCGGGGTCTCGACTGATGGCCAGGGCAGGTACTCCATTAGTGTTCCCTCTTCAAATGCAAAACTTTTGTTCAGCTTTATTGGGTATCAACCGGAAGAAGTTGCCGTTGCCGGTCAAAAAGTTATCAATGTGCAGATGGTCAATAGCGCAGCTTCGTTAAATGAGGTTGTCGTAACGGCCTTAGGTATTAGCCGGCAAAAAAAATCGCTGGGATACTCCGTAAGCGAGGTCAATTCGGATAATTTGGTTAAGGCTGCGAACCCCAACGTACTTAAATCATTGGATGGTAAGGTGAGTGGTGTAAACCTGACTAATCTCAGCAGTGACCCTACCTCCTCTGTCTTAGTAAATATAAGGGGAACAACAGCATTGCCCTCAATAAGTAGTGGTGCCGATGTTTCAGTCAGATCTCAACCGCTATATGTAATAGACGGGATACCTGTTGGTACCCAAACTTTCACCTCAAAAGACGGTGTTGATTTTGGAAATATACTTTCACAATTAAACCCGGAAGACATTGCATCTGTTACAATATTAAAAGGCGGAAGCGCCGGGGCATTGTATGGAGCGGAGGGTGGTAATGGTGTTATAATGATTACTACCAAATCCGGTAGGGGTGGTCAAAAGGGCATAGGTGTTTCCTTTACCAGTTCTGCACTTGTTGACGAGGCATACCGGTTTTTTCCTGAGCAAATGTTGTTCGGCCAGGGAGAGCGGTCCTTTGAGTGGCAATATGATAATACAGACACGTGGGGTCCACCACTTGATGGAAGTTTCACATCCGACTACTGGGATGTAAAAGCGCAACAATGGAAAAACGGGCCCCAATTTTCCTCCAATGAAGATAGGGTGAAAGCGTACCTGCAAACCGGCAATACCATCTCCAATAGCATTAGCGTTTTTGGGAATTATGACAGAGGCTCGTTCCGCTTATCCATGTCCAATATGGATAACAAGGGGGTGATGCCAAATACCAAAACAAATCAAAAGTCAATCACACTAAATACAGAATACAAGCTCACCAAAAACATAAAGGTTACAGCCACCACAAGTTACTTGCGGAGTTATTCGCCTAACAAAGCCAATAGCGTTGGATCGAATAGTGTAATTAATGCACTTTTGTTTGATTTTCCGACCAACCTGGCTCCTCTTTCCGAAATGCATAATTATTGGCTGCAGGGTTTTGAAGGTGTACTGCAAAATGGCGCCATCATGAAAACCAACGGACTTGATGTGGCTGCTGATAACCCGTGGTGGACAACAAATGAAGTACTTCATCGCTTCAGCAGGGATAATTATTTTGGCAAGTTGCAGCTCGACTGGAAATTTTCAAACACACTTGCATTACTGCTTCGTACCGGCGTTGAAAACGTAAAAGAAAATTACGAACTGAGACAATCATGGGGCGCCCGCAGAGATAAATATGGCCAGTTTGTTAGCGGGACAAATAGTAGCCTGCTCGCCAATTCAGATGCAATTCTTACGTATCATAATAATTTCGGAAAATTATCCTTGTCCGTTTCTGCGGGAGGTAATTATTCCTATGGTAGCTACAGCACATTGGAAGCAACTGCCGGTGATCTTACGTCTCCTGCGCTCTTTACACTTGCCAACGCTGCACCCGGTACTTTGAATATTTCAAGCAGCACGCCTTACAGTATTTCACAGGGGTACAGTGCTTATGGACTTGCCACAATAGGTTACAACGATGAGATCTTTTTGGATGTTACCGGCCGAAACGACTGGAAAGGTGTTTTAGAGGAAGAAAAAATTCATTACTTCTATCCATCAGCTTCGCTAAGCTGGATTGCTTCGCAAACGTTTCACCTTCCCGATTTTTTCAACCTTGTAAAGGGTAGGCTCGCTTTAGCTGACGTGGGCAATGGTCTCCTTCGGAGAAGATCTATAGATACCTATTCTTACGAAACAAATGATTGGGGCGCAGCTAAAACTGTTGTATTAAATGCCTCCCTGGTTGATCCCAATATAAAACCACAGCATTCGATTACCCAGGAAGCAGGGTTAGACCTTTGGATGCTTGACAATCGTATAAAGCTTGACTTTACTTATTTTATCAAAACCCAGAAAAATCAGCTTGACAACATTCCACTCGTTGCAGGTACCGGTTATTCCGGATTATTGACGAATATTGGCGATGTACGCAGCAAGGGCTACGAATGGGGGTTAACTTTAACTCCTGCAAGATCTAAAACATGGAACTGGGATATCTCCGCAAGTTTCACACATTATAAAGCCACCATTACCAAACTGTCAGATAAGTTTGCCTCCAACGGTTACATCTTTGCTAACTACGACGGTAAGACGAGGGTAAAATTGGCTGTGGGCGAAGAGATTGGAAACATCTACGAGCAGAACCCGATACTAAGAGTTAAAACCGGAAAATATGCAGGAATGCCACTCTTAGATGGCGAGGGAGGTGAATTTCAAACAAGTGGCGATGAAAGAGACCGTGAAATGTTGGGTAACTTTAATCCCGACTTCATCCTGGGGCTTAACACCACTTTGAGATACAAACAATTTTCTGTGAGCCTGGTAGGAAGTTTTCGTAAGGGCGGAAAATATGTTTCCGTTAACCAGCAGTACGCCGAGTCGAACGGCAGGGTATCTTCCACCTTTGGTTCAGGGAGCAATAATCCATATTGGCAGGGAGGGCGTAATGCCGAAGTGGGAGGATTACAGTGGCCCGCAACAGGATCCAGCCAGTACGATGCGATTAACAACAATAATGATGGCCAGCGCACAGACCAGGCGAATGACGCCAGTTACGCAAAAGGTGTATTTCTTAATCCTGATTATACCGGTGACCCCGACAATGCAACTGATGCGGATTATATCGTAAACGGCGCTGATCCAAATAACACTTTTTACCAAATTCCTTATAATAGTTATGGGGATGTTATTTGGGACTTCTCCTCTACCCGCACATATGACGCTACCAATTTTAAAATGAGAGAGATATCACTTGCCTACGATATCCCTGACAGAATCACCAGCCGCTACAAGCTTAATAATGTAACTATAGCACTAATTGGAAGAAATCTTTTTCAATGGAATAAATCCGGCAGAAACGAAGATCCTGAATCAGCATTTACAGGCGTGGGTACTAACCAGGGTGTCCTGAGAGCGACATTACCAAGTATCCGTTCTTATGGAATAAAGCTGGCGCTTAATTTTTAATTTATCATGCTAATTCTAAAATAAAAAATATGAAACTCTTTTCAATAAAAGTTTGCGCAGTCTTGGTAACGATTATGGTAACTTCCTGCGGCAAAGATGCTTTGAGAAGCGATGACAGCCTGCAGCAATTGAATGCGGTAGAAGCCGTAAACGACCCTTATCTTCTATCATCAATCATCAAGCAAACAGCGTTGTTTTACCAGAGCATGGGTTATGCAAACAGCAGGCTCCCGGGCGCTGTTCAATACATGGTAAGAAACTATCAGGGTGGTGACAATTACTATTCTGGTTTTAAGCAGCCCTTAGATGATATGTATACCGCGATGAATATTCTTAAGCTGGTAGATGGTTCAATTGGCCTTGCCGATAAACGAGGTTCAATGACACACAAAGGAATATTTACCATTTTCCGTGTGCTTCTTTTTTCTTTTATGACAGATTTCTATGGCGATGTTTACTACTCACAGGCGCTTAAAGCACAGGAAGGCATATTGTATCCGAAGTATGACAAGCAACAGGATATTTATACCGGTTTGCTCCAGGAATTAGATGATGCAAATACACTTATTGCATCCGGGACCGAGCCGCTATCCGCTACTTATGACCTTGTGTTTAAAGGCAATAAATTGCAATGGCAGGAATTTGCTAATTCGTTGAAGCTTCGCTTGCTTATGCGGGCTTCCAATAAGTTGGGGGATGCAGGCGCTAAAATTGCTGCGATTGTAAATAATTCTGCCACCCCGATTTTCAACACCGCAAGTGATAACGTATCCATCTCTTATATCGGAACTACTTCTGCAAATTCATGGCAGGGTGGAACTTTGAATGATAATGATGGTGGAGAGTTTGATCGCAGAAGGCCTAGTAAAACACTTGTAGATAAACTAACCGCATTAAATGATCCGCGTTTACAGGTTTGGATTGCCCCTGTTGAAATGCCCTGGACCAGCACTGTAGCCAAAGATGGCGTTACAGTGAATACCACTGATCCGAATGGGTTTAGTTATACATCTACCTGGGAATATATTGACCGGTCAAATCCTGCGATTGCTGCTTACGCGACACCGGACATATTGTTAGATTCCAATAAATTATATGTAGGCTTTATCGCGGGTATGTTCGGAGACTATAAAAACGGCAATGGCCACTATAATACAGCTGCGGGAGGAACTTATGGTAATTTTAAGGTTTCTAAATTTTCCAAATTGTTCAGGCAAAATAGTCATCCTCTTTTACGGGCTATGATCATGAATAGTGATGAGGTTCAATTTATTCTTGCCGAAGCTGCAGCAAAAGGCATGATAAGCGGAAGTGCAGACACCTATTATAGGAATGGCATTCGTTTTTCCATGGAGCGTTGGGGAGTATCAGACGCTGATATCGATGCCTACCTGGCCCAGCCGGCGATTGCTTTACCCGGTGACCAGCCAGGACAACTCGCAAAAATTGCCGATCAAAAATGGCTCGGCCTCTTCTTTGTTTCTGCTGAAGCATACCTTGATCTGAGAAGAACCCAACTGCCAGATATTTTTAATAACGGCCTTTTAGGGAACTATCAATTTCCGTTACGTTATCGCTACCCCGGTAATGAATTGGGACAAAACGTTGATGCATACGACGGTGGCGTGCAGACTTTGACACCTGCCGTGGATGACCAGTATTCAAAAATGTGGTTATTACAATAAGATTATAAATTAGAGCGAAAGAAAATTTTTATGGCTTAGGTTTTATAGAGCAAATTTTTTTTACCCGGTATCGAACATTTTCCAATACCGTTATTTTCTGAAGAATTGGGATAAGGTAATTACTTTAGAAATATGATCTTCTACTAAAGTTACAAATGCCTGAAAGAAGGTTTTCAAATCTAATGTCAAAAAAACCTTAGTAGAAGGCTGTGCAGCTATTAGCCGTACCTAATTACCATCTTATGCATTTTATTTGTCCTTACAATAACCGACATATGTAGATATGAATGATTATTTTAAAACACTCTCAGCAAAAATTTGGATATATTTTCTCCAGCCCCATGACCTGGTTAGTGGAATAGAGATATAGGTCATGGGCTTTGTACACACGGTTTCAAAAAATTCAATAAAATGAAAAACAGGATTTACATTCTTATCGCGCTTCTCTTTTATAACGGGCTTGCAAATTACGTTCTGGCTGCTGATCCCGATACTTCTTTCTTACAACCCATTTCGCTTAAATACAATTTGGCAGTAGATTTTACAGGCAGCACACTTAAGAAAGTCGTGATTGACTACAACAATATAGTTTATGTATTAACTGATAAGGGACTTGGAAGAGTAAGTAAAAATGATGTTGTAAAGGATTTATTGTATCGTCCTTTGGCAAACAAAATTCCTTTAGATATTACGACACAGGAGAAGACTGGCTATTTGTATTACTTATATGATAGCTGCTTTCTTACAAATTCTTATGCCGGTGAAGTGTATGGAGCTTTACCCAAAGGCAGGTATAGTAAAATGGCAGTTGCGGCTGATGGCAGCGTTTTGTTAGCAGGAGATGGCGCTGCAGGTCTTTTCATTAATGGAAAGCTAAACGATATCCCGGCGCCTGCTGACAAGATTATCTCGGTTCAGGTAAACCAGGGTGTATTTTATGTTTTATGCCAAAATGCATTATACCGCCTCGGCGGTAACAAGCTTACTGCAATGCATAATGATAGCGGGTTGCAAACTTTTACCTTTTATAAAAATATGGTAATACTGGGCACCGCAAATGGCTACTACGGCGTGGATAAGCTCAGTGGAAAAATCAGCCTCCCACTAAAAACGCAATTACCCGTACAGGATATTAGCAGCATTATGAATGTTGCTGGCAAATTATGGGCAGGCACGCCAGGGGGCGCTTTTATGCAAATGGGAAGCGGCTTTCGTTACTATGCATCAAAACGGTGGCTCAATGAAAACAGTGTAATCTCGATGGCCGCTGACGCCGAAGGAAACATCTATGCACTGACACCTTCTGGCCTTAACCAGATAAAATTCATACGGAATACCCTCTTTAAAAAAGCAGAGAATTTTCAAAAAAATATACGGCAAAGGCATATCCGTTATGGACTTCTTTCGGAGGTTAGAATGAAAATACCAGGTGATCTTTCTACTGCAGAGATGATCGACACAGATAACGATGGATTGTGGAGTTCGTTTTATCTGGGAAGCCAGGCGTTCCGTTATGCGGTTACCAAAGATCCCGAAGCCAAACAGTACGTGTGGGAATGTTTCAGCGCTTATGAACGCCTTATATCAATCAATCAACTTAAAGGATTTCCTTCCCGCACTTTCGAAAGAAAAGGTTTCAAAGTATCTGATCCGGATGCGTGGCGTGCATCCCCGGATTCAGGTTGGGAATGGAAAGGAACTACCAGCAGTGATGAATTTGTAGGTTATATTTTTATTGCTTCGCTGATGGATCAGTTTATCACCAAAACACCTGCAGAAAAGAAACGCGTAGCCGATTTCATTGATAAGATCCTTACACACATTATTGACAACAAATATAATTTTATAGACTTAGATGGAGAACCTACCAGGTGGGGACGATGGAATCCTGAATACGTAAACTGGTATCCTAAAACAATCGGTGACCGGAAACTCGCCAGCACCAATCTCATTGCGGGGCTCCAACTTGGCTATGCTCTTACCGGCAAAGGCATTTACAAGTCTGAAGCGCTCCGGCTTATGTACAAGCACGGTTATCTCGATAATATTGTAACGGATTTGGGAATTATTAAACCCACTCCGGGCTATATATTTTTGGGATCTGATATGGGTAGCAGCAATGCAAATCATTCTGATGATGAAATGACTTTCCTTAGCTATTGGGTGCTTTATCATTACGCCTTCGATAAAGTTTTGCAAAAAAAATATGCCAGTGTAATTACCAATTACTGGCAGGTAATTCTTCCCGAAAGAAATCCACTTTGGAACCTGATCACATACGGCACTTCAGGTTCATTTGACAAAACCTCAACGCTTTGGTACATGCGGGAATTTCCTATGGACATGATACGGTGGACAATAAAAAACTCGCAGAGAAAAGACCTGGAATTTCTAAAGCCTAACTTTCGTGACCAAACAACAGCGCAACTATTAACACCGGAAGAACAGCCAATTCATCGCCATAATGCGAATCCGTTTGAGTTGGATGGCGGTTCTGATGGCAGGTCAGAGTTGTCAGGTTCTGAATATCTCTTACCTTATTGGATGGCGAGATATCTAAAAGTGTTGGATAAAAGCAATTGAGGTGATTGCCACGATTTGAATTAATTGCAATGAAGAAACTATTTTTAATTTCCCTTTATCATACTCTTTTTGTTTTCGCCCATGGGCAGTCGTTAGTACGTTATTCACCAGGTAATGACAATGCCTTTTCAGATAACTTTTTCTGGCAGGAATATCATCAACCCTTCCTGATTGGCAACGCCGAACAAAATGATGTTCGAAGCATTGCAGTTGATCAATCCTCAAACATTTGGATTGCTACTGCCGCTGGTATTTTTAAAAAAGATAAAAATGGAAACACCTGGTCACCGGTCATTGATGAAGCGTTAAGAGGCCCTGCTTATGCGGTTCTTGCTGATAATGGCACCGGTGTTTGGCTGGCGACATGGAATGGCGTTTATCAATACCGGGATAACAAGCTTCGCAAAATAGAAGGTGTTGATGCGCCAATATCAGTGCTATGCAAATCGAAGGAAGGAATCTATGCTCTTGGCCCCAAAGGAGTTTGGCTTTATAGCGATAATCTTTTTCAAAAGAAGAATTATTCCGTTGCCCGCTCAATTAAGAATGCAATTTCTGACCGAGATAGTGGATTATGGGTCGCGACTAAAGTAGGTTTATATCATTGCTCAGAAAAAAGTGTAACTGTCTACAACGATACCACTCAATTGGTCAGCGCATATGTAGAGGACGTTTCTCTGAATAAAAACGGACAGCTTTGGGCCGTCGGTTTGGGCGGGGTTAGCATCCGGCAGGGTGATCGAATGATAAAATCTCTTAGAACCAAAGACGGCTTGCCTACGGTTTACGCAAATTGTATATCCCAGGCACCTGATGGTAGTGTATGGGTCGGTACACAAAAAGGTATTGTGAGATATGGAACTGATGGAACACACACCCTGCGCTTTAGCAGGCGTTGGCTTATCAATGATGATGTAAAGGATATAAGTTTCGATACTAACGGTGACACCTGGATTGCAACAGCAGCTGGTGTAAGTGTCATTAAAAGAGCAAAGATGACATTGGAGAGTAAAGCTCGTTTCTTTTATGATGCGCTTATGAAAAGACACATTCGTGACCCGTGGATTGCAGGTCAGTGTAATCTTAAGATTGCGGGAGACACTTCAACATGGAGGCCGGAGGATGATGATAATGATGGTGAATACACTTCGAACTACCTTGCTATGGAAAGCTTTCGCTATGCTGTCACCAAAGATGAGGATGCCAAAATCAAAGCGAATAAAGCATTTCAATTTTTAAAGCTTTTGCAGGAGGTAACGGCTACTGACGGTTTTTTTGCCCGTACGATTGTTCCTGCCGATTGGACTTCCGTGCACGATGGCAACAGGACATATACAGATAGACAGTTAGCAGATGAACTGGTACAAGATCCAAGAGCAAAACCTGTCGAAGTTCGCTGGCATAAATCCGCCGATGGAAAATGGCTCTGGAAGGGCGATACCAGCAGCGACGAAATGTGTGGCCACATGATGGGCTATTTTTTCTATTATGAATTAGTCGCGGATGATCGGGAAAAAGAATTGATTCGAAATCATGTTCGGAAAATTATGGATTATCTTATTGCCAACAATTACAATTTTATTGATGTTGATGGTACTTACACCCGCTGGGGCGTCTGGTCGCCGGACCAAATTAACCGCGATCCGGAATGGGCCTCTGAAAAAAGTATTAATTCATTTGAGCTCCTTGCTTATCTTAAATTTACTTATGGCATCACGCATGATGAAAAATATCAAAATGAATACATGCGGTTAATCAATAAGGAAGGTTATTTAAAAAACATCGCATCACTGAATCACACCAACCCGGCGTGGTATATTTTTTTTGATGAGACGTTGAATTGCTATTTATTTCCTTTGTTGCTTAAATATGAAACCGATGCGGCCATAAAGAGAGTCTATGAAAAAAGCATGGATGAATGGTATGCGATGAATAAAAAAGCTGAATGCCCGCTTTTTGATTTTATGTATGTCTATACCCGCCACAAAAAAATTAACCCTGAAAAAGATATCGCATTTTTAATAGATACACCTTTAGACCTTGTTGACTGGCATATTGATCATACCGCAAGGGAAGATATTAAATTGGTGAGGACCCCTTCAGTGGAAGAACTTCAGGTGGATCAGTTGCCGCCCGCAAGCATGAGATCAACGGTACGATGGGATAAGAATCCATGGATCGCTGAAAGTGGTGACCCGCATGTGGAGCGTGAACCGGTTTTCTGGTTGTTACCTTATTGGATGGGTCGTTATCTTAAATTGATAAAGAATTAGCCTTATGGGATTACATAGAATAAGCACAAGTGCTCCGGAGATGGAATCGTTAGAAACGCAGGTAAAGACTCTTAAGAGATTGCTTTCCTGAAAGAAACAGCATAGGCTTGAGTTATAAATGATGTAGCTGCTGAATATGAAGCCAAAGGAGGTGATTGATATGAAGTCTGTATTCTTATTGCCACGGCTTTTAAGTCGTGGTGATAGAATAAAGGAGTGGCTTTAGCCAAACAAACTATTTCGGCTAAAGCCGTTAGGCAATGGCTTCGAATCCCCGACCTAAAGGTCGTGGCAGTTGGTTGAATCAATAAATTATATTAACGTCATTATGCTTTTGTAGCCTAAAATCAATCAACCCTTAACTTGATGCCTACGTGAAAGAATTCGGAACCGCAAAGAATTTATTGGTCTCCTTGCGGAGAGGTTCGCACTCGTGAGACGTCTTTGCGAGAAAACATACGTAACCTGTAGGAAGATCGTAAATGAGAAGAACTAAGTATGTTTTCGTGGCAATCTCCTGAGATAACTCTTAATTGAAAAGAAGTTTTTTCGACAGTAGGTGGCTAAAGAATTAAGCTCAACAAACATTGGTATTTATGAAAAAGAAATTATTTGCTTTTCGTTTTTGGGGTTTATTCCTATTGATATTTTACGCACTCGTATCCGGCTGCCAACACAAGGCAAATTCACCATTCAGCGAATCAGCGGAAAAGGCGCTTTCTACATTTGAGTTGCCCCCGGGATTTAAAATTGAACTCGTCGCCGCGGATCCGCTTATCTCCGATCCCGTAGATATGACGATAGATGAAGAAGGCAGGATGTATGTGGTAGAGATGCACGGCTACCCGCTCGACCTGGATCACACCGGAAAAGTGATCATGCTGAAGGATACAGACGGAGATGGGAAAATGGATACACGATCGGTTTTTGCGGATGGCCTTATACTTCCAACTGGTGTGATGCGCTGGAAGAAAGGTATCCTTGTTACAGACCCGCCAAATGTATATTACATGGAAGATACTACTGGCGACGGAAAGGCTGATATTAAAAAAGTAATGCTTACCGGTTTCGCATTAACCAATCCACAGTATTTGGTTAATCGTCCTTTATATGGCATTGATAATTGGATTTATCTTGCCCATGAAGGGATTGAAGAGACTAATATTTATCCGAAAAAATTTGGTGATACAGGCACCGATATTTTTTATCCTGATGACTCTAACGGTGTGCGCTTACCTGTAAATGCAGAAGGCAGAACCGTAAGATTTCAACCGGATACTCATTCCCTGGAAGAAACCTCGAGCTCAACACAATTCGGGCAAACATTCGACGATTGGGGGCATCATTTCCTTGTGTCAAATGCAAATCATATTTTCCAGGAAGTAATAGCAAACAGGTATTTGAAACGCAATCCTGATCAGCTTGTGGGCAATGCTACTGAATCTATTTCTGATCACCAGGAGGCCTGCGAAGTATTTCCGATCACTAAAAATCCGGAGAACCAACTGCTCACCGATGTAGGTGTTATAACTTCTGCCTGTGGCATCACATATTACCAGGGAGGGGCGTTTGCTGATAAGTTCAATAATGATGTAACGTTTGTATGTGAACCCGTGAGCAACCTTGTTCATGTAGATAAACTTACCAGTAAAGGCGCCACTTTTACCGCCAGCCGTATATTTGATCAAAAGGAATTTTTAGCATCAACCGATGCGTGGTTCCGGCCTGTCAATATGTACATTGGGCCCGACGGGGCGCTCTATGTAGTGGACTATTACCGGGAAATTATTGAACACCCTGAATGGATGTCGGAAGCAGCCGTTAATTCCGGAAAGCTTTATAATGGCCGCGATAAAGGGCGCATTTACCGAATCAGTGCGACGGCCGCGCCTGCTCCCACATGGGGCAATCATCTCAATCTTAATGATTCCACAGACGAGCAATTGGTCGCAAAACTTGCTGCTCCGAACATCTGGTGGAGAAGCAATGCGCAACGGCTGCTTTTGGATAGAAAGCATCCGCAAGCCATCCCGGCTCTCATAAAAATAGCACAAAACAAACAAGCCCCACTGGGACGGTTACACGCATTATGGACGCTTGAGGGAATGCATAAGTTAACATCGGAGTTGATTGTGGAAGCACTGCATGATCCTGTAGCCGGCGTTCGGGAAAATGCTATTAAGCTGGCCGAGCTTAATTTGGACTCGTCTGCTAAACTTGTATCTGCTCTCTTAACTTTAGAAAATGATGCTGATGAAAAAGTAAGGTATCAACTGCTTTGTACTTTGGGCTCAATCAATACACCCGAAGTAAATGATGCAAGAGAGAAATTATTGTTTAAAGACATTGATGATAATTGGGTGCAGATCGCGGCACTCAGCGCATCATCTTCCCAAAGCGTCGACATGATGATGGCGATGCTTTCTAAATATAATTCGGACGTTCCTGCCTACGGATCGCTGGTCAAACGCTTGGCGGTTATGATTGGTGCAAGCCAAAAAACAAGTACTCTTCATACTTTTCTCTTGAGATCAGTTAAACCCGCAATGGATAGAGAGACTGCCTGGCAGGCCCCCTTACTAGAAGGCATAGCTGACGGGCTCAAAAGCAGAAAATCATTGCCTGATGGAATACAGGAAGAACGGAGCATCATGGTAAATAGTTGTTTTAATCAAACAAATGTCGCAATAAGGAAAAGTGCCCGTCATGTGCTGCAGGTAATAGGCCTTCCGGGAGGTGAAAAGGCGCGACAAATTATGCAGCACGCGAAACAGTTAGCACAAAGCGACACCTTATCTTCTGAAAAAAGAACCGAAGCGATTCACTTACTGGCAATACAAAACCCCAAACCTTTTGCCTCGCTCCTGCAAAATCTTATTAAGCCGGAAATACCTTTAAATATTCAGGTAGCTGCATTACAGGCATTGAGTTCGATACCGGACTCAGAGGTTTCATCATTTATCCTGGATCAATGGACTGCATTGACGCCTGGCATAAGAGAAACTGCCCTGAATACTTTTATCGATGAACCCTTTAATGTGCAACGGATCAGGTTACTACTGGATGCCATTAAAAAAGGTACAGTAGAAAAGGGTGCATTGGGTTGGTCGAGAACGGTTATCCTTATGCGTGATATACCCGACTCCCTTAAAGAGGAGGCCAGAACGCTACTGACAAATAAAGATGAAGATCGAAAATCGGTAATACAAGATTATGAAGCTGCACTGAAGTTAAATGGCGACCCTGTGAAAGGTAAAAAAGTTTTTCAAATCAATTGCGTTATGTGCCACCAGGTAAGAGGCAAATTGGGAGTGGCATTCGGGCCAGACCTGGGAACGGTTCATAACTGGACCGCCGAAGGTATTATGATAAATATTCTTGATCCAAATATTTCCATTTCTCATGGTTACGACATGTGGGATGTTAGTTTGAATGATGGAACCTCTGTGCAGGGAGTTATTGCAACGGAGACCCCGAACGCCATTATCTTAAGCAAGGAAGGTGGGGTCAAAACGACGGTAGCACGGCAGAATATTAAATCGCTGAAGACTATGGGAGTATCAGCCATGACCGTTGGTTTTGAAAAGAAAATAGATAAACAACAAATGGCAGATCTTATCGCATTCCTCCGTGAGAACAAATAGTTTGGTTTGTTCGCATGGCCCGTTTGAAAAAGATCATTTGGGGTAAATTTTTGAATTGATTTATTGATTTAGAAGTTTAATTAAAATGTATCGCTATTTAAGATCGATAAAACTTAACTTAGTCATTTTAGTAATTGCTTTGTATTTGTCACGCTTTAAAAAAAGATCCTAACATGAACATTGGCCAGAACAGCCGTTTGAAATTAATGCTTGTATTTTTAGTTCTTATTTTAGGAACTTCCTGCAAGCAACCAGGTGTAGATAAAAACGAAATTGAATTAGATCCCTACGTTGCAAAACTGAAATTGCCGCCCGGCTTTCATGCTGACCATTTATATAGTCCCGGCGAAAATGACCAGGGATCTTGGGTTGCCATGACCTTTGATAACAAGGGCAGAATGATAGCATGTGATCAATATGGAAGTTTGTATCGCCTGACAATTCCGCCGGTTGGTTATGATACTGCCAAAGAAAAAATAAAAGTTGAAAGGCTCGACATAAAAATTGCCGGTGATACAAATAAATTGAAGATAGGCTTTGCACATGGCTTGTTGTATGCTTTTAATAGTCTCTATGTAATGGTGAATGATGAGGGCGATACGAGTCTTGAAAGAAGAAGCGGGCTCTATCGTGTTCAGGATACTGACAACGATGATCAATATGATAAGATCACTTTACTTAAATCACTGGATGGAGAAGGAGAACATGGCCCGCACACTGCGGTTTTGTCGCCTGATAAAAAATCGCTTTACATTATAGCGGGGAATTTTACAAAGATTCCGGATATGGATTATAAATCTCCTCCTGCCAGGAGGGAAATTGATAACCTGTTGCCATTGATCAGGGATCCTAACGGTCACGACAACACGGTGAACACGCATGGCGGATGGATTGCGCATACTGATTCGGTCGGAAGTAAGTGGGAGCTTATAAGCTCCGGTTTTCGCAATCCATTTGATCTTACTTTCAATGATGCCGGCGATATGTTTACGTATGATTCAGACATGGAATGGGACTTTGGGCTTCCGTGGTATCGCCCCACCCGCATTTGTCATGTAACCAGTGGCAGCGAGTTTGGATGGCGTCCCGGGACCGATAAATGGTCTCCCTCTTTTCCTGATAATTTGCCTCCCGTGGTAAATGTTGGCCAGGGATCTCCTACCAGCTTCTTTAGCGGGCACACTGCGCATTTCCCGGAGAAATATAGAAAGTCTTTATTTGCCTTCGACTGGAGTTTTGGAATTATTTATGCCATACAACTTGAGCCGGATGGATCTTCCTATAGAGCCAAAGGTGAAGAGTTTGTTTCCGGCTCCCCGTTGCCGTTAACTGATGGTTTGATTGGCCCGGATGGTGCACTGTATTTTCTTACCGGTGGCCGCAGGCTTGACTCACATCTTTACCGCGTTTACTATGGTGACAATACAGAAAACACAGATGAATTAGCTGACGTGAAACTTAACGACGAACAAAAGATTCGCAGAAAGCTGGAAGAATATCACGGAAAGCCTTCTGCTGGCGCTGTAGATTTTGCGTGGCCATATTTAAAACATGCCGATAGATTTATTCGTTTTGCTGCACGCATTGCAGTAGAGAATCAGCCGGTAAGCCAATGGCAGGAAAAGGCGCTGAATGAAAAAGATCCTGTAATCTTAACCCAGGCAATGATTGCATTGGCGAGGCAGGGAAGCGCCGGTTTGAAAGACACGGCGATGAAGTCATTGATGACTGTTGATTATGCACAGCTCTCCGAATCGCAACAAGTAGATTTTGTACGGGCCTTCGAATTGATCCTAACCCGCATGGGATTACCGGGTGACAGTGTAAAGGCACAGTTTGCAGCCTATCTTAATCCCCACTATCCCGCTGCAACTAATGAATTGAACCGGGAATTGAGTAAGGTATTGGTTTTTGTTGGATCGCCGGAAGCCGTCGAAAAAACCGTTGCTCTGCTAACTACTGCCAAAGATGATGAAGCCGGGCAAAATACACTCAGCCAGTCTTCCGATCTAATTCTTCGAAACCCGCAGTATGGGATGGATATAGCAGGCACGCTCTCAAAACTTCCGCCGCAACAACAAACATTTTATGCAAACGTATTAAGCCAGGCTAAAACCGGCTGGACGCCTGAATCGAGGGAAAAATATTTTCAATGGTTTTCCGGCGCTTTTAAATTTAAAGGGGGACACAGCTTTATTGGCTTTATTAACCTGGCGCGTAAAAATGCTCTTGAAAATGTGCCTAAAAACCGCTTAGCTTATTTCAATAAAATTTCAGGCGACTCCCTCGTTGCAAAGGGCGGAATCTACGTAGTGGATGCTGTGCAACAGCCCAAAGGCCCGGGAAGAAGATGGGATCTCGAAGAAGCTACGGCTATGGCAGATAGCGGTATTACCAACCGGAATTTTGAACGGGGAAAGGCAATGTTCAATGCTTCACTTTGCATCTCATGTCACACGATGAATGGTGAGGGAGGAGTCGCAGGCCCTGATCTAACTCAGTTGGGTACACGTTTTTCGTACCATGACATGCTTGAAGCGGTCATCGATCCCAATAAGACAATTTCAGACCAGTATGGAGCAACTGTTTTTTACCTCAAGGAAGGTGGTTCCGTGTTAGGCAGGTTGATTAGCCAGGACAATGATAAATATGTTATTTCACAAAATCCATTTGCGCCGCAAATAACCAGGGAAGTTCTCAAAAAAGATGTTGTACGTACCCGGGTGTCTGAAGTTTCTCCAATGCTGCCTGGCTTGATTAACCGGTTAAACCCGGATGAATTAAAGGATTTGCTGGCTTACCTCAAGTCGGGAGGGAATAAAACGGATACGATTTTTTTGAGTAAAAAGAAATAGTCTTAAACTATGATTAAAATGATTATGAAGAACCGAGTAAAATCATAGTTCAGACAAAACTCGCATCTTACACAATTAAATAACAAGTAGTATGATTATTAAAAAGGAATATCCCTTAAGCGATTTGAGGTAAAATAATCGGTTGCGCTATGGAAGTTCATCGCCATTTGGGGAATGGCTTCCAGGAAGTAATTTATCAGAGAGCTTTGGGAATTGAAATGAGGATGCAGAGTTTAGAGTTTACCCGTGAACAAGAAATGGAAATATTTTATAAAGGAGAAGATATAGGAACAAGGAGGGTTGACTTTTTTGTGGAAGGAAAAGTGATGGTTTAATTGAAGGCAATAATTCAGTTGGATGATGTTCATCTTGCACAAGCTATAAATTATTTGGAAGCATATAAAATGGATATGGTTTACTTATAAATTTTGGAAGCAGGTCATTGCAATTTAAAAGAGTAATGAAGCCGGTGGAAAAATCTTGACAACGATTGAAATGTCTTGTCCGAAGGACTCCTGCGGACAACTATGATTAGAATGATTGAATGAAAACTATGATTAAGAACTGGATATAATCATAGTCAATCATATAATCAGATAAATCATAGTTCAGACAATAAAAATAATTGAATGAAAACTATATCCAAAAGAAGGGGATAAAATCATAGTCCATCAAAAAATCAAATGAATCATAGTTCAGACAAACAAGAAATAAATTTACCCTCAAACTGGAGAGAGAAAATCTCCAATCCTGCACAATTAGGCGGTATAGAAACTTCTGTCCTTGACAATGGCCAGAGTCGTGGAACCCGTATTGCCTGGATTAATACCGGGACAGGATTGCGTTACAAGGTAATTATTGACAGGGCTATGGATATTGCCGATGCGTTTTATAATCAACATAGTCTTGGATGGATAAATCAGTTAGGGATTACCGGCCCGCAACCATTTTCTGACAAAGGACTGGATTGGTTGAGAACATTTGGAGGAGGACTTCTTATGACCTGTGGACTTGATCATGTAGGCGGCCCTGAGAGAGACGAATATGGGGAGCGGGGAATCCATGGATTGATCAGTAATATTCCTGCTGAAATTGAGTCAATAATTCAGCCTGATCCCGCAAGAGGAAAAATGGATATGAGTATTACGGGCAAGATTAAACAAACAAAAATATTTGGTCCAGGTCTTGAATTGAGAAGAACAATATCTGCAACCATCGGGCAGGCATCTATTCGCATTCATGATGAAGTTACCAACCTTGGAAACCTCCCCGCTCCACACATGATATTGTATCATTTTAATTTCGGATGGCCTTTGGTTGACGAAGGAACTGATATAATTTGGAACGGCGAATGGCAGTCGCGGGAGGGTGGAATAAATAATAAAATCTTCAGAGAAGGATACAACTTCCGTAAGTGTCCTCGACCATTAGAGGAACATAACGGCACAGGGGAAGCCGTTGCTTTTATTAATGTGACGCCCGATATTTCTGGCAAATGCGTCTGCGGACTCTACAATTCTCAAATAGGTATTGCACTGGCTTTACGGTTCAATAAAAAACAATTGCCGTGGTTAACGAATTGGCAACATTGGGGGAAAGGTGAATATGTTACCGGCCTTGAACCTGGGACCCATCCACCAATAGGACAAGCAAAAGCGAGGAAAGATCAAGAATTAATTTTCCTGGGACCGGGAGAAACCCGGGCCTACGATCTTGAAATTGAAGTAATGGAAAGGGATGTAAAAATTAAAGAGTTTTTGAAAAACGGATAGTGCTATGACAAGTTTATTATATCTTAATAGCCTGATGATTGCAGGGCTCAAAAAAGCCCAAAGCCCACTAAGAATATTGCTTTGTGATCCTTGTGTCTTTGTGGGATGATTAAATTAAATATTGCTTAATTATTAAAATCACTTTAAATGGAAACAGCAGAAAAAATAAGTTTAGCCCAAAAAGCTATGGACCAGGGAAAGGGAATTTTGCGTTTAGCGCCCAACTGGGTTCCCCGTTCATTTTGTGTCCCGGGGCGCAGAATAAAATTACACCCTGATGATTATTATGTGTTAGGCGGTGAGCGTGGCGGTATTGATGAACGATGGTTTTCTTCCACCACTCCGGCAAAGAATGGGCCTCTAACGGGCGAGCATGAGGGCTTGAGTTTTATCGTATTCAAAGATGGTGACAAAGAAAAATTGTTTTTATTAAAAGACGCCGTTGATGAATTAAAAGGTGAACTGATCGGCCAACGACTTTGGGACGAATATGAAAGCTGGCCAATGTATTCCAAGTTTTTTGATAACATGGGGCCGCTTCCGCATCATATTCATCATAATGATGAAAAAGCAGCATTGATAGGCCAGAAAGGAAAACCGGAAGCTTATTATTTTCCGCCGCAGGTCAATAACCATGGCGGTGATTTTCCATATACATTTTTTGGAATTGCACCCGGAACTACCAAAGAACAAATCCGGGAATGCCTGGTAAACTTTACAAAAGGGGATAATAAAATCACCACTTACTCGCAGGCTTTTAAGTTAGAGCCAGGCACGGGCTGGGACGTACCACCGGGCATGTTGCATGCGCCGGGAAGTATGTGTACGTATGAGCCTCAGAAAGCATCGGATGTATTTGCCATGTATCAGTCACTGGTAAACGAAGCAATTATTCCGGAGGTGTTATTATGGAATGGAACTCCGGCAGATAAGATCGGCGATTTCGATGCATTGATGGATGTGATAGATTGGGACTTGAATGTAAATCCGAATATTTTGGAAACCCGTTTTATGAATCCGGTTCCTGTAAAATCATTGGATGAAATGCAGGCAGAAGGCTATGTTGAAAAATGGGTTTGTTATAAATCAAAGGCATTTAGTGCCAAAGAACTGACTATACAACCCGGGGCAACTGTCACAATTAAAGACAGCGCCGCCTATGGAATGATCATGATGCAGGGCCATGGCACAATGGGTGTGTGGGATATTGAAACGCCGGCGCTGATCCGTTATGGACAGTTGACCCATGATGAGTATTTCGTCAGCGAAAAAGCAGCAAAAGAAGGAGTGAAGATTGTCAACAAATCTTCTACCGATCCTATCGTGATGCTAAAACATTTTGGTCCGGAAAATCCTGATATGAAATTATAATACCTGAGAAGCTGTTTAGAAATTATTTTAAATATTTTGTATCGATATGAATTAAAAATTCATTTTTAAACAGCTCCGAGATAACCTCCTAAAAAAATTTCGATATGAGCAAAAATAATTATCCAAAATTACACAATGCAACCTGGCCGGGCATTGTAGGCAAAGGACAAGATTCAGAACCTATTATTTCTTTTGATACCATGTTGGAGATGACCGCTGCCGCTGAAGTGGACGGTGTTAAATTCGATGGTATTGACATAGGACTTTTTGATCCGCACGTCCGGGTTGATAGTTCGGATGATGGCCTCAAAAAACTGGCAGATAAACTGACTTCTTATAATCTTAAGATTGGCAGCCTTGTGGCTCCTGTGTGGCCACCATCGGGAGGTGCAGCCATGGGCAGCAAAGAAGAAAGAACCCGTTTTATTGAGCAGGTTCGAAAATCATGTCTAGTAGCAAAGAAATTACGGGAGCTTGGTATCCGCCCTTATGGGGTTGTTCGAATAGATTCTGCAAGCACACCGGAAAGTTGGCTCGGTGATCCTTCCGGTAACACAAAACTGATTGCTGAAACATTTCGTGAAGCCTGCGATGTAGCCGCTGACTATGGCGAAAAGCTTGCTGCCGAAGGTGAGATCTGCTGGGGAGGTATGCATAGTTGGAAAGCGATGATAGAAACGCTCGAAGCTGTTGATCGTCCTAACATTGGCTTCCAGGCCGACATGGCGCATACCTTATTATATCTTCTTGGTTATAACAGCCCTGAAGACAGGATACTACCGGAAAATTTCGATTGGAATGAAAGGACAGCTTTAGAGGAAGGGCTGAAAACACTTACCCATGCACTACGCCCGTGGACGATTGATTTCCATGTAGCACAGAATGATGGAACGGTTCATGGAACAGGATCTCATGATAAAACGGGGCGGCATTGTCTGGCTACCGACCCTAACGGAAGATTAAACATTCCTCACGATGCCGGTTACTGGTTGCGGGACGAAAATGGCGTTCTCACAAAAGCCTTCAGGCATATTTGCTGGGACGGATGTATGTTTCCGAACGAGGTAATGACACAACAACAAACATGGAATGATATATTGGCGACCATGATAAAAGTTCGCGAGCTACATGGTTGGTATGAGGCAGAATAAAAAAATTATAAAGAACCTATCAAAAATTAAAGCTTTAGATAGATACAACAAATGAGGTATAACTATTTCAGGACCTTTATACATTTATGTTCTTTTTGCACGCTGCTCCCGTGCTTAATGTTAAGCAGCTCTCAAACACTTGCCCAGCAGAAGTCTCATGAAGATTGTTTCGTACAAATATTTGATGGTAAAACGCTTAACGGCTGGGAAGGTGATTCAACATATTGGCATGCCGAAGATGGTGAGATTGTAGGCGTGATTACTCCGGCCACCGTGGTAAAGCGAAATACGTTCCTCATTTGGCGTGGAGGAGTAACGGCAGATTTTGAATTAAAAGTAGAATACCGGATTTCTGCAAACGGAAACAGCGGTATTAATTACCGAAGCGAAGAAGTGAAAGATATTCCTTATGCATTAAGGGGATACCAGTCAGATATTGACGGTAAAAATCAATACACCGGGCAAAATTATGAAGAGCGTGGCCGATGCATAATAGCATATCGCGGACAAAAAGTTACGTTGCCAAATGTAACGGCACCGTTGCAATCCATTGTAAAAAATAATGTGTGGACGGCAACGGTAGTAACTGATTCGTTAGGTAACATGGACTCACTAAAGAAGTACATCAATGAAGATTGGAATGAGTGCCACTTGATTGTAAAAGGCAATCGGATGCAACACTTTATTAATGGCGTATTAATGAGTGATGTAACAGACAATGATAGTATCAGTAGGAAATTCAGCGGACTATTAGGTGTACAGGTACACGTGGGGCCACCGATGAAAGTAGCGTATCGCAACTTCAGGCTAAAAGAATTAAAATAGAAAATCTAGCGGGTTTGAAGTTGAATAAAAATGATGACAATATATTCTTCAATGCATTTAACAATTTACTATTATGGCTAAAAAGAAAGAACTAAGAATTGGATTGATCGGGTGCGGCTTTATGGGGCGCACACATTCCAATGCATACAACCGTATTGCAAACTTTTTTCCCAATCTTGAATACCATCCTGTGTTAAAAGCGGTTTGTTCCCGCAGCCAGGAAAAAGTAAGCGCATTTGCCGATCAATGGGGATATGAATCTTTTGCAACGGATTGGAAAAATGTTATATCCCGAAATGATATTGACGCGATAGACATTTGTACACCTAATGACACGCATGCTGAAATTGCTATTGCCGCGGCCGCCGCGGGCAAAATGGTTCTCACTGAAAAACCACTGGCGAGAAACTTAGCCGAGGCACAACAGATGGTAGATGCTGTTGAAAAAGCCGGCGTAAAAAATACAGTTTGGTACAATTACCGGCGCATACCTGCTGTTACATTGGCTAAACAAATTATAGACTCAGGCAAGCTGGGAAAAATATTTCATTACCGGGCAAATTTTTTACAGGACTGGACTATTAACGCAGATCTTCCGCAAGGCGGAGAAGCCTTATGGCGCATGGATGCGGATGTTGCAGGCTCTGGCGTAACAGGCGACCTGCTTGCACATTGCATTGACACTGCAATTTGGCTGAATGGCGGTATCAAAGACGTGTCTGCCGTTACCGAAACGTTTATCAAAGAGCGGGTACATCAGCTAACCGGGAAAGTGCAAAAGGTTAGCATTGATGATGCGTGTATTTTTCACTGTCATTTCAACAACGACTCACTTGGGCTTTTTGAATCTACGCGTTATGCCCGTGGGCACAAGGCTTTATATACTTTTGAAATCAATGGAGAACATGCTTCTATCCGTTGGGATTTGCATGACCTAAACAGGCTGGAATATTTTGATCATGCTGACGATTCAATTGTTCGCGGATGGCGATCTGTTCACGTTACGGATGGTGATCAGCCATATATGGATAAATGGTGGGTTCCCGGTCTTTCGATTGGCTACGAACATAGTTTTGTTCACCAGGCCGCCGACTTTCTTAAAAGCCTGGAAACGGGAGAACCTTGTTCACCGACTTTTAAAGAGGCGCTGGAAACACAGAAAGTTTGCGAGGCTGTTCTTGATTCCGCAGCTTCCAAAAGTTGGAAGGATACTGGTGTTATGAAATAAATATAGTGTTATAGTGTGAAGAAAATTTATTCATGGGAAATGTAAAATATTGTTCTTACCAATAAAATTTAATCTAAAAAAATTCTTAACCAATCAATCAACTTCATGTACAAATATCTAAAATCTCTCGGTTGCAAATGTTTCTTAACAATTCTATCCGCATGCCTGCTCTTCAGCAGTTGCAATTCCTCATCTGATAATGAGTACGAAGACGTGCGAAAAGAAGCCACGCAGGATTCATCCGGTTTCGTGTCGTTATTCGATGGCACATCGCTTAAAGGTTGGGAGGGCGATACCGCCGTGTGGCATGCAAAAGACGGCATGATCGTGGGCGAGATCACCGCAACGTCAACACCCTTAAAAACCAATACCTTCCTTATATGGCGCGATGGCAAACCTGCCGACTTTGAGCTGAAAGGAGAATATGAAATATCATCCGAAGGAAACAGTGGCATACAATATCGTAGCGAAGAAGTAGAAGGCGTGCCTTTTGGTTTAAGAGGGTATCAATTTGATATAGACGGCGCCAATACTTACACGGGTCAAAATTATGAAGAACGTGCAAGAAGCATTATTGCATTTCGCGGACAGAAAGTTACGCTTCCACCGGTAACGGAATCTATAGAAACACTTGCCAAAAATAATATTTGGTCTGTCGCGGTAGTAACCGATTCCCTGGGTAAAGCTGATTCTTTAAAAGCGCTTATCCATGAGGGTTGGAATTCCATTCGCATTGTGGCAAAAGGAAACCATCTTCAGCATTACATTAATGATGTGTTGATGTGTGATGTAACAGATAATGATACAACCAATCGCAAATCATCCGGAGTTATAGGATTGCAAATGCATGCAGGGCATATCATGCGGGTGGCTTATAAAAATCTTATGCTTAAGGAGATAAAATAGTATTTGCCTTTTCGAAGTATACAAGTGAGAGACGTTAAACGGTTGCTTATTCTTTTTCTAAAAATTTAAGATCATATGGGCGATTTACAAATCAGGAAATCATCGGAGAAATATGATGTCATTATTGTTGGCTCGGGTGCCGGGGGAGGAATGGCAGGATACGTACTTGCAAATGCCGGAGTAAAAGTTTTAATGCTCGAAGCCGGGCCGTATTTTGACCCTGCTAAGGATTCAAAACAATTACAGTTTCCCTGGCAATCACCTCGCAGAGGCGCATCCACAACCAGGGCCTTTGGAGATTTTGATGCAGCTTACGGCGGATGGCAGATAGAGGGTGAACCTTACACATTAAAAGATGATACAAAATTCACCTGGTTTCGTTCACACATGCTAGGCGGCCGCACCAATCACTGGGGCAGGATTTCTCTTCGAATGGGGCCGCATGATTTCAAAGGAAAAACTTTTGACGGAGCAACCGACGACTGGCCCATCAGCTACGATGATGTGAAGCCCTACTATGATAAAGTGGATCGCTTAATTGGAGTATATGGAAGTATAGAAGGAATAGAAAATGATCCCGACGGTATATTTCTTCCACCTCCCAAGCCGCGTCTCAATGAAATATTTATAATGAAGGGAGCGAAAAAAGCAGGAGTAAGAGTCATGCCTGGCCGGGGTTCGGTTCTTACGGAAGCGCTGCCCGGCAATAAAGACCGGAGCGCATGTTTTTTTTGCGGGCAGTGCAGCAGAAGCTGCAAAATATATGGAGACTTTTCTTCATCATCGTGCCTGGTAATACCCGCCATCAAAACAGGTAATCTAAAAGTGATTCCTAATGCTATGGTGCGGGAAGTAATTCTCGGAAAAGATGGCCTGGCTAAAGGTGTATCTTACGTTAGTAAAGATGATATGACGGAATACCAGGTGAATGGCGGCATTGTTGTTCTGGCGGCAAGTGCGTGTAGTTCTGCAAGAATTTTACTCAATTCAAAATCAACCACGCATCCAAATGGTCTGGCAAATTCAAGTGGCATCGTCGGTAAATATTTGCATGATTCCACCGGTTCTTCTATGTCAGGTTTTCTACCGCAACTGATGGATAGAAAGAGGTACAATGAAGATGGCGTAGGCAGCGCCCAGATACTCTCTCCCTGGATGCTTGACAATAAAAAATTAGATTTCCCCCGTGGCTATCACATTGAATATGGTGGCGGAATGGGAATGCCTTCTTATGGTTTCGGGTCTGGTGTGCCTCGTATCAATGGAATGGTGCCGGGCCGTGACGGAAAGATGAAAGATGCCGGGGGCTTTGGAGCAGCATTAAAAGATGATTATCGCCGGTTCTACGGAGCTAACGTAGGTATGGCCGGTAGGGGCATGGCTATCGCCCGTGAGTATAATTATTGTGAAATTGATCCCGATGTAGTTGACAAATTTGGTATCCCGGTATTGCGCTTTAATTATAAATGGAGCGATGCGGAAATTAAGCAGGCAAAGCACATGCAGGAAACGTTTGAATCTATAATGCATGCCATGGGAGCAATTGTCACTTCCAAACCTAAAGGGAAAGAAGATAATTATGGGCTGCATGCTCCGGGCGATATTATCCATGAAGTAGGTACAGCAAGGATGGGCGATGATCCTAAAACTTCGGCATTAAATAAATGGTGCCAGGCCCACGATTGCAAAAATTTATTTATTACAGATGGCGCTCCTTTCGTTCAGCAGGGAGATAAAAATCCTACGTGGACCATATTGGCTCTCTCTATGAGAACGGCAGAATATATACTCGATCAAAAACAGAAAAAAAATATTTAGTTATGAACAGGAGGGAATCATTAAAAGCATTAGGTATAACAACAGTAAGCACAGGCATATTACTGGAAGCTTGTAAAACGGAAGATAAAAAATCAAATCCTGTGTCTCCCGCCAGCCCGGATGACAAGAGCATGGAAGGTCTCCAGGAATTTGAAAAAGAACGTTTAAAAAAACTTGCAAATCAAGCTGCCTTCTTTACTGAAGATGAAAGGCTCACTCTCATAGTACTTGCTGATATTATCATTCCTAAAGATGATATATCCGGCAGCGCTTCCGATGCAAAAGTTATAGATTTCATCGATTTCATTGTAAAGGACATTCCCGATCACCAGGTTCCCATGCGTGGCGGTTTGCGGTGGCTCGATCTGCAATGTTTGAATCGTTATGAACAACCTTTCAGAAAGTGTACGGCGCAACAACAACTGGAAATAGTAAAGGAGATAGCCTATCCTTTAAAAGCTACACCTGAAATGCACCAGGGTGCAGTTTTCTTTAGTCGTATGAGGGATCTTACGGCAACTGGATTCTATACGAGTAAAATCGGGATAAAAGATATCGGCTATGTGGGAAATGCACCCGGTAAATGGGAAGGTGTTCCTGCCGATGTATTAGCTCAATATAACCTGAACGATGTGTAAATAGTATGATCATTTTATTACAAAGGCACTAACCATAAATTTGCAATTATGAAAAAAAATAGGCTGAATTTAAAAAATGCCACGAATAATTCCAGGCGAAATTTTATCAAAAATGCCGGAATAGCTTCTGCAGGATTTATGATTGTACCTCGTCACGTACTCGGTGGCAAAGGCTTTGTAGCACCCAGCGATAAATTAAATATTGCAGCTATCGGAGCAGGGGGCAAAGGAGAAGGAGATTTGCGGGAATTTTCAAAGAGCCCTAACGTAAACATTATTGCTCTATGCGATGTAGATGATCGCCGCTGCGCAAAATCCAGGACTGCTTATCCCAATGCAAAATATTATAAGGACTTCAGAAAAATGCTGGATGCGGAAAAAAACAATATCGATGCATGTTCCATTTCCACACCAGACAATGTGCATGCGGTGGCCACCATTGCCGCAATGCAATTAGGCAAACATGTATATACTCAAAAACCATTGGCCCATGATATTTATGAATGCCGTGCATTGGCAGCGGCAGCCAAACGTTATAAAGTTGTCACCCAAATGGGCAACCAGGGAGGGTCAGGAGATGGTGTGCGCCTGGGACAGGAAATGTATGATGCAGGAATGATTGGAGATGTGCATACGGTGCAGGCATGGACCAATCGCCCGGTATGGCCGCAAGGCTTACCTACGCCCACCGGAGATTTTCCTGTGCCGCCGGAAGTTGATTGGGATCTTTGGTTAGGGCCATCTCCGGCACAGGTTGCCTATAACCCAGCTTATATGCCCTGGAACTGGAGAGGATGGAATGCATTCGGTACCGGCGCTTTGGGTGATATGGCTTGCCACATGATGGATCCGGCATTTCGTATTTTGCCCATTGATTTCCCTTCGGAGATAGAATGCAGCATTCCCAAAAGCTGGACAATTGATGGTGGCGAGGCCAAATACCCGGACGGTTATCCTTCTGCCTCTATAATACATCTGAAATATCCGAGAAAAGATGGAAAGGGGGAGATAGCTTTGTCCTGGCACGATGGAGGGGTTTTGCCTGCACTTCCTGATGAAATGTTGCCGGGAGAACCCTTTGGAAATAGTGATGGAGGTATTTTATTTATTGGCACAAAAGGTAAATTGCTTTTCGATTGCTATGGAGAAAATCCAAGATTATTACCTACCAAACTTATGGGAGAAGTTACCATGCCCAAGCAAACAATTGCCCGCGTTCCGGAGGGACATTACCTGCAATGGGTGAATGCCTGTATGGCCGGCTATGGCAAAGCAAAAACAAGTTCCTCCTTTGATTATGCTGGCCCCTTTGCAGAAAGTGTACTGATTGGTAATCTCGCTATTCGCAGTTGGAATTTTGAAACTAAAAACGAAAAAGGCAGATCGGTTTATCCCGGAAGAAAGAAACTTATCTGGGATGCAAAGGCAATGAAAATTAACAATTTTGATGAAGCGAATCAATTTGTGAAACGTGAGTACCGCGAGGGCTGGAGTTTGGGTGTTTAATAAATTCTTTAACGGAACTATTCAATTAATAAATTCATGAAAAAAAACATTTTATTTTTCGCCACAGCCTTAATATTCATGGCTTGCTCCCACACCAAAAAAATGAAAAGCAATGATGGCTGGTTTAGCCTGTTTGATGGCAAATCTCTTGACGGCTGGAAGGCTAGTGAAGCACCAGGTACCTTTTCGGTTGAAGATGGCGCGATTAAGGTAGCAGGTCCCCGGTCCCACTTATATTATGAAGGCCCGGTAATGAATCATGACTTTAAAAATTTTGAGTTTAAGGCGCTCGTTATGACTAAGCCAGGGTCTAACTCGGGAATATATTTTCATACCGCATACCAGGAGAAAGGTTTCCCGGACAAAGGATTTGAAGTGCAGGTAAATAATTCCCACACCGACTGGAAAAGGACAGGTGGCTTATATGATATTATGGATACCAAAGAAGTTTACGTAAAAGATGATGTTTGGTTCACTGAATATATTCGTGTTGAAGGCAAACATGTGATCGTAAAAATAAATGATACTGTAGTTACTGACTGGACCCAGCCGGATGGTTTTGTTCCTCCCGAAGGGCATGCAGAAAGAATTATTTCTGGTGGCACTTTTGCATTCCAGGGCCATGATCCAAAAAGCATCGTATTTTTTAAGGATATAATGGTTAAGCCATTACCGTAAATTCAGCATAATTAGTATCTCTTTATTTTTCATTATGTATTCCAATCAATAAATTAAAATCAATGAGACATCCGTCAGGAACTAACAACTCCGCGTACTTGCCATTACTGCTCACCCTTATGGCCCTGGTAATTTTTAGTATAAGTCCCGCTTTTGCAGGGCAAAATCCTAAAGTACTTGTGTTCTGCAAAACTGCCGGGTACCACCACAGTTCAATCGCGGTTGGTATTGTGGCCATTCAAAAACTGGGCACCGAAAATAAATTTGACGTGGATACATCTACTGATGCCTCCAGGATCAATACTGAAAATTTAAAGCAATATAAAGCGGTGATATTTTTAAGCACAACCGGCGATATATTGAATGATGAGCAGCAGGAGGCATTTAAAAAATATATTGAAGCCGGTGGCGGTTTCATGGGGATTCATGCAGCTACAGATTGTGAATACGATTGGCCATGGTATGGCAATCTCGTGGGAGCCTATTTTGGCGGCCATCCTGCACAGCAGACTGCGACATTAAATATTGTTGATACGAATGATCCTTCTACCAAACATTTACCTAACCCATGGCAACGAAAAGATGAGTGGTACAGTTTTAAGTGGATGGCAGAGGGTCTGCATGAATTGATTGCCATTGATGAAAAAAGTTATGATCTTGGCAAGATTGCACCCATGGGTCATCATCCTATGGCCTGGTATCATGAATATGATGGCGGCAGATCGTTTTATACAGAATTAGGCCATACCGAAGAATCTTTTGCCGATCCGCTCTACCTGCAACACATTCTTGCCGGCATTAAATATGCAATGGGAAAATCTTAGGTAACGCTCCTGCCTTCAAAAAACTAACATGGCAATTATAAACTGAAGTAATAATTAATCTGAGATGAAAATTAAATTACAGGTTCTGTGCCTGGCGGTTTTATCTGTGATAGTTTTTACCTGTAATATGCGGGAGGAAAATAGAAAACCAGCATTTAATCCGCACCCAACTGCAAAGTATCTATCGCCGGAAGAAAGTATGAAGGCAATGTATCTGCCCAAAGGATACCATATCGAATTAGTGGCCAGCGAGCCAATGATACAAGATCCTGTTGCAATTACCTGGGATGGCAATGGCCGGATGTATGTGGCTGAAATGCTAACTTATATGCAGGATGCCGATGCAACGGGCGAGCAAGAGCCATGGAGCAGAATCATGCTGTTGGAGGATACTGATAATGATGGCAAAATGGACAAGAGTTCCATATTTGTCGACAGTCTTTTATTGCCGAGAATGATGCAGAGCATAGGAAATGAGTTACTGGTAAATGAAACGAATACAATTAATATCACCAGCTATTCCGATACTAACGGAGATGGGAAAGCGGATTTTAAAAAGATAGTTTATAAAGACGACAACTATGTTCCGAGTGATGCCAATATGGAGCACCAGCGAAGCGGGTTGGATTGGAACCTTGACAACTGGATGTATATGACGTATGATCCCGTTCGTTTGCGCTATACTAATGGCAGCATAAAGGTAGATTCCATTCCCAGCGGTGTAGATGGCCAATGGGGCTTAACCCATGATAATTACGGACGTTTATTTTTTTCAAGTGCCGGCGGTGAAACGCCCGTATTAGGATTTCAGATCAACCCGGTGTATGGAAATCTTGATTTGCCCGACCAGTTCAGTCCTGAATTCCAGGAAGTATGGCCTATCATAGCTACTCCCGATGTGCAGGGAGGAAATGACAGGCTAAGGCCAAATAATACGCTTAATCATTTTACGGCTTGTTGCGGCCAGTCAATATACAGGGGTGACAAGCTACCGGGAGATCTTGTAGGTGATTATATCGTTTGCGAGCCAGTTGGAAGAATAATACGAAGGGCGAAAGTGATTGACATGAAGGGGAAAATCGTACTCAGGAATGCTTACGACAGCATGGAATTTATATCATCTTCGGATATGAATTTTCGTCCTGTGAACAGCGCTACCGGCCCTGATGGAAATTTATACATCGTAGACATGAACCACGGAATTATCCAGCAGGGAAACTGGACAAAGCCCGGATCCTTTCTCCGCAATAAAATTGATAGCCTTGACATTGCAAAAAATATAACCGGTGGCCGCATCTACAGAGTTGTTTATGATGGTTTCAGGGAAGGTCCTAAACCAAATATGCTGAAGGAATCTTCTTCAACACTTCTCCAGTACCTTGGGCATCCAAATGGCTGGTGGCGGGATAATGCCCAAAAACTCATCATTCTGCGTGGAGACAGATCAGTGATCCCTGCCTTAAAGGAGATTGCCACCGGGCAACAAAAAATTTCGAAAAATAACACCGGCCAACTGGCACGCATACATGCATTATGGACCTTAGAAGGATTGGATGCAATTGACAAACCAGTTCTGTCAAATGCTTTAACCGATCCTGATCCGCAGGTAAGAAAAACAGCCGTGTGGATAAGTGAATCTTATATGAAGGAGAACGATAGTACGATAATAGATGCGGTGGCAAAACTTAAAGATGATGGAAATTACAGTGTTCGCCTTCAGGTGCTTCTGTCAATGTATAACAACAATTCTAATGAAGCAAAAGCTACTGTTAAGCAAATTGTAGAACAGAATGCAAATAACGAAATGGTGATTGCTACTAAAGATGCGCTCGATGAAAATGATCTTGTAAAAAAGCTTTCAACCCGGCTTGCTAACATGAATGCGGAAGACAAAAAAACGATACTGAAAGGAGCTACCATTTTTAGATCCCTATGTGCAAATTGTCATGGAGGTGATGGAAAAGGCCTGATTGCCGGCGGTACGATGGCAGCGCCTCCGCTCGTCGGGGCAAGGCCATTTCAATTTTTCGAAAAAGATAATACAATCAGGATATTGCTTAATGGACTATCCGGCCCGGTCGAAGGAAAAACATATCCTGGTGAAATGCCTTCCATGGCGGACAATAGCGATAGATGGATCGCCTCAGTCTTGAGTTATGCCCGTTATGAATTTGGTAAGCTCCATGAAAATAACGGATCTGCTTTCCCCATTGTTAACCAGGATGAGGTAAAGAAAATAAGGGAAGAAAACAAAAACAGGAATAAGCCGTGGACACTGGCAGAACTTAAGGATAGAAGGTAACCTGTAAATTGTTATTTCATTTTTGATTTTGATAATTTTATCTTTCCATCAACATTCATTCTAACAATTTAAATCTGGTGTTGCATCAGGATAAATTCCTAATAATCGTGATGGTGCATTATTCCGGAATTTTTATCAGCAGGATGCCATTAATAATAAAAAAAAGAGTCGCTATAATAAATATACATGGAAAAATTAGGTAAAGCGCTATTGAAGATATTACCGGAAGAAAGAGTAAAGACAAGACTCATAGACCGATATGCATATGCAAGTGATGCAAGCCATTTTTACCTGGTACCCAGGGCCGTTATACAACCCGTTTCTATTGATGAAATAAAAGAGATATTTGAATTTTCAAACCGGGAAAAAATAAGTATCACGTTTCGCGCAGGCGGCACAAGTCTTTCAGGACAGGGAGTTACAGATGGAATATTGGTCGACTTAAGCAACTACTGGAGAAAGGTAATTCCGGAAAATGGTGGTGCTACTGTACGTGTTGAACCTTCTGTAATTGGCGCGAATGTTAACCATGCATTAAAAAATTTTGGGCGCAAAATCGGCCCTGATCCTGCGTCTATCAACGCTGCCATGATGGGCGGCATTTTGTCGAATAATTCAAGTGGCATGTGTTGTGGGGTAATTCAAAACTCTTACCACACTTTGAAGCACATGACTTTTGTATTGCCAAACGGCATGGTGTTTAATTCCGAATTGCAGGAAGATTATGTAAGGTTTGAAAATGAAGCCGGCCATATTGCGAAAGAACTCAGATCACTGCAAAACGAAATTTTAAATAACCAGGCTCTTGTTGATCGCATCAGGAAAAAATACAAGCAGAAAAATACTGTCGGCTATTGCATGAATGCTTTTATAGATTTTGAGCATCCATTGGATATTCTTGTACACCTGATAATTGGCGGGGAAGGAACGTTGGCTTTTATAGCGGAAGCAGTATTAAATACCGTGCCCGATCTGCCACATAAGATGACAGCGATGTTGTATTTCGAAAATTCTGTAATAGCCTGCAACGCCATTCATGACTTAAAAAGTACGGGAGCGGAAGCATTGGAATTTATGGATCGTGCTTCACTGCGATCAGTAGAGGATATGCCTGGTGTGCCATCTCTGCTGAAAGAGCTGCCGGCGGAGGCATCAGCCATTTTATGTGAATTCCAGGAGACTACCCATGCAAGACTTTTGGAAAAATATGAAAATGCTAAACCCGTTTTTTCTCAATTGCCTTTGCTGTTTGAACCTTCGTTTACACTGAATCCACAAGAGCAGGCAATACTTTGGAAAATAAGAAAGGGCATGTACCCATCGGTAGCGGGCATGCGGGCAAGAGGTACTTCGGCCTTAATGGAAGATTTTACATTTCCTGTGGAGCGGCTGGGGGAAGGGGTTGTAGACGTACAGCGTTTGTTTGAAAAATACAATTATCAAAACGGCATCATCTTCGGTCATGCAAAAGACGGTAACCTGCATTTTGTTATTTCGCAAAGCTTTTTTACAAAGGAAGATATTGATCACTATGAAAAATTTAATGATGATCTTTTCGATTTGATACTAAATAAATATGACGGCGCCCTGAAAGCCGAACATAGTTCGGGCAGGGCTGTCTCAGCATACATCGAAAGAGAATGGGGTGAAGATGCTTACCGGATCATGAAAAGATTGAAGCATATTATTGATCCGGGTAATTTACTTAACCCCGGTATCATCATAACGGAGGATAAATTGGCGCACATTCACAACCTGAAATTTATGCCACTGGTTGAGGAGGAAGTTGATAAATGTATTGAATGCGGTTTCTGTGAACAGGTGTGCCCAAGCCGTGATCTTACATTAACGCCGCGTCGCCGTATTGGCGTGCGCCGTGCCATGAAGCGATTAGAACTGGCAGGAGATATTAAATCCAGGGAAATATTATTAAAAGAATATTCTTACGATGGGATTGAAACCTGTGCGGTTGATGGAATGTGCGCTACTACCTGCCCTGTTGATATCAATACAGGTGATTTGATTAAAAGATTACGTCGTGAAAATCATTCTGCTTTTCAAAATAAAATGGCTACAATGATTGCCAGGCATTTTAATTTTTTTGAGGGTGGTGCAAAATCAATAATTACGATTGGCTTTTTTTTGAATACCATTTTTGGTAAAAATTTTATGCAAAAATTTACAGGCGTTATTAAAAAACTTATACCGGTAGCTCCTGTCTGGTCAAATCAATTAAGACGGCCCTCAAAAAAGATTTCAAATCTAAGCGCAGGCAAAGAAGGGCAGGAAGTAATTTATTTCTCAAGCTGTATATCAAGAATGATGGGTGGCGATATTGGAAATGTTTTTTTGTCCGTTTGCAAAAAAGCAAACATCAATGTTATAATTCCTGAGCGAATTAACGGCACCTGCTGCGGCCAGGTATTTTCATCGAAGGGATTTGTTGCAGCACATAATGTAACGGCCAACCGTACCATTGATAAATTGTGGAGGACCTCACGTGAAGGCTCCGTCCCGATAGTGATAGATGTAACCAGTTGCACGCAAACCGTCAGATCGTATCGGAATTATTTGACGGACGAAAATAAAATACGTTATGATAAGATGACCTTCATCGATGTGGTCGATTTTGCTGCAGAAAGGCTTTTGCCTGCTTTAAAAATTTCCAAACAAAAAGAATCCATAGTTTTTCATCCTGTATGTTCCGTGTATAAAATGGGATCTTTAAATAATTTGCACGTTATCGGAAAGGCCTGTGCAAATCATGCAGACATTCCGTTTTTTGCTAAGTGCTGTGGCATGGCCGGTGACAGAGGTTTTTATTATCCGCAATTAACAGCATCAGCTACACAATCTGAATCAAATGAAGTCAGGCAAAAACAATATGACGGATATTATTCTTCTTCGCGGACATGCGAAATGGCATTGAGTGATGCGGTTGGACAAAACTATGAATCCATACTGCAATTGCTTGATGAAGTATCGGAACTATAAAATTGAACAAATAATATTATGAAATATACTTTCAATCCAACGCCGCGAATATTGATGGGGCCTGGCCCTTCCGATGCACACCCCCGTGTATTAAAAGCAATGTCAACTCCATTGATTGGCCATCTTGATCCGGAATTTATACAAATGATGGATGATGTGAAGAGTATGGTACAGGAAACATTTATAACAAAGAACCATCTCACCTTTGTTGTATCCGCACCGGGAAGTGCAGGTATGGAAACCTGTCTTGTAAACTTATTGGAGCCGGGCGATGAATGCATTATTTGTGTAAATGGTGTCTTCGGTGGCAGAATGGCAGATATTGCAGAGCGGTGCGGCGCAAAAGTTTTTAAAATAGATACAGACTGGGGGAAAATAACAGAGCCTGCTCAACTCAAAAAAATGCTTGAGCTATGTCCAAAACCAAAATTAGTAGCATTGGTTCATGCAGAAACTTCAACGGGTGCATTGCAACCATTGGAAGAGATAGGTGACCTGGTGCATAATGCCGGGGCTTTACTGGTAGTAGATGCAGTCACCTCCTGGTGCGGTGTACCATTGAAAGTAGATGAATGGAACATAGATGCGATTTATACAGGGTCACAAAAATGCCTGAGCGCACCTCCGGGTTTATCGCCTGTAAGCTTTTCGGATGCAGCGGTAAAAGCGCTGGAAAACCGTAAAACAAAAGTACAAAGCTGGTTTCTGGATCTAAGCATGGTAAAAAATTATTGGGAAGGTGCAAAGCGAACCTATCACCACACCGCCCCGGTATCTTCTATATTTGCTCTTTATGAAGCATTGAATCTTGTGCTGGAAGAAGGTCTGGAAAAACGTTGGGCCCGGCATAAAGAAGTTCATGAATATCTTAAACTGCAATTAGAAAATTTAGGCTTTCGGTTCCTGGTAGACGAAAATTACCGGTTGCCTAATTTAAATGCAGTATTTCTCCCCGATGGCGCAGATGAAGGTAAACTAAGAAGCAAATTACTTAGCGAATACAATATAGAAGTGGGAGGGGGCCTCGGGGTTTTTGCGGGAAAAATCTGGCGTATTGGAATTATGGGAGAGAGCGCTACTAAAAATCATGTGAATATGCTGGCAGGTGCCATCCGGGAGATGCTAAAAGTTTAATACGATTTGCTATAGATAAGAACTAACCATTAGGCCTGCGGCAATACAACCATCTTGCCTGTACGTGCACTTTCATAAATGGCAAGTATAATTTCAACCGATTTGCGGCCTTCGTAACCATCAATAAAAGGAGCATCTCCCGTTTCAATTGCCCGCATCATATCTTCCATCTGTTTTTGATGTCCTGTAAAATTGATATCGGCAGGATTGGAAGCACCACCATGCGACACAGTATTACCCTGCATTGCAGTGTTTATCATGGCATCCTCATTGTTCGCATGTGCAAATTGCCAACTCAAAAATTTGTCTTCTTCCAGGATAACCGTTCCCTCCGTCCCCATGATCTCGATGCGTTTGAGCGCCCCTGGAAAAACAGCCGTTGAACATTCAATAGTTCCCAATGCCCCGTTTTGAAACCTTAGCGTAGCAACTATGGTGTCCTCCACTTCAATATTCTTATGCCTTATATTAGCTGCGGTGGCCTGCACCGATTCAACAGGCCCCATATACCATTGTAATAAATCTACTGAATGAATACCCTGGTTCATAAGAGCTCCTCCGCCATCATATTTCCAGGTACCTCTCCATTTCCCGGATTGATAATATTCCTTACTCCTGCTCCATTTGATATAGGCATCTCCCAGTACCAAATCACCAAATCTTTTTTCTTCTATGGATTTTTTTAATTGCTTGCTTGCTTCATAAAAACGCGAAGGAAAAATAACGCCTGTTTTTACACCTGCTTTGCGGGCCACTTCAATTATCCGGTCGCATCTTTCAAGCGTTACTTCCAAAGGCTTTTCCACCAGGCAATGTTTACCGGCTTCAATACTTTTAATCGCCGGTTCAAGATGTACACCGGATGGCGTGCAGATACAAACGATATCTATTTCAGGGCTGCTTAACATTTCATCCAACGTATCAAATGGGATACAGTTCTGTTTACGGGCCAGGCTCCCCGTTTTAATTTTGTTGGAGCCATAGACTCCGGTTAAGGAGGCGTTCGTTATTTCAGCAATAGCCTTCGCATGAAAATGAGATATCATTCCCGTGCCAACGATACCAAAACCAAAATGTTTTTTTTCCATAAATCAAAAGTATTTCATTAGAAGGCTAATTAATATTTTCAGGTGCTGGGAAAAGTAATAGGCTAATCTATACATAAAAAAATCTTTATCTCTCACGCCATAGTTGGCTGCGATGAACCTTGCAGCTCTTTTTTGCTGAGAAACTGTCCGGTTCGCCCGGCGTTTTAAAAAGAAGATACCGGCTTCGGGTAAGCATTTCAATTCTCGATTCGCCATTGATAAGCCTGGTTTGTTTTTCATATTCTTTTCTTTTTTTTGGTTAATGGAAGTCTGGCTATTTCTTCTTGTTTTAAACGAAGGCGCAAGGCTTGTACGGCTTCTGTCACATGCTTTACTACATGAAACTTATCGGCGCACTATTCGCAATATGCGCCTCAGCGGCCTGTTATCTTACACCGTCTTTCATAAGAGAACTTATTACCTGAGGCAGGAGATAGCCCAGATACCCGTTGCCAATACTGTTACGAGGCGCGATAAAATAGCTTAACGTTTGTAAGTTTTTTAATTCTGCCGGGCGATCGTTAATTCCTACACTGGCGCGGATATTTCTGACAGTACTTTGCGCCTGCCTGCAATAACAGTCAGGATAATCTTCCGTCAAAGGTGGGTTAAGCAGCCATCTGATTATATTTCCTCACTATTGCTTTTTTCCTGATTTTATTTTATAAATTTATATTGAAAACTCCAGGTCTCGAAAGAACCTGTTTACAAAAACAGAAGAAGTAGTTTATCCAGTTCCGGCTTATTGCGCCGTTGCTATTATCAACGTTACCGCTTTTGTCGCTCTGCTTTATTCTTCAAATGTGCGGCTTCAGCAATGAAGCGCTTACACTGTGAAATAAGTTTTCATTTATCCACCTTTACGCGAGGTGGATTTTTTTTTTAAAATTAAATTTATGGCACATCATGCAGGTTTTGCCGGCACCATTTCGGTGAGAGAATCGCTGGCACAAAAAATATTGCACATTTATTATGGCAGCGGTGAGTTTGACGCAGCGCTCGTGGATGACGAAGGCGTAAAGCTTACTGCCATAAAAAATCCTGTTACTAAGGAAAATTTGCCCGACAGGTATATGATGTATAACCTTTTTATGGCGGAGCCGCTTCTTGATTTTGCAGACCGTGACGATAACAGGTTGAGCGCCCATATCAGGCTCAACGGAACGCTTGTTTTTACCAGCGCTTCGTTACCCACTCTTGAATGCAAGGTGCAGATTGACTTTGATGTGGCCGGCCTGGTTGAGACCTTTGACACAGATTCCAGCCTGCAGTTTGGCCTGAATTTATCGACAGCTCTCGTGGAAAATTTTATCTGCAGCCGCTATTCGGGGCCTGATCCAAAACCTATATACCTGTTTGACCTGGATGTTAACCTGCAGGCAATGATAACACTGGCTATCTGGGCCATGGATACTTCCATGTGGCGCTTTACACCTCCCGGTTTTGACGAATTGAGATCATTGGACCTGGTAACTGCACCGTTTGTTACGGTGCGCTCCTTTGGCGAAGTGGCTACACTTGGTGTAGATGTTACGGGACTCACTACCGGCCTGGGTAGCGGGCTCATTAATATGCTGGATACCTCTTTGGAAAAGGGCTATACTTCTACTTACACTGAGTCTATTCATACCGGCGACGATGATTTTGGACATCCCGAGTATGAAACGGGCTGGACAAATACCAAAAAACGGCCAAATGGTTCCCATATTTGCAATCTTTCCATTTCAATAAATAATGTAGTGCTTACCCAGCTTTACAACGGCGTGTTCAGGCAAATGATCTTTGATGAATTTGAGCAGGAGAAGCAGGAAGCTATAGACAAGGCACATGCCAAAGCTGAGAAGGATGGTACCGAATATAAAGAGCCACAAATTGCAAAGACTGACCTCGAAGAACTGGATGTAAGCCTGGGTAATAACTACCTGGATGTTTCAGGCACTGCATCTTATACGGGCATCGAGGTCACCTTCAGCATGAAATTCAGGTTTGTGCGTACCTCTGTCGATGGAAGCACCTCGTTTGTTTGCTCTCACCAGGATTTCCAGGGTATGAGAGCCGAAGTGTATGACGTAAAAGTGGATGTACCCTGGTGGATTACCGTTATCCAGGTTCTTCTTGGTAGTATAGGTATTGCGCTGGCGCCGTTTACTTATTTGTTCAGCGCCCTGTTTGCCATGATGTTTGTAGTCATCCTCGGCAGTATAGTAGGAAGCTTTTTAAGCAGTGCCGGCAGCAAAATGAAGTTTAAGATTGCCAAACAGTTGAGTAAAGAAAATGGAAAGATCAATTTTAAACTGCCGGATACAGAATCGCCTGAGCTAACTCTTGAGCCGGATGATGTGGTAGTTAGCATACAGGGAGCTGATTTTTGGTTTTGGATATATGACCATTTTTCAACCGGCGCCCAATTGAAACTAAAAAAATATCCGGGCTTCTCTGCCTGGCCGGTAAAAGACCGTAATTCAATTATAGTTAAGTTGAAAATGCCCGCAGGGTACTATCACCCGGATGATACAGCAGTGAAAATTCGCTGGCAGGTATTCGCCGGATCAACTGCACACAAAATTTTTGAATCTGATCAAACCATTGTGCCGACGGGTGTATATAAATTACTTTCTAATCGTAAGCAGGTGGAAATAGATCATGCCTCAGCAGCATTAGATGCCTATGAAAGTTTTATCATCCGGTGCAGGGTTTACCGTCCATGGGGAGTAGCCACACAGGAAATATGGAGTGGAGAAATGAAAGTAACCATTACCGACCGGTTGCATCGCGATAAACCATACGTGCGATGGGACCGGGTTGTATATTTTATGAATTACTCAGCCAAAGTGGGGGAGCCTGGCCGTACCGCCCTCGGCTGGGCAGAGGAACGACGCAAGCTGGCCATTCATAAAACCGATCCCGATGAACGATGCCGGTTTGCCGATATGTACACTCCGAAGCTTTCAAAAGATGACCTGGATTATATTGATACATTGCCGTATGCTGAAAGTGAATATAAGCAGCACGCACATGAGCTTTGTGCCTACTGCTTTTTTGGTGGGCCCCACAGGTCCGGGCAATCTCTGCAATCGGAGAAAAAACCGGTTGAAACGCATCCGCCAAAGAACATCATCAGGAAAAAATTTAAGAAGAAGATTTAAACAAATCATTAATCTTTTGTCGCAGGCAGGCATGGAGAAAGGTGTTCGCCTCCATCAGCTTCAAATAAAAATGAAAGGAAGAAACACAAACAGTGAGTAAAAAGATAACCCCGGCAATAACCCGGGTTACACAAGATAAGCATCCGTCGAAGTATCGCCGTATGCCTTCTTTCACTTAATTCAAAACTATCAAAAAAAACCTGCAATTTTATTTGGTTTTTCTGACAGTACCTTGCGCCAAATGTGGGCATCCAACACTAATGAGTAATAGCTAATGTATAGCCTGAGTTAAGCGTGAAATTTACTCCGGAACTAAGCGATAAACTTCTGATAGTTGTATTAGAATTAATAACTACCGTACCGGTAGTTATTACTACATCAGTGTTGGCATCCGGTACTTTTCCGCAACTCCAGTTATTTGGATTTTCCCACACTGAATCTACGGATCCTGTCCATGTATTTTCAAAAGAGAGTGGAGTGGCTGTGCCAGGTATATTATCAACAACACACCTGTATTGATAACCCGAAAAAACTGACGGGATGTTATTAAGTTGTAAAACCTTTGTTGTTGTGCCAGCATAATTGCTGTTATTAGTGATGTTTGCAAAACTGCTGCCAGCATTTACCTGCCATTGATAAACGGTTCCCGATAAATTTGCGACAAGCGATGTATTACCCCCTCCGCAAAGAGTACCCTCACCAATGTTATTTTTTATTAACGAAACCGCTCCCAGGTTGGATGATGCTATTGCCATATCTGGTTTTCCATCGCCGTCGAGGTCGCTTATTGCAATATCATTTGCACTTCCGTTAGTTGTGTAATCGGCTTGCGCGTCAAAAGAAATTGCGCCGGAAGCGCTTGTATTTTTAAATATTGAGATAGAGCTAATGTTGGAGTCAAATATTGCAACTATGTCTGGTTTTCCATCTCCATTCATATCAGTAACACTTACTTTGCCGGGATAATCGGTGGAACCAAAGCCGGTTGAATAATTTATTCTTGGTGCGAAAGAGATATTACCAACAGGGCTCAAATTCTTAAATATGGAAACTGCTTTGTTTGAACCATTCGCTATAATAATATCAGGTTTCCCGTCCAGGTCTAAATCTGCAATTGAAATACCAACACCGCTCCAGTCGGATTCTACAATTATCGGCATTGAAAAAGATACTGTTCCACCTGCAGATGTATTTCGCAGGATATTAAGCAAAATTGATTGTCCTGTCACTGCTACATCGGGTTTACCATCTCCATCCATATCAGCTACAGCTACGTCAAACGGTAAACTGCCTGCATAGAATGAAAGTTGTGGTGCAAATGAAACATTTCCCGGGGTACTGCTATTAATTAAAACCGAGACTGTGGCTGAGCCATCATTCGCCACCACAAGGTCAGGTTTTCCGTCGTTATTAATATCTGCTATGGCTACATTACGTGGCTGGCTCCCGGTTGGATAATCTGTTTTGGTAGAAAAAGAAATGGTGCCGGATGTACTGTTATTCTTAAACACAGAAATATTATCTGATTGGAGATTTACTACAACCAGTTCAGGTTTTCCGTCTCCGTCCAAATCGCCTGCAGACACATCTATTGGGAAGCTTCCTGTTGCATAATCTATCTTATTTGCTAATGCAATTGAACCAACGCTGCCGGTATTCCTGAAAATGGAAACTTTATCAGCAGTGGTATTTACAATCGCTAAGTCTGGTTTGCCATCCATATCTAAATCCGTAGTTGTTATTCCATAAGATATTGACATAGACGAATCTATTTTTGGGGCGAATGAACTGGCATCAAACGCCGTACTGCCTCCCGGAAAAGTAACAGTAAATGGTTTATTGGAAAAAGCAGCCAGGCTATTTGTTGTAACTGTAATTGGCTCAAACGTCGCTCCGGCAGGCACTACAACCGTTAGTGAAGTTGAGGAAGCCGCAGATACAGTTGCTTTTACTGCACCAAAGCGTACAATGTTATTGCCTGGCGTAGCACTGAAATGCGTTCCCAAAATGTTGACCGTTGTTCCAACGGCGCCCAAAGCCGGCGAGAATGATGTAATGGTAGGGCCTGTATAAAAACCAGGCAGGGACGCTGTTCCGTTAGGTGTAGCTAATGATATGGAAACAGTGCCTGTCGCAACGCTTCCCACTACTGCCGTAATGGTATTTGCTGAATTAACAACAAACGAGGAGGCAGCAATGCCACCAAAGCTTACTGATGTCGTTCCAATAAAATTTGTTCCCTTTATAGTAACTGTTGTACCTGTGCCCCCGGCTTCCGGCGTGTATGAAGTAATGGTTGGTATGTTAGAGAAAGTAAACCCGGCCAGCGAGGTGGTTCCCTTTGGAGTTGTAACAGTTACGACCCCGCTTGTACCTGTGCCCACTAATGCTGTAATATTCGTCGAGGTGTCTACAGTGAATGATACGGCAGGCGTTCCTCCAAAACTTACTGATGTTGTACCTGTAAAATTATTTCCCGTTATTTGAATAAACGAGCCATTACCGCCTAAGGCAGGGGTAAAGGAAGAAATGTAAGGCCCGGTAATATTATTTCTAAGAATGGATACAGTATTTGAAGTTGAATTAACACTGGCAATATCGCCTTTGCCATCGCCATCCATATCTGCAAGGGCTACACAATAGGGCGAACCCCCAACAGTATAGTTCACTTTGGCCGTAAAAGAGATTGTACTGCTGTTACTGGTATTTTGTAAAACTGAGACAGAAGCTGACAAACTGTTAGCCGTAACTATATCTGGTTTTCCATCCCCGTTTAAGTCATCGATGCCCGCAAAATAAGTTGGGCTGCCAACCGCATAATCCACTTTCGGGGCAAGAGAAATATTTCCGGCAGAGCTTAAATTTTGAAATACAGAAATTGTAGCAACATTACCATTAGCAACAACCAGATCCAATTTTCCATCGCCATTCAAATCTCCCATTTGCGTACTCCAGGGGTAGGCAGCAGTTGGAAGATCTGTTTTGGCAGCAAAAGAAATTGCACCCGAAGTGCTTGTATTTTTTAAAATTGAAACCGTGTTTGCATTGTTGTTGGGTATTGCCATATCAGCTTTACCATCTGCATCCATATCGCCTATGCATACACTATTGGGCCCGTTCCCTGTTGCAAAATCCACTTTTGCGGCGAATGAAATGCTTCCGGCAGAACCGTTACTTCTAAATACTGAAACTGTATTTGAAGTATAATTAGCGACGGCGATATCAGGTTTCCCATCGCGGTCCAAATCACCAATGGCCAATCCATACGGATCAGTGCCGGTCGTATAATCTATTTTGGCAGCAAAAGAAATAGTTCCAACCGTGCTTATATTCCTGAAAACTGAAATTGTATTTGAGTTACTATTCACCACAGCAATATCAAGCTTGCCATCTCTGTCCAGGTCGCCTATAGCGATGCTAACCGGATAGTTTCCCGTAGCATAATTTATTTTGGGAAGAAAAGATATTACTCCATTTGTACCAGCATTTTTAAATATTGATATAGTATTAGAATTTGAATTCGCTATCACCAGGTCCTGCTTACCATCACCATCAAAATCCGCGGGTAAAATAAACTGTGGCCTGGCGCCGGTGCCAGAATCAATTTTTGGTTCAAATGAATTCGGTAAAAAAATGTCACTTCCGGGAAAGGTTACAATAAATGGTTGGGATGAATAGGCAATTAAATTATTGGTGTTAACGCTTATGGGTTGTTCCGTTGCACCAACAGGAACCGTAACCGTTAGTGACGTTGAAGATGCAGCATTTATAGTTGCCCTGGCCGAACCAAAAAAGACAATATTGTGTGTGGAGACAGGATCAAAATTAGTGCCTGCAATAATTACGGTACTTCCAACCTGCCCGGACGTGGGAGAAAAGGAATTTATTATTGGTTGTGCAAATAATGGATTAAGAGGAATGAATAATAAATAGACAACTATTTTTTGCATGCTCTTAAAAGCACGCGGGTGTTTTTGATAAGGCGCTATCATTTTTAAAGAATGTTACTGTGTAAAGGCAAATTGCTGTTTTGGTCTTGGTTATTTGTTGTGCAATTATTTTAACGCAGACGTTTTTTTAAATTCAAGCATCGCATCATATCACACAAACATATAAATGTAATATTCTTGTTTGATTTTCACGAATTTACGCAAGATTACTTAGCGCCTCATTGGGGTGGCAGAACACTAACCAGAACTTCATTCAATCAAACGTTCGTCCCGATAGCTATCGGGACAAAAGAGATAAAATATATCTTTTCATTATCGTGGAATTTGTACTTGCGGCTCATGCAGTAAATGTACAAATCCTGTTATAACCCCGATAAGTAAAAAGTTCATTAGCGCAAGCGTCCGCTTGTGACTATCATGAATTACAATTTTATCAAAACCACCTTAAAAAAATATAACAGCTAAATGCCGTAGAGTATTTAGTGGAAGCTTCTTTTCAATTCATGCGCCAGCGTCCGTGCCTGTTGCACAACCACTGAATAAAAAAGAATTACCTGGTAATTTAAAGTCATTGGCAGTTTTTATGGGGTAAGTTTATTTTTATTCCACGATTTTATAAATACCTGCTCATATTATGTAATAGCGTTTAATGCTGTTTGTTAGGGTTAATAAAGCTGATTGCAACCCGGTACGAATCGCTTTTATGTCTGCCTCTACTTTTTTGGATTGCCATTTCATTAGCTTTTTCAGGTTATAGGCGATTGCTGCCATGGTCATACATTTATCGGCCAAGCTGATTCCCTTTGTATATACTCTACGCATACCTAAAAAATTAACGAGTGTTCCCAATACTGGTTCAACAGTGCTGCTCCTAATTTTTTTCATGAGTTTAGCCCTGGGAGTTTGCAGGCGGTTATGCATTTTGTCAAACAGATCTTTATCTACCGTAACGGCTATTGTCTTATGTCGGCCTTTACCAATGCACTGACTTTTTAAAGGGCATGTTGCACAGTCTTTACTGCTGCTTCTATACTGCTTCATTTTCCCGTTTCTATGGCTGTTCTTAATGGATTTATATTCGAGAACTTTTCCCAGTGAACATAGGTAGCGGTCATTTTCTTTATCATATGAAAAGCCCTTTCGGGAAGATTTGTATTGACCGAAATTTGGAATATAACCGATAATGTTTTTCTCTTCAAGCACGCGTAATGCTTCACTGCTGCTATAGTTGCCATCAGCTAACACTTCTTCCATCTCAAGCCCATTTTCACTTAAGTTATCAATCGTATTATGAACCAACGAAGGAAGGCATTGGCTATCTTTCTTATCTGCAAAATCACTTTGTATCTGAGTGATGACATGATTAGCGGTATCTACACTTACCTGTGCCAGATAGTTTAATCTTCTTGGTTTACCCGGTTTTACTGATACCCGTGCGTCCTTATCTGTTGTACTTTCCAGCGTGTGATTACTTAAAGATTTATTCCATTTGTTGTTGTTGTCTGATTCTTTACCGGATGTACCTGGAGGTATGTTGTCGCTTTTACTTTGTCTTGGGATGCTTTCTTCCTCATTAAGTTCGTCGGTATAATTATCCGCATCTTTTAATACTTCCTTTTTCTGCAAACTTTCCATTGATGCATTTGCCTGCACATATACACTATCCATAGCTTGCCTTTTTCCCGCAACCATTCCTTTATCAATGCATAGCGTTAATACTTTCCTGAACAGTTCTTTAAAAACATCTTCGCCATATAACTGCCTTGTACGGCTAAGAGTGGAATGCCAGGGTAGAGCATCATCAATATCATAGCCGATAAAGAACAGCATATCAAGTCGCATGCTAACGGTGTTGATGATACGCCGGTCACTGCCAAGATTTTCCAGGTAGCCAATCAATATAAGTTTAAAAAAAACTGTCGGGTCTATTGACTGTTGCCCATCGGTACCATAATATGTTTTGGTCTCCTTATACAGCCATTGAAGATCCAGCAAACCTTTCAATCTTCGGTAGAAATTATCTTCCGGAACCCGCTGGGAAAGTTGAAAGGATTTGAAGAGTTGTTCAGTGTAATGTTTTTTTCCTTGCATACTTTAAGATACTTTCATCAAAGGCCCATTTACAAATATCTTTATGCACAGGATGTGGGTTGTGCAACAGGCACGTCCGCTGGTGACTTAATTAAAAGACATCACATTTCCGTGTTCTTGTCACGAACAAATATTTAGCATTACGCTGAATGGCAAGCCTGCCAAAACTTCTATAGATTTTCTGGAAAAGTAAGGTCTTCAAATTTTATTTGCATATCTCGTTAGCATGCCGTGCTACCAGTTTCCATGCCCCGTCTTTTTTCATCCAAATATTAGTATATCGCCTTTTCACAGTTCCCCCGAATTTGCAACATCGCCCTTCGGTACGAAAGTTTCGTTAGCCATCTTCCGGCAGGCTGTGTCCTTTGCGGCAGTTAAAAGAGTGATGAACTAAGGGAAATATTTCAGAAAAAGAATCCCGTGGCTGCCCGATATTTCAAATCAACAGGGCCTCGCGGTTGATATCAAAAAGTCCGGAAAAAAAAGGAAAGGTTATTGTAAGTATGAAGCTGCATTCTCTCATAAACTGCCGGTGTTACCCTGGATATAATCGTTGGAAGCTATGGGCTGTTGCGAAATAAAATAATTTCTTTATGCAAAACTTATTTTTTGACAATTGGGAAGCATTGCTTCGGGCATTTATTGCTACAGTTCTGGCGTATGTCACGCTGCTGGTTATGATCCGTATTTCCGGGAAAAGAACTTTATCTAAAATGAATGCTTATGATTTTATTGTAACAATTGCCCTGGGTTCCTGCCTGGCAGCTACAGCGTTGAATAAATCTGTGGCGCTGGCAGAGGGAGCGTTGGTTTATTGTACACTGATTGTGCTCCAGTTTGTTATTACCTGGAGTGCTGTGCGAAGTAGTAAAATTAAAAGAATTGTTAGCGGTTCTCCTGCTCTTTTATTATACAAAGGGGAATTCCTGGATCACGCAATGAAGGCTGAAAGAATTACAGTGGAAGAAGTATATGTGGTTGCAAGGCAACAGGGTATTGAAGAGATAAAGGATATTGATGCCATCATTTTGGAGACTACCGGCGATATTACGATCATGCAGCATATTCATCACCAACACCCCCGCACTTTGGAAAATGTTGGGCTACCAAAAGCGGTACGGACATGGACAAACAGCTAAAGCATAGCCGTAACGTAAATAGAAATTAAAAAATCATATGAATAATCCCGAATCTAAAGAGGCATTTTCAAAACGCGTTTGGATTGCCACATCCATCGTATCGCTGTTTGTGTTATTACTGCTGCTTCTAAAGACATTGTTTAGTGCTTTATTGTTGGTATTGGCGGCGGTGTTGGTGGCGTTGTTCTTTCATGGTTTCGCATCGCTGATCCATCGCAAATTGAATGTGCCTTACCGGTGGAGTGTTATCCTTTCCGTGGTAATTAATGTCTTGCTGATCTCCGCATTTTTCTGGTTTGTGGGCTCCCGCCTGCAGGGGCAGGTAGCGGAGTTGTCGGATACTTTGCCGGCCACTATTGAGAATGGCAAACAGCAGGTGATGAATACTGCTATCGGGAAAAAAGTAATTGAATTTTTATCCTCGTCAGGAAATTCTCAAAAAACAATTTCGGTAGTCAAAAAGTTTTTCTCTTCAAGCTTCGGAATTCTTAGCGACTTCTATATTATTTTACTGATGGCGGCCTTTTTTATTGCTTCACCCGGCATCTACAAGAAGGGCATTGTGCATTTGCTACCTCCCGCAGGAAAGAAGACAGGAGACCTTATATTAAATGACCTGGGCAGCCTTTTAAAGAATTGGCTAAAAGGCCAAATCTTTGGCTTTTTCTTCATAGCAATACTGACCGGCCTCGGACTCTGGGCGCTCGGTATGCCGTTGGTGTTGACGCTGGCACTTATTGCAGGTTTACTTAATTTCATTCCCAACTTCGGACCCATCATTGCGCTGGTGCCGGCCATCCTTATTGCACTCACGATGGGGCAGACTACTGCGATATTAGTAGCCTGCCTGTATACGTTTATCCAGGTGATCCAAAGTGCAGTTACACAACCGCTCATTCAAAAAAAGATGATGAACATCCCGCCTGCACTTATCATATTTGGACAGGTAGCAATGGGTTTGCTGGCGGGGTTTTGGGGCGTACTGCTTGCGACACCGCTGATCGCGATTATTATGAAAATTGTGAACAGCCTATATGTGGAGAAGCAGGATTTTCATTTGTACCAGGTAAAAAAAAATGAGGAGGATTAATGATGCACAAACTTTGTATTGCCGCAGTATAGCGCCACTGTAGCGCAAGAATGAAGTGTGAGCAGCCAGGATTTCTTTTGCGTGTTCCCGCCCTTTGCAGGCCCAGGTCCACTTTCCTCTGAGAGCCAAAGTCTTTAGCCAACGCAGGTGTTCCGGTGTTCCCTTGTGCGTCAGCGGGGGGCTGCCGTTTCACAAGCTTCGGATTTAAAATAAGCTTGCCGGAAACCCCGGTGCTGAATAGATTTGTTGCCATTTTATAAAGACCAATAGTTTGGCATATGGCTGCAAACGCGTGGAGGTTCTTTCGTTGTTAAGCCAATAGTTGTTGTACGTTCTTTTAATTGTATCTTACCTGGAGTATCCTAAAATATGACGAAGTATTATAACCGTTTACTGCCTGTTGTATGACAATAAAAATAAATTAAGCACATGAAGATTTTACTTTTCACAATTGCTCTTGGCTTCGTGATGAATGCGGCATTTACCCAGGATAAAACTACTGCAAAGCCAGGTTCACAAGCCATACAAACGATCCAGGTTCCTGACTTTGCTGATCCGCAGGTAAAACAGTTTTATCAATCCTATACAGATTATACTATCAAAGTAGTAAAAGCGATTCGCCAAAAAGATGAAGCGGCAACAATGCAATTATTTCGCACAGAAGGCCGGCAGTATGGTAATAAAATGCATGAAATGGAAAATAAAGTGCGAAGCAACCCTGCAGAAGAAAAAAAATGGGAACCCTATATAATGAAGATGTTTCCATACCAAAAAGAAATCGTACAATCAGCATATTATAAAAAATTTACACAGCCTGGTAATAAATTATAATAGCCCGGCTTAGGATTCTCCCGCCTATGCATTTTTGCTAACGTAGGTGTTCCCTCTTTCGCAACCCACATTCCTTGAGAGCCAGGCATGGTTCGGCCAGCCACAAACATTTATTACCCTCTTGTCTTTTCTTCAATTTGGGAGAGCTCCGCGTATTCGTCCGGCCAGCGCCACCACACTCATTACGCTAAATAGCAAGCCCGCCAAAACTTCTATAGATTTGCCGGAAAAGTAAGGTCTTCAAATTTTACTTGCATATCTCGTTAGCATGCCGTGCTACCAGTTTCCATGCCCCGTCTTTTTTCATCCAGATATTAGTATATCGCCTGTTCACAATTTTCCCCGAATTCTGAACATCTCCCGTCGGCACGACGGTTTCACTGCCCATAGAAATTGCAATATCTCCATTGAAAAGGATCTTCTCAACGTCACGGGTAAACGAAGATCTTGATCTTTGTATAACCGGCCTTTCAGCAGGATTTGCAGTGGCAAAAATTATTTTATTATCGGGATTGTTCACAATATAATCGTGGTCCCACAATTTTTTTAACGTGCCTGTATCTTTACTGAGTACTGCCTGCACCTCGGTTTGCTCCAGCTTTTGAATCTCTGTTTCAATATTTTGATCCTGGGCATATAGGCAATATGCATAAAAAAATAAACAACTGGTAACTATAATTTTTCTCATGTCTATCGATTTATATGAACGGCATTATTTTCTATTTCAAGGTAGCATGTTTCAGCCTGATCGGGTTTCCCAAAAAAATAATAAAAGCAGGTCTTACGATTCTTTTTTAGAGCACAAGGAGCCAAATTCAAAACCTTACTGCGGCCGCCTATCCTAAAGAAGCAGGTATTTCTCCAACGGTGGTGTTCCTTCTTTCGGAGTCCACATCTATCTTCCGTGAGCGCCGGGGTCTAGCCTCCAACCACCGCAAACATCTATTTCCCTCTCGTCTTTTCTTCAATTTGGGAGGTTCGCGTGTTTGTCCGGCCAACGACACCAAGCATTACGCTGAATAGGGCCCGCCAAAACTTCTATAGATTATTTTTGAAACCTGGCTCAATCAAGTACAAGGCGTTCATTTTTAAAGTAGAAATTGATCACGCTGTTATCTTAATAGTCTGGTATATGCACTCTGCGGCAGGGTTTTAAAAAGCTGATGCATTAAAAAACTATCGTTGCACTTCTTGCCATAGCTCGTGCTTTTGAATCAGTAAATTTTCCGGATTGAGAAGTAATTAAAGAATGCGCATAATTTTCCGGAAGCGGATCGTGTATGCAATCCAGGCCATCATTGATATCATTTCTTATGACGCCTGCATTTATTTTTGCCAAACGGTATTTTGATTTATCCAGAACAGATCTTTCATGATTAGTTAATCTTTCAAGGTCGGTAGAAATGCCATTTTCACTTTTCCGTAATGAAAAAGCAAAACTTGTAATTGTTCCATCTGGCTTTATATAACTGGGAGAAATAGGGATTCTGCGAAGCAGAAAATCTTCATTACCAATTGAAACAATCTCCATCAGGGCAATATAGCCATTTTAATGAACAGGATTCATTTGTCTCATTTAAATCCTTCTGAAATATTTCTTCATTGTTTAATAATCCGATAATCTGGTTTGTTCCGTCTTCACCAAAAATGAATTCCAGCGAAACATTATCTTGCTTTAACTCTACCAAAATATCTCCATTAGGAGATGGTACAATATAAAAAGGGTTCAATTGACGCCTGCCCAGGCGTATTACAAAATCAATTGAATTTTCAACCGCGATTTTTGATGGTGCAATTGCCTGATAAGAATCCCAGTTATGAGGAAGTTGAAGGAAAGACCTGAGTTTAGTTATTTCGAATAATGTTTGATCATTCAATTTATCACCCGGCATACTAACAGAAGTACTTGTACCGAAGTCAGCATACTTATCACCTAAATAGTAGAGGGATGCAAATGAATATTGTTTTGTTGTAGACGAAAATCCTTGCGAAAAGATAGATTCAGAAGGACTAATTTGTTTTACTAAATTGCTCATATAAATTTGTTGAAATCATATTTTTAAATAAAGATGAGCAGGTATCATGTGCCTGATCAACCCATGTTATTAAATTTTCCAACGAGATATCAGATCTTTTATTAAGTGAAGTTTCAAGAATAATGGCTTTCGACTGATTGATATTTTTTATTCCATTTGCTAAAATAACAGATAAATAATTTTCATTGTCCAGTTTAAATTTTTGATGTAACCTGATATCATTTAGCTTTGCTTCAATGACCCGATTACTTATCTCTATTTGAAAATTGTCATTTATGAATTTAGCTAAATCTTTTTGATTATGATCATCCACTTCGATAGCGTCTATATACTTTAGTTCTACAGCCGAAAAGTCGAGTTTATTTGTGTACGACTTTTTAAGCCACTCAACCCCCTCTGTAATTAACCCTCTAAAACTTTGCCATTCGTAATTTTTTTCAGTTTCATTTACGGTAAAAACGCCGGGCCCCAATTGAAAGACAGGGTATTTATTTTCTCCGGACCAAAATTGATAGACAGGACGATTTGCAAATAAACTATCGGGGATAAATGAAGGTTGTAGTATCACACGATGTTTAAGTTTATCAACAGATAAGCCAGAAAAATTTGCAAATGCAAATTGAAATTCCTTGTCAACATGAGTTTGTGATTCCGGATCAAAATCTAACTTCCACCTAAGTTCAAAAATTACTTCCTGTAGGGGAGCGTGAGGGAGCTTGGAAATATGAGTATCAGCGTTCACCATTGCATGTAAATATAAACTGTAGAATAATTATTGTGATAAAAAGTTATTTGGTTTAAAAATTTGCTAAAATTTTCGCCAATGGCGGTATTCCTTCATTCGGAAGCCCGCATCTATCTCCCGTGATCTCCAAGATCTGGACTCCGACCATCCGCAAACATTTATTGCCCTCTCGTCTTTTCTTCAATTTGGGAGAGCTCCGCGTGTTTATCCGGCCAACGCCACCACATCATTACGCTGAAGAGAGCCCAACCAAACTTCTATAGATTTTGTTTGCAACTATTAAGAAAAAATAATTATACTTTTAATAAAAAGCCAGTAAAATTTGAAATAAAAGATATTAACGCTTGTATTTACTGCCATCAGTTTAGGGATGTTTGCCCAGGTAACTCAAAGAAATATTTTGGGTAATAAATATTCACTGGAAGACATCCAACAATCACTCATTCCAAAAAGCGGTTTTAAACCCTGGCCAAAAACTGCAGCCGAATGGAAGGCGGCATTACCCGATTCTATCCGGGAAAATATTATTGCGACTGGAGCCGCGGCACTCGCCTTTCTTGGTCGCCGGCCAACAATCTCCAATAATTTAATGGTATCAATACGGGATGACCAACCAGCATCGTGAGGAAAACAGAACAACAGACTATTTTTGAAACCTGGCTTAATCAGTACAAGGCGCTTATCTTTAAAGTGGTGAGGGCTTACTACACCTGAATGCGCCTTCGTGGTACTCACTGTTTAGCATACGTTTGGTTTTCTTTTGGTCACTTGTTGATTTTTCATAATAGGATCACGATACTCTTGCAGAGACCTGGAAATTACAGGCTCCGAAGACCGGCTTAGTAGATACTTTTTCATAAAAGGGTTACTCCTGCCGGGATTTGCTTAAGAAAAGTAAAGGGAAAAATGTGCTATGATGAAAAATGTTTGGTGCCGTTCAAAACATTACTTACTCTTACTGTACCGGTTTACCTCCTGTGTTAATTGGTCACCAAAATAAAAATCCTGCGACATCCGTTTGAGTTAAGAATTGTTTACTTACTTTGATTTTAAGTTTTATGGGTATCAAACTAACTGCTACGCTTGCCTTTCTTATATCTTGCTATGCTGCTTCAGCCGGTACTTTCATTGTTAGTTCTAATGCCGATAGCGGACCCGGTACTTTAAGAGAAGCTATTACATTGGCAAATGGCAATGGCACTGCTTCAATTGATTATATCAACTTTAATATCCCCCAGCCTGTATTTAATTTAAGAATTATTGATCTGTTAACAGAATTGCCCGCTCTTTCTTCAAATATTGTTATTGACGGTACCACTCAACCTGGCGCTGCTTATGGAACTACCGATGCAAAAGTATGTATTCGAAAACTTGACTATGCCGATCATTTTTCAATGATTATTGTTGAGAATGCTATAAATACAGAAGTTTATGGACTCTGCCTGTATTATGGGTATTGGGTTGGATTATTTGGTTCACCAGCACGTTCCCGGCAACTATATGGTATTAATTTAGTGAATTCAAAAAACATTATTATAGGAAAGCCAGCGAAGGGAAATGTAATTAACGGGGTAGTACACGGAATTTATTCTGACTCAGTTGTATGCAGTGATATTACCATTCAAAGCAACTACATAGGCCAGGGGGCTTTTTATCCCGATCCTGCCAATGATCTCGATAATGTGGTGCTTCAGCCAGAATGCTGTATTACGCTTGCCAGTGTAAAAAATATTACTATCGGGGGTAGCACCCCGGGCTCAGGAAATATTTTGGGCAGCAGAAACAGGGGAATTAATATTGACTCCCGGTATAGCAGCGGTAACGGATTCATTCGCATACAAAATAACATTCTCGCAAAAAGTTATGATAAAACAACGCTGATTCCTACGTCCGATTTTTGGGATACATACATCTCTGTCGGCAGAAGCAGGAATAACCCCGTGAACTGGACTTTAGGCAATATGATTGATTACAGGATAGAATTATTGGATAATATACTTTCTACTGATGTATCCATCAGGTATGTGAGTGACTCGATTATTGTAAAGCGAAACAGGTTTGATACCATTTATCCATATAATGATCATCCCGCAAAACTTGGTATATTTAATTGCACTTCTGGTGGGATCATCGGGGGTGAAAACATTGCCGATGCCAATTATTTTAAAAATAAAAGCCCCGGTACTGATAATCGTTCCCTCTACTTATTTGATGACGGGCCGATCACCGTACTCAAAAATATATTTGAATGTAATAGTACCATTTGGTCTACAACACAAATAGGTAGCGAGTATACTCCCATCCCTTTTGCACAGGTAGATAGTACAACAGCAGGGTATGTAGGTGGAACTGCTACACCTGGCACAAGGGTCGACTTATATTATGATGATGAATGCACTGCCTGTGAAGGCAAACTTTATTTTGCTAATGTAACAGCAGGCAATGACGGCAAATGGACCTATTCCGGCCCTGTTGCCGGTACTGTTGTGGCCGTATCAACCGATAGCCGGGGATACAGCAGCCAGTTTTCAACCCCTGAGTTTGATGCAACAAATATGGTACTAAAACAACCACGGTGCGGTCAGAATAATGGTAGTATAACCGGTATTACAACAAGAGGCGCAGATTCCTATTTTTGGTTGAATATTGATACAAGGGACACCGTTAGTCATTCGCTTGATTTTGTAAATGCAGGCGCCGGAGATTATTTTTTATACGCTGTTCATGGAGGTTCGTGTATTAATATAATGAGCCCAAACATAAGGCTTGAAGACGTGACGCCTAAAATATCTCCTGCTAACTTTGCGCAAGTCATACAACCTACCTGTGGAAAATTTAATGGGTCTATCAGGGGTTTGCAGGTGTATAATGGACAATATGCAATTTATAAATGGGTGAACAGTACAGGAATGGTAGTGGGCAATTCGACCGATTTAGATTCTGTTGGGGAAGGAACCTATCGCTTTATCGTTATAGATACGAGCAGCCTGCAAAATTGCGGCGATTCATTAATATTTACTTTAACCAACCAATCGGGCCCCACACTAAATACCGCCGGTATAAAAATTAAGCTATCTGCCTGCAGCGTTAATAATGGCAGCATTACCGGCCTTACTGCTTCGAATGTAAATGGAATTCCTCTTATTGCGTGGTACGATTCTTTAAATAATGTAGTAGGGAATAATTACGATCTGATAGATATATTTCCGGGTAAATATTATTTTATTTTTAAGGACGCTGGTGGTTGCGATACTATTCAATCGCCTTACTACACAGTACCGGATGTGGGCACTATTAAAATTGACACGACCGGCATGGCTGTTAATGCAAGCAATTGTTTATCGGCTTCCGGTAGTATTCAGAATATTCAAATTACCAATGGCAGCACTTACCAGTGGATCAATACTGCTGATAACAGTAACGTAGGTGCTACTGCAGACTTATTTGATCTTCCGCCAGGTAATTATGAATTGGAAGTTGGCAACGATTATGGTTGTACGAAATCCTCGCCAATCATAACGGTTCCGCCGTCATCCTTCAACCCAATCACTGTTACTGCGGTTGCTGTCACCAATGCATTGTGTGCCAAAAACACGGGCTCAGTCGTTATCAGCAGTTTTAGTACAGCTGCAACAGATTATACATTTCGCTGGATAGACAGCGCCTCCGGAAAGGATATTTCTAACGCTGTTTCCATAAATAATTTGGCAGCGGGCACCTACCGGCTTTTTGCAAAAGATAACAAAGGCTGTGAACAAAATATTTATAATGCCACTATCGCAAGTACTCCGCCACCGGTTATTGACTATAGGAGTTCGGCCGTTACCAATGATGAATGCGGGTTAATGCAGGGAGGGGTATCCTTAAAAATCGCGGGGTTATCCGGTCCCACGTCTTATACCTGGTATGATGAAAATGCAAACATGGTGGGCACAGGTATAAATTTGCAAAATGTAGTTGCAGGCACTTATACTGTAACCGTAACCGATGCAATAATTTGTAGCCTGCATTCAGATCCATTTGTAGTCGGCAATCATAACAGCGCTTTGCCATCACCTGTTTATGACGATGTTGTTATCCCGCGTGATGCAAATGCGGTTATTAAGATTAAAAATCCTGCGCCTGGAAATTACACCTTGTCTTTTACGCCAGGCGGCACACAGCCTGCATTCCAAAATAGTGATGGCAATTTTATTATCCCATCAGTTGCCAAAGATACTGTTGTGTTTATCAAAAGAAGCAGGGGCTTTTGCTTTAGTAATACCGTTACAGTGCACATCTCCGTGGTAGATAAATCGTACTTCACGATACCGACTGCGTTTACGCCGAACGGGGATAATATAAATGATAAACTTAGTGTGAAAGGTATTGGAATTGCTGCACTGGATTATTTTCGTATTTATAATAAATGGGGTGAACTTGTATTTGAAACTAATCGCCTTAATACCGGGTGGGATGGAACAATCAAGGGTGTTTCCCAAAATACCGCCGCTTTCGTATGGATAGCCCTGGGACAAGATATTGCCGGGAAGACCATAACCGGCAAGGGCACTTTTGTGTTGATACATTAATACCTTGAACAATTAGCAGACGCAATAAAACCAGCATTTTTTAATCGACGTTTCCAGGCTGAATATTTCTGTCCAGTCATAGTCTTCACGAAATCGGGCATACGATGTAAACGCCTGACCAAATTGCCAATGGTATTGCTTCCGGTATCTGCCAAATAGTTTTTAAAACTGCCGGGAAAGAATCTATGCAGCGTATTATTGGGAGCTCCATTTTCTTTTTTGCCTGAACAAAAAGAAGCAAAAATTAAGGACAACATGATCGCACCAACGTGTTTGCCCGGTCAACGCCACCGTAGCCTTACGCTGAATAGCAACTCCACCAAAACTTCTATAGGTTTTGTTTGCAACTACTAAGAAAAAATAATTATACTTTTAATAAAAGCCTGTAAAAATTGAAACAAAAAATATTAACGCTTGTATTTACAGCCATCAGTGTAGGATTGTTTGCCCAGGTAACTCAAAGAAATATTTTGGGTAAAAAATATTCACTTGATGACATCAAACAATCACTCATTCCAAAAAACGGGTTTAAACCCTGGCCAAAAACTGCAGCCGAATGGAAGACTGCATTACCCGATTCTATTAGGGAAAATATTATTGCCAATGGAGCCGCGGCGCTGCATTATAAATTTGAACCCATTTCCGCTACCATTTCACTGGATTTTACCCGGAGTGGTGACAGGGAAAGGCACAGTAATATCTCCTTCGGTAAACGCAATGCTTTGACCGAATTAATACTGGCCGAAACGATTGAAGATAAAGGCCGTTTTACCGAAGCCATCATGAATGGCATCTGGTCAATATGTGAAGAAAGTTTTTGGGGCGTTCCTGCTCACATTGGCAGCACCGGCTTACCGGATGTTGAACACCCGGTCGTGGAATTATTCTCAGCTGAAACAGCTTCTGTATTGGCGATTGCAGATTATTTCATTGGTGAAAAATTAGACCAGGTCAATCCATTGATCCGCAAACGGATCTATTATGAAACCAACCGCCGCCTTTTCGCACCCATGATGGAACCAGCCACCAGGGACCAATATGGGTGGATGAGCAAGACCCGGCCGGTAAATAATTGGAATCCATGGATCATGTCTAATTGGATATTGAGTAGTTTATTGCTCGAAAAAAATGAAAGCCGCCGGGCAGAAATGATCTATGCAGCCATGAACGGTTTGGACTTGTATGTTAACAGCCTCGGCGGAGATGGCGGTTGCGATGAAGGGCCTAGTTATTGGTTTGCGGCAGGTGGCAGCGTATATGATTGTTTGGAATTGTTACAAAAAGCTACGCATAATAAAGTCAATGTTTTCAATGTGCCAATCATTCAAAAGATGGGCTCTTACGTTTATAAAGCACATATTGACGGCTATTATTTTACCAATTTTGCGGATGCTGACCCAACACTTCGTCCGGATGGATTAATGCTGTATCGTTTCGGAAAAGCTATTAACGATCAACAAATGATTCAGTTCGGAGAGTGGGCTTATCAAACTTTTCCAAATGCGGATGCCGAAGGTTTTCAACGGATGCGGCGTGTTGAAGATATCTTAACCACAAAAGAAATTGAAAGCACCAACGAGTACCAGCCGGTACACGATGCCTGGGTGAGCGATATACAGGTAATGACGGCGCGTACAGGTAAAGGGCTTTACCTGGCCAGTCATGGCGGGCATAATGCAGAGAGCCATAACCACAATGATGTGGGTGATTTTATTATTTATGCTGACGGCCAACCGATGATCATTGATGCCGGGAGGGGAAATTATACGGCGCGGACTTTTTCAAACAAGCGATATGAATTATGGTTTACCCAATCCCAATACCACAATTTGCCGGTAGTGAATGGAATTGGTCAAAAAGACGGACGTGAGTTTGAAGCAAAAAATGTGACATGCCGTATCAATGAAAAAGAGGCAAGCCTGCAAATGGATATTACGGCCGCGTATCCTAAAGAAGCAGGTATTGTAACATGGAACAGAACAGTAACGCTTAACCGCAGAAAGAACCGTGTAGAATTGACCGATGATTACGCCTTCGAAAAGACAAGTTCACTGCAACAGGTTTTTATGACCATCTGCGATATAGATATTTCAAAAGAAGGTAAAATAAAATTGATGGGAGCACACAATACTGAATTACTTATTGAATACGATCCCGCCATGTGGTCGGTTACTACAGAGCAGCCTTCCACCGAAGGAATGGAATATTCAAGTTTTAAAACCAAATGGGACGGTAAAAAAGTTATGAGGATTGTCTTAAGTTCCAAAAAAGATGTTCTCAAAGGCAGATCGAAATTTACTTTTGAGAAAAAATAATTTCACTGCGGAGAAAGGAGTAAATGGAGTTTACGCAGAGAGAAGAATTTTTACCGCAGAGAAAGGAGTAAAAAGAGTTTACGCAGAGATTGTTTTTCCTCCGCGTAACCTCTGCTTCTTATGTTCTCACCGGTTGCGTTTTTCTTTTTTCACCGCAGAGAAAGGAGTAAATGGAGTTTGCGCAGAGTTTTCTTTCTCCGTGCAACTCTGCTTCTCATGTTCTCCGCGGTTGCGTTTTTTTTCACCGGATCAGTCTGAGATACAGATCCATAAGCGCCCCTTAAAAAATTAATAGCTGGCTTACAAAGATCGGAAGAGTATCAAGCGCCGGGGGCTTCATACTGCCCCTCTTTGCTTAGAAATGAAAAACACTATGGAACAAACAACGCACCGGCTTATCGGGGCGACATTGACACATGGCCAGAACTTCACCACCGGGGGTGTGTTTTGTGAGGGCCGTGAGGCAGGTAAAGCATAGATGGTGTATAGATAGTGTATAGATGGTGTATGGATAGTGTATAGATAGTGTATAGATGGTGTATGGATAATGTATGGATAGTGTATGAACGATACCTGCCTTCCTGATTCGTGTCTTACGAGACCGCTTTTTTGAACTCACCTGCCCTGATTTAATATGTAGATAACGTTGCCGCCAGCCCTATAATAAAAGGCTAATGAAAAACGTTGAATCTGCAAGGCAATTACCCAAAAAAAATTTGTAATGGAATACCAGGAAGCACACAGGGAGGAACTTGTTGAAAAATTCATTTCAGAAATAAAAGCGCATAAGCAGTATAAAACTTTCTTCAGCGGATACCTGCCCTCGTCTGTAAACTCATTTGTGAGATTATATGCCCATAAAAAAGCAGGATGGACCATTTCCGGCGAGGGATTTAGAACCGAGATGGAGCGCATGGAGATGATGTGGGAGAATGAAGCTATGAAACGCCTGGAAGAAATACAACAGGTAAAGCTCTTTTTGTACCAATGCAATTACAGGTCAGGTGATACTGAACCCACGCCGGACGTGCGCACCATTTTTGATTTCATCTACTGGAAAGATAATGTGCTTAACGCGACCTTCCTGGAGCCTATAACCATGGACGACATTGACCTGTATGCAGATTACCTTATGTCGCCGGAGGTAAACCACAGCCCGTTTGAATTTATAGAAAGCTGGCAGGACTTTGAAGACATAAGGTTTGCGTATAGCAACCCGGAAGAAACAGACAGGGCAGTGCCCGATTGGTATTTGTATTACTTCAGTCGCACCGGCCATGGCATTGAGCTTACGCTCCCCGATATAAAAAAAGAAAAGGATATCTTTTATTTCCAGCAGGGTAACAATGAAAGAGGAAGGCTGATCCGGGAAGAGGAACAAAAAGCCCTGCAGCAAAAACCGGAACTTGCTGCCGATAAGAAGGGTGCTTTCTTTAATGAATTTGCCGATGGCAACCTCGACAGGTTTATGAACCTTTTCGAAGATAAAGACAACAGGGACATGCACAAGGTATGGGATGCATGGACCGCCTTCAACGAAAGAGAAGATATGCTGCGCGACGACCTGGATATACTTTTGTACGCCGATGAAGATGTACCGGTGCCAGCCGGTACGAGCTGGATAGAGGCTACAAGGATTGCAGTAGCCCGGTACCGCAGCGTGAAAATATCGGAGAGCCTGCCTGCCGCTTATGATCAATATAAAATGAATCTCGACCTGGGTATTACTTTCCCTGAAACAGAAAAAAGCAGGGCCAACGCAGACTTTTACAACGACCTGGTATTACTTGGCCGCAAGCTTAAAGGCGAGCCCGGGAATTTTGATTATTAGAAGGGGGATGGAGGAAAGGTTGTCTAAAGGTATCCCGCCTTCCAGGTATATTCAAACAGTAGCATAGGAGTTTGAATTTCACGTTTAACCGTTGATGTTAGGCTGCCGGTTGTGTGGCAGTAATTCGCCTATTTTATTGGTAGCATGCGTAGCGATGCGATGCAAAATATCTCTAAGCCAGATGAAGGGATTAACGCCATGAAGTTTACAGGTTCCCCATAAGGGAGCAGAGCATGGCGCTGCTTTTTGCTGCTTTATGACTGCCCAATAGCTACTGGCCTCATTGAGTTTGCTACCGTAATAACTGATCTGCGGTAAGTTGATGAGCAGCAGGCGGACAATTTTTGACATTTATAATTGCTACATCACATTGATCACCACTATCCTTTTTGTATCGAGCTGCGACAAAACATCAGGGTCCTGTCTTTTCCCGATATCAGAGAACGGCAATATTTCCGTCACGCCGGTTTTCACCACGTAAATAAAATCTTATGGACAAATCCCGCCATTGTCTATTGCCATTTCTTTTTGTAATTATCCTAAAGGGATTGTATTTGTGAAAATTTTTATATTTAGATTCGTGAATGTAATCTTATGCGCACCTGCCGGCATTTACCTGGTTAAAATAAGCAATCCTCAATACCCGGAATTAACCATAAGAGAAAAGCACCTAAAATAAACGCAATAAAAAAATTAACATGAAACTACGTGTAGTTGTTCTTGGCGCTGGTTTTGGGGGTCTTGAGCTCAGTACAATACTGTCTGAAAAATTGGGCGACCGTCTTGATCTTACTTTAATAGACAAGAGCGAATCATTCTTTTTCGGCTTTTCAAAGTTCGATGTGATGTTTGGCCATAAAACAGCTGAGGCGGTAAGGCTTTATTACAGCAACATCGTAAAGCCCGGCGTAAAATTTATCCGGGATGCCATTACACATATAGACCCTGTTGCAAAAGTCGTTACCACACAGCAAGGCAGCTACGAAGCCGATATATTGGTAATTGCACTGGGGGCAGATTATGACATTAGTGCAACACCCGGGCTTGCCGAAGGTGGAAATGAATTTTATTCTTTTAAAGGTGCGGAACGTTTACGTGAAGTGCTTCCAACATTTAAAAAAGGCAAAGTGATTGTCGGGGTTTGTTCAGCTCCGTTCAAATGTCCGCCTGCCCCAAGTGAAGCCGCTTTGCTAATGCACGACTATCTTATTAAACGCGGTATTCGCAATGATTGTGAAATAAGTATTGTTATGCCTTTTGGTGTTCCGATTCCCCCATCACCGGATACGTCTAAAGCATTGCTGGAAGCTTTTGCTAGGCGGAATATTAATTTCATTGCCAGGCACGTGGTAAAGTCAATTGACTCATCGCACAATGTGGCGATTCTTGACGATGGAACTCAGATGCCTTTTGATTTGTTTTTAGGAATTCCAAAACACCGTGTTCCGGATGTGGTTGAGAAAAGCGGGATGGCGGTAAATGGATGGATCCCTGTTGACAAAACAAATCTGAAAACACAATACCCCGGCGTATATGCAATAGGTGATGTTAACAGTGTAGGAACACCAAAGGCCGGAGTATTTGCCGAAGGCGCTGCGAAAGTCGCTGCGGCAAATATTATAGCGGAATCCGGGAACCTTGGTCAGCCTTCCCCTTATAAAGGAGATGGCGTTTGCTACATAGAGTTTGGTGAAGGTCTTGTTGGAAAAGTGAATGTGGACTTCTTCTCAGGGCCATCACCTGTTGGAATTTACAGCGAGGCTTCTGATGAGCTTGTTGCCGACAAGGAATATTTTGGATCAAGCCGTACAGCCCGTTGGTTTGGAATGACGCCTTAACGGAAGAGGTATAGCAACATACAATAAAGAACTAGCGAAGCAAAAATTAATTGCATTCGGTGGTTTCGTCTTTTCTAAAAGAATTTTTTACCGCAGGGACATGGTAAATGGAGTTTAGACAGAGGGATTATTTTACCTCACCAGACCTCTTCATCTCATGTATTCTGCGGTTAAGTTTTATCGTACCTTAATATTTTAATTAAGCAGCCGTCATGCAAAACAGGGTTGATCCTTGCGGTAATATTTTCGATACCACTGCCCGTGGCTCCTGGCTGGGCAACCGCGGCCAGTTGCATGATGATACAAAATTTATACAAAGGCCTTTTAAGCTGAAAGCATGGCTTACCTGTGTGCTGCAGTTCAAAGAAAGAAGAAGAACCGTTATGTCGCCGGGATTATATACCGAGCTGTTTTTTCTTGACGAGGCCACCGCTTTTTCCGCTGGCCACCGGCCCTGCTGTGAGTGCCGCAGGCAGGATCATCACCGCTTTAAGATGTACTGGCTTAAGGGAAATCCCGATTATAAGTTTACTGAAAAAACTTCTATACAGCAAATTGATGCCATCCTGCATACTGAAAGAATGAACCATGCAGGTAATAAAGTGACCTACCTGGATAATATTGATAACCTGCCCGGGGGCACCTTTATTTTCATGAATGAACAACCCTGGCTTATTGCCGACAACCTGCTGCATCGCTGGACTGCTTTTGGGTATGACACCCATTTATCTTTGCCCAAAAATCAAATAGTTACGGTTCTTACACCACGGTCTGTTGTAAATACCTTCAGCGCCGGGTATATACCGCAAATGGGCATTGATGCCACATAACGGCGTAGCGTAAATGTTTTTTGCTCCAACGGATTTTTTGCAAATAGATTTTACTGGCAGAAACCTGCTGTCTTCGCCGCAAGTCTTGTGGAGAAAACCCCGACAACCAGGATATTACCTTCTGTTCCGGCCAGCGTAGCTATCTTATAAAAAAATTAAATGTAAAGGTGGAATAACCTGTTAGACCGTTTTTCAAATAACTCTTCACTATTTGCGTTCCATACGTAAAGATTTCTGCTTACTATGAAAATCAATACTAACAGGCTGGAATCATTCAGTGATGGTGTTATCGCAATTATTATCACGATAATGATCCTCGCCCTTAAACTGCCGGTGCTTGATAAGCATATTACAACCACCGCTCAAACACTGCATTATTTGAAGTTCCTGCTGCCTTACTTTATTACGTATGCATTCAGCTTTATGATGATCGGGATATTCTGGACCAATCACCACCATATGTTTAACCTGCTTGAGAAAACTGATGTGGTCTTGTTATGGCAAAATTTCTTATTTCTTTTCGTGCTAAGCCTTATTCCTTTCGCCACCGCTATTGTAGGGGCAAATCCTTTCATTCCTATTGCCCCGGTTATTTATGGAACGGTAATGTTACTTACCACCTTATCTTTTGTGATAATGCGAAACTATACGATCCGTCATAAACTGGTACATACTGATGAAAACAAGTCTTTAACGCGAAAAATATTCAATGTATCTATAAGAGAAAGAACGAAAGCAACTATAGGCACGTTCGTCTACCTCGTTTCAATACCTCTTGCCTTTGTAAATGTATATTTATCTTATACCTGTTTTATTATTTCACCCATTATTTTTTTCATACCACGGGGCATAAATAATGAAAAGCTGGCTGAAAAGATTTCTGCGAAAAACAGTTTGGGGTGATACCAATATTCCGGGGGTAACTTAATATCCCGCGGCCATACCATCTTTTCTGGGATCGGAGGCGCCATGATATACATGTTGCTTTGCATCGAACCCGATACATTGATACCCACCAAAATTTCCGGGTGTACCCGCCGCCACTTTATATCCCATTTGCAACAACTTCCTGGTGGTTTTTTCAGAAAAGCCGGACTCGAGGTAAATAGTGCCCACCCCGGCAGCACCCACTCCGGTTGGCTCTGAGGAACCCTGGTGGTCTATTCGGGGTGCGTCGCCTGCTTCCTGTACGTTCATACCGAAATCGATCATATTCATTAAAATCTCGGTTTGCCCTTGCGGCTGAAATCCGCCTCCCATAACGCCAAAGCTCATGTATGGCAGATCGTCTTTTGTTACAAAAGCAGGGATAATGGTGTGGAACGGGCGTTTGTGGGGCGCAAAGGTGTTGTTCTGCCCATCCTTTAATGAAAATAAATAACCGCGGTTTTGCAGGAAGAAACCAAGACTATCCGGCACCATTCCGGAACCAAAAGCTGCAAAATTGCTTTGAATAAGAGATATCATATTGCCTTGATCGTCGGCCACAGTGAGGTACACTGTTTCACCGCCTTTAAGCGCTGCATCATCGCCGGCGGTAACATTGGCTGATGCCATCTTTATATTCACTAATTGCGTCCTTTTTTTTCCATAGCTTTTTGAGATGAGCTCCATCACAGGAATTTTTACAAAATCAGGATCGGCATAATATTTCGCCCGGTCTTCATATGCCAGTCTTTTTGCTTCAGTAAGAAGATGAATATGTTCGGCGCTGCCGAAAGGTATTTTACTAAAGTCAAAATTCTCCAGGATGTTGAGCATTTGCAGTACCGTAATACCCTGTCCGTTTGGAGGGAGTTCCCATACCCGATAGCCGCGGTAAGTGGTTGAAACGGGATCTACCCAGTTTGACGTATGATCGGCAAGGTCTTTATAAGACAGATAGCCACCATTCTTTTTCATAAAACGATCAATGGTCTTTGCGATGTCTCCTTTGTAAAAAACATCCTTTCCTCCTTTCCCTATTTTCTCCAGTGTATTGGCCAGCTGCGGGTTTTTAAAAACATCACCTCTTTTCGGCGCTGAGCCCCCGGGCATAAATACTGTTTGCACATTGGGGTTGTTACCATACATATCCGCCAGCCTTGCATATTCAAAAGCCGCTTCATCAGCTACGGGAAATCCATTGCGTGCATAATTAACAGCGTTGGAAAGAATATCACTCATTGGCAGTTTGCCAAACTTTCCATGCAATTGAAACCAGCCATCTACGCAACCCGGTACCGAAACAGGCAATGGCCCCGCGAAAGGAATTGTTTGATTTCCATTTTGTTTTAAGATAGCAAGAGAAAGATTATAAGGCGACCTGCCGGATGCATTGAGGCCATATAATTTTTTTGTTTTGGCGTCATAAACAATCGCGAAAAGATCGCCACCGATTCCATTCATCTCGGGATCGGTAACCCCGAGAACCGCATTGGCCGCTATGGCCGCATCAATTGCATTGCCACCTTTTTTCAGCACGTCAATCCCCGCCTGTGTAGCCAGGGGATGACTGGTACAAACCATTCCATGCTGAGCCATTACTACTGAACGCGTGGCGAAAGTTTCACCGGTAAGCCTGTCCTGTGACTGTAATGTCTTAAACAGGAGAATTGTAAAGAGAACGGAGCATACAAATGTTGGGAAATTATTTTTCATGTAAAAAATATTTAAGGATGACTGCCATTGAAAGGTAAGGAGAAATTTAAAGAAGAATGATCCCTGTGAAGAGAAAAAGTAAGTGCCTGCACTACAATTTATCATTACAATTCATACTTCTCCGCGAGGCGCATTGTCAAGTTGCTGAAATAATTCGGGATGCCACGCACCTACGCTGGAAACCTTTTGCATAGTCTCTGTGAATAGAAAATCTAGTCATTTTAATTATTTTTATATTAAAAGGGATATGAAATATTTCTTCACTTTTATTCTTTTATTGGCGCTTGGTGGAGGATGCAAACCAAAAGAATTAGAAGGTGTAAAGCTGGAAAATAAATTGAAAGAAACCATGAAAGATTACCTGGATACTACGCTTTAGCCCGGAGTAACAGTTACGGTAAAAGATATACTCTATTATACCGAAAAAGACAAAAAGCTTTATATCTGCCAGTTTCATGTAAGCATGCATTATGGCAACAAAGACACTACAGGTATCGTTGCGGCTACCATCACAAATGATTTTAGTGAAATCAAGAGAACACAATAAACCAGCACCCATGAACAATTGAATCAACCGCTAAAAATCCCAAATTGATCCTACCGCCAGAGCGAGATTCAAAAATTGACAGGTGATTTCACACCGTTGATCTTATTAAATAATTTTTAATTGAAGAGCTCGATGTATTGACCGGTAAATAAGAATTTGCTCATACAATGATCATTCAGCAATACTTTCAAAGAATAAGCTATACCGGCATTGTCGATAAAACATTTGAGATGCTTTCAGTTTAACCACAATTATTTTCCGGGATACACCATTGGCAAAAAGTCTGTTTACAAATGTATTCGCGCAGGAAGGCCGAAATATATTTTTAATAAAATGTACTTACAGGTTTTTGAAGTAGAGGTTATAAAATCACTATGTGAAGAAATAACCCAGCGGCTAACAAGTTTGAAATAATTTATGTAAGTTTCCTGCATCAACAAAATTTTCATGCGCACCCGGTTACTTCTTGTACTATGTATGTTTTGTTTCTATACCGCTTCTACGCAGGTAAAAGCATACCCGGTAAAAGTTGGGGAGATACCTAATAAAGTACTTCCTAACGAAGCCATGTATTTGCTGCCCGCATTTGCAAAAGGCACAGCCGTTATGAGAGACGGGACATCTTCGGCATATCTTTTCAACTATAATTTTTTGCTTGATGAAATGCATTTTATTAATGAAAGAGGAGATACTCTTGCTATAGCCGAACCTTTACTTATTAGCTCGGTCGTTATTGATTCCATGTTGTTTTATTATGACAAAGGATATATGAGAGAAACGTTAAAGGTGGGAAATTATAAACTCGCAATAAGAAAAGAAATGGTGCAGATGGCGGATAAAACAAGGGGCGCTTATAATATAGCTTCAGGCTCCTCGGCGATTCAAACATACGGCACCATCAGCAATAGAAACAGCATGATTTACCGGTTGCAGGTTCAAAAAGATGTGTTGTTCCAGGAAGAAATTTCTTTTTATATCGCGGATGCGTCCAATCATTTTTTGAGAGCAAACAAAAAAAACTTTTATACTCTTTTCGGAGGAAAGGGATTGACAAAATACCTGAAAGAACATAAAGTCAATTTTAATAATGAAGAAGATCTGAAGGCCCTGTTGCGATTTTGTGCACAATAAGCCATGAGTCGTTTAAGAATTCCGTGTCTTTCCGTTTTCCATGACTTCACCATGAAAACTCTATAGCGAATTACTTTCCAAATTCTGTCATAACGCCGGGGAGATGGTAAAAATCATGGAACTTTTGCAGTAATTTGGTGATAGTAATTCCTTTGGTTCATTTATTGGTAATATGATAAATCATACAAATTCTTTCCTCTTATGGAAAAATTATTGTTTGCCTTTCTTTCCATTTCCAGTATTGCGGTCATGATACCTGCTACAGACAAATACGGTGATGATCCCGCGCACGGAGAGCCCAAAGTTCAAACTGATGGCCCCTACGTTCAATACGCCGATGACCAGGTTTTGATAACTTATATTTTCGATAAAAAAGGAAAAAAAAAGGTGAAAACAGAAAATGTGAGATTGGCAAAGAAAGAAAGTATAAAGCTAAACGTGGGGACAGATATCCAGGACAAAACTTTTGCAGTAACACTAAAAGGAAATTTGCAAAATGAAAAAAGTGAATTTCCCCTGGTAAAGAAGATACTGTTGCTGTCGGACATAGAAGGCAATTTTACTGCGTTCAGAAAATTACTCCAGGCCGGCAGTGTAATTGATGAAAATTTCAACTGGACATTCGGCGAGGGGCATCTTGTGTTGGCGGGTGATTTTTTCGACCGGGGACAGCAGGTTACTGAAGTGCTTTGGTTTATTTATTACCTGGAAGAAAAAGCAAAAGCCGCCGGTGGATATGTTCATTTTATATTAGGTAATCATGAAATAATGAATCTCGTTGGTGATCTGAGATATACACAGCAAAAATATCTCGAGAACGCAAAGCTTTTTACTTCCGGGTATATGGAGTTGTATAATAAAAACTCGGAGTTGGGAAGATGGTTGCTTACAAAGAACATTGTTGAAAAGATAGGAGACCTGCTTGTTCTTCATGGTGGTATTTCTGCCAGCATGAATCTTATGAATATACCGGTCGATACGATAAACTCGTTAGCACGCCCTTTCTATGGTGACGATGCTTTTGATGAAAATGATAAAAAGCTAAGCATCATCTTTGGTGATCTCGGGCCTTTATGGTACCGGGGCTACTATGATATAAGAAATACCGGCATTCCATTACAAATTGACAGCACACTTAATCAATTTGGAGTTAATCATGTTATAACCGGCCATACAATAGTCGCAGATACTATTAGTATGTGGTACAACGGTAAATTACTGGACCTGGATGTTCCTCACGCGGAAGGAAAATCTGAGGCACTGCTCATAGAGGATGGCAAATTTTACCGAATAAATGGAGAAGGAAAAAAGATGCTGTTAATGGATGCAAATAATTAGCAAGGTCAGGAAGTGCATTTAGGCGCAGTATAAATGTGAAGGCTTATCCTGGTGCCTTTTTTACCAACTAATAATTATTAAGCGCCAATAATAAATTGGCCCAATATAATGACACCGCCTGCACTTTAGCCGTTCAAAAAAAGCGCTAACTTCATTATTCGCTTATCCGTTTTCCGCATTTGTATTTTTTCGATTAATTAAAAAAGCTGTTATGAAGTTCCTTAACAAAAAACTATTATGGGTTGTACCTGCATTGGTTTTGACTATTACATCTTATACTTTCAAAGCAGATGAGAAAGTTCCTGTAATTCCTGTCGAAGATTTTTTTAGAAATCCCGATAAATTCGGTTGGCGCATTTCACCGGATGGTGAATTTATCTCTTACCTGGCGCCACATAACGGGCATACTAATGTATTCGTGAGAAAAATTTCTGATACCAATGCTATCCCTGTTACCAATGATACGGCAAGGAATGTCTACCAGTATGAATGGAAGGGCAACAGAATATTGTACCTGCAGGATGTAGGAGGAGACGAGAATTTCCAGTTATTCTCTGTTGCCCTAAACGGCAAAGATTTAAAGACATTGACTCCGTTCCCAAAAGTAAAAACCCAGATACTCGATGACTGGCGTGATGTTCCCGGCAAAGAGAATGAGGTAATGATCGGACTAAACAAAAGAAATGCCCAATATTTTGATCCTTACAGTATCAATATTGAAACAGGTGAAATGAAAGTGTTATTTCAGAATGATAATAATTATGACGGCTGGTACACCGATCATACCGGTGTAATAAGATTAGCTACCAAAACCGACGGCGTGAATACAACTTATTACCAGCGTGCTACCGAGACTGATTCTTTTGATTCTGTCTTTACAACATCTTATAAAGATAATTTCGCCATCCAGCTTTTTACTTTCGATAATAAAAACATTTATGTCTCCAGCAACATAGGCAGGGATAAAGCGGCTATTGTAGAGTATGACCTTGCGGCGAAAAAAGAATTGAAGGAAATTTATAGCAACCCCGATTATGATGTTGACGGCGTTAGTTACTCCAGGAAAAGAAAAGTGTTAACCATGGCATATTATACCGACTGGAAAACGGAACATCACTTTTTAGATAAAGAAACAGAAGATGAGTATAAAAAAATGGAGGCAAAATTTAAGGGTTACGAGTTAGCTATTTACGGCAACAATATTGTAGAAGATAAATTTATTGTATGGACGGGTAACGATAGACTTGCTGCTAAATATTATTTCTACGATAAGAATACAGGCGTTACAAAATTTCTCGCGAATTCAATGCCGTGGCTAAAGGAAGATGATATGGCCGGCATGAAACCCATAAAGTACACTTCCAGAGACGGGCTTACCATTCATGGGTATCTCACGTTGCCAAAAGGCGCAGAAGCGAAAAATATTCCGGTAGTTGTAAACCCGCATGGGGGTCCCTGGTATAGGGACAATTGGGGGTTTAACCCGGAAGTTCAGATGCTGGCAAACCGGGGCTACGGAGTGTTGCAAATGAATTTCCGCGGGTCAACCGGGTATGGAAAAGAGTTTTGGTTAAAAGGCAATAAGGAATGGGGCAAAAACATGCAAAATGATATTACCGATGGCGTGAAGTGGCTGATAAAAGAGGGAATAGCCGATCCAAAACGTGTCGCGATCTACGGAGGCAGCTATGGCGGCTATGCTACATTAGCAGGAGTTACGTTTACACCTGACCTGTACGCATGCGCCGTTGATTATGTAGGCGTTTCCAACCTGTTTACTTTTATGAAAACAATTCCTCCCTACTGGAAGCCATATCTTGCCATGTTCTATGAGCTGGTTGGCGACCCGGTAAAAGACAGTGTATTACTTGCCGAAGCATCACCGGCATTACATGCGGACCAAATTAAAACACCTTTATTTGTGGCGCAGGGTGCCAATGACCCGAGAGTTAATAAAGCAGAAAGTGATCAAATGGTTGAAGCCTTAAAGAAGAGAGGAGTCGATGTTGAATACATGGTAAAAAATAATGAAGGCCATGGATTTGCAAATGAAAATAACCGGATAGATTTCTACAAAGCAATGGACAACTTCTTTGCAAAATATCTTTCGGGTAAGTAATAAGTGGCAACCTGTTTTTATTAGCTGGTTGCCGCCAGGTCAATCATGGATTCCGCCTATATTGCAAAGTCAAAAATATTATGTTCATTAAATATCAGGGGAGTGCCTGCCTGAATTTTTTTTCATATTCTTTTATAATTGCCGTGTGCTCTTGCCCGTTACCTAACTCTTTACTTTTTTCCTCAAGCTCCGCTTTGAACATGTTAAAATGTGTATCAATTGCTTTTTTCTTTTCATCATCTGAAGCCATTTCCCTTCCCTGATAATGGGCATTTAGCTCCGCGATATGTTCTTCCAGTCGTTGCTCTGCAAATTCTATTAAGTCGTGGTTGCTTATTTTGCTTTCCATAAAAGTGGTTTAGGTGTTATCAATGAATTTTTAAATCAATTTTAATTTTCGAAAAAGTTGGTGTCTGCACAAAATCATTGCCCTCTGTATACTATTCAGAACTAACAGTCCTTTTCTTCACAATCTGATTCAGCAGTTTCAATCTCTATTGTACTGTGATGAATTTTGTGGTGCATTAATTTATGCTTTAAATTTTGTACCAACTTCATTTTTTCGTTGAAATCAATGTTTTCACTTAGTAAAATGTGTGCAGTAAGGGCATTTTCTGTGGTACTAAGTGCCCAAATGTGGATATGATGCGCCTCGATGATATTTGGCTGTTGCGTAATAATTTCCTTTATTTCCTCTATATCGATATCGGCCGGAACCGCGTCAACAGAAAGCCTGAAACTGTCGGTAAGTAGTGACCAGGTGCCCACTAGAATCACGATCATTATAATTAGGCCAATTACAGGGTCAACCCAATACCATCCGGTGGAACTAATAATAACACCACCCACGACCACTCCTGCAGAAACAAGCGCATCACTAAGCATATGCATGTAGGCGCTTTTGATATTAAGATCAGACTTCCTGTTTTTGAAAAACAATAAGGCCGTTATTGCATTCACAACGATTCCGGCTCCGGCGACCCATGCAATAATATCTCCGCTTACCGTTGCTGGGTTTATCAATCGTTGAATTGATTCGAAACCAAGTATGCCAACAGCTATTAAAAGAAGTACTGCGTTTAGAAAAGCTGCTAAAACAGTAGTTTTTTTATAGCCATATGTAAACTTACTGGTGGAACTTTTTTTGGCCAGTCTGAAAGCCAGCAATGACAAAACAAGGCTTGCAACATCGCTTAAGTTATGACCCGCATCCGTAAGTAACGACATTGAGTTGTTTACAATACCTGCAATTACTTCGATTATAACAAATAATACGTTTAATGCAATCCCAACAATAAATGGGGTTGTGGCATCAACCGGCGTTATTGAATGCGAGTGGTGATGATCGTGTGCATGATTATGATTGTGAGTAGCCGGCATTTTTTTCAAATTACTTCAAATTACCGTTGGAATTTTCGGGACGCAAAATCAGGTCCCGCTTGCAATTATTCTTTCGGTTTCATTTCCAGTATAAATAATTTTACAGCTTTGCCCATTTAAAAATGCAAAGATCGAATATATTGTGGCAGTTTGGGTGGACAATTATTCCTGCCCTTTGAGATCGTATAATAAATTTGCGATGAGCGCTGTCCACCCGGTTTGATGGCTGGCGCCCAGGCCCTTTAACGTATCTCCGTGAAAATATTCGTGAAATAAAATCAGGTCTTTATTTTCCTCCCTTTTATAAAACCACTTATAAGGGCCAAAGACCAATCTTTCATCATGGTCATTTTTTTCAAAAATATGAATAAGCCTCCGCGCCAGTTCGGCGGCAACTTCAAGGAGCGTCAGGTTTTTGCCTGATCCCTTCGGGCACTCAACTTTTAAATCATCGCAATAAAATTCCCCGTAAGTTTTAATCGCATTTATAAATAAATAGTTAATGGGAATCCATACGGGGCCACGCCAGTTGGAATTGCCTCCAAACATATTTGAAGTGGAATCACCCGGATCATATTGAATCGAGTAAGTGTTTCCGTTAGCCTCCAGTGTATAGGGATTTTGCTGGTAAAATTTTGACAGGGCTCTTACTCCACCCTCGGATAAAAATTCTGATTCATCTAATAATTTATCCAGTAAATACTTCAATCTTTCCTTGTGTACCAGTGAAAGCAGGATACATTCGTCTTCATCTTTTTCCTGGCTCGGCAGATATTTCTGATTGGCCTGCCTGTATGTTTGAAACCAATGTACTCTTTTTGCAAAATCGGTTAGCTTATCAAAAACTTCTTTCTCAATAATGGAAACTGCAAAAAGTGGAGTAAGGCCAACTACTGACCTTATTTTAAGTGGAAATGCTTCCGACTTGTCTATAGAAAGCACATCATAAAAAAACTTGTCATCCTCATTCCAAAGGCCAAGCTCATTAAGAGCTTCTGCAATTATTACAAAATGCTCGTAAAATTTTGTGCCTGCATCCTGGTAGGAATCATCATTTACTGCAATTTCCAATGCGATGTCCATCATGCCGAGCGCATACATTCCCATCCAGCTGGTACCGTCGGCCTGCTCAAGTAACATATTTCCGGGTAAAATCATACTGCGGTTAAACAATCCAATATTATCGAGCCCTAAAAAGCCACCTTCAAAAATATTGTTCCCATCGGCATCTTTGCGATTGATCCACCAGGTGAAATTGATAATAAGTTTTTGAAAAGCTCTTTTCAAAAAATGTAAATCATTTATCCCGTAAATTTTCTTTTCAGTTTTATAAACTTCAAGAGCAGCGAATGCATGCACGGGCGGATTCACATCACTGAAGTCCCATTCGTATGCAGGCAATTGCCCCTGAGGATCCATAAACCATTCACGCATCAGCACAAGCAATTGGTGTTTGGCAAAAACAGGATCAATCACGGCCATTGAAATGCAATGAAAAGCACTATCCCAGGCGGCATACCAGGGATATTCCCATTTATCGGGCATTGACATTACATCCTGGTTCTTAAGATATTTCCATTTGTGATTCCGGCCATACTTACGGGCTTCATATAATGGTGAAATACCATCTCCTTTATTAAGCCACCTTTCTATATCATAATGATAATATTGCTTGTTCCACAACAACCCGGCAAAAGCCTGTCGTTGAATATTTTTTTGATCTTCATTGCATTGACCAGGATGTAAAGCATTATAAAATTCGTCAGCTTCTTTTTTTCTTTTTTCAAAAATCCTTTCAAAATTTTTTGGAAATGCTGTAATATTTTTTTCTTTAGTCAGCCTGAGGTAAATGGTTTTTGATTTCTTTGAATCTATTTCAAATATATAAACCGGTGAAAATTTAGTGCCTTGTTTCTTCTCCTTTAATTTGTCAAAATTTTTGCCTTCAATAAGAGCATCATTAAAAGCATCCTTTACAAACTCGGAAGTATTTTGCTTGTTAAATAATCTTTGAAAATTTGTTTCATTTTCAGTAAACAAGACATGATCTGCCTCTGGGAAATACAGGTAATAGTTTCCAAGATTTTCGTGAACGGCCTGTACCGAAAAATTGTTTAACAGATCTATGGATGGTTTTTCTCCCGTTTCCCTGTATTGCCATTTATTGTAAAACCATAAGGTAGGAAGTACAGTTATCGCAGCTTTTTCGGTTGCCCTGTTTACAACTTCTATTTTTATAAAAATGTCTTCACTATTTTTTTTTGCATACTCTACAAAAACATCAAAATATTTATCCTCATTAAAAATGCCGGTGTCTAAAAGTTCATATTCCGGGTCATGTTTACCTTTACTTTCATTCGTTTCCACCAGGTCAATATATGGATAAGCAGCCTGAGGATATTTATAGAGATATTTCATGTAAAAATGAGTAGGGATATTATCCAGGTAATAATATAGTTCCTTTACATCTTCACCGTGATTTCCCCTTGCATTACTCAATCCAAAAAGTCTTTCTTTGAGTATGGGATCCTCGCCATTCCACAGTGCTATGGCAAAGCACATATTTTGGAATATATCCGAAATGCCTGCCAGGCCGTCCTCTCCCCATATGTAAGCCCGGCTTCGTGCATGATCGTGAGGAAAATAATTCCATGCATCACCATTTTCACTATAATCTTCCCGAACCGTGCCCCATTGTCTTTCACTCATATATGGCCCCCATAATTCAAGAGGCACATCTTTTTTTGCATTTTTTTTTAATCTTATATGTTCAGCGGTATCCATTTTTTGCATTTTTTTATTGCAATTTCCTGCAGTGCGCTTTGGCCATTTAATTTAGGATTTGTATTCCAATTTTATTCGTTTGTTGAAAATAATTAACAGTAATTAATAATATTATGCCTTCCTTGGTTATGAGATGTATGCGGTTTATTAAATAAAAAATTTGAGCATTCAATTTTTTAGAATTTCATTCGTTATATATAAAGCTATCCTTCTAAAAAAACGAATTCATTTTTCGTACTAAAACATACAATATGAGAAATTTCCTGCTTTTTCTTTGCATGGTTTTGACGCATGAAAGTTTCGCTCAGGTTCCAATGGCTATGCCACCAGATGCAGATGCATTTTATAAAAATGCCATGCCGGAAATAAAGCCTCAGATAAAAAATGTAATTATAAAGACAGCATCAACATTAAAAAGCCGGCAGGTGAATGCAGATAGTCTCAACAAAGCGCTTCATGCTAACCCGGTGCTAAAAGGAATGAACGATGAAAATATTGCAGCCATATCAACCCTCATTATGGTTCAGGCGTCCAAAGATGCTGATGAAGATTTGAAAAAAATGGTTCTGAGCATGAGAGGTAGTGATGCCGGAGGCCAGGCATCAAATACGGATGCGTTGCAAATGATTATGAGCCGCAAAAGTAAAATGGCCGAAGAGATTAGTCTTGTTATAAAAAGAATTTATGATAACAGGGAAAATATTATCAATAACCTAAAGTGACTTTCTGCGTTTAAATTTCTAGTTATTACTTTCAACAGGTACAACATGCCAGCCATTTGTTTTACGTTCAAGGTAAATGTAACGGCTAAGCTCACTTTCATTGTTGGTGCTGGTTAATGCGGTGGCAGCTATTACAATTTTATTTTGTTGTTGCGGTATATTTTGCAAATCAAATTTGTACATATTATTTCCCGAAACCACGATCTCTCTAATTCTTTTTGGATCACTTTTATCAACCTTACTAGTGTCATCAAAATTATAAATTACATACCGGTTAAGATTTTTACTCAGGCTATCTTCAACCAGGTAAAGGTCAATGTCACTGGAGTAAATAGCAACTTTAGAACTATCGAATAATAGTTCCGGTCTCGATGGTTTTAGTGAATCAATCCACGGCATAGGCGGAATTATGGCAGGATATTTATAATAATTATTTCGCAAGCTATCGCTCCATCCATTGGGGTTACTTGCAAATGTTGCACTGCTAAAAAATATACTGCCCTGCACCTGTGGATATTCACGCAAACGCTTTACCTGGTTTGGCAATTCGTTCTTATTTTTCCATGCATAAGATCTTGATTCCAGCGCTCTGTATATTCCCTGTCCTATATACATTTGCCTTCCATAAGCGTGCTTTGCCCACCAGTCTATGAGAACTTCATACCCAACAACCTTATGATTAAATTCCCAATACAATTGCGGTGCCACGTAATCAATCCATTTCATTTTTAGCCATAATAAGATATCTGCGTAGAGATCATCGTAATTTGTTTGTCCCGCCCGGGTATTGCTTCCTTCCGGGTCTTTATCAATATTTCGCCAAACGCCAAACGGGCTTATTCCAAATTTGCAATACTTATTTTCCTGTTTTATGGCATGGCTGAGCTTCACGATAATTGAATCAACATTGCTTCTTCTCCAGTCTTCTCTATCGAGGCCGTTTCCATATTTTTTATATGATTGGGCATCGCCAAATTCTTTTCCCGCAATGCGATAGGGATAAAAATAATCATCAAAATGAATCGCATCAATATTATACCGGTGCACAACATCCCTTACAACATTGGTTAGAAACTGCTGTACTTCCTTATTTCCCGGATCAAAATATCGTTTGCCGCCGTAATCCAAAAACCATTCCGGGTGCAGCTTTGTGACATGTGTTGGTGAAATGGAAGATTTGCTAATATTAAAAACCGCCCGGTATGGATTCATCCATGCATGAAATTCCATTCCGCGTTTATGGGTTTCCGTTATCATAAACTCCAGGGGATCATAATAAGGCGACGGCGGTTTGCCCTGCGTACCGGTTAGCCATTCGCTCCACGGCTCATATTGCGATGGATAAAAAGCATCGGTGGCCGGCCGTATCTGCACAACGACAGCATTCATGCCATTCCTCTTATGCATATTCAACAGGTTTACAAATTCTGCCTGCTGGCCGTAAGAGCTTAAGAATTTGGAGGACGGGAAATCAATGTTATCAACGGTGGCAACCCACACACCGCGAAATTCATATTTGGGTTGAGCAAATAGCTTGCTGGTACAGAAAAGCATCGCAGTAAAAAGGAAAAGGAGGTAGATCTTCATCAGTAATTTTTATGAGGCGGCAATTTACAACATAATAGATTGGCTGGATTTGGGTGCGCACACTATTAACATGATAAAAACTTTGAATTCGGGGTTTTTATTCATTGCCCGGAGTTTCCTATCACGGTATGATCTTTTTCAGCATGCAAAGGACTTATGGGTTGCGCATTGAATTCATTACGATAGATTCGTACCAACACAATAAAATAACTTATTAATAGCGGACCGAAAACCAATCCCAGGAAACCAAACATACTTAAACCGATGATGACGCCAAGAATTGTAATGAGCGGATGCACATCTCCTATTTTCCGAAGCACCGTTATGCGGGCCACATAGTCAATATTTGTAAGGATAACCAATGAATATATACCAAGCCCTACTCCTTGCCAGACGTGATTTATCGCAAGGAGATATACCGTAAGCGGGACCCATATCAGGCCCGTGCCCACAATAGGAATCAGTGATGCTACTCCTGCAAGAAAACCCCAAATTGCAAAATCATCGACACCAAAAATCCAGAAGCCAAGCGTACCAACCAGTCCTTGTATTACGGCAAGCAATGGAATGCCAATTGCATTTGCCCTTATCATGATGTCCGTTTCGTTGCTTAAAATATGTCGATTAGTTTCCTTTAAAGGCATAAGGTCGTGCAGATATTTTTCCATTTTCTCACCGTGGATAAGCATATAGTATAAAACAAAAAACATCAAAAGAAGATTGGTTAAAAAGTTTGCAGTTCCTGTAAGCAGCAGGGGGATATTATTCGCCAAGCTCTTCGTTGCATTTTTTAAGCTGCCACTATTAAATAATTCAATCCCTGTGGCATCCTGAATTTTGTTCGAAAAACTTTTTAGCGCTATGGTCAGTTGAACGGGATTGTTAAAGAGAGCAACAAGTTTCGGTGTTACCAGTACTGCTGCAATATAAACAGGGAGGCAAATGATAATAATAAAGCCAAGTATATATAAAAAAGCGGTCCACCCCGGTTTCCATTTTTTTTTTCCTGTAAGATTAAGATACGTTTTCCTGCTAACTATATATAATGTGATCGCTCCCAACACGCCGGGTAAGAAAATGTAAAAATGCCGGAGCATTAATATACCTATGAACCCTATAAGTAATAATAATATTACCTGTCGCAAATGATTATTGAAACCTGTCATATGATAAAAATAGTAATAAAAAGCTGTAGAAATTCTTGTAACAGGAATGAATTCAGTCTTTCCAGACGGACATGCCTTCGCTGCAGTTGGCGCAAATATCAATATTTTTACGGCTTGTCATGAGTTCTTTACGAAACTGCCGGTAATTGTCGTTGTGCCAGATTTCCCTGAAAGATTGCATCTTTAAATTTCCCAATTGATGGGAAGCATCCTTGTCAAAGCAGCATGGAACTACAAGCCCATCCCACGTTATGACATTCGCCTGCCAGAGTTTCCAGCAGTGATTTGCAAGTTTATTTTTTGAAATGGTTTTACCTTCTTTATTTTTTTTATACCTGCTGAATTTTTCATTGACCGGAATTAGGTGATTTGGGTCATTTTCATAATCGTACACCTGTGCGGTTTTAAAACGAACCTCATCCACACCTACTTCAGCACGCAAGCTTTTTTATTTCTTCAACCTGGTGTTCATTCGGTTTTACTACAAGAAACTGAAAAAATACAAATGGTGTTTTACTTTTTAATTCCTTTTTCCATTTTACTACGTTTTTAGCCCCTTCAATCACTTTATCGATATTACCACCAATACGGTATTGCCTGTATACTTCCTGTGTAGTCCCGTCAATCGAAATTATTAACCTGTCAAGTCCGCTCTCAACTGTTTTTCGGGCTACCTCATCCGTTAGATAATGAGCATTCGTGGAAGTAGCCGTATAAATTCCCTTCGAAGATGCGTATTTTACCATTTCAAGAAAATCCCTGTTTAAATAAGGTTCACCCTGGAAATAAAAGATCAGGTAAAGAATATCTTTATAAATGTCATCAATTGTTTGCCTGAAAAAATCTTTTTTCAGCATTCCTGTAGGACGCGTAAATTGTCTCAGGCCACTGGGGCATTCAGGGCAGCGAAGGTTGCATGAGGTTGTGGGTTCAAATGAGATAGACATTGGAAGCCCCCACTGTACGGGCTTCTTTATTAACCGGCTAATATAAAAACTTGAGAGTACTTTACACGCATTAAATAATCTCCGCAAAGTGAGCTTGCGGAGAAAATTAATACCGTCATTATAATTTATTTTAGGCATGCAGTACACAAAGGTACTATGTAAAACCAAGGTAAAATGCCTTAGGTGCTATAGTGCAATTTTAACATGAATAGAATCCCTGGAATTTATTGAGTCTGCTGTTACAAAACCGATTCCTGCAACTTTATTATTTATTGAATCTACGTTCGCAAACTGAATCATTCGTGCTTCATTAAAATCCAGTTTTCTTTCTATAAACTTATCATAATTAGCTGCGATTACATTAAGAGCTATAAAATTCATAACAAACTTTCTTGTTTCTGACGGCAGGTATTTTTTTACATCCCAGAAATCTGCATCGGACTTACCGCTTTTTTTAATAGACAATCTCACGCGGCCCGGGCCACAGTTATAAGAGGCCACTGCCAAAAGAATGTCATCATTAAAATAGTCAAGCTGATCGCGAAAAAATTTGGCTGCAGCAACAGTTGATTTCACAAAGTTTTTCCTTTCATCGTATTTGCCACCCGTACGAAGGCCATACTCACCGGCCAGTTCACTCATAAATTGCCAATAACCTACGGCGCCTGCATGAGAAACTGCATTTGCATTGAATTCGGATTCGAGAACAGGTAACATTTGCAATTCCACAGGTACTTCATATTCACTTAATATAGCTATAGCCTTTGGGAAAAACTTTTTGCCCTTGTTAAAAATATGAATGATATAATTTCGTTTATTCTCACTGTAAGCCTTTACATAATCTTTCGTTTGCTTGCGATGTTCTTTTAAACATACCGGATAAGCCGCGAAATGAGGATTTGTTTCACCCGGTAATTCATTTGAAAAACCCGCTTCTTCTGATACAAATGATAGTAAGGTTGAATAATTCATTAAAGTTCTTGCAGAAGTGCTAAAACCGATAATAAATAAAATTAGAAGTAATGCTAAAAAACTCTTTGATCGAATTAATTTCATAACTAAATTTTTTGCTATAATATGATCACCCCCATTTTTTAATTTGCAGGCGTGACTGCCATTAGACAGATTTTTAGTTTTATGATAAAATACCTTCAGCCCTTTTATAGGATATGAATGAAATATTTTGTTTTGGATTATGGGTGAGAACGTTGTAAATATTAATGATCGGAAGTTTCTCACCAGTGAAAAATTTTAATAATAATGGATTAAAAATCTTTTAATCCGAGATTGCAATTCTTATTAATTTTTTCCGATGGTATGCAAATGTAATGCCCAAAATCTTAAGATGCAAGCCTTGGGGTTAAAACTCAGTTAAAGAAACTGCCATGAAAAACATTATTTTTTTTGTAATTCTTTTGGTTTCAAACTCTTATGGGCAACAAATAAACAATTACTGTAAGGAAAATGATAACATTGCATTTGCGGAAGGCCATGCATACACAAGGGTATCTGTATCAACTGAGGCGGCAGCAACGTCCGAAAACTTCGATGTAAAATATTACAGGTGCGAGTGGGCCCTGGATCCCGCGGTGCGGTATATTTCAGGGAGAATCACTTCTTATTTTGTAATCACAACCGCAACCGATACAATTGACTACGACCTGATGAATGATTTGGTAGTGGATAGTGTGAAGCAAAAAAGTAATTTACTTTCATTCGAACATGCAAACAATATCCTAAAAATTAATTTCAGCTCGCTTAAATCTGCGGGTACCCTTGATTCTGTTACCATTTTTTACCAGGGAATCCCTCCTAATACAGGCTTTGGGTCTTTTATAACCACAACTCATTCGGGCACACCGGTTATGTGGACTTTAAGTGAGCCGTATGGAAGCCGTGACTGGTGGCCGTGTAAAAACGGACTTGATGATAAGGCTGATTCAATAGATGTAATTATAACCAATCCAGTGGCCTACACCGCGGCTTCCAATGGTCTGCGACAAGGCATTTCATCCGATGGTGTAAATAAAGTGACTCATTGGAAACACAGGTACCCAATCGCGACCTACCTGATTTGCATGGCTGTTACCAATTATGAAGAATTTTCCAATTCAGTACAGGTAGGCGATGTGAATTTACTTATGCAAACATTTTGCTATCCGGAGTACCTTGATACGTTCAAAACCAACACTCCGCTGGTTTTGGCAACGATGAAATATTATAGCTCTGTTTTCGGAGATTATCCTTTTATAAAAGAAAAATACGGGCATGTGCAATTTGGATGGGGTGGCGGGCAGGAACACCAGACATCAACCTTTATAATGTTGCCGAATGAAAATCTTATGTCGCACGAATTAGCACATCAATGGTTTGGCGACAAAATTACCTGTGCAAGCTGGCAGGATATATGGCTCAATGAAGGTTTTGCAACACACCTTGCGAGCATGGATTTTGAAAAAAAATACCCGCTAACGACTATCAATACAAGAAAAAGCGAAATCGCGAATATAACTTCAAAGCCTGGTGGTTCGGTATGGGTAGATGATACCGCAAATGTGAATCGAATCTTTGATGCAAGATTAAGTTACCGCAAGGGTTCTCACCTGTTGTACATGCTACGCTGGAAGTTGGGAGACAACATATTTTTTAAAGGCATCAAAGAATATTTTAATGATTCAACAATAAGTTTTGGCTTTGCAAAAACGGAAGATCTTAAAAGAAATCTCGAGGTTGTAAGTGGCATTGACCTTACCAAATTCTTTAATGAATGGTTTTATGGACAAGGTTATCCAACCTATGATGTGGAATGGCAGCAGCTGGGAAGCGATCATGTAAAAATTAAGTTGAATCAAACCACATCAGATCCTTCGGTAAGTTTTTTTGAATTGCCGGTAGCCTTACAGTTTAAAAATGCAACGCAACAAAAAACAATTATTATTGATAATAAATCAAATGGTGAGATCTTTTTTAGGGAAATTGGTTTCGTCGCTGATACAGTAATTGTAGATCCCGAATACTGGCTGATAACAAAAAATAATGTGTCCCGAAAAATTGCGGACAATACGCCGGGTCAAAATATCGTCCAGGTTTTTCCAAGCCCGTTTGCCGCTGTGCTAAATGTGTATTTGCGAAATTTTAATTTACCCCGGGCTAATTTAAAAATATTTGATGCAGCCGGAAAACTAGTTTATAAGAAACCGATTTTGTCGATGGGATCTTCTTTTACAGAAATAAACACACAGCTATTTGCAAAGGGTTTATACATTCTAAAAGTGGAAGGAGGAAATTCCTTTAAGTTTGCAAAAAAAATTCTGAAATAGTAGCTGTTCGTCTATAGTCTCCGTTGCATAATCTCTATCCGTGGCAAGAAAAAAGAAGCGTAAATCAATTGCGAATACAATATTTAAAATATTTTTTTGGCTGGCTTTCGCATCCGTTGTGATCTATTACGTGGTCAGCTATTTTATTTCTCCTCCGAATGTGTTTTATCCTGGTTTTCAAATTGCAATCCCTCCCGGCTATGACATACACGGCATTGATGTAAGCCGGTACCAGAACATAATCAACTGGAAAAGTGTAAAGGATATGCAGGAGAAAAATATCAGGATTGGTTTTGTCTTTATAAAAGCTACAGAAGGCATTAGTAAGATTGATCCGCAATTCAGGAGAAACTGGCTGAAGGCTGAAGAGCAGGATATCCCCAAAGGCGCGTATCATTTTTTTATTGCGAGCAGGAGTGGTAAAAAGCAAGCCGCTAATTTTATCCAGATGGTTGATTTAAAAAGGGGAGATCTGCCTCCTGTACTTGATATTGAAAGAACTTATGGCGTACGAATAGATGTTATAAAAAAAGAATTGTCGGATTGGCTGGAGGCTATTGAAAAAAATTATGGTGTTCTCCCAATCATCTATACAAATATCGATTTTTACAAAAATTACCTGGAGAAAGACTTTCCTGAATACCCGGTATGGATCGCTCACTACCTGCAGCCAAATAAACCAAGATTGGAACACAAATGGCTATTCTGGCAACATAGCGAAGCGGGAAGAGTAAATGGAATTACATCGCCTGTAGATTTTAATGTTTTCGCCGGAGACAGCACCGAGTTTAATAATTTCCTCATCAGGTAAAATTATTTTCATAAAGAGTAATTTTATGACATGAGTGAAATGGAACCTGATGTAAGAAGTTTTTTGTCAAAAATTATTTCTTCAATTTCTATGACCTTGCTTTGGCTGCTTATAAATTCTACAGTTGGTATCGGGTTGAACTACGCATTTTTTGAAAACAGGCCTTCTTTGGGAAATTATATTTTTTACGTGTGGTTCTTAGTCAGCTTCTTTTTTCTACTGCGGTATCTGCTAAAGAAATGGAATTTTTCAAACAAAGAATAGCTTCCCAGCTTTCATTAAATTTATTCGGATAATGAGCATACAGTTTTAATGCTTCACATTTTAACTTTCACGCTTTGCATTATTGACTTATTGATGCAAACTACCACCCCAATATCCAGGCAAATATTAAGGGAGCAACAATAGTCGCATCACTTTCTACAATAAATTTTGGCGTAAGTATATCAAGTTTACCCCATGTGATTTTTTCATTCGGCACCGCACCTGAATAAGAACCATAAGAAGTTGTGGAATCGGATATCTGGCAGAAATAACTCCAGAATGGAACATCGTGCCACTCAAGATCCTGGTACATCATCGGGACAACACATATGGGAAAATCGCCGGCTATACCACCGCCTATTTGAAAAAAGCCAACTCCTTTCCCTGAAGAATTATTTCTATACCATTCACTTAACTCCACCATATATTCAATGCCGCTCTTCATGGTAGATGCCTTCAATTCTCCTTTTATTACATAAGAAGCAAAGATATTTCCCATAGTACTATCTTCCCAACCGGGAACTACTATAGGAATATTCTTTTCCGCGGCAGCCAGCATCCAGCTATTCTTTGGATCAATTTCATAATGCGTCTTAAGTACTCCGCTCAACAGCATCTTATACATATATTCGTGTGGAAAATATCTCTCTCCTGCATGCTCCGCATCTTTCCATATTTTATGAATGTGCTTTTGTATTCTCCTGAATGCCTCTTCTTCCGGGATGCAGGTATCCGTAACACGATTGTAGTGGCTTTCTAACAGATCCCATTCTTCCCGCGGACTGAGGTCGCGATAGTTCGGCACTCTTTTATAATGACTATGTGCTACCAGGTTCATAATGTCTTCTTCAAGATTTGCACCTGTGCAGCTTATAATAGATACTTTATCCTGCCTTATCATTTCAGCGAAAGAAATCCCTAATTCTGCCGTACTCATTGCACCGGCTAATGTTACCATCATTTTTCCACCTTCATCCATATGCATAACATAACCTTTGGCAGCATCCATCAAAGCAGCTGCGTTAAAATGACGATAATGATGCTCTATAAAATTTGAAACGGGTCCTTTATTCATAATAAATTTTTTTCTAAAAAGTCTTATTTAATTGGGTTGCAAAAATAATTTTTTTTGCCGGAGGAGCAGTTATTTGATCGAATAATATAAACAACACTTATCTTAGAAATTAACCGGCGCATATTATAATTTCTGAATTCATCTGATCGCCGGGCAGAAATAGAATATTTTCACAGGAATATTACAATGCCGGACGGGTATTAAATGAATTGTATTTCAGAAGCAAAACGCCATGTATAAAATTTTATGACACATAAGAATATGCAGCAGTTTCAATATAATACTTGTCATTTTATCTAATAGAAGTATGAATTTGATTTCTGCAATTATCTACATCTATACAGAAAATTTTTATCAGAGAGAAACTTATAAAGGTGTCCGGGAATGGTTTCTTGTATATTAATTTTGATACATGCAATATACATTCACGTGTAAATTCCCTTTTTTATTTTGCATGAGAATTTAGCTTCGGGATTTTAATAAAAATTAAATAATTAACGATTTTCATAATGAGCACCAAAACTTCTAATTATCCGAAAATGCCCTTTTTTAAAAACACCTCATTGAAATACCGCACCAGTTTACACGCAGTGGTGAAATCAACGGGAACCATTGTTTTATTGCTGTGCTCATGATAGTCTGCGGCCAGGTACATGCAAACCCGGATTTTAAAAAAGGCCCGTATCTTCCGGGGCACAAAAATTTCTTCAAAATTCCGGACTTCAGGGAAGTTGCAGATACAACTATTCGTGGCCGCATTACAGATAGCTCAGATGCCCCTCTTTCAGGGGTGTCAATATTAGTTAAGGGAACGAATGTTGGTACGTTTACCAATGCTTCAGGTGATTTTGTATTGCCCGGTGTTAATGCCAGGGCTACGCTTGTGATAAGTAATGTAGGTTATCAAAGCTACAGAGGTAAGATTGTCCGCAGGGCAAACCAATGTTAACGTTAGTCTTCTAAGTGAGGCGGGAACACTTGCTGAAGTTGTGCTCACCGGTTTTCAGCGAATTGAAAAAAAGAAATTTACCGGTGCTGCGGTAACGTTAAAGGCAGAAGACGTAAAACTGGAAGGTGTTACAGATGTTAGCCGAATGCTGGAAGGACGGGCAGCAGGCGTATCAGTGCAAAATGTATCGAGCACTTTTGGGAGTGCTCCAAAAGTTCGTATCCGGGGAGCTACATCCATCAATGGAGATAACAAACCTTTGTGGGTAGTTGATGGAGTAGTGCTTGAAGATATTATTAATATATCCAACGATCAGTTATCAAGCGGCGACCCTACTACGCTGTTGGGCTCTTCCGTGGCAGGAATAAATGCCAATGATATTGAATCGTTCGACATTTTAAAGGATGCTGCTGCAACAGCTTTATATGGTGCAAGAGCCATGAATGGAGTAGTGGTAATAACAACCAAAAAAGGCCGTGCCGGCCGTCAATCAATAAATTATACCGGTAATTTCAGTACCCAGTTTAAGCCCACTTATAACGATTTCAATATTATGAATTCTGCCCAGCAAATGTCAGTACTTTCGGAATTAGATCGTAAAGGCTGGCTAACAAGCAGTATTCTTGATGAGGGAAATTATGGCGTATATGGAAAATATTATGATCTGGTTAATGCTGATTCCAGTGGCGTTTTCGGCATACCTAATACGCCGGAAGCAAAAAGAAATTTTCTCCTGAGATATGCTTCTGCCAATACAGACTGGTTTGATGTTTTGTTTAAACAGTCACTAATCCAGGAACATTCGTTAAGTATATCATCTGGCAGCGAGAAATCTCAATCATTTTTTTCAGCAAGCTTTTATAATGACAATGGATGGACCGTAGCCGATAAAGTAAATCGTTATACCCTCAATTTCAGAAACAACTACAATTTCTCTGATAAGTTATCTGCCGGATTTATTACCACCGCATCCTATCGTGAACAGAAAGCTCCGGGCACAATAAGAAGAGTTCCAAATCCCGTTGAAGGAAGTTTCGAACGTGACTTCGACATCAATCCTTTCAGCTATTCTTTAAACACAAGCAGAACGCTTACGGCATATGATAGCACCGGCAACCGGGAATATTTCAGAAGAAATTTTGCTCCCTTCAATATACTTACAGAATTGGAAAATAACCGGCTAAATATTACGGTGATCGATTTGAAGTTACAGGGCGAATTAGGATATAAATTCTCAAAAAACTTAAGCTATGATTTTGTCGGGGCCATACGCTATGTGCGATCAACACAGGAACATGAAGTGACTGAAAACTCAAATATGGCGAATGCTTACAGGGCGGCAGAAACTGCGACCATGAGGGAAAGAAATCCTTTCCTTTACCAGGACCCTGCAAATCCCAGTGCTGAAAGGGTTGTCGTATTGCCTTATGGAGGGTTTTATAACCGGGTGGAAGATCAATTGCTAAGCTTCGACGTTCGAAATAGCTTAAACTATGTAAAAACATTTAATGAAAAACATAATGTGAATCTTCTCTTAGGTCAACAGGTAAAATATTCTGACAGGCAGAATTTTTCTAACACAGGTTATGGATACCAATACGACAACGGCGGTGTCCCGGCTACGGATTTTAGAATTATCAAACAGGCAATCGAAAGCAATTTTCCTTACTTCGGGATGAGCAAAGATTTCGATCGCTTTGCCGCTTTCTATTTCAATGCCCAGTATACTTATAACAGGAAGTATAACTTTTACGGAACGGTGAGATATGACGGATCAAACCGGTTAGGCTCATCTTCAACTGCCCGCTGGCTGCCAACATGGAGTTTCGGAGGTTCATGGAATGTGGATGAAGAAAATTTTATGCAGGGCATTCGTGTAGTCGATTATTTGAAGCTCAGGGCTAGTTATGGTTTAACTGCAAGTCTGGGGCCTGCTACAAATTCTAAAATTGTTTTAAGAAACTTAAATGTTCACCGGCCCTATACTGACGATGTCGAAACACTAATCCGTATCGCAAATCTGGAAAACTCAGATTTAACGTGGGAAAAAAACTATACGGGAAATATTGGCCTGGATGCAGGTTTTTTTGGAAGCAGGTTGATCATGAGTCTTGACGTATATCAAAGAAAAAGTTTCGATCTTATCAGCATAATTAAAACTTCCGGTATTGGAGGAGAAGCCTACAAAACTGCAAATTATGCTGATATGAAATCCAGCGGTATTGAGCTATTATTGGGTGGAGATATTGTAAAAACAAAACATTTCAGATGGAAATCCAACCTGACTTTTGGATATAATACGACAAAAATTACCGATGTAAAAAACCTTCCTCAAATTTTTGATTTAATCAAATCCGAAGGAGGAAATAAAGAAGGTTACCCAGTGAATAGTTTATTCTCAATACAATTTACCGGCTTAAATCCAACAACAGGAGTACCACTGTTTATTAATGAGAAGGGTGATACTACGTCAAATGTATTTATACAGGATGACAGCACCAGCTTTCTAAAGTTTGAGGGCTCGGTTGATCCAAAATATACCGGCGGTTTCAACAATACGTTTAGTTATAAAGCGCTTTCGTTAAATATATTTATCACGTACCAGGCAGGCAACATGATAAGGCTATATCCGGCATTCAAATCCAGCTATGCTGAATTAGATGCAACACCGAAGGAATTTTATGATCGCTGGGTAACACCCGGAGATCAGACAAAAACAAATATTCCCTCGATTATGGATGCATATCAGAATGCTATAATTGGCAATAATTATCCGTACAATGATTATAACTACTCTACAGAAAGAGTTGCAAAAGGTGATTTTGTGAGATTAAAATCAGTTTCGTTGACCTGGCAATTACCCGCTTCTCTTATGCAGAAAACCGGTTTTTTAAAAAACCTTTCTGTTACAGCAGCAGCCATTAACCCGTGGCTTATATATTCAGATAAGAAACTTGAAGGGCAGGATCCTGAATTTTTCAATACCGGTGGAGTAGCCCAGCCGATTCAAAAACAAATAACCCTTTCTTTAAAAGCAGGTTTATAAAATAATGTTATGAACAGAATAGCAATTTATTCAATAATTTTTGGCGCTCTAATTTTTGGCGGGTGTAATAAATATCTTGAAAAGGAACCTGATAACAGGGCGAAACTTACTGATCCTAAAAAAGTATCTCAACTGTTGGGTACTGCTTATCCCCAGGCAAGTTATCTTACTTTTAACGAGGCAATGTCAGATAATGCCAATGATAAAGGAGCGGGAACTATAGATCCTACAAATGCAGATCCTTACATGTTTAAAGACGTTCAGGATAATGACCAGGACTCCCCGGAAGCATACTGGGATGCCTGTTATGAGGCTATAGCTGCTGCAAACCAGGCTTTGGAAGCATGCAATAGTGCAGCCGATCCTGAAAATTATAAAACTCAAAGAGGTGAAGCTCTTATTTGCAGGGCATATGCACATTTTATGCTGGTAACACTGTTTGCAAAGCCCTATGATGCAACAACCAGCTCTTCCGATCCCGGTGTTCCTTATGTAACCGAGCCTGAAACTGTAGTTATTAAAAATTACGAGAGAAAAACAGTGGCTTATGTATATGATATGATAGAAAAGGATTTGCTGGCAGGTTTACCACTAATAAATGACGCAACGTACAATGTTCCCAAATACCACTTTAATCGTTCGGCTGCGAATGCCTTCGCCGCTCGCTTTTATTTATACAAAAAAGATTATCAAAAAACAATACAATATGCAACAGCCGCAGTGCCTGATTTCTTACCCAACCTTCGCCCCTGGAACACAACTTATCAGTCATTAGGAGGAAACGAGCTGCCGCTGGAATACCAGCGTACTACACAGCCAGCTAATTTACTTTTGGTATCATGCCCGTCAAACTATGCGTATAACTTTCAATACGCAACTTACCGGTATGGACTAGACCCTGTATTAAGGCCACAAATATTAAAAAATCCTGTACAAGTCACAGGTGGTTCATGGTCATTCATTGTGGGCTCCGTTGGTGCCCAAAGTAATATAGCCGTTCCAAAACTTCATATGAGGGATTTTGCTTATGACAACCCTTCTGCAAATTTTGGTTTTCAATATGGCACGGTGTGTTTGTTTACCGTAGAAGAAGTGCTTTTTAATAAGGCTGAAGCATATGCCTACGAAGGTTTTTACACCGAGGCGATTAATGATCTTAACTTGTACATGAGCACGAGACTAACAGGCGTTACCCCTGGTAATCTTCCGGCAAACCGCCAGATTACCCAGGCAAAAATTTTAAGCTACTATAATAACTCTGTATCTATACAGCAGGGTCTTGTGAATCTTATTTTGGAATTAAAGAGAGCCGAATATGTGCAGGAAGGCATGAGATGGTTTGATGTGTTGAGATATAAAATACAAGTTAGCCACGATATCAAATCCACAGGGGGAACGGTTGTAAGCACAGAAGTACTAAGTCCTGATGATAAACGAAGACAACTAAAACTACCGGATGCTGTAAAACTTTCAGGGATTACTGACTTAAACAGATAATACAAATAATTATGAAACTAATAAAACCACTTTTTTTTATTCTGCTGGCAAGCTCATTTGCATCCTGCAAAAAAGATGCTTTTAATGCGAATGATGCAGCCAATATAAATGGATTGGGAGGCGATACCTGGGTAAAAGGGCCCATTGATAATTGGATTTATGACACCTTAACGGTTCCTTACAATATGTCGGTGAAATATAAATGGGATCAGTTTGAAGATATAAGTGACATAACTAAGATATTGGTGCCTCCAAAGGAAGAGAATATTGTTCCTATTTTAAGTGCCGTAAAGAAAGTATGGATCAACCCGTATATCTCTGAAGCAGGTGATGTTTTTTTTAAAAGGCTTTCCCCAAAATTTGTGTATATGATCGGCAGTCCCGCCTTTGAAGAAAATGGAGGTTTAAAATTAGGACAGGCTGAAGGCGGCAGAAAAATTATTCTATTGGCAACCAATCTTACTAAAGTGAAAGGTATGGCCGGCTATAACGTTTCGGATACTTTTTGGCTTAAAGAAATGTTCCATACTATTCACCATGAGTTTGCCCACATACTGCATCAAACGGTTGCATACCCGGATGCCTTTAAGAACCTTAACCCAAATCTTTTTACCGCAGAATGGATTAATTATAGTGACCAGCAAGCATTGCAGGACGGCTTTATAACTGCCTATTCCATGAATGTCGTCGATGATGATTTTGTAGAAATGGTTTCAGTAATGTTAATTGAAGGAAGAGCTGGTTTCGAAAGTATGCTGGCAGGGATCCAGGATATTACTTCGCCACGCGGTACTACAAAAGCTCAGGCAATTGCGAGGTTAAGGGCAAAGGAATCCATTGTGGTAAATTACTTTAAGCAAGTGTGGAATATCGATTTTTATAGTTTGCAGGCCAAAACCAGGGGTGCAATCCAAAGCCTTATTTATTAAAATCATTTTGCAGAAAATAAAACGATGAAAAAAAATATTATATACCTTCTGTTGCTGCTGGTTGCTTTCTCGTGCAAAAAAGAAGACAAGCCTGTTTTTGATCAATCACCGGATGAACGCCTGAATGAAACGCTTGCTAATTATGAAGCCGTTCTCACAGGTGCTCAGAATGGATGGAAAGCTTCATTAATGGTGGATAGCGGCAAGGGCGCTACTTATAGCTTTTATTTCAAATTCAATGATGCCAACCGGGTCGTTATGCTTTCAGACTTTGATTCTCTATCGGCGGTCACTCCAAAAGAAAGCAGCTACCGCCTGAAAGCGTTGCAGCAGCCAAGCCTGATATTTGACACGTATTCTTACCTGCACGTCTTATCCGATCCCGATGCAAGAAACAATGGAGGGGCTTTTGGGGCGGGGTTAACCTCGGATTTTGAATTTTATATTGATTCATTAAATACTGATGTGATAAAACTTGTGGGCCGGATTAACGGAAGCAAACTTACGCTTGTACGGGCTTCACAGCAGGAAGAAACTTTATACAACAATGGGGGTCTGGCAGCAGGCTTATACATAAATAAAATATTAACCTATTTTAAAAGATTGACTATTGGATCGCAGCCTTACGATATACAGATAAATCCGCTCACCCGGGAGTTCACCTTTAGCTGGCTTGACGGCAGTGGCAATCTTGTTACATTTACTACGGCGTATTATTTCACAGTAGGCGGAATTGCTTTTACAACACCAGTTGTGAATGGATCTCAAATAATTTCGGAATTAAATAATTTAACCTGGAATCCTGCGACCGAAACAATTAGCCTCACTACTAATGGTAGCGCCGCAACTATCACCGGCATTGTAACTCCGCTTAAAGTAGATGTAGCAGCTCCACGCAGGTGGTGGCAATATGCGGTTTCTAATGGTAATGACTATTGGATTTCCATAAATGGATTTCACGTAAATGGTGTGGATGATGCCTATAATATAAATTCGCTTATGAGTGGCACAGATTCTTATTATTACCTTATCTACTGGCCGGCATACGGTTCTAATTATGATTTTTTTGGGCCTATATTCTTAGATGCAGCTCAGACAGGGCTTTCGCTATACTATGGATCTGCGCCACGCACCCCTACGTTCACATCTGATGGACGCGCCGTGTTTAATGAACTGGGAACTTTTGGCACTCCTCCGTCCACGGGACCGGCAACTCTTACGCACGATCAGCTTTATATTCCAAATGGCTATTATTTCGTTCAAACCGGTGCTACCACCTATGATATGGTAAGTGCTTTAGATGGTAAAGCCTGGATTACCTGGGAATTTTAATGACCATTAAAATGCCCTGTAATAAAATTACAAGGCATTTACATTGACACGAATTGAAATTTCTTTTTATACCGCAATTCAGGATTAATGAAGTTTTATTGCGCCAACCTTATCACCCAGCTCTTTTGCCAATACAAGACCTTCATCGATAGAATTGAGATAATGTATGCCGCCATATAATCTTGAAATACCTGCCTGCTCTGCCGCTGCAAATAAGGTGGTAAACGGTCTTGCCGGCCATCCGCGGAATTCATACGCATGATCAGTAACGCCAGCACCTTTCCCAAGAGATACTGAGGCAGCCTGCATTACGGATCCTGTAACATATGCGTGTGCTGCGGGGTATTCCGGATGCGGAGGCGTTATAATAAATGATTGCCATGCAGGCTCAATTAATTTTTGGATGTAGGTAATAGGCCGTATAAGGTTGTATTTATATTTCGACCTGAAACAACAAATTGTGCCATCTCTTTCTGCAATGCCTGCCTTAGCAAAAGTTTCAGCTGCCGTCACAAGATTTGCATGACACTGCTCTATTGCTTCGGTCACAATTACCATATCATGCCCTCCCGGGAGTATAGCCCACGCCGTTACCCTGGTCAACCCAGTATAATGCCGTGTTTTTTTGCTCATCTGTCAATGTTTGCGAAACGTCATACACCTTTTTTACCATCTTGTAAAAAGCGGAATTAGTTTCCTCAGAATAAGGAATAGTTGGAGGTGAGAGTATGTTCATATTTGAGACAAGAAACGTTCTCGCAGTTCCAACATAAGGCAGCACACCGTTGGCAAATCCCGGAGGTGTGGGTACCCAGGAGCCGGCAAAAACTGGTGGCACATAGCCGGCATTGGAGGCATTAAAATCATCAGTCAGGTACCAATTGTAAATGGCTGACGCAATACTGCGGCCAAATGATTGTGAGCGATCAAAAACTGGTGTCGGTGTTTGGACACTCAGAGCCTGGTTATACAAATTTTCCAGGGAGTCAATGCTGGCCATGTTTTGAGGAGTGAGGCCGGCATAAAATGCACGCACCATCGCGGCCATCACGGCGTTGGCACTTACCTGCCAGTTATAGTCGTTTGTGTTTTCCTTCGCCGGCATCTCCGGCATTTGATTCAGTTTCTTAGAAAGGCTTACCGACTGTTTGTTCTCATAGCGAACCGCTTCATACAGGCCAATACCGATGTAACCAAAATGTACGCCATTCAAAGCGGAATTGCGCTCCAGCAAAATTCGGGTTTGAAGTTTGTACCACCCGATAGCAATCGTAGCCGGATCGGACTTGTAGTCGTTTTTAAATTTTTTAAATTCAGAATAATCAAATTTCTGACAACCATTGAAGGCAATCGTCATTGTTATGACCGCCAACAGGCAAAAAAGTTTTTTCATTTTGTAAGTATTTAAAAGTGAAGTATACCTCTAAAATATCCGGCACTGTTTCTTGTCTATGCTAATTCGACGATGGGGAATTTTTGAGCATCACTTAACCTCGTTGATACATGTTTATTAATTCATTGACGACAAATGCCGTTCGTCGCCGGAACGCTGTAATCCATAGAATACATTACCGAAAACTTTTAAATGACAAAACCGAAGTTTAATTTTAATGAGAATACTATTATGTGAGCCGATACGAATTTATATTCTCTGACAAACCTTCAACCCGGGTATTCCGGCATATATCATTTTGGATAGTATTCAGTCTTCACTTTTTTATTCAAAGTCTTTTAGTACCGGGCGTAAATGAGGCGCTCACACCACGCACTCCGTTAGAAAGCTTAACAAACATCTCCTACTTTATTCCTATCTATATTTTCTCGGTCTATACTTTTATTGAGCTAATAATTCCCAGGCTTCTTTTTCGCAACCACTACACAATATTTTTTATTTCTACTGCGGCTTTATTGCTTTTCAATTTTGCCGCCTGTTATTTATCGGGGCAATTATATGTACACCTTGAATTGCAAATGCCCTACAGCCAGATAACATTTAGAGATAATAAATACCATGGAATTGTAAATGGAGGATTCGTATCAGTTATACTTCTTGCAATGGCAGGAGGAGTTAAGATTGCTAAAAAATGGTTTCAGAAACAAAGGGAGAATGAAGCGCTGGCAAAACAAAAGATAAGTTCTGAATTGCAATTATTAAAAATCCAGATCAATCCAAGATTCCTGTTCTATTCTTTGCACTCGGTAAAGCAACACATTCTTGCTAATTCGCCAAAGGCTCCAAAACTGATATTGCAGGTAGCTGACCTGCTCAGCTACATTCTTTATGAAAGTGATCAGCAGTATGTGCAGCTTGAAAAGGAATTGGCCGTCATGACAGAGTACATAAAACTTGAAGAAAATGCGGTCGCCGAAAATTTGCAAATGAATATTGAAATTAAGGGCGAGATTGCCGGCAAGCACATCACTCCGCTGATTTTGTTATCTCTTGTTGAAGCCAGCTTCGAATATTTCCTCGGGAAACAACCCATAAAATTTTCTTCAAAACTTTTTATTGATATAGAAAAAAGCCAACTCAGTTTACGAATGGTTTATGAAAGCCCGGACGATCAGTCGCTCGAATCCATCTTTACACTGGATGAAAAATTCCAGGGCATTCGCAAACAGCTAAATAATCTTTACCAGGATAATCACAGGCTCGTGATAGAATCTAATCCCGGTCACATCATTATTGTTTTGAAAAATCTTCCACTACATAATAAGTTGTCAGAAGAAGGTTTACGAACTACCACCAATACTTACGAAAATGTATGATTTAATATTTTCTGATAAGTGGGTTCAACGCATTAAAAGGCATTTTGTTTTCTGGATAGCCTTTTATATATACCAGGTTGCGAGGGTAAGTTTTTTATTTCCATCAGATCGCGTTTGGGAATCTCTTACGGTGATTTTGCTTACCTCATTTACATGGGGTTTAATGCATAATGTCTTTTTTACGTACACAACAGCGTATTACCTGGTCCCGAAATTTTTTGCAAAAAGAAAATATTTTCTTTTCGTACTTGGCATTTTGGTCTTATTATTTTTAGCCTTTAGCTATGACTTTTTGCGACTACTAGCATCGAAGAAAATTGCACATGCAATCGGCTCTACAAAGGAACAACCATACCTCTACCTCAGGGGCGCCATAATACGCGTGTTTGGCAACGCACCATTGGTTTGCGGCCTTTTTGTTTCTCTTAAAGCTCTAAGAAACTGGCACCTGAAGCAACTCGAAAATGAACAGCTTACAAGAGAAAAAAACAATGCAGAATTACAATTATTAAAAGCCCAGGTTCATCCTCACTTTCTTTTTAATACGCTTAATAATATTTATTCTTTCACACTCACCAAATCTCCACTTGCCTCAGAACTCGTTCAGAAATTATCGGACATGCTTAATTATATGATTACAGATTGCGACCGCACAATGGTGCCAGTTGAAAAAGAAATTCGGTTGCTGAAAGATTATATCGGCCTTGAAAAAGTAAGATATGGTGATCGGCTGGATATCCAAATGCATGTAAAGGGTGATTGCAAAAATTGCATGATCGTTCCCTTGCTAATGATTCCGTTTGTGGAAAACGCCTTTAAGCATGGAGCAAGTTTAATGCGTGGACAACAGTGGATGCACCTGGTGATAAATATTAATGAAAATGATCTTGAGTTTAGTTTAAGTAATAGCAAACCTTCCCTAACAACCTCCACTAAAACTAAAAATGGTATCGGGCTTCTTAACGTCAAAAGAAGACTAGGCTTGCTTTATCCCGGTAAACATCATTTGAAAATAAATTCGACTGAAAATACCTTTTCAGTCTATTTGAAAATTGAATGGCAAAAACAGCCAATGCCTGACCATAAAAGGAAACGTGTATGGGAGAACAATTCTTCGGGCAGGGAAGGTTTTTCAAAAAAAGATTTCGAACCAATAACTGTTCACTTAAGGAATGGAAATATATAACTTAATATTGTCTGAAAAGAAATCGTCCCGTATTCAACGGCACGCTGCCTTTTGGTGCCTGTTTTACATTTACCAGGTTATACGCATGAGTTTTCTCTTTCCGGCGAATCAACTGTCAGAAAAATTATTAGTTCTGTTAAGCGGAGCATTAAAATGGGGAATCTTTACCAACGCTATTTTTTGCTATACGGTCATTTATTTTCTTATACCAAAATTCTTTTCAAAAAAAAGATATATCATTTTTGCTTTAGCTCTTTTGCTTTTATACGTCGTTCTGTTTTGCCTTAACCTTTTATATGATTTTAAAAATATACACTTCATAAGTGCTGTGGGAACTACATCCCAGCAACCATACATATGGTTAAGAGGCTCTGCCATACGTCTTTTAGGTAACCCCCCACTTATTTGCGGCTTTTTGTTATCTGCCAGGACTTTAAAAAACTGGCACTTCAGGCAATTGGAGAATGAAACGCTTTCAAGAGAAAAAACCCACGCTGAATTGCAATTACTAAAAGCACAAATCCACCCGCACTTTTTATTTAACACCCTTAACAACATTTATTCATTCACGCTTACAAAATCTCCCGTTGCATCAGAACTTGTCCAGAAATTATCGGACATGCTTAACTATATGATTACAGATTGCGATCGCACAATGGTGCCTGTTGAAAAAGAAATTCAGTTGCTGAAAGATTATATCGGCCTTGAAAAAGTAAGATATGGTGACCGGCTGGATATACAAATGCATGTAAAGGGTGACTGCAAAAATTGTATGATCGCTCCATTGCTGATGATTCCGTTCGTTGAGAACTCCTTCAAGCACGGAGCAAGTATGATGCGTGGAAAACAGTGGATGCATTTTATCATAAATATCAATGAAAATGACCTTGAGCTTAACCTTAGTAACAGCAAGCCCCCGCAAACAAACTCTGCTAAAAATAAAAATGGCATCGGGCTGCTTAACGTTCAGAAAAGATTAGCGCTGCTCTATCCCAATAAACACCAGTTACAAATCAATTCCACAGATAATACTTTTTCAGTTTACCTGAAAATTGAATTACAAAAACAACCTCTACTTATAACAAAAGAAAAAATTTCGAATACTCCCGCGGAAACCTTTCTCGAACCAAACATTCACAACTAAAACTTTTCATCATGAAAAAGGTTATTGCTTTTATCATATTAGTTTTCCTGGCAGCCGGCATTGCCAGGTCACAAGGCTGTATTGCAGTACGGAATATTTCCGGCTTTGGACAGTATAATCTTACCAGCAATGCTTTTACAACATCGGAGTGGCAGGTAAATATTAATACCCGTTATTTCAAAGCCTATCGTGACTTTAAAGAAAAGGTGGATCTTAAAACATCAGCGCCAAACCAGAACATTATCAAATCTTTTTCTATGGATATTGGTGTAACGCGTTTGTTGAATAAGGGATGGTCAATTGATTTCATGCTGCCTGTTTCATCAAACACCAGGTCCAGTACGGGCGAGCATGGTGGGCCCAATACACCAAGGCATACGACACGTACATTTGGTATCGGGGATATACGCTTTACGGCTTATAAATGGCTATTGGCCCCGAGGGTAACTCAAAAAGGGAATATACAAGTAGGCCTGGGAATAAAGCTGCCAACGGGTGATTATAAATACCAGGATTATTTTTACAGGAATGATACAACAAGAGTTTTATCATCGGTTAATCCTGCGATTCAATTAGGTGATGGCGGAACGGGAATTATAACAGAGATAAATACATTTTATTTTTTCAATACAGATTATAAGGTTGGCCTTTATGGAAACTTTTATTACCTCATAAATCCAAGAGATCAAAACGGTACGCAGTACACAACGGGCAAAACGCCCCCTCCTGTTATAATACAGGCCGGCGGATTGGAAAATAGTGTTCCCGATGTTTACTCCTTCAGAGCTGGCGTAACTCTTAATCTTAAGAAATGGGCCTTTTCAGCAGGGTTAAGAGATGAGGGTTCGCCCGTTCGTGATTTAATAGGAGAAAATAACGGAACCCGCCGTGCCGGTTACACTTTATCAGCAGAACCAGGCATCATTTATAAGCTCAAGAAAGCAACTCTTTATACTTATGTACCCTTCACAATTTCACATTCTATAAAACAGAATCTTATTGACAAAAAGGTTTCAAAAATTACCGGCATTTATACAGTAGGCCCGGGTGGCTCGGGAGATTACCAGGTTTTCATAGGGGCTCAATTTCAACTTTAAGAAGATTAGTTAAATAAACCAATACTGTATGTCTGTAGATAAAAAAATAGTTTGTCTTGCAGTAGATGATGAACCGCCTGCGCTGGACATACTTAAAAAATACATCACTTCCGTTCACAATCTCGAACTGGCAGGCACCTGTGCCGACGCCATAGAAGCCTTGAATTTCCTGCGTCGCCAGGCGATAGATCTTTTGTTCCTCGATATACAGATGCCGCATCTGTTAGGAACCGATTTGATGCGCACACTGGTAAAGCCTCCTAAAGTTATTTTTACGACTGCTTATCGCAAATTTGCCGTGGAGGGCTTTGAACTCGATGCGGTGGATTATTTATTAAAACCTATTTCTTTTGAAAGGTTTTTGAAAGCCGTGAATAAAGTAATGCACACCAGCCTTAAAGAAAGTGATCCCGCCGACGTAAATGCGGATCATCAAAATAATTTTCACGGTGGCTTCATAACGGTACGCGCAGATCGAAAAAATTTAAAAATTGCACTTGATGATATTCTTTATATAGAAAGTCTAAAGGACTATATTAAAATTGTAACGTCTTCAAAAAACATCATCACAAAGCAGTCTATATCTTCGTTAGAAGATATTCTGCCGGCGAATAATTTTATTAGAATTCATCGCTCGTTCATTGTGGCGATGAATAAAATTGAAACTTTCACCAACGACACTATTGAAATAGATAGGCACGAACTACCAATAAGCAGGATGTACAGGCATGAAGTGGAGAGGGTTTTGAATACATAAAAAGCCCGGATGCTTACTAAATTTCTACTAGTTCACAATAAGCACATTGTTGTCAAACAATGATTTGTTATTTTACAGTTGATGAACTCTCTTTTTATTTCCATCCTGCCAGGCTATTAAAAAAGAATTTAAGTACATTTAAATTTCAACTTACCCAGATGAAAAGAATATGTCTATTCGCATTTCTCCTTTTAGCTCACAATCTTTTTGCCCAAACTATTATTGATCGTGATCCTGAAATTTCACAAATGGTGAATGAAGTTTCACCGGACTCGCTTCGCTCTTATATTAATACGTTGGTTTCGTTTGGAACACGAAACACATTAAGCACACAAACTGATAGTAAGAAAGGAATAGGTGCTGCAAGAAGTTGGGTATTGAAAAAATTTAATGAGTTTGATAAAAATTCTAATGGAAGATTGTCAGCAATTATCGATACCACAACATTGCAGCCTAACGGCAAAAGAGTAGATGTGCCTTTGGTTTTAGGTAATGTGATGGCGACTTTAAAAGGCACTGATCCGAATGATAACCGGATCTTTATCATCAGCGGGCATTTGGACAATATGCGCTCGAACGTAATGGACAGAACCGGCGATGCACCGGGAGCAAATGACGACGGTAGTGGCACTTCTGCAGTATTGGAATGTGCAAGGGTTATGAGTAAACATTCATTTCCGGCAACTATAATATTCGTTGCGGTTAGCGGGGAAGAACAAGGCCTGCTGGGCTCAACTTATATGGCCAATAAAGCAAAAAAGGAAAACTGGAATATTGAAGCAGTGTTGAATAACGATATTATGGGAAGCAACAACAGTAACGAAACTAACATTATTGATAACACAAAAGTCCGTGTTTTCAGCGAGGGATTGCCTGCCTTTGAAACAGAAAAAAATGCGGCAAGGATTCGTGCACTTGGTTTGGAGAACGATGGAAAATCACGTCAGCTTGCCCGTTATGTAAAGGAAATTGGCGAGCGGTATGTCGATCATCTTGAAGTAGTGATGATCTATAGGAATGATCGCTTCTTAAGAGGAGGCGATCATACGCCTTACGTACATAATGGATTTGCCGCAGTAAGAATCACAGAGATGAATGAAAATTATACAAGGCAACACCAGGATGTAAGAAGCGAAAATGGAATTAGTTATGGCGATGTGCCGGCGCATATAGATTTTGAATACCTGCGAAAAAATACTGCTATGAATTTAGCAAATCTTGCCAATCTTGCCAAAGCACCTTCACCTCCGGAAGATGTGAAGATTGAAGTAAAAAAATTGACCAACAATACTTCGCTTTCGTGGCACGCTCCCAAATCAGGAAAAGTAAAAGGGTATTATATTTTGATACGTGAAACAACCAGTCCTGTTTGGCAAAAGAAAATATTTATTGCTGCAGATCAAATCACTTTGCCTTATTCAAAAGACAATTATTTTTTTGCGGTGCAATCAATAAATGAAAGTGGTAATGAAAGTTTGATGGTGACGCCGATGCCATAAACCCCTCTTTCCTGGCTTATGGGTTGAATCGTTTTCATCGTCGCATGAGTTCTCTTGCAACAATTGCTCCATTAAAAAAACATCACTCATTTAATCACGCTTCATCTCCTACCAGTTATTGTCCAGGAACACAGCCGCGGGATCGAAGTTGGGATTATCACTCAGTATGTAGCTGCTTCCATCACCTCTGCTCCGGGCGTAATTATAGCCCGCACTTAATTTTACTTTACCTGATTCGTCACGATAATTCTCCACTTCGCGAATGGTTTTAATAAAATTAGTATGGATGCGATCCTGCGATTGCTGGGAAGCTTTCCAATTTCGCATATTTAGATCCATGTTATTAAGATTTTGCTGACCTTGCTTAATAGTGTTGTACCTATTTGTCTTGTTTGCTCATCAATCATTCTAATTTTTCCTATGTGAGCAATATGGCTTTTTTGCCGGACATCAACCCAAAAATTGTTAACTGCATTTTGCCACGCATTCTTGTTCTTAAACTACTCATGATGGTGCTCAACATGTTCGTTGCTTTATCCTTTTCACCGGCGGGATATTTCATCACAACACGCTCTGTTGCGGTACTTTTATAACTTTTACTGTATGATCCATTATAAGGATAGGAATAGTACTTTCAATAATATTAACCCTACATAAAACAATACCTTCTGATCCGTTCGGCCATTTTGCATTTTAAGAATTACGTTAACGACATTCCGCTTTAGGCCAGGGGGCTTACAGTAACCCTTTCTCGTACGCAAGGTTCATCGCCTGTGCCCTGCTGTTTACATGCAGCTTGTTGTAAATATTTATTACATGCTTTTTTGCTGTATTGGGGCTGATGTTAAGGCGCGTCCCGATCTCCTTATACAGCAATCCCTTTACAAGAAGCGCAAGTATTTCTGTTTCACGGTCAGTAAGATCAAAGAAACTTTTTTGTGCAATATATGCGGGCTTCTCAACCATTGTGAGTTTGTTGTTCTGCACTAATTGTAAAATTTTAAAGGCAATACCCGGCGAAATAGGGCCGGCCCCGCTTTCATACATTTGCCATAGCATATCGGTGATATCTTCCGCGCTTTCGTCTTTTAGCAGGTAACCAAAAGCGCCGGCTTTTATAGCTTTAAAAATTTTATCCTCATCATCGAAAATAGTGAGCACGACAAACTTCACGGAGGGATACAGTGAAGAGCCTGCAGCAATTGCGGCAACGCCATCCATGTTAGGCATTTCAAGGTCCATTAGCACTACATCAGGTAATGTTTCGGGATCAAGCGCGTGCATTTTGTGTAAAAAATCTTTACCATCTTCTGCGACAAGCATCACCTCGAAATGGCCATGCCTTAGCAGCTTATCTTTTAAGATATTGCGGTTACTAGCCCGATCATCTACTATGGCGATATTGATGGGCATGTTTAAATTTTTTTACCAATATTGAAAAGAATATTTAGCAAAACTATACTCCAATTGGATAAGGGCAACATCTTGCTAAAATTAATTAGCAGGTAATAGTAATAATAGAGCCGCTACCTTTGATGGAGCTTATTGTAAGCAGCAGCCCTGCATCAATAGACCGCTGCGACATATTGTTTAAGCCGTTTCCAAGCTTTAATTCCTTTTCTTCTTCGTAATCAAAGCCCACTCCATCATCGGTTATTATTAGTTTCCATTGGCCGCTTTCATCACTGCTGTAAATAGAAATGTTATTTGCATTGGCATGCTTTATTGCATTTGACACTGCCTCCTGCGCTATTCTTACAATATTCAAGGCTTTGTCATACTGTAATATTTTATCTTTTGGTACATCGCCCTCTACTTTAAAGTGCACGTGAGGATAGTATCTTGTAAAAGGCTGAATAAAATTTCTAATTCGTACCAGGCAATCTTCCGCAGTGTAATTATCTTGTTTCAATGCCCAAACTGTCTCACGTAGAGAGGTGATGATGTCCTTAGAGGCGAAACGTAAATCACGTATGAGTCCATCGCGCATTGTTTCATTTTGTTGCTGGCCCAATAATTCGGTATTGTATAACACCGCGTTTGCATAAGCGCCAATATTATCATGCAGATCACGGGAGATTCTTTCTCTTTCCAATCGCATTTTATTTTCTTCTGCAAATAACTTTATTTTTTTCCGGTATTCCCGTCGGTTATACTGATTAATAGTAATGGCCAGCAGGAATACCAATAGTATGGAAAGGCCGGCTATGAACCACCAGGCTTTCCAAAATGGCGGATGAATTGTTATATAAATCTTCTTCATAGCCTTTGCCTCTTTATTAAAAAAGCGGGATGCATATAATTGCAAAACATAATTTCCTGGTGGTAAAAAATAACGCACGGTTTGCAAATTATTATTCTGTATCCATTCCTCATCAATTCCTGTCATCCTGTATTGATAAATGTATTGACCGGGATTACTACTTGCCATAGCTATAAAATCAAAAGCCAATGAATTTTGATTATAAGGCAAGTCAATATCATTAACGTTCCAAACAGCAGTGTCTTTATACACTTCTTTGTTATTAATTTTTATATGAGTAACAAGTAGTTTTATTTCTTCTTTTGAATTATTTATAGCCGATGGAAAAAAGCTGTTAACTCCATTTACGCCACCGAAAAAAAGTTCGCCATCGTTTGATTTTGCCACTACATTGGTATTGAATTCATTTTCCTGCAGGCCATCATCCTTTGTCAATTGAAAAATACTCTTGTCTTCATTTAACCGGAAAATTCCTTTATTGGTGCTGCACCATAAAACGTTCATCTCATCAAATACCATTGCATAAATACATTCATCAGGCAATCCTGTATTTTTATTCACCTGCCAAAGCAATTTGCCCTCGGTATTTAATTTAAAAATTCCTTTGTTGCTTCCTACATAAAGGTTGCCTTCTTTATCTACCGCAAAACACCTGACACCTCCTGTATTTTTTAGAGGTATCCTTCTTACAATGTTCATGGAAGTAGGGTCAATAAAGTTCAGTTGATCATTGGAATGGGTTACAAGGTTGTTGTCATACAATGTGCAGCTCAGAACACCGGGCACTGGCATGGCAGCTGCCAAAACGGTTAACTCAGCAAGGTTAATTTTATAAGTAGCGCCCCTGGTATGCATCATACACATACTCTCATTTTCGAAAATCAAATTGCTGAAATAGTCTATCACCGGCAGTTGCACAGAGCCGTATTTAGCAACAGCAACTTCCGACCAATCCTGCAGTTTCTTGTCAAGTTTCCACAGCCTGTTTTGCCCCCAGCAAAAAAAAAGGTAGGCGCCGTCTCTTAACTTCACTATGCACACAGGTGTAAACCCTTCCTTTTCACCGGGCAGGCTGCGTATTTGTTTTACTAAATGCTGCAGGGTATCAAATATCAGTACACCATTTCCTTGCGTACCTGCCAATAAACGATTCGAACTTTTATCCGTACATATACTCACTATAAAATTATTCCGGCTTTTATCAGTACCATAATAATTAAGAGGATAATTATTATTGATAATTTTTCTTATCCCATTATTGGCAGTTAGAAGGTAAAGATTACCAAGGTTATCCACTCTCACAATGTTTGTAACAAAGTTGTTTGTTACCGGTTCATTTTGGAAATTTTTTAATTCTTTAATTATAGTCGAAAACATAAAATCTGTTTCATATACTTTTTCGAAATAAGAAAGATGATATTTGTTCTTCCATTTAAAAAAAACTATCCTTTCCGATTTGTTTTTACCACCAGGATAAATTGCGATTGTCTTATTTTCTCCTGTTTTGAAATTATACTTCATCAGCCTGTTGTCTTTCTTGTTACTGATATAAAGTATCTCACGAAGATTGCTAAGCCAAAAATCAAAAACGGTAGTAAGCAATGTATTTTTTGCCTGTTTAATAATTTTCTTTGCGACAAGATCCCATACAACAAGGCTGCTATCGGCGTATAGGCCAATGCAATGATTAACGATATTAGTATATTTTAACTTGCCGTAAGCGTCATTCTTGTAATCCTTAAATCCCGTTTTTATTTGAGAGGTAATAGCAAAAGTGTTTATATCCATCGCTGCAATGGCCGCATCACCTGTAAAAAAATAAACGTTGTTATTATCTTCTCCAAGAAATGAAACAGGTTTCCCCCACGAGGTATCGTTCCGGTAAATCAAGCGGAATCTGTTGTTAGATATTTCATATTTGCTGATGCCTTGTGAATGGCTTATTAACAGATGCCCCTTGCTGGTTGTAAAAAAGACTACGCCTTTATCATCAGGCAAGCCTGCCTGCACTGGTACTTCTGTAAAAGAATTTCCGTCAAATTTCTGGATACCGTTGGCAAAACTTAGCCAGGCAAAATTGTTTTGGTCAAAGGCCATATCATCCACATGGCTCTGCAGCAAGCCTTCATTTACGTTGTAGCTAAAAGAATTGAAACGCTCAATATTCTGAGCTGGTAAGCTTGTTCCCCGTCCTGCAACAATAAAAAGCAGTAGTATGATTTTAAGGTTAGCCAAATGCAGTTTTTATAAATGTCCACCAGCTTATATCCAAATTAAGTAATAATGTATAAAGAAAGGCATTATCCAAAAGGATTATTGTATTACGCCGTACAATTTTATTTTTTTGATTAAACCTATTATACACTTTACGCTGCCTTATCAATCTGTGTGCTTTGTATAATCCCCTCTTAGCGGCGCTACTTAGAAAAAAAAATTGAAGATCAATTTTGATCTCCCGGCTATTTACACACACACTTTAAAATACAACAATGAAAAGAAAATCTTTACTATCAATTTTTTGCACGTTTTTGTTCATTAATTTTTTATCGGCACAAACATGGGATGGCAGCGCCAGCACTGACTGGAATACTGCTGCCAACTGGAGCACCAACGCAGTGCCAACGGCAACAGGAAATGTAATTATACCGGCAGGCCTGACAACCTATCCTGTATTAGCCAGCAATGTTACCATCAACAGCATGGACATGAGGGCCGGCAGTAAACTCGACTTTAAAAGTTTTTCTCTATCCCTTCTTACTACTAATCAGTTTAATTATTTTACCGGCGCTGCTTTAAATAATAGCGATGGCGGTAGTGATATTGTGCTTAATATTAATACCGGGGGAAGTGGGTATCATGTATACTTCAGGAGCATGACTGTAAATGATAACATTACTATCAATCTTTCGGGCACAAATAATTTTTATGGGGCAGACAATGCCGGTACCGCCAATACATATAACGGTACTTCCACCTTCAATGTCAGTAGTGCATTAGGGTTGTACCTCAGCAATGGTGCAGCTTCCCAGTACAATGGTGATTTAACCATCAGTCGTTCTGCGGCAGGCAATACACAACTATTTAATGGGGGCGGAAACATTACCGGTAATTTCAGTTATACCAATAATATTGATGGCAGCTCTCTATTGGGTAATCTCGCTCAAAAAACCAGTATTTCAGGCACAGTTGCGATTTCCCTTAACCATGCTACACCCGCTGCATTTCAATTATACCATTTTATTAATCAAACAGCCGGAGGAAGCATTAATGTGCAAAACAGCCTGGGTATGGATGTGCAAAACGATACGCTTAAAGTAACGTCGCTAAGCGTTACCGGCTACCAGGGTGCTGCCTTCGGATATTTTTATAACAATAAAATTACCGGTAACATTACTATCGGCGATGATGCAAGCCACGGAAATGGCTATAATAATTATATACGTGGTAATGATATTACCGGCAATGCGATTTTTAATAACAATGGCACTAATAGTATGTATGACGCAGATAATGCCGGTTCAGGAAACCATTATACCGGCAATGTTAGTTTTACCTGTGCAGGAACCGGAGCATTATACATCAGCCAGGGTGATACCTCAAAATATGATGGCAATCTCACCATCAACCGTACCGCAACAGGAATCACACAGGCATTTAATAGTGGGGGAGTAATAGGGGGTAATTTTTCATTTACCAATAATACTGCCGGTAATGCATTGTTTGGGAATCTCTCCATAAAAACAAGCGTGGGAGGTATAGTAAATATTTCTGTGAACGACACTACACCCGGAAGTTTTCAATTGTATCGAATGATCAATCAAACAGCAGGCGGCACGATCAATGTACAAAACAGCCTGGGTATGGATGTGCAAAACGACACCCTTAAAGTAACGTCGCTAAGCGTTGCCGGCTACCGGGGCGCTGCCTTCGGATATTTTTATAACAATAAAATTACCGGTAACATTACTATTGGTGATGATGCAAGCCACGGAAATGGCTATAATAATTATATCAGGGGGAATGATATTACCGGCAATGCCACTTTTTATAACAATGGCACTAATAGTATGTATGACGCGGATAATGCCGGTACAGGAAACCATTACACGGGAAATGTTAGCTTTATCTGTGCATCAACCGGAGCATTGTACATCAGCCAGGGTGATACTTCAAAATATGATGGAAACCTCACCATCAACCGCACAGCAGCCGGACTCACACAGGCATTTAATAGCGGAGGAGTGATAGGCGGTAATTTTTCATTTACAAACAATACTGCGGGTAATGCGTTATTCGGGAATCTATCTCAAAGAACATCTGTGGGAGGCACGGTAAATATTTCGGTGAATGATGTTACTCCTGGAAATTTTCAATTGTACCGAATGATCAATCAAACAGCAGGCGGGGCCATTAATGTACAAAACAGCCTGGGTATGGATGTGCAAAACGATACCCTTGTAGTAACGTCGCTAAATGTTACCGGCTACCGGGGCGCTTACTTTGGATATTTTTACAACAATAAAATTACCGGTAACACTACTATTGGGGATGACGCAAGCCACGGGAATGGTTATAATAATTATATAAGGGGTAATGATATTACCGGTAATGCCACCTTTACTAACAATGGAAGTAATACTATGTATGATGCAGATAATACCGGCTCAAGAAATAAATATTCGGGTAATGTATCTTATATTAAGACCGGGGGACCCATAAACGTAGGTACCGGGGATACTACCGAAATAGGAGGAAATCTTACATTGAATTCTTCATCAGGCGTCACGTTAGGTAAAATTAAATTTACCGGAAACGCAATTGGAATTGTTGACCAGTTGGGCACACAGGATATTATAATCTCACAGCTCACCATGCAAAAAACAAATGCAGGCAAAATCACGCTAAATAAGCCCTTAACTATATCGACTGAAGTCGCATTTAATAGCGGCAATATTATCGGTAGTTTAACCAATTCACTGAACTTCCCGGACAATGCGACTCACACAGGTGCATCGGATGTAAGTCATGTAAACGGCACTGTAATAAAAACAGGTAACGACGCATTTACCTTTCCAGTTGGCAGCACAAATTTTAATCCTGTATCAATAACCGCCCCCGGCGCCGCAACGGATGTTTTTAGTGCCCAATATTTTGGTTCAAATCCTGATGCCGATGGCTTTGATACCAGTAAGAGAGCTGCCGCTTTAAAGCGAATAAGCGGCTGTGAATATTGGGATGTACAAAGGCGAAACGGCTCCAGCAATGAAACGCTTACTTTCACTTTTGGCAATCCCTGCGCAGGAACCGCCTTCTATATTACAGACCCTTCAAAGGTGAGAATAGCCCGCTGGACAGGATCTGCCTGGGAAGATCTTGGCAATGGCGGAAGTACCGGAACTACAACTGGCACTGTTTCCACTGCATCGCCGGTAAGTAATTTTAGTCCTTTCACTTTTGCTTCTACTGATGTTGTCGCAAATCCGTTGCCTTTGCAATTAGTAGCCTTTGCAGCAATCAAACAACAATTGGGAGTGGTTCTTTCATGGGCTACAGAAAATGAAAAGAATTTTTCGCATTTTGAAGTAGAGAAAAGTGAAGGCGATAACAATTTTAAACCAATAGGAACAGTAAGCGCATTAAATAATCCTGATTTCAATCAATATACTTTCCTTGATGAAGCACCTCTTAAAGGGTTAAATTATTACCGTTTGAAACTGGTGGATATTGACGGCAATTTTAAATACAGCATTATAGAACCTGTTCTTTACAGCGGCGCAGCCCTAATCACTATCTATCCTAATCCTGCAAAGGATAAAATAAAGATTCTTTCAGCGAAAAAAATTATTTCAATTGATATTACCGATGCTTCGGGCAGGCTAGTAAAGAGGCTGACTGTAAATGCCGAAAACCGTTATAACATAAATGATCTGCAAAGAGGCATTCATTTTATTAAAATCAGGGATGAGGAAAACGTGACTGTTTCAAAAAAGCTGTTAATAGAATAAGGGCCTTTCTTAGAGTGTAAATAAAGTAAAGGCCGTTGCTTATGTCGCGGCTTTTATTTTTATTCAATTTAACGAGCCCTGGGGAACCGCAATTATTAAGGCATGTGGGAAGGACTGTTCTTCTTTTATCTCGTAAAAAAATTATTTCAATTGATATTACCGATGCTTCGGGCAGGCTAGTAAAGAGGCTGACTGTAAATGCCGAAAACCGTTATAACATAAATGATCTGCAAAGAGGCATTCATTTTATTAAAATCAGGGGATGAGGAAAACGTGACTGTTTCAAAAAAGCTGTTAATAGAATAAGGGCCTTTCTTAGAGTGTAAATAAGTAAAGGCCGTTGCTTATGTCGCGGCTTTTATTTTTATTCAATTTAACGAGCCCTGGGGAACCGCAATTATGAAGGCATGTGGGAAGGACTGTTCTTCTTTTATCTCGTGCCTTCCGGCAATGGCAAATCTCTCTTCAACATCTCATCCCTGCTTGCAATTTCCCAGGCAGTTAAAAAAATCAGGCGCACTCTTTTCTCCATAAGACCGAAGTTTATCTTGTCAATAGTATCAGTTGGTTTATGATAATCTGCCAGCAACATGCCATCATAAAAAAACAATATTGGAACACCTTTCCGGGCAAAATTGTAATGATCGCTGCGAAAATAAATCCGATTCTTATCAGCAGGATCATCGTATTTATAATCCAATGTAAGGTGAATGAATTTATTGTTTACTCCTTCATTGATTACGGACAAATCGGTACTTAATTTATCATGTCCAATTACATAAATATAATTTAAGGTATCACCGGTTTTACGCTCTGTATCTATCCGTCCAACCATGTCGGTATTTAAATCAACAGAGGTATTCTCAAGTGGAAACACAGGATGATCAGAATAATATTCTGATCCCCATAAGCCTTTTTCTTCTCCGCTTACAGTCATAAAAACCACAGATCTTTTTGGTCCGTTTCCTTCCGATTTTGCTTTTGCAAATGCCCGTGCCATTTCTATCACACTTACTGTGCCACTGCCATCATCATCCGCTCCATAGTAAATTGCATCTCCTTTTTTACCCAGGTGATCATAGTGGGCGGTAAGAAAAACATATTCATCTTTTTTATCAGTGCCCTCGATAAACCCTATAATATTACTCGACTCTGATGGAATATTAATTTTTCTGTATCGTAATTTTGTTTTAATTCTTTTACTAATAGCGATTTCGTTTAATGGTGAGAGTGATATCGCCGATGAAATAATGGCAGCGAATTCCCGGCCATTCAAAATATCTTTTACTACAGCTTTTGTTACTAGTATAATTGGCACTTTCACATCTGTCGAATCTTTTGGGTGCACTAATGATAAATTTGATTTCCTGGAATTTTCAATAGTAGCAGAAGTTAAGGTGTCTAATGTAGGGTCTATAACCAATAAAGCCTCAGCTCCTTTTTGTTTGGCAAGGACCGCTTTTTTGGATAAATCAGTGCTCCATCTTGAAATTTTATTTGTTCCGGAGATAAGATATTTATCATCTGCTTTTGGTTCTCCATATAGTACCATCACCACTTTGCCTTTCACATCTTTACCCGTATAATCATCATAATTTTTATCTTTGATTCCGTATCCCGCAAAAATTATTTCTTTGGACTTAAATTCACCATTTTCATCGGACCCGGGAGTAACAATATAATCTTTCCCGAATTCGTATTTGGTCTTACCAATCTTTAAGGACCTGGGAATAAGAGTATCTTTGTTTAATGGATATGTTTGAATATATCCATTTAGGGAAGATGGAGGCTTTAGTCCGATTTCTTTAAACTGGCTTTGAATATATGCTGCTGCCCTTCGCTGGCCTTCGGTTCCTGTTTCTCTTCCTTCCATTTCTGCGGAAGCAATAATAGTAAGTTGTTTTTTTAAACCTGTCTGCGTAATATCTTCTGCGTATTTTAGTGCAGCGTCAGTTTGAGAAAATAAATTGTTGGGGAAAATGAATATTAGAAATAATGCCGGGAAATAGTTTTTCATGGAGCCTTTTGCGATGGATCGCAAATACAAACGCCTTTACCATCGACTGATTTTCAATTAAGCAAAGTTAGCAGAGGAGCATGCTATTTTATTTACCCTATTTTGATGACGGCCGCCTTCAAATTCTGTGTGCATAAACCGTTCGATCATTTCTTCAACAAGTCCCTCCCTCACGAACCGGCCGGGGATACAAATTATATTTGCATTATTATGTTTCCGGGCGAGTTCTGCAATTTCTTCTTCCCAGCAAACAGCGGCCCTTATGCCCTGGTGCTTATTTGCCGTAATGGCAACTCCATTGGCACTGCCACAAATTAGAATGCCGAAACTGGCTTCCCCATTTTCCACAGCACTTGCCACAGGATGTGCAAAATCAGGATAATCCACTGAGTCAACGCCGAAAGTTCCAAAATCTTTCCATGCAACGCTTTTGCCATCAAGAAAAGAGATAACATCTTCTTTGTATTCAAACCCTGCATGGTCGCAGCCAAGCGCAACGGGTTTTGATAAATTGAATGGAGACATAACAAAATAATTTAAGTACCCATAAAGGTATATAAATACAAGTGTTTACTGCCGAAAAAAGTTGAAATTTTGGATACTGCATTATCTATTAACCGAAACTATATTAGTTATTCCACCAATAGGTATCGGCCCTTTAATCGATAGCGTCATATACCAACCCGGCAACAACTGCATATACCAAATGATGAAAAATATCCACAGCGATATCTTTAGATTCCCATTCTTTAATAGGCGGCGCAATATCGAGTTTAGGTTCTATAGTAATTGCAGTTCCCCATACAGCCGCCATATGAATTGAGGTCGCAACAAATCCGTTAATTCCTGCGAGCGAAAGCAATCCGCGTAATGCGCCCCACGAGGTTCCATATGCCCAATGTACCTCGTTGGAAAATTCCTCCTTGTTGCCCGGAGTAGCCTGGATGTGCAATGTTTTTTTTACGGCTTTGGCAGGTGCATCACTGGGTTTTCTCTTGGTGATCCTCATTTCTATCATCTGGGAGACAGTAATGGCAAGTGTTCCGGCCGCTCCTGCTATCAATCCTTTTCCAATGGCAGCGCCCAAAGCACCTAATACAGTTGACTCATGCGAACTACTTTTCATGGTTATTCAATTTTTATTTTTTAAAAATATTGGGAAAATAATGGATACTACAATTCCCATTCCCAAAAATCTATGCTTTCTAAAAATAAGCTTTTAAGCTTTTTTGCTTTACCTCAATTGCATGGTACATCTTAGACATGCCTGCTTGTTTAATAAAAAAAATTTTATTGGCAGGATTTTCTATTGCTTACAATGACAATAACCGGTCTTAGAAAAATTTAAACAGGAGTATAAATCGGGTTCGCGGATATACTTGAGAGGAGAGACATAAAGCGAAAATTTAAGTACATTGTATAACTATTATTTAATGATTGCTTGCCGCAACTTGCCGGTAATAGCGATCATACGATCAAAAAATTTTTAACCTTAAATACATAATCTAAAATGAAACAATTATTTGATTCTCTAAAATTATCAGCGTGTGTAATAGCAGTTACCTGTTTAGTATCGTGCAATAGTGGTACTACTACCGAAACTGAGACTACAGGGAACAGCGACAGCGTTGGAATGACAGGTGATGCCAATATGGATACAATGCATCATAGTATGGCTACTGACACTTCAATGCATCACGCAGCAGCAGTGCTTTCAGGAGTTTTTCCTGATACTACGGTTACGGGTAATGTACAATTTGATGCAGAAAATGGAAAAGTGAAAATGAAATTAGAAATTTCCATTCCGGAAAAGGCGAACAAAAGTGTTGCGGTTCACATTCATGAAAAAGGGGATTGTGCGGATATGGGCAAAGCAGCCGGTGGCCACTGGAATCCTACCGGGGCAAATCATGGTAAATGGGGTGGCGCCAGCTTTCACTCTGGTGATATTGGTAATGTAAGTTTGGATGGGAAAGGAAGTGGGACCATGGAAATGGAAACAGATTTGTGGAGCATTGGAGGTGATGAAAAAACCAATATCCTCGGTAAGTCTATTATAGTGCACGGCGGAGTAGATGACTTTACTTCCCAGCCTTCCGGAAACGCGGGTACGAGGATTGGTTGCGGTATCATTAAATAAAATGAAAAGATAGATACCCCTTAGCTTTTTGGCCAAGGGGGATTTTTTATTTTATTCCCTGGATTGAAAGCCATAATGATCATGAAGACCTTCCGTATAATCATTTTCTATGGGCCTTGAAGGATCATATTCCGGGCTGTTTTTTACGGCCTCAACACTCACGTTTACTATAACTTCCTGTACATTCCATTTCACCTCTTTGATCCATAATGGGGACATAAGGACTTTTTTTTGTGAAAATAAACTTCCTGTTTTTACAACGATGAAAGTTATTTGCCAGGTCTGTTCACTTAAAATAAAATCAGATACCTTTCCAATTTCTCCATCGGTAGCGTGAATATTATATCCCTTCACTTCCTGAGTGCTGCGGAGATGTGTTTTTATTTCGGGTTGTTTATTAATTTCTTCTTCCTCCGAAGCGCTTTCTGGTATAAAAGGAGTTAACGGAAAAGTTCCCATCATACCCATTCCATCACCATACAATCCCGCATCATAATAACTCTGCCATGGATAGTATGCAAAAAGTTTATCTTCTTCCTGCCTGGATATTGGTTTATCGTTGTCAATGTCGGGGCTGTTTTCTACCTGGCTTCTTGTAAGATTTACAGGTATTATTTTATTTTCCCAATCTGGCTTAAGAATAGCTTCAGGCGATATAAGCACTTCCCTTCCGGTTAACCATCCACCGGTTTTTACAATCATATACCTGACGGTCCACGTAGTATCGTCAAAATAAAATTCTTCAACTTTTCCTATATCGCCATCTGTGGCACCTATTGTGAACCCAACCAGATTATTTATACTTCTTTGCATAAAAATTTATTTTGAGGGAGAAATTGTTTTGTATTATACTATAAAGTTATACAACTTTAAAATGTACCGGTCATTTTGACCTGGTTAAAAGATATGAAATGCCAATATTTTAAGATTCGTGGCAATACTAATAAAGATTTTACCTATTGCTCCTACATATACTTAGCTTTGCAAACTTATTTCCAATTTTAAATACTTTTAAATTGATCCGCCATGTTGTATAAGCTTACCGCAACCACAATTTCAATAATTATTTTTTTTTCATGTACAACCAATAACGAAAGCGATAAGGCAAATCCAGTAATAGTAAATGTTGATGCGAAAAGCCAAAATAATTCATCCGCTAATGTAACCGGCAAGCAATTCAAATACGACTTAAATAAGCCAAACCGGACCTGGCGATTGCCCGAGCAACTGGTAGAGGTGTCGGGAAATACATGGATAGATCAAAATCACCTTATTCTTATCGAAGATATAAATCCCCTTCTTTATTTAGTAAGAATTGACGATGGCAAACTAACGCTTGAGAAAACAATTTCATTTAAGAAAGAAAGTGATGAAAAATTTGATATTGAGGATGTAACTATTGTTGATAATGTTGTTTATGCGTTATGGAGTCATGGCACTTTATTTAAAATTACAGATTGGAAAAACAATCCGTCTGTTGATAGATTAAAGACCTTTTTAAAAAAGGAAAACAATACAGAAGGCTTATGTTACGATCCTGTTACAAAAAAATTATTGATTGCATGTAAGGATGAATCAGATGTAAAGGATGAAAAGAAATCTACACGTGCAGTGTATTCATTTGATATGGGAAGTAACACGTTGGATGACGAGCCTTTTCTTTTGATACATAAAAAAGATTTTGAGAAAGTAGCAGATGAAAAACTCGAGTTCAATCCTTCAGCAATCGCCGTGCATCCCGTCACTCAAGATATCTACCTCCTTTCAACCAGGGATACCAAATGCATGGCTATATATACCCATGACGGGAAACTAAAAGATTTTCAATTCATCGACAAAGATCTTATGCCACAACCAGAAGGGATTTGCTTTTCACCTGATGGAAAACTTTATATAAGCTCCGAAGGAAAGAAAGGCGATCCTGGAAATTTATTTGAGTTTGATCCACTGACCGGTCAATAAATTTTGCAGGTTACCTTGTATCAATCTTAGATAGGACCTTCCCCTATACATAAGGATTTTAGTGTTTGTATTAAAAAAGTAAATAGACGTTCCGCCTGTCTGAAAAACTATTTTTCAAAAAAAATCTTTTTTTATTGCTTAGTTTGTAAAATAATTGTATTTATTACACGTAATAAAATTCCGGTGCATAAATAAAATTGGAATAATGAAAATATTATTTAATTTTAGTTAATATTACCACCCTGTAAAACGATTGCGATCCTATCCTAAATACTATCATTGCGATTTACATTATGTAAATAAAATTGAATTTATAATGTCATTAAATGAACATGGTGTTTCATTTTACTCCCAAAAGTCACTCCTTAATTTTTTTAAAAAATATCTATCACCGTGATAAAAAAATTTATTTTTTTTATTAATTGTAAATTATACAAGTAATAATTTTATCAATGCTCATGAATTATTAACTCGCAAAAATTTAAAAACTACGATATGAAAAAATTTACTAAAAGGAACAGCTTGCGTGGAGTACATCTATCGAATTTCTCACCCGGAGCTTTTAAGAAATTTATTCTTTTAACCGGAATTTTTCTTATAAACTTTTGCGTTAATGCGCAAAATAAAATTCATGTCACAGGTATTGTGAAAGATGACAAAGGAAACCCAGCTTCAAACGTAAGTGTTACTATAAAAGGCTCAAGTGTTGGAGCCACAACAAATGCCGATGGAGCATTTTCTATTGATGTTCCTTCCCAAAAATCTACCCTTGTCATTTCCAATGTAGGTTATCAAAGCCAGGAAATACCTGTCGGCAATACAACCAACTTTTCTATTAATCTTACCACTTCAGTTAATAGCTTAAGTGAAGTAGTGGTGGTAGGGTATGCCACCCAAAAAAAGGTAACTGTTACTGGTGCCGTAGCACAGGTAAAGGGCAGTGATTTGCAAAAATCTCCCGCGGTTAACCTTTCTAATTCAATAGCCGGTCGCTTGCCGGGTGTTGTTGCGACTAACAGCAGTGGCGAACCTGGCTATGATGGTTCTGCAATACGCATTCGTGGTGTCAATTCTCTGGGAAGCAATGATGCCTTAATAGTCATTGATGGAGTGCCTGCCCGTGCTGGTGGGTTAGATCGCTTAAATCCTGCTGATATAGAAAGTATGTCAGTATTGAAAGATGCGTCTGGAGCAATTTACGGAGCACGTGCTGCGAACGGCGTAATACTTATTACTACAAAACATGGCAAAGCGGGAAAGCCGGAATTATCTTACAGTTTTAACCAGGGCTGGGGTCAACCTTCCGTTATACCTAAAGTATTGAATGCTGTTGACTATGGCACTATGGCCAATGAAATAGAAGTATATAAACTGGATCCCTCCAAATGGGCAGATGCCGCGGCCGCCTTTAAGTCTACGGGAAGCTATACTGATCCAGTGAGCGGCAACGTTTCTACAGCGCCTTTTCAACCTGCGGATATTGAGAAGTACAAAGACGGTTCTGACCCCTGGGGACATCCCAATACAGATTGGTTTGGAGCTACTTTAAAAGATTGGTCTCCGCAATCACGGCATAATTTACAATTGTCCGGTGGATCAGAAAATGTAAAGTACCTGGCCTCTTTGGGCTATGAAAACCAAGATGGGTACTATAAAAATTCAGCTACTGGGTACAAGCAATACGATTTTCGTATCAACCTCGATGCGAAGGTTAACAAATATATCACTACTTCGCTAGGTGTAACCGGGCGCCAGGAAAATCGGTTTTTCCCAACAAAATCAGCGGGGTCTATTTTCAGGATGCTCATCCGTGGATACCCTCATAAACCTGCATACTGGCCAAATGGCTTACCCGGCCCTGATATTGAAAATGGAGAACAACCTGTAGTAATTACGACCAATCAAACCGGCTATGATAGGGATACTCGCTATTATTTGCAATCAAATGGTAAAATAGAAATTACTATTCCCGGAGTAGAAGGATTAAAAGTTATCGGTAACGTTGCGATTGATAAATACATTCAACAGGGTAAAACATGGAACACGCCCTGGTACATCTACAGCTGGGACTATAGTTCCTATGAACCTGACGGTGTAACACCTATTTTAAAAAAGGTGAAAAAAGGACCGACTCCAGACCCTACACTTAACCAATATACAACCGATCAGCTAAATACTTTATTGGAAGGTATCTTATCGTACGATCATACCTTTGGAGATCACCAGGTAATATTTCTTGCTGGTATAACAAAAGAAAAGTCAAATGCCAGCTTCTTTAATGCAAAGAGACAATATTATCCATCTGCAGCAATAGATCAATTGAATGCTGGTGGGCAGGATATTCAGCAATCTGGTGGCAGCGCTTGGGAGCGCGCAAGATTGAATTATTTTGGACGCGTGGGCTATAATTACCAGGAGAAATATATAGCAGAATTTTTATGGCGGTATGATGGATCCTATAATTTCCCCACAGCCAAACGTTTCGGATTTTTTCCCGGTGTAACCGCAGGGTGGAGAATTTCGGAGGAAAATTTTTTTAAGGAAAATATTAAGTTCATAAATACTTTGAAACTTCGCGGATCATGGGGTAAACTCGGTAATGATGCAGTATATTCAAGAGGATCGCTTGTAGAATACAGTTACCTTCCAACTTATGCCATCACAGGTTCGGGCTATGTAATTAATAACGCGGTAGCTGCTGCATATCACGAGAATGGTATCCCTAACCCCAATATCACCTGGGAAATAGCTAACAACTATGATATCGGCCTGGATGCGACTTTTTTGCGAAGCAGGTTAAGTCTTGAACTCGATTATTTCAACAATCGACGGTCGAGTATTTTGTGGTTCAGGAATGCTTCTATACCACAGAGTGCGGGCTTGACGTTGCCAGCTGAAAATATTGGAAAAGTTGCCAATGAAGGATATGAGTTTAAGGTAGGTTACAACGATCATTTTGGAGACCTGCGCTTTAACGTAAGCATAAATGGCGGTTATGCGAAAAACAGAATTCTTTTCTGGGACGAAACACCAGGTAGACCAGACTATCAATTATCTACCGGGCATCCTATCCCGAATAACATAAATGACCCTGATGGAATGCTGTTGTATCAATATGATGGTATTTTTAAAGATCAGAAAGATGTTGATGCTAACACGTTGGATTATACGGGTGTGGGCGGAGCTGGAAAGCTTTTTCCGGGTAGTATGAAATTTAAAGATGTAAATAACGATGGAAAAATAGATGCAAATGACAGGATACGATCAGATAAAACAACAGTACCCACTTTCCAGGGAGGATTAAGTATTGGATTGCAATATAAGCTTTTTGACTTATCCATCTTACTACAGAATTCTTCAGGTGGCGAACTTTTCCTTCAGACAGAATCAGGTACAATTGGCAACTACCTTCAATATACCTATGATCATCGCTGGACCATTGATAATCCAAGTTCAGTAGATCCCCGCACAGTGGATAGGAACAACCAGTACTTCTCTAATCGAAACACCTACTATATGATGAGTACGGATTATGTTCGGCTAAAGAACGTAGAGATCGGGTTTACGCTTCCGGAGGATATAGGTAAGAGAGTAGGCATAAAAGGCCTACGCATATATGCAAATGGCCTCAATCTTGCGACATGGGCCAAACAGGATATTTTTGATCCGGAATCGCTTAACAGCAGCTTACAATATTATCCTCAGTCCAGGGTAATTAATCTAGGAGCTACCGTAACTTTTTAAATTGAAAAATATATGAAACGACTAATAAATAATTTTATACCTGCAATGGCCTTTAGCGTTTTGTTAGGCGCGTGCAACAAGGACTTCTTAAATACGCAACCCCTGGATAAGCCACCTGCATCTACAGTGTGGGCCGACCCGTCTCTCTCTGAAGCCTTTGTTACTGATATCTATAATGTATATCACGATGGTATTTTGAACCAGGAAAGTATGGATTGCATTAGTGATAATGCATTGTACAATTTCGGGAGAGCGGATATAATGGAAGGTAACGTGAGCCCGGGTGCTACCGGCTGGGTAAATAATACTTACGAATGGGGTGAAATGTATCTTCGTATCAGGGCCGCCAACCTTGCTTTGGAAAATCTTGCTACGGCAACATTCGATCCCACCATGGTTGACCGCTTGAAAGGGGAGACCTATTTTTTACGTGCACATTGTTACAATCAATTATTGAGATACTATGGAGGAGTTCCTATTATTAAGGCTTCGTACGCGTTAGATAGTCCCGATTTTACTATTGCGAGAAACACCTATGAAGAATGCGTAAATTCTATTGTTAGTGATTTGGACTCTGCCGCATTGTTGCTTGATGGAAAAACGCTTGGCTTGGGCCGGGCAACTAAAGATGCAGCCATGGCGCTTAAATCACGTGTACTGCTGTACGCGGCAAGCGATCTACATGACATTCCCACAGCAAAAAGCAAATCAACATTAATTAGTGGCTACGCAAATCCTGAATTGTTGGGATATATAAGTGGTGATCGTGTGGCCCGGTGGGAAAAAGCCCGAGATGCCGCAAAGGCAGTTATTGATTTGGGAAAATATGGATTCAAACTGGATCTTTTAAGTCCATCCCCGAAAGATCAGGCAATTGCTGACTATACCGATGTTTATTTATCGAGAAAGGGCGGAGAAAAAGAAACTATTTTGGCAAAATATTATATTAACGCATCTGCGGATGACTGGGGGGCATGGTATCCCAGGAATAACAGCACTAATGGATATCATGGATGGACATCAAGTGAGCCAACCCAAAACCTTGTTGATAATTATGAAATGATGGATGGTACTAAATTCGATTGGAATAAGCCAGCCGACGCTGCGGCCCCGTATGAAAACAGGGAACCAAGATTTTACGCATCTATTTTATACGATGGTACCAAATGGAAGCCCCGCACTACTGATGGTGCTGGGACCGATCCTTATGGCGAAATACAATTTGGAACTTATGAAGTAGGAACCGCAGGATCCGCTTCTACCTATTTTGGTTTGGATACTCGTAACAGCTCTATCGAAAACTGGAACGGTACCCGTACCGGTTATTCTATCCGTAAGTTTTCAAACGATGATCTTGGGATTGTGGATATGAACCAAAAGCAGGAAATTCCATCTATTCAGATCAGGTACACAGAGGTGGTTTTTAATTACATCGAAGCATTGCTTGCCTTAGGTGATGAAGTAACAGCAAAAGATTGGCTGAATAAAATCCGCTTCAGAGCCGGATTACCTGCCATTACAGAAAGTGGCGCCGCCCTGACGGCAAGATACCAGAATGAACGTAATATAGAAATGTTGTTTGAGGAACAACGGTTTTATGATGCGCGCCGTTGGATGATTGCGCCACAAACCCTCGGGCAAAAAGTGCGGATTATGGTAATTACCGGCAAACTTAAGCCCGGTAAAACCGTAACTACCTACAGGTATGACAAAAGTAATTACGATTATACCTACCGGGTTCAAAACATAGAATCCGGAGTAGAAAACCGGGCATGGGATGATAAATTGTATTTCCCTCCAATAAAGCTAGATGAAATGCAAAAAAATAAACAACTTATTCAGAACCCGGGATATTAACGAAATTGGATGACTTTATGTTCTACGCCGGTTTATTTAAACCGGCGTAGTGCTTAAGTAGGGCTGATATTGCAAAAAATAATAAGCCCTGGTTCAACGCAAAAATATTTATGCAAAAAAAAGTCATCAATATTCAGCGTTCACCTGACCTTTTGATAATATCTGCTCAGCCAGTTAAAGCTGCAAATTAAGTAATACAGCTACCTGTTTATTACCTATGTATTTCTCCTTTTTATAGCCTGTGGTTAAGGAATAATTAATAATTAAAACTATTTTTGGAAGGCCCATCTGGTTTTTTAAAATATAAAAACCAATTAAATTTGAGTAAAAATATCATATGGCGTTTTATTATAGTATTAGGCATCTTAATTAGCGCCTGCAATAATAATGAAGAGAAAAAGCCGAATAATTCCAATGACTATAACAGTCCGCATTTATTTACCCTATTGCCACCGGACAGCACTTATTTAGATTTTGACAACCAGATTACCGAAGGCCTCAATACTAACGTCTTGCTGTATGAATATTTTTACAATGGCGGTGGTGTTGCTGTAGGAGATCTTAACAATGACGGCTTGCAGGATATTTATTTTTCAAGTAACCTTGTCGATAATAAACTATACCTTAATAAAGGTGGCATGAAGTTTCAGGATATTACGGTAGCGGCCAATATGCAGGCAAGGCCGGGGCCCTGGAAAACCGGTGTTACCATCGCGGATGTAAACGGCGACGGCAAGCCGGATATCTATGTTTGTTATTCAGGAAAACTACCACCGGCTAAAAGGGCGAACCAATTATTTATCAACACCGGCAACGACGCCAATGGTATTCCAAAATTTAGTGAGCAGGCAAATGTATACGGTTTGGCAGATTCAGGTTTCAGTACACAGGCTTATTTTTTTGATTATGACCGGGACGGAGATCTTGATATGTTGCTGCTCAGCCACAACCCTGACAACTTACCTATTTTAGACGAAGCGAGTACGGCTGACCTACTCAAAAAACCAGATTTGAATATCGGCATTAAGCTATTTCAAAATAACAATAACCATTTCTCAAACGTTACCCCAAAAGCCGGCTTTAGTAATTCAGCGCTGACGTATGGATTGGGCGCGGGTATTGCTGATATAAATGGTGACGGCTGGCAGGATGTTTATATTTCCAATGATTATGGTGTGCCTGATTATTTGTATATGAATAATAAGAATGGCACATTCACCAATAAGCTGGAATCCAGTATGGGCCACATCAGCCATTTTTCTATGGGTGACAATGTAGCCGATGTTAACAATGATGGCCTGCCCGATATTTTTACACTGGACATGCTGCCGGAAGATAACCATCGGCAGAAATTATTATTTGCTCCCGATAATTATGAAAAGTTTGACCTAAGCCTTCGCAGCGGCTTTTATTACCAGTATATGCGTAATATGCTCCAGGTAAATAACGGTGACGGAACATTTAGTGAAGTTGGGCAGCTTGCCGGTATTTCGAACACTGACTGGAGTTGGTCTCCCCTGTTTGCGGACTATGATAATGATGGATGGAAGGATTTGTATATAACAAATGGATACCTGCGGGACTACACCAACATGGACTTCATTAAATACATGAATGACTTTATTCAAAGCAAGGGAAGATTAAAAAAGGAAGATGTTTTAGAATTAATAAAACAAATGCCGTCTTCAAATCTTATCAATTACATGTATCAAAACAAAGGCGATCTCAGTTTTAAAAATGTGGGAAATCAATGGGGTTTAAATACGCCATCAAACAGCAATGGCGCGGCTTATGCTGATTTGGATAATGACGGCGACCTTGATTTAATTGTCAGCAATATTAACAGCCCCGCCTTTATTTACAGGAATGATGCAGCCGGACAAACCGGGAATCACTATCTCGAAGTGAAGCTAAAGGGAGCATCAAAGAACACTGATGGGATCGGGGCAAAAGTATTTCTGTATAACAAAGAAAAGCTTCAATACTTAGAACAGATGCCATCCAGGGGATATCAATCGACCGTGTCGGCCATATTGAACTTTGGTTTAGGAAAAGAAGCTTCCATTGATTCATTAAAAGTTGTGTGGCTAAGTGGCAGGGAGCAGTTGCTAAAGAATATTAAAGGAGACCGGCTTGTTACATTAGATGAAAAAGACGCAACCACAAAATATCAACTTCCATATCCTCCGAAACCAATATTTGAAGAAATAAAATCGCCGGTCAATTATCATAGTGCAGTCAATAATATCAACGACTTTAAGAGGCAACCGCTCATGGTTAACCCGCTTTCTTTTTCAGGACCCTGTCTGGCTAAAGGAGATGTAAATGGTGATGGTTTGGAAGATATATATGCCGGCGGGGGAAGCGGCCACGCAGGCGCATTATATATTCAACAAAAGAATGGACAGTTTATTCAAAACACACAGCCTGCCTTTGATGCTGATAAGTTAAGCGAAGATGCCGATGCTCTTTTTGTTGATGTAAATAACGATGGGTTCAAAGACTTGTATGTAGTAAGCGGAGGCTATGATAATTATGCATCCGCAGATGTTTTATTGCAAGACAGGTTATATCTGAATGATGGTAAGGGAAATTTTACGAAAGTCAACAGTGCGTTACCCGAAATGCACGTCAGCAAAAGTTGCGTTCGGGCTGCAGATGTAAATGGAGATGGCTTTGTTGACCTGTTTGTTGGCGGCAGAAATATTCCGGGACAGTATCCGGAAACTCCGCAAAGCTACCTCTTGATAAATGATGGGAAGGGAAATTTTACCGATAAAATTGCAACATTAGCGCCGCAACTTCAAAAGTTAGGAATGATAACAGATGCTGCCTGGGTTGATCTCAACAATGATAAAAAACATGATCTTATTGTAGTTGGTGAATGGATGCCTCTAACAGTATATATAAACGTAAATGGAAAATTAGAAAATAAAACAAAGGATTATTTCAATATAGAATATAGCGGCTGGTGGAATAAATTGCTAGTTACCGATTTAAATGGAGACGGAAAGCAGGACTTGGTGATTGGCAATATGGGATTAAATACTCAGTTTAAAGTAAGCGATGCCGAGCCTGCGGAAATGTATTATAAGGATTTTGATAATAATGGATCAATTGATCCGATCCTTTGCTTTTATATTCAACACAAGAGCTATCCTTATGTAACCCGTGATGAACTTCTGGACCAGATGAGCAACATGCGTACACGCTTCACCGATTATAAAAGCTATGCAGACGCGGGTATAAAAGATATTTTTTCTGAAGAAGAATTGAAAGACGCAAAACACCTCCAGGTAAATTATCTCAACACTGTATATTTTGAAAGCGAACCAAATGGTAAGTTTGTTGAGAAGGCATTACCTGTACAGGCACAATATTCACCGGTGTTTACAATAACCGCATTAGATTATGATAAAGATGGAAAACAGGATTTGCTCCTATGCGGAAATATTAACCAGGCCCGTTTGCGCTTCGGAAAATGCGATGCAAATTATGGCGTGCTTTTAAAAGGCGATGGTAAAGGGAATTTTAGTTATATAAATCAGCAGCAATCTGGTTTTCACATTTGGGGCGATGTACGAAGTGTACTTGAGATAAATAATGATTTATTATTTGGCATCAACCAGAAGGACATGAAAGCTTATAAATTGAAATGATAACGTCAAAATATTAGAAATTTCTTTTAACCTTTTGCCTGTGTGATTTTATTAAAATGATGAAACAACGATCTCATAATAATTTTAAATTAAATAGCAGGGTAACTTATTGTATCCTATTTGCCTGTGCATTTTTATTATTTTTTTTATTTTCCTGTAGACAAAAAAAGAAACAGCCCTCGTTTAGCAATAAAGACATCAGCGAAGTCGTCACAAAAATGACGGAGATTATGGTGCACGACATCACAAATCCACCATTAGGTGCACGTTTTTTTTCTTATGCCTGCCTGGCGGGTTATGAAGTAGTTTCGCAAAACGATGGTAAGTTTAGGAGTATGCAAAGTATACTAAATGAGTACCCTCAAATTAACAAGCCGGACTCTATACCATCTGCCAATTACCAATTGGCCGCATTGCTTGCTATCCTGGAGACTGCAAAAAAGATGCAGCCTTCAGGAAACTTACTTAATACTTTTGAGCAAAAATTTATTGACTCATGCCGTAAGGCCGCTATTGATGATGACATTCTCAATGATTCTAAAAGCTATGCCCTTACCATAAGTAAACAAATACTTGCATATGCGGCAAGGGATGGATACAGTAAGGTAAGCAATCTGCCCAGGTATACGCCGCTTAAAACAGATGGTTCGTGGTATCCTACCCCACCAGGCTTTTTGGCTCCCGTAGAACCTTATTTCAATACAGTGCGCCCATTTACTCTCGATTCACCCAGCCAGTTTAAGCCTGAGCCACCCATGACATACAATGCAAAAAGCGGCTCACCCTATTTTGATCTCACAAAAGCTGTATATGAAGAAGGAAAAAATTTGGATGAAGATCATAGACAAATTGCATCCTTCTGGGATTGTAATCCTTTCGCTATGCAGGATGAAGGGCATCTGGTTTTTGGTTTTAAAAAAATATCTCCCGGCGCCCATTGGTTAGGCATTACAGGTATCGCTTGCTTAAACGCGAAAAAAAGTTTCGATGAAACGATGCGGATATACGCAGTTGTTTCTATCGGTTTAATGGATGCTAATATTAGCTGCTGGACTGAGAAATACAGGAGTAACCGCATTCGCCCGGAGACCGCAATACGAAAATTAATTGATCCGCAATGGGTGCCACTCTTACAAACACCGCCCTTCCCTGAATACACAAGCGGGCATTCTGTAATCTCTACTACTTCTGCGATATTGCTCACAAATTATTTTGGCGATAACTTTACTTTTAACGATAGTGTCGAGATAGCTTACGGCTTACCTCCGAGGACATTTAAATCTTTTCACCAGGCCGCGAATGAAGCGGCGATTTCAAGATTTTATGGTGGGATACATTATATGGATGCCATTGTGCAAGGACAGCAGGAGGGAACGAAAGTGGGTGAGTGGGTGTTACAAAAACTAGGTAAACCTTAAGGCGGGCAGAGATCGTTAGGAACCCATGCATACCATTACTTGCGTACGAAATTAATGAACTCGCTTTGCAAGGCGACACTGCAAAATCGAAATATTTTCAAATCTTTAAATGGCAACTGGAAATTCAAATGGATAGATAAGCCTCCAACTCGCTCTTTTGGAGTTTGAAAACCAATTATGATGATAGCCATCCGGTTGATTTTCCGGCGCCTGCAGAATGGGAAATGTACGGCTAAGGTATTCCGATATATACCAATATCAGTTACGATTTTGATTACCTCATAAAACCAAGTCCTCCTAAAGTTCCGGAGCAATTACAACCCAGTTGGTTCTTGCCGCAAAGAAATAATGATTGATAAAAACTGGAGAGAAAAAGATATTTACACACATGATAATGCTAGTGAAATAAATTATGCCAGGCCCGGGAGACCTCCCAGGCTTTCAAAACGTGTGAGTTTTTGTTTATGATAATCCGGAAATAAACAGTGCAAACTTTGTTTTATCCAATAAAAGCGCTTGCAACAAACTGGCTTAGCATTCCTATAAGTATTCCTGCATAAATATCGAAAGGCATATGATTACTTACAATCAATCGCGAGGTAGATACAAAGCCGGTTAATAAGATAACGAGCATTGCGGGTAAAAAAACTCCATAAGAAGATCCGCTAAAAATTACGACTAGCAGCAATCCCAGAAAAGCGCCTACTCCCAATGCATGCATGCTTATTTTAAAATAAACATTCGCCAGTAGTGCAATAGATGAAGAAAAAAATATTCCAAAAATAAACCCGGTAAGAATTAATGGCACATCGGGTTGATTCCTGAAAACAAGATACATCCAGAAATAAAATATATTTGTAGCTATATAAGGGATAATTCTTTCTCTTTGAGTTCTTAAAAATATACTATCGATAAAGCCAAGGGCTTTTAAAAGCACCACCGTAAAAGCGGGAAAAAAAATAGTATTGTAAGCAACTCTTATCAGGATGTAAATTTTTTCGCCATATGGAATACCTGTGAAATACCGCGCTTGTATAAATGCTAAATACCAGGTAGCAATTACTGGTATAAAAAGAGGGTGAAATGCATATGAGAAAATCTGTGCGGGAATCCTCAAGGACAGGCTGTATCGGCTTTTTTGTGCAGAGGGAGGAGGTTGATGAGACGGGTCAAAAAGTTTCGTATCCATTATAATTCTTTTCTAAGCCGTGCAACAGGAATATTAAGCTGCTCCCTGTATTTTGCTACTGTACGGCGTGCTATATTGTAGCCCTTTTCCTGGAGCAACTCAGTTAGCTTTTCATCACTCAGGGGATGCTGTTTACTTTCATCATCGATTAAATTACTTAATATCTTTTTAACCTCGCGGGTACTTACTTCTTCGCCGGAATCAGTTACGAGGCTTTCACTAAAGAAAAATTTAAGCCGGTAAGTGCCAAATTCCGTCTGCACAAATTTGCTGTTAGCTACGCGGCTTACCGTAGAAATATCAAGGCCTGTCCGCTCAGCAATGTCTTTTAAAATCATGGGCCGAAGATCTGTGTCATCTCCTGTTAAAAAGAATTCTTTTTGGTATTCCATTATAGTCTGCATGGTGCTTAGCAATGTATGTTGCCTTTGCTTTATCGCATCAATAAACCACTTGGCCGAGTCAATTTTTTGTTTGATAAAAAGTACTGCTTCTTTTTGGCGCTTATCTTTTTTAGCGCCACGATCGTAATCTTTAAGCATATCCCGGTATCCTTCACTTATGCGCAGGTCGGGAGCATTTTTAGAGTTAAGCGTCACCTCCAGTTTACCAAGTGTATTTATTACAAAAAAATCGGGGATCACATAGCTTTGAAGCTTATTAGTTTCTCCAACCTGGCCCCCGGGCTTAGGATTTAATTTAATGATCTGGTTAATAACATCCTTAATTCCGTCATCATCAAGATTCAATCCACGCTGAATTTTTTCATAATGTTTTTTGGTAAACTCTTCAAAATAATTTGAGATGACATCAATGGCAATCTTAACTTTTTTCCCTTCCGATTCTTTCCTTTTAAGCTGCAATAAAAGACATTCCTGCAAGTCTCTTGCCGCCACACCCGGAGGATCGAATTGTTGAATCAGGTGTACCAGTTCTGCGATCTCCTTTTCGGTACTATCTATATTTTGCCTGAAAGCAAGGTCATCCGCAATAGCAGACACTTCCCGGCGCAGGTACCCATCGTCATCAATACTTCCTATTATTTGTTCTGCTATTTTTTTCTGCCGTTCATCGAGGTTGAGCATCAAGAGCTGCGACTTCAATGTGTCGAAAAAAGAAGTCTCCACCCTGTGGGGAACGGTTTTTGTTTCTTCCGGATCTCCATAATTGTCATCCCGCAGCCTGTAATCTCCCACTTCATCATCACCATCTTTTACGTACTCACTTATATCGATGCTTTCGTAGTCCGATTCACTTCCATCGATCTCGTCCCCTTCAGTATTATCAAATTCATCTTTCGGCTCATCAAAATTTTCATCATGGCCATCCTCTCCTGGCTCAAGCGCAGGATTCTCTTCTATCTCTTCTTTAATTCTTTCCTCAAGATGAGCAGTTGGCACCTGCAACAATTTCATCAGCTGAATTTGTTGGGGTGACAATTTCTGTAATAGCTTTTGCTGTAACCGCTGGCCTAACGACATTTAACTTTTTTCTTTTGTATATGTTGTAAATTTGCGATGCAAAAATAACGATATGTTTTTTTGGAATAAAATTTGTGTTATCTGGCTTTTTTTATTTATATGTTGTGTCGTGTCCGCACAACCCCTTAGTAATTCCGTCGCGAAAGAAACAGATTTTATTTTAAAAAGTTCCGTTAAAACTCCTGGTAATTTTATACGTTTTAAGTCAGCATCGTTCCCTAAATGGAATACTCAAAAAATAAGCGCAGAATCAGCAAGGAATATAATCCCGAAAGATTTTTACACTAGTAATTTCGGTTTTTTTTGTAAACAGGAATTGCATATTGAAAAAATAACTAAAATTTCGTTGCATTTCCGGCTTGGTTCGTTGCAGCAATGTGATTATTATGAAGGGAAAAAATGATTTTTAACCTGGATTTATTCAATCAATAATTTTTATGAAATATTTCAACGGCGATAAAAGTGAGAGTTTTATATTTTTGCGTGCATGCTAAAAAAAATAAAGCGTCCCGTTATTCCAGGTTTCTTACTTTTATTCTTTCTGCTTGCCACTTCCTTTTGTGGAAAGGCGCAAGTATTTGAAGATACTATTCCCGTAAAAAAGGAAGATACGGTCTTACGAATAAAAAATTTCACGCCGTATTTCACACTCCATGTTGACTCAACTCTTGAATATCATTTCGAGATAAATAAAGACCCGGAACAATATTTTTGGTTTTTAAGGAACTCGCCGGTTGGCTTGAAAATCGATAAGGACTATGGTATATTAAAATTTAAAGCCGATAAATCTTTTTTTCTTTCCGGTAAACTCAAGTATGATAATGCGTATAAAGTGATGCTCGGTGTCCAAAACCTCAACAATGATACCGATAGGGTAGACACTTCTTTTACGCTGGTTTTTTATAACACGGAGATTATTCCGTCGAAAGTAAAACCTACCGTAAGCGGAACTCTTAATATTGATGAAGGCGATACTTTAAATTTTAAGCTGCAATGCGAAGATGGAAGTTTTCCGATCGAATCTATAACTTACTACTCCGACTTTTCGGTACGATCAGTTAACCCCGTCACCAAATGTGGCGATGATTTTCTTTGGAGCCCCAGTTATGATTTTATTAAAGAGGACGCAAAGGAAAAGCAGAAGCTATTGACAATAAATTTCGTGGGAGTCGATAAGTTTTTTAACCGCGATACTGCTGTGGTTAAAATTATGGTGAGTCAGACCATCAATTTTCCACAAAGACTAATGGAATACAATACGATTGTTGAGAACGTGGAAACCTATATAGTCCAATTGAAGAGTACCTTTAGAATTTTAGATCAAAAAATAAAAAAGACAAAAAATACCCGAACTACATTCGACCTTACATCTGCATCAACTGCGTTGGGAGGAACCATTTTTTCTTCTTTACCGGATAATACCGGTCAGACTACCGGCAAGATACTACCGAGTGTAGGCGTGGCATTGGTGCCTGTAAAAGAAGCTGTGGCGCCCAACAAAAGTTATGAACAAAATTCAGCATCCCTGGTAAGAAGCGATATTAAAAGATTGCAATATTTAATTACCGACAATATTCTTGTTGGAGACAAAGATCCAGACATTGTTAAGAAGACTGCCAGGCTTAAGGAAGAATTAAAACAGGTTCAGCTGCAATTAATAGACGTGCCGGTTGTCGAGGATAGCACTGACAGCAAAGAGCTTGATGAATACTTTAATAATCCTAAGGTGAATAAAAAATACCGGTTGAAGGGAAAGTAACCATTGAAAATTGAAAGGCAAAACCTGCGCAATTTTTAGTGATGTAAAAAATTTTCAATGACTGGAAATAACTTTTCCGGTTCTTCTATTTGTGGATTATGCCCCGATTTTTCAAACATCACAAACTGAGCCTGGGGACAATATTCTTTAAACTTTACCATCATTGCAGGAACAGCTACACGATCATAACGGCCGCCGTATATTAAGACTGGCATTTTAAGATTTTTCAAATCTTTTCTAAAATCAAAAGTACCTATATCGCTTCCCACGATAAAGTCACCGTCCTTGCCGACCATCTGGTAATACAATTTAGAATTAAAAGAATTTGGATACGGCTTTTTACCCCGGTTGGTAAAATTTTCAGGATTGTATGCATACAAAAATCCATAAGGAACTTTGCCATATAATTCCTGGTGCTTTGCATCACTGGAAATTGCGCCCGCTTCTCTTATGATCATAATAGAATCCCATACTTCAGGATAATTAGTTTTTATTTCATGATTGCTGTTGTCATCATTTGCCTGCCACATAATGAAGCTGTGAAATGTATTGGCGAGAATAAGGTGGCTTACGTGAGCTGGATATTTTACAGCATATCCTTGCGCCACAACACCTCCATATGAGTGACCAAGAATATTTAGTTTATCAAGATGCAAAGCTATCCGCAAACCTTCCACATCTTCGATATCGCGGGCAAGCGAGTATTCTTTTACATCTTTGGCGGTATCGCTTTTTCCTCTTCCGAATGCATCATAAAAAATAAGCTGGTTATCCTTAGCCAAAGTATCGAACCTTCTATAGCCTGGATGGGCACCGCCCGGCCCCCCGGGAATGATGATTAAAGGATCACCGGTACCGGCCACAACTACGTATAATTTAGCGCCGTTTATCGTAAGATACTTTCCGTCAGTATAGCTATCGGGATACTTTTGAGCATCGGCTGCTGCGAATACAAATGAAATTAAAATAAGTAGAAATAATTTTTTCATAAAGAAGAGAGTGAACCCTGAAGGTATAAAGAATTGGGTTTTATGAATCGTAAATTTTTCAATTACAACTTTCGAAATCATCAGTGGCTACAGTAAAATAAGCAAGTACTTACAAAGCTTCTATTGCCTTCAATGCTTTTTTGAGATTGATACCTTTTCCCAAGACGCTTTTGAAAATATCACCTTCTGCTTTCATACGTTCAATAGAGTTATGGATAGTATAATTCTTTATTTCCAATCCCTTTGTTACTTCTTCCCAATGCACAGGCATGCTAACGGTGGCCCCGGGTTTTGGCCTTAGGGAATAAGGCGCAGCAACAGTTGCCTGCGGGCGATTCTGCAAAAAGTCAATATACATTTTGCCATTGCGATCGGCGGTTTTACGTTCGATTGTGGTATATGCCGGTAGTTCTGTATGTACCCGCTTTGCTATAGCTCTTGCAAATTCCTTTGAATCTTCGTAGGAGTATTTTGCACCAAACGGAATATATACATGCAGTCCCGTTGAGCCGGATGTTTTACAAAAAGAGGTGACGCCTATCGAGTCTAATATTTTTTTTGTAACGCAAGCCGTGTCTATTACCTGCTTAAAAGTATTTTTATCCGGATCAAGGTCAATAATGCACCAATCAGGATTATCGGGAAATTGTACCCTGCTGCTCCATGGATTCATTTCGATGCACCCCATACCAGCCATATACAACAAGCTTGCTTCATTGCTTGCCACCAAAAATTCTTTATCACGATTATCGCCTTCGCTGTGGTATGGAAATGTTTTTATCCAATCCGGGACCTTACCTTTTACATTTTTTTGATAAAAAGTTTTACCTGTGATTCCGTTAGGATAGCGGTTAAGAGTTTGCGGCCTGTCTTTTAAATAGGGTAAGATAAACGGTGCCGCCTGATAATAATAATTTATCATATCCCGCTTCGATACCTTCTCTTTTGACCAGTACAATTTGCCCAGGTTGGTAAATTTAAGATTATGCCCACCAACATTTCTTGTCTGCATTTGTTCTTTTGGATTCAGCAAAGTTTTTCGCTCCTTTTTCCCGGGAGCGGTAATTATTTTTTCTTTCACAAGTTTGCTTTTATCGTGAATAATCTTTTTAATTTCAACGGGACTTTCTTTTACGACATCTTCAGCATTTTTATCAGGTCGAAGGCCCCTAAAAGATGGATGACGTATTGCACCATCTTTGGTCATTTCCCGGTAACTTATTTCACACACAATTTTCGGCTTCACCCAGGTGACCTCTGCTCTTGCGGGCTTCGGACGAAAGCGGGAAGGCTTATTATAATCAGGAATAATTTTAAAAGGACTCTTTTTAGTTTCCAGGGGCTTTAATTGCTGTAATATTCCCGATTGATTTTTATTATTGAAGCCGGTACCAACAAGACCTATAAACTGCAATTCTCTATTATCATACCAACCCAATAACAATGCGCTGAATTTTTTGGAGGTATTTTCATTTCTCGTATAACCGCAAATGATAGCTTCCTGGAATTTTTGTGTTTTGATTTTTAGCCAATCTTTTGTGCGCAGCCCCGGCATATAAATACTTGTAGCCTTCTTGGCTATTATCCCTTCCAGACCGAGTTTATCCGCCAGGTCGAAAAAGTTAGTTCCGGTTTCATTGAAATTCTCACTAAGTTTTATCATTGCATGATTCGGCATTATTGACCGAAGAATATTTCTGCGGTCAATGAGTGGTAAGGCCATCACATTTTTACCTTCAATCCACAAAATGTCAAAAAGGTAAAATACGAGCTGTCCATCGGCCTCACTTCGCCAGGATTGCAAACCACTGAAATCGGGAATACCCTTTTCATTCAACACCGCTATTTCTCCATCTACGATTGCATTTATTTTCCAGCTTTTTAAAACAGCATATAAAGGATAAAACTTTTCATTGAAAGATTTATTATTCCTGGAGCGTATCTCTACTTCTCCGGCTGCCAGGTATTCTCCCTTTAAAGAATTATTTATGTAAGCAATTGCCCGGTAACCGTCCCATTTTATTTCATACATCCAATCCTTGTCATCAGCCGCTTTGTCAACCAGCGTGGCAAGCATAGGTTGTATGTCTTTTGGGAATTTTGAAGAAGGCAAATTCTTCAGGTATCGGTCAAAGTTAGTGACTGCACTGCCCCGTGTCTTAGCTTTTGCTTTCATGCATCTTGCGTTTATACAAATCGCTATATAAATCGTGCCAAAGGTTACGTTCAAATAGTAAAACGACTTTACGCTGAATCCAAATGCGGGGAATCCTTTAAAATGAATGCTGACAAAATGAAATGTTTGGTAAAAAAATATGGATGAAGTGTATTAATCCAATGGCTTCACCATTATGTTTTTAAAAAATACTTTGCTTTTTGGGTCATGTCCCTGCAATGCAAAAGTTCCGCTGGAAATTTTCCTGGTGGCAGATTGCTCAATGTTTCCAGGTTCAGTATAGTCAACCACGGTTTTGTCATTTATCTTAATACTAACATGCTTGCCCTCTACTTTTATATATTCAGTAAACCATTCGTTGTCTTTTACATAAACTTCCTTTACATCTTCTACTGCATAAAGGCTGCCCGTGCGGCGCCAGTCTGTATGAGAATTATTTACCTGCACCTCGTATCCTTTTGCGGGCCAGCCGCTTTCCTGGTATGCTGTGTGAAAATAAATTCCTGAATTGGAACCCGGCATTGTCATCACGTCCGCCTTAAATTCGAAATTTTTAAAGTTGTGATCTTTTACATCGCCATCATAAAACAAATGCGCTGTTTCGCCATTCACAACAATCATTCCGTCCTCCACTTTAAAAGTTTCGGCATGGTTTCCTACTTTCCATCCGTCAAATGATTTGCCATCGAACAACGATATCCACCCATCTTCATTAGTTTTTACAGATGTGCCACAAAGGATAAGGCAAAAAGAAACAGTTAAAAATGCGGGGATAATTTTCATATATAGTTGGCGTTAAAGGTGAAAAATAATATTATGAAACTACCAATTATTTATTTAAAATGTGAAATGAAAAATGCCTGGATAATTAAATAGCCAGGCATTGTATGAATAAAGGAAATTGAATTTTAAAACGAAATCCCAACTCCTAACTTGAAAGCACTATTGTAAGACTTGACGTTTTGATTGGCGTCCATTTTTGACAGTCCGTAATCGTAAGACGCCATCAGGTTAACACCATTGGTCAACTGGTATCCAATACCACCGGTAACGCCCATATCCCATTTGTTGAATTGCGCGGTTGCATCGGTAGTCTTATTCAAAAGATTAATGCCTAAAACACCAGCAGTAGTGCGCAGGTCGGCGTGTGTAAGATAAGAGACCTGTGGGCCGGCGAATAATTGCAATCCGCCAAAATTTGCTTTTAGCAAAACAGGAACATCAATGTACTGCAGCTGAAGTTTAGCTTTTGCATTTGCGCCAAGAAATTCAACGCCTTTTAAATTGAGAGCGCCATTAAGTTCGTAACCTTTTTGAGAGTAATACAACCCTGGCTCAACTGAAACAATATCGGTAATGGGAAGCGTTGCATATGCGCCTGCGAAGAAACCGGTAGTGTTTGAGGGTTTTATCGCGCCTCCCGTAAAGTCAAGGAGTTTGTTAAGATTGTCAACAGCATCGCCTCTTACGCCGGCATAAGATAAACCTGCTCTTACGCCGAATGCGGGAATTGTTTGAGCGAAAGTGAATGCTGAAAATAAGATTGAAATGATAAGTAAAATTTGTTTTTTCATAATATAGGTAGAGCCGGGGTTTACAGCCGTTCTAATACATCAGAAGAAAAAAAAGAAAGAAGGATTAAAAAAGGAATTGTAAGCTTTTGTTAATGCAGCACTGGTTTATCGGGGTGGAAATTAAGAAGCATTTGGCGCCGGTGAAATCAGTTTTATCATTGGTGCCGGACATCTTTACTTTATAATATTTTTTTCAAAATCATATTCTAACTTTAGGATATGAAGGTTATGGTTATTATATCATGGTTTTTATTTTGTGCTTTCAAAGGCAGAACACAAAGCCTGAGTGAATATTCCCAAATTGATAGAGTCGCTTTAAACATCCCTTCATCTCAAACTAACAGTACGGCAGATATTGCTTCATATATCAATGCCCACTTTGATACCGATAGCAAAAAAGTGCGGGCCGCATATACCTGGGTCGCTAATAATATTAAATATGATGCGGCACACCTCCATCGCGTAATTTTAAATGAAGACCGCGAAGAAAGAGTAACCTGGGCGTTGGAAAGGAAAAAGGGTGTTTGCGAAAATTTTGCCGCTATTTTAACTGATATCTGTATAAAGTGCGGGCTTAGGTCTTATGCGATCGAAGGCTATACACGGTATAGTGGTTCGGTTGATAAATCAGGCCATGCGTGGAGCGCCGTTTTTCTCGACAATGACTGGTATTTGTATGACCCTACATGGGATGCCGGTTTCCAGGAGAATGGACGTTTTATCGGGCAGCCGGGCACCAGCTATTTTCAGGTGCCGCCCTCAGAATTTATACAGTCCCATATGCCCTTTGATCCCATGTTCCAGTTCCTTGACCGCCCCCTTACATACCAGGAATTTTCAAGAGGCGTTAGCAAATCAAACAGCACTACAGCTTATTTTAACTACAAAGATTCTATTGACGCTGATGAAAAACTTATTCCGCTAAGTAGATACGAAGCGGCCGCCAAAAGAATTGAAGAAAATGGAATTCCAACGCAAACAGTTTCCACCAGGCTTAAGCAATTAAGAATGGAAAAAGAGATTATTTACCAGGATAAAGATGCTGACTTGTATAATTCAGCAGTTGAAGATTATAAGGAGGCCATAGGAAGTTTCAAAACTTTTCTTCGTTATAGAAACAACCAATTCCTACCAGCCAGGCCAATGGCGGAGACAGAGGGCATGCTTGATGCCATCTTAAAACAAATCGTTGGAGCCAATACCAAATTAAAAGAGGTAAATCAGTCAAAGGCGACATTGGCGCTTAATACAGGGGATGTAGAAAAAGTACTTAGCGATCTGGAGGCACAGGTAAAGGAGCAACAGGTATTCTTAAAAAATTACCTTGGCACCACCAAAGAAAAATAGAAATTAATTTTGACAAATTCTACTCTGTTTGCGGTTAGTCGCTAAAAGGAAGGAACTCTTAACTTTTTTCGATAGTTGATCCGGTCCCGCATACTAAGGTTATAAAGCCCGGAAAATAAAATAGCCCTCATTTGTTAATTTGTTGAGGGCAATAAACCGGTTAATCTTCTACTTCACATTATTCCTTACTAAAAATAATTTTGGAATCGATTTCTTCTAAATTATTCAGCCACGGAAGTTTCAGAATTTTGATTCCCTTTCTGCCACCTTGGCCCACAACGGTTTTTCCATTCGGCTTTGAATTTTTCTTTTTGTTCTGGAGTCATATTTGCCCATTTCTCCTGCATGCCTTTTCCCCATTGATGGCGACCGCCCCTGTTCCAGCCACCTCTGCGGCCAAAGCCCCCGAATAATATTTTACTTAATACAAGTATGCCAAGTGCCTGCCAGAAAGTGATCCTGTTTATGCCCAGGACAGGCGACAATACAGAGTTCCACAAACCCATTACTATAGCGCCAAATAATGCTATTGCCACAAAGAATAACGCGGCAAAAAGCAATCCTTTTCTAAACCAAAATCGTTTCATTTTATTTGTTTTTAATTTTAATAATTGTGCGATCAGCGATTAGTTGTTCCCCTTTAAACACCAGGAAGAATTATGCATCGCCGTCTCAAAAACGGTAGGCGGTACACTAATAATTTAATAACTCTTCTTTCAACAACGATAACCTTTCTCTCAGATGCAACACAGCATAGCGTTTACGGCTGATAAGCGTCGCCACACTTATGCCGGTTTCGGCTGAGATCTCTTTGAACGGGATGTCTTCAATTTCATTCTTAATAAATACTTCACGTTGCTCCGGGGGCAATTCGTTTAATGCAATTTGGAGCTCTTCCCAAAATAAATTTCTGAGATACTCTGTTTCGGCATTGCCATCTCCTGAAAACAACATTTCTTTCCAGTCAAAATTATCTTCATCCGATTCCGACGTTCCAAATACATCATCCGCTAACGGTAATTTTTGCTTGCGATAACTATCGGTGATTTTATTTCTTGCCACAGTAAAAAGCCAACTACCAACCCGTTCTATTGGCTCGGTGTTGCCGGCGAACTGGTAAAAAACATCCTGCAAAATATCTTCGGCATCTTCATTAACAGACACACGTTGTTTGATAAAGCCGAACAGCCGCCTGCTGTATTCTTTTATGATGCTGGTAATATTGTTCGTACGGTCTGCCGCCATTTGTGTTGCTATGATAATTGCATCGTCCATTTAATAACTAAGACGAATGTAGGATGATAATGTTTTAAAAGGCGCGATAAGCTTCCGGCAAGGGTTAGGAGTAATCGGCTGCGATTTATTGTCCATGGCTTATAGCTGGCAGATCATCATTCGGTTTAAAACATTTCATCTCTCCATCCGTCTATCTTTTGGTAAAACAAATTTTTCATTTAAACAAAAACAACATGTACTACAATCAGTCGTGTGCCGCAAAAGGCAACTACAGAGGCAGACACCAGCACTTGCCCGTCCGATCCATGCAAAGAGCTGCTGTCAACATTTATAAAACAGAAAGCAGCTACGAAATGCTGGTATTCGCACCGGGACGCATCCGCGAACATTTTAAACTGGATGTAAAAGGAAATGAATTAACCGTTTCCTATACACCACCAGAGGGTTTTCCAAAAGTGGAATGGACGAGGCGGGAATACAGCAGGGGAGGTTTCGAAAGAACCTTTACTCTTGACGAATCCATTGATGTAGAAAAGATAACTGCAAAATATCTTGATGGCGTTTTGCATGTAAGCTTGCCGGTTATTCCTGGCAAAGAATCAGTGAAGCATGAAATAAACATCAGCTAAGCAGGTATTAGCTATAAATGTGAAAAGGCGATAACCACCAGGTTATCGCCCGTTTTGTCAAATAAAAGTATTGTAAACATGAAGTGTCTGGGTGCACGGAATTAAAAACTATCCTTTTTTAGTTTCCAGTAATTTAAAGAATTGATCCAGTTGTGGAAGAATAACAATTCTTGTCCGGCGGTTTCTTGCACGATTTTCCGGAGTGCTGTTATCTACAACCGGATTATACTCTCCACGTCCCGCCGCAGCCATCTTTGCAGGATCAAGCCCATATTGTTTTTCTAAAATCCGAACTACTGAAGTGGCTCGTTTAACACTGAGATCCCAGTTATCCAACAACACTCCGCTTTTAAAAGGAACATTATCTGTGTGGCCTTCTACCATAAATTCAATATCAGGTTGATTCTTTAAAACCATAGCAACCTTACCCAATACTTCTTTAGCCTCAGGTGTTACTTCGTACTTACCGGTTTTGAAAAGCAGCTTATCTGAAATATCGATATAAACAACTCCCTTATCAACTTTAATATTGATATCCTGGTCATCCAGATTTCCGATCGCCCCTTTCAGGTTCATTACCAATGCCAGGTTGAGGGAATCTTTTCGAGCAAGGGATGATTGTAAATCCTGTATATATAAATCTTTAGCGCCGATGTTATCCAGCGATTTTTTTATACTTTCTGCCTGCGCTGAAGATACCACTGATAAACTCTGCAGCTGATTGAGTACGGTTGTGTTGTTTTCTTTTAGGAAAGCGATTTGTTTATCCAGGTCTGAAATATTTTTTTTGAGATTGGCATTCTCCGACTCAAGTGAAGCTCTCGCAGTTTTACAGTCGGTGTCTTCTGTTTGGAGTTGGGTATATCTTACCTGCAACTGGTCATAATCAGCCTTGGCTGCTTTAAATTTTTTGCTGCTTACGCATGAAAAAAGCATTACAGGTGAAGCAATCAGGAAAAAGAGAAAATTTTTCATAAAACATTTTTTGAGTTTAAAAAAGGAAGATACTTTAAAGTTGTCAGTGAACATTGTGGAATTATAATTTTTTTGTTTTTCTTTTTTCTTTTTGATTTCAAAAGGGAGGATGAAAATTTAGGTAAGTTATCAACTGCGATATTTATTCCTGTTTCCTTTCAGGGTTATAGCGTTCCGGTAAGTAAACAGGAATAATATCAAATTTGATTATCAGTGGGTTGGGGAAAATTACATTTATAACACTTATGCATACCAGCGCAAATTTAATACTTCTTTTCTTAGTAAACATTTTAGTATGGATAGCCGAAGGCTAAAGAAAAACTTTTATCTCTTTTCCGGGATGAAATCCCGGGATATTGAATTACACTGCCCTGGATAGTTTCGTTTTTTCTCAACTGCAATTTTATTTTTATTACTTAAATATTTGGGACTATTCACCAAAAAAGCAGAAAATAAAATGATCAACATACCTACAATTTGCAAAATACTTATCTCTTCATTTGCCAAAAACCAGCCAAGCAAAACGGCAATCACGGGATTCACATACGCATAAGTGCCAACAACTGCCGCAGGTCTTACTGTGAGTAACCAGCTAAATGCAACGAAGGCAAGCAGGGTTCCTGCCACAGCCAGGTAAGTAGTTGCCAGCCACGAGTGTGTACTTACATTTGAGAAAGAGAAATGGTTGAATTCCATGCTGAAAAAAGCTACAAGTACGCTTGATAGAAACCCACCCATGAGCTGCCACCCAAGATTTAGAAAAAGAGAACTTTGATTTACACTATTTTTATAATACAGGGTTCCGGAAGCCCAGCAAATGCAGGCGCCAATTACCGCAAGCAAACCAAATAGCTGCCATTGAGTATTGCCGGCCGAAGCCCCAAGATACTTTTTAAACAAAAGTAATATGCCCAGGAAACCCAAAACAAGCCCTGAAATAATTAATTTATTAGAAAAATAAGTTTGCCTGTTTTTAGTATCGAGCAGCACATACCACAAGGGTAATGCAGATACCAAAATAGCTGCAGTTCCTGAAGCAATATATTGCTCCGACCAGAATAATAGTCCCTGTCCGCCTGTTAAAATAATAACCCCAAGGGCCATGTTTTTAAAAGCCCCGGGCACGATAAGTTTTTCGCCCCTTACATATACAATTATCAAAAGCACCAGCCCTGCTAAAAGGAAACGGATTGCGGCCATAATAAATGGTGGCAACGTTTGCAACCCCACCAGAACAGCAAAATAAGTAGTACCCCACAAAATGTAGATGGCCATATAAGCCATAATGACCAGCCATATTGATGGAGTTTTAATTTGATTCATGAAATTTTGTTACTTGTCATTGATATTAAAACCTGCGAAATTAGGTCGTAAAGCACTAATGGCAACCTTGAATAAAAACTTATCTCGAAAATTAACAGACGAAATACAGCTGCGTTATTCCCGGGAAGATCAAAAAATTAAATTGACGCTCTTTATTTTCTGATATTTTAATTACGCATAAGAAAGAAATATGGGCGAAGAAAATTATAAATAAAATCTTATCATTAAAGGCACGCCAAAATAAATTTGAGAAGGTTTATTCCAAACTTTATAAAAGTGAAAAGACATAGCAATAAACATACTTATTTAAATGTAATTTTATTATTGCTTCAAAATTAAAAGCGCTTCTTCTAAAATTATAGTTATGGAAAATACAGAGCAGGATGATCCTCCTCAATCTCAGGGCGAATTTGATAGTGTTGAAAACAAAAATGTGTCTTCTGAAGAAGACAAAAACAAAGAAAAGGCAACGGTAAAAAGTACCGGTGATAAAGATGCAATAAAATCCGGGCAGGAAAAGTTTATTGTTGAAATTGAAAAAACGGAGAACCTTATTGACCCGGGAAATGAACACCACCATCATGCAGGTGAAGCTGACAAAAATATTGCCTGAACTATGTAGTGACAATGGGTTCATTTAACGCAGAAACCTCCTTTACCAAAGGCTTTTTATTTACTATAAAAGGATTGCGCCATGCCGCAAAAGCTGCAAGCAGCCCCATAAGAATCAAGAGGGATAATGCCTGTGAAAGATTTGCTTTTTCTGATATAAATCCTATTACAGATGGGCCGGTAAGAAAGCCGATCAATCCTCCGGTGGTTACCATAGCATATCCTTCTACCGTAGTAACTCCCGGAATATTAGCCGATGTTCTGAACAAAACCGGTACTATGCAGCAGCATCCAAGGCCGACCATTATATAGCCTGTAATAGCTACTATTATTAAAGGCGCTGTTACCACCACCAGGAAACCGGTTGCTGCAAGCAGTGCCCCGGAAACGACTACATTTTTGCTACCGAGCTTAGTTATTAACATATCGCCATTCAGTCTCCCGACAGTCATAGCAACGGAAAAGCCGGCATATCCTAAACTCATCAATGCCCTGGGGGCGAATAACACTTCTTTAAAGTAAATAGCGCTCCAATCTGCTACGCAACCTTCGGCCATGAAACTCACCATGCATATGAAAGAGATTCCCAATATGGTTAGAGAAGGAAGTTTAAAAGCTGACCTGGAATGAATAATATCCTTATTTGCAAGTAAGTGATTTCTGTTGGCTAAAATTACTGTAATCAGAACCAGGGCCACTCCAACTATTTGCCAGCCGGAAGGAACATGTAATACAAATAATAAAGCCGCAATACCTGCACTTGTTGCTCCCCCAAGGCTATACATTCCATGGCAGGTGCTCATGAAAAGTTTATTGTATTTTTTTTCCATAAGGTTTACGGTAGCATTCGCAGATACACCATTTAAAAAGCCAACAAATCCAAAACAATACAAGGACATCCAAAACATTGTGCGGTTGATTGAATTAATTTCCAATGTCATCACACAGCACATAATAATATAACCGGTAAACATCCATTTGCCGACTGGTATCTTACTGAAGATTCGTGTAGACAAAAGCATGCCGCTCACCGAACCCAATGGCGCAAGCAATAAGGAAAGGCCAAGGCTCCCATCTGTGAAACTGAGTCTTGCTTTTATACCTGGGATAGCTGCTACCCAAATGCCAAACAAAAGGCTTGATACCGCAAACAAAAACCCGACAGCAAATGCAGGTTTGTTTTTGATAAAAGAAGTAAAGTTTTTAATCATGAACGGAAAAGAAGATGCGAACTTACAATAAATCAGAAACCATTTGTAGCCCGATAAAAAATAAAAATTGATGGCTACATTCAAAATATCAACAGTATAATTCAATGATTTATACACTATTAACGTAGATATTAACAATACTATAATAAATATTTCTACCGTGGAATTGTAAACAATTTTACATTTGTGCCAGAAAAATTGATTGAATGGCTATGATTAAATGTCCGGTGTAGGTTGGAGAAATCCGCCACTGTTAATCAGGCCAGGCAGTCTTTTTTATATTTAAGCTCCGCATATTTATCCGGAGCTTTTTTATTTGCGCAATTACTCTGCCAAAGCAAATGCCATCACACAGCCGGCGGGCTTTTCTTTGTAGCCGGAAACGGGAACCGCTATGAATTGTTTTCCATTCACTATGTAGGCAGAGGGCGAACCTGACACAAAGCCGTTGAGGGTTGTTTCCCAAAGAAGTTTGCCGGTAGCTTTATCAAAAGCCTGGAATTTCTGATCCCTGGTGCCTCCTATAAAAATGAGCCCGCCAGCCGTGACTATTGGTCCGGGCGAACTTGTTGCTCCCGTAATGGGTTCTCCTTTTTTCTGAAGCCCGGGGTGGTTGCCTATGGGTATTGTCCATTCATATTCACCGGTATTAAGATTTATCGCATTGAGCGTACCCCAGGGTGGCCTTATAGCTGGATTACCATCCGGGCCCCTGAGTTGTGAATAAGCAGTTATATTCAGATACTTTCCGGTAGTATCCATATTCGGTTTTTCATTTTTAACTTCAACGTTCGACCGTTCGTTACGCCGTATCTCCATTAAAGCATCCTCTTGTTGGTTTAGTGGTTTGTCTTTGTTTTCAAATAAATAATCAATAATAGATTTCTCATGCCCCTTTAAAATCTGCGCAAACGGAGGCATCTTTCCACCACCTTCTCTTATTTTATTAAGCACCTGTATTTCCGTCATTCTTTTCCTGAGATCAATTAAGGATGGATAGTAAGGAGGTTCCCCATTCTTATCTTCCTTGTGACAGCCTAAGCAATAGTTTTGATAGAGGATTTTTCCATCGCCATAGCCGGGGGTAATTGACGTTGTGTTTTCAGTTTCTAACTTTATCAGCTTGCTTATTTCCGGGGAATGATTTGATTTTAGGTAGATAACCGATGTAACTGGATCGTATGCCGCGCCACCCCATTCCGAACCACCAATAGTCCCAGGGTAATTGAGAGTTCCCCTGGTTGAAGGAGGGGTAAATAATCCGTCGTATCTCAATCCTTTAAACATCCTAAGCAAAGAATCGTGCGAAGCCGGGGAAAAATCGGCAAGATCGGCAGCGGTGATATATTGGGGAGCATAAGGCCTTGGCTTTATTGGAAATGGCTGGGTAGGCCAGGCCTGCTCACCGGGCACATCGGATGCAGGAACAGGGCGTTCTTCAACAGGAAATAACGGCTCGCCAGTCAGGCGATCGAGCACATATAAAAATCCAATTTTTGAGGTTTGTGCTACGGCATCAATTGTTTTTCCATCCCTGTGAATAGTAACAAGATTGGGCGGTGCAGGCAAATCATAATCCCAGAGATCGTGGTGGATTGTTTGATAATACCATTTCAATTTTCCGGTGCTTGCATCGAGTGCAACCACGCAGTTTCCGAACAAATTTTTACCGATCCTGTCGGCGCCGTAAAAATCATACGCCGGTGATCCTGTTGCCAAAAATACCATTCCCCGTTTCTCATCGAGGCTCATACCTCCCCAGTCATTTGCACCACCTGCATATTTCCATGCATCTTTTGGCCAGGTTTCATACCCCGTTTCGCCCGGTTTCGGAATTGTGTGAAATGTCCAGGTCAACCTGCCGGTTTTCACATTGTAAGCCCTTACGTAGCCTGGCTGTGCACCGTATAATTCTGAAACTTCGTTACCTATTATCAACAGGTCTTTATAAATGATACCTGGTGAAGTAGGCTTTACAGAAATTACACTTGAATCATCGCGAATCCCAACGTTCATACTCACTTTTCCATTTGTCCCAAAGCTTGTAATTGGTTGCCCTGTTTCCGCGTTCAATGCAAAAAGGTTGTCGCCCCCGGTAAAAAGTATCCGTTTATCATTTCCTTCCTCCCACCAGGTAACACCACGGAAAGAGCCTCCGCCAGGACCACCGTTGAAGGGGTCAAATGACCATATCTGCTTGCCTGTTGCGGCATCTATGGCATATATTCTATGCCGGGCAGATGACGTGTACATGACGCCATCGACTATGATTGGGTTCGATTGACTGGCTCCAAAACGTGAACCTTCCATGGCATCGTTTGGCTCGAATGTCCACGCCAGTCGCAATTGATGAACATTTTCTTTATTTATCTGCTTAAGCGGCGAGTAACTGCTGCTGGTAGCATCTGCCTTATAAGAAGTCCAGATGCGGTTTTGATTTTTGCATGCGGTAAAAAAAAGAAAAACAAGAGATGCCAGTATCCAGCCAAATTCTTTCCTTAATGGAATTACTTTTTTCATTTTAGCCATATAAAATAATAGTAAATAAGCAGTATTGAATTTACAAGCAGCTGCAAAGAATTACAACATGTTGTGTAAAGCACATTAAAAATAATTTATTTAAAAAACAGGCAGAAATTATTATTGAAGTGGGCTTACGAAAAATCATAACAAATCGAAGATAAAAATATTATAAAACTTGCGACCTGCAAAAGGCATACAATATTGGCATAACATTCGCGGCCATTTTTTTTAAACTTTTGCCATGAAAAATAAAAAAGCGGATAGGGCTTTGCAGGCTCCTGCAGAAGCCAACCGGGACAAGCATATTAATTTTCTTGCGGAAGAAGATGATTATGCCAATTCAGCCGATAATGAAAGCCTGGAAAAGCGGCGACAACGCCATGACGCTGACGCAGGCGACGACGGCTCTTCAAATGAAATGCTTCAAAGGGAAATTCGTATAGATTCCGTAATTGATCACCACCATCGTACAGATGCTGATGATAAAATCTTTGATGATGACATCGACCGTTCTCCGCGTAACGAACCTGATACAAGGGGAGAATGAAATTGAAAGTATTTAGAGGAGAATTAATTGGTTAGGGTACCAGGGTTCTCGTTGTTCTGAAACAGGTTCCCTTGAACATTGCAACCTGGTGATTGTGCTGGTTTTTTATGGTTATAAGGTAGAGCCCTGTACTGCGTCCATTATGCAATTCTTTCGCTTCCGCTATTAATTCATCTCCGGGTTGTGTTGGCTTCATAAAATTGATAGATGTATCTAATGCGACAGACAATACATTTCTGCCGTTACAGGCAAATGCAAATGCCGTATCCCCCAACGAAAACGCAATGCCTCCGTGTATAATTCCTAAACCATTCATCATTTCTTTGCGAAGCTTCATTTTAATTTTACTGTAGCCCTCCCTGATTTCGATTATTTCTATGCCAAGCCATTGGCTGAACAGATCGGAAGTCATCATGTGATCTATCACCTTCCTTGCCAGTTCATCTTTAGTCATTTCAATAATTTTATTCTCCTTTAAAAATACCCTTTCTCTTTTCCAAAAAAGCAGCGACGCCTTCCTTGAAATCATTTGTTAGTGCAGCTTTTTGCTGAAGTCTATCCTCAGTTTGCAATTGATCTTCCAGGCTTTGTAATAATGATTTATTGAGCGCCTGTTTTGTATAAGCCAATCCTTTTGTAGGGAAAGAAGCAAGTATCTCCGCGATCTTTTCTGAGTCTTTTTTAAAAGAGATATCAGGGAAAACTTTATAGATCATACCGAGGCGCTCGGCTTCTTCCGCGGAAATCTTATCTCCAAGCATCATCAGGGCGCTTGCTTTTTGAAAGCCGATTAACCTTGGCAGAAAAAAAGTTCCCCCGCTATCGGGGATTAAACCAATTTTACTAAATGCTTGTATAAACGAGGCTGATTGAGCCGCCACTACTACATCGCAACATAAAGCAATATTAGCACCAGCGCCGGCTGCCGTTCCGTTTATCGCAGCGATTACCGGCTTATTGAGATTTCTTATTTTAGTAATGATGGGGTTGTAATGTTCGATTAATATTTTTTCCATTCCCGGTCCATTAGGATCCACAATTTCTGCAATATCCTGACCGGCGCTAAAAGCCTTTCCCGAACCTGTGATGAATACGCACCTTACATCTTTGTTTTTTTCTGATTCATCTAACTTTTCCTGTAGTAGCAAAGCCATTTCACGATTGAATGAATTAAATTTTTCCGGACGATTGAGAGTGATGAATGCGATGGAATTTTTTATTTCAAAAAGGATAGGAGCTGTCATTTTATTTATCAGGATTGAATAACTGTTATAATATTTTCTACCTGTAGTATTTTCTTATCACCTGTAATAAGAGATAGTTTCAAAAACCTTGCTGTGGCAGCAATGATTGCACCGGAAGTATTTAGATTATATTTAATCTTGTATTCAATTGCGAGATCTTTTATTTGTTCGGTAAGACTTATTTTCTTGAACCGAACTAATACTTTTTCAAGTTTAATTTTTTGTTCTTCACTGATAAGGGATTTTACTTCTATCTCGGTAAGCATTGAGTAATGAATGAATTTTCAGAGATCATTTCGGCGGCATTTAAGTTTCCCGCGAGCCAATAGATTAGGATGTTGCTATCTAATAATAAATTAATTCCATTCTTCATTACGCATTTTTCTAATTAATTTAACGGGCTCGTCAGCTATCTTGCCCTTTAACACCCCACATAAATCCATAATTCTTTTTTTCTTAATACGTCAGCTCTTTTTTTCTGCCTGCTCCAGTTTCTTTTTTATGACGGCTGGAGAATCTCCTTTTTTTATAACAATAGTCATAAGTCCTTTTTTTAAAGATACAATTCCCTAATGACACTTAAAATAATCAAATGGTTCCAGGCACTCCTTACATTGATATAATGCCTTGCATGAAGTAGAGCCAAATTCGCTAATTGGTTTTGTGTTTAAAGAATTACAAAGCGGGCATGCAACTTTTAAATCTTCGAAATATTTTTTATCGAACGCTTTCCCTTCGGGAGGCGCAATTCCATAAGCCTTTAATTTTTGTTTTCCCGCTTCCGTCATCCAATCTGTTGTCCATGCGGGTGAGAGCTGTTGTGTGATCTTTACTTTTTTAAATCCATTTTGCAGAAGGCGCATTCTTATATTCATAGAAATTACATCCATTGCCGGGCAACCGCTATATGTGGGGGTAATAATAACTTCCACGCCTTCATCATTTATATTTATGTCTTTTAGTATTCCCAAATCAAGAATGGAAAGTACAGGAATTTCGGGATCATTGATTTCCCTGAGAATATTCCAGATAGCTTGAGTTGTAATATTTGCCTCCAGGTTCTTCATATTATTTATTACCATTCACAACCGGGATATGCTCTTTGCAAAAATTGCATTTCGGCCAAAATGAAACCAAGTTGTTCGGTATGAATACCGTTTTTTCCGCCGCTTTGCATCCACACTTTTTCATCCCGGGGGAATGTAAGTGTGGCTCTTTCTAACACGTCCTCCGTTTTGTTTTGCCAATCATTTCTAATATCACTTACGTCCACGCTTAGCTGTTTTTCTAAACCGGCTTTTTCATATTCAGCAAGTTCAAAAAATTCGCCGGTAAAAGGCCATATTTCTTCAAGTGCCAATTTTAGTCGCCTGTTACTTTCTTCGGTTCCGTCTCCAAGCCGTATTACCCATTCACTGCTCCATCGCAAATGATAGGTAACTTCTTTAAGAGACTTCTCGGCAATGGCAGCCAATTGTACATCAGATGAAGACAATAGTCTCTGATAAAAATAAAACTGGTAATTGCTGAAGAAAAACAACTTTAAAATAGTTTTTGCCCAGTCGCCATTTGATATTTCCGTAATGAGAAGATTTTTGAATTCCCTTGCATCCCGCAGATAAGCAAGAGAATCTTCTGTACACTGTCTAACACTTTCTCCATTCTTAAAATTGTTCCCGTCATTAATTAATCGCGCCGCATATTGATAGAAATTTCTTGATTGTCCTATAAGGTCCAATGCAATATTACTTATAGCAATATCCTGCTCCAGCATAGGCCCATGGCCTGTCCACTCGCTCAGGCGGTGTCCCATTATTAAAGAATTATCTGCAAGATGAAGTGTATAGGCCTCCCTAAATCCCTCCAGGGGAGGGACTTTCGAATCTTTTAAATTATTGAGTGTTTTATTTATCAAAATTCCTTTAAATTTTTACAAATAAATCCGGCCAAAATTCAGTATTAATTCGTGATAACCTGTCTGTCGTAAGACAAGTCAGTAAAACATTATCTGCCTTAATTGATAACATTCATGGCAGGTTATTAAAAATCACATGTGCTTCAATTCATCCGGCAAATTATAAAAGGTCGGATGGCGATAAACTTTATCATTCGCGGGGTCGTACATGCTTGCTGCTTCATCGGGATTTGAAGCATGAATTTGTTTAGACTCCACTACCCAAATGCTTACACCCTCCATCCGTCTTGTATAAACATCCCTTGCGTTCTCAATCGCCATTTGTGCATCAGCTGCATGAAGACTTCCCACATGTTTGTGGTCAAGCCCTTGTTTGCTTCTAATAAAAACTTCCCAAAGAGGTTCATCTGAATTCATTCTTAACTATTTATTTTACCGCTGTTAAATGCCATCTTAACTTTAATACTAATTTTTCAAAAGTCCCCTTTAGAAGATTTAGGGGCCTTCTTTTTCGCATGTGCAAGCGCCGCTTCTCTTACCCATTCGCCATCTTCATGAGCGTTCACCCTTGCGGCTAAACGTTCTCTATTGCAGGGCCCATTTCCTTTTACAACATTCCAAAATTCATCCCAGTTTATTTCGCCAAAATCATAGTGCTTGCGCTCATCGTTCCATTTAAGATCCGGGTCAGGAATGGTAAGTCCAAGAACATCCGCCTGTTCTTTACAGATGTCTACAAATTTTTGACGAAGCTCGTCATTGGTAAATCTTTTTATTTTCCATTTCATGCTTTGTTGCGTGTGAGGTGATGCATCATCATTTGGACCAAACATCATAAGGCTGGGCCACCACCAACGGTTTAAAGCATCTTGCGCCATTTCCTTTTGCTCTTTCGAGCCGCGGCATAATGTGAGTAAAATTTCAAACCCCTGGCGCTGATGGAAACTTTCTTCTTTACACACCCTGATCATTGCACGGGCATACGGCCCATACGACGCCCGGCATAATGGAACCTGGTTCATAATAGCGGCGCCGTCAACAAGCCAACCAATTGTACCAATATCAGCCCAGGTTAAAGTAGGGTAATTAAAAATTGAAGAGTATTTTGCCTTGCCGCTCAACAGTTGATCAACCATTTCTTCTCTGCTTATACCCATAGTTTCTGCGGCGGCATATAAGTAAAGTCCATGACCTGCTTCATCCTGCACTTTTGCAAGAAGCGTTGCTTTTCTCCTGAGAGAAGGTGCACGGGTTATCCAATTTCCTTCCGGTAACATACCAACAATTTCACTATGAGCATGCTGGCTTATTTGTCGTATCAATGTTTTGCGATAATCATCGGGCATCCAGTCTTTAGGTTCAATCTTTATTTCACGCTCAACTTTATCATCAAATATTTTTTGAAAATCTTCTGAAGTCATTCGTATAATTTAATGTCTAAAGTTACTACTTCATTAAGCAAAAACTAACAGTCGTTAGTTAAATCCGTAGCTCATAACTATGATTTTACATCAAAATCAACCACCACCTTTTTACTCCTGGGGTGCGATTGGCAAGTCAAAATGAACCCGGCTTCCACTTCTTCAGGCTCTAGTCCGTAATTAGCTTCCATTTCAACCTCGCCTTCTATAAGTTTTGATTTGCAGGTGCAACATACGCCACCTTTACATGCAAAGGGCAGATCCGCACCTTCTGCCAATGCGGCATCAAGAATATTATTGCTATTGTAATCAAGGTTAAAATTAAAACTTCTTCCATCCAGCTTTACGGTTATTTCACTTCCTTCTTCTCCACGCATTTACTGTTTTGTAAATTTTTGTATTTTTCCTGGCAGGTGTTGTAAACAATTCAAAATGAATTTTCTTCTTTGCAATTCCTTTGTTTTCCAGGAAGTCTTTTACAGCAAAAATCATCTGTTCCGGGCCGCAAATAAAAATCTCATCACCAGAAAGGAAATCAACAATCTTCGAAAGTTGTTGACATTTATTGGTATCTATTCTTCCATAATTAATATCAGCATCCGTTCTCTCCCTGCTTAAAATATGATACAAGCGGAAACGACTGAGGTGTTTATCTTTCAAAGCTTCCAGTTCTTCTTTAAAAATTATTGAGGAAACATTTTTATTGCCATAGATAAGAGTAATAGTGCTTTCAGCTTCTATGTACAAAATGGTTTTGATAATAGAAATGACCGGGGTAATACCACTGCCTGCCGCGAAAAATATATAATTCTTTTTATTCGATTGATTTACCTCTGTAAAAAAAGTACCGGTTGGCGGCATAACATCAAGTATGTCCCCTTTTTTTAGAGTTACGTTCGCAAAAGTTGAAAATGCACCGCTGTTAACTTTTTTTACGGCAATTCTTAATTCAGTATTGACAGGACTGGTGCAAATCGAATATGATCTCCTTATTTCCTCGTCCGCATAAAATTTGATGGTTACATTTTGGCCATGCCTGAACTTGAAGTCATTTTTTAAGTCATCCGGAATTTCGAATGCAATAGAAACACAATCTTTTGTTTCCTGCCGGACATCTTTTACAATAAGCTTATGAAAATGAATTGCCAACTTTAATTTCGATTTACAGGCTATATGAACCAGGTTTTATTTTTAATTTTCTACGCAATGCCCTCAGTCGTGGGATTTTTCAACCCCCCGATCAGCATCTTTACCATGTCTTCTTCTAATGATTCTGCATCAATTTTTTTGGATGATCGTTGCCAGCTCTCTACTCCTCCAATAGCTGATAAAATTGTAAGTACCGCCGCATAAGGGTTTAACGGCCTGACTTCTTTTTTATCAATTCCTTTTTGTAAAATCGCGGCAAGCCTCGAGCGGTAATTCCGGCGCTGATTTTTAAAGTCGGTAAGAAACGGGTCGGGCATGTGTTTCCATTCATGATCGGAAATGTACACATTCTGATATTCCCGTAGCATCATCGAAATATGGAAACGAATAATACTTTCTATCTTACTCAAAATCGCTTCGGGGCTTAATTCAACTTCTTTTAAATGCTCCATAAACAACCGGGCGATTCTAAAACAGATTTCAGTTAAAATTTCTTTTTTGGATTCGATATGATTGTAAAGGCTCGGGGCTTCTACCCCGACTGTTTCCGCAATATGCCGCATTGAGGTTGCTGTATATCCCTTTTCTTTGAACAGGTAAGCGGCCGTCTGCACGATAGCATCTTTTTTAGAACCATTTTTAATTGGGATTATCTTCGCCATTAATGGATTGTTTCCTCCAAAACTAACACTTATTAGTTTTTTTGTAATCAATGTAGTTGTAAAGCCTGTAAGGATTTTTATAGCCGACGTGTAAATTGCGGGATTTGGCGGTAATCAGGTGTATAATTTTTATTAATGTATTACGATATTTTATTCTTTGGCATTAGATATTATTTAATTTTGCCGCCAAAGTGGATTAATACATGAAATTGAATTCAGTAGATAAGGTGGAAAGTATATCACCACAGGACTTTAAAAATAATTATTACCAGCCCCGGAAACCGCTGGTAATTACAGGGTTGGCAAAACAATGGCCTGCCTATAACAAATGGACATGGGATTATTTTAAGCAAATAGTCGGAGATAAAAAAGTGGGCCTTTATAATAACGTAAAAAGTGATGCCTATACGCCAATAAATACGGCGGATGATTATAAAACTTTTGGGGAGTATGTTGACATGATACAGAACGGGCCGGCCGCATGGCGCATATTTTTGTTTAATATTTTTACCCATGCACCCCAACTCACCGAAGATTTTACATGGCCCGAGGAATTGATGAAGGGATTTGTAAAAAAATACCCGATGTTATTTACGGGTGGCCAAACATCCATTACACATATGCATTTTGACATCGACCTCTCCCATATTTTACACACACAGTTTGCCGGAAGAAAAAGAGTTTTATTGTTCTGCCACGAAGAACAGTATAAGCTTTATAGAAAGCCTTTTGAAGTACTCAGCCTTGCTGATTTTTCTAATTATAACACAGAAATCGGGAAACCTGACTATGAAAAATTTCCTGCCCTTAAACATGCAACGGGATATGAATTGATAATGGAGCATGGCGATACTTTATTTATGCCTGCCGGTTATTGGCATCATATGGAGTATCTTGACAGCGGGTTTGCAATGAGTCTTCGGGCGTTGCAAAATACCATTTCGGGAAAAGCAAAAGGTGCCTGGAATTTATTTGGCATGAGAAGCATTGATACCATTATGAAAAAAACAAATCCGAAGTGGTGGTATAATTATAAAATTAAAAAAATTGACAGATTTGCAAAAGAGGAGTTAAGAAAATATTATTAATATTATTCAGTAAAATTCTTTTTATAAAAAAATTCGTGTTACTTTAGCAGCCCATTCTGTATTTTCCTTTTCCTATAATTTAAAGACCGTACACACAACCCATAAAACTGTATTTAGGTTTTACAAATACATTTAGAATACATATCCTTTATATAAAAATATTGTCAAGAGACTCAGCTTTTTTCTTGTGGTTTCAGAGGTAAGCAAGGCCGGTGATTTTTATCACTGGCCGTTTTTTTTACCGTAGATGTATATTTGAAAAGTCATTTTTGCCCAAGAAATGAAGTGTTTTTAAAAATGTAACAATACTACCCCATTGATTTTAATTAAACTTTTTATATACAGAATTTAGCAAAAAGTTTACTCCAAAGCACTGTTCATAAATCTTACCAATGGCATTAATGCTTTAAAGGCTTGTGATATTTCTTTGGGAAGTGAAGGGAGATTAAGATGGGTATCAGGGATATTTTTTGTTACAACGAAACTTTTCAATTTGAGGAAGCCTGCTGCGGGATTATTTTTGTCGTAACCTTTTGGAACATTTACCAGCATATCGTTTTTATTCATTTCCAACCCGGTGTATTGCCCGGTAAAGACTTTGCCATTAATTATTTTTTTAAATTCCGGAAAGCAGTAATCTATTTCCTGTCTTATTTTTTGTAATTCCTGCGGGGCAGGCATCCAGACCCCTCCGCCTACAAAACTTTTATCTCCCGGCTCAAGATGAAAATAGTAACCGCCAAAAATGGATTTTTTGCCGCCTTTGTTGAAGTATGCTCCCATATTAGATTTGTAGGGAGTTTTATCTTTTGAAAACCTGACATCCCTATTAATTCGGAAAGTGCAGTTTTTAGCTTCAAGTAATTTCATATCATCGTCAAAAGTTGATACCAGGCTAATTACTTCCTTTACAAATTCTTCAAAATTATTTTTCGCAGAAATATATTTAGCCCGGTTTTGTTCAAACCAGGGCTTATTATTATTTTTTTTTAGACGAATTAAAAAATCGATTGTAGATAATTCGATCATTCAATAAATTAAATAGAAGGTTATTCTTTGAAATAACAGGTAGAAAAGTTTTAAACGTTTGACCAGTTTTCGCCACTTTTAATTCTGTAAATGGTCATTTCGCTCACATCATATTTTGCGGCGATTTGTTTATAGGTGAGTTTGCGCCGGGGATTTTCGATCATTGTTTTAATGGCTTTCACCTGTTTTGCGTTCAGCTTCAATCCTTGTGTTCTTGAATTCTGAATTTTCTTATAAGCAATTTTTTCCGGGCTTTTTTGCTGGTGTATGCTTACATCCTTTTGAGTCGACCATTTCAGGTTCTTGTAATTATTATCCGTTTTGACATGATTAAGATGTATGACAAATTTTTCTTTAGGAGAATTTTTTTTGTTAAAGAGCTTTGCAACCTCACGGTGGAAATATATAGTACCGTTAGTGCCATTTATATGCAGGTTTAAAGTTTTGTATCCGGAGGTTAAAGAGCCCGCCAGCAATTTACCATCCGAAAGAACATCTTCTTTATAACTGGCTATCCTCCCGTGCGACGAGACTGCATATTTTTTTCTCAATAGCTTCCATCCTTTAAACTGAAGCTGCTTCCATATTTCACCGTTATTTTTTTTTATCATGACAAAGGGGTTTAAAATAAAGTTACAAAACTATGGCTGTATCATATTTAAAAAATCCTGCTCGTTTATTATTTTGATCGTTTTTATCTTCCTGGCTTTTTCAAGTTTACTTCCGGCCGAATCTCCGGTTACAAGATAATTCAAATTATTACTTACTGATGAAAGAAGTTTACCACCATTTTCTTCAGCCAGTTTTTCTGCATCGCTTCTTTTTAAAGTGGGTAATGTTCCTGTAAATAAAAAAGTCTTGCCCGTTAGTGTTCCCGTTATTTCCTCCCTCTTATCTCCCGTGATATTTATTCCTTCAGACGCCAGCGTTTTGAGCATTATTATGTTATCCTCATTTTGAAAAAAGTCATAAATGCTTTCGCTTACTTTACTGCCAATATCTTTTAACTCCTGCAATTCTTCCAGGGAAAAGGCCGCCAGGTCAAATACACTTCCGACACTTTTGCCTAACACTTTTGCCGTCGTTTCTCCTACATATCTTATGCCAAGGCCAAAAATAAGCCTGTTGAGAGATTGTTTTTTTGAATTTTCAATGGCAGCTTTGAGATTATTAATTGATTTTTCGCCAAACCCTTCAAGCTTTGAAATTTCAGAATAATCCAATTTATATATTCCCGGAATATTTTTGAGCAAGCCGAGGCCATAAAATTTTCTAACGTTAGCTTCCCCGAGACTTCTTATATCCATTGCATCTTTACTTACAAAATGAATGATACGCTCAACCACCTGTGCTTCACAATTGATATTTATACATCTCCAAATTGCCTCACCCTCCGGCTTCACCAAAGGATCGCTACAGACCGGGCAATTTGTTGGGAATACAATTTTTTTCTCTTTGCCGGTTCTCAATTCAGCTAGAGGCTTTACGATGTAAGGAATTACATCGCCTGCACGTTCCACCAGGACGGTGTCGCCTATTCGCAAATCTTTTTCTTCAATTACGTCTGCATTAAAAAGAGAAATCGAGGTAACGGTGACCCCGCCGATATGTACAGGTTCTATCTTGGCAACCGGGGTCACCGAGCCCGTGCGGCCCACCTGGAATTCCACTTTTAATAATTGAGACGACGCCTGCCTCGCTTTAAATTTATAGGCAATTGCCCACCTCGGATGGTGTGTGGTACTTCCCGTTTGCTGTTGCAACTCTACATCGTTAACCTTTATCACCATTCCGTCAATTTCATAGGAGAGATCATCCCTCCTTATTTCAAATTCTTCACAAAACTTTACAACCTCTTCTATGGTGGCGAAAACTTTTTTTTCATTTACCGGAGTTTTAAAGCCCAGGCTGGAAAGTAGCTGCAATGAACCCGAATGAGTTTTTAATAAATCGGGGTTTATGGATTTCTTTTGGTTTATAGTTACAAAACTTACATGATATAATATCGCTTCGAGCCTCCTTTTCCTTACTGCTGCGGGATCTTTCATTCGGAGTGAGCCCGCAGCCGCATTGCGTGGATTGGCAAGAGGCGGAATTCCTTCTCCTTCAAGCATAAGATTGTACTTTTTAAAATTTTCTTTCGTCATTAATACCTCGCCGCGTATTTCTATTTTTTCAATTCCATAGTTAGAAAATTTTGCAAATAATGGCACCGAACCAATTTGCCTGATGTTGGTAGTAACGTCATCGCCGGCAATACCATCGCCACGGGTGGCGCCTCTTGACAGCCTATCATTTTCGTAGATCAATGAGATGCTTGCTCCATCGAATTTTGGCTCGGCACTATATTCAATCTTTTCTGAGGTTACAAGGCCTCTGATTCTTTTATCCCAATCAATGAGATCCTGTGGGTTATAGCTATTATCGAGACTCAACATGGGCACCAGGTGAGCTACAGTTACAAAATCTTTATTGAGGCTATTGCCCACTCTTTGGGTGGGCGAGTCGGGAGTAACTAATGCCGGATTTTCTTTTTCAAGCTTTTCCAAAGATTTGTAAAGCTTATCGTATTCCACATCAGAAATAAGCGGATCATTTAAAATGTAATACCTGAACTCATGGAACCTGAGCACATCTCTAAGTTGGTCAACGGATGACGCATTTTTTAAAAGCTGGTTGGTTAATAATTGCAGACTCTTTGTTTGCTCATTTGTGTACATGCGCAATATTTGTTGTAAAAATAAAAATACTCAGTTTACACTTTTATTTAAAATAATAAAATTTATTTCAATTCTGCCTGCATTTAAAAACATTCGGCCAAGCGTGATTTTATAATGCAACTGCCTTTAAAGCAAAATAATTTTTTGCAAACCGGACAAAGTAATAGAATAATGTGTTTATATTACACAATAAATTGCTTTTATGAGGAAAACGTTATCGGAAATTCTCCACTTTCTATTTTTATCTTTTCAATGTTTTTCGAAATCATTATCACAAAATAAATTATTAACCACGGAAGGAGCTTACATGCTTACAGTTATAGAGCCCCAACAAACAGAAGCAATTAAAATTATAAAGGCAAATTAATGCAGCTTTAAAAATAAATCGTATGTAAATGAAAGTCTGATTATCGAACTGAAATCTATTTTTATAATTCAATTATGGCAGAATCCTCCAAAGAAACCTATCAAAAAAGTATAAAGACTTTTAAAGTAATTCAATCGGAAGTGCAAAGTATTAATCGCGTTGCACTATCCATTGATTGCGTAATTTTTGGATTTGATGAAAATAAACTTAAGGTATTACTTATCCGGTCAGACCTAAAAAAATTTCAAAATAAATGGACGTTACTTGGAGATCTTGTAAAGCCTGATGAAGACCTGGATACGTCAGCTTATCACATACTAAAACAACGGACCGGTTTGAGTGATGTTTACCTGGAGCAGGTGCATACTTTTGGGGAAGTGAGCAGGCACCCGGCAGGCAGGGTTGTTACAGTTGCTTATTGTTCCCTTATAAATATACAGCACCACCGGCTGAATATACTTGACAACGAATTGCATTGGCATGAAGTCGATAAGGTAACAGACCTTGCATTCGATCATCAAAAGATATTTGAGAGCTGCCATGGATGGCTGCAAAAGAGGGTTCAGGAACACCCATTAGGATTAAGTCTTTTGCCAAATAAATTTTCATTGCGTGAGCTTCAAAATCTATATGAAGCCATTCTAAATATAAAGCTTGACCGGAGAAATTTCAGGAAGAAATTTTTCTCAATGGATTTTTTAGTTGACATGGGTGAGCACGAACAGAACGTGCCTCACAGGCCCGGCAGGCTTTATAAATTTGACTACGAAAAATATGAGAGAAATAAAAAGAAATGGTCCGGAATAGATTTTTGACAGGAATTCTCGCCAAAAATGCAATAAAGTTTCTCAATAATTTTCAGGAATTATCACCTGCAGTTATATAGCTAATCACCATGATTACTTTCTTAAAATTATTGAGGAACTGTGATGGCGATTTTCCAAATTATTTTTTAAAAGCTTTTCCGAAATAGGATTGGGTTTGTATGCCTACGCTATACATAACATGGTGAGAGAAATATCTTTATGGGTCATCAACTATGGTTCTGCTTATGCCTATTTGTGTGCAAATGAAAACTATATTCATCTCCGGGTTGTCTAAATGCAAAATGATAAGACTGATCAATTCATCAATAAATTCCTGCCTTTAATTTTACGTGCGCTATTTTTAGAAACAAAAGTATTTATGGATTTAAAATCAGGCATGCCCTTCTGGCTTATTAAAGATGGGCTTATGTTTAACTATCCAAAACTTGAAAGCGATCTTGAAGTTGAGGTTGTAATATTAGGCGGAGGCATATCAGGCGCATTATCTGCCTTTTATTTGACGAGAGCCGGCATAGATTGCGCCGTGATAGATGCACGAAGTATCGGGCTTGGAAGTACTTGTGCCAGCACTTCTTTATTGCAATATGAAATTGATGTTCCATTATGTGAATTGCAGCACAAGATTGGTTATAGCTATGCAGTACGGGCTTACGAGTTATGTGTACAATCAATTTTGAAATTGCAGGAGATAGCAAATGATGTTGCCTTCGAAGATTTTCAATTAAAGAACAGCCTTTATTTTGCGGCAAGGAAAAAGGACATTTCATTTATTAAATACGAATATAAAATACGGAAGGATAATAATTTTGCGGTAAGCTTTCTTGATAAGGCCACAATAGAAAACCAATTTGCATTCGAAGCGCCGGCGGCCATATTATCAGAAGTAGGCGGCCAAACCGATGCATACGCTTTTGCCCACGGGCTGCATCAATTTAATATAAAAAAAGGCTGCAAAGTTTTTGACCGCACCAAAATCAGCGAAATAAAACATAATAAAAACGGTGTTCAACTTGTAGCAAACGACAGACATCCCATCAACACTAAAAAGCTCGTCTATGCCACAGGCTATGAATCTGTCAATTATTTAACTAAAAAAATTGTAGACCTGCAATCAACGTATGCGATCATAAGCGAAATCTATTCTATTGATAAGGAAATTTGGAAAGACAACGCTCTTATATGGAATACCGATGATCCTTACCTGTACATGCGAACATCCAGTGGAAGAATCATCGTCGGGGGAAGAGATGAAGAATTTTATAATCCTGGAAAAAGAGATAAGCTACTCTGGCAAAAGGCAAAGACGTTAAAAAAAGATTTTAATAAAATATTTCCGGAGATAGAATTTAATACTGATTATTGCTGGACCGGAACTTTCGGGTCTACCAAAGATGGATTGCCTTTTATCGGACCATACAAACCATTGCCAAACAGTTTTTTTGCGCTTGGGTTTGGAGGTAACGGAATTACATTCAGCCTTATCGCAGCAGAAATAATTACAGATTTAATTTTGGGAAAAGAAAATGCAGACGCAAAGATATTTGCATTTGAAAGAGTTTGAAATTTCATGGTCTAAATTTTGGATATATGATTGTGTTTACAACGGTCAAATCGAACGAAGAGATTCAACAGGTATTAGATCTTCAAAAAATAAACCTGCCACAAAATCTTTCAGAGCAGGAGATAAATACCCAGGGCTTTGTTACCGTTATTCATAGTTATGATACGTTAAAAAAGATGAATGATATAGAACAAAGTATCATCGCAAAAAACGATAGCCAGGTAATTGGATACTTGCTTGCCATGACAAGAAAATCAAAAAGTGATATTCCGGTATTAATGCCTATGTTCGAAACATTTGATAATGTGACCTATGACAGTAAAAAAATATCCGCTTATAACTACATTGTTGTAGGCCAGGTCTGTATCGCCAAAGAATGGCGTGGACAGGGTGTTTTAGACGATTGTTATAATGCTTATAAAAAACATTTTTTGGGCAAATATGATTTTGCAATAACGGAAATTGATGCAAAAAATAAACGCTCAATCAATGCACACATCAGAATTGGGTTTAAGATCGTTCACAGCTATAAGGATTTAAGTGGCGTCGAATGGGATGTCGTGCTTTGGGACTGGAGAAATGCCTGAATTATTAGTGAAACAAAACATAAATCCTTTTACTACAAAAATAATTATGATCGCCGCCATCTCAAAAGAATTTATTGAACAATGTATTTATCGTATGAATGAAAATACAAAAAGAGTGATGACATGCTTAGAGGAAATAGATGAAGAAGATGTTTGGAAATCGGCGAATGAAAATTCTAATAGCATTGGTAATCTAATTTTACATCTGTGTGGTAACATAAGGCAATACATAATTTCTGCTCTTGGCGCCCGGGAAGATACAAGAGTTAGAGATGAAGAATTTTCTGCAAGAAGTGGCCCCACAAAAACTGAGTTGATGAATCAGCTTCAAGGCACAGTACTTCAGGCCACCGTCACTCTCAAGGAGATTGATGACCATAGATTAATAAAAATTTATTCGGTCCAGGGATTCCAATTATCCGGTGTCGGAATTATTATTCATGTTACTGAGCACTGCTCCTACCATACCGGACAAATTGCTTTTTGGACGAAGTTGCTTAAAAATAAAGACTTGAGGTTTTATGGTAACATTAACCTTAATACAAAAAATAAAAACTAAGACAGCGTAATACTTTTTCATTTTAAATAATATAAAAGAAAATGTGTTATAGCCAGGTGCGTCCTCCTAAGATAATTGTGTCAGATTCTTTCCTTCTAAAGATTGTTGTTATCTCATGTTGAGAATATATGGCCTCTATTTCTTACTGAACAACTTTCCAAATGGCTAAGAATAAAAGAAAAGAAATACTGAAAGATTGATTAAATTCATAGAGCCAGGTATGTGAGAATGCTAATTGCACATATTTCCTAATCAAACCAATTTTACTAAAATGATTACCAAAATTATCAAGCTTACGATAGTTGTTGCTATTGTATTTGCACACCGTGCATCCGCTCAATCCATTTCAGGGAAAGTGATTGACAACACAAGTAAAGAACCTTTGGCGGGAGTTACCGTTAGAGTCGCGGGCACTACAGTTGGCGCCACGACGGATGAGAATGGAAACTTCACAGTTAAGGCTGATTCACAAGCTTCCCTGGACTTAACCCAAATTGGTTATACGCCCAAGCGGGTATCAGTAAACGGGCAACAGCAATTGACAATAGAGCTATTAGTGCAGCAAACGGTGTTAGAATCTGTAACAGTTTCAGTAGGTAGCAGAAATGCCAAAAGAACACTTACTGACACGCCACTGCCAGTAGACATATTTTCCGCAAATGATTTAAAGTCTACGGGCCAGTTAACTTTTGATAAAGCGCTGCAATATCGTGTACCATCTTTTAACACCGTTAACACTCCGGTAAATGATGCGACAACCCTGATTGACCCTTATGAAATTAGAAATCTCGGTCCGAGCCGAACATTGATTCTCATTAATGGTAAAAGAAAAAACCTAAGCTCATTATTGTACGTACAGTTTTCACCGGGAAGAGGGGAAACCGGTGCGGACTTATCCGCCATTCCCCCTGATGCCATTAAGCGGGTGGAAATATTACGTGACGGTGCATCTGCTCAATACGGTTCCGATGCAATCGCAGGTGTAATGAATGTTATTTTAAAAGATAAAGTTGAGTATAATTCGCTAACGCTTAATGGAGGCATCACCAGCGAAGGCGATGGAGGTACTTATGGATTATCTTATAATGGCGGATCAGCTTTTTCTAATAAAGGCTTTATCAATTATACCGTTGACTTTAGCCAGCAGGACAACGCGGTTCGTTCAGGGAAGATCGATTTGCTAACAGAAATTGCCACCTTTGGTGACCCGGCGCTCCCACAATCCGATCCTGCTAATAAACCAATTGTCGATTTCCTGAAAATTTACCCAACAGGTAATAATACAAATGGCACCGGAGAAATTACGGCTGCTAAATTTGAATATAATCTCGGTGTGCCTATTGGTGAAACCGGGCAATTTTACAGCAATGCGGCCCTGGTATCAAAAAAAGTAATAAGTAATGCAAATTATCGCGTTCCTTACTGGAGACAGGATCTGGGATTGTTGCACGTAACCGATCCTAACGGTATTGACTATACTGGGACAGGTGATCCAATCTACAAAGGTTACATCGGATATCGTCCATCTTTCGAAGGAGATTTAATAGATTATAATGCAACCCTTGGTTTCAAGAGTGAAAAAAGCGGATGGAGCCAGGATGTGAGCTTTACCTTAGGAGGCAATCAACAGCTTTATGCAGTTAACAACACCATAAACAAAAGCCTCGGAACAACAAGTCCTATTAATTTTAAACCGGGAGGATTTCGTTTCACAAACATTATTGGTAACTATGATATTACCAAAGCAATAACTGACAATTTCAGCATAGCTTTTGGCTCAGAAATCAGATCGGAAACTTTCAAGATTATCGCCGGTGACACAGCCTCTTATTCAGGTGAAGGAGCCAATTCATTTCCAGGCATTCGTGCAGAAAATGCTTCAACGAACAGCAGATTTAACTTCGGGGCATACTTCGATGCGAGTTGGGATATCACAAAGGACTTTTTAATTGATGGTACTATTCGTGGAGAAAAGTATAGTGATTTCGGAAACGCTTTTGTATGGAAAGCAACGTCCCGCTATAAGGTAGCAGATGATAAAGTTGTAATAAGGGCTTCAGCTTCTACAGGCTTCAGGGCGCCCACCTTACACCAGATTTATGATCAATCAACGCAGGCATCTTTTGTTGGCGGCACGATACAGCTATCGGGCTTATTTAATAACAGGAGCAAACAGGCATTCGCATTAGGCATCCCTTTATTAAAACCGGAAAAATCCAATAACTACACAGTTGGTTTAGGACTCACTCCCGTTAAAAATCTAAGTATCACTTTAGATTACTATAGCATTCGTATTAAAGACAGGATCGTTTATAGCTCACCGATATCTTCCAGTGATCCAACAAGTACACTGGGTCAAATTCTGGCTGCTGCCGGAGTTGTGCAGATCCAGTTTTTCATCAATGGTATTAAGACACAGACTGACGGGCTTGATTTTGTTGCCAACTATAAAAACATCCACCTGGGGAATGGAACAGCCGGAATAAATCTTGCAGGTAACTACACTTTGGTAAATAAAATTGTTGGTAATCCTAATAATCCCAAAGCAATCGCAGATGCGGGCGCTAATATATTGAGCACGCAAATAAGATCTTTGCTGACCGAAAGCCGCCCCAAATATAAAGCGGTAGTTGGTTTAGATTATTTCATCAACAAGTTCAATTTTAATTTAAATAACACTTTATTTGGCCCCACAAAATTCCAGGACCTGGATAACGGAGGAGCTATTATGAATAATATCAAGCAGGTATTTAAAACAGCTGTTGTTACTGACTTGAATGTAGGATACAATTTTACCAGCAAAGTATCGGCCTCGATTACCGTAAATAATATATTAAACGTACTACCTAAATGGAATCTTGAGTTAACCGGTAGTTCTTCTGATCCTAATTATTCAGATGCTGTTGCGACGTTAAATGACGCGGCTGCGAAAAGTTTACTTGAAGGATTTTTAGAGTTCAGTGGCAGGTATAGAATATTAGGATACAACGGCTCTCAGTTCAGTCAATTAGGAACAATCTTCCAGGCCTCAGTAAATTTCAGATTTTAAAACCGGTTGATATTTTATAAATTTAACAGGGTATGCCTTAAAACATACCCTGTTTTATTTTGGCACAATCGCCAATGACTCCAGGCTTGTGCAAAGATCTCTACCCGATAACCGGCTCTT
>CAWGWY010000009.1:0-14342 GCA_963826435.1 uncultured Chitinophagaceae bacterium | reverse complement strand
TAGATGTAATCAATACCTTCGCTGTATTCAGCAGTTTATCAATATTGTATTCCGGGTTTAAGGGATTAAGCGGCTAAAATACGTGAGGTTAGATAAACCGATTTTAAGCGCAATATAGTGCTACCTCTGAGCGCTGGTCTTCAAAAAAATCTGACGGCAGGGTGGTAGCTTATTTCTTTTTTTTAAGAAATTTCATTTCGAAAAATTTGTCAAATACTGTTGCAGAAATGCTTACCGCAAAGGTAATAGGTAACTTTAAGTCAGGGTTGTGTGAGTTTGTCTACATTGAAATGCAATTATCATTCGCGTTGAACCTGATGCAGATTTTTGCGGCAAGAGAGGCAGGGAGATAAATCCCGAAAAGGGGTTGATGTTTTTATAACACAATTAGTTTAATGGGATATAGCATGGAAATATGTTTGATATTATGCTTCAGCTTACCTTAATCGAAAATTTATTGTTCTTTATTTTCAAGTGGAGACTTAAGGGGTAAATTCATGCAGAAGACGGAACCCCTGCCTTTTTCGCTTTTAAAATTTAATGATCCGGCATGGCGTTTTACAATCTCATTGGAAATGTATAAGCCAAGCCCAAGGCCGGGAAACGTGAATGACTTCGCCTGGCTTGCACGAAAAAAGCGGTTGAATAATCCCGATTGTTGCTCAACAGGAATACCAATTCCAAAATCCTGAACACAAAGCGAGTAGTGGTTGTTTTCGGAACTGGTCTTTACAATTACCCTGTCAGAATTTGGTGAATACTTGATGGCATTAATTATCAGGTTGCTGATAACCTGGCCTAGCCTGTTCCTGTCTCCATGCACCTCACCCGTATCTGACAGGTTCATTTCAATCAAATGGGTATCCATAGCAACCTGTAATTGGTCAATTACTTCTTTTACCAGTTCGTTAAAATCAAAATTTTTTTCTTCAAAAAGTAAAACACCGGCATTGGCTTTTGTCGCTTCAAGCAGGTCGGCGATTAATTTGTTCAGGCGATCAACCTGCTTGTCCATTTTTTCGGCAAATTCCCATGCCTGTCCATTTTCTTCCTTATTTAATGTAAAAAAGAGCGCTTGTATAAAAGCTTTGAGAATGGTAACGGGCGTTTTTAGTTCGTGGCTTACCATGCTTACAAATTCATCCTTACTCGCTAATATTAATTTCTGATCTTCCACATCTGTGCTTATTCCCAACCATTTTACAATTTCTCCTTTATCATTTTTAAAGGGGAATGCGCAAACAGAATGCCACCGGTATTCTTTATCGGAAGCTCTTAAAAGCCGGTCCTCATAATTAAATTCCTGCCCGGTAACCAGTGATTCTTTCCATGCTTTATAACCTCCGGGGAGATCCTCCGGGTGAACAAACTTTTGCCATGCTGCTTCAATGCTTTCGTCGGCATGCATTGCTGTATAAGTATACCATTTCGTATTAAAATAATCTACTTCACCAGAGGGTTTTGCTGTCCAAACAATTACAGGTATGTTGTCGGCTAAAAATTTAAAATGTTCCCTGCTCACAGAAAGCTCCCGGGTTCTTTCCACTATCCGTTGCTCTAGTTCATTATTGAGCTGTTCGAGTAAAGTGCGTGCAGAAACAAGTTCTTCATTTTGTAATTTTATTTGTTTCTCCGTTTCTTTTAATTCTGTAAGGTTCGTTACAATAATACCCAGGGCCGTGCCTTCATCTATTTCTATTGTTGTAAGCGATATGAGGATGGGGACCGTTTGTACAGTATTGCCCGATAAAAAAATTTCACCTTTACTTTCGGAATGCCAGCCTTTTTCAAAAAGAGACAAAAAATATTCGCGGCTACCGGCTGCTACAAAACCAATAAAGGGTTCACTGATAACCTCAGAAAGAGAGAGGTTTGCCATTGCCGCAAATGCTGAATTACTGTATAATATTAACCCTTCACTGTCGAGGGTTACAGCACCCTCTTTCATTTTTTCTATTATCACCCTGTAAGTGTGGTCTGCAGATTTAAGCGTATAAACCTGTAGCCCCGTTGCTTCTTTAAGAACCAGCGCATCTACCTGCCCGGTTCTTATCGCTTCAATAGTGTCATTTGCCTCCTCAAGCTGCCAGCTCAGTTCGGCAATTTTTTCTTCAACGCTTTGTATATTTTTATTCGCTCCCATTTTATAAATCGTAGTCTAAGTCTTTAAGTACTTTATCGGTGTCGGCCATATCCCCGATAAGGCGCCGCAGCGGCAGCGGGAAAGACTTTATAAGCATAGGCAACGCTTTAATTTGTTCCTGGTCTATTAAAAAATGTTGCTGATAAACATCTATTACTTCCAGCTTATACTTTCCCTGGAAATACTTTTCACATATGTGTTTAATGTTAGCAACCGCTTTTACAGAATTAGGTGTGGCCCCTGCTATAAATAACCGCATTTCATAAAAGGGGGCATTCTCGTTCATACTAATTTTTTAACCGGCACAATGTTCAGGCCTACCAACACTTTTTCTTCATTGGAAAGGTCCCCTATAATCTTTCGGATGGGCTCAGGCACTTTTTTTACCAACGTGGGGATTGCAAATATCTGGTCGCCCTCTGCTAATTGAGGTTTTTTTAAAAGATCGATTATCTCTAATTTATATTTATCTTTTAAATGTTTTTCACAGTATTTCTTCAGATTTCTTAGCGCCGTTTGCGATTTAACTGTTTTACCTGCTATGTACAATTTTAGTTCCCACGCGTCTGCCATTATATACCTGGTTTTTGGTTTCATTTTTTAAGATTGATTTGCATACGTTTGGTATATTTATTTGGGCGGGATTTTTCATACAAGCGATATCATCTCAAAGCCTGAGTATTATATGTTTATTTCGATCGCTTATACCCGGTTTAAACTCCGATTCGAAGCGTTGTCATTGTCCCGTGCGCTGAATCACTTTACGACTACTTATCCGCTCTCTCGTGTCCAGGGCCTGGTTTTTTAAAGCTTGGCCATTTTTATCTAGTTGGTATTTTTCTCTTTCAGAGCCAATAAGAACTCCGGCCGGTCCGGTAACTACGTCTACCAGGTCAAGTCCTTTGCCTGTTATAACAAATTCCCTCACACGGTTGGAATGATTCATGCCCCTGGATTTCATGATGTAGATCGCACGGTTTCTTTCACCGTTGGATTCAATGTCACGTACCGTTAGCCATGCGTCTACCAACGATGAAACGCCTTCATCCGTTTGCTCGTTGATGGAATAGTTTAGGGTAAGTGCAGTAAACATAACAGTGATCTGTTCTTGTTGTAAAAAATCTATCAGCCGGGTTAATATGGATTTTATTTCACTTACAGTTCCTACGGTAACAAGATTTGTGATAGGATCAAGGATTATTGCTTTTGGTTTGAATTGCTTTATCATTTTATAGAAAACCACCAAATGCATCTCAAGCCCGTATAATGTGGGCCGGGACGCACTAAATTTAAGCAGGCCACTTTTTACATGCTTATCAAGGTTAAGTCCTATAGATTTCATGTTTCGGATAATTTGCTCCGGGGATTCTTCAAATGCAAAATAAATACAACGCTCATTGCGGTCGCAGCTTGCATTTGCAAAATAAGCAGCTATACTGGTTTTTCCCGTACCGCCTGTGCCTGATACCAGGATGCTGCTGCCCCTGAAAAACCCTTTACCCTCCATCATTGCATCGAGCCTGGGAATACCTGATGATATGCGTTGCGAAGAAACTTTATTATTGAGTATTAAAGAGGTTACCGGTAAAATCGAAATACCCTCCTCGTCAATAAGGAACGGGTATTCGTTAGTGCCATGAACGGATCCCCTGTATTTCATAATGCGCAGGCGCCTGGTAGAAATTTGATTATTTACACGATGGTCCAGCAGGATAACACAATCCGATACATATTCTTCCAGGCCTTCCCTGGTCCACTGGCCATCTCCTTTCTCGCCGGTAATTATGGTAGTTACTTTTCTGTCTTTCAGCCATTGAAAAAGCCTCCTTATCTCAGCCCTCAAAATAGCTTTGTTAGTTAATCCTGAAAAAAGATTTTCAATTGTATCAAGAACCACCCTTTTGGCTCCTATACTTTTAATTGCGTAGCCAAGCCTTATAAACAATCCCTCCAAATCGTACTCTCCGGTTTCCTCAATTTCCGAGCGTTCAATATGTACATAATCAATCCTGATTTTTCTATCGTTAATAAGTTTATTGAGATCGAAGCCCAGCGATGATACATTCATGGCGAGTTCTTCTGTTTTCTCCTCGAAGGCCATAAACACGCCGGGCTCATTATAAAGCATCGCACCTTTTACAATAAATTCCATTGAAAAAAGCGTTTTTCCACAACCAGCTTCACCACAAATCAAGGTGGGCCGCCCCTTCGGAAGCCCTCCATTAGTTATTTCATCAAGGCCATTTATACCCGATGGAGTTTTGGGTAAGGTGGAAAAAACCTTCTTTTGCTTTTGAGCCATAGGTTTTTTATTATATTATATTTAAAGATAGTATGTTTGTTAAATACGAGCCCATATAATTTAATTTCCAATCTTAAGTCTATTAAAGTTTAAAGTTTATTGTATCCTTCGCTGGATCTGGCTCTTTAATCATATTGAACGAATACCCGTTTCTATTGAAATTTCAGTACCATCGGGCAAATATCCGCTGCAGAGCGATTCTTTTAAACACGATCTCATCGCTTTGCCCATAAAAGCTCCGCCGCGGCCATAGGATCAAATTCATCAATATTTAATTTTGGCTTCCTTATTTTTAACAGAGTATCTAAGCTTGGTTCCTGTCATTTTGTTGCCTTATTGGAATAATTTAAAATTCCTATTGCAGAGACAAGTGACCAGCAGCCTTCCAGTATTATAAATGGTAAATATTTTAAAAGCACGGAAGCAAGGCAAGCTACACTTGCTCCAACAAAATTTAAAAGTAAATAAGTTAAGCCGTCCTTTTTAATAACGTCCCGAAGATTTAAGAAATAAGCAATCAGCAAGATTGTTACTCCAATAAAACCTGTCCAGTCTGTTTGTGTCATTACGTTAATGGTTTGTTTATGCTTGCGGGGAGGGTTTTCCCCGGGAATTTAAGCCCGTCCCGAACTGTTAGTCCGATTGACTACTGATGAAGATATGTAGAATTGATAGGATTACATTCTTTAGATATCCGTGATAAGGTGTAGAAATTATTAATTCTCCACCACCCGAATTTTGTAATATTCTTTTGCAAAAATCCAAATATTCACCTGGTGAATACAAATGTTCAATCACTTCTGTTGATATAATTGTATTGCAAGGATGTTTTTTAATTCATCAGGAAGGTCGTCTTTTGTCAAATCCTGAACAAAAACCTATTTGGGTTTTTTCTTTTTGCTATCTCGATGCCCGACGGCGATGCATCCGTACCATAACCATCAAGTCATTTTCAATTAGATAATTTGTTAACCTAAAATTTTTCTGTTCTTTTTTTCAGAAATGATTTCCGTAAACGGTTTTAACAAATATTCATGATATGACTAAAATTGTCTGTATTGAGCATAAATTTTGATTTAGCATTAGTGAGATGGCCCGGTTGCACGGAAGAAAAGGCAATAGTGATCTCTTGTGCTCCGCATGGTTTAATTGTACTTGTGCATTTGGCGTAGTCTGGTGCATAAATGCTTTTGTTGATAGATGGTAATTTAAATTATTATGCAATAGATGAGGCACTAACTGGGTTCAGCAACGGCATCTTCACATAAGATTATTCTTTCCGCTTTTCTCAGCCTTACCTGTATTGCGAAACCTGTCTTTGCCAGTGCTTTTTGCTGTAAGATGAAAAACTGCGGCTGTCGCCACAACTGATGCTTTAAGCAAGCAGAGCTTATTAATGAGATGTTCAAAAAATAGGGCAAACGTTTGCGTGGCATTGCAAACGATTGCGTAGACAAACTTTTTATCAAATAAATGCCCTTGGATCAAAATGCAAGAAAATAATGTCAATTTCGGGGCATATTTAGGGCAGCGCACTTCAAATACCTAGGTATTGGATTTGAAGGGTTCAGTTTTTTAACGCCATTTCACATTAAAGAATTGCGTTTACAAGTGTCCTTTTCATAAACCCAAAAAAACAGCTCGTGAAAAAAGCAACTTTACTTCATTACAGTTTCGTCATTTTTTGTTCATTTTTTTTATCATTAACAGGCTTTGCGCAACAGAGAAGAATTGCAGGTGCAGTTAATGACGGTAAGAATAATACGCCGCTTGAAGGAGCTACTGTTTCTGTAAAGAATACGAATTCAAGCACCATAACCGGAGCTGATGGGAAGTTTGATGTAAGTGCACCGTCGGGGAAAGTATCTCTTGAAGTTTCTTTTGTTGGGCATGAAACCAAAACAATTGTGGTGGGTGCAGGAGAAGCAAACGTTGCAATTACATTGGAACCATCCGAAAGCAGCCAATTGAGTGACGTAGTGATCATTGGTTATGGTACGCAAAAAAGGAGTGACCTCACAGGATCAATAACCAGTATAAAGGCAGAAGACCTTACATTGGGTGGTACTATAAGTAGTGCTGCGCAAGCCCTGCAGGGAAAAGCTGCGGGTGTATTGGTAACTCAAAACTCAAAGGCTCCCGGCGGAAGTATATCGGTACGTGTCCGCGGTTCTAATTCCATCAGCAGCACCAATGAACCATTATATGTTGTAGATGGTTTTCCTACGACGTATGGGACTGACATTAATCCAAATGATATTGAGTCAATGGAAATACTCAAAGACGCCTCTGCAACTGCGATATATGGCGCAAGGGGTGCTAACGGTGTAATCTTAATTACCACAAAACGCGGCAAGACAGGAAAGAGCCGGATATCTTACAATGGTTATTATGGCGTGCAGAAGGTTATCAATCCTTTCAACATGCTCAACGCTAAAGATTATATGTTGCTTGCAAATGATCTTTACCAGGAAATTGACGGACAGCAAAATCAGCAATTTGCCGTCTATACCCAGTCGCAATTAGCAACTACGGTTAATACCGATTGGATTAAGGAAGCCACCCGTTCCGGTGCGGTGCAGGATCACAATATTCAATATGAAGGCGGAAATGACAAGACAAAAATTCTTACCAGCATAGGATATTTCAATCAAAAAGGAGTTCTGGAAAATACTGATTTTTCCCGTTTCTCCGCACGGGTAAATGTTGATCAAAAAATCAATGATTTTATAAAGTCGGGCGCTTCTGTTTATGGACAAAGGTCCAATTCAAACATCCAGGATTATGGCGGAAATATTTTGCAATCAAATGTATTGTTGGGAATACTAACTTACGATCCTACAGTGCCTGTTTATAATGCTGACGGATCTTTTGGCCGCCCTCCGGGTGGGAAAGGAGACAATCCATTGGCAAACTTACTGGGCCGCCAGAATGAACAGGTGAAAGACAGGCTTAACGCCAACGGCTACCTGGAAATTAAGCCCATACAAGACCTTACCGGAAGAATAGATGGTGGAATTGAAATAGCTCATTATTTTACCGGCCGTTATTTACCCCGCTCTACTTACCAGGGAGGTATTGACAATGGTGTTGCCAGCACCAACGATTTTACGTCCACGCACCAGCTTTTTGATGCTACGCTTACTTATGCAAAGACTATAAATAAGCTTCATTCCTTCAATATATTAGGCGGTTATGCTTATGAAAAAACGATCGTTGACAGCCGCAATATCAGTGTAAAAGGTTTTTCGACTGACCTGTTTTCATTCACCAACCTTGGAGCCGCTTCAACAATTACCGGGGTATCTTCTTCAAAATCTGAAAACATTTTGATTTCATTTTTCGGCAGGTTGAATTATTCCTATTCTGATAAATACCTGTTTACTTTCACTTTAAGGCGGGATGGTTCTTCACGTTTTGGAGCAGATTACCGTTGGGGATCTTTCCCTTCCGCCGCTCTTGCATGGCGTTTGGATAAGGAAGATTTTATACAAAACCTTAACCTATTTTCAAATTTAAAACTAAGGCTGGGTTATGGAAAAACCGGCAACGATCAGATTGGAAATTATGCGTCGCTTGCTTTGATCTCAAATACAAGGGTTTCCTTTGATGGCTATTCCAATGACGCAGGTACTCACCTCAATCAATCAACACCTGAAAACAGTTCATTAAAATGGGAGACAACTTCGCAATACAATGTAGGATTCGACATGGGTTTCCTGAACTCACGGCTATCCCTAACTGTAGACGGCTATTACAAAAAAACGTATGATCTCTTAATAAGAAAATCACTTCCTCTTTATTCCGGATTTAGTTCCGGCTTAAGCAATGTGGGGTCTATTGAGAATAAGGGAATAGAGTTGGCTGTTGTATCTCACAATACGGTTACGGCGTTACGGTGGGATACAAAAGTAAATATTGCATTCAACCGAAACAAAGTTTTGAACCTGGGTGATGGCGGCGATATAGCGCTTACCTCCTCAAAGCCGGTAGGAAATGTGTCTGAAGAACAATTCGCTGTGATACGTGAAGGAGAGCCATTAGGATCTTTATATGGCTATAAATATATAGGTGTATTGCAAACCGGCGAAACCTACGCACCTCAACCGGATTCAAAGCCGGGAGATCCAAAGTTTGAAGACATCTCAGGGCCGGATGGAAAGCCTGATGGAAAAATAAATTCTGCTGATCGCACTATTATTGGATCAGCAAATCCTAAGTATATTTTTGGTATTACCAACACCTTTACTTATAAAAACTTCGATCTTTCTATTTTCGTGCATGGCTCAGTGGGCAACGATCTGCTGAACATGACGCGTATGAACCTGGAGTGGAATCGTACCACCGAAGCACTTAACAGGTGGACACCAACCAATACAAATACAGATCAGCCGCGGAATGGATTTTACTACAATAAATATGGAGGATACATAAATTCACACTTTATCGAAGATGCTTCATTTCTACGCATGAAGAATATTACATTGGGATATACAGTTCCTTCAAACTCGAAAATTTTTCAATCGCTCCGGTTTTATGGTATGGTAGAAAACCTGTTTACGATCACAGGATATAGCGGCTGGGATCCTGAAGTAGATACCAAGGGCTATGAATCAAATTCCGGTGGCGGACAAACGGCAAATGCAGGTGCAGGGCTCGATTTCAATGCATACCCGCAAATGAGAACTGTTACCTTTGGTTTAAACCTGAATTTTTAGATAATGAAAGTTATTGCAACAAATAAAAATAATTACATGAGAAACCTTTTTATAATCGCTTTGATTATGTCTGTGAGTTGTACAAAATTAGATCCTAAACTGTACAGCGATCTTACCACTGCTAATGCTTATTCCACAGAAAGCGATATCAGTGCAGCCCTGGTAGGAATATATGCTGATCTTGCTCCTTTTCCCGGCGATGGCTGGATGTATTACAACGGTTACCTGGTAATGACGACGGACTATACCACCGACATGGGATTTTCAACAGCCGCCGGCGATCCCACTAAGATGAGCAACTTTACCTACGATGCCAACAATCGCTATATAAGATACAATTGGCAGTATATGTATGAGGTGATCAGTAACGCTAATGTGTTGCTTTCAAAGATTGAGGACGTTTCTATGGATGACACTAAGAAAAAGCAAATAATTGCGCAGGCACGTTTCTTAAGAGCGCTTGCTTACCGCGATCTTACCGACGGATGGGGACCAGTGCCTTTAATTACAGATGTGATTCCTCCTGATAAAACAACTGACCTGCCCCTTACTCCTGTTGCAGACATTGATCAGGTAATAATTGAAGATTGTAAATATGGCATAGATAATCTTCCCACGTCATGGAATGCCAATGAAGGTTTATCGAGAGCCACCAAAGGCGCTGCCGCTACTTTATTAGGTAATGTTTATTTAAGAGCTCATGATTATGCAAATGCAAAGACGTACATAGATATGGTGTTGGATTTAAAAAACCAGGGAGTTTACCAGTTGAACCCCGATTTTAAAAACGTGTGGTCGGAGAGTAATAAGTTTGATAAAGGGTTTATTTTTTGTGTGCTGCATGAGCCTGCTTTGAATGGTGGCGAGATAGCCAATCATTTTGGTCCGGCGGATAATAAGGAAGTTCCTGACAGGTGGCAGTATTATGCTGTCTCCCTGGAATTCTGGAGAAAATACAGCGATCTGGATCCGCGGAAACAATTCTTTTATTTTAACTACGAAGGAAGAGATGCACGTGATGGCACTACGTCTCATGGTTTTTATTATATGGTTCCAGCACCGGGGCAAACAACGCCGCCTAATGATACTGTGAAATTGATGAAGAATGTTTCTACTAAAAAATATTCTTACGAAATGGTTTCCAATTCGTATTATGATGGGCGCACTATTTCTATTTTTAGAATTGAAGATGTTATTTTAAACAAGGCAGAAATCGAAAATCAATTGAGTGGTCCGGCTGCGGCACTACCTTATATAAATGAAATAAGAGGCCGTGCCGGTGCGCCTTTGTATGGAAGTGATCCTGCTTTTCCTGTACCTGCAAGCAAAGATGATATGGCACAAAAGATATTGGATGAGCGTGGATTCGAGTTGGTGTTTGAATACAAGCGTCGCCCTGATTTGATAAGGTTTGGAAAATATGAATCCACATGCAATGATTATCTTATTGCACGGGGGTTACAGCCGATAGTTACGCCGAACCTCGAGTTCTTTCCCTATCCGTTGGTTGATGCACAGTTGAATTCTAATATGGCTGCCGCAAATCTTTCGAGATTGCCATAACTTTCCGTCAGCTAAAGCAAGCGGCCAGGAAGGCGATCATTAATTCTATTTGAATTTATTCATTGCCGTTGGCCAATGCTAACGGCTCTTATTTTATAAAAATTAATGAATCAAAAAAAAATTATTCTAAGAAGAACCATCATAATACTAATCCTTCTCGCAATAACAGGCTTTGGATTTACATGGTATCTGTACAACTCCATTTCTATAAAAAGCATTGAGCTTACTTCTCCAAATAATGCTGCAACGGTAGAAAACGTACATGTGGTTTTGGATAAAGAGGAACCCGTTTTTATTAAATACTGGAAGCAGGGTTCTGATGAAAAATACCAGACTCTAAAATCGAAAAAAGGACTTAGCCATTCAATAAATTTGTTATTGCTCGAAACAAACACGACCTACAATTACCAGGTAATTATTGACAGGCTGATCAATATTCCAGCCAATGTATTTTCATTTCACACGCGGGAGCAATCGCCCTGGCTGGTGCATAATTGGGTGAAAGAAGAAAATCCGCATGATGCAAATTCACTGGGAAATGGAATGGTGATGCTTTGCAATGCAAGATTGCCCGGCTACATCGCTATGATTGATGGAAAGGGTGCTATACGCTGGTACTGGCAGGTAGATGATATTGGAGTACGGGCTGCTACCATTACTCCGAGGGGAACTATACTTGCCATGCTGCGGCCACCGATGAAAGATGTAATTGATGATACGCCAAAAGAAGAAGCTGATAGTTTAAGGGAAATGGAAAAACCGATACGCCGCGGCGCTATGGGATTTGCCGGAGGTACTGCAATCGCAGAAATTGATCTTACCGGGAAGCAACTCTGGCGGATAAATATAGATACCGTTGCAGGAGGTAAATACAAAGTGATTCACCACGATGTAAGAATGGATGAAAATGGGAACATAGTTACGCTCGTGCGGAACAGCAAAATATTCGACATGTCGCAAATTGGTGGAAAAGGAATTGATACTTTAGGCGGCGATGGTATTCTTGTTATGGATACTACAGGCAAAGTAATAAGGGAGTGGAATGTGTGGGATGTATGGGATATAAAAAATGATCCCTTCATTAAAGAATTCGCTTACGACCGTTTCCATGTCAATTCATTGAATTTTGATAAGGATGGTAATTACCTGGTATCTGTAGCAATCGAAGACCAGATATGGAAAGTAAATAAAACAACCGGTAAGATAATGTGGAAGCTTGGAAAAAATGGCGACTTTAAAATGGATACTACGAATTATTTTTCATTTCAACATTCAGTGCACATTAATCCGTTTGGCGACCTGATGGTTTTTGATAATTCGCTTTGGAAAAAAGAATCCGGCGGCGTATCGTTTGCACTCGATACCATAAACCATACAGCCACCACAAAAATCCATGCGATTTTACCAAGGTCAAAATATACTTCAAGAATGGGCAGCGCTTATGTTTTGCCCAACGGAAATCTTTTGCAAACCAGTTCCAAAACAGGAACCGTTATGGTAACTGATATAAAAGGAAAAATACTATGGGAATTAAACTCATATTTTGTTCCCTACCGTGCTGAATATATATCAAATGAGTTATGGGATAAATATTTTGTAAAAGAATAAAAATGTAGCGGTAAATATTTGGTTCCCTCTCCTTCGGAGAGGGGTTGGGGTGAGGCTTTTAAAAATTGTTATCGATGAAAAGATTTTATGTTCTGACTTTTTTGTCTGTTTTGATTTTAGCAATCTTTCAATTTGTGTCCTGCAATGAAAGCAATTCAAAACCTGGAAGTAAAAAAGATGCAATTGTAAATACTGATAGTTTGTTTAATGTTGACACAACAAACATTCCGGATAATAAATTCGGCGAAGCGATTAAATACGGTAGGGAATTAATGTTGAGAACTGCATATTATATAGGCCCTAACGGAATTAATGGAAAATACCTTGGTAATAAAATGAACTGTACTAACTGCCACCAGGATGCAGGAACCAAGCCTTATTCATTTAACCTGATGCTCACGTTTAAAAATTATCCACAATACCGCTCAAGAGAAGGTAAAGTACTATCGCTGGCAGAAAGAATAAATAATTGCATTATGCATCCGCATCTTGGAAAGCCTTTGCCGCTCGACAGTAAGGAAATGATTGCATTTATTTCATACATGAAATGGATAAGTGACTCTTCAAATATTGATAAAAATACACCTGGTGTGAAGGGTATTCCAATTGTATTTCCTACCATTCCTGCGTCGCCCGAAAGAGGAGCGCAATTATATGAAACGCATTGTACCCGGTGTCATGGAAAAGACGGCGAGGGCGTGATTCAGCCGGATAGCGCATCATATACTTATCCGCCTTTGTGGGGAATGAAAGCCTATCAGCCCGGTTCAAGCATGCACCGCCTTATCAAAATGTCTCAATGGTTAATTACTAATATGCCCTATGATAAAGCGACGCATGAAAAGCCTTTTCTTACTACTGAAGAAGCATTTGACCTGGCGGCTTTTGTGAATGATGATTCGCTGCATCAACGCCCGCCTGTGGGAGAATTTCAATACCCGCATAATGAAGAAAAGGCGATTGACTACGACCGTGGTCCCTTTGCTGATCCTTTCTCCGAAGCGCAACATAAATACGGGCCCTATCAACCTATTATTGATTATTTAAAAGATAAGGGACGGCAGGCGTCTTATTGAAATTCTTACTTATTTTTGGACCGATTGCATGCTGTATTGGCCAGGGAGTGCGGTTTTAAAGTATAATCCCTTTTTTTGCTATAAATACAAATGATTTGTGATGATTATGCGCACTTTGAATTTAAGCACCGGAGGAAATGATAACCTCTCAAGTAATAATTTAAATGTTGGCATTAATCAAATGTCAAGATTTAAATAATGCTTTTCAATTGCCTTACCAGTGGACTTTATATACTTTGATGAAAATTTTTCGGGATTGTGATTAACAGTGGATGCCCAGAAAATTTTATTGTTATTTAAATGAGGTGAGAGCTTAAGAAGTAAATCATCTCCGTGAAACACACTAAATTCAATGCTCCCGTAACCTTTTAATGCAGGAGTTCTTACTTCATATTCCTTTCCATTTATATAAATATGGAATTTTTCCACCGAAGTTAGATTTTAGAGACAATGTAATATTATATTTTATTTTTATGTTATGCAAAATAATGTCGTTAAAAACTAATAAATTCTGCGGAAGAAACACAAAGGCCACCGGTAAAGTTCTTCCTCGGGGTTGAAAGAGTTCTTCTAACAGTTTTCATCCCCTTCTCGCCGAACCATTTATTTATAACGGTATATCACAGCCGCAGAGCGGTAAAGTATTTCACAACCAGTTGTTGTAAAACAATGTCTAAAAAAGATGAGAGAAAAAATTTATTCCACACGCTTCTGTTATCAATCCGTGCATTTTTTTAATTCAAAAACCCAATTCGTATGAAACGCGAAAGATAAGCATCAGCTTTTCGAAGTACACTTATGCGGAGTTTCTAATAAAGCAGTGGCGCGAAAACTAAAGTGGTTGGTGGTCGGCGGATCATTCGCATATTTCCGATGCGTCCGCATAGCACTCTGCTATCAAACTGAATAAATAAAACGCGTATCGGTCATCG
>CAWGWY010000008.1:0-13476 GCA_963826435.1 uncultured Chitinophagaceae bacterium | reverse complement strand
CTAGTTTAATAATGCAATCTTTTTATAATCAGGCTACAGCATTTTTTTGGAAAAAAATCCACAGGTTATGTTGAAATGATTCTACGCAAAAACTTGAACTTGTGATGGTTAGCAAAAACTAACACGTATAAAATATTTTTAAAATAACTTCCTGAAAAATTCTTTCATATCAATCCACGAAGCCGAGTCTGCTGCTGCATTATAGGAAATAGGAAGATTGAATTCTTTACCTTTTTCAGTAGCATTTAGATTGGTAAATGCGTGCTGTGCATTAGGGTATGATTTAAAGGTATAATCAACGCCTGCTGAGTCCATGGATTTTTTAAATGCGGGCAATTCCGGGTTTACAAATTGATCGGAGTCGCCATGACAAATAAGCAATTTTGCCTTCAACATTTCTTTGTTTACCGGTACGCCGGCGAATATCTCCGTGAAAGGTTACAACACCTTTCAAATCTGCGCCTAATTTCTCAGCGTTTAAAACGATAAGACCACCGAAGCAATATCCAATTGCGGCCATTTTTCATGTATCTGTTTGTGGATAGGTTTTTAGTTTATTGATGGCGGCATCAAGCCTTAATTTAGCCAACGACGGATCTTTATAATAAGGAGTCGCAGCAGCTTGTGCTGTTTTGGGATCATTGCAAATCAAATCATTTCCATACATATCCACAGCCATGGCGATATATCCCAATTCTGCAAGTTGCCTGGCCCGCCTGCGGGGATAATCATTAAGGCCCCACCACTCATGCACCACCAATATTCCAGGACGCTTTCCCTTCCTGGCTCGAATCATAGGTTACAAAGCCAGAATAGGATTTTCCCCGTTAAGGACAATAGGACACGGAATCTTCCTTAATATTAACTGCAGCAAAAGCGGTAGAATCTTTGCTGACGGCTGCTTCGCTGTTGTCGCTACCATTGTTGCATGAGGTTGTGCAAACAGAAATTATAATTAGGCTGGTTAAAATTATTTTGACATTCATTTTTTAAATTTTGATTGTATCTGCAAAAGTATTGAGAAGAATTAAACCAGTAGCAAGGAATTTTGTCGAAGATCCCGGTAAATATTGCAAGTTTAAAATAATTTAAAAAAGCAATACACCACGCAAGATGCCATTCTGGAAAAGAAATAATATTCTTCTATCTGCGTTTGATAGGAATAATTACTACATTTACCCGAACCCTATGACTCATTATTTTTTAAAAGATGGGAAAACCGAAATTGGTCCCCTCACAATAGAACAATTGAAAAACAGGCCAGTAAGCAAAAATACCCCCGTGTGGTTTGCAGGACTGGAAGAATGGACCACCGTAGAACAAGTTTACGAGCTAAAAGAATTGTTCAATCCCAAAGCTAAATCTACAAATAACATATTGTTTAAATTTTGGAACTGGTTATTTAAAAAAACCATCCCATAATAAATCGTACCACGTGGTTCTAAGTGAGGAAAGAAAAAGACTCAACTAGTATTCCTGCCTTATAGCTTCATCTGCATCATCCGGGAGACATAACCTCATTCTCAATAAGAGAAAAATATTCCTCATCGAAAGAGACGAATATTACCTTTTCCATTTTATCAGATGTTGCTAAAAATGTAACGGTCCTAACTGCTATTCCTGCACCTCTTCTTCGCAAATTTATAAAACACCTATACTGATACCCGGAAAAGATATTGTTCCGCAATTATTTTCTGCCGCCAGTTCCAGGGAATTACTATAACAATCCGTAGGTTTTTTCGACTCATTATTATTTCCGCCATTCCAAACTGGCCCAACGGTATGAATAACAAATTTCGCGGGTAAATTACCTGCCGATGTTATAACAGCTTCACCGGTCGTACAGCCTCCCTGCCGGGCAACTATCTTTTTACACTCTTCAAGGATAATCTTGCCACCTGCCCGATGTATGGCACCATCAACGCCACCACCTCCTAAGAGGGAAGAATCTCAGCGTTGACGATCGCATCAACTGAAACTTTTGTAATGTCACCTTTTAATATTGCTATCCTATCCAAAATATGTGCATGATATTAATCTTCCCCTTCGAGCCTGGCAAGTTCGCCTTCATCCAGGTCATCGCCTGGCTCAGGCTTCGAGCTTAGATCAGGATCCATCTCAATGTCTTTTTCAGCCTGCTCGATGGGGTTCTCTTATATGCTCAGCATCATCGGAAGTCTTTTGTTTTTTGGAATTTTTATCGGTCATAATCTTTTGATAGTTAACTAAAATATATAAATATTATGCCAAGGTGAACGATTTTTGTTGGTAAGAATATTGGAAGGCATAAAAAAAACTGTCAATAAAAACAAATGATTTTACATTAGCCGCCTTTCTTACTTTTACAAAAAGGAAAAACATAGTCATGTCTCAAAAAAATAAAATTGCGCTTGTTACAGGAGCCAGTCGCGGACTTGGAAAAGATATGGCATTTCGTTTAGCGGAGGCAGGCCATGATGTAATCATTACCTACAATTCTAATGAAGATGCCGCAAGTGGTGTTGTTTGTGAAATTGAGGGTAAAGGACAAAAGGCAATTGCCCTTCAATTTGACGCTTCTGATTTTAAATCCCTGGATTTGTTCATGAACGAGCTAACCGATACATTGAAGGATAAATGGGAGGCAAACCGGTTCGATTTTCTCATCAATAATGCTGGCATTGGTGTAACCATTCCTTTTGAAAAGGTGACAGAAAATGACTTTGATTTATTTATGAATATCCACTTTAAAACCATCTATTTTCTTTGTCAAAAATCTCTGCCGCTTTTAAATGATGAAGGAAGAATCATAAATATATCAACGGGCACGACGCGGGTAGGTGTGCCCGGCTATTCAGTTTATGCTTCAATGAAAGGTGCTATTGAAGTATTCACAAAGTACCTGGCAAAAGATGCAGGCTCAAAAGGTATCACTGTAAATGTGGTGGCACCGGGCCCAATTGAAACCGACTTTAATAATGCCGCTATACGCAGCAACCCGGACCGAAAATTAATGATCGCTTCGCAAAACGCATTAGGGAGAGTGGGCCAGGCGGAAGATATCGGCGGGGTGGTCGCTTTTCTTTGCTCAGAAGATGCCGGATGGATAAACGGTCAAAGAATAGAGGTGTCTGGAGGAATGAGTTTATAATCACCGGAGCAATCCGATTTCAATTTATCATCATACACACTCTCTCTCTCCGGATTCAATCCTGGCTTCTTTTAAAATGGCATTCCCAATGTTGTGTAGTTTACAACACCATTAAATTTATTGTTGATTCTGAGGATAAAATTTGTGAAGTGACGGGGGCAGGTTTTTGTATACCTGAATTGTTTGAGGGAACCGTTTGCGCGGGATGAGAATTACAGGTACCAAGGGCGTAATAAATAATAATAAATACCAGTATGGTACCTAAACATCCGCCACCTAATTTTTTTGCACCCCAGCCTGCAATTAAGGCTCTGACTAATTTATTCATTTTTAAGTTTTAAAAGATATTAATCGTTAACAAACTAAAGAAATCACGCGGCCCATTAATGTACGCTCATTTTCTTACGCATAGAAGTTAAGATAAAAATCATACCACGTTTCATAAAAAAATTAAGTAGAGATAAAATTGCTATGGAAATACGCGTAGAACGTTGCACAATGGAGTCGCAATCTAAAATAATACGATTATTTATCTTTTAACTCCACTCCTTGCGCCATCGGATAGTAGAACAAAATACCCTTCACAATCCAATCATAAATATTTTAGAGGAAATAACAACGGGCAATTTGAAAATTGTTTTGGCTTTAATAAAGTATGAACGAACTATTTGAAGATGTAATTTAAAGCTGTACCAAAACATGTGGCACATAAAATCGCAAGTAAAATGATTATTATGTCATGCACGATGGTGTCAATGTTTTTATAAACTAGAATTCCGAAGACCAATGTTAGCAATGCAATGCTAAGGTATAGTAAGGTTCGAAGATCCCAATAAACTGAAACCGGTTCCTGTTCCTGAAATTCTATTTTCTTAAATTTGGCTTTAGTAATAAGATGCTCATTAAGCAGCCTTGTAAAAAAGCGCATATCCATTGCTGAAAAATAAAAGGAATAAATTCAATAAGCAAAGAGCCGATAAAATTTGTCTGGTAAACATGGAAGTTTAAATTCATCGGAAATAAAAAGCCTTCCATATCTTAAGAAAAATGGAAGGCTTTAAAAATTATTTTTTTAGAGTTAACGGCCCTTTTTCTTATCAATATCTTTTCCGATTATATAACCACCCGCCGCTCCTACAACACCACCGATTACGGCACCTTTTACAGGTTTTTTCTTACCGATAATTGCACCCCCGATCGCCCCTGCACCCGCACCAATAACAGCGCCTTTGGCCGCACTGCTCCAGCCTTTTTTCTTTGTTGTGGTTTCAGCAGTTGTTTGAGTAGTTGTAGTATTAGCTGCGCTTGCATTTGATGAATTTGTACTGTTGCTGTTGGAAGTAGCACGGGTTTTTGGAACTACACTTCTGGGTGTTCTTGATTTGCTAACGGGATTTGCTACAATTTCCATACTACTACTGGTGTCCGAGTACATATCATTATTGTAAGCGCCGGAATCACTCATTAGTTGAATATCCCTTGTTTCCGTTTTTTTGTTGTTGCAAGCGGCGAATACGGTTGCCATTGCAATAACAATAATAATATTTTTCATAACTCTTAATTTAATTCTGTTTTTGAATTCTGCTGTATATAAAGAGAAAACTATGCCATGAATTGCCTGTAACCTGGGTTGGCGTTGAATATGTTAAAACCTGCTTGAAACATTTTAACAGTTAGAAAATTTATAATTATGTGCCAAAAAAGCCCGACGATAAAGCCAGGCCTTTTTTGAAGTCTTTGGATTTTTGAATTTAATTGCCTGCTTTTCTTTTATCCATATCTTTTCCAATTATATAACCCCCGGCTGCACCAACCACTCCTCCTACCACTGCACCCAGGCCTTTTTTCTTTGCAATTATAGCGCCTCCAATAGCTCCTGCACCGGCTCCAATGGCTGCGCCTTTAGCAGCGGAACTCCATCCTTTTTTCTTTTCGGTTTGTGTTGTTGCTGCTACAGGTTCTGTGCTTGTTACAGTTCCGTTTCCGGTTTGCACGGTATTATCAGTCGTGCTTGTTGCAACCGGGTTGTTTGATGGATGGGTTGTCGTGCCTGGGGCCGTGTTAACGTCGGGTTGGTATACCGGGGCAGGCGTGACTGTCTTTGCCGGTGTATAGATGATGTGTTTTGTGACTGTTATTATTCGTTGCTCTGTTTTTGGTTCAATCGTTGGCATCGCTGCGTTGTTAACTGTACTGCTGGTATCAGAATAAAAATTATTGTGGTAAGAGGTTGAATCCGTTAATAATTGTATATCCCTGGAATCATCTTGTTTGGGCGTATTGTTACAGGCTGCAAAACCCGTGATTATTGCGATAGAAAGTAAAAAAATTTTCATGATGATTAGTTTATTGATGAATGATATTTTAATACGGTTGCCCGTTACAAGTAATAAGAGCAAATATGCCAGTAATGGTTTAACCCCCGTTTTTGTATTTGCATTATCTTAACAGGCAACACCCATTCTGATGAGATATTGAATAATGAAATCCAATGTGGTATTTGGAAACTTTATGCGATACAGGCAACCTTTTTTTATTTCCGCACGATTGACTTAACAGGCTACTTACGTAAATATTTATCGTAGTTCAAATCTTTTAATTCGCTCCCGCTAAATAGTTTTTCTGAGCCCTGGTTAAAACAGCGTCCGGTACTTGTTCCGACCACATTTATAAGCCAGGGGAATGGGGAAACTGTATGATAATAACACACAATTAAATTTTCTAAACCTTAAACTTAATTTTTTATGCAAAAGACTATTCGGCAAAAAAGAAGCTGGTTCCTGGTAACCGGCTGGTTGTTCTTAATAATAATTATGTTGGCTGTCGCCGGTTGTAAAAAAAATCAACCACTACCGTTGATTAAAGATTTTCAGCAGGTAAATCTTGTAGCTAATAACGACGAATATGAAGCTATGCGAATAGATCCTGCTTTTATAAATGGGTGGGGAATTGCATTTAGCGGGGGAGGCACTGCCTGGGTTTCCGCAGAAGGTACCGGCCTTAGTGAGGTGTGGGATAAACTCGGGACAGAATTGCGGCCTGCTGTTACTATTCCAACTGCCGGAGACGCCACATCAGGAGGCCATCCGTCCGGGCAAGTGTTTAACAGCACCAGCGATTTTAAACTTTCGAATGGAAATCCGGCCCGGTTTATTTTTGCAGGCCTGGATGGAATTATAAGCGGGTGGAATGGAGCGCCTTCTGCTGAGACAGCAATTGATGATTCTCCAGGTGGTGCCGTTTATACAGGAATAGCCCTTGCTTCAGTTGAAGGGAATAACTTTTTATATGTTGCTAATTTTAGCGCCGGTAAAATTGATGTGTATGATAAAGACTGGGCAGAGGTAGAAAAATCTTTTACCGATCCTCATCTCCCGTCCGGGTATTCACCGTTTAATATTCAAAACGTTGGAGGAAAGCTTTATGTAATGTATGCAAAAATAGGCTCCGATGGAGATGAAGTGAAAGGCGCTGGTCTGGGAATTGTGGATATATACTGGCCAAACGGAAAATTGGAAAAAAGATTTGCTACAGGTGGAGCTTTGAATGCGCCGTGGGGTGTTGCCGCAGCTCCTGCGGAGTTTTGGGGACCTGGCTTCGACGTTGCCAATGCCATTCTTGTAGGCAATTTTGGCGACGGTCGTATCAATGTTTATGATCAGTCGGGAAAGTTTGTAGGGCCACTTCGCTCAAAAGAAAAACCTTTGGAAATAGATGGATTGTGGGGTATTTCATTTGCGCCAGCTACAGCAACTACTGTCAATCCCGGCTGGCTATATTTTGCAGCCGGTCCCGATGACGAAGCAGATGGACTCTTCGGATATATAACAAAATAAGGTTGTCTTTCCGTGCAATAAAAGGCCGGTTTTTCCGGCCTTTTAACTCACATTGAAAGGATTAGCCCGCAGAATAATTTGTCCTGCTGGTTCAGGCTTTACATTGGAGTAAAGCTTTTCAATATAGTTACCACATCATGGTAATATTCTTTCGCGTAGGATATCCATATATAGAAGCTTATATCAGGATTATCAGGATCAACTAACAGAAGAGCCGAGGCAGAAAACCCATCCTTACTGCCATCAATGGCACAGCCCCAGTATCCATTTATACTGCTAAGATATATGGGTTGCGTTTCTCCGGATGAGTTCACAGTATAATAAAGTGATAGTTTGTTTGCCCAGTTTACCAAAGCCTGTTTCATTCCGTCATAAGTAAGGTTTTCATTTTTTCTTGGATAAATATCCATCGTTATTTTTTTATTACTGGCTTCATAAACAGTGCCGTCACTTTTACTTACTACCATGTTATCCGGGGCCTTAAATTTCATTTTGTAAGAGTTCCAATTCCATACTTGCATTGTTTGTGCAATGGACGCAAGGCCTACCGAAGACAGCAGCATTGCCATGAAAATTTTGTGTATCATTAGTTTGGTTTTTGAAATGTTGCAGTGTTACACAGGAGAGTCGAGCCGGGAGTATAGAAAAAATAAATCGTAGAGATATTGAGAATTTATCTAAAACAAAAGTAATATTTACTTCGAGATATTTTGATTTTTTCACTTTAAAAAAAACGGCTTTCCTTAAACATTCTTACACTAACAAACTCCCTTACTTTTTACAAAGACAGGAGTTTCATTGTTGAATTTCTTAGAAAATCATCTTCTACTGCAAAGATTTCGCATACCGCATTTTATCTCTTGTAACTTCCAGCCAAGAGTTGCAGCCTGCGAGGCCGAGAGTAAGATCAATATCGGCAAGTAAATTTGATAGTACTTCCTTTACACCTTGCTCCCCCGCAAGAGCCAGCCCATAAGCATACGGGCGGGCAATAAGAACCGCTTTAGCGCCTAATGCCATTGCTTTAAAAACATCAGCTCCCCGGCGAATGCCACTGTCAAATAAAATCGTAGTTTTTTCTCCAACAACATCGGCAATTTCGGTAAGGGTGTCCAATGCGCCAACAGCACCATCCAATTGCCTTCCTCCGTGATTTGATACGATTATCCCATCTGCTCCGTGATTGATCGCCTTTTTCGCGTCATCAGGATGTTGAATGCCCTTTACGATTAGCGGAAGTTTCGTACAATCTCTTATTACGGCAAGGTCTTCCCAAGTAGAGGAAGGATTTGAAAAGCAATTGGCAAAATGTAGCATGGTTTGCATTTTGTCTTTAGCGGGATCGCCTACTTCGGCAAGAAAGGCCGGATCCGTAAAATAGTTCGCCAGTCCTTCATTATATAAAAAAGGTAAATAAGCATTTTGAATGTCGCGTTCTCTCCAGGCAAATAGTCTTGTGTCGAGCGTTACGACAATAGCACTGTATCCGGCTTTTTCTGCACGATCAATTATGCTACGGGTAAAATCGTTATTACGACCCCAGTACAATTGAAACCAATGGTGATGATCGCCATGAACGCCTGCAATTTCTTCAATGGTTTTTGATGAGACACTACTTACTACCTGGGGTACTTGCAACGCTCTTGCGGCACGGGCAACCGCTACCTCTGCCTCGGGATGCGCAATTGATAGAACCCCGACCGGGCCTAGCAACACTGGTCCGGGCAATTTCATTCCAAATAACTCAATTGCAATGCTGCGATTTGCTACATCGCCCATCATACGGGGAATTATCTGCCAGCGGTTGAAGGCATCTTTGTTATTTTTTATGGTAGACTCGGAACCCGCGCCACCCGCGATATAACCAAAGGCATCGGGTGTCATCATTTCCTTCGCTTTTTGTTCCAGGTCGTCAAACGAGACTGGTAAAACCGGTTTTACATTTTGAGTTCCCGCGATGTAAATCTGCATTTGGTGTTGCATTCCACCGGTTAATCCTCCAGGTATAGAATTGTCCATTGTGATCTTTTTCAGGCTAAGATAATTTGCTTCTTTCATGATTTCTCTCCCGAAGCGTATCAAAAAATAGCTGCCGGTCTCGTTCGCTAATTTCGCTTATTAGTCTTGATTTTCTAAGAAAAATCTTAAGCGCGTCAAAAGAATAGTCAATAAACTCCTGGTTTTTTGGTCATTATACAATTAATCACATTATGGTTGAGAAAAACCATCCTTTGCTCATCCATTTCAACGAGTACCGTGTTATCTCCTAAAACAAATTCATTAATTTAAACGCTATACTTTACCTTATCCTTTTAGTTAGGTTCACCAAAAGGAAACTTATATCCATGCTCAACCATCAGTTAAGTATAATTAACCAATTTCGCAAGACAATTGGCTTGCAATTTTTTTTCCCGGTATTATTGAAAATATAAAAAAAATCTTCTACCAGGAATTGCTCTCTATTGAATTGCTGATAGTCGAGAGGTGGTAGCGCGACCAAAAGTAACTTTTAAACGCAGCCATTTCAAGAAACATGAAATGGTGAAAAATAGGAATATCCTTGTTGAGGTTAAATATATGTTTATACCTGGCCGACATAAATACGTTAATCGAGCTACGATGCCTTGCAAATAATTTTCAAAACCAAAAAAGTGCCTGTCAATAATTTTCCCCCAAAAAATCAAAGGCTCATTTTTTTGCAAATGATTATAACGTGCAGAAAGAATTTGTATCTCATCGAAGGTCAAATGTTTTTCACCCCTGATACGACAATAAGCACTGTCATTACTGATATTTAATTATTCGGCTATAGCGTCAACTAATGCCAGGTGTGAAGGCCGTTGATTTTTTATTTCCTTTAAAAAGTTTATTTGAAGTTCCGCCGCGTTCAGCGGTTTAAATTTTGTGATTAAAAATAAATTCTTAAAGTCGCTTTCGCAATCATTTCGTTCATTATCGCAATAGTTTACCGTATCACGATAGCTGTTCATCAAAATGAATAATAACCCTTGTTCCCGCCGCACTGCCATTTTTATTTTTCTTATCAATAATTTCCAGGTTCGCCTGCCGTTGCTTGAGGAGGTTATCAAGGTCGAGCCTTGAACGCGTGAGGTTTATTCCTTTTGATAAATGTTTCAAGCTACTGGCTGGCCTGTTTTGATGTGCTGCCAGCCTGCCGATACCGTTGTCATCTATTATTATTTGCACGACGCCATCTATTTGCTGCACCACAACATCAATATGGCCGTTGGAATCGCGGGGAACTATCCCATGCCAGATAGCATTTTCAATAAATGGCTGCACAACGAATGCGGGAATGGTTACGGATTTCGTATCTATCGTTTCATCAATACGCACTGTGTACGTAAACCTCGCATCAAACCGCACGGATTCCAATTGCAGGTACAACTTGCAGGTTTCAATTTCATCGTAAAGACTTATTTCTTTCTTATCGGCATTGTTAAAAAGCGTACGTATCAATTTTGAAAATGTGGTGAGGTAGGTAATTGCTCTTTCTTCTTCGTGTTTTTGAATGAGCGATTTAATAGAGTTCATGCAATTGAAAACAAAATGCGGATTCATTTGTGCACGGAGCGCTTTTGCCTCAAGATCTATCAATTCCTTTTCGTGTTCGGCTTTTTGAAATGCTTTTTTCCGGATTACATTGATCCTTTCTTTGGAAATAAAAATAACTGCTGATAACAATATTATAGTTACCAATAATCTAAACCACCAGGTTTGCCAGAATGCCGGATGGATAACAATTGCGTATTCGGTCGTATCAACATGCCAGTTGCCGCCCAGTATTTGCGCTTTTAACCTAAATACATATTTACCGGGTGATAATTGAGTGTATGTTATTTTCCGGTTGAAAGAGTTAGTGTATTGCCAGGCATTTTCGGCGTTACTCAACTGGTAGGCGTACTCGATTCTTTCAGGAAAAAAGAATTCAGGTGCAGAAAAAGAAAAAGTAAGGGAGTTTTGATCATAAGGCAGTTGAATTTCAATTTTTTTGTCGTAAGTACTTCTTGTAAAAACAACATTGGAGCCAGCTGTAATGGTGTTTAATAATGGTTGTAGCTTCAGGCTGAACTTTTCAAAATCGGCAAGATTAAAATACTCAAACTGGTTTCGCCCGCTGATGAAAAGGTGATTGTTACAACAACCTTTATAATAATCCAGTTGTCGCGACCATCCATTGCTTACGTCAAACAACAAAGATTCCTCCCTTTTGTAATCATATACAACCACCCCTCTCATGCCGATGAAAATCATACAGTCTTTTCCTCCAAAGCGTATATAATTAAAATTTCCCGGAACAAGCCCCCGGGTACCATTTGGAATGGAATCAATGCAAATCAATTTATCCGGATCTATAATGCGCACACCGAATCTTGGTATCCATATCCAGATACGCCCCTTGCCATCGAGGGCATACTCTACAACCTCCCTGCTCCTGTTTGCGGTGTTAAATAAACGCCCCTGGTCATCCATTGCATATTCTATCGATCGCGTTTTTCCATCGGCGGAGCCAAATAACAAACTATTTGAAAGAGTGCTTAATTTGCCGGTGCTAAAGTCATATTGGGCGATAAACTTCAAATTATTGAGATACATTTTTTGTCGCGAACTGTCATAATTAATTCTGGTGGTACCGATTATAATTCCGACTCTTCCTTACTATCAGCAATTTTTACAGAATCCGTAATTAAGCTTCGATGATTAATGTGATACACCATGCCATTTTCATGTCGCAATAAAATATTTCCCTCCCTGGTTGATTTAACATCCCAAAACTCCCCTTTGTTTTTCATCCAACTTAACAAGGGGGACACTTTTTCAGCGTATTCAAATTTGCTTTGGCCTGGTCGCAATATGTATGTTTCTAAACAAGTCGTCCAAAACCGGCCGCTGCCATCTTTCGTAATATATTCATTGCTTGTCTCTTTATACGTGTACCTGTTATTGTAAGGTGGTATCGGAATTATTTTTACAATTTTCATATTGCTATCAAGGACACACACGCCACTCGAAAAGGGGACCGCTGCATAATAGTTCGATGTTAGATTGTCGAAATAGATATCACCCAAACGATTTGCAAAATAATCAGGGGTCAATTGCTTCTCGATGCTCACGGCTTGCAAACGGTAATATCCCGGAAGTGAAACGTACAATAATCCTTTATTTAATAACCATACATTGCCATTCTTGTCATTGTCAATATATTGAATTTCATCAAACGCATGTTCCCTTTGGGATACATTGATCCATTGCATTGTTTCGCTTTTTGCGTCAAAAATGGCCGGGTTAGGATCTATTATCCCTAGTATATACTGTCCGGGAGTCCATTTTGCAAATTCCTGCAGAGTGTATGCTTTCCATAGATCCCTGGTTTTTAGCCGTGCGTCATGAATAAATAATTTAACCATGCCGCTGTGTGTGTTATACTTTGCGAAACCATTTGAAATTGTACTGAACCATATGGTGCTATCATCAACCACATCCATTTTTCTCACATCATATAACACAGGACAATTGGGATACTTATTTACACCGGGATTAATTATTTTGAAGTCTTTCGAAATCTGCTTCGTTGTCTTATCGAAGAGATAAATTCCATTAAAAGTTCCTACCCACAATTTAGACGTGTCTGTAGCGTGGTTAGCGAAACTGGCTACCGTATTTAAATTCTCATCATCCCAACAGTCTGACGTTTCAGAATCAAGGTTGAAGTGACGAAAAGCTTTTAGCCGTGTATTGTAAATTAATAATCCCTTTGAATCAGCACCGATATAGACCTGGCCATCGTGATCAATATAAATGTTACGGGCGCTTATGTCAAAAGATTCGCCCGTCTCTTTAGATTTGTATGACAGGAGGCTGAAAGCTTTATTTTTTCTATTGAAGTAAGACAGTTTGGTATCTCCCCCTACGTACAGATTATTATTCTTGTCTTCGGCTATAGCCCGAATCCTGTTCAATCCTAACTCATATGCCTGCTTTTGCGTTGAATAATTCACTACCTCAGAGCCGTCAAAAGAGCTAAGGCCTTCTGCGGTGGAAAACCACATCAGGCCATCTTCCGAAAAGTAAAAATAATCGGAAGTAATAGTGGGCATGAAAGGATGACTGACAACTTTGAATACGGGCGGCTGAGATATATTTTCTTTATTATCGGGCTGGCAAAATGACTGGACACAACACAACATGCATGTTAGAAATGTAAATGCTGACACCATTATTTTGTTTTCTCTATTTATTAAAATCCCCTGTGGAAATAGAGTCCTTAGTTGATGTATTGAAATTACAAACTTGTTTTGCTATTTCATAAACTGTTTAGCCTTTTGCTCATTAGCCTTTATAATTAGCGCATATTTCTTAATAGTTATCCGGAGGTTCATTTGTGTTGTTCCATTTTAATAAAAGCAGGGGAGGATCCTGATGCGGGTTACTGTTCCATTATGTTTCATCAGCCGGATAAAAAATTAACTCTTGTAATACTTAATACTG
>CAWGWY010000007.1:0-470614 GCA_963826435.1 uncultured Chitinophagaceae bacterium | reverse complement strand
AAAATTGAAACATTATTGAAACAGCGAACAAATAATAATTGAATTAATATCACACCAGCATTAAATTAATTAATTAAAATATATCTATTCTGGAAACAGAAATTAGGTAATGAAGTTGAAACTTATCACCCGAATTACTTTCAAGATAAATGCTTATTAGCGTGCTGCCAGGCATATTTTTTTTAATTTTCATGGTTAACCATGGCTCGTGCGTTGCTTTACCTATCGGGGGAGCAACAATTGAAGGATAAGTTTATTGAGCGCAAGCAATATGTAGGTGAACATTGAAAGGGCACGCCGGAAATCTTGAATTTAGAAATGAAAGGTAACGGGATCGGGTAAGTTAAATTAAGTTAAAAAATCGCATTTGTGAAGCAACATCAAAACTCTACAGTAACAAAAATTAAATAATAATAAAAAATTAAATAAAATGACAACGAGAAAATTAGGCATCTGGATGGATCATGCAAGTGCACATGTGATGGAGTATAATGATGATATCAAAACCAGTATTGTACTTTCAGAAGCAACACATGCAGACAAGGAAAAAACGTTGCAGAAAGGCGAAAGTATGATGCACAATAAAGAGCAGCAACAGCAGGCAGAATACTACAAAATATTAGGAGCCTCTATTAAAAATTATAATGATGTTTTGCTCTTTGGTCCCACAAATGCCAAGATCGAGTTACTGAATATTTTAAAAGCAGATAATCATTTTTCGAAAATTAAAATCGAAACCATGCAGGCCGATAAAATGACTGAAAACCAGGAGCACGCATTTGTAAAGGAATATTTTTCAAAAAGTTGAAAAGGCATAAAAGCAACCGCGTAACAAAAAAAGAAATTTGAAAAACCTTTCTGCATTGCAAATAAAACACAGGAACTTGCCGGGGGAAAAAATTAAAACATTCTTACCAAAGCACCGGTAAATAATGCACCAATTGGAGGCTTCAGGGTAATAACAGACAACAGATGGCTTGCAACACGTCTTTCAGGAACAGAAGACATTAATATTGATGAAGCGTAAGGCATTTGTGAATGCTGCATTATAGATGAATTAAACGAACGTATGAAATTAAAACTAATACCTGCAGCGCATGAGCTCATATCTAATATGAGGGCCTTTTTTCAAGCGGGTGATAAGATCAGTTACTTAAATGAAGAACCGCTGAGGGCGGAGTTATTTAGTTCTGAACAGTTGGAACGTTTTGGGAAATCACTTGCAGCAACGCACAAACTAAACACCGAACCTGCGCAGGATCATTTACTCAAACGCCTTGCCGATAATGAAACCATTTTACAGGAGGTAAGAAAACTTCTCACAGATTCGATAAAAAAAAAACGCCAGGTAACACCGGCCGGAGAATGGTTAATAGATAATTTCTACCTGATAGAAGAACATATCCGCATTGCCAAAACACATTTCCCCAAAAATTACAGTGAAACCCTGCCCCAGCTTTTAGATGGCGCATCCGCAGGTATGACGCGTATCTATAATATCGTTCTCCAGATAACTTCTCACAGCGATGGAAGGATAGATATCGAAAGTGTGAGCAATTTTGTGAAAGCGTATCAAACAGTTACCAATCTGCAATTAGGAGAATTATGGGCAATACCAATTATGCTTCGGCTTGCCCTGATCGAAAACATAAGACGGGTTTCTGCCAGGATTGCTATTGACAGTGTTGATAAAAATCTTGCGGATTATTGGGCAGGCCAGATGATCGAAAAAATGGAGAAGGATCCAAAGAACCTGATATTGGTAATCGCGGACATGGCCCGCTCGGCTCCGCCGCTGGTGAGTGCATTTGTGTCTGAATTGATACGCCAATTGCGTGGAAAAGGCCCTGACCTTGCCATGCCACTTAACTGGATTGAATCGCAATTATCAGAAAGCGGGTTAACCAGTACTGAATTGGTAAATGCTGAAAATCAAAAGCAGGCGGCAGACCAGGTTTCTATAAGTAACAGCATCGGCAGCCTTCGGTTACTTAGTGCGATGGATTGGCGTGAGTTTGTTGAAACACATAGCGTAGTCGAGCAAACACTTCGTAAAGACAATGATGGAATTTATGGGTTGATGGATTTTTCTACGCGTGACCGGTACCGGCATGTTGTGGAGCTTATTGCCAAAAAAAGCAAATTAAGCGAGGATGAAATTGCCAGGATAGCCATACAATTGACGCAGGAAAATGCCATGCAGGCTGAGAATGATCCCCGCACTTCACATGTTGGTTATTACCTGGTTGGGAACGGGATAAGTGAAACAAAAAAAAGGGCGCAGTTGCGAATATCCTTTGGCCAAAAGACCAGGCAACTATTTCAAAGGCACGCTTTCAAGATTTATCTAAGCTCTATTTTTTTAATCACATTTTCAATAAGTGCCGCCATTTTAATAAATGCAAATTTTGAAACAAAAAACTTATGGCTGCTTATACCCATTGCGTTGCTTTCGCTCCTTTGTGCAAGCCAGCTTGCTGTATCTCTTGTTAACTTTTTTTCCACTTTGCTGGTGAAGCCAAATTTATTGCCAAGAATGGATTTCTCAAAGGAGATTCCTGCCGGTTACAGCACACTGGTTGTCGTTCCTGCAATGCTTACACATGCTGACGAAATAGAGGATTTAGTTGAGGCATTAGAAGTTCGCTTTCTTGCAAACAGGAACAACAATTTGTATTTTGGTTTACTAACAGATTTCGTTGATGCCGCACAGGAAAAGCTGCCCGAGGATCAGGCACTATTAGATTTAGCACAACAAAGAATTAAGGCACTTAATAAAAAATATAAAAGAGAAAACAATGATTTGTTTTTTCTTTTTCATCGCCCCCGCAAATGGAATCCACAGGAAAATGTATGGATGGGCTATGAAAGAAAACGCGGAAAGCTTACTGAATTAAATTCCGTATTGCGTGGAAATTCACAGGATTTTTTTTCGGTTATCATAGGCGATCAATCCATTTTCCCAAAAATAAAATATGTGATTACCCTTGATGCAGATACGCAACTGCCGATGGGTTCCGCCTGGAAATTAATCGGCACGATGGCCCATCCTTTAAATCATGCCTGGTACGATGAAAAAAAGAAACGGGTAACAAAAGGATATGGCATACTGCAACCAAGGGTTACCGTTAGTCTTCCGGATATCACCGGCTCCCTGTATGCCCGCATGCATGGAAACGAACCGGGCATTGATCCTTACACCCGCGCCTCTTCAGATGTGTACCAGGATTTATTTGCAGAAGGCTCTTTTATCGGCAAAGGAATTTATGAAGTAGACATCTTTAAAAAAGTATTAAAGGGAAAATTTTCTGAAAATAAAATTCTGAGCCATGATCTCCTTGAAGGTTGCTATGTCCGATCAGGATTGTTGAGCGATGTACAACTATTTGAGAAATATCCAACCAGCTATCACGCCGATATGAAAAGGCGTTCACGCTGGATTCGTGGTGACTGGCAAATCTTCTCCTGGTTTTTACCGGCTGTTCCCGATGCGAAAGGGCATTTGCATAAAAACCCAATTTCGGGCATTATCCCGCTGGAAAATATTTGACAATATCAGGCGAAGCCTTGTTCCTGTTGCTCTTACTTCCCTGCTTTTATTAGACTGGATTTTTTTACCCTCTTCCTTATACTGGACGCTTACAGTTTCCGCGATTATAGTGTTTCCTATTTTTATTACTTCTCTCTGGGATACCATCCGCAAACCCAAGGATGTCGTCTTAATACACCATATTAAAAATTCAGCCCGTAACATACAGGATATTATAGTCAATACTTTATTTACGCTTATTTGCCTGCCTTACGAAGCCTTTTTCAATTTGATGGCAATAGTAAACACGCTATGGCGCATGCTGGTATCCAGGAAAAAATTACTGGAATGGAACCCTTCGCGCAATATAGAAAATGCCCGCAAGTCAAGCTTATCCGCATCTTATTATTCCATGTGGATTGAGCCTGTTCTTGCCTTGTGCGTCTTCACCTGGTTAGTGATGTATTCACCCGCAAAATTATTAATAGCGGGACCTATTCTTTTCCTCTGGTTGATTGCGCCATTCATCACCTGGTTTACGAGTAAGCCTTTGGAAAAACAAGTTGCCATACTTACCAATGAACAAAATATTTTTCTTCAAAAAATGGCGAGGAAAACCTGGAGTTTTTTCGAACGTTTTGTAGTGATGGAGGACAACTGGTTACCGCCGGATAATTACCAGGAACAACCGGATAAACAAATAGCACACCGCACTTCGCCCACAAACATCGGGCTTTCATTGCTCACCGGTTTAACTGCCTGTGACTTTGGCTTTATAACCACCGGGCAACTTATTGAACGGACTTCAAACACCATAAGCACCATGGAGAACATGGAGAGATACAGGGGACATTTTTATAATTGGTACGATACGATGTCGCTGGAGCCATTACTTCCGAGGTATATATCTACGGTTGATAGCGGAAATCTTGCAGGGCACTTATTGGTATTAAAACAAGGTTTATTGCAGATACCTCACAAAAAAATTCATGGCGTAAAATTATTTGAGGGACTTCGTGATACCCTGCGTGTGCTTACTGACACGCTAAAAGAAAATGAAAAAGAATTGCTGACACAATTTACTATGGATTTGGAAGAGGCTTGCAACGCAGATCTAAATACAAACAATAATTTAAAAACATCAGCCGAATCATTACTGCAAAACTTTAATGCGATTGCTGATAAATTAAATAATGACCCCGTAAGTGAAACGCGTTGGTGGATTGGCCTTCTTAAAAAACAATTAGAGGAAGTAAATAAAGAGTTAGAAATATTTACACCCTGGTTTTTATTAACCGCCGCTCCGGCTAAATTTTCAAATCTTGTTTTGCAGGATGGCGATTTTTCTTTTGTTGAATTAATAAAAATATTGAAACAGCTAAGGGTTGAGGCTACGGAAAAACAAAATAACAAAAACACCTCTGAGGAAGATGAATGGCTTCATCTTCTTAAACTGGCTACATCCGCTTCAATTCAAAACGCGGAGTATATAATTAATTCAGCCGGGAATCTCGCCGAACGATGCAATGATTTGATAGATATGGATTGGGATTTCCTCTTTGATAAATCGAGCAAGCTGCTTGCCATTGGTTACAACATGCAGGAGCATCGGATTGATTCAAGTTATTATGACCTGCTTGCCTCCGAAGCACGGTTAGGTAATTTCATTGGCATTGCACAGGGAAAACTTCCCGAGCAAAGTTGGTTTGCACTGGGGCGGTTACTAACTAACGTTGACGGCCATCCCATCCTTCTTTCGTGGAGTGGCTCCATGTTTGAATACCTGATGCCTCTTTTAGTAATGCCTACTTTTGAAAATACGCTGCTTGATCAAACCTGCAAAGCCGCGGTAGAATGGCAGATAGCTTATGGAAAAAAAACAGGCCTGCCGTGGGGGATTTCTGAATCGGGGTATAATATGATAAACGCAAATTCCCAATACCAATACCGGGCATTTGGCGCTCCCGGCCTGGGATTGAAACGGGGGCTGGAAGAAGATTCTGTTATTGCTCCTTATGCATCTGCACTTGCACTAATGGTAGCACCGCAAAAGGCATGTGAAAACCTGGAACTTCTTTACGAAAAAGGATTTGAAGGCCGTCATGGATTTTATGAAGCGATTGATTATACACCATCCCGTGTGCCACGTGGGCAAACATGCGCCATCGTTTATTCATTCATGGCGCATCACCAGGGAATGAGTTTGCTGTCACTCGCTTATTTGCTTCTTGATAAACCGATGCAAAAATTATTTGAATCAGAACCGCAATTCAAGGCAACACTTTTATTGCTCCAGGAAAGAATTCCAAGAGCATCCACCTTCTTTGCTCACACGACAGATATTGCCGAAACCAGTTATTTATCCGCCGGCCAGGAAACAAGAATAATTGTGACCCCGCACACAGCTATACCTGCAGTACAGCTATTATCGAACGGACGATATCATGTGATGGTAACGAATTCCGGTGGAGGGTACAGCCGCTGGAAAGATCTTGCAGTTACGCGTTGGCGTGAGGATGGCACTTGCGATAACCGGGGCACTTTTTTCTATATACGCGATTTGCAAAACAACACTTTCTGGTCTAATACTTACCAGCCTTCTCTTAAGGAGGCAGATAAATATGAAGCTGCTTTTTCCCAGGGCAGGGTTGACTATCACTCTGTGATTAATGAAATAGAAACACATACTGAAATTGTGGTATCTCCTGAAGATGATATAGAAATGCGCAGGGTTATTATTACGAATCGTTCCGGTGTTGAAAAAACAATTGAGGTAACAAGCTATGCAGAAGTAGTGCTTGCTGCTCCAGCTTCAGATGCGATGCAGCCTGCATTCAGTAATCTTTTTGTGCAAACAGAAATCGTTCCGCATCAACGTGCCATTATTTGTACCCGCAGGCCACGTTCTGCTGAAGAACAATCGCCATGGATGTTTCATTTGATGGCGATGCAGGGAAAAGAAGCTGAGGAAATTTCTTATGAAACTGACCGTATGGAATTTTTAGGCCGGGGCAATTCAGCCGCTAATCCGCAAGCGATAAATAATCCGGGCCGCTTCGGGAAGCCAGGGTTCAGTGCTGGATCCGATTGTTGCTATCCGGTATAAAATCACGCTTGCACCTGATGAAAAGATAACGATCGATATGATTACCGGGATTGCTGAAACAAAGACCATTTGTGAAACCCTGGTTGGCAAATACCAGGATAAACATCATAAAGACCGTGTATTTGAAATGGCCTGGACACATAGCCAGGTAGTGCTTCGGCAAATAAATGCTACCGAAGCTGATGCACAATTATATGGACGGCTGGCAAGTTCGATATTATTTATCAATGCAGCATTTCGTGCAGACCCGGCTATTCTTATCAGTAACCATCGCGGGCAATCAGGCCTGTGGGGCTATTCTATTTCCGGAGATTTGCCCATTGTGCTTTTGAAAATTGAAAACCAGGGTAACATGAACCTGGTAAAAGAATTGGTGCAGGCGCATGCGTACTGGCGTTTGAAAGGGCTTGCGGTTGACCTCGTTATCTGGAATGAAGAACATAATGTTTACCGGCAGTCTTTTCAAAATGATATTCAGTCGCTTATTCCCGCAGAATTAAGAGATCGGCCGGGAGGCATTTTTGTAAGAGCTTCAGACCAGATTTCAAACGAGGATCGTATTCTATTTCAAACCGTAGCCCGGATTAATATTTCTGATAATGGTGGAACATTAGCGGATCATGTGAAACGCAAGCCACCTGTAAAACCGCCAATCCCGTTGCTGATCCCGTTACAGGATTATCGACCTTCTCTTACAGACATTCCTTTACCGGAAGACCTTATTTTCTTTAATGGATTTGGAGGTTTCTCTGCTGATGGCAGCGAATATGTTATGGCCATTCAACACAAAAAAAATACGCCGGCTCCATGGGTAAATGTAATAGCCAATCCAAATTTCGGAACCATTATTTCAGAGAGCGGAACAGCCTATACCTGGACGGAAAATGCGCATGAATTAAGGCTTACGCCCTGGAATAACGATCCTGTAAGTGATACAGGCGGAGAAGCATTTTACCTCCGTGATGAAGAAAGTGGCCACTACTGGTCAACCACATTGCTGCCTGCCGGAGGCGAATCAACCTACATAACAAGCCATGGGTTTGGCTATAGCAAATTTGAACATATAGAAGATGGAATTCATTCAGAAATGTTGGTGTATGTGGACAGGGAAGAAGCCATTAAATTCATTGTATTAAAAATTCGTAATCAATCCGGCAGGCCGCGAAAGCTTTCTGCCACGGGATATACAGAGTGGGTACTCGGGGATAACAGGGCTAAAACCGCTATGCATATTCATACCGAAATGGATCCTGACAGCGGGGCGCTGTTTGCAAAAAATCAATACAATACAGAGTTTAATACAAGGGTTGCATTTTTTGATGTGGATTATTTGCAAAAAACATTTACCGGTGACCGTACTGAATTTATTGGCCGTAATGGCAACTTGCAAAATCCGGATGCTATGTCACGCATAAAACTTTCCGGAAAAATCGGGCTTGCGTTAGATCCATGTGCTGCCATACAGGTTCCTTTCTTCGTGGCAGATGGAGAAGAACAGGAAATCATTTTCAGGTTGGGAGCAGGCAAAGATGCCAATGAAGCAAGCGCCATCGCCAAAAAATTCCGGGGAAGTGCGGCTGCCAGTGCAGCATTGGAAAAAGTAAAAAAATACTGGGCGAATACAACAGGCGCTTTACAGGTAGAGACGCCGGATAAAGCCATTAATCTTATTACTAACGGTTGGCTAACGTATCAAACACTTTCATCGCGATTGTGGGGGCGCAGTGGGTTTTACCAATCGGGAGGCGCTTTTGGTTTCAGGGATCAGTTGCAGGATGTAATGTCCCTGCTTCATGCAAACCCTGAACTTGCCCGCGAACAAATTTTACTTTGCGCATCCCGGCAATTTAAAGAAGGCGATGTGCAGCATTGGTGGCATCCGCCAATAGGCCGTGGCGTTCGTACACGCATATCGGATGATTATCTCTGGTTGCCCTTTGTAACTGCTTATTATGTTAAAAATACCGGGGATGTCACCGTGCTCGATGAAGTAACAAATTTCCTGGAAGGCCGTCTGTTAAACGAGGGCGAAGAATCCTATTTTGATCTTCCTGTTGTTTCCGGAACTTCTGCTTCGCTGTATGAACATTGTGTTCGGGCCATAAAGCATGGGCTTAATTTTGGCGTACATGGGTTACCGTTAATTGGTACCGGCGATTGGAATGATGGGTTTGATAAAGTAGGCCAGCATGGCAAAGGAGAAAGTGTTTGGCTGGCATTTTTTCTTTATGAAATACTTATTCGGTTTGCAGACATCGCAGGTTTACATAATGATGCAACATTTGCAACTGAATGTAAAAACCAGGCGCAGCAATTAAAACAAAATATTGATAAGAACGCCTGGGATGGTGAATGGTATAAGCGTGCCTGGTTTGATGATGGAACGCCACTCGGATCTAAAGGTAATGAAGAATGTAAGATTGATTCTATTTCTCAAAGCTGGTCCGTTTTATCAGGAGCAGGAAATGCCAGCCTGGTAAATACAGCGATGGAATCTGCCTATAAAAATTTGGTACAAAAAGATGTCGGCATCATTAAATTATTAGAACCGGCGTTCGATAAATCCGATTTAAATCCCGGTTACATAAAAGGATATGTCCCCGGCGTAAGAGAAAATGGCGGACAATACACGCATGCTGCTGTATGGATGATCATGGCGTTTGCAAAATTGGGTGATACCAAACGTGTATGGGAATTATTAAACATGATCAACCCGGTTAACCATGGTAAAACTGCGGAAGAAATTGCTACCTATAAAGTAGAACCTTATGTGTTGGCGGCAGATGTATATTCACGTGCACCTCACGCCGGCCGTGGCGGCTGGACCTGGTACACCGGCTCAGCCGGCTGGTTGTATCGGCTTACTTACAGAATCTTTTCTTGGCCTGCAACAGGAAGGAAATAAACTCAGCATTGCTCCCTGTGTTCCTAAAGAATGGACATCATTTAAAGTGCATTACCGCTATAAGAAATCAATGTATCATATTGAAGTAATGCAAATAAATATTGGGGAGGAAATAAGAGTAACTGTTGATGGCGTCAGAGCAGATAGATAAAATGATAACACTGGCAGATGATGGAATTGAACACAACGTTCACGTGGCAAGCATTGCTTTAATTATGAATTGATGGAAGCGGTTCATCCAGGATAATTACGAGCTGGCAAAAAAGCAGTGATGATCTTTGTCAACGTTCTTTGGGACTTCTGTACGCTTGTTATGCGCTTTGTTCGCATATCTACATTACAGTTCAGTTTTATATAATAAGTATCAATACCAAGGAGCTTGTCAGATATTTATATTCCGGGGGTTAGCCTTTAAACTCAATAATTCAATTAAAATAATTTTAAGTACTTTTTTAGTAATCCCATAAAACAATACAACATGATAACTTCAAAAAATAGTGACAGCTGTAAACAACGAAACAATAGGAAAGGATGAGACTTAATTACCTGAGGTAGCAAATTAATCGGGCACACATTTATCAAAAATTGTTTTCCAGGTGAGCGTGGAATAATCTTTTATCCCTCGAATACCAGAGCCCACGTTATTACAAAATCTTAGGCTCAAGACTTACAGGGCAATGGCCCTTTAGGAATTGAACATTTCTGAATACTTGCTTTACTTCCCAACTACCTTGTTTTGATCAATTTATTTTTGACCGTGATGCTGTTGAATGACGAATACAAAAAGTAAATTCCGTTCGATAAGTGATAAACATTTTCAAAGTCGACTTTTGTGTTTCCTTTATACACTCTAACTTCTTTGTTGCGTACCATTCTTCCAAATGCATCATAAAGCACCAGTGAAATTTTCCCATCCTCGGGTACTAAAATATCGATTTTTAAATTGCTTTGGAACGGATTCGTGGTTGAAACGTTCAGAAACGATTTCTCCTCACCTAGCCAATTTATTTTTCACAGTGATGTTGTTGAATGTCGAATATAAAAAGTAAATTCCGTTCGATAAGTGATAAACATTTTCAATGTCGACTTTTGTGTTCCCTTTATACACTCTAACTTCTTTGTTGCGTACCATTCTTCCAAATGCATCATAAAGCACCAGGGAAATTTTCCCATCTCCGGGTACTGAAATATCGATTTTTAAATTGCTTTGGAAGGGATTCGTTGTTGAAACGTTTAGAAAAGATTTCTTTTCACCTAGCGCGATTATCTTTGAATAAGAATCGGGATTGTTTGATGAGGTGTTAATAAGCCTTAGCCGGTAAAATGACAAATATGAATCAAATCCCTGGTCATAAAATGAATATGAGGATCCATTCGCCATTTTATTAGACGTCATAATGCCCAGTCTTGAAAAATTAATGCCATCGGTACTCTTTTGAACTTCATACGCTGTAAAGCCTTCTTCATTATCCATCGACCATTTTAAGACCGCGTTTTCGTTAACGACGCTACCATTAAACGACAGAAGTTTTGAATTTAATACAGTACAGTTTACATTATATACTTTCAGAAATATTTGCTGGCTATTATTTACTGCGCAACTGGGATTACTAAGATTTGAGAATGTGGTGGCAACTTTAAGACGATAAAATTTTCCACTGTCGGCGGCTGCCGGGCTAAATGTAGTATCTACGACATATTGCCATAGGCTGTTAACCATTACGGGAACTTTTGTGCCGCATACCCCTGTGCTCGCCCAGGTAACCCCATCATTACTTTTTTCCCAACACCAATTTGTATAATTATTGAAATAACTTCTTACAGTGTCACTTAAGAACATCGGATAACCCGAACATGCTGTCGCAGTGTCTTTAGGATTCATAATAAGGTTAGGGTAGCAGGATGAAAGTTTAATATCGTCAAGTACCCAATCGTTACCTCCTCCACCCGCGGCGTTATTTTTTATTGTAATTGTAAATTGTGTTTCCGCAGGACCGGTTTTGTAAATAAACCCACGCTTTACCCATGTTTTAGTGTAGCCGATGCTGCCGGTTGTAAAGTAGTCTATATCATTAATTGTATATGAAAGGTTGGGCAAAACACCTGGGGTATATTTTTGGACACTGTTGGAATCACTGCTGCATTTGCCACAGATATTCCTAACCCATGCAGAAAACTCATAGTAGGTATTCGGGCACACATTCTTAATTGTATCTCGATATGCCTCCCCTGTTGGATATGCCGCGTTAACAACCAACATATAGCCGCCTGTCTGTCCGGCTGGCGTTGGCGGATTTCCGGCGACCGGATCAACAGCACCAGTATGATCTCCTATAATATCCCAAAACCCGTTAAACACCCGGTTGGCATTTGCCGTTGGTACATACGGTCCGGCGTTGTTGGTCGTACCGTTTGAACTGGTGTTGTTCGCAATAGCGTAATAATTATCCTGGGGTGCATTAAGTCCCATATTTACTTTGATGTAGCCCGGTGCTATAGCAGGTAAAGCCCGATTCTGAGTATTACCGCTTTTAAATGAGCTATCTGCGGTAAAGCCGGCGCCTGAAAAATTTGTGCAGAGAGCCTGGTTTTGTATAATCTTAATACCAGAATAATTGAAACGGTAATTTCTCTTAGTACCCGATGTATCAATGTAAAAATCTCCCGTAAGATTTATAGTGTCGCCGTAGTTGGCAGTGACCAATAATTTATACGCAACGATAAATAAGGTAGTTCCATAAAACTTAGGAACATTACCAGGAGTAACCGTTCCTCCCCCGGTAGTAACCCCAAAATTTGCAATGCCTGAGTTTGGATTTGCTGCACCAGTTCCCAGGTTCACGCGGACTCTTGGAATTCCACCTGTTATATCATATAATCCCGGATCATCTAATGGCGCATTAGTGTAAGGGCCACGGAATATAATTCCTTCATTTGTTATTAGCTTCAGTGAATTATTAATGTATTGTGTTCCGGTGCGTATCGTATCAATATAATAGAAATTATTTGTTACAGAATTTACTTTTACAAGGGCATGAACTTCAATTGTATCCCCTTGTTCTAGAGTTCCTCCACCATTATTCCGTGTAAGATTAATATAGCTATAGCTAAATTGTAATTTTTGGGCGTTAAGGGGAATGGATGGTATTAGAAAAATTACAGTGATGAAAAAAAGCGTGCCCCCCACAAGCGCTTTAATTTTAATAAATGGTGCTGTAACGTGAAATAAAAGCCTTTTAACATAGAGGTAAAAACTTCTCATAAATAAGATTTTTTATCAGAATAGTAAGGTGTTATTTCCGCCTATTCAACGCTATTTTGTTTAACTTATTTTAAAATAGCTACTCCTGCCGCCAAAATCCAGGACAAATAATATTCGATAAAATTTGCAAATTGATATGTGTAAGTCTCGTGCTCTAAAATCTATAAGGAGCCAAATGATTGAGTTTAAAAATGTTATTATCTTTTACGAATATTCTATTGATTCGCTTTATACAGTTTGTTCTGAATTGTTTTATTATTGAACTGCACCCTCAAAATATATACTCCAGTGGGTAGCTTATCAACATCATCCAGAACTGCTTTTGAATCTCCTTTATGTAATTGAAGGTTTTTTCTGGCAACCGGCTTTCCTAAGGCATCATACAGCCGGATCACTACTTCGCCATCCTGGGGAATGAAAATATCAAGTTTTAAATTGCTCTTAAACGGGTTGACTGTGGAAATGCGAAATTGAGCATCATTATTATAAAGGGCGATTATCTTCGAGTATTTGTAGTCATTATTAGATTTGTTTACAAGCTTTAACCTGTAATAAGCCATTGCATAAATTTTTTCCGGATCGTTGAAAATGTAGCTTGCACCATTTGGATCTTTAGCTGCATTAACTATGTCTATTCTCGAAAAGTTTACTCCATCAATACTTTTTTCTACAACGTAATATTTCAGATTCTCCTGGTATTGTGAGTTCCATCTTAAAACCGAATTATCATTATTAATAGTTCCGCTAAAATTCAAAATTTTTGTATCAAGCAGAATGCAATTGACATTATACACTTTCACAAATATTTTTTGACTATTACTAACCGAACAATTCGGGTCAACCAAATTAGAAAAGGTAGTTCCTACCTTGAGTCGATAATAAGTCCCACTGTCTGCCGGTACTGTTGTAAACGATGTGTCTACGACATATTGCCACAGGCCATTTACGAGCGTAGGCGCTTTTGTTCCACAAACTCCGGTGCCATTCCAGGTGACTCCATCGGAGCTTTTCTCCCAGCAGTAGTTTGTATAGTTATTGAAATAACTTTTAACGGTGTCACTTAATGTCATGGGAAATCCTGAACATGATGTAGCAGTATCTTTCGGACTGTTTATCAGGTTAGGATAACAAGTAGCAAGTTTGATATCGTCAAGAACCCAATCATTGCCACCACCACCTGCGGCATTGTTTTTTATAGTAATTCTAAACTGGGTTTCTGTTGGGCCGGTTTTATAAATGAATCCCCGCTTTTGCCATATATTATCGTGTGAGATATTTCCGGTTGTATAGTAGTCGACATCATTGATTGTATAGGAAAGGTTTGGCAATACACCCGGTGTATACGTTGCGGTACTGTTTGAATTGATACCGCACACGCCGCATATATTTCTTACCCATGCGGAGAATTCATAGTACGTATTAGGGCACACGTTTTTTATAGTATCCCTGTAGACTTCCCCGGTTGTAAATGCCGCATTTACTACCAGCATATACCCACCCGGTTGCCCCGTTGCAACCGGGAGATTACCGGTCAGCGGATTTACCGAACCTGTGTGATCTCCTATAATGTCCCAAAAACCACCAAATACACGGGCGTTATTTGTGGTGGGCTTAAATGGACCCGCATTATTAGTTGTTCCATTGGCGCTGGTATTGTTTACAACTGAATAGAAATTGTCGCCGGGATTATTCAGATCTAAATTTTTCTTTACATACCCGGGAGCGTTTACTCCCAAAGCCCTGTTTTGGATATTGCCTGAACCAAAAGAACTTTCAGCTGTAAAGGTCGCACTTGAAAAATTATTGCACAGGGCCTGGTTTGCAATTACTTTAATGCCTGCATAATTAAACCTGTATTTTTTGTTAACTCCCGCGGTATCAAAATAAAAATTTCCGGTCGGGTAAATAGTATCGTTATTATTTGCAGTTATCAAAAGTTTATACGCAACAATAAATAACGTTGACCCGTAAAATTTTGGAACACTCCCTGCTGTTATTGTTCCCCCGCCGCTGGTGTTTCCAAAATTAACACCATTCCTCGCTTTTGAGAATCCGGTGCCGATATTGACTCGCACTCTTTCATTTCCAGCAGCATCGTATACACCTGCATCATCATTAGTTGCATCTGTATAAGGGCCGCTTCCCGCGAACAATAGCCCCTCGTTGGTAATAAGTTTTATAGAATTTGGTACATACTGCGTGCCCTCAGGTATTGTATCAATGTAATAAAAATTATTCGTGGTGGCATTTACCTTAGCAAGGGCATGCACTTCAATCGTGTCACCCTGCTCGAGCGTACCACCACCCGTATTTCGCGTAAGGTTGAAATAGCTATAGCTAAATTCAAGTTTTTGTGAAAGAAGATGCAGTGGAGAAAATAGCGTGGCAAAGAAAGTGCCTGCAAGTAAAAAATTAATTTTTGTTTTCCCTGGTGTTAAAAAAACAATTTTATTTTCCTGAAGGAAAAGATTGAAGATTCCAGAATCGGTTTTCATAATCATAAATTGATTGAAGGTATTTTCCGGTTATTCTTTGCTTTAAACGAATTACTGAAAGTATTATTATGCAAAAGGGAAGGAATGAACATTGTGAACTTGCAATATTATTTTCGATTTAAAATAATCTTTGTATTTAACCGTTTCACTATTTACTGTCTTGGAATTACGACTTATTGTTTAATTTAAAAACCCGGTTATCCGTGAATAATTCACTAAAGACGCTAATTTTTTTATTTACATCAACCATTAGTTTGACCAGGTCTTACGGCCAAAATGAACCATTCAGTATGCGTGTGGTCAATCCTGGATATCAGTTGAATTCAGCGTGGGAAATGACATGGGGCCCGGACGATTCACTATGGGTTACTGAAAATTTTGCTTATAAAATTGACAGGATAAATCCTGGTAACGGTGGTAAGACAACCCTTATTGATCTTAGCGGATCAAAAGATTTTACCAGTCCACCTATTTGGCCGCAGGGCGGTTTAATGGGAATGGCCCTTCATCCCAGTATGTATAGTGAATGGCCCAATCCTTCCAAGCCGTGGGTATATATAGCGTATGTATATCATTATGTCACTTTCGCGGAAGGCGGAGGCGCCTGCGTAGCTAATACTACAAATAAGCCTTGTAATTATAGAACCAAAATCGTTAGATATACCTATGATCGTACTGCTCATACATTAAACAGCCCACAAACAATTATTCAGACATTGAATGGAAGTAATGATCATAATTCAGGAAGATTAGCAATAGGGAACATAAGTGGTATTCCTTGTCTCTTTTATACGATAGGAGATATGGGCGCCGGCCAGTTTAATAATACTACCAGAACCAATAGAGCGCAAACGAGGGATACACTTGAAGGGAAAATTCTGCGCTTTAACCTTGAGCCCGATGGTGATGCCGGAACATTGGATAAATGGATTCCAAATGACAATCCTTATACCGATGCCGCTTCAACAGTAACGGCAGTATGGAGTTGGGGGCATAGAAATGCCCAGGGCATTGCATTTGGAAGCAATGGAATCTTATACCAGAGCGAGCAACAAGATAAAACAGACGATGAAATAAATGTTATTGAAAATGGAAGGAATTACGGATGGCCAAAATTATCAGGATATTGCGATGGTAATTATAATGGATTAAAATTAGCCAATCAAACCGTCGTAAGCGAGCAAACAAATTGCGCCGCTTTATCTTCTAAAGATCCCATATATACACTTTTTACGCAAGCTAATCCTGCAGCGTTAGACGGCAATTATTTAAACTGGCCAACGGTTGCAGCATCAAGTATTGATGTTTATGAAAAGAATGTAATTCCAAACTGGAACCGCTCTTTACTGGTAACCTCGCTTAAGGCGGGAAGAGTTTACAGGCTACACCTTAATGCGGCAGGTACAAGCGTAATTGATAGTTCAACCATTCCTGCCATGCGTGGCCAGGGGAGATACCGAGATCTTTGCATATCACCCGATGGATTAAAAATCTATGTTGCTTGTGATATTTCAGGGCAAACAAGTGGCCCAACCGGGTCGTACAACGGGGGAGGTTCGGCTCCAGCCAATGCCGGCAGAATTCTTGAATTTTCTTATACAGGAGCTGTACTTTCAATAAGCGAGGATTCCCTGTTTACTTTCAGGAGAAATACTTCAATAAAAATTTCGCCTAATCCTGCCAAAAATATTTTGTATGTAAAAAGCATCAGTAATACTAACAAGCCATTGCATTATAAAATATATGATGCTACGGGAAAATTACTTTTAAAGGGAGGCAGTAACAATAATAATTTTTCAGTCGATATTAAAAAGTTTACCGCCGGAATGTACATTTTTAAATTATACAATGCGTACGATATAAATCTTGTTACAGAAAAAATTGTAGTAAACTAGTTGCTGATCTTTTCAGTAAGTATCCGACGGGATTAAAAATTACCGGGATTCTAAATCAGGTAGTATTCGCCAATCGAATATGCTGAACGCTAAAAAAAAAATTATTCTATTTTTCCTACCATATTTTCCGGGACCACCCATTTGTCAAATTCTTCGCGCAGTCAGGTAGCCAAGTTTAATTGCCATTTCCTTTAGAGTCGTATTTTCTTTATGAGCTTTCTGGGCAATTTCAGCCGCCTTATAGTAGCCAATTTTTGTATTTAGTGCAGTTACAAGCATCAGGGAATTATCGACATGCTTTTTAATATTTTCTTTGATCGGTTCAATTCCTTTTGCACATTTCTCATTAAAGCTATTGCAACCATCTCCCAATAATCTTGCGCTATGTAAAAAATTGTATATCATCATTGGCTTAAAAACATTTAATTCAAAATGGCCGGTAGCACCTCCTATACTCAATGCTACATCATTCCCCATAACTTGTGCAGAAATCATAGTAAGCGCCTCGCATTGCGTGGGATTTACCTTTCCAGGCATAATAGACGAGCCCGGTTCATTGTCGGGAATATGGATTTCGCCAATACCACTTCGGGGGCCCGATGATAATATTCTTATGTCATTTGCTATTTTCATGAGGCTAACGGCTACGGTTTTTAATGCGCCATGAGTTTCTACAATCGCATCATGTGCTGCCAGGGATTCAAATTTATTTTCGGCTGTTATGAAAGGAAGCCCTGTGAGCTCAGCAATAATTTCCGCAACGTTCCTGGCATAGTTTGGTGGGGTGTTTATTCCTGTTCCGACTGCTGTACCTCCGAGAGCCAGCTCACTTAAATGTGCCATCGTATTTTTTATCGCTTTGAGTCCGTGTTCTAACTGCGAAGCGTATCCGCTAAATTCCTGGCCAAGAGTTAAAGGAGTTGCATCCATGAAATGAGTGCGGCCTATTTTCACAATCTTAATAAACTCGGCTGCCTTGGCCACCAAAGTATTTTTCAGACGTTCTATAGCTGGTAAAGTAAGGTCGTTCAAAATTTTATAGGCTGCAATATGCATTGCGGTAGGGAAGGTGTCATTGCTGGACTGTGATTTATTTACATCATCATTGGGATGTAATACTTTTTCTTTATCAGAGAGCTTGCCGCCATTCAATACATGAGCCCGGTACGCTATTACCTCATTCACATTCATATTACTTTGAGTTCCACTACCCGTTTGCCATACAACAAGGGGAAATTCGTTGTCTAACTTTCCCGCAAGTATTTCGTCACACACTTTGCTAATGAGCTCACATTTTTCCTTAGGTAAAATTCCTGCAACAAAATTTGTGATAGCGGCAGCTTTTTTTAGATAAGCAAATGCCTGTATTATTTCCTTTGGCATTTTATTGATGTCCTGCGCAATCATAAAATTTTCAATACTTCGCTGCGTTTGCGCTCCATAATAGGCTGTAGCCGGAACTGCTACCTCGCCCATAGTATCTTTTTCAATCCTGGTCTCCATAATGTGTAGGCTTTATTTCCAAAAATTCATTTTATAAACTACTCACAAATTTAATTTAAACCAAGGGGATAAAATTTTTTCGGCTAAATTCCTGAAGTTGCCGTATGGCAAATTTGTAGAAACAGTTCCAATATCCAATTAGTAGTCTTTATTCAATTAAAGGTTGGTTTACGTTTTTCAATGAAAGCGCTCGTACCTTCCTTTTTATCATCAGATCTGAACACTTCCCCAAATAGTTTAATTTCTTCTTCGAAACCGTTAACGCCGGTTTTGAAATGAGCATTTACAGCCTCAATGACTTTAGATATGGCAACCGGGGATTTTGTAAGAATTGTTTTCAGAACTTCTTCCGTTTTTTCAAGAAGCTTTTCCGGGCTTGTTACGTGATTAACGAGCCCCAGTTCTTTGGCTTCGTTCGCATCAATCATATTCCCGGTCATCATCAATTCCAGTGCTTTGCCTTTACCAACTAGCACGGTTAAACGCTGTGTGCCGCCATAGCCGGGTATCAAACCTAAGTTAACTTCCGGCTGGCCAAATTTTGCATTTTCACTTGCCAACCTGAAATGGCATGCCATTGCCAGTTCACAGCCGCCTCCTAATGCAAAGCCATTCACTGCAGCAATTATAGGTTTCGGAGCATTTTCAATTTTTAAAAAAACATCCTGCCCCTTCCGAGCAAGCAGTGCACCTTCTTCATCATTTACTTCACGAAACTCTGATATGTCCGCCCCCGCAACAAAAGCCCTTGCGCCCTGGCCCGTAATTATCGCAGCCTTTATATCACGATCATCATATACCTGCTGTACCGCCATATCAAGTTCCTGAAAAACTGTTTTATTTAGCGCATTTAATTTATCAGGACGATTAATAGTAATTGTAAATATTCCATTCTCTAAATTCGATAGTAAGGTGGTATACATTGATTATGGATTTAAGTGGGACCTTTTTTTAAAAGCTTCTGTTTTTCTTCACCCAGTTTTTTATGTACTCTGCTATGTCACTGGTGCTTGTGCCGGGAGAAAATAATTTACCAACGCCCATTTCATTTAATTTTTTCATATCATCTTCAGGAATTATACCGCCGCCTGTTAGTAAAACATCCGTCATATTTTTTTGCATGAGCAATTCCAGAAGTTTTTTAAAAACGGTATTATGAGCGCCCGACAAAATGCTAACACCAATCGCATCTACGTCTTCCTGTAATGCAGTATTAACAACCATTTCCGGAGTTTGTCGTAAGCCAGTATAGATAACCTCCATACCTGCATCCCTGAGTGATGTTGCAATTACTTTTGCGCCGCGATCGTGACCATCAAGCCCTACTTTGGCTACCAACACTCTTACCGGGCGCTCCCTGCGGATAGCAGATGTTTTTTTTTCTACACTCATTATTTATAAAGGTAACCAGCATTTTTATTAAAACGAGATTGATTAAATAAAGATCGGGAGACTTCCTGCGAATAAGCCCAATTCCACTTCAGGAACCAGCAATATCTCTACCAGGCAACAATGCCATAGTACGGCGGATTCTTTTTACTGTTTCCTCTTTACCAAGGATTGAAGCAATATCAAAAACTCCAGGCCCAAATTTATCTCCAACAAGCATGATCCTGAAAGGAAGCATTAGTTCACCCGGCTTAATTCGGTTTACCGATGCAATTTCTTTAAAGGAATGTTCAAGTTCTGAATGCTCCCATAAATTAAGCAATGAATAATTTCGTATTAATTCAATAAAAAAAAGACTTTTATCATTATTCCATTTAGATAAAATTGCATCGGTTTCAATTTTTTCCGGGGTCATAAAAAAGTAATTTGCCTGGTTCCAAAAATCTGTGAGGAGTGTGCAACGATCTTTTACAAGAACAACGATTTTCTTAAATGTATTTTCATCACCGGTCGCAATTTTTTTCTCTTCAAACATTTTTTTTACTTCGGGTACCAGCCGGTCGGCATCAACTTTCTTAATCCATTCATGATTGAACCATTTTGCTTTTTCAAAATCGAATTTTGCACCGCTTGAATGAACCCTTTCAATAGAAAAATTTTCAACCAATTCATCTATAGAAAAAATTTCCTGCTCTGTTCCTGCATTCCATCCCAGCAAGGCGAGCATATTAATAAACGCTTCAGGTAAAAATCCCAATTCCTTAAATCCTTTCATCAGGTCCTTTGAGACTGGGTCTATCCATCCTAAAGCAAAGACCGGAAAGCCAAGTCGCTCTCCATCTCTTTTACTTAGTTTTCCGTTCCCATCTGGCTTTAATATAAGAGGAAAATGTGCCCATTTTGGCATATGCCTTTCCCATCCCAGGTATTTCCACAATAATATGTGAACCGGCACACTTGGCAGCCATTCCTCCCCGCGAAATGCGTGAGTTATTTTCATTAAATAGTCATCCACGACTACAGCGAGGTGATAGGTGGGCATCCCATCTGCTTTCAACAAGACCTTATCATCAACTCCATTTGTATCCATGTGTATATCGCCACGTATCATATCGTTGAAAGACACAACTTCATCTCTGTTAATTTTGATGCGAATTACATAAGGGATACCGGAATTAAGCAACGCTTGCGTTTCTTCATTAGACAGCGAAAGTGAATTTTTCATTTCGTGCCGGACATGATGTCCATATTGAAGATTGCTTTTACCCTGCGATTTTAATTTTTCTCTCAGAGCTTCTATTTCTTCCGGCGTATCAAAAGCGTAGTATGCATGGCCCTTTTGTACCAGTTCTTCAGCATATTCCTTATAAAAACTTTTTCTTTCACTTTGCCGGTATGGTGCGTAGTCTCCTTCATTGTGGGGTCCTTCATCAGGTAGTATACCGCACCAGGAAAGAGAGTTAATTATATATTGTTCCGCACCTTCTACGTAGCGGGTTTGATCAGTGTCTTCGATTCTCAATACAAAATCCCCGCCATGCTTTTTTGCAAACAAGTAATTGTACAATGCGGTTCGCACACCACCTAAATGCAAACCGCCGGTCGGGCTTGGGGCAAATCTCACTCTTACTTTACTCATATAGCAAAGATAAAAGATAATGGGGCTGATTTAGAGTTGAGAGCTTGCGAAATAAAAAAACCTGTGACTTTGATCACAGGCTCGCTAACATAGGGAAAATTATATAACTATCTTAAAAAAATTATCTAAGCAATATTGTCCTTGGAGTGTTGCCGTCAATAGATATTGTTGCGATTTTATCACAGCTTCCATCACCAAAGTCCAGAACAGCGTAATGACGTGGCCCTTCAACTTTTATTTTGCCCATATCAATGTTTTCACAGGATGTTTTCTTTTCCAGTGCTTCGGTGATAGTTGATGTTCTCGAATTTCCTGACATATTGGTAACTGTATGGCTTCCTGTAATTGAAAATACGTCATCAGTTAAATTAAAAGGCGTGGCAGATCCTTGTGTCTGTACCACACTCTGGGTGCCAACGTGAAGCCAGTAACGTCCACCCGGCGCCGTTATTTTTCCATCTTCACATTTCCGGTTCCAGCTTTTCACGCCTCCCTGGCTCGTATTAGTCCATGTGATCTTTCCTTCTTTTTTGAAGCCGCTTACATAATAATTTTCAAAAGTCATCACAGCTATGCTTCCTGGTTTGCGCAATGAATCAGATAAGGAAACATAAATTTTCCCGCTTCGGGTTATCCCATTCGTAGAGGTGCAACCTCCGCCAAAATCAATCGTAATATTTTTTGGAAAGCCTTGTAACGGTGTAACGGTTACGGTAGCACAACTGAGTACATTTAAAGTTGAAGTAACCGTCGCAGGCGTGTTACCCGAAAAGTTGTTATCAATTGCCGCTTCAGTTAAAACATATTCGGCATCTGAATTTAGGTTTTCAGAAATTGCTTGGTCGCCGCTCAATTCAAAAGTTGTATCAAGTTCTGAAGGAGAGGAGTTCGAGTCTTTTTTGCACGCGTAAAAGCCACATACTACGACAAAAGCTGCAGCGATAAGCAGAAAGTTCTTTAATTTCATAAAGTATTTTTAATTGTTTTTGGTGAATGATAAGATGGTGTTTATTTGAAGAAGTTTAATTCAACCAAAAAAATATTTTCTCTTCAAATGTTTTATCTCGTAAAAACGCCTTTCCTGCTTAGAAAATTGTATCCCGACTGTGTTTGGGAAATCGAAACCTCTGAAAAGATCTTATATCTCACTTTTGATGATGGGCCACAACCGGAGGTAACACAGTTTGTATTAGAAGAGCTAAAGAAATACAATGCATTGGGAACTTTTTTTTGTATAGGTGAAAATGTGAAAAAACATTTTGACATATATAAGGGAATAATTGAAATGGGTCACCAGCCGGGGAATCATACATTTAATCACTTAAATGGATGGAAAGTGAAGGATGCGGATTACCTGGAAAATATAGCGGCCGCTTCCGATATTATCGATTCAAATCTCTTTCGTCCTCCTTACGGACGAATAACCAAATTTCAAATAAAAGCCTTAAAGGGAACCAGGTTTTATCTTAGTACAATAATGTGGAGTGTATTGAGCGGCGATTTCGATGAAAAACTGTCTGGTGAGAATTGTTACCTTAATGTTATCCGGAATGCTAAACCTGGATCTATAGTAGTGTTTCATGATAGTCTGAAAGCCTTTCCCAGGTTAAAATATGCACTTCCCCGGGTATTAAAATATTTTTCATCTGATGGCTACCAATTTAAAGCCATCGGTTTTTTATAAAAAAAAATTGGGCCGGGGTAGATACCCAGGCCCGTTTTTAATCCGTACCCTATGAAAACTGTCGTGAAGTTAATAAATAGTTTTTAACAAATCAACAACAATTTTTACTAACGGAGTATAATTATTTGAGAATTTCCATTTATTGTAATTATAGCCTTATTGTCACATGCCACCGTACCATAATTAATTAGGGCTTTATTATCATTTCTGCTAATACGTACTGTTCCTTTAACTATTCAATGGCAGGTAAATTTCTTAACAAGCGGGTCTGTTATAGACGCTGACCACGAATTACCATTAGAAGCAGACCCATTGCTACTTCCGGAGATTCTGATAAATACCGATCTTATACAGATTTATTCCAGTGCAAAACACAAATCATAAAATATGTGAGTGGTTAAATTTAAAAGGGGAAGAATAAGTAGAATAAGTAATCTTATCTTCCGGAACCTATGGCCTCTTAAATATAAATGATCGGGTTAAGGATGCGAATGCGGACTATGGTCAGTGAAAGCCCTTTGAATACAATGGAGGGGCACGTCTATGATTTAGAATTATTTTTTCAAATACATTTCCAATAATTTTTTCCATTCCAGGTAAAGTGTATCATACAGCTCAATATCGGTTGGTTCTATTTTTTTCAAAGGGATAAATTTGCGGAATGCTTCTCCGGGTGTTTTGTAAATGCCAGCGCCAATACCTGCACCCAGTGCGGCTCCTACACTGCCGTCATTAGCATATAATTCGACAGCTACACCTGTTGCATTTACAAATGATTGTATAAAAACATCACTTAAAAATAGGTTAGACCTGCCTGCCCGGATGATAGAGGGGTTTAATCCATTTTCTTTCATGATGTCCAATCCATAGCGAAATGCAAATGCAATACCTTCCTGTACCGCGCGGTAAATATGAGCCTTTGTATGTTTATTGAGATCAATGTCGTTGATATGAGCGCCGGGAATTTTGTTTCGCAGCATCCGTTCTGCGCCGTTACCAAATGGGAGTACAAACAGCCCATCAGAACCGGGTTTAATTTTTGATGCCTGTAAATTCATGTCTTCATAATTTAAGCTACCGCCACACATTTTTTTTATCCAGCTATTCATTATGCCGGTGCCGTTAATGCAAAGTAGTACACCCAATCGTCGATCGGCGAAAGTATTATTTACATGCGCAAAAGCATTTACCCGTGAATACTTGTCATTAAACAACTTATCGGTAACTGCATAAATGACGCCTGACGTTCCAGCAGTTGCAGCAACTTCCCCTGGCTCCAGTACATTTAGTGATAGTGCGTTATTGAGTTGATCTCCCGCCTTATAAGAAACAGGTATGCCGTGTTTAAGAGAAAGGTCTTTTGCGATGGAGGGTAATAGTTTACCATGTGTAGAGAATAATGGATGCAATAAAGGAATAACTGAATCGGCAAAGTCAAAATGCTGCATTACGTCTTTAGAGAGCTCACCATTTTTGAAATCGTACAAAATCCCTTCTGATAATGCCGAAGATGTGGTTGTGATTTCCCCGGTTAGTTTCATTGCAATGAAATCACCGGGCAACATTATTTTGTTAATCTGCCCGTAAACTTCGGGTTCATTATTTTTTACCCAGGCCAGTTTCGAAGCGGTAAAATTTCCGGGCGAATTTAAAAGGCATTGTGAGCAAATATTTTCACCGATTTCCTCAAAGGCTTTTTCTCCAATTTCAACGGCCCGGCTATCGCACCAGATAATACTATCTCTCAAAACCTTTTGTTGTCTATCGACTACTACAAGGCCGTGCATCTGGTACGAAATTCCAATCGCATCTATATCTGCAGCATTAAATTTTCCGCTTGAGTTCAATTTTCGAATAGCCTGAACAGTATGATCCCACCACATGTCAGGAGATTGCTCTGCCCATCCGGGACGCAAAGAATTAATGGGTGTTTCCGTATCGGGAAATTGAGCGCTGGCAACACATTGCTGAGTAACTGCATCTACGACAGAAACTTTTATAAATGACGTGCCTAAATCGATTCCCAATAGCAGCATAATTTTTTACTTGAAGAGAATTACAAAGAAACTCTACAGAATGTTTTTTTAAACAATCAGATAAAACGATTAATAATATTTTCATAATACTCCTGCTTTCCACTGATCATTTCCGGCTCTCCTTTACTGGCGGCAAAATTTCTAAGATCTTCAAGAGATAGTTTACCTTCTTCAAATTCTTTCCCTTTGCCTTTGTCGTATGATGCATAGCGATCCTTCCGAAGCTTCTTATAATCTGAATTTTTCAAGATATTGTCAGCAGCCAATAACGCCCTTGCAAATGCATCCATGCCGCCAATATGCGCATGAAACAAATCTGCAGGATCAGTAGAATTTCTCCTGATCTTGGCATCAAAATTAATTCCGCCTCCCTTGAAGCCACCCGCTTCAAGAATTATAAGCATCGCTTCCGTTAATTCATTTATATTATTTGGAAACTGGTCAGTGTCCCATCCGTTTTGATAATCGCCGCGGTTGGCATCCATACTTCCGAGCAAGCCCGCATCTGCAGCTACCTGCAGCTCGTGAGTAAAAGTGTGGCCAGCTAAGGTGGCATGATTTACTTCTAAATTTAACTTAAAATCATCCATGAGTTCATACTGCCTTAAAAAACTTATTACAGTAGCAGCATCGTAGTCATATTGGTGCTTGGTGGGCTCGCATGGCTTTGGCTCAATAAAAAATGTCCCTTTGAACCCATTCTTTCTCGCATAATCTTTTGCCGTGTGCAGAAATTTCGCGAGATGCTCCTGCTCTCTTTTCATGTTGGTATTCAGCAATGACATATAACCTTCCCTGCCTCCCCAGAATACATAGTTCTCTCCGCCTAATGCGATAGTGGCATCCATTGCAAATTTTACCTGTGCGCCGGCATGGGCCAATACATGAAAATCAGGATTGGTAGCTGCGCCATTCATATATCTTGTATGAGAAAATAAATTTGCGGTACCCCATAATAGTTTTACACCACTCTCCTTTTGCTTTTGCTTCGCATATTCTGTAAGAGCCTGCAATCTTTTCTCGTTGTCAGCAACATCATCTGTATAATCCACTACATCCACATCATGAAAGCAGTAATACGGCATATTCATTTTCGTGATGAATTCAAAAGCTGCATCCATTTTGTCTTTTGCTCTTTCAATGGCATCATCTTTTGTGTCCCAGGAAAAAATATGGGTGGGTGCACCAAACGGGTCCGCGCCGCTTCCATTAAACGAATGCCAGTAGGCGCAGGCAAATCTTAAAATTTCCTTCATCGTTTTGCCTCTCACTTTTTTATTCTCATTGTACCAACGAAAAGCAAAAGGGTTGTCACTTTCTAACCCTTCGTATTTTATCTGCGGGATACCTTTGAAAAATTCTTTTTCGCCTTTAATTACTTTCATAACGTTATTACTTTAATATTGAATGTGTTTATAAAGTTCCTTTATATAGTTTAAATATGTGATAATTTTTACGATTCATTCCAAAAATTTTTATAGCTAAAAAGAAAGCGACAATTGACTAATGACCGAATAAGTTTTAAAAAGCACATCCTTCATTAAGCTTCTATCTATTAATCATCATCAAATTTATGCCTGCAATATATTATGTGCTTCTTATTTCTATAGCAGTTTCTTAATCGCGGTGATGTTCCGGGAATTTTTATTGTACCGCGCTTATCTTTTTCACAATGAATGATAGCCAATACAAGGCCTGAAAATGCTTTACGTCTTTTGACGCAAACGGTGTAAAACTTGCAGGATCGCCATAATCCGTCGCGACAATTTCAGCGGGGCCGCCAATAGTAAAGCTCGCCTTATTATCTGCATCAGGCACCCCTTAGTCCATTCTTCTCTGCTAAGCTGATTGTGATAAAAGAAAAGATCTTTTCCGTTTGCGTGTATTACACTTCGGTCTGCACTCACGATTAGTTGAGCGGCAATTCCTGTTGTGCGGACTGTTTCTTCAGCCCATTTAAACCAGGCTTTTTGAGATTAAATACTTAAAACTGAATAGGTAATTCCGGATAAAAAGCAATCGCAGGTAGCTGGTAGCATTTTGAGCTATTCCAATTAAAAAAACGAAAATAGGAACTTTTCTCTAAAAATGTAACCGTTTACATTTTTTTCCCGAGTAAAAATTTTTTTTTATATAGCTTTACTTCTACTGGATAAATATTGTAAACGGTTGTAATGGCAAAAAATAAGGAAGTTACCATTTATGATTTGGCAACAGCGCTTGATGTATCTATCGCTACTGTGAGCCGGGCTTTGAAGGATGACCCTGTAGTTAGTAAGAAGACAAGGAAAAAAATATTTGAACTGGCTGAAGAAATGGGCTATCGTACCAATCATTTCGCCCGCAACCTCCGGCAAAAGCAAACAAATACAATCGGTATCATCGTGCATGAATTAAAAAGCAGTTTCATGACATCCGTTTTATCGGGCGTTGAGAAGATAACGGCTGAAGCCGGCTACGATTTAATAATTGCCCATTCATCCGAAAGCTATACCAAAGAAATTGCCAATGCAAAAAACCTTTTTGAAAAAAGAGTAGATGGATTGATTGCCTCTCTCTCATTCGAAACTACAAACCTGGATCATTTCCAGTCATTCATAAACCGGGGTGTTCCGGTGATGTTTTTTGACCGCGTGGAGCAGGATGGAAATAATACCGTAGTAATTATTGATAATCGTAAATGTGGTTACCAGGCCACCCAACATCTCATTGACCAGGGGTGTAAAAGAATTGTAATTGTTACTTCCAGCCTAAAGCGCAATGTATATTCACAAAGATATAAGGGCTACCAGGATGCCTTGTTTGATAATGGAATTCCATTGGATGAAAAATTATTAATTATAGATGACCTGAGTGAAAAGGCGGGAGTTGAAGCAGCGACGCAGATATTACGAATGGAACCATTGCCTGATGGCGCGTTTATTACAAATGACTTTGTCGCCGCTGTTTGTATGCGAACCTTAAAAGCGCATGGAGTTAAGATACCTGCCGATATTGCGATAGTTGGTTTCAATAATGACGCCATTGGTAAATTTATTGAGCCCACGCTCACCACAATCAATTATCCGGGCATAGATATGGGCGAGATTGCAGCAAGGAACCTGGTCAATCATTTAAAAGGTGTGAGCGATATACATCAAACTAACACCATTATTGTACGCACGGAACTGATTATTAGAGAATCATCGTTGAAAAAAGATCATGTGACATAATAAAGTAAGATTGTGGAAATCAATTTTAAAATGGGCAAGAACATTAATATATGATCAAAGAAAAAGAAGTTACAATATATGACATTGCCAGCAGGCTAAATATTTCTACTGCCACTGTAAGCCGGGCGCTTAAAGATGATCCGGTTGTAAATAAAAAAACTAAAAAGAAAATAGTTGCGGCGGCCGAAGAAATGAACTACCGTTCTAATCACTTTGCCCGCAATCTTCGTAATTCAAAAACGGAAACTATAGGCGTGATCGTACCACGACTCAATAGTAATTTTATGTCTTCAGCGATTGCAGGAATTGAGAAAGTCATTAACAATCAGGGCTACAACCTAATCATCAGCCAGTCTTCTGAAGATGCGGAAAAGGAAAAAGCCAGCGCAAAAACTATGTTTAGAAATCGTGTAGATGGTTTGTTGGTTTCGCTTGCTTATGACACTGAAGACCTTTCTCATTTTGATATGTTTTATAAAAAGAAGATTCCGGTTATTTTTTTTGACCGTGTCATGGATCACGAGCACTACACAAATATTATTATTGAAAATGAAAAAGCCGCTTACGAAGCAACAACCCATCTTATTAATCATGGTTGCAAAAGAATTGTCCATATAACCGCCGTGCCAAAACAGAATGTTTATAGAGACAGACTAAACGGATATAAACGGGCATTAAACGATAATAAGATAAAATTTGATGATAAGAATGTCATCATCGGCAACCTGAGCCTGGAAGCAGGGGCATTGGCGAAGGACATCATACTGCAAATGAAACCTTTGCCGGATGGAATATTTGCAGCAAATGATAACTGTGCAGTGGGGTGCATGCTCGCATTAAAACAAGCCGGGGTCAGCATTCCCGCAGACATAGCATTCGTTGGCTTTAACAACGACCCGGTTTCAAAAGTGGTAGAGCCCAATCTTACTACTATTAATTACCCCGGTTATGAAATGGGCGAAACTGCTGCACGAAATCTTATTAATCATTTAACTGGTAACGCGATAATTCACACCACCGGTACAATTGTACTCCGGTCGGAATTAATCGTAAGGGCATCATCTCAAAAGAAGGTGGTATAATTATTAAACCGTTTCCGAGATCTGATATCAATGAATAAAATTTTTACGACGCTGTTTTGTTTACTATTGGTTTACTCATCTTTTGCAGAGGACGGATACCGGCTGTGGTTGCGATATGATAAAACAGATGATGCGAAATTATTAGCGCAATATCAACGTACTATTACCGCAATACAATTTAATGATCATAATTGCCGGGCCTTACAGGCTGCTAAAGCAGAATTACTGACAGGCCTGCAGGGATTGCTGGGTAAAAATATAGCTGATCAAAATTCAATTAATACCGGCACTATAATTTGCGGCACATTTGCATCGTCCGCACAAGTGCAATCTTTTTTTTCTCCAAAAGAAATTAATGAATTAGGGGAAGAAGGTTTCGTAATTCGCAGTGCTTTTGTAAACAAAAAGCGCATCATTTTTATTGCCGCTAAAAATGATGCCGGCGTTTTATATGGCGTATTTAACTTTTTGAGATTGATTCAAACACACCAGTCAATTGAACAACTTTCGATCAAAAGTGTCCCGAAGATAAAATTACGAATGCTTGATCATTGGGACAATTTGAATAGAACTGTTGAAAGAGGTTATGCAGGATTTTCTATTTGGAACTGGCACACGTTGCCTGGATATATTGATCAGCGATATACTGATTATGCGAGGGCAAATGCGTCTATCGGCATAAATGGAACAGCGCTTACTAACGTTAATGCTAATTCGATCGTACTTACCAAAGACTATCTTGTAAAAGTAAAAGCATTGGCAGATGTGTTTCGTCCTTACGGAATTAAGATTTATCTCACAGCGAGATTTAGTTCGCCCATTGAAATTGGAAAATTAAAAACTGCTGATCCTTTGGATCCAGACGTACAGAAATGGTGGAAACAAAAAGCCGATGAAGTTTATTCTTATATACCAGACTTCGGAGGATTTCTTGTAAAAGCAAATTCAGAAGGACAGCCAGGCCCGCAGGATTATGGACGAACACATGCTGATGGCGCAAACATGCTGGCTGATGCAGTTGGCTCTCACAACGGGGTGATTATATGGAGGGCATTTGTGTACAGCCATGAAACTTCGACGGATAGATTTAAGCAGGCTTATGAAGAATTTAAACCGCTGGACGGGAAATTTAGAAAAAACGTTTTGGTCCAGGTGAAAAATGGCCCTATCGATTTCCAGCCGCGGGAACCATTCAGTCCCGCTGTTTGGTGCAATGCCTAAAACTCCTTTGATGATGGAGTTTCAGTTGACACAGGAATATTTGGGACAAGGGACAAATCTTGTATACGAAGCACCTTTATTTGAAGAAGTTTTGCAAGCCGATACTTACGAAAAAGGAAACGGTTCAACTGTTGCAAAAGTCATAGATGGCTCATTAGATCATCATCAATTATCCGGCATCGCCGGTGTTTCAAATATCGGAAATGATATAGACTGGACAGGCCATCCTTTTGGGCAAGCTAACTGGTATGCATACGGCCGTATCGCATGGGATTACACGCTAAGTTCTGAACAAATAGCTAACGAATGGATCAGGCAAACCTTTTCAAATAACCAGCATTTTATTGACACAGCTAAAAAAATAATGATCGCATCAAGGGAAGCTGTTGTTAATTATATGACTCCCCTTGGCCTTCATCACATTATGGGATATGGAAATCATTACGGACCTGCGCCATGGTATGATAAAGCTCCACGTGCTGACTGGAACCCTGTCTATTTTCATCGTGCAGACGGTACTGGTATTGGCTTTGACCGCACAGCAAATGGAAGCAAAGCTCTTGCTCAATACCAATCAGAAGTAACAAATAAATTCAGCAATCTTTCTACCTGCCCCGACGAATATTTATTATGGTTTCATCATGTTCCATGGACATATCAAATGAAATCTGGAAGAAATCTTTGGGACGAATTGTGTTATAAATACAATGAAGGCGTGGATACTGTAAGATGGATGCAAAGCGCATGGAACAACATGAAAAATATATTGGACCCGAAAGATATAACCAGGTTCGATGTTGTTAAACATCCAGGAGAATGAAGCAGTATGGTGGCGAAATGCATGCCTTTTATATTTTCAAACATTTTCGAAAATGCCAATTCCTCCCAATACGAAAAGCCCGATCATACTTTGGAGTACTACGAATCTCTGAAATTCCCTTATGCTCCGGGGAATGGTTAAAATTATTAGTTGAAGGAATTCTATAGGGGAAATAGCAGAGATAAGATGGCAATAGTATAAAGAAAGTGCTTCCGAAATAGGATTAGTTATAGTTGAATTGATATCATATCCATTGCCAAAAAATTATGATTTTAAATATGAAAAAAATATTCCTTTTCATTGTTAGTCTTATTCCGCTAATGCTTACAGCACAGCAGGATTCTGTAAAGGCAGGAGTTTACGAATGGCAATCACCCGTAAAAGAAGTACAAGACAATATACGATCCGCTGTGCTTTTTGAAGGCAACACACGCGACATGGAATGGCTTCAAATGAATGCTATGGCGTTGAGTGCGTCCGCTAAAGCAAATAAATTACATGTACCGGCAAATGAAGAAAATTTATACATTGTAAAGAAGGGTTTACTAACTATTGAGTTGAATGATTCGGTATATACATTAGCTCCGGGGAGTATTGCTTTGCTCTTGCCGGAGGAGCAATTTTCTATTCAAAATGAAAATCGCGGAGCCTGTGAATATTATGTAATGAAGTATCGCTCTCGTAAACCAATTGACTTGCACAAGGGAAAGGTTTCGGGAGGATCATTTATAAAAGACTGGAATAAAATTGCATTCTCGCCACACGATAAAGGAGGAATACGGCACTACTTTGAACGGCCCACGGCTATGATGAAACGAATGGAAATGCACGTCTCAACACTGAATGCCGGGTTGAAAAGCCACGATCCGCATGCACACCGGGCTGCTGAAATAGTACTAATGATTGAAGGAGATACTGAAATGCAAATTGGAGAAGAATTTTACAAGGGGAAGCCGGGATCTGTTTATTACTCTAAGTTCAAATATATTGCATGCGATCAGGAATATTGGCGCAGCACCTGCTACCTATTTTGCCTTTCAGTTTGAGTAAGATCAATTTTTTCCGGTTCACAGCAAATCATTTTTTAGCTTATAAAACCTTTCATAACAACTATATAATGAAAAATATTATTAAACCACTTTTGATTTTATCCATAAGCCTGATAGCCTTTACAACATTGTGTTTAGCACAGCAAGAGCACCTCGGAATTTTTGATGCACATGGTGATGTTGGGGATCCAAAGTTGAAAGGTAACGTTGTGTATAATGAAAAAGAGCAAAGTTATTTGCTCTCCGGTGCCGGAGAAAATATATGGGCAAATGCTGATCAGTTTCAATTTTTGTGGAAAAAGATCAAAGGTGATTTTATCATAAAAGCCACGGCAAAGTTTATTGGCAAAGGCGTTGCAGGCCACAGGAAAATTGGTGTAATGGCGAGGGATAAACTCACCATAGATTCCCGTTATGCTGATGGCGCTTTTCACGGCGGCAAGCCATTAATTACTTCATTACAGTATCGTCTTTCAGATGGTGACACAACAAGTCAAATCATTGTTTCTTCTATTCATCCTACCGAAATAGAATTTGAACGTTCAGGAAATACTTTCACTTTTTCCGCGGCTACTCCGGGCGAACCTTATAAGTCGGTAAAAAAAGAAATGACTTTAAATGATGAAGTTTATGCGGGGCTTTACATCTGCTCACATATAGATACCGTGATGGAGCAGGCCATTATTCACTAACGTCCGGATTATCATTCCACCGGCAAAAGATTATCGCCCTTATCGTGATTATATCGGAAGCTTATTGGAGATAATGGATGTGGAAACCGGGTTAAGAAAAGTTGTGCATACAGATACGGGCTCTATACAATGCCCTAACTGGACTAAAGATGGCAAGTCGCTAATATTTAATTCTTCACAAGGGCTGATGTACAATTTTAATATCGCAAATGGTTCTGTCAGTAAGATCAATACGGGGTTAGCTATAAACAACAACAACGATCATGTTTTGTCTTTTGATGGTAAAATGATTGGCCTTAGTAATTATGTAGGCGATAAACACACTTCAACAATTTTTATCCTGCCTGTAACTGGATCGGCTAGCCCAAAACAAATTACTTCGGAAGATTCCGGTCATTCCTATTTTCATAGCTGGTCACCGGATGGTAAAAAATTAATTTTTACCGGCTTTCGGAATAACCAATATGATATATGGTCAATAGATATTGCCACAAAAAAAGAAACGCCGCTTACCGAATCTTTCTCCATGCTGGACGACGGCGCTGAATATACACCCGACGGAAAATGGATATACTTTAATTCGGTACGCACAGGAACTATGAAAATATGGAGGATGAAGCCGGATGGCAGCGGCCAGGAGCAGGTTACCTTTGATGAATACAATGATTGGTTTCCGCATATTTCTCCAGATGGGAAATGGATTGTTTATCTTTCTTTTCCGAAAGAAATTGATCCAACAACACATCCGTTTTATCAAAAGGTTTATTTGAAATTAATTTCTGCAAGCGGCAGTGTGCCAAAAATTATCGCTTACATATATGGAGGCCAGGGAACCATTAATGTACCCTCCTGGTCCCCGGACAGCAAGAAGATTGCTTTTATAAGCAATACCTATTTAAAATAAAAAACTTTAAATGCATTGATATGAAACAAAATCTCTTTTTAATTTTTCTTATATGTGTTCTCGCTGCTTGTCATAATGAGGAACATCCAAAAACAATTGGCAGCGTAGAGCGGATTGATCCTGCTTTAGATGAAATAATTTCTCCTGAGGCAAAACCAGAGATAATTGCCGACGGTCTCGATTGGAGCGAGGGGCCGGTATGGATCGAAAGTAAAAAGATGCTTCTGTTTTCTGATGTTCCCAGGGATACTGTTTTTAAATGGACCGAAGAACAAGGAAAAGAAGTTTATCTCCACGCCTTCCGGTTATACTGACACAATAAAAAGAGGTGGTGAGATGGGATCAAACGGATTAACGCTCGATGCAAAAGGTAACCTCATTCTATGCCAACACGGCAACCGCCAGGTCGCGAGGATGGATGCATCTCTTGACAAGCCCGAACCTAAATATGTTTCACTTGCATCATCATATCATAATCAAAAATTTAATAGCCCCAACGACCTGGTATATAACAGTAAAGGGGAGCTGTTTTTACCGATCCTCCGTACGGATTGGAAAAGCTAACAGATGATCCAAAAAAAGAAATTCCTTTCCAGGGAGTTTATAAAATTAAATCATCCGGAGAGTTGGTGTTATTGACTGATACATTAACGCGTCCTAACGGGATTGCATTTCTTCCAGGTGAAAGAACATTACTGGTTGCTAATTCCGACCCGCAAAAGCCTAACTGGTATGCTTTTGATATCGGGGATTCCGATTTACTCACTAACGGCAGGATATTTTACAGTGCTGCCGGGTACGACACAACGCTAAAAGGTTTACCTGACGGAATGAAGGTTGATAAAAACGGAAATGTATTTGCTTCGGGCCCGGGGGGCCTGTGGATATTTAATAAGGATGGGAATCTGCTTGGAAAAATCAGGCTCTCAGATGCAGTGTCAAATTGCGCATTTTCGCCGGATGAAAAAACTTTATATATCACCAACGATATGTATGTATTGCGATTGAAATTGCGCGAATAATTATAAAAGTATATGAGAAAAAAAGACTTCCTCTTTGTGATTGTTCTTTGGATTCTTATAGTTCAGATTGGCTCCGCCTATAGCCAGGTACAATTGCCACGCTTAGTTAGAGACAGTATGGTGCTGCAGCGTGACGCCAAAGTAAAAATATGGGGTTGGGCTTCGCCAAAAGAAAAAGTAAAGATCAAATTTTTTAAAAAAGAATATAAGACCGTACCGGAGGCAATGACGGCAAATGGTTGGTGACGCTTTCGCCCATGAAAGCCGGCGGACCGTATTCTATGGAGATTAAAGGACGAATAAAATTGATGTTGAATAATATTCTTATTGGTGATGTTTGGTTTTGCTCAGGCCAAGTCAATCATGGTGCACCAGCTGAATATTGCATGATGTAACTCTATGCTGATGAAATTGCAAATGCCAATTTCCCGGAAATACGGCAATTCTGGGTCCCAACACTCACCAGCATGCAGGCACCACAACAAGACTTGACCGTCGGGCATGGGCATGCAGCTGTGGGCGAAGCATGATGCAGACGTTCTCTGCTGTTGCTTATTTCTTTGCAAAAAATCTGTATCAAAAATATCATGTACCTATTGGTATTATCAACGCCAGCTGGGGCGGCATACCTATTGAAGCCTGGATGAGTGAAGATGGATTTAAAACATTTTCCTTCTATTCTTAAAACAGATTGTAAAAAATAAGGACACTGCTTACGTTAACAGGGGCAATCGAAAAGCTTTTGCTGCAATTAGTTCAATGCGTCAGGAAGACAGGGGCTTGATTGAAAAATGGTTTAATCCATCTTATATGCCTAAAGAATGGCGCCGCATTGCTATTCCTGGTTATTGGGAAGACCAGGGCGTAAAGGATTTAGATGGTGTGGTTTGGTACAGGCGAGAAATTAATATGCCTGCCTCTATGACTAATGTACCTGCAAAAGTTTTTTTAGGAAGAATTGTAGATGCTGATGAGTTGTACATTAACGGAGTTAAAGTCGGTTCAACAGCTTACATGTATCCGAAGCGGCGGTATGCAATTCCAGATGGTATTTTAAAGCCGGGTAAAAATTTATTTGTCGTTCGTGTTACCAACAACTTCGGTAAAGGTGGTTTTGTTCCGGATAAACCATATGAATTAATTGCCGGCAATGATACCCTTGATTTAACTGGCTATTGGCAATAAATAAATTTTTTAAGTGACATTCTATTGCGAGAAAATTAATTATGGATCCAACAAAATATAATTCATGAAGGAAAAATTATTTTTTCTACCGCTTGTTTTGTGGCTGCTTTTTTCAAATTCAGTTTATGCGCAGAAGTTTCAAAAACACAGGTTGATCGTATTGTCGGACATTGAAGCGGAAGTGGATGATACGGAATCCTTTATTCGATTACTTCTTTATGCCAACGAAATTGACTTAAAGGGATTAGTTGCCACAACCTCTGTTTGGAAAAAAACAAGTGTGGCACCCTGGGCAATAAAAAAATTAATTGCAGCCTATGGTAAAGTTCAACCAAATCTCGTAAAGCATGAAACAGGCTTCCCCACCGCACAAGCACTTTCACTGCTCGTAAAACAAGGTTTGCCCAAATATGGAATGGAAGGGGTTGGAAAAGGAAAAGATTCAGAAGGTTCAGACTGGATTATCAAAGTACTGGAAGAAAATGATGAACGGCCTTTATGGGTTTCTATTTGGGGCGGCGCCAATACGCTTGCCCAGGCATTGTATAAAATAAAAGAAACCAAATCCCCGGCAGAAGCAAAAAGATTAATTGCAAAACTGAGAGTATATACCATTTCTGACCAGGATGATAGTGGTATATGGATTAGAAATAATTTTCCTGATTTGTTTTACATCGTTAGCCCGGGAGATGACTATGGCAGTGCAACCTGGGTGGCAATCAACAGTGTTGTGAAAGGGATAAACAATGATGAGATTAGCAATGATTGGATGGCAAAAAATATTCAACAAGAGCATGGCCCACTCGGGGCCGCTTATCCCGATGTAGCCTATGGAATGGAAGGAGATACACCGTCCTGGTTATCGCTAATACCAAACGGGCTGAATGAACCTGAGCATCCTGAATGGGGTGGCTGGGGTGGCCGTTACGAATTGTACAAACCGGATTTTGCAAACGAAAAAAAGGAAGCTTGGTGTTCCCTTTGAGCCTGAAACAAGAGCAATATGGACAAATGCTATTGATAATTATTCGCCATTCATTTCTAAAGAATATGGGCGGACGATTGGAAAAGATACAGTAACCTTTACCGATAACAAAGTGACATTATGGCGTTGGAGAAACGACTTTCAAAATGATTTCGCCGCAAGAATGGATTGGTGTACAAAATCATTTAAGGAAGCCAATCATCCACCCGTCGTTATATTAAATCATCCGGATCACATAACTGTAAAATCGGGGGAAGGTTTTTGTTTGGATGCAAGTGCGAGTACCGACCCTGACGGAGATAATCTTAGTTTTTTATGGTTTAACTACCCGGAGGCTGGTACTTATAAAAAGCTGGTATCTACTTCGGCTGAGAATATACATGGAGTTTATGTAACAGCTCCTGAAGTTCAGGAAAAAGAAACCATTCATTTTATTGTAAAAGTTACAGATAAAGGAACGCCTGCACTATCGAGATATAAGCGGGTAATTGTAACTGTTTTGCCGGAATAACTTAATGCACATGTTTTATCATATTTTTTAATAATCGCTTTTATGAAAAGAATAGTTTTATTTTTTTTCTTACTCACCTTCGTCGATATTTCTATTGCACAGATCGCTTCGATTGACAGCAGTAAATATCCAAAGCCTGTAAATTTTACAGCGCAGCAAAACCAGGATAACATGATGCAACAATTAGGCATCAAAATATTAAGGCCGGGCCAAGCGGAAATCAATCCGCGCCGAATCATGCAAACTATGATACAGCCAAAGCAGACCCTTGCCCGCAATTACCTGATATTCTTACCACAAAAAATGGAAAGAAAGTAACCAACGCTGATATGTGGTGGAAAGTTCGTCGGCCTGAAATTATTGAAGATTATGAACGGGAAGTGTATGGACGAATTCCGAAAGCATGTTCCTAAAGTAACATGGACGGTTAAAGTCACGGATCGTGAATTTATTTTTCCCGGTTTTATACCGGTGATTGCAAAACAAATTGTTGGCCATGTTGATAACAGTGCGTATCCATTGATCAATGTTGATATCAAAATGATGTTGGTAGTACCAACGAATGTAAAAGGACCGGTTCCTGTGTTGATGATGTTTGGTCAGCCATCATTTCCTGCACCGGCGCAACCTTCCATGATGATATGGAAACTTTAAATGCCACATTCAAAGACCTGATGATAAAAACCAATCCTGCGGTAAAAAATATTTTTGATAAATATCCTGCATATTCACCCATCACAAAACTGCAGCATTAATTTTTTTGCGCCGCCACCTGCTGGCGATCCACTCTCCAACAGAACAATTACTGGCAGCAGGCTGGGGTTATTGTAACTATTGATCCGCAACAGTGTACAGGCCGATAATGGCGATGGATTAACAAAAGGAATTATTGGCCTGGTGAATAAAGGCCAACCACGCAAACCCGATGACTGGGGCGCATTGAGAGCATGGAGCTGGGGCGCTGCACGTGCTTTGGATTATTTGGAAACAGATAGTTTGGTTGATGCAAAAAAAGTAGGTATTGAAGGTGTATCAAGGTATGGAAAAGCTGCATTGGTTACACTTGCTTTTGAACCACGTTTTGCAACGGCATTGTTGGTTCACCCGGTAAAGGCGGCGCTACTTTATTGCGCCGCAATTTTGGCGAAGCCGTTGAAAGCCTTACCGGCGGAGAATTCTATTGGATGGCTGGAAACTTTTTAAAGTATGGAACTGAGGAATCAGGCTTTGGTAAAATGACCGGTTGTGACTTGCCTGTTGATTCACATGAACTGATTGCATTATGTGCACCGCGACCAATGTTTTTCAGTTATGGCATTCCTGAAAAAGGCGATGCCAACTGGCTCGATCATCGTGGAAGTTATCAGGCTATTATTGCCGCAGGCGCTGCATATAAATTATTGGCGCAAAAGATTTGGGTGTATCAAATGATTATATGAAAGAACACATGCCGCCGGTAAATGTTGGTTTGCTGGATGGTCAGCTTGCCTGGCGCCAGCATGATGGCGGACATACTGATGCACCGAATTTTAAATATTTTATTCCATGGGCAAATACAATGTTGGGTTATGAAAAGAAACCACGGTAAAAAATTTCAAATAATATTGAAGAATGAAAAAAATATTTTGTTTTATAACATGCCTGTTGGTGTTGCATCTATTTCTAAATGCACAAACCAACACAACATGGAATGGAAAATCCTGTGCAGTTGTATTGACTTATGATGATGGTTTGAATGTTGACCTCAACAATGTTGTTCCTGCATTGGATTCAGTTGGTTTGAAAGGAACTTTTTATATCTCTGATTATTTTGATGGATTAAAAGATCAAATTTTTAAATGGAGAAAAGCTGCAGCAGAAGGCCATGAATTAGGTAATCATACAGTATGGCATCCATGCGAAGGCGGACGCCCGGGAAGAGAATTTGTGAAGCCTGAATCTGATCTCAATAATTATACAGTTGCACGCATGGTTAGAGAAATACAAACCATGAATAATATTTTAAAAGCAATAGATGGAAAAAAAGAAAGAACCTTTGCTTATCCCATGTGGTGATATGAAAATTCATGATACAGCTTATTTCGATGGAATGAAAAATGATTTTATTGCTGCAAGGGGCGTAGGCGCCGAAATGCTTACCATAATAAAATTGATTTATACAATATCGGCTGTTATACAATTAACGGGCAAACAGGAGACCAGTTAATCGCCCTTGTGCAGCAGGCGACGAAGACACACACATTATTGGTCTTTCTTTTTCATGGCGTTGGCGGTGAACATTCATTCAATGTTTCTTTGCAAGCGCATAGTGCACTGCTACATTTCCTGCAAAAAAATGAAAGAGATATTTGGATAGCCCCGATGATTGATGTGGCGAAGCACCTTAAGAATGAACAACAGAAAAAATAATATAAATTATTAACCCAAACTTCAGGTTTGGAAACAATAAACATGCACAGGCCTTAGCGCAAACAGTAGCTTAAAAGTTCAATTGGTAATGGCATTAATTTATGCACTGCCGTTTCCAATACCGAGGGCTTGGGTTAAATAAATTGAATTATGAAAAAGGCTTTATTTTCTTTTTTAATTTTTGCATCAGCGATATGCTTTTCACAAAGCAATACCAATTTGAAACTCTGGTACAATAAACCTTCCGGCACCACATGGGAAAATGCTTTGCCCATCGGCAATGGTAAATTAGGCGCCATGATTTATGGCAATGTTGATACGGAAACCATACAACTTAATGAACGTACCGTTTGGAGCGGCAGCCCAAACCGGAATGATAATGATTTGAGCTTGGATTCACTGGCAGAAATAAGGCAATTAATTTTTGAGGGAAAACAAAAAGAAGCAGAAAAATTAGCGAACAAAACCATCATTACTAAAACATCACACGGGCAAATGTTTGAGCCCGTTGGCAGATTTACAATTGATGTTTGATAAACATGATAATTATACAAATTATTACCGCGAACTGGATATTGAAAAAGCTGTTCAGAAAACAACTTATACAATTGATGATATTAACTTACACAAGAGAAACAATTGCATCATTTCCCGATCGTGTTGTTGTAATGCATCTTAACGGCCAGCAAACCAAACAGTATTTCATTTACAGCATTTTATTCAACGCCGCAACCAAAGGCAATGTTACAAACAGCATCATCAAACGAATTGACCATTTCGGGAACAACTATCGATCATGAAAGTGTTGAAGGAAAGATAAAATTTAAAGGCATTGCAAAGTTTAAACTTGATGGCGGCACCATCATCAACAATGATACATCACTTAACTATTAAAAATGCAAATGAAGTAACCATCTATATTTCTATCGCTACCAATTTTAATAATTATCATGACATCAGCGGCGATGAAAATGCAAGGGCTGCATCTTATCTTAATAAAGCTTATTCAAAATCTTTGCTGATATTGCTGACAGCGCATATTGCTGCTTATCAAAAATATTTTAATCGGGTAAAGCTTGATCTCGGAACAACAGATGCAGCAAAGCTTCCAACAGATGAAAGGTTGAAAAATTTTAATTCAACCAACGATCCGCAGTTGGTTGCATTGTATTTTCAATATGGCCGATATCTGTTAATTTCCTCTTCACAACCCGGCGGCCAGCCTGCAACTCTGCAGGGCATCTGGAACAATAAATTATATCCGCCCTGGGATAGCAAATACACCATCAACATCAATACAGAAATGAATTACTGGCCGGCAGAAAAAACCAACCTTGCAGAACTGCATGAGCCATTTTTACAAATGGTAAAAGATCTGTCAGTAACCGGGCAACAAACAGCAAAAGATATGTATGGCGCAAGAGGCTGGATGGCGCATCACAATACAGATATTTGGCGTGCTAACGGTGCCGTTGATGGTGCTTTCTGGGGCGTCTGGAGCAATGGCGGCGGATGGACTGAGCCAGCATCTTTGGGAGCATTATTTATATAGTGGCGATAAAAATTTTCTTGCATCAGTTTATCCTGTGTTGAAAGGTGCGGCGATGTTTTATGCTGATTTTCTTAGTTGAACATCCAAAATATCACTGGCTGGTTGTTATGCCCGGATGAATCGCCGGAAAATGCACCGGCAGCACACCAGGGTTCTTCGCTTGATGCCGGTGTAACCATGACCAATCAAATTGTTTTTGATGTATTTAGCACTGCCATTGATGCTGCAGAAATTTTGAATAAAGACAATGCATTTGCTGATACACTTAAAGCAAAAACGAAGCCGCCTTGCGCCCATGCATATTGGTCAGTACGGCCAATTGCAGGAATGGCTGGATGATGTGGATGATCCAAAAGATAATCATCGGCATATTTCTCATTTGTATGGATTGTTTCCTTCTAACCAAATTTCTCCTTACCGCACACCGCAATTGTACAGTGCAGCAAAAAATACACTGATGCAACGTGGCGATGTATCAACCGGCTGGAGCATGGGCTGGAAAGTAAACTGGTGGGCAAGAATGCTGGATGGCAATCATGCTTATAAACTTATACAAAACCAACTAACACCTGTTGGGTACAAATGAAGGTGGTGGCGGCACTTATAATAATCTTGTTTGATGCGCATCCACCTTTCCAGATTGATGGCAATTTTGGCTGTACTTCCGGCATTACAGAAATGCTGATGCAAAGTGCAGATGGCGATTTGCATTTACTGCCTGCCTTGCCTGATGTTTGGCAGACAGGCGGCAGTATAACGGGCTTGCGTGCAAGAGGTGGTTTTGAAATTGTAAGTATGGAATGGAAAGATGGAAAACTTATTAAAGCTGTTATCAAATCTAATCTTGGTGGTAATCTTCGTTTGCGTGTTCCAAATGAAATGAAGTTGAATAACGGAGCAGGCTTTGAAACAAGCCAGCGGTGATAATTCAAACATTTTATCAAACAGAAAAAATTGCAACACCAATTATTTCAGATGAAGCAACCATTACTTTACCACAACTAAAACAAACATGGTTATACGATGTACCAACTGTTGCGGGAAGAACATACACTTTTTTTGTAAAATAATATAGCGATGATAAATGACTCATTAAACAGAAGACAATAAGTTCCATAAAAATAAAACTACATCATCCCAAAAAATGAAAAATGAACTTTAAACAAACAATTATTTTTTCCTTAGCTGTACTGGTGGGGCAGCTATGCCTGGCACAAACCGCCATTGTTGAGGACTTTAAGCCTTCTACATTAAATCAGCCGGGGCAGGATTATCCTCAGGTTAACTCGCAAGGCTATGCACGATTTCGCATCATAGCACCGTTTGCTGATAGTGTGAAAGTAAGCCTGGGCTTAGGCGGGAGAGGCGGTACTAATTTTAAAACAAGCCGCAGACAGCATGTGGATGGGCACCACGGAAGGCCCGATGGATGAAGGGTTTCACTACTATCATGTAACAATTGATGGCGGCGTTTTTAACGACCCCGGCACATGAATTTTTATGGCTCTACCCGCTGGGAAAGCGGCATCGAGATACCCGCTCACGACCAGGATTTTTACGCGCTTAAAGATGTGCCGCATGGCAATGTGGCACAAATACTTTTTCCTTCCAAAAGCACCAACACTCAGCGTCGTGCTTTTGTTTACACGCCACCGGGATATGAAACAGATAAATCAAAAAAATATCCTGTGCTCTACCTGCAACATGGCTGGGGCGAAGATGAAACTGCGTGGGGCAACCAGGGACATGCCAATCTTATCATGGATAACCTGATTGCCGAAGGCAAAATAAAACCATTCATTATTGTGATGACCTACGGCATGACCAACGAATTGAAATGGGGCCACATGAAGGAATTTAAAATTGACACCTTTCAAACGGTGCTGGTGGATGAATTGATACCTTATGTTGATGCACATTTCCGCACATTAGCTAACCGTGATAACAGGGCTATGGCCGGGCTCTCCATGGGTGGCATGGAAACGCATACCATCACCTTGAATAAACCTGGTGTATTTTCCCGTTATGCACTCCTGAGTGGCGGCATCTATACGCCGGAAGAACTCAAAGACAAGAAAAAACCTGAATTCATTTTTATCAGCTGTGGCGCCCGCGAAAGACCTGATGCAGTCAAAAATGCTGTAACAACTTTGAAGGAAGCTGGTTACAATGCAGTGTCCTATGTTTCAGAGAATACAGCCCACGAATTCCTCACCTGGCGCCGCAGCCTGCATGAACTGGCACCACTACTTTTCCAAAATAAATAATAATTGATGAAGGCGATTGATTTTTATTTATTGAACGTTAATATTTTTTTTATGAAAAAATTGATTTCTCTTATTTGCTCCTCATTGTTATTTGGCTCGCAAGGCTTTTCACAGGATATTATAAAGCAGGCGCCTCCCGGTTTTGATACTGTGCAGGCAAACATCCCTCACGGTAAAATTGATACCATCAGTTATAAATCAACAACCGTTGGTAACACAAGAAGAAGCTTAATTTATACACCACCCGGTTATTCCAAAAAGAAAAAATACCCGGTGCTGTATCTATTACATGGCATTGGTGGAGATGAAAAAGAATGGCTTATTGGTGGTTCTCCGCAAAACATTTTGGACAATGTTTATGCCGAAGGAAAAATAGAACCTATGATTGTAGTGATGCCCAATGGCAGGGCGATGAAAGATGACCGTGCTATTGGTAATATTTTCGACAGCGCAAAAGTGCAGGCCTTTGCCACGTTTGAGAAAGATTTGCTGAATGATCTTATTCCTTACATAGAAAAACATTATCCTGTTTATACAGATCTTGAACATCGCGCTATTGCTGGCTTATCAATGGGTGGCGGACAATCATTAAATTTTGGTCTTGGCAATCTTGATAAGTTTGCCTGGATTGGCGCTTTCTCTGCGGCGCCTAATACAAAAACACCGCAGGAATTACTACCAAATCCCGAAGAAGCCAGGCAAAAAATAAAATTGCTTTGGATATCATGCGGAGCAAGTGATGGGTTAATCACTTTTAGCAAGCGCACCCATGATTATCTTACAAAAAATAATGTGCCGCATATTTACCGCATAGAGCCGGGCGTACATGATTTTAAGGTTTGGAAAAACGGTTTGTATATGTTTTCTCAACTAATTTTTAAACCCGTTGATACTTCCACATTTTCAAAATATCCCATAGCAGGAGCGCCTGCCTCAACCAATGTGCGCAATGCGCAATACCCACAGATATTACCCGACAGCCGTGTCATCTTCAGCATCAAAGCGCCTGATGCAAAAAAAGTACAGGTGGACCTGGCAAAAAAATATGATATGGTAAAAGATACCAGCGGCACATGGACCGTTACCACAGATTCTGTGAGCGAGGGTTTTCATTATTATTCTTTACTGATAGATGGTGTTGCCGTTGCCGACCCCGCCAGTGAAACTTTTTATGGTATGGGAAGAATGGCGAGTGGCATTGAAATACCTTTTGCCGGAGGCGGCTATTATGCAATGCGCAATGTGCCGCATGGCGATACCAGGATAAAAAATTATTTCTCCCCGGTTACACGTTCATGGCGGCAGATGTATATCTACACGCCACCGGGTTATGATTCTGCAGTGAATGACAAATACCCTGTGCTCTATATTTTGCATGGCGGTGGCGAAGATGAAACCGGCTGGGCAACGCAAGGCAAAGCGAATTTGATTTTAGATAATCTTATTGCAGAAAAAAAAGCAACACCTATGCTTATTGTAATGCCTGATGCCAATCTTGGCGCCGGTGGTTTTAACCCAAATGCAATTGAAAACGGTATGAAAATGTTTGAAAGAGAAATGAAAGAAGCCATTATTCCTTTTGTTGAAAAAAATTACCGGGCAAAAAATAATGCTGGTGACCGCGCATTGGCCGGCCTCTCACTTGGCGGTATGCATACGTTATACACCGGCATCAACAACACAAATATGTTTGCTTACCTCGGTGTGTTTAGTTCCGGATGGATAATACCAATGATGAACACCTTTGCCGATGCGCAATACGCTTTCATAAAAGACAATGCAGATAAGATAAATAATAACCTGAAGGCTTTATGGATTTCCGAGGGAGGTCAGGAAGATATTGCTTACAAGAACGGCCAGATCATGGTGAATAAATTGGATGAACTAAATATAAAACATACTTATTACGATTATCCGGGCGGCCATACCTGGCCGGTTTGGAGAAATGATTTGTACAATTTTGCGCAGTTATTATTCAGGTAGAATTTAAAGATGATGAAAAAGACTTTCTTGATTTTTTCAATTGGTTGTTATGTTACGCTTTGCAACAATGTACAGGCACAGCAAAGATTATATCATAATGAATTTCCATTAAGCGATGTTACCTTACTTGATGGCCCTTTTAAACATGCCCGTGATCTTAATATTCACACACTTCTTCAATATAACGTTGATCGTTTATTGGCACCTTATCGTAAAGAAGCTGGCTTAGCGCCAAAGGATTCAAGCTATAAAAACTGGGAAGGTTTGGATGGACATATTGGTGGCCATTATTTATCTGCCATGGCAATGAATGCTGCTACGGGTAATGCAGAATGTAAAAGAAGAATGCTGTACATGATCCGCGAATTGAAAGCCTGCCAGGAAGCGAACGCTAAGAATAATCCATCCTGGGGAATTGGTTATGTTGGCGGCGTTCCTAATAGTAAAGCGGTATGGACCTCTGTGCAAAGCGGTGATATGAAAGCATTTCATGCGGCATGGGTTCCCTGGTATAATGTACATAAAATGTATGCAGGCTTAAGAGATGCATGGATCTATGCAGGCAATGAAGAAGCGAAAAATATATTTTTAAAATTCTGTGACTGGGCAATCAATATCACATCATCGCTAACCGATGAGCAAATGCAATCGATGCTTGATACAGAGCAAGGCGGCATGAATGAAGTATTGGCTGATGCTTATGAAATAACGAAAGATGAAAAATATTTAGCTGCGGCAAAAAGATTTTCGCATCGCATGTTATTAGATCCAATGGCGCAGGGAATCGATAATCTTGATAACAAACATGCCAATACACAAGTACCGAAAGCAGTAGGTTTTGAAAGAATTGGAGAATTAAGCGGCGATAAAAAATATGAAGATGCAGGCAGTTTTTTCTGGCAAACAGTCACGGCTAAACGAACACTCGCTTTTGGTGGCAACAGCCGGCGTGAATTTTTTCCGGCTGCCAGCCGCCTGTACTGATTTTATAAATGATGTGGAAGGACCAGAGTCGTGCAACTCATATAACATGCTTAAGCTCACGGAAGATTTGTTCAGGGAAAAGCCTGCAGCAAAATATATGGATTATTATGAAAGCACGATGTACAATCATATTCTTTCAACGCAAAATCCTGGAACAGGCGGTTATGTGTATTTTACGCCAGCCCGTCCACGCAGCTATCGGGTGTATTCTGCGCCGAATGAAGCCATGTGGTGTTGTGTAGGCAGTGGCATGGAGAATCATGGCAAATACAATGAACTTATTTATACGCATCAGCACGATTCACTGTTTGTAAATCTTTTTGTCGCCTCTGAATTAAACTGGAAAGAAAAAGGTATAAAGTTTACGCAGCAAACACAATTTCCTTATGAAGAAAAAACAAGACTTGTTGTAACGAATGGCTCTTCCGCTTTTAAATTGTTGGTGCGTTATCCGTCATGGGTAAAAGATGGTGCTTTAAAAATTAAGGTGAATGGTAAATCTGTTTTCATTCAATAATCATCCGTCTTCCTATGTTGTGATTAATCGCACATGGAAAAAAGGCGATGTTGTTGAGGTTGATTTACCGATGCACAATACCATTGAGCATTTGCCAAATGTACCGCAATATATCGCCATACTGCATGGGCCAATTTTGCTTGGTGCAAAAACAGGAACAGAAGATTTAAAAGGCTTGATTGCAGATGATAGCCGCTGGGGGCAAATCCCAAGTGGTAAAAAACTACCGTTAGATAAAGCGCCAATTTTTATAGAAAATAATTTATCCTCTATTACCCAAAATTTAGTGCCTGTAAAAAACAAGCCACTAAATTTTTCAATACGCAATGTGAAGATGGTGAACCCGGCCGATATCACATTGGAACCTTTTTATCAAAATTCATGATGCACGGTACATGATGTATTGGATGGCATTATCAAATGAAGAATATAAATCGTACCTCGATTCTATTGCCACAGATGAAAAAGAGAAGATGGCGCTTGATAAACGCACCATAGATTTTGTGACGCCGGGCGAACAACAACCGGAGGTTGATCATGCTATGCAAGACAATAAATCTCGCTCGGGAACAGCAAATGATAACCAGTATCGCGAAGCATTTAACGGTGGCTCTTTCAGCTATAATCTTTCCACAAACGGGGAAACTAATTTGATTTTAATAGTTCGCTACTGGGGCGCAGAATGGGGCAACAGGAAATTTGATATTTATGTAGATGATGAAAAATTAGCAGCAGAAGATAATATCAGCAAATGGAATCAATCAAAATTTTTTGATGTTGGGTATGTAATTCCTGGCGATATGCTGAAAGATAAAAATCATGTAAGAATAAAATTTCAATCGTTGCAGAATAGTACTGCCGGCGGCGTGTATTATGTTCGGTTAGTAAGAGGACAATAATAATGGTTAAAACTTTTTATTAATTAAATATTAAAAATGAAACTAAATAAATTTATTTTTTTAGCAACATTCTCTCTCTTTGGCTACGCAAAAATTAATGCACAAATGCCAGCCATTACATTGCATGCTGGTGAGTCAAAAGCCAATGTAAGCCCGATGTTGTATGGATTGATGACAGAAGAGATCAATCATTCTTATGATGGCGGCCTATATGCAGAACTTATTCGCAACCGGATTTTTAAGGATAGTAAAACCAAGCCGGAAGGATGGAGCCTTGTAAAATATAATCCATCGGCGGAAGCAAGTATCAAATTAATTGCGGCGCGAAGAAAACGTGCCTATATGATGAACGCCGCAATGCCATAAATGGTGCATTACAACCATGTTTGAGGCTTACCGTTGAAAAGGCTGATGGACAGAGTAGGTATTGCAAATGAAGGTTATTGGGGCATTCCGGTTAAACCTTCCACCACATACAAAGCTTCATTTTATATAAAGGGAACAGACCGCCGCGAGCCGCCACGCTGGGCCTGGGAGCCAAAACCCACCACGCCTCCACTTCCGGTAATTGAAAATAATACACCCGGCCCGATAACAGTTTCAATTGAAAGTAATGATGGTAAAACCATATATGCAACAGGAACCATCAATCTTGAAAAAAATATTTACTGGAAAAAGTATGAACTCAATTTAACCACGGGTGCGAATGTACAACCCACGAAAGATGCACGTTTTGTAATTTCAACAGACCGCACCGGCGTGTATTATTTTAATTTGGTTTCTCTATTTCCACCAACCTATAACAACCAACCCAATGGTTTTCGGACTGACCTGATGCAAATGCTGGTTGATATGAAGCCAAAGTTTCTGCGCTTTCCCGGTGGTAATTTTTTAGAAGGTCCAATGATCACCGATGCATTTCCCTGGAAAACAACGCTTGGGCCCGTTGGAAAACAGGCCGGGTCATAATGGTTCTTGGGGTTACCGGGCTTCTGATGGCTTGGGCTTGCTTGAATTTTTGATGTGGTGCGAAGATATGGGCGCTGAACCGTTGCTGGGAGTTTATGCCGGCTATTCTTTAGAGGCGATCATGTGGATGCAGGCCCTCTTATTAAAACCATATGTTGATGATGCACTGGATGAAATTGAATATGTTATTGGTGATGCAAACACCTACTGGGGAGCTAAACGTGCTGCCGACGGGCATCCGGCGCCTTTCAAACTTAGCTATGTAGAAATTGGCAATGAAGATTGGTTCGACAGGTCGAACAGCTACGACGGAAGATTTAACCAGTTTAGGAATGCTATTGAAGCAAAATATCCGCAACTTACCTGCATCTCTACCATTGCCGCTACGCAATATCCTTCCATGAAAGTTACTAGCAGGTAAAGAACCCGCAGTTGTGGATGAACATTATTACCGCAACTCCTGGGATATGTGGGAGAATGCTTCGCAATATGATAAATACGACCGCAATGGACCTAAAATATTTGTGGGCGAATGGGCAACACGCGAAGGAGCACCTACTACCAATTTAAATGCCGCGCTTGGGCGATGCTGCCTGGATGACGGGCATGGAACGCAATTCAGATCTTGATCATCATGTCCTGCTATGCGCCACTATTTGTAAATGTTAATAAAGCCACTGCTCTGGCCAAAAGGCCTGGCAATGGGATTCTGATTTGATTGGCTATGATGCACTTAACAGTTATGGCTCGCCATCTTATTATGTACAAAAACTATTTAATCATTATTTGGGTAATAAAATTGTGCCTGCCACGGTCGCAAACATACCTGTTCAAAATATGCCGCTTACCAAAAAAGACAGTGCAGATGGAGTAAAATCCAAAACAGTTCCGACTATATTTTATTCAGCTACCCTGAATGATACCACGGGAACTATTTACCTCAAAATCGTAAACACGATTGGTAAAAAGCAATCAATAAAAATAAATATTGATGGTGCTGGAAAGGTTTCGCCCAACGCAACTATGCTTGTAATAAAAAGTGATAAACCAACTGATACCAATACCATCGATGATCCGGAAAATATTGTACCTGTAACATCAACAGTAAAAGGTTTGAAAAATAGTTTCAGCCAGAGCTTGGCGCCATACTCGGTTACGATTATGCAAATTCAAGCCACTAATAACAATTCAAAATAAAACCGTAGGCTTTCAAATGTTAAGCAAGTTTTAGTTAACTATAATATTTAAAGCTTCGAAATAAACCCTGGAATGACAAATAAATCATTTTTAATTACAGCATTATTTTTGGTGCTATTTTTATCCGGCCTTGGCCAGGTAAAAGCTCCCGTGCCTTACGGCCCGGTACCGTCCGAAAATCAAATGCGATGGCAGGAAATGGAGTATTATGCTTTTGTACATTTTTCTGTAAACACCTACACCGACATGGCCTGGGGAAATGGAGACGAAGATCCACGCATCTTTAACCCCACAAAATTAGATTGCAGGCAATGGGCAAGAATTTGCAAAGAAGCAGGGATGAAAGGGATTATACTTACGGCAAAGCACCATAGTGGCTTTTGCCTTTGGCCATCGAAATACACTGAATATTCTGTAAAGAATTCACCCTGGAAAAATGGCAAGGGAGATATCGTTCGTGAAATGTCTGATGCATGCAAAGAGTATGGATTAAAGTTTGGCGTCTATCTCTCGCCGTGGGACAGGAATAGTGCTGACTATGGCACGCCGGCTTACATTACCTATTTCCGTAATCAACTACGTGAGTTGCTCACCAACTACGGCGACATTTTTGAAATTTGGTTTGATGGCGCTAACGGAGGAAGCGGTTATTATGGGGGTGCCAATGAAACGCGAAAGATTGACCGCACCACTTACTACGATTGGTCGAACACCTACAAGCTTGTAAGAGAGTTACAACCAAATATTGTGATCTGGAATGATGGCGGCGATAGGGCAGATCTTCGCTGGGTTGGCACTGAAGGAGGTTACGTAGGTGAGACGAACTGGAGTTTATTAGATTCAACCGGGGACGTGCCAGAGAAGATGTTGCGCTATGGATTGGAGAATGGTAATTCATGGGTGCCGGGTGAAGTAAACACTTCTATAAGACCGGAATGGTTTTACCATCCTAAAGAAGATACCAAAGTGAAGACAGTGCCACAGCTAATGGATATATATTATCATTCTATTGGGCGCAATGCAACGTTGCTTTTAAATTTTCCTATTATGCCCAATGGGTTGATCAATACAAAGGATGAAACTGCGGCATTAGAATTTGCAAAAGCAGTAAAAAAAGCATTTGCCACAAACCTTGCTAAGAATATTAAAGTAGCGGCTTCGACTATACGCAGCGGCAATTCAGTGTATGGAGCAAACAAAACCATTGACGGTAACAGTGAAACCTATTGGTGTACCGATGATACAGTTGCTAACGCTTCGCTGACTTTTGATTTTGATAAGCCCGTTAGTTTTAACCGTTTCCTGGTGCAGGAATATATCCCGTTAGGTCAGCGTGTAAAAAGTTTTATGGTAGAAGCCTTTTTTAATGGCGCATGGCACCAGGTTGCAAAGGAAACTACAATTGGTTATAAGCGTATTCTCCGATTTCATACAGTAAAATCCACAAAGCTTCGCTTTACTGTAATTGATGCGAAAAGTTGTCCATTAATTTCAAACATAGAAATTTATAATGCCCCGCAAATATTGGCGCCGCCATCTGTCATACGCAATCAATCAGGAGAGATACAGATAAGGCCCGCCGACATTGAATCGGAGATTTTCTACACTTTAGACGGTACTGATCCTACGATAAAATCCCGCAGATACGTTGTACCATTTAAAACACATGATGGAAAGGAAATCATTAAATGTATAGCGCATGATCCTATAACAAACAAGAATAGCTCAATGACCGAAGAAAGATTTGATATTGTCAGAAAACTTTGGAAGATTATCGGAATTGATGACCCGAACGTATATCACATCCTGGATGGTGATCCGGGAACACAATGGTATCAGGACAATGGGGTGAAAATGCCTATGGATTTGGCAATTGATTTAGGTAAAGTGGAAAATGTCAGCGGTTTCAAATATTTACCAGATCAAAACTGGTGGGCGAAGGGAATCATATCTAAATACGAGTTTTATATTTCAGGGGACAATGTCGAATGGCAATTAGTAGATAAAGGCGAATTCTCTAACATCAAAAATAATCCAGTGTGGCAAAGCAAATTTTTTCAAACGGTAAAGGCCCGCTATATAAAGCTTAGAGCTTTGAAAAATACGCAGGATGACGATGCTGTTAGCTACGCGGAGATCGATGTTATTACGAAAAATTAATTGCTGCATCGGAGGGCAAAGATCGAACAATATGGGACCTCAAATTATAAACTATGATGTCGATTAAAAAAAATATAAAATCATTTGTATTGCTCGTGTTTTTTTTAGCTTTTTCAGAAGACAACTTGTTTGCGCAGAATGTACACAGCGATAACGCCGATGGCACTTACACCAATCCATTAATCTCTGCAGATTTTCCAGACCCGGACGTAATACTCGTTGGCGATACCTATTATATGGTTACAACAACTATGTTCATTTTTCCTGGCGTTACTATTTTAAAGTCGCATGATCTTGTGAACTGGGAATATTGCAGCAATGCTATTCCAAGATTTGACTTTAGTGATTGCTATAATCTTGATACGTGCAGCCGTTATGGCCATGGCCAGTGGGCTACGAGTATGAAACATCACAATGGAAAATTTTATTTGTTATTCATTACACTAAATGAAGGCGGTTTTATGTGCCAGGCTGATAAAGCTGAAGGACCCTGGCACATTACACATTTGCCAAAAGGCTTTTATGACCCGGGTTTATTTTTTGATGATAACGGAAAAGCGTATGTAGCTCAGGGTTACAGTAAGATTTCTATTACTGAAGTGAATGATAGCCTTGTGGCTATCGGCCCTGATTCATTAGTTTATACCGGCGATATCCGGCGCGGGCTCGAAGGAACACATGTTTATAAAATCAATGGCTACTACTATTTGTATTGCACTTATGGCGGACGTGATGGTATGCAGGTAGCATTGCGCTCGAAAAATATCTACGGCCCGTACGAACAAAAGTTATTGATTTATGATACCACGAAAGGAATCAATTATGGCATTCATCAGGGCGCATTAGTACAAACACAGACAGGTGGATGGTGGACGATATTATTTGTTGACAGTGGACCGTTCGGCCGCTTTCCATCATTGCAACCTGTAACGTGGGTTGATGATTGGCCAATGATTGGTGTAAATGGAAAGGCAGTGACAACTTACAAAAAACCAAATGTTGGAACGACTTATCCAATAAGCAACCTTCGCACTTCAGATGAATTCAACGAAAAGAATTTGGGCATGCAGTGGGGATGGAATCACAATCCTGATTCAACAAAATGGTCATTGGCAAAGAAGCCGGGGTATTTAAGATTGATTACCGCAAGCCTTACGCAAGATTTCAGGATGGCACGAAATACATTAACCCAAAGGCCTTTTGCGAAGCATGATCAAAGCATACCTACTATTGCAACAACCAAAATTGACGTTAGCCATATGAAGAATGGCGATATAGCAGGACTTGCAATGTTCCAGGACCCCTATGCCTACATCGCGGTTAAGCAATCCGACGGCAAGAAATACATCATTATGGTAAATGATGGAAAGACTGTTGGTTCAGTAGCAGTCAACGGCTCAACCTTTTATCTGAAAACACTTGCATGTAATGTAAACGAGAAAGCAAGTTTTGAATATAGTCTTGACAATAAGGTTTTCAAACCAATCGGTGAAGATTTAACCATGCGATTCAGCCTGAAAATATTTACAGGAAATAAAATCTGTGTGTTCAATCATGCGACAAAAGAATTGGGTGGTTATGTTGATATTGATTGGTTCAGGGTGAAGTAACAATATATAATTCTCTTTCAAAGTATTAATGCCAAATCATGAATAAAAAAATAATTTCATCGCTGCTGCTAATTCTTTCAGGGACACTTGTGCGATGCAGTCATACCAGTCATTTGCAGCAACCTAAAAATGATAAGGGCTTAAAAGATTATTACAAAAGTCATTTTCTTGTAGGCGTAGCCGTTGGTACTCGTAATTTATCAGGCGAAGAGGCATCGCTTATCTTGAAACAATTCAATAGTCTCACCCCAGAGAATGTAATGAAGATGGGCCCGATTCATCCAAAAGAAAACGAATATTTCTGGAGAGATGCTGACAGTATTGTGAATTTTGCGCAGCGTCATGGGCTAAAGGTCAGAGGCCATAATTTATGCTGGCATCAGCAAGCGCCTTCATGGTTGTTCAAAGATGACCAGGGGAATTTGGTAACCAAGGAAGTTTTATTAAAGAGGCTGAAAGATCATATTACAACTGTTGTCAATCGATATAAAGGAAGAATTTATGCATGGGATGTAGTGAATGAAGCTATCTCCGATAAGCAGGATGAATATTTTCGTAACTCCCTTTGGTACCAAATCTGCGGCGAGGAATATATTGCAAAAGCTTTTGAATACGCACATGAAGCGGATCCGGATGCTATTCTTTTTTATAATGATTACAATGTAATAAATGCATTAAAAAGAGAAAAAATTTACAGGCTGATAAAAAGCCTCAGAGACGCTGGCGTTCCCATAAATGCAGTTGGATTGCAGGGGCATTGGGCAATAAATGAGCCACCACGTGGACAACTGGATAGTACGCTCCAGAAATTTTCAAGCCTCGGTATTGAGTTGCAGGTGACCGAGTTGGACATTTCTGTTTATCCAAAAGAACATAATGCAAGAGAAAGAATGCCTGCTGATTCCGATACGACTTTTAACAGGGAAAAAGAAAACAGACAAATAGAAATGTATAAAATGTGCTTTGGTCTTTTCAGGAAATATAAAAACTTTATTTCGGGAGTAACCTTTTGGAATGTTTCTGACAGGTATAGTTGGCTCGATAATTTTCCGGTTCGCGGCAGAAAGGATTATCCGTTATTGTTTGATAAAAATTTAAAACCAAAAAAGGCTTATTGGGAAGTGGTGAATTTTTAAAATGAGAAGATGCGATATTTCACCCAAAGATGCAAAGAAGGTAAGACACACATCTTCCTTTGCGGCTTCGCACCTTCTTTTTTTGAAATATTCTTAAAATGATATAATACTAAATTAAAAATATGCACACTCCGGAAATCTTAAAAAAGGCATGTATTTGCTCATTGTTTGCAGCGATTGCTGTTACTTCATGCAACAGTGGAAGTAAAGGTGAAAGCGAGTCGGCAGGCGAAAAATCCGATACAACTACAGCCGGTTCCACATGGTATTTATCCCAACCATTAATCAGTGATATATATACAGCCGATCCTTCGGCACACGTCTTTAATGGTAAAATTTTTATTTATAGCTCGCATGATATTGATGCTGGTGTTCCTGAAAAAGATGATGGCTCACACTTTGCCATGAAAGATTATCATGTGTTGTCTATGGACAGCATTAATGGAAAAGTTACAGACAACGGCGTTGCTTTAGATATAAAAGATATTCCATGGGTAGGAAGGCAGCTGTGGGCGCCGGATGCAGCATATAAAAACGGCATGTATTATCTGTATTTTCCGGCAAAAGATAACCAGGATATTTTTAGAATAGGCGTTGCAACCAGCACTTCACCTACAGGTCCATTCAAAGCAGAACCAAAACCAATTGAAGGAAGCTTCAGTATTGATCCCGCAGTTTTCACTGACACAGACGAAACTTCCTACATGTATTTTGGAGGCATCTGGGGAGGGCAGATGCAAAAGTGGCAGAGTGGAAAATTTGATTCCACTTATGGGCAGGAACCAACCGATTCGACTGTTACGGCATTAAGTCCAAAGATTGCAAAACTTAGTAAAGACATGCTTCACTTCAACGGGCCGGTAAAAGATGTAAAAATTGTAGATAAAGACGGAAAACCATTACTGGCGGGAGACCATAAGAGGAGATTCTTTGAAGCGCCGTGGATGCACAAATACAATGGCAAATATTATTTTTCTTACTCTACCGGCGATACACATTTTATATGCTATGCAACAGGCGATAGTCCGTACGGTCCTTTTACTTACCAAGGCGTAATTTTAAACCCGGTGCAAGGCTGGACCAATCATGAATCAATAGTTGAAATCAATGGTAAATGGTACATTTTTTATCACGATACACAGCTTTCAGGTAAAACGCATTTGAGGAATGTTAAGGTAACAGAATTGCATTACACTCCTGATGGGGGTATTGAGACGATTACACCATACCATAACAAATAGAATAAAAATCTCGCCACTAACTTTGACAGTCGAATTAATAAATACCGTCTATTACCCACCCAAAAACTTACATAAAGTGTACTGATTTTTACCGCAATGTGCCCCCATTAAAACAATTTACCTGGATTTTAGCTAAGCAAAGAGGCACAGTTATATTTAAGACTTTTTCACCTAAGTATAAATATTTCTAAATATGGGAATGAAACCGATTACATTTAAATTCTAATAATCTTTACAGTTGTAAGCACGAACTATTAAAGTAAATCACATTAAAATAGTTGCCAAAAATGTAATCGATTTAAATTTTTTTTTTCATTAGACCATTTTACATAATTTCATGTAACGATTCAATCAAAAACTATTATATGAGAAAACTCGCACTACTTTTTGTAAGGTCTGCAAAAGCGTTATTTACATTACCCTTTTTAATTATTATTTCACTTTCTGCCAATGCGCAAAAAACGGTTACGGGAAAAGTTACTGATGCCTCTACAGGACAACCGGTGATTGGAACAACTGTAAGCGTAAAGGGTACTAAACTGGCAACCCAGACTGATAATGATGGAAATTATACCATCTCTGTTCCAAATTCAGCAAAGGCATTAATTTTTACCACGATCGGGTTTGAATCCCAGGATATTTTAATTAATGGCCAGGCTCAAATCTCAGTTTCTTTAAAAACAATGTTTCCATCTTAATGAAGTAGTGGTTGTTGGTTATGGTACACAAAAACGAAAAGATGTAACCGGCGCAGTATCCAGTGTAAGTGCTGCCACTATTGCTAAAGTGCCTGTTACTACTTTAGACCAGGCTTTGCAGGGTAGAGCGCCCGGTGTTCAAATTATAAACAATGATGCCTCGCCCGGGGGAAATATCAGTGTATTGATAAGAGGAATTGGAAGTCTCGCGAGCGGAGGTAACAATCCATTGTATGTTGTGGATGGCTATCCCACTACAGGCGGCATTAATAATATTAACCCAAATGATATTGCCAGCATTGATGTGTTGAAAGACGCATCGGCAACGGCTATTTATGGTATTCGTGCAGCCAATGGGGTTGTAATTATAACGACAAAAAAGGGGATAAGAAATAAAATGCAGGTTTCTTTAGATGCCTATGTTTCCACCCAGGCTAAGCCTAATGAGTATGACCTGTTAAATGCAAAGGACTTTGCCGCTCTTTCCAACGAGGTTGAGGCTGCGGATTCAACGAATACTTATTTTGGATTACCCATCTGGCATACACCCGATCAGCTTCATAATCTAGATTGGCAGAATGCTATTTACAGAACTGGCTTAACACAAAATTATACGGTTGGTATTCGGGGAGGAAGTGATAAAGTTCAGGCTGCAATGTCGTTTGGTTATTACGATCAAAAAGGTATTATAATCGGTTCCTTTTTTAAAAGATATAGTCTTAATCTCAACCTCGACTACCAGGCTACCTCATGGCTCAAATCATCAACAAGTGTGAAATATTCTTACCAGGATGCAAACAATCCTCTCAATGGGTTTAATCTTTTAAATGTATCGATTAATCCACCTACCATGGACAGCGGTAGCAGGATCACTACCCAGATAAAAGACGGAAACGGCAATTATGGATTTTACAATCCTCTTAAAAATGTTGTGAGCGGCTTTGGTAACCCGGTTTATTCTGTTGAGACCAACCAATATCAAAATATAACAAATTACATATTAGCGAGTACTTTTTTGGAAGCAACTATTTTCGACGGTCTTAAAATTAAAACGAATCTCGGGGTGAATGCAAGTAATTTCTCGAGCTTTTATCTTCAACCGGCAGATAACAGGGCGGCGCAGCAATATCCCGGGGCTGTAACAACTCCTGCAAATTTTCACCAGACTATAAACAAGACATTTGAATGGTTATGGGAGAATACGATCTCTTACGATAAAACTTTCGGTATACATACCATCAATTTTGTGGGTGGTATTTCCGCCCAGAAAAATACATGGACAGGCATGGGCGGCGGCGGTATTCCCCCAAACAGTGTGACAAGAGATTTGTCCCTTGTTTCAAACCTAACGCTTGATCAGAATATTCCGGGCACGAATACGGGCAATGGGCAAAACATCTATACGCTGGCATCAACATTTGGGAGGATAACGTACCAGTTTGCAGACAAATACATGCTAACTGCTACTGTAAGAAGGGATGGGTCTTCCAAGTTTGATAAAGGACATAAATATGGCACTTTCCCCTCTGCGGCAGTGGGATGGAGAATAAAAAATGAATCTTTTTTGAAGAGTGCTGATTGGCTATCTGATTTGAAGCTAAGAGGTAGTTATGGCGAAGTGGGAAATGAGAGCCCTATTGGGTTATTCCAATACCAGTCGCTATATGCCGGAAATTATCCGTCAAATATAAATGGCGGAGGGCTTGATAATCTCGGCTATCCATTTAATAAAATATACCAAAATGGTATTGCACAAATTCAGCCTGCCAACCCAACCCTGAAATGGGAAACCGATAAACAAACAGATATCGGTATTGATGCTGCCTTTTTACATGGCGCTTTAACCTTTACTGCTGATTGGTTTAACCGGGACTCAAAAGATTTCCTGCTAAGGCTTGCAGCACCTGCACAAACGGGTTATAATTTCATTACCCGCAATATAGGAAGTATGAACAATAAAGGCTTTGAGTTTGCCCTCAATTATAACGGGAATGGAAGTAAAGATTTCCATTATGGAATTGGTTTAACAGTAACCACGATTCAAAATAAACTCACGAGCATCACATCAGGAACAGACTTCGTATCGAATTTTGGAGGTCTTACTTTAAACGGCTTCCAGGGATGGAATGAATTTACCCGCTCCTATATTGGCCAACCTGTAGGAGAGTTTTTTGGTTTGAAAGCAATCGGAATTTATCAATCCCAGGCACAAATTGATGCTTTAAATGTAAAAGCTCCCGGTGGCATATATCGTCCTGGTACAGTCGCTCATCCCGGCGATCGTTATTTTGCAGATATTAACGGCGATGGTTTGGTAAATGATGATGACAGAGTACCTATCGGAAACCCTCAACCTAAATTTTACGGCGGGCTTAACCTGGATGCTACTTACAAGGCATGGGATATCAATTTATACTTTTATGGTTCTGAAGGAAACAAAATATTGAACTATGTTGAAAGTAACCTGGAAAGTCTTTCCCGGCGGGGTGGAGTTGGATCTCAGAATGTAAATGAAGTATACTTCAAGAATCACTGGACGCCAACCAATCCATCAGACAGGTATGCAAGGGCGAACGGCACTAACGGGGATAACAGTTCACTTAACAATGTTCCATCCAGTGTGTGGATTGAAGATGGAAGTTTTGTTAAGCTGAAAAATGTTTCCATAGGTTATACTTTGCCAACAAGTTTATTGAGCAAATATTCCATATCAAAGATACGGGCCTATGTATCTGCTCAAAACCTGTTTTTTATTACCAAATACACCGGGCTTGATCCGGAGATAGGGATCCAGGATGCAAACGCAACCCAAAACGGGGTTGATAATGGAGCTTATCCTTCATCCAGGTATTTCACTTTTGGATTAAACGTAACATTTTAAATAAAGACTATAATTTCAATAATATGAAAAGAATCAAAATAATAATCTTAATTAGTATTGTAATCTTAGCTTGCGCAGCTATTCCAATAGCCTGTAAAAAAAGCTTTTTAGATAAAACCAATACATTTGAAATCTCTCCCGACGCGGCTGCCAGTACAAGTGCCGGGGTAATTTCCCTGGTAAATGCTATTTATGATACTTACCAGAACAGTGATCTGCTTAAAAAATGTATTTGGTACAGAGCTAATTTTGCGACTCATGACTTTTTTAACTGGGGCGCTGATGTGGCCTGGAATAATTATCAACTTCCGGCAAATTTTGTTGGGCTTATTACTTTTTGGAACCAATCTTATATTGGTATAGCCAGGGCAAATTCTGCATTTGGAATTATTACCAAAGCAGAAGCAGGCGGTGTGATTGACCCTACGTTAGCAAACCGTTTAAGAGGAGAAGCTTTTTTCCTGAGAGGAATGACCTATTATTACCTCGCTGCTTCTTTTGGAGGCGTTCCACTTGAGCTGGATACTATACAAGCTACCCTAATTTAGGATTTAGGCCACGTTCACCCAGAGATTCTGTTTTTATGCAGGTTGTGTCCGATATGCAACAGGCAGAAGCTTTATTATTATCAAAAACAGCATTATCAGCCGCTGATTTAGGAAGAGCAACTAAAGGGGCCGCCTATGCTTATGAAGGTGCAGCCCGTATGTGGTTAAAAGATTATGCGGGAGCTTTAGCTGCTTTTAATAGCCCCGAATTTAATAACTATCACTTTTACCAAATTTTGCAGATGTAAATGAATATAATCATCAGAATAATGATGAATCTATTTTCGAAGTTCAGTTTTATTTAAAGGCGGGTGATCCACAGGATTGGGGTGGAAGTTGGCAACCGCCGGGTGCTGAACTTGGCTGGATAGATAGTTTTAGCTGGCCGAACGAAATAACGCAACAGGGTTATGACTATGGCAACCCGGCATTATGGAACTCTTATCAGGTTGGGGATAAGCGTAAATATCTAACCATTGTAGGCCCGGGTGATTCACTGCAAAGTCCCGGAGTTATTGCCAAATGGGGTGGGATAAAAGGCTATCCTCCTGTAGTAGGAGGTTTTGGGAGCGGTAATCAAACATATAAAGGGGATAATGGTAAAATCATAAATACGGTTGGAACCTTAACAAGGCCATGGTATGGAGATGATAAAGGACGTACTGGCTATGTTTGTGCAAAAAAATGGAGAGACCCAAATCTTACCGGCAATTATAATAGCCCCAGCGATAATACCGCACATATTTTTGGAGACCAAAACCAGATATTGATGCGTTATGCTGAAGTTCTGCTAAGCAGGGCTGAATGTAAAGTTCGTACAGGCGATGTTTCCGGCGCAATGGCAGATCTTAAATTGGTAAGCGACAGGGCATGGGGTGGTACAGCACCTGCAGTAATGCAAGACAGCGCTGACTATAAGGGCGCTCCCGGTGTTCCTATCACAGATCCGCTTCAAATGGTCTTAAGCGAGTACAGGCATGAACTTACCGGAGAATATTCTACTTTTTTTGATCTTTGCAGAGCTGGTAATGCTGAAGCTTTAGCTTTTATAAAAGCCGCTAACGGCACTGTGGATGGCAGTTTTGACCCTGTTCCCAATCCGGCACCAGGCCCAACGCATGATGGACTAAAACATGGTTTATATAATACGACTCCGGTAGAAAATAATCTGCTGTTGCCAATACCAACCGGGGCGAGAGCGCTTAACCCTAATTTAACTCAAAATCCGGGCTATTAGAATAAATGATATTAATAAAAGGCCCTCTCTAAACGAGGGGGCTTTTTTATTTGCGTTTATTTAATTTTACAGAATTGTCTTTACCTATAAGCTAATTATGAAGTTTTTTTCGACTATTATTTATTGGATCAGTCTTGCTTTGGCTAACAGCGTGTCATCATCAACACACACTATTTGAAGAAATTTCTTCTTCCCATTCCGGAATTACTTTCAATAACAAAATCACCGAGAATGATTCTATTAACCCGCTGGATATTGTAAATATTTACAATGGTGGCGGAGTCGGAATTGGTGATTTTAACAATGATGGAAAACAGGATATATTTTTTACCGGTAACATGGTTCCGTGCAAATTGTATTTAAATAAAGGGGATTTTAAATTTGAAGATGTTACAAAAGAAGCCGGTGTTACCGGAGAAGGCAGATGGGCGAGAGGCGTATCTGTAGTTGATATAAATAATGATGGGCTGACTGATATTTATATCTGTAATACTATTTATAAAGATTCACTCCGGCGGCGAAATATATTATATATTAACCAGGGCGTAGATAAAAATGGCATACCGCATTTTAAAGATATGGCTGCTGAATATGGTTTGGATATTCATGTTCAATCAACCATGGCAAGTTTTTTTGATTATGATAACGATGGCGATCTTGATATGTATCTTACCGTAATGAAGCTGCTACCGGCTACGATCAATCTGTTTTTGCCCGTCGTGCTATGCCCCGGCAGGAGAAAGTATTGGCAGGCTTTATCGCAATGATTGGGATGCAACTTTAAAGCATGCAGTGTATCACGATGTTTCTGTGCAGGCCGGGTTTACTTTAGCGGGTTATGGGCATTCCGCAACTATATGCGATATGAACAATGATGGCTGGAAAGATATTTATGTTTCAAATGATTTTATATCAAACAATCTCCTGTACATCAATAACCATGACGGAACATTTTCTAATAAGCTTAAAGATTATTTTAAGCATACTTCCTTCAACTCAATGGGGCAGGATGTAATTGATATTAATAATGATGGCTTGCCCGATGTGATAGAACTTGATATGAATCCACAGGATAATCAGCGTAAAAAATGATGAGTTCAGCTAATAGCTATGTCACTTTTCAAAACTTTGATACTTATGGCTATCAATATCAATATGTGCGCAATACGCTGCAATTAAATCATGGGCCAACGGTTGGTGAAAATGATAGCATTGGCACGCCTGCTTTTAGTGATATTGGTTTTATGAGTGGCATTGCTCAAACAGACTGGAGCTGGACACCGGTAGTAGCCGATTTTGATAATGATAGTTATCGCGATATTATCATTACCAATGGTTTTCCAAAAGATGTAAGCGATCATGATTTTGCTAACTATCGCAAGGATGCCACCGGCCTCACTTCTAAGGCAGAAATGATTCAGCAAATACCCGAAATTAAACTGCATAATTATGCCTATCATAATAATGGCAATCTTACTTTCAATGATATTACAAGCAGCTGGGGTTTATCTATTCCCACCTTTTCTAATGGTGCAGCTTATGCAGATTTTGATAATGACGGGGCTATGGATTTGGTGATTAATAATATCAATGATGAAGCATTGTTATATAGAAATACTTCACGCGATAAGGATACGATAAGCACGCATTATTTGAATGTAAAATTTAAAGGCGATATGCAAAATCATAAATGGCTTAGGCGCTACTGTCAATATTTATTACGACCATGGCAAGCAACAATTTTATGAAAATAATCCTTATCGCGGATATTTATCAACTATGCAATCTTATCGCGCATTTTGGTTTAGGCAAAATACCCGTTGTTGATTCAGTGATAATAAAATGGTATAATAACAAGCAACAAATAATTAAGAAATTAAAGGCAAATCAAACACTTGAAGTCAATATTGAAAATGCAAAGGAATCTTATTCGTATCCCAAACCGGCACAGATAGCAAATTCTTTGTTTAAGGAAATTACGCAGAGTATCAGGTATTAACTATAAGGACAATGCACGAGGATTTTATTGATTTTAATATTCAAAAATTATTACCACATAAACTATCGGAATATAGCCCGGCATTGGCAGCCGGTGATGTTGATGGTAATGGGTTGGATGATATCATTATCGGGGGAAATTCCTATAACCTGGCGAAGATTTTTTTACAACAAGCCAGATGGCAAATTCAAACAGCAAGATTTATTACCAGCAAAGAGAAAAGCAATTTGATGCTTAGAAGGATGAAGGCATCTTGCTATTTGATGCTAATGGAGATAATAAGCCGGATGTATACATTGCCAGTGGCGGATATAAATATGAATCCGGTAGCGCTAAATACCAGGACCGGTTGTACATCAATGATGGCAATGGAAACTTTAAAATAGATACTTCTGCCCTGCCGTCAAATTATACAAGTAACTTATGTGTAAGAGCATTTGATTATAACAATGATGGCAAGCTCGATTTATTTGTATCAGGCCGTGTTGATCCCTGGCATTATCCCAAGCCCGTAAGCAGTTGCATTTTAAGAAATGATTCAAAAGATGGTGTCGCACGCTTTACGGATGTTACAAATGAAGTAGCTCCGGCTCTTAAAAATATTGGACTTGTTTGTGATGCATTGTTTACTGATTTTGACAATGACGGTGCAACTGATTTAATACTCGCCGGGGAATGGATGCCGGTAACTTTTCTGAAAAATACAAATGGAAAATTTGAGAATGTAACAGCATCAATCAGGAATTGCAGATAAAACCGGGTGGTGGAACTCAATTGTTGCGGGAGACTTCAGGCATACAGGCAGAATAGATTATATCGTTGGCAATCTTGGTACAAACACTTTATACCAGGCAAGCGATAAATACCCGGTTTATATTACAGCTAAAGATTTTGACAACAATGGAAATTATGATGCCATTCCTTCACTTTATTTACCTGATAAAGATGGAACATTGAAAGAATTTCCTGCTTTTGGAAGAGATGATATGATTAAAGAAATGATTAGCATAAAAAAAAGATTTTCAAATTATAAATCTTTTGCCAACGCCACCATGGATAGCATAATTACGCCGGCCATGCGAAAGGATGCAATTCGGTTAAAGGCCACAATGCTAAAATCCTGCTATTTAAGAAATGATGGCAATGGAAAATTTACGATGATCCCATTGCCAATGCAGGCGCAATTTGCTCCTTTAAACGGAATGATTGCAGATGATTTTGATGGGGATGGAAATCTTGATGTACTGATGAACGGAAATGATTTTGGAACAGAAGTGACCATAGGAAGATATGATGCCTTTAATGGTTTATTTTTAAAAGGAGATGGCAAAGGAAATTTTCAGCCATTATCTATTCTGCAAAGCGGTATTTATATTCCAGGGAATGGGAAAGCGCTGGTGAAGCTAAGAAGCAGTGTTGGCCGATATATGATAGCAGCGAGCCAAAACCGGGAGGCTTTAAAATTGTTTGAACTTAATAAAAAGATAAAAACCGTCAATTTAAATGCAGATGATGTAAGTGGCACTTTGTTTTTTAGCGATGGAAAAATTCAGAAAGAAGAATTTTATTATGGTTCTTCATTTTTATCTCAATCCTCAAGATTCATTTCAATTACCCGCGGGTGTTGACTCAGTTGAGATAGTAAATAGAAAAGGCGTAAGGAGAAAAATTTCATTTAAATAAGATGCCATTCGTTCTTTAGTAATAATCTTAATGCGCAGGTGCTTCCGGTTCATGAAAAGGAGATGCTTTTGATGCTCCAGCTATTACAGATTTATTTCATGTTATTATTTTCCATTTGCATCTTCTCCTTGCTTTATCTCCTTCGAATGTAAAGGGAATGATAATTATCAGGCAATAATTTTGCAAGGGCATATTTTATACTAATTTCCCCTTTAAGAAATATGAATTTAATTGATACGCATACCCATTTATACCTTAAAGAATTTTCTGAGGATATTGAAGAAGTTATCGCAGGGCAGAAGCCGAAGGTGTGCAAAAATTCTATTTTCCTGCCATCGATAGTTCCGAAACGGATAATATGCTTGCTGGAAAAAAAATTTCCCGGTAAATGCATTCCAATGACAGGCTTACATCCCTGCTCCGTAAAAGAAAATTATAAAGAAGAACTTGCTAAGGTTGAGAGCAATGTTGCAAAAGAAAATTTACAGCTATAGGCGAAAGTGGCCTTGATTTTTATTGGGATAAAACTTTTACGAAGGAGCAATATGAAAGCCTTCATATACAGGCCGGTTGGGCTTTGCAATATAATTTACCACTGGTTCTTCATACACGCGATGCGATGCAGGAAACTATAGATGTAATCAAAACGTATAAAGGCAAAGGGTTGCGTGGTATATTTCATTGCTTTGGCGGAACAATTGAAAATGCCAAAGAAATAATTGATCAAAATTTTTTATTGGGAATTGGCGGGGTCCTTACCTATAAAAATTCCGGGCTGGCGGAGGTATTAAAAGATATAGATTTGAAACATATTGTTTTGGAAACCGATTCACCTTATTTAACACCAGTACCTTTTCGCGGCAAAAGAAATGAAAGCAGTTATTTAAAATACATTGCGCAAAAGCTAGCAGAGATAAAAAATATTACTATTGAAGAAGTCGCAGAACAAACAACAAGAAATGCTGAAAATATTTTTCGCAGTAAATAAATATGAAGAACGCAGTAACAAACGATTTAAGATTATTGGAGTATTCGTGATGCTGTTGATAGCATTATTATTTTTGTTATGAAAAGTCAAAATCGTTTATCGGGCAAAATAAAAGATGAGTTGATTGTTTGATTACGAAATCACTGCAGTCATCGGACGTGCCTAAAATAGATGTTGAGGTTGCGGCTTCGCATCCGTCAGATTATATTTTTCTTGATTCGAGGCAGAAAAAAGAGTTTAATGTAAGCCACATCAAAAATTCCATATATGTAGGCGACCGAGATTTTTCAATTAATAAGCTTTCGCAGATTCCAAAAAATGCAGACTATAGTTGTGTATTGCTCCGTGGGAGTAAGGAGCGATAAAATTGCCAAAGAGATTATTGATGCAGGCTATACAAAAGTGCATAATATGTTGGGAGGCATTTTTGAATGGATTAATAAAGGCCATCCTGTTTATGACACTTCAGGAAATCCGACGCCATACGTTCACGCGTACTCCAAATTTGGGGAGCTTTTGTCAATAGTGACTATAAAGTTTATGATTAAATATTGACTGTTTTTCAAGTGCAGGTGAATAAATCTTTCATATGCAAATGAATGATTTATGCAGTTTTCTTCTGATTTTCACCCGTTTATTGATGATATTCAATATTACCCGATTTAATTGTTTAAAAGGAAAACTTTTCAAGTTGGTATATTGTTACTATAATTTTGCGTTCTTATATTAATTCCGGCCATCTATCAAAAAACTATTTCCATACTACGCCCTGTGCTTGCTTTTGATTAGCTGTTTTTTTAAGGCAGAAGCCCAGGAACGAATTATCGCAGGCGTAATAAAAGATGCGCAAACGGGCGCTCCGTTATTTTCATGCAGCATATATTCTCTTAATTCCGGCAATGGAGTAATTACAGATGAAGATGGAAAGTATACATTGGTGATAAATAATAAAACGGATTCCATTGCGATTTCTATGATCGGCTTTAAAACGATGGTCAAGCCGGTTTCAAAAGCGCCGAACCAGGTTATAAATTTTGATGCAGAACCTGCATCTAAAGAAATGCAAGGTGTGGTGGTTTCAGTAAAAGTAAAATACACAAAAGCCCAAAGGCTTATCATAAACGTAATAAAAAACAAAAATGCCAACGATGTTTTTAATAATAAAACTTTCCAGGCCAGGTATATGATAAAATGGAAGTTGACCTGAAAAATCTTCCGGAAAAATTACAAAATAACCGGTTACTTAAACCACTTGCGTTTGCATTCAACAATATGGATACAACGGCTGATCATGAGAAGGTGCTCCCGGTTTATTTATCTGAAACAAACTCCAATTATTACTACCGGAAAAATCCTGAAAAAGACAAGTATGATTATACGGCTATTAAAAGTTCGGGCTTCGATAATAAATCCATTCTTACCTATATTGACGGTCTTTATAAAAGGATTAATATTTATGATAATAACATAAAGCTTGTGGATATAAATTTCATAAGCCCTATTGCAGACAATGCATTACTTATTACGATTATCATATTTTAGATACAGTATATTTTGATAACCATCGCTGCATACAAGTGCAATTTTCTCCCGCTCATTTTGGCAGCAACACTTTTAATGGATATTTATGGATAGCAGACACGTCCTATGCCGTAAAATCAGTGGTGATGCACATGGACAAAAATGCCAACGTCAATTTTGTAAAGAAATTTGAAATCTCCCAGTTCTTTGAGGCGGAAAACCAGGAAAAGTTTTTGCCTGAAAAAACTATTTTGTACATGGACGTAGTAGTTCCGTTAAAAACAAAAATGGGCGCTATTGCTAAAAAAACAATTATCTATAAAAATATTCTTCTGAATAATAATTCAATAGATACAGCATTTGATAAAAAATTTATTCCCATTTCTGCATTCGGTGCCGATTCGGTAAAGGAAAAACCAATTGAAAGATTTGAGCCGTTAAGCAGATCAGAAAACTCGGTGTATGTTTTAATGGACACCCTTATGAAAATTCCGCAGGTTGTTACTTACGGCAAAATTATTTCCGCGCTAAGCACGGTTATTATAGCGCTGGCAATATTGACCTGGGAGATATCTATTACATCTACACCAGTAACCTGGTTGAGGGAAACCGCTTTACTTTTGGATTAAAAACAAACTCAGGATTCAATAAACATATACAATTGAAGGGTTATGGAGGTTATGCGTTCAGAGACAAACAATTTCGTTATTTACTAAAATCTGTGTTTGTTTTAAATCCACATAAATGGTCCACAATCACTTTAGAACATAGCAATGACCTGGCCGGCACTTACAACCACAGTGATGAACTCGATCAGAATTCAATTTTTGCTTCTGCCCTAAGAAGAGTTAAGTATTCTCAATCGCGGCTCATCAATAGCCAATATACTGACGTAACCTATTTAAAATATTTAAATAATGACTGGGCGATTAAAGGAGAAATGACCCATAATGTTCTTACTCCTTTTTTTAATGTTTACTATACCTACAAAAATTTTAAACCATACATTAACAACATAGCCGAAACCAATACTTATGATGTAAATGAAGCTGCCTTCTCCATAAGATTTTCTCATAAAGAAAGATACATTACGCAACATTATCGCAGGGGCAGCCTTGGTAGTTATTACCCGATCATTACGCTGAGCTATACAAAAGGAATTAAGGTGAATAATGGATTTTTGAAAAGCGATTTTGATTTCAGTAAATGGAATTTTTATTTGCAGCATGATTTTGCAAATGGGCGAATAGGACAATTGTCTTATACAATCGATGCGGGAATCACGAACGGCGTTTTACCAATCGTATTATTAAATGTGCTAAAAGGAAATGATACCTACTATTATAATAAATATGCCTTTAATAATATGAACCGGTTTGAGTTTGCGACAGATAAATATGTGGGTCTCGCAGTTGAACAATCTTTCGGTAGTTTTCCTTTTAAATATTTCCCATTGTTGAAAAAATTTAAATGGCGTTCACTGGTAACTTTCCGTGGAGTAATGGGTGATATGTCGGAAAAAATAAAGTCGCCAACGGCTATTATGATTCTTCTATCGCTTATCATTTTACCATTCCGGATAAATCGCCTTATATGGAAGCCGGAGCCGGAATAAATAATATTTTTCATATGCTACGCATAGATGCCGTTTGGAGATTGAATTATTTAAACAATCCCGGTATTCCTAAGTTTGGGATTCTGGCAAGTGTCGAATTTAAATTTTAGAATATTGATGCTGCCACGGCTCTTAAGAATGGCTTCTCCTTATTACGTATCTTGCGGCTATTCGTTTTTGTTATATATTTTTTATCTGGCAAAAAATCATGAGTCACTTTCAGCTATACAAATTGGTCATACTAAATTGTGAGAGATTCGATAATAATTTATGAGTGATCAGGTAACGCACCATCCAAAAAAACTTAAGCAATTCGCCGCCACTGCTATTTGCGGCAACGATATTACTTCTTCCTGTTTATATGTATCCGCCCTTACCATTGTCTATGCAGGTCAGTATGCATTTATCGCATTACTTATCGTATCCGGCGTCTTATTTCTTTTCAGAAAAATATATGGGGAAGTAGTAGGCGCACTGCCTCTTAATGGGGGCGCCTACAATGTATTGCTGAATACCACGAGTAAAAGCAATGCATCTGTAGCTGCATGTTTAACGATACTGTCCTACATGGCAACAGCAGTTATTTCTGCATCTGAAGCAATGAAATATTTGCACAGCATTTTTTCTTTTATACCGGTAATTATAGCCACGATGGTTGTTCTTACCATTTTTTTAATTCTGAATATTTCCGGAATAAGTGAATCGGCAATTGTAGCGATCATCATTTTTGTTGTTCACCTGGCAGTAATGCTGATACTTATTTTTAGTGCCATTTATTTTGTCGCTGTAAATGGTTTTGACCTTGCAAGCATCAATTTTCATACTCCGTTAAAGGGAAGTTTATTTACCGTTTTGTTTCTCGGTTTTAGCACCGCCATGCTTGGCATTTCAGGATTTGAAAGCTCGGCCAATTTTGTGGAAGAACAGGAGCCGGGCGTGTTTCCAAAAACACTGCGCAATATGTGGGTGGCTGTTTCCGTAATAAATCCATCAATTGCATTGTTAGCTGTTATGGTTTTACCTATTGAGCAGGTGGGCGAAAACCAGGAAGCCCTCCTTTCTTTTATGGGCGGCAAAACCGGCGGTTCGTGGCTTGCCGCAGTTATTTCAATTGATGCAGTACTTGTATTAAGTGGGGCTGTACTTACCTCTTTTGTGGGTGTGGGAGGTTTATTGAAACGAATGACGCTTGATAGAATTCTTCCTCAATTTTTGCTAAAGGAGAATAACAGGGGAAGTTCGCCAAGAATATTAATTGTTTTTTATCTTCTCTGTCTTTCTGTTTTATTTATTACTGAAGGTGAACTTGGCCCGCTTGCAGGCGTATATACTATTTCCTTTCTTTCTGTGATGATATATTTTGGACTGGGAAATTTTTTGCTAAAAATAAAACGGTCGAGACTGCCGCGGCCCGAATATGCGCCGGAGTTTGCTGTAGGGCTTGCGATATTTGCGATCATAGTCGCACTATATGGAAATGTAAAAATGCATCCTGATTACCTGGTCGTTTTTTTACAATACTTTCTGCCTGCTATTTTAATTATTTATTTATTCCTTAGAAGAAATGCCGTCTTAAAATATTTACTGTTGTGGCAAATAATTTCTTTGACAAGATACAGAGAGTGTCACTCATAAGCAGGCTTCATCTCACCCGTGAAATGCGAAAGCTCAACCGGCAGGTATTTGTTTATTTTACTAAAGGCGATGATATCTCTATCCTTAACAAAGTGATCATTTACGTGCAGGAAAATGAAATTACCAGGAATTTAAAAATAGTTACGGTTCTTAACGAAGAGCAGCATTTGTCTGAAGATTTTTTACGGGATTTTGAAACACTTGACCGTGCATATCCTGATATCAAAATAGAGTATATAAAAATAAACGGAGTCTTTGGCCCTGAGCTTATTGATAAATTATGCAGCGAATGGAATATTCCCAAGAACTTCATGTTTATCAGTTCGCCGAGCGACCACTTCACACACCGGGTTTCTGATCTCGGAGGTGTGCGGCTAATTATTTGATAAGGAAGTAAACGCTATATGCAGATTAATATCTTTTCATTTCGCGCCTCTAACTGTGATTGTTTTCCATTACCCTTTTCTCCCCGCTAATTTTTGCAAAAGTATTTCCGGCAAATAATGTTTGTGTTGGATAAGCAAATTCAATTCCTTCGTTTTCAAAAGCTTCAAAAATTTGCAGGTAAATTTTTTGTTGCCTGTCCATGTATTCATTATAATCCGGGCCGGCTATATAGTAAACACTTTCGAAATTGAGGCTGAAATCACCGAAGGCTGAAAAATGGCTCCTGTCAAAAGTAGCGCCATCAATTGTTTCTATAATTCCTTTAATTATTCCCGGAATTTTTTTCAATTGTTCTGCAGTTGTTTGATAGGTAACACCAACGCTAAAAACAACCCTGCGCCTTTCCATCCGCTTAAAATTGTGCACACGCGAATCAGTAAGATCTTTGTTAGAAAATATCAATTGTTCTCCGCTGATAGCACGAATTCTCGTGGTTTTAATACCAATATATTCTACACTTCCGAGCTTGTCATCTACTTTCAGAAAGTCGCCTATTTCAAAAGGGCGGTCAAAGAAAATAACGAAGTAGCTAAACAGGTCGCCAAGAATTGTTTGTGCCGCCAAAGCAACCGCTATACCACCTATACCGAGACCGGTGATTATTGTAGTTACATTATAGCCCAGGTTGTTCATCAGGAAGACTATTCCCACTATCCAGATGACGGCTTTAAAAATTAAGATAAGCCCGCGGGCCTGTTTTTGTTTCGTTTCACTGTCTTCCTGCCTGCCTAAAAATGTAAAAATGGAATATTGTACCGCTGATGAAAGTAATCGCAAAATGTAAAACGTAACGATAAACATCATCGCTACGTGAATGACGTTATTTGTTCGATCGTTGAAAGTGAGGTATTGCAGTGCCGCATATATCGCAACAAAATATAAGAAAGGTATTACGCTTTTTCTATAGCAAGCACAATAAAATCATCAAAAGAATTGGATGTACTTTCTGACCATTTCTTAAATCTTTTGAGTACAGGTAACCTGAGGATTTTTATCAAACTAAATCCAACCACTACTATACCTAACGCAATTGCCCAATCCCTTAAAGGGTTTCCAAAATATACTGTGTTCCAAAAATTCATAATACTCTTTTTTAATAAAATTCAGGGCTGATTACCCGGTTAAAAATTCCGGGTTTTTTGATTCAATCTTTTAAGATTGAGTCACATAATAAGAGTGTGACCTGTTAATTTCTATACTTTTTGATTAATAGAAATTACTGCAAAGTAAACACATCTTTTTTTATCACTTTTCTAATGATAACTTAAAAGAAGCTGGAAGGGCGGTAATCCTTATGATTATGAGTGTCTTATTTCTTAACTGAGCTTCTTCTTTTCCGCATCCTCATTCATCGTCATAAAAGGTTTTAAAATATCAATTGGTACCGGGAATATGGTGGTGGAATTATTCTCTGTGGCGATCTCACGCAATGTTTGAAGATATCTCAAGGTTAGTGCACTTGGCTGTTCACTTAAGATTTTAGCCGCATCGCTCAGGCGTTGAGACGCCTGGAATTCGCCTTCCGCAGAAATTACTTTTGCCCTACGTTCTCTTTCTGCTTCTGCCTGCTTGGCCATTGCCCGCTGCATTTCCTGCGGAAGATCAATTTGTTTTACTTCCACGTGCGTCACTTTTACACCCCATGGCTCTGTTTGCTGATCAATAATTTGTTGCAGGCGAATATTAATTTTTTCCCTTTGAGATAAAAGATCATCGAGCTCTGACTGGCCTAATACGCTTCGCAAAGTGGTTTGTGAAAGTTGGGAAGTACCTACGAAATAATTTTCAATTTCTATAATTGCCAATTGCGGATCCACCACGCGGAAATAAATAACTGCATTCACTTTTATGGAAACATTATCTGATGTAATAACATCCTGCGGCGGCACATCCATAACTACAGTACGCAAACTCACCTTTACCATCTTATCAATTATCGGGATAAGTAAAATAAGGCCCGGCCCTTTTATACCTCCGCCCAATACCCTTCCCAGACGAAAAATAACGCCTCTTTCATATTCACGAAGAATACGTATAGCACTTGCAAGAATGTATAAGACAAATACAAGAATAATAATAAGGGTAAAAGGTAATTGTTGCATTCGTATAGTTTTTGTGTTTTCAAAAATTTGATAAATAATGAACTGAAAGATTTTCAGCTTTGCCGAACCTGTTCAACGTATAATGTAAGGTTTTTTATTCCTTTCACAACTATTTTTTCATTCTCACTTATAGAACCTGATAATGATTCCGCTTTCCATATTTCTCCATTTACTCTTACTGATCCATAAGGATCGAGTGATTCAACTGGTTTGGCCAAATTTACCGATTAATACCTCAATGCCACTTGCAAGCTTTGTTCGCTGTGCTTTCAGACCCATTCCTACCACAAATAAAAAGAACAAAGCTGTGACTGCAGTAACTCCGAATATTAGTCCCCGTGAGATGGTAACAAAATTTTCTGTTGAGCTGGTCCTGAATAAAATAAGGGAGCCAAGTAATACCGAAACAATGCCGCCAATGGTCAGCATTCCATGGCTTATCACTTTTATTTCCAGCAGAAATAAAATAATTCCAAATATTATTAATGCAACTCCTGCATAATTTACAGGCATGGTATTCATGGCATAAAATGCAAACATGAGAAAAATTACCCCTACAATTCCCGGTAAAATAGCTCCCGGATTAAACAACTCAAACATAATTCCGTAGAAGCCAAGCATCATAAGAATGTAAGCAACATTCGGATCACTTATCCTGTCAAGTATTTTTTGAAAAAAGCCCATCTCAACTTTTTTCAACATGCGCATTTTTTGTATGAAGTATTTTAACACCATTATTCATTTGGACTTCTTTTCCGTTGATCTGGTCGAGCAATACAGCATCGTTAAGTGCAACGAGATCAATTACATTTTTTTCCAAAGCTTCATGCTCCGTTATTGAAACACTATTTCGCACCGCATCTTCCGCCCATTCAACATTGCGGTTTCTTTTCATCGCGATTGTTTTTATAAATGCGGCCGCATCATTCATCACTTTTTCATTCATAGTGGAGTCCATTCCTCCCTGCAGCGATACCGGGTGCGCTGCACCCATATTGGTTTCAGGCGCCATAGCCGCAATGTTGGCAGCCATCGTAATAAATACGCCTGCAGAACCAGCATGAGCGCCTGTTGGAGAAATGTAAACCACTACCGGTACTTTGGATTGTAAAATATCTGTTACGATTCCTCTTGTAGAAGTTACCAATCCACCGGGTGTATTTAAATGAATCAACAGGCATTCAGCTTTTTCCTGCTCCGCCTGTTTTATACTTTTATTAATGAACTCTGCGGATGATGGATTAATGCCACCATTAATATTTATAGAAATAACAGTTTGGCTAATGCCGGCGAAGGGGAGTAAAAATAAAAAAGCAATATACAATCGAATTAATCTCATGAAACACTTAAATAAGAAACTTTGAACCAAACCTCACCCTTGTAATTTACTAAAAAGAGAAGTAGTAAAAAAGTTTAGAAAACTTTGGAAATTGCAGGCCTTATTTTGAAAGGAAAATTCTTGAAACAGTTTAATTTCAATAAGGCCAAAAAAACCTGTAGCGCCGGCGAAAAATTTTTCTATCAAAAAAGATAAAGGCTACTTGTGAGGTAGCCTTTAGTTTAAATGTATCCTGAAAATATATTTCTAAAAAATATACCTCACACCCAATTGCATTTGCCAGCGGGATGGCAGATCGGGGCTGGTAGTGAATGTTGAATTTAATGATGGATCAAAAGTATAAACAGGATTATTGTTATTATAAGAAACAGATATTGGCTGGAAATAACCGGAAGTTGTTGCATATTTTCTTACACCCCATTTGCTGTTGAAAAGATTGCCAAGATTTACAAAGTCAATACTGAATTGTACAGTCTTAATTTTTTCTCCAACCTTAAAATTGAAGTCTTGCAAAATGCGCAGATCCAGTTGATTGAACCACGGATTTTCCCCTTCATATTTGCCGGTGTATTGGCCGCGAATCCCGCTGAGGTAATCATCCTGTGCAATAAACTGCTTGAAAGCCTGGCGCTGTGCTGCGGGACTCTGAACATTTCCAAGCACATCTACATAGGAAGGATTAAAGCTCATTGCATCAATCTCCGCATCTGTTGGAACATATAGTAAATCATTACTGGGAGTGCCATCATTATTTATATCGCCACCGTATACATAAGCAAACCGGTTTCCTGATGACCAGGAATGGAAAGTGGAAATAGTTGTTGCATATTTGCCTTTTCCATATTCAAATTTCCGCGAAGCGGCAACTATAATGCGATGCGTATTTCCATATAATGAATTGGATAAAATAGCAGCATTTGCATTATACAAAATAGGATTACGATCAAATGCATCACTTGATATTTCAGCAGAGATAGAACTGGCATCTTTTGCAATAAGATAATTGTATGCAGCCATTAAATAATAGCCATTTTTAAAAGTTTGCTGTGCCTGGAAAGAAGCATTGAATTGGTAGCCAACATTTGTATTTGTGAATACATATGTGTTTGCGGTACCAGGCCCATCAGTGCCTTTGTCTGCTGCCCTATAAACATTTCTGTCATCACCGGTATTGCTGTGTAATGTAGCCACCGGGAGTACCCAGGTTATAATTTCGAACCATCATTGCTTTTACATCTTTAGTATAAGAACCATCAATGCTGAAAACAGTACCATAAGGAATTTTAAAATCAAGGCCAAGATTAGAACGCCATACCTGCGGCCACCTGAAATTTTTATCGGTTACATTATAAAATCCGGTATAAGGATTAGCGATCTGGTTGCCCAACCATACAAAAGGAAAACGCCCTGTAAACAATCCTGAGCCACCACGAAGTTGCAAAGTCCTGTCACCTTTTACATCATAATTAAAACCAAGTCGTGGTGAGAACAGTGGCTTTTTTGTAGGAAAGCGTCCGTTGTCAAGCTGTTTGCCTGCACCATTGGTGACGGGATTGCCATCAGCATCGAACAGTACCTGGTTGTCATTGTTTTGAATTGTGGGAGAGCCTGTAGTATAGGTACCAAGGAAAGCTCCGGTATTGGGATCGAAATTGGGATCGCTATAACTGGCATTAAAATACTGTGGTATATCCATTCTTATTCCATACGTTAGCCTGAACTTATTTCGTGACTGCCCACTCATCCTGGATATAGCCGGATATCTGCCCAACGGTAAGTCTTGCCAGTGTCCACGCATCAGCGGCTGCTCTTGTTTTTGCAGTATTTACATCTACATCAAGCGGATATCCACGCACTCCAAACTGTGGGAAATCAAATACCACATTTCCTCCGACAGGAACGCTGTCTTTAAATTTTTGAATGTCAATTGTATTAAATGTGGATGGACCATAAGCCACGAGATTAAAGGAATTGGCAAATTTGAATGATTCAAAAGAACCCCCGATAGTAAGAGAATGATTCTTTAAAAAGATGTTGAAATTGTCTGTAACCTGGAAAGCATCCTGGTCCAAAACATTATGGATCGAAAACGGTTCATGACCTGCAATGATATAAGCAACATCATTTTTTGTAATAGTTATCGCAGGAAAAGGCGTTGAAAAAGGATTCCTGTTATCCCTGAAAATACTATAAACAACTCTTAGTTTATTGGCATAATTACCGCCGAAATTGGATTTCAGTTCTGCATTAAAGGAATGAAGCTTATTTACAATTTCATAGCCTGAGTTTCTGAATTGTAATGTTGTAAAATCCGGCCCCCGCCTTTGAATTGCGCTGGGATGTGCAGGTTTACCTTTACTGGCATCAAGGCCATTGTAAGTAAACGAAAGTTTATGAACCGAACTTATATTCCAGTCAATTTTTGCAAGCCATTTATAATTAGTCTGGTTAAGAGTGAAACCCTGGTATGGGCCTGTTTCATAACCAAAGCGACTTTTTAAAATACTGCTTACGTCCTGCAAATCGCTTTCAAGCACCCTTGAGGTATTGGCTTTCCCTGCATTTGATGAATTCTGAGCCACGTAGCTGGAGCCCTCATCTTTTCTTTGCTCTGTTTCAAAATTTACAAAATAGAATAGTTTATTTCTTACGATGGCGCCGCCCAATGAAAAGCCTGCCTGGAGCTGGCTAAGATCCGGGATCTCCAATTTATTTTTATCCACGTTTTTACCCGTAAGTGCCTGGTTTCTCCAAAAGCCATAGACTGTTCCGTAAAAAGTATTGGCGCCCGATTTGGTAACTGTATTTACACCGGCGCCTGTAAAGCCTGCCTGCGTTACATCGTAAGGTGCAAGGTTCACTTGTATCTGGTCAATAGCATCGAGCGAAATTGGCTGGGCGCTTGTTTGCCCGCCGGGCGTAGGAGCATCGAGTCCAAATGGATTATTAAAAACAGCACCATCCAATGAAAAATTATTGTATTGCCCATTGCGCCCGGCAAAAGAAATACCATTGAATGTTGCAGAAGCTGATGGGGCCAGGCGCAAATAATCATCAGCCGATCTCGAAATTGTTGGCAACGCCTTTAGCAAACGGCTGCCGATATTCGTGGATGGGCCGGTTCTTTTGTTATCGAAGATTGTTGTTCTTGAAGCGATGGTTACAGTTTCAAGTTGTTGCGTTTTTTCTTTAAGAGGAATGTCAATGGAATTGTTTTGTCCAAGATCCAAATAAATATTTTCAACAACTCCCTGCTGGTAGCTTACATAATCTACGGTTACTTTATAAGGGCCGCCGACCCTTAAATTGGGAACAGTGAACCGTCCATCTGCTTTTGTAATCAATGATTGCCTGATACCTGCTTCAGGAAATTCAACTGTGACAGTTGCACCATCAAGCGGGGTGCCCTTTGGGTCTGAAACAATCCCACTAAGGGTTGCCGTTGTCACCTGTGCAAATAAGGCGGGCAATAAAAGTGTAAACAGGCTTAAAACAAATAGGGAGCTTTTTAGTAATTGGGTTCTTTTCATAACAGGAATTTTTGAGGATTAAGATTCCTGAAATTACATATGTTTTCGATAATTTGTTAATTTCTGTTCACAGATTATCAACCGTATTTCGTTTTTCAATTCAATTATAAAGAAATACTTTTTTGAAAAATATTTAGTAAAAGCTACCTGGCTGCCTATTTTTTTTACTGGGTTACAACAATTTTTCCTGTCATACCTGGATGTATGTTGCAATGATAATTGAACGTGCCTGCAGAAGCGGGTGTAAAATTAAAAGTGCTTCCTCCTGCAAGATTTCCACTGCTAAAAGTAGAACCATCATCTGCCGTTACTGTGTGGGCATAACCATCACTGTTTGTCCATGTTATTTTTGTGCCTGCCTTTACGGTTAATGTAGCTGGCTTAAAGGTCATTCCATAAATATCAACTGTATTGGCTGACGTACCTCCGGGTGGAGGATTATTATTATACCCATTGCTTCCCGATTTACTGCAGGAGATATTTCCAGCTATTATAAAAGCCATAATAATTACGAACAGATTTTTTTTCATTGCCATACAAAAAAGATTTATTGTTAATGCATAAAGAGTGACACATCTATTATCGTAATTGCAAATGAGAAAGTTGCCTGTTGCAATTTTTAGCAAGCTTAAATGAGAACCGTTTTCTATCGGTGTATTATTTTTTATTCTTTTTAATTTTTGAATTTCATAAAAAATTATTTTTCAACAACCAATCGTTTTCAAAAATTTCTGAAGAATTTATTTAAGGCAACCCTTGCCGGTTTCTATACGATAAACAACTAAGGGTTTTTTATGGAAATCATCTGCTAAAAATATTTTTTATGAAAAAGATAGTTCTCCCTCTACTGTGCCTTTTATTTTTAAAATCACAGGCGACTACCTGGTCTGTTAGCGTCTCAAACTTTCAATTTTCATCCTCAAATCTTAATGTAAAAGTTGGAGATGTAATTCATTGGGTTTGGGCGGGCGGCTTTCATACAACCACATCGCTTAGCGTGCCTTCCGGGGCTCTTCCCTGGGATGCATCACTCACTTCATCAAGTACCACTTTCGATTACACGGTTACTAAGGTGGGATCTTACTCCTATGAATGCAGTATTCATCCTCTGCAAATGCAGGGAACTTTTACTGCCACAATTGTCACGCCCGTAATCCTTTCGCAATTCAATATTGCTTCTTCCAATGGAAAGGTCAGCATCAACTGGACGACGCAAACTGAATTAAATGCTGATCACTTCTCAATTCGTAAAAGCCTTGATGGCAAAGACTTTAAAGAAATTGCGCAAATTCCTGCCGCAGGAAATTCGTCTCTGCAAAGGAGCTATTCGTATACTGACGAGCAGATTTCTTCTTCAATCCGTTATGCATATTATGCGCTGGCCATTGTAGATAAAGACGGGCAAATGGAACTGTCACCGATAAAAATTTTCAAAAATAAGGCCGCGGCTGAAAAGCTTATTATTTCGCTTTCGCCAAATCCTATAAACGGAATGGGCCATCTCATGCTAAAATTTAATGCAGATAAACCCGGCACGATGAGTGCAAGGCTTATAGATGCCCAGGGCAAACTGGTTTTACAAACAGATCTATCTGCAGTAACAGGAGTAAATAGCGGGCACATTCATTTGGGAGAAATATCCAAAGGAGCGTACACAGTCCAATTTACACTTGATGGAATAAGTGAATCTTATATGATCATTAAAAATTAAGCGCCGGGACGGCAAAATCATTTCCACGCTTGAATTTTCTGCGAAAGATTTTTTGGAAATTATTACTTGTACAAATGCAACACAACTGCTTCATGTTTTCTTAACTCCCTGGATATTTATTTAGCAGGCCCCCATATCTTTTTGCGCCCACAAAAGGAGCTTTTTGGTTAGGGACACTCCTCCGTCATTTCGACGGTAGGCGAATCTCCCGACCTACGAGAAGCACAACTTAATCATAAACTATATTTTTTTAATCATTCTACAAGCTTGGAGATTTTCAGTCGTGGCCGTCGCACAAAGCCATTCTCTCCTTTGAAAAAAATGCAGCTTCCTGGCCATGGACACTCTCGCCGTCATTTCGATGATAGGAGAAATTTCCGGAACTATAATGCTGTCCCATGAAGTAAGCCCACCATAACTGCTGCCAAAAGACAAACGATTTTCATCGCCCATCATTTACCTTTAACTAAAAAATAACTGCTATGAAATTGCTTTTCGTTTTTCTGTTCATTCTCCCCTTGTGTACCGCCGCACAAAAGCTTCCTTCCGTAGAAGACAAAACAAAAGGCATGGAAAAGCATGAAGGCTTTTTCAATTTCTATTGGGACGAAGACAATGGAAAAATATGGCTTGTAATAAATAAACTGGATTCGGAAATCTTATACCAGACTTCATTGCCTGCAGGACTCGGATCTAATGATATAGGGCTTGACAGGGGATTAACCGGCGATACCCGTATTGTAAAACTTGTAAGAGTTGGCAGAAAAATATTAATGGTGCAACCAAATTACGCATACCGTGCAATCACAAATGATTTAAATGAAAAACGTGCAGTAGAGCAATCATTCGCTCAATCAACACTTTGGGGTTTTGTAGCAGAAGCAGAAAGCAACAATGCCGTACTGGTAGATGCCACCGATTTTTTATTACGAGATGCAATGAATGTTACCAATAAATTAAAGAAACAAAAAGAAGGAAATTATTCCCTTGATAAAACGCGATGCGCAATCTACCTGGAACGTACAAAAGATTTCCCCCTGAATACCGAACTTGAAGCGAGCATAACGTTTGTAAATAATGATGGGAGTGCCGGCAGCCAGGTTTCATCAGTGGCTCCATCAACAGAAGCCATAACATTGCGTATGCATCATTCATTTGTGCAATTGCCTGATAATAATTTTAAGACGAGGGAATTTGATCCGCGTTCCAGCTTCTACAACATTTCTTATTTTGACTACAGCACACCGATATCTGAGCCAATCGTAAAATATTTTGCGGCCCGCCACCGGCTGCAAAAAAAAGACGCTAATGCTGCCAGGAGTGAGCCGGTAAAGCCCATTATTTATTATGTAGATAACGGCGTACCAGAGCCGATACGCAGTGCTTTGGTTGAAGGAGCAAGCTGGTGGAACCAGGCTTTTGAAGCTGCCGGTTATATCAATGCATTCCAGGTAAAAATATTACCTGAAGATGCAGACCCTATGGATTTACGTTATAATGTGATTAACTGGGTGCATCGCTCAACAAGAGGATGGAGTTATGGCGCTTCGGTCGTTGATCCAAGGACAGGAGAAATCATTAAAGGAACGGTATCGCTTGGTTCGTTTCGTGTGCGGCAGGATTATTTAATTGCTACTGGGTTATTGGCTCCTTACGCAAATGGAAAACCCGCTGATGATAAAATGCTGAAAATGGCCTTGGCAAGAATAAGGCAACTCGCTGCACATGAAGTAGGCCATACACTAGGACTAATGCACAATTATTCTGCCAGCACAGTTAACCGCTCAAGTGTGATGGATTATCCGCATCCTTTGGCAACTATAAATGCTACCGGGAATATTGATCTGAGTAAAGCTTATGATGGTAAGATTGGCGTCTGGGATAAAGTTTCAATCGCCTGGGGGTACCAGGATTTCCCAAAAGGGACCAATGAAAATGAAGCATTAAATACGTTACTCAATAATGCTTTTAAAAGTGGCCTTCGCTTTTTAACTGACCAGGATGCAAGGCCTGCCGGTGGTATGAGCCCTTATGCGCACTTATGGGATAATGGCAGCAATGTGTTTGATGAATTAAAAAACGTGATAAGTGTAAGGGCCAAAGCACTTGAGCAATTTGGTGAAAATGATATACGCCCTGGTACGCCAATGGCTATGCTGGAAGATGTGCTGGTGCCCGTTTATTTTTACCATCGTTACCAACTCGAGGCAGTAACCAAACTAGTAGGCGGCATGGATTATAATTATGCATTACGTGGCGACGGGCAATTCACTACAAAGACCATATCAAGGGAAACACAACTGAAAGCATTAGATGCCATAATGGATTGCCTCGATCCGAAGTTTTTATTACTGCCTTATAAAATTGTTTCGCTAATACCTCCACGGCCTGCAGGTTATATTGATTCACGGGAATTATTTAATAAAAGAACAGGACTCGCCTTTGATGCATTGTCTCCTGCAGAAACAGCAGCTGATCTTCCTTTATCATTTTTGTTTAATACCCAGCGGGTTAGCCGCCTGGAACAAGACGATGCTGTTGGTGGCTTACCTTTTAGTGAAATGCTTGCCTATCTTATTAATCATACCTGGAAAGCCTCCAGGCGAACAAGTATGGAAAAATTAATACAACAGCAAACAGAGCAGGTGCTACTAACGTACATGCTTAGCCTGAGTGTAAATGACAACGCTTCCTTCCAGGTAAAGGCAGATGTAAAGAAAGCATTAGCTGATTTGAAAGAATTTATTGAATCGCAACTAAAGGTTTCAAAAGATGGGTCTTATACAGCGCATCTAATGCTGGCACTTGACCGGATGAAAAAACCGGAAGATGCAAAACCAACGATGCATGAAGAAATTCCTCCCGGGTCACCGATTGGATGTGATATGGAGTAGGTGAATACTTCAAGAGTTGCCAGCCTTTCAAAGGTTTGAATCCGCAGCCTGGTGATAGTGCTATAAAAAATCTTATTTTTATGTAATGAAAAAATTCGCCTCATATATTTCCATTGATCCCGAAATACGATTTGGTAAGCCTTGCATCAAAGGAACAAGAATTGCTGTGGCTGATATTTTGCAATGGCTGGCTTCCGGAATGACATATGCAGAAATACTCGCCGACTATCCTTTATTAAAGAAAGAACATATTTTGGCGGCTCTTGCGTTCGCGGCCAATCGCGAATCCATTATCAAGATTATAGCTGCATAATATTGTTATACACTCCATATTTCTTTCTATAGCTTTATAATTTTTTTTCTAAAATTTCTAAATGAAACTTTTACTGGATGCAAATATTTCGTGGAGGCTGGCACACAAATTAAAAATGCATTTTGAAGATTGTTTTCATGTTGATGACATTGGGATGACTATCCCCGCCAGGGATGCCGAAATATGGAATTATGCTTTAAGTAACAATTGTATTATAGTAACCAATGATAATGACTTCTTAAACCTGGCAGAAATAAAAGGCTTTCCACCGAAAGTAGTGATGTTGCGAACAGGTAATCAGAGCAATAATTTTATTGAGGAATTATTGATAAAACATAAACCCGATATTGACCTGCTTAGTCAATCTGATGAATATGGCTTTTTAGAAGTATTTTGAAAACTGGTTCAATTTAAGCTGGAAACTTAGGTTATATGTTTATCAGCTCTCCTTCAGCAACTATTTCCGTTAACGCATTATACAACTTATCCAAATCTTCCTGGCTATTAAAAGCCTGTATCGAATATCTTATAAGCAAAAGATTTCCTTGTCGCATAACAGGAACTTCTATCTTGTATTTTTCAAAAAGCAAACGTTGCAATTTTTCGGGTTGAGAAGTTGAAATGGGTATGCTGCACATCTGTCCTAAAAATTCATCAGTGATGGGGCACAACGGCTGGGTGTTTAGCAAATTACAAAAACGCGTATAGTTTGAATGTGCCAGTTGCCTGCACACTGCCGCTACCTCCGGCCAATGATTTTCATTTAAAAATTGTATCGTTTTAGGTACAGTTAAAAAAGCAGAATAATCCCTCGTTCCCTGTAGTTGGTGATAATCTAAAAATTGCGAATCAGAAGGCTTTGCACTTTCATATCCCCAGCTTATGAGTAAAGGGTCAAACAAATGTTGCCATTCCTTTTTTACATATAAAAATGAACAGCCTTTAGGGGCGCACATCCATTTATGGCAAGCGCCTGTGTATACATCGGGTTTCAGTTCCCCGATATTTAAAGGGATATGACCAGGCACATGCGCACCATCCACAATTGTGAAGAGCCCCTTTGCTTTAGCCATGTCACAAATTTCTTTTACAGGAAATATTAATGCAGTCGCACTGGTGATGTGGCTTATAAAAATGACTTTAGTTTTTTCTGTCAGGCCTTTGAAAAAATCGTCTATGAATTGCTCTTTGGAAACAATTGGAAGTGATATCTCCTGCCGCACATATTTTGCACCAGCTTTCTCGCAATAATAATTCCACGTGCGGTCGAGGGCGCCATATTCCAGATTGGTGCCGAGCACTTCATCACCTTCCTGCAATTGCAAACTTTTAGCGATAATATTTATTCCGTAAGAAGGGTTGGTAACATACACCACATCATCAGCATTGCAATGAATATATTTCGCCAGCGCTTCCCGCGAAGCTTTTAAATAACCCGGCCCATTCACGGTCATAAATTGCACGGGCTCCGTTTCAATCTCGAGCTGCCATTTTTGATAGTCTTCAAAAATTGGTTTTGGGCAAGCACCGAAAGAACCAAAGTTTAAATAAGTTATGTTTGGATTTAATAAGAATTGTGAATGGAGGAGATTGTGTGGCATAGGTCAAAAGTAGGATTTAAGGCAAGCAGGAGTGAGCAAAAAATATTGATTCGTATTCTGTGAACTCTGTTTAACCCACCTTCCCCAACGGCCATCCTTTCTTAATATTAAATGAAATTTTAGTGCCCTTGCCCGGGTAAGATTCTATGGTCACAATACCGCCGTTTTTTTCTACGATTTTTTTTACAGTAGAGAGCCCAATGCCGTGCCCTGTATTGCCATCCCTGGCTAGTGAAGGAAGGGTTGTAAACAGGTTGAAAATCTTCTCCTGGTTTTCCTTCGCAATTCCAATTCCATTGTCAGCAAGGGAAAAGAAGTATTGCTGCGGCGCTTCAGAAAAACTAATTTTAATTTCTATTACATCTTTATCGTTGTAACGGATACTATTGCTGATGAGGTTGCTGAATATCTGCTCCATCTGCGTTTTATTCATCGTGATATTCTCGCCATTACGGGGATATTCCAAAGCATATTTTTTAACTGGTGGAAGCACAGAAAATATAGACTCAAAAAATTCAGTAATATTAAATTCCTGGATATCGCCGGAATGCTCATCTCCTTTGTAATAAGACAGAATACCATCAACAAGTGCTTTGATCTTTTCGGTAGAGCGTTTTGAAACATCGAGAACGTTAGTTCCTTCCATTCCGAGCGCGTCACTAAATTGTTCATCTAAAATCTGGTTGGCCATTACGATACCAGACAATGGCGATTTTATATCGTGTGAAACTACCGAAGCAAATTGTTCCAGCTCTTTGTTCCTTGTCTCCAGTTCGTCCCTGGTTTTTTGGAGGATGATATTCGACTTACGCATTTCCAGCAAATTCACTACCTGTTTGGATAAAGTTTCTAAAGCGCTTAACTGTTCGGCTGATAGCTTCCTGGGCTGGTGATCTATAACGCATAATGTTCCGAGCGGGTAGCCATCAGGATTTACCAGTGGCATGCCTGTATAAAAAATCACATATGGGTCGCCAGTCACAAGCGGATTATCCGCAAAACGTTCGTCTTTTCTTGAATCTTCAACTACCAAAGCTTCTTTGGGCGAGTTGAGTGCGTGAGCGCAAAAGGCATATTCCCGTTCTGTTTCAGAAACAGAAACCCCATGATGTGACTTGAACCACTGCCGGCCTTCATCGACAAAAGTAATAAGTGAAACCGGGGTTTTACAAATAGTTGCTGCCAACAGGGTGATATCTTCGTAATCCTTTTCAGAAAGGGTATCAAGAATATTATACTCTTTTAAAGCTTCAAGCCGTGACGACTCATTACCCGGTTTAGGAGGATTATTCATTTACCGAAAATAACTTTTTTTTGTCATAGAAGTCAATACCTGAAGGCTACATATCTTTTCAAATACAATTACCGAACACCGTCTTGGAGAGCCGTAATCTTAGAAAGAGGATCGCCGTGATTTAACCTGTTCGGCATATATTTCGCAGTAAAAGCACAAACCGGTTTTAATGAAATTCATCCGCTATTTTCTTAAGCGCTATAAGTATGAAATATTACTCGTCGCATTAGTTCAGCATTGCCCTGGCAAAGCCCACATTATAACATTAAGCTGCATTACCGCCACCACCGCCACCGCCCGCAGCTATTTCAGAAATTCCTTATGATAAATACACTGAAGTTTTTATTGACGAAGGCCAGGTAAATATGTTTGCCGTTATGCAGGAGCTTCGAATTGATGAGCTGCGCCTCCTATGCCGGTTAACGACAAGGCCGCAATTGCTGTACTTTTTTTAATGAAAGCCCTGCGATCTTTTTCATAATTTTTTCATGATTTTATTTGAGCAAATGACGAGTGCTCGTTTGGAAGGGCCCTTAAAATATTAATTGCGTCAGGAGACGGCATTTCTCTATTTCAAAATACAGCTAAATTTTATCTTTACGGTTCTTTGCCTCATTGCTTATTCTCCAGCTATGTTTTCTATTTCGCCACGAGTTACTACCCGTATGTTTTGATTTGAAATCGTGATTGGATTTTACTGCATTCAATGTAGTAAAAAATGGAATTTTATATAGAAAGTTGAATAGAAAAAATTGCATTCTTATCATGATTTGATGTCTTCAAATCCAGTAGGAAAAAATGATAGCTACCTCTATACTATTGCTCCGGTTATTGCGTTCTTAGGAAGGTATTCCCTAACAATTAAATTGATGTGTTCTTAATATTTGTTTTTGTAGATAGCATCCGTTTAAAAATTCTTTATCTACCTATAAGTGAAAAACCCTACACAACTACACAGTAGTTATTGCTTAACTTTTGCAAGAAACCTGGCCTTTGTCCCGGTATTCCTTTTTGCAACAATCGTTTCCAAAGCCCAGCTTCATGCGGATTTTGTCGCTACTCCCGGCGCAGGCTGTGCACCACTTGTAGTGAATTTTAATGATTTCTCTTCAGGAAACCCTTCATCATGGAAATGGGATCTGGGAAACGGAACCAACTCAATTCTTCAAAATCCATCAGTAACTTATTTTAATCCCGGCCAATACACGATAAAACTCGTTGTGAAAAACGCATCAGGCGCAGACTCGATCATAAAAAGCAATTTCATAAATGTACATGCGTTACCGCAAATAAATTTTGCAGGCTCGCCGGTGGCGGGATGCCTTCCGTTGCCTGTTGCCCTTAGCGATAAAAGTCTTTCCGGCAGTGGAAGTATTTCAGGATGGGAGTGGGATTTCGGAGATGGAAATCTTTCATCTAATCAAAACCCATCGCACGTATATACTGCGGCCGGGAAGTATAATGTTTCACTAAGGGCTGTCAATAACTTTGGCTGTATCGGCTCCGCAACAAAAACAGAATTCATTGAAGTGTACAATACCGTAAAAGCCAACTTTACCAACACCCTGCCTAACACCTGCAATCAGCCAGCCAACATCAATTTTACCAATTCATCCACCGGCACTGGTTTATCATATCAATGGCAATTTGGTGATGGCGGCACATCTACTCTTGCCAATCCTTCCCACTTATATAACGTGGGGACATACACCGTGAGCCTTATTGTTTTTAATGCAAATGGTTGTTCAGATACTATAGTTAAGCCAGGTTTAATTTCACTCGGAAATGTAAAAGCTGATTTTTCTGCGCCGGCAATTATATGCCAGGGAAGAAATATCAATTTCGTGAATACCAGTAATCCTGTTGCTTCTGCAGCTACCTGGAATTTTGGGGATGGGAGTTCTTCTAATGTTATGAATCCTGTAAAAATTTTCGCAAACACCGGAACCTTTGATGTAAAACTGGTTTCAGATTTTGGTGCTTGTAAAGATTCGGTTATCAAACCGGTGCAGGTTGTTGCGAAGCCAAAAGTAGATTTCTCCGGGGGACCTGGGATTTCCTGCAAAGCGCCGCTAACTGTAAACTTCACAAGTAACACAACAGGGGGTAATGTATACTCATGGGATTTTGGTGACGGCACTTCATCCAGTCTTGCCAATCCTTCGCATACTTATTTTACTGAGGGTTTTTATTCAGTAAAATTGGTTTTTACTAATGCAGGAGGATGTAAAGACAGCGTGGTAAAAAAAGATTTCGTAAAAATAAAGGCACCCGTTGTTTCCATTAATAACCTTCCACAGAAAGGTTGTGCTCCGCTTACAAATAGTTTTTCGGCAAATGTAAATTCAGTAGATCCTGTCACAAGCTATTTGTGGGATTTTGGAGATGGGATTACATCCGCTTCGTCTTCCCCAACTCATACCTACACGATGCCGGGAGCTTACACAGTGCGTCTTTTTTATACGACATCTTCTGGTTGTACCGATTCCGTAAAAGTAGTGAATGGGATATTGGTTGGGTCAAAAGCCGGGGTAAATTTTTCTGCAAACCCACGTAATGCCTGCGCAGAAACAGCGATTAATTTCGATGATCTTTCAACAGGAACTCCCAACGAGTGGCTCTGGCTTTTTGGTGATGGCTCAACTTCCAGTTCGAGAAATCCGCAGCACGTGTATAACGATTCAGGATATTTTTCAGTTACACTCATAGCCATTAGTAATGGATGTCCGGATACAATTGTGAGGCCTGAATATATACATGTGAAGGCTCCAATTGCCAGGTTCAGCTATGCAACGAGTTGCAATCAACCCGGCCATGCAGTGTTTACCGATAACTCTATTGGAGCTGAATCGTGGAAATGGGATTTTGGAGATGGTACGTTATCAACGGTCCAAAATCCGGCACACGATTATATGCTATCGGGAGTATATGTGGTTTCGCTAACTGTTACCAACAATACTACCGGATGCGATTATACCAAGACAAGCCCGGTCGACATTATCAGGGAAATTCCAGACTTCACCTCAAGTGTTACTGCAGTTTGTAAAAATGAGCCTGTCTTCTTCAAAGTTGCCAATAGCATTCCCGGGAACATTAATTCATATACCTGGAGATTTGGCGATGGCATTTCAACAACAGTTACTTCTAATTCAATAAGCCACAGCTATACCACTTCAGGTAATTATAATGTTACATTGATCTTGAATACCAGGAATGGTTGCAAGGATTCTATTATAAAGCCACTGGCAGTAAAAGTGGATGGACCAACCGCCGTTTTTAAATCCGTAACTCCTGGAGCCTGCGAAAACAGTGCGGTGATTTTTATCGACAGCTCATATGCAAATGGTGCCAATTCGATCTCGGGTTGGCAGTGGAATTGGGGTGATGGGGTTATTGAAACACTGGCTGGTACTGGTTTTCAACATGCCTATTCTGTCCCGGGAAATTACTCGGTTTCTCTAAAAGTTACTGATAATAACGGATGCAGTGATAGTGTTATGCATTTGAATACAGTTGTGATTTCAAAACCTGTAGCGGCCTTTAAGGGCGATACACTCTCCTGCACTTCGCATGATATCGCATTTACCAATTTATCCACGGGTCCCGGCCTCACCTACTCCTGGAATTTTGGAGACGGAACCACATCAACACAATTGAATCCTGTTCATACCTACGGCAATGAAGGTATTTATAGTGTGAGTCTTTCTATCAAAGATAAATATGGATGCACCGATTTTATTTCTAAACCCAGTTATGTGAGAATTGCAGATGCAAAGGCAAACTTTACAGTAAGTGATACCGCCAGCAACTGCCCTCCGCTTATCGTAACTTTTAATAACACTTCAACAAACTATTCTGCTTATACATGGGATTTTGGTGATGGCACAAAATCATCGACGGTTAATCCATCGCATTTTTATGCAACTCCAGGTATTTTTAATGCGGTACTAACGATTGAGGGTCCCGGCGGATGTTCTGACGTAAAAAGTGTGCAAATAAAAATAAAAGGCCCGCGGGGATCCTTTCAATATTCAAATATTTCCGGGTGTAAACCATTGCAAACAAATTTCAAAGCCACAACAGAAAAGAACACAACTTTTGTTTGGGATTTCAGCGATGGCTCAACCATCGTAACGCCCGATTCTATCGTATCACATACTTATGAAACAGCCGATTTTTATTTGCCGAAAATGATATTAATAGATACAGCGGGGTGTAAGGTTCCTATATATGGTACCGATTCTATTAAAGTGTACGAAGCTCGTGCTTCATTTACCAATGCCAACGCAACATTATGCGACTCAGGGATGGTGACCTTCAATAGCACCAGCATGAGCAACGATATTATTACCAATTACTTTTGGACTTTTGGAGACAAAGGAACTTCGACTCTTTCAAATCCCGTGCACAAGTATACCGCTTCCGGAAACTACAATGCGAAACTTTGGATCACATCTAAAAATGGTTGTGCGGATTCAGCGATAGCAACCGCGCCTGTTACAGTTGTGGATCGGCCACATGTAACCATTGGTGGTAATCCGGGAGCATGTACCCCGGCTCTATTAACTTTTGCAGGGATCATTTCAGTGCCTGACTCGTCTTCTTTACAGTGGAAATGGGATTTTGCTAACGGAAACGTTTCAACGCTCCAAAATCCACCTTCCCAGAATTTTATAAATAGCGGTTCATATTCAGTCAAAGCTATCGCTACAAACAGCAGTGGCTGCAGTGATACTGCAATAAAAATTGCTGAAGCATATCCCTTACCCGATCTGAATCTTACAAACGATACAACGTTGTGTAAAGGTGCCTCTGTTATTTTGAAAGCAAATAACGCTCAGGCCTATTCGTGGAGCCCGGGCAGGAACCTTTCATGCCTGAATTGCGCCGCCCCTGTCTCAAGACCTGATTCGGCAATCACATATGTTGTAACCGGAAAGAGTAATAACGGATGCATAGCTACTGATTCAGTTTTTATAGATGTAAAACTTCCAAATACAGTAAAAGCTAGCAGTGCAGATACCGTATGTTATGGATCATCGACAAAGTTATTAGCAAGGGGTGCGGAAGTATATAACTGGTCACCCGCGAAAGATTTGGATGACAGCAAAATCGCATCGCCTGTCGCGACCCCGGGGGTTACTACCAATTATAAAGTGGTTGGTTCCGATACCAAAGGCTGTTTTACTTCGAGCGCTTTTGTCCCGGTGAAGGTGTATCCGATGCCCGTAGTTACTGCCGGCCTGGACCAAACAATCAATGTGGGCAAATCCCTGGATATTGTTCCTCAAATTTCCCCTGATGTGATTGGCGTTAACTGGAGTCCGTCTACGGGTATTATTGCAAGAAATTATCCTGGTATAACGGTGAAGCCGGCACAATCGACCGAGTATACGATACTTGTAAAAAATGAAGGCGGCTGTTTTGCTGAAGATAAAATCGCCGTGTATGTAATGTGTGATAATTCCAATGTTTTTGTTCCAAATACTTTTTCTCCTAACGGTGATGGTGTAAATGATGTTTTTTATCCAAGAGGTAATAGCGTTTTTAATATAAAGAACCTGGTTGTCTTCAATCGTTGGGGCGAAGTTGTTTTTGAAAAAGCAAATTTCCATGCCAACGATGCTTTTGCCGGGTGGAACGGGACTTACAAAGGGAAAAAGCTTTCACCTGATGTATTTGTATATACCCTTGAGGTTTTATGTTCAAATAATCAGTCGCTGGTTTTTAAAGGTAATGTGGCATTGGTAAAATAAATTGACAAACTGGAATTTCGCCAACGCAGGTAATAAAATGATTTTGAAATGCCTGCCTGGGAAATTCAATAAATATCCAAAATTCAATATGAAAAACATCTTTTTTAAAAGTTTGATAGTTTCCTGTCTACTCCTTTTGAATAGGAACAATTGCAGTGCACAGGATATTCATTTCTCCCAATTTTTTGAAACCCCGCTTTTACGAAACCCTGCATTGGCCGGAATATTCAGCGGTGATTTCAGAATTCAGGCTGTGTACAGAAATCAATGGAATTCAGTGACGGTGCCATTTCAAACCACGTCTTTAAACGGGGAATATAAATTAGCTGTGGGAAGCGAAGATTTTCTAACGATCGGCGGTGAGATATTGTATGATAAAGCCGGTACTGTTGCCCTCACAGCAACTCACGTATTGCCTGTTTTAAATTACCATAAATCTCTTAGCACGGATAGAAATATGTATTTATCCGCCGGTTTTTCTGCAGGTGTTGTTCAAAAAAAGATTGACCGGAGTAAGATTACAACCAACAACCAGTTTGATGGAGCGTCTTATGATCCTACACTTCCTGATGGTGAAAATTTTTCCAATACGGGTTACCTGTATTTTGATGGAAGTGCCGGAATAAGTTTCAATACCCAAATTGGAGAGAATGAAGACAATAATATTTTTTTAGGCGCGTCGTATCATCATTTTAATAAATCCGCCAAAGTATCTTTTTACAATTCGCCCGACGTTGAACTGGTTCCGAAGGTTGTATTTTCAGCAGGTTTGAAGATGAGCGTCACCGACTATTCATACATTACCTTCCATTCGGATTATGCGAAGCAAGGTGGTAGCACTGAAATAATTGGAGGGATGATCTATAGTATGAAACTGGATGATCCTGCTGAGCCGCATTATATAATATCGGGAGGAGCTTTTATCAGGTGGAAAGATGCCTTTATTCCTGTACTAAAGGTAGATGTAAAGCCAATGACTTTTGCCCTTAGCTATGATGTAAATGTATCCCAGTTAAAGACAGCTAGCTATGGAAGGGGTGGTTTTGAACTATCGCTTTCTTACCAAAAGTACCTTGATAGAAATAATTCGTCCCGCGAAGTAGTCCGGTGCCCGCGATTTTAAATAATTATAGAAAAAGAAGATTGCAACTTTGTAAACACAATTCTTCCCTAAGTCGGTATAAACATTAAACATCATTAACTCCAAAGCCGGTCATAGGAACGCACTTCATTCCATTGGGGCGTTGGTTCAAAATAACCGGGATCTTCTTTGTGGAGATGTTGTTTCATGACTTCATCATTTAATTCAACGCCTAATCCCGGGGCGTCATCCGGAACGTTTGCGTAACCTTTTGTATAGAGCGGCTGCTTGCCAACCATCTTCACAAGTGTCGGCCACCAGGGATTATCGACGATCTGGTTGGGCACTTCTAATGCCAATGCATTTTGTGTAGCCGCCGCAGAATGTACATTGGCCATAAAACAAATGGGTGTTCCTGCAAAATGCATGATCATAGGTGTTTCTTTTTCTTCCGCGTAATCCCCTATTTTTTTAGTTTCCAAAATTCCACCGGACGAGCCCATATCGGGCTGAACCATATCGACAGCGTGTGTATCACAAAGTTTCCTGAACTCTTCTTTCAGGTAAATATCTTCGCCGGTTACGGTGGGAGTACTAATCGCATCCGTTATCATCTTCAGGTGCTCTGTATCGTCCCAGGGAAGAAAGTCTTCCAAAGCAGCCAGGCTAAAAGGCTCCAGCGCATTGCCAACTCGTATACAGGTATTTACATCAAAATGGCCCTGGTGATCGGCAGATAACGGTATATCGTAGCCTATAATATTGCGGATAGTATCTACATACTTTGCCAACTCATCTAAACCTTTATTTGTGATCTGGACAGAAGTAAATGCGTGCCTTGTATTTTGGTAAGAAAGATAGCTTTGTGAGCGGGAAGGCATCACATTATCATTAAACCCGGGAATAAATTTTGTATTGACAGTAGTGCCGGGAATCTTACTGATCTTCTCAATTCCCGGATGACATTTCAGCCAGGTAAATCCCTGTTCTTCTATCCTGTGTTTTACATCCGCCTTGAATTTATTAATGTCCATAGTTGCCAGTGGTGCCTCACCTGAATTAGGAATATATGAATATAGTCTTACTTTTTCCCGGTACCGGCCTCCGAGCAATGCCCATACCGGCACATTGAACGCTTTACCCGCAAGGTCCCAAAGCGCCATTTCCACACCACTTACACCACCGCCCATTCTTCCCTGCCCGCCAAATTGTTTAATAATCTTAAAGATCATTTCCACATTCACAGGATTGAGCCCTAAAATCCGGCTTTTTAAATACAGCGCAAATCGTCGCATCAGCGCCATCTCTTACTTCGCCCAGTCCGTAAATATCCTGGTTGGTATCGATGCGAATGATCACGTTCCGTGCATTGGTAGCGCCCGTTCCGTTGCTGACTGTTGTATATCTCATATCCGTTATTTTCAAATCGGAAGGAGACCCGAAGCGTGGAATTTTTGAAGTCGTTTTCGCGATCGTATCTTCAAAAGACATACTCACTAAACCAGTTAATGCAATGCCGCCGAGAGCCGTCTTTTTAAGAAAGTTTCGTCTTTGATTTGTAGTGGAAGGATCATTGATCTCCACCCGGGAAGCGGCGGCTTCCGCTTTTTCGCGGAGCTTGTTTTCTTCAGCAAGTTTTTGTAAACTACTTTTCATAATGGGAAATTATAAATTGTTAAAAAATGAAAGCAATTAATAATGTTACCGGGTCTTATTTGTGAACTTGATCAAATCAATTCCCAGGTAATCTTTAAAAGTTTGAGATACTTTTATTTCATGAAGCAATACAAGATAAATATAAACTGGCAAATGAAAATGAGGTTTTAATTTCAATTGATGCGGCTTTATTTATCTAAGGGTTTGTGGGTTCCGGCTTTTCTAATCATTATATCACAGTCATTTTGTGTAAATGATATTGGTCAACAAATAAGCAAGGAGTTCGAAAAACTAATTACCGGATATTTTGTTATCTCACCATAAATGGAATTACATTTTTTAATTTTACGTGCTGGTATTTCAGCGGATATTTTTTGTTAATTCAAGACACATGAAAAGATCATCAGCTTTGCTCTCACGCATCATCAAAGTGAATGACTCCGGCGGTCAGCCCGCAGATGATATGCTTGCCGTGGAAGAACCATTGGAAATCCGACTTGATTTTGGAGATTCATCGCAAAGAACCCGGAAAAATATTTCCGTTACTATGCGCACCCCGGGTAATGATTTTGAATTAGCTGCAGGTTTTTTATTTACCGAAGGAATTATAGAAAATGCTGAAGATATAGAATCAATAGAGTATTGCCAGGAATTAGATGAAAATGTGGTAAAGGTGGAATTGAAGGATGATGTTACCGTTGAATTGAATAAACTTGAAAGAAATTTTTATACCACTTCAAGTTGCGGAGTATGCGGAAAATCATCTATTGAAGCCGTGAAAACGGTTTGTCGCTTACAGGATTCTAAACCCGGCACGCTCTTACTTTCACCCGATATTATTTATACGTTACCTGCTGTTTTGAGAAAGGCGCAGAATGTTTTTGATTTCACCGGTGGCCTTCACGCATGCGGTCTTTTTGATACCTCCGGCAATCTTTTGATAACGAGAGAGGATGTAGGCAGGCACAATGCATTGGATAAGTTAATAGGCGCCACCCTTAATAATTCTATGTTTCCGCTTGATAATTATATCCTGTTACTAAGTGGGAGAGCCAGTTTTGAATTGATTCAAAAAGCATGGATGGCAGGAATAAAAATCGTTGCTGCTGTAGGCGCACCATCAAGCCTTGCAGTGCAAATGGCGGAGGAGTGCAGCATCACGCTGGTAGGATTTTTAAGAAATAAAACATTTAATATTTACTCCGGGCAACATCGAATAATGATAAATGAAAATCAGTCTTTGAAAAAGCATGTTGGTTAAAGTATGTCTTCTTGAAGAGCGGTTAAAGTTGAGGCTAAAATATTACAGATATGAAAATTCGCATCAGGGGAAATAGTGTTCGTATAAGATTATCGAAATCTGAGGTGGAGCAGTTTGCTGAAGATGGCTTCCTTGAAGAAAAAACAGATTTTATTAGCAGCACTTTGTCATACTCGGTCAAAAAAACCGATAGTGAAACTATGTCGGCAGACTTCGTTAATGGCAGTATTATATTGTACGTTCCGGGGCATTTGATCCGGCAATGGGCTTCAACGAATCTTGTGGGGCTCGATTGTGATATGCCTGTAAACAACGGCAAGCATTTGCACATTTTATTAGAAAAAGATTTTAAATGTATTGATAATGGAATAAAAGAAGATCAATCCGATTATTTTGAAAATCCTGCTAAATCCTGCTAACCATGAACGAAGAAACAGAACAAACACATGACCAAAATCCCGAAGAATTTACCAATCAAATAAAAATCAAAATCCCTGAGAAAGTTGCTGCAGGCATGGAGGCGGTATACCATAGTGGCAAGCAGGTATTTGGCGAGGCTGGCGTTTTTCGCGGCATGAAAGCCTTGCTGGCATTGAATCAAAAAGGCGGCTTTGATTGCCCGTCTTGTGCCTGGCCTGACCCTGATGATGATCGTTCGTCCATTGCTGAATATTGTGAGAATGGTGCAAAAGCTGTCGCGGACGAAGCAACAACAAAAAGCCTTCGCCCTGATTTTTTTGCGAAACATTCTATAGAGGAATTATCGGGGCTTGATGATTATCACATTGGCAAAAACGGGCGTGTGGCGCAACCGATGTACTTACCGCGGGATGCCACGCACTATCAACCTGTAAGTTGGGATGAAGCTTTTAAATTAATCGGAGGTCATTTAAATAAACTTGCTAATCCGAATGAAGCGGTGTTCTATACATCGGGCCGTACCAGTAATGAAGCTGCATATTTATACCAGCTTTTTGCAAGAGAATATGGTACTAATAATTTACCCGATTGCTCTAATATGTGTCATGAATCCACAGGAACTGCTCTTTCAGAGGTGTTGGGTGTTGGTAAAGGCTCCGTAAAGCTTGAGGATTTTTACGAAGCTGAAGTAATAATTATCATTGGTCAAAACCCTGGCACCAATCATCCGCGAATGCTTACCGCTTTGCAAAAAGGCAGGGATAATGGTGCAACTATTGTTTCAATAAATCCCTTAAAAGAAACCGGGTTGCTAGGCTTTAGCAATCCGCAAAAACTAAAAGGAGTCTTACACATTAATACGAAGCTTACCGATATTTTTTTACAAGTAAAACTTAATGGCGACCAGGCCTTGCTTAAAGCGATCATGTATTTGTTGCTGGAAGAAGAAGAGAAAAATCCGGGTAAAGTTTTCGATCAGGAATTTATAAATGAATATACTTCCGGCTATGAAGACTTTGTCTCACAGCTAAGGCTAAACGATATTAATAACCTTTTAAAAATTGCCGGTATTTCGCCCGGGCAGGTTCAGGAAGTTGTTGAGCTTTTGAAACAAAAAAGCAAAATAATTGTTTGCTGGGCGATGGGTATTACGCAGCATAAAAATGCGGTTGACACTATTAAGGAAATAGTAAACCTTTTATTACTGAAAGGCAGTATTGGCAAGCCCGGCGCAGGCACTTGCCCGGTTCGCGGACATAGCAATGTACAGGGTGACCGTACGGTGGGCATATGGGACAAGCCTCAAAAAGAATTGCTTGATAAGTTAAAAGAGGTATATGGCTTTGAGCCGCCTCGTGAAGAAGGATATGATGTCGTAAAATCTATTCATGCTATGCATGAAGGAAAAGCAAAAGTATTTTTCGCGATGGGCGGTAATTTTTTGTCTGCGACGCCCGATACTAATTATACAGCAGCGGGATTAAGGAAGTGCGATTTGACGGTACATGTTTCTACAAAACTGAACCGAAGCCATTTTGTGCACGGTAAAGAAGCGCTGATCTTACCTTGCCTGGGCCGCTCAGATAAAGATGAACACGATGGGATTACTCAATTTGTATCCTGCGAAAATTCTACCGGTGTAGTGCAGATGTCAAAAGGGATTTTAAAGCCTGTATCAGACGATTTGCTAAGCGAACCTGTGATAGTATGCAGGTTAGCTAAAGCTACTTTGGGCAATCGCTCTGTAGTTGACTGGAACAGGTATGAAAAAAATTATGACAACATCAGGGATGATATAGAGAGAGTGATAAAGGGATTTGACAGTTATAATGAGCAGGTCAGAAAAAAAGGCGGTTTTTATTTGCCTAACGGCACCCGTACCCGGGAATTTAAAACTTCAGATGATAAAGCGCAGTTTTCTGTGACCGGTCTATATGCTCCTGCCCTGGCGGAAGATGAATTAATGATGATGACCATTCGCAGCCACGATCAATTCAACACAACAATTTATGGATTAGATGACCGTTACCGCGGCGTATTTAATGAACGGCGGGTTGTATTTATGAATGAAAAGGATATCTTAAAAGCGGGTTTGAAGGCGGGGGATGTGGTCGACATTTATAACAACTCTAACGGAATAGAACGGGTGGCTCACAAATTCATTGTTGTTTCATACGATATTCCCCGGAAATGTATCGCCACTTATTTTCCTGAAGCGAATGTTTTGGTTCCTATAAAAAGTGTTGCTGACGTAAGCAATCAACCTGCATCGAAATCGGTAGTGGTGAAGGTGAGGAAGCATTTGTAATAATATTTCCTTAAAAGGTTTTCGTAAAAGGGTTGCCGACCTTCCAAAGGTTTTGGTTTTTGTATTTTCAACAAATGAATACTGCTCAATATTACATTGATCACCTGCGGTTACAGCCGCATCCGGAAGGAGGGTTTTATAGGGAAACTTATCGCTCTGCTGAATGTATTTCTCTTCAGGCACTACCTGAGCGATTCAGTGGCGAACGAAGATTCTCTACTGCAATATTCTATTTGCTGCAACAAGGCGATTATTCTCTTTTCCACAGAATAAAAAGTGATGAGTGCTGGCATTTTTATGCGGGCGAAACGTTGCTCGTTCATGTGATTCAAAAGAATGGAAATTACACTTGTATAAAGCTGGGAGATAACGCCGCTGCCGGAGAAACTTTTCAATTTGTTGTTCCAGCAACCGCGTGGTTTGCAGCTGAACCTGCTCCCCTAAGTTCGTTCAGTCTTACTGGCTGCACGGTCGCACCAGGGTTTAATTTTGCCGATTTTGAAATAGCCGATGGAAAGCAATTGTTGGCGTCGTTTCCGCAGCATAGTGCTGTTATCAGCCGGCTTAGCCTTTAATTGTCACGCTGGCTGATAGCAGCAATAAGGAGTTTTGTGGAACCATATTTGTGCAAATCCCTACGCCCGTAAAAGAATTTGTATGAATCCTTCTACACGTAGACATGCAGGCATTCTCATAATAATTCTGCCAACCGTAATTTATGGCAGTATAAGCATTCTCAGATTGCTTATCAATGATCCTGCTTACATTAATAATCCGTTGCGGCAGGATCTTTTTCGTGCGGGGCACGCACACGCTGGTGTGCTGCTTATTCTTTCATTGTTGTCACTGATTTACGTGGAAGAAGCTAATCTTTCAAATGGATGGAAAAGATTGGTTTCAATTTTTATTCCTTCTTCTGCCATATTGCTGCCCGCAGCTTTTTTCTTTTCTGTTTTAAAACCGGATGCTGCAGAACCCAATGGGTTTATTTACCTGGCGTATGTTGGTGCTGCAGTTCTGGCCACCGGGTTGTTTGTGCTTCGGATAGGGCTTGTAAGAAAAAAGTGACTCGTGCCGACGCACATTCTTTATCATTGAAATTAATTGGGATTCAAAGATTTATTTGCCAACCCCATATTTTTTAGGCACAATTCATGTAGCTGTATTTTTTAATTAAATAACCTATATGAAAGCAATAAGAATACATGAATTTGGGGGTCCTGATATTTTAAAATATGAAGATGCGCCTCAGCCCATTCCGGCTGCTGATGAAGTATTAATAAAAGTATATGCAAGTGGTGTAAATCCAGTTGACACAAAAATTCGGGCAGGACAGGCACAGGGAAAATTTCCGGTTGATTTTCCATTAATACCGGGTTGGGATGTTTCGGGCGAGATAGAAGAAGTGGGCAGCGAAATATTAAATTTTAGAATAGGAGACGAAGTTTACAGCCGGCCAGACCTTACCCGGAATGGAACTTATGCCGAATACGTAGTGGTAAAGGCAAACCAGGTTAATCATAAGCCCAGGAGTATTGACCACGATAAAAGTGCAGCGATCCCGCTTGCCGGCATCACGGCATGGCAGGGATTGTTCACACATGGGCAATTAGAAAACGGGCAAAGAGTGTTAATACATGGGGCATCGGGAGGAGTGGGAACTTTTGCCGTGCAGTTTGCCAAATGGAAGGGCGCTTATGTTATAGGTACGGGATCGGAAAACAATATTGATTTTCTATATGAACTTGGAGCAGATGAAGTAATTGATTACAGAAATGAAAAATTTGACGAAGAGGTAAGTAATATTGATCTCGTATTTGATCTCATAGGCGGCGATACCCAAAAGCGTTCTTTGCAGGTAATAAAAAGTGGTGGGCGGTTGGTGACAACGGTTAAACCGGAAAACGAACAAGAAGCCGGTTCAAAAAATATCCATCTTGAAGGTTTCATGGCGCTATCTTTACCGGGAGACCTGCAGCAGATTGCAGATCTTGTGGATTCAGGAAAAGTAAAACCAGTCATTTCCGAAATATTACCTTTAGAAGAAGCTGCAGAAGCTCACAAAAAAATCGAAAAAGGGCACATCCGGGGAAAGATTGTTTTAAGAGTGATTTAAAAATATAACATGAGCTAATAGCCATCGCAGGCGATTGTGTCGCCATTTTCCAAAATGCCCGGTTTTGTAAACCATATACTTGAAAAGTAATTAAAGCAAAATGATTCAGCTACACAATCATAATTAATTAAATTGCTTTCATGTTGAATTGCCAGTTCCTGCAAAACACTGTTGAAAGAAAATACCTCAAACGCTTCCTGCCGGCGCAAACAATTTTGCTTTTGGTTTTATTCGCTTTTTTTTCTGCTATGGATTGCAGGAAAAAGGATTCCGCGGCTGACCTTACGCTTCTTTTTGATTCCATTCCTGTTTCGCATCGCGTGACTCCTGTTATTAATGAAGGCTCAGGTATCGCAGACAGCAAAATCAACCCCGGTAGTATTTGGGTAGAGGAAGACAGCGATAATCCACCTGAAATTACCTTGGTAAAACATGATGGCACTGTGGTCAAAAAGGTATTTATAAAGGGAGCCGTGAACAGGGATTGGGAAGATATGGCGCTTTATAATGACTCTATTTATATTGCAGATATTGGTGACAATGATGAAATTTATAAAACGTATAAGTTTTATATTTTCCGGGAACCTTTATCCTCATCAGATACTGTAAATACTTTTAAAACAGTTTCATTTAAATACCCGGATGGTTCGCATGATGCCGAAGCTTTTTTATTGGATCGCAAATCGGGAGATATATACATTCTCACTAAAAGGGATAATCCTTCAAGGATATACAAGTTGAAATATCCTTATTCAGATTCGCTTAATACATTGACCCTCGAAGGCCGGCTTCGTTATACCGGTGTTGTGAGCGCTGCTATTTCACACGACGACAAGGAGGTGATTATAAAAACTTACCCGGCGCTTAATTACTATCGGCGAAAAAGCGGCCAGGATCTTGTTGCATGCCTGCTGCAACCTCCACATTTGTTGCCATATACCCTGGAGCCGCAAGGTGAAGCTATTTGTTTTGCGAAAGATACCAGTGGTTTTTTTACATTAAGCGAAAAAGGATTTGCGTCATTTGTAAATCTTTATTTTTATGCAAGGAATTAACCCCGATAAAAGGGGTTAGAAATTTTGCATTAAAATTTGCAATCTGAAAGGCACGTTCTCCAAAATGTAATTCTTTATCTTTAATACAAAACATTGCAATGAGATACCTGCTAATTTTTCCCCTGTTATTTTTTATTTCTTCAAACGTGTTTTGCCAGAACAGGCAGGTGGCTTTATATAACGGAAAAGATCTGATCGGATGGGATACCTACATCGGCCCGCCATTAGATGATGCAGGAAAAAAATTAAGCGAAACGCCCGTGGGTTTAAACAACGACCCGAATCATGTCTTTACCATAGTGGACGAGGGTGGAGAAAAAATAATCCGTATTTCGGGAGAAAACTGGGGAGGTATTTCAACTACTAAAGAATACGCCGATTTTCATTTACGCCTGCAATTCAAATGGGGAATCCTTACCTGGGGGCAGAAGAAAAAGAAAAAAAGAGATAGCGGCTTACTTTATTTTGCAACCGGCGGGCATGGCGCTGATTACGGGGCCTGGATGCGTTCCCAGGAATTTCAGATCGAAGAAGGCAACAGCGGTGATTACTGGGGTGTAGCTGGTGGCATGCAGGATATTCCAGCGGTCAGAAACTCAGATAGTGAATATGTTTATAATCCGGCAGGTAAGTTATACACTTTCAGCGCAGGCAGTAAAGTGGGCCGCCACTGCAAAAAACAGGGAGACGCTGAAAATGCTACAGGCGAATGGAATACTCTTGATCTTTATTGTCATGGTGACACAAGCGTGCATATGATTAATGGAAAAGTAATGATGGTACTTTATAACTCAAGTCAGCTGGAAAACAGCCAGGCGATTCCGTTAGTAAAAGGCAAAATTCAAATTCAATCGGAAGGTGCTGAAGTTTTTTACAAGAATATTTCGATAGAGCCGATAGATGAAGTTCCTACAGGTTTTTTAAAATAACTGACACAACAATTTTTTATGCCTTTGCAAACGATAGAAGACGTTATTGCTGCACTCACAACAATTGTAAAAAATTGCGGGCAAACAAAAAATCGCAGTGGCTACTTCGCGGCTTTATACAAGCGAATGACCATTGCTGTAAAAGAGGGTATCAACAGCGGGGCTTTTCTTGACGGTGACCGAATGGCAAAACTTGATATAACATTTGCCTCACGCTATCTTAACGCATATGACGCTTATAATAAAAATGAAGCCTGCAGTTCATCATGGAAGTATGCTTTTGATGGATGCATTAATGATTCGCTGACAGTAATACAACAATTGATTTTAGGTATCAACACGCATATTAATCTCGACCTTGCAATAGCATCTGCGGCCACCGCACCAGGTGCTTCTATTCATAAACTGGAAGCAGATTTCAACCGGATTAATGATGTAATCGCATCACTATTCGATGATGTGCAGCAGTGCCTCGAGGATGTCTGGTTTCCTATGAAATTTTTGAAGCGGGTTGCAAAAACACAGCAGACCGACGTGCTTAATTTTAGCATAGGAGCGGCACGAAAGACCGCATGGGCTAATGCGGTTATTCTTGCGGGTATGAATGAAACTCAGCAACACGCTTACATACAGCAAATGGATAATATGGTGTATCGCATTGCACAAAAGATAATTCATCCGGGATTTTTAGCGGGTACTTTAATGTGGGTCATCCGTAAGACTGAATATGATGACGTTGCCCGTACAATTCACCTGGTTGACACAACAGTGGTTGAATAGTGAATACTTCGGGAAAATCTAAGGACACATTGACTTAATTTTGCAGAATGAGTAAAGTCCGCATGGCTAATGAAAGAAGACCTGCACTCCAAAACACAAGTTCCAATCTTACATTAAAAGAGAAATTTGCGGCATTAAAAAATCTCCCGAGATTTTTTAAACTTGTCTGGCAAACCAATCATTGGTACACGATTCTGAATGCAATATTGCGTTTGCTGCGCTCAGCATTGCCGGTTGCTATTTTATATGTTGGCAAGCTTATTATAGATGAAGTAATAACGCTAAGCAAAAGCCCGGCGCCCGACCATAGTTTCCTGTGGAAACTTATTATTGCGGAATTTGCGCTTGCCATTATTTCTGATGGATTGAGCCGTGCTATTTTATTAGTAGATGGTTTGTTGGGAGATCTTTTTTCCAACTATACATCTGTAAAGATCATGGAGCACGCAGATACGCTTGATCTTGATCAGTTTGAAGACTCGGCATTTTACGATACGCTGGAACGGGCGAGGCAGCAGACGGTGGGCCGCACCATTTTATTATCGCAGGTGTTAACACAGCTGCAGGATATTATTACGATCGCGTTTCTTTCAGCCGGCCTAATGGCTTTTAATCCCTGGCTCATTTTATTATTGCTTGTGGCTATAGTGCCCGCCTTCCTTGGGGAATCTTATTTTAATGACCGAAGTTATGCACTTACCCGCGGACAAACTCCGGAGCGACGGGAGCTTGACTATATGCGTTATCTCGGCGCCAGTGATGAAACCGCGAAAGAGGTTAAACTTTTCAGCCTTTCCAAATTTTTAGTGAGTCGCTTTAAAACGCTCAGCAATAAATTTTACAGGGATAATAAAAAACTTTCAACCAGGCGTGCGGCATGGGGCACGTTCTTTGCCCTGCTTGGCAGTGCCGGTTACTATGCTGCGTACATTGTTATGATCATGAAAACGGTAGACGGCGCACTCACTATTGGTACGCTTACATTTCTTGCCGGTTCGTTCCGGCAATTGAGAAGCCTGCTCGAAAATATATTATCGCGTTTCACTTCGGTTTCACAAGGCGCTATTTATCTCCGCGATTTTTTTGAGTTCTTTGAAATACAACCGAAAATTAAAGTAAGCCAAAAACCAGCTCCATTTCCAAATCCGATAAGGCGTGGATTTACTTTTGAAAATGTCGGCTTTCGATACCACAACAGTGAAATATGGGCAAACCGTCGCATAAGCTTTACATTACAGGCTGGAGAAAGACTCGCGTTAGTCGGAGAAAACGGGGCCGGAAAAACAACACTTGTAAAATTGCTGGCACGGTTATATGATCCGACAGAAGGCCGCATTTTGCTTGACGGTGTTGACCTTCGCGAATATGACATTAATGACCTTCGTCACAATATTGGAATTATTTTCCAGGACTACCTGCGTTATCAAATGAGCTTTGCTCAGAATATAGCGGTAGGTAATATTGACGAGCAAGACAATCGTCCGTTGATTGAGCAATCTGCGGAAAAAAGCCTGGCAAATATTCTTGCCAACAAATTGCCGCAGCAATATGACCAGGCATTGGGTCGGCGCTTTAATAACGGAGTGGAACTTAGTGGCGGCGAATGGCAAAAAATTGCGCTTGCCCGTGCGTACATGAAGGAGGCGCAATTACTTATTCTTGACGAACCCACCAGCGCTCTTGATGCTCGTGCTGAGTACCAAGTTTTTCAGCGTTTTGCGGAGCTTACAAAAGGGAAGTCAGCCGTGCTTATTTCGCATCGTTTCTCCACGGTACGCATGGCGGATAGAATATTGGTTCTTGATAAAGGCGAGCAAATAGAAATGGGCAGCCATGAAGAATTACTGGAAAAAAATGGGCGTTATTCGGAATTATTTCAGTTACAGGCTATGGGATACCGTTAGTTTCTTATCAGTAATTCATTTTTTCATTTAATAAAACCCAAGTAAGGCTATTCTCTTATTTTCATTCTTCTTTCCTTGAGCTCTCTCCACGTAGTTAAGATAATACCTTCATCTTTCAATGCTTTTTTAAATGCCGGATTAAGCATGGCCAGCAAATCGGCTTTACGTCACAATGCCTGAGCCTGAAATATATTGAAATGTTTCTGATGGTTCCAGTGCAATGCATGATCATCATGGTTACGCCGGGTTTTAATAATTTTAAAGCTTCAATATATTTTTGTGTTTTGTAATCCTCCGATTTTTTATCACCAGCCTTCATATTTGGCGGAGGCGCCCAGTCGTAGCTAAAATTGTGTAAATCGTCCAGCACAGGCAAACCTGCATCCCATAATCTTTTACCCATATCACGCAATTGATTAATGAAAACATCCGGCGTATGCATTTGCTGTTGAATCAAAATATCATGGCCTCCGGGTAACATAACCGGTATCTGAGTTTCAATTCCTACTTTAATATACCTTTCAAGAAATGGTGGAGTTGCAAACAAAGTGCCCATATGGGAGTCAAGATGAGTGGGCTCAAAACCCATGGCCCTGGCTCTGTCTAATTGGGCCCGTATTTCTTTTTCTACTTCATCGGCGGATGCATGTTTAACGACGTCGGGTACCTCACGCCACATGTCTCCTTCGGCGTCGACCAATCCCGGTGTAGCAGCCTTGCCCGATAAAGGACCCCACCTGTACTCTTTCCATTCTGATGTAAGAGTAAGATGTAAGCCTGCGTCAACTCCGGGATGTTGTTTTAAAAAATGCACAAATTCGGGAACCCATGAACAGGGCATCATTACGCTGGTAGAATTAGCGGCACCTTTAGTTATGGCTTGAATAGCACCTTCATTGGAATCATGGCTAATACCTGCATCATCTACATGAATAATTAAAACTTTTGCACCTTTTGGATATCTTAACTTTTCAGCATAAGTCGTATCATTTGTTTGAGCATACAGGGCGGTAGTTCCGATTACAATAACGAGTAATAAAAGAATTTTTCTGTTCAGCATATTTTTAATTTTTTGAGAAAGAATAATTTTTAAAACTATTTTTAATGACCAACGTGATAAGAACTTCCGGAATGGTTAAACAGCTTATTCCAGGTTTTTCATCTCTTCAAAATTAAGAGGAATAGACAACGTCTCTCATTCCAGCCTCCGCGTTAATTAAAGCATGCCTGTCCTGGAGCTCTTTTGTAAGAATCTGCTTGGCTTTCTTTTCAGAAGGTGGATTTAATCGCTCTGCCTTCTCAAACTCTATCACTTGTGTTAAGATATCACTGGGCAAATCATTTTTACAGCGTGCAAGAAGTTCTAAAAATTCTGCAGCAAAAAACTGATCAATTTGAATTTTTCTTTTTGTAGTATGTGCAAATTTGCCAATCACCCTGCAGATATTATCTCTCTCCTCAGGGCTTAATTGATTTACAAATTCATAATCTTCTATTCGTTTCAACGAAAGTATTATTGGTTCCAGCGAATCCTTTGTAATCACATATACGTTATAATCACCCATATTGTAAGCGAGCTGCGAAATTGTATGAATTGTATTTGTTGGGACAACCAAAAAAATATCTTTTTTCACTTTATCCTGGCTGGCATATTTTATTAAAGTTTCCGTTTGTGTTTTTATGTACCTCGGGAAATTGGTGAGGTCATCACTAGATGGACACTTGGCATCGAAGATGATGTACTCATCACATATTTCAATTGTATTATCCGGGCTGCCGCGGAAGGGTACTTCATCAACGTATTTAATGGAATGAGTTTTGCAGATTAGTTTTAAGGATTGAGCAACTGAGATTTCGTGTTCGCTCCATTGTTTTTTCATTATTTCGAATGACGCTTTTTGTTCTTCAAGTCTTTCATCACTTAGCCTTTTTACTTCTCTTTCCAAAGTCTCCTTTAACTGGTTGAGCTGGCCTACCCTATAGTCATGGCCCTGCATTCGATGCTCCTCGGTGTTTTCATATTTTGATATCTTTTTATTTAACTCCGTAATTGTATCAAATAAAGAATCGATTTCAAGATTTTTTTTGATGGCTTCATGGTCATCATCTTGTAATCTTTGTTGCAGACTTTCATTAAGTGTTTTAGTGTATTCGTATTTTTTTTTGAGCCGATCGTGTTCATCATTTTTTCTGCTAATTTCCCTTTGCAGGGATTTAAATTCTTCAAAGGCATCATAGCTGAGATTCCGGACTGATCGCCATGAGAATAACCTTTGCCAGAATGTGAGCTCACGGATTTTTGCGAAGAACAGGGTGAGTTTTTCCATGTGTGACAATTTCTAAAGAGGTTAATAAATGTAATCAAAAATTTCTTTGGACTGCTGCTGTTAAGCAGCCCGCAGATCGTCCATATCTTTTTTAGATTTCTAATGGAATTTTTTGAATAAATTAGTACAAAAGTAATTGTAATGAGAACGGTAAATCAATGGCTTGATGAATATGGGGAAAGCCATAGAAATGAAACCAATAAACTGATACATTGGATTTGCGTTCCTTCGATTTTTTTCTCAATAACAGGATTACTGTATTCCATAAAGTTGCCTTTTCAACTTACCGGTAATTTGCAATTCAATGTCGCAATGATCGTGCTCCTGCTTGCAGTTATTTACTACTTCACCCTTTCCATCTCCCTCGGATTCGGAATGCTCTTGTTTGGATTTCTTTGCCTTGCGTTATGCTATTTAATAGAAAATTATTTCCCGGTTTCCTTATGGGTGTTCTGCCTGGCCGTATTCATTGTGGCATGGGTAGGTCAATTTTATGGGCACAAGGTGGAGGGTAAAAAGCCTTCTTTTCTGAAGGACGTTCAGTTCTTATTGATCGGCCCCATGTGGCTTATGAGTTTTATTTACAGAAAGATGGGAGTGAAGTATTAACGTCTTAACCGGCTTCTTTAAAATGACCTGAGATAATGTTGGCTTTGGACTTTCCTACAACTTCAGCAAGTTCTTCCGGCGAAAGCTCTTTAATTTTTTTTACAGATTTAAATTTTTTTAGCAATGTATCCGCCGTGTTTTTTCCTATGCCGCTAATTGATTCGAGCTCATTTACGAATGTGCCACGGCTGCGTTGGTTACGGTGAAAAGTAATTCCAAATCGATGCACCTCATCTCTTATCCTTCTTATTAATTTCAGGCTCTCACTGTCCCATGGCAATTTAATTGATTGTATATCGCCGGGGAAAAAAATTTCTTCTTCGTTTTTCGCAAGCCCTACGATTGTGGTTTTTCCGATGAGGTCGAGTTCCTGTAATCCTTCTACGGCAGCATTCAATTGTCCCTTCCCACCATCTATTATTATGAGTTCGGGAAGTGGAATTTTCTCCAGTATAAGGCGTTTATACCTTCTCGTTACTACTTCCTTCATACTGGCGAAATCATTAATGCCACTCACCGTTTTGATATTGAATTTTCTATACTGGCTTTTATCGGGCAGGCCATTTTTAAAATACACCATTGCGGCGACCGGGTAACTTCCCTGGAAATTTGAATTATCAAAACATTCTATGTGCTCCGGTAAATTTGAAAGGTGAAGGTCGCTTTGTAATTGTTCCAATACCTTCTGTTTCTCCTTGTCAGATTTTCCTTCGAGCTGCAGCATTTTCTTCCTTTTCAACTCCTCTATAAAATAGTTTACGTTTTTCTCAGAAAGCTCCAACAGCTTCTTTTTGTCCCCCGCTTTAGGAACAATGACGCTGATATCGGCGCCTGGATAATCAATTTCAAAAGGAACAATTATTTCTTTGGATTCACTTGCAAACGTTGCCCGCAATTGTGCAATTGCGAATAATAAAACCTCACCGGGGGCCTCGTCAAGTTTTTGCTCCAGCACGATTGTTTTAGTGAGCACAATGGTACCTTCACTTACCATTAAATAATTAACATACGCGATATCGCCGTCTTTTAATATTGAGAATACATCTACATTCCCCACATGTTCATTTACTACTTTTGATCTCGCTTTATAATTCTGCAGATGTTCAATTTTTTTTCTTAACAGCTCGGCCTTTTCAAACTGCATTTCACCTGCGTGATGTTCCATTTCACTTTTGAAGTGTTGAATAACCGGGTTCAGATTTCCTTTCATAAGATTTTTTAATTGCGATAAGCCTTCGGCATAGTCCGCAGCACTTTGTAAACCTTCGCATGGCCCCTTGCAATTACCAAGATGGTATTCCAGGCAAACTTTGAACTTCCTTTTTTTTATATTGTTTTCCGTTAAGTTAAGCTTGCAGGTTCGCAACTGAATATTCTGTTTTATAAAAATTAATAATTCCCTCACTTTACCCACAGATGTAAACGGCCCCAGGTATTGAGAACCGTCGTTGATCTTTGATCTGGTTAAAAAAACACGAGGAAATGGTTCATTTTTAATTACCAGGTAAGGGTAGGATTTATCATCTTTCAGGTTGATGTTGAACCTTGGCTGAAACTGTTTTATCAAAGAATTTTCTAATAAAAAGGCATCTTGTTCATTATCCACTATTGTAAATTCAATCTTATTGATGCGCCGTACAAGCTCGTGTGTTTTGTACCCCGTAAAGGTTTTCGTGAAATAGGAGCCCACTCTCTTACGTATACTTTTGGCTTTCCCTACATAAATAAGGTCATTTTTATCATCAAAATATTTATAAATTCCGGGCTGATTTGGTAACGTTTTTATTATGGATTGAAAAACCTCAGTTTTCATTTTTATAAATTTTCCCTATTTTATAGTTTAAGAAAGGATTACTCATTAAAATCCCATTTTAGCATCTTCTCCTTTACCTCTGCTTTTTTGCCCGACGGCTGAACTATGGTTCTAATGCTAAACCATTTATTAGATTGCCAGGTAAGTTGTGTTGTGGTATGGCCTGCACTATCATTATCTTCTTTAACCATATATATTCGCTGAACTTCGTTTTTTTGCGGATCGACATATACATCCCAATGAATTAATTTTATAGAATCCGGTAACCGGGTTTTTGGATCGTATGAAAATGTAAACGCGTTGATGGTTTGGTCCAGGAAAGATTTCCCTACAAAATATTTTTTCATTGAAGCGGAATCAATTACCGGGTGCAGGAAAGGAACCGCGAGTCTTCTTATATCCTCTCTTTTTAACCACGTAGAGTCCGGGTTGGTTCCATCAAAATTTATTTGCAGCGGTGTAGCTGGAAGTTTCTCAACTTCACTTAGCTGGCCAAGTAAGAAATCGGTTACAGGGAAAAATGATACTGGTTCTTCAGGTGAGATTTCCCGTGGAATACTTTTTTGTTCTTTTCCACGGCAGGCAACCAAGAAGAGTATCAATATATAAATAACTACCTGTAATTTTTTTCGCATGGACAAAATTACAAATAAAAAAAGCCGCTGCAGGGTACGGTGCAACGACTTTATAAAATGGTAGTTAAAAAATAAAAAACGAAATCAACAAAAATTTATTGCAAGCTAGGCCTATTTATTTGCTAATGCCCACTCTTATTCCGTAGTCAATCAAATGTTCTTTTACAGGATAGGTTTTTTGATAAGTTGACAACCATTGATAGCGAATGTTAGGACCTATATTCCATTTAAATTTGTTTGACCTGAAACTTACAAAAGGTGAAAAATTACTGCTGAAATTCCATCTGCGCATAAGATCGGGAACATTCACATAGTTCTTTCCATCAGAAGCAAGCAAATAAGCATCGGATTCGAAAATCAAAGAAGGCTCAAAATTAGCCGCTAAATTCAACTGGATATTGTCATTGTTCCACATCATATATTGAAGGCCCACGGGAATAGATGCCTGGTAACTATAATTTCGAAGTGTGACGGTAGATTTTCCTGTTCCATCACCATAATGTGTTACAAAATTACGTGAGTAGATATCTCCGGTTGACGAATTTCTTAATGATAAAGTAGCAAGCGTGGGGTGTACCAGGTTTGAAACAATGTTGTAACCGGAGCGTGTAAGATGAGCGCCTGTAGTGAGTTGAAGCTTTGTTGCAAATGAATAATTCATTTGAACGCCCGCTTCGAAACCAAGGGCAGCATTTCGTATTACTTTCATATCTTTTTGAGTAACCTGCGATATTGGTGATGATGAAAGATTTGAATTGGTATTTTCCTTTAACGACACTCCGCTAAATGACACAGAACTCAGGACCGGAGCAGCGTAGTATGTCCAGCTAATTTTATCATTTTTCTTTTTAGCTATGGCTAAAGCTGCATTTTCATCAGATTGGCCCAGGCTATTTGCCGGACTGACCTGACCATTAATTGGTACCGAGATTAATTTATTACTGGTTGAATTAATATCAGCTACTCCGCGAATATTAGCCGACGAGTTTTTGTAAAACTTTTGCAGCAGCGGGCTACTTACACCTTTCGCGAACAAAGAAATATCAGGCTTATTTACAACCCCGGTCAAGCTCTCCATTATTTCATTCTCCTCAGTTATCAGGCTTTTAACAATATTTTTCTTTTGATTCCAGGTGAAGCTATCCTGCTCTTTTAGTGTCGCGACAGGAAATGAATAACCTGTTTTAGGTTCTCCGGATATTTGGGTACGATATACTGGACTTGTCTGACCATTTTCCTTAGTTAGGATGTTTTTACCAACCCCGGTAATATTTTCATTTAACTCCGAAAAACCTGTAATCTCATTGCCAACATTCTTTTGTCCGCCATCGTCGTTCACATTATTTTTCTGATCAACAGGCCTGGTTGATAATTGACGCTTTTCATTAGTAGCTTCGGGCTTGGAAATATCTTTAGCATTGTTAGCAGGTGTTTGTAAATCTGCCCTGGCTGCAATTTTATTAGTATTGTTATTAATATACCCTATAAATACAATAGAAAATAGTAAAAGGAGTGATACCACAACTGAGGGCCACCTTCTGCCGGGATGCAGATCGTTGTAGATGCCATGCCAAACTTTTTTCGTGGGCGCCATTTTGAATTGGTTCGCCTGTTCTTGCAAGGATAGCTCAAAATCGTCCAGGTAAAATTTTTCTTCCATATTCACATGTTTCAGTAGTACAGCTAATAAGAGTTAATTTTTATTCAAACACAAACAATTAAATTAGTCCAGATACCATTCTAACTTTTTGCCTTGGCTGCTGCAGTATTTTATTTTTCAACAAAATATCTTCCAGCATTGATTTGGCTCTTGTATATTGAGACCTGCTAGTGCTTTCCTCAATATCAAGTATAGAAGCTATTTCCCTATGAGAATATCCTTCTATTGCATAAAGGTTTAAAACGGTTCTATAACCCAAAGGCAGCAACCGTATACATTCTACTACCTGTTTTGCCTGCAATAAAGACGGAATATTATTCTCGTTTAAATGCAGGGTACTTGCGTGAAAAAGATCAACGCTGTCGCTAAATTTCTTATTTTTCTTAAGGATATTGATGCAGGTATGTACAATTATTCTTCTTATCCAGCCCTCAAGCGCACCTTGCCCGCGAAACTGGTGAATCTGTGAAAAAACTTTTATGAACCCTTCCTGCATCATATCTTCAGCATCTTCGCGGTTTCGGGCAAAACGGTAACATACACCCAACATCCGAGGGCTAAATCGGTTGTACAATACCTCTTGGACAGAAGCATTGTTCTTTAGACAGCCCTGAAGCATTTGCTCTTCTGTCATATAAATGGCTTGGTTTAACCCTACTAAGATAGGACAAAAATGAACGCTAATCGCTGCTTCATTAACTAAAAATTATGGCGGATTCTTTAATCCTCTTTTGCAGTAAACCTGGAGGCAGGAAAATTTGCTAACAATCAAATTGATAAAAACTGTCGAGGTTATTTGTTGGGTCTTACCAGGCTGTCTGGCGGATAACTCCTTTCAATTTCTTTTCTGGTCGCATCTACCCAATTTTGTATGTCATTTTTCTGTTGATCCGTTAAGCGGGCATCCCGGTGAATTAGCGTGTATGAAGTAAGAGGCATATCACCTGATTTTATTTCGTCTCCTATTTCATCGAGTCTTTTATATTGCCTCCATATTTCAGCAGAAGTAAAATCTGAGAAATTCAGGTGTCTTTTTCCGTCTTTAGTATGCCCGCTCATAAACCATGCGACCGGCTGGATGTTCCAATACCATGGATATTCCGTATGATTACTATGGCAATCATAGCAAGCCGGCTTTAAAGTATTCATTACATTTGGAGGCACGGTATATTTGGTTGTAATTTCATTAGCGATATTTCCTGATATATTTTTTTCCGGCCTTATAAACTGGATGATAATTAATATCACCAGCAATATTATTAGGACAACACGTATTATTTTTTTCATAATTAAGTTACGGGCTCTTCTTGATTGTTGGATTATATGACTTGTAAGATGACGCCGCTTATTGAAGTAGATTTTTAGACATTTCCCCAATTTATTAAAACATCCCCGGTCATTTGCGGTGGAATAGGAAGTTGCATCATAGTCAAAATAGTCGGCGCCAGGTCACCAAGTTTTCCGGGTTTAATTTCACCCTTCCATTCTTTATCAATAATAAAAAATGGTACAGGATTTAACGTGTGCGCAGTATTAGGTGCTCCATCCGGATTAATCATGTAGTCTGCATTCCCATGATCGGCTGTTAAAAAAATAGTATACCCATTTTCAAGTCCGGCAGTTACGATTTTTTCTACACATTTATCAACAGTTTCGGCTGCTTCTATTACCGCATTCCAAACGCCTGTATGGCCTACCATGTCGGTGTTTGCATAATTCAGGCAAATAAAATCCGCAGTCCTGTTTTCTATTTCGGGCAACAGGGCATCGGTCACCTTGTAGGCGCTCATACTGGGTTGCAAATCGTAGGTTGCAACTTTAGGAGATGGAATCATTATCCTGCTCTCTCCTTCAAAAGGCGCCTCACGACCCCCGCTAAAGAAAAACGAAACATGCGGATATTTTTCAGTCTCCGCAATTCTTATTTGTTTTTTATGATTTGCCTGGAGAATCTCGCCTATTGTATTTACTAGATCATCATTTTCAAAAATGACGTGGACATTTTTAAATGAATGATCATACCTGGTCATGGTGGTGTAATTCAATTGCAGGGTTCGCATTTCATACTCAGGAAAAGAAGTCTGCGTTAGCACATCAGTGATTTCCCTGCATCGGTCTGTGCGAAAATTAAAACATATGACGGCGTCTCCATCTTTTATTGCTGAACCAGGCGTTTCCTGATTTATTATTGGCAGTAGAAATTCATCAGTTACATTATTCCCGTAAGATGTTTCTACGGCAGAAAAAATATTATCTGTAATCGAGCCCTTTCTATGTACCAGGGCATCGTAAGCAATTTTCACACGTTCCCACCTTTTGTCGCGATCCATAGCATAATAACGGCCTGTAATAGTTGCAATTTTACCCGTTGTTTTATCAAGGTGTTCCTGCAATTCCTTCAAGAAACCGATACCGCTTTTTGGATCAGTATCCCGCCCATCAGTAAAAGCGTGGATATAAATATTGTCAATATTTTTTTCTTTACAAAGGGAAGTGATTGCCTTAAGGTGGTTAATGTGCGAATGCACACCTCCATCGCTAACAAGCCCCAGCAAGTGTAATGGTTTTTTATTTTCTTTTGCATAATTGAGGCTATTAAGCAGGCTTTCGTTTTTTTGAAATTCGCCCGTTTCAACAGCAACATTTATTCTTTCAAGTTCCTGGTAGACTACTCTTCCTGCGCCAAGATTTAGATGCCCCACTTCACTATTTCCCATTTGCCCTTCGGGCAGGCCTACTGCCTTTCCGCAGGTGATCAATGTTGTATGGGGATACCTCGAATAAAGGGAACTAACAAAAGGAACATTTGCATGCTGTAGGGCATCACTTTCTTTTACTTTGCCAAGTCCCCATCCATCCATTATTATTAATATCACTTTTTTTGCTTCCATTTTTCAAAACTAATTATTAGATTGTAAGTTCATGCAATTTGTTTTCTTTAATATGAACCTATTTAACTCGTTGTGCCATAAGCCTTAAGGCATCTTGGCACGTTTTTAGCAAAATTTAATTACTTAATTGTAGATCATGAAACATTTATTACTTTCTTTTTTTGTTTTTCTTTCTTTTTCTTTTTTACTGTCAATATCCTTTACTGAAATTATCAATGCAATCAAAACAGGGAACGCATCGGAAGTCTCAAAGTTTTTTGACAATACGGTTGAAATTACATTTCCCGGCAAAAGTAATTCTTATAGCCGAAGCCAGGCAGAACTGGTTCTTCACGATTTCTTTTCGAAAAATCCTGCCAAAAGCTTCCAGGTAATACATAAAAGTGAAAATGAAGGGTCTCAATATTGTATCGGCAATTTAGAAACAGCTAATGGAATATTTCGTACAACGATTTTTCTTAAACAAAAGGGGGATAAGCAGGTTCTACAGGAACTCCGGTTTGAAAAATAATTAATTTATTTGCGAATGCATAAGCCTGGTCTTGCCGGGCTTATGCTTTTATATTATCTACACTTCTCACATGCATTTTATATTTTTGTTTCTATGTCTTATGATCAGCAATTATCTCAATTTATTGCAAATGCGCTGGCAGAAGATATTGGCGATGGAGATCACTCGACTCTTTCCAGTATAGATGCTGATGCAAAAGGCAAAGCGATCTTAAAAATTAAAGAAGCCGGAATTCTTGCTGGCGTGGATGTTGCTAAAAAGATATTTACCAGTGTAGAACCTTCGTCAGTTTTAAAGGAAATAAAAAAAGACGGTGAAGGCATGCAAGCCGGCGAAACAGCTTTTGAAGTAACAGCCAAAATTTACACAATACTTACCTGCGAGCGACTTGTGCTTAATTGTATGCAACGAATGAGTGGCATAACAACACTTACCAGGCAATATGTCAAGAAGCTCGAAGGCTATTCAACTAAATTGCTTGATACAAGAAAAACAACACCAAATTTCAGACTCCTGGAAAAGGAAGCTGTAAAGATCGGAGGAGGCGTAAATCACAGGTTTGGATTGTATGATATGATTATGCTCAAAGATAACCATATTGATTATTGCGGTGGCATAGAAAAAGCAATATTAAAAGCATGGGAATATGTTCAGGAAGTCAAGCCTGGTTTAAAAATTGAAGTGGAAACCAGGAGTATCGACGATGTTAAGAAAGTGATTAAGGTTGGTAAGGCCGACCGGATCATGCTTGATAATTTCACCCCTTCGCAAATTTCAGAGGCATTGAAAATTATAGGCGGACGATATGAAACTGAAGCCAGTGGCGGAATCAATTATGATAATATTGAGTCATATGCCGCTACGGGTGTCGATTTTATTTCAAGCGGAGCAATTATTCACCAGGCAAGAAGTTTGGATTTAAGTCTGAAAGCAGAAATAAAACAATAATATGGCTAAGAAAAAGTTATATAATTCCGGAATCGTTTATTCCACAGACCCGGATCTAAAAATATCCGTAGATGATGAAGGAGAAGGCGAAACACTGCCACCAAAGGAACAAGCACTAAGAGTAAGGCTTGACGCCAAGCAACGTGGAGGAAAGATGGTTACCTTAATAGAAGGTTTTTCGGGAAAGGAAAGCGATCTTGAAAAACTTGGTAAAGAATTGAAATCTTATTGTGGCACGGGTGGGGCGGTTAAGAATAATGAAATATTGGTGCAGGGAGACAACCGGGAAAAGGTATTGCAATGGCTGCATAAAAACGGCTATTCTAAAACTAAAAGAGTATAATGCGAGATGCGAGGTTTTTTTTAATTCCTGATAGATTTAATTTACTCTGGTTTTTATATTTTCTTTAGTTTTTAATAACTTTATAATTAAGCTACCGTAATATGATCTCAAAAATATCAGAAGGGGTAACCATAAGCGTTGAAACTTTTTATCAACCTGAATACAGTAACCCTGTTACGAATGAGTTTATGTTTGCGTACAGGATCACAATCGAAAACAACAATCCATTTCCGGTTCAGTTGCTAAGAAGACATTGGTACATTTTTGATAGTAATTCAGAATATCGCGAAGTTGAAGGAGAAGGGGTCATAGGAGTTCAGCCAAAAATCAATCCGGGCGAAAAATATCAATATGTGAGCGGCTGTAACCTTAGAAGCGAATTGGGAAAAATGCATGGAATTTATTTCATGGAAAATAGTAGCAATAAACAGACTTTTCTTGTAAATATCCCTGCATTTGAAATGGTAGTTCCCCTAAAATTAAATTAAGTCCGCGGCTTATATTTTGATTTATCCAGAATCTCCCTTCCCCCCATATTCATTAAGTCATTCAATTTTGTTTCGGGAAATTTTTCCATGTATCTCTTTACAATTTGCAATCCTGTAAAGCTCCCGAGATTCCCGGGCGAATCATTACCAAATTCCTGTGTTTTCGGGCTTTCGCCTACATAATTTTTTACGATATTTTGTTCGGTACTATTTAGCAGCTCATTATTTAAAAAGAAGTCCCAGATAACGGCTTCATTAGTATAAGAATCTTTCAATTGTTTTTCAGTATAGCCAACACAAAGGTACTCCGGGGTATAAGGTAGAAACTTTGTAAGCAGGTATAAACGCTTTCCTTTTTCCACCATCTGTTCTATCAATGCTTTGCCTGTGCTCCTGTCAGGGAAAAGATCGTCAACAATATTTCGCATGCTATTTACAGGTATATGTTCCGGATCGAAATTGTTTGAAAGATAGTCAGGATATTGTTCCTGTCCTTCCGGGCTTTGATAGAATGAAAAGTTTTTTCCGAGATGAAGCTGTAAACCGATTCCTAAACCTTCTGAGGTGAGTATATCACCTTGCGTTCCGAATGAAGTTTCAAAATTTGCATTGATCGGCCCGATAAAGGTTATTACGGATTGAGGTAATTTATAATCCGGGAAATAGTATTTTACGAACTGCAATCCTTTTTTTATCTCTTCATTTTCCTTACTGAAATTTTTGAAAATAATATCTGCCGAATCTTTTATGGGTGTATAATCTTTGATAAATAAACGCACAGCCTTATCCTGCGTATTTCGTGGGATTAATAAACTATCCAAATCAAGGCCAAGAATATTTTCGATAAAATCAGGAGTGAATCGGGGATATTTTTTTAAAATTTGCTGTATAGAGCCGGCAACATTATTGGTATCAATTGCAAAAAAATCCTGCTCAAATCCTCTGCTTTCTAAATTTACTTTTATGCCCGAAACATCGGGGATATTTTTATCACTTTTACAGGAAAACAAAATTAATGCGCTAAAAACAGGAAGGAATATTTTATACATTTTAAAAAACGGGTTAACTTTTTCAGGAAAACTTTGAACATTATTCATCTAATTTTGCAAAATGAAAATTATCCTTTCCCAGCAAAATTATCATATTGGCAATTTTGAAAGTAACACCAATAAAATTATTGACGCAATAAAATTTGCTAAAAATGAAAATGCCGACCTTATTGTTTTTAGTGAAATGTCTGTCTGCGGCTATCCCGCAAGGGATTTTATGGATTTTAACGATTTTGTAAACAAGTGTTATGAAAGCATTGACCTTATTAAACAACATGCAGATACTATTGGCGTAATTGTAGGCGGGCCGGATCGCAATCCCGTAAGAGAAGGTAAAGATCTTTTCAATGCTGCCTTTTTATTGTATGAAAAAGAAGTGAAAGGAATTGCGCACAAAACATGCTTACCGAACTATGATGTATTTGATGAATACCGCTACTTTGAGCCGGCTTTCACCTGGAATATTATTGAATTCAAAGGAAAAAAAATTGCACTTACTATTTGCGAAGACATCTGGAATCTTGGCGATAATCCGCTTTACAGAATATGTCCTATGGATATATTAATGGAGCAGGCACCAGAGGTAATGATCAATATTTCAGCTTCACCATTTGACTACACGCATATTGAAGACAGAAAAGCAATTATAAAAGCTAATGTATTAAAGTATAAACTCCCACTTATCTATTGCAATGCCGTCGGAAGCCAGACAGAAATTGTTTTTGACGGAGCATCATTAGTGTTTGATAAAAATGCAAATTTGTGCGTTCAGCTTCCACAATTCAAAGAAGAAATATTTGCAATTACTCTTAATGACGATGGTACAATTGATAAGCCGGTAAAGGAACCTGCTATTACCGCGCCAAGTGAACCGGAACCATTGCACTTTACTGCTGACTTGAATATTTCCCAGGTTTATGATGCGATCATTTTGGGCATAAGTGACTATTTTAAAAAGATGGGTTTTACAAAAGCAATTATTGGCAGCAGCGGAGGAATAGACAGCGCGGTTACCTTAGCCCTTGCATGTAAAGCGTTGGGAAGTGAAAATGTGCGAGCTGTATTAATGCCTTCTGAATTTTCAACAAATCATTCGGTTGCCGATGCGGAACAGCTAAGTAAAAATCTTGGTAATCCTTACGATATTATCCCAATTAAAAAAATTTACAATGAATTTCTTAATGAATTAAAACCCGTTTTCAAAAACTCACCCTTTGGCTTAGCCGAAGAAAATATTCAAAGCAGAACACGTGGAAATTTATTGATGGCCATTGCCAACAAATACGGATATATTTTATTGAATACCTCCAATAAGAGCGAGCTTGCTACCGGGTATGGTACTTTGTATGGAGATATGGCAGGTGGGCTTGGAGTATTGGGAGATTGCTATAAAATGCAGGTGTATGAGCTGGCCAAATTTATTAATTCAAAAGAAGAAATTATCCCGGCTAATATTATTTCAAAGGCGCCATCCGCTGAATTGAGGCCTGATCAAAAAGATAGCGACAGCCTCCCTCCCTATGAGATTCTTGATAAAATATTGTACCAGTATATCGAAAGAGTAAAAGGGCCGAATGAAATTAAAGCACAACAATACGATCCTGTTATGGTCGACAGGATATTGAGAATGGTAAACATGAATGAATACAAGCGCAACCAGTTTTGCCCAGTAATCCGTATTTCGCCAAAGGCTTTTGGAGTGGGAAGAAGAGTGCCGATTGTTGCAAATTATTTGAGCTGAGAAGCCCATGCCTGAGCTGTGTTTTAATTTAAATAAACTCTTGTATAAATTCTGCTGCTGTGTAAACAGGTAATACAGGAATGCTTTCTTTCTTCAAATTTTTATCTTCTGAAATAAAATAGTCTAATCTATGATGTATCGCCGAATAATACTGCAGGGCATCTTCTATGTAATTCATTTTAGAATGTAACGCCGTCAAAGCAGCATGGTGTGTTATATCAATTACTTTTACATGTAACAGTAATGTCAGCAACAATTCTTTTGCCTTTAAACTACCGTAACTTTTGGTAAGCCAGTATCCGGAAATATGGAGAATAGAGGGGGTAACAAAAGCTTGTATTCTTCCATTTACGCATAATTCAAAAATCTGTTTCGCATGCAGATAATTACTTCGCTTAAGTGTGAAATCAAGCAAAACATTCGCATCTGTAAATACTTTAGAAGCCATATTTTTTTGCCTGTTCCTTATAATATAAATCTATTAAATTAGCCGTTTTACCTAAATCCGGAGCTTCAAGTTTGTCAACTAACGAGATAATATTTTTTCGTTTCGGTTTATTTAAGCTTTTAAAATAATTTTCTACTAACTCCGAAAGGCTGGTCTGTTGTTTGTTAGCATAAGCTTTCATGGCTGCTAATAAATTTTCATCAATTGTAAGATTCAATTTTGCTTTCATGAAACAAATATGCGCATAAATAGATTTTATGCGCATTGAATTTATAAGTTAATTTTTACAACAATTCTTTTACAGATAAAACCCTAAATTGCTTGACAATAAAATAAATAAAATAAATTTTTATGGAAGCATATATAATAGCAGGATTCAGAACAGCGGTAACAAAATCAAAAAGAGGCGGTTTCAGATTTTACCGCCCTGACGATTTAGCCGTAGATGTAATAAAGGGGCTAATGGCGACTGTACCCGAACTTGACAGCAAAAGAGTTGATGATCTTATAGTAGGGAACGCCGTACCGGAAGCTGAACAAGGCCTCCAGGTTGGACGAATGATTAGTGTAAGAGCACTTGGAATTGAAGTTCCGGGAATGACTGTTAACCGATATTGTGCAAGCGGCCTGGAAACTATTGCAATTGCATCAGCCAAAATAAGAAGTGGTATGGCTGATTGTATTATAGCGGGCGGAACGGAAAGCATGACTATGGTGCCAACTTCAGGATGGAAAACGGTACCGGCATATTCTGTAACATCTGAGACACCCGACTATTATTTAGGTATGGGTTTAACTGCAGAAGCGGTAGCCAAAGAATATGAAGTTAACCAGGGAACAACAAGATGAATTCAGTTTGCATTCCCACCAGAAAGCGCTTAATGCAATTACAAACGGATATTTTAAAACCGGAATTCTTCCAATGCCGGTTGAAGAAATCTATGTTGATGAAAATGGCAAAAGAAAAAAGAGAAATTTTGTCGTGGATACTGATGAAGGTGTTCGTGCAGATACATCCATGCAAGCGTTGGCAAAATTAAAACCGGCGTTTGCGTTAGGAGGAACTGTTACCGCAGGCAATTCTTCTCAAACAAGTGATGGGGCAGCCTTTGTAATTGTGATGAGCGCAAAAATGATGAAAGAGCTTAGCTTAAAACCTCTAGCGAAATTAGTTGCGTGCGTGAGCGCAGGCATTCATCCCCGTGTTATGGGAGTAGGACCTGTAGAAGCTGTACCCAAAGTTTTAAAGCAGGCAGGAATGAATCTTTCACAAATTGATTTGATTGAGCTGAATGAAGCTTTTGCGTCGCAGGCGCTTGCAGTAATTAAAACATTGGAGATGGATCCTGCAAAAGTGAATATCAATGGAGGCGCTATTGCATTGGGCCATCCTTTAGGTTGTACAGGCGCCAAGCTAACCGTCCAAATTATAAACGACATGAAGAGGCTTGATAAAAAATATGGAATTGTTACCGCCTGCGTTGGCGGTGGTCAGGGCATCGCAGGGATTATTGAGAATTTGTAGCTTGCTTTGATGCAGAAAACCTGACCTAGGTTCCCCTTCAGGGATCAGGGATCAGGGATCAGGGATTAAAACTTCACAGTAAGCCCAACTCCAATTAAAGATTTCAATTGCCATGCCGGTGAATCTTTATTAGGCCCAAAAAGTTTAATATCATCATCATAAATAAGATCGAGTTCAAGACTTGCAGCGAGCAACTTAGAAAGTTTCGCGGTAAATAAATTGTTCATTAAGACATCCACGTTTTGAGGGTTGTGCTCATAATTAGAGAACAGGTCCAGCCTGCCATTGTAAGTGATGCTTTTATTTAAATCTTTTAAATATTTCACACTTGCAAATGCGCCTATTTCATTCTTCACTTTTTTGCCGGGCGCTACTCCATATGCGCCTTTTGCCGATAAGCTATCATCGCTAACTATTGTCCACCGCGATGTGATAGGTGAAATGAAAATTGACAATCCATCTGCAGGTTTGTAGTTTAATCCAAGGCTTAATAAAACATAAGCCGGTGCGAAAAAATTTGACAGCAGTTCTTTAGAATTCGAACCTGTATAATTATATCCTTTTGCAAATTGAGTGCGAACGTTAAACAACGCGGTTAAATCCAACTTTGGGTGTAAGGCGTAGCCTAATTTTGACAGCAAATCAATGCGATCATCATTTTTTCTGCTACCCAGGCTTGTTGTATTCAAATAGCCGAAATTAAGGTCCAGAGTGTTATCCCAGCTAATTTTTTCTTTCTTGTAAAAAGCAAAGACTCCAAAATATGAATTCAGCGTAAAAGAAAAATCATCCCCTCCGGCACTCCAGTTACTTTGACTGCCCTGGCCAATATTGAGATTAAAAATGCCACCGGCATGCCAGATTTTGGCGCTATCAAGCTTATCTTTTTTTATTTCTTTGGTGGCATGTGTTTGTAATTCTTTTACTGTAGGATCCTGGGAAAAACCACATACATTAAAACTTACAAGAAATAGCGAAATCAGAACTCTTTTTGAAATAAATAAATGCAAATCTGGCATCGTGTTGTAGTTGGGCGTTAGAAATAATAAAGCAAAATTAATGGCTCATTTTCAATAAATTTAAGATAATCATCTCTAACAATTAATCTGCACCGATTCCTCAATAAGCGTTTAATTTGTATTTGAAAATATTTCGACAACAGTCTAAAAAATAAGTATGGAAGAATTAATAAAAAAATTACAGAGCATTCATGGCTTAAGTGCGGAACAATCTCATGGTATTTTAAATACTATAACAGGATTTATTAAGGAAAAGTTTCCTATGGTAAGCGGAGCAATCGATAACCTTTTTCAATCGGGAACTACACCATCCGCGCCAGGTACAACGCCGGTTGATGCGCAGACCAATGTGTCAAACCCAGTTCATGATGACGGAGATCTTTTAGATAAAATATCCGATTATATTCCCGGAGCCACCGGAGAAAAAATTGAAGACTTTGCTAAAGACAAACTGGGTGGCTTTTTTGGAGAAGATAAAAAAGTGTAATTAAAGGAGTAAAAATTTTGATTTTTATCTCAGAACCTCTCTTGCAATTACTAACTTCTGTATCTCGCTGGTTCCTTCACCTATAGTGCACAGTTTGCTGTCACGATAGAATTTTTCAACAGGATAATCTTTTGTGTAGCCATAACCGCCAAAAATTTGAACTGCATCAGTTGAAACTTTTACAGCAACTTCACTTGAGTAATATTTTGCCATTGCCGATTCTTTTGTAATATTTTCACCACGCATTTTTAAATCGCAAGCTTGGCTGATAAGAAGCTCTGCTGCCATAATTTCTGTTGCCATATCGGCGAGCTTAAAAGAAATACCCTGGAATTCAGCAATGGGTTTACCAAACTGGTGTCGTTCTTTTGCATATTGGAGTGATGCTTCGTAAGCCCCTTTAGCGATACCAAGTCCCAAAGCAGCTATTGAAATACGCCCTCCGTCAAGCACAGCCATTGCTTGCCTGAAGCCATCTCCCACATCACCCATACGAGCCGTATCCGGTATGCGGCAATTATCAAAAATCATTTCTGCTGTTTCACTTGCACGCATGCCCAGCTTATTTTCTTTTTTTCCCCCTGAGAAACCCGCAGTACCTCGGCGTATAATAAACGAAGTTGAATTGTCCCGGGTATGTGGTTCGCCGGTTCTGCAAATCACAACGGCTACATCACCACTCTTGCCATGTGTTATCCAGTTTTTGGTTCCGTTAATGACCCATCCATCTCCATCTTTTTGTGCAGTACATTTCATATTTCCAGCGTCGCTGCCGGTGCTTGGTTCCGTGAGTCCCCATGCTCCCAGGAATTCTGCAGTTGCCAGTTTTGGCAAATATTCTTTTTTCTGTTCTTCATTTGCAAATGAAAGAATATGCCCTGTACATAATGAATTATGCGCCGCCACGGAGAGGCCAATTGATCCGCAGACTTTTGCAATCTCCTGGATTACGGCACTATATTCAGAATAGCCCAATCCGGTACCTCCATATTCCTGCGGTACAAGCACACCCATTATACCAAGTTTGCCTAATTCTTTAAAAATATGTAATGGGAATTCCTGGCTTTCATCCCATTCCATCACATGGGGTTTTATATGTTGTTGTGCAAAATCTCTCGCCGTATGCGCTACATGTTCGGTTAGTTCGCTTTTCTTGAAGTCCATCTGGAAAATTTATTGCTGCAAGATAATATGAATTAAAGGAATACTAACGGTTGTTAGTTAAGTGTTATTGCTTCTTAACATTATATGATAAATTATTCAACCGAGAGGTAAGGCGACACTTTAATAAATAATTCGTCAGTAATTATCATGATTTTTTTTATCTCTGTGGTTGAATTGAAATTACCATGTTGTTGCCTGTATTGGAATATTGCATTTGCAATGTTATATCTTAGGTAGGGATGCACTTTCATCTCATCTACTGAGGCCGTATTTATATTAAGTTTTCTTACGGGCGTATTGCCCAACAAGAGTGAATGTTTAATTTTTTGAAATGTTGAATCGGGAAGAAGGTAAGTTTCTGCAACCTGGTCAATGGAATAAAATCCGCCTAATTTGTCACGAAACGAAATGATTCTTTGAGAGAGTTTACTTCCAATACCAGGTAATGCGATAAAGGCGGTTGTATCGGCAATGTTTATGTCGACTGGTTGAATGGTTTTGTGAGCAAATGTTGAAGTTTTGGGATATTCTTTCTTTTCAAATGAAGTATATTCTTTTAGTACTGAATTTATCTTCACATAAGGAATTAGGCGCTGCGCATCAGAAGGAGCGAGTCCCCAAATTTTGCCAATATCTTCGGGCTTATAGAACTTGCCTCCCTTTGATATATAATTTTGAATTGTTTTTATTGTTTTGTCTCTGAGGCCTAATCTTTGCCAATCATTTGCAGTAGCTGTATTTGGATCAAAATAAAAAACCTCAGCAGCTATTGACCCTGATTTTTTACCGGGTGTTAATGAGTAATCATTTACGTATTCATTTTCGTAGTTGCTTTTAAAATTCTTTCGAAACGTGGAATCATTTTTCAGAATTTTTAATTGTGCTATTTCTTTTTCAAATTGACCGTGATCATAAGTAGTTTTTTTATGGAAATAAGCAAATAGTAGTGGAGCGAAAAGAATTAATAATACTATTGAAATAATTATGCTAATTCCTTTCCTTTCCTTACTTGTAAAAGACAAATAATCTTTAATAAATCTTTTCACTGTTAGTTTCTTTCAGGTAAAATAATCAATTAATTGCATTATTTCATTCATTGAACTACAATTGAAAAAGCTGGTTGTTAGGCCGCCTTAGAAACTAAGCTTTAGGCCATCCCATGCAAGATGAATATTTTCGGGTAACTCATTATTTATTTCTTCATGCGCACCAAGCTGATGACTTATATGCGTAATATACCCGTTTGGTATATTTAGCTTCTGGATAAGTGTAACGGCTTCCTGCAGTGAAAAATGGGATATATGTTCTGTTTTGCGAAGCGCATTAATTACTATTGTATCACAACCCCTGATCTTATTTTTCTCTTCTTCATCAATTTTGTTAGCATCCGTTATATAAGTAAATTTTCCAAACCGGAATCCAAGAACGGGCATGTGCAAATGATAAACGAGGATGGGTGTAACTGGAATATCACCAACTAAAAATGTTTCATCGGTGATTGTGTGAACATTTACGCTGGGTACGCCCGGGTATTTTTTGTCAGCAAATATGTAAGAGAATTCTTTTTTTAATGCGTTTTGCGTGAGTTCATTTGCGTAAAGATCCATTGGCTTTTTCTGAAAAAAATTATATGCTTTTATATCGTCAAGCCCAGCAATATGATCTTTATGCAAATGGGTGTAAATTACTGCATCCAGCTTTTTTACATGTTCTCTCAACATTTGAGTACGAAAATCCGGAGTAGTATCGACTACCAATGTAGTAGTGTCGCTTTCTACCAATATACTACTTCGTAACCGGTTGTCTTTTGGATTAGTGGACGTGCAAACATGGCAGCCACAGGCAATCATAGGAACACCTCCACTGGTGCCGGTGCCAAGAAAAGTAACACTTAAAGAGGGATAACTCACTGGTCAAAGCTAAAAAAATTATGGACTTTCATTGAAAAGTTTCTCATTTAATTTATTAGCAGATTCATTTTGTGTAACCATCTCATCATACATTTTTTGAGAGTCGGTTGTGAGCATTTCGTAATTTATATTCACCAGCGGTATAAGATCCATTAAGGTATTTATTCTGCCTTCTGTAGTCAGGAACTTGTTGAGGACAACCACTTTTTTATCTTCAAGGATACAATACCCACTTTGAAAAGAGCCGCGCTCATATCTTACAATGTAGCCGGATTCGTCAAGAATATTTTCTAATTTTTTTAAAGTAGTAAGATTGTATTTCATAATTCCTGAATCCTGCGAAGATTTTTAAAGCCGGATATTAAACAAAGTTACATTAACCGGCGAAAAAAGTCATGTAGCTGTTTTACTACTCATGCGAATAACGGGAATAATCATTTCTTCCAGGCTCACGCCTCCGTGTTGAAAAGTATTACGATAATAATTTGCAAAGTGATTGTAATTATTTGGATAACATAAATAGCCATCCTGCCTTGCAAAAATAAATGATGAGTTCACATTTGGAACCGGCAAGCCAGCTTGTCGCGGATCACGAAACGCAAGCACCTCCTTAGGATCATAATTAAGGTTGCGTCCATGTTTATAGCGAAGGTTAGCTGTGGTTTGCTTGTCGCCTACTACTTTATGCGGGGTATTTACTCTTACACTGCCATGATCTGTTGCCACAATAAGATTTATTTTTTTATCAGCTATTTTTTTCAAAGCCTGGTGCAGAGGTGAATGCTCAAACCATGATGCAGTAATGCTTCTATAGCTTACCTCATCGGCGGCCAGTTCTTTAAGTACCTCCATTTCTGTACGGGCATGGCTAAGCATATCAACAAAATTATAAACGATAACATTTATATCATTGCTCATAAAGTTGTGTATATTATCCACTAGCTTTTGTGCATCATGATGATTTGTAATTTTGGTATAAGAATATTTGAGATCATCCTTCCGCAACTTTTTTAATTGTGCCTTAAAAAACTCCTCTTCGAAAAGATTTTTTCCTCCATCCTCGTCATCATTTTTCCATTCCACAGGAAACCTTTTCTCGATATCAATAGGGAGCATTCCTGCAAAAACAGCATTGCGGCTATACTGGGTGGCTGTAGGAAGTATTGAATAAAAAGTTTCCTCCTCGAGTATGCGAAAATTTTCTGCAAAAAGAGGTTGAATTGCCTTCCATTGGTCGAATCTTAAATTGTCTATTAAAATAAAAAAAGTGGGAGTACCTTTTTCGACGTGAGGAAATACCTTAAATTTCATTAAGGTATGACTCATGATCGGAGATTCGGCCGCAGGGTTCGTCACCCAGTTAGAATAATTTTTAGAAATGAATTTAAAAAATTCAGTATTAGCTTCATTTTTTTGCGATTGAAAAACCTCCTGCATTTCAGGACTATCGCTCTTTTTCATTTCAAGTTCCCAATACACAAGCTTCTTATAAATATCCATCCATTCATTATGGTCAGGATTGTTATTTAAAGCCATAAAAAGATCCCTGAATTGCTGTTGATACGTGGATGTTGTTTTTTCTGCGACCAATCGCCTGTTATCAATAATTTTTTTTAACGAAAGCCATACCTGGTTTGGATTAACCGGCTTGATAAGATAATCAGTTATTTGCGAACCAATCGCCTCATCCATTAAATTTTCAGTTTCGTTTTTTGTAATCAAAACAATAGGAACACCTGTATTTATTTCTTTGATTTTCTGTAATGTTTCAAGGCCGGTGATACCAGGCATACTTTCGTCAAGTAATACTACATCTACAATATTATCTTTTACATAATCAACAGCGTCAAAGCCATTGCTTAATGATTTTACTTCATAGCCTTTATTTTCTAAAAACATAATCTGGGATTTCAGGCTTTCCATTTCATCATCTACCCATAAAATTTTTGCTGCGTTCATTCTTATTTTTTTAGCCGAAAAACGGAGGTGATAAACAAATTGCTGTGACAGGAAGTGAATTTTACTTGTCTTTATGCATTCGTACAAATGTAATTTATTCCCTTTCCAAAAATTACCTTTGCCGGAATACAAGATCATTTTAACAATTTTAAATAAATGCCTCAAAGGAAAATAATTAACGATCCGATATATGGTTTTATAACAATTGATGATGAGCTTGTATATAAAATAATATCCCACCCATATTACCAGCGATTGCGACGCATTCATCAAATGGCCCTCGCTCAATTAGTTTATCCCGGGGCCGTTCATACGAGATTGCATCATTCTTTGGGAGCCTATCATCTAATGTGCAATGCGCTTAATGAACTAAAAAGCAAAGGGTTTTCAATTTCCAAAAAAGAAGACCAGGCAGCTAAAATTGCAATTTTATTGCATGATATTGGTCACGGCCCTTACTCGCACGCCCTGGAACATATTTTGATTAAAGATGCGAGCCACGAAGAGATCTCGATTCTTCTCATGAAGAAAATGAATAATGAAATGGGTGGAAAAATGCAGATGGCAATTGATATATTCACTGATGCACATCCAAAAAAATTTCTTCACCAGCTGGTTAGCGGCCAGCTTGATGTTGACCGCATGGACTACTTAATAAGGGACAGTTTTTTTACGGGAGTGAGTGAAGGGGTGATTGGCTACGATCGCATTATTAAAATGCTTACCATTAAAAATGGTGAATTAATGATTGAAGAAAAAGGAATTTATTCGATCGAAAAATTTTTGGTATCACGCAGATTTATGTACCTGCAGGTTTATCTTCATAAGACGGTTTTGTGTGCCGAAAAAATGCTTGTAAACATTATTAAAAGAGCCAGAGAGATCAAGGCAGTGGCCCTCTCAGAGGTGCTAAATATTTTTTTGCATGAAACCTATATGGATAAGGGCATAAATGGGCATCTTGATGATTTTTGTGCACTTGATGATTTTGATGTAATGGCAGCAATAAAGAGCTGGACGAGTCACCCGGATAAAGTTTTATCGATACTTTGCAAAGATATAGTAGGCAGGAAATTACTTAAAGTAAAATATTCGGGACAAAAATTCCAGGAATCTGAGATCGGGGAAAAGAGGAACCTGGCAATGAGATATTTTAAATTAACCAGAAAAGAGGCCCGATATTTTGTTTTTACAGGAAAGGCAACCAGTAATACCTATAATGTAGAGGAGGAGCACATCAGGATTGTATTTAAAGATGGATACACGAAAGACATTTCGGAAGTCGACAATGCGCTCATTAATCAAACATTACTTGGCACGGTAAAAAAATTTTACATTTGTTTTCCAAACACAGGCATCGATTTAGTTTAGATTATAATTATATAATTTGAAAGAACATACTTAATTTGAAAAATGCAGTTCACCGCAACAGAAATAGCAACACTTGTAAATGGCCAAATCGAAGGAGACCCTAATGTTACCGTTTCCTCCTTTGGTAAACTCGAGGGCGCAGAGCCAGGGCAACTTGCATTTTTAGCCAACCCCAAGTATGAAGATTATTTATATTCTACAAATGCCTCCGTTATTATTGTTAACAATGCTCAGCCTGTTGAGAAGAAAGTTGCAGCTACTCTTATTCGGGTTCCGGATGCATATTCTGCATTTGCGGTAATCTTAAGTGTTCATGATAAAATGCAGACTGCGAATTGGACCGGAATACAGCAACCGGTATATATTTCAGCAACTGCACGAATGGGAGAAAATCTTTTTATCGGGGCATTTACTTACATAGGAGAGAATGTAAACATAGGGAACAATGTAAAATTATTTCCGCAGGTATATATTGGTAATAACGTTACGATAGATGATGATACTATTCTTTTTCCCGGAGTAAAAATTCATCACGATTGCACAATCGGCAAAAATGTAACCGTACACTCCGGGGCTGTTATTGGTGCAGATGGATTTGGATTCGCTCCTCAAACAGACGGTAGTTTTAAAAAGGTACCCCAGATAGGAAATGTAATTGTTGAAGATAATGTCGAGATCGGGGCTAACGCCACTATTGATCGGGCTACTATAGGCTCTACTTTAATTAAGTCAGGAGCGAAGCTTGACAACCTGATACAGATTGCTCATAATGTAGAAGTGGGAAACAACACGGTAATCGCGGCACAATCAGGAATAAGCGGAAGCACCAAGATTGGCAACAATGTTATGATTGGCGGACAGGCGGGAATTGTCGGTCATTTGCAAATTGCAGACGGAAGCAAAATAAATGCACAAAGCGGGGTAAGCAAATCTATCAAGACTCCAAATACTGCAGTTACCGGTTCTCCCGCTTTTGAATATGCGCATGCATTGCGCAGCCAGATAATAAGCCGCAATCTTCCGGAACTTGAAAAAAGGATTACCGAGCTGGAGCAAATTATCGAACGGCTTATTAATGAAAAGGTAGCAGGGTAGGTTATTTGATTTCAACTAAAAATCCTGAGGCCTGAATGCACTTTTTAAAAGCAATAGTTTTCATACTTTCGTATTCATGGAGGCACAGAATTCTAAAGAGGAGTTTTATCAGCACACCTTAAAACATGATGTAACTATTTCCGGCGCCGGTATTCATACCGGGCAGTCGGTAACTATGCATATCAAACCCGCCGATCCAAATACAGGTATCAATTTTCAAAGAACAGATTTGCCTGGGAAACCAGTTGTAAAAGCTGACGTCGATAACGTGATAGAAACAAATCGCAGCACTACAATTGAAACCAATGGCGCCAGGATCGGAACGATAGAACATCTAATGGCTGCGTTAACAGGTATGCAAATTGACAATGCTCTTATTGAAATTAATGGCGAAGAGGTCCCTATATTAGACGGCAGCTCCCAACATTTTATCGAGCACCTTGCCAAAGTAGGCGTAGCAAAACAGAATGCGAAAAAGATATATTACAACATTCAACATAATATAACATTTGTGGACGATGAGAAGAAAGTTGAGATGGTAGCCTTGCCGTACAGTGATTACAGGATTAATACACTCATTGATTTTAACTCGCCCGTTCTCGGTACCCAGCATGCCGATATGCGCAATATCGCAGATTTCAAAAACCAAATCGCACCAAGCCGCACTTTTTGTTTTTTTCACGAATTGGAAGTGCTTATTGCAAACCACCTGATAAAGGGAGGCGACATTAATAATGCAATAGTGGTTGTAGATAAGCCTGTAACGGCTGACCAGGTGGAACGCATTTCGAAAGTGTTTCATAAGGAAGATGTGCAGGTAAGTGAAGCAGGTATTTTAAATAACCTTACCCTTAGGTTTCCAAATGAGCCGGCAAGACATAAATTACTTGACGTTGTTGGAGACCTTGCATTAGTGGGCTATCCTTTTAAAGCCCATATAATTGCTAACAGGCCGGGGCATTCTTCCAATGTAAAGTTTGCAAAAAAAATAAAGGAACACATTAAGAAGTATAAATACAGGCAGGATATTCCAAAATATGATCCCAATGTGCCGCCGCTTCTTGATATACATGAAATCGAAAAAACGTTACCACACAGGTATCCATTCCTGATGGTCGATAAAATAATTGAGTTAACAGACACTCACGTTGTGGCCATAAAAAATGTAACCTATAACGAGCCTTTTTTCCAGGGCCATTTTCCGGGGAATTCAGTTATGCCGGGGGTGCTTCTTGCAGAGGCGCTTGCACAGGCGGGCGGGTTTATTGCAATACCCAGGAATTCTCCGGACAAATACGATACTTATTTTCTAAAAATTGATAATTGTAAATTCAAGCAGAAGGTAGTTCCCGGAGATACTCTTATCTTGAAAATGGAATTATTGCATCCTATCCGAAGGGGAATATGCGAAATGAAAGGAACCGTATATGTTGGCGACAAAGTTGTTACGGAAGCTATTCTGATTGCACAAATAGTAAAACGACCTAAAGAATAATAATGATTAGTCCCCTCGCACATATTCATAAGGATGCGCAAATAGGAAATAATGTAACGGTTGATGCATTTGCTGTTATTGAAGAAGGCGTCGAAGTAGGCGATGGTTCACACATTATGGCGCATTCAGTGTTGATGAGAAACTCCATCCTTGGAAAATCCTGCCGCATTTTTCCCGGTGCCGTTATTGGCGCCATTCCCCAGGACTTAAAATTTGATGGAGAGGAAACTCTTGTTCAGATAGGTGACAACACAACCATTCGTGAATTTGTAACTGTTAATAGAGGTACAAAAGACAAATGGAAAACTATAGTTGGAAATAATTGCCTTTTAATGGCTTATTGTCATATCGCACATGATTGCATTGTAGGTAATAATGCTGTTATTGCTAATACAGTTCAACTTGCGGGACATGTTGAAGTAGGCGAATACGCCATTCTTGGCGGCATGGCAGCAGCTATCCAGTTTGCTAAAATAGGCGCCCACAGCTACATAGCCGGCGGGACGGAAATTATTAAAGATATTCCTCCATATATAAAGGCGGGTCGCCACCCTTTGAGTTATGTGGGTGTAAATTCTGTGGGACTGCAAAGGAGAGGATTCAGCTCAGAAAAAATAAATGGTATACTTGAAATTTATCGCAACATATATACACGCGGCCTGAACATTACCCAGGCAACAGCTTTCATTGAAAATGAACTTCCGGAAACTGACGAAAAAAACGAGATCATTAAATTCATAAAAGAAAGTAAGCGGGGGATATTAAAAGCTGCTGCCAAAGGTAATACTGATGAAGATTGACCTGACCAATGTGGGTAAACGCTACAACAGGGAATGGATCTTCCGCAACCTCAATTTTAATTTTGATATCCATAAACGTTATGCCATCACCGGCCCAAATGGCTCGGGCAAATCAACTTTACTGCAGGTAATTGCCGGCTCAACTTTGCACAATGAGGGCGCTATAAAATACTCTATACTTAATAACGAAATTCCTCCTCATACTGTTTATAAAAATATTTCCTTTTCCGCGCCATATCTTGATCTCGTAGAAGAAATGACTTTGACTGAGTTTTTTAATTTTCATGGTAAAATGAAGGGCTGGATCCCAACATTGGATGCACGGCAAATTATAATCTTATTGAGATTAGAAAAATCTGCCCATAAACAGATCCGTAATTTCAGCAGTGGGATGAAACAGAGAGTAAAACTAGCACAGGCGGTCTTCAGCAATGTTGAGGCTATATTGCTTGACGAACCTGCCACCAATCTCGACGACGAAGGAGTTCAGCTTTATAATTTTTTAATCGAAAAATATTGTGAAAAGCGATTGCTGATAGTAAGCAGTAATGATAAAAAAGAGTATTCATTTTGCGAAGAGACAATTGATGTGATGGATTATAAGTAAAATCAAAAATCCCTCCTACTGCCGCCTGCTTGCGATCAATAAATTCAAGTCAGTAAATTTAAGGTCAAACCGTTCGCTTAAAAAGAAATTGGTAAGGGAACCTTTAAATAAATAAATCCCGCTGCGGATATTTAATTTATGCCAAACAAGATTTTCAAATCCTCCATCATCAGCCATTTCGAGCATAAGCGGCATTAATACATTGCTAATAGCCTGTGAGGCCGTTCGTGCAAAGCCACTTGGAATATTTGGAACGCAATAATGAATTACATCATATTTTTTGAAAACAGGATCTTTATGAGATGTAATAGAGGATGTTTCAAAACAGCCACCGTGGTCAATACACACATCCACAATAACACTCCCGGGCCGCATCCTGCTCACCATTTCCTCGGTTACAACAAGGGGAGTACGGCCCCCGTAAGATGATAAAGCGCCAACGGCTACGTCACAGGTTTTTAATTGCTTTGATAAAATACCCGGTTCAATGACGGAAGTGTATAACCGTACTCCAATATTATTTTGTAATCGTTTCAGGCGGTAGATGCTGTTGTCAAAAACTTTAACGCTGGCTCCCATGGCCAGCGCAGTCCGTGCTGCCTGTTCGCCAACAATTCCTGCGCCTATTATTATAACCTTAGTTGGCGGAATTCCTGAAATACCGCCTACCAAAACTCCTTTTCCATTATTTGCATTGCTTAAATACTGCCCTGCGATGAGCATAACCGCGCTCCCTGCGATCTCACTCATACTACGCACAATTGGGTTGTGGCCACTATCATCTTTTAAATTTTCAAAACTTAACGCAGTTATTTTTTTGCTCATCATTTTTTCAAGTATCTCCTGCTTCATAGCCGAGATATGTATCGGAGAAATAATAAACTGGTTTAGCTTTAAAAGATTCAATTCATCCTCGCCGACGGGTGCGCTCTTTACAAGAACATCACATTCAAATACCTGCTTTTTGCTATTGACAATTTTTGCGCCCGCCTCACTGTAATCAGTATCGGAATAGCTAGAACCTTCGCCCGCCTTAGTTTCCATTGTAACTCTGTGGCCATTTGCAGTAAGCACTTTTACCGCTTCCGGAGTAAGGGCGATCCTGTTTTCCTGGAAATGTGTCTCATGCGGAATTCCGATTAACAATTCTACACCTTTTGGTTTTACATCAAGGGTTTCTTCCATGGTTTCGTATGTAAAAGATGGAGAAACAAAAGGTTTGGAGGTCGCCATATTAGAATATTACAGTGAACAGTTTTATAAAAATAAATTTTTCTTAGGGAAGTTCAACAACCAATTTTCTGCGATTTTCACTTAGAATAAAAATCTCTGATTTTACAATTTCATCGGGTAAAATATTTGCAATTCTGGAAGGCCATTCTATCATACAAATTTCGCCGCTAAGAATACATTCTTCTATACCGGCATCTATTGCTTCTTCAAGGCTGTTAAGTCTGTAAAAGTCCATGTGGTAAATGATCCCCTTATCTTTTCTTTCATACTCATGAATCAATGAATAGGTAGGACTTGTAACAGTTCCTGACACTCCCATCACTCTGCAAATTGATTCTATAAAAGTTGTTTTTCCTGCACCCAGGTCACCAGAGAATGTAAAGATTTTAAATATGGAACTTTTATTAAGGAATTCCCTGGCTGCAACCTCAATTTCATCAAGACTAAAAATAATTTCCATTTTAGCGGACACATTTGACGTAAAAATAAGATATGGACGAGAATGGCGGACCATAAACCGTTTTTAAGAAAATTCTAAAATTTTTATTGCATTTTCTTTATTGAAATACTTTTTACTTTTATCGGAATTAACTATGGACCAAAACAGAAATAATATTAACAAAAATATTTACACACCTGTCCAGGTTTTAAAAAAATACTGGGGTTATGACAACTTCAGGCCCATGCAGGAAGAAATAATTCATTCGATTTTGAATGGTCATGATACATTGGCTCTTATGCCAACCGGCGGCGGTAAATCAATTTGCTTCCAGGTGCCGGCAATGGCAAGGGAAGGAATCTGCCTCGTTATAAGCCCGCTCATTGCTTTGATGAAAGACCAGGTAACTAATTTGAAAAATAAAGGAATTCCGGCGCTATCGATCTTTACGGGTATGAATTATACTTCCGTAAGGAATACTTTGCAAAATGCGGCTTATGGTAATTTCAAATTCTTATATGTGTCTCCCGAACGACTGGAAACAGATTTATTTCTAGGGTTTCTGCCATTAATGAAAATTAACCTTGTGGCAGTGGATGAAGCGCATTGTATATCCCAATGGGGATATGATTTCAGGCCACCTTATTTACGCATAGCCTCCATCCGCGGGCAATTAGCCAATATTCCTACTTTGGCACTTACAGCTTCCGCAACTGCAGAAGTTCAAAACGATATTTGTGAAAAACTCTCATTTAAAGAGGGCTATCGGAAGTTTCATACGTCATTCGAAAGGGCAAATCTTTCTTATAGCGTGTTTGCCCTTTCATCCCGGCAAAATAAAATGATTGATATTTTGAAAAAAGTACCGGGAAGCGGGATCATTTATTGTAAGAGCAGGAAAAGGACTAAAGAGATTGCCGAGCTTTTACAATTCAGCGGAATCCAGGCAAACTACTATCACGCAGGATTATCAAATGAGGAACGCAATAGCAGGCAGGAAGACTGGCTAAAAAATAAGACAAGGATAATCGCCTGCACTAACGCCTTCGGGATGGGGATTGACAAACCTGATGTAAGACTGGTAATTCATTATGACGTACCGGATGCACTTGAAAACTATTACCAGGAGGCAGGGCGAGCAGGAAGAGACGAAAAAAAGGCGTATGCGGTACTTTTTTTTAACGATCTTGAAATTAATGACCTTAGAAAACAAATTGAAATTCGATTTCCTTCAAAAAAAATTATTAAGGCAATTTACCAGGCTCTTGTCAATTACCTCCAGCTTCCGTCAGGAGCCGGTGAAGGCGTTGCTTTTGATTTTGATATAAATGATTTTGTAAAAAAATTCAAACTTGATGCTTTTACAGTAAATAGTGTTTTGAAAATACTTGAGCAGGAGGAATTGATAAACTATAGCGACCAGTTTTTCTCTCCCTCAACAGTAGTCTTCTGCGCCGCAAAATCTGAAATTGAAGAACTTGAAAAAAGCCATTCATACCTCGAGCCTGTCATTAAAGGCCTGTTGAGATCCTATGATGGAATTTTTGATTACCCGACTCCTATAAAGGAAAACGAGCTTGCCAAATTTTTATCTCTGCAGAAAGATGCACTTATTTCATATTTAAAAGAAATCAAAAAATTTGGTATCATAGATTATACCCCACAAAATGAAAGCCCTCAAATAACCTTTCTTGAAAACCGTGTAAATGTCGATGACCTTATTATTAACGAAAAAAATATTTTACAAAGAAAAAAGGCTTTTGAAAAGCGTTTAACTGCCCTTATTGAATACATAAATCAAGCTTATACCTGCAGAAGTAAGATGATTGCAGGTTACTTCGACGACAAAAATATAAGACAATGCGGTATTTGCGATAATTGCCTGCGCAATAAGGAAATCATAGTTACAAACGAAGAATTTAGAAAAATCAATGATGGAATTAAAAACCTTATTTCCAGGGCTGAAATGACTACCGAGGAACTCATAAGAAATTTACCGGGGTTTAATCAAAAGAAAATAAAAAAGATATTAAACTTCCTTGTAGAAGAAAATTTGCTGGAGGTTACACAAAAAGGAGAACTCAGGAATAAAACATAGATCAGAAGTTGCTGTAAAATAAAAAAGGGACCCAGATAAAAATCTAGTCCCGCTTTAAAATCCAATATCCTATGAAAAACCGAGGCGAAAATATAGAAAAAATACCAACTCCGCAACAAAAGATTGAATCAAGTTTTATTTAACGTATAAAATTACAAGGCGGGGAAGGGGAAGTCAGTAGAAGGCAAAAAAAAGGGACCCAGATAGAAATCTAGTCCCGCTTTAAAATCCAATATCCTATGAAAAACCGAGACGAAGATAATAGGGAAATTACTATTTTACAAGACTTTTTGTAAGATTTTATAAATAAAAGTATTTCTACTCGATTTAATTTATTTAATGGTTATTATCGTTGATTAAAAGGTTATGTTAATGGTATCTCTACCCTCGGAAAAAACATTTAAATAAGATATTAAGCTGAAATGTTGCATAGAATAACTAGGCAAGGTGCGATTAAAACCATCTTTTGGTTGTGCTTTTGCTTCTGCCACCAAGACCTAATGAACCTAATATACTTCTTACAATAGTTGTACCTGCTGTTCTCATCATGCTTTTGACAATAGTATTATCAGCAACTTTTTCCAACATTGATGGTTCTGACTTTTGATTCTTCTGTGCTGAAGTAACTGCGGCGGCTGTATTTTCAGCAGCCTGTTTTAATTTTTCAGTAAGAATCTCGCATGCGCTTTCCCGGTCGATTGCCTGGTTATACTTAGTGACAAGCCTGGACTTGCCTGCAATAGCATCTAGCTCAGCTTGCGTAAGTATATCCATCCGGCTTTGGGGAGTAAGCATCATGGTGTGAGCAAGCGGTGTAGGAATTCCTTTTTCATTTAGAATAGTTACTAATGCCTCGCCGATTCCCATTTGCGTTATCAGGTCTTCGGTTTTATAAAAAGTTGTTTCAGGGTAATTTTCGGCCGTCTGCTTTATTACCTTTCTATCAGCTGCCGTAAACGCCCTTAAAGCGTGTTGAATTTTCAGGCCAAGTTGTCCTAAAACAGGGGCCGGAACATCCATAGGATTTTGAGTGCAAAAATAAATACCAACTCCTTTGGAACGTATAAGCTTAATGATGGTTTCAATTTGTTCGAGTAAAGATTGCGTGGCTTCCTGGAAAATCAGGTGCGCCTCGTCGATAAAGATTACAAGTTTGGGCTTATCGAGATCTCCTTCTTCCGGCATCGTTGCATAAAGCTCGGCAAGCATTTGAAGCATGAAAGTGGAGAAAAGTTTAGGCCTGTCCTGCAAATCAGTAACTCTTAAGATACTTATTATGGCGCGACCATCATCATTCATTCGCATAAGATCGTCGACTTCAAAACTTTTTTCTCCAAAAAAAGTGTCAGCTCCCTGCTGTTGCAATTCTATCACTTTTCTCAGGATCGTGCCTGTTGAAGTGGTTGAGATATTTCCATAGGTACTTTGCAATTCCTGTTTTCCCTCGTTGCCAATATACTGAAGTACTTTCACGAAATCTTTGAGGTCAAGCAGAGGCAATTGTTTATCATCACAATATTTAAAAATCATTGCAACTACACCCCCCTGTGTATCATTAAGGCCAAGAATCTTTGTAAGAAGCACCGGCCCAAATTCCGACACTGTCGCCCTCAACCGTGTTCCCTTTTCATTACTTAGAGATAAGAATTCCGTTGGAAAACTGCCAGGTTTCCAGGTCATAGTCAATTTTTGGTAACGCTCAGATATCTTACCGTTCAATATTCCCGGGGCCGCGATGCCACTTAAATCTCCCTTTATATCCATCAAAAGAACCGGGACACTTGCATTACTTAATCCTTCAGCAATCATTTGAAAAGATTTTGTTTTGCCGGTTCCGGTTGCGCCGGCAAGAAGGCCGTGCCTGGTAAGCGTTGATAAAGGCAGTAAGATTTCGGCTTCAGGTACCACTTCTCCATCCAATATTGCCGCGCCTATTTTCATGGTCTCACCTTTAAATGTGTATCCTTTTTTAATTTGTTCCAGGAAGGAATCTTTATTAGCCATTTCTTTTTTATCGAAAGTTACAAAGTCGAAATCTATTTTTTATGATTGTTTTAATTTTTTGCATGCTTATTGTACCGTATATATGTGTCAATGAAATATGTAAACCATTTCAAAAAAACTAAATATCTTTATTCGCAATAAAAAAAATTAAAATGGATAGTAAAAAACCGAAAATACTTATTTGTGAAGATGATCCTAACCTGGGGATGGTTTTAAAGAATTATCTTGAATTGAATGATTATGATGTTGTGCTGGAAAGAGATGGCAGGCTTGGTCTTGCTGCATTTCAACGCGAAAAGTTTGATATATGTCTTCTTGATGTGATGATGCCAAACATGGACGGCTTCACAGTGGCGGAGGAAATAAGAAACGTTGATCCTGATATGCCGCTTTTTTTCTTAAGTGCAAAAACAATGAAAGACGACATTATTAAGGGGTATAAACTGGGAGCTGATGATTATATAACAAAACCTTTTGATAGTGATGTTCTATTGCATAAAATAAAAGCCATTTTAAAACGTAACGAAGAACTACATCGTGAAGAAGCAAATGCTGAATATGACCTGGGGCAATACCATTTTAATCCCCGTCTGCGACAATTAGGGGTGGGTAAAGACGTGCAAACGCTATCGCCAAAAGAGAATGAATTATTAAAAATGCTGTGCGAATACAAGAACGATTTATTGCCACGTGAAGCAGCATTGAAGAAAATATGGGGAAGCGATACATACTTTAATGGAAGAAGCATGGACGTATATATTGCGAAACTACGTAAGTATCTTAAAAATGACCCAAGCATTGAAATTGTAAATATCCACGGGAATGGCTTCAGGCTTGTGGTTCAGGAATAATCCTTATTATATTTATTATTTATTCATAAGCAAGGCCGCAGCGACAATTCCTGCGGTCTCTGTTCTTAATCTCGTTCCTCCAAGGCTTACGGGGATATAATTATTTTCAGCCGAGGCACTAATTTCATTTTCTGTAAAATCTCCTTCAGGGCCTATTAATATTATTTGTGTACCGCTGACTTTATCAAAATCATTCAAATTTTTTTTCTCAACATCGTTGCAATGGGCAATGAATTTTTGATTATAACCTGTACCTTTTAACAACTCTCCAAATTTTACGGGATCAGTAAGATCAGGCATCCACAACTGCCTGCTTTGTAGCATCGCACTTGTAATTATATTGTGCATGCGTTCCGTTTTCATAGTACTTTTTTCAGTTCTATGGCAAATAAGGGGAATGATTTCTGATATACCGATTTCAGTGGCTTTTTCTAAAAACCATTCGAACCGGCTATTATTCTTAATGAGTGAAATCGCTATCGAAATTTTTTCGCTTGGCCTGGGGTGAGTTATTCTTTTTGTAATGTTGACTTCGGTCTTTCTCTTGTTTGCGACAACTATGGAGGAGGTTAGCAATACGCCCTGTCCGTTAGTAACGTTGATTTCTTCATTTTCCTTCATTCTCAGCACTTGTACTATATGCTTCGAACTTTCTTCACCCAGGCAGAATCTTCCGGACTCGGGTATATTCTCTTCGAAAAAATAAGGTAATTGCATCGCGTTTAAAACGGGGTGTCATCATCAAACTCCCCATCATTCATTTTACTTCCCTTTTGTATATAAAGTTTAGCTCCGTCACCATCAATATCCTTTACGGGTTTCCAGCTTCCACCCTGGGGTAAACTATTACTGAAATCATCACCGTCGTCTTCCACAAATTTTTGAATATGCAGCAGAGCCTTTAGTTTTATCGTATCGAGCTGACCATTCCTGTGTTTTGCAATTCTTACATGAGTTTCACCTTTGTTGCTTTCGCCAAGCTCGTTAGACGTGATATCGTAATATTCCGGGCGGTATAAGAACATAACCATATCGGCATCCTGCTCGATGGCACCAGATTCCCGCAGGTCACTTAATTGTGGCATCTTATTTCCTTCCTTCCTTTTTTCAACCTCACGGCTTAACTGGCTAAGGGCGATTATAGGAATATTTAATTCTTTGGCAAGTCCTTTCAAATCCCTTGAGATCCTGCTTATCTCCTGTTCCCTGTTACTATTCCGGTTTTCCCCTGCACCACTCATGAGTTGCAAATAGTCAATTATGATAAGGCCTACATTGTGTTTGTTTTTTAATCTTCTGCATTTTGCACGAAGTTCAAAAATGTTTAGCGCTGCAGAATCATCAATATGTATAGGAGCAGATGCGAGCCTTTCAATTCCCTTTTTGTATAGTTGTTTCATCTCGTGCTCTTCGAGGCGGCCTCTTGCAATTTTTTCGAGCCATATTTCGCTTTCTGCACTTAGAATTCTCTGCACCAGCTGACCTGCACTCATTTCAAGAGAAAAGAAACCCACTACAGTTGGTTTTGTAGGATGAAGTGCGGCGTTACGTGCAAGGTTAAGTGCAAATGCGGTTTTACCTACTGAAGGGCGGGCTGCAAGTACTATAAGGTCTGATGGCTGCCAGCCGTAAGTAATGTGATCTATTGTGCTAAAACCCGTGGGAACACCGGTAATTTCATCCTGCCTGGTTCTAAGATCCTCGATGCGCTGGATTGTTTTTACAAGTACGGTATCTATACTTGCATAGTCCTTTCTAAGGTGATTATTGGTAATTTCAAAAAGTTTGGTTTCTGCTTCGTCCAGGAGGTCAAAAACATCAGTGCTGTCTTCATAGGCATCCCCGATAATTTCACCACTTATCCTTATAAGCTCTCTTTGAATAAATTTCTGCAGCACTATCCTTGCATGTGTTTCGATATTTGCAGATGAAACAACTGAATTTGTAAGTTTCGTGATATAAAAGGGCCCGCCAATAAGATCAATCTCTTCCCTGAATTTTAGCTCTTCCACTACGGTAAGCAAATCAATCGGCGAGTTTTTTTGCTGCAAACCCTGCATGGCCCTGAAAATCCGTTGATGAGATTCAACATAAAAACACTCGGGTTTTAGTATTTCAATGATAACGTCAAAGGCATTTTTCTCCAGCATTATAGCTCCAAGTACTGCTTCTTCCAGGTCTTTTGCCTGGGGAGGAACTTTGCCAAACATCATAGTTCCTAATTCAAGAGAGCCACTTTTGCGCCTCAACTTTCTATCTATATTAAGGTTAGTAAGGTCCATTTTATCGTAAACGCTTTTCTAAATTGAGAAAAAATAGTTATGTTTCAGGAATGGTAATTTTCGATAGGGCGACTAAGGTAAAGTAGTATTTTCTATTTAAAGAAATTGTTAAGCCCTTATATTTATACCACTTCAATTCACAATTGAATACCCTTAAATTTGATACTTATCAACAATTACCAGACCCTTTCCCACAATTTAAAATATTTTTTAGCTAATTTATTTTAATAGTTAACAACAAGGTGTGCAGAAAAGAATTCCAGTTTTTGCTGGCTTTTCACCTAAAAAATCTGTAGCAAAAATGCAGATTTCGCCTCAATTTCCGGTAAAAATTTTTGACCGTTAGTTTGAAATATGCCATGGGAAAGAAGTTTAGCAGATCAATTGTTTTTTAGAGATGCATCTTTCTTATTTTTGAATTTTTCAGCCCGGAAGGCATGGATAAAATTAATATAAATGAAAATAAGCTACAATTGGGTCAAAGAGTATTTGCCACCTGATGCAATGAAACCGGGAGCGGCAGATAGTTCCAAAAAAATAGGTGCAATTTTGACGTCAGTGGGCCTTGAGCTTGAAAACCTCTATAAATATGAGGAAATCCCTAACAGCCTTGAAGGGTTGGTTGTGGGAGAAGTGATTTCCTGCGAAAAACATCCCAATGCCGATAAATTGCAAGTTGCTTCGGTAAATAACGGTAAGGGTGAAACGTTGCAGATCGTTTGTGGTGCCACTAATATTGCCATAGGCCAAAAAGTGGTAGTGGCGCCTGTTGGTGTAGCTATTTACCCTCTTAACGGGCAACCGGTTGTTATAAAAAAAACCAGGATCAGGGGAGTAGAAAGTGAAGGAATGATATGTGCCGAGGATGAAATAGGGTTAGGTGAAAGCCATGCCGGCATTATAGTTCTTCCGGGAAATGTTTTACCTGGATTACCGGTATCGGACTATTATAAAACATATGTTGACTGGATCCTTGAGATAGGCCTTACTCCAAACCGCATTGATGCAATGAGTCACCTTGGAGTTGCTAAAGATTTATGCGCTTATATATCGCATCATGAAAAAATTCCTGCAAAAGTTGTATCTCCTTTTCCGGAGGATTTTAAAACAGATTCAAGGAAACTACCAATAAAGGTTGAAATAGAAAATTCTGTCGCCTGCCGCCGGTATGCAGGTGTGAGTATTTCGGGAATTAGTGTATCGGCGTCTCCTGACTGGCTGCAAAACAAGCTTAAAAGCATTGGCGTTCGCCCGGTTAATAACGTTGTAGACATTACAAATTTTATTTTGCATGAAACCGGGCAGCCGTTACATGTATTTGATGCAGATAAAATAAAGGGGCGAAAAATAATTGTAAAAAATTTGCCGGAAAATACTTCTTTTATAACATTAGATAAAAAAGAGCGTAAGCTAAGCAATGAAGATCTGATGATATGTGACGGAGACCAGGAGCCAATGTGTTTTGGCGGCGTCTTCGGCGGAATTGACAGTGGTGTTACGAATAATACTTCAAATGTTTTTTTAGAAAGTGCCTGGTTCGACCCTTCTTCGATCCGCAAAACGTCTTTCAGGCACAATCTGAGGACAGAAGCAGCCATGCGTTTTGAAAAGGGCGTTGATATAGGGAATACCGTAAAAGTTCTAAAAAGAGCCGCATTACTGATCAAAGAAATCGCCGGAGGCAAATTCTCTTCTGATGTTATAGACGCGTATCCTGAACCCCGGCAGCAAACGGAGGTACTTCTGAAGAATCATTATTTAAAGCGACTAAGCGGTAAGCACTACCACCAGGAAACTGTGAAAAGCATTCTAAAAAGCCTGAATTTTTCGATTGTAAAGGAAGGCGTTGATGACATTACACTTGCAGTCCCCTATAGTAATCCGGATATTACCCTGCCGGCAGATATAATTGAAGAGATCATGCGAATCGATGGCCTTGACAACATTGATATACCGGCAACAATTAAAATGGCTCCCGCCATTGAAACAGGATTATTTGAAATAGCCATGAGGGATAAATTAGCCGGATGGTTAACTGGAAATGGGTTTGCGGAGATATTTACAAACTCGATTACAAACAGCGATTATTATAGCGATGAGACTCTTGAATCTACGGTTAAAATTGTAAATAGCCTTAGCGAAGGACTTAATGTTATGCGACCAACTATGATTCCCACCGGTCTTGAGAGTATTGCCTACAATTTAAACAGGAAGAACAATGATCTCTTTCTTTTTGAGTTTGGGAAAACATATTCAACTTCAACAAAAGAAACAGCAAAATATAACGAAGAGGAAAATCTTGCTATATACTTTACCGGCAGTACCAAAATGAGCACGTGGAAAGCGAAAGAAGAGAAAACTGACATTTATTTTGTAAAAGGCGTTTGTAATGCCCTGTTTACTTTGACGGGGTTAAATAATTTTCACTTCTCTCAGAAAAGCATTGACGATCTATCCGAATCCTTTATTGCTGCATATGATGGTATTGTTATTGCGGAGGGAGGGAATATTTTAGTGAATTTGCTTGAAAAATTTTCAATAAAGCAGCCTGTATTTTACATAAGAATACATTGGCGACGATTAATAGATCTCGCAAAAAGCAGGGATATAACATTTACAGAAATCCCAAAACTGCCGCATGTAAACCGGGATCTTTCAATAATAGTTGATAAAAAGGTAGCCTATGAATTAGTGAAAAGTTCAATACATTCTTTGCAATTACCGAAACTTACCGGCATTAAGTTATTTGATGTTTTTGAGAGTGAAAAATTGGGCCGGGGAAAAAAATCTTTTGCCATCACATTTACATTTTTAGATAAAGAAAAGACGCTAACCGATGCAGAAGTAGATTCGATGATGAAGCGTATTATAAATATTCTCGAAAAGGAAAACAATGCAGAAATAAGAAACGCCTGATAAAATGAAAACAGTAGAAGAACAAATTAAGGATATTAATAAAAAGCTCCAGCAATTTATGAAGAGGTATGCAGTTCTTCAAAAGGAAAATGCTGCTCTCTCTAATGAAATAAGTGAGTATAGGGAGAAAGAAAAGGGGGAAATGGAAAAGATAGAAATTCTTGAGATGCAAACATCCATACTAAAGGCTTCTGCGGGAAAAATGAGCGATGATGAGAGCATAGAATTTGAAAAAAGAATCAATCAATATATTAAATACCTTGAAAAATGCATGGCAATGCTAAATAAATAATTTATGGCAGCATCACTTATCCCACTAAATATCTTGATTGGCGACAGAACCTATCGCATTAAAGTGCTCCCGGAAGATGAAGAAACTGTTCGGGGAACATTAAAAATTATCAACGAAAAAATACTGGAATTTAGAACCCAATATGCAGGGAAAGATATGCAGGATTACATTTCAATGGTATTAATATGGTATGCAACGCAGCCTAAGCAGGAAAACAGTTCTGGGATTCATGAGAATGAAATACGGGAAATATTAAATAAGATTGAGACCCAGATCGATGCGGCACTTTTATAGTAACTATTAATAATTATGGGGCGGAAGAAAATAAATATGGTTCAACATTTTAATTCCCAACGTACTTGGTTAAACGAATCATTATCCTGTCCATAAATTTCCACACAATTTCTCTATCTTCGTCTATTACTCTCCTTCAAAAGAAGTATTGCAATCTATATAGAGGATTACAGATTATGAACCGAACTAAATCATTAAAACAAGATGGAACAATCACTCCCAATAATAGTTGGTGTCGTTGCTTTAATTGCAGGCATCATCCTGGGTAAAATTTTATTTGCCAAAAACACAAAATTACAGGTAGAAAATGCCGAGAAGGAAGCTCAAAAGATATTATCCGATGCACAATTTCAGGCCGAATCTCTTAAAAAAGAAAAACAGGTTGAAGCAAAGGAGCATTTTGTTCAGTTAAAATCTGAGCATGATAAGGAAGTCTTCCAAAAAAATCAGAAACTAAATGATATTGAAAACCGGGTTAAGCAAAAGGAGCAATCTATTAATCAAAAAGATCAGAATGCCCAGCGCTTAATTAAGGATAATGAAACCATAAAGGAAAATTTAACCCGGCAAATCGAGGTTGTAAATATCAAGCGAACTGAGTTGGAAAAGCACCAGGAGGAGCACATTCGACGGCTTGAAAAGGTCTCCGGACTTTCCGCTGACGAAGCAAAAGCTCAGCTCATAGAGTCTTTAAGGCAAGAGGCAAATTCGCAAGCTCTTATCATCCAGCAGGAAATTGTTGATGATGCTAAATTAAGAGCAAACAAGGAGGCCCGGAAAATTATAATACAAACCATTCAGCGCACTGCTTCGGAGCAGGCAATTGAAAATGCTATTACTGTCTTCAACCTTGAAAGTGATGAAATAAAAGGTTCGATTATAGGACGGGAAGGGAGAAATATTAGGGCGATTGAGGCTGCAACGGGTGTTGATCTTATTGTTGATGATACCCCAGAGGCGATTATACTTTCATCATTTGACCCCCTCCGTCGGGAGATTGCCCGGCTTTCGTTGCAACGGCTGGTTACCGACGGCCGTATTCATCCGGCACGCATAGAGGAAATAGTCGAAAAAACACGCCGGCAACTTGAAGAACAAATCATTGAAATAGGGGAACGTACCGTGATAGAATTAGGAATACATGGGCTTCACAAAGAGCTTGTTCGCATAGTTGGTAAAATGCGATTCAGGTCTTCTTATGGACAAAATCTACTTATGCACAGCCGTGAAGTTGCAAATCTTTGCGGAATAATGGCTGCAGAATTAGGCATGAATTCAAAATTGGCAAAGCGTGCAGGACTCTTACATGATATCGGCAAAGTTCCTGACGAAGAAACCGAATTAAGTCACGCATTGCTTGGAATGAAGTTAGCGGAAAAATATGGTGAGAATCCCGCAGTTTGCAATGCTATCGGGGCGCATCATGATGAGGTTGAAATGCAGTATGTGATCTCGCCCATTGTACAGGCTTGCGATTCCATGAGTGGTGCAAGGCCAGGGGCCCGCCGCGAAATCATGCAGCAGTATTTACAGAGAATCAAAGATCTTGAAAATCTTGCCCTTACCTACCCGGGCGTGGAAAAGGCTTATGCAATACAGGCAGGTCGGGAACTTCGCGTAATAGTAGAAGCCGAGAAAGTGACTGATAGTGATAGTGATAAGCTCAGTTTTGAAATAGCACAAAAAATACAAACTGAAATGACCTATCCCGGCCAAATAAAAGTGACGGTTATTCGCGAAAAAAGAGCTGTGAACGTAGCAAGATAGATGTGAAGTATAGCCAGATCATTTATTTTTAAGCCGTGGAATATCGATTGTAGAGAGTTTTAGCAGGAAGTTTTTATGAAAAGGCATTCCAAAATCTAATAATTTCTCTTACCTTCGCACTCCTAAAATAAAAAAGCCATGAATGCAGTAGCTTTTGTTCACGATCAGTTGACACAAAAAAAAGAAATCCCTCAATTTAAAGCAGGTGATAATATCACAGTAAATTATAAAATCCTTGAAGGCAACAAAGAACGTATCCAGAGTTTTAAGGGAGATGTAATTAAAAGGCAAGGTGAAGGCGGAACAGCTACCTTTACAGTAAGAAAAATAAGTAATGGAGTTGGGGTTGAGCGTCTTTTTCCAATCTTTTCCCCAAATATAGAAAGTATTAAACTACATAAAGTAGGTAAAGTACGTCGTTCCAAGCTGTATTTTTTACGTGAAAGAAGTGGTAAAAGTGCCCGCATCCAGGAAAAAAGATTGAAATAATAAAGTACTAATACTCTATTTTTAAGAATACCCGGAAGTGCTATTGCATTCCGGGTTTTTATTTTATATACTTGCATCTCACCAAAAAAAGACTGATGATATAATTATACCTAACCATTTTTATTTTATATGAAAAAAGCAGGTGTAATTGTCGTACTACTATCAATCATTCTTACTTCATGCGCTCGTGGAATATCTCCTTATGAAGCTGCGAACGGCAAGGCAAAATGTGGCCGGTACATCAAATAATACTTAAAATCTTCTCAATTTTACCAGAATAATAAGGCGTATTTTATTATTTAAGTATCTTTGAAAACTAATTATTAAAAGATGATGTATAATCTATTAAATCCAGGATTGCTGTTGTCTATGCCTGGTGGATCAGAATGGATATTGATCCTTCTCGTTGTACTTTTATTTTTTGGAGGTAAAAAAATTCCTGACCTTATGAGAGGTATTGGTAAGGGTGTGAGAGAATTTAATGATGCTAAAGAACATGTGAAAAATGAAATTGATGCCGGTATGAAAGAAAAGGATAATCCACCTGCTCCTCCCCGCGAAGTTGTCAAAGAAACTGAGCTCCAAAAATAAAATTTTTCTTTTTTCTAATCCTTGATGGCTGAGGTGTGTACTTTCTATCTCATAGAAGATTTCACACCTGAGCCATTTTTCAAATAACTCATCTTGTTCTCCTTTAAAACTATTGAGGAATATAGAAATCAGCTGCATAGCGGAACTACATCATGCTATGAAGCTGTTGGATATTACCTTGATAAAATTAAAAGTGCGGCGCGGCTGAATGCATTTGTTGAAGTATTTGATTCTGAAAGCCTGGAAAGAGCCGCAGAGCTTGACATTAAAAGGCAAAATGGAGACCCGTGTGGGAGGCTTCACGGTGTTGTAATTGCAATTAAGGATGTTATTTGCTATAAAGGACATAGGATTACTGCATCTTCGGCAATTTTGAAAGATTTTATTTCCATATATAACTCTACTGCGGTTGAAAAATTACTTAGGGAAGATGCTATCATAATAGGCAATTGCAATTGCGACGAATTTGCAATGGGGAGTACCAATGAAAACTCAGTATATGGCAGAGTGTTTAATGCACTTGATGAAGATAAGGTTCCGGGCGGGTCGTCTGGTGGATCGGCAGTTGCGGTTCAGGCAGGCATGTGCATGGTTAGCCTGGGAAGTGATACGGGTGGATCAGTACGTCAACCCGCAGATTTTTGTGGTATCACAGGCCTTAAACCCTCTTATGGAACGATATCCAGACATGGCTTAATTGCCTACGCTTCTTCATTTGACCAAATAGGAATTTTCTCAAATAGCGTTGAGGACGCGGCGAACGTGCTGGATGTTATTAATGGAAAGGATGAATTCGATAGCACAATATTTCAGGAAGATCGGCAAAAATTTCAAATCACCGCAAACAATGGATTTCACAAAATTGCGATCTTAAAAAATGCTCTTGAACATCAAAGCCTTGACCCCGAGATACGGGAAAATATTTATTCGCTATCAGCTAAATTGAGGGATGATGGGCGTACAGTTGATGAAATAGAATTTGATCTCATCGACTTTATTGTACCAGCTTACTACGTACTTACTACAGCCGAAGCCTCAAGCAATCTTTCCCGGTATGATGGCGTAAGATACGGGTATCGGGATGAAGATAAAAAAGACGATCTCACCGAATTTTATAAAAAAACGAGAAGTAAAGGATTTGGCAAGGAAGTAAAACGACGCATTATGCTTGGAACTTTCGTGCTCAGTGAAGGCTATTACGACGCTTATTTCACCAAGGCGCAACAGGTGAGGCAGCTATTGGTTGAGAAAACGAAAGATATTTTTACCAAATACGATGCTATTATAATACCAACGGTACCTGCCACTGCTTTCGAAGCTGGTAAGATGGACAAAGACCCTATAGCAGTTTATCTCGCAGATATATATACGGTATACGCTAATTTAACCGGCACTCCGGCTATTTCATTGCCGCTCTTCAAGCATTCTAATGGAATGCCCTTTGGAGTGCAGGTGCTTACAAACAGGCACAATGAGTTAACTTTACTGAGCATATCCAATATGCTTTTAACGAAGTACAAACAGTATTAGCTTGTCATGAGGGATTTTTTACAAATAATATTTCTGATCATTTTTTTACAAACTGGTTTTTCAAAAAGGGCCAGTGCATATGATGAAAAATCGTACCAGGCGACTATCGATACTGTAATTATAGAAACAGACACAGCTGAAGATAAAAAAATAGAAGAAGTAATAAAATCACCAACTCCACCTGCAGAGGAAAAGGTTCAATATGTGAGCCAGGTTACTAAATATGGATTCAAAAATTTATTTACTAACTATTCTTACAATCCTAAAATCCCATACTCTGCACAAGTAAATCCATATGCTGAAAATTACATGCAGGATTATCTGCGGACACATGGAAAATATTTGCAGCAATTGAAATTAAATTCAATGTCTTACTTCAATTATATAGATGGTATATTATCGCAATATGGGTTGCCGAAAGAACTGAAATACCTGGCTGTTATTGAAAGTAACCTTAAGTCCAATGCACTCTCAATCGCGGGTGCCAGAGGCCCATGGCAATTTATGTCCTACACTGCAAGAGAGTACGGTCTGCAGGTAAATCAATATTTAGATGATCGTACTGATTATTATAAGAGCACAAACGCGGCTGCCAGGTATCTTCTGAACCTGTATAAGAATTTAAAAGATTGGCTGTTGGTAATTGCAGCATATAACGGCGGCCCGGGTCGTGTATATAGTGCAATAAAGAAAAGTGGCAGCCGAAATTTCTGGGATCTGCAATATTATCTTCCTGAAGAATCCCGCAACCATGTGAAGAAATTTATTGCTACACATTACATTATGGAGACAGCGAATAGTGGCGATATTTTACCGGGAAGCAATTTCGATTATACGAGTTTGAAAAACGGAACTAATGCCAGCCCAAATCTTACCTCAGACAAAGATTCAACAGCCGATGCTGTAATGGTTTCCGGAAGATACATTGCCGCAATCATTGCAAAAAACCTGGATATTGAAATGAAAGATTTTAATCGTTACAACCCTGGTTTTGATAACATGCTCGCAACTGGATCGTCCTATGAACTAAGGTTGCCTAATGATAAAATGGATATTTTTATTGCCAACAAATACATTATCCTTAATGAATGTGTGGAGCAGTTACTGGGAGACGTTAACCAGAACATCGAAACTATTTACAAAAAACGCAATACTTCTCCAACCGGTAAGACAAAAAAATAATTTTATTCAAGCGCTTTTTTCATGGCGCTTATCTTTAGCAGGCATTCATCATACTCATTTTTAGGGATACTATTGAAGGTAATTGCTGAACCGGCAATTACAGAGAGATACTGATTTGTGCTGTTGTACTGTAAGCTTCGGATCACCACATTAAAATCGAAATTTCCCGCCGGATTAATATAGCCTACAGTTCCGGAAAATAACCCTCTTTTTGTTTTTTCGTATTTCTCAATTAATTCCATAACTCTTTTTTTGGGAGCACCTGTCATCGATCCCATTGGAAACGTGGCATGAAAAATTTCAGACAGCCGGATGCCTTCTTTCAAAATCCCGGCAACAGTTGAAATCATTTGGTGCACCTGCGGGAAAGTATAAATTCCTAAAAATTCTTCGACGTTCACAGAACCTTCTTTGCAAATTTTTGCGAGATCATTTCTTACGAGATCTACGATCATTATGTTTTCTGACCTCTCTTTTTTATTTTGCAACAGCGCACTTTTTTGAAGATTGTCTGCTTGTGGATCCTTTGTAATTCTTTTGCTGGTTCCCTTTATTGGTTGTGAAATAAGTACATTTCCTCTTTTCTTTAGAAACCGTTCGGGACTTGCACACATTAGAAATTTGTCCTGGTATTTGTAAAAAGCTGAAAAGGGATTTGGTGATAGTAAATTCAAATTCTTATAGACTTTAAGAGGATCAATTACCGCATTGGGGTCATAAAATTCCTGGCAAAAATTAATTTCGTAACAGTCTCCTTTTAAGATATGTTCCTGTAATTTTTTTACGGATTCAAAATATTCTTTTCGCGTAAACCTGCTTTTTAAAATGGAAGTTTTCTTTTTTTTCTGCTTATCGTTTGTGACCGATGTAATTTCTTTAAAAATAGTATTAACATCATGTATTCCGACGACTCCGATATGTAACGTTGTTTCAGAGAGGATGAAGACGATTTCAGGTACGAAAAAAAGGATTTGAGGGAATCCAATCCCATCAAACTTTGAAGATGAAAGTTCTTCAATTTCATTTTTGACATCATAACTTACATGTCCAAAAAGCCAGTCGTTTTTTTTATAGATAAATTGATCCAGCCCTTCAAGATTATTGGTATCATTTTGCGAAACGAAATCTGAAATGCTTCCTGCGGCTGCGATACAGTCGTGCGATTTTTGGAAATCATATTGATGATTATCTAAAAAACAAAAAGTGCTAAACTTTTTGCTATAGCTTAGCACCTGTATTTTAATAGTTAAAAAATCGTCTATTAAATAAGATGTAAATTTTCTCTTCAAATTAATTTATAACAGCAATGAAGATAGCTGTTATTGCTATTTAAAAGTCGTCATCGTCATCGTCTTCAGCCCCATCATTAAACAGATCAAGATCTTTGAAATCATCATCAAGATCAAAATCATCATCACCTTTGCCCTTTTTGGTTCCAGGTTTTTTAATTTTTGATTTCGGAACATCAAATTCTTCAAAATCCGGGTCATAGTCATCATCATCAGTTTTTTCCCAATCGTCTTCAACCTCATCAATATCGTCATCATCGTCGTCCTCGGCTTTTTTACCTTTCTTTGCAGCCGATGCTTTAGGTTTTTTTGAAGTAGTCGCTTCTTCTAAATCAAAATCGTCGTCCAAATCATCATCGTCGTCCTCATTGCTTTTTGAAGACATCGTTTTTGAAGATGTTTTATCAGCATTTTTTGCCTGTGATTTTTTAGGAAATTTATTTTCCTTATCAGATTTTGCTTTCATAATTCTTAAGGATTATTAATGTAAAATTTCATTTAGATTTTTAAATAGCCAAATATTATAAAAAGTTTTTAAAAAATAAAAATTTTGGTTTCCTAAGTTTTAAAAACCACAATCATGGTGCCACAATGATCTGGTCACTTCCCGGGCCATTCGAGATATAATTTACAGGCACTGCGAGAGTATCATTGATGTAACCTATGTACGTTTTCATTTTTGAAGGAAGGGTATCAAACTTTTTTATAGAAGTAATATCGGAGTTCCAGCCAGCAAATTTTTTATACACTGGCCGGATATCCATACCCTGCATTTGAAATGGAATTTGGTTGGTATCAATCCCATTTGTATTATACATGTTGCATACTTCCAATTCCTGCAGCGTATCCAGCACATCTGTCTTTGTCATAACCAGTTGAGTAACGCCATTGATCATACACGCGAAGTTTAAGGCCACAAGATCAATCCAGCCACACCTTCTCGGGCGCCCGGTTGTACTGCCAAATTCATTTCCGAGCTTTCTTAATAATTCACCTTTTTCATCATGAAGCTCAGTGGGAAAAGGTCCGCTTCCTACTCTGGTGCAATAAGCTTTTGTAATGCCAAAGACTTCTTTAATTTTTTGAGGTGCTATACCAAGTCCGCTACTCACCCCGGCTGAAATAGTGCTGGACGATGTTACGAATGGAAATGTGCCAAAATCCACATCCAGCATACTTCCCTGCGCACCCTCGGCAAGAACCTTTTTGCCACTTTGAATGGCATCGTTTATGAAGTACTCGCCGTTAACTATTTTAAGGGTTTTAATAAATTCAAGTGCATCAAAAAAGTCTTCCTCCCAAATGGAAATATCTTCTGAAAAAGAAAAGTTATCCAATAATTTTTGATGTTTAAGCCGAAGTTTTATGTATTGGGAAATGAAATTTTTATTCAAAAGATCTCCCACCCGTAAACCATTTCTACCGGTTTTATCCATGTAGGCGGGAGTAATACCCTTAAGCGTAGAACCAATTTTATCCAGGCCTTTTGCCACTTCGCTCGCTTTGTCTAACGCACGATGTGTAGGTAGTATCAAGTGCGTCCTTTCACTTATGAATAAATTTTTACGATAATCAATGCCCATTGCAGCTACCGATTCACATTCGCTCCTGAGAGTAACAGGGTCCAGCACAACTCCGTTGCCTATTAAATTAATTTTATTATCATGAAATATACCCGAGGGAATTTGGTGCAAAACGATTTTCTCACCTTTTATATACAGAGTGTGGCCAGCATTTGCACCTCCCTGGAAACGGGCAATTACGTCATAACCGGGAGTAAAATAGTCTACAATTTTTCCCTTCCCTTCATCACCCCATTGCAGGCCAAGAATTACATCAACCATCTAAAAAAATTTAATGAACGTATGGGGTAAAAATAAAATGAAAAAAATAAAATCTGCTTTTTTTATTCAACAGGAGATTACAATTGCCTGGGAGTAGATATAAATGTGGGAAAAGATAGATTCTATTAAGTTTGGTCAAACCACCAATCCTATGAAGTGTTTAAAATGCTCTAGGCGACTTTCAACATACTAAGCTTGCTGATCTTAAATTTACGTTCAGCATAATCCAGTGTAACAATAAAAGTTTTCACTTTTTGTGAAGGAAGATCGTACATAGCATCAGTTAAAATGCTTTCGCAAATACTTCTCAGGCCCCTTGCCCCAAGTTTATACTCAATGGCTTTCTCAACCATAAAATCATAAACATCATCTTCAATAACAAGTTCTATCCCTTCCAATTCAAACAACTTTTTATACTGTTTGATCAGAGAATTTTTTGGCTCAGTAAGTATATTTCGCAAAGTAATTTTATCCAGTGGGTTCAAATAAGTAACTACAGGCAATCTCCCTAGTAGTTCGGGAATAAGCCCAAAAGACTTAAGATCCTGTGCATTCACAAACTGCAACAAATTCTTCCTTTGAAATTCCTGGAGCTCCTTATTGACCGTAAAGCCAATCGCATTTGTATTTATCCTACGTGCGATAAGCCTGTCGACACCATCGAAAGCGCCTCCGCATATGAAGAGAATATTTGTAGTGTTTAATTTTATCAACTTTTGTTCAGGATGTTTCCGTCCGCCTTGGGGTGGTACAAGTACCTCCGTCCCTTCGAGCAATTTTAATAAGCCCTGCTGAACTCCTTCGCCGCTGACATCACGTGTAATACTTGGATTATCACTCTTACGTGCTATTTTATCTATCTCATCGATATATACAATTCCTTTTTGCGCAGCATTGACATCAAAATTGCACACCTGCAGAAGCCTGCTTAAAATGCTTTCTACGTCCTCTCCCACGTAACCGGCTTCTGTGAATACAGTGGCGTCCACGATGGCAAACGGCACATTAAGTATACGGGCAATTGTTTTAGCAAGAAGGGTTTTCCCAGTGCCCGTCTCTCCCACCATTATTATATTGCTTTTTTCGATTTCAACATCACTGTCTACTTTTTGATTAAGTCTTTTGTAATGGTTATATACAGCCACAGCAAGAACCTTTTTCGCATCATCCTGGCCAATTACATATTCGTCAAGAAATTTCTTAAGTTCAACAGGTTTCTTTACTGATAATTTATAATTGGATGAATGCGAATTTTTTTCCGGGGTTGGGAAAATTTCCTGGGTAATAATTTCCTGTGCATGCTCCACGCAGTTTTCACAAATATGACCCTCCTGGCCTGCGATAAGAATTTTTACTTCGTCACGGTTTCTTCCGCAAAATGAGCAATGCAAAGTTTGTTGTTTAGCCATGCTTGATATTCAGTTTCTTAAACTTGCTTAAAATTTTGTTTTATAAATTACAACTTTTTGTGCGAAAATCAGCATATTCGACAGGTAATGTATTAAGGACACGAAAATAAAACGAAATGTTGCTTTAAAACTTGTCAAGAAGTCCATCTACGATGCCGTATTTCTTACTTTCTTTAGCGTCCATCCAATAATCCCGATCGAAATCCTCCATCACTTTATCATACGTTTGTCCACAATTATCAGCAAGTAATTTTGCTCCTAATTGTTTAGCCTTTAAGATTTGTACCGCGATTATTTCCAGATCCGCGCTGGTTCCCTGTCCACCGCCACTCGGCTGATGGATCATTACCTCTCCGTGAGGAAAAATAAATCTCTTGCCTTTTTCTCCGCCACTTAGTAATATGCTGCCCATACTCGCAGCCATACCCATGCAAACAGTACTCACAGGCGATTTAATCATCTTCATCGTATCGTAAATAACCATCCCGCTCGTGATACCCCCCCCAGGACTATTAATATAAAACGTAATTTCTTTTCCGGGATCTACTGCTTCAAGATATAAAAGACGATTGGTTATATCTTTTGCACTTTTATCATCTACGGGTCCCCACAAGAAAATTTTTCTTTGCTCGATAAATTTTTTATCAAACATCATTCCACCCATCATCTTTTCCATCGGATTTTCCGGAGATGATTTTTCGGGCTCTTCTTCCTCTTCAAAACGAGTGATATATTTCTTAGATAAATTCATTGATTTCATTTGTCGATCTTTATTTTTTTGTCTTTTTTGCATTTGTCACCAGTACTTCATCAATCAGGCCATAATCTTTTGCTTCATCCGCAGTCATCCAAAAATCACGGTTGCTATCCTTGGTAACTTTTTCTATAGTTTGGCCTGTGTGGTTGCTTAGTATTTCATATAGTTCGTGTTTCACTTTCCTTACTTCATTTACCGTTATCTCCACATCCGAAGCCTGCCCGGCCGCACCCGCACTCGGCTGGTGCATCATTATTCTGGCGTGCTTAAGAGCACTGCGTTTTCCTGCTGCTCCGGCACTCATTAACACCGCTGCCATACTTGCTGCCATTCCTGTACAAATTGTGGCTATATCCGGAGATACAAATTGCATAGTGTCATACAAGCCAAGACCTGCATAAACGCCACCACCGGGAGAATTAATATAAAGCTGTACATCCCTGGCTCTGTCCGTACTTTCTAAAAACAACAGTTGGGCGGTTATGATATTCGCAACCTCATCATTTACAGGATAGCCAAGAAAAATGATCCTATCCATCATCAAGCGACTATAAACATCCATCACAGCCACGTTCATAGGCCTCTCTTCGATTATATTGGGAGTGAGGTTGGTTACGTTATGATTTATATATCCATGCAAAGTATTGCTGCTAATGCCCTTGTGTTTAACAGCATATTTTTCAAATTCTTTTCCGAAATTCATAAATGTGATTTTTGTAATTGCAATTTTACCCGCATGAAGTTCCAAATATTATGCTAACAAAAAAAATAAGACAAAAGGGCATAAAAGAAATTCACGGTAAATATCAGGAATCGCGACAATAAAAACTTTGGCAAACTGCGTTAATGCTCATGATGATGTTGCATGGCCAATAATTCTTCAGGAGTGGTTTCTTTTTCCACTGGGGTTACCTGCGCCTCAAGCCAATTAAAGAGTTTTTCTGTTATTATTTTTCGATAGCTGCTGTCAACTTGCTTTTCATCTTTCATCATCCGGTCAATATAGCTATCAATCCATTGTGTATCCTCTCCCAAATTCATTTGACCGAAATAACGCATAATTTCAACTTTCATATAATCGCGCAATTCCTGCTCCGACACATCAATCTTGTTTTCATTTAAGATCTTATCACTTATTAAAGTCCACTTTAATTGATTGGTGAAGGATGGATATTCCGCTTCAACTTCTTCAGTCGTTTTTTTCTTCTCACCTCCAACCGCAATCCAACGTTTTAAAAATTCGTCCGGCAATTGTAAGGGTGTGTCTAATAAAGTATGATATAGCTGATCTTGCATTTGGCCGCGGCTCGCTCCATCCCATTGTTGCTGCAGTTCTTCCTGCAATGCCTTCCGGAAATCTTCTTCTGTTTTTATTTCCTTGCCTGGAAAGACCTGGCTAAAAAATTCTTCGTTAAGTTCTTTTTTTTCAACCAAGCCAATTTTGGTAATGGTCATTTTAAAATATTTGTCGAGAGAAGAAGGATCATTTTTGTCCAGTCCCAAATCTGAAAAAATCCATTCCCGTTCTTTTTCCGGGAATGCATTTTTTAATTGCAACACTACGAAATCATCTTTCTTCCTGCCATATATCTGTGATCTAAAATCTTCAGTAAAATATTTTACAAGTATTGAATTCTCTTTTGATGCTGCATCCTGCAAGGGATTTCCCTCCGGATCAGATTCTTCAAACACTACATTTAAAACATTTTCCGGTGCAGTAACTTCATCGGCATCTTTCATGTCGCCATGCTTTGTTACCAGCTTTTCTATTTCCTCGTTCACCATTTCATTCGTAACCTTTACCTTGTAAAGAACAGGTTTAGCGTTGGTAAGGGCATCAATAGAAATATCTGGTTTAATACCCATCTCAAAAGGAAAATCATAGTCAACGGGATTTGACATGTCAAGATTTCGCAAATCGCTCTCCATCGGTAAGGGCTGGGCGAAGATCTGCGGCTTTTCCTTGTTCAAATACTCCTGCAACTCTTTTTCAACGGCTTTTACTACTTCATCGTAAAAGATGGAGGAGCCATACATTTTTTTTACCATGCCTGGAGGCACCATTCCTTTTCTGAAGCCAGGAATATTCGCTTTTTTACTGTAATCTTTTATTGCTTTTTCAAATGAAGGATAATAATCTTCCTTAGAAACTTTTACCGTTAATTTATCATGAAGATCGCCAATGCTTTCTTTTGTAGTGGTTGCCATTAATCTTTAATTTATTACCCGTTTCAGGAACGGAGGTTTACTATTTTCCTTGCAGAAAATATATTGTGAGTGTGCGCATGGAGGGACTCGAACCCCCACACCTTGCGGCATCAGATCCTAAGTCTGACGTGTCTACCAATTTCACCACATGCGCTTTTGGGGCGGCAAAAGTAATGGATTTCAATTAAAAAAACCGGGTGTTGTTTATATTTTATGGTTTTGTGTGGTTGCTAAATATGGCGGCTAGCCAAAGCACATTTTCTTACGCTAGGCAGAAAACACAATCGTTCAATTGCTTTCGATTAAACTTTCCATAAACAACTTCATCTTACTGAAGGTTTCTATATTTTTGTCGCGAGATAAAAATTACGTATGACCCGACATGCAGACGACCAGGAGCTTTTGCTAAGCTTTAAAGATCCCGCGACAAAAGAACAGGCTTTTACCAGTATTATTAAAAAATACCAGGAAAAATTGTATTGGCACATAAGAAGGATGGTTGTTAATCATGATGACGCAAACGATGTGCTGCAAAACGTGTTTATTAAGGTATGGAAAGCGCTTGAAAATTTTCGGGAGGACAGTCAACTTTACACGTGGCTTTACCGGATAGCGACGAATGAATGCCTCACTTTTATTGCGCAGCAGAAAAAAAGAAGTGCGGTATCGCTAAGCGATGTTGAAAACGGGTTAAGCAACCAGCTTAAGAGCGATAGCAATTTTGATGCAAATAAGCTTGAGTGGAAACTTCAGCTTGGTATTCAAAGCCTGCCCGAAAAGCAAAGGATTGTATTCAACCTCAGATATTACGATGAAATGCCTTATGAAGAAATGAGCAAAGTACTTGACACCAGCGAAGGAGCCCTGAAAGCCAGCTACCACCACGCGGCCAAAAAAATTGAAGAATTTATACTTAATAGTTAAACTTTTAACCACTTTAATAGTCTGATAAAGCGTAATGAACAATTCTGAGGAAATATTGAACGAGCTTAAAGGAATATCTCCCTTACTGGCTGGGCTGGAAAAAATAAATGTTTTCCAGGTGCCTGATGGCTACTTTAATAATTTGAGTGAGCATCTATTTGATTTTGCGTTACTAAATACCAAAGGTGAGCTTGATTTAAATAGAACAAATGTTCAGCAGGTGCCTGACGGATATTTCGATACCTTAAGTACAAATATCTTAGCAAAAATTAAGACGTTATATTCCGAAACGACAAATGAGGAGCCAGGAAACCTTTCTCCAATGCTTGATTCCCTGAAAGATAAAAATGTATTTACAATACCTGAAGGCTACTTCGGTACTTTGAGCACCGAAATTTTCGCGAAAATCGAAAAGCTGAATCTTGAAAAGGAAAATGCAGAGCCTGACAATTTATCTGAAATATTTTATTCTCTCAGGAATGCAAATGTATTTTCCGTTCCTGCAGGCTACTTTGATACCTTGAGCACTAAGATTTCGGCAAAAATCGAAGATTTAGAATTTGAAACAGTAAGTGAAGAATTACAAAATCTGTCTCCCGTGCTTTCTTCGCTGAAGAATGAAAATGTCTTCACGGTACCTGAAGGATACTTTGACTCTTTTGCAAATATTGTTATTAAAAAAGCGAAACCTACGTCCGCCAAAATACTGACAATGACGCCACGGACGACCTGGCTAAGGATTGCGGCTGCTGCTGTGGTAACAGGTGTAATTGCTATCGCTTCCCTGCAAATATTTAATAGTTCTTCTAACGATGGTAATTCTAAACCACCAACAATCGCTTCAATAGAAATCCCCGGTTATATCAAAGAATCGCTTCAGTTTAAAACAGAAAAGCAGTTGGATGCGGGAATTGCTAAATTAAGCGATGATGACATAATTAAATATCTTGAAAAGAACGGAAATGTTTTGGATAATGATGTTCTTTTAAAAAATACAGATGTAAGCGAATTGCCATCGCAGGAAGATTATTTGGATAACGAAAACACATTAAACTCATACCTCGATAAAATTGACCGGGCAGGCAATTCTAATTAAAAAAATAATGATGAAAAGATTTGTACTCTTACTGGCTTTATTTTTTTCCGGTTTCACAACCCTTTATGCCCAGGATGACGATCCCAGGGGTGAAAAGATACAGGCTTTAAAAATTGCTTTTATAACCCAAAAGCTTGGTTTGACTGCCGAAGAGGCACAAAAATTCTGGCCCATCTATAATCAATATGATCAGGAGGTTCGCAGCGTTGATAGAAAGGACGTTATGAAATCTGATCAACAACTCTTAGACATCCGCAAAAAATATCAGCCTTCATTTGAAAAAGTTCTTGGGACAACCAAGACTAAACAAACTTTTTAATGCCGAGCGGGATTTTCGCGAAGTTTTGATACGTCGGCTCAAGGATCGGCAAGCCCAAAGACTAAATAGCCTGCGTCGTTAAATCAACAATTTAGGCCGTTGGGTAAATAGTTCCATCGATTTTAATTATTACAGCAACTAAAAGTTGGAGAAATTAAATTTTTCTTATTTTTGTGCTTAGGTGTTTTTCATAGGTTAGCAACGGCCGGCCCTTTTTAGGGCAGGCCTTTTTTTTTGTTATGTTAAAATTTGTGGATTGGGTATTTGATATCATGGTAAAATAAAAAGGTCCATTTTTCCAGTTCTCCCTCCTGCCACCATTCTCTTCTAAGTTCCATTGCCTTAGCTCCATCGTAATCATATTTAGCTTTAAACCTGTTTTTCATTTGTTGCAATTGCGGAGCAACGTCGCCGCCAAAAAAAATTATCTCGTTATCTTCTTTTAATTTAAAAACCTGGTGATAGGGAGAATGCGCACCAGTTAGTTGATAATGTATATACCCATCGATTGTATTATCTCCATTTGTAAATTTTAGCTTACCGCTGTCCTTAAGCATTAAGTAGTCATCGGTAACATAAGAGGGAAGACCTTTTTCAAATGCATAGTTCCATTCGTTTTGATTTATATAATAATCAGCATTTTCAAAACTCAGCTGATTTTTATCTTGAGTAAGAATTCCACCGGAATGATCCTTGTGCAAATGAGAAAGCAGCACTTTTGTGACGTCAGTAGAATTTATACCATGGGAAGCAAGATTTCTGTGAATTTGTAACTGCTGATCCTGCTCTGCAAAACCAAGTCCTGTATCAAGTAACAAGATGTCTTTTGAAGTAACTACAACAAATGGCTGAATTTCCACGAGCAAGCTGCCTCTTGATCTTTGTTGCAAATCATCCTGATCAATTTTAAATGGAATAAATTTTTTGGATTGATCAACTGTAAATGATCCTTCACTCAGAGGAAATATCTTCATAATAAAAATTGATTTTAAATTTACAAAAAGTCGAAATGCAGAATGATACAGGACTCATCCACGTATTTAAAATGATTTTCCTGAAAGAGTTACCGTAGTACCATTTGCCTGTCTGCATCAAGCCGCACCAATATAAAAATTAAGATGGTAAAGGTTAACAAAGAGGAACCTCCATAACTCATCAATGGCAAAGTTATTCCTATTACAGGCGCAAGTCCAATAGTCATGCAGATATTAATAGATATATGAAAAAAGAAAATGGCCGCAAGGCTGTATGCGTACACTCTGCTAAAAGTACTTCGCTGCCGTTCCGCTAAAAAGACAATCCTGAAAAGCAAAAGCATATACAGAATGATGACGAGACTGCTTCCCCAAAATCCAAAATTTTCACCTACGGATGTAAATATGAAGTCTGTGTGTTGCTCAGGAACAAAATCACCCTGCGTTTGTGTTCCTTTTAAAAATCCTTTTCCTATCAGCCCCCCTGAACCTATTGCAATTTTTGATTGCTTCACATTGTAATTTTCCTTTGCCTTTTTTAATTTTTTTGTATTTGCAAGTTCCTTTTCTTTTTGTTCATCCAGCTTTTCGGCCTCAGCATTATCATTTGGGACATAGTCTACGCCGAAAGTGTTTAATATCCTTTCGACCTGGTAAGGCTGGAGGACACGTTCAAAAATATATGGCACTGCAAACCTTTGAACACTTACGCATAAAATCCAAATACCTGCAATTACGATCAATAAGCTTTTGTCACGCTTTATGGCCCGCCTCATTACAAACGCAGCAATTATAGCGATTGCCGTAAGTATCATTGCAAGTGTATTTTTCTCAACTAATATTGTTGCTACCACAAGTATGGCAAATGAAAAACCGATAATCAAATAAACGGGGGGCAAACCTTCCCGGTACATAGGAATCAGGAAAGAAAAATACACGAGGGCAAGACCGGTTTCATTTTGCAAGATTGAAAAAACTGCCGGAGTTAGCGCGATAGCTGCCGCAATTAATTGTGACCTTGGTTTTTCAAAATTTGTTTCCGGCCGTGATAAATATTTTGAAAGCGCAAGTGCAGCAAATATTTTACAGGTCTCGACAGGCTGAAGGTTAAAAAAACCCAATGGAATCCATGACTTTGAACCGTTGATATTTTTACCAAGTACAAAAGTCGCCATCATAAGAATGATCCCGAAAACATAACCAATATTAGCTGTTGCAGTAAAAAATTTGCTATCAGTAAGTAAAATAAAAATGGCAACGACTGCAGAAATTCCTATAAATAACAATTGCCTCGAATAATTTTTTTTCAGGCCGATTATATTCTTTAAAATATCTTCGTTATTGTGGTATTCAACTGAAAAAATACATAGTACGCCTATTGATACAAAAACGATGTACATCCATATCAATACCCAATCAACTCCTTTTGTTATGACAACCTCATTTCGCATTTAGTATAGCAATCAAGATTATTTTAATGAATCTGCCACATTAGCATTCTTTTGCTTTTCAGGGAGCACAGCCTCGAAATTTTGTTTCAATTCGTCCACGTTTTTACCTGGAGGTACAGTATCTGTAAGCTTTTCTTTTTGTTTTGCTTTCTTTAATTTTTCTAAACCCTCTGTATCATCTTCTTCTTCAAGACCCATTGTGTCTTTTACTATTTTAATGTACCCTTTTTCAAGTAGATAAGAAGTATCCCGGGCATGTATGAGAGAGTCTTTGTATCGTATTTCTTTATAAATGCGTGCCGGCATGAGGTTTAAATTTGCCAGTGTTTCGATTTTTGCTTTTCGATCTGGTTCGGGAATCGAATCCTTTAGATATTGTTCTATCATAAGGCTTGCGATTGGCGCTGCGGAATTCGATCCAAATCCTGCATTTTCGCAAATAACGGCAATGGCAATTTTAGGATTTTCCCTGGGGGCAAATGCAGCGAAGAAGGCGTGATCTTTTTGCTTTACACCTTTATAGTAATTTTCCACTGTACCTGTTTTACCGCAAACAACTATTCCGGGCACTTTGGCTGCAGCACCAGTACCTGATTCCATCACTCCCTGCATACCTGCATGCACTGCTTCAAATATACTATCCGGAATATTTAATGGCTGGTGTTTTACCTTAAATGAATCCAGCATCCCATATTCATCACCACCATCAATAGAATCCACAAGATGGGGGGTAATATACCACCCTTTATTTGCGAGATATGCCATTTCATTGGCAACCTGGATGGGTGTTACATTTACTTCTCCCTGCCCTATACTTACCGAACGGAACGTGCAAAAATTCCAATGATTTTCGCCGTAAATTTTATTATAAGTTTTTGGGGTAGGAATCAGCCCGCTTTTTTCTGATGGAATATCCACTCCTAATTTGTGCCCCAGGCCAAATGCATACATATAATTATCCCAAACTTTAAGGCTGCTGTCAATCGATCCATATGCAGGATTATTAATTGTACGTTGCATTACATTGGCAAAATAGGTGTTGCATGAATGCGTAATGGCTTCTTTTAATTTGAAAACACCAGGATCGAGACACCGCATTGGCTTACCGCAACCATAAAATGCACCGGTACACAAGAAGGTTGTTGAGGTCGTAATTACACCTTCCTGCAAGCCAATTAAGCCTTGCAAAGTTTTGAACGTGGAGCCCGGTGAATAATATGCATTTACTGTTCTGTTGATCATAGGAAGGCGGGGATCTAAAAGCAACTCAGCAAAATGCTTTTTTCTTTCTGAACCCGTCAGAAGATCTGGTTTGTATGTAGGGCTGCTAACCATAGAAAGTACGCCGCCGGTTTTAGGATCGATTGCAACTATAGCACCGATTTTATTTTCCATTAAATGCTCGCCTAACTTTTGCAAATCAATATCCAGCGCCATATGCATGTTTTGCCCCGGAATTGCCGCTGTATCATATTTCCCCTTTTCAAGCTTTTCGGTAAGCCTGTTCTTGTTATCTCTTTTCCAGAATTCAATTCCTCTCTGGCCCATCAAAACTCTTTCATAACTCCGCTCCAGCCCGGTCTTGCCTGCATAATCTCCCATTTGATAGCCTTCTCCTTCATGCCTTTTCAAAAAGTTTGAATCTACCTCTGATAAATATCCAAGGATGTTGCCTGCAGCATCAAAAGGGTAATCGCGGACCGGTCTTTCCTGGAGGTAAAATGCAGGCACGAATTTATACATGCTTTCGTTGAGCCTTGCAATTTTTTCCAAAGGAAGTGAAGCATCAAAAACTGAAACCCGGTAACTCCGGTTTTTAATTATTGCTGTGAGAATTCTTTTCTTAAATTCCGTTGTATCAATTTCCAGAATTCGGCACAAAGCAGCCGTATCAAGATTCATCCCCCTTATTTTTCCAGGCGTAACCATCAGGTCATAAATAACAGTGTTGCGTAAGATGGCCCTGTGTTTTCTGTCGAATAAAATTCCCCTGTCGGGATATACAACCTTTCGGAATTTTCCCTGCTCATCGGCCAATATTGAATACTTTGTATTCAATATTTGCAGATTAAAAAGCTGTGCAATAATTATGACGCCCATCACGACAAACAGGATCATAATTAAATTTTTGCGGGACTCGTGAAAAGCAGGCACAGATATAAAGTGATTTTAGAGAGATTGAGAAAGTAAAACGGAAATTTATACAAAAATAATACGTCTATACTGTATTCGTTCTAAATCTTTGTTTTCGTACAAACAATAATTCTGTTAAAAAGATTAATACAATACTGATTGCTGCAGATAATAAAGTTTTTATTATGAAATAAAAAAAACCTCCCGTTTGAAGAGCCTGTAAAAAGAATAATAATGAATGATGCGCAAGTGTTAGTATAACGATATAAGTGAGATACGGCGTAAATCCCATGCTTTTGATTGAAGGTTCGTTATAATTGCTTTCTGCACCTTCCTGCGATATAAGAAGATTAATCAAAAACGGCCTGAGGTATGCGATAAGTACACAGGGCGCTGCATGAAGCCCATAAGTTTTCGTAAAGCAATCCAATGCGAACCCGAGCAGGAAGGCCAATATCATTACGCTCTTTCTTCCCATTTTAAAAGGCAGCCACAGAATAAAAAGAAAATATACATAGGGGGTTACAAGATGATGCAAAGGAGGTATGTTATTAAGAACAAACACCTGCACTAATATAAAAAGAGAAAAACGTATAATATTTTTTACCAGGCTACTCATTTCTTTTCTTCACTTTATTTAAAAGCTCCCGGGCTTCATTTTTTTGAAGGTTATTTATGACATACACGTATTGCAGTTTATAAAAATTCGCGGCGGTTCTTACCCGTATCGTGTATGTACTGCTCGTTTTATCGTTTATGACTTCTTCCGCAGTCCCAATTAAAAGACCATACGGAAATTTATCGGAATAGCCACTTGTTATAATTGTATCGCCTTTTGCAATTCTTGTCGCTTTTGAAATATCCTTTAGGTTTACAATATTGGTTTCTTTACCATCCCAAACAACAGTGCCTGTTTCGCCGCTCTTTTTTAGCATTCCACTTATATTGCTTAGTCCGTTGAGCAGGCTCATTACAACCGCAAAATTGTTGCTTACATCCATTACGGTTCCGACCACCGCATTATTCACATCAATAACTCCAAGATCTGCAGTCACATCTTGTGTTGAGCCCCTGTGAATTTGTATAAAATTATTTGGCTGGCTTACTGAATTGCCTACAACTTTCGCCGGCATATATTGATATCTTCTAAACTGCAAAACCGAATCAATCCTTAATGTATCAATTGAAAGTCTTGATGTAGTATCGGGCATATCAAAACTCTCTTTAAGTTTATCATATAAAATGCCATTTGCCTTTACAAGAGAATCATTTGTTCTTTTTAATTGAAAATAATATTCTACCGTGTTGTATTGCTTATTGATACTGCCGGTAACTTCATTGGCAACACCCGAATAAACGGAATGATGATAGCGATTGTAACTAAAAAGCATAAAAAAGGAAATTCCTAAAAGGAATAAAAAAAAGAGAAAATTAAAATAGATTCTAATAAAAATTAAAATATTACGCATAACATACTTCTCCATCCCGATACGTACAGGAATGTTTTACAAGATGATTTGAAATATACATAAATTTTTAGAGAGTGTTAAGCCTCCCTACGCGGTGATGGGGCTTTAACGCATTACGAACGGATAACGATCGTAATGTTTCAATGCAAGACCGGTACCTCTTACAACGCTCTTAAGAGGATCATCGGCTATATGAACAGGTAACTTAATTTTTGCAGCCAGCCTTTTATCAAGGCCTCTCAGAAGTGCTCCACCGCCGGTAAGATACATGCCACGGCGATAAATATCGGATGCCAGTTCCGGAGGTGTGGTCTCCAGGGCTTTTAATATTCCTTCTTCTATTTTGAATATTGATTTATCAAGTGCTTCTGCAATTTCCTGGTAGCTTACCATTATTTGCTTGGGTATCCCGGTTACAAGGTCCCTGCCATTTACAGGCATATCTTCGGGCGGATTCTCAATATCCTTCATTGCAGAACCGATCTGTATTTTTATTTGTTCCGCGGTGCGTTCACCAATAAGCAGACTGTGATATCGGCTTAAAGCTTCCATTATATCACCAGTGAATTCATCGCCTGCGATACGTATCGATTGATCACACACAATTCCTGCCAACGCAATAACAGTAATGCCAGTGGTTCCCCCACCAATGTCAATGATCATATTTCCCACGGGCTCTTCCACGTCTATTCCAATACCAAGTGCGGCGGCCATCGGCTCATGAAGAAGGTAAACTTCTTTTGCCCCGGCTTGCTCAGCACTGTCCCTTACCGCTCTTTTTTCAACTTCTGTGATGCTGCTCGGAATACATATCATCATGCGCCAGCTTGGAGGAAACCAGGGTTTTTTGGGATATATTTTTTTAATCATTTCCCGTATCATAAGTTCCGCAGCATTGAAATCGGCTATTACACCGTCTTTTAGAGGACGAACAGTTCTTATGCTCTCATGGGTTTTTTCATGCATCATCAATGCTTTTTTACCCACTGCCAATATATTCTTTGGATTATTCCGGTCTAGTGCAACAATTGAAGGCTCATTTACTACTACAACATCATTATGGATGATAAGGGTATTTGCTGTTCCAAGATCAATCGCTATTTCCTGCGTAAAAAAATTAAAAAGGCCCATCTTGAGGATATGATATGTAAAATTATTAAGGATGCAAAGTTGTAGGAAATAATTTGAATTAACAACCGTAAAACTATTTCGGATTTACTATTACCTATTCATAATTTTTAGGATGATTATATAACACTTATTATTATGTTACCGTCGCAATTGCTTTGTGTGAAAACGTTTCACGCTTCCTTTTATTTTATCAAAATAAAAAGATAGTAATAGCTATAAAAGAGGATAATCGCAATTAAGTAAACGATTATTCAATAAATTCATATCCTATATCTCTTCTGTAATACATACCCTCAAAATGTATTTGTTCCAGGATTTCCTTCGATCGATCAATTGCTTCCGAAAGAGTTTCCGCAAGAGAAGACACGGCAAGTACCCTTCCACCGTTAGTAATTATATCGCCATTTTCTTCTTTTGTACCGGCGTGAAATACCATAACCGCACCATCACCCTGAAGATGTCTCTTTATGTGTGGATTTTCGAGATAGCCAAAATCTATAGTAAATCCGGTTTTATACTCGAGCGGATACCCTTCACTTACAGCAACGATGGTAGCGGCAGATCTTTTATCTATTTCTATTTTTTCCAAATGCAATTCCTGCTTGTCTGTTGCTATTAGCAATTTTAAAAGATCGTTCTTCAATCGCAGCAGCACCACTTCAGTTTCTGGATCTCCCATCCGGCAATTGTACTCAATTACCATTGGCTCTTCATTTACTTTTATCAATCCAAAAAAGATAAAACCCTTGTAATCTATATTTTCCTTTCGGAGACCCTCTATCGTCGGCTTAATAACTTTCTCTTTTACCTTTTCCATAAAGGTATCAGTGACAAATGGCACCGGGCTTACCGCACCCATACCTCCTGTATTAAGTCCTGTGTCGCCCTCCATGATTTTTTTATAATCCTTTGCTTCGGGAAAAAGCACATAGTCTTTACCGTCAGTAAGTATAAAAACGCTCACCTCAATACCATCCAAAAATTTTTCTACAATCATTTTTTTTCCTGCATCTCCGAATTTACTTTTTTGGATTATCAGCTCGTATTCTCCCATTGCCTCAACAAAATTGTGGCATATGAGGACTCCCTTACCACCAGCAAGACCGTCTGCCTTCAGCACCACGGGAAGCTCATGGTTCTTAATGTAGGCAAGACCGTCCTCAAACGTATCAGTAGAAAATTCTTTATAAAACGCAGTAGGAATGTTGTGCCTTTGCATGAATGATTTTGCAAAAGCTTTACTGCCCTCAAGCTTTGCGCCTTCTGCGGAAGGACCTGTAATTATTATATGCCGCAGCTCTTTTTCTTTTTTAAAAAAATCATAGATACCCTTTACCAATGGTTCTTCAGGCCCAACTAATACGAGATCTATCTTTTTATTTATGCATACATCTTTGATTGCCTTAAAGTCAGAGATGTCAATATCAATGTTACTTCCATATTGAGATGTACCCGCATTTCCGGGAGCAATAAATAATTCAGAGCACAATTGGCTTTGACTGATCTTCCAGCAAAAAGTATGAGCACGCCCGCCAGCGCCGATAATAAGAATTTTCAAAAAATAAATTTTAGTTAGGAGAAAAAGAGTCTGCAAGTTATGGATTAAGGTATTCAAATCCTTCCCATTCATCAATAATTAAAAATTATCAATATGTTCTTTTTGCGAAATTCAATTTTACCAATTGAAATTTATCAGTACTTTACAAGTATTAAAATGGTTAAAAGAAATTAAAATAATATGGAAGACCAAATAATTCCTGTAGATACAGGTACAATAAGAAAGGGAAAACACCCCAAGGCTTTGTACATTCTCTTTCTTACAGAAATGTGGGAGAGGTTTGCCTATTATTTGATGGTTGGAATTTTGCTGCTTTACTTAATTGATGATAAAACCGGCGGAAAAGGCCTTACGGAAAAAATGGGTGCCGATATTGTCGGCAGCTTTATCGCGCTTGTGTACCTGACTCCATTTATTGGAGGGTTGCTTGCTGATCGATATTTGGGGTACATTAAGTCAATTTTTCTTGGCGGAAGTCTAATGGCTTTGGGATATTTTGGTCTTTCGCTCCCGGGCGATACCGCGTTGTACATTTCGCTTGGTTTGGTAATAGTGGGTAACGGTTTTTTTAAACCGAACATCTCAACGCTTCTTGGGAACATTTACAACCGTGAAGACTTAAGACCGCTTAAAGATAATGCGTACAATATATTTTATATGGGTATTAACGTAGGGGCTTTGGTGTGCAATTTTGTAGCCGCCTACTTAAGAAATCAATATGGTTGGGGTTACGCTTTTGCAGCGGCAGGAGTAGGCCTGGTAGTTGGTATGATCGTGCTGGCAAGTTCATTAAAGAACGTGAGAGTAGGGGAAATAAAGAAAGAGAAGAGAGCAGAAGATATGCCTACAGCAAAAATATTTGGGTATGTATTTTTGCCGGCGATTATTGCTGCTATACTTGGCTGGATTGTGCCTTCGCAAATTTTTAGTACTACTATCATGGGTAGTCAGTCAAACGACGCATTTATTTTTGCGTGCCTTCCTATTATTGCATTTTATGTGTCTCTTTATATTAAAGCCACCGGCCAGGATAAAAGGGGTATTGGAGCTCTCTTATTTATTTTTGCTATATCCATTATATTCTGGACAATTTATAATCAAAATTCAACAGGGCTGACCTTATGGGCCCAAAAACATACTGACAGAACTGTTTCTCCAACAACAGAAAAAATCGCTGGCAGCCTGGGCTTTCTCCAGACTGTAAGTGATAGCCCAAGACTGGTAAATAAAGTTGATAAAAACTTTGTAGACATAAAAGATAATTCCCCGGTAGTTGCTTCATTGCCAAGTTATGACAGCCTTTCGGATGGAAATATTGTGGACAAAAAGACAAAAGTTATCCAGGTAATGGGCCCTGACCCGTATTTTAATAATGTTCCACTGGATCAAAGACCGGAAGGTGGAAGTGAGAGGCTGGCTAACACGGAATTGTTTCAATCCATCAATCCATTGTTTATTGTAATCCTTACTTTAATTTTTGTACCCTTATTTGGTTACTTGCGAAAAAGAAATAAGGAGCCTACAACCGCAACCAAGTTTGGTATGGCTTTATTTATTTCCGGTTTATCATCCCTGGTAATGGTCTTTGCGATTTTATCAGTTTCATCAGTATATACTGACAAAACCTCTGCCATTTGGCTATGGGGAACTTATGGCGTATTTACGGTTAGCGAAATCTTTTTAAGCCCAATCGGGTTATCACTTGTTTCTAAACTGGCGCCTGCAAGGCTTACTGCGTTACTTATGGGCGGGTGGTTCTTATCAACCGCAATAGGAGGAAAAATTGCCGGAGTGATGACGAGTTTTTGGGATGATTTTACAGATAAAAAAATATTTTTTCTGATACTGGTTATTGCAGCCTTTATAGGTGGTATATTAATTTTTAGCAGATTAAAATCTTTGAATAACATTGTAAAACAGAAAACAGGTTCGGCTTAAGCATGAGCTAATTCATAAAGGTGAGGTACGAATGCAATTCTAAATCGTAACAACTCTGCCGGATCTTATTTACTTAGTTATAGGGAATTTCAAATTGATAATATTCTTTTAAAGAGATTTTTCTTGTGCGTGTGCGGTTTCCCCGGGTTTGTCTCCTCTCCATTTTTTTTTGCGATAAATTGCGTCACACCGAATTGTAACGCGGTGCCCAATGCCTTCTTTACCAGCCCTGCAGATTTACCCACAACCATCTTTCTTGAAAAATATCCCGCACCCAGGCCAAGCGCGACTTTAAATAAATTATGCTTAAGCTCAGGAGATTCCTGCACTTCGTGGATCGTGGTTCTTAAGATATTAGTAGGTTTAAGACTTACTAATATTGCATGAAACTGATCTTGCAATTCAACTTCCTGAAGCTTAATTTTTCTCTCCAGTCTTTTTATAGCCGTGTCTAACTCGGTTGTATTTGCTATTTTTAAAAGCTTTGAATTAGCAATTTCTTCATTATTCATTTCCTGAATTTTTAACGCTCTTTAATTCACCATTTCTTTGATAAGCTTATCACTTACAGAATTTTTAAGAAGATTCCCACGCATTGAATACAAAACAAGTCCGATAATAAGGTATACTCCGGCAATTATAAAAAATCCGTAATAGGCTGCTCCCAGCCACTGGCCGATTAAAAGAGCGGCTCCAATTGAGATACACAGGATTATAGTAAATAAAATCATTAATAAAATAATCATTGTGACAAAAGTGGATAAAAAGCCTGAAATTTTTTTTACAGCAACAAGCTTATAAAGGTCGAGCCGGGTATCGGCGTAATCTTTAGCCTTGTTAAACAGTTCTTCAAGGCCGGTTGCTTTATCTTCCATGGTATCATTCATCATCGAACTTGTTCGTTTAGTTTTTTTAAAAGATGTGTTATCCGTTCATTGAACTTCTCACATCTCCCTTCATTGCATTGGCTTTTTCTTTCGCCTGGTTAACCAAATCATTGCCCATGTCTTTTCCTTCAGAAACTAGACCACTCAATTTCTGTTTTGCCTGATCATATTTTTCAGATATAACATCGGAGTATTCGCTGTATTTGTCTTTGACAGAATCTGCAAGGTCAGATCCTTTTTCAGCGATTTTTCTTCTGGTTTCTGTGCCTTTATCAGGGGCGAATAAAATTCCTAATATAGCGCCCGCAGCGGCACCTGCTAACACGCTTGCTAATACTTTTCCTGAGCCCATAGTTTTTAATTTTTAATTTGTTATTTAATTTTAATTCAAATTGAACAATTATAATATAGACAATATATTGCCAATTACCAATTCTATCTTTAAATTTAAATATAATCCAATACCGATAAGGGTTTTAAAAAATCCAATAGTTTCCTTTTTTTCAAAATTACATACTTTTTGAGTAATATTTTGCCCAGAGTGAGGTGGCTTTATTTTGATCTTTTTTTAAAAAAATAGGAACAAGGTTATTGGTGTTAGGTTGCAGATATACGAAATCTTGGCATAATTCTTAAGAATGATCGTATTCATAGAGGCGATCTTCTGTATTTAGTACACGTCATTTTATGGATTGTAAATAATTGATTGATCGTAACTTTTGATTGGAAGAACGAATGAGAGCTGAGAAAATAAAATGGACATTCATGGCCGTTTGCCGGGTGGATTTATCGGGGAAATTTCATTGATAATTTTTTAGTTCCCCGGAAGTTTCATCCGAAAAGATATTAGCTAAAACCATTTGCTAATGCGGCAAATGATACTAATTCCAAAAAAGCAGTTTAAAGAAATAATTTAAAATCTCGAAATATGGACAAATTTAATTTTAAACAAATAGCATTTTTGTTGGCACCAATTGCGGTTACCCTTAGTAGTTGCGAAGCGATTGCCGGTATATTTAAAGCTGGCGTATGGGTCGGGGTTATCATAGTTGTAGTAATTATTGCTATAATCTTCTGGCTTATAAATAAAGCGCGGAAGTAAGTAAATTTTTTGCCCTGATATTGCATTTAATATTATGGGAACCTGTACTATCCTGAACGTACTTCCATGCTTCACTGTTCCTAGTTGATACAGATCAGTGCCACACATCCCGACACCTAAATTAACAATCCTTATATTTGAGTACCTCGCTAAAGCAACTTACATAATATAATGATCAAAAATTTTGTAGATAAAATTGCAGACCGAATACGGATGGGATATCTTGCTGCCTTTTTATTGTTGCTTATATCATATGTACTTACTTTTTCTTCCACTCAAAAATTAATCAACCAGGCGAGTTGGGTAAATCACACAAGTGAAGTAATTCACGATCTTGATAATGTAATAACCTTTGTAACCCGTTCCGAATCTGATTTTCGGGGCTACCTTGTTACCAATAGCCGCTATTTACTCGCCGATTATTATAGAAGCCGTCATAATGCTGATTCAACTTTGAAAAGGGTTAAAAATCTTGCTGTGGATAATACAGCCCGGCAGCCGGAGATGGATTCACTGTCCAATTTAATGGGTAAGAAATTTACCGCGATGAACAATGGCATTGCAATATTTGATTCGACCAATGCATTGTCAAATCCCATACTAGTGGATAGTAACGACGGATTGATAACTATGAGACAACTGGAAGATTTTATTCATAAAATTCAAAAAGAAGAAAAGAATTTATTAATTGCAAGAACGGCAAACGTAACGAAATACTCGCGGATCATTAAAATAATAAATATAGTGTCTATTCTCTTGGCTATAGTTCTCACCCTTTATTCGATTATTACATTCAATAAAGAAAATAAGGCAAAACTTATCGCAGATCAGCAGGCAAATGAATTTCGCGAGCAGCTTGAACAAAGATTTGACGAGTTGGCTTCGCTTAACATGGAACTTATCGAATTAAGAAATATAGAAAAATTTGCTGTAACGGGAAGAATTTCGCGAACTATTGCTCACGAAGTGAGAAACCCATTAACAAACATAAATCTTGCTGTCGAGCATTTAAGATCAGAGGTGGAGGATAAGGACGAGGTGGGTATGTTGTTTGAGATGATAAACCGCAATACCGACCGGATTAACCAGTTAATAAGCAATTTGCTGAACTCAACAAGAACTTCTGAACTCGAGCTTGTGAAAGCGTCAATTAATGACGTGCTCGACAAAAGCCTGGAGTTCGCGCAAGACAGGATAGAATTAAAAAAGATCAAGGTCGAAAAAAATTACGATCCCGATATTTGCCCAATCCTGGTAAATAACGAAAAAATTTATATTGCTTTTCTGAATATAATTGTAAACGCCATTGAAGCGATGGATAATTACGGCACACTGCAACTATCAACAGAAAACATTAAGGAACGGTGCGTGGCAAAAGTAAAAGACTCAGGCAAAGGCATGAGTAAAGCGGATGTGGCGAAATTATTTGAGCCCTATTTTACCACCAAAGAAAACGGGCATGGACTGGGCCTTACAAATACACAGAACATTATTCTTAGTCACAATGCCAGTATTACCGCCGAAAGCGAGGTTAATAGAGGAACTACTTTTATTGTAACTTTTGATTATGCCTAAAGGAGGTAATTTAAAGTAGGCTTAACCCGAGCATGGGATGTCTATTTGTTAACATCTTTTTTCCATGACCTTTTTAATCTGCGGGACGATAATTTTTTTAGTCTTGTGTACAATTCTGATTTTTTTGTATAACTTATATCATCCCCTAATAAAATGCCCCACGGCTTTAGTCCCTCTACTTCATCGCATAAGATTTTCAGAAATGCAATTGCTGGTATAGAAAGAAACAAACCCGAGATTCCTGTTAAAGCGCCTCCTATAACAACACCAAGAATTGATATAAGTGCATTTATTCGTAACCGTGATGCAACAATACGGGGCATTAAAAAATTGACATCTACAATGTGTATACTGTAAAATATCACAACTATCCATACAAGATCGCTGGTACTGCTCGTCGTACTCAGGGAAGTAAGGATGGTAAAAAGCGTAGCCGTAAACATGCCGATATATGGAATAAGATTGAGAACGGCCGCAAGTACGCCAAAGAAAACCGCGTATTTAATTCCCAGTAACAAAAGGCCGACAGAATTGGCCGCGGCTACAATCCCCATTTCAATTAAAAGTCCAAGCATATAGCTGCGAACCATGACTTGTGCTTCGGACACGACATTCTTAACACCTTCGCCATATTCTGGTTTAAAAACAGCAAATAAAAATCTCCTGATGAGATCACGGTAGTATAGCAACAGGAACGTGTAAATAGGCATCAACACGAGAAGCATTATAGCTTCGGTAATGGAAAGAAATGTATGACTTATGTATCCTGTCCCCGATTCTTTGAGTTTTTCGGCTTGTGAATTCAAGTACTCATTCTGTTCCTGAAAAGAAATGTTGAATTTTTCTTTCACCCAATTCTGCAATTTTATGAAGTGATCTGTTATATGCTCCTTTATAGAAGGTATATCCTGCATGAAGCTTGCGATCTGGCTGCTAAGAAAATAGATGATGCCCGCAATAATGCTTAGTGCCAAAATGATTGCAATGGCTATTGAAATAACTTTTGAAAATTTTTTTCTTTCCAGGTATTGTACAATTGGCAAAAGAACGATCGCCAATAAAATTGCAAAAGCAAAAGGTATTAAGATGTTTTGGGCGGCATAAATAAAAAAGCAAATGAAAAAAATTACCAGGAATTTAAAACCCAGCTTTACATAAATCGGAGACTGATCATTTACTAACATGTGTAGCGTGTAATACCGGTTTTACTTTTAGTTAAGGTCGGAATTGTATTGACATTTTAATTCGTCCAGGTCCATTTGTCCCTTGGAAAGAAGATTGCCTTATCATAAAATCCACCATCTCTAATAATAGAAAAAACCTTCATGCAATTTAACGCATGAAGGTTAAGGTTTTTTAATGAAAGGAGGGTAATTATAATTTTTCTATCCAGTCAATTACTTCTTCTTTTGTCTTCCCAAGTTTTTGCTGCATCCTTCCTACGAACTCATCGTCTTTGCCATCTTCATATTTTAAATCGTCCTCGGTAAGATCAGCATAGGCCTGTTTGATTTTTCCTTTCGTTTCGTTCCAGTTTCCTTTTAATTTTAATTTCCAGCTTTCCATAAAATGTTTTTATAGGTTAACAATCCAGAATTCACTTAGGCAGCACGGTTAATTACTTTCAACAGGATAGCTATAATAGCGATCACTAATAGAATATGAATTATTCCGCCGGTGTAGTAACCGCCTAAGAAGCTTATGGCCCAGATAATTACGAGAATTACTGCGATCACATATAATAAGTTTCCCATGTTGTTTATAAATTTTAGGTTAAAAAAAAATTGATACGCTTAGTGTATTATATAAAAGTCTGCCAAATTTCTTTTTTCGTGCAAAAGCGCGCTAACACTACCATTAAGAAAATATTCCGTGGTTTACTTATGTAAACAATTTATAATTTTATGGGGAAAATGCTCCACGAACCGTGATTTAACCGATGTTTCCATACTCAAACACGGATAGCATATTTTTTATAGCCGTCATAGTAAATGGTTTGCTGATAAAATAATCGACACCCTTATTAAATGCTTTTTCGACGTCTGCGGGCGTGTCATATGCTGTCATCATAACTATTTTGATACCGGGATATAACGATCTTACCTGTCCCACGAAATCAATACCTGAACCATCGGGGAGATGATTATCTAAAAGTAATACTCTAGGGCTGATGGAGTTTATAGCTCGCCTTGCTTCAGCTATTGAATTTACACACGCCGAGCTCAAATTTTGCTTTTGTAGCATAAGCCCAAGCAGATGACAAAGGTCCTTCTCATCTTCAACTATCATAACATTTGCCGTGCCTTTTTTGCTTTCCTGTTTCACAACGAATAAGTTTGGAAAACCTCGTCAATGTTTATAAAAGTTTTTCGGTTGCAGAGGTTCTACTGTATGAAAAGGGGCAATTTATTTGCCAGTAATTTGATTTGATTTTACATTGATCACTACAAATTGATGTCGCACTTTATCTTCACGCGGGCTGATGAGGAACCACTTTTGAATTACAACTTTCCTGTTAAATTTTGTATTGTCTATACGGTGGCTGTGATTTTTTAACTTTAACTTACTGGTCTTAATTATTCTAAGTAATGAAGAAAAAATTTATATCAGTTTTCTCTTACCTAAAGAAAGTTTTCAAAGAATTTTCCGCGGACAATATTTTAAAATACAGTGCATCACTTGCTTATTATACTGTATTTTCAATTGCTCCACTGTTAGTAATTATTTCAACACTTTCTGGAATTTTCTTCGGACAAGAGGCGGTACAGGGACAAGTATATGAGCAATTGGAAGGCCTCGTTGGGAGCATCGCTGCGCTGCAAATTCAAACTATAATAAAAAACATCCACCTTACAGGGAATAATTTTTTTGCAAGTATTGTAAGCATTATTATTCTGCTTATCGGCGCCACTACAATATTTGGTGAAGTCCAGGATTCTTTTAATAAAATATGGGGTCTCAGGATAAAAGCTAAAAAAACCTGGTGGAAACTGATTTTGACAAGGTTGCTGTCATTTTCCTTAATATTATGCATAGGCTTTATTATGATTGTTTCCCTGGTATTGAATGCGCTTGTTTCAGGTTTTGGTAAATTTTTAGGACATTATATTCGAAACTTTAGCGTTTATTTTATTGAAGTTACCGAGTCTATTTTGTCATTACTCGTCGCCACTTTTTTATTTTCACTTATGTTCAAATGGCTGCCTGATGCTAAAATAAAATGGAAGGATGTATTGTTTGGTGGTTTAATAACGGCTGTATTTTTTACTTTAGGTAAATTTGCAATTGGATTTTATCTTGGAAAAAGCAACCTTACAACTTTATACGGAGCGGCAGGGTCCATTATTATCATAATGGTGTGGGTTTATTACAGTTCCATAATTTTATATCTCGGCGCAGAGTTCACAAAGGTTCACGCAAAACTGTACGGAGGTAAAATTTATCCAAACGATTTTTCAGAATGGGTAAAAATTGAAGAAAAACATGTTTTAAACGCGGAATTAAAGAATAAAGAATTAAATTAACTTTGCATCCCTTAATAGCTTAAAACCAACATGAAGAAAAAAATACTGATTATAGATGACGATCTGGATATGTGCACCTTGCTTAGCCGCTTTCTCAACAAAAAAGGTTTTGAAACGGATATGGCACACAATGGGGCTAAAGGTCTTGCAAGATTCAATGAGCAGCATTTTGATATTGTTCTTTGCGACTTCAGACTGGGTGATAAAGATGGAAAAGATGTACTGCTGAAAATAAAAGAAGCCAATTCTCAAACAATCGTAATAATCATTACCGGCTATTCGGATATTAAGACCGCCGTGGATGTTATAAAACTTGGCGCTTTCGATTACATCACCAAACCACTTATTCCCGATGAAGTTATTAACGTGATTGAGAAAGCTTTGACGGCTCCCTCTACCGATGCGATTACTCCGTCGGTAAATGCTCCTGCTCAAAAAAATAAACGTCAGTATGCTACGTCTGCAAATAAAGAATTCCTTGTAGGTCAGGATGGCGAAACTGCACGGGTTTATAAGCAGATAGATATAGTGGCCGGAACTAATTACAGCATCATTTTATATGGGGAAAGTGGAACAGGAAAGGAAGTAATTGCAAAAACCATTCACGAAACAAGTAACAGGAGAAGCCGGCCATTTATCGCCATGGATTGTGGAACGCTCTCCAAGGAACTTGCCGGAAGTGAGCTTTTTGGCCATGTAAAAGGAGCGTTTACTGGCGCCATCACAGATAAAGAAGGACATTTTGAACTTGCTAACGGAGGTACTTTATTTCTTGATGAAGTGGTTAATCTTTCCCCTGAAGTTCAGGCGGCTTTACTCAGGGTAATACAGGAGCGAAAATTTAAAAGAGTGGGCGGAACTAAAGAAATGGATGTAGATGTGCGGATCATTGTAGCATCAAATGAAAATTTACAGGAGGCTTACAGAAAAGGAAAATTCAGGGAAGATCTTTATCATCGTTTTAATGAGTTTTCAATTAATCTTCCGCCATTGCGTGAAAGAAAAGACGACATTCCTTTATTCGCCGATTTTTTCCTGGATAAGACTAACAGTGAACTGGGTAAAAATATAGAGGGATACGAAGATGATGTAATGGAAATGTTCATAAATTATAACTGGCCCGGTAATTTACGGGAATTCAGAAATGTTGTGCGCCGCGCAGTTTTGCTCACGCCGTCAGGGAGAATAAATTCTAAAGTATTGCCCTGGGAAATTACGAATGCAAAGATGGCTTCAGTAAATAGTCATAATTCATCACCGGCTTCTGAAAAAGCAGCCAACGGGTTTTCTAAAGACGTGGATCTGAAAGATGCGGCCGCAAAAGCTGAGTACGATGCCATAATGAATGTGCTTAAAGAAGTAAATTTTAATAAAACAAGGGCTGCAGAAATCCTGAAGATTGACAGGAAGACTCTTTACAACAAAATAAAAATTTACCAGTCACTTTAAAATTTCTTTCCACGGTCTTGCTGTAATAGCTGTAATAATAATAGGTACAGAATTTGTCTTCGATCTTACAATATCTTCACAATTAAATTTAGTTTATGCCAGAGGAAAAAGAAGAAATGACAACGGTAAGTTCAGTTTTAGAAAAACTGCGGGTTAAAAAAAGTGATAAGGAATTTCGTATGACCCCCGAAGGATTTACGCCGGGCAATAATAAATATTACAAGCCAGAGGATCTTAAAATAATTCGTACGTATCGTTTCGAAGGCGAGTCAGATCCGTCTGATTCTTCAATAATTTATTTAATAGAGGCCAATGATGGGCTTATCGGCTATAGTATGGATGCTTATGGTGTATATAGCGACCATGGGGATGACGGCTATGATGATTTTATTAAAAAAATTCCGGTAGAAGAAAGAGAAGAGCAGCAGATATTTCAGGATTAGGGATAATAAGCCTTCCAAGAGCTTGTCGGGAATTATTCGCCATAAATTCTGTTTACGGCATCCTTATATTTTTCCATAATTACTTTTCTCTTAAGACTTAGTTTGGGAGTCATTTCCCCTGTCTCTACGCTCCATTCCCTGGGTAAAAGTTCAAATTTTTTTATTTGCTCTACGTGGTTGAATTCTTTATTGAAATGCTCAACTTCATTTTTATATAACTCTTGTACCGCTTCATTTTTTATCATCTCTTCATTCGTCGTACCGGTGATATTTTTTTGTTGACACCACTTTTTAAGGTTATCGAATGCAGGCGTAATCAGGGCGCCCACGTATTTTTTTTCGGCACCGGTTACCATTAGGTTTTCAATGAAGTTTGATTCTTTTAATTTGTTTTCAACAGCAACTGGTGCAACATATTTACCCCCACTTGTTTTGAACATTTCTTTTTTACGATCCGTAATTTTCAAAAATTTATTATCAACCATCATACCTATGTCGCCTGTTTTAAACCAGCCGTCCTTCATTACCTCGGCAGTAAGGTCGGGCCGTTTGTAGTAACCCATCATTACATTTGGCCCTTTGCACAATATTTCGCCATCGTCATCGATCTTTACCTGTACGTTTTTTAACAATGGCCCCACCGTTCCAAACATTCTGCCTTCTTCTTCATATCTGTTTACGCTTATTACCGGTGATGTTTCCGTAAGTCCGTAACCTTCCATCACAGAAATATTTGCGGCGGTGAAAATTCGTATTAATCTAACCTGGCACGCCGCACCACCACTTATTATACATTTTATATGGCCCCCAAGCGCTTCTCGCCATTTATTAAAGATCAATTTGTTGGCAATGGAAACCTGCAGCTTATAAAAAATTCCCTGGTTCTTATTGATCTCAAATTTTGTTGCCAGACCATGCGCCCAAAAAAATAATTGCCTTTTAATTCCTGTAAGCTCTTTCCCTTTTTCCATTATCTTATCGTACACTTTTTCGAGCAGCCGTGGAACGGTGGTAAACATGTGCGGTTGTATTTCCTTAAGATTATCGCCAATGGTTTCAAGGCTTTCTGCATAGTAAATGGAAGTTCCCTTAAAAAGGTAGAGGTAGCTTACCATGCGTTCAAAAATATGATTCAGCGGTAAAAAACTGAGTGATTTCATATTATTCCCCGGTGGAAAACACGGTATACTGTCCAACACATTGCTTAATATATTTTTATGCGACAGCATTACTCCTTTTGGTTTTCCCGTGGTGCCGGATGTGTAAATAATTGTCGCCAGGTCTTCGTATTTTATACTACCTGAAATATTTTTTACCTCCCTGATTAAATCATCATTTGCAAGAGATAGGATTTCTTTCCAGTGTTTTACGCCGCTCTCCAGGTCAAAAGAATAAATATCCCTCAGCTGCGGTAGACTGGACTTTATGCCATTTACTTTCTCAAAGAGATCTTTGTCATTAACAAACACAATTTTTACTGCTGCGTCGTTAAGTACAAATTCAAGCTCATTTACACTTATCGTGGGATACACAGGGGTGAGAACGGCCCCTATTTGTTGTACGGCAAGGTCAAGCATTAGCCACTCGGGCCGGTTCTTTGAAATTAATGCTATTTTATCTCTTCCTTCGGGGGAACGATCGCCACCACCAATTCCTAATTTCAACAGGCCGGCACTAAGCCTGTTTACAATGTCATATACATCCTGCACTGTATATTCTTTCCACGTTCCTTTTTCCTTGGCGGCAAACATTATTCCGGTGGGAGTATCTTTCAAACGATACTCTATGCAATCAAACAATCGTGTGGGTTCAGTCATAAATAAGTCAATCTTTTCATTTATCAATTGTAATATATAAAATATTCAACTGATAAAGTATGTTCTTATAAATCCGGGGGCAAATCAAAAAATACGCTAAATGAAAGGCAGAATTAAATTCTGCCGCGGATATAACGAAAATGATCAGTGATAATATTGCTTGTCGGGAATTTTAAAAATCCTGCCTTCCTGGAATTTATTAAATGCCAGGTATTCTTCACCATGGGCGCCAGTCCAGTTTTGATAGGCAGATAGATTTTGGGCTGCGCCAAAGATCCATTGATTGTATGCGGGAAAAAGGCCTTCTTTCAAGAGGTTCTCCTGGAGATCGAAAAGCCTGAATGGAAATTTTTTAAGGTAAGTTTTATCCCAGTCCAATATAAACCTGGTTCGTATCATCGTGAGGGTTTCCGCGTTCAACCCCTGGATCGCAATCCCGCTTTGTTTATTCATGGTAGTTAAAAAAGAAATTTCAAAAGCATTTTTATCTTTAACGTTGTTCAAAAGATCCGGATCGGCAAAAAGCTTTTTGTATCCATCAAGCAATAGATTTTTCATTTCTGCGGTACGTGAAGTAAAGGATTCTATATTGATAAAAATTTCGCCATAGATAACGCTCCATATTTTATCGGTGGTGAGAAAATAATATTTGCTCGCACTATAATAATTATTTCCATACGAAGGATCTTTTTCAATTCCTTTTTCCCAGATTTTAATAGCACTATAATCATGGGTTGACCAAAGAAGATCTCCATAATCACTATAAAGAGCCCCACTCTCAGGGAAATTTTTTAAGGCGCTTTTATATAATTTTTCAGCATCTTTCGGTTGTCCTAACGCCTTATAAATCGTGCCTGCAATTTGGTAAGTCTGGTCATCCGCATTATCATTTTCCAATAATGGTTTTATTACTTCCAGTGCCTTTCCATTTTCCTTTTGCAGATAATAATCGTATGCAAGATCTTTCGCGATTTCTATATTATTCGGATATTGTTGTAAAGCTCTTACCAAAATGAGAGAAGCATTGGCATAGTCGCCCTGTTTCATAAAAGCCCTGGCATTTTCATGAAGTTTTTCAGCCTCTTCCTGTTGCGAAAAAGAACTGAATACAATGCAGGAACAAACTATAGCCAGTAAATATTTTTTCATGCCATAAAGATAAAGCATACTGTACGACCCAAACCGGCGTAAAGTAATAAATATGTTTTAAAATTCAGGCTTCGTCCGGGGATAAAAGATGGGTAAGCAGGCCATCCCGGAGCTTGGGTTCAAACCATGTACTTTTAGGAGGCATTGTATTTCCACTATCCGCTATGTCAAATAATTGGTCAATGGTCACGGGAAAGATGCTGAAGGCTACAGCCATTTCTTTACTATCAACTCTTCTCTCTAACTCTGAAAGCCCTCTAATACCTCCAATAAAATCAATCCTTACATCTGTACGTTGATCCTTTATGCCAAGCACAGGTTCAAGCAAATTACCTTGCAAAATAGAAATATCCAGGATCCCTATCGGGTCGGTAGAAAATGTGCCATCAAGAGCTGTGAGCTTATACCATTGACCATTAAGATACATTCCAAAATTATGTGGTGCTTCAGGTACATAAGCTTTCTTTATTTTATCTACAGTAAAATTCCTGTTTAGCTTATCTAGGAACTCGTCTTCACTAAGGCCATTAAGATCTGTTACAACACGGTTGTAATCTAAAATATGTAACTGACTCGCGGGGAATAAAGTGGTAAGAAAATATTGCGCTTCTTCAGAATCAGCCAGTTGGTATTTCACTTTTGCCGCTGAAGCTGCACGATGATGTCCATCAGCAATATAAGTACACGGTACGTCCGTTTTAAATAATTCGGTTATCCGGTCAATAATTTTTTCATCGTTTATTACCCATACCGTGTGTTGGACATTATCTTCCGCCACGAAATCATATACAGCATTTTTACTTTTTTTCCAGTTTTCTATAAGTTCATTTACCTCGTTTACATCCCGGTAAGCAATAAACACATTACCTGTTTGCGCACTGGTAATTCTCATATGATTGATACGGTCCTCTTCTTTTTCCGGCCTGGTATATTCGTGCTTTTTAATAAGTCCCTGCTCATAATCATAAACCGAACTGCAACATACCAGTCCCGTCTGGCTTTTTTCATTCATTACTAACGTATAGATATAATAGCAAAGTTTACTTTCTGAAAAAAGAATCGGGCGGCTTATAAATGCCTCCAAGTTTTCTTTTGCTTTTTCATACACTTCCTTGCTGTGTGCATCTATATTCGCCGGAAGATCAATTTCGCTTTTTGTAATATGAAGAAAAGAATAGGGATTTCCTTCTGCTTCTATTTTTGCCTCCTTACTGTTAAGCACATCGTAGGGCCGCGATGCTACTTGTTTTGCATACTGGGCCTGAGGCCTCAATGCTTTAAATGGAGTTATTGTTATCATCTAATATTAATTGCTTCAGTTTTCTTTTTAATTAGTTTTCTCAAATTCATTCATGACATTCACAAGATGTTGTACACTGCTTAATGGCAAAGCATTATACATTGATGCTCTGAATCCTCCAACAGAACGATGTCCCTTGATTCCATAAATATTATTTCCTTTGGCAAAATCAAGAAACTTTTTCTCCAGCTCTGCATCATTCATTACGAAGCATGCATTCATTTTACTTCTGTCTTCTTTTACCGCGGTTGGTATAAACAGGGAGCTTTTATCAATCGCGTTATATAGCAGTGCCGCTTTTTCATTATTTCTTTTTTCGATTGCATCTATACCCCCTTGTTGCTTTAACCATTGCAGTGTGAGCATGCATACATATACCGCGAATACCGGAGGGGTATTAATCATGCTTTTCTCCTTTATGTGATTCCGGTAATCCATTATCGTGGGAATTGTACGCTTTACTTTTCCTAAAATATTTTTGTTAACAATAACAATGTTAACACCTGCGGGGCCTATATTCTTTTGAGCACTTGCATAAATAATTCCAAACGAATTAAAATCAAGCCTGCGGCTGAATATGTCGCTGCACATATCTGCAACTACCGGCATGCTTACATTAGGAATAGATTGCCATTGTGTTCCGTAAATGGTATTATTCGTAGTCATGTGGAAATATTTCGCATCATTGGGAACCGCGAAATCTTTAGGAATAAAATTATAATTGGCATCTTTTGAACTGCAAACTACTTCTACGTTACCAAAAAGTTTTGCTTCTTTGATTGCCTTACTGCCCCAAACGCCTGTATCAGTATAAGCTGCGGTCTCTTTTTCATTTAACAGGTTCATCGGTACCTGCATAAATTGAGTAGAAGAACCTCCGTGAAGAAACAACACTTCATGATCATCGTCAAGATCCATTAGCTCTTTTACCAATGACCTGGCTTCATTCATTACGGACTCGAACGCGGTTGTACGATGGCCAATCTCAAGAATTGATAATCCGGAATTATTATAATTCAATACGCCCTGCGCAGCTTTTTCATAAACTACTTGTGGCAAAACAGAGGGTCCTGCATTAAAATTGTGCATAATGTCTCCCCTTACCTCAATTTCAGCAGGAGAAAAATTTTCCACCTTCATTTTTAAAATTTTAGTTGGCAAAAGTAAGAAATAAGATCAGGTTGACATCAGTCATGGAAGGTGAGTTATCTGAACGAGGTATTCAGATTCGATGCCCGGTTAATTATTGCCTTCGTCATGTTCTCTCCCTTTGATTTTTCCGGCCTGCCATTCCTCGTTCAGTAATTCAAATTCTTTCAGGTCATTTTCACTAAAAGATTGAGAAGCCAGCGACGTAAGATCTGGTTGTCCCGCGTTCAGCCATGCTGTGTACCAAAAAGATGCAATTGCAAATATGGATTGTCTCATCCTGCGTTCTACCATGCCATCCAGCTTATTGTTAAAGGCAATTGTATACGCCGACGAGTATTGCCGGATGACTATATTATTCCTTTTTTCAAATGCATATTTTTTATCCCCCGGAAATTGTGTTGACAATTCTTTTTCAAAAGTCAAAACTGAATCTGCCGCCTTGCCGCTTTCCAAAACCCGATCCCAAATAAACTTCCCGGGATTTTCTATGTATTCTGCTTTACCAATAAAAAAATCAAATTGTTTATCCGCTAATAATTCAGGAACCCTGCTTTCCCAAAAGCCATGAATACCTTTTTGATTCGTTAACTGCCCGTTATGATTGCTGCTTGCATGCAATGGCACATGAGCATCCGCAATGTAATGTCCTATTTCAGCACTGTTTTTCATGATTAATGAAAAATTTTTTTCCTTAAAAGCGGTAGTTAGCCTGTTCAACATTACTTGTACGTGCCAGGGCACTATACCATTAGCTGCCAGGGTATCTTCCCCGTATTTGGAAAGAGCATCCTTCCAGTTATGGGGTAACTCGCCATAGGGATATTTTCCATAGTAGTCAATATCTATGTAATGTCTTGGTCCTTCTGCAGCCACAGCATACCTTCTTTTATCAGGATCTATTGCGTGTTCCGTTATGAACTCTATATTGGGTTTATATAAAATCATCATTTGTGGAGGCAATAGAAAAACAGCGTAGTAGTTGATTTTTTTATGGCCCCAAAATCCCCAGCAATAACTTTGGGAAGTAATGCCTGCAAGGCAAATCACCAGCAAAAATTTTTTCAAAAAATGATTTTTTTATGGAGTTACGGAATCAGATAATAATTCATCCACGGCATCGGTCACCGTTTGGGTTACGCCGCCACTTACTGCAAATTTCATTGATTGTGCCGCGCTAATATTAGGTATTGGTTTCACCCGGTCCTTAGGAACAATATAAACATTGCCTGCAACAGAATATGCCATAGGCAGGTATACTGCCACATAGTCCTCCATTCCAAAACTGCCCATATCTTCCTGCGTAATAAACCCTACCCGCCAGACATTTGTATCATCAACACACGCCAAAACATTATTGGTAAATTTTTTTTTGTTGCCTGCAAAGGCTTCAAAAAAGTCGCGTAGAAAAGAGTAAAAAAGTTTTATGCCCGGCGTCTTTTCAAGAAATTTATCCAGTATGGATAATATCCGCCCCATTACAAAGAAGGAACTCAGGTAGCCGGTAAGTATTATAAACCCGATAATAATAATAAAACCGATTCCCGGTATATTAATTACCGGCCTCAGAATATTATCAATACTGTCAAAAACCACGTAAATGAAATAAACTGTAATTGATACCGGCCCAAGGATCAGTAATCCCTGTAAAAAATATTGAATTAGTTTTTGATAACGAACAGATGATTTCATGGAAATAAAATTAAAAAATAAAGGTATGCTATGTGCCGCTCATCACGGAATGATAAAGATTCATAAAAAATTAATATTGGAAACTTTGGTAACGTCAAAAGTTTCCATAGTTTTGCGCCCCGATGGAAATTAGGGACAGAATAAAGCAAAAGGCGGATGAACTGTATCGCAGGTATGGCATAAAATCGGTGACGATGGATGAAATCGCCTCGCAGCTTGGGGTTTCTAAAAAAACAATTTACCACTCATATTCCGATAAGAACGAACTGGTGGATGCGGTAATAGTCGATATGCTTAATTACAATCGAGAGTGTTGCCAAAAGGACCGTTCTACAGCGCATGATGCAATCCATGAAGTTTATTTGGCAATGGAAATGTTAGCGAACATGTTTGAAAATATGAATCCTTCTATATTGTTCGATATAGAAAGAAATTACCCGGGTACCTATGAAAAATTTAAGGAGCATAAATACAATTTTCTTTTTCAAACAGTAAAAGACAATATTGAAAGAGGCAAAAAAGAAGAGTTATACAGGCCGGAAATCAATGCCGATGTAGTTGCCACCGTGAGGCTCGAAACCATGATGATGCCTTTTAATGAAGACCTCTTTCCTAAAAGCAAATACGGCCTTGTTTTCCTTGAGCAACAATTAATAGAATATTATTTATATGGTCTCGTAAGCTTAAAAGGATATAAGCTTATTTCAAAATACCAAAAGGAAAGATCCGGTAAAAAATTAGATGAATAAAAAAAGTACAATGAAAACAAAAAAAATTGCTGCTGTCATTTTCAGTTTGTTCCTAAGCAGCTTAAGTTTTATCACGGTTGCGCAAACGGATACCGCATCTCATACCAATGCCTTCAGTGCAAAGCAGGCTGTTGATTATGCCTTACAAAATGCAGTGCAGGTAAAGAATGCTTTGATAGATATAAAACTTCAACAGCAGCAAAATAAAGAGATAACCGCAGCCGCCTATCCGCAAATAACCGGGAGCGGAAGCATAAATTATAATCCAAATGTGGCTGTGCAAACTTTTCCCAACTTTATAGCCCAGGGTACCTATGGTGTGCTTGTTCAGGAAAACGTAAGAAAGGGTAATGGAGATCCCATTGTCACCCCTTCAGACTTTGGATTAATCAATGCTGCTTTTGGAGCAAAATATTCCGCAAATGCCGGCATAGACCTTAACCAGATATTATTTGACGGGCAGGTTTTTGTAGGCCTTATGGCACGAAAAGCTGCAATAAAAAATGCTGAACTCGCGGCCGATGTTACCAAAGAACAGATAAAGGCAAACGTGTATAAAATATATTACCAGCTTGCAGTAGGTAAAAGGCAAATAGAAACCATTGATGCCAATATTGCCAATTATGAAAAGCTTCTTCACGATACACGCGAGATTTATAAAAATGGATTTGCTGAAAGACTTGACGTGGACAAGGTACAGGTACAGCTTAGTAATCTTCAGACACAAAAATTAAAGACTCAAAATCAACTGGATGCCGGACTCGCAGGGCTTAAGTTTCTTATAAATATGCCCCAGAAAGATGAATTGATACTCACAGATACTTTATCAGATGCGGAATTGAAATCGGATATTCTTGATGAGGATTATAATTATGTGGACAGGAAAGAATACCAACTCCTGGAAAATTCTGTCAAGCTCAGTCAATACAATGTAAAGAGATACCAGCTTAGCAAACTGCCGACATTATCACTTGCCGGAAACTATAGCCAAAGTGCACAGAGACAGCAGTTCGATTTTTTCAAAGGCCCGTATTTTACATCTTCCTTTATTGCCCTAAGATTGAATGTCCCCATTTTTGACGGTGGGGCAAAGAACGCAAGAATCGCCACTGCCAGGCTTAACCTCATGAAAACTCAAAATAGCCTGGATCAGTTAAAGGCATCGATTGATAACGATGTTACCCAATCCAGGATCAATATGAAATCGGCAATATTGACGCTGGACAATCAAAAGCAAAATATAGAGTTAGCGCAGCAAGTTTATAATTCAACGAAATTAAAATATGACCAGGGGCTCGGCAGTAACCAGGAAATTTCGAATGCCCAGGCAGACCTTGTAACTGCGCAAAATAATTACTATGGTTCTTTATATGATGCAATAAACGCTAAAATCGATTACCTAAAAGCCGCGGGCAGACTTTAAATATTAAAAAATAACAACCAATTAATTTAAATACAATGCAAAAAATAACAAGACTAAGCCTCATAATAATATTCCTTGTATTTGCGTCATCATGTGGCAATACAGGTAAAAAAGAAAAAGACGGCGCATTGAATGATAAGAAAGCTGACCTGGAAAAACTCAAGACTGAAAAAAGTAAACTTGATGAACAAATCATCACGATTGAAAAAGAGATTGCGAAGATCGATACCAGCGCGGGTTTACAGGAAAAGCCCAAGCTTGTAGCAATAACACCGGTCGCCTTACAGGATTTTAAGCATTTTCTTGATCTGCAGGGAAAAGTTGACCCGCAAAGTATATCCTATATAACTCCCAGCGGACAACCAGGTCAGGTAAAAGCTATCTATGTAAAACAGGGTGACCGTGTTTATAAAGGACAATTGATTTTAAAACTTGATGATGCTGTTGCAAGGCAAAACGTCGCAGCTGTGAAGCAACAAATGGGTAGTGTACAAGCGCAACTACAGTTAGCAAAATCAGTGTATGACAGGCAAAAAAATCTGTGGGACCAGCATATTGGTACGGAGGTACAATTACTACAGGACAAAACAAATGTAGAATCATTGGAAGGCCAGTTAAAAGCAATACAGGCGCAGGTGGGTACAGCACAGGAACAAGCCAACCAAAGTAATGTTCGCAGCGATGTTAATGGCATTGTTGACGAAATAACAGCACATGTTGGAGAAACTTTTAACGGTAACCCTGCGCAGGGTGGATATATAAGAATCGTCAACAAATCTGATCTGAAAATCACCGTTACGGTGCCTGAAAATTATGCCAGCAAAATTTCCAAGGGAACGCCGGTCAATGTTGAAATTCCTGATATGAATAAGTCTTTCAAAACCACGATTTCTTTTATAAGCCAGTCAGTAGGTACTACCTCGCGTGGTCTTACGGCCGAGGCCAAAGTACCGGCCGGAATGTCCCTAAGGCCTAACCAGATCGCACAGGTGAAAATTTTAGATTATTCTGCGCAAAATATACCTGTCATAAATGTAAACACATTACAAAACGATGAAGAGGGCAAATTTGTGTTAGTGGCTGCAAAAGAAGGCGATAAGTTGGTTGCCAGGAAGAGGAAAGTTGTAATTGGTGAATTATATGGAGACCAGATCGAAATAAAGCAGGGATTAAAAGAAGGAGATCAGCTAATAACGGAAGGATATCAGTCAGTGTATGATGGCCAGTTAATAACTACGCAGGCTTAACTATTAGTATACCATCTTGATAACAGTATCAATAAAATCTTATGAGCATCAGGAATAATTTAAAAGAAAATTTTAAGGAATTTGGTCCTACAAGTTGGGCTATCAAGAATAAAACTTCGGTCTACCTTCTGATCATTTTTGTATCTATTATTGGTATTTACCAGTTTGCCACATTACCAAAAGAGCAGTATCCTGATGTCGTTATTCCAACGATTTATGTGTCTACCGTTTACGTAGGTAACTCGCCCCGTGATGTCGAAAACCTTGTAACAAGGCCGATCGAAAAGCAATTGAAAGGAATTACCGGCGCCAAAATAAATAAGATTACCAGTACTTCAATTCAGGATTATTCTGCGATTGTGGTAGAGTATGAAACTGATGTTTCCAAAGATATCGCACTTCAAAAGACCAAGGATGCAGTGGACAAGGCGAAAATTGACCTCCCGACAGATCTTACCGAAGATCCTAATGTGCAGGAGATAAACTTCAGCGACTTCCCGATCATGTATATAAATCTCAGTGGAAGTTTTGATATGATGAGGTTGAAAAAAATTGCCGATGATGCAAAAGACAAATTGGAAGATCTGCCGCAAATTTCCCGTGTAGATATAGTCGGTGCTCCCGAAAGAGAATTTCAGATCAACGTGGATAATTTCAAGATGCAAAGTGCTAATGTAACCTTTGATGATATCGCCGGTGCAGTTGCCAGGGAAAATGTTGACATTTCGGGCGGTTTGCTGGACGTGGGAAACATGAAAAGAACACTTCAGCTAAAGGGCCAGTTTAAAAATGAATTTGATATTTCAAAAATAATTGTGCGCAACACTGGCGGAGCGCCCATTTATTTAAAAGATATAGCTACCATAAAAGATACAGTAAAAACGAGTGAGAGCTATGCACGGCTTAATGGAAAAAATGTGGTTACGCTTAACATCGTCAAACGCCAGGGTGAAAATTTAATTGAAACTTCTGATGATGTAAAGAAGTCTGTGGAGGAAATGAAGGGTAACATACTGCCCGCAAATTTAAATGTGGTAATAACGGGTGACCGAAGCAAGGCTACCCGCACTTCTTTCAATGATCTTGTAAATTCTATTGTGATAGGATTTATACTTGTACTGTTGATACTCATGTTTTTTATGGGCGTGACCAACGCGTTTTTTGTCGCACTATCGGTGCCACTTAGTATGTTCGTCGCATTTTTATTTTTACCCGCTGCGGCTTTGATAACGGGCTCAGACGTTACCCTGAATTTCATGGTGCTCTTCGCACTATTATTCGGACTGGGAATTATTGTGGATGACGCCATAGTTGTGATAGAAAATACCCATAGAATTTTTGTGCAGAATAAAGGGAAACTTTCCAGCATTGAATCGGCGAAAATGGCTGCGGGAGAAATTTTTGTGCCGGTTCTGTCGGGTACGCTCACTACACTTGCACCTTTTTTTCCTTTGCTTTTCTGGCCCGGAATTATAGGAAAGTTTATGATCTACCTCCCTACGATGCTGATATTTACATTAACGGCTTCATTGATCGTTGCGTTCCTGATGAATCCTGTATTTGCGGTTGATTTCATGAACCATCCCGACGACGAAGGAACGAAAAGAAAGTCTGAAGTTTTCAAACGTCCTGCTTTTTGGCTGCCTCTTGCAGCCGGGATTATTTTTGATCTTCTTGGAGTCACATTTTTAGGCAATATTCTTATCCTGGTATCTTTACTTGTTGTAATAAACAAATATGTTTTTGAGGGATTGATTCACAGTTTTCAAAATAAGGCGTTACCATCAATTATGCGCCGTTATGAAACGCTGTTGAAATGGGCGCTTACCCGCTGGAGGCCGGTTTGGCTTCTTCTTGGAACTTTCGGCTTACTTATATTTTCTATTTTTGTTTTTGCAGTAAGAAAAGTACCTGTTGTGTTTTTCCCGAAAGGTGATCCTAATTTCATTTATGTCTACTTGAAAATGCCGGTAGGTTCCAGTGTGGATTATACGGATTCTATAACCCATGTTTTAGAAAAAAGAGTCACTAAAGTGATTGAAGGCCCGGGAGGAAAACCCAATCCTATTGTAGAAAGTATTATTTCTAATGTAGCTATTGGCGCCTCAGACCCCAATAGTGGTAATCAAAGCGCTCAGCCAAATTTAGGCCGCGTACAGGTTTCGTTTGTGGAATATGAAAAAAGGAAGGGTGTTTCTACTGTACCTTATCTTGATTCTGTGAGGAATGTGGTAAAGGGAATTCCCGGAACCGAAATAGCGGTTGACCAGGAAGCGAGCGGCCCGCCAACTGAGCCGCCGATAAATATCGAAATAGCGAGCGAAGATTTTGAAAATCTTACTTCAACGGCAAAATCTCTAAAACAATATTTAGATAGCCTCCAGATACCTGGAGTTGAGGAATTGAAAATGGACGTGGACCTCACGAACCCTGAAATTACACTTCGTGTAAACCGTGAGCGTGCACAAATTGAAGGCGTTTCAACGTCGCAGGTTGGCCAACAATTACGTACAGCATTGTTTGGAAGAGAGGTTTCTAAAATTAAAGACGGTGAAGATGAATACAAGATTCAGTTACGTAACGATGAGATACAGCGAAAAAGTCTTTCCGAGTTGCTAAATATGAAAATCGTCTTTCGCGACCAGGCAGCCGGCGGTGCTGTAAAGCAAATTCCTATTTCTAGTTTGGTTGATGTGGATTACACAAGTACTTATGGAAGTATCAAGCGAAAAAACGTAAAAAGGGTAATTACGTTAACCTCCAATGTACTTTCGGCGTATACCCCAACCGAGGTAAATGACAGAATAAAAACTGCTATTGACAATTTCAATCAAGTTGCACCGGGGGTTACTATAGCACAAACAGGTGAGGGAGCGCAACAAGCCGAAACAGGAGCTTTTCTTTTTAAAGCTTTAATTATTGCGCTTATGCTTATCCTGCTGATCCTGGTTTTGCAGTTTAATTCTATCAGTAAATCAGTAATTATCCTTACAGAAATTATTTTTAGTGTCATTGGAGTGCTGCTTGGTTTTGGAATAACAGGAATGGAAGTGTCTGTAGTTATGACCGGCCTCGGTATTGTGGGGCTTGCTGGTATTGTGGTGAAAAACGGAATACTGGTAATAGAATTCGCGGATGAATTACGCAGTCGAGGAATGAAAACGAGAGAGGCAGTAATACAAGCCGGTAAAACCAGGATCATCCCGGTAATGCTTACCGCACTTGCGGCTATCCTTGCATTGATTCCACTGGCAATCGGCTTCAATATTAATTTCGTTACATTATTTTCGGATCTCAATCCACACATATTTTTTGGTGGTGACAGCGCCCGTTTCTGGAAGCCACTATCATGGACGATCATATTTGGTCTTGCTTTTGCATTCTTTATGACACTGGTAATTGTGCCAAGCATGTACCTGATAGCTGAAAGATTAAGACGACCAATGCGCAGGCAGTATGGAGGCAAGTGGATTTCCATGCTGGGGATTCCGCCGCTTACTCTTTTATTTATGCCATTGATGGTAATCACTATGCTTATTCACCGTAAAGAAGCGGCAAGAAGAAGAAGGAAAATTAATAAAGACACAAATGAAAGGTGGGCAGGAAGCTGGTTTTAATTAGTTTAATAAAAAATCTCAAAAAAAGCCTGCCGGTAGCCAGCAGGCTTTTTTTTAAGTTTCAGTCCACTTGGCGGGTATTGGAATTGAAATAATAAATAACCACTATCAAACACCCGCTTTATTAAGCGAAACAACATTCGGTATTCGAAAAGTTACTGCAAGGGAATTTGGAAAAGAAACCCTGGCATTCGCTATTTTTTAATGCATCAAAAATAGAAAAAGTTCAAGTAGTTCTCTTTTCTTTGCCCATCTTTGCACCTCCAATTCCAATATCTTTAGAATAATATTTTTTTCTATATTGAACAGATATGATTTCAAAAACACCCAGGCAACATTTAATCGCTACAAAGATTGATCGCTTTTTTCTTGACCTCAACAGCGGATTCAGTTTTGTGATTCGATTTTTCAAAGAAGTGTTTAAACCTCCCTACGAGTTTAGAGAAATAATTAAGCAATGCTATGAAGTCGGCTACAAATCTCTTTTTTTAATTACACTCACAGGCTTTATTACCGGGCTTGTTTTTACAAAGCAATCCCGCCCGTCATTATCAGAATTTGGAGCTGCATCCTGGCTGCCCTCTCTTGTTGCAATTGCAATCATAAGGGCTTTAGCTCCATTGGTTACTGCACTAATTGCAGCCGGCAAGGTAGGTTCAAACATCGGAGCGGAGTTAGGCTCCATGAAAGTAACGGAGCAAATAGATGCCATGGAAGTTTCGGCGGTGAATCCTTTTAAATTTTTAGTGGTAAGCCGTGTATTAGCCACAACTCTTATGATACCAATGTTAATGTGCTATACAGGTGGTGTGGCGATGTTAGGAGCCTATATCAATGTTCATCAAAATGAAATGACAAGTTTTGTCTCTTTCTTCCAGGCGGCTTTTGATAAAATTTCCTTTCTTGATATTTTTTCTTCTGTAATAAAAAGTTTTGTTTATGGATTTACTATCGGTATCGTGGGATGCTATAAAGGTTTTAATGCTACTAACGGCACGGAGGGCGTGGGAAAAGCTGCAAATGCTTCTGTGGTACTTTCCATGTTCCTGATTTTTATTGAAGAGATTCTTATTGTTCAGGTAACTAATAGTATAAGGTAGCATGGAAGTGACAAATAAAGATATGGATGAGAAAGATGTCGTGATTTCTATCAAAGACTTGTATAAATCATTTGGGAACAATCACGTGTTGCGGGGTGTTAACCTGGATGTCCGGCGAAAAGAAAATGTGGCTGTTCTGGGCAGGTCGGGAACAGGTAAGTCCGTGCTTATAAAAATTATTTGTGGATTATTAAAACCTGATAGTGGTACGGTGAACGTGCTGGGGAGAGAAGTGGATGAGTTGAACAATTTAGAATTGAGAGAGCTCCGCATGGATGTAGGTTTTTCTTTTCAAAACAGCGCTTTGTATGATAGTATGACAGTGAGGGAAAACCTGGCTTTTCCATTGGTAAGAAATGCAAAGCATTTATCGCGAAAAGAAGTTCAAAATGAAATTGAATCTGTGTTGGAAGATGTGGGTTTATTACAAACCATCAATCAAATGCCTTCTGAACTTTCAGGAGGACAAAGAAAAAGAATAGGCGTTGCCCGGACATTGATCCTGCGTCCGCAAATAATGTTGTACGATGAGCCAACATCGGGCCTGGACCCGATTACAAGTATTGAGATCAATAACCTTATTAACCATGTGAGGCATAAGTTTAATACTACTTCTATCATAATTACACATGACCTCACCTGTGCAAAAACTACCGGCGACAGAGTTGCCATGTTGCATGATGGAAAGTTTATAAAGCAAGGTACATTTGACGAAGTTTTTAGCACCGACGATGAGAGGATACAAAATTTTTATAATTATAATTTTATAAATCAGTAATGAAAGTTACCAGCAATCAAAGAGCCGTAATAGTCGGAATATTTATCTTCCTTGGCCTGGCTATTCTTATTTTAACCATACTCACCCTCGGTTCGCAGAAGAATGCTTTTGCAAAATCTACAGGCGTAAAGGCGTTTTTTGGAAACGTGAATGGATTACAAAAAGGAAACAATATCTGGTTTTCCGGGGTAAAGGTGGGCACAATAAAAAGGGTAACCCTCAAAGGAAACGGACGCGTGGAAGTGGACATGAATATCGAAGATGAATCGATAAAATATATTCCTAAAGATGCGAAAGCAAAGCTGAGCACAGATGGATTGATCGGAAATAAAATCATAGAGATCTACGGCGGTTCTTTAGAGAACGGGCAGATAGAAAGCGGTGACGTATTGAAAAATGATAAATTATTAAACACAGACGAGATGATGAACACGCTTTCAAAGAACAACGATAATTTATTTGAAATAACGAACGACTTTAAAGTGATCAGCAAAAATCTCGCTGAAGGCAAAGGCTCTGTGGGAAAGCTCCTGACTGATGAAACCATGTACGATCAGTTGAATGCAACTACCGGTATTTTAAAAAAGGTCTCTGAAAATCTTGACAAGCTTTCTTCCAATGTGTCAGCCTACACATCCAGGCTTAATGATGAAGGAACTTTGGCAAATGATCTTGTAACCGATACGGTCATTTTTAGGAAATTAAGAGCCACCGTTTCGCAACTGCAGAATGTGACGGCATCATCGGATAGTGTGATTAATAATTTACAAACTACCACAGCTAACCTCAATAAAGGAGTAACTAATTTAAATGAAGGCTTGAGTAATAATAAAGCTCCCCTGGGAATGCTGCTTCATGATGAGCAGGCGGCAAACAATATAAAAATCACTTTAAAAAATCTGCAGTCCGGCAGTAAGAAGCTCGATGAAGACCTTGAAGCACTTCAGCATAATTTTTTATTAAAAGGGTTTTTTAAGAAAAAGGCGAAAAGAGAAAAGGAAGAAGGAAGGGTGGTTATTGATACGGTGGTTTCGGATCAATAAAATGTTCCGACCCATTTCGTTTTATTTGTTTGCTGCAATTTTAAGCCGTTATGAAACAAAAATTTTTATTAATTGCAGGAATTACATTCCTTACATCTTGTTATACAACCAGGTCTTTAAGTAATGGCCCAACAACTGGTTATTCGGGTGGCGATACACTTATTACCCAATCATTATTTAATGATAAAGCATCATCAATTTCAGAATATAACATTCAGAAAATATTGGATGGGACTTATAAACTGCCTCAAAAACTTAGAGTTGCAATAGTAAGGCTTGAAGATCCAACACAATACAAAAGATATTATTGGAGCGATGAACAATATTTAAAAACGCAACAGTCCTACCTGGATTTATTCTCTGAAAAGTTCAGGCAATCACCACGCGTAACAAGCCTTTCAATAATTCCTAACCTGCTTATTTCCAGGTCGCCATCATTTACAAATATCAGGGAAGCCGCGGTGCGAATGCAGGCAGATATGGTCGTCGTTTATTCCATCACAAGCGATATATATTCTAAATACAAATTATTTTCAAAAGCAGATATAAAAGCCTTTGCAACCACCCAGTTAGTTTTATTAGACATCAGAACAGGGCTTATTCCATTTTCTGCGATTGCAACAAAGGACGTTTTATCTCAAAAGACAAAAGAAGAACTTGATAACGCCGAGGCAGGTAGCCGCATTCAAAACGAAGCGGTTTTATTGACCATTAACGACATAGGGCAAAAAATCGCAGAATTTCTCAGCAAAAATTAAGTATGCAGTTCCGAATATCCGCACTCTTCAGATCTTGCCATAAATTGGATTCTGACAATATCAAAACAAAAGTCCATTTGTCACGTTTTGTCTTGCGCTAATGAAGTGGGTTTCCAAAGCGAATCTTAATTTGAACCTCGGCCTTCAGTTTATTAACAGCTTTTTGTAAATTTGAGGAACAACGGAATATGCATGGAACAACGCGTCATCAATATTGATCCGGAAATACTTGGAGGCACACCGGTTTTCTATGGAACAAGGGTTCCTATAAAAAATCTTTTTGACTATCTTGAAACAGGAGAAACCATTGAGTATTTTCTTGATGATTTTAGAGGCGTAAAGCGGGAACAGGTAATTAAATTGTTAGAAATGTCCCAGCGACTCATAGAAACCTCGTCAAACATTTTTAATGAAAATTTTGCTTGACGAATGCGTAACGAGGCATCTGAAGCCTCATTTTAAGCAGGGTGAAGTTTTTACAGTTCAAGAGTTAAAGTGGAGGCGGTATAAAAAATGGCAAACTGCTGGCACTATGTGTTGAACACCATTTCGATATCTTTCTAAGCATTGATAAGAACCTACAATTTCAGCAAAACCTTAACGAGTATGCTGTAACCATTGTTATTTTAAATAGCGTTACGAGTAAAGTCGGGGAACTATTAAAATTTATACCCAACTTTGAAGCGCAGGTTGGACAATTTTCAAAACATAAAGCCTATCTCATAGATAAATAAGCTGCTCCGTACTTCCAGTCACAGACATTAAAATAAATCCAGAAGCAAATCTTCGCAACCTTTCCTGCTTCTTGCTACTCAATCTTCTTATCTTAAAGCACTTTCTTCGGCGGTAAATCAAAGGCAATAGCCTCATGCTCGAAATGACCTTTGTGCGATCCATCACAAAATGGCTTATTCTGAGAACGGCCACAGCGGCAAATAGACACCAATTCCCTTCCCTGCAAACCATATAGGTTTCCTTCTCTATCAACAATTTCAAAATCTCCTTCCACTCTTAAAGAGCCATTGTTGTTTACCGTAATTTTTGTTGTAGCCATTTATTTTTTTGGCCAAAAATAACGAATTAATAAATAGAGATTTTTAGCCCATCTCCTTTAGAATAAATGTTTTGCCAATCAAATTATAATGTAAATTCATATATTAATTATATCATTGAACCTATTCCTGAAAAAAACACTTAAAGCCCTGAGTATACTCCTCGGCATCCTCGTGATCTTATACGTCATTGCATTCGCCTATATTTCGGCAAATAAAAAATCTATCATAAAACAGGTAACAGAGAGCGTCAGCAAAAAGCTGGATGGCAATGTTACGATTGGCGATGTTGAGCTGAGTTTTTTGAGAACATTTCCCCGGGCTTCCGTTTTGTTACACGATGTAAGTATTACCGACACAATGTTTGCCCGGCACCACCACCCTTTTCTAAAAGCGAAAGAAGTATTTGCAGAATTGAGTATAATGGGATTAATCAATAAAAAGCCCGCCGTAAATGGCATTCGCGTTGAAGACGCATCCATTTATCTATTTACTGATACGGCCGGTTATAGCAACACTTACTTGCTTAAGCAGAAACGTGATTCGAACTCAAATCGTGCAAGCTCCAATAATAAAAATGAATTGAAGTCAATAGTATTGAAGAATGTACGACTTACGATAAGTGATCTGCAAAAAGAAAAACTGCAAGACTTTGCCGTGAATGATTTAAGGGTAAAAGGGGCTGACGGTGAAAATGGAAATATAACTTTTTCTGCAAAAGCAAAAGTTATGGTTCATAGTCTTTCTTTTTTTCTTCCGGCGGGAAGCTTTATAAAAGATAAAAATTTTGAGGGCGATTTTGATGTTACTTATAACAAGAAATCAAATCAGCTGCAATTTGACAGTATCAACATTAAATTATCCGCCCATCCTTTTAATCTGAGCGGATCGTTTGACCTTAGTGGCGCAAATCCACAATTTAACCTGAGAATTCATACACGGAAAATACCTTATCCATTTGCAAAATCTTTAGTAACGGAAAAAATTGCTACAGCTTTGTCAATTGTTGACCTCGACAAAGACGTAGATGCCGATGCGATAATTGATGGCCCGCTAAAAGGCGGCGATCCTTTAATTAATATCACATGGAGTATAAAGGATACACACCTTGCCACACCTTTTTTTGACTTTGACAAAGCAACCTTAAACGGATTTTATACTGATGAAGTAACTCCGGGGTTGCCGAGGCGTGATCCGAATTCTAAAATAATTATTAGCAATTTTTCGGCGGAGTGGCATGGCTTACCGGTTACATCTTCAAATATCGAAATCCTTAATCTTTACCAGCCTACCCTCACCTGCGACCTTAAATCAACTTTTCCACTTATAAAATTAAACGAACTGCTCGGCAGCAATTCTATTCAATTACAAGAGGGTGATGGCTCTGTTAACCTCACCTATAAAGGCCCTATCATTAGAAATAACAATACCAACTCTTTCATAAACGGAGTTATATTATTTAAAAACGGAAACATACTGTATGCACCACGTGATGTGGAATTAAAAAATGTAAACGGGCAAATGGCATTTAGAAATTCAAATGTTTTTGTAGAAAATCTGCAATGTGAAGTTTTAGACAATAAAATTGTAATGGAAGGTGAGGCAAGAAATTTACTTTCTATGATCAATGCCGAGCCTGATAAAGTAAATATTGACTGGAACATTTATTCGCCCTCACTGAATTTGAGTTCATTTACCTATTTACTGAATTCGAGGAAAAAAATTAGTAAAAAAAGTTCTGCTAAAAGTAAACTTGGAGATATTGCACAAAAAATTGATGCTGTATTAGAGCAGGGAAGATTGAATGTAAATCTAAAAGCACAACACATGATTTACAAAAAACTCCAGGCAAAAAATGTGTCCGCAAATGTTTCTTTACTACAGGACAGGTACCTTATCAATAATGTAAGTATGGAGCAGGCAGGGGGACGCATGAATTTAAATGGTTCATTGATTTCTCAAAGTGATAATTATAACAAGGCCAACATAAACGTTACGCTCGATAATGTTGACGTAAACAGGGTATTCGCTGAATTTAATAATTTCGGCCAGGATGGAATTGCTGCCGAAAATTTATCAGGCAAACTTAATGCAAAAGTAAGTGCTGCTCTTAGCCTGGATAATGATGGTAAGGCTTATCCCAATAGTATCGTGAGCGTTGTTGATTTTTCATTGAAAAACGGAACACTCACTAATTTTGAGCCTGTAAAGAAGTTGCAAAATTTCCTTTTTAAAAATCGAGATTTCGAAAACATACAATTCGCAGAGCTAAAGGATCGCCTGGAAATTTCAAACCAGGAAATAAAGATCAATAGGATGGAAATACAATCCAGCGTGCTATCCATATTTGTCGAAGGCCTTTATAGCATGAAAGGAAATACCGACATGAGTATACAAGTGCCTTTGAAAAATTTAAAAAAACGCAAGGCAGATTATAAACCAGAAAATGCAGGTGCTGATAAGAAAGGTGGTACCAGCATCTACCTACGTGGTCGCCCGGGCTCCGATGGAAATATCCAATTTAAACCGGACCTGTTTCGAAAATTCAGAAAAGACAAGGATTAATAAATTTCTTTCCTCCGCATTAAAAATGCCCTCGTCGTAATCGTTCTTTCCTGCCATTTACTAAATAATTAAAGGTTGTATTTGCTTTGTCGCAAAAAAAATCCACTTTTACATCTTCTTTAATGATCTGTTTTTATATATAACAGATGGTTGCCTGCCTCCGGAACTCCGCAATTTTTTTTATCTCAAAGCAAACTGTAATGCCTGCATTATCTGAATCTTTCAAAACAGAATACCAGCACCTTTTTGACACGTGCATTATAAGAGAATCAAAATATCCTCTCCTGGATAAATGTGTTCAAACTATAGTAGCTGGTAAAAATCAATACGATGCGATTTCAGAGGCCACAGGCATTCCGTGGTATTTTATTGGCATCGTACATAACATGGAAAGTAGCTGCAATTTCAATAAGCACTTGCACAATGGAGATCCGCTAACGGCCAGGACGGTCCAGGTTCCAAAGGGCAATCCAAAGAAGGGGAATCCGCCCTTTAGTTTTTTTGAAAGCGCTGTAGATGCGTTAAATATTGAAGGCTTCACGCAACTGAGCGACTGGAGCATCGCCGGGATACTATACTCTTTTGAGAAATACAATGGGTTTGGGTACCGCAAAAAAAATATCAATTCGCCATATTTATGGGGCGGCTCAAATCAGTACTCAAAAGGCAAATATGTGAAGGATGGCATGTTCGATCCACAAGCAGTTTCTTCACAAATCGGGACAGGAGTTATTCTACGCCGTATGAGCGAATTGCAAATTGCAGTTGCAGGAGCACTAGACGGTATTTCACAAGTTAAAAACCTGGGGAGCCAGGTAATCTATGATCCTAAAAATTACCATCTGAACGCGGAACAACTGCAGAGACTGTTAAACAGTGTGGGGCAGCAATTGAGAATAGATGGTTTTGCCGGGAGAAACACATCGGATGCCTACCAGAGAGTGACCGGCAATTATTTGACAGGGGATAAAATAAATGAATAAAAAAATATCTGACTCGTAATATTTTTTAAAAACCCAAAATATCAGTTTTATGCAATCAGTAATTCCAATTCGTAAAATTTCATTTTTTTTATTCATAGCCTGTTTGTTTGTTTCATGCCGTGTTACACTGGTGCCCGAATACAATGCACAGCTTGAGGACCAGATCATAAATACGGCGAAGGCAACCGATAGATTATACATAGACCTGTTGGATGCGGCACCTTCTCAAAGGGAGTATACGGTTGTACAACCACGTTATAGCGAAATAGAAGCTGACATAAATTCTATCGAACTTAAAAACCAGGGAAGAATCAAAAATGGAGATTTTCTTGTAATCATTAAAAATCTTAAAGACGCTTTCCTGGAAGCTAAGAAATTCCATAAGGAACATAAGACTCTTTCTAACGGGGAAATTCTTTCATACCAGGCAACCCTGGCGGGTTTTTGGAAGCCGTTATACCTGGCGGAAAAAGCATTGAAGCAATAACTGAATTCATTTTTAACAATATAAAACCTAAATCATGGCTTTTGACATTAATGAAGTTTTGGCAGAAATGCTGGGAACAATAAAAACTACCACAAAAGAAAACTGGAATATTATAAAAGATACCGCTTCGAATTATCTGCAGGATAGGAAGCTGAGACTGGAATTACTCACCAGCTTAATGCTGCAAAAAGAAATAGACAAAGAATTTTTTCTCAAACGCGTGGAAGACGAAAAAAAGATACTTGAATCCGAATTGCATTCTGTAGCTATTATTACCAAAGCTGCGGCTCAAAAGGCAGCAAACGCCGCTATTGATGTATTACAGAACGCAGTGTTCAAAGCATTGGGCCTGCTGTAAAGGCGGATTGCTTTAACAATTCGCTCCCGCATCGCCTGTAAAATATCACTACCTGTTATTACCATTATTTAATGACCAAAACTACGCTGCAATATTATTTAGCATTCGCAAAGAAAATTAATTATTTCTTTTGGAGCGATAAGGCGATGGTGAAGCGCAAGTGGTATATAAGGTATGGTTTTAGTGTTTTTTTATTATTGATTACAACATTAATCAAGCTGTCCAATTATGATGCCATTGGCAATGACGTCCCATTTCAATTGTATTTTGCCGTTGTTATGTTAGCTACTGGATTTGGTGGTGTAGGGCCCGGCATTTTTACCACTATTGTCTCAGCGTTCGTTAGTAGCTATTACTTTCTTATTCCTTTTCGTGAATTTTATCTTGATAAGAATCAAAGCGTACAACTTGGCCTGTTCGTTATCGAAAGCTTGCTGCTTATTTCTTTAAGCGGAGCCGTAACAAGAGCCAGCAGAAATGTGCGCAGGAGGGGGGAAAGATTCCGGGCTATGCTTGAAAATAGCAACGATGCTATAATAGTGGCTAATGAAAACGAGGAAATTGTATACGCAAGTCCGGCGACTGAAAGAGTTATAGGTTATACTCCGAATGAATTTAAGAAAATAAATGTGTTAGAGAAACTGCATAAAGATGAACTGGTAATGCTGGAAAAAATGTACGCTTCTTTGTTAAAATCTCCAGGCGAATCACAAACAATTTTGCACAGGTATTTTCATAAAAACCAGACATGGGTCTGGATAGAGAATACCATCACTAATTTAAGAAATCATCCGGGAATTAATGGCATCGTTTCTAATTTCAGGAATGTGACTGATAAGGTGCTCCTTGAAAGGCAAAAAGATGATTTTGTAGGTGTCGCAACGCATGAACTAAAGACCCCTGTTACCAGTATAAAAGCGTATGCCCAGATTCTTTTGAAGCGTTTTCGTAAGGAGGGCAATGAATCGGCTGCTATAATGATAGAGAAAATGGACCAGCAGCTCAACAAACTTATCGGTCTTATTGGCGATATGCTTGACGTAACTAAAATTGAAGGCGGAAGACTTCATTTCCAGGAAAGTTTTTATGATTTTAATGAACTAGTAATAGAAGTGGCGGAGGAATTACAGCGTACAACCATGGATCATAAAATTGAACTGGCGCTCGATGAAAGCGAAAAAGTTTTTGGCGACAGGGAACGTATTGCGCAAGTATTGACCAATCTTATCACGAACGCAATAAAATATTCACCCGCCTCACGCAAAATAAATATTGCTACTTCACTTAAAAAAGATGGAATAACTCTGTGTGTCGAAGACCATGGTGTAGGAATTTCTAAAGAAAACCAGAGTAAAATATTTGAAAGATTTTACAGGGTTAGTGGTCCTGACTATCAAACTTTCCCTGGTATCGGGTTGGGTTTATATATTTCACACGAGATTGTTAAAAGACAAGGGGGTCGTATATGGGTCGAAAGTGAAAAAGAGAAAGGATCGACATTTTGTTTTGAATTACCTTATAATTACATGCTAAATGGAAAAATTGATATTTCTGAAATACAAATTACCGATGTGCCATGAAGAAAATTTTAGTTGCTGATGACGATCCCGGCATTGTGGATGTTATGCAAATTTTACTTGAAGATGATGGCTATGCTGTTATAACAACCCTGGATGGAAAAAAAGTAAAACCCTTATGTAACGAAAAGCCCGACATGATCTTTCTCGATATTTGGATGTCGGGAATGGATGGTAAAATAATATGCCGGGAATTAAAGTCCAATCCCATCACCATGGATATTCCGATTGTTTTATTTTCTGCAAACAGGGATACAAAAGAAATTGCCAGGGAGTGTGGTGCAGATGATTTCATTTTAAAGCCTTTTGAAATTGTTGACTTGCTTAAACTGGCTCATAAGTATACCAGGTAAAGTTCACAGGAAAAAAACCAGGCAAAAATTAAATCGATGGTATTTCAATGTCCCAAAAATTTCGAATTAGTATATTCATATTTTTTTGCAATCAAGGTTCACTATGAAAAAAGTATTTCTTTTGTTTTTCGCTCTTTCCGGAATCATAGTTTGCTCAAGCTGTAAAAACGGGGAAATAAATTATGGTGATAATGCTCAAGCCGGAAAATATTATAACATCCGTGGCATCAAAATGTATTGTGAAATATATGGAAGTGGAATGCCATTGCTCATGATACATGGTAATAACGGAAGCATAAAAAGTTTTGCAAATAATATTCCTTACTTCTCAAAAAAATATAAAGTAATAATTGCCGACAGCAGGGCACAGGGAAAAACCCAGGATGGGGCAGATTCACTGAGTTTTGAAATGATGGCAGACGACGAGGCTGCACTATTAGATTCTTTGCATATTGATTCAGCCTATGTGATTGGATGGAGTGATGGAGGCATTAATGCGTTACTTCTTGCAATGAGGCACCCGGAAAAAGTTATTAAACTTGCCTCCACCGGCGCAAATCTGTGGCCTGATTCAACTGCCATTATTCCGTCAGTATGGATGGATGAAAAAGCCATGTATGATTCTTTAAAAGAAGAAAAATCGGAAACGGAAAAAGAAAAAAATGACTGGAAATTATTTTTACTTGATTGGCAACAACCAAATATTGCATTGTCATCTCTTAAATCAATTCAATGTCCTGCATTGATCATCGGGGGAGATCATGATGTGATAGTCACGGCCCATACTGAATTGATTTCTCAAAGTATTCCCGGCAGCGAATTATGGATTGTGCCAAATTCCGGCCATGCTACATTGCAGGAGCATAAGGATGAATTTAATAAAAAAGTGGGCCTTTTTTTTGCCAGGCCTTAAAGCTTCCGGTGCAACTCTGATTGATACCATAATTTTTATTTTTCTTAACCTTCATTCTTTTATTTTTAACCTTCACAGAAATATTAACTATGAAAACTCTTTTCGCTCTAATAGGAATTCTATATAGCATTACATGTATTGGTCAGCGAGAATTAGATTACCAGGATACGCGTAGAAAAACAGAATCTTTTGCCAAGTTTCCGAAAGGAGAGATCCGTGGAGATCTTGCCGCTTTCACGTTATCTGGAATTGGAGAAAGTGTAGGCAAAGAAGAATATAAGAAAATTCCTTTTACGTCATTCAGTTCAGATTATATGACTTTCGAAGGAGATGGCATTAAAGCAACAATTACTACATTGCCATTTGATCCCTTGAAACATAAATTTAGCTACGATGAAAAATATCTTACAAAAATTGACAGGAAAACATATTATGGCAATTATGGCAATATGCCTGTTCGATACATAGGCAGTATAATTATGACTATTGATAATGATACTGTTGATATTCCAGCCCTGGCATATTCTGACCTCTATAATTTAAATTTCACCTATAATGATAAAGGCGTACAACGTTCAAGGAATGGTATGTATCGCTCAAAGGACGGGCATAGAGTTTATCTTTATATTTTTTCTAAAGACAACACTGGCAGCTACGAGGTAACATGGATTATCCAGGATAAAAAATATTTTCGCCGGGTTCTTGATTATGATTTTATGTAGGAGACTATTGCAGGAATAAATTGCCCCTGGCATAGCCGAAGAGCTTCCGTCTTATTACTCTTAGAGTATCTACGTATCTTTGTTACATGAAAACGCCTGCTTTTATTAATTGTTGTATTTTTTTATTCCTCTTTATAGCTTGCAAAAGTTCACCTGCTCAAAATCCTGAAAACTGGACAAAGAGCCAGTTGATAGAACCTTCCGTGTTGGCAGCTTCAATTACCTCAAATAAAGAATTGCCGGTAATATTTAGTATCGGGCCAGGGGCTATCATTCCTCATTCCATCGATATAGGAATGGTAAAAGATGCCCAAAATATGGAGAAATTTAAAGCCCGGGTAAGCGAGCTGCCAAAATCAGCAAATATAGTGCTGTATTGCGGCTGCTGCCCATTTGATCATTGTCCGAATGTACGTCCGGCCATAGCCTTTTTAAAAAGTCAGGACTTTACTAATTATCATCTTCTTAATTTACCGCATAATCTTAAAACCGACTGGATAGCCAAAGGGTACCCTTCGGCTGAATAACAGGAATAAGATTTCCAGGAGTGTACACGAGCAGACTTCATGACAGCGTTTGTGAGCTGATATATTTTTAGGATGAAAAAAAATTCAGTTTGTCCTATAATTTATCACAGCGGTAAAATGAAGCTTCGAAGAATTTTATACCTATAAATTAATCGATTATATAATTGTGTATACCAATAATTTTATTTACTTTGAATTCGGATTAAAACTTAAAATTATGAAAAGTATAATATTATGTTTTTTAATCGTCACCCTATTCAGTTGTAACGGTACAAAGGAAACTCCAAATATGCCGGGGACGTATCTTATGATGTCACAAACACTAAATGATGGTACAAAAGATACCAAGTTAACGGCCCTTAAGCAACTTAAGATTTATACAGATTCTTTTTTCATGTACACGCAGGTAAATCCCGCAGGACTCGGTCTCAGCTTTTGGGGTGGGTTCCTATACGCCCGGTACAGGAATTATAACCGAAAATGTAATGTATAGCTCATCGGATACTACCATTGGAAGGCCGGCAACTTATGAACTGAATATAGTAAAGAACCCGGACGGCTACAACCAGTTTATTCCCGAAATTCCGATACAAGGTGTAAAAAATAAACTTACAGAAGAATACCAGACTGTAGGAACCTCGGCCAAAACTCCATTGGATGGCGTTTGGAAGGAAACAAAATCTTTTAATATAAGAGGTACAGATACAATTTTGAATAACAGAACACAATACAAAGCATATTTTGCCGGGTATTTTATGTTCGGGCATGCATTGAAAGACTCCAGCTTAAAGACCAGTACCGGTATCGGATTTGGAACATTTGAAATGACTAACGACAATCAAATAAAAGAAACTGATCTTAATTCTACTTATTCCGTTATAGCAGGTAATACCTTCAATGTTGCTATTGAAATGGACGGCACCGATAAATATAAACAGACCATTGCTAACGCTGATGGGACAAAGGGTGTAGAGTACTATGAGCGATTAAAGAAATAAAATCATTAACATTAGAGGATTTCAGTAGTCACTGCTAACTGTCGGCCTTATATCTTCGTCGTCCTCTTTTTCATATACATAAATTTTAACGCTCCATTCCGGCATTGTATAATTGAGAGCTATTTCAATTTTAAATGGACGCAATTCATTTTCAACAGCCTCCAATCCCAGCATCGTTGAGGCAAACGCCCTTTTTTCATCGGGAACATCATAGAGCCCCTTTAGCTTATAACTCTTACCATCATTCAATGAAAGCTTTATGCCATTAAGTTGCTTGTACAGTTGCTTATATCTCGCAACTGCCTGGGTGTAGTCTTCAGTATCGAGCATTAATGCCTGCCAACTGTAAGAATTTTCAAGACTTTTGATTTGCATGATAGTGCTCTCCAATGCTCCAGCGGGATTTATTTTGCTTGAATATTCTATGATATTCTGAGTTTCGGAAATTTTTTCACCTTTGATATTCTCAAAATGATCATAGTAATCCTTTACAACTTTTTCGATGTCCGAGTTGATTGAAGAGACAGTTTTAATATTGGTGATTTTACTTTGTGCGGCCAGGTTCAGGCTTGACAAAATGTAAAGAACAATGCACGACTTTTTCATAAAAATTGGTTAGGGTAATTATAAATAAAATTAGATAACGTAACAACCCCATAAATATTTTGGCTCTGTATCTACAACGGCGGGGTTTAGGTGAATGGGCATGCACTTTAATTCAGTTTAAACCCAATTTTGCTTTATTCTGCAGTACAAATTTTAGCATTGTGATTTCCAGACGAAGTCGATACATAGAAAGTCATTCAAATCTATTGGCGTAAAGCAGTTTAAAGGAAAGGGCAATTTTTTTAAAATATAACCAATTTTTTTACGTTTAAATTAAAATCAAAAAACAAAAATTAGTATGAAATTCTTAACTCCAGCAATCGTAATTGCTTTATCTCTGTCAGCATGTAACGGTGACAAAAAAACGGATTCAGAAACAAAAAAAGAAATAGTTGCAGATACCACAACTAACTATAATAATAGTGTGCTTACAGATACCGGTGCCACTATACAATTAGAAGTGATCCCGGCAACACTTCCTAAGACTGCAACTGTCGACGGTAAAAAGAGTCAAATTACCGAAAAAAGTAAAAAGCCCGTAACAACAACCACTTCGGCCGTTGTAACCACTCCGACACCTGCACCCGAAAATACTACAGTGAGCACAACAGATAACCCTGCCACAACACAACCGGCTGCAACGAATGATCCGGCTCCTGCGGCAACAGAGGAAAAAAAAGGCTGGAGCAATGCGGCTAAAGGAGCAGTGATAGGAGGCGGCGCAGGGGCTATCGGCGGCGCTATCATAAGTAAAAGGAAAGGAACGGGCGCAATTGTCGGCGGCGTTCTTGGTGCTGCTGGCGGCTATATAATTGGACGGTCTAAGGACAAAAAAGATACGGCAAGGTAGTTTTGGTATGATAACTTTGCCAAACAAAAAATTTGAACTCCCGACTTTGGGAGTTTTTTATTTTAATTTTCTAATTTCTGAGAAAGTCTCTGCTAAAGGGCTTTCAGGCCAGGTTAAAATTGGGTGTTGAAGATCATTTCTTCGCTCTTTCATATTGTACGGGCCAGGTCACATCTACCCCAAGTTGTTTTGCTGCATGCAGGGGAAAATATGGTTCCCGTAAAAATTGCCGTGCCATTACTATAAGGTCGGCCTGTTTGTTTTTCAGTATGCCCTCGGCTTCATCGGCTGAAGTAATAAGGCCTACCGCTCCCGTTAGTATCCCTGTTTTCTTTTTTATTTTTTCAGCAAAGCGTACCTGGTATAAAGGTTGTACCGGAATTTTCTGTTCATGCGAAACCCCTCCTGAAGAACAGTCTATAAGATCTACATTATTTTCTTTTAAGACTTTTGCCAGCGAAACCGAATCATCTTCAGTCCATCCGCCCTTTACCCAATCTGTTGCAGAAATACGAACAAACAAAGGGAATTCATTGCTGATCACATTTCTAACAGCCGCTATGATTTCCAATAATAACCGGGTACAGTTATTAAATGATCCGCCATATTCGTCACCCCGGTGGTTGCTTAGTGGTGATAAAAATTCATTTATAAGATAACCATGTGCCGCATGAATTTCAATTACTTTAAATCCCGCCTTAACCGATCGTTCGGCAGCATCAGAAAAATCTTTAATAAGATGTTGAATATCCTTTAATCTCATTTCCCTTGGTAATGACTCACCTTCCCTGTAAGCCAGTGCACTCGGTGCAATTGTCTCCCATCCACCATCGTTCTCATTAATCGATTTGCTTCCTTTCCAGGGACTGGTGTGGCTTGCCTTTCTTCCCGCATGTGCGAGTTGTATCCCCGGTATGGCGCCTTGACCAGATACAAATTTGGTTATCCGCTTTAGAAATTCTATGTGCTCATCTTTCCAAATGCCAAGGTCATCGGGGGTTATTCTTCCTTCCGGCGAAACAGCAGCTGCCTCTGTAAACACAAGTCCCGCACCTCCCACCGCACGGCTGCCCAGGTGTACAAGATGCCAGTCATTGGCAAATCCATCTTCACTCGAATACTCGCACATTGGCGAAACAACCATCCGGTTTTTAAATTTGATCCCGCGAATTTTTAAAGGTTCAAACAGCAAGGGCATACTTAGTTTCATTTTATTAAATAAGTGAAAAATATTTTTCAAATAGCAAAGATGCATTGTGTAATTCATGTTTAATAACTTTTTTCATTATACGCAGCACATAGAAAGCGTACTTTTGCCTTCTAAAAAATTAATTATGTCAGAAGTTAAAGCATATGCAGCGGAAGCTGCTACGACACCATTAGCCCCATGGACCATTAACCGGAGGGATCCTAAACCCCACGATGTAAAAATTGATATTAAATATTGCGGGGTTTGCCATAGCGATCTGCACTTTGCACGTAATGATTGGGGAATGACGGTATACCCGGTCGTACCCGGTCATGAAATTGTCGGCGTCGTAACTGCGGTAGGAGATCAGGTAAAAAAATTCAAAATTGGGGATTTAGCCGGCATTGGTTGCCTGGTGGATAGCTGCAGAGAATGTGATAATTGTAAGGAAGGTTTAGAACAACATTGTAGCGGAACCGGTGGCGTTTTTACATACAATGGCATGGAAAGAGACGGCAGCGGTATAACTTACGGTGGCTATAGTAAAAGCATATTAGCTCATGAAGATTTTGTTTTACATATTTCAGATAAGCAGCCACTTGAGGCAGTTGCCCCATTACTTTGTGCAGGTATTACTACCTACTCACCCTTACGCAACTGGAAAGTTGGGAAAGGGCAAAAAGTGGGCATATTGGGATTGGGTGGTTTAGGCCATATGGGCGTTAAACTGGCAGTATCAATGGGGGCTGAGGTTACGATGCTTAGCCACACTCCATCAAAAGAGGCGGATGCAAAAAGACTAGGTGCTCATAAATTTGTTTTAACAAGTGATGAAGGACAGACAAAAGCCGTTACCAATTATTTCGATTTTATTTTAGATACAGTCTCAGCGCCGCATGATTATAATTTTTATTTAAACATGCTCGCAACTAACGGAACTATGGTTTGTGTGGGTGTGCCGCCGCCGTCAGAGCCTGTGGTTCCATTTAACCTTATCTTTCAACGCAGGAGTATTGCCGGGTCTTTGATCGGGGGCCTTCCTGAGACCCAGGAAATGCTTGACTATTGCGCGAAACACAATATTGTAAGCGATGTTGAAGTGATCAAGATGGAAGATATTAATGAAGCTTACGAACGCATGTTGAAAGGCGATGTGAGGTATAGATTTGTGATTGATATGGCTACTTTATAAATAGCACATCTTAAATTAGGTATAGAAGTCCGGCATGAATAGCCGGATTTCTATTTTTAAATGTCACAAAAAAGAGCTCCTGTGTGCTGAAATTTTAAAATGAAAACCATTAATTTCGCAATCCTTTTGGCCCCGTAGTTCAATGGATAGAATAGAAGTTTCCTAAACTTTAGATACAGGTTCGATTCCTGTCGGGGCTACAAAATATTGAAGGTTTAATAGACAATTTCTTATAGTTATAATCCTACAGGAAAATCGAACTTTCCGATTTTATATTAATTTTTTTTCTCAACAACTTAATCAACTTAATAAGAATTTGAAATTATTTTTATCTGGCATTAAGAATGCAACCTGCGAATTTTTTCTTCCTTCTTAATAAATTTTAAGTTCAAGAAGTATTCTGAATATTCATAAGGTATTTCCTAAAACAGCTTGCTTTTTGCAGTTTCTCTTTAACAGCGATAAATAGTTCTTCAATTACAGACAAAACCTTATTCTTATCTTTTTTTAACGCCTTGATTTATTTGTTCATCCTTTATATTTTAACTGTTTAATGAAAAACCATTTCCATTTCTTCCAGTGTCTTGCCTTTGGTTTCTTTTACTTTTAAAATCACAAATACAAAACCAATTAAACAGATAGCTGAATAAATATAAAATGTTTTATCTCCAAGTTTTTCAAACAAAATCGGGAACGTAAACACCAAAATAAAATAGGCTGCCCATAAACTTATTACGGCAATGGATATAGCAACGCTACGTACTTTGTTGGGGAATATTTCTGAGATTAACACCCACGTCACCGGTGCTAAGGACATTGCATATACACCAATTGCCGATAGTAAAAACCACGATACAGTTGTTGAACCGGCAGCCAGCATTTGCACTACCACAATATATAAAATACAAAGCCCGGCAGAACCGATAAGCATTAATGGTTTACGGCCAAGTTTATCAACCAGCATCATTGCCAGCAAAGTAAAAACCAAATTTACCACACCTATAAAAACGGTTTGCAGCAACTGGTCATCCTGTGATACACCAATACTTTCAAAAATGCGCGGCGTATAATTAAATACAACATTAATACCGCAAAATTGCTGAAAAACAGCAAGTCCAATACCAATTAAAACTGCCGGCAAAACAGCTTTTTTAAATGCCGCACCAAAGCCTTGTTTTACAATGCCAGTATCAGCCTTTTTTATTGCTGATAAAGTTTCGTTTGCAAAATTGTCATTGCCAATTTTTTTTAAGATAGCGAGTGCTTCATCAACTCTTGAAACCGATACCAGCCATCTCGGGCTTTCGGGTAAACTTAATGCGCCAATAAAAAATAATCCTGATGGAATGGTGCCTAAGCCAAACATCCATCGCCAGGCATCATCACCATAATTTCTCAAACTATAGTTTACTACGTTGGTAATTAAAATACCGATAACAATGGTGAGTTGATTGATGGCAACCATCCTTCCGCGCAAAGCAGCAGGCGCAATTTCAGCAATGTACATTGGCGATAACATGGATGCCATACCAACACCAATACCGGCAATAAATCTTGATGAGATAAATATGCCTTTGTTCGGTGAAAACGCCATGAATAATGATGAGAGAAAGAACAGTGCTGCAGCAACCAGCAAACCTCGTTTCCGCCCAAACTTATCAGATAATTTTCCTGCAAACAAACAACCGATGATAGCACCTAAAGCAAGGCTGCCGGTGGCAAAACCTTCCCAGTAAGCATCTAATCCGAACTGTTGCTGCAGAAAAGGTAAAGCGCCGGAAATAACGGCAAAATCAAACCCAAATAAATAGCCGCCTAATGCAGAAATAGAAGAGATGCGAATTATATAAGCACTGTTATAATTTTTCATTTGTTAGCGATTGGATTTTTTCAATTGTGATTGATTGTGCAGGATTAAAATTTGTTGAGGCCATATATTTTTCCAGGCTGAATAATAATTGTTTTGCTTCCGGGCGTTGTTCCATATCACTTGTTAAATCAATGCCTGATACAAGTAACTTTCCTTTGCCGGCTTTGCATTCAAATAATAATCCCAAAGGCCTCGCGGTAAACCAGTCATCAATTACTCTTACAATTGGTTGAATGTTTTTTGTAATGCTGTCGAGTAGAATTGCATTTGAATGTGTCATGGCATCCCACCATTCGTAATTGGAGTAATATTCTGTAGGAAAATATTTTAATGCATCATGTTTAGGATTGCATAAAATCCCCAATGTTGTTGGTGCTTGACCTCCTGTCCATGCTGTGTTCCAGAAAATGCTGGAGAAGCCGATAGCAATGTCGCCGCCTTTATCTTTAGCAAGCGTTCCTTTTTTTAAATTCAGTAAAACATTGCCGCCGTTGTTTAAAATCTGCATTGCTTTTTCATCCAACACTTGTGTGGTATAAATGTTTTTTACTTCTGGCAATTGACGCGGATATACCCAAATTTCCCAACTGTTTTTATAATCATCAACAGTTACTTCAACCAATAATTTTTCAGGATTTGTTATGGATGAAAAAGACGTTTTCATTTCGCCGATATTAACGCCGTTGCCAAAAGGTATATCGGTTGCGTTCAGGTTGCCTTGAAATAAAATTTTTCCTGCACTGTTCTTTATTTGCCAGAATGCATTTCCATTTTTTATTTCATGCGGACCATAGTTAGCAACTTCAACCGGTGCTGATAATGTTTCATCATTGGTATAAATCAATTTTGAAAACCTCACCAACGGTACAACGCTGTTGCAAAAGCGGCTGTATTCTTTTGCTGTGATGTAACCTTTATCGCCCCACATTGCACTTACCACACCAACCAATGCTGTGCCCTGCCCGGGAAAATCATTCAACCCCAACAACTGAAAACCGCCAAAATCTTTTGTGCGCAAAGCAGCTTCAATATCTGCTTTATAACACAAAGCCTGCAGCTTGCCTGATGCAAGTAAAAAACTATCTTCCAAATGTTGCATTCCGTGCTCTTTCAAAAAATCCCTGAAGATCTCAAAGTTCTTTGCTTTTAAAACGCCTGTATATTTTGCTATCTCTTTGAAATCAGGATACACACACCATTGTCCTATTTCATGGCTTACCGTTGGGCGTTTCCATTTTGCAATAATGTTATCCCAATCGTAAGATGTTGATGGTGGGCTACTATTAATAATGCTTGTTAAACCCGCTCCCCAATGTTGTATGCGCGGGTCTGGCGTACTGTTATAATCATTTTCATCAACAACAGGCCAGCCCGCTGCCGTAGTATACAAACGACGGTTATCTTTTTGCTTCCAGTACTCAACAAACTTCGTGAGATATTCTTTATGTTGTTTGCCGGCAGGTTCATTGCCATACGTCATCATACAAAAAGACGGATGGTTACCAAAATTCTGTACGATGCGTTCGCTTTCATTATAAATAAAAGTATCCAGCGGCGTGCCGTCACCGATTGTTGCGCCCTGGTTTGCCCATGATGAACATTCAACCTGCAAATAAAAACCTGCACTGTCTGCTGCATTAAAAGCTGCTTCAGGCGGGCACCAGGAGTGAAAGCGAAGATGATTTAACCCATATGACTTTGCGACGTTAAATATATTTTTCCAGTATGTATTTTCTGGGGAAGGATAACCCGTAAGCGGCGTAACGGCACACTCTAAAGTACCGCGTAGAAATGTTGGATGGCCATTAATGATAAACTGCGTTTTATCAGTTATAAACTCTCGCATACCAAATGCAATATCTTTTTCATCGCTTTCATTATTAGCATGCAAACTGACGTGCATGTTATATAAATTATGGTTGAACTCATCCCACAACAGCGGCGTATTGCCCATTGAATAAGTTATACTGACAGTGCCGTTGTTTTCAGTCAAATCTTTTTGTACAGACGAAGACTTCAATGCAGTAGCATTTTTATTGCCGCTTGTTGCCTGTAAAACAAAATTTGCTCTTATGGAGTTGTTATCATCCTTTTTATAATTAATTACAGCAACAACTTCTTTCTTATGTATGTCCGGAAAAAGTTTAATGCTTTCAATATTCAAAGCTGGTTCTCCAATCAATAATAATTTACCAACCATTCCATTCCAGTTGCTTTGTGTATGGTCTGAAATGCTGTGTGAGTTTACGCCAACGTTTACTTCTTTTACCCTGTTATCAATGCAAATAGTAATGCGGTGTTTGCCGGGCGAAAGCAAAGCCGATAAATCGTATTCATGCGGTGCACCCAAACTTATTTGCGTATTTGTTTTTGTATCATCAACCCAAACAGTAGTTGCCCAATGGCATCTTTCCAAAAAAAGATTGATATGTTTTTTATCCCATGATGCAGGAATATCAACTTCTTTCTGATACCATGCCGCGCCCTTATAATATTTTGTTGGCTGCAACCAGAATGGCACTTTAAAATTTCGGGGTTCACGATACTTTGCATATTCAGGCTTTATGAAATAAGATGAATCAATTATATCGCCTGTCCATGGTGTGTTGAGTGAAATATCATTACCGATATTATTGGTAGTTAATGAGCCGGGCAATTTTATTTGCCCGCTTAATTTTTTACTGAACCATTGTTGCTGTTCACCAACATCTGTACGGTCAATTTTAAAATGCCAGGTGCCTTTAAGATCAATAATATTTTTTTTGTTTGATGATGTTTGTGCATATATCGAAAAGCAAAAAAATAATTGCACTGCAATAAGTAATAAAAAATGTTTTTTGATAAATGACATGAAAATGTTTTTAGTGATTAATTAATCCAAAAGCATAAACCGTTGTTGAATTGTATATTTCTCCTGGATATAAAATTGTATCGGGAAAATTGAAATGATTCGGGCTATCGGGAAACGATTGTGTTTCCAGCGCAACCGCACTATGTTGTTTATAAACTTTGTTTTGTGAACCGGTGATGGAACCATCAAAAAAATTAGCAGTATAAATCTGAATGCCAGGTGCAGTTGTAAAAACATTTACTGTTCTGCCGCTTTCCGCATCAGATAATGTTGCAGCATGAACAAGCTCATTCGAATTGTAATGTTTCAAAACAAAATTGTGATCATAACCTTTATCATTTTTCAAAACAGCATCATTAATATCTGCTCCTATTTTTTTTGCTGGACTAAAATCAAAAATGGTATCATCAATCTTTATAAATTTTCCTGTCGGTTGATTGTGTTCGTTCTTTTCTGTGTATTCTCCGGCGAAGATTTGTAAAGAATGATCGTTAATAGAATCAATTTCAAAACCGGATAAATTAAAATAAGAATGATTGGTAAGATTCACAGGCGTTGCCTTATCTGTTGATGCCTTATAATGAATAATCAATTCATTTTTGTCATTCAACAAATAAGTTACTGATACTTTAAGGTTGCCTGGAAATCCTTCTTCCCCATCTTCACTTAGATACGCAAACTCAACTCCAGATTGTGTTTCATTGTTTATTATATTTTTTACACCCCAAACTTTTTTATCAAAACCAACTTCACCGCCATGCAAATTATTTACACCATCATTCAGTTTTATTTGATATCTTTTATCATCAATTGTAAACATTCCGTTTGCAATTCTATTCGCATACCTGCCAACAACACAACCAAAAAAATCTTTATTGTTTTTGTAATCATCAATTGTTTTAAAACCTGCAACAATATTCTTTATGTCTCCATTTTTTCCCGGCGTTTTTATTGATAAAATAATACAGCCAAGATTGGTTACTTCTATTTCAATTGCATCATTCTTTAATAAAAAACTTTTGATTTGGCTGTTTGAAGATTGCAAGGGCAATTCTTCAACTGAAATTTTTTGTAATGTGCTACTCAAATGAATACTTTAAATGATTATGCAAGCATTAAAACCAACATCAATGATAACCTGCCGTCGTTTATTAATAAGTACAGAGCAAGTTTAATTACTTACTTCTTTTACATCAAGGATTAAACTTTTATATGCACCTTTTACAGGCCACAAAATGCCAATACGCATTAGGAAATCTCCTTTATAAACTTCGTCACTGAGTTGTGGTATTTTATAAAAAGCTTCTACATTTAAACCCTGAAGTTTTAACGACTGATCTTTTCTTGTTTCAGCAAGGCTCCCATCCAGGTATTCCGCCATATTATAGCAAAACAACACGGCAGAAGAGCGGTCTTTTGATACATATTGCAGCGATGTTTTATTTTCTTTAAAAGGAGATTTTAAACGATATAAGTTTCCGAATTGTACCAACGAACGGATTTCTTTATAACGTTCAATTTTTTGTTTCGCGATTTTCTTTTCGGCATCATTCCATTTTGTAATATCGGTACCCACACCGAGAATACCCGCCATAGAAACATCGAAACGGTATTCAAGAGATGGATTCTGTTTATTCCAATCTTCATCTGTTACCCACGCCACCATTGTATTTGCCGGGAACGCACTTAGATAACCATATTGTATAAACAAACGGTTGATTGGGTCTGTATTGTCGCTGGTCCAGGCCTGGTCCATGCGGGACAACATACCCAGGTCAACACGGCCACCACCGCCTGAACAATCTTCAAACTGTACGCCGGGAAAACGGCTGCGCAGCGAATCTATCAGCCTGTATAAATTATCTATATATCTTATACGCACTTCGCGTTGCATTGCCAATGGTGCATCTGTCCAACCAGGCTCTGTTAATACACGGTTGTGATCCCATTTAATAAATTTGATATTGTTTTCGCTCAGCAATGCTGTAAAAGATTTTAGCAGGTACTGATACACATCTTCTTTAGCTAAATTTAAAACATACTGGTTGCGCCATTCATGCGATGTGCGATGCGGAAAAGAAAATGCCCAGTCAGGATGTTCACGATAAAGATCACTGTTGGGATTCACCATTTCCGGTTCTATCCAAATACCAAAATCCAGCCCCAGGTCATTTATCTTTTTAATCATTGGCTGCAAACCATTCGAAAATTTTTTCTTATCAACTGTCCAATCACCCAAACCTCCTTTATCGTCAACACGGCCTTTAAACCAGCCGTCGTCAATTACAAATAATTCAACGCCCAATTCTTTGGCAGTTTTTGCAAGCGCAAGCTGTTGCTCTTCGTTTACATTAAAAGTAGTAGCATACCAGCTATTGTATATTACAGGTTTAGGCTTGTCTTTCCATTGCTTTGGCAAAATTGTTTGTGCTATATAATTTCTTAAATCTTCAGATCCTCCTTCACTGCCGGAGTTTGTAAAACCCCAAATAAATTTTGGTGATTTTATTTGTGTTCCTGGTTTAAGATTCCATTTGGTATCCCAGAAATTTATACCACCTATAACCTGCAGCCTGCTGTTATAATCCATATCAAAATCCATACGCCAGTTGCCGCTGTATTGTAAGGTGCCAAACCAGGCTGCGCCTGAAGTATCCTGCTGTTCGTTTTTTGGCCTTAGCATAAACCAGTTTTGGTTTGGCAGCGATTTAAAATCTTTTGACTCTAATGTTTTTATACCTGTAGTTAACTCTGAAGATTGCAGTTGAAATTCATGTCCCCAACTACCTGCCAGTTGTGTAAGCATATATTGATTGGCAGGCAGGCTTATTGAAGCTGATTGCATATTTTCAATAGTGATGTCAGCTTTGTTTCCCGTATTTTTTACTTCTATCCATTTTTCAAGAATATCATATTCCGGCAGTGCGCGTATGTATGATATTATTTCCAAAGGATAGAAAACATCTTTCTGCCTGATTTTTAAAGTTTGCCTTCCATCAACGGTAATTATTTCAGCATCTTCAAACACCAGTTCGCAATCTCTTACACCGTCTGCAAACACTACTTCCAGCAAAGGTGTTTTGTTGGCAAAACCACCTCTCACCGGTGTTTCATCCATGTCATTTACCCATTGTGCATTTTTGTGTTTGAAAGAAGATTGTTCCTTCGGGCCGTAATATACCTGCTGTACTTTTTTGTCGTTTGTAAGTATTATTTGATAAGCTGATGACTTTGTTTGAATCATCCATCCTTTTGGTTCATTTGTAGATATAATAACACTATCCGTAGAATATTTCTCACCCGCATATACATCTGTAAAATGCAAACATAAAACGCTTATATAAATTGCAACAATCACTTTCATATACTCTTTTTCTTTTTTAATTATAGATGGCTGGTATAATTAATGTCGGCATTTTTAAATTATACAGATTGATTAATTGACGTTGTTTGTTGTATAAAACTAATCATGCGCAAATATGTTGCAGCCCCCTGGTGATTGATATCATTTTTCAAAACCAGGTTAAGATATGTTTTGCCTTTTTCATACTCACCCAAACCAATACTACCAAGGCCAATTAAATAATTGGAATGTTGCTGGTTGCGTTCGTTCAAATCAATATCAAACACCAGCATATCAGGCAATGAAACTGCAAAATAATCTATGCGTATTTCATCATTCATGTGCTTTTCACCAAAGCTTATGAACTTATCAAAAATGGTTTTTGCTTTACTGGCTTCACCTAATTTTATCCAGGCAAGCGCCTGATAAAAAATTTTATCCGGCTGCGGATCATTATAATAAATTGCCTGAACCGGTTCACTTATTCCAAATGTTGCCTTATTAAAAAATTCATTTGATCTATCATTCAACTGCAATCCTTCGTAAGTACAAGCCGTTAAATAATCAAGATCATTTTCCTGTACACCATATAATTTCCCTTCGCCTAAATTATCGGGATAGTTGCGTGCCTCATTTAACAATGATAATGCTTCATTATATCGCTGATCAAGAATTGCCTGCTTTGCCAACTCTGTATGGCACAATAAATATTGCCCGGTAACTTTCCCCTCACCGCCTTCCCAGGGATGAAAGTGTCTTCCCGCTAATAATTTTTTTGCAGTTGCATACTCTTTAAGATTGTTGAATAATGTTATGCGTTCAATGTACAAATCATCGCGCTGCTCTATCAACTGCGGATATTTTTCAAGCAACGCTAATCTTTCTTTAAAACTTTTACCATTTATTTTATACAACTGGTCAAGCTCCATTAAAACTCTTGCATCGTTATTATCTAACTCAAATGCATTCTCCAGGTATTGTAAAGATTTTTCTTTCTCGTTTCGTTTGTTGTAATAAGCAATAGCGAGATTGCGATAAGGCGTTGCAAGGTTTTTATTTAGTTGGATTGACCTTTCCCAACAATCAATTGCTTCATCATATTGGCGTTTATCATACCATAAATTACCCAAATAATAACAAGCTTTTGCATTCGTTTTATTGAATGCAATGGCAGATTGCAGGATGATAATTTCTTCAATCTTATTTGGAAAAACAATTGTTGTATCATCTTCTGCAGCCTGCTGAAAATACATTACAGCATCTTCTTCATTGCCTGATTTTTTATACAGCCAACCTATATAATAATGCACAATTGAGGAAGTGCTTTGATTGCCGGATTTAAAAGATATCAGTAATGTGATTGCATCATCAAACATGCCGGCGTGCGCATATTGTAAAGCAAGCTCTAAAAAATTATTTTCATCATTGCGCATTAAATGAAATAATTTTTCCAACGCCGCATCGCTTATTTTATTCAACAGTTTTTCAGCTAAATATTTTTCATAAATACATCCAAAATTGAACGCATCAATTGCAATACTTTCATCACATAGTTCAACACTTTTTTTTAACAAATCTCTCTTTCTTAACAGCGCAGCTTTTAAATGCCTTGCCGTATTGCTGTGATAATTTTTGATTAACGATTTTCCTGCAAGTTGCAACGCATCATTTATTTTATGTTGAATAGATGCAATTCTTGCCAGCCACAAAAAACCGTTATGTTGCCAGGCATCATTCCAGGTGGCTTTAAAAAAAGCATCATAAGCTTCTTTGTGATTTTCCTGGAAGAATAAACTTACACCAAGGTTATAATAAGGTTCGCCATCATAAGGATTCGGATTGCGTTTGGTAAGTGTTGCAATGGCTGTTTTAAAATAAGGTTCTGCTTTTGCAAACTGTCCACGCCTCAATAGCAGCAAGCCTTTTGCATTGTTGCAACGCACATCGCCTGGGCTTCTTTTTAATGCTTCATCATAATAATCCATCGCATTAAATGTTGCATGACGGTATTGTTCCAAATGCAAACCATTCAAAAATAGATCTTCGACCTGCTCAATTTGTGATGGCAGTTTTGCAGCGGTTGCCGCAGCAGGAATTTCTTTTTTTACTGATGACAATGGTTGATAAGAGACAAGCTCATTATCATCTTTATCCAACACAATTACTTTCCATTTTGCTTCATTGTCTTTTATAGTTGCAGTAAATGTTTCATTAAAAATATTGTCTGGTGAAATATTTGCGATAAATCTTTTCACTTCGCTGTCATCATGTAAAACAACTATTGCGGCATTATTATATACTGAAGTTGCATAAACTTTTATCTGCAGAATATTATTCTCCCATTCAATATTTATGGCCGCTTCTTTGGTTACATTCTTTACATAACCAATCTCTGCATACGGCATAAAATATTGCGTGAATGTTTTTATTTCGTTGGGTTGCATCCACGAAAAATCGGGTTGGTTATCGGTGAATACACCCGTCATTAATTCAATGTATGGGCCATCTTCATCAGTCAATTGTTTATCCCAGGCAAAACCAAAATCACCATTTCCCCACGTCCATTGTTTTTTGCCCGGCGATATATGATGATCGGCAACATGCAACATGCCGGCTTGTGTATCATGCTCATAACAACCCATGAAATCATATTGCGATTGTATCGCCATATACGATGTTGGAACAGGAATATTTTTATATTCTGATATATCTGTGCCCGGCGCATAATTCACTTTATAATAAATGCCGGTCGCAATAGGAAAATCGCTTACGTCGCGTTTGCCGTGATCGAACACTGCATATACATCAGGCGGAAAGACTGATTGATAATGATCATTCACTTTTACCGCAGGATTTGCCCACCATAAAAAGCTTTGCGGAAAAGGAGTGCCGTTAAATAAGCTTCCTCTAATTTCTATATAAGCCTTATCAGGATATAAAGTAAAACCAGCCATACCTTTTGTGCGAAACATTAATTCTGTTTCACTCACCCAAACCGTTTTACTTCCATCTTCAAATGTTTCAATTGTAAAATCAACCGGGCTGAATGTACTTGGCCTGTGGTGTTGCGGCCAGTTAAATTCAATGCCGCCTGAAATCCATGGTCCTGCCAAACCAACTAATGCCGGTTTTATAACCTGGTTATAATAAATAAAATCGCGATTCTTTGTTTTATCATAAGCACGTTGAATACGTCCGCCCAATTCCGGCAAAATCATAATCTTTAAATAATCATTCTCTATAAAAACTGCTTCATACTCTTTCTCTATTTTTTTGTTACTAATGCTTTCAATTACCGGATGCGGATACACGACGCCACTGCTGCCCTGGTAAACACGCTTTTCTAAAAACATCGGATTTTTTTCCGGCTTACCGATTTCATAAGTGGGAATGATAATTTTTTCAACCCAGGCGTTGACATTCATATACAAAAATGTTTGTGCTTACGGTAACAGGTTGCTAAATGGCAGCAATTATTACCGTATTGATGTGAGATCGAATTTCGTTTTTACAATTGAAGAAAAAATGGTGAATTTTATGGTAATGATGGATTATTCACCGATCAATTTTTGCTGCTTTCATTATGAAAAAAAGAAATGAAAAAATAAAGCATGGTTTTAAGGGGCAGAAAATGATAGTACTGCCGAGGAAGATAGTATCTGATTTTCTTACCAAAGACCCGTTAACAAAAGGTGTTTATATAACAGATATTGGCTATTATCCAAAGGCCATTAATCACTACAGAGAAAGGCAGGCAGGCATTGGCCAACATATTCTTATTTATTGTGTTGAAGGATATGGCTGGGTTGAAATGAATGGCAGACAAATATTAATTGAGCCTTCACAATACATCATCATACCGGCTAATGAGCCGCATGCTTATGGAGCTGATAAAGAAGAAGCATGGACGATTTACTGGATACATTTTAATGGTAACCTTACCAACTATATATTGGATCTTATAATAAAACATTTTAAGCATTATAAACCATACCTGGCTTATAATGAAAACAGGATAAAACTTTTTGAAGAGATATATGTCCAGCTTGAAAAAGGATACAGCGATGACACCTTGCGATATGTGAATATGATTTTTTACCATTTTCTTTCTTCCTTATTATATGAAGAGAAATTTAATAACACGGAAACTGGTACAGAAAATACCATATCAAAAGCAGTGGATGAAATGAAAAAGAAACTGGGAGGCATACTTTCTTTGCATGAACTGGCAAGCTTTTCCAATCTTTCAACGTCTCATTTCTCTACTGTTTTCAAAAAGGAAACCGGATATGCTCCCATTGATTATTTCAATCATCTTAAAATACAAAAGGCCTGTCAATACCTGCTTTTTACTGATATGAATATTAAAGAAATCGCCTTTAGCCTCGGCGTTGAAGATCAGTATTATTTTTCAAGAATGTTTTCGAAACTCATGCATGTACCACCTAAAGAGTACCGCAGAAGAAATAAAGCAAATCAGTAATTTACTACCTTATTTTATAGTAAATGCCATTAGATATAGAATAATAAGCACCGAAAAATAATCCATCTATATCAATAAAATATCCATTTAAAACTACTCCTATTAACTTTAGCTTTGGCTTTACTAATTGTTTGCATATGACTAAAACCACTACCTGTTTTTACAACACAACATTGTCTTGTAAAAAATCAGTCATTCTGTTATTGATGATTCTACCTGTTTCTTTAGGTGTATTCGCTCAAACATCTAAAACCGTGACGGGAACGGTGGTTGATGAAAAAAATGCACCTGTAAATGGTGCAAGTATACAGGTAAAAAATAATAGCATCGGCACTGCCACTGATGCTGCAGGTAAATTCTCCATCATTGTGCCCGTCCAAAATACCGTACTTGTAATATCAAGTTTAGGCCACGCGACCAAAGAAGTCACCATTCCTGAAAGCGGGGAACTCAACGTACAGTTAATTGGTACGAACAATACACTAGACCAGGTAATTGTAGTGGGCTATGGCTCACAAAAGAAAACTTCTTTAACAGCAGCCGTATCAAGCCTTAGAGGTGATGAGGTAAAGAGTACTCCTGTAGCAAACATCAGTAATGCCTTAGGTGGCCGCGTAGCCGGCGTTCTTTTCAAGCAAGGTAGTGGCGAACCCGGTTATGATGGATCTACCATTTTAATACGCGGTTTTAGTACAACTGGCAATACTGCGCCATTAGTAATTGTAGATGGCGTACCACGCAGCTTTCAACAATTAGATCCAAACAGCGTTGCCAGTTTCACTATATTAAAAGATGCAGCAGCAGTGGCGCCTTACGGTGTGGCTGGTGCAAATGGAGTAATATTAGTTACCACCAAGCATGGAACCAGTGGCAAGCCTCAATTGACATATAACGGTTATTATGGCTGGCAAAACCCTGCCCAATTGCCGCGCATGGTAAACTCTTATGAATATGCTTCACTTCGCAATGCGGCTAACGCCAATGAAGGTAAAGGGCCTGTTTATGGTGATTATGCATTGCAAAAATTTAAGGATGGTTCTGACCCTGATTTATATCCTGTAAATGATCCGTTGCGTACGCTTATTAATAAAGATGCACCCATGATGTCGCATAATCTTTCTGTTTCCGGCGGAAGTGATAAGATAAAATATTTTGGGGCCTTAGGATATTTAACACAGGATGGCATGTGGGGAAGTACAAATTTTAAACGTTATAACCTTACCTCAAATGTAGATATCCAGGTTACCAATTCTACAAAGCTTAGTGTTGGATTAAACGGACGTGTAGAAGACAGAAATTTTCCTGGCATTGGTGCCGGCAGTATTTTTTACCAATTATACCGCACGCCACCAACCGCTCCGGTGGTATTTAGTAATGGCTTATGGGGTTCGTATATCGGCCGCACTGCTTACGGCAATGTGTATAACAGCGGTTATTCAAATGATCTCAGGCAGATTATGCTAACCCAGGTAAGCCTTGAACAGCAATTACCATTAAAAGGCCTGAGTGTTAAAGCAGTATTTAGCTACGATTTGAATGATCCGGATGGGCGTACCCAAAAAACCTGGTTAACGCCGATACCTTATTATGCAGTTACAGATACAACAACTAATCCATATACAATTTCGCAGATAGGATCAGACGGGCCGCAAAAACCTTCTTACGAAGTTTACAACAGCCAGGCTCAGGCATTCACTTACCAGGGTTATTTGACTTACAACAATAGTTTCGGTAAAAGCAATGTAGGTGCAACAATAGTGTTGGAAGCACGCAATTCCAAATTTGAAAATTTTGGTGCAAAACGGGTGAATTTTAATGTGAACATTCCTGAACTAAATAATGGCAGTTCCAGTGCAAATGACATTACTAACTACGGTTCATCAAGCCAGCTAAAACAACGTGGCGCGATATTCAGGTTAACTTATGCTTTCGATAACAGGTATTTGTTTGAGGCTTCAGGCCGTTATGATGGGCATTTCGTATTTGCACCGGGCCAGCGTTACCAGTTATTCCCGGCATTTTCTGCGGGATGGCGTGTATCTCAAGAAAAATTCATGCAAAACATTTCATGGCTGGATAATCTAAAAATACGTGGTTCTTATGGCGAAAGCGGGGCATTGCCGTATGATGGCAGTGGCAATTTGCTTCCATTTCAATACTTAAGCGCTTATTCATTAATCGGTAACAGCGGCATATTTAATGGCACAGTTACACAGGGTGTACGCGAAGCATCACCTGCTAATGCAAACATAACCTGGGAAAAAGCAAAGAAAACAGATGTCGGTTTTGAATTATCAATTTTTAAAGGGTTGTTTAGTATAGAGGCAGATTATTTCTTTGAAAAAAGAAATGATATACTTATCGCAAACCAAAACCAGGTGCCTGCAGAATATGGAATCGGTCTGCCTCAAACCAATTCTGCTGCCGTTAATAACAGGGGTTTTGATATGACAATAGGTTCAGTATATAACATAAACCGTGATGTGCGGGTTGGCATCACCGCAAATGCCACTTATGCTACAAACAGGTATGTACAGATTTATGAACTGGCCGCCACTTTTGATAATCCGAACAGAAGATTAACCGGCCGCCCTATCAATACTTATTACGGTTATCATGCTTTAGGTTTGTTCCAGCAAAGTGAGGATAAAAACGGGGATGGTATAATAGATCAAAGCGAATATCCTGTAGCGCAATTTTCCACATTACGCCCGGGTGAAATTAAATTTGAAGATGTAAACGGGGATAATGTAATAGACGCGAATGATCTTAAAGCGATGGGCAATCCAAGTACGCCTCAATTAATTTATGGTTTTTCACCTTCCATCAGCTTTAAAGGAATTGACGTGAATGTATTATTTCAGGGTGCGGGTGCAGGAAGTTTTTATTTAAGCGGGCAGGCTGCATGGCCTTTTGAAAACGGTGCTTCTGCGCTGGCTGCTAATTTAGATTACTGGACTCCGCAAAATACAGATGCGCGGTACCCGATTATTCTTTCGCAGCCAAGTGCGAATACAAGGCAAACATCAGACTGGTGGTTACGTAAAAGCAATTACATGCGCCTGAAATCTGCTGAAGTAGGTTATACGCTTCCGCCACAGATAATGGCTAAAGTACACCTTCAAACAATCAGGGTTTATGCATCCGGTCAAAACCTGGTTACATGGACTAAGGATATGAAAGATTTTGATCCCGAAGCAAGTAATTCCGGAGGCGAGTTTTATCCTCAGCAAAAGGTTATAACACTGGGCCTAAACGTTACTTTTTAATTTTTAAACCGCAAGCTATATGATACATAAAATCTTAAGAATCTCAATATATCTTTTCTTGTTTGTTTTTGTAGTTCTTGTTCAATCCTGCACTGATAAAGTGCTTGATGTTGCCCCGAGAGACCGGTTAACAGATCAAAACGTATGGACCGACCAGGGCACTGCAAATCTTTTTTTAAATGACATTTATACAGGGTTACCTGATGGGGATAACTGGTATGATCCTTTAGAAAACTGGTCTGATAATTCAATTTGCGGGTTCCCCTGGCCAAATTCAAGACAAAATATCCAGCAAAGCCTTCAATCTCCGGTAAACGCAGGTTTTTCAGGCGATATAGGAAATTTTTTAGACTGGACAGTTCAATATACCAATATTAGAAAATGTAATGTTTTTATTAAAAATGTAACTGCATCATCTTTTTCAGATGCTTTCAAAACTCAAAAGGTAGCAGAAGCCAGGGTACTGAGGGCTTATTTCTATCAAATTCTCTGGATGACTTATGGCGGTGTACCGCTAATAACCGAAGTATTGAATGCGGATACACAAGCAGATGCAATATTCTATCCAAGAAGCACTTCGGATGAAACCCTGCAATTCATCACATCAGAATGTGAAGATGCTTATAGTATTTTGCCTGAGATGCCATCTTCCGGTAAGGTTGGTAAAGGTGCGGCCATGGCTTTAAAAGGCTGGTGCGAGTTATTTGCCGGCAAATATGCCGAGGCTGCTGCCAGCAATAAAAAAATAATGGATGAATTAGGGTACGCATTAGATCCGGATTATGCCAAACTTTTTTTAACTAAAGCTGCTGAAAGTAAAGAATCTATTTTTTACAGGGAGTATAGTCCACCAGGCAACGGTAAAGGAGGGCTTATGGATGGTACAATAGGGCCAACATTTACCGCTGGTGGTGCAGAAACAAGTTGGGGTGGCGTGAATCCAACGCAGGAACTTGTTGATGATTACGCCATGGATAATGGTAAAATAATTACCGATCCCACATCAGGTTATGACCCGACACATCCTTATGATCACAGAGAACAGCGCTTCTATGCGTCAATTGTTCATGATGGAGAATTTTTTTATAACGATACTATTTTTACAAGAGTTGGTATTAACAGTAAAAACGAAATTGACGTTACAGACAGGGATGATGCCGGGCAAACCGGTTATTATTTACGCAAACGCCTTGACGACAAAACCCTTGTACTTGGCTCTGCTAATTGGGATGGACATACCAGCTATCAGAATTATATCATCTTCAGGTTTGGGGAAGTATTATTGAATTATGCAGAAGCGCAGAATGAAGCCGTGGGCCCTGATGCAACTGTTTATAGTGCAATAAATAGAATAAGGGAAAGGTCTGCTTTGCCTGATTTACCAATGGGCCTTAGTCAGGTTGAAATGCGTACAGCCATCAGGCGCGAAAGAAGAGTGGAACTGGCCTTTGAAGATAAGCGTTGGTGGGATTTAATTCGCTGGCGCATTGCTGAAGTTAATCTCAATAAACCATTGCATGGTGCATCTATTACTGTTGGTGCCGGGGGTGTATTACAGTATCAATACATACCGGCAAGAGGTGGCGATAGAAAATTTTATGCAAACAAAAATTATCTTTTTCCTATTCCTCAAAACGTAATTGATAAGAACAATAAGATTACACAAAATCCCAATTATTAACTTCTATTTGTAGTTTGATTTAATTCAATATTTTTAAAGAAATTCTTTGTTCAAAAACAAAGAATTTCTTTTTTTATTAATGCATGTATGAAATTTTTTGTCAGCAATTATTTAATACGTTTTTTCATCCGGTTGCAAATCTTTACCTGGTTTATAGCACTTATCGGCTGTCATAATAAAAGCAATAATGCTGATGAAATAAGTGAAAACAAACACCCGCTTTTTTCATTGCTTCCTTTATCTCAAACACATATTGATTTTAACAACACGCTTACGGAAGGACTGAACACGAATGTATTAATGTATGAATATTTTTATAACGGAGGCGGCGTTGCTATCGGAGATGTAAACGGAGACGGCTTGCAGGATATTTATTTCAGCGGTAATATGGTTGATAATAAATTGTACCTGAACAAAGGCAATATGCAATTTGAAGACATCACCAATGCTGCGGGTGTTGAGGGCAGACCGGGCCCGTGGAAAACAGGTGTTACGATGGCTGATATTAATGGTGATGGTAAGCCTGATTTATTTCTCTGCTATTCAGGCAAAATAAATGGACAAAAAAGAATACCTCAATTATTGATTAATGAAGGCAACGATAACAACAGTACTCCGCATTTTAAAGATGAAACAGTACAGTATGGATTGAACGATTCTGCCTACAGTAACCAGGCTTATTTTTTTGATTATGATAAAGATGGTGATCTTGATATGTTATTGATAAACCATAACCCGGCGAGGTTAAGTAATCTTAACGCTGCTTCATTGCACGAATATATTTCAACGCCAAACAAACAAATTGGCACAAGGTTATTCAAAAACATCAACAATCATTTTAAAGATGTAACAGCAGGATCCGGCATTGTAAACAGCCTGTTAAGCTATAATCTTTCCGCAGGCATAGCAGATATAAATAATGACGGCTGGCCTGATATTTATATTTCCAATGATTACCTCGCTCCTGATTATTTATACATCAATAATGGCAACGGCACTTTCACTGATAAATTAGGCGATGAAATAGAACATACTTCACAGTTTTCGATGGGTAATAATATTGCTGATATCAACAACGATGGCCTTCCTGATATTTATACGCTTGATATGTTGCCTGAAGGTAATCATCGCCAGAAAATGCTTTTCGCGCCCGATAATTATGAGCTTTTTAATATCAATGTAAATGCGGGTTTTCATAACCAGTATATGCGCAATATGCTGCAGTTAAATAATGGCAACGGAACATTTAGCGAGATTGGCCAACTGGCCGGTGTTTCAAATACAGACTGGAGCTGGTCTCCGTTGTTTGCAGATTTTGATAATGATGGCTGGAAAGATCTTTTTGTATCAAACGGTTACCTGCGGGATTATACCAACATGGATTTTTTATTGTACATGGATGACCAGTTAAGAAGCTTGCCGAACGGTGTGCGCAGAGAACAATTGCTTGAAATTTTTCAGCACATGCCCTCATCAGATGTAAGAAATTATTTTTTTAAAAATGATGCTCTTTTAAATTTTAAAGATGTAAGCAAACAGTGGGGGATAGACAGTTTTTCCAACAGTAACGGCGCTGCGTATGCAGACCTTGATAATGATGGGGATTTGGATTTGGTAGTGAACAATATTAATAAACCTGCTTTTATTTACCGTAATGAATCTGATGTAAAAACAAATCATTTTTTAGAACTTAAACTTAATGGAGAACGTGGTAATACACAAGGAATGCAGGCAAAAGTATATGTGTTTGCAAATGGCAAGCAGCAATACCAGGAACAGATGACGGCAAAAGGTTATCAATCTTCTGTTACACCTGTAATGCACTTTGGGCTTGGAAAAGACAGTGTTATTGATTCTCTAAAAATAGTTTGGCTAAGTGGAAAAATACAGTTGCTGCAAAATTTAAAAGCCAACCAGTTTATTACATTGAATGAAAAAGATGCACTGTTAAATTATATTAAGCCTGTTGTATCGAATTCTTTATTTGAAGCAGTAAAATCTCCGATATCATATAATGATAGCTCAAAAAATATAAATGATTTTAAGCGGCAACAATTATTGGTTAACCCACTTTCTTATGCAGGCCCTTGCCTTGTAAAGGGAGATGTGAATGGCGATAAGCTTGAAGATATTTATGTTGGTGGAGATATTGGGAAAGCAGGCACTTTATACATTCAGCAGGCAAACGGTTCGTTCATTCAAAAACATGAAATCGCATTTGAACCTGATAAAGTCAGTGAAGATGTTGATGGATTATTTTTTGATGCTAATAATGATGGCTATAATGATTTATATATAGTGAGCGGCGGTTATGATAATTATCAACCTGATGATGCTTTGTTGGAGGATAGGCTGTACATAAATGATGGCAAAGGGAATTTTATCAAAAGTGTTAATGCATTACCAGCGATGCATGTTAGCAAAAGCTGTGTGCGCATGGCTGATATTAACGGTGATAAATTTCCTGACTTATTCGTAGGCGGCAGGGTTATTCCGGGCCGTTATCCCGAAACACCACAAAGCTATTTGTTGATCAATAACGGCAAAGGGCATTTTAGTGACGCAACAGCATCCATCGCTCCATCAATTCAAAAAATTGGAATGGTTACAGACGCTGAGTGGATTGATTTGAATCACGACAATAAAATGGATTTAGTAATTGTAGGAGAATGGATGCCGGTTACAGTTTTTATAAATAACAATGGCAAGTTCATCAATCAAACAAAAAATTATTTTGCTGAAGATTATACCGGCTGGTGGAATAAATTATTAATAACAGACTTTAATAAAGATGGTAAGCCCGATCTGGTGATTGGTAATTTGGGATTGAATACACAATGTAAAGTAAGCGACAAGCAACCTGCGGAAATGTATTACAAGGATTTTGATGGCAATGGCACTATTGATCCTATTCTTTGTTTTTATATCCAGGGCAAAAGTTATCCTTTTCTTTCACGGGATGAGTTAGTGAGCCAGGTAAACGGTATGTCAAAAAAATTCAAGTATTATAAAGATTATGCTGATGCAACCCTGAACGATATTTTTACACCGGAACAATTAAAAGATGCAAGCCATTTAAAAGTAAATATTTTAAGCACAACTTATTTTGAAACCGGTAGTGATGGACTGTTTCATAAGAAAGATCTTCCGGTTGAAGCACAATTTTCACCTGTTTATACAATTACAACTATAGATTATAATAAAGATGGTAATGAAGATTTATTATTGTGTGGCAACGTCAATCATGCGAGATTGCGGTTTGGTAATTACGATGCGAATTATGGAGTTTTATTAAAAGGCGACGGTAAAGGAATTTTTACTTACATCAACCAGCAGCAAGCAGGGCTTTATTTACGTGGCGATGTGCGCTCAGTTATAACTATAAATGATATCCTTCTTTTTGGTATTTCACAAAAAGATATCAAGGCTTATAAGTTAAAATGAGCAAGGTTATTTAGATATTGACTTTCATTTTGAAAGAGGCTAAGCGTGATAATTTTATTTATGTCCAGGTTCGTGTCTTTCACATTAAGGTGCAGATTATAAAATTGAATCAATTCGTCAGCTGAGATAGCCTGTTGGATAATGTGTATTTAACCTGCTAATCTTGAAAGCCGTCTTAAATCCTCAAGAAAAGAGTTCGACATTTTGTTTTATAGGGGCTACTTTAAGAATTAGTGATGCGGATTGCGCAAAAACTCAAACCATTGCTGGAAGATTTCAAAACTTTACTTGATCTGTTAGCAGCATAAGTAAAGCACTAATAATAAAAAGTATTAATAGGTTTATGAATTTTGGAGTAAAGCAGTCGGGTCCAGTAGCCGAAATTATTTAGGGCAGCTTTGTTGGCTAAACATCATCAGATTTCAACAGGGTAAATCCTTATCTGTGTATAGCCGTTATATTGCTTAACGCATCGCATAGCCTTACTAATAGCCAATAAATATTTTATCTTCATCACAGCTATTTTATTTTTTACTTTAATCTATTCAGGTGAAACATATCTGGGCAATGACGTAGGGGATGTCAACCCGGTAGGGAAAACCTGATGCGACGGAGTTATTACTCTTTCTATGGGCCACGCTTTTTTATAATAACTCTGGAACCTAATGCCATTATAAATCCCCCTCTGTTTTTTTTATATACATTTTCCAATGCCGCTTTAACTCACCTTGTCTTTGATATGCCTGATTGGGTGTCAGCCCAATAGAATGCCCGGTAAAGTGGCTTGGCTGCCTAATTAATGCAAAGATTTTAACCCTTCCCAGTGTTTCAATAAAATTCAATATTTAACGAGCGCATTTGCCTGTTCAACGACTATGGGTTTTATAACCTGTGATTTGATTGGAGATTTGTATTGTGAAAATAAAATTCCTCAGTAGTAATTTTTTTTAAGCGGAGGAATAGGAATAGTAGTGATTTATTTGCAAAATATATACGCTTCAGCAATGAATGTAAACAGCACAGAGCTAGGCAACTAATGAAATAGAAAATTATGCGGGCCTCTCATAAATTGAAGCCGTCTGCCGAAGACGATTTTACCGTGCGTACGCAGGCGGAGTTAATTAATACATTCAGCTCTACGAGTCAACTCTTAACAGTTTTACTTACCGCAATCGCAGGTATCTCTTTAGTGATTGGCGGTATCGGCATCATGAACATCATGTCTGTTACCGGCATTTTCTTTGGGTACTATCCTGCTCAAAAAGCTTCAAAATTAGATCCTATCGAGGCGTTGAGATATGAGTAAATGTTAGAATTAAACAACGGCTTCGCCAGATCAAAAATGATAAACATGTCTCCATTGCGGCGTGGGTTCTTGTTGCACGGAATAAATCCTGGCAACAAAATGTAAGATTTTCTTTTGCATATCACAAAATTTAAATGAACAAAATATCCCGCCGGCAAATCTTCTAATGCCAGATACTTTTGTATTCTATGTATTGAATTTTTTCAAACAAAAGCTTTTTAGGAGTCTGCACCTGTATTTGATTATAGGGCTTTTCAGGGAAAAATATTTCCGTCATTACCGATAGTCCATCATCGGCAAATAACTCCACAGAGCTTTCATCTATGATCAATGAAAGATCCATGTTTTTGTTTTTTGAAAACCTTGGAGCAATATGTTTTTCTGCAAATTCTTTATTGAAATCTGACTTGCCCGCCATTGTGCGGTCAATAAAATATTGGTTCAAATTTTTATCATAGCCTATTACTAATTTCTCTCCCGATCCATTAGATAAGCTGATTGAAAAATCTTTTATTTTTTTCATGCTTATGTTTATCCTGGACGGTAAAGAGAATTCTTTAATAAGATCAGAAAGGTTAGATGATCTTTTTATTTTATAATTTTCTTTGCTGATACTTGAAGCTTCAATTTTTTTAAGCTCCTCAACCGGCGTTGAAGCAACGTACAATTTGTTTCCTGCTTCTATAATTTTCAGGTCTCTTGGGATGGTCACTGCGTTTCTCCACTTCACTGAAGGAACCTGGTTTGCATACATCCAGTTACTCATCCATCCCAGGAAAATTTTCCTCTCGCCGGTATTGCTCCATGTGATTCCGGCATATTCGTCAGGGCCATAATCGAGCCATTTTGTATCCTTGCTCCGAAGGCGTAAAAGTGCTTCCATTAAAATCTCCCAGGAAATATTGAGTTGCTGATCCTTTGTTTGGTCCGCCCGGATTTAAGTTCACTACCAACACCCATATTTTTTTTCCGTTATGATCCAATGGAAAAAGATCAGGGCATTCCCACACGCCTCCATGCGCTCCCGCTTCCTTACCAAATTCACTTTCTTCGGTCCATTTTTTCAGATCGGGTGACGAATAAAAAGTGATATGATCTAAAGTTGCCAGGGTCATTATCCATTTTTTGCCTGGTTCATACCATATCACTTTCGGATCCCTGAAATCTCTTATGCCGGGATTTTTTAGTACCGGGTTGCCTGTATATTTCGTCCAGGTATAACCGCTGTCAAGGCTAAAGGCGATACTTTGATTTTGAAAATCATTTCTCTTTTCTTTTTCACCTATTGGATCATGATGCGTGAAAATGGCAACCAATGGTATTTGCCCGTTTTTGCCAAATCCGGAAGTGTTTTCAAAATCGACAACTGCGCTTCCTGAAAAAATATACCCAAGGCTATCAGGATATAATGCAATTGGTTGTTCCTTCCATTGAACTAAATCGTTACTGGTAGCATGCCCCCAATGCATCGGCCCCCAAATTGTGCTATCAGGATAGTACTGAAAGAACAAATGATAAACACCTTCATAATACACCATTCCGTTGGGATCGTTTATCCAGTTGGCGTTTGGAGAAAAATGGACCTGCGGGCGATATTGTTCATGGTTAACTTGCATGGCAGATTGTGCCTCGCCAATGGAAGTAGTCGCCTGTATAATCAACAAGCAGGTTGTTGCAATAAATAATTTACCTCTCATAGATTTTTGTTTAGCTAATTAAATAATCCTTGTCTTCTCAATTGCTTTGGTTTTGCTTTACCTGTAGCCAAATTTTTAAAATTAAATTTGTTTAAAATATTAAACGAAGGAGGAAGCAGAAACTCCCTCCTTGCCAAACAAACTGCAATAATAAAACAAGTCTCTTCGAATTTTTTATTGTCTTTTTATCCATTCAAAAACATTATCCAGGATAAATTAGGATGAAATTCAATGCAGGTATTAATTTAAATTACCTGTTCCAAATTAAGTCTTCATCTTAGTAGCCCGGATTTTGCTTATACAATCCATTGGTAAACGTAATTTCAGATTGTGGAATTGGCAAATATTCGTCTCTTCCTGCTGTAAATTTGGCTGTTGCTAAAAAGGTTCTCCTGGATTTTTCAACATTTATGTAAGCATTTAGTGTCTGCTCGGCAATTCCCCACCTTACAAGATCAAAGAAACGTGCACCTTCCGTTGCAAATTCAAGTCGCCGCTCCCATTGCAAGGCTTGCCGTGCATAAGCCTGCGTCCATCCTGCCGAAGGATATTGTTGTGTGTTATAATTTGAAGCGAATGTGCCATCCATTTTCTTGAGCCTGCCGGTGCTTGCTGCAGCCCTTGCCCTTATTTGGTTGATTAATGGCAATGCTTTATCCTGTTGTCCTAATTCAATATATGCTTCGGCCTGCATCAATAACACATCATCATACCTAATGATGTCGTAATTTTTTGCCACACCCATAAATGGCCCGTTTTTAAAATAAGATGAACTGGTTGCCAATTGTTGATTACGCATCGTATGAAAATTACCGTATACGCCGGCATCACGCACCCAACTATTGCTGAACGGCTTTGTATTGTCATATTTATAAGGATGCCCTTCTATACCTACGGTATGATCAAGACGCACATCCACAGTTGCTGTATTTAAATCGGCAATACTGTTATTAAATGTATTAAAATTTGGTAGTCCATTTGCATCGGTTGTAAAGGCATTTACCAGGTTTTGGCTTGCATGCATGAAAACCACAACAACCATATTGTGGCGCACCGTGCGGATAGTTCAACCCGTCTTCATAGTTTAACCTGCCGGCAGTTGTTCCATCATTTATTGTAAACTGGATGGCAAAAACCGATTCGGGGCCATTCTCAGTTTCAGGTAAAAAATCATCTGCAATATCATTGCTTAAAGAATATTTTCCGGATGAAATAACTGCCTGGGTTAAGGTGACAACTTCCTGTAATCTTGATGGATTGATGCTGGTTACATGATGGGTGGCATCTTGTTCGTAGGCCTGGTACAATCTCAACTTTGCGAGGTAGGCCTGCGCAGCAAGTTTATTGGCCCTTGCCAGTTCGGGTTGCGATTCAGGCAGGTTGTCAATGGCATATTGAAAATCATCCGCGATTTTATTCCAGGAATCTTCATTGCTTAAATCGTTTGAAATTTTCAAAATTTCTTCGCTGGTTGCATTTTCATCAAAAATCGGAATATTCTTATACAATAATTTCATAGTGAAATAGCTGTGGGCCCTTAGAAATCGCAACTCCGCAAGCGTACCGTTTTTTGCGGGAACGCAGCAGCGATCCAAAGTATTTACGGCACGCAACGCTACATTGGCCCTTGAAATAGATTTGAACAAATTTTTCCAGGTGCGTGAAACAAATGCATCCATTGTTGGAGTAACCAGGTTATAATGCTCCATTGCATCTATTTCACCAACATCACCTGTACCACCTCCGCCTTTGTAGGCGTCATCAGAACGGACACTTCCATATACCCAATCACTATAAATCGGACCAATCATATCTCCGTTTCCAATAGCGGCATAGGCGGCAGTTACCAACCCTTCTATAGCATCTGGTGATGTTAAATCTGCGGAAGATAATACACCTGTAGGGGTATAGTCTAGTGCCTTTTTACACGAATTAAAAAACAGCAGTGCCGATGTAAAAAAAGCTGTTATAATAATATTTTTCATTTTTATATAATTTATAATTCTTTAAAATGATGCGTTAACACCGATAGTAAAAGTTTTTGGAATAGGTACGGGATCAAGATCTATTCTTTCCGGGTCAGGGCTTAAATAGCTTTTGCTTTTGAACCTGAATAAGTTTTCAGCCATAGCAAAAAAACGTAGTCTTGAAAAGACGGCTTTGGGTTCAATAGCATATCCAAGCTGGATGTTACGCATTTTGAAGTAGGAAGTATTTACGATAAAATAATCGGAAGTACGGCCTTCGTTGTTATTGTCTTTTAGTGTTAAGGCCGGAACATTGGTTTTGGTATTTTGTGGTGTCCAGCGCATCGAATACGCCTGGGCCTACATTTTCCCTGCTTTTCATCAGGTTGTTGAAAAGGGTATAAACATCAAATCCCTTTCTTCCTGCCACACCTGAACCAAACATGGATAAATCAAATTTCTTGTAGGTCAAATCAACTCTTAAACCGTATTCCACGTCAGGCAGTGTTGTACCTATCCAGGTTCTGTCCAGGTCATTAATTACGTTGTCGCCATTAATATCTACATAACGAATTCTGCCCGGGCCTGCGCCAATCTGTGTGGGAGCTTTATCAACTTCGGCCTGCGATTGAAACAGCCCATCTGTTTTATAACCGAAAATATCAAATTGAGAATGTCCGATAATTGTACTTACAAGGTTACCTGCATAAGCCGGCCTGACATTTTCCGGCAACTCTGTTATTTTATCTCTGAAATGGGCAAAATTAAGCTTGACATCATACTTAAAATCTCCCCTGTTTTCGCTTTGGTAACCCACTGAAAATTCCCAGCCTTTATTACTTTTTGATGCACCATTTACAGCTTTGGATTGTCCTTCTCCCAATGCTGATGCAACTGGAGGTGTGATTAATATACCAGTGGTTTTTCTTGAAAAATAATCGAATGAGCCGTAAATTCTATTATTGAATATGGTGAAATCCAACCCGGCATTTATTTCATCCGTGGTTTCCCATTTAAGCCCGGAGTTTGCTGCCTGTGTTTGCACAAAACCTGAAGGCAAGGTTCCGGTATTTGCACCTGATAATGAGTAGGCCGTACCTATGTTCATATATTGCTCCCAAAATCCGCCTACAAGTTGTGACTAGTATGGTTCCATATCTCGTATCAAAAAGCCCAAAACGAGCCAGGTCGCCAATTTGTTGATTACCTACCCGGCCAACACCAACCCTTAATTTTAATTCAGAGAAAAGATTTTATTATTCGCCATAAACCCTTCCTTATCTATTTTCCATCCTACTGAAGCAGCGGGGAAAATACCATATTGATTATCCGCTCCAAAACGGGATGAACCATCACGGCGAACTGTAACCGCAGCCAGGTATTTATCAGAATAATTATAATCAATACGTCCAAATTGAGAAAACAACCTGTTGCCTGTTGATCCTCCTGAAGCAATTGTATTACCTGTACCGGCATTCAAGGTGAAATAATCTTCAGTTTGAAGCGCATAGCCTTCCTTTTTAGTAAACTGGAAGTCGAGGTCAGTTTTGATGTACTCTGTTCCAACTAAAAACTTGAAATTATTGTTTGCATTTAAATCCCAATTATACCGTAAGGTATTGGACCAGGTAAGACTTAAATAATGGTTTTGATCAAAAGACAAACTATTTGTTGTGCGGGCTAATGCACCTTCCGCGAAAGTTGGCGTGATAACTTTATTTAAATAATTAGAATTATCTGCACCAATATTTGACTTGAAATATAAATTTTTAATAGGTTGAATTTCTGCGAAAATATTTCCGAATGTACTCAACCGGTTTGCATTGTTCCATCTCGCCAGGTATTGCATGTGCAATGGGTTATTTCTATCAGAATACCCTGCGCCTAATTCACCGGCATAGGTTACGCCATCTTTTTGATAAACAGGAATTGTAGGCGCCAAAGTAACCGCTAAAAATGTTGTGGTAGCCCCTCCCAGGTCCCTGGCAGTTAATGTTTCATTGGAATTGGCAATCACGCAAATTCACCCCAAACGTAACCTTGTTATTAAAAGCACGGGTTATTGCATTGATGCTTCCACTCAGGCGTTCGTAGCCTGTGTACCTTAACATACCTGAATTTTTCAGATACCCGAGATTTATTTCTAAAGAAGAATTTTTATTACCTGCCGAAACCGTTAAGCTATTATTGGTTACTATGCCTGTTTTATACATTACATCCTGCCAATCTGTATTACCGGCAGGCGTATTCGGGTCGCCTCCAACAAAAGGCTGTAACTGTTACGCCATTCAGGACCGGATTGTTATAATCATTATTCCAGTCAAATTGATAAATTTCACCGTAACCGGCAGCAGGATCCTGTCCATCATTAACCGAAGCTTGCCACAATGCTTTGCCCCTGTCCAGCGAGTTGAGCATTTTAAACCTCAATGATTTTTCCGATTGGATGGAAGTACTGTTGTTAAATTGAAAATTAACTTTGCCATTTGTGTTACCGCCATTTTTAGTAGTAACAATTATAACGCCGTTTGAGGCACGGGCGCCATAAATGGATTCAGCAGAAGCATCTTTTAAAACCTGAACCGACGAGATATTTGAAGGGTCCATATTTTGAAATACTTCCGGCCTCGTGGTAGGTATACCATCTATTACATAAAGTGGATCATTATTTCCCAGCGTGTTGGCACCTCGTATCAGTATCCTGCTGTTTGATCCATTTGGTGAGCCGTCTTTTTCAATGTATAAACCAGCCACCCGGCCTTGCAGAGCCTGCATGGCATTGCCTGAGCTGTTATTTTTTACAGGGGCCATATCTACTACAGCAACTGCACCTGTTAAATCCTTCTTTCTTTGAGATGTATAACCTGTAACAACAACCGTTTCCAACTGACTTACATCCGGCTCCATTTCAACTGATACGTTTTGTGTAGCACCGGTAACCTTGACAGTAGTTGCCCGCATTCCAACATATGTAAATGTGAGGTTATCGCCAACATTTGCCTGGATAGAAAACTTTCCTGCATTGTCGGTTAATACTGTATTATTTATTGTTTGCACAGTAACACCCTCAATCGGATTCTTATCTGATTTGCCTGCAATAGTGCCCGTGATAGTTTTGGTTTGACCAAAACTGAATAATGCCATCAACAACATGGGCAATAAGATTTGTAATTTTTTCATAAACAAGTTTTTTAGTGATTGAAATTTTTAGATTTTATATGAAGAAAATTGTGCGATTTTTTATTGAATAACTTTTTTGTTCAACAGGTTATATACTTCATCAACATTATATTCAGGACAGGCTCCTTTTTGCGTAGCTATAAAAGCTCCCAGCCGGCTTGCAAATTCAAGTGCATCAACTGGCTCTGCACGATCCAATAGTTTAGCGATTAATGCAGCTAAAAATGCATCGCCACTGCCTACCGTATCTACAACATTTACTTTGTAGCCATTGTGCTTGTATTCATGACCGTTATAATAAAGTATGGCGCCATCTCCACCCATGGTCACCACGATGTTTTGTATCCCGAACTTGTTGGTTATCGAATCCACCCTGTCCTCAATTGTTGTATATTTCGAAAACCAACCGGTTATTAATTCAAGTTCCGCGATGTTTAATTTGAGCAAATCTGCATGACCCAATAATTCTTCTACAATCCGCCTGTTGAAATGTGGTGCTCTAAGGTTGATGTCGAGCACTTTTGTATTTGCCGCTTCGAGTAATCGTAAAAGAGTCTTCTTTGATTCCTGGTTTCTTGCCGCGAGGCTTCCGAATACGAAGTAAGCGGCTTTGGAAACCAAAGTTTCATGCTCTTCTTCCCATTTAATATAATCCCAGGCGACCGGTTTCACGATATCATATATTACTTCATTTTGTTCGTTGGGCTCTGCATATACTTTCCCCGTTTCGTGTTCATAATCCACCTGGAAATAATCGGTGCACACACCATAATCAGAAAATATTTTTATGAGTTCTTCACCCTTTTCGTCAATACCTATACTCGTAATTACTGCCGGATTTTTTTGTTGTTTGTGCAGATGGTAAGCAACATTCATGGGAGCACCGCCGGGAACCGTGCCGGAAGGAAGAATATCCCAAAGGACTTCTCCAAAACAAACTACCTTATGATCGTTACTACTTTCCATTTGAATTTTTTTTAAATTTTCATATCAAATTTTTCAAACAATAAATTAGCCGCTAACAATTGGAGCCATGCCTTTTGGGTTTTTAGCTTTAACCAGCTTTGATTCCAATTCTTCAAGAGATACACCTTTGGTCTCCGGCATTTTAAAAATCACCCACAGTAATTGCAACACCATCATGAAAGCAAAAAAGAGAAAGAGAGGAGCAGCTCCGAATCTTGCGGCCATTATGGGAAACACAGTTGTAATAATCGCCGCTAAAACCCAATGGGTGGTACAGCCAAGGGATTGCCCATAAGCCCTTACACTATTTGGAAATATTTCTGAAATAAATACCCAGATCACGGCGCCCTGGCCAATTGCATGAGAAGCAATGAATACAAAAAGCAATAAGGGAACCACCATACCACCAGCATGCCCCGAATAAAAAGCGTACGCAACCGAAGCCAACGAAATAATATATCCCACAGAGCCTATCAGCATCAGCTTCTTTCTGCCCAACCTGTCTATGAGGTATAAGCCAAGCATCGTGAAAACAAGGTTGACCAGCCCGATACCGGCGCTTTGAAGAAATGCAGCTTCCTTGCCGATTCCCGCAAGCTCAAACACCCTGGGAGCAAAATAAATAACCGCGTTGATCCCAGACATTTGATTGAAAAATGCTATGAGCATAGCAAGGAAAATGGGAATACTGAATCTTTTAGTTAAAAAAGCAGAAAGGCTTTCCTTTTGGTTATCTTCTTCTATGGATTTGTGAAGTGCGAGTATGGCTTCATCTACGCCTTCGGGATCGCTTACTTCCAGGGTTTTTCGGGCTGTATCATAATCGCCCTTGTGCACCATGAGCCATCTCGGGCTTTCCGGAACGAAGAACACAAGTATAGTATATATTAAGGCGGGGATGGCTACAATCCCTAACATAAGACGCCAGCTATCTTCACCTCCAACTCCCTGCAATAAATAATTGGATAAATAGGCTATTAATATTCCAAAGACAATATTGAACTGAAATGTGGCAACCAATTTCCCGCGATTTTTAGCGGGAGCGATTTCAGTGATATACATGGGTGCTACCACAGAAGATGCACCAATGGCCAGGCCTCCCAGTACCCTGAACGCCATGAAAGAAAATACGCCCGGAGCCATTGCCGATCCTACTGCCGATATAAGATAAAAGATACCAATCCACAACAAGGTTTTCTTTCTTCCATATTTTGTTGCGGGAATACCACCTAATAAAGCTCCTATTACTGTACCATATAATGCAATGGCTATAGCAACACCGTGAAGAACATCGCTTAACGCCCATATTCTTTTGATGTCTTGTTCGGCTCCTGAAATAACAGCGGTATCAAATCCAAAAAGAAATCCTCCGAGCGCAACAACAATACTCCATAAAAGCAATTTTCTGTTCATATAGCAATCGATTTGAAGTCGAATATAGATGCGAAGCGATTGTTTTATTGTTCGAATTCAGCACTAAAGCTTTTGAATTTGTGTCGTTAAAAATATTCAACTAAGGGACTGAAAAGCATCTGTTAACTATTGATGATTTCTTTTATTGAGAAGAAACCTTACAAAATCGTATCATTAATTTTCAATATTGTTGCATCGCTTTAATCAATTTTTTTGTCTATCTTAATAAACTGACTTTCTCGACTGCTTTTTATGACTACAACATTCCCATCCTTATTTTATAAAGTCTTCTTTTTAATATTCTTTATAAGTTTTCTAAATTTTTCTTGCGACAGAAAATCAAAAGAAAAAAATTATGTAATCGGTTTTTCTCAATGTACTACCGGGGATGTTTGGAGACAATACATGCAAAAAGAAATGGAAAGGGAGCTTGCATTTCACCCAGAGATAAAACTAATTGTAAAAAATGCGGACTTAAATTCACAAAAGCAAATTGCACAGATCAGGGAGCTTATTGATGAAAAAGTTGATTTGCTTATTGCTACTCCCGCTGAAGCAAAACCTATTACGCCAATTATTGAACAGGCTTATGCAAAAAATATTCCCGTAGTTCTTGTTGACCGTGGCATATCATCTAAAAGTTATTCTGCATTTATTGGCGCCGACAATTATAAAGTGGGCGTAAATGCGGGTATATATGCTAATTTACTTTTAAAAGGAGTTGGAAATGTAGTCGAAATAGGAGGAACAGATGAAGGATCTTCTGCTGATATAGGAAGGCATACCGGCTTTACAGAGAAGCTCAAGGAACATAAGGAAATAAGATATGTTGAAAGACTTTCACAAAACTGGCTGTCAGAAAATTGGAAAGTGCCCCCGGAAAAAGAAACCGATTCTTTGGTAAGCTTGTTAGTGGCAAATAAGATACGGTTGATTTTTGCACAAAACGATCGGATAGCATTGGGTTGTTTTAAAGTTTGCCAAAAGTTTGGGTTGCAAAACAAGATATTTATAATTGGAGTTGATGGATTGCCTGGGCCAAATGGAGGAATAGATTTGGTAAACAGGGGAATGCTTAAAGCCACTATACTTTATCCCACCGGGGGTAAAGAAGCGATTCAAACGGCAATTGATATTTTGCAGAATAAGCCCTATCAAAAAGAAAGTCAATTATACTCGACCATAATTGATTCATCCAATGTGAGAATGATGAAGCTTCAGAGTGACAAAATTTTATCACAGCAATATGATATAGAGAGACAGCAAAACATTTTGAATGAACAAATAAGAATTTATAACAACCAGAGAACATTTAATAATATACTTATCGGCGCACTTCTTCTTGTATTCTTATTAGGAACCGCCGTATTTTTCTCTTGGAGAAAAAATAAAAGGATCACGGCGAAATTGCAATTACAAAACGAAGAAATATCAAGGCAAAGCACCCAGCTGATTGAAATGTCTGCAAAAACCGAAGAAGCGCACCAGGCAAGGCTTAATTTCTTCACGAACATCTCTCATGAATTCCGTACACCGCTCACACTCATATTTGCTCCACTTGGGCGAATTGATCAGCAATACAAGAATACAGCCGGATACCAGGCAAGCATTACAATTGATTCAAAGAAATGTAATGCGTTTATACAGGCTCGTTAACCAATTAATGGATTTTAGGAAAATAGAATTTAAAAAAATGAAACCACATGTGTCAGAAACAGACCTGGTTAGTTTCACTAATGAAATTGTTGATTCATTTAAAGTACTGGCAAAAAATAAAAATATCGATCTTGAATTCATAACCAGCGAACGAAGCCTTTTTGTATGGGTTGATACAACTATGATGGATAAAGTAATTTTTAATGTGCTTTCAAATGCCTTTAAATTCACGGGTGATTATGGCCTTATTCACGTAACGATTTCTCAACGTGATGGCAAGGCAATTATTAAAATTGAAGATAATGGCGTGGGGATGACAAGAGAAGTTATAGACCATGCCTTCGAACCATTTTTCCAGGGAGAATATGAAAATTATAAAGGCACGGGACTTGGCCTTGCTTTATCGAAAGAACTCATAGAATTGCATCACGGATCAATAGCTGTAAAAAGCGAACTAAAAAAGGGATCCACATTTGAAATAATCTTGCTTCCCGGAAACACTCATTTCGAAAAAAGTGAATTTGAAAATAGTGAAAGCAAGCAAGCTGTCGTAAATGAAGATGCGGATATTTATACGACTGACCTATACAATGTCGGCAATATCCCAAAACAAAGTTTTGGCGCCGTGCTTCCAAAATTTCTTACGTTACTTATTGTTGAAGACAATAACGAAATGCGGGATTATCTTACGTCGAGGCTTGGCACAGAATACGATATTATTGAAGCGGCAGATGGGAACGTCGCTTTGCAAACTGCTTTCGAAGCAGTACCTGACTTGATACTTATGGATATTGTGATGCCCGGCAAAAATGGTCTTGAGCTCACGCAGATATTTAAAAGTGACGTGCGTACCTCACACATCCCGGTAATTCTTTTAACGGCCAAAGACCAGGAAAATCAAAAGATAGAAGGCATGGAAACCCAGGCCGATGCTTATATAACAAAACCATTTAATTTACTGTTTCTGCAAAAAACAATCAAGAGCTTACTTAAGAATCGTGAAAAGATAAAGGATCATTATTCCGGCGAAATTTTCTCGGAAGAAAAATCGCAGGTGACAAAAAAAGAAGACAGGAAATTTATAATTGAGTTTACGGCTATTGTTGAAAATAATATCGATAATGATAAGTTTGGTGTGACTGATATCTGCACCAAACTGGGAATTTCAAGGGTTCAGCTTTATAGAAAAGTAAAAGCATTATTAAATTGCAATGTGAATGATTATATTGTAACCACAAGGCTGCAAAAAGCAAAATATTACATGCAACATGAAAACTTAAGTATCTCTGAGATAGCCTTTAAATCCGGATTTTCTTCAGCAGCCTATTTCTCTACGGTTTTTAAATCTAAATTTGGAGTAACGCCATCTGCGTTTAAAGACAATTGAAGATTAGGAAAATATTACATTATCAAAAAGAAACTTGAGGTATCAAAAACTTCTTTTGACCAATGTGCTTCCAATGTTCCCGATCCAATAATTCCTAGGTTCATAGTGTTTAAATTTTTTGTTTGAATTTCTTGTTGTTCATTTAGCCATTGGATAATTGCCATCTTTTTGCCTGCCTGGGGTTAAAGCCACTCTTCTCTTTCGGGTTGGGCTGCCCCATCCCGTTAGTGATCAAGCTGCGTAAACTAAGATTTATTAAACTATTCCATGCACCATTGCAAACTTCATAACATTCGTACTCCGGAACTAAACCCAAATGGGTAAACAGGAGTTGCGTTTGATTGTCCTTCCTGGAAATGTGAAAATATATTTTAGTATTCTTCCATTCACTTTCGTCTTTAGTAAAATTGAAATGGCTGTCCAGCACAAGCCAGGCCACTTTCTCGCCGGGTATGAATTCTGTAATTTTTATTTTGGCAATGTGGATATCATGGTAATGTTGGAGAAACTCCGCATCGGGTTTGTTTGTAATTCCTTCAACTTCCTCCGACTACCATCCAGGGACATTATTGATCGCATCGAACACTTCTTTTGGTGTTTGGCTGACCAACAGTGTCGTAGTGAAATCTTCATTTTGCGGCGACTTGCTTTCTGTTTTTTTTCATTTTGACTTGATTTTTTATTGAAATGTCTTTATATACCTGCGATCACCAAAGCTGTTATTATATTACATCGGGCTACACGCCAATAAGCTCACACGAGGTATTAATTATCCTGGTTTACCGGAGTTATTCTTCTTCCTTCAAGATTGGGATCACCTTTACCGGTAGTAATCAGATTAAACAAACTATGCTGAACGTACCCGGTCCATGCCGGTGCACAAGCGTCATAGCATTCAACTTCGGGGAGTAACCCTTCATGTGTAAAGACGAGTTGGGTTTTGTCTCCTTTTTTAGTGATTTCAAAAATCACATTTGTTCCTGTCCATTCTCCTGAAGCTTTAACAAACCGCAAGTTACTGTCCGTAATAAGCCAAACGATTTTTTTGCCGGGAATGAACTCTACCAGTTTTTGATGGGAGGAATGTACACCCTCCACTTCAAATGTAAACTCATCATTGAGCCTGGAAGTACTCCCTTCAATCCCTTGCGACCACCAACCCCTTACGTCGGTGATGGCATTAAATACTTCGTTCGGTGTCTGCTCTACCAAAATAGTGGTAGTGAAATGTTGATTATTCATATCTTTTATTGATTTTGTGTTATTTAATTTAATGTCCCGGGGCTTTTTTCTCCCTTAATTAACCAAATTCTTTAAATTGCCTGGCCCTTTAGTAAAGGAATTGCTCCAAAACGATTTGACTATTTTTCACTTCGTATAGCATTATCTCATTTATCTGGATCCTGCCATGACCTTCCACGGTAATATCCACTTCCCGTCCTACTGCGAAATGGTTGCCAGCCACAATAGGTTCCGTAGTAGAGGCGCTGTGAAATTCCGTGATACGGTTTACAAAATCCTCGCCCTTTTTACGGACGGGGGCTTTACCCTCGGCGTAGCCGAAATAGGGGGATTCCGGCGGATCAATACTTCTTACATGGTCTGCGAAAAATTCATCCTGAATTTCAAACCATTTTTCCTGCTGGGCAAGTTCGTTAAACCGGGTAGCGATTTCCCGTGTTGTCATTACTTGGTTGTTTGTCGTTATCATTGTTATATTTTTTAGGTTATGAATAATTTTAAGAGGGAGTTCCGACGCCGGTTTCGCAAAATGATTTCAAGCTTTTCATAAATAAAGCCCAATCATAATTGCATGCGGCGAACATATCGGTAACGGCTTTCCAATTTCCGTGTGTAAATCGCAAAAGCGTTTTTCCGGCCTTTGCTTCCAGCTCGAAAGAAATGGTAGTGTCTACCCATTCATTAATCGAAGCAATGCATTTCCATTCGACTTTTTTGTTGGGTTCAAGCACAGTTACTTTCATTTCATTTCGGAATTCGCCAAAAATGAAGATGTTCATGAAACCCAATTCAGGCCTGGCGGTGGTATGTTTACACCACCACCCCTCTATCCCTTCCTGCGTAGTAACTGCATTGTAAATTTTTTCAGCGGTGGCTTTTATAGCCACATTGTGTCTGATTTCTGCCATGATGATTTTTTTTTATTGTTTTGTTTAACTGGTTCCGGTGTTTACAGGTCGTATTCACACAGCCTGCTATTTTGATTTCCGTGAGCGTCAAAAGGAATACCCTGATTTTCCGTAATAAAGCGAAACAAACTATTACCTACATATAAGCCCAGCCTTCTTTACATACAGCATAACATTCGGCTTCGGCATCCAGGCCAACATGCATCATCCTTAATTGCGTTAAATCTCCATTCGGGCAATTTCCCAGGCGATCTTTGTGCCATTCCATTCCGTTTTATTTTCAAGAAAAGACCAATAACAATGTTTTACCAACCACGATATTTTCTTTTCATGAATCATTTCTGTCACTTCCATTTTCACAAAGCTTTCACCAAAATGAACAGTGAACTCGTCATATAACTTTTTAAGCGCACCTTCAACGTCGGTTGCCCACCATTTTGAAACCAGGCAAATTTTATCAAACACTTCCGCTGCTGTTCCCGGAACCAGGAAATTATATTTAAGATGCATTCTATTTCATTCGATTTTTTGTTTTGCCGGCTGTTGTTTTTTTTGAAGCGCTGATGCTGCAATTGTTGACAACACAAAAATACCATCACCTGGTAGTAGTTGACGATGGCTAAACTGACAATAATGGGGTTGATAATGACAAAAACTTGTAATTTAGATTTGGCAGAGTTTTATCAAGAGCCAAAGTAAAATATATGATATGCAAATTGGAATCCTGGATTATAATTACGCTGTACCAACAAGTGTAACCGGACCTGCTGATATTTTTACCGCATTAATGAGAACTTATCCTGTTGTGACAGGTAAGGAATTAGACACTAATTTTAAAATTGATTTTATTACGGAGAAAAGAGGTGTTTTTTGGAGAAAGTCTTTTGGCGAAAAGGAACGGAAGCAAATGACAAAGAACGATGCTTATGATTTGGTAATTGTTCCCGCAATGTTCTCGAATAAAATTGAAGAAGTTATTCAAAAGGAGGCCAGGATTATTGACTGGCTGAAACAACAATATAAAGAGAATACTGAGTTGGCAAGTATTTGCGTAGGCAGCTTTTTATTGGCTGCTACCGGGCTTCTAAACGGAAAAAAGGCGACCACAAATTGGATGTTTGCGGATTTATTTCGAAAGAGGTACCCACTGGTAATGTTGGAAGACGATAAAATTATAGTTGACCAGGGCAAGATTTATACCTGCGGAGGCGCATTTAGTTTTACTACTTTTATCATATACCTAATCGGGAAATTTTGCGGGCATGAAGTTGCTATTACGGCTTCCAAAATTTTGATGATTAATATGCACCAGCAACCTCAAACCAGCTTTTCTATTTTTCAGTTTCAAACCGACCATGCTGATGATGCCATCACCAGGGTGCAGCATTATATGGAGAAGAACTATAACAAAACCATCACCATGACGGAAATGGCTGGTATCAGTAACATGAGCCCCAGAAACCTGATCCGGCGATTTGAACAGGCAACCAGTAACACGCCACTGGAATACCTCCAACGCTTTAGAATAGAAAATGCAAAAAAGATGCTCGAGAACAGAAATGACGGAATTGAACAAATTGCTATGAAATGTGGCTACGAAGACATGAGCTTCTTTAGAAAGATATTTAAAAGACATGTGGGCATGACGCCACGGGCATATAAAGATAAGTATGGCCGCGGGTCGCTTAAAATGAAATAATGTTTAAATACACTCTGGCTCTTGTATAGTTCGCAACCTACGTTACGTACATAGTCAGCTTTTACAGGGATTGTTCCGTGCCTGTTAAGCCTTTTGATCCGGGACGAAAACAGTAATGTTCCAACAGTTATTTACTTTTTAATGTAACATTGTTATAAAATCAGATTGCTATGATAATGAAGAAAACATCTATTGCCATCGTATTAATATCCTGCGTGAACTTTCTCTTTGCCCAAAAGAACATAAGCGTTTCATCCCCCGGCAAACAACTCACCTTTAAGTTTTCCGTCGTGGCCGGCCATCCTGAGTATTCCGTTGCCTATAAACAGAATAATTTAGTAGAACACAGTGGGCTCGGGCTCACCTTTGCAGGCAATGATTCGTTTGGCGACGACATTAAAACAGGGCATGTAACTATTATCGATGGAATAGAAGATTATTCACTGCCTGCAGGAAAGACCAGTAAGGTGCATGATGTGTATAAAGAAGCAACCATCCCCATGAACGACCGCAACGGTAAAAAGCGATTGATTAATTTAAGGGTTCGGGTATTTGATGATGGCGTTGCTTTCCGTTACGAATTTCCGGAGCAACAGAACTGGCCTGATTACATTCTTACTGATGAAAATACCAGCTTCAATCTTAGCGGTAATCCAACGGCAAGGGTGGCTTTTCTTGAAAATTTTACTACTTCTCACGAGCACCTGTATAACGTGATGCCGCTGCAAAATATCAAGAACGATACCTTAATGGATATGCCTGCGCTTTTTGAGTTCCCGGGTAAAATATATATGGCTATTACCGAAGCAAACCTTTTAAATTATGCAGGCATGTCTCTTATAAAACGGAACGGAATACTTACCAGCCAGCTAAGCCCATTGCCCGGTCAACAGGAAATCAAAGTAAAGGCAACACTCCCTCATCATACGCCATGGCGGGTGATGATGATAAGTGATCGCGTGGGAGCACTTATTGAATCAAACATTCTCACGGACCTGGTGGAGCCCTGCAAAATACAAGATCTCTCATGGCTGAAACCCGGCAAGGCAACCTTTCACTGGTGGAATGGTGATATATCACCAGACACCACATGGGAGCCTGGAGAAAATTTTGATTTCGAAAAATATTACATTGATTTCTGCGCCAGGAACGGCATTGAATACCACACAGTAATTGGATACCGCCAGGTTGCATGGTACCAGAATGACGGAGAACAATATGCACCCGGGCCAAATACGGATGTAACCAAACCGAGGCCGGGTCTCGATATACAGGCACTTAGCGATTATGCAAAGAGCCAGGGCGTGGGGTTGCGTTTTTGGGTACACTGGCAGGCGCTTTATCCAAAACTCGATACTGCTTTTGCTCTTTTTGAGAAGTGGGGCATTGAAGGGATGATGGTTGACTTTATGGACCGGGACGACCAGGAGATGGTTAAAATACAAGAAGAAATATTGCAGAAAGCGGCAGCGCATCATTTGGAAATACAATTTCATGGGGCCTATAAGCCTACGGGGCTAAGCCGAACCTATCCTAATGAATCAACCCGTGAGGGCACATTAAATTATGAAAATGATAAATGGGGTAATCTTATTACGCCGGATGATGATATTAATATTCCTTTTACACGCGGGCTGGCTGGTTGCACCGATTATCATCTCGGTGGCTTCAGGGCTTCGCCAAAAGATAATTTTAAAGTTACCACCCTGCGGCCGCACGTGCTGGGTACCCGCTGCCATATGCTGGCAATGTATATAGTATTGGAAAATCATATGTCTATGGTTTGCGATGAACCTGAAGCTTACGAGGGACAAGATGGTTTTGATCTTCTTTGTAAACTGCCTACAGTATGGGATGAAACTGTTGTGCCTGGGGCAGAAGTTGGTGAATGGATTTCCATAGCCCGGAGAAAAGGAACAAGTTGGTATATTGGTACCATTAATAACAATACCGCAAGAACGGTTACCATTCCCCTCGACTTTCTTCCAGCCGGTAGTTACCGGGCAGAAATATATAAAGATGGACCTGATGCGGTAAACCATCCTAACCTCTTGGTTAAGGAAACAAAGGATGTAAATGCGCAGAGTAAATTGGTGCTTGAACTGCCGGCTGGTGGCGGAGAGGTGGTAACATTGCAGGCGCAGTAAGCACCGCAGATAGTCAGTACTTCACAGGAGGGCGGTACATTCTCAGGATCTTGATTTGCCTCCTTTAAAGCGACCAAACAGAAGGCTGGTTTTTATGAAAAAAGAAGAGGGATGCCTTCCTCTTAGTTATAGAAAATAAAAACCGGGCTTACATTTTTTATCTTTTCATTATGAAATTTCACACTAAATTTATTTAATAATTATTTGCAGGTGCCGTTTCAAAAAAATACCCGGTTTATAAAATTAATATTCTTTGTGATGGCCTTACAGGTACTGAACATGAGCATTGATGTGCCTGTAGTGGAAATAAAAAAGACCTCTGCCGCTGAAGATTTCAATTTTATAGACACTTATGTTGAATTTATTACTGAAGCTATTTTTAAATACGAGAATGCTATCCCCGAAACAAGGCACAGGCATCACCGTGAGTTACAGGCTCACCAGCAGGTGCAGGTTATCTGCCAGCAAATTTCGACACCGTTGGCCGCCGGTATTATCGCTTCGTTGCAGGACAATGGTTACCCCGGTTATATTAACAACTATGCCTTTCATTTTGTAAAAGAATTGAACCATCCTCCATCACAGGTCTGATCAATAATATATATTACGGACACACATAAAACCCCGGCTTCCGAGTTGGACCGGCAGGTTGTGATTACACATACGCATTACCTATAAAAATTTAAAAAAATGAAAAAAATATTATTAGCAGGATCTTTATTTTTTGCAAGCGTAGGATTGGTAACTGCCCAGCAAGCTCCGGCTGCAAAGACTACAACAAAAAAAGAAGCAAAGATGACCAAAGCAGGTCATAAGAAGGAAATGAAAACCGCAAAGGTTACAGATAGTAAGCAAGATACCCTGGCTACAAAAGGTGTGAAGAAAGAAGGGACAGTGGCTATGAAGCACAAGACCAGCAAGAAGAAGTAAGTTTTAGTCCGGACTCTCTTTAAAGCACTCCGAAAGCGGGGTGCTTTTTTATAAATGTTTATGCAAATGGAAAGAAAAAGATATCTATAATATATAGCAACTGGTCAGTATTTTCCCCCTTTATTAAACTAATTGCATCGCCTCATCGGCGGCTTTTTTTACAATGCCGAGATCATTAATCCCTTTAAAGCCACTGAAACCGCAGGAGATACGGGTTTCAGCATCAAGCTGGATGGGCTGTCCGCCTTCCCATCCCATAAGGTCAGGCAGCTCTATTCCAAAATCCACATAATTAAGCTTATCTGTAAATACAAGCCTTTCATATTCACCGGTCTTATAACCGGTTATCCATACCTGTGAGGCCTTGCGATATGCCACGTCATAAAAACTGCGTCCTCTTACTTTATCATCGCCCCATATTTTTCCATATATATTTCCGGCGTCATCGATAATGCATACCGCTACATTCCCCGAAGAAATGCTCCAGTCTTCGTTGCTGCTTTTATAGGTGGGTATTTGGCCGGATATATTTTCAAACATTTTATTAATTAACTGCTGCAGTTTCTCGTTGGTCATTATTTGAAATTTATAGTTACGTAAAGTTGCATATTCGTGTATCAGGAATACAGGAACTTTAAAACTATTAATAATCGGTGACATGGGTCTCAATAAAATGCGTGGAAATTATACATGATCGAAAACAGATCAGGTAACGTATCAGAAAGCATAGTGCAACCGGAATAAAATATAAACTTTCTATTTTTCAAAAATAAGTTCATCAGCTTTAGCGCCATTCTCATTTACAATCATTTTAACCGGTTTGCCTGTGGCATCTTTTACAAATTGGAAAGTGAGATCCCGTTCTTTCATAAAAAATAACGTCTCACTTTGCGGGTAAAGCGTGTACGAATTGTTTCCGCCTTTCAATAGAAGCACACGGTTTTCCCGTACAATATTCATGACGCCGGATTGCGGGCTTCTGTACGTTCCCGTTAATTGATCAAGTTGCTCAAGCGGTAATTCAATTTCTTTCCGGGTATTTATGTATTCTGCAGCATGATGGTTGTAGCTGAGTATGCGTGCCATTTTCCACACGCCATTTTTTAACAGCCAGAGGTGCGTAAAGTTGGCCTGGCCATCCAGGTATTCAGGCTTTCCGTTTGCGGCAACGTAGAACACATGTTCACCACTTATAACCGCGCCATAAATATCATCGCCATTCTGCAAGGGATATACTTTTACAGTACCCTCAACAACTTCTCTGCGCAAATGGTAACCAGGGTTACCGCAAAGATTTTTCTCAAAAGATCCGGTGAGCGCCACTGCCCCCATGGTAATGCCACCTTTGTCATGATAAAACTCCACATCATCAGTAATAAAATTTTTGAACTGCGGCGTATCACAATTATTATAAGCTTTCCAGAAGGCACTGTCCAGGTGTAAAATGATTGCCGTGACATTTTTTTGCTGTTCTGTTTGAGCCATTGTTCGTGGGCTACAAGCAAATAATATCAATGTAAAAAGGCCTGTGAATGTTGTTTTGATTTTCATATTATTTTATTGGGCTAGTAAAGTTTTTATTCCCTGGCACATGGATTTTATTTCATCATAGCTCTCATGCGAATTTTCGTTTTTATCGAGCTTTATTTCAAGAAAACCCGGATATTTTCTTATATAAAATTTTGTGTGGTCATCCAGGCCAATAGTACCGTCAATGCGGGAGTTCACAAAAGACATATGGCTCCTTCTTCCGATCCTGTCATCCATGAAGCGGTCCACCTGTCTTGTTTTGTTCCTGCTGAAATGTGCTTTCATGGAATAATAATCTTCAGACTCTTTATAGTTGATACTGGTGTTGTGATCGTCGCACATGCACGAGCCAACGCCGATACAGGCGAGCACAAAAAATAAAGCAGGCAACTTTCTCATTATAATTGTTTTACCATTAAATAAATAATTGAACGGAGCCGGCTATCGCCAATTCCAGCATTTATTTTTCGGTTGAAGTTGCCTGGATAAAAAAACCTGTGAAGTTGAAACACAAAAATAGGTATGATATTGAAATTTTCATTTTGTTTATATAAGTGGCAATAAGTAGCAGGTAAGCGGAGGCCGCCACGTCAAATTTTAGTTGGAAGACGAATAAAAAATTATCTTTATCACATGATTGATACCCCCCAAATCATAGAAGCATTACAGCAAGTCAAAAATTCTCTTCAAAAAAGTTATGGATTTAAATCTCTTGCGTTATTCGGTTCGCACAGTGCCGGTACTGCTTCAGAAGATGATGGTGCAATAGATGTGATGGTTGAATTTTCCGATCCTGTTGGCATGCGCTTCATCGATCTCGAGGAGGAACTTGAAAAAATTTTGAATCACAAAGTGAATCTTGTGGCCCGCAAATCCCTAAGCTCAAAATATTTTAGAACGCTCAAACGGGACATGATCTATATCTAAATGGATTTTTTCCTTGCCCTCCTGTAGTTTCTTTCACTCAGTTTTTATCGCCTTCAGTGCTTCTATTATACGATCGGGCTTTTCAATTTCAATAGATTAGCAGCATCTGCATTCTTCAATTTCTTTTTTTGCGTTGGTGTTTACCTGATAATCTTTTTTTGCGCCTGCTGTTAAGTGTCAGGATGTGTGCTTTATTGGTAGCTTTTACTCATAAACATTTTGCAAAAGTAATTTGAAGAGCTTCATGTGAATCAGCTTCATTACTTCCAAAATAAAACCCGGATCCAATCCCGCCGCTTTAAAAAACGTAACTATTTCAGCGTTGCCGCAGAATCCATTTTCGATTTCTCTGTATTCATGTTCATTGGTGGGGGTTGCGAGCCCATCATCTTCATCATATCGGAAGGCTGCATAAAACTCCAGTGCTCAACCGCTTTGCCATTACTGAATTTTACAAGTTCAACAGCACTCATGTCATAAGGACCCTTGGGTATTCCCATACTACCGTCGCTGTTGCCGCTATAACTCATCCAGCCGTAAACATAGTCCCCGCTTGCCGCGGTATTTTTTACCGAAGTCTTCATGTCAGGAAAGCTGGCATGCATTTGTTTAACCATCGCTTTTAAACTATCCTTCCCGTTTACATCTCCATGATCGGTATGGTCCAGAAAATCATCTGCCACCACACTATCAATACCGCTCACATCGCCCGTCTCAAAAGCTTTGTTGACCGTTTCAAAGGACGCAAGATTTTTTTCCTGCTGCGCATTAATTCCTGTATCGGAGGCAACGGGGACATTACTGTCGCATGAGGTGCAAATGCAGATCGCGCCTGCAAATGCAGAAAACAAGATTCGCTTCATAGTAAAATTTTTTGATTACCCTAAGATAAAAATTCATTGCGTATTTTTAAAATATTTCTTCATGCTCACCGGGATAGACAGTAGCTTTTCATTTGCATGGGAGCCACTGTTGCAAATGATTTTTTTTAGGAATACATTTATATTTTTAATTATCAAACTGTGAAAATTAAATTTTTTCTTCCGGGTGCCATATTGATTCTTTTTTGCTTTTCTGGTTTCGCCAGGTAAAACAGTTTGTTTATTATTTTGATAGCAACCTCAATCCTGCAAACCAGTCTAATTCCGTTTTTACAGGAAATGGAGCTTACCAGGCAGATGGTTTATTTGAATTCAGGCTTCACAATTCTTCAACAAAAAAATTAATTCTGATCGAGCATTATACTGATTCTTCGCTCCGGATTAATGAAGGATCATCTGAATCATTTTATGCGGATAATATACCGGAGTCCAAAAGCAATTACGTGAATGGTACACCTGATGGGCTATGGCTAAAATGGGACAGTACAGGCAGGGTTATTGATTCCACCATTTATAAAAATGGCACCAAAATAACAGAAACATCTTTAGGATATCGTAAAAATGGGATCCTGGATAGCCTTGTAAAAATCGATTTCGCATCAGACACTTACGAAAAAAAATATTATGATGATAGTGCAAGGTTAAGGTCTGATGTAAATTTTACAGGGCAAAAAGGGTTTTTAAAGTATTATGATAAAGGAATTTTAACGAAGGGTGATTCGGTCTTTAGCCGGCTTGAAATTGAAGCAGAGTTTCCCGGAGGCACTATTGCCTGGAACAAATATGTCCAATACCATTTGCAGAAGAAGATTAATAAAATAATAAAGTCCGGTAACTACGGCACTTGTTGGGTAAAATTTATCGTGGGGAAAGATGGAACAGTACGCTCAGCAGAAGCTACTACCATGAACGGAACGGTACTTGCAGATGAAGCTGTCAAAATTATAATGGAGGGCCCCAAATGGTACCCTGCCAGCCAGTACGGCAGACCGGTAAATGCTTACCGGTTGCAGCCGGTGACAATTACTCCCAATTAAAAGGGACATCTGCTGGCGTTAACCAGATATACTTTCAATAACGCTTTTCAAAAAAGCATTTTCATCAAAGGAATTATCCAGGGTTAAGCCAAGACGAACTACCAGCAATTTTTTTGAAGGAATGACATAAATATACTGGTAGCCAAATCCATCGCAATAAAACATGTCTGTGGGAACGTCCGGATATTTTATTTGATCGGGATGATCTTTGTCAAAACCATTCAACCAAAACTGGTAACCGTAATTTTTTAATGGATTGGAGGCGGGCGGTGTTATCGTTTTTTTTACCCAATCTTCAGGCAAAATTCTTTCACCATTCCATACGCCATCATTATAATATAGTAACCCAAAGCGTGCATAATCCCGGGCAGTGGCCATAATATAGGATGAGCCTACATAAGTGCCCGAGGCATCAGGTTCTATCAATGTGTGATACATGCCAAGTTTATAAAACAATGCGGTATAAGGATAGGAAGCATATTCTTTATCGCCAACCGTTTGCCTGATAATTCGTGACAAAATGTTACTGTTTCCACTCGAGTAATTAAAAAATCTGCCCGGTTCGTGTGCGAGTGTATGACCTGCCACATAAGCAGCCATATCATCTTTTTTATAAAGCATATTCGTCACGTCACTGGCTTTGGTATAATTTTCAACGAAGTCAAGGCCACTTGTTTGCTGCAGCAAGTTTTTAATTGTAATAAAGTGGCGCGGGTCACTTGCTTTACTCCATTCAGCAACAGGCGCAAGCTGACTGTCATCCAGCCGGTCTTGTTTCACGAGAGTACCTATTAATGCGGATGTAATACTTTTTGCCATTGACCATCCATACATTTTAGAATCCCTGTTATACCCCGCCGCATATTTTTCAGCGACAAGCCGGCCATTATAGAGCACAATTACTGCACGTGTTCTTTGCTTTTTTTTGGCGTATGGTTCTGTAAAGGCTTCTTCGATCGCCACGTTCAATTTATTGCTGTCAATTACTGAAGGAAACGTATCAATAATTTTATCACCATAGGGCCAGGGTAATGAATCGGAATTAAGTAACGGAGCAGGCGGAATTAAAAATACCTGCGATTGCAATTGATCAGCACTGATATCATTGATGAGCGTGCAACCAATTTGGCTGCGGTAGAAAGCTTTTTTTTTCGCGATACCCAATACAGTGGAGGTAACCGATGAGTCCCGGAGATTCACAACATTTTTTACAAATCTCACCGGGAAAAATCCTAATTCATTTGACTCTATATCTTTTTGATCCCTGCCTGAAACAAACATGCAGGTACACATTTGCTTAGCTGCAAAGCCAGTCATTATAGGAACAGAAATCCATGCATAATAAATGATCAATATTAAGGCAAGCAATATAACGCCTAATATCATACGCCGGATTGTTTTTTTCAAACGCAATGTAATTATTGATTTAGTAAATTAAGATAAACTGTTGAAAGCAGGCCAATATCATTAAAATAAAACATTGCATCGGGCGCAAATTAAAAATCTTTAATAGAAATGATAATCGCAAAAGCGCGGCGATGGGAACCGGGTTAAATAATTTATATCATTTTTAAAAAGATTTTATTTTTTTAAAAGAGGTAAGCACCTGATATTCTAATTTATTTACCGGCCTTAACTATCTTTTGTTCAATAAAACCAGAAAGAGTTTGAAGGCGACTAATATACATTCCGGCAGGTAACTTACTACCGTCAAAATGTATTTTCGTAAATATTCCTTTTTGCACAAATCCATTAAATACAGTTGCTACCAATTTTCCGTTAAGTTCATATAATTTAAGAGTTGCATTGCCTGCTTCCCTGGAAGTGAACGAAAAAGAAACTGCATTTATAAAAGGATTTGGGAAGGCGCTAAAGTGATATTCGGTTGCAGTTAAACCTTGAAATTTAGATTCTGCTTATCATTAGGATGCACCGATATGTTTGACTCGGCTACACACGCACCCAGGCAGGCGCCATGGCTGATGAAACCTGTAGCGGATTGTACGCGAAGACACAATGTTTTACCTCTGAAACAGACCTTCACCTTATCATGTTTGTTGCCACAGCTAGAATCGGGAATAACAGCATAAAGAGTTTTTGCAATTGCATAAATATCCGCACCATGATAATTAGTCAGTATTAAGTATTACAAGAGTTAATTTTTTATCCGGCTGATGAAACATAATGGAACAGTAACCCGCATCAGGATCCTCCCCTGCTTTTATTAAAATGGAACAACACAAATGAACCTCCGGATAACTATTAAGAAATATGCACCAGTTATAAAGGCTAATTAGCAAAAGGCCAAACAGGTTATGAAATAGCAAAACAAGTTTGTAATTTCAATACACCAAAGAAGGACCTCTATTTCCACCGGAGATTTTAATAAATAGAGAAAACAAATAATTGTGGTGAGATCATTTACATTTCTAACATGCATGTTGTGTTGCTTCCAATCATTTTGCCAACCCAATGATAAAGAAAATGTGTTTAAGCCACCTGTCTTCAAAGCCGTCAGTCATCCTTTCATGCCCACCATCACTTCCGATTATTTTTACTTTTCCGAAGATGGCCTGATGTGGTTTTCCACCGCAGAAGGCCTTAGCTCTTTTGACGGATCGGAGGTAGTGAATTATTCAACGCAAAAGCAGGCATATGAGTTAGGATTGAACAGGATTCGGGCTATAGCCGAAGACAAGAATGATAACCTGTACATAGGGGGAGATACCAAACTGTCTTACTTCAATAGAAAAAATAAAACTTTCAGCCTCCTGTCATACAAATCTAAAGAGACGGGCGAATCTTTTGACATAAGCGCTCGTAACATTTATATTGATCACGATGGCCAGGTCTATATCGGTGCTGATTCAAAGGGATTATTGATTTACAATACCCGGCTAAAAGCTTTTCATCACTTCAACCTTGATTCTGAAACGTCAGACTGTTGGGATGATGAGAATTTAAATACGGTAGCCAGTTTCGCTAACCACGCTACAGACACGTCTAAATTGTGGGTAGGAACTTTTAATGGAATTTATCTTTTCGATAAGATAACGAAGCAGTTTTCGAAAGACTTCAAAATAATTAATCCCGGTGTGAATAAGTATTCTCAATTGTCCTGTGTTATATGATGTGAGAAAAATGGATGTGGCTGATGATAGCACCATATGGTTCAGTACAATTTCAAATGGTTTCGCAAAGTATAACACACACAGCGGCATGGTTAAATTATTTATTCATGACGGCCGGCTCAAAACCAGGGATCTCTGGAAAGCATACACCCTGCAGGAATTTGCAAAATGGACTCCCGGACAGTATATACTGGGGATAATAGATCCTAACCCGGCTATTTTTGACACAAAAAGCGAAACGATACAATGGATTAATGTATCCCAAAGGGAACATGCGTTTGATGAAATTCAATATATTGACAATGACAAGAAAGGCAATGTATGGTTATTGAATAAAGGATTATTGTACGTTTCACTTCCTGGATATTACCGTTTGCAATCCGTGAGCATCGAAAAGCAATTGACCCCTGATTATTTTGCAAATCGGTTGGGTGATATCTATTTCGACAAGCTAACATCGCACTATTATGCAGCGGTCCCCTTTTCGAGTGGCGTGTGTGTCCTTGATAGCAATATGAAAATTGTAAAAATAATTCCGGTACCACTTTACAATAACAGGTACACGTATAGGGAGACAAGCAATGAATATATTACGAAAGATGGCAGCGGCCGGTTTTGGACGACTTGTTTAGAAACATACATATTGCAACCAGGCCAAAGCAAATTTGAATACGCTGAAAAAGTGTCCCCTTTGTTAAGTTGGATGAAAAACAAAGGGGAGTTTTGGGATGTTAAATCAACCAGGGAGGGAAATATTTTATTGCGACATGAAAATGGCACGGTGTTTCACATTGATCATCGAAGCTTAATTACGGACTCTGTAAATATTGCTGATAGTAAGGAAGAGTCGGAATTTATAATCGGAACCACGAGAATTAATTATGACAGTTCGCGACAAAAAATGTATCTCAATAATCTGAAGTTTATCGCCCAATATGACTTTAGCACCGGCAAATTAAGCACTCTTTCAAATAGTTTATTATTTGGCTCCGCCGATGGAAAGACGCGATCGATAGAATATGCAATGGATGACCAGGGGCGTTTATTTAACACCGCAAACAGGAGCAGGCAGATTGTAGAGTATGCCCTCGATGGCAAGGGGCGTATCTGGATATGGATACCAAGATTCGGTGTGCGCATTATAGATCCGGATAAATTGGTTTGCATTGATTCCATTCCAAATGGTACCCGGGGGCTTATTCCGGGAAATTTTAATTATATACGCTTTGGAGGAAAAGACTGTATGATTTTCATCGGCATGAGAGGGGTAGTTGTATATAATTACAAAAGGGAGCAATCTTTGTTGTTTGATGTAAGCAATGGATGGTCGCGACAATTGGATTATTATAAAGGTTGTTGTAACAATCACCTTTTCATCAGCGGGCGAAACCAATTTGAATATTTTAATCTTGCCGATTTTGAAAAGTTCAGTCTGAAGCTACAACCATTATTAAACACCATTACAGCTGGCTCCAATGTTGTTTTTACAAGAAGTACTTACGACGAAAAAATTGAAATTCAACTGCCTTATTATCAAAACTCCCTTACTTTTTCTTTTTCTGCACCTGAATTCTTTTTTCCTGAAAGAATCGAGTATGCTTATCAGTTAAGTAACGCCGAAAATGCCTGGCAATACACTAACTCTTTCAACCGGAAAATAACCTACACTCAATTATCACCGGGCAAATATGTATTTCGGTTAAAAGCACAAATATTGGGCGGCAACTGGCATGTTAATACGACCGAATACGCAATTATTATTCATCCGGCATTCTGGCAAACCTGGTGGTTTAGATTATTGGTAACTATAATATTGTTATCAGCAGTTATTTTTATTTCCAAAAAAAGGATCAATGTAATCCGGAAAAAAGCATTTCAAAAAGCCGAACACGAAAAGGAATTGATAGATCTTGAAGCAAAAGCGCTCCGTGCACAAATGAATCCGCATTTTGTTTTCAATTGCATGAATTCTATTAAATCACTCATTCAAAAACACGAAGAAGAAAAAGCAATTACCTACCTCACCACATTTTCAAAATTGATACGGACGCTTTTTAATAATGCCGATAAGAAAGAAATAAGCCTTTACGATGAAATTGAAACCTGCAAGCTGTACCTGCAATTGGAATCCGTGCGGTTTGATGCGAGGTTTACGTACGCAATGCGTATTGATGAAACGATAGATACGAAATCCGTAACCATTCCCGCATTCGTTGTGCAGCCATTTATTGAAAATGCTATCTGGCATGGGATAGTTCCCCGCGATTCCAACGGCCATATTGATGTTGTGGTGCAGCAAATAGATGGCGTCGTGCAAATAATAATAGATGACAACGGTATCGGCAGGCTGGCAGCACATCAGAACAGGCCAGCCAGTAGTTTGAAACATTTATCAAAGGGAATAAACCTCACCCGGTCAAGGTTGGAGCTTGATAACCTCCTCAAGCAACGGCAGGCGAACCTGGAAATTATTGATAAGAAAAATAAAAATGGCAGTGCGGCGGGAACAAAGGTTATTATTCATTTTGATGAACAGCTATCGTGATACGGTAAACTATTAACAATAATGATCGAAATGATTGCGAAAGCGACTTTAAGAATTTATTTTTAATCACAAAATTTAAACCGGTGAACGCGGCAGAGCTTCAAATAAACTTTTTAAAGCAAATAAAAAATCAACTGCCTTCACACCTGGCATTAGTTGACGCCATAGCCGAACAATTAAATATCAGTAATGACAGTGCTTATCGTCGTATCAGGGGTGAAAAACATTTGACCTTCGATGAGATACAAATTCTTTCTGCACATTATAAAATATCGCTGGACAGCTTTCTTCATTTGCAAAATGATTCTTTGATTTTTTGGGGGAAAAATATTGACAGGCACTTTTTTGATTTTGAAAATTATTTGCAAGGCATCGTAGCTCAATTAACGTATTTCATGACGGCCAGGCATAAACATATATTTAACCTCAACAAGGATATTCCCATTTTTCACCATTTCATGTTTCCTGAACTGGCTGCGTTTAAAAGTTATTTTTGGTCCCGCTACCATCTCGACTATCAGCAATTCAATAGAGAGCAATTTCTGGTAGAAGATTTTTTGATATTTTCAATAACACGGGGAAAAAAATTGCAGACCTCTACCTGCAAATTCCATCAACGGAAATATGGAACCTGGATTGCATTAATACTACCATCAGGCAAATAGATTATTACCGGGAAACGAGAATCTTTAAGTCCCTTGAAGATATTCAAACAGTTTACAATTGTCTTGAGAAATTGGTTAATTATACTGAACTGATGGTTGAGCATGGATATAAGTTTCCTTTTGGTGAACCTAACCAAAAGGATAAGGTAAAGTATAGCGTTTACATTAATGAATTTGTTTTAGGAGATAACACGGTACTCGTTGAAATGGATGAGCAAAGGATGGTTTTTCTCAACCATAATGTGATTAATTATATAATGACCAAAAAACCAGGAGTTTATTGACTATTCTTTTGACACGCTTAAGATTTTTCTTAGAAAATCAAGACTAATAAGCGAAATTAGCGAACGAGACCGGCAGCTATTTTTTGATACGCTTCGGGAGCGAATACATGAAAGAAGAAAATTATCTTAGCCTGAAAAAGATCACAATGGACAATTCAATACCCCGAGGACTAACCGGCGGAATGCAACACCAAATGCAGATTTACATCGCAGGAACACAAAATATAAAACCGCTTCTACCAGTTTCATTTGACGACCTGGAGCAAAAAGCAAGGGAAATGATGACACCCGATGCCTTTGGTTATATTGCGGGTGGCGCAGGTTCCGAATCTACCATAAAAAATAACAAAGATGCCTTCAACCGCTGGCAGATAATTCCCCGTATGATGGGCGATGTAGCAAATCGCAGCATTGCAATTGAGTTATTTGGAATGAAATTGCCCGGACCAGTGTTGCTAGGGCCGGTCGGGGTTCTATCAATTGCGCATCCCGAGGCTGAGGTAGCGGTTGCCCGTGCCGCAAAAGCGTTGCAAGTACCCCAGGTAGTAAGTCAGTGTCTCATCAAAAACCATTGAAGAAATTGCAGGCGTTCATGGCGATCATCACCATTGGTTTCAATTGTATTGGGGTCGTAATAACGATTTTACCCGAAGCATAATTGATCGTGCAGAAAAAGCCGGATACAGTGCTATTGTAGTAACACTCGACACAAGACTATTTGCCTGGAGAGAACGCGACATTCAAAATGCTTATTTACCCTTTTTATATAATGAAGGACTGGCGAACTATTTTACGGATCCGGCCTTTCTTGCCGAAGTAGGCGATCCCGCTAAAGACAAAATGCAAACCATGCTACATTTTGCCAATTGCTTTTCAAATCCTTCCTCTACATGGGAAGACCTTGCTGTAATAAGAGATTGTACGAAACTTCCGCTAATCGTAAAGGGCATTCAACATCCTGATGACGCGAAAAAGGCGATCAATCACGGAGCAGATGGGATAATCGTATCAAATCACGGAGGAAGGCAATTGGATGGTGCTGTTGGCGCATTGGATACCCTTGCCGAAATTGCCGATGTTGTTGGAGAAAAAACTACGATATTATTTGACAGTGGCATTCGCCGGGGAGCTGATGTTTTTAAAGCAATGGCATTAGGCGCAAAAGCTGTTCTTATTGCCCGCCCGTATGCTTATGGGCTTGCTCTTGCGGGGGAGCAAGGTGTAAAAGAAGTGCTATCAAATTTACTTGCCGATATTGATCTTACTCTCGGCCTCGCAGGCTGCAACTCTTGGCTGGAAGTTACAAGAGATAAAATGCGGTATGCGAAATCTTTGCAGTAGAAGATGATTTTCTAAGAAATTCAACAATGAAACTTCCTGTCTTTGTAAAAAGTAAGGGAGTTTGTTAGTGTAAGAATGTTTAAGGAAAGCCGTTTTTTTTAAAGTGAAAAAATCAAAATATCTCGAAGTAAATATTACTTTTGTTTTAGATAAATTCTCAATATCTCTACGATTTATTTTTTCTATACTCCCGGCTTGACTTTCCTGTGTTAACACTGCAACATTTCAAAAACCAAACTAATGATACACAAAATTTTCATGGCAATGCTGCTGTCTTCGGTAGGCCTTGCGTCCATTGCACAAACAATGCAAGTATGGAATTGGAACTCTTACAAAATGAAATTTAAGGCCCCGGATAACATGGTAGTAAGTAAAAGTGACGGCACTGTTTATGAAGCCAGTAATAAAAAAATAACGATGGATATTTATCCAAGAAAAAATGAAAACCTTACTTATGACGGAATGAAACAGGCTTTGGTAAACTGGGCAAACAAACTATCACTTTATTATACTGTGAACTCATCCGGAGAAACGCAACCCATATATCTTAGCAGTATAAATGGATACTGGGGCTGTGCCATTGATGGCAGTAAGGATGGGTTTTCTGCCTCGGCTCTTCTGTTAGTTGACCCTGATAATCCTGATATAAGCTTCTATATATGGATATCCTACGCGAAAGAATATTACCATGATGTGGTAACTATATTGAAAAGCTTTACTCCAATGTAAGCCTGAACCAGAGACAAATTATTCTGCGGGCCAATCCTTTTACAATGTGAGTTAAAAGGCCGGAAAAAACCGGCCTTTTATTCGCACGGAAAGACAACCTTATTTTGTTATATATCCGAAGAGGCCATCTGCTTCGTCATCGGGGCCAGCTGCAAAATATAGCCAGCCGGGATTGACAGTAGTTGCTGTAGCTGGCGCAAATGAAATACCCCACAATCCATCTATTTCCAAAGATTTTTCTTTTGAACGAAGTGGCCCTACAAACTTTCCCGACTGATCATAAACATTTATACGACCGTCACCAAAATTGCCTACAAGAATGGCATTGGCAACGTCAAAGCCAGGTCCCCAAAACTCCGGAGGAGCTGCGGCAACACCCCACGGCGCATTCAAAGCCCCACCTGTAGCAAATCTTTTTTCCAATTTTCCATTTGGCCAGTATATATCAACAATTCCTAAGCCAGCGCCTTTCACTTCATCTCCATCGGAACCTATTTTTGCATACATCACATACAGCTTTCCACCAACATTTTGAATGTTAAAAGGTGAATAACCTGCGGGAGATGAGGATCGGTAAAAGGCTTTTCGACCTCTACCCAGTCTTTGTCATACACGTCAATTTTACCGGCAATAAAATTAGCAACATATAAAAAATTATTCCCTTCAACTGAAGCAAGGGCTATTCCTGTATAAACGGCACCACTTGGAGAATCATCAATGGCCGTTTCAGCAGAAGGCGCTCCATTCCACCCACTGATAATTCCATCCAGGCCTGCAAAAATAAACCGGGCCGGATTTCCATTCGAAAGTTTAAAATCGCTGGTACCGTTAAACACTTGCCCGGACGGATGTCCCCCTGATGTGGCGTCTCCTACAGTTGGAATAGTTACAGCAGGCCTCAATTCTGTCCCGAGTTTATCCCATACCTCGCTAAGGCCGGTACCTTCCGCTGAAACCCAGGCAGTACCTCCGCCGCTAAATGCAATTCCCCACCCATTTATAAAAGCAGGATCTATTCGCATAGCTTCATATTCGTCGTTGTTAGCTACAAGATTTACCTGCTGAAAATCTTTAATCAACGGTAGTGGTTGATTTTTTTTACAACCAGCGAACAACATAATTGTTATTAAGAACAACCAGCCGGTTACGGGTAGCCAGCCTCTTTTTTGCCGAATAGTCTTTTGCATAAAAAATTAAGTTTAAGGTTTAGAAAATTTAATTGTGTGTTATTATCATACAGTTTCCCCATTCCCTGGCTTATAAATGTATTCGGAACAAATACCGGACGCTGTTTTAACCAGGGCTCAGAAAAACTATTTAGCGGGAGCGAATTAAAAGATTTGAACTACGATAAATATTTACGTAAGTAGCCTGTTAAGTCAATCGTGCGGAAATAAAAAAAGGTTGCCTGTATCGCATAAAGTTTCCAAATACCACATTGGATTTCATTATTCAATATCTCATCAGAATGGGTGTTGCCTGTTAAGATAATGCAAATACAAAAACGGGGGTTAAACCATTACTGGCATATTTGCTCTTATTACTTGTAACGGGCAACCGTATTAAAATATCATTCATCAATAAACTAATCATCATGAAAAATTTTTTACTTTCTATCGCAATAATCACGGGTTTTGCAGCCTGTAACAATACGCCCAAACAAGATGATTCCAGGGATATACAATTATTAACGGATTCAACCTCTTACCACAATAATTTTTATTCTGATACCAGCAGTACAGTTAACAACGCAGCGATGCCAACGATTGAACCAAAAACAGAGCAACGAATAATAACAGTCACAAAACACATCATCTATACACCGGCAAAGACAGTTACGCCTGCCCCGGTATACCAACCCGACGTTAACACGGCCCCAGCCACGACAACCCTTCCATCAAACAACCCGGTTGCAACAAGCACGACTGATAATACCGTGCAAACCGGAAACGGAACTGAAACAAGCACAGAGCCTGTAGCAACAACAACACAAACCGAAAAGAAAAAAGGATGGAGTTCCGCTGCTAAAGGCGCAGCCATTGGAGCCGGTGCAGGAGCTATTGGAGGCGCTATAATTGCAAAGAAAAAAGGCCTGGGTGCAGTGGTAGGAGGAGTGGTTGGTGCAGCCGGGGGTTATATAATTGGAAAAGATATGGATAAAAGAAAAGCAGGCAATTAAATTCAAAAATCCAAAGACTTCAAAAAAGGCCTGGCTTTATCGTCGGGCTTTTTTGGCACATAATTATAAATTTTCTAACTGTTAAAATGTTTCAAGCAGGTTTTAACATATTCAACGCCAAGCCAGGTTACAGGCAATTCATGGCATAGTTTTCTCTTTATATACAGCAGAATTCAAAAACAGAATTAAATTAAGAGTTATGAAAAATATTATTATTGTTATTGCAATGGCAACCGTATTCGCCGCTTGCAACAACAAAAAAACGGAAACAAGGGATATTCAACTAATGAGTGATTCCGGCGCTTACAATAATGATATGTACTCGGACACCAGTAGTAGTATGGAAATTGTAGCAAATCCCGTTAGCAAATCAAGAACACCCAGAAGTGTAGTTCCAAAAACCCGTGCTACTTCCAACAGCAACAGTACAAATTCATCAAATGCAAGCGCAGCTAATACTACAACTACTCAAACAACTGCTGAAACCACAACAAAGAAAAAAGGCTGGAGCAGTGCGGCCAAAGGCGCTGTTATTGGTGCGGGTGCAGGGGCGATCGGGGGTGCAATTATCGGTAAGAAAAAACCTGTAAAAGGTGCCGTAATCGGTGGTGTTGTAGGAGCGGCGGGTGGTTATATAATCGGAAAAGATATTGATAAGAAAAAGGGCCGTTAACTCTAAAAAAATAATTTTTAAAGCCTTCCATTTTTCTTAAGATATGGAAGGCTTTTTATTTCCGATGAATTTAAACTTCCATGTTTACCAGACAAATTTTATCGGCTCTTTGCTTATTGAATTTATTCCTTTTATTTTTCAGCAATGGATATGCGCTTTTTTACAAGGCTGCTTAATGAGCATCTTATTACTAAAGCCAAATTTAAGAAAATAGAATTTCAGGAACAGGAACCGGTTTCAGTTTATTGGGATCTTCGAACCTTACTATACCTTAGCATTGCATTGCTAACATTGGTCTTCGGAATTCTAGTTTATAAAAACATTGACACCATCGTGCATGACATAATAATCATTTTACTTGCGATTTTATGTGCCACATGTTTTGGTACAGCTTTAAATTACATCTTCAAATAGTTCGTTCATACTTTATTAAAGCCAAAACAATTTTCAAATTGCCCGTTGTTATTTCCTCTAAAATATTTATGATTGGATTGTGAAGGGTATTTTGTTCTACTATCCGATGGCGCAAGGAGTGGAGTTAAAAGATAAATAATCGTATTATTTTAGATTGCGACTCCATTGTGCAACGTTCTACGCGTATTTCCATAGCAATTTTATCTCTACTTAATTTTTTTATGAAACGTGGTATGATTTTTATCTTAACTTCTATGCGTAAGAAAATGAGCGTACATTAATGGGCCGCGTGATTTCTTTAGTTTGTTAACGATTAATATCTTTTAAAACTTAAAAATGAATAAATTAGTCAGAGCCTTAATTGCAGGCTGGGGTGCAAAAAAATTAGGTGGCGGATGTTTAGGTACCATACTGGTATTTATTATTATTTATTACGCCCTTGGTACCTGTAATTCTCATCCCGCGCAAACGGTTCCCTCAAACAATTCAGGTATACAAAAACCTGCCCCCGTCACTTCACAAATTTTATCCTCAGAATCAACAATAAATTTAATGGTGTTGTAAACTACACAACATTGGGAATGCCATTTTAAAAGAAGCCAGGATTGAATCCGGAGAGAGAGAGTGTGTATGATGATAAATTGAAATCGGATTGCTCCGGTGATTATAAACTCATTCCTCCAGACACCTCTATTCTTTGACCGTTTATCCATCCGGCATCTTCTGAGCAAAGAAAAGCGACCACCCCGCCGATATCTTCCGCCTGGCCCACTCTCCCTAATGCGTTTTGCGAAGCGATCATTAATTTTCGGTCCGGGTTGCTGCGTATAGCGGCATTATTAAAGTCGGTTTCAATTGGGCCCGGTGCCACCACATTTACAGTGATACCTTTTGAGCCTGCATCTTTTGCCAGGTACTTTGTGAATACTTCAATAGCACCTTTCATTGAAGCATAAACTGAATAGCCGGGCACACCTACCCGCGTCGTGCCCGTTGATATATTTATGATTCTTCCTTCATCATTTAAAAGCGGCAGAGATTTTTGACAAAGAAAATAGATGGTTTTAAAGTGGATATTCATAAATAAATCAAAGTCATTTTCTGTCACCTTTTCAAAAGGAATGGTTGCACCAATGCCAGCATTATTGATGAGAAAATCGAACCGGTTTGCCTCCCATTTATCCTTCAATGTATCGGTTAGCTCGTTCATGAACGAATCCAGGGATTTAAAATCAGAAGCGTCAAATTGAAGGGCAATTGCCTTTTGTCCTTTACCCTCAATTTCACAAACAACACCACTTGCGGCATCTTCATTAGAATTGTAGGTAATGATTACATCATGGCCTGCCTCCGCTAAACGAAATGCCATATCTTTTCCAAGTCCGCGACTGGCTCCTGTAACAAGCGCAATTTTATTTTTTTGAGACATAACTATGTTTTTCCTTTTTGTAAAAGTAAGAAGGCGGCCAATGTAAAATCATTTGTTTTTATTGACAGTTTTTTTTATGCCTTCCAATATTCTTACCAACAAAAATCGTTCACCTTGGCATAATATTTATATATTTTAGTTAACTATCAAAAGATTATGACCGATAAAAATTCCAAAAAACAAAAGACTTCCGATGATGCTGAGCATATAGAAGAAGCCCATGAGCAGGCTGAAAAAGACATTGAGATGGATCCTGATCTAAGCTCGAAGCCTGAGCCAGGCGATGACCTGGATGAAGGCGAACTTGCCAGGCTCGAAGGGGAAGATTAATATCATGACACATATTTTGGATAGGATAGCAATATTAAAAGGTGACATTACAAAAGTTTCAGTTGATGCGATCGTCAACGCTGCAAATTCTTCCCTCTTAGGAGGTGGTGGCGTTGATGGTGCCATACATCGGGCAGGTGGCAAGATTATCCTTGAAGAGTGTAAAAAGATAGTTGCCCGGCAGGGAGGCTGTACGACCGGTGAAGCTGTTATAACATCGGCAGGTAATTTACCCGCGAAATTTGTTATTCATACCGTTGGGCCAGTTTGGAATGGCGGAAATAATAATGAGTCAAAAAACCTTACAGATTGTTATCGTAATTCCCTGGAACTGGCGGCAGAAAATAATTGCGGAACAATATCTTTTCCGGGTATCAGTATAGGTGTTTATAAATTTCCGAAAAAAGAGGCTGCAGGAATAGCAGTTAGGACCGTTAAAGAATTTTTAGCAACATCTGATAAAATGGAAAAGGTAATATTCGTCTGTTTCGATGAGGAATATTTTTCTCTTATTGAGAATGAGGTTATGTCTCCCGGATGATGCAGATGAAGCTAAGGCAGGAATACTAGTTGAGTCTTTTTCTTTCCTCACTTAGAACCACGTGGTACGATTTATTATGGGATGGTTTTTTAAATAACCAGTTCCAAAATTTAAACAATATGTTATTTGTAGATTTAGCTTTGGGATTGAACAATTCTTTTAGCTCGTAAACTTGTTCTACGGTGGTCCATTCTTCCAGTCCTGCAAACCACACGGGGGTATTTTTGCTTACTGGCCTGTTTTTCAATTGTTCTATTGTGAGGGGACCAATTTCGGTTTTCCCATCTTTTAAAAAATAATGAGTCATAGGGTTCGGGTAAATGTAGTAATTATTCCTATCAAACGCAGATAGAAGAATATTATTTCTTTTCCAGAATGGCATCTTGCGTGGTGTATTGCTTTTTTAAATTATTTTAAACTTGCAATATTTACCGGGATCTTCGACAAAATTCCTTGCTACTGGTTTAATTCTTCTCAATACTTTTGCAGATACAATCAAAATTTAAAAAATGAATGTCAAAATAATTTTAACCAGCCTAATTATAATTTCTGTTTGCACAACCTCATGCAACAATGGTAGCGACAACAGCGAAGCAGCCGTCAGCAAAGATTCTACCGCTTTTGCTGCAGTTAATATAAAAGAGGATTCCGTTTCCTATAGTCTTAACGGGAAAAATTATATTGGGTTTGTTGATTATGATGTGAATAAAGAAGGGAAAAGACCTGCTGTATTGGTTGTGCATGAATGGTGGGGATTAACGGATTATCCAAGAAGCAGGGCAAAGCAACTGGCTGAGCTTGGCTACATCGCAATGGCGGTCGATATGTATGGTGATGGTAAAATTGGCAATGATCCTAAAAGTGCCCAGGATTTGGCGACGCCTTTTTATAAAGATCCAACCCTGGCTAAAACAAGATTGGATGCAGCTATCGATAAGTTAAAAACCTTTGCCCAAACGGATACTTCTAAAATGGCTGCAATCGGGTATTGTTACGGGGGATTTATAGTTTTAAATGCAGCAAAACTTGGGGCCGATTTAAAAGGAGTTGTAAGTTTTCACGGGGATCTTGCAGGTGTTCCCGTAAATAAAGATTCGTTGAAGGCTAAGATTCTTGTTTGCCACGGGGAAGCCGATCAATTTGTAAACCCTGAAGTAGAAGCATTTAAAAAATCTATGGATTCAGCAGGGGTAGACTACACGTTTAAATCTTACCCAAATGCAACGCACGCCTTTACGAATCCAGAGGCGACAGAAAATGGCAAGCGGTTAGTATGCCAATAGAATATAACGCGGCGGCAGACTCAGCTTCATGGAATGATATGAAAGATTTTTTCAAAAAAATATTTTAGCCCCCAATTTTTTATATAAAAATTTTCTTTAACCATCTCTTCAACAATTTTGGCGTAGACCTAAGTCTACAAATCCTGTGGATTTTTTTCCAAAAAAATGCTGTAGCCTGATTATAAAAAGATTGCATTATTAAACTAGTATTTTGTCAGAAGGCGACACTCCTAAACTGCAGAGAAATACAAATAGTTTTTAAAAATCACTGAAATTTCAGGTATAGTTTTTTCATCTTTAAGAATATTATTCACCTAAAATTTTAATCATGAAAAACAGGTATAGAAATTCCCAGTATGATCGAAACAGGTATGCTGGAAGCGATCGTTATGGACGATCAAATTTTGACGATAGATTTGATAACAACTATGATGACAACCGAAATTATCCGGGTCAATACAACAGGGACTACAACAGACCTAATTACAATTACCCTCAATCCAACGTAAATAATTACACGGGTTATAGTAATCCTTATAACAGCAATCCCCAGCCCTACAGACATTATTCTTCACATGACTATGAATCCCGCCAACAGAGTACCAGAAATTGGCAGCATGATGACCGGCAGGATAGACATAATAATTATGAAGATGATAATTACAAAACTGATGATTACAACAGCCGGAATCGGAATTGGTGGGATAGAACCCGGGATGAAGTTTCATCGTGGTTTGGGGATGACGATGCAGAGAGGAGACGTAGAATGGATGAAATGAGAGATGAAAACCATAGGGGCAAAGGCCCAAAAAATTACACCAGGTCTGCGGAGAGAATAAAAGAAGATGTAAATGATAAATTGAGTGATAATTGGATGCTTGATGCATCAGAAATTGAAGTAGATGTAAAAGGGAATGAAGTTACGCTGAATGGTAACGTAGATAGCAAACAGACTAAGAGAAGAGCTGAGGATATAGCTGATTCCGTTTCGGGCGTTATGCATGTGCAGAATAATCTTCGGGTAAAAACTTCAGATAACACTCCGTCAAAGGACTCCACCACCTATAGTGCACGCAGCAGAAAAGAGACATTAAATAATAATTAATTTTTAAGCTCGTTCGATTTATTAAAAACCGCAAAGTACCCCTTGCGGTTTTTTTCTGTTGAATACAGGACCCGGTCTCCCAATATGGACCTTTATGAACTTAAACGCGGAAAATAAATTATCAAATTCAACGTTAATTTACTTTCTTTACGCCACCAAGCTAACGAACAGGTTTTAATGTATTTATTTTCTCCAGGCGCCGGGCAATTATGTTCTAAAAAGACGTTGCTGTTTATTATCGCTATCACGCTTTCTGCTTTTAACTGGGTTTTTGCGCAGGTGGAAATCTTTGAGCCCGCTCATGAAAATGCTGAACAGCTAAATTCTCTTTCTGCAAAATTTTTCCAGCATTACCAGGAAGAAATTGCAACGCTCCCATCAGAAAATAGAAAGGGCCTCGTTGAAAAATACAAAGAGAGGTGGGATAACATAAAGGAGAAATTTGATTCCAAAGAAATTTACACATCAGAACCGGCCCAAAAGTACCTGGATGATATTGTAGCAGAGATTGTAAAAGCCAATCCTTTACTCAAAAACAAAAAGTTTCATTGTTACTTTTCGAGGTCGGGTATTCCCAACGCCAGCTACATAGGAGAAGGTATTATCCTGTTCAATATGGGGCTTTTTAGTAAACTGGGTAATGAAAGCCAGGTAGCTTTTGTATTATGTCACGAGCTATCTCATTACTATCTCGGGCACAATGAAAACAGTATTTCCCGGTATGTAGCAATGATAAATTCCGAAGACTTTCAAAAGCAACTTCAAAGTATAAAGAGGCATGAATACGGAAAAAGACAGGAACTTGAAAAATTACTGAAGGGGCTTACTTTCGATACGCGGCGCCATGGCCGTGATCATGAGAGCGAGGCAGATTCGATGGCTGTAGACCTGATGCATAACTCGCGCTTCGACATCAGGGAATCGCTTGCAACCCTTTCCCTGTTGGATTCAATTGATACAGACACACTTGACATGACTGTCATCCTGCAACAAATGTTCAATGCAAAAGATTATCCTTTTCAAAAGAAATGGATAGTAAAAGAAGAAGGTTTATTGGGTGGACATGCAACCTTGCATGAAGACGAGGTATTAGCAGATTCAGTAAAAACACACCCTGATTGTAAACAAAGAATAAAAGCCCTGGATCCACTTGTAAGGGCTTTAAATAATGACAATGCTTCAAAAAATATTGTTGATCCATCCAAATTCGCAGTCCTTAAAAACAAATTTCAATACGAAGTAATAGAATATGCTTTTAGTTCAAATAACTATACTAAAAGCCTTCAGTACGCAATCGAACTGTTACAAGCACACCCATCAGATCCGTACCTTATAGCGCAAACCGGTAAGATTTTTAATAGCTTTTACGACGCTCAAAAAAAGCATACTCTCAGCAAAGTAGTTGATTTGCCATCACCTTATTTTGAGCACAATTACAACCAGCTTTTACAATTTGTACAAAACCTTTACCTGGAAAATTTTGCTTCCATCAACTATTATTTTCTAAAACCTTATGAAACAAGCCTTGAATACTATAAAGAATTTAAAGATAGTTACACGAAATGCCTGCAATTAAAAAACAATAATTAATAAAGCATTCTTTATTTTAAAACACCTTTTAAAAATTAAAAAAATTATGACTAAAAAAATCTGGCTCGCGACATCTTTCGTTCTCATATCGCTTTCCGCACTCTTTGCGCAAAACAAACTGAGCGTCGGCAACGTGTACACGGCCTATCTGCGCAACAGTGGCACCATTATGGCGAATAACCAGATAAAGGGTTATTTTTTCCTTTACCAAAGCGACAAAATCGACAAACATACTAATGAATACACGCTACAAATACTTGATCAAAATCTCAATAAAGTAAGAGACATAAAGTTTGAGGATTCAAAAAAACTTAGTTTGCTCGAGTCTGCATACAATGGCAATAGCCTCTCATTTCTTTTTAAAAACGAAGAAGATAAAACCCTTGATATGAAGATCTATGATCTCGATGGCAAACTAAAATACAATTATAGCCGTGACTATGATAAAAGAACCGATGCCCTTATGAAGAGGTATGAAACTATGCATACCGATGAAGGCACCAATCAAAATGTATTTGACCTCGGTGAGCAGGGCTATGCAACTGTGCTTCCCTTAAGAGATGGCAAACAGCGTACGTATGAAGTGGATTATTATTCTTCCGAACAAAAAAAACAATGGGTATATGAGCCCCAGGACGATGAAGAACGATACGCAAACGCGGAATTTATGGGAAGCACAGACAGCCTGATTATTCTTGAGGTGATGAAAAAAGACCGGGCGCTTTCAGGTAAATTTACCTCGCACCTGGTGGGTATTAATTTTGTTACAAAGAAAAAGGTTTTTGATATGGACGACTCAAAAGATACTTACACCTTTGTTCCTTCAAGCGTGGTGCCCTTAAAAAGTAAAGGCGAGATTTTAATAATGGGCAGCTACTTTGACAAGGCGGGTAATATTATGAAGGATTTTAGTAAAGGCCTGGCAGTATACACAATAAACGGTTCAGGTGATGTACTTACAAAAACATACAATTCATGGCAGGAAGATTTCGCAAAATATCTTCCTCTAAATGGCAAAGGCAAAATTGATAACATCGGTTTTTTATTCATACATAAATTGATACAATCGCCAGGTGGGAAAATGTTTGTAGTAGGTGAGGGTTACAAAAGACAGGCAAATGCCGGTGGCATAGCTTTAAAAACTTTAGGCGCTTTAGCCGGTGGGAATGTAAATGGCGTGGGTGTTACCAAAATCGTGGTTACAGATATGGTGATAATGGAATTTAATGATAAGGCTAAAGTAACCAATGCAACCATCTACGATAAAACCAATAACACGGTGGATGCATCTTCTGAGAGTGACTACAACAGTCAGCATGCGATAGCTTTAGCTGTAAAAATGGCGGGTGGGTTTGACTACGAGTTTACAACAGGTGATGCTGACAATTCAAACTTCGCCGTTTGCTATAGTGATTGGGTAAGAAGTTCCGACTATAAAGGCAAGACTTTTAATTCTATCAACTACAACGGAAATAAATTTTCAACGGATAAAATTGAGTTGAAGTCTAAGGCGAGTAAAGTGAAAGTATTTCCTGCCAAGGCCGGATCAATAATGATTATGGAATATTACCGAAAAGATAAGCGCCTTGATTTCAGGCTTGAGAAATTAGGATAATTTTTCTCATAATTTTAGCCGCTGTGAATTTATTCATGGCGGCTTTTTTATTGTACAATTTTGAAATAGTAGCCCCCTTATCCAGGGAATGCATACTTCTTCCATCCGTAGTGAAACTGTTATATTTATAATCCCAAATTTTATTTTATGATTCATAACGCGAAACGGCTTTTATGTTTTTCGGCAACATTGTTTACAATACTATCATGTAACGACAGCACCAACTCCGTAAAAACTGTCGATGATAAAACAACCTTTGCAGATACAACAACGGCCACGTATGACACGACTTTTAAAGTAGAAGCAGAATCTTTCGCAGACCTGCAATTATTGCGATACCAGGTGCCCGGTTTTAACCGGCTACCCTTATCTCAAAAAAAGCTTGCTTATTATTTATCAGAAGCTGCTCTTTGCGGAAGGGATATTATTTATGATCAAAGCAGTAAATACGGCATCATGCTTCGCAAAACACTTGAAGCTGCTTATGGCTCATATAAAGGCGATACAACAAATTCCGATTGGAAAAAGTTCCGGGAATACTGCGGACGCTTCTGGTTTAGCAATGGCAATCATCATCACTACAGTAAAGAAAAATTTATACCCGCATGTTCTTTTGATTTTTTTTCAAAGCTTATAAGAGCATGTGATACTTCGCAACTTCCGAAAGATCCGGGTGAAAATGTAACATCTTTTTTAAACCGCATCAGGCCCATAATATATGATCCCAAAGTGGAGCCAAAACTTGTTGACCTGCGACCCAACATTGATAATGTGGCAGCCTCCTCAGTGAACTTTTATGAAGGTGTTACCCAAAAAGAGGTTGAACAATATTATTCGAAATTTGATTCAAAAGGCAATCAGCCGATGTGGGGATTAAACAGCAAGGTTGTTAAAGACAGCGGTAAGGTAACGGAAAAGGTATGGAAGCTGGGTGGCATGTATTCTGCATCCATAGCGAAAATTATTGAATGGCTGGAAAAGGCAATTGATGTTGCGGAAAATAATGATCAGAAAGCGGCGCTCCAGTTGTTAGTGCAATATTACAAAACGGGCAATCTCAAAACATTTGATGAATACAACATCGCATGGGTAAAAGATGTGGATAGCCGCATAGATGTAGTGAATGGTTTTGTAGAGGTATATCTTGACCCCATTGGCAAGAAAGGAAGCTTTGAAGGCATCGTTTCCATGAAGGATCTTGAATCAACAAAACGCATAAAGGCTATTGCTGACCAGGCGCAATGGTTCGAAGACAATTCACCTTTAATGCCGGAGCACAAGAAAAAAAATGTAAAGGGTATTATAGCCAAGGCGATTACGGTAATTATGGAAAGCGGGAATGCCTCACCCAGTACGCCTATTGGCATCAATCTTCCCAACAATGAATGGATAAGAAAAGAGCACGGCTCCAAATCAGTATCGCTGAGCAATATTGTCTATTCATACAATGTTGCAGGTGCAAAAAGTGGCGTGGTCGATGAATTTGCGATTAATGATACCGTGAAGCAACGTATAAAAAAATGGGGCAATCTCTCTGAAGATCTGCATACAGATATGCATGAAGCGATAGGTCATGCCTCAGGGCAAATCAATCCCGGTGTGGAAACAACCGATAAAACATTAAAGAATTATGCCTCTGCTCTTGAAGAAGCCCGTGCAGATCTTGTGGGACTGTATTACATTATGGATCAAAAGTTAATTGATATAGGAGTGGAGCCAAATAAGGAAGTAGGAATGGCTCAATATGATTTATACATGATGAATGGTCTTATGACACAATTAACAAGGCTGAAACCCAGCGAACAACTGGAAGAAGCGCACATGCGTAACCGGCAGTTGGTTGCTAAATGGGCTTTTGAAAAAGGGAAAAAGAATAACGTGACCGGGTTTATAAAAAAGAATGGGAAAACTTACGTTCGTATCAATGATTATACTAAATTGCGCCAGCTTTTCGGAGACCTTTTGAGAGAAATTCAGCGTATAAAATCTGAAGGTGACTATAGCAGCGGAAAAAATCTTATAGAGACCTATGGCGTAAAAGTAGATCCGGAATTACATAAGGAAATACTGGTACGCTACAAATCCCTGGATGTAAAACCATACAGGGGATTTATTCAACCACGCCTCGTACCTGTGATGAATAGGGATAGCATTGTCGATATAAAAACAGAATACCCCGAAAGCTTTTTTGAACAAATGATGGAATACAGCAAAAAGTATTCATTGCTCCCTGTAAAGAATTAAAATTTGCACATAGGATTTTCCTGCCATTTATAATTGCTTGTATAGAAGCCGCCGTTCAGGCGGCTTTTTCGTTAATGTAAATAGGCAATTAGTTTTATTATTTCCTTCCTATTTTTATAATAAACAAGCTTTTATGAAATGAAATTGACTGTCGCTTTTATTATTTTATTTCTGCATTTTAATATTGTTTTAGCTCAGATTACTCCTGCACACACGGTGGTCTTAATTCTGGAAAACAGGTCTTACAATAATATAGTGGGAAATGCACAGGCTCCTTATATAAATGGCCTTATCAGCAATGCTCATACCGCAACTTTCACCCAGTCCTTTGGCTTAGCGCATCCAAGTCAACCAAATTATATCATGTTATACTCCGGAAGTGACCAGGGGGTAACGAATAATAACTTACCCGTTAATCTGCCTTTTACAACTTTAAATCTCGGAAGTGAATTAATTACGAAGGGATTAACCTTTACCGGTTATTCTGAAGGCCTGCCCTCGGTTGGATCTAACATTGAAGCTTCCGGAAAATACGCCCGGAAGCATAATCCGTGGGTAAACTGGCAAGGCTCCGCAACTAATGGCATCCCCGCTTCTTCTAACCGACCCTTTTCTGATTTTCCTTCTGATTTTAGTCTGCTCCCAACCGTAAGTTTCGTTGTGCCGGACCTGGACCATGATATGCATGATGGAAGCATACTGCTGGGGGATACCTGGGCACATGACAACCTCGATACATATATACAATGGTGCATCAATAATAACAGCCTTTTTATTTTGACTTTTGATGAAGATGATTATTCCGCTTCCAACCAGGTACTAACCTTCTTTATCGGCTCAGACGTCAAAGGAGGTAGTTACAATCAACCCGTAACTCATTATAATATTTTAAGGACGCTTGAAGACTTGTATCAACTTCCCTTCGCCGGCGCAAGTTCAGATTCTTCCGCCGTCAGGGGAATATGGCTTTCCCAACAACCTGTCACTTACACATTCTCAGGTAACGGAAACTGGGACTCTTCTTCGAACTGGGCGAATAGTTTAATTCCTCCGGCAACAACTGGCCACGGAAGTAATATTATTATAGATCATGTTACGGGTGGCCAGTGTACATTAAATATGCCTTATAACGTTACTCCAGGCACTAAACTCACCATCATGACGGGGAAAAAATTAGTAGTTAATGGGAAGGTCACCATAAATTAATAATTTGTACGTGAATTAAATAGCAGTGAAAAGGATTTTTTAACCATATTATTGCCATAAAAAAAATCTTCATAACTTTAAAAAATCAATACGACTCAATGAAATATTTATTCGCGTTTTTGTTTTTTACAACTGCTACCTTTGCCGCCTATAGCCAAAAAACACCTGCAACCAAAACTATTTACGGCTACAAAATTATAAAGTCTGAAAAAGTGACCGTAGAGGGCACGGTAACTCAAACCCCTGATACTCCCCTGGATCTTCCGGTGACGTATATTTTTACCGGTGATGGTAACTGGAATAATCCTGCTAACTGGGAAAATAACCTGGTGCCACCAGCATCTACTAATTTAGGCAGTGAAATCATTATAAATAATGTACCTGGCGGGCAATGCCTTTTGAACATTCCTTATACCGTAACAGGGGGCACAAGTCTTACTATCTTAACAGGAAAAAGCCTCGTTGTACCATCAAACTTCATCGTGAACTAGCAGTTTGTGTATTCACATTTTACTTCAGTAATCCCTTTAGGTTTTTTTAAACATTTCGAACTATTTTTTTCAAATTCGGCATGCTCCCTTAGATTTTAAAATCGAAGTACCCTTCGCAGGTTGCAGGTAAATGATGATGGTTGAAACTCAATAGCCGTTAAATTCTCATTTAAAAAATTTCGAACTATTTATCTGAATCCGGTTTGCATACTTAGCATTTCGAATTAAATAATACCGGAATCTTCCATGGATAAACCAGATTCAATATTATATTAATCTTTTAATTGAAAATGCCTGGAAGAAAATTGGACTGATTTTTGGTTAAATGTTAAAGAATTATGAAAAATCAAAAAATCATCTTAATCATTCGTTATTTTTTACTGTCAGGATTTTTGTTAGGATTTGTCGGCGCTGCGGCGCAAGTGCAAACTGCACAATACATATCTATGACTCCGTTGTCTAATGGATATTATGAATATTTGCCCCAGGGCTATTCTTCAAGCGGCAGCCAAAAGTATCCACTAATGATTTTCGTTCATGGTAGCGGAGAACTTGGCGATGGCGGTGCATCCCAATTGCAAAGGGTACTAAAGCACGGCCCTCCAAAGCTTATTAGCCAGGGAGATTTTCCGAATTCATTTACTGTCAACGGTCAAACATTTAAGTTTATAGTAATTTCTCCGCAATTTATAGATTGGCCCGGCGACAAAGAAATTGACGATGTTATTAATTATTCGATTCAAAATTATAATGTAGATACGTCAAGAATATACTTAACGGGGTTGAGCATGGGCGGAGGTGCTGTGTGGGAATATGCCGGAAACGACATCACACAAGGAAGTAGAATTGCAGCTATTGTTCCTATTGCAGGCGCTTCGTACCCCGCTTATTTCAGGTGTGAAAATATTGCCGCCGCAGACATTGCAGTTTGGGCAACACACAACAATGGAGATCCAACTGTGCCTTCCTATTACACCGTTGACTATGTGAATACGATAGATACCGTGCCAGCACCACCTAATCCATTGGCGATAAAAACTATTTTTCAAAGTAATTCGCATGATGCATGGACACAAACTTATGATGTGAATTTTAAGCCTAATGGTAAGAATGTGTACGAGTGGATGTTGCAGTATAAAAGCGGAGCAGCAAATGTGCTGGCCGTTACCGGGCTTGAGTTTAATGCCAGGAAAAAGAATGACCACACCGTGTTGCTAAATTGGACTACTTACTCAGAAGAAAATAACAAGGGATTCGTAGTAGAGCGAAGTGAAAATGGGACAAATTTTGATTCTATCGGTTTTGTCTCAAGCCTCAGTATAGGAGGCAAAGGCGCGACTTATACTTTTACCGATCAATCTGTGTCCGGAGGAAAACTTTTTTATCGGCTGGAACAAATAAATCGTGATAATACTTACCACTTAAGCCCTATTAAATTTGTTCTGCTTAATGGCGGTAATTATGTTAGAGTATATCCCAACCCGGTTAGAGACATGCTAAGCATTAATACATCTTATACTTTTAGCAATTCGCAATTAAATATTTATGATATGGCCGGACATTTAGTGATAAAGAAATCTCTAAATGGGGGTGGAACTTTAAATATACCGGTGCAAAAACTACTGTCGGGGCTTTATTTAGCAAAAATATTTGATGGCGTTAATGATATAAAATTTAGATTTCTAAAGAATTGATCTTACCAGTTAACAATCGCCGGCACTCTTTTCTGCAAAAACTTTTTGAGTAAATTATTATTCGAGCGGAATATATCTGAAATTTTTCCATTCATCTTTGCGACCGTATTTGCGCAACTATTTTTTTTTAACATCTCCTTCCTGACGCAAAGTCAAATTAACGGTAAGCCAATCGTGTAAAATTTCATATTTTTAATTAAATATCCCATGTGAAAACAATCCCAAAGTTTTCAATCTCCTGCACTTTATTTTTTATCAATCATTTTTTATTAAGGGATATGACATTTTTTAAAAGAGTTTTTGCAACAAATTCAATATGTCTTCTGGTTACATTCTTAAATGCACCTTGCTTATTCTGTCAGACTCTTACTCCAAAATACATTACCACTACTTCGCTATCAAATGGCTATTATGAATATTTGCCGCAAGGGTACGATCCTACGAGCAATAAAACATACCCGTTATTATTCTGTTTTGGGGGTTATGGTGAAAACGGAGACGGAAGCCCTGCCCAACTACCCTACGTAATAAGCGTTTGGGGAACTACCGGCTGGCAGATAAACCAGGGAATTTTTCCAACTTCTTTTACCGTAAACGGGCAACCTCAGAAATTTGTAATTCTTTTCCCCCAGTTTACCGGTGTTGCAACATCTCAGAGCATAAATGATATCATTGACTATGCAATTCTGCATTACCGCGTCGATGTTACGCGGATATATATGACCGGTTTTAGCCTTGGAGGAGGTTTGATTTGGGATTATACAGGATATAGTCTTCCCTATGCAAATCGGATTGCTGCTATCGTTCCCGTTTGCGGCGGGTCCTATGCTGATACCATGAAGGCTGAAACGATTGCTGCAGGTAATATTGCAGTTTGGGCTACACATAACGATGGCGATCCAACAGTACCTGTCGACACCACAACTATTGGCTATATTAATTTAATCAATGCAGCTTCCTCACCACCCAATCCACTTGCAAAAATGACAATCTTCCACGATAATGCGCATAATGCATGGGATTCTACCTATAGCCTTACTTACGGATTGCATGTGTATGAATGGATGCTGCAATTTAAGCGCGGACCGGGAACGCTGCCTATTACAGGTTTTGATTTTAGTATAACGAAGAATACAAATGAGGAAGTAGTTTTAAACTGGAGAACAGGTGCTGAAAATAACAATCCTGGTTTTATCATTGAACGAAGTTTGAATGGAACAACATTCGACTCAATCGGGTTTATAAATAGCCAAAGTGATGCCGGTCGTGGAGCAGCGTATTTCTTTAAGGATATGTCCCCCGGAAACGGAAAAAATTATTACCGTTTAAAGCAAGTTAATTTTGATGGCAAAATAAATTATAGCGTTGTTAAAACCGTTGAAATAAAAAGCTTCAATTCCCTAAAAATATTTCCGAACCCTGTAAAAGATGTCTTGAATATAAAAGCAAGATTTCCATTAGTTCAGTGCCAGGTAAAGCTTACTAACAGTAAAGGTCAGTTGATAACCCGTTTTGTTATTAATGGTAGTAATAATGCAAGTTTTCCGGTAAAGCGATTACCACCGGGTATTTATAGTGGTGAAGTTACAAGCGGCAGCAATTCATTTAAATTCAGTTTTGTAAAGCAGTAAGAAGCCGTGATTATTTTCTATGGATTATTATTTTCAAATGGAATTAAACAGATAAAACTGCGCATTTAACGTGTTATTTTAACGGGTCGCGCAATGCATTTCATAAAAAAGAGCTCCCGGTGATATATTTGCCTGCGCAAAATTTACACATTTATTAAATAGAAATGCGGATACTTTTTTTCTTTATTCCGGCGTGCTTATTATTACATTCTATTGTTGCACAAAGCAAAAAAACTTATCGCATAAATTCGATCAAAGAAGATAGCAGCGAACTTATACGCTCAGCTTACCGGTACCCGCAATTTCAAAAAGGAGTCGTTTCTTTTAGGGACCAGCCGTTAGCATCAGCTGATTTAAATTATAATTATTTGTCAGGGCAAATACTTTTTGTAACGCCAAAAGGAGAACAGCTTGAATTGGCAAAGCCGGAAACGTTGGAATATATCGCCATTGGCACCGATACATTCTATTATGCTGACAAGGGATATGTTGAAGCGATCACACATTTTCCAACGATAAATCTTTCCAGGAAGGAAACCATTAAATTTAACGGGAAAGAAAAAAAGGGCGCCTACGGAACGTATTCTACAACAACTGCGGCGAGCTCAATTAATACTTTTTCAGACGAAAACGTCAATCAAAAAATATCGGTTGATGAGAACACGCTCTATGCGACTACCACACTGTATTATCTTTCAGACAGGTTAAATAATTTTCTTCCCGCGACTAAAAAAAATTTTTACAAGTTTTTTTCTAAAGATGAAAACAAACTTTCGGAATATCTGAAAAACAATTCTGTTCGTTACAGCAGGGAAGAAGATTTGCGAAAACTTCTTGAATATTTACAAAGCAATTGATGTTTCAACATCAAATGATTCATCCTCCTTGTTTTAATTTTCCTGCGAGTATTAGTTCCACCAACGATGGATCTATATCGGCAAATTTTAGAGGAGCCGAAGGTTCATTTGAATAATCATTCAATTGTTTTGCCCACCACCCCACAGTTTTCCATTTGCCAAGTTTATAACCTACATTTTTATAATCCGCAAACCATTTAAAGCCACATTTCTCATGAAAGGCTACGCTTTTATCATTTGGTAAATTGATTCCGGCATAAACGTTTCTAAAACCCTGGTATTGCAAAACGTTATTCAGTGCTTGATACAATGAAGTCCCAATGCCAGCCTTCTGAAAATTATCATGAATATAAATGGAGCTTTCAACACACCACTGATAAGCCAGTCTTTCGCGGTGACGCGTTCCATAAGCGTAGCCTGCCAAAGTTCCATCCACCTCATATACAAGCCACGGCCAGCTTTCAAGGTATAAATTAATTCGTTGGGCAAAAGCATCAATTGAGGGAACTTCTGTTTCAAATGTAAATGAAGTATTGGCAATATAAGGTGCGTAAATTTCAAGAATAGAGGCGGCGTCTGATATTCGGGCAACTCTTATTTTATTCATAAAAAAAATATAGGCAGCTAAATTAGTTTGCAAAATGAATAAAAAAGCGAAAAGTTTTAATCACACTCATTCCCGGTTTTGCCAGGAAAAAGCATAACTTAACTCAAATAATAATTTCCGGAAAGTTTAAAAAATTTAAGTAAGTATATGGTTAGGAAAATATTTTTACCCGCAAGTCTTGTTGCATTAATTTTTGTTTCGTGCGTTACGGGGCCACACTACAATGGCTACATGCAACCAGTATATGTCGGCCCTTCAATTGGCCTGGGAACAGTAATTGCTGTTGTAATTTCCTGGAGCAGGAATAAATCCATACTCTGGGCTATCATCCACGGACTTCTCGGCTGGCTATATGTTATCTACGCCCTGCTTGTAAAAGCTAAGTGATTACGCGTCCCCTTCACCTGGTTCTATGGTTCCTTAATCTTCACATTCTTAAACCATGCTTCGCTGCCATGGTTTTGAAAAATGATGTAGCCTTTATCGGCCGCGTCATAAGAAGCGACATCTTTAAATTTCTCAGCCATTTTGTTTTTATTCCATTCATCACTGTGTAATTCGTATTCCACAACCTTTTTACCATTGAGCCAATGTTCAACGTGATTGCCGTTTTTTACGATTCTTTGCATGGTTCCATTCACCGGCGGGGTTAGGATTTGCATCAGGCGCCGGATTCATCGCATAGTTGGCTGCCGTGTGTTGCCAGGGTTCCAGCTTTTCAGGAAAATTTACATCATCTATTACCTGGTATTCAGGACCGCTTAAGTAAGAAGAAGCGCTGTCCTCTGTAACGAGATATAAAATACCACTGTTTCCTTTGGGAGAAATTTTATAATCGACACTAAAATCAAAATTTTGATATTGATCCTTTGTCATAAGGTCTGCAGTGATCGCACCATAATTCGCCTCACTGCCTTTACAATGCAACGTACCGCTGTCAACAAACCACGATGCCGCAGGTTTATTCTGATAGGTACGCCATCCATCCATGTCCTTTCCGTCAAATAATAATTTGTAACCTTGTTCCTTTTCTTCTTTTGTAAGTGTGTTGTCTCCTGACTCCCGGGATGATGAACAGGAAATTAAAATTGCTGTTATCGTTAAGCACAGCAGCAGATTTTTCTTCACTGTTTTTTGTTTATGTGCTGATTACTTTTAAATTTTCAGGATCCCATTTCATTATTTTATTACTGAAATAACTATCGTTACACAACAATGCCGGTGCAGCGGCCCGGTAACCAAACAATGGATTTTCGATCACTTCCCCATTATTGCGGATCGCATTGATCCAGTTATAATGATGGTCGAAATGTGCTCCCTTGTATCCCTCCTCCGCAGTGTATATCAGTTCTTCCGGCGGTAACATTGATTTACGATTGTACACATATTCTTTACCGGAGTTTACGTTTTTAGTTTTGTTTAAAGGATCATTTTCGTCAATAATATTTTTGTTTTTATATAGCGTTACTTTATCCCATTCCACGGTCATAGAGCCTTCGCTGCCTACCATGCGCAGGTAGTTAGTGCCGCCGGTACCATCCACAAAATTTACACGCAACGAAAGATTAAAGGCGGGGTGAACTTTTGTATCAGGATAATCGAATGTCCCCAACATAATGTCAGGAACTTCTCTTCCATCCTTCCAGTATCGAAGACCGCCGGTTGCCATAATTTTATTTGGACCGATAGATCCGGTAATAAAATGAAGGCTCGAAAATACATGCACAAAGAGATCGCCCGATACACCCGTTCCATAATCACGATAATTTCTCCACCGGAAAAATCTTAATTTATCAAAAGGCCGTTTTGTTGTGTTGGCAATGTATGCATCCCAGTCAACAGTTGCCGGCGACGCATCATCCGGAATACGATATTGCCATGCGCCTTCGGGTGACATGCGAGCATAAAACGCTTCAGCGTAATTTAGGGTACCAATAGCACCATCTTTCAATAATTGTTTTGCCTTTTCATTTCCCAGCGAACTCATCCCCTGGCTACCCACCTGGAATACTACTTTATTTTTTTTCTGCGCATCAATTACGGCCTGTCCTTCGGTAATATCATGCACCATGGGCTTTTCACAATACACGTGCTTTCCTTTATTCATAGCAGCTACAGAAATATCTTTATGCCAATGGTCCGGCGTTGCGATAATCACGGCATCTATATCTTTTCTTTCAAGAATTTCCCGGTAATCACGGGTTGTAAACAGATCATTACCCCAGCTTTTTTTTGCATCAGCGAGACGGCCGTCGTATAAATCACAAACCGCCACCAGCTTTACTCCCGGAACAGTTCGGCAAGTCGTCGTATCGGCGTTGCCCATTCCACCGGCGCCAATCAATGCGATCTGCACCTGGTCGTTGGGGCCAAAATTTTGATGTGATCTTATTAATTCTTCGAAGTTGCGCTTCCTATCTTTTGCGGTAACAATTGACGGGATCATCGACGCACCGATTACTCCTTTTGTAACATTGGAGATAAAAGAGCGCCTGGAATTTCCATTTGAATCTTTAGACATGATGGTTTATTATTTTGTATTAAAAAATATAGTTCCTGTGTAAAAAATTAGTAATGTAAAATCGTAAAAAATAGCATTTTGCAAAGTCTTTTACCTTGCTAAAAAATTTCTGAAAAGATATGAATAGAAATTTAAAAATATGCTGGCTTTATTTTATTAATAAAAATGAGTTTGAAAATTTCATTTTAATCCGCTTCCCTGCTTTTATTTTCCGCTTCGACGTAATCATTTTGTAATAAATTAAATGCTGAGCTAACTTGGAAGATATAAAGTTTCTTTTCCTGTTTGCCGGGAAGGGGGAAATTTAAAACCAATTTCAGAAAGAGAATGGCCATTGCACCTGCAAATAATATAAAGTGGAGATTCATACCGTATATCCTCATTGTATTTTTTTCAATAGCTGTTACAGCTATCAGGATATTTATGATAACCGAGTGGGGCATCCCTATGCATTTTTTGGTTTTTATTTTGCAGGTTATTTATCTTTCTTTCATTTGGATTTTTATAAAAACCCTGGGCCAGCATCTTGATACAATAATTCCTTTTGAAAAAAATATACTCAGGCGCATCCTGGTGCAGGTTGCTACCGCGCTTGTCTTTGATTTTCCTATATATATCCTTTTGTTTATGGATAATCGTCCGTTCGGTTTAAATTTTCTTACCACGCAGTTCCTCGCAGTTATTTCGCTGCTCATATTTATTTTTATTTTATTCATGAACATTGGTTACGATGCATTTTATTTTTTTAAACAATGGCAGGCGTCGGTTCGTGAAAAAGCAAATTTGCAAGTACAGGCAGCCGAATTAAAAATGGATAAATCAATGATGCAATACCATCATTTGAAAAACCAGGTGAACCCGCATTTTCTTTTTAATAACTTAACTTCTTTGGATGGATTGATACAAACAAATCCCGGTCTCGCCTCGGATTTTGTAAGACATTTATCGAAAGTGTACCGCTATGTATTGGAGCACAAAGAAAATGAAGTGGTAAGCTTCGATACTGAAGTCGATTTTATACAACATTACATTTCACTTTTGGAATTGCGTTATAAAGATGTCTTGCATATAAGGATTGAGATCTCCAAAGAGTCGCTGGAAAAAGGGATTGTAATGGTAACACTTCAAATGCTTATCGACAATGCTATCAAGCACAATTCCCTTGAAGCCGAGGCTCCATTAAATATATATATATGGGACGACAATGGAAATTTGCATGTAGAGAACAACAAACAATTGCGCAGGCAAATTGAAACATCCAACGGCCAGGGCCTGAAACAATTAAAGGACCTTTATGCCTATTTAACTGACCAGGAAATTGTTGTTGATGAAACCAGGCAAAGCTTTAAAATCATTTTACCCTTATTATGAAAATACTAATAATAGAAGACGAGTTATTAGTTGCGGAAAGCCTTTTGAAACTCGTAAAACAATTGGAGCCTGAGGCACAAATTGAAGGACCTTTACAAAGCGTAAAACAAACCAATAAATGGCTCACAGAAAACCCTCAGCCCGATCTCATCATGGCGGACATCCAACTGGCGGATGGAATAAGCTTTGATATTTTTTCTGAAAATAAAATAAATTGCCCGATCATTTTTACTACTGCTTACAATGAATATGCCATCCGGGCTTTTAAAGTAAACAGCATCGACTACCTATTAAAACCAATTGACAGAAAAGATTTGCAAATTGCTTTTGATAAATTCCATTTGCTGCAATCTAAATTCAGCAATACTGTTTACCTGGATGAAATGAAAAAATTATTTCTTGATTTTAAAAAGAGTAAACAGTATAAGGAACGGTTTGCGGTACACGTGGGCCGCTCAGTAACTCTTGTTCCCAATGGGGAAATCGCTTTGTTTGCAAAAGAGGAAATCATATTTTTAATTGATCGTGATGGCAGGCGTTACATCACCGATTTTCGTTCAATTGATGAAGTTGAAGACCTCGTTGATCCTTCCAAATTTTTTCGTGCAAACCGCCAACATCTTATACACCTCCCTTTTATAGAAAGTTACCGCACTCATGATAGCGGCAAACTTATACTAAAGGTTCGTGGTATTAAATTAGATGAGATTACAGTGAGCAAAGAAAAAGCTCCTGAATTTAGAAAATGGTTTGAATAAAAATATCGTGGTTTACCATTTTATTAAACATGTATACACCTACAAGTTATATCCTCTCTTTCGGAGAGGAGTTGGGGTGACGCTTTCCGTTTCCCTGCTCAATTCTTCTGCTTCATTGATTTTTAGTTGACAAATAACTTGTGCTTTTGTCTATTTGCAAATGTTTTTAAAACAAGTAAAATGAAAAAATTACTTCCGGCGTTTTTAATTGTGGCTGAATTAATTAATATATACCCATTGGCGGCGCAAACCACAAATACACTTACTATAGATGACTGTTACCGGCTCGCAAAACAAAATTATCCGCTTGTAAAACAAAGAGAATTAATTATTAAGAGTAAAGAATTTTCCATTCAAAATATTGCTAACGGGTTGCTGCCACAAATTAATTTTATGGGACAAGCAACCTATCAATCTGCCGTTACAAAAATTCCAATTAAAATACCCGGGATGGATGTTCCGGAATTAAGCAAGGATCAATATAAAGTGTATGGTGAGGTGACTCAATCGATATACGATGGTGGGTTAATTAAAGAGCAAAAAAAACTCCAGGAAGCAAATACTGTAGTGGAAGAACAGAAACTGGATGTTGAATTATACACCTTAAAGGAGCGCATTAACCAACTATTCTTTGGGGTATTGTTAGTAAATGAACAATTACAACAAAATAGCCTTCTGAAAAAAAACATCCAGGCGGGATTAAATAAAACCGTGGCCGCTATCGAATTTGGAACAGCACTTAAAAGTAGTGGTGATGTTTTAAAAGCTGAGTTGTTGAATGCAGATCAGCATGCAATTGAATTGCAGGCTTCCCGAAGGGCATATTTAAAAATGCTGGGATTATTTATCAATCAATCTCTTGATGAAAATATAAAATTAGTAAAGCCTCAAAGCGAGGTAATTTCGCAAGATATCCATAGGCCTGAGCTTTTACTTTTCGATTACCAGCAAAAAGCCTTTGATGCGCAAAAGAATATTGTCAGCGCAAAAAACCGCCCAAAAATTGGCTTGTTTCTGCAGGGCGGCGCAGGCCGGCCTGCGCTCAATTTTTTAAGCAATAGTTTCGAGCCATACTATATTGGAGGTGTCAGGCTTAGCTGGTCTTTGAGCGGATTATATAATGCTAAAAACGATAAAGCATTGTTAGAAAATAATCGTAAAAACATAGATATTCAAAGAGAGACTTTTTTATTCAATACCAATCTTTCTCTCAACCAGGAAACAGAAGAAATAAATAAATGGAAGGCGCTCCTGGAGTCGGATAACGATATAATTGCTTTACGAATAAACGTAAAAAATACGGCTTTGGGACAGTTGGAAAGCGGAGTAATAACGAGCAACGATTACATACGTGAGGTAGACGCAGAAGATATGGCAAGGCAAAATAAAATGCTGCATGAAATACAATTATTATTGGCAGAATACAATCAACGCGTAACATCGGGTAACTAACTAAAATCATTTATCAATGAAAAAAATAGCAATCATTTGTACTATAATATTTTTTGTTTCCTGCAAAAGCAATAAAAGTAATTTTGATGCATCGGGAACATTTGAGGCTGTTGAAACAATAGTATCGGCTGAAGCCAGCGGAAAAATTCTGGAATTTAATATTGAGGAAGGGCAGCGACTTTCCAAAGATTCAATGATTGGATATATTGATCCCGTGAATATTGTATTGCAAAAGGAGCAAGTGACCTCATCCATCAACGCGTTGCAAAAAAAAACATTGAATGTAGGTCCGCAGGTAAAACTGTTGCAACAACAATTATCTGTGCAAAGATCACAATTGCAAAACCTTCAACATGAGCAACGACGCATAGAGAATCTATTAAAATCTGATGCTGCAACCCCCAAGCAATTGGATGACATAAACGCCCAGGTGGATGTAGTAAAAAAACAAATCGGGGTAACGCAGCAGGAAATAAATGTGCAGGAAAATAACGTTTCAACCCAAAACAGGAGTATACTGAGTGAAAGTGCCCCGCTCCAAAAGCGTGCTGAGCAATTGCAATACCAGGAGGATAAAGCCAAAATTATAAATCCGGTTCCCGGCGTCGTCCTTACGAAATATGCGGAAGAGTATGAGATAACTGCACCAGGCAAACCATTGTATAAGATTGCCGATTTATCAACAATTATTTTACGTGCCTATATTACGGGAGACCAGTTTGCAAGTATTAAACTCAATCAAAATGTAAAAGTGCTGGTGGATGATGGCGCGGGTAATTACAAGCAATACACCGGCACAATCGAATGGATAAGTGATAAGGCTGAATTCACACCCAAGACAATTCAAACGAAAGATGAAAGGGCCAACCTTGTATACGCCATCAAAATCAGGGTAAAAAATGACGGCTATCTTAAAATAGGAATGTATGGTGAAGTGAAGTTTAGTTGAAACTTTTTGATAGCCTTTTTAAAAAGGTGATAGCTTGTATTAAGAAATTGAATTGTTGTTGTTACATAGTTCGTTGTGGATTCCCGATAAGATTTAAAATATGGAATTAATAATTTAGTATATGCCTGATCGTAAAGAAAATAATATCGATAATATGGATCAAAATTCTGGCTATAGTGCCAAGCCTGCAATTGATATTGTTAACCTCACGAAAACTTATGGAAAGGAGAAAACCGTTGCTGTTGATAACATAACATTTTCAGTAAACAAGGGTGAATTGTTTGGGCTTATCGGCCCTGATGGCGCCGGTAAAACAAGCATCTTTCGTATGCTCACTACACTTTTATTGCCGGATAAAGGATCGGCTACAGTAGACGGTTTTGACATTGTAAAAGATTATGAACAAATAAGAAATACTGTAGGCTATATGCCAGGCAAATTTTCATTGTACCAGGACCTCACCGTGGAAGAAAATCTGAAATTTTTCGCAACAATATTTAATACAACCATTGAAGAAAATTATCATTTAATTAAAGACATCTATATCCAGATTGAGCCTTTTAAAAACCGGCGGGCAGGAAAATTATCAGGTGGAATGAAACAAAAATTGGCCTTATGCTGCGCCCTGATTCACAAGCCTACGGTTCTTTTTCTTGATGAACCCACCACGGGAGTCGACCCGGTTTCCCGGAAAGAATTTTGGGAAATGCTCAAGCGATTGAAAGAGCAAAACATTACCATAATGGTTTCCACGCCATACATGGATGAAGCCAAACTTTGCGATCGGGTTGCGCTAATACAAAACGGAAAAATATTATCTATTGAAACACCTTCCAACATTGTAAAATCTTACCCGGAAAAATTGTATGCAATTAAAGCGCCAGACATGTACGCGTTGCTTAAAGACCTGGGAAAATATGACAAGACTTTGGAAAGCTATGCCTTTGGCGAGTACGCACATGCGTCTTTTAAAAATAATTTCTTTGATGAAGGCGAAATAAAAAAATATTTAAATGGCGAAGGTTTACAGGATGTCGAGATTAAACCTGCAGAGGTAACTATAGAAGATTCATTCATAAAATTATTAAAGAACTGATGCAGGAGGCTGTAATAAAAGCAGATAAGCTCACAAAGAAATTCGGAGACTTCGTTGCCGCTGATTCACTTTCTTTCGAGGTAGAGAAAGGAGAAATATTTGGATTCCTCGGGGCGAATGGCGCCGGCAAAACTACTGCCATGCGCATGCTTTGCGGCCTGTCCAAACCATCTTCCGGAAAGGCCACCATTGCAGGTTTTGATGTATATAAGCAAACGGAACAAATAAAAAAGAATATCGGTTACATGAGCCAGAAGTTTTCTCTTTACGAAGACCTCACCGTGCAGGAAAATATTCACTTCTTTGGTGGTATCTATGGATTATCTGACAAGCAATTAAAAGATAAAAGTGAAGAGCTTATTTCTCAGCTGGGTTTGCAAAAAGAAGTGAAAAAATTAGTCGCTGATCTTCCTTTAGGATGGAAACAAAAATTGTCTTTTTCCGTAGCTGTTATTCATCAGCCTAAAATTGTATTCCTTGATGAGCCAACCGGCGGTGTCGATCCGGTCACCCGCCGGCAATTTTGGGATTTAATTTATGAAGCTGCTGACAAAGGCATGACCATATTTGTAACTACTCATTATATGGATGAATCAGAATATTGCAAGAGGATCTCAATAATGGTTGATGGCAAAATAGAAGCGTTGAATACGCCTCAAAACCTAAAGCAACAGTACGATGCAAAGTCAATGGATGAAGTTTTTTTACAGCTTGCCAGAGGAGCAAAGAGAAGTGACGGTTGAAAGGGACCTCACCCCAACCCTTATCCGAAGGGAGACGGAATAGAACAGTTGGAAGACGATAACTAAATTTTTAATGAACAAAATGAGTTCTCATTCAAAGGCACCAAAAGCTAAGTCTCAATTTCTCGCTTTTTTAAAAAAAGAGTTCAGGCATGTATTGCGTGACAGGAAAACTTTACTGATTTTGTTCGGGCTTCCTGTGGTACAAATTTTAATTTTTGGATTTGCCCTGACTAACGAGGTCAAGAACTCGAAAATAATTGTCGTTGATCGTGCAAAAGATATTGCTTCACAACAGATCATTAATAAAATAAATGCAAGCCGTTATTTCGAAATTGAAAATGCGGTAATGAACTATAAACAAATTGATGCGGCCTTTAAAAGAGGAAAAATAAAAATGGCAATCATTTTTCCTGAAAATTTTAATGAGGAATTGCTGCATACAAATAAAGCACAGGTGCAGGTGATCGCTGATGCCTCTGATCCCAACAACGCGAATACACTTTCCAATTACATAACATCCGTTTTACGGGATTATGAAGCAGAGCAACACAAAGCTCTTGCAGTGCCGTATCGAATAATACCTGAAACAAAATTTTTATACAATCCGCAATTAAAGGGCGCGCCCAATTTTGTCCCTGGTGTAATGGCATTGGTTTTAATGCTGGTGTGTGTAATGATGACTGCTATTTCCATCGTAAAAGAAAAAGAAACGGGTACCATGGAAATATTATTGGTTTCTCCCTTTAAGGCAATACTGGTAATATTCTCCAAAGCGGTTCCTTATTTATTACTATCGCTGATAAATGTTACTACCATTGTTTTGCTTAGCGTATTTGTATTAGATCTTCCCGTTAATGGCAGCCTGCTCCTGCTTTTTGCTGAAAGTACCTTATTCATTATTACCTGTCTTTCTTTGGGAATTTTAATTTCAATAAAAACAAAATCTCAACAAATAGCAATGCTCATTTCATTAATGGGAATGTTGCTGCCCACAATTTTATTCAGCGGTTTTATGTTTCCCATTGAAAATATGCCATGGCCACTGCGGGTTATTTCAAACGCGATCCCGGCTAAATGGTATTACATCATCGTAAAATCAATCATGATAAAGGGGCTTGGATTTTTAGCAATATGGAAAGAAACACTCATTCTTGTTGGAATTACTTTATTCTTTTTAATCGTGAGTTTGAAGAGCTTTAAAATACGGCTGGCATGATTGTGCCCCTCTCCCTTGGGGTTGGGGTGAGGTTCTAAAATTGAATTACATGCGAACAATAAAATTTTTATTGCAAAAAGAGTTCCGGCAAATATTCAGGAACAAAGCAATTATTATAATGATCGTTGTGATGCCGGTTATTCAATTGCTTATCCTGCCTCTCGCCGCGGATTATGAAGTAAGGAATATAAATATTACAGTTGTAGACCACGACCATTCAACTTATTCGCAAAAACTTATTTCAAAAATTTCTGCCTCGAAGTATTTTAATCTTGTGGGCTATAATGCAGGTTTTCAACAGGCCTTTCAATTGATCGAAAAGGATAAAGCTGATCTTGTGTTGGAAATACCAACCGGCTTTGAGAAAAATCTTGTTCGCGAAAATGAACAGAGATTATTTATCGCGGTGAATGCGATCAACGGAGTTAAAGCAAATCTTGGGGGAGCCTATCTCGGGAATTTAATCAGGGACTATAATGGAGATATCAGGTTGCAATGGATACAACCTGCAAAAACCAATCCTGTACCAGTGATTGATATAGCTTCCTCAAACTGGTTTAACCCGTTATTAAATTACCGGGTTTTTATGGTGCCGGGCATACTTGCCATCCTTGTAACTATGATCGGGGGCTTTCTCTCGGCACTTAATATCGTGAAAGAAAAGGAAGTTGGAACTATTGAACAGATCAACGTAACACCTATAAAGAAACATCATTTTATTCTTGGAAAACTAATCCCGTTTTGGATATTGGGGAACGTTGTGTTTACGCTGGGTTTATTAGTATCATGGGTTGTGTATGGTATTGCTCCCGCGGGAAGTTTTGTGGTATTATATAGTTTCATAACATTGTACCTGCTGGCTGTTCTCGGGTTTGGATTACTGATATCTACCTTCTGCGATTCGCAACAGCAGGCGATGTTCATCATGTTTTTCTTTATGATGATTTTTATTTTAATGGGTGGTCTTTTTACGTCAATTGACAGTATGCCCGGGTGGGCGCAGGTTGTTACAAAATTTAATCCCGTTAGTTACCTGATAGATGTAATGCGAATGGTAATTTTAAAGGGAAGCGGCTTTGCAGATATCCGGTCCCAATTGCTTATCATTACTGCATTTGCAATTGTATTGAACACATGGGCTGTTATTAATTATAAAAAAACAAGTTGATCAGGTCCAGGCCACTAAATGGCCAGGCACCTAAACATTTTTAATGACCCTAAAAGTAAGGTTGATCCGTGGGCTGATTTCTTTTGTTGTTTTTGGTATTTGATGTTCCCAGTAATGTTGTGTTGTGCCCTTCATAATTAGCAACGATCCATGCGTTAATGGAATTATTATTTTTTCAACATCTTTTTTAAATTTGTGCTTTAAATGAAACGGTCTTGTTTCCCCAAAACTTACCGAGGCAATTACAGGGTTCGTTCCGAATTCTTTTTCGTCATCCCTATGCCAGCCGACACTGTCTTTTCCGGTTCGATATAAATTAAGCAATACACTATTGAAGTTAACAGCCGCTTCATTATCTACTCTTTCTTTTATAAAAAGTAAATCATTTGTCCATGGGAAAGGGTTCATCTTAAGACCTGAGTATGTATAATCTTTACCCGGATCGCCATACCATGCGGTGAGTCGTGGTGTATCATGTTCTTTTCCATAAACTGTTATCTTCGTTTCCATCCACTTTATGTCATTTATGAGTTGTGAATAAAGCCTGTCTGATTCTTGTTTTGAAAAAAAATTTTCAATTAATACAAGGTCGGCATCCTGCAAAGTGTAGATGGTCTCACGCGGTGGGCCTGGAGAAAAAAATTCTGTGTCTGGGAATAAACTCATGGGAAATACCTGGGAACAAAAAATAAACCAATAAATATTTTCGCAAGATCCTGCAAATTATAAATATCTTAATTTTTCGAGAGTAAAGTAACCAAGATTCAATTCATCTTCCTTGCCACTGGCTTCTTTAAAAACATGAACGCGATACTTCTTTTTAATTTCATCGGGCAGAATATCTTCTATGCCATAAGCATCGTCCACATCTATTCCATATTTATCATCCATGTGTGATGGAGCATCTTTAAAGCCCGTGTGTTTATAGAATGCAGTTTGCCTGGATTGTCTTATGGCATCTCCTTTTTCAGGTGCTACCACAATCATTTTGTAATGAAACTCTTCAAATTCAGTTTCTTTATAACCACCGAGATTTACAAAATAAAGGCGATCTGCTTTTGCGCCAGGTTCTTTCGGATTGTTTTCGTCATTGAGTATTTCTATTCTATACCCATCAACATAATTAATTTCCCGCCATGCATCGACATGTATATCTCCTTTTGCGTCAGGCCAAAATTGTATTATAGATGGAATAACATCGGCAAGACAAGAAGCTACTGTAAAGAAAACATCATGTTGCTCCGTATGTCTTCCCCGGGGTTTACATCCCAACAATAACATGTATAATTTGGGTTGCCACTTCATAGGTGTAAATAAATTTTTCTATAATGAACGACTCAGATCATTCACAATTTCGATTCTGGAATCAGTCTAATAAAAAAGCAAGCGACGAATTCATGTTATTCGTGTTTTAATTCGCGTATCAAAATTAAACTCTCAGGAACACTTTCTTTTTATACATAAAATATAAGAATGCCCATTTAACCATAACAAAACATATAGCCATAGCTACTGCGCCAAACGGATTACCCATCCACTGGCCTAACCATTTAAAAAATGCATCATTTGAATATTGCCAATCGATAAATCTTCCGGACATATAAATTAAAATGGAGTTCATGCCAATAACCCTAAAAAAAAATGACCAACGCCTGTAGCCCAGCACATCAATGATATAATAAAAAGCAGAGAGAAGTAATAAACTTATTCCCCCAACTGTTAAGACAAAAGAACTTGTCCAAAGATTTTTATTAACCGGAAAATCAAAGTTCCATAACCATGCGAGGCCGATAAAAATTATTCCGGCTATTGCCATGTACAGCGCTTTTCTGCTACCACTTATATCTTTATTTTTTAAATAATCCCCGGTAAGTATTCCTAAGAGGCCGGTGCCTATCGCCGGGATTGTGGACGCCAAACCTTCGGGATCGTGAATGATCAAATAAAGCCTGCCGGGTAAAATACTTCGATCGATATAGGAAGCAAAATTTCCTTCCATTGTAAGATCGCCCATTGGAAAACCCGGTGCCGAATTGAATTTCAGTAACAACCAGTACCCAATAAGTAACGCACAGAACCAGATAATTTGTGCAAGCCGGCTTGAATAAATATAAATGATGTTTGCGAACATATATGCCAAACCAATTCTTCCCAGAACACTTCCAAACCTAATCTCAGATAATGGTTTTAATTGAAGGCCATTGTTATAAATAATTCCTAAAAGAATTAATATCAGCCCTCTTTTAACCACTCTCCACAACACGTCATTTTTAGTTTTTCCTTTTTGTAGTTCGCGCCCAACAGAATACGGAGTCGCAACGCCTGCGATAAAAAGAAATAACGGGAAAATAAGATCGTAGAAATGAAATCCATTCCAGTCAGGATGCGTAAACTGGTTAGCAATAACGGCCCAAAATGGAGCATTGGATGCTTTGGCCATTGAATGAAAAATTTCTTCAGCGCCCATTATCCAGAACATATCAAAACCCCGCAATGCATCTAAAGAATAAAGCCGCTGGCTTGTGAAATTATTTTCTAATGGAGTGAGTTTTTCTTTCGCGATCGTGGAATCAACAGCAGGCTTTGACGGTTGCATGAACTTGGTTAAAAATGTAGTTTGAAAAAATATTTTGATAAAAGTAATTCAATATATTTTTTAATATTACTAACATTATTAACGACTGTTAATATCCATAATCAGCCGGATGTAATCCCGGGGTCAGGCATCGAAATGATTAAATGCAATGCCTGTTTGATCTCGTCATTTTATGGGTAGATCTTTATTTTGACAGAAAAAGCGGGGTTTATCCGAAAAAAGAAGACTGGTACTACCCCTTGCTGGTAAATCATCAGGGTGATCTTTTTGACAGTTAATTCTATGAACAATTCAGGAACTGCACTGGTTGAAATCCGGGAGATAGCTGTTGATACAAAAATATTTTTCATAGGGCAGTTTGTGCATAAATATAACCTTCCCTTTTAAAAGCATACAAATAAAAAGCGGCTGCGGATTAAATGATCCGGATCAAATAATTACTCCAATTTTTTAGTTCTTTTGTGACCCTTCAAATAGTAAAGGGAAGAATTGGCCTTCCATTTTGTTACCCTTTTTCACGACTGGAACTCCTTCTAAAAGCGGTTCATTACTATCAGATAATACACCATCGGCAAATGCGTTAATCACAAACGCACGGCGGGAGTTACTACTTTTATTTTCACCAGAGCCATGCAATGCAAGCGGATGGTGGAATATTGCCTCACCCGCTTTTACTGGTGCGGGTTGAGGATTGTCAAATTGTTTTTTTTGCGCCTCATTCAAAAAATCTTTTATGCCATGCAATTCGCCGGCAATTACAGGCTTTGGCAACAAGCCCCACTTATGGCTGCCTGCAATATAATTAAGGCACCCGTTTTCAACAGTAGCGTCATCAAGTGCGACCCAGCATGTAATGTGTTCCATAGGTTTTGTTCTTGTCCAGTAGGAATAATCCTGGTGCCACGCAACAACGCCTCCTTTTTTTGAGGGCTTGTAAAATACCTGGTCATGCCAGAAGCGTACTGCCTTGTTGTCAAGCAGCTGGCTTGCTGCCATTACAAATGCCGGGTTCCATAAAACATCATGGAAGCCTGGCGTGATCCGCCATTCACCAAGTGCATGAAATAATATCGTTTGAGGATCTGATGACTCGTTACTGTTATATTCATAAAAAAGTGAATTACCCTCATGTGTGGGATTTACTAATTCGGAAAGCTCATTTCTTAAAAAATCTATTTGCTCCTCATTCAGCATTTTAATTCTGGGCAGGTAGCCATTCTCATTAAAAAAATCAACCTGCTTTTGAGTAAGCCGATATTTATCCCAATCGCCTTCAGTTTTGGGCCAGGGGAATAAATTGGTTATTTGTTCATGTATTTTACTGAGATCTTTTACCATGGTAATTTATTTGGTATAAAAATAAACATTTTTAAAAATGCGTAAAAAATACCTCCTTCACCTGCTAAATTGATCTTCAATAAATACAATAACGGTATAGACCACATGCTGATTAGAAGTTAACTTAAGTTTTCAAGGCCTTCAGCTTTCCAAAAGTTTATTGGCGGATTTACCGGACTTCCTGTTCCAACCTGGAATGATTTTAGATGCGGTTTTTATATCATGTTTAAAAAATTTCCACTTTATCTAAGCAGATACAGTATTATACCGGCGGTGCTTTATATAATACCCGTGGTGTTTTATTTAAGAGATGAGACATTTTCACAAACCTGGCTACTTTACCTTGGAAATGCTTTCTTTCTATGCTATGTTTTTTATTCGAAATTGTATTTTTCAATCAGCAGAGCGACACACCTTCCCCTGTGAATGCAGGACTGGCTGTTACAATTACCGGTATTATTATTTCATGCATGCTTATAGTTTCATGTGCCGCAGTATTTGCTCCTGTTTTATTTCATCCTGGATCATCTGCGGATCAGGGACTTAAAAGTAAGCCGCCTGCATTAGCTCAAAAAAGCCAGTTTGAAGCATGGTTTATTTTATTCGCAACTGCTACAATTGGAAATTTTACAGCGGGCTCTTTTTCCACTATACTTTCCGGGGCCGCTTTTGAAACAAAAAAATATGCCGGGAAAAAACATCAACACTTAATATCTTCTATTCTCAACCGAACTATAGTGCAGGTACGGCACTTTTATTTCCAACTTTGAGATTCCACCAATAGGTGAATTTTAGCATTAGGGCGCGGTTGCGTACCGAGAATGGATAAGGCAAATAATTATCAGTATATACGATGAACAGATCTGAAGCAGGCTTATACCTCCATTGAAACCTGGTATTCAGATTTATATTTTCCAATTGCTCATTGTATTGTATAAACGTTGTGAAAAATAATTTGTTAGTCATCGTTACGTCTATGCGCGGGCCGATAAGCCAGAACTTTGTTATGTTCCACGGAGAAGGAAGGTTTATATTATTGTACGATGCGTTAACGGCCAGGCTTACATAAGGCTGAAAACGATAACCTATGTTGGCGGTTAAATTATAGCGGCTTCCGCTCGCATAATAACCGCCGAATCGTGCAGAAAATCCATATGTAAAAAGGCTTTTTGGTTTGGAGATAAAATCTGTTCCCCATGCATTCCATCGATGTTCTGAGCCACGCGCCAAAGTATCTTTATTAAAATTAGTAGGATCAAAAGGTCGCTGAAGCTCAACATAATCATGGGCTACCCATACGTCGAAAGTGGCCTGGCTTCGCAGGTTAAAATTGTAAGAAAGGTATGCTTCATCATCGGTTCGCCTTAATGATTCATTGTTGTAGAGAGTATAGTACAATTTCGGGCCGTGTGATAAAATTTTTCCGTGCGATGGGAAAAAATAATACGAAGCCTGCGGGTTTATTTTTATGTAAGCATTGCGCGGCACATAGCCCACTTCGGCATTATAGTTCTTTCCTACATATTCATGTTGCCAATATAACAACCAGCGACGACTGCTATATTGAAGATGGGCTGCATGCACCAGATCTTTTCCATGCGACCCCGGTGTGAAAGATTTTAAAAACATTACTTTGCCTGTCCAGAAATTATTTGACGAGGCGAGGTTATATTCAAGACCGACATTCCTGTTATAATCAGAATAAACAGGCTTGCCCGAATCAGCTCCTGCCTTATAGTTTATGGATTGCTTATTGATAAAAATAAATCCAATATTGGATCGTGAGAAAACCCTGCGCTGCACAGAAGCAACCACAAAATTCTGGACAGGCAATCCAGTTTCACCAACAGATCCCGTCTGCATATCCATAGCTCCTATTCTCCAGTTTTTTCCGGGCTTGCCGCTTATTCTTGCTCCAAAATTTATTGGAGCATTTAAGCCAATTCTTCTTGAAAAAAAGGGGCGAACAGAAGCATAACCAAAGTTTGCAAAGAGGTCTCCGTTCTCTAAAAAAAATTGTCTCTTTTCAGGGAAGAATAATTCGAATCTGTCTAGGTTGGTTACCTGCTGGTCTATTTCAACCTGGGAAAAATCGGGGTTTACCGTAAGGTCTAAATTCACGGCGGTACTTATCGCGATCTTTGCATCCAGGCCCACATCTCTCCGGAATTTAGAGTCAGTATGAGCTTCATGGTTTTTACTTACTCCACCCAACACGTAAGGAATCAGCGATATATTGGCACCTGAAGTTGGTGGCGGTTCATCCCAAATAACATTGCCTGTATAAGCGAGAGACGCTGTAGGAAACTGCCGCGGCATTGGAGCCCACGAACTTTTTTCAGGAGCCCTGAGATCATTGCGGCTAAAATTGATTCCCCAGCTTTTTACGCCTTGCTTGTACCGGATGCTTGAAAAAGGAAGTGCCATTTCAAAAATCCACTTGTCTCCATAATTTTTTACTTTGGACATCCATTTATTATCCCAATTGAGATCTACGCTGCCGCCATTATACATCGTGCCATCCCATTGAGCGCCTGCTGCATTCGCACCGAAAGAAAACCCGTTAGTAAGATCATTGAAAGGATCCATGAACAACAGGAAATTATCATTCTTGCCAAAGTTGAAATCGCGTCTCAACGATTCCACAAAATATGGTCCTGCAGCAGGTGTAAAACAGGTGGCGATGAGATAAAGATTATTGTCATCATAACACATTCTCACCTCAGTTTTCACATTAGCTAGAGATGTGTCCATCGGCAGTACCATAAAAAAATCTGAAGTTACTTCAGCCTCCTGCCACGCAGCATCCTCCATTGCCCCATCCACTTTTATCGGTGAAGCTGCTTTATGGATGTGTAACTGAAATGCTTCGTTTTTCTTTTGAGCGGACGCATCAAAAATACATATAGAAGAGAGACTCAGAAAAAAGCAGGTGATGAAACAGCAGGTGCTCCGGCAACATATTTTCAATACGAAATATTTATAAAACTATCAATAAATAAGTAAGGGCTAAATTAAAATCCCCATTTTTTCATAACCTTAAAATCTGCTTCAGAACATTCAATGGGAGTCTTTCCCTGGTAAGATTCCTGCTCGATAATAAATTCAGTAGTACCTCCTGACTTTTTTGCCAGGTCGACTATTTGCTTAACAGGCAAAATACCTTTGCCAAGAATAGTACTTTCATAATTATCGCCCATTTCCCCTTTATCCTTTGCTTTTATTTCATCTTTTACATGCATGCTTTCAAATCTGCCGGGGTATTTTTTAATAATGTCCAATGCCCTTCCCCCGGCTCCATACATATTGCCGATATCGATTTGCTGAAGCACTAATTCAGGGTCCGTTTTCTCTAAAATGATATCATAAATCTGCTTGCCATTCAAAGAGTATTTAAATTCAAAATCATGATTGTGGTAGCCAAACTTTAAACCTGACTTTTTACATAATTCCCCACATTTATTAAACACGTCAAGAAAACCTAACAGGTCATCGTAATTTTTTCGAAGGCCTTCATCGAGCCAGGGGCTTATCACATACATCTGGCCAACAGTAGCGGCATCTGTTACGGTTTGTTTCCATACGTCAGTAAAATCATTACTGGCAGCATCCCAATGACTGGCATTCATCACGGTATGGCCACTCGGCATTTTCAGGCCAAGATCATTTAATACTTTTTTAAATTCTGTTGGTTCGTAGCCATAAAATTTGCCATTCACATAGTTGGCATGTTCAACATTTTTATATCCCATTGCGGCTAATTGTTTCATGGTACCCATCGGGTCTTTTTCCATGTCGTCTCTCACCGAATACAATTGTATACCCAATATGGTATCTATAGCAGTTGTACTTGCAAAAATATTTTTAGGCATAAGAGCTGCACCTGCTATGGAAAGGGTGCTGCTCACTAGAAATTTCCGTCTTGATAATTTCATATACGTAGTTTTTAATGTAGAGAAAAATTTATTGTTCTTATGACTATGGTTCTGTGATTTTTTATTCAAATGTATGCTCCTCATCTTTATTTAACCATGCAATTTTTTGTTCCGCTTCATGCGACTTCCCAATGATCTTTGCATAAAGTTCCGGCCTTCTTGCATTCTTATACCTGGAGCCGCCTGCATTGGCTATTTTGTTGGCATCAAAAGTTGCAGTTACTAAATCATTCCCCAGCATTCTGCATTCAGCGACAACATCTCCAAAGGGATCGACAATCATAGAGCAGCCATTCTTAAGCTGGTCATCATCCATACCGATTGCATTGGAAAAAACGGCATACACTGCATTATCGTACGCCCGGGAAGGAAGCCACTTCATCAGCCATGCCCGGCCTTTCATTCCATCAAATTCCAGTCGAAGAGATGTGGGATCAGTTTCTTTATTTTTCCATAGAGCAGGATCTACAAAACCGGCACCCGGCCTGGGCGAAGGAGTGCACATGGTAACATGCGGCATAAAAATAATATTCGCACCCAGCAGGCTTGTCGCCCTTACATTTTCAACAATATTATTGTCATAACAAATAAGGATGCCGCATTTCCAGCCATGCAGTTCAAATATCGTGTAACCGTCACCGGGGGTTATAGAGGGATGGATAAAAGGATGCAACTTCCTGTGCTTCGCAATAACGCCATTTTTATCAACACATACATAGACTTTATAGATATTGTCTTCTTTATCTTTTTCAAACAGGCCTGCTAAAACTGAGATATTATGCTTTGCCGCAACCTCTGTAAGTTTTCCAATACTTGGTCCTCCGGGAATGTATTCTGCTATTTCCAGCAATCCTTCTTTTGAAAGATGGCGGGCAAATGAATAACCGGTAATACTGCATTCATGAAAGGCAACAGCAGCAGCACCCTCCTCCGCCGCTCTTCTGCTTAAGGTATCTATCGTTTGCAAATTATATTTCTTGTCTCCGCTTTTATGTTCAAACTGGGCCGTGGCAATTTTAATATGATCCATGTATGCTTTTATTATTTTAAAACCCAACTTCTTAATCTTAGCTTGTTGTTACTTTCATATTTTCAGGATCCCAATGAATTATTTTTTTCTTAAAATAACTTTCATTGCAAGCAAGGCAGGGAGCCGCAGCCCTAAACCCAAACACAGCATCTTCAACCACAGGTTTACCTGTTCTTACACTTTCAAAAAAGTTAGTGTGATGCTCTAAATGTTCATCGTAGCCATCAGGTTCTTTATAAACGATATCGGCCTTCTTTGGCCTTTTTTTCTGTTCAGGTGTATATTTTTGATTGTACTGCTGCAAAAGTGTTTCCTGCATGGCTTTTGGATAGGTTGCTAATGCGTCCCACCCCCCGATACCGGGGGCTTCGGCCATAATACTGTGATGAACTGTAAACCCCTGCCCGTTTATATCAATTGTTCCCTCGTCGCCTACAAACCGTATAACTTCTGAGCCTCCTGTGCCACTTACGAAATTTACCTGCAGCGTTAATTGAAAAGGCGGGTGCTCCGGCGTTTCAGGATACTGCATAATTCCTGTCATCACATCGGGCACATTACGGCCATCTTTCCAATAACACAATTGGCCCGAAGCGAAAATAGCGGATGGACCTTTTGAACCGGTGATTACATGAGTGCCTGAAAGAAGATGAACAAAGAGGTCGCCGGCTACTCCTGTGCCGAATTCGCGATAATTGCGCCACCAGAAAAATTTTTTCTTATCGTAGGGTATTTTAGGCATTCCTGCTATATACATATCCCATTCAACAGTTTGTGGGGATTCATCGGCGGGCATCGTGTATTCCCAGGCGCCCAAAGCATCCTGGCGATCGTAAATTGCATTGATCATATTGAGTTTTCCTATTTCTCCCGATTTGTATAATTCACGGGCTTTTGCGTAAACGACGCTGCTTACACGCTGGCTTCCCACCTGCAAAACTTTGCCACTTGCTTTTTGCGCTGCAATTACGCCAAGCCCTTCATTTATGTAATGCACCATTGGTTTTTCGCAGTAAACATGCTTCCCTTTTTTTAACGCGTCTTTTGCGATTCTCGCGTGATAATGGTCACCCGGGGAAACTATCACGGCGTCTATATCTTTTCGCTCCAGGATTTTCCGGTAATCGTTTGTAACAAAAAGATCGTTGCCGAACAATTCTTTTGCGTGTTCCAGTCTCCCCGTATATAGATCACAGGCTGCTACCATTTGCACCCCCGGAACTTTTATAGCGGTTCTAATATTATTGTTACCCATTATGCCCATTCCAATCACTGCGACATTAATTTTGTCATTTGAAGATACTTTTTTTTGATAGTGAAGAATCCGCTCTTCAAGTTTTTCTTCACCGGCAAAAGATGCCAGCGTCCCGGTGCCAAGAGCAAGGGTAGTGCCGGATAAATATTTAATGAAATTTCGCCGCGATGATGAATCGTCTTTTTTATGCATAGCTACAATTTTATAAGGGTAGATCATATTGAATAGATCGGAAGAAAATAGCAATCAAATATCAGGCAAATAAATTTAAGAAGTTTTCAAAACAAACAGACTGGAAACATTTGAATCATAATTGGATTAAATAATATTGAATAATTCTTTTGACTTAAAGAAATCAATTTTCAGTTAAATTTTTATTTGTAAAGGTCACAAGGATTATTTAAAGGAACAATTTTCATGACGAAAAGCATCTTGCCTCTTTCATTATCTTTAAACAAAATATTTTGTATGATGCTTAAAATCTCCCATCGCATTTGTCGCATAGTTTTAATTTCTTCCTTTATTGTTGTTGGTCCAACTGCGATGGCACAAAATAAACCTTTAGTAATTCCATTGTGGGAAAATGGTGCACCTGGCTTTGAGAATCTTAAGAACGAACCGGAGGAAGCAAAAAGTTATTGGGTGAAACATATTAATAATCCTACGATAACCGCTTATTTTCCTGCAAAAGAAAAAGCCAACGGAACCGCGGTTCTTATCTGTCCCGGCGGCGGACATCGCCTGCTTGTAATAGATGAAGAAGGAACAAAGCCCGCACTTTTTTTGAACAGTTTAGGTGTAACAGCATTTGTTCTTAAATACCGTCTCGGCAGGGAAGAAAATTCACCCTATTCAGTGGATAAACATCCGAAAGAAGATGCCTGCAGGGCGATGCGATTATTGCGCAGCCGGGCGGCGGAATGGAACGTCAAGCCAGATCGCATTGGTATTCTTGGCTTCTCGGCAGGCGGGGAAGTTGTATCTGCTATCGCTTATGGCGATGGAAACGGGAATGCAACTGCCGCCGATCCGATTGACCGTTTAAACGGCAAACCCAATTTTCAAATGCTCGTGTACCCCGGTCCGTTATTTATCCCTGATTCGGTAAATTCTGCTGCGCCTCCGTTATTTATGGTTGCTGCTAATGATGATGAATGTTGCTCGCCTCCCGTGGTGAAATTACTCCAGGCATACAGGGCGGCTAAACTTCCGGTTGAAATCCATTTGTACGCTCACGCAGGTCATGGATTTAACATGGGAGACCGCTCTTTATCAATGGCCATTAAAAACTGGCCGCAACGAATGGCGGATTGGCTAACCGATAATATTTTTCAGACGTCGATACAAAAATAATTTACTAATTCCTCTTGCAAAAACCTCACAGGTTTTCGAAAACCTGCGAGGTTTAAAAATTATTCCGCCGGAAGTGCGTTGAGCGGTGGTACATTACTTCCCGCGCCTGAATAGCCCTCATTTTGATTAATATGGCCGTTTACGTTGGCATCAATAGCTGATTGAGGAACCGGCCACAATACATGAAAAGGACTTAGAGTGTATTCATCGCCATGAATTGTATGGACACCTTTATTATAAAAATCAGTATGATCTATGATCCAGTCATACCAAAAGTTTTTTGTAGAAAAGCTATTCATGTTATAGGTTCTTCCCAAATAATCCGGTTGTCCTGTTTGAGCAAAAATATATGCGATGCGTGTGATCTCGACATTCCTGTATTCTTCATAATACAATTCACGTGCCCTTTCATCAAGTATAGATGCAATAGTTACATCTCCGGGAGAGATAGGTTGTGCGCCAGCCCTCTCTCTTACTACATTAATATCTGCAGCCGCATTTGCAAAATCTCCTTTCCAGTAATACGCCTCTGCTCTTAATAAATAAGTTTCCGCAAGCCTGAATACATACCACGGTGTATGGCCGCCATTGTTTAAGGTATTTTCGTGATCAGGAATAAATGTTTTGTATTGCGGCCAGTCGAACCAGCACCTTATGGTATCATCGCATAACAAACCCCCGGTAGCGTTGAATTCCTGTAAGTTTTTCCCATAATATGGATCGGTACCTTTTATCGCCGGATTGTTATAAACAAGGTCCTGCATCCTCATCCAGTTTCCGGGAGCATGCCGCAGGTCTCCGGGATCGCTGGCCCATATATCGTGTGTGCTGTACCAACTGCCTCTGCATCGGCCAATGCCTCTGCCGTATTTGGTTTGCTGGTCGTATTCTATCCCTGTTGTTCTTATGGTACCTTTATTACCGGTAGGCGTATTGATCTTTGAATCCCAGAGCGGAACAGCCTGCCTCATCAGGGAACTTCCTCCTCCATAATCACCATTGTTAATATAGCCTTCAAGGTCTATTACATAAAATAATCCTTCCGTATTCTGCGGCAACACTTTATTGTTGGGCCGGTGCAAGTCCCAAATAACATTATTAGGAACGCCCGGATCTTGCCCAAAGGGCTGAGTCATTAAATGATAAGTACCTCCGTTGATAAGGCTGGATGCGGCAGCAATTGCGCCATCGAAATCACCTAATGCCAGGTCAATTTTGGTGAGCATATGCTGGCAGGCCCCTTTTGAGACCTCTCCTTTAGGCACGCCATCAGGAACCCACTGTACTGCATATTCTAACTCCTTTTTCATCTCCTCGAGGATCACTTTGCGATCAACTGTTTGAAAATCCAATTTTGGAGCAGAATATAATTTACCGGCCCATGGTACATTTCCAAACGAATTAGTAAGTACATAATAGGTGTAGGCTCTGAAAAAATAAGCCGCACCTATGAGTGCATTTCGTTCAGCCAGTTGTGATGCATTAGTAGTATCCCATTTAGGTACATTTATATATTCCAGCACCGTATTAGCATATTTAAGCCGGTAATAACTCTGTTCCCAATACCAATAGATTCTGTTATGATCCGCATTATCATTTCCCGCAGTGATTGCATCGGGTGTAATTGATATGTTCATATCCTGGGCGGGGCCTGATTTATCGGTAGTGCCTTCTACTGCCACATCAGAAAAAATTAGCTGCGTAATGATAGGGGCTCCATCGCCAAACCAGTCGTATCTTAAATTTCTTTCGCAGGCAACAAGTGCACTTTTCAAAGCAGTAGCTGTGGTATATGTTTGATCCGGCGTATAAAAAGATAGCGGTTTAGGCTCCAGCCAGCTTTTTTTGCAACCGGTACCGGTAATACTTGCTATTAGTACAATCGTAAGTGCGTATATTAATTGTTTATTGATTGTTTTCATTGATGTCTTTTTTAAAGGTGATCTTTATAAAGTCAGGTTGAATCCCAGCGTAAAAGTTCTGGGGGTAGGTCCAGGCCCTGTATCAAGGTCCCATTCAGGATCCCAGTATTCCCAATCCGACTTGTAAACTGCCGCATTTTTTACCGAGAAATAAATCTTGAAATCCTGTATGCCGGCTTTATTCAATAAAGATTTGGGGAGGATGTATGCTAAAGCCACATTATCAAGCCTTATGAAGTTTCTCTTTCGGTACACGCTATAGCTTGCGCTGCCATCACTTGAAAAAATTCTCGAAAAATCACTTGTTGAGTGATCCGGTGTCCAGTAAGGATATACGTATCCATCAGTACGATCAGGAAAACCACCGCGATTTTTGGCCTGGTTAAAGCCTGACATAAATCCCCACTGGGAATAAATTAAAACGGAAAGATCGAAATTTTTAAACAGGGTAAAGTTATTCCTCAATGTCCACTGGTAACGGGGCTTTGAATAACCAAGGAATTGACGGTCGTCATTGGTGTACTTTCCATCACCGTTTACATCCTGTAATTTGAAATCGCCGGGACTTTGACCATATATGGTAGCCTGGTCTTTGTCCCCGGTTTGATATACTCCCAGTACTTTCAAATCCCAAACAGCATCAATCGGGTGGCCGATAAACCATTTGTTGGGAATATCATCTGCCTCTTTCTGCCCTATAACATTCCCGCTGGCATCCTTAATGTCAACCATGTTACCATATAGGTGTACGATCTCATTCCGGTTTAAGGAAAAATTAAATGAGGAGTTCCATCTAAAATTTCTGCGTTCCATATTGGTAGAGTTCAGGCTAATTTCCAGGCCCTTATTCGCTACTTCGCCCAGGTTAGATTGCACGTTAGCAAAACCAACAACATCGGGTAGACTACGGTTGACCAACAGGTTCGTAGTCTTTCCCTTATAAGCATCAATACTACCGCTGATTAAGCTGTTGAAAACAGAGAAATCAAGTCCGATATTATATGCTGCTGTTTTTTCCCACTGCAAGTCTTCATTGGCCATTTGAGTTACATACAACTGGGAAACCACATTTGTAGTACCATCCGGATTCACCTGGAGGTATTTACCCGTAGCCAGGTTGGAAAGCGCTGAATATCGGCCAATGTCCCTGTTGCCATTTATGCCATAAGATAAACGGAGCTTTCCATAATTGAGCCATTTAGATTTGAAAAATGGTTCCTTTGTGAAAATCCATCCAAAAGCCCCTGCGGGAAACCGTGCCCACGGATATTTTTGCCCAAATGCGGAATAACCATCCTGGCGTATGGATAAGGTGAGCATGTAACGATCCTGGTAAGAATAGAAAAGCCGTGCCATTAAAGCGGCTCCTGTACTATATTCATCGTTGCTGGAAATGGATTGATTGAGTGCAGCTCCCATATTGTGGTAACTTAAAACATCACTCGGGTCGAAACCGGTGCCTATCATATCATTTTGCCAATATTGGTATTTTTCTGCATTTGCCAGCAAGGTTACATCCACATGATGGTCATCATGGAATGTCTTGTCCCAGCTCAGAATGTTATCTATCTGCCACTGATAAATCTGGTGATTTTCTCTTTCTCCACGGCCACCTGTTAATGCAAAATCCGGATTCTTTGCGTAGTTTCCATTGAAGTAATTATAAAATTCAAACTGCGGTGCGAAGTTCATAGTGTATTTTATGCCAAAGGGCAATGTTACTTTACCATAAATAATTGAATTGAGTGTATAAAACTTTTTCATACGGTTAGTATATTTGGTCGCTATGAATGGATTCCTGGAACCTCCGCCAGGATCATCCTGTGGACTGAAGCGATAGTCAGAAGAATCATCGGTATAAAAACTGCCATAAGGAGAATTTTGGACAATTCTTGTCCAGTCGACAGGTACCGAGCTTTCATCCCTGTCGGCAAATTGTGTATTAATGCCTACCGTTAAATACTTCGTTACTTCAGCCTCTAGCTTCAGCCTGCTTTGCACGATTGAATATTTGTCTCCTACCACTATTCCCTTGTTATTCAGGTAGCCGCCACTCCAGTAGTAAGAAAATTTATCGCTTCCACCTGACACGCTTAAAGTATAATTCTGCTGAAAGGCATTCTGAAACATCATGTCGTACCAATTGATAGTACGCCCGGCTAAGTAATTATTTTTTTCAACAGTCTGAAAATTGATACGATTGAGCCATACATCTACCGGGTCGCCGGTGGAGTTGTCGTAGGCCAGCCAGTCGTCAATCGAAATATTAGAAGGTAACGTGCGGGGGTCATTGAACTGGAAAGGCTTTTGGTTAAAACCATGAATACTGTTTTGTACATCTACCCGCCAGTTCACAAAGTCCTGCCCCTGGTACACCGGCTGGTTTACTGACATGGTTGCCGATGCAATATTGGTATTAAAGTTTATAACAGGTTTACCGGATCTTCCTTTTTTCGTATTGATCATTATCACACCGCTTGCACTTTTGGCTCCGTAAACAGCCGCTGCGCTGGCATCTTTTAAAACATCTACGGTGGCTATATCCTGTGGATTGATATCGGCCAGGGCACCATAATAAATTACCCCGTCCAGAACTATAAGTGGAGTTGTTCCTGCATTTAGAGAATTGGTACCTCTTATCTGTAGTGCTCCGCCCGGTTTGGCAGAACTGGAAACGCCAACAGTTAAACCTGGAATGTTGGCACGAAGGGCATCCTGTACAGAAGTCCTGTTTTCATTCTGCAACTTTGCAACATTCACCGAAGATATAGCGCCGGTAAGATCTTTTTTCTTCGCAGTACCGTAACCTACCACTACCACCTGGTCAAGAGATGAAACATCTTGTAGCATGGTTATATCAATCTGCCGACGGCTATTAACCGCTTCTGTTTGCTCTTTATATCCTACAAACGAAAACGTAAGTGAATGCTGTGGATTTACATTGGACAATTGATAGTGCCCGCTTTTATCCGTAGCTGTTGCATTTGTAGTGCCTCCTTCACTCACTGTTACTCCCTGAATACCGCTTGGATTATCTGCGCTGACAACCTTACCCTGAACAGAAATATTTTGAGCAAAGGTTAATTCATGGCTGCAAAGTATTATCAGACTTAGCAACAAAGATTTGGGGGCAAATGAATTTTTCATAATTACTGTTTAATTTATGGATACTATATTAACTATAAGACCTTTAGATGATTGGTTAGCGTATTATAGATTTTTATTGCCATGACTTTTCATACCTGTAAATAGTAGCGCTCAATCATGCTTCTGCAGAAATTTCTGGTTTGATTTCCACCTACATTATTTATATGGCCAATTAACGAGCGCAGAAGTCCCACTCTCATTTATTACCACAAGAGAACCGGTGTGTTTAGGCTCTAAACAAAAGGGAATGTTTTTTTTGTTTTCAGCTATGTGCCCTGGTATCAGGGCCGGGCTTGCTGCATCTTTCATCCCAGGCCATAACAGCGACCATAAAGTTGTGCGACTACTAAGTGAAAAAAAAAATTTCATATCAAGCAAATCATCTCGGGTGCCCCCGATCTTTCATAAATAAAAGTTAAAAGTAAAATAAATATTTAAAAGTGCAACCGATTTCATAAATTTTTTTATTTTTTGCAAAAAATGCCTATTATTACATTAAAAAACGTCATTCTTTTTTTTGTAAACATAACAGATTTTAAAAAATAAAGCCGACTGGATGAGATAATACGGGCATTTCAAAATTAATTTTTACTTTTACGATATTCTTACTCAATAAAGTGTATGAGTTTATATTTTTCGCAACCGATTGTATGAAAAATAAAAAAGAAGTCACTATTTACGATATTGCCAGGAAGCTGCACGTCTCGCCAACAACTGTCAGCAGAAGCCTCAACAGTCATCTTTCAGTAAATAAAAAAACAAGTAAGCGAATTACGGAGATGGCAAAGTCTATGGGATATCGTTCTAATTTGTTTGCGAGAAATTTGCGAAAACAACAAACACATACACTCGGGGTAATCGTTCCGACACTCAATAGTAATTTTGTATCTTCTGTACTTGCCGGTATTGAAAGGGTTGCCAATAAATCAGGTTATAACCTGATCATTTCACAATCGCAGGAAACCGAAATAAAAGAAGTGGCTAACGCGGCTACAATGTTTAATAGCAGGGTGGATGGATTAATTGTTTCACTTGCATTTGATACAAAAGACTTTTCGCATTTCGAACCGTTTTTTGAAAAAGATATCCCGGTATTGTTTTTTGACAGGATAAGCTACGGTAAGTCAAGCACAAATGTGGTCATTGATAATTACAAAGCCGGCTATGATGCTACCACACATCTCATTGAACAAGGTTGTAAAAGAATTGCACATATCACAGGTAATCTTTCGCGCAATGTATATGCCGATCGTTTGAAGGGTTATCGCCAGGCGCTTACCGAAAATAATATTTCTTTTAATGAAAAATACCTGGTCATTAGTACCCTCGATGAGCAGGGTGGCATAGATGCAACTAATCTTTTGCTGTCTATGGACTCCATTCCCGATGGAATTTTTATAACGAATGATAAGTGTGCAGTAGTTTGTATGCAGGTGCTCAAAGAAGCGAATTATGCAATTCCCGGTGATATAGCTATTGTAGGCTTCAATAACGAAATTATCAGTAGGGTAGTTGAGCCTAAACTCACTACTATTAATTATCCCGGGCTGCAAATGGGTGAAATTGTAGCTCATGCCCTGGTGAATCACCTGGAGGGAAAAGCACCATTGACTGTTACCAGTACTATCATTATTAAATCAGAACTGATAGTACGAAAATCATCATTAAAATTAAAAGAGGCATAAGTATGAAACCTTTTTATAAGCAAGAGAGTACGAATTGGATAGCATCTAAAACTTACGAGAGTGGAGGCACGCGGCAGAAATTAATTGAAAACCATTTACAAAAAGAAAAATAATATTATCCAGTATGAACAAAGAAAATTCATCCAAATCCAGGAGAACATTTTTGAAAAACACACTTGCCATCTCAGCCGGCACTGCATTGGCAGGTTTTCCAACAATAGTTCCTGCATCTGTTTTCGGGAAAAATGCTCCCAGCAACAAAATTAATATTGGTCAAATAGGCATGGGACGCATTGCCCGTACACATGATCTTCCGGAGACATTTAAAAATGATGTTGCCCACATAATGGCTGGCAGCGATCTTGATAGCAAAAGATTGCAGATGGGCAAAGAATTAGTAGAGGGCTGGTATGCAAAAAAAACCGGAAAAGAGAATTATCTCAATTTCAAAAAATATGATGATTATAAAGGGCTTTTGGCAAATAGAGACATTGACGCCGTTATTATAAGTACGCCTGACCACTGGCATGCGCAGCCTGCAATTGAAGCAGCACTGGCCGGTAAACACATTTACCTTCAAAAGCCTACCTCGCTTACGATTGAGGAAGGACGGACTATGAGCGACATTGTGAGAAAATCTGGTGTTACTTTTCAGCTTGGCAGCCAGCAACGCTCTGCTGATCCATGGCCGCAATTCAGAAAAGCGTGTGAGCTTGTCCGTAATGGCCGTATAGGAAAGCTGCATACAGTTCGCATCGGCTTGCCTGGTGATCCTGCCGGCGGAAATACTACTGAAATGCCCATCCCGGAAAACCTGAATTATGATATGTGGCTGGGTTCTACTCCTTATGATTTTTACACAGTTGACCGCGTTCATTCACAAAGCGATCCTGAATCCAGAGGTGGATGGCTGCGCTGTGAACAATTCGGTGCAGGCATGATCACAGGCTGGGGTGTGCATCATATCGATATCGCCCATTGGGGCATGAATACCGAACTCACCGGCCCTATAGAAGTTGAGGCCAAAGCCGAATTCCCTAAAAAAGGGCTGTGGACGGTACATGGAGATTTTGAGGTTCACTCCAAATATGCAGATGGTGTTGATATGTACATCAACGGAAAATATCCCAATGGTATAAAATTCGAAGGTTCTGATGGGTGGATATTTGTTTCAAGAGGAAATGTCAGTGTAACGGCATCTGATCCTGCAACAGGAAAACAGGCAAAAGCTTTTAACGCAAGCGATCCTAAAATACTTACCTCTGTAATTGCTCCAAATGAAACTCATTTATATGAAAGCCCCGAACAGCATAGAAACTGGCTGGAGTGTATACAAAATAAAAAGCCAACCATCAGCCCTGCTGAAGTAGCGCATCGCTCCTGTAGTGCATGCCTTGTAGCTCATGCTGCCATGAAGACAGAAAAGAAATTATTCTGGGATCCTGAAAAGGAAATGTTTAAAGATAACCTGGAAGCCAACAAATTATTATCAAGACCGCAAAGATTTCCTTATGGAACAAATTATGCGGCGCATAAGATATAATTGATATGAAAAATTTTCTCTTGTTCCTATTTTCACTTGCTGTTATCAGTTGCGGAGATAATCAAAAAAAAGAATCACCTGAAGGCAATATGGTAAAACTGATTACCCTTGACCCCGGCCATTTTCATGCGGCGTTGGTTCAAAAATTAATGTATAATGGAGTGGATTCTGTCGTTCATGTGTATGCGCCGTCAGGCCCTGATGTGGAACTTCATCTGGATAAAATTAAAGCTTACAATTCAAGACCTGAACATCCTACACACTGGAAAGAAGAGACCTATACCGGAGATGATTTTTTAGAAAAGATGCTGGATGAAAATAAGGCTGGTACAGGAGATTCAGGCGAAAATAAAAAAGTAGTAGTGATTGCCGGCAACAACCGTAAGAAAACCGAGTATATCTATAAATCAGTTGACGCAGGTCTTAATGTACTCGCTGATAAACCTATGGCAATTGACAAGAAAAATTTCGATCTTCTAAAATCTGCTTTTGACGTGGCCGAAAAAAATCATGTGCTCCTCTACGATATCATGACAGAAAGATATGAGATCACAACCATCTTGCAACGCGAATTATCCATGATCCCTGCTATTTTCGGAGAGGCTGAAAAAGGCACACCAGATAATCCAGGCATCACAAAAGAAAGCGTTCATTATTTTTATAAATATGTCTCAGGAAGCATATTAACCAGGCCACCTTGGTTTATGGATGTAACGCAGGAAGGGGAAGGCATTACAGACGTTACCACCCATCTCGTTGATCTTGTTCAATGGGAATGTTTTCCCGGGCAGGTGATCAATTATCAAAAGGACATTACCTTAAATTCTGCACGCCGCTGGCCTACTGAAATAACCTTGAGCCAGTTTAATACATTAACCAAATTAAATGGCTTTCCCGATTATCTCAAGAAAGATATTGTAAAAGACAGTGTGCTTAATGTTTACAGCAACGGTGAAATCAATTACGAGCTTCGGGGCATACATGCGAAAATTTCTGTACAATGGAATTACAAAGCACCTGAGGGAGCAGCAGATTCTCATTATTCTATTTACCGGGGAACAAAAGCTAACCTCGTAATAAGACAGGATAAAGAACAGAACTACCAGGCTACATTATACATTGAGCCTGTAAATAAAAAAGACCTTGCTGATTCAGCCGCACTAATGGAACATATGAAATTTGTTGTTTCGAAATATCCGGGAGTTAGTCTGAAAAAAACGAATGCGGGCTGGGAAGTTTTAATTCCTGAAAAATATAAGGAGGGACATGAAGCCCATTTTGCAAAAGTGACTGAAAAATTCCTGCAGTATTTAAAAGAAGGTAAAATACCTGGGTGGGAAATTGCAGGCATGATTTCTAAATATTATACAACTACCGGCGCTTTGGAAATGGCAAATAAGTCAGCCAGCCAAGAAAAATAAATTTAAGGTCTTGAGGAAAAAACTAAAAACGTTGCTCCTGTTGTTATTCGGGAATACTTTTATAAGTCATTCACAAACCCTTGCAACGATTGAAGTAAATTTCAAAAGCCTCCAAAATCATTTGACAGTGCCGGCTGAGATAAATTTAGATGCTATTACATTTTTACCGGATAGTACTTTAGAACTTGTTCAAATAAAAGGGAATTCAAAAAGCCCGGTTGCTGCACAAATTGAAGTGACGGGACATAGAATTCTACATTGGCTCATTGAGCCACCCATTAGTAACAAGCATATAGTCTTTGAACTTCGAAAACAGGCCCCGGAAAAAACAAATTCACAATTGGAAATGCAGGAGGCTGATGGATCCCTCACCATAGTCGATAATAATAGAAACCTGTTACGCTATAATTATAAAGCCGTTTATCCTCCTGAAGGAATAGATACAGTGTATCGCCGAAGCGGTTTCATCCATCCTCTGTGGTCACCCCGGGGGCAGGAACTTACCCGCATTAATGCGCCCGACCATTACCATCACTGGGGATTGTGGAATCCATGGACCGAAGTGCTTTTTGAAAGGGATACTATTGATTTCTGGAATTTAGTCAAAAAACAAGGTACCGTCCGTTTTGCAAATTTTGTTTCACAAACAGATGGCCCTGTTTACGCAGAATACAAAGCATTACATGAACATGTGGTATTGAAAAATAAACCAGAAAAAGTGGCGCTAAATGAGGTACAATCCGTAAGAATCTATCAGCCGCAGGGCAATCAAAACTATTATATAGCCGACATTACCATTCAATTGAATTGTGCAACAGAGAGCCCTGTTCTTTTATTAGAATACCGGTACGGAGGGTTAGGACTTAGAGCCACGAAAGAATGGAATAAAGATAATAGCACTATAATAACCTCTGAAGGAAAGAACCGCAAAGAATCAGATGGCTCAAGGGCAAGATGGTGCATGGTGCAAGGTGCGGTAAATAATGATTTTGCAGGATTGGTCATGATGGATTATCCTACCAATTATAATTATCCCGAACCATTAAGAGTGTGGCCGGAAAGCATGAACCAAAGAGGAGATGTTTTTTTGAATTTTTCCCCGACAAAAAATATGAACTGGCTTTTAAAACCCGGGATCGATTATTTACTTAAATACCGGTTTATAGTTTTTAATGATACTTTTCCAAAAGAAAAAGCTGAAGTAGCATGGCGGGATTTTGCCGAATCGCCGGAAATTAATATAAAAGTGAATAAATAATAAGTAGTGTCCACCAATTTTTTCATATTTCCTCAAACCCGCTCCCGGCGAAGTTTTAATTCTTTCTACTGCGAAGGAATCAAACTCACTTCCCTCACAACAACTAAAAATTTTCAATGATGAAACTTGTTAATAAAATAATTCTCTGCTGCTCTGTAATTTTATTTACGTCAATTACCTCTTTGGCCCAGGATAATGTAAACTGGAAAAAAGTTAAAGTACTTGTCTATACAAAAAATGGTAAGGGATATGTGCATGATAATATTCCAAGTGCGGTACGATGCATTCAGAAACTCGGCAAGGAGCACGGCTTTGCGGTTGACACCTCTGCGGATCCCCTAGTAATGACAGAGGGTAACCTAAAACAATACACGCTATTAATTTTCCCCAGCACCAATAATGATGTTTTTGATACCGATGTCCAGCGGTTGGCATTTCGCCATTATATTGAGGCGGGCGGAGGCTTTGTTGGCATTCATTCCGTTACCGGTACCGAAAGAAATTGGAAGTGGTTCAAGATGATGCTTGGCTGCACTTTTGCCTGGCATGCCAGGTTTCAGAAGTTTATTGAAAGAGTTATTGCTCCTTCACACCCATCCATGCAGGGCATTCCTAAAGTTTGGGAAAAGAGTGATGAATGCTATTTTGGAAAAGAATTATATCCGGGCAATATTGTTTTAATGGCGCATGATATTACCACGTTAAATACCAGCGATTCATCACAAAAAAAATTGATAGAAAAAAATGCAGGGGGATATACTGAGCTTTATCCTTCGGTATGGTATAATGAATTTGATGGAGGACACACATGGTGTACTGTTTTGGGCCATGACAAAAAAGATTACGAAGACCCGGTTTATGTGCAACATATATTTGGCGGAATACGCTTTGTCGCAGGCGAGGTGAAGAAAATTGATTTTTCAAAGGCGTATGCAGAGTCGAGAGATACGCCGGTAAAATATTAATAGAAAGCACTTGCTTTAATGTGCTGGGAAATTTCTTCCTTTTGTATATCCTGCTGCATTGTTCTTTAATAAAAGCCCGGCGGCCTAAGATTTAATTTGAAGGAATTTTCTTCGACTGAGGTTATCGGCTATACCTAATTTCACCAGGTTGCTTTATTGCAGGATAAAACTGCAAATGACTTTAAATAAAGCTACTATTGGTGATGACACGGAATGGTCATTAAAAAATGGCAGAAAACACAAAATGATAAAATGTGCACATGATAAAACCTAACTATAAATTTAATATTGTATATAAGACATTTGCTTTCATATGCGTATGGTTATTTTCTGCTCATCCATTAAATGCATACTTACACCATTTCAATAAAAACATTCCCGTTCAGGCAGACCTGGTTGCCCCGGATCATCTAATGCAAGTTGATACTTCTTACGATTTGTATTTGCTTATTGGCCAATCTAACATGGCGGGAAGAGGTCAGATAACAGGAAAATTTAAAGAGGAAGGAAGTCCAAAAGTTTTTATGCTGAATAAAGAAAACGAGTGGATACCAGCAAAGCATCCCTTGCATTTCGACAAACCAACTATCGTTGGAGTCGGTCCGGGCTTATCGTTTGGCATCGCCATGGCGAAAAAATCATCACACAATATTGGCCTTATTCCCTGTGCTGTTGGCGGAACTTCCATAAACACATGGCAGCCCGGTGCATACGATTCAGCTACCCGAACGCACCCTTACGATGATATGCTGTTTCGCCTGCGGGAAGCACAAAAATCAGGGGCATTGAAAGGCGTTATTTGGTTGCAGGGTGAATCGGATAGCAGCCCCGAACAGGCCGCCGGTTATTTAGCCAAACTTGAGGAATTAATTAGCAGGATAAGAGCAGTGGCAAACAACAATAGGCTGCCATTTGTTGCGGGTGAGCTTGGCCGGTATAGAGCACAATATCAAAAGATAAATTCAATAATAGATAAGCTGCCGGAAACAGTTTCAAACACCGGATTCGCTTCTTCCAAAGGTTTAACAGATAAAGGCGACACAACCCATTTCACTTCTAAATCTGCGGAGAAGATGGGCACGAGGATGGCTAGAAAAATGAAACAATTGCAAATGAACTAAAACCAAAAATGATCAGGTACTTGAACGATTGCTAAGGAAAATAAAATGATTTTCTATAAATAATCTTAAAAGTGGACGGTTCGGTTTAAAATAAATAAATTCTGTAGTAATACCCCTTACCGCCATTTTAAAACGATTTTAAATTTTTAAGGCAGATAAAAATTAACACCGTGGAATCAAAAAATGAATTTTTACTAGAAGATAAAGTTATTGTTGTAACAGGCGGTACCGGCATTTTAGGGGAAGCCTTTATACACGGAATAGCCCGGGCAAAGGGCATCGTTGGAGTGCTTGGCCGCAATGAAAAAGTAGCGGACGAACGTGTATCTTCAATTACAAGCAAGGGAGGGAAGGCCATTGGATTAATTGCTGATGTTACCAACAAACAACAGCTCAACGACGCAAAGAAAAAGGTAATTGATGCTTACGGAAAGATTGATGGTTTGGTGAATGCAGCAGGTGGAAATATTCCCGGAGCGATCGTTCAACCGGAAGAAGATATTTTTAATTTGAATTTCAAAGCGCTGAAAGAAGTTATGAACTTAAATTTGTTTGGCACATTGTTACCTACCCAGGTTTTTGGAGAAGCGCTGAAAGATACAGGCCGGGGAAGCATTGTCAATATTTCTTCCATGGCTTCGCAAAGGGTAATCACAAAAGTGCTTGGATATAGTATGGCTAAGGCAGCCATCGATACGTATACGCGCTGGTTTTCGGTGGCGCTTGGAGAAAGATTTGGCGATAAAATAAGGATGAATGCGATTGCGCCCGGATTTTTCCTTACTGAACAAAACAGGTTGCTGCTTACTGATAGAAATGGTGATATGACCGAAAGGGGAAAACTGGTTATCAAGAATACTCCGTTCAATCGGTTTGGAAATCCTGAAGAACTTGTAGGTGCCTTAATATGGCTATTGAGTGATGCGTCTAATTTTGTTAGCGGTACCGTGGTAAATGTTGACGGAGGTTTTTCAATATTCAGTGGAGTATAAAATATAAAGCAATATATAATGAATTACCAAATGGAACAAACGTGGCGTTGGTTCGGTCCATCTGACCCGGTAAGCCTGCAGGATGTAAAACAGACAGGTGCTACGGGAATAGTAACGGCCCTGCACCATGTACCGCACGGTGAAATATGGACTTTGGATGAAATAAATAAACGCAAGGCCGAGGTGTCAACGGCAGGCCTCACATGGTCGGTAGTAGAAAGTATAACCGTGCATGAAAATATAAAAACCAGGACGGGCAATTATAAAGGCTACATAGAAAAGTATAAAACTTCCATTCGTAATATAGCAGCATGCGGCATACCTGTGATCACGTATAATTTTATGCCTGTAAATGACTGGACTCGTACCAAATTAAATTACCAGATGCCTGATGGATCCCTTGCGCTTTATTTCAACTGGATTGATCTTGCTGTTTTTGACATATACATTCTTAAAAGAAAAAATGCCGGCAATTCATATCCTGAAAACATATTATCGCATGCGGAAGAACGTTATAAAAGTTATTCCGGGCAACAGTTGGAAGCGCTGGCAGGAGTTGTAACGTTTGGAATTCCTGGTGAGAAAAAGATCTCCACAAATGACATGTTGCAGAAACTTGAATTATATGATGACATCGACGCCGGGGCACTGAGGGAAAATCTTTGTTATTTTCAAAATGAAATAAGTGCCGTGGCTGAAGAATGTGGTGTTAGGCTCGCGATCCATCCTGATGATCCGCCCTTCCCGATTCTTGGATTACCAAGAATTGTGAGTACACAGGATGATTTTGAATATTTTTTGAAAAAAACCGATAGCCCGGCAAATGGCGTTTGCTTCTGTACCGGTTCCTTAGGCGCCTCTGCCAACAACGATCTAACAGGAATGGTTAAGTCCTTTGGAGAAAAAATTCATTTCATTCATTTAAGAAACGTTACCAAAGATGAACAAGGAAATTTTTATGAAGCAGATCATCTTGGAGGCGACAATGACATGTATTCCGTTGTGAGAGAATTATTGCTGTTGCAGCAAAAATTAAAAAAATCAATTCCGTTTCGTCCCGATCATGGACACCAGATGCTGGATGATTTAGACAAGATCACGAACCCGGGCTATTCCGCAATCGGCAGGTTAAGAGGCCTGGCGGAAATAAGGGGGCTTGAAATGGGGATTCTCGGTTCGTTATAAATATTTCTCAAATAGTAACGGTGATAACTGAGGAATTTGTTTAGGTGATTTTTTTAGAGCAAGGACATTATTTAAAAATTAGATATTTATTGGTATAAAATCACCTTCGACTTTTGTTAGGATCTGGTGTTGGAAGTAATTTTCAAAAAAACAAATTTTTATACAACTGAATTCTGGAGATAGTTATATGTTTGCGACAGTCGCCGTTAATAAGATATTTAATTGCTGGTGAAATTCCATGTGCCCATCAGTAACAAAATCCGGTGACCGAATGTAGATGTCTGAAACACAGATGCGGCTGATGAGAAAAAGATTGTAGTATAATAAAGAGATTCTGTTCATATTACCCATTCTTTAGTCATGCTTTCCGGAAAGCTCCCGGGCAATAGTAAAAGTGATTGCTCAATGTAAAAATCATAACCATGCCAGATCATCAAGGAGAAAAAAGCCTGAATATTCCAGCAACAAATATTAATGAAGCAGTTGGTAAATACAGATGGACCATATGTGCTTTGATTTTTTTTGCTACAACTATTAATTACCTGGACAGGGCGGTTATAAGCCTTTTGAAAAGTGAACTGGAAATTAGATTTAATTGGAGTGAATCAGACTATTCTGATATCGTTATCGCTTTTCAATTGTCTTATGCATTAGGGATGTTGCTCGCAGGAAGATTCATTGACAAGGTGGGAACCAAACTCGGGTATGCCGTATCATTAATACTCTGGAGCCTTGCTTCTATTGGCCACGCGTTCGTAAGAAGTACATTAGGATTTTTAATAGCCAGGTCTGCATTAGGCATAAGCGAGGCGGGAAATTTTCCTTCGGCTATTAAAACAACTGCCGAATGGTTTCCTAAAAAAGAGAGAGCGTTTGCCACCGGTATTTTTAATTCGGGTACTAATGTTGGGGCGATATTGGCGCCACTTACTGTTCCTTTTATTGCGGCTAAATGGGGCTGGCAATGGGCATTTATCATTACAGGGGCCTTCGGGTTTCTGTGGCTAATATTCTGGTTTATTTTATATGAAATACCGTCAAAGCATAAACGCCTCTCTAAAGCAGAATATGATTACATACACAGCGACCTGGATGAGATTGAAACCACACCAGTTGCTACTCCTGGTATTACGGGTAATATTGAACCTGAAAAGCGTGTACCATGGATAAGGCTTTTAAAATATAACCAGACATGGACATTTATCCTGGGCAAATTTTTGACCGATCCGGTATGGTGGTTCTATCTTTTTTGGCTGCCGGCATTTTTAAAAGCACAGTATGGATTAGAAGGAACGGACGTAGCGCTACCCATTGCTTTGGTGTACACGATGTCTACATTCGGCAGCGTGGCCGGCGGTTGGTTGCCATTATATTTCATAAAAAAAGACTGGCCTGTTTACCGTGCCCGTAAAACGTCAATGCTTATTTATGCGCTCTTCGTGATACCTGTGGTTTTTGCCCAGTGGCTCGGCTCAATAAACATGTGGCTGGCTGTAATTATGATAGGAGTTGCCGCGTCGGCTCACCAGGCATGGTCGGCAAATATTTTTACAACAGTTTCTGATATGTTTCCTAAAAAAACGGTTGCATCAGTTACCGGTATGGGAGGGATGGCAGGTGCTTTAGGTGGTATTTTAATCGCTTTCCTTGCCGGTAAATTATTTGATCATTATAAAGCTTTAGACAACATTGAAGCGGGCTATTATATTATGTTTATAATTTGCGGCTCCGCTTATCTGTTAGCCTGGGTATTGATGCATTTCCTTGCGCCACGGCTTAGAAGGATACACTTGTAATGGAGATAAAAACAGAATAAATGGAATGGAAACAAATAATTGATCCGTTAAACAGCCTTCCTTTATCTGCTTTACTCGCAGTTATTCCTATACTTTTTATTTTCTGGGCGCTCATTATTAAAAAAATGAAGGGCTACCAGGCAAGTATATTCGCAACTGTTATAGCAATTATTGTTGCGATTATTGTTTATAAAATGCCACCTAAACTTGCGCTCCTGTCAGCAGTTCATGGCGCGATGTATGGTTTATTCCCCATATGCTGGATCATTATTCCCGCAATGTTTTTATTTAACATCACCATCCGAAGCGGGCAGTTTTCAATCATTAAACATTTCATGGCTTCCATTACACCCGACAGGAGGATACAAGCCTTGTTGATTGCATTTTCATTTGGTTCTTTTCTCGAAGGCACGGCAGGATTCGGTGCGCCTGTAGCTATTACTGCCGCGATGCTTGTTGGCCTTGGATTTAATCCGCTTTATGCTGCCGGCATCTGCCTCATAGCTAATACTGCACCGGTAGCCTTTGGTTCAATAGGCATACCGATCACTGTCGCTTCGCAGGTATCATCTATACCGGAGATGGCAATTTCTCAAATGGTTGGAAGAACATTGCCGGCTCTATCGTTGGTGCTGCCTTTTTATCTTGTTATATTAATGTGCGGGCTTCGAAAAACAAAAGAAGTTCTACCAGCTATTGTAGTTTCAGGCGTTTCGTTTGCGTTGTTGCAATGGGCTGTTTCTAATTTTGTGGGACCTGCATTGCCCGATGTAATCGCCGGTATTGGTTCTATTGTATGCTTATCAGTTTTTTTGAGATACTGGAAACCAAAAAATATATGGCGCTTTCCCAATGAGCCTGCGCCAACTATTGAAACAAATGTTACTTACACCACGGGGCAAATTATAAGAGCGTTGTCGCCATTTATCATGTTAACGATAATCATTATCGCATGGGGATTGCAACCAGTAAAAGACATATTAAATGTTGCAGGCTTTGTTCAGTTTGAAATGCCCGGCTTGCATAATATTATTCTCGATCAGAATAGTCAATTGATACCTCACATTTTTAAACTAAATTATTTGTCCGCCTCAGGCACAGCTATTTTCATCGCCGGCGTTATTTCTATCCCCATGATTGGGTTGACATTTAAGGAGGGGCTGCAAATTTTTATTTCTACTTTGAAACAGCTAAAGTTTCCGGTTATCACAATCGCATCCGTATTGGCATTTGCATACATTCTTAACGATTCAGGAATTACAATCACCATTGCTGAAACACTTGCGGCTACCGGAATACTGTTCCCGTTCTTCGCTCCGCTGCTTGGCTGGCTCGGCGTCTTTATTACAGGTTCCGACACGTCATCCAATGCCTTATTTGGTAAATTGCAGGCGGCAACCGCAACTTCTATTGGTGTTGACCCGGTTGTAACGGTAGCGGCTAATATTTCAGGCGGTGTTGTTGGTAAAATGATCTCTCCACAATCTATCGCTGTTGCTGCGGCTGCAGGAAATCTTGTTGGCAAAGAATCGGAACTATTTCGGTTTACAGTGAAGCATAGTTTTATTATGTTGTTTTTTATTTCGCTGATTGTTTTAGGACAGGCATATTTAATAAAATGGCTGATACCTGCTTACCAAAAGACTGGTTCAACTACGAAGATCATTGCACCTGACTCTTCCATCGGTTATGTGTACCTTTTGATATTGGCAATTATAATTTTGATAACTGGTTTCGCTATGATAAGAATAGGCAATAGAAATAAAGGAATGCATAATCAACATTTGTAATTTTATAAAAAAAAATGAAAATTGTTGTACTGGATGGCTATACGTTAAATCCCGGAGACTTAGACTGGGATGGCCTGGAAAAATTGGGTGATGTAAAAATATATGAAAGAACACCCGCCGATAAAATACCCGAGCGATCAAAAGACGCAGAAGTTCTTTTAACCAACAAAACTCCTTTAGGAGGTGACATCCTGGAACAAATTACTTCATTAAAATATATAGGTGTTTTGGCTACAGGCTATAATATCGTGAATACAGACGTTGCCAGGAAAAAGAGAATTACTGTAACAAATGTACCCGGTTATGGAACCGAATCTGTTGTACAACTATCTTTCGCTTTACTGCTTGAACTTTGCCTGCACGTTCAACAACATAGTGATGCGGTAAGAAGCGGCAAGTGGTCCCGTTCCGCGGATTTTTCTTTTTGGGATTTTCCGTTGATCGAACTTTCCGGTAAAACGTTGGGAATAATCGGTTTTGGTAATATCGGGCAAAAAGTTGCTGACGTTGCAACTGCCTTTGGGATGAATGTCATAGCAACAAGCAGAACTAAAAGCGATCAATCAAGACGCTCAAATTTTAAGTGGGCGGATACTAATGAACTTTTAAAAAATTCGGATGTGGTTAGTATTCATTGTCCCTTAGTTCCCGAAACAAAAGGTCTTATCAATAAAGAAAGTCTCCGGAAAATGAAGACGTCCGCATTTCTTTTAAACACATCAAGAGGGCCTATAATAGTTGATGAAGATCTCGCAGACGCATTAAATAACGATGTGATTGCAGGCGCTGGCATTGATGTGCTCTCTGTTGAGCCGCCTCCTGAAAACAACCCTTTATTTAAGACTAAGAATTGCATAATTACGCCTCACATTGCATGGGCAACAAAAGAGGCAAGGGAAAGATTAATGAATATTGCCGTAAATAATTTGTCAGAGTTTATTGCGGGAAGAGCAGTGAATGTTATTTGTTAATCGCCTCTATTGATACTCACCCAATCAACTTCTTAAAAAATTTCAGTTTTCCTTTGAATGGTGGATATTTTAAGGAAGGATCAATGAATGTAGAAGTTTTTAAAACAGGCTTTGCATGTGTAAAAACATCGAATGTATTTTTTCCATGGTAGGCGCCCACTCCGCTGTTTCCTACTCCGCCGAAAGGAAACTTTTCATTTGCAAAATGCCATACCGTGTTGTTGACACAGCCACCGCCAAAAGGGATTTTTTTCATCCATTCTTCTTCAATGTCTTTGTTCTTTGTAAAAAGATAAAATGCTAATGGGTTTTCATTTTGCTTTACCATTTGCATGGCCTCCCCGGTTTTCGTGAATGATAAAACAGGAAGTATTGGCCCGAATATTTCTTCATTCATCACGGGATCACCCATTGAAACATTTATAAGAATGGTTGGTTCGATGTACAATTGTTCTTCATTGGTTTTACCGCCATAAAAAATATTGCCGCCGGATAAATAACCGCTTAGCTTTTTAAATCTTGAAGAATTTATGATTTTACCATAATCATCGCTGGAGGCGGCATCAGTGGTATAGAATTTTTGAATAGATGCTTTTAGCTCCGCTAATAAATTTTCTTTTACTTTTTCATGAACGAGAATATAATCGGGAGCAATGCACGTTTGACCCGCGTTTAAGAATTTGCCCAGGATTATTCTTTTGGCTGCTACTTTTATCTCTGCATCTTCATAAACAATGCATGGACTTTTTCCACCAAGCTCCAGTGTAACCGGAACCAAATCTTTTGCGGCAAGCATATAAATTTGTTTGCCAACGCTTGTACTGCCTGTATAAAAAATATGATCAAACCGAAAATTGTTTATCACTTCAGGAACTACTTCCGCACCATTCCCGGTAACAACTTTTACGTAATTTTCGCGGAAGGCTTCTTCAACTATTTTAATAATAATTTTTTCAGTTGCGGGAGCAAGTTCCGAAGGTTTAAGCACTGCACAGTTGCCGCCTGCGATGGCGCCAACAAGGGGAATTAGTAATAATTGCAAAGGGTAGTTCCATGGAGCAATAATTAAAACAACACCCAATGGATCGCGGTAAATTTTTCCGGAGGAAGGAAAAGTTACAAGGCCCGTTGACACTTTTTTTGGTTTCATCCATTTATGTAAATTTTTAATTGCATTTTTAATTTCTCCTGTCAACAAACCAGTTTCTGTTGCCCACGATTCTTCTTTGCTCTTTTTTAAGTCTGCAAACAATGCTGCATTTATTTCATCATTGTATTTGGAAACTACTTTTAAAAAAGTTTCTAATTGGCTTTTTCTAAAATGATACGGAAGCGTTTCGCCACCATCGTAAAAAGCCCGGAGATTTTGAATGCCCGGAATTGAATTGATCATAACCGCTAAATTTGTTCACCAAGATAATCGCATCTCAGTAAAAAAGTAAAGGCTGGGACAAGTAAATATTGAAATATGTCTGAAGAAGATTACATGAAGCAGGCCCTCAGAGAAGCACAGAAGGCATTTGACGCAGATGAAGTTCCGGTCGGAGCAGTGATTGTAATGCAGAATAAAATAATTGGCCGCGGCTATAACCAGGTTGAAACGCTTAGTGATTCCACTGCACATGCGGAGATTATTGCCCTTACTTCAGCATTTAATTATCTCGGCTCGAAGTACTTGCCTGAGGCAACTATTTATGTGACGATTGAACCGTGTATCATGTGTTGCGGTGCATTATACTGGAGCAAGATAGGAAAGCTTGTTTACGGAGCAGAAGATCCGAAACATGGCGGCCTAACTGCATCATCAAATCAACCACCGCCCGGTGGGAAACCACTCCTGCATCCTAAAACTGAAGTAGCCTGCGGTGTTTATTCGAAAGAATGCGTATCGCTTATGAGAGCGTTTTTCAAAAAAAGAAGATAATTCGTTTCAAATCGAAGTAATTACGTGCAAAATAATTTGCGGGCATCTATGGCGTAATGTTTGTGAATATTTAGAGACATGTTTTCAATTTTCGCAAAGAGGAATTATTCATTCTCATCTTCATTAATATAACTTATTGAAAGTAAATTTGTAACCATTTAAATTTTAAACCTTTAAACTTAATATTATGGCATTTACACTACCGGCTCTGCCTTACGGCTTCGATGCACTTGAGCCACACATTGATAAAGAAACTATGCAAATACACCACGACAAGCACCACCAGGGATATGTAGATAATTTGAATAAAGCAATCGCAGGTACCGAAAATGAAAATAAATCCCTGGAAGAGTTACTCAAAAACGCAGGATCAATAAGCCCGGCAGTTCGAAATAATGGCGGCGGGCATTGGAATCACAGTTTTTTCTGGGAAATTTTGTCTGCAGATGGAGGTGGAAAACCTGAAGGAAAACTGGCTACTGCAATTGATGAAGCGTTTGGATCATTTGATGAAATGAAGGAAAAATTCAACACTGCCGGGGCAACACGCTTTGGAAGCGGATGGGCATGGCTGGGAGTAAAAGATGGTAAGCTTGCAATTTGTTCCACACCTAACCAGGATAATCCACTGATGGATGTTGCTGAATGCAAATGCAAGCCCATACTTGGTTGTGACGTCTGGGAACACGCGTACTATCTGAAGTATCAGAATAAAAGGCCTGATTATTTAAAAGCCTTTTGGAATGTAGTTAACTGGAAAAAGGTAAGCGAGCATTTCGAAAAGGCTTAAGCTGTTTAAATTATTGAATACATAAAAGCTGCGGTGTTATTACTGCAGCTTTTTATTTTAATATGACCCTATGGAACGGGGTCATGCCCATGTCCGCCCCATGGGTTGCATCTTGCGATGCGTTTTACAGTAAGCCAAAGGCCCTTCAAAGGGCCATATTTCTTTAAAGCCTCGATTCCATATTGAGAGCATGTTGGGGTGTAACGGCACGAAGGCCCCAGCCATGGAGAAATAATAAGTTGATACAATCTTATGAGACCGATAAACGGGGATGCTAGTATTTCCCTGGATGATTTCACAATGCTGCTTATTTTTTTAAATCTTTACGAAGTTATACCATTTTGCGATGGACTTTTTGGCGCCCCATCAATGAGCCTCCCGTTCCATAACCAGAATCAAACACAATAACTGCAGGCCAAAACAATAATCTTTCTTTAAATATGATATATTATCCCGATGCCCTTAAATTCATGGAAAGAAAATGCCAACATCTGAAGGAGCGTTTAACCCGGCCTTTTGCAGGCCGTAATTGCACTTCATACCTGCCATGAAATCATAAAAAATATCAGCAAAATTCCTTTAGATTGGTTTTATATCCTCGGACAAACCACTTATCTTTGCGCAAAATTTAGCGCAGGTATGAATTCAAAATGGATGAAATCTTTATTGGTAGCGGTTTTCAGCCTTTTAATGTTAGTTTTTTCGCAAAATACCTTTTCACAGGAACATGGCGAAAAAGCTGTTGAAAAAGATGAAAATGCCTTCGATGCCAATGAAGTTATTTTTGGTCACGTAAAAGATGCGCATGAATTTCATTTCCTTTCTTATAAAAGCAGTGATGGAGAAGAGCATGAAGCTGTAATTCCGCTCCCTGTTATATTGTATTCTCCTCAAAAAGGCTTTTCAGCTTTTATGTCATCCGCGTTTCATCATGGTGAAACAAGGGATGGTTATAAACTGGAAGAAGGAACAATTGTTCCCACGGAAGCAGGAGTAACTGTTTATGATATTTCTTTAACACGAAATGTGGTCCAGATGTTGATTGCGCTTGTATTATTCGTGTGGCTAATGCTCGTAATTGCAAAAAAATATAAGAAAGGCCATGGTGTTATAAGTGCTCCATCCGGTGCACAAAATGCCATTGAAATTGTAATTGAATTTATCGTAGAACAAGTTGCCAAGCCGAACCTGGGGAATAAGTATGCGAAATATATGCCCTATCTGCTTACAATATTTTTCTTCATTCTTATTAATACATTCTTTGGTCTCATTCCCGGTTCTGCTAACGTAACAGGCAATATCGCATTCACGATGGTTTTGGCACTTATCTCTTTTATTGTGATTTTGCTAAGTACCAATAAGCATTTTTGGATGCACATCATAAACCCTGATGTTCCCGGTTTTGTAAAACCTATATTGATCTTGGTAGAGATTTTAGGAATTTTTACAAAGCCCTTTGCTTTAATGATACGTCTTTTTGCAAATATGCTGGCAGGCCACATTATCATCATTTGCCTTATCTCGCTTATTTTCATTTTCGGCGCTTTGAATAAAGGAATCGGGTGGGGCTTCGCACCTGTGTCGCTGGCCTTTTCAATTTTCATTTATTTTATCGAAATATTAGTTGCTTTTATCCAGGCATTTATTTTCACCAATCTTACGGCTGTCTTTATTGGTCAGTCAATGGAAGGCTCTCATGACGCACACGAGGACGGTCATGTTGACCCGGTGATAGTTTAAATTGGATAAACTCAAATAGCGTTTTTTTTAAACAGTATAAAATACAATTATGGATTTAGTTACAATTTTAAGTACAACGCCATGGGCAAATGCCGGTGGAGCTATTGGCGCAGGTCTTGCGGCAGTAGGAGCTGGTATTGGTATCGGTCAAATTGGTAAAGGTGCAGTAGAAGCTATTGCCCGCCAGCCGGAAGCCGTTAACGACATCCGGTCAAACATGATTCTTGCAGCGGCCCTTATTGAAGGTGTTGCGCTGTTCGGAGTTATTGCCGGTATACTTGCCATGTTTGTGTAAATTACAAGGCTGCACACGAAGCACAGGGCGGAGGGTGCAGCTTTATTTCTATTAATTAAACTTTTTCATATGGATTTACTTACTCCATCTTTCGGCCTTATCATCTGGACGCTTCTTGCCTTTGTAATTGTTTTTTTGATTCTGAAAAAATACGCATGGAAGCCGATTTTGGGTTCATTAAACGAAAGGGAAAAGAACATTTCAGACTCCATCAAATCTGCCGAAAAAGTAAGAGCGGAAATGGCTGAATTAAAAAGCGAAAATGAAATATTGCTTTCAAAAGCCCGTGAAGAAAGAGCAATAATGATGCGAGAAGCAAAAGAAACAAGAGATAAAATAATAATGGAAGCCAAGGAACAGGCAAGGCAGGAGACAAATAAAATTGTTGCTGATGCCCAGAGTACCATTAACCAGCAAAAGATGGCCGCGATCACGGACCTCAAAAACCAAGTTGGTAATCTCGTACTTGAAGTAAGTGAGAAAGTATTGCGCAGGGAACTGAGTAATAAAGAAGAACAGGAAAAGTATATAAAGCAATTATCAGAAAAAGTAGAGCTGAATTAATTATTAACCATGACCAATCCTCGTTTAGCACAACGATATGCAAAGAGTCTTATTGACCTGGCCCGGGAACTGAACCAGCTCAATGAAGTACATAATGATATTGTATTATTAAATTCAGTTTGCAGTCATAGCAGGGAGTTTGTGGTGATGCTTAAAAGTCCTGTAATATCCGCTGATAAAAAATACAAGATTATTCAAACACTTACTAACGATAAGATTTCAAAAACAACGCAGACATTTATAAAATTACTTTGCAGTAAAAACAGGGAATCAAATATCCCTGAAATTATTGCCTCATTTATTGAACAGTTCAATAAAATTAAAGGGATACACAAAGTAAAACTCACAACTGCCATGCCGGTAAGCGATGAAATCAAAAACTCATTTATCAACCAGATTGAATCATCTTCTACCATTAATAATATAGAACTTGAAGCTATTGTGGACGAAAAGATTATCGGGGGATTTGTTCTTGAAATGGAGGGAAAGCTGGTTGATGCAAGTATTTTAAGAGATCTGAACGACGTAAAGAAGCAATTTCAAAATAACGATTACATACATAAGCTTAGATAAAAAACAAAAGATATGGTTGATATAAAACCTGATGAAATTTCGGCGATACTTCGCCAGCAACTCACAAATTTTAATGTGGAAGCCAACCTTGAAGAAGTTGGAACTGTATTGCAGATTGGTGATGGTATTGCCCGTGTTTATGGGTTGAACAATGTAAGTTCAGGAGAGTTGGTTGAATTTGAAAATGGCGTAAAAGCTATTGCCCTTAACCTTGAAGAAGATAACGTGGGTGTTGTACTTATGGGTGAAAGCGGGGACATTAAAGAAGGAGGCACCGTTCGCCGCACCGGCAAGATTGCTTCTATAAAGGTGGGTGATGGATTAGCAGGACGAGTAATAAACACATTGGGTGAGCCGATAGATGGTAGAGGCCCTATTACAGGTGAGCTTTTTGAAATGCCTTTGGAGCGTAAGGCTCCGGGGGTAATTTTTCGCGAACCGGTAAAGCAACCATTGCAAACCGGGATTAAAGCGATTGATGCAATGATTCCGATAGGGCGTGGCCAGAGAGAATTGGTAATTGGTGACCGCCAGACCGGAAAAAGTGCGATCTGTATTGACACTATCATTAATCAAAAAGAATTTTACAAAGCAGGCAAGCCTGTTTATTGTATATATGTTGCCATCGGCCAGAAGGCTTCGACCATCGCTAACGTGATGAAGGTTCTTGAAGATAACGGCGCGATGGAGTACACAACTATAGTTGCAGCTTCCGCCTCTGATCCGGCACCCCAGCAATTCTATGCTCCTTTTGCAGGTGCGGCTATCGGAGAATTTTTCCGCGATACCGGCCGTTCAGCATTAATTATTTATGATGACTTGAGTAAGCAGGCTGTTGCCTATCGTGAAGTTTCTCTTTTATTAAGAAGGCCACCCGGACGTGAAGCATATCCTGGTGATGTATTCTATTTGCACAGTCGCTTATTGGAGCGTGCCGCAAAAATCATTCAAAAGGATGAGATCGCTCAGAAAATGAACGACCTTCCCGAAAATATCAGGCACCTCGTAAAAGGTGGCGGTTCGCTAACAGCGCTTCCGATTATCGAAACACAAGCCGGAGACGTTTCGGCATACATTCCTACCAACGTGATCTCAATTACAGACGGACAGATATTTCTTGAAGGAAACTTGTTTAACGCCGGTATACGCCCAGCCATCAACGTGGGTATTTCCGTGAGCCGGGTAGGAGGTAATGCGCAGATAAAATCCATGAAGAAAGTTGCAGGAACCTTAAAACTAGACCAGGCGTTGTATCGCGAGCTAGAAGCATTTTCAAAATTTGGTGGTGATCTCGATGCTGCAACCAAGTCTGTACTGGACAAGGGCGCACGGAATGTTGAGATTTTGAAGCAACCACAATTTGCTCCTTATTCGGTTGAAAAGCAAGTTGCTATTATTTACCTTGGAACTAATGGGCTTATAAGTGATGTAGCGGTAAAAAATGTGAAAGATTTTGAAGAGCAATTTTTGCTGGAAATGGAAAATAAATTGCCTGATGTACTGGCTGAATTTAAAAAAGGAAATTTACCTGAACCTGGTATCAAAAAAATGGTTGCACTTGCTAAAGAAATTGCGCACCAGTTTAAATAAATAACATCATATTATTTTGTTTATAAAAAAGGAGATTTATTCTCCTTTTTTAATGACAAAGGGTTACGTTTATTTAAACGTTCGTTAGCGTAATATGATCCTGATAAACTTCTTCCCAATTTTTGTAAATTTGATTGCCAAATAATCGCAAAATATGACGATAGGAATATTATTTATTTCTCTGTTTTTTTGGGTGGTGGGCATGATCGTTCAGGCAAGGCTCAAGAATAAATTTGCTGAATATAGCAAGGTGCTTACTGGCAGTGGCTTAAGTGGAAAGGAAGTTGCGGAAAAGATGTTGCATGATAATGGAATCTACGATGTAAGTGTAATATCGGTGCAGGGCTTTTTAAGCGATCATTACGATCCAACAAAGAAAACAGTTAATCTTAGCCCGGACGTGTACGCCGGCCGAAATGTTTCTGCTGCGGCAGTTGCAGCGCATGAATGTGGTCATGCGGTTCAGCATGCGACCGCTTATTCAATGCTTAAGCTCCGGAGCGCACTTGTGCCGGTTGTTCAAATAAGCAGTAATCTCGCTCAATGGGTAATATTGATAGGCCTTGGCTTGTTTACCTTTGGTGGCGGAAACCAAACCGTACTGTTAATTGGTATTATTCTTTTTGCCGCATCAACAGTATTTTCTGTAATAACATTACCGGTAGAATTTGATGCATCCGCAAGAGCCTTGAAATGGCTTAACTCGTCTCACTTATCTGCACCTGCAGAATATGAAAAAGCAAAGGATGCTTTAAAATGGGCTGCGCTTACTTATGTAGTTGCAGCGCTTGCTTCCATCGCAATGCTGGTACAGTATATTTTAATTTACCAGGGAAGAAGCAGGGATTAAGACTCCGCCGAAAATTTAATTCGACAAACAGCCTTTTAATTAAATGCGGTAAGTTTCTCTGTGTCCAATATTGCCTTTTTTATTTCACAATTCATGCAGAGAAGATATTAATTCATGCCGGGCAACATAAATTTACAACGTACCAATAAAGACATGAGAAACAAGATTTAATTTTCAAAAATCAGCGTTAAAATAAAAACGCGGTGACCTGTACTTAATTTCAATGATGTAATATTACCTATTATACATTCAGGGTGGAAAGAATTTTACGTTCGAAAGTTTATGTGTTATTGTTTATCATTCTTATGTCGGCGCATGCAGATGTGTCCGCGCAGATAATAATTTCAGGAACAGTGTATGACTCCAGCAAGTTATATGTAGTTCCGGGTGTAAATATTTCAAGCACGTCGGGGCTGGTGACAACTACTGACTCTCTGGGTGCTTATCACATCAAGGTTTCAAAAGGCGATTCAATAAGCTTCTTTTACCAGGGAAAGTCAACAATTAAATTTCCTGTTGAAACTATAGGAAACTACAATGCATTTGATATTTCGCTTCGCGTGAAAATAAAAGATAATAAATATAAGTTACTTAAAGGCGTTACCGTGTTCTCGAGCACTTACCGCCGTGACTCTATTGAGAACCGCATGGCTTATGCTAAAATCTTCAACATGGGTAAACCGACTATCCGATCGAGTTATGAACCTGGCGCAGCCGCAGGGCTTGATCTTGATGAATTGATTGGGATGTTTCAATTTAGAAAGAATAAAGAAAATCTTGCTTTTCAAAAACGGCTCGTGGAGCAGGAGGAGGATCGATATGTGGACTATCGTTTTAGCTCAAAAGTCATTAACAGGATTACCGGTCTTAGCGGTGACACGCTCACGAAATATAAAAAACTCTACAGGCCGTCTTATTTTTTTGTTATCTCAAGCACCCTGCCGGAGTTCTATCAATATATCCTGAATACCTCTTACGCTTTTAAGCGCGAAGAAGGACTGCAATAGCAATAGTTATCCGTTCAATTCACTTATTACGGTCCGCATAAAGTCAATCGAAGATTGCTTGTATAATTTAAATCTCTATTTTCGCCATTCATAATTATCCGATAGAATGCAAGCCGTTGTTACTCTTCTTCCGGCTATTGTATGGTCAACCAGTAAATAGATAATTCAAAATGAAGAACGCAGTTTTAATTTTTGCCATTCTCCCATTACAACTTTTAGCCCAAAATTTTACAAAGGATGAAATACAACGCTGGAATGCGGAAGCTAAAAATGTAAATATTATTCGTGACAACTGGGGCATTCCTCACATCTATGGGAAAACGGATGCCGATGCTGTATTTGGCCTGCTCTATGCACAATGCGAAGATGACTTTCCAAGGATAGAAATGAATTATATCGAAAAACTGGGACGTATGGCAGAAGTAAAAGGCGAGTCAGCGCTTTATTCAGATCTGTTGATGCGGCTAATTATAGATTCGGCTGATGCGGTTGCTGACTATAAAAAAAGTCCGCCATGGCTTCATAAATTATTAGACGCGTTTGCTGACGGAATAAATTTTTACCTCTATAAAAATCCCGGAACGAAAACTGCCTTACTTCATCGCTTTAAGCCATGGTATCCGCTGCTGTGGACCGATGGAAGCATAGGGGCTATTAGCACAGGAGGCATTTCCGAAAACGAGCTAAAAAGTTTTTACTCCGGTAATAATAGTGTGTATGATAAAGATAAAATAGGTGAAAGGCAAAATCTTTCCGGTTCTAACGGATTTGCATTTTCTCCTTCCATTACTGCATCTCATAATTCAATATTATACATCAACCCTCATGTTACTTTTTACTTTCGGCCTGAGGTGCATGTTGTAAGTGAGGAAGGCCTAAATGCTTACGGAGCCGTAACATGGGGACAGTTTTTTGTCTACCAGGGATTCAACGAGCATTGCGGCTGGATGCACACATCAAGCGATGTTGATGTCGCAGATATGTATGCGGAAAAAATTTCGAAGAAAAATAATACTTATTTCTATGAATATGACAAAGCACAAAAGCCGGTGACAGAAAAAAAGATGGTTCTTGAATATCTCAATGGAAATGCACTATCGTCGAAGACGATCACAACCTTCTTTACCCATCACGGCCCGGTTATGGCAAAACGCGATGGGAAATGGATCAGTGTAAAATCGAATAACCGTTCTATGACAGGATTGATACAAAGCTGGCAGCGGACAAAGGCAAAAAGTTTTCAGGAATACAAAAAGGTAATGGACTTGCTTGCAAATACTTCTAACAATACAGTGTATGCAGATGCAGAAGGAAATATTGCCTACTGGCATGGAAATTTTATTCCCCGGAGAGACACTGCATATGATTGGTCCAGGCCTGTTGATGGGAGCATTAAGGCAACAGAATGGAAAGGGTTACATGGAGTAAATGAAAGTGTTCATATCTATAATCCGCCTAATGGCTGGATTCAGAATTGTAATTCAACACCTTTTACAGCGGCGGGAAAAAACAGTCCCAAAAAGGAAAGCTATCCAGCCTATATGGCTCCGGACGGTGAAAATTTCCGTGGTATTAATGCAGTAAGGGTATTGGGTAAACAGAAAGACTATACTATCGATAAAGTAATTGCTGCCGGTTATGACACGTATCTTGCAGCATTTGAAAAATTAATACCTGCCTTAATAAATGCATTTGCAAATGTCGATACTAACAGTACACTTTACACGCAGTTGCATGAATCTGTACATATTTTAAAAAATTGGGATCTGCGTTGCGGGGAAAAATCTGTCGCAACTACCCTAGCTGTAGAATGGGGACAAAAATTAATACCCAAAATGATCCAAAGTATTGATGAAGACGAATATCAGTACGTTGACCAGGTTACGAGAACCGATATGTTTGTAAAAATTGCAAAACCCGGGGATTTGATTCAACCACTTTCAGAAGTAGTTAATGAATTGAAAAATAAATTTGGTGATTGGGAAATTCCATGGGGCGATATCAATCGCTTTCAAAGAATATCGGGGGATATTGATTTAAAATACAATGATGCCGAGCCGAGCATACCAGTTGGCTTTGCTTCTTCTGCCTGGGGCATGTTGCCATCATATGCAAGCGCCTATTTTCCCGGCACTAAAAAAAGATATGGCGTGGGTGGCAATAGCTTTATATGCGCTGTAGAGTTTGGTAAAAAAATAAAGGCCAGATCTTTACTTGCTGGAGGTGAAAGTGGCAAACCAGGTTCCAGGCATTTCATTGACCAGGCAGAGATGTATACTGAAGGAAAATTTAAGGACGTCTTGTTTTACAAAGAAGACATCCTTAAACTTGCTGAGCAGATTTATCATCCAGGCGAATAATATGCACTGCCATATCAAACCAGTTTTATTACTATGCTTACAGAGCACTTCAAATGTTGATATAAGCCTAGCCAGGAGCTATTAAATTTATTTGGAATTAAACAGGTGTATTAGGGATATTTGATTTGTCATTAGTTTTATTGGAATCAGTTGGTTTAGCAGGATTACTCATGCGACCTTCAATGTCTTTTTTAATATTGTTGAAAGTATCTTTGATGTTATCCGTAGGAGACCTAAGCATATATGCTGATCCTAAAACTCCCAGGGCTGCAATGCCTGAAATATAAAGACCGAAACCAACAAACGAACTTCCCATAACTGAATTGCTCATTTTGAAATAGAAATAGATTATGCTTAATAAGGCAATGGCGCCGGCAGCCAAAGCAATTCCCCACATATTTCTATCAAGATTTTTTGTTTGATCTCCTAAATATGCGATCGCAGCACCGGCTAAAAAGCACAAAAAAACCAAAATCCCAATATCATGCATTCCATTTACACTTTGGGTATAGCCGAATAGTGAAATTGAAACCCAGGGAAGAAACATAGAGATTACACCTGCGGCTGAAGCAATTAAAATAAATTTCCTTTGCTTGCTCATTGTTTGAAAGTTCATGGCAAATAATTTTTTGATGTTAATGAATAAAAGAAAATTAGAACAGGGGAGCGCAGGTGAAAAGCATAAATCAATCCTAAAGTAAAAAAATGTTTACTATAAAACAAATATGCTGTTGCAATTTATTAGGCAGATAAATCCTGGTTTCTTTAGCCAGAATATTTCAGGATATTCAGCAAAAATGAATCTTTCTTAAAATGATTACTTTCTCCTTTCCATGCTTCGTCTCCGAAGATCATCGGTCTCGCTCAAAAGCTGTGTATACTCCTTTTGCAGAAGCGAATATTTTTCGCGCATTGTTATCTCAGACAGTAAAAGCTGCTCGAGTTCCTTTTCGCGTTCCAGCGATGCTTCAAGCTGCCGCTGCAAATGCATGATTTCATTTTGCATAGACTGCAAATCATTCATCCGTAATTCATAATCGCTTTGGAGTTGTGTCCACCGGTCTGTTTTTCCTTCAATTTCTTTTAGCTTATTTTCGGCTTCCTCCAAAGCTTGTTTGGTAAAATCCAATTCATTCTCCAGTAGTTCTTTTTTTGAATTTTCTTCATAATACAGTTCTTTCCAATCCTCCTCATCTTCAAAGCTGGAAGTACTCACAGGCGCAGTATTAATTTTTTGTGGATTCATAGCAACTTTTTCTTCAATAATCTTTAGCCGATCCTGGAATTTTGAAAATTGAATATGATAAAATGTGGTATTGTCCTCTACGTGCTGCACTTTATTTCTTAAAATTTTAAGTGCATCAGGATGATCAGGGAAATTTGTTGAAGTCGTTGGATGCCTGTTAAATCCGAAAAAAAATCTTTTGTCTGCAGGCAAAAATTCATAGCTGCTTACTATCATCCTGTATGCAAATATGATACAGGCAATTAAGACGATTAGGGATATTATCCACCAAATCCACATAAGCGATTACATTTTAAAAAATAAAAATGCTATACCAATTTAAAATTTCCGGGGATTACATCCTAAAGGATTTCAGAGGATAAGGCTCCTGATTTTATAAATTCAGGGGATAGGATTTTATAAGCAAGGCCTAAAGTAAGCAATATTATCCGCTTACCAAAGTGCCAACTTTTTCACCGGTAACAACTCTTAACAATGTACCGGGCGTACCCATATCAAAAACAATAATTGGCAGCTGATTTTCCATGCATAAGGTAAATGCAGTCATGTCCATGACTCTTAAATTTTTTGTTATGCAATCTGCGAATGTTATCGTTTCAAATTTTTTCGCGTTTTTATCTTTTTCGGGATCTGCGGAGTAGATGCCGTCAACCCGGGTTCCTTTTAAAATTACATCGGCCTTAATTTCAACAGCACGTAAGGAACCCGCCGTATCTGTGGTAAAATAAGGGTTACCGGTACCAGCGCCAAAAATTACTACACGGCCTTTCTCCAGATGTCTTATTGCCCGCCTGCGAATATATGGTTCGGCAACTTGCTCCATTTTAATTGCACTTTGCAACCTGGTATAAACTCCCACTCTTTCAAGACCGCTTTGCAGTGCCATTCCATTTATTACAGTTGCAAGCATGCCCATGTAATCGCCCTGTGCCCGTTCAATGCCGGTTTCTGCCTCGTTCATACCCCGATATATATTTCCTCCGCCAATCACAATGGCAACCTGCACCCCCATTTCCGTTACAAGCTTAATATCTTCAGCGTATTTGGAAATTACCTGGGAATCAAGCCCGAAATTATTATCACCCATTAAAGATTCGCCGGAAAGTTTGAGAAGAATTCGTTTATACCTTGGAAGCATGTGCCGGAGTAAAATTTGATTTAGCGGGGCGAAGATAATGGAATTATATAATGAATTCACACGCTGTTTACTCACAAGATAACTACAATAAAAAAGAGCTGCAATGCAGCTCTCACTTTATAAAAATTTGTAATTAATTTGAAAATTAGAAGGTCAACCCATTTATCAACCCAATGCCACTCTTTTAAATTCAGTTACTTTTAATTCCGGATCCACACTTTTAAGATAGTCGGCCACAGATTTATTGCTATCCTTTACATAAGCCTGTGCAAGCAAGGTACTTTCTTTAAAAAACTTATTAATTTTACCGATGGCAATTTTTTCAGCCATCTCAGCAGGTTTTCCTTCTGCTTTTACCTGCTCAATTGCGATGTCTTTTTCACGGGCAACAGTTTCCGCAGGAACTGAAGCCTGGTCTATCGCTATAGGATTCATTGCTGCTATTTGCATAGCAACATCTTTTCCTGCTTCGTCAGCTTCTTTGCTAAGGCCAACTAAAACCCCCATACGGTATGCTCCGTGAATATATGCGGCAACATACGGTGCATCAACTCTTTCAAACCTGGAAACGCTTATCTTTTCACCGATCTTTGCAACTTGTTCGTTTAATTTATCTGTTAAGTTTTCTCCATGGATCGTTAACTGATTTAAATCGTCTGCACTTTTAATATTTGCATCAACCACGGCATCCATTATTGATTGAGCAAATGCCACATATTCAGAATTTTTACTTACAAAATCTGTTTCGCAACTCACATTTATAATAAAACCGGTTTTATTATCCTTTGTTGTCTGCGCAATTACCACCCCTTCTTTAGCTTCCCTGTCCCCACGTAATGCGGCTACTTTCTGCCCCTTTTTTCTTAAATAATCTATCGCTGCTTCAAAATCACCATTAGACTCAGTTAAAGCTTTGCGACAATCCATCATACCTGCGCCTGTTTGCTGGCGTAATTTATTAATATCTGCTGCTGTAATAGTTGTTGTACTCATTTAAAATATTTTTATATGAAGTAAAGCATAATGCAGTTGCGATTATGATTTACTTCTCCTGGAATAATATGATTTTTGGAAGGATGATTACCTGCGGCCGCCTGGACCACCCGGCCGGTTTCCACCTGCACCCGGACCTGATACACGACGTTTCTGAGGACCTGCCGCCCCGCGGCCTTTTCCACCTGCCGGGCTACCACTTCCTCTCCGACGCTCTCTTTCATCTTCAGTTCCCACATCAAATTTTATATCATTTGAGTCACGGTCGTCTGTCTCTTCGTGGTCTTCATCTTTTTCCGCTTGCCTTTCTGCAAGGCCTTCAGCAATTGCGGCAATGATGTAATTAGTAACGATTGCGATTGATTTTGTGGCATCGTCATTTGCAGGAATAGAAAATTCTACTTTGTTAGGATCGCAGTTGGTATCAACCATCCCGAACGTTGTAATATTAAGTCGTTTTGCTTCTGATAATGCAATATGTTCGTGGCCAATATCAACAAGGAACAAAGCTGCCGGAATACGGCTTATTTGAGCAATACCGCCCAGAACTTTTTCCATTTTATCCCTGTCACGCGTAAGCGTCAGACGCTCTTTCTTAGTGATGCTGTCCAATGAACCATCGTTCAGCAATTTCTCAATGCTCTGCATTTTCTTTACGCTCTTACGAACTGTGTTAAAGTTAGTGAGCATTCCACCAAGCCAACGTTCTGTTACAAAAGGCATATTTACTCTTTTTGCAGCTTCCGTCACTATCTCTTTCGCCTGTTTTTTAGTAGCTACAAACATGATCTTTTTACCACTCTTAGCGATAGATTTTAATGCTGCCGCAGCTTCCTGTAAACCCTCAACAGTCTTGTTAAGATCAATGATGTGAATACCTTTTTTCTCAGCAAAAATGTAAGGTAACATTTTAGGATTCCACTTCTTTTTTAAATGGCCGAAGTGAACGCCTGCTTCTAAAAGCTGCTGTTGTAAAGAAGTATTGTTTTCCATTTATGTATTATTATGTGTGTTTATAAAGTTGAATCAAAGATCAAGTATCAGCTATTCCACTACTCTGTTTTTGCCACCTGCTACTAACATCCCGCTACTAATATTATCTCTTGCTAAACTGGAAGCTTTTCCTGGCTTTTTTCTTACCTGGCTTTTTACGTTCAACGGAACGTGGGTCACGGGTAAGAAGACCTGCATCTTTTAGAGCCGGGCGATATTCAGGATTTACCTGTAGCAACGCCCTTGCAATTCCTAATTTCACAGCTTCCGCCTGGCCTTTAACGCCGCCACCTGTCGCATTTACAACTACGTCAAATTTATCTGCTGCCTGGATGCTTTTAAAAGGAGCCTCCACCTGGTTCTGGAGATATACCAGTGGGAAATAAGTTTTATAGTCCTTTCCATTAACGGTAATTGCTCCGTCGCCTTTAGAAAGGAAAACTCTTGTTACTGCAGCCTTTCTGCGGCCTACTGCATTTTTTTGTTTTTCCATGTTATTTTATTTTCTCCCACTCGGGGGAGTGAGGGATTAGAAAGTTAAGGGTTGTGGTTTTTGCGCTCCATGCGGGTGTTCTGCTCCTGCGTACACGTACAATTTTTTATACATCTTTCGGCCTAGCCGGTTTTTTGGCAGCATGCCTTTTACGGCTCTTTCAATTACGGCATCAGGGCGACGTTTTAAAAGATCGCCTGCAGTTTCTTCTTTTTTACCACCCGGGTATCCACTGTAGTTGATATAAATTTTATCATCCAGTTTTTTGCCGGTGAATTTTACTTTATCGCAATTAGTAACCACGATAAAATCCCCACAATCAACATGGGGCGTATAATAAGGCTTGTTCTTACCACGGAGAACAGACGCTATTTTAGCGCACATGCGGCCAACGGTTTGATTAGTACCATCAACAACGTACCAATTACGCTGCACGGTAGCCTCGTTCGCATGTTTAGTGGTGAAATGTAATTTGCTCATTTATTTTTTTTAAGATTCGTTCTTTTCAGACGAACGGGTTTAAATATGTGCCGCTATCCCGGCATTTTTTTAGGAGTGCAAAGGTATGGGGAAACAGGGTTATAAAAAGTCAAAATTAAAATTATTTTTTACCGATCCTTCATAAAACGCTGATTATCTATAAATTTTTTGCCTCGTAATTTTTACAGGTCATCAATTCCTTTATATAAATAAAAAAATCCGGAATGGGATGAGAATTAAAGTTTCAGGTGCCTCACCTTTAAGATGACCTTCCTCAGCTAACCATAATTATTATAAGATGTATATATTTGTCAAAATTTTTTTAAGATGAACGATACGCAATCTGTTGGTAAATATTGGATTTCTTTTTTTATTTCAGGTATAGCATTGATTCTTATGTTAGTATTTGCGAGAGAATACTTCTGGGTGGTCCTTCCATTCGTATTTACCACTTTTGGCAAGGCAATGAGGATTATCTAGGCGATAGCTTTTTTACTTCAAAACACTACTCAGTTTATTCTGCAGGTCTGCACCCCGCAATTCCGTGGCAACTATTTTTCCCTGTGGATCCAATAATACATTGTAGGGGATACCTTCTACGTTATAGAGAGCAGCAGGAGCACTGTTCCAAAATTTCAGATCACTAACTTGTTTCCATGCAAGGCCATCATCTTTAATTGCTTTAAGCCATGCGCCCTTTTCTTTGTCAAGCGACACTCCGAGGATTGCAAAATTTTTATCCTTAAACCTGTTATAAGTTGCAACCACATTTGGGTTTTCCTCCCTGCAAGGGCCACACCAGCTTGCCCAAAAATCTACAAGAACATACTTGCCCCGAAGTGAACTCAATGTAAAGGGATGACCAGAAGTATCTGGTAATGTGAAATCCGGAGCAAGTTGACCAATGGCAGGCTGCTGACCAGTTTGTGGCTGAGCCTGGGCCGTTGCCATTTGCTCAAATTGCCTGGTGACATCGGCTACAGGAGTACTTTCAGGGAATTTATTTTGTAATGAAGAAAGCAATTGTTTTACGGTATCCATTCCGAGTTCCTGGGAATAGCTCAATACGAATAGAGCAACTACGGGGCTTTTTGTGGTGTCAATATAGTTTCGCAGATATTTTTTATACGACGTATTTGTCACATCAAAATGAGCTTGAGCGACAATAGCCATGCTGTCATTATGCTCCTGCTGAAGATCTTTGAGGTTTCGATCTTCTCCGATAAGCATTGTGTGAAATGAATCGAGCTTAATTATAAAATTTGAAAGCGAGGCATTGGAAGGAGTATTGAATTTTGTTGAAAGTAAAGTAGAGTCATTTGCGTCAGCTTCAAAATCAATCTGATTCTTATCATTAATAAAAATATAACCGGCATTTTTTTCAAATCGAATCCTGTACAAACCTTCTTCCGGGGCCAAAGCATTCAATTCAAATTTTCCATTTTTCATCTCTGCAGTATCGATTACTTGCGGAGGCTGCTGATTAAATGTTATTTGCTCAAGGAAAACTTTTTGGTCGCCGACATTCTTCAAATGGCCATTCACTACGAAGGAACCATCCTTTTCGTCGCCGTTACAGGAAAACAATACTGCCGTTATTATTACAAGGACTATATTTTTCATTTACTTTTTTTAATTATTGATTTAATTTTTGAGTGAGGATTTTGTTTACCGCCTGCATGTCCGCTTTCCCCTGACTTAATTTTTTTACTTCGCCGGCAAATAATCCTATAAGATTCTTTTTCCCTTTTTTATAATCTGAAATTTTATCAGGCATTTTAGAAAGAACTTCATCCACCCAGGTGTTCAGGGTGTCATCACTTTTTTCCTGTAATACATTCAAATCTTTTGCAACTTGATAAGGGTCCGAGCCGGGTGACTGAATTATTACCGGAAAAATTTTTGAAGCGGCTATACCGAAACTTACAGCGCCTTCATCCACCAAATCTATAAGTTTTGAAATGCTTTTTGGGTCGACGGAGAAGTCTTCAATACTTAGATTATTTTCATTAAGATAAGACTTTACAGGTCCCAATAACCAATTGGAGGCAGCTTTATAATTTTTTGTATGATTGATTAGATTTTCAAAAAAAACAGCAGTCTCTCTTTCATCACAAATAACTTTTGCATCGGAAGCCGGTAGAGAATATTGCTCTTTGAATTTTTTTTCTCGGGCAGCCGGTAATTCCGGTAAAGATTTTTTTATAGAATCTATTTTTTCCTGTGTGATGTGAAAAGGAGCAAGATCCGGTTCGGGGAAATAGCGATAATCATTGGCCTCTTCCTTATTTCTTAATGAAAATGTAGAACCATTTGTTGCATCGAAGCTTCGTGTTTCCTGGATGATTTCCCCTCCATTCTCACTTAGTTCTATTAAACGGGCTATTTCAAATTCAATGGCCCTTTTTACATTTCTTATGGAATTAAGGTTTTTTACTTCCACTTTTGTGCCCAACGCTTTTTCTCCTTTCGGCCTTATGGAGATATTTGCATCACACCGCATACTTCCTTCTTCCATATTTCCATCACAGATCTGCAGATACCTTACCGTTTTTCTGATTTCCGTAACGTAGGCATAAGCCTCTTCCCCGGTATGCATATCTGGTTCAGATACTATTTCGAGTAAAGGAACACCCGCCCTGTTCAAGTCAATACATGTGTACTCCTCGTCAGCATCGTGAATACTTTTGCCCGCATCTTCTTCCAGGTGAATCCTGTTTAATAAAATATTCCTTTCTGCACCGCCGGTATTAATAGAAACGTATCCATTTTGACAAATGGGTGTTGTGTGCTGCGAAACCTGATAACCCTTTGGAAGATCGGGATAGAAATAATTCTTCCTCGCAAAATAGTTATCGCGAACAATATCGCAATGAAAAGCAAGCCCAAGGCTGATAGCGTAGTCTATTGCCTTTTTATTTATGACAGGCAACGTGCCGGGGTGGGCAAGGGATATGGGGCTTACATTCGTATTAGGCGGATTTCCAAACGCGGCACTGTCGCCACAAAATAATTTACTGTTGGTAAGCAATTGTGTATGCACCTCCAGCCCGATCACTGCTTCATATTTGTTATCGACTAACATGCCGCGAAGGTATGAAAAGACACTTCCACTTTTGCCTATAAAAACTTAAACAAAACAAAAAGCTGCCTGGAAAGGCAGCCTGTAATATTCATAAAACTAAAAGCGAAAAACTACTTGCGTTATCACTTATAAATCCGCACTATTAACTGGTTTGGGAATTTTTATTTCGAAATTCATTTCTGTGTTATTCCTTTTTGCCTTGAGATTAAAATTCTCCTTGTCTTCCGCATTCATTAATTGGGATCTTACTTCATCCACATTTGCAACTTTTTCTCCATCCATTTCTGTAATTATATCATCTTGTTTTAACCCTGCTTTATCCGCCGCGGATCCTTCCTCTACGCTTAATATTTTTGCTCCCGCATTATCACCAGCGTCTTCAACTTTTACGCCCAACTTAACGTTGTTATTGTGGAAATATTTAAAAAAAGTCTTAGGCACACCCTGCATTTTAGGCATCGGTGGCATTTTAAAATGGTATCCTTCTCCATTAAAAGCACCATTGTCATTGTTAAAGGAAAATGTTCTCGTTCTCTCTTTTCTTTCCCCAAGCTTTACTTTCACATCGTTTTTCTTGCCGTTTCTTTTGTAATAAATCTTTACTTCTTCATCAGGCTTGGAAGATCGTACTGCTTCCAGCAAATCGTCAGGGTTGCTGATATTTTTGTCATCGATCTTTGTGATGATGTCGCCATTTTGCAATCCCGCTTTTTCCGCGCTGCTCCCTTTCATTACTTCATTTATTTTAGCACCATCATCGGTTTTTTCAGTAATTACTCCCAGGAAAGTTCTAGAACCTGAATTTTCCTCATCATTGTCGAAAAATTCAAAACTTCTCTTATCACCTTTAGGGAGATAAAGCATATTAGGTCTCTTTCGGAAATCTCTTTCAATTACTGTTACATCATCATCGTTATAATCCGACAATGGTTTTCCATTTACGGTAACTTTTTCGCCGTCTACCTCAATCGTCATTTTTTTATCCTTGTCGCCATTACTGCGAATAATAATCTCGCGGGATTCTTTCTTTTCAATTTTTTTAGTATCACCTTTTTCTTTTTGAGCAAAAACAACGAATGAGCCCAGGGCCATGCACATTGTAAAAAACCCGGATAGAATTATCTTTTTCATTTTATTAAGATTTATGTACGAAAATATTAGTAGATCAAATGTAATAAGATTTTTTGAATTACGAAATATTTCGCAAATCATTTACCTGGTTTAACATTTATTTTAAGTGGTGAGATTTCTATACCGTAGCCTTATCCTACCCGATAAAAAATTTCAGAATTTGTGTAGTGGATGAAGAACTTTGGTTTGAAAAACTAAAATGACTGTAGACTAGAAGGGTCAGGCGTACATTAGTTTTCCCTTTGGCTCTGGAATAGGCCGTTTTAATAGCTTTGCTGTTTCAAGCCATTCTGATATAATAACTTCAGCATTTTGTAGGGCTTCAAGATAAGTTTTGCCATCGGATTTACACCCGGCAAGTTCAGGAACCTCTGAAATAAAGCAATTGTCATCTTTACTCCAGTAGATTATTATTTCATATTTAGGCTTCATCTTCATTTATTTCAATCAGTTTATATTTTATTAAAATTTCCCTGACCTGCTTTCCCTGGTAAGCTTTAGCTTTCCTACCGACTGGCCTGCAAATTAATTATTCCTCAATACCTTCTTTATAAAAACATGGTGACTTCCTTTAATTCTAAAGTTAAAACCCACTTTTTTTAAAACGAGCAGTATATCAGTAATTCAAAATTCTTGTCAGAATTTGCCAATAATAACTTTAATAACAGCTTATCAAATTTACTCATTTTAAAGCAAGGATTTTACCTTTTCGATTACCTCACTAAGTTTACCTGCATCTTGTCCACCGGCAGTAGCTAAGGTTTTCTGACCACCACCGCCACCTTTTATTAAAGGAGCAATAAGCTGCTTGATAATTTTTGAGGCATCGAGATCCTTGGTTTTTACAAATAATTCATCAACTGCTAAGGCAACGAATGACTTGTTGTCAATTTCGGTCGTTAATATAACAATACCGGAACCTTTTAAATTATTCATTAATTCAAAACAAAGTTTCTTTAAAGCATCCGCGTTTTTCACCTCTACCTGCTTTCCAATGAAATTTATTTCTCCAATTGTTTCCTGCTGTTTTAATAAATCCCGGACAAGAATTGAGAGTTGCTTTGCGTCTGCTTTCTCCAATTGTTTTTTTAAATCGCTGTTTTCAGTAAGAAGATTTTCGATCGTTTTAGAAATGTCTTTTGGATTTTTAAGACTCTCACGAATCAGCTGGATTGTACTCAATTCCTTTTGTATAAAATCTTCTGCCGCTTTTCCGCTCAATGCTTCAATTCTTCTCAAGCCAGCGCCAACGGCGGTTTCGGCTGTAATTTTAAAAAATCCCAATTCGCCCGTTCGCCCTACATGAGTACCACCACAAAGCTCAATGGAGTAAGAATCATCCATTATTACTACCCTCACTTTGTCGCCATATTTTTCTCCAAATAATGCCATTGCACCCAAAGTCATTGCTTCTTCTTTAGGCATTTCTTTTATAATAACAGGAATGTCCGCTCTTATTTTTTCATTTACCAATGATTCGATGTTGGAAATTTCTTCGTTAGATAATTTGCTGAAATGTGAAAAATCAAATCGCAAATATTCATCATTTACAAGGCTTCCTTTTTGTTGAACATGTGTTCCCAAAATTTTTCTTAATGCCGCATGCAGCAGATGTGTAGCGCTATGATGTACTGCGGTATTCTTTCTTTTATCTGTATTAATTTTTGCAATAACTTTCGAACCAATATCTGAAGGAAGTTGTTCAGTAAAATGTGTGATCAGATCGTTTTCCTTTTTAGTATTTATTACAGGAATTTTTTCTTCACCGAAAATCAATACTCCGGTATCGCCAACCTGGCCGCCACTTTCAGCATAAAAAGGTGTTTTATCTAAAACGATTTGATAAGATTCTTTTCCCTGGGATTTTGATTTGCGGTATTTGAGAACTTTGCTTTCGATTTCGAAAGTCTCGTAGCCAAGAAATTGTGATGAACCATTTTCATTTACATTGATCCAGTCTTCGGTGTCAATAACGCTTGCAGCTCGGGAGCGGTTTTTTTGAAGTTGCATTTCTTTTTTGAAGCCGGCTTCGTCCACTTGCAGTCCTTTTTCCGCTGCAAGAAGCATTGTTAAATCTAACGGAAAGCCATAAGTGTCGTACAGCTCAAATGCAACTTTGCCAGTTAAAATATGTGCCTCCTTGATTTTTCCTTCTTGATATAATTGTGACCCCTCAAGAGCTTTAAACATTTCAAATCTCAATAATCCCTTATCCAATGTTCTCAAAAAGTTCTGCTCTTCTTCATGAACCACTTTCCTCACGAAATCTTTTTGCTTTTCCAATTCAGGAAATACATTTTTAAATTGCTCAGCAATCAATGAAATTAACTTAAAAAGCAAAGGGTCTTTTACATCGAGATAAGAAAAATAATATCGCACAGCTCGTCTTAAAATTCTTCTTATTACATAGCCAGCACCTGTGTTTGAAGGCAATTGTCCATCTGCAATCGGAAAAGCGATTGCACGGATATGATCTGCAATTACCCGAAAAGCAACATCCTGTTTACTATCGGTGTTTGTATATTTTTTTCCAGATATTTTTTCAACCTCTTCAATCGTCCCTGCAAAAATATCCGTATCGTAATTGCTCCGCTTATTTTGTAAAACACGTACCAATCTTTCAAACCCCATCCCTGTATCTACATGCTTTGCAGGCAACGGCTCCAGGCTTCCATCTTTTTTACGGTTATATTGAATGAATACAACATTCCATATTTCTATAACCTGCGGATGGTCGTTGTTGACCAAACCTTTTCCGGGAACCAACTTTTTTTCTTCTTCCGTTCTGCAATCAATATGAATTTCCGTGCAAGGACCGCAAGGGCCTGTATCGCCCATTTCCCAGAAATTATCTTTCTTTTTTCCCATTATGATACGGCCTTCACGCTACCCATTTTTTCCAATAAGAAATTGCTTCCTCATCCTTTGGCAGTCCTTCCTTTTCATCGCCTTCAAATACGGTTACATATAAATTTTCTTCAGGAATTTTATAAACTTTCGTGAGCAATTCCCAGCTCCATGCTATAGCTTCTTCTTTGAAATATGGTCGCAGGTTCTCCAATGGCGTTTCCAAAACTCCAGTTACCCAGCATTTCAAACATGGTATGATGATAGGTATCCACGCCTACTTCTTCAAGATCATTATGCTTGCCGCTTACACGAAGACATTTTTGAGTATCTGCAACACGGGAATACTGTGCAGCCTTGTTCCCCAGGAAAAATTCTTTGAACTGGTTCATTCCTGCATTCGTAAAAAGTAAAGTAGGATCGTTCTTGATAACTATCGGTGCAGAGGGGACAATCGTATGTCCTTTCGATTTAAAAAAATCAAAAAACTGTTGCCGTATTTCTGCACTTTGCATCATTTTGTTAATGAATTTTAGGATTGATTTTTGAGTATTATCAGGCTATCTTTGCCCGCTATAATCTGATTTGAAAACGGCAAAGGTATTTGGTTTGATCGCATTTACAAACAGCTTTATCTTCTGAAAGTTTTATTAACTTATACCTTCTTCTTCATTTTATTCGAATGAAAAAAATTAAATATTACTACAATACCAATACATTAAGGTACGAGAAACTTGTAACGCCTCTGCGCGTAAAACTTTTACGTTTTTTTGGATTTATTGCATCTGCTTTGGTTACTGCATTTATACTTGTATCACTTGCATTTCGATTTATCCCTTCACCGCAATTAAAACTTGCCGAAGCGCGGTATGAAAAAATGAAACAGAATTATGATATGCTGGTGTCGCAGGCAAAAGCATTACAGGAGGAAATGGCATTGCTTGAGCAAAGAGACAACCAGGTTTACAGGTCTATCTTTGAAGCAAATCCTTTGCCAGACAGCGCAAGAGCAAAGCTTACGGAACAAAAAAATGAAGTGCGTAAAGTGGCGGCAATTAATGATGAGGAATTGGGCAATGAACTTGCTAAAACGCTAAATAATATCAATGCAAGAATCACATACCAGTTTACAAGCTATAATGAAATCGAAAAACTAATAAAAAACCAGGGAGAAAAACTGGCAAGTATTCCGGCCATTCAACCGGTAAGTAATCGTGATCTCGATAGGATAGCCTCCGGTTTTGGCATGAGAATTGACCCTGTATATGGAACGCCGAAAATGCACAAAGGCCTTGACTTTACCGCACCGCAGGGAACACCTGTTTATGCTACGGGAGATGGCGTAGTCGTCGAGTCCGGTTTTTCGGAAGATGGCTATGGAAATAAAGTGTTGATCAATCATGGATATGGTTATCAAACTTTATATGGTCACATGGTGAGAGTAAAGGCAAGAAGAAGGCAAAGGGTGAAACGAGGCGAAGTAATAGGGTGGGTAGGAAGCACAGGAAAAAGTACCGGCCCTCATTGTCACTATGAGGTGCATGTGAACGGGCAGGAAGTCGACCCTGTTTATTTCTTCTATAACGATCTTACGCCGGATCAATTTGACAGGTTGTTAAAAATCGCATCAACAGGCAGCGCAAAAAGTCTCGATTAAAATGGCATTATCACAAATAACATTTCAATTTGAAGATTCCCAGGAGGAAAAAAATACCAATTTAAAAAAACTTGTGGCCGGCCTGGAGAATCAAAAATCAAAAAGAGGAAGAAAAAGTCTAAAGGATATGACCGCTGATCCCGGTCTTATCGATATTCCGGAAGACGAAATTCTTTTTAAGAAGCAGTATTATTCAATCGGTGATGTAGCCGCCATGTTCAAAGAAAATACGTCCCTGATAAGATATTGGGAAAACGAATTTGCTATTCTTAAGCCAAAAAAAAATAAAAAAGGTGACAGGTATTTCAGGCCTGAGGACGTTAAAAACCTTAAGATGATTTATCACCTGCTTCGTGAAAGAAAATATACTATCGAAGGCGCCAAAGAGTTCTTGAAAAATAATAAGGCGGCGGGCGAAAAACATCAAATGATTGAGTCTTTACAAAAAATTAAATTATTTTTATTGGAATTAAAGAACAACTTATAAACCGTACGATGAAACGATTTTTTCCGGTAATTTTTTCTTTACTGGTTTTTGCTTTTTCCGGTAAGGCCCAGCGCCCTGAAATTCTTACAGACTCTCTTCATCCGGATGAAAAAATTTTAAAAGGCATCGTTTCAAAAAGTGATCTTGTAAATAACCCCTCCTATAGTAAATGGTATACCGAAAGCCAGAAGATATATCCTGTGCCTAATGAAGATGCGGTTAAGGGCATGCAGTTAAATAAAAACAATGCCAATATTGTAATATTCGGCGGTACATGGTCTGAGGATACGCGTTTTGTATTGCCCAAATTTTTCAAAATGCAGGAAGCAAGTGACTTTCCTGAAAATCGCATTACAATGTATGGCGTTGACAGGAATAACAGAACTACAGGAACCATAGCAGAAGACTATCACGTAATAAGTGTTCCAACGATAATTGTAATGAAAGATGGCAGAGAAGTAGGCCGGGTAGTAGCATATGGAAAAACCGGTAAGTGGGACCAGGAATTTGCTGAGATATTTAGTGAATAGGCCGCCCTCTGTCCTCCAAAGGGGAAACTTAGATCAATTCTTTTTACCGGGAATGTAGATTTCTTTTAAGAACCAAAGTTCCCCTCCCTTCGGGAAGGGGCTTTAGCGGAAACTTTTAGCCTATATATCGGTACGTGGGAATGGGGTGTCTTTCAACCAACCAACTTTACAGAGCCCGGGCTTGATGGTTTGATTTCATGATGCTCCTGCAATTTTTTTATTTCTAAATTAATTTCCTGTTTCAGTTTATTGATTTCATCCATCGCCATAGGAAATTTTACAAAATAAATTACCATAACCACGGCGCTGTCATTATTTATTTCTTGCAAATAGACCGAATAAGAATCAACTTTTTCCTTTTTGCCCGAAAGAATTTCTTCGATTCCCTGTATTGCTTTTTGGAGATCACCAGAAGGCGTATTCGGAGATAGTAAAGTTTTTATTTCATTACGAATTACATCACGCATTGTCCAGTTATCGACAATACTATCAACCATTTGCTTATTAGGTACTGTTACCATCGATTTTTCAGGAGTGCGCAGGCGTGTGCTTCTTAGGCCGATGCGCTCAACGATTCCTGAATAATTATTCACTTTTACAGAATCTCCTGTCTTAAAAGGTTTATCAAAAAATATTATAAAGGAAGCAATTAAATTTTCAAGGCTTTCCCTGGCTGACAGTGCCAAAGCCGCGCCGACTATACTTAAGCCGGTAAATAGATTGCTGATATTAAATTTTAAAGAAAATTTTATTATGAAAAGAACTCCGATAATAATGATAACAACTCTTATTAAATCTTTAAAGAAAAATAACAATTGGTGCTCTCCGGGGGTATTTGTCTCACCGGCATTTTCTTTAATAATCAGTACTAAAAAATCCATGAACCGAATGATAAGATTTACGAGGCAAATAATAATGATCGCGGATGCAAGGCTCTCAAAAATACTCTGGCTTGAAACCTTGTGATATGAAAATATTAATGCTTTGGGAAAATTAAGCCTGTCAATCGAAAAGATAGCTATGAGAACAAATAAGATTTTTTCTAAAGGTTCTATTATAATATCGTCAAACTTTATTCTGGCAAGTTTCCCGGGATGTTTTTTAAATGATCTTAAAAGCAATGCTGACGCATATTTTGAAATTATTCTTTTCAAAAAAAATGCAAGAAGGATTGTCAGGAGAACAATAGCGTAGCTGCGAATGGTATTATCAAAATAAACTTGGTCAAGAAAATTCATAATGCAATTTAAAATATGCCCGCAATCTATTGTATAGAATAAATTTCCAATTTCTGATTTTTAAGAATATAAATCTTGTGGTTACTTACCTTCAGCGCAGTATTATTTTGTGCGGCTGCCGGCAAAACATAGTTTTTAATATCCGGGAGTGGGGGCTCATATCGGTAGAGATTGCTTTTATCAAATCCATAAATAGATTTGTCAATAATGGTAACATCCGTCCAGTTGAGAAATGGCAACCTGTTTTTAAAGCTTCCGTAGTAATCAAAAATATACAACCCTTTTTCAGGATCGTAGAGGTAAACAAACCCGTTGTCGTCAATGATTTTTTGTGGTGTGGGAACTGAATCAAACAGCAATCTGAAATCTACGGATTCAAATATTTTATTGCCGGAATCATCAATTTTTTTCAGCTTATTTTCCTGCTCATCATAAAGCCAGATGTTGTTATCGTAAGAAGTAGTAACCGCGTTCACCTGGAAAATATTCTGCTTTCTCAGATTTATATTGGTCAATACGTTAAGGTATTTATCCAATAGGACGATGGTTGAATAGTCCTGGTAAAACAGGATCGCTTTCCAGGGATTTCGAGCTTCAACATAGCTAAGCTTTCCATACTTCGTTACCTGGTTAAACACACCTATTGAATCGCCCTTTTCATTGTATTTTTTTAATTGATTGTTTGTATTAATAATATATAATTCGCCAAGGTTATCTACTGTAAAAGAAGATATGGGGTATTCAATTTCTTTTAGAAAACGAAAAAGTGAATCATCTTGTGCGTACGAGATGCCGCAAGAAAAAATAGCTGCTGCCAGGAAGCAAGAACTGAAATATTTTTGAAAAGTATTTTTCATGTTTTATAATATTTCAGCTCGATATTATCACCATCAAAAACTGCATAACTATTATATTTTATCCAGTCACCAAGATTTATATACCTGCTGTTATCGTTCAATTTAAAATCCAACGGTAAATGCCTGTGGCCAAAAATAAAGTAATCAAAATGTTTTTTCTCCAGCATTTGTTTGGAGAAAATTATAAGCCACTCTTTATCCTCACCCAGGAAATGCTCATCAGTCATACCAGTTGCCGCCCTGCTTTTGCGACTCATATAATTTGCAAGCCCGATCCCCGCGCCGGGATGCAGAATTCCAAACAACCATCGTGAGAACTTATTTCTAAAAACCTTTTTAATAAATTTATAACGATGGTCTCCGGGGCCTAATCCATCACCGTGGCCGATAAAAAAATTCCTGTTATTAAATTCAAATTCTTTTGGTTCATGGAAAACTTCGATACCGAGTTCCTGTTCAAAATATCCATTCATCCACATATCATGATTGCCAACAAAAAATTTAATAATAATGCCGCTATCAGATATTTCTGCAAGCTTCCCGAGTATCCTTACAAAACCTTTCGGCACTACTTTTCCGTATTCATACCAAAAATCAAATAGGTCACCAAGAATAAAAATATGTGAGGCGTCTGCTTTTATTTCATCCAGGAATTTTACAATTCGCTTTTCTCTTACAAGGCTTGCAGCATGATCCGGTGCACCGAGGTGGAAATCTGAAAGAAAATAAATTTTTTTACCGGGATGAATGTGCATGAGTTATAAAAAAGCAATTAAAGATAGATCAGGAATAATTTCAGCCGTTTCCGCAATTATTTTATTTATTGACTAAGACAACTGTCTTTAACAGGATTAATTGTCAACGGCCCTGTCAATCAAAAATAAATAAACTTCTTTAGGACCATGAACGCCAACTACTAGGGTTTTTTCAATGTCCGCGGTACGGCTTGGGCCGGCCGCAAATGTTATAAAGGAAGGAATATTCTCACTATATTTTGTTCTCAGCAATTTAAGAGCATCTCTCGTATCATATACGAGTTGATCGACGTATGCAATGCAAATATGAACCGGTGCATAAGCACTTACAGTGCGGCCGCTTTGTTGTGCAGAGGTCATAACGATGGCGCCTGTGCGTGCAATAAGGAATTCGCAGGTCGTAACTGAAGCGTCACAATCGGTCAATGACGCACCACTTTCAAAAACTCCCTTCCCATTAAATTTTTTTAGTAGTTCCTGCTCTACGCAATAAAGTTTTGTCCATTTTTTTTCTGCAGCAAGCTTCATAAGCTGCAGCTTCATATCAGTTTCATTTACACAAAAAGCAAATTTGCCCAACAGTTTCGTAAACTCTTCGGCAAAATGTATTTCCAGATCATCGCTTTGTGGCTGAAAAACAGAATTGGTTCCTTCACTTTTAGGAAAAGGCAAAGGCACCGGATTGCTCAGTGCCTCTCTAATCTTTTTTAGAATTTTTTCTTTCGAAGATGAAACCTTCATTATTTACTTTGTGCGTTACTATCAACTATGATACTTTCCATGGGAGGGTCAATTACGGCCTCTTTAGGATTGTCTACAAAATCAAGCGCCTTTTTCTCTTCATAAGGACGCTTTCCTATCAAGGCCTCAACATCACTCTGAAACAGCACTTCTCTTTTCAATAATTCTTTAGCGATAATCTCCACTTCATTTTTCTTTTCTGTAAGCAATGCCTTCGTTCTTTCAAATGCCTGGTCAATTAGTTTTCTAACTTCTTCGTCAATCATTTTACCTGTCTCTTCACTAAAAGGCTTTGTAAAGGTATTTTCCTGTTGCGGATCATGATAGCTTACATTTCCTACCTTGTCATTCATGCCATAAACAGTTACCATAGCATAGGCCATTTTAGTAATCTGTTGAAGATCATTACTGGCACCTGTTGAAATTTTGCCGAAGAAAATAGTTTCAGCAGCCCTTCCCCCAAGTGTCATACAAATCTGGTCGAGCAGCTGATCCGTATTGTATAAATATTGCTCTTTCGGTGTGTATTGCGCATAACCTAATGCTGCAGTGCCTCTTGGGACAATGGTAACTTTCAGTAGCGGGTAAGCATGCTCGAGAAACCAGCCGCAAATAGCATGTCCTGCTTCGTGATAAGCGATGATTTCTTTCTCTTCCGGTAAAATAATTTTATTCTTTTTCTCCAAACCCCCGATAACCCTGTCAATAGCATCCTGGAAGTCGCTCATATCAACCGCATCCTTATTTTTTCGGGCCGCTATTAACGCAGCTTCGTTGCACACGTTGGCAATATCCGCTCCTGCAAATCCCGGTGTCTGCTCCGCAAGTTTATGTACGTCGAGGGTTTGTGAAATCTTTATCGGCAAGAGATGTACTTTAAATATTGCCTCCCGGCCTACAAGATCAGGGCGGTCAATGGTTATTTGCCTGTCAAATCTTCCGGGGCGGAGCAACGCATTATCAAGTACATCAGGCCTGTTGGTTGCCGCGAGAATTATAATTCCGATATCCGTTGAAAAGCCATCCATTTCCACCAGCAACTGGTTCAGGGTATTTTCCCTTTCATCATTGCTCATCATCATATTTTTCCCCCTGGCGCGGCCAATCGCATCTATCTCGTCAATAAATATTATGCACGGCGCTTTTTCTCTTGCCTGCTTAAAGAGGTCACGTACACGACTGGCGCCCACGCCGACAAACATCTCCACAAAATCACTACCACTCAGACTAAAAAAAGGTACCTGCGCTTCTCCGGCCATCGCTTTAGCCAGCAAAGTTTTACCAGTTCCGGGAGGGCCTATAAGCAACGCACCTTTGGGAATTTTTCCTCCGAGTGCGGTATATTTTTTTGGAGTCTTAAGAAAATCCACTATTTCCATCACTTCTACCTTCGCTTCGTCGAGGCCTGCAACATCACCAAAATTAATATTAACACGGGCCCCTTTATCGAAAAGCGTAGCTTTTGATTTACCTATATTAAAGATTCCACCGGGGCCACCGCCACCGCCACCGGCGCCTACTTTCCGCATCATCATAATAAATAATAATCCAATCAGTAATATCGGCAAAAGAGTGCTGATGATCTGGCCAAATAATTCGCCTTCATCGCCAGGCTTGTCAGCCACATGTTTTACAGTAGGATTATCATTGTAAAACTGGCGTAGATCTGAGGAGAAACTCTCGTCTTTTACAATAGGAAAATACGCCTGGGGTGCAGGCATTTTTTTTACTTCATCATAATCATTTCCGAAAACGTTCCTGTAAAATTCCGGTTTACTTTCAAGGGCTTGTGGATTTATATAAACACGCACAAGTTTTTTATTACCAACTGTTTTTATCTGGTCAATATCACCTTGCTTTAGCATGGCATAGAATTCTGTATTGTCCATTTCAATGCCACTACTGGCGGTACCGCGGTACAGATTGTAACCAATAATTGCAGCGAAAATTAATCCATAGATCCAGTAGATGCTGACTCTTGGACGTTTTTTTGGGTCCTCGTCAGACCCGGGTAGCCCGTTGGGGTTCATTCTCTTTTGAAGTGGGGTCTTTTTCTTTTCTTCAGTAGCCATAGATGCTTGCCTCGCAATATTTTATTTTCTCCTACCCGTTTATTTCAATGTGGGCTTAGATTGTTTGTTTTAAATTTATCCCGATAGCTATCGGAACTCTGTAAAATAGGTATTTATCTATACTATGGAGTTAATGTTCCGTTATAGAACCGTCGCTCCACATTTCTTCCAGCCTGTAAAATTTTCTAGGTTCCGGTAACATTACGTGAACAACTATGTTCACATAATCAATCAATATCCACTGTTCGCCGCGGCGTCCTTCATGCCTGTACGGCAATTCACCACATTTTTTCTTTACATTTTCTTCAACAGCATCTGCAATTGCCTTTAGTTGAATATTATTGGTTGCTTCGCAAATGATAAAAAAATCAGAGACTGCTTCAGGAATTTTTTTCAGATCGAGACTAACAATTTTATCACCTTTCTTTTCCTGTATGGCCTGAATTATCGACTTAAAGATTTTGCTGTTTCTTGTTAACCTTGTAAGTGTTGATTTCTTCCTCGTGGCCAAAAGGGTTAAATTATTCAAATGAATTCTTTTTAATCAGTTTTCTATCTTTTTATATAGAAAAAATAAATATTAAACTACTAGATTGCGTTTTTTATAACTTTTTTATGCAACCATTTTATCAAAAATACTAATTCTTTACCAATACAATTTTCGATGCCAAGGCCATCAAAAAATTTCATAATTCTTGAAAAGGTGGATAGTACCAACAACTATGCCATGGGATTGGTTCAAAAAGGTGTTGCGCAAAGTGGTAACGCGGTATTTGCTATGGAACAAACAGCCGGAAAAGGCCGACGGGGGAAAAGCTGGGAAAGCAACAAGGGACAAAACATAGTGTTGACAGTGATTGCAGACGTCCAGTGGCTGCCTGTTTTCAGCCAGTTTCAACTAAGTGTAGCCGTGTCTGTCGCCTGTTACGATTTTTTATCAGGATATGTTGAAAGTGATATAAAAATAAAATGGCCCAATGATATTTTTATAGGTGACAGGAAGGCAGGGGGAATATTGATCGAAAATGTAATAAAAGGTCACTTATGGCAGTGGGCAATTATTGGGGTAGGGTTGAATATAAACCAGGAGAAATTTGAAAGCGCTAATTCAAATGCAATCTCCCTGAAGCAAGTGACGGGGAAGTCCTTTGACATCAGGTCTCTTGGCAAGGAACTTCATAAAAATATTTTGGAAAAGATTTCAGATTTAAAAAACGGCGGATTTGATAAAATGCTGGCAGTTTATAATAAACATTTATTCGCCAGGAATAAAAAAGTAAGACTTAAAAAAGGAAATATAGTTTTTGAAACCACCGTCAAGGAAATTTCGCCCTCCGGTGAACTTATTACCGAGGACGCTATAGAAAGGGCTTTTGGCTTTGATGAAGTTGAGTGGAGCCTCACCCCAACCCCTCTCCGAAGGAGAGGGAACTAGACCTTCACAGGGTTCTACTTCTTATTGAAGCAGGGGTGACGCTATACAGGACGGTTGCATCAAATTTACTACACAACTATATTGATCATTCTTCCTTTTACAAAAATTATTTTCTTTACCGGTTTATCTTCAACCCATTTTTTTACCACATCATTATCTAATGCAATTTTTTCTGCCTCTTCCCGCTGCACATCAAGAGGCAATGTAATTGTGGTGCGCATTTTCCCATTTATAGAAACGGGATATTCTATTTCCGATTCAACAAGGTATTTTGTTTCCAGCTTTGGATAATGCGCATCGATAACAGAGGTAGTATTGCCCAATTGATGAAATAATTCTTCTGCAATGTGAGGCGCATAGGGAGCCAATAAAATAAGCAACGGTTCCAGTATTTCCTTTTTATGACATTTTAAATCCGTAAGCTCATTTACACATACCATGAATGCACTTACTGCTGTGTTGTATGAAAAGCGTTCTGTGTCTTCTCCAATCTTTTTTATGGCTTTATGTAAAACTTTTAATTCTTCTGCATTTGCTTTTTCTTCATTCCAAACTTTGCCTTTCATTTCATCAAAAAATAACCGCCATAGTTTTTTTAAGAAGCGATGAACGCCTTCAATGCCTTTGGTGTCCCATGGTTTGCTTTGTTCAACCGGGCCAAGAAACATTTCATACATACGGAAGGTGTCAGCGCCGTATTTTTCGATAAGATCGTTTGGGTTAACCGTGTTGTATTTGGACTTTGGACATTTTTTCGGTTTCGACACCGCAGATATATTTGAAGAAGCCTCACCTAAGTCCTCTCCAGGGGAGAGGACTTTGCCGTCTTCAAGAATGAAAGTTGCGTTCGCATATTCAGGCTTTGAGTTTCTAAAAGCATTGATGTCTAATTCAACTCCATCAACAAGGTTTACATCTACATGAATAGGAGTTAGCTCATCAATGATGAAATTCCATTCAAGTCCAATTGATTTTTCTGACCTTTCAAATAAATCATCCTGAATTAGCTTTTTTGATTGACACCTGTATTAAATAAATCAAAATATAACTCAGAAATAAATACTTGCTGGTTAGTAAGTAAACTGCTATCGAAATCAATATTAGAACTCACGTACCCAAATTTACTTCGAACATTTAGCTCTATAAACAAACCTGCTACTTCCCTGTATCATTCCCTGATTCACCAACTTCTTAAACGGCTCATCAAAACTTATAAAACCTAAATCACACAAAACTTTTGTCCACATGCGGCTGTATAATAAATGACCAACCGCATGTTCAGTTCCTCCAACGTATACATCCACCTGGTTCCAATAATCAGTTGCTTTTCTATCTGCAAATTCTTCATCGTTATGAGGATCCATATAGCTCAGGAAATACCAGGAGGAACCGGCGTATCCAGGCATGGTGTTGGTTTCCCTCACCCCATCCCTCTCCACAAGTGGAGAGGGGGCTGAACTCCAGGGCGCTCAGTGACGCCATTAGGGGATTTTAAAGTAAGTGATGCAATTGTTTCTTTTATATTGCTTAAAACCTTATTTAGATTTTTTAGAACTTCTGCATTGGTGAAGCGGATGACATGAAATCCTATTTCAGTTAATAATTTTGTCCTTTCTTCATCATAAATTTTTTGTTCTTCGGTTTCATGATAGCCTCCATCAACTTCAACAATTAAATTATCCTGCAGAGAAATAAAATCGACGATATATGATTCAATAGGATGTTGCCTTCTAAACTTTACGCCCAACTGGCTATTACGTAAATTCTGCCAAAGTTTATTTTCCGCCGTTGTATAATCTTTCCGCATACCTTTTGCCAATTCATACTGCATTGGAGATAACACTTTATACTTTGGAACAAGTGCGGCACCCTTTTTTTGGGAAGTCTGGCCGTTCTCGTCCCCCCTCTCCACTTGTGGAGAGGGGCCGGGGGTGAGGTTAACCCACTCCGTAATATTTGCCAACGGCCCTTGCCCCTCTGGTCCCGGGCTGTAATTCTCAACATGTGGCAACTCAACAGGTAATTCTTTTACGTCAACTGGGTATGCCACTCCATTTTTATAAATTATTGGAAATGGTTCGCCCCAGTATCGCTGGCGGCTAAAACCGGCATCCCGCATTTTATAATTCACTTTTCGATGGCCTATTCCTTTTTCTTCAATTTTTTCATTTACAACCTCAATAGCATCTTTCATTTTTATTCCATTCAAAAAGCCGGAATTTGTCAGCGTTGCTTCTTTTGTAGGATTTGCTTCTTCACCATTGAAATAGTCGCCTATGATATTAGTAATCGGAATATTAAAATGCCTGGCAAAATCAAAGTCTCTCTGGTCGCCGCAAGGCACGGCCATAATTGCTCCGGTACCATACCCTGCCAGGACATATTCTGCTATCCAAACAGGAATTTCCCGTCCATCAAAAGGATTAAGGGCATAAGCACCGGTGAAGCATCCTGTAATTTGTTTTACTTCTGCCATACGCTCCCTGTCACTACGGCTCTTTACATAAGTGAGGTATTCGTCTATTGCCGGCTGTTGTTCCTCAGTGACTATATCTTTCACCAATTCATGCTCAGGAGCAAGTACCATAAAGTCGACTCCGAAAATGGTATCGGGTCGGGTCGTGTACACATCAATTTTCGACTTCGAATTTTTGATTTCAAACTCTATCTCCGCGCCCTCACTTCTCCCTATCCAGTTGCGCTGCATTTCTTTCATCGCATCACTGAAATCAACTTTTTCCAGCCCGTCTAATAATCGTTCGGCATAGTCGGTGATCCGCATATACCACTGGCGCATTTTCTTTTTTACAACGGGATGGCCGCCACGTTCGCTTACTCCGTTTACCACTTCATCATTTGCCAACACCGTTCCCAAGGCTTCACACCAGTTCACTTCCCCAAAGGCGGAATATGCAAGCCTGTAATCCATCAATACTTCCTGCTTTCTGATCTTCAGAGTAACTTTTCCATTCATTCGCGGAAAATTCCTTTTGCGTTTGACGCTGGCCGTTATCCGCCGTATTTCCCGTCTGCTCAAAAATTTCTATGAGGTCTTCAATCCTTCTCGCTTTATTTTCTTTTTTATCAAACCAGCTATTGAATATTTGCAGAAATATCCATTGTGTCCATTTGTAATAGGAGGGATCGCTTGTTCGTATTTCGCGGCTCCAGTCAAATGAAAATCCAATATTTTCCAATTGCTGCCTGAAGGTTTCAATATTATTTTGGGTAGTAACGGCGGGATGCTGACCTGTTTCCAATGCATATTGTTCTGCCGGCAGGCCAAAACTATCATATCCCATTGGATGAAGCACATTATAACCCTTTAAGTCTTTTATAGCGTGCATAAATGTCACTGGCAATATAACCAAGAGGATGCCCTACATGCAAGCCTGCGCCGCTCGGGTATGGAAACATATCAAGCACATAAAATTTAGGCTTAGGAGAAGAATTGCTCACTTTATAAATACCCGATTCTTTCCACGCCTGCTGCCATTTTTTTTCGATATCCCTATAATTGTATTCCATTCTTTTAATCTGAAGTTATGTATTGTATTTGTCCATTTTTTCTCTAAGCCGATATGTTCTCTGCCTGAATTGAAACATATTTTAAAAGTTACGCATCAGCAAGATTACTTTTTTGTGAAAGAAATGTTATTCATTACTTATGTGTTGGCTGTATTGATAAGCGTAATTTACATTAGCATTGTAAGCAACGCGGGCAAAAATACTAAACCTGCTTAAAAACAATTATTTTTGCCCCGCTTATCGTGGCTTTTTACAAAAATATCGTTTCTTATTATGGCTCAATTCGGTAAAGCATCTACTAAGCGGGGCAAACCATCTTACGTATATGCAATCATTGGCGTTTCGCTTGTTTTATTTCTTTTTGGAGTAGTAGGATGGATATTTCTGAATATTAAAAAAACAGGCGACTACTTTAAAGAAAATATTCAACTGCACGCCTATATTTTTCGCACTGCTGACAAAAATCAAATTGATTCCGTTCAAAGCTATATTCAGGCATTGCCGTATGCCGTGAACGTAGAGTATACCACCCGGGAAAAAGCTATTGAAAAATACAACGAGGATAATGACACACTATGGAAAAAGCTCGCAATAAGTAATCCGTTACCGGAAAGTATCGACTTTTATGTGAAAGCAAATTATGTAGATAAAGACAGCCTGGCATTTTTAGAAAACTATCTGCTCAGCAATTTTCCCACAACTATTTCTGAATTTCAAACGCCCAAAGAAACTGTAGCAAGCGTAAGCCAGTTTGTAAAAACAACTACAGTGGTGTTGTTGATCGTTGCAATCATTCTGTCTATATTTGTTATTATTTCCATTGACAACACTATTCGCCTTGCGATGTATAGCAATCGCTTTTTAATAAAAACGATGCAGATGGTGGGCGCAACGCGATGGTTTATTACGAAACCGCTCGATGGGCGTGCGATCGTAAATGGTCTTATAGCTTCCGGAATTGCTATTGGCCTTATGATTGGCTTCATCGCAATTTCCGAAAATTATGTTCCCTATTTAAAAGGTTTACATGACACCAAAAATATGCTGCTGATTTTTGGATGTATCCTCATTCTTGGTCTGTTTATAACTCTTTTCAGCACCCACCGATCTGTATTAAAATACTTAAAAATGAAGCTTGACGAATTGTATTAATTCCAATGGCTTTTCTTTTATTATTAATATTGCAAATTCTTATTTAAAAAATGAAATCACAACACCCACAAAAAATAGCAAAAACAGAAAAGGTGAGGGCCTCAAAAAGCGCTTCCACCGAAAATATTCTTTTTACGAAAGAAAATTATAAGTTGATGCTAATCGGGCTTGTGGTCATGGCCGTAGGTTTTTTTGTAATGGCGGGCGGCAAAAATGTAGATCCGTCGGTTTTTAATGACAAAGATGTTTATAGCCCTATGCGAATTACAGTTGCTCCGATATTAATAGTAGCTGGCCTTGTATTGGAAATCTTTGCAATAATGAAGAAACCGAAATAATTTCATATTGATATTTGAGGCGATTAATGATCGCCTTTTTTTATGTTTGCTACCATGTAAAAATTATAGAATATGGATATTTTCCAGGTAATTATAATTGCGATTGTTGAAGGCCTTACTGAATTTATTCCTATATCTTCTACCGGGCATATGATCATCGCAGAAAAATTACTGCACGTAACTGATTCGGAATTTGTGAAGGTATTTACAGTAGCTATTCAACTAGGGGCAATACTTGCCGTGGTGGTTTTATATTATAAGAAGTTTTTCAATTTTGCCAAATGGAAGTTTTACGTAAAGCTTTTAATAGCTGTACTGCCTGCAATTATTTTCGGATTATTATTTTCTAAAAAGATAGATGCGATGCTTGAAAGCGCAACCACTGTGGCCGTTTCTATATTGGTGGGCGGCATTATCTTGCTTTTTATAGACAAAGTATTTAACAAACCAACGATTGAGTCCGAAGAAAAAATTTCCTACGCAAAGGCATTCATAATCGGAGTATGGCAATGTATTGCTATGATCCCGGGCATGAGCCGAAGTGCCGCGTCAATCATCGGCGGCATGCAGCAAAAACTCACCCGCAGTGCGGCAGCTGAGTTTTCTTTTTTCCTTGCAGTACCCACCATGCTCGCTGCTACCGGCTATAAGCTGCTTACATATTTTCAAAAAACCGGAGGCTTCTCTTCAGAACAAATTCAGCAGTTGGCAATTGGTAACCTGGTAGCTTTTATTGTTGCCGTTCTCGCAATCAAATTTTTCATTACTATGCTGAAAAAGTATGGCTTTAGAATTTGGGGAATTTACAGGGTGATCGTAGGAATTATATTGTTAGTAATGATTTACACAGGTTACCTTAGCCAATAGCTGCCAATTTTTAATTCGGTAAAAAAATTGCTCAATCTTCAAGTTAAATTTTATTACTTTCAGCATTCATTATCATACACATGCAAACTGCTTCCAAGAAAGTAATAAACGGCTGGGCCATGTACGACTGGGCCAATTCAGTTTATAACCTGGTAATTACCACCACATTTTTCCCGGTATACTATACAGAAATGACGGGTGCTTCGCCGTTCAATGGCCAGGTGCATTTTTTTGGAAGAACTTATGTAAATACCGCGTTATACAATTATGCACTGGCTTTTACCTATTTGCTGGTAGCTATTACACTGCCCATACTTTCTTCGATTGCGGATTACAAAGGCAATAAAAAAAGATTCATGCAATTCTTTTGCACTCTCGGCGCCATTTCATGCAGTACGTTGTATTTTTTTACTCCGCAATATTTTACTTTAGGAATTATATGTATGATGACTGCCGCTTTTGGATTTTATGCGAGCCTTGTATTTTATAATTCTTACTTGCCGGAGATTGCGGAAGAAAAAGACAGGGATCATGTAAGTGCCAAAGGATTTACTTACGGTTATATTGGAAGCGTGATTATGCAGTTAGTTGGCTTTAGCCTTGTTTTATTTTGGGATAAAATTCCTTTTTTACACAGCGCCGGCGAAGCAGTGAGATTGACATTTTTACTGGTGGGAATATGGTGGATAGGTTTTGCACAAATTACATTTAACCGTTTGCCAAAAGGAACACCGGCTGCGATAGATAATGAAAGAAAAAATTTTCTTACGGGTGGATTTGTAGAACTGAAAAAAGTTTTTCTCCAGCTAATAAAAATGCCGGTTTTAAAAAGATTTTTATTTGCATTTTTCTTTTACAACATGGGTGTGCAAACAGTTATGCTTGCTGCCGCAAACTTTGGAACAAAAATATTGAACCTGCCTTCAACCAACCTCATCATTACTATGGTTCTTATACAATTGGTGGCAATTGCCGGTGCATATCTTATGGCAAAACTTTCCGGAATGTTTGGAAACCTGCAGGTACTTATTGGAGTTGTAATTTTCTGGGTAGTTATATGTGTTGCCGCCTATTACATGCAAACTGAAATGCATTTTTATATACTGGCCGTGGCAGTGGGTTTGGTAATGGGAGGCATACAATCATTAAGCAGGTCCACCTATTCTAAACTTATGCCTGTAACAAAAGACACAGCTTCATTTTTTAGCTTTTATGATGTTACAGAAAAAATTGCGATTGTAATAGGATTATCCGCCTTCGGCGTTATTGAAGAATATACAGGAAATATGCGTAACTCGGTTCTTTCCCTTATAGTTTTTTTTACAATCGGGTTAATTGGTTTAATTTCTGCATTGCATAAACAAAAAAAAGATAATCTCAAAAGCGCATGAAACTATATGCGATAAATTCTGGATATTTCAAGCTTGATGGCGGAGCCATGTTTGGAGTTGTGCCTAAAAGTATGTGGCAAAAATTGAATCCCCCTGATGAAAAAAATCTTTGCAACTGGGCTATGCGGTGTCTTTTAATTGAAGACAGTGAACGGCTGATTCTTATTGATAACGGTATGGGGAGCAAACAGGATGAAAAATTTTTCGGGCATTATTATTTAAATGGAGATGACACACTTGAAAAATCATTGGATAAATATGGCTTTACAAAAAATGATATCACTGATGTTTTTTTAACTCATCTTCATTTTGATCACTGCGGCGGATCAATAGAAAAAATTAATGATAAACTTTTGCCTGCTTTTAAAAACGCCACTTATTGGAGTAATGAAAAGCACTGGGAATGGGCCACCAATCCAAATGAGAGGGAAAAGGCAAGTTTTTTAAAAGAAAATATATTACCGATAAAAGAGAGTGGCCAATTAAAATTTATTGAAGTAAAAGAAGGTGTCGAATTTATAAAAGATTTTAATATCCGTTTTGTCAACGGACATACGGAATCAATGATGCTGCCGCAGATAAATTATAAAGGAAGAACGATAATTTATATGGCGGACCTGCTTCCTTCTGTCGAACATATTCCACTTCCTTATATTATGGCTTATGACACCCGGCCGCTTGAAACGCTAAAAGAAAAAAAATCATTTCTCTCAGAAGCATACCAGGAAGATTACATACTTTTTTTCGAGCATGATCCAAAAACGGAATGTTGCAACCTGCAACTAACAGAAAAGGGGGTACGCAGTAAGGAGCATTTTTTGTTGGACGGGATTTAAAGCTTCTATCCCGAGGTGTAACAAGATTTGAATGATTATATTTTTGTACCGCCCACCCATTTATTCCAGCCACGGGGCTTTTCCGAAGATGGCAACAAGATCGACTGATTATATTTTGTTCTATCCGCATTAGAAATGCTTATTAAGTTAGTTGCATTCCCTTCGGGGTTGGGCTTTCTACCGGAAACTAATTAAAGATTTAAGCGGGTAGCGAAGATTTCTGTAGCCCATCATATCTACTTTGATGGTACCCACCGAAATAGGGCTTTCCGCTCTCAGCAATAAATGATTCTCATCGTCACTTACCCACACATTCATTTTTTCACCACCTTCAAAGATGGTTCCTTTAATGAGTAAAGGTTTAAATTTTATTGCCCGGAATTTTCCATATTTTGTTTTTACAATTTCCTTACCCTCGTATCGCAGGTAAAGGTGATATATTTCATCATCTAAAAACATATCAAAAGGAATTTTATCTCCCTGCTTGTATTTACTAAAATTAATATTGCGGGCATAGTACGTGGAACTTATAACATCCTGTATGCAGGAAGTTATTTTAAAGACACCGTTAGTACTTACTGCGGTTCCTGCATGATGGTTAAACGTTACATTATTATAAATTTTATAGCCGCCTTCATCTACGTTCCGAACAAATTTCACAGGCAACATCGTAGCAGTATCAATATAAGTTTCATACTTGTCGCGGACTTTATAAAAATTATCAAAAAAAGAATAGGATGATCCGGTGCCCGTACAATGGTAAACAATCTTACCATTATACTTTTCGAGGTTGGTGGTAAACCTGGCTTCTCCCGCTGCTACATACACTCCCAAAGTAGTATAATATACCCTCATGGTAACTTCTTCTCCGGCATTAAAAGCGCTGTTTCGAACACCACAAAATTCATCGCCACCTTTAGTACTAAATGCGAAAAATAAAATAAGAACAGTAGCAATTGTTTTCAAACTCTATTAAATTAATCTTTAAAAATTTTTATACTCAATATAAAGAGGCTTCCCAATAATGCAGGAATAAATAAATTGATGAACCATATACCAAACGTTGTACCGATAATACCTACCATATTGGCACTATACAAACTTAAAAGTTCCGTGCTGAATTTTCCCCTTATTCCAAGATCTGCAATTGCAAATGAAGGCACTATAGCCAATACTAAGAACAAAATACTTATGATCCAGAAAGCTGTTATCCATAAAATTTCAACATGCAATACCTGGAGCAGAAAGATATACTGAATGACGAAAACAAGGTATCGAAAGAAAGAAAGAGAAAGTAACCTTAACAATAATTTGGGAGTAAACTCTTCCAGCACGCTTATATACTTAACATATTTTGCCGCAGCGGGAATTTTTTCAATGAGCTTTATGATCCACGATAGACGAAAATAAAATAATACCAAAGCAAAAGTTGCACAACCGGAAAGAAATAGTAACGTTTTAAGCCAGAAGACTGAGAGCCCCATAACCTGGAGGGCTTGCAGATTTTGAAAATAAATAAGATACAGTAAGCCCCCGCAGCCCATTACCAGGGTGATGATCAATTGACTTATACTTCCTGCAATTGATAATGAAATCGCTTTGATCCTTCCACCTTCGCTTATATACAAAATGCGTCCTCCATATTCTCCCATACGATTGGGAGTATTCAATGAAAGTGTTACGCCACTCAGGACAGATTTGAAGGCTATAAAAAAATTTATTCGCTGAACCGGCTTTAAGAGAAGCTGCCATTTTTTTGCCTCAAATCCCCAGTTTATAAAGACGAGTGCTATTACAAGCCAAAATTTAAATGCCTCTTCACCAAAAGGCGCCTGTTTAATAAGGTGGATAGACTGGTGGAGATCCGGCTGCCCTTTTATTTGCTTATACAATGAATAAAACAGCCACAAACCCAATAGGGGAGCAATTATATACTTGAATAATATTTTGATATTTTTGTTGATACGGATCATGTAGCTTTGAACCAGGTATAAGTTCTTCCAGTCATTACATACGCGGTTTATCCAAATTTTGATTGATTCAAAAATAACCTTCAATTGCATAAGAATTCAAAAATCATTTTAGGCATTGACCCGGGATCACTGGTCATGGGATTTGGTGTCATAAGGGTTTCCGGTGAAAGTGTTTCTTTGATAATTATGGACGTGCTTAAACTTTCCTCCAATAAAAATGCTTACGAACGATTGCAGATTATACATTCCAAAGTATGCGAACTTGTAGCCGTGCATTGTGCGCAGGAACTGGCAATTGAAGCACCTTTTTTTGGAAAAAATGTGCAGAGTATGCTTAAGTTGGGTCGGGCACAAGGCGTAGCAATAGCCGCGGCAATACAAGCCGGAATTCCCGTAACGGAATATTCACCGCGAAAAATAAAGCAATCTATTACGGGGAATGGAAATGCTGATAAACTACAGGTATTAAAAATGCTGCAACGAATATTAAGTTTCGAAGAAAATCCAAAATACTTCGATGCGACTGATGCCGTTGCGGTTGCGGTGTGCCATCATTTCCAGGGCAATTCCTTACTTGCTTCTCCTTTAAAAAAGATAAATGGCTGGAAAGATTTTTTAGCGCAAAATCCCGGAAGGATAACGTGAGGCCCAATGCTGAGGACTGAGAAAGTTATATTTGTTTAACGCATAGGTGCCTCATATTTTAAATTTGCAAGTATGGGTTAAACTTGCATGTTATTTAAGATCTTTTCCTGTACCGTCTTCAGTTCCTCATCGGAAAGTTTAAGTTTTCTCCTCGTGAAATTCAAATCGTCGGCGTCATTAATAGGGATGAGGTGCATATGCGCATGAGGTACCTCTATGCCAACCACGCTTATACCGCACCGGTTACAATCAAATGACTTTTCAATTGCCCGCGCAATAGGCTTCGCAAATAAAAATATTTCTTCCAGGTAATCATCGGGAACATCAAAAAACTTGTCGATCTCAATCCTGGGTATTACAAGTGTATGCCCTTTTACAAGAGGATGGATATCAAGAAAGGCAAAAAATTTTTCATCTTCCGCGATTTTGTAAGAAGGAATTTCCCCGGCAATTATTTTTGAAAAAATAGTCATTGGAAATAATTATTTAATACGATTAACAATTAAGTAAAAGAAATGTATGGGCTGTATTAAGCGCCAGGCATAATTATTCTATGCGGATATGTTTTCAATTTTGAATTTAATCATGCCGGCAGGAACTTTGATTTCCGCAATTTCTCCAACAGATTTTCCCAGTAAACCATTTCCAATAGGAGACGCTGCAGAGATTTTTTGAAGTTTAAGATCTGCTTCTTTTTCTGACACAATCTGGTACGTTACCTGCTTTTTTGTAGCGAGATTAGTGAGCGTAACTTTGGTAAGAATAGAAACCTTACTTGTATCGATGTCGCTTTCATCAACAATACGTGCTGTAGCAATTATTCCTTCGAGCTGTTTAATTTTTGCTTCTAATAGACCTTGTGCTTCCTTGGCCGCATCATATTCCGCATTTTCTTTGAGATCTCCTTTTTCGCGTGCTTCACCAATGGCTTTTGATGCTGCCGGTCTTTCAACACCTTTCATGTGTTGAAGTTCAGTTTTCATTTGTTCAAATGTCTCTTTAGTTACATAATTGATCTGGTTCATAACCTCATTTTTTAAGAGTGATATTTTTTCTTAGGGTAAATAAAAAAAATACAACGCCCCATTTTTACAAAGGCGTTGTATATGCATACAAATATAATTAATTTTTGAAAAAATTTATTCCAACTGGAGTTTTTTAAACAAAACTTTTGCCATTTTGTAAAAAGCCTCCGCGCTATAACCCGCAATATGTGGGGTTATTATTACATTTGGCTGAGATAACAACCAGTTTAAGCGGTGATTTTCCTCTTTAGTATAGGTGCCCAGTTTTTCATTTTCTAATACGTCCAATCCGGCCCCGGCAATTTTTTTATTTTTCAACGCATTTATTAAAGCTCCTGTATCAGTAACCTTTCCCCTGCAGGTAGAAATGAAGAAAGGAGAACGTTCTAATGAATTGAAAAATTTTTCATTGGCCATATATTCCGTCTCCTTTGTGAGAGGGACGTGCAGGCTTATCACATCTGCGTAACGGCAAACCTGTTCAAAATTTGCTTCTTTAATGTGGCCACTTCCGAATCCGTAATTATATTTATCGTAGGCGAGCACTGTAAGATCAAAGGAAGAAAGCAATTTGGCAAATGCCGAACCCGTGTTTCCGTAACCGATAATTCCTATCGTTTTTTCACAAAGCTCAATGCCACGGTTCGCATTCCTTATCCATTTTTTATCTTTAATTTCTTCATAGCTGGCGCTTATATTATTGGTGAGATTTAGCAACAAACCAAGAGCATGTTCACCTACCGCATTTCGATTCCCTTCAGGACTACTTACACATCTTATACCTTTGGAATTAGCATACTCCACATCAACCAGTTCCATGCCGCTCCCTAATCTGCCAATCCATTTGAGACGTGTAGCTTTATCAATCAGCGGTTTGTCAATTCGGAGCCGGCTTGTAATGATTATGCCTTCCGCCTGGTTTATTATTACTCCCAATTCTTCGTACCCAATGTTCTCGGAATGAAGGATTGAAAAGCCTTTATGCTGTAGCGCATCAATCAAATAATTGTGTACAGTAGATGTTATTATTACCTGGCTTTTCAAATTCCTGTGGTTTATTTATTAGGCAGCTATCATACTTATTTCAACATTCACATTTTTGGGCAATCCCTTCACGGCGATGGTTTCTCTCGCCGGATAATTTGTATCAAAAAATTTACCATAAACTTCATTCACATCTGCAAACAAGTTCATATCACTTAAAAAAATAGTCGTTTTAATAACATTAGAAAAATTAAAGCCGGCGCTCTCAAGTATGGCCTTCAAATTATTCATTACCTGTTCAGTTTCAACCGCTGTGGTGCCGGTTACAAGCTCCGCAGTAAAAGGATTTAACGCTATTTGCCCGGAAATAAATAACATACCACCGGCTTTAACGGCCTGGCTATATGGACCAATAGGAGCTGGAGCATTTGATGTCTTAATTATTTGCTTTTCCATTTATAGATATTGTTAGTGGGCAATAAAATTGCAAAACTTTCCATCAACGAACAAACCTATTTTTGCAAAAAAAAGAATATGAGGATTGTTGTCCTTGCGACAGAAGAACAAAAGCAGGAAATTATTACATGCAAAAATGCAGATAATAAAACGGATTTGATTTTCACTGAAAATATTTCTGAAATAAAAGTTTACAAGGACTTTGACGCATTTTTTTTATTGATTAGCACCCCTTCAATTCTAAATTGGGACTTTTTCGGAAAGCCGGTAGTTATTAATTCAGTAATCGATACTTTGGAGTCGAAGAAACTCGCTTCTAATTTTAGCAGAATAAATGCCTGGCCCGGGTTCTTAGGGAGACCGGTATGGGAAATTGCATCAAATAACAAAGCTGCGACCGCGGAGATTTTCCGGTCCCTCGGCTGGGAGATAGTATTCGTCAAGGATGAACCAGGCTTGGTGGCTGCAAGGATATTAAGCATGATCATAAATGAAGCTTATTTTGCGCTGGGAGAAAACGTAAGCACAAAACAAGAGATAGATTTGGCAATGAAGTCAGGAACAAATTATCCATGGGGACCTTTTGAATGGCATAATAAAATTGGTGTAGAAAATATATATCTTCTTTTGAAGAAATTATCGGAAACCAGTAAACGGTACCTGATAGCTCCTCAATTGGAAGAAAAATTTAAAAACCTTGCATTTCCCCAGTCACTATGATGCCCTATATTTTAAATATTCATACGGCTACAGAGATTGCAATCGTAAATTTATCTCTTGGGGCGCGAACTATTTTTACTGCACGTAACATTAATACGAAGCAACATGCGGCATTTGTGCACGAGGCAGTCAACGATGTTCTAACAAGCGAAGGGATAACAGCCAAAGACCTAAATGCTATCGGGGTAACATCAGGACCTGGTTCTTATACAGGAATGAGAGTAGGCCTCGCAGCGGCAAAAGGATTTTGTTATGCATTACAAATCCCGCTTATTGCCCATAACACACTTGAATTGATAGCGCTTTCAACAATTGATTTCGCTGAGGACCGTGAAGCCCTGTATTGCCCGATGATTGATGCCCGGCGCATGGAAGTCTATAGTGCCATTTATGACTTTAATATGAAGCAAGTCGAGCCGCCGGGCGCCAAAATTCTTAACGAAGATTCGTTTCGCGATTATTTAGAAAAGTTTAAAATAATATTTTCCGGCAGTGGCAGCAAAAAGTTTCAACAGCTTGTAAAAACTCCGGCCTCCCGTTTCGTGGAAATCGATATTTCTACAGAAGTTTTGACCAAAGCTTCCCGGGAGAAATATAAAAAATCTGATTTTGAAGACGTCTCCACTATTTATCCGCTATATATGAAAGATTTTTATACTACTTCAAGAAAACTGCATTCATAGCCGTAAAAGACGTTTTTATACTTTAATTTCTTGAAAACTAAAATTTTTCTTTTTGATATGTATCTTTGCAGAAGCACAGCATCAGTACAAATTATTTAAATTTTCAACTTATGACTTTTCCCGAACCAATGCGCCATGTAATTTCCCAGGAAGAAGGTATAGAGAATGCTGAACTTCTTAATATCGATTATCACAATATAAAGAAGGCTGCGCTGGTACTTAGATCCCTGAATCACAAATTACGTCAGCAAATAATTAAGACAATATTTGAAAGCGAAAAGCTAACAGTGACACAACTTTATGTGAAATTAAGGCTTGAGCAATCAGTAGCCTCCCAACATCTTGCGATTCTAAGAAAAGCAGGAATTGTAAAAACTGAGCGTGATGGAAAATTTATCTTTTATTCTATTAATCCTTTGCGAATCGAATCGATCAACGATTTTGTAAAAAAACTTATCGGATAGTTTACTATAGCCAATTCCCCCGCGTTTAGTATCCCCTTTTATTTTATTTTATCTTTGCAGGAAATCCGAAACCCTGAATTCGTCTAAGAATTTTATGGGCACATATTGATTTAAAAATTATTTGAATAAATTTTTATATGTATTTACAACAACTTTATACAGGTTGCCTTAGCGAAGCAGCTTATTTTGTGGAAAGCAACGGGGAGGCTATTATTATTGACCCTTTACGGGATACAGATGAATATTTGAAACTTGCTAAAGAACATAATGCAGAGATAAAATACATATTTGAAACCCACTTTCATGCAGATTTTGTGAGTGGACATATTGACCTGGCAAGAGAAACGGGAGCTACAATAGTTTATGGCCCAAATACGGAAACAAATTTCCCTTTTCATCTTGCGAAAGATGGGGAGATTTTCAAAATAGGAAATATAACCCTTCAGGCTATTCACACTCCGGGCCACACCATTGAATCTACATGCTATCTTTTAAATGATGAAGAGAATAAGCCATATTGCTTATTCACCGGGGACACATTATTTGTAGGAGATGTGGGCCGCCCCGACCTTAGCAGTGGTAATATGACAAGGGAGGAACTTGCCTCGGTTATGTACGATACAATTCAAAATAAAATAATACCCTTGCCTGATGATGTAATTGTATATCCGGCACATGGTGCAGGAAGCAGTTGTGGAAAAAATATCGGAAGTGAGACCTCAAGTACCATTGGTATTCAGAAGAAAACCAATTACGCACTGCAATCTCAAACGAGGGAGGAATTTATAACAGCAGTAATTGAAGGATTAAACGAGGCTCCGCCTTATTTTGCAGTGAATGCAAAAATTAATAAAGAAGGTTATTACAGTCTCGAAGGCATAAAAAAGAAAGGGCTAACGCCATTAAGCCTAAAAGATTTTAAAGATAAAATAAACAAAGATGTCATAATTCTTGACACAAGAAAGTCTGCTGACTTTAAAGAGGCATTTATTCCCGGTTCAATATTTATTGGGCTTGAAGGACGCTTCGCAGAATGGGCGGGAAGTTTGTTGCCCTTTCATCAACGAATGATTTTGATCACAGAGCCCGGCACTGGAAGAAGAAACAATTATCAGGCTTGCACGTGTTGGATTTGATAATGTGGAAGGATATCTTAAGGGAGGTTTTGCAACATGGAAAAATGCTGGTGAAGAAGTTGATATGATAATCGATATTGACGCGGATGAATTGGCAATGGATTTGCCATTTGATGAGAATTTAGTAGTGCTGGACGTACGCAAACCCAATGAATTTGCCGAAGGGCATGTAAAGGATGCAAGAAATTTAAATCTTGCTGATATGACTGACCTCGCATTGATAGCCCAATTGGAGGAAAATCAAAATGTGTATGTGCATTGCGCTGGTGGCTACAGAAGTTTAATAGCCTGTTCTTTATTAAAAAGGCAAGGCTACCATAACCTGCACAATGTGAATGGTGGATGGGCAAAAATTAAAGAACAGAAAACTATTAAGACCGAAAAAGAAGCAAGTGTATTGAATTAGTTACAAAACAATATTTTGGACAAGTTCATCCCTTGACGGGTAGTCAGTATTAAAATGAAGTCCCCTGCTCTCATGCCGTAACTGCGCTTCTTTTACAATCAAATACCCGACTGTTATCAAATTTCTGAGTTCGCACAACTGAGGCGATACCGATGTGGTTTGATACAATTGCTCAGTTTCCTCATGCAGCAGATCGAGCCTTTTCATAGCTCTCTCAAGCCTTACATTAGTGCGTACTATTCCAACATAGTCTGTCATTAATAACTGGATTTCTTTTAGGCTTTGAGTAATAAGAATCATTTCTTTTGGCGCGGTTGTACCTCTCGCATTCCAATCAGGTATTACTTCTTTAAACTCAAGTAAATTAATCTTGTTGATCGAATCAAGATAGCACCTGTGAGCAAAAACCATTGCTTCTAAAAGGGAATTGCTTGCAAGCCGGTTGGCACCATGAAGTCCGGTACTCGCACATTCACCACAGGCATATAAATTTTTTATCGAAGATCTTCCCCATTCATCTGTTTTGATTCCGCCGCAACTATAATGCGCGGCGGGAGCTACGGGTATGTATTGGGTCGCGACATCAATTCCTACTGACCTGCATTTTTCCGTGATATTCGGAAAGTGATGAATGAATTTTTCCATATCCATTTGTGGTGCAATCCAGGTAGACATTTTCAGTACCATTAATCTTCATTTCATTATCAATGGCCCTGGCAACAATATCACGCGGGGCAAGATCTTTTCTTTCATCATACCTTTCCATAAAAGCTTCCCCGTTATGATTCCTTAAAATAGCCCCATCTCCCCTTACTGCTTCGGTAATTAGGAATGCCTGGCCACTTATACCGGCTTCATATAAAGCTGTGGGATGAAACTGAATAAATTCCATATTCTCTATTCTACCCTTTGCCCTGTACATCATAGCAACTCCGTCGCCGGTCGCAATGGCGGGATTGGTTGTTGTGCGATAAACCTGGCCATTTCCACCGGTGGCTAACAAAGTAATTTTAGAAAGTATTTTTTCGATCTTATTGGAAACCATATTTAGTACGTATACCCCAAAACATTCGATATCCGGCGTTGATTTGGTAACAAGGTAACCAAGATGGTGTTGAGTGATAATATCAATAACGAAGCAATGGCTTATTAACTTAATATTTGGCTTACTTGCTATTGCCGAAAGCAAAGTATCTTCCATTTCTTTGCCGGTAATGTCTTTATGATGAAGGATACGGTTCTCGCTATGGCCCCCTTCCTTCCCTAATGCGTATTCGCCAGAATGCTCTTTGTCAAAATGTGCTCCCCAGCTAATAATCTCCCGTATTCGTTCCACTCCTTCTGTAACCACAATCTCAACTATTTTCGGATCGCACAAGCCGTCACCGGCTATTAATGTGTCCTCGATATGCTTTGCAAAACTGTCATTGTCAAAATCTGTAACGCCGGCAACTCCACCCTGGGCATATTTTGTATTAGTTTCATCACTTACTGTTTTAGTAAGGACTGTTATAGATTTATCCGGGCAATCCTGGGCTACTTTTAATGCATACGTAAGCCCGGCGATTCCACTTCCAATTACTAAAAAATCTGTTTTCATTTTACTTGATATTTTTTATGCACTCTTTCTCAAAAACTGAAATTCAGGGGTAAATAACAAACCTCCCAAATTTTTTAAATGTTCAGGAGGTTTTAAGAATAATGCAGTTTAATCTTAAAATTAAGCCTCAACCCATGCGTCATTTTCTTTCAACAAGTTTACTAATTCGTCAACAGCAATTTCACTGGCGACATTTCTTTTCACGACGTCCTTACCACGATATAAAGTTATTTTTCCGGGACCGCTTCCTACATATCCAAAATCCGCATCGGCCATTTCTCCCGGGCCATTAACTATACAACCCATAATAGCAATTTTTACGCCTTTAAGGTGGTTGGTAACAGCTCTGATTTTAGCCGTTGTTTCCTGCAGGTCAAATAATGTTCTTCCACAACTGGGACAACTTATATATTCCGTTTTAGAAATTCTTGTGCGGGTTGCCTGTAAAATTCCAAATGCAATGCTATTCAATAATTTTAGCCTGGGGGCTATCGCATCATTTCCATAAAAGTGACCTAAACAAATGCCATCACTAAATCCGTCAATCAATAATGCACCGGTTTCAACGGCATAATGGATAAGGCTTTCATCTATTGTCTCATCGCTGCTGTCGCAAATTATTATCGCAGGATTTTTTATATCGTGATCCATTAATTCAACAAATATTCTGCGAATGCTTTGCATGCTGTTTTTATTAGTTGAACTAAGGCAGATCACGGCAGTCTTGTCTTTTCCTAATTTTTTAAACAAGTGCGTCAAATCTTGTTGGGGTAAACCTTCACTGTAACAATCGATCATTACAAAATTCATAAATGCAGATTTCGTAATGGCGTCATCCAGGTATTCTTCCGGGTCTAAAAGAGGAATATATTTTTCTTTATCAGTTGCGGATAACCAATTTTGATGCATCAATAAAACTTTCAATGTTCCTGGCAACCCGAAGGATAATGCTTTGTTACAAAAAATATAATCTGCAGCAGCATCACCAATCAACCACTTATCTGTTTCGATATTATAATGATAGCCGATGCCTTCAAGATGTGACGGCTCAATCGACTTTATCTTACTTAGATCTGCTATAACAACTGGCACATGTTTATCACCAACATTACTAATCTCAAACGTTTCCCGCCTTTTATATTCGAAAGGACTGTAAGGCAATTTATTTATTTCAGGTAGCTGATTAACAGAATTGGTTTTACGATCATTGCTATAACGCTTCACTAAATCTTTACAAACAGGTATTTCAAATTCCGGGTCTTCGGTTAAAGAAACCCTGATAGTATCGCCGATTCCATCTTCCAGCAAAGTACCAATGCCTATGGCAGACTTAATTCGGCCATCTTCGCCATCTCCAGCCTCTGTTACGCCCAAATGCAAAGGATAACACTCGCCAAATTCGGTTGTCATGTGATTAATCAACAACCGGTATGCTTCCACCATCACCTGCGGGTTACTGCTCTTCATGCTCAAAATAATATTGTGGTAATTTTCACCTCTTGCAATACGCAGGAATTCCATGGCGCTTTCTACCATGCCATTAGCAGTATCACCATAGCGGCTCATGATGCGATCGCTTAGAGAGCCATGATTTGTTCCTATACGCATTGCCGTGCCATATTCCTTACAGATATTTACAAGTGGTGTAAATCGTGTTCTTATTCTTTCTATTTCCTCAAGGTAATCGGCATTGGAATATTCGATAAGCTCAAATTTTTTCTTATCAACATAATTGCCGGGATTAACTCTCACTTTCTCAACAATGCGGGCGGCAATTTCAGCTGCATTAGGCGTGAAGTGAATATCTGCAACTAACGGTGTGGTGTAGCCTCTTTTGCGAAGTTCATTTTTTATGTTCAATAAATTTTCGGCTTCTCTTTTTGAAGGTGCGGTAATACGCACCAGCTCGGCTCCTGCCTCAATACAACGAATGCTTTGCTCCACGGTGGCAATAGTATCCATCGTATCTGTAGTGGTCATTGTCTGAATACGAATAGGATTAAAATTTCCTAATAGTAAATCTCCAATCTTTACTTCCAGAGTTGCCAACCTTTTATACGTTGTTAAAGATTCAGCATATAATTTCATCCTAAAAATTTTATGGGCAAAAATACGATTTATAGAAAACGCATACGTCAGAGATCCATTGCATTTGATTAAGGGGCCAATAGCAATAAGTAGTTACCAATCTTTATCAGGATTGTTAATCCCCTCGGCTCCTTTTATTTTATGTAATCTATCCTGGAGGGCTTTTTCTTTTTCCAGTAGCGATTTAAGTTTCTCCTCAGCATCCTGTTTAGATATTTTGGATGGCTGAGGCTTAGGCTCATTATCTTTTTTATCCTGGTTCTTTTTATCCTGGTCTTGCTTTTTATCCTTGTTATTTTTCTCGTCTTTATTGTCTTTTTTATCCTTATTGTTTTCCTGTTGTTTCTTTTGCTCCCGTAACGCCCTTTCAAGATTTTGGCGGGCATCTTCATCAGCAGGGTTTAAGAGCAATGCATTTTTATAGGCAAGAATACATTCCGGAAGTTTATTTGCTTTTTGATACGCCACTCCTTTGTTATAAAACGCTTTTTGCTTTACAGTATTATCTTTGGTGTTGTTAATTGTGTTGTCAAAGGCATTCACCGCTTCATCAGTTTTTTCTTTCCGGTAGAAAACATTTCCAATATTGTAACTCGCGGTTGTATTTTTTTCATCAAGCTTTTGCGCTTCTCCATAAAAGACTTCCGCCTTATCGAAATCATTATTTTTATAGGCCTCATTTCCTTTTATAATTTCCCTTTTTGTATCCTGGGCAAAAGAGTAATTGCATACTAACAACAATGAAAAGCCCGTTGCGGCAATTTTTTTGACCATCTTTTTTTTCTCGGACATAAAAAATTCAATTAGTAAAAACAAAAAGGCGGCCACTAAAAAATATTGAAAAAACTGCCTGTATGAATCAAAGGCTTTGTCGGTTATGATTGTTTCTCCAATGCCCGACAATTTCTTTTCAATATTTGTCACAACTTCATCAGTTGAATTATAATGCTGATAAATGCCATTCCCTTTTTCTGCAATGTTGCTCAATTCCTGTTCATTCAATTTTGAAATTACAACGTTTCCCTGGTCGTCTCTTTTGTAGCTGTTTGTCTCCGGATCACTTATAGGCGCCCCTTGCGCAGAGCCGATTCCTATTGTATTTACCATTATTCCATCGCCTGATAATTGTTTTACAACTTTTAATGCATCTTTATCGTGATCTTCTCCATCGCTTAGAAGAATAATAGTTTTATAGGTTTTGTCCTTTGGATTAAATGCGGCACCGCTCATTCTTAAGGCCTGGCTTATCATCGTTCCCTGCGCCGGAATATCATCCGGCGAGGCGGATGACAGATACATTCTTGCCGCGGCGTGATCAATTGTCATCGGCATTTGCAGGTAAGCTCGGCCGGCAAAAACCACAAGGCCTATGCGATCGTCAGGAGAATTATTGATAATATTAGTAATTACCTGTTTGGCACGTTCCAGCCGGTTGGGTTTCACATCCTGGGCAAGCATACTTTTACTTACGTCTAATGCAAACATAATGTCTATTCCCTTTCTGTTCACTTTTTGTGTACCGTCCGGTATTACCAGGCCGGCCACTGCCACAATGCAAAGGGCAAAAGCTACAGAGAACAGAATAAACTTGAGGTTGAATTTTTTGGAAGAATAGCTAACGGTTAACTGTTTAACAAGCGCCGGGTCACCAATCTTTTTAGCCGCCTTTTTCTTCCATTTTATCACTGTGAAATAAAGAAATATTATAAGTGGAAGTGCGGCAAACACCAACAGGTATTGTATGTATTGAAAATGAAGCATTGGCTGCTAAATTATTAATGATTGATTATTGGGAAGTGTTAAATATTGCAAGGTGGTAGAGACGCAATGCATTGCGTCTCTACCACCTTGCAATGCATTGCGTTTTACCTCTCACCTTTAAAGAATCCCATTTCGCCTAAAATACCTTTTGTAATTTTCATTCTTATAGCTCGCATGTCAGCATCCCGGTCGGTGGATTTTATAAGAGTTACAAAAAAATAAATGTGCCTGTTTTCTTCTATCCATCCAACCATCCATCCAATCGAATTATTTTTTTCATCAAAACCCCATCCTGTTTTATAGCTTAGTTTATAGAGTGTATTATCTTCCTGCAACATTACATTTCGCACTATTTGCTGCGATCTTTTTTGAAATGGCAGTTTATCAAAGTACAATCTTTTTAGAAGGCCAAGCTGTTCGTCGGGAGATATTTTCAAAGTATTATTCAGCCAGAAAGAATCGATCGGGCCGCTGATATTTTTGTTGCCATATTGCAGTGTATCAATCCAATGTTGCATTGTATCTTTTCCTATCCTCCTTGCGACTTCCTGGTAGTAGGGCACGGCGGAAACTTTAAAGGCCTGCTCCATATCAAGGTCTTTATTCCAATCGTCATTCCATCTTTTTACACTGTCCCATTTTATAACCATTTTTTCATCTGTAATTTTTCCAGTTTCCAGGCCTATTAAAGAATTTACAATTTTAAACGTCGATGCAGGTAAAACCCTTTGCGTATCAAGTTTCATATTGTAGACTGTTATGTCTCCATTAGAATTATCCAGAATAGCAAAACAGCCATCAACATTTGAAGAATCAAAGTATTTTTTCAGGCCATTGTCAATTTTGGCTTTATTAACTGAACACGATGCAAAGCACAAGACGCAGAATACTACAGCAAGCGGTAAAATTTTTTTCATAGAGAGTTATGGATTGAAAAATTATTTAGATGAGCGATATGCTGCAGTAGCGCAGAGAGATTCATAAAATTCCTGCCCATATTTTCTTATAAGGGCATCTTTTAAAAATATATGAACGGGAACTTTAAGTTTCTTTCCCAGTTTGCAGGCGGCCTTGCAAAGATCTTCGCGGGGTTCATAATTTACAAAGTCTGATTTGCCGGATTTGCTTTTTTTTATTTTAACGGGAAATAAATGACAACTTATTGGTTTTCGCCACGCAATTTTTCCGTCGTTGTATGCCTGTTCAATTCCACATTTTACAATTCCGTTATCGCCAATTATTCCATAAGCGCACATACCTGAAGAAACGGTAGGAGTCACCCATCCAAATTCTTTATCATAGGTATACAAACCCTGGCGGTCCAGTTCTTTTTTTGATTCATGCGAAAGATAAGGCAGAACGTTACTGTATGCATTTTTCATTTCCTCTAACTCGTTATTTTCCAACGGTGCGCCGGCATCTCCATCAACACAACAGCCACCTTTGCATTTTATAAGATCGCAGACAAATTGTTCTTCAATTACCTGGTCACTGATAAGTATATCGTCAATCATAATCATGGTGCAAAAGTAAGCCCCCAACCCCGAAGGGGACGATGAACCTGTCTATTTTTTTCATATCCATCCCCAAATAGAGTGATTTGCTTTGGGCTACTTCCACCTCAAAGTATTAATCAGGTGCATCATGTCCGCCTGGAGAAATGCATTTACGGGCCGAAGTGAATCCTCGTTTGGTGTGGCATCAAAGTATAAAGCGCCTCTTAGAAAATTATGTGTTGTATCAGACAAAAAAAATTGTTTGGCGGTGGCGACACTTCCGCCAAGCCGGAAAAATATTCCTGAAATATTATTGGGAGTATGCATCAGGCTATCTTCTATTGAATAAGCTTTTATATCATTCTTATAAGTAAGATTATAGGAATCGTTTACCATATTTTCAAACGTATTTTTTCCTATAGAATCTTTATACCCGGAAGGCGTTTTTACTTTATAGACAGATGTGCCACCAATGGTTTTATAGCTAATAAAAATTTTGCCATTAAATGAGGGGAAATCAATATTTATCCAAAATGGGTTTTGTCCGGTGTTGTCAAAATAAGAGGAATCTCTTACTATTTTCGCATATACGGGATATTCGAATGAATAGGGAAAATCAGGGTTGTCAAATTTTACATATTCATGTTTTGGAAAATCAATTTTAAAGTACCCCTTCTTTTTAGAAGTATATGTTGAATTGCAACTCCACAAAAAAATTAATAACCACGGGAACCAGGCAGGAAGGCTTTTTTTCACATCAAAGAGTTTGTTCTTCTTTTCCGGATTTCAAAATAATCTTGACCTTCTCGATCCGGTTTCTATTTATTTCCAATGGAACAAAAGTATAACTACCAAAAACAATATTGGCATTTACCTGAGGAAATTCACCGGCTATTTCCAAAATAAGGCCAGCCAACGAATCACTATCTCCGCGGATTTTATCAAAAGTATCAATGGGCAACTTTAATGATTTACAAACATCATTAATCATGGTTTTCCCTTCAAAAATATAAGTAAAGTCGTCAAGCTTTTTATTGACGCTTTGTTCATCGTCAAATTCGTCCTGTATATCGCCGATAATCTCTTCCATCACATCTTCCAGAGTTACAATTCCCGAAGTGCCGCCAAATTCATCTACAACCACTGCAAGGTGTATGCGCTTGTCCCGGAAATCCTGTAGTATGTCTTCAATTAATTTTTGTTCATGCACGTAAAACACCGGCCGCATAAGGGGATGCCAGTCAAATACTTCTTCGTCAAGATGCGGTAAAAGATCTTTAGTATGAAGAATTCCCGCGATTTCATCGAGGTTGTTTTTATAAACCGGAAATCTTGAGTAATGCATTTCCTCTACTTTCCTCTTCACATCGGTAAAACTGGTACTTAATTCGATGCCGCTAACGTCCAGGCGTGTTCGCATTGTCTGTTTTACGGTTGTATTGCCAAATTTTCTGATACCTTTTAAAATTTGTTTTTCTTCAATCGTGGCTTCATTGTCCGGTAAAAGGTCAATTGCATAGTCGAGCTGTGTATCATCCATTCGGGAGGAACCGGAACTAAAACGTTTTTCTATTTTATCGCCAAGGTTTACCAGCCGCACACTTATTCTAAAAAACAAGCTGTTGAACACCTCTATGACCAATGACGCGGTTGACGCGAACCATATTTTATGGTGCGTAGCCCATACTTTTGGCAGCACTTCACCAAACAAAACAAGCAAAAAAGTTACTACAACCACCTTAATCAGGAACTCAAAAATATCCTGCAACCCAAGGGCTGTAACCCACGTATCCATTAGGGTATTCGATATAAGAACAATGCCAATATTTACCAGGCTGTTGGCTATAAGCATCGAAGCCAGCAGGGTTTTTGGAGTTTCAAGCAAGGTTACTATTCTCTTAAAAGAAGGTTGTTGCCTCGTTTTAAGCATATTGATATCCTTAAGAGTGAGTGAAAAAAAAGCAATTTCAGAACCAGAGACAAGGAACGATATGAAAAAAAGAATAATAACGGTGAAAAGAAGTATGGTAGTGGCGGCGGGTGTGATTGCCAGGAATAATATTATATGCTGGCTGAAAAAATTTACCGAATGATAATCCAAAACAATTTTTTTTAGTTAAACATTTGGATGAATACAGCTAAGCGCATTCAGCCCATTGGTGTGTTTTAAAAGGGTAATTTGTCGGAGCCTTCATCCAGGGGCGGGATCTCATTTCCCGGAATGTTTTCATTTGTAGTCTCACCTCCCGGCGCATTGGCATCAGAGCGTTTATCGAGCATGATAAGATTATCTGCAATAATTTCAGTTGCCACCTTTTTATTATGATCTCTGTCTTCCCAGTACCGCGTCTTCAAACGACCTTCTATATAAACCAGGCTACTTTTATGCAGGTATTTTTGAGATAACTCCGCGAGGCCCCGCCATAAAACTACATTATGCCATTCGGTTTGTGATATTAATTTGCCTAATTTATCTTTATAAGTTTCAGTTGTAGCCAGTGGAAATTTTGCAACGGGAATATTTCCTTCCAGGTATTGGATCTCGGGATCTTTACCCAGGTTACCAATGAGGATTACTTTATTTACACCTCTCATAATAGCTTTTTCTTAGATTAACCAATCACTAAAAATCAAATTTAAAGATACATTTTAATCTTTCAAATATGAAGTGATAAATTTTGGAAAGGGCAGCAGCGCAAGTTCTTGCTCTGATACCAAATGATATACATCATCAATCTGAGGCCGATTTGCAATACGGATATGAAAAAAATTTCCGGTGATAGTCTGGTGAGTTAATGTTTGACTGAATGTTTTCGAAACGTTGGTAACAGTAAAATTATTTACTCCAAACAGGCTGGTGAGTGTTTTCGTCCCGTGCATTTGTTCTTCGGTCAACAAGGCTTTAGTTTCTACTAATATGAATTCATAAAGCCCCTGCCAGATATCTTTAGCAGTTCTCTTTCTTATATAAAATGCATTATTATACTCAGCGATTAAATAGGTAAAATACCGCGTTTTTCTATTAATCTTTTTCTTTTTAATTGGTAAACTATTTACTTTCTTTTTTTTGAAGGCAATACATTTTAGCTGGAGGGGGCATTCGTCACACAAGGGCAGTGGCTTACATAAAGTCGCACCAAAGTCCATAATTGCCTGGTTATATATACCGGGCTTCTTTTTGTCTAGTAGTTCACTTGCTAAGATGGTATACATTTTTTTCCCCTCTGTGGTATCAACAGGCACTTCGATCCCGAAAAACCTGGATAAAACTCTAAAGACATTACCATCAACCACAGCGTATGGCTGATTAAAAGCAAATGAAGCAATCGCGGAAGCTGTATAGCTGCCAATCCCTTTTAAGGCGAGGATGTCTTCGTATCTGTCGGGAAATTTTCCTTTAAGTTCCTTCGCAATAAATGTTGCTGAAGCAATAAGGTTGCGGCACCTCGAATAATATCCCAGGCCTTCCCAATGTTTAAAAATCTCCCGCTCTGTAGCCTTGGCAAGGCTTTGTACATTCGGGAACGACTTTATGAACCTATTATAATAGTCCATTCCCTGGTCAACTCTCGTCTGCTGCAAGATGATTTCGCTTATCCATATTCTATAGGGATCCTTCTCTCCTTTCCACGGCATTTGTCTTTTATTTTCATTCCTATTCCAGGAAAGTAGGATTTGAGTAAATAATTTTTTATTTTTCATTAAAAATCAGGTAATCCTGCATTTTATACAGATGTTAAATTCAAAAATGAATTGTAAATTATTCAGAATGAATTTAAAATAAAGATTATTAAATTTGTAAACCTGGTTGAACATCTTTTCATTAGAGTTTCATTTATCATTTCTAATCTAAAAATATTAAAATGAGAAAAGCAGATTTAATTAACCAGATTTCAGAAAAAACAGGAATTCCTAAAGTCGATGTTCTGGTAACTTTAGAAACCCTCTTTAAAGAAGTTAAAGAATCTCTCGGCAAGGGGGAAAACATCTATATAAGAGGTTTTGGCAGTTTTATAACAAAGAAAAGAGCTGCAAAAATAGGCCGGAACATTAAAAAAAATATTGCAGTGCAGATTCCCGAACATCACATTCCCGCTTTTAAGCCTGCAAAAGAATTTGTACAGGATATCAAAAGCAAGAATATGGGACAAAAACCTGAATAGTCTTAACTTTGCGATCCAGGTAAAAAAATCCTGCATTTATCTTGATCAAAAGAATATTTTTAGCTGCCGGTGGTCTTGTATTTTTATTTATCCTTTTATTATTTGGTAAAACAGAAACAACGAAGGTTGACGCTACACAACCAGTTGCAACCAAATCCTCTTTTAATATTCTTGAACTTATTGCTAAAGAAAGACAGAAACTTACACCGGGACAGGTTATTACCGTTTCAAAGCTTGAGAACAATATTACCCGGGGAGACCTAAAAAAGCAAGAGGCAAATCAATATACTGCTTTAGCAGAATTCTGGAAAGATTCCATTGGTGTTTTCCTTCCATACGCTTATTATCTAAGCGAAGCAGCCAAATTGGATAATTCGGAAAAAAACCTCACCTTTGCTGCCCGGTTAATTTTAGAGAACATGCGGCGGGAAGAGAATGTGGACTTAAAAACCTGGGAAGCTGAGACCGCTGCATCATTATTTCAGAAAGCTTTACAACTGGATCCTGGTAACGATGATTTAAAGGTAGGATTAGGAAGTTGCTACGTTTACGGGCAAGGTATGGCCGGAGATCCGCAGCAAACAATGAAAGGGATCCAGCAATTATTAGAAGTGGTTCGCAACGATTCTAATAACATGCAGGCGCAGATGGTTTTAGGAATTGGTGCTGTTATTTCGGGGCAGAATGATAAAGCGGTGGAGCGTTTGCAAAAAGTTGTTTCATTTGACCCTCATAACCTCGAAGCAGTTTCATGGCTTGCAGATGCCTACGCTGCGATAGGTGATACCAAAAACGCCATAAAGTGGTATCAGCAAAGTAAGCACCTGGTGAACAATCCGGATTTCAGTAAAGAAGTGGATGAAAGAATAAAGGCTTTAAGCAATGCCCAATAGCAAAGGGCTCAGGATATTGCAACATTAATGAATTGATATATTTATTTCAATTCATTTTTTATTATAAATTATTAAAAATACTCAGTTATGCCTTGTGGTAAAAAAAGAAAGCGCCATAAAATCGCGACTCATAAGCGAAAAAAGCGCTTGAGAAAAAACCGACATAAAAAGAAGTAAGTTTTTACTTTTACTTGTCTAAGCCGTAATTCCGGTTTACATTTTTTTTTTAATTCCTTCCGTGTATTTGTAATTAAGAAATTAATTAAAAGATTTTTAGTTGAATAAGGAACTTATTATAAACGCTGCTCCACAGGCGGTGGAAATTGCCTTGCTTGAGGATAAAAAGCTCGTTGAACTGCATAATGAAAATGCAAATGCGAGCTTTGCGGTAGGTGATTTGTACCTCGGGAAAGTAAAAAAATTAATTCCGGGACTCAACGCGGCATTTGTAGATGTAGGTTTTGAAAAAGATGCATTTCTTCATTACACTGATCTTAGCCCTTATGTTCGCTCTATTCTCAAATTCACAAATATTGCGATCAACGATAAGTCGGAAAAGGGATTTGATTTTTCAACATCTCCTATCGAACCGGAGATTGTAAAGACCGGTAAGATCACGGAGGTGCTTAGCGGCAAACCGAATATTTTAGTACAGATATTAAAAGAGCCTATAGCAGCAAAGGGCCCGCGGCTCAGTTGCGAACTTTCGTTACCGGGTAGGTTTGTGGTGCTCACGCCTTTCAATGACATCATAGCCGTATCCCGAAAAATTCATTCTTCCGAGGAAAGAAAACGCCTGCAAAAAATTATTGAAGCGCTTAAGCCAAAGAACTTTGGAGTAATTGTGCGAACCGCTGCAGAGGGTAAGCATACAGCGGAGCTTCATGAGGATCTGTTGTCTCTTATAAATACATGGAAAAATATTCAAAGAAATTTGCAGGGAGCGGTTGCTCCAAGTAAGATCATGAGTGAGGAAGGGAAGACCAATAGTATTCTGCGTGACCTGTTGACGGTTGACTTTAACAAAATCGTGGTAAACGACAAGAATATTTTTAATGATACAAAAACCTATTTGCAAAGGATAGCTCCCGAAAAAACGGATATACTTTCCTTTCATAATAATGGTTCGCCCATTTTTGAAAGCTACGGAATTACCCGGCAGGTAAAAGCATCATTTGGCAAAACCGTAAACCTGCCAAGCGGAGCTTACCTTATAATAGAACACACCGAAGCGTTGCACGTAATTGACGTAAACAGTGGCTATAAAAGCGTAAGCAATAACCAGGAACAAAATGCGCTGGAAACAAACCTGGAAGCGGCTGTCGAGATCGCACGGCAACTACGCCTCAGAGATATTGGAGGCATAATAGTAGTCGACTTCATTGACATGAAGCTGATGGAAAATAAGAAGCGGCTGGCCGAACAGATGGACCATTATATGCGCCCCGACAGGGCAAAGCATGCGGTATTACCCATTAGCAAATTTGGCCTCATGCAAATTACCCGGCAGCGCATGAAGCCCGAAATGACCATCAACACACTGGAAGTTTGTCCCAGTTGCGAAGGCACTGGAAAAATTTCTTCAACACTTGTACTGGAAGACGAGATAGAAAAGAATCTTAGCTATCTCATAATGCAAAAACATACGGGCCTCACAATCGAAATCCATCCTATTTTATTTGCCTATCTAAAAAATGGTTTCCCTTCAATAAGAATGAAATGGAGCTGGAAATACAAGCAAAAAATAAAAGTAAAAGCCAATAGCAATTACCACCTTACCGAATTTCACTTTTATGATAAGAGTGATGAAGAGATAAAGCTGTGAGGCATTAATCTGAACGCTTGCCAGGAGTGTCCTGATACAGCACTAGCCATTCAAATAAATTTGTCTTTAACGGAAGTTCAGGCCCTCAGTATCCTGTATCAGGTTTTATTGTCTTCTTCAATATAAGGCAATTACTTTGCCATGTTTATATCTATCACAAAGGTATCAATTTGCCCAAATGCTTGTCCTGCAAGGAAATTGATACATTTGCGTAAACAATACGCATAAAAGTGAAACTTACTCAGAATATTAAATTAGCTGTAGATGCCATTGTTTTTGGATATGCACATAATGGTTTGCACGTATTACTTATCAGGCAAAAATACGGTGCTTTAAAAAACCAATGGGCTTTGGTGGGCGGCTTTGTGAAAGATGATGAAACCCTGCACCATGCCGTAAACAGGGAATTGCTGGAGGAAACGGGAATTAAAGTCAGTTATCTGGAGCAGCTATATACCTTTGGTGATGATATAGACCGGGATCCACGGTTTAGGGTAGTTTCAGTCGCTTATTTTGCTTTGGTAAATTCAACTCAATTAATTTTGAAACCAGACACGGATGCGGAAGATGCGAAATGGTTTCCGGTTAATGGCCTGCCAAAGATTGCATTCGACCACAATTCAATTTTAAAAGTTGCACAAACCCGGCTCAAAAGCAAACTCACTTACCAACCTATAGGTTTTGACTTGCTCCCTAAAGAATTTTTATTTTCTGATCTTGAAATTCTCTATTGTACCATTCTGGGAAAAGAAATAGACAGGCGCAATTTTAGAAAGAAGATATTAAGCTTTGGAATTGTTGAAGAAACTGAAAAATATGGAAGCAAAAAAAGCGGGCGACCTGCTAAATTATTCCGGTTCAATAAGCAGACATATAACAAACTGGTAAAGGAAGGTTTTTTATTTGATATTAATTTTGCGTAATAATTACACAAATTATTTGCATTTTAAAATAATTAACTCTATTTTGCGTTATAATTACACAAAATAGAAGATATGATTCTTAATTTAGACCGGAATTTTAAGCCAATAGAGGGTAGAGAGATACTCTTTGAAAGCTTCACCTTTTCAGGAGGGGAGCCACATATTAAAATTGATCCTAACTTCAATCATTTCGAAGAAGTAATCATTACACACAGGCTAAATTCATTCAATGATATTGGATTGCTGCATCTCGCAGTAGATGCACTGCAAAGAATGGACGTTACAATTTCAGGTTTATATATTCCTTATTTTCCGGCTGCAAGGCAGGACAGGATTATGGTAAAAGGAGAGCCGCTATCGGTAAAGGTTTATGCCACTATTATCAATTCTCTTAATCTAACCAAAGTATTTGTTTTCGATCCTCATTCAGAAGTTATACCTGCACTGTTGAATAATTGCGAGGTCATCTCCAACCACAATTTTATAAAAAAAGTAATGGACAATATTAGAGGCGAAGCAGTACTGGTGTCGCCTGATGGCGGCGCCCTTAAAAAAATATATAAGGTTTCAGAATTTTTAGGAGGTGTCGAAGTAATTGAATGCAGCAAAAGCAGGGATGTAAAAACAGGAAAGCTTACGGGCTTTAAAGTGTATGCCGATGACCTGCAGGGTAATAACTGCCTTATAGTAGATGACATCAGTGATGGCGGCGGTACTTTTATTGGGCTGGCGCAGGAACTTAAAAATAAAAATGCGGGGACCTTATATTTAGCAGTAAGTCATGGTATTTTCAGCCGGGGATTTGAAGAATTAGAAAAATATTTTAAGGAGATATTTACGACAAATTCATTCAGGGATATAAATCATCATCGTGTAACCCAAATAAACGTAAGCGATGGATTATTATCTTAATTCAAAAAATGCATCATGCCGCCTGGCAGATGAGTATCGGAAATACGGAACGATAGTAGTTGCTTATGATTTTGATGATACCGTATATGATTATCATGAAAAAGGGAGGTTGTATAATAATGTAGTCAGCCTCCTTAGAAAATTAAAAGCCATTAATTGTTTTCTCATTTGCTGGACAGGACAGGAAGATCTGGCTTTTGTTTCAGCCTATTTAACAGAAAACAAAATTCCTTTTGATGCAATAAATGAAAATCCTCCTTTCCATAAATCTGCAAGCAGAAAAATTTACGCCAACGCCTATTTAGATGACCGGGCCGGTTTGCAACAAGTATATAAAGAACTCAAAACATTATTGCCTGCATTAAAATCAAAAATAAATGAACCCTTTATTATTAACTGATGGTTACAAAGTTGACCATCGCCGGCAATACCCTCCCGGTACATCATTAGTTTACTCTAACTGGACGCCGAGAAGAAGCAGGATTGGTGGAATTGAGGATGTCGTATTTTTTGGCCTTCAATATTTTATTAAAAAATATATACTTGAAGATTTTGAAACCTATTTTTTTAAACAACCAAAAGAAAAAGTCATTAAAGAATATAGTCGTAGAATTAATTATTACCTTGGTGAAAACCAGGTTGGTCATAAGCACATAGAAGACTTGCACGATCTGGGTTACATTCCAATGGTGATTAAAGCATTGCCCGAGGGCGCATCTGTCCCAATGCGTGTGCCGATGTTTACAATTTATAACACAAAGGTGGAATTCTTTTGGCTTACAAATTATTTTGAAACGTTATTATCCGCGGTTATCTGGATGCCTTGCACTTCTGCAACTATTGCAAAACAATACCGTAAAGTGTTGGACACATTCGCAGCAGAAACTTCTTCCATGCCTGAATTTGTTGATTGGCAGGGACATGATTTTTCAATGCGTGGCATGTCCGGAATAGAAGCGGCTGTTTGTTCAGCGGCCGGGCATCTCCTAAGCTTTACCGGAACCGATACAATTCCTGCAATTGATTTTTTAGAAACTTACTATCATGCAAATGCTGATGAAGAACTGATAGGCGGCTCCGTTGCTGCAACAGAACACTCAGTAATGTGTATGGGAACAACCAAGGGCGAATTAGAAACTTTCAAAAGGCTGGTATGTGAAGTGTATCCGGGAGGCATTCTTTCTATTGTATCAGACACATGGGATTTGTGGAAAGTGCTTACAGAATATTTGCCCAAACTAAAAACAGAAATTATTCGAAGAAAAGGAAAGGTGGTGATAAGGCCAGACAGCGGAGATCCGGTTAATATAATCTGTGGCAATCCAGATGGCAGCACAGAGCACGAAATAAAAGGTGTTATTGAATTGTTGTGGGATACTTTTGGAGGGCATGTAAATGCAAAAGGTTACAAAGAATTAATTCCTCAGATCGGCGCTATTTATGGAGACAGCATAACGCTGGACAGGGCAGTACAAATTTGCGAACGTCTGAGAGAAAAGAGATTTGCTTCTACCAATGTAGTCCTGGGCATTGGTTCCTACACGTATCAATACAACACAAGAGATACATTTGGCTTTGCCATGAAGGCAACATACGGAGAAGTAAACGGCGAGGGCAGGGAAATTTTTAAAGATCCGGTAACAGATGATGGTACTAAAAAATCTGCAACGGGATTGATAAGAATTGATAAAGAAAATGGAGCATACATTCTTACAGACCGCGTCAATTGGAAAGAAGAAAAACGAGGGGCATTAATAGAAGTTTTCAGAGATGGCAAACTTTTAATAGATCAAACGTTAAGAGAAATCCGGGAAAGGGTAAGGGGTAAAGAGTAAATGGAAAGGCTTTATTCTTACCTGCAATACGTAAGTAAAATAGCATCTACAAGTTTTATTTCCATAACAGATTCGTGTAACTCAGGAAGTTTTTAAATCAATAGTCAATAAAGTGATTGCAATAGCAAATACAGCATTGCCGAAGGGTATTAATCTCTTCAATCTAAATTCTTTTTTATTCGGGCTAAACCGGGCTGATAAAAATAATTTAGAAAATAAAGATGAAATTATTTCCTTAAAATTTTCTCAATCTGCAAGGGGTAATGTGCATGTTCCAGCAAATGGATTTTTTGTGCCAGTGATTCTGCTGTATCGTCTTCAGCAACATCGCATTTTGCCTGAAAGATAATTTTACCATGATCATATTTCTCATCAACATAATGAACAGTGATGCCGCTCTGCTTTTCTTTTGCATTTATGACCGCATTATGAACCGCATTACCATACATTCCCCTTCCGCCATATTTAGGTAATAGCGCAGGATGAATATTTATTATTTTCCCGGCAAAAGATTCAATAAGTACTTCAGGCAGCATCCATAAAAACCCGGCTAATACAATGAATTCTATACCGCGATTTTTTAGTTCGCCTACATATCCCGTGTCGTTAAATGTGCTTTTTTCAATTAATAGTATCTCGATGTCTTCAACAGCGGCAATCTGCAGCACACCTGCCCGGGGATTGTTACATACGATCAAATGAACATGCGCATAAACCGACTTTCTAAAGTAATCAATTATCTTCTGGGCATTTGAACCTGCCCCTGATGCAAAAATTGCGATTTTCTTCATTTTTATTCGCGGTTAATGATCATTCTTTTTCCATAAAATATTACGGCACCCAATTAATCAAACGCAACCTGGCGGCATTAAAATTTATTATAATTCCTAAAGTGCAAAGTATTAAAAAGTATTTATTGATATTATTCTTTATTACACAAAACCGTGCTGAAAATAATTGTGCATTGAAATAAAAACAGAATTGAATTTTTTAAATGTGAATATAAATTTTGAGTTTTCGTCTCATGGTATCTTTGATAAGAAATCCTTTCAAATCCTTTGAAATCAGCGTCTGGCAAGGTTAAAAAAAAATTGAAAATGTTAACAGTTTGTCAACATCCTGCCTTATTTTTGCAGCCATTATAGTTATTTTCCATTATCACAAGACAGGAAATAGAGTATGAACCAACTCAGCAGGCTTTTTAAAAAAACTACCACATTACTTCTTCTTCTATCGTTAATTTCAATTCCGGAATTTTTATTTGCAGCAGATGGCGAAAGTTTATTCAAGGCGAATTGCTGCAAGTTGTCACAAACCTGATGCTGCGTATGTAGGCCCTGCGCTTAAGGGAGCCAGGGATAGGGAACCGTCTAAAGGTTGGGTTTATAAGTGGATCGCAAATACCACAACAATGGTGAACACCGATCCTTATGCTATAAAGCTAAAGGGTGAAGCGGGCGGTGCTGTAATGACTGCATTTCCCGGGTTAACTAAAGAAGAGATAGACGCGATACTCGATTACGCTGATAAATATGAGCCGCCCGCAGGTACGAAAGGAGCTCCCGCACAGCCTGGGCAAACCGGCGAAGACAATTCAATATGGTATGGATTGCTTACACTTATATTAGCAGTTATAGGCTTAACGCTGCTACAGGTAAATAGCAATCTTAAAAAATTAACTGATGAAAAGGAAGGCCGGAAATCGCCACACCCTGTTCCATTTTATCGTAACAAGGCTTACCTTTTAATGTTGGTAATAGTTCTGTTTATGGTGGGAGGTTATTTCCTGGTGGAAGGAGCTATGGGACTTGGCCGCCAACAAGGCTACCAGCCTGTACAGCCAATTTACTATTCGCACAAAGTTCATGCAGGTACTAACCAAATTAGTTGCCTGTATTGTCATAGCGGAGCGCAGGATAGCAAGCATGCAAACATTCCTTCGGTAAATGTTTGTATGAATTGCCATATGTCAGTTAAGGAATATGGAGGAGAGCCTCTATTTCGTGAAGATGGAACTTCTGTAAATCCTAATGCGGAAATTCAAAAATTATACAAATATGCAGGGTGGAATCCTGATCTGAAAAAATATGATAAGCCCGGCACTCCTATAGAATGGATACGCATACACAGTCTTCCCGATCTTGTATATTTTAATCACTCCCAGCATGTAAAGGTTGGGCGGGTTCAGTGCCAAACCTGCCATGGCGAAATTCAAAAAATGGGCGAGGTAGCCCAGTTTGCCGACCTTAGTATGGGATGGTGCGTCAATTGTCATCGTACAACTAATGTACAGTTTAACGACGAGCAAGGCCATGGCAACAAGTTCTACAGCATTTACGAAAAATTTCACCAGGATATAAAGGATAAAAAATACGACAGTGTCACCGTTGAAAAAATTGGCGGCACAGAATGTCAGAAATGTCATTATTAAAAGCTATCTCCGGGGGATTTCGGCAAACGTTGTTGCAAATTATATGAAGCAATTAGAGAATTTCAAACAGATATAAATGAGCGATAAAAAGTATTGGCAAAATTTTGAAGAGTTTCATCAAAGCGAATCTGAACAGAAGGTATTGAAAAATGAGTTCAAAGAAGAGCTGCCATTTGAAGATCTTGCCAATGAAAATATATTTAATGCAAAAACCCCACGGAGGGATTTTTTAAAGTATATGGGTTTTAGCACAGCAGCAGCTGCAATAGCAGCAAGTTGTGAAATGCCGGTTCGTAAAACCATTCCCTTTTTAAACAAACCGGATGATATGCTTCCGGGTGTTTCAAATTATTATGCTTCCACTTATATAAATGACGGCGATGCAATACCCGTTGTAGTAAAGCAACGGGAAGGAAGGCCAATAAAAATTGAGGGTAATGATCTTTCATCGCTTACAAATGGAGGAACATCAGCACAATGTCAGTCTTCCGTTTTAGATCTGTATGATACTACACGCCTGCGCTATCCATTGGCAAATGGTAAGGAAGCAACCTTTGAGGCGATTGATAAAATGGTTGCAGATGCATATGGCGGCGAATGCGGGAAAGCCTGCAGTACTACTTACATCTTCTATTACGTCTCAAACTACCCGTCAAATTATAACTGAGTTTTTAGCAAAATATCCCGGAAGCCGGCATGTGCAATATGATGCAGTTTCTTATAGCGGAATGATAACGGCTAACGAGGCCTCTTATGGTAAAAAGGCAATACCTGCTTATCATTTTGAAAATGCAAAAGTTATTGTAAGCCTTGGCGCAGATTTCCTAGCAACCTGGCTAAGCCCGGTTGTTTTTGCAAATCAATATGCTGCAACAAGAAGAATCAACGAAGAGCATCCTGCCATGAGCAGGCACTTTCATTTTGAAAGTCATTATAGTATAACAGGGGCGAATGCTGATAACCGTTATGTACACAAACCTTCAGAAACCGGGGCTGTAGCTCTTGCTTTACTTGGCGCTTTGGGTGGAGGCACTTCTTCAAATATTTCGGGCAAAGTTGCAGAGGGCGTAAAAAAAGCCGCGGCAGAACTTGCCGCAAATAAAGGAGCCGCTTTGGTGGTATGCGGTAGTAACGATCCTAACATTCAGACCATTGTCAATGCCATCAATGAAGCAATTGGAGCTGGTGGCAAAACAATCGACTGGAGCACACCGGTAAACTATCGCCAGGGATTAGACGCAGATATGGTTGCACTGACCGACGATCTTAATTCAGGGAATGTTGGAACCTTATTGGTCTATGGGGCAAATCCTGTTTATAGTTTTTTTGCAGCTGATAAATTTGCGGCGGGAGTTAAGAAATGCCCGCTCACTATTTCTTTCAGTGAAAAAATGGATGAGACCACAGAGCTCTGTAAATATGTAATTCCATCTCATCACTGGCTGGAATGCTGGGGCGATGCCGAACCACAGGCTGGCTACGTTAGTGTAATTCAGCCTCTCATTCATCCGCTATTTAAAACGCGACAATTCGAAGATTCTCTTTTAAAGCTCAACGGTAATCCAAATAGCTACGAGGCATATTTTAAAAATTACTGGGTAACAAAATTAGGTGGCCTTAATAATTATGAAAGATTCCTGCAAGATGGTGTTCTTGAAACAGCACAGACTAAAACACAATCATCTGTTTCGAATATAAATAACCTCACTTCGGCTACAGCATCGGCGTCCCGGTCCCTGATGCAGTCATCTGACTCGATTGCCAAAAGGCCTATGCAGGCAGATTCAACTATTGTATCATCTGCTATATCCATGGGCACTGCTGCATTCGCGGGAAATATTTCTGATGCCGCTGCAAAAATTGGTAGTGTGAAAGGAGGTGATATTGAAATGGTTCTCTATGAGAAAGTATCGTTAAGAACAGGTAGCAGGGCCAACAATGCATGGCTGCAGGAAGTAAGTGATCCCATTTCAAAGGCAACATGGGATAACTACGCAATGATATCTCCTGAAATGGGAAAATCATTATTTGGTATAGATATATTTAACAGGCGCGATTCAGATAAATATGAAGTAAACGTTCAAAAACCTGTTATAAAAATTACTTCCAACGGCAAATCAATTGAGCTTCCTGTACTAATAATTCCAGGCACGCATCCAAATGTTATTGCGATGGCTGTTGGCTACGGAAGGCAAAGCAGCAATCAAAGACAAAACTGCAGAATTTATTGGACCTGCTGCAAATGGAGTTGGTGTAAATGTATATCCGCTTGCTGTTTTTAACGGAACTTCCATTACATACTCTGCACCTGTAACGATTGAAAAAACAGGAACCACTTTTCCGATCGCACAAACCCAGGTACATAATATCACTGAAGGACGTCCTATTGTAAGAGAAACGACTCTTGCAGAATTTATTACGCATCCCGGTAAAATGAATGAAGAAGAAAAAGAAGAGCTTGAAAAATACGGGGAAAGTTTTGTCAGGGATGCCACCCTCTATCCAACTTACGATAAGCCCGGAATAAAATGGGGCATGAGTATTGACCTTAATACCTGTATAGGTTGCTCTGCATGTACCGTTGCGTGCGTGGCTGAAAACAATATTTCAACAGTTGGCAAATATGAGGTTTCACGATATCATGACATGCAATGGCTGCGGATAGACAGGTATTTCACAGGAGATCCGGAAAATCCCGATGTGGTATTTCAACCAATGCTTTGCCAGCATTGTGATAATGCTCCTTGCGAGAATGTTTGCCCTGTTTCCGCAACCAATCATAGCAGCGAAGGAATTAATCAAATGATTTATAACCGTTGTATCGGTACAAAATATTGCGCAAATAACTGTCCTTATAAAGTGCGCCGTTTTAACTGGGCCGATTATAATGGTGCAGATAGTTTTCCTGATAACCAGCGTGGAATTATTTCCGATGCAACTGCAGAACTCAATGAAGATCTTACCAGGATGGTATTGAATCCTGATGTAACCGTCCGCTCAAGAGGTGTAATGGAAAAATGTAGTTTTTGTGTGCAACGTTTGCAGGAAGGAAAATTAAATGCTAAAAAAGAGGACCGTCCTCTGAAGGACCAGGAAGTAAAAACTGCATGTATGCAAGCTTGTCCAACCCATGCAATAATGTTTGGTAATGTAAATGATAAAGACAGTAAGATAGCGCAACTAAGAACACGTGAGCAAAAAGAAAGAAAATATTATGTACTCGAGGAGTTGCACGTTTTGAGTAATGTAAACTATCTCGTAAAAGTGAGGAATACTGATCGTGAAGTTGGTAACTTAACAAAAGAAGAAGAACACACTTAGATAATTTTTGAAAAAGTTATTGATAAATAAAGATTTCATTTTATAGCTAAAAGCTAAATAGAGTATGTCATTATTAAAATATGAATCGCAACTACGGGAGCCTTTGGTAGATGGAGATAAAGATTATCACCAGACAACTGAAGATATCATTAGCCCCATTGAAGTAAGGCCAAGCCTGCTGTGGTGGATTGGCTTTTCAATTTCGGTTGCTCTTTTACTTTTTGGAGTTTATTCAGTATATCGCGAAGTAGTGTATGGCATAGGACAATGGAATCTGAATCACACCATTGGCTGGGGCTGGGATATTACCAACTTTGTATGGTGGATTGGTATCGGGCACGCTGGTACGCTTATATCTGCAATTCTTTTATTATTCAGGCAAGGATGGAGAACGGGCGTAAACAGGGCGGCTGAAGCGATGACGATCTTCGCGGTTATATGTGCGGGACAGTTTCCAATTTTCCATATGGGGCGTGTTTGGGTTGGGTTTTATGTAATGCCTTATCCGAACTCACGCGGGCCGTTGTGGCCTAATTTCAATTCAGCTTTATTGTGGGATGTATTTGCCGTATCAACATATTTTACGGTCTCATTACTTTTCTGGTATTCAGGATTGTTACCCGATTTGGCAACGGTGCGTGACAGGGCTAAAACAAAATTTCGAAAAATGTTTTATGGCGTGGCATCCTTTGGCTGGACGGGAAGTACCAAACATTGGCAGCGACATGAAAGCCTTTCATTGGTTTTAGCCGGATTGGCAACACCGCTTGTGTTGTCGGTTCATACCATAGTATCATTTGACTTCGCTACTTCGGTTGTACCGGGTTGGCACACAACTATCTTTCCTCCCTACTTCGTGGCCGGAGCGATTTTCTCCGGTTTCGCGATGGTACAATCGTTATTAATAATCACGCGAAAAGTGTTACACCTTGAAGACTATATAACAGTGGGGCACATTGAAGCGATGAATAAGGTAATTGTCCTTACCGGTTCTATAGTAGGTTGTGCATATCTCACGGAATTGTTCATTGCATGGTATGGTCAAAATGAATACGAGTGGTGGGCGTTCCGCCAAAATCGTGTGAACCTGTTCAGCCCTTATGGCTGGGCATATTATGGAATGATGTTTTGTAATGTTGTGTCCCCGCAGATATTCTGGTCGAAAAAATTAAGAAGAAACGTAACGTTCACTTTCTTCATGTCGGTATTGATAAATGTGGGAATGTGGTTTGAGCGTTTTGTAATTATCGTTACATCGCTTTACCGCGACTTTCTGCCATCATCCTGGAGTACGTACTACAGCCCAACAATTTGGGAAGTAGGATTTTACCTGGGAACATTCGGGCTTTTCTTTACGTGTTATTTTCTATTTGCCAAATATTTCCCGGTTATTGCTCTTGCAGAAATTAAGGCAATACTGAAAACCAGTGGTGAGAATTATAAGGCAAAAATGACACCTATTGAAAAACTTGATTCTGAAAAATTTTATATAGAAGAGGTAGAGCATGCCCATTGATAAGATCATAAATGAATTTTAATAAAAAGCCCTGCTAACAGGGATTTGGAGGGATTAAAATGAGAAAAAAATTTGTTGTAGGATGTTTTGATGATGAAAAGGTGTTATTTCCGGCGATCAAAAATGTGCGGAGAGCCGGTTATAAAATCCACGACGTCTATACACCATTCCCTATCCATGGGCTTGATCATGCGATGGGCTTACGCGAAACAAGTTTGCATACTGCCGGGTTTATTTTTGGAATTACAGGAACTACTATTGCCGTGGGAGGCATGGGTTGGATTTTCACCTCAGACTGGCCATTAAACATTGGAGGCAAACCACATTTTGCACTCCCTGCATTTATTCCCATTACGTTTGAGCTTACGGTACTACTGTCTGCTGTAGGTATGGTGATGACATTTTGCTGGCTTTGTAAATTGATGCCAGGAGTTAAAAAACATCATTTTCACCTGAGAGCCACTGATGACCTTATGGTAATGGTAATTGAGTGCACAGCGAAAACAAATGAAGCAGAGGTACAAAGCTTTTTGCAAAATAATGGCGCCGTTGAAACAAATGTGCAGGAGGCCGAAGATGGGTGGTGGTTTGGACGCTACGACAAGGAACAGAAATTATATCAAACTGAAGAGGTAGGTTATTGACGAGAGGTTGATACTTGATACTCGATACTTGATACTCGATACTTGATACTTGATATGAAAAAAATAAAAATTCTTTTTGCCTTTACATTAGCAGTACTAATGATCACAGTTGTTGAAAGTTGTGATAGTAAGCGTGAGCCCGGGAAAATTTTTATGCCGGATATGACATATAGCCGGGCCTATGAAGCATATGCACCAAATAATTTGCAGGAGGAAGGAATAAATTATGTTCCTTATCCCGTTGAAGGTACCATACGCCGGGGCGACCTTTTTCCTTATACTTTGCCGAATGATTCCAATGGTTATAAAATGAGTGCGCAGGTAAAAGATCCTTTGGCGCCGCTTGACACCATTCAAATGGCGGAAGCTCAGCGGTTGTACAATATTAATTGTGCCATATGTCATGGGCCGAATATTGATGCACAGGGCCCCTTGGCAACCGGGGGCAAAGTACCGGCTGTTGCAAATCTTACTTTACCACAGTATGTTGAAATGCCTGAAGGAACCATGTTTCATTCTGTGACTTATGGGAAAAATAACATGGGTAGTTATGCCTCTCAACTTACCCGTAAGCAACGATGGATGGTAATCCAATATGTAAAGTCAGTACAGCATAAAGCAAATAGCGGCGGTTCAGATTCAACAAGTGCAGCAGCTCCGGCAAAAATGGATTCGGCAACGGTAAAAAAATAGAATTTTAAAATAAAATTTCTTTTGAATGAATAATCAATATGTAACACCGGCGGGATATAAAAAATGGTCGGCTGGCCTTATGATTGCAGGCTTACTTACATTAATATGTGGTGTCATTTTTTTAAACCCTGCCGCAGGTTCGCATGGAGACAATTTAAATAGTACCAGGTTTTGGGCAGTCATGCTTCAAAATTGCCTCTTTTGGTTGATGCTTGTAAATACAGCTACATTTTTTATAGTTATTTGCACATTGGCAATGGGTGGATGGCAGGTCGCTTTTCGGAGAGTTGCAGAAGCTATTTCATCAGTGGTACCGTTAATGGGATTGATTACCTTAATTATAATTCTTAGTATCGTTTTCGGCCATCGTACTGATATTTATCCCTGGCTCGATAAGGAAATGGTTGCCCATGATCATGTGTTGAAAGGGAAATCCGGATTTTTAAATCCTTTTGCTTATGCATTTGCTTCAATAGTATGCATTGGCCTATGGTCGCTGGTAGCGAGAAAACTTAGAGACCTTAGCCTGGAAAGTGATAAAATGGGAACTATGGATTATGAAACAGGAAAACTATGGATGAAGAAGAATTTATTCTGGGCCTCTTTTTTTATAGTTTTATTTGGCCTTACTGTTGGATCTATTATGCCTTGGTTTTGGCTTATGAGTATTGATGCACATTGGTTCAGCACCATGTATAGCTGGTACACCTTCGCAAGCACTTTTGTTTCAGGAATGGCCCTTATAACAATTTTTGTTGTGTATTTTAAAAATCGAGGGCAACTTGAATATGTAACCGAAGAACATATCCAGGACCTTGGTAAATTCATGTTTGCATTTTCAATTTTCTGGGCATACCTGTGGTTTGACCAGTTTATGCTTATATGGTATGGCAACATCCCGGAAGAAACTATTTATTTTAAGATACGTTCCCAGGGGCCTTACAGGGGATTATTTATTTTAAACCTGGTTTTAAATTTTGCATGCCCTATCTTAATTTTTATGAAGAAGGCTACCAAACGGAATTACACGATAGTAACCTTTATGTGTGTGCTCATAATTTTTGGGCACTGGATTGATTTTTATCAAATGGTAATGCCGGGAACGGTTAAGCTTCATCCGCATTTAAGCTGGTACGAGTTTGGAATTCCGCTGGGATTCGCGGGAATTATTATGTGGGGAGTTGGAAGATTTGCTTCAAGAGCACCAATGACAGCAATGAATCATCCTTTCCTGAAAGAAAGCATTATTCACCATGTATAATGCCGGGCGATGTACGTTTTATATGGCAAATTTTAGTTCCTAAACTATCGTTATAAAACGGGAATTGGAAGTAAAAAGTTGAGAGGATAAAAAAATATTAAGCAATTCAAAAGTACCTTTGCATTCCCGGTTTAACTGGTCTGAAAGGAAAATTTAAGAAACATGAATGACTTTTTTTTGATAGCGATCATTGTGCTCATTTACCTGGTTATTTTCCAGATATCAAAGGCGAGTGAGTATGTAAGTGTTTTGAAAGGTGAGGAGAAAGCAAGAAGGCAAAACAATAAGATCAACGGATTTCTAATGATTGGCTTTCTTATTCTTGGCCTTATCGGCGTTTGGTGGTGTAATAAACTTTTCTATCACAAAACATTATTTCCACAAGGTTCAGCTTCAGAGGAAGGAAAGAGTATTGATACCATGCTTTTTATAACTATCGCAGTAACCGGTGTTGTATTTTTTATCACCCAAATCTTATTGTTCTGGTTTTCTTTTAAATACCAGGAAAGTGACAAGCGCAAAGCCTTGTATCTAACGCATAATAATAAACTTGAACTTATATGGACGGGTATCCCGGCAATTGTATTAACGGTACTTGTGGTATTTGGTTTAAAGTATTGGTTTAAGTTCACTTCGGATGCCCCAAAAGACTCGCAACTTGTCGAAATTACGGGGCACCAGTTTGGATGGGAAATAAGATATCCGGGGAGAGATGGTGTTTTAGGAAGAAAAAATTATAAGCTTACCGATCCTGCAAAAAGTAATCCGCTTGGTGTGGATTGGGCAGACGCGGCAAGCCATGACGATATTCACGTGCCCACTACGATGCACGTTGTAGTAAACAAGCCTGTAAAGCTCGTTATCAATTCCCAGGATGTAATTCATGATGTAGGCCTTTCACATTTTCGCATGAAGATGGATGCTGTTCCCGGTACACCTACCACACTTTGGTTTACTCCTATTTATACAACGGAAGAAATGAAAGAAAGAACAGGCAATCCAAATTTTACATATGAAATAAGTTGCGACCAGATGTGTGGCAAAGGGCATTTTAGTATGAGAGGAATCATTGTAGTAGAGTCACAGCAAAGCTTTTGATCAATATATGGCCACTCAAAAACCTGAATATTATCTTGCATTTCCTGAAATGGATCCCAACAAGGCACCGGCCGTACCAACAGATTCAACCAAATCAGTAGCGCAAAATATAAACGCTGAAAAATAAAATATTGCACCCGCCGCGGCGGGCTGTGTTAAAATAATATCATTATGAATCACGAAGAAGTTTCACATGAAGAACCACTGGTGGTGCACGACCTGGGGCATGAAGCGCACGTACATCATCACAAAGAATCCTTTATAACAAAATATGTTTTTAGCCAGGATCACAAAATGATCTCTAAGCAATTCCTGATTACAGGAATGATCTGGGCTTTTATAGGAGGTTTATTTTCAGTTATATTTCGCTTGCAATTGGGCTATCCTGATCAAACATTTCCTTTCCTTGAAGATTTTCTTGGGCCATTGGGCAAAAGGCGGAAAACTTGATCCTGAATTTTATTATGCCCTGGTAACAATGCACGGAACAATACTTGGTATTTTTTGTTCTTACCGCCGGATTGAGCGGAACGTTTGCAAACTTTCTTATTCCATTGCAGGTGGGTGCAAGAGATATGGCATCGCCTTTTTTAAATATGCTGTCTTATTGGTTTTTCTTTTCGGCATCTGTAGTTATGTTCTCTTCATTGTTTGTGCAAACAGGCCCTGCAAGTGGCGGATGGACAATTTATCCTCCGTTAAGTGCACTTGGATGAAGCTATCGGATGGTTCTAAAATAGGTATGGATCTCTGGCTTATAAGTATGTCGCTGTTTATTGTTTCACAGCTTCTTGCGGGCTTAAATTATATTTCGACTATTTTAAATATGCGTACCAAAGGAATGAGCATGACACGGATGCCGCTTACAATATGGGCATTATTCTTTACGGCGGTTCTGGGCGTATTATCATTCCCTGTTTTATTATCAGGGTGCTATACTGTTATTATTTGATCGAAATCTTGGAACCAGTTTTTTCCTGAGCGATATATTATATGCCGGTAAAATTTTACCAAATGAAGGTGGAAGTCCTATTTTATTTCAGCACTTGTTCTGGTTTCTCGGGCCACCCTGAAGTATATATAATTTTATTACCGGCGATGGGTATTGCCTCCGAAGTAATGTCAACCAATGCCCGTAAACCAATTTTTGGATATATGGCAATGGTAGGTTCTTTATTTGCAATTGCGGCACTTTCATTTATGGTATGGGCGCATCATATGTTTGTAACTGGATTGAATCCGTTCCTGGGATCATTCTTTGTATTGCTTACATTATTAATTGCGGTGCCTTCGGCCATTAAAGTATTTAACTGGCTCACTACTTTATGGAGGGGAAATATCCGTTTTACGCCGGGAATGCTTTTTGCAATTGGATTTGTAAGCTTGTTTATTTCAGGAGGGTTAACGGGAATTTTCCTGGGTAACTCCTCATTGATATTCATCTTCACGATACTTATTTTGTGGTGGCCCATTTTCATATTGTAATGGGTGTAGCATCTATGTTTGGAATGTTTGCAGGTATTTACCACTGGTTTCCTAAAATGTATGGAAGGTATTTGAATAACACACTTGGTTATATCCATTTTTGGGTAACTATCATTGGAGCTTATCTGATTTTCTGGCCAATGCACTATGAAGGTTTAGCCGGTATGCCACGCCGTTATTATGATTTTAGCAACTGGGAATCTTTTAAAATGTTTGGTGGCCTCAATGAATTTATAAGTGTAGTGGCCTTAATAGTTTTTGCTACGCAAATTTTGTTTGTTCTTAATTTCTTTTACTCAATATTTAAAGGAAGAAAAGTTACCACGCAAAATCCATGGGGTTCAAATACAATGGAATGGACAACACCAATCAGGCCCGGGCATGGTAACTGGCCCGGTGAAATCCCCGAAGTGCATCGTTGGGCTTATGATTATGGTAAAGATGGAAGAGAATTTATTCCTCAAACTGAACCAATAGGTGAATCAGAAAGCAGGCACTGATAAGGGTATTAATTCAGAAATTAATTTTAAATATAATTTAATTGAAAATGCCCTGAACTTTTCGGGGCTTTTTTAAAAATAGTTTTTATTAATGGATAAAGCGATAACAGGAATTCCAAATTCATCTTCTCTTGCTTTGGCAAGTAAAGTGAAAGACTATTTCCAGTTAATAAAGTTCACTTTAAGCTTTACAGTTGTCTTTAGTTGTGTTGTATGTTACCTTCTTGCACCAAATGTAAGCTTCGACTTTTTCTCTGTTCTTATTTTATTTGTTGCGGGGTTATTGGTTACCGGTTCGGCAAATGCCATAAACCAGGCAGTTGAGAAAGATACAGATGCGCTAATGAAACGTACGGCCAGCAGGCCTGTTGCATCGGGCAGAATGAAAGCACATGAAGCATTTACATTCGCAATAATTGCGGGTGTTTCAGGGATAATGATTATGTGGGTATGGTTTAATTTTCTTAGCGCAATTATTTCATTGCTGAGTTTGTTTTTATATGGGTTTGTTTATACGCCTTTAAAAAAAATAAATTCGATATCTGTTTTAGTAGGCGCTTTGCCTGGCGCTTTACCTTGTCTTATCGGATGGACAGCAGGTACCAGTCAACTAAGCGAAGGTGGGTGGGTTTTATTCGCAATTCTGTTTTTATGGCAATTCCCACATTTTTGGGCAATTGCATGGGTTGCTCATAAAGACTATGAAAAAGCAGGCTTTAAATTATTGCCAAGTGCTGCTGGCCCCACAAAGTTCACAGCAATTCAAACCGTTATTTATTCCATGCTAATGATACCAGTGGGCATGCTGCCATTTTATTTTCACATTAGTGGTATCATGTCTTTTTGGATTTTGCTATGCTGCAATTTTGGAATGGTTGTGATGAGCCTGTTATTGTTGATTAAAATGGATGTAAGTGCCGCAAGAAGAGTTATGTTCAGCTCATATTTTTATTTAATGATTGTGTTCCTTTCATTATTATTTGACAAAGGATAAATATTCAGAGGGTACAGTGGCGAAAATGCAAAAGAAAAAATAAGAATTTAAAATCTATGATTGCGTTGATGAAAGAAGAAAAAAACAGGATACATCCGCACAAGTTTACACTGTGGATTGCTCTTGCGAGTATTGTGATGATGTTCGCGGGTCTTACCAGCGCATATATTATAAAACGCAATCTTTCTAACTGGATTACTTTCAATCTGCCGACAATATTTTGGTATTCAACGGCAGTGATAATAATCAGTAGTATAACCATCCTGGCAAGCCGAAGTGCTTTCAGGCAAAGAGAAATGACAAGCTACAGGCGGTGGCTTGCAATAACCCTTATTCTGGGTGTGGTATTCGTATTAATGCAATACCTGGGCTTTAATGAATTGTGGCAAAATGGTTTTACATTAACAAGAAATGTGTCTTTTTCTTTTTTATATATTATAGTGGGATTGCACGCATTGCACGTTGTAGGAGGGGTAATTGCCCTTATAGTGATATTGATAAAAGCATACAGTATTAAAAATAAAAATTACAGCCCGGTGCAGATAGATCTTATGAATACCTATTGGCACTTTGTAGATTTTTTATGGATATATTTATTAATATTCCTGGTGTTGATAAGATAATAAATTAGCTAATTAGCTGATTGGCAATTAACTAGTTAAACAATTAATATATTTTTGCAATAACCTTTTAAAGAGTAATAATGGAAACAGCGCTGGCACAACCTAAAACCAAACTGTGGAGCGGCGGTAGAAGCCCTTTCAACGTTAGCTACGGTAAGCTGATGATGTGGTATTTTTTAATGAGTGATTCATTTACATTCGGGGCATTCCTGATTTCATATGGAACCATTCGATTTAGTGTGAATACATGGGCAGATCCGAATCATGTGTTTAACGCATTTCCTTTAGCGGGGCATGCAAACTTACCTTTGGCTTTTGTGAGTCTCATGACTTTTATTCTCATCATGAGCTCTGTAACCATGGTACTTGCCGTACACGACGGGCATAATATGAATCGCAAGGGAGTTGAAAAATGGCTGTTTTTTACGATCCTTGGCGGGCTTGCCTTTTTGGGTTGCCAGGCATGGGAGTGGACGCATCTTATTGCCGGTCGCCACGAAGTTCTGGTAGATGGAGTTTTACAGCAATGGGGTACAACGGTAAGCCACAACCCGTGGGGTCCTCATGTTGAATACAACGGGGCAGCTGTCGCAACTCCCGGCCCCATTGCATTTGGCGGATATTTTTTCGGCATTACCGGCTTTCACGGATTCCATGTGTTTTCCGGCGTTGTCATCAATGCCGTCATGCTGGTGAAAACACGTCTCGGGCATTTTGAACAAAGAGGTCATTACGAGATGATAGAAAAAGCGGGATTATACTGGCACTTTGTAGATTTGGTTTGGGTATTCGTATTCCTTTGCTTTTATCTTATTTAAAAATAGATTTCTGGAAAATTCCTATTGACTAATTTAAAATAATTAAAGAATCATATGTCTTACGAAACTACTACTCATGTAATACCAAATGAACATGATCGTGAACAGGTAAAAAGAATATGGAAAACATTTTGGATATTATTAGTTCTTACAATTGCAGAACTTAGTCTTGGCCTGGGTATTTATACAATTCATAAAGGCCCGGATCCAAACCAGTTTCTTGTACTTGTCTTCAAAGGGATTGTATGTATACTTACGTTGGCAAAGGCATTTTATATTATTTCAATTTTTATGCATCTTGGTGACGAAATAAGAAATCTTATTATGACTATTGCTGTGCCGGCAACTTTATTCATTTGGTTTATCATCGCCTTTTTGTATGACGGAAATAGTTGGAAGCATTTAAGAAATACGGATGCAGGTAGTCGCCCGTCCACTGAGCATGTGAAACAGCACCCCGTACCTGCAATGGAAAAGGGTGAAAAAAATTGACACAAATAAATTACTATTTAAATACTTTGAATTAGCCATCGCGTGTATGTGATGGCTAATTTTGTTTTAGAAGAAAAAGTTCATGAATAGAAAAGCTGTGTTAGCTGTGATGCTGGCCGTTTTATTACCAACAGTAAGTTATCTTTTAGTAAGGTATTATAGTGACAGGGACGTACAAATGCCGCAAAGATATTTTTACGATAACGTCAACGTTATTGAAAAAAATGGGAAGACGACTTATGATACACTGTGGCATCACGTAAGTAATATGCATTTTATAAACCAGTTTGGTGACACCGTATCATTTGCCGATTTAAAAGGGAAGATAATTGTTCTCGATTTCTTCTTTACCCGTTGCCCTACCATTTGCCCAAAACTTGCAAGGGCAATGAAACGTTTGCAAAATTCTTTTACCAAAAATGATTCTATTGTGCAGTTTGTGTCTATTACTGTAGATCCACATCATGACTCTGTACCACAACTGAGAAAATGGGCTGAGAAGTTTAATGTAAATCCTGATAGCTGGTGGTTGCTTACGGGAAACCGGGACAGCATTTATGATCTTGCCATTAAGGAAATTAAGGCCAACATCGCGGATGTAAATGTTGATACCGCTTTTGTGCATACTTACAATTTTTTTCTGTTGGATAAAGAGAGAATTGTGAGAGGTTGGTATGATGGATTTGATTCAGTTGCTCAGAAAAAGCTTGTAAGAGATATCCCTTTATTAATGCTTGAAAAAGACAGGAAAAAAACTTTCGGAGAATTTCTAAAAGAGCTTTTTGAAAGAAGCTAGAAACGTTGAGACAAATATAAAACTAAATGGAAAATACTAGCTGACGAATGTATTGCCGGCGCCTGATCTAAAAAGAAATGATAAGACAGCAAAAATAATTATCTGGACAGTTTCAATAATTGTTTTTGCCGCCGTAGCGTTTCTTGCCGAAATAAAACTAAATTTAAGCCTGTCTTTCAATCCGCATATTTTTGCTACCGCAAATGCCTTTATAAATTCGATTGTTGCTATTCTTATTGGTCGCCGCTCTTATAGCAGTAAAATCCAAAAAATTTATTTTGCATAAGCGTATTATGCTAATCTGCCATTACTCTTTCCCTGCTTTTTTTAATTTCATATATCTGCCACCATTTATTGAGTGGCGATACCAAATACGGAGACGTTAACCATGATGGAATTTTAAGCGCCGATGAAAAATCATTGGCCGGTAGCATGAGGTATATATATTACCTTATTCTTCTCACACATATTCCGCTTGCCGGTATTATTCTTCCCTTCATTTTATTTACGGCATACAGGGCATTAACTGCGGACTATTCGAGGCATATGAAACTTGCAAGAATTACATGGCCAATATGGTTCTATGTGGCTATTTCGGGTGTCGTGGTTTATTTGATGATAAGGCCTTATTATAGTTGAATTATTGTCTACAATCCCAGTTCTTCATAAGGATCCCAAAATAATTTTTTAAAATCTACGATAGTATCGTTTTCTACTTTTATTTTTTCTTTTAGTAACAATTCCTCCATAAGGTTTGGAGTTCCAAAATGTGCCTTGCCGCTTAATACTCCATTCCTGTTTACGACCCTATGCGCCGGAATCTTTGGCCTGGCGGAATGTGCTGCATTCATTGCCCAGCCTACCATGCGTGCTGAGAGTTTTGTTCCGAGATAATTCGCGATAGCACCATAAGATGTTACTCTTCCTTTTGGAATTTGCCTGACAACTGCGTATACATCTTCAAAAAAGCTGTATTGCTTTGTTATTGATCGGAGCGGTTCGGTTGTTTTATTTTTTTTCATTTTTTCTTTTAGCAATTAATTTACTTCTGTACGGCTCGGCAACCATCTTATAATTATAAGGACAATGTAGGCAACCATTGCCACAACAAAAACCTCTTTTTAATAAATACTTCTCAGTTAAAACTGTATAACCATTTTCATTTTGATAGAAATCAATTCCTTCAATGAATTTATCGTTGCTACTATCCATTACTTGCTATCTTAAGAGCGTGTTCAAGTGTATCATCCGCATCTCCTATTTTTTCCGGCAAAGAAAAACGCAGGTAAAAAACCCTGTTGCTTTTAGCAATATCAAGCTTTTCATAGTGAGTTTTTATCATTAGCTCCTGTGAAATATTTTTTTCATCATAAATATTATCAATATCAGATATTAGGTTAAGGTTGTATAATTCAATCACTTTTTTCGTAAAATTATATAGATCGGGCGAATCTGTTTTTAAATGAATGCTGCCGCCGGGCAGTAAAAATTTATGATATAAATTTAGGTATCTCGGATGTGTAAGTCTTTTATTCGCTTTTGAAATTCTCAATTGCGGATCAGGAAACGTGATCCATATTTCCTCAACTTCATCTTTATTAAAATAAGTGTCTATCTTATGTATTTGCGTGCGCAAAAAAGCTGCGTTGGTTAAATTAGTTTCCATTGCAAATTTTGCGCCTACCCATATGCGATTACCCTTAATGTCAACACCAATAAAATTTTTATCCGGATGCAATTGAGCAAGGCCTACGGCATACTCACCCTTTCCGCATGCAAGCTCCAGGATTATTCCATTATCGTTTTTGAAATATTTTTTCCATTCTCCTGCAATTTGCTCAGGATACTCCAATACGTTTGGAAACTCTTTAATTTCACCAAATCTTCTTAGTTTTTTTTGTCCCATTAGCGCAAAAATAAGTATACCAAAAATTATTGCTCTAAAATGAGAATGACTTTTCATTTAGGCAAATTTTTACCGCTGGTATTCCATCATTCACCGACTTTTTTCCTGGTTAAGCCTAATGACTATTTCTTTAGCTACTACATGTATCTACATTTGTTCAATAAATAATTTAAATAAGTTTTTATGGAACAAAAACAAAATGATTTGAATCAATGGGGTGGAAAGGGTTCCCCGAGAATATGGAGTGGGCTTATATTAATAATAGCAGGCGTTTTATTGTTTGCATATAAAATGGGTGCACCCATTCCCGGTTGGGTCTTTACATGGCCTATGCTACTTATAGCATTGGGTTTATTAACCGGAGTTAAGAACAATTTTCACAATCCAGGTGCATTAATTATGATAGTCATAGGGGGCCTCTTTTTAGTGGACCAAACAAATCCTGCGTTTAATTTTCATGATTATATAGTTCCCATTATCCTCATCGCGGTTGGGCTGATCTACATTACGCGTCCGAGAAATAGCTGGACAAGCAGGGCAGAAAAAAAATGGAAAGAAATACAATCTAATGACAAACTACCTGGTGATTCAGCACCCATAAACAGTATTAAAGTGGATACAGCTAATATTAACGACGAAGATGGAGAGTATGTAGAAATCAATGCTGTCCTGGGATCAGTAAAGAAGCTCATATTGTCAAAGAATTTTAAAGGAGGCGAAATAACTGCCTTTATGGGGGGCGCAGAAATTAATCTTTCAAAAGCAGACATTCAAAAGCCGATTGTACTGGAGGTAAGCAATGTTTTCGGGGGTACGAAGCTGGTAGTGCCGTCAAATTGGGATGTAAAAAATGAGGTGACGGCAGTATTTGGAGGAATTGAAGATAAACGCAGCATCAACAGCGCCACGCCCGATCCTGCAAAAACTATGATCCTAAAAGGGACTTGTGTCTTTGGCGGTATAGAAATAAGCAATTATTAAACGTGAATCACATCACGAACAATCAGAGAATCTAACATCTAAAAAAATTAATTATATGAAATGGTATCTTGCAAAGTTGGTTTATAGAATCATTTGCGGAGATGGACTTCACACTCCTCAATTTGACGAACAGCTTCGACTGGTATATGCAGAGGATGACTTGCATGCTTTTCAAAAGGCAAGAACAACAGGACACAATGAAGAAGACAATTTTTTGAACAATACAAAAAAGCCGGTGCACTGGAAATTCATCGATGTGTCAGAACTGCATCTCCTAAGTGAATTGATTGACGGGGCGGAATTATATTCACGCATTTGCGAGGAGGAAGAAGCCGATAAATACATCCGTGTGACAAAAAAGAGGGCCTCCCACATACTTGAAAGTAGTATGCAGAAATGCTTTCCTTTAAACTAAAAGTCTTGAATAAACTAACATCATCAAAAAATAAATTACTTTTTGCTGCTATCATATTCTGGACAATTATGAGTGTTGTTTATTCCGTTATGCTTACCAGCATATTAAGCAGTTTTAATTTGCCCACTTTAGAAATAGTTGCAGACACTGTAGTTAATAATTTATTGCTCACAGGAAGTTGCTTACTTATTTTTAATAACATGCGCTTTTACCTGCCACGGCGCGAAAAATATTGGTATGTGGTAACAATAAGTTTTGCTCTAAGCCTTATCTGTTATTTTATCGCAAAGGGTTTATTGTTGCTCGCATTTAAAAATGATGATCATTATTGGCAATCTTTTAATCAATCGGGGGGAATACGTTTTGGGATTTTGTTTTTGCTTATAAGTTGCATGTCTATGATGACCTTGCTTTTATACACTCAGGAAGAAGAGCAGGCAATGAACGAAAGAAAGGCAGATATGGACCGGCTTTCAAGGGAAGCAGAGCTATTTAAATTAAGGCAACAGTTGCAGCCGCATTTTTTATTTAATAGTCTTAATTCGATCAGTGCACTCACGGGGGCACAACCCGAAAAGGCAAGGCATATGATACAGCAGCTTAGTGATTTTTTGAGAGGCACTTTAAAAAAAGACGATCAGCATTGGAACACACTGGAGGAAGAAATACAATATTTACGACTTTACCTTGATATTGAAAAAGTCCGGTTTGGCCATCGCCTGCAGACGGAAATATCTTATTCCGATGAAGTACTACAATATAAATTACCTGCCTTATTGTTACAACCAGTGGTAGAAAATGCAATTAAATTTGGATTGTACGACACTACGGGAGAGGTATTAATAACACTTCATGCAACTATCGAAAATAATTATTTAAAGATCAGGGTGCAAAACCCATTTGATCCTGAAACATCCCTGCCACATGCAGGTACCGGCTTTGGATTAACTTCTATTCAAAGAAGATTATTTCTTTTGTTTGCAAGACAAGATCTTTTAAATACGCAAAAAGATCAAACTCATTTTATTACAACCATACTTATACCACAATCAACATGAAAACTATAATAATTGATGATGAGCCACTTGGAAGAAGCATTGTGAAAGAATATTTACAATCATACGGTAACATCCAGGTGGTTGCAGAATGTAATGATGGATTTGAGGGAATGAAAGCAATACAACAATATGAACCGGAATTAATTTTTCTGGATATACAAATGCCTAAAATAAATGGTTTTGAAATGCTGGAGCTGATTGAAAATCCGCCGGCTGTAGTTTTTACAACGGCCTTCGATGAATTTGCAATTAAGGCTTTTGAAACAAACGCTGTCGATTACCTGCTAAAGCCCTTCAGCAAAGAGCGCTTTGACAAAGCCATTGAAAAGTATATGCAGCAAGCAGACACACAGCAGGCTAAAGAAATAGTAGAAACTGCAGCCCTATCTCCCACTCAACAAAGTCGCATTGTAGTAAAAGATGGAAATAAAATAAAAATTATTCCTGTTAATCAAATCCAATATTTAGAAGCCGCTGATGATTATGTAAAAATTATTACTGCTAACGGATCCTTTTTGAAAAAACGCACCATGGCCTTTTTTGAACAATCTCTAAGTACCTATCACTTTGTAAGAATTCACCGGTCATATATAGTAAATACACAACTTATTACGCGAATTGATCCTTATGAAAAAGATGCTCATATAGTTGTACTGAACACCGGAACCAAATTATCAGTAAGCAAATCCGGTTATTCAAAACTGAAAGAAGTTTTAGGGATTTAAAGCGATAGGATATTGAAAAAATTATATGTCTTGATCAACAAATTTCTTCTGTTTCGTGATGGCGATTGACGGTGCATATTGTCATCAAAGACGAACATTCCCGTCATGTAATAAAGCACTACTGTATTTGTTTGGCATATTTATTCCGTTAAATCTTAGATGTATTGAACTAAATCAGAAATTTTTTTGCAATCTCCCATCATGCCCTAAACTGAGTTTACAATTAGCAATATTATCACGCTTCTTCAGAATAATCCGGTCCGCCAACTGTAGAGATTAATGCAGGTAATCCCTAGCCATAAGCTTTCAGATTGTAAAACATATATGTATTTGCAGGTATATGTTCCAATAAACAGATTTTGTCAGAAGTATTTTTGTTAATTACCAGAAAGCTTTAATTTATTTTTTATATTTGGAAGAGAAGTCAACAATTAGTAATAAAGATTCTAAATTTTTATATCAAAGCTGGAGTAATTAATGGTAATACGAAATTCTGTAAAGTTATTACTATCCTTAGTTTTGGCATACCGATTGTTATTTGTTTAAGTTATTTAATAAATTAATTAATCATCTTCTAATACCAGATTTACTTTGCTTCAAAGTGAATCCACACGGGTTGTAAAAAATAAGATATTTTCAATTCCTAAAGAACGATCAATCCTGGAAATATTTTGAATAGGTATATTTTATAGAAAAATTTATGAATCGTATATTAATTGTAGAAGATAACCACGATGTACTCTGGGTAGTTAAGATCGTTTTAAAAAGATATGGGTTTAAGGTAATGGCAATTCCGCGGGGAGAAGATGTCATGGATAAAACAAGGACCTTTCGTCCCCACCTGATATTGCTTGACGTAGTCCTTTCAGGCATAAGTGGCATTGAAGTTTGCAATGAGCTAAAAGCGAACGAAAAAACCAAAGATATTCCTATTATTATGTTTTCAGCTCATGCGAATATGAGCGATATTTTAAAATTAACCAAGCCTGATGATTTCATAGCAAAACCTTTCGATGTGAATGAATTGGTTAAAAAAATCAAACACCAGATTGAAACTCACTATGATGATTACGGCAGGAGAAAAAAAGTTCAAAACTCATCATAAAAATTTTTCATACAGTTGAAATAAAAAAGCCTTCAATTTATTTAAAAAATAAGTTGAAGGCTTTTAAGCTGTAGGGGGAGGGTTCGAACCTCCACGAGGCAGTTAGCGATAGCACAAAGTTCAGTGGTCGACCCTGGTCGCCATTACATCGCTGCAACAGCGGCTCTATACTATGTTTGTCCTGTTATCCTCACCCCCGAGACAAGAGGGCATGTCTGCCAAAAATTTCATCACCCCACAATCTTAAAGAACTAATATGATGCAAATCTAATAACAGAATCCTTAATAAAAAAGTTTTTTAATAAAAAAGAATTAAATTTAGATTTCAACTAATATATTTGTATTTTCATAAAATATATCTAAAACAAATACTTATATGGCGTGCGAAGTTAAATCTTGATAAATTGGATTTGCAAATTATCCAGGAAATGCTTGAAAATGCGGAAACTCCTTATGCGGAACTGGGAAAAAAATTATTTGTCAGCGGTGGTACCATTCACGTTCGCATTAAAAAACTGGAAGAGTTTGGGATTGTAAATGGGAAAAAGTTAAGTGTTAATCTCAAAAAATTAGGATATGATATTACCGCGTTTGTGGGTGTTTTCCTGGAAAAGAGTTCTATGTATGATGCCGTTGCAAAAGATCTTGAAAAGATTCCTGAAATTGTGAGGCTTAATTATACAACCGGGAACTACAGTATGTACATTGAAATAGTTTGCAAAGATATTAACCAGCTAAGGTCCGTATTACACGATGAGCTTCAAAAAATTAAAGGCATTGAGCGCACTGAAACCCTGATATCGCTTGTGGAGAGTTTCAACAGAAATGTACAGGTTTCAAAAGTCGAAAGTTAATTTTCCTATCTGCTAGTTTAGTTAGCCCTTTACATCAAGCGCATCCCGTAGCCCGTTGCCAACGAGGTTGAAAGCCAGAACCAACATCATAATTGCAATCCCGGGTGCGATCGCGAGCATTGGGTTGTGGGTAATGATAAAATTATAATTTTCCTTTATCATTAGTCCCCAACTTGGCATGGGCGGCTGCACCCCAACACCTAAAAAACTCAGGCCGGCTTCTATAATAATTGCACTTGCAAAATTCGAAGCTGCGATTACAATTACAGGCCCAAGTACATTCGGAAGAATATGTCTTATAATAATTCTTATATCCCTTAGCCCCAGTGCCCTGGCGGCTTCGATATACTCTAATTCCCGCAAGGCGATTACCTGGCCCCTGATGACCCTTGCAACATTCACCCACATTGTTAACCCCACCGCTATAAATATTTGCCAAAACCCTTTACCCAAAGCAAGCGTAATTCCAAAAACAAGCAGGAGTGTGGGCATGCTCCAAATTACATTTATAAGCCACATGATTATATTGTCAGTCCTTCCACCAAAATAACCCGCAATTGCCCCCAAAAATATTCCAATTGAAAGTGAGATCAGAACCGTAATTAATCCAACGGCAAGGCTCACACGCACACCAACAATTAACCTGCTTAAAATATCCCTGCCAAATTTATCAGTTCCTAACCAAAAGGTCTTTGATGCAATAAAATTTTCAGGTAACTCATTTTTTGCAAAAACTTGCTTTTCTTCAACTCCTTCGTCAATATACTTTTCAATGATCACCGAATCTTTATCAATACGATACCCGTTAATAGGGATGTATAGATTTTTATCTTCCGCGCCGTAAAGCAGCTGATTTAAAAAGCCTGTTGATGATGTTTTTTTTGTTTTTTTTTCTTTTAAAAATAACTGGGTAAAGCCAGGCTTTCTCGCCTGTATTTCTACAATTTGCCTGTCCGCATTTGGAGTAGGATCTGTTGAAATATAATAGGCAAAAATTGCCGTAAGAAGTGATAGAAAAATAATAAACAAGCCAATCATAGCACCTTTATTTTTTTTCAGGCGTCTCCATGCATTTTGGGAAAAAGAAAACGATTGATCCATACATTTATTTTGGCTTCCCTTTCCGCCAGGAACGAGGGTTTATTTTACAATTCTATCTTTCCATTTATAGGTGCCAAATTTGCCCAACCAACCTGCAACTATGGTGTAAATAATATGAAATGGCTGAGCAGGTAAAAACCACCATAAGAGTTTCCGTTTGCCAAAAAATGTTGCGACGGGAAACAGGAAAAATAACTCTGCAATTGTTTTTACAATTAATAAAACTATAAAAAGATAAAAATAATGTATGGAAAAAAAGGAAGTTATCCCCGTTATAAAAATCCAGAGATTGAATAAATATACCAGCAAAAGAACAGTGGTTATTTTTGGATCGGTGTATTTATCCGCCTTGCTTGCCCACCTGATTCGCTGGTTCATAAATTCGTTTAATGAATTCGACGGTTGCGTTTCAACAATTACTGCGGTTGATTTAATAAACCCGATCTTATCAGGGTATATATTCTGAATTTTGTGCATTAGCAACATATCGTCCCCGCTTGCTATTGTTTTAATGCCTTCAAACCCGGAAACCTGCGTGAAGGCGTTTTTAGTGTACGCCAAATTTGCACCGTTACACATATTGTGAAATCTTCTATCTACCGATGCCCCTGTTATGCCCTGAAGTGATAAAAAATCAAGTACCTGGAAAATTTTCAACAGCTTTAATAAATTAGAATCTTTTTCCAATGGGTCTGCATAAGTCACAGGCGCCGCTATAAATACAGGATCATATTGTAAATAGAAGGCAGCGATTGTCTCCAGCCATTTATGAGGCGCAATGCAGTCGGCATCGGTCGTGACAATTAAGCCGCCTTTTGCAATATTAATTGCAGCTTCGATAGCCGTCTTTTTATAAGAATTTAATTTGGTTGAGCCGGTAAATTTTACAAGGCTTAAAATTTTGATATTGTCATTTTTAAATGAGTTAACTATCGAGCCTGTAGCGTCAGCAGAGTGATCATCTACTATTATTATTTCAAACAATTTTGCGGGATAGCTCTGCCTGACTAACGAGCTAATGCATGCGCCAATATTTTTCTCCTCATTTCTCGCTGCAACGATTACGCTTATAAAAACAGGTTCTTTTTCTTCTGGAGTAGGGGTTAAGGTGAAGTCCTTAATTTTCAGCCAGCTATACCGGTAAAGTAAAATTATTCCGCAATAGAAAAATAACAATAAAAGAGAAACCAGGTAATAGGCCATGTAAATTTTAAAAATCTTCTTTCGAAGGATTCCGACAAGAATTTACAAAAATAAATTTTTAGAATTCAAATGAATGAGTATATTTGTACTAGTTGCATAAACAACTATATGCCAAACAACCAATTTAAAAAAGGAGAGCTTTACAGCTTTATCACAGGTAAAGCATCAACAGCGATAGCACGCCGTTTACAGAAAAATTTTAAGCAGGCAGGCCTGGATATTACTATTGAGCAGTGGAGCGTACTCTATCATTTATGGAAAGAGGAAGGGCAAAGCCAGCAACAATTGTGCGATGCCACCTTCAGAGATAAGCCAAGCATTACAAGGCTTGTGGATAATCTTGAGAAGCTAAAACTTGTAAAACGAGTCGCTTCTAAAAACGATCGTCGTATTAATCTTATTTATTTAACGAAAGAAGCACAAAGTCTCCAGGAAAAGACAATGGAAATCGCCAACCAGACGTTAAATGAAGCGCTGGCCGGTGTTACAAACGGGCAGATTGAGATTGCCAGGGAAGTTCTGCAAAAGGTTTATGACAACCTTTCTGCCGCCCCGGTTATTGATTTGCAAAATGTATATAAAGAAAACCCTTTAACAAAATTAAAATTATGAACACCACAACTTCTGATTCACTTTTAAAAGGAGGTGAATGGCTAATTAAAGAAAGCAATGCTTTCCAAACGTTTACTCCGGAAGATTACACCGAAGAGCAGATTATGGTTCGCGATATGTGCCTTCAGTTTTTGAAAACCGAAGTGCTGCCTGTTATAGAACGCATAGATAAACTGGAGCCGGGCCTTATGCCCCAGCTTATGGAAAAAGCGGGCGGGCAGGGATTGTTAGGCGCATCTGTTCCTGAAGAATTTGATGGTTTAGGTAAAGACTTTGTTACGTCTACATTGGTTAGCGAGGGACTCGGCGCAGGCTTTTCGTTTAGTGTGGCAATGAGTGCACATGCAGGTATCGGCACATTGCCTATTCTATATTTCGGCACTCCCGAACAAAAAAAGAAATACATACCTAAACTTGCTACAGGTGTATGGAAAGGCTCTTACGGGCTAACGGAGCCGGGCAGTGGCAGTGATGCATTGGGTGCAAAAACAACAGCGACAATTTCAGAAGATGGAAAATTTTATTTATTAAATGGCCAGAAATGCTGGATCACCAATGGAGGGTTTGCAGATATCTATACCGTGTTTGCAAAAATTGATGGCGATAAATTCACGGCATTCATTGTTGAGCGCGGATTTGAAGGATTCAGTGTGGGGCCGGAAGAACATAAGATGGGAATCAAAGGATCTTCTACGGTTCAACTATATTTCCAGGATTGCAAAGTGCCCGTAGAAAATGTCTTAGGGGAAATAGGAAAGGGACACATTATTGCCTTTAATATTTTAAATATCGGAAGGCTCAAGTTAGGCGCTGCCGCAATTGGAGGTGCGAAACTTCACTTAAGTGAAACAGTTGTATATGCTAATACGCGTGAGCAGTTTAAAACAGCAATAGCAAATTTTGGAGCTATTAAGCATAAGTTAGCGGAAATGGCGATAAAAATTTATGCTGACGAAAGTGCATTGTACCGCACCGCTAAATGGATAGACGATAAGGAAGCCCAACTTACTGGTTTGGGAAAGCCTTTTAACGAAGCCATGCTTGGCGCGGCCGAGGAGTATGCGATAGAATGTGCGATGTTGAAAGTTCATGGCAGCGAAATCCTGGACTTCATCGTTGATGAAGGCGTGCAAATACATGGCGGTAACGGTTATAGTGATGAGTACTTAATAAGTAAAGCCTATCGCGACAGCAGGATCAACCGCATTTACGAAGGAACCAATGAAATAAACCGGCTTCTTACTGTTGACATGATGCTGAAGCGTGCTATGAAAGGAAGGCTTGACTTAATGGGCCCGGCAATGAATGTGCAAAAAGAATTAATGAGCATTCCTGATTTCGGAGATGGCGAAGACGGAGCTTTTGCGAAAGAACAAAAGGCAATCCAAAACATGAAGAAATGTATTTTGATGGTTGCGGGAGCTGCTACGATGAAATTAAAAGCCGGCTTGCAGGAAGAACAGGAAATCATTATGAATATCGCGGATATGGCCATTGAAACTTTTGTTGCAGAAAGTACCTTACTAAGGGTTATGAAATTAACCGATAAACAAGGAGAAGAAAATTCAAAAGTTCAGGCAGCAATGATGAGGTGTTATTTGAACGATGCTATTGATAAAGTTGCGAAATGCGGTAAAGAAGCGATTAATGCATTTGCTGAAAGTGACGAACAAAAAATGATGCTGCTTGGGTTAAAACGCTTTACAAAGTCGGATCCTTTTAATAGTAAAGATGCAAGGAGGTTGATTGCCGATAAATTAATTGCAGATAACAAATATCCGTTTTAGGATAACCTTGAAAACTAAAAAAAGGCCTTGGGTTAATTCTCAAGGCCTTTATTATTATTTCCTGGTCAAACATCTATTCCGTTTTACTATGCAAATATTCCACCAAATCTACCAATTGCTGTTGGGTTAAAGTCTGATATAACGTCGCAGGCATCAATGAATTTTTCATTTCTGTTCTCGAAGCGATAGAAGATTTTTCAAGCTTCTTTTTTATACCTCCCTGCATTACAATTTCTACTGCATCTTCAGTTTCGCTGGTGATAATGCCAGCCACAACATTGTTGTCTCTCATTTTAAAAACATAGCCTTCATAACCAAAACTTATTCCTTCATCAGGATGAATAATGGCAATATAGAGAGCGTCTTTTGTAAGCTTGCTTCCAATTTTTGAAAGAGCGGGCCCAACATTTTCGCCTTCATTATCTATTTTATGGCAAGAGCCGCACGTCGCTGAAAATACTTGCTTACCTGATGTCACGTCCCCATTTAGCTTTGCCAGTTCATTAATAGTTGGTAAAGGCTTTCCCCCTGCAACTTCACTTACCTGCAGGTATTTTAAAGCCTCCTGCCTCACATCTTTTCTATATGTGGCAGATAAAGCAATTGCCGCCGTAGATTTGAGTTCCTTTGGCAATTGTCCGGCTTTTACCATGTCTACCAATTTTTCTGATTCGTTCCAGCCGGCTGCCAGCATTTTTACAGCCTGCTTGCGCAGCTCAATATTAACCGAAGGGTCTTTAATAATGGCTTTTACCATTTCTATCCCTTCAATGGAACCCGAGCTGGCTAATGCTTTTAAGGCGGCTTCAGCAGTAGCTGAATCTTTGCTCTTTATTGCATTTTTTAAGATGACTGAACCTCCCGAGTTCACGAGTAAATTAGCAGCTTCCCTGCCCAAACTGCTATCTGGCATTGCAAGCGTAATTTTCAACAGATCGCCGTTGTAATCTTTAAGCTTATACTTTCCTAAAAGAGTTACAAAATCCTCGCTGCCCTTTATTGAGTCGAGCGTTTCTTTAAGAACAGACCGCATCTTTGAAGCATTAGAAAGAGCAGAAGGAGTTAATTCATTCAGCGTATTAAAATAAATTTCCTGCTGGTTTGGGCCTTGATAATTTAATAATCCCAGTAACACATTCTCTTTGCCTGGGGCATCAATAAAATCGAATGCTCTGAAATATTTTAGGCGTTCAGAATCGCTCACATTATTATCTTCAATATTTTTCGCAAGTAACGGCAACGCAATACCCGTACGTGAGCGCCATACAATATCACGGCCTGCTTTGTCATTTATTTTCCCCCCTGCTTTATTCTTATAGGCATCCAAAAAAGAATCCCATTGCTTATCCGCGCCAATTCCCAATGCCTCAAGATACCACCTGTCATTTCCATCATATTGCATGGCAAGTCGAGCCCACAATCCCGGAGCTTCAGGCGATTTGTTGTGATGCAGTGCAATCGCCAATTCCCTACGGATCTGCGGATCCGGGTCGCTTATTAATTTTTTTACATAAGGGATAATATCGGGTTGTATTTCTCTTGCAGCTCTTATACCTGTGATTCGTATATCAGGATTTTTATCTTCCAAAGCTTTTTGAATGTATGAATCTTCTTTGCCGGCGATCCTTGCTAATAACCACAAAGCCCTTGCTCTATAAACCGGATTTTCGGATTCCCACATTTTTTGCAACGCCGGTTCTGCCTGTGTTCCTAAACTTTTTAATTTTTTCCACGCCAGGTATCGTGTAGCGCTATTTGGACTTTTCAAGGCTTCGGCAGCTCCATCAGCAGAAGATAAATCCAATGCAGGAATTTTATATTCATTTACAGAGGGAGCAATTCTGTAAATGCGCCCTCGGTTCATGTCAACCATTTGATGTCCACCTACACCGGGGTCGTACCAATCTGCGACAAATATGGAACCATCGGGAGCTGTGCAAACATCCACCGGCCTGAACCATTGATCTCTTGTCCCCTCAAGTATCGGCTCGATACGTGCTTTATAACCCGCGCCATCTTTTTCCACAGGATAGGCTCTTACAATATTATTCCCGGCCTCACAGTGGATCATTTGATTTTGAAATACTGCCGGCAACAATGTTCCTTCGTAAAAACACATTCCCGCAGGAGATCCGGCACCGGTAGCTAACAAATTAGGGATAGATCCGGGATCGCTTTGATGCCAGTGTCTTTTTGGAATTTCGGTTTCCATGTTCGTTCTTCTTGCCCGCCAACCTGCACCAGTCATCTCATCAGTGTATCCATAATTTCCATCTTCCATTACGTAATTAATGCGTGTGCTTTGGTTGCCATCATCGTCATTATCACTTTGCCATATTGTGCCATAAGCGTCCACACATGCTTCATAATTGTTCCGGAAATTATTGGCAAGCACTTCCAGGTCCGATCCATCTTCATTCACACGAAATACCATTCCCTGGCGATACGGCTTTCCCTGGTTTGTAACTTCATTTCCATCTTTATCAATAATAATTTTGCCATCCTTATCCATCAATTGCTGGCCTTCATTTCCAAAATTGAAATACAATTTTCCATCGGGGCCAAATGTAAATGCATGCACAGCGTGATCGTGCTGCTCGCCGCCCACGTGGGTAAATAAAACTTCTTTAGTATCTGCTTTATCGTCGCCATTTGTATCAGTAAACAGGAACACATTAGGGCTGCAGGAAACAATTACCTTATTACCAAGTACCGCAATTCCAAGCGCCGCATTCACATCAGTGCCCTGGTAAAAAACTTTTGCAGTATCCGCCCTGCCGTCTCCGTTAGTATCCTCCAAAATCAGGATACGGTCGCCGGCCTCACGTGTGGGGTTCCCCGGGTTAAGTTGTGGCCTGTAGTTAAAAGCCTCGCAAACCCAAACACGGCCTTTTGAATCAATGTCAATATTGGTAGGATTGCCCATCATTGGCTCTGATGCAAATAGGGAAGCTTTCAGCCCATCGGCAACCTCGAGCCCGGCTAAAGCATTTTTAGACAGCCGCTTTTCCTCATCACTCAATTTACTATACGCACTATCGCGTTCAGCTTTTGTAGAAGATTCTTGTTCATTTGTGCTGCAGTTGGTAAGTGAAACTGAAGTGACGATAAAGGCAAAAAATGCAATTAGATTTTTCATGAAAATAATTTTACAAGCTTTTTTTGTTTTGTGGTATTAATACGGGTAGAATGAAAATATATAGAAAGATATTTTTTTAAATTATATTTTTTAAATTAAATTTTTAACCAACCGGGAGCTGTATAAAGACTGCCTGAATATTTCTTTAATATTATCATCAATTCTCTGATATAATTCTATGGATTAACTTCGCGCCATGAAAACCGGCCTGCTTATTCCTTTGTTATTTTGCTTTTTAAATTCTTTTTCCCAAATCAAATTGCCTGGAGATTTTTTTGTAAAAACAATCGATTCTCTTCCATACCTGGAATACGGAATCGGTGAAGACAGGCTGGGAGGCGCTAAAATGACTTTTCTGGATAGCAACATTATTTTAAAAGTGGTAGATAGTTTTGGAACTGATTACAAGGTGCAGCTTTCAAAATTGCACACTGCCTGGATTGATAAAAACAGCGTTTCCGGGACTGAAGTATTTATTCCCCAGCAGCATTTAACAGGAGGCTGGAAAATTTTTGGTGATTCTTCATTTGATTATGTAACGGTGCTGCTGGATCAAAAGCTTCCTTATACAAGTGTCCAGGAGATACATCCCTCCAGGATTGTCGTAGATATTTTTGGAGCAACCAGTAATACCAATTGGATAAACCAGCTAAGCTCTGCTAAAGAAATAAAAAATGCATGGTACGAGCAGGTTGAGGACGACGTAATGAGGGTATTTATCGAATTAAAACATCCGCAACATTGGGGACATAGCATTTTTTACGACAGTAATTACAGGCTAACTGTAAAGGTGAAACGGCAATCTCCAATATTAAATCTAAGAAACCTAAGTATAGCAGTAGATGCAGGCCATGGCGGGAATAATACAGGGGCAAGAGGTATAAGGACGGGTATAAAAGAAAAAGATTATACACTGCTCATTGCACATGAACTCAGGAAGGAATTACAGCTGAAAAAGGCCAACGTGATTATGACAAGAAGGAAAGATACAACACTGAGTATGCCCGAACGGCTTTCCTTCTTGAAACAACAGAACCCGGATTTGTTAATAAGCATTCATTTGAATGCAGCATCAAGCGATACTACGCAAGGCGTAAGCACCTATTACCGTTACATAGGGTTCAGGCCTCTTAGTATTGCAATCCTTAAAAATGTAGAAAAAGCAGGGCTGAAGGAATTTGGTAATATTGGGAGTTTCAATTTTGCATTGAGCGGGCCTACAGATTATCCCAACTGCCTTGTTGAAGTAGCTTTCCTAAGTAACCCTGAAGATGAAAAAAAGATTCTTAGCCCTAAATTCCGTTCTGAAGTTGCCAGGAGAATAGTCGCGGGAATAGAAGATTTTTTAAAAAATTTATAAGTATATTTATTTTAAACGTCAACAGACCGTGCCCGATAACAACATAAAAAAATCTCCGGAAAAACTAAGTCAACTTGCCGAAACCCTTATCGGAAGCGAAATAGTACGCCTCGGTGCTGACATAAAGGAGAGGATAAAAGGCGGAGATAAAATCTACAATTTTACTATTGGTGATTTTGATTCTTCTATTTTTCCAATCCCTAAAAAGCTGGAAGAAGAAATAATTGAAGCATATCAAAATAAAAAGACAACCTATCCTTTGGCAGAGGGCATTTTAGCGTTAAGAGAATCTGTTTCAAAATTTATTAGGGAAAGAGAATTCCTCGATTACGGAGTAAATGAAATATTAGTCGCTGCCGGCGGCCGCCCTCTTATTTATGCACTATATCGCGCCATCGTTGACAGGGATGATAAAGTCATTTATTCAGTCCCGAGTTGGAATAACAATCACTATGTCCATTTTACTGAAGGCCGCCACGAGGTGATAGAAACTACTGCCGAAAACAATTTTATGCCTACGGCTAAAGATATAGAACCGCATATAAAGGGCGCCGTGCTTATTGCACTATGCTCGCCTTTAAACCCGACAGGGACGATATTTGAAAAAGAAGAACTTGAAGCAATATGCGATTTGGTGCTTAAAGAGAATAAACGAAGAGGAGCCGGTGAGAAAAAACTGTATGTTATGTACGACCAGATATACTGGCTGCTCACATATGGCAACTCACAACATTACAATCCTGTAAGCCTGCGGCCTGAAATGAAAGCATACACCATTTTTATAGACGGAATCAGTAAAGCGTTCGCAGCTACCGGCGTAAGAGTAGGCTGGGCATTGGGGCCCCAGCATGTACTGGCTAAAATGCGGGCCATCAACAGCCATCTGGGAGCCTGGAGCCCAATGGCGGAGCAGAATGCAACATCAAAATATTTGCTGGAAGATTCATCTGTTAATGAATACGTGGCTCAATTTAAAAGTGAACTCGAAGAAAGGTTACAGCTTATATACAAGGGATTTCAGCAACTAAAATTAGAGGGATTTTCAGTAGATGCTTGCGCTCCGCAGGCTGCAATATACCTCACGATTCAAATAAACCTTGTAGGCAAAAAGACCGCAGATGGTAATTTACTTACAACCCAATCCGAAGTAACCTCTTATATTTTAAATGAAGCAAAACTTGCGGTAGTTCCATTCTATGCATTTGGTGCAGCAAAAAACTCCAGTTGGTATCGCCTTAGTGTAGGTACTTGTAAAAAAGAAGAAATTTCTGAAATGCTTGAAAAACTTAAAAGTGCATTGAGCAAACTCGTTTAGTATATGTGTCGCTGCCAAAGTTCTGTCGAAATTAAGCTTAGTATTCCTGTCATATTTTTAGCTTGCCAAAACTTATCTTCAAATTTATCAGGCAAATGATAACTATAAAATCTGTATTGTTTTTTTGTTGTTATTTCAATATTATATGTTACCCCATCCGTCCGGTTGTCTTGTAGGCCGGGAATCTCATCCATATTTGGGAGACTCATTATTTTAAATAATAGACACTCATGCATAAACTTATCCCACTCCGATTTCGGAGTAACCGATTTTATTTTGTTTGTCTTAATTGTTTCTGTGTTTTTAAAGGGATCCCAGTGAACAATCATTTCATAATGGTCTGCTGACCATTTTCCATTTGCCCGTTTGATTACTATAAGTTCTCTATTTATTGAAAGTTCATATTCATACCAAATTCTTATTTGCAAGGAGTCAAAACCAGATTCAAGGCTGTCAAGTTTAGTTGTTGTTCTTTTTGCTTTTTTAGATTATAAAATAAATCAACTTCTCCATCTTTATAAGTTGGTATTTCTTTTTTGAAGGGGGTTGTGTCAATCTATGGAGAAGGTTTTGATATAGAAGATTTGTCCTGCCCATTACAGAAAAAAAAACCAGCGCAAAAAAAGATTGTAATTAGTCTTTGCATAATTAAGATGTTTTCGGTGAGTCCCCATTCCTGACAGTTATACCACCTTCACCTTTCATCAAAAATAAATAAAATGAAAGGCAATGAAATTTCAGTAAAAAAACTTAGGCAAGATGGCGTAGAGTGGCTTACAAACCTGCATCAAACGATGGTAATAAAAGAGTATGGCAAAGGCAGCGTGCGCAACTACTGCCAGGAGATGACGCTGCTCTTTAAGTACTACAACCACAAAGCAGTTGCAGACATCAGGCAGGCAGATATAGAACAGTACCTGCAATACATTAAAGAAGTGCATAAGGTAGGGCGTGCAAAGTGCCGCAGCGTAGCACAGGCTTGCAGCTTTTTCTTTAAGCGCATACTTCCTGCCCCCTACATTGTACCATCCAATCTGTATCCCAAAAAACAATTTATACTGCCCAACATTATGACGGAGGAAGAAGTGGTGCAACTCTTTGCGGCGCCACTAACGCTCAAAGAATATTGTGTCATTGGGTTGCTGTATGGATGCGGCCTGCGCATAGGTGAGGCAGGCCAACTGCGCCTGAAGGATATAGAGAGCCACAATAAACGCCTAAAGGTTTACCAGGGTAAAGGCGCAAAAGACCGGTATACGCTGCTGCCGGAAAAACTATTGCAACACCTGCGGCAGTTTTATGTGCAGGATGGCAGGCCCAAAGAATATTTATTTACCAGCAAACAAACCAAAAGGGCGATGCATGTACGCAGCATGCAAGTGGTAGTAAACAGCGCTATGGAAAAAGCAGGATTTAAAGAAAAGCCTTTTACAGCGCACACCCTGCGGCACAGCTTCGCTACGCACATGCTTAACCAGGGCAACAACATCCATGTAATAAAAACTTTGCTGGGGCATTCTAAATTAGAAACTACGATGGTGTATCTGCATTTGCAAAAGCATACGCAACTCGGTATCGTGTCGCCTTTAGATGTAACGGTATATGGAGCAGCCGCTAAATGAACGGCGGCAACTGCTGCAAAAAAAGATCTTTGCCCATCCAATCATATCAGGTTTTAATAGTTACAGCCGTGCAGTATTAAGCCGCTTAAGCCGTTGCCACACAGCAGCCATAGGTGTGCATCATTACCGGTGCAACAATGACGGGTGCAGGCATATGCATTACCAATACCATAGCTGTGGCAACCGGCATTGCCCAAACTGCGGTGGCATGAAGCGTAGTCAATGGGTAGAAGACCGCATGGGCGAGCTATTGCCCACCACTTATTTTCATTTAGTGTTTACGCTGCCCCAGGAGCTAAGAAGCCTGTGCATGGGCAACAGGAAACTTATGTTCGGCCTGCTCTTTAAATCTGCACAGCATACCATTCTTGCCCTATCTAAAGATGAAAAATATATAGGCGCTGCACCGGGCATTGTAAGCATTTTGCATACTAACAGTCAGGACCTGAATTTTCATCCGCACATACACAATATAGTGAGTGGCGGTGGCATTCTCCCCTCTCCTGGTGGAGAGGAGCCGGGGGTGAGGTGGATAAGAGAAAAGAGAAGCAATGGCCGTTTTTTGTTCCCCCGCCGGGCGATGGAAAAAATATATAAAGGCTATTTTTTAGAACAGCTAAAAAAATATATCGCCAACGGAACTTTGAAGAATACAGACCCGGAAGCAGTAAAAAATGTCCTTTCCATCGCAGGACAAAAGAAATGGAATGTATATGCCAAAGCCCCATTTGGCGGCCCCGCACAAATCATAGAATACCTGGGGCGTTACACACACAAAGTAGCCATCACCGCTCACAGGATATTGCATATAGATAACAACGTTATCAGTTTTAAATACAAAGATTATGCGGATGGCAACAAGGAGAAAATAATGACGCTGCCACATGCAGAATTTTTGCGGCGTTTTGAGCAGCACATATTGCCTAAGGGATTTGCAAAGATCCGCCATGCCGGTTATTTGCATGCAAGAGATAAGATGAAGCGAATAAGAGCGGTGTGCACCCGGTTACAATTGCCTGCGCCTATGAAAAGGGTGCATACACCGGTCGAGGGGTAAGCAAAGAGAGAGAGTACCCGAAACGGAATACTCTCACTTGTGACTTTATTTCTTGTGACCAAAAAAATTAATTCCAAAACTCATCTTCGGCAGCCTGGTCTTCTGAAAACAACCAAACTTGAACAATTTTACTATCAACAACTTCATACAAATCGTTACCGTTCATATCTACTGTTTTATCGCCACAAGTCGCACTAAAACGAACTGGACAAGAAACAAAATTTCCATTTTCCATCATTGCTCCTGCTGGTTTGATAACTAATGAACCTTGTGTTGCAACCATCATATCAGAGAGCATTTTGCCAATGGATTCAAGTCCCGTTTTTGTTCCCGAAAAAGTGTTATCTCCTGGTTGGTACCATTTTATATCAGGGCTGAAATATGAAAATGCTGTGGGAATGTCTCCTTTTGAAAGTGCTATCGAGTAAGCCTCTACAACTTCTTTTGGTGTCATATTATTTTCTATTTTAAACTTAAATTACTTAAAACATTGAATTACTATTGGCTCTCTGTTCAGGCATCTTCATCATTGCATCCCAATGTTCAACAATCTTATTATTTTGTACACGATATATGTCAATAAACCTCATTTCCTTTCCTGCCATTTCATAACGAGAATGAAGGATAACAATATCTCCCTCTGCAATGACGTGTTTAAACTCTATTTTTTGTTTTGGAACACCTTGTGAGGCTAACATTTTTACAAGTGCCTTTACTCCATCTTGCCCATCTGCAATGGTAGGGTTGTGTTGTAAGAAATCCTTACTCATAAATTCATCGACAGCAGTTGTGTCTAATTTGCCAAAAATTCTTTGGTAAGCAGTAGTAACTAACTGCTTATTTTGTTCAGTTTGCTTTGTTTGTGCCTGTGTTTCAATTGTACCCAATGTGAAACATAATAATGCCAATGTGATTATTTTTGCTTTCATTTTTCTAATTGTTTTTTAAATTGTTGTGCAAAATTAAATCATTTCTTACCTTTGTACAAGTACCTACCTATAAGTATGGTACTTACTTAAAGGTTAGAAATATTGATTATCAAATGGAAAAAAGTCAAAAAAATATTTTACAATCAGATGAAAACTGCCCTGTAAGAAGGTCTTTAAAACTTTTAGGCGGTAAATGGACGTTATTAATTCTATTTCAAATAAATGAAAGAGTAATAAGATATGGAGAACTCAAAAGAGCTATACCCGGGATAAGCGAAAAAGTTTTAATCCAAGAACTGAACTTTTTAGTGGAGCATAAATTTGTTTCTAAAAAGGCATATCCAGAAATTCCACCAAGAGTTGAATATAGCTTGACAAAACTTGGAGTAAAAGCTTTGCCAATAGCTGACGCACTTGCAACATTTGGATTAAAAACCCTACAGCAAATTGCCTACCGCTAACAACATCCCGTTTGGCAATATAGAGGCTGACAAATATGTGCTCAGCTTTTACCAAGCCGTGTCCGATGGATGGCATGGAAGATAACATTCACTAACTCATAACACGGTTAGCGCTTTCTCCTATAACTCCTTCACTCATCAGATACTCCGCAATTTGAACAGCATTTGTAGCCGCGCCTTTTCTTAAATTATCACTTACTATCCAGCAATTAAGCGTATTGGGCTGCGATTCATCCCGGCGAAGCCTGCCGACAAAAGTGTCATCTTTTTCATGTGCTGTAAGTGGCATGGGATAAACAAAATTGTCCACATCATCCTGCAAAACAACTCCCGGCGTTTCAGACAAAATATCTTTTACTTCATCCAGGTCAAAATCTTTTTCAAACTCTATATTGACACTTTCACTGTGTCCTCCCACTACAGGAATGCGTACACAAGTTGCTGTTAATTGAATGCTATCGTCTCCCATAATTTTTCTTGTTTCATTCACCATCTTCATCTCTTCTTTGGTGTATCCGTTATCAAGAAAAACATCTATGTGAGGTATCGCATTTTTATCGATAGGATATTTATATGCCATGTCGCCTTTAATATTCTCACGCTCGTTCATCATTTGCTGAACAGCCTTTACACCGGTACCTGTAACACTTTGATAGGTGGAAACCACCACTCTTTTTATTTTGTATTTTTTATGCAATGGATTTAATACCAGTACCATTTGTATAGTTGAGCAATTGGGATTAGCAATTATTTTATCATCTTCAGTAAGCACATGTGCATTTACTTCAGGAACTATTAACTTTTTATCCGGATCCATTCTCCATGCGGAAGAATTATCAATAACTGTAATACCCGCTTCAGCAAATTGAGGAGCTAAAGAAAGTGATGTGCTTCCGCCGGCTGAAAATAAAGCGATATCCGGTGAGGCAGCAATAGCATCTGCCGCAGAAACAACTTTATATTTTTTATTTTTAAAAGTAATTTCTTTACCAATTGATTTTTCGGAAGCAACGGGAATAATTTCTGTAACAGGGAAATCTCTTTCTTCAAGCACTTGCAACATTTTACTTCCTACAAGCCCGGTAGCTCCAACTATAGCTATTCTCATTTTATTATATTTTTTTTAAACTAATTTTTTCTTAAATCCCGATTATATATAGAAGTAATATCTTTAAAACAAAGCTACTACTTATGATAAGGAATTTTGTTTCCTGTTTTGTGATAATTATGTTATTAAGCATCGGTTCAAATGCACAGCTCACAGAAAATTTTGATGATGGGGATTTTTCCACTAACCCTTCCTGGTCAGGAAATACTTCTGATTTCATCGTGAATGCATCTTCCCAATTGCAAAGTAATAATACCGTCGCAAATAGCAATTATTTTTTGAGTACACCAAATACCCTTGCAAATATTGCCGAATGGGAAATGTATATCCAGCTTAATTTTAACCCTTCTTCTGCAAATTATGTCGATATTTATTTAATATCCTCAAACAGTGATTTAACGATTGCCGGCAACACAGGATATTTTGTACGCATTGGCAATACTGATGATGAAATAAGCCTGTACCGAAAAGATGCCGGGAGTCATTATTACTAAAATTATTGATGGGGCAGATGGAATATTGAACAATAGTAATAATGTAATGAAAATAAAAGTGACGAGAGATGCCAACAATCAATGGATTCTTTCATAGAGATCTTAAGTGGTACCGGAAATTCTTTTACAGCTGAAGGATCTGCTACCGATGCCACTTATACATACTTCCGCTTTTTTTGGCTTTTTGATAAAGCAAAGCACTGCAAGCTTTTTTCAAAAACATTTTTTTGATGATATTGAAATCAAAGATTATGTGCCTGATGCTACTGCCACCAGCGTTATACAATCTGCCATTCGCCACTTCACAAAATACGGTTGATGTGCTTTTTGATGAACCCGTAGAAACGGCAAGCAGCCAGCTCGTATCAAATTATTCTGCAGATAATAATTTGGGCAATCCCGCTACTGCTGCTATTGATGCATCAAATCCTTCGTCTGGTTCACCTTACTTTTGGAACAGCATTTACTAACGCCGTACTTTATACGCTAAACTGTAAATGGAGTTAAAGACTTATCAGGGAATGCAATTAATAATGGCACCACCACTTTTGGATTTTATACGCCGCAGCAATACGATGTAGTAATTGATGAATTAATGGCCGATCCAACACCGCAGGTAGGGTTGCCAAATAATGAATGGATTGAGTTAAGAAATACTTCACCTTTTGCAATTAATCTGCAAGGCTGGAAATTGGCCGATATAACCGGGCAATCCGGCGCAATGCCAAATTTTATTTTGCAGCCGGATAGCTTTGTGATTGTGTGTACAGGCTCTTCTGTCGCTGCACTTACCCCTTTCGGAAAAGTAATAAGCGTTACGAGTTTCCCTTCCTTAGATAATGATGGTGATCTTATTTCTCTTTTTTCAGTCAACCGGAAAAACAATTCATGCTGTTCAATATTCTTCGGAATGGTATCAGAATGAGCTTAAGAAAGATGGTGGATGGACACTTGAGATGATTGATACAAAAAATCCATGCAGTGGATTCAGCAACTGGAAAGCAAGCAATGATACAAAGGGCGGTACCCCGGGTCAAAAAAATTCAATCGATGGAGTGAACCAGGATGACAACGCACCAAAGCTTTTAAGAGCTTTCGCGGTAAATAGCACCACAGTTACTTTAGTATTTGATGAACCATTAGATAGTTTGAAAGCTGCAACAATAAATAATTACACTATAGATAATGGAATTTCTGCTACAGGCGCAATTAGCATTTCGCCGGTTTTCGATAAAGTAAATATTACCCTTAGCGCTGCGGTAAACCCAGGTATTGTTTATACAATTACTGCCTCCAATACCACAGACTGCAGGGGCAATGTCATCGGTTCAAAAAATGTTGCCAGGTTTGGATTATCGCAGGAAGCTGATAGCCTTGACATTGTGATTAATGAAATTTTATTCAACCCAAAACCGATGGGTGTGGATTATGTAGAATTGTATAACCGCTCACAAAAAATTATTGATCTTAGTCATGTTTACATGGCCAATAGAAGCAGCAGCAATATTATCAGCAGCGTACAGCAATTAACTTCCGAAAGTATTTTATTATTTCCCGGAGATTTTATGGCACTCACCTCTGATCCTGCTGCTGTAAAGTCACAATTTATAACAACTAACCCTGACGCTTTCATTGCAATAAAAAGTATGCCTTCTTATGCTGACGACAAGGGAAATGTTATCATATTAAACAACCAGGGCGCTATTATAGATGAAATAGCATACTCTGATAAATGGCATTTTCCATTGATCTCAAATACTGAGGGCGTGTCATTGGAACGCATAGATTATGAGGGACAATCAGTACAAAGCAATTTCCATTCTGCAGCCACGTCTGCCGGGTATGGAACGCCCGGATACAAAAACTCACAATACAGGGTAAACGAACAGCCACAGGGTGAAATAAAAATTACGCCCGGTATTTTTTCCCCGGATAATGACGGCATTGATGATTTTGCCACGATAGATTATAGTTTTCCTTCTGCGGGATATGTAACCAACGTTACAATTTTCGATGCCAGCGGGCGTGCCGTTCGTTATCTTCAGCGGAATTCGTTAAGTGGTATAAAGGGGTACTACCGGTGGGATGGACTGGATGATAAAAACAGGCAACTTCCGCAAGGCATTTATATTATCTATACTGAAATTTTTAATACGGATGGAAAGAAGAAGCAATTTAAAAATTCAATCGTGTTGGCAAGGAAATATTAATTTTTTAACGCTCGCCAATTTTATTTATATCATCATCAATATCATCCGGAAGTTTATTCAACTGAGCCTTAATAATAAAATAGCTGGTAATAGCAAAAGCAAATGCGATTAATTGAATAGAAACAAGGTTATTCAGGCCAAATATTAAAATTCCGATTACGACCCCGATCAACTCTGCACCCAGCCATCCCAATACATTATAAATTTGCCAGGTAGACGGCTTAAGTCCTTTTCTATAAGCGAGCCTCCCGATTTCCCTTGTAAGAAAGAACAGCAAAATAAGATCAAGCACAATCCTGGTTTTAGATGAATAAAAGAATTTTAATTATTGTTTTTTTTCAAAAAATCAAACAAGATCAATATCAAAGTTTACCAACTGCACAAACTCACGGAGACGAATATCAATGTCCTTTTTGGTGATTTCTTTTAAGCGTTGGGGGCCAAATTTTTCAACGCAAAAACTTGCCATGGCAGAACCAACGATTATAGCAGTTTTCATATTTTCAAAACTAATGTCTGAAGTATGGGCAAGATGGCCTATGAAGCCCCCTGCAAAGGCATCACCTGCTCCTGTGGGATCAAATACATCTTCGAGTGGTAAAGCCGGGGCAAAGAATACATGATTCTTATGAAACAATAAAGCGCCGTGCTCGCCTTTCTTTATGATAAGATATTTTGGCCCCATATCCATCACTTTTTTTGCCGCCTTTACAATCGAGTATTCACCACTAAGTTGCCGCGCTTCACTATCATTTATCATAAGAACATCAATCATCGTCAACACTTCTTTGAGCTCATCCAGGGCGCTTTCAATCCAGAAATTCATAGTATCCAGCACTATAAGCTTTGGCCTTTTCTTTAGTTGGTTTATAACGTTTATCTGGATAGATGGCAAAAGGTTTCCGAGCATCAGGAATTCTGCTCCCTGGTATTCGGCCGGTACTTTCGGGTCAAAGTCTGCAAGTACATTCAAATCAGTGATCAATGTATCACGCGTGTTCATATCGAGATGATACTTACCGCTCCAGAAAAAAGATTTCTTATCAGGCACTATTTCAACACCGGATAATTCAACGCCACGTTTTTTTAACTCGTTCATTTCTTCTTCAGGAAAATCATTTCCCACAATAGATATTTGTTGAATGGGCGTAGCGAGGTGACTGGCTGCATAGGCAACATAAATACCCGATCCTCCAATTATTTTATCAACCTTTCCGAAAGGGGTTTCTATAGCATCGAATGCCATTGAGCCAACAGAGATAATCGCCATAATATTTTTTACATGGTTTTAATAATAAACGCTGCAAATGTAAAAGATTAAAAGAGAAGTTATGATCTGAGGGTTAAATCACAGGATAATTTAAAGGTTTATCCGTTAGTTGGAACCGTATTTGCAGCCGTTTTTTTATGTGATCATTTCAAGTGTTTTATTTTTAAGGCATAATGTTCATGATGAAAATTTTAAAGACGAAACTTAACTTTGCAATATGTTACTGTCCATTCATCCCCAAAACCCTCAACAGCGTTTGTTGAACCAGGTTGCCGATAGCCTTAAAAGTGGCGGAATTATTATCTATCCCACCGATACTATTTACGGATTAGGGTGCGATATTTTTCATCCGAAGGCGGTCGAGCGCATTTGCCGCATTAAAAATGTCGATCCCGCCAAAGCACAATTATCTTTCATATGCCAGGATCTTAGCCACCTGAGTGATTATACCAAGAGTATTGATACCCCTTTGTACAGGGTGTTGAAAAATTGCCTTCCTGGCCCTTATACATTTATTTTGCCGGCAAGTAAGCAGGTTCCTAAAATTCTCAAAAGCAAGAAAGATACAATTGGCCTGCGGGTTCCCGATAACAACATATGCTGTGGCATTCTGCAGACATTAGGCAACCCGATATTAAGCACATCACTGCCCGGAGATATGGTGGAGGAATATACTGACCCGGAGATCATTTATGAAAAGTTTGGGAAGCTGGTAGATTATGTAATTGACGGAGGCCACGGGGGGGTAATTCCATCAACCATTATTGACTGCACTACCGATGACTGGACGGTTATAAGACAGGGGCTGGGGGAGTGGAATGTGTATTCATGAATATAATTTTCCATTTTTATTTGCTATAGTTTTTATCCGGGCGGATTTTTTCTACTTCTTCTTTATTGAAGCGGGACCAAAAATTATAGCGCGGATATTTACAAGATCCATAATGTTCGCTACTCTGGGTGTCATATTCCGCCTTCAATACCAACCAACTTTGCCGGGGAAGGCATTCTGTTTCGCCGCTTACAATATTGTATGCAACACCAGTGATAGCTTCGGCTTGTAGCTTAAACAGTGATGGTGGAATATCAAAATCCCCCTCTATTTCCCAAAGCCTTGCAGTTGAATCGTAGCCTGAAGTTAATATCCAATTGCCATCCGGGCTGAATACCGCGCCGGTAAGCGCAGATGAACTTCTTTTGGGAGCACCCATTTCTTTAAAGGTCGTCGTATTCCAAAGATGAGCGGCATTATCCCAACAAGCGGTTACGATCCATTTTCCATCAGGGCTAAAAGCGGCGGTGGTTACTTCTGCTTCGTGCTTCAAAGAAGGGCCGACTTGTTTTCCCGTGGCTACATTCCAAACACGCGCCGTTCTATCCCTGCCTGCGGCTACTATACTCTTTTCATCCGGGCTGAAGGCTGCATTGCTTACTATATTATCCTGCTTGAAATATTTAAGTAGCCTGCCTGAAAGTGCATCTATTATCCGGGCGGAACTATCGCTGCACGCCAGCAGGATGGTATTGCCATCTTTACTAAAAACGGCTTTATTGATTTCATATTGAAATTTGAATGAACGAACAGGTTCTGCTGCAAGTTTTGAAAATGCATTCCAAACCTGTATATAATTATCAAGCGTTGCAATTAACACCTGCTTTCCATCGGTACTAAATACAGCACTGTTCACTTTCGATCGAAGTGTAAAAGAATTTATCTGCTTTCCATTTGTAACATCCCAAATTCGAGCTGTTGAATCGTCACTTGCTGTCAGCATTGTTGTTTCATCGTTGTTGAAAACAGCGCTGTTAATTTTGGCGTTATGTCTTAAAGAAAATAATTGCTTTTTCGTTGCAACTTCCCAAAGCCGGGCTGTGGAATCATTTCCTGCAGTCAAAATCTTTGTACCATCAGGGCTAAAAACGCCGCTGCTAATAATTCCGGTTTGCTTAAATGCTACGTTTTTTGCTCCGGATGTCAAATCTCTCATATTCCATAGTCGAACGGTTTTGTCCCAACCCGCCGTGAGGATTTGTCTTCCATCTGTACTAAAAGCCGTACTAAAAACCGGCCCTTCGTGTTTCATTGCTGCGCCAGCCTGGCTTCGTGTTTCTACATCCCAGAGCCTCGCATATTTATCGCTGCATGCAGTCAATACCCATTTGTTATCCGGGCTGAATGCAGCATCTGTAACCTTGTCTTTGTGTCGGAAGATTGCCAGTAGTTGTCCCTCAATACTCCATATTCGTGCGGTTGAATCAAAGTTTGTAGTAAGGATTTTAGTTCCATCAGCATTGAAAGAAGCAGACAAAACAACATTGCTATCATCATAAATAGAAGAATCCGAAAAAGGGATTTCTCTTTTTGCAGCGACAGACCATACGTGAGGACTTACGTCCTTACACGCTGTGAGAATTTTAGTTCCATCGCGGCTAAATGCCACACTCATAACTTCATTGTCATGTGCAAAAGAAAAAATCTGTTGCCCTGTAGCGATATCCCAAACACGGGCTGTATCATCATCGCTTCCTGTTAATATCCATTTATCATCCGGGCTAAAAACAGCACTGATGACTTTTCCATCGTGATCAAAAGAGGAAACAGGTTTCCCGGTGGCATTCCAGAGACGGGCCGTATGATCGTTACCAGCCGTTAATATCCATTTATTATCATGACTAAAAACAGCACTATTAACAGGCGATTGATGTTGCATTCCTGGGCCAATTTGTTTACCGGTTTCTTTATCTAAGATGCGTGCAAGGCCATCGTTACCTGCAACCAGGATGCGTTTCCCATCCGAACTAAAAACGACACTGTTAATAATATCATCCTGCGGAAAAATGTCTTCTAAAGAGGTGCAGGGTAAATAAGCTTCCGCGTCAACTAATAAATTTTTAACCAGGTCGTCATCTTCTGTTATGGTTACGGCATTGGCTATTAAATGAAGGCCACTCAGTTTATTATTCGCGGCTTTTGCCGTTTGGCTGCTGCTCCAATAGTTTAATGCCAGCGTTCTCCTGTTCGCAATATTATTTCTGTAGATAAAAATAGCAAAGCCTGAAATTATTATGATTACCAGGGTCAACGCGGTTAAAAGCATCCTGCGGTTTCTGCGCTTTTTTGCCCGTTGTTTTTTATCCTCCTTTTCACTTTGCGTTAGATATTGAATACAATCTCCATAGTTGGCGTTATACCGTTTTGCCCACTCGGGACCAGGCTTAAAGGAATTATACCATCCCAAAAACTGATGTAACTCATTTCCCGTGAGCAAATCTTTTTTCTTATCCTTATAGAGGATTGCAGATTCAGATAACCTTAAAAATATTTTGCCATAATCAGCTTCTTCATTCACCCAGTTATTTAAAACGCTCCATTGGCGAATAAGGCTCTCGTGCGAAATATCAATTAGCTCATCGTCTTTATTTTCAATTTTATTAATTACCAGGAAGCACCTGTTGTCGTCGATGAAACGGTTTATTATAAAATGTATTTTTTCTTTATCAGCCCCTGTTATCAGCTCAAGCTCACTTAAGTGGACAGGTCTGCGAATCTTACGCCCGTTTTCGTCTATACCCGTTAGTGATTGAAATATCTTTTTTGTAAGGCTTAGGTCGGCCTCCGACATTCCTTGTAACGCTTCATCTGCATGATTGGACAATGCTTTTTCAATACCACCTATACTCTCGTAATCTTCCATACCCAATTTATCATCTATGGCTGAATTTTTATAGCGCTCCCACATACGCATGAGCGCATGCTGCAAAAGCGGTAATTCATCTTTTAATTGTTGCGCATCGTTCAGCAACCTTGCTGTCAAACCGGGATTGATGTTCCCGTTAAATAAATTTACCGGCCCTTCAATTGATTGCCGCAATTGCACCCTGTTTAGGCGGGGCACTACATATTGGCTTTCGTTTAAAGCTTCGGGTAATCCAAAAAAACGGGCACAATCACCAATAAAATCAGAGCGCATGGTAATCACTATGTAAATGGGTAAATCCGTTTGCGATGAGAGATCAAGTAAAATATTTACAAAGTCAATAGCCTCATCTATTTTTTTAGAATCATTCTTATTTAAAGAAAAACGAAACAACTCTTCAAACTGGTCAACAAGTAAAAAAAAGTTATTTCTTAATTCCCTTAGTGGCTTTAATATTTCTATTATGGCATCAACACCCTCTTCAGTAATTTTATTTTCAAGGTCTGTTGATGACAGCGTTTGATCAACGTAATACAGTTGATTTAGTATAGCATCTGCGAGGTTACATACTGGGCTCTCGCCAGGCTTCATCGTTGAAATAATCCAACTGTCCAGGTCATTCACCAGGAAACCCGCTTTTAACCGTGGAATTAAACCCGCTTTTATCAGGGAAGATTTACCGCTTCCGGAACTGCCGGTAACGGCAACAAAATGACGTTTATGCAGGCGTTGCAACAATTCCATTGTCTGCTCCTGCCTGCCAAAAAATAAAAGGCTCTCTTCGCTTTCAAATGGCCTGAGCCCTACAAAAGGATTGCTGGCGGAACTAAAAGTCATGCTGCTGCCTTTAAGCTTTTAAGTAGCAGTTGCAACGCGTTAACATCTAGTTGTGATGTATCGCTATTATTTACCACACTTATTTTAAAGGGTTGCCCGATAAATTCATCATTGGGATCTTTGTGCGGGGGTAACAGTAATACAAAAAACTCCTTCAATGGATATTTATTAGTTAATATTAACTGTCGCGCAGCTTTCATTCGTTCTGCAACCCAGTCTGCAGCTACATTTCCGTAAAAAAATACCAGCTTGTTTACCTGGCCAATTCTGTCCTCCAATACATTGATATTTTTTCTTGGATCATCTTCCTGCGGGTTGATAAAGGGTTGTATCTGGTTTTCAAGCAAACTTTTACTTAATTCTAACGCATACATCTGGTCATTGTAATGTGTGTCCAGCAAAACTGAAAGTTTTCCTGCGGCGGGCTGTACTAATTGTTTTTTTAATTGCTCCGCAAGATTTTTTATCTGCTGCGGAAGGTCACTTTTTGTTCCCCGGATATATTCTATTTTGTCCGTTACCTGTCTTCCGCTATCGAGGCCTTCCATGAAAGTTTTATATGGCTCTTCCTCTATTGAATTAATATCAACTTCTTTTGGAACCCATATTAATTGTTGCCTGGCATATCTAAAACCTAATTCAACTTGTTTCTGGGGATACCACATTGCGTCTTCCCCGTCAATTTCCCTTCCGGGAAATTCGTTCAGCAAGTGTACTGATAAACAGGACTCTTTAAGTTTTTCTGTAACGGCTGCCGCATGCTGGTCTTCATCGTCGGGCGGAGGTAAACCTGTGATTACGTTAAATCCCGCTTTTTCCAGTTCTTTAAGAGTAAGCTTTTTTACTTTGCTTAAAGTCTCCGTAACATCGCCGAAGTATATAGAAAATTCAGGCTCTTCTGAAGGTGTGGCCAAAATTTCAATCAGTTTTGAAAGAGAATCACAAAGATCATTCAGCTTCTCCTGGAATTCAGGATTGCCAGGATTAAGTTTATGACCCTTATCTTCATAATTATCTTCTTCTTTAACATCATGAAACGGGAAACCACCTGTGCCACTTAACTCTACGGGCCATTGCGAATAAGGAATATTATATAAAAGAGCATTTACTATACGCGAACGATCCTTCACCTGTAAACCGATAGCATCATATTTTGCTGTATTATAAAACAGTTGTAATTCTTTCTTGCAATAAGGAGAATGCAGAAAAGAAGGGGAATTGAGACAAAGTAAAATTGCAGATTTTTTGATTCCCTCGGCGATAGCATCATCAAACACAACACCACCATCCATTCTCGTATCATCCCACCAGATTTTGACATCCTGGGTGCCTATTGATTGCCATAGTGAGACACGCAAAATTTTATAAAATTCTTCCACCCAACCTTCATCATCTTCAATACTTATATTGTCAGTATGGGAATAGCTTATAAAGATGTCATACTCAAAACCTGGTATGTAACCCATGGCCCGCGTGTTAGTTTACAAATATTCTTTCACCAATAAATTTACTAATCTTTCCATTAAGAGCTTAGTCAACTTTTATCACTATGGATGGCTTTTTAGCGTCCGGTGCTACTCTTTTTGCATGCTCTAAAACATCCATCAGATCTACGTCTTCGGCGCTTGTCGTTTTATGACTGGTCATGTTAAGTGTCCAGAATTTAAAGACAGTATTTGAAGGAAGAGAGACCTGGATAGTGGAGGCAAGGCGGTTAGAGCTTTTCGCATTTACCTCGGGGTTTCTGTGATTGTAAAGTTTTGACAAAGTATAAAAAATCTGATGCGACGCGGTAAGGTCAGGCGCATTAACGACGGGTTTATAAGGCGGCTCTTTTGAGTTTCTCCAGACAATAACATCATAAGGCAGGAGTTGCTTTACAATGGCTGCAAACAAACTTTCCGCACTATCGCTTTCAGTAAAGCGCAATGGATATTTTTTGTCTAAGGAATTGTATGAGTTTAACGACGATGCCTTTCGAAACAACAACGGATAAACGAATGAAGTACTGTTAACCGATTCGCTTGTTAAATCCATAAGAGTTGAAACAAGCCCCTGGAGTTGATTGTATTGATTGTTATTCATTCCCGATCCATAAAGCCGCATCTCATATAAAAATTCGGCAAGTACCATGTTTACATAATTAACAGTTACCTGGTCAACGGAATCGATTTCTCCTTTAACACTATTAAGATGGCTTTTAAGGTCATCGGTCAGCTTAAGGGCATTGGATGGAATTTTTTGTTTGTAATTATTTAGGGTATCCAAATACTTCAGGAACTTATTTTTTTCAATGCTGTTAGCCTCTAGATTTACCTGGTGCTCTTTTTCAAAATTTATACGGTCATTTGCAGAAACCCCGGGGAATACCGGAAGCTGCGGAGCGTAATTGATCTTAACGTTTTTAACTTCTGCCAACTCAGGGTTCATTGCAAGGAATAGATCGATGGCATCTAAACTATAGGCTGTGGCATTTTGTGTGAGTGCAAAAGCAATGTATTCTTTTACGGGTACAAGTGTATCCCTTCCTGAATGATAAACATCGTCCCAAAAATTGCTCTTCCTTTCTCTGAACGGAATGTAATAATCCTGCGGATCAACATGCACACCATTCCGGGTTGTAGTTAAATTACTGCCATACTGAAATGCTTCTATCCGGCTGTAACCATCGTTATCAATTTCAACCGGTGAATTGGTATTATTACTTACGGCTCTTACGCGGATGGCGTATCGCTTACCTTCCTGCAAAACATTTCTGTTTAAATTAGTATCGAGAAGAAATGTAGTAGAAGGCAATCCCATTTTTCTAAATACAAAAGGGTTATTAATGGCATCCGTTACATTTTGATTGTCCAGTAATTCCCGGATTTCGAGATCATACTTAAAACCTCCCGGGGGCAGTCCACACGTAGATTGCGGGGCCAGCCAGGTGAAGATAACGGGAGAGGCTGGCCGCACCAAAGGAATCTCGGAATTGATATTTAAGCTATTTATAGGTTGGGTAAATTGAGGAGCGCCTCCGGCCTGGTTGCAAATGGTGAAAGAAGCGCAGCCGAGGTTGGGGTTGGATGCATTCCCTCCCAAACTTCCGTTTGAGCTATCAAAATACCTTGCATAATAACAAACCCGATAGTTACCATCTGGTAATTTAAGCTGACCATTAGCATCTCTGATTGTTGATAGGTCGATCCCATTTGCCACTAATTTGGTTTCATCAAAATCAGCAAAGGCATTCATTTGCACGCCAGTTGTAATTGGTTGCTGGCTTCCCGGAAACAATTGCAATGATTGCGCCGGAATATAATCGGAGTTCGTGATTATTGTAAACGGAGATGGGGAAAGCCTATCTATTTTTCCTAGTATTTTAACTAAGGCGTTGTTACAACCAGGGGCGGAATTAAATTGAATTATAGGCCTGAATCCACTATTTAAAATGAATTGTTTGATTAAAGGATTTAAAGGAGGAGTAATAGTTGTATTCACGAATGCAGCATTTACTGGATTGCAATTAATATTGAAACTACTACATCCATTATTATAGCCGGATACATCACACGAGATAGGGCAGTCACTAACCGTACTCGCCCAAAAACAAATATTATACATTCCGTCGGGTAGAACAATATTTTGACGATTAATATTAGATGATCCTTGTCCTGAGATATCCGTATTGTTCTGAGAAAAATTACCAAAGGCAGAATCGATTTGAGAAGGCGAAAGGAATACTTGTTTCCCTTTAAATAAGGTAAGTGGCATTTGACTTATATTGGTAACTATTTTCAAATTCGAAGTAAGACTTTCAATCCTCCCGAAAAATATATGCATTAAAAGAAGCAGCGGTATCGATAGATGTGAATCCGGCCCTGATTTTACCTAATAAGAAATTTTGCTTTAGATCGGGGCTAACCGGAGGAGAAACAATAGTGCTCACTACTACGCTTATTTGGGCTAACGCTAGTTTACAAGTGCAAAAGAAAAGAAGCATGAAAAATGTAACTTTTTTTGGTAAACACTTTTGAAAAAAAAGCATGGAATTTATGCGCTTAGTTACTGGAATCTCTTTATTGCAGAAGTGAAACTTAGATAATCCTTTCATAGCATTTCTTTATAACATCAATAAATTGAATAATTGTATGATACACCACCGGCAAAATTTTTAGTCGCCACAGCATACGGAAAAGTTCTATTTACAGCATCCGTAATTGCATTATTAGGCTGTGTACGGATATAATTTGCAAATAGATTTAATGAGTGATGCTTTGCACGATACCCAACACTGGCAGAATAACTTATGTTTTCCTGTGTTCCGAGTTTAGAATATTTATTTGAATAAAAGCCAATATTGCCTTGTATATTCAGGCTTCTGTTTTTTAATAATTGAGAAGACGTGCCCACTGTTACTCCATTGGATGTATAAGAATTTGACTGTTGCTTGTACCTTGAAAATAAATAGTTCGCACTAAAACTTAGTGCCTGCTTTATAAATGATAAGGTATAGTTTAACGAAGTAGATAAATTGTTACTGTTCTGGTGAACTGTTGCTACACGATTTTTATCTTTTAAACTTTGTAAACTTAAGTTGCCATTAATATAGTGAAGCAGGTTACCTTTTGTAGTGTAATAGGATGGGCTTAAGTTTATTTGGGTTACCAATTGTTTCAAAAAAACCGAATCATTTAACCGGAGTGAATCGGGCAAATGTATATTACCATTCTTTTGGTTTATTTTATACCCTGAATAATTCGCATTTATACTTAGATGCTGGGTAATTATTGCATTCACATTAATATTTCCAACCTGCGTTTGTAATTCTGCATTGTGGTCTTTTTTAAGATTGTCGTGTTGATTCGAAACATTGGTGTTTATACTTAGTTTTCCTTTTGCAATTGAGTGATAGGTTGTAAGGGTCATTGTTTCAATATCATTAAATAAATAGGGTGTTCCAAAGGTTTTAAAATTGGGTTCAATTCTTCTGTAGCCAAAACTGCTATTAAACTTTCGCGAATAATATGACAAAGATGACTGGCCTGCGTAGCTGGCTACCGTGTTTCTATTAGTCGGTAAAAAATTATTAATAAATTTTCTCAATCCCGGGTTAGAAGAGTCAGCGATTTTATTGTTGGATGACAAATTTTGGATCCAACCGCTTATCGCTATGTCTCCCTGTCCAGGTCAATTTTTTAATCATCGTGAGCTTAAAGGATGTACCTAACACGGCATTTTCCTGGGCATGAAAAACATTTTTTGCGTTTGGATTTAAAAGTGAGGCTGAGCCGCTGTCATCTTTAGAATGAAAATAGATAAAATCCAAAAACCTGGTGTTATTTCCCACGCCGATTTTAAATCCGTAGCCTGTACGTGAATACTGCGGAGCCCTGAACCGCCCTGCACTGGTATCCTGGTTAAAAGCCCTGTTGAGCCGTCCATAAAATGCTGCAAAACGGAACTGCTTTGGGTTTAGCTCAACGCCTATGCCCCTGAAAGTTTGGCCGCCGTAAGTTAACGGCGAGAAATTAATGGACCTGTATCCTACAAGAAATTTAGCCCACTTATAAGTAGGGCTTATTCCAGCCTGGATATAAGGCGATACGTTGCTTTTATTGTATTGACTCACTACGAACGAAAATGGCAGCGTAACCTCATTTATTTTTGCAACAAAATTTCCATTAACGTTCCAGGAAAAAGATGGCCTCGAATAAAAGGCCTCGTTAGAATGGTAAAAATTTGTGGATGCACCTATGTTTCCTCTTATTGAGGAGCTGCTCTTTTTTACAGGATTATTATTCTGAGCTTGTAATGACTGTAAAAAGCACAGGCACGTAATTCCGCAACAAATATTTTTAAGGCATGACATAAAATGCCATTTTTCTTTGGGATAAATTTGTTGATCTAAACCTTTTTAGCGGAACATTTCAATTAGAAGAATACGTATTAGCGGTAATTTCTTGCGGTCGGTGTACTAATTTAATATTAAAATTTTGGATTTTCTAAATCTGCAGTAACAATTCCTGGAATTTTTTTTGCAATCACCTACCAAAGGCATGAAAACATCTTGCGTGCCAGTTTCTGAAATAAACAATTTGTAGGCAGATGCGGTTCTCTACCGGAGATTAAGACCTTGTTTCGTCACGCCTTTTACAGCCGAAAATTACTACCGCATAATGAATGGGTAACTGTTGTAATGTTTTAATGCAATCCCGGTACCTTTCACTACGCTCGTAAGCGGGTCATCTGCCAGGTGAACGGGTAATTTAATTTTATTTTGAAGTCTTTTATCGATTCCCCGTAACAAGGCACCCCCGCCGGTTACAAACATCCCGCGGTTGTATATGTCAGAAGCAATTTCAGGCGGTGTAGTTTCCAGGGCTCTTAAAATTCCCTCCTCTATTTTAAATATTGATTTATCCAGTGCTTCCGCGATTTCCTGGTAACTTACTATTATTTCTTTGGGTATCCCGTCACGAGGTCCCTGCCATGCACCCGCATGTCTTCCGGTGGATCGTCAATCTCTTTCATTGCCGCACCAATCTGAATTTTAATTTGCTCCGCTGTACGTTCACCGATAAGGAGGCTATGATACCTGCGGATGCTGTCAACGATATCCGATGTGAACTCATCGCCCGCTATGCGAATGGATTGGTCGCAAATAATACCTGCCAGCGCAACGACGGTTATGCCGGTAGTACCACCGCCAATATCAACAATCATATTACCTACAGGTTCTTCTACATCAATTCCCATTCCCAACGCGGCAGCCAGTGGTTCATGAACAAGATACACCTCCTTGGCCCCTGCCTGCTCGGCACTGTCTCTTACCGCACGCTTCTCCACTTCTGTAATGCTGCTCGGTATGCAGATCATCATGCGCCAGCTCGGGGCAAATAACGATTTTTTAGGATCGATCTTTTTTATCATTTCCCGCATCATCAGTTCCGCGGCATTAAAATCCGCAATTACGCCATCCTTTAGCGGGCGGATGGTACGGATACTTTCATGCGTTTTCTCATGCATCATCAGCGCTTTTTTGCCCACGCCCAATACAATTTTGGGATTGTTGCGGTCCAAAGCGATAATAGATGGCTCGTTTACTACCACCTCGTCGTTATAAATTATAAGCGTATTTGCCGTGCCAAGATCGATAGCTATTTCCTGGGTAAAGAAGTTAAAGAAACTCATAGGTTAAAAGAATTCAAAAAACGTACAATTCGTGCGAAGTTGGAGGAATTTGCGTGATTTGCAATACAAAAAGACCAGGATTTCTGATTTTAAATTATGGAGGAACATTTAATCTGCTGAGAATTAATGGGATTTAAAGGCATTTGTAGCTCAGCAGACTGATCCTAACAATGTAGTAACAGTAAGCTCCGATTAAAATACGCTGCACTATACAAAATGCTCCCCTTTCAAAATATCATGTAGTATCTGGACTAATTTTAAAATATTCTTTTAAATAGTTGCGTCGCATATATAATACCTTATTTTTAGGTTTTAGATGAAAACTGCTTATAGGTTTGCTTTCGTACTCGTCTTCTGCTGCCATTTCTTTAATTTATTTTGCCAAACAAAGGACCCGGCTGCCTGGGGGAAAAATATAATTGAAGCAAATGCCCAATCGGGTCATAGCTACATAACTGCTGCATCTTTAGAGAGGATAAAAACCCTTCCGGCGGGTGATAAATTATCAATGGCCCAATTACTAAATAGTGATTCATTAAGAAATTACGTCAATCGCCGTAAAACTAAAATTTTACCGGAACGGAATTTAAAAAATCAGTCAACAGAACGCTTGCAGGGCAATAATCTTTGTGTTGATAGTTCTTTTGTACGACTGCTCTCTATCAACAACAGTTGGATATTTGTTGAAAAAGTTGTCCCGCTGAGTGATGGCGGCACCCTTATACCTGCTTTACGATACGATACTACAGGCCCAAACTTTAGCTGGCATACGTATGCCCTGCTAATCAGGACAGATGATATGGGAAATATTGTCTGGGTAAAACAATTTGATAACACAGATCCCAATCAATTTTCATTGTTCCTGATGTATGATGCTTTTGAATTGCCGGGACAAGATATCATTTGCACAGGCTCAATAGATACAACAGGAAGCAACAACCTAAGCAATACCATTATATACCGGCTTGATAAAAATGGCAACATCATCTGGCAAAATGCCCTGCACACTTCCCTGATAAATTCTTACCAGATTGTTTCTATCAACATAAAAAGCGTGGCAGAAGGAGTGAATGGCGATCTTATTTTAGGAGGCTCCACTATTGGCTATGGATCGTCAGATATTTACGAAACAATTATAAGGCTTGATAAAACAGGCAATCTTGTTTGGGATGCCAATTATGGAAATTATGGCTCATACAGGTTTGGGGCGGAGTGTATGGCCGTATATTATCAAAACGGCCAAATAATGGAAGTGGGACTAACCCATGGTACCAATTATCCTGTTACATCCGCAGCTATTAATATTCTTACACTGGATTATAATACCGGAAACCTGCTCTCAAAGCGCTTTTTCCGCCCCTCATATACTGACCAGGCCGAAGAGTTTAGTAAAAACTTCACCTACTATGGCAATGTTTGTACCCGTTTAAATAACGGGCACTATATGGTATATGGCCCTTTATTTTCTGATTTCATGAATTCAACCCCGCTCATTGATCACTATGCACTGATAGAATTCGATGCCGCATTTAACCTGGTAGGAGCTAATACAATAAGCTCGTACGTGCATACCAACAACAGCAATACTTTCTTTGTAGATAAATCAGGGAAAGGCCTTATCTCCCTTTTGTCGTACCAGGGTAATTATAATGCAGAGGTATATTTCGGCGCATTTCAAAATCTTCAGTTTCAAAAACAACGCAAGGCTTATTATAACAATGTTGCTTTACCGGGGCCCGGCGGCTTTGCATACACTAACGGTAACGGTTACATTTTTTGTCAGTCTTACTTCCAGGGTGGTAACAATAGCTTTATTGAATTCAGGAAAATGCATAATAGTGACACATCTTCCCTTTGCCTGGGCGCGGATACTTCTTTTATGAAATTCCTTCCTTTAAATATTATCGAAGAGCCCGGCTATTATTACCTGGATACTAACGTCAATAAAAAAATAAATGCCTTGCACTACAACCTCAACCAGACAGATACATTGCAGGTACATACACTTGATCCCTGTCAGCAGACTAATTATTGCGACACGGTGAAGATCCATGGTAACCCTGTAGTTTGTGGCAGTCAGCCATCGGTAATGTTTACAGCATATAAAAATCCGTCCTGCGGGGCCATTGTGCAGTGGAATATTGATGCTACCGGCATTGACAGCCTCGAAGTGCAAACGGATACTTCCGTGCTTATCCACTTTAAAAATTTTAACTGGCAGGGTAAATTATATGCATCTCTTCCTGCCGGCAAATGTTTTGTTATCGCGCAGGATTCCATTCCTGTAAGTATAGTAAGATTGCAAAATGGAATCAATCTCGGGCCGGATACTATACTTTGCAAAGGCAATAATATGGTGCTACATGCAGGCAATACCTTTCAGCAGTTATATTTGGCAGGACGGCAGTACAGATTCAATACTTACCATTACCACTCCGGGGAGATATTATGTTTCGGCCAGCGATCTTTGTGGTAATAAATTTTCTGACACCATACTTGTCACGGCCGCATCATTTCCCTTTAGCATCGGGCCTGATACCGATGCGTTGTAACCAGGATACTATCAAACTTACCGCTACCCAGGGCTTTATTAACTATCAATGGCAACCCCAATATAATCTTACTACCATTACAAGTCAAAGTGTACACGTTTTCCCGTTGAGGGATACTTCTTATACAGCCACGGCTGAGAAATGGCCCGGCTGTTTTGTAAACGATACCATAAAAATAAAAGTGTTTACTTCTGCTCCGATAGCCTTAGGCAGCGATACCAGTTTGTGTACCGGCCAATCTTTAATACTCAATGCGGGTGCAGCATTCAATACTTATACATGGAGTACCGGGGAAGTAAGCCAACAGATTACCGTTAATAAAAATGGAATATACATTGTGCATGCAGTTGCTGCAAATACATGCACCTCATCAGATACCCTGGAAGTAATAAATGTTGCGCCCCTTCCTGTATTTACATTAGGCAGCGATACGGTTCTTTGCAGCAATACGCTATATTCCTACAATTTTAATCTTACAGGTGCCACCTATTTATGGAACGATGGAGGTATTGCCGGCTCACATTCCATCACTCAGCCGGGAACGTATTCACTGGCTGTAACACAGCAGGGGTGCACAGCAACTGACACTGTTGTTATTAACTATAAAAAGAACCCTGCAGTAAACCTGGGCAACGATACTGCTCTTTGCTCGGGAACAACTTATTTATTAAATGCAACTTATAATGGTGCTACTTACGTGTGGCAGGATGGTTCAATCTCTCCCGGATTTTTAGTGAGTACACCTGGTAGTTATATAGTAGCCCTGGACCTTAACGGATGTCTTGCGAAAGATACTATACAAGTCAGCTATCTCTCACCGCCGCAATTTAGTCTTGGCAGAGATACTGTCATTTGCATGGGGCAGCAAATTACGTTGACACCGGGAGTACAATCGCCCGCCGGTTTTCTGTGGCAGGATGGCAGCACCAGACCCACATTGATTGTAACGGATACCGGTTATTATAGCTTGCAGGTAACCAATACCTGCGGTAGCTTTTCCGATGAAATATTTATCGGCCAGGGCGCCTGCAGCCTCATACTGCCCACTGCTTTTACACCCAACGGCGATGGACTAAATGATGTTTTCAGGGTAAAATACGCATTTCCTGTACAGGAGTTTACACTTAGCATTTACAACCGGTTTGGCGAAAAAATGTTTGAAACGCCAGATATCACCAAAGGCTGGGATGGTAAATACAAAGGAGTGCCGCAACCTGTTGGCGCCTATGTGTGGACGACGCGGTTATTTACAAGTAATCATATTTCCCAGGCCAGCAAAGGTGTTGTAATACTAATACGATAGTTGCCATGTGCTATACAGGTATGGCCAGGGGAGCCTTTTCGAAATACGGGACAATATCATTTGATAAAAACCACGATATAAGTAAATCTTCATCTTGCTGTTTCATTGTTTATCTTTCATTTAAATCTGCAGGTTCAATACGGGTTATTTGAAGGCAGAGCCTTTTCACTTAAATTAACTATGTATGAAAAAAATGATTTTTTGTTTCCTTTGCGGAACCCTTTTATTATCGTGTGGCGAGAACAAAACGGAAACGGCTGCAACTTCTGAAAATGCCGCAGACAGTACCACAAAATCAACCGCTGATTTGCCGTACACCGCCACTTATTCCAGCGACTTCAACACCAACGTGTCTGATGCCGACCTGAAAACAGTATTGGTAAGCTACAAAGACTGGGCAGATGGTAATATGGCCGGTGTTGCCAAAGCCTATGCCGACACCCTTACGTGGCAACGATCAAGCGGGGATAACTTCACGCTGCCTAACGCCGGTATCATGAAGATGTGGACTGACTTCAGGGATAGCCTCAGCTCTATAACCATTGATATGGCGGGCTGGGAAAAAATCCATTCCGTAGATAAAAACCAGGACTGGATTGGGACCTGGTACAAGGAAATTGATACCTATAAATCGGGCAAAGCCGATTCAGGGTATTACCACGATCTCAACCTGCTAAAAGACGGAAAGATAGTCTTGCTCGAGCAATTCAAGAGGGTAGCGAAATAATAGTATATGCTAATTGTAAAAAGCTTCCTGCAACACTGTGGGAAGCTTTTTTATTTTACATGGGCATAAGCGGTGAACATCGGTTGATGTAGCTGTTTACTTAATGTTGGCTGTATTTATAATTCGCTTAGGCAGGGCTGTTTTTGGCATGGGCCTGAAGGTTGCAAATATTATGTGGTTGCAAAAACAAGAACCGAATGATGGCTGAATAAAATAAACGGCAACATTGACAATGATGTTCCCCATTTGGTAACATTGTCTATATTTGTTCTGCATGAGAATAATTGCAAAAAGCACTTTGAGAAAATTCTGGGAAAAGCACCACGATGCAGAGCAACCGTTAAAAGCTTGGCATGATGAAGCAAAGAAAGCTACATGGAATAACTTCCAGGATATTAAGAAGCAATTTAGGTCAGCAAGCATTGTGGGCAACGACAGGATCGTGTTTAATATAAAAGGAAACGATTACCGGTTGATTGTTCTCATATTATTCCGTAAGGAGAAAATATTTATTCGTTTCGTGGGTACTCACAAAGAATATGATAAGATTAATGCAAAAAATATTTAACCATGGATATCAGGCCTATTAAAACTAAAAAAGATTATAATGCCGCGCTTAAGCGGGTTGAGGAACTTTGGGGGGCAAAAGACAATACTCCTGAAGGTGATGAGTTTGAAATTCTTTTTACACTAATTGAATTCTATGAAGAAAAGCATTATCCTATTCCGCCACCACATCCTTTGGAATCTATAAAGTTCAGGATGGAACAAGGACAGGTAGATGACAGAGAGCTTACAAAAATACTTGGAGGCCGCAGCCGTAAATCAGAAATACTTAGTGGCAGGCGCAAACTCTCACTTAATATGATAAGAGAGCTGCATGAAAAATTAAAAATCCCCGCAGAAATACTGATTGCAGCCTATTAACTTTCCTTGTTCCGCACTTTGTAATTTTGCCCAATGGCCGATGTGCACACCAAAGAAATACGCAGCTACAACACCTGTCCCGTTTTTCGGGATAAAGCCGCATTAAAGGCAAGAATACGAGGCCATCTCTGTCGTTTTATTTTTTAGTAATTTTAACTGCGTAAAAAATTAATTAATGCCCTCAGCCCAACCATTAAGCAATCTTCAACAAGAACTGCTGAAACTCTATGCCTCAAACATAAACGAGGCTGACCTTGAACATGTACGCCGGTACCTTGCAAATTATTTTTCTGGCAAAGCAATTAAGGAAGCCGATGATATCTGGGATAAGAAAGGATACAGCAATCAAACTATGGATAGATGAAACCAATTAGCGCAAATGAAAGTTGTGCTTGATACAAATGTATTAGTCTCATCTCCTTCTTCAAAATCAACTTACCACTGGCTGATTACGGAGCTCTTCAACGAAAAATTTGAAGTATTACTAACTGAAGAAATTTTGCTGGAATATGAAGAAATTCTCGCACAGAAATATTCGGTAACTACGGCTAATAATTTCCTCGCTGCATTACAATTGTTACAAACGGTACATTTTACTCATGTTTATTTCCGCTGGAGGCTTTTGCGGGATGCAGATGACAATAAATTTGTAGACTGTGCAATTGCTGCCAATGCAGATTACCTTGTTACAAACGATAAAGATTTCAATACGCTTAAGCAAATAAGTTTTCCAAAAATATCTGTTGTTACAATCCAGGAATTTGAAAAGATAATTGTGCAATAATTTTGCACAATGGCCGATGTACATACCCGTGAAATACGAAGCAAAAACAACTTGTCCGCCTTAGCGGATGGCTGGCATTAAGGCAAGAATCCAAAGCCTGAAATGCCGGTGCGCCGGTTTTACATGCCCACGGATTTTGTTACAAGCTCCACGATAAAGGCCTCTCTTATTGTTGCAAACTATTAATTGAGGCACGCATCACCTCCAGTTCGTTTAGCCTGTTTTGATTCTTTGCCAGGTCAGCGCTAAGGTTTTTTATCTTTTTGTTCTGGTCATCCAGGTTGTTACCCGCCTTCCTGGCATCTTTTGCGTCTCTTACCGATCTTTTTGCTTCCCTTTTCGCTCTTTTTGCATCCTTAACACTACCATTGGTAGCATCCGATGCTTTATCGGTGGCGCTTATAGAGGTGCTTTGGGCATCGGCTGTTGCATCATCTGCCTTTTTAGTGTAACGGGCCAGGTCGTTTTGGGCCGTAGCCAGTTTGCCGGTGAGTTCAGCAATATTGGTGCTCACTTTAGCGTACTCTTTACTAAGTGCGGCTGTATCTGCAACCGTTTTATATTGTTGTGCAAAAGAGGGTAAGCCGGCCATAATAAATATGACAGTAGCTGAAAAGAAAATAATTTTTTTCATTTGAAATGTATAATTGTTAAGGAATGTTTATGCGCAGTATTCAGCAGTAGCCTGGAAAGCGTAAAGAATTGTATAGTATAACAGCAATTAACGGGCCGCATGCGACACCGGTAGCCCCCGGATTGTTAAATACCCCCCTGTAACACTGTAATGAGGCACATACACTTTTCCGAAAGCCCGGCATGAAGAATATGCTGCCCTTTCATGATAAAAAGCCTCCAGGGAAAGCCTCGTATTTCCTGCTGGTTGACAGACCTGCATTGCCGGCTTTCAGGAGCCTGCAGCGCATTGTACACACCGGGTTACAGCACGTTTCATTGAGATTTGCGGGGCGGGCGTGCATAAATTTATACAAGATGTAGAAAATCCTTCCTGTACGTTGCTGCCTCAGCGGCCATTTTAACTTACCCCGCAAGTGCTTCCCAAATTCTTTTTCATCTACATTTAGCTGTTTTGTCTAATTATTCCAGCCCCAATTACCCATTTTATTATACAAATGATGAATTTTGCACATGACCGGGAAGGACATGTGAGGCACTCGGCAAATCCGGTTGTGACTCAGAACTTCTGCCATCTTTTATTGGTATTAATATTGAATACCCTCAGTCTTCAGCTACAAACCGCTGACACCCTTTTCCAAATGTTTTTATTGATAAAATTTTAATTGAATCTATGAACGGAACTCTTATGCAGTATTTCGAATGGTATTATACCGCCGACGGAAGCCTCTGGAATACATTTAAGGCTGATGCGGAGAAGCTGGCAGCCATGGGTATTACCGCCGTATGGCTGCCCCCTGCTTACAAGGGTTCCAGGGGTGCTGATTCAGAAGGATATGACGTTTATGATATTTATGACCTGGGCGAATTTGACCAGAAGGGATCGGTACGCACCAAATACGGAACCAAACAGGAATATATTGACGCGGTGAACAAAGCACACGGGCACGGGCTTCAAATTTACATGGATGTAGTCCTGAACCATATGGGCGGTGGCGATGAAATAGAAAAAATCGCCGCTAAAAAAGTAAACCCTGATAACAGGAACGAATACCTTACCGATACCATCGAAATTGAATCATTTACCAAATTCACCTTCCCGGGCCGGCAGGGTAATTATTCACAGTTTGTTTGGGACCACCAGTGTTTCACCGGGGTGGATTATGCCCGCAACCTGCACGAACAAGGCGTTTATCATATTGAGAATGGAAAGGAAGGCTGGCAGGATGTGCTGGATGATGAGAAGGGCAATTTCGATTACCTGATGTTTTCTGACATAGAGTTCAGGAACAAAGCCGTACGGGAAGAACTAAAGCGGTGGATAAAATGGTACTATAGTACCGTGCAATTCGATGGACTGCGGCTGGATGCTGTAAAGCACATTCCACCGGCTTTCTATAATGAGTGGGTAGACCATGTGCACCATGAAATAAAAGAAAACATGTTTGTTGTTGGGGAATACTGGTCTTCCAACCCCGATCTGCTGCTGCAATATATTGATGCCACTGAAGGAAGGATGAGCCTGTTTGATGCACCGCTGCAATCCCGTTTTCACAACGCCTCCAATGCCGGAAAGGATTTCGATATGTCCAAAATATTTGAGGGTACGCTGGTTGCAGCCAATCCCGGCTTAGCCGTTACCCTCGTGGACAACCACGATACCCAACCCTGCCAGGCGCTGGAAGCCCCTGTTGCCGGGTGGTTCAAGCCATTGGCTTATGCACTCATCCTGCTCCGGGAGCATGGCTACCCCTGCGTATTTTACCCGGATATGTATGGCGCAGCCTATATCGGGGAGGCTAACGATGGTAATGCCTGCCATATAAAGATGGAAAAGGTAACAGAGCTGGAGCAGTTGCTTGCCCTTAGAAAATCATTTGCTTATGGCCCCCAGCGGGATTATTTAGATCATGCTAACTGTATCGGATGGACGCGGGAAGGCAACGAAGAATATCCTGCAGGCTGCGCCGTGGTAATGAGCAATGGTGAAGAAGGACACAAATACATGGAATTAGGAAAGCAGCATGCAGGTAAACTATTTGCAGATAGCCTGCAGAAGCACCCTGCAGAAGTGCGTATAGACGAAAATGGCTTTGGTACTTTTTACTGTGCGCCCGGTTCTGTGTCCGTATATATTCCGAAAGAAGGATAATCACTGGGGGCCCCTTTAATTTGTCCTGAAAACGTTCATCTGGTGAAGTAATCTTGCCGGAAAGGGTTGAACAACAGTGGCCGCATGGCGCTATCAATGTGATATGCGAAGGCACATTTGCAATTAAGAGGAACCCTTCTGCCTGTCACCGGCACTTTACTTTGCCCAATCAATTGTTAATGCATAACTTGGCTGAAAATTTCCCCCTTAAACTTATATTATTAACCTAAAAATCTATAAATCGTGAAAATCAATTTTAAAATACTAACAGCCGTAGCAGCAATGGTGTATGTTACAGGTTGTATAAGTACCAAAAAGTTTAACGAACTGCAGGCCAGTTACAATAGTTTGCAAAGTACTAACAGCAGTCTCGTTCGTGAAGGCGAGCAATGTAAGAGTAACCTGGATCGGGCGAATGTTACCATCACGTCGTTGCAGGACCGGTTAAACGCGGAAGTCGAGCACCAGAAGTCGCTACAGTCAGCATTGGAAAAATGCCTTGCATCTACAAGCCAGGGCAATGTAAATGTTTCCAAACTGGTAGATGAAATCAATGCGTCTAACAAGTACATCCAGCAACTGATCGCTTCCAAAAGCAAGAGTGATTCGCTGAACATGCTGCTCACCAACAACCTCACAAGATCGCTGAGCAGGGAGGAAATGCGCGATGTTGATGTAAAGGTGCTCAAAGGTGTTGTATATATTTCCCTGTCAGATAAAATGCTGTACAAATCCGGCAGCTACGAAATATCTGAGCAGGCCGATAGCACCCTGGCAAAAATTGCCAAGATCATCAAAGACTATAAAGACTACGATGTGCTCATAGAAGGTAATACCGATACAGTGCCTATCGCCAAGCCCAACATTCGCAACAACTGGGACCTGAGTGCGCTGCGGGCTTCTTCAGTAGTGCAGGCGCTGCAAAACAAATTTAGCGTAGACCCAAAACGCCTTACTGCCGGCGGCCGTGGAGAATACAACCCCGTTACCACCAACGACACACCCGATGGAAAAGCAAGGAACAGGCGCACGGAGATCATTATTACACCCAAGCTCGACCAGTTTATGGACCTGATAGGGCAGGGCGCTGCCGATTCTACCAAAACTCATTGAGCATTGTAAATTGCTGCAACGGCCTTCTTTATTTGCGGGCTATATCAATTTTTTTATCCACCTGGGGGAACATCTTGTTTCCCCCAAGGGATAATTTCACTGAAGCGGGTGTGTGCAGCCCGGAATTAAGCATGGAAGCAAGGCCCGCATCACCGCTGTAACCAGGAAAATAGACGAATGTGGGCGTGCTAAATGAAAGGCCTGTAAAGCCCCGGGAATTAGGCAGGTATTGCGCCTGGCCGGGAAAACTTTTCTTTAAGCAAAAGCGGGTCTCTTACACCACGTACCATTTGCTCTCTTCGTCTGTAGAATAAGAGAGGCCATTGCTCATTACCCGGATGGTCTTTCCTGTTTTTTCATCTGCATAATTCTTTTGCTCATACACCCTGATGCCGTTGTTCTCTCTCGTTAAGTAAACGATTAATGCCTGCAGTGTTGGCGGCACCTCGTGCAGCCATTGCTCTTCACTTTCTTTTACAAATGCCTGGCTCATATAAACTGGTTTAAAAGATTAGCGGAATAAAGATAAAATATTCCATGGAACCATGGTTAAATGAAGTAATAAGCGGTATACAAAAGACGAAAGCAATTAGCGCCAATGAAAAATGTACCTGGTACAAATGTTTTATGCCGTCTCCTTCCTGAAAGGTCAATTTACCACTAAGCCGGGGATGTTGCACGCCGAAGGATTTTATCACAACCCCCGCGATAAAAGACACCCGGAGCAACAGCTACACATACCGTGCACCTACAACCGCTGCCGGTTGCCATGCCGCATCCCGGGTTATGTTGAACCGGCTGTCACCGTTTACATAGTATTGCAGTCTTGCACAGGTAACTATAAGGCTTCCCTGTGCCACAGGTATGTCAAGATCCAGCGATTGGGCTGGCAGCTCCGTTTCATTATAGGGTATCATAACACTGTGGGTGGCACTGCCGGCGGGTTCACCGCTTTGTAATAGGCACCCTGCAACTGTTACAGTAAGCAGCACGGCACTGGTTTTTGGAGGCGCCTGTATATCCTGTACCGGTATAAAACTACCTATAGATACGGTGATACCGCCATGCAGCGGCCACGTGGTGGTGATGGCTGGTTTAAAACGGTAGCTGAAGGGTGTATCGGCTGTAAACTGGAAATTAATGAGGGCGGATACCGCATCGCAGGGTTGCAGGTTACCCACGTTACCGAGCCCCATCCATTTGGCGATCGCCCCCGGTAGCCTGCTTTGCATGCTCCTGTCTGTAGGCAGGGGCATTACGTTGAGCAGTCCGTTGCGAAGGCCTTTGGCTGCTTTGGAGGCAACCCCAAAATTGAGGCTTCTTATTTTAGTAGATGCCGTTTGCTTTATATGCGCCCTTTTTATACGGGTGCAGCTTTTACCCATCCTCCTGTAAAATACCAGGTTCTCTACGGTGCCACTTACAAAAACGTCGGTCACTTTTGCCATGGTTACATTTTTTATTTGTTTCAAGGCAGCTTTTAAAATCATTGCACCCGGATTGCTTATTATTTTGCTGCTGCCTTTTCTTGCTCCACTGCGTTACGTGTGCGTTAATTAACGCAGTGGTAATGCAGTAGTTTAAAACGAAAACGCCTCCGGGTATATTTTAGTATAAGGAGATAGATTAATAAATTTGAAGCGGGATTACACCAGGTAAGTTACCGGGGAAATACATTTTTGGGGCAGGCTATAAAACTTTTAAAGAGACGAAAGTTAACTTTGCCTGGTAGCCGGTGTGCTTATTAAAGACATACACAGCTATAAAATTCTTTGTACGGGGAAAAAGAATGGAAACATTCCCTCTGCCGGACGAAAACAGGCTAACCCGTTGCTTCGCCTGATATCTTACCTTTATCAATTCCATATTTCAGCAAGATCTACATCCTTCTAAAAACACACTATGACACCGGAAATGCTCAGGGAAATTCCCCTCTTCGCCACACTCACCCGGGAGGAGCTAAACGACCTGCTCAGGCGCCTGCAAACAGAAAAGTACAAAGCAAATACCGTCATATTATGGATGGATGAGCAGGGCGATAAGTTTTATGTAATTGAAAAAGGTGCGGTGCGCATCAGCTATACTGATGGCGATGGTAAAGAAAAATCATTGGGTGAGCAGGGTGAAGGAACTTTTTTCGGGGAGCTGTCATTACTTGATGGCGGCCCCCATACTGCCACCGTGCGTGCCATAAGAGACACAACCGTGCTCACCATCAACCGTGCTACTTTTTACAGCTACCTCGATACGCACCCGCAGTTTTCCCGCACGTTACTGGCCATCATTGTAGACAGGCTGCGAACCAATACCGTCAAGCTGCGGGAGCACCTGGGCGGCAACCGGGCCACGCAGGAGCAGCCCGCTTCATTTCGCAGGTTTGTCGACAGGGCCGCAAGTTTTGTATCGAGCAGCCGTTTCCTGGTATGCGCATTTATTTTTATGACAAGCTGGATCGGCTTTCATACCTGGTTTTACGAGCGCTCACACCGCAGCGGCGTTAATTTTAATGACAACCCTCCTACCTTCTTTATTTTAGGGTTTATCCTTACCCTTAGCTCGTTTTTATTTACCATACTGGTACTTACCAGCCAGCGGGGCATTGCCGAACAGGACAGGGTACAGGCCGAGATAGAATACCAGGTAAACCTTAAAGCGCAGGCCGAAGTAATGCGCCTGCATTTAAAGATGGATGACGTGCTGAAACAGCTGGAAGAGGCGAAGAAGAAACAAAGTGACTAACCGGCACCTGTTTTTATTTTCAAAAAAAGCCCCGGTGCTATCCTGTATTTCCGGTACAATAACGCGGTGCAGTGTTAAAGCTGTAGTTTGCCCTTGCTCCGCGATAGCGATAGCATTATCTATTAAATTATGCCTGCCGTAAAGGCTAAATATTTATCTTCTTTAATTTTATGCAATGGCCGACGTGCATACGAGAGAAATACGCAGTAAGAATACCTGTCCCGTTTTTCGGGATGGCTGCCATTAAAGGGAAGAATACAAAACCAGAAATGCTGGTGCGATGGTTTTTGCGTCTTATAATCTCATGACTAATCTATAATAATTCTTCGTATTTTAATATTTTCGAATAACGAATCGCTTAATTTATCGAAAGAAATTTTTAATAAATATTCCGCAGTTCGTTTCTTCATCCATCAAAAAGTCCAACGATCTCAGCTCTGAATTATTATCTAATAATGCGGGTTGAATATGCAAGCCGGCTTTGAAATTAGCAGACCCGCCAGAATTTCCTGGATTACTTCATTAGGAAAAGATTTCATCAACCACAAAAGAGCATTTATCCGGTTTGACTATTTCACTCAAAGAACATCATCGATATGGTACTTGCCTATGGTGTAAGTGAAAAATTGAGATCTCCGATTCTTTATTAAATCGATCAATTCCAGCAAGATGATCAAAAACGAGTAGGAAAGTATCCTTCAGCCTTAATTTTATAAACAATATTTTCATTTTCAAATTTTCGGTTACCTATTGTATGTTGATACAGCTATAAATATTGCTGCAATTGATGTTGATTGGATAGAGCATGTTACAGCGGTTAAGGTTAATGATTTTTCTAGAGATCCATAAATTATACTTTGGCTTTCATAGTACTGACTAAACTATGCAATATTAACTTTGCAATATGGCCGATGTGCACACCAGGGAAATACGCAGCAAGAACATGGCAGCAATTAAAGGCAAGAATACAAAGCCCGAAATGCTGGTGCGCCGTTTTTTACATGCCAACGGATTTCGTTACAAGCTCCACGATAAAAGCCTCCCCGGCAAGCCTGATATTGTTTGCCCCGACGTCGACGTCTACCAAAATACAAAACCGTAATATTTGTGCATGGCTGTTTTGGCATGGGCATGAAGGTTGTAAATATTATGTGGTTCCAAAAACAAGAACCGAATGGTGGCTGAATAAAATAAACGGCAACATTGCCAATGATAAAAAAGCTATTAAGGCTTTAAAAAAAGAAGGCTGAAAGATTATAAAAAAAGTTACCTGTCTTGCATTTTAAGTGAACCATAAATCTTTTGTAGCTCGTCACCAAAAGAAGGTAGCTCATTTGTTATTACATTCCATACAAGTTGCAGATCAGTGCTAAAATATTCATGTATCAGGCGGTTTCTCATACCCTTAATCAGTTGCCATGGAATTTGTTTTTCAGTTTCCTTAATCTCATCAGGAAGCTTTGAAACTGCTTCGCCAATTACCTGGATATTGTAAAGGCAGGCTTCTGCCATCATAAAGTTGCCGGAAAATTCCGTGAAAGTAATGTTGGCTGTAAAGGATTGAATATGATCAATACATTTCAGGATATCACCTATTATGAGGGAAGGCTTTCTTTCAGACATATATTATATCTTTTTCCACAAAAGGCAGGTACTCCGGCTTTATAGAACGGCTCGGCACCACATCCGTTTTTGTACCAAGCAATGCCTCTATCTCTTCGGCCATTGCAACAAAGCTTAACCCCATAGGGCCTGTAATTTCTACTGCGATGTCTATATCACTTTTTTCATTGGCATCGCCACGGGCATATGAACCAAACACACCAAGCCTTGCAACAGGATACTTACGTTGCAGTTCCGGTTTATGGGTTCGAAGGGTTTGCAATATATTTTGCAGTGTATGCATGCCATAAAGATAAAATATTTATCTTCTTTAATTTTATGTAATGGCCGATGTACACACCCGGGAAATACGCAGCAAGAATACCTGTCCCGTTTTTCGGGATGGCAGCAATTAAAGGCAAGAATACAAAGCCTGAAATGCTGGTACGCCGTTTTTTACATGCCAACGGATTTCGTTACAAGCTCCACGATAAAAGCCTCCCCCAGTAAAGCGGATATCCGTTTGCGCGAAATAGAAAATAGCAATAGTTAAATTTTAAAGCCATATTTCGATATAAAATGAAAGTTAAATAAGCAATATTTTTTTTTGTTTTCTGTAAGTATTTCCTTTCCTTCTACTATATTCCACATCATTGTAAATTGATAATCTTTAAGTCGTTTATTTTTTCTATCCCAGGCAACCATCTTCTTAATCAGGTCAAGAGTAATTTCCGGATGATTATCATTTTCTTGTTTTTGTTTTTGGTTTATTTCATCAACATCAAATAATAATTCCGGAGCCTTATTAATGACGATATCCAATATTTTAATTCCCATACTTCTTTCATTATCTAATAGTTTTGAATTAGATCTCACACGATAGGCTATACTTTCTAATACATTAATCTGATTAGATGTTAATTCTTGAGCGTCGACCTGGGTTTGCAGCTCGGCCAGCGTGTTGGCCAGTGGCTGCTTGTCGAGGTAGCGGAACAGCGTCTGGTGGAATCGCTCGTTCTTGCCCTGGGTGGTCGGCTTGTAGGGCTTGCCGGTGATCGCCTCGACCCCGAGTCGCGACACATGATCGACGAGCTGGCCCACCAACCCGCGCCGCGAAGGGTTCAGCGCGACCCCATTGTCGGACAGCAG
>CAWGWY010000006.1:0-491657 GCA_963826435.1 uncultured Chitinophagaceae bacterium | reverse complement strand
GGCTATTAATGGAATTTACCATCGGCAAAAAGTGTTGTCCAGGAAAACTGCAATAATCGGGTGGGTTATTTTACCAGCCTCGCTATTTCATTTACATAGCTTGCCTCCACAGGGAGTTCCGTTTCGTTCAGCCACACAGAACTTCGTTCAATTTTAGTGACGCATTTTTAGGCTTTACAAAACGCGATTGTGTAAATGGCTTTAAAATAATTTTCCAAATATCGAATTCGTTGCGCATCCCAATAAAAGCAAGATTGTTTTCTGCCTCTTAAAGTGCATCATATCTCCGGGACTTTTGAATTCCGTCTGTGGTTCTTTGCGCATTTCCTCCAAGAAATGGGATTATTATCCGGGCCATTGAACTATCAATCCAATAATAAAAGTTGTTCCCCCTTTTGAATAAATGTGGGCGAGTGAAAAAAAATTTATCCTGTATATTTATTTCTGTCAAATAAAAGCTACTTCATGAGTGATTTAAAAAGAAGAACATTTATCAGGAATTCTGTTATTGCAGCCATCGGCGCTTCATTAACTCCCCATATTTCAAAGAGCAACGCCACAAAAAAAGCCCCGGGCAGGGAATACAAAAAGCTTTCTCCTGCAGAAAGAAAAAAAATAATTGTCGCCGGTGCAGGCATCACCGGTTTGTGCTGCGGTTATGAATTGATGAAGAGTGGCCATGAGGTAACGGTGCTGGAAGCAAGCGGAAGATATGGCGGCCATGTTTTTACAGGGCGTGATGGTTTATCCGATGGTTTATATGCGGACTACGGAGCCGATCATATTACCAAGCCAGGATACGAAAAGTTCTTTGAGTATTGTGATGAATTTAATCTTAAAGTAATTCCTTATCCGCATGCAGAGGGGTCGGAAGCAGCGGAGGGGCACTATACTTTAAAAATGATAGATGGTAAATTTTATACACCTGAAATGCTCGCTGATCCTGCAGTGTTGAAGCAGTTCGGGTTCAATGAAAAGGAAGTAAAGTTTTTATCCGGAAATCCATGGTATGCTTTGCGTTCAATGTTCCTTGATAAGTACACATCAAAATTTACAGACCCTTATCAACCGTTTGGTGTTGGATACGACGATCTGGATAAAATTGCAGTAAGCGATCTTTATAAAAAAGAAGGCGCATCAACCACTGCACTTCGCTTTCTTGGCGGAAAAAATGTATCTGCACTCTACTCAGTTTGGAGATTAGCACTTATGCGTTTCCGTGGCATTCCACTTTCAGAAGGTGAAACTTTTCACTTAAAAGATGGTAATGAACAATTGCCGATTGCCTTCGCAAAAAAACTGGGAGATAAATTAAGGCTCAATCACCCGGTTACTGCTATTAAACATGACGCGAAGGGCGTTACGGTTACCTATAAGCCATTCGGGTATGATGACGAAAAAGAAATGACCGCAGATTATTTGGTTAATTGCATCACACTTCCCGTGTTTAAAAACATTCCTGCTACGCCGGCTTTGTCTCCGGAAAAACAATACGTGGTTGACAATCTCTCTTATTCTTCTCATCCATTTTTTGTGTTTGAAGCAAGTACAAAATTCTGGCTGGATGATGGTTTTAAAACAATCAACATGGAATTTGAGCATCCGGATATATCATCTATATGGATAGAGACAAACGAAGTGGATACAAAACGGATTATATTGAAAGCCTATGGCCCCAGCGGTCTTTCTGCGCAACGGGTGTTGGCGGCTTTCCGCGAAGTATATCCCGGAAAGCATGACACTATTGTGCAGGCCCTAACCAAAGACTGGTCGAAAGATAAATATGCTCCCGTATGCGAAATGGAACCTTTCCCCATTGGAGAAATGCATAAATTCTGGCCTCAGGTAATGAAGCCGGAGGGAAGAATATATTTTGCCGGAACATATGCTGATAATATGAGCAGGGGAATGGAATCCTGTATTCGTTCTGCTCAGCGTGTGGCTGACGAGATAAACAAAGCTTAAAAAAGTACAACGGTTGATTTTATGACAAAAACATCGGTATTTATTTTCATCTTTCTGTCAGTCATTTTTGTTTTTTATGCGATAGCTTCTCCCGATCAAAAAATCAGAAGCCAGCAAAACACCGCTCCAATTGTTACGATTATTTCCCCCGCAAATAACAGCACTGTGCCGGCAGGCGGACCCTTTCATTATTCAATTACGGTATCAGATAAGGAGGATGGCGAATCAAAATATGATGAAATCAACCCTAAGGAAGTATTGCTTGAAGTAAAGTATAACAGTAACCCCTCAACGCTCACGGAAGCGCTTAATAAAACCGTTCAAAATGATGCGCCCGGCCTTGCTGCAATAAGAACATCCAACTGCTTTAACTGTCATGGATTCGAGACTAAGGTGATTGGCCCTACTTTCACGGATATTAATAAACGCTACAAACCAACCGCATCGAATATGGCTTTGCTGGCAAAGAGAATCCGTGAAGGTTCGACCGGTGTGTGGGGAGATGTAGCCATGCCTTCACATCCTGAACTAAATAATACTCAAATCCAAAATATGGTTAAATGGATTATGCAAAACGCATCGGGCGATGCTATACATTATTATATCGGAACGGCGGGTTCCTTCAGCCTGAAGCCGCCGCCTGGTACATCCGGGGATGGTGCTTTTATACTTATCGCAAGCTTCACCGATCATGGGATAAATAATACAGGTCAGCGTTTAAAGGGACAGGGAGTAGCGGTAATACACGTAAAATAGAAATCCTTTTACCTCAATACATTTCAGTAAATAAATGGAATAAGCCCGCTCTTGTTTTTTTTATACTCAAGATATTCTGAGCCAAATTGTGCAATAAGTACTTTCTCCTCGATCCTTATCCGAATAACAAATACAACCAGCATTATTGCTGTAATCGCCAATAGCGAAATCCAGTTGTCGAGAGAATCCTAGTGACATCAACTGTGAAGTATTTGCCCAGCTAAATTACAACAGCCAGCCCGGCTAAAATACTTGCAATTATAAGCGAAAGACCCCAATATTCTATCGCTGAAAAGAAGCCAAATGCAACAGATGACTACAAATATTGGTTCCATCATTCAAAACTACTAATCGCCAGCTAAAAGGCTTCTATTCTTATGTTGTAGTATTTTTTCTATTCCCCGACAACAATTCTGACTATTTTATAAAAAATTGCTTCGGCATATCTTTGTAAAATCCGATAATTAAAAACCTGTGAAAAATGAAAAAAGTTTTCTCCCCTATCGCAAATGCGACTGAGAAAGCACCCGCAGTAGATTTATACCATGCTCTGAAATATCATTTCAATTCCATCGTTTTAAATATGTCTGGAGTCGTCTATGCGCTCTTAAGCTGCAGTGGATTTAAGGAGATACAACATCAATGTTGGATAAACAATTGGTAAATAGAACCATGTAAACACCCGGGGTAACAAATGAACTTATTAAAATTAAAACCAACAATAGACCTGTCCCAGCACTTGGCAGGCAACAGTATGGACGAAGTTGCAGAACAGAGAGAGATGCTTACCGCAATGAGCGAAAACCTGAAACTTAGTAATGAACGTCTGAAGGATGCAAATAAAGAATTGAATACCATATTCAATAAAATTGATGAAGCACTTTTTTCAATAGACGTTGTTGATCGCAGAGTAACCCAGATGTCCGTCGGCTGCGAGAAAATATATGGGTACACGCCGTTAGAATTTAAGGCTGACTATGACCTTTGGAGAAAAGTAATTCACCCCGATGACAGGGATTCTTTTGAGGAAAGCAATAAAAAATTAAAATCAGGATTAACGGTTATCCAGGAATATCGTATCATCCACAGAAACGGAAGTGTCCGGTGGGTTGAACTAAAAATATTTCCTTCATTAGATAAAAATAACTGGCTCATTCGTGTAGACGGCACGGCGAAGGAAATAACAGAAAGAAAGATAGCCGATGAAAAGATAAAGGAGAGTGAAAGACGGTACAGACTTGTGAGTGAAAACCCAATATTAGGTATTGGCTGGGCATCTACGCAAGGAACGGTATTGAATGCTAATAAAGCCTTTTGCGAAATGCTGGGCTACACCTATGAGGAAATCCTGGATAAGCATTTCTCGGAATTTTCTCATGAAGATGATCTCGTAATTGAGAATCCCCTGTTTGAAAAAATGATAAAAGGGGAGATTAGCAACTACCAGATAGAAAAAAGATATTTTACTAAGAGCAGGGAAATTATCTGGGTATTGCTGAACCTGTCCGGTGTATTAAAAGAAGATGGCAGTATAGATTATTTTATTGGAATTATACAGGATATCACTACCCGCAAAAAGGCTGAAGAAGAGGCGCAGGAAAGTTTTAAAAAAATAGTGGCGAATGAACTTTTGATGAAAAGTGCAGAAGGCATTGCGCATTTTGGAAGCTTCCTTGGTCACATCAACGAAAATTCTCTTAAATGGTCTGACGGAGCATTCAGGATCTTTGGTTATGAACCTGGAGAAGTTGAACCTTCAGAAGAATTATTTTTAACCCATATACATCCTGAGGAGCTGGAATTTGTGAAAAAAAGCCTGGATACCGCCCTGAAATCCCTGGATACACAAAAACTTAGCTACCGGATCATCGACAGGAATGGACTCATAAAACATATTCAATCTGAATTAATAATAGAAAGGAATGCCGATGGGAAACCTTTCCGGTTCACCGGCTTAAACCAGGATGTTACCGAGAAAATTGTTTTGGAAAAGAAGCTTGCAAGGGAAAAAAAGGAAAAGCTACAACAAATGACGGCCGCGGTATTGACAGCCCAGGAAAACGAACGTACATTTCTTGCTGAAGAATTGCACGATAATATAAATCCTTTGCTTGCAACTGTAAAACTTTACGTTGATTCCGCAATAAATAATGAAGAAAATCGTATAAAACTAATGAAGGAAAGTAAAAACTTCGTCGGTACCGCTATGGATGAAATAAGAAAACTATCAAGGTCATTAATTCCGCCTTCTTTAGGAGAAGTTACACTGACGGACGCCATCAATGATATGATCGAAAATATAACCAAAGTAAATGACCTTAGGTTTATTAGCTGCTGGAATATTACCCATGAAAGCGTTCTCAGTGATAAATTAAGATTGACCGTTTACAGAATCATGCAGGAACAGTTTAATAATATTCTAAAACATGCTAAAGCAAGTACGGTATATCTTAAGCTCTCACAAAGTTCTACAAACCTGGAGTTGTACATTAAAGATGATGGAGTGGGATCCGATTTAAATCAAAAGCGAAATGGCGTGGGCTTGCAGAATATCATTAACAGGTCAGAATTATTCAACGGCAAGGTTTCCATTGATTCCGAGCCTGGAAATGGTTTCTGCCTATCTATAAATTTTCCATTGCATCCTGAATCAGTTCCGGCAAATCCCGATATTTTATCTTAAAATTCTCCGCACTTTTTCCAATGTAAAATGGGCTGTTTCTTTCAACTGTTACCTAATAAAAAAGTTGATTCCGCGTGATTACATTTGAATCTGTTTCTTCAATTCCAGGTAGTAGGTAGCAGGTGATCGCATTTTTATCTCACCCAATACCAAATAATTCCCGGATTTTGCATGCAGCCTTCCACACCGCAACCGCTGGCAATCCACGGCGCAGGTGTCCATCCTCCCTGCGAAATTAAAGTCCCCCACCAGCTGCCACCACCACAATCAAAGCTAGTCGTGATATATCCATTGCAGTTAGAATACCATGGCATTATTTGTTCAATTCCACCATCGCTGTAAGTCCACGTTCCAAATTTAGTATCGATGGTGATATTAGTCTGGGTATTATCAGGTTTTAAAAACGTATATGCTCCGTTAGCAGTCCAGATGGCGCCATTGCTACGTCTTGCATTTGCATCAATCATGTATTGAAAACCACTGGTACTTCTTTTAATATAATCCGCCCAGCCGATAATTGAGTAATTTGAATTGATACCAGGTGAGGTCGTATTTAGCGCAATAGCATTTGCATAATTCCATCCTGCATTACTTGCATTACACATTATCAAAGTCCAACCGCCGCCATCTGTTGTCATATCGGCATAAATTTGAAAGGGATTTCCACTATTTATATTTGGATTTTTTATCCAATAGTAACCATCTGCAGAAGCGGGGTATGCTTGTTTGATAGCATAGGCGCTACTGTATGCTTTTAATGGCGAGGTACCGTCATATATCAGTGGGGCGCCGTTTATCCAGTTGCTTGTAGTTCCGGTAAGAGCAAAATTATTTAATGTGCCATTCCTGTTATTAACTGTTTTATCATAAAGTGAATTTATGCCGGTATTGACACCGCCTGCAACGCCCTGGTTGAAGTTATAGTAAGCGATCAACCCAGCTTCGTTACCTGCCAGTTCAGTGTTCATTGAGGATTGAATCTCTGCCTGCGTTTTTGCTGTATTCCAAATGCGCAGTTCATCAAAAACAGCATCTGCATATGGATCTGACCAATTGCTTTTGCCGATGTAACAGTTGTTGCGCACGATATTGACAGGTGAGGAAAAGGTAGATGTGCCGGCTGCAACTCCATTAATATAAATAGTGGCGGCGGAGCCATTTAAGGTACCGGCAACATGAGACCACTGATTGAGTGGAAGCGTTTGGTTAGCCTGGAACTGCCCGCCTTCCACATAAAAACCCGGGGCTCCACTGGTACCATACGTATAGGATAATAACACATTGTTACTGCCTGCACCATTTCCAAAGTCAATAATTCTTGCCCAGTTTGCAAAGCTTTTTGGGTATACCCAACATTCAATTGTAAAGTTCCCGTTAAAATAAACTGCCGGCGGCAGCGATATATAATCATTTGCTCCGTCAAAATCTAGGGCGTTCGTGACGCCATTATTTAATGCTGAAAAAGCACCGCCATTTTTTGTTAAACCTGAAAGACCAACCGCACCATTCCTGTTAACATACATTGATGTAGTGCTGGTAATTTTTCCATTTTTTGTTATGCCTTGAGCAACTATATCATTTGCAATAAAAATAATCATCAAGACACAAAGAAACTTTTTCATAATTCTTAATGATTAATAATAATAATCGAGTTGTATTCTATCACTTGCTGCTAGTGCATAGGAGCCATTGTTTGCAGCATTGTAGGTAAGCGTGGTGCCACTTAGGCTATAGGCCGTGTTGCTTATTCGTATTCCGTTTATATACATTTTCACTTTGCTGTTAACGGATGGAGCCTGGGTCAACGTAAAACTCGTTTGAGAAGCTGTGGCTGAAAATTCATCGGCAACATCTCTCACTAAAACACTTGACCACGAGACTGTACCACTCCCGTTTGTTGTCAATACCTGCAAGTTAGATCCATCTGTATTTGGGTAAGTAACAGCACCTGTAGTGAGTTTACCAGTCGTGCTGACAGATGTTACACTTGCGTTGCCCAACTGAATTTTGTTGCTTGCGTTAACAACAGCATTATAACCAATGGCAGTTGCATTGTTCAATGTACCGGCAGACACATTTGATGAAGTACCAATTACTGTATTCTGCGATCCTGAAGTAATCGTGCTTCCAGCCGCGGAACCAAGGGCGGTATTTTGATTTCCTGTTGTATTTATTAAAGATTGCTGACCAATACCTGTATTGTGTGTGCCGGTCAAGAGCGACAACATTGCCTCAGCCCCCACCGATGTATTCGCGTTGCCGGTCGTTAAACCGACCAAATTCGAATATCCTACACTTGTATTATTGTCGAAAGAAGTACCGGAGTAATTTTGCATAGCTCCATAACCAACAGCCGTATTACGGGTACCCGTACCCGAGCCAAGAGCGGAGTTTCCGATTGCCGTATTTTGACCATTTTGACCTATGCCCATTCCTATTGTGAGACCGTTTACATGCAGGTCAGAATTAAATGTTTTGCTGCCACTAAAAACCTGGTTATTTATTGTTACCAATCCCCTGGCAGTCGCGCTGGCATCAGGTATATTAAATGTGTGCACGTTGCCGACGGAGGTGATATTAAAATTCGTTCCACTTGTTCCGGTTGCAAAATTTGGTGTTGCTACTGTAAGTTGACCATCTACATAAGTTTTTACAGCATTTTGAGTAGGATATAATACATCACTTGTTCCCAATGTTATATCTGTAGATTTATTAGAAACATCCTCTTTTAAATCCAGGGCTGTTTGTGTAGAAGTATTGATCGGTTTATTTAAATCGCTTGTATTATCGACGTTTGATAATCCTACCATGGATTTCGTTATACCTGTGACCGCTCCGGTAAAAGTTGCTGTAGTTGCATTCAGGTTACCTGTTAATGTACCACCCGATAACGGCAGGTATGCTGATGCTACATCTCCACCGGTTAAATAAGTATTGTTGTCTATACTGCCATCTGCTTTTAAGAAATCTGTGGCTGCTCCGCCTGGCACAATATACCCGGCTGCAGTCATAGAACCAGATGTATTAACCGATGTTACAGCCGTGCTGCCTAATTGAATGGTATTATCGGTGGAAACTATCGCATTACTTCCGATGGCCGTTGCATTGGTTAAAGCGGGAGCACCCACGTCAGCCCCGGTTCCTATTGCCGTGTTGTTATCTCCTGTTTCATTTGAAAAAAGTGCATTGGTACCCACTGCAGTATTATTGCTTGCTGAACCTGTATTTTGAACAAGTGAAAGGAAGCCTACAGCCGTATTCCCTGTACCATCGGTATTATTGGAAAGCGCCGACATACCTACTGCAGAGTTCTGTGAACCCGTTGTATTATTATATAGTGCAAAAGATCCATTACCCACATTAAGACTTCCGGATGTATTTGAAAAAAGCACTCCGTTTCCGACCGCACTGTTATCTGATCCCGAAGCGTTTGAAAACAACGACTGCAGACCAATGGCAACATTGGATACATCTGCACCGGAGCCACTGCCAAATGTCAGGGTGTTAACCGTTATGTCAGAAGTGAAAGACTTTTTACCCGCAAAGCTCTGGGTGCCGGTAGTTACTACTCCTCCATTAGTATCATCCGCCGGAGTTAAACTTAATGTACCTGCTGTAAGCGTAGCGCCCTTTGGATTGGATGTGCTGCCAATAGCACCTATAGCACTTATTGAATTAGCAAATATTGAACTTATGTAAGTTTTTGTTGCTTTTTCGCTGGGGTATTTTGTATCTGAATTAGAAGCAAATGTTCCGTCTGTACTTTTATTGACTACATCCTCTTTGGTTGCTTCTGCGTTTGTCGCTCTTGTGACTTCGTTATTTAAATTAGTTGTGATTGTTGCATCTGCATTGGTGCGATTTGTTGTTTCTGCTGCAAGGTTTGTGGTCAATACATTTTCTGCGTTGGTGGCCCTGGTTACTTCTGCAGTTAAAGCTGCCGAACTCCCGGTTGAAGAGGCATCCACATAATCTTTTACAGATTTTACGCTTGGGTATTTTGTGTCTGATGTTGCATCTGTTGCAACGTCTGTGCTTTTATTTGCAACATCTTCTTTTAACGCATCCGCGTTTGTGCGATTGGTAACTTCTGTTGCAAGGTCTGTGGTTAAAGTTCCTTCGGCATTCGTAGCTCTTGTTACTTCGTTATTTAAATTAGTGGTGATTGCAGCATCGGCATTAGTGCGATTTGTTGTTTCTGTTGCAAGATTTGTGGTCAATACATTTTCTGCATTTGTTGCCCTGGTTACTTCTGCAGTTAAAGCTGCGGAACTCCCGGTTGAAAATGCATCTACATAATCTTTTATAGATTTTACACTCGGGTATTTTGTATCCGATGTTGCATCTGTTGCAATATTCGTGCTTTTGTTGGCAACGTCTTCTTTGGTTGATGATAAAGTATTTTCTGCTGTTGTTGCTCTTGTTACTTCTGTCGCAAGGTCTGTGGTTAAAGTGCCTTCAGCATTTGTAGCTCTCGTTACTTCATTATTTAAATTAGTGGCGATTGCAGCATCGGCATTCGTGCGATTTGTTGTTTCTGCTGCAAGGTTTGTGGTCAACACATTTTCAGCATTTGTAGCCCTGGTTACTTCTGCAGTTAAAGCTGCTGAACTTCCGGTTGAAGATGCATCCACATAATCTTTTACAGATTTTACACTCGGGTATTTTGTGTCTGATGTTGCATCTGTTGCAACGTCTGTGCTTTTATTTGCAACATCTTCTTTTAACGCATCCGCATTTGTGCGATTGGCAACTTCTGCTGCAAGGTCAGTGGTTAAAGTGCCTTCAGCATTTGTGGCTCTTGTTATTTCGTTATTTAAATTAGTGGTGATTGTTGCATCGGCATTAGTACGGTCAGTCGTTTCTGTTGCAAGATTTGTGGTCAATACATTTTCTGCATTTGTTGCCCGGGTTACTTCTGCAGTTAAAGCTGCTGAACTTCCCGTCGAAGATGCATCTACGTAATCTTTTACAGATTTTACACTCGGGTATTTTGTATCTGATGTTGCATCTGTTGTGATGTCTGTACTTTTATTGGCTACGTCTTCTTTGGTTGCTTCGGCACTTGTAGCTCTTGTTACTTCATTGTTTAAATTAGTTGTTATAGTTCCTTCTGCATTTGTAGCTCTTGTTACTTCGTTATTTAAATTAGTGGTGATTGCAGCATCGGCATTAGTGCGATCAGTCGTTTCTGTTGCAAGATTTGTGGTTAATACATTTTCTGCGTTGGTGGCCCTGGTTACTTCTGCAGTTAAAGCTGCCGAACTTCCGGTTGAAGAGGCATCTACATAATCTTTTATAGATTTTACACTCGGGTATTTTGTGTCTGATGTTGCATCTGTTGCGACGTCTGTGCTTTTATTGGCAACATCTTCTTTTAACGCATCCGCGTTTGTGCGATTGGTAACTTCTGTTGCAAGGTCTGTGGTTAAAGTGCCTTCAGCATTTGTGGCTCTTGTTATTTCGTTATTTAAATTAGTTGTGATTGTTGCATCTGCATTGGTACGGTCAGTTGTTTCTGTTGCAAGATTTGTGGTCAATACATTTTCTGCATTTGTTGCCCTGGTTACTTCTGCAGTTAAAGCTGCTGAACTTCCCGGTTGAAGATGCATCCACATAATCTTTTACAGATTTTACACTCGGGTATTTTGTGTCTGATGTTGCATCTGTTGCAATGTCTGTGCTTTTGTTGGCAACGTCTTCTTTGGTTGATGATAAAGTGTTTTCTGCGTTGTTGCTCTTGTTACTTCTGTCGCAAGATCTGTGGTTAAAGTGCCTTCAGCATTCGTCGCTCTTGTTACTTCGTTATTTAAATTAGTGGTGATTGCAGCATCGGCATTCGTGCGATTAGTTGTTTCTGTTGCAAGATTTGTGGTCAATACATTTTCTGCATTTGTTGCCCTGGTTACTTCTGCAGTTAAAGCTGCCGAACTTCCGGTTGAAGAGGCATCCACATAATCTTTTATAGATTTTACACTTGGGTATTTTGTGTCTGATGTTGCATCTGTTGCCACGTCTGTGCTTTTATTGGCAACATCTTCTTTTAACGCATCCGCGTTTGTGCGATTGGTAACTTCTGTTGCAAGGTCTGTGGTTAAAGTGCCTTCAGCATTTGTAGCTCTTGTTACTTCGTTATTTAAATTAGTTGTGATTGTTGCATCTGCATTGGTACGATCAGTTGTTTCTGTTGCGAGATTTGTGGTCAATACATTTTCTGCATTTGTTGCCCGGGTTACTTCTGCAGTTAAAGCTGCGGAACTCCCGGTTGAAGTTGCATCTACATAATCTTTTACAGATTTTACACTCGGGTATTTTGTATCCGATGTTGCATCTGTTGCAATATTCGTGCTTTTGTTGGCAACGTCTTCTTTGGTTGATGATAAAGTATTTTCTGCTGTTGTTGCTCTTGTTACTTCTGTCGCAAGGTCTGTGGTTAAAGTGCCTTCAGCATTTGTAGCTCTTGTTACTTCATTATTTAAATTAGTGGTGATTGCAGCATCGGCATTCGTGCGATTTGTTGTTTCTGCTGCAAGGTTTGTGGTCAACACATTTTCAGCATTTGTTGCCCTGGTTACTTCTGCAGTTAAAGCTGCTGAACTTCCGGTTGAAGATGCATCCACATAATCTTTTACAGATTTTACACTCGGGTATTTTGTGTCTGATGTTGCATCTGTTGCAATGTCTGTGCTTTTATTTGCAACATCTTCTTTTAACGCATCCGCATTTGTGCGATTGGCAACTTCTGCTGCAAGGTCAGTGGTTAAAGTGCCTTCAGCATTTGTGGCTCTTGTTATTTCGTTATTTAAATTAGTGGTGATTGTTGCATCGGCATTAGTACGGTCAGTTGTTTCTGTTGCAAGATTTGTGGTCAATACATTTTCTGCATTTGTTGCCCGGGTTACTTCTGCAGTTAAAGCTGCTGAACTTCCCGTCGAAGATGCATCTACGTAATCTTTTACAGATTTTACACTCGGGTATTTTGTATCTGATGTTGCATCTGTTGTGATGTCTGTACTTTTATTGGCTACGTCTTCTTTGGTTGCTTCGGCACTTGTAGCTCTTGTTACTTCATTGTTTAAATTAGTTGTTATAGTTCCTTCTGCATTTGTAGCTCTTGTTACTTCGTTATTTAAATTAGTGGTGATTGCAGCATCGGCATTAGTGCGATCAGTCGTTTCTGTTGCAAGATTTGTGGTTAATACATTTTCTGCGTTGGTGGCCCTGGTTACTTCTGCAGTTAAAGCTGCCGAACTTCCGGTTGAAGAGGCATCTACATAATCTTTTATAGATTTTACACTCGGGTATTTTGTGTCTGATGTTGCATCGGTTGCCACGTCTGTGCTTTTATTGACAACATCTTCTTTTAACGCTTCCGCGTTTGTGCGATTGGTAACTTCTGTTGCAAGGTCTGTGGTTAAAGTGCCTTCAGCATTTGTGGCTCTTGTTATTTCGTTATTTAAATTAGTTGTGATTGTTGCATCTGCATTGGTACGGTCAGTTGTTTCTGTTGCGAGATTTGTGGTCAATACATTTTCTGCATTTGTTGCCCGGGTTACTTCTGCAGTTAAAGCTGCGGAACTCCCGGTTGAAGTTGCATCCACATAATCTTTTACAGATTTTACACTCGGGTATTTTGTGTCTGATGTCGCATCTGTTGCAATATTCGTGCTTTTGTTGGCAACGTCTTCTTTGGTTGATGATAAAGTGTTTTCTGCTGTTGTTGCTCTTGTTACTTCTGTCGCAAGGTCTGTGGTTAAAGTGCCTTCAGCATTTGTAGCTCTTGTTACTTCATTATTTAAATTAGTGGTGATTGCAGCATCGGCATTCGTGCGATTTGTTGTTTCTGCTGCAAGGTTTGTGGTCAACACATTTTCAGCATTTGTTGCCCTGGTTACTTCTGCAGTTAAAGCTGCTGAACTTCCGGTTGAAGATGCATCCACATAATCTTTTATAGATTTTACACTCGGGTATTTTGTGTCTGATGTTGCATCTGTTGTGATGTCTGTACTTTTATTGGCTACATCCTCTTTTAACGCATCCGCGTTTGTGCGATTGGCAACTTCTGCTGCAAGATCAGTGGTTAAAGTTCCTTCGGCATTCGTCGCTCTTGTTATTTCGTTATTTAAATTAGTGGTGATTGTTGCATCTGCATTGGTACGGTCAGTTGTTTCCGCTGCGAGATTTGTGGTCAATACATTTTCTGCATTTGTTGCCCGGGTTACTTCTGCAGTTAAAGCTGCGGAACTCCCGGTTGAGTTCGCATCCACATAATCTTTTATAGATTTTACGCTTGGGTATTTTGTGTCCGATGTTGCATCTGTTGTGATGTCTGTACTTTTATTTGCAACGTCTTCTTTGGTTGCTTCGGCTGTTGTTGCTCTTGTGACTTCGTTGTTTAAATTAGTGGTGAGCGTTGCATCGGCATTGGTGCGATCAGTTGTTTCTGCTGCAAGGTTTGTGGTCAATACATTTTCTGCGTTGGTTGCCCGGGTTACTTCTGCAGTTAAAGCTGCGGAACTCCCGGTTGAAGATGCATCTACATAATCTTTTACAGATTTTACGCTTGGGTATTTTGTGTCTGATGTTGCATCTGTTGCAACGTCTGTGCTTTTATTGGCAACATCTTCTTTGGTTGCTTCGGCTGTTGTTGCTCTTGTGACTTCGTTGTTTAAATTAGTGGTGATTGTTGCATCGGCATTGGTGCGATCAGTTGTTTCCGTTGCGAGATTTGTGGTCAATACATTTTCTGCATTTGTTGCCCTCGTTACTTCTGCAGTTAAAGCTGCTGAACTCCCGGTTGAAGATGCATCTACATAATCTTTTACAGATTTTACACTCGGATATTTTGTGTCCGATGTTGCATCTGTTGCAATGTCTGTGCTTTTGTTGGCAACGTCTTCTTTGGTTGATGATAAAGTATTTTCTGCTGTTGTTGCTCTTGTTACTTCTGTCGCAAGGTCTGTGGTTAAAGTGCCTTCAGCGTTTGTCGCTCTTGTTACTTCGTTATTTAAATTGGTGGTGATTGCAGCATCTGCGTTAGTACGGTCAGTCGTTTCTGTTGCAAGGTTTGTGGTCAACACATTTTCAGCATTTGTAGCCCGGGTTACTTCTGCAGTTAAAGCTGCGGAACTCCCGGTTGAGTTCGCATCCACATAATCTTTTATAGATTTTACACTCGGGTATTTTGTGTCCGATGTTGCATCTGTTGCAATATTCGTGCTTTTGTTGGCAACATCTTCTTTGGTTGATGATAAAGTGTTTTCTGCTGTTGTTGCTCTTGTTACTTCTGTCGCAAGGTCTGTGGTTAAAGTGCCTTCAGCGTTTGTCGCTCTTGTTACTTCGTTATTTAAATTGGTGGTGATTGCAGCATCGGCATTGGTGCGATCAGTTGTTTCCGTTGCGAGATTTGTGGTCAATACATTTTCTGCGTTGGTTGCCCGGGTTACTTCTGCAGTTAAAGCTGCGGAACTCCCGGTTGAGTTCGCATCCACATAATCTTTTATAGATTTTACACTCGGGTATTTTGTGTCCGATGTTGCATCTGTTGCAATATTCGTGCTTTTGTTGGCAACATCTTCTTTGGTTGATGATAAAGTGTTTTCTGCTGTTGTTGCTCTTGTTACTTCTGTCGCAAGGTCTGTGGTTAAAGTGCCTTCAGCGTTTGTTGCTCTTGTGACTTCATTATTTAAATTAGTGGTGATTGCAGCATCTGCGTTAGTACGGTCAGTCGTTTCTGTTGCAAGGCTTGTGGTCAACACATTTTCAGCATTTGTAGCCCTGGTTACTTCCCCAGTTAAAGCTGCGGAACTCCCGGTTGAAGATGCATCTACATAATCTTTTACAGATTTTACACTCGGGTATTTTGTGTCTGATGTTGCATCTGTTGCAATGTCTGTGCTTTTATTTGCAACGTCTTCTTTTAATGCCAGATCTGCTGCTGCTGTTACGGATTTGTAATACGGACTCAGCATTGATGTTGTATCCCCAATATTTAGTTTAGCTGCCAATGTTCCGGCTATATTAAATATTCCTGCATATGGAGCAAGCATGGCCGCGGTATCTGAAATATCCAGTTTGCCCGAAAGAGAAGTAGTTACGTCAGTTGATAGTTTAGACAGATTGATACTTCCGTCTGCTATTTTGTTTGTGGTAACGGCGTTGTTGGCAATGGCAGGACCTGGGTAAGTTCCGGTCAGGTCACCTGAAGCATTGCCGGAAGGAGTAGCGCTTAATGCATACGCTACACTTTGTAATTGTGTAATACCTGCAAGGCTAAAATTGCTTAAACCATTTGGATCTATTTCCAACTTGAGGTATTTCTTACCTGTCGCCCAGTTCACACCACCGACTGATCCTAAAACATTGCCTGCGCCCGGGCTGCCTATAACTATATTAAATAATCCAACATAATTTGTCATCACTCTCCGGGTTTCCCGGTAAACTGTTTGGCCACCCGCTGCACTATCAATAAAGGATATCCGAACCGTAATATTCTGATAAGTAATTGGGGCTCCGGATGCATTCCTGGCAATACCCTGGTAATTTAATTGCTGGGGCGCTTGTGCTTTTGAAGCTATAATTAGCGCCAGAAAGAAAACAACTAATAGAATTCTTCTCATAAATAAGTATTGGATTATAGTTTTTCTATATTAAATGTGCCCTGCTTAAGAATATCACCATTAGGTGCACTTAGCAGTATCCGGAAATAATAAACGCCGGCTGCTTTGTTTGTGAGGTCCCATTTTAATGTGCTGTAAGTATTGTTTTGGTGGAATTCTTTTATACCAAGCAGTTTACCATCTCTGCCAAATAATTGTACTGAAATTTTGCCCTTAGTAGAGGACCGGAAATCAATGTAAACTATATTGGGAGTGGGTATAGGATAAAAGCGAATTTCTTCATTTGTCCAATTTGGAATAAGAAAATTATATACTATATGGTTTTTATCAAAAGGCTGGAGAATGCCACTGGTTACATTCCATTTAAGTCCGACTATTGAATTCGAGTAGGAATTTTCTCCATAATAAGTTTCAACTATTGTTGATTCACCAATGCTCCAGTCGAGTACAAAATCTGGTGCTATAGTTGCTGATCCGCCGCCGATATTTGATGTAGCAGGAGACTCGGGCACCAATCTGGATTGAGATATTCCATGAAATGAAAAAAATAGCAATACAATAAGTACGGTTTTTTGCATTGGATATTGGTTTACAAAAATGTCGATCCTGGGTACCAGGCCTTCCACCAGCCTATCTGCTATTGAGTGATCTCTAGTGATACGACAAGAGGCATTTGGCAATTTCATGATAAAAAAGCCAAAGCTGGATGCTGGTATTTCAAGGGTTATACCAAAAACGTGGCAGAATCAAATAAAGTATATGCAGTTAAAAAAAGAGAAAGAAAAAATTTCGCTACCCAATAATATGCAAAAGGAAAAAGTATGTTACGGCTAATTTTTTGCTTTGCAAAGCGCTGACTCACTATACCAATAATAAAAACCTGGACACTTTTAAGCAATGCCAGGTATAGCGGGCAGGAGATTTCACCGCATGAATCATATGGCAGGTTCAGCCGGCGTCATTGCTAAGTAAATCCTAACACCGGGTGCGGTTGGTAAAGTTCTTCCAGCTTTGTAATTTCTTCTCCGGATAATTTTAAAGACAGAGCAGCAACCGCATCTTCAAGGTGGCCCGGCTTGCTGGCCCCTACAATAGGAGCGGTGATAGCAGGCTTACCTAATACCCAGGCCAATGCAATCTGTGCATTGGCCACTCCCCTTACATTCGCGACTTCTGTTACCCTGTCGGCAATATCAAAGTCTGCATTCATGCCGTATAAAACCTCCCCGAACTTATCCGTTTTTGCCCGTTCTGTTTCATTGCGCTCTTTTGATCTTTTCCCGGTCAGCAAGCCACGAGCCAGCGGCGACCATGGTATTACGGCGATGTCCTGGTCAACACAAAATGGAATCATTTCCCGCTCTTCTTCCCTGTACACAAGGTTGTAATGCGGTTGCATGGAAACAAATCTCGTCCACCCATGCAGGTCAGCAATATATTGCGCCTGTGCAAATTGCCAGCTATACATAGAAGAGGCTCCGATATATCTTGCTTTCCCTGATTTTACAACATCATGCAGTGCTTCCATTGTTTCTTCAATAGGTGTTTCGTAATCCCATCGATGAATTTGATAAAGGTCAACATAATCAGTGCCGAGCCGTTCTAAACTGGCATCTATGGCACTCATAATATGCTTACGGGAAAGCCCTTTGTCGTTTGGGCCATCGCCCATTGGGTTAAAAACTTTAGTGGCTAACACAACTTCATCGCGTTTTGCAAAGTCATTCAGCGCACGTCCTACAACCTCTTCGCTGACTCCGTAAGAGTATATATCAGCTGTGTCAAAAAAATTAATACCAAGTTCGAGTGCTTTCTTAATGAAGGGCCGGCTTTTTTCTTCGTTCAAAGCCCATGGCCACCTGTCCGTCGGCTTCCCATATGTCATGGTACCGAGGCATATTCTCGAAACTTTCATCCCGGTATTACCAAATCTTACAAATTCCATAGATTTTTTTTCAAAGGTAAGAATCCCAAAACAATGCGCTGTGACGTAACAAAGAAGCTATGTCCTGCAAAAAAACCAGGCCAGATTCTTTCGCGCTTACAAATAAGTCTTCGTCCGGCACGTAGCGCCTGCGATGAAGTCCCCTGTTATGCGGAACTGCAAATAGCCAGGACAGGCCGGTGATAAAACTATTATGAAGTATGGATTTGAGTTGACAGAACTTTGCGGCTAATGTTTGGTGTTAGGTTGCTTCTTTTTAAACAGGAATCCCTTGCTCATTGGAGCAAGGCAGCATGCAACCGGTTTGATGGTGAACGTTGCTCCACTTCTTCCACCGAGAGGCCTGCTCTCAACACAAAGGCAGCTTCGCCGGACACACCCTATACTGCTAAAAGCAGAATCCCTACATTCAGTACGGATATTGGGATATTAATGTCGAAAAAACAGGACAATATAATGGTGAATTCTTTTTTAAAGACAAGATTCAAAGGGAAGGCAGAATTTATGTGAAGCAACAACCATTACAATACTTTCTTGAAAATACTGATATGGAGGACACAAGTGTTACATTAAAAAATGATTTACCTCAACGCCAAGAGAGGTCCATTAGAAATTTTTTAGAAAACAGCATGGAGCGAAATAAAGATTCTTTTCTAAGCAAAAATTACGAAAAGCAGTAAAATAAACCAATACAACATGGGTACAAGTAATTACTTGTTCATCCGAACTTGTAACTGCGGATGTTTTTGATTTTATAACATTTAAAATTTTCTTATAGATTTAATATTGCCTGAATCGCAAACAGGCGCAGTTTGCTGGTTGGGCTTTCAAAAATATTTATAATTTCAAGTCACACATAATTTCAGTTTCTTCAATTACCGCGCCCATTTTTTTATAAAATTCAATCGCATCGATGTTCCATCGTGAAACCAGCCAGCGGAGTTTCTTACATTTTTCCTGTTTGGCAAAATCTATTACTTCGTTTAAAAGCCGTGAACCAATTTTATGTTTCCTGTACTTTTCCTGTACGTATAAATCATCGAGATACAATCCCTTGCCCGACCATGAATTATACGTAAAGTAAAAGGTAGCAAACCCAATGATTTCACCTCGAATCATTTTCCGCAACAAGACATTGAAATAAATCAGCATCATCTTCCATTTGTTCTAAAGTGATGGTAACCTTTTCAGGCGTTTTTTGAAATACAGAAAATTCTTTAAGCAAAGCTAATATAGATGGAAAGTCTGAACGCTTCGCTTTCCTGGTATTTACATTCATTTATAAACCGTGTTTTAAATTTTCGAAAAAGGCAATATTAAACAATGGTATGCCGATTTTTATTTTTCAATTGATATTTGCAACTTTTTTCTTTTTTCCTGAGCAATAACGTGATATAGTAATTGTAAGGCGATTTCTCTATACATTAATTTTAATGTCTTTTTCATATTTAAAAAATAAAATTGCACATTGCATCTCATGCATTTGCAAATAGAAATTCCCTGGATCACACGAGCGTCTAAATTTTTTAATAAGAAATAATTAGGTTTGCATTCTATTTTTCATTTGGGGATCCGGCTTAAACCTGGAATCCCATGTCCGCATTATTAAAAACAATATCTATTTTTAAACTAATAAAAGTTTTATCTTTCTTTCATGGATTCAAAAATTATTCCTTTTCCAAAATCCCGGAAGCATGCTCTTTCCAGGTTGATGATCGTCGCATTGGTTGAGGCTTCTATAAAACAAAGCCAGGGAATTCCGTTTGGCCCCGCAGATATCAAGGGAGCCTCTTTCGCTCCATTAATTAAAAGAGGTCTTATAGTACATAAAGAAGCAGACGGTAAAAAACATGCACAATCCTTCTGGCAGGTTACTCCTGAAGCAATCGATATTTTAAAAGACCTGGGGGTAGATGTGGTCTCTTAACCGGCTATTTAGTGTACCTTCATTTTATAAAAAATCTAAATTTGTAGGGGGGGGGTAAAAACTGCCAAAACTTTAAAAGTATTTAAAATTAAAAGCGTATTTTTTTTATCATTTCAAAAGTATTTACCTTACCCCGTACTACCTTGGTGAATACTCTTTAAAAAAAGCCGGTCATGTCCAAAGCTGCAAGGGATAAAACTAAAATCCTTTCAAAAAATCTTTTTCCTGTAGTTGGCATAGGTGCGTCAGCAGGTGGGCTGGAGGCCTTCAAAAAATTAATTAAGGCAATACCTGAAGACTCGGGCATGGCCTACATATTAGTTCAGCACTTACATCCCGAACATAGCAGCGCTTTACCGGAAATTTTGCAAAGGGAAACAAAATTAAGAGTGCAGGAAGTAAGCGACAACGTAACCGTAAGACCCAATTATATTTATATTATCCCGGCCAATAAAATGCTTATCGCCAATGATGGTGTGCTCCGCCTGAACCCCAGGCCAAAGGATAAAAAAAATATGCCGATCGATATTTTCTTTTCATCACTTGCTGAAGTTCACCAGAACCATGCTATAGGAATCATACTTTCAGGAACAGGCGAAGACGGCACAGCAGGTCTAAAAAAAATTAAAGACCAGGGTGGAATCACATTTGCCCAGGATATGAATTCAGCGGCTTTTGACGATATGCCCCAAAACGCCATTAAAAATGAAGTGGTCGATTTTATTCTTTCGCCTGAAGAAATGCCACATCAATTGCTGGAACTGAAAAATACTTTCGGGAAATATGACGGGGACGGGCAACCTGTCACCAGGGAATTATCAGAAGAGGAAAGTTTCCGGCAAATATTATCCTTATTGCGTATTCGTAACGGGGCAGATTTTACGTACTATAAACAAACCACTATTCGAAGGCGCATTCTACGCAGGCTTGCCATACTCAAGCAGGAAACGTTTGCTGGGTATTATCAATATCTTCAGCAAAATAAGAATGAGCAAACCATTTTATTTCACGATCTGCTGATACCGGTGACCGGTTTCTTTCGCGATCCAAAAACTTTTGAATATATATGCGACAGGGTCTTTCCTGATCTTATTAAAGATAAGTCGTCCATAAACCCCGTACGCATATGGATAGCGGGTTGCTCTACGGGAGAAGAAGCATATTCTATTGGCATTTGCCTTTACGAATACCTGAATAATAAAATCTCCGCTATTAAGATCCAGGTATTCGCCACAGATATTTCAGAACAAGCGATAGCGAAGGCGAGACTGGGTATATATAACAAAAGGCAGTTGGAAGGAGTTTCGGAGGATCGCCTTCAGCAATTTTTTACGAAAACAGATGGCAGCTACCAGATCAATAAAGCTATCAGGGACATGTGCGTATTTGCAACGCATAATTTTTTAAAAGATCCTCCATTTGCAAAAATGGACCTCATTAGCTGCCGGAATGTACTTATTTATATGGAGCCTTTCCTGCAAAAAAAGGCGTTCACAACATTTCATTATGCACTTAATGAAAAAGGGTACCTGCTATTAGGTAAGTCAGAAACTACGGGTAGTTCCTCCGACCTTTTTTTGCAGGCAGATAAAAGGGAAAAATTATATACCCGGAAATTTCTTCCCGGAAAATTTATGAATGTTACTTCATTACACAGGGAAGAAACACTGAAAGACGTTGATTACGGCTTGCGAAGTAGTGAAAGAAAAAAAGATGATTTCCAAAAAAATGCCGAGGATATTTTATTGTCAAAATACACTCCATCCGGTGTTATTGTAAATGAGCAATTTGATATTGTACAGTTTCGCGGGTCGACCGGCGCTTACCTGGAGCCTTCGCCGGGTAAGGCAAGTTTGAATGTTCTTAAGATGGCACGCGAAGGGCTCTCATTCGAATTAAGAAATGCATTGCACAAATCCAAGTCTACCGGTGAGCCTTTTATTAAAACGGGTATTACATTAAATTACGAAGGCCTCCATTCGCAAAAAAGCCAGGAACAGAAAAATCGCAAGCACCCGGAAAAAAATTGGTCACTATTGAAGTAGTTCCCCTGTTAAATTCGGTCGAACTTCATTTCTTAATTCTTTTTAAGGATGCCGCGGAATCGGGAGAGCCGGATAAAGCCGAAAGCCGGTCAATAAAAATAAACTAAAGCAACAGGAAAGCGCCCGCATTAAACAACTCGAAAAAGATCTTGCCCAGGCGCGTGAGGATATGCGCAGCATAACAGAAGACCAGGAAGCTGCGAACGAGGAACTGCAGAGTGCCAATGAAGAATTGCTGAGCAGCAGTGAAGAATTGCAAAGCCTTAATGAAGAATTGGAAACGAGTAAGGAAGAACTTCAAAGTACTAATGAAGAATTAATAACCGTAAACCAGGAACTTTTTGACCGGAATGAGCAGCTCAACCAGGCGCGCATATTCGCCGAAGGAATCATTACCACCATTCATGAACCGATACTTGTGCTCACAGCAGATTTTCGCATAAAAAGCGCCAATGATTCTTTTTATGAAACTTTTTTACTTACAGAAAAAGAGACGCTTGGAAAAATTATATTTGAACTACAAAATAATGGCTGGAATATACCAGGGCTAAAAAGTCACCTTTCAAAGCTTCAGCAAAAAAAGAAAAAATTTCTTGAATGGGAACTTACCTATACATTCCCAAGGGCAGGAGAAAAAACCATTCGTTTCAACGCCCAGCCTATCCCGGAGGATGAGGAACGCCACCTGATCTTACTGGCGCTTGACGATATTACGCTGCGAAAGGAAGCTGAAAAAATCCAAACGCTTCAAAACATGCGGCAGATATTGGAATCCATGCCGCAAATAACATTTTCCGCATCGGCGGATGGAACTTTTACCTATTTCAATAATTATTTTCTTGACTATGCCGGTGTATCATTGAATAAAGCATTGAAAAAAGGCTGGTTTCCCTTTGTACATCCCGATCAACATGACGCTGCGTTAAAAGCATGGAAACATTCCATAAAAACCCTTGAAAATTTCAATTTTGAATTCCAGTTAAAGCAAAAAAGTGATGGGATGTACTGCTGGCATTTGTGCCGTGCGGTCGCGATATTCAATGAGGCAGGCGAAGCCACTTCATGGGTGGGAACGGCTACCGATATTAATAAACAGAAAACTACGGAAAAAGCAAAGGACGAATTTATAAGTATTGCGAGCCACGAGCTTAAGACCCCTATCACCACTGCAAAGGCTTTTCTGCAATTGCTGGAGCACAGTATGGATGAAAAAGACCGGGACGATGTATTGTATGCAAAAAAAGCGGCTGTCTCTATCGATAAGCTTAACAACCTGGTAGTGGAACTGCTGGATGTAACTAAAATTCAACACGGGAAACTGGGTCTCCAGGTTTCCACGTTCAACTTTAATGATGCCTTGCGGGACGCCATTGAAAGTATACAGGTAACTACAAAGGATTACCAGATAATACGAAGCGGCGAAATAAAAACAAATGTGAAAGGCGATGAAGAAAGAATAAAACAGGTAATAGTTAACCTGCTTACTAATGCCATAAAGTACTCACCAAATGGGAATAAAGTTTACATAAATGTAACCACTGAGGATAGCATGCTAAAAGTTTCTGTGAAAGATACCGGCATCGGCATAAACCGGAAAAACCTAAATAAGATTTTCGACCGGTATTACAGGGAAGATGGCCAGACCACCCGCTTTCCAGGCCTGGGCATCGGCTTATCTATTGCCAAAGAGATCATAACCCGCCACAATGGTAGAATATGGGCTGAAAGCGAACCTGGTAAGGGAAGTACTTTTTATTTTACGCTGCCGATTTAAGATTATGAAAAATTGCGTTCTTATATATGACGACGAGCCGGAATTATTATTGCTAACTAAAATGATGCTTGAGCGGAAAAAATATTTTGTTCAAACGAGGAAGTGTTGTGATAATATTATTGAAGACGTAAAGCAGGAAAAGCCGGGAATCATCATCATGGATCTGCGGATACCTAACATGGGCGGAGAAGAGGCAGTCAAACTTATAAAGAATGATGAGAGCACAAGGCAAATACCTGTAATTCTTTTTTCCGGCAGGGACGATATTGAGAAAATAAGCGCGACGGCAAACGCAAATGGTTATTTAAAAAAACCCTTCACTTTTGATGAACTTATTGAAGTAGTGGAAAAATATATGTGGGAATGATATATGCAAAATTAATTATAAGTTTTATTGCTTCACTGCGTGTAACGGGATAAAATTCCTTCGTCTTTTAGAAAATATTTATGACCACTTCATCCGGCACGGCATTATTTATGCAGCTTTTGGCAAAATGCCAATATGAAAAATATAACTGTAATTGATGATGATAAGGAACTACTAAAATTAGTAAAGTCATTTCTACATAAGAGAGGTTTCAAAGTTTCTATTTTTACCGATTGGTTTAAGGCAGTCAGGGAGATCAGGGTTTACCAGCCTCAACTGGTTATCTTAGATGTCTTTCTTAAAAATTTTGATGGTTTCGAAGTCTGCAAAAGACTAAAGGCGAATCCCTTTACCAGGCACATTCCTGTATTAATGTTTTCCGGTTTTCCAAAAGTAGAAGACGCTGCCATCTATGAGTGCGGCGCAAGAGATTTTATTGCAAAGCCCTTTTCAATAACTGACTTTGTAGAAAAAATTAACGGAATAATACCCGGAAACTATCTCGTGGAACAACGATGACCGATACGCGTTTTATTTATTCAGTTTGATAGCAGAGTGCTATGCGGACGCATCGGAAATATGCGAATGATCCGCCGACCACCAACCACTTTAGTTTTCGCGCCACTGCTTTATTAGAAACTCCGCATAAGTGTACTTCGAAAAGCTGATGCTTATCTTTCGCGTTTCATACGAATTGGGTTTTTGAATTAAAAAAATGCACGGATTGATAACAGAAGCGTGTGGAATAAATTTTTTCTCATCATCTTTTTTAGACATTGTTTTACAACAACTGGTTGTGAAATACTTTACCGCTCTGCGGCTGTGATATACCGTTATAAATAAATGGTTCGGCGAGAAGGGGATGAAAACTGTTAGAAGAACTCTTTCAACCCCGAGGAAGAACTTTACCGGTGGCCTTTGTGTTTCTTCCGCAGAATTTATTAGTTTTTAACGACATTATTTTGCATAATATAAAAATAAAATATAATATTACATTGTCTCTAAAATCTAACTTCGGTGGAAAAATTCCATATTTATATAAATGGAAAGGAATATGAAGTAAGAACTCCTGCATTAAAAGGTTACGGGAGCATTGAATTTAGTGTGTTTCACGGAGATGATTTACTTCTTAAGCTCTCACCTCATTTAAATAACAATAAAATTTTCTGGGCATCCACTGTTAATCACAATCCCGAAAAATTTTCATCAAAGTATATAAAGTCCACTGGTAAGGCAATTGAAAAGCATTATTTAAATCTTGACATTTGATTAATGCCAACATTTAAATTATTACTTGAGAGGTTATCATTTCCTCCGGTGCTTAAATTCAAAGTGCGCATAATCATCACAAATCATTTGTATTTATAGCAAAAAAAGAATACTGGATTATACTTTAAAACCGCACTCCCTGGCCAATACAGCATGCAATCGGTCCAAAAATAAGTAAGAATTTCAATAAGACGCCTGCCGTCCCTTACTTTTCAAATAATCAATGATAGGTTGATAGGGCCCGTATTTATGTTGCGCTTCGGAGAAAGGATCAGCAAAGGGACCACGGTCGTAGTCAATCGCCTTTTCTTCATTATGCGGGTATTGAAATTCTCCCACAGGCGGGCGTTGATGCAGCGAATCATCATTCACAAAAGCCGCCAGGTCAAATGCTTCTTCAGTAGTAAGAAAAGGCTTTTCATGCGTCGCTTTATCATAGGGCATATTAGTAATTAACCATTGAGACATTTTGATAAGGCGGTGCATGCTTGAACCGGGCTGATAGGCTTTCATTCCCCACAAAGGCGGATAAGTATATGATGCGCTATCCGGCTGAATCACGCCCTCGCCGTCTTTTCCATGACACCGGGTACAATGCGTTTCATATAATTGCGCTCCTCTTTCGGGCGACGCAGGAATGGTAGGAAATACAATTGGAATACCCTTCACACCAGGTGTATTTTTATCAATATTTGAAGAGTCACTTATCCATTTCATGTATGAAATAAATGCAATCATTTCCTTACTGTCGAGCGGCAAAGGCTTTCCAAGATGCGGATGCATAATGCAATTATTTATTCTTTCTGCCAGCGATAGTACTTTACCTTCTCTTGAGCGGTATTGTGGATAATTTTTAAACGTGAGCATCAGGTTAAATGAATAAGGCTTGGTTCCTGCATCCTGGTGGCAGTTAGTACAGTTCATTTTATTACCAAGGTATTTTCCATTAATTCCGTTAGGGCCTATATAATATGCAGTTCTCAACATTAATTCCCTACCGTATTTAATCGCTTCGCCGAATTTATTATCCGGAATGTTTGTTGTGTCAACATTAAACAAACTATCAGTATTTACAATTGCATCTTTTTTACTTCCAGGTTTTGAATTGCTTTCATTGCAGGACACAAATTGAAAGATTGCTAAAATCAAAACAGACAAAAAAGTAAGAACATAAAATCTTTTCATCAATAACAATTTTTAAAAGCCTCACCCCAACCCCTCTCCGAAGGAGAGGGAACTAAATACTTACCGCCACATTTTTTATTCTTTTACAAAATATTTATCCCATAACTCATTTGATATATATTCAGCACGGTAGGGAACAAAATATGAGTTTAATTCCCATAGTATTTTTCCTTTTATATCAGTTACCATAACGGTTCCTGTTTTGGAACTGGTTTGCAAAAGATTTCCGTTGGGCAAAACATAAGCGCTGCCCATTCTTGAAGTATATTTTGACCTTGGTAAAATCGCATGGATTTTTGTAGTGGCTGTATGGTTTATGGTATCGAGTGCAAACGATACGCCGCCGGATTCTTTTTTCCAAAGTGAATTATCAAAAACCATCAGGTCGCCAAACGGATTAATATGCACTGAATGTTGAAATGAAAAATAATTCGTAGTATCCATTTTAAAGTCGCCATTTTTTCCAAGCTTCCACATTATCTTACCGGTTGTTTTATTTACTTTCCATATCTGGTCTTCGATTGCTACAGATACCAGGTAATTACCATCCTTATCAAAATTCAATGAATTGACATGGAAACGGTCGTAAGCGAATTCTTTAATGAAGGGATCATTTTTTATATCCCATACATCCCACACATTCCACTCCCTTATTACTTTGCCTGTAGTATCCATAACAAGAATACCATCGCCGCCTAAAGTATCAATTCCTTTTCCACCAATTTGCGACATGTCGAATATTTTGCTGTTCCGCACGAGCGTAACTATGTTCCCATTTTCATCCATTCTTACATCGTGGTGAATCACTTTGTATTTACCTCCTGCAACGGTATCTATATTTATCCGCCAGAGTTGCTTCCCGGTAAGATCAATTTCTGCGATTGCAGTACCTCCGGCAAATCCCATAGCGCCGCGGCGTATCGGTTTTTCCATTTCCCTTAAACTATCAGCTTCTTCTTTTGGCGTATCATCAATTACATCTTTCATCGGTGGCCGCAGCATGGCAAGTATAGTTCCCCTCGGAGTAATGGTAGCAGCCCGTACTCCAATATCATCTACCTGCCAGTACCAGCGTATAGCACCCTTTCCATCAATCATAGCGATGTAGCCGGGCAATCTTGCATTGCAAAGCATCACCATTCCATTTCCCAGTGAATTTGCATCATGCGGATTTTCTTCTTTCACCCAATTATGCACCAGCCAGGGCGATTGCTCCCGCGTGTGAAATGAAAATACATTGGCTGGAATATTGATCAGCCTGTCAATAATTACCTGGTAATTGTAGGTCGTGTTTGTTTCGAGCAATAACAAATTTATAGAATGGCTAAGTCCTTTTTTCGATTTTAGAGTCTGGTATTTTTCATCAGAACCCTGCTTCCAGTATTTAATAAAAACGGGTTCCTCTTTATCCAAAACCACATGTACGTTTTCTACCGTTGCAGCATTATTTGGAGAAGTAAGCTCAATGCTTTTTATAGAAATGGAGTTGTACAGATACCATGTAAATCCAAAGCCTGTTATTGCGAGAAGGATTAGTATTATGATGGTTCTTCTTAGAATAATTTTTTTTTGATTCATTAATTTTTATAAAATAAGAGCCGTTAGCATTGGCCAACGGCAATGAATAAATTCAAATAGAATTAATGATCGCCTTCCTGGCCGCTTGCTTTAGCTGACGGAAAGTTATGGCAATCTCGAAAGATTTGCGGCAGCCATATTAGAATTCAACTGTGCATCAACCAACGGATAGGGAAAGAACTCGAGGTTCGGCGTAACTATCGGCTGTAACCCCCGTGCAATAAGATAATCATTGCATGTGGATTCATATTTTCCAAACCTTATCAAATCAGGGCGACGCTTGTATTCAAACACCAACTCGAATCCACGCTCATCCAATATCTTTTGTGCCATATCATCTTTGCTTGCAGGTACAGGAAAAGCAGGATCACTTCCATACAAAGGCGCACCGGCACGGCCTCTTATTTCATTTATATAAGGTAGTGCCGCAGCCGGACCACTCAATTGATTTTCGATTTCTGCCTTATTTAAAATAACATCTTCAATTCTAAAAATAGAAATAGTGCGCCCATCATAATACGAATTGGAAACCATTTCGTAAGAATATTTTTTAGTGGAAACATTCTTCATCAATTTCACAGTATCATTAGGCGGTGTTGTTTGCCCGGGCGCGGGAACCATATAATAAAAACCATGAGACGTAGTACCATCACGGGCATCTCTTCCTTCGTAGTTATAATAAAAGAATTGTTTCCGGGGATCCAGATCGCTGTATTTTCTCCAGAATTCCAGGGACACAGCATAATACTGCCACCTGTCGGGAACTTCCTGGTTATCCGCCGGACCAAAATGATTGGCTATCTCGCCACCATTCAAAGCAGGTTCATGCAGCACACAAAAAATAAACCCTTTATCAAACTTATTACTCTCCGACCACACGTTTTTAAAATCGGGGTTCAACTGGTAAACTCCCTGGCTTTTTAAATCCAACACCATATCTATGTACGTCTTTGCATTTGCATAATCATGAGCTCTTAAATAAACATTACCTAATAAAGTAGCGGCAGCGCCTTTGGTGGCTCTTGATAAACCTTCATTGGCATTCCATGACGTAGGAAGATTATCTATACCATATTTACAATCTTCAATTATTCCTGATCAATGTCTGCAACAGGAGTAAGGGGCAGGTCAGTTGTTTTATCCGGAGGAATCACGTCTGTAATTAAAGGCACTGGTCCCCATCCGTCGGTAAGATCGCGGTAAGCAAGCGCTCTTAAGAAACGTGCCTGCGCAATTATTTGCTTTTTCTTAGTGTCATCCATAGAAACGTGCCTCAATCTTTGAAAGCAATACATTGGCATTACTGATCACCTCATACATATACTGCCAATTATATCTTATATAGCGATTGTTGGCATCGTAGGTAAAGTTGCTAATTTTAGTGGGATCGCCGGCGGCTGTTGAAAATCCCATATCGGTAGTATAGTCTGTAGTCATTACCAGGTAACCATTGTAATACATCCAGCCATCGCCGGGAAAAGGAGCAAGATCAGCATATACTCCTACGAGGGCTGCACTGATATCGCTTTCTGTGGAATAAGCATTGGCAGTGGTAAGATCGCTGTACAGTTTAGGATCTAATTTTGTACAACTCACAGACATAATCAAAGCGATTATAAAAAGGTTTCTCATGTAATTATTTTTATTTGTTGCAATAACTTTCATTATCTAAAAATTCAGGTTTAAACCAAAGGTAACAGTTCTCATTTGCGGGTATGCATTGAAATCGAGCCCTGCACCTGCATTTGCCGTTTGTCCGCCACCGGAATTTGATTCATAGCCCTTGGTATCTACTTCAGGATCCCAGCCGCTATATCCTGTGATCGTAAACAGGTTTTCTACCATACCATAAAACCGGAGCGATTGAAAAATTTTCGAGTTTGAAGGAACTGTATATCCCAATGTAATATTCTTCATGCGTAGAAATGAAGCATCTTCGATAAAGTGTGAATTTATGTATCCTCCATATTTATTATAGTAAAATCCATTCCGCGGCTGATCTGTATTTGTATTGGTTGGTGTCCACCTGTTAAGTGCTTCGGTGGTACGATTCCATTCCAGGTTCATACGCGTCATGTTCAGCAGATCGTTGCCCACTGAGCCATGGAGGAAAACAGACAGATCGAAGTTTTTATAAGTGAAGGTGTTGGTAATACCAAAAATATATTTGGGATTTGCTGAACCAATAATAGTGCGATCAGCGGAATTTATTTTTCCATCGGGCTTTCCGTCAGGACCAGAGATGTCTTCAAACTTTGGATCTCCCGGTTTTGAATCCGGTTGAGGTGCGTAGGTTTCACCGGTTTGCAATACCCCTATATATTTGTAGCCATATAAAGATCCTAACGGCTCTCCTTCACGTATCACAGCAAATTGTTCTTCAGACACATTTCCTATCGGCTTTGAAGAGGTAAGCGCAATATCGCCGCCATCACCCAGGTTCAAGACCTTGTTGCGATTGAATGCAATATTTACTTTTGTATCCCACCTTAATGCAGTAACCGTATTGTGAGATACAACAGCCAACTCTATTCCCTTATTCTCAATAGACCCCACATTGCTTAAGCCGGAACTAAATCCGGAATAAAGAGGAAGTGATTTTCTTATTAAGAGATCATACGTTTTTTTGTAATAGCCGTCTACAGTTAGGGATAGCCGTGAGTTCAGGAAACCCATGTCGAATCCTACATTGTATTGCGAAGTTGTCTCCCATTTTAATGAACTGTTTTCAGGTGTTGATTGATTGAGGTGCGTACCTGCGTCATTGGAATAGCCATCAAAGGAAACCCTTGTATTTGAGATCAAAGCAAGCGACGCGTAATTTCCAATCTGATCGTTGCCGGTTTTTCCATAACCCAGCCTTAGTTTTAAATTTGAAAACAGGTTAAGGTTTTGTATAAAATCTTCCTTATCCAAACGCCATGCAAGAGCGGCGGAAGGGAAAGATCCCCAACGGTAATCTGCTCCAAAACGTGAAGAACCATCCCGCCTTAAAGTGAAAGTAAACAGGTATTTATCAGAATAGGAATAATTCAACCTGCCGAAAAATGAAATCAAAATGTTTTCAGATTTTGAAGAAGATACCCCGGTAATTGTTGAAGCGGCTCCAAGGTTGGTGAATGAAAACAGGTCGGTCGAAAAACCTTTTACACTGATATTGCGGCTGTCAACGATCGTTTTTCATAAGCATAACCGCCTAATATATTGAAGGAATGAAGCTTATTTATAGTCTTTGCATAAGTGAGCGTGGCATCAAAAAGCTGGTGCGTGGACGTCAAATCGTTGGTACTGGCAACACCATTGTCGATACCTCCCTGGTAAGTAGAGCGGGGTAAATAACGGCCGGTAAAATAATGCTTTTCGATTCCACCCTCTATTCTTCCGGTAAGGTCTTGTATGGGCTTGATTTCCAGGTAGCCGTTGGCGTTAGCCTGTCTTTCACCTGTTCATTCTGGCGGCCCAGTAAGTTTGCCAATGGATTGTCTCCTTTCCCACCCGGAGGGCGGCCAAAAGATCCGTCAGCATTATAAACAGGCACTGTAGGATCGTAAGTTAGTATTCCCAACAATACATTTGATTTCAAAATATTTCCGCCATAATCCTGGATATTTGAATTGGACCTTTGTCCATAAACAGAAGCCCCAGACTTTATAAAGTCATTAATTTTTTGGTCGATATTTATCCGACCGGAAAAACGGGAAAAATCGGTATTTTTCAGCACTCCTTTCTGATTGAAATATCCTAGGCTGGTGAGTACTTTTGTTTTTTCATTTCCGCCTTCATATTGAATATTGTGATTCTGCACCGCTCCGTGACGGGAAGTTTCATTAATCCAATCGGTATTCACCGTACTTGCTAATTGGGAATGGGTATAGGCGCCGTTTTGCTGTTTTCCTGTCCTCAATTTCCTGGTAAAAATCGTTTGCGAGCAACATGTATTGTTTCCCATTGAGCATGTTAAATGGATTTCTCACCTTCTGGACCCTAATAACCATTATAAGATATCCGGCTCTTTCCTGTCTTTCCGCGTTTTGTGGTAATTAAGATTACACCATTGGCAGCCCTGGCGCCGTATATGGCCGTAGCAGAGGCATCTTTGAGTATTTCCATGGTTTCAATATCATTCGGATTGATATTAGCCCCGTCTTAGTAGGAAAACCATCTACCACATATAATGGTTCGTTGGTACTGCTGATGGAATTGGCACCGCGGACCCTTACAGATATACTACCTCCGAAGCCTTTGAGTTTTGAGTTACCAATACACCGGCAGCTTTTCCCTGCAGGGCTTGCGCAGCACTACTTATAGTACCACCCAATGTAAGGTCTTCTGCCTTTATACTGGTTATTGATCCTGTGAGGTCACTCCTTTTTTGCGTACCATAACCAATGATCACTACGTCACTCAATTGGCTGCTTTCGGATGGTTCCAATGTAATTGCAACGTTTGCTTCTCCTGCACCCACCACAATTGTTTTGGTTTCATGCCCAACAAAAGAAACTTCAAGAGATACTTTCCCCGACGGTGCACTTACATCAAACTTCCCATCAGCTCCGGTTATGGTGCTTGAATTCGTATTCTTTACAGAAACAGTAGCTCCTTCAAGCGGCGTATTATTCTTACCGTCATTAACTGCACCTGCAATTCTTCTCTGTTGCGCAAAGCCTGTTAATGATAAAAAAAATGAACAAAAAATGACGAAACTGTAATGAAGTAAAGTTGCTTTTTTCACGAGCTGTTTTTTTGGGTTTATGAAAAGGACACTTGTAAACTGCAATTCTTTAATGTGAAATGGCGTTAAAAAACTAAAACCCTTCAAATCCCAATACCTACAGGTATTTGAAGTGCGCTGCCCTAAATATGCCCCGAAATTGACATTATTTTCTTGCATTTTGATCCAAGGGCATTTATTTGAATAAAAAGTTTGTCTACGCAATCGTTTGCAAATGCCACGCAAACGTTTGCCCTATTTTTTGAAACATGTCATTAATAAGCTCTGCTTTTGCTTAAAGCATCAGTTGTGGCGACAGCCGCAGTCATTTTCATCTTACAGCAAAAAGCACTGGCAAAGACAGGTTTCGCAATACAGGTGGAAGGCTGAGAAAAGCGGAAAGAATAATCTTATGTGAAGATGCCGTTGCTGAACCCAGTTCAGTGCCTCATCTGATTGCATAATAATTTAAATTACCATCTATCAACAAAAGCATTTATGCCCACCAGAACTACGCCAAATGCACAAGTACAATTAAACCATGCGGAGCACAAGAGATCACTATTTGCCTTTTCTTCCGTGCCCTTTCCTTTTTTTTTTTTTTTTTTTTTTTTTTTTTTTTTTTTTTTTTTTTTTTTTTTTTTTTTTTTTTTTTTTTTTTTTTTTAAAAAAAAAAAAAAAAAATTTAAACCGGGCCATCTCACTAATGCTAAATCAAAAAATTTATGCTCACCCCCTTTTTAAATACAGACAATTTTAGTCATATTCACGAATATTTGTTAAAAACCGTTTACGGAAATCATTTCTGAAAAAAAGAACAGAAAAATTTTAGGTTAACAAATTATCTAATTGAAAATGACTTTGATGGTTATGGTACGGATGCATCGCCGTCGGGCATCGAGATAGCAAAAAGAAAAAACCCAAATAGGTTTTTTGTTCAGGATTTGACAAAAGACGACCTTCCTTGGAGATTAATTAAAAAACATTCCTTGCAATACAATTATATCAACAGAAGTAATTGAACATTTGTATTCACCAGGTGAATATTTGGATTTTTGCAAAAGAATATTACAAAATTCGGGTGGTGGAGAATTAATAATTTCTACACCTTATCACGGATATCTAAAGAATGTAATCCTATCAATGGTTTTTTTTTTTTTTTTTTTTTTTTTTTTTTTTTTTTTTTTTTTTTTTTTTTTTTTTTTTTTTTTTTTTTTTTTTTTTTTTTTTTTTTTTCTACATATCTTCATCAGTAGTCAATCCCCCCCCCCCCCCCCCCCCCCCCCTTTTTTTTTTTTTTTTTTTTTTTTTTTTTTTTTTTTTTTTTTTTTTTTTTTTTTTTTTTTTTTTTTTTTTTTTTTTTTTTTTTTTTTTTTTTTTTTTTTTTTTTTTTTTTTTTTTTTTTTTTTTTTTTTTTTTTTTTTTTTTTTTTTTTTTTTTTTTTTTTTTTTTTTTTTTTTTTTTAGTTTAAATTATCTTATTAACATTGTCGTGCCTTTTTGAAAAACTTTCTGACCTGTAATTCAATGCGTGTATCTCAAGTACCATACAAATATACCAGGCGATTGCCTTATTCCCTTTACTTTTCCATCCCATTTTTCCCGCCAATTGTGTGCCGAAAAAAACAAGTTGTCCCCATCGATTAAAAACTTTAAATTCGAGATCAGTTGCTTTTATCGCATTAAGCGGGATAGAGAAAATCATTTATTCCGTCATTGTTGGGCGTAAAAGCCGAAGGCACAGCAATAATGACAATTATTCAGTACGCGCAATCGTTTGCTTATGCTATCACTGCAACTCAATGTACTACTTGATACTTTTAATTTAATCGTATAGTATGCTTCAATATTGTTGTGTGGAAAATATTGCGGTGCCGGATCTTTTAAAACACTTAAGCCAATATTGCCAAAAGTTCCATTGCCATGTATCAATCATACCGGTTTTGAAATGTATTCATTGCTCTATAATCGGATCTCCCGGTCAGAATTTTCAGCCGGTATTTCAAAAACCGCCTTTACTTCATTATCCATTGTCACGATATTATTTGCCTTATCACTACAGATGCCATTTGTCACGATTAACTGTACGTCATTTGTGCTTGTTGCAGGAAAAACAATCCTATGTCTTTGTGTATTAGCAGGCAGTACTGTCATTCATTATCCAGTTCCAGCTATTAACATTGTGCGCTCCATCATGTGAAAAATGTTAAATGTATTAAAACGACAACCAGGCTGATTGCTATAATTAAACCTTGCAGATACCTGTATCTTCTGTTCTCTGGAAGGCTTATTGTTTGTTGCGGCATTTGAATATCACATTCATCATTGATCGTTGTCCCGTCGGTTCCTGCCTTTAATGTTAGCGAATAATTTCCTTTTATATAAATTGGAGCAGAAAAGCGAACCGTAACTAACTCGCTTAAGCCGCCTTTACAATCGCCACTTGCACCATTGACAGTTACCGGCGACGGGCCATTCACTAGCAAAATCGCTTCCATCCGCAGCTATGGTGCCGCAATTGATTCTTTTTGGAAAATATATTTTTATCGCATCCGGGGAACAACCCAGGCGACCAATACTATCCAGCAAATACAGGTTGATGACGATATTGAACCTGAATGGAACCTTTTCACCGGCAGCTATGGCACGATCACAATCATCCAACAAGGTATTACCATCGCTGCCATAGTTAATCCTATCAATTCGTGATTACCATTACAGTCAATGATATTTGATAATGTAAGGATCAATTCATCGAAATAAGATGCGCCGCTAGAACCAGTATTGGCTGTCGCAGAAACAATGGTCGCGCCTGCTGGTGAAAGGCTCAACTCGCTGCCTGTTGCCGTAAGGCTGGTACATCTCATTTTTTTATTCAGCTTTAGGGTGATGCTTGTTATCGCAATCCAGTTGTTGCCATCTTCAGGTGGAGGGTCCGAGGATCGTTCAATCACCGGCTATTTCGGCACTCGCCCGTAAAAGTTAACCATAAACTACTGCTTAAACGCTCAATAAAAAGCTCATCAAAGCAAAAGAGGTATCGGTCATTTCCTTCAATAAGCTCCGGCATTATTGCAAAGCGATTTTCCTCAGAAGCACAGAGAGATGATCGACGTACCATAATCTGTAGCGCCTGTTTTACCAAAGTAACCGGCCCAGTTGGCGGATATAGACCAGTGTAGTATCCGTAAACACATCATCAGGCTTATGCCCCGTTACATCAAAGACCAGCCAGTCATAATCTTGGTCCTCGGCATTAGGGGAGATGATAAACCCCAGCGTGCGGCGCTGGAACAGGTGAACTTGTACCAAAATGGATTTCTATCAGTGTAGTCAGGCCTATTGGGAACAGTTAGGAGCAGTCTGGCACAAACACCACACCCGTACTGCACCGGGAATGGTGTATTGGGTAAAGCTAGATGTGCCGCAAACCGGGAGAGCCGTAGAAGGGGTTTGCCCCAGTAGTGTACAGGGCTGGGAATAGGCAACAAGAGGAGGTAAAAATAAATGCAACAAATATCAATAGCTGAATTCTCATAAGCTTGCAAGGATGCAGCAGTGTCATGTTGGTAATTAAGCAATCTGATTTTTTTTTTTTTTTTTTTTTTTTTTTTTTTTTTTTTTTTTTTTTTTTTTTTTTTTTTTTTTTTTTTTTTTTTTTTTTTTTTAAAAAAAAAAAAAAAAAAAAAAAAAAAAAAAAAAAAAAAAAAAAAAAAAAAAAAAAAAAAAAAAAAAAAAAAAAAAAAAAAAAAAAAAAAAAAAAAAAAAAAAAAAAAAAAAAAAAAAAAAAAAAAAAAAAAAAAAAAAAAAAAAAAAAAAAAAAAAAAAAAAAAAAAAAAAAAAAAAAAAAAAAAAAAAAAAAAAAAAAAAAAAAAAAAAAAAAAAAAAAAAAAAAAAAAAAAAAAAAAAAAAAAAAAAAAAAAAAAAAAAAAAAAAAAAAAAAAAAAAAAAAAAGGACTAACAGTTCGGGATAGACGGTCTTAAATTTCCGGGAAAACCCTAGCCCTTTCGCAAGCATAAACAAACCATTAACGTAATGACACAAACAGACTGGACAGGTTTTATTGGAGTAACAATCTTGCTGATTGCTTATTTCTTAAATCTTCGGGACGTTATTAAAAAGGACGGCTTAACTTATTTACTTTTAAATTTTGTTGGAGCAAGTGTAGCTTGCCTTGCTTCCGTGCTTTTAAAATATTTACCATTTATAATACTGGAAGGCTGCTGGTCACTTGTCTCTGCAATAGGAATTTTAAATTATTCCAATAAGGCAACAAAATGACAGGAACCAAGCTTAGATACTCTGTTAAAAATAAGGAAGCCAAAATTAAATATTGATGAATTTGATCCTATGGCCGCGGCGGAGCTTTTATGGGCAAAGCGATTGAGATCGTGTTTTTTTTTTTTTTTTTTTTTTTTTTTTTTTTTTTTTTTTTTTTTTTTTTTTTTTTTTTTTTTTTTTTTTTTTTTTTTTTTTCGATCAATCGCGTTTTTTTTTTTTTTTTTTTTTTTTTTTTTTTTTTTTTTTTTTAAAATAAATAGAATCGCTTCTGCAGCGGATATTTGCCCGATGGTACTGAAATTTCAATAGAAACGGGTATTCGTTCAATATGATTAAAGAGCCAGATCCAGCGAAGGATACAATAAACTTTAAACTTTAATAGACTTAAGATTGGAAATTAAATTATATGGGCTCGTATTTAACAAACATACTATCTTTAAATATAATATAATAAAAAACCTATGGCTCAAAAGCAAAAGAAGGTTTTTTCCACCTTACCCAAAACTCCATCGGGTATAAATGGCCTTGATGAAATAACTAATGGAGGGCTTCCGAAGGGCGGCCCACCTTGATTTGTGGTGAAGCTGGTTGTGGAAAAACGCTTTTTTCAATGGAATTTATTGTAAAAGGTGCGATGCTTTATAATGAGCCCGGCGTGTTTATGGCCTTTGAGGAGAAAACAGAAGAACTCGCCATGAATGTATCATCGCTGGGCTTCGATCTCAATAAACTTATTAACGATAGAAAAATCAGGATTGATTATGTACATATTGAACGCTCGGAAATTGAGGAAACCGGAGAGTACGATTTGGAGGGATTGTTTATAAGGCTTGGCTACGCAATTAAAAGTATAGGAGCCAAAAGGGTGGTTCTTGATACAATTGAAAATCTTTTTTCAGGATTAACTAACAAAGCTATTTTGAGGGCTGAGATAAGGAGGCTTTTTCAATGGCTGAAAGACAGAAAAGTAACTACCATAATTACCGGCGAGAAAGGAGATGGCCAGTGGACCAGGGAAGGCCTGGAAGAATATGTATCGGATTGTGTTATCCTGCTGGACCATCGTGTAAATAATCAAATTTCTACCAGGCGCCTGCGCATTATGAAATACAGGGGATCCGTTCATGGCACTAACGAATACCCGTTCCTTATTGACGAGGAGGGTATTTCGATTTTACCGGTAACCTCTTTAATACTCAATAATAAAGTTTCTTCGCAACGCATATCATCAGGTATTCCCAGGCTCGATGCAATGATGGAGGGTAAAGGGTTTTTCAGGGGCAGCAGCATCCTGGTATCAGGCACAGGCGGTACGGGAAAAACCAGTATAGCTGCTTATTTTGCAAATGCAAGCTGCGACCGCAATGAGCGTTGTATTTATTTTGCATTTGAAGAATCCCCGGAGCAAATTATCCGAAACATGAAATCTATAGGACTTAACCTTGATAAGCATGTAAAAAGTGGCCTGCTTAAATTTAGTGCGTCCCGGCCCACATTATACGGGCTTGAGATGCATTTGGTGGTTTTCTATAAAATGATAAAGCAATTCAAACCAAAAGCAATAATCCTTGATCCTATCACAAATCTTGTTACCGTAGGAACTGTAAGTGAAATAAAATCCATATTAACCCGGCTGATAGATTTTTTACAACAAGAACAGATCACTGTTATGTTTACTGCACTTACCCTAAACTATTCCATCAACGAGCAAACGGATGAAGGCGTTTCATCGTTGGTAGACGCATGGCTAACGGTACGTGACATTGAATCCAACGGTGAAAGAAACCGTGCGATCTACATCATGAAATCCAGGGGCATGAATCATTCCAACCGTGTGAGGGAATTTGTTATAACAGGCAAAGGACTTGACCTGGTAGACGTAGTTACCGGACCGGCCGGAGTTCTTATTGGCTCTGAAAGAGAAAAATACCAACTAGATAAAAATGGCCAAGCTTTAAAAAACCAGGCCCTGGACACGAGAGAGCGGATAAGTAGTCGTAAAGTGATTCAGCGCACGGGACAATGACAACGCTTCGAATCGGAGTTTAAACCGGGTATAAGCGATCGAAATAAACATATAATACTCAGGCTTTGAGATGATATCGCTTGTATGAAAAATCCCGCCCAAATAAATATACCAAACGTATGCAAATCAATCTTAAAAAATGAAACCAAAAACCAGGTATATAATGGCAGACGCGTGGGAACTAAAATTGTACATAGCAGGTAAAACAGTTAAATCGCAAACGGCGCTAAGAAATCTGAAGAAATACTGTGAAAAACATTTAAAAGATAAATATAAATTAGAGATAATCGATCTTTTAAAAAAACCTCAATTAGCAGAGGGCGACCAGATATTTGCAATCCCCACGTTGGTAAAAAAAGTGCCTGAGCCCATCCGAAAGATTATAGGGGACCTTTCCAATGAAGAAAAAGTGTTGGTAGGCCTGAACATTGTGCCGGTTAAAAAATTAGTATGAACGAGAATGCCCCCTTTTATGAAATGCGGTTATTTATAGCAGGGGCCACACCTAATTCTGTAAAAGCGGTTGCTAACATTAAACACATATGTGAAAAGTATTTCCAGGGAAAGTATAAGCTGGAAGTAATAGATGTTTATCAGCAACATTTTTTAATAGACCAGGAACAAATTAAAGCGTTGCCTATGCTTATAAAGTCTTTCCCGCTGCCGCTGCGGCGCCTTATCGGGGATATGGCCGACACCGATAAAGTACTTAAAGACTTAGACTACGATTTATAAAATGGGAGCGAATAAAAATATACAAAGCGTTGAAGAAAAAATTGCCGAACTGAGCTGGCAGCTTGAGGAGGCAAATGACACTATTGAAGCGATAAGAACCGGGCAGGTAGATGCGCTGGTTCTTAAAGAAGCAACGGGGCTACAGGTTTATACGCTTAAATCTGCAGACCACACTTACAGGGTGATAATAGAAAAAATGAAAGAGGGTGCTGTAACCCTCGACAGTGAAGGGTTAATATTATACAGTAATTCAGCATTTGCGGCAATGGCAAACCTCTCTCTTTCTGAGGTTATCGGTGAACCCTTTATTGGTTTTGTAGCAGCCGGTAGCCGCGAATATTTTTTGTCTCTTTTTGAAAAAGGCTGGCATTCCGAAAGTAAAGGTGAAATTTTTTTATCGGGCAATACTGTACAAACGGTCCCCATCCTCATATCGCTTACAACAATAGAAATAGATGAAGGCACGGCCCTGGGTATTATTGTAACGAACCTTACAGAATTAAAAGAAACGGAGAAACAAATAAAATTACAAAATGAAGAACTTGTTTCTGCACGCACTTTACTCGAACAGCTCAATAATGAACTAGAGCAACGGATAGTGGAAAGAACCCGGGAGCTTTCTGTGAGCAGGGAACATTTTAAATTTTTAGCCGACAACATACCTGTAATTGTTTGGACAGCAAAACCCTCTGGTGAAGTAGATTATTTTAATACGAAATGGTATACTTATACAGCAATGCATGCCGACGAAAGCATTGAAGCAGCATGGCAAAAGTTTGTTCACCCGGAGGATCTCCCCGGAGGTTATAAAGCATGGAAAGAATCACTGGTTACCGGGCAGGAATTTAATTATGAGGACCGGCTTTTAAGAGCTTCCGATAAAGAATACCGGTGGCATTCTGTTTGCGCATTCCCCTTTAAAAATGATAAAGGAGAAATTGTAAAATGGTTGGGAATAAGCACAGATGTGGAAGATCAGAAATTAATATTAGCGAGTAAGGATGAATTTGTAAGCATGGTAAGCCACGAACTAAAAACGCCCGTTACCATTCTCAAAGCTTTTATACAAGCGCTCTTTTTTACATTAAATAAGGAAGAAAATGGACAGGCATGGGAATTTGCCGAAAAAATGGACAAGCAGGTTGATCGCCTGAACAAATTAATCGCCGACCTGCTTGAAGCGACAAAAGCCAATGCCGGTGTTTTACTTTTTGAAGAAAAAAATTTTGATTTTAACGAACTGGTAAAAGAAGTAATTGACCAATTACAGGTTGCTATGGATACCCATTTGATTGAAATGAACCTGTCAGATACGGGTGAGGTGCATGGAGACAGGAACAGGCTAGGCCAGGTTATCAGCAACCTGATAATTAATGCCATCAAGTATTCACCAAATTCTGACAGGGTAATTGTAAAGACCAGTTCCGAAAACAACCACTACTCGCTTTGTGTTCAGGATTTTGGAATTGGTATTCCTGTTGAGCAACAATCGGGATTATTCAACCGCTTTTTTCGTGCAAGCCAGGCGAAGTCATTCACGTTTCCCGGCCTTGGGCTTGGCTTATACATTTCCAATGAGATTGTAAAACGCCATGCCGGATCATTAAATTTTAAAAGCGAAAAAGGCAGGGGTTCCGTCTTCTGCATGAATTTACCCCTTAAGTCTCCACTTGAAAATAAAGAACAATAAATTTTCGATTAAGGTAAGCTGAAGCATAATATCAAACATATTTCCATGCTATATCCCATTAAACTAATTGTGTTATAAAAACATCAACCCCTTTTCGGGATTTATCTCCCTGCCTCTCTTGCCGCAAAAATCTGCATCAGGTTCAACGCGAATGATAATTGCATTTCAATGTAGACAAACTCACACAACCCTGACTTAAAGTTACCTATTACCTTTGCGGTAAGCATTTCTGCAACAGTATTTGACAAATTTTTCGAAATGAGATTTCTTAAAAAAAAGAAATAAGCTACCACCCTGCCGTCAGATTTTTTTGAAGACCAGCGCTCAGAGGTAGCACTATATTGCGCTTAAAATCGGTTTATCTAACCTCATGTATTTTAGCCGCTTAATCCCTTAAACCCGGAATACAATATTGATAAACTGCTGAATACAGCGAAGGTATTCATTACATCTATGTTCCTAAGGTGAAGAGAGTGACCAGTTATGACCGACAAAATATTAGCTGCGAATTTTAATATGCGGGTGGATACTTTCGTCAATGCATTAACCGCCGCCGGTGGATTAATTCAAGATTATTCGGGGGGTGTTGAAAAATTAATTTCTCTTCCTGGGTGAAAGTAAGGGCTGGGGTTAATCTTGTGGCAGGAGAATTGCTTTAAAGTTCAAAATATAGCCCACTACATTTATCATTTCATATGTTGTATTTATGTTCGATGCAATTAAAAGTATAAAAAGAACCGGTAGAAAGGTTCTTAATATGAAGAAACTCCCGGGTCTCGGGAATGCGTTTTTACGGGATTATTTCAGGTGGGCAAAATACTCTTTGACGTTAAGTGCCAATAATTCGCCGGGCAAGCAAAAAGCTGTTCTACTTATGAATTTGCACGCCGTGGAAAAGGGGTTGTCTTTTAAAAATGCTAAAAAAGATTTTGGAAAGGGAAGGATACTGCACCTGCTGCAACAAACAGATAATCATTTAAGCCAAAACGGAAAGGATTCACTTGGTTTGGCGGCCCTGGGGGTATTGCATCAATATATGCAACATCCCCAGATTAGTAAAAATGATAGCCTTGAAACCGTGTTTCAATCTCTTATAGAAAAACATAGAGTTTGCATGCAGTCTCTTATAGGGGGTACCAAATTGATAAATAAGGACGCCATATCCTTCGACCTGGATTATACCAGGTTGTATCATTTTTCATCCACTCGCCATAGCGTAAGAAATTTTTCTGATGAAGATGTTACGGAAGCAGAAATTTTAAAAGCTGTTAGATTCGCACAGACAGCACCTTCGGTGTGCAACCGGCAAACTGTAAGGGTTCACGTATTCTCTAAAAATTCTTTTGAAAATATAGTGAAAGCCCAACTTGGAGACCAGGGCTGGGTAAAAAATGCGAATAAATTAATTATTATCACCACGGACTTAAATTATTTTGGAGGAGCGTTCGAACGAAACCAGGCCTTTATTGAAGGCGGCCTTTTTTCCATGCAATTTGTTATGGGCTTGCATGCTCAAAAAATTGCATCGTGTTGTAAAATGTATATCCGCTCGCCCCGCATAGATAAAGAAGTTTATAATGCAACGGGAATTAGTAAAAATGAAGTGCCGATCATGCTTATTCTCATAGGCCATTACGGGAACGAAACTATAAAGGTTCCATATTCATTCAGGTTTCCCGAACAAGAGATGATAAATTTCCATTGAAGAAAAAAATCGCCGGTTTGCTAAGACAAACGATTTGTTGTATTGGGCACTTACCTACAGGGTGTTTATTTTTTCATATAACGCAGTGAACGTTGCCCACGGCGTATTGTCACCACCCTTGTCATCTTTTTTCTTTCCATAAAAACCGTCCATGAAGGATGCAGCGTCAGACCATACCGTTTGCATCATTCCATAAAATTTACCCTGCATCTGTTTTGAAGATTCTGTTCTAAAGTTTACCATGTCATCAGTTTGCTTAACGGCAACTTCGGGGTGGCGCCATGGACAGGTTATGACACGTAGCCCCTTCATTGCAAAATATACGGGCGTCTTGTCCACACGTTCATAGTGCCAGTCGCAGATCACCACATCTTTTGGTATCATATCTATCGCCCTGTATGTGTTGTTGTAGCTGGCCTCCCACATTCCAAGACCAGTGGTTTTTCCATCAATCAACCGGTCTCCCCATATCCAGAGGTGGCGGTTCTTTTGGGCAAGATGATCATTTAATGTACGAACCTCACCTGCAAATAGCTCTGCCTTATCCCTGCCTGCGCAGCGTGGGCACTTGTCATCGCCCAGGTAAAATACTTCATCCATCCCGGCGTGAAAAGTATTCGTTTCAAATACGTCGCATATTTCATCGATAAGGTCGAATACTATTTTATGTACATCCGGATGTAAAGGGCAGTAACTTTTACAGTATAAATTATCAGGATTGGGCCATTCATATTTTTCAGGCATCTTCACGCCGGGCGTTTCATCAAATTGTGGATAGACTGCAAGCAACTTATAGGTATGACTTGCCCATGATTGATGGCCTAAAAGATTTATCTGCGGAACAAGATTAATGTTAGTTTTCTTACATGCATTCACCATTTTTTTTACATCGGCCTTGCTAAGAGCAAAGCTATCTTCAAGTTCAGGATGACTTTTAAACTGGTAATGGTAGTCCACACGTACGATAAGTGTGTTCACATTCCGTGGTGCAAGTTCTTCAATGATAAATTTGGTAAATGCATCCACATCGTTTGGCTTTGGAGCGCCGATACAAAACCCCCGAACCGGTAAGAGGCTGTCAAGGCTTCTTTGAGCATACATAGGTCCACAAAAACATAAAAAAACAGCCAGCAATAATGTAAAAATCTTTTTCATAAAAAAATGTTGATCAGATAAAGGTAAATATTTGCTTCGAAGCATTGCTCAAGGAAGGGGCGAAGGTTCCTTTGCGCTTTATGAAAATCAGAATGAAGAACTTTGGGATAACGAATTGATAAACCAGGGGTTCATTTTTTAAATCTTTCAACACAAAGCACCGAAATAAATTCATATCACCCGGACGCACAAATTGTTACTTGCATTGTATAACTGAAGATACAAAGGAAAAGTGGAAAGAAATTCTGCAATTGTATAATCAGTTGCTCCATGTTAAACTACCTCCCATGTGTTGCACTTAACAAAACGTTGCTCTATACAAGCAAACGCCAGCCTGCCGGACAGGCATAAAAACGACCAGCATTGATTGAGAAAGAAAAAATGAATTAGAAAACAACCATTTCTATTTTTGCAAAATAATGGGATTTTAAAATATCCAATGGAAGTTGAAAGAGCAATTATCCAAAGAAGATTTACAAACATTTTCAAAAAAAATTTCTTGTCAGCGATTAACCCAGGTGAGAGATATTTTTCTACTCTGTTGTTTTAAGTACTTTGAAGTAAAAAAATCTTTTCGCTTTATGTCCAATTTCTTTTCCTCCCGTTCATAAAAAACGGATACCCGGCTAAAATTAAATGGCTGCATAGTATAGATACTTCTGTACACCTTTTACAAACCCGTTACCGATAAACAGAATAAAATTAAATTCCCAGGACGAAATTTCAATACAGATATATCAATATGTAACAGGCGACTTTGAGGCAATAATAACACTAGATGAAAATGGGCTCGTAGTTGATTACCCGTAACTATTTATAGGAGCATATTTGATTTTTGAATGAGCACTAACTTTTTTTAAACAGGCAATTCCTTCCTTTAAGCAGCCTAATAAGAGCTTGTAATTAAAAATAAAAGCAATTATTGTGTTGAAATTTGTTGCGAGGCCGCCTGCTAGAAACAAAGGGGGAATCATCACTTCAACATAATGAAACAGTTTGTTAGAATTTGCCGCTCATTGTATGGGATCGCCATAATCGTTTATGGCATTCAGCAATTCATTTATGGAGATTTTCGGCGGGTGCAGCTGCCGCCGTGGCAATACCATCTTCCCGCGCTTAACATTATCGCGTACATAACGGGCATAGGTTTGATTGTTGCGGGTGCAGCAATTATTTTTGATAAAAAAGGCAGGAAGGTTTCATTAATTTTAGGCGGCATTTTTTTACTATTATGTTGCTTTGTTCATGTGCCTTATGAATTGGTTTCAGAACCTAATAAAAGTTATCATTTAGGCTTGTGGGAAAGTACGTTGAAAGAGCTTGCGTTATCCGGCGGGGCTTTCATAGTTGCAGGAAGTTTCCCTGAGATACCATCCGATGTTCAGCAAAAAAACTTTTTTATTAAATTTTTAGAAAAGATTATTCCATATGGCCCCTTCTTCTTTTCTATCACAATCACAAGCTTCGGCATCGCTCATTTTATGTATGAAAAGTATATAGAACCAATGGTGCCGTCGTGGATTCCAGATCATACTTTTTGGGCTTATTTTTCCGGTACCGCCCTTATCGGTGCAGGGGCCTGTATCATTTTAGATATCAGGAAAAGAAAAATTGGGGCATTGCTGGGCACAATGTTATTTCTTTGGTTTATTGTTGTACATATACCCGGGGCATTGGCAAATCCGGCTGCAAACAGGGGCAATTTAATCTCAGGCGCATTTGATGCGTTAGCTTTTAGTGGGACTGCGTTTCTTATTGCAACCGGCAGCCGATTACAAACAGGCTACGACCTAAGCTGAGTTATAGATTTTTACAAAACGATTAAATGACGAGAAATGCGAATTATACAACTGATTTTTATCGTGGCTTTTTTTACAAATGCTGTCTTTTCTCAATCAACGAAATTAATTCAGGGGGATAGCAGTAAACCGTTTGTATTAGGAGTTATTGATGAAATAAAATCAAAGCAGCTAAACGAAAAAAGAATCTTAAATATTTATTTTCCCAACGGCTATAATAAAAAAGATACAGTTAAATATCCCGTCGTGTATTTGCTTGATGGCTCAACCGACGAAGATTTCATACACATAGTTGGGCTTTTCCAATACAATAGTTTTGAATGGATTAACCGGGTCCCGAAATCAATTGTGGTTGGTATTGCCACTGTTGACAGGAGAAGAGATTTTACCTTTCCCACCACAATCGATGAAGAAAAAAAACAATTCCCAACCACAGGGCATTCAGATAAGTTTATTGCATTTATTGAAAAAGAATTACAACCCTTTATAGAAAAAAAATACAACACAAATTCTTCAAAAACAATTATAGGGCAATCATTAGGTGGTCTTTTGGCCACGGAAATATTATTGAAGAAGCCAACACTATTCAGCAAATACATAATCGTTAGTCCAAGCCTGTGGTGGGATAATGGCTCGTTATTAAATCTGCCATCAGATATTTTGCCGGAAAGTTTCTCTCAGCCTACTGACATATACATTGGCGTTGGAAAAGAAGGGCTTACCCACACAAAAATTCCACGTGTGATGGAAGTGGATGCAAATTTATTAGCGGAAAAACTCAGCAATTCGAAAAGCAAAATGGTACACGTTTATTTTGATTATTTACCACAGGAAGATCACGCAACAATTATGCACCAGGCGGTTTATAACGCATTAAGGTTATTATATCCTGTAACAACAAACAAAAAATAAATTATGAAAAAAAATGTAAAAAAAGCAACATTAAAAGAATTAGAACCATTAACAATATTATTTGACAAGTATAGAGTGTTTTACAATAAGCAATCTGATATTGAAAAAGCTAAACAGTTTTTATTTGAACGTCTAACAAATAATGATGCTGAAATTTTTGTTTGCAATAATGATAATAATATAATAGTCGGCTTTGTGCAATTGTACCCATTGTTTTCTTCTACCAGAATGCAAAAGCTTTGGCTTTTGAATGATTTATTTGTGGAAGAAAATTATAGAGGTTATGGCTATTCTCTTGCTTTAATTAATAAATCAAAAGAACTCTGTAAATCCACCAATGCCTGTGGTTTGATTTTGGAAACTTCTAAAGAAAATATTGTTGCAAATAGCCTGTACGCAAAGACAGGATTTAGTTTAGATAATGAACATAATTTTTATAATTGGGATATACCATTTTAATACTGAAATTTTTGATAATTAGTTATGGCTATAAAAATGCTTAAAAGATGAAAAGAATTTACAGCATAGACTTTACCAGGGGAGTAGTAATGATCATAATGGCGCTGGACCATGTAAGAGATATGATTCACGTAAATTCAATTACACAAAGCCCTACTAATTTACAGACCACTACTCCAATGCTTTTCTTCACACGGTGGATAACCTATTTATGTGCCCCGACATTTGTTTTCCTGGCAGGCACGTCGGCATTTATATCTTTCAAAAACAAAAATAATTTTTTGAAAAGCCGTAATTTTTTATTGAAGCGCGGAGTGTATCTTATTTTACTGGAGTTTGTAATTGTAAATTTTGGATTGTTCTTTGACCCAGGCTATCATTCCTTAATTTTTGAAGTAATTGCAACCATTGGCTTCGGCTTTATTATTCTGTCATTATTGATGAAATTATCCTCAAGAATGATTGCCATTATCGGATTGTTGATAATATTTGGCCATAATCTTTTTGCTTTAATTCCCTTTCAGAACGGCTCCACGATAAAAACTATTTTATCACCACTCTTCAGTCTCGGGGTTTTCCCGATGTTTACAAATAGGATTTTTGTAATGGCTTATCCGCCAATACCCTGGCTGGGTATTATGTTGGCAGGTTTTGCGTCCGGCAAATTATTTGAATTTCAACGAGAAAAAAGAAAAGATTTATTTATAAAAATCGGATTAGGTGCATTATTGTTGTTTGTTATTATTCGTTTTATAAATCTCTATGGCGATCCGGTGCCATGGTCTGCTCAAAAAGATAATGTATTTTCATTCCTCTCTTTTATAAACGTTACAAAGTACCCGCCTTCTTTAGTTTTTTGTTTAATTACATTAGGAATAATGTTTTTAATACTTGCACTTTCAGAGGGTGCAAAAAATAAATTCACAGGTATTACTTCTGTATATGGTAAAGTGCCTTTGTTTTATTTTCTTGTTCATTTTTTTCTTATTCATTTTATCATGCTTTCGATAATGTTGCTGCAGGGCTTTCATTGGTCACAATTAGATTTTGCATCTGGGACATTTGGCCGCCCGAAAGGAATAGAGAGCGGATTACCACTTTGGGGAATCTATTTAATATGGATTGCAGTAGTGATTATTTTATATAAACCTTGCGTATGGTTTGGCAAATACAAAGCAGCCCATAAGCAGTGGTGGCTGAAATATCTTTAAATGAATTTTTTTTGGCAACGGGAATAGATCAAATGGCGGGCATTGCTGAAATGTAAACGAAAAAGCACAATCAAAAAATATTTCTGGTAACAATTTAAATAAATAAAATGAAAAAGAAAATGTACCCGTGTTTATGGTTCGATGGCCAGGCAAGAGCTGCCGCAGAATTTTACTGCACCATTTTTCCTGACTCAAAAATTATTAACGATTCTGGAATGGTGGTAAACTTCGAACTCAATGGAGAGTTTTTTATGGGATTAAACGGTGGCGATAACTTTAAATTTAATGAAGCTGTTTCTTTCGTTATTCCGTGTAAGGACCAGGAAGAAATAGACCACTATTGGTATAAGTTGATTGCCGATGGCGGCAAAGAAGGCAGGTGTGGATGGTGTAAAGATAAGTTTGGATTATCCTGGCAAGTGGTCCCGACAATCTTAGGCGAACTAATGTCAAATCCCGAAAACGGTCAGCGTGTTATGCAGGCATTCATGAAGATGAATAAATTTGATATTGAAGCTTTAAAAAATGCATGAGCAGGAAAGAATAATCAGGCATTAGTGTTAAATAAAATCCCTCATCGAAATGATCACCTCATCGTTTGCAAAAAGTTTTGCCGAGGATTGGGTTAATTCCTGGAACGCCCATGATATTGATAAATTGCTATTACTTTATGCGGATGATTTCGTGATTGAAACACCAAGGGCTTTGGAAGTTATGCCCGAAAGCCTGGGCATTGTATCTGGCAAAGAAGCTGTAAAAGCATACTGGCTTGCTTCAATGAAATTAAGGCCAGGTTTACATTTTCAATTGTTGGATGTTCTTACGGGTATAAACGGCCTTTCAATTTATTATTTGAATACTGTAACAAATAAAAAATCTGTTGAAGTGATAAGCTTTAACAGCGAGGAAAAAGTGAACCATATTTCGGTATATTATATTGAATAAATACGTGCCTGATTAAAAGAGTAACAATCAGGAATCCAGGAGGAATTTGCATTTACATTTTACTAAACTCCCATTTCTATTTAATGATTTTCCAACCATCTTAATAAATCAGACGATTTTGCTTTGCTTACAATGATAGGTTCCGTATTCAAATGAAGCTTTACTAAAAGTTTTCTGTCGAAATAATTTTCAACTTCTTTCACCGCGTTATAAGCAATTAAATATTGACGGTTAGCACGATAAAAAAGCTTTGGGTCTACAATCGATTCAACATAATCAAGCGAATAATTTAAACGGTATTGCTGGCTGATTTTAGTGCTCAACTCTACGACATCATCTATAATGCAAAAAAAAGCTATGTCATTAATATTAAGCGGGATCATTTTGTCGCGATAAGAAACTAAAAATGTTGACTTGTAGGATTTGGAATTTTTTGTAATTTCTTTTATCAAATCATTTAGCAATAAACTGTTGTCGATATTCCTGGCCGGCTTTTTAAGAAGGGTAAATTTGTCGAGGCTTTTTTTTAATAATTCTTCCTGTATTGGTTTTAAAAGATAGTCAATGCCGTTGTTTTGAAATGCCTGTATGGCATACTCTTCATACGCCGTGCAAAAAATGACCGGGCAGTTAAGTTGTACTTGTTGTAATATCTCAAAAGCAAGCCCGTCTCCTAATTGTATATCTGAAAAAATAATATCTGGCTGCTCGTTGTGATTGAACCATTCAAGGCCGGCTTCTACACTATCTATCAGGGCAATAACTTTAGAATCCGGTTGCAGCGACTGAATCGAATTTTGCAAATCCCAGGCTGTTTGTACTTCATCTTCTATTATAACAATATTCATGTTTGCTAAGATATAGGCAATAGAACGATAAACTTTTCTTCCGTTTTTTTAATGATGATATCCTTACCCTTTAACAATAAATACCGGCTGCTTATATTACTTAATCCAAGCCGCGACGTGGAAACTTGTTCTTTTTTAAATCGCAAATTATTTTGTACGGTTAAATAATTATTCTCAGCATGAATGGAGATGGACAATGGCTTCCGTGCTGAAAGTGCATTATGCTTAACTGCATTTTCAATAAGTAATTGCAGGGTGTTGGGTGGCATGGAATGATTTAGCAGTTCATCCGGCAAAACTATTTCGGTAGTAATTGCATCGCCAAATCTTATTTTCAAAAGATATAAATAGGACTTTAAAAACTCGATCTCATCCCGAAGTGTAACATTCTTTTTATCCTGGTGAAGAAGCATGTACCTGTACACGGAAGACAACTCAGTAATAAAATCAACCGCTTGTCCGGGCGCCCTGATCGTCAAAGATTTCAGTGTGTTTAAACAATTAAAAAGAAAGTGAGGATTTACCTGTTGTTTCAAACTTTCGTGCAAAGCATTCAGGTTCTCTCTTTTCAAAACTTCGTTTTCAAGCTCTACTCTTCTCTTTTCTGCATTGACAACGAATAAATATTTAATCAAAATAATTACCGAATTGAACAGAATTATTTTCAGGCATAAATAAAACCACGAGCGAAAGGATACTCCCCAGTTTCCTCTTGTTCCGGAAAGAAGAATGCCTGATCGGTTTAGTAAAAATCCCAGTGAAATATAGATAGCAATTGCAAGAATAAATGATGCCATAAAGCCTCCGTAGTAGTAGCGGGATTTGATTTCCCTGGATCTGTTTTTATAATATTTAAAATCAATAAAAACAGAATTTGTAACCCAAAAACAAAAGGTGATTACAAATGAAAAACTAAAATGACTAACGATGTTTGAAGGATTACTATCCAGTGCAAGGAAAATGGTAGGGAACGCTATCGAAAGTAGCAGGCCTTTTTTCAGATCATATTTATCAATAATTTTTTTCATCCGGTATTAATAATACGACAAAAATCAACGGTGTCATCAATGCCATTTTTTAAACGGGCATTTTAAACGGTCAGGCTACCAATTGGTAAGATGAAATTAATGATAAGCTGTATTAAATGGAGGTTTTGAGTGTGAAGATAAAATCAAAAAGCAGCATTAGTATGAAACATATTTTAAAAATACCGTCTTTTTGTTACGAGCGAAGATTCGACGGCATTCTAGCATTTCACTTACCTATACACTATATAATCTTTTATACCGGCATCTTTTACCATCTGCAGATAACTCCTTACAAAATTAAAAAATAAAAAAAGGCATCAAACTATTAACTTTAAACATCCGTTTATTTTCACATTGCGATTATAAACGTGTACATTTTATTTTACCCAGCAATTTAAAAAAATATGAAATTTCTGTTACAATTTTTTGGATTTATCATTTACATAATAGTTATCCCGGTTTCATTATTTGCACAAAAAAATGAAACAGTACAGGTCGTAAAATCCGGCAGTAAGAACAAGATAGATGTAATTATAGGTGACAAATTATTCACCAGCTTCTTATACCCGGATAATTTGGAAAAACCTGTCTTGTACCCGGTGCATGCTGCAAACGGAAGTGTTGTTACAAGAGGTTTCCCGCTAAATACCCAACCTGGCGATCCAACGGATCATCCACATCATCTCGGCATCTGGTTCACGTTTGAAAATGTAAATGGATTGGACTTCTGGAATAATTCATACGCAATACCCGCAGAAAAAAAACATTTGTACGGGTGGATAAGAACCGATAAAGTGAATGAAATCTCCGGCGGAAAAACGGGAGTAATCGCATATCACGCCAACTGGACGGACCAACAAAAGAATGTGTTGCTTGAAGAAAATACACGCCTGGAATTTAGCGGGACTGAGCATAGGCGAATTATCGATCGCACGACGGTTTTGAAAGCAGATACCAGTGTTTTGTTTACCGACGCAAAAGACGGAATGTATGCAATACGACTCGCACATGCATTGGAAATACCCACAAACAAGGACCAGGAATTTAAAGATGATAAAGGCAATGTAACGGTTGTAAAAGGTGGGACTGATAAACTGCCAAACGGTAATTATTTAACGAGTGAAGGCAAAACCGGCGATAACGCATGGAGCACGAGAGGCCGGTGGTGTAAAGTGTTTGGTAAAATGGGAAACGATTCCATAAGTGTTACGATCATTGATCATCCAAAAAATATTAACTATCCTACTTTCTGGCATGCGAGGGGTTATGGATTGTTTGCGGCAAATCCATTAGGGGAAAAAATATTTACGAACGGGAAATCATATAAAAATCTTGCACTTAAAAAAGGTGAGTCCGTGACCTTCCGGTTTAGAATAGTAATTGACGAGGGAGGAAAAAGTACGTCGATAAAAGAATTGAATGCGATAGCTGATGAATTTGCGAAAGAAGAATAATTCGACATTAAGATTGGAATGACGATCATAAAAAAGCAATTTCATCCCAAACCTTTTTTAACACCGGTATCCCATTAGCTAAATTATTTTTCCTTGTTTGTAAAGCCCTTTCGCCGGGGTACATTATTTTTTTTGATTCATCAATTGGAACTGAGCGGCGATAATCAGCTAATATTCCTTCGATAACTTTTGTAATAGAAGAATGATTGCCCAGCTTTGAAATATCTATCGCAATAAATACTTGCGATAATGCATATTCAACTTCCTTCTTACTTATTTCATATGTCGCCAGACCTCCTGATAAAATAGTTGCAAGAAGATCAAGCAACAATGAAAGGCCTGCGCCTTTCCAATAACCAATGGGTAAGGGGCGCCAGGATTCAAGTATTGCTGAAGGATCATCGGACAACGATCCGCCTTTATCAAAACCGCCATACACCGGAAGCTTTTCGTTATTCATTGCCGCTTTCTCCATGGCGCCAAAAGAAAATTGTGACATTGCCATGTCAAGAACGATCGCTTCATCATTATATGGAAGCGCTATTACCAAAGGGTTGTTTCCAAGCTTTGGATCTTTTGCGCCCCACGCAGGCATATTGGCTACCGTGTTTGTCCAGCCAATAAAAACATAACCTGCTTTGGCAGCCTGCCAGCCATACGTTCCGCCGCGCATCCAATGGTTGGTATTATTCAATGCAACACATCCAATACCATTCTGTTTTGCCAGGCCCATAACGGTTTCGGTGGCATGGGTTGCATTTACTATTCCCGGGCCGAGGTTACCGTTCCATTGCTCTATTCCGCCAAATTTATGTTGCAATGAAGGCACCTCATGTACTTTCACAAAACCATCCTTTATATATTGAACGAATCTCGGAAAACGATTTACCCCATGTGTATATACGCCATCCAAACTGTTATCCGTAAAAACAGAAGCACATTTTTCAGCCTTATCTTTTGCGAATTTTAACCGGATTAGAATGTCCGTGAAACGGTCGTGCATCTCTGCCGCCGATATTCTAACTATATTTTTATTTTCCTCCAAAATGATTTCTCAAATTAATTTGTGGAATATATCAGTTGTTACACTATCGCAGTTCACGCCAGTCGCGGCGTAAAAAGACATCTGTCATGAGAGAATACAATTGCCGTTAGCTCACTACCTCACCCTCGAGATCATAGTCAAATGCATTGGTAATTTTCACATTGACGAAATCACCTGCATGTAATTTTTTTGTTGAATTTATTATTACTTCATTATCCACTTCAACACTATCAAACTCTGTGCGACCAAGATATTTTCCCGCTTCTTTTTTATCAATGATCACTTTAAATGTTTGCCCGATTTTATCTTCGTTTTTACGATAAGAAATTTCCTGTTGCACTTCCATAATTTCCTGCGCTCTCTGCTCTTTTACATCTTCACCTATATCATCCGCAAGATCATAAGCAGATGTATTTTCTTCGTGAGAATATGTAAAAATTCCTACGCGGTCGAATTCAATTTTTTTCAGAAAGGCTTTTAGCTCTTCAACATCATCCTGCGTCTCTCCGGGAAAACCTGCAATAAGAGTTGTCCTTAGACAAATGCCCGGTATTTTATATTTTATTTCGGCAATAATATCTTCCATCTCTTCCCTCGTTATCTGTCGCTTCATGGCTTTAAGCATCTTGTTGCTCGCATGTTGCAAAGGCATATCGAGATAGTTACAAATATTATCCCGCTCTTTCATCGCGTCAATTATTTCCATCGGGAATTTTGAAGGATACGCATAATGCAGCCTGATCCATTCCAAACCGTCAATATCAGCCAACGCATGTAACAATCGGGGAAGCGCTCTTTTTTTATAAATATCCAGGCCATAATAAGTCAATTCCTGTGCAATCAGCATAATTTCCTTTACCCCTCTTGTTACTAATTTCTTCGCTTCATCAACAAGAGATTCTATGGTACGGCTTATATGTTTCCCTCTCATCAAAGGGATTGCACAAAAGGCACAGGTCCGGTTGCAGCCTTCGCTTATTTTAAGGTAAGCATAATGGTTAGGTGTTCCTAATAATCTGTCGCCAAGTAATTCTGCCTTGTAATCAACATCAAATTTTTTCAAAAGAAAAGGCAAATCCATTGTCCCAAAGAATGCATCAACTTCAGGAATTTCGTCCTCAAGGTTTTGCCTGTACCGTTCGCTAAGGCACCCGGTAACATAGACTTTATCAAGTTTTCCCCTCCTTTTTAATTCGACCTGTTCTAATATCGTGTTGATACTCTCTTCTTTTGCTTTATCAATAAATCCACATGTGTTTACAACAACAATATTGTGATCCTGCTTTTTACTTTCATGCAATACATTCACATCCGCGGCTGCCAGCTGCCCACTCAACACTTCGCTGTCAACCAAATTCTTGCTGCAGCCTAAGGTGATAATATTTACTTTATCTTTTTTAAGTTTTGTTTTCATTTATTTACAATAACACTAATTTTTAGCACTAATTACACAAATTAAAAGGGCTGCAATGGCTTGAACTAATTAATTAACTAACTATTTCACTTCCTTCAAAGAGGGAGTCCACGAATTCTTTCTTATCAAATACAAGAAGGTCGGTTGCTTTTTCACCAACCCCAATAAATTTCACAGGAATTTTAAATTGATCTGCTACCGCAAGTACGACCCCTCCCTTTGCAGTTCCATCAAGTTTTGTTATGGCAAGCCCGGTAACCTCTGTAGCCGCTGTAAAATGTTTAGCCTGCTCAAGCGCATTCTGGCCGGTGCTACCATCGAGTACCAAAAGCACTTCGTGCGGTGCATCAGGCAAAACCTTACTTATGGAGCGTTTTATTTTACTAAGCTCATCCATAAGATGAATTTTATTATGTAGTCTTCCTGCTGTATCAATAATTACAACATCGGTATTTCTCGCGATTCCACTTTGCACAGTATCAAATGCAACAGCGCTGGGGTCAGCCCCCGTCGCATGTTTTACAATAGGCACGTTTGCCCGCTGGCTCCAGATATTCAATTGATCAACTGCGGCAGCCCTAAAAGTATCCGCAGCGCCTAAAAGCACTGACTTGCCTGCCAGTGAAAAATTGTGTGCAAGTTTGCCAATGGTGGTGGTTTTACCAGCGCCATTTACGCCTACAACTAAAATCACGTGCGGTTTGTGAGCCGGTAATTCATAGCTTTTATAAGAGGTGTCACCGGGTGAGTCAACAAGAACAGATTGAATTTCTTCTTTAAGAATCCTGTTAAGTTCTGTAGAACTTATGTATTTATCTTTAGCAACTCTTTTCTCGATGCCATCAATTATTTTGATCGTTGTATCTACACCCACATCGGCACTTACAAGAGCATTTTCAAGATCATCAAGCACTTCTTCATCCACTGTACTTTTTCCGGCGATTACTTTGGTGATCTTATCGAGAAAGCCTTGTTTGGTTTTTTCAAGTCCCTTATCAAGGCTTTCTTTCTGCTCTTTTTTTCCAAAAATTTTATCAAAAATTCCCACTTCTAAAATTTTAGTAAAGGGTAAAAATAAATAAAGCTATCCGCAAGTTATGCCAGATAGCCTTTTTAAAGATTTTACAAACCAGGATTAGCTTCCCAAAAATTCTTTAATCTTGTCTTTATGAACAATGGATTCTTTAAATGTATAAGAACCAGACTTGGGGCTTCGAACGGTGCGAACAACTTTAGTCCAGTTCTTTGCATCGGCCAAAGATTTCTGGTCTTTGACTTTAATCGCGGTTTTAGCTGACTTTGCCATGATATTTTAATTTGAAAATTTGAAAATTTGAAAATTTGAAAATGAAAGACTCTTTAATTAGCATTAATTCATTTTCGAATTGAGCCATCTTCAAATTGAGCCATTTATTTTATTTCTTTATGTACTGTTACCTTTTTAAGTATAGGATTAAACTTTTTTAACTCTAACCTTTCAGGTGTATTTTTTTTATTTTTATTGGTAATATAACGGCTTGTACCAGCCATACCTGAAGTTTTGTGCTCGGTACACTCCAGAATTACCTGTACCCTGTTTCCCTTTTTTGCCATAACAAAATTATTTAAATCGTTTTTTCTCAGATCTTAACTCCCTGCGCCCTCATCTCTTTCACTACATGAAAAAGACCGTTTTTGTTTATAGTGCGGATCGCCTCGGTTGACAATTTCAATGTCACCCATTTATCTTCCTCAGCCAGGAAATATCTTTTTTTCTGCAAATTTGGTAAAAAACGCCTGCGGGTTTTAATATTTGAATGCGATACAGTGTTTCCTGTAATTGGTCTTTTCCCTGTAACCTGACATACTCTGGCCATAATGATCTTTTTTTCGGACGGCAAAGGTAATGAAGAAACTTTTACCTGAAAAATAAATAATGGACTATTTTTCAGTCTCGGCCGTAAGGGCTGACATAATGATTGAATTTTTAGCAATAACAAGCACAGGCATACTTTATGCAAGTAATTTCTAAAATGAAATTATGGAAACATTTGGCAAAATAATAAATGATGATAAGCCCGTATTGGTTGATTTCCACGCAGAGTGGTGTGGGCCGTGCAAAATGATGGCTCCCGAGTTAAAAAAATATGCCCAGAATAATAAAGACACGGTTAGGGTCTTGAAGGTAGATATAGACAAAAATCAGCCCACTGCAACACATTATAATATACAAGGCGTGCCTACCCTGATGCTTTTTAAGAACGGGAAGGTTCTCTGGAGGCAATCAGGGGCCATGAATGCAAAGCAAATTTCAGATGCCGTAAATTCACATATTTGATCTGCAGTAGTGCGCTAAATTCTTCAATTTAAATTTATGGGAAGCAATGTAATCAGTTCTGTTTACAAAGGAGGTATGGCTTTTTCTACATTGGTAAATGGGCATACCGTAACAATCGATTTGGACAGGGCGGATGGTGGTAACAACCTCGGGACGAGCCCAAAAATCTTAATGCTGGTTTCACTTGCAGGCTGTACCGGTGTAGATGTTGTAAGTATCTTAAACAAAATGAAGGTTAGTTTTTCGGATCTTACTATTAATGTAGAAGCTCACTTATCGGAAGACCATCCAAAAATCTATGATGACGTAACTGTAATTTATACGATAAAGGTAGATAGAGAAAACGAAGGTAAAGTTAAACGGGCTGTCGACCTTTCACAGGACACGTATTGCGGCGTTAGCAAGATGTTCAGGGCTTTTGCAAAGTTATCGAGCAAGATTATTTATCTCTGAAATATATAATCTTTTTCCTTTTTAATTTTCCTGCGCCTCCATTCCCGCATCATCTGAAGAGTAATGGCCAGTAAAATAAGTGCGAAGCCAAAATAGAATCCCTTTCCAAGAAACTTATTCTCCTTGAAAATTATGAATGCCAATATGATAGAATACACCGGCTCCAGGTTGTAAGTGAGGTTTGCGGTAAAAGCAGATATTAATTTGAGTGCGTTCAAGGACAATATAAAACTGAATACCGTGCAAAACACCGCTAAAATTAAAAGCCACATCCAATCTGAAAAGGTTGGGGTTAAATAGGTCGCAGGAAAAAAGCTTATATACAAAGGCACAATAAAACACAGGGCAATAAATCCGCCAGACATTTCGTGGAATGTTACCATGTTAGATGAAAATTTTTCCAAAAGACCTTTATTATAAATTGGAAAAAGACTCGCAAGCATGGCAGAAATAATTCCAAAAATTATTCCCGTTTTATACTCGGGGTAGAAATTGAATATAAGGTATATACCGGCTATCGCAAGAAGCCCCAAAGCAACTTCAACAACATCAATTTTTCTTTTTTTAATCATGGGCTCAAAAAATGATGTAAAGAAGCCAATGGCCGAAAGACACGTGACAGAAACTGAAACATTGGAGTATTTAATGCTTCCATAAAAAGTAACCCAATGCATCGCCACAATAGCTCCAACACCGAAAATTTTAATAATATCACGGAGGCCGATGCGGGTGAATTCCTTTCGATACAACAAAATTAATCCCAGGAAAATAGCGCTTAATAACATCCGGTAGAGCACCAGCATTCCCTCATTTAAATCGATAAGCTTTCCAAAAATGGCTGTAAATCCCGCTAGCAACACAGCTATATGCAATTGAAGAAATGCTTTTTTCATGCGTCAAATGTACTAGGGCGAAGGCAATGTACGACGTTTGATGTTTGATGTTTGATGTTTGATGTACGATGTTTGGTGTCTGTCTTTTGCTTTTTGCCTTTTGCCTTTTGCCTTTTACCTTTTGCCTTTTGCCTTTTGCCTTTTGCCTTTTACCTTTTGCCTTTTGCCTTTTGCCTTTTGCCTTTTACCTTTTGCCTTTTGCCTCTTGCTTTTTTGCTAATTGCCCATTGCGTTCACATCCGTACATCAAACATCGCACAACCACACACAATATTAACATTCCTTTGTACAAAAAAAATATCGCCCTATGAAATGTCGCGTTCATAGTTTTATATTTGCCCTCTTTATTAAAACGGAATTATGAGCTTTAAACGCATCAATAACATCACAGGCTGGGCTGTCTGCTTTATAGCCTGTATGGTATATTTATTAACTATGGAAGCAACCGGTAGTTTCTGGGACTGTGGTGAATTTGCTTCCAGCGCTTATAAACTTCAAATTCCGCATCCACCTGGAGCCCCGTTGTTTATATTGATAGGAAGGATCTTTATGATCCCTTTTTCAAATCCCGACAACGCCATTCTTGGTTTAAATAGTATGAGTGCGCTGATGAGTGGTTTCACTATTTTGTTTTTATTCTGGAGCATTACTCACTTTGCAAGGAAAATAGTTGAAAAACAAAATTCAGGAAACGTCGGGGCTCTTACCAATAACCAGATTTTTACAATTATGGCCGCCGGTGTGGTTGGCGCATTAGCGTATACCTTCAGCGATTCATTTTGGTACAGTGCGGTTGAATCCGAAGTGTATGCCAGTTCATCTTTTTTTACCGCAATAGTTTTTTGGGCAGTTCTTAAATGGGAACAGGATGTAACGGCCGAACAATTAAATGGCATAAAAGGCCATTTTACACGTGCCGACAGGTGGCTTATATTGATATTCTACCTGATAGGGCTCGCTGTGGGCGTGCACCTATTGAACATCCTCACGATCCCGGCTATTGTAATGGTGTATTATTTTAAAAGATATAAAGTAACCAATTGGGGGACTTTTTGGGCGTTCATTATCGGTTGCCTTGTCACCGGCATTGTACAGGTTCCCATGATCCAATGGACAATTAAACTCGCGGGTCAATTTGACATTTTATTTGTAAATGATTTAGGGCTTCCATTTTTCTCAGGCTTTACTTTTTTCTTTGTGCTTACAGCTGCTGTTATCTGGTACATGCTCCGGCTTGCCAGGAAAAAGAACTGGAACTTCCTGAAACTGGCTATGTGGAGTTTTGCCTTTGTGTTAATTGGATTTTCTACATATTACACTACGCTAATCCGTTCCAGTTCTGATCCGGCTGTTGACATGTTCAACGTAGATAATCCCGTGAGCCTTGTAGGTTATCTGAGTCGTGAGCAATATGGAGACTGGCCCATTCTGAAAGGCCAGGATTTTACGGCTCAGCCTACTTCCCAGGAACCCGTAGACGTATATGTAAAAGGAAAGGATAAATATGAGAAGAAAGGAAAGAAATATGTAACAGAATATGCTCCTGAAGATATCCATTTCTTTCCGAGAATGTGGGACAACAGCAATGACCAGGGGCATGCCGATTATTATGCAAGTTTCGCTGGTATCGGGAAAGACCAAAAAACCGGAGCTTACTACGATAAGCCCACTATGGGTGATAACATTAGATTCTTTGCAAGCTACCAGTTCAACTGGATGTACTTTAGGTATTTTATGTGGAATTTCGCAGGGAAGCAGAATGACATACAAGGTGTTGATATGGGTAATGTGCGTGACGGTAACTGGCTAACCGGTATATCTTTTTGGGATAATGCGAGACTGGGCGATCAAAGTAAAATGCCTGATACCATTAAGCATAATAAAGCAAATAATAAACTTTTTTGCCTTCCACTTATACTTGGCATTCTCGGCCTCCTTTACCAATATAAAAAAGACAAAAAAGATACATTGGTAACGGGGCTTTTATTTTTCTTCACCGGTTTTGCCATAATTATTTACCTGAACCAGGCGGGCAACCAGCCTCGTGAACGGGACTACGCTTATGTTGGATCTTTTTATGCGTTTGCAATTTGGATCGGGCTTGGGGTTTTATATGTAAAAGAGCTCTTTGAAAAATTCACAAATGCAAAACTTGCAAACTATGCCGCGGCAGGATTATGTATTCTGGCAGTTCCCGTATTAATGGCAAGCCAGGAGTGGAACGACCATGACCGCAGCCATAAAGTACTCGCAAAGGATATTGCAATTGATTACCTGCAAAGTTGTGCGCCGAATGCAATACTTATAACTTTTGGCGATAATGATACCTATCCTCTTTGGTATGCACAGGAAGTGCAAGGCATCAGGAGAGACATAAGGGTGATAAATTCAAGCCTCTTAGGAACCGACTGGTACATCAACCAGTTGCGATATAAAGTGAACCAGAGTGATCCTATTGATGTGTTATGGACGCCTGAACAAATAATGGGTAGCAAACGAGATGCGATTTATTATTATCCCGATGCTCCGGGTTCCAAAGTAGACCAGTCTCAACCGATGGATCTTTACACGATGCTGAAAGACTATTCAGGCAGTGATGATCCTACCCGTATGGCTCAGAACGGCGACGACTACCTGAATATTTACCCGACAAAAAAAGTAAAAATTCCCGTAGATGAAAACCTTGTAAAACAAAATGGTACCGTGAATGCAACGGATAGCGTGGTGAGCGATATTGTATTTGACATTCCTAAAAATGCATTGGGTAAAAACGAGACCGCAATCCTTAATATCATCGCAGCAAATAAATGGAAGCGTCCTATCTATTTTACATCTCCTTACGATGAGTTAGGCTTTCAACCTTATTTGAGAACCGATGGACTTACTTACAGGTTCGTGCCTGTCCGCTCCGGGGAGGTAAACCGGGACTGGGCGTACAATGTAATGATGACAAAATTCAAGTTTGGAAATGCTGATAAGCCAGGTGTTTATTACGATGAAGAAAACAGGCGGCATTTAAATACGATCCGCATGCAATATGCACAGGTAGCAAATAACCTTGCCGAACATGACAGGAAAGACGATGCGAAGCGAATGCTTGAAAAATGTGATAAGATGATGCTCCAGGAAAATTTTCCTTACGGGCTTGTTTCGCGGCGCCAGCAACAGGACCAGATCTCCGGGCAATTCCTGCTTGCTGCATACAAAGCAGGAGATACAGTCCTGGCTAAAAAAGTATCTGATGCCTTACGAAAAGACCTTGAGCAACAGGTTACGTATTTTAATAGTCTTGATGAAAATAAACAGGGCTCTCTTGCATATGAAAACCAGATTGTAAACCAGCTATTGCAGCAACTGCAGCAAATGGAACAATATTTTAAAGGCCCTCCCATGATAAATCCTGAAGAAAAGAATCCTGTAATTAATAATTTGCCCAAAGATTTAAAGGACACGCAGGTGCACGATAAAATTCAGTAAGATTTTTTTTCACTAAATATAAATCCCGTTTCAATCCGTGATACGGGATTTTTTTATTTAACAATCGAACCATTTTAAAAATAAGTTTGTTTAGTAATTTGCGTATAACGTAACGAGTGGAGAAGTCGATAACTTATAACTAATAATTAATAATAAAATGCTGGGACATAATTTTTCGAAATTCGATCCAAATGAAAATAAAAAGTCTTCCTTCGAAAAGCTGCTGGATATTTTCATGCAACTGCTTACTTACACAAGCGGAGATGTGGGCGAAGCACTTAGCTGGCTAACTGAACTTGATAAAGAATACAATCTTACGGATGATGAATATGGGATGGGCGATTTTATTGAAGATCTTAAAAGCAAGGGTTATATTGATGAAAATAAACAAAACGGCGAAATAAAAATTACGCCGAAAACAGAGCAGGGAATAAGAAAGCGCAGCCTTGAAGAAATTTTCGGAAAATTAAAAAAAACCAGGCAGGGCAATCACAATACTTTTAAACCCGGCGGTGGTGATGAGATGAATCCCGAAACAAGGCCATTTCAATTTGGAGACACCCTGGAACAAATAGATTTTACCGAATCAATCCGCAATGCCCAGATCAATCATGGCATTGATAGTTTCAGCATGCACGAAGATGATCTCCAGATACGCGAAACCGATTTCAAAGCCCAAACATCTACCGTGCTTATGATCGATATTTCGCATAGTATGATTCTTTACGGCGAAGACCGGATAACCCCGGCAAAAAAAGTTGCAATGGCATTGAGCGAACTTATTACAACAAAATATCCTAAAGACACACTTGATATTGTTGTTTTTGGAAATGATGCATGGCCTGTGGAAATAAAAGATCTTCCTTATTTGCAGGTTGGCCCGTATCATACCAATACGGTCGCAGGGCTTGAACTCGCGATGGATATTTTAAGGAGAAGAAAAAATCCCAACAAGCAAATTTTTATGATAACCGATGGAAAGCCCACCTGTCTTAAGATAGGAAGGCGGTATTATAAAAATAGTTTTGGAGTTGACAGGAGAATATTGAATCGTTGTCTCAATCTTGCGGCGCAATGCAAGAAACTAAAAGTTCCTATCACGACATTTATGATAGCCAGTGATCCTTACCTGCAAAGATTTGTAACAGAATTTACCGAGACTAATAACGGTAAAGCCTTCTTTGCTTCTCTTGACAGGCTTGGAGCTTTTATCTTTAAGGACTTTGAAAGCGGAAAAAGAAAGACGGTATATTAGTGCCTTCTGACCCCGGAGGGAACATACGGCCAACGTACAGACTTCTAATTTTTTTTAGATCGAAAAACCTCCTGTGTTTACTATCATCAGTTTTCTTCGCGAACAAATGCCAAACCAATGAAAAACACAAAATAAAAAACCTGGAAACCTTAGAAGAAATAATTTTCAAAGCGAAGAAATATGCGAAAAAATTTATCCCACGCATTTATTTTGGTCAATCGCAAAACATAGACATTGGTGCAAAAAAATACGCAAAGAAGCATGAGACGGAAACACAAATTCTGGCAGAAGCGATAAAATGATGAGTTTTATCATTCAACTTAGTTTGTAACTTTAATAAAAAAGAAATGAAAGAGTACATCGTAAAAATTCCGGAAGCTGAAATTGAAACTATTTCAAATGTTTTGGAGAAATTTGGAGCTGAAATGATTCCCGTGGAAATAAAAAAAGAAAAAAAAAGGATAAAAAAACCGGCAAAAAAATTGAATAAAGAAAAAATTGATCATACTTACTTGTTTGGAAAGTGGAAAGATTTTGATATTGATGCCAGGAAATTAAGAGAGCAGTCATGGTGATATTTAAATCCGTTTTGGTTGACACTGACATTCTAATTAAGGCATATAGAGACGACAAAACCAAGCAGGCGAATCTCAAACATCTTAAAGATAAATATTGCCTCTCAATAATTACTGCTTGCGAATTGCTCAACGGAGCAAGAAATATTCATCAACGGAAGGAGTTCAATAAAGCCCTGAGATATTACAATATTGCTTTAATTAATGAAACAATATCTGAGATAGCTTTTTCATTATTCAAAAAATATTCATTTAGCAATGAAATGAAGATATCTGATGCTTTTATTGGGGCAACTGCAATACACAACGATCTCTCTCTTTATACTGATAATAAAAAGCATTTCAATTTTATCGAAGGAATTAAATTTTACAATGAAAAATAAAAATGGACATACAAAAAATAAAAACCTTAGGTGAGTTAAAAGAAAGTGCCTATAAGCCACGATCAATTAGAGAGGAGCTTAGAGAAAATCTTATAAAAAAGATCAGTAAGAAAGACATCACATTTCCTGGTATTATTGGCTATGAAGATTCCGTAATTCCTGATACAGAAAGGGCATTATTATCACGTCATAATATTTTATTCCTGGGCTTGCGTGGGCAGGCGAAGACCCGTATGGCGAGGCAGATGACCGAATTACTGGATGAGTATATTCCGGTGATACAAGGCAGTGAAGTCAATGATGACCCGTTTAATCCCTTAAGCAAATATGCCAAAGATCTTGTGAATGCAAAAGGAAATGATACTCCCATATCATGGTTGCACCGAAGTATGCGCTATGGCGAAAAACTAGCGACACCTGACGTAAGTGTTGCCGATCTTATCGGGGATATTGATCCTATAAAAGCGGCAAATTTGAAACTGAGTTATGCAGATGAACGCGTGATTCATTATGGAATAATCCCGAGAAGCAACCGCGGTATTTTTGTAATTAATGAATTACCTGATCTGCAGGCGCGCATCCAGGTTTCATTGTTTAATATACTTGAAGAAGGCGACCTTCAAATAAGAGGATTTAAATTAAGGCTGCCGCTTGATATCATGTTCGTATTTACAGCTAACCCCGAAGACTACACGAATCGTGGTGCAATTGTAACACCACTTAAAGACAGGATCGAAAGCCAGATACTTACACACTACCCTACCTCAATAGAAACTTCCTTATCAATCACAGAACAAGAAGCGGGCATTCATGAAGACCAGTTAAAAAAAATAAAGATCAGTGACCTTGTCAAGCGCCTTATCGAGCAGGTTTCTTTTGAAGCCCGTGCAAGTGAATACGTTGATAAAAAAAGCGGCGTTTCGGCAAGGCTTACAATTGCCGCTTATGAAAATGCCGTGAGTGCCGCGGAAAGGCGTGCCATTATGAATAAGGAGAAAGAAACCCAGGTTTGGATAAGCGATCTTGTGGGAATAATACCCTCGATAACGGGTAAAATAGAACTGGTATACGAAGGAGAACAGGAAGGACCTTACCAGGTGGCTTATAACCTAATGGAAAAGGCGGTGCGTACACAATTCGCAAAATATTTCCCCAATCCTGAAACTTATAAGAAAAAAAGGGTGAAGGACGCTATAGATGAAAATCCCTACAGGGCAATAACAAAATGGTTCGATGCGGGAAATCATTTAAACATTTTTCTCGGCTTAAAAGATGAAGACAAGATTCAATTGCTGTATAAAGTTGATGGCTTGTATGGCATTGTAAAAAAGCATTTTCCCAATTCAAATGCTAAAGAAAATGCATTGCTGATGGAATTTGTGTTACATGGCTTGTCAACCTATTCTCTTATAAGTAAAAAGGTAGTGGACGGAAAAATTGAATTTAAGGATCTGATGGGAAGCATGCTTAACATGAGCGCTCAGTCTTTTACTGACGATGAACTTGATGAGGAGGATTTTAAATAAATAATACGATCCTTCGTCTTAAAACTTATAGCCAAGACTTAAGCCACCTGCGAAAATAGCGCCAATGCCTCCCTGGAACACAACCCATGGAGAAATAAAAACCCGAAAAGAAATACCATTGTCCAAGGGCTGATACCTGTAGCCTGCAGATGGTACAAAGACGGCAACAGATTCACCACCAAAATAATCGTTACTTGCAATTGTAAGAATTGTGGCGCCTAAACCACCTTCAAAATAATGTGGCGCTTTACCAGCCAAATAATTTACCCCGGCAGGTATTATTAAAATTGAGCCTGCACCACCGGTTCCAAGTAATCCAAATCCAGCACGGGCGCCAAATCCTTTTTGGCCTTTAAACCTGATGTCAAAGTTTGCCGTAAATACCGTTGGCCATTTACTGAAAGAACTTCAACATAGCCAACTTTTGCAGTGCCACCGCCTGGCTTCGTTTGAGAAAAACTTTTAACGGACAATACAAATAACGCAACTAACAAAATTGATACCCGCATATACCTGTTTTAAAATTCAATTATAAAATAAGACGTTTTCAGCCATGAAATATTTTCAAGATTAAATTTCAATATTTAAAACTTATAAAGCAATTAATTATTGCATACCTGCGTCGGGTATCTTATAGTATTTACGGGCAGGTGGCAAGAACAAAAAATAAGATTTTTAGATGATACTCACTTCCCTCTCTAATTCGATCCCGAATTTCTCCAAAACGCTTTGTTTTATTTCCTCGCTTAGCTGGTATATTTCTTCTCCATTTGCATGTCCGTAATTTACTAAAACCAGTGCCTGTTTCTCATAACAGCCGGCATCACCTCTTCGATATCCTCTCCATCCGCAATATTCAATTAGCCAGCCGGCAGGAATTTTAAATGTGTCGTCATCTATTTTATAAAAAGGAATGTTTGGCTCAATTCGCGTCAATTCACGCAATTGCCGGCTTGTAATTTCCGGGTTTTTAAAGAAACTTCCTGCATTCCCAATCACTTCCGGATCTGGTAGTTTTGATCTCCTGATATTAATTACAGCATCTGAAATCGCTTTTATACTTAAATTTTCAATCTTCATTTTTTTTAGCTCTTCTGCGATAGCACCGTAAGAAATATTGAACGCGGGCTTTTTTTGCAATCTGAATGTTACATTCAGAATTACAAATTGCCCTTTATATTTCTTTTTAAAAACGCTTTCACGATACCCAAATTCACAATCGGCGTTTTTAAATTTTTGGACTACATTATCTTCTAAATGCAAAGCTTCGAGCTCGTAAAAAGCATCTCTTATTTCCACGCCGTATGCACCTATGTTTTGCATGGGTGAAGCGCCCGTGTTGCCGGGAATTAATGAAAGGTTTTCTACACCTCCGAAGTTGTTGCTTACACAATGCATAACGAATTGATGCCAGTTGGTACCGGCTCCCACTTTCACATAAACATATTCGTCATCTTCATTGTTGACAACCATACCAGGTATATTATTTTTTAAAACGATGCCATCAAAGTTTTTAATAAAAAGAATATTGCTTCCACCTCCAAGAATCATCTTTGGGACATGACTGGTTTCTATCAAAATTTCAGAGAGTATATCAGCGGAAGAAAATTCTCCAAAGTATCTTGCATAAACATCAATTTTGAAAGTATTGTATTTTTTTAGAGAAAAGTTTTCTGTAAGCTTCATGATTGATTTTCTATCCTAAATAATTTTTATTCAATTCAATTTCCTAAGCAATAGCCTTAACACCTAAACAGGATCAACATCGGGAATAACAACAACGCTCCTGAATCTCTTTTCCGATCTCAGGAGATCTATGGTATTGCTGATCACTTTCTTTTGTGCCTGTATTTGTTTTGCGTCTTTAGTAAGTTTTATCAGAATTTCCATAAGGTACATATTTCGTACACGGTTGATAACCGGGGCTGCGGGTCCTGCCAGGTTTGCGAAATCTTTTCTTAATGAATTACCCAATGCATCCGCGGCCTCCTGAACAACATCCTTCAGTTTATGCTTTAAAGTGATCCGGATAAGCCTGCTATACGGTGGATAAAAAAACTGCTTTCTTGTTGCGATCTCGTGGTCATAAAATTTTTGATAATCATGCTGCTGCACAAACAGCAAAACGGGATGGTTGATCTTAGATGCCTGTATCATCACGAGGCCTCTTTCTGACTTACGTCCTGACCTCCCACTTACCTGTTCCATCAATTGAAAAGCTCTTTCATTTACCCGGAAATCAGCAAAGCTCAACAACCCATCAGCATCGAGGATTCCAATAAGATTTACTTTTTCAAAATCCAAACCCTTTACTACCATTTGAGTTCCCGCAAGAATATCGATCCGGTGTTGTTCAAATAATTTAATCAAAGTATCATGCGCATTTTTTCCCTTAACCGAATCAACATCCATTCTTGCAATCTTGTTTTTCGGAAAGTCTTCTATAAGCTCTTCCTCAATTTTTTCGGTTCCAAAATTTTTCTCCAGCCAGTTTACACTTCCACATGCAGGGCACGCAGTAAGCTTTGGATATGTGTTTCCACAATAATGACAATGCAATTTGTTTGAATACTTATGCAAGGTTAATGTCACCGCACAATTTTTACATTGAGGAATAAATCCACAGGTTCCACAAATGAGAAAAGGAGAATAACCCCGGCGGTTTTGAAACAGTATAACCTGCCTGTCGTTTTTTAATGTCTGTTTCAATTGCTGCTTTCAGTTGAGGTGAAATCATAACTTTTCCTTTCCTGGCAGCAGCGACGGTTCGTGTGTCGATGATTTGCATTTCCGGTAATTGCACGCCACCATATCTTTCATTTATGCTCACCAATGCATATTTATTTTTGGAAGCATTGTAATAACTCTCGATTGATGGAGTGGCACTCCCCATCAACACTTTGCCTTTAAAAAGCGATGAATAGAAAACCGCGGCATCTCTTGCGTTATACCTGGGTGCAGGATCTTGCTGCTTAAATGAAGGGTCATGTTCCTCATCGATTATTATCAGGCCGAGGTTTGTGAAAGGTAGAAACAACGCACTTCTTGCTCCAAGTATGATTTTCAATTCCCCTGTTTTTATTTTATTCCAAAGTTCCACTCTTTCATTATTATTAAATTTAGAATGGTAAATGGCAATGTTTCCCCCAAAATTCAGCTGTAGTCTTCGTATAATCTGTGCAGTTAGTGTTATTTCCGGCAGCAGGTAAAGAACCTGCTTTCCGTCATTTACGAATTTTTCAATCTGTTTAATATAAACTTGCGTTTTCCCGCTGCTCGTTATTCCATGTAACAGGCAAACATCCTTACTTTCAAAAGCCCGGTCAATTTCCGCGTACGCTTTTTTCTGAGCTTCATTGAGCTCAAAACTGAACTCCATTTTTTTTGGGAGACTCTTTAAACGATCGATATTTCTTTTCTGAATAAAAAGAATATTCTTATCAATAAGGCCTTTTAACTGCGCCAGAGAGGCTTGTGATTTTTTTAGAAGCTGGTTTTGAGAAACTTCTCCCTCAGTTTTCATATAGTGTAAAAAACTTAACAGAAGTTCCATCTGCTTAGGCGCCTTATTAAAATTATTTAATAGTTCACTTAACTTTTCATCGGTTTCAAATTCAGGATTCAGAACAACATAATTTTCCTTTTTTTCCCGGTACTTATCGTTAAAAGATTCCCACACAAAACACAATTGTTTTTCTATTAACCTTTTTACCAGGGGATACACATGAGTAATGTCCGCGACCTGTTGTACCTCGGTAAGCTTTAATTCTTTTTTTATTAATAATGCCTCTGCAACCAGGTACTCTTCATTATCAAGTTGAGAAAAATCTTCTCCATATTCTTCGTTGTAAATTAAGATCGCTTCGCTGCTAAGTTTTAGATGCGTGGGTAATGCGGCAGCCATTACTTCTCCTTCACTACACATATAGTAGTCGCTTATCCACTTCCAAAATAAAAGTTGCTGAGGATATACAACGGGTTCTTCATCTATTACATTTAAAATATCTTTAGTTTCATACGGCGGCCTGTTGTGGCCCACCTGCTTTATGATCCCTGCATACTTTTTACTCTTACCGAAAACGACCTCTGCGCGACAACCGATTTTAATTTTTGAATTCAGTTTAGCGGGAACCGAATATGTGTAAGTTTTTGGAATCGCCAGTGGAAGAATCACTTCAATCCAGGTATCAGGCGCCTGTGAAGATTCATTAAATAATAGAGGCTCTTCCGTGATTTCTTTCATCTATGCAAAGGTATTATGCGCAACCGGATTTGGACTGCACTTATAGCCGGAAACTGAAAACTATAAAAATTTTCAATTATTGAAATGTCTTTAGAAGAATTTGCGAATCAATCCAACTGGCCTTGTAACGTACGAGGGCATCTTCCATCTGAGTATAAATTTTTTCTCTTAAAGATCTTACGTCCTTCATCGTTAACCCCTTGGTTTCTGTTGCGGGTAAATACACCGCACGGCATTTTCCGGGATTCAATGAAAATATGGTTTTGTAGTTTAGCCTGTCATAGGTGTCTAAAAATAAAATCGGCCGAATAGGTTTTTGGGTTTCAATCGCAATACGAAATGCTCCATCGTAAAAACTCTTCAAGGGACAATGTGTAATATTAAAGGTCCCTTCCGGACAAATAAAAACCGAAATCTTTTTGTGCAGGAAAAAAATCAGGTTTTCAACACTCTTTAATCTTTGTTTGGGGCTTTCGCGATTTACCAAAACAACTCCTTGTTTATAAATAAATCCAAATACAGGAATCTTTGCCATTTCAGCCTTACCGAGTATGCGAATATGCTGGTGACGAATAGCTTTCATCATCATAGGAATATCCAGGTAAGAAATATGATTGCTTACAAAAATATATTGCCTGCCGGGATCGTGCTCTTCCTCATAAATATTTTTGTGCCTTATCCCTGTCAAAAAAAAGAACGCATCAGCCCAAAACCGGCATATGTAAAAAAGCATGTTGCCGCCTTTAATTTTACCCATAAAAAAAGAATATATAAAGAGGGGCAATAGCAGAATCATAAGGGCAAGAAAGAGTAAGAACCCGTAAAGGCTAAATAAAAATCTCAAAATTTTACGCAAACAAATTCTTTTTAAACATAAACTATGGGGCTGAAAACCAAGGTAAATTATAAAAAAATGACATCATACCGATCGGAAAACACGAAAATGTAAGCTAAAATTAAATTATCAGGGATTTTTAATACCACATCTATCAAATTTTATCAGTAAATCCCTTACATTTGCACTCCAAAAATTTGGAATATATGTACACAATAGTTAAAATAGCCGGTCAGCAGTTTAAAGTACAGCAAGGGCAAGATTTATATGTACCTCATCTGAGTGGTAAAACCGGAGACAAGGTAGAATTTTCTGAAGTTTTGTTTCATGACAATGATGGAAAGATTTCTTCAGTTGCAGATTCAAAAATTACAGTGAAAGCTGAAATTATAAATGAACTTGTAAAAGGTGACAAAGTGATCGCCTTTAAAATGAAAAGAAGAAAAGGCTTTAGAAAAAAACATGGTCATCGTACTCAATACACCCATATAAAAGTTACAGACATAGCGTAATTTTTAATTCTTAATTATCAATTTTTAATTCTTCATATTATGGCTCACAAAAAAGGCGAAGGCTCAGTAAAAAATGGTCGCGATTCGCAAAGCAAAAGACTCGGTGTAAAAATATTTGGAGGCCAGGCAGCAATCGCCGGAAATATTATTATTCGTCAAAGAGGAACAGTTTATCATCCAGGAAGAAATGTTGGTATTGGCAAAGACTTTACAATTTTTGCGACAGCCGATGGAGTGGTTGAATTCAGAAAAACAAAAGGCGATAAAACATTCGTTTCGGTAAATGTAATCGAAGCTTCTGCATAGGTACAATTCTCTTTCTTCATAATTTTCTTTAAATAAAATTTGGCAGTTAAAAAAATGTTTTTATTTTTAATTATTATTTACTAACAATTAAATTCTAAAAACATGGCAATGGCAAAAAAAGCTGCTCCTAAAAAGGCTGCTGCAAAAGCTGCTCCTAAAAAGGCTGCTCCTAAAAAAGCTGCTCCTAAAAAGGCTGCTGCAAAAAAGGCTGCTCCTAAAAAGGCTGCTGCAAAAGCTGCTCCTAAAAAGGCTGCTGCAAAGAAAGCTGCTCCTAAAAAAGCTGCTCCTAAAAAGAAGTAATACTGCATTTTTAAAGCATAGTATTTCTAAAGTCCCGAAAGTTTCGGGACTTTTTTTATTAATTTAGCGACGCTTTAATATCTCCTAAAACCCTTACCTGTACTTATTCGCAGGGCTGCCCCAATTTACAGATTCAAACATTTTTTTGATTTTAACGGCGATGGGTTTTTTACATTTTGACCCATGGGCAATTACACAATAGCAAAATCGCTTTCATTGCTTTCCACATTAATGGACGTACACGGAGAGAATAGTTTTAAATCTAAACATACCTGATTGCCGCATATAAAATTGACCAACTAACGGTAGAACCACAAACGCTTTCTTCGGAGAAAATATTTTCGATAAACGGTATTGGAAATGCAATCGCAAACAAAATTCTTCAATTGTTTGACACAGGAAAAATGAAGTCGTCGGAAGAATTAATTGCTGAAACTCCTGGAGGAATCCTGGAAATGATCAAAATAAAGGGCATTGATCCAAAAAAAAAAATTTATTATTTGGAAAGAAATGAGGATAGAAAAATATTGACAAATTATTATTTGCATGCCACGAAAACCATTTGGCTCTAATGAAAAGTTTGGAAAAAAAGTTCAGCAAAATGTAATTTAATCGATTGTATTTTACCAGGAGCAACAAGGCAATTATTTATAAGCACAGGTGGAGCAACTTGCATTAAGTATTGAGGGTTTGCTTCGTAATTTATTTAATATAAATGAAATGAAAATCACGGATGCCTTCGCAAAAACAATTTGAAATTTTGGATGAACCAGAATTTGTAAATTGGCTTCCTGAAAAATATATATTAACAAAAATTTCTTCCGTTCCTGAGTTTGAGTTTATTAAAAAGGCACCGGGATATATTTTGTATAAATACAATGAGAAAATAAAATAAAATTCTTTGCTGCTAATAAAAAACATTCCTTAAAAAAAAGTTTTGAGACCAGTGCTACTACAGAATTTATCGGTGTTTTTAACCAGCATTTTAAAAAAGAAAATATTACAATTCACGAAGCAGAAACAGAAAATGGGATATTTGAGAAACCGGGATTACAATTTATTCCACCGTTTGATTGAATTAGAAGAATTTTTAAAGAATTGAAAAAATATATTTTAAAAAAGGCATCTCGAATATGGTCGCAGAGAAGCCGTCCATAGTTGAACCGGGACAAGCTTATGATTCGACTATTGGTAGCTCTACAAAAAAGATTGTCCATTGGTTTTCCATCGTCTCAAACCAAATTTTTCCATTCAATTTTTCAACGATCCCTTTACACATAGCCAGCCCGAGCCCCGTTCCCGAAGTCTTTGTTGTAAAGTTTGGTGTAAATATTTTATTGCGCATTTCAGTAGGAATTCCACTGCCGTTATCCTTTATTGATACTACAGCTTTATTTTTGACAACCTTACTCGTTATTTCTATCACAGCATGCCGTGTTTCAGGTACGGATTGTACCGCGTTTTGCAACAGGTTTGTAAATAGCCTGTTGGTCTGCGTTTTATCCCCTTCAATTAATAATTCATAGGGATATAAATTTATTATTGTTTCTAATTTTCCATTCGCAGAATAAAGCGTGCTTACATTTTCAAGTGTTCGGTTTAAATCAAAAAGCTGGTTCCGTACATTTCCAATATTGGCAAATTGCGCAAAGTCACTTGCAATTTGTGACAGGTGTTCTATCTGTTCCAGCAAAATATTAGCAACATACAACGATATACTTTTTACTTCCGGAGAATTGTTGTCTATGGCTCTCTGCAGGTATTGCAGGTTTAACTTCATGGGTGTAAGCGGGTTTTTAATTTCATGCGCGACCTGCCTTGCCATTTCCCGCCATGCACCTTCTCTTTCGCTTTTCCCGAGCATCTCCGCGCTTATATCAAGCTTTTTTACCATCTTGTTGTATTCATTTACCAGCTCCCCTATTTCGTCCTGCCGGTTCCATACAATTTCTTCATTTCTTTTTTCAAGATTCACCTCTTTCATTTTATCACTTATCAGAGAAAAAGAGCGTGTGATGCGATTGGTAATAAAAAGAGCAATAATACCCGCAACTAAAAATATAAAGGCGTTAAGATTTATAATTGTTACAAGGAAATTTGAGATTTCATCCTGCAGTTTATTCTGCGATTCGAAATAAGGTATATTTATATAAGCATATTCTTTACCGGTCTCGTCCCTTACAGGTACATAATTACTCAGGTACTCAAGGTCACCGATTTTCTGTTCCTGGAAAAACTGCACATCTTTTAATTTATTTAAATGAAAGAAAGCGACAGGATCCATCTTTTCACTTACAATACCTTTCTTGTAGGGTAATGGCAGCGACGAAACTTTAAGGTCGCCATTCAGGTCATAAAGATTTATGTCAGCAGCATGAATCGCCGCAACGCTGTTAATAGTCTGTTCCAATGTATTGTTTGGCACGCGGTCAAGGCTATTTAACTGCATTTGCGGCATCGGGATAGTATCAATTGAATTACGGACCTGGTTCTCCATTACATGAATGGTGCGACTTAACTTCTCGCGATTGTTACTATGATACCTGCTTATAAAAAAAAGAATTGTAGTAACACCAATTATCAAAAAAGAAAATATGCTTATTGAAATGATCGTTCCATGCACCTGGTTACGGATGGTAAATTGCCAAAAGGATTTATAATCGCCTGAAAATAATTTTTCTGTTAGAAGGTGATTGAGAATATTGAATAATACAGTTATCAATAAAAATGAACAAAATAAATAAGCAAACAACGTAATGGATTCAATAAAGAAATTATCCTGCCTCGCTATTACGATCACCTTATCAGCATTTGCCCGTAGCCACAGCTCATCATAGCCATCGTTTTTTACCGTGCGGAATTCATTATAAGTAAACTGGGTAGAATCGATGGTGGTGGGAAACGGGTAATCATTGTAGCTGGTGCTCAACTGATTTTTTTTATAAATCGCGAATGCATATACAGAAGAACTTTCTATAGAATTATTATTCCCTTTTGAAAATAGCTCAGGGTACAAAGCATCGCTCTTATATTTTTTTGGCTTTGAAACGATGAAAACATATCCCAGCACAACTCCTGAAGAATCGGTAATTGTTTTTTTACTTATATAATTAAACCGGTCATACGATACATCATAATAGAAAAGATTGGGAATCCCGGTTGGCTTTCCCTGGGTTTGAACAATAGTATTTAAGGCATTAAAATTTACCGAATCCTCATTATATAAAGGTTGTTCATTAGAATTAAACGTGTAAATCTTTGTATCATACTTATTAAGATAACCTGAAAAATTTTCGTTCAGTAGGCTATCTTTTAAAATCCCGTTCTGTATTGGCTTCTCAAATCTTGGAAAGGCACCTGATAAAAAATCATTATTGAAATCGGTAAGAACTATATTCATCATAAGCTCACCGGAGGGGTCAGCTTTATTGGCAAGATTCTCCGCGAAATTTTTTCTTTCTTCAATCTCCTTTTTCCTGTTGTGCAATATTATCACTGCTGTAATAGAAACGGAAAAGAAAAACAACCAGAAAATAAACCTGGATGAAATAAGGTTGTACGCCTGTAGCGAGAGAAATTCAAAATTGAGAAGGTAAATAAAAAGTAACAGCCATATAAGAAGGCTGAGATCAAAAGTAACAAAGGGAGAATGAAGATAAAACGACAGGAATATGAGACCGAGAACGGAAATGCTTAAGTAAAGCACATACCGTTTTGGCTTTATTTCATTTTTTAATGGTTGAAGAAGTATCTGGATAAGAAAAAAATACCCGGTTGCTATGCAACACAGAACCAGGAAACCTACCACAGAATAAATATTGTTTATTGTAAAGAAATTGATTACATCAAATGAAATTTGAGAATCAGACACGAGGCTTCTTACAATATTTCCACAAATGACCGTGATACCGATCATTATTACGGATAAGATACCTACACCGGTATACTTTTTAAGGTTTGTATCAAAGCGAATTCCTGATGAACTATTTCGAAAATGAAACCTTATGAATAAAACTATCCAGATAAATAACAGCGAATTAATTAACAGGTCACCAAGCGATCTCTGGACCGAATTAGATCCGTAAATGGCGGGGGCAAATAATTCCAATTGCCGGAAGTTTAGTGGAATGGGCAAAAAATAACTGAGAGCCCGCAGTCCAATTACACCGATCAAAAGAATTGCAAGACCGGCATAAAAGCCCTTTCTTCTAACATAAAACTTTGCAAGCTTATGTATAAAGGATAGTACCAGTATGCCGGCAAGAATTCTCAGCCATAGCGAAAAAAGGTTGTTGTGGATAACATGGCTTTCATTAAACTTCTCCAGGTAAAAAATTATGTTTCCAGAAGCATCCCTGATAGCTAATTTGGTTGGGGTCGAACTGATGGCATAGCTGTCTTCAATTTTATCAATTGCCGTAAAAGAATTATGGAGGTATTTATTTTCAACATAATAATTCCACTTTACGGGTATAAAAGTCACGATTTCATAAAGAGAGCTGTTATCTACCTGGTATTTCCTTTTATCTATAATGTACCATCCGTTTTTAAGCTGCCGAAAGGTTGTGCCGTCAGGGTCAGTAAGGATGCCTGCTTCAGGCTCCACTATTTGGGTGTTCCAAAAAATCGGATGTTTTTCATTGAACGGCAGGGTCCGGTATATAAAAATGAAAAATTTTTTTTCAACGAGATTTTCAAGTTCCTGCTGGCTATACCGTCCTTTAACAATCTTATTTACCAGGAGAGAATCCTCGTAAAATTTCGCGATATTTTTTTGCTTTTTTAAAATATCTTTTTGAATTGCCTTTTGTACCGAATTGGTAGTGGCAATACCGCTCCAGTAATTATCTATGATAAAAGATATGGTTAACAGCCATGCTGCCGCGACGAGCAGGAAGCCATTTTTACCAAAAAAGGAATTTGTGTTTTGAAAAATCAACTTATTATTTTTTGTTTCTTTATCACGTTCCACATTTCATCCATTTCTTTCAATGACATATCAACAAGATTTTTACCATTGGCTTTGGCAATTTCTTCCATCTGCGTAAAACGGTTTATAAATTTCTTATTGGTGATTTCGAGGGCGTTCTCGGCGTCAACATTTAAAAATCTTACGTAATTAATTACAGAAAAAAAAAGGTCGCCGGACTCTTCTTCTATTTGAACGCTATCGCCTGACTTTACCGCTTCCAGTAATTCATTTTTTTCTTCCTCGATTTTTTCCCACACCTGCTCCTTTGTTTCCCATTCAAATCCTACTTGTCTTGCTTTTTCCTGTAATCTCATAGCTTTAATCATAGCAGGCAGCGACTTAGGAACCCCGCTCAATACCGATTTTTTACCTTCTTTTAGTTTTATTTGCTCCCAGTTTCTTTTTACATCTTCATCATCGTTCACCTCTACATCGCCATAAATATGAGGATGCCTGCTAATCAATTTTTCACAAACAGAATCTATAACTTCCCCGATTGTAAACTGGTTCTGTTCCTCGCCAATCTTAGAATAAAAAACTATATGCAAAAGCAGATCGCCCAATTCCTCCCTGATTCCTTTCCAGTCTTTCTCCGTGATCGCGTCTGCAAGTTCGTAGGTTTCTTCTATAGTTTGCTGTCGCAGCGTATGAATAGTTTGTTTTTTGTCCCATGGGCATTTTTCACGGAGCTCGTTCATGATGGTTATCAACCGTCCCAGCTGATCATTATTTTCTTGCATAACAGAAACTTAAATATTCAAAAAAGAAGATTAAAAAGAGAATGACAAAAGTAAAAAGGTCAGTAAAAGATTTATATAAAAAGTGGTTAAAAATACCAAACAAAATCTGCTTGCAAAATTAATGAGGTATTTTACACGTTTATTGAAATAGAATTGAAATTAAATCAAATTGCGCCTGAAAATGACTAAGAAATTACTGCTCTCCCTGTCTCTCTTTCTCTTGTTATTTACACCTGACCTTGAGGCTCAGTATTACTATAAGGATATATGGAATATGAAGCAGTTAACTAATGAATTTTCTATTTTGAAAGGCGAAAAATTAAAAACCGTCAGAATTAAAAGTTTCGAAGATGATGGCGAACCAAGTGAAGGCTTTTACTGTGAGAAAAAAATAAACAACAATTATTCCCAATCGGAGATGATATCAAAGTCTTATATAACCGGGCAGTCTTTGCTGATTTCTGATTATAATAATGAAGGCCGGCTTGTTAAGACTGTAGATGACACACCTACGACAAACAGCACCACAAATTATGAATATGGTGAGAAGGGACGCCTCACTATGGTAAGTATACTTACTAAGGGCGGGGATGATGCCGGCTCAATTACGGAAACAAGGCAATATTATTACGATGAAAAAGGAACACCGGAAAAAATGGAGCGAAAGAAAAATAACGCATTGGTAGCAACCATACATTTCACTAAAGATGAAGCCGGAAATGTAATTGAGGAAAATGTGTCCGGGGCCAGCAGCACGGATAAAAAATATTATTATTATTACGACGATAAAAATCGCCTTACCGATGTAGTTCATTTCAATGACAGGGCAGGGAAACTTCTCCCCGATTATATGTATGAGTACAATGACTTAAACCAACCGGTTCAAATGATTACCGCATCTGAAACAGGAGACAATTATTTCATTTGGAGGTATTCTTACAACGACAAGAAACTTCGCGAAACGGAAAGATGCTTTTCGAAAGAGAAAAGGATGCTGGGTAAAATTGAATACGAATACAAGTAACTATTCCGTTGGTGTTGGCAAGTTTATTTTACAGCCCCAATTTTACTTCATTAAGATTACGACTTTATTATCCTTTTATAATGTCAGATACGCGGATATATCGAAGAAGGATAACAGCATTGTTTGAATTGCTTATCGCCGTCAGCCGCTCTTAAAAAAACGCAAAAGCTGGTTGTGTGCTCTAACTGTTTTGCGTCTGGATGGGGAGCGAAACATGTGCAACAACTCGTTACTTACGGAAATACATGTCGCTTTCGTCTAAGACCAAAATGGCTTTAAAGAAAACTTAAAAAAGGATTAGACCAATACACTGACAAAGAGATAAGTTGACACGGAATTTTTTTTGACTCTTTATTTTTTACGGAAACGCATAACCGCAACATCTCCTATCATGAAATTTAAAGTATCACCATTATTACTTACTGAATAACTGTCAACCTTTTTCATCACACTGATAAAAGTTTCTTCCCCGCCGCCTTCACAAAAGATCATCGTTTTTAAAGGGTCCTCAATTTTTATTTTATTCCGTTTCATTTCAAGCTTGCTGCTGAAGCCGTTGCAACTCGTACTTCCGCGCAGCTGATTATTTGTAAAATCGAAGTAGACATACGGTTTTTTATCAGGGTATAAACCATCAAATGCAATTTTCGGCCCTGAGATATAATCGAGCTCCCAGGTTCCGCTTAACTTTGTAGTATCGCTTACATCAATTGAAGATGTATGGTTTTCAACTGAATTAAATTTAGCAAGAACTGTATTACCATTGCTTAATAATAATTGATCACCTGTGATTGTCCAGGCAGTAACATTGTTAAGAGCTTCAAGAAATTTACCTTCTGAGGTATTTCCCGTGCAAGCCATTTTTGTAACAGCAAGCGGGGAGAATTTTATTTTATCTTTTCCTGACAATTCAAATGAACCGCTCAGCCTGTTGCATCCTGTTGATCCTGACACTTTGTTAACGTCGCCTGTGGTGAATACTAAACCTGGGTTTTGATTGTGTGTTTCAGCAATTTCTTCTCCATTTAATTCTGTAAGGTTCCATTGATTTTTTGAAAGCATTTCTGCGTTACCCTTTATCGCTTTTGTATTATTGCAGGCATTCATAAAAATAAGTACAATGGGGAAAATAATTATCGCCAGATGTTTCATAGAATATTTTTTTACGGGGTGATAGTAAAAATTAAAATTTATAAAAGTAAAGAAGAAACATACAGTAGTTTCAATGCTGGTATTTATTAACTATACTTTTATTCTTCTTTTTTACTTCTTCTAATTTTCTCTTAAGTAATTTATTAATATCAGTTTTTTCGCTCCCTCAAATAAAAAAATATTTTTGTTCCCAACTCTCTTGCGTATGGATTTGTAATCTTTCCAAACAAACCAACTGTAGAAAATAAAGGGTTATTTTAGCGATTGTACATCCATCGCTTTCCGCTTCTTTTATCATAATAATATTTTTTTATTTTCTTTATCAAGCGGTATGGGGTAACATAATTTGCATTAAATGACATTGCATTAACGCTTTTAAATTTTGAATAGTAGTTGATAGCACCGGCCTGCCCATAATTATCATAAGGCGTCGGCGTATTCGATTTATCTGCAAGTTCGCCATAAGCAATACCTGCTTTCAAAATACACAAATCCAAAAGCTATCAATGCCGGATAAAAGCCAATCTCATAATACCACTGCACCCCGATAAGAAAATTATCATGTTTCACAGGTGAGAGAAATCCTGTCAAGGAATCAATGCCATACTTCGCATCCAGTTTCTACAGCGTTCCATCCATAGATCATCAGATGTTGGGTTTTTCATTCCAAAACCATGGCCGCCACTTTTATACAAGTGCATTTCAACGGGAACCTTATTCCTGATTAACGCCTCATAATAAACGATGCTGTTCATTACAGACACTCCATTATCATCACTGGCATGAACGAGGAAAGTAGGTGGCGTTTGCTTTGTCACCTGCAATTCATTAGAGAAAGAATCTCTCAATGACCTGGACGTCGCTTTACCGATAAGCTGCGTCCTCGAGCCAACGTGAGCTATGCTGTCCTGGAAACTGATTACGGGATAAATAAAAATTGCAAAATCAGGCCGTACGTTTGTTTTATTTCCATCGCCTAAATAGCTGCGCTGAAAATGTGTTGCCGCAGTAGATGCCACATGCCCCCCGGCTGAAAATCCCATAATGCCAACCTTATTTTCGTCCACATTCCATTCAGCCGCACGCATACGAACGAGTTGAATAGCCCGTTGCGCATCCTGCAATGGCACAATGCTTTTATTGGTCATCGATGAGTCGTTGGGAATACGATACTTCAACACAAAAGCCGCAATCCCATATTCGTTGAATTGACGTGCAACTGCAAAGCCTTCTTTTACTATGGACGCAAGCCAATACCCACCACCCGGGCAAATTACTACAGCGGCTCCCGTGGCCTTTTCTTTCGCCGGCAGAAAAACGGAAAGTGTAGGTTGCGAAATCATCCGTACGATCGTGTCACCGTTGTCCTGTGGCTCCCATTTCTCTTTTGTGGAATAAGGCTTGCCGTTAGGAACATTTCCATCGTATAAGGAAATCGTTTGCTGCGCCTCAATGTTGTCCATAACACAAATTGTAAATAAAAAGGAAATAAATATTTTTTTCATGAGATCAATTTAAGCATTTAATACAACAGGTTAACAGGCAACCTTTCCAACTATTTTTCAAAGATTACATAAAAAATCAAATATCTCAATTCCGTCCGGGAAAAGCAACGATCAGGCATTAAGGATTAAATGATCTACCTTTAGTTCTTTAAAAATATTCCTATGAATATTGAAATCTCCCAACAACAAAAATTTGAGGAGCAATTTTTCAAAATTGCTGAACAAGCTTCTCAAAAATTTAAAGACAAATGGGATAAACAGATAATCTTCATTAATCCAACCCACGATAAAATAATACCTTCTTTTAACACGGGTGCCTTACATCTTCTATCAGTGGAATTAAGAGAAGAATATGAAATACTACGCAGAAAATATTTTGAAAAATCTCTTTGAACAAGAAAATTTTAGATTACTTTTTTAAAATAAAAAAATAATTACTACATTTATTTGATTAAATATTCGTTTCAAAACTTATTGCGTTTTTATATAAAGCCATCTTTGTGATGGCTTTATAATTTACCGGCGCATTCTCTGTCATTCCTGGTGCGTCGTGATTTCTTTTTCGTGGTCTTTCAAAAAATCAATATTGCTTTTGGTAATGTAGCCATTCATCAATTGTAAACTCTCTTTTTTGGATTCTTATGTTGCCAGCTTTTTGATTTTATCCCATGTATACAAAGTTTATTTATTATTCTGATCTTGTTAAGTCAAATAAAAATGACATAGAAGTATTGTATGAAAGGAATAGATATGCACAATTGTTTTCGATATTATTATCGCACAAGTTAACTAGCAGCAAATCAAATAAATCCCGTAATTAAAAAAACCCCGCCAACGGCGAGGCAATTAAGTGGGAGCACACGGGTTCGAACCGCGGACCCTCTGCTTGTAAGGCAGATGCTCTAAACCAACTGAGCTATGCTCCCTTCTTTTTAGGGAGTGCAAATATAAGAGAGGAATGCTATTCAAAAAAATTTAATCAGGAATCAATGTTTTTCAATATTGTGATATACTTATTAGAGTATGTATTTATTTTTAAGCATGAAAGCTGTTGTAACAATTTCGGCTATTTTTCTCATTTTGCTTTTTTTACAATCGTGCAGCAGTGCCCGTAAGACGACCTCTGGAGTAACTACGGAGGCGGGGAGAGAAACCGGAAATGATAATGGTTATTTCCGAAATATTGCCGAATCAAATAAGCTAATTCCCGCAAGAAATATTAGCACAAAAAATGCAGATCCCGGGTCGGTTGTCGATTTTGCAAAAACGCTTGTAGGAACAAAATATAGATATGGCTCGGCCATAAAAGAAAAAGGTTTTGATTGCTCCGGATTTGTTACCTACGTATTCAACCATTTTGATATTGCTGTTCCAAGAGTTTCAAAAGATTTTACAAATGCAGGCAGCCCGGTGCCGCTTGACAAAAGCAAAAAGGGTGACCTCATACTTTTTACCGGCACAGACACTACCGGCTGGACAGTAGGACACATGGGCTTCATAACGGAAAATGACAAAGGCAAAGTAAAATTTATCCATTCCTCTTCCGGTAATTCTATAGGAGTTATTATTTCGGAAATGAGCAAATATTATACAACGAGGCTGGTAAAAGTAATAAGGGTATTTGATAAATAAATTGATCGCGGGTAACGGATCAGGAAAAACAAAACTCCAGCTGCTGTGTCGAAACACGAAACCGCCTGGCGTTCTTTCCCTGGTTGATCTTACCTCTTATATGGAATAAAGGAGTAGCCTCATACCTGGATGCAATAACTATTTGTACGTTGCCTGCATGCTTATTGAATAGCTGGCTCACAACCTGCGGAGAGTTGTTATTTTGGGATAGATGGGATAAAAAAAGATGGCTCATAAAAGCAGGCTTATATTTTAGAAAAAGATCCAACGCCTGTTTGTTCGAAAGATGGCCCATTCCTCCCCTGATGCGGTTTTTTAAATGATACGGGTAACTGCCCTTTTCTAACATTTCTTCATCATAGTTGGTTTCGAGAAAGGCCGCATGGCACTGTTGAAAATGACCGATCACATTTCTACAAGGCATGCCAATATCAGTAAATACACCAACTCTAATATCGTTTGAACTAATAATAAAACTATATGGATCGCATGCATCATGCTGCTTCGGAAACGGGGTTATCGAAATATCCCCAATAAGAATTTGTTCATTCGCATTGAATTGCCGTATCAAATGTTCCTGCAATTTTAAACCCCAGTGTAAAAGCGTTGTGGTGGTAGTATAAACGGGAAGATTGTATTTTTTACTTAGTACATGTATCCCCTTTATATGGTCTGAATGTTCGTGAGAAATAAAAACGGCTTTTATCTTTTGAATGTGCAATCCAAGTTTTTTCATTCGTCTTTCTATCTCCCTGCACGAAATTCCTGCATCTATGAGAACAGCTTCTCTTTCATTGCCTGCATAATAGCAATTGCCGTTGCTTCCGGAAGCAAGTGATGTGATAAATAATGACATTCAGAGCAAAGAAACCGATTTTTATTTTTGATAATGAATTTCAGCGTACATTTTTATTTTCCACAGGAAATAATAGTTCGCTAAGTTATTTCTTTCTCAGCAGGAGACTGGTTGTCCTGGAACTCCCATTGAGGAGTGAAGTTTACAACCGGCAAAAAATCGATTTCGTCATATTCCCGCGGGAAAGTATTTTCAATCAGGAGATGCGACGCAATTTTACCCAATGCATCTGAACACATTGCTCCATAGCCATTTCCACCGGCGGCAACAAACAATCCATTTTTATTCAGGCGGCCAACATAAGGTTTACCATGCGGAGTGCGGGTTATAATACATTTTTTTGTTGTGAATTCTTCAACTTTGATGCGGGGCAAGAGCGTTAATAATGATTTTTCTAATATTTTTAGATTGCCATTGTTATCAGCCTTACGAAACCAATTTTGAATGTCTTCCAGGTTATCAAAGTAAATATCGGCAGGAACGTTTGCACCCATCTTACAATAGTAGTTCCCATCAGGATATTTAACCGGTTGTATAAAATAAATATTCTGAATTTCAGGTGTGTCAATTTCATAAAGTAAGGAAGGTAATTTGTTTAGGCGCATGGCTTCTTCTTCACTAACCTTTGCCCAAATGGTAGTTTCACTTTTTAATTTAAAATCTAATTTCCTGTCTAAAAGATTTAATGAATTTGTGAATGCACCCGCGGCTATCAAAACTTTTTTGGATTCCAAAATGTTCCCTGCGCCGGTTACAATTTTTAAGCAATCTTTCTCATGAATAATTTCCTGCGCAATTTCATTTATTATAGTCCCGTTGTTTTTTCCAAATACCTTTAGTTGCGCTTTAACAAGGTGTCGTGGATTTATATATCCTGAAGGTGCATCTTCAAATATTCCCTTTGATCTTTCAGGAAAATCGAATTCAGGAAATGCTTCTTTCAATGATTTCCCATTTTCAAAAAAATTAAAGCTGGCATTACATTTTTCGCCAAGTTCATCAACTTGTTCAAGATAAAAATCGCTTCCATGCGGGTTGACATATAAACATCCCACGGGCGTATGAAAGTTCACACCACTTTCTTTTTGCAATGATGGATATATAGCAGCAGAATGCTGGTTAAGCAAGGTCCATGTTGCATCTTTACCAATAATCCTTTGAATGCGTGCCTGGTCATAATGGCTTGCAAATACAATACCCTTCTGCATGTCCGACGGCTCTTTTGGGCCAATTATTGCGACCTTCCCATCTGAATAGCTCAAATATTTTGCAGCAGCAGAACCAATTAATCCTTTTCCTATAACAATGTAGTCGTACATTTTGAGAATTAAGAATAGAGAATTATGAATTAAGAATTCAAAACCTAATAATATTCATAAGTTTTGTTTTACCGCGCTGCTGATAGTTATTGTTTCATAGTCATATCTTTTTCTTCAACTCTCTTTTTTTGGCAGAAATACTTTTCGTAACCGTTTGACCGTTCACGATTTGGTTTTTATCCTTCACTTTCAACAAAGAATTATTGTAAGCTTCTTTCAAGAGCTTTTGAATATAAGCCTTTGGAAAATCTTCTTTGCTTTTTACCAATATATACCGGTATTGATTTCCTTCTCCAATAAGCATATTTTTTGGATCTGAAATTTGACTGCCCCAATAAAAACCGAAGTGAATATTTTTGCTTGATCTGCCAACTGCGATGTTACAAAACGTATGTCCCAGTTTTTCGGTAATCGACCATCCGAAGGCTAATGCATTATAATTGTCGTAAATCAATTCATTCGTTTGAGGATACAAATCCCAAACAAATTCTCTTAACCACAAAACGATCTCCTGTATACTTTTATCAAATGGTTTCAAAAACTTTAGCAGATCTTTCGTTTGATCTTTGCTCATCCGCAATCTTTTTAGGCAAAGAATTTTTCTTTACTAAAATTACAAATTCTGGCAATTGCAAACCCAAAAACTGTAAGATATGGGAATTCCCACTCTTCTGAAAATCAAAAAAGCATCTCCGCAGAGATGCCTGGAAGATGAAGGTTTTTCAATTTTCTTATTTATGAATTATTTTTCCTGATCCTGAAATATGAGAATTAATTATCGGGTTACCTGTATAAAAAACAGAACCGCTGCCCGAAATATTTACATCAAGATTCTGCGAAGCGTTCACCTGCATTTCCCCGGATCCGCTGGTAGTCGTGGTTACGTCTGAAGCCGAAACATTTAACGCATCAATATTCCCGCTGCCACTGATCCGGAACCTTTCGGTATTAGCAGCTCCATTAGCAATAGCAATATTGCCAGACCCGCTTATATTGGCATCGATAGTTGTCGCTTTAAGTTTATTGATGTCTATGTTTCCAGAGCCACTCAATGTAAAATTAATGCCGGTAGTAACGATAGAATCTGATGCGACAAGATTACCGGAGCCGCTGATTCGTAATCCATTTATTGTTGGTGAGCTCACATTCACGACAATTGTTTCATGAGTTCCTACATGCACATTATTTCTGAATTTAATTACGAGCTCATTACTCACAATATTTGTTTCAAGTACATTGAGAATATTTTGCTGCGCAGTTATTTCAACTTTGAAAACAGGGTCTTGTTTATAATTTACATCGGCAGAGATGGTTGATGCGACAGAATTGAAATTTCCAATCGTCCTGTCTTCGGTAATTTGCGGGCCTTCGCCCGTTACTTTTCTACACGAAATAAAACCTGCAATTATTGCCACGGAAAGCAATACAATACTTAACTTTTTCATTTTTGGGATTTAATAAATTTTTGAATATTTTTTATACGCTTGTTATGCCACGGTAACCAAACCTATTTGCTTCAATAACACCTTAAGAAAGAATTACCCCTATGCTAAAAGATTTTTTTTTAGAAAAAAGTAATACCTGCATTCCATCCAATCCAGCCGTTAACATTTTTTGAAAAATTGAATGTCCCGTAATTTGCAGAAGGAATATTTAATTTATATCCTTTGATTGCGCTGGTTTGATCGCTATAATATCCATTGAGAGTTGGGCCGGCAAAAAGACTTACATATTTGTTAAGATGCACATTCAGGTTAAGTGAAAATTTATTCAGCAAATTGGTATAGCTCCAATCTCCAAGATATAAATATTTAGAAGACAATTCAGCTGAAAGCGAAAATGTTTTTGAAAAAATAAAATCATGGCCAAGCCCGAAACCGAAAGCATATAATTTAGAAGAATCGCTAAGATTCATGCCGCCCATCAGCATGCTATACAATTTTGAATTTCCTGTTTTTAAAGTAACATTGGCATTCATTACTTCATTGCCATACACGGAGATTTTGTGATACCCTTTCGCTACAAAATTCAACAGGCCAATGCTGTATCCATCAGAGGAATCAGAAACATTTATCAAACCAATTTGTAATCCATGTAATCTTTTTGCATAGTTAAAAATACCGGCGATCTGTACACCATTCATTTCCCTTCGGCTGAAGTTGCCGATGCCGCCAATTTGCAGGCCATTCACTTTTTTATTGGCAAAATTTGCAATGCCCGCCACTTGCACGCCCTTTACCGTGTCGGAAACGTGATTGTTGATACCTGCTATTTGCACACCCTGCACTTTTCCTTTTACATAATTATTTATGCCGGCTGCCTGGAAGCCGCTAACGTTATTAATTACCGTATTGTTAATTCCGGCAAGCTGCACGCCGGTAACATTGCCTCCAACAAGGTTAAATAATCCTGCTGCCTGGAAGTATTGAACATTCTTTTTGTCAAGGTTAAATAATCCCCCAAGTTCAACACCATTAAGCCCACCTGAGTATCCTCCAAACATGTTAAGTGAAAAATTATTAACAATTTGCGGACTTAATTTTCCATGCGTGCTAAGCCCGGGAGTAACCGAAAACTGGAACGGTCTTTCTGTAAAAAACTTTTTAAGATTAAGGCTTTGTATTTTTTGTTTGGATGAAAGAAGGAACTTACCTGCGGCGGTCTTCTCAAGCTTTACCGAGTCTCTTTTTACATAAAGATATTCGGTAATGAGAGAGTCTGTTTCTATACTAAGCTTTAGAGAATCCGGGGCATACAGGTCGCCGGGGCCTACGGTTATCATTGACACGTGATCATCTACCGGCATAATAGTTATGGTAAGTTGTTGATTGTATTTAGGCTGAATTACAACAGTTGTGTCCTGGTAAAATTCCTTGCTTACTGTTAACGCTGCTGTTTTATTTTTACTCTTCAGCTTTATTTTAAAAAACCCGTTTTCATCCGTGAGGGCCGAAGCAAGCAGCTTCTTTTCATAGATGCTTGCATCACTGAGTTTCTCGCCGGATTCGTCGTCTAAAACGTAGCCGCTGACGGTATAAACTTTATCTTCCGTAATCGCCTTATTTGTAATTAGCGAAACTTTTATCGGCGCCCTTCTCAGGATAATATATTTTCCACTTTCTACAAATTCATATCCGTCGGGGAAAATAAAATCAAGCACTTGCTTTATTGTTTTATTAAATACAGTTAAAGTGATCAGGCTATCTCGTTTTAAAATATTTGAGTTATAGGAAAAATAAAAATCTCCCTTATTGCTTACTATCTCGAGCACATTATCAAGCCGCTGTTGATTTACTTCAAATGAAATATTTCTATTGAGAATATTTTGAGCATGCCCGCAAAAATTATGGGCGGTTAATAAAATAAGAATGGCTATCGTATTTTTAAAAAACATAAAAAGTTTATTTTTTTTATTTTAAAATGACCTGGTTTCCTGTTTTGGTAACAGAAATATTAAATGTCTGTCGAATGATCTCAAGGATATTATCCAGGGATTCATTGTTGAAAGTGGTAGTTATCGCAAGGTTTCGCAATTCTTTTCGTTGTATAATAATGTTCACATCGTAAGCCTGGTTTAAAACTTCCACCAGCTTCCATAAAGGTGTATTGTCGCATTCAAATTCTTTAGTCTTGTAATAATTGTACAGTGTTCCTGTTTCGTTTTCTTTTACCAAAGAACTATCATCTCTCTTTACAAGAATTCGTTCTTCAGGATGCAACTCAAGCGTCTTGTTTTTCCTTATAACCTGCACGACGCCTGTTTCTACAATCACTTCAGTATTTCCATTTGTACTCTTTATATTGAATGAAGTACCAACTACTTTTACAATCACATCATTCACGTGAATAATAAAAGGCTTTAATTTATTGGGAGCCACTTTAAAAAATGCTTCGCCCTGTAAAACGATTGGCCTCGTATCTCCTTTAAATTTTTCGGGGTAAGAAACCGATGAATTTTTATTCAGTGTAATTATTGAGTGATCAGGTAAGGTATCTGTAACAACGCTGTTTTGTGATTGAATCGCCAGGGTTTTTATTTCCCTGTTGCTAAGTATTTTATAACCCAGCAGAGATGCACCTGCAATAATTACAATCATCGCGGCAATCTTAATCCACTGGAAATTGCTAATAGATTTTATGCCGGTCTTTTTTGTTGGAACGGTTTGAATACGGTTACGAAAGTGTTGCCATGATACTTCTTCATCAATGGTGCTGTTGTACGCAAATTGCTTACTCTCCTCCCAAATCGTTTTGAAATCATTATAATATTTTTGGTTGATCTCATCTGCACTGATCCAATTCTCTACCTCAATATTTTCAGCAGCAGTAGATTCACCCAGGAGGTGTTTCACCAACAGCTCATCATCAATATGGTAGAATTTTTCTTTCAATCTGTTTATTTAAAAATTAGCAATAAGAAAATGGTAAGGGGTAAAAAGTCTACTAGTTTCATTCGTAATAATTTCAATGCTTTCCCCATTTGATTCTCTACAGTTTTGGGCGAAATCTCAAGCCTGTCGGCAATCTCACGATATTTCAATTCTTCAAAACGACTCAACTGAAAAATCGTTCTGCATTGTTCAGGCAATTCCTGCAAGGCGCGGTGAAGCTTTGTTTCCAGTTCTTTCAATAATATTTTTTTAGAAGCATTGTCTGTTTCATTCTTCATTTGATGCACCGCATGCAATTGATATTTTGAACGCACTTTCAGATGTTTTAAATGATTCAAACTTTCATTGTGAACAGCCCTGTACAGGTATGCGGCAATGGAACCGGTAATTGAAAGTTTTTCAGGCCGTTCCCATATTTTAAAAAAGATATTTTGCACCAGTTCTTCCGCGGCCATTTCATCTTTAAGAATAGTAAAGGCATACGCATGCAGGCTCTTAAAATGAGTTTTAAAAACCTGTTCGAAAATCTTCTCATCCCGTTTTGCCAGCAAAGCGACGATTCTCTCTTCGTTTAACTCCATTCTTACGGCTTGATATCCCGGTTTAAAATATGCAGCTTCTGTCACGTCATCTTTTTATTATAACAACTTAACTGTAGCTTACCCTGCGGGGATATAAAAATAAATTTTATTATTAAGGCTGATTTTGTCAACAAAGATTCACCCTGAACTTTTTAGAAAGTGAATTCTCGTTTTACCAATATATTGCGGCGGCAAGAACAATAATAATTGCGGTAAGGAAAAGTAAATATTTACAAGAGGCTCATTTACTGTTTTGCCGGAAATACTCCTGGTTTAATTTTTTTTCCCAGCATTTTAAAAAATCTCATATTCAAAAACAGTGATGAGAAAGTAAGGCCTCCCACAAAACCAATCCACATGCCTGCTGCACCCATCTTAAATGTAAAAGCCATAAGGCAACCGAGAGGAATTCCTATTATCCAATAAGCAGTACCAATATAATAAGTTGGAATTTTTACATCTTTAATACCTCTCAAAAGCCCTGCACCGATTGCTTGTGTCGCATCTGAAATTTGGAAGATGCCGGCGTATAGCATGAGTATGGCAGATAAGGACAGCACCTCTGCATTTCCATTAAAAGCTTTCGGTAAAATATTTCTTAAACAAATAAAAGAGATGGCAGTAAAAATTCCATATAATAATCCGCTGATTAACGTACTTTTTCCAATGTTATTAATATCTGTCCAACTATTTCTTCCCCATGCATTGCTCACTCTTATAGAACCTCCCTGTGCGAGGCCCCACGAAACCATAAAAGTTACAGATGCGCAACTAATGGCTATTTGATGAGATGCCAATTGAACTGCACCGAGTGTTCCTATTATAATCGCAGAGATTGCAAAAGCACCTGCCTCCATAGCGACTTGTAAACTACTTGGAATACCGATATGCAATAATTCTCTCAGAGTTTGCATCTTCAATACCCATTGATTTTTTCTCACTGCAATATATTTACTGAAAATGGAATGCTTCTGCAAAACGATGATAAATACAATTAAAATAAGAATCCGTGTGATTAGAGTTCCAAAGCCTGCTCCTACCAATTCAAGTCTTGGAAATCCCCAATTACCATAAATTAACAGCCAGTTTATAAAAACATTCACCGGCAGTGCGGATAGGGAAAGCAACATGGCTGTTCGTGTTCTTTCCAGCCCATCAGTAAATTGTTTCAAAGAGATAAACATTAGCATAGGTATGGTTGACCAGCCCATGATCTGTAAAAAAGGAACGGCTAACAATGCGACCGCATTATCCTGCCCTAAATGAAATAAAATGTTTTTACTAAAATTCAGGAAAAGCGCGATTACGATGGCAACAAAAGTGCACAGCAGAAATCCATTGTATAAATAATGGGAAACTTTGAGCCCATCTTTGCGCCCATGCGCCATTGATACTGTTTGCGCTATTGACATGGTAATTCCAATGCCTAATACAAAAGGAATATTCATTACACTGTTCACCAACGCAGCTGCAGCAAGATGCTTGTAGCTTATAGAACCCACCATTATATTATCAATAATACCCAATGCCATTTGAGTAAGCTCACCCAAAATTATTGGTGTAGATAACTTCCACGTCTTCCATGCTTCGGCTCTCAAAATCATAAGCCGGCAAAGCTAATAAAATAATGCAGTGAGCGAGCAATAAGCCCTTGAGCTATCAGTATGGCTGACAGTTCATAGGTCCCGGCTCCTCGCTGATGCTTTATGATGAACCGGAAAGTTGCAGGAGCTGGCAATGAAGCAAATCTTGTTTGCTTTATGATGTAGTTCATTCGCTTTTGCAATCATTGACTCTTCAGTAACTACAACTTCCGGGTGCAAGGTTACTTCAGTAAAATGTCCGCCTCCATCCGGAGTTTCAACCATTGTTCCCTTTGCATTATCGGCATATTCAATTACGATAACTCCCGATATGGCGCACAAGTGGAGGTAAGAAAGCATGTGACAGCCCGACAAAGAAGCAACCAACAATTCTTCGGGATTGTATCTTTTATCATCTCCGCGAAACGATGGATCTGAAGAACCCAACAGGTCAGTTTTATTTTCTACTGAAATAGTGTGATCGCGGGTGTAAGACCGGTAATCACTCGTCCCCTTTCCTGTATTCCCGGTCCAGTTAATTTTTACATTGTATTGATGCTGTCCTTTCATTACAATAATATTTGTTACCAGTTTTTATATTAGCAAAGTCAATTTACAATTATTTTTTCTCACAAAGGTTAACACGCATCGCCAAAAATTTCGAGTATTTATCAACACTGGAAATGAATTTTTTCTTATCAGTTTTACTAAATGTTTTCAGCAAAACATATTCCATGTCGATAGAACTATTATTAATTTTTCTTTTCCAAAAACCTGCAATTTGTCCACCTGAAATAATTGTGTTATCAAAGGTGTAAGTCGGTTTTTGATTGGCTTTATTTTTTGGGTTAAAATAAAAACTCCTGTCTTTATAGCCCATTATGTATTCGTCATATATTGGCAATAAATGCATGTTATGCCCAAGAGGTTCCTTTAAAAATTTGTCCATGGGATTTTGCATAAAATAAAAACTGTCGCCATTAACTTTTACCTGGTGCAAATGATTCGCGAGTATGTCCACTCCTTTTTTTACTTGTGCAAGAGTTAATCCCGACCAGGTTGCAAAATCATGCAACGTTGCCGGGCCGCGGCTGTTAAAATATCTTTTTGTAAGTTCCGCCAATGCCTCTTCTTTTGTCAATGGTTTTGATGCAGGCACTCTTTCATCAAGCAAGGCGTAGGTAAATTGTTTTCCGTCTTTTGGACCGCTACATATAACCCCATCCAGTTCCGCTTGCATCATTATGCAACTCAACCTAATTCCATCCGCGATTATTTTTTTTCGTTCCAGTTCAGCGGCAAGTTGAGCCCGTGTTAAATACTTTCCGCCCTCAAGAGATTTACTCAGGATACTATTTGCTTTCCTGAAAACTTTCTCCTCGAGGTCCATTTTTCGATACATAAAAGCATTCGCAGCCTTCACACGCCGCGCTGATATTGTAAGCATCCACCGTATATCTTTTGGTGAAACAAAATGCCAGGTCGGGCGGAGAATATGTGTTCGTATAATTTCCCCTTTAGTAAAAGCATTTTCCACATCAACATCCCGGAGATGCTGCAACCTCAAGCCAATGGCCCATTTCGCCTGTTGATATTCCTGCGCCTGCATCGCTCCCAACGTGCTTACTATTTCTTCCGGCGTTTTGCAACTTGTACTTGAAATATGTTGATTTAACAGGCGTTGTTGAATAATTTCTGAAGGATTCATTTAGACAAGTAGGTAATTTCTTTTGCTAATATACATTAGAAGGCCAGGCCCGCAAATTTAATGACTATAATGAAAAATGCTTTTCAACTCTTATCAAATTGCTATTAAATCCAGGCGAGGGAATTACATCCGGAGGAAATTCTGTAAGTCCTTTTATTACGGGCAGCCCTAATGATTGGTCAAATAATTTAATCCCCAATTTTGCATTTGACTTCATTATAAACTTTACAAGAAACCCTTGTTGGGGTGGCCCGTAGAAAAGTATATTGTTAACCGGAACGCCATTTTTAATCGCCTCATTAGTCATTTCTGCGCCAATTAGTTCAACATTCAAAACGGATTGCAGGGTGCTGTCGTCTATCACGATGCCCATATCGTTAACATTTGGCCGGTTAGTGTTACAAAGCAAAGTAAGTTCCCTGTTATTTAGGTAGAAAGTGTCTTTCACAACCGATACGGTTGGTGGAGGAAATGGCAGCACAGGTGCAGGATGGATGAGCCCCCTGTCATTTCTTGTCGTGGTGTCTATCCTTTTATCCGGGAAGAAATTTTTTGTAAACTTATCGATAACCCTCGAATTACTCAGCCAGTCGGCAGATGAATCTGTGGTATTCAGGCGGTAAATAACATTTGATTGCAAAGGATGTTTCTCATTAAACCCGGAATTGTGATGGGCTATAAACAAGGCTATAAAAACGCCCATAAGGGACAATACGGGTAGTAGCCAACGATAATTCTTAAACATGCTGCTTAAAACAGGATATGATAAGGCCGAGATGAGAACAACAATAATGGTTATTAATGGCATCATTCCCCCCAGCCCGAAAGAAAGAAACATGAAATAAGTAAGTGGCGCGAAAAGCAATATTGCAGGCAGAACTGAAATAAAATTTATGAAATAATAGCCAGGAGTTTTTTGACTTTTAACCCTTGTTTTGTTGATCATCCAGCCATAGCCGCCTGCTAAAAAAAACAGTGGAATAAGTAAGAGCCAGCTTGCTGATGGAGTGTAAATATAAACTGCCCACATACTTGCAATCCCGATTAATAATATTCCCGGAAAGGTTGAGGAATATTCCCATTTCCTGGAAATTGGCTGAAACATCAAAGCGAAAATGAACAGGGAAAGCATGGTCATTGCCAGGAAATACCATTCGCTGTTATAGGAATTATTTCCGTAAAAATGTGTGTATAAAGGATAATGGTCTATGATTTTTTTCAAAAGAAATGCGCCTGAAAAATACGAAATGATCATTGTTACAGGAAGCGCTACAAATCCGGCAATAAAACCTTGAGGGCTTACTTTCTTTCTCCGTATGGCGGCGTATAGAACTAATATGAAAAGAAGCGTGGTGGCAATTATAAAATACAAATTCAGGGACGACGGATAATAAATAAGCCAGTAACCAAATACGTTAAAGAAAGAAACGTCTGCGGATTTTGTCTTGTCCAGGTCATGCATATTACCCACATAGCGGGTCATACTTAACATATTGTCGCCTACCTGTTGCAAGCTTTGCTGATCAAAGTTTCCAGGGTTATCGGTCATGCTGTGATAGTTGGCATATCCGCCCAACAGTCCGTTTGTAAAACCCGTTACACCAGCTTTTTTAAAATACAGGAAATCCACGGTATTGGGCAATCTCCTGGTAACCTCATAACCCATCGAATTCGCAATAGGATATTTTATTCCTTTACTATATTGTTTAATAAGCCAGCCATTATGCGGATTGGTTTCATAAGTTATTACGGTTCCACTGTTTCCCCTGAAGTCCCAGTTCATGGCTAATCCTACATTACTAAAAAGGCGGTCTTTTAAAAAAGCTTTGGCGCCAAAAAGGCCTTGCTCCTCGCCATCTGTAAATAAAAAAATTACATCATGCGGCATCGGCGGCAGCGCTTGAATTGCACGGGCGGTTTCCAGCATTGACACTACACCCATCCCGTCGTCGGTGGCACCGGGCGTATTAGGTTGCGAATCGTAATGAGCGCTTATTAATATTGACTTACCCCGGGTCGTTCCTTTTATTTCGGCTATTATGTTTTGAACGTTTAAGGCAATAAGGGTGTTTGATCTTATATCTGTTTCTATTGAGTTTTGAATCCTAACTTGCAGCCCCATTTGCCGGCAGGTATTAACGATGTAATTTTTTACACGTTCATGTTCTGCGGTGCCAACTGTATGAGGAGCTTTTGCAATTTGAAATAAATGCTGGTAAGCCCGTTCGGCAGAAAAGGTTGTTCCTGGTGCATTGCCTTTTACGGCTCCGGGAGGATGAGCAGCTCTTATTGACAATAAAACAATGATAATGGTAAGGGTAAAAAATAGTATTGAATATAGCTTTGCCTCTGTATTTTTTTGCATAAAAAAAGATAAATGTTAATAAAAACAAGGGGAGCGAAATACAGAGGATAATAGACGGTGCAATTAACAATTTGCGATACAGCCAAATTTATTGCATGAATTATTAATTCTTAATTTTACGAATATCAATTTTACTGCTGAATAAAACAAATTAAATAATGGATATGCGGAATGGCGAATCGGTTTTGCAGGTACAAGGGTTGTCTGTAGCATACGGTTCCTGCAAGGCGGTCCGTGATGTTTCGTTTGATGTAAAGGCCGGTGAAATATTTGGGTTGCTCGGCCCTAATGGTGCAGGTAAAACAAGCACATTAAGTGCTGTGGAAGGTTTATTGCGGCCACAGAGCGGTTCGATCTCAATATCGGGATTTGATTCAAAGAAAAATCCCCTTCATGCAAAAGCTAACCTGGGGGTGCAATTACAGTCAACAAGTTTTCAGCCTGAACTTAAAGTAAGTGAAATTATTAAATTGTATGCGGGTATATATTGCGTGCCGCTTCCAGCCGGGAAACTAAATGATATTTTAAAAGATATCAAGCTTGAAGAATCTGCGGGTAAGCGGTTTGGCGAACTTTCCGGGGGTCAACAGCAAAGAGTTTCACTGGTAATTGCCACCATTCATAACCCGGTTTTAATTTTACTGGATGAACCGACAACCGGTTTGGACCCTCAGTCGCGTCGCCAGCTTTGGGAGCGAATCGAGGGCATGCGTGAGAAAAGCCATGCAGTGTTGCTTACAACACATTCAATGGAGGAAGCTGAGGCTGTGTGTGACCGTATCGCGATAATGGATCACGGCCGGGTTTTAACTGTGGACACTCCACAAGCAATTATTGACAGGCATCGAAATGACCCTGAAGTAATAAGTGTTTCAAGGAAGGGAAAAATTACTCTCGAAGATGTGTTCATTGGCCTTACCGGGCGAACGGTTCGTGCATAAATAAAAATTATAAATGGAAACAATCGTACCTAAAACATCTGCCGCTCTCTCATCATTACTCCGCGCAGATTTTACCACACAATGGCGCAACCGCCGCTCAACAGTTTTAATTTTATTGGTTCCTGTTATTATTCTTATTTCCTGGAAAGGTATAATCGAGAAGCTGGGGCCGGCATTTGCATTATCAACCTGCATAACTCTCGGCCTTATTGCGGTTGGTCTTATGGGCTATTCAAATGCGATTGCCCGCGACCGTGATAAAGGAGTGTTTCAAAGGCTGAGAGTAACCCCGGTACCCACCTGGTCCATTATGGTTAGCAGGTTGATTGTGCAATTGGCCATGATTGTATTAGTGACCGCTGCAGTATTTATCGCCGGGTTCTACTTTGACCAGATTACCTTAAAACCTGTCGGCTATATTCTATCCCTCCTAACTGCGATTGTTGGAGGCGCCTTATACCTGGGCCTCGGGCAAATGATTGTAGGCTTGTTGAAAAATGCAGAGACCGTAAATTCTACTACACGTCTTGTATATTTTGTTTTTATCATGGTAGGAATGTTTGGTGAACTTGGAGTATTAGGTGACAAATTTAAAGAAGCGGTTCATTGGTCTCCCTATGGAACTGTGAAAAGTATCTTATCTGCAAGTATGGAGCCATCAACATGGTCCGGTAATACCACAATGGCTCTTTTGATAACAATTGTGTATGCTGTAATATTTTCTTTCCTGGGAATTAAAAATTTCAAATGGAGCACACACTAAAGAGTTAGAGAAAAGCTGCAATACTGTCTAATGCTCACAGTTTAATAAAAATTCGAATGGCTCTAGCTGTTATCAAAATTATTGGTGTAATCTTTTAAAATAAAAATCAAACAATGGCCAACCTGGCCCTGCAAGGGCGATAGCAGTAACCAGCAAGATTGTTCCCGGCCAATAAACAAGGATTGGCGTTAATTTCTTTTGATATTGCGCCTTGACGGATTGCGGAATGTTATTTATATTTAGATTCTATCCACTCTTAGAATTCTACTTCCGCCGGCCTTATTATATTCATAACATTTAATATTATTAAAATGAAGCAGATTAGATTTTTGAACGCTTCCGCAATTGCGGTTAGCATGGCTTTCTTGTTAGTATCATGCAGTTCTGGTGGAGACAGCCAGGAAGAAGCAACTGCAGATTCTCTTGCAACCGACAGTACTACTGTAATGCAAAACCCATCACCCGCCCCCGCAGAAAATCCCGGCAAAGTGCTGATCGTAAAAGAAAAGGTGAGTGATTATGCAAAATGGAAAACGTCGTACGATTCAAGAGATTCTTTGCGGCAAGCCAGCGGCCTCACCAATTATGTTTTGGGCAGGGGCATGGGTGATTCAAATACGGTGGTAATTATTTTAAAGATGGCCGATGTAGATAAAGCGAAGGCAGTCGCTGATTCAAAGGAACTTAAAGACAGGTTGAAAAAGGGGAACGTAATCGGTACCCCAACTTTTGAATACCTTGATGTGGTTATGAATGATGATACTCCCATTGACCAGGATGCCCGGCTAATGGTAACCCATAAGGTGAAGGATTGGGATGCCTGGAAAAAAAGCTTTGACGAGCATAAACAAGCCAGGATGGATGCAGGTCTTATAGACCGCGGCCTCGGCTACAGAGATGGTGATAATCACATGGTGTCAATTGTTTTTGCCGTTACAGATAAAACGAAGGCAGATGAATTCTTAAAGTCAAAAGATCTGAAAGACAAGATGGCTGAAGCCGGAGTTGACGGACCTCCTTCTTTCTTTTATTATAATATTGTGCAGAAGTACTAGAAAGCTGGAAATAAAATAGCCAATAACGTCGTTTGATAACGATACCAAAAGTTTTGAAATTTTGTTACGAAAGGGAAAGCCGGATTAACTTCCGGCTTTTTTTAGAACAATTGATACCCGATCGAAATATTTTAATGTTGTCTTCTATTCAATTTGAAGGGAAGAAAAGAGCATAAAAGCCGGTTACACATTACCATAAGACATATTCGAAAGTAAGATAATTAAGAAGTACATTAGTTACATCTTGACAAAAATCATTTCTTTTTCCAGTGGCAAGAAGCAACTTCCCCTTTCTCCTTTGATGGTTGTTGCCCTTGTAGGAGCATGTGCAAAGCAACATGCGGGAATCCCTTTTGGGCCTGGTGACATTAAGGGCTCATTCACGTCTTTGATATCAAGGGGACTTATTGTAAAAAAAGAGGCACACGTTAATAATAGAGACGACTCCACCTGGCTCGTCACTACGGAAGCCATCGAAATGCTTGCATCTATGGGGATTGAAACCCTATGTTGATTGCAGTTTAAGGCAAAAAATCACTAAGACATATTCCTCTGCCCGTATGTAAAAAAGCTGAAAGCTTCTCCACAATTTATACCCCTTGCAAATAATATTTTGGAGATGAATTGAGGCTTAATTACCTTTCATGCGGGTAGGCTGTAACAATTAAAACAATAATAATAACAAAATTTATATGTCGAAATCGCAGGAAACTTTTAGTAAAAAAGAAAAAGAAAAAAAGAGATTAAAGCAAAAACAGGACAAAAAAGAAAAAAAAGAAGAGCGTAAAGCAAACGCCAAAAAAGGTCTCCCACTTGAAGAAATGATGGCCTATATTGATGAAGATGGAAATATTTCATCTGTACCGCCAGATCCTAAAAAGAAAAGGATTTTCAAACAGGAAGACATGCAAATAAGTATTCCAAGATATGAGCCCGGTGAAGAGGGTGATTCGGTAAGAACTGGTATAATTACTTTTTTTAACCAGGATAAAGGCTTTGGCTTTATTAAAGACTCGCAAACGCAGGAAAGTATTTTTGTGCACGTTAACCAATTGGATGGCCCGGTAAAGGAACACGATAAAATAAGTTTCGAAGTGGAAAAAGGCCCGAAGGGTTTAAATGCAGTGAACGCAAAAAAAACCAATTAGAGGATTGGAGATTGAAAATAATTGCGGCTCTGAATTTTTGTATTAAGTCTGCCAGAACTTAAAAAAATTATTTAGACATTTTTCCGAATCAAAGACAGTAACTCCTTCATTTGCCCCGCAGGAATAACTACATTTACTATTATACGCGCCAATTTTCCTCTCCTAAATAAAGAAACTGCAGATTACAATTTGGTACAATAATCAAATTTTACCCAGCTCCAAAAGATGTAGGATTAGTAATTCATCAACATAAAAAATAGAAATTTAATGGCAGGATTTTTATGGCAGTTATCTTAAACGACTACTATGGCTTCACAAACCCTCTCCCCTCCAAAAATATCTGCCACCAAAAGGCGATCAACAAAAAAAGTGTCGAAAAAAAAGGAAGCAGAGAAGGATCTTTCCCAAACCTATAATGAGTTCAAACAATTTGAGGGCCAGCAATACAGTGGTATGAAAGTGGGAAGAAGCCATAAATGGTATTATGATAAAGGTGTATGTACAGAAACAAAAATAACACCTGATTTATGGGAAATATCGTATGCTGTTATGAAACGCAGAGCCGGCCATGCCCCTGAAGGTTCAGGTGTACCTACAAGCACCGAATATCATTGGTATATTCCTGGCACATCAGAATGTAAGAAAGTTGAATGCTAATGACTATACTACCTCAATGACCGGCCTGAAATATAAACTTGCTCACAAGCGGGCTGATAAAGATAAATGGAACACGACTACCAAAACACAGCGAAAACGATTGGTAAAACTTTTAAAAGAATTTATTATGCAACTGGAAAAAGAGCCCGTTGCTATTAAAATAGAATATAAAAGTAAAAAGTACACAGGCGAAGGCATCTCTGTGTCTCAAACATGCAAGGAGAAAGTTTGCTATGAGTTGGATATTACTCTTAATGATGAAAATCTTGGCATTATTCATTGCACTCCCAGGGGATGGAAAATGAAAAATGTTAAGGACCAGGAATTGGGAGATGCAATTGGTGAAAAAATCGCATTGTGGTATGAGTGACTTAAAAACCACCCGGAAAATTGTGGCAAACTGTTTATTAATAATAATGATTTAGAATTTGCAGGCTAAACAACTCTAAGGGCGTAATATATTTTCTTTTCTATTTTCATTACTGTTTCTATTTCATGGATAAATGCCAAACCGCTGAACTATCGTGCGTTTACACCATACAACTGTACCCTTTTTCAAAGCGTGTGCAATTACCTGCTATATCGAACTAAGCAAAATTACTTTGAACCGCCAGGCTAATACAATAGGCTTTTAAGGCGCCAGTTTGCAACTGAGATCATCGTTGGCGATCACACAGAAATATTTACGAAATCCAACACCGGCAAAGGTTTTAATAAATTTACACGCCTCTTAAGATGCATACAAAATGAAGAAGTTGGTTTGCATCACGATTTTAGACGTGTTAGTTTTACACTATGATTGCTTGAATGAAGAAAATTTTTTATTAATCTTTAATCTAAAAATTCGACTTTATGAAACAAGCATTAAAAACAACAAAAATGGTTACAATGGGTTTATTTACTCTTTGTACAATGGGATTAACGCACGCGGCTTATGCCGGAGTAAAGACTGACAATCCGATAGAATTTAAATTTATTGGAAAAGTAAATAGCAGCCCGGTATTTCAGCTTAATCTTAACAACGATGGCACTGAAGTTTATTTTATCACTATAAAAGATGCGAGCAATAGTGTCCTATATTCTGAAAAAGTAAAAGCAACGGATGTTAACTACAGCAGGAAATATCAACTTGATGTTGATGGTGACGATTTAAGCTCTTATGGATTTGGTGTTAAGGTTGAGGTCAGATCACAAAAAACACACAAGACCCAGGTTTACAAAATCAGTTCTCAGACAACTGTCAAAGAGGACATCATCGTAGCCCAACTATAATTTAGTCACGTAATTAAATCCCTATCAAAACATTAAGGCATGCCGCTGAGAACGGCAGGCCTTTTTTTATTTCCGGGATTAATGTGGCCAAAAATACCTGGCTGGAATTCACAATAAAATTATTTCATTGTGCGTTTACAATTTATTATTAGTTATTGTTTTGAATATTAAGTAAACCCACCCCGAAAGGGGTGGCTTTTTGTATGTCTCATCCCGAAAACCTGCTATCCTTTTATTAAGATTACTGATTGCTCATGGTAATGCCACAATGTTTGCCTATACGATGCTTTTGAAATTTTAGGCAAGGCTATTCAATATAAACTTGCTCCTGCTGCTCACTGATTTCTGCTAATCGCTAAATCATACTTTTAATAATTTCATGAAAGAGAGAAATTTATAAAAATCTTTTGTCATGAAATTTTTTTTACTTTCTTTTTTTACTCTCGGGATTTTTTTTACGGCAGGAGCTTTTTCACAAAGCGTTTCGCTTATTACCAACCAATCACAGCCCAACTCAGGTGCGATCCTGGAAGTAAAAAGTTTTATCAAGGAAAGTCTCCCCTCGCATACATCGACTACGTCAGGAAATGCAATTGCAAATCCAGTCAAAGGCTTAATACTATATAATACTATAGCTTCAGCTATTAGGTTTAATACGGCATAGCGTGTACGCATATTTTTATTGGCAGTAGTGGCTGGGATCTGCTGCAACAAATTTTATTGGCACAATGGATTACAAAACACTTGTATTAAGGACAAATAATATTCAGCAAATACGTATTAGCCCAAACAGTCGCAACATTGCGACCTTATCACAACAATTCAGATAACATTCAACTTAAAAAAAAATTAAAATGGCGAACTTAATTGGTAATTCTTCTGACAGTGCAGTAGCTGCAGTAAAAGGAACAAACACGAGCAGTACCGGTGCCGGTGTCGAGGGCGATAGCAATACCGGGTGGGGAGTATATGGCCACAGTATAAACGGTCGTGGAGTAGTTGCCCGCAGCGAGAGTAACTATGGACTTCGTGCGCATAGTACAAAATCTGCGGGAATGCGTAGTTCTTCTGATGAGGGGAGAGGCGCTGAAGGCTGGAGCATTAAAAGCGAGGGCGTTGTGGGGATTAGCACAAATGGTACGGGAGTGTGGGGGCAAGCTGAGGGCGCAGGGAACGGAGTATTGGGTACAAGTAAAAGGGGGCCGGGAGTGTGGGGTGAGAGCGAAGGGCCAGGAGTTGTCGGAGTTAGTAAATCATGGATTGGGGTTTATGGCGAAACAACTGGTATAGAAAATGGACCTGCCGGTGTTTGGGGTGAACATAAAGGTGCAGGGATTGGGATAAAAGCTGTAAGCAAAGATGGTGTGGGCATAGCCGCATTTAGTACTGCCAATGAAGCGGTTCATGCCGAAACTAAATCTTCTGGTACAGCCGCAGTTGCTGCTTACAACAACAACCCGAATGGTACGGGTGCAGCCATTTTTCCAAAAAAGGAAGGAAGTAAAGGGCACGCAGGATTCTTCGTGGGTGATGTATTTGTGACAGGTACTTTAGGTGTACAAGTAGATATAATATTAGCCAATGCTGATTTCGCTGAGGATTTTACAGTAACGGAACAAACAGAACCAGGAGAAGTAATGGTATTAACAGAAGATGGAACACTGACTCAAAGTACTAAAGTGTATGACAAAAAAGTAGTTGGGGTATTATCAGGGGCAGGTAATTATAAGCCCGGATCATTCTTGACAAACAAAATAATGATGTTAACAGAAAACCAATTGCAATGATGGGCAAAGTATTTTGTAAGGTTGATGCAGATGCTTCACCTATTGAAACCGGTGATATGCTTACTACTTCAAACATTCCAGGTTATGCGATGAAGGCAATTGATCCTTTAAAGGCCTTTGGAGCAGTAATCGGAAAAGCGCTTGCATCATTAAGTGAAGGCAAAGGGTTGATACCAATATTGGTTACATTACAATAAAAAGAATTCAAAAGTAAATTCTAAACTCATGCTTAGTCTCAGAGATTCAGGAAAAATTCAACAAGACAATGCGAGCATTCTTAATCTTGGTGCTTTATGCGGCTTTAAGCCATCTTTTTCATTAAAGGATTTTATACTTAAAGATTGTCTTGTTACTACACAACCGTTCAGAATAGGCGTAGCCCTGATAAGTTGGAGTCCCGCGTCTCAGAGTCTCCCGCAAGCGCCTGCTCCGTCTCATGATAAAAGTTGGTACGAAAACTTTCTTTTAAACTGGAGAAGCGAAAATGGCGTTGCCAATTTTGGTATAAGCAAAGTTTCGGTAAGCTCAGGATAGAAGGCCAGGTTTTAGACTGGAGTCGTCTTCAGACAGACGAAGCAACTATTTTTACAGCTAAGGACCCTGATGGCAAACTTATGATTCTCCGTGAGGTGGCTGAAAATATTATAAAGCAAATGTTTCCGGAGAATTTTGATGCGTTTATCGGAGTATTTAATGTGCCTTCGGATCATGCAATAGATGGGGGCACAACAGGTAATTATTCATCGTTTAGCATTGGAGATCCATTCGATTTCCAGGCACATGAGGTAGGCCATTTAATTGGCGGAAAATTTAATTTCCATCATTCATTTGGCATCGAAACTTCTACATATTGCACTGGTATGTATGGGCATCCTTACTGCATTATGAGCTCCGAAGCTTATGGATTAAGCGGCGCTACCCGCGGTGCCCTGGGATGGGCAAATGAGATGCAAGTTGATCTTAATATAAATGCAGAATTATCTTTTACCCTGAGAAGCTTAGGCTCCAGCTACCCGGGATTGCAGGTAATACGCATCATCGATGGTGACAGGATATTCTATATTGAATATCGTTCTTCCAGGGACAGCAATGATAAGGAAATATCAAACTTGAATTATGATGCGGAATTAAAGTGCGATGCGATCGTGGTCGTTAGTGCTTTAACAGGCGGCATTGCTACGAAGTTAGCTCCTAACGGTGCAACATTCCTTGGGCACGTGCCTTTAAACTTTTCAACGGGCGTTGTTCCGGATACTATAGTAAACTTTAATCCATTCTGGGGCATCAAAGTCCTCAGTTTTGATGAGAGAAATCTACGGTTAAAATAAGAATTCTCAGAAAGAACGTTTTCAGCCTTCGAACTTACCGGCGTACCCATCATTTATCACTTTCAGGAGACGTAGATTCATGGGAGGTTGTTGGTATCCTGGATGATAAGCTACCGTTACTATCTGAAGATTACAAACGAGTAAGGACCTGGCATATTAACGGGGGTAAAGTAATTAATTTTCGTTCCTTAATATAACAACTTCCGCCCAATCACAGCTCTTTACCGCAATTGTTGTTATTACCAGAAGATTTTTTGTCCGGGAAACTCTGTAACGGGCCTGTATATTTTTAAAAACTTTCCTTAGAACCTTCTTTTCCATTCATCTTTAGTTGCTCCTATAATACATTAATTGATTGGGAATTACTACATACCTATAAATATGAACCAGTTCATGCTTTACCAACCATTGAAGGCTTTCTATCATCTTCATTTCGTCATTCCTTAAGTGAGAGTCTCCACTCTTTAATTACGGATGTGCAGAAAACAAACTTATCCTGAGGAAATCTTTTTCAAAAGCGATGCTGCTTCAAAATTTTTATGAATGAATTTAGAGTTTAATACCCTTTACAACAAACTTCCTTAAGCTCATTAGTTCCTGTTACTGGCTCAATTTGGCTTTTAATGGTTTCTAAAATAAAGAGATTAGATGAATCTTTCATCATGAAATCATTTTCATTTCTTTTGTCTTGTATAATTTTTTTTTATTCAAAGGTTTTTTCACAAAGCGTGTCTATAAATACTGATGGATCACAACCCAATGCAAGCGCTATCCTGGATGTAAAAAGCTTTACAAAAGGAATGCTCTTTCCTCGTACGTCCACTACATCAAGAACTGCCATTGTCAATCCTGCCAAAGGATTGATCCTTTACGATACTACTGCCTCAGGGTTTTGGTTTCATAACGGCACAGTTTGGACGCAGCTATCTGCCGGTAGCATCGGATGGAACCTTACCGGAAATGCAGGTACTGATTCTGCTAAAAATTTTATTGGCACAACGGATTACAAACCACTTGTGTTAGGACAAATAATATTGAGCAGATGCATCTTAGCACTTCAGGCAAATTAGGCGTTGGCACTAAAAACCCTGCGGCGAAACTGCATGTGGATGGGGGAGATTATGTGTCTCTTTTCCTACACAGGATACCTGCAATTAGGAACTACTGCGAGCTATAATATGGCTATGGACTATAATGTAATTCAGTCACGTAATAATAGCAATGGATGGAATATTACCGGGAATGCAGCAATAAATCCTTCCCCAATAATTTTATTCGGTACTACGGATGCAAACAGCCCTTACGTTTTAAAGTAAACAATACTTGGGCAGGAGAAATTGATCCATCAAGTGGGAATATATTTTTAGGCATAGGGGCCGGGCAATATTAGTACAACTGGCCAGGGAGAATACGGCTACCGGTGAACATGCATTAGCTTCAATTGCAGACGGAACCGTTTTCATACGCGGCTTCTGGTTATTATGCACTATCTGTAAACACGAGCGGTTATAATAACACGGCGACTGGGAGCGTACGCACTTACCAATAATACTTCAGGGTTTTCCCTTTTTTTTTTCCGTTTTCAAACTACCGCGCGGGTCAGGAAAGAGAAATCGCGCTGTTTGCTAATACCACAGGCTCGTAGCTAATACTGCTGTAGGCACTAATGCGCTGTTAGCTAATTCTACAGGGTTTTATAACACTGCCAATGAATATAATGCGCTAGCTGCCAACACTGCAGGTATTTCTAATGCCTCAACCGGATATCAATCACTTGCCGCCAATACTACAGGAAGCAATAAGACCGCAAACGGATCATTCTGCACTTAATACCAATAGCAGCGGAAATTATAATACTGCAACCGGGTTTCAATCCCTCCCACGCTCTAAAATACTACCGGGATAAATAATACAGCAACCGGGGCAAGGTCGCTGCTATATAACAGCACCGAAAATAACAACACCGCCAATGGATTTGAGTCACTTTTTTCAAATACCACGGGTAAAGAAAACACCGCAAGCGGCTACCCAGGCACTTTATTATAATAATACAGGTGAACAGTAACTTAGCTAATGGTTTATGCAGCCTTAGGCCTTAATACTACAGGAAGTAATGACACTGCTGGTGGCTACCTCGCACTTATTCTCGAATACCACCGGAGGGCAAAATACAGCCAGCGGAGACCATGCACTGTATGGTAATACTAGCAGGCCTTGGTAATACGGCTCAAAGGTGCATATGCGCTAAGCAGTATATTCAAGTCGGAGGTGGTAACACGGCCGTTGGATCACATTTGCGCAATAATTCAAATACAATTGGTGACAACAATACGTCAATGGGGCAGGCTGCCTTGTCATCCAACACAAATGGTTACAGCAATACAGCTATCGGGAGTGGTGCTCTTTTCAATAATATCGGCGGCCATAACAACATTGCCATAGGTGCTAACTCCGGCACTGGCGGAAGCTAACGGAGCCAATCTTTTTAATACAATTGGAATAGGTAATGATGGTGGTTTTTTAAATGGCGCTTCCAAACCAGGTTATCATCGGCAACGTTAGTACAGTTTTTATAGGTGGAAAAGTTACCTGGCAGACAGTTAATCTGATGCACGCATAGAAAAAATAATATTACCGAAGATGTGAAGGGATTGGATTTTATTTTACGGCTCAGGCCAGTGATGTATAATGTAAGCACCAAAGCCATTGCAGACATTACCGGTAATAAAGACACCCAAGACTTTCCGGTAAAATATGATGGCGAGAAAATAAAATATTCCGGCTTTTTAGCCCAGGAGGTAGAACAGGCAGCCAACGCAGCGAACTATAATTTTAGCGGATATGCTACATTCCAAGAAACGAACAATATTCTTTATACACCTTAAGCTACGAGCAGTTTGTAGTGCCTCTTGTAAAAGCCATGCAGGAACAACAAGTGATACGGCCCCCCCCCCCCCCCCCCCCCCCCCCCCCCCCCCCCCCCCCCCCCCCCCCCCCCCCCCCCCCCCCCCCCCCCCCCCCCCCCCCCCCCCCCCCCCCCCCCCCCCCCCCCCCCCCCCCCCCCCCCCCCCCCCCCCCCCCCCCCCCCCCCCCCCCCCCCCCCCCCCCCCCCCCCCCCCCCCCCCCCCCCCCCCCCCCCCCCCCCCCCCCCCCCCCCCCCCCCCCCCCCCCCCCCCCCCCCCCCCCCCCCCCCCCCCCCCCCCCCCCCCCCCCCCCCCCCCCCCCCCCCCCCCCCCCCCCCCCCCCCCCCCCCCCCCCCCCCCCCCCCCCCCCCCCCCCCCCCCCCCCCCCCCCCCCCCCCCCCCCCCCCCCCCCCCCCCCCCCCCCCCCCCCCCCCCCCCCCCCCCCCCCCCCCCCCCCCCCCCCCCCCCCCCCCCCCCCCCCCCCCCCCCCCCCCCCCCCCCCCCCCCCCCCCCCCCCCCCCCCCCCCCCCCCCCCCCCCCCCCCCCCCCCCCCCCCCCCCCCCCCCCCCCCCCCCCCCCCCCCCCCCCCCCCCCCCCCCCCCCCCCCCCCCCCCCCCCCCCCCCCCCCCCCCCCCCCCCCCCCCCCCCCCCCCCCCCCCCCCCCCCCCCCCCCCCCCCCCCCCCCCCCCCCCCCCCCCCCCCCCCCCCCCCCCCCCCCCCCCCCCCCCCCCCCCCCCCCCCCCCCCCCCCCCCCCCCCCCCCCCCCCCCCCCCCCCCCCCCCCCCCCCCCCCCCCCCCCCCCCCCCCCCCCCCCCCCCCCCCCCCCCCCCCCCCCCCCCCCCCCCCCCCCCCCCCCCCCCCCCCCCCCCCCCCCCCCCCCCCCCCCCCCCCCCCCCCCCCCCCCCCCCCCCCCCCCCCCCCCCCCCCCCCCCCCCCCCCCCCCCCCCCCCCCCCCCCCCCCCCCCCCCCCCCCCCCCCCCCCCCCCCCCCCCCCCCCCCCCATAACTAATCAGCAAAACAAAATAGATCTGTTAGAAAAAAGATTAACTGCATTGGAAGCAAAATTATAATGCAGGATGAAAACAACAACAATCTAATGAGATTCTGGCCCCCCCCCCCCCCCCCCCCCCCCCCCCCCCCCCCCCCCTTTCATTAACAATATGGCAATTGTTATGGGACAGGACATTATTAAACCACAGGGAGTGATGGAAGGCGCCGGAAAAACAGTAACAAGAAGATACACTGATCTTTGGATAAAAGATGAAGGCAGTTGGAAGCTTACAGTTCGTCAGGCAACAAATATTTCAATTTTGTGCTCAATAAAATAATAAGCATGCTCCAGCTTGCACGTACTAAAATTCATAAACTACAACTAACTTTAATAGATGTGCAATTGCCGTTCAATTATTCTATTGGTATTTGTTTTTTGTATCACTCAAAAAATAAAGGCACAGGAAAATCTGCATCATTTTTTTCGCCGTATTACTGAAGCAGATGGATTATTACATAATAATGTTTATTCGATTGCACAGGATGGAAAAGGATTTATATGGATAGCAAATGCCAACGGGCTGCAACGTTATGATGGTTCGCGTTTTGTTTATTATCCGGAAATGTTGAGCGATCCTTCTAAAGGATTTACGTTTAGCGCCGATATGTACGCGGATAAAAAAAATAACCTGCTATGGCTTATAAAAAATCGAATTATTGTTGAGAAGATGGAATTAGATAATAAAAATTTTACAACATTTACCCGCGAACAATTGTCAGACGATACTTCTTTTATTTTTAATTCGTATAGAGATGGAATAATGAGGAGTGGTTGTTAAGTACCAATGCAGTTTATCGTTATGATAGCATTACCAGGAAATATATTCCTTTTAATTTATCCAATGGTCCCGCATATGCAAATCAATCTTCTTTCATTAGCTCAGAGAACAATGGTAACTATACATGGGTTATGAGAGGATCTCAACTAAATTTATTTGACAGAAAAAACAAAGCTGTTTATTCTAATAATTTTAATCCGGGGCATCATCCATTGCTGGCATGGAAAATTCCGGGAACAGGCAAGCAGTCCGCCCGGTATGTTATGGTAGACAGCAAGCAAAATATATGGGTTACTACCTGGGGTAATTTTTTTTATAGATACGATAGAGTGACGCAAAAGATCAGTACGTATTCTTTGTCATCCGTTAAGTCAAAACAAGAAGGCAGGAAGTCCTCTGACGTGGGCTTACTTATTAACTCCATGATAGAGGACCATAATCACAAAATTTGGATAGGCACTGAGAACGCCGGATTGTTGTGCTATAATGAGCAGAGAGATAATTTTGATTATGATATTATCGAAGAAAAAAACGCTGGCAGTATTCAATACAATTATCATATAAATAGCCTTTTCCAGGATAGAGAAGAAAACATCTGGATCGCTACCGACCGCGGCATAAGTATATTCAATCCGTATAAGCAGTTTTTTAAATCCATCCGTCACGAAGAAAACGATCTTTCAAACAGCATCAGTAAAAGCGAAATTATAAGCAGCATTCAAATTCCCAATGGTGATATTTATATTGGCACATGGGGCGGCGGTATGGCTGTTTATGACAGTAATTTTCTTTTCAAAAAAAATATCATTTATAAAACTCCCACAGAAAATAATTTTGTCTGGAGTTTCGTGCAGTTTGATAAACAAACATTATGGATCGGTTGCCAGCATGGATATCTTATGCATTACAACACACTTACAGGTGCGATGCAAAATAGCCAGCCGCCTGAAATGGAAAAGTCAACCATCAGGTGCATGGCAAAAGATAATTATGGCAACATTTATTTCGGGTTGCACAACGGGAAAATTGCAAAATGGAATGCTGAGAAAAACAGGTTCATTGCTTCGGGAGACAGCGTCCGGTTCAATTCCGGCATACTCAATATTTTCATTGATAAGGCAGAGCAATGCTGGGTAAGCACAGAAGCAGGATTCAAAAAATTTGATCCTGAAAAAATGAAGTTTATAAAAACATGGCTGCCGGGTAAAAACAATGATGGCTTTTTAGGAAGTGCTCCGGAGGGGATAGAGGAATTGAATGATAGTGTTTTGATGATAGGTTCAGTTTACGGAGGACTGAATTTTTTTAATAAAAAAACTGAAAGGTTTTCTCACCTCACAGTGTCTGATGGGCTGCCTTCGAATAATGTGTACGCAATAAAAAAAGACCCGTACGGCTATGTTTGGATCACAACAGATTACGGGCTTTATAAATTTCTACCCGGCGATAAAAGATTTATACCTTATGGTATTGAGCCTGGAGTTATCAATTCGTCATTTGAATCGCCATACTTTTATCCCCTTGAAAGATGGCCGCTGGCTTACATCTACCACTACGGAAGCGATTTGCTTTTTCCCGCAGCCGGGCGATAATAAGGATGTCAATCCTGCAAAAACTGAGATAACAGGATTCAGGCTTTTTGGAAAAGCCATGCAAATAGATTCTTTGCTTTATAACAATAAACCCCTTTGCTTATCCTATAAAGAAAATTTTTTCACTATTGAATTTGCTTCGCTAAATTTTTCAAGCCTGCAACAAACGAACTACTATTACAAGCTCGATGGTGTTGATAAAGACTGGGTAAACAGCGGAACAAAACGATTTGCAAATTATACCGACCTGCATCCCGGCGATTATGTTTTTTTTGTAAAAGCTGAAAATGGGTATGAACCGGGAAAAGAGACTTCTTTCCGGGTAACGATTGCCCCACCGTTTTGGAAAACATGGTGGTTTATTACATTGGTTGCCCTTTGCGCTTTTGTAATTATTTATTCATTCATAAAATGGAGAATAAAAAATATCAATGCTATCGCTGCGGAAAAATTAAAGGTTCAGCAGCTAAGCGCAGAGCACTATAAAACCCAACTGGAGCTGGAGCAGATCATTAATTATTTCTCGTCTTCATTAATCGATAAAAATACGGTTAATGATGTGTTGTGGGATGTTGCCAAAAACCTGATCGGCAAGCTCGGTTTTGTTGATTGCATGATGTACCTGTGGAATGATGACAAAACTAAAATGGTACAGAAGGCCGGATTTGGCCCTAAAGGTTCAGCACAGGAAATTTTTGACCAACCTTTCGATGTATTACCCGGTCAGGGTGTTGTCGGTTATGTGATAGCAACAAAGGAAGCAGTGCTAATCCCGGATACATCAAAGGACAGCCGTTACCGGCCTGATGAAATGAGCCGGCTAAGTGAGATTACCGTTCCGGTTATTTATAATAATGAACTTATTGGAGTAATAGATAGTGAACATCACGAAAAGAATTTTTTTACACGCCAGCACTTACAAATATTAAATACGATTGCAACACTTGTTGCGGATAAAATAAAATCTATTGAGGCAGCGCAGTTGTTGCAGCATGCACGTATAGAAGTATATAGTATAAACGAGCAACTTTCTAAAGCCAGGCTGGAAGCGCTTCGCAGCCAGATGAATCCACATTTTATTTTTAATTGTATTAACAGCATCGATGCACTGATACAGAGTAATGATAAATATAATGCGACTGTGTATTTGAATAAATTTGCCAAACTTCTTCGCGGTATACTTGATAGCTCTAAACAAAACACAGTGAGCCTTGCGAACGATTTGGATACTTTGAAATTGTATATTGAGCTCGAGCAATTCAGGCACGAGGATAAATTTACCGCAGAAATACAGGCTGATGATGACTTGCTGCAGGACGATTATAAAGTGCCGCCGCTTATCATACAGCCGTTTGTTGAAAATGCAATTCTGCATGGCCTTCGATACAGGAATGATCATGATGGAAGATTATCTATTTCCATAAACCGGCAGGGGAGTTATATAAAATATCTTGTAGAAGATAATGGTGTTGGCAGAAATAATCTTATGAATTATGTGCAAAAAAATAAGTTGTCTTACGGGATAGATATGAGCAATGAAAGAGTAAAATTTTTTAACCGGGAAGAAAAAGCGTCTGTACAGATAACGGATTTATTTTCCAAAGGCAAACCGTCCGGGACTAAAGTGGAAGTTTATTTAAAAGTGGATGAATGTTAACAGCAATTATCATAGACGATGAAGCAAAAGGCCGGATGGCTTTGAAACAAAAACTGCTTGACTATTGTGAAGAAATTCAATTGAAAGGGGAAGCAGAAAATGGAATAGAAGGTATAAAACTTATTGAGAAAATACGGCCGGATATTGTGTTCCTCGATATCGAGATGCCTCGAATGGATGGCTTTGAAATGTTGCACCGGTTGCCGGAAAAAAACTTCCACATCATTTTTACAACAGCTTACGATCAATATGCAATTAAGGCTATTAAATATGCAGCGTTTGATTATTTACTGAAGCCCATAGATATTGAAGAACTGAAACTGGCTATTTCAAAAATTCATTCACATCAACATAGCCATACAAGTAAAAAACTGGAGCTGCTGGATCAAAATCTCCATAAAAACAATTTTAATAAAATTGCGATTTCCACGCTCGAAGGTTTGTTGTTTTTCAATATCGGCGATATCATACATCTTGAAGCGAACAGCAATTATACCACTATCTACTTCAATAACCGGCCAAAGCTCATAGCCAGCAAGACGCTGAAAGATTTTGAAGAGTTGCTGCCTGTAGATATTTTCTTTCGCACACACCATTCACATCTTATCAATTTAAATTACATCAAGCGCTACATTAAAGGTGATGGCGGCCAAATAGAATTGCAAAACGGAAATTATGTGGACGTATCCCGGCGAAAAAAAGAAGAGTTTCTGAATGCTATTGGCTATACCTGATCTGCCCTGGATTTCGATATTTTCTAAACGGCCTTAGATATTTCACACCCTTTGATGTTAAAAATCTTGTTGGAACCTGCTGCCATCCGCCGTTCTTATTTGTCCAAACAATAAAATGAAGATGTGGTAAAAAAGTATAACCCGTTTTACCGCTGAGTGCGATAAGTTGCCCTTGTCTTACAGTATCGCCAATATCCACCAGCACACCATTTTGCTGTAAGTGCCAGTAGCCCGCTTTTGTGCCATCATCATGTTGTATTACTACGAGGTTGGCATCTTTTCTATATTTTCTATTTCTTCCGCCTTTAGTATGCTGCTCCTCCAATCTTATGACGACGCCAGCCCTTGCGGCGTAAACCTTTGTGCCACTCTTCATTTTAAAATCGAGCGCCGCCCTGTTCTTATGAGAAAAGCTGCTGAAGTATCCTTGTATCAGAAGATGAGATGTTCCTTTTGCATAAGGCAATGAATAAACATAGCTTGTATCTTCTTTGATTTTTCCTCTTTGCAAACGAAGCGCTGTTCTTCTTAAAGGATCATTACTAACGCTGCAACCGGCAAAAAATAATATCGCAATAAAAAAGAGAATTATTGAGAAGGGAGAAGCCGCTGCCAATAGAGTATGAAAATATTTTTTAAGGACCATTGCTTGAATATAATATAGAATTCTGCAATCATTTTACAAAATTCAATTTCCCGGAAATAAAGGAAAAACTAATTGTTTAAAATGGCAGAGGAAATTACTTAAATTGTCGGCATTAAAAATAACCAAGATAATTGTGCAAATATTAAGATAATGAAACTGCTCAGGCCCATAGTTTTTCTACACTTGCTTTTTTTCTTTTTTACAAATATTGTTTTAGCGCAAAAAAGTAAAAACACTTTTCACGTAATAGCTTTTTATACCGCAAAGAATGACCTTGCTCATATAAGTTTTGTGCATGAAGCAAATAAGTGGTTTGATTCAGTAGCTTCAAAAAATAATTTCACCTACGACTCTACCAACAACTGGAATAATTTAAATGAAAACTTTTTATCTAAATACCAGGTTGTACTTTTCTTAGATACGCGTCCTGATTCAACAGATCAAAGGAAAGCATTTCAAAAGTATATGGAAAATGGCGGCGCATGGATGGGTTTTCATTTTGCAGGCTTTGCATTAACGCCATCTGCCTATCCACAGAACTGGGGTTGGTACCACAATGATTTTATGGGAGTAGGGCAATACAAAGGAAATAGCTGGAGGCCAGTCTCCGCAATATTGCGTGTCGAAGACCGGAAGCATCCTGTAACCAAAAATTTGCCGTCAACATTTAAATCAGCGCCCAGCGAATGGTATAGCTGGGAGAAAGATATACGCAAGAATAAAAATATCAAAATTCTTCTGTCAGTTGACTCTTCAAGCTTCCCGCTGGGCACCGGCCCGAAGCCTTACGAAATTTGGCACAGCGGCTATTATCCAATCGCGTGGACCAATACGAAGTATAAAATGATCTATACAAATATGGGCCACAACGATATGGACTATGAAAGAAAATTTACTTCCGGGGAAAATACTCCTGTCCTCGAATTATCATCTACGTTCAGCAGCAAAATTCAAAATCAATTTATCATTAATTCGTTGCTTTGGCTTGGTAATGGAAATAAAAAAAGATAAAATAATTTACCGAAAGCCTGGCAAAACTTATGGAATAAAAGCTCATCTGTATCTGATATGAAAATTACAGATGAGAATACTTTTTATAATTCCTGTTTATTTCGATTTTTCTTAGCTGTGAAAGCTCTTCGAACCAGCGAATAAAACCTGGCACTCAGCCACGACAGGAAATCGTTTCTTCTAAAAAATTTGACGAACAAGGCTGGCAATATTTTTTGCAGCATCTCCCGCTAAATAACGGACCAATTCTTGATTATAAGGGCAAGCCGGTTTCTTACCAGGAGAAGCATGTTGCCATTGTAAATTATGATGTAGGGCGAACCGACTTGCAGCAATGTGCGGATGCTTTAATGCGACTGCGTGCAGAATATTTATTCGCGCATCAGCGCTATTCAGAAATAGGGTTTCATTTTGTAAGTGGCCGGTATTATTCATGGGATGACTATTGCAAAGGGCTAAGAGTTTTACCCGACGGGAATAACATAAAGTTTGTTCAAGTCTTGTCGTGTAGCCGAACACATGAAAGCCTGCGAAAATATCTTGATATAGTTTATACTTATGCAAGCACAATTTCTCTTGCAAAAGAACTGAAGAAGAAAAGCACTTTTGAGGTAGGAACTGTTGTTATTTTTCCGGGCAGCCCCGGTCATTGCTTTATCATTATTGATGAAGCAATAGATAATTCAGGCGAAAAAGTTTTTAAGCTTGTTGAAGGATATTCACCAGCACAATCTATATATGTGTTGCGCAACACAGATGATGAATCAATCAGTCCGTGGTACCATTTAGACAAAGGCATAATTCGCACAGCGAGCTTTGAATTTATCAAGTATCAATTGGGAGGTTTTGAGTGAGTATCTAATTTTTTGAAAGAGGATTGCCGATGAAAGTTAAGATTAGAGGAACTGAAATAAAGCCAGCAGCACATTAGTTACTGCCGACTTTATTTTCTTACAGTATGAATAATTAGAGAAAGAACTTAAACCCGATCGCAAAGTTGGATAGTAAATTGGAATTGAGACTTGCATTAGCCGAAAAAACATCTCCATCATTGCTTGACGACGATGGAGGGTTGGTATAGTTATAATCTGTTTTTGTGTGCGAATAGCCAATTGACAATATATTTGGCATCAATAACTCCACCTGCATTTTTTTCCATATGTTATAAGATATACCTGGAATAAAAGATAATGTGCCCCCATCTGAAATCATATTTGTAGTATTTGTTGCGGCTTGATAATATGTAACCTTGCTTTTCGAATAAGTATATAAGGCATCTCCTTCGCCGAAAAAATAAAAATTGCTGCCAAGGGATTTATATTTTCTATAAAATATGCCTGCGTTGAATTGGGTGGCTTTATTGTAATAGTTAGACTGTGTTGAATTTTTATTATAGCCATAAGAAACGATTGCTCCAACGGCGGTATTTTCTTTAATAAACTTTCCAATTTGAATGTTTGAAAACAGGTATTCATAATCTGCATACGAGCCGGGTTGGGTGGGCTGCGAGTTATTGTTGCTGGAATATCCGATGCTACCTCCGAGCAGAATTTTTCCCAGGGCTAATTTGAGCAATTGAGATGGTTGAAGAAAAACAGGTAATTACAAGCGAAAGTAAAATGTTCGGTTTCATAATGATTAGTTTTAGAATACAAATAAACACGATATAGATGTCGGGGATATTAACACATTGAGTGTTTAACAACAGATTACCTTAACCAACAACTAAATTTATTTTGCGATGCAGCGTTTTGAAAATTGATATGCCGAAAAAAATTAAGGATAATTTTTTTTATAGAAGTCTATTGATGTTCCCGTAATGAACCTTCAAATAGTAAATTCACATCGGGATCAAGTTGAACCGATTGGGGCTTTGCGTTGATGGGAATTAAAACGTTGATGTTTCTCTTATCTATTTGTATTGTTTTAAGACTCAAGTTGCCATTTTCTATAATGCCTATTTGCAAAGGAAAATGAAATAAGAAGCCCTGCATTTGATTGATGTTGATCGTGACAATTTTCTTATTTGAATCGTAATGCCACTTCCCCTGTAATATTGGTTGGCCGGGGGTATACAGCCATTGTTTCAAAAATACTTCAAGATTTTGTTTACTTACATTTTCCATAACTCTTCTAAAATCTTCAGTGGATGCATTCTTTCCTTTATACATTTTATAATAGGCTTGTATCCCTTTTTGAAAAACCGTATCACCCAGTTTTCTTCTAAGCATGTGTAATACCCAGCCGCCTTTTTGATAAGAATTAGCATTTAATAATACAAAGGGAGCTTTTTGCGAAGTTGTATCAACAACAGGCGTTTTTCGTTTTTTGTAAAATTCGATTACCATTTCTCTGTCAGTCTTCATCCTGCTTTTCAGGGTATCTTCTCCATAACGGTTTTCAAAATATAAATGTGTCATATAGGTAGCAAATCCTTCGCTCAGCCATACATGCTGCCAGCCTGTTTCCGACGCCTCATCACCAAACCATTGATGTGCTTCTTCATGAGCAAATAGCCCTTCGAGTTTTATATAATCCTGGTGCGTCACTGAATCCATCTTTACTGAATTCTGGTAATAGAAGATGTTGCTGGCATTTTCCATTCCGCCGAAAACTGTTTTGGATTGGACGTTGGCAAGTTTTTTATAGGGATAAGGGCCGATGTAGTTTATAAAAAATGGAAGTATATTTTTTGCAATTGCATATTGCGAGAATCCGCTATCCCTGTTTTCCGGGAACACCCAACTTGTAACCGGAATCTCATTAATAGTTGCCGCAAGCTGTACCGCGAAATCAGCAACTCCAATTACCATTACTTTAGTTGGCAACACCATATCTTCCTTCCAATGCGTAAGTTTTAAATGATTTGGCAGGCCTGATTCTTTAATAAGAATGCCGTTAGCGATCACCCTGTAATGATCAGGTGCGGTAACAAGAAATTCTACCGATGCTTTGTCAGAAGGGTGATCATTGCAGGGAATCCAGTTGTGTGCACGATTGGGCCAGTTATCAGCAAAAAAAGTGCGCTTTGCGAATTTATTAGTGTCAATAATAAGCCCATCGGATGGAATTCCCGAATAATTGATTGTAATATTTTTTGATACACCTGGTTGCAATGCAGTATTGAAATAAATATTTACATACTCACTATCCTGCGAAAATTTCAAATTATTATGATCCGCAGTTACATCCAATACTTTCATGCCATTACCTGTAGAATCATTAAACCCTTTAAGGTCGAAATAAATCATGTTACCGGCATTCTTCGCTTTTAAATCGATAGTTGCCTTCCCGTGAATAACGTTATTGGTATCGTTGAGAATGATTTCAAAGCGGTAATGCTGAACATCAATCGTTTTATTCTGCCCAAAGGTGGTGGTGAAGGCGATTGTAAATAGTAAAAAAAAGTATTTCATCAGCTATAAAAGATCTTTGTAAAGTAGGGATTTTTAAGGATGATTTTTAAGAAAATATTTCATATCAAATCTCAAAGTATTCAATAATGAAAGTTCTGATTAATCCCCATCCCGGAACTAATTAATGGCACAATTTTCTCATTAATTTTTTCAACAATCACCTAAAACGTATATTATGAAAACAAAGTTTTCAACAGCTATCCTCGCATTTTTATTAATGGCTTTTGTAAGCTATGGGCAGGATAGTGTTCGTACCAGGAACAATAAACCCGGAACACCTGGATCCCTTAGAACTCCTGACAATGCCCCTAAAAATAAAGTCCATTTGATCGAAACGTATAAGCCACAGGAACAAAGTATTTACCACGGAGCGACGGAAAGCAATACAATAAATAATACTAATAAGCCAAAAGAGTACCCCGGAATTACGAATACGACTAATCTTCCCGGAACACCGGCTATAACAACAGATAACAAATCAACGAGGCAAAATATCAGCAAAGATTCGGCTATCAACAAAGGAACCATGCGCAACGGGGAAAGCAATGCAACCAATCCTATTCGAAAAATGATGTAATAGGTGGATGAAACGATTATGTAAACCGTTCAGCCTACACCTAAAAAATAATGGCTAAAGCAGATACTTGGGTCCGGTTATTTATGTGCTTTGGGTGCCAGCTTTTTAGCAACAATAAATCGTAGATTCCCAGTCGGCATAAAATATTCTTTAGAAGAAGACTCGCTGCCTATATACAAGGCATTACCGGTAATATTGGCGCTCACACTCCATGTGCTGCTGTTATATCCAAGAGCGCCTTTATATATTCCACCCGGAATTAAGCTTGTTTTCTTTTTTTTCTCGACAGCTCTTTCTTCTGTAGAAAAATTAACATCAATACTTCCTATCGCTGACGCTGTTATAAAAAAGTTCTTCTCTATTACCAGCGTGTAAGCATAGCCTATGCCGGGGCCAATGCTAAAAAAATTTATTTTATCGATGCCGGCCTGGTCGTATAAATTACTTACCATACCAGGCACCAGAACACTATCACCTTTTATTGATCCGAAATAAGCTTCTCCTCCAAAGAGCAGCGAGCCGGCAGATTTTGTTTGCCAGTCATTTGTTGTAAATGCTGCCCGGTAAGAAAATTTACCGGAATTTGGCACTCTGAAAATAGATAAACCAACTACACTTCGTTTAAAATCGGGTCGCACGTAATACCCCGGTAGGGTGAGCCCGTTATTCTTTTTTGGATCGAGATAGTACCCTTTACGGAAACTTCCCAATAAATCTACCGCCCACTTGTGAGGATATAAGTGAAGTTGCAGATCGAGGCCCTTTGTTTTTCCTTTTCCATTCTCTTTATATAAAAAATTGAAACCGTAGGAGGCGTTGATCCCAAAACCATTATAGGCAAAGCCGGCACCAAGGTTTAATTTGGACGCCGATCTATAATTAAGTTCCGGCTCATCACCCGATGAAATCGTAAATGGAGCAAACTTTTGCATCAGGTAAAGATCAAGCATTAGCCTGTCAGGATAGGTAATATAATATCCATTGTCAACAGACTCTTTTTTTTGAGCGTAGCTTTGATATGGTATTACAAGCACTGCAAGGATTAAAGCAAAAAATACGCAGCTGTAGTTTTGATATTTTTTCACTTGATTAAGTTTTGCGTTTGTAACTAGTTTGGGTTTAAAGACAAAAATATATCTGTTAATGCATATCTAAACAATTATTATTTGTAATTTTTAAACATTGTGTTTTCGGCCATGTGGATTTATTCACGACTAATAATATTGAGCGGACACATTTTCTCTTGTTTTTTTATCTATTGTACCAATCTATTACTCTGTAAAGGAGCTGTTTATTTTGATTCAAAAAAAGAACAAAAAGCCGCCCCGGTTTGAGGCAGCTTCTATTTTCATTGGGGTCAAGGGAATATTTTAGTTATCTCCTGTTTTTACGCGATTTTGCTCATCAGATGCGCCGCCTGTTTTTCTGCGTTGTTGGTTTTTAACCGGTTTCCCGAAACGATAGCTAAAGGTTAATGATGCAGCCCTGCTGTCGCGGGTATTTTTTATGTACACATCAATGTCCTGGTACTTCACATAACCGGAAAAGTATTGGGATTGAAATATATCACGTATACTCAATTTCACGGTTCCTTTATTTTTGAAAACCTGTTTCGCAACCCCGGCATCCATGCGCCACATGGGATTCATCACTATCTGGCCTTCTATTCCTTTAGACCTGTAAAAGCCACTCAGCTCGGCGCTCCATCCTTTTTTGAATTTAATCTGGTTATTAATGTTTGAAAAGAAGGTTACATTATTCACATTTAAATAATCGCCATTAAGAGCACCTTTATAATTGTCGTGAACTACATTGCTGTAAATATTTGTAGAAAAGAATTTTGTTACCGGAAAGTTAGCACTAACTGCAAGCCCATAATTTGTCTTAGATGCTATGTTGTCTTTGGTTTGAAAAGTTTTTCTTTCGCTTGTGATTTGTTTTAATACATCGGAAATTGCATTGTTTGTTTTGCTGTAATTAATTGTTGTGGTCAAAAATCCATTATAAGTGTGTGATAACTCTATGTTGTCAGTGAACTGCGGCTGAAGCAACGTGTTACCAACTTCATAGGTGTATTGATCCAGGAAATAGTAAAATGGATTCAGGTCCTGATACGCCGGACGATCAATTCTGCGACCATAATTAATTGAGAAAGTATTTTTCTTATTCATTTCATAACTTAAGTAAGCCGTCGGGAAAAGATTTACGTAGTTCTTTGTAAATGACGAATCAGGCCTGTTAGTGTTGCCGATCTGGTGTCCTTTTGCATTGGTATTCTCTGCCCGCAGGCCAGCCTGCATTCCCCATTTTTTTATTTGCCTGTTGTAATTTAAATAACCTGCATTTATATTTTCCTTATAGATGAAATGATTGGTCTTGCCTTCATCTGTTTCAAACCCGGTTGCTGTGCGGTTTTGATATAATGCGTCATTATCTGTGGTAACGTAGCTACTTTTTAAACCCGCTTCGAGCTTCGCCGATTTTTTAAGAGGGAAAACAAAATCGGTTTTTGCAGAATAAATATTTACAGTCGCCGGCAGAATTCCAATTAATTGAGTGGCCGGCCTGAGCACTGAATAATCAGGATTTAAAAAACTATTATCAAAGAGCTGGTTGGACGTCTGATAATAGGTGAGGTAGTCCATATCTACTGTAAACTCTCTCCCTGTCGTGTCGAATACATGACGGAAATTGAAATTAGCAGAGAAATTATTTGATCTTCTTTTTTGTGAGCTGATGGCTTTTGTTATGGAATCGGTTTGATTATTTGCATCTTTTAAATACGTTGTGTTATCGCCGGTATTATTCCCCGGATTTATATATCCTGAAAATACAACCCCAAGGGTATTCTTTTTATCGGCATAAAAATCCATTCCAACTTTCAGGTTTTGAAACGTAGAATTATGATTCATCAGGGATGACTGGTCGAAAATTGTCTCCAGTTCCTTTGTTGAAATATTTCTGAATTTTCTCTGGAGTTCTAAATTATTATATCCCTGCCAGTAAGAAACGCCGTAGTTACCAAACAGGTTAAACTTGCCCGTCCGATAATTAAGATTGAAACTATTATTGGTTCTTGTAAACTTACTTTGAATGAGCGTTGCGCTGAAGCTTCCGTTGAGGCCCTTCATCTTTTCTTTTTTAGTCTTGATATTTATTACACCTGAATTTCCGGAAGCATCATATTTTGCAGAAGGATTGGTCATTATTTCAATTTGGTCAATGGCAGACGAAGGCATATTTTTCAACAGGTTTGCCAATTCCTGCCCACTCAGGTAAGCAGGTTTTCCATCCATCATAATCATTACACCCTGTTTACCTTTGAGGCTAATATTACCATCTTTATCTACAGTAACTCCTGGTGCTTTTTCTAAGACCTCTAGCGCAGTTGTTCCCGCATTTGTTATCGATGCGTCAACATTTATAACTGTACGATCAATTTTTCTTTCGATGAACGGTTTTTTAATGACAGCCGTAACATTTACGGCTCTTAACGTCTTTACATTATTCCTTAATTGCAAATTCCCTGCGGAAACCGGGACTGAATTATTAACCTGCAAAAGTCCGCTATATGTTTTTAAATGGCCGGTTGAGGTTGCCAGTAAATAATAATTTCCAAAAGCCAAATGGTCAAAAGAAAAATTACCTTTTTTATCTGTAAGGTTTACTTTAACTAAGGATGAATCTTTTGCCTTGAACAATGATACGGTAGCAGCATCAATAATTTTTTGATCCCCGCCGTCGGTAATGGATCCTGTGATGCTTCCCTCGTTGGTTCCCTGGGCAACTAAAAACCTTGATATTACTAGAAAAAGAAGCGTCAAAAGAGTTGATCTGGTCATGGATAAATTTTTTTACATTACTATGTTTTAAATATTACAACACGAAACTAGGTACTTTGCTAAGCATAGTACATAATGATACATGAGAGGTTTTAAAACTTTGTGAACGGTGATTGAATTTTGAATGGGACGCAGGCAGCGTAAAAAAAGTTACATGGAATTATATCAGAATGTATAGATGGCATATTTCTATTCTGAGTCATTTTACAAGAATGATCCTGTGATTCACGCTTATAAACTTGCTATCGAATTTGCCTTATTTCTTTTATTAAAAATCATTAGCCCAAGCCCGCCGGCTATTACCAGGCCGGCAGAAATAAGTTCAGCTTGTGTAGGATGAAGGCCGAAAATTGAGTAAGTACTATTGACCCGAATGGTTTCAACCAAAAACCTTTCAATACCATTCATTATAAGATAGATTGAAAACATTACCCCGGGAACTTTTATCCTTTTTCTTATCAGCCATAAAATGAGAAATAAAATACCGCAGGCTATTGTTTCATAAAACGGTGTTGGAAATACGGGTTGAGGTAACGCCCTGCAATATCTACCCTCACAATCGTTTAGTAAAATCCCATCCTCATTTACATTGTGCGGATACGTATAGGCAAACATCCATGCTGGTAAAAATGATGGTCCGCGGAAACTTTTATGAGGAACCCCTTCCAGTGTTTCCGAATGCCTGTCAGTAACATTTGTCGAAGATCCTGATGGTTCCATCACAGATCCATTCAAAAAATAGGTTGAGTTTTTTACTACATTATCCTTAAACTGCGTCGGTGTTGCAGGCACCACATGTCCTGGCATATCAGAAATATAGGCACTGTTATAAATACCCCAATCACCATCGCCAGCTACCTGGCAACCGATACGGCCTATAGCATAAGCAATCATCATAGCGGGCGCTATGGCATCCGTTAAGTGCAGGAGATTAATTTCTTTTTTTCGGGCGTACACACAAATGGCGATGCCCGCACAAATAAGGCCTCCATAAAATGTAAGGCCACTAGGTGAAAGCAAGTTGCCGATTGGATTTTGTATAAACCTGTCCCAGTTTTCAAGGTTATCAAAAACCTTCGCGCCAAGGATCCCGAAAACTAATGCGAAAATAACCACATCGCCTACCCTGTCGTGTGGCCAGATCCTTATAATCCTTTTTTCAGGCTTGCCAAGCTTTTGTTTGTTTTTTTCGCGGTACTTGAAAAAGATAAGCAACGCCGCCATAACAAGGCCCCCTAGTAAACTGCCCTCTGAGGAAAAAATATACTCCTGGAGGTCCACCGACTGGCCACGACTGGCAATAAAAACACCAATGATTTTATAGCCGAAAATGAAGCCTACAATACCATTAACCAGGAGGTCAAAAAGTGAAGCTGGTTTTCCTACAGTAATAGTTTCTTCACGAGGTTGCAAGAGACCTTGTTTCTCTTTACGCTTAAGCTCGAGCGTAAAGAAATACGCCGCGACTATAAATGAAATCGCTACAAAAATTCCAAATGTGTAGAAAATTTTAAATGCATTGATTTTCCATCCAAACCAATCGTTAATAGCGTAATATAAATTAGGATACATAGCAGCCGTTTAATTTTGGCAAATAAACATTTCCTGGTTTATTTAAAGGGTATAAAAAATATATTGTTCATTCCAAAATAACGTTTACAAAAATGGAGCAATTATGCACGGTGATGATCATAATCACTCCAATTTCCAGGTTATTACTGAAATGATCCCATTAATTGAATCCTTCAACACATCTATCGGTTAGAATTTTGAAAGCGACAGAACTGAGACCAGGGTTAGCAATACTCCTCAAATGCTGCTGAAAGATTATTCGCAATCATTTGCGCTGACCTTCCCTCAATATTATGTCTTTCTATAAAATGCACCAGCCTGCCATTTTTAAACAGCGCAATTGATGGTGAAGAGGGAGGATAAGGTAGCAGATGTTCGCGTATTTTGCTTACAGCATCCACATCGAAGCCCGCGAAACTTGTCGCCAGAAGATCAGGTTTCTTTTCACTCTGCCCTACGGCCAACAACACACCCGGGCGTGCGGTGCCTGCTGAACAACCACATACAGAATTTATAACAACCAGTGCTGTTCCTTCTTTATTTATTGCATTATCTACTTCGTCATTTGTAACTAATTCATGAAACCCATTCGATGTTAACTCCGCCTTCATGGGTATTACTAATTGCTCTGGATACATTTTTTTAAAAAATTTAGATTGCAAATTTACAGCACTTTACTTGTTATAACATCACTCAAAATGCAAACATTTTTGAAATTTTGTCATGAAAAAAAGTATTCAGAGCCATATTGTCTCAAAAATATAGCTCAAAAGGCTAATAACATGTGGTGGTATTTTATTTGATGGTAAGGAGATAAATTATTAAAAAACAAAATTAAAAACAATATGACACTCGTAAAGTTCAACCAGCCCGGAGCGAAAACCTTCAACGGTTTCCTGGATAGTTTTTTAAATGACTTTCCTTACACTCCCAACAACAGCTTTAGTTTTCCTCCTGTAAACATTCACGAAAGTAAAGACGATTTTGAGCTTGCTTTTAATGTTCCCGGAAGAAATAAAGAAGATTTTAAAATTACCGTTGACAAAGACATCCTTACTGTCTCCTTCGAAAAGAAAGAAAAAACAAAAGACGAAAACAAAAAGCAGGTTAAAAAAGAATTTAGCTTTCAGTCATTTAAAAGGTCATTTACCTTAGACGAAAAAATTGCTGCTGATAACATTGCTGCAAAATATGAAAATGGAATTCTTACTTTGGCCTTACCTAAAAAAGAAGAAGTAAAAGTTCAACCTAAAGAAATTGCTATTAGCTAATTTCGTTTTCGGAACAGATTTGATTAAAGCCTCTCAATTATGGGAGGTTTTTTTTATTTATAACCCAAAATTTTGAGCATGCTTTGAGCGGTTTGCTCCTTTGCGTATACCCAATCGGTTAGTTTCCCATTTTTATCACGGTCAACAATTATATGTTTTGGTGAAGGTATCAGGCAATGTTTAATTCCGCCATAGCCGCTTATCTGGTCCTGGTAGGCACCGGTGTGAAAAAATCCAAGATATAGTGGTTCCCCGTTTCCGACTTTCGGTAAGAAAACTTCATTAATATGTTCCTCGGAGTCATAGTAGTCATGGCTGTCACAGGTGATTCCCCCGAGTGTCACCCTTTGGTATTCTTCATTCCATTTATTAATGGGCAGGAGGAGGAATCTTTCACCTATCCCCCATGTATCGGGTAGCGTGGTTATAAACGATGAATCGATCATATACCAGGTTTCGCGATCGTTCTGCTTCTTTTCACCTATTACACTGTAAATATGCGCCATGCTCTCTCCTACTGTATAGCTGCCAAACTCAGTAAAAATATTTGGCATTGGAACTTTTGTGCGCTTGCATGCAACCTTGATATTTCTCACAATTTCGTTTATCATGAACTGGTAGTCGTAATCAAATCCCAGTGAATGTTTTATGGGAAATCCGCCACCAATATTTATTGAATCCAGTTCCGGGACAAATTTTTCTAAGCTGGCAATAAAGATTGATAATCTTATTGAGCTCGCTCCAGTAATAAATGTCATCCTTTATGCCTTTATTCAAAAAAATGTGCAGCATTTTTAGCTGGAACCTGTCTTCGTTCCCTTCTATCTCATCCACATAAAATTCAAGTATATCTTTTGCACGTATGCCGAGCCGTGAGGTATAAAAGGGAAATGTAGGCTCCTCTTCTGCTGCTACTCTTATCCCAATATTAAAAGGAACTCTTACAGACTTACGATATGCGGCGAGTTCATCTTTATTGTCAAGAACCGGAATTACATTTTTAAAACCTGTGTTCAATAGCCTCGCGATCCTGCTTATATAAGGCTTTTGCTTATAACCGTTACAGATGATGAATGTATCTTTATTTATCTTCTTTTTTTCGTAGAGCTTGTTTATAATTTCTATATCATAAGCATAAGAAGTCTCAAGATGAATGTTATTTTTTAAGGCCTCTTCTACTATAAAAGAAAAATGAGAGCTTTTTGTGCAATAGCAATAAAAATATTCGCCTTCGTATTTATGTTTTTTGAAAGCATTGGCAAACATTTTCTTAGCCTTATTGATCTGCATTCCAATCTTTGGCAGAAAGGTCATCTTCAATGGCGTACCGTATTTATCAATCAGTGCTTTTACATCTACTCCGTTGTACTGCAGGTAATCATCCTGGAGATCATAATCTTCCTGCGGAAAATTAAATGTTTGATGAACAAGGTCGTTGTAAGAGTTGGTCATTAAAATGGATTAGGCTATGTATAAAATTTTACAAATGTAACTGAATGCTGAATTCACGCAAATAAAAAAAGCCGTTCCGAATTAACCGGGCGGCTTTTATAAATTAAAATAAATTGAATTCAATTACTTAACTGATTGAATCAGGCTTTTGAAACTTTCGGGTTCGTTCATTGCCATGTCTGCAAGAATTTTCCTGTTAAGGTCAATATTGTTTTCAGTAAGCTTATGAATAAACTGGCTATAGTTCATTCCTTCTGCTCTTACGGCAGCATTGATACGTGCGATCCATAAAGTACGGTATTCGCGCTTCTTAAGCTTGCGACCCACATAACTGTAAGTCAAACCTTTTTCCATTACATTTTTAGCAACGGTGTATACATTTTTTCTTTTACCGTAATATCCTTTTGCTGCTTTAAGAACTCTCTTTCTTCTGGCTCTGGATGCAACTGAATTTTTTGAACGTGGCATTGATACTATTTTTAATTGTTACCGGTCAAGCCGGATAATTTCTTTTTAAATTTTGGTGAATCCCCTTTTGAAGAAGTGTGGGTTACTTCATCCTAAGTAAGCGCATTACAAATGGCCTGTTGGCATCGCTCACCATACCTTTCTTACGTAAGCTGCGTTTGCGTTTGGTAGATTTTTTAGTTAAGATGTGGCGTTTGTAAGCTTTTTGGAAAGTGATTTCACCTGTACCGGTAACTTTAAAGCGCTTTTTTGCGCTGGAGTTGGTTTTAACCTTTGGCATTTCAATATTTTTACTTTTACACCCTGCCGGCGTTCCCGAACAGACGGGAAACTTATGGAGCCATATGGGCAATATGTTTTATAAGAACAGGGCTTAGACAAACATAAAATTCTAAACGGGGTGCAAAAGTAGGTAATTATTTTTAAAATTCCGCAGCATCAGTCTTTGAAAAAATGTCTAACGCTTCAGAAGCTATTGCTGTCGCCAGCCTGTAACCGGAACCCGCACCTGCTCCAGCAATTACATAATTGGGACAATTTTCCACTTCCTCTATAATTGGGTCGCCATCATTGGTATAGGCATCACAAAATACCCGTCCTCCCACACATAATGAAGCAAATTCAGGGGCGTATTTTCTTAGAATTCCTTGTGCCTTTTGAATGTCATTCACATCAATGCTTAATGTATTTATTTCCGGAACGACGTCCCAATGATCACATCTAAAACTGAAGAGCCAGTAACCAGTTTCATATTTAGGCATTAAAAAGGCATCATCATCAAAGAAATAAAATACAGGATCATTTGCTTCAGGCGGCTGTTGAATATGAAACGCAACAATTTTTTTAATTCTTGTTGTAAATGTACTCTCAACGCCGCCCAAAATTTGATTTATCCACGGGCCTGTAGATTGGATAACTCTTTTTGATCGAAAGTGTATGTCATTTGCGGCTTGTAGATTATACCAACTTCCATCAGGAGTTACAGCGGATATTTTTGTTTCACACCGTATAAAAGAATACGGAGTCTTTCCGAAATCCCTGGCCAATATCCCGGCAACCTCATTATTTATTGCCTGTGCCGCGTAAAGCCCCGAAATAACGGTAGTATGCTCCTGGAATTTGAGATATGAGTGGGTATTTAAGATAGAAGGAATTATCTGTGGATGAAAGTTTTGCACCATGCCGGGTTAGTCGCTCAAGGATGTGATGTGCGTTTGCTTCCTGGCTTATTCCATAAAACTCCAGATCTTTTATGGGCAGGGTTGGAAGTTCTTTTCTTAGTTCAGCATATAGTTCATGAGACCTGTTTAGAAAGTTTGTATCGCAAAGCCGTATGGCCATAAGGGATATCAAGACTTGCTGAATAAGAAGTCGCCCCATTGCCTATGCCGGATTGATCGAGAAGAAGGATCTTCCATTGAGGGTAACGCTTACGTGCATACCAGGCTGCGCAAACGCCTATAATGCCGGCGCCTATAATGACAAGATCGAAATCATCTTCATTCATTATTTTTCATTTTACCACCATACGGAAAACACCATAAGATTTTCAGTACCATTATTGAACACCTGGTGACTTTGTTGTGAATTAAAGAGCAGCACATCCCCGGGCTTTATTGCCTGTGTTGATTCTCCGTCGTATGTAACAATTCCAGATCCGGAGGCAATGAACCAGCATTCTTTCACATCATGAACATCCAGCGGTGATGTTTCATTTGGATACACTATGAATTTAGATCCCTTAAATGGAGTCATGGGCTCTTTTTTATCATGGTCAAAATCTATCTCGTCAACGACCATGGCATTATCAAACAATTCAGGAGGCAAAAATGAAAGTGAGGGAATTTGATTCATCGTCTTTAATTTTTATAATCATTAATAAATAATGTTTTAGGAAGGGCTGGTTTAATTTCTTCAAAAGTTATATGTCTGAAAAAAACAGGCAAATTTTTGCCCAGCTCTGATGTTGTATTTTGAAAATAAAGCCATTCCTGCGGTGATCCCTCATGGCCGGTAAGATTCCAAATTGAAATTGCGCACTCTGGCATAATGGGAAAAGCTAACAAGGCAAAGCCTTTCAGCCACCAATAAGCCAGGTTGCCTTCAAATTTTTGAAGGCTCCCAAATGATATCCATTCCTTTAAAGGCAGGCAGCTATTTTTTAGTTGAAAGGCTGGTGGTGTTAAGCAATTCAACTGAGTTATTAATAATTCTTCAAGTTTCTCCGCTACTGCTTCATCAATTGTGTCGGCTGGGTGTTTTTTTAATGCATCCCATGCCCGTGTCAATATTGTTTGAAGTTGATCTGCTAACTCAACATTTACAAATTGAATGAATTCCTGCACATTAAAATCACACATTTCGTTTTCAGGGTTTTTCCAACAGAGAAAATAACGTATCGCATCAGAGGATACCGGTGTATTGTTTATGAGATCATTTCCCCAGATCGCATGGCCACGGCTTGTAGAAAATTTTGAATTTTCAAGTGTGAAAAAGTGATTCGGCAATAAAAAATCTATCGGCCGGTATGCGCCTGATTCCACTGCAAGACTAACACCAGCCACTAAATAAGGAATAGTGCAGTCAATACCAAAACTGGCAATAGTTACCACTTTCGATTCTTTGTGAAAAGGATTCAATTCTATGCTATATTTCTCTTTATACAGCTCACCGCAAAACAACGAATAGAAATAGAGCCCGGTGTAGGTAAATAATACATGCGGTATTTTACTATCGCTTAGGGAGTAAGGGATACCATACTTTCCCGGATTAGTAATCCTTACATAATTGCCCTGCTGATCGAAGTAGGTTTTAGCGATATTAATAAACTCTTCTCCAATACCCATGCTCCCGAGATGCTTGAGCACTTCATCTTTTTTATTTACGACCAGGTAAACATCTTTCTCGTTTACAGCTGTTAGTGGGTAATCACCTTTTTTAAACGAAGGGGATATGAGATCCATGGGTCTGTACTGCGTGCCACAATCTTCACATTGATAACTCCCCGTTCCGGAACCACACATGGGGCATGTCCCAAGCACCCAGCAGCCTGCAAGAAAACAGTCCTCATCCTTTGAATACAAATAGTTTTCAGATCGTATTTCCAAAACTCCCTTGTCAAAAAAGTTCGACACAACATCCGTGAAATATTTTTTAAAATTTTCATTGTAAACAGGATCCAGTGGATTGATAAAAGCATCATAGTCTATTTTGAGTGCGTCCAAATCACACCTCATACGTTTGTGGTATTCGTTACAAAGTTCCTCCTCGCCTTTGCCGGTTTGCCATGATTTCAAATTCATATAAGATTCATAAGCATCTGAGCCGAAAAAAATAGCAGCTTCACTGCCATTTCTTCTTTGAGCTCTTGCAAGCACATCCATTTTGAGATATGGTCCCGAGAGATGGCCCAGATGCAAGCCCCCATTAGGAGTCGGCATTACAGGAATTAGCAGGTATTTATTTTTCCCTTGTTCTAATCGCTGAAATATTTTCATAAAAAATTTAGGTTGTAATGACGGCCTGTTCGTCATTTATTTTTCCGTATTCAAAAATGTATTTCCTTCTATTGCTTTGGAATATTGCCCCAACTTGAATGACTCTGTTTTGGCACTGCACGCATTCCCTTTACGTGCGGATAAAAGGCTTTTTGCAGGTTCCATAACAACTGCTCCAACTGTTTCAGATCTCCTGATATTCCCCTCGCTATGTGCACAAATCCCGACAGGATATAAGCTGTGATCAGAAAAAATACTGAACAACATTTCGGCGGTAAGGTCTTTCTTGTCTTCCGGCAACAAATCCTGTAAAAGATTTAATCGTTTTACAGAAGAATTTTTGAAGAGGAAATGCATCTTGTCTTTTTCCTTCAAATCATTATGCAAATAATGATTGGTATGCATAAGAATTGCACTTTCAACTATTTGGAATTCATTTGGAGTGCATTCAATATTTATCATTTTATTATTACACGTTACCAGGAAGCTTCTTGAGCTGCTGAGCTTGATTCGTTTCATCTCATCAAGGCATTCTTCAATTGAAGATAAGGTTAACAAATGCCTTACTAACAGGTAGGGCGAAACGCCCGGTTGCCAATCATCAGAAACCACCATGTTAATATTGATCGAAAGCCCATGACTGTTTAGGCCCATGTAGCCAAGCAATCCGGCAAAACCATACATCAAAATTTCAGGGGCATCATTATGTTCCGGAATGATTCTGAAAATACAACCAAGGTCTGTCATGTTTCCGGCAAGATCAATAGTTTGGCCCGTTATTATGGAGTTCGGCGACCTGTCAAAGGCAACAGTGGAACAATCGCCTTCTAAAATATCCTGTTCATTAAAAGCAATAAGCTCCATCCTTATTTGCAATAAAACTGCATCCTCGTATGAAATATTTGCTCCTGCGGCAAGCCCCCTGAGCTCCTCTGCAATTTCAGGTAACTGCGATTCAATAATGGCAGCATGCAATAAAACCTGGCTTTGTACTAATGAATCTTCAAGCGGAGTTTGCCTGATTGAATTTATTCTGGCCTTGTTATCATCCAGGAAACCGTTGATCTGCTGCTCCAATACACGGCCATGTTGCAAGCCGCGTTCAAAAGCATTGCCACTTAATATAACTTCGGGTATACTGTTCAACCTTTTGCTGTTTGAGAATTTTTCATGCGCTTTATATTATGCCAGCCCCTCATTTAGAATTTCATCAATATAGGATATATTATTGTCGTTAGGTACAAACTTCTGCCAGTTAAAAACAGAGCTTTCATTTTCAATATCATAGATTTTTTTACCTGCAAGCCTGTTAATAATCTTTGCGCTTCTCCATGCCACCAGACTCAGGTTAGGGTCTGCAACACCGCGAACGTGACGTGCACCATTTTGAATAAAAATCTTGTTCTGTTCAGGGCCATCCCACTGAATGCAAAAATCTTCGTTGATCTCAAACCCGTTATCGGTGGTCTTCAATCTTCCTATAACCGGTTCAAGAAATTTAGGTGGCTGATATTCAAAGCCAGTGGCAAAAATTACCATATCTGCATCGTACTTATTAACCTTCCCTGTTGAAGTATTTTTACAAATGAGCCCCCAACCTTGTGCCTCTTTTTTAAAGTCAATTACGTTATTGTCAAAATATAATTTCGCGAACTTTGCTTTGCCTTCTATTAAATCAATCTCGTAAAGATTGCGATAAATTTCTTCTAAAAGATCAAGGTTGATTCCATCGCTTGCGAGACTTTGCTGAGCAAGTAATTTTCTTTTTTCCACGTCCGGTAGATGGTAAAAGTATTCGCTGTATGAGGGTGTGAAAAATTCGTTTGTAAATGGCGAATCATCAATCGGTAAAAAATTAGGGCGACGCGATATCCATGATACACTTTCCGGCAATTCCGCCCGATTTAACAACAACTGGTTTACAAGCTCTGCCCCACTCTGCCCTCCACCTACCACAATTATTCTTTTATCAACAAAAGCATTATTGTCTTTTATAAACTGAATAGCATGAAAAACGGATGAGCATAAATGAGGCCGCACACACGCAGGAACTTTTGCAGTTTGCCCTGCAGCGATTACGATGTTTTTTGAATTAGCCTCTCCATTCGAATGCTTAAGAGTAAAATGGTTATCTTTAAAAACCACGCTCTCCACGCAAGTATCAAAATGTAAGTTGTCCAATGATTGACTCACCCATTGAAAATATTGATTGAATTCTCTTCTCTTAACCCTTGGAAATCTTGCCATCGCAAAACGATACATACGTTTTTTATGAGCAAGAAAAGCCAGGAAAGAATGCCTGCTCGTCGGGTCAACCAGAGTTACCAAATCTTTCAACCACGACACCTGTATAGTTGCTTCCGGAAACAGCATTCCCGGGAACCACTGAAATTCTTTTTTGGCATCAAAAAAAATACTGTTAATCTCTTTTACAGGATCTAAAAGGGCCGCAGTACTGAGATTGGATGGCCCTATCCCAATACCAATAATATCAAAATCAGTATCTGAATTCATAAGCGTAGTTAGGTTTTTAAAACCAAAAGGTTTATTTATGACGTAAAAAAATACTTTCCTTAATTGCAGGCCATTCCTTTTTTAGAATGCTATAATAAATTGTATCCCTCCTGCGGCCAAATTGCATAAGCGTATGGCTTCTTAAAATTCCTTCCTCGGTTGCGCCTATGCCTTTCAGACCTTTTCTTGCATTAATATTCAAAACATCCGTCTTAAATTCTACTCTTTCCATGTCTAAGCCTTCGAAAGCATATTGCAAAAGCAAAAATTTATTGCTCCTGTTTACACCGGTCTTTTGAAATTGTGGCGCTACCCACGTCCAGCCTATTTCAACTCTTTTATCCCTAAAAGAAAAATTTCCAAAAGAAGTGCTGCCGGTAATTTTTCCGGATGTCTTATCAATGCAGGTAAAAGTTATGCGGCTTTTATTTACCCTGTCCTGGATTGCCGAACTTATAAAGTTTTGCAGGTCTTCCTCGTTATTAATAGCCACGGCAAAATAGGTCCAGATATTGTCGTCAAAAACTATATTCCGATATTCTTCAATATCACTTTCTAACAAAGGCCTTAAAATGACCTGGTTATTTTCAAATTCAAAATTCCCGGTAAACAACTGGGGGGCGCCTGGATAATTCATTTCTATTTATTTAATTCATTTTTTAGTAAATAGGGCTGCAAGCTGATCAACTGTTTTAACGGCAGCAAGATCCTGGTCGCTTAATTCAAAAATATTTACGTTAAGTTTCCCTGTAAGCTTTGTAATGATCCGGATGAATTGCAGCGAGTCGATGCCAAGGTCTTCTTTTAGTAAAGCGGAACCGGGCGGATCAGTAATTTTCTTGACTTCAAAAATGCTTTGATTTATTTGAGCCTGGACATCCATAATTGTTATAAGTATTTAAATTGTATATAATTTTTCAAGTTCCTGCCGATAGTCATTTATTATATTTTGCCTTAGTATTTTATTCTGTGCCGATAGCCTGTTACTCTTCCCGGAAAAGTCTTCAGGCACAATAAAAAAATCACACACCCTTTCGTATGACTTGAGCATTTCATTTACTCTCGCAATCTCCTCTTTGAGTTTGGTATGAGTTATATCCAAAGATTCAGGTACGATCAATGCTACCAGGTAAGGATGGTCATCACCATAAACCAGGCAATGCTTTACAGCTGAAGAAGTTTCCATTTTCTTTTCAACAATAGCCGGATGAATCTTAATAGCATTTGCCAGTACGATCAGCTCTTTTATCCTCCCATTAATATATAAATAACCATCATCATCCATATAACCAAGGTCGCCGGTAGCAACATATCCGTTACCAAGAAACGTTGCCGTGTTGTCTTCCTCTTCAGCTTTATAGTAACTAAAGTTTACAGGATAATCACTTTTCACCAATAACTGGTTGTTCTCATCAAATTTTACCTGCTTACCTGGCAACAACTTGCCAACACTTCCTGTCTTATTATTTCCAAAATAATTTTTCGAAACTATGCACACTTCATTCATTCCATAACCCTGGAATAATGGCACTTCCATTCTTTGATAAAATGCCAAAGTATCTGAACCTAACGGTGCCGATCCAGTCCATAAGTAACGAATCTTTCCACCCAATTGTTGCTGAAATGCCTGTTTCAATTCATTAGAACCTATATCTTCTCCGTCATTTATTTCAGCAAGAAAATTTTTCATAATTGTTTCAAAGAAAAATGGAACGCCCATAATAACTGTAGGCTTTTCGGATTGCAAACAAAAAAACACGTATTCCTTTGGAATAAGAATAATATCAAAGTCAAACAAGATTGCGGAGTATATCCAGTAACGTTGTTGATAAGTATGAAGGGGTAAAAAAATCATTACCCTATCTTGCAGGGTATGCCGAAAAATTTCCTGAACAAAGGTTATAGCCGCATCCACGCTTTGTTTCATTGCCCCGATTACTTTAGGGCGCTGGGTTGAGCCTGATGTAAACTTATAAGTTAATACATCCTGAGGATCGTAATGCACGGGATTGATCTCTGTTGTATTCCTGGTTGAATCAACTTGATAGATTTCTTCAAATTGATATGTAGACGGATGATTTTTATAGGTCTCAACATTCACCAAAATCAGCGGCAAGTCAAACTCCTTCATTATTTCATTTAAGTCATAATTTACAGAAGGATCAAGCGGTACTGTTACAATGCCAGTCGCAATACAAGCCAGGTCAATCGTCACCCATTCAATACTGTTAGTTGCTATGATACCTATTTTATCGCCGCTATTTAATTTTTTTTCCTGAAAAAAGTTAATCACCTGTTGAATGCGTGGGGTTAAGTCTTTAAAGGGTAAGATTATTTTTTTTCCCTTCTGATAAGTTTCAAGTTGAGACGTACAGGTCTGCAGTTTGGTAATTAGTTTATTGATTTTATCAATTTCCATTAGTCCTGGTAAGATAAGATTGAAGAAATAAATGAGCCCGCCCAACCTGTTCCGAATGACAAAATCAAACCCTCATTTTTTGTGGTTTCTATCTCCACCATCAGGTCCTTTAAATTCACCAAAAAATCAAGGCAGTCAAGATGTGAATATCTGGTTTGATTGGCAGAAAATATTTTATTGACATCCATCCCTGCCATCTCAAGACATTGATTGACTAATAAAGGATTTGCATTTTGCGTAATGATATGGGAAATTTCATTTGGAGAAATACCTGATCTTTCCAATAATTCCCGGATAGATTTTACATAATACTTAAGAAGGATCAATGAATCATCCCGATTAAGATTAACATCGTGAAACCTCCCCGCTGATAATATCCTGCTGCTTTTAAGGGCAGGTCCCTTTCCGTTTTTTCTCAAAAGCACAGTAGCCGATCCATCAGAAACCACACCATAGGTTCCTACCAATCTATCTGTAAGTTTAGTAACCTTAACATTACCTAATATGAGTACATTATTTATATTTTCATTCCTATTTGCTAATTGTGATGCGAGTGTCAAAGCATGATCAATATTTGCACAATGGTTTCCGCTAAGGGTAAGAACATAGGCGTTGTCAAGTGCAAATTCATATTGAATATATTGTCCGAGATTTAGCTTTTGCCGCTGATCTTCTTCCTGCGCAAGGATAATTAAGTCGATATCACCAGGTTCGGCTGCACCATCGATAAACAATTGCTCAACAGTATTTGTGAGCATCTCTTTATCTTCCAACTTATCTTCCACCCTTATGGCGTCTATTTTTAATTCATTTCTTATAAAGTCGCCATAGGCCTCTTTGTTAGCAAAAGCAACAGGTATTTCCTTTTCCCGGATCATGCCCAAAAGATCCTTAATTAATAAAAGGTTTTCCGGAACATAATAATTTATGTGCTCTATTTTAATATCAAACATTTATACCTCTTTTATTTACCTATAAAAAAATTCTTGCCCTTTATCCAAAGCAATGTCTTGTTTATTTTTCCTTGGGGAAATTATCTGCACTACATGGCCTTATTAAAAATATAGGCCCGTGTTACTCGTTGAGTTTTGATTGCACTATCGCGGCAAAATTCTCTGACGTAAAAATTGTTGAATGCTCACCTTCCACTTCGTAAAATGTCACTGAATTTCCATAATCGTTCCACCTGTTTTTTGTATCCTCTTCCAAAACCAGGCGCTTGAATTGAATATTCCTGTTCTTATCATGAAAATGGTAGTGATCCAGGGCATAAAAAATGAGAATATCACCATCGTATTTTTTGATACGATAATTCTTAAAAGCGTTTTCGAATTTTTGTTCGAATTTTTTAAAAACAACCAGTTCTGCATTTTCCTGCCTGAACCTGTAGAATTTATTTATAAAAGATTTAAAGCTATTGATCTTGTATTCCAGTGCATCTTTAGGATACTTTCTTAATAAAAAAGTTTCAAAATCAACTTTCAAATAAGCTTTTAGAGTAGCTCTTTTCATAAAGCCCGGAATCTTTTTCAATTTTTTCACCGGCTCAGGCTTCATCATATTATTCTTTGAAAGTATCACGTCAAACATTGCAAGCATCTTAACTTTCCTGTCCAGGGCTTTTAGTTTCCTGGCCATTTCAAGCACTATCGCCCCTCCGATACAATGTCCGGCGAGCGCATAAGGTCCTGCAGGATCAAATATTAATAATTCATGTAAATACTTCTCAGCAATTTCTTCAATTGCATCCGGAAAACTTTCAAGTTCTTCAATATCGTAAGAGTGCTGAAAAACAAATACACGCTGGTTTTCGTCCAGATTGTGAGCAAATTTTTCAAAAGTAAAGGCCGTACCGCCGCCGCCGCAAACGATATAAAGAGGCATTTTACTATCACCGTTTTTAATACGTACAATGGATTTACACAATGCATCATTTGCTTCGTAGCCTTTTTCTCCCTTTACATCCGTTTCTCCCAGGGAATGTTCGCCAGACAGCCTTTCAAGATAGCCTGCCAGTTTTAAGATGGTAGGATAAGCGAAGAAAGATTTAATATCCAGGTCAAGATGAAACTCTTTGCGGATTGAAGCAATTACATGTACAGCTTGTACCGAACTTCCTCCGAGCCGGAAAAAATTATCAAGTATGCTTAAGGAAGTAATACCCAATATATCCTGGATAATAGCGGCCAGTTTAGCCTCGATTTCGTTTTGTGGTGGCACATTTTCATTGGATGCCAACTCATAAATTAATGGATCATGCAATGCGTTCTTATCTACCATGCCATCTGCAGTTACAGGAAACTTTTCCAGGCATACCCATAACCGGGGTATCATGTGCTGCGGAAGTTTGTTTCCCGAAAATTGAATAATGGCATTTTGATTATATGTGCCGTTAGGAACAATATAAGCCACCAACTTCTTTTCTCCCTCCATATCTTCACGGTATAGTATAGCCGCTTTCTTCACAAACTTACATTCAAGCAGCACTTTTTCAATATCGCCAAATTTAATTTTTACTCCTTTATGCCTGAAGTAGAGCAGGTTATTATTATTTGAAGTATTGTGGACACTGGCGCCTTGCCTTAGATGAATTTCATTTGTCTGCTTATCTGCAGGTGGTACAGCATTGCTTATATTACGGCCAGGCATGGTTAAAGATTAATCTTCCTATGTTTTGGTATAGTTCTGTTTATAAAAGCCAGGCAAATTGCCAGGAGACCATTCGTTACTCTATTTTATATAAATATTGGATGGTGAGGTGTTTAGCACTTTTTTAAACGCGGTTTTGCATTCTGTATTGTGACTGTTTGCTATTTTTCAGACCAAAAATACTTTTAATTACTTATAGTGTGAAAGGATTTTATATTTTCAGAAATAAATTCAGAAATAATCTAATCCATATTACTTTTTTTTTACAGGTATTTTGTTACCAAAAGAAAGTGAGAATCATGTCCCGGCCCTGAGCAGGAGGCAGCGTATTATTAAAAAAATAATGCGGGAATTATCAAATCCGTGGGGCATTTTGTTGATTCTGATTACCGAAAACTTTTTTCAAAATATCAGTTACCCGTGCAGCGGGATCCTTTCGAATTTTTTGTTCTTCAAGGCCTATATGATAAAATAATCCGTCCAGTGCTTTTCCCGTGACATACTCCGTGAGATCAGTATTAACAGGGTTGGCGCTAAATCGGTTGTAAGCGGTAAAAACATCTTTCCAGTATTTTGTAGCATTAACATTGGCAAGGGATTTAGAAATAACAGGTTTAAATGCCGCGGTCAGCTGAATGGCGGTTGTTCGTTTTAAATAATCAGTAGCGGCAAAATCCCCGCCCCTCAAAATTCCGAACGCATCCTGTATGGTCATTTGCTTAATAGAATTCCAAAATATATCACCTACATACTTAGTCGCATCCTCGGCAGCTCTGTTCATTGATAGAATTGCATTATCAATTGTTTTACCAAGGCCCACACTTCGCAGTGTCTTTTCAACTTTTTCTGCTTCAGGAGGCATTAAAATTTTTATAATATTATCTCCAAAAAAACCATTCAATACTGCAAGGTCAAAAGTTGCTGAATCCGTGCCAACACGTAAAGCGTCTTTTAAACCCTGCACAACTTCATCCTTAGTAAGACCAGTGCCATAGCCGGCAGAGCTTAAAATATTACGGGCAGTATCGCAGCCGCTAATTGGTACAATAAAGAGGCAGGTGATAACGATCCATTTTTTCATGAAGAAAATTTATATGTTTTTTTAACTTCGGTGCAAAAAAGCTAAGCTGGCGAACTGGCACATTTGTCGCCTAAAAACTAATTATCAACCGGTTTTATTTTGCTCTGCAATTGCCGAAGCGTCTTTCGGAGGTGGTAGCGGATCATCATCTTCATGATGCAGATCATGCATGCACTGAACTTTTAAATGATCGTATAATGAATGCTTATCAATCACCATAGATACAATGCTCGCCACCATGCCTGCGATCATTAAATGAAAGATCACATTGTGCCTGTCAGTCATTTCAAGTACAAGAATAGCGGAGGTAAAAGGAGTGCGTGTTACACCCGTTAGAAAACCAACCATGCCGCAAAGTATAAGCAGATTGGTATTTGTTGTGGAAGCTTCTAACCATCCTGCAATAAGAGAACCAATCCCTGCACCCGCGCCTAATGATGGTGCAAAAATTCCGCCGGCGGCGCCGGTCGTAAAAGAAAGAATAGTTCCGAATATTCTGAAAAATGCCGTGTACCAATGAACATTTTTTTCAGTGCTGAATAAAGTAGTTATCATAATTTCTTTACCTGAACCTAACACTCTGTCATCGAAAAAGAAAGCAATAGACGCAACGATAAATGCGCAGCAAACGACGTATAGTCCATGTTGATAGCGAAAGGTAAATTTTGATTTCCATTTAAGAAGCATCAATACTACTTTCGACATAATACCGCCCAGCAGGCCGGCTATGGCGCCTACCAATATCAAAGCAAAAAAAACAGAAATAGATAAGCCCGTAACATCCGGGTAACCCAGGTATAGATACGGCCCCAGCAATCCCTGCGCCGTTAAACCAGCAATAATTACTGCGGTGAATAGTGCAGTTTTAAAATAGCTGATGTGTGTTTTTGTAAGTTCTTCCACAGCAAATACAATTCCGCCCAAAGGCGTGTTGAATGCAGCCGCAAGACCTGCCGCCGCACCCGTCATAATCATATTGCGCTTGGAAATTTTTGGCCACCAATCAGGAAGCCATTCATTCACTTTTCTAAAAACGGTTCCTGCTAACTGGATAGTGGGCCCTTCCCTGCCAATAGCACCTCCGCCAAGTATCATTATAAAACTCGACAACATTTTTACAACAAAAATCTTAACGCTTAAAAGCTTTTCTACTTTTTTATTATACCTCGGGTTGGCGAGCTCGATTGCGGCCATTACCTGCGGAATACCGCTGCCTCTTGCATAAGGAGCAAACTTTACTACTATCCACCAGGCAAGAAAAAAGCATACCGGCGATAATATAAATATCAACCATTTATAGTGGCTAATGATGGAAAAAGTTGACCCCTCTAAAAAAGCAAAAATGCGGGAATAAAATACGGCGATAAGCCCGGTTAAAAGAGAAGCTACCCAAAATGGTATTGCCTGTAAAAGATTCTGCTTATATTTTTCACTCCTTATTCTGTCAAATGATTTTTTTAGTTGCCTGCGAATCTGTTGGCCTGTCATTTAGGTTTTTTGTTTTTATTCTACAAGGATCAAAGGTTATTTAATAATGCATGCAAATTTATCCTATGATGGCAGGAATAAAAAAATAAAATATGTTTTCCTGAAATACCATGAATATCCTGCATTATACGTGCCTTCCTACACAAAGTAAAATGGCGCCATTTTTCTTAATCTATCTTTGTCTTTTATTATTTCTAAATATTATAAAGCAAAGTTGAAAACAGCTGAGTTAAAAAATATTTTCCCTTCCTTTTCTTCTCAACTGTTAGAAGAAATTTCCAAACATGGTATGGTCAAATCTTTAAAGGAAGGTGAAGAATTATTAAGGAGTGGGCAGAACATTAAATCAACTATGCTGATACTCGACGGACTTGTAAAAATTTTTCGCGAAGATGAAGAGGGCAACGAAATTTACATGTACCATCTTGCCGCCGGGCAAGCCTGCGCATTATCGATTGTTTGTTCACTTCAAAATAAAACAAGCGAAATAAAAGCCCGTGCCATAGCCCCCACAGATGTATTAGCCATACCCATAAAATATGTTGATACATGGATGAAGGAACATAACAGTTGGTATCAATATGTGTTATCCACTTACCGCAGCAGGTTCGAAGAATTACTCAACACTATAGATGCTATTGCTTTCAGCAAGATGGATGAACGCGTTGTAATGCACTTAAAGAAGCACCAGGAAATGCTGAACAGTAATATCATTCCTTTTACTCATGCGCAAATCGCTACTGAATTAAGCACCTCGAGAGAAGTAATATCGAGGCTGCTAAAAAAACTGGAAGAAAAAGGTTTTATAAAGCTGAACCGGCAGAACATAGAGATCATAAGCCTTGATCAATTTGCTATGTGATAAATATCACCACTCTGCTGCAAATATTATTGGAACTTGCACTCCTATGCAGGAATTAGGTTATGTAGCTTCTTTGTTAATTGGCGTTTCGCTTGGCTTAATAGGTGGTGGCGGTTCGATACTCACAGTACCGGTGTTAGTTTACCTGTTTCATATCAACCCGGTTTTATCCACATCCTATTCATTGTTTGTCGTGGGTTCTACCAGCCTCGTGGGTGCCATAAACAACTACCGTAAAGATTCACTTAGAATAAAAGTAGCGTTATTATTCGGACTCTCCTCGGTAACAACGGTGTTCATAACGCGTAAGTTTATTATGCCTTTTATTCCGGAAAATTTACTAACAATAGGTAAACTTACCATTACTCATTCCATGGCTACATTGGTTTTGTTTGCCATCCTGATGGTAATCGCTGCTAATGCGATGATAAGAAATGGTAATAAAACGGAAGCCCCGGTGAAAGAATCTAAGACGAATCTTCCGGTACTTTTACTGTATGGGGTTTCAGTGGGACTTGCTACAGGGCTTTTAGGTGCCGGCGGCGGTTTTTTACTCATACCAACACTGGTGCTTTTCGTAGGGTTGCGCATGAAAGAAGCAGTCGGCACTTCGCTGCTGATCATCGCATTAAACTCACTTATTGGGTTTACAGGTGACATTGGCCACTTTAAAATTGACTGGACTTTTCTTGCCACGATCACTATCATCGCTATCGCCGGAATTATCGTGGGAGGCCTGTTCAGCAAAAAAGTAAAAGGAGATAAACTAAAAAAAATCTTTGGCTGGTTTGTAATGCTGATGGGTATATACATCCTTATCAGTGAATTCTTTTTTTAGATCCTGCAAACCAAATTTTTATAAAAAATGATGCAGCCAAATCAAGAACAGATTTTGCGGTATTCAAACTTAAAATCAACTATCTAATTTTAAAAATAACGAATTGATCTATGATAGAAATCTTAAAAAATCCCTGGCCGTGGTATATATCCGGTCCGCTAATCGGCCTAATGGTGCCGATCTTATTAATTGCCGGAAATAAAACCTTTGGCATATCATCATCTTTAAGACATATATGTGCAGCGTGTGTCCCCTCAAAAATCCCTTTCTTTAGCTATGAATGGAAAAAAGAAATATGGAACCTTGTATTGGTAACAGGTATCCTTATTGGCGGTTTCATAGCAGCTACTTTTCTAATGAATGATCACCCTATACAAGTTAATCCGAAGTTAGTCCATGAGCTTTCAGTTTATGGAATTACTGATTATAATTTGCAGGTTCCCACTCAGCTTTTCAATTTTAAGCAACTATTTACATTAAAGGGATTTCTGCTGATTGTCGGGGGTGGTTTCCTTGTTGGCTTTGGAACGAGATATGCAGGAGGTTGCACTTCAGGGCATGCTATTATGGGGCTTTCCAATCTGCAGTTGCCATCATTAATCGCAACTATTTGCTTTATGGCTGGCGGCTTTATCATGGCAAACCTTATTCTTCCATTTATTTTAACGCTTTAAATTATGAATGAAATAACAACATTAAAAAAAGAAATAAATACTGACTTTGAAGTACGATCCCTCGATCCCTCACTTAGGTCACAGGTGCACGAAGAGCAGGGCTGGTGGTCCTACATCAAATACCTTGTTACAGGTATTTTATTTGGTGTGATATTAGTAAAATCGGAAGTGATATCATGGTTTCGCATACAGGAAATGTTTCGCCTGCAGAGCTTTCACATGTATGGTGTAATTGGCTCTGCAGTTGTGACAGGTATCATTTCTATACAGCTAATAAAAAGATTTAACATCAAAACAATTAAAGGTGAAGAGATAGAATTGACTCAGAAAAAATTCAACAGAGGCCAGATCTACGGTGGTTTACTCTTTGGATTCGGATGGGCGCTTACAGGAGCCTGCCCCGGACCAATGTTTGCCCAGATAGGAACGGGCGCTGTCGTCGTTATTATTTCCCTGGCGAGTGCCATCGCAGGTACCTGGGTGTATGGTTTAATGAGAGAAAAACTGCCGCATTAATAAAATGATATGTGACTGTTATCACCGAAAATGCGTGGGCGATAAATGAACTTTGCAGAATAATAAAAGAATATGCAGATAAAACAATTTGAAGATAAAAATCTTTCACACTTTAGCTATGCTATTTTAAGTGAATGTGAAAAGAAGGTTGTGCTGATTGACCCTGCCCGCAATCCAAAACCCTATTATGATTTTGCAGAAGAGCATGGCGCTGAAATAAGAGCCATAATTGAAACACACCCTCACGCGGATTTCGTAAGCAGCCATTTGGAAATACACGAAACAACAGGGGCCGGAATATTTGCAAGCAAGTTAGTAGATGCTTTATATCCGCACCTTGCTTTCGATGAAGGACAATTTTTACAATTTGGCAAAATAAAATTATCAGCCCTTAATACGCCCGGGCATTCGCCCGACAGCATCTCGATTTTGCTGGAACATGATGGCAAACAAAAAGCAGTCTTCACCGGAGACACGCTGTTTATAGGCGATTGCGGAAGGCCTGACTTAAGAGAAGGTGCCGGAAAAATACAGGTCGCAAGAAATGACCTAGCAAAGCAAATGTATCATAGCCTCAGGGATAAATTAATGAATTTAAATAACGATGTGATTGTGTATCCTGCGCATGGAGCAGGAACCCTTTGTGGCAAATCTCTAAGCGACGCCAATAGCAGTTCTATTGGCAAGGAAAAACAAACGAACTGGAGCCTGCAGCCACAACCTGAAAAGGATTTCGTAAAAGAATTATTGAGTGAACAACCGTTCATCCCGGCTTATTTTCCTTTCAATGTTGATTTAAACAGGAAAGGTGCTCCATCATTTGTAAAAAGCGTTCGATCTGTAACGTTAGGCGCTACTATAGCGAACGCAGAAGATGCAAAAAGATTAAACAAAGGATACTGGATAATTGACATAAGAAATTCGAACAATTATAAAGACGGGCATTTACCGCATTCAATAAATTTAATGGAGGGCGCGAAGTTTGAAACATGGCTTGGTGCTATCATACGGCCGCATGAAAAATTTTATCTTACCGGTGATAGTAATAAAGATTTGAAAGCAATGATCTCCAGGGCAGCCAGTATAGGATATGAGTCACAAATAATCGAGGCATTTGTCTTAAAGTATGATCCTGTGAAACAGGAAAAATTGGATGTAGATGAATTTAAAAAACACATGGGAGATTATACGATTGTAGACGTGCGAAATACTTCAGAGACAAAAGAGAAAAAAATATTTGAAAACAGCATTGCCCTACCCCTGGGAGACTTAAGAAAAAACATTAACAAAATTCCAACCAGCAAACCCATCCTGGTGCATTGTGCCGGCGGCTACAGGAGCGCAGCAGCCAGTTCCTTTTTGCAATCTGAACTAAATGGCAAAGTAAGAGTGTTTGATTTAGCGGAAGCCGTTGAGGATTTCAGTTAATCTTTCCCTATTTTAAAAAATTAAACATTTTTATAATTAGGCTTAATAAAAAATTGGCTTAATATTTTACATCTTTGCTCCCGATTTTAAATAATTGATTTTTTAAAAGATCGTATGAGGAAAGCAGGAGCCAGTTTATTAAAAACAATTTTTCTTTTTTTAAACCTATGTGTCATCGTTGGCTACCTGGCCGTTTGCATCACTCCTTATATCAACACAGGCAGGTATTGGTATATTGCTATAATTGGATTGATATTTCCCTTACTTTTTTTTGCTCTTGTTTTTTTCATTCTCATTTGGGCATTCGCCCGGTCAAAATGGACATGGCTATCAATTATTGTTTTGCTTTTAGGAACTCAACAAATCCTCGCGGTCTTTGGTTTTAATTTGCAAAAAAAATTTCAAACTGATAAGAAAGAAAATACGCTGCGTGTGATGCAATGGAATGTCTCCGGTTGGAATGAATACAATAACAAAAAAAATAAAATAAGTTATCGCCCTTTGATGCATGACCTGGTTAACGTTCAAAATGCAGATATTCTTTGTTTCGAGGAATTTTTTGAACCCCGGAATGAAAAGGAATATTCTAAAAACATTCCTCCAATAGTAGAAATGGGGTATCCTTATCACTACTTTGCTTCCTCTAACGATTTGGAAGATGATTATGAAACGGGGGTCGCCATTTTTTCAAAATATCCGATAATTGATTCCGGAAAATTTGAGTATGCTAAAAATTCATCAGCGGAACATTTGATCTATGTTGATATAAAAGTTAACAATAAAATTTTTCGTATCCTCGCTACCCATCTCCAATCGGTGCGATTTGATGCAGAAGAATACCAGAGCTTAAGTCAGCTTAAGCACACTAACAGAGAAGGCTTACGTGATTCACGGACAATCGTTTCCAAATTAAAAAGAGGATATACCTATCGCTACAGCCAGGCAGAATTGGTGCACGAACAAATTGAAGCAAGCCCCTATCCCGTGATTGTTTGCGGAGACTTTAATGATGTGCCTAATTCAAATACTTACTTTAAAGTGAAAGGGAAACTGCAGGATACATTCCTCAAAAAAGGTTTTTTCATCGGCAGAACTTTTCGTTTTATTTCTCCCACACTGCGGATTGATTACATACTTTCAGACAGAAAGTTTTCAGTAGACCAATCGCAAATCATCCACGTTCCTTATTCCGATCACTACCCTGTAGAGGCTGATTTGCGGTATTAGCAGGAATGATTTTCCAAAAAAAAACGCCCCAAAAATGAGGCGCTAAAAAATTCGATTTTTCTTAAAATGGTGGATCAGGTGGTGTGTTTGGATTGTTATCTCTTTCCCTGAATGGATACGGGAAAAAATTTCTTTTTCTTTCTGCCACAGGCCTTTGAAACCGGCGCATATCTTCTAATTTAAGACCCGACATAAATAATTCAATACACCGCTGCCGGTATATTTCGTCAAGTATGTCCGCCTGAGTAACAGGGCCTGCATAAGGCGGTTCATCGGCGCCAATACCGAAAGGATCCTGGGCCGCAGTCTTTGTAATCACTTTATTTAATTCTAACAATGCATTCACAAGATCAGGCGAAGACATCCTCGCATAGGCTTCTGCTTTTATTAAGGTGATTTCCCCGGGTAGATAATAAGGCCACGGCGAAGTTGATGCTGCACCGAACCCACCCACCCTGAATCTTGGAGCTATCGCAGGATTAATGGTTGTATAAAAAGGCACCCGCTTGTCCGTTAGACTGGGACGTTGGCCCGCAGGTAATCCAAATGTGGAATCAACCGGCTGAAACACATTATTTGTAGATGTGGCCGTTTCATAAATCGGGTTAATGCTCACTGCATCAAAATTCATTACACTTTTTACAGAAAGATCCACCTGGTTTGCAGCGGCTAAAGCATCAGTATTGTTCCCTGCAAATAAGGAATATCTCGCCTTCAGGGCATATAATGTATTTATAATATTGGTACCGGCAGGCACATTACCGGCAAAGGATGCGCTGATGGGTGTTGCCTGGATAATCGCTAACGCACGGTCAATTACCGCAATTGCTTTTGTAAAACCCTGGAGACGGTCGGAGAAAGTTACATCTGTTCCAACCGTATCAGGAACTTTTTCCCAAAACATAGCGAGGCTTCCTAAAGCCATCGCTTTATAAATGGAAACATAACCAATAAGGCCACTTGCATAAGCCTTGTCAGGCAATGAAGCAGACGCATCAATGATACGATCTGCATCAAAAGTAATTTTGCTGGCATTGGCCCATATGTTTGCAATTATTGAATTAGTGCCATCAACGCTTGGCCCACCGGTATTTAACTGGGCTTCAGAAGTGTTACCCGTGTTAAGGATAATCAATTCATTGGCAACAAATCCATTTGCAGTTACAATATTGTATATCGAGCCTGCTCTTGAAAGAGAATAGGTTCTTTGCAAACCAATGGCCGCGGCAGTCAAGCCTCGCGAAGAAGAAAACACCTGGTCATCCGGAGCGGCGTTTGGATTACTATAGTCTTTTTTACAACTGGTTATATTCATCAACAAAGCAAATATGCCAAATGCAACGAACGTTTTATTTATTAAGATTTTCATACTTTTTTGTTTTAGAATTTTAGAATTTAGCCTGGAGTGTAAAACTGAAAGTTCTTGGTATAGGCACTGAACCAAAATCAATTCCACGTAGCAAAGTGCTCTGCCCTGCCGCGTTTACCTCGGGGTCATACCCCTTATAATCGTCCCAGCTTATAAGGTTCCTACCGCTAAGTGATGCTGTAATATCCCTGAACCCTTTTATATTTCCCAAACTATAACTCAGCGACACCTCTCTCAATTTTACAAACGAGCCATCGTCAATTCTCCATTGTTCAATCCCGTAAACGCCCGAAATATATCCGCGAGGTATCTCCCCGAGATCTTCCTGCTGCGCCACGAGCCCGTTACCTACTCCCTGCCGTGTTCTAAAATCTGCGTTGAAAACGTCTACGCCCTGCACAGCATCTAACTGAACCCGTAACCCCAATTTCTTATAAGAAAATTCATTCACTAACGTAGCCGTATAATCGGGATTGGGATTACCGATAATTTTTCTTAAAACAGTCCCTGTTCCTGCGGCTGAACCTGCCTTATCCAATGTATAATCCTGCGGGCTATTCTGAGTACCTCTCGCTGTTACAGGAATACCTGCGGCGTTTAGTATCTGGCTTCCATCGGCATCGGTCGCAAAGAAAGTTCCATAAAATACGCCTATGGGTTGGCCCTGGAGAATGGCTACCGGTGCACCTCCGTTTGTACCGAAAAGGGTTAACGCGGCGCCAATGTTGGTAGCTTTATTCCTGTTATGATTAAAGATGCCGTTGATGTTCCATTTGAAATTTTTGCCGGAAACCGGGGTTCCGCCTAATACAATTTCAAAACCTTTATTCTCTAAAGAACCGAGGTTACTAAGAAAACTGCTGAAGCCGGTGGTAGGAGCGATTACCCTGTTTATCAATAAATCATTTACTTTTTTATTATAAACATTCAATGTAAAGTTGAGCCTGTTCCTAAAGAAGGCCATATCAGTTCCGAATTCAAGTTCCTGCTGGCGCTCGGGCTTAATGTTTGAATTTGCCAATATACTGCTGCCGCTTAAAGCAGACTTACCTACAAAGGTTGAAGATGAATAAGTATTGAACCGGGCATAGGGGCCTATTCCGGTTAAATTTCCACTTTCACCGTAAGCAACGCGAAATTTTAAAACATCCCACCAATCAGCAACGGATGAATTGCTCCAATAATCCGCAGAAGATAATACATAGCTACCGCTTGCTTTAGTATATACCTGGTTGCGCTCATTTTCTCCAAATACAGATGAACCGTCTAATCTTAAAGCACCTGTAACAAATAGTTGATTATTAAATTTAAAATTCTGTTGTATAAATGCTCCGGAAACGGAAAGCTCACTCCGGTCGTCGACACCTGGAAGAACGGTCGCCGCAGCGGTTACTGTTTCCACAAATGGCGCAAGACCTCTTCCCTGGAAAAGGCTGTAATTATTTTTTTCATATTGCTGTGAAAAGCCAACCTGGGTGGTCGAGCCAATTTTATCCGAAATGTCAGCCGTATAAGTGGCATTTATATCATGATTTATCGCAAAGAAATTATCTGATGCGGTACTCGCATAACCGTTACGTGCAGGATCAAGCGTAATACCTCCGCCATAAAAACCATCACCAACGTTGTAGGCATAAGGAGGGATTAATGTAGTTCCTAATTGCGAATAATTATCAATGCCCAGTGTATAATCAATGTTCAGATTTTTGGTAACTTTTAATTTAAGGCCTGCATTTGCCAGTACCCTGCTGGTAATTTGCTTTTGCTTTACATCTTCAATTATAGAAACGGGGTTGGTACGCCCTCTTTCGCCGACGGCCATTAAATTTCCATTAGCATCCCTTTGCCAGATATCATGAATATTACCAATAATAGTAACCGAATTCATGGGAGAAAAGAAAGAGTTACCATCAGGTTTTTCATTTGCTGTGCTATTAATGTAATTAAGACCCATATTAAAGCTGAGCCATTTATTCAAAGTCTGATCCACATTTACTCTGAAACTGTAGCGCTGGAAATCGGTATTCTTTACAATTCCCTGGTTGAAAAAATAGGAAGCTGAAGCAAAATATTTTGTTTTATCAGTACCACCTGACACTGAAACATTATCATCGGTACCAATCGCGGTTCTAAAAATATAATCCTGGTAATCATACCTGGCGACGGGTGTAAGCAGTGTAGGTAAAGTATCAATAGACACACCAGGCGATACCTGTTTTTTCCCAGTTGCAATAATGTCCTGTGTAAGATTAGGCGGGCCAAATTTAGTTGGAGATTGATTTACATCAAGCTTCTTCCTTAGTTCACTTAACGTAACACTTGTTGTAAAACTTACGAGCGGCGCACCTGTCTTTCCTCTCTTTGTAAATATTTGAACAACGCCTGCATTGGCACGGCTTCCATAAATAGCGGCGGCAGCGGCTCCGTTTAAAACCTCAATATGGTCAATATCAGCCGGGTTAATATCAACCAACCTGTTTTGTCCGATGTTTCCAACAAAGTTATTTCCATCGTAATTACCAGAAGTATTGGTAACACGGTTTGTCGCATTATTTACAATTACACCATCTATAATATATAGGGGTTCCGAAGAGCTCGATATAGAACTGATACCTCTCAGCCTTACAGAGATTCCGCCTGCAGGGTCGCCTGAGTTTTGAATTATCTGCGCTCCTGCAGTTTTTCCCTGCAAGGCGGCAAGCACATTGCCGGTTGCCCCCTTGGTTAACTCATCTCCTTTTACGGTGCTGATGTAACTACCCAGTTGTTTTCGTGTTGTTCCAAGTGATGTACCGGTGACTACGACTTCATCGAGCCCTAAAATGTCATTAGAAACTTGAATACTCGCCGTGTAGTTTTGGTTGGTGGTAACATTTATAGTCTCCTCTGCAGTCTTGAGTCCGACCCCGGAAAACCTGAGAACATAATTTCCCGGTTTCAGAGGAGCAGCCAAAACATAATTACCATTAGCATCCGTTGCGGTACCGTAAGTAGTATTTTGAACTGTTACGGAAACTGCCGAAACACCTTGCCCGTTTGCATCCGTAACCTTTCCGGTAATATTGACCTGGGCAAAGCTGCAGCTTATGATGAGATTCATAAGCAAAAGCATTTTTAGCTTTTTCCAATTGCCATGCCATCCTGAATTTTTAATTTTCATGTTGCAGTTTTTTGGGTTTAATAAAATATATTCAGATCAAATAATTTCAATTCCTGAGCTGGCATATGATGCCAGCATAGTGTTCTCCGGTTTTAATTCTGTGATGAGCACGTTAATATCCTTTACATTACAAACCTTCAATCGCATAGTGGTGTTTACTTTTTCAGAAATGGTTAAAGCCACCACCTTAGATGAAGATTCAATCATCGCCTGCTTCAATTGCACTATATCCCAGTCACTGTCTGTAATGCCGTTTTCTATATCAATTGCATTTATTCCAAGAAATGCCAGGTCAGCTTTTATTTCTTTTATTTTAGAGATAGCAGCACCTCCTACTGTTATCTGGGAATTTTTCGAAAGACGGTCCCCAATAATTATCACTTCGATATTAGGATGATGCATATATTCAAAAGCCGCCGGCAGGCTCCCTGTAAAAAAAGTAGCATGCAATTCTTCAGGTAGCGCTCTTGCCATCTCAATTATTGTAGTTCCACCGGTGGTAAGCACAAACATGCCATCTTTTATCAGTGACGCGGCTTTTTGAGCAATTATCTTTTTATTCTCGAGCGAATAAATATTCTTGTGCTGAAATGAATTATGAAAAGATTTCGATAATGCTCCACCGTGCACTTTTATTATTTTCCTGAGGTTTGCCAGTTCATTTAAATCCCTCCGTATGGTGTCTTCTGAAACATTTATCTCCTGGCTCAGATCACTCGAAAGAATTTTATTGTGCAGGTTTACTTTGTGAATGATGAATGCCTGCCGTTCCTTTTTTAGCATTTAAGAGCCGCAATTTTGAAATAAAATTATTTCATCTAAATGAAATACCAGCAATAAACAGCAACTATTTTTTAAATAAGCGCATAAATTGTTAATAAAACCTGCAATTAACTGCATGAATATTCCCGGCAAATACTTTCAATAACATTTTGCAATACTTTGGTCGGGCGCTAATTTTTAAAAAAATTATCCAGTTAAAAAAAGAACTTTTTAAAAGTAGTTGTAATCCATTTATTTTTTCTGCCACTCATATAATAAATAGTGCAACCACTTTTTCTAAAGATTAGTTTTAATTCTAAAACAATTTTTATGCAAAGCAAAATTTATCTATTCGTTTTGTTGTCATGCTGCATGCTTACAACTACTGCTCAAAATCTTACAACACCACCAAACGGTGGAAACAAGAAAGCCTCCGTAAGCGAAATGATCGGAATCACGGAAGTAACTATTCACTATGACAGACCCGGCGTAAAAGGAAGGGAAGGAAAAATCTGGAACAATCTTGTTCATACCGGGTTTACTGATCTTGGCTTTGGAACCAGCAAGCAAGCCCCATGGCGTGCCGGCGCAAATGAAAATACAACCATTACGTTCACCACGGATGTAATGGTGGAAGGCAAAACGCTCCGGTCCGGCACTTATGGTTTTTTTGTAGCTATGGGAAACGGTGACGCCACATTGATATTTAGCAATAATACAACTTCGTGGGGTTCATTTTTCTATGATCCAGCTGAAGATGCATTGAGAGTAACGGTGAAAACAGAGCCTCTGAATGAAAGCGTTGAATGGCTCAAGTATGAATTTATGAACGAGACAGATAATAGTGCAGTTATCGCATTAGAGTGGGAAAAATTAAAAATACCTTTTAAAATAGAAGTTGATTACCCAAAAACACAACTGGCATTGTTTAAAAATGAATTAAGATCCAGTAAAGGCTTTACTTCTGACGCATGGGTACAGGCAGCACAATTTGCGGCATCTAATAATGACCTGGAAGACGCATTACAATGGAGCGACTATTCCATAAATGGTGTTTTTGTAGGCCAGAAAGATTTTAAAACGTTAAGTACAAAGGCAATGATACTGGAGAAACAAGGCAAAACCTCAGAGGCTGATGCTGTGATGAAAGAGGCTTTGCCGCTTGGAAATATCACTGATCTTCATCAATATGGCAGGCAATTAATCGCTCAGAAAAAACCTAAAGAAGCACTGGAGGTTTTCAAAATAAATGCCCAAAAGAATCCAAATGTATTTATGACCACCGTTGGTTTGGCCAGGGGATATTCTGCAGCCGGGGATTATAAGAATGCGTTGAAGTATGCAAAGCTTGCGCTTCCATTAGCACCGGATAAAGTAAATAAAGATTCTGTTGCCAAAATGATTGATACGCTTGGACAGGGAAAAGATGTAAATTAACCTGACCACATAGCACATAGTTAGAAAAAGGCTGAACACGCAAATCAGCCTTTTTTATTTGGATCCAATTTCATTTTTTATCCTTCTTTCGTCTTAAAATTTTTTGCAAAGTTTCAACAGCATTTAATACCGCTTCTTCAAAACTTTCTGCTTCTTTTTTTACAAAATCGTCGTAGCCGGGAACTACAAGCCGTATCTCGCAGGTTTTGTTATTTTGAATTTTAATGTCATTTGCTACAAGCGTAACGTCTGCACTTAATATCTTTTCATCAAAATGAAAAAGTTTGCCCACTTTTTCATCAACAAATTCTTTGAGTTGTTGGCTCGCTTTGAAATGTACTGATTGTAAGTTGATCTTCATTGCTGGTATATTAAATTAATGATTCGATGATTTGGCTACATGCCTAAATTGTGTTTAAGCAAAGCAACAATTTATCTCGCCAATAAATATCATTTTATAGATTTTTTATAGATTTTATGAATATCATCTAAAGAAGCAATATATATACTTCGCCCGTGCGTTCCAACTACAATTTCGTTAGCCTCCTTTTGTACGGCAATATCATGAACAGGCACTGACGGAAGGTTATTACCAAAAGACATAAAACTTTTTCCCCGGTTGAAGGAAACGTAAAGGCCATTATCACTTCCTGCATATAAAATATTTTGAAATTCCGGGTCCTCTTTTATTACATTCAATGGCTCAAAAGGCAGGTTGCTGCTTATATTGTTCCATGTTTTGCCGTAATCGTCACTACTAAAAAGCCACGGCGAAAAATTATCATTGCGATATCCATTAAGCGTGGCATAAACCCTTCCTTCCTTAAATTGTGAAGCAAGCACCCGGCTCACGTATAGACCTTTCAATACTTTTGGTAAATTATTACTTACTAACTCCCACGTGTAGCCGTCATCACGTGAAACCTGTATATTTCCATCATCTGTGCCGGCATACAGGAGTCCAAACTTTAGCGGCGATTCACTTAGGGTTACAATAGTTCCGAACGGTACATCACCTTCTTTTTTACCATTTGTGAGATCTTTACTTAGCGGCTCCATGGTGGTTCCCTTGTTCATACTTCTGTAAAACAGGTTGCTTCCCATATATAAAATATCAGGGTTAAAATCACTTAATAGTATTGGCGTCTGCCAGTTATAACGCAACTTTTCCGCGTCGATATCCGGCATAGGATGTATCCTTGTCGATTTTTTTTCATCCACGTTTTTTCTTTCATATTCTCCAAACTGGGAGCCCAGGTAAACCGTTTTGTTGTCTCTTTTGTCTACCTGCACCTGCATTCCATCGCCACCACCTAATGTCTCCCATCCATCGCCACCCGAGTCATCCTCATCGTCATCATTATAGTCGTTACCCATTTTATTTTGGGATGAGCCGTACCATACGCCATTGTCCTGTATGCCACCATACACGTTGTATGGTTTCGCGTTGTCAACTGCAACCGCGTAAAATTGTGCAACCGGCGGAGTATTTGCTTTGAACCAGTGCTTTCCATTATCATAAGTGATATTGCAACCCCCATCATTCCCTGTGATCCAATTGCTGTCCCGCAAAGGATTGATCCATGCACCATGCCAGTCGGGATGTGTATTTTTTTTGTCAGTAACTTTAAAAGTTTTTCCACCGTCGTCGCTCAGCATAAGGTTGAACCCGTTTATGAGTACCTTATTTTCATTTAGAGGCGACACTGAAATTTTACCAAAATAGTAACCGTAAGTGTTATAGAGATCAAGTCCATTTGTATTTACTTTCTTCCAGGTTTCTCCTGCGTTATCACTTCGGTACACTTCGCAACCAATAATTGGCGTAATGAATAGTTTAGAATTGGCATCGGTTAAATAATCATAAACTGCCGTAGATTCTATTTTGTCAGTACGCACCATTTCCTTTAATGATGAGTCTCGATATTTCTTGTCAAAATCATGCTTTATTAAAAAAGAATCCAGCTTCATGCTATCAAGCTGCAAAAATTTCTCCTTCGTGATGTCTTTAAAATCACTTAATAAATATTTTGCCGAATCTGTTTTTTTTGTTGCGGTATCAGGCCGGTGATTTTGATTATCTAGTGTCGCATAAATAATTTGCGGATTTGCCGCATACACCGCGATACCTATTCTGCCGCTGCCTTCATCCTGGGGAAAACCAGAAGTGCCCCCTGTTATCTTTTTCCATGAGTCGCCCCCATCTGTACTTTTATAAATCGCCGAAGTATTTCCACTCTCCGTAAAATTCCAGGCCCGTCTCTCACGATGCCACATACACGCATATAATTCACCGGAATTTTTGGGATTGATCTCCATATCAATTGCCCCGGTATTGTCATCAATATAAAGAGATTGCCTCCATGTTTTTCCGCCATCGGTTGTTTTATAAACACCCCTTTCTTTATTTGATGAATAAAGATGCCCGATTACCGCAACCCATGCCTTATTGTCATCATCAGGATCCAATACTATTTTCCCAATGTGATGACTTTCAGGAAGGCCGAGATACTTCCATGTTTTACCGGTATCTCCACTTTTATATATGCCCAGGCCAGAATAGGAAGACCTGCTGCTATTGGCTTCACCGGTTCCCACCCATATTTCTCCATTCTTCCAATTTACAGCTATATCGCCGATTCCTATTACATTTTCGTGATCAAATATTGGTTCGAAACTTTGACCATTGTTTATGGTATGCCAAAGTCCGCCTGTTGCATATGCTACATAGAATTCAATGGGATCTAAAGGATTTACTTCTATATCAACTACTCTTCCACTCATAAAAGCCGGCCCTATATTCCTGAACTTAACATCTTTCAGTAAAGAATCATTCTGCCATAATTTTCTTTCCGTTAATCCGTTCAATCTTACGGATGCGGGCGTAGGAGATATTTGAGAAAATGCATTGCTAAAGGTTAAAGTTGTTACAAACAAAGTCGCAATAAAGAAGCATAAAGATTTGATTTTGGTAAATTTGTTCAAAGAATTTCCTGGCAGAAAATTGAATAACATTATAGAGTTTTTAAAATTGTAAGCATGTTTTTAAAAGTACGAAAGTGGACATTCATAATTGTAGTATCGCAATTTTTTTTTATTAAAGCTGATGCCCAATATAAATCATATAAGATGTCAGTAAATGGAGATACGCTAAATGCTATAGACACTAAGGGAATGAAACAGGGAAAATGGGTGGTGCACGTAGATCCTTTACGTGGTGAACCAGGTTACGAAGAGGAAGGCATTTTTGTAAATAATAAGAAGGAAGGTATTTGGAGAAAATATACTTTGCAGAGCGACATTATTGCAATTGAAAATTACAGGTATGGAGGAAAGGATGGCAAGTGTCAATATTTTAGTCCGCTTGGTGATTTGCTCAGGGAAGAAAGCTGGAGAGCTTATAATCCGGATGCACCTTATGATACAATACCTGTTTATGGAACCGGCAGTAACGAGATTTTAAGTTTTAAAATCGTAAAAGCAGAGCAGTACAGCATAAAGGATGGCGACTGGACTTATTACGATCCCGGGACAGGAAGAATTCTCAAACTTGAAAAATATGACCGCGGACGTCTAATGGAAGCTCCTAAAAGTTCTGAAACTGTAATTGAAATACCGAAAAATACGAAGCCTAAAGAAGTACTGGAGTACGAGAAAAAGAACAGTAATAAAAAGAAGGTAAAAGTGAGGGATGGCGCAACCCGTTAGTCTTTTATAAACGTTATTGGTTCCCTGTTATATTTTCTCCTGAAGGTGTGAAAACATTAAAAAAGGCAACATTCAAAATGTTGCCTTCAATTCTTTGGGTTTTTCAAATGATGTAAAACGGGCGATTTTTATAGCCTATTGAATTTAATATTTTCCGGTTTTCCAAATATTATCCATAGTAGGTCAAAAATGCTGCCAAAAAAGTGGCAATTTTCTTAATGATTTAATTACCAGCTATTTAAAATTTAAGCCAATTTTTAACCATGGAGATTTGCTGGTTTATTGACCCAAAAATGAGGTACACAGGGCCAGCCACCGGCGAAATTCTAAAATTTCTTCGATTCATTTAAGATTCATTGATGCAATAATATTTTGTATTTTTTCCTCCGCTTTTTTATTAGCGTCTTCAAATTCTCCGGCATTTTTTAAAGGCGTACTTACACCAAAATAAAACTTAATTTTTGGTTCTGTACCGCTTGGCCTTGCTGAAATCTTACTCCCGTCTTCAGTTATAAACTGGAGTACATTGCTTTTGGGCAATGATATTTCTTCAACCTGCTTTGTCTTTAAATTCTTCATTTCCTGTTTTTCATAATCGTATATCCGCACTACCGGGCTTCCAGCAATTTCCTTCGGTGGATTATCCCTAAATCCTTCCATCATTTGGGCAATTTCCTTCGAGCCATTCATACCCTTTTTTGTAATGGAAATAAGATCTTCTTTGTAAAATCCGAATTTGACATACAAGTCCAGTAGCTTTGAAAATAGTGTTTGGCCATTGCTTTTCTCAACAGCCGCTATCTCACATATCATCGCTACAGCACTTACGGCGTCCTTGTCACGAACTTTATCTCCAATCATCAACCCAAAACTTTCCTCACCACCTACGACATAATTTTCTTTCCCTTCTTTTTCTTTTATCATCTCGGCAATCCACTTAAAGCCGGTAAGAACATTATAACAATTGATATTACTTTCCCTGGCAATTACGTCTATCATATCAGTTGTCACTATGGTTTTTATTACCATATCATTTGGCTTTGCCAGGCCGTTATTTTTCCTTGCTTCAATTATGTAATTGAACACGAGCAATGCAGTTTGATTTCCATTGAGCAATATCCATTCTCCGTTATTATTTTTAACGCCAATGCCTACCCGATCTGCGTCCGGGTCAGTTCCCAGCAGAATATCAGCATCAAGTTCCTTCGCTTTCTTAAGACCGATGCTCATCGTTTCCTTTTCCTCGGGATTGGGGTAACCAACAGTTGGAAAGTTGCCGTCGGGTTTTTCCTGCTCCTTTACAATGTGAACGTTATCAAAACCAAATGCTTTTAATGCCTGGGGTACAAGCATAATACCTGTTCCATGTATGGGAGTGTAAACGATTTTAAGATCGTGCTGCTGCTTACACACTCCAGGGTTCACACTTAATGATTTAACCATTTCAATATATTTCTCATCAAATTCTTTGCCTATGATAGTTATATTTTCTTTTTTCCCTTCCCACTTTACATCATCGAGGCTTTTTATTTTTTCTACTTCGGTAATTACGTTTTCATCGTGTGGCGGTACCATCTGGGCGCCGTCGTCCCAATATGCCTTGTAGCCATTATATTCTTTTGGATTGTGTGATGCGGTGCATACAACGCCGCCCTGGCAACCAAAACTTCTTATTGCAAAACTAAGCTCCGGGGTTGGCCGCAACGATTCAAACAAATAAACTTTTATATCATTCGCGGCAAAAATATTCGCTGTAATTTCTGCGAATTCACGACTGTTATTCCGGCTATCATGAGCTATGGCCACTTTTACATTTTCAAAGCATCGCTCCAGGTAATTCGCATACCCCTGTGTTGCCATGCCAACGGTGTATTTATTCATCCTGTTAGTGCCTACGCCCATAACTCCCCTGAGACCACCTGTACCAAACTCAAGGTCTTTATAAAAAGCATCTTCAAGCTGTGCGGGATCATCCTTTTGAAGCCGGATGATTTCATCTTTTGTGGCTTTGTCGTACTCACCGGAAAGCCATTCATTAATTTTCTTTTCAGTTTTTGCTTCCATATATTTTTTTTACAATTTGAAGTTATTCAATTTTGATGTGTAGAAATCCGTAATAATCATTACCCGTATTTTTGTATGATGTATGTTTCATGTACCACCAGAAAGTTGAGCACAATTCTTTTATTAAGCGTTTTAGGCACCTCTTCATTTACCAGTATACATGCCCAATATAATTACAAGCAGGATGTTATTTTAAACAAACTCAGGATTTTTAAAGATACTTCAGAACAACATAATTTCTATCCTTACAATAAAAAAAGAGTAAAACAGGTAGCCGTGGCTAATGTTGCAGGATTCGGAGGTATGCTCATCGGACTTAATTCGGCATGGTATTCTCAATATCCAAGGTCGGGATTTCATTTTTTTAACGACCAGGCTGAATGGTTGCAGGTTGACAAAGTTGGCCATGCTTTCAGCACTTATAATGGCAGCAGGGCGAGCATGGAATTATGGAGATGGGCCGGCCTTTCCAGGAAACAACGCATATGGATAGGAGGTCTAAGCGGCGTTGTTTATGGATCTGTTATTGAGACTCTTGATGGCTTTTCATCAGAATATGGATTTAGTATAAGTGATTACGCCGCCAATGTTATCGGCTCAGGGATGTTCATTGCACAGGAACTTGCATGGGACGATCAACGTATCAAGCTGAAGTTTTCTTTTCATAAGAAAAATTATGGTGCTGCGGATCTAAATGCAAGGGCAGATAAAATCTACGGAAAAACTGAGATCGAGCGATTTATAAAAGATTATAATGCGCAAACTTATTGGTTAAGCGCAAATATTCATTCCTTTTTTCCGGAATCGAAATTGCCCCGATGGCTTTCAATTTCTGTAGGATATGGAGCAGAAGGAATGTTTGGCGCAAGAAGTAATATTGCAGTTGATAAAACAGGAACCGTTGTTTTTGACAGATCTGATATTAAGCGGTACCGACAATGGTATGTCGCCCCCGATATTGATTTAACCAAAATTAAAACCAATAAGAAAAGCCTGAAAATTATATTCTTTGTTTTGAGTATCCTGAAATTTCCAACACCTGCTCTTGAGTATTCAAATGGGGGATTTAATGGGCACTGGCTGGTATTTTAAAAGGACAAACTCCGGCGTCTTCCCCCAAAGGGAACTTACATCCAATCTATATGTTTGAGCGGGTGATCTTTAGCGACGGAATGTTTTTGTTTTTTCCTTTTTTACGAGTAAAGTTGCCACCCTTCTCGTCTGGAAGGTTTTGGCAGGAACTTCCGCCCTCATAAAGGTATGTGGGGATGGGCTTGCCGTACGTGGAGGGATCGGCTTTAAGAAATCCGGGAATGGGCTTCAAGCCTTGCACCCGTCACTTCATTTTCCTTCGTCTCAACAATTATTTTTTCATCAAGCCCTGTAGAAACTGACATCCCAACATAATCCGGCGATACCGGAAATTCCCGATGACTTCTTTCAACCAATACAAGAGTTTGTATTTTTTTGGGATAAAAATCGAGAAAAGGTTTGACAGCATATGATAATGTTTTACCCGTATTAGCGACGTCATCCGTAATGATGAGCACTTTATCATTAAAGTCGTAGTTTGGTGGTATCGCAATTTTTTTTGGGTCTTTCTTGTCGAGATTAATTTCAAAAACAACTATTTCACCGTCAAAGACATTCTCCAAAAACTCCTTTATTTTACGGGCGATTATCAATCCATTCTCTTTAATTCCCGCGAGGATGATTTGCTTCTCCGCTATGTTGTGCTCAACAATTTCATAAGCCATTCGCTGCATTTTTTTCCTGGCTGTCTCCGATGTCATAATTAAATTTTCAGATGGCATAATCATATTTTTCATGAATATAAATACTCCTTGACATTTGAACAATTAAACGAACCAAAACATTACCTTAGCAATCATATCTTTTTCTATGCAGGTTCTTCAGCAAATTCTTTTTATACTGCTTACAGGCGGGGCGATTTTTTTATTTTCAACAAAGGCAAAACAAATCTACCGCAATATCAATCTCGGCCGTGATGAAGATATCTCCGCCAATCGTGCCGAAAGGTGGAGGAACGTTCTTTTGCTTGCCTTAGGCCAAAAGAAAATGTTCCGCTACCCGCTTGTTGGCATCATGCATTTTTTTATTTACGCCGGCTTTATCATAATTAATATTGAAGTTTTAGAAATTGTCCTGGATGGAGTTTTTGGTACCCACAGAATGTTCGCAGGTAGCCTGGGAGGGTTCTATACTTTTCTCATAGATTTTTTTGAAGTGCTTGCCATCACGGTTTTGGCCGCATGTATCATTTTTTTAGTAAGAAGAAATGTTCTTAAGTTAAAACGCTTCATGAAGCATGAACTCGATGGCTGGCCAAAGACGGATGCAAACCTTATACTTATAATTGAGATTATATTAATGACTTTGTTTCTAACAATGAATTCGGCAGACAGGGCTTTGCAAATACAGGGAAATGAGCATTACCTTGATCATGGAAATTTTCTTTTCTCCGGACTGCTTGTACCTTTAATGCAGAACCTGCCAGCCACAACTTTAATCACAATCGAACGTACCTGCTGGTGGCTTCATATTGCTGGCATCTTTGCTTTTCTAAATTACCTGCCCTATAGCAAGCACTTCCATATTTTACTAGCCTTCCCCAATGCTTATTACAAACCGCTTGAGTCGAAGGGGAAAATGGAAAATATGGAAAGCGTAGCAAAGGAAGTTGAGTATATGTTTAAGCCCGAACTCGCACCAACTAACGTTGAGGTTGAGCCGCAAAAATTCGGAGCCAAAGATATTTTTGACTTAAGCTGGAAAAGTCTGCTGGATGCTTATACATGCACTGAATGCGGTAGGTGTACCGCCGCCTGCCCTGCAAATATCACCGGCAAATTGCTAAACCCAAGGAAAATCATGATGGATACCCGCGACAGAACGGAAGAAGTGGGCCGCAATATTCAGCAAAACAAAACCTTTACTGATGATGGAAAAACATTACTGCATAATTACATTACCACAGAGGAATTAAGAGCCTGCACTACCTGCAATGCATGTGTGGAGGAATGCCCGGTAAGCATAAATCCGCTCACGATCATTCTCGAACTTCGTCGCTCGTTGGTAATGGAAGAAAGCGATGCGCCTGCTGAATGGAATGGCATGTTTAGCAACATTGAAAATAATTTTGCTCCCTGGAAATTCAGTCCCGATGAAAGAGATAAATGGGTAGAGGAAATGTGATTTTTTATGTGTGACGTACGATGTTAGATGTATGAAGTACGATGTATAAAGTCAACATTATTCAGGCATGACCACACATTGTACTTCGTACATTTTATATGCTTCTCTTAGAATCAAAATTCTCCAGTTCTTTCGAAACGGCATTTAAAAAAGTTGAACCCAATGCGCCATCAATAATCCGATGATCGTAGCTTAAGGAAATATACATCATGTGACGTATGGCGATGCTATCACCCTGGTCAGTTTCAATAACCACGGGTCGCTTCTTGATAACGCCAACAGCCATGATAGCAACTTGCGGCTGATTGATTATAGGTGTTCCCATGATACTTCCGAAAGTTCCGACATTAGTGATCGTAAATGTGCCACCAGCGGTATCATCAGGCTTAAGCTTGTTATTTCGGGCCGCATCGGCAAGGCTATTCACTTGTTTTGCAAGGCCGGTTAAGTTGAGTTGTCCTGCGCTCTTTATCACGGGCACAATTAAATTTCCATTCTGAAGTGCAGTTGCCATACCAATATTAATATCCTTTTTTATAATGATGCGGTCGACATCTACGCTGCTATTTATCAGTGGATATCTTTTAATACACTTTACAATGGCTTCTACAAATAAAGGAGTGAATGTTATTTTTTCTCCTTCCTGTTTTTCAAAATCCTTTTTTATTTTCTCACGCCACAAAACGAGATTGGTTACATCGCACTCGGCAAAGCTGGTAACATGGGCGCTGATATTTTTGCTATCAACCATATGCTTTGCAATCATCTTCCGCATACGGTCCATTTCTATTATCTCAACATTTCCGGAAAATATTGCCGGCGTGCTATACTCCTGTTTAGGCCCGGCTTCAGGTATATTCTGAACTTTAGTTTCAGCGGACTTCGTTGGCGTTTTGGCGACATCCCCTTTGGATGTATCCTGGCGATTTTCAAGATAGGCCATGACATCTTTTTTACTAACCCTTCCATCCTGGCCTGTTCCCTCAATGCTTTCAAGTTCACTCATTGAAATACCTTCGCTTGCCGCGATATTTAAAACTAACGGCGAATAAAAACGTATCCCGGAACTTGTAGATTTTGGTTTTTCGGAAGGCTGATAGGGAACTTCTTCTACGAGGCTTGCCTCTTCATAAGGTTCCTGCTTGTGGGAATATGATTCGCTGCCCACGGTTGAATTATTTTCAGAATTACCATTAGTATTTATCCGGGCGATCACACTTCCAATTGGCACAACGTCATTTTCATTATATAATATCTCCGAAATAATGCCTTCCGCTGTAGACGGCACTTCACTATCAACCTTATCTGTTGCTATTTCCAGCACAGTTTCGTCATGTTCTACCTTATCGCCGGGTTTCTTGTGCCATTTAAGAATTGTAGCTTCCATGATGCTCTCCCCCAACTTAGGCATTACTAAATCTACCATGCTCATACAATTATTTTAATTTTATCCACAATCAATAAGCGCCAAAATTAAGCAAATTCAATAAGTTACCGGTAAGTATTAGCAAAGTGTTTTTAACTCAAAACAAAGCCGCTTTCTGTTAGGAAAATTTATAAAGTCAGTTTTCGTTGACACGTTTTTGCGACAAGCCGCCAACAAAAATATCCGGTTCAAACCTCAATAATAAATTTTCTTAGAAGGTTTAGTGCCATCATTCCGGTTACTTCTATATTTCTTTCGCGGGTGAAACGCAGATTGATTTTTTGACAACTATGGCTTTCTAAATTGCCAACTGCCATCCAAACGGTGCCAATCGGCTTCTCCTCCGTACCGCCGCCCGGGCCCATAATTCCTGAAACGGCAATGCCGTAATCTGTATTAAATTTTTCAAGCAGGCCGCTTAACATTTCAGTGACTGTCTCTTCACTCACCGCACCAAAATTGCTTAAAGTTCCTTCACGGACGTGAAGCATTTTTTTCTTAACATCATTCGAGTAGCTGACAATGCTGCCTTCAAAATAATCAGAAGATCCGACGACAGAGGTTATTAGATGTGCGATATAACCACCTGTACAACTTTCAGCTGTTGAAACGGTTTTGTTTTTTGATTTTAATAATTTGCCTATTACCACCGGCATTGAATCATCAACATCAGTCACCATATATTCTTTCACCAAAGATTTTAATTCATTGAAATAGGTTTCCAGTTTTCCCCTCGTTTCATTTTTATCAAATCCTGATGTGGACAATCGTAATCTTACCATTCCGTAGTTTGGTAGATAAGCAAGTTTTATTTCTGCCGGTAAGGAATATTCAAATTTATTTATTACCTCAGCGAGTGCCGATTCACCAATGCCCGCAGTCAGTATCGTACTATGAATAATAGATGGAAGTTGATATTTACTCCTCAGCAGAGGAATCACCGAGTCTTCCACCATGCCTTTCATTTCATAAGGAACGCCGGGCATACTTATATAAATAGTATTGTCTTTATTGAAAATCATTCCGGGGGCAGAACCTCTTTTATTCTGAATAACCCCGCACACATCCGGCACTTCAGCCTGTTTCAAATTTACAGCGCTTGCCGGCTTCTTAAATATTTTTTCAAACAGGTACTTTACATTTGCCAGTGCCTCGTTGTTCACAATCATTTTGCCTCCGAAATAATCACAAAGGGCAGGCTTGGTTATATCATCGGACGTAGGCCCAAGACCGCCGGTTATCAGAATGATATCGGCACCGGCACTTTCGATATCCAAAGCATCTTTAATTTCATTATAGCTATCCCCGACAGCTACACGCCTTTTTATAGCGATTCCGTTTTCATTCAATTGCTGTGCCATCCAGGCACTGTTTGTATCAATTACCTGGCCTATTAGCAGTTCGTCTCCAATTGTTATTATTGTTGCATAGACATTTTTCATTGCGCAAAATTAAGTTCTAAAAAAAATTAAAAAATTTTTATTATCCGTTACTTTCATTTTTATTTAATCAGAATTAATCTTTTAGTTTTGAAAACAATTACCCGGTATTGAAAAAAATATTTCTCTTTATTGCGCTGCCGGCTTTTATGCACCTCGATGCGCAAACTATAAATTCAAAATTCAATTCGTCTTTCAAAACATTTGAAGCAGACCGCTCGTTCGATCATGCGACTATAAGTCTTTATGTAATAAACAGCCAGACGGGCAAAGCGATTACTAACCACAATAGCCAGGTGGGAATGCCACCGGCGAGCTGCCAGAAAGTGATCACAGCGGTGACAGCCTTTGAATTACTTGGGCAAGACTTCACTTATAAAACCACGCTGGGATACCGTGGAAAGCTTATAAATGCAGTGCTTGACGGAGATATAATTATTAAAGGTGAGGGAGATCCTACACTCGGAAGCTGGCGATATAATGCTGCCAGCGAAGAAAATATAATCCCGGGTTTTAAAAAAGCAATATCACAGGCGGGAATAGCCGAAATCAAAGGTCATGTACTTAGTGACGAAAGTAAATGGGATGGAGAAGTGACGCCCGATGGCTGGATATGGCAAGATATCGGAAGTTATTATGGCGCCGGTGCACGGGCGATAAACTGGCGTGAAAACCAGTACGATCTTTTTCTGAAATCAGGAAAAAAAATTGGTGACAGTGTAGAAATCAACAGCACGGAGCCTTCCCCTGTAATCGGGCTCGATCTAAAATCGGTTGCCACATCCGCGGAAAGGGGTAGCGGGGATAACGCGTATATTTATTTCCCTCTCAATAAACAATATGGTTTTGTAAGAGGCACCATCCCCATTAATGAAAATAAATTCAGTATTTCCGGGGCTATGCCACATCCGGCAAATCAACTCGCTGCTACACTAGAAGCGGCATTGAAAAACGAACCTGTTGAAAGCATTGGAAATAAAAATGAAAAAAGGAATTATCACGACTCAACGCATGTTTTTTACACTTATAATTCCCTTCCTCTCGACAGCATTGTTTATTGGTTTTTAAAACGAAGTGTAAATCTTTATGGCGAAGCTTTATTGAAAACACTTGGGTATGAATTTGCAAACTCTGGCTCTGTTGATAGCGGCGTAAACGTTGTAAAAAAATTCTGGAAGAAAAAAGGAATTGAACCATCGGCACTGAATATTATAGATGGAAGCGGCCTCTCACCTGGCAACAGGATAACTGCATCATCATTGGTAACCGTGCTTGAGTATGCAAAAAAACAGGAATGGTTTCCCTCTTTCTATAATGCACTTCCTGAAATTAATGGCATCAAAATGAAAAGCGGCTCCATCGGCGGAGTTGTATCTTACACAGGTTTCATTAAAAGTAAGGCCGGAGATACCTATACATTTGCGTTTATTATTAATAATTATGACGGGGATGCAAACTCAGTTAGAAAAAAAATGTGGCGCTTGCTGGATGTCCTTAAATAATATGCTTATATTTTCATAAATCTTCAGCTAAAAAAAATATTATGAAAGAGCAAAATTTCAAAAACCATGCGAGAATGGTACCATTATACCATTATGCGTTATATCTCATAATAACTGGCTGCCTGGTGGCATCGGTATGGAATATATTCCGTGCATATGAACATCATTCCGGAAGGCTGGTTGCAGCTACCCTATCCGGGCTATCTATCGCATTCGTTATTCTTGCATGGTATGCCCGTTCTTTTCCGCTTGTTGCGCAGGACCGTGCCATACGGTCTGAAGAAAATCTCCGTCATTTTGTTCTTACTGGAAAGCTCTTAAACAATAATCTCACGACGCCACAGATCATTGCATTGCGCTTTGCGGAAGATACTGAGTTCCTGATCTTAGCTGAAAAAGCGGCCAAAGAAAATATGAAACCGGCTGAAATTAAAAAATCCATAATCAATTGGAGGGGTGATCATCACAGGGTCTAGGGGATACCAAACTTGTGAACGGCCTTTATTTAGGAAAATACTTATTCTTTTTTTCCATTAACCAGAGAGAAGTCATTAGCCATATTACACTCAGGCAAAATCCGGCAATTACGTCACTTGGAAAATGCACTCTTAAATATACCCGGCTGAAAGCAATTGCCGTGGCTATAATAAAGAAAAATATGGCTGATGCTATTTTCCATCCGCTGTGAATTTTGGTTTTCCAAATAAGAAATATTATTAAACCAAAAAAGGTGTATGAAGAAAAGGAATGCCCGCTCGGGTAACTAAAGCCGGTTACATTTTGTATCAGGGGGTCGAGTGGCCGGGTTCTTCTAAAAATACTTTTAAAGATGCCTAAAATAACAGCGGTGGTAAGCCCGATTAAAGTGACGTCAATTGCCAGCGTCCATTTTCTTTTTATCAATAAGGTCAAAATTAAAATAATGTAAGCCGGGAGCAAGAAAGCCCGTGATCCAAAAAATGTTACGGTCTCGAAAAACCGCGTAGCTGTTGGCGAATCCAGTGATGAAACTACTTTAAATATTGCCGTGTCAAACTGACTTTCATTCTCAAGAACAATTTCATCAGTTATGGCTACGAATACCGTGAGCGTAATGAGAAACAATAAGATCGCAAGAATTAGCTGCAGTGTAAAGCGTTTTGCCATTCTCTCTTTAAATCCGGGATTATTCAGGACTGAAAAATTTACGTGGTTAAAAATGCGAAAATTGTTAATGGCAAAAAGAAGCAATTTTAAATCTTCTCTATTCTTATTTAAAATTAGTACAACATAATAATAACTATAGCGGGCTTATTAAATATTTTCAAAAAAAGTTATCTCAAATTAACAACAGTAGCCGGTATCAGAAACCTTATCAGAAACAAATTTTGGAAGAAGGGCTTTGCAACCTTATTTTTGCGCCGGAGAGATGGCAGAGCGGTCTAATGCGGCGGTCTTGAAAACCGTTGAGGGTTACACCTCCGGGGGTTCGAATCCCTCTCTCTCCGCTGAAATCAGTTATTTGAGATAAGATGAATTTAAGAGATCCAGTAAAATCAAGGGTTTTAAACTTTTACACTTCTTTACATTACTAATATTTACTCCATTTTACTTTCTATTTTCAGTGAGTAATTCGCGGAGTCTTGCTTCACGTAAAAAAGACTCACTGACCTTACACGAGTCTTTCATTATTACATTTTTAATATATTTTATCATGCTTCAGGTGTTAATTTTATCGCACTTGAAGTCATGGCTCATCTTGTATTTTTCTTTACTTTGGGCGTTCTCCGCATAATCAATTTTCATTAGTAAGAGCGTAATAAAAGTGAATTACGTCTTCTTCTGCCGTTACATTTGTTGAGCGATAAAAATCCAATGCATAGTCATCCACTTTATCCGCTTGCACAAAAACTTCTTCAAATCCACTTTCTGTACAATGGAGTGTTATGGCTGAAATTAATTTCTTTCCGACCCCTTGTCTTTGATACGATGTTTTTACTGCAAGGTCATATATATAGGCAAGCGGTTTTTCAGAATAATATTGATCTATAACGTAGGATGTTAGTCCACCAATTATTTGGCCATTTAAGCATGCTGTAAAAACGATAAAATCATTCCTGCTTAGATGATTCTGTAAATGAACAATGCCCGGTAATGAAAAGTTTTTCATCTCAAAAACCTCTTCAAATACTTTTATGAGCTCAATGAATTTATCAATGTCATGCCCGCTTAATTGCACGATTTTTAAGTCTTGAAAATTGTCATCCATGCTTTTTTATTTAGGAGTATTGGTTTTTGCGAGTAGCAATTTTTTTAATTAAATAAGGAATATAGGTATGAAGTTATCAACAAAGGATCTGAAACAAAAAAAGTCGCAAAACTCCCTCTTATTGTCCTTTTTGCACCTCACTCACGATGGATGCGTGCAATAGCTTTGTGGTGTTGATAATAAAATAAGTTTAAAAAAATTCACTCACAAAAAAAATTTAAAAAATGAAAAAGACTAAAATTATCTACTGGGTTACTACCATTATTATTTTCCTGTTCGAAGGAGTAATGCCTGCGTTTACATTTCAAACAGAATTGGCACAAGAAGGTATAAGGCATTTAGGTTACCCTGCATACTTCGGAAATATGCTCGTCGCATTTAAAGTTCTCGGAGCATCGGCGTTGATAATACCGCATGTTCCGAAGCGTATCAAAGAATGGGCTTACGCCGGCTTTGCATTTGACTTTATTGCAGCTTCCGTTTCTAATGCTTCAACCGATGGCATCAGTTTCCTTGCTTTCTTTCCACTGATATTCCTTGTATTGCTTGCACTTTCTTATACTGCTTATCATAAAAAAATAAATGAAGCCCTAAGCGCACCCGGTAATAATGTGGCGCATCAATTTAATAAAACACCGGCCACGGCTTAATAGAGAGTATTGGCAAATGCAATAAATAAACTAAGGCAATGTTTGAAACACACTCATAAGAAAAATGTGAATAAGGATATAGTCTCTGACAGCGCAGCGGAAACTTCGCTTTTTTAGTGCAGGGTGGCTGGCTGGGTTAGTGAAGTTTGTCGCCTACGTTGTTGCCAATAGAAACACTTCGCCGCTTGCTGGTAAGAGATGGTCGGTTCTGCCCACAAAATAAAGTTGTTCCATGTCTTTTGTTGATATTGTTTTTGTTTCCTTAAAACCTGCATCACCTGCCAAGGCTAATATTTCATTTGGCGCAAAAAAGCTCACAAATGGAGTTCCTGCTTCGCGGGCTCCTTTCTCCGCAATTAGTTGCAAAGGTTTGTCTTCTTCGTCAATTAATTCCATTGGTAAATAAAATGCCATAGCAAGTTTTGAGCCTGGTGCAAGTGTCGCGATTTTCTTTAACGTAGAAATAATTGCCTCTTTTGTAAGGTATAAGCTGACTCCTGTGCAGGTAACAACCGTTGGTTTGCTGATGTTAAATCCTGCTTTTAACAGCTCTTTCCACCAGGATGAAGTTTCAAAATTGACGGAAACAAAATGTAATCCCTGGGGAATGCCAAAACCAGTTTCGATTAGGCGATGCTGTTTCCAGGTTTGCGTGCCCGGTTTGTCAATTTCAAATATTTGAAGGTTGGAGGCAATATCCGGACGGCGCTGGGCAAAGGTGTCAAGTCCTGCACCAAGAATAACGTACTGGCTAATTCCTTTTTGACTCTTTTCAATAATTAAATCCTCAATAAAACGGGCACGGGCCACAATAGAAGCACGAAGGCGTTTCGTGAACAGTGGATGCATATCAGGACGCTGCCGCCAATCGTCGCTTGGGGCTATCAATTTTAATCCTTTATCATCTTCAACTATATGCGGTTTCGCATCAACCTGAACATGCATTGCTCTCCATAAAGCAGTTCTTACTGCGGTGCTGTCTGGTTCTGTTATTTTTTTGTTCTGTTCCATATTCAAGGTGTGGTTCTAAAATAGCAGCAAGCTTCGATATTGTAGCCTGTTGGTCATATATGGTACAATTTACCTCTAACGTTGAATAATGCAAGCATCATTATCAAGCAAAAAAGAATAATAAAAGAGAAAACAATCTTTCGCATATTATCTTTTAATTCAATCGCCGAAAATGAATATTGGTCTAATTGTTTTTTTTTAGATACAATTGAGAGAATCAAATATATTGAACCAAGAAAAAGCCCACCTGAAGCATAGTTTTGATTATAAAGTTTGCTCATGCCAAATGGATTGTATTCATGGGGAATTGGAAAGATTCCATATAGCAGAAAAAATAGAAGTTCTAGAAAGAAGGAGAAATATTAATGTTCTGAAATAGGGTGAAGGCAAGTTTTTAAAACAAAGATATTTATACAGGGATGCTATTATTTTTGTCATATTATTTAATCATCACACAGGGCTAAGTTTTTGTCTTAGTGTTGCGTTAGATTATTTGTGGCTTTTAATGGTCTAGCTACCAACATTGATGTTATTAACTGTAATTATACAAAAATAATGCTCTTTATTATCTGCTGTCTATAATTATACTTTTGTATTGTCGTTAGGACAATTGGAACTTTAACACCAAAAAGCAAAAGGAATACCCCTTCCCGGATGACTTTATAGGAAACTGGTCCGAAAAAAAATTCTTAAGATTTTCTATTTGGAAAAGAAAAATCAAGCTGCTGTCTCGGCAAGATTCCGATAGATAATCTATGGCCTCGCTCAATGTATTTTTATTTTGCGGCATATTACTTGTTCCAATATTGCAGCGTAACAATAATTTACAAATATGAATTTGGTCGATGGCGCACTTATTTTGGTGATACTACTTGCAGTCTGGAGTGGCTGGTACAGGGGATTTATTGCAGGAGTGCTTGATCTTATCAACTGGCTGGGCAGCCTGCTGGCAGGTTTTCTTTTCTATCCTTATACGGCTGCCTGGCTTGAAAGAGTTTTTTCTTCAGTAGGTGCATGGAAGTTACCCATTGCTTTTATTATAACGGTGTTACTTGCACGAATTATTATTGGTTTTATTACAGGAAGTATTTCGTCCGGCATTACGGCCAGAACTAACAATAGCGCGGTCAATAGATTTTTAGGCATAGCCCCGGGATTTATTAATGGGATCATATATGCATCGGTTATCGCTGCATTATTGCTATCACTTCCGCTTACAGATGGCATAAATACTGAAACACGCAACAGTAAAATTGCCAACACACTATCCGCAAAGCTGGACAGGGTAAATGAAAAATTATCCCCGTTATTTGATAAGGCCATTGATCAAACTATTAATAATCTGGTCATTCATCCGAAGTCGAATGAGACTGTTACCCTGCCTTTTAAAAATACAAGCCCTAAAGTCAGAAGCGATTTGGAAGCGGCAATGCTTCGGTTGGTAAACGACGAACGAACACGGAGAGGATTGTCTCCGTTGAAGCCGGATACCGAGTTAACACCAGTTGCCAGAGCACACTCAGAAGATATGTTTGCCCGGGGATATTTTTCGCACGTAACACCTGAAGGCAAGGATCCATTCGACAGGATGAGTGATGCCCACATCAGGTATTTAGCAGCAGGTGAAAATCTTGCATTGGCTCAGTCGCTTTCTATCGCACACAATGGCCTGATGGAATCACGGGGCCACCGGGCAAACATTCTAAGTTCTTCCTTTGGAAGAGTGGGCATCGGAATTTTAGATGGAGGAAAGTATGGGCTGATGATAAGCCAGGAGTTTCGTGATTGAATAATGGTAGACGTTTTCACCTCATGTTTGCAAATGAATTGGTGTTAAGCACATTTCCGAGTTGATGGCCGTTTCAACATGCCTGGGATGTAAAGCATTGATCGATCACATCGGAGCGATGTAAAGGCTCTGGTTCCGTTAAGTGGCGTTAACCCTGAACAAGGGGACCCTGACAAGATGAAAAAAACTAAGAATTTTTGTACAAGATTTAATAATTTCAGTGCCCGACAGCAGGAAAGCTGTTGCGGTAAGAAACAACCTGGAAAGGCGTGTCAGTAATTTGCACCCGCAAGTATTTTACAATTACATAACGATTGCATTTGTTTCTTAGACAAAGAATCCTCATCATTGCTGAACCACACAAATATTGAAAATGATTCATGATATCATCATAGAAGAGGTATAATAATCAACCCCATTATATAGATCACAGCATTTTAAAAAAGTACCTTCGCAGGCAAAGCCTGACTAATAATATTAAATATGAAGAAGACACTGACTAAAATATTTAATGGCAAAATTATCACGCCATACCGTGTCATTCCACACGGTACTGTAATTATTTCAGGTGAGACTATTGCAGAAGTGGCCGAAGGAAATATTGATGTCTCCGATGCTACAGAAATAGATGCACGTGGAAAATATATCAGCCCGGGTTTTATTGACATTCATATTCACGGAGGTGGCGGCTACGATTTTATGGACAATAGTGTTGAAGCTTTTCTTGGGATTGCAAAAATGCACGCACGCTTTGGTACGACTGCCATGTTTCCCACAACCCTGACCAGTGCGAAAGAAGATATGATAAAAACGCTGGAAATTTATGAAGAGGCAATACAACAAAATTTCGAAGGGTCTCAGTTAATGGGAATTCATTTGGAAGGGCCCTATTTTGCGATGAACCAGCGGGGCGCACAGGATCCCCGTTATATTCGTAATCCTGATCCCTATGAATACGAAGACATCATTTCAAGGTCAACATCAATCAAAAGATGGAGTGCCGCACCTGAACTAAAGGGTGCGATACAATTTGGCCGGTACCTGAAAACGAAAGGGATTTTGCCAGCGTTGGCACACACAGACGCGATATATGAAGAAGTGATCGATGCTTTTGAAAACGGCTACACTCTCGCAACGCACCTTTATTCCGGCATGTCAGGAGTAACCCGTAGAGATGCTTTCAGATATGCAGGCGTTGTTGAGAGTGCTTTCATTCTTGATGAAATGGATGTTGAAATTATCGCCGATGGCGTGCACCTTCCTGCACCATTATTAAAACTTGTTTTCAAAATTAAAGGGCCGGGTAAAATTGCACTTATCACAGATGCGATTCGTGCATCGGGCATGCCGCCGGGCGAGAGCACAATAGGTAATCTCGATACAGGACTGAAAGTAATAGTTGAAGATGGTGTCGCCAAATTGCCTGACAGAAGTTCCTTTGCCGGAAGTGTAGCAACTACAGACCGCCTTGTGAGAACAATGATCACGATGGCGGGCGTCTCCTTAGTAGATGCGGTGCGAATGATTACGCATACACCTGCTCACATAATGAGTATATCAGGTAAAAAAGGTTCGCTGGTGCCAGGGAAAGATGCTGACATCATTATTTTCGATGACAATATTTGCATCGATACAACAATGATAAAGGGGAAAGTGATATATAAAAAAGAAAACGAATCATCATTTCAATAAACAAAACAGCTTTACAACCGGGTTTGCTTTGATTCAACGGGAGGACGGGCAACATGCTAATTTGAATGAAGGTGACACGGAATTATTAAACATAAATAAGGTTAATGAAATTTAAAATCCATAGCACATTTGCTGCAATATTGTTTGTTGTTTTTCCTGGTTTTATTACAACAAAAAGTCAGACTCCAAAACTGGGTATAGTAGCCCCGTTAGAACAGGATAGTTTGGTATACGCTTCCGGATTTCGAATGATTGGAGAGTCGGTAGGGAGGATGCTTTCTCCATCATTAACAGAACAGCAATTTCAGCAAAATCTTATCAGGATAAAAAAGGCGAAGTGTAAGGTATTTATGTGCAATATATTTTTTCCGGGCAGTATAAAAATTGCGGGACCCGACGTAGATGAGAATCGCGTATTGGGTTATGCAGATACCGTTTTTTCAAGAGCAAAAACGGCGGATGTTTCTTTTATTATTTTAGGCAGCGGTGGCGCCCGCAGAATTCCTAACGGATACGATGCGGCAAAAGCACAAGCAGATTTTACAGCATTGTGCCATAAACTGGCCGTGGCAGCCGGCAGGTATGGAATTATGATTGTTCTTGAAAGCCTGGAAACTGCGGAAACAAATTTCCTTATCACACTAAAATCCGCAGCGGAAGTAGTTAGAGCCGTAGATCATCCTAACTTTAAATTGAATGCAGATATTTTTCACATGCTGAGGGAAGGTGAATCTCCGCAAAGTATTGTTGATGCGGCGGACCTGTTGGTTTATTGTGAAATTGCCGAAAAAGAAAAGCGTTCATTGCCGGGCGTAAAAGGCGATGATTTTAAACCTTACCTGAGGGCTTTGCGCAACGCAAATTACAAAGGGCATATTTTTATTGAAGGAAATACAAATGACCCGGGTACGGAAATGCCTTTGTCTTTTAAATATCTCACGGCGCAACTCGAAGATGTATATGCAGAATAAGAAAAAGCAGTTACGACGATTTGAAAATTCAATTTATAGCTTGCGTTGTTTGTTTCTACGAAACAGCAACGTCCAGGTGCGATAGACCCACCATTACCAAAACAGCAAAGCTATGGACAAAGTGGTGTATACCTGTTTAGTTTAGTTTAAACTTAAAACTTTTCAGTTTTTTTGTTTCAGCCATTCGATACCGATGTTTGTTCCCGCTGTCTGATGTTTGTCAAGTTGAGGAAGCGTTTCTTATTGCCTATATGAAATTAAAATCTACGCGTGCAAAAAATTCTTTACTGTTTTTTGAAAATACATTTCCGAATCCACTCAAAGGGCAGAAAAAATAATCGTTATTTTCCATAGGTGAAGGCACTGCGGCTGTAAATAGATCGTTGCTTTTACCAGTTCTTACTTCCTGAAGCAGCTTCGTATATGGCGCTCAGCAATGACTTTGGACCAGGCACATCATATGTAAGCTCCCAAATCATAATTCCTGCTGCTTCCTTCATTGCCAATTGTGTTTTATTTTTGATAGTTGGGATTCCATTGTAATACATAATATAGCCATTCGGAAAATGCCAGTGATCTACCCACTCAGCTCCGGGATAAGTTGTAGCAATCTCGTTGTAGCTCATCCAGGCGATGACCGGATCATTTAATGCAGGTCCAAATCCATGTCCGTAAAATGGTACACCCAGCACTATCTTATCCTTTGGAACTTTCAGCGTGTTCAAATAGTAATTCAAATCCTTCATCGCATCAGTATATGAAGCGTGGTTGTCTGCACGATCGGGAGACCAGGGTCCTGTGTGATCGTAAGACATAATATTTATAAAATCGAATTGACTGAGAACGTCATGCGTTACAACATTGCCGGGAGAGCTCGGTAGAGCTGCCGTGATAAGTTTATTTTTTGATTTCAACGATTGAGATAATTCGCTAACAAAGTGACCATAATTAGCGTCTGTCTCTTTGCCAAAAGCATACCCCGATTCTAAATCCACATCGATTCCATCCGCGTCAAACTGAACAACTTTTGAGACCAGGTTTTTAACGAGTTCCTGCCTTTTTCCATCTTTTAAAAGTGCGTGATATTGCCCCTGGTAGGAGCCTCCTCCAATCGAATAAAGAACTTTTACATTGTGGGCGTGTGCCTCTTTGATAAAGGGAGTTAGGGCCGCAAAGTCCTGGTTAAAATTACCTACGCTATCAGGGTTAACAAAAGCCAGATCAATATGTGTTAGCTTATTAAAAGGGAAGTCTGCGGTATTTACTTTCATTGCCCCGTCGAAAGGATAATAACCGACAATTTTAAAAGGCGAAGAAGTACCCTGTGCACTTAAAATTAATGAGCTAAAAGAAACAAATGATAAAAATAGTAGAAACTTAAATTTCATGATTATTACTTTTGGGTTAAAAAAGAGATTTCATTTTTCATTCACCTTGTACCTAAGCTCCATAGGAAATATAACAGTATTTAATTTCACCGGGTTAAATAGGCCGGGCCTAACTGCGGTCGAAAGCCTTGCTACCTTCAATATTTCTCACTTTTATTTTGAACTCATTAAAGTTAGTTGTTCTAAGGTCAGCAATTGCCAAATTTATTAGCTCTTTTGATATCGGGGAGAAAGAAAAAGGCCACTATAAAAAATAGATAACCAATAGCTATGAATGTTTAAAATATAATGACCCATTTTCGGTGTTGATCGAGGCAAGCAAGTTTTAATTGGGCGGGTGCTACTTATGCAGTGCTTCTTTCATAATCATTACTTACCTCCAGTATTGTAAACGTTTTATTGCCGGCGGGCACTTTCCATTTTACCTTTTGTCCCTGGCGAAACCCAATCAAGGCAGTTCCTATTGGCGCCATTATTGAGATTTTTTTCTCTTTAATGTTTGCTTTATCCGGTGTAACAATCGTCAGTTCCATTTCGTCTTTTTTGCCATCTGCCTTTATTCTTACTTTGGAATTTAGACCTACTACGTCGTTAGGAAAATCATCTGCGGTTACAATTTTTGCTTTCTTTAACTCGGCCTTCAGATCTGCGGCGTCCCGCCTGTTAAAAGTGGATTGCATCCTTGCGTTATTCAGGTACGAGGTCAGTAATGAATAATCATCTTTCCGTATTACAAGATTGTTTTTTATCTTTTTCATTTTTATTAATTTAATTGTAGTTGAAACTTTTGTTGCTGTTTGAATTCGGTGAATTTTTCGAAATATATTTCTTCAAAACTTTTGATTGTTTGTGCGTCTATCCTTCTAAAAAATTTCGAGGCATGGATGCTTTCAATGTCTAAAAAACCGCAGGCCTCCATCATTTCTTTAGTTGCTTTAATGGTATTCAAATGAAAACTGAAAACACGTACACTCTTTTCGGTTGGATCTAAGCCCTTGTACAAAGCCGGATTCTGCGTTGTGATTCCAACAGGACATTTATCGCTATCACAAATTAATGCCTGAATACATCCCAACGCAAACATCATCCCTCTTGCAGAATAACAAGCAGATGCGCCCAACGAAAGGGCTTTCAAAATATCAAACCCTGTAATGATTTTCCCTGCCGCCAAAATTTTAATATGCCTGGAAAGATCAAGTTCGTCCAAAGTTTGTTTTACCAAAGCCAGCGCTTCATACAATGGCATTCCCAGGTGATCTGTAAACTCTAACGGAGCAGCTCCTGTACCTCCTTCGCCTCCATCAATGGTTATGAAATCAGGCATGCAACCAGTAGATTTTATTGCGCGGCAGATATCAATAAATTCCTGTTTGTCGCCAATACACATTTTGAGACCAACAGGCTTTCCATCAGACAATTCTCTCAATAGCTGGAGAAATTGTATCAGTCCTTCGGGCGTGTTAAATTCTGCATGTGCTGCCGGAGAATGAATAATAGTTCCGGGGTTCACATGCCTTATTGCAGCTATCTCCGGAGTATTTTTTGCGGCAGGCAAAATGCCACCATGCCCGGGCTTGGCGCCCTGCGATAATTTCAATTCAATCATTTTTACCTGCGGGCGTAAGGCATTTTTGCGAAATGCGAGTGAATGAAATCTTCCTTTTTCATCGCGACAACCAAAATAACCCGTGCCGATTTGCCAAATCAAATCACCACCACTAAGATGGTACTCACTTATACCGCCTTCGCCGGTGTTGTGTGCAAAGCTTCCCAATTTCGCGCCTTTATTTAAAGCCATGATGGCCGTTTTGCTCAAGGCGCCATAACTCATAGCGCCAATGTTATAGATACTTGCATTGTAGGGTTGCATACAGAGGTAATTGCCGATTGACACACGAAGATCTTTTTCATCTAAGGTCTTTGGATAAACAGAATGTGCAGCCCATTCAAAACCGGGAGTGTTTGGGTCCGCCTGCATCCCAAAGGCTACTGTTTGTTTTTCGTTTTTAGCTCTTTGATACACGATAGATCGCTGACGCCTGTTGAAGGGTTTCCCGTCAAGATCGGATTCGAAAAAATACTGCCTTATCTCTGGTCGTATTGATTCAAGAAAATAACGGATATAGCCAACTAATGGAAAGTTCCTTAAAAGCGCATGCTCTTTTTGACGAACATTCGTAATCGCTAAAAATAAAAGTGGTATGCTTAAAGTAAGAGCCCAATACCAGTTTGGATTATTTACAAACGCAACTTTTATTATAATAACATTGATAACTAAAAATAAGGATATAATGATCCCGCTTGTTGATACATTCTTTAGTTTACCGGACATAACAATAAGTTTATAAAATTAAAAAATACAAACCCCATTCCCCGGATCTGTATTTAAATCAGAGCCAGGGTTTACTTATTGAAGTCCTTGAAATTTGGGTAATAATATGACCTTTGACTACAGGAGGAGAATATGTAGCTATAGCATGACCGCACTGCAAACAATAGGTGTTGGCAGAAAACATTTTGATCGATATGTATTTTAATTCTCGTCATACTTTTTTGTTACACGATATTTTAATTGCAACTCTATTCATTGAGTTCAGGATCGAAACAGCCTCTTTAATAATTTATTTACTTTCTGCTCCGGCCATTTTTGAGAGCATCATTTTCCAATTTTTTGTTTTTCTTTCTATCACAGGTAAATCTGCAATATTATTTTTTCTGTGTTCAAAAAAAGGTAATGCTACAGCATCTCTTCCATCTTTGAACTCAAATTGTAAATGAATAGGTTTAAGAAATTCGTCCAATCTCCTTTTTCTTAGTTCATCCGGCTTTATACTGTCATAAACTGTTTTCATTGAGACGGATTTTACTGTATCCAACTCGATGATGTATGAAGAATTGGAACCATTATTTTCTTCTAACACCAATATTTTCCGTTTAATTCCATCAACCCCGAAAATATTCTTATTCAGCATCTCGTGGCTCGAAAAAGATAGATTAAACACAGACCCCAACTTGCTAAGCAAAGAATACTTTACCTTATTAAATTTTGAGTTCATGTTTTTCATCATAAAAAGTTAATAAAAAGTATGCAATTACATACCTATCATTTCAGTCCTCAAAATTATAATCTGATCATTAGTTTGGCATTAAAGGAGCATTAGAATGTGATTAGAAAATGTTTCATTTCCCGGAGGATAAAGCCAGGGATTTTTTTAAATATTTTTGTATTGTAATTTTTGCATTTGCAACAAAATAGTAGCATAATATTTGTATCTATTAAATATAAAGTTTAATGAAAAGAAAAACGCATCAATTCAAATGACTTTAGGTAAAAAATTTCATGAATATGTTTAAAAAATTTCCGCTATACTTAACCAGGTATAGCATTATACCTGCATTATTATATTTAATACCTGTAATATTTTTTTTAACAGATGAATCATTTTCCCAAACTTGGATGTTATATCTTGGAAATGCATTCTTCCTATGCTACATATTTATTTTTACATTATTATTTTTTAAAAATAAGACCGATAATGAGAATTCGCCGGCAAACACAGGAATTGCAGTGACAATTATAGGCATTGGTTTTTCTTGTGCACTGATAATTTTATCTATTATCATTTTGGCTCCTGGGCTATTTCACTTCGAAACTTCAACCGGAGTACTTGCCAATAAACCGCCGTCATTTTCACACACGGATGAAGCCGGAATATGGTTCATTTTATTTGCTAATGCTACAATTGGTAATTTGGTAGCGGGAGCTTTTTCTTCTGTAATGGCTGCTGCTGTAATAAAGCAAAGTACGGTTGGGGACGATAGTAAAAATAAAATTTAGATCAACTGCTGCGTACATTTTATCGGCCGTTAGAATAGGATTAGAAACCCATTTCATTTGGCACTGCAAAAATGATAAGAGACTAATCGATTCAAATAATGACATTCCTTGTAATTCCTGACTGTCTCAATGAAGCTTCCTTTAAAATTTACGCATATTAATTGCTTGTAGATTCATCATTTGTTATTCTGGAAATTAAAGTATTCAAATAGCTTGTTGTAATGGGATTATCACTTACTTCGTACATGCCCTGATATTGCAATAATTTTTCAGCAATATCTTTCATGGTATTGATGGAGGTTTTTAAAAACCCAGGGCCAAGGCTTAACCTCGCCACACAGGTATGCCCGGAAGCACTAAAATATTTACAGGCAACCCTACTTCTTTCACTATGTTTTCTATAGCAATTTCTTCTTTAAGAAAATTGAGGTAGAAACAATCCGCTCCTGAATTTTTATAAGCTTTTCCCCTGTGTATGGTTTCCGATAGTTTTTCTTCATCCGATAAATCATTTGCTTTGAGATATACATCAGTACGGGCATTGATAAAAAGAGGAACTCCCATTTCCAACGCAGTATTTCTAATCAGGTTAAGCTTTTCACACTGCGCTTTAATTGAAATAATTGTTTTATTATCCTTGTTATATCTTCAAAATTAATTCCTGCTATTCCCGCATCAAGGAGCATTTTAATGTTTTCTTTTAGTTCAGCATTATTTGTTGCATAGCCACTTTCAATATCAGCGGTTACAGGAATGGTTACACTATTTATTATTTTTCGCAGGATGTGCAATAGCTCTTTAAATGGAATTTTTTCTCCATCCGGATAACCATTACTAAAAGCGATTGAGGCGCTTGCAGTCGCCACAGGCGCGTAACCTAAACTTTCCAAAAGTAATGCCCCTAAAGGATCCCATATATCGGTAATTGTCTTAATGTATTCCTTCAAAGGCAGGGAACCACTCAGGCATAAAGCCCTTACCTTTCATCTTCCTTTAATAGCTTGCGGCATTTCTGTTTCACAAACGGGGTCGCTCATTACCAATCGTCCTCCTGGTTTTAGAACACGGAGCATTTCTTTTAACGCCTGTTTTAATTCTTCCTGTTTAAAAATATTGAACAGGCAATTTTGCGCAGCACAATCAATGCTGCTATCTTCCACAGGTAAGTTCAGTGCATCGCCTTTTCTTAAATCAACAAATTCTTTTTTAACCAGGAATTTAATTTTTCAGCCGCTTCAAAATTTCTTTTACTCGCCTCCAGCATTTCATCTACTACATTCACTCCAACAACACCATGTTTTTGTCTGCTGAAATAAGCAAACTGCAACAGTTCCATTCCTCCGCCACCAACGTATAAAATTTTAGGGTTGTTCACCAAATCTCTTGGGTTCACTGTGCTGCCGCATCCATAATTCATTTGCTGCATGATTAGCGGAATGTTCAAATCCGGCAATTGCCATACCGGCGTAGTTGTGCAGCATAAACCAACAGCTGGTTTTTCCGCTGCTTCCCTGTAAACATTTCGCGTGGTTTCTAAATAGGCTGTTGACATAAAATTATTAATGGATTGAATTAAAATTATCGTTAGCACCATTGGAATAAGTGAGCAAAAGAACGGCTATAAAAAGAAAAATAAGCATACAATAATATTTGTGATTACGCAACCGAACCACCGCAACTGCTTCCTGCGCCTGCCGTACAACCATAACAATGTTGCCCTATAACGATGTTCCTGTTATTCAATTTTTCTATGTTGAATTGTGATATATGATTGGGAGCACCTGTTAGTTTTAATTCCAGCATCTGGTTAAAGTCGCAATCATACAGGTAACCATCCCATCCGATTGAAACGGTATTGCGGCACATTACATTGGCTGCTGCTAAAGAATTATATGCATTCACCAGTTTTTCCATATAGCTTTCATAGTTGCCGCTTTTCAACAAGTAATCCAGGAAACGGTTGATAGGAAGGTTGGTGATGGCAAATAAATTATTGAAGCTGATGTTGTACGTTTCCATTAATACCCTCTTGTATTCTATTTCTAATACCTGTTGTGAAGGGGGCAAAAATGCGACCTCCGGGATTATAAAACAAGATTTAAAGCCAGGCCGGTTCCTTCGAGGCCATACCCAACTTCGTTTAGCATTTGCAATGCTTTGATGCTATGTTCAAATACACCGCTGCCCCGCTGCCGGTCTGTATTATCCTGCGTATAGCAGGGAAGTGAAGAAACTACCTCAACATTATGTTGTTTATAAAATTGCGGCAGATGGTGGTATTTCTTGTTGGCTAAAATAATAGTGAGATTGCAACGCACAATGATATGCCTGTCCAGTTTCTTAATTTCCTCCACAAACCATCTAAAGCCGGGATTCATTTCAGGGGCTCCACCTGTGAGGTCAACTGTTTTTAGAGTTGCATTATTTCGCAAAGCATCCAAACATTGCTGCATGGTTTCTTTAGTCATTATTTCTTTCCTGTCAGGGCCTGCATCTACATGGCAATGTGTGCAGGTTTGATTACACATCTTGCCCATATTTACCTGGAAGATTTGTACGCCGGTTGGCCTTAAAGGATACAACCCGCTTTCTTCCAGTTTTTGCTGAAAGGGAACCAGGAGAAAATCACCGGATTGCCCGTGCTCCAATATTTCTATTTGTTCATGCGCATCGGATAAAATATTATGTTGTGCTTTTAGTGATTTCATAAGTGGAATGTTATTATCCAACGTTATTTATTCTTCTCCAATGTTCAGGACGTTGATATCACATTACGATTTAAACGTAATTTATATACCAATGGTTTTTGGAGAACTGGTACATTGGCAGGGATCGGAATTTGTTAGCCGTCTTCTTTATAACCTGGCTATAATAGACGCCTCCAGTTCTCGTAGTGTCCGCTGTCAATGGAATTGATGAATTGTCTTTATCAAGAAGTTTATCAATCAATGCTGACTGCTTCATATAATTTCTGCAGCCTGAGCATAAAGCGACGTGCATGTGCAGTTGCATATTTTTAATAAAACTTAATGGAGCCTCCTCTTTCAATTCCATCAGTTCTGTTGCTTTAACGCAAGAGAACATCATTACCTTCATTAAATTCATAAACAATATTTAAACATTTACATTTCTGAAACTGTGTTTGGAATTTTCAATTTCAAATGCCGGAACTATTAATGCGGTTACAATCCCGAATACCAAATGACCGATAAGGGAACCAAACATCATCAGCATCTTATTACCTTCAGCCATAGGCATGGGCATTATCTTTCCCATGATAAACATCATCACCTGGGCAAATATGAATACTGAAAATCCAAACAATGCTCCTTTTGCGAATTTACTATGTATGTGAACTTTTGGATTAAATAAGTACACGTACACTGCTGCGAAAATAATCCCTATCATAAAATGCATCAGGTAGCCAACAACCAGGGGTGTTCCCATCATGCCCGAAAGCAATTCTGCCGGATTCATTTTTGGCAAACCCATCATGGGAGCCATAAATATAAAGGCTGTCATGATTGCGGTTGCAACCATACCGGCGATCAATGTTTGTGCGATTTTACTTTTCATAATTAATGATTTTGTTTTAAGGTAGTCGCAACTTTATAGTGTTACTGACAAAGTAGTTTAAAATATTTTTTGTTCGTTACAAGTAATTACTTAAATCTTATAATATCGATCGTCTAAATTTTCATTTGTTGATGTTTATAATTGTTTCTCCATCTCAGCCAGATGTTTGGTATTTCTTTGTTCCACTTCATCAGCAAAAAGGCTAACGCCAAACCAAATGCCGCATGTGCAATAATAACCGTTAGCGCAAATTGATATCCATCTTTAAAGTCTATTCCAAAAAGCCCGATGCCTAATGATTTCACAACGGGGCTAACCATCAATCCCACTCCAATTAATAAGCCATATAAGAATCCCAGCCAAAACTTGCTTTGCCCAAGGAGCAAACTAAATATCAAACCAAACATGGCACCGTTCCAAAAATGATAAGCCCATCCTGCCATATCCGACCAAATATCGGGACCGGAGGCAAATTGATTTAACATTAAAACGCCCATCAATCTTGGTAAATCTCCCGGCATTGTTCCAAGCCTGAAACCTGCTTCTCTAAAAATCTCCAATGCGATTGTAGCAAGAATGCCCGCAAAAATCCCGTTGAGTGCAAGGCGGCTAATATCCTTGTATTTTAAAATTTTAGTAATGATAATAACCATTATAATTAATGCCGCTGATGGAAATAAAAATTTACTAAGTAGCGATGGAAACGAATCCATGCCTGCCTGAGCCGCAGGAAAAATATTAGGTGATACCCCTGCCAAGGCCAGCAAAATAAGGCTTATGATTAATTTTTTTGTTTGAATAGTCATGATTGAATTTTTTTAGAATGAAAGGACGGGCTTATAAATCAGCCCATCCTTTGCACGGCAAAATTTTTATTTAAACATATCTGTAAGCATTGCCATCTTTTTATCTAATTCCTGTCCAATCATTTTAACTTTATTGCCGGTGAAATTTCCCAGGTTCGCCGGATGGGGTGATGTAGTTGATGTAAGTGGCGCTATTTTGTTCGTACACATTCAGCCTTACAGGAATAGCTAATCCTACAGCCGGGTTATCGGCAAAAGCCTCTTTGCCAACATTAGGGTTGCCAATGAATAATGATTGCGCCTTGATTGATAATCCGGTCATGGAAAGCATTTTGCCCTGGTTAATTTCCGCACATAATCATCATTCCATTTCCTGCTACTGCCTTTTTAATTCCTTCGATAGTGGCGTCAAAACTTTTGGACGATTTCACTGTTACAACTTGATCGTTGTGCGTTGGCTTGCTGAAAGCTAAAAAGTGCTAATTACGAAACAATGCCATGAATGCCCGGGTGAGCGATTTTAAACCAATTGATTTTTTCATTTTTATATTTTTTAAATGTTATTGATACTTAGTAATACCAATAGCTTTAAAAAATCACCCGCAAACCAAAATATAGTTTTTGAAATTATTTTTTGCAATAGCCTTCTTTTTCCTGTATAGAAGGACATTTCACGCTGCCAAAACTGCAATAAACGCAACAATCGTCCGATTTGGGCGTAAGGTCTCCTTACAATTTTCGCATTGATAAAAAAACTGACAAGCATCAGTTGGCATTTCTTCTTCCTTTTGATGTCCGCATTTTGGACAAGTAAGGATTGATTTAAGAATTAAGTTTTTCATCCTGCTCTTTTACTTTTCTGATTTGCTGAATGCACTTGTGCTTCTGGTTTTGAGCATTGTGGCGTGAAGAATAACCATATTCTTTTTGAATGTCTTCAATATTTTTATTTTTGAAAAACATGGATTGTAACAGATGATTGCAATGTGCAGTTATTTTACTTAGATAGGTTTGTAATTTCTCCCAATAAGATTTTTCTTCTTTTTATGGCTGAAGATATTTCTGTATTGAATGTAGCTGATAGCTTTTCTGAAAATTCAGTTTGCAGGTAATATGATTTATACCTGAGTTTTTTAAACCAAAGGTTTTTACTGATAGCGATGATATAAGTTTTTAAAGATGCCGTAAGCTCAAAGTTATCGGCCCGTAATTTCTCTATCAATACAATTAATGTGTCCTGGAAAACATCTTTTGCGTCATCAATCGTTCCGTTGTTTTTTACAATAAATTTTTCTACAGAAGAAAAATTTTCCTGGTATAAAGCCTCGTAAGAGCGGCTGTTTCCTTTTTTGAGGTTGGCGATTATTTGTTGGGATGCATCATTCATCTTAATAAAAAATTGAATTGTAAGAGTTGAAGTAAATCAAAAATACATGCTGACGAAAAAGTGCCCTACAATGCATGTGATGTTTTAAAGACAGTCGAAGGCTTGTTCAAGTCCTGACAACAATTATCAATTTTTTTTAAACCACTTTACATCCAAACAATTTCTTAGTTGAAGTTTTGCCCTGTGAATAATTTGCCAGAAATTGGCGGTTGTGATTTCAAGCTGAGAACAAATCTCTTTGCTATCGGTTTCTTCGAGATATTTTAATTGTACTGCGGACGACCATTTATCAGGCAACGCCTTTAAACAATCAGAGAGTGTTTTTGAAAATGCAGGATCATTTAAAAGGTGATTATCTTCAGTCCATGGCTTGGGCCGGTATTCGGGTTTCCATCGTTGATTTTCATCAAAAAAATTTTCAATAATATCGGATGATGGTTCGGTATTACTTTTATATTTCAGGCGAAAGTGATCGGCAATTTTATGTTTCAGAATGGAAAAAAGCCATGTCTTCGCACTGCTTTTATTTTGAAAATTAGCGAAAGATTTATGTGCGGATAAGAAGGTTTCCTGGACTATATCTTCGGCAATTTCTTTTTGACCGACTTTATAAATAGTGTAACTGAATAAGTCTTTGGTGTAGATTTTAACCCAGGAAATAATATCATCCTTTGTATTCTTCATTGAATAAAAAAACAAAGATTGGAAATTAAAATTTATTGAATAAAAATAAAAGGTTTCAATAAGGTTTTATCAATTTAGTCATGCTAAGTAATTATGAACTCGTTAGCATTAACGATGTGTATAGTAACAGCATTATCATTTACATCTTTCATTCCTTTAAGACGCTTGAAACCATACGATTCATTTCTTCAACACTGCATATTTAGTAGTCAATGTTCCCTGTTCATTTACTTTTTCGCAGTGTATTAAACTTAAATTGATACCCAGTTTTACATCTGTTACAAAATTGCCACCAGTTCCAAAAATTTTAGGTTCAAACGTCAACCATAATTCATCTATTAATTGTTCTTTCAAAAATGAAGTTGCAATGTGCGGCCCCCCAATTACCAACATTTGTTTGTGACCTTCATTTTTAAAACGGGCTATTAACTCAACAGGTGGTTCGTTTGTAAATTCGCCCTCTCCTTTAATCTCCAAGTTTTTATATTTACCAGGATGACCTGTCATAATAATGAGCTGATGATTTGACGAGTGCTTAAATGTATCAGCATTAAATGTGTTACTCCCCATAACAATAAGCCGCGATTCAGTCAAGATCTTTTTATAATAATCCTTGTCCTGGTGAGATGACCAGGAACTGACGTTCTGTTCACCCCACTTTGTTATCTTACCATCAAGCGTTGAGACAAATATGAGTATCATTTTCATTTTATGTGTTTAGCCAGCTTTCTATTTTTTTGAAAGTGCACTGGCTTTATGCACAGCAACATGTTCTGTTTTATCGCTTTTGATTTCATATTGAGGATCATCTTTGCTGGCCTGATGTGTATAGCCTTTGTAATCAAAATCTCTTTCGTGTATTTTTACTATCCTGCCTGAAACATGACCAGCTTCTGAGTTCCAGGTTACACGCTCGCCGATCTTAAATTTTTTGCTCAAAGTTGTAATTTTTGATTATTGAAATACAGCAAATAATCTGCCTTACTTTATTTTTTTGCCTCACGGATTGCTACCTGTATTCTTTTTTGTAATTCAGGAATTGTTTCTTCCATAAACCATGGATTTATCTTCACCCAGTTTTGATTACGCGGAGAAGGATGTGGCAATGGAAAATAAGCTGGCAGATATTCCTTGTAATTCCTGACTGTTTCTGTAAGGCTTCCTTTGAAATTTTTCATCAAATAATAGCGTTGTGCATACTGCCCCACTAATAGGATAAGCGGTTTACTTTTAAAATTTTTAAAAACCTGGTTATGCCATAAAGGAGCGCATTCGGGGCGGGGCGGCAGGTCACCTGAGATTGCTTTTCCCGGATAACAAAAGCCCATGGGCAATATTGAAATGTACGCCGGATTATAAAATATTTCATCGCTCACATTCATCCATGATTTTAATTCTTTACCGCTTGCATCGTTCCATGGAATACCTGTTTCGTGTACACGCCGGCCGGGAGCCTGGCTTATAACAACAATTTTGGAAAATTCACTTAACTGGATAACTGGCCGTGGTCCTAACGGCAAATGTTCTTTACAAACTTCACATCGTTGTATTTTATTTAAAAGATCATTCATCTAAAAAATCAAACATATTTATTTATCATCCGTTTCTTTTTCATAATTCAACTCGTTATTTACAATTCTTGCGGGCGTTGTGTAAGGATGTTCTGTTGCCTTTTCCATGCCCATTATATGCATGACTTTCCAGCCGTACAGTTTTAAATAATCAGAAACCATGGGACGGTGACAGCGCCACCACACTGCTTCTGAACACATATATGCAGTTCTTTGTTTCAATGCAATTTGTTCAAGTATTTTTATGTCTTCTTTAAAAGCAGGGGTTTCCATATAATCAGCATAACTTCTAAAGGCAACGTGGCGCCAGGCTGTATTTTTTGAACCAGGATTTGCTTTTCTTCTACCACCCAGTTCTTTTATATGCACGTATTGAATGTTGTGTTGAGGCAACGAAATTTCCAGCGCTTCTTTATTAAATTGAGGAAACTTGCGTGAGCCGGGGAAACTCCTGATGTCTGCAACCAATTCAATATTGAACGAATGCAGCATGGCAACAAATTCCCCCAACGGGCGGGTGGAATGTCCAATGGTCCATATCGTTTTATTTTTTTCCTTCAATCTGTACAATTCAAAAACTATCTGGCTATGCAATATAATTTCTTCATTTGCTTTATTCATTTATTTTATTGCGGTTTATAGCTTCCCGGAACCGTACGAAAACCAATCGACAAACGATTCCAACCATTTATAGCAACTATTGCCATAGATAAAGCAACCATTTCTTTTTCATCAAAATATTTAGCACCTCGTCATATAGAGAATCAGGTACATCATTTTCTGAGATCAGGGTGAGAGTTTCCGTCCATTCCAATGCGGCACGTTCACGATCGGTAAAGAAAGGAGTTGCGCGCCAGGCACTTAAGACATACAGGCGTTGTTCGGTTTCGCCGGCTTTTCGGGTATCTTTGGTGTGCATGTCAAGACAATAAGCACAACGATTTTTTTGAGAAGCCCTTATTTTAACGAGTTCATATAAAAGACGCTCAAGCCCTGAAGCCGCTGCATACTTTTCAGGTTCCCGCATGGCTTTAAAGCATAAGGAGAAATTGTTGCGGAAATTAGAAAGCGATTAAAATTTATGGGAGATTTTATGGGAAAGGCATTATGCGAATTTCCCTTTAATAAATTATTTCTATTCGTCCAGGCTAATACGTTAAACCCTGAAGCGGTAGCGGGAACATGAAATCCTGGAAAATACTATGCCTGGCTTTCTTTACATGTTTTGCGAATTTGTCTAAGCTCGCATGCAAAGCGATAGCGTAGTCTTTATCCAGTTTGGTGATAACAGAATTAATTTTGTGCATCTCTTTTTTTATTTCATCCTGCTTATTTTTATCAAAGGGAAAATATTTTTCTACCGCATATTCAAACTTCTCTTTAAAACCTTTCTCTACTTCAGCATAATAAGAAAGTAACAAGGGCGCTGCCGTAAAAGCTTTTAAATGTGCTAATTTAATGGCATCTGCCTTTTGGGCTTTGTTAACTTCATTAAAAGAGCACGAAGCCAGCATCGACACCAATACAGGCGCCTTATATAAAAGCTGTCTTTCTTCTTCTGTTAATCCTTCAAATTGTCCTATCATACCATTTGCATTTTTTTACTTTCGATTGTTTTCAACAATATCTTGTAAGCGTTGTTAAATTTTTTCTATTTCCTTCATCTTCCGGTTTTAGAGGAATGATATTTATGTCAATTCCATTATCATTCAATTGTGTCAATATGTTTGTTGCTTTATCCAGGTCGTTCTCCAAAAGCTTTGGGTTTCTTAAATGCTGTTAATTAATAACTCGTCTTTATATTTTCATTTCCATACAATTCAAACCCGGAGGCTCAGTGATTTTGCTACCCAAAAGTATTTGCTGGTTATTAAGCCGGAATTAACAGCACATTAGAATGTCATTAGAAGGTTGCTTTATTGGAACTTTTAAGCAACCACTACTGATTTATTGCATAGAATAATAAAAGAGCTAAGACCTCAAAAATGGTAATTAATATAACTCCCCGGTATGCTTCCTTGTCTTCATTAGGATTTTTCATTTTTTTATTTTTTTTTATGATAACAATTTTGATTCACTGATTTACGTAAGGCCAATTATTTTGATCCTGAATATTTCCTGGTTTGAAAAGCTAAGTCCATGTTCAGTGCCGGCTTTGCCAAGCCTTTTAGGAAGCCGGTTTATTTCTATGCCTTGAATGTATGCTTATGGAAACAAAAATGGCAGAGATGCCAATAGCGCTTGCTACTAATATTAGTGCAATAATTATCGCAGGCATTTTTCTTATAGTTAACTAAAAGATTAAATAAATAACTTCTTCAGGTTTCAAAATTATATGCCTGTTATTAGTTTTGCATTAAGGTAACATTAGAATGTGATTAGAAAGGAACTGATTTCTTTAATCCAACACGATAAGAAGTAAATTGCTTCAATTAAGATATTCTACAGTTATGGAGCGGAAAATATTAATCGTTGAAGACGAAAAAAAAATTGCTGACACACTTAAATTTGGCCTCGATGAAATTGGTTTTAGTGTTGAAGTCGCTTATGATGGTAAATTAGGGTATCATCTATTTCGTGCTAAGGATTTTGATCTCGTTATTCTTGATATAAATCTCCCGGGTATGAATGGTTACGATCTGTGCAAAGCTATTCGTTCACAAAACCAGCATATTCCTGTTCTTATGCTCACTTCTATGAGCGCTCTTAATGATAAGATTGAAGGCTATGAATCCGGCGCTGATGATTATATGGTGAAGCCATTTGAATTTAAAGAACTTCTGCTAAAGATAAGAGCGCTGCTTAAACGTACAATGAACCAGAGCTTACCAGTTGGAAATGTCTTGAAAGCATCTGACCTGGAAATGAATCTTGATAGCAAAGAGGTAAAAAGGAATGCTAGAATAATTAATCTTACTGCTAAAGAATTCCAATTGCTTGAATACCTTCTTCGAAATAAAAACAGGCTTGTTTCAAGGGTGGATATAGCCATTAATGTGTGGGATGTTGACTTTGAAACCAATACCAATGTAATTGATGTTTACATCAGTTATCTGCGTAATAAAGTGGACAAGCATTTTGAGCACAAATTAATTCAGACCCAAGTTGGCATGGGATATATTTTAAAAGATCATTGATGCATATAAGGATCAAAATAACATTGCTGTTCACGCTTATAATGTGTGCCTTGCTTGCATTATTTTGTGGCTTTATCTATTATTTCTTTTACAGCATCAGGTTGGAGAATATGAAAGCGCATTTAACCAACCACGTCGAAACGACAGCTAATATGCTTAATGAACCTGGAACCTTCGACTATAGCATTATGAAGAAAATTGATTCTGTCACCGTAATTCCAATGCAAAACAAAACCATACAGGTGTACAATTCCCGTGGTGAAAGGACATATGCCTATAGCGATACCCCGGCGGATACTATACATGTGACTGATGATATATTGAATAAAGCGAGGACGGATGATATGTATTTTTTTACCATTGGAAACAGGGAAGCCATTGCTTGTTACGATATTAAAAATAATAACAGGCCTGTTATACTGGCTGCTGCTTTTGATGAAGAAGGAAAAAGAAATCTTAACCATCTTAAAATTATTCTGCTGATAAGTTTTCTCTGCGGCAATTTAATTGCAATTACCTCGGGATATTTTTTTTCAAAGATATTGCTGCTGCCTATCAGGAAGATCGCTGATAATGTAAATGATATTTCTGCGCAAAACCTGGCACATAGAATTAAATCAGGTAATGCTAAAGATGAATGGAACTACCTCACTGAAACCTTGAATAAATTGTTAGATCGTCTTGCAGCAAAGTTTTGAAATGCAACGGCGCTTTATTTCGTCAGCCTCGCATGAATTATCTACGCCGCTCACCTCTATCTCCAGCCAACTGGAAGTATCACTTCAAAGAACAAGGGATGCAAAAGAATACCAGGGCGTGATGCAATCTGTTTACCAGGATGTACGACATTTGAGCAGGCTTACACAAACATTATTAGAGTTTGCAACAGCATCGGGTATCAAAGGGGGAATTGAAATTAATTCAATCAGAATTGATGAAGTTCTGATGCAGCTTCCCGCTGAGATTACAAAAATGAACAAGGACTATTCCGTGAAGCTCGAATTTGACCAGTTACCGGAAAATGTAGAAAGATTATTAGTGTTTGGGAATGCTGAATTATTACTTACAGCCATAAAAAATGTTATTTCCAACTCTTGTAAATACTCACCCGATCACCTTGCTAAAATAAAATTATCGGTTGGAGCAACGGAAATCATCATATCTATCAAAGATGACGGTAAAGGTATTTCTGAAAATGATTTGAAGAATATTTTTCAGCCATTCTACAGGACCGAAGACAGCAAATCCATTACTGGTTTTGGTGTAGGATTGCCTTTAGTTTATCGCATAATTAAATTGCATAAAGGCCAAATAAAAGTTAACTCCATTGTTGGGAAAGGAACTACTGTTTTAATACAACTCCCCATTGCCGAAAATGCACGGCATAAATAATTTTAATTGCTTTCTAATTTGTTCTTAATCTCCTTTTAATACCGGCAATCTAATTTTGAATAAAGATTAAAACCGGCAGGATTATTAAAGTTTCTGCCATTAATAATCACCTTGTAGCAGTAAACTGTTTTACCAGCATTAAAATATTTTTTCATTATAAAATAAGCTTTATGAACATCATTATTAAGTCAATAGATTTTAAGGCCGGCCAAAAACTGGAAGCCTTTGTAAGAGAAAAAGTAGAAAAGTTATTCAGGCAATGTGATAACATTATTCGTGCACATGTGGTGCTAAGAAAGGGAGAAAGTAAAAAGCTTGAAAACAGGTTATGCGAAATAAGACTGGTGGTGCCGGGTTATGATCACTTTGTAAAGAAAAGCAGCGTGGGATATCGCAGAGCCGTTTCGCAATCGGTGGATGTTTTACAGGAAATTTTAAGGAGAAATAAAATAAAATCACTTACCAGGAGATAAGGCGGATTTTCAAAAAATTAAATTGTATCAGACATGATGAAAAATGAAAAAACTCTTCCGTTTAGTGGTGCATTTCTTTTACTAATTGCATTGATAAATGTGCTAATCATTAAATCTGCCTTTGTTTATAGTGCAGACTTTTATTGGGCGTTGCTATTTTCAATTCCATTATTAGCTTTTGCGATCTATTATAAAAGGATAGTTTCAAAAAAAGAAACTAAGGAGAAACAAATACAGACTAATGTCACCGGGTCTATAGATATTGAAGTTCTTCCCCGCAAAATTAAAAGCGATGAATTAACTGTATTGTTTGGCAACACCCATTGCGCCCAGCCGTACCTTTCCAGCATCATTTGCCTTGAATCTGTGAGTGCGGATCAAAACATAAGTTTCATGCCTAAGCAAATTGTATTTTCAGGAGATAATAGCGCTGCACATGACGTGGTAGAAAGACTGAATGATAATTTATTTATCAAGGACTCGATCTGGAGCATTGGACCTGGCTACGCTGGTTGCCGGGATCAAAATTTTAAATTTAACGGTGAATCTTTTCGGGAATACCGCCGCGGGGCCAAAGGTGAAAATGATTGAATTAAAAGTACCCCGATTTAATCTAAAAAATACTATTTCGACAAATAGAAATTCTCATTCAATCCCTGTTTACAAAAACAAGTATGCTAATAAGAATTTTGAAAATACTTGTGAGCATACAGCCTTCAGCAACGCTGAAAGCATGGTAATATTTTTAGATTCTTTAAGGCAGCTTTCCGGTAAAAAGCCAATTGGTATCCGGCTTTGTATCACAGACAAAAAGAAGTTTCACGAAATATGTTATGCTTTTTGCAAAACGGGAATAATTCCTGATTTCATTACTGTGGAAGATTGTGATAAAGAAAATAATTTTCCATTAAATTCTAAATATTCCGGTATGCCTTTGTATGAAGCCTTGTTATTTGTTTCAAAAACATTAGAAATATACGGGCTTAACAAGAAAATCAAAATTATTGCTGCCGCTGAAATTTACTCGCCATTCGATGTCCTAAGACTTTTTGCCTTAGGAGCGGATGCTGTTAGTTTTCAAAACCATATTATAAGCAGCCATAGATACTATAAAACAGACAATATTCAATCATCAAATTTTTCGCGGAGATCAACGGAACAACTGCGCACTGAATTACTGGATGGCACAATGAATATAATGCAAGCCTGGGGGTATAAAAACGCAGGTGACATAACGCTGGCCACGTTTTTCAGAAATTTAGATCCTTTATATTCAAAAGGATTTTACAAAACACATGATCAGAAGATTGCCAATAGTTCTGAACAGCGATCATTCAGCATTGTAGGAAAAGCTTTCCACGAAAAGAATACGAGTTCAGAGGTTCTTCTTAATTAAGATATGTAGGTTACTGAAATGTTTACTCAAAATCCTGGCAAAATGGTTCTCCAAATGACTTCGCATTCCATTTCTAAACTATTCAGGAGTACCGGTTTCAAGAATATCTACAAGCGTTTTATGCGAAGTAAAAGTTTTGAGTTTTGGCGGGATTTTTAGTAAGCCACTTTTATGCACATAGTCAAATACAGGCAACAACATTCCCTGGAATTTTTTCAGAGTTTCATTCCCGGTTATCTCGTATAGTTTTCCATGAAAAGCATTTCATGATCTATAGTGAATAAATGATATTTTGTAACCGGAGCTTCATTGCTTACTATTTCTTTGAACTCCTTAATATCTTCTTTTGTATTCTTCTTAAAATAATCCGCCATTCCATTTTTTTTCCAGTACAAGGCGCATTGCAAAAATCTCTTTAACGCTGGCTGGTAAACAATATCAGGGATGCATGCTCTTGCTCATCATCCCAGGCAAATCAAGGCTTGATCACTGCAAACACGCCGCATGGTATTCTCTTGTATAAATTACACATTAGTAAAACTGATAAGGAGATTCAATGCGATGAAAGATAATGGGTTTTTCAACACTTAGTAATTGGGATGAAGATTTCTTATTGGTATCGCAGCATCAGCGCACCAAGCCTTGGGCGCATGGCTGGCGGTATCGGCGGTGTATTGGTACGACAGTTGGCGTTGCATTATTTGATCATTATGAAGCCCTGTCATATTGAAAGCGATTACACTATTATGTTTGCATTTTTGCGCCGTGTTTTCAGATAAAAAACTCCTGAGAAACATTTTAATAAACCTTATTAGTAATGCCATAAATTTTCCGATGAAGAAAAAACGATTTGGGTTAGTGTCAAGTTTGCCAATGGCAACGTAACTATCTCCATAAAAGACGAAGGCATTGGCATTGCAGAAGATGACCAGGAATTTGTTTACCAGTTTCTTCCGTGGTGCAAACGCAACGAACATAAAAGGTACAGGCGTTGGGCTTCGTATCGTGAAACGATACGTTGATCTTTTACATGGTCAAATTCATTACAAGCCGGTTTGCTAAATGGAACTACCTTTATTATAAGGTTTCCCGGCAACTAAAATTAAAATATGAAATCCATTTTGGTGATAGATGATAACAGGGACATAAGGGAAAATACTGCCGAGATCCTGGAGCTTGCGGGCTATAAAACCTATACGGCAGAAAACGGGGAAGAAAGGTGTGGAGGCGGCTTTGAAAGAAATCCCTTCGCTAATCGTTTGTGACATAATGATGCCGGAACTCCATGGCCAGGGGCTTGCTCCATCTTTTAAAGAAAAATAACCTGACTGAAAATATTCCTTTTATTTTTTTTACTGCAAAAACAGAAAGAACTGATTTTAGAAAGGGAATGGAGATGGGCGCTGATGATTATATAACCAAGCCTTTTGATGATGTTGAGCTTTTAAAAGCGTTGGGGTAAGAATGAAGAAAGCATTGATATCCGAAACGGAATATCCATCCTCACCACAAGGGTTACATGATTTTTTCAATGATATAAAAAATTCAGGCTTTGCTGATCTTAGTTATAAACATGAAACGGAGGAATATCAAAAAAAGCAACAACTTTATTCCGAAGGATACAGGCCACGTTTTTTATTTTACCTGAATAAAGGGAAAGTAAAAACATATAAATTACTGAAGAAGGGAAGGAGTATATAACTGATCTTTTTCACGGCGGTGATTTCATCGGGTATGGCGCATTGATCCAGGAAATAAGTTATGGCGATTCAGCCATGGTACTTGAAGATACTGAAGTTTTACAGATACCTGCAGATGATTTTTTAAAAATGATCAATACCGATATGCAGATCACGGCAAAATTTATTCGCATCATGGCAAATAATATTAAAGAAAAGGAAGAATGGCTGCTGTCGCTTGCCTATAGCTCCTTGCGAAAAAGAATTGCTAAAACCCTGGTAGATATTCATAATAAGTTCAGCCGGGAAAATCCCGAGGTGCCGCTTGAAATTTTAAGGGAAGATATCGTGCGTTATGTTGGCACTGCAACCGAGTCGCTGATAAGAACGTTAAGCGATTTTAAATCTGAAAAGCTTATCGAGATTAGCGGCACAAAGATTTACATAAAAAATATTGACAAGCTTAAGAATCTTTTGAATTAAATAACAGCCGGGCAAACGGTTTGGGTATCTTCAATTATGACAATCCGGGGCCGCCAACACCAATGACGGCAAGGCTCTGCATAAGGCAGCCACCTAAGCTAAAGATAATTTTTACAACTGCAAAAAGAGGATCCTTTAATGATACTTGCACACAAGGGTCACCATACAAAAGCCGTTTCAGCATGTGAATATGATAACACATATAGCTTATGAAGAACAGTCTTCAGTGAAACACATTGCCAAAGAATTTTCGGAGAAAGAGTGCGTATATGGCAACGCAATCATTTCCCTGGTGGTGAAGGGCCTTAAGTGCTGCTGTTTCCCATTATTCAATGTACATATTACACAATCCTTTGTTTGACACCCGTGCCGGCCACGCCTGCCGGCGCCACCGATTGTAATGAACAACCAGCGGTCAAAAAGGCCAAAAAGACCCTGGAGCAAAGACGAAGCTGAACGCCGGGGGTGACAGTAACATGTAACCCTATCAGTTATATATCTCCTGCATGCGGATTTTGATATACCTTTTTATAGTTGCCACTATTGCATCCTGCGAAGTGGTATTCGGGAACACCCATGTTTTATCCCGCTTCCCGCCTAGGGGTATGTCAGCATTCCATGTAATGCTCACGCTGTCCAATTCATCTCTGATGCATAATTTGCCGCCTGTTGCCGCGTTATCAATTGCAAGTAAAATATGCTCTTCATGAATCTTTGAAACCCGGGCATTGGGGAGTTGCAAAAATGACCTTACCAGCATTTCATAATTGGTGAGCAGCCCTGCCTGGTCGGCGGCAAATGCCTTTATTTCTTTAGGTCTCTTTCTGTAGAAATAATACAAACAAACTGCAATAGGTAGTAAGTTGATTGGTACAGATATAATCATAGTTCAAAGGGTTGTCCAAATATAATATGGAAAATTTAATTGACGGTACTCCCCCCGCAACAACTTATGAGAAATTAGGGAATTGTCAGAAGATTGCGGCAGGACCTCCCACTATACCGGCACCGTAAGAGAGAGCACTACGCCCTTTCCCGGGCCTGATTCCAGGCTAAAATTACCTCCTATGGTTTCTACCCGCCTCGCCATATTGATAAAGCCGATGCCGCTGCTTTTAATCTTATCCGCATCGAAGCCCCTGCCATCGTCAGCAAGTATTACCTGTAGTGTGTCGCTTTGAAAGCCAAAGGTGATTTTTATGTTTTTGGCGCCGGAGTGTTTCTGGCTGTTGCGGATAAATTCCTGCGTAATCCTGTACAGGTTAACGGCTATTAGAGGTTCGGGTTCTTTACCGTCGCCATGTATTTCCAAAGAATAGTGTATGGTGTCAACCGCATTGAGATGTAGTACAAGGGCGCTGAAGGAAACAGCAAGGCCTTCTTGTAAATCGCCGGGCAACAGGTCGTGCGACACCTTGCTGGTAAGCAGCAGCGCATTGGTGAGCGTATCGAGGCTGTGGTTCAATACCTGCCTGGCAAGGGGAATGTTATCGTCAATCACCCGCAGGGCGGTGCCAAGGGTAAGCTTTACGGCAGCAAGATCCTGGCACACGCCATCGTGCAGCTCCGCGGCTATGCGATGCCGTTCCTTTTCTTCTGATTCTATAATGGCTTTAAAAAGCTTTCTTTCAAACAGCTTTTGACCGCTCAGGTCCTGCAGGGTCCCAAATACAATTCCCTCATCACCCGGATCGCTGCCGGCATGTATCGCGTTGGCGGTAAGGTATTTTACATCGCCCCCGGGGATAACTATTCTAAAATCCAAAGGAGGTACTTCCTGCCATGCAAGAAAATGTTCAATCACCTGCGCCACAATTTGCTTATCGCCCGGGTGCACGTAATTTAAAAAACCATCAATAGTATTAATTTCATCGTGGCTGGTGATATTGAATATGATTTGGTAGGTATTGCTCCACTGTATTTTTTGGGTATTGTCGTTCCACTCAAAACTTACGAGCCCGGCAATTTCCTGGGCCTCGTTTAGCTGCCGTTCCCGTTTGCTTAATGCTTCCAGCGCCTTTTTTCTTTCAGTAATATCTTTGAGGAATACGATAAAAAGCGTTTCACCGGAGCGGATAAGTTTTGAAATATTCAATGCTATCGTAAGCCACTTCCCTTCTTTATTTAATGCGGTAAAGTCAAATGACATCCCCGTATGTTGATCACTTTGTGCCTGCATCACTTCATTAAGAAATACATCGAATTCATCCCGGTGACCAGGGTGCATTAATTCCCTTATATTCTTACCCATTATTTCCTCTTCTTTCCAGCCGAATATTACTTCATTCGCCGGGTTCCAAAGCAACATTTGGCCCATTGCATTAATCAAAATAACTCCATTTGGTGCACTGGCGATCAACTGGCTTACATTGGTCTCGGCGTTCTTTAACGCGGTAATATTCAGTCCGTAACCAACCTTGTACTTTCGGTTATCACTTGTTTCAAAGGGTTCCATTATACGCAGGATGTGTTCGGTTTCGCCGGCATTGTTTTTTAATTCTTCTATCCATTCTATTTTGCCACAGGCCCTGTCCATTCTATCAAGGAACTTTTGCCGCGTATCGGCAAGTTCCATGGTTTTGTTTCTATAGGCACAGTAGTCATAGTTTGTTTTTCCCAGTAGCCAATTCCTCAGTTCTTTATCTTTTACGGCATGCTCATTCAAAAAGCAATACCTGTTTTCTTCATCGTACACGGCTATATCCGCACTTATTGAGTTGAGTGTTTTTTCAAAAAACTCTTTTGTCGTATTGATTTCTTCTGTTGTTCGAACCAGCTTTGTGATGTCGGTAATCACACCTTCAATACCATCAACTTCATTTTTATGATTTCGGTAATACTGGGCATTTACACTTACCGTTTTCACCGAGCCGTCTTTGCACTTAAGATCAATTTGAAAATCCAAAGCCTTACCAAGCTTATCGAGTTGCCTCGTGAATAATTTTCTTTCTTCTTTATTCGTGTAAAAATCAACAAACGACTTCCCCTGCAACTCTTCAGGCGTATAACCCAACAATGAAAAACAGGCTGGAGTAATGAACCGGATAATTCCCGAAACGGTAGTGCGCAGCATCACGTTGGGAAGATAATTGAACAGGTTGCTGTATTTTTCTTCGTTTTTAATAAACTCATAATTTACCTTAAGCTGCTGTGTTATATCGCGGGCCGTTTCTATAATATATTGCTTATTGTCGTCCGTTGTAAGAACCGTAAGCTGGGCCTGTACATCTACGAGTTCCCCATTCTTCTTTTTAAACACGGTTTCTATAGTCCCGAAGGAGCCGGGGGTATCAATGATACTGCTGAATTTATCCTGCAATTGCTTTTCAGTATAATTGGGTTTAATATCCTGCGGTCCCATTTTTAACAACTCTTCTCCTGTATAGCCGAGGTCGTGTGCAGCCGTTTTATTAAAGCCAATAAACTTCATGGTATATGGGTCAATTACCAGGAGATGGTCGGCCGAAGCATCAATGGCCTTTAACATAAGATCCGCATCTTTTATTATGAACTTTTTTAGAGCATGTTGTTTCCTACGCTCCAACTTTTCCATAATAACCTCTGCCAGCAGGAGCAGGCTTTTAACCTGCTGATCGGTTACTTCCCTCGGTTTGTGGTCTATTACGCAAAGTGTTCCAATGATTAGATTGCTAGAGCTCTTTAAGGGAACACTCAGGCAGAAAATTACCGGCGTACCGGCTTTTACCTGGGGATTATCAGCAAAACGGGAATCTGTTCTGGCATCATGGACTAATAAATACGCCTCAGGATAATCGAGGAGATGGTTGCAGAGGGCAATATGTCTTGGCACCTGGGTAAAGTCGAATCCTATTTTTTCTTTAAACCACTGCCTGGCATCGTCGATAAATGAAATAAATGAAACAGGGGCCTGGCAAATTTGAGATGCCAGGTAAATACAGTTATGGTACTCTTGTTCTCCGGGAGTATCAAGAATTCCATATTCGTGCAATGCACGCAGGCGTAGCGTTTCATGTCTCATTAGCATATAGGATTGGCACGCAAAGATAATTATTTATAATATCTATTTACACTTGTGAATAACCTGGATGTAACCGGCACGAAATTTTTACAACCCTCTCACTGGTTGCTGATTCTATGATACCCGGCTAATCTTGCTAAAACAGGTAGCAAAAGGTTTTGATTTATAGGAAGTGTGCATTTGTTTTTTACAGGAGGAACAACTAGAGCCGGCGGCACGCTGGCACTCTATAAAGAAAAAAGCAGGGCTGCTCTTTTATCTTTCTAAAATATTTGATTTATGATACACAATCCCTGGAACAAAGCGATCATTATGCGTACAGCGCCTTCCACCATTTCTTTGAGGTGTTTGAATTGCAGCATGCCTGCCGCCATATAAAGTGCAGCATTTTTTCGGCGGCAAGTATGCATTACCTGCTTACTGAATGCTTTAAAGAACAACAAAAAGGAGCTGGTGAAAATAGTCCTGGAAGCAATTCCGGCGGAGAAAATATACCTGCCTGGTTCCACATTTATGACGGGAAAACAGAGACGGTATTTATACCAGAGCCCCCTCCTGCCGCCACCTTTGCATGCTTTCGGAATTTGGGAGCGCATTTGAAAATTCGTCGGGGGCTTGATGCACGCATGATAACGATTGATTTATTTCAATGCGCTATTCAATTTAATTACAAATACTCCAGATGAGGATATATCACCAGGCTCAATGGACGATAAATCAATAGATATGTTTTTGCCTTGCTGTTTCCATGGCAAAGATTTACCTGTTCCTAATATGGTGGCTTTAGAACCACTAGCTGTTGTGATATTTTTTAATAAAAGCTTTGAACGATAAGAAGGGACTATGCAATAAATATCTTTATTTTTTTGCGTAAAGAAGCATTCAATATGCGCCGTATCGTTTCGCGGAATCACCATTTTAGCAGCGCTATAATCAGCCATAAAACTTTTATCACCTTTAGAAATACGTATACCGTCGCTCCATTGTGCAGGAGTTTTCCATGCTTCGGTTTCATAAATCGCTTCGCCATTTATTTTTAACCAGTCTCCTATATCGATAAGTCGTTGCTGCATAATTACAGGAATTCTTCCATCGGCTGCGGGACCAATATCCAGCAATAAATTTCCACCTCTTGAAACAATATCACAAAGCATTAGAATAAGGTCATGACTGGTTTTATAATCGTCTAACTTCTCATTACGGTTATATCCATACGAATGACCAATACCCTGGCTTTCTTCCCATATTACATTAGGATCCATCCCACTTCCGTATTCTGATGTGGTGTAGGCAGCGGTGTGTTTGCCCCGGGTATTGCCGCCCCAGCGATCATCCACAACCACGTCCTTCGCCACAGGCGATTCATTGAACAACCATGCAAGCAGCTCCGGGCTGCGCCATGCGGTGTCAGACTGCTCCCACTCCCCATCAGAAAAAATGATAGCGGGTTTATATTTTGTCACGAGGTCTTTAAACTGCGGAAACATGTGGTCCGTTACAAATCGTTTTTTATCCGTTTGCCATAAAGGATTAAACCATTCGTACAAAGAATAATAATAACCCATTTTTAATCCTTCTGCTCTCACTGCATTGGTAAGGTCGCCGAGAAGATCCCGGTTAGGCGTTCCTGTTACTGCATTCCATGGACGACCCCAGTCACGGTCGGCTTCGGCGCTGTTCCAAAGACAATAACCTTCATGATGCTTTGAAGTAAGCACTATATATTTTGCGCCTGATCTTTTGAATACATCCGCCCATTGCGCAGGATCAAACATCTCGGCTTTAAACATTGGCTCAAATTGTGCATAAGAAAAATTGCTGCCATAATTTTTATCATGGAAAGCGAGAAAATCTTTTTGTTTTTCTTTCAACCGGTACCAATACCATTCTGCATAGCTGTAGCCGCTATTCGGAATTACCGGCGCATACGAAGGCACGGCATAAATACCCCAGTGAATGAAAATTCCAAACTTATCCTGGTGAAACCACGAAGGTATTTTCCTTTGATCCAAAGATTGCCAATTGGGTTCGTAATGTTGCTGCGCAGTGGAAAGAAAATAAAGAAAAATAAATAATACGAGTGTGGTAATTTTTTTCATATACAAATAATTATGTATGAAGATAAGTTATACAGAAAGTTTTTCTATTATTTTTCAGTAATAGAATGGCGAATTGCTAATTCCATTTGGCATTGGTTTTTAAGCTTCTAAATTTTGTCAATTCCTTGGCCCCAAATATGCACTGGCTGCTCCCTTTGTTATATCATATTATCAGAAAATATTTTTGCCACCTGTAGTTGGGCAATGTCGCAGAAGGCAATAAAAGACTTGCTTACCTGATGACTGGTAATGACAAATACGCAGAGTGGCACAAATTCCTGCGTGATTATTCTAACAAATATTTTCATGATAACAAAAACGGAGAATGGTTTGGTTACCTGCACCGCGATGGAACATTGGCGCAAACTGCGAAGGGAAATTTATTTAAAGGCCCATTTCATATGCCCCCGCAGGAATGGTATTGCGCGAAGCTATTGGAGGCTGCGATTACATAAAATGTCTCTGAGAAAAAATATCTTCTTTTACGCATGGGCTTTCCATCACGGGTTACGTGAAAAAACATTTGCCCGTCTCTATCAAAACAATGTTTTGATAAAAATTCATAGCCAAGCCTGGCTCCCTGTAGCCATCCTTGCTTTTTTTCTACGGCATTGTATAAAGTTGATAAAATCCATGTGGCTCTCCCTTGTATCCAAACAGCTTTATCGTCGTCAATTAAAATACCATCTGCATCGCGCATTAATAAAAGGCCGCCGTGTTCTTTATCGTAAGAGCGGGGGAACCAAAATGGAAGGGTATCGTTTATTAATTGATTCTTATAAAAATCTTTTAGAAAAGCCAGATCATGTTTAGAATAAGATATTAATATTTCATTCAAAAAAATTATTTAATAATTATTTCATTTACTGGTATTCTTAAAAAATACAAATCTTTAATTCCCTCATATAAAATACCAATCGTGTTATCATCAATTTTTGTGAGTGATGAATAACCAAAACATTCCCGTTCGTCGATTAATAACTGATTGGCATCAAGCCATGTTTCACCAAGGTCAAGACTGGCTTTAATAGTAATATCCTTCCGTTCAGAAGAATTATTTGGATTGCTGAAAAATAACACTTCCCTGGCCATCCCTTTTACATTCACTCTCGCCTTTAGTGAACTTCCCATGCAAACCGGCTCTGCTAGTGCTTCGTAAGATGTAGGATGTTCAAACCATGTCTTACCTAAATCTTTTGTTATTGCGACACTCCTATAGCGCCCGCGGTTATCACGCATGTTCAGCATTAACGTGCCTGGTGTTGTTTCTATAACCGTGCTTTCTGTGGTATTGGATTTAGCGCCAATTCCTCTAGCCCACGTTACTCCATGATCGTCGCTATAAATAATTGTAGAATGCGGAATATTTTTTTCATTCCAATATTGTGCAGGAAAAACTATTTTACCATTTTCCATGGCAATGCCATTGCCAGGCCCCTGGAAAAATATTTTCCATGCAGGATCTTTTACCTGCGAAGTAATATTCATTGGCTTTGACCAGGTTAATCCGTCATCACTGCTGTTCACCAAAATAAATTGCCCTGTTGAATCGGGAGATAAACCACCCATAGAACCTGCGATAGAATGGTTGCCCTTACTCCACAAGGCTGCCACCCATATTTTTTTAGTAGCCGGATCAAATAAAATAGATGGATCTCCGATGCCGTTGTTCTCCTGCGGCGCTCCCATATCCAAGACCACCTTCATTGGCTGCCATGTTCTGCCGCCATCTGTACTGCGGTTCATACCAACATCTATATTTTCCGGAAGGTCTTTAGAATTATTGTAACGAATATCATACACTGCAATCAATGTGCCTTTATCGGTAGTTGTTATGCCGGGAATACGGTAGGTATCTACTCCATCATCGCCGGCTTTTCTTACAGCCACTCCTATTCGTTTTTTATAAACGGAATTGCCTTCGGCGATTGCTGTTGTTTTACCATCAGCATCTTGTAAGCCGGTGCAATGAAATTCAATTTTATTTTCAATGTTTGCAGCATCCTTCAGCTTTGCACTTAACCAGATGTAATGCAGGCCGGGACTCAATTTGATATCAACAGGAATAGCAAAGCTCGTGGCCAGTGGATTTACTTTCGCGATTATATTAGTTGTATCAAATAAAGGCTCTGTATTAGTAAAATAAACCTGCAATTCTTCAATGTCATGTATTGCCTTTTTGTCGAGCGTGCAATTTATTTTTTGAAAACTCTTTTCTCTTGCCGATCCAGGGACATAAATTCTTATTCGCAGCAGCGGATCAGCGGGAATGCCTTTTAATAACGGAACTATAGGGGATGTAGAGGCAACCTGTATTTGATTTGATGATGTTGCCGGAATCTTTTTTTGTGAATATGAAACGGCAGTCGTCATTGTAAATAATGCCCACGTTGCGCATGTAATTATATTATATTTCATTTTTGAAAGTTAATTTTTAAAAAATTGTTTCAATTTTACTACCAGCCCTTAGAGGAAGTATAGTTGAAAGCATCACATTGGCGTTCTTACTCCGTTTTATTTCACCAACCCATTTTACCAGGTTTTAGCTTCAGTCTCAAATGATCACAAAAAGAATCTTCAGATTGCACGTTGATAGAATCAACCTTCAGTAAAGTATAATTTATTTAAGAATCGGATAAAATTTATTTTACGCGGAAGCGCCAGGAAGACTATAATTTCTTTTTCCATTCTTAAAATAACATGCAGCCTTTGTTGCTTCTTTTTAATGAATTTCCTTTTATTTGGGAATAAAGATTATTGCGAACAGAAAATAAAATTATTTTGTCTAAAGTCAACATACAACAAAAATAGATTCACAACCTTTGGAAAGAGTCGTGGAATCAGGATGACGATGCAAATCATGATAACATTTATACTTTTAATATTAGTGAGCCTATAAATAATTCCTATAAAAAACTATTGGGAAAATGAAAGAGTTAATATTAGGATGGTTATATTTAATATTTGCACTTACCTGTTGGGCGCAGCAACCGAACGATTGGGAAAATCCTCAACTCGTTTCACGAAACGCAATACAGCCACATGCACATTTTATTCCTTATGGCACTGAGAAAGGGGCGCTGCAAGAAAATACTTCTCCGTTTATTTTATCATTAGATGGCTTATGGAAATTTCAGCTTGCAAACAATCCATCGGAACGACCGGAAGATTTTTATAAAAATAATTTTGATGTAAGCAAATGGAACAATATAAAAGTACCCGCCAACTGGCAGGTGGAAGGTTATGATAAATTTATTTTCACTGATGTGGAATATCCGATTCCGCCAAACCCTCCTTTCGTTCCCAAAGATTATAATCCTGTTGGTTCATATAAAAGAACCTTCACTGTGTCGCAAGGCTGGAAAGATAAAAATGTATTTATTCACCTCGGTGCGGTTAATTCTTTTTTCTATTTATGGATAAATGAACATTATGTTGGCTTCAGCAAAGACAGTAAAACGCCTGCTGAATTTGATATCAGCAGGTTTCTGCAAAAGGGTAAGAACACAGTATCGGTACAGGTATTCCGGTTTAGTGATGGTACGTATCTTGAAGGGCAGGATATGTGGAAGCTCAGCGGCATTGAGCGAAGTGTTTATTTGATAGGAAGGCCAAAACTTTCGGTGTATGATTTTTTTGTAAAAGCAGGCTTAGATGAAAATTACAAAAACGGATTGTTTGACTTATCAGTTACCCTAAATAATTTGCCGGCTATAAAGCAAAACTCTCAATCACTACATGTAAAAATATTAAATGATAAAGACCAGGTTATTTATCAGCAGCAATCAAAATTTACCTCAAAGAAAGAATTTAATTTTTCTCACACTTTCGAAAATGTAAAGACCTGGAATGCAGAGCATCCAAATCTTTATAAACTTATCATTAATCAACTTGATCAAAAAGGAAACGTAATTGAATCCATTTTTCAAAACATAGGATTTAGAACCGTAGAAATAAAGCATGGCTTGTTGCTGGTAAACGGTGTTGCCATAAAAATAAAAGGCGTGAACCGGCATGAACATGATATGTACAATGGAAAAGTTATTACCGTAGAAAGTATGGTGAATGATATTCGTTTATTTAAGCAATATAATATCAATGCCATGCGCTGCAGTCATTATCCGAATCGTGAGGAATGGTACGACCTGTGCGATAAATACGGCATTTATTTAATAGACGAAGCGAATATTGAATGCGATGGTATGAGCCTGTCTCCCATTAATACTTTAACGGATAAACCTGATTGGAAAGCGGCTTATTTAAATCGCACACAACGCATGTTTGAACGGGATAAAAATCATTGCAGCATCATCACCTGGTCGCTGGGTAATGAAAGCAGGTGGGGAGATAATTTTGTTGCCACTTATAATTATCTCAAAGCAGGCGATGGCACTAGGCCCGTTCAGTACGAAGAAGCAAGAGACAATCCTTATACCGATATTATTTGCCCGATGTACAAATCACTTAACGTTATGCAGGAGTATGTGAAGGAATGGCACGAGCGTCCTTTTATACAGGTGGAGTATGCGCACATGATGGGCAACAGTGGCGGCAACCTTAAAGATGACTGGGATATGATGCACAAATACCTGCAACTGCAGGGCGGTTTTATCTGGGATTTTTGCGACCAGGCATTTAAAAGAAAAGATAAAAATGGAAGAGACATCTGGGCCTATGGTCGCGATATGGGCGTAGTCGGAAACACAAGCGATACAAGCTTTTGCGCCGATGGTATGTTTGCCGCCGATCGCGCATCGCACCCACAGGCATTTGAAGTAAAAAAAGTGTATCAGAATATTTCGTTTGAACCTGTTAGCATAACCAACAATACTTTCCGTATTACCAACCGGTTTGATTTTACAAACCTTAATCAATATAATTTTCATTGGTATATAAAAGCAGATGGAAAAATTATAAAAGAAGGCGATGCCGGGAATATTGATATTGAACCACACCAATCAAAAGAAATTGTGTTGGACATTACCGGCGTTGATATAAAACCGGAAACCGAATATTTTTTATATATAGAAGCAAAAACAAAACAGGGCGCTGAGCTTATACCAAAAGATTACCTGGTTGCATGGGAACAATTTGAATTGCCCTGGCATAAAGATGAAACCACAAAGGACCAGACAAATTATCCTGCATTGCAACAGTCAGAAAATACGCAGGAAATAAAAATCTTCAATGAAAATTTTTTGGTCTCTTTTAATAAACAAACAGGATGGCTGCAATCTTACATACATCAAAATATTTCATTCATAAAAGAACCATTGGAGCCGTATTTCTGGCGTGCGGCAACAGATAATGACATAGGAAACAGCCAGCAAATTCGCTGTTCAGTCTGGCAGCACGCCACTGATGATGCAAGGCTTGATAGTTTTACCATAAATAAAATTAGTGACCAGCAAACGGAAATAAGAGCAGCCTATTATTTGCCGCAAGTAGAGGCAAAATATTTTGTGCAATATTCTGTCTATGCAAACGGCGATGTACAGGTACATGTAAGTATGAAAGCCGGTGATAAAAATTTTCCCGAAATGCCCCGTTTTGGTATGCGGGTGATCGTGAACCCGGCTTTTGAAAACGTTACCTGGTTTGGGCGTGGGCCATTTGATAATTATTGCGACAGGAATTATGCGGCAGCAGTTGATATTTATAGTATGCCTGCCGACAGTCTTTTTCATCCTTATGCACGGGCGCAGGAAAGTGGCTACAGGACTGATGTGCGCTGGATGGCGCTACAGGATAAAAATGGTAATGGTTTAATGACGATAGGCGCACCAACCTTCAGCACGGGTGTTTTACATTTTGATATGAACAAGCTTAATTTCAACAGGGATAGCAGCGGTAATAATCATGGTGGCTCCATAAGCAACGATGATTTAATTTGGTGGAATATAGATTATAAACAAATGGGAGTGGGAGGCGATAATGCATGGGGCGCTAAGACACATTCTGAGTATATGTTGCCTTATGATGATTATGGATATTCATTTTTATTGCGTCCTGTTTCGGCGAATGATAATTTAATTGATAAAGCAAAATAATCATCACGCTGCTGCATATCGTATGCCTTTTATAAAATAAAAATCAACCAGGTAATGAATTTTACAGAAGAGTTTATCCGGGAATTTGCGCTACAACATTACAAGCTTGATGTTGACGCTAAGGTCCTCAATGGTTACGATGAATTGAACTTTTTATTGAGAGATAAAGAACATCGACAATATATTTTGAAAGTTGCTACAGACGAACATGGCATACATTTTTTGGATGCACAGGTGCAAATTGTAAATCATCTATCAAAGAGCCGGGTATCAGATAAATTTCAGCATTACCTCTTAAATAGTGATGGGAGCGAGATAACAATATTGGTTCTTGATGGAGCGAATTACTATGTCAGGATTCTATCTTTTCTCGAGGGAATGTTTTGGGTTGATGCAAAAAATCACAATGATGAATTGTTGCTGGCTCTTGGAAATTTTTTAGGCGAAATGGACAGCTCCTTAAAAAATTTTAGCCATCCTGCCATGCATAGGCATTACGAATGGGATATCGCAAATTCATTAGATGCAGAAGTGAATCTGCCCTATATAAAAGACCATGAGAAAAGAAGGATAGCAGCTTATTTTTTAATGCAGTTCCGTAAGGAAGTACAACCGCTCCAACATGTTTTACGTAAGGCATATATACACAATGATGCGAACGATTATAATGTATTGGTGCAGGACAATAAAGTGGCTGGACTAATTGATTTTGGTGATATGGTTTTTACAAACCTCATCAACAATCTTGCAGTAGCCTGTACCTATGCTATGTTTCGACAGCGCAATGTGCTCCACGCCGCAGCAACAGTAGTTAAAGGATATCATGAAAAATATCCCCTCACAGAACAAGAAGTTTCGGTCTTGTATTATCTTATTGCCGGACGGCTATGCATAAGTGTTACCCGTTCAGCTCACAACGCATCATTAGATAGTGAAAATGCACATCACTTCATCACTGAAAAAAATGCGTGGGAATTATTATTTAAACTTATGGAAATAAATCCTGTAAAAGCAGAGGATTGTTTCAGATTGGCCTGTGTTTTTTCGTCAACCATAAATGCGGCGGATGATTATATAGTGCTGGAGCAAAAAAGAAATGCGCATGTAGGGCGGAACCTTAGCATCAGTTATAAAAAACATTTGAAAATTGTAAAAGGAGCATTACAATATTTGTACGATGACAAGGGAAATACTTTTGTTGATTGTGTAAACAACGTGAGTCATGTAGGACATTGTCATCCTACAGTTGTAAAAGCAATGCAAAAACAAATTGCCACACTCAATACCAATACCCGTTATTTAAATGATAACATAGTAGAATATGCGAAGAAGCTAACAGCAACACTTCCTCAAAAATTGTCTGTTTGCTATTTTACAAACAGCGGCAGCGAAGCCAATGACCTCGCGATTCGCATGAGTCGTCATTTTACCAAACAACAGGATGTAATTGTATTAGACAATGCTTATCATGGCACATCAACGACAGCCATTGAAATGAGTCCCTATAAATTTGATGGCAAAGGTGGTTTTGAAAAAAAGCCTTACATACATAAAGCCATGAACCCGGACTTATACCGGGGCTACTATGGATACGAAGATTCGGATGCCGGGAAAAAATACGCGGCTGATGTGCAGCGAATCATCACTTGTTTAAAAAATGAAGACAAATCTCCGGCCGCATTTATTTGCGAAACATTACTTGGTGTAGGTGGACAAATTCCCTTGCCTGTTGGCTACTTAAAAGAAGTTTATAAATATGTAAAAGCAGCCGGAGCTGTATGCATTGCAGATGAAGTGCAAGTAGGTTTCGGAAGAGTAGGAACAGCGTTTTGGGGATTTGAATTGCAGGACGTGGTGCCGGATATTGTAGTAATGGGAAAACCAATAGGCAACGGGCATCCATTAGCGGCAGTGGTTGTTACAGAAGAAATAGCCAATGCTTTTAATAACGGTATGGAGTACTTCAACACGTTTGGCGGTAACCCGGTTTCCATGGCAACAGGCCTGGCAGTGTTAGAAGTGATCCACGATGAAGCCCTACAAAAAAATGCGTTGGAAGTGGGCAATCATTTATTAGCTGGTTTAAAAAAACTAATGAAAAAACATTCGTTGATCGGAGATGTAAGAGGGCATGGTTTATTCATAGGCGCCGAATTCGTTACAGACAGAATAACGAAAGAACCAGCCGTTGAGGTAATTGATATCGTTGTAGAAAAGATGAAGGATCGCGGCTTCCTGTTAAGTACTGACGGCCCTTTACATAATGTACTTAAAATAAAACCACCCATTGTATTTTCAAAAAAGAATGCAGATGAACTGCTTACTAATCTTGATGAAGTATTGAGTGAATTATAAATTTAATGAAATGAATACAACGACTAAGTGTTAGATGAAATGTTAAATGGCTTGATGAGCAGGTACAAAAAAAGAATGGCGAATTCTTCCTATTCCCCAGTGGATGCGACTCTTATCAGCACAATAACTCCGGGTCGATAAAGAAAGTTATCAATCAGTATTGAATTAAATACAGTTGAGTTGGCATTTAAAGAATGCAGCAAATTTGCTGCAACCAAATGGGAAGTTCTATTAAAACAGTAATCCTTTTTCCTAACAATAATTTAATTATTTAACTATCAGCAGCCATCCTTTGCCTTTTTCAACCGGTATCTTTTCATTTGGCTTAAAAGTTTTTCCCGTCTGAAAATTTTTCATTTCCGGAGCGGTAATGGATGCTTTTGCAGGATCAATACCCAGTTTTTTCCAATCAATTTTTAATTGAACATCCACGTCGTCATTCGCCCAGCTTGCAATGGAGATTAATGCGGCTCCTTTCTTTTTATAAACTGTTGCCAATACTTTTTCATTATCCGTTTTTACAGGATTATCGTTCACCCAGTAGCCAATCATATCAGATCCCTTCATTCCAAAATCATCCCACACTTTCCAGATGGAACGAGGATCTGCATTGTCGCTCCAGGGCATACGGTTCGTCATGCCATAGACCATTCCGCGCCATGGGTTTCCGCCATCCTGCAGCATCTCTCCCATTAGGCCAAACGGAATTCCGCTTACTTCAGTAAGAAAAAAATCAGGATCGTTTTTTTCATAATCAAAATATTCGCCAAACCATAAACGGTTGAGATAAGGAAAATGCTCCATGTACAAATTTGCACTGTTGTTAAAACCATCGTTTTTGTTATATTGATTAGCAGAATGCAAATCTATAATACCGGGATGTCCATCTTTTGTAAGCACCCTTTTAATTCGCTTCATGGTAACACGATCGAACGCAACATCATCCAAATAGATTCCATCTATACCCACATTTTGTGTAAGCCAGTTCATGCCTTCCACGTAATAGTTATGCCAACGATTCATACCACTGTTTATAATTGCGGCATCCTTTAAATCCGGGACAAACCAGGCAGCTATATAATCACTGTCAAGGTGTTCCTGCAACCAACTGAAACCACCGCCGTTGCCAGGTGAATAAATTTCATGACCCAAACTTCTTAGTGCAAATGTCTCATATGCATGATTAGACAATTCCCGAATAGTATTGTAAATTTTTACTTTCAATCCAGCAGCGTGGGCTGAATCGATATAAGCCTTCATTTTTCTCCATTCAATAAAGGGATAATTGATCCACGGATTAATTTCATTTGCATGATGAATATTTATAACTGTGGCGCCCGATGCCTTAACGGTATCGATGGGCTTGTAACTATGATAAAATCTTGTTTGCCATTGAAAATCTGTATTGATTGGATGAAAAGGTGTAATAAGCAAAGTAAAATTGTAATATAGGGTATCTCCCTTTTTCATACTCCTTTCTCCGCTATAGCTTTTGATAGTTGCCGCTCCATTGCTTGTTGTTACTTCAATACCACCTTTGCCTTCGTTCCCCCACGAAGCTGGTAATAGCAAGGGCTTCAGCAAATAAAAATTAGTGTTTAACGGCCTTACATATTTTTCATCACGCAAAGAAAACTGCATTCCCGCATTTACATTTCCAATCCATGCACCATCCTGGTTTTTATGCGCAACATCCCATTTCCATTGAAATTTTTCGGGGCGAAAGCCACCTTTTTGCCCGAGCCCCATCAAGTATTTAGATGCTGATTCAGCAACAGGAATTTCCAGGCGGATATCCTTCAGGTCAATATCTTTATGGGCAATCACTTTTACTTTATATGAAATAAATCCATCAAATTCCATTGATGCATCTACCTGCATATTTAATGAAGGTGAGGTGGACAGCGCTTCCCATTTTACTGTTCCCGACGTTTTACTTTTGAAATTAACAGCACCACTTTTCCATTGAATCTTCCCTTGCTTATCTTCTGCAATTAGTTGAAAAGGCTTTACAATAATTTCATTTGCTTTTGTACCAACAGATGTCATCTCCGGGGTAAAGAACGTTTGAATTCGTTTTGGAAAACCATTTGTATTAATTGAAAATTTTCTTCCCAAAAGTTCTATGGTATTGCCTTTAACCACGAGTGGTGTATACGGCGCAATTACAGTATTCTCCTGGGCCATCGTGGAATTGAGCCATCCTAATCTCGTCATTTTTGATGGTTCGTCAACGCCGTGATTTTTTGCTGTTTTATTTTCAACGGCAATAACCAAATCAATATCAGTTGAATGACCTTTTTGAGATGAAATGGTCGCTTTCCCACGGTAAGTACCAGGAGCAATTTGCTCAGGGATATTAATACCGCACCACATCGGCTGTATAGCTCCGGCAGGAATATTTACCGTTTCAGTCAGAGAGTTTCCATCATAACCGATGCCGTTAGTATTTATACAAAATAAATTTTTGGCAGGAATACTGCCGCCATTGTCCCCTGCTAAATCAGTGAATTTTATTTGCACATTTTTCACAGCCAGCACAGCATAAATTCCTAACTGAAATGAAAAGTTTTCACCTCTTGCAGCAGTATCCGTGAAAACATGTCGAATACTTTTTTCTATCCACCGTTGAGGAAAATCTTTATTCATTTTGATAGAGTGAAGACGATCTTCAGGAAAAACCAGGTAAGGTGCAGACCCGCTTTCTAAAATCAAATTGCGGGTTTCTTCCTCTGTGGCTATAATCTCCATTGGGTAAAAAGTATTGAACGAATCAATAGACTGAATTTCTTTTACAGTAGCTAACGAAATAGTATCGTTCGGTCTCAATTCTTTTAGCCAATCAGCAGAGGCCGTTGTCTCCGGCTGCAGGTAAACGCCTTTTGGATAATTGGAACGTCCCTCATTTCGGTATGGCATATAATACACATAATAAGTTCCCGCTGCCTGATACAGGTTCAAAATAAATTTCACCATACTCACGGTTTAGTTTAGCCGGTTTTACATTCAGAATTTTTTGCTTTGTTTTCGCATCTTCCATAATGATTCGCTTGTCCTGCGGATCATTGTCACTTCTTCGCCACGGGATGATGGCTTTGGCAAACCTACCTTCGCCACTAAATTCTAAAACAACCCTGTGATTGCCTAACGAGTCCGGATTCCAGCAGTTCGTACAATTCGTGTATGAAATATCCTGTGAAAAAACAGTAATCCCATTAAAAAGAAATACAAACGCAAGCAATTCTTTTTTCATCAATAATAATTTTGGTGGCTTTTTAACTCCGGTATTATTTATGCATAGCTAAAAAGTGAATACTTAAAACTAAAGGTTTAGAATAATAAATGAGCAGGCAACCGTTTGCACGGAAATGAAAAGAATAGATTATTCTTTGAAAATACAAACAATGCATTTTTCAGCTTGTTTTCCAAGGCAGGATGACAAACAATAGTTCTCTACATCAAATTTTTTAATGTGCAAAACATGCGCAAACGGTTGCATCGGTACTACAATCGTTTGCATAGAAAAAATTAATACTACCAAATGAAGGGGCTCACCTTTTTATAGTTTAAAATGCCATCTTAGTAAAAATAATTTTGTACTCTAATGATACAATGATTTAAAAGCTTACCTGGATTTGCGGTTCAAAATTAAAATCTTGTAGTCATTATGGAATCTTATAAAACATTAAAAGCTTACCTGCCTGATGAGGAATCATTGTTCTTAATCATGGGACGATATTATGACGAGCTTTTCCGTTATGGTGTTAGGTTTACTGCCAATGCAGATGAAACAAAAGATGCCCTCAACCAGTTCTTTATACACATTTGGGATAACAGGGACAAGCTTGAAAAAGTTGAAAACTTTAAAGCATACATTTTTGTTTCCTATAAAAGATGGCTTATCACACATCTTAAGAATTTACAAAAAAACCGGACGGTTCTTTTAGAGACAGACGATATATACGAACCATGCGAGCTGCGTTTCGAAGAAGTTCTGATAAGCCAGGTGCAGGAAAAAGAAATAAAAAAAATATTAGAAGAAATCATTGTAACCTTACCGCCCAGGCAGCGCCAGCTTCTTCGGATGCGTTTTTATGAAGGTTACAGCTTTGAAGAAATTGCCAAACAAACATCGCTTTCCATTCGTACGGTGTATAATAAGTTGCATGAAGCATTAATCAAACTGCGTACCCATAAATTGACGTCTCATCTTCGCAACACACTGAATCAATAAGAAAATCACATCCCTGGTTTTATTGGTATAAATTTTCTTGAGCACTTGTGCGCTTTATATCCTTAACGCTTCCACTACCGTAGCATCTTTCACGATATTGAAAATTAAATTAAAAAAAGATTGTAAAAAGCGGGTAAATCAAAAGAAAATATCTATCCTATAATAAGAATGACTAAAAAAAATTCATGAAAGGGCACATCTTTTCTGTTGAGGAGTTGATGCTTGATGACAGTTTTGTTAGCTGGTGCTTAAATGATGATTTGAAAATTTCCTCTCATTGGCCAACCATTATCAGGGACAATCCCGAACAGGAGGAAATTTTTACCGAAGCAACTAAGTTGGTCAAATTATTACACGGCGGCCTTACCCCGAGTGAAGTGAACAGGCAAATCGAAAAAGTACGCCTTCAATTACTGGAAAGAATAAATTTTACCGAAAACGAAGATTTGTATCAGGAATATGATACCGCATTATCACCAAACTTTTTTGTAACAGGGAGTGGCAGGATAAAGAAAAATGCTTTTCGTTTAGTCGCTACGTCTGTTGCTGCTGCTTGCCTGGTATTTGTCTTGACATGGGTATTTTTTCTCCGGCCTCAAACATCAACCGACACGCTTTCGAAAAATATTAATCAGATGACCATCTTTCAAAGCCAACCGGGCGAACGGCGAAATATAACTCTCCCGGATGGCTCAATGGTAATACTGAATGCAGAGAGTAAAATAAAATTGAATCAGCATTTCGGGCAGGGTTCACGGGAAATATATCTTGAGGGTGAAGCCTTCTTTGATGTGAAGCATAATAAAAATCTGCCCTTTGTTGTCCATATTTCCGGCATGGATATCAAAGCGCTCGGAACTGCTTTTAATGTAAAAGCATATCCCGGTGAAAAAAATGTTGAAACTGCTCTTGTAAGAGGATTAATAGAAGTTACTTTAAATAAAGTAGCGGGTAAAAAGATACTACTACACCCGAATGAAAAAATACAATGGAAGTTAGCAACCCCCGTAGCGGATCGAGATAAGCCAGATACACGACCGGGTGGAAGCATAGACTTACAAGACAACCTTGTAAAAAAGCTTACAAAAACAGATGACGGCGAGATAAGTGAAATAGCCTGGACAGAAAATAAACTTTTATTTACCGACGAAACATTTGCCGATATAGCCGTATTACTCCAACGATGGTATGGAGTTAAAATAGAGTTCGAGGATGATAATCTTCGCAATTACCGTTTTACAGGAATTTTTGAAAAAGAAGATATTGAAACCGTACTCAGTTTTTTAAAAGAATCCAAAAATTTCCATTATAAAAACATAGCCGGAAATCCGTTGACAATAAAACTATTTAAATAAAAAACAAAGGGGTGAATGCGCAAACATTCGCCCCCGGGGTTAAATTTTTGAAACAACTACGTGCAAAGGTTGCTGTTTCTATTTTTTAATTTTTAAACCAAAATAAAGGTATGAAAAATAATCATGAGGGGTGGTTCCGTATTACACCACCCCTGACCAAACTGCTTAAAATTATGAAACTAACAGCTGTTTTAATTTTTGCTGGCTTTATGTCGGTAAGCGCTGGCGGTTTTTCGCAAGACACCAAAATAACCCTTTCTCTAAAAGAGGTTAAACTCACGAAATTTTTCAGGGCAATTGAAAAAGAAACTAATTGTCGCTTTACTTTTTCAAACGATATTATTCCCCCCGGGCGTTTAGTGTCAATCAACGTAAAAGAAAAGCCCGTAACCCAGTTGCTGAATGATGTATTGGCTTCAACAAATCTAAAATACCGGATTGTTTATGAGTCGGGTGTCATAATTATCTCAGAGAAAGGAGATGTGCCGGCAGATCAGGAGATGGCTGATATTCGAACTGTTACCGGGAAAGTAACAAACGACAGAGGCGAGCCACTTGCCGGTGTAACCGTACAGGTAAAGGGTTCTTCCAATGCTACAACAACATCTGCTGATGGTTCTTTTACGATTGAAGTGGAGGATAACGCGAAGACATTGGTGCTCTCTTATGTAGATATGGAGCCGCAGGAAGTAACTATTGTTGGTCAAACAAATTTGCTGGTTCAGCTTAAGTCACTTGACAGAGGATTAGATGAAGTAGTGGTTGTAGGATATGGCACGCAAAAGAGAACGAGTGTTACCGGCGCCGTGTCAACAGTGAATGCAAAAGATATACAATCAATCCCCACCACCAGCTTATCGAACTTATTAGCAGGCCGTTTACCCGGCGCACAAATAATTAATAATTCGGGATTTGTGGGTGCCAGTTCCGATATATTAGTCCGGGGTGTAGGTTCAGGTAACGGAGGAAATTATCCTTTGGTGGTTATTGATAATGTTGTTTCAACCCGGGCCGATTTTGATGTGCTTGATCCCAATGAAGTAGCATCAATTACCCTTTTAAAAGATGCTGCCACGGCGGCGGTTTATGGATCCAGGGCCTCTAACGGTGTGCTTTTGGTAACTACCCGCTCGGGAGGAAGTAATCAAAAACCTGTGTTTAGTTACAAATCATACCTCACCACAAGTGAAACTACAAAACCTATACAAGCTTTTACTGCCACAGATGAGCTCACTTATAAGAACAATCAATATAAGCATAAGCAAGAACTGGCAGGTCAGCCTGTTGGCACATTACCTTATGACCAGGCAGCCTTTGATTATTATAAAGACAAGTCGTATCAGCTAATGGATTATTTATGGGAAAAACCCACTTCACAGCAGCATGATCTAACTGTTTCTGGTGGCACTGACAAACTGAATTATTTCATGCTTGCCGGTTTTAATAAGTCAAAGGGTTCGTTCCATAATACCGATTATGACAGGTACAATTTCAGAAGCAAAGTGGAGGCGAAAATTTCTGAGAATTTAAAGATCGGATTAAACATCAGTGGTTACCGCCGTAATGGCGACCGGTTCTACTGGCCTTATGACAACGAAGAAAGTACGACGCTGCAGGATTTTTACCGGGCTACTTTCAACTGGACTCGCCTCAACCCTTATTATGAACTCGCAGATGGCACTCCGGCAGACAGGCAGGGCTCAGGCGCATATCCTGTAATTGGCGGAGGCTGGCATCCCATTGAATTAGTATATAACGGAGGCTACCGTAAAGTGGTTTATAATAATTTAAATGGCATAGTTACCATTGATTTAAAAATACCTTTTATTAAAGGATTAAGTACCGGTGTTTTGGGAAATTATAATGCAGACACCAGGAATGCAAAGGCTTTTATAAAATTTAATAAAGCTTATTTTTCGCAATATAAAACCGCAGGCCCCGGTTTAGCCAATTACCAGCCTGCACCCATAAATTTTTCGCAGGAAAACATTCACAACCTTAGCAGCGGACTGGAAAGGGTCACCGAAGCTGCAAATTTTGATAACAGTTACCAGATTAACTGGTTCTTAAATTATGCCCGTTCATTTGGCAAGCACGATATTGCAGCAAACCTGATATATGAGCAAACAGAAACCAGCTCAAACAACTTCAATGGGTCCGCCGGGCGCTTGATATCCAGCAACGTTGATCAGATACTTGCTGCTTCTTCCGATGCGCTTGACCGCTCATTTAATGGCGGGGAAGCCGCCAGTGCAAGGTTGGGATGGATTGGAAGAGTGCATTACGAATTTGACTCCCGCTATATTGCTGAGTTTGCCTTCAGAAGAGACGAATCTTACATTTTTGCGCCGGATAAACGGTCGGGGTTTTTCCCCTCTGCATCTGTTGCATGGCGTATTTCCCAGGAGAAATTTTTTAATGTTCCATTTGTTGATGATTTGAAAATCAGAGGTTCCGTCGGAACTACAGGTAATGATAATATTGCAGCCTACCAATGGCAGAATAATTACCGCATCGGAAGCTCTTATATATTCGGCAACAGCTACCTGGTGGGATTGCGGCCGGGAGTACTTCCCAATCCTGATGTTACCTGGGAAAAAACAAGCTCTTACAACGGAGGATTTGATTTTTCACTTTTCAGGGGTAAAATAAGCGGGGAGTTCGATTATTTCAAACGGAAGATATCGGATATCCTGGGAACAAGAATACAGACGTTGCCGGGCACGTTGGGAGCGACTCTTCCGGCGGTTAATTACGCAAAAAAAGATATCAGTGGTTTCGAATTTTCACTACAGTACCGTAATCGTATAGGCGAAGTTTCTTATTCTGCAGGCGCAAATATCGGTTATGCAAAAGACGAATGGGTATTGTTTGATGAGCCGGCAATTTATGCAGGTACCTGGCGCAGTGCAATAGGTGAGCCCAGCAACAGGTTGTATGGCTATATTTCCGAGGGAATCATACGCGATCAAAAAACAGTGGATGAACTTAAGTCAAAGGGCTTCACCCAATTTGGAAGAGAACCAATGATAGGTTCAATATTGTATAAAGACATCCGCGGTACTAATTTTTCAGATGGCCCCGATGGAAAAATCGATGCCAATGATGCAGACTATCTTTCCAATAATGCAATTCCACGCATCAATTACGGTATCAATCTTGGCGTTGCCTGGAAAGGTTTTAGAATAGATATTCTTTTGCAGGGTGTGGGAGCTTATGACAAAATAATTTCTACTATGAACACGGGAAGTGGCGGTGTATTCCAGGTCGATCGCCCTTATTTTAATCTATGGACCGATGCATGGTCGGAAGATAATCCAAATGGAAAGTATCCAAAAATAATAGACTGGGGCTATGAGGAGTTAGGACAAACGGGATCTGATTTCTGGATACGCAGTGGCGCTTATCTCAGGCTGAGAAACCTTAATGTGTCTTATAGTCTTCCTCACAACCTGATCAATAAAGCAGGTATTAGCCAGGTCCAGATATTTTTCACGGGAACCAACCTGCTTACGCTAAGCGCATTTAAGGAATACGATCCCGAGCAGCCAGCGCTGGACGCTTACCCGATTATGCGATCATTTTCCGGCGGCATTAATGTTAATTTTTAAATCTTACTATAATGAAAGCAATAAAGTTTATTTTATTTCTATATACTGCCCTGGTCTTATTTTCCGGCTGCAAAAAAATTCTTGACGTAGAGAATATAGCGGCATTTGATCCTAATAAAGTTTGGAGCGATCCGCAGTTGGCGCAGGCTTACCTTACTAATCTTTATGCTCAGTCCGTACCGGGTGGATGGCCTGTGAACAGTGGTGGCAATGCTGATGAACTGGCTGGTAACCTTGGAGCCGGCGATGTTACTTCTGCTAACGGTGCCTTTAAAACCTGGTCTTATGCTCCTATCAGAAATATAAATATTTTACTTAGTGAAATTGATAAGGGCACTTTGAGCGATGGCATTAAAGAAAACATTAAAGGGCAGGCATATTTTTTAAGAGCCTGGTTATACTTTAATATGGTAGATCTCTACGGGGGTGTCCCCATAATTGATCAGCCCCAGGGTGTAAATGACGATCTTTTTGTGCCCCGCAATACCACAAAAGAATGCTTTGATTTTATTGAGGCGGATCTTCAAAAAGCAGTGGCAGCATTACCCGATAAATATACGGGAGGCGACCGGGGGAAAGCCGACAAAGCTTCTGCATTGGCTTTTCTGGGAAGGGTGTTGTTATTTAAAGCGAGTCCACAGTTTCATCCTTCCAATCCTTATGATAATGCAGATTGGCAAAAAGCTTATGATGCCAATAAACAGGCAAAAGATAACCTCGCGGCAATGGGATATGGATTGGTTTCCGATTACGCCTCTATTTGGGACAAAAATAATAAGGGAAATAAAGAAGCCATTATTAGTGTAATATTCCAAAAGCCAAATAAGGCCAATGGCCGGCAGGAAGATGCCAGCAGGCCCTTGAGTGAATCGAAAAATGCAACCGGCGGAGACCAGCCGATCTGGCAAATGGTTGAAGCATATCCAATGAAGGATGGTTATCAACCCGGCTCTTCCCCCAATTATGCTTATAATTTACAAACATACTGGCAGAACCGTGATCCCAGGTTTTATGCATCGATCGTCTATAATGCCTCTGTTTATGAATTAAGCAATAAGGCAGGAAGAAGGCAATATACAACCAGTGGCATTGCCACAAATGAAGATATGTTTGGCCCGGGTGAATTATTCAACAGAACAGGGTTTTATCCACGTAAAGGAATGGACCCTTCCCTGCTGCAGGCGGCGGTAGGTGAAAATGAAACCGATTGGATAGAGTTACGATATGCAGAAGTTTTATTAAACTTTGCCGAGGCTGCCAATGAAACAGGCAATGCAGCAGAAGCATTGACTGTATTAAAAGATATAAGGAATCGTGCCGGAATCGAACCTGGCCTTTCTGACCTGTATGGCTTAGCAGCCGGTATGTCAAGAGACCAGTTAAGAGATGCTATCTACAACGAAAGAAGAATAGAATTCATTTTTGAAGGAAAGCGGTTTAATGATCTGCGCAGAACAAGGAGGTTAAATGTAGTTGATGGCATGAGCAAAGAGGGATTACTGGCTACCTTGAAGGCAGGCAAAAATCCGGCGGACGGCATAAACTATTTACTAATGCCTGAAGATTTTAACTATAGCGTATTGCCATTGTTATCTAACGGCACGAATGTAATGTCAACACCCGATACCTATTATTTTTTCCCTTTAGCTACAGGTGAGCTTGAAAAAAATCCTAAGCTGATTCAGAATACCGGCTGGGATGGGGGAACTTTTAATCCTGCATTGGATTAAAAAAGAATGAACTGATTTATAGCAGCTTAAAATATTTCCCAATTTTAAAAAGGAAGGGAAATAATATTTTTCCTTCCTTTAATTTTTAATTGATTATTGAGAAAAATTCGATTCTAGGATGGATTTTTAGGTAAAATACAATAAGATAATAATCCCGCCCGGATGAATGGTCGGACGGGGGTTTGACTTATTTTTTTACAATCTTCTACTAAGGTTTTTCTGAGTTATTTTTAAAAAAACCTCTTTCAGGTTTATGTAAGTTTAATTGGAATACAATATCACTGGAGGTAAACAATCTTTTTTCCTTACTTTTTAAAAATAAAAAGGAAACGGAAAAAGGAAACTATCATCGATAATTTAGATAGTATAACACGTGAAAACAGCTACCTATACAAACCGTGATAGAGCTGTAAAATTCTAAACAGAAGCAATGCAATAATTTCATTGTACCTATAAAAAAATTAACATGACGCACTGAAGTGCAGATGAATAAATTTTGAGATAATAATGGAAGTTATCCCTTTTGCTTGTTCAGATAAAAAGTAAAGCATCACTATGAAAAAATATTACTTGCTGTTTCTTCTTTCAGGATTTTGCTTATCCGCATATACTCAGCAAACCTTACAGGAAATTCAATTGTCCCAACTAAACCCGGATGCAATAGAACAAACTGTACTTACCCCGGCTATTAATAGTTCCATGACCGGTGAAAGAATGCGCATCAACGGAAAAGTCTATCGTACCGGAATCAGTGTGCATGCCCCCTCCATTGGCAACTTGTATTTAGGAGGTAAAGGAACGAGGTTTAAATCATTTGTAGGGGTTGATGATTTAAAAAACAGGAAGACAAATGCAGCAAATATGGAATCGCTGGTGGCAACAGACGGAACCAAAACTTTTTTTTATACAACTGAATCAGGCCAGCCCAGGAGATTAATAGGAGTCGGGAGCAGCCTCGAAAGTATTCAACCCGGAAGTGTTGAATTTAGTATAAAAGGGGACGGAAAAAAATTATGGTCGAGCGGCATAATGCACCAAAACGATTCGGCACGGCTCGTGGACATTGATGTATCGGGGATACAAATGCTTTCCTTTGAGGTGTCCGATGGCAATGATGGCAATAGCGGTGATATTGCCAACTGGGCAAATGCTGCGGTACTTATGAAGGCGGCTGCAAGTCCGCGAATTGTTCCGGCAGATTACCTGTCAGTTTTGAACAGGAACCAGGAACATTACAATACATCAGTAAAACCTGCATTGCAACATTTGCCGGCTTACCGGTTAGTGATAGCAAAAAAAGATTGGTTGTTAGAAAAGCCCTCCGTTAAATCCGCAGTATCCAAAATGGATGAAAATGCGATTGTGCTGAGTAATGGTTTGGTAAGCAGAACTTTTCAAATCTCCCCTAATGTTGCTACCGTTAGTTTAAAAAATTTGGCAACAGGTGAAGAATATGTCCGTGCGGTAAAGCCCGAAGCGTTATTGACGATTGATAGTGTTGAGTATGCAATTGGCGGATTGGGTGGCCAGGTAAACCAGGGATATTTACTCCCGCAGTGGCTCGACAGGATGTATAGCCTGCCAAATTCATTTGCGTTAGATCGCTTTGAAATTTCGGATCTCAAAGAGCGCATCATTTCAAAAAATAAAAGATGGATGCCTTCAACGCAATGGAATGCTTCTGGCAAAGAATTGGTTTTTTATTACAGGCATGAATTATTATCAGATGTAAAAGTGGAAGTTCACTATGAAGTGTATGATAATATTCCCGTATTGTCAAAATGGATAGTGGTGAAGAATGCTGGAAGCAAGGCTATACGGGTAAATCATTTTACCAGCGAAATCATTGCATATCCCGAAGCGGAAAACCATGTAGAAACGCCAATAGAATGGCGCAAACCTAATTTATACATTGAGAATAATTTTGCTTTTGGTGGCTTTACATATTCTGAATCAAACCAGTCAATTGCGTGGGAGCCCGACCCCACTTACACCTCACAGGCAAATTATCAAATGACAATGCCTTGTGTTGTAAAAAGTATGCCTTCCAAAGGGCCTGCGGTACTATTAGCGAAAGATGAAAACTTAGAAAGTTTCAAAACATTTTTAATGCCGCTTAATGGATCTGACAGGGAAAGAAATTCTCTTAGCCAACGAAAAATGTACAGGACACTGGCTCCCTGGGCAACCGAAAATCCAATTTTCATGCATCTCACTTCCACGAAACCGGAAGTAGTGAAAGCGGCTGTGGATCAATGCGTGGAAACAGGTTATGAAATGGTGATTTTAAGTTTTGGCAGTGGCCTGAATATGGAAGATCAATCTCCGGCTAATTTATCAAAATTCAAAGGGCTCGCTGATTATGCACATAGCAAGGGAATAGCGCTCGGTGGTTATTCATTACTCTCAAGTCGCCGCATTAATGATGAGACTGATGTTATTAATATTGAAACGGGAAAACCCGGAGGCGCTAAATTTGGCAATGCCCCATGCCTGGGAAGTGAATGGGGTATTAATTATTTTGAAAAATTAAAAAACTTTTTTTCGCAAACGGGCTTTGATGTGCTTGAGCATGACGGCTCTTATCCCGGTGATTTTTGCGCCTCTGAAAAACATCCCGGCCACGAGGGATATTTTGATTCTCAATGGAAACAATGGAAACAAATTACCGGCTTTTATAAATGGCTCAGGGAGCGGGGTGTTTATATGAATGTGCCTGATTTTTATATCCTGTCCGGATCGAATAAAACAGGCATTGGTTATCGCGAAGTAAACTGGTCGTTGCCAAGAGATCAGCAATTAGTGCTCGGAAGACAAAATATTTATGATGGCACGTGGACAAGAACCCCCAGTATGGGATGGACATTTGTGCCACTGGTGCAATATCATGGCGGTGGCGACGCTGCTACCCTCGAGCCATTATCACAACATTTGGATGCATACGGCGCTCACATGGAACAGAATTACGGATCGGGTGTGCAAGCCTGTTATAGAGGTAACAGGTTGTATGATACAGAGCAAACAAAATTGCTGGTTCAGCAAAAAATTAAGCACTACAAAAAATACCGTGATATTCTTAATGCTGATATAATACACCTGAAACGCCCTACCGGCCGGGATTGGGACGGTATCCTCCATGTAGATCCGGCACAAAAAGAAAAAGGGTATGCCATGCTGTATAATCCTTTGGAAGAAGACATGAATGTAAAAATCAAATTGCCCTTGTATTATACCGGCCTTTCAGGAACGGCAAGTATCAGCATAGAAAATAAACCGGCTCAACAATACAAGTTGGATGATAAAAATAATGCTGATATCAACATTACCATACCAGCCATGGGCAGCACATGGCTGGTTATTGAAAAAGGAAAATAGAAGTTGGATGAGTGCAATTAATCAAAGCGCTAGATTTCCTTTGCCAGTGCGATTCTAAGTCCCCTCTCCGCCGCGGCGGAGAGAGCCTGTCCCGAGCTTTCGGGAGGGTTGTCCGAAGGACTCTCCATAGGAGTTCTATGAACCTACGGAGGGGGTGAGGTAACACAATTACTCTATTAACTCAAAATGAAAGAAATGAAAAGAAAGAAAAAATTGCAAGCCATCATCTTCATCGCCTTTATGTTTTTAACCACGATTGCCCATGCGCAGGTTTCGTTTACATCAGGAGAATTAAGAATAAGCCTTAACAAGCAGGGATATTTTACAGAGATAAGCAATACAGCTACCGGAAAAAATTATTTGTACACAGATACTGTTGCGCCGCTTATGACATTGGTGAGCAATAAAACGAGGCTGCTTCCATCCTCTTTATCCTATAATAAATCTCAAAAAAAAGTCACCGTAAAATACAACCAGGCCGGCGTGAACATAGATATTAAAGTGTCGGATAAACCCACACATCTCGTATTGGAAATTGTAAAAGCAGAACCTGAAGGCAAAATTGACGCCGTAGTATGGGGGCCGTTTCCGACAGTAATCAATAAAATAGTTGGAGAAGTGATAGGTGTTGTGCGGGATGGTGAAACTGCCATCGGCATGCAGGTATTAAATGTTAAAACATTGGGTGGCGATTTTCCAAACAGCGAGGGCAGTACATGGGAAAGAGGTATTGCGGCTAAGTCCCGGCCATGGGGCAGCTTCATACAGGCATATTCAATTAACCGTAACCGTGACCGTTTTGTGGATGCATGGGGAGGGCAGTTTAAAAACATGCCGGTGCCGGCATTAAAAGGCGAGGCAGTTACCGGAAGTAAGATTGCATTATTCTCGTGTGCGGAACCCCAAACATTAGACAGGATAGAACGCATTGAACTGGATGAAAATTTACCGCATCCGACCATCAATGGCGTTTGGTTTAAGAAGTCATCACTTTTTGGAAAATCATATCTTATATCTTCATTTGGAGAAAAAGATATTGACGAGATGATAGGCTATACAAAAAAAGCAGGCCTGATATCTCTTTATCACGAAGGCCCTTTTAAAAGCTGGGGGCATTTTGTATTGAACACAAACGAGTTTCCAAAGGGTAAAGAGAGTTTAAAAAATTGTGTGGACAAAGCACATGCCGCAGGTTTGCTTTTCGGGTTTCATACGCTTACCAATTTTATTAATACAAATGATCCCTACATTACCCCGGTGCCGGATGACCGGTTAAGCGTAACAGGATCTTCATTACTTGGGCGGGATATTGATGCGCAGCAAAAAGAAATTGAAGTAGCCTCTCCGGAATATTTCAACCAGCAGGAAAATAATAATCTTCATACCGTAAAAATCGGCAGGGAATTGATACGATATAAATCTGTTACGGACACCCGCCCTTATACATTATCAGATTGCCAGCGGGGCGCATTTGGCACCGAAGCAGCTTCGCATAAAGCGGGCAGCACAGTGGGCAAACTTTTCGACCATTCTTATAAAGTATTTTTCCCCGACCTTACCATGCAGCGGGAAGTGGCAAAGAATATTGCTGCGCTGATGAATGAAACCGGTGTTGACCACCTTGATTTTGATGGCCATGAAGGAGGCCTTGCTTCCGGTGAAGGGGATTACGGGCCTGAACTCTTTTCCAAAGATGTTTATGATAATGTAAAGCATGACTTTATATGCGGCACAAGCAGGAGCAGCACGTTTTTCTGGCATATAGGTTCGTATTATAATTGGGGAGAACCGTGGTATGGTGGATTTAAAGAAAGCATGCAACAATACCGCATAGATAACCAGGGCCTCTTTGACAGGAATTATATGCCCCACATGTTAGGCTGGTATTTGCTGGCAGAAAATACCACCCTCTCCGAAATGGAATGGATGCTGGCACGTGCAGCAGGCTACGGCGCCGGCTTCGCGATGGTAGCCCGCCCTAACGCACTGAGAAGAAATCCTCTTACACCGGTGTTGCTTGATGCCATCAGGGAATGGGAAAAGGCAAGAACCGGGAATGCATTTAGCAAAGCGCAGCAGGAAAAATTAAAAGACCCTAAAAATGAATTTCACCTGGAGGAAGTAAGCGAAGGAAAATGGAACCTTTATCAATATACAACATCACCTGTATTTGTTCGCAAAGAATTTGAAAGGCAACCTGGTGAGCCAACGCACACAACATGGAATTTTCAGCAAGACTGGAAAGAACAGTTGCTCCAGTTTCAATTGAATGTGTCAGGAAAAGAAGGAAGCGTGAATAATATAAAACTCCAGGTAGACAATTACGCTGAAATCAATTTACCCATAGAATTGCTGCCGGGGGAAAGCATTGTTTGTGATGGAACAAAAACTATTCGCATTTACGATAAGAATGGAAAACCAAAAAATAAATTTGAAATGCCTGCATTGCCACCGGTTGTTTCACCGGGCGGGCATACGATTATTATTGATTGTTCCTTTACCGGAGAACCATCTCCAAATATAGAAATGCAGTTTAAGGGCTTGGATAAAATGGAAGTCGTTCAAATAAAAAGTAATTAATTAATTAATTGGGTGGAATACTCGCAAAAGATGTTCGTCGGCCTCATAAAAAAAGCGTTAAGAAAATTTGAATGATAGTCGTTAAGAAATGAAATTAATGTTACAATAGCTTGGATGTGTACGTGGCTGGTAAGTCGCACTGTAGATGGGATATGTTCTAACGCCGGGACTAATTTCATTTTAGACAATCATTCAAATTTTTAGCTTTTTTTATGGAGCCTTGATTTTTTTTGTTACTTTTTTGTATCAAGACAAAAAAGTAAATAGAACGTAACCCAACCCGAAAGGGTTTCGAGATTAAAATAACTAATTCTAAATAATTAGTACCATTCATGAAACATTTATGCATTTCCCTTAAAGTATGGGCATGCTTATTATTTTACCAAACAAAAAAAATAAATATGCAAAGCAACTACCTCACTTGTTTTAAAAAAATCGCTGTTCTGTTCTTTTGCATAGCATATATGTTTTCAGGAAGAAGTTATGGTCAAACAGTCTTTTCCACAGATTATTTCAGGATAAGTATCAACAACCAGGGCTTTATCACCAGTATGAAAAACATCAGTAAAACTCCTGACAGGGAGTTTAGCCCAAAGGATAAACCTTCGCCTTTGCTTTGCTTATATGATAGCCGGAAAAAAATATATTACGAACCAAAAAAAGCTTATTCAAAAGGCAATAATATTATCACGTTGAATTATGCCAATGGTTCGGCAGCAATGGTTAAAATTGAAACTAAATCCAAATATCTTAAACTGACTTTGCTATCCCTTACCGATCGTGATGAAATTGATGATATCCAATGGGGATCTTATTATACCAATATCACTAATCTTTTTGGTGAAGTAATTGGTGTGGCAAGAGATACGAGCGATGCCGTTAATTATGCCATCGGAGTTTTATCGCTGAGCGATTCTACCACCGGCGGAAAATCAAGCAATACCGGTGATTGTTCACCATTTCAATATGTCATTCATAGTCCTGACAACACGCGGTTTCCTTTGCCTGCAAATTTGCATGAGGGACAAATATTTCCTATAGGAGGTGATGGAATAAGCGACGTTGCTTTCTACTCACATCCCGAGGCGTACTATAGAATTTTATATGGAAATTCTGCTGAGGTTGATAAGCAGGGAAGAATTTCAATTGCTTATCATGCTTCGGACAGAAGAAAGAAGAAAACAATTTTTTTCTCATTAATTCCCCAGTTGCCAACCAATGCACCAAATCATATTGAAGTGGAACCATTGCCTGGTGTAGATTATATCGGTTCTAAAATTGCATTATGGGGAAGTGCAGACAGTATCGCTTTAATGACGGTAATTAAGGACATTGTTCAATCGGAAGGGCTTCCTTATTTAAAGATAAATGGGAAATGGATAAAAGATCCGGCTGCTTATGTTCCCGATATTGCATCTTCCGGAAAAAATTATGACAGTACTATTTCTTATGCGCAGCAACTTGGTTTTAAGGCAATCCAGTTCGAGGATCTGCCAATGTTTGGAGTTGACCGCGGCAATAACGGGTATATTGATGGCGCTTCATTTCAACACAAGCCACTTGCATTTACATCGGGTAATAAATCGCATAAGGAATTTACCGATATTTCAAATCCCCTTGGTATATGGGCTGGACGACATACAATAGCAACTTCTCTACAAAAGGGCACAAAAGATGTAAGCCCGATACCAGGTGATAATCTTTGCTACCAGGTAAAAAGATTGCTGGCCAAAGAAATATCCGCTGCTGCAACAAATATTGAAGTAACAAACCCTGATTATTTAGATGAAATTGGGAGTTGGGAGGGACATGAACCAACCCTGAATATTATTAAGATAGGGAAAGAACTTATTTATTATAAAGGAGTTTCCAAAAGCGCCCCTTATACGCTTCAAAATGTTGTTCGGGGCCATTGGGGAACAACGGCAACCGGTCATCAACAGGGAGATACTATCTATAAATTGCAAGTTACAATCGGCTATGGTTATGATGGCCTGATTCCAAACATGAAATTACAGGATTCTATTGCGGAATATTATGCCGACATGAGTAACGTAAATGGTATTTATTATCATGATTGGGATGGACAGGAATTTTTGTTTAACCAGGGACATGGTTATTATTCCGTAAAACGCTTTCATCGTAAATTATTTGAAAAAGCAGCAAGTTATCATATTCCGGATCTGCGAATAATGGGCGCTACACTTTCAGAAGGTGCATGGCATTATCAAAGTATTTGGAATGTTGGCGGAGGTACAAATATGTATGACCTGGCATCAAGACAATGGGGAAGCACCACATCAGAAGGAAAGGACCTCAGGGATGTTGCTTATTCAAATTATTTTCCGGCAACATTCGGTATTAATTTTGGAATCGGCGCTGCTTCCACGGTTGCGGATTATGAGCACATAGAAGCAATCTCTGTAGGTATAGGTGCAACATATATGATACCCCTTTCCAAATCATTGGTCGAATCTTGTCCAAAGAAATATGAAATATTTGGCGCAATAAAAACATGGGAGAATGCAAGAGCGGCTAATGCATTTCCACGAAGTGTAAAAAAATTATTAGCTGATCCTGCAAAAAACTGGCAACTGGAACAGGTTGATAATGATAGCTGGAAACTTTATCCGATGGTCAATGGAAAAAGAGGTACTGCCATCAATTTAACGCGGGATACAGCAGGTGGGTATTGAGTAAATCAAAAAGTTTTTACCGGCACGGCTAAAATGTAAGTCGTTCAAATAAAAAATAATTAATACCATTCATGAAACATTTGTGCATTTCATTATTAGTGTGGGCATGCTTATTATTAAACACCAATACCGCCGAATCACAGGGCTACAAATCCTGTGCTTCAGTACTTGCAGAAAATAGTGAATTGCTTAAAGGCCAATCATTTTTTATTTTTCCTGAACTAAGGGAGAATCCTATTAAATGGTTTGATTCAATTGCTGTTGAAAGAAGCAGCAATATCAATCAGCAAAAATCTTTTTCCCTGGATGCACAACCCGAGCGAATTTTTTGTTTACCAGGTAGGTGTATGGGCGATAAGAGAAGATGTGCATGATGTAAAAATTGTATTCACCGGACTTATAGGTAGTGATGGTAAAATTATCTCCCCGCTCAAAAATGACCTGCTTTAATGAAGGTGGAATTGACTATAAAGGAACTGCATTTACGAAGCAGGTTAACATCACCGCGGGGCGTGTACAGGCTTTATGGATGGGAATAGATTTGCGTGGAATAAAGAAAGGAACTTACACCGGTTCTGTTTCAGTTTCTGCAGGAAAAGAAAAACAAATCATTCCGCTGCGTTTAACAGTGTCGGGGAATTACGTTACCAACCAGGGCTATAATGAAGGCAAACGGTTATCGAGGCTTAACTGGCTTAACTCCACAGCAGGCATAGATAGTAAGATTACAAAAGGATATACACCGGTTACGGTACAAGACAGGACAATAAATATTTTGGGACGCACGATGCAGATAAGCCCTACAGGTTTGCCTTCTGCCATTGCTACTTTTTTTACTGCTTCTAACCAGGCGATCGGCAAAAAAAGTGAGCCATTAATTAATACTGCTTTTCGGTTTATTGTTGAAAAAGAAGATGGTAATATAATTAGTTTGAAACCGGGCAAGCTCACATTTATTTCAAGGCAAATTGATAAAGCGGAATGGACTGTAACAAACACTTCGAATGAATTGGACATTGTATGCACCGGTACAATGGAATTTGATGGCTTTGTAAATTATAAGTTGAAGGTGGTTGGAAAGTCTTCTCTAAAAATAAAAGATATTCGACTGGAAATAGCGATGAACAAAGAGAAAGCGGTCTATATGATGGGGCTTAATCATGAAGGAGGATTTCGCACGCCGGACTGGAAATGGAAATGGGATGCGGCCAAAAACCAGGACATGCTTTGGATTGGCGATGTTAACGGAGGCCTTCGCATAAAATGGAAAGCAGAAAATTATGTGAGGCCGTTGGTTAATATTTACTATTCATTCGGGCCTCTTCAAATGCCCCCATCCTGGGAAAATAATGGCAAAGGCGGCATTGATGTAACAGATCAAAATACCGGTGTTGTTATAAATGCCTATTCTGGAAAAAGGGAAATTACAGCGGGCGAAATTTTGAATTATGATTTCGAAATGTTGATCACACCTGTAAAGCTCATAGATAAGGATACTAAGTTTGATGACCGCTATTACCAGGGCGGTGGAAGAAACACTTCGGTTAAAATTGAAAATGCTAAAAAAGCAGGCGCCAACATTATCAATATTCACCAGGCAGAAGATATTTATCCATTCATAAACTATCCCTATCTCGATGAGAACACCAAAGCATTAACCGCCCTGGTAGCGGATGCGCATAAAGCCAATATGCGAATGAAGCTGTATTACACCACGAGGGAGCTGACTAAAAACCTTCCCGAGTTTTGGGCTTTGAATAGTTTGAACGGAGAAGTAATTTTTCCCGGGCCGGGCAACGCCAGCCGCACAGAAGCGCTGCATCCTAAGGGGCCCAATGAATGGTTATTAAAAAACGTAAGAGAGAAATACATTCCCGCCTGGTACGATTCTATTAAAGAAGGAAAATTCAAAGGGCAAACAGATCTGTCAGTGATCACCACACCGGATAGCCGCCTGAATAATTTTTATGTTGGCGGGCTTGAATGGATGGTTAAGAATATGGGTATTGATGGTGTTTACATAGATGATGCGGCGCTGGACAGATTTACTTTGATGAGGGCAAGAAAAATAATTGACCGCTACCGGCCAAATGGTAAGATGGATCTGCATAGCTGGAATCATTTTAATAAGTGGGCCGGTTTTGCCAACTGCCTGAATCTTTATATGGATCTGTTACCTTTTTTTGATCATGTATGGATAGGCGAAGGCCGCGACTATAACCGTAATCCCGATCATTGGCTTATTGAAGTGTCAGGCATCCCTTTCGGGGTAACCGGGCAAATGCTTGAAGGCGGCGGCAATCCGTGGAGAGGTATGGTGTATGGCATCACCACGCGGGCTGGCTGGACCATTAATCCGCCAACCGAAATCTGGAAGTTTTGGGATACATACAAAATAAAGAATAAGACATTGATGGGTTATTGGGAAAAAAATGTTCCTGTAACCTGTAGTAACCCGTTAGTAAAAGCTTCAGTTTTTGTGGGAACAGATGCGTCAATTATTGCTGTAGCAAATTGGGGAGCCAAAGATGAAGAAACAACTTTGTCTGTTGACTGGGATAAATTAGGAATGATGCCGGGCGGGTATGAAATATCCATTCCCGGGATAAAAGATTTCCAGGCAAAACAACCTGACGTGTCTTTGAAAAACATTTCTATTCCGGCTAAAAAGGGTTATTTGATTGTAATAAAAAAGAAAAATTGATAGGGAAGAAAATAATGTAAGAAAAAAATTATACTGGCGCAAACCAAAAAAATTACAGACCGTATTTACTGCTCATTTGTTTAATAAATTTTAGCCCGTTTTCAGCAATATCCCAGGGCCTGGAATATTCCCTCCAAACACCAATTGAATTGGCAAAATCCGGATCATTGCGGGAGAAAGCTTCGATAGTTAACCAGCCCTGGTAATTTATTTTTGCCAGGTTCGAAAACGCTTCTTCAAAATGCACCTGTCCGTCACCGGGAGTGCCGCGATCGTTTTCGCTGATATGTACATGCACCAGCAGCGGTGCAATTATTGAAAGCGCCCGGGTAAAATTCTTTTCTTCAATATGGGCGTGGTGCGTATCAAACATGGCTTTAACATTGGGATGATCAACAGCTGTAATTAACCGGGCCAACTGATCCATGGTATTGCACAGGTAACATTCAAAACGGTTAAGCGCTTCCAATCCAAGAGTAATATTTGCCTGGGCAGCATACTCGCCTGCGGCGTGCAATACTTCGGCTGCATAAGCATACTCCCAATCTTCAGGTGCACGTTTGGCAAAATGTGTATGTGCAGAATGAAAGGGACCGCAAAGTAATTTTGCATTTAAATCGTTCGCCCTGTCTATGGCCCATTTAATTCTTTCCAGGGCTTTGGCCCGTACGGCCGCATCACTGCTAATGGGACTTTCGTCTTTACCTACTACAAAAACCGTCGTCACTTCCAAACCCAGGTCTTTAGCATAATTGCCCATCCACTTATAAGCGGCTATATCCGGCGAACCAACCAGGAATTCCACACCATCGTAGCCAATGCTTTTAAGCCTGTCAACAATTGGTTTTAGTTCGTCTGTAATTACGGCCGACCAGGCCAATACGTTAAATCCTATTTTATTCATAGTACAATCATAATCATAAATTCTACACTAAAAAAACTTCAAAAAATATTTTTAAGCTTTTGCGTAAACATTCACCACAACTCATTCCTGTCTTATCAAATCTTTTTCTCTATAAGCCAGTGATGCCCGAAAGGGTCTTCAATTTCTCCCTGCCTGTAGCCATACTCATAATCCTGTGCCGGGGTTATTTCAGTTGCGCCTGCTTTAATTGCGTTGCTCATCACAACATCTACATCCGGAACAAACAAGCCGATTATTGTTGTTGTGCCATTATGTTTTTCGGGCGAAAAAAAATACGGCTTTGTTACTTCATGCAAATGAAAAATAACTCCGTCAATTGAAAGCTCAGCAACATGAATGCTGCCATCATCATTATACAAACAAAGATTCTCCGTAGCACCGAATGCTTTTGCATAAAATGAAATATCGGTAACCCCATTATTAATTAAAAGTTGCGGAGCAAAAAATAGTTTATCGTTTTTGTTTATCATACCGGCCTTAAAAATATGAAAAGATATCATACCAGCATTAAAAATAGAAAAGATTTCTTTTTTTCATTCCCGTGCTGCAAGTCATCCGTACAAGCGTTGAACAACGGCAGTGGAGGGCTTTATATAAATTGAGTTCTTTTTAAGAAAATCAACAACTGTGTAAATTGTGTTGAGTTACAAACATCAGGACAGCGCCACTATTATTATTTGAAGATGCTACGGGTAAGGCGGAACATCTGCGAAGGCTAAGAATTATTATCTTAGACCTAGGGAATTATTTAAATGGCGTAACCTCCTCAATGCTATTTTCAATACCTTGTTCATCATATGGTGTTACCAAGTTTATTTGAACAAGACTTCTTTTTTCATTCCAATACATAATTGCTTTAAAAGCAATTGTTACTAAAACTTTCAAATCAGGATATTGATTATCACTTTTTATCCAGCCTTCTTTCAATGTTTTATTTTCTTCCGTGTTGATATCAATCACCGAAGTATAAATTTTATAATCATTGTTAATGGGTTTGAGTTGATATTTTTCTTGCTCTTCCGGTTCTTCAAAAATAATACTCGGTAAATCAGATTTTTTTAAAACAAACAATGTATCAATACTCCTATAAACCCTACTTGGAATAAAGATTGAACTTTTGGAATACTGATTTATTATATTTTTCAGATCATCCCCTACATTTATACCTAGTAATACTAACTCTTTATTAGTTCCAATTATCTTATTCAAGGCTTCAACAATATTATTTCTATTTAATAAATAGCGTTGTGTTCTTGATTTAAAAAAAGAATCGGGAATTCTAGTTTTTATTATTTCATCAACTATCTGACCAGCCAGCACAGTGTCAAAATTAAAGTGTGGTATACCTCCTTCTGTAAATGCGGATTTACTGAAAAGAGTACGACCACCAGTAATTACAACGCTTTGTTTATTTTTTAATTCACTTGAGTTTTTTTTAATAAAAAGTTGCGAATATTCTTCAAATGCATCTGTGATAATTTTATCTGTACTATTATTAAAAAGTTTAATTTTTTGTGGTGACAGTTCTGCATTTAATTTTTCAGAACCTATTTTATTTTCGATTGCTACTTTTAGATTGGATAGAAAATCTTTAAATTCTTTTCTTTTTGATTCCACCAATATATCAAAATTTACTTCTTTGAGAAGATTCTCATTCGAAAGGATATCGTCCAAGCATTTTTCAAAATAAGGAATATTTTCAAGCCATGTGTTAAGCTGTAGAATATCCGAAGGTAAACTTGGTAAAACAGTAAATTGTTGAAATACATAATACTGTTGTAAAGAATATTGCCGTATAAATAATAGGGTTAGGTAACTACATATCCAATAATTAACTTGCCGTCTATTTCCCAAATTATCAAGTTCGGGAAAATAATATTTTGAATCAAATGGGATATCTGAACCGAAGTCATCACTAAATATTTGAAACCACTTGAAAATTTCATCCATTGTTTCAGGCAATAAGGCATATCTAGGTGGCAAGGATTGAGAATAAGTAAAAATATATTTTAATATCTTATACTGCTTTTCATATAATAATAGTCCACCGAGCGCATAGTGTAACTCTAAGAAATTGTGACGTTCTTTTTCACGTTGTAAAAGTTCAGTTGTATTAGTTACAGTTCCAGTTTCAAAATCATAATTTTGAGCAATATTCTGTAAACGAAAATCAAAATATTGACTTGCATTTGCCCAATACATCCTAATCAATTTCTCTTTTTCACAAATAACTGTGAGGTTGCGCCAAATCCAACCGAAAGTTTTTGCTGAAATTATTATATGTTCTAAATCTTCTCCATATAACCATACGCCACTAACAGCCCGATGTTCAATGGCGAATAATTTTTTATTTTCGCTATTTGCAAAATCAAAATTTAGCTGATAAACCATTTCATATAAATCATCTGGATATTCAAGAGGTAACGTCTTATTATGTGCTTTACGAATAGAAGAAAATATAGAATAATAGAATTGAAGTAAGGTTACTTCAATATGTTTATCTTGTTTAGCTACTGAATAATATGTAAACTCATTAATGGTTTTTAAATGATAGGAAACATTAGCAGTGTCGAAGTTGTAATGATTCATGATATGTTGTAAGAGAGTCGTTGATTTTCCGTTGTATAGACTTACCAGATTAAGCCATTGAAAAAACAGGACATTAAAAACAATGCTTAAAACGAATACTATTATTTTAGCTGAATTATTAATTAGAAAATTGTTCCAACCAAATAAAGGGGCCCAATTAAAAATTAGAAAAAGAAATGAAGTTACTGTTCCATATAACCATAACTTAAAAAAAGAAATTGTGAATGAAAATTGAAAAAACTTAAAACGAATCGCTCTTTGAGGAAATTCACGATTAAACAATTCCGATAAATAGTTTGAGGAATATTTATTGCCTATATCAGAAATTTTATCAACTATAATTGGATAAGCAATCGTTAGAATTGCAATGTCAATAGCCACACAAATTTCAACGATATTATTTATTTCCATTTATTCAAATTTAATTAGAAAATAATCTTTATTGGGGAATTATGGGTACAAGCTTTTATCATACCTAAGAGCAGAAAAGAACGATTGTTAAATACTCACTTCCAATCGGGATTTTCACAGCATAATCTTCCAACTCATCCTTCCCAACTTCCAGCCCGCGTGGGTGTTACCTCTCTTTCGCAAGTTCACATCAACCACTCGTGAGCGCCGTCTTTTAGGGCGAACTATGAATCTTCTGGCTTATATCATATTTTTATGGCCCTGTCGACAATGCTATGCGACAGCCAAAAATTGAGCCTCATGCCATTGAAAAAGATGTCGTATAACACTGCAAACAAAATCTTTGACCTCTATTGCGAAAGGCTGAATAACGTTGCCAAATTGGGAAGGTATAAAAAATACGCATATTCAGATTTAAACGGGTATGACGTTATCGATATAGCTAACGCGATGAAATTGCTGGCGGCATACAGAGTTTTCAATGCTAGCAGTGTTGACGATAGCAAAATAACTGAGCTCAAAAAATACGCTTCAGAAGATAGTACAGGACTAATCATTTACTTTTCTAACTTTTTCCCAGAGGACATCGCAAACAAATTAAGAAGAATAGACCCAGAAGATGAAAAAGGTATTATAGAGTATGTACATCTTACTAGCGACTGGATGAACTCTGAACTGTTTCAAATTCTAAGTAAGGAAGAAACTCCACGGTCATTCTTAGATTATTGCATAGATCTTGGTAGAACCGACCCTAATTATTGGGGGAAGGTATATGATAGACTAGGCATTACTTGGGAAACCAACGATGACAAAGATCTAATATATGTTTTAATAAGACTTGGAATAAATTTTAAATCAAAAGAAAACCAATAGAATTCGATACTTCCCGCGGTTGTTTTGCAGGCGTCGGTCTTCCTAAAGTTCCTTCCCAGCGGGGTTTTCATTTCCTTTTTAAATAAACTAACAATTAACAGGAATGCAGGAAATGAAACCCCGATGCCTGAACGCTCTTCAATTTAAAAACAAGCCATATTCTATCTTAGCATTATGTCTGTAAAATATGAACACTCCGATGTTTACTCAATGTATTTCTGCACTTTCACCTGTTGGGCGGACGGATATGAAAGCAGAGTAAAAAAATAATAATATTAAAAAGTATTTCACGAAATAAATTCATGACTAATATCTAATAGTATCCCAAAAGACCCACCTGGCATGTTTCACCATTGGATTTTTTACTGATTTCCTAAATAGAGAAAAAAAATCCCTGAAAATGGGGCGGACTTTCTCAGAAAGATGAAGGACTTTCTCAGAAAGACGAGGCACTTTCTCAGAAAGATGAAGGACTTTCTCAGAAAGACGAGGCACTTTCTCAGAAAGATGAAGGACTTTCTCAGAAAGATGAGGCACTTTCTCAGAAAGATGAAGGACTTTCTCAGAAAGATGAAGCACTTTCTCAGAAAGATGAAGGACTTTCTCAGAAAGATGAAGGACTTTCTCAGAAAGATGAAGGACTTTCTCAGAAAGATGAGGGACTTTCTCAGAAAGATGAAGGACTTTCTCAGAAAGATGAGGCACTTTCTCAGAAAGATGAAGGACTTTCTCAGAAAGTATGCCTGGATTTTACGAAAGTGAGGCCCTCTGTAAAAATATTTTTCCTTTCCAGCGGGGTTTTATTTCCTTTTTAAATAAGCTAACAATTAACAAGCGGCCAATTTTAAAAGATGGGCTTACTGAAAGAGAAAGAAAGTAAAAAACAATTACATAAAGTATTTAAAGATTCATTTGATGGCAAACCAATTTTTTCTGAAAAGTTTCTATTACAGAAATTAAACTACATACACTATAATCCGGTAAGTGGTAAATGGATACTATCAAATGATTTTGTTTCTTATGAACATAGCAGCGCATCATTTTATGAAGGTGGAATTGCGAGGCATTTCATACCAAAGTATTATAAAGATTTATAGATTGGCTGTGAAATAATTCAATGTTTAATCATGCATCGGGGTTTCACGGAAAGAGTATTATGGTTTGGAGATTATGCCGTAAAAACCCCGCTGAAGGAAATTGCAGCAGCATGAAGCGGTTTATACACTCCGCCTGAACAGTGTGTATAAGAGGCCTACTCTCATCTGCTAAACAGCATATAAAGAACTATTCGATCCCTTTTACTTCTTGACACACCCTGCGCCACCATAGGGAACTTTAATAATTACTGCTTATTTATAGAGACGGGTATAGGTAGGTCTTCCTTCTTTAGCAATAAATATGATCTCCAATTTCAGAGGAATTTTCGGATCGGGGTTTCTGGTAAGTGAATGGGTCACGTTGCGCTTTTCATGAAAAACCTGGCCGGCGTGCAATACGTGTAAAGAATCTCCAAAATCCTGACGTAGTTCGAGAGTGCCTTGCAGCACTACGACAAAAACATCGCAGTCATGCTTGTGCGATACTGTGTCTGCCTCCCCTGGTGCCAGATCAAATTCAAATATCTGCATTTTAAATCCTTTGAGCTCTTCGTCGGACAAATCAGCGGAATAATTTTGCAGGTGGAACGACGACACATCGCTCGTGGCAGCAGCATGATGGTTATGCTGAGCATATAAGGTCGTTCGCGTACAACATGTCAGAAATAATACGATGGGTACGGAATAGTTTAAAAACTTTTTCATTTACAATCGAAGTGTTTAATTTTCAAATCTTATTTCGACGACATTGTTACGAGTAAATATCATCTTTCCTTTTTTCAAAAATAATATATTTTTTTGCTCAAATTCCGTAGTTGGTTTTCTCACACATTGGATGGAATAAAATAATTTTAGTGTATTGGCTCTAAACTTATGTTGGTAATTGCGTGGCTACTAAACCATCCGCACGACACGCATCATCGGCGATCTCTTTTTACTCTTTGTAAATGCTTTAAGTTTGGAAGTAGAATACCAATACGGGCATAAAAGTTTAAAGTACTCTATTCAGAAACCGGAATATATTTGACGGCAAGACGTTTTCACGAATTTGAAAAATTGTGAACTTTTTTATTTGAATAAAAGTATTTTTTAAATGATCCTAAATAGAATTGTTCCCGATTAGTAAAACAACGTTACATGAAAGGCCTATTGATTTTACCAGTGCTTTTTTGCCTGGCAACCCAGGTTATATTTGCCCAGGTTACATCAGAACCGGATGCGGAAAAAATAATAATTCATAGCCGGGAAAAATGGTTTGGCGGAGCTGTAAACGAGGGGCACCACATGCCCTTTCAGCAAGGCTATACATTAAATTTATATGGTGACAATAGAGGCAATCAATCCGCACCGTTGCTATTGTCAACCGACGGAAGATATGTTTGGAGTGAAGAGCCATTTCAGTTTGAATTTACAAATGGTCAATTAATCATATCTAAACCATTAGGCAAAATAATAATTGACAGTAACGGGCATTCATTAGCTGAAGCCTTCAACGCTGTAAGCAAAAAGTTTTTTCCTTCATCGGGTAAGCTTCCTGATACATTGTTATTTTCAAGGCCACAGTATAATACCTGGATCGAATTGGTTTATAATCAAAACCAGGAGGATATTTTGAAATATGCTCACAGTATAATTGACAATGGGTTTCCTCCCGGAGTTCTAATGATTGATGATAATTGGGGAGATTATTACGGGAAATTCAGATTTCGGGCCGACAGATTTTCGAATGCCCGGGAGATGGTGGACAAGTTGCATAAACTTGGGTTTAAAGTAATGTTATGGGTTAGTCCTTTTATCTCACCGGACACTGAAGTATTTCGTGAGTTGCTCAGCAAAAAACTGGTATTATTGGACAATGAAAATAATACCATTACACACTGGGAAAAAGCAGGGAAGCCGGCAATAATAAATTGGTGGAATGGGTACAGCGCTGTATTGGATTTCACGAATCCAGATGCAATAAATTGGTACCATGCGCAATTGGATTCTATGGTTTATAAATATGGAATCGATGGTTTTAAATTTGATGGTGGCGACATGGAATATTATCCGGCAAATGCATTGTCCTATAAAAAGGCAACGCCAAACGAACAATCCGAACTGTGGGGAACGTTTGGAACTTATTTCCCCCTAAATGAATACAGGGCCATGTGGAAGAGGGGCGGTCAACCGCTTGTTGAAAGGCTTCGGGATAAAAGCCATACCTGGGAAGATGTCCAAAAATTAATTCCAGATATAACGGTTGCGGGACTATTGGGCTACCAGTTTACTTGTCCGGACATGATCGGCGGCGGAGAATTTAGTTCCTTTATCGGTAGAGATAAACTGGACCAGGACCTCGTTGTTCGCTCCGCCCAAATTTCTGCGCTTATGCCCATGATGCAGTTTTCGGTTGCGCCCTGGCGGGTATTGGATAAAGAATATTTAAATGCCGTGAAAAAGTCTGTTGAAACCAGGATGACATTTACTCCTTACATTATGCAATTGGCAAAAGAAGCCGCTGTTACCGGCGAGCCTATTGTTAGAAGTCTTGAATATGAGTTCCCAAAACAGGGATTTGAAGATATAAAAGATCAATTTATGCTCGGCGAAAAATATATGATAGCACCCGTTGTAGAAAAAGGGTATAAACGAAAAGTGATCTTTCCAAAAGGCTTATGGGTAGGCGATGATGGTAAACGAACTAAGGGACCGGTGGCTATTGAAATTGAAGTTCCTCTCGGGAGATTGCCGGTCTTTGAACGGGTGAATAAATAAATTTCTTCCTTTGTTGGTCTCTCAATTCCCCCGCCGTTGTTGGTCCTGTGACCGAAAACTTCTTTATTTTCCCGATGCAGGTTTTAGCCTTAACAAAAATCTATCGAACGGGAAAAGGTTTACGGCCTATGGACTTGTAGATAAATTGGAAAAGGCAAATGATGCCAATACTTTGGCCGTCTTGAAAGATGGACTTACTGAAAGAGAAAGGAAGAAAAAACTTCCTTCCTGGCGGGTTCGCTTTAGGTATGCAAGCCTGGTCACTTGGCAGCAAATTCCGGGCGAGCATACGATTCCAGGAGGCCACATACCGAACAACGGAAGGTACCCACTGGAACACACTTTTCCTCTGGTACTCTCGTAACAGTCCAGAAAGCCTTATCCGGTGCTCCCTCAACCCAGTTGATGACACGACGCTGGCCTCCATCCGCCCGGTCGAAGATGAACCCCTGCACCATCTCGCCGTTGCACCTGGGACACCGAATCGCTTCCGTATTCATGCTCAAACCTCCGGAGAAGGAATTGGAAGAAGTTGTCATCGGTGAATGTATTATTCTACTGCCAATATTGGCATTACTAACTCAAATCTACAATAAATTACATCAATTTTTTCGCGAAGAAAAATTGGATAATAGGTAATTTGAATATATATATATCACGGTAAGATAATACCTGTAACAGCGCTTAAAACAGATTTTTCAATTTCTAATATTATACTCGCATTATTTGATGCATTTAACTTTTCAACGATTTCATTATAAACAATATTAATATCAATAGAATTCATGTTTTTAGCCATTGTGGGTATTATGTTTTTTACCTCTTTATATCTCAAAACCGGGAACGCCCCCGTTTGGTCTCCTGTAGTGGATTCATTCCAATTTGTTAGTTTACCGGTAAGTCTTCAATTATACTTTTTAAATAGGTTATAAATTTTTTTCTAACTCTCCATTTTTATTTGCCTCAATAAGTTTTTTCAATTTCTTTGTCAAATTAACATCGTTACCAGGAGTGTCACAATATGCCAGCAATGTCTTCCAACTTGCTATCTTAATTTTCTCCTGGTCTTTACTTTCAACTTTGTTCTCCAGACAAAACTTAACCATTGATGCCAGGTAAATTGTCATCAGGTCGGGATTATTGTTTAAAATTTTTCCACTATTTCCAAATGAGAAACCATAATCCGGCGTTCCGGACATCCATTTAAGTAAAAATTTTTGACAGCTTTGCCTTTCAATTTTGTCTTTGTCAATAGGGCTGGAAAGTAATGTATTGGCTGCCGTTAATGCAAAAGTATTGGCAGCCCTGTAATTATCCGGCTTATCAAGTTTTATCTGGCTGTAGTCAGGGCCAATTTGTGCATGCAAAAATGTGGTTGCCGCTAAAGCCAAAAAAAGAAAAAGCATTTTTTTCATATTCTAAAGTTTTTTTAAAACCGGTTGAAGGTAAATACAAAAAGACGATTTTCTTTCGTCTGCCGGAGGAGGTCTCTCACGTATTTCTTGAAACGGTTATGCAACGGCCACCAGTTTTATCGACCGTCAGTTAGTCGATTTCGTTTAATGTCAAAATAAGTTGCGTAGTCTAAAACTGGTTCGCCGTTGATTGGAGTCCAAAATATTTTCATGACTCTTTTATCAACAACCTGATTTACATTTGCAGAAAAAATAAACAATTTGTTCAAACAGATAACGGCCCTTGTATTGTTATTTGCATTTGCAATGCTAACGTTCAGCAAAGCGTTTGTTGTGTTTGACTATTTTACCAATACAAAAGCATACGCCAAAAACTGCGAGAACAAGGCAATAGCACAAATGCATTGTAATGGCAAATGCCAAATGATGAAGAAATTAAGACAGGAAGAAAAAAAAGACGAACAAAATCCTGAACGCAAAGCAGAAAATAAAAATGATCTTGTGCTTTTTTCCAGGTCGTTTTTTCCTATTGTAATATTTCGCATAGCAGCACAAAAAATATACTTTTCACCTGCTGCATCACAAAAGGAAATGAAAATGCCGCGTTCCATTCTTCGCCCTCCTATTTGCTAATATCATTCTTCTTTTTTCTGTTTTCATAATCACTCTTTCGTTATGAATTCCGGCTATGCCGATCATTCAAAAGATATTGGTATAGTACTCCAACCTTGCGTTAGCCATAGTGATGGCTTATTAATGAAACTTTTTCTTCTTTCTTAAAACCAATAATGTTTAACAATGAAACGCATATTAATTTTTATATTTTCAACAGTGATCTTATTTGCATCATGTAAAAAAGATGAGGCGCCAAAGTATAATCCAAATGTAAAAGCTGAGCTTTCAGTTGAATTTGATAACGTGGCCGGCTCATCAGATTTGCAATTGAATACAGGCACTTATACAAATGCAGCCGGTGAAAGCTTTAACGTAACGAAGCTCAAATATTATGTAAGCAACTTTGTACTTACAAACACTGATGGCAGCGTATTCACAGTGCCGCAGGATAGCTGCTATTTCCTGATAGATGAAAGCGATGCTTCCACACATCAGCCAATACTAAAGGTGCCGGAAGGTGAATATAAGACCCTGAGTTTTATGATAGGTGTAGACAGTTTGCGTAACACGATGGATATAAGCAAACGTACCGGTGTGCTTGACCCGACGACTACGGCTGCTGACATGTACTGGAGCTGGAACAGCGGCTATATATTTTTCAAGATGGAGGGCACATCACCTGCAATTACCGGTGCCAGCGACGAATTTCAATATCATATAGGTGGGTTCGGCGGATACTCCACGGCTACTACTAATAATTTGAAGACCATTACCCTTGATCTTACTCAACGAGGTATACCGGAAGTAAAAACGGGTAAGGAAACCAATGTGCATTTATTTGTAGATGTGCTGCAGGCATTAAACGGCAGCACCAATATGAGCTTTGCGAATATAGCAATGATACACAGCCCCACGCCAGGAGAGCCGGTTGCCAATAATTATGCGAATATGATTAAGCACGACCATACTGAAAATTAGCAGGTATGAACCGCAAACATTTTATTGTAGTATTCATTTTTGTTGCGGGCGTGTGGGCCTGCAACAAAAATGTTTTGGATATAGTATTTACCGGCTTTCAAAAGCCGGCTAATTTCCCGGCCCCCTCCTATCACTTCGCCACCAACCCGGTAACAAAAGATGGTTTTGAACTGGGAAGAAAATTATTTTACGACCCGGCTCTGTCGGCCAACAATACGATCAGTTGCGGTAGCTGCCATATACAAACAGCGGCATTTACGCATCATGGGCATTCGGTAAGCCATGGCATTTTCGATAGCTTAGGTATACGTAATGCTCCGCCTATAATGAACCTTGCCTGGAGCACAAGTTTTATGTGGGATGGGGGTATTGCCGATCTCGATCTGCAAGCAATCGCCCCCATTACTAACCATGTGGAAATGGGCGAAACTATGGCGAACGTATTGCAGAAGCTGCGTAATTCTAACGCCTATCCTCCTTTATTTAAAAAAGCCTACGGCAGCGAAGAAATTAATACCAGTACATTTTTAAAATCTCTGTCGCAGTTTATGTTAATGTGTATAAGCAGCAATAGTAAGTATGATAGTGTCATTAGAAACCAGGGCGCCGTTTTTACGCCAGATGAACAGGCAGGCTATGTTTTAGTAAAACAAAAATGCACACCGTGCCACCAGGAACCACTTTTTACCGATTATAGTTTTAGAAATAATGGCATAAGCGTAAGTGGCGTAAATGATTTAGGAAGGTATCTGATTACACAACACGATAGCGATAAATATAAATTCAAAGTACCCAGCTTACGTAACCTTGCATACTCCGCACCTTATATGCACGATGGCAGATTTTTTACTTTGGATGCAGTGCTTGACCACTATACCAGCCAGGTTCAAAATACACCCAACCTTGACCCTCAGTTTAAGCAAGGTTCACAATTAGGCATCGCATTAACAGCAGATGAAAAATTAAAAACAATTGCATTTCTTAACACACTGAATGAAAGAGGTTTTCTCCTTGACAGGCGTTTTTCAGAACAATGATAATAATATGAAAATATCAAATGACCCATAGGATAAAAATAATTTGTATATGCGTCTTGTTGTTTACTGCTGCTTGCAATTCTGACGATACCAAAAAGCAAGAGGAAAAAAAACAGGCAATTCAAGACAGCGTACAAGCTGCAAAGCAAGTTAAAAAATTTGCTGACGTTAAATTTGCATCCAAAAGAGATACAACATGTGGTATGCCCCTAAGTGCGGGGTTGGAAGACACTGTCATATTAAATGGAAAGGTATACGGCTTTTGTTCCGGGGAATGCAAAGACGATTTCATAACACTATTAAAAAAACAACACAAAAGATGAAAAAATATGTTCTAATACTGCTTTTAGCAATAATAGCTCCGGCACTTGCCAAAGCTTGTGACATTTGCGGCTGTGGAGTTGGCAATAGTTATATCGGCATACTTCCTGATTTTCATAAACATATTTTTGGGCTGCGCTATCGCTACAATTCTATGTTAACTCATGTAGGGGTAGGTGGCAGCTATACATATCTCACTTCAAAGGAAACTTACAATACTGTTGAAGCATGGGGTGGCTGGAACATTACCCAAAAATTCAGGGTAATGGTCTCCGTTCCCTATAGTTTTAATGAAAAAACAAACCAGGGTATTATTAGTAGTAAAAATGGTATTGGAGATATTACTTTATCAGGATATTACCAGTTGCTTAATAACAGGCATACGGTTTTTGAAAGCAAATTATTGGTTCAAAGTCTTTGGATTGGTGGTGGTATCAAGTTAGCGACAGGAAAATACAATCCATCAGACAAAAACTCTACAAATGATAATGCCAATCTTTTTCAATTAGGAACAGGTAGCAATGATTTTAATTTGGGACTTATGTACGACATCCGTTTGCAGGATATGGGAATTAATTTATCATCTAATTATAAAATAACTACTGCCAATAAATACGATTACCAGTATGGTAATAAATTCAATGTAAATACGCAGGCGTATTACAAGTTCAGGATAAAAAATAAAATTACCATTGCACCAAATGCAGGTGTGCAGTACGAAACATCAGCCAATGATTTTGATAAGGGCTTTGATGTTACTGTCTCGGGAGGAAAGCTTTTATCAGGCGTTGCAGGTATTGAAACAGCCTTTGGCAGAATGGCGATTGGGGCTAATTTTCAAACACCGCTTTCTCAGGACTTAGCAAATGGAATTGTGAAGGCAAACAACAGGATGATGTTTCATGTCGCAATTGCTCTGTAAGCAAGTAAGTAGTTGACGCGAACTTATTTTGGCGGACAAACAAACAGTCTTTTCTGCGTGACTATTCTAATGTGTCAACGCTGCAAGCCAGTGACACGGGCAGGCATGTAAACCCACCTTTCGCGCAAGTATATCCTACCTGTTATTGTAGTTTTGGCGTCCCGCCTTTGACATGAAATTTAAAGAGGCAGCTTCCATTAAATAAACTAAGGGTGTGTTAAGCCTAATATTTTTTCTTAAAGTAAAAGTGTTTTGATAAAACTTGTAAATCATGACAGTCACAAGTCGATGTTTGTGCTAAGCAACGTTGCGCGAATTGTGGGAAAGTAAAGCGCGGGAAATTTTTTTCTAAAAAATCTATTCATTTTTATTTCTATTTATTGAATTGATTGAAGTTTAAAAAAACTTATCTTCCGATTGTTTAAAGACAGGAGTTTTCGTTTTATTGCGCTGGAAATACCGGCAACTAATACTGCTGAATTGCAAACAACAATCTTATAAGAGCACAGGTTCTTATCGCCTTGTGTCAACCGTAATTAACACCAGGTCCGGGCGAAAGGTGTAGAATGATGAGTGCCGGATGTAGTTATACCTGGATTGAACTGTATGACTTCCCCCTCTCCGCAGCGGCGGAGAAGGGCCGGGGGTGAGGTAGCATTTCTCAATAATAAAAAATGAAAATAAAAACCTTCAGACTTTGCCTTACTAACATCTCGTGGATAATCGTGGCTTCACTATTCGCATTGGGATGCAAAGAATCCAATTCATTAAAAATTAAAAAAGGAGATCACATTATTCTTATCGGGAATAATCTTGGCTCGCGGATGATGGATTTTGGATATTTTGAAACGGAGATGCAGCTTCGCTATCCTGACAGTTTGTTGTATATCCGCAACATGTGTGACGGTGGCAACACTCCCGGCTTCAGGCCCCATTCCGGGCGACCTTCTCCATGGGCATTTCCGGGTGCGGAAAAATTTCAAACTGAACTTGCTACCAGTCCCGGTAGCGAGGGCTTTTATGAAAGTCCTGATGAATGGATCACAAGGCACAAGGCGGACATGATCATTGCTTTTTTTGGATACAATGAATCATTCAGCGGGCAGGAAGGATTGGCCAATTATAAAGCAGAGCTGGACAGCTTTGTCAAACATACACTCCGTCAAAAGTATAATGGCGTCTCAGCTCCCCGGTTAGTGATAGTCTCCCCTATCGCCTTTGAAAATCTTTCGAAAAATAATGATCTTCCGGATGGCAAAAAGGAGAACGCTAACCTAAAGTTGTATTCGGATGCCATGAAAGAAATCGCCTTACAGAACAAAGTATATTTTGTTGATGTTTTTTCGCCGACACAAAACTGGTTTGATTCAGCAAACGAACCATTGACGATAGATGGATCACAACTTACTGAAGCCGGTTATGCTAAATTTTCTCCCTTACTGGTTGATGAAATATTTGGTAAGATGCCGGTTAAATCTGAAGCGAATCGTAAACTGGTCCGCGATGCTGTTCTTGAAAAAAACTGGATGTGGTTTAAGGATCTTAAAATACCGAATGGCGTACATGTTTATGGTCGCAGATATGATCCTTTCGGGCCCGACAATTATCCGGCTGAACTCAAAAAGATCAGGGAAATGACGGCCATAAGGGATGAAGCAGTATGGCAGGCCGCTCAAGGGAAAAAAATGAACCTGGACTCTGCAGATCAAAAGACCTCTCAGCTTCCTCCTGTGGCAACCAATTATTATACAAGCAATGGAAATGGCACACTTAAATATTTGTATGGCCAGGAGGCATTGGATAAATTTAAAATGGCCCCGGGTTATAAAATAGAATTATTTGCTTCTGAAAGAGAGTTTGCCGATTTAGAAAATCCTGTCCATATTGAGTTTGACAATAAAGGCCGTCTTTGGGTTGCTACTATGCCTACTTATCCTCATTGGAGGCCGGGTGATCCGAAACCAAACGACAAGATCATCATACTGGAAGATACTAACGGAGATGGCAAAGCTGATAAACAAACCACCTTTGCAGAAGGCTTGCATCTGCCGTTGAGTTTTGAATTGGCGCCGGAAGGAGTATATGTATCCCAGGGTACCAACCTGGTACTGCTGAAAGATACTGACGGAGATGATAAAGCGGATACGAAAGAAATTCTTCTAAGTGGTTTTGATGATCATGATACCCACCACGCTCATCATGCTTACACTACGGATCCGTCGGGAGCCATTTATATGGGTCAGGGTGTTTTCTTAGTCAATGATATAGAGACTTCTTACGGCCCGGTACGCGGAACCAATGGCGGCTTTTTCCGTTATAATACCAATCGGCACATGCTGGAAAGAACGGCGCAGCTCTCTATTCCCAATCCCTGGGGAATTGCCTTTGATGAATGGGGCGAAAATTTCTATGCGGAAACTTCCGGCCCGGCTGTAAGCTGGATGATGCCGGGAACGGTGAAGCCGCGATATGGTGAGTTCACTCCCAAATCAAGAAATTTAATTGAAGAAGCGCATTTAGTTCGTCCTACTTCCGGGTTAGAATTTATTTACAGCCGCCACTTTCCTGATGCCGTGCAGGGAGATATGCTGATCAATAATACGATTGGATTTCTTGGTACAAAAGAGCACATCGTAGCCGATGATGGAACCGGTTATAAAAGTAAACACCGGCAGGATCTGATGCGATCAGATGATAAAAATTTCCGGCCCGTTGACATGGAGTTTGCTCCTGACGGTTCCTTGTATGTTGCAGATTGGCACAATGTATTGATTGGCCACATGCAGCATAATGCGAGGGATCCGCTCCGCGACCATACCCATGGACGGATATACCGCATCACTTATCCTTCAAGGCCATTGGTTGTGCCGGCTAAGGTAGCAGGTGCAAATATTGATACACTATTAAACAACTTAAAGCTGCCGGAATTTAATACCCGGTACCGTACACGCAGGGAGTTGCGTGGCCGCAAAGCATCTGATGTTCTTTCCCATATTAAGACATGGGTTGCCGGGCTTGATAAAAATGATCCGCGTTATGAACATAACCTGTTGGAAGCTTTATGGGTAAGCTGGGGACTTGACAAGGTGGACCAAGCATTGCTTCGCCAACTGCTCAAGGCTAAAGACTATCATGCACGGGCAGCCGCTGTAAGGGTAGTTCGTTATACCGGGCACCAGGTAGCAGACCAGGCAGATTTACTGATGCAAGCGGCAAGAGACGAAAATTCACGCGTTCGTTTGGAAGCAATCGTTGCTTCCTCATGGTTAGAAAAGGATAAAGGCTTGCCTATTGTAACGGAAGCAGGTAAAAAACCTATTGATGATTGGATGGAAGATGCTTATGAAACGGCACTGGCACATTTGAACGGGCATGCACGAGAGGAGAAAAAAGCAGATGATGTCGCAACCAATCTCGAGGGCGCTGAAAGGGATCTTTTCATCAAAGGGAAAGCTATCTTTTCCAGGGATGGCTATTGCATCACCTGTCATCAACCGGATGGTAAAGGGCTTGAGGCATCGGGATTCCCGCCCCTCACCGATGCCAAATGGCTGGCTAACGACGACCGCCTGGTAAAGATCGTATTGAAAGGATTGCTTGGCCCCATCGAAGTACATGATAAAAAATACCCGGGACAGGTGCCAATGACTCCTTTCGAAGGGTTGTTAAACGATGAGGAAGTAGCAGCAGTACTTACTTATGTGCGTAATTCATTTGGAAATAAAGGAAAAGCTATTTCTGCAGAAAAAGTAAAACAAGTGCGGGCCGGTATAAGCAAGAAAAATGGCTTTTATTCTCCTGAAGAATTGTTGAAACAACATCCTAAAGATGATTAAAGGTGTTCCCACTAAGGCACTAAGAACACAAAGAAAGTAACTTTGTGGCCTTTGTTTGATTTCCCACTAAGGCACTAAGAACACAAAGAAAGCAACTTTGTGGCCTTTGTTTCTTTGTGGGAAAAGAAGCGTTATAAAACATAGATTGTTTGATCAAAAATAAATTTGCATATAAAAATGAAAAACAGGAAGCTTAAAATACTAATGATTTTTCTTGTCATTATAACAAGCATTGGTGTTACCATAGCACAGAGCGGAAAACAATGGGTGGTTTACGAGGGAAAAGCCGGGCCAGGAAAGGGAAAGCACATTGTTTTTGTAAGTGGCGATGAAGAGTACCGTTCAGAAGAAGCCCTGCCGATGCTTGCCAAAATATTAGCTGAACGGCATGGATTCAAATGCACCGTACTTTTTGCAATAGATCCAAAGACGGGTAAAATTGATCCGGATAACCAGGCTAATATTCCCGGGTTAAAGGAGCTTCAAACCGCCGATCTTATGGTGCTCTTTACGCGGTTCAGGGAATTGCCGGATAACCAAATGAAATATATTGATGAATACCTCAGGGCGGGTAAGCCGGTGGTAGGATTACGCACGGCTACGCATGCATTTCGTTATACCATTAACAAACAAAGCCCTTATGCCAAATATAGTTTTGACAGTCGTGTCAAGGGTTGGGAAGACGGCTTTGGACGAAGAGTTTTGGGAGAGACCTGGGTCAACCATCATGGTGAGCATAAAAAAGAAGGAACGCGTGGGCTGATCAATGGTTTATATGAGAGTAATGCGATCCTGCAGGGGGTAAAGGATATCTGGGGGCCGACCGATGTATATTCTATTCGCAGCCTGGCAGCGGATACTAAGGTGCTTGTGTTTGGCCAGTCCGCACATGGCATGGCGCCGACTTCTCCTTTAAGTTATGATAAATCCATTATGCCTGTTGCCTGGATCAAATCTTATAAAAATGAAAATGGTAAAACAGCGCGAATATTTAATACTACCATGGGAGCTTCCCTGGATTTTGAAAGTGAAGACCTGCGTCGTTTACTGGTGAATGCCTGTTACTGGGCTGTAGGATTAGAAAAGCAAATTCCCAAAGAAAGCGATGTAAATATTGTGGGGGAATATAATCCTACTATGTATGGATTCGGAGAACATAAGAAAGATCAAACTCCGGCCAGTTATGAGATGGGAAAATAAGAAGAGTGAAATGTTGTTTATCGTTCTTTTGGCAAACGGGAATTAATAATGGAAAAATTATGCAGGAGTGCCATTGGACCATGATAAGACGGCGGCTCGTTGCGGTGTCGATGTGGCCTTGCGAAAAAAGGAACACCCAGAACTGAATGGTGTCTGATAAAAGCCAGCAAGAATGGGATTGGTAAAAATTTGTGCATTGACGGCAACAGTAAATTGAAGCAAGAAAATAACAACAATAATTTTTCTGAATGTATTCATTTTGCTAAAATTATTTTTTGGCCCTTATATATTTCGTCTTCCATTCGTTTGCATGACTGGGTGTGGTGCCTTCCAGGTACACTTCATTTGCATTTAAAAACCGGAAGCTCACATGCAGCGTTTGTTGTCCTTTTCCATTAATGTCCTGCATGTACCAATTGTTATTTGTATCAAAATATCCTTTACCTGTAAAACATTGCCCGGCATTATTCTGTCCGGCAGCAACAATCATATCAGTAACGGCATCATAACTTATCAGTTCCACCAGCAACGGAACATATTTTCCATTCTGCATTTGAAACACTTCTACATTTAGTGAACCATTGTCCATTTTAGGAACAACCGTCATTTTAATGGCAGGGTTTTTTTCTACAGCTGTATCAGAAATTTTGTCCGCCGTGTACCAGGTGCCGATGTATTGTGAAAGTCTTTCTTTTTGATTGCTTGCTTTTTGTTCCGTGGTAATTTCTTTCAGTTTTGCAAAGAATGCTTTTTTTCTGGCAGAATGAATGCCCCAGTCAACCGGAACGCTTTGATAGCCGTCTTCAAAATGTTCATCTTTCATTCTATAATCAAAATAACCCCAGGAAATATATGCCTTAACTGCTGTACTTAAATTTGAACTGTCAGATTCAAAATTAAAATGGTCATCTTTATTAATGATGATAGGCTGAATGCTTTATGCAGGAAGTTTTCTTATATCATCAATCAATTTATTTAAATGTGCAGATGACGATACACCGTTGGCATGGAGTAAAATATAATCTGAATTTTTCACAACATTGTCCGCAGGCAATGTGCCGCCGGAAAAACTTGTGCTCACCAATAATGACGAATGCAATTTTATCCGTTTGATTAATTCATTAACCCCTTCAGGCCGTAATAAAGCATGGTCATAATTAATATCACATTCGTTGTTTATTTCTATCAGCAGGTTTTTATATCCTTTCGCTGTAATCCAATTGGTGATATTATCAACAGCAGTTGTTACCGCAGCTTCATTTTTTAATTGTTCATCCTGGCCAAAATAAAAATAACCGAGTATGACCACCATGCCGAGTTCATCTGCTTTGTTGAAGATGCGTTCCAGTCTTTCTATAAAATCCCTTCGTAATACCACTCTGTTAAAATCATAATTAATCCATCCTTTATTTCCATAACCCAGCGGGCTTCCACCCTGCAGGTTTAATGTAAATGCCAGCAATCCATGTTGATACCATTCGCTCATTGCATTAACAAATTCATTGGTATTCCTATCGGCATCCCAGGTTTTTGTATCAGGATAAATAAATTGACTTTTCGTTACCGGGTTTAAATCATCAAATATACCCTGCACCATTCTTGAGTTCAGGAGCAGGCCTTCAATTTTATTTCCTTTCCAGTATTTGCCCTTGTAAGCGGGTTCGCCATTGATGTAAAACTGGTTGCCTTTAATGGATACTGTTGTGTGCCTTTTTTGCTGTGCTGCTGCATTTAAAAAACTAAATGCAAGAATAAAAACGGCAGCAATTTTTTTAATAGCCTGCATTGTTGATACAATTTAATATTGAAAAAAATATCCTTTATGTGCAAAGTATATTCATATAACGGTGACAAAGATGAACAATGGTATTCCGTACAAGTGAGATTATTTCTTTCTTTCAGTGAAAGAAAACAATAATAGAAGAAGTTCACAACGTAGATGCCATAAAAAACAAAAGTTTGTCAAAAAAAGTTATCCCCCGGCTGCCCTTAGTTTCCCAAACCATAAAAGACCTGCTGTCCTGAGTTTCCGAACTCAGAACATTACTTGGGCGTCAATAAATACAATTCATACCCAGGCGAGGTTCCTCCGATCTTTACGACCCGGGCTTATACCTAAGTCGGCGGTCTCTTTTTACGCTTGTAAATGCTTTCTTTGAAAAAAAAGCACCAAACTACGCCTTACCAAAAGCTATATTGCATATCTACGGCAGTGTGCGGCCCCTGGCAATGCCGTGAATGCTTAATGTTCCCATGTCCATAAACCCTTCTCAAATTGTCATTTAAATTTTCACGACATCGCGCTAATCAACTTCGCTATCTTTTCAAAGGCGCCTCATCCTTTATCACATAATCCTCCGCTCCTTTTAGGTTTTGCGATGGCCATCATACGTTTTGGTTTTTTTGTAAATGTAGGAAGGAGCTTTGAATATTTCCGGGTTCAGGTGGCCAACTTTCGCGCAAGCATATCCTAACTGTTATCGTGGGATTGGCGCATCCGCTCAATGTCATTTAGTTAAGAAAAGAATGTCACCCGTGCCGGGTTTAAAACTTCCTGATTTTTGTTTTTCTATAATCATGTCAGCCGCTCAGGCTTTAAATCCCGAAAGGATGATATTATTATAGCCCAAAAATATTTAGCTCCAGAACCCCGAAAGGGTGATATACATGCATTTAAAACTCTTAACTAAATGACATTGAGCATCCGCTTGTGACATGAATTAAACGAAGCTTCCATTAAATATTCTGAGGTGTATTAAACCTGATATTCTTTGAAAATTAGTGAATAATTTTTCCTGATATTGCTTTCGTCCTTGCATACTTTAAATTACATATGCAGCAATGGAATACTAATTATCTTTATTAAAATGATGTGAGTTGTGCAACAGGCACGGATACTTGTGCAAGAGTTGAAAGGAAGAAATAATAGGTAGATTTTTTTTTTGTAATCCTGCTTAATTTATGTTTGTTGGTTCATCCGTACACATCGCTTCAAATTTAAGCATGTGCACAAAAGTGAAACAATTTTTCAAGGTCTTTCTGCTTATTGAAATTGGTCTTATTCGACTTAATAAAAACTTCCACGCTCTTTTTATCATCAGCAAACATTTTCAGGAAATTGCCTTTGTTAGCTTTGATGAATTCACCGGTATTTGTAATAAGAAAATAATCTGTTTTTTGATAGACATATATATCCTGGTTGAGACGTAAATTTTCCTGCATCAGGTAGCGCTGATTATACTTGTCAACACCTTGTATACTGCCAACACGAGAAGCAACACCCATTGCACCAATCATTACAGGTTCTAAACTGGCATGGCGGGAAACCACTAACTTGCCAGAATCAGAAACAGCAAGGATTTCAAAATAATCGTTTCGGTAAAAAAATGTACTACTATTCCAGTGAATGGAATCAATTTCTTCAGGTTTGCTAATTTCCAGCGTATCCCCTTGTGGATCTATAAATTGAATACTGCATAACAGCATATTAAAATTCATTTTATATGTCTGGAGATCATTTTTTTTGAATAGTACAGTGGCTTCTTCAAATGAAGGAAAACGATAGGTGAAATAATCAGAAATATCTTCTCCGGCATGAATAATCTTTCTTGTAAGCTGCTGTGCCCGGGCAGAAAAGCTTAGAAAAAAAATTACAGCAAAAAGTATATATGACTTCATAATAAAATTGGTTAAACGAAAAAAAATAAAGAGTTATTATTTCGCAACCTGAACTCCTAAAAAAACCTGGCAGTTTTTTGGGTTAATTTAAAAATTAGTTTACGGGGCAATTCGCTTAATCCTTTTGCAAGTTTACGATTGATTTTTTAATTCCAGTTGTTGGTTTAGGGTTTATTTTTTATTCCTGTTGATGCTTGCCGGGAGAGACTTTTATTCCCAGGTTTAGTTGACGACGCTATCATTTTTGCCCCGGTTGGTTCTGCCCTGAATCAAAGTAGTACCAAGACGAAAAAAGCAGCCTGCTGTGTGTTACGTGCGGCATGTGGCTCTGCAGGGGCGGAGTATTTTTTAAGAACACTAACGGCTGCATAAAATAAAAAACATATTAACTTTTAACGCAAATATTCATTTTCAAAATAATTCTGAAATTAATTTTCCATTCAACATTTTACAGCTGCCTTTTTTTATGAACGGAGACAATTTTCCTTGTTAATCAGGAAGGACGAAAAGGTCATCCGAAACCGTAGTTGCTTTTATCAACGGTCTAAAGAAAATCGTTTGTTCTGCACTTCTCATGTGTTTTGCTACCTCTTCCATGGTTTCCCTGGAATATTGGGTTTTATAACATTCGAATGCCTTAATGGATTTTTCCGCATCTTCCTTTGAGTATTTTATCTGTTTCGTTAAGTAGTCATCCGCAATTCCTTCCAATAGCTTTGAATCGGCATTGTCCAATTTTGATGATGGTGTGCCCACATAATACAGCGCCCTGGTCTTTTCCCAGTTTTTACTTAGATATACTTGTGTGATTGATGCGCCGACCAGTCTATGGTCCATGTGGTTGGAACCTCCGTCAGGACCCCATGTTATAATAATATCGGGCTGCAACCTGGTAACCAAACTATCCAGGTCACGCATCAGATCTTGTATATAGGGAACATGCCCAAAAAATCCATCCCGTAGTTTGAGCTGGTCGTGATATCCCATCCATATCGGTTTTTCGATACCCATGTGGGAAGCCGCGCAATTAAGCTCTTCTTTTCTTAGCGCAACGAGCTCTTCGCCGGGTTTTAGATTTGTCTGACCCGTCCCATAACGGCCATCCGTTACGGTTACTAATTGCACTTTCGCGCCCTCCCTGGCATATTTCACGAGTACCGGAGCAACACTATATTCATCATCCGGGTGTGCAAAAACAGCCATGATCACTTTATTCTTTACGTCACTGGACTGCCCCATTGCATTCATTAAGAACAGTGCATTGACTATGGTTAGGCAAATGACTACCTGGTTAAAAATATTGTTCTTCATCAACAGCTTCGTAATCAAGGAATGGATTGTATTCATATTTTATTTTTAGCATTATTCAATAATTCTTTCTACTTCCTAAAACATGCAATTATTCAGTCAATGATATTATTGCAAAATATTTAGTTTCCATATTTTATATGCCTCATAGAATTTACAAAACCCGCAGTAATTAATGTCGTCAAATTGATTTCAGGAAACATAAATGATATGTATTTCATATCATTACTATTTGCAATAATAATGTCTTTAAAATGCTTTGCGGGCAATGCTTTCGCCACCATCACGGTTGTGACTACCCGCAAACAAATAAAAATCAACATACATACGACAAAACATAAATAATGTTTTGCTCTTCATATTACAGGTTTATGCTTCATTAATTTCTTTAGCAACACGGTTGGCCGACCGGGTAGAAGCCTCCATGCCCCAGTTAAGATTATCAGCATAAGCGCCTGCAAAGTGAATGCGCCCATGGGGGGTGATTACATGCGGCCAGAATTTTTTAAGCGCTCCCATAGTAAACGGAAGCCGCTCGCAGGTAAAAGCAAAAGTTTCTTTTGTCCAGTCTTTAATAAGTGCAAGCTCAATTGTATCTCGCTTGCCGGGGTAAACTTCACGAAAACCTGCCAGGGCACGCTGCGCTGAAATACCACCAGGGCAAGTACCCATAAGCGCCACACGATGTGTGTCAACTTCTTCGGCTACCTGCCATATTGAAGAAATATCGGGATGATTCAGGTCCATATTAATGCTTAAATTATCTTCCAGCCAAAATTTAGAACTTGCCTGGAATACCAGTCTAGAGTAAGAATCATAAGTTAAGTTATCAACCACAAATTGTTTTTCAGGGGGCAATGCCGGCTCAACAACAATGTTGCGGAAGGCGGGTAAAGGAATACAATTGACCAAGAAATCTGCAGACATTTCTTTTTCTTCATTGAATTCTTTGTATTTGATAGTTACCCCGGACTGGCCCTGCTTAATTGATATTAACGGACTGTTTAATTTTACCCGTTGGCCCAGGCGTTTTGCAAATTCATTTGGTAGCATCTGGTTACCTCCTTTTAGCCTGAAAACTTTTGGAGGAAAAAGAGCTACGCCTCTTAAATTAAGAATGCCTGCCTGCCACAATTCAAATAAAGCCGACGTTGTGTTGCCCCCCATAAAACCCAACGCTGCGGCTGATGCGCCGTCTTTTTTATAAAGCGCCGCCATGGAAGTGGTATCAAGATTATCGAAGCCAACACCAAATGGCTGGTATTCATCAGTAAATTTATCCAGGTAGGGCTTATGATAAAGTGATCTCAATTCCGGCCATGGGTTTTGCGATAAATATTGCACCTCACGGGCATTAAATCCAAATTTCTTAAGTACCGCCGGGTCTGCAAGCATTTCTTCGGAATAAAATTTACCGTCAATTCTCCTGAGTATATTTTCACGCCGTGGATAAGGCAATACGGTAAGATTAAATTCCCTGGTGTACTCCCAGTACCGTTCATAGCCGGGCTTAGTAATATGCTCAGCACCAAAGTCCGCATATAGCCCGTCAGACAAACCATCATGCACAGTGAAAACATGTCCTCCATGGCGGCCTGAAGCTTCCAATACAATTACGTCATGCCCCATTCTCATCAATTCATAAGCACTGCAAAGCCCGGCTATACCTGCACCCGCTACAATGACTTTTTTGGTTCCCCCAATTTTTTTTACAGCGTTGGGAATGGCTCCGGCGCTTTTATCATGATCTATTAAAAAACTACCCGGAATAGCTATAGAAGCAAGACTGGCGCCGGTTGACATTTTAATAAAATCCCTTCTCTTAATATCGCTCATAATGCAAAGTTTTGTTATAGCAATATACATTGATTTTCTAATAATAGAAGTTGTAAAACCTGTATAATATTTACCAAAAGAAGGAAGCCAGCGGATAGTGATACAGTGCAGATACGGCGGACTCAAAGCTATGCTGCATATCTGTGCCAGTGGGGAATTTGGGCTTGCGAAAAGGAAGAGCACCCACGAAGGCTGGGTAAAGTAAACTTACCTTTAGGCTTATGCATGCTAAAAAGAACGAAGTAAATCAGAAAAAAGCCTGGATAGATAATAAAAAGTTAAGGTAAAAAAGCTGGTAGGGGCGGCATATGTGCCAGTAAGGTTGGCACCAAAGTTTGGCGGCCGGCAAAAGATCTTTTGGAGTCGATATCAAATCTTTTGGAGTCGCTATAACATCCCGTGTTGTCGGCATAAAATCTCTTGTAATCTTGCACCCGTTTCAAATCATTTAGTAAAATCTATATGGATTCTAAGGAAGAAAATAAAAAATTCTCCTACATTTTTTATTGCGTTTTTAATCCTGGAAGTTGCAAAGAATAAACATGAAGCCACCTTACTTTTTCCCTTCTGAATATATGATTTTGAAAATCGCTCCTTTTAAATCATCTGAAACATATAAAGAACCATCAGGGGCTTGCGCTAAACCCACCGGGCGATATTGAGCAGGGCCAGCCGGTTTCTGCAGGTCTGTTCCTGCAAAATTATCAGCGAAAATTTCCCAATCACCTGAAGGCTTGCCATTATTGAAAGGCACGAATGCCACCAGGTATCCTTTCTCCAGCTCGGGAGATTTACTATGAAATGCAATGAAGGCGCCGTTCTTGTATTTCCCGGGAAACATGGAACCTGTATAAAATAATAAATCATCAGGAGCCATATGTGCGGGAAATGCCACTATAGGATCCTGGTATTTTTTATCAGCAGCTTTTTTTCCATCGCCACCATACTCAGGTGCCAGCATCAGCTTCTTCTGAAACTGGTCATAATACACAAAAGGCCAGCCGCCATCCGATCCTTCGTGAAGTTCATATAGTGTTTCAGCCGGCAATTCTGAACTTTGTTTGGAAGTATAATATTGCGGAAACTTATCATCGAGCGGGCCGCGGCCATGCTGGGTAACAAAGAGCGTATTGGTATTGCTGTTCCAGTCAATGCCTACCGCATTTTTTATTCCCTTTGCATAATGTATTGCATCAGCATAGCTTTGATTAAGCTTATCAGCTTTAAACTGCCAAACTCCTCCTACGGAATCTAAAAGCGGGCAGCCGGGAATTCCCTGGCCCGATCCTTCCTGCCTGCAGGCATCGTTATACGATCCAACAGTTACATAAAGATTATTTTGATCGTCAAGGGCTATAGATTTTGAATTATCTCTTTTTTTATCAACAAGCCCGTGAACTATTTCTTCCGGCTTCATTGAATGTGTCAACTTCTTCCTTATCATTCAATTTATACCTGTACACTGCAGAATTGGATGCAGAATAGAGGTAGCCATTTTTGATCCTGATACCAGTGCCGGGATAATCTCCAAAGCCTGTTGTCTTATCCAGGCTTCCATTGTGATCTGTATCACTTAAGAAGTAAATCCCGTCGCCGTCTCTGAGAGCACTTAATTTCACATAAATATCTCCGTTCTTATTAATAATCATATGCCTTAATTTCCCGAGAGAGTCAGCAATAATGGATGCAGAAAAACCTTCGGGCAACTTCAGGTTGGCTTCCGGGAGTAAAGCAACTTTCTCTTCATTTGAATTATCGTTGTTTTTACAGGATGATAAATTTGCAAAGAAAATTATCGCAATCAGCATGCAGGGTACGCCAAATATTTTTTTCATTTAACTATAAGATGATTTGCGCCGAAGATAGTAAGTTAGGATGATTGCAAATCAAACTATTAATCTGTTTAAATAGAATTGGACGAACCCTTGTTCCGGGGGAAATAATTCGTTCAGCTAAAGCCTGGGCATTCTGAGCCAGTAAGACTTTAATTGTTGTGCCGCATTTTTTGCTATTTTTTACTGAACTCAGCCATTCGATTATACCATAGCAATAAGATAATTATATTCACACAAAGGGTAAAGAAGAATTAGTAAAATGCGCCTCAACGCGATTGCATCAACGAATTAAAAAAAATGAAAAAAATAAAAATTGCACTATTGCTGCTTACATCATTTTATCAAAGTGCAAATGCACAAGACATAACCATACAATCCTTATTAAAAGAAATGGCCTGCAGAACCTGCCTTGCCATGTACCCGTTGCCTGCCTACGCTTCTTTGCAGGCCAGCAGCTACAACCGCGAATCCACTGCAAGAGATGCCCCCGGATGGTTTGCCGATAGCGATGGCATTGGTTTCATCAGGACGGAAGAAAACAATGGGAAAACAGAATGGGTAATAATGGAGCATGATGGCCCCGGAGCCATTACTAAAATGTGGGCTCCTTATTTTTATTATGGAGGACTGGATGACCTCGAAGGCCCCAACATTAATATTTATTTAGATGGCTCGGCTACACCGGTGATCAGCGAAAATTATTTTAAGCTTATCACTGGCAAAGGTTCGGTTCCTCCTCCTTTCGCCAGTGTAACGGCAAGGGCCGGAGATTGTTATTTGCCCATACCTTTTGCAAAAAATTGTAAAATTACATTTGACAAAAAGCCTTTTTACAATATCATAAATTACCGGGGTTATGCCAAAAAAATTACCGTGAAAACATTTACCACGGATCAGTTGAAAGCATCTCTGCCGCTTATGAATGAAGTAAGCAAATCCCTTTATTCAGTGTATGCAGCAGAGGCCGGTATTTCAGTTAATACGAAAGGAACTTTAGCAGCCGGGGAAGAAATGCATTTGAAAATAAATAAGGCAGGAGCCATCAATCAACTGCAAATATGGATTGATCCGCTTCAGATACAAGCACATCCTGAGTTGTTGCGCTCGGTTGTTTTGATCGCTGAATTCGACGGCGAACAAACGGTATGGACTCCCTTAGGTGATTTCTTTGGCAGTGCCAATGAATTGAATCCTTTTCAAACATGGACGAGGACCGTGAATTCATTGGGCCAAATGATTTGTACCTGGGTAATGCCGTTTAAATCATCTGCTGATTTTTATTTGAAAAACTTAAGCAAAACAAATATTAATATTGAAAATTTTGAGATCAAACACGGCAACTGGAAATGGGATGAACGATCTATGTATTTTCATGCTAACTGGCGGAGTGATGATCTGCTGCAGGGCTCTGTTTTCAAAGATTGGAATTTTATAGACATACATGGTAAAGGAGTAATGATAGGCGATGCATGGACGGTGCTTAATCCTGACTATGGCTGGTGGGGTGAAGGTGATGAAAAGATTTATGTAGATGATGCATGGGATAAAAAATTCCCAACGCACTTTGGTACCGGCACTGAAGATTATTATGGATGGGCCGGCGGTGAAAATCCAACTAAAGATGATGTGTTCAGCCATCCTTATTTAGCGAACATCGAAGTAGGCTCAGCCACTAACAAACGGCAAGGTGTTCGTGGATTTAATATTTGTACACGGGTAAGGGCGCTGGACGCAATTCCTTTTTCAAAAAGATTGGTATTCGACATGGAAGCTTCTCCCGGCGTTGACATCCGCAATCACTGGGATTACCTGGCTTATTCTTCTGTAGTGTTTTGGTATGCACGACCCGGCGCAGTAAGCAACAGGCCTCCGTTGCCCGGGCAAGCTGCCAAACCTATTGTTACACTTAAAGAAATTGATAGCATGGAGATTGAAAGTAAAAAGAAAACAAAATCGATTGGAGGAGTCATATCACGCAATTAGAAAAAGTTTGTAAATTCCTGGAGTTTTCAACAAATATTGGAAATCATCATAGTCACATTCAGTAGCAAAATTACGCTTGATCAATTTAAGATTTATGTTTGGGCAAAAGTTATGATCCGGCTTTCATTAGAAAATCTTCAACCAACATAAATACAACAAATGAAAAGAAATCAATTACTATTTACGCCCGGCCCGCTTAGCACATCAGCAACAGTAAAGGAGGCCATGTTACAGGATATGGGTTCACGGGATCATGCATTTATCAATGCGGTAAAAGATATAAGAAACGGGCTGTTGCAACTGGCTCATGTATCGAAAGAAGAAGGTTATGAATGTGTGATCATGCAGGGTTCGGGTACGTTTGGTATTGAGAGTGTAATAAGCAGCGTGACGGGCAAAGATGATGTGCTGTTAATTCTTGCTAATGGCGCTTATGGCGAACGCATTGCAAAGATGGCAACTATTCATAAATTGAATCACCACGTGGTTCGGTTTGCAGAAGATGAAATAGTAACACCTGGAGCAACCGAAGAATTCTTACAGGCAAATCCCGGGATCACACATGTAGCCTGCATTCACAGCGAAACCACTACGGGGCTTATGAACCCGGTAAAGGAGATAGGCGCTGTTTGTAAAAAGCAAAATAAAATTTTTATTGTGGATGCTATGAGCAGTTTCGGTGGCGTGGAAATGGATATGAAGGATATGCAAATTGATTTTCTTGTTTCCTCTTCTAATAAATGTATTGAAGGTGTTCCCGGCTTTGCTTTTTCACTGTGTAAAAAAACGGAGTTGGAAAAAGCAAAGGGACAGGCAAGAAGCCTGAGCCTCGATCTGCAGGAGCAATGGGCCGGGCTTGAAGCCAGTGGCCAGTTTCGCTTCACCCCTCCTACCTTGAGCATTATGGCTTTTCGCCAGGCGCTTCGCGAACTGGATGAAGAAGGCGGTATTCCGGCAAGAGAAGAGAGATATAAAACCAATAAGAAAATATTAGATGCAGGCATGGGCGAATTGGGTTTTAAGCAATACCTGCGCCCCGAAATTCAGGGGCACATCATCACTTCATTTTTGTATCCTGATGATCCTAATTTCAACTTTGACATTTTTTATAAAAAGCTGAATGAACGGGGTTTTGTAATTTATCCGGGAAAGCTGGGTAAAACTGACGCGTTCCGTATTGGCAATATCGGGCAGATATTTCCTGATGATGTGAAAGCTCTAATTGCTGCCGTGAAAGCCGTATTGGAAGAAGAAAATGTAATGATGGCCGAAGCATAAGTTAACAGTTATAGAGGCAGTAGCTTAACGCTCGCTGGCATATATAAGGTGCTATTCGCAAAAAAATTACAGGATACAATAGCAGGATTTTTTTGCGGTTATCCTATACAGTTATTTTATCAAAAGCTTTTTTAAATACCGTAACGATGGTGTCACAGTGATCTTTCGTAATGGTTAGTGAGGGCCGGATGGTAATCACATTTTCTTCAATGATCTTAAACGCCACTCCTTCCTGCATACAATAGTACATAATGGCCTCCGCTTGTTGCACCGCTTTTTCTTTGGTGTGTCGGTTTTTCACAAGGTCAATACCAATATGCAAACCCTGTCCTGCCACATGCCCGACAATTGGATAGGTGTCTTTTAATTCCAGCAATTTATCTAAAAGATATTCTCCAAGCTGCACCGCATTATCTGCCAGTTTTTGTTCTTCTATAAATTCAATGGCCGCCAGCCCGGCAGCGGCGCAAAGCGGATTTTTCTCGTGGGTAAAATGCCCGATGGACCGATGAGACAATGTATTGTATTTATCACGGGTTACTATTCCGGCAAACGGCAGAAGCCCGCCGCCTAACGATTTTCCAAGCACCAGTACATCGGGCGTAACAAAATGTTCGCAGGCAAACATCTTACCTGTTCTGCCAAAACCCTCTATGATCTCATCAAAAATTAGCAGCATATCATATTGCCTGCATAAGCTTTCTACTTCTTTCCAGAAATTGGCGGATGGTATTACCGGTGTGGCCGATATCGGCTCACCAATTATTGCTGCCATATCGGGATGGCGTTTCAAAATAATTTTTATTTGGCGCAGGTATTCTTCATCTATTTGATCCTGATTAGTCCAACCCCAGGGGTTACGGTAATAATTAGGAAATTCAACATGAAACGCACCTGGCACCATAGGGCCGTTACCGGTCGAAAAATGTTCTTCACCCCCGAGGCTTGCCGATTGATAACCTGTGCCGTGATAAGAGTCCCAAAAGGAGATTGTTTTCCATTTGCCCGTAACCTGCTTCGCCAGCATGGTTGCCATCTCAATAGCCTGTGACCCACCGGGACAAAACAACACCCTGTCCAATCCATCGGGAGCTATCGCTGTTAATTTCTTTGCAAGATTTATAGTTGGAAGGTTCGTATAACGTCTGGGTGTAAACGCCAAAGAATCCTGAAGTTGTTTAATAACCGCTTCAATAATCTTTGGATTACTGAAACCGACATTGTGCACCCCATTGCCATGAAGATCTAAATATTGCTTGCCATTGAGATCATAAATATAAGGCCCTTCGGTGCGGCTCAAGACGTTCATCACAGGTGTGGAAAGTGCCTGGTGTAAAAAATACCCGGCATCTTCATTGATCCAATGTTTTGTTTGGTCATCTAACTCTGTATAATATTCGTGGCGCAGATCACTGTTATTAAAATCGCCTTGCTCGCCTGTAGTTTGCTTCTCCATGTGTGTTGCTGTTATTAGTATTTACTAAGGTATGAAGGGTGGCCAATTTTTTGGATGCGAATTAGGTAGCTGCAAATTTTATTTTATTACAGAAAGGAAATTCCAAAAATTGATTTGTTGCCCTGTGGATTTTTACCCACTCACTTTCTTCGACCTTGCATCAGCACATTTGTTCAACCATCCTCTACTAAAAGGGTCTATTTTCCCAAACCTGTTAATATTAAAATCGGAAAAATCAAAAGGGTTTGGTTTATCTGCGGCCATCTCTGCAAAAGCCAGGCCCACCCCTCCTGAAACTGAAATGCCTGCGCCTACACAACCGGTAGCCAATAATAAATTATTTACTTCAGGAACCGTACCCATAGATAAATTCCCATCGGGCGTGTATCCGGAAAAGCCGGCTATGTAGTAGCTGATGCCAATATCATAAAAAGCAGGAAAGAAGCGGGCCAGTTTATCACCAACTTCCTCAAGGTCGCTCATGCCTTTATCTTTGCTGAATGTAAACCCACTGATATCATTTGGAATTTCTTTTGGCGACGCACACAAAGAATTTGCTTCGCGAATGCCAAACAAAAGATTTCCGCCTTCCGGCCTGGCATAAGCCTGTGCATCCGGCAATAATACCATGGGTGATTTAACAGGAAACAGGGCCGACTTTTCTGTAATCCAATACTGGCTTCGCACCGGGGCCATCGGCAAACCAACACCGGCCTGCGCCGCAAAAATGGGCGCCCATGCACCCGTCGCAATGATCACTTTACCGGCATAAATATTTCCTTCACCGGTTGTAACACCTGTTGCCGTACCACCGTCCATAAGAAGCGATGTCACTTCAACTCCCTGGCGAATATCAGCCCCCTGTATTTTAGCACAGTGGGCAAAAAAAGTTCCCAGCAGGTAGGGATCACAGTAAGCTTCACGGGGAACGAAACCGATCTTAATAGCTTCGTCGGTTTTTAACCAGGGTGACATACTATGTGCTTCTTCATTTGAAATATAATGCGCCGGTTGTTTAAATTCTCCGGCAATAGCCATCAATGTTTCGAGGTCTTTTACTTTTGCATCACTCGCGGCCACATGCATCATGCCCACTGTTTTCATATCGAGTGATTCTCCTAATTGTTTTTCCATATCACCCACCACGCGATACGTTTCAAGTGATAAAGGAATATAAGATCGCTTAGAGCGTATGATAGTCATCAATGCGGCTGCACGACTGGTAGCTGAATTGCACAGTTCATTTCTTTCCAGCACCACTATCTTTTTTCCGGGATTATTTCTTGTGTAATAATACGCGATAGCACAGCCGAATATACCACCGCCTATTACAACTACATCTGCTTTTTCTGAAGAAGCCATTTAAAAAAATTATTAGAAAGCATTTATTTAAAAACCGTATTTACCGTCGCACCCACAGGATGGTTTGCAGTAAAGGTGAAACCCAGCAGCTTTGCCATTGTTTGCGCAAACTGATCCTGGTAAATTTCTTTGCTGGTTTTTACCTCGCCCAATGCAGGCGTATCAGGCCCCATCACCATTAAATAGGTTTCATTGGCATTGGCAATTTTAGATCCATGACTCGTCCATTCATCGCCGTTACCCCTGCCATGGTCAGTACATATTAATAAAGTTGTCTGATTTTTATAAAACAGATCCTGTTGCATGTAATCCCAGAGCTCTGCGACCATTGCATTTATCTTTTTAACGGCGTCTAAATACATATCGTATTTGCCTTCGTGAGCGAATTCATCGGTATCACCAAAATCAATATACACTACCTTCGGATGATTGGCCACCATATAAGCCTTTGTCATTTCATAGGTCATCACATCTAATCTTTCGCCCCGACCAAATACCTGCGGCATATTGTGCTGCATGGTATTCAATTCTTTTTGCAGCGGGGTGAGATTTGCGCCGGCAACATCTTCTCCATAAATGTTTACCAGCATGCCATTTCTATTGCGGTTGATTATTCTTGCAACCGCATCCCACGAGGCAAATGTTACCACTTTTCCATTGTATTGTTTTTGCTTATTGATAAATTCCAAAACGTTTTCATTGGGATTATCGGGATACTCGTTTGAGTTTATAAGAGAATCGTAATACCCGCAAAAAGTCTCACTACGGCCGGGATAAGAAAACCAATATTTATTTTTTAAATTGACAAAATTTCCCAGGTCACGATTCCCATACAACTGGCCATGACGGGCAATGCTATTCCAGAAAAAGGGATTCAGTTTTTCCCTCCGTTCCTTTTCATTTGCGCCCCAATATTTTTCTATCCGCCAGGCAGAATCCTGTGATGTATATTGTTTCCCAAACAATAAAACCGAGTCAGCTCCCCTGAAAAGCTCCTGCCAACGATATCCATCCAGGGAAATGACAACTAAATTTTTTGAATTGTTTTGCTGCGCAAAGCAACTGCCGGAAATGAAGAGAAAAAATAAAAGTAATTTGATTTTCATTATCGTTCTTTTTTATTTGGTTGATTTATTTAACGGTAAGTTGTATGTAGCATCTCTACTTACTTTTTAGTAAATAGTTCCCGCTTGTTTGTTATGCTTGCAGATAAACGCGGAGCATCGGGGTGTTTCTTTTCTGACGGTGTAGGTGACACGAATATACTTTCTTTGCCTTCAATAATAATTTTTCCTGAAGGATCAATCGTTACAAAGGCAAAGAGCGGATCCTGGTACGTGGCCCTGCTTCCATCTGATCCATATCCTTCTCCCACATAATAATAAGAGGCACTGTTCATCTGGAAAAAATGAACTTTATTTATATAGCTGTAATCATCCACATGATGATGCCCGCAAAAACAGGCGATCACCTTTTGAAAGTCTGTGCTGTTGTTAGCATCATCAATTACTCTCCTTACCAAATGCCTGTTAGGCACACTCCATCCATCCCATATTTCATCAAATGCCTGGTGAGAAATAATAAAGGTTTGCTTATTTGTTTTTGCCAGGTCTTCCTTCAGCCATTCTATTTGTTCAGGATTTATTAAATCACGATTTTGCTGATCAATATAGTAGTTGCTTTTTGCGTAATCGGCATATTCCCCATCTTTTAAAATGTGGTTGCAATCCAGGACTACGAAATGAAAACCGCCTTTGTCAAACGAATAATATTTCTCTTTCATTCCCCAAAGGCGCATTACCTGCTGTTTGGTACCGAGGTCCATGTCATGATTTCCCAGCACATGATACTTTTCGCCTTTATATTGATTCCAAACTTCCACAAACTTTTTTGCCTCTTCGGTAGGATGGCAGAAATCGCCGCCCTGCAAAATAAAATCAAGCTTCCGGTTAGATGCTTCATGGATGAATACTTTCAACCGCTGCTCCGCATCTTTGCAAAAGCCGTGATGCAGGTCAGTTATCCAGCCGATACTGACCGGCTTATCATTGTTACTTTTAGCAGGTGTGAAAGCAAAAGTTCTAAGACCGCCCAGGCCCAGTCCTGCTGCCGCAAGGCTGGCATTGGCAATAAAATTTCTACGACTGTTTTTATTGTTTTGCATAATGACCTCACCCCAACCCCTCTCCACAAGTGGAGAGGGACAGGATCGTTAGACAGGTTTTAGATAATATCATAAATCTTTTACAAAGGAGTAAGTAAATTTTTCAGCTAAAAATGCATATAGCTTTATTCAATGATTAAAAAAAGAGACTTACATAACAAAACAGGCTAAACGAATTTATTTTGTTAGCGGCTCTACCATGGCAAAGAAAATGTCTTCACAAAAGTAAAGCACTTCATCGCCTCTATCACTCCTTCCTTTACTCCCAAACCAGAATCTTTGATACCCCCGAAAGGCGAACGCTCAATACGATAACCGGGCACTTCATTAATATTCACCGTGCCTACATTTAATTCTCTTACGAACCTCAAAGCATACTCCATATTGTTGGTAACTATACCTGATGATAAGCCGTAAGCGGTAGAATTGCTTAATGTTATGGCATCATCTATATCTGTAAAAGTCATAATGGGCGCCAAAGGTCCGAATGATTCATACATCACCATATCAGTATTGCGTGGCACATCAACGATTACGGTCGGCTCCATTAATGCACCTTTACGGCCGCCTCCAAGAAGAACCTTTGCTCCCTGTTCTACTGATTTTTTTACTACATTTTCCAAATATTCGGCAGCGGGTTCATCTATCACCGTTCCTACCCTGGTTTCGGGATCAGCCGGATCTCCGCATGAATATTCTTTGGCTTTCTCTAAAAATTTTTTGACGAATTCGTCTTTTATTTTTTCATGAACTAAAATTCTTTTCACCGCAGTACAGCGTTGCCCGCTGTTACGGAAAGATCCTTCGGCGGCAAGAAATACGGCTTTTTCCATATCAGCATCTTCCATTATTATGAGCGGATCGTTGCCGCCCAATTCCAATATCACTTTCTTATACCCGGCTGCATTTGCAATATGTTTTCCTACTGCTACACTTCCTGTAAAAGAAACAATCGCCACTCTCGGGTCTTTCACCAGCGGTTCTGCAATTTCATTCGTTGGCCCGAGTAATACACTCAGCATGTAATGCGGCAATCCTGCTTCATACAATAGTTCGGTAAGTTTGATGGCGGTTAATGGTGTTTTTTCCGAAGGCTTTAAAATCACTGGTGTGCCCACCGCAATGGCGGGCGCTATTTTATGAATAACCTGGTTAAGGGGATGATTGAAAGGAGTAATGCAAACGGCAAGTGGGAGCGGCTCACGCAGCGTAAATATTTTTCTTGCTTTACCGTTTGGAGTTATGTCGCATGAAAATACCTGGCCGTCATCATTTAAAGTTTCGATGGCGGCAAAAAGAAATACGTCCTGCGCCCTGTCTGTCTCGTACCGCGCTTCACGGATTGCCAATCCGGATTCAGCACTTATAAGTTGAGCGAACTCTTCCTTGCGTTCCAGGAAAAGATTTCGTGCCTTTTCTAAAATACTGTAACGCTCATACCTTGTTAAATCAGTACCTGCTTTTCCCGAAGATGATTGTTTGGATAAAGCCGCTTCAATCGCTTCCTGCGCATGTGTAGCATTAGCTTGCCTGACAGTACCCACCAGACGATTATCGTAGGGACTGCGAACTTCCAGTAATTTATCTGATTCAATTTTTTTTCCCGCCACATAACTTGACAGGTTAATAATGGCAGCTCCGTTTTCGGGTACAACTTTTTGCTTTGGCGTCGCTGCCGGGATTTCAGGATTACTCATAATGTTTTATTGTTATTGTAATAAATTTAATTGTCAGTGTAATAAAAAAATTCTAAAAGCTATATATCACAACTCATCCCTGACCACTCATCACTTATCAATCCAACAGCTATCGGATCGTTCCATTTATTGTAAAATCAAATATGTCAAAATTCCTCGGGTCGCCTTCCGCTTTCATTTTATAAGTCGTATTTAAAGGATGTGAAATAATCATTGGCACCATTTCTTCATAACGGCCGCCGTGCGAACGCAGCGTTCCATCTAATGCTGACAGATCATGATATTGCGGGCGACGGCCGACTACCACATCTCTTCCGGATAGTACCACCAAATCTCCAATGCGGTCTTCCGGCTGTTCCAATACACGAACTGCTGAGGACCTATCATACACTTCTGTAATGCCAGGCTGCACAGCCAGCCAATTCTTTATTTCATTAATCTTTGTTTTATCACTTACATGCACTACCACATATGAACCTAAGGCGCCATGATGTTTTACGTAAGGATCGGTAATGGGACAAATAACCCGGAAACCATTTGAGCTAAATTTTCCTTCCAGCATGTCTTCTACAAACAATACATTGGGTGTACCATCTGCTTTTACCTTTGCATTCATACCATGATCGGCAGTAGCGCCAACCACCGCACCCAGGTCAATTAATTTTCCAATCTCTGTATCCATCGCTTCATAAAAAGCTAAAGATTCTTCTGCCTCCGGTGAATAGGTGTGCTGCATATAATCAGTGAGCGAGAGGTACAGAAAATCGGCCAATCCTTTTTTAATAAAAGCTACTCCTGCACGCAATACAAACAGGCTTGCATCGGCGCTGTAAATAACCGGTGTGGGATGGCCAACAATTTCTTCTACATTACCAATACCATGCGTTTCCTGCTTAGCCTGGTTTGCCTTTTCTGCTGAGATGGCAATGCCTTTCATTTTATGCGATAGAATATCCCTCAGCTTTTCTTTGGCCGTAACTACGGCTACTTTTCTTCCTGCAGTAGCTGCAGCAGCCAACAGTGTTTCTGCTCTCAGGTATTCTGAAGAATTCATCATCACTTCCTCGTCTTTGGCTGCATCATAAAAAAAGTTACCGCTAATACCATGCACAGCCGGCGATACACCGGTAACTATAGAAGAATTATTTACATTGGTAAAAGAAGGCAATGCCCCGCGTACCATTCCACGGTAGCCCTTTTGCGCCATCTTTTTTAAATTGGGCATACGGTCAAAAGCCATGGTAGTATCGAGGTACTCATCTGCCGAACCATCTATGCAAATAACGACGATTGGTTTTGCCGAGGGTTTGTAGGTTATGCCGTTGGCTTTAAATTCCTGTGTTGAGATCGTACTCATTTAATGCTGGTTATGTTTAAGTGTTTATGAAAGATTTTTTTCATCATTCAACCCGGATACCTCAAATAATAAATGCATAGGGAGCAACAGCAATGCCGCTATTTTTCACTATACTTTGGTATGAGATTATTTTCGATAAGCGCATCATTATTGATTTCCTGCAATGCTGCACCGTAGTATTTTTTGCGCTCTTTGATCTTATTACTGATCTGAATAAGCATATCCTCCTGCATGTGAAATTATTTACAGGAATAAATATAACGGTTCCTGGGTATTTTAATTTCTATTTGCAAATGAACCTGAATTTATCTGACGACGATCATTTAAAATTCATCAGGCATAGGAACGATCTTACCTGTATTTTTAAAAACAGGCATTGGCGATTTCCATTTTCTTAATTCCCGTGCCAGAATAGAGGCCAATTGTTTTGCTTTATCCGGATATAAACTGATTACATTATTGGACTCTCCAATATCATCCTGCAGGTTATACAATTCATTTTTCCCGGTTTGCATATCGTAAATTAATTTCCATTTTCCCCGGCGGATAGCGGATTTATAATTTATCCCCGGCCCACCCTGTGGTATCCATTTGTTGGGATAATGCCAAACCATTGACCGGGTAGTATCAGTATAATTTTTATTTTTTAATACCGGTATAAAACTTTCGCCATCTACCGCTTGAATCGTTTTATAGTTTTGAACACGGGCCATCTGCAGAATTGTTGGAAAAAAATCTTCGATAATTATATACTGATCCGTTACAGTTCCCGGCTTTACTATCCCCGGCCATTTCACGATCATTGGTTCGCGGATGCCACCTTCATACACTGAACCTTTGCCTGACTTCAGTGGAAAATTTTGTGTAAAGGGCTCTCCGGTTCGGGGCGCCAAACTAAAGCCTCCGTTATCACTCATGAAAATGATAATGGTATTTTTATCCGCCTTTTTTTTCTGCAGCCAATTCATAATGTCACCGAGGCTTTTATCCATGCCTTCTATAAGGCTTGCATATTTTGCTTCTGTTTCACTTAAACCTGCATCTACGTATTTTTTAAAATAGCGCTGATCTTTATCGAAAGGTAAATGCACGGCGTAATGCGCCATGTTCAGGAAAAAGGGTTGCTTATTTTGAACAGGAGTCTCCATTGCCTTTATCGCCTCTAACGTTAACGCCTCAGTCAAGAACGTGTCTCTGCCGAAATATTCTTCCAGGTCGGGAACCGCCTGTGCACCTGCCTTGCCGGGCTTATTTCCAAAATTTTCCTCGCCGAGATAACTCTGCGGATGACCGGCTGCATGGCCTGAAATATTTACCATAAAACCTAGGTTATGAGGATTGGACCCCGGCGTACCCATAGGCGCCCAATGTGCTTTACCAACGTGAATGGTAAAATATCCCGCATCTTTTAATAGTTGTGGAAATGATGTTGCGTAAACGGTTTGTGGAATACCCGGCTCCGGGCTTAAGCCGTTAATATTCCATGGCGCAGGCGACATTTGATCATCCTTGTTATCTGTGTTGTCATTCTCCCAGGGCGATGTCCAGTTAGTAACTCCATGATGCGCCACATTCATACCCGTAAGGAAACTGGTACGGGTAGGCGTGCATACCGGCGCCGCATAGGCATTGGTAAACTTCATGCCTTCTTTTGCCAGCCGTTCCATGTTGGGCGTATGATACCGTTTGTTGAAATCCGTAATCTTTGTCCAGAATGGAACAGAGCAATCCTGCCAGCCCATGTCATCTACAAGAAAAACGATGATGTTAGGCCGCTGTTGTGCTGTTGCGCCGGTAATGATCAGCAATGCATGTACGAGAAAACCAAATGATTTCTTTATCATTTTTTAATGTGCATCGTTATTAAATATTTTTATATCTTTTGAACTCAATCTTGACGAGCCAATATTTCGTATTATGATGATGAAATCATCCACACTGAGAGTAATACTATTCCAACCCATTTTTAACAGAAATCATTTCTCCTTTTTTCGTTTCAATAATTACCACTCCATCTTTTAGATGACAACCCTTCTTCGCATCAGCGAAAAACTAAAACTCTGATATGATATAATCCCCGTTAAGATTCGTCTAAGTTGACAATAATATTTTGATTTTTGGTGCATCTAAGTTTTTTTCAAAACAAAAAAAATCTTTAGGCAATCGTTTGAAAACCCGATGCAATCTTTTGCCCTATTTTTTCATCAAAAAAAATGAAAAACTGCGGCAGGCCGGCTTCCATCTTTATTCTTATTTCTTAAAAGGAACTTTTACAATTACAGATTCTGCTTTTCCCTTTTTACTTGCCCTGCTTTGTATGGTCCATAAATCCATAAGATTATCCCCGTCAATAATACTGCCGCTGTAATCTCCCCATGCTGCGCCATCAGCACCACCGACTGCCTTCTCCTACGGCGATAATTTTTCTACTGTTCCATTTGCATCTTTTGCATTTCTATAGGTAAACCGCGGGCTCACAAAATGAATTTTTATTTACTTCCTGGAAACCAATGAGCACATCATTTTTTTTATTTACAGCAATTGTTGTTTGGATGTAATTAGTTGGTATCACTTTTAATCAAACCGGTTTGTATGAATTGCTTCCATCATCTGCATTTATTTGGTGCCATTGAACCGCAGATCGGCCTTCACAATTAACGGCCTGCGAAAACCAAATGCTTCCATTTTGATATACACAATTTTTAGATTGCGATCCCCGCTGGATACTTTTTGTTCTGTTCCTTTTTGCGGAGATTGCGGCGGATAATCGATATATTTTAAATTGATGTGGTCTTTCGTGAAACTACTACGCTATAAGGTTTTCCATTCGCATCTTCTGTTACTTTACGAATTGTAAACAGGCTATCATCTACATCCAGGAATACAAATCATCTAAATCATCCTGCATAAAAATGGGATTGCCCAGGCTTCCTTTGAAATGATAAATGGTAGCAGGTTTTCCGGCATTGACATCCGCCGTATGCATTACAAAAGTATTTTCATCACCTCCGGGATAAGAATATCCAATCCATTTTTTACTGTAACCAATTCCACCCCCGTCTACTTCTTCTGTTCTGGAAACAGGATAAATATTCCAGGCTCCTGTTGGATTGCTGGTTTCAGAAACAGAAATATTTACGGGCTTTGTTTTGGCTGAATCATAATACCACCACATATCAAAGACAAATACCTTGTTGTGAATGTCAAAAAACATTTTTGGATCATATTCCACTATTAAAACACTTTTGAGAAACGCCTTGTACAAAATTTCCTTTTTTATCGTAAATAATAGTCCTCTGTTAGAGCCTTCCAGCATATAGCCACCACCTACAGCAATTTGCGGGTCTACCTGCCTGTCGCCATCCATAGAGCCATCAAATACCTGGTAGCCATTTATCATTCTTGAATTGCCTCCCTGCCTGCGTTCAGCGCATTGATTTTGGTTATTGAAACTTACTTTATGAATTGGAGTTACAACTTCTGTATTGGAAGGATGAACGGTATCGCCGAGAACCTGCAGATGTTTTTGTCCGGGAAATATGTTTCTTTCTCTATTGTTAATTAGGGCGTATGCGTCGCGGCTGTTTAGATGCGAAAGGCTATAATTTTTTGTGGTATCTGAAGAGCCGAGTACTTCAAAAAGCATTTTGTATTCAGCCAAGGAAGCACTCAAAAAACTAAAAGACAGTGTTGTAAAAAAACTTTTGAGCACGATATCTTTCATAATCTTTATTTCAATTTTTATTAATACCTGGCTTTATTTCAATTTAAAAATATGAGGGGCCAAATTGTGACACTGCACTTTTGCTATTAAGACGCTCATAAGAAAAAGCTCATCTTTATTTATGAGTTAAATCTATTGCCTTGAATGTAATAGTATAAGTGCCCGGTACGTAAGCCCTGAAAACAAACCTCGGATTTGCGGAATATTGACCGTCAGGGTATTTTACCTGGTCATCATGGCTAAAATATTGTGTTGGAATTCTATAGTAAATATTGAATCCATTTCCTAACGATTGTAAAGGAAATGGCAAAACACCATATGTAAATTCCATCCTGTCGTCAAAGAGATCAGTCTTTAGCGAATAATCCTGCAGCGTCTGTAGATAAGGAGGTACAGGATTATTGCCGGTATTGGGCCTCCGAATAATTTCACCGGCCAGGGGTTAAAAGGCACCCCATTCTTATCCACGATCTTTACTATAATCTTATTCGGCTCATCGGCCGTTCTTTCAACTGTTACTATTGGTGTCAACAGACTTGTTCCTACAGATTCATTCCCTACCTGTATCATTCTTACGTATGGAGTTCCTAATTCGGATTTGCTTCAAATGGTGGCGCATCAATAATTTGCAACTGACCAATTTTGGGATTTAACTTTGTTCCTGCACCATTCGTTATTTCCAGGTCAAATTCATAGTCTCCCGCCGGCACATTTTATGTTGTAAAATTTGCCTCTACCTGGCCGCTTACTTCGTTAATAACAATAGGCGTTATTTCTGCATCCGCTTGTTTCGCTGCGATCAATTCCAGGTGGTGTCCGTTTTACTATCGTATAAAGCAGTCCAAACTTTAATTGTATATTTTTTTAAAATCATATCATCAACAACATTGCCGGTTGCCTTATCATATATATGGACCAGCCTGATCTTTGCCGGCTTTGCTGGAGCCGTCGAAATTGAGTGCTGAACTTACTTTCACCCTTCCCTTTTGAATTATGATCGGATCTTCTTCGTAACGCACCAACTGACTTAAAAAACCATCCGGTAATTTTTTACAGGAATTATAAGCACCTGTAATTACAATTAAAACAAAAAATATTTTTATTGCCTTCATTATTTTCATAGTTTATCTTTTTATTTTCTGAAGAATAATTTATGTTGATTATTTAGCACATGAATAATCCCGGTTGTGCTTTCAATTCCTGAAGTTTGCACTCTTGTGTGCACGCCTTCATCGCTTTGAATTTCGCTGATGCGACGATTGGTGGAGTAAGCGGCTTTCAGCAAAAACGTAAAATACACAATGCGTGGAATGGTTGATACATTCGGATTGTAACCTAAGGCAGGATCAGTTGTTTCTTCATACGAAACCACGCAATCGCTTCCTTGCCTTAAAGTGGGATAAAGCGTTCCGTTTTCCGTGAGCTTATCATAAGTTAACGACCCGTTGACCAAATAAATATTTATCGAATCTATGAACTTTGGCATTTCATATTTGACCATAATCAATAGTCCATTGACAAAGGATCAATGTTTTGCTCTTCTTTAACTCTTGAGTCAGGTATGATTGATAGAATAATCAGTTGGGCGCAAAAAAAGTAACCCCCTGCTGATTGATCTTATCTTTTAACCCGGCCTGGTCTACTAATAATAAGAGTGTGTCGAAAAGACCGGCGGAATTACTCTTTAAATAATCATACGTCGTCATGTTCACTTTTGAGGAATGTAAAGATCCTCCGGACAGGTAATCATTTTTTTTACAGGAAGAAGTCAACAATATAACGGCCAAGGCTACCGGAATAATTTTCAAATAACAATTTCATAAAATATTTCATAGCAATTTTTTTTGATTAATGATTTTTCCACCATTCATTTTGTGTTAATAACGGATCCTGGGGTAAAAGCTTTCGCATGTCGAGCGGCCAGTAATATCCCTTTTTTGCAATGCGCTCAGGAGTGTAGGAATCGGGAAACCATTCAAGCAGCTTCTCCATTCTTATCAGATCGTATGCAATACTTCCCTCACCATATAACTCTCTATATCTTTCTTCAAATATTTCATCAAATAATCACTGCCCCGGTATTTGATGACGGGTCCAGCCCGGCTCTTTCTTTAACGACATTCAGTGCCTGTTGCGCAGCCCCATCGTCCCCAAGTTTTGATGCTGCTTCTGCTTTCAATAAATAAATATCTGCCAGGCGGAGCAACACAAGGTTATTATTGAGTATGTATTCATCCGGACGGTTAGTAGGATCGTAATATTTTACATTAGCATATTTTATCAAAGCAGGATCACCCGTTTGAACTAAACCGATAATTTTATCATAGCGCATATCTACTGCCGGGATCAGGAAATAAATAATTGGTGAGATCAGTATTTACAAGCCAGCTTGTGTAAGCGTCCTTATTTTTTATTAATGGGTCATGTAAAAACCTGCCGAAGAAATAATCACTGGCTTCGTTATTATCGGCATCATATAACATGTTCAATTCAAAAATGCTTTCCACAGACTGTCCGGCCCAGATGTTCTCATAATTAGCGACATCTTCCAGTTGATACTGGCCACTGTTGATCACGCTGTCGCAATAATTTGATGTATTTACATAATCATGTTTCCATGCATAAACATGTGCCAGCAAAGCCCATGCTGCACCTTTATCCGCCCTTACTTTACTGATGGCCGTACCGGTGTTGAAATTAAGAAGTTCCGCCGCCCGCTTCAGGTCCCCGATACAATAATCTAATACTTCTGCTTCCGGAGACCTTGCCAAAGGTTGCACCGATAAAGGATCTTTTAAAGACTCCCTGGTCAGCACAGGGTCGCCCCATATTCTTGTAATATAGAAATAGGTAAATGCTCTTAAGAAATGGCCTTCACCTAACAATTGATTTTTTAATGCCTGTCCTCCGTCAAATTTATCTGAGGCAATCTTTTCCGTGTTCTCCACCACAAGATGGCACTGATTGATAACTGCGTAAAAGCGTGTCCAGTCTTTTACTGACGCTTCGAAGTAAGGGGTATAGCTATAAGTATTCCGCCCCTTTGGAATTACACTTTGTAAAAACCAATAGTAGCCGCCATCCACCCAGAATTCATCTGCGGGCAAATCACCCGCCACAAAATGCACAGGCCCATCTGCATCAGGTGGGTTAAATCTTATTGCTCCGCGCAATAAACCGTATGCTCCTGCAAGTGCTTTTTCTACATTATCTCCGCTGTTCCAAAATACCTGGTCATAAGTGGCGTCGTGAGGTTTTAATTCTATATATTTTTTACATGAGGATAACACGATCACTGAAAGGAAAGCTTCTATTACCCATATTGCGTATTTTTTAATCATAATTTTTTATTGAAAGGTGATATCAAATCCAAAGGTAAATTTTCTCGGAAGCGGGTATGCAGCCCCGGTATATTCTCCCTGCGGGCTCACCAGCTCCGCATCGGGTACCTTAGATTTTTGAAAACTATACAAATTGTCGATCACGCTATATAAGCGAATATTCTGTAGACCTAACTTTTTAATAATATTTTGATTGAAGCTATACCCTAACGTTATGCTCTTGATTTTAAAATAGGTTCCATTCTCATTCCACATAGTGGAAAATGGAAGGAACTCATAAAAGTGACCTCCAAATGGATTGAGTGATGGAAACGTCGGATCGGTTTCCTGATTTTTAGAAGGATCAACTTTAGAAGGAGTCCAGTAATTATACCGGCTAAGATCGGGAAGGCGCTGGCTTGCAAAATTATTTATACCGCCAAAATTCCATACGCCTGCAAATTGCTGGCGATGCAAAATTATTAATGATATCCCTGCCAATTGTGAATGTACCCAACACACCCACAGAAAAATTTTTGTATGCAAATTCATTGTACAACCCGCCGGTGATCTTTGGATTAGGATTCCCTGTGGGCACGAGATCCCCAAACTGCTCACCTTTGTCTTCATCACTCCACACATCCCAATCTTTATTCACGTCCCTCCAGATTGGATAACCGGGTTGCACCGGATTGTAAGTTTTAAAATACGTAAGCCTTTGGCCCGTTACAGGGTTTACCGGAATATCTTTCAAATAATTATATACGCCGTTGTATAACATTTGTGCCCAGCCGTAAATAGGCGCTCCCACGGAAAAAATTAATTGCTGATTATAGCCACGTGAGTCCTGGAAGAAAGTCCTGTTGCCGTTAGGCAATGCTGCAATCCGGTTTTTGTTGAAAGTCATATTCAGATTGGTAGTCCATTGTAATTCACTTTTAGAGGATAAATTCCTTGTTTGTATTTGCAGGTCAACCCCCTCGTTTAAAATTTTTACCGGTGCATTAGCAACTACATTGCTGTAACCGGTAAAGAAAGGAAAAGGAAAAGAAAGAATAGGATTTGTATTATAACGACGATACAGGTCAACATTTATATTCACACGGTTTTTAAACATATACAAATCCATTCCTATATTGAGTTGGTTCGATTTATTCCAGGTAAGATTAGGTTGAGTAATGGGTTTTTCAAAGGAAGGAGTTGCTATAGTAACTCCATTATAAGTGCCTTGCTGCAGGTTCCATACATTGAACGGGGCATAAAAATCATCCGGCATAGAACCGCTAAGGCCATAGCTTCCCCTTATTTTGAATATATCAATAAAGGAAGCCCGGCTCATAAATTTTTCATCTGAAACAATCCATGCTGCGGATACAGCAGGGAAATACCCCCATCTTGTATCAGTGCCAAAACGCGAAGACGCATCGCCCCTGTAGGAAGCATTGATAATATATTTTCCTTTATAATCATAAGACAACTGACCTAAGAAAGATAATAAGCCCGCCTCCTGGAAAACCGAATACCCTTCCCTGTCTCTCTGGGGAATGCCGGATACAACCTGGATATTATTATCGGGTACATTGTATCCCCATAAATAAGTACCCGTCTTTTTATCTAATTGAAACGACTGAGTGAAAACAGCGCTGAAATTGTGGGTATTCTCTTTAAAGGATTTTGATGCTGTGAGAATATTGGCAAGGTATGTTTGCTGATAATTCCCACTTCTGCTCGATGCATACGACCGGTGATCAGGAGTGATTTCTGTGGGTTGAAATTGTTCCCGCTTGTCAGTAGTACTGGATACGGAACCCTGAAATGAATATTGTAATCCCTTTAAAATATCATAATTCAGTTGAACATAGGCTGAAAAAATATCAGATAAGTTTTGATCACGCAGCTTGTCATACTGACCATAATAAAAATCCTGATCGGCCTGCGACAAACCATAAAACGATGCCGGCTGCGTAACACCATCAATTGGCAATATCTGGTCTCTGCCCCTGCCTAATCCGCGTTTCCTGTCAAGACGTGATGCGGATATGTTTAAAACCGCATTGACATTTTTTGCGACCTTGAAATCAAAATTTCCCCTGAGTGCATATCTCTTAAATCCGGTATTGCGCACAATTCCATCTTCATCATAATAGTTTACACCCACCCTGTAATTCAATAATTCATTGCCTGCAGAAATTGTTACATCAGCATTATTCACTTTACCCGTTTTATAAAAAAGATCCTGCCAATCCGTGGCATTATTAAAAGCCGGATTTAGACTATCTGAAAGTATTTGTGGAATAAAAGCAAGTTGAGAATAGGTGCCATATTCATTCATCAGGCTAAGTTTTTGGTGCCGCTCTTCGGCACCCACCACTGTTCTTAACGAGTTCAGGCTTTTTTGTGACGCCAGTATAGTAAGATAATCTTACCTGCGGTTTACCAGTCCTTCCTCTTTTGGTCTTGATAGTAATTACACCATTAGCCCCCCGCGAACCCCAGGCAGCAGTAGCGGCGGCATCTTTCTGCACAACGATACTTTCAATATCATTAATGTTTATTCCTGCTAAAAAGTTAGTTCCTGAGCTGGCGACACCTTCGATATCATTTATTGAAATAGGAATACCATCAATTACATACAATGGAGTGCTAAGGGTTCGTGCTTCGTCAACTCCATTATTTAAATCGGTGGAAATATTAGAATTACCTCTTACAGTAAAAGTGTTTCGCACACCGGGCTCCCCTGAAAAATTTTGAATGTTAACGCCGGATACTTTTCCCTGCAACAAAGCATCGAAGCTTGGTGCCGGCAGGTTTTCAATCGATTTACCTGAAACCACCTGGACGGCACTGGTTGACTTACGCAGGGTCTGTCGTTGATATCCAACGATAACCACCTCTCCCATTTGCTTCCCTCCGCCTTCGTCCATTTTTATTATCACCGACGTTTGATTAGCGGCGACATTTACGGTTGCTGTTTCATAACCAACAAAAGAAATAATAAGTGCATTTTTTCCATCAGGAATCATAATTTCAAACCTGCCGTCATCTTTGGTAATTGCATTTACCTTGCTGTTTTTTAATGATACAGTTGCCCCCTCAAGTGGTGAATTATTTTTACTTTCCTGCACCATACCACTTATTTTTCTTTGCTGCGCAACACTGGTGAGGGACATAAGAAGAAAAGAAAAAACTAAGAAACTGTAATGATGTAAAATTGCTTTTTTCATTTAGTTGTTGTTTGGTTCTAAAAAAAGACCGCTTATTGTTAGTATTTTTTTGAAGAAGCTGGTTTGAATGTGTGTTTGTTATTGCATTGTTAATTCTAAGTTGACACTATTTTTCGAAAAATGATGCACGGAAGTTTTTGAAAAACGAAAGTTTCTTTTATGCAAACGATTGTAATGGTGATGCAAACGATTGCCCTATTTTTCAACAGTTTTTTTGCGGAAATTAATCTGCTAACAGTTAAAGTCTTGCTGTATTGCGTCAAGATGCCATTTTCCAATGCCATGCTTTTGATAACATGCCTGCTGCAAATATTCTAGGAAAATGGCTTCGTGATGCGTAAAACTTTGAAAGGTTATTTTTCACTTCAAACCCTATTTTTTTTTCATTCTAAATATTGCTAACATCTTTCCCTTGTTTCATTTCTGTGGAACTATTCTCAATCCAAAATTTCTGTTTTTCCGGCAATATTATTCAAATCCATTTTTAATAGAAATAGTTTCCCCTTTTTTCATATCAATCGCTATCACTTCATCTTTTAGGTGATATGCCTTCTTCGCATCAGAGATATAAAATGTTTTGAAAGGAAGCTTTAGTCGTAGCCGTCCTCCCTGCTCTGCTATTATCTTAACCTCTTCGGTTTGGCCGCTGGCTTTTTCAGCACTAATTATAAATGCGCCTTCTGCACGAAAATTATTGAAACTAATCTCTTTCCATTCTAATGGAACTGCCGGAAAAATTTCAATGACACCGTTATGACTCTGCAGCAGCATTTCATGTAAGCCTTGAGCAAAAGCAAAATTTCCTTCAAGCGTAAAAGGCCGGTAAGTAAACTTTGAATATTGTCCGCCCTTTTGATCGCCATTCAAATGAAAGCTGTTGGAAGAGCAAAAATTTGATGCGAATATTTTTAATTCTTTGGCTGCATTATCTCCATCTTTTGCCATTGCATATAAAGATGCGGCCCAGCTAAATGAATATCCACACCACGCATCGGTGCCGGTTTTTTCCATCCAGCGCAGCGACGAATCTATAATCATTTTGTCTTTTTCATTATCCGCATTTAATAATCCCAAAGGATAAATTGACATAAGATTTGAATGATGACGATGCGATTCTCTCCTTGTGAAACCCGTCGCAATGGTAAGGCCGGTTTCATTTATATCTAATGCGGGTAGTTGATCTTTTATTTTTTTCCAATGGGATGCTTCTTCTTTTTTATTCATTGCTGCAGCAACTTCTGCGGCTGCATTAAAAGCATATTGCATTAAAGACAAATCATAATTAGTAGTATTAGTAAACCATGCATTAATACTATTGTCGTTGTACTCCGGGCTTGAGCTTAAGGGCAGTTTTCTTTTTCCATTTTCGATGTAAGAAATATTTTCTAAAAAAACAGCTACGTCATGTAAATAGGGATAGGCTCGTGTTTGCAGAAAATTTTTATCCATTGAATATTTCCATTGCCAGTAAAAATGTTGCGATAACCACGCAGCAATAGTAGGTGAAAATGAATATTGGATCCAGCCCCCCATGGGATAGCCGGAGAGTGTTGTAACGCCCGGAACATTTAATCCTTTCACACCAAAATATTGGCGCGTATATTTTTCATTTTCTTTTTTTATTTTCCAAAGCCAGTCAGTAAAAGTTTCTGCTTCCTGCAAATGATTGGAAGCATAAGCAGGCCAGTAAGAAAGTTGCGTATTAAGATCATTATGAAAATCTCCTTTCCATGGGGGAAGGCTCCCATTATCCGCAGTCCATATGGCTTGTAAAGTGATTGCCGGTGCACCCTTCCTTGCAACACAACCCAATTTGTATAACTCAAGATAATATTGCTTTTCAATTTGCGTATCGGGAATGGCAACTGAAGATTGGCTCCAGTAATTTTTCCACCAGGCAATATGTTCTTTAAAACGGTTTTCAAAATTTAACTCACTTATACTTGAATTGCTTTGAGCATTATTTTTTTTGATACTCCACGTTCCTGTTACTTCTTTTTTATCTGTTCTCCACTGAACTTTTATTTCATAGCTTTCTCCATTATTAATTGATTGCACATACTGCAAAAAATTATTTCCTTTCACAATCTTTCCTTGCGGATAACCTAATCGTTCTAATCCCTGCCCTTCAACAGAATTACCCATGCTTCCTCTTTTCTCTGTATGATATGGCGGTGCTATAATATCTGCAATAATATTTTTTGAAATATTTTTAAACCTGAATATCCCAAAATCAGCACTGGCACAAACATATGTTTGTAGCTCCACTCCGCTTTCCCACTTTACGTTGCAAGTTGCGTTTGAAATGTTTAATTCTGATTTCAACACTTTTCCGAAAGATGACATATCAAATTCAATGGCACCTGCCGGAAGTTTGGTGGGATATGGGTATATTTCGTAAGGATCGTCTCCTAATTTATGCACGGTGTCATAAGTATTGTTTTTTACCTGCTCCTGCACCCATTTAAAATTTATTTTTGAAAAATCAATAACTGTGCGTTCATCCCACAAATCAGCCCTGTCAAGTGAAATACGAAGCTTGTTTTCTTTTTGCCATACCAAAGCACCTATCATCCCATTACCTAACGGAATAGCCTCATCCCATCTTTTTGGTAACGAATCAAATACAAGGTTGTGTTCAGCCTTTACCTGGGAGAAAGCTATTTGAAAAAAAGCAAATCCAAAAAGGGTAATAAGAAAAATTTTTTTTAGCATCATATACAAATTATGCAACTAACGTTCGCTGGAAATTATTTAAAAAGAAATTAACTTTTGCTATTGAAAAATAAACAAAGACGCCATCAATCCTCTCACCATTTAATTTTTAAATGAATTTAATAATTGCTTTCTTGTTTCCCGGTATTCCCTTACTGATTTATTATACTCTGTAAAAGATGTAAACAAATGGCTGATTAATTTATTGGCTTTTACCGAATCAGTTTGTTTTAATTGTTCCAGCAATTCATAATCTTCGATGCCGATGCGATGCGCTTCGAAACGGGTTGAAGAGAGTGGGCCATCTACGCCCGGGTAAATAACATGAGTATCGCCGGCTGGCAAAAAATTATTAGAAGCTGCACCGGGCGCAGGATGATGCACTACGCTCTGCTCAAAAGGATTTGCCGCATATTGATTGAATCCCCAATGCAGGAAACCAAAGAGATTATAATAAGCAGCGCCCCATCCAAAATAAACTTCACGCAAACGTTCTTCATCCAGTAAACGGTTGAGCCATTGGCCTCCGGGTATCAGGCAGGTATATACTAATATTTTTTCATGATGTTTTTCTCTTTCGCGAAAAAAAATTTCATGCTCCTGGAAATCGTTGATAAGGGGACACCACAGATCTACTGCCCCTACGAGGCTATCACGGTCATTGGTGGCTTCCATTATATGTATCTCAGGATAAATTGATTTCACCTGTTTCACCACATCCCGGTAACATCTCGCCTGGGTAACAGTTGGTTCGTCAGAAATATGCTGAAGCCAGTTGTGGGTAAGCTGGTATTTTTCAGCAAAAGTTTTTATAAGCGTGATAAGTGTATCAATATCATTTTGCGCTTCCTGTGTATAATATCTTTTTTTAGTAAGCGCTGTTTTTAATTCCGCATCGCCCCAGTCATCATTATCACCACGGTACATCAGGTGAGGTGACTCGAAATATTTGAAACCATATTGTTGAAACACCTTTATAAAGCGAATCATCTTTTCTTCATCCAGAGAAATTTTCCCATCTTTTAAAGTAATTAATTCCGAAGGAATAATAATGCAGTTCTGTCTTCCATAAGCCATTAGTCTTGCATACTTATCCAGCATATTATACCAGGGCTGCGTCCAGCGTTCTAACTGGTGCTTTATTTCCATCTGTGATAAACTAAACGAATTGGTATAAAAAAAACGGTTGTCTTTCAATGAAGGTAATTTTGCGGGATGCACCAGCGCCATAAAGCGACCGGTTTGTTTCCAGCCTTTACCTTCTATTAAAAAATTTATCTCATAGTTACCGGGTTCACTAAGCATCTCCGCGGGAGCTGCAAAACGCAAGGCTGTAAATGCGCTTTTTGTTTCAATGATATTTTTGTTGAGTGGAAGAATGGCTTCATAAATACGGAATGGGGCACGACGAATTACATACGGATTATTGATGCCTTTATAAATTTCAGTACGGCTATCTAATCCTGTATTTTGCTCCACGGGCACATCCAATAAGGTACTCCAGCAACTAAGTGGTAACGCCTTCCCTTTTACAAAAGCAGTAACTGAAAACGTACTTCCCGCCGGTGCATCCACCAGGAGATGAACATCAGCTACCGTGCCTGCAGGAAAATCAAGTGTATATTGATTGCTGTAATTACTGAGGTCATTTGAATCAGGAAAGATGGGCTCCAGTGGATCGGTAAGAAATAACCGGCCTTGTGCTCTACCGGAAAAATCTGCAAAAAAAATTAATACAACAACGTAAATAACAGATTTTACTTTTTTCATAATCCTATAATTTCTCATGCCGTCTTAGATATATACTTTGCCCTGCAGGTTTTATTCTTAGATTTCAACAGCAGCACCCCGGCCCGCATGCATTCCTATCAGGCGTTAGCGGATGTTGTTGATGTATTTCCTCTGCGGTAGCTTCACGAATCGAGACAATCTTTACAGAAAAGTGCAATGTTTTCCCGGCAAAAGGATGATTGCCATCCAGCGTTACTTCGTCACCGCCGATAGAACGTATCATCAAGTTTTTGCCATCGTCAAATTCTACTACCTGGCCGGTTTCTATTTGTACAGCTTCTTTAGCAAATATTTTTTTATCTATTTTAATAACAAGAGAAGCATTATATATTCCATAAGCCTCTTCAGGATTTAGAACTAACTTTTTTTGGTCACCAGTTTGCATACCCTTTAAGGCAACTTCGAGGGCAGCTAAAATATTATTGTGACCATGAAGGTACTGAAGCGGTTCGTAGCCTACGTTGGTGTCAACGATATTACCGTCATCATCGTTGGCAGTATAATAAATGCTAACGACTTTATTTTTACTTACCCGCATAATTATTCAATAGTGATGATCAAAGCTTGATTGGTCTGAATAGTGAACCGCTTACCGAACCCCAGTAAAATATCATTTTCATTTTGCCGGTGTTTCACTTCTATTTTTCGTGTACCCAGCACTGCTATAATTTTTTTTGCCGGTTGCCCGGCATTTGCTTGCAAACTTATTTTTTGCAAACTCAATGTGCCATATTTTATTTTTAAACGGTGAACCTGTTTGCCATTTTGAATTTCCTGCGAATAAGAGCCCCAGCCTTTTGCTGTAACAAAAGGAGCCCTAAAATTTTCTTTATCCCACTTAGGCGCAAAACGAATATATCCTTTGGAGCCGTGGTATTCAAAACCACAGGCGCTAATGAATGTGCCGTAGCTCGCCATTGCACGGGCATAATGGTCACAGCATTCGATTTCATTAAAAGGGTTTCGCTTGTAAGCATGGTACCTGTCGTGGATCGTTCTTGTAAGCACGAGGGCTTCATCCGTCATACCTTCCGCCATCAGGTGGCTTGCTACCTGGTGTTCAAACCCGCTCATGCATTCATGGAAATATCCTAATTGCCAGGTTACATTTTCACCATAAGGCCGGGCCTCATTCTTAGGATTAGTGTTCATGATCATGCCACCTTCTCCAGCCAGTGCATAAGGCCTTCCGCCGTGGTGCTCCTTTATGTATGGGCCTACGTCGGGTGTAAAATTGTATTTCCATAAAGACCGTAACGCTGATTTTGTTTTCTCTTCATCCAGTATTCTTTCCAGTCCTGCCTGGAATGCCCAGCTCTGGCCATACACCTGGTCTATATGGCAAGTGTTGTAGGAACCCAGCTTTTTTCTTCCTTCCTTCGCATCCGGACGATGAATAAAATATTCTCCATTGAAAAGTTTTTCCTCCATGTTTTTTCTTCCTTTGTCAACATACACATTACACGCAGCTGCAAAAACTCTGTCACCCATTTCCTCCGCCATCATTTCACCGGCTTTCACCGCGGCAATGCACAAGCCAACGATCCAGGCAATCTCTCCATCCCAAACCGCATCGAGTGTATTTTCCATGGGCGTGTCTTCCATGCCGTCCTTGTTCTTGTCCTGGTTGATGACGAATTGAATTGTCTTTTTAATTTTAGGCCAATTGCTCTTTAGAAAAATATTATCGGCGCTCATCTGGTGCTCCCGGTATATTCTTAAAATTGTTCCCGCCTGCCCGTCAATGGCCGGGCGCTTATCAGCTTCGGCTCTAAACCAAATACCACCATCCGGCTGTAAAGCTAAGCCCAGGTCAATATTTTCACGGGTGTCTCTTTCCAAATCCGGAAAAATTCTGCCAACTGCCTGTGCATATTGCCAAACGTGTGTGCAGGTGCCGGGGCAACAGCCAACTCCTTCCCATCCATAAAAGCGACCTGATGCAAAACGATGCGTAGTGGTTGTGGCTAAAGCAGAAATGTTCAAAAATGTTCTTTCCAAAAACCACCAGGGCAAAGTAGAATCGTACCACGTTTGCTTCCACAGCTCCGTTTTAGAAGAGAGTTTTGCAAAGTTTTTGTGGATATAACTGGCAACGTCACCCGCAGAGTTAAATTCGTTTTGATAGTATCGACCTTCGCCCTGAATGCCCTGCAACTTCAGGTTAGCGAAGTGCCAACTGATAACAAAATGCGAAGAAATATTTTTACCCGGCAATATTTGATGTTCGCTTACTATTGAGCCTATTAATTTTTCATCAGTATTTTTTACAACTTCATTACTTGTAAAAGTATTGAAGGAATCTTCAGATAGTGGCCATGATAAATCCGTACTTACTTTCGCTTCGTCGTTTAATGATGCCAGGCACATCGTTCCATAATCGGGCTGCTGTTCTATATCTGCTGCAGAATTATTTTTTTTGTTCCGGATACCACCTTCTACCGCCTGAAAGCCTTTCGCAGTAAGGATTTTATTAAAGCGTTCCTGTTCTTCTTTTTTAGAAGAATAGATTCCTGCTTTATTTTCAAGCCATCCTGCGAGGGATATTTTGACCGGTTCTGTTGAGGTATTATTAATCTGAAATGAAAAAATAGTAGCAGGCAATCCGGAGTCGTCTTCATTTAGTGGAATAAAAGGCGACCACACCTTCATTGAAATTTCTACAGGAAGGTTATTATCGGTGTAGCGAATTGTAGCCATCGGATAAGTAGCGTCAAAAGCGATCTCATCCCAATCTTCATCCGATATTTTTTTTATGATACTCTTATCGCCATATTCAATTTTTACGGCAAATCCCTGCTCCAGTGGAAATATATTTTTTGCCGGAGCTACATAAGCAGAACCATCACGTGACCTCACTTTATTTCCTGCATGCACTTCGCTATCCCAAGCTATTTCTTTTGGTTCAATCCCCTCCTGGTTACTATTGAAAATGTCCCAGAGCCATAGCCTTCCATCACCTCTTAAGTAAACAGTACCGCAATTGATGCCACCCACAGGCATGCCGATATATTGCAATTCATTTTTAGTTTTCAAATAGGTGGTAACTGCACCTCTTTTGTATAAAGATTTTATCCATTCGGGGTCAAGCTTTTTGTTCACAGGAATGTGTAAGCCATTTAATTCTCCCGGTAAAAATGGCCCGGCAATTACAGGAAACCGGCTCGTTAAAAGACCGGCAGTAAGTATACCCGTATTTTTTAAAAAATCCCTTCTTTTAATATTTCTTATTTCCATTCTTATTTCCTAATGCGATGAAAGGAATTTATGAAAATATATTGATAACATAACCGAATGCTTGTATTTATCCCACTGAGACACGAAGGCCACAAAGTTTTTTGACTGGTGTACTTTATTGCTCCGAGGGAAGATCATTACTCCAAAGATGCCTTACTATAACTCACCTTCCACAGGTCATATCTTTTAAATTGTACAGCAAGCCGCTTTTGAAAATCATCCCAATTCTTATTTTCCTGCGATGACCACAATACCTCGCTTAGTGCTGTCATCCGCGGAAACAGCATGTATTCTGCCTTTGCAGGATTTGAAATATATTCTGTCCACAGATTCGCCTGTGCTCCCAGGATATATTTCTGTTCTTCCGGAGTTAACTCTGACGGAAGTGGATTATAATTATATACTTTATCCAAAGGCAGGAAGCCTCCAATAACGAGGGAATCATCATTCCTTTTTTGACCATAATCAAAATAAACATAAGTGGTCGGCGTCATAATTACATCATGTTTTTGACGGGCGGCTTCAATGCCTCCTTTTTCTCCACGCCAGCTCATAACTGTTGCATTGGGCGCTAAACCACCTTCCAGTATCTCATCCCAGCCGATAATATTTCTTCCTTTACTGTTGAGATATTTTTCAATACGACTAATAAAATAACTTTGCAAACCATGCTCATCCTTAAGTCCCTTTTCTTTAATTAAATTTTGGCAAAAGGCTGATCGCTTCCATGAATCCTTCGGGCATTCGTCACCGCCGATATGAATATATTTTGAAGGAAATAATTGCGTGACTTCATCCAATACATTTTCTAAAAAATTAAACGTGTAATCCGACGGGCAAAACACATCGGGGTATACACCCCACGATTGCTGTACCTGCTTGCCGGTTTTGGGACCAGCCCAATCCTTTACACCTTTCGCAAGTTGTGTGGCTTCATCAGGAAAGCAACTAAGTTTTGGATAAGCAGCAATGGCGGCAGATGCATGTCCCGGCATTTCTATTTCAGGAATAACCGTTATGAAGCGATCTTCAGCGTACCGCACAATTTCCTTTACCTGCTCTTGTGTGTAATAGCCACAATCTTTTGTATTGTCATTACCAGCGCCGGGATGGTGGCCAATAATAGTCCCGTTGCGGCAACTGCCAATTTTTGTAAGAAGGGGATATTTTTTTATTTCAATTCTCCAGCCCTGGTCTTCCGTTAAGTGCCAGTGAAACTTATTCAATTTATGAAACGCAAGAAAATCAATAAACTTTTTAATAAAATCAACAGTAAAAAAATGGCGGCCAACATCCAGCATCATTCCGCGATAGGCGAAGCGCGGAGCATCTTCAATACTTACCAGCGAAATGGATAATGACTGCGATGGCTCAGCAGGCAATAGTTGTATGAGCGTTTGAACACCATAAAAAACACCTTCTGCATCAGCTCCATGAATTGTTACGCCACTGTTAGTAACATTAATCTGATAGGCACCTTTGATATCGTTTTCTTTTTTATCATCTGTCAACACAACACTATTGCCCATTGACGATTTTTTATCAGTCGTCTTCAACGTAAAGCCATAAAATTTTTGCAGGTAATCATTTAAAAAAGACGCTTGCAGCTTCGAGTCATTGCCAGGCAAAATAATTTTAGTGGCAGGTGTTATCGTGAACGAGCCATCTCCCATTTTTAACGATACAGGTTTTGGAATAATATCAACCTGCGAAAACAAAGTGGTAAATAATAAAAGCGCAGTTAAGACGGTGATTAGTTTTTTCATAAATTTTTAATTCTATGGTTTGTATTAATTAGTGTCAAATAACAAATGGTATTACTAAAATGCAAAAGGGCAAAGATAAATCCCGCCCTTTTACTACGATTACTGCATGAGAAAACTAAAACTATTATGTGACTGTTCCACATTAGGATTCGTCTAAGATGACAATAATATTTTGATTTTGACTCATAAAAATGTTTGCAAAAGAAAAATCTTTTTACGCAATCGTTTGAAAAGGGGATGCAATCGTTTGTTCTATTTTTAGTAAAAAGAATATCTTTATAAACTCCTGTTTTTATTGCAGAAAACTTTAAGTGTTTCTATTTAAATAGAAATTTTCTTTTTTTTATAAAAAACAGGATTAATTACGAAATAAGATTTTAAAATCTCACACCCGGAAGTTTTTAGATACAGATTCCGTCATTTATTTTTCAACAAATCATTTTCTAATTTCTCAAGATCTATTACCGGCTCAACTACAGGCAACGTTACCTTATACGGTTTTTTAAGATCGGCTGTCTCATTAAAAAATCCACAGTTTTTCAAATAGAACTTTCCTTCTTCCACTCCCCCGCCATAATCTTCCCTGTATCCTTTTGCAGCAGTGGCATCGGCTGTGAGATACATTTTATCAAGCGGCATCCAGGCCCCGTTAGCAGGCTTTATCCATTGATTGTGATAATATGCCTTGCGGGTTATGGTGCCGGTTTCGGGAATAAAATTCTCAAGAAAAGAGTGTAATCTTTTTAAATAAGTATTTGTAGCGGGGCGGTTGAAGCTGGCTATCAGCAACCACTTTTTTTCATCAGTATCATAGAACCAGGCGGTATAATTAGTAATATTATTTTCTAACGGCTTTCCTCTTAATAAAAATTTATAGTCCTGTCCGGCTTTCCAGTTATAAATTACATGAGAGTGGCCGCCGGAGCCTTCATTGCCAAATTCATTGGCTTGTACATTTTCGCCTGCCTTTAGCAAAACGATTTTTTTTTCCTCTGGAATTTCTTTGGGATCATCAGTTTTAAAAGGACTCCATACAGAAAAGATAACGCGTCTCTCGGTGGATGAATTCACCTGCATACCAAAATATCCTTCGGCAAAACCATCAGCCATAAAGTAAGAGCCTACTGCATCGTATCCCGCGGGCACAGTAATTTCATTGTAGAACCATTCAATATTATTTGCCTCCGATATATCATAATTGATATGTACCGATGGACCTCTGCGGCCCCAATAGAAATAATTTCCTTCGTTATTTTTTACGAAAGCGGTGTTGCTGTCAACAGCAGATCCGGCAATCTGAAGCTCTTTTACGTTTGCAAAAATATTTCCTGTTTTCTTCAAACCGCGAGCTTCGATTTTAATATAACCTGGGTGGTTAATATCCCAGGAACCAAGATCATATAGTTTATTTGTTTCCCCGCTAACATCAACTGTGTGTTCTTTTGATGAGATAGAAAATGATAATGTGCTTTTTCCTTCCGGCACATTTATTAAAGCGCTTAATTGTAAAGTTCCCGTCCTTGCCAGTTTTATATACGTGCTCCAGAGGGCATTCGCGTTTTGCCAGTTTTGCCACCCGTCATTAGTTACTTCCGCGGGATCATTATTTGCTAACGCCAATACCCATGAATTGCCTCCAACAGGCACCGTTAGTGATGATGAATTTTGCCCGGCGACATGCATCGTAAAGAATAAAAGTAAAAGGGTAAAATATTTATACTTCATATTAGATAAATTTGCGCAACAAATTTTAGCCTGTGAAAATCTGTATGATCTGTGGCCAAAAGCTTAAAGAAAAGCCATCGCACATTTTAATTTAGATACTTATTTTTTTGTTTCTAATGCCGGCATAAGGAACCTGCTCACCTCCGGAGTATGGTGTTCTTTTCTCATGATGTCTTCCATCTTTTTTACAATATCCGGATGTTGCGCCGCCACATCGTGTTGCTCCTGTATGTCATTGCTCAAATCAAATAATTGTGTCTTCAAAGCGCCTTTCATTATATTCAGCCGTACCGCTTTCCAGTTTCCAATTCTTACAGCTTGCTGCCCGCCATATTCAGGGTATTCAAAATAGAGATAGTCGTGTTGCTTTTGCTGATCATTTTTAGATAATAATGTTGGCAGTATGCTTAAGCCGTCAACTTTTCCCGGTACCGGTGTTTTTAAAAGATCACATAACGTAGGCATCATATCTATCGTAGCAGAAATCATATCTGAGGTAGAACCAGGCTGAATATTGCCAGGCCATTGAACAATAAATGGTTCACGGATGCCGCCTTCATGCACAAACCCTTTGCCCCATCCATAATCGCCTTTAAAAGGCCCTGCGCTGTTAAAGAAAACCGGGTCCACTCCTGCATTATATGCGGGCCCGTTATCGCTGCAAAACATGATGATGGTATTATCGTAAGTGCCATTGTTTTTCAACTCCTGCACTATTTGTCCTACCTGTTCATCAAGTGTTGAAATCATGGCGGCATAAGTAGCATGGGGATAGCGGCAAGGGAAATAGGAGCCTCCCAAAAATGGTTTTTCATCACCGAATTTTTTATGGTAATAATCAACCCACTTCTTCGGCGCCTGTAATGACACGTGCGGTAGAGGAGAAGGATAAAAAAGAAAGAACGGTTTGTTTTTATTTTTATCCAAAAATTGCAGAGCAGCTTTTATAAGCAGGTCGGGGCCATACACATTCTGCTGGTATATTTCATAATTTTTTTCATCGCCCGGATCGAGACTTTTTGGGAATTTAACATCCGGGTCTATTATTTTATTATCGAGCGGCACCCTGTCTTCATTTTCCCATAAGTGGCCACTATAATAAGTATGATCCTGGCGCTGGCAGATGTATCCATAAAAATAATCGAAGCCCTGCCTGTTGGGTAAACCTGCCGTGTATGGCGCTCCCAGCCCCCATTTGCCTACAATACCTGTAGAGTAGCCGACCTGCTTTAGTACTTCGGCAATGGTAATGGTAGAATCGGGAATAGGCCACTGCCCTTCGAGGTACGGATTTTCTTCCATCGCTTTAAAGTCCCATACCGGGCCTCGTTCACCCCATTCGTGATTGCCCCTGATGTAAGCTTTGCCAGAGTTGATTCCTGTCATCAATAAATACCTTGAAGGGGCACACACGGGGAATGCATAATGCTGCGTAAAACGCATGCCATTTTTTGCAAGCATATCAATGTTGGGTGTCTCTATTTTTTGCTGGCCATAGCAACCAACATCTCCATACCCCAAATCATCTGCATAGATGTAAACAAGGTTCGGAAGTTTTTTCTGTGCCTGTAATGTTACGTTGTATAGAATTGAAAATAACAGTAAGATGTATCTAACGGTTGCTAGAGAGTGAATTCCTTTATTCATCTTGTCTTCTTATGGATTAATAGTTCGTATAAAAATACTTCATTCCTGCGGGTAACTATAGCTGAATACTTTATGATTTATTCTTATTTCTTAAAGGGAACTTTTACAATTAATGATTCAGCTTTTACTTTTGCATTGGCCTTGCCGGGGATTCAATGTGAGATATTCTCACATGGCCTTTTTGTATCCCATATATTCACCCGGCAAAATTCAAACCGGCAATTATTTATCTTCATGCAAAAAAACCAATTGTTTCAGCACTCTTGTGAACCATCACATGTAAATAAATAAAAATGAAAAAGCTGGTACTATTAATTGCTATAGCAATCATTGCATTCTCTTTTGTTCCAAAAAAAATTACCTGGGTGGCTATCGGCGATTCTATTACATACTTGAACGAGCATACAAATGAAACAGGCAGCAGAATTACAAAGGGGTACATGACGAGAGTCGTTGAAAAATTGCCTTATATACATTATATCAACCAGGGCCATAATGGCTGGACATCGGGAGGAATTGCCAAAGAAATAGAGACCCTTGGTTTGGTAAAAGCAGATGCTTATTCTGTTTTTTTGGGAACCAACGATTGGTGGCAAGGCAGGCCGGTTGGCGTGTTTGCAGATTACCAGGACAATACCGGCAATACAACCGTTTATGGATCTTTCCGCATCATCATCAACAAACTTCGAAGCCTTAATAAAGACGCCAGGATAATACTTATCACGCCCATGCAGCGCACGGATTTCGTATATATCAACGATATGAAGAACAATGCATGGGGATCGTACAAAGAAAAAAATGGTCAGTCACTGGCCGGATTTGCAGCGGCAATTAAGGCTATTGCAGCCTATGAACATTTTGACATTATAGACCTTTATAACAAACAGGGAATGGGCTTAAAGCAACTCGTAAAATACAAACGGCTAAAAGATCCGGGAACCGGCAGGTATAAAAATTATGCATACCCTGAGTACATTAATATTCCCTTTAATCCTCAAGCAGATGAATACCCCTATCCCCCGGAAGCAATAGACATAACCTTCGATGGCCTTCATCCTTCTGACAAGGGGTTTGCAATGATTGCAGATATGCTGGTGAAGAAAATGAAAGATTATCAATGACAATCCCCGGAATTTATCCTTCAGTATTCTCGACAAAACAAAATATTAATTACTTTCAGCAGGTACAATATTCTGGTTTACTCTGAAGAAATTATTTGAATCGTATTTCTTTTTAATTTTTGTTAAACGATCATAGTTGTTTTTGTAGCCTGCTTTTATACGATCCTGGCCTTCGTTCATTATGAAGTTTAAATACGCTCCGCCGGCAGAATAAGGATGCAATGCTTCCCAATAGTCCTTACACCATTTTGTTATTTTATCCGCGTTGGCTGGCTGTGGATCAATCCCAACAATCACGCCTGCATACTTCGCATCCCTGTAAGCCCACGGTGTTGCATCTTTTGGTACTCTCCCTGCTGCACCAGTTATTGGATACAAATGCATTTGTGAAAGTGCGCTTGGTACATGAGATCCAAATTCTAAATGTTTACCACTTAGTTCCGGCCCTAAGTCATTAAAAAAATCAGCTCTCCAATACCACTGCAGACCGGGAGGTAACAAACCATCAAACAAAGTTTGTATTGCAGGATAAGGCATACCTCCTACGTGCTGGAAAATTGGATCCATTTCAAGAATGGGTTTGAATACTTCTTCGGCTTTGTCCGGGTCACCCACATAGCACCATACAATTCCGCAAAATTGTTTGTTGTGAAGTGTTTCAGGAAATGGCGGCCCGGGAATAGTAAGTGTTGCAATAAATCCGTTCAATTCTTCGGGAGCCTCCTGGATGAATTTATTATACCACTTCATTATTTCATTTGTTTTTTCAATTGGCCATAAAGTGGGTCCTCCAAAAACATTTTTTACAGGGTGCGCCTGGAATTTAAAAGAAGTAACTATTCCAAAGTTTCCACCACCCCCACGGATAGCCCAAAACAAATCAGTATTTTGATCTTCATTTACGGTTACAAATGACCCATCTGCCAAAACCATATCCGCTTCCAATAAATTATCAATAGTAAGGCCGTATTTTCTTGTCAAATAACCAATGCCTCCTCCAAGCGTTAAACCTCCAACCCCTGTTGTAGAAATCATGCCGGCAGGAACGGCAAGGCCAAAGGCATGTGTAGCGTGATCCACCTCTCCCCAAACATTCCCACCTCCTACTCTTACTGTTTTTTTATCGGGATCAACCAGGACAAATTTGATCCCCGACAAATCAATCACCAGACCGTCATCGCATAAGCCCAGTCCCCCACCATTATGGCCACCGCCTCTTACTGCCGTCAATAAATTATTTTCCCTGCCGAAATTGACGGCAGTTATAACATCGGCAACATCCACACATTTTACAATCATGCCAGGATGTTTATCGATCATTGCATTATATACTTTGCGTGCATCATCGTAACCGTCGTCTTTGGGCAGTACGATTTTTCCCCTTATTTGAGATGCAAATTTTTCAATGAGATTCGCTTTTAAATCCTTTACTAAACCTGGCATAACGTTTCTATTTTAAGGTTTTTTAAAAAATATTTATTTTGAAATAATCATTCCCTTCAGCGACCACAGAATAGCAAGCACATCATTCCTTGTTTCTTCATCACATTTATGCCTGCCCAGTACCATGAGTATATCATCGACCACGCACATGTATTCCTCCGGACTTATATTCATTCCTTTGTGTGTGGTTGGCATATCCCTGCCCGAGTAGGCAACAGGGCCACCACTGCCCGCGCTAAAAAAATCAACGGTGTGTTGTTTAATCACAGCCAGCCGTTCCGGCTGTTCATTATAAGGCAAAAACCGGGCGCTTATTGCCGGATTATTCATGTGGGCCTCAACAACATCATCAACAATTGCAGTGATTCCTGAAGTACCTCCGAGCCGCTCAAAAAGAATTTTAGTCATAGTATCTATTTAAAATTGAAGATTTAAAGTAAACTCCATTCAAAAATAGAAAGCTATGAGTCGGAACGCTGCAACTTTTAATTCAAATGCTGGTAATTTTGATTCAAATCACTAAGGCTCGAAATGACAGCCTTACCCGAAGTTGATATGCAAATAATCGGAAGGTGAATGGCCATACCGTTTCTGAAAACATTTGGAAAAATATGATGGACTGGTAAAGCCTGTTTCAAAAGCGATTTCTGAAACGTTGCCAGAATTTTTATTCAATAATTTCAAGGCTTCTTTCAAACGGTATTCTTTAATAAACGCGTTAGGGGATTGACCCGTCAGCGAAATCAGTTTGCGATACAGTTGTGATTTGCTGCATCCCAGTGGCCTGCTAAAATCGTCCACTTTTAAGTTTGGATTTGCCCATACTGATTCTATGTAATTTATTAAGCCGTCCAGGAATTTCTCATCCTCTGGTGCGAGGGCGACTATGCTTTTATCGTTAATAAAACTGTTGGAATTTTCGCTTTTATACAAATCTTTAACCTCTGATGAAACTATGATGTCGCCTTCAACATGTTCACACATTCGCTCGGCCAGTTTTATCGCGTCTTCAAAAATTTGTTTCTTTGTAGTTACAGGTGCTCCGGCAGTCAGGGCAATTTTTAAGATAGGCTTATTATTCTTTATGTCTTTACCAGCCTTTTTAAATTTTGCCAGAATTTCTATCGACGCATGCACTGCATTTAAGACTGATTTAAAAGAAACCATAAACTCATCAGCAGATTTTTTAACCGGGCTACCTTCATAAGATTTCAATATACCGGGAATAGAATTATTGAATTCATCACGGGCTGCTATAGCCGCGGCCGACTGAGATTTTTTCAGTAATCTCTCATTAATGTGTACAGTCATTATTGTTCTAAAAGCCGGTTCATTGATGATATTAAGTTCCGCATCTCTTGCTTTTTCAGGATCTTCTATTCTGCCCAAAAATGACTCAACAATACCGGGGTCTACTTCTATTACCGTATGCGGAACCTGCCCATGAGCCTTGTTGTGCATTTTCTTAAGCGTTCTCTCGTCAGGCGCTTCTATCAGGCAAAAAGCAGTTTTCCTTATATCATCGAACCAATAGGTAAGTCCCCTGCAATTAAACTCGTCTTGTATTTTTAGATCCTGCTGATGCAGCATCGCTACGTTCTCAGCGGTAATCAACTCTGAAACATCATGGCGATCCATATAAATAGGCATACAATTGATTTTAAAACTGAGGTTAAATTAATTAGTAGTAACACTTTTGAATTCTGCGAATTTCCACCGTCTCCATAAAAGACCGTAGTTATTATAGAGATGCCGGCTCACTCAAAATTAATAAAAGAACTACGGCCTTATTATAGTACCATCACCTTTCCTTACCTGCCAGTTGGATTTGGTATTAATGGGATATTTCGCAGCCTCCTTCTCGTTAACATCCACACCTATGCCAGGTGAATCATTTACGCTCATATAACCGTTATTCATTGTCGGGCATCCCGGGAAAACTGACTGTAATTTATCAGAGAAATATCCGCGTTCCTGTATGCCGAAATTCCAAATGGAAAGATCAATATGAGCTTGTGCAGCATGTCCGATAGGAGAAACATCGCCAGGGCCGTGCCATGCTGTTTTTACATTAAAGAACTCACACATCTTCGCCACTTTCATGGCAGGTGTGATGCCGCCAATCTGGGAAACATGGCAACGTATATAATCAAAATAATGATTGACGACGGGGTCTAAAAATTCATTGACATTGTTAAATAACTCCCCCATTGCAAAAGGCACGGTTGTACTTGCACGAAGTTGTTTCCACCAACCTGTGTTTTCAGGCGACAGCGGATCTTCGATAAAGAAAGGGCTGTATTCTTCCAGCCGTCTGCACATATTGATTACATCCATTGGCTGCACACGCTCATGCACGTCATGCAACAATTCAACATTATCACCGCATGATTTTCTTACTGTATCAAACAGTTTTGGAACAGATTTTAAATAAGTCTGCACATTCATATAATTATCTTCAGGGTATCCGAAGCCCGCAGCTTTGAAGTCTGGTTTATCTTCAACCGCTCCGACAGCGCCGTATCCCCCTAGTTGAATTCTTACATGTTTAAAACCCTCGTCCATGAATTTTTTTACATTCTCTGAAACCGCGGAGGGATCATTTCCTCCGGCATGTGCGTAACACGGAATCGCGAACCGCACTTTTCCTCCAAGCAATTGATAGAGCGGCATGTTTGCCCTTTTGCCTTTTATATCCCACAACGCCTGGTCGAGGCCGCTCAATGCATTATTCAAAACAGGCCCGTTACGCCAATAAGAACTCACGTAAAATGATTGCCACATGTCCTCTATGTTATCGACGTCTTTGCCTACACAAAAATCATTCATGTAGCTATCGATCGCGGTTACTACCGCGGCCGCTCTTTGGGTAAAGGTTGCACATCCCAAACCGTATAAACCAGGCTCGGTTGTTTCTACTTTTACAACAATTAAATTAGATCCCGCCGGCGCAGTTGCAATTACTTTTACGTTTTTAATTTTAATAGTGGCTGCTCCTTTTGCGTAATCCGGCTTTTCATAAACCCCGGCCCGGGCCCTGGGACTTTCAAATAATCCTAAAACCCCAACCGTTGAACCAAGGGCCAGCGTTTTCAACAGGTTTCGGCGGCTGTCTGAAAATTCGTTTGCTGCTTTTTTCATAATTTTTAGTTTTAAGTGGATGATGAATGTATTGAAATTTTTAGAATTCCGATGGCGGGATTTTCTACAAGAAGTTGTCATTTTTGAAAATGTTATCAAAATAGAGTTGCGGGAACATTTAAACATAAATTTGACTCTATTTTTAAAACGAATATAGCCTTACTAATTTCTAAATTTTAAAAACAACACATGGAAAATTCACTTGAGTTAGTTACAAAAGTTTCCCTAAATGCATGGAATATACATATTGACCGGGTCAATAAATTGTTTAATAACTTAACAAATGATCGACTTGAAATGGAGGTGTCTCCCGGCAGAAATTCCGGAAAATATCTTTTAGGACATCTTGCGGCCATTCATGATGCAATGCTTCCGTTGTTGGGTTTTGGTGAGAAACTATACCCGGAACTGGAACCTATATTTATAGGTACTCCTGATAAGTCCGGGATTGAAAAGCCTGCTACGGATGACCTTAGAAATTGTTGGAAAAAAGTGAATGAAACATTAGCAGAGCATTTTAATAAACTCTCCCCCGGGGAATGGCTCGAAAAACACAATTCAATAAACGAAGAAGATTTTAAAAAGGAGCCTCATAGGAATAAACTGGCTGTATTGATGAGCAGGACAAATCATCTTGCCTCTCATATGGGTCAGCTCATTTTTTTAAAAGATTAGGAGATAGATTGGGCAAACTATTTAAAGAATATTTTTCCATCTTCAGCAATGATTCTTAGGTACCTTAAAATAAGAAGCCTCTAAAGTAAGAAAGCACTTACGGATTTATTCATCCCTAAATGCTTTCCCGGATAATTTAAGAGTTGTTTCTTAATTGACTTGCGCTGCCAGTTCAGGAATTTTCATTGTCCTGAAACGAGTCATCCGTACCAGGATTCCGGTCATTATATTTTCGGCTATTGCTTTGATTGTTCATCCGCGGCCGGGTATTAAAATTTCTTTCGGCATCCAGTATTTGCTTATCCCTGTCTGCTTTTAAAGAACGTATTTGTTGCCTCTTTGCTGAATGACTTAAACTCTTATCCCTCCTTGTTTCTTTTATCTGATTTTTATAATCAGCCTTGATGGTTTGAATCTCTAACGATAATTTATAAGGCATTCTCCTGGCTCCATAATCCGGATACATATAGCCGTAAGGATACCCAAAATATGGATATCTCATGTAAGGATAGCCATAGCCCATACCGTAACTTATGGAAGGTACAATGATGACCCGTGACCGGTTACCATGGTAATACCCACCTTTTCTTTGCGCTGATACCCCCAATGATACGGACAGTGATACCAGCATAATTAATATTGTTTTCATATAAAATTTGTTTTTGAATTTTCATTTAATTAGACGGCAAAACAGGCAGAAACGGTTGGGTGATATATCTTATAACTATCCGTTAACTTTCTAAGATGTGCAGGTAAAAACCAATGCAAAAGGCGCCCCATTTCCCATTCCATTTATTGCATATTTTTGGCAAATGAAGTCAAAAGAATTAAAAAATCTGCAGGCGCCCCTGAAACAAAAATACCGTGAGCAAGGTGAGTCCGCAATTATTACACTTAAGGCACAGGGCAAAATTGGTGAAGGCATTTCATGCAAAGTAGAAACGGGAAAAGCATTTGTTGAAGCCGGACTTCACCCCGCTACAGGTGGCAGTGGTATGCTCGCCTGCTCCGGCGATTTACTACTGGAAGCGCTGGTGGCCTGCGCAGGGGTTACAATGAGCGCTGTAGCTACTGCAATTGGAATTGAAATAAATGATGGCTCTGTGAACGCGGAAGGAGATCTTGATTTCCGCGGAACCTTAGGTGTTTCGAAAGAAGTGCCGGTTGGTTTTAAATCTATTCGCCTGAGTTTTTTGATTGACGCAGATATTGATGATGAACAACTTGCTTCTCTTGCAAAACTTACAGAAAGATATTGTGTAGTATACCAAACGTTAACCAGGGGAGTAGAAATAGACACATCGTTTATAAAAAAATAATTCGATCTCGAAGGATTTTTGGCAAGCCGCATAATTCATGTATGGTATCAACAAACGTTACCTAACCCAAACAATGAAAAGATCAAAAGTATAATTTCCAAAACGATAGACTTTCATTTTAATAATGAGCCGCAATAATTATCTTGCTACTTAAATTTCAAATTCATTGAAATAATATTAGCATTCATACCAATATTTTTTGTGTAATGCCCATAGCGTAATTCCAGCATTCCAAGGTGTTGGATTCCAAAAACCCCTTTAGGCGGGGCGATACGAATTCCTGCTCCAAAAAAATTGCTATTAAATTTTGAAAGGTCATAGTTGCTGACATAATACTGATCTTGTGCAGTATGCTTTTCATAAGGCGCAAAATATTTTATCGCGGATTGCTGGTAGTACCGGTAAAAAGGGCTCACCGATAAAAATGGTGTAATTTTTACAGGCACTTCCACATTCACAGTATTAGAATTCATTCCCCAGTCATCTGTATAAAACCGGTAGTAAGTCCTGATAATAAATTTATCTCCCAGGAAATAATTGGCCCTGAAACCAAGCGGGATCTTTAATCGTTTGTCCGGCAAATTTTCCTGGTGCACAGATCCATCTGCAAAATATACGCGATGGAACGGAAGACTGAGATAGCCGGTCTGTTCTACAACATCAGCAAGAAACATTACATTCAAACGATCATTAATTATTTGAGAGTATGAAAGAGCTACTGCAAAAGTATTTCTTCCTGCAGACGCATAATGTTCATCATGCATTGAATTTTGATTAGTCCTCAACTCAATTGGCGCAATCAGTTTTAATTGATCTATATAAGCATTGAACCCTGCACTGAATTCGCCGTTTTTATTTTTTGTTTTTTGGGAGAAATTAACACTTGCGCCGAACGATTGATAATCATATTCTGAAGATGCGGAAATACCGGCGCCAAAAGTGGAACCCTTCTTCTCGTTCTCCATGCTCCAGCTAACGGATGGATAAATACGCGTGTCTGCATGAGAAGCAGATGAAATATTTTTGGGATCGATTTTATCAGATGAAGCAGAGGTGTAATGGTCAATACCCAGTTCCCCGGTAAAAGTATGCTTCCTCAATTTAGAATCATACTTCGTAAGTTTTATATCAATTGAATTGGCGAGATCGGTTAGCTTCTCGGTTCCGATACCACCCGTTACGGAGGAATTATTGCCATTCTGGTTGTAGTAACTTGAAACCAGGTTTATTTCTTCCAGTTTTAATTCCCTGCTTTTGAAACCGGTTGAGTCAGCATTAATTTGAGCGTAAGATTGCAATAACGCAAACATTGCCGCCGCCGTTAAGAAAATTCTTTTCATTGATACTTTTTTGCTTCTTTATCTTTTGATTTAGGAAAGGAAATATTTTGAATTAATTACATCCACAGCCGCCGCCTGTTTTACCAGCGTTGGCACCTGACGAACCCTCGCGATAGGTTTGAAAATTTAATTCTGTCTTTTCAACCTTGCGGTTACCTAAGATCATCTCTGAATCGTTGAGTTTATTTTTTTGATACTCCTTTACAGTTTTACATGAAGAAAGCAATACGATAGTGATAAGACATATTAAGGAAATACGCCTTGTAGTTTTTAGTGCTCTTTGTTTCATTGCAGGTTAATGTTTTTTGAAGAAAAGATTTTATTATTATCATCAATTATGATGCAGTCTATGTGTTCAATCTGGTTAATTAAATTAATCCCTGCTTTAACCCCCATGATGGTAACCGGCGTTGCCATGGCGTCAGCAATTTCAGCATTGGGACTTATAATAGTTACGCTTTTAATCCCTGTTACAGGAAGGCCGGTTTTAGGGTTTATAGTATGAGAATATTTCTTACCATTAATTTTTACATACTTTTCATAATTACCGGAAGTAGCCACCGCCGTATCCGAGACATTCATGCATGAAAAAGAGCAATGTGCATTGTCAGGGTCTGCAATGCCAATTGTCCATGGTTTATTATTCGCCTGCATTCCCCAGGCCGTAAGGTCTCCTGAGGCATTTACAATTCCACTTTTCACACCTTCTTTTTTCAGGAGAGCTTTTGCCATCTCAGCAGCATAGCCCTTTCCTATTCCGCCGAAACCTATACGCATTCCTTTTTCTTTTAGCATTACCGTACTATCATCTTTATTTAAAATAACATTCCTGTAATTGATAAGCCGCACCATGGATTTGGCAGTTGATTCATCAGGCAAAGACGTCATTGACTTATCAAAATTCCATAGCCGCTTGTCAATAGAACCATAAGTGATATCAAATGCGCCATCAGTAATTGCGGAGATTCTGAGAGAGCGGCTAATGAGATCAAAAACTTCCCGGTCAACTTTAACCGGCGAAATGCCTGCCTGTTTATTTATTTGATTTGTTTGACTGTTATCATCAAAGGTTGTAAGTAGTTTTTCAATGCGCCTTATTTCCGCAATAGCCAGATCAATTTTGTCGTGGGCCCATGTTTCATCTTCGGCCACCACTGTTATTTCAAAACAATTCCCCATTAGCCTTTCGGCCCTTTTAAATTCGGTCAATAAAGCCTGTGTATTATTTACGGGCATCGCAAATATTTTTTATTTGCGATGCAAATTCAGCTGCAGTTTGATCAGGCAGGCCCTCCCAGGTTTTTAGAATGTTGCCATCCTCATCCAGGAGTAGTGTGAAAGGAAATTTGCCATCGTTGTTATACCTGTCAGCCAAAGCATCATTTTGCTTTTGAATATTTTTATCTAATTGATTCTTTTTATTCCTCGGGAAATCAGCGTTCACAAGAACTAATGAATTGTCTGCCATTTTCTTAAAAGCGTCATTTTCAAAAATCTCTTTCTTCATGCGCATGCATGGCCCGCACCAATCTGATCCGGAAAAGTTTAATAAAATAAGTTCGTGCTTTTCTTTGGCGATTTGTTTTGCTACTTCAAAATCGGGTTGCCAAACGTTGAAGGACATCAATATAAAGCCAATTGCTATGGCAAGAAATTTTTTCATGTTTTATTTTAATATTAAGCAAAATGAATACTTAAATTGAAATTTTAAACAGGCTAAATGAACAATTGCATTTGTTTAACGAATTCCCGGGGAATATTGTTTATGGAAGATCATAAATGAATTTGAGATGCAGGATATTTTCGCACCACTCTTGTGATAAAATCTGTGCTAAAACTGAAGCGACAAATCACTTAATAGAGATTCGCTAATATAGAAGGTTATAATTTCAATTCTATTTTTTTAACTGTTTTGACAGCCTCATAAATAGCATCAATAATCTTTAGGTCCTTAACTGCTTCTTCACCATCAACAGGTACGATCGGCGTATCGCCATCAAGTATAATCCCCGCCATTTTATCCATCTGCACGGTTTGGTGTGTAACAACTGGCTGGTCAATTTCTCCTTTATTCGTACGGCCTTTTATAGGACCATAGCCCGTTGCAGGATATAGCTCTGCCCAGCCTTTCTCTCCATTTAAGAAAAACCGGTCCAGGTTATTCATGCTATATGTTGATAAACACGATGCCACTGCTCCGCCGGGAAAACCTAATTGAAATTGAATGGTTTCATCCACGCCTTCTTTAAATTTTACCGGATCATTTTTAGTCTCTTCCGCGGTTACCCAAATTGGGTCTTCGCCTATCATATACCGAGAGCCGTTTATGGAATAAACTCCTATGTCCATTAATGAACCGCCGCCGGCAAGTTCCTTATTTAATCGCCATTGATTTGGATCACCAATCCTAAATCCACTTAGTCCCTGGAAAAAAAGTGGCTTTCCAAATTCCCCTTCCTTTCTCATTCTAATAACTTCCAATGTGTGCGGTTCAAAATGCATCCTGTATCCTACCAGCAACTTTACATTTGCCTGTTTGCATGCGTCAACCATCTCCTGGCCTTGTTTGGCATTCAATGCCATTGGTTTCTCACAAATTGCATGCTTACCGGCTTTGGCAACTCTTATAACCTCATCATGATGAAGCCCGTTTGGCGTAATTACATACACCGCATCAATGTCCGGATTGTTCTTAATCTCGTCAAAATTTTCATAATTGTAGCAATTCTTCGCAGGAATGTTGTACTTGCTTTGCCAGTTTTTAATCTTCGATGGTGTACCACTTATGGCACCTACCAATTTAGCCCTTGTGCAGGTTTGCATAGCATCGGCTACACGGGTACCATAACTGCCAAGTCCCATAATCGCAACCCGCAGAACCGGGCCGTCTGCTGAAGTATCGGAAACACCTGTACAACTCAGCGGGGTGTACGTGCTTAAAAAAGGCATTGACAAAAAGGGAAAGGTAAGTTTTTGTAAAAAGTCGCGACGTGAATTCATAATAAACGTTTTAAGAGTGAAAGAACAATCTTTCCTGGAAATAGCAATCGTTCCCCTAAAATAGGATACACAAAGGAAACATCCCAAATACTTTTTTACTTTGAATAATAAAATGATCTTAGATTTTGATAAACAACCTCAATAAATTCGATTCCTGCTTCTCCGTAAATTTAACCGAATGCTTCAAAGTAAAAAATGAAAAACATTTTCAAAGAGATTAATTATCAGGAGCCGGGATTATACATACGTCCATTCTTTTTCGTCTACTTTTGAAAAATAAAATTACAGTTATCACAAAATGAAAAATAAAACGGCGTTTCTAATTTGCATCATCCTTCTCACGCTTTCATCATTTTCTCAAACCTATATTACCAATGTAACAATAATTGACGTTGAGAAACAGAAATTAGTTCCGGGACAAACTGTATCTATTACGGGAGACATTATCTCTGATATCCGGGCCTCAAACAAAACAAAAATTCCAACAGGCGTAACTGTGATTGATGGAAGCGGAAAATATTTACTACCCGGTATGACGGATGCACACGTACATTTTTTTCAGAGTGGCGGTTTGTATGCAAGGCCGGATGCAATCGATTTAAGAAAAGATATGCCCTATGAAAAGGAAATTGCATGGAGTCATAATAATATGGAGGATTTTTTACGACGATACATGATGCTGGGAATAACATCTGTGATAGATGTGGGTTCAACAATTAATTTCCTGGAACAGAAAGATTCATTTGCTGAAAAAAAATATGCGCCGGCAATTTATATGACCGGACCGTTACTTACTTCCTATGAACCCAAAGAATACCAAAATTTAAAAAAGGACGAACCCTTCAGCCTTGTAAAAACGGCTGAAGAAGGGATTAAATATGTACAACAACAGTTGCCCTACCGCCCGGATTTCATTAAGATATGGTATATCGCAAATACACCGGATGATGCAAAAAAATTTCAACCTGTTGCAAAGGCTATTATTGATGAAGCACATAAAAACAATTTAAAAGTAGCAGTACATGCGACTGAGAGGGTAACAGCACAACTGGCAGTAGAGAGTGGCTGCGACTATCTTGTTCATGATATTGAGGATGAAATTGTGCCTGACGATTTTATACAATTATTAAAATCAAAAAAGGTAATTATTTGCCCAACCCTTATTGTAGCCGATGGATATGATAATGCCTTTGCACAAAAAAATCAATATACGCTTTACGATCTTGTCAATTCAAATCCTCAGCAAATTGGTTCAATAACTGATTTAAAACACCTTCCCGATTCAATTTTAACAGCCAAATATAAAAACCACTTTCGTTCCAAAGCAGTTATGAATTCTTCTGCACACCAGGATTCAGTAAGAATGGCAAACCTCAAAAAAATGTCGGATGCCGGAGTAACTATTGTGGCGGGCACCGATGCGGGAAATATAGGGACTCAACATGCTTCTTCCTTTTTTAGTGAGTTAATTGCGATGCAAAAGAGCGGCATGAATAACTGGCAAATTATAATATCCGCAACGATCAATTCTTCAAAAATGTTTGACAAAGAAAAAACTGAAGGGAGTATTGCTATTGGGAAAAAAGCGAATGCGATTTTGCTAAATGCCAACCCGGTTGAAGATCTTGAAAATTTAAAAAAGATTGATTTCGTGATAAATAGAGGATTTGTTATTGATCCTGACACATTGATAAAAGAAACACCGCTGGCATTGGTTCAGCGCCAGTTAAACGCTTACAATGTTGGAAACATAAACGCCTTCCTGGAGCCTTATGCAGATGATGTGGAGTTATATGATTTTCCAGGTAAATTACTTGGCAAGGGAAAAAATTATATGCGGCTGAACTATGCAAAAATGTTCAACAAATTACCTGATTTGCATTGCGAAGTAAAAGAAAGAATTATACAAGGCAACACGATTATTGATAAAGAAAAGATATCCGGAACCGGTAATGATATATTTGAAGCAACGGCTATTTACGAGATTGAAAATAACAAAATCAGGAGGGTATATTTTGTCCAATGAAAATAATTACATTATTGCCTTTTCAATAATTACCAGGTATTTTTTTTAAAATCTCTACATGAATACAAATAAAAAATGCATCACAGTAATTCTGTCTATGGTGATGTTGAGCTGCTCACAAGAACCATCCAACCAGGATGTAACGACAACTAATACTGACAGCCTGGCCTTGCAACTCGCTCAAATAAGAGAACAATACCGTCCCGGGCTTGGAGAAATTATGGGAGGCATACAAACACATCATGCAAAGCTTTGGTACGCCGCAATCAATGATAATTGGAAACTTGCGGATTATGAAATCGCGGAGATAAAAGAACGAATACAACAGGCTGAAGAAATTGAAACCGACAGGCCGGAAGTCAAAACAATTTCAATGATTTACCCATCAATTGACAGTGTTGCGAACTCAATAAAACAAAAAAATCTTGCTTCTTTCAAAAACAGTTTTCAATTGCTTACCGCCACGTGCAATAGCTGCCATACTGCAAATCATTTTGAGTTTAATGTGATAACAATTCCCACAGCCCCGCCGGTCACGAACCAGGATTTTAAAGTTAAGTAAAAGGTTAATTTATTATCTTAGGCCGCAAAGAGCCTTTTAGATTTTACGTTAGCCATTTTTTATAAACTATGCAAAATCAGAAATTAATATCTGTTACGCCAACCCCCTTCACTAAAACTTAATAGCTCTTTTTTGGCTGAGTTCATACAATGGTTTAGATTTATTCGCCCAAAGAAACAACAGCGGCAATGTTACAGCACAACTCATTAACTCACGATGACTTCAGCAATTATAATTACATTTTGCTCGCTTCTTTTGATTGCATATTTATTTGACCTCACGTTTCCTAAAACAAAAATCCCTTCAGTAATACTTCTTCTTCTCCTGGGATGGATTATGAAACAGGTCACCTTGTTTTTAAAAATTCAACTACCAGATTTCACCCAGGTCCTTACAGTATCGGGAAGCATTGGATTACTCCTTATTGTCCTGGAAGGCACATTGGAACTTGAACTTAATAAATCAAAATTTCCCCTTATCAAGAAATCATTTATTGGTGCGTTGCTTTCTATGTTTGCTTTGGCATTTTTACTGGCTTTTATTTTCAGTTATTTTGGAAATTATTCCTTTAAAGATTGTTTGGCCAACGCCATACCGTTTTGCGTTGTTAGTAGTGCTATCGCAATTCCAAGTGTAAAAAACCTACGCCCGTTTGATAAGGAATTTATTATTTATGAAAGCAGCCTGTCAGATATTTTGAGTGTTTTATTTTTTAATTTCATTGTTCAAAATACAACGATAGGTTTCGCGTCATTTGGAAATTTTGGAGTGCAGGTTGTCATTATAGTTCTTGTTTCATTCGTAGCAACGGTGGGCCTGTCTTATCTCTTAAACAAAATAGAACACCAGATTAAATTTGTACCAATCATTTTACTGGTAATTTTAATTTATGAAATATCGGTAATGTATAACCTGCCGTCTCTTATCTTCATAATGATGTTTGGCCTGTTCCTTGGTAATCTTAATGAGCTTAAAGGCTTTAAATGGATTGAATTTTTCAGGCCGAATGAACTGGATGTAGAAGCCCAAAAATTTAAAGCGCTTACCATTGAAGCTGCATTCCTGATACGGGCTATATTCTTTTTATTCTTCGGCTACTCAATGGAAACGTCGGAAATTTTAAACACGGATACCTTGATTTGGTCCGGCACAATTGTAGGTCTTATTTTTATATTCCGCGCCATTCAGCTTAAGCTTTCAAAACTTCCTTTAAAATCTTTACTCTTCGTTTCCCCAAGAGGCCTGATCACTATATTACTATTTCTTTCTATTGCACCTGCCAACCGTATCCTGATTGTAAACAAAGCTTTAATTACCCAGGTGATATTGTTGACCACATTGATCATGATGTTCGCTCTACTAATATTTCCTCAAATTCAAAATAAGAAATCTCCCGGGGATATTACTGCGCGGATCAATGATCCCCGAATTGATTTTTCTGAAGAGGCTTTGCATGCAAGCAATGTTCCCCGGACATATGACGATACCGCAGCTGATTAAAAAAATCCGGTTTTTTAAAACAAGAGCAGAACGGAAAAGGCCTGATTCAATCAATATTTCAAATAAAAATTGATTTTGCGCCATGGGTATTTTCAAGCCCTAATTTTGGCTGGCTTAACACAATAGTTTAGATTTAATCGCCCAAACAAAACAATTAGCGGCAATGTTACAGTACTATACGTTTATACACTATGACTTCAGCCATCATAATTACATTTTGTTCCCTGCTTTTAATCGCATATTTATTTGACCTTACATCTGCCAGAACCCGGATACCGTCAGTAATACTATTACTTCTTTTAGGTTGGGCAGTTAAGCAGGTAACACTTCTTTTAGAAATCAGGCTACCCGATTTTTCTTCATTCCTGCCCGTCTTCGGTACTATCGGACTTATTCTTATAGTGCTCGAAGGCGCCCTGGAACTGGAATTAAATAAATCGAAGACACGGCTAATAAAAAAATCGTTCCTGGGTGCTTTACTTCCTATGCTTGCTTTGGCATTCCTGCTTGCAGGTTTGTTTCATTATTACGGGAACTTTTCTTTTAAAGACAGTTTAGTTAACGCAATTCCTTTTTGCGTGATCAGCAGCGCAATTGCAATTCCAAGCGTAAAAAACCTTAGCTCATCGAACAAAGAATTTATTATTTACGAAAGCAGCTTGTCTGATATTTTAGGAGTGCTTTTTTTTAATTTTATAGCGCTACATAAAAGTATCAATCTTCTTTCCTTTGGTCACTTCGGGTTACAATTATCTATCATTATAATTGTGTCATTCGTTGCAACGATCGGCCTTTCCTACCTGTTAAGTAAAATCGAGCATCAGATAAAGTTTGTTCCTATTATTCTGCTTATTATACTTATTTATGAAATTTCAAAAATTTACCACCTGCCTTCTCTTATCTTCATAATGATGTTTGGCTTATTTATTGGCAACATTGATGAGTTAAAACGCTTTAAGTGGATAAAACGATTCAGGCCTGATGAATTAAACAAGGAGGTACAAAAATTTAAAGCCCTGAACATTGAGGCGGCTTTTTTAATCAAAGCTATATTTTTTCTTTTCTTCGGTTTTTTACTTGAAACAAAAGAGATACTGAACACAGAAACTTTACTTTGGTCTTTTGGAATTGTAATTTCAATTTTTACTTTCAGGGCATTTCAACTCAGGCTGTCAAGGCTGGATTTTAAGTATTTGCTGTTTGTTGCTCCCCGTGGTCTTATCACCATTCTTCTCTTTCTTTCAATTGCCCCCGAGCAACAGATTTTTCTTGTTAACAAATCACTTATCATCCAGGTTATCGTTCTTACAACACTCATCATGATGGTTGCATTAATGGCAACATCGAAAGCGCAAAAGAAGTCCCTTAAAGAAAAAGTGTCTCTAAACGATGATAAAAATGAAGAAATTGATGTGCCGGTAGAAAGTGAGCAGTTGTAACCTGGTCTCGTTTTCTTTCATGTCTGCATTTATTATTATTCAAAATAAATTGCCCATAACAATGAAAAAAAATTATTTATCCCTATTCTTTTATGGCACTTTTTATGTGTTAGTTAATTGTCTTTTGCCCGCTTGCAAAAGTACCGCACACAATAATAAAACACCTTTGAAAGAAACTACAGACCTTTTTATACCCGGCACACAACCTAAATTGATATCAAAGCAATTTACCTTTACGGAAGGGCCTGCATCCGACAGCAAGGGCAACATCTATTTTACGGATCAGCCAAATAACCAGGTATGGAAATACAGTGTCAACGGAGAACTAAGTTTATTTACTGATCAGTCAGGGAGAGCAAACGGGCTCTATGTTGATTCAAAAGAAAATATTGTTGCATGCGCCGATGAAAAAGGCCAACTGGTATCATTTGACCGCTATGGAAAAATGACTGTACTGATGGAAGGAGCGAATGGTATGCGCCTGAATGGTCCTAACGACCTTTGGATAGACGCAAAGGGTGGCATTTATTTTACCGATCCCTATTACGAAAGACCCTATTGGAAAGAACCAAAACCCGTACAACACGAACAAGATGTTTATTACTTACCTCCAGGCGCGGCAAAGCCGGTAGTAATAGCTGACGACATCGTAAAGCCCAACGGAATAATTGGAACACCGGATGGAAAAAATTTATTTATTGCAGATATAGGAGATGGTAAAATCTACAAATACCAAATAATGCCCGATGGAACTATCACCGGCAAAAATCTCTTTGCTCCTATGGGCTCGGATGGTATGACGATTGATAATAAAGGAAATCTTTATTTGACAGGTAAGGGGGTTACAATCTTTGACCCCGCTGGAAAACAAATTACCAATATTCCAATAGAAGAGAACTGGACTGCGAATGTATGCTTTGGAGGGAAGGATGGAAAACAACTTTTCATTACAGCTTCAAAAGGAATTTACATTATGCCAATGCTTGTAAGCGGGGCGAAATAAAAATTTGCGATCGAAAGATCCTAATCAATTTCATTCATGTAAAACAGGAGGTGATGGCGAGGATACATGTATCTGATTGCCGATACCGGAAGTTGTAAAACTATGCCCAGAAAAATGTATGATCAAAATAAGCAGTGGGATTAAAAAGAGAATAATTGCCCAGATCTTCCACCAGGGTTTCTTTTTAACCGGCACATCTTCTTTATAAAATTCATTCATCGCACCAGAGGTGGTTTCTTTGTCACCCACCAAAACGGAATGTTGCTCGTTTTTATGGATAACTCTTTCTGCAGCGACTATATCATACAACAGCAGGTCATTCATCTTATGGAAGAAAATATTTCCCCCGGTATTTTTTTGAAGGCTTCCTACTGATTCAAAATGAATTTTTTCACCCGCTGCAAGCTTCTCTTTTGCATTGAGACACCAGTTATTTATTTTTTCAGCGGCATCATTTTCATCTATTTGCTTTTGCAAAGACACATAATTTACAAGGTCTTTCCTGAGATGCACTTCCTCCTCTTTAAAAATTATCTCATCAACAGGCGGGAACAATTCTTTATTAGCTATATCAAGCTCAGCTGCCTTTGTACTTATTTTAAGATGACCAATTCCGGGAAGACTGCATTCTTTTTTCTGAACTAAATATGAGGCGATAATCTTCTCCATCATACAAATATCTATAATTAAATTGAAGGAAATTACTTTGACAATTTTTCAGAAAATGATTAATACTTCATTAGATGAGTACCGCGAGCTCAGACCAGGATAGTTTTGTAGGATATTCTAAATTAAGTTAGTCCTTCCACTTCGGAGAAGGGTTGGGATAGGGCTTCTTCTCTATTCATCATAATCAAAAGTGAATTATTATACCACCGATCACCTGTAAACCATAGACCGGGTAATTATTCCAGCGTTCATAGGTACTATTAAGAATATTATTAAAATCGAGCCATGCACTGAATTTTGGATTGATCTTAAACTCACCCCCGGCGCTGATATCTGTACCACCCTTCAGGTTTTTCTGAGAGCCATCACTCAACAATGCCTTCGCGCCGGAAAACGCTACCAGGTCGCCCTTAATTAATAGCTCCTTAAATGCATTCCATCTTAATGAACCATTTAGTTTTAAAGGATATAGATGCCAGGCTTTCGCATTATCCTGCAAACCCGAATACGTATTTAAATCAAGTCCTGCTGTTACGGTAAATCTATCCTGGTTTATATAGCTCAGGTCACCATGTATTTGAAAATTATCCAGCTTACTTTCATTTACTACAATAAAACTTTTTTCATCCACGGGATTGTTTATAAATAGCGGAAGGTCGTGATAGGTAATTACCGCAGCCTTGGCATTAAAATTAAAATGCTTGTCAAGCGTAGCTTTTACGCCGCCATAAAACTGAACCTCTTTTGTATTTTTCAAAAACAAGGGTTCCTGCATGTAAGGGTTCTCCCCACTTAAAGTCCGGAAGCTGTTCGGCAGATACTGCCCTATCCACCCGGCCTGGATCGAAAGTACATTATTTTGTAGTTGCGCCTCTCCGTAAACGTTAGGTAAAATGGTTACATCATTGTTATTCCACGATGGTGTACCGCCTCCGTGAAAAGTAAAATTGTCATCGTAAAAAACAAGCTCAGGCGCTAATTGGAACAGGTTATTGGTAAGGTGATCCGATGAATTTTTGAGCTGATATTTATCAAAGTTTCCACTTGCTGTTACCTTCAGGGAAACAGATTCACTAAATTTTTTTTCCGCCGGAATATTTAAAAGTAAAGTCGTCTCCGATGCTTTGCTTTCCCGCGAAAATGTATGAAGTTCGAGGTGGGGATTGTACGTAATATTCAAATCATTCACCGCGATGTTTCTGAAACCCACACCGGCCGAAAAGTCCTGGTAGCTTCTCCGTAAAATGCCTTTATCAAAATCAAAAAGATCGTGATTGTATCCATATTGATAATATTCATGCTGCTGAAAAGCGGCAAACGCATAGGTTTCATTTTTTTCCGAAAAGATACTCCCCGTGCCCTTTATATTTATTTCACTAAAATCCTGGTTTCTAATTTTCCCTCTTGAAGAAATGTAATCTCCATAAACATTTCCAAGACTCTTTTTACCATCTCCAAAACTAAATGCGCCTGAAACATATGGAGTGGTAAAGCTGCCGAAGCCAAGCTTTAGTTGATTCCTGCCGCCTAATTGCAAAGCTGTATCAGCGGCTAATGCCAGCGGCTTAAGAGGAACAGGCTGATAGGTAAAAAATAAATTTTGGGGTGGAATATTATAAGCAAGCCTTGGCCGCGTAGTGTCCCCCGCAACGGGTGATGCATATAAATTTATTTTTACCGGATTGCGTAATACCGGTTTATAGGACGATGTAATCTCAATTGTTTGCCTTCGTGTTGTATCTCTCTGGGCATTCGCCTGCATAGTTACCAGGAAAAATATCACGGAACTGATAAAAAATTTATGTGGGTATCGAAACATCTTTGCGTTCATAAAAATCAATTCGTTATTTATTAAAGAATCCAGCCTATATAATATTATTTGTTCGTTGAAGGTGATTCGACTTTGGAATTTTGTTGTTCTTCTGCTATCGCTTTGCTTAGTTTATCCGCTGCTTCCTTTTTCAATTCAGGGATCGTCGCATTGTCAGCCACACTTTGAAAGGTCGCTTTTGCATTGAAATAATCTTTTTGCTGCAAATAAATATCGCCTAACAAAATATAGGCCCTGGCAACCCAATAATCATAAGAGCCCGTAACCTTTATTACATCCATGCCGGCCTTTTCAGCTGTGGCAAGATCATTTTGTATAAAATAACAATTGGCAATTTCATAGCGTGCTTCGGCGCCCCATGCAGATTTGTTAATTGCCGCAACCTGTTTAAACGCGGCAATTGCCTGGTCGCAATGATTGTCGGTCTGGAGAGATTTTCCTAACACAAGGTTTGCGATCGCCTTGTCGTCCGTACTCAATCCTTTTTTAGTAAGCAGTTCCTTCGATGCATTATTGGCTTCAGTAAAGTCTTTTGTTTGATAATAACTTCTTACCAGTCCTCTTAATGCTTCCAGTTCATTTTCGGGAGTAGTTGCAAGCTCTTTCAATTTTGCAAAATAAATTTTGGCCCTGGCATAATCCTGCAACTCAAAATAATAAGTACGTGCAGCTGCCAATGCAGATCTTTCAGCATATTTATTACTACCAAGATTTACGACGGCTTCATATCCCTTCACAGCATTATTCCAATCCTTATTTTTTGCATAGCATTCACTGCGGTAAAAATTGGCTTCAAGTATATAAGCTCCCTGTGAAAATTTGGAAAGATAATCTGATAGTGCAGTTATCGCCCCCGGGCAATCATTATTATTAAATCTAAGTTCAGCAGATGCAAAAGTCAAAGAATCTGCTTCTGAAATGCTGATGACCTTTCCCGACTTCTTTACAAAGTCAACATATTCGTTTGGTCTTCCAAGTTCCACATAAATATTTCTCATGTTATCCATGGCTTCGTCAGCCTCGGCAGACTGGGGATAGAGGCTTACAAGTTTCTGATAATACTTTAACGCCTCCTCATTATTATTAAGATTATAATTAGACAAACCAAGTTTAAGGTAAACTTTTGGAAACTGGCCGCTTGCATCTTTCGTCTCAAGAATTTTATTGAGATAAGGAATTGCATCTTTAAATTTCTCCTGGGCCATGTAAGTATTAGCGATCTGCATGTTTGATTCCGCTACGAGATCACTTTGCGGATAACGCTGTACAAGCGAATTAAAAGTTTTTATTTTTTCTGCAGGATTGTTAATGCCACTTATCAATGCAATCTGGTATAGTGAATGATCGCTTTGCGGCAAACCTTTGTCAAGCACATTTTGATACATGCTCCTTGCGCTGCTGTAGTTTTTTTGCATAAAGTAACTATCGGCCGCTCTTACATATGCATCCTGTGCAATCGAAGATGATTGGGAATTTAACGAAGCAGAAATCGCCCTGAAATTATCGAGTGCCAAAGAATAATTTTCTGTTTTAAGATATGCATAACCTAATACATATTTTGCGGCGTCAGGGTTGGCTTCGCCCTGGTAACCTCCTGTTTGCAGGTAAGCATTCATATATCGTATGGCATCATCGTAACGCCCAAGCTTGTACGCAACCTCGCCCTTCCAGAAATTTGCAAAGGGCAAAACTTCTCCGGCATTGGGATCACGGATAATTCGTGAAAGCAGGTCATCTGCCTGGGCGGTTTTGCCATCATTGATGTATTCGGTCGCTTTGCCAAAAAGAAGTTTGGGATACGCTTTTTGCATTGCGGGTGTTGGCTTATCAAATGATTGATATAATGCCAGTGCGTCACTATAGTTATTGGTGTTAGCAAGAAGGTTTATTAAAATCTCTTTGGCTTCAACGGCATAGGTTGATGTAGGATACAGGTCAAGAAATTTATTCATTTCACTCAATGCCACGTCCTGGTAGCCGAGTTCATAGGATAACTTGGCATAATTGAAACGCGATATTTCCTGCTGTTTGCGATTGCTATTGTTGTTGGCACTATATTGAAAAGCATTTCTTGCATTTGCTTTTTGATTCGTTCTTAAATACAGGTCTCCCAACAAATACATTGAGTTCTGGCCCAATGAATCCTTCTCGTTACTCAGCTGCTTAAAACCCTCGATGGCCTTCTCCACCTGGTTTGCATCATAATATGCGTAGCTCAGCTCATACATTACTTCTTTGGAAACTTTATCACTGCTATTAACGTAAGCCTCGATCAATGGAAGCGCTTTCGCGAATTCTTTCTTCTCAAAATATATTTGGCCTATTAAAAGATTGAGGTCTTTCCTGTAATAAACATCACTGCGTAAAAGGGCTTGTTCGCCATAACGCAATGCTTCATCTTTTTTACCCTGGGCATAGTAGATATCAGCGATATAATAAGGAACAAGTGCCTGGTATTTTTCGATATTTTCCACTTTTTTAAAGGAACTCAATGCCTCTGCATAATCTCTTTGCTGAAAGCTTATGAATCCATAATAGTAGTTGGCATCGTAATAATATTTATTATCCGGCAACTGATGAATTTCATTAAATAAAGGCTTTGCCTCGTCAAATTGTTTCAGGTTAAAATAAGAATATGCCAGCTCAAATTTTGCATCAGCAATTTCTTCATTACTCAAATTATCATAACCTGCACGTTCATAGTAAACCACTGCACGGGCAAAATCATTTTTTATAAAATAATACTTTGCAAGGTTATAGCTCATTATCTGCTGGCGCGGCTCGTTGTTGGCGGCTTCAATAAAACGTTGCGCCGCATCTTCTGCTACTGGTTGGTTTAGTTTTAATCCACAAACAATATAGTAATATTCAATATCCTGGTTGAGGTAAGCGTGGCTGCTTTGAGTATTTTCAGGATATTTATCTTTCAGCGGTTTCAACAGGGGATAAGCGAGGCTGTATTCACCTTTAATAAAATATTCCTTTGCCTCCTTAAAACTTTTTTCAGGATCGGTAATATTATAATTGGGCTGAGAAAAACAGGATAATGAAAAAAGAATAAGAGCGATGGGGAACAAGAGGCGATTCATGAATTATATATTTTTTATTTTTCCACTATTTGTAAATCCTGCAACATCTAAAAACGAAATCAGAAATTTTATCGGCGCAAAAGTACAAACACCATACCTTAATAACTATTCGGGAAATATTATGATGAAAATAAAACACTTTAAATTGCACAAATCTTTGTTAATACAATTGTAAAAAAAATATGAAAAGAATTCTTTCCACAAAATATTCAGCAGGAGCATTTAACCTGGCGATGCTGGTATTAAGGCTGGGAGTGGGTGCTTTGGTAGCTAATCATGGGTTCGGTAAGCTCGTACATTTTAGTACGACGAAACATCATTTTCTGAACTTCTTAGGATTGGGGTCAACTGTATCCTTAACCCTCGTAATCTTCGCAGAATTTTTTTGTTCTATATTTTTAATTCTCGGCTTATTTACAAGGCTTGCTGCAATACCTGTTCTTATCGTGATGAGTGTTGCTTTATTTAAAGTACATAACGGCGATCTTTTTGCTGAAGGCGAAAAAGCTACAATGTACCTTGCAGGGTCTTTAGTAATATTATTATGTGGCCCGGGCAAAATAAGTGTTGATGGTGCGATAGGGAAATAGTGGCCCGGCCCCCCCAGTGAAAAATTCAGGACAGAGAGCCCTCCGTTAAGGAATAACTTGTTAAATGCCGCTAACTATTTTAAATTTCTTAATAAAAAACTTGTTTACACATAAAACACAAATAAGAATTCACTACGCTCTTACTGATCAAATGGGCGTGGTATACCATGGACACTATGCACAATTTTATGAGATCGGGCGTACTGATTCTTTACGCAGCCTTGGTATTACCTATAAATCGATCGAGGCATCGGGAATCATACTTCCGGTAATTGATATTCATAGCAAATTTTTGCGTCCGGCGCTCTATGACGATTTAATAACGGTGGTTACTACATTAAGAGAGCTACCGGTTCACCATAAAATAGTTTTTCATAGTGAAATTTATAATGAAAAGAAAGAGTTACTCAACGTAGGTGACGTGACATTGTATTTTATGGAGGCAAAAACAATGAAGCGTTGCGAAATGCCTGAATATCTTAAAGAAAAATTGAAGGGTTTTTTTTAGAAGTGGTGCAATGCGTAGTGTGGGATGTGTGAATTGCCCATTGACCTTCTTCAGCTTCTCTTCAAATTCAACATGTATTTTTTGAAAAAAAAATGAAAATTCTTATAATCGAAGATGAAAAGGAATTAAGTGCAAGTATCGCATCTTATCTTGCTACGCAGGAATATTCCTGCGATACTGCTGCGGACTACAACGACGCTCTCTACAAAACTGAGACTTTCGATTACGATTGTATTTTACTGGACATTTCCCTGCCCGGCGGTAATGGTCTCAAAATTCTTGAAATCCTGAAAGAAAATAACAAGTCAGATGGCGTATTGATTATCTCTGCAAAAAATTCTTTAGATGATAAAATTACCGGGCTTAATTTGGGAGCAGATGATTATTTGGCCAAGCCATTTCATCTTTCCGAACTGAATGCAAGGATAGCGGCAATCATCAGGAGAAAAAATTTTGATGGCCACAATCTTATTAAATTTAATAACTTAACAATTGATACGCAAAGTAAAGAGGTAACCGTAAATGATACAGCTGTTACACTTACCAAAAAAGAGTACGACCTATTGTTATATTTTATCAGCAACAAGCGAAAAGTAATTTCAAAAGATGCTATCGCCCGTCATCTGTGGGGCGATGATATGGCCGGAAATTTTGATTTTATTTATACGCACATCAAAAATCTGAGAAAAAAATTATCTGATGCCGGAGAAGCCGATTACATAAAGTCGATTTACGGGATGGGCTATAAATTTTCAGATTGATGAGATTACTGGCAAAGTATAACCGTATAAACATCCCCGTTACTATAGCCGTAGTACTTATCAGCAGCATCGCTTATTATTTCATCCTTCATTTTATATTAATTCATCAGCTCAATCACGACCTTGAAATTGAAGAACAGGAGATCCGCGATTATGTTGGCGTCAAGGATTCATTACCCGAAGCATCCACCTATAGGGACCAGCAGATTTCATTTGACACTTTGCTCAGCAAAGTTCCCCCGAGGGCGTTTAGTACTGAGAAAATTTATGATGAGGACGAGAAAGAGCGGGAGGTTTATCGTCAGCTCGCATTTCCAATAACTATAAATGGCAGAGTTTACCAGGCTATCGTAAGAAAATCGCAGCAAAGCTCTGATTACCTTTTAAAATTAATAGCGGCCATCACATTGGTGGCAATTGTATTTTTACTTCTGGTTCTTTTTCTTGTGAATCACTTTATCCTCGGGAAGTTGTGGAAGCCCTTTAATTCGACTTTAGAGCAATTGAAGAAATTTAATATTTCCTCAAAAAATAAACTGCAATTGAACAGTACCGGTATTAATGAATTTGAAGAACTTAATAAAACTGCTATGCTAATGACAGAAAAAGTAAGCAGTGATTATGAATCGCTCAAAAGCTTCACGGAAAACGCTTCACATGAAATTCAAACGCCGCTTGCCATAATAAAAATGAAACTTGAGTTGCTGATGCAATCTGAAAATATGAATGCGATCCAGGTAGATTCTATATCAGCGCTTGCTGAAGCCACGGACCGGCTTTCGAGGCTTAACCAATCCTTGCTGTTGCTTACAAAAATAGATAATAACCAGTTTATTGAAAATGAAAAAGTAAATATTTCAGATATTCTTTTCAGCTTCATTACTAAATTTGAAGAGCTTGCGATATCCAAAAGTATTGGCGTAAAAACCAATATCAGCCCGAATGTAAATCTTGTGATGAACAAGGCGCTGGCCGAAGCAATGATCTCTAATATTATCACCAATACGATAAAACACAATTATAGAAATGGCTATATCGAAATTTCTTTAAATGATACAACGCTGTCAGTTTCAAATACAGGCAAAGAGCCTACTATTAATACAAATGAATTATTCGAAAGATTTAAAAAAGACAGTTCATCAACAGACTCCCTGGGGCTTGGATTGGCTATTGTAAAAAGAATATGCGAAACGTACGGTTTTGTGATAACTTATAATTATGTTGAACCAATGCATACAATTAAACTCGTTTTAAGAAATTCTACTGAGGAAATTTAATTTCTCATAATTGTGCAAAATAATTCTCATTAAAGTATCTCATTAAAGTAATTGCAATTTGATGGCGAAAAATTTATACAATGAAAACATACTTCTTTATAGTGCTTATGAAATGTCCTCTGGCTTTGAATTCACAGACCTTCAATTTTGACACTTCTACAGCTCATTGTACTTTCCTTAACTATATAATGCGGCCTCTTTTTACTTTGTATAAATACTTTGCCGAGATAAATTCCCAGTATTCCCAAAATCATTAATTGCAGCCCGCCGAGAAACGCAATAGTAACAATTAAAGATGCCCAACCGGAAATAGCACGTCCATAATATATGCTCCAGAAAACATAAGGAATGTACAGGAGCGATAATATTGCACAAATAAATCCGAGATAAATTGCGATCGTCAAAGGCTTCGTGCTAAAAGAAGTAATTCCATTCAAACCAAAAGTCATCATTTTCTTAAATGTGTATTTCGATTTCCCAAATTTTCTTAATTCGGGCGAGTATTCAATAGAAGCCTGCCTGAATCCAACCCATTTTACAAGCCCTCTCCAAAAAAGCGCATCTTCCTCTAAGTTACAGAGCACGTCTACTATTTTTTGATCAAGTAATCTGAAATCTGCAGTTCCCTCTTCAATTTCTATTCCTGATAAATAATTCAACAAATGGTAAAATATCATGCTGGTTTTTCTCTTTATAAAAGGCAGCTCTTTACAGTTTTTCCTCACAGTGAAGACAATATCATTTCCGGCTTCCCATTTCTCTATTAATTGCGGAATTAATTCAGGTGGATGCTGCATATCCCCATCCATTGTAATAACACAATCGCCGGTACAGTAATCCATAGCTGCCTTAATCGCATTTTGATGACCAAAATTTCTTGATAGGGAAATGAAGGATATATTGCCATTTAAAAGACACAGTTCCCGAATAATTTCCAGCGTACAATCATCGCTTCCGTCATCAATAAAAGTAATGGTACATTCATAAGGCAACCTTGATGTCACGTTTTGCACAGATCTGACAATTTCTTCTATATTATCCCCTTCATTATAAACTGGTATTACTATGGAAATATTTTTTTTCATGTATTGCTTTTTGCATGCTTAAAATCTTTTGTGATTAAATGATATAACAAACTAAGCCATATAAAAAAGCAGGGTAAAGCCTTAAGGCCATAAGCAAATACATAATTTTCTCTTATGTACTTCGGGAAGATATCTGTAGGAGATAAACTGGTAATAACTAAGGCAAATATTAGAAGGGTAATATTGATCGCATTTTTCTGTTGAAGAATAAACCAAATACCAACACCGGTCATGGCAATAATGTATGTCGGGCTTTCAGATGAACTACTGAAAATCACTACTCCTATTAAAAGCAAAGCGAGGTAATGTAACCTGAATAAAATATTCTTGTACTGGCAAATTCTTACAAATGGCACCGCATATAACAAAGCCCCGGGAATCAACACTGTACTATTCAACAACTCAATTTTAAATATCCGATGAATAAGCCCTATTATGGACAAATTAATTTTGCCATCGTCATTCATTATATTATTTGCATTCTTTTGGATCAATGAATGATACCAGTCCTGGTAAGACTGTACAATAAAAGAAAAAGAAGAAAATAGCATAGGCAATAAAAACAACACGGCCAGCCAAAAAATAAAGCCTGTCATAAATTCCCTTCTGTGCTTTGAAAATAAAAAAAAACAAATCCCAACTATTCCATACAATTTGACAAGAGTTCCTGCCACGATAAAAAGGGTAGCCCAAAAATCTTTTTCTTTTTGGACCAGCACATAGGATAAAATAATCCAGGAAGTCATAATACAATTAAACTGTGTATTCTCTATGGAAGTCATCATTTCAATGGCCGCAATCAATAATATTACATTCTGGTTTTTGAAGCTTATAGGAAGTTGTCTTATGGCATATAACAGAAGTACCACATTCGCCATACACCAAAAAAAGACTCCCATGGGAGTGGGCATTATTGCGAACGGGGCGATAACAATACTGAAAAAAGGCCCATAATGATTGGCATCAAAATATTCTGAAGGGTACTCAGCATATAAATTTATTTGATCAAGCATGTGCCAGAAAACCTGCCGAAAAATTATAAAATTGTTATACTTACTTTGCCCTAGACAAATCTTTAAAACAGCAGCCGTTGCAGCAAGAACGTACCAGATTGCAACGGGAAAATTTAGGTTCCGGTTATCAATTTTTCTCAACCGCTCCGTCCATTTAATTTTTTCCATGAACATGGCAACCTGCATCAGTACGATTTTTGGGATAGATACGTTATCATCTTAAAAGATAGTTTAGTGTTTAAGCAAAAAGGTTGGGTTGCCTGGTCTTTATTTGGATGTTGGTTCGTTTTCTTTTGAGGTCGAGAAAAGAAATGATTGGATGGTTGAAAATTCGCCTTCGTTCTTTAAATCGGAAATAAGCCTGTTAAATTTATCCAGCAATGCAGTTCCCGATTTTTTCTTAATGCATGATGGAATATTAAAGCCACTTAAATCTGCAAATTCCCATGGATGAAAATACAGGGACAAATAACCATCTTTCGCAAGGGCACCTAACGCGAGTCTTTTATAATATGCGTAGGGGAAATTTTTAAACGTAAGCCAAAACAGCGGGATGCGCAAATTAACGGAAACCGATGCCGGGATTTCTGTCAACCCATTATCCGTGTAATAAGTTCGGGAGGACTTAATATTATTATATCTGCCAGGAATCCAGGTTGGGTTCAATGAAGAATCATAAATATATCCCGCTTCCCTTATCCAACTGCTGGCAATCTTTTGCATGCGGGGAATTCTGAGGCCGAGTACTTTTTTTGAAATAATATTTTCGAGTACCTGTCGTGAGTGTAACAGGTCCTCCCGGTTGAAGGAAGAATGATAAAAAGTATGAGAAGCGATTTCATGATTTTTTGAAAGTACTCTAATTTCATCGGGAAACATGCGGGCGAAATTTGCTGTTGTAAACAACGTACACCAGGTGGTTTTTCCGTTAAGAATGTCCTCAATGTTATCAAGCCCTTCTTTAGCTATAGCCATTTGTTCAGCAAGTGGTAAATTAATCCCATGTTCAAGGGGCAGGTCAAATTCTTCTACATCGAAAGTTATCAGAATCTTTTTATCATTTTTCATAAACGTAACAGTAGTAATTCAGATCGGGGTCTTTTATCGAATTCAGCATTCATTATATCAATGCAATTACACTCTTTTGAAAGTCAGCGTTTCGCAAATGAATTTAAAAACCAGGTAACCTTTTACTTTCAATAACCCATCCTCGTCTATCCATGCTACCGAATCCCATTCCCGGCCATGTTTTGCGTCGTAAATAATTCCATCCTGCCATTCATCATCACTTGCATTGTACTTTAGGCCACGCAATACCTCCATGCCCAGCCATTTCCGGCTGCGCAATGCGGGGTTAGGATTCTTTTCATCCGTTCTCGTATTCATGGGCCTGGTTGTATCTTCTATTTTAAACCAAATAATTTTTGCCCTGTAATTATTGTTTTGCTTATATACCTCAACAGCAACGCTTCTTTCAACAGTAATCCACTTACCTATTATGGCGTCTTCCTTATTTACATGAAAGCCGTGCCCGTTATTGGAAATAATAGAAACTAACGGGCTATCGGTTTTACGAAAGGTTTGATTTAACGTTGTAAAAAAAGTAAATAAAACATATATTACAGAACAGGATAGATTAATCATATTTTGAAATTAAACTCACTATAATTAATTAATAATAGTTGATGCAGAGCAAAAAAAGGTTGGGTAAATACTTTTCTATTTGCTATTTTGCTTTTCTTAGAAATGGAAAAATTATCAATCAAAACCTTAATCCAGAATAAAACCAGAATTGCCAGTTAGCTTCAATCGTCCTAAAAATTTTCCGTAATTAAATATTTACAAATTAACCCGTTAGACCCAACCATTTATCGCAGACCTTCAACTATGCTTTTAAGCATTGCTAAACTCTTCGATAATCTGAGTAATCAATCTGCAAACACCATTCTTAGAATCTTTTATCAAAAAATTAAACCGTTATAAAATTATGCGCCTGGAAATACGATTATTGCTGTTCCTTTTTTTATCAATGCCTGCAGCGGGATTTTCCCAAAAAACCGATACCCTGATAAATAAGCTGGACAGCTTAAATAAGAAGACAGACAGTGCAGGAGGACAGATTAATGATATTGCTGCCGCTGCTTATAACGAAAACACAAAGATTACATTCAATACCTACTTTATTCTTTTAGGGAGCGACCTGAAACAAACGTTCACCAAGCCGTTTCACATGAGCAAAAAGGACTGGGGAAACCTTGGCAAATTTACTCTTGCAACGGTTGCGCTTTCATTTGCCGATGAACCGATACAAAGAGGCGCTCTAAAACTCCGGAACAAGAATACAGGCCTGAATGACATAAGCAGGTATATTACAAATTTTGGTGGCAATTATGAAGGATATACGCTTGCTGTATTTGGCGCCTATGGTTTTATTTTTAAGAATGAAAAGATGAAAACGACGACCTTACTCGCGACACAAGCTTACATAGTAGGAGCCGCTGTGGAGAGCGCTTCAAAATTTTTATCAGGGAGAACGCGGCCATCTTATTATGCAGCTGGAACTGAGCCGGAGCCTAAATTTCTAGGGCCTTTTTCTAAAACCGCCAGGACGTCCAGTGGCAAAACGCTTTATAGCTCATTTCCTTCAGGCCATACAACCGTCGCTTTTGCTGCAGCAACCGTTTTTGCTTTGGAATATAAAGACAAACCTTTAGTTCCTATCATTGCATACAGCGCCGCCACCATGATTGGCCTTAGCAGGATTACTGAAAATAAGCACTGGGCAACTGATGTGTTCGTAGGTGCAGCACTGGGCTACCTGAGCGGCAAACAGGTTGTAAATAACTATCACCGATACTCGAAATTAAAGGCTCCCGGGCAAAAGAAAAATACAGTCACCTTTAACCTCCAATATTCACAAGGACATCTAATGCCGGGCATGGTTTATAAGTTTAACTGATTTTCATGAAGCAAAATATCCCGGCAATTAATTCTTCTTATATGTAGACTCGCAATCGAAAGGTTTTGATTAAAATACAGACAGGGAAACGCTTTCCTGCAACTAAAATAAATAAGCATTGGGATTTTATCAGTCATTTATAGAATGGGTAATTTATCATGGCGGCTTGTATGTAGTATTGCTAATTATTTTTGCTGAAACAGGTTTATTCGCAGGATTTTTTTTGCCGGGAGATAGCTTATTGTTTACCACCGGTATTTATATAAATGAGGTTGCCTCAAATTTCTTTAATGTTCACTATGCGGTTATATTATTGTTCATAGTTATCGCATCGTTTATGGGCAATGTTGCCGGTTATTGGTTTGGATATAAAACGGGCCCCGTAATGTTTAAATGGAAAGATGGTTTCTTTTTCAAAAGAAAATACTTAACGAGAGCGAAGGAATTTTACAAGCACTATGGAAACGGAACAATATTCTTCGCGAAGTTTCTCCCAATCATAAGAACCTTCGCACCTCTTGTCGCAGGCATTGTACAAATGCCAAAAAGGAATTTCTTTTTCTATAACCTTGCAGGAAGCGTCTGCTGGGTTACGCTGATGATTCTTGGTGGTCACTTTCTGCAATCATGGATTGATAAAAAGTTTGGCTTTAGCCTGAAGGATCATTTGGGATTGATAACGATCATCATTGTGTTAATTACCACATTGCCTATTTTATATAAATTCATTTTTGGTAAAAAGAAGGAAACGTTAAAGCCTGTAATTAAACAAGTGAAATCATGAAAAATTTACGGAGAAGGCTTGCTGCAACAGACTTGCTTCAACTTCTCCGTATAGCTTTGTATAACAAATAAAAACAAATAAAAATGAAAAACATGAAAACATTAATGATGTTAGTCATCGCCGGAAGTATTACACTTTCCGCCTGCGCACAAAAAATGGATGCTTCAAAAGTTCCTTCAGCAGTGAAGACTTCTTTTGCAAAAGATTTCCCCGGCACATCACCAAAATGGGAAAAAGAGGCTCCAAATTATGAAGCCAATTTTAAGATGGATGGGAAAGCCATGTCTGCATTATATGACGGTAATGGTAACAGGCAGGAATCGGAAACAGATATAAAAGTTGCGGATTTACCCGTTTCAGTAAAAGATTACATCGCCCAAAATTATAAAGGTGAAAAAATAAAAGAAGCGGCCATAATCACAAAGGCAAATGGAGAAATTAACTATGAAGCTGAAGTAAAAGGTATGGATGTATTTTTCACAAAAGACGGAAAGTTCATTAAAACAGCAAAAGATTAATCTTTGAAATGCCCAGGAACTAAAGCTGTCCCCAATCAGGGACAGTTTTTTATTATAAACGAACATCGCTTTTACAATCATCGGATTCTAAATTATGTATTGAGTTTGCGAAGACCACTTATTTTCAGTTCAATAATTGTGTTTGTAAATCTCAGTATTAAAGAAGAAAAAACTTCTTTCGTTACTATTAAATACAACTTAAACAATTAAACATGCCAGGTAAAAACGAAGAATTAAATAAAGTCGCGAAGATCACGATCTATTTCTGGATCATGAAAGTAGTCGCGACAACCTTAGGAGAGATGCTGGGTGACTTCTTCTCTATGACTTTAAACCTGGGATACGTTATAAGCCTGGCAGTTACTGTCGCCTTTCTTTTAGTGGTGTTTATAATTCAAATGAAGGCTTCTAAATTCCATGCGGTTCGATATTGGCTGGTTATTGTAGGAACTACTACTGTGGGCACGGAAATCTCTGATCTTATGGACAGAACGCTGGGGCTTGGCTATACATGGGGTTCACTTATACTTTTATCTTGTTTGCTCCTTACATTATTCCTTTGGCATAAAAATGAAGGTGAGATAGAGGTGTATCCCATTGCCGAAAGAAGGATAGAAACTTTCTACTGGATCGCGATTCTATTTTCAAATAGCCTTGGTACAGCATTCGGCGATTACCTGAGCGATGTTGTTGGCCTGAGTTATTTAACGGGAGCTGCAGTAACGGCGGGGGTGATCATCATAGTATTGTTGCTTCATTACTATACCGAATTAAACAGGATTTTACTTTTCTGGATTGCCTTTATTTTTACGCGTCCCTTTGGAGCTACGTTTGGAGATCTGATGACAAAACCTTCATCCAGGGGCGGCCTCCATTTCGGGCGGGGCATTGCAGCATTAATTGCTGCGGCTTTGTTATTTATTGTAATGTATTTTTCAGGAAAGAAGGAAAAAGACTATCCGAATGTGGCAGTCCAATAAAGATATTTGCGATCTACCAGAATTACCTCAATAATTTCCGGAGGTTTTTTAACTTTCCGGCATCAAGTAGCTTTTTGCAATAATTGGTATAGAACCTATGGCCCATCAGCATCTTAATTGTTTCTTCTTTAAAATTAATGACGGCCGCTTTTCTTTTTTTTAATTTAGTTTCCTTCATCATTTTTCTGTTCATGTATTCAAATTCAGCAGTCCCCAGGTGATAGGTATCTGCATCACAGATTATTCGTTCCAACAAATTTTGAGGGTCTCTTGGAAACTTTGTCGCCATTATACACTCATTAATTCTTTTAATTATCGATTTGTCATTTACAAACTCTTTCATAAACTGATTCACAATTTTACAACTCATGATTTCATGATTTTCAGGATTTGTAACGAGATGGCCGCAATCATGAAACCAAGCCGCAGAAAATAGAATAAGTTTTTGATCTTCTAAAAGAAAATAATGATCTGAAATTTCTTTGGAACGTGCGACTACATTTTGAGTGTGGTAAAGGTCATGAAACGCAAGAGTTGGATGAGCTATGTTTTCAAAAAGAGCAGTTACATAAACTTCAATTTGTTTGCATAATTTATCCTCAGTCTTAAAAACCATATTCCATAAAATTTTGTGTCAATGAATTTTAAAAGCGATTATTTCCTAAATGGAATTTTGAATAATAGTTTAAAATTTCCATTATCCTCCTGTTTCATGTGAGTGTCAATCCCAAATACCAGTTTCTCTTTAGGTAATCTTTTGAAAGTGCCAAACACCCTGTCCCAAATACTTAGCACATCACCATAATTGCAATCAGTATAAGGCTGCTGATAGTGGTGATGCACCTGGTGAAGATTGGGCGTAATAAAAATTAAACCAATGATGCTGTCCATGTATTCGGGTATACGGAGATTCATATGAGCAAATAAGGTGGTGAATTCCTGGATGATCTGGCGAAGTATTAAAACCCAAAACAGCGTACCGCTTATAAAAACCCAAAGCAAGGTAAAAGATAACCGTATAATATTTTCTCCCGGATGTTCGCGTAATGTGGTAGAAACATCTACTACATTATCGCTGTGATGTACTAAATGAAACACCCAAAGCTTTTTTACCTTGTGCATAATCACATGATAAATATATTCGCCGAAATCCAAAAAAATAAAAGCTATAATAAACAGGAAGAACGAATTATCTCCAAGATTTAAATGGTGTAAGAAACCAAACTGGTGAAACGATGTCCATGTGATAACTTTTACAAAAGCCAAGCCCAAAACAAACTGGCCAGGGATATTTGTAAAAATAAAAGGCGCGTTTATAAAAGCATGCTTCCATTTTTTATAATTTAAAATCACCCCGGCAAGGTTTTCCATATTCCAGGTAATAAAAAAAATGCCGACGAATAACAGCAGTTGAATTTGCTCTCCGTTTGCAGAAATAAAATGCTGAAAATGATTATCCATCGGTTATAATATATAGTTGATTTACAAAACTTTCTTAAATAATAAATCTTTTCCTAAAAGTTCAAAGTCCCAGTAGCCGCGCACTTTTAAGTAGCCATTTTTTATAATACAGGCTTTAGCACTCCAGTCTTTTCCACTACTGGGATCATAAATTCTTCCACCCTGCCAATTGTTATGTTCTTCATTATATGTAAGCCCGCGCATTACTACCAAGCCAATTATTTTTCGTTTGCGCAAAGTCTCATCAGGATTCTTCCAATCGCACCTGATATTCATAGGCCTGTTTTTATCATCGCTGTCGTCTATCCATATTACTTTCCCCCTGTACTCTTTGCCCGATTTATATATTTCTACTTCAAGATTATTTTCAGTACTAATCCACCGTCCAATAATATCATCGGCATTATTTTTAGGCACCTCGTTTACTGCATACGTTATGCTGATAAGAGAAAGAAAAAAAAGCTTTATCATAAAAATATTTTAGAATGAAAGTGTAAGGCCCATGTAAACCCCATCCCTTCTGGCATAAGGATTATTTAAATAGCTTAAACGTCTATAATATTCAATTGAAATAATGTGAAAGATGTTTTCAATACCAGCGCTCGCCTCCACAAAAGGAACTTTATCAATCACGTTAAAATTTGAATTCTTATTATATTCCAGGTTTGCTTTACTCATGTCTCCCCAATAAGCATTGAAGGCAAACCGTTCCCGCCAGCCTAACTTTTGCAAAAGCGGAATTTTATCTAGTAAGGCGCCGCCCAGGTAGAATCTTGTATGAAGGCTCACATAACGATCTGCAGCGAACTCGTAAGGCGCCATTGTGTTAAACTGGTATTTGCTGGCAACGTAATATTCGTTACCCGGTGGTATATCCAGCAACAGGTATGGTAAAGTGCCGAATACTTTGCCTGCATCCACCTTATAAAAAAGCATCATTTTAGGTGGCACCCGCAATCGTTGTTCAATACCTACATCTAATTTGTGAAAATAAAACTGCGCTTTCCCTTCTTCAAAACCGTACGTATAATTTGCAGTAAATACAGGAGAAAAAGTGCCAAGCCTTATTTTATCATAGTTAAGGATTTTTGTGCGTTCTTTATGCGCGTACCGGATACCGATAGACGCTTCTGCGACGGGTAATCTTTTTGCAAATACACTGTCATAAGGTTTATCAATTGCCGGATTGATCGGGCGATATTTGAAATCAAAAACAGGATTAAGTTCTTTATAATCGAGAGAAGCTTTTGCACTAAAATCCGGTGAAAGGTATTGCTCATGTTTTATCATAGCTTGTTTGGTATAGGTCCTTGTAAAGAGTATCCGCTTTCTAAGAATGGAATTTATGAAGATTGTCCTTATCCAGTTCATCATCCTGGTCTATTATGAAATCGTAGTCACTCCCATAGCTTATTGTTGTCTTTGTCCACCTGGCTTCGTTCCACACATATTTAAGGCCCAGCATGCCTTTTAGCCTTTGCTCTTTAGTTCCGTAAGCGCCATAGCCAAACAGGTTTATTTTTTTGCTGATGCCCGGCATGGTCCAGAAGCCAAGCCTGAAACGCCAGCCCTCAATCGAGTTGCTGCTAATGAATGATGAATAGGGCCCTATGCGCAATTGTTTGCCAAAATCCCAATAGCCCGTCCCAGCAAAAGCAACTAATTTTATATCCCGTTGAAAGCGATTATTCTCTTTTAATGAATCAACCATCTTATAAATATTCTTTTCATGTTCGGTCAAAGAGTCGGGGCGGTTTTGATTCCAGAAAGATTCTTTTTTGTCCCAATTCGAGGTTTGTTCTTTTTTAATAAGATTGGCTGCGATGGCATCCGGCTCACCGGTATTTAATTTTATCTTGTCAGTAACGGTTGTATTCCTGATGATAAACTGCATACTATTTTTACTTTCCGCGACAGGGATACCCAGCAAAGCCAAACCGCTTTCAAATTTTACATCGGAAGAAAATTTATAAGGCATATACACTTTATTGTCTGATGCACTGTCATACACCTGTTGATAATCTTCGCTATAGTTTATGTCCTTTACAAAATTGAGATTGGCTGTTTTGTTGAGGTGCATCTCCACTGATTCTATAGCAAGGCTTGTTTTATTAATCCACAACATACCGCTGAACGCCCTTTCGTATTCACGTAAGGGTTGAAAATGGATTTGCTGTATCGTGTCGCCATGTTCTACTGAAGAATCTCCCTCGAAATATTTATAATAATTAAAAGCGTTTGTATTGAGCGGGCTTACGTAGGTCTGATCAAATATGGGAATCCAATCATCATATACGTTGAAATTGAAATAAAATTTATCCAGCTTGCTAACGAGGTTATCTGTTTTTAGGCCGAGATTTTTTTTGGCGATGATATTTTCCCGGTTAATATTAGGGGAAACAGAATGATATATACCGGCCAGGATTTCTTTAAAGTAAATAGGAAGTTCCTTCTCTTCAATCGCATTACTATCTAAACCGCTGTAAGTCTTCATAACGAGGCTTTTTAAGCCACTGCCATTTATATCCTGAAAATCTATCTTGTCTATATCAAGTTCATTACGGGTATATCTTCTGTAACTGTAACTCCTAAACCTGTCAGGGTTATTATATGCTTTCCTCTCTATCACTTTTTTCATAAACGATTTTCCGGGAACTTTTGAAAACCCGATCACCACAGTTTTTAATTCGTTGATCTTATTTTTCATACTAATCGAGAGATTAGTTGTGCGATCCTTTTGCAATGCAATTGTAATCGTTTCAAAACCCACATTTGTTATCTCCAGGCTATCATGCCATTCACCAGTGTGCATCCTGAACGAGCCATCCATTTTAGACAAAGTGCTAAAGCCGCTTCCTTTTAAATGCACTGTTGCATTTTGCATGGGCCTGCCACCGTTTGTTTCAGTGATCCTGCCTGAAATAGTATAAGCGCTTTGGGCATTTGTTTTAAATGCAAAAAAGGTTACGATTATCAGTAAGGCTGTTTGTAAAAAAGTTCTATTCATTGAGAAATGTTTATACATAACTTCTTTACAGATAAAATAAACCATCCAGAACGGTTTTACCAATCAGTAGTGTTTATTTAATAAAACCGTTGGGTTAAGAATAAGTTAATCAGCAGCGGGATGTTCAATTAAAAAGTTTAAAATTCTCTTCATTGAAGTGTTATACAAAATTGCTTCAGAATAAGAGGCGAGTTTTGCGTACAACAAGATTTTTACCCATGCCTGCTTTTTTAACCCAACCATTTTAGATGGAGCCTGCAACTATTAATATAAACTCAACTGATTTATTGGAACAGCCTAAAGAATTAATACAGGCCTGTATTAATGGGGACCGGCATTCCCAGAGCAGGCTGTATGAGCAATTCGCACCAAAAATGTTCGCTGTTTGTTTGAGGTATTCAAGAAGCAGGGAGGAGGCAGAAGAGATAATGCAGGAAGGTTTTGTACAGGTTTTTAAATCGCTGCGCAACTTTAAATATGCCGGATCATTTGAAGGCTGGGTAAGAAAAATCATGGTGTATTGCGCTATACAACATTACCGTTCAAAATCTAAAATGCACCCGGTAGTTGATATAGAAACTACACAAACAGAGCAAATATGCAAAGAAGATATTTTGGCGAGGATACAGAAAAAGGAATTGCTGCAGATGGTGCAGGCTTTATCCCCGGCATACAGGATGGTTTTCAACCTGTACGTTTTTGAAGGGATGAAACATCGCGAAATTGCTTTGGAGTTAGGCATTTCAGAAGGCACGTCAAAATCAAATTTCTTTGATGCAAAACAGATATTGCAGAAGGCAGTTATCAACAGTTTAAAAGTCGCCAAAAACTACTAATATATGGATGAAGATCTACATGATATAGAAGATTTATTTTTTGATGCCCTTGATGATAATGAAGAAAAAGTCTCACCGAATGTTTGGGATGGGGTGGAGAAACGCATGGATAAGGATAATATAGTTAGTATAAAGAAAAAATACACTAACCTCAAAAGAATAGCAATTCTTTTACTGTTGTTACTGGGCATTTCTATTTACGAAATGGATAGAATTTATAACAGTAACAGTGTTGCGAAGAATGGCAAGACAGAGCAGGAGAATCAAAAAAAATCTACCCGGAGCATTGACAAAGCTAGTGATGCGAAAACCGATAATGCATTAGGTACAGTAATTCATCCACGCAATAACGAGAATGCACTCAAACGCAACAACCCCCTGTCTGACTCAAATCATGAAAGCCAAATAACAGCTGATAAGCAGAAGGGCCTGCCAATTGATAATCAACTTTTGCACAAAGAAAATACAGCTACAATAACACATTCGCAAAAAGATATTTCAAACGACCTGGCTATTTTTAAATCTTCAGCAAAAAGAAGGCTTACCTCTAAATCATTTTATAATATAAAAATTAAAAATGCAACTCCTGCAGAACATCAGGAGTTAACAGCGCAAAATAACGGCCTGGTATTTTATTATATTCCCTTTTTGGTACATCAAAAAAATATATCCATTGAAGATTCTGTTAATACAAATAAATCACTGCAACCATTAACAGCCGCTCTACTTAAAAATTTTGATATTGGCATTGATAATGTCGAAAAAGCCGGAAAGAGGAGATCAGAAATATCAGCACGATTTTCTATTACGCCGTTTTTCTCGCCCGATATTGCATGGTATCATTTACAGGATGAGAAAAGTAATAGTCAATCCGGCAATGCAAGTGATATAGATGAAGAAGAAAAACATGAATTTTCTTCTACGTACGGCGCATTGATTGACTATAAAATAAACAATCAATGGGGACTGCAGTCGGGATTAACTTTATCTAATACAAATATAAATACAGAGCCAGAAATTATTTACGCCCAACCGGATAATACCGGTGATGTAAAGTACCGGGTAAATACTTCTTCCGGTTACGGATTTGTTTTGCCATCGTATAGCGCCAATCCTGCTATTGGGGATAGCTTGTATGCATTTACTTCAACACATTCATTACGATACATTAACATCCCGGCGGCCGTTACCTATAGTATCGCCAAAAGCAGATTTACCATTAGCGCCATGGCTGGTGTATCCATAAATTTCCTGACTAAAGGCAGGATAGAAACCACTGTTGAAAAAGGCTTTGATAATTCTACAGAAACGATTAATAATATTCAAGGATTAAAGAAATTATATTTTACCGGCCTGGCTGGAATTGGTTTTGACTACAAATTAACCAAAAGGACCTCCCTGGCTTTTGCTCCCACTATGCGGTTTGCTTTGAATTCAATTAATAAAAATGCAATCGTAAAATCTTTCCCCATGTCTTTCGGGTCGAAAGTAGGTTTAAAAATTGAATTATAAATATGAATGACAGCGCTGTCGTATATATGATTTTAATCCTGGCGATAGTTTTAGGGTTGGCAGTCGGTCCCATTTTAATGGTAATAAGTAAACGATTTTTTGCATTCAAACACGTGCCGAAAAATAACCAGAATTCCTTGTACTATAAAATTGATTTGATTCAAAAAAAAATTACCACAATCAAATTCCATGACTTGAAAAAAGATACAAGCAATTTATTTGACCAAGATTATGAGTTAATACGATTAGGTAAACTAAAAGCATTTATTGATCACAAAATGGAGTTGCCTGAAAAATCATTTTTGGTTGTTTTCAACAATTCATTCACTTACGTCTTCACTAAAGCTTTACCGGTTTTGAGAAATAAACAAATTGATTTGATAATTTTCATCCCATATTCAAGCTTGCCAGCAATCATAAATACCAGGACATACAAGGACAGCTTTTCGATTATTTTTTTCAGTAAAAGCTTAAAAATAAATCGGCAGCACCCAACTAAATAGTGAACACGCTCCCACTATTTAATAAATCAATTGAAGAAATATTTTTCCAGGTTATAAAATTCATTGAACCATTTCAATCATTAAAATACTTTTATGAAAACGATCCGTTTTAAAACATTCAAAATTGCAAGCGCCCTAATGATGTCTCTATGCTTTGCAATTATTCTTTCTTTTGCATTAGTATCCTGCGAAAAGAAAGACGCGGCAACTTCCACCGCTACACTTCGGACTAAAGATGTTTCATTGGATTCCGCTAACGGTTATCCTGTTTACGGTAAAGCGGTAATTGCCGAAAATGCAGACCATTCTTTTAATGTAAGTATTACTTTACAGAATACCATTAAGGATACGGTGATGGTAATGCATTTCCACAATGGCAGCATCGCTTCTCCCGGAAATATTTCTGTTCCCTTAACTCCTATTACCGGAACTGGAGCAGCGGCAACGGGTACAACTCTTAACATTACCTCAGGCGTGAATGCCACAGGAACATCAGTAAATCTTAACTATGATAGTATCATTAAGCCAACCCGGTATATTAATGTTCACTATAGCGCAACACAAATAAATACCATCGTAGCGCACGGAAATATTCAATAATATTCATTAACCCAAAAAATAACTTCATGAAAAAAATTCTTTTACTGGCTTTCTTATCAGCCCCGTTTATATTCTTTGCCTGCGAAAAAAATAAAGAAAAAGCAGAAAATCATTGCCCTGTTGTCTCGGCAAATGCAGTACCGCAAGTAGTTAAAGATTCATTTGCTATAAGATACCCCGGCAACACTGTAACCACATGGTTTAATAAAGACAGTGTGGCTTTTTGTGCATACTTCGTCACTATAGCCAGTGTTGAAAAACTAGCTGAGTTTTCCAATAATGGAAGCTTTATAAGGGAACAAATTGAAACTCACCAGGATGGGCAACATGAAGACAGTGACACCACAGGAACAGTAGGTAAATTAAATGGCGGCTGTGAGTGTGAAGTACATCACGATGGAGATTAGGTAAGGGTTTTTTATATTTTAAGGTTTTGTTTAGGCCCCTTCCTGTTCATTGTAAGGGGCTTTTTTAACTCTTGTTTTCTGAAAAATCTTTTCAAAACGGTTTCTCTGTAAACTCATCTTAATGAAACAAAAAATTACACTGCTGCTCATTATTATTCTGCCTCTTTTATCCATTGCACAAAAAAAAATTACTATCAGCGGGAACGTAAAAGATATAAAATCAGGCGAAGCGCTTATAGGCGCTACTATATACGTTACCAATGAAAAAAGAGGGGCTACAACTAATTCTTATGGTTTTTATTCTATTTCAGTAAAGCAGGCAGATTCTATGGGATTGGTTATTTCTTACCAGGGGTATCAGCCAAAAATATTTACTGTCAGCGGAAAAAGCGACCAGGTTATTGATTATAATCTTGAAGAAAAATCTACCATCCTTTCTGAAGTTATTGTAAGTATGGATAAGAACAACAATAATATAAGTAAGGCAAAAATGAGTGCAATAACCATTCCGACGAAGCAAATAAAAACGTTGCCTGCAATTGCCGGAGAGAGAGATATTTTAAAAGTTGTTCAATTGCTTCCCGGTGTGCAATCAGGCCAGGAAGGTACCACAGGATTTTACGTAAGAGGCGGCAATACAGATCAGAATCTTGTGATGCTGGATGAAGCCACCGTGTATAACCCGAGCCACCTTTTTGGATTGTTCAGCACATTCAACACTAACGCTATTAACAATGTTACGTTGATAAAAGGCGGCTTCCCTGCGCAATATGGCGGAAGGCTGAGTTCCATACTCGATATCACCATGAAGGAAGGCAATAAGAAAAAATTCGGTGGCGAAGGCGGCATTGGCCTGATATCATCCAACCTTACTTTAGAAGGGCCAATTACTAAAAACAAATCATCCTTTATTATTTCTGCAAGAAGGACTTTTGCGGATTTATTGGTGAAGGCTTTTACCCCAAAAAATAAAAACAGCACCAACTATAGTTTTTATGATATAAATGCAAAGGCAAATTTTGAACTAAGTAAAAAGGATAAGTTATACCTCAGTTTTTTTAAAGGCCTTGACAATGCAAAGTATGTTGGTTTAAGCAGCCTGCAATATGGAATTAATTTCGGCAACACAACAGGAACACTAAGATGGAATCATTTATTCAGCAACAAGGTTTTCAACAATACTTCATTTATATACAATGATTATCATTTAAGCCTTACTACTATTCAGGACCAATACTATGCACAGTTGTACACCGGCATAAAAGATATAAACTTCAAGACTGACTTCAGTTATTTTCCATCTTCATCACATTCCATAAAGGCGGGTGTAAACTATTCCTACAGCACTTTATTCCCCTCCACTACTTCCGCAAAGGCACCTAAGAATGGCAACATCAACAAACCGAATTTAGACAGCATTCAACATTTATATTCCTCTTTGCTTTCATTTTATGTTAATGATGATATTACCATTTCAGAAAAGGTAAGTGCCAGTGTGGGGCTCAGGGTTCCGGTGTTTATAAAGTCGGATGTGCAATATTTGCGTTACGAACCGAGGGCTACTATCAAATATCAACTTGATGATGCAACTTCCATTAAGGCGGCCTATACGATTATGAATCAGTTTCAGCATTTGGTACCAAACAGCACTGCATCCTTGCCCACCGATATCTGGATAAGCAGCAGTAAAATAGTAAAGCCTGAAGACAGCCGACAGGTCGCCTTAGGCTTATTCAAAAACTTCAAAGACAATACTTTTGAGGCAAGCCTGGAAGGTTACTACAAAACAATGAGTAACCAGGTGTTATTCAAAGAAGGTGCTCAATCTTTGCAAAGCCCTGACATTGATACCAAGCTTACTTTCGGCAAAGGCTATAGTTACGGAGTGGAGCTATTCATAAAGAAAAATGTAGGCAGGTTTACAGGCTGGCTGTCTTATACTTTGTCATGGACCAATCAAAAATTTGATTCATTAAATCTCGGCAAAGAATTCCCTTTCACTTATGATAAACGCCACAGCCTTTCAATCGTTGGCACTTTCGATCTAAACAAGCGCTGGACATTTTCCGGAGCCTTTGTACTTACAAGCGGAGGCGCATTTACATTGCCAACGGGCAGGGCAACTGTGTATGGTGATGGCTCTTTGTATGATGGCACTTATTATGACTATGCAGGAAGAAATAATTACCGTTACCGCACTTATCATCGGCTTGATTTAAGCGCTATCTATCACCGGCCTGCGAAAATATTCGGAAAGAAATATGAATCGGAATTGGTGATAAGTGTTTATAATGTTTATAACCGTCACAATCCATATTTCATTTACTTAAATAAAGATGCAATTACACAACAGATCTCCGCAAGAGAAGTTTCTTTACTGCCGATAATACCTGCTATCAGCTACAATTTTAAATTTTAGTACATGAAAAAAACCTCAATTATAGTTTTTACTTTTTGGATGATCCTATTAATATCCTGTGAAAAAACCATTACTATAAAGCAACAACCTTATCAAAGTAAAATATCTATACAAGGTTTGATAACGCCAGGTAAAACGCCACAGATATCTATAAACAGGACCGTTGCCTACTTCGATCCAAAAGTAAATACAAGAGAACTTACAGTGGATAACGCTGCAGTTACGTTAAATGATGGCACCGCGACCTATACGCTGAATTTTGATTCCGTCTACAATTACCATTATTGCAGATATGATTTTTTTTATACAAATGCACAACCCATTGAGGTAAATAAAACCTATTCCTTAACTATAAGTTTTAATGGAATTGTCTATTCAGCCCAGACAACTACTAATCAATCAAAAGTACCAATCACGTCTATTAGTTATGTACAAAAGTTTAAAGATCTATATGGAGAACATGAAGGTATAATTGTTGGGTACACAGATAAACCCGGTGTGGAAAATTTTTACCGGTATGAAATGAGGCGAATGATTGACAGCAGTGTAAAGAGCGTGGATAACACAAAAAGCAGTTGCACTTTCGGCCAAAAGTACCATGTAACAGAAATCGGAAGGACAATTTATTCGGATAAAAATGCAGATGGGAAAACGCTGACTTTTACGTTTGAGCCAAACTACTCGCACAAAAAAGATGACAGTGCTTACATCCGTTTACAGTCTGTTGATAAAAACATTTTCAATTTTTATGACAACCTCGACAGGCAAAAGTTAGCACAGTATAATCCTTTTGTCGAGCCGGTGTTTATCATACCCGGACAATTTAAGGATGCTATTGGTGTATTTGGAGCTTATGCTGTTTCTGATTCGGTTTTGTTTGTTTATCCGGAATAAGATTTAATAAACTTTTAAAAATGAGAACACATTAAAATGAAAAAATTTCTATCATTTGCTAACTTTTTTCCGCAGTAAGCTTATTTCTGTTAACTGATATATATGTGAAAATAGCAAAATTTTATAAGGAGCAGATTTGAGTGCAAGCAGTTAGATCGCATAATGCTTCCTGTTGGCAATGTGAATTTAAAGAGGCAAATATTTCAGTTCGGGGCTAAAAATGATCTCTGAAACTTTACTAATGTTGAATATGGCTAAAAGCAGTAGATCAGTTTTATTTTTTTATACGGCGATAAGGCTTTGATTCTCCCTGGCTTTAAAAAGAATTCTAATTGAATAAATGGAACAATTGTTGAAACGTTATTTAAAAAAATAGTTATGGAGAAAGAAAAATTAATTACAGCGAACAATACTGAAGAAGTGTGGAAACGAATAGCTGAAGACTTTAAAGATAACGAGTTGGTTTATTCAGTGATTATTTCCATTGATAACAGGAAAATTTATCTCGATATTGATGTTGATCCGGGTGGAGGTTTTGAAGGCGGGTATCAAACAACAACTTTAAGAAGCAGGCTGGAGAAAGCAGGTGAATTTAAATTTGCATTACATCACCAGGGGTTGCTGGATGAGATAGGAAAGTTTTTTGGGATGGAAGATATTGAAACCGGGTATCCTGAATTTGATAAAAAAGTAATTGTAAAGACGAATGATCCCGCTAAGATAAAATCCATTTTTTCTGAAGAGCAAACCCGGGGCCCGTTTAAACATCTTTCTGATTTCACCTTTCACATTACACAGCACCACATTGATGAAACTGATAAGAAAGCTGATTTCCTGGAGCTAACGATTGAAGAAGCAATTACCGATATTCCAACCCTCAAATCAATCTACAACGCTTTTACAAAGGTATTAGACGCGATAGAGATTATTTAACTTATAAAAAATTATTGCCTTTTAAGCTTGAGGGTAATCTTATCCCCGGGAGTATCGTAGTCAGTTTGAGAGATCGTAAAGCCATTGCAGTCAAACACATCTATGTTTTGTTGTTGTCCATCAAAGGTCAAAGTGCTACCACTTAAGCTCCAGATTCCCGTATCATCACCTGGAGGAGCGCATTGTGTTCCTGCATCGGAATAGGCATAGGTATGATTGGAATTAAAAGTGGTTACATCATCAAGTTCGCAGGGATCAAATAACAGAGAAGTGCCGTCTATCTCCGGCGATGTAGCTGACATCTTATAAGTAACAGATTCAACTTTGTAGGCTCCCACAAAATTAGCTTCTGTGAGATTACAATTATCTACTTTGTCTTTCTTTTTGCATGAGAAGTTTATCGCTCCAGCAATCAAAATAATTACAACCAGGTTTAAATTTTTCATAGCGCTTTCTGAATGTTTCAAGGGTGAATTAATAAAACGGGATTGTCAATAATTTATTTCTTCAGGATCGTTATTTAACGGCAGCGAAAAATAAAAAGTAGATCCTTTTCCGACTTCACTCTCAAACCATAAGTTCCCATTATGCGCCTTTATTATTTCTAAGGAAATAAATAATCCCAACCCAAAGCCTCCCAGCGTAAAGCCTGTTTTGGCGCGATAAAATTTCTCAAAAATTTTGCTCATATTTTCCTTCTCAATTCCTACTCCAAAATCCTGCACTGAAAATAAAATATTGTCGTCTTCAACCACAGAGTTAATTAAAACCTGGTTAGCCTGGGGGGAATATTTTACTGCGTTTGTGAGGAGATTTGTAATGACCTGTTCCAGCCGGAACCGGTCACCATTATAGTAAACGCTTTCATTTTCCTTGACAGATAAAAAATGGAGTGGCGATATGTTCTTTATATTTTGAACGGTTTCTTTAACCAGGGTTTTGAAATTAAATTTTTCCCTGCTTAAATATACTTGTTTACCCGGCCCTGTATTCACAACCAATAAATCGCCGATAATTTTAGTTAATTTATTTAATTGGATATCCATTGTAGTTAGTAACTTACCTACTTCACCCTTCATCTTCTTTTCAAAACTAAGTTGCAAAATATGCACAACACCCTTCAGGCTTGTAATAGGTGTTTTCAACTCATGGGAAGCAATGCTTATAAATTCATCTTTCATTTGATCCATCGCTTTGCGTTCGCTAATATCGTTATGTGAAACTACCGCTCCCTGCAAACCAGGTAGTGAAGTCACTTTCATAAGAAACCATCGTTGTTTCGAAGCAGAATGACAAGGATATTCTAATGTGTAGGAAGGGACGGATCCCTTTAAAACGGAAAGTATTCCTGCGAGCGCTTCAGAAGCTTCCTGTGAAAACTGGCCATCTGATTTTTTGCAGACTTCCAGGTAATTCACGCCGATAAATCCTCTTTGAAACTCTTCTGAGATGGAATTTTCTTTTGCAAAATTAGTCCAGGATTCATTTACAGCCTGGATAGTGCCACCTGAATCTAATACGGCTATTTGGGCAGACAGGGAGTTGAGTATAGCATCTTTTAACTGCTCACTTTTCGAAATTTTGTGGTCGCTATTTAATTGATTAATTCCGAAACCGGAGGGTTCTGTAAAACCTTTCATTTGAATATTAAGATATTAGTTTTGGAATCTGAATGAATAAATCTTTGGGATTTATTTTCTAATTCAATTCATATACTGCTATACGAATATATCATTTCTATTTTAAATACATCACCTATTAGAAACGATATATTTTAAATTTAAAAAACTTCTAAAAAATTGAAATAGAAAAATGCTGTATAATTTGCGGGGGATAGCAATTAAAAGGGTAAGAAATATTAATGCTGGCAGCAAAATAAGTTACCAAAAATGCTATTTGATAAATGCAATTCTCAGATGCTCCAGCTCAGGCTGGAAAGAATAACTTTTTTCTATTTTGATTATGCATGAAATTTTTCAAAAAAAACATTCAGCTTCTTTCGGACCTCAACTAATTTACCCTTCATACTTTCCACGTTAAAAAGTGCATCCTTCGGATGTTTCTTTTTTTCTTTCCAAAGAAGTATTATTAACAAACAGGAGTTAAAAAAGCATATTGAAACAATCCAGTAATAGAGTTCACTTTTATTAATAAATAATAGAACTACCGGGCATGATACTACCAATATTGAAAAAACAATCAGTAAATATTTTTTCAAAAAAATAATGTTTAACATGCTCGCAAATAAAATTGCTATCATGAGTTCAAATAATCCTCCATCTAAAAATGTTTCCATAATAAATTTTGTTTATTGACTTAAACCGCGGCTGACGATTGAAATAAAGAACACACTGCCCTAACATTGAAGTCACCTGATCGTGGCCCAATGGAATCAAATTAATTTAATAGCACACCATTATCCAATAGGAGGAATGATCGCTGATTTGCGCCCGAACAAAACATAATAAGGATCAAACCTGTGCCCGGCAGTCGTTGTAGCATCCTGGTAGATCACAAATCCAAATCCCGCAAAAAGTCTTCCATCGGGGCTGGCCTGCCTGCAGGCAACATAGTCGCCCCATCTTGTGTGAGTCCAGGTACTGCCATTACGAAACCATACCACGTAATCTCCCATAATTCCAACGGCACTGTTTGCATTTAAAGTTCCACCTCCCCCCCAGCCGAGTGTAATGCCAACTTCATTTTGTGAATTCGTAGCAAAGCTCGGATAGCCGAATGCAAAATCGGGATTCCATATCTGCATCTGCTCAATTAAAGTGTAATTATTAATATTGATTTTCACTACCTGTACATGCGGATGCGGGAAGTTAAATCCCCCAAAGCCGCCATCGCCGTTTCCGGCAGTCCATGCCAGCCAAAGTTCATTTGATCTCCTTGTGGCCCCGATTATCGCGTTGGTGGGGAAGCCCCAGCCAAACCAATTATTGCCATTTGGCCCTAACGAAGAAAGTGTATTGGTTGACCAGTTTGCAACATCTATATCTCTCCAGAAATAGGTATTGGAATCTTCACGGAGGCTAAAGACTCTTATAGTTCCATTATCAACATGGCCTGCCCAAAATACTTCGTTGCCGGTGTTCTGTGAGACATCACTTCCCCACGCCACATTAGAATCAGACGGATTTGTGTAATTAAAATTAATTGTAAGGCTATCCCGTATTTCAGACAAGGGAACTCTTATTACAATGAGGCCCTGCGATTGTACATCCGCGCTTATAGAAAGAAAACTATTTCCTACAGATAAACTCGGGTAGTCTATCCAGTTAGTTGGCTGGCCAAATGCTGAGCCAGGTAAATCCCAGTAAGTCCAGCGGGTGCAGTTGCTGCTAATAATATCCTGTGGAGAAGCAGAAGCCAGCCTATATCCTCCGAGGCTTGATAAGCAGCTTCCCGCCGTTGTTCCGCAATGTTGCAGGAGCCAGACAAACCTGTCAATCGAAGGGACGTATTGTATTATCTGGTCGCAACAAAAAGAGCCGCCGCCGCCAAGGCCGGAAGGAAAAATCGTGGTAGGATCTACCGTGGTAAAAGTTGTACCTCCGTCAGTAGAATATTGTGCGTACCAGTTTCCGCTCAACATGACTACTGATCCGCTGTCGCCGCCGCTGATATCTGCCGCATTAGCGCTGGCGAGGTTCGCGATAGTAGCTTCGGTGTATTTGCCGAAAATCACGGGGTCAGGAGCATCGTCGCCTGCTCCTATATCTTTTAATTGTGAACCTTTGGTTTCTGATATTAAACCTTTGAAAGCGCCTTTGGGTATTTGCCTGATCTTTCTATCATTCGGCTGCTTATTAAGATCATCTTTTTTCCCCAATGGTTTATAGGGCGCTTTGTCCACTCTTTGCGGAATTGATTTGCCATGTTCTACATTATTAAAAGATGGCCGGGAACTTTTTTCTTTTTCGCATGGCTCGTAGCAGCATTTTGGTTTTTCTTTTTCCTTCCCGTCGGGGCAGCACTCTTCTATCTTTTTCTTCAGCTCTTCCAGTTCTTTTATTCTTACAACCGATTCCGGGTTTTTAGATTTATATATTTCAAGAATTAAAGAAATATCTTTTAGCAATGATTTTTGCAAATCGGTTTGCCAATGCAGCTCATTGACTGATTCGCAGGTTTGCTTAGATATTTTTTCGAGCTGGCATATCATTACCTCCAGGAAGTTTGTAATGTTGCCAAGAAGTTGATTTTGATATTTAGATTGCTCGAGTAGTTTTTTGAGCAAATCACCTGGTTCTGATTCAGAATATCTTTGATCCATGGTAATACATTTTGGGGGTTAAAAAATTAAATTCCTTTTTCTTTTTATTTCGCGTAATGGAGGCTGCGGGCCTTATAAGATCTACGCAGGAATTTATTCATGGAAAGTGCACGGAAATTCAAAAAAGATGTTGGAATTAAAATTAGAACCGTAAAAGAAATGTATTAATAAAATTTAGCCATAGAATTTCTATTTATTGGGCAAGAGAACTTAAAAAGCTTTAATAAGGCTGGACTATAAAATTAATACAAAAGCAAGTAATCTGCAAGGCCGGGGCATTCTTTTTTAGCCTGCGGGTTTTCCGGGTTTTAAAGGGAGCCCGGTATCCCGGAACGATGCTTCTAAATCAAACCCTACCCGGCAACTATTTTGTTCCGGTAAAACGGGCCGGCCGGGTAAACCTGTAAAAATGGCAACATAAAAAAAGACGGCGAAAAGCCGTCTCTGTAAAAAAAGTTAGTTTCTTCTTCCTCCAAACAACCGAAGCAGGAATAAAAAGATATTTATAAAATCCAGGTAAAGATTTAAAGCGCCGAGTATAGAAATTTTCTTAGTGTCGTTTGCTGAAACATCCTGGTATTCCAGCCCTTCTCCAATCCTCTTTAGTTTTTGAACATCGTATGCTGTGAGAGCTGTAAAAACCATTACCCCGATAATGCTTATAATGTAATCAAGCTGGCTGCTGTGCAGAAAAAAGTTAATGACCATTGCTATAAGAATTCCGATAACACCCATCATTAAAATGCGCCCAAATTTTGTAAGGTCCTGGTCGGTGGTGTAACCCATGAACGCCATTACACCAAACATCGCGGAGGCAGAAAGGAAACAGCCTAAAACCGAGCCCGGTGTAAACGCCATTAAAATAAAGCTGAAACTAATTCCATTGATAATTGCATAAGCCATGAACAGCGCCATCAATGCTGCAGATGATAATTTTCTATATCCGAATGACATTATCAGTACAAAACCCAATGGTGCGAAGATGGTTATTTTTCCCAAACCGGTAAGGCCGGTTGGTGATACCAGGTAACTTAATAAAGTTTCATTTATTGAAAACTGCCACGCAAATAATGCCGAAACACCAAGCGCTACAAACATGAGCAAAAAAACATTCGCGATAAATGACCGGGCATGGGTTTGTTCCCCGGTCTTCGTTAAAATTGTATAATCTGTGATTGTATCTCTTTTAGTAATATCCATTGCTTTTTAAATTTTTGTAAATGTAATAATGATTACAGATAATTGAATAACCGCCGGTAAAATTTAAGAATTTAGATAGTAATACCTGTTTAAAAAAAGGCCGTCCATTTAGGGACAGCCTTACGTTATTCCAGGTATTTATTTACGCTACTTTTGCCATTAAGTTTTCCATTTCAAAATCACCTTTGCTGGCTATGCCTGCGGCAAAAGTAATTGCCTGTACCAGCGGACTGTAGCCGGGGCAGGTAATATTAAAGGTGTAAGTACCTTCTGCAACGCGGCTGATGCGATAGTAACCCTTAGCATTGGTGGTGGCTGTATATTTTAAATCCTGCGATTGAATAATCACTCCTTCCACCGGCTGGTTAAGGGCATTCACAATATAACCCTTAAGGCTGGCCGAACCTTCGCCCTGGTAAAGCGATGTAAGGTAGCTAAAGGTAAACTGTCTTTTTACAGGGGCATTCTCTTTAAATATTTGCTGGCCGTCTTTAAGCATATCCATTGCGGTTTCGTATATGGCATTGTTAGCCTCTATCTTCACGGCAGTCGCCATTTCTTTTTCCATATCTACCTGGGCAAATGTTACGGAAAGGTTGATGCATGCAATACCATCTTCGCTAAAAACCACCGGGAAGGTTTCGGGCATATTATTGTTGGCAGTAAGGGGCTCAAGGTTGTTTGTAATAAAAGCATTGGCCATATCAATAAGGTTGCCAATGGCGCTCCAGTTATCTGAAGAGGCTTTTGCATACAGCGCTGAGCCAGCTTCCTCCAGCTTTGCCTTTACCATATCTGCATCAAATGCCTGTGTAATGTACACTTTAAGCAATTGCCAGTTGTGCAGCACCTGGCGGGCGGCGTTAGCAAGGCTGATGCGTGCTTCCTTGCGGGCAGCCACGGTCTGGCGGCTCTCCGGAAGCTGCTTTGCAGCCTGCACCGCAGCTACGGCGCTGGTAATATAGGCTTCGGTGTAAAGGGATTTAAGGGCGGAAAATTGTGGCAGATAGCCGTTACACAAGTCCCAGGCAGCAAGGCATACGGAGTAGAGTATTTGCTGCGGTGTGCCGTAATTGCTTTTCATTTCTTTCATAATGATTTTTTTAAAGGATAATTGATTGTATTACCTGGGCAAAAACGCAGCGTAAATAATAATATTGTTTACAGGCTATTTATTTTTCTAAGTGAGAGATGCATTCGTGCCATATTTAACATGTAACCGTTAGGCATACGTGTGCTCCAGTGGAAGGCAGAAGACGTATTTGCATGACAACCAGGTGCGGGTATGGAACAAAAAGGTAAATGTTGGCCGTTCAGATGTACATGTCGCACGTTCAGATGTGCGTGTCGGACGTTCAGATGTACGTGTCGGACGTTCAGATGTACGTGTCGGATGTTCAGATGTGCGTGTCGGACGCTTAGATGTAGATTTTGGTCGTTCGGATGAGCGTGTCGGACGCTTAGATGTAGATTTTGGTCGCTCCGATGAGCGTGTCGGACGCTTAGATGTACATTTTGGTCGCTTAGATGTCGGTTCCGGTCGCTCAGAAATGCTTGCCCGGGAGGCAGGAAATGGAATGTAGACGGGGTTATTTTGGTATGGGCCGGTGGAGAGAGCTAAGTAGAGTGTGGGATAGCGCTATTGTATGATGGAAATTAATTTAATGATACCTTGCAAAAAAAACAGCGCAAATTGAAGCATCTTTGCATAGTTACTTTTTAATAGATATATTTAAATAGTGGAAACAGTACAACTAACTGGATTGATGCACCGGGATAAAGAATGCATCGGGATATATGCATCGCAGGTACGCCTGGCAACCGGGGAACCGCTCAATTATTATTTTCAAAAAAAGGCTGGGGCCTCGTGGCAAAGTAATACTTGATGTAGAGGAACTGAAAAAATATTTGGTGGAAAAGAAGAACAATGGGCAGCCTCCGCTAAAAAATGAACTAGCACCAGTTGCAAAAACAATAACAAAGAATAATAGCCATGTACCCGCCAAGACTTTTCAAAAGCCTAATCCCTTTAATAAATTGAGCAAAGAAAATAATGATGCGCTTCAAAAATTTAAACAGCAGTTGGTTTTTCACCCCGTTGGATAAGAGAGATTTACTGAGCAGATTGTCTAATTTTTTTTAATCCTACGGGGTAAAAAGTTACAGTGCTTCTACTATAAAAACCTATACCAACGAATTCAGCCAATTTTTGCAAGCACTTAGAGGCGTTCCGGCTTCACAACTGGAGGTACAGCGCATAAAAGATTATTTGCAATACTGTGCTGAAAAATTAAAGCTGAGTGAAAATACATTACACAGCCGAATGAACGCGTTTTACCCCGTTGGATAAAAAAAAACAAAGATGTATTATTATGTTTACGTTCTTTTAAGCGAAAAAGACCACCGATTTTACACAGGCTATACCTCTAATCTAAACAACAGATTGGTCTTACATAATAAAGGAATGGTCGAGTCCACAAAAAACCGGCGGCCATTAATACTTATTTATTGGGAAGGATGCCTTACCCAGCAGGATGCTACAAGAAGAGAGAAATATCTAAAGTCTGGAAATGGAAAAATTTATCTAAAAAGCGGGCTTTCCCATTTTTTTAATCCTACGGGGTGAAATTCTATTATGAACAAGTGCTTGGCAAAGAGAAGTTTTTTTGGGATATACCAAGGCCGAAGAAACCGTTGCTGTTACCCAAAATGCTAAATGAAATAGAATTACGAAATTTATTTAATGCACTCACTAACAAAAAGCACAAAGCAATGCTATTTACTGCGTATAGCGCGGGCTTACGGGTTAGTGAAATTGTGAACTTAAAAATAGCTGATATTGATAGCAAAAGGATGCAAATATTTATCAGCCGGGCTAAAGGGAAAAAGGACCGCTATGTAAACCTTAGCCCTATCTTACTCGACATTTTAAGAAAATATTTGCAGGAATATACCCCCCGGCCAAAAGTATATTTATTTGAATCAGAACATACCTTTACCGCCTATCCAACAAGAACTGCACAACAAATATTCGCGAATGCAAAGCATAAAGCAAGGATATCTAAAACGGTAGGCGTGCACAGTTTAAGACACAGTTTCGCAACCCATTTACTTGATAAAGGAACGGATATTAAATATATAAAAGATTTACTTGGGCACTTCAATATCAAAACCACTGAGCGCTATTTGCATGTAAGCAAGCAAAAATTGGTAAATATCATAAGCCCTTTTGACGATTTATATAAAAATGAAGAAATTGAATGGTAAATATCTCCGAAAAGCTGAATAAGCTGCTAATGTTAAAGTTCCGATTGTCCTAACGACAATACAAAAAGTATAATTGCAAGTAGCTGATAATGAATAAAAAAATTTTTGTATAATTACATCTAATAACATAAATGCTAAATGTTACCTGCCATTATATTGGACACCCTACACACAATGACAAACAATAACAACAGCAAGCTTCTTTGGACACTGCACTTATGTAATTGTAGCGTTTAGACTTTTATTTGCATTTATGGGATTATCTGAATTCTATAATTTAAAAATTGCTAAAGAAGAATCAGCCTATCCTTTCGGGCCGATTAATAAAATCCTTGGTATTATCAAAACGCTTTACATTTATGCAAACTATAACTTGACAAGTGGACTACTTTTTCTTGACAAGTTTCAATTTTGACACTTGAGGCGACAATCTATTACACGTAAACGACTCAAGTTTTGACGTTGTAGGAGTTTATCATGTTTGAAACACCTTAATTTTATTATACAGACGGACAATTAATAAGATGCAAAACAACAATCAAATGACACTTATAAAAATAGATTGCAGACCGTGTTTGGATTTGGATTTATTATGCTATCCTGAAATTGGAAGACGAGAATATGTTTAAGCATTTGACTTTTCAGGATTCAAAGAATGATAGTGTTTACTTGCAATCAAAAATAGAAATGCCTATGAGCAGTTCAAAAGTTGAAACTTATACAACAAACGACTTTAAAAGATTATAATGAGACAATTCGCCAACTGTACAAAATACTTCACTATAAGACAGCATAAAAAACTCTGTAAAGGTTACCAGAATTGAGGAATGAATTATTACAGAAGCATTACAGCGAATGGCACTTGAGAAGACGAAATATTCTGACATATAAAAACAACTTAACGACAGAATAACGGCAGCTAACATTATGCGTATTGAAGAAAGCCCCCAATTTTAAAACTGATTGAAGAAAATAAAAAAGCCCTGATCTATTAGAGACCGGGGCTTTTTGCAATACGATGTTCAGCGACACCGCCAGTAATGAGACCGCTATGCTTGTAAGGTGTTTTGTACCGGATTTGAAATGGCTGCTGAATAAATACAGGACCCCACCTTATTGTGTTGTCTTATAGTTAGCCGGCTACAATGCATAGTATCCCTTACCCAAAAACAAAGTCTGTTTTTAGAACTATAAAAATTACTAACGGGGTTATGCAGATTTTTCATGGATAACTTTTTTGCTTTTTATTTTTGGAGAGCCACGGTTGCGCAACTGCGACGCATTTACCAGGCAGCCGTGATGATAAATGAATGTTTTAATCAATTCCATCTTCCCCTTCCTGCATACAGGACACAGGGTAATGTCTTTGCCGGTTTGTAACAACAGTTGCAAAGCGACCGGTGTATGCACCCTTTTCATAGGCGCAGGCAATTGTAACCGGGTGCACACGGCTCTTATTCGCTTCATCTTATCTCTTGCATGCAAATAACCGGCATGGCGGATCTTTGCAAATCCCTTAGGCAATATGTGCTGCTCAAAACGCCGCAAAAATTCTGCATGTGGCAGCGTCATTATTTTCTCCTTGTTGCCATCCGCATAATCTTTGTATTTAAAACTGATAACGTTGTTATCTATATGCAATATCCTGTGAGCGGTGATGGCTACTTTGTGTGTGTAACGCCCCAGGTATTCTATGATTTGTGCGGGGCCGCCAAATGGGGCTTTGGCATATACATTCCATTTCTTTTGTCCTGCGATGGAAAGGACATTTTTTACTGCTTCCGGGTCTGTATTCTTCAAAGTTCCGTTGGCGATATATTTTTTTAGCTGTTCTAAAAAATAGCCTTTATATATTTTTTCCATCGCCCGGCGGGGGAACAAAAAACGGCCATTGCTTCTCTTTTCTCTTATCCACCTCACCCCCGGCCCCTCTCCACCAGGAGAGGGGAGAATGCCACCGCCACTCACTATATTGTGTATGTGCGGATGAAAATTCAGGTCCTGACCGTTAGTATGCAAAATGCTTACAATGCCCGGTGCAGCGCCTATATATTTTTCATCTTTAGATAGGGCAAGAATGGTATGCTGTGCAGATTTAAAGAGCAGGCCGAACATAAGTTTCCTGTTGCCCATGCACAGGCTTCTTAGCTCCTGGGGCAGCGTAAACACTAAATGAAAATAAGTGGTGGGCAATAGCTCGCCCATGCGGTCTTCTACCCATTGACTACGCTTCATGCCACCGCAGTTTGGGCAATGCCGGTTGCCACAGCTATGGTATTGGTAATGCATATGCCTGCACCCGTCATTGTTGCACCGGTAATGATGCACACCTATGGCTGCTGTGTGGCAACGGCTTAAGCGGCTTAATACTGCACGGCTGTAACTATTAAAACCTGATATGATTGGATGGGCAAAGATCTTTTTTTGCAGCAGTTGCCGCCGTTCATTTAGCGGCTGCTCCATATACCGTTACATCTAAAGGCGACACGATACCGAGTTGCGTATGCTTTTGCAAATGCAGATACACCATCGTAGTTTCTAATTTAGAATGCCCCAGCAAAGTTTTTATTACATGGATGTTGTTGCCCTGGTTAAGCATGTGCGTAGCGAAGCTGTGCCGCAGGGTGTGCGCTGTAAAAGGCTTTTCTTTAAATCCTGCTTTTTCCATAGCGCTGTTTACTACCACTTGCATGCTGCGTACATGCATCGCCCTTTTGGTTTGTTTGCTGGTAAATAAATATTCTTTGGGCCTGCCATCCTGCACATAAAACTGCCGCAGGTGTTGCAATAGTTTTTCCGGCAGCAGCGTATACCGGTCTTTTGCGCCTTTACCCTGGTAAACCTTTAGGCGTTTATTGTGGCTCTCTATATCCTTCAGGCGCAGTTGGCCTGCCTCACCTATACGCAGGCCGCATCCATACAGCAACCCAATGACACAATATTCTTTGAGCGTTAGTGGCGCCGCAAAGAGTTGCACCACTTCTTCCTCCGTCATAATATTAGGAAGGATAAATTGTTTTTTGGGATACAGATTGGATGGTACAATGTAGGGGGCAGGAAGTATGCGCTTAAAGAAAAAGCTGCAAGCCTGTGCTACGCTGCGGCACTTTGCACGCCCTACCTTATGCACTTCTTTAATGTATTGCAGGTAATGTTCTATATCTGCCTGCCTGATGTCTGCAACTGCTTTATGGTTGTAGTACTTAAAGAGCAGCGTCATCTCCTGGCAGTAGTTGCGCACGCTGCCTTTGCCATACTCTTTTATTACCATCGTTTGATGCAGGTTTGTAAGCCACTCTACGCCATCTTGCCTAAGCTCTTTTACTGAAATTTCATTGCCTTTCATTTTATTTATTTTTGATGAAAGGTGAAGGTGGTATAACTGTCAGGAATGGGGACTCACCGAAGGTGTTGCTTGAACATGGGTATTGCTGCAAGTGTGGCAGGACGTTGTTAGCTTCGGCTGTAATTCGCTATCAGCAGCGGTTTCGGCGGACGGGATGCTGTTGGGCTTTTATTTTTTAACTTGAACTTTTAAATCTTTAATGGGCAGCAGTTCCGGGCTGGACAAGCAATGAATTCCACACCTGCAGCAATACCTGTCCGTAAGCAGCCATTTTTCACGGACAATCTTTCGGACGAAATTTGTAAATTTGAGATATGGAAATGAAAGTACAAGTTCCGTTTCAGCAACTCTTGACATTAGTTAAAAGCCTGACACCGGGACAGAAAGCAAGATTACGGCAAGAACTTGCCGAGGAAAAGCCACCAAGAAAAGATAAGGATGACTTTATTGAATATTTGCTCAATGGACCAGTCTATTCCGACAAAGAAATTCACGTGATTGAGGAAAACCGAAAAAGTATTGCAGCATGGCGGACAAAAGGTTAATGGTAGACTCAACCGTTTTGATTGATTATTTTCGCAAGACTGATAAGGCTAATTCCAAGTTAGTGTCGCATTTCAGAAACTATGACCAGCTCTATATTTCAAGCGTGACCGAGTTTGAGGTTATTAACGGCGCATCACAAGCGCATTTACAGTTTTGGGACGGTATGCTAACACGGTTTACTATTTTGGACTTTGACAGTAAAGCTGCAAGACAGGCTGCAGATATTGTTGCTCAACTTAAAATCAAACGCAAGACTATTGATAAACCAGATTTGTTCATTGCAGCAACAGCAGTTATAAATGGTTTGCCTCTTGACACATTAAACATTAAACACTTCATCCATATTGACAGTTTGAACCTGCTGACAAAATAAAACGATTGCTATCCCCAGCTATCCTGAGTAATTTATAAATGCAAGAAGTCACAGATCGCCATTCGTAGAATCCTTAAATAATAAAAGAGCTGCTGTCCTGAGTTTGCAACTCAGGACATTTACTTACTTTTAAAAACTATATGAGTAAAGGAGGTTATAAAATATTTGACCAGGGGGGATGGAGAATTTAATAGTAGTCCCGATAGCTATCGGGATGGAATCAGGATAATGAACCTAAGATTATTTACACGCCTGATTTTGCAGCACAGAAGTTAGAATACATCCATAACAATCCTGTAGCACCACTTATTGATTTTTGATGTTACTAACGATAGCAGGGGCGCTACTATCATTACTTCCCAATTACCTGTAAAAGCCTGGTATGAATATATTAATGAACCAACACTTGCTGATGCAATAATGGACAGAAGGACGGCAAACGCTAATCGGATAGAACTTAAAAGGAGAATCTTTAAGAACGAAGAAAAACAGCTGACTTAGATCTTTAAATTACTCTCTTTTCCGGATGGCTCACTTTCACCGGAATATCCAATGATAAAATATTTCAGCAACCCACCCACATTTTGGCACGTTTGCAAGCACACAAACCTTGACACAGAAACCAACTTGCTAAAGAGCCAAAATTTGCTGACACCAGCAGCCTTCCACGGGACATAAGACCTATCTTTGCGACAGTGAAAATTTTTACTTTAATATTCTCGTTTTATATTTTGTTACTCTCAACAGTTCCATGCTGTGCGGTTGACAATTGCAATGATGAAAATCTACAAAGCCAAACAGCCGGCAAGCATGAACATAATGAAGGTTGCAAAAATTGTTCACCTTTTAACCAGTGTGGTAATTGCGTTGGTTTTACTATAACTACAAACTTTTTTCAGGTTGACACACGTCAACCATTGACACCGCAAATTTTTTCAGGCTACATTCAGTCATTTCTGCCCCAATACGTTTCTTCTTTTTGGCAACCGCCAAGATTAGGCTGACACTTTCTTATTTTTTGACACAGCATTTATTAGTCTAATTTAAAATGATGAAATCTATATTTATTTATTGCATAGCAATGCTATGTACTTTCAATATGTATGCACAGCATACTTTTAAAGCAATTATTAAAGACGCAGAAAAAAAACCGTTGCAAAGCGCAACGGCAATTATCAGAACCTTAAATAAATCTGCGATTGCAGACAGCAGCGGATTTGTTACGCTTAAAAATATACCCACAGGAAAATTTGAAGTAGTGTTTTCTCATGTTGGTTTTGAAGAACAGCGTATTCTAATTGAATTTCCGATTGTGAGTGACCGCATAATTGAAATTGAACTTACAGAAGCAGCACATGAAGAAAACGAAGTGGTCGTTACCTCAACAAGATCCAGCCGTTCCATTGCCAATATTCCTACAAGAATAGAAACTATATCAGGCGAAGAACTGGAAGAAAAGGGAAACATGAAACCAGGAGATATAAGAATGATGCTTAATGAAAGCACAGGCATTCAAACTCAACAGACATCTGCAACGAGTTACAATTCAAGTATACGAATACAAGGGCTTGACGGAAAATATACACAAATCATTCGTGATGGCTTCCCCCTGTATTCAGGTTTTTCAGGAGGTTTGGGATTATTGCAAATCGTTCCTCTTGACTTAAAACAAGTAGAGGTAATCAAAGGCAGTTCATCTACACTTTATGGGGGCGGAGCAATTGCAGGTTTGGTAAACCTTGTTTCAAAAAGTCCGAAAGCAGAAAGGGAATTGAATTTTCTTATCAATGGAACATCGGCATCAGGACTTGATGCAAGTGGCTTTTATTCACAGAAGTTTAATAAAATCGGGACAACAATTTTTGCATCATACAATCATGGCACGGCTTACGACCCTGCAAATATTGGCTTAACAGCCATCCCAAAGTTTGACCGCTACACTTTCAATCCAAAATTATTTTTTTACTTCAACAAAAACACAACAGCAAATTTTGGAGTGAACGCAACTTTTGAAGATCGCATTGGTGGCGACATTAAATTCATTGAAGGGAAAGGCGACAGTATTCATTCATACTTTGAAAAAAATAAAACTGATCGTTACAGCACACAACTTTCCATAGACCATAAAATAAATGATGAAGCAAAAATCAGTTTTAAAAACAGTGTGAGTTATTACAACCGTTCAATTCAAATTCCCGATTACTTATTTTCAGGAATACAACTTTCATCTTACAGCGAAGTAAATTTCAATTACAAAAAAGAAAAATCGGAATGGATTAGCGGGATAAATTTTCTTACCGATAAGTTCACACAAGACAAACACGACACCATTATCCCGGTCAACTACAACCAAAATACAATCGGAGCATTTGTGCAAAACACATGGAATGTTTCAAAAGTAGTTACACTTGAAACGGGTTTACGTGGCGACTATCAAAATGACTATGGATTTTTTCTTTTACCAAGACTTTCCGGCTTGTTCAAAATAAATAGTCATCTCACTTCACGAGTTGGTGGAGGATTAGGGTATAAAACGCCAAACGTATTTACGGAAGATGCGGAAAAAATCCAGTTCAAAAATGTATTACCGATTGATATTGAAAATAGAAACGCAGAAAAATCTTATGGTGGAAATTTTGATATTAACTACCGCACAGCTTTATTCAATAATAAAGTTTCATTCAGCATCAACCAGCTTTTTTTCTATACCCGGATTAATAACCCTTTAGTGTTGACACAACTCACAAATGGGTATTATGAATATTTGCAGCCAAAAGGATTTATTGACACAAAAGGAATTGAAACAAACGTTAAGCTCACTTACAGAAACTTCAAACTTTTTATTGGTTACACATTCGCAAACGTAAAGCAGCACTATACTGACAGCAACGGAGTTTCCCCTTGTGGCAAAACATCGTTTGAATAATGTTTTAGTTTATGAAATCGAAGACAAATTGAAAATAGGCTTGGAGGCATATTATTATTCGCCACAAAAACTCAATGACGGTGCAACAGGAAAAGCATATTGGCTGACAGGGTTTATGATTGAAAAACTTTGGAAACACTTTTCAATCTTCGCCAACTTTGAAAACTATATTAACACACGGCAAACAAAGTTTGACACGATTTATACTGGAACAATTACCAATCCTATTTTCCGTGACATCTATGCACCCGTGGACGGATTTGTTTTCAATGGTGGTTTTAAAATTAAACTGTAATTCGCCGACACACAAGGCACGCATATTTAAAGACAGTGAAGAAGGATATATAGTCGAGTAAGCAAGGGGGATTTCACCCCCTGCTCCTCACAGAACCGTACGTAAACCTCTCGATTCATACGGCTCTTCAAGATGTGTTGGCAATTAGTAAGCAGGGCATACACTCCAATGGGCAAACAAGCCAGGCTGCATCTTGTACAACGAGTTGAGACATCTGCGGCTCTTGTACAGGTTCATCCGTTTGTTCCATTGGCACCATTTCTCCAGCCTCCTGTTTACAAAGTGCTACAGGGCATTCAGGTCTTTTTTGATAACGTGCCAGTATTAGTTTTGCCAACCCTGCTCTAATGGATTTATAAGATTTGCAGGATGTTCCTTGTGTGTATATTTATAATGGCAGCCATGTTTTTTTCATAAAATGATGTTGTACGCCACAGAAGGATAATTCTTTTAGCGATACCACATTAGTAACTCACTACAGCGTTTTACAAATGCCAAATTGAATGCTAATAACATCAGTTCGGAGCGGGAAGATTTTCTTAAGAGTTAATTTCAAGCTTATATCCTTTGCCGCGTAAAACAACAATTTTGATGTTCGGATCAAATTCCAGTTTTTTTCTAAGTTTTGATATGAACATATCGAGACTGCGGCCTACTATAACACCTTCATCTTCCCATATCTCTTTTTGTAGCCGGCTTCGCTCTATAGCCTCGTTAGGAGATAACGCAAAAATGCGCAGCACACGGGTTTCCGTTCCGGTCAGGTCTATTGTTTTCCCGTTTGTTATCAGCTTCTGGTTCTTCGGATCGAACAACACCGAGCCCAAAGTGAACATACCAGTGTCCTTGCCGTTAGGTAAAGGTTTTCGCGGCTTAACAGATTTTAAAAAAATAAATCCAACAAATGCTAAAACTGTCAGGCTGCCCAGGAGATACCCATTCTTTGCTGTAATTATTCCTGTCGGTTTGAATCTAATGTTGATCATGTAACATGCTTTGGGTTGCTTTCTTCCTATACAGGCTACAATATCATCTTTTTTATTTTTTGATATAGCATATCCATACGCGACACTGGCATTGGCACAATTCAGTACGTTAACAACATAATCACGTACCAGCGGGTCTTTGGCTAACAAACGCTGAGTAGTACTGACCAGGGAGTCGGGTTGAAAAGTAAGATCGTTCTCAAACCTGATTTGGTATTCATTTCCGGCGATCTTTTTTACGGGAAGAACCCGTGATGTACTGTCTCCAGACTGCAGTAGTATTTCATGCCCGATCCTGCGGAGTAAAACTTCCCTCCTGGCCATATCAAAGTCGTCACTGCCCGTCATACTGAAAGCCACGCAGATCACAGAGATAAACACGAGTAAAATCAAACCGTATAGGTATTTACGTTTTCCCGAGAGGAGATTTCGGCTATAGGACATACTATTTACGATTTATTTACAAAGGTTACATTTTTATTTACAATCCAAATTCTCAAGCCGAAAAATATCAAAGTAGTTTTGTTGCACCAACGTTAAAAGGATATGAAAAATAAAAGAAATGCAGTAAACGGACCTGGTTTGCCAGGAGATATATCTATGTTAACTAAACCCACACAAATATGAAAAAAGTTATTTATGTGCTCATCTTACCGCTGGTAGTGGTGAGCGGGCTGGTGTTTGCAAATCGCGAAATTATAAATGAAAATTCAGGGAAGGCTGGAGAGGCAAAGATCGTTTTTAAATCTACAGATGGCGGACAAACCTGGCAGGACATCACCAAAGGGCTGCCCCAAAATTTGCGGGCAGATAGTATCCGGGGAAATACCGTTTTTGCAAATGAACAGGGGCTGTATCTAAAGTTCGGCAACGGACTCTTTCACAATACACCAAATGCCACAGCTCCTTTTTGGACCAAAGAAATCCCCGGGGAACATAGCAGCGTTGCCCCCGCCAAGCCTGGGGAACCTTACTGGAGTGTAAATTTAAAATCCACAAACGGAAAGAGTGTATGGTCGCCGATATTTGATACTTTCCAGGAGCGGCTACGCAGTGTTTTTGAAACTGCCGGAGGTACCATTTTCATAGCCCTCGACAGAGGGATTATCAGATCCGCTGACATGGGAAAAACCTGGAAACATGTGTATGCCGGGGGCCTGGTAGGAAATTTGGCAGAGTCAGACGGCGTACTGCTCGCGACCAGTATGAGAAAGATAATAAGGTCTACCGATAATGGTGACAACTGGGCGCCGGTGATCAGTGAAGACAGTGCAGCCTGGGATGTAAAGCCGATCAAAGGTGGATTCGCTGCTATCACTTCCAATTCAGAGTCGAATACCCCAAATACCAGTAGGCTAAGTACATCCTACGACGGCGGCAAAACCTGGCAGTCCATTCATTCCGCACTCCAGGACAAAGCTGTTATTGATTCAATAGGGCGCACCTGGAATGATCGCATTAATGATCGCCTTCGTGCGCAAACCTCCATGGCTTCAATTACCAAGATTGGTAAAAACTTTTTTGGTACTCATCCTGGCGGCATTTTCAGATCATCAGACAATGGGAAAACATGGCAATTGTTACTTCCTGCTGTAGACGGTAAGGTCTTTCGTTTATTTGTTTCAGACAACGCGATCTACGCTATACCGAGCAAGGGTGGATGTTGAAAAAAAATTTCCGGCAACGAAATCAACTACAAAAAAATATGAAAAAAGTTATCTATGTGCTCATCTTACCGCTGGTAGTGGTAAGCGGGCTGGTATTTGCAAATCGCGAAACCAAAAATCAAACTCCTCAGCAATCAACACCAAAGCCCATCTCTGCTGCTGAAATAAAAGCTGCAAGAACACAATGGCTGGCTACCCCTGAGGGTATCAATTACAAAAAGTGGGAAGCGTCTCCCGCAGGTAAAAAAGTGCTTGCCGGTGAAGCCAAGATAAGGAAGCAAATAAGCGCTTTTGCCAATATGGAGGCTGTTGTTACCTCTGTGACTCTTCCGCCAGGCTCACGGTTAGGGTTTGGGGTAATGGCCACGATTAACGGTGATGATTATATTGTAAAATTTGAGCCGGAAAAGTCTCAACTTGAGCAATTGCATAGCCTGAAAGTGAACGACAAAATAATTATAAAAAGCCATGCCGTATCGCATGCGCCTAAGTATTCATATCCAATAGTATCGTGCGAATATGTAGAACGGGATAGTAAAGTAATTTTTAAACGTGTCCCCCGCAAAGGCGGTTGCTGAGTAAATAAATTATGAAATACGCACGCGTATATGCATTGTTACTGATGGTTGCTTTTTGCACTTCCTGTGGAGGACAAAACCAAACAAACGCATCAAAAGAAAATATCAAGGCCGAAACCAAAGACAAGTTGGGCTCGACATTGTAACATCAGCTATTTGTAAATCCCAGTTTCAGTTCGGGCTCGACGAATAAATCTCAACTTTAGTTCTTAAAAATTTCTTCTATTATGCATTACCTTAATCGCATTAAACTAATTGCAAAACAAGTCAAATGAAAAACTCAGTCATCCAAAAGACTGGAATGTTTAAGGTCGAAATACTTTATCCGAATGGGGACGATAAAACCTTTGACATGGACTATTATGAAAAGAAACACATGCCCATGATGGCTGGATTCGTAGGAAAAAATTTAGTTCTTTATGAAATTGATAAAGGCATAGCTGGCAGGACACCAAATGACAAAGTGCCTTTTCTAGCTATTGGGTATTTTTACATTAAAGATGTTGCTGAGTATAATAAAGTGATAGCACAAAACATAGATACCATTCTCAATGACGTAAAAAAATATACAAATATTCAGCCTACCGTACAAATAAGTGAAGTCAAACAGTTAATACAGACTAACACTAAGTAAAAAATAAAAACAGGACAGGGACGTGTTGAAAGACTTGGTATTGTAATTGGTAAAAAAACTTCCACTATTTTTTAAGACATTTCAATCTATGCAACCACTTGTGTTTTCCTGTGAAAGAAATAATAGGAGAGAAATAAAAAGGCACCAGGAAGGAGCATAAAAGATATTTGGGGCATCCATCCGTCATGAGCAATCATAGAATATGTTGCACCTATTAAATCAAATGCTAAACCTGCATAAGCCCATTCTTTTATTCTTTTAAAGCCAGGGATAAGAATTGCAATAACCCCCAGCAATTTTGCTACGCCTAAAAAGGGAATAAAATATTTAGGATAACCCAAGCCTGTAATCATTGTTACTTCATTAGGGGCGACAATGATTTCGGGAATAGCAGATAACAACATGAATGCAGAAAACAATCCCGTCACAATCCAATAAATTGTTTTTGTCTTTTTCATTTTGAGTAATTTATTTTTCGGTGCAGCTTATCATCCAGTTAATTCCAAACTTGTCGGAAAATTCACCGAAGTACGCGCCAAAAAACATATCCTTCAAAGGCATTGTAATGTTTCCGCCATTTGAAAGTTCGTCAAAAATTCTTTTAGCTTCTTCTCTCGTTTCGGGTTCAATGCAGATGTGCATATTGTTCCCCTGCGTAAGCGTAAAGCCCATTTCTTTTGGCGCATCGGTCGCCATTAAAATGTGATTTCCTGTTATAGGCAATTCAACGTGCAAAATCATCTTCTTCACTTCGTCGGCTATTGGCGGGTGTCCCGCTTCGGCAGGAATATCGCCAAAACGCTGAATGCCTTTTCCTGCAAACTCTGTTTTAAAAACCGATTTGTAAAACAAAAATGCTTCTTCGGTGTTGCCCGGAAAATTTAAGTAAGTAGTAACCCTTGCCTTGTTGTCCGTTTTGTTTTGTTGACGAAGTTTGAATTGCGTTTCAATGTATTGGTCGAGATTTTCAAGAGCCATTGTGAAGCCCTCTTTAAAGCCCATTTCAATAATTTTTTCAAGGTCGGCAAGACTTTCATATTTCGTTACAATGTTTACGATTGTTGTTCCTGCATTTCCGGCAAATGTGTTTGTCCATAATGTTCTTGGCATAGTGGTATTGACGGTGCCGTTTTCATCGCAAAAAGCGTCTAAGCCTGAGAAATTTTTTTGATGCTCTATTTTGCGATAATCATTTTTACACCAATGTTTTTCGTCTTGCGGACTAATCATCGCATACAACCACATTCCCCCCTCTCTGAAATCCATTGATTTTGTTTCAGTGCGGTAGGGTTTTGGCGCCCACCATTGGTCAAGGATTTCGGGATTTGTCCACGCTTCCCATACCACTTCAAGATCTGCGGCAAATTCACGCTTTACATTTACGGTGTTGTTTTCCTTGTTTACTGTAAAATCAAATTTTAAATTGCTATTCATTTTTTCTTGTTTTTTATTGTTGATAATACTTTGTCAAGTTCATTAAACCGGCTTTCCCAAATCTTACGGAATTGTTCAAGCCATCTATCAATTTCCTGCATTTTTTTAGGATTAAAGTGATAGTAAATTTCTCTGCCTGACTGCTCGGGTTTAATCAATTCGCATTCCTGTAATACTTTAATATGTTTTGATACTGCTTGCCGGCTCATATCAAATTTTTCCGCCATTGCATTTGGCGTTAATGCCTGTATAGCAATTAACGTTAAAATAGCACGGCGTGTTGGGTCAGCTATGGCCTGGAATATGTCTTGTTTCATTTTTAAATGTGCAATTATGCAACTTTCAGGTTGCGAATATATACGCAACTTTTGAGTTGCGCAAATTTTTTTTAAAATATTTTTTAAAGTAGGGGAATTGTGCCGTTGCGGGGTGCCGTTAGGGTTGTGTACAATTGCACCAAAAAATATTAATCAACAGTATAGTATGATATGGTGCAAAATATCAATTTAAAATTTGTAACCGGGAAACTTCATATCGGCCTTGTCTGATCAATTGAAGGCGGAAGTTGACCAATTTAAACACACTACCGATAGCAATAAAAGGAAACAGGTATGTTTAGATAACCTAAATAATTAAAAGAGATATCAATTGCCTCTGGCACACTCAGTATACCAGGTAAGCATGGACTGGTTTATATTGATACCAGCCAGGAGGAAATCAAAACAAATACCGCTGTTAATTTATTTTTTGAATGATCTCATGCACATACGCCCTCACATCTTTCATAGAAAATGGTTTTTCTATATATCCATCCGCGCCCAGTTTTTGTGCTATTTCTTTTATGGAAGGACTGGCTGAAAAAAGCACAAACGGAATTGAAAAACAACTGTCTTTTTTCTTAAGTCTTTCTAAAATAATTTCAGAACTGGTATCACCAAAGCAATTATCAATTATTATCAGGTCAGGTTCAAATTTGCTTATTTCTTCAAATATATTGTCGGTATTAGCCGTACAATAAACATTATAATCCTTACTGAAAACACTCTGCATAAGCCCGAGTAAATCTTTGTTATCATCCGCAATAAATAATTTTTTCACTATGGATATGTTATTTAGATAATTTAATTCATAAAAAAATACGTTTTAAAATTTCAAAGTTTTATACAGCTATGGTTGCTTATAACCCAAATTTTATGATAATGGTTGCTTATTTGTGAAATGCCAGATAAAAGATAGTTCCTTTAGTGGGCTCACTCTCGTACCATATTTTTGCTTCGTGTTTTTCCATAATTTTTTTTACAATAGCCAGGCCCACTCCTGTACCTTCATAATCCATGGCATTTTTGAGTCTTTTAAAAAGATCGAATACTCCTGCACCGGATTTCACGTCAATGCCGATCCCATTGTCCTGTATGGTATATATGATTTCCTTTTTCACCTCCCTTCCCTCAATTTTTACCATGGGCTTTCCTGTTTTAGCAGAATACTTCACCGCATTACCTATAACGTTTTCGAATACCTGGTGTATCATTGTTTCATCACCTCTAATGGATGGCGTTGCTGCAATAACAATCTCAAGATTGGATTTGTTGTGAACCATCAACAGATCATTTTTGATGTTTTCAATAATAGCGTGCATGTCCAAATCATCCTCACTTAGTTCACCTCGTTCCAAACGGGAGTAAGACAAAACTTCTTTTATTAGCGTGTTCATGTGGTCAGCATTTTTTACCACTTTTTTGAGGACCTCCTTAGCTTCCGGGGAAACAACAATATAATCTTCAAGCAACAACTCTGTATAACCTTTCACGGCCGCAAGCGGGATTTTAAGATCATGTGAAATTGTAAAACTGAATGTATCTAATTCCTTATACGCCTTTTGCAATTCTTCGTTTAAGCGCCTTAATATTTGTGCTTTTTGATTGAGCAGGTAAACAATTTCTTCTTTCGTTTTCATTGCAGAAAAGATTTCCGCCCGCGACCAGGGAGCCGAGGCGCCTTCAACTTCTTGTATCCATTCATCAAATGAATGGCGCGGAGATAATTTGTTAGGGCCAGTATGATTTATTTCTGCTGGTTTATCCGGATTGCCCGCCCATTTAACTGTTTTTACTAATTCAGGTTTGAACCATAGAATACATTCCTTCATTTCCCTGGATATGGTACAACTTAAAAAGCCGCTGGCTACATCTTTATAAGCATATGCCGGCGAATAAAGTTGCGACAGGTGATCCGATTGGAAGATTGTTGGATAATTATTATTTAGTAACCATTTGATAAGATCGTGAATTTCATTTTCTGAAGGTGTGGCGCCCAGTGTATATAATTTGTTTTCGAAAAAAAGCGCGGCCCCGTTAGCGCTGGTAAGGCCAAGAATATTTGCGTCATGCGAAATGAGGCTTCCGGGAATATCAAGCTCTTCTATTGCGGCCAATGCAATTTCCCGTAATGTCTTTTCATAACCGGCGCCTTCTTCTTTTATTTGTTGTTCTTCACGATATTCAAGCGAGGAGGATAAAATTTTACCAATAAGCTTTGCATTGTTTCTTGTTTCATATTCCATAAACCCGGGCTGGTAATTGTGGCAGGCAATCAAGCCCCATAGCCTGTCTTTTACTACGATGGATATACTAAAACTCGCTTTTACGCCCATGTTCTTCAGGTACTGAATATGAACCGGTGATACTGCCCGTAAAGTGGAATGTGTAAGATCGAGAGGCGCAGAAGCAAAATGAGGATCAGTTACCAGCAAAGCTGCCGGATGTGAATCAACATCGGCAATCATGCGTACAAGGTTTACTTTGTAAAGCTCCCTGGCTTGCGGTGGGATATCAGATGCCGGATAGTGCAATCCCAAAAAGGGTTCAACGTTTTCATTTTTCTCTTCAGCAATTACCTCGCCGTGCTCATCTTCCCAAAACTTATAAATCATTACCCTGTCGTAACCAATAATCTTTTTTACCTGCTTTGCTGCAAACTGTAGTGTTGTTTGAAGTGTGCTGGCTTCTAATATTTTTGACAATGAAAAACCTATTAACCGGTATAGCTCTGTTTCTTTTTCTTTGATGATGCCAGCAGGTTCAAATTCAAATAATATGAAATTATTTGAAGAATGGACGACCAGGTTGAAGGGCTCATTTTGAAATTTTACTTTTACTGGATTAATTTCATCATACTCAGCACGATTGTCTTGCCGGATTAATTTTTCCAGGTCTGCAGCGCTTTCAATATTTGTAACAGAAACAAAATTCTTTAAATCCCGGTTTAAGATTTGGCGGACGGGCTCTTGTATAAATTCGTTTATATTTTCACTTATATAAGAAATGATTTCTGTAGCCTTGTTAATTGCAATTAAAAATCCATGCGATTGTATTTTCCCCGGTATATGGATAGGCTCATTTTCGCACGGAGATAAATCGATTTTATTTGCGTTTATAGCAGCGCTACTTTTTTCTATCATAATAAGTTGTTACCCAATTTTTAAATGTAATAAAAGTTTCCCGGGCGGATTGTACTATTAAGTCAGTGTGCGAATGATTGGCGGGGTATTGTTCTAAAGATTGAAGAAAGGAATTCCACATACCAGTGTTATCATTTCCATACCCCGCAAAAAAAGAGAATCCTTTGCCGTTATGTAATCCAAGATTCCCGGCAATTTTTTTGCTTATAATTGCTCCTCCGTGTATCGAGCCTTCCATTACATAATATGCACCAAAAGCTGAGGTTGAACTTGTTATTTCCGGAAGGTGCCGGCAACATAAAATGTTACCAGCATTGCTGGTTAGCATATTAATATCTTCAAGAATACGTCCGGGTTTTCTCCGGGCTGCATAGTGTAATACCAGTTCGTCATTCAAGTGTTGGTCAATTAAATCCTGTACAGGTTTCATATATCCGTAGAAGACTGTAAGCAGGTGAATATATTGTTCCCTCGTGCTTATTGCCTGTATATGTGGAAATAGCAAATTATCCAGTTGATGATGGGCATCCTTTGTAGCACTACGAAGTTTATCAATAATCACCTGGCAGTTAATATAAGTAAATTAGATAGATTTTCCGGCAGAAATAAATTACAAAAAAACTTAGCATAAAGGTAAACCCAAATTAATAACTATGCATAAAAAAGAAGGTCCGAAGACCTCCTCAATGTTGGTAGTTTGGGTTGCCACACCTGAAACATTTTAACATGAACAAAATACTTTGTTTCCGATCAATACCCTGCTGTCCTTAGCCTGTATCAGCCAAAAAAAAGGCGTTGCACTTTGCAACTAAGTACATAAATAACAATTAATGTATCCAAAATTTCAATGTTATAAAATAAATATCCGTCGTTGCAAAATACATGTAGCAACACTTTTATTATTTAAACACACTAACGATAGCCGGGGCAGTGCCCGATTCCCTAATTCTTTTGGGTTTTTTAAATGAGTTAAATTTAAAAAAAAATCAATGGCCTGCATTCGCTGTTGTATCCTCCGCAATCTTCACATACATTCCAATACTTCCATCATAAGCAATGGCGCCATAGTAAAACCTTAGCGTATCATTCCTCAATTCAAACGACTCAGCAGGTGCATTGTTAAAAACAAACTGATCAATTTTTCTTCCCGTATTCAAATCGGTTCCAGTACCCCGACTTACAGAATAGGTTCCACTTCTGTACACTGAATCCTTATGAAGACTTGCAAAGTCCGTTTGTGTAAATGCCCACAAGCTGCCGTTTCCTGGCTTATAATCATTCGGATCGTATGGCACCATGCCTCCGAACACGGCATGCAATTCCCACACGCCCGGCAAGACTTTTCCATTCACCTGCTGCTGCGACTGAATGCTTTTATTACATGAATTGAAAATGACAGCGCATACTAAAATAAAAAAAGAGATACAAAGGTTTCATAATCAGGTTTTACAGTACTGACCAGCCGATCATCTTAAACATTGCAACAAGTGAAAGTTTCTTTGACTGTTTTCATATCGCCTCGTGATGGCGCAGGTATGCAGCTTAAATTTGCGGCGAGCGTACTTAAGCTTTCGAATACTATCTATAACTTAATTCACCCCGTCCTTTCATCCTCCCAAAATCTTAATTTTTTAATTCTTATCACTCAGCATCAAACCAAATTTTTTTTGAGTCATTCCAATCTCCATTATAATTTATAGTGAGTTCTTCTCCCACCGCAACGGGTCTGATGGTTTTTACCTGTATCATTTCTTCATCAAAATCCATAAAATATTCACAATTGCTTTGATAGCTGTGGTTATAAATTGATACCAATCCGAGTGCCATGCAACATTTATCCTTATCGGTTCCCCACTCAAAAATATAATCATGCAACAATGTTTTGTCGAGATGCACCCGGTCCTGGGCCGTCATTACAATTACCGGCGAATGCTCTACTGTGGTATTTGCGGGGATTTTTTCACTGGTAAAAATTCCTCTTCCTTTTGAAGCACTCTTGTCTAAATACAAATATTGCTTGACCATATTATTAAATGTAGCTGACTAATGTAAAATAAATTAATTTGCGGCAAATCTGCAGAATCGGGTGCAGAATCCTTTCGTATGACAGAAGAAGAAATTTCAGTTGAGGAAAAATATGAAGAAGTTCTTGCAACAGGCAATGGAGCTGAAATCAGCGAGTTTTTAAATCAGCAAAACATAAGTGATGTAGCAGAATTGATAGAGGATAATGAAGAGAAGGAACTTGAAATTTTCCTGCATCTTTCTTTACACAGGGCGGTAAGTGTTTTTAAAATACTGGAGCACTCCACCCAAAAAAGGATCATTAAAAATCTTTCCCCGCATAAAAGCGCCGAGCTGTTAAATGAAATGCAGGCGGATGACCGTACCGCTTTTTTAGAAGATCTTCCCAATGAAGTGGTAAGAGAACTGGTAAAGACGCTGGAACCGGAAGAGAGAAAAATTACGCTCTCTCTTCTTGGCTACCCTGAGAATAGTGTGGGGCGCCTGATGACGCCGGATTATATTTATGTGCACGAATATAATACCGTTGCAGAAGTACTGAATATAATAAGAAGTGTAGGGAAAGATACTGAGACCATCGATGTAATATATGTTATAAATAAGCACGGCGAATTGCTTGATGACATAAGAATAAGGGAATTTTTACTTGCCCCGCCGGAAAAGAAGGTGAGCGATATGATGGATGGGAGGTTTATTGAGTTGAATGTAAATGACGACCAGGAAAAAGCCAATGAAGTTTTCAAAATGAACAACAGGGTAGCCCTGCCCGTGGTGGATGACTATAACGTGCTGCTAGGCATCATAACTATTGATGATGTACTCTGGGTAACCAACGAAGAATTTAGTGAAGACATACAAAAGATAGGTGGCGCAGAAGCCCTTGACCAGCCATATCTTGAAACCCCTTTTCTGGGCCTGGTAAAGAAAAGAGTAGGATGGCTTATCATACTTTTTTTAGGCGAAATGCTTACAGCAACAGCGATGGCTTATTATAATGATGAGCTGGCAAAGGTGATCGTTCTTACGAATTTTATTCCGCTTATTATGAGCAGTGGTGGTAACAGCGGCTCGCAGGCATCTACATTAATAATACAGGCGATGGCCCTGGGCGAAGTTGAAATTAACGACTGGTGGCGGGTAATGCGTCGTGAAATTCTTTCAGGGCTTATGTTGGGACTAATATTAGGCCTTATTGGCTTTATGCGAATATTTATATGGCACACGCTTATGAATCATGGTGTAATGACCGATATATACGGCATCGATTGGTTCCTGATAGGACTTTCAGTAAGTTTTTCGTTGGTAGGTGTTGTGCTTTGGGGATCACTTACCGGAAGCATGTTGCCAATACTATTAAAAAAATTAGGAGCCGATCCGGCATCATCATCTGCGCCATTTGTGGCCACATTGGTAGACGTTACAGGACTGATCATATTTTTTAACGTGGCGCTTTATTTTTTGAAAGGGCATGGATTGTGAATTGGGTTACAGTTTGCTGTCTATAATTTTAAAACCTGAAGCTATAAATTCTTTTTTTCTTGATACTGCTACCCCGGATTGAGTAAAGAAATTGCAAGAACGATCAATTGTCCTCACTGGTATCATTTTCGTTAATTTGTGATCGTCAAAAACCACCGGTGAATTTTAAAGTGGATTGAATTTTGCGTTCAAGACTCCTAAACAAAAACTAATGAAAAATAGATTTATATGTGCGGAATAGTTGGCTACATCGGCCCAAGAGAAGCTTATCCCATTATTATTACGGGGCTTAAAAGACAGGAGTACAGGGGCTATGATAGTACAGGCGTCGCGTTGATAAATGAAGAGGGGCTGCACGTTTATAAGAAAAAAGGTAAGGTGGCTGAGCTGGAACAAACGCTTCTGGGTAAATCTCTGAGTGCGCATGTAGGGATAGGGCACACCCGTTGGGCAACTCATGGTGAGCCAAGTGATGTAAATGCCCATCCTCATAGAAGCGCCGGAGGAAAACTCGCCATGATTCACAATGGGATCATTGAAAATTATGCGCAGCTAAAAAAAGAACTGATAAACAAAGGATATACTTTTAACAGTGAAACTGATACCGAAGTCCTGCTAAATTTCATAGAAGAAATTTATAAAAAATCTGATTCTCCTCTTGAGGAAGCCGTACGTATCGCTTTGAAAAGAGTCAGCGGCGCTTATGTAGTTCTCTTGCTGGACGAAGATAATCCTGATACAATAATAGCGGCACGAAAAGGAAGCCCGCTTGTAATTGGTATTGGTAAAGATGAGCATTTCCTGGGGTCTGATGCGACTCCCATGCTTGAATACACAAAGGAAGTGGTTTATGTGAACGATTATGAAATTGCTATTGTAAAGGCGGGAGAACTTATTCTCAAAAACCTTGGAAACGAAAAACAGACTCCTTATATATCCAGCCTTGACATGGAACTTGCCGCTATAGAAAAAGGTGGCTACGAACATTTCATGCTTAAAGAAATTAATGAACAACCGGCAACTATTTATGATTGTCTGCGAGGGAGATTAAATGCCCGGCAGGGCACTATTACTATGAAGGGCATAGAGGATAATATCGGGGCACTCATAAACGCTCCGCGTTATATAATAATAGCTTGCGGAACAAGTTGGCATGCAGGACTGGTGGCCGAATATATCATTGAAGAACTTTGCAGGATACCAGTGGAAGTGGAATATGCCTCTGAGTTTAGATATCGAAATCCTATCATCAATAAAGGAGATGTCATTATTGCTATTTCACAAAGTGGTGAAACAGCGGACACCCTGGTTGCAATAGAAAAAGCAAAAGAGCAAGGTGCTTTTATTTTTGGTATTGTGAATGTTGTTGGTTCTTCCATTGCAAGGGCTTCTCACGCAGGGGCCTATACGCATGCTGGTATGGAAATTGGAGTTGCTTCTACAAAAGCATTCACTGCGCAATTGGCAGTGTTGCTGATGATCGCTTTAAAGATTGCAAAAGAAAAACGGACAATTGATCAAAAACGATATTCCAGGCTGTTGGCAGAGATGGAAGAGGTGCCTGAAAAGGTTGGATCTATTTTGAAAAACAGCGCTGAATTGAACGTGATGGGGAAAAAATATAAAGATGCGGTAAATGCACTTTACCTCGGGAGAGGTTACAATTTTCCAATAGCGCTTGAAGGTGCATTAAAACTTAAAGAAATTTCGTACATACATGCTGAAGGTTATCCTGCGGCAGAAATGAAGCATGGCCCGATAGCACTTGTGGATAATGAACTTCCTGTGGTATTTGTAGCAACCAAAGACGAGTACCATGCAAAAATTGTGAGCAACATCCAGGAGATAAAGGCACGTAAGGGAAAAGTGATCGCAATAATAACTGAGGGAGATGAAGAAATACCAGGTATGGCAGATGATGTGTTTGCTGTTCCTCCCGCTGATGAAATAGTTGCGCCATTATTAAGTGTAATTCCATTGCAATTGCTCTCGTATTATATTGGCGTCGCAAAAGGGTGCGACGTAGATAAGCCGAGAAATTTGGCGAAGTCGGTGACGGTGGAGTAACCCTTATCCCCTAAAGAGTAATACAATTTTATTACTTTGCTTTGCAAGCTCATTTTATAATTTAATTAAAGGACCCTTTAGGGGTTGAGGTTATGAACATAATCACGAAACATCCGATCAATAATTTAGGATATAATTTTATTGATGATCAACATTTACCTAAGGGTAAAGATGAATACTACCTGCGCAACCAGCAAAATAATAGTGGTATTGTGTATCGTGAACTTTCACATTCGGAGATGGAAATACTTATCGGTAATGGAAACCATTCTGATGACTGGAGTAAAATTTTTGTGTCTGATGCATTTGATCCGGCACTCGTAAAAAATTCAAACTTTTTTGGGCTTGTAAGGATTGCAAAACTGGAGCCTTACTATCTTGAATTTCACAATTTGCGTATGCCGGTAGGGATTTACAACAGCACGATCATCAGCTGTGACCTGGGAGATAATATCTGTATAGATAATGCACATTACTTAAGCCATTATATTATCGGGAATGAAGTTATGATTGCTAATGTAAATGAATTGGCTACCACCGACTATTCGAAGTTTGGCAATGGAATCTTAAAAGAAGGTGAATCAGAAAAGACGAGGATATGGATGGAGGTGCGAAATGAAAATGGAGGCAGGCGTATCATTCCTTTTGATGGGATGCTTCCGGGAGATGCATACCTGTGGAGCAGTGACCGTAGTGACCCGGAGTTAACTGCAAGGTTTATGGAACTAACCGAAAAAGAATTTGATAAAAAAAGGGGCTACTACGGAACAATAGGTGACAGGTGTGTGCTGAAAGATTGCAATATTATAAAGGATGTTTCCATCGGCACAGATGCTTATTTAAAAGGCGCCAATAAATTAAAAAACCTCACCATAAAAAGTGATAAAGAACGTAGTTCCCAGATTGGTGAAGGATGTGAAATAGTAAACGGCATTATTGGATTCGGATGCAAAATTTTTTATGGAGTAAAAGCCGTCCGCTTTGTGATGGCTTCACATTCCCAATTGAAATACGGCGCAAGGCTTATCAATTCTTATCTCGGAAATAATTCGACTATTTCCTGTTGTGAGGTTTTAAACTCACTTATTTTCCCTGCACATGAGCAGCATCATAATAATTCATTTTTATGTGCATCGCTTTTAATGGGCCAAAGCAATATTGCAGCAGGTGCCACAATAGGAAGTAACCACAATAGCCGCAGCCCTGATGGTGAAATCGTTGCAGGGCGTGGCTTCTGGCCGGGCTTATGTGTAAGCCTTAAACACAATTCTAAATTTGCCTCGTTCACTATTTTAGCGAAAGGTGATTATCCATACGAGCTGAATATAAAGTTGCCATTCAGCCTTATAAGTAATGATGTAAAGAATGACCAGCTTGTTGTAATGCCCGGGTATTGGTTCTCATATAACATGTATGCACTTTCAAGAAATACCTGGAAATATGATGATCGCGACAGGCGAACTGAAAAAATTCAAAAGGTAGAATATGATTACCTGGCACCTGACACGATCAACGAAATATTTACTGCTATTGGCATGTTATCAAAATTGAAACCGGATGACAGTGGAAATTTTTACGCGAAAGGTTTTGAAAATAGTGATCGGAAAACCCAGGTCATAAGAGTTCCCGAAACGATTGAGTTATTTAAAGACCTTGTACGCTACTACGGCACTACTCAACTATTTCAACACATTTCTCACCACAAGTTTTCATCTTTTGATGAAATGAAAAAAACATTGCAAACAAAAATTCAAAGATCAGCCTGGCTCAATGTGGGCGGGCAGTTGATTCCTGAAACCGAAGTTGAAAAACTGAAGAAAAGTATAAAATCAAAAAAAATAAATACGTGGCAACAGGTTCATGACCTGTACAAACAGGAAGGAATCTCATACCAGGATAATAAATTAATTCATGCTTATACTTCCTTATTGGAAATAGAAAATATTACAGCAAAGCAATTTACACAGCAGGTATTAAAGGAATTACTTGAGCAATCCGTCGTTACTAAAACCTGGATGAGCGATGGCATTTATAAATCAAGGGCGAAGGATTATACGAATCCATTTCGCAAAATGGTATATGAAAACAAAAAAGAAATGGATACGGTAATGGGCCGCTTAGAGGATAACCAGTTTATCCAGGATACATTTATGGAACTTGATATTTATAAAAAAAATATAAAAGGGGTGATTAAAAAAATGAAGCTGTAACGAACGGCTAAAGTTATTTGGAGAGTGTTTTTATTTATTCAAAAAAGATTCCACCGCCAGCATATATCCTTTCAGCCCAAATCCAAAAATAGTTCCTGAGCATTTAGCCGAAATGTGAGAATATTTTCTAAATTCCTCACGGGCTTCAATGTTAGAGATATGCACTTCAACAACCGGCACTCTAATTGCAGCGATAGCGTCTCCGATTGCAATTGAGGTGTGCGTATAACCTCCTGCATTTAAAATAATGCCGTCCATTTTTTTCCCGGCGCTTTGCAATTCATTAATCAGCTCTCCTTCCACATTGCTTTGGTAGTAATCGAAATCAATGGTTTCGTATTTTTTCCTGATTTTATTAAAATAATGCTCGAAAGTTTCTCCACCGTATATATCAGTTTCCCGCGAGCCGATAAGATTTAAATTTGGTCCGTTTATTATAGCAATTTTCATAATTTTTTATTTCACGTTTACTAACAGTTCTAAAGATTACTATTAATACTCTCATGAATCATTCCAAAAAACTGGTCGAATAAATACCGGCTATCGTGGGGGCCCGGGGTAGCCTCCGGATGGTATTGAACTGAAAATGCCGGCCTGTCTTTTAATTTAATGCCTTCAATAGAATTATCATTGAGATTCAGATGTGTTATTTCAATATTTTTATTTGCTCTTACTGCATCGGCATCCACTCCAAAACCATGGTTCTGGGTTGTGATTTCGCACCGCCCTGTTATCATATTTTTTACAGGATGGTTTAACCCTCTATGCCCGTGATGCATTTTAAAAGTGGGTACATCAATCGCCAAAGCGAGTAATTGTTGTCCCAGGCAAATTCCAAAAAAAGGTTTCTCTGAATCAAGAATTTTTTTGATAGTCTTTACCGCATATTGCATGGGTTGGGGATCTCCGGGACCGTTGCTTATGAAATATCCATTGGGGCGAAATTCTTCCAATTCATTGAATTCCGTCTCAGCTTTGAAAACTTTTACATGTGCTCCCCTTTCAAGAAAGCAGTTTAGAATGTTATTTTTGATGCCATAATCAAGTATTGCAATTCTTATGTCTGCTTTTTCATCGCCCAATACATAATTTTCTTTTGTTGAAACTTTGGAAGCAAGTTCCAATCCTTTCATGGATGGCACATCGGCCAGTATCTTCCTAAGCTTCATTTCATCAGCTATCTCTGAAGAAATAATACAATTCATAGCGCCGTCACTTCTCACGTGGGTAACCAATGCTCTCGTATCAATACCGTCAATTGCAACTATGTTCTGTTTCTCAAAATATACCTGCAGCGAATCATTGGCTGCAAAACGTGAATATTGCTGTTCAAGATTTCTTCCTATTATACCTTTTACTTTTACGGAATCACTTTCCACGTCGCCCTCTTTTACTCCGTAGTTGCCTACATGAACACTATTCATGATTACGACCTGCCCGTAATAACTTGGGTCGGTAAAAACTTCCTGGTAGCCGGTCATGCCTGTATTAAAACATATCTCGCCGGTAGTAGTGCCTATTTTACCAAAAGCTTTTCCGTGGAAAATATTTCCATCTTCTAAAATTAATACAGCAGAACGTGGGGATTTTATCTCAGACATTTAAAAGGTTTTGCAAAGAAAAGAAAATGACGGGAAAATTGATTGTTATTTTTTTATTATAAAATATTCACCTTTTGGAGACCGGCACATGTAACAAAACTGCGGATCACAGGCTATTTATGCTTTTACTTCCGGCTCTTTTTTACCAGGCTCCTCCACCGGAACTTTAGTTTCCGGGTTTTCTACGGGCACCGGGTTTTCATCCGGCTTTTTTTCATCTGGCTTTTTTTCTCCGGGCACCGGCTTTTTAGTTATACCCTTTTCAGAAAATATTTTTCCGTGAAGTATATTTTCGTCTATTACACTTTCAATTGAAGTGATTGAAGACTTAGCTGTCACTATCATTAGAATTTAATTTATTTTCCCAAAAAAAGTTTAAAAAAAAATGTCCCGTTTAGCGGAACATTTAAAATATATTTCGAAAAATAATGCATTACGCCTCCCTACCTCCTGTCAATTTATCCTGGAGTTCTTTCAATTCATCCCATTTATCCGCAGCAGCAAGTTCAGCTTGTTCCGGCCATGTTGCCGGATCTATAGCGTTAAAACTGCCGCCTGATTTTTCAAGAATTTCCTTTAATTCTTCAGGTGTGCTTTTAGATAATTTAGCGAAAGTCTCAATGCCCGCTTCTTTCAATGTTTCCGAAGCTTTCGGACCCATCCCCTCTATTTTCGTCAGATCATCTTCTACTTTAGCTGTCGATTTTTCTTTCGAAGGTTTTGCCGGAGTTTCAACTTCGGTTTCTTCTGTGGTAGTTTTTGCCTCAGTATCTGTCGCAGATTTTTTACGTGCTCCTGCTCTTCTTGTTCTCTTAGTCGTAGTAGTCGTTTCACCAATTCCCTTACCGTAAACTTCATTGTAATCCACCAGTTCAATCATCGCAAGTTCTGCATTGTCGCCCACTCTCTTACCCAGTTTAATTACACGGGTATATCCGCCCGGGCGCGAAGATGTTTTAGCGCTTATCACATCAAACAATTCCTTTACAGCATCCTTATCCTGTAAATGACTAAATACTAAACGCCGCTGGTGTGTCGTATTTTCTTTGGCTTTTGTAATTAAGGGCTCAACATAAGGGCGAAGTGCCTTTGCCTTTGCAAGCGTAGTTACGATTCTTTTGTATTGAAAAAGCTGGCTGGCCAGGTTGCCTAATAGTGCTTTCCTGTGACTAGCCGTTCTGCTTAAATTGTTGTTTTTATCTCCGTGACGCATGACTTTTTATTTTATAGATTATACCGTGTCAGGAATTATAACCTTTGATTTACAAAAAATGCTGAATTATTTAAAATTCAGCATTTGAAATTTATTTATTACTCATCATCAAGCTTAAGCTTGCTAAGATCCATTCCAAAACCAAGACCTCTTTCATTCAACACCTGCTCAATTTCACTTAAAGATTTCTGGCCGAAGTTTCTAAACTTCATAAGGTCTTCCTGCTCGTATTGAACCAACTCGCTTAGCGAGTTAATCTTCGCTGCTTTCAGGCAATTAAATGCTCTTACAGAAAGATCAAGATCTTCTAATGGAGTTTTAAGAACCTTACGAAGCTGTAATGTTTGCTCGTCAACAAGATCTTCTTTCTTTTCTTCTTTATTATCAAAAGTGATGTTTTCATCAGTGATGATCATCAGGTGCTGGATCAATATTCTAGATGCCTGCTTTACAGCCTCTTCAGGATGTATAGTACCATCCGTTGTAACATCCATTACAAGTTTTTCAAAGTCAGTTCTTTGTTCCACCCTTGTATTCTCAATGCTGTATTTTACATTTTTAATGGGAGTGTAAATAGCATCTACAGGTATATATCCGAAATGTGAACTCCTCTCTTTACTTTCTTCTGCAGGAACATAACCACGTCCCTTACCTATTGTAATTTCTATCTCCAGCCTTGCTGAAGTATCCATAGTGCAAATAAGAAGTTCTGGGTTCATCACTTCGTAAGACGGTGAAGCCTCACCAATCATACCCGCTGTGAATTCTGACTTATTTTTTAATGACAGGGATATTTTTTCTGTACCCGAATCCTGGTCAGTTTTCTTCTTGAAACGTACCTGCTTCAGGTTAAGAATTATTTCTGTAACATCTTCAGTTATTCCTTTAATTGTAGCAAACTCATGATCCGCTCCGGCGATGCTGATACCAACTATTGCATAACCTTCTAATGAATTAAGCAATACTCTGCGCAAAGCATTGCCAATGGTTACACCATAACCTGGTTCCAGTGGACGAAACTCGAATTGTGCTTCAAAATCAGTACTTTTTTGAAGAACGATTTTGTCTGGCTGTACAAAATTTAAAATGGCCATTTTTTATTTTGTTTTTGGTTACCCCAAACCCCTAAAGGGGCTTAAAGCATGTGATAAATTAATATTCAAAAAGCCTCCAAAGTCCCTCTTTAGGGGCGGAGGGGTCTACTTACTATACAACTCCACAATAAGCTGCTCCTTAATGTTCTCAGGAACACTTTCTCTTTCAGGATAGGCAATAAATGTGCCCTGCATATTGCCCTCGCTCCATTCAATCCAGTTAAACTTTGGATTCTTTGGCCGAAGGTTGCCTGTAATAGAAGCATTTCCTGCCGTCTTTTCTTTTAATCCTATTACATCACCTGGCTTCAGGGTATAAGATGGAATGTTTACCACACTTTCATTAACAGTAATATGCTTATGCGATACCAGTTGCCTTGCGGCCTGGCGGCTCGGAGCAATTCCCATACGAAAAACGGTATTATCAAGACGGGCTTCCAAAAGCTTGATCAAGTTTTCACCTGTCACGCCTTTACGGCGTGAAGCTTCTGTAAATGTGTTGCGGAATTGCTTTTCCAATACACCATATGTGTATTTCGCTTTTTGCTTTTCACGAAGTTGAAGTGCATATTCACCAAGGCTTTTACGCTTGCGTGCTGCACCGTGCATTCCCGGAGGATTGCTGTTCTTGGTTAACCATTTTCCGTTTCCGGTAATGGGTTCGCCAAAAATCCTGGAAATTTTTGTTTTTGGTCCTGTGTAACGAGCCATAATTATAATTGATTTTTTAGTGTCGGCGCATCATCATTAAAAATCAAAAATTAATGATACACCCGTTATTGAAATATGTGGGATGTTTTGATGTGTGATGTACGATGTTATAAATCGTACCTCGGACATCGTACATCGTACATTTTATTTAAACTCTTCTCTTTTTGGGAGGTCTGCAGCCATTGTGAGGCAACGGAGTTACGTCCTTGATCATTACAATCTCAATACCAGACTGGGATAAAGACCTTATTGCTCCTTCCCTTCCTGATCCCGGCCCTTTTACATATACATCCACACGCTTCAAGCCGGCATCGAGAGCAACCTTAGCCGCGTCTGAAGCAGCCATCTGTGCTGCGTATGGAGTATTCTTTTTGGAACCTCTGAACCCCATCTTACCTGCAGATGACCAGGCGATAACCTGCCCCTGCTTATTGGTTAAACTAATAATGATGTTGTTGAAACTTGCAACGATATGTGCATCTCCGTAATTCTCAACTTTTACAACTCTTTTCTTTGACGATGCTTTCGCACCTGCTGCTTTTTGATTTGTAGCTTTTGCCATAATTGAACTGATAGGTAATCTTTAAAAATTTACCCCGTCCCCCGATAGCTATCAGGGATTCGAGGCCGAAACAACCCTCCTTCCGCTTACTGGAGATCTGGTGTTGATTCAAAATAAAATGTAAGCCTTTATTTATTATTGTTTTCTTCTGAGTCCTGTCCTTTAGGGGTTAGGGGTCATCTTACTTCTTAGGCGCTTTCTTTTTGCCCGCAACTGTTTTACGCTTTCCTTTACGGGTGCGACTGTTTGTACGGGTACGCTGGCCACGAAGCGGTAAACCTTTACGATGCCTTAAGCCACGGTAACATGCTATATCGAGCAAACGTTTAATATTTGTCTGCGTTTCACTGCGTAAAGCACCTTCGGTCTTAAATTCACCACTTATCACATTCCTTATAGAAGTCTGTTCCTCATCGTTCCACTCATTTACCTTTTTATCACAGTTCACGTTAGACTTGTCTAAAATATAACGGGCGGTAGAAGGGCCGATTCCATAAATATAAGTAAGGCCTATAACTCCCCTTTTGTTTTTTGGTAAATCAATACCGGCAATACGAGCCATAATTCTTGAAAGTTTATTTTAATTTTTATTTCCTCATTCCCCTTCAGGGGTTAGGGGGCTTATCCCTGCCTTTGCTTAAAGCGAGGATTTTTTTTATTAATAACATATAGCCTTCCTTTTCTCCTCACGATCTTACAATCTACACTTCGCTTCTTTATAGATGCCCTGACTTTCATAATATTCTGTTTTACTTAAGCTTTTGTTAAGATTATTATTTATATCTGAATATGATACGTCCCCTTGAAAGATCATAAGGACTCATCTCTACGCCAACCTTATCCCCGGGTAAAATTCTTATATAATGCATACGCATTTTACCGGAAATGGTTGCCAAAATTTCATGGCCGTTTTCAAGCTTAACCCTGAACATTGCATTGGATAAGGCTTCCAGGATTGTACCGTCTTGTTTAATGAGTGCTTGTTTGGCCATACTATTTTTGGGAGCGCAAAGATAAGAGTAAATAATTTAATTTTACAAAAAAAGCAGTATTATTACAGTCAATCCCGTAAACAAAACATATGAAAATCAAGTTTAGCCTCTACCTCCCAATTGTACTTTTTGCGATATCCTGCCAAAAGAATGATGATAATCCGACACCTCCGTCACAGGCGGATAGTTATTATAATACTGCCGCGGGCAGCTCCTGGAATTATCACTCAGTGGACAATAGTGGCGCAACCGCTCCTTCGGATTATACCATCACATCTACGTCCAGGGATACGTCCATAAACGGAAAAAGTTACCATGTTTTTACCAATTCTGACGGGGGTAGTCAATATCTTTTCCTTTCCGGCCACGATTATTATCAATTTGATTCATTGCCGGCAGGCCTTGGGGCAGGGGCCATCGAAAGGCTATATCTGAAGGATAATGCTGTCTTAACAACCAGTTGGAGTCAAAACCTGAGCGTTGCAGTTCCCGGATCGCCCATTCCCGTCCCTTTTACAATCACCAATACTATTATGGAAAAAGGGATTTCGAGGACTGTAAATAATACAAGTTATTCAGATGTTATCCGCATATCTACAACTATTTCTTCCGCACTTATTCCGGCCGCGTCGTTGACGACCGTAATTGACAGCTACTATGCACCGAAATATGGTCTGATTGAGAATTCAAGCGTTGTTCATCTGGATTTTGCAGGAATAGTTCAGGATTTGGACACTGAAACAAAATTGGTAAGCGCTACTTTGAAGTAATTAAATCACATCATCAGTAAGGTGGACTTTCGTCATTTTGAGATGATGATTTTGTAGTTGGTGTACAGATATCGGGTGTAGCATTGTTCTTTTTTCATCCCGGTACCATATTTCAAAATTGTCAAAATTATCCTGGGAAGGAGTTTGAATACGAAAAGCACCTTTCATATATTTTACAGAGCCGTCGTCATTAACATGCTTTTGAAACTTCAACTTCATTAGTTGATTTTCATCGAGAGGCAACGGATACAAATCTTCTGCTTTAAAATAAAAATCCTGTACACCATTGTAAACACTAATCTCTTTCTCGTCGTTATTGAAATCAGTTACTTCGCCCTGCCATGCCTGTCCGTCGGATTCTGCAAGTATATAATCACCCTTTTTTAATTCACTGAATTTTATCATATTGGAAATTTTTTAAAGACAAATAAAGAGATTTAAAACTAAGCGAAAAAAAAGATAAGACAAAAATTTTTTGAAGTGGATACCCGGCAATAAAGAGCATCGAAATTTACTGTGCTCATTTTTAGCCTAATTCTTTTCCGCAGGATCTATTTCTTACAACCTACTCCGCCCAGCTCATAACATAATCATCATCCTCAATTTCCAGCGCTTCCTTAGTAAGCTGCAAAGGATGAAAAGTATCTACCATTACCGCAAGTTCCTTCGTCTCCTTCATTCCAATGCTTTTATCAACCGCACCGGGATGCGGGCCATGAGGAATGCCGCCCGGATGAAGTGTGATCATACCTTTTGTAACATGTTTGCGGCTCATGAAATCGCCATCTACATAATAGAGTACTTCGTCACTATCAATATTGCTGTGATTGTAGGGGGCAGGTATTGAGTCAGGATGATAGTCATACATTCTTGGCACAAATGAGCACACGACGAAGTTGTTTCCTTCAAAAGTCTGGTGAACCGGTGGTGGCTGATGAACACGCCCGGTTATCGGCTCGAAGTCATGAATTGAAAATGCAAAAGGATAACAACATCCGTCCCAGCCTATCACATCGAAAGGATGATTTAGATAGTGAATTCCGTACATCATTCCTTTCTTTTTGGTCATGATAAGAAAGTCGCCTTTCACATCATTTGTCTGCAGGTTTTGCGGTGCTCTTATATCTCTTTCGCAGTATGGAGAATTCTCCATCAATTGCCCAAACCTGCTTACATATCGTTTTGGATACCGGATGGGACTAAACGCTTCAAGTATAAACAGCCGGTTGTCTTCAGTCTCAAAATCAATTTGATAAATACTTCCCCGCGGAATTACCAGGTAGTCACCGTAGCAAAAATTGAGATTCCCGTATTGGGTTTTTAAAACCCCTGAGCCTTCGTGTATAAAAATCATTTCATCCGCATCAGCATTTTTATAAAAATAACTTCGCATCGCCTCCTTTGGTGCGGCTAATGAAATATGACAATCATTGTTAACAAGAATGGGTTTGCGACTTTTCAGATAATCTTTTTCAGGATGAATTTTAAACCCCTGGAAGCTGCGATGCTGCAGCATTTTTTCTTCAGCAATTTCCGGCATTACAGAATGAGGATGATCTGTTTTAATTATTTGAGTTGGAGGGTGTGTATGATACAATAGTGATGAATCGGACGAAAAACCTTCCGTAGAAAAAAGTTGTTCCGAATATAGAGCTCCATCGGGCTTGCGGAATTGCGTGTGACGCTTGTGGGGGATGGAACCGGATTTATGATAATGAGGCATGTTGAATTGAAGTTAAAAAGTTGAAAGCATTCAGCTTTATATTATTCAAAATTAATCATTAATTATTTTTACTTTTTTGCCCTGCTTTTTAAGACTTCAATTGACTGAAAGAAAAAAAATCTTTACCGCGCAGAGTTCCTAATAAGTAAATTGCCTTACATAATGACTAAAATTGGTTTAATATCTGATACTCATAATTTCCTGGATGAAAATGTTTTTGAACACTTTAAAAATTGCGATGAAATCTGGCATGCAGGAGATTTCGGTTCTATTGAGATTGCAAATAAACTAATGAAACGTCACGCGACTGCATCTGGCCAGTCGCCTTTACTTAGGGGTGTATACGGAAACATTGACGGCTATGACATAAAAAGCATCTACCCGGAGCAAATTGTATTTATGTGTGAAGAAGTAAAGGTTATGATGCGGCATATCGGCGGTTATCCCCCAAGATATAATGCTGGAACTAAAAAAGAAATATTGATCCATCAGCCACAACTATTTATTAGCGGACACTCACATATTTTAAAAATTATGTACGATGAAAAATTACATTGCCTTCACATGAATCCAGGCGCAGCCGGAAGGCAAGGTTGGCAGAAGGTCCGGACGATCATCCGTTTTGCAATCGATAAAAAAGACATAAAAGATTGCGAAGTAATAGAGTTAACATGACTGATATGCTACTTAATTAAAAAATCATTTTCCACCATTTGCTTTCAGATCATTTATACATTGCGAATCAAGCGTGGGAATATTACCGGTAATTAAAAACCCAAGCAGGTCGGTTGTTTCTGAAGCATAATACATTAAGCAACTTTCTACATTGCAATGGTTTCCATGAGAAAGATCTTTGTGGTCTGTTTGCATGGCGGTACCCACATCCACCAGGCCAAGCAAGTGCCCAAATTCATGTTCAGCTACTGTTGACAGAAGTTTGGTCCGGTTGGCCTGCCCAACGCCTCCGGAATTATCAAATATTTTTTTGCCAAAAAGACAAAGCGATGTATTCCGGTATGCGACCCCTAAAACATTTGGATCACTATAATTGCCATCGGTTGCTATGACATATGCTGCCAATTGCCCTCCTGAATTAAAGTAGGTACGATTATTTTGCTCTATTACTGCGATATCATTAATGGTATAGGCATCTTTACCACCCGACGGGATCTGAGTTTGCGAGACAGATATACCCCCCGGTTTATTAATTAAGGAACTTAGAAAGGAAGTTATATTATTGACCGTTGCATCATCAGGTTTATAACCGGGCATATACTGGATTTCAATTTTCAGTGTGGTGAAACTACTCCCGGTAAGAAAATCTTTACCTGAATAGCCGGTAACTTTATTATTGGCGGCATTTATTGGAGGCAGATTTGTTATGAAGTTTTTTTTTGAACAGCTACCCAGGGCAAGCGTTACCACGATTACGGACATGCAAAAAAGAAAAAAACTTTTTAATTTCATAGGAGAACTTTTAGCTATTAACGCTCGAATGGCCTAAAAATTCTTACTGCCTGATGTTTTTTTTGCTTTTTTTTAAATAATTGACTGCACAAAATCGCAAAATTTTCATTCCACCCAATCAGCTATGAAAATATTGGTATCATGGCCTCCCCAATTATTCCTGTTGCTACTAAAAATTATTTTTTTCCCATCCGCGCTGAACATGGGAAATGCATCGAAGCCATTGTCTCGGCTTATTTTTTCGAGGCCCTTGCCATCTATATCTGTGAGGTACATATTAAAAGGAAATCCTCTTGCATATTCATGATTACTGCAAAATATGATATGCTTTCCATCAGGCGTAAAATTTGGCGCCCAGTTGGCTTTATCGAGAAAGGTGATTTGATGTGCACCACTACCGTCTGCATTGGCAACCCAGACTTCCATGGAGGTTGGGGCTACTAACCCTTGCTTTAAAAGATTTTTGTAGTCATCAATTTCTGCTTTCGCGGAAGGGCGGCTTGCACGCCACACAATTTTTTTCCCATCGGGGCTAAACCATGCACCTCCATCGTACCCTAACAAATTCGTGATTTGTTTTACATTTTTACCATCAGGATCCATCGAGTAAAGGTCAAGGTCACCATTACGAATAGATGTAAATACGATTTTATCTCCTTTAGGAGATATGGTCGCCTCAGCATCATATCCTTTTGCTGAGGTCAGTTGCTGTATAATATTACCATTCGTATCAGCCTTAAAAATATCGAAGGTTTCATAAATAGGCCATATATATCTTTTCATTTTTTCCCTGTCCTGAACCGGCGGACATTCTTTCGAGCCGAGGTGCGTAGATGCGTACAAAATATACTTTCCATCAGGATAAAAATAGGAGCAGGTTGTACGCCCGGTTCCTGTACTTACAAGCTTCGGCTCAAATTTTTCTTCCGCAGTTTCAGGAATTTTTCCCATCCATATCTGGTCGCACATGATGCCATTTTTAGGATCGGTACGCTGAAAGATTATGTACTTGCTGTCGAAGCTAAAATATGCTTCAGCGTTATCACCGCCAAAAGTAAGTTGCCGCAAATTTTTGAAATGTTTTTCTTCGGGATATTGCAGTGTGTCAGAAGAAAAATTGATACCGGTAAATGAAATATTATTTTCGCAACAATAAAAAGATGCGACAAGGCTTAAAACAGGAATAAACAATTTAAACAATCAGTTTCTTTGCATCGCAATTTACCCAATCTTTATATTTAACCTTAATGATGACTAAAGGCAACAATAATGATTAACTAAATTTGCCAAATGAAGAAAATGAGATTGGGAATGTTAGTCATCACATTTTTCGCGATAGCAATTTCATGCAACAGCAATGATGAAATAAAAACTAAGCCACAGCCGGGCGATTCCAGGGGCGAATTAAAAAATTTAATAAAGCAATATCCTGATTCTTTGATGCTCGTTCAAAACCTTATAGAATTATACCGTGATGAAGCATCTTACGATTCCGCCATTATGCTTACTGAAAAGGAGATAAGAAAAGACAGTGGCAATGCATATTTGTGGAATATGAAGGCAACCCTGAATTTTGAAAGCGACGATACACTTGGCGCAATCAGATCCCTTGAGCATGCTGTAAGCATTTATCCGATGCCTGAATATTTGATCGCCTTAGGCACGATTTACGCGGAAGTAAAAAATACTAAATCGCTTATTATTGCGGACGACATTTTAAAAGTAAATAAAGCGAAATTTGGAAAAGATGCATTTTTTCTAAAGGGGTTATATTATAACTATGCCGGCGATAAAAGGAAAGCAATAAGTTTCTTTGACAGCAGCCTGCATTTGGATTTTACATACATGTATGCATACCGTGAAAAAGCAATCGCCCTGTATGATCTTGGAAAATATGATAATGCTTTACAAACCTTAAAAAGAGCGGTAACCATTCAAAATAATTTCGAGGAAGGATATTACTGGATGGGTAGGTGTTATGAAAAGTTGCACCAACCTGATGATGCAATACAAAGTTATCAGAATGCGCTTTTATATGATAAGAATTTCGTAGAAGCGAGGGAAGCGCTTGATAAGCTGGAAGGCGAAAAGTGAAAAATTCATGTTGTAAAAAGGCACCAATCACGACTCTAATTTTTAATTTTTAATTCAAATCAAACTAATGCCCATAATCGCTCCATCTATTTTAACAGCCGATTTTTTACGCCTCGATGATGCCTGCAACATGATTAACGAAAGTGAAGCAGACTGGTTTCACCTCGATGTGATGGATGGCCGGTTCGTACCGAATATAAGTTTCGGAATGCACATAATTAAACAACTTCGCAAAGCCGGGAAGAAGTTTTTTGATGTGCATCTTATGATTCTCGAGCCCGACAAATACGCATATGAATTTAAAGAAGCCGGTGCGGATGGATTAACAGTGCATCTTGAAGCTTGCCCGCATTTACACAGAAACATCCAGCAAATAAAAGCGCTGGGCATGAAAGCAGGCGTTGCCATCAACCCGCATTCGCCCGTAACATTATTACATGATGTTATTGCCGATATTGATCTTGTGAATCTAATGAGCGTAAACCCGGGATTTGGGGGACAGTCATTTATTCCTTACTCTATTCAAAAAATAAAAGATCTTAAAGCTCTAATTGTCGAAAAAAAATCTTCGGCGCTTATCGAAATTGATGGAGGCGTCTCACTGGAAAATGCAAAAGAAATATTAGATGCCGGCGCTGATGTACTTGTAACCGGTAACTCAGTCTTTAGTTCTGAAGATCCAAAAGATACCATTGCAAAGTTTAAAAAGTTTTAAAGGGCTTTTACATCATACATATTGTACATCGTAAATTGAATCACAACTTATCATGAACCTGCTTTAAAACAGGAACAAGTTGCTTTATCCAGTTTCTCTCTGTAGTGTCCCAATCATATTTTTTTGAAAGTACATTTTCCATAAGTTGCCTTGCATGCAAAGCCTGGTCTTTTGAATAAAAACAATTAATCCATTTTTTATCCAGCTTCTTTTCATTTCGAACAAAAATTCCTCCCTGGTACCACCTGAAACAGGAAGGTAGCCCGGAATAATCAATCTCGGTGGCCTTACTTTCAACGTATCCTTTGAAATAGTATTGATAAAATTGCACGCAGCCTTTTAGCCGTTCTCTTAATTGATCTTCAGTTTCGGCCTGCTTTGGTTTTATGCGCCAGGCACTATTTACTTTGCTGTAAGGATTTTTATCTGCTTCAGGCCAAAAAACTTCCGATCCCTGTAAATATAAAATTGTCGATTGATCTTTTTCTGAACGCTTTAGTGTCATTTTATTTTCCTGCTTCGTCTGTATGGCGTAAACAGCTTTCGTACCATCATCAAATTCTGCATCAATCTCTTTTCCTCTTAAAGAAAATTTTCCATACCGCATATCCGCTTTAGGATTTTCCAGGAAAGTTGAATCGGTCATGAAAACGATCCCCGGAATATTATAAACGTCATCCTCGTGTTCAACGAGATCCCGGTACGTCGGCCTCTCGGCATCCGTGAGTTCCCAATACTGGCACAGTTGGTGAAAAGCATCTTTTTTTTGAGGGAACTGATCGTCGACTATCTTTTCATCTTTAGGTTCCTGCATGTTGCAGCCGGCAGGAAGCAGAAACACAAAAAAAGATATACGTAAAATAAGGTATCGCATTTTTCAAAAATAGCAAAATTGAAACGAAGCGATTAGGGTGCATCCCAAATTTTCGCATTCAAACTAAGCGGCATTTTTAAATTCTCTTTTGGTAAGTTCTATTATCTTTTCCCATTGATGGTTACAATTAATGACTCTTAGATTAAGCATATTTTGGGCGCCCTTCTTACTCCATCTCTGTCCGGATTGCTTCATTCTTTTTTGTATAACTTTTCTGTGTGCTGATTCTATCGCTCCAGAACCAATTATTCCACAACCGGTTTTCAAATAGTCTTTATAATTCATTCTGTCTGCATTAGCCCGGTAGTATTCTATAAGTTTTTCAGCTTCTTTTTTTGAGGAGTTCAGTTTGTGTACATTTTTAATTACTTGCCATACTCCGCCTTCAAGCAGTAGCTCTTTTTGTTTGTGTATCCATTGTTCTTCTTTCATTTTATCTTTAAAGTGTTCCCTGGAAAAAGCATGTAAATATTCACACGCATGATAATAGTCCAGTATAGAGAGGCTGAGTCCATAAGCATCTTCGATCCACTTTCTTAACCATGGTGCCCCATCTGTAATAAACACCAGTTTTATTTGCAGCGTTAATGTCGTGTGTTCATTTATCGTTTTACCAATCTCTTGGCCATACATATCTGTAACCCTGTGTACCTGTGATGGACTTACGGTTATATCCAGATATTTTTCAATTACTTCATTGCAGTTTTCATAGCAATCCATCTGTCCGGCGTATACCATCAGTTCTTGCATGCGTGGGCTAATCTGAAAGCCATTCTTACACTTGCTAAAACTATGGCTATTGTTTATAGTCACATAACCCACTGTCGTGAGGTTTTTTTTTACGCTTGTCCTTTGATAGCGTTCCTATATTTTTTTCCAGCACTTCCCTGCCTAAGTCTCGCCAGATATTCACAAACTCCACTTCATAATCATAAACATCTGTCAGCTTATTAAGTGCTTGTAATTCGTCATAACGGAATGCAGCAGCATCTATAAATTCTTGCTTTGTCATAATTAATGGGTTTTAGTTTCCCAAAGCTATTATTTTTGTGAATGCGAAAATTTGGGATGCACCCATATGAAACGACTATTCATCGACCCGATCATCATTTAAAAAACCAGTGCGGAAAATTTTCAAATATGATCCTTGGATTTTTTCATTTGCATTTACAATTCATTTTCTTTTCGTCCTGAATTTTTTTATAAGAATGATCCATCATAAACATTATGAAGTTAAGAAGGATCGTCTTTTAAGTCATGACAGCTCCCATTCATTATTTTTATAAAAGAAATAAGCTTGCACCCGTCTGAGCAAATTCCTACATGCTTTGCCACATTATATTCTCCAGCCGATTCGTAATAATGATAATTTATCTACTTGCGCCACGAAGACTGTTCGCATCTTTCAGCCGCACAGCAGCGTCCGGTGATGTTTCAGGGATATCTGGATTCATCGCCCAACTTGTTGCTATGCTTTCTGCACCATTTCCTTTCATACTATTAATGTGGGCTGTATTTACCTGTAATAATATCACCACTGCCTGGTGCGCAAAGCGAATTGTTTACAAAGGCACGGTTAACAGCATTTCATGTTTGGTAAGTTCGGTTAAGCGGAAATAAGTAATACAAAATATTTCAGAGTTTCCTTTTTGAAGAGAAGAATCAGATATATTTAAAATAAAGTAAAAAATTTAAGAGATTTTGATAAGACTCTAAAAATTGAAGAAGCATGTGTAGTGCGATAACTGTCTACAGGACACAAAAAGCAGGGAAAGTAAAAACAATCCCTGGTAATTAAACGACTGCTATGAAAAAGTATTCCCGAACTCGTTTATGCTTTGCTTTATATTAAAGAATACTTCTATCCTGGTTAATCGCCTATGCTTAAAAATTGAACCATCAAAAACCGGTATATCACCTCATCAAATCAATACTTCTATTCCAAATAATCAAGGTCTTTTGAAAATGTTTCCTTCATATAATGTAACGCCCAGTATGCAAGCCCAAGGCTTATTATAGCTACAACAACACCGGCAGATATTAACGATCCGTTAAATGAGCTTCTCAGGTATTGAAACAATAATGACACGGGTACCAAAGAGCCTCGCACAAAGTTCGGGGCGGTTGTTGTGACTGTTGCCCGGATATTCGTACCAAATTGTTCCGCAGCAATGGTCATGAATATTACCCAATAGCCTACTGAAAATCCAAGGATTAAACAAATGCCATAAAAAGCCGGAAGGCTTATATTATATAGTAGAAAATAGGCTGCAATTGATAAGGTAGTTAGCGATAAAAATGTATAGACAACTTTTATCCTGCTTTTAAGGTATTGGCTTAATAGTCCACTTGCGATATCGCCTAAAACAAGACCACCATAACACCACGCCACTGCGGCCCCTGCATTTACATCGCCTTTTACGCCTAATACTTTACCGAACTCGGGGGAAAGCGTGATCAGTATGCCAACCACAAACCAAAGAGGTACGCCAATAGTAATACACCTCAGGTATTTAAAAAATCTTTTTTTGTTATTAAACAAAGAGAAAAAATCACCGCGACGTTTACTATGCTCTTTAGCCGTTCCAAACATTCCCGATTCGGCTACCCTTATCCGTAATAGTAATAAGGAAAGCCCCAGTCCGCCCCCGATAAAAAAGGAAGTGCGCCAATCAAAAAGCTCCGCGACGAAGAATCCTACCACTGCTCCGCTTACTCCTACCGCCGCTACCGCAGTTGTAGCATATCCCCGCTTTTCCCTGGGCATAATTTCAGAAACTAATGTAATTCCCGCGCCAAGCTCACCCGCCAGTCCGAAGCCTGCTATAAATCTCCAGACCGCATAGCTTTCAACAGAATAAACTAAACCATTAGCAATATTGGCAACAGAATACAGCAAAATGGAGCCGAACAAGACAAACAACCTACCCTTTTTATCTCCAAGAATTCCCCAAAATATGCCGCCAAGCAACAGCCCGATCATTTGAATATTCAACAGGAAAATTCCGTTATCGGTTAAGCTTTGGCCCGTTAGTCCCAATGATTTTAAACTTGGGACTCTTACTATACTGAATAATAACAGATCGTAGATATCTACAAAATAACCCATTGCTGCCACAAGAACAGTAAATCCTAACAGGTAGTTTTTTTTGTTGACCTTAGATGGTGCTATACTTATAACAGGTTCTTGTGAGTCTAATACATCCATATCTGAAAGCTTCTTACTTTTATATTTATTTAGTATTTAATTTTTCCAAAAAAGGATCATCCTCAAGCCATTGCTGAAGTTCTGTTATACTGACTCTCTGCACCGGTATTTTTTTATCAATTGCCATAGAAGCGGCCATTGCTGCTGACTGTGCCAGCACCATAAATACCGGTTCCATTCTTATAGAACCATAGGCGATATGGCTGGCAGACAAGCATACAGGCACCAATAAATTGGTGCATTCATTTTCTTTTGGAGTAAGTGAACGATATGAAACGGGGTAAGGTGGGAAATCTCCAACTTCCACATTTCCTTCATTTTTAACCATTCCATTTACTACGATGCGCTGGCAATTGTGGCTATCCATTGTATAGGCAGCCTGGCCTATTCCATCTGATAACTCTTTCTGTTCCGCGACAATTATTTTCAGTCATTACGTACTCCCCCATCATCCGGCGTCCTTCACGGACGTATAACTGCGGAGTGAAGTTTCCGAATTCTGTGAACTCATCCCTAGGGTACCCCCACTCACTTACAAATTGTCTCAATTCTGCAGGAACCCGGCTGTCTGTTTTCATGAAATATAGCAAGCCTTTGGTGTAAGAAAGATGTTCATCGAATATCTTCTTTCTTTCTTCAAATGAACCTTCCGGCCAGCCGAAATTCATTCCTATCATATCGGTGGAAAGCGCCCCACGATTATTAATGTCTGTTTTTCGATTCGGCATTTTGCTCCAAATAAAATAATCATTTATTTTTCTCATGCCGGGTTGTGCATCGAAAAGTCTTATTAAAAGTTCGTATTTGGAAGAGTCGTAATCCATCGGGCGTGTTATAGGGATGCGATTTTCAGCACTATCGGTAAGGCAGATACGAAAATTATAAGTTTGTATTTTTTTATCCCCTGTTCCTTCTTTAACAGGTATGTCAGTGCTTATGCCCCACACCAATCCGCTCGAAGGTTTACCTGGTATCTTATAAGGACTTACTCCATCAGGAAATTGATGATAGCCTGATTGTTTATGATATTCCGGCAATTGAAAGCCATCAAGTGTTTCGTTATATTGCTTATTATCTTCACGGCCTACCGTATACGAAACTCCGGACATAGCCATCAGGTCACCTTCGTAAGTACAGTCAATAAATTCTTTTGCACTTACTTCAATTGATGCAGCGCCAGGATGCCCAGCATTTTTAAGCAGGATGGACTTTATAACTGTTCCTTCTTTTTTTACATTGGATATTTGTGTTTGAAAAAGCACATTTATTTTCCCATCGGTGATATATGATTGCATAACCTTTAGGGCAACCCGTGGCTCAAAAGTCCACTGTTCATCTACACCATATTCCTGTCCTATTTTCTTATAGAATTGTCTCGAAAGCCCGGTAATAGCCTGTTTATTTCCAATGTCTGTTTGCCCAAGTCCTCCCGTGGTCATTCCTCCGAGCATTTTTCCAGGTTCTATAAGCAATACGGTTTTGCCACACTTCTCAGCAGTATAAGCGGCAATTACACCTGCGGATGTTCCGCCATAAATACAAACATCTACGGTATATTTTTTTGATGAAGTTTCCGCTGATAAAAAACTGCTGCATATTATTAAGACACAGTAAACAACTATTTTCAATTTCATGCTAATTATTAAATGTCTTTCGAACTAAAAATTTTCCATATTCATTTTAATCATTCAATACGAGGTGTTGCTTTTGTTTCAAAAGTTGATTTTTTAATTTTTCATAATCCACATCCTGCACATTTACATTATCATCAATAGCTATGGATGCCGCAGTAGCGGCGGATTCACCAAGAATCATAAACACGGGTTCCATACGAATAGAGCCAAATGCAATGTGGGAACTTGACACACAAACTGGAACTAACAAGTTTTTACATTCTTTATCTTTCGGTATTATAGCACCGTATGAAATGCTGTAAGGATTAGGCGCTTTAACACCAATGTCACCTTCATTTTGCACATATCCATCACTCTTTACATAGCGCTGAATATTATGAGAATCTAACGTGTATGAACCCATACCAACGGATTCTTCTACGGGCTTTTTACCAAGGATTTCATTTTCTGTCATAACCGTATTGCCAATCATTCGTCGTGCCTCACGTACATAAATCTGGTGGGGCCAGTTGTCATTATCAGTAAATTCATCTTTGGCAAGTCCCCATGTGTTTAATTCTTTTTGCAGGTCCTGTGGAATGCGTGGATCTGTAGCCATAAAATACATCAGGCCTTTCTGGTAGGTTTGATGTTCCTTAATTATCTCCTGCCTTCTTTCATAACTGGCATCCGGATAATCATAGTTCATGCCGATATCGTCCGTGCTAAATGGTCCATGATTGTTGGTGTCTGTTTTTCTGTTAGGGATAGGATCAAACTTATTAAACAATTCCCGCCAGCCTGAATTAAATACTCTTACCAATAACTCGTATTGATAAGGATCATATCCATCCGGCTTTGAAAAAACTACTTTGTTTTTAGGAACGTTTGTAAGGCACATACGGTAGCAATAGGCCTGTACTTTGTTATCACCTGAATCCTTTATGCCCGGATCGCCGTGTGACACACGGGGCAATAAACCGCTTGATGAATCTCCGGGTATTTTGTAAGGAGAAATATCAGATTTAAAATAATGATCGTGATGTAATACGCCTGTCTGTACACCATTCCATTCTTCGTTGTAAACACTGTTTGCTTCACGGCCTACATGATAACTAACGCCTGCTGCGGCCATCAGATCGCCTTCATACGTGGCGTCTATAAACATTTTACCGGTGAAGGTTTTACCACTCAGCGTTTGTATGGAAACTATTTTGCCATCCTGTATTTTCACTCCTTTTTTACGCTCCAGCCATTCGTCACGCAACACAGTAATATCGTTTTCTTTTACAAAATCTTCAAAGACACCTTCGGCAGCGTGAGGCTCAAATATCCACATGGTTCTTTCATTACCATCAATTGCAGGAGTACCTTGTCCCTTGTTACCGTACTCATCTTTTCTCTGCCAGGCCCAGGCGGTTGAATCATCCTGGTAATGCAAATAAATCCGGTGATAGAACTCTCTTGCAAGTCCGCCAATAACTGACTTGTTACCCGTGTCAGTAAATCCCAGCCCGCTTGAAGTCAGTCCCCCCAAATGTTTGGCAGGGGATACCACGATTACACTCTTGCCTGATTTTTTAGCCTCTACTGCTGCGGTTACAGCAGCGGATGTGCCGCCGTATATTATTATATCGGCGTCGTATGCATTCTTATCAGCATTTCCTTTACAGGATAACATGCTTATCAGGATGAAGATAATCTCAACTTTGAAAATAATTTTATTCATTTAAATTTCTTTTTAAATAGTAAACGCTAAGGCGCAACTCTCGTTGAGAAAATATTTTAATTTAATATTGAACAAAAGCAATAATTATTTTTCCTTAACCAAAAGAACAGCATCTGCGACAATAACTCCATCGGCATTTTTATTGGATATTTCTACGTATGCATTTTTGCCTTTGCTTAATTTATATTTCCCAAGAGAAACCCATTCGCCGGAGGTTTGCCCAATGACCTCAACTTTAGATTTATCAATTGTTTTTTCAGTTTGCTGCTTTCCGTCAAAAATTGTAATGGGTGTAATGTTTGCCCCGTTTTGAAGCTTTGGATAGTATGTATATATAGCATAGTTCCCATCCTCGATTATTTCAGGAATAAACCTTGCAGACTTTGGAGTTTGCGCATTGGAAGTATCCGCTAAAAAGGTAGGCCCATACCCTCCTCTTTTTTCCAAAGCCCATGAGCCGTTTAACTTAAAATCTGAGGCATCTTCATTATCCACAATAATATCAGCCGCACTTCCGTCAGCATAGGGATCTGATGTCAGCTCATGTTGTAGCTCTTCAGTATTTACTTCCTGCACGCTGATTCCTTTATCAATAGCCTGGCTGGCGGCAGCCGCAGAGGATTGGCCAAGCACCATGAACACAGGCTCCATACGGATAGAACCGTATGCAATATGCGAAGCTGATAAACAAACAGGAACTAATAAATTTTTACACTCTGAGGCTTTTGGTATTAAAGAACGATACGAAATAGGATAGGGATCAAATCCTCCTATTTGTACGTCGCCTTCATTTTTCACCATGCCATTAACAATAAGTCTCTGGCAATTGTGCGAGTCCATCGTGTATGCAGCTAAACCAACTCCATCTTTAACCACCTCCTTTCCTTCGCAATTTGCCTGGGTCATTACATATTCACTAACCATTCTTCTCGCTTCACGCACATACATCTGTGGTGTCCAGTGACTGTTTTCGATGTATTCATCTTTGGGATAACCCCATTGAAGCATATCCTTACGGAGGTCTGCAGGCACTCTCGTATCATTACCAATAAAATAAAAAAGCCCCTTTGTATAATCGTCATGTGCCTTTTTTATTTCCGTTCTTTTATCGTAGCCGGCTTCGGGATATTCATAGCTCATACTAATCATATCAGTAGAGAACGCGCCATTATTATTAATATCTGTCTTATTCGCAGGCATACGGCTTGTGGTCATAAGTTGATTAATGCCCTTAACCGGTCTTTTTTCTAACAGCCGCAACAATAGGATATACCTGTCCGGGTTGTAATTAGCTGGCTTGGTTATCGGGATCCGGTTATTTGGATTATTGGTAAGGCATACACGAATATTATAGGTCTGTACTTTTTTATCACCTGTGCCATCCGCCTCCAATTTATTATTTGTTACACCCCATACCAGTCCGCTTGACGGGTCACCGGGGGTTTTATATGGGTCTATGCCATCAGGAAACTGGTGCTTATCCCGTAGCTGAACACCATTGTAGGTTTCGTTATACGTACTGTTTGACTCCCGCCCGATTGTATAAGACACTCCAGACTTAGCCATTAAATCACCTTCATAGGTACAATCAATATACATTTTAGCCTTAATAGCAGAATAAGAAGCTTTACCTGGTTTTGTTGAATTTTCAATAGTGATTTCTTTAATTAAACCTGCTTCGGTTTTAACCGAAACCAATCTGCGTTGATACTTAACTGTTACACCTGCAGATTTTAGATATTCTTCAAAAATTTCTTTCGCTACATGTGGTTCAAACGTCCACTGCTCCAGTTTGCCATAATGTTTTCCGATGCGGCGGTAGAAGTCCAGGGAGATTCCCGTGACCGCATATTTATTGCCGATATCCGTTTGGCCTAAGCCGCCCGAGGTCAGGCCTCCGAGGCGATTACCGGGTTCTATGAGGATTACGCTCTTGCCCATTTTTTTTGCAGTGTAAGCCGCAATCACGCCTGCAGATGAACCGCCATAAACACAGACATCAACTGTTTGCATATTATTATTTTGAGCATTGCTATTTATTACTATCACCAAAAATAAAATCAATGATAACAATGTAGAAAGAGGTTTGTATTTTTTCATAATTACTTTTTAAGAATAATTAAATCTGATTTTGATCATAAAAATTACCGGCATACTTCAACAGATTTTACGTCAGCAGATATAGCCTCACCCCAACTCCTCTCCGCAGGAGAGGGCCATGAGCACTGGGATAAATTGTTTTTTTAGCTGGTTCACAGAATTTTTCCGGGACAACAAGAATAAAAGAATAAAAAAGTCATTTGCAATCAATAACCGGGATTTTGATCTGCCTGGCTGATATCAGGATTATTATTTATTTCATCTGCCGCAATTGGCCATAAATAGCGGGCATCTATAAAGGTCTTTCCTATTGCCGACATGGCGTCTTTCACTTTGCCTGTTCTTTTTAGATCCCACCAGCGTTTTCCCTCTACAAGAAATTCATACGCTCTTTCCTGCAATACAGTATCGCGAAATGTATCAACGTCTAACCCTGAAGGATAATCGACAGGCGAAGCTGCGAGAGGATCGTAACCATAGCCTCTTCTTTTGATAATATTTAATCTCTCAAGAGCCAGCGCGGATGGGGCACCGTCTTTCATAGCTGCAGCTTCAGCATAAATCAGAAATGCTTCACTATACCGGAAAATCGGATCACTAAAAGTGCGTAAACCGCTGGCGTTAGTAATAAATTTTTTAAAGAGAACCGGCGATGTCGATGGAAGGGAGACCGAGTCTCCATTTGGCCCGATGTATTTATCATACAAGTTAAATAACTTCCTGAGGTCATTATTATCCCAGGCATCACCAATAAACGAATTGAGAATTGGCAACCATGCGTAGTTCCCACCACTGCTATAATTATATGGAGGTGTATTAGGACGATGTAAATAAATCGCAATATCCGATTGCCTGGAATCCGAATGATGAATGGATAAAATATCTTCTGAATTTGTTATCGTCGCAAATATGTTATAAAAATCGGCTGGCTTATTTACCAATACCAATGAATATTGTCCTCCCTGGATTATTTCATCGGCCTTATCTGCTGCTTCCTGCCACTTTTCCAGTGTAAGGTAAACTTCGGCAAGCAGCATTTTAGCGGCCCATTTTGAAGCACGACCCGTTTCTGTTCCCACCGATGCAGGCAAGCTGCTTTCCGCTGCTAATGCGTCCTGTATTATTAAATCATATACTTTGCTTTCTGGTTCTCTTGGGCTGGCAATCTTACTTAAATCGATGCTTTCATTGGTCTTGATGGGCACAGGCCCAAATCCCCTTACGAGATTAAAATAAGCCATTGCTCTCAGAAAATAAGCTTCCCCGAGGATTCTCGTTTTTGCCGCATCGCTTATATCAACAATCGCAGGAACATTATCCAGAACAGAATTTGCACGGTTAATTGTTGTATAAAATGAACTCCATATCGAGGCAGCCCTGTTAATATTTGACTGGTCAAGTATTTGATCAAAAACCGGGATAGGCGCCTGTGATCCTCTGCCATTTGAATAATCAGAATGAAGAACTAAGAATAGCCAATAGGTAATGGCATAATTGTCTGCCAGCGAAGAATAAGCCCCGGTTATAGCTCCTTCGGCATCTGACTGGTTGTTATAATAATTTGTACGGGAAATAAAATCTTTGGGATTCTCTTCTAACACTTTTTTGCACGAAGAAAATATTACCAAAAACAGTAAAAATATAATTGCCTTTTTCATTGCTTTTTCTTTTTTGTGATTAAAAACTGAATTGTATTCCTGCGCCGAATATCCTTGCATTAGGATATCCGCTGGCATCAATTCCAATTTGTAACCTGTTGCCAATACTTTGAGAATCGTTTCCTGTTGTATTGATTTCAGGGTCAAGGCCAGGGTAATCTGTTATCGTTAAAAGATTAGTTGCCGAGACATAAATACGGGCCCTGTTAAACCAGGCTTTTCCTGTTTTACTGGCATCTAAACTGTACCCTATCTGCATTGACTTAATCCGGATATAGCTGCCATCTTTTATGAACCTGTCGGAGCCCTGCATCTGCGTGCTCTTACTTATTTTTGGGTATTTGGCATTCGGATCGGGCTTGTCTGCAGTCCAGTAATTATTAAACAGATCAGCTAATTGATTCTGTGATCTCTGGAAGGAATTTAAATTTGTATAAGCAGTTCTCCAGAAGATATCATTCCCCTGAGAACCCTGCACGAAAATGTTGAGATCCACATTTTTATAAGAAAAGCTGGAGTTAAATCCATAAGTAAATTTTGGATATGGTGTGCCGATAATCGTGCGATCAAGAGCATTTATCATTCCATCATTATTCAGGTCCTTGTATTTAATAAAGCCGACATCTGTAAGGCCATCCTCCACATAACCATAAAACATACCTAAAGGCTCACCAACCCTGGCGATATTTACACCAGCCAAACCACTAAGTGATCCGGAAGCAATTATGTCGCTGCCGCCTGCAAGTGAAATCACTTTATTCTTATTGGTGGATATTTGCGCTGAGAGATTCCATTTAAATGCATCAACCAAAATATCCGCATTCACACTAAATTCGATTCCCTGGTTTTGAACCTCTCCAATGTTTTGAAGTACCGATCCAAAACCAACGGATGGAGGAAGTGGAACTGAAGCCAGGAGATTATTTGTATTCTTTTTATAATAGTCAAAAGTAAAATCAAGCCTGCTATTAAGAATGCTCAAATCAAGGCCAATGTCAAGCTCGTTTGTTGTTTCCCATCTAAGTTGGCTATTAGATAATCCTGAAGGAACATAACCGATACCCGCAGCATTTCCTGAGAATATATAGTTGACAGGAGACAGCCTGTTTAGTGATTGATAAGGCGAAAGCCCTGTGTTGCCGGTTACGCCGTAACTCGCTCTTAGTTTTAGATTATTGATAAACTTCATGTTTTGCAAAAAGGACTCTTCAGATAATCTCCAGGCAACTGCTGCAGACGGAAAAACGCCCCATTTGTTATCACTGCCAAATCTTGAAGAGCCATCCGCCCTTGCGCTTGCCGTGATGAAATATTTATTAAGAAGCGAATAATTAGCCCGCCCTAACCACGACGCCAGGCTCCATTCTGACAGGCCGGAAGATGGAGGATTAATTGTTTCTGCCGCTCCAAGATTGTAGTTTTCAGTGATGTTGTTTGAGAAACCCGAAACGGAAATATTAGTGTTTTTGATAGTGTATTTTTGATATGTAAGGCCTGCGATCAAATCTAACTTTTGTGAATTATTAAAGCTTGTTGAATAGTTTAAAATATTCTCGTTAAGAAATGAGTTCCAGTAAGAACTCCCCGATGAGGCGGCCCCCCGGTCATTTTGGAAAATAATCGGGCTGAAAAAATCGGTTGAAGTATTTTCATACTCGACACCAACCCGTGTTTTAAATGATAGCTCTTTATTAAATTTTACGTTGAGTGCATTATTCACCAAGATCGAATTGCTTAATCTTCTGTCCCTTCTTGGCTCGCCCCAGATAAGCGGATTACGAATATCAGTAGGATCGGTAAAAGGATAAATTTGTTCTATGCGGGTATATTGTCCGCTGGAGTCATAAGGTGACAGCGTTGGCGGAGCCGATAGCGCTCCGGAAAACATAGTATTGCCACGCTCACCGTTATCAACAGGCGCTGAGAATGTTTCTCTCCTGGAAAGCGCTACATTGCCAGATAAAGTTAACCAGCTCTTTACTTCGTGATCGAGGTTAAACCTGAAAGATCCCCGTTGAGCGGAAGAGTTTAGGATAACACCTTCCTGGTTGTAATAGTTTCCTGAGAGTGAATAATTTGTTTTTTCGGAACTGCCTGAAAAGGTTAACGTGTGATTTTGAAGCGGAGCATCCCTGAAGATTACGTCCTGCCAATCTGTACCAGGATTGTTGACTTGATTCACATCGAAAAACGGAGCTAGCCCATCATTCTTCAGGAATTCATTTGCCACTCTAGCATATTGCTTTGCATCTAACAGGTCATATTTTTTTGCTACCCGTTGTATCCCATAATAGGCATCTACCGTTACAGTGCTTCTGTCTCTGCCTTTACCCCTTTTGGACGTTATAATTACTACGCCATTCGCACCCCTTGATCCATAGATAGCAGTTGCAGAAGCATCTTTCAAAATATCTATAGATTCAATATCGGAAGGATTTAGAAAATCTATACCGCCTGTAACAGGGAAGCCATCTACAACATATAAGGGAGTATTGTCGCCGATCATAGAGTTAGCCCCGCGAATTCTTACTTCAATTCTTGAACCCGGTGCACCTGAATTGTGTACCACCTGCACGCCGCTTGCCCTTCCTTTGAGCGCTTCTTCCAGGCTATATACGGGAACTGATTCAAGCTCTTTGGTTTTAACCTGGGCAACAGATCCGGTGAGATCTTTCCTGGACCTTGTTCCATATCCGATTACTACCACCTCGTTTAATCCCGTTTGAGTTTCTTCCAAAACTATATTAAGTTCGGTTTGCTTTCCGACTTTTACTTTTTGTGTTACAAACCCTATACTGGAAATTTCAAGAGCGATATTTCGATTATCCGCAACGGTGAGCGTAAAATATCCATTATTGTCGGTAGTGGTTCCAATTTTACTACCCGATATCAGTACCGATACATTCTGCAAGGGTTCGCCGGTTGCCTTTACAACCCTTCCATGAATTTCAACAGGCGGAGGAGGATCTGCAGCAATAGTCATCACAATATTGCGCGCCGGAGGCAAGAATGCTTTTTGGGCCTGTATAACAATCGTACTATTTACAATAGTGTACGATAGTTGCCTGTCTTTCAGGCAAGCCGATAATGCATCCTCAATTGATGCATTTTTAAGAACGATATCAATGCGCTCCGCTTTTTGTATAAGATCCTTATCATAAAAGAACAGGAAATCTGTTTGCCGCTCAATGGCCTTGAAAATTTCGGATAACGGCGCATTCTTTTTATGGATGGTGATCTTTTGACCATAGCCTTTTGCGCTAACCTGGAATGTGAAAAATAACAGTAATGCAATCGTTAGCTTCATAATTTTCCATGCTTTGGCTTTTAATGATTTGGCGCCGCTTTTCTTTTGGCTCCCTACAGTTAAAATCATAGTTTTGATTTTGGTTAAAAAAATTTGTTTTACCGACAGTTTTTTTCCGTTAACCAGCGATGCTACGAACATTGCTGGTTTTTTTTGGCTCAATAAAAGTAACCTGGCTGTAATGTGAATCGCAAATATTGTCACAGCCTCGCCGATCTCTTAAGTCTTTGTATCTCCTCTAAATATTTATTTTTTCAAAAAAAAATCTATTGTACAATAATATTGTTGCCCACTACCGAAAACTTTACGTTACTTAATTCTAATATCCTCAACACTTCAGATAGCTGTGCACTCCTGCTGATCTTGCCTTCAAACCGGCGAACCGGCACCTTTCCGGGATACACTATTTTTACATTATACCATCTGCCGATCTCGTTCATAATACTGGCGATATCTGCCCCTTCAAATTGAAATATTCCATTTTTCCAGGCGATCACTTCTTCCAGGTTAGCATTGTTAATCTCTACTCTATCTTCTTTATCATTTAGAACGCCCTGCTGCCCGGGTTTCAAAATACCGGAAGTTTTACCTCTTATGATTTTTACCTTACCCTCAAGCAAACTTGTTTTAATTGCACTTTCATCCGCATACGCATTTATATTAAAATGAGTGCCCAATACATTCACACTCATATTTCCGGCTCTTACACTAAAAGGCTTTTTCTCATTCTTTGCCACTTCGAAATAAGCTTCACCCGTTAGCTCCACAACACGCTCGCTGCCTGTAAAAGCTGAAGGAAAATGCAACGAGGAAGCTGCGTTCAGCCACACCTTGCTTCCGTCCGGCAATACTACCTGGTACTGTCCTCCCTTTGGAGTTGTAAGTGTGTTATATACTACGGGACCATCCGCTGCACCGTGAGGTGGCACATCATAAATTAACATGCCTCCCTGCTTGCTTATTTGCGTAGCTCCTTTGTGTGTAATTGTTCCATTTTGAATACTATCCAATACAATCGTACTGCCATCAGATGTTGTAAGCATCGCCCTCTTTCCCGCAGGCGGTATGGCATTAGGTCTGTTATTTTTCGCTACAACCTTTGATTGCTTCCCGGTTTTTTTATTAACTACCCAGTAAGCGGTCGCTGCTCCTAAAAAAAGAATTGCTACCGCAGCAGCACGCAGCCATAACAGGGAACGGGATTGCCGGTTAACAGGAATAATAATGCTATTATCTTTTTTTAAAATATTTTTTAAAATAGTATCCGCGACCTGTTCTGTCATCTCCATTTCCTCCCCGGTAGTTTCTGCAAGATTATCTATCAGTTTTTTTACAGCCTCCTGGTTTTTAAATTGCGCTATTAATTGCATCAGTTCCTGCTCTTCATTCGCGGAACATGAACCTTTTGTGTAGCGATCGAATAAATACTCTAAACGCGAACCGGGCATAAATGAATTAATATAGAAAATTAGCTTACAAAAATATCCTCATAAGGTAAGAGTACTTTTTAAACAGCAATGGGTGGGTGGAACCAGAAATTTTTTTTAATTATTCCTGAGAAAGCCGGAAAGGGAAACTATAAGACCGGCAAATAAACCTAAATGAAGCATGCAAAAAGCTCGTATATTTTTCATGGCCTGCGCCAGGTGAAACTTAACAGTTTCCGGCCGGATGTGCAATTGCCGGGCAACTTCGTCGCGCTTAAATCCCTGGTCTTTTACAAGATAATAAACCTGTTTTTGCTGGCTGGTGAGCCTCTCAACTGCATTTTGCAACAGCAGGGTGTATTCTTTGCCTATTAAAAGATCGGCAGTATTATTGTCCGATAAAATCTGCTCTTCATCCGGCAGTGCCACTACCTCGTAATTCCGGGCAATATCTTTTAGAACTTTATATGCATGATTTCTCGTAACAATAAAAAGGTAAGCGCTAAAATTTTCAATATCATTCAGATCGGCTCTTTTTTGCCATATTTTTAAAAAAACATCCTGCACAATTTCTTCGGCGATAATATTTGCCCCGGTAAGTTTAAAAGAGATGGTGTAAATCCTGTTTCTATAATGCGAAAACAATTTAGCAAAAGCGCATTCATCGCCTGCAGCTATTGATTTCAGCAATTCTTCTTCGTTATGTAGTCTGATATTTAACAAGCAGCGATTGATTAAAGAGAGTAAAACAAACTTACTTAATTTAGATTAGTTAGACAATTCTACATTTTTTTGAACAGCGTTTTTAACCGGCAAACACTCAATCACCAATATACTTCAACCGCAACTGATTCACTTGAGCTACATTATTGTTCGTTATTTTTAAAGCCTTCAGTTTTACAATATTTTTTCCTTCATGAATAACGAATGTGCCGATCTTCAGCCGCTTCCATGCACGCATTTCATAGGCTTCTTTTCGCGGCACCCGGTCAGGGCCCGGAATTTGTTTTGAATAAAAAGCCGGGAAAATATTCGCTATCTTTTTTTCATTTCCGATACTGCATTCAATAATTGAACCCACCTCAGGTTGTTTACACAAATACTCCATTTCAACGGTATAGTTTCCTTGTTTTTGGCAATCAATTTCCCAGCACATACTATCAGCTGTACTGTTCCATTTCTCCACCCAATCGTGCGCCCAGCCATGACCCTCTTTATATTTTATTCCCGCTGATAACTCAGCTTCATACACCGGCAGTTCCAATCCTTTAGGCGAAAGAACAGCAGGCCTTACCAATTTTAAATTTGCTGTTGCCCTGGCGAACCATTGCTTATAATCATTTAGGTACCGGCTGTAAAGTTCTCCTTCCTGTTTCGAAATATCATTTTTTTCTCCCGGATCATTTGACAAATCATACAGTTGAGGAGTATCTTTTTCAAAAGCGAAACGATACCTGTCATTGCGAAAGCCTCCTGAGTTTAATGTAACAGGTATTTCCATAAAATTGACATGCGTGAATATTTCCCTGTTATTTGTCGAACTGTCTTTGCCCTGCAATATCAGTGAAGCCATACTTATTCCATCAAGAAGTTTACCCGGTACAGGATTTAATCGGCAAAGATCTCTGAGTGTCGGGAAAATATCAATATGTGCCATCGGCGTTTCCATGATTTTTTCTGTGGGGATCTTATTTTTCCAACTTATAAAAAAAGGAACATGTACACCTCCCTCATGTACGCTACCCTTAATGCCTTTCATTACACCGTTGAAGCGGACACCATTTGGCCCGTTATCAGAAAGAAAAATGATGATCGTATTTTCTTCCAGGTTATTTTTTTTGAGATAATTTAAAATTCTCCCTACATTATCATCCACATTTTCTACCATTCCATAAATGCATGCCAGTTCGTTATCTAATCCTTTTGCTTTGTATTTATCAAAATATTTACCAGGAACCTGGTGCGGCGTATGCGGAGCATTATAAGGTATGTAACAAAAAAAAGGCTGGCTCTTACTGTTTTCTATGAATCGCAGTGCTGCATCTGTCAGCACGTCTGTTATATAGCCTTTTGTTTTTACCATCTTGCCATTATGGTCAAGCTCCGTATTAAAATAATTAGACCAATGGCCCGCGCAAAAACCCAGGAATTCATCAAAGCCCTGGTCGTTGGGCCGGTTGGGATAATGCTGCCCGTTATGCCATTTGCCAAAAATTCCTGTAGCGTATCCGTTGGCTTTGAATAATTCCCCCAGCGTTGTTTCTCCTGCATCCATTATCTCAAGGCCTTTTGAAACGGATACCACTCCTGTCTTTAAATGATAGCGCCCGGTTAAAATACTAGCTCTCGATGGAGCGCACAAAGGGCTTACATAAAAATTAGTAAACCGCTCTCCCCTGCCTGCAAGGCGATCTAGGTGCGGAGTTTCTAACCAGGGATTTCCATGCAAGCTCAAATCGCCCCAGCCCTGATCGTCAGTAAGAATAAGCACCACATTGGGTTTAGTTTGTGCAGGTAAAGATGAAGTAAGAATTAATAAGAAGAAGACAAGGCAGATTCTGATTTTCATGTGAGCCTGATATTTTAAGAACAATGTAAATATTTCTTCCTGTTTTTTACAATTGATTAGAAAAAGTATGCTATAGCAGGCAAAGACTCTACAATTATTTATTCGACATTCTCAACCCAAATGTCCGCCGATTCTATTATAAAGACTTTCCGGCTGCCAGTTTCTTTTTGCTCCCAACCTCATTCGCTTCGCCCTTCTAAATTCTTTAAAATTATTTTGATACATAAATGCTGTCGCGCTTATATTATCGACCGGGAAAGCTGCATTATCCTTTGTCGCTAATCGCAATTTCATTAACTCGTTTCCTGATGCGATTGTGCTTGCTATTATAAGGCCTTCTCCAAAAGCAGGTAAATAAAAGCCTTCAGCAATATTGTCTTGTTGATATACAAAAGCACCTTCAAGATGTTGCTCAAGATGAAATAACCTGCCTTCGCCTGAAACCTGCTTATCTAAATTGGCAAGTTGTGTTTTGAAGTCACCGGTAAAAACAGCAATTTTTTCAGATATCATCCAACGTTCATTTGTCTTTATATCTTTAAAGAATACATATTCGGTTTCAGTTTCGAAGCCGGCTTTTTTATAAACAGGTTCTCCAAGGTCAGTTGCTATAAGGTAAATTGTCTTACAATTTTTACTCCTTACATCTTCAACTAAAAACTGTGTTATTAATTTTCCAATCCCTTTATTTCTATTATCGGGGTGAACAATTATGTGAGCAAGCCAGGCTACATCGTTGTGAATTATCGCCGTTCCTATGCCAACAATTTTTTTGTCGATGGTTACTTTAATCGGAAAGCAAAAAGAAGATCTTGTATAAAAGTCAATTGTTGGCATGAAGTTTTGCCAACCTTCCGGTTGCAGGCCTGTTATCAGATTAAGGTCGCCAGGTTGTAAGGGTTGTGTTTTCATTTATGTTGATTTCCTGCCTTCAGCATAAAAATATGTAGAAATAATAAAAGAAACCGCGGACGCCAGGTGTTCGTTACAGGCTTTGCTATCGGGTTTCACCAACGCCAGATTAGCACCTTGTATATTATATGAAGTAGCAGAAGTGTTGCATATGGTTATTTCACCCCTCCACTATGTGTTGATGGCAATTCTTTTGCTATAAAGCTTTCGAAGCCTTGCGGGAAACATCAAAAAGTCGTAGCAGATGGCTTTAATTTTTTGTATTGTAATAATTCCCAAGGTTAGTCCAAACATCCGCTAACATTTCCCATGGAACCTGCCCACGCCGCTTATTTTCCGATATAAATTCTTCCAGTATTTTTATGAGTATCAGCATTTCCCGCAATTCCCAATGAGTCAACAATTGTTTTTGCTACCTGCTGCGACAATTGTGATGGATTGCCGGAAGCCCATGACTTACCATAGTCCACCCAATAACCCGCATCACCATAGGAATTATATTCCGTTTCCGCGTAGGCTGGTTCTTCATAAACAGGCGCCGTATAAACAGGTGCAGCAGCCGGTGTTTTTTCGTGGTATATTATAGCGGTAACATTCTCTTTAAAATTATCAAAAGATTGCTGTAATATTTTGCCTGGCCACCGCAATTCCATGAGTCCTTCTGCAGGTTTATAAACTGCTGTATACACCGTGCCAAAGCCATCATTGTAGCGACGATTGAAAAGTGGCGCCTCCAAAAATTCAGCAATGATATTCTCTGCATTTTGGGCCGGGTCGGCAAGAGCGTCTAAGAGAAACTTTTCGCGTTCTACTGTTTTTGAAAAGCTGGCATGTTCCGGCCAGTCAATGGTTCCCTGGTGGTTGGTTGATACTAATAACTCAGTAATTACCGGCGGATGATCAGGAGATAATTGCACCATTTTCGATGAGCCGGTTTTATCCATCACCATAACATTATAAGCCATGTGCGATGGTATACGGCAAAGAGCTTTAACTGCCTGTGGCACGTCGCTGCAAAACTCCAATACATATCTCATAATAAATGGTATACCAAATCCTTTACCCGTTGCTTTGCGTCCACCAAAAGTTAATGAAGCTACGAGACCATCTTCATTCATACCATCAACTACACCCCATAAGCAATCGCCGGTGGCAATTACTTTTTTGCCATTCCATGCACTCTGCAACAAAGTGCCCTCGCTCAGGTGAGGATGGTAATCGTAATTGCGTACAAGCATGGGAGTCTGCTTCCATACAACCTGCGAGCAACCGGAAATATAAGCCGGTGGCTGGTATCCTGTAAGAAAGCGGGCAGCGATTTTATCGTCGCCTGCCAGCCTGCATAGTTGTTTGTACGTGGGCATCATCTCGGGCATGTAGCGTTCAAGATTTGCTAAGGCTGTTTTTAAGTCCGGGTGCTCAACAGCGCCTTTAGATTGAAACCACGCTCTGTAAGCCGGCCAGTGAGTATTAAATAGCTGAAGCCATTTTTCGCCGGGCAGCATTTCGGAAATAGAATTAAAATTCAGTTGTAACATAAACTCTTTTTATAAAAATGAAGATCTCTATAGACTCTTCAAACCAGGTGTGTGTGGAGGAAGAAAACTGAAGGACAGTGTTTCATTTATAGCGTTAAAATATATTGAAGGTAGGATAAGTTTTTCATTTAGGTGGAAGAGCGCTTGATGTATGGTGCCGGAATTGAATAATACCAATGCTGGCAAAATATCGTATTCTCATCCATCAATCTAAATTATTAAACGGTTCGCTGATAGATTTCGCCACCGGCGAAAACCATTTCGGCCCATCGCTGGTCATATACGCACAATCTTCAAGCCTTATTCCAAATTCACCGGGGATAGAAATGGTGGGTTCAATACTAAAGCACATACCCGGTTCCAGTAGTTGCTTATTACCCTTAACCATGTTGCCCCATTCGTGCCCGTCCATTCCAATGCCATGGCCAGTGCGATGCGGTAATCCAGGTAATTTATATCCGGGTCCAAAACCCGCATCTGTAATGACTTTACGGGCAGCTGCGTCTACTTCTTCACACGCCGCGCCATTTTTTGCAATAGCAAATCCTGCTGCCTGTGCTTTTTGTTCGAGGTTCCATATATCGAGTTGCCGCTGCGTGGGTTCAGCGCCAAATACAATACTTCTTGTTATATCGGAAGTATAGCCATGAACACTGCATCCGCAATCCGTTAATACAATATCGCCTTTTTTTAATGTTTTGGATTGAATGCTTCCATGAGGAAAAGCAGATGATTCTCCAAAAAGAACCAGGGCATCCGCAGCTCCTCCGCCCATTTTTTCCTGTGCCGCACAAATAATTGCTGAGAGATCACCCTGTGTCATGCCTTCATGCAATTGACTGATGCCATATTTTATCGCAGCCACCGTAATATCATTTGCTTTTTGCATCAGGGCCAGTTCAGCTGTTGATTTTATCATACGGCAAGGCATAGTGATGGGTGTACCGCTCACAAAATTAAATTGCGGAGCCTCCCGGCGAATGCCATCAAAAATGAAAAAGCGCAGGTTTTCTTCCATACCAATATTACCGGATTGAATGCCCGCATCTTTTAAAGCTTTACTGATTTGCAGGTAAGGACTTTCATCTTCCTGCCATACATATACATGGTTGCCAATAGTTATTAATTCATGAAACCTCGACTCTTCAAAGCCGGGACAAACATACACGGGCTCTCCCTTTGCCGGAATAATCGCCACCATGGTACGCTCACTCGGCCACCACCTGATCCCTGTAAAATAATTAATTGAAGTACCTGCTTCTATTATAAGTGCTGCAATATTCTGTTCATTAAGTAACCGTTGTGCTTTTTCAATTCTTGATTTTCTTTCCTCAACAGTGATCGGTGCTACATCATTTGTCATCGTTTGCAAATCGCTTGTCACAGAACTTTTTTCTTTTGTTTTAATACCTGGTGTGCAAGCACTGATGCCCGCTACTATTCCGCCAGCTACTAATGCAGAGAAATTAATAAATTCTCTTCGTTTTACTTTCATGCATTACTTTTTTTGATAGTTGGATGAAGATATAACAATTCTAAAAGTTACGTCAGCCTTGTAGATACATGCCCTGGCATGGAGGAATGTATCGAAATTAATCAATAAGGCGGTTTTAAAATTTTTTATGAAACCTGTTGAATAAGATTGTCTATAAAATGTGTATCCGGATCAATGTCTTTCGCTTTTTGAAAAAGCATCAAATTTCTTTCCTATTGTTTTTACTAAAATATCCCTAAGCTGGCCACTTTCTGGCCTTCTTTCAACATAAAAATTGGTACCTAAATAACGACCCCGCTGGTGTCTTATGATGCCCTGCCTTGCGCAGGGCATCACCAATACCAGTTAACGCTATAGATTATCTAAAGTAAGAAGAGTTTTGCATACTGTTAGTTCATCCCTTCCTTATGTGTTGTTGGTGATTGCTTGCCACAAAAACCTTCCGCACAAAACATGAGGCGACGGCAGTCACACCCACCGTATAAATAAAATGCTGTTCAAAATTTCCGGCAACATTTTCCAGCTTTGCGTAATTTAATTGTATGATAAAAATACCAATGCCGAAAAGGGCGATGCCAGGTATGGTTTTGATCCTCTTTTGTGCGAACATATTTCAGCCCGCATGTGTCGTGGCACAACATGAAGCGCATCAATACGAAACAGTCGAACTATCATTTGAAAGTAATCTCACTTATGCAAATCCTTATACTGATGCAGATGTTCAGGTTCGATTTATCAACGATTCAAAGGACACCCTTTGGCGGCCTGCATTTTGGGACGGGATGAAAACCTGGAAAGTAAGATTCGCCTCACCCGAAACAAATGGTAAATGGACATGGACTACCTTTTGCTCAGATAGCACCAATAAAGGTTTGCACATGCGGCCAGGAAGAATAGCTGTTACAGGTGCCACTTCCGCAAATCTTCCCGCTGCCAACGGTACGCTTAAAATGTCTCCTGGAAAAAGAAACCTGGTTTTTGCTTCGGGCAAGCCCTTCTTAATGGTAGCCAATACTCTTTGGGCAAGCCCGTTCCGGGCTACAACCGCACAAATAGAAATGGCTGCAAGCCATCTGCAGGCGGAAGGTTTCAATACCGTATTGCTTGCGGTGATTCAGACAGATATTAATGCCACCGGCCCTGACGAACGAAACGTCGAGCAGGGATTTAAAAGGGCATTTAATGATCTTCCGTCCAAACATCTCAACGAGATCAATGTGTCGTATTTCCGGTACCTTGATGAGATCATCAGGATATATCGCTCTCATGGTCTGGTGCCTGTGTTTGCACCGCTATTGCATGGCTACGGTTGGAAGGGTAAGCAGTCAATCGGCAATAGTGTACAGCCGGCAGAGTATGTCCGCTACATGAAATACCTGCTCGGGAGGTATGGAAGCGAAGCCGCAATGTGGTTGCTTTCTGTTGACGGAGGCGGTTACGGCCCCGGTATTGAGGACTGCGGCAAAATGCTCGAAGCAATGGATTGTTATCATCAGCCAACTGGCCTTCATTATAGTCCCTGCGACGATTATATAGCAGGTTGGGCAAAAGATCTGCTGAATAAGGAATTCTATTGCCTGCATGAAAATAAAACGCACCAGGATGCAACGTGGCTGAACTTTCAATGGGCGCAAACAGGCCATGATGGAAAGCACCTTTATCATAAGGTTAATAAAATGTATGATAATCTGCCGGTGAAAGCGGTTGCCGATGGTGAGTCCACATACGAGGGTATGAATGGCGCCAAGGCAGGGCTTGGATGGTGGCAGGGTGAAGACGCGTGGAACCAGTTGTTACATGGCGGCACTATGGGCGTTGTATATGGCGCCGCGGGGTTATGGCAATGGAAAATTACTCCCGGTGAAACAGGATGGGAAACATGGACAGATCAGCCAAAGAATTGGGAAACGGCCATGGATATGGAGGGAAGCAAATATGTAGGATTGATAGCAAAGATCCTTCAACCATACAGCCTCACAGATATAGAACGCCGATGGAATATCGTAAAAAATAATCCGGTCTTAACAAACGGGAAATTATGGATTTGCTTTCTTCCGGCAGGCGGAAAAATTCGTTTTAAAAAAGCGATGCACCACATACATGCAAAGTGGATCGATCCAAAAACCGGAAACGAAATTAATGGTGAAAAGCCCGGGCAGCGAATTTTCAGAGTGGCTAAAGGCGAGCCAGCGGTACTTATTATTACAAAGGAATAACCGTTGATAAAACTTCGGGAAGGTAAAAGCGCACTGTTATCGCTATAAGTAGTGTGTAGCTTGTGAAGAATCAACTCGCTATGCTCTTTAGCAAATTCTTCCCGGCCCCGCCGATGCCTGGTGGTCGTGCCCGGCCTTGCGCAGGGCATCACCAACATCGGTTTAGCGTGATAGGTTATCTAAAGTAACAAGAGTTTTGCATATTGCTATTTCAGTCCTCTCCAAAGTTCCTTCAACTAAAACCCATAGTTCATAGAAGGTCACTCACCAGCCTGTCCCGTTTTTTCGGGGTTCCTGGTCCACGGCCAACGGTAACCAAAAAATTCTTATAAGCTTTTGTTGTTAACTTCATCTGCAAATTAAATCACCCATAGCCGAAGAACGTTCACTGATAGCATGCATTCAGTAATGCCTTCCGGGAATATTTAATTGGAATTTGTCTTAAAGAAAAACAAAATGAATATTCGAAGAGTTGGTTATATCGTTTTCGTGTTGGTATGCCTGTTACTTATAAGATGTTCTCAAAAACAAGAGATCCTTGAAAAAGCAAAGCTGTTTATTACATTGAAAGATGCATTAGGAAACAGCGTTGCCGGTGCCAGTGTCCGCTTATATAAAAATGCGCAGGATTCGGGAATTACTCAAATCTCTGATACAAGCGGGATTGTAATATTCCGCAATTTAGATCCTGAACTATATTACTGGTTTGCAGCAAAAGGATGTGCAACAAATCGCATTAGCCAGAACACACTTAACCGCTCTTTAATTGAGGGTGCTATTCTTTATGGTTATTCAATAATGTATGAAACAGGAACATTGAAAATCAAAAATACTTCTGCAGAACCGTATAAAGTATCGGATTTATTTTTTAACATAACACTACCCGGAGACACAACTTATATAGTATATCCTGTAGTTGGCTCACGCCTTATACATAGTGAAAAAGTAAGTACGCCCGGCATGGGTAAGGACACGCTAATTAAAACAAAATGCGGAGATACAAGTATTATAATGATACCATATTAAATAAACTCCCTACCTCTTCCGGGCATTTTCAAGGTTCAACAACTTACATTTAGATTCAGCGGGTACATTAAAATATAAATAAGCCAGACTCCAGTTGCTTCAAATACTTTAGCTATAAATTTCATCACAATAACACCTATTAAGAGAACATCAATTTCCGGAATCTGGCTGGATGGCTTCCGTTTCCCGGCGCATTGGGTGGGCAGATTTAATTGGTGTTAGAAATGCAAACTGATGTTGGTGATGCAAGTCTGCAAAACCATGAGCACAAAGCAACATCGGCGGCTTCTTTTATTTATTTGTAAATACTTTTACTTTGAAAGGAAAATCAGCAGGGGTAAAGAAGCCCCGCGGCACAAAATTACAGCTGAAATCAAACTCAAAATAAGAAAATTCGCCAATGAAAAATAACAAATCTATCCGGAGAATAGTCCCCAATATTTATACAAATGACATAGAAGCAAGCAAGCAATTTTATACCAAATTTTTAGAAATGGAATTGGCGATGGATATGAAATGGATATTAACCTTCGCGTCCACAGAAAACCCAACTGCCCAAATATCAATTTTTCAAAATGAAAAAAATAAACCTTTAGATAATACTGCAATATTTTTATCAGTTGAAGTATCAGATATTGATCATTGGCATGAACGGGCTAAAACACAAAATATTGAAATAATATACCCAATTACCAATGAACCCTGGGGAGTAAGACGATTTTTCATAAAGGACCCAAACGGAGTAACAATAAATTTATTAACCCATTTAAAATAATGAATTTGAATCCTGGCGCAATATGGTGTTCCCCGCAAAGAAGCGGGGCGGGCTGTGCTGATGTTTTAGCAGCAAGGCAATCACCAACAACCCGCGGTGAAATTATGATCTGATAGCAACAGGATTAAAATAAGGCGGACTCTAACTACGGTACTGGGCAGAAGAATAGAAATTATTTATTTTGAACAACAGACTCTTTGGCTATTCGAATAAGAGACAGACTAAGGAGCAAAAAACCCTCGTTACATTTACTATAATCCTTTGCAACCTCATTGGCAGTTATGCAAAGACCTTATTGAGGATAGATCTTCATCCGCCAGTTTTTATGAGACGGGAGAAAATGAATTTAAATGCAATCCATTACATGGATGAATTTTTGTCATAGATTTATTGTTTGTAAATCCCCGGTTTCAAAACTAAGGATCACACGATAATGCTACACACTATAATCACCAAATTTGTTTTGCAATGAAAACAATCGCTTTTATTCTCCCAGCTATTTGGATGCTTCTTTGCTGTATAGATTTACATGCACAAAAAACAGATAAGAATGCCCCCTTACCCGGTACCTATTCGTCAAGCACGACATCTTCCTGGCTAACGGTAACTCCGAAAATGGATGCAAATCCCGGCAAAACAACATCGAGCCAGGTTACTTACGGTGTGGGATCCACGTCGTTCAAAGGCTTGTTCGGGGATTTAATATTGCACGCTGATGGCTCGTACACCCTCACGAAAGATACGCATGGAGGTACATGGGACTATGATGCAGTAAAGGACTCAGTAATTTTTACAGGATGGCTCTCTACCTTTAAGACCAGGTATTTCAGGAACGAACACTGGATAATAATTTATACAGGCGATGTAAAAATGCCGGACGGAAAAACGTTGAACATTACCTATACAAAAAGCATGGCGAAAAAAGACTAAACTCAAACCATTTCTTTCTTTCATGAAGTGTCTGGGGAAGAATTTACAGATAACTCCGAATGGAAGGGGACAGCCCGGTAATTGATCTATTATAAACTCGTCTCAGGTGAGCCTCCCGCTATTATACCTTCCCCCAAAGCAACGTAATGCATATCTTTAAAATGGGAAAAGAAAATTAACTGCCCGACTTTAATCACATTTTTATGACTGTTTTTTATGCATTTTTAATTTCCGCTATTCTTTTTATTTCGTGCAAGGACAGTGTAAAATTGAATAGAGAAAAATCAACGTTGGATGAATATGTTTTTTATGGAAAAGTGGGAGACATTCAAAAAGATAGCTTAATAGATTTACTCTCCGCAGCAATGGAAAAAGCATTTTCTATAGAGCCCATAAATTTATCTCCCGCCACAAAAGAAATAAGAATTTATTATGGTGATGTTTGGAGTGAAAGGTTTTATATAGAACGCTTTGAGAATGATTCAATAGAAGTTGAACTTTACAAGTGTAGGAGCGATAGGAGGAATGATTCAATCTTTATGATAATTAAAGAACGCATAAGAGCAACCGGTAAATATGATGTTAGAGATATTACTAACGTGGATTCACTCCCGGATCTAAAAGATTGCCAGCCAAAAGACACGGCCGTTTACCTTGATAAAGGATATGCCTATTTTATAGAGACCAAGAGTGGGCAATCCTTCAAGAAAATCCTGGTTAACGATAATTGCTTAATGATTCAAAATGACAAAGAAGTTACGTGCATAATTAATTTTCTTCACTCATTGAGTAAGTCTCTTAATTTTAACTTCAGCGACACATGGCAGCAAATTGACAGTGCGGCTTTCAAAACTAATTAGATAATAACAATGAAGTTTCAGCCACAGATTTGATAGTGGCGAGGAACACGAGTTCTATAAAATGGAATCTTTTAATACTATAAAATTCAACGTTCTATTTTTTTAGAAATTTATTGATTAAAAAAACTATCAAACAGTATCCAAACTAAAAGGCAATTTTCGTATCCTCTTCCCCATCAAATCAAAGATTGCATTGGTAAGTGCTGGTGCAAATGCCGGCAATCCCGACTCCCCTACTCCGCCGGCGAGCTTCATCATTTTGCATAATAAAAACTTCTATGGGTGGAATGTCAGTGATGCTGGGCATTTTATAATCGTCAAAATTTCTCTGCTCCGTCATGCCGTCTTTAAAAGCTATTTCATGTATGGTGGCTGCGCCTAATACCATTACTATAGAACCTTCCACCTGTGCTTTGATCGTATCAGGATTCACGTACCAGCCGCAATCCATCACGGCCCATACATGGTCAATCTTAACACCCGCCTTCTTTCTTTAATACTTTCACCACATGGCCGCAGGTTCTGGAAAAACATTCAGTGATCGCAACATCAAAGCCTTCGCTTTTTCTTCTTTTTGTCCCAACCTGATACTGCGATCACTTTATCAATCTGTCTATGAAGTCGTTCATCTTTTAAATGTTGCCTCCTGAATTCCATCGGATCTTTTCCTGCTGCATGCGCCAGTGTGGGCGGATGTGTACATAAAATGAATTGTTATTTTAACGCGATAATATCATTCGGGATCATAGAGTTTCCTATTTTGGCAAGATGTGGCAAAAAATGCTTGTTTACATATTTGTTATTTTTCTCCTTTTGCAGGGAGTCACTCAAAGTTCATTTGCACAAACTGATGCCGGCAATGATAAGGACTCAGCCGTTAATGCATACATTGAAAACTATAGAGAACTGCTCACTTATAAAATGTCATTAGGCAGCAGGGAGGATGGGTTTGATATAGTGAACACAAGCCACTACAAAATAAAGTCTAACAATAAAACGAAGTTAAATGCAGGCATTAACTATCGCTGGCTGGCCTTCAGCCTGACCTTTGCGCCAAAGTTTTTCAGTGAAAATGTTGATAACAAAATAAAAGGTGAAACGAAATCTTTCGGCTTTGGATTCAGTTCCAATTTTAATCATATTATTCAAAAAGTAAACTACTCAAGAGTAAAAGGATATTATCTTGATAATACAAATGAATTCGATCCAACCTGGAAAAACGAAGACCCCTATATACAATTCCCTGGCCTCGTTTATAGAAGCTTTTCAGGCCAAACGGCTTACAAATTCAATAATAATTTTTCTTTCAACGCTATCAATTCGCAAACAGAGAAGCAGTTGAAAAGCGCGGGCACTTTTTTGCCATCAATATCCTACCAACACTATGTCGTTAATGATCAAACGCCATTGACCGGCCAAAACAGCTCACAGAAATCAAAGACATTCGAGGTAGTATTTTCACCAGGCTATTATTACACCTTTGTAACTACATCAAATCTATACGCGTCCGCAGGAATCAATCCTGGTATAGGTTTTAGCCGAGCGAAGCTTTTGACGAGACAGTCATCCGGCAATACGAGAACTAAATATAACCGGACTATTTATCAACTTGAAACCACCTTGACATTTGGCTATGATTCGCGCCGCTTTTTCACGGGCATACAAATTATGACGGGCACTCGTGGATACGGTCAGTCAGATGTCAACAATGTGATTCTGCAGGAAAAAGGTACAGGCTCTTTTTTCATCGGCTATCGCTTTAACGCTCCGAAAAAGCTGACTTCCACGATGGACAAAGCGGAAAAAATGGCTGCCGAGAAACTCGAGGAGTTAAAACAACAGATAAAGGAGTAAGCAGTTGTTGCAATAACGCACTCATACCTCATTCATATTAAACGGCAATTTCCTTATCCTCTTCCCCGTTAAATCAAAGATAGCATTCGTCAACGCTGGTGTAAACGCCGGCAACCCCGGCTCTCCCACCCCACCCGCGGCTTCGTCATTGTCCATTATGTAAACATCTGTCGGAGGGATGTCAGTAATGCGGGGCATCTTATAATCGTAAAAGTTCCTCTGCTCTGCCATGCCATCTTTAAAAGTTATTTCATGTATGGTGGCTGCGCCTAATGCCATCACGATAGAACCTTCCACCTGCGCTTTGATTGTATCGGGATTCACGTACCAGCCACAATCCATCACAGCCCAAACATGATTTATTTTCACGCCGCCATCAGCACCTTTTGACACTTTAACCACCTGTGCACAGGTGCTGGAAAAACACTCCGTGATAGCCATTCCATATCCTTCATTTGGTTTTCGTGTATTCCATCCCGATACTTCCGCAAGCTTATCGAGCTGGCGATGTATGCGCTCATCTTTCAGATGCTGTCTCCTGAACTCCATCGGTTCTTTACCTGCTGCATGGGCCAGCTCATCCACAAAACTTTCGTAGGCAAATCCATTCGTAGAGGCATATACGGAACGCCACCACATAACCGGGATGGGTGTTTCAAAACCCGTGTCGCGTATAGACAGATTTTTAATTGAATCATAATAGGGCTTAAGAAAACCCTCTGAAGAACTGCCGTTTGCTTTACTCCTGTCTGTGCTTCTCCAATGCCCGATATTCTGACCTGCAAGTTTTACCTTAAAAGCTTCTATGTTGCCATCCGTCACCACACCCTCACACCTGTAGGAAATGCCAGGCCGGTAAGGGCCCTGCGTTGCATCATCTTCTCTTGTCCAAACTACCTGCACCGGTCCGCCAATTTCTTTCGATATGGCCGTGGCTTCGTGGGGATAATCCATAAAGGCTTTTCTGCCAAACCCGCCACCCAGGAATGTTATGTGCACGGTAACGTCTTCTCTTTTAATATTGAATTCTTTGCTGATAACATCCTGCACCCAGTCAGGCGCCTGTATCGGCCCCCATATTTCCACCTTGTCATCTTTGTAATGCGCCACGCAATTGAGCGGCTCCATACAGCTATGAGATTGGTAGGGTGTTTCATACACCACATCGAGCTTGTTCGTGGCTTGTTGAAGAATGCCATCTGCATCACCCTGCGTCTTAAAGGGAAGCCCCTCTTTCGTTTTCAGTTCTTCTGCCTGGCGGCGATATATTTCTGCTGTGTCGAGATGTTCAAAGCCACTGTCATCCCACTCCACCTTCAAAGCTTTTTTGCCCTGTATCGCAGCCCATGTATTGTCGGCGACTACGGCCACGCCTTCGCGGTCAGTGTCGAAAACCCGCATGGTAACCTTAAACACTTTTTTTACTCCCTGAACTTTTAGTGCGCTGCTGTCATCAAAACTTTTCACCTTGCCGCGTAAACGCGGATTGCGTTCCACTGCGGCAAACATCAATCCCGGAATTCTTTTATCAAGCCCGAAAGTGGCGCTGCCATTGGTTTTTAGCGGCGTATCCTGGCGATGCATCGGCTTGCCTATAAGTTTATAGTCTGCACGGCTCTTAAGCTTTACGTCTTTTGGAACTTCCAGTTTAGAAGCCTCCACCACTACTTCACCATAGTGAAGCTTTTTGCCTGAAGGCTTGTGTATCACGTGGCCGGCTTCCGCATAACATTCCGTTTGCGGAACACTCCATTTAGCAGCCGCGGCAGTTATAAGCATTTCACGTGCGGTGGCTCCCATTTTCAATAAATTCTTATAAGACCCGCGAACGGTTGAGCTGCCACCCGTTATCTGGCTGCCATATTTTTCCTGGTCGCCGGTGGCGAATTCGATATTTACTTCGTCAAGATTTACTTCTAATTCTTCGGCTACCATTTGCGGTATCGCCTGGTAAACGCCCTGTCCCATTTCAGCACGATGGCTCATAATGGTCACCCGGCCATCGGTATTGATGAGCACCCATGCATTAAGTTCAATATCACCGGTAGCAGGGTTTCCGGCATTCACGACTTTTGCTTCTTTGCCAAAAGCAGGAAAGTAAATACCTACCGCCAATACTCCGCCGGTAAGGGCAGACATTTTTAGAAAGCGCCTGCGTGATGTTAAAAGGGTATTGCTATTTTCAGACATACTAATTTATTTATTAATTGGTAAAAAGTATAGGAGATTAAGGTGCAGGCGCATAGGCACCTTTCTCAATCCATGTGATCCATGCTTTCTTAAAATCTTCATAAGCTAAAGGTGGAAGTGTGCGACCTTCGCCGGGGTGCCACCCTGCTATCACCAAACCATCTGATGCATGCTCAATTAATTTTTTCTTATCCTTATTACCATTTCGCTTTGGATCTATCAACTGCTTCGCTAACTCATGGGCCGTCCTCCCCTCGAAAATCATTTTCATATTGGCAGGCGGCAAGTGCCAATCGGGATTTCCCGGTGGCGTATGAATGCCCAGGGTATTTTCGGGCTGGTGGCAGTTGGTGCATTTCATTGCGTAAAGGCCTTTACCATTCTTTCCGCGTTTAGGCATCATCGTATGTAAGTGGCTGTCGTCGCCCTGTAAAGGTATATCACCAGACGGATGACAGTTCATACAACGCGGACTCATCAAAACTTTATACACTTGCATAAAAGCCTCCACCGATTCGGTGCTATCTGCATTGATAATTCTGTGATCAAATTTTATATCGACATCATGTGTAGGATTTTTTTGATCGCTAAATGCAGAGGTGAATATCCAAATGATGGCCAGAATACTCAAAAGCAAACAGATCGTTTTCAAAGGCAGGCGTAAAAATGTTTCTCTTTTTGCCGGATATAATTTCATTTTATCTAAATTTTTATTCAATTAAACTAGTGAATCTTCGCAATTTTTTTTACTGGAAACTTTCAGGCCTTGGCCTTCCCTGTCCGCTGCATTTCTGCGGCCAGGTGAATAGCTTTGCGAATGCGGAGATAAGTTCCGCAACGACAAATATTTCCTGCCATGGCATCATCAATATCCTCATCTGTAGGATTTGGATTTTCCCGCAATAACACTGCCGCCGACATCAACTGGCCCGAGTGACAGTAACCGCATTGTGGTACATCTATCTCCTGCCAGGCTAACTGCAAAGGATGGTTGTTGTCTTTAGACAATCCTTCTATTGTGGTAATTTTTTTGCCCGTTGCTCTTTTTACTTTGGTAACGCATGACCTTACTGCTTCACCATCAAGGTGAACCACGCAGGCGCCGCATTGTGCTACCCCGCAGCCATACTTTGTACCGGTAAGGCCAACCAAATCCCGTAAAGCCCACAGCAGTGGCATCTCAGGATCGGCATCAATGCTATAATTTTTTTGATTGACGTTTAATGAGATCATAAGTGATAAATATATTTGTGAAAAAAATTTTTATCCGTTTTATAGAATCAGGTATTTAAGTTAAAAACAGAGTTCGACTTACATTATATAAGCTCTTTATTTACTTTTTTTGTCTTAATACAAAAAGAAATGCGACTTACGGCACGGCTTTGCTCACTGGGTAATATATTTATCTGACCGAAGCGTTGCCAAGTTTATAATTTAAAATGCATTGTTATTATTACTACTCAATAAAGCCACGTCAGATGAAACTTCGGCTGAAACATACACCAGTACCGATTGTTAGCAGGTCTTCTCCGCTAGTTTAAATGGCCACTTGTTTGGCAGAAGTGCTTCTAATCTGAAGCCCGTCCACCCAATTTAGTTTTGCCTGCAGATAATTTTTTACTGATATAAGCTTTCAATTCTTCGAATGTCATGCCTTGAGTTTCAGCACTAATTTTATCTCTAATTTCACGCATCATTTTTACTGCGTCAAATGTTTTTTCTTTTTTAATCGTTTCCATAATTAATAAGGTCTTTGGGACTTCTAATTTCTACTATCATGTACCCTAACCGTAAATTTACAGAATTATAGCTTTTTATTTTGTCAAGATTCACGATATGTTTAAAATTCCAACTTGATAAAACATCAACTTTGTTAATTGTAGCTAAAGCAATATGCCTGCAATCTGTTATACTTGTTTTCCCGACTACTTTTTCTTTTATGTAATCGTCAGCAAGTTTTACTGCTTCTTCGGTTAATTCAATTCTTTCAAATTTATCAGGCGAATACTTCAATAAAAGTTCTCTTACTCTTTGGGGAGCATTCAATAATTCTAAATCAAGCAGGTCTGATATGACAAAGATTATTTCATTATTTTCAAACCGTTTAAATAATTTGATTGTATCTTCTTTAAATTCTTCGTCGTAATAACCGCCTACAACGGAGGTGTCAATATAAATACGCTGTTTCATTTTAAATCTAAATTGTGAGCTGTCAAAACGCATTACTGTCAACAAGCGATGTGCAAACCCAAGCATTTGTAACATCAAATTCACCTCTTAATTCCGAAAATCAGGACAGTTGACTATCATTGAACTTTTCTTAACGCTTCACGGATGATCCAGTCAGATAGGTTTTTTTAGCAGGCCATTAAGCCTGGTTTATTTGTGAAATAAAAGGCTGATCATAAAAACGCTTGCCTGTCGCTTTATACAATGCATTTGCCAATGCTGCGAACACAGGTGGAAATGCCGGTTCACCCATACCTGTCGGATCAATGTCATTCTCTACGAAATATACATCAATTAATTTTGGCGCTTCATTATGGCGTATCATCCGGTAGTTATAAAAATTGCTTTTGTCAGGAACACCATTTGTAAAAGTCATCGCGCCAAACAATGCGTTGCCGATACCATCCACAATGGCTCCTTCTGCCAGGTTGGTCGCTGCATCGGGATTAACAACGATACCACAATCAATGGCGCAACAAACTCTCGGTATAGTGAGCTTTCCATTTTCCAGCTTTACATCTACCACCTGCGCCACATAAGTATTATGGCAAAAATAAGCAGCTACGCCACGATGTACACCGGGCGTATTATTGCCCCATCCTGATTTTTCGCGAACAAGTTTTAATACACCGGTATAGCGGTCGGCATCATAGTCATTGTTTTTACCAACAGGTTGTTTTTTTGATTTTTCTAAAAGCTCAAGACGAAATTCAATCGGGTCTTTTCCGGCTGCTTCTGCCAACTCATCCATAAAGGATTGCTCCGCGGCTCCCATGAAGTTGGATCGTGGCGCACGAAAAGAACCGGTAGTTATATTAGATTTGATCATCCAGCTTTCGGCTAAGTAATTATCAATCGCGCCGGCGGGAAAACGATTTTCTTCCAATGGACTTTCAGGAATACCACCTGCTTTCACATGGAAGGCAACGAGGTTTTTATTTTCGTCTAATGCTGCACGATAGTAGATACTATACATGGGCCTGTAGATACCAGAGGTCATATCGTCTTCCCTCGTATAAATAAGTTTTACCGGCGCTTTTACTTTTTGAGAAATGAGTGCAGCTTCTACTAAAAAATGCGCATAGGATTTTCGCCCAAACCCACCACCCAAACGTGTCAATTGAATATCTATTTTCTCCACGGGCATTCCCAATCTTGCTGCCAGCGTATGTTCCGTCAACTCAGCCTTTTGCAGCGGACCGGCCAGATCTGCTCTTTCGCCGGTAACATTCGCAAAGAAGTTTACTGGTTCCATGCAGTTGTGTGCAAGGAAGGGAGCAATGTAAGTCCGTTCAATAATCTCCGCAGCATTTTTAAAAGCTGTTTCGGGATCGCCATCCTTCCGCTCAATTGTGCCAGGTTTAGCCTGCATCTCCGCCATCTTTGCTTTATGATCTTCGGTACTTTCAAGACCCCCGGGAATCGTCATGGTTTCAACATTTCCCCTTAATGATTTCCGTTTAACCTCGTAATCACCAAAAGGTTCCCATGCTACTTTCAATGCTTTTTTAGCCTTCATCACTTCCCAGGTAGTTCTGCCCGCAATCGCAACTACTTCTGTGAATGTGCATGTATCAAAATATTGTCTTTCGTAATCATCGTTGTAAACTTTAATTGGGAAAATATCTTTAATGCCAGGCATTGTCTTCGCCGAGGCAACGTCAACAGATTTTAATTTCATCCCAAAGGCTGGTGGATGCACAATCATAGCGATAAGCATACCCTCACGCTTTGTGTCTATTCCAAAAAGAGGTTTGCCCGTAACAATATTTTTTAATTCAACATTCTTTTGAGAAGTGCCGATGATTTTGAAGTCTTTTTTGTCCTTCAGTTTTACATCTTTGGAAACTTCCATTTTACCGGCGGCTGAAGCGAATTCGCCATAGCCAGCGATTTACCACTTTTTGTATGATGCAGCATTCCTGCTTCAGTTGTGATTTCTTCAATAGGTACACCCCACGCTTTGGCTGCAGCTTCGCAGAGCATTTGCCTTGCAGTTGCCCCGGCAGTTCTTAATGTTTTCCAACTTGTACGAATGGCCTGGCTACCACCAATGAATTGACGTGAATATAACTTTGTATTTAAAGGAGCTTGTTCTACAATTACGTTTTTCCAATCAACATCCAACTCCTCCGCAACAATCATAGGCATAGCGGTTTTTACATTTTGCCCCCCTTCTGGATTTGGAGACATGATAGTAATGGTACCATCAGGCGCAATCCTGAGATAGCCATTGAGTTCAGTGCTTATTGCAGGATTACCACCCAAGCCAAGTCCGTTCAACCAGCTAAAACTTAGCAGCAATCCTCCGCCGGCGAGCGAAGAGGTTTTCAGAAATGATCTTCTGCTGATGGGAGCTCGTTGAAGTGTTATGTTCATGAATTTATTTTTTTGAGCTAACAAAGCTTGCCATCAAATTAAATTTACGAAAAAATTTTTACACGAAAAGGCAACCTTCAACGAGCCTATCTTATCACCTGTATTTTCTTCAACCATTCTTTTACTTCTGTTTCAGCTTCTTTCGCCTTTTCATCTTTCATAACAAATAAAATCCCGTCTCTTTCTATTCCACCTTTGATGGAAAAGCCCTTCCAACACTTTGCTATTTGCACATAATTTCTTCACGGTTTAAAAACCACTTCCTACACCATAGCCTGCATTTTGTATTGAAAGGAATTACCGTTTTGCCCCTTAAATTATATTGATGCAAAAAACTTTTCATTGGCGGCGGCATTTGCATATCCCATGTGGGAAATCCAAGAAAGACCACATCGTATTTTTCCATGCTATCTATTTTTGTTTTTAGTGGTGGCAAATAACCTGATTCATTCTCCTTGACAACCTGCGCAACTATTTGCTGGTAATTTTCAGGATAAGGTTTTTCCAATTCAAGTGCTACCAAAGGTTCTACCAACATTTTTATGAATGATTTCTGCTATTGCTTTTGTGTTATTGGTCCTGGACAAATACACGATCAATGTTTTTTTTGACGACGTAGATTGAGCATTGGAACAACCTGAAGTAATACATAAATCAATTATCAATAAAAGAGTGATTGATGTGGCAAAAGAAAAAATCTTTGACCATAGCAAATCCGTTAGTGAAATTGCCTACGAACTTGCTTTAAATATCCGCAACACTTTACACGATTGTTTAAACAACGGGTTGGGCAATCTCCAAATGAATACAGGGGCTTGCTGAATTAAACAAGAAAATTAAAATTAACAAGGCTGTTGGGATCTCTTTTCAATTCACGGCACAGGGAGAAACTTGAGCTAACTCTACGTTAACAGTTAGGATGTGCTTGCGCGAAAGATAGGGCGAGAAGTAAAAGAATTAATTGAGTTCAGCGGCGCCAACGATCTCTTCCGAAATTTCAGCCTGGATGACTAAATATTTGTAAAGAGCAAAATCAATATCGGGAGGTAACGCCTTGAATATATCCCCATTCAAATTAATCACGCTGAAAATTTTTATGGCCCCGGAGAAGGGTTCTGTTTTTGATTGAGAAAGGAAAATAGAAAGGGAGGCATCCGTGTTAAGGTTCATCTTCTCAAGTCCCAATACATATTTGCCGGTTTGCTGCCGGTATACTTTTGCCAAACCAGAACCCGCTTCCAAAGAAAAAGAAAAGTTTCCCGTGGCGATTACGGTAGCATTCTCCGGCGACAGGTTTTCTGCTTCGCCTGCGACAAGTGCCTTATCTTTTTTGCATGAAATGAAACTGGTTGCAAGAAAGGCCAGTAAAATGAAAAGTTTTTTCATGACCAACATTTTAATTTTTTAAGCCCACGTTAAAGTTAATAAATAGCAACCGTATTGCGGCCACTCAACCCGGCCAGTTGGGCATATTATGTTTAAGAAAAGGGTTTTCACGGCACAGGGGGACCCGCGCCAGCTTTACGATAACAGTTAGGATATGCTTGCACGAAAGATTGCAGAATCAAAATTTTTTACATCTCCTGGTAGTCACCGATATCCCGGCGGCCCGTGCCGGAAAATTTACTGCTGAAGTTCAGCCATTTTTTTGCCAATGTGTTCCATTACTTCATTGAATTCTTTTTCGGGACTGAAGTCTATAAGCTTCACGTCTTCTTCCACAATGGCTGTGTGGCCTGAGGGCCAGTAAAACACATCGCCGGCTTTTACAACCTCTTCGGTTTTGTCGTCGTAAACTATGCGTATGGCTCCCTCTACTACGTATCCCCAATGCGGGCAATAGCAGCTGTCATTCCTGAGACCTTTTAAAAAGGGCGTAAAGTCAGTGCCTTTCGGCAGCTCATTAAAAGCAACCGTCATTCCACCAAAACCGGTTATATTCCTCAAAATGGAATCCGGACTCTGCATTACAACAGGTATATCTTCTTTATTAACCTTCATGATTGTAGATTTTTAATTATTAAATGTTGGTTATTTAAACAGGTGATGTGGTTGGCGAGATGCGCGGGAAGCAAAACGTTCCTTCGATGTTTTGCATAAGAATGCGGATTTCTTAATTTCCATTAAAGTTAATAAACAATGCGAAACTTAACAGATTGCGGGAAAAAATAAATTGCCGGGGAGAGTTTGGGAAGTCACTTTCTCAGCGGGGTTTTCATTTCCCTCCCGTAAAAAGTAACAAACAGCACAATCCGGGAAATGAAACCCCGATGCGTACAGGTGTTCGCCAAACTAAATAAGAAAATTAAAATGGATAAGGCTGTGGAAATCTCTTTTCAATTCACGGCACAGGGGGACCCCTGCGCCAACTCTACTGATATCTGTTAGGATATGCTTGCGCGAAAGATAGGGCGTTGAATTAATAATTGATACGCTGATGGTGATTTCGATTTATTTATATTTGTTTGTTGGCAATACCAACGGCCGACTGACGTAGTGCCCACGTTTACGTAGAGGCATAATAATAGTTCTTATCCATTCTTCTATAACTAGAAGGACGCTGTGCAAGAAGCGTTGACCCAAAGTGACGTCATAAAAGGCCGAGCAAAAAATAGAATGGAAAAAAAATAAAAAGATGGCTTAAGACGGCTGTCACTATTACCTTTTGGGTAGATTTATTAATACGTCTTATATCGATTGTGGAATTTGTCTTGCAACACCACTAGGTATCACCGGGGACGTATTGCGCCCCGGATTTTTAATAGATATGAACGAAATCAATATAAAATCTACTACAATTGAAAAGAGCTGGACATGCTCAAAGATTTGATGTCAAAGGTTTTTGGGCCGATGTTCAATGAGCTTGGAGAGATGTGGATGACAATGTAAAAATATGGCGACTGAATAATCAAATTAGAAACCTTGAAAAAGTGAAGAAGATCGTTGAAGAACATCACATTGATATAAAGCAAGTCAATGTCAAGGTATTGCTACCCTATTTAGAAGGCGTATCGCTCGAAGAAGATGAAACCCTGCAAAATATGTGGGCTAATTTGTTTGTAAATTATATAGATGTGTCAGTAAATTTAGCATCCAATGTTTATCCCAGTGTGCTTTCTCAGATTTCAACACAAGAGGTTCGGATATTGACTGAATTAAAATCAAACCACCGGGAACTGGCTGTGGACCGTAGTAGACATCACAGACTAGGGCACAACAGCAACGATGCGGCAAATCTGGTCCGTCTGGGCCTCATTAAGGCAAGAGAATCTTTAGGAGAACTGAACAGAGAGTTAGATCATCTAACAACCCCTAATACCCAGTATTTCTGTTTGAGCTATTTTGGATTGGGTTTCTTTAAGGCATGTTCGCCACGCAATAATTAAACTTTTCATGAAAAGTTATTCTCCCCGGCTATCCTTAGTACAGTTAAATTATAAAAGTTCTGCTATCCGGCTATCCTTAGTACAGTTAAATTATAAAAGTTCTGGCAGAAATTCTATTTTCCGGCCTGCATAAATGCGTACCGTAAGCCGCAAATTAACTCGCCGACGATCAATTGGAATGGTACAACATTAAATAATGCCGGCGGCAAAGACATTTTTATTGCAAAATTAGACACGAGCGGGAATACCATCTGGGTAAAAAATTTTGGTGGCACAGGTGATGAAAGGGTTTTACAATTGGAAGTGAATAACAACGGAGATGCGGCAATATGGTGCACTTCATCAGGAAATAGTGTTGTGGTAGGGGGAAATTCGCTTACGAATCCTGCGAACTTTTATGTCGAAGTAGATAAGGATGGTCTTTTACTCAGTGGCAAAAGACAGCCCGCTAAATGTATCTACCAGGACTTCGATATAGCTAATGATGGTTCAGTTTACTTTAGCGCACAATACACAGATACTTTTAGTTTCGGTGGACAACTTATCGATACAACAAAAGCAAAACAGGGAGTTGCAATTTTTAAGTACGACAAGAATGGTTCGGAAGCCTGGTCAAAGTACATCGTGCTTTATACTGATTATTCAATTCCATATCCTCCTTTGCCACCGCTGAAATCTTCCATGCAAATTGAATATTTTCGATATTGATAATCGTATTTCATTTATTTGTGAGTTTTATTTAATGCATATACATTCGATTTTTCTCACTTTGGCAATCCAGGTTTATTCAAAGTAAATGGTCCGAAAGACATATTTGTGGGGAAACTATCCGATACATCTTTGGATTACATTGCACATAAGTATCCTATAAGGAGGTTCATTCAGCGGTGGTGTTTCTGATTTTTGAGATAGGAAACACTACCGGTCTTACATTTTCGCATTATAAACTTTCCCAATTAACAATTACTTTTTCTATTTGAAAAAGGATTTCGATTTAAGCAGGGCGATCACGAGAAGCTGGCTTCTTGATCAAAATTCGTATTACACAGGTGATTATGTACATATTGCACGAGGTACATTAAGAACCAGTGAAAAGGGCATGTATGTAATATTCAACAGTGATATTGCCAACAATTCCTGGAAATACTAGACACGAATCTTGTCAGCAAAAAATTAATTAACATTCCGGCTTTCGGCCCGCAAAATTGGCTGAGTAAAAGTCTCGCTGATACAAATGCTGTTTACTTCGCAGACAGTTATTACAATTCGTCCGTTCAGCTCAATAGTAATTCCAGTGCCAATGTTATTCCAATTCAGAATAATGGACAATGCAATATTTTTATCGGAAAATACAATGTACAAGGCGCCCCGAGGATATCGATAGCACCCGCGCCAGACAAATACAGGCTTTGTTCTGATTCTGTTGCACTACACCTGTCGGTGGTAAACAAAGGCAGTGTCGCACACTAACGTATCGGTGGGCGCCGGGGTCCATTGTGAGTGACTCAACTATATTAAATCCCAAAGTTTTCACTACTGCAGATTCTATCACGCTACTCTCACGATTACGGATACAGCGGGAGGCCATTTTACAGAAAACTTTACATTTTTTAAAGGCATAGTGAGCGACCTTAAGCTGGTACCAAGTGATACGATCGCCTGTCGTGGAGATACGATTACGCTGACGCTCTCAGGCTCCCAATTTGGCCAATCTTTTATTTTGGGAATTCCTTCCCAAACATTTATACCAGGACAAACTCCCATTTTTAATTCAATTACGGACATACAGAAATATGTAATGAGCGGTAGTCACACTGCAACGCTTTATAATTATGATGTCCTTCTTTACCCCCATCGCAATATTGCATTGCCTCTACTGTTCAAATTAACACAAGCACATCTGTAGCAACTCGAAAAATGTAACTATTTGCCAGGGAGGTTCTTATGTTTTTCCCGATGGACAGCAAGTTGTGTTTCGTTCGTCAACCGCTTGTGCATATATCGGTTATAAAATCATTGGTCGTTTGCGATAGCGTCATCACCACTTACTTAAATATTGACTCACTACCAGTGGTTACCGAAATCAGCAAAGTATGCAAGGGTGCCGATTTCACTTCCCCGGATGGTTGGTCAATTCCGAATGTGCAGGACGACGTTACGCACACAAGTTATCTTCATTCCTCTTCCGGTTGCGATACTATGATCATCACAACCATGATGCAAGTCATAAATCCAACGCATACTATTCAAGACACTTCTGTCTACAATGGAAGTTCTTTTACCTTCCCTGATGATTCTAAATTTATCAACATCCAGTTGCCTATATCGCACATCAGTCATTTAAAAAACATGTATGGCCGCGATAGCAACATTACTACGAATATTAAAATCTTCCCACTATACCAGGCAACAAAAAATGTGACAGTTTGCGCTGGTACCAGCTACACATTTTCCAATGATACTACGATCAATAACATTACTACGCCGCTCAGCCCATACAGTCATTTTCTTTTCCATAAATGGATGTGACAGTAGCATTAACTATACTGTATCGGTAATAAGCATTGATACCAGCATTACAAAAAAAAGAAATATTCTTACTGCCAATCTTACAAACGGGAATTACCAATGGCTCAATTGCACCAGTGCTTATTCGGCACTTACAGATTCAGTAAACATGTCTCTTTCTGCTTCAATTATTGGGGATTATGCAGTTAAAATTACCAGCCAGGGTTGTATAGATACGTCAGGTTGTTACACAATTACTGCTTCCGATCTAGGGTGGACCGGGACGACGTAGTCGGCATTTATCCGGTACCATCCCAAAATATTTTCCAAGTGAAAATAACAGCCGGCTCATATTCTACAATGCACCTTACCTTGTACGATTTTCAGGGTAATAAAGTAAATTCCGCTATGGCAAGCCTGCAGCGCAGGTGTAAACATTATCACCCAAAATATCGGCACCCTGGCAAATGGCACTTACACGCTGCAATTAATCGACAACAAGACAGGAAACACGATTACAAAAAAAATAATTAAGAACTAAAAAGGCATTTTAAACTGTCCCATTGTGACTTGGTTTACTTTATGAAGAATTAAGTTATAAATACACATCCTAAAAATAGTGCCACAATTTCTGCACTTGCTGTCTTCACTCTCACTAAAATTTGTGCCCGTGTTGGTGTTCTCTTCCAAACCCAAACCATTACAAAAATAAAAAGAGATCGCCGATGTTTTCATGCCCGTGTTGGTGTTCTCTTCCAATCTAAAGCATTACCGAAAAATAAAAGAGACTGCCCGTGTTGTGTGGCTCTCTAATGATACGGGTTGTGTGAATATTTTTAGGAAGACCAACAACTCTAAAAACTGCTTGTTGGTGGCAGTTAATATGTCCAGTTCATGATTACTCCTACCTCTTTCGAAGTATCGCCCTGCAAATGAACAACATAATTGTACCGAAGCGGATCGGGTTAAGATTGCTATTAAAAACCAGAAGCGGCAGGAATTAATAATTGCCCTTCACAAATGGTCGCTTTACGTCCTGCTCGAAAGTGGCGACGATGTTGCTAAGGCTATGACCTCCGGCTTCCAGGTTGCCAAAGTTCCTTCACCTGCACCGCCGCTTGTAAAGCCCGCTGCACCGGTACTGGAGAGTGGCATTAACGCAGGCGAGCTGTTGAGCAAAAACAAGGCTATAGCCGGCGCCGTTAGTTACATGCACCAGTATGCTACTGAGGCAGAAATGAACCAGGAAAACTGGAAAAGTGTGCCTACCAGCAAAAGCAGCTGCGTGATCACTGGCCTGGTACCTGGCACCAAATACTATTGCCGCCTGGTAGTAGTAGGCAGAAAGGGCCAGATCGTGTACAGCGATGTTGTAAGCCGTGTAGCAGCTTAGTTTTTTTTAATCCTTTATTTTAATGAAAGGCCACCGGAGGGGTGGTCTTTTTTTGTGCAGCGAAATGTGAATCCCATTGATGACTTGTCCAAAGCAAATACAATAACAAAATACAGCAACAATTGGGATGGCGAACCAGCAAACCGAAAGTTGTATTGGCGCAACGACAATTGAAAATAGCGAAGACTAAACCATTGAAAATCAAGTTTGCAAATCTGAGCCGAGTGCCATATATTTAAGTGTAAGCTGCCACTATGAAACATTGCAAACGACATATCTTTTACTGATTTTAATCTTTCGGTTTTAGGACAGACTGATTCGGCGAAATTATTTGAAAGTTCCAAAGGTAAATGGCCAATACCAGTTTCAAGGTATTTGAAAATTTACGACAATGAAAATTTGAAACATTTTACTTCAAGCCAATTCGACTCAACGCTTAGAATTATTACAGACAGTTCCTACCAAGTGACAGCGATTCACGATGGAACAGTAACTTCAGTAATTGAAGTAAGGGGTGAATATACTGTGCTGACCAATTTTGGTAATTACTTTATTTCTTACGGTAGACTAAAGAAAACTAATTTGGTAAAAGGAGTATATATTAGAACAGGGCAACAACTCGGACAGGTAATTAAAGATTGGACAGAGGATAATTACACTTTAGAAATATCTCTCTATAAAGGCGAAAAACAACTAAGTGCAGAGAAGTGGATTGACTGGTAGGCGGCGTATAACACGGAGTTTTGCAATATACTGGCAAACGTGTTAACAATGGGCTATAGTTAGCTATCAGCAATAGTTCCAGCGTAGCGGAGGTAACTCAGCTTTTGTTATTATCTTCATCTTTCAATTATAAATCAACGATAGTTCCAGCAGACGTTTTTCAAATGCCAGTACATCGCAAAGCCCTATCGTAAGCGGTAATTTCCACCGACACTTTCTAACCAAACTAAAAAATAAATGAAAAAATCTTTATTGTTTTTATCCTTTTTGACATTTGCGTTCTCTAACCTATTTGGACAAGACACACAAATTAAAAAGGTACAATATGCAAAGACAGAAATTGACGTTCCAGCTAATTACACAGCCAAAGACGAATATTCAATTGAGAATAACTTGTTCTCAGCTCAATGGCTTTACCTGACAAAAGAAATGGTTGAGCAAGGAGTTGAAAAGCAAATTATACATCAGTTTGAAGGTCAACTTAAATATTCAAAATCAGCAAACGTAAATTTTATTTACAAACGGCGGACAATTTTCCGGCAAAAAGTACCAACTGAAAGGCGACAATAAAATAAAGTTTAGAATTTTAGCATTTGGACAAGTTGACGGACAACCATTAGTGCTAAACTTAGGACTTAAAAACGACCCTAAATCAAATGAAAAATTAGACGATTTGATGAGAAAGTTTCTATAACGTATAATGACTAAAACTACCGCTTACATTGGCAATAGCAGGGCAGACGGAAATATTATCACTTTTTGCTCATTATTCGGCAGCAGTTCCGGCTTAAAATTCGCTATTTAGCTATAAATCTCCTGCTATCCTGAGTAACTTAAAAATGCAAGGAATCATAGATTGCTATTCGTAGAAACCTTGAATAATAAGAGAGCTGCTGTCCTGAGTTTGCAACTCAGGACATTTACTTTATTTTTAAAGGCTATATGAGTAAAGGCGGGTATAAAATATTTGACCAGGGAGGAATATATTTTGTAAGTTTCGCTGTGGTGGCTTGGGTTGATGTATTTACAAGGAAAGAATACAGAGATATAGTAATAGCAAGTTTGGAGCATTGCCAACTGGAACAAGGTCTTATAGTTTACGGATGGTGCATCATGAGTAACCATGTGCACCTGATAATATCTGCAAAAGAAAATAATGTAAGTGATGTGTTGGGGAATTTCAAAAAATTTACCAGCAAAAAACTTGTTGCTGCTATTCAAAATAATGCCAGTGAAAGCCGCAAGGAATGGATGATTAGAATTTTCAAAGAAGCCGGAGAATTGAACAGCAGGAATACAAGCTATCAATTTTGGAAACAGGATAATGAACCGAAGGTTATTTATACACCTGAATTTGCAGCACAAAAGTTAGAATACATCCATAACAATCCTGTTGATGCGGGCATAGTAGAAAAGGCTGAGGAATATATTTACAGTAGTGCCAGGGATTACTATTATGGAAAGCAATGCGGGCTTATAAAAATAGAATTCCTATTTTAATTTGATGCGTGTATGTCCTGAGTTGCAAACTCAGGACAGCACCACTTTTTAAATTTGGAGTTACTATGGATAGCAGGGGGGGTCTTTTTTTGTGTTCAAAACATTCGTAAAGCGGGTCGATTTGGGTGGATTGATGCGATTGATTAGTTTTAAGTTCGTAAATGCACGAGTTGCCTGCAACCCTATTCGACACATCACAAAGACTACGACTGACTAACTATTCAATATGAAAAAACTACTTGTATTTGCTTTGACTGTTACCCTTTTTGCGAGTTGCAAAGAGTCGCCGACTGATTATGCTTCCCAATGGTCCTCTGACATTAAAAGTAAAATTTTTGAAGATGCGAATATTCCTGTTGACAGCGTAAATATTGACACAACAAACGGAAAAGTAGTTACATTTTATAATAAGGGTACCAGGACAAAGAAATTTCGTATTAACACATCAACGAGTGACACGGTAGTTTCAATCTTTTATAGCAAAGACCAAAATTTTGAAATTGTTCGAGAACTTGGTCCAGAAATTGAACCGAGTTTTGAAGGGATTAGATATAAAGGAAAACATTTAGGGTTAGCTGAATTTCGGTTTTGTGACGGAAAACTAAAAGAGCAAGGTTATAGATTTGACGGAGATGTCGGTGTTTGGAAAGAGTGGGACGAAAATGGTAATGTTATTAAAGAGACAGACCATGGACATACGGAAGAACTTGACCAACTACGAAATATCAAATATTATCGCTGACATTTGACAAGACTTACGGACAACGGGCAGACAGGCAACAAAAGGTTTTGGCGACAGGCTGGCTGAAGGAATGACAATCGGCTGTAGTTCTTTATCAGCAATAGTTCCAGCAGAAGAATATAAATCATCTTTTTGTTGTTATCTTCATCTTTAGTTTTTCAATCGGCTGACGTTCGGGCGGAAAGTACATCGAATTCCAGCCCATCGCCAAGCCTCAAACGTTGAAACTTTATTTTCTCAGCCTGGAGATTTCTCAGTCGTAGCCGCACACAAAACCCTTCACTTCTTCGAAAAGACGTAGCGTCGAAAGTACAGACACTCCTCCGTCATTTCGACGATAGGAGAAATCTCAGTAACTAACGCTGACGCAAAGTGGTTTATTAGAACTAACACCCTGCCATCCCACCGGGAAAACTATAAAACTTGATAGCCCTATGATGACATGAAACCTGGCAATTCCACCTTTCTTAAAATCAAAAGATGCAATAGATTCCTCTCTATCTTTTTAAAATGCCTTATAGTATTTCATCCCGATAGCTGCTTTTTATTTATAATTGTTTTATGGGAGCATATATTCATTCTGCTTATTGGCCCTTTGTAGTGCTCTTGCTTAGTGTGGTAATGGTGGTGGTCCTGATTACCAAATGGCGTTTTCATCCCTTTGTTGCGCTTATGTTATCTGCCATATTTGTTGGCTTACTATCGCCGGCTTTGCCGGCAGTTCCGGGGCAAAACCCCCTGGTAACAGCAATTGAACTGCCAATGACCGAGTTTGGAATTATGGCGGGCAAAATAGCCTGGGTGATTGCACTGGCGGCTGTAATAGGTACGGCAATGATGGAAAGCGGAGCAGCAGAACAGATCGTAAACCGGCTGCTGAAAGTCTTTGGAGAAAACCGGGCCGCGATTGCCCTTATGATAAGCGGATTTATATTATCAATACCTGTTTTTTTTGATACCGTATTTCTCTTACTAATACCTCTTGGTATTACCCTGGCGCTTAAGACAGGCAAAAATTTCGTGCTGTATGTTGTTGCCATTGGAGGTGGAGCAGTCATCACCCACAGTATTGTTCCGCCCACACCCGGACCACTGATTATGGCCGAAACACTTGGTATTGACTTAGGCACTGTTATCCTGGGAGGACTTATAGCAGGTATTATCCCGGCTATTGTTGTACTGGGCATGGCAAAATGGCTCAATAAAAAGCTACGCATCCCCGTTAGGGTTATCAACGATCATGTTACTTCCATTCCAAATCCGCCGTCACTTGCACTTTCCATACTTCCGGTTCTCGTTCCATTGCTTATGATCAGCCTTGCATCAATTGTACAGGTGGTTACCGGCAGCCTTCCTGGTTGGATTGCTTTCCAGGGCAATAAAAATATTGCAATGGGTGTGGGCGCTTTCCTGGCACTTTTTCTTTGGGCGGGAACGCAAAAACTTACATCAAAAGAACTCTGGAAAGCTATTGCCAAACCATTGGAGGTAGGAGGCATTATTATTCTGATCACGAGTGCCGGTGGAGCTTATGGCGCCATGATAAACCACAGCGGCATTGGAGATGCAATCAGGCTTACCACCCAACAATTTCATGTCCATTATATACTCCTGGCGTGGATCATTGCTGCCGTTATCAAAATTGCGCAAGGTTCCGGCACCGTCGCTATGATTACGGCTGCTGCGATTATGGCCGCACTAATAGGCCATGGCGTTAGTCTTCCCTATCATCCGATTTATATTTTCCTGGCCATCGGGTTTGGGTCTATGTTTATATCATGGATGAATGATAGTGGCTTTTGGGTAGTAGCACGTATGAGTGGTTTTACCGAGAAGGAAGGCTTACAAACCTGGACATTTTTGCTCGCAGTACTGGCCCTGGTCGGACTTCTCCAGGTTATGTTATTGTCCTGGCTATTCCCTTTAAAATGATATTTTGATTTTGCACGGGGTAATCACGAATTTTATAATAACTTGTTTATATGCGTGTACTTATTTTAGGCGGTGGCGGTTTTTTAGGTAAAAGACTGGCGAAAGAACTCATCCAAAACGGAGGGCTTGCACAGGGCGAACTTGTTCATTTAACATTGGTGGATATTGCTTTTGCTGAAGACAGACTCCATGATCCAAGACTTGAATACATCCGGGCGGACTTTAGTGATGAAGCCACCATTACAGGTATTCTGCAGCAGCGGCCCAATGTGATATTTCATCTTGCAGCCATTGTAAGTGGAGAGGCGGAAAAAAATCTTGAGTTGGGAATGAAGATAAATTTCCATGCTTCGTTACAGCTTTTAGAATTGTGCAGAAAGCTTGCTATTCGTCCCCGGATTGTTTTTGCGAGTTCCTGCGCGGTATTTGGCGGTGACGTTTCCCGGGTAATAACAGACGAAACGGCGCCGAAGCCACGTAGCTCCTATGGTACGCAGAAAGCAATGGTAGAACTGCTGATGAATGATTATAGCCGGAGAGGGTTCGTAGATGCCCGAAGTCTCAGGTTGCCTACCATTGCTATACGGCCGGGAAAACCAAACGCGGCCACCTCATCATTTGTAAGCTCTATCATCCGGGAACCCTTACATGGGGAAAAAGCTTCTTACCCGGTACCTCCCGAAACACCCTGTTGGATTTTGTCTCCAAAACGTGTCGTCCAAAACTTTATTCACGCAGCCAATATTGATGAAAAACTGCTTGGTGATGACAGGGTGATCAATCTTCCGGGCCTCACTGTTTCCGTGAGGGAAATGATAGATAGTTTGGATCAAATTGCCGGTGCTGACGTAACGAAATTGATAACTCATGAGCCGGATTCATTTCTTCAGAGTATAGTACTTACATGGCCTCCATATTTCGATACGGTAAGAGCTAAAAAACTTGGGTTTGATAGCGATTCGTCTGTGGAAGAAATTATAAGATTATTTATAGCAGAGGAAGGTATAGCAAATTTAAAAACCAGCATTGAAGGATGAGCGAAAACAATAAAATTGCAATAGTAACCGGGGCAGGTTCCGGCATTGGAAGAGCAGTGACCATAGCACTCGCTAATGACGGCTGGTCGATCGTTCTCGCCGGCAGGCGTGAACAGCAACTCACGGAAACGGCTAATGCCTGTGATGATAAACGGGCGCTGGTTGTCCCTGCCGACATTACCATTCCGGAAAGTGTGCAGCATCTTTTTAGCCAGACGATGAAAACCTTTGGCCGCCTGGATTTGCTTTTCAACAACGCGGGTATAAGTGCGCCTGCAAAACTGTTTGAAGAGCTGACCCTGGAGGAATGGCAACGGGTTATTGATACTAATTTGACCGGCGCTTTTTTATGTGCGCAGGAGGCATTCAAAATTATGAAACAACAGGACCCAATGGGTGGGCGCATTATAAACAACGGTTCCATTTCTGCCCATGTACCGCGCCCCAATTCGGCGCCTTATACGGCAAGCAAACATGCGATAACAGGTTTAACGAAATCTATCTCACTGGATGGCCGTGCCTTTGATATCACCTGCGGGCAAATAGATATCGGGAATGCCAGCAGTGACATGACTAAAAAAATGGAAGCGGGCGTACCGCAGGCAGATGGCTCCCTGAAGGTTGAACCTACAATGAATGTTGAGGATGTGGGCCGCGCTGTCGCCTATATGGCCAGTTTACCACCCGATACCAATATTCCTTTTCTGACAATAATGGCAAATCAAATGCCTTATATGGGGAGGGGGTAGATGAGGGGTGAGGGTCAGCTTAAATTTGTTTGAGCTGGTAATAAAAAAAACAAAATGGTGAAATGCGTAAAATTATTTGCTTTGTTGTTGATGATTGTTTTTTGCAGTTTCTGTAATGCACAAATCAAAACTAAACTACCAACAGATAATGCCAGCTACGAAACCAAAGACGTAATCACCTCCTACGGACCTGGCACTTCTGTTAGTATTATAAGGCAAGATAGAAAGGGCAATATTTGGCTGGCCTCAAACGAAGGTATTATCCGGTACGATGGAAAATCTTTTACCAATATCACAGGAGATATGAGTCCAAACCGTTTCTTTTCTGTTTTGGAAGATAGAAACGGAAATTTTTGGTTCGGCAATAACGGCTTGGGTGTTTATTATTACGATGGAAAATCCTTTCGAAATTTTACAACCACAGAGGGGCTCGCAGATAACAGGGTAATGTGTATGTATGAAGACAGTGCAGGCATGATTTGGTTCGGCACAAGAGGTGGAGTGAGTCGCTACGACGGAAAATCTTTTCGGAATTTTACAACAAAGCAAGGACTTTGCGACAATGAAATCACATACTATCATTGAGGACAAAACAAGGAAAATCTGGATTGGCACGAGGGGCGGCGCATGCTATTATGATGCCCGCCTGCCGGACGGGCAGGGAAAAACATTTACCGTTGTTACCAATAAAGATGGCATAGCCTTTCGGGACACCTGGTCGATAATCGAGGATAAAAAAGGCAATATCTGGATCGGTAGCAATGATGGACTTTGGCGCCACGACGGCAGTACATTTACCAGTATCAACGGTAATGCTGTTAGCTATGTCTACGAAGATAAAAAAGGAAATATTTGGACTAGTGGAATAAATGCTAATAGAAAATGGGCGCTTTCCCGTTATGATAAAAAGTCACTATCTAATAAAAAGCCAACCGTAATTGAAATAACAAAATCACTAAACCTTTTTGGGATTTTAGAAGCTAATGATGGAAGTATTTGGTTTGGTTCATTTGATGGAGTGTATCGATATGATGGAAATACCATTACTGACTTTAAAGCTAAATAGAGTCAGGAATAATGTGTAGCCAATAGTTGAAGATGTAAACATTGTCTCTCAAAAAAAAGAACTTGTGCACGCCGAGTCCCCTGCGGGAGACCCGGCTGGGACGGAGATGAGTTTGATTGCGGGAAGTTCCTTGTATAAATTGTATGTAATATGTTTATCAAAAATCAAACACCGAACCAGCAATTCATTTGTGTATATTTAATGGCTGTGATGGTTTTTTCACAAACTAACGACACAAGACCTTAGTGAATTATGGTAACAATTGACGAATATAAAAATGAAATTAAAGCCCTTTCGAATGAAGATGAGAAGCGCATCTTCACACAAAAGCATTTTTTTCATGGAATCCCTGTTGTTTTTGATAACAGAGAAAATGACTATTACCATTTTAGAAAAAAAATAGCTGACCAATTTAAAATTGGCTTTTTTGAAGTAATGATTGTCGGTTCGTCAAAATTTGGTTTTAGTCCTTATAAGTTCACGCAATTTTCTCTTGATAGCGATATTGATGTAGTATTATTTAATGAGAGGTTGTTCGACACTTTCTTTGAACTTATAAGCCAATACCGATATCAAATTAGAACTCAGGTAATCAGACTTAATACTGACCAATTTAAGCAATATCAAAAATTCCTTCGATATTTTGTGATGGGATGGATGCGTCCAGATTTACTGCCTCAGAACACAACGGAATTTAAGGAACTAAAACAAAACTGGAACTTATTCTTCAAAAGTATTTCACATTCAAAATCAGAGGTTGGAAATTATATTGTGAAAGGTGGATTATTTAAAAGCTACTATTACGCAGAAAAATATTATCGTTCTTCAATTGAAGAAGTTTCCGGAAAACTTAAAAGTAATTAAACATGGCAAAACAGATTCCAGCACATCCAGATAAAAAATCCATCTCAGACTTAATTGGAAAAATTCAGCGTGAAGAACTCATTTTACAACCTGAATTCCAAAGAGAATTTGTTTGGACTCCTAACCACATGGAAAAATTTATTCAAACAATTTTGGATGGTTTCCCATTCCCCGAAATTTACATATCCCAAAAAGGAATTAATTTAGAAACATTGGCCACACAAAATGTAATTGTAGATGGACAACAACGCATAACTACAATTAAAAGATATATCGAAGGGAACTGGAAATTTGAAAAAAATATTCCAAAATTCAGCGACCTTGAAGGGCAAGATAAAACTGACTTTCTAAATTATGACGTTACTGTAAGAGATTTAAAAGATGCACCTCCAGAAACCATTATTGAAATCTTTAGAAGAATTAACTCTACTAATTTTACATTGACTGCAATTGAAATAAACAAGGCGATATATAATGGCGAATTTATTAGTTGCGCTAAGGACATATTAGACATTGTAAAGCAAAAGGAATTAAAGGTTGACATTTTTAGCGAAAGTGAGCTAACCCGAATGGCTGATTTACATTTCATTCTCTTAGTATTGGCGACGATTGAAGAAGGGGGCTACTTTGCACGGGATAATGAGGTTGAAAAGTATATTGCTATGTTCAATAGTGAATATCCAGGAGTTGAGGAAAAAAAACAGCAGCTTTCTTCTGTAATCATTGACTTGCTTACCAGTCAATTACCAGACGATTCAATTTGGTTCCGTAAGTCAAATTTCTTTACAATTGTGGTTGAAATGTTTTTGCATAAAGTGACTGTTGCTGATATAATTCCAAATCTAAATGAATTTGAGCTATTAGTTCTTCAAAATAAAAACGAAGACAAACAAACAAATGAATATTCCTTATACTACTCTAATATGTATACTGGAACAAATAGCCGACAAGCAAGAGTTATTAGAAGTGAGTTATTTAGAAAACATGTTCTTAAAATATAGATGCTTGAATACAGTCAAGCCTGCTGTCAACAAAGGTTTCAGTCCCAGCCGAGTCTCCCGCAGGGGACTCGGCGAGTAGAGAGCCAAAGTAACATTTTATTGTATATTGCTCCATGGCTGTTAAGCAACAAATATCCGCAACAGATGGCACTTTCTTTATCACAATCACCTGCTTTAACTGGCTCCATCTTTTTGAGATAAGCAATGCTTATGATTGTGTATATAAGTGGTTTGATGTTTTAAGAAAAGACGGGCATTATATCAATGGGTACGTAATAATGCCTAATCATTTACATGCTTTGATCAGCTTTTCCAATACCGGCAAAAAAATAAATACTACTATTGGCAACGGCAAACGTTTTATGGCATATGATATAGTTGAACGATTACAGGAAACAAACAATGACATCATCCTGGCTAAGTTGTCAAATGCCGTAAAACCATCTGATAAAAAAAGAGGAAAGCTTCACGAAGTATTCGCAGATTCTTTTGATAATAAAGAATGTTTTACAAAAAAATTCATTTTGCAAAAACTTGATTATATCCACTGGAATCCATGCAGCGGAAAATGGAACCTGGCACCCTCTCCGGAGGAATATGTACATAGCTCCGCAGGTTTTTACTTCAAAGGAGTGCAGGGGATTTTTGCGGTGGATAATATTATGGCAATGATGGATATTGATTTAAATAAAAGAATTTAATATGCCAGGTATTGTTGGTTTATGCACGCCGAGTCCCCTGCGGGAGACTCGGCTGGGACGGAGCTTTTGCAAAATTAAACGTGCCAATCATCCAAGCTTATAGCAGTTCATAAAAAACTATTTCGATGGTAACAGTGTTTGGACAATATTTACACTAAATTGATAAAGCCATGAAAATAATTAATTGTCTCATACTCGTCATAATTTCCTGCAACTTATTGTATGCTAGTCCAATCATGTGCAAAGTTACTTTTCCAATTTTAAGTGATTTTCAGGGTACAGGTAAGGAAACTGCTGTCACATTAATTAAAGAAAAAGATTCACTTCTTGTGAGAGAAGTCGATATGGATATTGTGGCATCAGATGGAGTTGAACTAAAGGCGACCTATTATACGTTGAACAAGCCCGGGCCCGCTATACTTTTGCTGCATCAGTGCAATATGGATCGCAGAAGTTGGAAAACGCTTGCCATAGCATTGGCGCAGCACGGGATCCATGTACTTACCTTCGACTATAGAGGGTATGGTGAGACACCAAATACAGGAGGCGGCAAAAACCTGGCTACAGACATCGATGCCGCAATGAGGATGTTGATATCACAGCCCGGTGTCAACAAATTTAGAGTTGGCGTAGGTGGTGCCAGTTGTGGAGTAAATAACGCAGTGGAACTGGTCAGACGTAGTGATAAAATAAAAGCCTTAATGCTGCTCTCGGGGCCAACGTCAGAAGAAGGACTCAAATACTTAAGGGAACATCCTGGTTTGGCGATATTCGGCGCAGCCAGTTCAGAGGAAGACTTTGCTGTGAAAGCCATTAGGAAAATGGTGGCCACTTCAACGAATCCGGCCAGCACGATGAGGGAACTTCATAATGCAGGTCATGGTGCACCAATGTTTTCAGCCGACCCGACGCTTCTACTGTCAGTAACTGACTGGATGGTGAAGGTCTTAAAATGAATACTATTACTTTACTCAAACCCTGGAAATGACATAGTGTCAAAGGACAGTTATACCAGTGAAAATGAAATAGTGAAACCAGGCAAATTAGATTAACTACCTACAATATTGGTATCCTCAGTCCCAGCCGAGTCTCAGTACCAGCCTTAGGTTGGCGCAAGGTCCAGTACCTTACACTAATGAAATGCAATCATTCCTTTTCCTTATGCTTTGACTTGTTAATTAATTTTCTTACTGTGTCCAAGCTCTTTTCAGTGTTTTTCTTCTGCTTCCGAACACCGTGGTCGGTACCGCTGGCTATCGGGATCTCCGATCCGGCTCAGCGGCACGTAATTTTTTTAGCTAATGGTTTTCCTACTACATATTTTTTATATAGTCAGCGCATCCCTGCATAACCGTTGGGTCAGATTCCATCTCTACAAAAATATATTGAAGCCCGCCAACTTTGGCAGCGTCGAAAAAATCTTTCCAGTCAACAATGCCTGTACCCATCACTACTTCTTTCTTATGATCTGAAGGACTATAATCCTGGAGGTGCGCCGAAATGAAACGACCGGGAAATTTGCGGAAATAATCCTGCGCCTTATATCCCGAGGTAATGGCGGCCACCTGGAACTGCATCTTCACCAGCGAAGGATCGAGGCGCTCCATCATCAAATCATATTGCGGACGACCATCGAATTTTTCGTCAAACTCACCATTATGATTATGATATCCTGCAATCATGCCGCCTTTCTTCACCATCTCACCTACATGGTTCATCTGGTCGCATTTTTTCTTTACCTCATCTTCGGTTTTGTCCATAAGTCCTCCTGAGCAGACCATGTTTTTCAAACCTAATTCGTTAGCGAACCCGATACGTTCAGCCAGGCTTTCATCGTCTGTAATTTCTTTCCAGGTGAAATGGCAACTGGTAGTTTGGAGCCCGGAATCGTTGGTAATCTTTTTAAGTTCTTTACCTGAATATTTAGCGAGTGGAGCAAAATCTCCCTGGTATCCCTTTGGACTGCACCATTCCACGTTCTGGTAACCATAGCCTGCCAGCCGTTTCATTGTCTCTTCCGGTTGCTTGCCGATCACATCCCGAAATACATAGGACTGAAAGCCGAGCGGCATATTAATGCCTTTTGTCTTCCACCTGGCAAAGGCGGCTGAGGGAATGGAAGTAATAATTCCGGAAGCGGCGAGCCCCGCGGCGGCATTGCCTAAAAAGGATCTTCTGTTCATGATAATCGTTTTGATATGTGAATGTTTAAAGTTGTGCAGGCAGACACCCGATAGCTATTGCGTCGTTGCTTACCGGCAATTATGATAGCAAAAGATAAGCATTAATATCCGATCCCGAATAAACCTGTCAGGAAATTGCAGCCTGCTCAGCATAAGGTTTGTCTTGTTTGTCAAAGTTAGCGGGATGGTGCAGAAGAGAATTATTCAGGAGATCTACCGCAGAGAACAGGAGAACGCGGAGTTTTCGCAGCAATTGATTTCGTAGGTTTTTATTATTTAACCTTCAATATTCTTTAAATCAAAAGGCATCTTACGGATACGAACACCCGTAGCAGCAAAGATAGCGTTTGCCAGGGCCGGCGCAAAAGGCGGCAAACCCGGTTCGCCTACTCCTTTTATTTTTTCACCACCAGTTAATATCAGCACTTCCACTTCAGGCATTTCTGTTATACGCAAAAGCTGGTCGTTGTAAAAATTGTGTTGTTGCACTTTGCCTTCTTTAATAGTTATGGGCATTTTGGTAGCGGCGCCCATTGCTATAACAACTGCTCCTTCTACCTGCGCTTTTACCGTATCAGGATTTACTACTGCGCCTAAATCTATAACGACATACACTTTATCAACCTTGATAGTTTTATCGGCATTGTATGTTACCTCCACAACATGCGCAGCCAGGCCGGCAAAAAACTCCCATTGCGCAACACCTCGTCCCCTGCCTTGCGCCAATGGCTTATCCCAGCCGGAAAAATCTTTTAGTTTTTGTAATACACGCTTCAGGTCCGACTCTTTGGTAAGCAATGAAAGCCTGAAATCCATTGGATCTTGTTTGGCTTTGTACGCCAGCTCGTCAATAAAACATTCATGCGCAAATGCCAAAGTAGAACTCGTAACAGAGCGCCATGCGGCAAGGGGTACATGAAAGTCTGCTCTTACATAAGACGTTTTAAGATTGGGAATTTCGTACGCCTGTTCACCTATGCCTTCCACCATGCTGTTATCCACTTTGGCCTTATCAAAGTTGGGCCTTCCAGTCATTTCAGACAATGACGGGCTTATCACTTTATGCTGAAAAGAAATAAGCTTGCCATCATCACTAAAACCTGCCTTGAGTTGAGAAAATGTCATTGGCCTGAACGGGCCTTGTTCCGTAGTATCTTCCCTGGTCCAGAGAAGTTTGACAGGAGCATTAATTTGCTTTGCAATGTTTACCGTTTCAACTATGTAATCAGAATATAACCGGCGACCGAAACCACCACCGACAAAAGTGTTGTGCATTTTTATTTTGTCCGCAGCAAAACCAATGATTGATGCAAAACTTCCCGCGCCATCGGCAGTTAGGCGGCCGGGTACTTGTGTTGATGTCCATATTTCAACAGCATTACCTTTTACCTGTGCAATACAATTCATAGGTTCAAGCGCATTGTGCGCCACCATGGGTGTTTCATAGAAAGCATCAACAGTATTGCCAGGCGAAATATTTAATGTGTCAACCGAGCCGATACTTTTATCAATGATGCCATCTTCTTTTACCAAATCACGAAGATGCTGCTCGTACTCTTCTGAATTAAAATTTTCAAAGCCATTGGTATCCCATTCTATTTTTAATTTCTTTCTTCCCTGTGCGGCGCTCCAATAGCTATTTGCAATTACCGCCACGCCAACAGATTTATAAAGCCCCATGATCCTTTCTGTCTCTACTACTTTTTTCACGCCCGGAACTTTTAAAGCCTCTGCCGCATCAAAACTCTTTAAAGTTCCTCCTAATACCGCGCATCTTTCAACACTTGCATATAACATGCCCGGCACTTTAAAATCAATACCGAATGTTGCGGCGCCATTTGTTTTTAAAGGAACGTCAGCACGATGAAGCGGCTTGCCGATAATCTTAAAATCTTTGGGATCTTTTAGTTTGGGTTCTTTCGGAAGATCAAGTAATGAAGCGGCTTCAACCAATTCAGCATAGGTTAAAGATTTTTTTGTTGGCTGATGAAATACCTTGCCGCGTTCTGCATAGCAACCGTCCGCATCAACATTCCAACGGCTTGCTGCAGCCTGCACGAACACTGCTTTTGCAGAAGCGCCGAGCTCCCTGAATTTTTTATAGTTAGAACGTATAGATGAACTGCCACCGGCAGACTGGCCATCGCCAAATTCTTTTTCACCGCTTGTGAGCTTCACCATTACCTGGTCGAGGCCCACTTCAAATTCTTCTGCTATCAGTGCCGGCACTGATTGATAAGTGCCTTGTCCCATTTCCGGCTTTATATTGAAGATGGTGATATTACCATTCGACTCGACGAGAATGTAAGGAGTGAATTTTTTGGCCTTGCCAATGTCAGTTATTGTTTGCGGGTTTCCCTTTGCGGACAAACCAAGCCACAGGGCAATAGAAGCTCCTGTGGTATTTTTTATAAAACTACGCCTGGAAACCTGATTCATAGTTTTGAATTTTAAATAAAGTTCAGCAAGTGATGTTGTATAAAATTACAAAAAGAACCACACACGTTATAAAAGCCGTTTCATCTTAACCATGCAAACAAATTTATTTACTTAAATTGGTGTCAAGAAATTCAAAACATCATTACTAATTTCAAGCAATGGGTTTTCCGTTTTATTCTTGCGAATACAGAAAAAAGTAATTTAGCTTTAGTTGCTGCAGGTGCAATACTAGCGCTCCGCGGGCAAAACAATTTGACGAAACATCATACAAATGGAACAATTACCGGCCAGGTAAGCAGTCGGCTTTATCCCATTATTTATGTTCTTCTTTTTGATCCTTCTTATTCTTGCCGTGAAGAATCCGGCCGAAAAATGACCGGTGATCATCCCCTTTTTTATCAACCGAATTTATGTTTATCTGGTTATCGATTGAAGGCACCAGCGCACGTATGAAGGCGTTTTTCAGCAACTCCCAAATGGCCTCCAGGGTGTTCGTATCAGATTTCCCAAACTCACCATGGATCGGGACCTTGGTTGCTATCTGATCTTCCTTGTGGTTTTCAAGAATCTCTCCCGCCGTGCCTATAAGCCCCTCGTAAATCTTGTGAAGGAAGCCATCATTTTTATCTTCCGGGCCGAGAACATCCAGGTCTTCTATTACAGGTTTCAGGTAGCCATCATATTTGCCACCCTTTGCTGCAAACTCCGTGTATAAACTGAAAGTTCCTTTGTGCACATCGAAGCTTCCATAAGCATTTAAAAAATCGTTGAGTTTTACCAGGTTAGTGTTTTTTATTTCAGCATTTAAATCAAAAGTTGAATGTTCGGCCAGCACATTTACTTTCATATTCAGGGACGCACTTCCTTCATAGGCTGTCGCCTGGGCCGTAACAGTTGAAGGCAATAATGTTTTTTTATCTTCAACATTTCTAAGGTTTGTTGCCAGTGCATACGTATTCTGAAAAGAAATGTCGAATGGCGGATTAGAAGAGTTATCTACATAATGAATACTGCCGTTGTGAATCTCGCAACGATTTACTTTTAGCGGCATGAAATCTTTCAATATTTTACGAAAGTCATTGGTATCTTTCTTTACATCACTTATCTCAGTTTTGTTTTTGGTAAAAATGAGATCGGGTGAATCAAAAACCAATTCGCCTACGAGCCGCCCACGAAAAAGTGCATGCCATTGGATGGAGAGATCAATGTTTTTAGTTCTGAAGAAATCCGTTTGCTTACCCGTTTTATCATCTACCTTTTTGAGATACATATTATTGATCTGGTAAGCTCCCCGATACAATGAGATGTCTATATCTTCTATATGGCCATAGTACCCGGAGATGTTGGCAAGCGCCCTGTTGGCATAATGCAACACAATTGCCGGCAAAAATAACCTCAGTACGATCAGCGCCAAAACAATGATGATAAGGTTTTTAAATCTTCTACTCCTGTATATTTTTCGTTTAAATACAGCCATAAGAATCTTTATTTAAAGATAAAGAGCTTGTACTAATAATACGCAATGGATCGTACAAAATAGAGATCGCAACCCCGGATATTTGAAAGAATAAATTTTCCGTATCCAAAGTCTTACTATAATTTTAAAGTATGCCAGGAGAAAATAATACATCGCTGAAAAATATATTTTCACAAGCCACAGAAGCTGAAAAAAATAATGATACCAAAAAAGCAACTGAGCTTTATAAAAATATTACAGAACAAGACAATCTTAATATTCCCGCGTACGATAAGCTGATGAAAATATTCAGAAAATCCCGGGAGTATAAAAAAGAACTAAGTATAATAGATAAGGCTATCAAGGCCTATACAGCTTACTACAAAATACATAAGCCCAGGCATTCAAAAAAGGTGGATAGTCTTAGCGCCAAATTAAATAAATCATTGGGGCTGGTGGATAAAAAAGGCGTCAGCACCTTTGACCCCGAGCCGTTGGGGAAATGGAAAAAAAGAAAATTAGTTGTTGAAAAAAAGCTAAACAAATAGCGCTCTAAAAATAAAATTTCATACTAAATAAGTTGTAGCAGGTAATTTTCATTTGCAGCTTTTTCTACATCGTCTCAACCGCCAGCGTGAGTTTCAGCTCTTGGGACGGTGCAGACTTTCATAAAGTAGTTATACCCGAATCTTTTACGGTTAACACTCATTTTTGTGACGATTGTTGCGGCATGCAAATTTGGGAGCGGGTTACAATTACCTTGTTATTTAACTGCAATTAAATAAATCGCCGGCATCATCAACAGAGCAAGTCAGGAACAGGATTATTCGGATTCTCTAACTTTATGCTTATAAAAAGCACGCAATGAATTTTACATTAGAAAAATCGATAGAAATTTTGCAACGTACACCAGGCGTTCTCAGCGCAATGCTGCAGGGCATTTCGAACGAATGGACATCAAACAATGAAGGCGGGGATACGTGGAGTGTATATGATATTGTCGGCCATCTCATCTATGGTGAAAAAACGGATTGGATACCAAGAGCAGAAATTATTCTTTCTGAAGAAGAGGATAAAACGTTTGAACCGTATGACCGGTTCGCTCAATTTAAAGAAAGCAAAGGAAAATCATTGCAGCAACTTTTAGAGGAATTTGAAAAGCTGCGGAGCAAGAATATAGAACAATTACTTTCCAAGAGCCTTACCACTAAAGACCTTGAAAAAACGGGCATACATCCGGCTTTCGGGGAAGTAACGTTAACACAACTTCTTGCTACATGGGCAGTACACGATCTTAATCACATTTCTCAAATAGCGCGGGTAATGGCGAAACAATATGAAGCGGCAGTTGGCCCATGGAGAGAATACCTTGGAATATTAAAAGCGTAGAACGCAACGGTGCAAGCAATCATTTTAAATGTGCCCTTCTAATTCATCGATAGTATTCTACTATATGTCGAAATGATTTATTCGTTTGGATAAGCCGCCGTAGATTAGTATTCCAAAACTTTCTCAACATGGAATACGACAATGACCGGCCAATAAAACCTGTTTATAAAATTGAAATCTTTTATTGGATATGCATTTTTCTTTTTTATCCACTTATAAATTTTTTTACTTTTTTTAATAAGGATCTCATCTTTTTGCCTATCCTGGCGTTAGTTAGCCTGCTGACTTTTCCCTTTTATTTTTTTTACGCGAAAGTGATTATCCCGTGGCTTCTTTTTACAAAGCGCTTTTGGCTGTTCAGTCTTTTGGCAATTAGTTTTTATGTAACAATTCTTGCTTTCATTTGGTTTCTGTATTCTTTTGTGCACCTGGGCGAAAATCCTATAATTTATCTCCAGTCTCTTCAACCTTATTTTACTTTTTCCTGGGCTACAGTTGCCCGTGAGAGTTTGTGGATTTTTGTAAACATGACTTTTGCAACAAGCATTGCTTTTCTTAAAAAGAATTTTGATGAGAAAGACGTGATTGCATCACTTGAAAAGGATAATGCGAATTTTAAATTGAAGTATCTGCGTTCGCAATTAAATCCTCATTTCTTCTTTAATACATTAAACAGCATTTATTCCCTTAGCCTGCAAAAGTCAGATAAGACTCCGGAAGTAGTAGTAAAGCTGGCCGACCTGATGCGGTATATGATCTATGATTGCGAAGAAGAAAAAATTCCTCTAAATAAGGAAATAGAATTTGTAAGGAATTACATTGACATAGAGAAGATAAGGTATAAAGCAGATGTGCGCTTTACTGTAGAAGGAGAAACGGATGGAATAATGATTGAGCCTTTTCTTTTCATTTCATTTATTGAAAATGGTTTTAAGCATGCATTTAATAATTCCTATAACGATGCATTTATTTATATAACTATTAAATCAATTCCCGGCCAAATCGTTTTAAATGTAATTAACAATACCAATATTGATTTGGAAACACAGGCTAAAAAATTACCCGGTACCGGAATTAAGAATAGCAAGAGCCTGCTCGAACTGGTATATCCTGATTCCTATGCACTGGATATTATTCAAACGGACAAAGAAGACATCAGGAAGAGCGATTTAAGAATTACCAATGCAAAGAAACGTCTCGAAGCCTTGTATCCCGATTCTCATACGCTTGATGTAATTTTAAGTAAGAATGCTTACACAGTTTCATTAATTATAAAAACAAAGGCTGCTTGATAAAATGCATGATAGTGGAAGATGAAGCGCTTGCTCAACAGGTGTTGCAAAATCATTTGCAAAAGATAGACAGGTGTGAGTTGGTAGCCACTTGTAACAATGCACTCGAGGCAAGAGAAGTTTTAAGCAAACAGGATGTTGACCTGATATTTTTGGATATTCAATTGCCCGGCATGACGGGTTTAAATTTCCTACGATCATTGAAAGATCCGCCACTTGTTGTACTTACGACTGCTTATTCCGAGTACGCTGTAGAAAGCTATGAATTCAATATAATAGATTATTTATTGAAACCCGTTTCTTTTGAACGCTTCAGCAAAACGATTGACAAAATAGTTGATGGCGGATTATTTTCGCAGGCTTCAAAAGATCAAAAGAATTTACCGGCAGATCATATTTTTGTAAAGAGTAACGGTAAATTTTTTAAGGTAAATTTTTCAGAGATTATCTATGTAAAAGGAATGAGAGACTATCTTAAAATCCATACTCCGGAATACAGTCTTGTGACCCTGCAAACGATGAACGAGATGGAGAAAATATTACCTCCAAACCAATTTATCCGGATTCATAAATCATATATAATCGCGTTAGCACACATCAAAAGCATTTACGGAAACAGCATTGAAATAGGAAACGAAACCATACCGATTGGGATACGGTATAAAGAGAAGGTGATGGAACTTATCAACAAAAAATAACATCTTAGGGGGCGTTATTTCATGCCCGCAACGAATTCAAAATGATTGTCTTCCACCGATTGTATCCTATCTTGTCCGGTTTATTTTTTGATTAAAAGAACCGCTCAATCTTCGGTCACATAGTAATTGTGGCATGATTTTCACGAAAGCATATTTACCCCGTTTCAGAAAATTATAATTGAACCTAAACGAGGTGACATGATAGGCAAACGAACGGGGTCGAAGTATAGTCTTACGCCAAAATTTGAACTTTTGCTTGTTAGTATTGCCGCCGCATGCTGAGGGTAAATTAAAATTATCAGGCTATGAAATATACAAAAAATCAAAATGTCTCTTTACTCATCCTGCGGATAGTTACTGCCGCGATATTTTTGGTTGCCGGATATTATAAATTTTCTTTTTGGTCCGCAAAGCCGGAAGGTATGTCGGTCTCCATGGTAAACCTGATGAAATTCCTGTCTGTCGCTGAACCATTGGGGGCACTTGCAGTTCTGGCGGGATTTTTAACGAGGTGGGCTGCCGCGGGACTTGCAATTGTTTTGTTGGGAGCAATCTATGTAACTAAATTTTCTTATGGTATCGGTTTTGTAACTCCAACGGGAGCCGGCTGGAATTTCCCGCTTGCAGTTCTTGCTTCTTGCTTTATACTCATCGCATTTGGAGCAGGGAATTGGTCTGTTGACGACAGCAGGCGAAAGCAAAGATCATAACCGGTTTTCAGATGCTTCTAAACCGGCTTCCAGGTTTTTTTTCTGCCAATAAATCAACTGGAATCTAAAGCGAAAAATCAGCAATAAACATTTAGCCACCACGGAATGGTGGCGATGATGAAATCATGTTTTCAAATTACAAAGATCTGATAGCTTACATAAACAGTTCTCAAAAGATGACCTCGATTTGTTTACTCGCCTTAGAAGCTAAAAGTTTTCTATAATATCCCTGTAGCCCCGTCCGATAGGAATTGATACTCCATTCACCTCAACCACTTCGGCTGTGTATGAATCAATCTTGCTGACTGAAATAATAAAAGACCGGTGAATTCGTTTAAAAAGATTTGAAGGCAAAAGATCCTCGATCTCATGCGTACTCATTTTTGAAATGTATTCTCTTTTTGTCGTAACGATCTTTATGTATTCCCGCTGGCTCTCTATATAAACAATTTCCGAGAACAGAATTTTCACTTTCTTTCTTTCCGCATTCAGAAATATAAAATCTTTTATCCCATGGCCATCATCTTGCCTTTGCTTTTCCGTTCCTAAAGTTTTTACTTTATTTACCGCTACAAGAAAACGTTCAAATTCAAATGGCTTCAAGCAGGTAATCTGTTACATTCAAATCAAAACCTTCTACAGCGTATTGATGATAAGCGGTCGTAATAATCACTGCAGGCGGATGCGTAAGCGTTTTTAAAAAAGCCATGCCTTTTAATTTAGGCAAATGGATATCTAAAAAAATAAGATCGGTATGATTATTCCTCAGGTAGTCGGTTGCAAGAATAGCATCTTTAAATGTTCCTTGCAATTCCAGGAACGGCACCTGCGAAATATAATCAGCTAAAACTTTTACCGCCAATGGTTCATCTTCAATGATGATGCATTTTATTTTAGACATGGCTTGCAAGATTAATTTTTAAAGTAGCCGTAAATGCAGACTCGCCTTGCCGAACGGATAGATCAAAATCTGTGTAAAGCAATTCCAATTGACGCCGCAGGTTAGCAAGACCAATATTTTCTTTTACTCCTTCTTCACGGGGAAATGACTCGGTAGAATTTTTCACAATAAACATTAGTTGCCGGTTATTAACTGAAAGATGAATATCAACAAAGGGTTGATTTCTTGTTTCAGAAACACCGTGCTTAAAAGAATTCTCCACTAACGGAATCAACAATAGTGGCGGTAAAGCCTGTTTCATGTCTTCAATATCATAGTTAAAATTGATGCGCAAAGATTCATCGTAACGCAATTTTTCAAGAGCAATATAATCAGTTATAATTTTTAGTTCCTCTTCGATAGCGATATAATCTCCGCCGGTTTCATACAACATAAAACGTAATATTTTCGACAGGCGTAAAATGGATTCCGGCGCCAGGTCGCTCTTATCTCTCGCCAATGAATAAATATTGTTTAAGGTGTTGAATAAAAAATGCGGATTCGTTTGCGACCTCAGGTAGTTCAATTCTGCTGCCTGCTTTTCAATACGCAACTGCTGTTCGGCCTGTCTCAGTTTTGTATAATTATAAATATGCCTGGCGATCCCAAAAAGGAAAATTGATCCGACGCTATAGGCCATTTGATTTTCAAGCGCAGCGTCCAAGGAAGCATACACTTTTAATTCTGTATAAGTATGCAACTGTATTCCCAGTAACCTCCAGGCATAGGAGCCGTAGGAATATAACATCGTGTGAACCCATAAGAGCAGAATCGCGATGAGAATATTGTAAATGACAAAGCGTCGTTTCCTCAGTACAAAGGGAACAGTATATTCAAAAAGTATAAAATTGACAGCAATAACATAAACGACTGCCCAAAGATTATTGAACAAAACGGAAAAAAATCTACCGGGGTAACTTCCCACATAACTAATAAAACCCAGGAAAAAATAACCCAGCCCGACCCATAAATAAAATCTAAACAGCTTTCTATTGATTCGTTTCTTCATTGCGCTTTATAAGATAAATATCGGCAATTCTTTCCCTTTTCATTTCGTAATATATAGAATTGCTTTTGGCATAAACGAACCACATGAAAAGGTCAATCAATGTAAATGCGAAATGAAAATCTATCTTCTTTTCTAAAATTGGGTTGTTTGTTTACGATAACCTGCGGTTTATTGACCGACGCTTTTATTGCTTACTTCAATTAGATATCCTTGCACAAGAATACCGGATGTCTTACATAAAAAACCCTAATTCGATTTTTAAAATAAAAAATGGTAAGCCGAAACTCAATAGGGACAATTTATTATTTGCATAACATTAAAAATAAAAAAATGAACAAAGCAATACAATTCGGAGAAAATGTAGAAGGATACAACATTCGTGTTTTAAATGAAAGAGAAATAAGGGCATCGGCAGGAATATTATTTTTAGCCACTTTCATCTCTTTGATGTTGATTCTTTTTAAGGACAATTTTGTGCCAATAAAATATGTGATAACCCTGTTTCTCATTGATTTCATCATACGCGTTTTTATTAGCCCCAAATTTTCTCCTACATTAATAATTGGTCGCTTGATCGTACGTAACCAGGTCCCCGAATATGTAGGGGCGCAACAAAAAAAGTTTGCCTGGATAATTGGTGTGACCTTATCGGCAACTATGTTCGCTCTTATGGTTGTGGTTAATTCATATAGCCCGGTAACGGGTATCGTCTGCCTTATTTGCCTGGTATTCTTATTCTTTGAATCAGCATTTGGGATCTGTTTAGGATGCAAATTCTATTCACTGTTCCATAAAGAAAAAGCGCAATACTGCCCTGGTGAAGTTTGCGATAAAAAATCAAAACACGATATTCAAAAAACATCCGGACTTCAGTTGCTTATTATTCTTGCTTTTATTGGTCTTGTTTTCCTTACAGCCTATTTATTTAATGACGATTTTAGTAGGCATCCATACGATCTTTTTGGAATTTTTGGTTCCGGTAAATCAAAATAACAGGGAGAGCATAACTTTTGAAAAAGACATACTAACGTCTATGCCATAGACTATGCTGACATTTATTAACCCATCCATCTCATGACCTCACTATTGAATATAAAATTACTTTCGAAATCTGACGGCATTAGAAATAATGATGAGATACAATGTACCTATCGAAAAAGCGCATCAGAAAATTTTTTCTCTACCTTTCCGAAGAAATGTTATTGGCAACCGGCAAGTCTTTGAATCCCCTTTTGGGAAAAAGGAAATAATTTATGCAGACTGGACTGCAAGCGGCAGAGCGTACCAACCCATTGAAGAATGTTATGCAAAAAGAGATAATGCCCTTCGTGGGTAATACCCATACGGAGACTACCATTACAGGAACATTAATGTCCAAAGCTTATGAAAAGGCAAAGATTATTATTAAGGAACATGTTAATGCAAACAGTGATGATGCATTGGTTTTTTGCGGAAGCGGAATGACAGCAGCCGTAAATAAATTGCAAAGAATATTAGGACTGAGAATGCCTGAGCGGATGATGGATTATGTAAAAGAGAAGAGCGATCTGCAACCGGATGAAGCTTTAAAGCCCATTGTTTTTGTGACGCACATGGAACACCACAGCAACCAGGTATCCTGGTTGGAGACCATCGCAGATGTTGAAATAATTAAGCGCGGTGATAATGGCAATGTTGATCTGGAAGACTTCAAAAGCTTATTAGAACAATTTAAAAATAGAAAAAATAAAATAGCTGCTGTCACTGCTTGTTCTAATGTTACCGGCATTCAAACCCCGTATCATGAAATCGCAAAAATAATTCACGAATATGGCGGCTTATGTTTTGTTGATTTTGCCTGTTCCGCACCCTATATTAACATGAATATGCACGCCGCAGAAGGCGGTGCACATTTAGATGCTATTTATTTTTCTCCCCACAAATTTCTGGGCGGGCCGGGCACTCCGGGTGTTTTAATCTTTAATAAAAAGATGTATAAAAATAACATCCCAGATCGGCCGGGAGGTGGCACTGTACTATACAGTAATCCGTGGAAGGTTCATGAATATGTAACAAATATAGAGCAGCGGGAAGATGGGGGTACACCTCCATTTTTGCAAGCGATAAAGGCCGCAATGTGTATCCGCCTGAAGGAAGAAATGGGAGTTGAAAATATGCTGCGGCGGGAAGAAGAAATGCTGCAGGTAATTTTTGAAAGATTCTCAAAAATCAAAAATATTGAAATACTTGAAGGCCACATTAGAAAAAGATTGGGTGTCATCGCATTTATTGTAAAGGGGGCTCATTATAATTTGATTGTAAAAATATTGAACGACAGGTTTGGTATCCAGACGAGAGGCGGCTGTTCCTGTGCGGGAACATATGGACATGTACTCTTGCATGTTGATGAAGCCAGGTCCTATGAAATATTGCATTCGATTCGTTCCGGAAACTTATTGAGTAAACCGGGGTGGGTAAGATTATCTGTCCATCCGACCATGAGTAATGCAGAAATTGATTTTACTATGGATGCGATTGAATCAACAGCATCCCATTTCGAGGAGTGGATGAAAGATTATACATATAATGCCGAATCCAACGAATATTCTTTCAAAGGATTTGAAGCAAAAGAAAATAACAGAATTGAAGATTGGTTTAATGTCGGGAACTGGCTTTGACAGAGAGTTGATAGATACCCCTGTTTAAGAAAATTATTCGAGACCCTCTTCCTGCTCTAACCAAAACCTGCGGACTGCATTTAGCTGGTCAAAATCTAAAGATTCGATTCCTTTATCTCTTGGAATTTCATCTACATACGTAAAATGGCGTTCCGTGCCTTTTTTTGGCGTTAATATAAAATCGTAAGTGTTATCGCCGGTTTTATCTACCTCAACATGTACTCCATCTTCTAAAATAAATTTAAGTGGATAATGTTTTGACATAAATTATAGTTTTCCTCAAAGTTAAGAAAGTAAAAATCTGTAAGGAGTTTTTGTTTTGCTGGTAGTACATTCACCGAATGGCACATAAATGCGACAATTTGAAATTCAACTTACAGCTCCTTTACAGCTATTTTTCGTAAATTTATAACCTGCAAAAAACACAATCATGGTTTTAAATGTCAATGGTACAAAGCATGAAGTAACCGTAGATCCTGATGTTGGAATTATTAACTGTATTACGTGACGAACTGGATTTAACCGGGAGCAAATATGGCTGCGGCGAAGGAGCCTGCGGCGCATGTACTGTGTTGATAAACGGCGTGCCTTCGCGTTCGTGTATAACCCCCGTTAGTTCTGTTACAGGCAAAGAAGTGACCACTATTGAAGGCCTTGAAAAAGATGGAAAATTACACCCGGTGCAGGAGGCTTTTCTAACACAGGATGCTTTTCAATGCTCCTATTGTGCATCTGGCATGATCATGTCGGCAGTGGCATTGCTTAAAAATAATCCGGCTCCCAGTGAAGCTGCAATTATAAAAGCAATGAACGGAAATGTCTGCCGCTGCGGAACTTATCCCTACATTATTAAAGCCATTCAGTTGGCTTCAAAAAAATAAATAACTGATGAAGAACGATCAGGATTATTCACCACATCCATTTGAGCCAACAAAGGATGAGTTGCCGCCCGAAGCAAGACATCATTTTGCACTTGATCGCCGTAAATTTCTTAAAGTAACCGGTGGAGGGTTGGTCGTTGCCTTTGTATTGCAAGACCTGTTTTCTTTTGGTGGTAATACTATTACATCCGAATCATCTTCTGTCCCTGTAAACCAGGTAGGCGCGTGGATACATATTGGAGAAGATGGAAAAGTAACCGTGTACACCGGTAAAGTTGAAGTGGGACAGAACATACGGACATCGTTAGCCCAAATTGTTGCAGAAGAATTGAAAGTACCTTTCTCATCTGTAAAAATGATCATGGGCGATACTGATCTTGTACCATGGGATGCCGGCACTTTCGGCAGCCGCAGTACTCCGCAAATGGGAACCCAGTTGCGTAAAGCAGCAGCCACAGCCCGCGAGGCATTGGTAGAAATGGCGGCAAAAAACTGGAACGTTAAACCTACAGATTTAACTGCTGAAGATGGGATGGTATTGAACACTGCCAATAATAAAAAGATAAGTTATGGCGAGCTAACAAAAGGCCAGCAATTATTAATGCCTATCTCCGACAACGCCAAAGTAACTCCTGTAAGTGATTGGAAAGTGGCGGGCAAACCTTTAACTAAAGTAAACGAACAATCTTTTATAACCGGCAAACATTTTTATGTTTCCGACATGAAGGTACCGGGTATGCTGTATGGTAAGATACTTCGTGCGCCATCTTACAATGCAAAATTGCTAAATGCAGATGTTACAAAAGCAAAGGCAATACCGGGCGTAGTTGTGGTGAAGGATGGAGATTTTATTGGCGTAGCAGCACCCGATATAAAAACTGCGGGAAAAGCTTTACAGGCCATAGATGCCAAATGGGAAGAAGTTGCCGGGCCAGCCATCTAATGAAAACATATTTGATTATCTCATTAAAAAAGCATCGTCTGAAAAAGGTGGCAGAAATTCAGGAGATTCAAAAGGCGATGTGGAGCAGGGATTAGCTAAAGCTGACTTTAAGCATTCAGGAACATACAACATAAATTATATAGCACATGTGCCACTTGAGCCAAGGGCAGCGCTTGCCGGGTGGGTAGATGGAAAGCTTACCGTATGGACAGGAACACAACGCCCGTTTGGAGTCCAGGAAGAACTTGCCCGTGTTTTTAAAATAGATAAAGAAAAAGTGCGGGTAATCATGCCCGATACCGGGTCGGGTTATGGGGGAAAACACAGCGGCGAAGCTGCCATTGAAGCTGCCCGCCTGGCACAGGAGGCAAAGAAACCGGTAAAAATAGTATGGACAAGACAAGAAGAATTTACGTGGGCATACTTCAGGCCGGGTGGCGTAATTGAAGTAAGTGGCGGCGTTAATAAAGACGGAACCATTACCGCCTGGAAATTTATCAACTACAATTCAGGTGGCGCCGGTTTAGGCACCGAATATAAAATCGCTAACCAACAAATAGCTCATGTTCCTTCCGATTCTCCACTAAGAGAAGGCTCTTACCGGGGACTCGCGGCAACGGCTAACGTTTTTGCCCGTGAATGTCACATGACTGATCTTGCCCGGTTAATAAAAATGGATCAGCTTGACTTTCGTTTAAAAAATTTAGAAGACGAACGGTTTATTGCTGTGTTGAAAAAAGCTGCCGATAGTTTTGGCTGGAATAAATCCAAGCCTAGCGGAAACGGCTATGGCATTGCCGGTGCTTTTGAAAAAGGCGGCTATGTGGCAACCTGCGCAGAAGTAATGGTAAACAGCGATAAAGAAGTGAAGGTGCTTCGTGTAACACAGGCATTTGAATGCGGCGCCATCATCAATCCACATCATTTAGAAAACCAGATTGCCGGGTCTGTCATCCAGGGCCTTGGCGGCGCAATGTTTGAAGCAGTTGAGTTTGCTGATGGAAAAATTCTTAACTCCGGCCTTTCAGCCTATAGAGTGCCAAGATTTAGTGACATACCAAAAATTGAAGTCGTTTTAATTGATCGTAAAGATCTTCCATCCTCCGGTGCAGGTGAAGCTGGAATTGTTGGTATTGCACCTGCGATACGAAATGCGATAGTGGATGCAAGTGGCGTAGCGTTGAATACTTTACCCATGTTGCCAAACGGGGTATTAGCTTAAATCCGCACTCCAACTCTTTTCAGAAGCGAAACTTCAGAATTTAGATGCCACCGCTCCACTTTTATAGTTCTCAGTCAATTCGAAATAGTCATTGACTGAACTCATCCAATCGCAATCTTACGTTTCAGTTCCTCTCCCAAAAGTTGAAAGCCTGATTTATTGCGGGATTACATCCTAAGTTGTAAACTTGTACTTCAAATACGATTAATGCCGCCAAAACATAAATATCATGACGTAAAATTCTTTCTTGTTGCCATCGCATTTATTAGCGCCTTCAATTATTATCTCACCTGGAGCGGTATACGTCTCAACTGGTTTCTCGTTATTACTTATTGTATTGATACCGTTCAAGGCTGGCTGGCCTGGTGGACAGTGCGTACAATTATTATTTATTTAGACGAAAAATTGCCTTACACACACCGGCCTTTAAAAAGGATTGTTATACAATTGTTTATTACTACCGCAGCCGGGTTGCTGGTAATTATCCTTTTAACCGAACTGGTTAGCTGGATTATAAGAGGGCGTTCCGCCCTGCCCAACTTTTACCAGTTTGATATTTTCATTTTTATTATCTGGTTCCTGGTTATTAACGGCATCTACGTCGGCATGCATTATTATGCTGAGTGGAGGCAATCGGAAATGCATCGGCAGGAGGATAAAAAAGTAAGAGCCGGTGGGTTTACCGTGAGGCATGGCAAACAAAACCTCCTGATTCTGTTCAATGACATTCTCGGCTTTTATTCAGAAGGCGGCAACACCATACTGGTCACATGGCAGAACAAAAAATATTTTCCGGATAAGTCGTTGGATAAAATTGAAAGTGCATTGCCAGGAGAATTATTTTTTCGCCTTAACAGGCAATATATAGTTCACCGGAAATCCCTGGCCGGTTTTAAAAGAACCGGTGACGGCAAAATTGATGTGCTCGTAAATGCCTCTGACAATTTTCCGAAATCCATACAGGTTAGCAGAACCAAAGCTGTCAGTTTTAAGAATTGGTTTCAACCCAAACAGTAAAATAGCCTGCATTTCAAAGCCAATTTTGCTACACTTCATGCAAGGCTGTAGCGGTGGTATCAAAAAATGAAGAGTAATTCAACCTGAAATTTGCTACATCTCACATATATAACATCGTTGAAATTTGCAAGAGGCCTTTTCCCGGAGTTGCTTTGCAAAAAAAATAATAACATGAAAAAGATTTTATTTCCAGGATTACTTGTTCTCATTGCTCTTTTTTCCAGGGCACAAACAGCCAACAAATCATTACCCGCGTGTGAGCCAGGCGTAACTATTAACCCGGCTTATTCAAAGGCGACGATATTAGATTCTATTATGAAATATTATACGACCGATGCAATGCCGGGCATTTCTATGGCTATTTATTCTGAAGACGAAGGCTGGTGGGCTGGTACGGCAGGCTATGCCAATGTTGAAAAGAAAATTGCCATGCAAAATTGCCACCTTCAATACCTGCAAAGCGTTTCAAAGAGTTATATGGCTGTAGAGATCCTGCAATTAAAAGAACAAGGTAAAATTGACCTTGACGCACCTATCACAAAATACCTGCCGCTGAAATATAGCAAGTACGTAAAGAATGCGGATAAAATTTCGGTACGTAACCTGCTTAATCATACATCGGGCGTTCCTGAGTATAATGAAAACCCGCAATTTATTTCCCAGGTAATTGAGCATCCGTTAAGAAACTTTACTGCTGATTGATTGTTTGAAGGCTATTTCTGAAACAGACCCTTTGTTTGCCCCGGGGAGCAAATACAAATACATCAACACCAATTATTTGTTACTATCGCTCATAGGAAATTCAATTACGGGCGACCATGCAGCATATATAAAAAAGAATATTTTCAAACCGCTGGAGTTGAACAATACTTATTATGGAAATGATTTTAACTATTTAAAAGGATTGAATCTCCCGCAATCATATTGGGATGTATTTAATAATGGCATACCTATTAATATTACCAACTTTCAACAAATGACTGTAGTTTGTTCAAAGGGAGATGATGGTATCGTGTGCACCACAACCGACGCTATAAAATTTTTGAAAGGATTGATGGAAGGCAAATTACTGAACCAGGAATCTATGAAGGAAATGTTCGATTTTGTAAAAGATGAAAAAGGAAACAATCGGTATGGCATGGGTATGATCTATTTTAATTTGCAGGGCACTATCGCCTATGGGCATGGCGGCGGCGGCATAGGCGCCGGTTGCGGGTTAATGTATATCCCATCACATAAACTGTATGTATTTTTCTCTACCAATCTCGGAGTTTTCGTGGAAAGTGAGTTAGTCAAAAAAACAGGACAATTCAGGGATGCTGTACTTGAAGCGTTACTTAAGTGATGCATGTAATATGCAGTACAACGATAAACAAGCAGGTATGATGTATATAAAGGCCAATGCAGTAATGAAAATATTAGGCGGATTATAAAACAAAAACTTATTTTGGCTTATGCAAAAAAATAAGTCAGCAAGACGTGATTTTATAAAACTTTCCGCGATGGGCTTAGGTGGGCTCGCAATTAATCCAGTCGCCAGTGTAAGCAAAAGAGTTTAAATCATCCGTTAGTCCAAATGAAAAATTACATATCGTTTGTGTAGGAGCACATCCCGGTGACCCGGAATTTGGCTGTGGAGGAACGATGGCAAAGTACAGTGATGCAGGACATTCTGTGACCTTTTTATATCTCACGAGAGGCGAGGCAAGCGACCCGCATACATCACATGCTGACATGGCTGCATTGCGCACGAAGGAAGCAGAAGTTGCCTGCAAAGTACTGAAGGCAACTCCGAAATTCGCAGGACAGATTGATGGGGATACTATATTGGATAAAAACAGTAATGATTTAATGGCAAAACTTTTAGCTGCGGAAAAACCTGACCTCGTTTTTACACAATGGCCTGTTGACGGACATCCAGATCACCAGGTCACGGGGTTGCTCGTATTAACAGCATGGGTAAGATCCGGCAGAAAGTTTCATCTTTATTTTTACGAAGTAAATACCGGAAGTGAAACCATGGCATTTACACCTACCGATTATGTGGATATTACTACTGTTCACGAAAGAAAAAAAGAAGCGATGTTTACCCATAAAACACAAAACCCAATAGAAACCTATAACAACTATTTTAAACCGCTAGAAGAATTTCGCGGATTGGAAGCAGGTGTAAAAGCTGCAGAAGCATTTATTCATTTTAAATCAGAAGGCGAACGAGCGAATATTATTGGATTGTGATGATTTGTGATTTACTATTCTTAATATTGAATTTTCTGTTACTTTAAAAGATCTCATGAATTAATAACGATCCTTTCAACGATAAAAAACCATCCATGTCAATTACATTAGAATCCGAACTAACAGGCATAAAGAAAATAAGTGAAGCGGTTGCTATTACACTTAAAGAAATGAGAAATTATTCGAAACCAGGGATGACGGCTAGAGAATTAGATGACTTCGGAGGCCAGATTTTAAATGACCTTGGAGCGAAGTCTGCACCGCGTTTGACTTATGGTTTTCCCGGCTGGACTTGTATCAGTGTTAATAATGAAGTTGCCCACGGAGTGCCTTCTGAAAAGAAAATACTACAGGAAGGTGATTTAATAAACATAGATGTATCCGCAGAACTTGATGGATTTTGGTCTGATAACGGTGGCTCATATGTTCTTGGCGAAGACGTTAATGATCACCAGCATTTGGTTGATACTTCAAAGCAAATTTTATTACAAGCAATTGAATCAATAAAAGGTGGCGTGCGGATTTCAGATATCGGGCAACTAATAGAAACTGAAGCGAAAAAATACCGGTATAAGGTGATAAGAAACTTAACCGGCCACGGCATAGGAAGAAGTCTACATGAAGAGCCACACAATATTGCCAATTACCGTGACAGGTTTAACAGGACGAGATTTAAAAAAAATTCAGTTGTTGCGGTGGAAACATTTATATCGACACACTCTACCATCGCAAAAACTCAAAATGATGGCTGGACATTGATCGGTGACAAGGGAGGCTACGTGGCGCAACACGAACACACGATAATAGTTACAGATGGAATACCAATCATCCTGACCGAAATGAATGGGATATGGAATTGACCTCACCCCAACCCCTCTCCGCGCGGCGGAGAGGGAACTAACTTGCCGAGCCCTTCGGAGGTTGGCTTTTTTTACAAATTCGGGCTTTGAAATCCCAGTTGTTTCATACCTCTTTTTATTTCGGGGCAACTCATAAATAAATTCCATAGCAGGCCGCTTCGGTAGTTTTCTATCATCACAATCTCCGGGCCCTGGTCGATCGCTAAAAATGAATTGGCAAACCAAAGGTCTTTTAAATTAAATGCATCAATAAAGCCATAATCTTTCCAAAGTTTGTCTCCCATTGTATAGTAGAAAAATTTTATTGCTTTTATTGATTGAGTGGGTGTATAAGGCAATGACGAGATAGCTGCCGAAGGTGTAATCACTCCGTTGTCATTATCCGGTGCATGCGCTCTATAACCGGAGATGTTATCATCGCTGGCGGTAAGACCCCAATTGATAGTACTATATCCATAAAAACCTGACGGATTTGCAACACAATAATTATAATTGATGAGAGAATGCGCCTTATTTTGTGCAAAATAATCTGCATAAGTATCGGTAAGATTATTTGGATTAATGCCAAGAAAAGAATAATGCGAAAAGAATAAAGGCCCACCAAGATTTGGCCCGAGCGGTAACTGCATCCCATAATAAGTCGCACCATTTTTTATGTCACCGTTAGATGCCCAGCCGTTCTGATAAACGATGGCTGGAATGGAATCCGTGTTGGAGGAAGCAGCCAGTGCATACACAATTAACGCCTCGTTCCATCCCTTGATTTGTTGGTTGATCTGGAAACCATAATTAGGACTCCAATGCCAATACAACACATTTTGATTCCCCTGGCGATACCAGTTCCATTCAATTCCATTCCATAGGTTATTAATATTTGAACGTAACGAAGTTTCAACCGGATCGGCTGTATTGAAATATTGCCTGGCGCATAAAAGCCCCTGCATCAGAAGAGAGGTTTCGACAAGATCGCCACCATCGTCATTTGCACTAAACGGAACGGTCGCTCCTGTTGTGCCATTTATCCAATGAGAAAATGCTCCATGATACCTGGTGCAATTATTTTTAAGAAAACTTACGATAGTATTGATTCGCTGTAGTCCCTGGGCTCTTGTGATAAAATTCCTGTCAACTGCAGCAACAATGCTCATCACGCCAAACCCGGTGCCACCTGTGGTTACCGTCTCACCAGATGTATTTCTCTCCCTTGCCATACCTGAAACCGGGTGGCCAAAATCCCAAAAATATTTGAAGGTTTGTTTTTCAATAAGGTTAAGTAATGCATCATCAGTAATTCGGGAAAATTTATCAGTCGAGTCAATTTGAGTCACAAAATTTATGGAAGCTGCAGATTGCAGTGATCCACCCGCTTTAGATTTTAAACCTTGCGAAACAGATACCACGTATTTAGTAAGAGAGTTTAATGCGGACGGTAGCTTGAATTGAAATTGTACTATCGTTATTTTCATACACTGGATTGAAAGGAACCGCCGTGCCATTTGCGACCTCGAAAGAAAAATTCCCGGTTACACTATTCTTATCGACAGGCGCAGAAAATGAGTATTTGATTACTGGTGCCGTATTAATATTATAGACTCCCGCAGGTAATACCTGGCCATTAATTTTTGTTGATTTTAAAGTCAGGACTGCCGGAGGAGCTGGCGGGGGCTCCGGATCTGAAGACTTCTTGGAACAGGCTGCTAATAAAATCCCGGGTAATAAAATGTAGGAAATCAACCGGGCACCTAAACGTTTTGCCTGCACTCTTTCCAAAAAGAAATTATCTATAAATATTGTATTAACCGCCTTTTTAAATACCCGGGATAAATGCGTCGTGGTGTGTTTCATTTTTATTTTTTGTCTCCAAGCAATACAATAGTATCATTATTTCTTGCGGCCATTAATACATTTCCGTGCCGGGATATTTTTATCCATTTTAAATCCCTCACCTGGCCTTTCACGGATGATAAATTCACCTGGGGTATAAAGTTAGCGACCTTGTTTTTATCAATACTAAATAGGCCTAAAGCCTGCGCATCGTAGCTGCCTTCATAGGGAGTCACGTTCAAAAAATTTCCTCCCGCTATATAAATTTTTTTGTTTAATACCGGCTCAGATGTTTTTTGAAAAGAGAATATTGGTGATACCTGAAGTTGCGGCGGCAAGTCTTTAATTGTGAAATTGCCCTTCCCATCGCCGTAACAAATTGCTGAGCCTAACCGCTGTGCGGAATAAGGCTTTATAGTATCTATCCATCCATAAAAAACATCTTTCATTTCCACGCCTGCATAGTCGGAATATAAGAGGTAATGCTTTTTAAGCTGGGGTAATGGCCTTTCAACTTCATCTTTGGCGAGAAAGGGATATTCTTTACCATTGCGGAAGTAGGAAAGCAATTGCTCTACCTGGCCGTTTGCATCAAAATCTGCCACATATAAATTGAGCGGCCCATCTTTACCGGCCCAAAATTTATTATTAAAGCCCCAGTTGCCGGCAAAAAAATCAATATTGCCATCACCATTTACATCATCTGCAAAAACAGTTTGCCACAATCCGGTGGAATTCGGGATAATTGTTTTTGTAAATTTTCCATGTTGATTTATAAAAATGGTGAGAGGCATCCATTCTCCCGAAACTATTAAATCGCTCCAACCGTCATTATTAACATCCGCAAAAATGGAAGAAGTAACTACTCCAATATTCGTAAGGGAAATAGTGTTTACACTAGCGATCGTAAAATGTCCCTTGCCATCATTGATTAATAAATAAGAAGTCTGTGGAATACCGAAAGCTTTCGGGTCGGCAAGTGTGCCTATAAAGATATCATTGTCACCATCTTTATCAATGTCGGCAACCGAAATGCAGGACTTATTTTGAAAGATGGGAGGAAGTGAATTTGTTGATTTTGTAAAATGGCCTTTGCCGTCATTTAAATAAAGCCTGTCCAACAAAGAAATATTTTGTCCATAAAATTCATTACCACCGCTTACCACATACAGGTCTGGGTAACCATCGCCGTTAGCATCAAAAAATTTCGCATCTACATCTTCGCAGCTTACATCTGCTGCGAATATTGCCGTGTCAGAAGAAATAAATTTCCCGTCTTTTTGCTGTATTAATAATGTTCCGGGCTGACCCGCAGCGCCACAGGCATACAAATCATCGAGGCCATCTCCATTTACATCGGCTACAGCTATTTTAGGGCCACGAGTCGATTCTTCATGCGGAATTAAATACTGTACATTGTAATCTCGAAATTTATCTTCTTTATGTTTCCATTTAATGTCAATTGAATCAGTAACAGCATTAAAAAAAGATGGGGCAGGTTTAAAATAATCATTGTACTTAAATATTCCGGCAGCATTTTTTTGTTCAACAATAAGTTGCTTATTCGCCTGGATATTTTTTAAAACCTGAAATCTTTGATCGGGCCATACCACGAGAATACTGTCAATAATCAAAGTGGAATCAAGCCCAAAATGCAAACGGGTATCTGACGAAGATTGAAAGCCTCTTGTAAGCATTAATTGCTGATACTGTAGTGTTCCTTTTTGAAAAAGGTAAGCTTTACTCCCAATACCAAAAGTATTGAGGCCATCGCCTTTGAAAGAAATTGAGATATAATTTTTTTTAGGAGCATTGTTTTTTAAAATTACAGCAGGTGCATCCAAACAGTTTATTACAAGATCAAGATTACCATCATTATCAAGATCAGCATAGGCAGCGCCATTATAAAACCCATTCATATCTCCTGTGCCCCATTCGTCACTTACGTCTTTAAATGAAAGTACCCCATCGCCTTTATACAGATATGGATGTGAACTGCCGGAGGGCATTTTTTTCAATGCCATATCATCGTATTTATCGCTTTGATTTAATGCTTTGTGCATGTACAGGTCTGAAACAAAACGAATATAATCAAGATCTACAGGCCTTTTGGGAATACCGCTTGATATAAAAAGATCCTTTTTTCCGTCATTGTCAAAATCAGCAAAAAGAGGGCACCAGCTCCAGTCAGTCGCTGAAACACCGCTAAGCAAAGCCGTTTCACTAAAGCTTGTGCCATTGCCATTATTCCGTTGCAAGCAGTTCTTAGAGTATTGATCCTGAAAACCGTTCTTATTTATTTTAAATTTATAGATATCAGGATTCTCATCGCTGCCATAAGTTTTTAAAACTTTTTCGTCGTTGGGAAGCATATCAACCGTTATTAAATCCAACTGTCCGTCATTATTAAAATCTGCAGCATCGTTTCCCATGCTGAACCTGCTGTAATGATTGAAATGTCTTGCGCCACTTTCAGTAAAGGTGACCACACCCCGACCCTCTCCAGGCGGAGAGGGAGAAGGCCCCTTATTCACATAGTAGTAATCATTTTCGTGAAAATCATTGCCAACATATATATCATTCCATCCGTCATTATTAAAATCCCCGATAGCTAACCCCAAACCATATCCTAAACTGCTTTGATAAATTCCAGCTTGCGCGGAAACATCTGTAAATTTCTTAGCCGGCGTATTCATATCATTACGATAAAGCCTGTCTCCGGCAAAAGGATCAATTTTATGCCGGTTGCTTGTATCAACAATATTCTGATTAGGCTGATGCGATTGATTAAGTATGTAGCAATCCAGGTCACCGTCATTATCATAATCAAAAAATGCTACCTGGCCTGTAAAGCCAGAGAAATCCAGGTTGTATTTTGCTGCGCTTTCAGTAAATGTCACTTCTCCATTTTTGGATGGACCATTGTTTATGAACAGTTCATTATGCCCCTTTAACCCATGATGATTGGCAACGGCGCTCACATAAATATCCAAATACCCATCTCCATTTATATCTGCCATAGTTACTCCGCTGCACCAATCGGAAGTGCCTGCCACGCCTGCTTCTTCAGTGATATCCTCAAATTTGAAGTTGCCTTTATTGAGATATAGTTTATTGTGTCCCAAACTATTTGCAGTGAAATAGATGTCAGGCAAATCATCGTTATTGATATCTCCGACGGCTACTCCACCGCCATTATAATAATATAAATAGTATAGTAAACTAAAGAGTTTCCTTTTTTCTAGTTTGTTTTCAAAATGAACATTAGTTTCCGATGGAGGCAGGTTTGTAAATAAAGTATCGGTTTTATGGCAGGAATTAAAAAGCAGGAATAATGCAGGAAGGCAAAAAAAGCATACCTTTTTAAAAGGCATAAAATATGTAGTTTTATATGAAATTCAAAAAAATAAAGATACAGGTAATTGCGGGTTAGATAGTCTTTTGAGCTTTGACAATTTTAGAATTAGCTTGTATTTAGCAAAATATCACTACAATTTTTCTGATGAAAAAAATTCCGGGATACAGGCATTCTTACTCTATAATTTTCCTAATCACATTAAGTGTTTTTTTTCTTACACAATGCGTAAATAATGGAAATGATGAGATAAAAACTGAAGAAGAAAACACAAATATTTCAGAAACCAGGAATATAAATTTTCAGCAATTTGCAGGATCAGCAACCTGTGCTGATTGCCATAAAAAAATTTACGAATCGCATATTAAAACAGGGCATTATTTAACTTCCAGGCCTGCTCTTGAAAAATATATCAAAGGCAGTTTTGATACCGGCAAAAATATATATCCCTTCCATCCTGGCTTGTACGTTGCCATGGAAGAACGCGATAGCGGCTTATACCAGGTTGCTTATTCAGAAGGTATCGAAAAAGCGGCCCGGCGCTTTGATATTATAATGGGCTCGGGGGCTAAAGGACAAACTTTTTTATCCTGGAAGGGAAATCAACTTTTTCAATTGCCGATAACTTATTTCACCCCTGCTGATGAATGGTGCAACAGTCCGGGCTTTCCAAATAAAGTAATATTCAACAGGCCTGCAACTTCCCGTTGCCTCGAATGCCACACCACCTATGCCAATGTAATTTCTAAACCGGGAACAGAACCGGAAGAATATGATCGCAGCAAAATAATTTATGGTGTTGACTGCGAGAAATGCCATGGGCCTGCGGCTAATCATGTAGCGTATGAAATACAAAATCCCGCTGATTCTGTTGGAAAATATATAATAAATCCGGGCAAGCTCAACAGGCAGCAAATACTGGACCTTTGCGCATTATGCCATGGTGGGCGACTTAATAAAACGAAGCCGTCCTTTGAGTTTACAGCGGGGAATTATTTGGCAAACTATTTTGTGAAGGACACGAGTATTTCAGTCGCAAAGATTATTGATGTTCACGGCAATCAATATGGTTTATTGCAGGAAAGTAAATGCTTTAAAAACAGCGCAACACTTACGTGCATTTCCTGTCATAGCACACATGAAAATGAAAGAGGAAATACCACGGTATTTTCTCAACGCTGTATGAGTTGCCACAGTATTGAGCACAATAATTTTTGCAAAATTAAAAATGTGCCTTTATCTGCCCTTAAGTTAAATTGTATAGACTGCCATATGCCAAGGGAACCTTCAATGTCAGTAGCAGTGGTACTTCCAGGTGCAACTGTTCCTACACCAGCATTGATTCATACACATTTAATAAAGACTTACCCGGAGCAGGTAAAGAAGGTACTGGCACTAATGAAAAAAAATTGAATTGTTTAAAATTCCGTAGTGAAAAATTTATTACCTGCTTAAATCGATTATATCTAAAATAAAAGGGCTACACAAATTAAATTATGCAGCCCTATTATCCGAAGCTTTTTATTTAGTTACATTACCACTCCGGATTTTGCTTCAATACACCTCCTGATAAATCTATTGCCGGTTGTGGTATTGGATAATACCTGCATCGATTTGTATATCCTAAAGGACCAAGTACGCTTACTGCATCGCCCCATCTTACCAAATCATAAAACCGTTTACCTTCCATTGCCAGTTCCCAATGCCTTTCATTTTTAATGGCAGTTCTCATTTGATCCTGGTTAACAAAAGGAATAGGTGGAACAACAGTTCTTGCGGGTCCTAAATTACCACTTGCCCTGTTTCGTATTAATTCTAAATTAGCCGCGGCAGCAGGGCCATCGCCCATTTCATTTGCAGCTTCTGCCAGCATAAGAATAACTTCAGCATATCTGAAAATCCGATGATTGATCCAGGGTGCGCCTCCACTGCTATTTATAAAACCGGTAAAGGATCGCATTGCAGGGTCATTGCCTGTATAAAGCTTTTTGTTCCAATATTTTTGTGCAAGCCCACCAGCCCCATCCGGGCCGGTATATGCCGGAACTATGGCGCCAAAACCACCCGCAGCAGCACCACCATCTGACCTTCCCGAATACAGGATGGTTTGTGACTTACGGGGGTCAGTTGAATCCCATGCATCTACTAATTTCTGAGTAGGTACGTTCCAACCCCAACCCAAGTTCCAGTCGATTGGTGCACCGTTTTGACGAACCTGCTGTGAAGTTCCAAAATTGCTACCATTATCTACCGCTCCATTACTGGATGCATTTTTACCATCTGCGGCATTCATTTCGAATATAGATTCAGGAGAATTTTTCCCAAGTCCATTTAAGCCGTCTTTCCAAATATCAGGAAAATTTGTAGCTAGTGAATATTGCCCCGATGCAATTACTTCATTACATATATTGGCAACTGTACCCCAATTTTGCCGGAAAAGGTATGTTTCTGCCCACAATGTATTGGCAGCACCTTTTGTCAACCTTCCTTTTAATACATCAGCTCCGGTAGTAGAATATTCATTCGCAGACAAGGGCAAAAGTTGGGAAGCAACTTGCAGGTTTGAATCAACAAATGTATAAAGCACGTCCAAAGTTGATTTATTTATAAGGCCATCTGTTGGGTCTTTTATTTTAAAATTAATGAGGGGCACTTCCCCATATGTCTTCATTAATTCCCAATATGAGTATGCCCTGAAGAAACAGGCTTCCCCAATATTTCTCAGCGATGCGGGATCCGAAGCTTTCGTGGAATCTGCAATATATAAGGCATCATTTGCTGCACTTATCATTGCATAGTGATCGTTATAATATGAGTTTGTAGCCCAGTCGTCTTTGGTATATTGGTAAGTATCGTATTCGGTAACTACTTCTTTACCATCATTAATATCACTTCCTTTTGCTGCATCATCATCTCGTATGCTATGATTATCCAACCAGGGTAAAAGCGAAAACCCTCCATATGTTCTTAAAATGTTATACATCCCCAGCATCTGGCCTTCAAAAGCTCCCTGGTTAAGGTCATCCAGGGTAGAAGTCAGTGGCTTCCGATCAAGAAACTTTTTACATCCGCTAATTGTAATAAATAAAGGGGCCAATAGTACGATTCCCCAAAACAAAACTTTTTTATTTTTCATATGTAATAGTTTTTAAAAAGTAACATTTAATCCAAAAGTTGTTGTAACCGGTATTGCCCCTCCCCCATTATCATATCCAAACGCAGTGGCATCTCCTCCATATTCTGTGGTATAACCAAGATTATGTTTATAGGTTTTTAAATTTTGCACATTCGCATAAATTCGCAAACCTTTTATCCGGGCTCCCGACAACAGGCTTTGTGCGAAGTTATATCCCAATTGAATATTTCTTATCCTAAAATAGCTTCCATCTTCAATATTATAAGTTGATCCATTGTAATTGAATCTATCGCCCTGGCCGAGTATAGGTACCCTGTTTGAAGTTCCCGGGCCATGCCACCTGTCTAAGCTTTTCCGCCGAATAATTTACTCTTTGGAAAGGTGATTCCAGTGAACCCCATGTTCTGAATATTTCATTTCCATGAACACCCATATACATCGATCCCCAAAGATAATCCTTTATAAGTAATGCCAATCGAGGCACCATAAGTGAAATCAGGAGTAGGATTTCCAATTACAGTCCGGTCTTCTGATGTAATTTTTCCATCTCCGTTTACATCTTTAAATTTAAAATCCCCTGGCCTGTAGGCACCAATGGAACTTGCATCGGGAGATTTTGATATCTGTAGTATTCTCTGGTAAATTCCTTCAACTGACATATCCAAAAAATGACCCGATCGGAATGCCCGGCATAGTACGGCTTTCTGCAGATTCCGTTGTTCTGAAACGCTCTTGAAAGAATACCCGTCGGAAAATCCGCGCTAAGACTAAGTACTTCATTTTTCAGAAATGAAATGTTACCACCAATATTCAAAGTCAGATCCTTTGATAAATTTTGATTCCATGATGCAGAAAACTCCTCGCCCCGAGTTTCTTATACTGCCACCATTGATCAGTTCATCTTCCAGTCCAATTGCAGCCCTGCTTACATAGGTCAGCAAATTCTTTGTTGTTTTATTATAATAATTTGCTTCAAAATGAAGCTGTTTTTAAAAGCATTTAATTCTACCCCTATTTCCTGTGCCTCTACTGTTTCCCATTTTAAATCAGGATTAGGCAATTAAGCCCGTCGTGCGGCTGAATATATATTCGTTCCAAAAACTGCATTTGTTCCGGTCTGCAGGTTGGGGTATGAATGGATAATTCAGCGGGGTACCGTCTAATCTTGATGCGCTTTGGTTTCCCAATACGCCCATTGAACCTTTTATTTTCAGGAAATCAAAAAAGTGCTGATTTTCCATAAAATTCTCTTTGGTTAAATCCCATGCTGCTCCTACGGCCCAAAATTGCTGGTTACGGTTTTGTGGCGGGAGCCTTGATGAAGCATCATTTCTAAAGGAAGCGTTTAAATAATATTTACCCTGGAAATTGTATAATACCCTGCCAAATACGATACTGCTGATATTCACTCTGGTCTGAGGATGCTGACGTGGTTGATGGATCCTGGAAGCCATTGTTTATGTACCAGAATCTTGGATCGTTAGGAATTGCGCCCCCGGTGGCTGTTTGGCCAGATTGTTCCACTTGTCGTTGAAATGTCCCAAAATAATATGTAGTAAAACCACCAGTAACAGTAGATGTATGATCACCAAAATTCTTTTTATAATTCAAAATATGATCTTGTTGATATTTTTTGTAGTCCTTGTCATCATTCTCGGTTACCCCGGTTGTCTGGCTGTACAAATAAGGAATATTCGCCTCTGGGATTATAGGCATAATACAACGGTGTATATTGCCTTTTATTTATATTACTTACATCGCCATAAAGCGTCGATCTGAAATTGAAATTCCTTAAAAAAGTGATATCGATATATATGCTTCCGACAGTTCGCAGCTCAAAATTTTTTACTTTATCCCATTCATTTTCCAACTCTGAGAAGTGGATTAACTACACCTGCCGCCTGCAAACCAACATCTAATCCTGAATATAATATCCATATTTAAGGCTGTCTGGCCATAAGGATTTCTAACGTAAAGATTCCGGGTGCCGGAAGATATCTGTGGTATTACCTTTCGGGCGTTTCATCTCAGTACCACCTGACGTGGCATCATAGGGATTGTTTTGCCGGGATGCGTTCAGGTTAAGACCAATCTTAATGCTTTGTTTAATTTTAATTCATCATTGAATGATAATAAGCCACTTTTCAAGTTTCTCGTTCCTTATAATTCCTTCATCATGAATATAGCCCAGTCCGAAATTAAACCTGTTCTTTTCGGTGCTTGACGAAACATTCAAACTGTTATTGCTGAAATTTCCTGTCCTGGTCACTGCGTCAATCCAGTCAGTGTTTGCATTTAACCCGGTATAATCAAAAGGCATCGTGGTCGGGTTGTCTTTATCTAAAGCTCTTTCCTCAGCAAATAGTATTTTGAATCCCTCAGCATCTGCAAATTTTATTTTATCTACCAGCTTTTTAAAGCCATAACTCGTATTGAAATTCACATCAACCTGGCCTGCTTTTGCATGCTTTGTAGTGATCGCAATAACACCTGTTGCACCCTTTATTCCAAAAATTGCCAAAGAAGAAGGATCCTTTAATACTTCAATTGACTCAATGTCGTTTGGATTTATATAATCAATATTGTCATTGAAGATTCCATCTACAACATACAGCGGATGAACCTGGCCAATACTTACTGTACCACGTATACGGATGTCGGGAGCCTGCGCCGGGTGTTCCATTATTTACCACTGATAATCCTGCGACTTTGCCCTGCAAAGACGCTACCGGATTTGTGTTAGGCTTATCAGCAACTTCTTTGCCGGCGATCTTAACTATCGAACCAGTCAGGTCTCTTTTATTTGCAGTACCATAACCGATTACTACTACCTGCTCAAGTTCTTTAACGGCTGAGCCTTGCATAACTACTGTAACATCAGTTTTGCCGGCCAACGCAAGTGACTGCGATTGGTAGCCCAGCGACGAAATATTCAATGTAGCGTTAGCACCACTCACATTTAAAGAAAAACTACCTGAGGCATCGGTAGCTGTACCTGTTTTACTGCCTTTTTCCTGGACGGTAACACCGCCTATAGGGGAACCATCTGAACCGATTACCTTGCCCGTTATGGGAATTGATTGAGCGAGTGATTGGTAAGGAAGAAAAAAAGCCAGTCCAAAAATAAAAGGAATGATACGAGTAAACAAATGTTTTCCTGCGAAGGATAGTTTTATAAGCATACGTAAAAAATTTTAGAGTAATACTACAATAAAGAAAATGAGAACAAGCAAGTTTACATGCATAGACAACCAAAGTTAATAATTTGATGCATATGTTAACTTTTAATTAAAAAAGTTTTTGAGAGACTTTGATCTTCTTTGGTAATATCTGCATTTGGCAAAAAGGAGCATAAAGATGAAATAATCCAAAGTATCGCTGAGTAATTAAAATAGAGTGTTGAAACGGAATTATGGCAATAACATTCCAACAGAGCCGTGTTAGTATACCCAGTGTGCTGCAACCAAATAAGGCTTTACTTTCCATCTCGATACAGTTTTTTTCGATACTTTCCTGCCATTAAATGAGGATCCCCAAAATCAATTATTTATTTCCATGTTTTTAACATCATTCAAAGCTTTGCAATAAATACAATTTCAATCAGCACAAATTCACCTAATCAATAACCTTGGTTCTGTGTTATGCTCCCGCCTGATTTATCAATTTCACTTTGAGGAATGGGATGCAAATAATTTTTATCCTGGAAATTTTTGCCGGGAGCGGTTAAAACCGGTTTGCTATGTTCCATCTTTTCAGGTCATTGAATCTTTGCGATTCAAATCCTCTCTTCTTTCATGCCTTAGCCAATCAGTTCTTTGATTTTTGTCAGTTGGTGAAATATCCCTGCCGGGCAAAGTTCCTGCCGGGGGCAATATGCCCGCAACTGTTACTCCTGTTCTTGCCCTTTCTCTATTTTATTAATAATGGCAATTGCTTCGGGATACTTTCCTGTTTCAATGTATGCCTCAGCTTTCCAAAGCGATACATCTGCCCAGCGTATATATATTTTATTAGCCGGCGCATCGTCGTTTCCTTTATATACCGTATTAGTGGCGCCCAGTAATTTATAGACAGCTTTATCGGCTACATTTACTGTGTATAATAACCTTGGGTCATTCGATTCAAATTCACTTAAAAAATTATCAGTAGGTGCGATAAATCCCCAATCGAGTGGGGCACTTATTCCGTTCCCATTCCGTGGTGTCTGGCCCGACTCGTGGTCGTAGGCAAAAATGACTTCATTCTCCGTAAATTCTTTCGTGACATCAAAATTGTCAAAATAATTTGCGTCTAAGCTATAAAAATTCAACCCTTCCAATTCATCAATTATACTTATAACTTCCGGCCATTTTTGTTTGAACTTTGTCAGAGTTCAGAATTCGTCAGACCAGCTCCTCATCACCGAATTAAACAAAAAAGTTTTCATTCATTGAAACAATTTAGTGAAATTAAATGTATATACATGAAATGTTAAAACACGAAATTAATTAACGCCTATTATTATGGAAACTGCAACAGCCACCACCTGGGTAATTGACCCTCACACTCGGAAGTTCAATTTGAAGTAAAACACCTGGTTATCTCGACCGTAACGGGTTCGTTTGGCCAGTACGAAGGTCAGGTTGAATCACACGGTGATGACTTTACCGATGCTAAAGTCTCTTTTTCGGCGGATATTGCCAGCATTAGTACCGGAGCAGAACAGCGGGACGGCCACCTGAAGTCGGCTGATTTTTTCGATGCGGAGCAGTTTCCCAAGCTCACGTTTGTATCGACAAGCATGACCCCAACGGGTGATGACACTTTTAATGTAGCCGGGAATTTGACGATGCACGGCGTTACCAAACCGGTAACTCTGAAAGCGGAGTACGGTGGTCAGACACAGGATTTTTACGGTCAGACCAAAGCGGGCTTTGAATTGACCGGTACAATCAAGCGGAAAGAATTTGGCCTGACCTGGGATGGTATTACCGAAGCCGGGGCCATCGTTGTCAGCGATGACGTTAAACTGGTCATGAATATCCAGTTGACGAAGCAGGCTTAATTCAGTCGGCTTCGGGTTAAAATCCCATTACCAAAAACGCGCGTTTTTGGTAATGGGATTTTTTATTGTCAACGGGTCGTGTTCCTTGGCATCTGGTTGCTACGGGTTCATAGGTACAAAACAGTTGGGTTAGGTACGGGCAAAAAACCTGATGGACGAACGAAAACAGCCAGGCTGGCCCCGGATGGCTGGCAGCGCCTTTTTTTCTGACTACAACCACCACCCACAGACCCCAAATGATAAAAGTTATAAACCATAGCGCTGTTCAATCAGTTAAGCAGTCTATGTTGCCGATGGGCTAACGTACTTCACTCTATTGCTTATTTCAACGTTATGAAACCTATTTTGAAATGGACGCTGGGCACGGCTGCTGGGTTAGGGCTTGTGCTGGCCTGTACCAAGGGAGCCGACATCTTTAAGGAGATGATTCCTGAAACCGACGATCAGCCCACAACCGCCCAGGTGCAGGGCTACGTGTTCCGGCCCGCCCTTGTGCCGGCTACCGACGAAAACATCCGGCAACTGAAAGTCCCGGCGGGGTTCACCGTTACCAAATACGCCGACCAATTAGGCAAACCCCGCATGCTCGCAATCAGCCCGGCGGGTCACGTTTATTACACCGACCGGGAAGCGGGAACGGTTTTGCTGCTTCGCGACTCGAACAACGATGGAGTGGCCGACAGCAAATCAGTCGTGCGAACCTGAAACAGGCCCATGGTCTGGCCATTTATAGTGGGAAGCTCTACATCACAACCGTAAAAGAGGTTTACTCGGCTGCCATCAATCCGGACGGTACCCTCGGCCAGCCGCAGCAGTTGATTAACGACCTGCCCGATGGTGGTCAGCATCCAAATCGGACCATTGGCTTCGGACCTGATAACCTGATGTACCTCACCGTGGGCAGTACCTGTAACGCCTGTCCGGAACCCAACCCCGAAAACGCCACCATCCTGCGGGCTAACCCGGACGGGTCAAACCGGAAAATTTTCGCCAAAGGTCTGCGCAACACCATCGGCTTTGGCTGGCACCCCACCACCAAAGAACTTTTTGGACTGGACCACGGCATCGACTGGCTGGGCGATAACGAACAGAAAGAAGAGGTGAACAAATTGGTGCAGGGGGCCGATTACGGCTGGCCCTACATTTACGGAGAAGGGAAGTACAACCCCGCCGACCGGCCTAAGGGGGCACCACCTACCAGCAATACTTACAGAAGACCACCCTGCCGCTGCTCACCTACCAGGCCCACAGCGCCCCGTTAGGGATGGTGTTTTATACCGGCACAAAATTTCCGGCCGAGTACCGAACTGATGCTTTTGTGACCATGCGCGGCTCCTGGAACCGGAGTGTGCCGTCGGGTTAAAGGTGGTGCGGCTCCGTTTTGAAAACGGCGAGCCCACGCGCTTTGAATATTTCCTACGGGTTTCCTGATCGATAATAACCGCTCCCAGTTTGGCCGACCCGTAGGCATCGCTGTTCACACGGATGGCTCGCTTCTGGTAACCGATGACAACAACGGCGTTATTTACCGTGTGAGCCACAGCGGCTAAATCAGTGGTGAGTTGCGTCTATCAACCTTATTTACGGGGCTGCTCTCGAGCAGTCCCTTTTCTGCTTCCTTTCACCGTACCAGCATCAGGTTACCCCGAATCACGGGTTTGGTGGGAACGGTATGGATGGTATAGACGTACATACCTTGGGGCAGAGGTGCCGTTCAGGGTTCCGTCGAAGGGATGCGTTTCCCTTTTCGACTAATTGATATTTCTCCCCACCGGTTGAAAACCGTTACGACAGCATCGGGGAAGGCTTCGATACCGGGAATTTCCCACTGGTCGTTCATCCCATCGCCATTGGGCGAAAACGCGTCGGGTACGTACAATCGCGCCAGCACCGTGATGTGGATAGTATGGGTGGCATCGCAGCCCGTACTGTTTTTTACATCGACGGTATACGTAATATCATTGTTGATATCCTGCACGGTGGGATTGGCCAGCGTCGGGTTATCCAGGTACGTGGATGCTGTCCAGCCAAACTGGGTTGGGTTTCCGGTATAGACAGGATTCAGGGTGAAGGTATTGCCTTTGTAGGTGGTTATCGTATCGACCAGTTCAATAGTCGGTATGGGGGCTACTACGGCTGTTTGGGTGGCGGTTACGTTGACACACTCCGGGGCCGCCTTAACGGTGTAGGTGATGAGGTGATTGCCAACACCTGCCTGCTTCGCACTAAATATCGTGCCTGTTACGCCCGTGCCCGTAAATACACCCCCTGCCGGATTCCCGGCGAGCGTATACGTAGGAACATCCGGGCCACAGACACCCGGAATAGAATCGAACAGGATAACCACGGGGGGGAGTAGCGTTAGAGATACTGGTGCAGATGTACCCACACACCCGAATAAATCAGTCGCTGTTACTACATACGACCCCGCACTGCTGGCGGCATACCGGGCAAGGTCAGTGCCCACCGCCACGCCCTCTTTTTTCCAGGCGTAGCTGATTCCACCCGTAGCAGTCAGCATAAGTGAATCCTGGGGGCAAATCCGGTTAAGACCCGTGGCTGTCTGGATGTTGGGTACCACGGCCGCCGAACGTGCCAGGTTAACGGTGTCGGTATTGGCTTTGCAGCCCAGGGTTGTATGCGTCAGAACGGCAAAATAGCGGCCTTCCTGATTCGTCTGGAGGGAATCGCCCGTATGTACACCCGGCACTAACTGACTGTTGCGGTACCATTGGTATTGTACGTTGGGGTCCTGGGTGGCATACAGGCCTACGGTTCCGGTAGTGGCGCACAAATGACCGCTAAGGGAAAGTTTTGCATCCTTACCAATAACACCGATGGTCACCGTTTCTGAGTTACCTATTCGGCTACAGGACGTTTTGGGCGATACCAGCACGGTATAGTCGCCGGCTTCGCGCACGGCCAGCGATGGTTTGGTGGCTCCCGCCAAATTAATGCCATCCTTACGCCATTGATAGTTCCAGGTGGTGTCCAGCGAGCTCTGAGAATGGCCGAATCGCCTTGGCAGATGGTGGCACTGCGCAATGCGGGTCTGTTGGCAATCTGGACATCCGGTTTGGGCGTTGTTTGGGGAGGGCAGTCAATAACCAGCAGCTGAAAGTCGCGCTTACTTCCCCAATTTTTATCCCGCTGCGATACTCCTCTACTTTCACCGCGAAAACGAACAGACCCAGTTGCGTAGCTGTAACGGATAGCTGCCCCGTTCTGGCATCTACGCCCAATGCCGGACTGCCCTGAATGGCATTGGCAGCACTATAGCCTGGTATCCAGCTTACGTCCGGGTAGGGGGCGGGTGAAACGGAATTCTGATTCGTACCTTTCTGATTGAGGGGCGTTATCATAGAGTACCGAAGTTCATCGCCGTCGGGGTCGGTGCCACCGAATGGAAAGGTGAATGGGTCACCCAAAGAAACGTACTCGCCGTTTATGGGGCCGAAATGAGGGGACGAATTAACGAATGGCGTCCCGTTTCGCTGGAGAGCCGGAAATTCGAGGTAAAAGGTGAAGCCGGTCTGGTCGGGGCTGTTGATGTTGTTGATCCCCGCATTCCGGTTCCGTGTCTGGTAGGATATGTAGTACCCCTGCGGATCGGCGTAGGTGCCCGGATTGAGTTGAATATCGGCTTCGTAGGTAAGGGCAATAAATTTGAGGTTACGCTGGGCTGCGCAAAATTCGTTGGCGTAGATAACAGGTTCGCGGGCACTCGTCTGCCGAACGGTGAAGGTGGTCATCTGAACGTTATCCCGCTTCCGGAAAATACCCAGTATGCCCGTAGTTGCCTGTAGAGCCGCCCGCGCGTCCCGTCTTCCAGGTAGTTGGTAACGATAATCCGGTACTGCCCCGGTACATTGGCAACGGCCCGCATTTCCAGCTGCCCTCCCACCTGGTGCGTTGCCAGCGAAGCCAGGGGCACGCCCATAACAAAAAGCCAGCACAGGAAGCGGATGATAAAAAACGCATAATCAGATCATGCAAGGTTAAGTACGGGCTATACAGGAAACAGGCTTTAAATATACAAAGGAAATGTAGTACTAATTGACTGACTGTCCGGCAACCTGGCTTTCCTGTAAAAAAGTATACCTAGGGTCGGGTTGTGACGGCCAATCTGTTTATCAGTTGAGTAGAGTCCGCTTCTGGTGATTGGTACTCAGGTACATTTGTTGATAGGATTACGGCGAATAAACATAATTCGTTGCACGAAAAAGGGGGCCTGATGAATCATTGCTTCTCGCCTGCCCGGAGGTAGGGGAATTTTGCAACACCTTTCTCAGGATAAAACCGGTATAGTGTGCTTTATCAGGGTGGCAGCTTTTTGTGCTATACCTTAAGCGGTAATCCTGCCCAAACTACGTCTATGAAACAAATCGTCACTATACTCCTGTTTCTTACCTTTTCTCCGTCGTTGTCGGCCCAATCGAGTCTCAAATTATGGTATAAACAACCCGCTGCCGTCTGGACGGAAGCTTTGCCCGTTGGTAACGGCCGCGTGGGTGCCATGATATTTGGGAAAGTGGACGAAGAACTAATTCAACTCAACGAGAGTACCCTGTGGTCGGGTGGGCCGGTGACGGGAAATGTCAACCCCGATGCTCCTACCTATCTGCCCCAGATTCGGCAGGCACTGGCGGAGGAGAAGTACAAGCAGGCAACCGAACTGGCCAAACGCATGCAGGGACTGTACACCCAGTCGTACCTGCCCCTCGGGGATTTGATCCTGAAACAGGACACCAAAGGAGCCACACCATCGGCTTATTACCGAGACCTGGATTTGCAGAAAGCAGTGGCCACTACGCGATTTACGGTCAATGGGACGAACTACGTACGGGAAATCTTCAGCTCGGCCCCCGATCAGTTGCTGGTCATCCGCCTGACGGCCAGCAAGCCCGGACAAATCAGTTTCGATGCCGCCACCCGGAGCCAGCTTCGGGTTAAGAATAGCGGTAATGGGCCTGGTGAATGGGTGATGCGTGGGAAAGCACCCACGCAGGTAGATCCCAACTACTACAATCCCAAAGACCGTGAACCTGTCGTTTACGACGACACTCAGGACTGTAAGGGAATGCGCTTCCAGTTGCGGCTGAAAGCCCTCAACAAGGGCGGAACGGTGCAAACCGACACGGCTGGTATCCACGTCCGCAATGCAACGGAAGTGCTGTTGCTGGTAACGGCTACGACCAGTTTCAACGGGTACGTAACTGCCCCGATAAGGCCGGAAAAGATGAAAATAAGCTGGCAGAAGGCATTATCCGAAACGCCGTTGGAAAAGACTACAAAACGCTGTTGAGTCGGCACATGACGGATTATCAGGAATTTTTCAACCGGTTTTCGCTTCAGATAACTGATACAACGAGAACGAATCCGGCTATTTCTCTACCCTCCGATGAACGGTTGCAGGCGTATAGCGCGGGAGGCTACGATCCTGGTCTGGAAGCGTTGTACGCTCAGTACGGACGGTACTTACTCATCGCCAGTTCGCGGGTGCCGGGTGTACCGGCCGACCTGCAGGGTATCTGGAACAAAGAACTGCGGGCACCCTGGAGTGCCAACTACACCATCAATATCAACACCCAGATGAATTACTGGCCGGTGGAGGTAACGGACCTGTTGGAGTTGCACCAGCCATTGCTCAGCTTCATTGGTGAACTGGCTAAAAATGGGGGCGTTGTGGCCAAGGAGTTCTACAACATGAACGGCTGGGTAGCGCACCATAACAGCGACATCCCGGCCATCGCCAATCCCGTTGGCGATATTGGACAGGGCGACCCGAAATGGGCCAACTGGAACCAGGGAGCTGGCTGGTTGAGTCAGCACTTGTGGGAGCATTACCGGTTTACGGGGATAAAGCATTCCTGAAAGAAACGGCTTACCCGATCATGAAGGGAGCGGCTCTGTTCTACCTGGACTGGCTGGTGGAGGATAAAGACGGGTATTTGGTAGCTGGCCCTCCAATTCGCCCGAAAACGATTTTATCGACTCAAAAGGAGAGCACGCTTCCATTTCGGTAGCGACAACGATGGATATGTCGATCATGTGGGATTTGTTTACTAACCTGATTGATGCGTCTACCGTGTTGAATACCGAGCCTGAATTTCGTCAGTTGCTGATGGAAAAACGGGAGAAGTTTTACCCCCTCCACATCGGTCATAAGGGTAATTTGCAGGAGTGGAACAAAGACTGGGAAGACGTTGACCCGATACCGCACGTGTCGCACCTGTTTGGGCTGCATCCCGGCCATCAGATAGCGCCGGTTACCACGCCTGAATTTGCGGCTGCGGCCAAAAAGACCCTGGACATACGGGGGGATGCCGGAACCGGCTGGAGCCGGGCCTTGAAAGTAAACTTCTGGGCACGCCTGCTGGACGGCAACCACGCGTATTAGCTCTGCGCCAACTGCTGAATTATACCAGCCAGACAGGGACCAAATACGGTAGTAAAGAGGGGGGACGCACCTACCTAACTTCTTCGACGCGCACCCGCCCTTCCAGATCGATGGTAATTTTGGCGGCACGGCGGCATGGCCGAAATGTTGATCCAGAGCCACCTGAATGACATTCATCTACTGGCTGCCCTGCCCGATGCCTGGAAAGAAGGGAAGGTTGCGGGTTTGAAAGCACGAGGAGGTTTTGAAGTGGGGATTCAATGGAAGAACCACCGGCTCACAACGGCAACGGTTAAGTCCCTGAATGGAGAACCCTGTACAATCAGAACCAGTCAACCGGTGGCGATAGACGAAAAAAAGCCAATTCCAGGGCTACTGAAATTGGCTTTGTCACGGAGTTTTCGACAAAAAAGGGTCAGACGTACAGGCTATCAGCGTTGTAAGAGCCAGCCAGAGCTAACACGCTAGGTACCCGAGGTAATAAACAGTTGCACCTTCAACTGGTCATTCTGTTTTTGCTGGTCACCCAATACTACCCGCTGCACGTAATCCTGTAGGGAATAATTCCGCTGACTAATCTGCTGAAACTCTGCCTGTGTAGGAATTGTCAGCAACAAAGGCTGGTTCAAGGCTTTACGCTTGATGATCTGCCCAATGTAATACGTAAGATCGAACGTGTAGGAATCCGTTAGCGTCAGCGCGTTTGGATCATTGATGTACGTGGTTACAGCGGCTGAACTCCCGGTTACACCACCCGGAAACGAAATGGGTAGAATATCATTCTGGTTATTGGTGAAGAACAGAGCCAGGGGAGGAAGTGGCATGTTGTCGTTCAGCGTTTTCCGAACGGGGCTGATAACCAGCAGTGCTTTGTTGAGATCGGCAAATTTCTCCGGCCGGTCAAACTGATTGAGATACGGGAATTCGATACGCGTTTGCAATTCAGCCCCCGGCATCACAAAAGAGGTGTTACCCGTCAGGCGACTGCTAACGGCATCGGTACGGGTCTTGAGCGCACGTAGTACGGTGCCACTCCGGTCATTCTGTAGCTGGGAAAAATAGTTGGCCGAAAAGGGAAACAGCAGTGTAGAGGCTGTTTGCTCAATTTCCGTCGTGCGGTAATAAAACCGCAGTCCACTGCTGGCAGTTGCGAAGCCAACAAATGTGTTGGCGGCTGAATTACAGACGAGGGCAAATCCCGGCAAAATTCAGCCAGTGTCGTAGCATCGTTTATCGTGCCGTTTTGTAGTCTGGTGAAAAAGGTCTGCGTCGGGCATCAGCATTCGATCCGCACCTGTCTGGTACGACTCAGCGGCTGGGGAATGAACGTTTTTTGTACAATTGCTTTGGGGTCGTAAGCTAACGAGCTGGTGTTATAGTACAACTGGTTTTCCATTGGCCGAAGCAACGGATGAACACTCAGATTGAACTGCGACGTGGAGTCCCCGTACACAAAGGCGTACGTCAATTCCAGCACCAGCGAATCCAGCCGGATGTTGGTTTGCGTGTTCAGCGAGTTAGCCGCGTAATTGACTGCCGCAAAGCTCCGGGCGTTCATTTTACCGGTTTGCGGGTCCGTCCAGCGCCCCACCAGCAGATTTGGGTCGCTCGACGTAACAAACGAGTCAGGTCTCAACACCGTCGACAGTTTGACGGTTACTGAATCCACCGACTGCACAAGCAGTTCCTGTGGTTTGATAACCGACTGCCCTACGTTGAGATCGCCCGTTTGACAGGAAAATAGCACAATACCGGTCAGCAACAGCAAACCGGCGTACCAGAATGTACGCATAATCAAAGAATTCAGGGAATTTTTACGCCTAACTGACGTAACTCTTCATTAGTCAGCGTAGGCAATGCCTTCGTCTGCGCTATTTTTTCCACTACCCGCTGACCACCCGACGGGCCTGCTCCTGGCTGGAAAAAGCTACCATACCAGGTATTCCCGGTATGGTAGGCTGATGAATAAATGGTTTTCCATGGTTCAGAATGTTGTAGCCCCAGCCGTTGGGAGTCCTGATTACCTGAACCTGGTACTGATTTTGTTGCTGGTCATATAGCTGGTAAGCCGTGGTAACGGCCAATCCAATTAATAGCAGCAGTAGTAACAGCCGAATCAACGTTGTTTTTGTGCTGGTTGTTGCCACCGGCATTACTGAACCTGCTCAACGGTTGGGTCAAACCTCCAGAGATCGTCGAAGCGGCTGCTGCCACTGCCTCCGGTTGTAACGTTTCCTGCCCACCGATGGCAAAGCCTACGCCATAACTCCGGAAGCGCCTTCAAACACACCTCTCGTGGTCCATAAATCGGTTGCCGGATCGTATTCCCAAACGTCTTTGGTGGTGCTGGTGCCACTGCCCGTAACGATGTATCCTTTTCCGTTAACGGCAAACCCTACTCCATAACTCCGGGCAATACTGGCCTGATCGTCGTGAAATCCAGTTTCTGGGTCCATATATCCTGCGCCGGGTCATACACATACCAGTCTTTCTGGTCGATGGCATTGTTGTTTCCGGTACCTACGTAAGCCATGTTATTGATGACGAAGGCAACAGCTCCTACGCGTTTGGCCCCACCATAGCTGGCTACTTTTGTCCAGGCGTTGGTAGCAGGGTCAAAAGCCCACATATCTTTCAGGTAGTTACCATCGAAACCGGTACCTACGTAGCCCTTGTTGCCAATAGTAAAGGCAACGGCAGTCTGGCGGGCGGTACCACCAAAATCAGCTACTGCTTTCCAGGTATTGGTCGTTGGGTTGTACTCCCAGAAATCTTTCAGCCGGTCGCTGTTGGCGTTGATACCCGTGCCGATGTAGCCTTTGCCGGCAGCGGCAAAACCAACACCCACGTTGCGGGCTACGCCACCAAAGTCGGCTTTCTGCGTCCAGGCATTACGAGTGGGGTCGTAGGCCCAGAAATCCTTCAGGCGGTTGCTGTTGGCATCGGAACCCGTGCCCATGTAAGCGATAGTGCCAATAACAAAACTGGAGGCTCCAAACCGGCTCACACCTTCCAGTTGCGATTTTGTGGTCCAGTCTCCCAGCGTAGACACAACGTCAGTTGTTTTACAGCCTACGAGCGCACCAGCCCAGCCGAGGCAAAGTATCCCTAGTATCCAGTTAGTGCGATTGGCCCGGCGGGTAGTGGAAGAGAGTGAAGTCTCTGCTGATGTAGATTTCGACTGGGATTTAGTAGCCGAAAGAAATCGGAATGGTAAATGAATCATGAAAAAACGAGCGTGACGAACGAATTAAAACGTAAAGGTATAGCAATTTGAGTTAACAACGACGATGCTGGATACCTGACCAGCCTGCGTTACCCGATTGGCTGCTGAAGCGGCCGAAACAATGGATTGGCCGCTTTTTGCAAAATTACACCAACGGGTATTATCTACCAACGAGCCAGGCTCATAAAAATTCTTAATTGATGCCGTTGATTTGAACCCTGTCGCCGATAAATTCCAACGGCTACAACCTAAAGACCCGCTTCAGGCTGTAGCCGTTGGAATACGACTGAAAAAAAATTAGAACGTCAGATTTCTGAGTTGCCGAATCATAGAATGTCCGCCTGCTTTGCGTTGCAGGGATGAACCCAGCGTTACCAGTAAATTACCAGGTGTTGTTGCCCGACGACCACCGGCTACAGAAGAGCCTGAAATCTCGTAAAGCGCTTCGTTCAGCAGGGCTTCTTTTGTATCGCCCAGTGGCAGCAGGGTAAGGGACTCTTCCACCGCTGTGTTGGGCGTGAATCCGGTAGAATAATCGGACTGGCCCAGGCTATTATACGACTTGAAGACGATGGGCTGCATTCCCCACTTTATCTTACCCGAATCATCGGTGATCGTAATAGACCCCACATTTTTGCCGTAGGTAGTGGTGCCAATGGTCGTCACGGTCATATAAGGCCGAAGGCCATTGATGATTAGCTCACTGGCAGAAGCTGTTTGGTCCGTTGTCAGGACGAAAACCCGTGAGAGGTTGTTGCCAATGTTCTGCGACTTATCGAGGAAATTCGTGATGAAGAAACTGCTGCCGTATTCTTTTTGCAAATAAGGGGTGATGCCGGCGTTCCATTCTTCCCGGAAATACAGCTTGCTGGAGCTAACTCCTTTCCCAATCAGGCTGGCCAGATTAGCCGAGGAGGAGGTGTAGCCGCCCGGATTATAGCGTAAATCCAGCACCAGTTCATTGACTCCCTGCGCTTTGAACTTGGAAAAAACCGCATCAACCTGTGCATCATATTCGTTGGCGGTGCTGCCATTGGCACCCGGTACAAACTGATTATACACCAGATAGCCTATTTTTTTGCTCCCGATGGTATACACCGAATCCATGAATACCGGATTTTCCTGGAATGTAGTAGCCGTTACGCTGATTGTTTTATCGGTATCGACCAGCGTTGTACCACTTGCACTGGCAAGACCAAAAGTATAAGCCGTTGCACTACCGTAGAGCAGGTCAGCATAATTGGTGGTACTCAGTAGCTGTCCGTTTACTTTCGAGATGATGTCGCCCCGTTTCAAACCGGCTTTCTGTGCCGGAGAATTCGGTAATACGTAGAGTACCTGAGCTATAACACCCGTCCCCCCCGATGTTCGCAGGTACAGGTTGTATTCCATGCCGGTAGTCAGCGTCTGACCACTTAATTCGGCCGTTAGCGTATTGGCATCGTTTTCAATCCAGGAAAACCGGTCGCCCGTTGGGTTGGTGGTCGCGTTGTATTTGTTCAGGATGGAGTCGAAAAATACGTCGGGGGTAAGAGTCGTGTCCGGACTAGCCGGAATGCTGGTGTTCCAGTAATACACCTCCCGCATGTTGGCCAGAATCCAGGAGTCGACGGTTGTGTTCTCGCTCGTCGAGACTGTCGTTTGTGGCGTAATAGTATCCGGGTTTTTGATGCAGGCCGAGAGTAAACCAATAAATCCAGTCATTAAAAAGAGCTTCGCTGTCCAGTGCTGAAGAGAACGCCTGTTTTTTCGGGTGCTTTGAGTAAATGTCATCGTTTGTTGTTCTGTAGAGTTAGTAGATAAAAGCATCACTTTATCTACTATGAATACGACAGGAAAATGAACAATGTTGCATCGTGCGTTTTAGTGGGGCAGTATTTAACGGTCATTTAATTCATATCTATCCCCTTTAGCAGCGTTGTGAATGTTAGGGTATTCCATTGATTTTGTGAGTACAAACCGACTTTTGTGTCTAACGGGCACGATAAGTAGTCCGGTTTGTGTTATATCTTTGGTAGAAAGAATAGCCTGATTTTGATATAAACTAACTATTGTGGAAAGACGTAACGCGTTAAAAACAATGGCCGGGGCCGTTGGTGGATTGATTAGTCTGCCTGCCTGGGCCAACGGCTGGACGGCGGACACTGTCCGTTCGACTCCCCAATTGATTTCTCGTAGCCAGGATGGTCTGTTGGCTGAATTGGTTGAAGCCATCATCCCGGCCACCGATACACCAGGGGCGAAAGCACTGAACGTACACCAGTTCGTGCAAAAAATGATTACTGACTGCTATCCCGTAGCCGCGCAGGACACCCTGCGAAACGGACTGGACTCACTGGATAAGCTGGCAAAAACGGCGTATGGTAAATCATTTGCCGAAGGCGATGCTACCCAGCGTACGGCTTTGCTTACGCAGTTATCTCAATCCACGGATGCGGGGCAAAAAGAATTTTATTCACTGGTGAAAGGGCTGACTATTCGGGGCTATATGAGTTCGGAATACGTGATGACCAACCTGACTAACTACCAGTTCATCCCCGGCCATTACTACGGCTGTGTACCCGTTGCCCAGAAAAGTCAAAAAACAACCTCGCAGGGAAAGTAACTATCCGTTTTTGGTTTACGGGTTGTGCCGGGCCGCCGGTGCGGTTAGCT
>CAWGWY010000005.1:0-58742 GCA_963826435.1 uncultured Chitinophagaceae bacterium | reverse complement strand
ACCCATTGTTGAAACGAATAAAACCCGCTCCAAAGCGGGTTTTTGGTTCGATAACCTATCGATAGTTTTTATTCTTCTTGTACTTTATTGGTTACTATTAATAACCGGTTCGATTCCAATCGGGTTGGCAAATTTAGAGGTGCTAAACCCTTTGTAAGAGTGGGTTTTAGTTGCAGGAATATTGCTGTTCAAATTTCTGCAAACAAATTCTAACGACTGGTGGAACTATGCAAATGCTTTTAAATTTTAAAGGCATAGTATTTGAAGACTTGGCTTCCAAAAAAAATATCGTTATGATCATAAACATAAACGAAAAGGTAAAACTTGAACTCACGGCAGTTAAGCATGCTGAAGCACTTTATGTGGCTGTTGACAATAACAGGGAGCATCTTTCAGGGTTTTTGCCATGGGTCGATAACATGAGATCGGTCGAGGATTTTCGCAGCTACATGGAAAATGCCGAGTCGCTGTACGAGCAAAGCAAAGAAGTTAGCTTCGTAATAATATTACATGAAGTACCTGTTGGAAGAATTGGACTACATCATTTAAATCTTCAAAATAAAAACGCCTCAATCGGGTATTGGCTAACTAAGGAGGCGCAGGGAAAAGGCATTATCATAAATTCATGCTGGCAGATGCTGGACTATGGGTTTAAAGAATTGGGACTACACAGAATTGAAATAAAGGCGGCAACAGGGAATTTGAAAAGCCAGGCAATTCCAGAAAAGCTTGGTTTCAAAAAGGAGGGAATTTTAAGACAGGCAGAATTGGTTGATACTAGTTTTTTGGACTTGTTTGTTTATTCAATCTTAGATTTTGAATGGAGCAAAGAATCAACGAAACCCGGGGAAGCATAGGCAATGGGTTCTCATAAAAGTTGAACATGGCTTTAAATTCCGCCTTGTGCACTGGTAGCTAAAAAATATGCTATCTAAATCCGTCTACCGAAATCAACTACTACCAGTTAGTGAATATTTTTTTACTGAAACATGTTATATGTTTTTTGGTGAAACGCTAAATTTCTTTTTAAATGCCCCACTGAAATGCTGCACGGATGAATACCCTAAATAAAAGGAGATATCACTTATTGTTTTCTCCTTTTTCTGTAATTCCTCTTTAGCAGTATTAAGCCTCAGATCAGATAAATATCCAAATACAGAATTACCAAACATTTCTTTGAACCCTTTTTTCAGTTTGTATTCGTTGATCCCTGCCATAGTAGCCAACTGTTTAAGCGATGGCGGCGACTGCATGTTTTTTAGCAAAACTTCTTTTACAAAAGTGATGCGCTGCTTATCATAATCACTTTTTATAAATGGGTCCTTTAGATCAGATGCCTGGGCAAATTTCCGTGCCTGCAATACCAGCAGCTCAATTGTCTTTGAAAGCAGGAACATTTTTTTAAGGTCATCCGGATAACTACAACTGACAATGGAATTTATAATAAAATCAGTATCTATATCGACCGGGATGTTGTTATCAGAAATCCGAACAGGTTTGCCTGCGGCTACTTTTTTGGCAAAATCTGTGAGTATGGTATTACTGTCTTTTGCAAGCCGGATAAAAGCATTCCTTGTAAACTGCACCATAAATACAGAAGTTTCCATCTCATCATTCTTTATGATCGCATCGCCCCCGCTTGAGTAGAAAATATTATGCTGCCGGTTTCCAAATTCCATAGGTGTATCCATCCCTACTGGCTGTATGGAACATTTTCCACTCAAATTAAAGTACATGGTAACAACATCCAGCGCTCCTTTCCAGGCAGTTTCAGTTGCCTGATAATATTTCCAACTGGTGTGAGCCATACGTATGCCCGAAAAATACCACTGCTTCATTTCTGCTGTCCCAAAAGGCAGGTCGAGCGTTATGAAATCTTCGGATAGCTTATCAGCATTGAAATCCTCAGCAACATAATTATTGCTGAAAAGAAGTGATTTGTTTTGTATATCGGTTATCTCTAATGGCATAAAAGATTTTTCTTACTCCTTTTTATATAACTAAGTATCCCGATTTTGAAACCTTTCCTTAACGGCACCTTGTAGCTTTGTTTTGTTCAAAATTAATAATTGTAAATAAAGAAAAACGTACATGGAAAGTACACATATTAAAGACGAAACGCTTATCAGCGAAATTTTTAACAAGTCGGCGGAGGCTTGGAATACTAACAACATCGAATTGTTCTCTTCCATATATACTCCGGAGATTGATTATATCACTTTTATGGGAGAGCATATAATCGGTCTTGAGGCTAACGTTGAAGTGCATCGAAAACTGTGGAATAGTTATTTTATGAGGGGATCAACCCTGGAGGGAAGAATTATATCGATTAAGTTTCCTTATGAAAACAGCGCAACAATGATTGCAGAAGGTGGCATAAAACTTCGCTTTCAAAAAAAAATACCTGCTGGCAGAATGTCGGTTAATACAACATTTCTTGTAAAGAAAAATGGTGAATGGAAAATATGTTCCTTTCAAAATACCCGGATTAAGAGCTACGGGCTTTTTGCCCGGTTGATGATGTGGATCGATAAAAAACTAACAAAATAAAATAAGATGAAATACGAAATAATGAAACAAAAATGGAGGGGCATCAGCCTTATCATTTCAGCAATAGCTGCGCTCATAGCTACTTTTTTTATGCGGGGGCAGGAATTTACTGCGATAGGAGGAATCATCATGATCCTAACGGTACCATTCAGCATTGCCGGGTTTAGCACCATCTTTGAAAAATTTAGAACGGAGATGCCGTGGTATGCCAATTGGGGTTTTATACTATATCTTTTTGGGGCTGTTGCTTCGGTAAATTTTGGTTTACGAGGTGTGTTTGGCGAAGTTTTTGAGCTCAACATCGCTCAGCTTGAATTAGCTACCAAACAGCATCCAGGAATATTTATGCTGATCTTTTTTGCTATCGGTCCGGCTTATCCTTTAAGTATCCTTCTATTAGGAATTAATTTATTTCGGAAAAAGCTGGCCGCCAAATGGATAACAATTTTATTAATAATGGCAGCCATATCTTTTCCTCCAAGCAGGATAAGCAGGATACCTGAGCTAATGCATTTGTGCGATCTTTTATTATCCATTCCGCTGTTTGCCATCGGTATTGATACAATAAGATCAGGCAACAAGAACAGATAATTGCGAACGCTATAAAAATAAAATATAATGAAAGCGACGAACATAAAGACAATAGTTTATCTGTGTATATTTTTCTTAACGGGCATTTTTCATAAAAGCTTTGCACAGGAAAACAGCGCCGCTATATATGCAGGTGAATTTAAAAACGGCATGGTTGTCTGCGCCTGTCCTGATTCCGCGAACCCACCATGGATCTTGATAATTTAAGGACTCTTGCAGAGCAGAAAATAAATAGGTCTTCCTATTTCAGGCATTGAAAAACTATATTGATTTTGAAAAGAACGATAATAAAAAAGAAGTGAGCCTGCAATTATCTGCAGCGATTGAGAAAAAAGGGCTGCCCGGAAAAATGCTGATGATGATTCACCGCCGGTTGAAAAAGCCCCTTACATCATTCAAAATAATTTATTTCAAAAAAAGCAGTTGGAAATAAACGATGCCCTGAAAGAAATGAATGCACAATGGACAAGGTTTTTAAGCAGGGACCCTTATCTCCAAATAGCCTACGATATGATGTTGCTCATGACAAAATAATACTTAATCGCTTAAACATTTATCATTTTTATAAAGCTTATGAAATAAATTCTATTTTCTTTACTGTTTATTTCTCCGATAATTATGGAGAATTGTTTTGCACAGGATCTGTCAAATCCCGGTACTTACATGACTGCTATCAGTAATGTGCAAACTGAAATGAATCAAAAATATATGGGCCTATATGAGCGCTGCCGCACACAGCCGTAAAGCAAAAAAAATTGATAAGCTCCGACAGCAGGCCCTCGAGAGTATTGAGAACAGCAGGTTTAAGACAAATGACCTGCCCAAATAAACAGGTGCTGTAGGATACGAGACGGAATGCGAATAAAGAAACCGTCCTGGTTATGAGACGGTTCTTTTTTATGATGCTTACAAAGTATAATTACAACTATTTATCCCACCAAACCCTCGTACTTAATTTATCCGGGCCCTGTGCGGAGATAGCCGCGTTTACATTGTCGGTATTTACCGAGAGTTCGGAGGTAGGATAAGTCAGCCTCCTGATAAAGGTTCCGTTAGGCACATCCGGATTACTCGGCTGCCCATAAGGGTTAGGTGTCAAATCAGGGAAGCCACTTCTCCTGAAATTGGCAAATGCCTCAGGGCCGTTTAAGAAGGATGCAATCCAATACTGCGTATTGATTTGTTCCAATTCGGTTCCGGGCAAAAGTAGGTTTGCGGCTATGTACACATCTCTTGCGGCAGGAGCGATCGCAGAACCGGCATCAAAAGTTGCCATTTGGTCCATGTGCGCTTTTATTCCATCAGCAAAATATTGCGCCGCCGTACCTGAACTGATCCAGCCTTTAAACGCAGCTTCGGCCAGTAACAAATTTGTTTGAGCGGCTGTAACAAAAAATACCGGAGCTGATGTCTTTACGACCCTTTTCCTGTCTGCCTGGCTGTAGTCATAAAAGCTGGCAAGCCCGTCGGCAGCAGCCCGGGCCACAATGCTGCCATTATCATATCCCATTGGCATCCCTATTTGTTTTGTTGGATCGCTGGTTGCTACAGCCGGGGTTTGTCCATTACCTGTTGTGGCGCCTTCATACCTTACGGCGATAGCGGGTAAACGGGGATCATTGCTGTTTTTTAACTGATCAACAAATGGTTTGGTAAGGTAAAAATTGGACGCTTCACTTCCATTGAGTGTATTCCCAAGCGGCTGCGTATAATTTGCATCATGTCTCATGTATGCATTATCTGCGTTATCAGTTATTACTCCGCCGGCAAAAGCCGCCTGCACTGTGGACTGGGCTTTTGCAGCATCAACCTTGCTGAGCCTCATGCCCGCTCTTAAAAGTACTGAATAGGCAAACTTCTTCCATTTGGTTACGTTTCCGGCATATAGCACATCCTGCACTTCCACCCTGGCGGCCGGATCTAATGCCGCTGCAGCATCAGTCAGTTCCTGGATAATTTTCGGGTAGATATCCTGTTGCTTGTCGTATGCAGGGAAAAATATCTGGTCGGAATAGCCTGCGCCTCCCTCGGAATAAGGGATATCTCCATATTCATCCGTTAGAATCATGAATGCAAAAGATTGAAATATACGTGTCATGTTGTAGAGATTACTCCTCGCGGGCAGCTCTTTCGTTGTCACAATTACATCATGCGTGTACTTTATTACATTTCGATAATAGTTTTCCCAGATACTTCCTGTTTGCCTGTTATCCTGGTTGAAATTGGCTCCCGCCAATACTCCCCCGTTGGGCGTTATCATCTGCTGCACGATGCCAATATCATATACCAGCGAATTCACAGGATATGACGTGTTGATCACGGCATTATTTAAAAGAAGCACAGGATCAATCGCTGTGGGGTCAGTTGTATTTCGATTTATTTTTTCCAGCCCTTTTTCGCACGATCCCGCGATTGATAACAATGTGATCAATAAGCCGTAGTTAAATATTTTTTTCATAATAATGATATTAAAATTTAATATTTAAATTAAATCCCAAACCTCTCGTTGTTGGGATGCTCGGAGATTCCAGCCCGACAAAATTGTCAGACCCATAGCCGGATGATTCGGGATCGATATTGTCAATCCATTTCTTTATGATCAATACATTATTGGCTACGAAATCCAATTTAACTCCTTTGACAGGCCAGCTTTCGGGAATGTACTTTGTAAAATCGTATCCCAATGTTATCTGCCGGAGTTTCCAATAGCCGCCATTATAAATAACGGCTTCCACAAGCTGCTGTGAGCGGAGATGCTCCCAATAGGTCTGATTCGCCGCTACTGCCGTGTTTACCGCTCCATTAGGATCTACCCCGTCTCCAACCACACCACCATCTCTTCCTTCCAGTGTTATTTTGTGAAGTCCCTCCCGGATGGCGTTGAAGTTGGTGCCAGACAATATTTTGTTGCCTAATTTATAGTCTATGAAGACTGACAAGCTAATACCTTTATAACTAAAAGAATTTAGAAAACCGCCTGTCCATTTCGGCAAAGCGCTTCCAAATAAAACGAGATCAGGAGTACGTAGTGGAATTCCGTTTGTTTGAAAAATTCTTTGTCCTTTAGCATCTCTTGCATAACCATAGCCTGCAATTTGTCCCAATTCCTCACCAACAACATCCCTTACTTCTCCGTTAAAAGGATGTGATCCTATAGTGATCCGCTCACCGGGAGTACTCGTAATAATATTAAGCAACTTTGTTTTATTGAAAGAAGTATTAGCAGTAAAATCCCATGTGAAGTTTTTCGATCTTACAGGCACTAAATTTAATAGTACTTCAAAGCCCAGGTTGCGACTTTTACCGCTATTAATGCGGGTATTGATAAACCCGGAAGCATCTGATATCTGCACCGGGATGATCTGGTCGGTAGTTATTTTTCTATAAGCTGCAATATCGAGGCCCACCCTGTTGTTGAACATTTTCAACTCCAGTCCCACTTCTGTTTCTGCTACCCTGCTGGGCCTCAGGTTTGCATTAGGCAATGTGGTACCGCTACCACCCACTGTTACCGCAGTTCCATTAGGATTGTTGATCAGGTTGGAATTTATAGAATAAAATAATTGATCTGAATATGGGCTCACGTCACCATCGCTGCCTACTTCAGCATATCCTGCCCTGATTTTTCCAAAATTTAACCACCCAACGTTCTTAAGTGTTTCTGAGAAAACATAAGCGCCGGAGACGGATGGATATAATATACTCCTGTTTGCCGCAGATAATGTAGAGAACCAGTCATTTCTCACGGTACCATTTAGATACAGTGTACGATTCCATGATACCTCGCCGGAACTATATAAAGAATTTACGCCCAACTGGGATATCGAATAAACAGGATTTTTTGCCCTGCCATTCTGAACGGTATAGAGGCCTCTTATAACAAAGTCTGTTACCTGTACATTGTTGATGTCTGCACGCCTCCGCATTTGGTTGCCGCCGCCGGTAAGGCTTGCGGAAAAATTTCCAAAATCCTTATTAGCAGTTATTAAGAAATCAAGATTCGTTTCCCGGAAACGGCGTGATTCCTGGGTATAAACTCCATTCACGAAACCTGCCTGGGCCGGGGCTCGCGATGCCTGCCCGGTTGGGAAATTATTCACATCTTCATCGCGGGACCAGTAATCTTCTCCAAAGCGGCCTTGCATGGAAAGCCATGAAAGCAGCTTATATCTTAAAAAGACATTTCCAAATATCCGGTCTCTTTTTATGTTATGGAATTGCTGCGCCAGTTCCCAATAAGGATTGGTCCTGTTTTTAAACCTGGAATAGACATATTCATCTTCTGTTCCGGGATAATATTTGTTTTCATTCAGCACGCTGAGTGGCATCGAATTAGAAAGTGCCATTAATGCAGTAGGAATTGAATTGTCCTGGTTTGCAATATTTGGTGGATTCTTATTATCCTCCCTTGTATAATTTACGTTTCCGCCAAAATTGAATTTGTCTGATAAGTTATAACTAAATCCCAGGTTCATGCCTTTCCGGTTGAAGGTGTTATTGGGTACAATTCCCCTGTTATCAGTATTGTTTAGTGAAAGATGAATGCCTCCCTGCTCGCTGCCGGATTCCAGCGTCACTGTGTTTGAAAAATTTTGTCCATGACGGTAAAACTCTTTGATCCTGCTTCCCTGCGGCTCGTAAGGAAGACCGGGCGTATTAAACAAGGTCTGGGTCAATCCCGGTGCAAACTTTTCACCAAAAGACCATTCACCGGAAGTTGGGTCAGGTGCAGTCGGGCGAACACCGCCTTCTCCCTGGCCATATACTTTTTGATAATCAGTAAAATCCAAAGGAGCTTCATCAGTGAAGTTGCCATTATAGGATATGCCAATACCTTTACCCTTACCCCGTGTTTTAGTCGTGATCATGATAACGCCATCTTTGGCGCGGCTTCCATAAAGTGCAGATGCCGGCGCGCCTTTCAGTATGGTCATGGTTTCTACGTCATCAGGGTTGATGCTGGAGAGGCCGTCTCCTCCATCTGAATAGACGCCGCCACCGGTAACACCTTCCGTACTTCCGTTGAAATTGGTATTATCAATGGGTACACCGTTTATTACAATCAATGGATTGTTTTGCCCGGAAATGGAAGATTGTCCCCGGATGCGAATTTTCGAGGATCCCCCCGGCCCGGTTCCTAAGGCAGATATATTTACTCCCGCAACCTTACCCTGCAAGGCATTCATAACATTGGGAGTGCGGTTTACTGAAATGTCATCAGGATTAACACTTGTGGCAGCATAACCCAATCCCCTTGACTGCTTTTTAATACCTAAAGCGGTAACAACTACTTCACTCAGGTTTTGCGCGGTGCCGGCGATGTGAATGTTGATATTTTTTTTGTTTCCAACGACCTCTGTTTGTGTTGGAGTGCCGACATAGCTGAACTCCAGCACATCATTTGCCGAAGCGTTTATTTCATATTTACCCGCTATATTAGAAACAGTCGCACGATTGGTATTCTTAACGTGAATCGTAACACCGGGCACCGGTTGATTCTTATCATCCGTGACTGTTCCTGAAACCATTTGCGAATAAGATGCCGCGGAAAAAAACAGTAATAAAATAAGTGAAAACAAAAGTTTGCCGGGGGCAGAGGGAGATCCCCTCTTTAATTTTTCTTTCATATACAAGTTATTTTTGGGTTACAAGAAAAGACCGTGGTCTTAAAGTTATTAACTTTTCAATAACAAAGTATGTTTTTTAAAATTTTCACGGATCGTTATTCACTTGAATACTATTAACATTGTATCAACATTGATGGGATAGAAGGTTGACAAGAGAATAAATTCTAAAGCCCTCGCAGACTTGTGAAAAGAGTATGAATGGTCAGTCAGAAACGTTTTGACAATGAATAAAAAATTTTCATTTATCATAAATACTGACAGATACCCGGATGTTTTTTTAGTGCCTGATGCCATAAATAAATTTTAATAACTTCAACCCCTCAACTTAAAAACTATGTCTTCTTACAACATGCACAGGCGCACATTTCTTAAAGGGGCAAGCGCCTCCCTGGCCCTTGCGGCTTTAGATCCCTCAGGCATACCTGCACTTTTCGACGCAGATACAATTTATCGTGTAGGCTTAATCGGTACCGGGTGGTATGGCAAAAGCGATCTCTTTCGCCTGATACAGGTATCTCCGGTAGAAGTGGTGGCTCTGTGTGATGTGGACCAGCACAAATTAAATGAAGCCGGCGATATGGTGAGCAAGAGGCAGAAGTCTGGCAGGAAACCTTTGCTTTACAACGACCATAAGAAGATGCTGGCTGAAAACAAGCTTGACATTGTACTTATCGGAACACCGGATCACTGGCATGCACTGCAAATGATTGATGCGGTAAAGGCAGGCGCGAATGTATATGTGCAAAAACCAATAAGCGTTGACGTTATAGAAGGCGAAGCGATGGTGGCTGCTGCACGTAAATACAAAAAAGTAGTGCAGGTGGGCACACAACGTAAGAGCACGCCGCACTTAATTGACGCCAAAAAAAATATTGTAGATGCCGGCCTCCTTGGTAAAATTTCGCATGTTGAAATGTGTTGTTATTATCACATGCGCAACAACGGCAATCCGCCGGCGGAGCCTGTACCCGGTTTCTTTGATTACGACCGCTGGACAGGGCCTGCGCCGCTTCGCCCTTATGATGGATTGCCGCATGTACGCTGGTGGCGCACTTTTACGGAATATGGCAACGGCATTATAGGCGACATGTGTGTCCACATGTTCGACACAGCACGCTGGATGCTTAAACTTGGCTGGCCCAAACGTATAAGTTCTACCGGCGGCATCTATGTAGATAAAGAGGGGAAATCAAATATCCCTGATACACAAAATGCCATTTTTGAATATGACGATCTCAACTGTGTTTGGCAGCATCGCAGCTGGGGCACACCTGCCGACCCGGACTATCCGTGGGCCTTATTTATCTATGGTGATAAGGGCACTTTAAAAGCGAGCACTATGCAATACGATTTTATACCACAGGGAGACGGCAAACCCATACACAAAGATGTGGTGTTTGAAAAAGAAAAGTATCCTGAAGACCTTACCGAGCCGGCCATAGAACTGAATGCAGCGCCTGCTACCCGCGGACACATGCTCAATTTTTTAAACGCTATTGAGAACAACACGCTGCCGGTTGCAGATATAGAACAAGGACACATTTCCACGGCGAGCTGTATTCTTGCAAACCTGTCTATGAAGGTAGGCAGGCCGCTGGTGTATGATCCTAAAACGAGGCAGGTAAAAGATGATGCTGAAGCAAATGCTTTATTGCAGCGTGCTTACAGAGGGCCATGGGTTCACCCGGAGGTGGAGGGGGTGTGAGAATTTCCATTAGATAACGGAAATGTTTAACCGAGTTATCCAGGTACACCTCTTTACTTGTTGTAATGCCGGTATGAAACCTTTTTATTAAATAGATTTAATTTATTGCACGCGGTATTTTTTATTGAAAGTTAATACGTTTTGTGGCAGAAGGCACCTCAATGCAAACTGTTAGCGGAAATTTAAGATGCGACTATGTTCCGGAAGAAATCAAAAGAAAACGATCTGAATAAAAAGGAGGTTGACCAACATCCATACCGGTTCTGCCATTTATATATCAGCGAGACTTATAATCAAATTCTTTTTGTGCCATTTGCCAAAACGAATAGTGCCATTAGTACTATTTATGCTGAACTTGATAGTATCATAATTGACAAGTGGCCGTGTGATTTTGGGCATCTCGAGCAAAACATTACGGCGACACTAAATAAATTTTCTAACCTAACAGAATACAAATTTGGAACTGGCCGTCGTATAATAACAGTGAAGCCAACTCGCAACAATCCTTTGAAAGTGATTTTATCAGGTTTCGTCTTGAAACTGATAGATCAAGGCCTTACGGTGCACGTGAAGCGGAGCGTATAAAAGTATCGGCAGTTCCTACTGTCTTGGATGACACTTATCAATTAACAGGATGTGGTCATTTAATCGATACTGAAGTTGCTCAGATTGTTGTTGACATATCTAACGCTTGTTTTAAGATTCGAAATTAGTACTGTGAAACAAACCTTTTATAATTGACGCAAAAGACCTTCAATTTGTCGTAACCCACCCTTTAAATTTTGAAAAATAAAACCATCTTTACGAAGAATGTAACCATTAAGTAAAAAAGCTAAATAAAACAATGAATTATGAATACCGACCATTCCATGAAGCTTGATATCTATATCAATTACCCGGGAGATTGCGAACAGGCATTCCGGTTTTATGAGCAGCATCTTGGCGGAAAAATAAATATGATGATGCCCCACCAACAACCGCCTCCTAATTTTCCGAAAGAATGGAGGCAGCCAATTCTTCATGCAATAATGGAGATAGGCGGTACTACGGTAAGGGGCGCCGACATTCCCGGTGCCGAACCTATGCGTAGCGCCTATCTTACGCTTACACTTGATACGCCGGAGAAAGCAGAACACATCTATACCCTGCTATCCGGTGATGGCGAAATCTTTATGAAGATGGAGAAGACTTTCTTTGCAAACCGCTTTGCCATGCTGCGTGATAAATTTGGAACGTCATGGATGCTTCTTAATGAAAATTAAAAATTCTTTCCTATTGTGGCTAAAAAAATTTCGACATTACATTAAATGATAAAAGCAGGCGGCTTTACTTAAACCGCAGCGTTTGCAGATCGAAAACAGTTCCTTTAAATAAATAGTATGAGAAAAATAATTGCAGCAATCAATATGACACTTGACGGGTTTTGCGACCATACGGCCAGAGATTTAAAAAAACTCAAAAACCTGAGATACTACAACAAAAGCCTGTTGCTAAAAAGCCTGTACCAGTAGATGTTTTCCAGGTGAAGCTGGCGGCGTTGAAGAAGAGTTTTAGGTAGGTTGGCACAAAACCTTGCTTCTAAGTTTTACTGTGGGAGTCATTTATTCTTCCGCAATTCTGTAAGGGAATAAAAAGTGTTTCTCCAGTAAATACCACCATTATACAAATTGATGACGGTCGCCTTGGTTATAACATACGTCATGACAATACCTGCATAAACACTCATAAATGCATACCACCATTTTCCATTTGAGCCAGGCATTTTTCCGTAAAGTATTAATTGAAATACGAATACGCAAACTGCCAAAACCCGTTCTGTACTATTTCCAAATAGTAAAATGACTGGAAGAGGGAGCACGAAAAATAGCAGCGTGGCCAGTGCTCCGCCTGCTGCCAAAAATGCATTATACCTGAACCCTGAGAAAATATTTTTCATCAGGCCTTTGCTAAATTCTCTTACACCAGTGTACCATTCCACTTGTATTTCGCTCCGCCCGTAAAGAACGTCGGCCGTGCCACCCGCCGCCTTAATCGAAGCAGCCAGTTTTAGATCATCATCGGGCCGCATCGCTATCGCTTTGTGCGTTCCGGCAAGTTCGTAGACTTCCCTTTTAACTAAATTAAATGCACCGACACCTATGGAAGTTTTGGATGTTTTTATTTTTGCAGCCCATGGCCTTTGAACTGCAGTAAGCATAATTACAAATGTCATCACTACGCTACTTAGCGTTGCTGATGAAGAAATAATGCCGGGGAAAATTGTCAAATGATCGAGGTTATTTTGCAAACAATAATGCATAGCCTTGTTTAAAACATCTTTCTGAAATAAAACGTCCGCATCAGTGAAGAGTAAGAACTCTTCATCAGAGGATATACTACCTGTATATAATGCATAATTTTTCCCTAACCAGCCAGGAGGCAGCGTATCGATATTTATAACAGAAAGATTACTGTAATCTTCCTGCAGTTCCTCAAGAATTTTTCCTGAATTATCGGTGGACCTGTCATTAACGACTAATACTTTATAATTGGGGTAGTCAAGATTGCAAACACTTGTCAATGCCTCTCTCAATGTGTATGCTTCATTTCTTGCTGCAATGACTATCACAACCGAAGGAGTCTGTGGTTTTATTAAAGGTTCAATCGATAACAGGTACTTTATTTTACGCCCGTTAATGATCAGCCACAGCATAAGAAATCCCCAATATAGAAAAACAAGAATTGAATAGATAGTTAACAACATAAATTACTACAATGCAGATTCGCTGCCTTGGTAAAAGAACAGAAAATTTGTAAAAGCAGGAAAAAAATGATAACATAGGGAACAGATCCCTGTAATAAAAAAAAAGCCCTATTGTTTGCAATAAGGCTTTTTTAATTAAATTTTATACCTGAAACAACTATCCTATTGTTTTAAAAGTTTTCGTGTTATAGTCTTTTCGCCGCCTTTCACCTCTATCATATAGAAACCTTTTGAAAGGCCTGCCAGTCCTGTAATTGCAATGCTTCCAGAGCCACGATTAACATTATACGCTTTGCTGAATACTGATTTTCCTGTCATATCTGTAATTTTGATATTGACCAGGTCAGTTTTTTCAGACGAGATGTCTACCTTAATGTTACCAACAAACGGGCTCGGGTAAACGTTTATGACATCGAGGCCTTTGATATCAACTTTTAATAACACCACGTTACTATATAGGTACTGGCCATTCGCACCCATCATTTTAAGCCTGTAGTAATTATTTCCCGCGTTAACTTTTTTATCGTTGAATTCATAATTCATTTCTTTACCGCCATTGCCGGCAACAGCAACTTCTCCCTTTAGGGTAAAATTAACTCCATCAATACTATGTTCTATTTCATAAGAGCGTGTGCCAGGCTCGTGCAATGTGGTCCATGTTACATGACCCACGCTATTTGTGTATGCGGCCTTCAAGTCGGTTACGCTTACAGGCAATACAATTAATGCACATAGTTTAGTATCAAATATGTTAGCTTTCCCGATTCCATTATCACCGGCAACCAGTCCAAATAAAGTTCCGAATGTATTGCCGAGATTCAGTAGTCCTGAACCAAAATCGAGGGATCTTGCAGGAGAACCAGATAAAATGCGGGGAACAAATTGAGCACCTTTTACATGTCCCGCTCCGGCTACACTGTAGCCAATTAAGGAAGCGGCGTTAAGGCCAAGAAAAGCATCGGTATTTGCAGTTAACGTCCACACCGGTGTCGATTGATAAGTACCGTCGGCTTTTCCCAAATACACATATGCCGCTCCACCTGCTACATTAACGTTTAAAAGCTGGGCGCCGGAAGATGCGGGCTCTCCAACAATTATATCAGCAAAACCATCGCAGTTTACATCCAGCGTATTATCGATAGAATATCCAAATAGCAGATTGGTCTGGACCAATTGCAGAATATTGTTTGTGTTACGCGGAGAACTCAATATATTGTCCGGAGCAACATCTGCTGAAGGTGAGGCAGCCTTTTTTATAAAAATACTTACGGTTCCTGTTTTCAGTTGCAAGCCTAATACATTAGTAATCGCACCACCCAAAGGTGCTCCTACCATTATATTGCCGTTCCTTTTTCCTGCAGCATTTGTTATGCCTTTCACAGACGTGCCAAATAAATTGGCGGCATTGGCAACGGTTCCAACCAAGTTGGTAACTAACCCGCCTGAAGTAGCGACAAGTCTGGCTCCGGCGCTGATACCAACCCCTGATCCGGTTCCATAATATATCATGGCGCTCCCCTGGAGTAATTTGCCGTTCAACAATGCTCCTAGTAAACTAAGATCTATCCCTGCGGGGGAGCCAACTACAACGTCTGGTTTACCGTCGCCATTATAATCTCCCACTCCATCAACACTATAGCCAAATAATAAACCATTTATATTAGATTGCAGTAATCCAATTCCAAGTATATCTGATTTGGGAGGAGCAAGTGAAACAATCGTTCTATTATTATCAGCGGCATTTGATAAGAAAACAAATGCCCCACCGGATTGAACATCAAGAGATGAACCAAGCAAACCTACTTTAATTCCGGCATATGCTGGTGCTCCCACTATGATATCCCTCTTGCCATCACCATTCATATCTTCAGTTACCGCAACAGAAAAACCAAAAAGCGCTTTCACAGAAAGATTCACATTCTGCAATATTCCATTACCATTCAATTGTATTGTAAGAAATGGAGTAGTATTTGTGGCTAAAGTGGCGCCGTTAAACGCATATACTTTACCAACACTACCTGATACAATAGTTCCCCCTGATATCGATATACTTACTTTATCCAGCGGCGCTCCAACAATGATGTCACTTTTGCCATCATTATTTATATCACCTCCCGCAATGCTGTATCCAAATAAAGCTCCCGCAACACAGGTGGTTGGCTGAAGCATTGCACCCGCAACAGGAGACAAGCCTCCGGGAGCACCATAGTAGATGAATACGGCCCCTACAGCTGCCAGCGTTCCGGTGCCTGAAATAACATCAGCCATGGCCGGGGCGCCTATGGCAACATCATCATATCCATCACCATTTATGTCACCTAAACCAGCAACAGTAAAACCGTAGGCAGCGTCCACCGACAATTGGTTAACAAGAGCCGGTAAGATCCCTGCAGCCGTCCCTGACCATTCGGGTGTTTGATTTAAAGGATCTATAGTTACAGGATATATCGCGTTTCTGTCATCTACATTTATGACCAATTCATTTTCATTGCTTAGGGCCATTGTTGCAGGCAGAATTCTATGGTTAGCATCCCATACATTTAAATCACGGTAGTAAAACATTGCCAGCCCCTCTTTATTTTCAAATTGCAATTGATTATTTTTTACTTTGGGTAATAAGTTTCCATTAAGGTTCAGGGAAAGCTCAATATTTCCAATACCGTCAGGCCGGTCATTAATTATAAAGTTTTGCCTCAGCCCCTGCCTGTTATTTGTATACTCAATGGAAAAGCCGGCATGGTGGTAAATAATTGTTGAATTACGCCCCTGTACATTGTGTGCACCTTTTGATGAAACAACCTTGTTTCCTTTTCTAATAGAACGAAAACTGATGTTTTCTTTCCAGGGATTCGTAAGTGCTTTGTCAGAAGACTGAGCGGGACAAATACTGTAGCCAAAAGAATTAATGATAAATCCCAGGTTTTGTTGCCTGTTGGCGGCGTAAAAGAGATCCTGGCCTGCATTGGGCTTTTGTTTAAAATAATATTCTTCAGCTTCGATATTCTCCTGAGCGGCCGACAGCCAATTGTCAGTAACGTAATTTTGGTAAGAAACTGGTACACTTGCTGAGGTTAGCCGGTTCTTCGTAGCTAAACCTTTTTTATTAGTTTGTGAAAAAGAAGCAATGCTGGTAATAAGCATCAACGACGAAAGTAAAAATGTTCTCATTTCTTGTGATTTAAGGTTAAATAAATTAAGCCTTTCACATGAGTATGGACGTGCGGAATTTTAAAGGATGTTAGACCAAGAAAAGTGGTAATATGTTTACTAAGATTGAAAATTGAACCCTCCGGGATCTCTAAAACCGGTTCATAAGACTACCAGGATGGTTCTGCTTTGTAAGGAGCTTCAGGTGAAATTTCGTAAGGACTAGGAATCCTTATTGAATGAAAATAAAAATATATACTTAAATTTATAAATCATAATTTTTTATGAAATAAAAATAAAAAATATGGAAAAAATATCTATTTAAAGAAATACTACTTACTAAGTCTGGTAGTTTTACCAGACTCATGAAGCGGTTAATACGCGAAAAGCGTCGGCCAGGGGTTCCTTCATTAAATCTTAACCTTTGGAAATTAATTTTTTGATATACAAAACCCAATAAAACTTTGGGTAGTCAGGAAATTAAAACCATTTGTTCCTCACCCTATCCTATGTAGTAACACTGATTTTAAACTGCACCAGGTTACTGAATTTATTAGCGGCAGAGCTAGCAATATATATTCCTAATTTAAATTTACTTAAGGGATTAAAGGGACTTTAATATACGCTCTATGCCGGCAAATGTTTCAGCATAACGAAGATCACGCTCGGTGGCAATTAAAAATCCTGCACCTGCAACTTCACGCAATTGCAGTTTCTTCAGCAATGGAATTTTATTAATTATGGCGCCGTTAAAATCATGTACGAAGTATCCTTCATAAAAACGGTAGAATACAGGAAACGTAGAATCCAGGGATTGAAAAGCATTTTTAACCTTACTGCCAAGCATAGCCGGTATTCCTTACGTAGCATTAGTAACAAACAGCGGCCGGGTGATATTGCCTTTATTACAAATTACATTCTTCATGATCTATTCTGCCCGGTCCTTCCCTTAACTACCCACTTCAGCAGGGCCACCGCAATCATCCTTCTTGTAAACTTCTTCATTTTTTTAAGGAATAATTCTTCGATATTCAAAAAATGAATGTTATTTTAGTTAACGCTTTCCCCCAAAACTTTACTGTTATGATAACGAATCTAAAAAGTATAGCTTTTTTTTCCCTTCTTTGCTGTTTATTTTTTTCTGCAAGTGCACAGAAAAAAAATTATGGAATATTAACGATCAAAAAGGAAGACATCAAAACATATTATGACAGCAACGTCACAACAATTGTGTTTAAATATAAAAAACCGCTATTCGCCTCATATAAACTTGTAGGTACTCCTTTTGATGCAGCCGAAATGCCCTTGCTAACATCGTTCAAACCAAAAAAAACCAGAAGACACGATAAGCAAAAGCTGCAGAATCTATACAAGGGCATACTAATATTATATGTTGAAGAGATGAAGGATCATGGCATTAACGGTGAATTTGATATTTATTTTTACCCTGTGCCGGATTCAGCACTGCACTCTTTTGTAAGTTATTTAGTTAACAACACCCCGGACAATGTTGTAAAGTCGAAAGGAATGACTTTATCGCTGCAAGCGCATGCTGCGTCCGGCCCTGCCGATTCTCCTGCTCCCCCACCATTTTCTTCTTTTACATTAAATCCCTCGCCGCCATACAGGTCGGGTGAGCGATAAGGTGAAGATTCTTTATAACGCAGAAGGCCTTATTGCTCCTCCGCTTTATCAACATCTTCTTTTGAAAATTCTTTTTTAAAAACATAGTGATACACATTGTTAATAGCAGATCCTGAACCTTCGCTTACAAGAAAGGCATTTACCAGTTTCCATCCATGCTGGCCCATATAATTTAATGCATCAACTATTGAATTGAATTTTTTTAATTTGCCCGTTTCATCTTTCAGCCTGTAATCTTTAAAAAATTTCCTTTCGTCGCCGTAGTCAATATCTATATTAACCTTACGGCTTAATATCCGGGCTTGCGCAACCAGTTCACAATATTGTTCAACTTTCATTTCATTCGCCTGGGAATATCCAAATGAAGGAACCAGGAAGAGAAAAAGAATAATTTTTTTCATAAGCTGTTACATTTATCTCATTTGATTTTTTATTTAAATCAGCAACTCTTTTATTTAATTTTAATTATCAACTCATCCAGTTAATCCCGGCTTCCGCATTCCATTTCACGGTTGATTTTTTCAACTTTGTCCAAAATTCAATAGAGCTTTTGCCGGTAATATCTCCCACGCCGAATTTGCTTTCGTTCCAGCCACCAAAAGAAAATGGCTCCCTGGGCACAGGTACACCTACATTTACGCCGATCATTCCCGCACTTGCTTTGTCAATAATGTATCTTGCCATTCCACCGTTCTGTGTAAAAACACTTGCCGCGTTTCCATAAGGATTGGTATTTTCAATCGCCAGCGCTTCATCAACAGTTTTTGCCCTCATAATACTTATAACAGGTCCAAAGATCTCTTCTTTTGCAACCGACATATCCGGTGTTACGTGATCAATTACTGTAGGCCCGACATAAGTTCCGTTTTCTTTTCCTTCTACGTTTACCCGTCTGCCATCCACCAAAATTTTGGCCCCACCTTCTTCTGCTTCTGTAATATATTTTTCTATTCTTTGCTGAGAAGCTTTATTGATTACTGCCCCGAGGTTTTTACCGGGAATAATTTTTTTGGCTTCACCGCAAATCTTATCAATAATATCATCAACATCGCCCACTCCTACCATGGCACTCGCTGCCATGCAACGTTGCCCGGCGCATCCACTCATACTGGCAGCAACATTTTGAGCTGTCATTTCGGGTATGGCATCGGGTAATACTATCAGGTGGTTCTTTGCTCCTCCCAAAGCAAGACATCTCTTGTAATTCTGTGTTGCCCGCCTGTAAACAATCTTTGCAACTTTTGTAGAACCGACAAATGAAACAGCCTCGATACCGGGATGGTCGCAAATAGCTTCAACAATTTCCTGGTCTCCATGAACAACATTCAATACACCATCCGGCAAGCCGGCTTCTTTTAATAACAGGGCTAATTTTCCAACACTTAACGGCACCTTTTCCGATGGCTTCATGATCATGCAATTTCCTAATGCTATTGCATTGGGTATGGTCCAGTTGGGAACCATGCTCGGAAAATTAAATGGCACAATAGAAGCTACAACACCGAGTGGCACATGCTCGGTTCTACACTCAACTCCACGGCTTACTTCGAGCATTTCGCCGGCAATTAATTGCGGAAGCGAACAGGCAAATTCCGTTAGCTCTATACATTTCTCAATTTCCGCTACAGATTCAGCCATAGTTTTACCATTTTCCTCAGAGCACAAGCCGGCCAGTGACTCCAAATTATTTTCCAATAAGGTTTTGTATCTAAAAAAAACCTGCACCCTTTCTTTAATGGGAATTTTACTCCACGTTTTGAATGCCTTTTTTGAAGATGCCACCGCTTCTTCAAGATCTGACGATGATGACAGGCTAACTTTTGAAAGTAGGATACCATCGACAGGAGACACAACTTCCAGGGTTCGCGCCGATGATGAGCCTTTAAACTTACCATCAATAAAGTTCGCGGTAATAGGATATTTCATAATACATTTTTTATTTTTTTAATCTTCAGAATTTAAACAGAATCATTTTAAAAAACATAACAGGCGGGCATATAAATTTAATTACATTATCCCGGGATAAAAATATAAAACCCTGCAGAACCATGTTTCCCATTCTTTGTTTATTTGTTGGGGCAGGGAAATAACGATAGTAAATTAATTAAAAATCACTTATTACTAATTTGATCGTAATGTATTGTAATTTTATTTACACTAAACTATTTTACTTACTGACCTGAACACTTTTACAAATATGCACAACCGGAATTTAATTATTTTTTCTGCGCTGATTATTTTGCTCACTACTACCGGATGCAATTCCTTCCAACACAAGATTACGTTGGCGTCCGGCGAATATGATCTCAATAACCCTTCAAAGCTTGTATTGAGTGATGCGCTTTCAGAAATATCGGGAATCAGTTTCTATGCAAAGGATAGCAGTGTGTTTGCTATTTCCGACGAAACAGGATACCTGTATAAAATTCATATGAAAAAAGGCTTTCTTATAGAAGAATGGCTGTTTGATAAAAAAAGAGATTATGAAGATGTCGTGCTATTGGATAGTTCCTTTTATGTCCTGGAAAGCAACGGAAATATCGAGAAATTAAATGTTATTCCGCGGAGCACGCCATCCGGCAATGATACTATTCTTAATCGCCGGAGCACCTTCCCCGGGGATAATAAGTTAAAGAGAGAATTTGAATCACTTTATTATGACGAAGAATACAAAGGTTTTGTAATGATCTGCAAGGATTGTGAAGATGACAATGACCAGTTTACAACCGCCTGGCTGTACGACCCAATTTCCAATAGCTATACCGCCTCAATTTTTAAAATCGCACTCGCTCCCATTGCCGAAAAAATTGGCGCTGAAAAAATAAAGTTCAGACCTTCGGCGGCAACTGTGAATCCGCAAACGAAAGATATTTGGGTAATATCTTCCACTAATGGTTTGATTGTTGTAATTGATCACAAAGGGAATATGAAGGATGTATATACTTTAAATACGGGAATATTTAATAAGCCGGAAGGGATAACTTTTACCCCCTGGGGCGACCTGCTTGTTTCCAATGAAGCCGGAGACAAATATGGTTCGGCTACTTTACTAATCTTCAAACCAAAAAATAAGGGTTAATGCAAAAGGGCTTCGGAATTATTTTACTTCTGTTCGTTTGTAACATGTGTGTCGCACAAGACTCCGTACAGGCACGCATTGTACTTATTGGAGATGCAGGAGAACTGAATTTTGGGCGTGCTCCTGTAGTAGACGCTGCCAGGGATCTGATCCCCATGGATGAAAAGACTACTGTTATATATCTTGGCGATAATCTTTATAATTATGGCCTCCCCGACTCAATAATGCCTGATTATTTAGCGCTAAAAAACATACTCGATTCCCAGATAAATATTGCAAAAGGGACTAAAGCAAAAGTATTATTTATCCCTGGCAACCATGATTGGTCAAACGAGGCATTAAATGGGCTTGAAGTGGTTAAACGGCAGGCAGCTTTTGTAAACGCACATAATTCCAATAACGTATCCTTTTTACCTACGGAGGGATGCCCGGGCCCGGTTGAATATAACATCAATGACAATGTTGTAATTATTGTTTACGACAGTCAATGGTTTATAAGAAAGCCTGGAACAAAACCAGGTATAGAATCTGACTGTGTGAATAAAACGGAGACACAATTTTATACTGAACTCTCGGATATGCTTAACCGAAACTCAGATAAGCTGGTGATTCTGGCAGCTCATCATACGTTGAAAAGCTATGGTATTCACGGAGGATTCTTCAAACTCAAGCAACATTTGTTTCCTTTCACAGATATGATTCCAAAATTGTACATCCCGCTTCCGGTGATAGGCTCGATTTATCCTATTGTCAGGAAAACATTTGGTGTACCTGAAGATTTACACTACCCTGCTTATGAAAATATGATAGCGAAAATTCAGCTGGAAGTAAAAAAGCGTCATCCCAATGTAATTTTTGCCGGTGGTCACGAGCATACGCTTCAACTTATAAAAGACAGCAGTTATTTTTACGTTGTAAGTGGCGCAGGCTCCAAACATACAAGGGTATCCCATGGCAAGGGGACTTTATTTGATACATCTTCCTTAGGTTTTGCTGTTCTTGAAATTTCCAAAAATAAGAACGTGCATGCTGATTTTTATGCAGTGAACCAGGATACGGTTACACACCCATTTTCAAAGACTATCTTAAATTTTTCGTCTATTATAAAAGATTCTATCAATGGCCGCCTTGCAAAAATTCCGGAGTCAATTCCTGTAATGCATTTTGAGGATAGTGTTACCGTGGCCGTCGATACCAGCTTCCGGCAGACTTCTGGTTTGCACAAACTTATTGGCGGCATCAACTACCGAAAAGAATGGGGCACGCCTGTCCACCTGAAAGTGTTTAATATTAGTAGTGAAAATGGGGGCTATACTATTAAAAACCTTGGTGGAGGAAAGCAAACCAAATCATTAAAACTGACAGATAAAGACGGCGCTGACTGGACTTTGCGAACAGTAAATAAAGACCCGGCCGGAGTGATTGCAGAACAACTGCGTACGAGCGTCCCGGAAAAAATGTTAACAGATCTCATTTCTGCCGAACATCCATATGGAGCATTGATAGTCCCTACCCTTGCGAAGGCGAGTGGGGTGTACCACGCAGTTCCTAAATATTATTTTGTACCCGATGATCCCGCATTTGGTTTGTACAGAGAATTGTTTGCGAATAAAGTTTGTTTGCTCGAAGAACAAAATCCCGTTAAGGATATGGACAAGGGTACAAAAAGTACATCAACAATAGTCGACCGCGTGACTAATGACAGCAAATATCATATAGACCAGGAGGCCGTATTACGGGCACGCTTGCTCGACATATTGATCGGTGACTGGGACCGCCACTTCGATCAATGGAAATGGGGAACAAGTGATACCGGTGTTGGCAAATTATACTATCCTGTTCCAAGAGACAGGGACGAAGCTTTCTTCAACTCAGATGGGCTTTTTGTAAGAGCAGCAAGCATTGCCGCTTTACCTTATTTACTGGGGTTCAAAAAACACTATACTAACATTAAATGGTTCAATTGGGAACAAAGGTATTTCGACAGATTTTTTATGAACAATCTCGACAGGAACATATGGAGAAAAACCATTAAGGAATTCCAGGGAAATGTAAGTGATACCAAAATCAGTGAAGCTGTAAAAAATCTTCCTCCGGAAATTTACAAGATCGACAAGAACACTATTGCCACAAAGCTTAAAGGCCGCCGGGACCATCTACTGCGTGCGGGATTGAAATATTATGATTTCATTTCCAAAGAAGTAAATATAGTAGGTAGTAACAAGGATGAATACTTTAAAGTTTTTAACTCGGGTGACAAACTTGAGGTGAAGGTTTACAAAAGAAAAAAAGATTCGGATTCGTCAAGTGTTATGTTTGACAGGATTTTTGACAGGGCGGCCACCAAATATGTAAATCTTTTCGGGCTAAGTGGAAACGATATTTTTGAAATAGATTCAACAGCCAATTCCAGAATCCGGCTAAGAATTATCGGGGGCCGGGATAATGATACCTTTAATATAAGTGGAAACGTCCGGAATACCGTGTATGATTTTCTTCCTGAAAAAAATTATATTATTAGAAAAAGTAAAACCAGGAATCAAATATCATCCGATCCGCAGGTAAATAATTATGATCCTACCGGTTTCAATTACGATAGCTACCGGCTTCCATTATTGAGTATTGGGTTTAATGAAGAGGATAAGTTAATCGCCGGCATCGGGTATTCCTTGAAAACCTACCGGTTCCGGAAAGAACCATATTCAACGTTCCAGACCATAACATCAACGTTCGCTTTTAAAACTTCTGCATACCAGGTAAATTACGATGGGGAATTCAACCAGCGCATCTGGAAATATGACCTTGTTGCCAACGGAAAATTATACAACACAGTGTTGGATAATTTTTACGGCATCGGAAACGAAACAAAAAAAGATAAATCGAAAGGTGTAACTTTTTATAACGTGAGGTATAATTACCTTTCGGTCGATCTTTTAGTCAGGAAGCGAATACATAATTTATTAGAATTTAACATTGGCCCTACGATGTATCATTACTGGAATCATTACTATGACAATGCCGGTAAGGTATTAGGCCATCCCGGTTCTGTAGGGTTGGATTCTTTAAATATATTTTCTAAAAAAACTTATGCCGGCGCAAAGGCGCAAATAAAAGTGCACAATCTCAATGATGATTTGATGCCCACCCGTGGCGTTTACTGGACAACCGAAGTATCGTCAATGTATGGCACAAATGGAATGAGCCATCATATATCGAAGTTGACAACCGACATGATAGTCTATGCCAGTTTGAATGACCCAACCGCTCTTGTAGGAGTGATACGTTTGGGATATGGACATATAATTAATACAAAATATGAATACTTCCAGGCATTAACTCTGGGATCCAATAATTATTTGAGAGGATTCACAAAAGACAGGTTTGCGGGACGTTCGCTCATGTATTTTTCTCTTGAAGGACGCCTGAAATTATTTGAGTCGAAATCATATCTTTTTCCGGGACCAGTTGGTATTATTGCTTTTAACGATCTTGGCAGGGTTTGGTCAAAACACACAGAAACATCCCACAAGTGGCATGATGGTTTCGGCGGCGGTCTTTATTATTCACCCTATAGGTTTGCAATTATTTCAGCTGCTATTGCTTTTTCAGGCGAGGGTAGTTTGTATAATTTTTCAATAGGTACGAAATTCAACATAATTTACTAAACATGGATCATCACAAATTATATAAGAAGATAGAAGAATACGTGACAGGCTTATTTGAGCAGATGCATGCTCCTGCCCTTGTATTTCACAATCTTCAACATACACAAAATGTAGTAAAGCATACGCAGGAAATTGCGGGCCATTATAAAGTTACAGAAGATGAAATGCTCGTGCTCTATACCGCTGCGTGGTTTCATGATACCGGCCATTTATTTACCGACCCTTCCAGGCATGAAAAAATGAGCTGCGAAGTGATGAGAAAATTTATGAAAGATCATGTTGAAGACGGGAAAATCATAGAGCAGGTTGAAGAGTGTATCATGGCAACCAAGTTTCCAAGAAATCCTAAAAACTTACTTCAGCAAATAATTTGCGACGCAGATACATATCACTTTGGAACCAAAGATTTTAAGGATACTAATAAGAGGGCTTTTGAAGAGCGCTCGCTAAGAAGCGGCGACAGTGATAAAGAAAAATTTAATATTGACACTATAGAAATGCTTGGAGCCCACCAGTTCTATACCAATTATGCCAAAGAGCTCTTGAATGAGCGAAAAGAAAAAAATATGAAAAAGCTACGCAAAAAGATCGCGAAGAATGAAGGGGACAACCAGGCAGCAGTTGGCACCTTATCAGGGCTTGAGAAAGATAAAAGCGGGCTGATGAGCAAAGGCATTCAGACGATGTTGCGCCTCACATCAGAGAATCATTTGAAGCTTAGCGATATGGCCGATCATAAAGCCAACATACTTATATCAGTAAATGCAATCATAATTTCAGTGATTTTGGGCGTGCTTCTTCGCAAACTGCAGGAGGAACCTTACCTGACAATCCCAACTGTGATTTTTTTAATATCAGCAGTTACTACTATTATCATATCTATTTTGGCCACAAGGCCTAAAATAAGTGAAGGCACTTTTACACCCGAAGATATCGCACAGAAAAAAACCAATCTTTTATTCTTTGGAAATTTTCACAAAGCAACCTACGAACAGTACAATTCAGCAATGCGCCAACTGATGCTCGACACCGATTACCTGTATGGCTCACTTATTAAAGATATTTATTTCTTAGGTGTTGTTCTTGGTAGAAAATATAAACTAATCCGTGTGGCATATAACATTTTCATGATAGGAATAATCGTTTCCGTAATCGCTTTTGCAATAGCCGCATATCTCAATAATGGAGAATCCGTCGGGACTATCATTAATGGTACAGGCTCTCCTTTATAAATTTTTCTCCATTTTATGACCATCTACAACAGGGACCTTAGCTGGCTTGGTTTTAACGTAAGGGTTTTGCAGGAAGCTGCAGATCCCGGAGTTCCTCTTTTTGAAAGGCTAAAATTTCTTGCCATCTTTTCGTCTAACCTCGACGAGTTTTTCAGGGTTCGCTACCCGGGCGTAGTGGCGCTTTCTATCTTAAATAAAAAAACATTAAAAGCAATACAAGGCACGGACGAAAATATTGCCGAAAAAATTCAGGATGAAATAAAAACGCAACTCAATTATTTTGGATCAATTCTGCACGACGAAATTTTACCCCGGTTAAAAAAAGAAGGAATTTTCTTTTATTACAACATGCCTGTTAGAAGCGAGCACCATGCTGAGATAAGAGAAATTTTTCTTTCCCATGTGCTTTCTTTTATACAGGTAATTTATCTTGACGGTAAGCCGGAAAATGGTTTTATGCCTGAGAACAACCACCTCTATTTTGTTGTTACTTTAGAGGAAAATGCAGATGGACTTTTAAAACAGGCCATAGTAAATATTCCATCGGAAAAAACTAAAAGATTTTTTACGCTTACTCCGCTCGACGGCAACGAATATGTTATTTTTCTCGACGATATTGTTCGTGAAAATCTCGTGTACCTTTTCCCGGGTCTCAATATACTTGGAGTGTACAGTATTAAGGTAAACAGGGACGCAGAACTTTATCTCGCAGATGAGTTTAGCGGAGACCTTTTGGTTAAAATTGAAGGCCAGCTTAAGAAAAGAGATTTCGGGCTGCCCTCACGTTTTCTATATGAAGAAGGAATGCCTTTGAACCTGCAAATGTTTCTCGCAGCCGCTTTTAATGTAACATCTGAAGATATGTTTGCCGGGGGCAGGTATCATAACCTAAGCGATCTTATAAAATTTCCAACATTTAATAAAAAACTTGTTTACGAAAAGAGAAAACCGCTTTCCTCTTCGCATGTTTTGAATAGCGGGGATATTTTCAATATCCTGGTAGATAATGATATTCTTTTACACATTCCTTATCAGTCGTACAACCCGGTGCTTTCTTTTTTTAACCAGGCTGCAGTTGATGCAGAGGTCACTGATATTTTTATCACTTTATACAGGGTGGCAGAAGAATCGCATATCATAAATGCCCTTATAAGTGCGGCGAAAAACGGGAAAAATGTTATTGCCTTTATAGAAATAAAAGCCAGGTTTGATGAAGCCAATAATATTAAATGGAGTAAAATTATGAGGGATGCCGGGGTGAAAATCATTTACAGCATTCCGGATATAAAAGTTCATTCCAAGATTGCTTTGGTAAGAAAAAAAACAGGCAAAGGCAAGCAGTCATTTGCAATATTAAGTACCGGCAATTTTAATGAAATAACCGCCCAGTTTTACACGGACCATGTATTGATGACCACCGATGCCGAAATATGCAGAGAACTATTAATGCTCTTCAAATTTTTACAATTAAAAAAGCTGCCGGATCAAAAAACAAATCTCAAATTTAAAAATCTGCTGGTAGCTCAATTTAATATGGTGGATGATCTTGAAAAACTTATCAAGGTCGAAATGGGCAAAGCAAAACGGGGCGAACCGGCCCATATAAGAATAAAGGTGAATAACCTTGAAGAGCCGTCTTTTATAGAACTTCTTTATAAGGCTTCACAGGCTGGTGTAAAAATTGATTTAATAGTGCGAAGTATCTGTTGCCTGGTTCCGGGCATACCGGGCGAAAGTGAAAATATAACCGTAAAAAGAATTGTTGACAGGTATCTTGAGCACTCGCGGATTTTATTTTTCGGCGCTGGTGAAAATGTGGAAGCACTTATGGGGTCAGCAGATTTAATGACCCGGAATTTAAGACACCGGATAGAAGTTTACGTGCGCATTAAAAATGAAGAATGCAAAAAAGAATTACTTGAATATTTTAAAATACAATGGCAGGACAATGATAAGGCTGTTGTTCTTTTACCCAATTCGCTGCAGGAAAAAATTATTGGTGACGGTACAACCAAAATCAATGCGCAGCAATCTATTTACAATTTCTTAGAATCAAAATAATGAGTGCAGTCAGCAGATTTTTTTATCTCTCACATGTAAATAAGCTTCGTCTTAAAACGGTCGTTTATATTGCACTTTTCTGGACGGTGATAGATTATATAATTGTCCTCCTGCGCACAGATGAACAGCAACACACCAACAGCATTTGGTTCAGGGAGGGCCTCATGTTTACAGTAAGCCTTTTTATGGGTTATCTTTTCGTGTACAAGCTTCGGAAAATGTCCCGGAGATTTCCACTTTGGTTGAATTTTTTATTTAAAAGCATCATACTAATCGGATCGGCATTCATTCTCACTTTCATTATACAATACGCTAATTCCGTCTTCATTTTAAAACAAGGCACTCAACAGGCACTGAATGTAATAGAAGCTTATGCGCTTTATAAAAACTGGTTGTTAAATAAGATAATTTTCTGGATGGTCATTTTTTTTGTAACACAGCTTATCCTCATTATTAATGAAAAATATTCCCCGGGGGTATTTATAGATATACTGCGCGGAAAATATACAAATCCAAAAATTGAGAAGAGAATAGTAATGTTTATTGATCTGAAAGACTCCACCCCTATCGCTGAAAAACTTGGACATGCATTATATTTTGAATTTATAAGAGATTTTATTTACAGAGTATCGCAGGCAATAATTGAGTTCGATGGAACCATTTATCAATACGTAGGCGATGAGGTAGTATGCTCGTGGTTGTTTAAGCCCGGGAACACAAGAAAATGCCTTGATGCTGTAATCGAATCAAGAAAAAATATTCAAAAGAGAAGCGAGCATTTTAGAAGGAAGTATGACATTGTTCCTGAATTCAGGGTAGGCATTCATGTGGGAGAAGTCACAGTTGGGGAAATTGGGGTGGTAAAAAAGGATCTTGCTATGAGCGGCGATACCATGAATACAACGGCACGCATACGCAGCGCATGCAATGAATTAAATCATCATTTTATTGTTTCAAAGGCATTTGTTGATAATATTGACTTAAAAAAATGGCAGACTGAAAGTCTTGGTGAGGTTGAGCTAAAGGGTAAGGGAAGCAGTATCGAGCTGTTTACTTTGAAAATTTAATTACTTTGAACTTAGATATTCGAAGTCATTTTCGATTTTGATTTTTTTAGCAGGCGATTTCTCCCCATTATTCTTTTTATTTATTGGTTTAAATTTTGAGGTATTCACTATTTTAAATTACCCATGAAAAAATATGGAATCAGAAAATCCTAAGCCACCAAAGAAGAAAAGATCGCTTTTGGCTAAAACAGGAAGGGTGGTTGCATGGATTTTTGCATCTGTCGTACTGCTAATTATTATCGTTCTATTCCTTATACAGGCGCCCGCCGTTCAAAACTTTGCCCGGAAAAAAATTGTAAGCTACCTGGAAAATAAATTGCATACCAAGGTTGAAATTGGAAAACTGGATATTGACTTCCCAACGACTGTATCGCTGCAAAAAGTCTACATAGAAGATCAGAATAAAGACACCCTTTTGTACGGAGGAGAACTTAAGGTAGATATAAGTATGCTTCGGCTTATAAGAAGTGATGTCGAGATACAGGAAATTTCCCTGAACAATGTTATTGCAAAAGTGAAACGGGTGCCCCCGGATTCTGTTTTTAATTTCCAGTTTATTATTGATGCCTTCATGGGCGAGCAGGTGAAAGAACAAACTAACCAGGATTCGTCAACATTGCAACTGAACATTGACAGGATTCTTGTCAATAATACAAGAGTAATTTATCTTGACCCGTATACCGGCAATGATATGGACCTTACATTCGGGCATCTTGATGGAAAGATTTACACCTTCGATCCCACGCATCTTTTATTTGATGTTCCTACTATAAAGCTGGATGGTCTCAAAGGCCATTTTAACCAGGTGAAACCATTGCAGCAAACTGTAGAAAAAACTGTGGCGGAGGCTTCGGCAGATCCTGATACTTATTTGCAATTTCTCAATAAAGAAATGCTTATAAGCAATGTAAATGTTGTCTACAATAGTGAGCCGTCCCAGCTAAAATCTTCCTACGTTATCGGAGATCTCATTATAAATCCAAAAACGATTGATCTTAAAAACAGCATCATAACACTTGAAAAGGCGCAGCTGAAAAATTCAACAATAAATATTGAAATTGATTCAAAACAATTGAATCAACAACCCAAAGATTCCGTCATTACCGGTGCCGATACTCCCCCATTCAAAATCCTTTCTTCGGATCTCGAAATTCAAAACAGTAACTTGAAATTTGATGACAAATCCGCTCCGCACGTTCCCCGAGGAATGGACTATTTGCATCTTCACCTGCAGGATATTTCGTTAAAAGCAACGGGTCTTGAGTATAGCCTGGATACTACAATAGTCAGCGTTGAATCAGCAAGCCTTAAAGAACAAAGTGGCTTCGTGCTGAATAACCTCAGTACCGACTTTGCGATGACACCGACAAGCATATCACTACAGGATCTGTTGTTGGAAACACCCGGCTCGGAAGTAAAAAGATCCGCCGCCATATCTTATCCATCGCTGGAGGCCCTGCAAAAAGATCCCGGGGTTCTTGGCCTTGACATTGACCTGGAAAACAGTAAGATTGCTATGAAGGACCTGCTAAATCTTGTTCCCGTGTTGTCTGCTCAATCAACTAACATTCCTTCAAATGCAACATTATATGTAGACGCGAGAATCACGGGCAGGGTTAATGATCTTCATTTGCAAAGGGCAATATTGAGGGGACTTACAGCTACCAATATTAATGTAAGTGGTGTAATAAAAGGCTTGCCCGATCCGAATAAATTATATGCAGATCTGAACATTCAAAAATTTCAATCAGGCCGAAACGATATCACATCTTTGCTTCCGCCAAATACGCTACCTCCCAACGTAAATATTCCTGAATCTTTTTCAGCATCAGGAATTGTGAAAGGAGGCATGAATAACCTATACACCGATGTTACCGTAAACTCAACTTCGGGCGGCGCCAAAATAAAAGGAACCCTTGTAAACATTACCGATCAAAATAAAGCAAAATATGACCTTGCTCTCAACGCGAGGAACCTGGACCTTGGGAAACTGATGCAAAATCCGCAGCTCGGCCTGGTAACAGGCGACATTGTTGCAAAGGGTAACGGCTATAATCCGGAAACAGCGAACGCAACTTTTAATGGTACTATTGCAAATGTTACGTTGAACAGTTACAGTTACCGGAACATTAAGGCTGATGGGAATATTGCTAATAAAAAGTATCACGTAACCGCGTCTGTGCATGACCCCAATCTTGAAACAAATATTGTAGCCAGTGGTGAATTCTTAGAAAAATTCCCTTCGGTACATATAAAGGCAACCATTGACAGTATCAATACAAAGCCCCTTGGCTTTACACCGCAGCCGGTAAAGTATCACGGACAAATAGATGGTGACTTTACAAATATTGACCCTGATAATCTTGCGGGCAATTTGCTTGTAACACATTCGATCCTGGTAAACGACGGCCAGAGAATTACATTGGACTCACTGGAAGTGATAGCCGATAACACGGCGGGTGGTAAAAGCCTTTCATTAAAAAGTGATTTCGCATCCGCAACGATAAAAGGACAATATACCCTCACCCAGCTTGCGGATGTTTTTCAACAGTCTATAGATCCTTATTTCGCATTAACAGCCACACGAAATGTTGCAAAGGTAGATCCATATAATTTTACGATTACTGCCGGTATCATAGACAACCAGGCATTGCGTGCGTTCCTGCCTGCCATACAACAGTTAAAACCGGTTAATCTTACCGCGCATTTCTCAAGTGATAGTGGCTGGAACGCATTTATGAAAGCTCCTTACGTAGTTTACGGAAGCTTTATAATAAATAACCTCGCCTTCAAAGCACAAACAACAAACGGCGCTTTGGCTTTTAACACCTCGCTGGATCAATTTAAAAGTGGCTCTGCGCTTGCCGTGTACGCAACAACGTTAAACGGAACTTTGCAAAATAATAACCTTGGATTCACCCTGAATATTAAGGATGCAAAATCCGTGAATAAATATACCGTTAGCGGCACATTCAGCCAGCCTTCCACGAACAATTATAGTTTTAGTTTAAGGCCGGATAGCCTGCTGCTGAATTATAATAAATGGACCGTAGCAAATGATAATAGTATCCAGTACATCAATAACGACATTACCGCCACCAATTTTAATCTAAGCCAGGGTAACCAGCAATTGGGGATAAACAGTGTTGGCTCCGGTACCAATAAACCATTGCGTATCGATTTTAAAAATTTCAACATTGCAACACTCACCGGGTTTGTCCAGAACGATTCGCTCCTGGTAGGTGGTGTACTTAATGGAAATGCGGTCGTAAAAAACATACAGGTTCAACCGAATTTTACAACAGACCTGACGGTTCAGGATTTAAGTATTTATAAAGATACCATCGGCAATCTTACCGCTAAGGTTAATAACAACGTTGCCAACACTTTTAATGCAGACGTTAGGCTCAACGGCTTTGGCAATGAAATAAATATTCTTGGTGATTATTTTTTGAAACCTGGCAACAAAAGCAGCTATGATTTTAATGTGGATATAGTTTCTCTTCAAATGAAAATGCTGGAAGGCTTTACAAAAGGTGGTATCAAAAACGCAAGAGGAAATCTTTACGGTAAAATAGCATTGAATGGTTCACTTGAAGATCCAAATATTGACGGAAGAATTAATTTTAATAACACTGCCTTTACTGCCTCTGCACTTAACAATGTTTTTAAAGTAGATAAAGAAGCTGTGGCTATTGTCAATAATGAAGGAATAAAATTCAGCACGTTTACAATACGGGATACGGCCAATAATGCAATCGTAATTGACGGTATGTTACACACGACTAACTTTTATGATTACGTGTTTGATCTTACAATTAAAGCTGATAATTTCCAGGCAATTAATTCAACTAAAAACGACAATAAATTGTTTTATGGAAAAATGGTTTTTTCCACCAATCTCAAAATTACGGGAACGCCTTCTCAACCGGTAGTTGACGGAGATCTGACGATAAATGACCTAACGGATTTTAGTGTAGTGCTCCCGCAAAATGAGCCAGGCGTGGTGCAGCGGGAAGGTGTGGTACGCTTTGTTGACTATAGCGCCACTCCCGAGGATTCTCTTTTTATGGCGCCCTACGATTCTCTCAAGATATCACCGTTGCAGGGATACGATGTTTCGGTAAATATTAGAATAAACAGGAACGCAGTTTTTAACTTAATCGTTGACCAGGGCAACGGCGATTTCCTCCGCATTAAAGGAGATGGTGAAATGACTGGCGGCATAGACGCGAGTGGAAAAATAACACTGGTAGGTTCTTACGAAATTGATGAAGGCTCCTATGACCTTTCATTCAATTTTATAAAGAGAAAATTTATTATACAAAAAGGCAGCAGGATCGTATGGACCGGCGAGCCCACTACAGCAAATGTGAATGTTACTGCAGTATATGTCGCAAATACGGCGCCTCTCGATCTTGTTCAAGGCCAGATAGCCGGCGATCCCACCACCTATAAACAAAAGCTTCCTTTCGAAGTGCATCTCGGCATTAGTGGTGAATTACTTCAACCAAAAATTTCATTTGATATTTTACTTCCCTCCGACAGGAGCTATAACGTATCGCAGGATATTGTAAGCACGGTGCAAACGAAGCTCACCCAAATGAGACAGGAAGAAGGAGAAATGAATAAGCAGGTGTTTGCATTGCTCTTGTTGAATCGTTTCGTAAGTGAAAATCCATTTGATAACAGCAGCGGTGGGTCCATAGACGCCAATTCATTTGCGAGGCAAAGTGTAAGCAGGCTGCTTACCGAACAATTGAATCAGCTTACCGAAGGATTGATCAAAGGGGTTGATATAAATTTTGATTTAAGTTCTGAACAGGATTACACCACAGGGACGCAACAAAATCGTACCGACTTTAATGTTGGTTTGTCAAAACGATTGCTTAATGACAGGCTTACAGTAAGCGTTGGTAACGACTTTCAGCTTGAAGGGCCAAGGCCGGTAAACGGGCAGCAAAGCAGTATTGCAGGCAATATTGCTATAGACTATAAACTCAGTAAGAATGGTGCGTATATGCTGAGGGCTTATCGCAAGAATGATTATACCGGCCAAATTGAAGGATATGTGATCGAGACAGGCCTGAGCTTTATCATATCAGTGAACTTTAATAAGTTCCGGCAGATCTTCATGACCAAAGAACAGAGAAAGAAAAAAAGAGAGATCAAAAAAGAAATCAAAAAAGAAAATAAAAAGGGCAATGAAAATATACCTGATGATAGCCAGGCAATTTTAAATCCTGCAAAAAGAAAATGATAATGGGTAATAAAAGAACCGGCGATTTTTTTTGGGTGCATTTCAAATTGTTTCTTTGCGTAGCCTGTGGGCGGTGGAGGCACCGGCAACGGTTAGCCGCCCCGGTTAGTGCCTCCGGCAACCGGCGCCAATTTGCGATGTACCCTTTCTTCCCCCTAATAATTTGCGTATCTTTTGTTTTTGCATCTTCGTGCAATATAACCAAAACGGTTCCCAAAGGCGATGCGCTATATACCGGGGCGACAGTAAAAGTGGATGACAGCACACTTTCAAAAAAACAAAAAAATAAGATAGTTGACCTTACAGAACACCTGCCCAGGCCGAAGCCCAACGGTAAATTCCTGGGAATTCCTTTTAAACTTTTACTGTATAACCTGGGTGGTAAGGATACTTCCAAACATGGGTTTTTAAGAAATTTTTTTAGAAAACTGGGTGAACCACCTGTACTGCTTAGCAGCCTTAATCTCGATTATAACACAAAAGTGCTGAGAAATTTCCTGGACAATAAAGGATACTTTCATGCAGACGCATCAGGAGATACCACCGTTAAAAGAAAAAAAGCCCACGCAAGCTATACTCTGCAGCCGGGAGTTCAGTACACCATTAAAGAAGTAAGCTTTGTTACAGACAGCTCCGCCGTTGGCCAGGCCATACAGGCAACAACAAAAGAAACACTTCTCAAAACCGGCGATCCATTCGATCTCGATATTATCAAGAATGAACGTGCAAGGATAGATGCAGTGCTGAAAGAGGAAGGCTATTATTACTTCAGCCCGGAATTATTACTAATGGATGTAGACAGCACGATCGGCAACAACCAGATAAACGTGTATGTACATACAAAAAAGACGACACCCGCCCTCTCAAAAAAACCGTACATTATTGACGATGTATATATTTATCCGAATTACAGGCTGAACGCAAGCAGGGCTGACACCAGCCACGAGAATAATATTTTATACAACGGGTATTATATTATTGATCCGCAAAAAAAATTCAAGCCAAAGCTGTTCCCGAGAATATTAAGGTTTGATTCCGGTGATGTGTATAACCGCACCGACCATAACCTTACTTTGAGCAGGCTTATCAATCTTAATATTTTCAAATTCGTAAAAAACAGGTTTGAATTATCGCCCAATAGCCAGGGCGATACCGGGAGGCTAAACACCTATTACTATCTGACCCCGCTTCCAAAAAAATCATTGCGGGCTGAACTTTCGGGTAATACAAAATCAAATAATTATGTGGGCTCATTGATCACCTTGTCATTTACCAACCGCAACACCTTCAGGGATGCGGAACAAATGATCATTCATGCCAACGTAGGAACTGAGGTGCAATACAGCGGAACGCAGTCAGGGTTCAATACGTACACCCTCGGGGGCGGCGTCACCTTTGCCATACCCAAGTTTGTAATTCCTTTTTTTAAGCTTAATACCACTAATGAATTTGTTCCTAAAACTAAAATAACGCTTAGCTACGACCTGCTCAACAGGAGAAAACTGTACACATTAAACTCCTTCAAAGGCGAGCTCGGCTATTCGTGGAAACCAAACATCCGGAATCAACACGAACTAAACCCGTTCTCCGTTAATTTTGTACAGGCGCTGAATGTAACACCATTGTATCTTGATAGTATAAAAAGTAATGTCACATTAAAGCACGCGATAGATACCCAATTTATAATTGGTTCCAATTATTCTTACACCTACGATCCGCTCGCCAATCAACCCCAGGGCACGGGATTTTATTTTAATGGCATTACTGATCTTTCAGGAAATGTGGCAGGATTGCTTACGAAGGCAAGCGGGCCGGATCAGAAGAAAAGAATTGCCGGCGCACCCATCTCGCAATACGTAAAATTGCAAAGTGATCTGCGGTACTATTATTCCTTTAGCAACACATTACGGCTTGCTAACAGGGTAATTTTTGGCTTTGGCTATCCTTACGGAAATTCAAGGCAATTGCCATTTATAAAACAATTCTTTATTGGTGGCAATAACAGCATCCGTGCATTCAGGAGCAGGTCAATCGGCCCCGGAACTTTCAGGGAACCTAATGCAGATAGTACCAGTTTTTTCCCCGATGAATCGGGCGACATTAAGCTTGAGATGAATAGCGAGCTGCGTATAAAAGTGAATAATATTGTAGAAGGCGCTTTTTTCGTTGATGCCGGAAATATCTGGCTGTACAATAAAGACACCACAACTATTCGCGGCACGAATATATTGGCAAGGCCCGGCACAGAGTTTACAAAAGATTTTTTAAACCAGCTTGCCGTGGGAGCAGGTATAGGGCTGCGCTTAAATTTGCAGATATTGCTGCTTCGCATTGATATCGCTACGCCCCTTCGAAAGCCTTACTTACCACCGGGCCAGCGGTGGGTGATCAACCAAATAGATTTTAGCAACCGCGAGTGGAGGCGCCAAAACATTGTTTTGAATTTAGCAATCGGATATCCGTTTTAATTTATAAATTAGTGCGAATTAATAATCCCATATCATGATCAAACAATTATTTGTTGCCATTATTTTATTCCTATTTATAAGCTGCAGTTCCAATTCTACAGAATCCGAAAACTCCGGTGTGGAAATTGAAGACACCGTGTACGAATCTCAAAACAACCCCGGCGCAGATTCGGCAGTGGTGATAAAAAATGCACCTTCCATATGGAGCGCTGATTTTGAAGAGGCCACCAATACCTACAAGATTCACAAGCCCGCAAATGCCAGGATGGACACACTATCAGGTGGTAAGCTGGTATCGTTGATTAACGTTAGCTGGGATTCCATTCATCTCAATTTTGATAAAATTTCTCACGATACCATTTATGTAAGCATTCCGGATAGCAGGTATCTTACTGAAAATATCGGAAGCACCGGCGCGGAAAATTATATGGCAACGGCAACCTTTTCGCTTACCGAAATGAAAGGGATAAAATTTGTAAACTATAAATTCAAAGGAGGCGATCATGCCTCGCCCGGCGTTTACAGCAGGGACGATTTTAAAGCGCTTCAATAAATTCAACCAACTATCACCGGTCTTTTTGTAAAAGGTATTGCGTAAGAAAAGAGCGGGAATACAGTCTTAAAGCTTTGTCACCCGACCCGGATTCGAACCAGGACAATCAGAATCAGAATCTGAGGTACTACCATTATACGATCGGGCTAAGAAAGTGTAAAGATACCATTTTTCAGAAAAATTTTTTACCGCCTTCTTTCATAGGGTGCATTTCAAATTGTCGCATTGCTTTGCTGATTGTGGGCGTGGAGACCCCCAGCTATCCTGAGTAATTTATAAATGCAAGAAGTCACAGATCGCCATTCGTAGAATTCTTAAATAATACAAGAGCGCCACTTTTTAATTTTTGATGTTACTAAGGATAGCAGGGGTGCTCCAGTGGAAGGCAGAAGCCGTATTTGCATGACAACCAGGTGCGGGTATGGAACAAAAAGGTAAATGTTGGCCGTTCAGATGTACGTGTCGCACGTTCAGATGTGCGTGTCGCACGTTCAGATGTGCGTGTCGCACGTTCAGATGTGCTTGTCGCACGTTCAGATGTGCGTGTCACATGTTCAGATGTGCGTGTCGCACGTTCGGATGTGCGTGTCGCACGTTCGGATGTGCGTGTCGCACGTTCAGATGTGCGTGTTGCGCGTTCAGATGTGCGTGTTGCACGCTCAGATGTGCGTGTTGCACGTTCAGATGTGCGTGTTGCACGTTCAGATGTAGGTTTTGCACGCTTAGAAATGCTTCCCGGGCGACAGGAAATGGCATGTGCACAGAGTTATTTTGGTATGGGGCGGCACAGAGAGCTAAGTAGTGTGTGCGATAGCGTTAAGATCTGCGCCAGGTTCGGGTAATTTGAAGCTTACCTGAGTTGTATTTGCGCTACGGTTATTGATCCGCGTGTTTTTTTGTACCAGGTTAGTTTTCAATACTTAAGAAAAATTGTTTTGTAGTAGGTGTAGCGTATATTAGCGGAAATACACAAGTTGCAGGCAATTAAAAATGGACATTCTACTGACTCAAAAATATAAGTACACGCTTAACAATTCGCTCGAAGACGTTCGAAGTGATTTCTCAAAAATAACAAACGCAAGAGGATATGACTTTGCAAATAATATTACAGGGAAGCTCCACTCAGATAACAGTTTTATATTGACACATAAATGGGCATTCGGTTACATCAGAGGATTAGGCGGAAATAGTTTTGTTTATCTAAAAGGCACAATTACAACTGACGGTGCCAAGACTATTATAAAAACAACACTAAGACCAAACATTGGACTGACATTTTTCCTATACTTAATTGGAGTGTTTTTTTTATGCGAACTTTTTGATGTTAAGACAATGCTTCAAGGTCCGCGTATACCGATGCTATTAACATTGTTACTTTTTGAATTGATTATTGGCGGATTGATTTTTATGATGACAAACGGATTGCGAAACAGATTCGAACGAATATTAAAATTGGCACATGACTATTAACTGCCAGCAACAAGCGCATTTATGCAAGCCGGGCAGACGTGGTAACAATGAACTGTAGTGCATATTTGAGCTACAGTTCCCAACTTACGGAATTCTAATGAACGGTAGTAGTATCAATGAACTTTAAATTATAAATTTGGCAACGGTACCGGCAGAAGGCATTCTATTTCCCGGCCTGCATAAATGCGTACCGTTGGCGGAAATACTCAAGAGCATGAAACTCCTAACTGGCATTTTATTTTTTCTTTTTGTAGTATTTGCTAATAGCCAGGCCCAAACGGACAGCATTGCTATTCTCATGGCTAAACTAAATTCGAAAACAATTACAGACGACGAAAGAGACATTTTGAAAATTACGGCATTCGACATACAAAATCGTGGGCAATTGTTGGATGAATCAAGTCATGATTATAAAGGAGCATTGCTGCTGACCGACAGCGCTATCAAAATATTCAATAGTTTAAAGGACACTCTGAGCGAGGCAAATAATAGAAAATTCAAAGGTTATTTGTTAGGCAGGGTTGACAATTTCCGAGAAGGCAAAGATGAAATACAAAAAGCAATTCATCTTTATAAATTAAAAAATGCAAGTTGGGGAATCGCTGTTTCTCAGTTTGACCTTTCTAGACTTTACGAACTAGAAAACAAACTTGACTCAGCACTCCTTTACTGTAAAACGGCAATTTCGTATTGGAAAGTCAAAAACAATAATGATCGCATCTTCTTGAATCAAAATATGCTTATAAATCTTTTGACAAAATCTATGAACTTAACTAATGCAAAATTGATCCAAAGCGAATCAAATAGAATTTCTGAAAGTAAAAAACAACATTGGCAAGGCCTATTAGACTTTTACATTGTGTCAGAGAATTTATTCAAGGCCTTAAAAGAATTTGAGACTGCCGGTAGATATCGAAATCTCTATTCAAAATTAGTTATTGAATTAGGTGCAGAGGGCATTATGGCACGTTCTTACTTTAATGGAAATTAATCTACAGTACTTCCGCCAACATTATGCGTATTGAAGAAAGCCCCCGATTTTAAAACTGATTGAAGAAAATAAAAAAGCCCTGATCCTTAGAGACCGGGGCTTTTTGCAATACGATGTTCAGCGACACCGCCAGTAATGAGACCGCTATGCTTGTAAGGTGTTTTGTACCGGATTTGAAATGGCTGCTGAATAAATACAGGACCCCACCTTATTGTGTTGTCTTATAGTTAGCCGGCTTACAATGCATAGTATCCCTTACCCAAAAACAAAGTTTGTTTTTAGAACTATAAAAGTTACTAACGGGGTTATGCAGATTTTTCATGGATAACTTTTTTGCTTTTTATTTTTGGAGAGCCACGGTTTCCATTTTTTTTTAGCATGCAGGTAACATCGTTTAGTGCAGGTTAATCAACCACTCCATTATTTGTTTCCTGTAATCGTTCATCGATATCATATGCGGAAAAAGGTTGCCGTTGCCAATAGTATTATTTATAGTTTTGCCGGTATTAGAAAAGCTAATCAAAGCATGTAAATGATCAGGCAAAGATCACTTTTCCACTGTTATCGCCGGCCAACCCAATGCGGATAAACAGGCGTTTGGGCTGTAATGGCATTTAGTTCAGTCAACTGCTCTCCTGTCAAAGACCAACCAACCGCGTCTATGTTTTCAGTTAATTGCTGTTCGTTTCTTGCCCCTATTACAATGCTTGAAACAGTTTCGTTTTGCAGTAACCAGTTAATGGCAACTTGCGAAATTGTTTTTCCTGTTTCATTTGCAATTCTTTCTAAGGCATCTACCACTGTGTATAGCAATTCGTCTTCAACGGGTGGTGAACCAACGGCTCCGCCTGATTTTATGCGTCCTTCAGCAAGTGGTTGATTTCTTTTGATTTTTCCGGTAAGCCTGCCCCAGCCAAGTGGGCTCCAAACCATTAACCCCAGGCCCTGGTCTTTTATCAGTGGCATTAATTCCTGCTCGTAATCACGGCCAATTAACGAATAGTACCCCTGGTAAATTACATATTTTTCAAGGTTGTGTTTTTCTGAAACAGACAATGATTTCATCAGTTGCCACGCTGCAAAATTGGAACAACCGATATACCTCACCTTACCACTTGTTACCAAATTATCCAATGTGCGCAATGTTTCTTCAACGGGTGTAGTGGTGTCAAAACCATGCATGAGATAAAGGTCTACGTAGTCCGTTGCTAAACGCTTCAAGCTGTCTTCAAATGCTTTGATAAGGTGGTATCGTGAGGAGCCTTCGTCGTTTATACCCCCGCCCATCTGGAAACTCCCCTTCGTTGCTATGATTGCTTTTTCACGCCTCCCTTTGATAGCTGCGCCCAATATTTCTTCCGATGCTCCCTGCGAATAAACATTGGCTGTATCAAAGAAATTTATGCCGCTTTCCAAACAAATATCAATCAATCGTGCGGCTTCTTTTACGTCTGTCTGCCCCCAACGCTGAAAAAATTCGTTTGTTCCGCCGAATGTACCGGTACCAAGGCTTAGTACAGGCACCTTTAATCCTGATTTTCCTAAATTTCTGTATTCCATTTGCTAAAATTGTTTTAGCAAAATTCCAATAACAGGAAGACATGCTAAAGGACAATTATCACGAATTTGATGTGAGGTTTATCACATTCAGGCGGTAGCCAGGCGGCTGAGAGTTTCCCTGCTTACGCCCAAATAAGAAGCCACCATGGATTTGGGTATTCGTTGAATAAGCCCGGGGTATTGGTCAACCAGGTTATGATAGCGTTCGTTTGCTGTACTGCTGATAAGGCATAGAATTCTTTTCTGCAAAGCGATATAGCCTGCGGTTGTTTTCTTTAAGAAAAAGTGTTCCATTTTTTGAAACTCCTTACACAACTTTTCTTTGTTATCTAAAGTAAGCCCAAGCACTTTTGTATCTTCCAAACAATTAACTGACAGGGTTGCTCTGGTTCGGTTATGAAAAGCCTGTGGGTCTGTTATCCACCAATCCTCCAAAGCAAATTGCATGATATGTTCTTTTCCGTCTGGATTGGTGTACGAAGATTTCATCAGTCCCTTTACGACATAAAAGTCGTGTGGTACATAATCCCCTTCCTGGATGATGATCTGGTGCTTCCTGAAATTCTTTTCTTTGAAGTGAGATAATACAAACTCAAATTCGTCATCTGTCAGCGGTACGATTTTTTCTATTTGTCGTCTTAATTCTATATTCATTGTTTTTAACAATGTTGTGTTTTTAGAATTGAACACAGCATTTGAGGCCTGGCTTTGTTGGGATATTTTAAAAAACATCCGACAAAAACTGAAGCCCAAAATGTTTTAAAAATTGAAGGTAAGAACTAAAGATAAATTAGTAACAAAGATCCGAAACTGAACCTGATGGCGAACTATAGCAACAACATCCTCCCGCCATAGCCCGCGTTTACAATTATCTTCAAAATACTACCCAGGCTTCCACTGTGTATGTAGCCCCGGTGTGGCACCTGGCATCTATTATTTTTTAACCAGGCCCGGAAAGGTCTTAGCCCCGTTTCAAATTTTGAAACAGATCACTGAATCTCTATAAGCTCTTTATGAAAGCTTCGCAAAAAAGTCTACTGAACATTTTCATTTAAAAAGGCCTCAATCATACTGAATGAATTTGCGAGGGTTCTTCCCTGCCAGCCATGGCCTTCATTTGGATAAAATATATATTGATTGCGAACACCGGCATCAATTAATTTTTGCTGCAACATGCTTTGTTGCTCTTTATTTACCAATGGATCCTGCCCGCCCTGGAAAAGAATGGTGGGAGGTGAATCCGCAGATACAAAATTTATAGGACTCGAACTGGTATATATGAATGGGTTCTCTACAGGCGTACTTCCGGTAACCTGCTGTAATGTAAATGGAACCATTGGATTTAACGGATGTTGATATAAATCCATAAGATCGGTTGGGGCAAAAAATGAAATGATGGCCTTTGGTACCACCGGCTCTTTGTACTTATAGCCTTGCAATAATGCGAGTGTTCCACCGGCACTCACCCCAAGCAACACCACTTTTTTTGAAACATTAAAGCGGGCACAATTATCAATAATAAAATCCAGCGCTGCCTTAACATCATTCTCCTGTGCAGGAAACAAAGTGTCGCTGGTGGTTGCCTGCCTGTAGGTGATGTTAAAAAAAGCATAATCGGACAGGCGCTTCTGCATTGGTTGAATATAGGTGGAAAGCTCGTCTTTGCTGCCACTGTTAAATCCGCCACCATGAATGATAACCAAAATTTTCGTAGAAGCGACCGACCGGTTAGCAGGAAGATAGACATCCAACGTTTGTGATGGATGTGTGCCATAAGGAATATTTTGGATAAACTGAGCGGAGATATTGCGAAGGCCATCGTTGTAACCGCCTGCAATTTTCAAATTCAACCGGGATGTTCTGTCTCGTTCCATTTCTTCATTGAACTTATCATTACAGAATAATCAAGTTCTGTGCCTTAAATGAAGAAATATGTCCTAAAATACTAGCTGTCTGAGATTTATATCTTAACCGGAATAGAGATATCTTTTCAAAAATTGTAGAAATTCTTCCCTTGGTTTTTTCCGTCACACAGCCTTTTTTATGCTGCCTAAGCTTATTACGATGGAACGGCCTTGCCGGAAAACTGATTATTTTAAGAAGCGAATCTTTTAGCCCGATGAAATAAAAGTCTTATTCAGATCCGCCTGTTCAAATCTTATTTCTCAATATTTAAAATAACACCCGTGCTCCCAGCATCCCCATTTGCGGAAATACCCTGCAGAACAACCATATATTTACCGGGTATGTCGCCTGAGTAAAAAGAAAAAGCGCCTTTACCTTTTTCACCGGTATTGATTTCCGGCGACCAAAATAAAACATCGCGGTAATCGGGCAACGGGCTTTGAAGTTCTTTCCCGGAAGAGTACTGCGGGGAATAAAATATTCTTTGTTGCTGCAAACCGTCATAATCCAAAACCAGGTCGTTAGGATCGAGCGTGTACCCGTCAAGGTTACCTTTGTAAGTAGTATAACTTACAATCCCGTTTGCAACAATGGGTCCCCAGTAATAACGGGAAGCAACTACTTCCAGCTTTTGCACTTTCAACGGATCGTAAGCAATTATTTTATTAATATTAAAAACAGGTACCCCATCTAATAATACCAAAGGATTGTCTTCTATCAGCAGGTCCACTATCTGCTTATTTCGTACGGCAAGAGAAGGCTCGCTTATAGTCATGAGGCGATAATCCTGCCTGCTTCTTCTCACACTTACTTCGTCAACATATTCCCTCATTACTTCTTCCATAGTGGTAAAACGGGTGTAGTTGTCAAGCAGGTAAGTTTTAGATGGCTTGTGATAAAAAGCAACCGAATCAGCTACAGGCTCCTCAAGATTTCCGAGGTCCTTTTGGTGGTAACCGTTTTCTACTTTCATGTGAAAATTTGCCTGCTGTAAAAAATCTTTGTCTTCTTCCGAAACATACAGCCCGGGAATTATATCATCGCTAAATATTTCTGAATAAGGAGTAAAGATTTGAAAGCGATAAGCACTATCCGCCTCCATATTTGTTTGCAATATTATTTGAGATGAGCCGATGAAATCTTTCATGTCGAAATGAACCAGGCCTGCGCTGTCACTAATACATCCTTTCAACTGAACCCTGCGGCCCGGAACAGACAAGTACACCAGCACATCCGGAGCTGCTTTTTTTGTAGTTTCATTCGTGATCTTTCCGGTGATGATATGGCCTGCATACTCCGGGGGGTAAGTAAACGCAGGTGTTTTATTTTGAGATATTTTGTCCCAATCAAATTTTCTCCAGCCTTGCGTGAGCAGCAGGTTATCGAGCGCCTCGTTTGTTTCAGCATTTTCATTGCTGAAATAATAAGCCGGATTTTCGATAATACCTTTCAAATTAGATGACAGCCATAAATAACTGAATATATCTTCGCTGTCTGGCCGGTGCAGGCTATCCAACCGAAATACCGAAGCAGATAAGTTTCCTGCCAATGACCGTTTGGCCTCATCAGTAGTGGAAACATCAACAACAATTTTTCCGCGAAGCCCGTAATGCTTTTTATCGGCTTCAGCAGTTACAAGCAATTTATTCTTTGGCCTCTTAAAATAAAGCCGTTCACATTGCGGCTGTTTATTGCCATCGAAAACTGTTAACCTCGTTATACCCTCTTCCAGGCTATCCTTATTTATCAGCAGCACAGCCACGCCATTTTCAATGTGCTGTGATTTTGCAAAACTAATACGGCCACCATTTTGAAAAATAAAATGTACTTCCCCCGGAGCGTTTTGTCCTGCTGCAGCAACTGAAACCATTAGATCATTGCTGCCTGTATCACTCACATGCATTACATAGCCGGCGTCGTACGCTTTTGGCAGGCTTGTTCTTATCATTGACCCGTCTTCACAATTAATAAAAGCCGTGTAATCTTTTCCTGTGGCGGGGGTTAAATAGAAGTGCCCCATGCCTGAGTAAAAGGATTTAAAATGAACGATCGTGTCATTGAACTGATCTGTAACCACTCCCTCACAATCAGCTCCCTTATTTTTATTATCACTTACTTTAAAAGCGATCTCACTTTTCAACCCATTTACCAGGTTGCCGCCTTCGGGAAAAAAGCCTGCGGTATAGCCAGGCGGTTGCGAGGACGGCAGCGCTATCAAGATTTTTAGTGGTGTTAACAATGCTTATGTTTTTTCTGAAATAATTGTCCGGCGAAAAATTTTTCATCCAGTTAGTGTAGGCTCTTACTTCATAGTTTCCGGATGATAAGGAAAATGGCAGTAAGACAGAGCCATTACCGAAGCCGTTTTTTATGGAGATCTTTTGCTGCACCACCGGTTGATGTTGTGCATTAAGTATCTCAACATACATCACTTTACTAATGGATAATGGCTGATTGCCGGCTGCATTTGTTAAGTAAGCTTTGAACCAAAGTATTTCGCCGCATAAATAAAATGAACGGTCGGTGTGTACGAATATCTTTTCCTGTAAATTATATTGGTTATAGTTTTCGTAGCTATTTTTCTATTTCGGCCACCTGGGCAAAAGTCTTTACGGGAGCCAAAGCAAAAACCGTCAATCCCACTAAAAGGGATAAGAGAAATCTGTGCAAAGCAGCGGAGCTCATCTTTAGTTTTATCAAGGCCAAAAAGAAGGTTTTATAGTTGTGCCGGCTAAAGTGCAATCAACACAATGTGAATAAGAGGATGGATAAACAATTTGATTTGTATTGGTAAACACTTTCGAAATGGGATCCCATCCACCCTCAAAATAAAATTCTATGCTGTCCTGGATATTGGGCACATCTGCAACAGGGCAATCGGGATAAATTTTCCAGGAAGCAGGCAACGATCTATTGGAAATAAATATTCTGTTCACAACGGAGCCGCCCGCATTAATATAGCCTATAACATTTTCCGCGGGGTTTGTCACACAATGTAAATTGCCTTGTGTCTGGTTGGGCTGCGGGTCAAAAATAGATCCAACACGTTCCGTGTTATTTCTTATGGCAACGTAATAATTATATCCATTTGCGTCTAAGGCATATTGTTTTACCAGGATGCTGTATAGTACACTTATCCTGTCATCATGCGGTTCAATGTACGTGAGCGGCATCCGGTAAATAACGTCATCGCTCAATTTCGCAGAAGAGCCGAGTAAAATATTATTAGAATTGTGTGTCTGCCAGCAAATTTCAACATCCTCGGTCCTGGGTATAACGATCTTGCTAACGGGATCGTACTTATAGTAAGATCTAAAACTGGCGTGGAATTCCCAGGTCTCGTTATATTCCCAACGATAGTATTTTGTAGCATTATTGGGATCGTGGGTGTTCAAAAGTATTTGCACGCCGTCATCTTTAAACTCCCAGTCGACCGTATCAATAGCGGGCGATTGTTTGTACGGCACCAGGTCCGATGCATATTCAATACCACCGGAGGTAAAAATGTGAACCCTGTATTGATAAGCAGGATTAAGATTTAAAATGCTAACGCTGCTGTAAATACCGTTTCCCTGTTCCGTTAAAGGATAAGTGTTTTGATGATCATCTTCTATGGACACGGCCGCGCCTAACTCATATCGCCGGGTGGCCGTATCGCGAACGGTCAACTTCCTGCTGCGGCTGATTTTAAAAGTGGAGGGCGCTGCACCATCTATGTAGCCTTCTACCACAAGCGAATTGATATCCTGCTGCTTCAGCACCGGATCGAAGGATCCTTGCAACTCCCCATCAGCAGGGTAACCAAGCAGCATAGCAATAGTTTAGGGGGAATCTTTTTTAGCATCATTCAAAAACGGATATTATAAGTTATAAATGGAATAGCGCTGCCAAAAATGGATAGTTTATATCCCTTGACAGTGCTATTCTGAGAAATATAGTAAACGGAATATGCATTTTTTCTGCCGAACCAGTTATACACGCCAAATGTCCAGGTATTATGGGTTTCTTGTTTTACTTTATGATTGCCCAGCATATTTACAGAAAAGTCGGACCTGAAATAATCCGGGATGCGGTATTCATTCCGGTCTGAATATGCGAGCCTCGCAGAGCCGCCATAATCAAACACGCCGGTTGGTAAAGTGATGGGCCGGCCTGTGCTATAAATGATATTTAATGACAAGCTATAGCGATGGGTAACGCGGTAATTACCGACCAGGTTAGCATTGTGCGGCTGATCAAAATTGTTAGGATAATAATCTCCTCCATTTATTATTTCACCCGCAAGCGGATCATTTTCGCGTACCAGCGACCGTGAGTAAGTGTAGGCGACCCATCCGTTAAGCTTCCCGGTCGCTTTCTTTACCAGTAGTTCTGCTCCGTAAGATTTTCCTTTGGTGGTAAATACATCTGTTTCTATATGATGGTTTTGGATAAGTATTGCCCCGCTTTTATAATCGAGATAATTTTTGATCCATTTATAATATACTTCTACAGAAGTTTCAATAGTATTTGATTTGAAGTTTTTATAGAACCCAAGTGAAACCTGTGCGCCGGACTGCGGCTTAAGGTGAGGATCACTCAGTTTCCATACATCGGTAGGCGCTATAGTAGCAGTATTGGAGATCATTTGTATGTATTGCCGCAGGGTGTTATAAGAAGCTTTAATGGAAGAGTTTTCTGCAAGGGTATACCTGGCCGAAGCACGATATTCAGGGCCGTTGTACGTTTCTATAATTTTGCCGGAAGGATAGAATTCAGTTCCGGTAATATTGCTTTCCTGCCGTGGCAAGCCGGGTGCATATGTAAAAACATGTTTTGCCCCCAGGTAATTATATAATGAATACCTGATGCCGGCTTCTAAAGAAAGATTAGAAGAAATATTATATTGGTCCGAAATATAAACTGCGCTTTCAAGTGCCTGCTCGGCCTCAACCGTATCAGGAACTACCAATGATTCCTTTCCCAAAGGAGTGAAAGTGCCGGAGTTAATATTATAATAAAGGCTGCTTAAACCAAAAGCGATTTTATGTTTGTTGTTTAGAAAATAACTGAAATCCGCATTAGCTTTATATTGATTAATGGTATAGGAAAGTTCGTATGCATTTACCGGGTTATCGTCGGCTGATACTTTATAATCATAATGATCTATGCCTGCCGTAAGCACACCATAAAAGCGGTTATTGAAACTATGCTTCCATTTTATGTTGGCATTTTTATTATGGTATGCATAATTGGTATCACTGTTTAAACTAAACTTATCGCCACTGATGTATCCATTCAGGTAAATATTATTTTTAGCATTTATCCTATGGCTGATGTGAATGGTAGCATCCTGGAAAGATGCACTGCTCTTTTCATATTCCTTTGGCAATAGCTTAAATAACCAGTCGGAATAGGTAGCTCTTACCCCGGCTGCAAAAGTGGTTTTATCCTTTATTAAAGGGCCTTCAAGTGTAACCTTACCCGTTAGGGGGCCAATGCCTGCAGAGCCGGCTATCTTTTTATCGTTGCCATCCAGCGAAGTAATATCGAGCACAGAAGATATCCTGCCGCCATAGTTTGCAGGTATCGCACTCTTGTATAAAGTAACATCCTTTATGAGATCGGCATCAAATGCGGAGAAAAATCCAAAAAGATGTGAAGGGTTGTAAATATTAGCGCCATTAAAAAGGATGAGGTTTTGGTCCGTGGCGCCACCTCTCACGTTCAGGCCGGTACTCGCCTCTCCTACCGATTTTACGCCGGGCAAAGTAAGAACGGTTCTCAATACGTCTACCTCCCCCATTACCGCCGGCACTTGTTTCATCGCGATTATACTTATTTTATCCATCCCCATATTTGTGCTGCGCACATTCTTTTCCTTTCCCGCTTCTACTATAACTTCCCTTAGCTTAAGCACTTTTTGATTCATCTCAATATCAAATTTCCCATTGGAATAAAGCATTACCTGGCGCTTTGCATCAAACATGCCCGGCGATATAATATTTAAAGTATGGCGGCCTGCCGGCAATACAATAGAATAGTAGCCAAACTGGTCACTCGTAACCTGCACGTGCGGGTGGTCTTTATAGATCAATGCGCCTGCAAGCGACTCGCCTGTTTGTGCATCGCGGATGTAGCCAGCTACATTTACATTTCCCCCCGGCACTTCGTTTCTTCTTATCCCTATATCAAACAATTTATTTTCTATAGAAATTTCAGGAGTTACATTTTTTACTTTGCTGATGTATGCGGGATTACCTGCTTTACCTTTAGCAATTAATTCGGCAGTATCCTTTTTTCCGGTGAAAAAGCCATAGGGCAGCTCCTGCGATAGTGTAAATCCTTTCGTTATAAATACATGATTTTCCTTGTCAATTATATAATGCCAGGTGGTGCCGCTAAATACTTTATCCAATACCGATGGTAAATAGGCTTTGCTTACAGAAATTGTTATGGCCATGCTGTCAAACTGTGAAGGATCGTAGTAAAAATGAAAAGTCGTTTGCGATTGAACTTTTTGTACAAATTCACTGAAGCCTGCTTCATTAAAATTGCCCGTGATTGTTTCACCAGCGCCTTCCTGGGCGAGCATTTCCTTTGTTGCAAACAACAAAATAAATGAAAACAATAAGCAAACTTTATTTTTCATATTAATGAATTAGCTGGTCGTAAAATGCAACTACAGTTTCCAGCGTATTTTCAAAAGTTTTACGGTTTAATTTAAGATGTTGACGACGCATCATTTTTCTTATTTCATTTTTTTTACCGGCAAATAACCGGAATACATCTTTCTTGTTGTTTACGAAGTAATACAAACCATCTTTATGTATGTATAAAAAGTCTTTGGCGGAAATGATTGTTAGTATAGGGTTTTCTTTTAAATCTTCCCGCATAACTTTTGTCCGCCTTGCAAGCAGTTGCACATGACCGTTATACAATACATCATAAAAGCCCGTATTATAAAGATTTTGATTGTGGTCTTCTTTAAGGCTGATAAAAGTATGGCCCGCCACCTTAAAACTATCAACCAAATCATTCTGCAAGACCGCCCTGGAATTGCTATCTGGCAATAAGATCACCACTTCATTTCGTATGAGGTCGTACAGCATAGAAAGGGGTTCATATTTTTTCCCTTCATAGCTCACCCATCCTTCAGATAAATCATCTGCCTCAAAAAAAGGTTTCCCCTCCATCCTGAAATTATAATACAAATAAGCCCTGCCATTAAAAACCCGGGCATTATCACCGGTATAATGATCATACACAGCTATTACATTTTTTTCCCGCGAAGCTGCCGGCGAATCCATGCCTGCACCCTGGGAGAAAGAAGCAAGTGCAGGGAAAAGCCCACATAGAAGGGGCAATAGAATTCTCATGTATTTTTTAGCATTTAAAAAAAGTTAGCTAACAGGTAAAAATTTGGTTGCTTAAACAGGTATAAAAAAAATGTGACAGCATGAAGTTAATTTTTGTTGCATGAAAACCGGTATTTTTTTATAAAAAGATTTCATTGAAGATTCAATTACCTTCAGCCTTTCAATTATACCATGAGTTGCCGGTATATCATGCGCTGCCGGCATTGGGCATGTGTGTTTCGCCGAAACGGATCAATAAATAAAAGAGCAGAAAATACGGGGGAAAACTATCAAAAAATTTAATAAACTACTACCCGCGAATTTAGATTCCAGGCAAGGTTATGATATATCCGCATCAAAGAGTGGGGAATATTATTCATGATTGCCTTTAAAAGGGAACTGCCTGGAACAAAAATCCTTAATGCCGGGGAAACGCGGAAGACCATATAACACGTTTACCCTTATGGATGCAGAAGACAACAATGCAACCACGAACAACATAGAAGTAAAGCCGGATTGCGCCGGCATGAAACCTCTTTGCGCCGGCATAAGACCGGGTTGCATTTGTATAAAATCTCCTCGCGTCGCCATAAGACCGGCTGCTGCCGGCATAAGATCTCTTTGCACCGGCATGGAATCTCTTTGCATCGGTATAAAGTCTTTCCGCATCTGTATAAAATCTTTCCGCATCTGCATAAGATCTTTCCGCGCCGGCATAAAATCTCTCTGCATCTGCTTAAAAACCTATTGGGTCGGTATAAAAACTTCTAAACATTCCAATTTATTTTATGGGATTTTAAAAAAGAATTCACGCCCCGTTTTTGGTCCTTTATCCCCCAAAACAAGCTTTACATCTTGCACTAATAATAATTGCAGTGTAAATAATATTATGAGCTGAGTGAGGCGGAGACTGGAATTGTGGAGAGTGAGTGAAATTAAGCCCTTTGGGCTGATGTTGAAAATTTACAGAATAATAGTGGGCTGGCTTTACGAAACACAATCACTTTAAATATGTGCTTCGCAAAAATGCCCTGATATATTGGTAGTGAGAAAAAATATCTTTGAAAAAAAGTATTGGAGGATGTTTGTACTTTCGGAATACAAACGTTAGCTGCAATTTACTGAACGCTACAAATTATACTATAAATATTTATTTTCTATTTTGGCGAGATTGATAATTCCATTTATATTTCAAACAAACTCAGAAAGCATAGATCAAACTATAAACTTAAGTGCGGCACAGCTTTTCTTATAACAAGCTGCAATACAAAAAAGACAGTGATTCTCTCAAAATTTTTAATGGCAAACCCCAGGAAACTATTGAACTTAACCGGCCCATTTCTTCGGACAGTTCAGGGTTAAAGAAAGTATATTTTAAAAATGGAAATTTGCAAGCCTTTGGACAATCCAAAAATGGTAAGCGTCAAGGAGAATGGATTTGTTATTTTTCAAACGGTAAACCAGAATGGAAAGCCTTTTTTAAGATGATATCGAAAACGGTGAAGTGACCTGTTAAAAGTAATAATGGAGATATGGATTTGAACATTAAAGACTAATCTTACAAACGGCATTTTCTATGCTGGCAGACCTGCAAATCCTCATCTTTAGTAATGCTATCGGCAGCAGCTCCGGCAGGACTTTCATTAATCAGCATTTGTGCATACCTTCATCAATAGTTTTTCAATTGGGCTAACGGCTTGGGCTGAACGATATAAAATTCCAGCACAGCAGCAAGCCCTAACGTAAAGCTGCAATTGAGATCGACATGGCTAAAAAACTTAAATCCTCGCTGTTTGAAAAATATAAAGAACTCAGTATACACATTGAAAAGTACAATAAAGTAGGAGTTGAGAATTTAGGGATTGAAATGTACTTGCCGACATTAAAATCAGCTTTTATAAAATGTTTTGATTTCAATTTTTACATAACAAAATCCAGAGCTACAGAAAATTCATTTTACTATACTTCCTTTTTAAGAGGTATTTGCGAAGACCTTATCTCTCAGAAATGGAAAGACAGTTTCTTATTTTTACGATTATTTTGACTCAACTTATTGCTATGAATACGGGCAATATGTCAATGGTTTGGAACAAGGCCTTTGGACTAAGACCGATACCTCCGGAACTTTATTAATTGAAATGACTTACGTTGATGGGGAAACAAAAGGATATTTTACAAATCGATATAAAAATGGAAAACTTCGTTTAAAGGGAGAGATGAAAAAAGACGGTTCTATGGAGAACTTTAAATTTTACGATGAAAATGGAGTTGAAAGAAAAAAAGATTCATACACACTCCGAAAAATTTAACTGCAACCAACAAGCAGTTTTATGAACTGATGTTGGTGATTGCGTGGCTGCAAAAACCATCCGTACAGCCTGCCCGGTTCCCTGCGGGGAACACGCAACATCGGCAGCCCTTTATTGGTCCAGGTATATAGAAGGTTGTTTAGCGCAAGTTTTGTAGCGAAGCCTTGTGTTAGCTATACTTGTGCTTGGGGTAAAAGATACCTATATTTAACTTGTGAGTCGCAAATATAAATTTCATGACAACGATAAATTGTATTTCATATCATACGCAACTGTGCATTGGATAGATGTATTTATACGGGAAGAGTACAACGAAATAATAATAGACTCCTGGAAACATTGCCAGGAAAAACGAGGGTTGGAAATTTATGGCTGTGTATTATGACAAGTCACATTCACATGATAACAGGAAGCAGTAAAGACAAGTTGGAAGATATTGTTCGGGATATGAAAAAACATACCTCTACGGCACTAAAAGCAGCAATCAAAAACAACGTTGTGGAAAGCCGAAAAGAGTGGATGATGTGGATTATGGAAAGAGCCGGCCGTAAAAAACGGCAATAACAAAGACTGGCAGTTTTGGCAGCAGCATAATAAACCGCTTGAAATTAAAAGCCAGGAAATGTTTGATGAAAAATTAAATTATATACACCAGAATCCAGTACAGGCTGGTTTTGTAACCAGGGAAGAAGATTGGAAATACAGTAGCGCACCGGATTTCTTTGGAATGAAAGGATTAGTTGCATTAAAGTATAGTTAGTATTCAGTGGCCCAAATACCCCACGCAAAAGCTATCCTGCAAACTTGCTCCATGCAGTGGCTATTGAACTTTTTTTAATTCGAGAGATAGAGGAACACTTCGTAGACAAATAATAATCCATGGGACTTTTCGACTTATTCAAAAAGAAAACCGACAATTCAAAACAAGGCAATTTCGGTGACGAAAATATTATCGAAACAACATTACGAAGGGCTTCGACCGAGCCAGCGTATAGAGCAGAGTTTTATAAAAAATTACTTTCTGAAAAACTAATTGTGTTGACAGACAAATCAAATCTTCCAGAAGGTGTACAGACAGCTCAAGAAAATACAAATATTAATTTGGTGACACTAACTGACGGAAAAATTCCCGTTTTCACTTCCACTTCAAAAATTTTTGATAAAGGAATTATTAAAGAACAAGTTCCATTTCTCGAAATGAAAGGTGAAGACCTTTTCAACCTGGCAACTGGAGCGACATTTATTTTGAACCCATACTCAGACTATGGTAAGGAATTACTGCCTGATGAAATAAAAAGTTTACTAAAAGGCACCATTTTGACGGACAATCACAGACAAATTAAAATTGAAAAGGAAACCTCGGTACAAATAGGACAACCTGCAAACTATCCAACAGAAATGGTTAATTCGTTGAAAACGTTATTTAAGGATAGACCAGGCGTAAAGGCTGCATATTTAGGATGGATATTTACCCCTTCATCAAATGAACCACCGCATTTAATATTTGCCTTAGACATAGAAAACGACAAACAAAGTATTACGAACGAAGCAGGATTAACTGTAGAGCAGTACAGAAAGCCAAACGAAATCATTGATTTTATACAAATAGAAACTTCGGGCGGACTTAGCGACTATTTCTTAAACCAAACAAAGCCATTTTATATGCGGTGACAAAACTGCCACAATCTTAAAATTGAATAATCAAAACATTGTAATTATGAAAATGGACAACAGTAAGTTTGACAAAAACGGAGAGCTTAAAAACGGAATTCACAAAGAATATTTCAAAGACGGCTCTGTTTCTTGTGAAGGACAAATTAAAGACGGAGAACGAACAGGGAAATGGAAATATTATCTTGCAAACGGCAGACTGAAAGCTATTGGAAATTATAAAAATGGTAAAATGACAGGAGATTGGAAATGGTATCGTGAAAATGGGAAACTTATGCAAACAGGTTCGTTTGACAATGAAATAAAAACAGGATTATGGACAAGATACCAGGAGGACGGAAACTTAATGGACGAGACAGAATTTGTCAACGGAAAAAAAGGGAAAGTCAAAACATACTAGAACAGCGAGGAAAACAACGAACCGCTACAAAAGGTTTGGCAATATGGTGGCATGACTTTGAAACCTCATCTGGAAGGCTACCCTTTTCCTGGCCGGTGTCCTCACCGGACATTCCTTAATTAATATTTTTACCGTAGGATCAATATGCCGGAATCTTTTAAATATGCCGGAGAGCGAAAAAGTCATCAATCATTAAATGAAGTTTACTTCTGAACATCGGTAATTAATGACTGGAAACATTTGCTTAAAGATGATGAAATGAAAATGATTATAATAGAAAGTTTTCAGTGGCTGATGAACCGATGTAAATCCGAAGGAGGTCCATGTAAAATCTCTCGCTATCTTACCCGCCTTCCAAATTATTTAGTAAATTATATATAGAGGTTGTAAAAACGAAATAAAAATTCCCCCCCGGCTATCCTTAGTAAGGTTGAATAATAAAAGTACTGCTATCCTGAGTTTGTAACTCAGGATAAAATAGGCTCTTATAAAATTGAATTTTTATTTAGATTTAATGTTTGCAAATCCTGAGTTGCAAACTCAGGATAGCGAAACTATCGGTTATGGTTATACTAAGGGTAGCGGGGGTGGAAACAACCATATCCTGAGTTGAAAGAGGAATTTTGTTAAAGGCAAATTTCTTATTAGGACCAGCAACTAAACAAATTGAAAGTTATATCATTTTTTATATTGCATATCGAGGCTTATGGACTCTTCTTCTAAGATGAGTTTATGGATCACACGAGCTTTTTTTGCGCTTGCCTTTGCCTTACGTAGAAAGATATCACCAATTTTATTTTCCCCGGATTTATTGAAATGTTTTCCAATAGTTTCCATTAGCATGGTACTCTCTTCGGCTGATCGCATGGATTGCGTCAACGTTTCTTCCGTTACTTCTGTTATACCGGCGAGCAACGCACTTGCGGTAAACGAATGCCCTGTATGACACCTGAATTCCATCATATTTCCTTTGATTAGCTTCACGAGTACGCCATGACATTCCGGGCAGGTAAAGGGAGTTAACTCACCTTGTTTTAATATGCCCAGTTCGAATGCATTGTCATTCGCGGCAATAGTTACTTCCATTTGTAATAGTTTCTTTTCTTGTTGTGACATCTTTTTGCCGGCAGAAGAGGCATTTTCAGCCGTTAGCTTTTTTAGAAGCCTGCCCATATCCGAAACAGGAAGTACATGATCTGCATCAACATACTGCATGGCGTTTAAAGGCATTTCAGGAAAGGCAGCTTCTGCCGGTTCCTGCACAATCGCAATGCCACCCAATCGCTTAATACTCCATAAGCCCGAAGAGCCGTCATCAAGTGCACCACTAAGTATGACGCCGATCACGCGATTGGTATCGATACGCGGCCGACCGAAACAACACGTCTGTTGAAGGCCGGAATCTGTTTTCTTTCGGCCCCTTTTTTATCCCGATTTTTTCATCTTCAATTAACAGGTGATGATCGGGCACAGCAACATAAATATGTCCCTGTTCTATTTTTTCGCCGTCAGATGGATGTGTCACGGGTAATGAAGTTTCTTTGCTTAAGATCTCCGGCAGATAGCTCCTGGTATATGAGGGTATATGAAGTACAATAAAAACAGATGCCTTCAAGTAGCCCGGCAATGATTTCACGAAGCTCTTTAAGGCATCTACGCCGCCGGCGGATGCGCCGGCTACAATAATATTCCTTTTGGGCATTATTAATTATTAATGTATGTAATATTGTTTGTAAATATGCCCCAAATCAATTGATCTCTTCTAATTGATCCGGCATATTTTAAAGACATAAGGTTCAACTTTTATGCCGCCAATGGTGAGTGAAAGGTTTATGAGTAAAAACACGAATTAAAACGGAAGATACCCTCAAAATTTCCCGGCTATCCCTGGTATCATTAAATTATAAAGTACTGCTATCCGTGATTTGTCCCCCGCTGTTGGTAGTGTGTTCAAATTATAACAGTACTACTGTCCTGGTGTTTGTAACCCAGCATTTTCTTTTCCAAGCCCAATCACCATGATGTGGGGACTTGAAAGGCCACATTAGCAAAAACTTATTAGTCAGTCTCTCCTTGTTCCTTTAAAACCTTATTACCTTCCTTCGCATCGCCATTCTTTGAAGGGGGTTGGTTTTGATTCGTTGCCTCCTTTTCTTTATCGTACTTGTCTGCCTTTATTTCCTCTTTTTTACCGGTATCTTTTTTCTTTGTGTCCATAGTTTTTTTATTTTTTATATACAGTAACCATGCCCGGGTGCATCTGGCCGGGTAATGCCGCAGAATTTTTTTCCCTTTCGTGGCCGGTCCTCACCGGACATTCCTTAATTAATATTTTTACCGTAGGATCAATATGCCGGAATCTTTTAAATATGCCGGAGAGCGAAAAAGTCATCAATCATTAGATTAAGTTTACTTCTGGACATCGGTAATTAATGACTGGAAACATTTGCTTAAAGATGATGAAATGAAAATGATTGTAAAATGTCGGGTGAGGACACCCGCCCGGAAGAAGGGAGTATAATCCCGCTGGTCGGGAGACCAGGCGGGAGCGTTCCTGACTTTGAGATTTTTATAGATTGAAAGACGAACACCCACACAGGCTGAAACACCAACTCCTGCCTAATAAATAGTAGTGTGCTACTGTTTATTTTGTTTCTTGCATCCTGGCTTGCAAATCCGGAATTAAGGACTCAAAAAGGACAAAAGCGGAACCAACATCTCCATCTAAATTGCCCCACTCTTTACCCCCACAATAATATGCGTATCCCTGTACTTTTTGTTCTTTATAGATATCTATTTCTAAGGATGCCGATGACCCGCCAGCACAACCCATGGGATATTTTTCTTTTTTCCGGTTTCGAATATGAAACTTAACGAGGGTGGTTACGAAACTTTCAAAGTCGGCTTTTGATAATACAAAAGATTCCGTGAATAAGATTTTATCCAAGCCACCTATTGCAAATTCGACTTTCTCAGCCGTTACCTTGATAGTATAACGTCTTTGATATTCCGGAGAAACCGTGCCATTACCAAAGCTATAAGCAAATGAACTTTTTTTCATAGCTTGTTTGATTAGAAGGCTATCTTGTTCATTTATATTTTCTTTTTGATCTTGTGCTACTTTTTCATTCTTTTTCTGAACTGAAGAATCAATAGGACTTTGGGTAATAGATTTATCAATGACTTGTGCCTCTTTTTGTTTTTCAATTAATGTATTGAATGACAAATTCGCTGACGACACAACAACTATAACCATCAATAATTTTATTTTCATAAAGGGAGTTTATTATTTTTAACCATGTAGGGACTAACTCGTGTATTGTAATAATAAATGCATTTTATTACTTGCTAAGTTATCTAAAGTAAGTAAGGTTTTGCTTTATTTTAATTCATAACCTTCTTAAGTGTTGGTGGTGATTGCTTTGCCGCCTTTCCTGGCCGGTGTCCTCACCGGACATTCCTTAATTAACCTTTTAAATATGCTGGAGAGCGGAAAAGTCATCAATCATTAAATGAAGTTTACCTCTGAACATCGGTAATTAATGACTGGAAACATTTGCTTAAAGATGATGAAATGAAAATGATTGTGAAATGTCGGGTGAGGACACCCGCCCGGAAGAAGGAAGATATTGTTCGGGATATGAAAAAACATACCTCTACGGCACTAAAGGCAGCAATCAAAAACCCTCTCTCCTGGCGGGTGTCCC
>CAWGWY010000004.1:0-191661 GCA_963826435.1 uncultured Chitinophagaceae bacterium | reverse complement strand
GTTGCGTTAGCGCAAGCGTCCGTGCCTGTTGCACAACTCACATCCTGTGCATAAAGATATTTGTAAATGGGCCTTTGATGAAAGTATCTTAAAGTATGCAAGGAAAAAAACATTACACTGAACAACTCTTCAAATCCCACTGTTGGCGCAAGAATGATGCGTTGAAAAGGGCGTGTGCTTCTTGTGCCATATAAAGCATGATTTTTGTTTAATGAAAAGATTAGCTTATTTTAATTATAGTTTGTATTACTTGGCACAAGTACGCCAAACACAAAACCATGCTGCATACTTGTGCCAATGTCGGGATGTTTGGATATTTACCCCAAATTTATTAGATTTAAATCATGAAATTTGGACATGTCGGCAAAATCACTACAAATACGAATCTTCATAGCATCTCCAGACGACGTACATAGAGAGCGAGACTCTTTTTTGGGTATATCCAATGAATTGAACAGGACATTTGATGCACTTCTCGGGCATTCAGTTATACGATTGGAGCTTCTACGTTGGGAAACAAACACCTATCCTGATGCAGGCAGGCCGCAAGATTTGATCACCAGGCAAATTGGCGATTACGATATATTTATTGGAATACTTTCAACACGATTTGGTACTCCCACCGGGAAAGCAGGCTCGGGTACCGAAGAAGAATTTTTAGAGGCTTTTGCCACCTGGGAAAAAACAGGAAGGCCGCACATTTGTTTTTACTTCAACAAGGCCGCAATTTCAAGCCCGCGAACCACTGCAGATGCTAAACAGCTTTTGAAAGTTACGAAGTTCAGGAAAAAGTGGTCTTCCAAAATATTCGTTAGCGAGTATGATGGCTCTGCATTTTTTACTGACACGGTGCGTCCTCATCTTGTTCAGTTAGTCGGAGATATTTATAATGGAAAAAGCGGCTCCATTAAAAGTGAACGAATCTTTGACACCGATAAAAAAGTTACATTGATGGAGATTGGGCCACGAGATGCGTGTTATGGCCAGCAAGATAAGTACGTTGGCCACCCTGGCCACATAATTGAAGCTTCCAAACAGGATGGGTGGTTTAGAGGTACTTTTCGCTTTATCGAACCATTATTTCCCGGCGACAATAGATTGTATTCTTTTCTCCAGTTTAAAATTGGTGATGCACCAAACTGATCTTTCAGTATTTTTTTGCTGCCCGGCTATCCCGCTGTTCGCGCAAGCTTTGTCGAACAGCCTTGTGCGTTAGCCATGCTTGTGCGTAAACTCAAACGATGTTTCCGTTGGCTTCGGAGCCATTATTTATAATGTAAAATAAAAATACCACCGCCCGGGCTCGTATCTTTTAGATTTGTATTTGTCGTCCCGGCCGGGGGTTCATATCAAAGCAAAGCGGGAAGGCATGAAACCCCGACGAAAAATAATCGTTCAACCTAATAAAGCCATATCTTGAGAATTAGAATGCTTTCGAACCCTCGCAGCGTCGCTGCTAGATGATAATGAAACCCTTTCATTCGTGGGTTCACGATAGTTCTTTTATGATTTCATGGTTCCTGCTGTGAAAACCTCGCCGCGACAAAGAATTTTATAAATGGTTTAAAAGCTTTTAGCATAAGACGAAAAAACAGATGCCAGCATCATGAATTTTCAGATTTTAATTATATTAATTGTAGCAATAGCCGGTTGTGAATAAGCAGGAACTATATGTGAAAAAAGCAGTCTAAAATGGATTTGTTGTTGTCATAGAAATCATCGGCTGTCTCTTTTTACTCTTTGTAAATGCTTTAAGTTTGGAAGAAGAAACTCCAACACAGGCATAAGATTATTAATCAAGAAAAAGTAATAGTTAAAAAAGTTGATTACATAGGTGCGAAAAATATTCTCGGTCAGCCTCAGGATACGAACCCGGGCAGTTGGAATATTTACAACATATTATCCGCAAATTTTGAGAGAATTGTAAGTGATGCGGATAGGAAACCACAGATGGCAATAATAATGCAGCGTACAATCATTTAACTAAAATATCAGTATGAACAAACCTGATTACATAGCTCAAAAAATTTCCGGCTCTATTAGCATAGATGGCAATGTTGAAAAGGAGGTTTGGCAAAATGCCAAATGGAGCAAACGTTTTGTGGATATGGTTAGTGGCCAGGCGGGCATGTACAACACGCAAACTGCCCTGCTCTGGAACGACACGCATTTATACATCGCCTTTACTGTGGAAGAACCTTTCGTGGAAGCAAAGCTTTCTAAAAGGGACAGCCTGATCTTTCTAGAAAATGACCTGGAGGTTTTTATTGATGGCGGCGACTGCTATTACGAATTGGAAGTAAACGCCCTAAATACCGTGTATGAAGTTTTCTTTATCTGGAAAGATGCCTATGCAAAAGGCAGCAGGTTTGGTACGCCGCAATTTGATGTACATCATCCGCAGGCCTATACTTTTGGCGGCAACTTCGACCGAAGTGACACTACGTTCTGGAAGGGCACCCATCCGCGTGGCATTCGCTGGGCCTTTACTCATTTTGATATGCCAGGTCTGCAAACTGCTGTGATAGTTGATGGAACATTGAACGATAATTCTGATATTGATAAGGGATGGAGCTTGGAAATAGCTATTCCCTGGAATAGCCTGGACATATTGGCAAATGGCAGGAGCATTCCACCTTCAAACGGTGATTGCTGGAAGATGTTTTTAGGGAGATTTCAGAAATTATTGCACTCTGGAACAGAAACAACACCGCATCCTGCAATGGCATTGAATAGTCATGGTATTTATGATACGCACTTGCCGGATAAGTGGAGCAACATTGAGTTTACAACTTAATGCTCAAGGGGTTTAATGCATTCATTCTCACCGCTTTCCTTAGTTTACCTACGATCATAAGTTGCGCTATCCTGAGTTTGTAACTATTACTGTTCCGGTAAAAGTATTTACTTCCTTTGTTGGTCTTTCACTTTCATAATAAAAATATTTACAAATATCTAAAACAAGCTGCCGATGCCTGGTGTTTGTGCTGATGGATTTTTGCGGCCTGGCATCACCAACATCTGTTTGAGGCCATAGCATCATTTATTGTAAACCATCCAATGTATAAGTAAGCCAAACTCGTGTGTTGTAATTTTACATGCATTTTTATTACTTGCTAAGTTTATAGTGTAGCCTTTTATGTTAGCTATACTTTTCCTTAGGGTAAAACATGCCTACTTGCAACTTTGAGTCATTCTTTGGGGCGCAAAGGTTTGAGGTTTAGCTTTATGCCCGGACTATTTTATCAGCGATAGCCAGGTAGTTTTCAAATGTGCCACCCATACCCATACTTTCTGTCGCCAGTTTTGAAAGCCTTTTTGCAATTTCAATGCTTCCTGCACCGCTTTTTTTAAGAGCAAAAATTTCCGGCACATAGCTTTGATATTCGTCTCTTGGCGCAAAATCTTTTACACCGATAGGGTCCCATTCAAACCAAAGAATGTCGTCAATTGCCTCGTATAGTAAAAAGTCTTTTGCCGTGGTTAAATCGTTTTTTAATTGTTTATTTCGCTCGAAAATAAGAATGCCGCTTCTTACCTCGTGTTCAAGCCTGTTGTCGTCAAAATAAGTGGCAGCTTGCAATGCAAGGCGCGGGATATGCCAGCCGCTGTCATCGTTAAATGGTGCAGGTTCGTTAGAACAATTATAAGTCACTTTAGCAACGTTCCCTGCTAAAAGCAAATAGGCTTCCGGGAGATATTTTTTGTTGACAGGCAACAACCGCCTTATTTTTTCGTATTGATGATGCGCGTGTTTCCAGGTTTCCTGCTTTTTAATAATGGGATAAAGTTCATTTATAGCGGCAGGAACATGCTGCACATAATTGCCGAACCTTGATAAGATAAGCCCGGCCCATCCCGGTTTAATGTTATTGGGAATATCGTCGAAGATTTGTCTCCCAATTTGTATGTCGGTCATGATGCTGGAGGTGGTCATAAAATTCAATTTTGCATTTGTGTGTTATTAAGTCAATTTTTTTAAATATTCTCTCTTCCCGGCGGGTGTCCCATCCCGCATCAATCTAACCATAAAGGCGGAGACTAACATCGAAGAAACCCCCGTTTCCGGCTGCCACATAGCTATATTATAGCTGATTTCCGGCTGTCACCTTCGCTAATTGCCGAACATGGCTGCAACAAGTCAGCCACCATTCTGCCTTCATTCCGCCATGAGACTGCCGCGAAAAAACAGGAATAATCTGCACAGCCCGGAGCATTGCACCGGCAATTCACTTAGCGATTTATGGAGTGCCTGTGGCATTGCCTTCCTTCAAACAACAGCCTTGCAATTTCATGCTTGAAATAAAAGATCTTCCCAAACGAACCTGTATAAGATATTTTACCGGTAGTGCGGTAATGCTGCAACGTGCGGTCTTTAATATTGAGCTCCTGCATCACCTGCTGCCCGTCGAGAAATACATCGCTTAGCTTAAAATCTGCCGGCAGCGATGCAACAGACTGTGCATTTCCATAAGCCGCAATTCAGTTTGTATAAGGCTATAAGCCGTCATAAAAAATAAAGGAGGTTGGGTGAAACGATGGCATAAAGTTGCCGGGGATTTTTTATGACAACTTCGGTATTAATACTGATTTTGAAATAACCCCTGCCGGTTAAAAAACCTACGTATAAATGCGTAGGCCGGTGTTCCTGCCATTGAAACAGCAGGAAGAAAATGTAAATAACAGCAAAACCAGGCAATTTGCTACATAAGGCAGCAAAGTGCTGCAGGGGCGCATAAAAAACATAATTACACATACAGTACCCCGTTATATTGCCGTACCATGCGGGGTATACCACTTTTGCAAACGCATGGCGAGTTAACCAATTTTTTTACAAATAAATTCAATTTTTTATGGGAACCATCAGTAAAGGTATCCTCGGAGGTTTCTCCGGAAAAGTAGGCACCGTCATCGGCGGTAGCTGGAAGGGCATAGCCTACATGCGCAGCCAGCCAGGCAGGCGCAGCTTCACCCCTTCCGAAGCGCAGCTGGCGCAGCAGGCAAAGTTTGCACTTGTAATGCGCTTCCTGCAGCCCATGTCCTCCTTATTAGAAGCGACATTCAACAATTTCGCCGTAAGGATGACGGGCATCAACAGTGCGCTGAGCTACAACATTCAGAACGCTGTTACCGGCACGTACCCTGCCCTCGCTATCGATTACTCGCTGGCGCTGGTAGCAAGGGGCGACCTGCCTAATGCCCTGTCACCCGCTGTAACTGCAGGGGCAGGCGGTATTCTCACATTCAGCTGGACCAACAATTCAGGCTCCGGCATAGCCAGCGCCTCCGACATGGCGGTACTGGTAGCCTACTGTCCTGCATTGAGGCAGGCTGTATATGATGTGAGTGGCACAAGGGGCGATGTTACCGGCGACCTGGACGCTTCGGTGTTTTCCGGCCAGCTGGTAGAAACATGGATATCGTTCATGACACAAAGCGGAAAAAAATCCGCGACCAGTATTTTTACCGGTGAGGTAACGGTAAGCTAACAGCCGCCGTTACCCGAAGAAACGGGCCGGCTTAAGACGGCCCTGTTTCTTTTTTTATCACAATTCATCAATTAACCAAACACTAAAATTAAAAAAATCATGGCAATATTAATTAATGGCCTGTTAAAAGGACGGCTTGGCAATAACATATATTATATAAAGAACGGGAAAAACTATTCGCGCCCCGTAAGAAAAGTCACCAACCATTCAGAGGCCCAGCTGGCGAGGCAACAGCTCTTTGCACAAGCCGGCCGCATGTGCAAGACTTTAAACAAAGCAATAAACGAAAATATTATACAGCTGCAACGGCACCTGGTGCACCCCCGCCTTATGTCGTGCATGCTGCACCTGGTAAAGAACCTTGACGATACTGTTTTAAAAAAAGGCAGCTGCGGAGCATGGTTTAAGTCATGTAAATTTAATGACAGCTTTTCAGTGAGGGAAAGATGGCATGTGGCATTTGAACTTACGCACCATGGCGACGGCCTGTTGCGGTTGAAAATTCCCGCGTATCATGTGCTTCATGCGCTTAATGCACCGTCGCATACCTCATATGTGAATTGCACGATATTAGCTACCGGGTGCAATACGCAAGACGGATCGCCCACGGGCAGCTGCACGAAGGTGCTAAAGATTGAATACACGGATGCGGAGCTGCCTGAACAGGTAATAGACATAGCGGTACCTGCTACTCCCGGCTCCCTGGTACTGTTGTGTATGTCGCTTGAATACACCCTGTATGGAAGAGGCGCTGAAACCATTAACACCAACCAGCGGTACATGCCGTCTTCAGTCGTTGATGCAATATTGCTGTGAAGGATTAAGACGGGGTTGCAGAAACAAAACAGAAGCGGGGTTGATAAAAAAGGTAAAGAGTGGTGAGGGGATTATGGAGGTAAACGCACATCGGCGGCCTCTTTTTACGATTTGTGAATGCTTTAATTTTGGAAGAGGAATACTCACATGGGCATTAATAAATTCATCAAACATATTCAATCGGGTACGATATCATATTATCTATCTTCTTTACCAAATCGGTTCCTGTAAATGGTTTTACAATAAAACCATTGGCGCCGAATTCATGAATAGCTGTTTCTTCTATCCTTTCAAATCCTGAAAAAATTAAAACCGGATATTCCAGCAAAAACTTTTTAGTCAGTCTCTCCTTGTTCCTTTAAAACCTTATTACCTTCCTTGGCATCGCCATTCTTTGAAGGGGGTTGGTTTTGATTCGTTGCCTCCTTTTCTTTATCGTACTTGTCTGCCTTTATTTCCTCTTTTTTACCGGTATCTTTTTTCTTTGTGTCCATAGTTTTTTTATTTTTTATATACAGTAACCATGCCCGGGTGCATCTGGCCGGGTAATGCAGCAGAATTTTTTTCCCTTTTCCGGCCGGTCCTCACCGGACATTCCTTAATTAATATTACCGTAGGATCAATATGCCGGAATCTTTTAAATATGCCGGAGAGCGAAAAAGTCATCAATCATTAAATGAAGTTTACTTCTGAACATCGGTAATTAATGACTGGAAACATTTGCTTAAAGATGATGAAATGAAAATGATTATAATAGAAAGTTTTCAGTGGCTGATGAACCGATGTAAACCCGAAGGAGGTCCATGTAAAATCTCTCGCTATCTTACCCCCCTTCCAAATTATTTAGTAAAATATATATAGAGGTTGTAAAAAGCGAAATTAAAATTCTCCTACATTTGCTAAAATTATTAGTATTTATGCAAAAAGAGGTATTGATAACAAAAATTGCAAACCCGGTAGCTTGTGGCTTTCCCTCGCCTGCAATGGATTATATGGAAGACAGAATAAGCCTCGATAAAGAATATATAAAACACCCGCTGTCTACATTTTTTTTCGAGGCTTCCGGCCTCTCGATGATCAATGCATTTATTCCACCAAATTCAAGGCTCCTGGTTGACCGGTCAATCACACCTAAAAATGGTGATATTGTATTGGCCTCTGTAAATGGGGAGTTCGTTGTAAAATTTTTAAAGAAAAATGATTTAAAATGCTGGTTGTGCCCGGCCAATTCAAAATTCCCGGACATAGAAATAACGGAGGAAATGAATATGCAGGTTTTTGGAGTAGTAACTACCATACTTATCAATACAAACGACGTAAGAAAATGTATGCTTTAGTAGATTGTAATAATTTTTATGCAAGCTGCGAAAGGCTTTTCCAGCCCCATTTACTGCACAGGCCTGTTGTAGTGCTTAGTAATAATGATGGTTGTGTAATTGCAAGAAGTGAAGAAGCGAAAGCCCTAGGTATTGTAATGGGTACGCCTGCTTACATGGTGGAAGATGTTTTCAAAAAACATAAGGTAAAAGTATTCAGCAGCAATTATACTTTATATGGTGATTTGAGCGACAGGGTTATGAAAACATTAGCCCGCTTTGCTCCAAAAATGGAATTGTATTCTATTGATGAAGCGTTCCTGGATTTTAGTGAATTAAATTATTCAAACTTATACGAGTTGGGTATTAAGATAAGATCAACTGTAATAAAAAATACCGGCATTCCCGTAAGCGTAGGTATTGCTGCTACTAAAACACTGGCAAAAATGGCTAACCGTTATGCCAAAAAAAAATATAAGAACATAGGCGTGTATCTGGCAGGCAACGAGCAGCAGGTAAATGAAATGCTTGAATATACAGAAGTCGCGGATATATTTGGAATCGGCGCCAGCTATAGTAAATTGCTAAAAGATAAAGGCTTCCATACGGCAAAAGATGTAACCGCCATTCCGCCCGATTGGATGCGAACTAACATGAGCGTAGTCGGCCTGCGATTATGGAACGAGCTAAGAGGCATACCATCTATTGAATGGGAGTTTGAGGCAAAGGCAAAAAAGAATATTTGCACCAGCCGTTCTTTTGGTAAAACCACCAACGATTATTCCATTGTAAAAGAAGCCGTAAGTAATCATGCGGCTACCTGTGCTATTAAATTAAGAAAGCAAAATTGTGTATGTAAAAAAGTAAATATTTTTATACAAACCAATCCGCATAAAAGTGAGCTGAAACAATATGCGCACTCAATCACTTTCCAATGCGAAACGCCAACTAATTTAAGTAATGAAATAATCGCTTATGCTTTAAAAGGCCTTGAAATGATTTTTTTGCCCGGTGATTATTTTTATATGAAATGCGGTGTGATGGTATTAGATGTTATTCCGCAATCTGCTATACAAATAAATATGTTTGACGACCATGACCGCACAAAAAGAAAAGTGATAAATGGCGTTATGGATAAAGTGAACCTCAATATGGGCGAAGGTACTTTGCGCATGGCTGTGCAGCGTTTTGAAAAAAGATACAGGCTGAGGCAGGAGCATTTAAGTAAAAAATATACCACCGATATAAAAGATATTGTAAAAGTAAAATTGTAAAACATGATCAATCCATTCACGCCAATGAACCCTAAGTTCATACAAGCCTTCAGGGCGAAAGGCAAAAGGTATTTAGTATTGCAGAATTTTACGCTGGAAGACCATCTTTTTAAGAAAGATAAAAAGTATGTGCTTGTATCGCATTACGATGATGATAAAAAAGCCAGGGAACACCTGAGGCAGGTAGAGCAGCAGGAAGTAGCACAGATCATTGACCTTGAAGATGAAGCAGGCAGGGAGAAATTAGAAAGCATGCTCAATATCAATTCTGAATATGTTTTGTATTCTGTGCTGGTCACTAACCCTGCTGCTGTTGAACGGGCGCTGAATAATTTAAAGTACAAAATAATGAAGTATATAGATGATAAACCAAAATGGCGCATCAGCAGGGAACATACGTTAAGGCCGGAACTCGAAACAGTTTTTGGAGAATTACAGGTAGTAATGAAGTATTCAGGACAAACAATTAAAGTACCTTTGAAGGTTATAGAAACGTACTAATATGTGTTATCATATCTCATTTGAAGTAAAGCTGGAAAGCATACTCGATTATTTTCCTGACCTGGTTATAGATACCCAAACCGAAATGAATTTTACGACCGCTGCCTACATGAATGGTTTCGATCATCCGCCCGTAAAATGTATTGCCAAAAGCCGGAAAGATGGAAAGTTGCATTTGGTTGAAATGATGTGGGGATTTCTGCCCGCTAATGTAAAAGATTTTGAAGCAGCTAACAGATTTTGGAATGGCTATAAAGATGAAAACGGCAGGTGGAACACCGGCTTTATAACATTGAATTGTATAGGCGAAGAAATGTTGCAAAAGCCTTTGTATAGAGACGCTGCATTGAACAGGCGCTGCATTTTTTTCATGGATGGCTTTTACGAATGGCAGCATGTTTTCCCTATCGGCAAAAAAGGGCAACGGTTAAAAACTGCCGTAAAATATCCGCATCATATTTATCTTAAAGACAATCCATATCCTTTTATGATGTGCGCCGGAATATGGAACCCGTGGAAGCATACCGAAACAGATACAGAAACGGGTGAAATGATAACAACGGTTACACCAACAGTTGCTTTATGCACCACCAAAGCAAATTCATTAATGGCCCGTATTCATAATTCCAAATTAAGAATGCCCACCTTTCTTACAAAAGAATTAGCCGATGAATGGATTTCCGATGGCTTAAGTGAACAAAGAATAATAGAAATTGCAACACATCAATATCCTGCAGAAAAGATGGAAGCCTTTAGCATCAGGAAAGATTTCCAGGAAATAGCCGACCCAAGGGAGAAACAACAATACCCGGAGTTGGAAGGGGAGTTTTGTTGAGGCAAATTTCTGGAATGGCCAGCAGCTTCTCAAATTATCAATTACGAATAAAAGCATTACAAGTGGCAGTGGAGAAAGTGAAGTACAATAAAACAAAGAAAAAATGATTTCAAGAAACTCCACTATATATTCTGATTCATTGGAACTGACCATTGTTGAAGATGGAAACCAGTTAAAACTAGAATTTGCTACGAATGGTAAGGGCTATGAATTGAAAACACCTGAAAAAATAGCAGTTGACACCGCTAATATTTACAACCAATTCAATATTTGGGAGCAAAACACAGACCACTCCCTATAATTCTTGCCAAAACTCTTGAAGCAATACAGCCAGACACTTTCGTTCTTGATATGTTTTCTGGAAGTTCTGTTGTGTCGCAAGTTTTCAATTTGAATGGACTTAATGTAATCTCAAATGATGCCTTGCGATTTAATTCTGCATTCGCACAGACACTTTTAAACATAGAACGGGAGGAAACAGATTTGAAAATTATTCCGTTGGCTATGGAAGAACTCAAATCATACAAACTAAAAGAGGAATTTGCAAAACCATTTGAAGAAAAAATAATTGAAGAGAAGAAATTACTTGCGGAAAGAAACACAGAAAAACTACTTGAACTCTATTTCGCTTTGCCACAAGTCAACAAAGTTTTTTTTTTAAACGGTAGCAATACACACCAGCAAACTAAATTCATTCTCAATAACATCGGACAAACAGCAATAAATAATTATCCGCTTAATCTCAAACTATTACGCAGGTTCTTATTTCAGTATTCAACAAGCATTGGAATTAGATAGATTGAGAAATGGAATTGAACATTTGTATTCTGAAAAAGAAATTTCAAAATGGCAATACCATTTCTTTTAACTTGTTTACTGAATGTTTCTTCAAAGATTGTTTACACAGCAGGAAAACATTTTGCCCAACCAATCAAACAAGAAAACACTTTGAAGACAGAAGTTCTTCACAGGAGATTTTATGAGGACAGATTGAAAAATGTTTGGGATGAATTTTTGAAAAGCTCCTACTCTCTTTCCTTGGTTGCAGAAAAAAATAATTTGTCAACGACAAATATTTCCTTTTCAAAAACAATGGAAGAGATTATTTCTAATTCCGCCAAACTGCCACCGACTTCTGTAATTTATGCTGACCCACCATACACAGCACAGCAGTATTCAAGATACTATCACATTCCCGAAATTATTTTAAGTTACAAATACCCACAACTGCAGGTGGTGGACGGAAAAGCCACAACTGGCTTGTATCCTGACAACAAATTCAAATCAAGATTTTGCTCAAAGAGAGATGCGTACTTTGCTTTTGCTGACTTATTCAAGTTAGCAGCAGAACTCGAAAGCAGTTTAATTATAAGCTATTCATCTTCGCTTTCAGAGGAAACAGGAAATTTACGTATGATAGAACTTGAACAAATTATTGAGTTGGGAAGTAAATATTTACCAGTTTGCTCACTGGAAGTTTTAAGTTTAATTTTCAATACAGGCAGTTAAATACAGCTAAGAAAATTATACAAGCAAAAGACGACAAAGAATTTTTAATAGTATTCAAACAGCCGGCAAAGTGATACAAAGATATTTAGGAAATAAAAATTCAATCATTGAACCTATCTTAAAGGAAGTTGGGAGTGTATGCAATCAAGGTGATTGGGTATGTGATATTTTTTCAGGAACACTTTCCGTATCAATGGCACTTAAAAGAAAGCGGCTATCGTGTAATTTCAAACGATATAAATAAATTCTCTTACTCCTTTGGAATTAGTTTTCTTAAAAATAATTCAATCCCCAGTTTTAATTTCAAGTCACTGAAAATTGATGACTCAAAATTCAGTATCGGAGTTGACGACCTCCTTCTTAACTTGAAAGACAAAGAAGGTTTTTCTTTTTCTTGACGAAAAGAAAAACTATTCTCTTACAAAAAATTGGCAACACTTTTAAATTATTTGAATCACTTACAGTTTCAGAATTACCAAAGAAATATAGGCAATCATTTTTCTTTGACACATATACACCCGAAGGCAAGAACAGCTATTTTAAAAGTCTAAGAGGAACAAGCGGAAACAGAAAATTTTTTACTTCTGAAAATGGTAAAAGAATTGACCTTATACTCAATCAAATTTCTCAATGGAAAAAGGAAGATTTATTAAAAGAAGTTCAATACTCGTTGCTTGTAAGCATCCTTGCTGAATCACTTGAAAAGGTTAGCAACACACAAGGAACATTCCATGACTTTCCCACGAGATATTTTTGATTCAAGAGCATTGAAGAAATTATTCCTTCGTTTACCACCACTTGACGATGTACTTTCAACAAAACAAGAGCACATCGTAGGAAAGGAAAGAGATTCGTTAGAATTCATTAAGGAAGTAAGACCTAATAAGTTGATTTACATTGACCCACCTTACAATTTCCAATACACTTCCTACTACTTTATGTTGAATCTTATTTGCGATTATTGTGAGATGGAATCCGCCAAAGATTATTTTAGTAATGTTGAATTTGTGAGAGGGCAAAATTTAGAGAAAGATTTCAAATCTACTTTTTGTCAAAACCATCTTTTCATTCCATCACTTGAAAAACTGATTACCGATGCAAAAACTGAATATGTTTTAATGAGTTACTTCAACGGAAGGAATCATTCAAACAATAATATTCCAGTAAAGGATGAAAATGGAATTGATAAAATTAATAGCTTTTTTTCATAGCAGTCTCTTTGTTTCGGGTTCATTTAAAATGAAACCGATAAAAAGACTAAACTACCAAAGTTTCAACGGGCATAAAGCACAAAAACTAAGTGAATATTTATTTATCGCAAAAAAGAAAAGCTAAAAAATAATATGATTTGGTTTTCAAAAATAAACAGTGAAGCTTTCAAAGATTGGCTAATCGCCTTCGGTTCAGGAAGTGCAATAAGACCAGGGAAACCGCTTGACCCATTTGGTTCTTCCATGCGAAAGTTCAATAATGCTCATACGTGGATGAAGCAAGTAGCAGACCATGGAACATTGAATCTGCCAACAGCCAGAGCCGCAGACCAAGCGAGAAAATTGATTTAAGAAGTTGCCACTTATTAAACCCGACAAATATTCAGTTCACAGCTTTGGGAAAACTAACTTACAATGATTGGATGAAGTTTGCCATTCCTGATGGAGATGCCACCTATGAAATTCATCGTTGTCTATTGCTTCTAAAAAATGGATTGAAATTAAAAGACAAACTTTATAGAGACTTTGCTGATTATTGGAGAGAGTTAAGGGAATTCTATTCATTTAATCATTTAATTTCTAATCCCGAGCATCTCTACTTCTTTAGCTTCTTCAACAAAACGAATCAAGGTTACAATCCTTATGAGGTTATCAAAGGGTTACGAATGACTGATGCCGATTTTCCAAGGGCGATTGATTGGGATGTAAAAAGATATTACAACGACAGGCAATTAAGAATTGCAGCCGATAACTTTCAGAGAGCAATTGATGGCATCGAGTGGCAAGACAAGGAAGAACAAATTTTGTAACAGCTCTTGAAATAATTACAAACATACCTGACGCACAAACAACCATTTCAAGCTTGCCAATTGACAACAGCAAAAAAGATATTCTCCGTAACATTTTAAAAGAACTTTCAAATATTATCAATATGGCGTTAAACCAAATTTTGTACGGTCCCCCGGGAACCGGAAAAACTCACAATGCAATCAATCATGCTCTTTCAATTGTGAACAGAAGAGAAGTTAATGACTTGATTGCGGAACAAAAAGCCGACCCTGCAAAACGATCCGAAGCCAAAAAACAATTTGATGACCTTGTTGCCAAAGGACAAATTCAGTTTGTCACTTTTCATCAGTCCTATTCTTATGAAGACTTTGTAGAAGGAATTAAGTCTGTTGTTAATTCTAATGGAGATGTTGAATATAGAATTGAAGATGGTATTTTTAAAAGGATATGCCTTGAAGCGGGTAAGAGAAAAAGCCCTTCATTAGATTTCGAGGATGCTTACGATTTGTTTATTCAGGAAGTGAATGCGAATGGAAGCAAATTTGTTTTAAAAACTCCCGTACAAAGTAAACCATTCAATGTAGCCTTCACTTCAACGGGTAGTAGTGTGGCAATTCCACAAACAAAGGATGCAACTCAAATGGCTATCACTAAAGCAACGATAAGAGCTTATGTAGAAAATGGAATAATTAAAGACTGGAAATCTTACACAACTGCAATTGGCGATTATATAAAGGAAAAATTCATTTCAAAATCTACCACGATAGATAATTCAGATAAAAACTTTGTACTTATTATTGATGAAATTAATAGAGGTAACGTGTCAAAGATTTTTGGTGAACTTATTACCCTTATTGAAAAGCCTAAACGTCTTGGAGAATCTGAACAGTTAAAAGTTAAATTAACATATTCAGGAGCCGACAGCCAAGAAGGCTTTGGAGTACCCAATAATCTATTTATTGTTGCCACCATGAATTCAGCAGATAAGTCAATTGCACTTGTTGACACTGCGTGAGAAGAAGGTTTGAGTTCATTGAATATGCAGCAGACCAAACACTTTTGAGTGATAATGTTGAAGGAATCAATCTGCAAGAACTTCTTAAAACGATTAACTCAAGGATTGAAATTCTTTTAGATAAAGACCACAAAATTGGTCATGCCTACTTGATAAATGTTGAATCCAAGAACCAATTGTGTGAAGCATTTAGAAACAGAATCATTCCACTCTTAGAAGAATATTTCTTTGGCGACTATGAAAAGATTCAACTTGTATTAGGTGACAATACAGAGTATCAACAAGGCAAAAGAAAATAGAGCAGTTGTGAATAATCCGTCATCCGACCAAAGAAATCTTTTCGGAAAAGATATTGATGGTTTTGAGGAGAAAACAATTTATCAATTGAATGAAAATATTCTACTTCAAAAGTATGACGATGTTCCAGTAGAATTTTTTACTTCCATTTACATAAAAACACCAAAGGCGATTTAAAATTGAAAAAAGCATCTTACAATATTTGTGAGTTTGGAGTGATCCGTTCAAAAGAAGATTACGGTGATGCTGAAAATTTTCCTTTAGAAGAAATCTATTTGCCATCAAATCATTTTGATTATTCTACAAATACATTTCAAATAACCAAGATGATTCCAAAGACGGTGAGAAACCTTTTGCTCTTTCAACAAAAGGAAGGAAGCGACAAATTAGAGTTAAAAATTTTGTTGGTGTAATAGAAACAAAAGAAGGTTTGCATCTTGAAATTTTGCCGAAGATTCATTTGAACAAATCTTTAAACACGGAAGCAGAAACGAAGAAAGTTTTTTTGAGAATGCTAAAGCATTTAAAAAATTCTCCTTTCGTAAATATCAGCAAGGCACATCTTGAAGCACCAAAAGATTTTCCAATTCTTGAAGTGTTTATCAAATCCTACATCGAAGAAGTTGAGAACAAATTTCAACACGGAATAAAACACGATTACCTTCTTCACGAAGAAAATGTATCGTTCTTAAAAGGCAAGTTGAAAATTGCAGAGAACATTAAACGCAATCATTCGGACAAAACACATTTCTATTGTGAGTTTTCGGAATACTCACCAAACATTGCATTGAACAGAATAATTAAATCAACACTTTTGAAGTTGATGAAACTGTCAAACAATTATCAAAACATTTACTCCGTCAACAAAATACTTTCCCATTTGGAAGATGTTGAGAGTTCAATAGACATTCAAAGTGACTTCTCTAAAATAAATTTGGAGAACAGATTACTGTTGAAATACAAAACAGTTGTTGAGTGGTCAGAAATATTCCTGATGAATAAGTCATTCACAAATTTTAAAGGTGATAATTTAAACATGGCAATTCTTTTCCCAATGGAACAGTTTTTGAAGATTACTTGGCGTATCTATTCAAGAAATATTCTGAAGGCTACAAGATTAAAACCCAAGACAAATCTTATTTCTTAGTTGAAGAACATCGAAGTGAAAGGCGTTTCAGTTTTCGACCAGACATTATTATTGATAGCAAAACGACAAAGCAAAAAGTAATTGACACAAAATGGAAATTGCTTGACCAGTTTTCTGAAAGGAAAAAGTACAACATTTCACAAGCTGACATGTATCAGTTGTATGCTTACGGCAAGAAATATACAACCCAAGAACAAGAGCCAAGGTTAGTATTGTTTTATCCAGGCAATCCAAAGTTTACAAATAAACTTGACCATTTTATTTACGAGGGAGATTTAAAGCTTGAAGTAGTGCCATTTGATTTTACTAAAGATGAAAAGGAACAAATTGAATACATTATCAGTCTTTAGTATTAGCCGTTTCTTCTTTTGTTGGTCTTCACTTTCAAAATAAAAATATCTACAAATATCTAAAACAAGCTGCCGATGTCTGGTGTTTGTGCTCTTGGATTTTTGCGGCGTGGCATTATTAACATCTTTTTGAGGGTGTACAATTTATTCAAGAATAAAATATCTTTATACAACTTCTATAAGCCACAGCCCCCAATTGGCGCAAGGTTACGTTAGCCCCTAATTGGCGCAAGGTTACGTTAGCGCAAGCGTCCGCTTGTGCTATGTATATAAAGAGAATTTGTACATTTACCTATGAGCCGAAAATATAAATTCCACGATAATGATAAGTTGTATTTTATTTCATTCGCTACAGTTTACTGGATAGATGATTCCCCAGCTATCCGTAGTATGGTTAAATTATAAAAGTACTGCTATCCGTAGTTTGCAACTACGGATATTATTTTTCGATGGACTTTACAACATTGAAATTTTGTTATAGATTTAATATTATCTAAGTACTTAGTTGCAAACTAAGTACAGCGCAACTTTTTGATGGATGCAGACTAAGGATAACCAGGAGAAGGGCGCCAACATCTGCGGGAGAAAAACATTTTGTTTATTCAGTTATAAGATTAGTATTTTTAAGTTAGTGAATAATTGGGTACACGATATGATAATAATGGTTCTTATGACGTTCTAAAATACATCATTGGAAGTTTATTAGTAGCTCTCTTTTTAAAAAAAAATCAACAAAGTTCAAAGTTCATAACTTTCGATGTCTGGTGTTTGTGTTGATGGATTTTTGTGCCTGGCATCACCAACATCCCCGATTCCTTAGTATCATAAATTATAAAAGTACTGCAACCCCGGCTATCCGTAGTACGGTCAAATTATAAAAGTACTGCTATCCTGAGTTTCCCCCTTTCCTGGCCGGTGTCCTCACCGGACATTCCTTAATTAATATTATTACCTTAGGATCAATATGCCGGAACCTTTTAAATATGCTGGAGAGCGAAAAAGTCATCAATCATTAAATGAAGTTTACTTCTGGACATCGGTAATTAATGACTGGAAACATTTGCTTAAAGATGATGAAATGAAAATGATTATAATAGAAAGTTTTCAGTGGCTGATGAAGCATGAACTGGTTACTATTTATGGTTATGTAATAATGCCTAATCATATTCATGTATTATGGGAACAATTAAAAATGAATGGAAAAGAAACGCCAAAGGAAAGCTTTGAGAAATTTACGGGTCACATGTTTTTAAAGCGATTGAAAATTCATAAAGAAAATTTAAACGATTACACCACAAAACAAAAAGACAGAAATTATTTATTTTGGCAAAGAGACCCATTGGCAGTATTAATAAGGGATAGAAAAATGGCATCAGAAAAACTTGACTATATGCACTATAATCCATTGCAACCGCATTGGCAGTTGTGCAAGGATCCAATAGAGTATAGATTTTCATCAGCACGGTTTTATGAGACAGGTGAGGATGAATTTAAAATGCTTACTCATTATATGGATGAATTATGATCCTGAAATGTCGGGTGAGGACACCCGCCAGGAAGAAGGTGAGGACACCCCCAGGAGAAGGCGGGGAGAGAAACAACAATATCCTGAGTTGAAAGAGGAATTTTGTTAAAGGCAAATTTCTTATTAGGACCAGCAACTAAACAAATTGAAAGTTATATCATTTTTTATATTGCATATCGAGGCTTATGGACTCTTCTTCTAAAATGAGTTTATGGATCACACGAGCTTTTTTTGCGCTTGCCTTTGCCTTACGTAGAAAGATATCACCAATTTTATTTTCCCCGGATTTATTGAAATGTTTTCCAATAGTTTCCATTAGCATGGTACTCTCTTCGGCTGATCGCATGGATTGCGTCAACGTTTCTTCCGTTACTTCTGTTATACCGGCGAGCAACGCACTTGCGGTAAACGAATGCCCTGTATGACACCTGAATTCCATCATATTTCCTTTGATTAGCTTCACGAGTACGCCATGACATTCCGGGCAGGTAAAGGGAGTTAACTCACCTTGTTTTAATATGCCCAGTTCGAATGCATTGTCATTCGCGGCAATAGTTACTTCCATTTGTAATAGTTTCTTTTCTTGTTGTGACATCTTTTTGCCGGCAGAAGAGGCATTTTCAGCAGTTAGCTTTTTTAGAAGCCTGCCCATATCCGAAACAGGAAGTACATGATCTGCATCAACATACTGCATGGCGTTTAAAGGCATTTCAGGAAAGGCAGCTTCTGCCGGTTCCTGCACAATCGCAATGCCACCCAATCGCTTAATACTCCATAAGCCCGAAGAGCCGTCATCAAGTGCACCACTAAGTATGACGCCGATCACGCGGGATTCATATAGATACGCGGCCGACCGAAACAAAGCGTCTATTGAAGGCCGGAATCTGTTTTCTTTCGGCCCCTTTTTTATCCCGATTTTTTCATCTTCAATTAACAGGTGATGATCGGGCACAGCAACATAAATATGTCCCTGTTCTATTTTTTCGCCGTCAGATGGATGTGTCACGGGTAATGAAGTTTCTTTGCTTAAGATCTCCGGCAGATAGCTCCTGGTATATGAGGGTATATGAAGTACAATAAAAACAGATGCCTTCAAGTAGCCCGGCAATGATTTCACGAAGCTCTTTAAGGCATCTACGCCACCGGCGGATGCGCCGGCTACAATAATATTCCTTTTGGGCATTATTAATTATTAATGTATGTAATACTGTTTGTAAATATGCCCCAATCAATTGATCTCTTCTAATTGATCCGGCATATTTTAAAGACATAAGGTTCAACTTTTATGCCGCCAATGGTGAGTGAAAGGTTTATGAGTAAAAACACGAATTAAAACGGAAGATACCCTCAAAATTTCCCGGCTATCCCTGGTATCATTAAATTATAAAGTACTGCTATCCGTGATTTGTCCCCCGCTGTTGGTAGTGTGTTCAAATTATAACAGTACTACTGTCCTGGTGTTTGTAACCCAGCATTTTCTTTTCCAGGCCCAATCACCTTGATGTGGGGGATTTGAAAGGCCACATTAGCAAAAACTTTTTAGTCAGTCTCTCCTTGTTCCCTTAAAACCTTATTACCTTCCTTGGCATCGCCATTCTTTGAAGGGGGTTGGTTTTGATTCGTTGCCTCCTTTTCTTTATCGTACTTGTCTGCCTTTATTTCCTCTTTTTTACCGGTATCTTTTTTCTTTGTGTCCATAGTTTTTTTATTTTTTATATACAGTAACCATGCCCGGGTGCATCTGGCCGGGTAATGCAGCAGAATTTTTTTCCCTTTTCCTGGCCGGTCCTCACCGGACATTCCTTAATTAATATTTTTACCGTAGGATCAATATGCCGGAATCTTTTAAATATGCCGGAGAGCGAAAAAGTCATCAATCATTAAATGAAGTTTACTTCTGAACATCGGTAATTAATGACTGGAAACATTTGCTTAAAGATGATGAAATGAAAATGATTGTGAAATGTCGGGTGAGGACACCCGCCCGGAAGAAGGAAAAGACTACAGCAAACTAGAAACATTTGCTTAGATAGTAACAATGCACTTTTAATGAGTGAAAGTGACCATTGCTAACGTTATCATATATGCGCATAGATATGATGCCTTAATATATTCGTATGTGCCCTCACTTTAGTTTACCTTAAAGCAAAAATGGGCAGAATCATTCCTTTCAATAATAAAATCACTGAGCCGGTAATTACAAAAAAAGAGCAGGAATCAAAAAAGAAATCGCGTTCCCTCACGGCCTTAATGATCAAAACATTGAGGCTTGCGTTTGAAAAACAAAAACAGCATCTCCCTTTTGGGCCTGCTGATATAGATGGTTCTGCCACTGCATTGATTGCACGCGGTCTGCTAAAAACCCGTAAACTGCAAAAGGACGGGAAATGGGAGTTAACCTGGTATGTTACTAACAAAGCAATATTGTTATTGAAAACGGCTCAGGAGGAATCAAAAAAATGAGACTCCGCTGCCGCGCAAGTTAGAATTGAGCATGCCTGTACCCCGGATGTGCGGTCCCATTCTTTGCAGGCGTTACACCTTCCTTCCTGCCGGCTGTCCTCATCCAACATTGCACAATCATAATTTCAGATTTCTTATTACTATGGGAAACGGGAACAAATCGGGTTTATGGAATTGCAAAAATTTAATTATCCTTTTGTAAAAAAAATGCCTCTACTCATGTATGAGTAAGCATTTCTACACTGTCTATATCCATAAGATTATTTTCCAAGAAACTTTGCGCCAAATATTAGCGTAAGCAGGAATAGTACAAGAAAAATATAGAATAGCACCTTTGCAATAGAAGCAGCACCGGCAGCAATCCCCGTAAAGCCGAGTAGTGCGGCAACAATTGCGATTACAAAAAAAATAACAGCATATTTAAGCATCGTAAGAAAATTTAGTTGTGATATAAATTATAAAATACATGCCAAAATCGTTAGCCGTGCTACGCGGAAAATTTTTAAGATATAAAGGAGTTTCCACGGCAGATGCCTTCTCAAGAGAGCTTAAATCCGGATGCCCAAAGTTTTCAGGACATTTGCGCCTTGTTTTGTGAGCTGCCATTGAGGCCTGCGCCGGCCATTCATATGAACTTTCTGCTGCACAAGAAGCCCGCGTGCTATTAATGTAGTAAGTGGCTTAGGTACATATCCATTCTTAAAAGCGATCTGCTTCCGGCCACTTTTTACCCATTCAAGCAGGCCAACAACCATTGCCGATGTAAGTGGCGGAAACTTTCCTGCTTTTAAATAGCGGCCCTGGAAAGGAATTTTTTTTACTATTATCACGATATTAATTTACGCTTATCGCTACAGCATTTCGAATATTATTTTAGCTTATGCATAATTGCTAATCGCAGCCGCCTTACGGGATGGGGTAAATAAGATCCCGGCTATCCTTAGCGCCTCTTTTTACCGGCATAAGCTGGCAGGCTTATTGATGCGGACTAATTAATTTGTTAACCTCTTAAATAATATATTATGCCAGGCAATAAACATGGTAATGTAAAAGACAAAGACAAATACGAAGCTTTGCGTGATAAAGGGATGAGTAAAGAAAGAGCCGCTAAAATTTCCAACTCTCCAGGCGCTTCCAAACGCGGTGGTGAACACTCTCATAAAGGTAAAAGCAAATAGTATTTGTCTACTTAATCCGGCGGAGCAGATTACTCCGCCTTTTTTATCGCCCACATTTGACGGAACCAGGTGGTGATAACTTTCAGCCTGTTTAAATTATCCTTTTTATATCCAATTAACCGGTTCGCGAAGAGGAGATTTTATCAGGAGCAATCATTGTAGCCTGGATAACCCGGGATTATTAGGATTTTTTAAAAAAAAAAATTCAAAGCGAGCAATTGCCGGCAATAGAATTTGCAACATTCATTCTTAAGTAAAACATGCTGACATGAAAAGGAGAAAGAAAAATAAAGAAAATTTTTACGGGCGCTTTGCAAATAAAGTAACGATTGCTACAGGAAGCACATCGGCAATACTTATAGCCTTTGGGCTTGTAATTGTATGGGCTGCCACGGGCCCGGTATTTCATTATTCTGAAACATGGCAACTGGTGATAAATACCGGAACCACTATCATAACCTTCCTGATGGTTTTCCTTATTCAAAAAACTCAAAATAAAGATTCTATGGCTGTACAGCTAAAGCTGAACGAAATTGTAGCAGCAAATGAATTGGCCAGTAACCGTATGATAGATGTGGAGGACCTGACAGAAGACGAGTTAAAAGTAATAAGAAAATATTACGAAAAGCTAAAGACAAAAGCAAAAAAAGAACAATCGTTGCGAAAAACACACTCCGTAGAAGAAGAGGAAAAATAAGCAGTATAATTATTGTAACATATAAAATAAATAATTATTAATGTTTAAATTTTAAACATATGGGTACCATAATATTTGGGGGCTTTTGCGTTATTATTATTTTGTCTGTCTTATTTTTCTTTTATTTGAGGAGAGGCAAAACACGGGATAAAAATTTGAAAAAAGAAAACCTGTCTAAAAGCCAGCCGCAAAATAAACAAGATGTTTATGAGTAATGGTTATTGGCCAAAATGGACAACTAATGGCCGGAGCTTCTTACAGGGGTTCTTATTCTGATTTAGCTCCAGAAAATATCGTTGCCATTAACATGCAGGAGTTTCAACGGAAGGTTGAGAGAATAACTCAAAATATATTCCCTAAGCTTTTATTTGCCGGGTTATCTTTGATACTACTTGATCACCTGCTTTAATATTAGTTGATCACTTACTTAATTTTTTTTCAACTTTCTTACGGGAATTACCTTCTGATTTTACGGCATCCTTTACTTCATTAGCCGACACATTTAATTTATTTTTTTCGTAGTTTACTTCATAGCCCTGCCCCGCTGCTACTTTTGAGCGGTCCTGGTTGCGGCCTCTCTTTGATTGTTTCTTTTCCATTGTACTTATTATTTGTTTTGTTACATATACAATAAAAAATGATGCCATAGTTCTAAGATCAATAAGCTGCATAATACAGTATGGCACAAAATTTAATATACTTGTTTGATGTCATTAGAAAAGTATAAACAAAAACGACATTTTGATAAAACGCCTGAACCCACAGGTGGTAACTCTTCCGGTAATAAATTACGCTTCGTGGTTCAAAAGCATCATGCATCACATTTACATTACGATTTCAGGCTCGAGCTTCGTGGTATTTTAAAAAGCTGGGCTGTTCCAAAAGGGCCGTCCATGAAAGCCGGTGAAATGCGGCTTGCCATGCTCGTCGAAGATCATCCGTGGGATTACCGCGACTTTGAAGGAGTTATTCCTTCCGGCTACGGTGCCGGTACAGTGATAGTATGGGATGAAGGAACTTATGAAACTACTGCAATAAAAGAGAAAGATAAAAAGGCGCAGGAGCATTCAATCACTTCGCAGTTCTGGAAGGGCGACATAAAATTTATTTTACACGGCCATAAAATAAAGGGAAATTTTAAAATTACAAGGGCAAAGGAAAAGGGCGAAAATGCATGGTACCTTTTGAAGCTTAAAGATAAGTATGCAAGTACAAAAGATATAACAGTAAAGAATAAGTCCGTATTGTCTAAAAAAACTTTGGAACAGGTTGCCGCGAACCCTGGCAGGGAATGGCAAAGCCACAAGCCTGCCCGAAAATCCGCGACAGCAAAAAAGCGTCCTTCACCCATAGTATTAAAGCAAGGAATAAAAGCGGCCATGCCGGCCAGTCTGAAACCCATGCTCTGCACACTTGTGAAAGAACCGTTCAGCAAAGACGGATGGCTATTTGAAGTAAAATGGGATGGATACAGGATTATTGCTTTTAAAAATAAAAATAAAGTATCGCTAAGGTCAAGATCAGGCATTGATTATTCGCACAGATATACTGTTGTTCGTGATGCTATAAAACAGCTTGAAGGAAATTTCGTAATAGACGGGGAAGTAGTGGCTTTCAATAAAGATGGAGAAGTAAGCTTTGATGCCGTTCAAAAAGCCAACCCCGATGCACCACTCGCATACTATGTATTTGACATAGTATGGTACGAAGGAAAGGATGTAAAGCAATTGCCATTGATTGAAAGAAAACAAATATTAAAAACTATTACCGGTGGTAATGAAATGGTTAAATTTAGCGAGCACTTCGATGATGGTATCGCATTATATGAACAAGCGGGCCAACTTGGCCTGGAGGGGATCGTAGCAAAAAGCGAATCAGGCAGATACAGCCCCGGTAAAAGAGGTGATGAATGGCTAAAGATACCGGTTGCCAAACGACAGGAATTTGTAATTGGCGGCTGGGCAGAATCTTCGAGGGGAAGGTCTTTCAGGTCGTTGCTTTTTGGTGCATATAATGAGGAAAAACAACTGGAATGGATCGGGCGGTCAGGCGGCGGTTATAAAGAAAAAGAAATGCCGGGAATATTGAAAAAATTAAAAGCGCTTGAAATAGATGAATCCCCGTTTGTAAATAAAATACTGGACACAAAAGGTGCAGTGATTCATTACGTGAAACCCGAACTGGTTGCCAATTTTAAATTTGCAACCTGGACCACATCCGGCCGTATAAGAAAGCCTGCGACGTTTCTTGGATTTCGTAATGATAAAAAGCCAAAAGATGTTGTTCGTGAAGTTCCCTTAACCGTAAAAGAAGAAGAAAAGATAGTAGAAAGCTCAACGGGCAAAAAAGCAAAAACAAAAGCAACAGCAACAAAACCGTCTGAAAACAGTAACTGGCCGCAGCTTGATCAAATACCCGTAACATCACACGATAAGATTGAAATTGAAAATTGTACTATAGAACTTATTAATGTTGAAAAAGAAATTTGGAAGGGTATAACCAAAGCTGATCTCATTACTTACTATAATAATGTAGCACCGTATATTTTACCCCAGCTCCGCAACCGGCCGCTCTCACTGCACATAAAGCCCCATGGAGCAACGACACCTGGCTTTTATATAAAAGATATGGAAGGCAGGCAGCCGGATTGCGCTGATATTTTTTCTACAAAAAGAAAGCATCCGAAAGCCGGTAAAAGAAGCGTTATTGATTATCTTGTTTGCAACAACCTGCCTACGCTGCTTTACCTTATCAACCTCGGCTGCATAGATGTAAACCCGTGGACGTCCACTACCGGTGATTACCTCCATCCTGATTATATAGTTATTGACCTTGACCCTTCAGATGATGATTTTAAAAAAGTGACCAGGACAGCACAGGCAGCAAAAAAAGTTTTTGATAAGCTAAAACTAAAAGTATTCCCCAAGACGTCGGGAAAAACCGGTATGCATCTTTTAATACCGTGTAAAGGGTTTACATTTCCTGAAGCAAGGGCGATCGCTTTAAATATCTGTAAAAAGATACATGCACAATTGCCGGAGATCACTACCATTGAAAACGCTATTTCAAAAAGAGGAGATAAGCTTTTTATAGATTACAATCAAAATGATGAAGCCGATACCATCGCCGCACCTTATTCAGCAAGACCGGCAAAACTACCCACGGTATCCACACCACTCCAGTGGAAAGAAGTAAATTCTAAATTGAATCCTCAGGATTTCACCCTAAAAACAATTTTTAAAAGACTGGAAGAAAAAGGGGATTTATTTAAAGACATCTTCGATAAAAAAACAGCAGCATCAAACACAAAGGTCTTAAAGAAAATGTTATAATATCTTTTGCTCTGCTGAGGGCCTTTTGTCTTCATAATTTGCTAACTGCTCAAGACCTCTTTCGGTGATATAAACCCTTAGCAGTCTCTTACCGTGAAACATTACCATTTTTGTATCTACTATACCCCGCCTGATTAGCCCGCTCATCGAATTCTTGAAATGGGCCTCTGTAACTATAGTATCATTCTCAGTTTTTGAGAGTTCGATCGCTCTTGCCTTCTGCAACTGGGCGACCATACCTTCCGTGAGTGGCCTGTTTAAAAAGGTCATGGATAAATGGAATTAAAGAAAGATTTTACGGAATAACATCAATGCTATGATGATAACGGTGATGATTACTCCTGCGATCATAATTCCATATATAAATCTTTCGTTGCTTTTCCGATTTTCTTCTAATTCTCTTTCCATAAAAAATTAGATTTAAATCTGTATTTTGTTTGCTGTTAACGATATAAAGATACAATAAATTAGATATACCAAAAATATTAAGCAGCAACTAGGGATAGTATTTTTCAATACACTTTACAACATTGGGTTTTATTTCCAGCCGGCGTGAGCATCCGCCTATTGGTCCAAGTATATAGAAAGTTGTTTAGCGCAAGATTTGTAGAGGAGCCTTGTGTGTTAGCTATACATGTGCTTAGGGTAAAAGATACTTATATTATGCTGGGTGGAATTTATTTGCTTAATGGTGTAGGTCTTCATGGCAAGACTTGCAAACTGAGACAAGCCATTCGATTGGTTCCTTTCCAATGTTCTTTCTTAAGTATTTCTTGTGATGAACTTGAGTACCACGAGCACCACAATACACGAAACGCCAGTTATCCCGTTTGAGCACCACATACCGTTTCAGCTGCCATGCGTCCGACTTAAGATATTCATTCCTGTTATAGTCACTACGACGTTTACGTTTCGTCTCAAACATCCATCTATTAAATGCCAGAATGATTATTGCGAAAATTAGTAAAAGTAAAATCTGGTAGTTCATATCAATGGCCTCGTTAGCCGTTTCCTTATCTTTCCTTATCCGAAATTATAGGTGGTCAGGTCTTTCTAACGCATTGGATGGAATAAAATAATTTAGTGTATTGGCTCTAAACTGATGTTGGTGATTGCGTGGCTACAAAACCCCCGGCTATCCGTAGTACGGTCAAATTATAAAAGTACTGCTATCCTGAGTTTGTAACTCAGGATAAAATAGACTCTTATAAAATTGAAATTTTATTTAGATTTAATGTTTGCAAATCCTGAGTTACAAACTCAGGATAGCGAAACTATCGGTTATGGTTATACTAAGGGTAGCGGGGTTTTTATTCTGTCGGCATTTGTCGCAATATTCATTGCAATTATCACTGTGAGCTTTTTTTAGCGATAAAGGCGGCAGTGGCAAATCCGGTTGAGAGCTTGAGAACGGAGTGAGAAATCTGCCTCAATTTAAAAGGTAACAATGAAATGAAAAATATTAAGCTTCCGGCTCAGAGCTAAAACCTGACGCCGGAAACCTGCACATCTCAAATGTTCGGACAATGTTTAAAAATTATTTGAAAATAGCCTGGAGAAATTTAAACAAGCATAAGCTCTTTTCCTTCATAAACATCTTTGGCCTTGCATCAGGAATGACGATTTGTATGCTGGCATTGATAAAAATTAAGGATGCGTATGACTATGATTCTTTTCACCCGAATTCAAAAAACACTTACAGGGTTATCACAAATTTAAACCGTAATAATGGTGAACATCTTTTATACGCCAGCTCACCACTGCCACTTAGTAACTATTTAAAAAAGAATTTCAATATAATTGATAAGAGCACCAGCGTTTATTTTTCACATGAAGAGGTGACTGCAAATAATAAAAAACTTTCTGCAAAAGAAGGGTACGTAGATCCGGATTTCTACAAAATTTTTGGCTTCAGACTAAAATCGGGTGCGCCTGCTGTTAACCCGCAGACCGTTGTATTAACAGAACGAACCGCCGAACGTTTCTTTGGGAAAGACAATCCCATCGGACAAACAATTACGATTGGACAATCTTTGAATTTTGTAGTCACCGGTATTTTAGCGGCCCCGCAATATTCCTCTCATCTAAAATTTGATCTTCTTGCATCAACAGCATCATTACCCTTACTGCATCCGGGCAGGGAACAAAACGAATGGACAGACGAAGCTGCTGCTTACACTTACGTCCAAATAAAGACCGGTGTACATAAGCAGGCATTGGGCAATGCACTCATCAGTGCAACGATCCGGATTAATAAAATGCTGCCACCTTCTTCCGGTAAAAGTTTTGAATTTAACGTGCAGCCCCTAAATAAAATTTCCCCCGGCACAAAACCGATGCACAACACTACAGACGAGCCAATCTTTCCTAACCTCATTGCATTTGCCCTGATTGGCTTTTTTATGCTTTTACTTGCGTTTTTTAATTACGTTAACCTAACTCTTGCACGTTCACTTGATCGTGCACGGGAGATAGGAATTCGCAAAGTAGCAGGCGCATTAAAGTTTGACATCATGCTGCAGTTCCTGAGCGAATCATTAGTGGTAGCCATATTGGCATTCTGTATTGCATACCTGCAGCTTAAAATGATAAGCAGCTTACCAACGGTTCAAAGTCTTATTGGTACTGCTTCACAGGACGCAACGCTTTGGTTGTATTTTGTTTTGTTCACCCTTGCCACCGGTTTGATCGCCGGATGGATCCCTTCAAAGGTGTTCTCATCTTTTCAGCCTGTGAAAGTGCTTAAAGGAAAATTCAATGCAAAATTATTTGGAGGGATTGGTCTGAGAAAAACACTTACTGTTATCCAGTTTGCTGCATCTCTTATTGCCATTGTTACCATGGTTATTTTTTACAGGCAGTCAGTTTATATGGCTACCGCTGACTATGGTTTTCAAAGAGAAAAAATATTAAATATAGCTTTGCCTGATCAGCAATATCAAATTGCCGCAACGGCACTTTCCTCCACAGCAGGTATAGAAGAAATTTCAGGAACATCCGGATTGTTCGGTTTCTCATCAGGTGATACAAAATTTATCAAAACAGAAAGATCGGCTGATTCGATCATTGCATCCTGTTTCTCTGTGACGCCAACCTTTGTAACCAACATGAATCTCACGATTGTTGCAGGACAAAACCTTCCGGTCAGTGCCCCGGAAAAGAGCATTCCTTATGCCCTGATGAATGAAGAGGCAGCCAGAATTTTGCATTACAAAGATCCTTCTGATGCGATCGGGAAATCGTTGTGGGTGAACGACAGCACAAACTATGTGATCGCAGGTGTGGTAAAAGATTTTCATTATGCAAGCTTCCTGCGATCCATTCAACCAATGCTTCTTGTAAATGAACCGGGCAAGCTCAGGTATTTAAATCTCAAAGTTTCAGATGGTGGAACACCCACAATTATATCGTCACTCAATGGTGCATGGAAAAAGATTTATCCTCACCAGCCTTTTGATGCGCAGTGGTATGACAGGCAATTATATGATCAGCATCTGCACAAAGATGACCTGGTTTTCATTGGTATGCTTACATCAATGGCCCTTTTGATCGCATGTCTTGGATTATTAGGAATGGTTATTTATACTACGCGCAACCGGGCAAAAGAAGTGGGCATCCGCAGGGTGATGGGGGCGAAAGTGAGCCAGGTTATGCTTGTTATTTCAAAAGAATTTATAACCCTTTTGTTAATTGCAGTTTGCATTGGGTTACCGGCAGGATTTGTTACCGGATCAAAATTCCTGCAGCAGTATGCTTACCGCATCTCAGTGGGCTTTGGTCTGATGGCGGGCTGTGCAATATCATTAGTGCTAATTGGCGGTATAACTATCGGCTGGCAGGTTTATCGTGTTGCGATTTCAAATCCTGTGAAAAGTTTAAGAACGGAATAAAAAAACAGCCATGATAAAAAATTATTTTAAAACCGCCTGGCGGAATATCTGGGGAATACATTTTAGCCAACGTGGGTGTCCCACTTTCAAATGTAATAGATTTTTTCGAGCCCCGTATGCCCCCGTCTGGTCTCCCTCTCTCCTGGCGGGTGTCCCACCCGACATTCCTCAATCATAATTTATCCATTAAATAAGTAAGTATCTTGAATTCATCTTTTCCTGTTTCTAAGACTTTACTGATGGCTTTTTCTTTTGCCGCCGATGTTGGTGTTTTTGCTGATGGTTTTGCGGCCGGGCACCACCAACATCTTTTTGAGTGTGTACAATTTATTCAACCATAAATATTTTTACATAACTTCTATAAGTCACAGCTCCTAAAATAAAAGATAAGATCATCATTATTATAAGGTACATTTTTCGTGATTTAGGGGATCTATGCTCTTCAGCAGTTTCTTCTTCAAGATAATCTATATCATTTTTTAGTCTCATAAATCCGAATAATCGTTACTGTTATTAAAATATAACTGCCGCATAGACGCAATTTGAAAAATATTTCCCCCTTTCCTGGCCGGTGTCCTCACCGGACATTCCTTAATTAATATTATTACCTTAGGATCAATATGCCGGAACCTTTTAAATATGCTGGAGAGCGAAAAATTCATCAATCATTAAATGAAGTTTACTTCCGGACATCGGTAATTAATGACTGGAAACATTTGCTTAAAGATGATGAAATAAAAATGATTGTGAAATGTCGGGTGAGGACACCCGCCCGGAAGAAGGCAAGCTTGTTGCACCTTCGCTTCGTCAGGAAAGACATTTGATAAAGGAATTACTGCATTTCATGTAATTGTAAACCCGCTTTTAGGCTTTTATTCTAATTTGACACAAACATTAACAACAGAAAATAAAATGAAAGAAATCATGAAATTTTTAGCTTTGATAACTTTGATTTTGACAGCATGCAACAGCTCTAACAACGGAGATTTTATGGTAACGGATTCTCTGACAAATAGCGTTCAGCCGCAGAACTCAAATCCTCCAGGTAATTTATTTACATTAGCCGATGCTGAAAAAATAATGGGAGAACCCGCTCATTTGATTGACAGTACATTAAAGATTAAAGGTGAGTATCCCAAGTATAGTGACAGTATGTCAATGATTAAAAAGGATGCTTTTATATATAGTTCCGGGTATAAGGCGAATTCCGAGGACAAGAAAACAGGAAGAACCGGTGTTGTTTACTTCCGACTCGAAGAATATGCCGATGTTACATCCGCCAAAAACGTTTATTCATTCTATAAAAATGCGAATGAAAATGCTATAGGGTTTAAAGAGCTTCATGATATGGGAGACGAAGGTTGGTTTGGAGAAAGTCCCTTATTTGTTTATGTAAGAAAAGCTGATAAAATATTTGTCATCAAAGTAAATAAAATGACCAGTATGACCTCTTTAAATGAATTCAATCTAACTGCAAAAAAAATTGCTGAAACTCTATAGCCGTTACTTAAAGCTATTACGGCTTGCGACTTTTGTATACACGGATAACGATTAGCCATTTTCGAAGGAAGGCATCCGCTAACGTTATGCGTGTCGAAGAAAGCCCCCGAATTTAAAACTGATTAAAGAAAATAAAAAAGCCCTGATCGTTAGAGACCGGGGCTTTTTGCAATACGATGTTCAGCGACACCGCCAGTAATAATGACAGCTACAGTTGTAAGGTGTTTTGTAATAGTTTGCCCAGAGCAGCTAAATAGATGTGAGCGTACCTGGCGCTGTGTTGTCTTATATTTAGCCGGCTACAATGCATGGTATCCCTTACCCGAAAACAAAGTTTGTTTTTAGAACTATAAAAGTTACTAACGGGGTTATGCAGATTTTTCATGGATAACTTTTTTGCTTTTTATTTTTGGAGAGCCACGGTTGCGCAACTGCGACGCATTTACCAGGCAGCCGTGATGATAAATGAATGTTTTAATCCCCCTTATCCTGGCCGGTGTCCTCACCGGACATTCCTTAATTAATATTATTACCTTAGGATCATATGCCGGAACCTTTTAAATATGCTGGAGAGCGAAAAAGTCATCAATCATTAAATGAAGCTTACTTCCGGACATCGGTAATTAATGACTGGAAACATTTGCTTAAAGATGATGAAATGAAAATGATTGTGAAATGTCGGGTGAGGACACCCGCCCGGAAGAAGGCAAGTAAACGTAAGCGTTATTCACTATTTTCAACTTCAGTTCCGGGCGGGACGATTTTTAAATACCAGTTCATCGCCAAGCCCTGTTCCGTTGGTGGCAATTTAAAATTAACTTCATGCGAGCTTTAAAAATCTTAGCTTTCACAGCGCTTCTTTTTTCAATACTTCATTATAATTCATACGGACAGACAGGCAAACTTTTAAAAAATTTTCCAGCCAGTTCTCCTGAACACCAAGGTGTGAGTTCATTGATTTTAGACAGCCTTATGCTTTTCATAAAAAACACAAATCAAAATATACATCACCTTACAATTATCAGAAATAATCAAACTGTATTAGATGCTGATGTTTATCCTTACACATCTCAATATTTGCATGACTTAGCTTCTGTAACAAAAAGTTTTACTTCACTTTTAATTGGAATTGCTATTGACAAAGGATTTATAAAAGATGAAAATGAACCTGTTCTTAAATTCTTTTCTGAAATCAATGCTCACAATCAACTGTTAGATTCTCTAACAATAAAAGATTTAATAACCATGCGCTCTGGTTTTGATTGCAGCGTTGAAGATGGAGAGAAAGCTTTAAGTAATATGCGAAAAACTAATGATTGGGTAAATTTTATTTTCAATTTGCCCATAATTTATAAACCCGGTGATAAGTTTTCTTATTGCAGTTGCAACTTTTACCTGTTAGGGGAAATTATTTACAGAACTACAAAACTTATTCCGCATGAATTTGGAAAGAAATATTTATTCAGTCAATTACAAATTGAAGACACAAAATGGTTGACCAATTATAAAGGAATGAATAATGGGTGGGGCGATTTATTTTTATATCCTGCAGACATAGCTAAAATCGGTCAGATGGTTTTAGACAAAGGCAAGTGGCAAGGGAAACAAATTGTATCAGAACAATGGATAAAAAAATCTTTAGAAACTTTAAGCAAGTTGCCAGACGATAAAGGTTATGGTTACGGCTGGTGGACAAACAATAAAGTCGGTTATTACGAGGCAGCAGGAAGAGGACGCCAAACTATCTCTGTTATTCCATCGAAAAACATGGTTGTTACAATGCTTGGCGGAGAGTTTGATGCAGGCACGATTGGTAAATATATTTTTGAATCTATTAAAGCTGATAAACCTCTACAAAATAATTTTGCTGATTATGGCAAATTAAAAAATACAATTAAAGAAATCACATTAGCACCATCATTCAAAGCCGGCTTGGCTAATGATAATATAATTCAAAAGATAAATAACAGAACAATAATTTTTGAAAAAAATATTGCTGAAATTGATTCGCTGCAATTTGGATTTATTTCAAAAGAAAAGGGCGCAGTTACTTTTTATAAAAATGGTTTAAAAGAAAAATACCCGTTTGTAATTAGTGCCAACAATTATGCTTTAGGCTTTGATTCTACATTACAACTTCCCGTTGCACTTCAGGCAAACTTTAAAAATGACAATGAATTTGTTTTACATTTTAATCAACTTTGCAGAATCAATAATTTTTATTTTTATTTTAAAATCAACGGAAGCAACATTGCGACAACAATAGAAGAAACAAGCAACTTTATCAAGACAAATATTGCGAGCTCGTTCAAATAAACTGCCACCCTTTGCTGGCCGGTGTCCTCACCGGACATTCCTTAATTAATATTATTACCTTAGGATCAATATGAGGGAACCTTTTAAAATATGTGGAGAGCGAAAAAGTCATCAATCATTAAATGAAGTTTACTTCTGGACATCGGTAAATAATGACTGGAAACATTTGCTTAAAGATGATGAAATGAAAATGATTGTGAAATGTCGGGTGAGGACACCCGCCCGGAAGAAGGCATAAATAAAGTTTCTTTACTAATACAGAATATCCCCCTACTGACTTGAGTAATTTAAAAATGTAAGGAGTTATAGATTGCTATACGTAAAATCCTTAAGTAATAAAAGAGTTGCTGTCCTGAGTTTTGCTACGGATGGCGGGGCCATTACTTCTAATATAATCACTGGTCATAGTACTTGGTTATACTTTTTTCGGTGCTCCTATCTTCTGAGATAACATCATCAACACCACCGGTATCCACACCGCGGAAAAAGCCAGCAGGCCTTTGAGGTTCCATTCCACATCTTCAGGATCATAACGGCCATGTATTTTTTTATGCAAAAAAGTATTAGAATATTCCTGGGCATATTCAATAGCTATACCCATACCATAAAGCAATAAAAATATAAGTATATGCCACCCGGTATTTTTACGGGCAAAGAGCAGGTTGAGAAATGCTGCCGCTAAAAAATAAAATGCAGCATGCAATACCTTATCGTGATGGCGGAAAGTTGACGGCAGCCTCACCATAAAACCGGCAATGGCTATGCCGAAGAAAAAAAATACCAGCAGTATTTTTTGTATAGTAGTTAGTTTCAATTGTACCCACGCTTTTATGATTATAAAAATACTGTCTTTATTTTATCACGGTTGCCACGGCGTGGTTTTGTGCTCAATTTTGGCGAAAGATTATATAATCTTTATTATAGAGTGGGGCAAACAGCCGGCTCTGCCATAACCTGGAAAAAAACTTCCAATAGATAAAATACACTTTGCAGTGCCTTCCTTTATAATCAAATTCAACAGGTATTTCTGCCCTTATCCTGGCCGGTGTCCTCACCGGACATTCCTTAATCAATATTATTACCTTAGGATCAATATGAGGGAACCTTTTAAATATGCTAGAGAGCGAAAAAGTCATCAATCATTAAATGAAGTTTACTTCCGGACATCGGTAATTAATGATTGGAACATGCTTAAAAATGATATATCTCATGCATATTGTTTGGTACATAATTAGATATCAAGAGGATTTGATCCGGATGCCCAAAGCTTTCAGGATCTTTATGCCTTGCTTTGTAAGCTGCCATTGAAGTCTACGCTGGCCGTTTATATAAATCTTCCTTTGAACAAGAAGCCTGCGTGCTATTAATGTTGTAAGTGGCATGGGTACATATCCATTCTTAAAAGCTATTTCCTTTCGGCCACTTTTTATCCATTCAAGGAGGGCAATAACCATCGCCGAGGGGAGTGGTGGAAACTTTCCTGAATTTAAATAGCGGCCCTGGAAAGGAATTTTTTTTACTGTTATCATACTATTAATATACGCCTATTCCCATAGCATTTCGAATAATACTGATATAAATGGTAACTAAGTTGATCTTATGTTTGGTCGTTATGGAGCATTTATACAACCAAGAGCGAATGTCAGTATTTATGAAAGAAATAGTAATGGCTACACTCAGTACATATATAGTTTTCTTCCTTTACCGGTCTTCCATTTTCAAAATAAAATTATTTACCAATATCTAAACAAGGTGTTGATGTCTGGTGTGTTTGCGCTGCTGGATTTTTTTGCAACCTGTACATCAGCTGAATTGGATCGGGGAGATATCGCCCGCAAATGCTAATTTATGTGTTTGCATTTTCATATAAACCTACCTTGCACAGATGCAAGCTAAAATAATTTACTTGTATCAGGAAGATAACAAGAGAAAACAGACCCCTCTTTCCCCTTTAATGATAACATCGCTTTTGGAAGCCTGTAAGTTGCAAGAAGCAAGCGTTGCATTTGGGCCTGTTGATATAAAAGGATCTTTTGGGGCACTTTTAGCAAGAGGACTAATTATAAGACGAGCGGTCAGTAAAGTCGGGCACCCGCACGATGACCAATGGAGATGGAGTGTTACTAATAAGGCTCTAGAATTACTCCGCGAACAAGGTTTTGATATTCTCTGTTAAAACAGGACTATTAACCTTCATGGGACTTGCGATGACCTGCCATGTATATCTGTTGGGCCAAACTACAATGATCACACTGATTGTGAAATCACTTCCTTAATTTCAGCCGGCGAGGGTGTTACCTTTCTTTCGCAAGCCCACAGCAACCTGGAGTATTATTTGCCTGACAAAATCCACAGGACACAGCAAATATCTTTCTAACTAAACTTTATATGAACGAGCAAATAGAATTTATTAAAACTGATACAATTGAATTTATTGACCAAGAAGGAAATTTTGACAGCGTTTCATGCAACTTGTGCGGACAAAATATAGAATTGAAAAATTGGCAAAACGCAATAAATAAATCGTATGACAAGCAATTCACAGACTTAACATTTGTAACATCATGTTGCAATAAAGAGACATCCTTAAATGACTTATCATTCAGCAGCAGGTTTTGCAAAATTCGTAATAACATTTTCAGACGCATAGAATGAATTATCTGACAAGGAGTTTAAAGAATTGCAAGATATTTTAGGAACGGCACTAAGAAAAATTTGGGCTCACTATTGACAGACGAGAAGCACATGCCACCAACATTAAATTTTATTCAAGTTGGGCTTGACCTTGGAACATCAGCAAATTGCAAATCCCATCTGTGGTTCGGGCTCGACGGAATAAATCTCAACTTTAGTTCTTAAATTCAACTTTATATTTTCAATCAGCAGCGGTTGTGGGCTGACGCAATACTAATTCCCAACCTGCATAAAGCCCTGCCCGCTGCCTGCAATGCGACTGCAAAATTCTTTAGCACGACTAACTAAATAGTGATATGACAAATAGTAAAACAATTTTTGTAACAGGCGCAACAGGAAATCAAGGCGGGGCTGTTGCAAGAAATCTTGTAAATAAAGGTTTCAAAATAGTAGCACTAACGAGAAATCCTAATTCCGCTAAAGCTCAGTATTTACAAAAACAAAATATCCAGGTAGTAAAGGGCGATTTAAATGATACTGACAGTTACAAGGAGTATTTGAATGAAGTATATGGGATTTTCAGCGTACAGACTTTTGAAAATGGAATAGAAAAAGAAATAAATCAAGGCATTACGTTAGCAAAACTTGCAAAAGAATTTGGGGTTACCCATTTTTTATATTCCTCTGTCGTTGGAGCTGACTTAAATACAGGTGTTCCGCAGATAGAGAGCAAATTAAAAATTGAAAATTATATTAAACAAATCGGTTTGCCTTATACTATAGTCAGACCAACTTCGTTCTTTGAAAACTTTTTAATACCGCAGGTAAAGAAAGGAATATTGAAGGGAAAATTAGTTCAACCAATCAATAGAAATACAGTATTGCAATACATAGCTTCAGAAGATATTGGCAGAGCCGCTGCCAAGATATTTGAGACCAGTGAAAACTATTTTGAAAGAACCCTTACATTAGCCACTGAGCAACTAAGCACCGAAGAGGTAGTGGATAAGTTTTCAACTGTACTAAATAAAAAGATTGAATACAGGAAATTACCGGTGCTCATAACCAGATTGTTTTTAGGTAAAAATTTATATAAGATGTTTAAGTGGATGAATGAAAAAAGTTCATTTCAAAAAGATGATGTTGATTTAACACGAACAGAATTTTCCAATTTTCTAAGTCTTGAAAATTGGATAGTGGAGAATTTTTAATTACATAAATTAATCAACTCTTTGCGGCGCCACTGACGCTCAAAGAATATTGTGTCATTGGGTTGCTGTATAGATGCGGCTTGCGCATAGGTGAAGCAGGCCAACTGCGCCTGAAGGATGTTGGGCAGGATAAATTGTTTTTGGGATACAGATTAGATAGCACAATGTAGGGGGCAGGAAGTATGCGCTTAAACAATTGGCATCTCACCGAAGGTGTTGCTTGAACAAGGGTATTGCTGCAAGTGGGGCTTGACGTTGGAGCAATTAACTTAAACAGACTATCAGCAGAAGTTTCGGCTCGACGAATAAAGCCAGGCAAAAGTTCTTACTTCAAATGCAAGTCAAAACCGGGCAGCAGTTCCAGGGCGGGACCGTTATAAAATATCCCATCTGCAGCAATACTGGTTCGTTAGCGGTCATGTAGAACGACCTTGGCAAATTGAAAATTTAACCTAATAAAACATAATTAAATGGAAGTGAAATCGACAGATAAAAAGACTTTTCAACTCATTGAAAACGGTGAACAGTTAGGCGAACTGATTTACGAAAGTTTGTTTTTTCTAAATGCTGAGATTAAACTGACAAATTCAGAGGTATATGAAATTAAACCCGTTGGACTTTTTCAAACAAGCATTACAGTAACAAAAAATGGAAACGAAATGGCGAACTTAAAAATGAATTGGTCTGGACAAATTGTATTTACTTTTCAAGACAGTCAAGTATTTGTTTTAAAAGCAAAAAGTATGTTTCATACCAAATACATAATTGAAAATAGTGACAAAGAAAAACTAATTCAATTTGACCCTAAATTTAATTGGAATAAGTTCCACTATAATTATGATATCACATACAACGAAAAACCGCAAGACATTTTGCTTGTTTTACTTGGTGTTTATTCCTCAAACTATTTCATAGCTATTATGACAGGAGCTAATGCAGGAATGGCATAGAATAACAGAAGTCAACAAAAACCCGCTAACATTAAGAACAATAGCCGAAAGCCCTTTAAAAAGCCTACGCTTTAAAAGAAGTTTACCGGCCAGCGTAGGTACTCCAGCCGGTGCGGTGTTACCTTTTCTTTCGCAAGCCCCCAAAATCAATAGCACTTTGGCAGCCGTATTTTTGTCCGGATTTCTTAATAGAGAATGTATGACATTTCTTTTTTCATGGAACATCTGACCTGCTTTGAAAATATTCGCCTCTTTATGGTCAAAGCCAATCGCAACAGTACCGTCAATAACATATCCAAACAGGTCGGCATCATGACGATGGGATACCATATCAACCAGGGAAGGAGGTATAGTCATCAAAGATGATTGCAATTGAAATTTTTTCAAGTCCGGATCAGAAAGAAAGGTTCAGCACCGGTGCAAATTATAATTGTACTGAACGGTCTGTAGTATCATGATTATGTTGGGCGTATGTGCTATCGCGGGTAAAGACCAGCAACAGGCACAGCAATAAACAGGCAGAGAATTTCATAATAAAAAAAATTAATGAAACATTATGGTTGGAAATACTTTATACTCCGGGTAAACCAGGATTCAACTTGTGTTTTTTGTCCCTTATGCCAATCTGTTAATTATAAGGAATCTCATTCCATCAGCCCGAACCGAAGCTGGCAAAGTTAAAATATCTTATACAACTTTATAAGCCACAGCCCCTGTTATAAAAGATAAAATCATTATTAATAAAGTAGATTTTTCCTGGAATGATGCTCAAATGCTCTTATTGGCGTTTGAACGAGGCTGCATTTAATTAATTTTAAATTGTAAAGCAATTAGAAATTCCTAAATTGTAAAGCAAACAGGACTATGGGCTGCATGAAAAATGGCCTCCTATACCAGATTGCCTTAAACCTTATCGTGAACTGCTGTATCCCGCGCAAACTTGTGAGGGCACAGCTCTTCATATCCCTTGCATTTCTTTTCATCTCCGGTGCTGGCTATTCTCAACCTTGTACAAGGCTTGGGCAAGCTCCTTCAACTGCATTGTCTGTATGCGGCTCGACTACCATTGTTCAAAGTGTCGTTCCAAACTGCAAAAACAATAAGGTGTTTGTTCCGGGCTGCTCCCAATCGGCCGATGATCCGTCCTATGATGACAGAAATCCATTTTGGTACAGGTTCACCTGTTCGACTGCCGGTACGCTCGGATTTGTTATTGTTCCGCATGAAAGGGATGAAGACTTTGACTGGATGATTTTTGATATGACGGGGCACAACCCGGATGACGTTTATACAGATACTTCACTGGTTATAGCAGGCAACTGGGCTGGTTCTTATGGCATTACGGGTGCCTCAGATTATGGCTTCCCCGGGTTTATCAACTGCGCTTCCGAGACTCAACGCTTTGCCCTGATGCCGGATCTTATTGAAGGCCATGAATACCTGTTAATGATAAGCCACTTTGCCTGGGAGCCAAATCAAAATGGCTTTACATTGACCTTTGAAGGCGGTACGGCTTTCATTACGGATCCCGGGGAGCCGCATCTGCAAACAGTAGTAACGGATTGCAATAGAAAAGCAATCAGGTTGAAACTTAACAAAAAAGTTAAGTGCAGCAGTCTAACACCAACAGGAATGGAGTTTAGCCTTTTCCCGGCAGCCGCTACCGTTGTTGCTGCTGTAGCAAGTAATTGCACCGGTGGTTCTTATTTTGATGAAATGACAATCACGTTGTCCAATATGATACCGAACGGCAATTACCAGCTCATCATCCAAAATGGCAGTGATGGAAATACATTATTGGGTTATTGTGACCATTCTGTTCCTGAGGGTGAACGGGTTTCATTCCAGTACAACATTCCTCAGCCTCAACCCATATTTGCCGATAGTATTGGTCGACCAGGTTGTTCTCCTGATGCTATAAAAATATATTTCCCGAAAAAAATTGATTGCAGCACTTTAGCTTCAAATGGAAGTGATTTTATCGTAAATGGTCCTTCACCGGTCACTATCATTGGTGCAGCCGGTGATTGTGCGGATGGTTTAAGTGAGGTAGTCACGATTCGCTTCTCAGCTCCCATTTATAGTAAAGGAGATTATTCGCTGACATTAAAAGCAAGGACGGACGGCACGACAATAATTGATGAATGTGATATTGAACTGCCTCAACAAACCCTGGCATTCCGGACAGACGATGCCGTCTCTGCAGGGTTTGTTTACAGCAGTCAGCTGGGTTGTCGTTTTAATACTTTCACATTTTCACATAATGGAGCCAATGATGTTAATAGCTGGAGCTGGATATTTAATGACAGCATTGCCGTTACTACGCAAACTCATACCATTGTTTTTCCAGCGTCCGGTACAAACAATGTACAACTGGTTGTGACTAACGGTGGCTGCAGTGATACAACAAATAGTACGGTGACAATGAATAATGAAGTAAAAGCGGGTTTTGAAATTGCGGATGTAATTTGCCCTGAAGATCAGGTTAAGGTAACCAACACCTCCACCGGCCTGGTTGATACATGGCAGTGGAATTTTGGAAATGTCAGCTCGAGTGGATTAAAGGATCCGGCTCCGCAATACTTTCCTCAAAGCAATATTGAATTGTATTATACCATCAAATTAAAAGTATCGAACAATACATTAAGTTGCAGTGACAGTATAAGCAAACTATTGCGTGTGCCGTACAATTGTATTATTGCTGTGCCTTCGGCATTTACTCCCAATGATGACGGATTAAATGATTTTCTTTATCCCCTCAATGCGATGAAAGCAACTGACCTCGAATTCAACGTTTTTAATCGCTGGGGGCAACTTGTTTTTTCTGCACGCGATTGGCGGAAAAAATGGGATGGAAAAGTAAATGGGATCAGGCAATCGCCGGGGATATTTGTATGGTATTTAAAATATACCCACTCGGTTACAGGTGAGAAAGTTTTCCAAAAAGGAACGACAATGTTAATAAGATAATTTGAACTGCAAAATGGTAAAATAATACTCACAATAATAATCTTCATACCTTAAGCGGCCTCTATAAACCATATGCTGATACCCTGCTAAGATGGTCATATTATCAATACCACTTAAGCAAAACGCCTTTGTTATCATGAACAATCACGTTCATTTCATCTGGCAAGCCTTACTGAGTTTCACCCAAGTACTTTTGTTCATCTTGGAATGTTTTAACCTGTGGAAACTCAAAACTACCAATTTACGGAGGTCAGACGACCTCCTTTTTCATAAAATCAAATAATTTTACCGGACAGTAATAGTTACAAACTCAGGATAGCGAAACTACCGGTTATGGCTATACTAAGGATAGCGGGGGAGAATGATGTTATCAGGGAAACTCGATTATATGCACTATAATCCATTGCAACCGCATTGGCAGCTGTGCATGGATCCAATTGAACACAGATTTTCATCTGCCAAATTTTACGGGAAAGGCGAGGATGAAATTAAAATGCTTACTCATTATATAGATAAGTTATGATATTGAAATGTCGGGTGAGGACGCCCGCCAGGAAAAAGGAAAAGTTATGAAGTTGGAATAGTAAAAGAAAATACAGATCCCTTACCTTCCTCACTTTTAAAAGCCATGGTACCAGAGTGCCGCTTGATTATTTCAGAAGAAATATATAAACCCAATCCTAAGCCGGGGAAAGTATTGCCTCCCGGGTTTTTAACGCGGAAAAAACGGGTAAAAAGATTTGGAAACTCTGAAGGCGGTATTCCAATACCAAAATCCTGCACACTACAGGTTATTTGGCAATCACCAGTTTCAGTTGAAATTATCACTTCTCTTGCGTTTGGCGAATATTTAATAGCATTTGTAACCAGGTTTGTCAGCACCTGGCCAACCCGGTTTTTATCACCAAAAATATTTCTGTCCTCTGCAAGATGCAAGTGAATTTTATGTGTCTGGGTAGTGCGCTGCATCTCATCTGATATTTCCTTTACAAGTTCGTTAAAATTGAAGTTTTCGGTATCGTACTGCAACTGCATTTGGCCGGCATTTACTTTAGTAGCATCAAGAAGGTCAGATATAAGAGCCGTTAATTTATCTATCTGCTTATTCATTTTGGCAAGCATTACCGAACCGGCTTTATGCCGTTGATCTTCAAACTGCATCTGTAACACCTGTGTGAGTGCCTTAAGACTTGTAACAGGGGTTTTTAATTCATGGCTTGCCTGGCTAATGAAATCATCTTTTCCCTGGATTGATAATTCTAAAGCCCGGCGGGCTGCTTCCTGTTCTGTTATATCGGTAAGACTTCCTATATATCCTTTTCCTTTTTGTTGTAATGGATTACTTTGCGCCAATACCCACCGGTATTCACCGTCTTTGGTTTTCACCCTGAATTTTGAATGATATGGAATTCTTCGTTCAAAGCACTTTTTAAATTTTAGGTATTCTGGCACTGCATCATCCGGATGAAACGCTTTCTGCCATCCAACATTCATGCTCTCTTCAAATGACAATCCGGTAAAATCGCACCACGGTTTATTTACGTAAATACAAAGTGCTTGTATATCCACCTTCCAAATCATAAACGGTGACTGATCTGCAACATCACGAAAGTAATCTGCATTTATTTTGGATTGTGCTGCCTCAAGCTCCGCATTTTTTCTTTCAGTTATATTAACCGTAATGTTTAAAACTTCCTCTAATCTATCATCCTTACCTCTGCTAAATACAACCGCATATGTATGAACCCAAATGTAATTGCCATTTTTATGCCTCATCCGGTATTCAAATTCAATTATTTCATTATCGTTATATTGAGAGTATAATTCATTTGCCCGAATAATTGCTTTCCCGTTTTCCTCAATAATTACCGGTGCATCGTCAGGATGAATTAATGAGACCAGGTATTCAAACCCCCCGTTTAAAACGTCCTGTGGTTTATAGCCTAACATGGTTTCTATAGTATTATTTACATACCGGTATGTGCCTGTATTAACATTGAAAACTGTTATGAGGCCCGGAGTTAAATCCGATATTTTATTGGTAAAATGTGTTATCTCATCGAGCCTGTTATATACTTCTTTTACTTCTGTAACATTGTGCATTATTACAACAGCACCTAAGATCTTATCATTCGCACCTTTAATCTGGTTGCCACTTGCATACATAAATTTATTTTCCCCATTCACCAACCTGATAAGCAATTTGGCATTTGAAACTTTTTCACCTTTCAAGGCTCTATATAGGGGTATATCTTCCATTCTCATTATACCAGACCCATCAGGATAATAAATATTATAATTGTTTGCCCAGTTCTCCGGAGATAAAGCTTTCAACCCCTGGCCGTGAATTTTTTCGAGTGCGGAATTAAAAAAAACAAGAATTCCATTTTCATCGCACGCAACAATACCGTCCGGTACATTTTGCATTACTGCCTTGAAAAAGCTAATGTCAAAATTCATAATTTACTTGCGTTCGTTACAACTAAATTACCTTTTGTTCGTGAATGTCTTTGAAAAGCTTTTATTGGCTGGAGAGGGCGGCAAAGACAATCCATATCCTTTTATGATGTGTGCCGAAATATGGAACCCGTGGAAGCATACAGAAACAGATACAGAAACGGGTGAAATGATAACAACGGTAACGCCTACCGTTTCTTTATGCCCAGCTATCCTAAGTATGTTTAAATTATAAAAGTACTGCTATCCGTAGTTGCAACTACGGATATTATTTTTCGATGCACTTTACAACATTGAAATTTTGGGTTTTATGCAAGTTGGGCTTGACCAGCTAACATCAGCCAATTGCAAAGCCAAGCTGTGCTTCGGGCTGGACGAATAAATCTCAACATTAGTTCTTAAATTCAACTTTATATTTTCTATCAGCTGCGGTTGTCGGCGGACGGAATACTAATTCCCAACCTGCATAAAGTCCTGCTCGTTGTGTGCTATGCTGACAAAAACTTGACGGCGATAAATAATTATAAATGACATACCGTAAATTTACACTTATTAGAGTTGTACTTTTTTGCTTGCTATGTGCCATCGCTCTCGCGACTTTTTCAGGTTTAACCAAGGACTTCCTCACAGAATGGAAGCAGCATTCATTACTTATCATTACAATAGCTATTACTTATGGTTTGACAATATTGTTTGTTAAGTGGGAAAGGCTTCAATTAAATGATGTGGGGGTAGTTGCCAACAAAATGACCTTTAAGAAAATGGTAATTGGTTTTGGAATAGGTTTATTTATGACGATGCTTCAACCTACATTTGTTTTCTTATTCGGACACTATAAAATTGCCTTGACCTCTTCCATTTCCTCTTACACAATATTTTTTTACCTGACACTTTATATTTTAGTAGCTATTCGTGAAGAATTAGTATTTCGTGGATATCCGTTATTCAGTTTAAATCACCGCTTTGGACTTTGGACAGCACAAATTATTATTCTGATAATATTTTCATTGGAACATGTGGCAGGTGGCATGACATGGTTTCAAGCCTTTTTTGGAGCGGGGACAGGAGCGTTGCTATTTGGATTTGCGGCACTAAAAACTAACGGAATCGCTTTACCTATTGGACTTCATGCCGCATGGAATTTTGGACAATGGTGTTTAGGTTTTAAAAAGGAAACAGGATTATTACAAGGCATAGCAGAAAAGGGATTTAAAACTGTTGTTGAACGAAACGCATGGATTAGTTATTTAGTAATCATCGCAATTGCCACAATTGTTTTTTATTTTTATAGTCCAAAAAATACCCATGCTACCCGTAGTATGTTTTAAATTATATGGTTTTATTAAGGGAATATGGCGGTATCCCGGTGAATATGCTACCCGTAGTATGTTTTAAATTATATAAGTAATGTTGTCCTGAGTTTGTAACTATTACTGTCCGGTAAAAAGTAAATTGAAAAGTGAATTTATGATGAACGCTGCATTTAAGGAATCAAAAGGTATATTTCTCATGAGCAGGCCTTATGTAAGTAAGAGAAGTTGATTGGGATTGTATGTTTTTGATTTGACGAATATCTTCATTTTAATGCTTTTTCCGGAGACTTAAAAAACTTCCTAAATCGATGTAAGTCATAAGATGAAGCCTTATCATGGCAGCAAGATTTGAGAACGACCATTTTGCAGCTGCTCCTTTTTTTACGATTTTTAATATCAGGTCCGCGATTAATGAACACGCTAACTCTCGCTATTTTTCACACGTTGCAAGGCACTTAAATCCCCGACATAAGCCAACCTTGCAAAGAGCTAAAAGTGCTAACGAAAAACTCACCAATCCGGCTGACGAATATCTATCAGCATTAGTTCAACACTTCAGTGACAAATCGTCTCTCAAAAGTGTGACACCATTAATTTTATAATTAACGTACAGATATTTGGGACATTGATTTTGTCGGGCTTAAAATGGCGTATGCTTAATTACAATCTCATACTTTTTATAAGGCTCTCTTTGTAATTACTTCCAACGGGTATTTCTACTTTACCAATAAATACAGTATTCCCTTCAATGTGAGATATTTTAGATTTATTGATTATGAAAGAACGATGAACACGAATAAATATGTTCCGGGGAAGAAGTTCTTCAAAGACTGCAAAAGTCATATTTGCAAGTGTGGTAATATTTGAAGAAACAATTTTTACATAATTGCCCTGCGCTTCTGCAAAAAGTAAATTGTCATGCTGAATTCTGATAATTTTTCCATTTGATTTTATAAAGAAAAAATCTTCCCCTTTGTCAGAAGCATTCTTCGAATCAATTTGTTTTTTGGGTATCCTTTGTATTGCTTTATCCACTGCAATAATAAAGCGTTCAAGAGAAAAAGGTTTTAGTAAATAATCGCAGGCAGATAAGTCGAAAGCATTAATTGCATACTCTTTGTAAGCCGTAGTAAAAATAACCAACGGGGGTTTTGCAATAGTTTCTAAAAAGGCTATACCGTTCAGTACCGGCATATTAATATCAAGAAATAAGATATCAATTTCTTGTTTCTGCAACACCAATATAGCTTCAATAGCATTCTCGCAACATTTTATCACCTTAAGAAAGGGTAAATGACTGCAATAACCCTGAAGTAATTCTCTTGCGAATGGTTCATCATCTACTATTAAACAATTGTACATACCTATTTAGCTTTAAGTTGAAGTTTAACTGAATAGAAATTGGTTGACCTTTCCTCATTCAATGAATATTCAACGGCATATAATAATTCCAACCTTCTTTTTACATTCTCTAAACCCAATCCGCTATATGTATGCATAATATTACCCTCATTAAAACAGTTACATGAATTCAATATTGTGAACATAATATTTTCACCAATTACTTTTAAACTGACGTCAATAAATATATTTTTATCCAAAGAATTTTTTGAGTGCTTGAAGGCATTTTCTATAAAAACTATCAATAACATCGGAGCAATTTTAATTTGCCGGCTGTCTATGTCTTCAATGTCTGATTTTAAATTAAGTCTTTCTCCAATTCGTATTTTTTCAAAAGAGATATAGTTGTTGATATATTGCAATTCTTCCATCAATGGAATAAACGGTTGGCTGGTTTCATAAACTGAATACCTTAGTAACTCAGAAAGCTTTAATAACAGATTGGGTATTTTTTCATGCTGAGTAAGAGAAATGGCGTATAAATTATTCAATGTATTAAAAAGAAAATGCGGGCTAAGTTGTGTGTGTAGTAAATTTAATTCTCCTTGTTTCTGTTCTGCCATTTGTTTTGCTTCCGTTACTTGTTTCTGAAGTAACGCATTTATCATTGGCACAAAAATCCCTATCAGCATTCCTAAAATAAAAAGAGGAGTAATGGCAAAGAAAAATTCATCAATATTCTTTTGATTCAAAGAAAGCAGACTATTTAGCATAAGCTTGGCCCCATATAACAAAACAGTAAACCCGATTATGCAGCATATTGCAAATGTGACGAACTTGTTCTTTAGGAACCATGTTTTACAAAGCCAGCGTCCGGTATAGACACAAGCAAAAAAGTAGGCAATAGAAAGATAACCCTGCCTTTCAATTCCATTGTTGACATTGCCAAAGTAATACTTAATTACAAGCATTAAGATTGCGGTGGTTGAGAAAATAAATCCTGCATGAACAATGATTCTGTTGGCCGATAAACTTTTTATTTGTTGCTGTATTTTATCCGTTCGTATCACTTGCTTACAAATGTCGCAAGTTCCCATAATTAACCAGCATGAATATGATAAAACCCGGTTAATGGATGTTGAATTACTCATATTGGCCTTTAAGCAGTCTATCAGCCTTAAATTACTTTCTGCCATCATTTAAGCTTTGTTCAACATATTTATTTCTGGCAACCGGTAACTCATTTCACATTTGCCATTATAAGAGGGGCAAAAACATGTTTAAAAATTATTTCAAAATTGCTATTAAAAACCTTAAAAGAAATAAGGTCCTTTCGGTTATTAATATCTCTGGCCTCAGCATAGGACTTAGCTGCTGCATGTTGATTCTGTTGTATACCAAAGATGAAATAAGCTACGATCAGTTTCATGAAAAAAAGGCTAACATTTACCAGTTAGTATGTGACAGGATTGAAAAAGATGGCATTGATACAAAGTCTGCCATTGCAGCTATGGTACAAGGTCCGGCTTTTCAACAAGCAATCCCGGAGATTGAAGAATTTACCAGGGTTAACCACAAACAAGTAATAGTAAAAAAAGGTAATCAGACCTTCAATGAAGATATCTGTTGGGTAGATGAAAGTTTCTTTTCTGTTTTTTCTTTTCCATTAATTTCCGGGAACAAAGATCATGTGCTTTCCGGCTTTAAGTCAATGGTAGTAACAGCACAAACCGCTAAAAAATATTTCGGTACTACTAATGTTGTAAACAAAACACTTGATTTGCAAATTGACGGGCAGTTTGTACCTTTTACTATAACCGGTGTTGCCAGACAAGCGCCACAAAACTCCAGTATAAAATTTAGCATTTTAGTTCCATTCAAATACCTTGAAAAGGTTGACCCCGACAATGGCTGGATGTGGTTTTCGTTTCCTACATTCTTTGTTTTGCATCCTGCTGCAAATGTAAAAAACATAACAGCCAACATGGAACAGATCTACCAACTCCAGGCTAAGACTGAAATTGATATGAACCATGATGCCGGGTATGACACTAAGTTTAAGTGGGGGCTTATGCCGTTCACACAAATGCACCTCAATACTGACTATCAAGGCACACCTGACGCAAGCGACCCAATTTATACTTACATACTTTCAGGCACAAGCATTTTTATTTTATTGATTGCCTGTATAAATTTTATAAACCTTTCTATTGCTCAATCTTTAAAAAGAAGTAAAGAAATCGGCATCAGAAAAGTGATAGGGGGAATCAGAAACCAGCTTATGCGCCAGTTCTTGCTCGAATCTATGTTTGTTTGTATGATTTCATTTTTACTGGCAGTTTTTTTTACACTGTTATTATTGCCTTTCTTCAATGAACTTGCAAACAAACAATTAAGCCTTGCATATCTTTTTGATATTAAATTAGTGACGGGTTTTATTGCTCTTTACTTTGTTACGTTTTTAGCAGCAGGTTTTTATCCTGCAATGGTATTGTCTGGGTTAAATCCTGTTGAAGCTCTGTATAGCAAAATTAAGTTTGGAGGTAATAATAATCTTTCAAAAAGCCTGGTTGTTTTACAGTTTGCACTGGCCACTTTGCTAATCATTGCGACACTTTTCTTTAATGCTCAATTTAATTTTCTTACGAATGCTGAACTTGGATATAATGATAAAAACCTTGTTGACTTTGTTGTAGATAAAGCCGTAATGGACAAACCATTGATGGACGTCTGCAGGACAGCATTTACAAATGTGCCCGGTGTAGAAAAAGTTGCTTATGCCAATGTTGGAAAATTTGGCGGGAAAACGCAGGCAGGAGGAAAAGAGTTTGCTGCCATATATGAACATATTGATGAAAACTATTTACCGGCTTTGCAAACACAGATTTTGGCTGGTAGAAATTTTTCTGTTGCTTTTTCTTCTGATGTTAACAGTTCGGTATTAATCAATGAAACATTTGCAAAACAAGCAGGGTGGAAAGAACCTGTGGGAAAGACGGTGGATTTTATGAATTTGCCCGGCTGGGGAACAAGGAAAATAACAGTAATCGGGCTGGTGAAGGATTATCATTTTGAATCATTTAAAGAAAAAATAAAGCCCGAATTATTTACCATGGAACAGCAGTTGCCATTGGGTCGCTTTATAATCAGAATAAGCCCTTCAAATATTCCTGCTACAATCACAGAACTCGAAAAAAATTATCATAAACTATTTCCTGATAATCCCTTTCAATACTCTTTCAGGGATGATTCGCTTAAAAAAAGTTATGAATCTGAATCAAAATGGAAAGAGATTATCAGCTTTGCCGCCCTGATTACAATTTGTATTTCCTGTATTGGTTTATTTGGACTTGCAATGCTTACAACTGAAAGACGATTTAAAGAAATCGGCATTCGAAAATTATTAGGTGCTTCCACTACTCAATTGGTGCGGTTAATTTCAGTAGATTTTGTAAAGCTTGTATTCATTGCTTTTTTTATTGCAATTCCCATTGGCTGGTTTATAGTGAAGAAGTGGCTTCAAAATTTTGCCTACCGTATTGATATCTCCTGGTGGATGTTTGCGATTGCTGGAGTTATTGCATTGTTGATTGCGTTGACTACTGTAAGCTTTCATGCCATCAAAGCATCCTTTACCAATCCTGTCAAGTCATTAAAAAATCAATAAATATTTATCAAATTAAAAACAAGAAAATGAAAAAGAACACTTTAATTGGAGTAATGCTGTTAGCAATTATAAGTAGTCGATTATCTGCACAAACAACCGAACCTCAGAAACCTGTTAAAACGGGAAATGAATGGAAAATGCCTTCGGATGTTTTCAAACGTTCCAAAGGTTTTGCCGACAATCTTCAAAAAAAGTTGGGGCTAGATTCCGTACAAACGAAAAAAGTGTATGATACTTATTTAGCAAATACAAAACCTCTTGATGAAATTTCCATACAACCGATCTCCGAAACGGAAAAGAAAGCAGAAATAAAGGCTAATAAGGCTGCTTTTAAAGAAAAGTTGAAAGAAATTCTTACACCTGCCCAGTATAGTAAATACCTACAATTAGACGCTACCAAATAAAATCTATTATTTAAAAAAACTATGGCAGTAAAGGACCGTAGTTCCTTTAGTGGTTATTGTACAATGACAGGAAGATAATGGCAAAGTCTCTAATGGCCAGGGCCACAAGGCAAGCACATTGGCAGGCACACAAAACCCATATCATAGAAGCCAACCTGCCAAAGAGCTTGCCTTTTGCCCGGCTTGGGTAACAGTCTTTAGGTTGACACAGTTAAAGATGTAACCCTCTACCACCGGACAGAGAGAAGAAGGGCGAATGTATAACATTATGCGTATTGAAGAAAGCCCCCGATTCTAAAACTGATTAAAGAAAATAAAAAAGCCCTGATCTATTAGAGACCGCGGCTTTTTGCAATACGATGTTCAGCGACACCGCCAGTAAAGAGACCGCTATGCTTGTAAGGGGTTTTGTACCGGATTTGAAATGGCTGCTGAATAAATACAGGACCCCACCTTATTGTGTTGTCTTATATTTAGCCGGCTACAATGCATAGTATCCCTTACCCAAAAACAAAGTCTGTTTTTAGAACTATAAAAATTACTAACGGGGTTATGCAGATTTTTCATGGGTAACTTTTTTGCTTTTTATTTTTGGAGAGCCACGGTTGCGCAACTGCGACGCATTTACCAGGCAGCCGTGATGATAAATGAATGTTTTAATCAATTCCATCTTTCCCTTCCTGCATACAGGACACAGGGTAATGTCTTTGCCGGTTTGTAACAACAGTTGCAAAGCGACCGGTGTATGCACCCTTTTCATAGGCGCAGGCAATTGTAACCGGGTGCACACCGCTCTTATTCGCTTCATCTTATCTCTTGCATGCAAATAACCGGCATGGCGGATCTTTGCAAATCCCTTAGGCAATATGTGCTGCTCAAAACGCCGCAAAAATTCTGCATGTGGCAGCGTCATTATTTTCTCCTTGTTGCCATCCGCATAATCTTTGTATTTAAAACTGATAACGTTGTTATCTATATGCAATATCCTGTGAGCGGTGATGGCTACTTTGTGTGTGTAACGCCCCAGGTATTCTATGATTTGTGCGGGGCCGCCAAATGGGGCTTTGGCATATACATTCCATTTCTTTTGTCCTGCGATGGAAAGGACATTTTTTACTGCTTCCGGGTCTGTATTCTTCAAAGTTCCGTTGGCGATATATTTTTTTTCCTCCATCATTCAAGATAACAATATTGGGTTGCAGTTTGCGGACAAGCCTGTACGTATTCTTCCAATCGTAATAGTTTTTCCGGTCTATTTTTCGGTTTTCATTAGCGCCACCATAATAGCCAGTACCTCCATTGGCCCCATCAAACCATATTTCGAAAATGGAACTGTAGTTAGCAAACAGTTCGGTGAGTTGATTTCTAAAATAAGTAATGTATTCAGGTTTACCATAATCTGGATGGTTCCTGTCCCATGGTGATAAATAGATGCCCAGCTTTAAACATATTCTTTACCGGCATCGGCCATTTGTCTTACCACATCTCCCTTGCCATTTTTCCATGGAGCATTCTTTACTGAATATTCTGTATATTTTGATGGCCACAGACAAAAACCACAGTGGTGCTTTGCGGTAATAATAATTCCTTTCATTCCGGCTTCTTTGCAAATACGTGCCCACTGACGACAATCCAGGTCTTTTGGATTGAACAGGTTCACATCTTCATTGCCATATCCCCATGACTGATCTGTATAGGTGTTTAGTGAAAAATGCACAAATGCATAATATTCCATTTGCTGCCATCGTAGTTGATTTTCCGACGGAACAGGGCCTAATTGAGCCGGGGCTTTTGTCTGTGCAAACGAGAAGTTAATCATGGAGGCGCAGAGCAGTATTCCCATGAAACGATACCTTGTCATAATGTTTTTTGAATTTATTTTTTTTAATAGCAAAAGTTTATTTCCCTTCATTCAGTTCAACATGCATTTTTATTTCTTTCTGGTTACGAAAGATCACTACTTCCGTACCGGATCCTATCACCGACATTCGTGCTTCGAGCAGGTCTCTAAGTTTGTTCACTTGTTTATTATTGAATGATAAGATCACATCATTCGCCTGCAAAAATTTAGCAGCAATTGAGCCGGGTATCAGTTCTACAACTAATACACCTCTTGTATCATCCATACCCGTTGCCGAACGTTCGCCAAGCGTAGCCAGGTTCTTCACTTTGACACCCATAAAATCTATAACCGGGTTATCGTCTATTTTGTCCAATGCAATCACAGCAGGAAATGTTGGTTTTTTAGCGAGAGCTTTCAACCGCGGCGAAACAACACCAAAACTGTCCATCGCAAAATTTTTAAAGCCTGTCGTAAAAGCAATAGAACTATCCTTCAAACGGAAGTCACCGCTCTTTGGATTCACAAAATCCAGGTAACCACAGACCGAATGTTTATCTGTTGCATTGCTCCATGCTGCTTTAAGGGAAACTGAATCCGGGAATATATTATAATCTGTTTCTTTACCCCAAACAGCAATGCCGATGGGAATGTAAGACGATGAAACCACATTATGCCTGAACACATCATTACTGTTGCGAAACCACACATGTGGATGAAATGAATTATTGATCATGATGTTGTTTTCCACAACGCGGTTCACGCCTTCCCGAAGTTTTATTCCCCCATTCAAACAAAGATTGTTGTAAATAATATAGTTACTGGATCCGTCATCAAGGTCAATATCCCAACCATGATCGCAACGCATACGGTTGTTGCGGATGATGATGGGCTTAACTACATCGAGCAATGCAAGATCATAGTTTGTTTCCACAATGGAGTCGAGTACCTTCTTGTCGGGGTGCCAGTAACGGTCACGACCCCACGAATTAAAAGACCCATGATCGCCGGTTTCCTTCACTGTATTGAAGACATCGTTGTATTTGATAATATGGCCGCCCCAGGTTCCTTCACTAACATTAATGCCTGCACGGGGAACATCATAGATGCTATTATGGCTGACGGTAATACTCTGACACATAGAAAGTTCAACACCCGCTGCTTGTTTTTCCACAAAGCCAAGGTTAAACATAAGGTTGTCATTGACCTTACAGTCTGCCGGATAGTTATTTGTTTTGGGACCCGGAGTACGATCTATTTGTGTTAATGGAACAAATTGATGATATTCAATACTGGGAGAACGAACGGCATTGGGATCACCAACAAAACAGACAGCGCTGGCGCCGATATTTGAGATCAAACAACCTGACACTTGGCAATCGCGGTTAAACTTATTAAAGAAAACGGCATTACCACCCAGGTTTGTGAGAGTGCAATTTTTTAGAGAGCAATTCACTGCTCCATCGAACAGCACCGCTCCGCCGCGGTAAATGGTCCAGTCGCTGCGAAGCAATGGCTCCTTGTTTTCCATGAATGTCCGTAATGTTTGAGTAAGCTTTATGCCTTCGATGGAAATATTACTTACCGGGTCTGTTTCAGTGCCCCTGAATTCAAACAGGTTCGCTATCTGCGGCGTTTCAAATTTTGCCATGGCTATATCCAGACCTGCAGGCGGAAAATAGTAAAGTGTTCTTGTTTCTTTATTGTAAAACCATTCGTTAACGGTATCAAGTTCTTCAAAAATATTTTCAACAAAACGGTATTTTTCGCTCATACCCATGCGGCGATTGTTTTGCCAGCCTCCCTCAAGGTCAGGTTGTCCCTCTGCATTTTTCCCCTTTATGATGTAATGAAAGTCGCCCCATTCAGAACGATGCAACGCATGCACATATCCTCCTGCCGGTGATTTCCAACGTACGACCCGCTCAGGAGAAAGTACATCATCTGCCGTACCTCCGTAATAATGTGCGTTGGAATTATAGTTGGGGTAGCGGGCCATCTTCTGTAATTGTCCGTTCACAAACAATTCATCAAAGCGTAAATCCGGCATTACTTCTGCCTGCCAGATTCCACTTTTGTACTTCTTCCATTTCAATTTTAAAGTCACTGCTCCACTAACGATAACTTTTTGATTCTTGAAATTTTTAATGGTGAGTGTTTTATTTTTTTTTCGTGAATCTTCCCGGGTAAAAACAATTGGCTGGCTCAAATAATAAGTACCTTCTAAAAGATAAATCACAACAGAACCTGATATTTTCCTTGCCTTCAATTTCGCATTGTCTATGTTTGCAAATGGTTTCTCAATGGTACCGGGATTGGTATTTTTTCCTTTGGGAGAAACAAAAAATGTTGTTTGCGCAGCAACACCTGTGATTATTATAACCAGGAAAATTGCTGTTAAAAATATCTTTATTATCACCTTCACTTTATCAAATTATTTTTGCAATTATATTCGATTCAGTATTTATTTTTTGCCTGAATCAATAAATTCATTTTCGCTTCTAAGGCTTATTGATTCTCTTGTAGGAAAATCAACTGGTACCGGATAAGTTACTTTCCCGGTTGCCAGCCATTCAGCAGCTCTTATCATTGTCGTTTGAAAACCAACACAGCGATAAGCCGGTGGATAAATTTCTCCTTGCCAGAGATGCCCCATACTTGAGTTGTAAACACGTCCTTTGCCATAGGCAACCACCCACTCTACTGGCCAGTTTCTTTGTGTGGCCGTACTGTCAAATGCAAAAGACAACACCGTAGTATTTTCTGCAGGCCCTCTCGGGTAATTATATACTTCCGTATTGGCAGTTTGCCACTGTTCAGGATAACCTTTGTTAATAGGATGTTGATTCAGTAGCTGGATAACAGCATTGAACCTATTACCATGACCAGTTCCATTTCCTTCGTTTGGAGGTATACGAATTACATTTTTTGCAGCATCAATCTCCAACGCATAACCACTGGAACGTGGACGCCAGCCCAGGCCAATCATCTTATCATATTCTTTCCAGTGAGGAAATGCATTATTGCCCGAATGAAGGATATATAAACCACCACCGGCTTTCACATATTTCTCTAATGCCTGCTCTGCCTTTAAAGGCCAACGCAATGATGTGTCATTAATATTATTAGTATTCTGAATAACAACCGCATATTTTTTAAAATCAGGTTTCCATACTGATCGGTCACTGCTATCAGCCGGAATTGTAGAAACAGCTACGCTAAATCGCCCGGATTTCTCTAATATCCATTTTGTGACGGCCGTGGTTTGTTTCCAGTCATGGTTACTAAATCCGTCAATAATTAAAACACTAATGGCCTGTTTTTTTTGTGCACACAAGTAGTTCATGGCAGATAAAAAAAGGATCCCGAAAAACATTACATAAATTTTCATTGCAAACAATGGTTTTTATTGAACTTTAATAATCAGCTCGTCTCCTTTAAGCGTTTTGGAAAAAGCCTTTAATCTGATTTCCCCTGCTTTTTTTTTCAGATTGAACAAGCACTAAACAGTATCCATTGAAAGCCAGGCGCTGACTGGCTTTGTCAGGTTCGTGACTGCTCGGATTTCCATTACCTGTATCAATTATTTTTCCGGGACCTTCAATTGAAAACGTTACCAGGTTATCGGCAATTGGTACCACTCTGCCTTTAGCATCTTTTATCGCAACTCGTATAACAGCAACATCACAACCATCGGTTTTCAGTTGATAAGAATCGCTATTCAAACTTATTTGTGCAGGACTTTATTCTCTTGCGATAATTTTTAGATGCACATTAGTTTCTATTTACCTAACTGAGTGATACCTGATTTTCAATTATACGAAATTCATGTTTATTCTTTTGTGTCCTAATCATTTTACTTCATAAACCCGGGTTCATAGCTATTGCTGTGCTGTTTTAAACGGCGGTATTCAATATTGCAATTTAGAATATGAAATGTTTCAAATGCGTGATTTTCAGTACGAGCCGTTTTACAACCGGGTATTTTTGTCAGTGGCAGCGCCTCACAAGCCATTATGAAAGGATCTTTATCACATTTGCAAATGTCAATTCATCAGAAGCTTTTTCAGGAAAAGAAACAATCAATCCATTTTCATTTCTTTCAAAATTCAGAGATTGTTTGGTTGGCAAACACTCTATTTTTTGAATTTCTTTTGGAAAGTGTTCACTGTTTTTTGCAAGCGTTTTAATAACCAGTTTTCCATCCTGCGGCCAACCCATTGCAGTTGCATAAAGCACATTGCCTTTTGTGGCAAAGCGAATGTCTTCATTCGAGAATGGCTTTCCTTTTCCTTCATTGAAGCCTTGTGCTGTCAATTTTGATGCTGCCTGTTGCGCAGGCCCTTCGCCAAATATTTTCCACGGCCTTGTACCATAAATACTTTCATTGTTTAACTTCATCCACGCCCCTATTTCTTCAACAATTTTTCGTTCTTTTTCATCTATAGTACCGTCTCCACGAACGGGTATGTTCAACATTAAATTGCCATTCTTACTAACAATATCTACCAAAGTTTGAATAACAGTTTTTGAAGTTTTGTATCTGTCCTTGTTATATACATCCCTGTTATAATGCCAATCTCCAATGCAGGTATCTGTTTGCCAGGGCAATGGTTGAATCTCGTTTGCCTGGCCTCTTTCAATATCCCACACCATAGCCTTGCGTTGATTTTCGTCTAAAATTTTCCCATTGATAACTGCACGAAGTTCTCCATGCTCTTTAATGCTTTTGTTGTACAGGTGAGCAGCAATGCGTAAACCCACATCGCTCACAGGCCATAATGGCAATTGCGAATCATCAAAATAAACTACATCAGGATTGTATTTGTTGATGAGATCTATTGTGCGGTTGTAAAACTTTTCAATGTAGGCTTTGCTGAGCGGGTATACGCCATTTTCCCAACCCCACTGCCTGTGAATGGAATTATCATCCAGGCTTTCTTCACTCAAAGGATGATTTTGTGCATATAACTCCTGCGGATCTACACCTTCCCACCATTTTCCTTTGCCATCTGCTTTGGTAAGTTTTCCATCATAAGGAATGCCTGTATAAGGGCCGGTTTTATCTGAACGTTGCGCCACTTCGTACCAACGCCATGCATGCGAAGCATGAACACTCACACCAAATGGTAATCCATTGTTTCTTGCAGCCTTTACCCAACCGCCAATTAGATCTTTCTTTGGGCCAATCTTAACGGAGTTCCATTGCTTTTGATATTTGCTATCGTACAAATCAAAATTATCGTGATGATTGGCAAGCGCCATGAAATATTGTGCACCCGCATTTTTATACAAGTTCACTAATTCTTCGGGGTTCCATTGCTCAGCTTTCCATTCATTGATCACATCTTTAAACCCGAACTTTGATGGATGCCCATATTTTTCAAGATGAATTTTATATTGCCACGAACCTTCCTGGTACATTGATCTTGCATACCAGTCGCCGGATTCAGGCTGGCATTGCGGCCCCCAATGTGCCCACATTCCAAATTTTGCATTGCGGTACCATTCGGGCGTTTGATAGTTCTCTAAGGATTCCCATGTTGGTTTAAACGGGCCATCGGCTACAGGTTCAATTTTCAAATTATTTATATCTGAAAAAGACATGGCTCCTGCATAATTTTTTAGCAATAGAGCAGGCGTGGCTGCAAGCAATCCTTTAATAAGTTTTCTTCTTTGCATATATCGTTTTTATATGTTTAAAAACACGTATCATTTTAGTTTTTGTTCTTTGGTTTTTCACCTAAAGAAACTTATAATTTTACCAGGTTAAGAAAGAACACATCGTTTTCACGTATATCCAATTTTTTACCATAGGTACTCCTTTTTTTATGGTAATGATTTCCCGTGAAACCGGGGAACCATTGTATTGTTTTTTTATTTGGTCTACCTGCTGCCGGTTAAGTTGTGCAGGCTTCCCCATTGATACATAGGTGGAATAAGCATCATTGCTGCGATAACCAACTTTATAAACTTCAAGAGCATATTCCCCATTGGGAACATTGCGTGTAGTTATGCTTTTCAAACATCAACCTGTTAGTCGCTGGAGATCTTATCATTGAATCGTATTCGTAATATGAAAGAAATCAAAAGCAGCCGCACCACCGGTTATTTTGGTGGCGTAGTTAAACAACGCAAAACGATAGCCCATAAAATGTGGAAACGTGTAAGCCATTTTAAGCTGTGTGCCTAATGCCTTCCAGGTTTTTCCATCAAGGCTGTAAAAGAAATTCGCTTTATCTTTTTTGTTGGTAAAATCGCATTCGGCTTTAAAGAAAATCGTGTTTTGTTTAAGCGGTACCGGTTGAACTTCCGCTGGCTTACCGGTGCTGGCATTGATCATCACGATTGACTTTCTATCGCCGTCAACTCTTACACCAATCAGTCCGAAATTCTTTTGCAAAAGCCCGAGGCCTGCAAAATCGCCGTCTTTCATTTTCGATACGTCCAACGAAACAGAACCGCTGCAAACCGGGCCAATAGTGCGCTGGGTCAGCGTATTTCTTGCAGACAGGAAACTGGTATCAATCCTTCCTGTTTTAAGCGTTAGATATCCTTTGCGTTCCGTTACTGACCATAAACTGTTATCGGGGTTATGATTCCACTGCCAAACCGGTGGCAGGGCGGGCTCTCCTTTTTTGCGCTCAAATTCATCCGAATTCACAATGCCGGGAATAAGCCCTTTGCTGGCTGGCAGTTCGAGCGTTTGCGGAACTTTTCCATTTATTCCCAGCACGGGCCAACCATCTTTCCATGTAACGGGAACCAGGTAAGGGATACGACCCACCGAGCCATAATCGCGGAACAAATAAGCGAACCATCTTCCATCGGCCAAATCAATTAAACCACCTTGCGCAATGCCGGAATCCTGCAAGGCTACACGGCCTTCCCATGGTCCGGTAATTTTATCGGCACGATGAATGACTACCGTACGCATGCCTCCCGGAGGCCATGTGATATTAAACAGGTAATACTTGCCCTTTACTTTAAACAACTGCGAACCTTCCGCACCCAGGCCACCTGTCTTCCCTTCCGGCATACTCGGGGCGCTGGCATTTTCAATAGCTACCTGGTTGATGCCACCTTCCTTTACACCGGTTACATTTTCATTTAATTCTAACAGGCTAATTTTACCGCCTCCATAAATCAGGTACACTTTTTCATCGTCGTCAAAAAACAAGGAATGATCGCCAACACATGGTGAAAATGAAACGGACTTCCATGGGCCTTTCTCAATATTTTTTGTACTGTAGATATGCGTTTTATTAGTGGTTGCTGAAAACGTGGTTACATAAAATGTGTTGTTATGATAACGGATGCTGCTTGCCCATGAACCGAGGCCATAAGCGCTTTTGCCATTGGTCAGATTTAGTTCGTCCATGTTGGCAAGGGTATCATAAGCATAGCTAACCAATTGCCAGTTTACGAGATCCTTAGATTTCATAATCGGCACACCAGGGCTCATATGCATGGTGGTACTGCTCATGTAGTAAGTATCACCCACACGCACCATCGATATATCAGGAACATCAGCAAAAATGATTGGATTGGTTGCTTGTTGCGCATGAACACTATTTGAAAAAAACAGGCAACTTAAAAGCGCAACGCAGGATAAAAAAGTTTTGATCATTAGTCGAAAATAATTACGGATGTTTTATGAATCTGTTTCAAATCTGAATGCAACCGGATTAATAAATGAATTTCCATTCATCAAACAAAAAAACGGCTCCATTGAATACAAAATAAATATCCGCTACTCCCTTATCTATTTTCCGTTCTATTTTCTCTGAGAGCGTAGTCCAATTGCTCCCATCACATGTAAGCGAAACAAGAGGAGTACCTTTAAGACTATTTATATAAACATCAATTTTACCTTTTCCTTTCACCCGGGCTTCGAATTTGGCAGGAATCCTTTTGCTAAAGTCGGCTCCCCGGACCATGAGACATTGTTTGTCTGCTTTTCCTTTGGCAACCATATTGCCAGCATTACCAACGGCTTCGAACTGAACCTGCCCCGAAGTGCCTGCAGTAGTTTCTGCCTGCTGAAGAACAAATGGATTTAATGGGTTAAGTTGTGAAGGACCTTTAAAAGTTGCGTTGACCATGGGAAAATTCACATTCTTTTCATCTACCTGTATTGCTTCGATACCCACATTACGAAAACCACCCTTCGTGCCAAAATAATCCTGTAAATACATGGCATGGTAAGCAATATAATATTTCCCTTTAAACTTGAAAATGTGCGTGTGATTGTTTGTCATAGGACCCACGTTAACGTCGCCGGTATTCTTGAAGTAATTATCGCGATATTTCCAACTATCCGCATCTAACGGTGTTTTAGTCGTCATATAAGATATGTTGCATGCGGTTGGCTTATCAATATTGCTATAAGGCCATTCAGGGCGTTCACCCCAATCTGTACAATAGCTATAAACCCAGGTTCCATTGATAAAGTTAAGGTCGCTGGCCTCATTGAAATAAGGAGCGGGTATCTTGGCAATATTGCTGGCCAAACTGATCATATCTGCTCCTAATTTGACGATCCTGGCATTATCAGGCATATACTTTGTTTTAGGCGTTCCGGCTCCAAAACTCAGCCAGCCTGTGCCCTGATCATCAATCAAAACTCCGGGATCGAATGGAGCTCCGACATCCACACCGGGGACAGAACGATCGACTATATTCTTTCCCAGTGGGTCTTTCCAGGGGCCAACGGGAGAAGTGGACGTAAGCACGGCTGAGCCGCCACCGCCATTGGAGTAATACAAATAGAAATGCGTTTTGCCATCTGCTTCCAGCCTGGAGGTAATGGAAGGCGCCCAGGAATTCTGACTCCATGGTGCCAGCTTTGCTGTATTTATGAGACCATGATAAGTCCAGTTCACCATATCATCGGAAGACATCATGACCAGCGTACGGATATGCTCGTATGTATTTTTCCCATCCTTTCCTACCTTCTCATACTGTTGATGATCATTCGTGGCATACACATAAATTCTTCCATCGTATTCTACAGCTGTTGGGTCGGCAGTAAACATAAAATCTAATAAAGGATTCGCATTATTGGAGGTAAGTTTCGGCGAAACATTTGCGAATTTTTCTTCCAGGCTTTCTATAACTACTTTCGGTTTATGTGCATTAGTCTGCGCTTCTACATCTTTTTTATATCCCAAAAAAGAGATAGCAAGGAGTGTACTTAACAACACTTTTTTTATAAACATGCTTTTTATTTTATCTAAAAAACGGACACCCGTCAGCTTTCCCCGGGACCGGCAAAACGCTTAACCAATCTCAGGGGAAAGAAAATAACCTTATGCCATAATGGACACTATACTATTACTTGTATCCCTCTTTTATGGCATCTAACATACGCTGGTCCTTTACCACATTGTTAGATCTGTCTAACATAAAACCTATCTCCCACCAGAATGGCAGTATACCATTGGCTTTAGCCGTTTTGGTCGCAAAAGTTGCCCAGGCATCCACAGATCTGTTGTGCATCAACGTATCTTTAGGAACAGGATTGCCGATTCCGGCAATCCTCCTCCATGATGCATATTCACCCAGCACCACAGGGATACCCTGATCAACAAATTTTTTCATCTTTCCGAATTCAGTAACAATCGCATCCTCTTCTCCAAAGGTGACGTTGCGCTCCGGCTCAATAGTAGAATGATTTCCAGCGCCCCAGTAGTAAGCCATCTTGCCCCAACTTGCATCTCCATTGGTTAGTATATTAAATGTAGAAGGCGTATAGGAATGTACCTCAAGCATCAAACGATTAGGGACAGGGTCGTGAGGAAGAGCAGTCATCAGATCAGAAGTTTTATAACTGTCAGTAGTAGGCCCCTGCACAACCAGCACCCGTGTACTGTTTCTGCCTCCGGTAGAGCGAACTGCCTTGATGAATGTTTCGTGATAACCATTAAGTATGGCCATCTGCCCGGCATCGTCAACCGAAGGTTCATTTGCGCCGGCAAATAGAAGGTGCTCATCAAAATCACGCATGGTTGTAGCAATCTGCTCCCAAATTGCCTTTTCCATCGCATTAATGGAATCTTTCTTTAACGTATTGACCTTATTTTCCAACCAGCCATTATCCCCGTGAGCATTTAGTATCACATACATATCATTTGCCACACACCATCCCACCACTTCTTTCACCCGGCTAAGCCAGGCAGGGTCAATTTTCGCTTTTTCACGATCGCTTAAATGACTCCAAACCCAGTTGCAGGGAATCCGTACAGCATTGAAACCTAATCCTTTTACAAATTTCACATACGACTCGGTCATTTTACTACTCTGCCAATCACCTTCGTTCGGGGACTCCATGGTATTACCAAAATTTATTCCCATTCCCGTATGCATTTTTGCCGCCAGTTGCATGGCTGTGCTGCTCATGCCGTTTGCATCGGGTGCTTTGGGGCTTATATTATAAGAGGGGTAGAGAGTAGGCGGTTGGCTAACCTTTACCCGCCTGTTCTGGCCGTTTGATGCGCTTATATCTAAATAGCCTGAGCGGCTGGCTCCTGTACCATTTTCGCTTAAGGTTTTTACCTGGATTGTGACGCTGCCGCTGCTGCCCGTTTTTTTATCTATTTCCAACCACGAAGAAAGGGGGTTATTGACACTCCACGCTGCGTTGGATGATATTGTGATATCGGATGCCCCGCCTTCGGCTGGAAAAGTAATTGCACCTGGAGAAACTGATAACTCGGGTGCGACACCCTCCTTTTTTTTACAAGATAAAAGCGACAGTATCGCTATAAGAAATCCAAAAATGATAGGAGTAGTTTTGATATTATTCATATTTAAAATTTACACTATTTATTTTAAGAGGTTTTGGTATTCCATAAATTTTCGCAGGCTAAGGAACGGGCGGTAATTCAAGCCCACCATCCCCTAATTTTTAAGTCATACTCCGCAACAATATAACGCCGCGGCTTACTGATCTTTGTTTGTTTTAAAGTACAGCCTGTGGAAACAGGCCGTTTCTAACGATTGATTACTAATTGCCTTTGCTATATGAAACTTATTTTATTTTTACAACTCTGAAATTATCAAAGCCACCATAAAATCCGGTAGAAGTAGCTGATGCGCCGTAATTTTTAACCCTTACATTGAGACCAGTTTTACCGGGGCCTAATAAATTTGAGAGTGAGGTAACGGGTGCTCCCCTTCCTTCACCAAGTGTAAGATCAGCTTTTAGGAACCTGGATAGCGGGATAGTAACAGTTCTCCAACCATTGGTAGTATAGGCCGATGTAGTTGTTGAAGAAGTTTTCCAGGGCTCGTACAGTGCTATATAAGAATCCGTGAAAGCAGTTTGAATACGAAGTGAACCACCGTTCCATGAATTGGGAATATTCATTTCAAATTTCAAAGCCCAATTGCCAACCGTGTCGGTTAAATTAGCAGCAGACACCCACAATGCATCCCCGATGGGTATTTCGCTATTACTTGTACCGGCAGCCAGGGGGCCTTGTTTTATAGATATGAACATACCTCCTGATTGACCGGTCATTTCAGGGCAAAGTGTTAACCAACCACCTGTTTGGCTAGGATCAGATACCGACAGATTGGATCCACCCCACCATTGCCATCCAAAGGCATCTCCCCATTCAAAATTTCCTAATACCCCGGTTGTGGGACTGTTACGGTATTTAACATCGTATACATTATAAACATCATAAACAGTAGTAACAGTACCATAGGCTGTTGTAATAGATGCTGGTCCTGATTGAGATAAAGAAGGTAATTTAAAACCAACAAAACTTGCATCCGGAGAAGTTACAAAAGAAGTTATCGTAGCACCTGAAAAAGTAAATGTTTGAATATTTTTCAAGTAAGTGCCATACACATAAACAGAATCATCAGTATTGGCATTTTCGTTGGAGATACCGGTAATTGTAGGTGTAGCCACTATTTTAAAAGTATCCCTGCCACCTTTTGTAATTAACAATACCTCGTCGGTAGGTGTTTGCGCCGGCATAAGAAAACCAAGCATGGTACCATTAAGGTTTGACACTGTCTTTGCGATGGCGTTTCCCGCATAATCAAGGCTTTCAACTAACACTAAATTGGTTCCATATAAAAAAACAGAATCTCCCGGATTGGCGAATACGTTGGAAATAGCCGAAATAACAGGTACGCCTGGCCCCAACTTAAAGGAAAACGTAGTTGTACCAGTCGTTGTTGTATATTCTATCGTATAGAGCTTGCTGGCATCAATTGTTGAAAACATTATGGGCGGTATTTGCACTACTGCATTGTTGCTAGAAAATAAAGTGGCGTTAAAAGAAGCAGGTACGCCATTAAATTTTATTTGAATTGCACTTTGCAAATTCTGACCTGTAATAACCACCCACTGGCCATCTGCTACAAGACTATTTAGCGCTGTGTCATTTGGAGAAGCTTCATAATTAACAACTCCTGTAATTACAGGATTTTGGTCTATATTCTTTTTACAGGCAGGCATAACCAATATCAATGCTATCATAGCAAACAATAAAAGAAAACCAGCATGTATTTTATGTATTTTTTTCATAAACATTTATTTTTTATACTTAGTTTAAATAAGAACATTCATTAAAAATATTTTACCGGTGCATCGGCCAATTTTGGATTTGCAGTTAACTCCGTTGCTGGTATTTGCAATATAAATGAGCTCGCTGTGGCCGGAAGCACAGTCACAACAGGACCATTGGCATCTGGTGTAGCAACTCCGGCGTCATAATTGAAAAAAGAACGGTTTTGCCCATTTAGAATAGACAACGCTTTTGCCGGCTTCCAATAAGACAGCCTTACCATATCGCCCCAATATTGTCCTTCAAAAGCAAGTTCAATTCTTCTTTCGCTAAGAAGCGTATCAAGCGTTATGGCTGAAAGAGGGTCAAGGCCCGCCCTGGTACGCACTTTGTTGTAATACAACAAGGCATCGGCATCTGAGGTGGTAGTGTTGTTTCCCAAAATAGCTTCGGCGTATATCAAATACACATCGGCCAACCGTAGCGCAGCATCATGTTCAGGCGATGACCATAAATCCATAAGTGGCGAACTGTTATCTACATCGTTGCCAATTACATGTTTTTTCATACTTGATCCGGTAGCCTTATAACCGCCATTCGCCGCATCCAATTCGGGAAAGTAATCGCCGTTAACCATAAAGGTGGCTTTTCGTCTTATCGTATCTTTATTGGAATACAATAAATACAAGTCGTAAGTAGGTTTCATAGAAGCCCATGCCCCACCTTTTTTGGGCATAATGGCATTGGTTGGAGCATAGTTATTGAATGTATTACCAGCGCCATAACCGGTGCCTGCCTGCCATTGAAACGCAAATAACACTTCGGGAACATCGTTATTTTGTACTTTAAACAGGTCGTAATAACTTGGGAATAATGTTTTGCCGCTATTCATGCACACATTTCCCGCATATTTTTTGGCACTGTCCAAGTAAGCCTGGCTGCGTGTGCCACTCCCTCCTAAACCCGCCATTGTTAAATATACTTTGCTTAACATACCCTGCGCCGACCAGGTAGTTACTCTGCCGGCAACATCAGTAACAGGTAGGTTTTCTACTGCATAAGTAAGATCGTTCGTTACAAATTTGTACACATCCGGTACTACGATGCGGTTAAGCAGGGGCTGATCAATCAGCTTGCTGTTGTCTTCCACAATAGGTACGGCACCCCAATGCAAAACCAAATTAAAATAGGCATATCCCCGTATAAACCTTGCTTCGGCTATCGCCGCATTTTTATCTGTCGCAGAAACCGTAGGAGGGGCATATTGTTGTATGCCGAGAATAATATTGTTGCATTGGCCGATAAGGTTGTATAATCCTGTCCATGCATCCCGCACAAAACCGTTAGAAGCCGAAAGGTTTACCGCAAAAAGTTCATTATTATCAGTACCCTGGTATTGACCAGTAGTTCCGTTTCCACTTAAAACATCGCCAAATTGTAAAATGCCATTGGTATGCCAGTTCCAAGGGGAAGCCCCTCCGTAAAGGCTGGCAGTAGCCAATCTTATTTCTTTAGTAGATTGATAAAAATTATTGGAGGCAATTTGAGATTGCGAAGGGCGGTCGAGAAAACTTTTTTTACATCCGGCTACCGCCACAAGCAATAGCAAAGGGATGAATAGTTTATTTATTGATTTCATAAAAATAATAGTTTTTTACTTTGTTAATTTCACATTTACTCCAATGGTATATACTCTTGATTGAGGATAATAACCTCCATCATAACCAGCCTGAAGTGGATTCCATGAACCAACTTCAGGATCCATACCAGTGTATTTTGTAATGGTAAATGCGTTCGATACGTTGGCATATAACCGAAGTGAATACAGATGCACTTTTGTCAGCATTTTTTGAGGCAAAGTGTATCCTATGGTAATGTTTTTACAACGGATAAATGAAGCGTCTTCTAAAAACAAATTTGTAAAACGCAAATTTTCATTTGTATTATCGTTTCTCAGGCTCATAATAGTAGTATTGGGATTGGTAACGTATACATTATTGAAATCATTCTTGTCACCAGCCGGGTCAACTAAAGCAGTTTTGGCGTAATTTAATATCCCGGTAAAATAATTGGTATTATTTAAAGGGTTCAGTTGGTTAACCGGCAATTGATTATACACTTTGCTGCCAAGGTTTCCACTAAAGAAAATGTTCAGATCAAAGCCTTTATAATTAAATGAGTTATTGAACCCAAACTGGAATTTTGGCTGTGGTGAACCTAAGAAAGTTTGGTCTCTTGTATCAATAATACCGTCGCCATTTAAGTCTTTAAACATTCGGTCGCCATACCATATACCACCAAATGCATTTGCAATTGGGCGGGGGTTTCCTGATTGGTCGGCCGGCAAAGCATGGCTTTTAAAATCATCGGCAGTAGCAAATATGCCATCATAGATATAGCCGTAAAATGAGCCAATAGGTTGGCCTACTACAGTTTTTGAGTTTCCAGAAACAAGGCTGGCATCGTCGCCACCAGCACCTAAGCTCAATACTTTATTAATATTACGCGATACGGTGATATCGGTTTTCCACGAGAAGTTTTTGCTGCTGATATTGGTGGTTCCTACTCTGACATCAATTCCTTTATTGCTCATAGAGCCAACATTTACATAAGGGGCTTGCATTGCACCTGGCGAGTACCCGGTAGTAGTACCGGAATATGCTGGAAGTGGTACTTTTAATAACAGCCCATCGGTTTTACGATCGTAAACGTCTATTGAAAAACTCAATCTCCAGTTAAAGAATGCACCATCTAATCCAAGATTAGCATTTTTTGTTTTTTCCCAGGTAACATTTGGGTTTGCCAAATTTGATTGAAACTGTGCAGTACCGGATAAGCCAGTAGCAACGGTAGAAAGCTGGGTTACATAAGTATTGCTGGGGATACCCTGATTATTGGTTAAGCCATAGCCAAGGCGCAACTTTAATTCATTAACGGCTTTTACGTTTTGCAAAAATTGCTCGTTGTTTATTTTCCAGGCGAATGCTCCGGAAGAAGTAGTTGCCCAACGGCCACTAGATGGAAATTTATCGGAGCCGTCCCGCCGTACATTTGCTGTAAATAGATATTTGTCTAACCAGCTAAAGTTAATACGACTAAAATAAGATTCTGAGGCGCCATCACCATAACCACCATTATTTCTTGCAGTAGAAGGATCGCCGCTGGAAATAGATTGCACATTAGCGGAAGGGAAATCTGACCGGCTGGCAAAAACATTTGCCGATTTACTCATATTACTCTCGTGCCCTAATAATATGTTTAGATTATTCTTACCAAAAGATGTATTATAGGTAAGATAATTTCGTATAACGGTATAAATATTTTTTGAGGAGCTATACGAAGACGAAGTTGGATTAGGAGTAGTGTATTTTCCAAATGTAGTTTGAGGCTGAAAGCTCTCGTTTGAAGAAAAATCAAAATTGCCGGAAACCTCGTTTCTCAACGATAGCGCTTTACTAAATTTTATTTCGGCATACGCATTACCAAATAGCTGGTACCTGTAATTCATATTTTTATTTATAAGCGCCATAGCAACCGGGTTTACCACGGGCTGCACCCATCCATCATTATTAGTAACGCCCCCCCAGGTACCATCAACATTTTTTACAGGAATATCAGGGGTTAACCATAAAGCACTGCTAATAACCCCTGCACTGGAGCTATTTACATTTTCAGCAACATTCGCCAATTGAAGGCTTGTACCTACTTTTAGCCAATCGGTTGTTTTATTATCCAAATTCAACCGAACAGAATATCGCTTAAATCCAGAGCCAAGCGCAATTCCATCCTGGTCAAAATATCCCAGGGAAAGTAGGTATTGGGTTCTGGCATCGCCGCCATTTATGGTAAGCGAATGATTTTGCATGGGTGCAGTGCCGAACAATTCATTTTGCCAATCGGTACCTGTGCCCAAATATTTTGGGTTGGCGAATTGAGGCCTGGTATCAAAACCCCACACAACTGCTCTGTCGTTAAGAAATGACGCAAGCTGTTGCAAATTAACAGTTGGAAGACTTTTAGGTAGCTTCTGAACCCCATAATATCCATCATACGATATCTGGGGAGGTGCTACGCTGCCCCTTTTAGTAGTAATTACTATAACGCCATTGGTTGCCTGCGAGCCATAAATGGCAGTGGCAGAAGCATCTTTTAATACGTCGATAGATTCAATTTCGGAAGGGTTGATGGTGTTCAGTGGGTTTGCGCCATTTCCAGGGTCGTTTGTTGGTGGAATAATAACACCATCAATAACATACAATGGCGAATTAGAGCCACTAATGGAAGATGTACCGTGTATTTGAATAGATACTCCGCCACCAGGTTGCCCGGAAATCTGCTGCACCATTACACCTGCCACTTTTCCCTGTAAAGCCTGGTCGAATGTTGCAGGTGATGTTTTGCGGAGCTCGTCACCGGAAACAGAGGATATACCACCAGTAAGGTCCTTTCTTTTTGCTTTTCCATAACCAATGACTACTACGTCATCTAATTGAGAGCTGATTTCAGCCAGCTTTACAAGCATGTTGCCGGTGTTTTTACCGATAACTACTTCTTTTTTTACATGTCCTATCATAGTAATGACCAGGACTTTGCCGGATGCCGCTTCGATAGAAAATTTTCCGGACTGATCGGCAACTGTGAAAACATTGGTGTTTTTTACAGTGATTGTGGCGCCAACAGCCGGACCTGATGTGCGTTCAATAATGACCGTACCGCTGACCCGGGAGGTTTGCGAATAAGCGGTTGTGCCTGCAAGGAATATGAACATACCCCAAAGCAGCAATGATAGTAAGCGAATCGTTTTGGTTGGTTTCATTTTTTAAATGTTTAATTTGACTAAATTTTTATTACTATTTTTTTCCCTTCATACAATATTTCCTTATTGCACTTTGCGTCAAAGTCCAGGGTTTTTGAGTTTTTAGGTGTGATGATGTTGATTCGAAAGATCCTTTTTGACAACATCCCATCGAACGAACCTTTGCGGTCATCAACAGTAATTGTCTTTGTTGCTTCCGTGTATTTTATGGGGATAACAGCACTTGATCCTTTTTCATAATTGTAATTCGTTCCTTCATCTTCGTATAACCCGAAGGAAGCATCGGCACCGGTATAAACGTTGAGTATAATAGTATCAGCCGGCTTTTCTGAAGTGTATTGCAGTGCGGGCCCGAAAGGAATGATGGAACCTGCCTTTACAAAAACAGGCATCCGTTCATACGGCGCATCGGCAACAATTTTTTGCCCGCCTGCATACCATTTGCCTGAATACAGATCGTACCATCCCGCACATTTTGGCAAATACACCGGGCGGCCGCGTTGCTTATATTCATGGACAGGATTGATTAGCAAAGAAGGACCAAGCATGTATTGATCGCCGATGTTTAACACGGCAGTATCTACAGAAAAGTCCATCGCCAATCCCCGCATGATGGTATAGTCATTATGATAAGCAGCACCGGCTAATGAATAGGTGTAAGGTAGTAACCTGTAACGCAGATTATCATAGTAAAGAAAACTTTTGTAAGCAGGATGTGTTTCCGATGCGATGTTGAATATCTCACGATATGGAAACTGCCCGTGTGCACGGAACAAAGGAACAAATGCGCCAAACTGGTACCAGCGTGTATTCAACTCCCTCCACTCCTCTAAATTGTCTGAATCGGGTTTTTCAAATTTTTCAGGCACAACAAATCCGCCGATGTCCATCGTCCAGTAGGGAAGGCCGGACATAGAGAAATTTACACCGGCGGCAATCTGGTTTTTCATATCCCGCCAGGTGGAGCCAATATCGCCGCTCCATATAGCGGCAGCATAGCGCTGTGAACCTGCAAAACCAGAACGTGTCAATAAAAACACACGCTTGTTTGGATCTGTCGAACGTTGTCCTTCGTAAATCCCTTTCGCGTTTTCTAATGGATAGGCGTTGAGAAATTCTGCTGAACTTCCCAAAGCGGTGGGTGTCATCTGCAACTTTCTTTTTTCCGGATCAACATTGGAAAGAATGTCTGGCTCGCTTGCGTCCATCCACCAGGCATCAATTCCTTTGGTATAAAGCTTTTTGTTGATCAGGTTCCAAAAACCTTTTCTCGCATCTTCGTTAAAGGCATCATAGAAGGTAGAAACATATCCTTTGCCTATCCAGTCTCTTTGCTGGTTGGCAATGTTCCTTTTATAAAGCCAGCCGTTTTTATCAAATTCGTTGAAAGTTGGTATGCCTTCATAAAATTTTGGCCATACAGAAATCATAATTTGTGTGTGGTATTTTTTATGCAACACGTCAATCATGCTATCCGGAGAAGGAAAACGGGTTTCGTCAAAATCCTGGCTGCCCCATTTGGCCTCTGGCCAATAACTCCAATCCAGTACTATATTATCAATCGGAATTCTTCTTTTTCTGAATTCATCAACTGTCGAAAGAATTTCATTCTCTGTTTTGTATCTCTCGCGGCTTTGCCAAAATCCCAGTGCCCATTTAGGCACGATAGGAGCCTTACCGGTAAGGTTCCTGTAACCGGAAATCACTTCATCCATATCGCCGCCATAAATGAAATAGTAATCAATTTGTTTTCCTGCTTCCGAGCTGAAACTGAATGAGTTTTGTTCTTCCCGTGAAAGTGGTTCCTGCCATTTTAAAGCGAGGTAAGATTCACCGCCTTCGGGTATCCATTCAATACGAACCGGAACTTTTACACCAGCTTTCATATTTAGCGGAACCAATACAGGTGCAGGATTCCAGGCTTTGCGCCAGTGATCAAGAACCAGCTTTCCATCCAGCCAAACCTTCAATGATCCGCCCAAAATGAACCGGAATTGATGAAGGCCGGAAAGATAGCTGGCAATGCTTCCTTCCCAGGTTACCGCACCCGTGGCGGGGGTAAATTCTTTTGGAAGCTGAATCTTTGATTCGCCCAGGAACTCCATATTGATACTTGTTTCGGCCCTTTCAGTAATTACATCCTGAAGTTTGTCCTTATCATTCGCATAGGAAGCGGTAAGCCAACCCTCCTCATTCTTTTTTGAAAAAAGCTGCATAGCGGAAAGCTGGTGAAACGGTCTAACATCTCCAGCTTTGGTAAGGGAATAATTATCCCAGAGAATCCCATAGTTTTTACTGGAAAGCAAAAATGGGATGGCTACTTCCGTATTATTTTGAAAAAAAGTAACCTGCTGTCCTTTGTAGTTGATGATGCCATCCTGGTGCTGGCCCAAGCCATACCATGCATCATCGTCGGTGGTTTGAAATGTTTGGGTGAGGTGATAACGGCGCCTGCCATCAAAAATGGCGGACTGGAAACTTCGTCCGCCCGTTGGTTTTTCAATCAATATTTTTTTACCGTTAAGGTCACGGAAGGTAACAGCGCCTGTTTTCAAGTTGACAGTAGCTGCTATCTTTTTAGTTTTGAGCGTCAGGCTATCTTTAGAAGGGATAGTGATCCATGAAAGACCAGGTCTTTTGCTATAGATAGCAACCAAGCTTTGAGTGGCAGCAATCTCTTTTCCGGGAACCGCGATTACTCTTATAATGTTGTCTGAAATAACTTCGAGTTTGACGGCATTAGAGGTACCTGTAAAAATCGGATCGGTAAAAACAATCACTCCATCCTCCGTCTTAATATAGGACGGAGGTTCTGCAAATAAAACAGTAAAGGCAGAAAAACAAAGGAAATTAAATAGCAGCAGTCGTAATTTCATATACAGCAATCTTTCGCATGATTTGATGCTGTAAAACTATAGCTGCGTTGATTAATGCAGGGGATCCGTATGTTGCAAACTAAGGTACAAAATGTTGCAAAAGCCTGGTTTTTACCAGCCATTCTCCAATAAGGAGACCATTAATCTTCTTTTTCTTTTTTATTGGAAGCATATTGTGATGGCAGGATCTTAAATTCTTCTTTAAAGAATTTGGTGAAGTTTTTTGGGTTATTGAATCCCACCTCGTATGCAATTTCTGCAATGGACAGTCCACTTTTTTCCAATAACCGGGCAGCTCTTTTCAAACGAATAGAACGGATAAACTCGATTGGCGTCTTGCCGGTTAACGAAAGAATTTTTCTATACAGCGTAACACGGTTCATAAACATGTTGCGACTGAAATCTTCAACCGAAAACTCAGGGATATCCATATTTTTTTCTACAACTTCCAACGCCTCCTTTAGGAATTTTTCATCAACAGGAGTTATGGTTATCTCTCCTGGATTAACCTCAATTTGCTTTTGGAACCTTTTATGCAATAATTCCTGCTGTGCCAGCAAATTTCTGATGCGGGAAGCCAGGATTTCAAAAGTGAAGGGTTTGGTAATGTAATCATTCACGCCAGCCTTAAAACCAGCCAATTGTTTTTCCTCACTTCCCATAGCTGTAAGCAGGATGACCGGGATGTGGGCAGTGGCCGTTTCGGTTTTTATTTTCCTCGCTAATTCAACTCCGCCCATTAGAGGCATCATTATGTCGCTCACCACAAGATCAGGATTCAACAGTTTTATTTTTTCCCAACCTTCTTTTCCGTTCGTAGCTTCTTCAACCTTGTACTGCCCTTTCAGGTTGTCTTTTAAATAAAAGCGAAGGTCTTCACTGTCTTCCACCACAAGTATTGTTTTCTTCTTACCACGCTTTTGACTTTCTTCAGATATTATTTGTTCACCTTCTTCTGGTATTAGGTTGGTTGTTGTTATGGAAGGAGGATCATAAATCTTTCTTGCGGGAAGTAAAACGGTAAAACAGGTACCCCGCTCAGGTTCGCTCTTTACGGTAATGATACCATTATGCAAATTGACAAATGCTTTTGTGATGGCGAGCCCGATCCCCGTGCCCTGGTTTACCATACTTTCAGGAACATCGGTTTGAAAGAACCGCTCGAAAACCTTTTCATGCATGTCGGCAGGAATTCCAATGCCAGTGTCTTTCACTTCTATAGCAAGCGTTCCATCACCTTCATTATTTACCGGCGGATTGTATGTCACATTGATGCTCACCATTCCATTGTTATCGGTATATTTAAAAGCATTGGAAAGCAGGTTCAACAGGATTTTTTCAATCTTATCTTTATCAAAATAAATTTCCAAACTATCAACGTTAGAAGAGAATGAAAGCAGGATTTTTTTGTTTTCTGCGATATCCAGGAAAGAATTGCTAATATCCTTACTGAAGCCGATAATGTCGCCTATTGAGGGATGCAGTTTAACTTCCTGTACCTCCATTTTTCTGAAATCGAGGAGTTGGTTTACCAGGTTCAATAACCGCTTTGCGTTCCGTTGTACGATGTTTAACTGCTTTTTATGTTCTTCATCGGGACTCTGTTTAATGATCTTTTCTAACGGAGCAATGATCAGGCTTAAAGGAGTGCGAAATTCATGACTTACATTGGTAAAAAACTTTGTCTTTAACTGTTCCAGGGCGTGTGCTCTTTCCGCTTCCCTTCGTTGATGTACCACTTCATAGCGCATGTGTATTCTATCTAACGTAACACGCCTTATAAGTATCAGCAAGCCTGCGACTATTAATACGTATATTATATATGCAATAGGTGTTCGCCAGAACGGCGGCTCTATAGTAATCTTTAGTTCTTTAACATCACTCCATACACCCTCACTATTCAGTACCTTCACTTTAAAAGTATAATAGCCGGGATCGAGGTTTGTATAAGTAGCACTTCGTTGGTTGCCATCGGCATACAACCAATCCGGGTTAAAGCCTTTCAGCATATACGCATATTTATCACGACTACTATTGGCATAATCAAGCGAAGCAAATTCTATGGAGAAAACATTTTCCTTGTATTTCAGGTCTATCCCTTGAAGCTGTGATAAAGATCGCTGAAGCAGGACACGATTATTAACCAATTCTCCAGGTTCGATTTTCTTATTCAATATCTCTAAATCTGTAAAAACAATTTTAGTATGGTAAACAGGCTTTTTAATTCCGGAGGGATTAATAATGTTAAAGCCGGAAGGTCCGCCAAAAATCAATTCTCCTCCACGCGTTTTATATGCTGCTTTGCTATTAAATTCCTGGTTCTGCAGATTATTCAACTCGTTATAATTGATAACTGAAAGGACAATACCCTTTTCTTTTTGAAGAGGTATAGCATTACATAACCCGTTAGGGGTGGATATCCAGAGGCTTTGATTTTCGTCTTCAAGAATATTTAATATTAAATTATCTGGCAAACCATCAGACATCGTAAATATTTGGAAATTTTTAGTTTGTTCATTAAACAAATCCAAACCTTCGCGGGTTCCAACCCAAATTCTTCCTTTACTATCTTCTGAAATACATAATACATTATTGTTGCTTAAACTGTTTATGTCATTTGAATGCTGGTAAAAAACATGCTGGCTATTATTCTCATTCAAAACGGCAATACCATTGTCAGTGCCGACCCATAAATTCCCTTTCTTATCCTGGAGAATGTCGGAAATAATATTGGAAGGAAGTATATTTGGCGTCGCTTGTTTATTTCGATAGTTATGAAATCGCCCGGTTTTTCTATCCAGAACATCTAATCCAGCACTAAGTGTACCTATCCATAAATTTCGCTTCCTGTCTTCAAAAATTTTCCATACATTATCATTTGCCAAACTCCCGGAATCAGCATCATCATGCCTGTAGTGAGTAAATTTTTTTCCGTAAAAGCTACTCAGACCTCCCGTGTAAGTCCCAATCCAAAGTATATTTTCACTATCAATGCATAAGCTTACGATCACATTACTGCTCAGGCTGTTCTTATTATTTGGATCGTGCAGGTATTGTTTGAATGTATTTTTTTTTCTATCAAAATAAATGAGTCCTCCGCCATTAGTACCAATCCAGATATTTCCGGAATGATCTTCAACAAACTGATTTACATCATCATAAGGAAGGCCATTTGGATTCGACTCCTGGTGATGATAATAGGGAAATTGAACAATGTTGCTGTTTAAATAATTAATTCCCTGTTTGTAAGTTCCAAGCCATATAATTCCAATATCATCTTTATAAATAGTGGTGATGGTATTTTGGCTGAGACTTTTGGGATCTTCGGGATCATTTAAAAGATAGCTTGTCTTGAAGTTGTTCTTTTTATTGATCAGTGTTACCCCTCCGTGATCCGTCCCTACCCATATAATACCATTATTATCCTGGATGACTTTGCTCACCAGGTTGGAACTTAATCTTGATGGAAATGAATTTTCATTAAATCGCCTGATTAAATTATCCTGGGGATGGAAAACGAAAACTCCAAGATTATAGGACCACAACCAGATATCTCCGTCTTTGTCGATTGTAAGATCATACGGAATATTTCCTCTATTTAACTTTTGTAAGGCATTAGAGGTGACAATAATTTTATCGGCCTTCATATCGTATTCCTGCAAAAATCCATTTTGATACACCAGCCACAGTTTTCCATCCCTGGTTTCATGGAGAGATGTAATTTTTGCTATAGGATCGAAAACCGTGCTCTGGCTGAACAATTTTATTTTTTTATCCTTACAGGAATACATGTATAGATTAAGATTTTCGTAAAGAAACCAGAATCTTCCGTCGCTTCCTTTTACGACATTTCTAATCTGACCTACAGGCAAACCAAGTGAATGCAAATACTTAGTATAAGCAGTATCAAATTTGTCTGCATCAGAATTATAAATACAGGACCCACCGCTGGTTGTCACCAACATTTTTTCATTGGGAAGTTCGAAAAGAGAAATGATATAATTATCGATCAGTGAAAAACTATCGTTAGGTTTTCTGCGGTATATCTTAAAAGAGTACCCATCATAACGGTTGAGCCCGGACATAGTGCCAAACCATAAAAAGCCCTGGGAATCCTTTAATATGGAATTGACCTGGTTATGCGAAAGGCCATTATGAGTATTAAGTTTGGAAAAATGATAATAATCGCTTTGGGCAAAAACGGAAAGCGATGTTATCAATAAACCAATCCAGATAAGAAGACGCATTGAACCCGGTTTAACTTGTAAAAAAATTTGCACACAGATTATCACATAAATTCGATTTGCATTTTGCGAAATCTGTAAGTAAGTTAACAAATGAGCGGGATAAAATATTTTTACCAATACGATTTTAAAAAGAGCCGCTTAACCCCATTAATTATAGTTTAATACACAAAGAGTGGCTGTTAAAAAACACCAATCGGGATGAAAGCATTAGATTTTACGCAGTCAGATATGTCCGGAAATAGCATTCGCTCTTCTTCATATATTGGCAAATATGTTTTGGTGGATTTTTGATTTCACTTTTGATTGCAACACCAATCGCTTGTTATTTTATGAATGCTGTTTGTAGAATTATAAATATCGGGCAAATTTATTGTGGTGGATTTTTGCAGCGGCAGGCATTGGTGTATTGATGATTACACTATTAACAGGGAGCTTTCAATTTCTCAAAGCAGCGATTGCGAACCCCGGGGAAAGTTTGAGAACAGAATAAAAATTATCTAACAGCCAATGGCATCGGTATGTCGTACGGATATACTCACCAGGATGTAGAAGACCTGATGCTGGAAGCATTTACGGCAGCTTATGTAAATATTGAAAATTTTAAATAGGGCTGTTCTTTTAAAACGTGGGTTATAAAAATAATGCTGAACCAATGTTTTCATAAAAGGCAACGCCTGAGCTTTAAAAATGTAAAGACAGTAGATGCAAATAATGAAGAAGTAATTCCAATGTTAGAAAGGCATCAATCTTCGGATGGATATAAAAAAATTATCGACAGGGAACTCAGCGGTGTAATAGAAAAAGCAATCATGCACATACCACCAGACTACCGTGCAGTTTTTTTACTAAGAGAATTAAATGGAATGAGTACTGCAGAGACTGCTGAAAGTCTTGACATTTCAGAAGCAAATATGAAAATAAGGCTTAAAGGGCCGGGCTTATGCTAAGAGAGGCACTTGTAACAAGGTATTCACCGGAAGATATTTTCGAATTCAATCTTATTTATTGCGACAGGGTAGTTAATAAAGTAATGAGAGAGATAAACAATCTTCATAAGTACTCCGTTTATGATTAATATTCTCTGATCGCAGTGCAACCCGTCCTGGTGATTTGTTATCGATTTAATATATTCTATGTACGTCTTTGCAAAGTAAGTACTGCGCAACTTATTGATGGATGGTGGCTAAGAATGGAGCGGAGCTATCGCCCGCAAATGTTAATTTATATTGTTTGCATTTCATATAGCCTACCTTGCACGTATGGAAGCTAAAATAATTTACTTTCCTCACGAAGACAACAAGAAAAAAACTCCTCCATTTCCCCTTTGATGGTAAGTCTCTTTTAAAAGCCTGCCAATTGCAAAAAAAGGAATTCCCTTTGGTCCTGTTGATATAAAAGGTTCTTTTGGGACGCTTATAACAAGAGGACTATCAGACAAACCGTTAAGAAAGGCCGGCACAGGCACGGCGAATTAAGATGGTATGTTACAGATGAAGCTATTGAATTACTCCGGGAACAAGGTTTTGACATGGATTGCTAAAATATGTTTCCTTTCCTTTGCAGGCGTTGGTCTTCCTAAAACAATCATGCCACCACCAAAGAGCCAAACGCTGCCGTTGTGTGTTTATGCTGATGGGTTTAGTAGCTTAGCAATCACCAACACTACTGAGAGATATGAACTAAAAAAAGCTAAACTTTCATTTTCGTGAATATCTTCTGCAAAATTTTAAAAAAGTGGAACAGATGAAATTGGTTTTCTAATGCATTGGATGGAATAAATAATTTAATGCATTGCTGTAAACTGATGTTGGTGATGCCGTGGCTGCAAAAACCAGGTAATAAATTTTGTGTGTGTTGTTATATCAGCCCCTGAAGATTAACATACAGAAAGCAAAGCAACCGACTACAAAAATTATTTTTCGATTGATGTTACAACATTGGGAAAGCCCCGACTTTTCAACCAAGATTTATGTTGTTATGCATTTACTTAGGTTGGTCATTCACCAAAGGGCAGCCGCACGAACGTGTTAAAGATTGAATACACGGAGATGCCTGAACAGGTAATAGACATTGCGGTACCTACTACTCCGGGCTCCCTGGTACTGTTGTATATATCGCCTGAATATACCTGTATTGAAGAGGGGCTGAAACCATTAATATTTAACCAGCGGTATATGCCTTCTTCAATCATAGATGCAATATTGATATATAGCATTAAAGATAGGTGCAGAAACAAAACAGCAGCAGGATTAATAAAAAAGATTAAAGAGTGGTAATGGGATTATTGACTTAAATGCATCAAACAGGCTATTGTTTACCGGAAGTTTTTTTCGGTATTAAAAAAGATAATCGTTCACTGATAATTTCCTCACGGTTTTCTTTTCCCTTATGAAGAACACAAATGTGCATTAATTTGAAGAGTAAGACATCTGCTTCATGCTTAGGTAAGCTCATAATTGCTTTTTCAAACTTTTCTGTAGTGTTCATAATATGGTTTTAGTTGAATTGTACTATTTCGGGGAGCATTTTTTTCGCCCACCATAAATTAAGTTTTTTGGCGGGAGTTTTTTGGAGGCCTTTAATTTATATTTCGCCAAAAGTATTCAGATAAATATAGTTTTGGTACGATATAAAAATAATTTTCTTTTTATTTTCTTCTTCTCTAAAAAAATTCCCGATTGATAAACTTTCAAACGGAGTTCTGTACGTTATTTGAGACTTAATAGGGTAATTATGATGGGGCAAACTTTAGGAAAAAAATTATTTGTATCACGATCATAGAATTTTAAATAATGATTAAAGCAAAAAATACTGATAAGGAACTTGTTGTTGCCATTCTTTCTACCTCATTTGCTAATAATAAAAGTGTCAATTATATAATTAAGCAAGATCAACAGAGAACAAAAAGAATTCAAAAATTAATGAAATATTCCTTTGAGGTATGTTTTCAATTCGGAAAAGTTTTCTTATCAGATGATAAAAAAGGATGTGCACTAATAATATTTCCTGATAAGAAAAAAACGACCGTCAAATCAATGCTATCAGATGCCGGATTGATTTTTTCAAGCATAGGTATTTTCAATATTAGTAAAGCAATGATTAGGGAAACCAGGATAAAAAAGCTACATCCCAGGGAACTGATGTATTACCTCTGGTATATAGGAGTTGAGCCTTCGGAGCAGAATAAAGGCATTGGTGGTAACTTATTAAAGGAGGTAATTGAGGATGCAAATTCTATGGACAGGAAAATCTATTTAGAAACGTCAACATTACAGAATATTCCCTGGTACGAAAAATTTGATTTTAAAATTTATAACGAACTCGATTTTGGTTACCCGCTATATTTTATGAAGAAAGAATAAATAAAAGCTACGAATATGCTGATTCCGGGAACACAGATGCATATTGTCACATTTATTTTTGTGAGTATAGAAATAGTCATTTTTTTCTACCTGGCTATTTACAGGTTAGCCAGGCCGGATAGTAAAACGACTTCCTTAAATATTTATTTGATCCTGTTACTAATTGTTTACAATGTAACGGGAGGGTTATTTCCGGATCCAAATTTACCCGGTTCTTTTTTTATTCAGGAGGCCATAGCTTATGCCACTGGTTTTATAACACCATGCTATTTTCCCTATTATGTATATAAAGCTTTTGGACTGGAAAAAATGAAGTTTCACGCGTTCAAAGGTGTTTATTTATTTCTTGCTCTCCCATACTTTATTTTCATTATTGCATTGGCTATATCTAATGATCTTGAAGCAGCAAAGAATTTTCTTGTACTTCCGGTTTTATATGCTTTATGGGTTATTTATTCTTTAATAAAAGCAATTAAATATAAATATGGCAACGAGCTTAGAAGCCACGAATCCAAAGAAGAGGTTACCGTGCTTTTTTTAAGCATTACATCATGGATAGGTCTGCCTGTCATAGATTATTTCAATCTTGGCCAGGCAATAGAGGCTTCGATAACAAATATGGGATTTCTCTTGCTGTTAAGCTTGGAGGTTAAAAGACATATACGAGATATGAGAATCGAGCATCAAAAACTTATTGACTCTGAGATTCAACTTTTAAATTGGAACACAAATTTGCAGGAAGAGGTAGAAAGGCGGACAAAGGAATTAGAAAAATTGAATGAACAAAAGACAAACAATTTTATCAACCTCGTGCATGAAACAAAAACACCCCTTACACTTGTTAAAAATTACCTGGAAGAATATATTGATAAATATGGATCAGCCGTAGAACTTGATATAATAAAGGGTGGAGTTGACAAGCTAACTACAGATGTAATTAACTTATTCGACGTTGAAAGATTTACAAAAGGAATTGATGTTTATCGTCATGACCAGGTTTCGGATTTTAGCAGCATTCTAAAAAATAGCTTATTACTATTTGAATACTACTGTAAAAAGCAAAAAATCAGATGTGATAAATCCATTACTGACAATATTTTCATAAAAGCAAATCCCAATGCTATCAATAGGATAGTAAATAACGTAATAGAAAATGCTATCAAATTTTCCAGTACAGGAGGGTTAATAGAAATCTCTTTAACAGAAACAGACGAAAAAATTATTTTTACCGTAACAGATGCAGGAATTGGAATTGCCCTCTGAGCAACAAGATAAAATATTCAAGCCCTATTATCAGGTCAGCAACAAAAAAACGAGCCTGCAAGGTATGGGGCTCGGCTTACCGATTGTGAAAAAAGTAATAGAGAACCTGGGCGGTGAAATTAGTATTGAAAGTAAGCCGGCAAAAGCTTCGGGAACCAAAATTATTATAACACTTGACAGACTATACTTTAACAGAGCACCGATACCCGTACTGGAAGCCTCGACCGAATCTAACGTTTCATCCATGCATATGCTTGAAGACTATAATGTTCATGATAGTTTATTCCTGCCGCAGAAGCGATCCATCTTTACTTGTAGAAGACAACAAGGCGATGATCCTTTTTCTGTTCAATAAACTAAATAATAAATATAATGTTTTTTGTGCATTAAATGGAGCAGAAGCATTAAAAAAACTTTATGATCTGCCCGTAATACCAGACTTAATCCTTTCAGATATTATGATGGACAAAATGGATGGATTTGGTTTTTCAAAAATTATTTCGGAGCAAAAAACTTATAATCATATCCCTATCATTTTTTTAACAGCCAAATCAGCCCCAGCGGAAAGATTAAAGGACTTAGACTTGGAGCGATAGACTTTATTTCAAAACCATTTTCTTTTGATGAGTTGCGCCAGAAAATTGAAACTGTGCTTAACAACATTAATAAGCAAAAACAGGCCAGTTTTAAATTCCGCCATTTCGAATCTCAAAACTTTTAAAAATTTCGAAGCGAATGGCCTTCCTATTGATTCTTCCAACTTTGAAGAAAATTGTAAACTATTTAATCTTACCAATCGGGAAATTGAAATTGCAAAACAGATTGGCAAAGGAGTTGTGTATAAGGATATAGCAAAAAATCTATTTATTTCCGATAAAACAGTTACCAAACATACGCAAAACATTTTTGAAAAAGTCGGCGTTTCGAATAAGATTGAGTTGATTAATCAACTTTCGCAACCAACCGGGAATACGGTATAACAATTACTTAATATACCTCTAATTGCGTAGATAAATAGTAGTAATTAAGTATTGTTTTTATGTGTTTTTGACCTGAAATTTGTAAAGGAAAAATCCTATAAAATTCAAATTACAGGTTATGTGCGAAGGATATATTTTGGGGTGGCTGGATGCCTTAATTAGCATCTCACTTAATCCGGTGAAAACTGATTTCAATAAAATTCAAAGTGTGCATTCAATCCAAATAGCATTGAGGATAAGTGATGAAAAAAATAAAATTCAAAGCTATCTTCTAACCATGGTTTTTAGTTTGGAGGATGAAAAAAGAATAGCGTTATTTATTAAAAAACATCATTCGGGTTTAATAATCCTACTTGACAAGGCGCTTGAAAATCACGCGAATTGTCCAGTTGATTTCTTAGAGCTAAAAGAGCTCACCAACAAAGTAATTTCTTGTGTTGATGAATTGTTGACTTTTATAAAATTTCGATTTCCAGATTATTTAGACGTGAATGAAAGAGTACCCGCCACCTGCCTTTCGGCTACCAGGAAAGATTTAAAACAAAAGTTTGAGAGGTTAAAAAAGCGATTGAATACCATCTTATCTGATAACGGAACTATTGATGTAATATTTGAGGAATTGAATGCTTCTATTGCATGTTCAAAGAATCAACATGTATTTACATTCAGACAAATATTTTATTAAAAGAATTATGCAAAGAGCTTGAAAATTTAAATATTACGAAAAGCGAATGTGATACTTACTCTTCCTTGGATCAGTTGCTGACATATATGAATTTTAATAGTAAGTATTACATTGAAAATTTCACCCAAAGGATTACAAACAAACTAAATCGAATAGAAGATACCTCGGATAAAATGGAAACATTACTTTTCCATCTTAAGGAGTTTAAACAACTCCACCGCAAACCGAATGTAATTTTCGATTCAACATACAATGATCTGCATGTAGAAATTAGTAACTGGTTTTCGCAGGAAATATTTTATCTCGAAAAAAAAATGCAATGTTCGGGCGTGGCGCTGAATGGGTATTCACAAAGTTCAACAGATAAGAGCAACAATGTCCAAAAAATATTATGCATTCTATCCGTAGATCAAATGGCCATATTCTTACGTTCAGTTGACGATTTGAAAATCATTATGGCCCGCTCTTTAAATGCCGTCTTTAAAACGATAGTTCCGCATTTATCCACATCTTCCAGGAAAAATATTTCCTATGACAGTATGCGAAGTAAGTCTTATGCAATTGAATCCAGGGATAAAGAAATTGTTATACAAACGCTTGAACAAATGATAAAAAAAATACGGGAGTATTAAAGATTAGGTCTTCATCTTAAATAAAAAAATGCAGAAATATATATTATTCATTTAAATAATTATCATGAAAAAGCCCTTGATAATTTTATTTGTAACATGTATGATCGCAGGATGTGGTTCTAAACAATCTAGATAAACAAATAGCCTTCGACGTTATTAAAAAAGACCTGGGTTACCCCAGGGTTTTGGATTACGATATTTATTGCAGTGACCCGGAGTATGCCCGCAAAATCCAGGAAACCGGATTGGAAAAAGGAGGTTTGGTTTCTGTTTCGCAGACTCAAAAATTAAGTGAGGCTGGCAACGCATTAATTCAGTTCTCCCCGAAAGCGCAAACTTATTTATTACTAACTCCTGAAAAAGACAAAGCACTTGGCATACAGAAGGTAAGGCTCGCCGATGAAGACATAGCTGAAATCACTTCTATAAACGATGATAAAAACAGCAATAATAAACTCGTTGAATACACAACCACTTACAAGAATGTTACTCCTTTTTCTGCATTAATTAACCAGGATTTCACAACCGCCAAAAATCATAAAGTCTATCTGTCAATTCATGACGGTAACTGGCAAGTTGAAAAGACAAACGGACATTAATATCATCCTTCACAATAAGTCCGGTCAGGTTTATGAATGTAATGGAAACAAAAATATTAATTCCTGTTTGACAGGATTGGCCTACGTGCCGTTGGTTTTGGGTAGATATGCAATGCTTAAGCGCTCGTTATTAATCAGCCTATAAAATTTACTAAATTAATCCGAAACAGTTTTTCCGACAAAAGGTTACTCTTTTTCAATAAGAAACACGAAATAATACAAATGTGTCTCTTTAGATAAAAAATCTCTCACATATTTATAAAATGATAACATATATTACCTAAAATAAAGTTTAATTGCTGGGAGTTCGTTTTAATTTTATACTCTTATTGATTTTACATGCAGCCCTTATATAGAAAAATTACACATTCTGATTTCTGCTCATTTTCTGCTTCAATAGAAAGACCACCTGAGTTTGATACCCCCTGGCATCATCATCCGGAATATGAACTTATTTTAATTTTGGGAAGTCATGGGACGCGGTTTATGGGAGATAGTATCGCTGAATTCAGACAAACCGAATTGATATTAATAGGACCAAATCTGCCTCATTTCTGGAAGGAAGATTCCAACAATAAAAACAAACATGCAGAAGCGTATGTGATTCATTTTTCAGCAGATTTTCTGGGACAGGATTTCTTTAATATTCCAGAGACTAAAAAACTTAAGCGGCTCCTTGATAAGTCGAGGCTTGGCTTAAAATTCCCGGTCGATCAGGAAAGTTTCTTTGTAAAAAAAATAAGAGGATTATTTGAAAAAAAAGATTTCGAACGTGTATTAACCTTACTGGAGGTTCTAAACAAACTGGCGGCTACCAGGAAATCTGAGCAGCTTTCAAGTCCCGGTTTTGTAAATTTTATCACGGAAAAGAATTCAACCAGAATCAATAAAGTGTTTGAATACTCAATCACCAATTTTAAAGAAGCTATTCAACTGGAAACCGTAGCGGAATTAATTCATATGAGCAAGCCATCTTTTTGCAGATTTTTTAAAAAGAGCACGGGTAAGTCATATTTTGATTTTTTGAAAGAGTTACGGATTGGATATGCATGCAAACTTTTGCAGGAAAGTAATATGATCATTATACAAATTTGTTATGAGTGCGGGTATGAAAGTATTTCCAATTTCAATCGTCAATTTAAAGAGTTATTACAAATAACGCCTTTTAAATACCGGCAAAATCTTATCGAAGAAGTAAGTTCACTTTAGTTACGGGATAATTTTTTGCCAGGAAACCATCGACAAAAAGGAGTATGAACACGTGCCGGAGAAATACTGTTGCAGCGAATATTATTGCATGTGATCTCTTGCAACAGACAGTGTCATCGCGCTTACTGCCCCTTTGGTAGCACTATAAGCAAAACGATCAGGCAGTCTCACCAACATAGCAACAGATGCCACATTTAGAATGACACCACCTTCTTTTTCATAAAGGGAATTGCAGCTTGGATAACAAAATACACCCTTGACATTGTAGAAAGTAGTGTGTTAAAATCGTTCACTGGTGTAATTTCAACATTACCAACATGAGCTTTAGCAGCATTATTAATAGCAACATCCAATTTGCCAGCAGACTGAATCATTGATTCTACTGCTGAATTCACTTCTTCCTGGTTTGCGATATTGCTTTCGATAAAGACTGCATTATTTTCTTTTTGACAAATTTCATGTACGACGCTTAACGCGTCTTTTTCATTAATATCAAGAATAACACTTGTCCTCCCCGAATGGTGAAGAGCAAAGAAATCGCTTTACCAATGCTGCTTCCACCACCGGTGATTAGAATTATTTTATCAGTAAATGAAAACATCTTCGAATTGTTTTTTACTAAACAATAAACAAATATTTTCTGTTAATAAATAGATCGCCAAAATGATTTCGTTAGATCGTTTAATTTTTTTGATTCAGAAGCAGGAAAAGACCTGACGCGGGACCAACTGATGCAGAAAATGATTTTGAAAAATTCCCCAGTTCTTTCTTTGCATATACATTTTTTATTGTGACCTTATCGCTTACACCTATATCCGAAAAACCCAGAATAATTTTTCTGCTTTTACTCTTATCTCTGTTCAGCAACAGGACAGCAACATTACCATTTTGCAATTTTTTTGCCCATATTTCAGAATGACCGATGACTTTTATTCGCTTTCCCTGCTCAGTTGAATCCTGATCAATGAGAATACAATCTTTATTAAGAATGATATTTTTTTCCGCCTGAGTCATGTGTCTTGGATCATTGCCCAAAAAAAGGGGGGCAGACATAATACACCAGAGCGCAAAGTGACTCTTTTGTTCTTCGATAGAAAGGCCCTGTTCTCCTGTAATCAACATATCGGGGTCATTCCAGTATCCGGGGTGGGCGTACTTTGTCCATTTATTATTTTCTTCTGCAATTTGCATTACACTTAATAAACCCCATTTATTTTTTGATGGAGGAATCATGCCATCAAAAACTGCTGTACTTCCTGACATGCCACCGGCTATTGTACTTATGTCATCAGTGGTACGCCCCATTTGCCCCGCTTTAGGATACCAATCCCGAAATTTGTAGGCACTAATGCTTAGGACAATAGGTACACCACTTTTTTTTATAAGATCGCTCCATTTCATGTATGTATCTTTTATTAATTTTTCATTCCATCCACCTTGAAACCTGCACAAATCCAGTTTTATAAAATCGACGCCCCAGTCGATAAACTGTTTAAGTTGTATGTCTTCATGTCCAAATCCTCCCACCCAGTCACCAATGCAATCCTGTGTTCCGGGAACTGTATGTAATCCAAATTTTAATCCTTTTGAATGGGCATAATCTGCCAGGGCTTTCATACCATGAGGAAATTTATCCGGATTGGGTAAAAGTTCTCCATTAAAGCCGAGTTTTGTATCACGCCAACCGCCGTCAACCACAACATAAGTATAACCTGCATCCTTTAATCCTTGCTTTACAATTGCATCAATAACTTCCGTCACAACTTTTTCCGTGATCAATTTCTTACCAAACCAATTCCAGCTATTCCATCCCATGGGTGGTGTTGATGCAAGCCCGGTACTATTAGTTTTATTAGAAAACTTTGTATAATTGGGAGAGAAATTTGCCGTCACCAGTTTCTTCTTAAATCCAGCCAATAATATTCCTGCTGCAATAGATAGTGCAAGGAGCAAAAACACATAACCTCGTCCCGATAATTTTTTTATTTTCATTTTTCTCTTTTGTACTTTAAGAAATAATTTTCATTGTGCGAACTTCTTGGATCGGATATTATTGCTTCCATAAATTTTCCAGTTCTTCAAGGCTTCTTCCTTTTGTTTCTGGTAATATTTTCCATGCGAAATAAAATGTGGGAATAGTAAGCACTGCCAGTAGCCAGAATGTACCATGTTCCCCCAATATTTTACTCATCAACGGAAACATCTGAGCAATAAGCCAATTTGCCGCAAATAAAACCAGTGTGGCAATAGCCATAGCCCGGCCCCTGATTTTTGTAGGGAATATTTCTGACATAATAATCCAGGGAATGGGGCCAAGTGAAAAAGCAAAACTTGCAATGAAAAAAGAAATCGTTATAATCAATGCTGTCTGTGATGGAGCGGGTGAGGCAAACAAAAATCCCATAACTAATAAAGAAATAAACACACCGGTGTTTCCGATAATAAGTAAAATCCTTCGCCCCATTGCATCTACTTTCCACATCGCCAATACTGTAAATACTACCAGTACAATACCGAAAATAATTTGTCCATAAAGTGAATTTCCAAATGTAAATCCTGCCTTTTCCAGGATAACCGGGCCATAATGCAGGATTATATCAATTCCACTAAATTGTGATACAATTGACAAAAACAAGGCAATGAAAGTAGCCTTTCGCAAGCCTGGCATAAACATCTCTTTTACTGATCCTGTTTCTTTTGACAATGCCTCTCTTATTTCATTCGTTTCGCGGTCGGCAACTACTTCGCCACTTACCCGCAATAGAATAAGCTTCGCTTTTTTTTCCAATCCCCGCATCATCAGAAACCTGGGGCTTTCCGGTACAAAAAAAAGGGAGGCCAGGAAAAAAAGAGAAGGTAAAATTTCAGAGCTCAACATTGCCCTCCATATATCTTTCAACACCCAGTATATAACATTCCCCGGTTTTGGAGTTGCGGTAATTTCGATTGCCAGTTTTCTTAAATAATCGTTTGAAAAATAAGCTGCCAGAACGCCAAATGTAATAGCAAACTGGTACATGCTTACCATACGACCCCGTATTCGTGGTGGCGACACCTCGGAAATATATAAAGGCACCACCATTGCGGCAATGACCCACAAATATGCCGGCGATAAACCGGGAAAAAAAGAAGAAGGTAAAAGAAGAAGCGATGGAAGACCCGATAGCGGAAGTCAAAAAAAGAAAAGCGGTTAAGATTAAAATATTTTTGCGCCCAAATTTGTCTGTAAGCCATCCTGATAACCCTGCGCCGAACACGCTTCCCAAAATTATCTCCTTTCCCAGCCAACCCTGGAGCACCGGGCTATTTTCTACCTGGAAATAAGTAATCAGGGACCTTAACGCACCAGAGATGACTGCAGTATCAAACCCAAATAAAAATCCACCTATGGCAGCAACGATGGAAATAATGGAAACATACAAAGCGCTGCCCGTTGATCTCTTATTTACAATAATCACTGTTTCCATACTATTTTTTTTAAAAAAGATTATTTAACTGAAAACTTAAATATAGTTGTGTGATCGTAATATTCCCCGGCATCAAATACCGATGAAAGAAAATGTGGGTTATTAGGTGCATCGGGAAAATATTGAGCCTCTAAACAAACTCCTGACCTGGGGATGTACCCTTTTTTAATGTTTTCGTTTAAACTATTTCCTGTATAAAGATGAATACCCGGCAGGGTAGTAAACACTTCCATATATCTACCTGAGGGCTGGTGATAAACCGAAGCAGCCAATACAGTATCCTTTAGGGTTGAGTCATTAATAACATAGGTTACATCATATCCTTCACCATACTTCAGTTGATCGTAGTTATCGTAAATATCATTTCCTATCAGTTTAGAGCTGCTGAAATCCAAGGGTGTGCTCATTACCATTTTTATTTTTCCCGTTGGCACCAGGTCTTTATCAAACTCAACAAATGAATTGGCATGAATAGTTAATTCATGATCAAGAATATCGCCATTGCCTTCTCCTTTTAAATTAAAATAACTGTGCTGTGTAAAATTCATAATCGTTTTTTTTTCCGCTGATGCCTGGTACCTAATCTGTAGCTCATTTTCATCCGTTAGTATATAAGTAACTGAAATTTCCATAGCACCCGGAAATCCTTCTTCACCATCCTCACTTTTATAAGATAACATCACAAAATTTTCTTCGCCTTGTTTATAAGAGTCGTTATTCCAAAAAACTTTATCAAATCCTTTCACTCCACCATGCAGATTATGTACTCCAAAATTCTTATTCAACAGGTATTGAACTCCGTCAATGAAGAATTTTCCTTCACGAATAACATTGGCATTGCGGCCAACAATGGCGCCGAGGTAAGGATTTTCTTTTAAATAATTTTCTGTTCGGTAACAAGATGCATTGTCAAATCCTAACACTATATTTTCAAAAGCCCTATCGCGGTCAGGCACTTTTAATGACATAATAATTCCTCCATAATTAGTAATCAACAGTTCAATTCCGTGTGAATTTTTCAGAAGAAAAACTTGTTCCTCAGATATCGAATCCAATCTTTTCCATTTGGTCGGCTTTAACTTCATATTTTTCAATGGCATCCATATTTAATGTAATTCCCAATCCGGGTTCCCCATTTAATTTTAAAATTCCATTTTCCATGACCAGTGGGTCTCGCACCAATTCTATCCTCAAAGCAGAATCACACATTTCTGCCGGTAAAAATTCTATCATCGGACAATTGGGAGTGGCCATAGCCAAATGGGCTGAGGCCGCAATGCCGATTCCGGTTTTCCAGCAATGAGGTATAATCAATCGCCCACGATCCTGCGCTAAATGACATACCCGCATGGCTTCTGTAAGTCCGCCCACACGGCCAATATCGGGCTGTGCTACATCTATTTTACCTTTATCCATCAGGTCAATAAATTCAAATCGCGTATTCTGCCATTCGCCTGCAGCAATTCGTATGGATGTTTCCTGCGCAAGCATAGCGTACCCTTCCAGGTTATCTATTTGTAAAGGAGTTTCTATAAAATAGATATCAAGGCCTTCCCATTTTTTGATGGTTCGTAATGCTGATTTTGCATCATACCATAAATACTGAACATCCACCATCATTCTGAAATCAGCGCCAACCGCCTCACGACATGCAGTAATAATTTCGGTCATGTCCTCATCTGTACCTTTTAATCCGGTATGATTGTAAGGCCCTCCTAATGTACATTCCATTTTAGCAGCGGTGTAACCATGAGCTTTTGCTTTTTTGGCCCAGGCTACTAATGATTCGCCATATTCTTTTACTGTTTTACCATTAGGCTGTAACGATGCGTAAGGAACAATATGATCCTTATGTGCGCCTCCCAGCAATTTATAAACCGGCAATCCCAATGCTTTACCTTTAATATCCCAGAGTGCCATATCAATTGCTCCCATTGCACAAATAACCGCACCCCGTCTCCCACTCATACAGGTATATGTATAAAGCTTTTCCCAAATTGCGCTGGTATCAAAAGGGTCCATACCTATGAGTAGTTCTTTCATACCCATTGCCATGGAATGGCTTCCCGGGGCTTCAATGGCGGCCTTCGCTAACCAGGGGCCTGTATCCGTTTCTCCTATACCAGATATACCTTCATCGGTATGAACAATCACTATCAAGTCATCTTGTGAAGATGAGGTAGCATTCTCTTTTAGATCCGGTATCACTAATATTTTACATTCAATGTCTGTTATCTTCATGTGTAAAAATTTTCTGTTTAAAAAATGGTTCTGTTACTTATACCCGTGCCTGATACTCGGGCCTGCCCTGAATGTCCTGAACAATTCGATATACAGCACCACCACGGGGTATAGCAAAATTATGATGTTGCGGAGCCAAGGATGTTTCCCATTGCACCGCTGCCGAGGTAACAAAAATTTCATTGAAATCTTTACCGCCAAAGGTTAATGAACTGGTTTGTGCCGCCGGTATTTTTATTTTTCGTTCAAGCATTCCATCGGGATCGAAACGTGAAAGACCATTTCCAAACCAACGGGCAACCCAAATAAAACCTTCTGCATCTACTGTCATGCCATCTGGCAATCCATCATCCCTATCTAATGTTACAAGTATTCTTTTGTTGGAAATTTCACCGGTGAGTATATCATAATCATATTCGTATATGTTACGGGGAATACTATCAACTAAATAAAATTTATCTACTGCAGGACTAAACCCCATACCGTTTGAAAGGTGTAATCCATCTTCTACAATCTTTGTTTGCCCCGATATATCTACGCGAAACAGGTAGCCGGTTTTATATTCTTCGTTTTCCCTAAAAACATCTTGTCCGCCAAAGACACGACCTAAAGGATCGGCAATAATATCATTGATATTTTTTACAGCCAACCCCCCACATACATCGCAAACCATCCGCAGGGTTCCTTCATTGGAAAGATGATAAAACCCATCACGGCCACAAAGCATTAATCCGCCCTTTTGATGAAGGGTTAAGGAAGCAGCATGAACACCTCTCGAAAAAATATTAATATGTGAATCATTTTCATTGGCACAAAATATTTCTGTCCCACCACTTTCAGTCCAGAAAAGGCGTTTCTGCTTGGAATCCCAAAGCGGCCCCTCACCACATTGTAATAACTGGTCAGCAAATAACTCTATATTATATCTATTCATTACTACCATTAAAGATCAGGTTCCTTTTATTTTTACTCCAATACCACCATCCACCCGATAGGATTGCCCTGTAGCGAAACTTGCTTTTTCACTGGCGAGAAATAAAATAAAATTTGCTATTTCCTCAGGTTCTGCAATCCGTTTTAAAAGATGAATGTTTTCTGTTTCCATGATCAATTCTTTTTTGTTGGCAGCTTTATTCAATTCATCTGTTAATAAAGGAGTACGAACTGCTCCGGGACAAACGGCTACACAACGTAAAGCAGGGGCATAGTCTGCAGCAATACTTTGTGTAAGCCCGGTAATAGCTGATTTGCTTGCTACGTAAGCAGCTTCTTTATCCTGGCATACAAAACTTTTTACACTTGCTACATTAATAATTACAGGCGCAACTTGTTTCAGCATTAAGGGGATAGCATATTTTGAACAAAGGAAAATACTTTTCAAATTCACATTAATAGTTTTATCCCAGTCTTCTTCGCTGATTTCAGTAACGCTCCCATAAGATTGAATGCCAGCATTATTCACCAGAATATCAACCCTACCGAATTTATCGGCAATTAGCTTAAAAGCAGATTCCACAGAAGTGTTTTTTGACACATCGCATTGAACAAAAAATGCTTTGTCACCATACAATGCTGCTAAATCCTTTCCTTTCTCATTTACATCAATCATTACCACCTGAGCATCGCAGTCAATCATCATTTGTGCAGTAGCCAGTCCAATGCCGGATGCACCGCCGGTGATAACCACTACCTTATTTGCAAAGTTGATATTCATCGCGGTATTTTTTATTTTGTTAAATTCACTTTTTGACTTTTGCTATTTTCGAACTGAGAAATTTATAGGATGTCCTTCCGGTACATTGATTAAGGATTCAAAAGGCTTTGATTTTTTACCAAGCTTAAAATTTTTAAGCAGGAGGCTTCCTTTTAAAACCTTAAGAGAAATTAAATATTCATTTTTCTGTTCCGAAATTTTCACGGTACCCCATGAATATCCGTTACTCCAGAACCAGGTACCTGGTTTTTCTGCAAACGACATTTCATTTGTTATGGCAGAATAATGGAACCCACTAATAGCAAGCACTGCTCCCCAACTTGTCATTGCCCGGGCATAGTGATGCCCCCATTCTATTTCATCAAAAGGATTTCGTTTCCGTCCGTCAAAACGATCACGGATGTTTTTTATACACAATAAACCATCCTGATCGAGGCCTTCATAAAGCATTCCTATAGCAGCGACATATTCAAAACCCGTCATCACTTCATTAAAATAGGGGAAAGGATAGGTTGGACGATTCTTTGGATAGTAGGCCATTAACAATGCAGCTTCGTCATCAAATACAAATGACCTCAGGTTATTAAAATGATCAAATAAATTGCTGCGGTAATTATATTTCTTTATACTCTTAAGCGTAGTAAGGATATGAGCAGAATCCACGAGATATCCTAATCCACATATACTAGACATAAACTGACCCACAAGCTGATCAACAAGGCATCCTTCTCCTAACTGATATTCAGGATCAGTAAAATTATTGCTTCCCATCCCTACAATAAGTGCAGGATTGATACTTTCAATTTTACCGGGTGGGCGGATGTCCTGTATATAGTATTCTCCATTGAATAAATTCATGTCAGTCCATTTGCTGCCTGACGAAAAAATGTGGTTACATTTTTTTGCAAAGGATGTATCATTAAGATAATGGCCCATAACTTCGGCAGCCTTTAATGCTCCGAGGTACCAAAGCTGCATCTGCGGATTGGGTCCGTAATATTCCACATCCATTGTGTTGTGCTGGCAGCCTTCCATCACCCCATCCTGGTTACTATCCCACCCATGCGGAATCCAGGCAAATGATAATGCCCTTTTTACAGCATCCCAATGTTGTTTTAAAAAACTGTCATCGCCGGATAATTGCCATTCGCGATACATTTTCATGATGGCGCCCATTTGTCCATCTGCTGCAGCATAAGGAACTTCCATTGCCTTAGTCAAAGGCAGTGAAGTTCTGAAACTCATTTTACCAGTAGAATCGGTTGAGTATCCGAATTCGACATCTCTCATAGTTTTAGCCAGATCTCCAAAAAGAAAAGGTGTAACCTGCTCATAATTCCACACATGAGTGCACGAGCCAAAGCCGGCCCCATGCCTGTTGAATACGCCTTCCCATCCAAATAGTTTTCCGCCCGAGGTACGAAAAGCTGTTTCAGAACGTAGTGTACTTATATTAAAAAGTGCAGCCTCTTTCACCTCTTCAGGCAGATCGCTGCTTAAAAATGAATGAACAAATAGGAGTGTCTCTTTTTCCAAAGCAGGCAGCATAGAATAAGTTTTTTCCATAACATTCCATGCATCGGCATAGTGTGTTGCATAATAATTTCCGACAATTGTTTGTGACCATCCATAGCGATTTGGAAAACACCATGAAATGTAAAATGAAATTTCCCTGGTGGCATGAGGTGGTATATCAACGTAGGATGCCAATGCAGCTGTAGGTTTATCCGGCTGCTCATAATGTGTATTAGTCAACATTCCGTCATCACTAAAGTCATCCCAAAAAGATAAAATCTCACTTCCTGATCCGAGAGGCGATACCGATGTTTTGTAGCTGATGCGATTGGAATTTTCAGTGGTTAAAGCGATGGTGCCCCAAGCGGCATCCTTTTTATCAACGCTATCAGAATACATATAAATTCCAGATAGATTGCCATCCTTTCTGAATTCATTTTTATTGCTTTTTGCTCCATAAGACCGAAGTTCACCAATACCACTTGTTTTTAATTTCTCTCCGTTAATACCAATAAAGTTGTCCATCACCCCGCAAACCGAAGCAGATACCGGGTGTGAAGTTTTATTTGTTAATACAAAGCGCAGCACAACTATGGGAATACCGCTGGCATCGGCATCACCCGGAACAAGAGGGTTGAATGCTTTGATCTTCACAGTTACCGGAACGTTATCGTCAGAAAGGTTCACCTGCCCAAAAGGATAGGCAGCATCAAAAGTTGCATGCCGGAACCTGGGCAAATTATGGTTTTTTACGGGCGTTCCTATCATGTGTTCATATTCGTAATATTCTAAAGGGCCGCTAAGAGATTTCGTTATTGATTTTTTATTTGCTTCTTTTGTATAGAGGCAAAAGACCGGTGCAACACTTTCGAGATCATCCTTATTGAGACTTGTTGGATCCTCTATCCCTGGCCGGTTCATTATTTCCCACAGGCGCAGATCTCCTCTCCCTCCGAGAGAGATAGTCCCGGTTCCAATACCGCCGATGGGCATAGCTATTTTACCTATGTGATCCTGATCGTAATGCTTTAATACGGGATACTCCGGACTAATTTTTTGCCCGGAAGAATTTAATCCTGAAAGGATGGTGCAACAATAAATAAACAATCGTATTTTCATTTTACTATTTTTCTAAAACACCAGATACTTTAAGAATCATATTCTATAACACTATTGAATAGGAGTATAAATTTCTTTTTTGTTTTCATCAGGGTAAATAATTAAAAGTGACATTGCGGGAATAATATCTGACTTGAATTTATATTCTTTATTACTGAAGTTTGCGATGATGTTCAATACATTTCCAAAAACTGTTTCCTGTATCATCTTATCATCCGACAGGTATTTAAAATCAGTCATTTCTGATTTTATCGCCGTAGAATGTGTTTTACCGAAAACTTTTAAATGGCTTGCGATAGTTTTTTCTTGTTTTATGATTTCATCTCTATCAAGGTTGTAAAGGGGCGGAAAGTTGTAAAGGATCTCCCTTAATTTATTATTCCTGACTTCGTCAAGCAATTTGAGAGAGCCAAATCCCCAGTGATGTGAAACAATAACTGAGTTGTTATACACTAATTGAAATAATGGCAAATTAAACTTGCAATCATAATATACATAATGGTACAATTCCTTGATTGGAACTTGTTTTGAAAAGTGAGTAGGCACTCCTCCGGTTGGAGAAAAATATGGACCGAAATAGTATTTGGATTCTTTATTTTTTCGCCAGTCAAGATCCTGCCACACAAATCCCGGGGAACACAAACCGTGAGCAAATGCAATGGTACTTGCTGCAAAATCATTTCCACCTTCTGATCCTATGACCATATCCTTAGCATCTCTTATCCAGGCCATGCGTTGCAGTCTTGCCTCCACATCCTGTGCCTGGCTTGTTATGTGGCCTTTGGAATAATCATCAAATACTTCACCGGTAGCATCGCAATCAATAAACCACGAATTGAATGCGAATCCGTTGCCTAAGAGATCATTCATCCTGGCTTTTACCGCAGGCATTGACAGCGTTGGATTTAGTTTTCTTCCAACTCCCTGGAACCCTTTATTTACACTTCCATCTTTATTTATTATTGTCGAAGTATAAAAAAGGGTAGTGTCTGAAAATTTCGCCGTTTCCCACATTTCCTTGCCCGGCTGATGTATGCTATGATAGGAATCATACACTCCAATCAAATATCCCAAATCATTTGCTTTTTTAAGAAATTCAGGATGGATAAAAGCGGGTTGAAAAGATTCAAGGCCTAACCAGGCTTTCTTTACATTCATTTCCTGTAATTTATCCAAAACAAATGCAGAGGTTCCATTTCCCCATTCCGATATTGGTTTCAAATAATTTTTATATGCGGCGTAAAAAAGATTCTTGTTCAAGTCATACAATTCCATTTCACTAAGATTGGATACGCCTCGATTAATATGAGTTCTAACCGCTGTATCTATTTCAGTTTCATTCCATAAATCCTTTGCATAAAAACCGTCTGATGTCAATGCAATGTTTAACGCTCCAATAATAAGATTTTGTTCGTATTTGCTGACAACACTGCTACTCTTCCAATCTTTGAAAATTTTATTTAGTTCATTGAAAGCTTCATTATTTTTATTTAATTGAAGTATTTGTTTTGAAACATTTGGTTTTGGTCTACTTAGAGAAGTAACAAAGAAGTTTACAAATCCGTTCCAGTCTTTTACATTTTCGTTCACTACGAATTGATTGCCCCACAGGTAAATAAAGGGAGCGCCGTATAATTTCCTTATGTTAGGATTTTTTTCAGCTTTCTCCTCTAATGTAACAAACCTGCCGATCGACGCTATATAATCTTTATATGCTTTAGCAATATCAACGGGATTGTTCTTCGTTGTATAAATCCGGAAGCCATATTTTTTTTCTTTGACTGTAGCGGGAAATTCATGGGTAAATTTTAAGCCGAGCGATTGTGTTCCTTTTAACTCAAGCTCATTATTAAACATATTTTTTATGATGAACACTAAGGCAAAATCTTTGTAATTAATTCCCATAAATTGCATTGATAAGCTTTGTTCCACTGTCATTTCACCTGCATAATTCCAAAACCCAATCCACTTAGGATCACGGGCCGGAATATATTTTCCCTGGTGCCAGGGTAGAGTATAAGCAACTACATCGTCAGAAATCATGGGCCATGAATAGGAATTTATTCTATCTGAATAAATATCCACGTCCACGTAATCATCATTTAAATTTAATTCGACCCGAATGCCTTTATCCGGAAAATCCCAACGGGCGCTATTATCACTTACCTGCAGGTTAGCTATTGCAGATTTTTCCCCGGGCCTGGAGGCATAGGCGCTTTGACCATTTTTGTTTTTTATCAGCATAGAAAAAGATGTGGGCTCTACGTTTATGTCAAAATCTTTTCCCTTTAAAATGAAAGTTGAAGTATTGCTCTGAGAGAAGCAGTGGAGGTTTAAGAACAGCAAACCAAATATCACCGAATGATGCACCTTAAATACAAAAATTCTCATCGAACCTACATTCATTTTTTTATAGTTTAAAAATTTTCCACCTCAGTTAATTACCATCCGAAACGTAAAATTTTCCTTCAATTTTTTTATTTAGAAAGACCTTCCGAAACACTATTAGCCATTTTATTTAAAGTGACCGATTCTATTGATCATGCTATTGAACCAATACAATGGACACATCAAGACTTCCCAGTGAAATGGTAATAGTCTTATTCTTTATTTCAACAGGTTCATCGAATACGGTTGTCGCATTTTTCCATTCACCTGCATCTATTTGTTCTGTAACTTTTTGATTTGTAGTATTGGTAATTATCCACGCCTCGTTTCCTTTAATTGCTCTTTTTCTTACCAACAATTTCCCTTTATGCTCAGGAAAAACATTGCATTTTTTCATCAGCGATTTTACAAACTGAGTTGTGTTTTCGTTTCGGTAGGCGGTACCATTGTGGCCAATATAAGTACCCAATAGCCATGCCCTCCCTTTTCCATAATTTTTTACTGTGCCGGCAATCTTTTCCTTGTAGGATAAACAGGGCTTACTATCAACTGTATCATAAGTTTGAATATAAACATTGGCAGGAGTCTTCAGCCCTTCCAATTCATTTTTACCGGTAAGTACAGCAGCATCTAAAAATTCTCCCCATGTTCTTGCAGCCGGAGACCACCTTGTTTCATTTCCCGGCTCACGAACCATGGTAAAGCCGGTTTGTTTTACACCGAACAATTCACTTGCTGCTTTGGATATTTCGCCTCTGTTGCTATATGCGTTTTCATTAAACCGTGCCACCCCTGCTTCGCTGATAAGGTTGCCTCCCTTTTTCACATAAGCTGAAAGTTTATCTAAAATACTATCTGAAATAGAAACTGGAAAAGGCATAATGATGGCATTGTATTTATTAAGGTCTATTTCATTTAGTGAAGAAGCTGCAATAAAATCAACCGGAATGCCTGCATCCCAAAGCAACCTATGCCATCCTCTTGTGGAAAATTCAAGATGCTCAACAGCCCGTGGCATATTAACACAAAACTGAAAATTATCTTCATTTACAAAAATGGCCACTTTTGCACCGGCCCATGATGGCCTTCCAAAAATATCTGCATGTTTGATTAATGCTTTTCCTAGACGTGAAGCTTCCTGTAAGCGTTCCGTACTATCACCTTCGCTATCGAGCAAACTAAACCCATTGGTCTCTGCAGCCATTATTTCTGCTCTGGTTACCCAAAAGGAAATCGTATTTACGCCCGAACCAATCGCAGTAAGCATCCATCTCCTCATATCGTCTGCAGATGGAACCCTGCCTTTATGAAATCCTGTTGATACCGGGCCTCCCTGAAACTCTGCCGCCCAAACAGGATGCCCCTGTTTATTACAAGAGCGCAGATAATCAAACCTGAGCGCCAACATGCGCCACATCTCATCCAACTTAGCTTTGTACTCATTTGACTTATCACCGTTTTTAAAATTTTCATCATCCCAATCGTTGAACTCTCCCCAGTTAGATGCCGGATAGGAAGAAGAGCCTAAGAAGTCCTGCGAACGGGCATAATTCCAATCCTTGCCTGACCCATAATTCCATTCACCCAGATGACAAAATACCGGACGGTTTAATGAATCTACTTCGCGGATATCCGCTGCTCTTTCTTTAAGCGTGTTCGAAATTTTTACATTATCCATGAAATAGTCCCAATTGACATTCTGGGGTATGCCAATACGCTGTTTGTAATTGCGGCTTGGGCTTATGTAATCCCATTGGGCATAATAGGTATTCCATTGCTTATTTAAGTTTTCCAGCGAGCCATATTTACCTTTAAGCCAGTTACGGAAAGCATTCATGGTATATTTACAATAACATACTTTCTGTCCCACTAGTCTTTCAGACCAGTAACCGACTTCCTGCCAGGTATTCCATACTAAAACATTGTCGTATTTACCCAGTGCCTTCACCAATGCGTGTATGAACTTTTTTTGTGCTGTCTTTGCACCCGGATGATCGAAACAAGGCCCCGGTTTACCATCTGCCGGCATTGGGGATTGTGCTTCATAAACTATGGGTGTGCCATCAATACCAACCATTCTGCAATCCGGATATTTTTTATATAACCAGGCCGGGGCTTGTTCCATAGTTAAGCCCAGGTAAACATACATACCTAATTTTTTTGCGTAGGAAATTAATTCTTCATACTTAGAGAAATCATAGTTCCCCTCTTCGGGTTCATTATTAGCCCACTGCTCCTGGAGTTTTATCATATTGAATCCATTCGTCTTCAATATTTCCATATCATGCTTTAATTCATCCATTGGAGGCATAGGTTCACGGCATAAATGGGATCCCAGATAGAATTGTTGCTGAAATTTATCCAGATCGGTCCTGGATAGAACCTTACCTGCTGATGCCATATCTGCTCGCTTATTATCATTCACACTGCATGAAAACGATAAGAATGAAGCGAACACAATTGTCAAAATATTTCTAAAAAAATCCTTCATGTGCGTCTTTTATAAATAATTATTTTATAAACTCACTTAAAATTAACCGTACCAGATAGCGCTTGACCATGCCATTTGATTATTTTCCTGGGTAGCACGTACGTACCAATTAGAGGGTTGTGGATCGTCAATTTCAACTCTTTTTTAAAAATTAAATCATTATACGGTACAAATCGCTTATATAAATCCCCGTTTTTAAATAATTCAACTTTCTTAAGTTTGTTCTCAGCGGCTACATCAATTAAAAATTCTTTTACCGGTGTATTTGCCAGTTCCGAACCCATCAATTGTCCATTACCGGTAAACAAAAGCCTGATACGGTCGCCAGAGAGTCCATACACATTTCTTTTACGATAAGCTTCGAGAATTGATTTTTATCCAGTGATTTCGAATAAACCGCCGCCAACCCCTGCATACCAGGGTGGCCGTAGTGAGAATCAGAATTGGCTACAAAACCAAATTTCATATTGTTTTTCAGAAACCAAGCGCCATTCCTGTCTTTTCTGTGATGCTTTACTAAAGAGCGCCCCTGTTTAAAAACATCAAAACGTTCAAAACTCCGGTGGCAGGAAAATATTTCAATGATTGGCTCAACCCCTTCGTAAGGACATATCCACCACTCATTTTCACCCAGCCCCCCGGGATTATGGAAATGTGGGTGGCTAATATAATCTTTGCCATTCAAGTCATCCCACACCTTTACCTCTGTCCATTCGGGTCTGTTGATTTCATTGTATTCGGGTAGATAATTAAAGAATAGTACAGTATCGCCTCTTTTACACCGATATTCAAAGCCTGGAAATACTAAAAACTCTCCCGGCTTATCATTTTTCATAACAGCTTCTATCGTCTCTTCCCAGACATATTTCATCGTACGGTCACGTGGGCTATCTTGTGGCTGATGATGTTCGGTAGGAGCATAAAAATCAAGCCCTGCTCTTTCTTTTGCAAATAGCTGCATGTCATAAGGTCTCATCTCGGTACGAGACTCTTCTATGCAATCATTGGAATAGGTAGAGTGATTATGCATATCTCCAAAATAAATATTGTGCTGTTCAAATACATTAATCATACTTGCCGACTTGGTAAGTGGGTGTTTTTTAGCTCGAACTGTGACATTAGAATTTTCGTAATGGTAAACCCCATTTTTTCCCCTTGTGAATGACTCTTTACAATCTATCTCCTGTTTAAAATTTTGCACTGGTGTAATATTGCCATATATATCTAATGGCATAAGTATCGCACTTTTGGTTTTCCGTAAAAGACGCCACCTGTTTAAGGGTTTTGGTAGTATTCGTATCGGTATTTTTGTTTCCGCAACGGATACTGGCCTTTGGTGGAAACCGGGAATATCTCTTTCCAAATTCGGCACTCCTTTGGCTTGATCTTCAAAATATCTTACCCATATATATTGGAAGTAGTTTTCCTTATGACTTAGTATCGTGGCCTGTGTGCCTTTTCCAAAGCCTCTGCCCAAGTCGCCCCAGTTGAGTTGTATATAATTATCTTCTTTAAGCCCTTCGGAAATATCTATTATTGCCAGGTGCTGCCCCCATTTACGGGGATGGTCGGTTTGTCTGTCAACAAAGAAATCCTGCTGAACATCCCAAAGTTTCTTCTCCCACTTCACTTCAGGATTATTACAATAGACCTCCAGGTAGCCATAATCTTCATCAAGAAAAAGTGCCGGCTTGGAAAACCCCAATTGTGTAGGTAAACTAATCGCAAGGCGGGTGGCTTTTTGGGTATAGCCGTCATCAATAGTGAGTCTGATTTTAAACTCTGCGTTATTGCCTGCTTCTACAACGGAAGGGGTAACTTCTGCTTTTTTGAAAATTAAATTAGCTGGTCTGGTAACAGAATAAATATCAGTTACTGGTGTTAACGCTTCTTTTATTTCATTTTGAATATTGAGAGCGCTTAACTCTCCTGTCTTTGTCACGCTTGGAAGCAAAAGCCCTGCCCCAATAAGAGTAGTATTACCGAAAAATTTTCTTCTTGATAATTTCCTGGTTTCCATTTTCTATTTGTGGGTTTAAATAAAAAATATAAATAATTATTATGCTACAATTGTTTTGTTATCCTCTGCTAGTCCCATCATTAATTTCTTCTCCCGTGTAATAAACCAATGATTGTTGTGCATCCTCTCTATAATACCTGGGATAACTTTATCCTTACTCCCAATTCATTTGCCTTTGTTATGCTTCAATGCTTCTGCAATTGCCTTCTCTGCAAGCGGCTCCATTATCTTATATCCTGCAAGATTAGGATGCACACCATCTCCTGAAAGTGACGGAGGTAAACCATTTCTTTCATCTGCCATTGCAGAAAAATAATCGAGGTAAACAAAACCATTTTTATTTGCATAATCTTTAAGCATGGCATTAAGCGTTACAACTTTGTCCGCAAACTCATAAGCTGGCAACGCTGAAGAAATAACCACACGAATATTGTTTGCCTTTGCAAGTTGTGCCATTGAAGCAATGTTGCCGAACGTTTGCTCAAGCGTCATTGGGCCGGTGTTTTGGGCAATATCGTTTATGCCTGCAAGGATCACGACTGCTGCAGGTTTTAGTTCAACTACATCCGGACGAAAACGTACTAGCATTTGTGGCGTCGTCTGACCACTTATTCCACGATCTGTGTAAGGATGTGTTGCGAAAAAAATCGAATCAGCTTCTATCCAACCCTCAGTAATTGAATTCCCCATGAACACAACACGTTTGTCACTTGATGTCTTTAAATTTTTATCCGCTTCATCATAGCGTTTTATATTAGCCCAATCAATGCGCAATTGTTCCTCATTTTCTCTTTTGTATTGTTCAATTTGTTGGGGAGTAAGTTTCGACATCCATTTTACATGCAAAGGTTTCATTAATCCCTGTGTTGCGAGCCAATCTCCGAAACGATCAATCCAAGTATCTGAGGGAAGATATTGTGTACGCATACCAAAACCGTGACCACCATTTACATACATGTGCAACTCAGCAGGATGCTTTGATGCGAGCCATTTATTGTACAGCTCAACACTTTGCTGTGCTGACCCTAAAGGGTCGTCTGATGCAGCTGCTACGAACATAGGTGGTGCATCATTAGCAATGGTCCCTTGTAACGCAGGAGGTATATATCCATAAATAGATGCAACAAAATCAGGGCGATTTTCCGCGGTATAATTATATGCAGCAGACGTCGCCACCGTACTGCCTGCGGAAAAACCAATGATACCAATGTGATCCGGGGTAATTTTATATTCAGCAGCGTGCCCGCGAATATAAGCTATCGCTGCTTTTCCATCGGCAATAGCAAATGGTATTACCGTTTTTGTTTTTTCTGTAAATTCAGATATATCCACTGCATCCATGGATTCCTTAACAGGATCATCCGTAAGGCAGCGTACCAACCGATATTTTAAGACAAAGCAGGTAACGCCTTTTTTTACCAGCCACTCAGCAACATCATTGCCTTCGCTATTGATAGATAAAGCATAAAAACCACCACCGGGACAAATAACTACCGCAGTACCCGTTGCACGATGCTCACCTGGCTCAAACACCGTAAGTGTAGGCTGAGAAACATTGTAAACAACTTTTGTATTCCATGAATTGCTGTCGCTCACTTTTTCTTCCCAGTTACAGTTCTCCGAACCAGGTGCATTGCCTTTGTATAAAGGAATTACTTTTTGTTGTGCATCAGAAGCTACACCTATAAATAATAATGCCAGGACAGATACCCGTTTCATATAGCTAAATTTTTTGAGCCAACAATGTAAGGCGAAGAAATAAGGAAGTCTTCCCCGATTTCACTAAGGTCGTAGTTGCCCTTTTGCGTCTCCAATCTTTTCCACGGATAAGTTATCTGTGCACCTGTAACACCGGGGTTAGAAAAAAATGCAGAATCATGAATATTTTCTCTACCCTCTGAAAAAAAAATAAAATGTTTAATGCCTGATTGCGAAAAGGAATTTTTGAAAGATTGTACAGAAAAGAAAAGAATAATTAGAATTTTGGAGATCTGCTTGAGATTCATTTTAAAGCTATTTAAAAATTATCGAAGATTTTTAGTATTCCGTGCTATAAAATAACATGGAAATATTTTGTTTATTTAGTATTGTTATTAGTTAATGACTTTAAGTATGAATTACATGAAGATTATTCCTTTTTTCTCTTCCCCTTTCTTATGCTTCCAGAAGTGCTGCCAGGATTTGTACTCTCATACAATCTCTTCAGCATGGGCAAAACCTCTTTGGAATAATATGGCTCTTCTGTGCACCAGAAAATATAATTAAGTCTCAGATAATTCGTGGCAAAATCTAATATCTCCGGTACTGTAACCTGTTTACCCGTTTTTACATTGATGATATCATAGTTACCATCCTGTACCGCTACCCCAGTCGGCACTATGCCGTGTAATTCCCTTATTAAAGGATATGAATTTTCCATCTGGTATTTTCTATACACTTTTATGTCGGGGCCACCCATCCCGAGTTTTATTTCCTTTGCATAGTTATATAAATCCTTGAGATTAGATTTTGCTTCTCGATGCTCAAACATGAAATTGGCATACAGTATGGGAGCTGACTTGGGAAATGCCTGTTTCAAAACTTTCATACTTTCCTTAATTGCATCCCGATAAATCTCATACGTAAAACCTTTAGGAAATAATTCTGGCTTTTCTCTAAAGGCAATAGCAGTTTCCGGCAAATTTATACCTTCAATCCGGCCATCAAATTTTTTTCCCAATGCCACCAATAACTTATGAAATCTTTCCGCTACTGCCGGATCCCAACGCCTACTGGCCCAGCCGGCTCTTACGGCTTTATCTTGATCATCGTCAATAAAATTGTATTGGGGATCGGCTCCTCCATGGTAAGTAGTATCTGTTAAAAGATATTTTGGAATTGCGTACCGGTTGCTGTCAAAAGTTACATCCTGTATCTGAATAAATAATTTTTTATGTTTTGTTTTTAAAAAATTCAGGTCTTCTTCAATTTCACTAAAATCATACTTATCCTTTTGAGGTTCTAACCTTTTCCACGGATAGGTTATCTGTGCACCTGTGACGCCAGGGTTTGAGTAAAATGTAGCATCATGAATATTTTCTCTATCCTGTGAAAAAAATATAAAATGCTTAATTCCGGATTGCGAAAAGGAATTCTTGAAAGATTGTACCGAAAAAAAAAGAATGATTAGTATTTTGGTGATCTGCTTAAAATTCATGCAATATTATTTAAGGGTTAAAAAAAAAGGTATAATATTCCAAGCCATAAAATAGCATGGATTTAGTATGTTTAATTTAATATTGTTTTAGATATATGTACAACTTACATGAGTTAGAAATAACTCAAATGTTGAATCTTCAAAAAATGACTTAAACCAAAAAATATCTACATCAGTACCCCGGATTTTGGTCTGAGCTTGAAATCCCAGAGTTACCACTTATTTCTGTGTCCGGAATAGGGAAAAGTTCATGTTTACCAACCATAAATACTCTTGACCCTCCGTTATCATCATTCCATTGTACGAAAGCGGCAGCAGCATCTCCCCATCTTACCAGGTCTTTATATCTTTTTTGTTCATACATAAGTTCTACCCTGCGTTCATATTTTACAATATTTCTAATGCCGTCTTTATCGTTTGAAAAATCATAAACCCCTCCATAACCCCGATCAAGTAATTGCTGAACCGTTTTCAAATCTATAATTCCTGTAGCAGTCATCGGATCAGCCAGCCCATCTTCCTGCCGTACCCTGTCAATAACTTTATCCAATGCCGCTTTCGCATCATCTTTTCGGTCAATTTCATTTAATGCCTCAGCATACATTAACAATACATCAGCGTATCTCATGTCACGGATGTTTACATCCGAACGCCTGAAATCGCTCGTATTGAATTCTACATATTTTTTTATTCTTGGTGCCCCGTTTGCATTGGTTGTGAAAATGGCATTATACCTGGAACTTCTTCCGGCAGATGCGGGACCAAAATATTGATTCCGCACAAACTGATACATAGATCCAAGCACCACCCAGTTAAAATATGCTACGGGTAATAGATTGCTTTCGTTTGAAATCGCCCCATCATCATCGTTCCATATACCGGTTCCGTCACCTGTAAACTGAACTTCAAAAACAGATTCTTTATTATTTTCCGTGGCTGCAGAAAAATTATCTTCATATTTTGCTGTTAACTCATACTCATTAGAATTGATAACTTTCTCAAACTGGCTGGCAGCTTCGTTCCATTTTTGTTGAAACAAAAAAACTTTTCCAAGGTAGGCGGATGCCGCACCGGCAGTCGCACGACCCATATCATTACTACTGTATTCAGATTTTTCAGGGAGATTTTGTTCTGCAAACTGAAGGTCTTCTTTAATAAGATCATATATCTCCTCTTTACTTGCCCGTGGGAAATTATAACCGGGTTGTGCACCCTGTAATGCCTCGGTAATTTTTGGCACACCTCCCCAACCTCTTACCAATTCAAAATAGTACCATGCCCGTAGGAATTTGGCTTCACCCAGTATTCTGTTTTTGAGTGTAAAATCTTCCATTTTACCCACATTCATAATTACCTGGTTCGCCCTGAAAACTCCGGTGTACAGATCTCCCCACATCTCGTTGGATTTCGCCATAGTAGGAGTATAATTGAAATTGAACATAGCATTTGCTGGTTCATCGTCAGTTCCCGCCCACGCTACATCGTCGCTCATACCCGTCATAAATTTCCCATTGATCCAGCCTGAACAAATGCATGTGTTGCATTACTGCATACACGGAATTTACAGCGCCGATGGCATCACCTTCAGTTTTATAATAGGAATCCAACGTTAGTTGGTTTGGGATTGAGGATTTGAGAAAGTCTTTCTTGCAACCTGAGGTAAGGGTGAAAACAAAAACTATTAAAATAAATATTGACTGTTTCATAATTATATGATTGAAAAGTTTAAATTAAAATGTCAATCTAATGCCTCCTAATAGCGTTTTGGGTTGGGGCTGAATGCCAAAATCCACCCCCTGGTTAGCTACTCCCGTACCCTGATTATAACCAGTACCCACTTCCGGGTCATATCCGGAATATTTGGTGAACGTGAGCAGGTTTTGTCCTGTGATATAAAACCTTACACTGGAAATTACTCCGTTGCCAAATGATTTTAAGACCCTGTCGGATAAGGTATATCCTAATGAAATATTTTTTAATCTGAGATACGACCCGTCTTCCAGAAAGCGGTTACCTGGCCTTCTGTTGAAATTAGGATCTCCTAAAACAGCCCTCGGCATAGTATTGGAAGAACCCGGGCCAGTCCATCGTTTAAGAACACTTACGTCATGATTATATACCTCTGCCATGCCTTCCGTCCAATACCTTAGCCCATTATGATCTCGACTCCATCTACCCCCTGAAAAAACACTGAAAGATCAAATCCTTTGTATTCGGCGTTCATGGAAAAACCGTAAGTAAATTTTGGAATCGGATTGCCAAGAATAGTCTGATCTTTCCCGTCAATAACACCATCATTATTCAAATCTTTGAACCGTATGTCGCCCGGTTCCGCACTTTGTTGAGTTGCATGTTTGTCAATTTCTTCCTGAGTTTGAAATATTCCGTCAGTTACGTAACCAATAAAACTACCTATTGCGTATCCTTTTTGGGTTACCGTCACTACAGCGCCATCAGCATCAGGAAATCTTCCCTCAATATGATTCAATTCCCAAGCCGGTGACCTTATTGTGCAAAAAAGCTCCGTTTGCAGAAATATCATATTTAAGGGCACCTTCATTTTTTCGGTAACTTAAGGAAAATTCCACACCACGATTTAGCACATCTCCCGCATTCACCCACGGCGGATCACTCACCCCTGTTGAGCCAGGTATAGGGGCTTGCAAGATCATATTTTCCGTTTTCTTAATAAAATAATCCGCTGTAAACAAAATTTTACTTTTAAACAGTTCCGCATCCAGTCCTACATTTGTTTGTTTGGTCACCTCCCATTGCAAATCGGGGTTTGGCAAAGACGTTTGTGTTACGCCGCCTTGAGTAGTTCCCCCAAAAGGATAGTTTGCCGAAGTAATCAGGGTTGATTCAAATCCGTATGGTGGCACCTCCTGGTTGCCAATAGCTCCATAACCACCTACTGAATTTTAAGATCATTGATGAATTTTACATTGTTCATAAAATTTTCATCCTTTACACGCCATCCTAAGGAGAAGGATGGAAATGTTGCCCCATTGGTGACCGGGACCAAATCCAATGACGCCATCTCTTCTGATATTGGCTGTTACGAGATATTTATCTTTAAACGTATAGTTCACTCTTCCCAAAAAGGAACGGATCGACCACGGATCTTCAATACCCGTTATCGATATTTGCGCATCGGCACGAGCTGTATTGAGGGTTCTTTTTTCATCGCTTTGAAGGGCACTTGCAAATGCAGACACCCTTTTGAAATTATAGCTTTGTTGGGTGTAACCTGCGAGTATCGTAAAATTGTGGTCACCAGCCCGCTTAGATTAAGTGAGGGTATTCTCAATTAAGGGACTAACAATATCTGAATGATATTCCATTAAGCTGGGATAAGGCTGTTCCTGACCTGGCGCGAAATAATAACTATGAAGAAAATTGAAGCCTTTGGTAAATTCGAAATCGCCGCCCACATTTAACTTATACTTCAACCCCTTAATGATTTCCCAGTCTGCATACACATTTCCGATTATAGTATTGCGGTAAACATAATGCTCTGTCAGTTCGGCAAGGCCTACAGGATTCCATCTTCCAAATCCATCGCCATCACCTGGTCCGCCGAATCCTCCTAAATGGCTTGAATCATACACGGGAATTGTTGGCGCCATTTCTGCCAATATCCTGATAGGTGAACGTGCGCTAATGAATGACTGCCTGCGGTTCTTAACACGACTTAATGATACAGATTCGCCAAATGTGATCTTACCCAACTTGTAATTTGAGTTTATTCTCAAGGAGTATCTTTCCATTCCCATACCGACGGCCGTGCCCGTATTCTTGTAATAGCCCCCCGATAAGCTATAATCAACCTTATCTGTAGCCCCGGACAGGTTCAGAAAATAATTTTGAATAAAAGATTTTTTGAAAAAAGCATCTTGCCAGTCTGCCGGTCTTTAACGTAATTCGGATTCAATAAATTAATAGGACCGTCGTCGATGTTAGGATCCAGCGGTGTGCCTGCATTTTTATACATCTGGATCATTAAATCGGCATAATCTTTCGCCTTAAGTAGCCTTACCTTAGGAACTGATTCCGTGGCTACATAAGAATCAAAAGAGACTTTTGTCCTTCCCAGTTTGCCTCTTTTTGTAGTTATGATTACTACCCCATTGGCGCCACGCACTCCATAGATTGCAGCAGCAGAAGCATCTTTTAAAATATCAATTGTTTCGATATCGTTTGGATTAATATTAGCCAGAGGGCTTGAAACTTTTCCGTTGCCTCCTGCTGTTGGGATTTCGGATCCCGCGTTGTTAACTAACGGCACTCCGTCAACTACATATAGCGGTTCTGTACTGTTTACCGTTCCCACACCTCTTATTTTAATGGAAACACCTCCGCCAGGGTCCCCGTTATCATTGGTAACAACCACTCCCGCCAACCTTCCCTGCAAAGCCTGGTCAAAGCCTGGTACCGCTGCCTTCGATAGTTCCTTGGACGATATGGAAGCAACCGCTCCTGTTAAATCCTTTCGCCGCTGCGTGCCATAACCAACCACAACTACCTTCGAAAGCGCACTTGCCGTGGGAGATAATACAATATTTATTACAGTGCGGTTACTAATTACTTCATCACGAGGTGAATAGCCCGTGTTGGAAAAAGTTAATGAAGTGAGACCTGCTGGTACATTTATTTTATAGGTACCATCTTTACCAGTTGCCGTTCCAATAACAGAGCCCTGGACTAATATACTTGCGCCCCGAAGAATCTCTCCATCGGTTGAAGTGATTCGCCCGGTAATTGTTCTCTGTTGAGAAAAAGTTTTTAGAAATGCGCAACAAATAATTCCGATAATTAAAGTTGCAGCAATCGTTGTTTTTTTCTTCATAACGTTAGTTATTGAGGTTTATAATTTGATAATTATTTTGAGAAAATAACAATACAATTTTATTCCCTTATTCATCTAAAATCTAACTATCCATTATCTGATATATACACTATATTAACTTTTTTAGGCCAAATGATTGTTGATTAGGTTAATAAGAAGCTTTTTTATTTATTCAATCATTATTTATAAGGTTTAATAAATTAAAAGGAATCTATTTTAAAAGACTTCATGACATTCCTGCAATACAAATCCCTTAAACTGTTTATTCCTGATTTAATTTAGTATCCCTCTTTCATTTTTTGCTTTCTCCAAATATTTGTGGGCTGAGATTAGTGTGCTGAATTGGTTTGATTCCATATACTTAAATCCGGAAACAATGGCTGCTCTGGCTTCCGGTACCGCTATCCTTTTTTCAATCTTTAGGCGACTTCAGCATTAAAATCTTAATCACACTTCATCAGGCAAGTGATTTTTCATCAACTCAGTGGATTGAAGCAATTGATTAAGACCTCTTTATTTTATTCAACTAAACTGATGGTGAGATTACATTCCGTGCTTCTAAATGGCAGTATGAAATGATTAAATCATTTTTTATTATTTATTATAACCGGGCCTCGTTCCCTTCGATTCAACTTCCTCTAACATCTTCATCATTTTTTTTGCAACCTCAGGATTTTGATCTATAACATTATGTTTTTCGCCCATATCATTTTCCAAATCAAACAATTGAGCTTTAAGTTCCAATCCTGATTCAATTTTCTTATTCTTTAACCATGCCGGAGTGCTCTTTGTTTTTGGCGCAATATATTTCCATTTTCCTTCCCGTAAAGACAGAGTAAATGCTTCTTCCAACATTGATTTACGTCCCTTCATTGATTTACCGAGTAATACAGGTAACAAATCATAACTATCAGGAGCCGCGTTTGGAGCTAATTTTTGTCCGACTAAATTTGCCAAAGAAGCATACCAATCAACCTGGCTAATCAAAGCATTACTTGAACCACGTTTTACTTCGGTAGGCCAGTAAGCGATAGTTGGCATTCTTGTACCGGCCTCATAAGCACTATATTTCCCGCCTCTAAAAGGTCCCCAAGGTTTATGATTTCCGAGTAATTCTTCAGCTCCGTCTTCATACCCATCATTAAGAACAGGCCCGTTGTCACTGCTGAATATAATGATAGTATTTTTAGTCAATCCAAATTTTTCCAAGGTTTTTATAACTTCTCCTGTGGACCAATCCATTTCAGCGATGGCATCTCCACGATACCCCATAGTGCTTTTGCCTTTAAAACGTAAATTGGGATCACGAGGCACATGAATATCAGTAATCGAGAAATACAGGAAAAACGGGTGTTTGCTGTTTTTTCTCACAAATTCTTTAACCTTATCAATCAGAACTTTTGCAATATTCTTATCTTTCCAGTATGCAGAAGCACCGCCGGACATAAAACCAATTCGGCTAATACTGTCAACGATGGTGCCGCTGTGTTGGGTGTCAGCTTTCACTTTCAACATTTCCGGATGTTCGAGGCCTGTTGGCAAAACACCAATTTTGTGATCATAATTTACCTCTAATGGAACCCGATGATCCAGATTAACGACCTTGTGATTTTCCACAAAGACAGTTGGAACCCTATCAAGAGTGGCAGGGACAATAAACGAGTAGTTAAATCCAATTTCAAGGGGCCCTGGTATAAGTTCTGTATTCCAATCAGGTTTCCCATTCCCTAAGCCCAGGTGCCATTTACCTATAACTGCCGTTGTATATCCCGCTTGTTGCAGCATGCCCGGCAATGTGGGAGTTCCGGGCCTGATTAATAATGGAGCATCTCCCGGCAAGATCGCGGCATTATTTCTAAAAGCATAGCCCCCTGTCAACAGAGAAAAACGTGAGGGTGTACAAGTAGAAGCGGTACAGTGAGCATCTGTAAAATTGAGTCCATTTTTAGCTAAAAAATCAACATTGGGAGTTTTTACACCAATTGCCCCATTGACACTCACATCACCATAACCAAGATCATCTACATATATAATAACGATATTGGGTTTTGAAGGATTTTGCTTTTGTGCATTTGCAAAGTGAACTGTAAAAAAGGCTATGGCAAAAACAAGGTAAACTCTCATTTAAATAGATATTAAATTGAACATGTCAAACAGCAACTACGGATTATAAATTTTATACTCATTAGTGATCAGGTCATGAATGAGTAACGTAAGACCATAAATAATTCTATCATTCCATTTAAAAGATTGTGCTCCAAAATTGGCTACAATTTCAAGGCTATTGCCGAATTTCGTTCGTTGTACCAGGTGATCTTCGGTAAGCCAGGTAAAGTCTGTCATTTCTAACTTTATCGCCAATTCATGGGTCTTTAAAAATACTTTTACCTGTTTAGCAATAATATCTTTGTATTTGCTCCAGGCTTCTCCATCAAGATGGTAAAGGGGCGGCACATTATATAGAATCTCTTTCAATGCTGTGATTTTAATCTCTGCGGGAACTTTCAAGCTATTCCATTCCCAGTGATGAGAAGTGATAACAGAATTGTTGTACACTAACTGGAAAAGCGGAACATTAAACCGGCTATCAAAATAGGTGTATAAATATTTGTCTTTTAATATAACCGGCATATCATACCTGGCAGGGATACCGCCATCGTTAGAAAAATAGCCCCCTATATAATATTTTGATTCCTTATTTTTTCTCATATCAGGATCGCCCCATTCAATTATGGGCGTGGTCATTCCATGACCGAAAGCAATTGTTGATGCAGCAAAATCGTTCCCTACTTCTGATCCAATCACTAATTTATAAGTATCCCGGATCCAGGCCATTCTTTTTAGGCGGGCTTTTGTATCGTCTTCCTGGCTTGTCATTCTCCCCTGTGTATAATCATCCAGGCACTCTCCGGTAGCATCACAATCAATAAACCATGAATTAAATTCCTTATCTGAATTCTCCATTACTTTTTCCATCCGGTATTTTACGGCAGGCATAGATAAAACCGGGTTTAATTTTCTTCCTTCCCCCAAAAACCCATCTGCAGGCTTGCCGTTTTTATTCATTACAAATGCTTTAGTATATAAAGAGGTGTCATCAAATTTAGCTGTAAGCCATCTTTCCTTGCCCGGCTGGTGCATACTGTGATAGGAATCGTAAGGCCCTATCAAATACCCATCAGCCTTTGCTTTAGCTACAAATTCGGGATGCATTTCTCCGGCTGTCCAGTCGTTCAATCCAAGCCAGGCTTTTTCTATACCCGCCACCTGCATTTCATCGAGCACAGAAAGTGGCGCACCTCCCCAATCCTGCATTGAAATAGTAACATCCGGATAGGCGACAACAAAGAGTAGTTTATTCAAGTGGTAAAGATCTACGGCAGCCAGGTTATTTACTCCTTTATTTATAAGACTTAACGCATCATTACTTAACCGGGTGTTTTTCCATGCTTCAGGGTCGTAAAAATCTTTTCGTACCAATACTTCGCTGAGGGCCCTGGCTAATAAATTTTTATGGTATCTAATAACAAATTCTTCCTTTCTAAATTTATTCAATTCATTTAAAAACTCTTTGCCGCTTTCTGCACCTTTTGCCTTAAATAAATTGAATATGTGCCGGGTTGGGTTCTCGGTAACAGCATTTAGCTCTTTAATAATTTTATCTTTAAAGAGCTTCCATTTTGATATATCACCAGACGTTATAAAATCGGAATTCCAGATATAGATGTGGGGCGCTCCATATAGTTTTTTGATGTTGGGATTATCTTTTGCTTTTTCTTCTAATGTTATTATTTTACTTGTCTCTTCTATGTACTGTTTATATTTTTTTGCAATAGCAACCGGATCGTTGTCAGTTAGATAAATTCTAAAGCCATATTGTTTGTCTTTAACCGTTGATGGAAACTCATGATTGAATTTTAAGGCCAATGTTTTTTTATTATCATAAAATTCAAGCTGGTTATTAAACATATTCTTAATTACATAAAGTAGTGCTTTATCATTATTATTTGTAGCAAAAAACTGCATCGATAAATCCTGGGAACCGGAAAAGGGACTATTGCTGCTCATATGTTTTATCCAATGTGCGTCCCGGGCTGGAATATATTTTCCCTGGTGTAATGGAATCGTATATGCATCTACTTTTGAATCTACAATAGGCCATGTAAAAGTTGAGGCACTATCTGTTTTAATATTTACGTCAAGAAAGCTTTTAGCTAGTTCCAGATTCACTGTAATTCCTTTTTGAGGAAACTTCCATGAAATCTTTGTTGTATCATGAGCTAGCTCACTAAAAATCTCTTTTTTAATTGAATTGGAAATTATGTATCGTTTACCTTTTTTTGTAATTGCAGCAATCGAGAAAGTTTCTGGATTTACTTCCACTTTTAAACCATTATTACTAATATATTGCAATCCGCTGCCATCGATCTTATTTTGTCCATTGCAACTTTGACCTCCTATAAAGAAGATAAAGAGCAAAGCCCAGTTTACCAATATTTTTATTGGGTGAAAATATCGCTTACCAATTTTGTAAATATCCATTTATAACATTTAGTCTTGCAATTCTAATAATGAAACACAATTAAAAATTCCGGAATCTTTGCCAATTGTGAGATTATATTAACAGAAAGGATAACATGGTCGTTAAATATGTTAATATTATACTTTTTCCTATGAACGTCGATCGCAATTAACTCACTCTTGTAAAATAAAGCCGCTATAATTTAGATAGAAAACCAGGAATTAAAATACATGCTATTTGATGACAGAAAACCGGTACACAGAAATATTTTTATGCTCACTTTCAGAAGCTAATATATCGAAGGAAAATTGTTGGCTGGGAGAAGGAAATGTTGGGGTTTCAAAAAAATGTAATGCTCTACTCATTTTTACCTCTACTCATAAAAATTACACAAGAAAATTGCAGACCTCGTTTATTTGACGTTGGGCTACGTTCGCCTCCTTTACTCTTTCAAATTTGTTTTCCTTTTTGAGGCAATTTTTCAAACATTTCGATTTCTTTTCAAATTGGAAAAATTATTAAGGGTTTCAATGTTTGTGTGTTCCAATTAAAACCCAAGTAACTCCTCTATTTTACTAAAAATTGCAGGTGTAACATAATACCCGATTCCTCCTCAATAGTTCTGTTATCATGCATTAGATAACTCACAGATATTTATTCAGGAATCAAAGGTTCAGGTACCCGCTCTATAGATGGTGCATTACTTTATCGTAAAGATGTTTCAACTGAACATCGTCAAAGCCATAAATACTTTCTCTTTCCCAGAATTCCCTAAACACTTTATGAAAGTCGGTAGAAATATTTTTTTCGATCTTCAATTACTTTTTTCTGATCTGCCTTTTATTCCGTCTTCTGGAAAACCGTCAACGTGAGCGTTAATATTTCTTGCAGGTACGGGAAGGCAGAAGACTGGTTCTTTGCAAGACGAATTAATTCCTTAAGATTACCGCAGCTATAAGCTGCCCATAGACCTTGCCCTAACTGTAAGTCAATAAGTGATACGATATTGTATCTGAAAGCAAATGCTGATAAATTATATCATTTGGGCATAGGCGATGTTGTTGCCAAAAGCACCCTATCCACAGCTAATGAAAATCTTTCTTACCTGATTTATTATGAACTGTCAAATGCTGTTAATTCAGCAAGCAAAGCAATTGTATTTGGGTAAGAGTGACCTGGGGATAGAACTTGATAATAACGTATTTGCTATTGATGCTACTACCATAGATTTATGTTTGTCCATATTCTATTGGGCTACTTTCCGCAGTAAAAAGGAGGCATAAAATTGCACACACAGTTAGATTTAAAAACTTCCATCCAGAATTTATCTATTTTTTACAGCTTCTGTTCACGATGTATATGCGTGGATTTTATTTCTTTTGAAGCCAATAGTTTTTATATCATGGATAGAGGATATGTGGACTACAAGCGGCTTTACATGATTAATTGTCGCGAAGCATTTTATATAACAAGAGCAAAAGATAATATGAAGTGTCGCTGTGTCAAATCCTATCCATGTAACAAATCAAATGGTAGCACAACTTTACAAACACAGATGGAAAATCGAGTTGTTCTTTAAATGGATTAAGCAACATTTAAAAATAAAATCCTTTTGGGGACAATCAGAGAATGCTGTAAAAACTCAGGTTTGGATTGCCGTATATGTCTTAGTAGCTATTGCAAAGAAGAAATTAATGTTCCAACAATCACTTTACGAAATACTACAGATTTTAAGCATTTCTATTTTGAAAAAATTACTCATAAATCAACTATTTCAGCAAACTCAAAAACAATATTTCAAAGAACTAAATCATAATCAATTGACAATGTTCGACTAATATCAAAACGCTAATGGTAGAGTATGTATTATAAGTTTTTAGAGGCACATAGCCTAAGGCTTATGCAGGATTTTACAGCCGCTAAGAAGCATATAGCCTGTCTATCAATTCATGATAATAGTTGCCAAGTTGTAAAGACAACCGGACATTAACATCATCATTCACAATAAGTTCGGTCAGGTTGATGAATGGAATGGAAGCATGAAATGACATGAATAGACTTGACGGAACGTGACGTTCAAGCATACCGGCTGCAGCATTTTTCCAATTTTAATTACCATGTTCCTGCAGCGGGTATGCTGGCTCTCAAATGTCTCCAAAAGCCTTCAAAAATATTTATTTATTGATCAACGGTAAGGGATAATAGCGGATTAACCACAACCATGAAATATGAGTGGTGAGGACTTGATGCGGAGAGCCCGGCTTGAATTGACACCCCATCATTCTGCATATATAAATCTATTCAACAAGATCCATTTCATAATTTTTTCCAATTTTTTTCAATTCTTTCTTCCTGATTATAAGCAGGGTCCAATTGGTACAACTTCAATCCAATAAATGTTGGACTTGATAGAGGTTTCATACTGATGTTTTTTTGTGTAGAAAGTGTAAACAATCTGGTTTTCTAAAAAGATAGCAACCGGATTGATTTAGTAAACCGAAAAACGAAGCACATGTTTACAAACATCTCTTGGACGGCCTACATCATTTTTGTATCCATCCTTTTACTTGCCTGGTATCTTGTAATAGTTGTTCGATTTTATTTAGGTGACTTGCAAATTCTTCTCTCTCGAAAAGGAAAATCTACTCAGCTAGTTGCAGGCGATGCATTTCGTTCGGTACAAGACGATGAAGAAATAAGCCATCAACCCGATACGATTTCCATACTGAACCAAGAACAAACAGATCAACTATTTGAAAAAGTGGAAATAATCTCTGGAAAAATCAAAGATGCTGTTTCAGACGCTTCGAAAAAAGATTACAGTAAGGAAGAATTTTCTTTCTCACTCCAAATAATATTGAAAGCGTATCCTGAATTGAAAGGCTCGCCCTTTCAGGTTCCTATAAATAACCTGGTTATATCAGAAAGTGAAAAACAAGGCTTCATCCTCCTCAGTGCTGTAGAGCTTGAGATGTTGTGGATAGAGGTGTAGTTATGAGGCCGCCCTCCTTCCTCTCCGCCAATAGGCGGAGGGGTTAAAGGATGGGTGTCGTTAAAAATGAATAGTGTTTAACTTTTAAATAATGTGATATGAAAATGTGGAAATGGAATTTTAAAAGTTTTTTCTTTAAAACAGGATTAACAATCATGGCTACGATATTTTTTGTCGCTATGTACATCGCTGCATCAGCGCAGGATGGGAATGCGGGGATTAATGCCGCCAATACCAAAGTACGTGGCTACTTTGATTCAGGCACTAACCTGATGTATGCTGTCGGTGCATTGTTGGGATTGATCGGAGCGGTGAAGGTTTATCAGAAGTGGAACGCAGGCGATCAGGATACAGGCAAAGTTGCTGCAGCCTGGTTTGGTAGCTGCGTGTTTCTCGTCATAGTGGCAACAGTCATTAAATCGTTCTTTGGCGTTTAATAAAAATCACAATCTGAAGCTATGCAGGAAATTTTGATAACCAAACTACACAAGTACATTCTTGAAAATAATTTGGACTTAGTTATTGCTCTACAAGAGAGGGATAATGTAGAGGGTTATTTAAAAGAAAAGGTGTCATCAATAGATGCCTTGTTGACTCAACTCATGATTGAAGATGTTCCAGGATACATTATTGAAGAACGTTGTATGGATACTCTCACGCAAGATCTGCGTCCCTCCAAATTTAATTACCTGGCTTCGGTTTTAGAAGATGAATTCGAAAGCGAATATTTCCGGCTTAAAGAAAATGGCACCCTCCCTTACGAGGTAATTAATCTTATTGAATTATGCAATCCTGTCTTTGAAACAATTGGCTTTACCGAAGACAATGAAAATGACAGGCATCTACGATATGCTATTGCAGGTGTGATAAAAGAATATTTTGAAAAGCGGTGAAAATGAATTAGTGAAGTATGACTTACAATCAACAACAAAAACTAAATAACAATATAGCAGCTATTCGCATCGCACTCGAATGGAAGAAGGAAAAAATATTAAGTGAATCCGAAGTAGAGACATTGAAAAACTATTCAGGTTTTGGAGGTATTAAATCTATTCTTTATCCAAGAGGTAACAAAGAAGAATGGATCAAGTTACATGCAACCAATGAAGATTTGCGGCTATATCCAAACATGATGGAATTGCATGAATTGCTGGGTGAACATTTATCTCCCCAACAATATAATGAAGCCATACAATCCATTAAGAATAGTGTATTGACTGCGTTTTATACACCATTCATTGTTCCACAAATTTTATATTCAGTTTTAAAAGAACATAATATACAACCTCAAAGAATGTATGAGCCAAGCAGTGGTGCAGGCATATTTATAACAGAGGCTGCAAAAACATTTTCTTCCATACAAAGCATTACCGCTGTTGAAAAAGATTTGTTATCCGGTCGGGTATTAAATGCATTAAGCAGATCTTTGCCAATACCTGTCAACGTTCATATAACGGGCTTTGAGCAAGCTCCGACGGATGATAATGGTAAATATGATTTTATTGTAAGCAATATTCCATTTGGTAATTTCTCTGTTTATGATGAAGCTTTTCCTGCTAAAGAGTTGTCGGGAAAAATTCATAATTACTTTTTTGCAAAAGGATTAGATAAGATAAGTGACGGCGGATTGCTAGCTTATATTACAACAGACGGATTTTTAAATAACCCTTCAAATCAAATTAGCAAGGGAATATGTTTTTAACAAGGCTGACTTTGTTAGCCTTACCGTTATGCCGGATAACTTAATGAAAGATACCGGCAATACGGAAGCTCCGAGCCACTTGCTTATTGTTCAAAAGAATGAAAATAAACAGCACCTTTCGACTGAAGAAAAATCTTTGATACATGCAGTAGAAAAAGAAAACGAATTTGGCAGTTATCATCTAAACAAATACATATATGAACACCCGGAAATTATTGCCGGAGATGAAATAAAAGCTGGCAAAAACCAATATGGAAACGCAAATCAAACCGTATGGCAACACGGTGACATTAATAATATTGCTGAAAAACTTTCGTCAATTATAAGTGATGGAATTAAGAAACGATTTAACAAAAGTCTTTATCAGAAAGCTCAATCGCTAAATATACTACAGCCTGAACCTACCCGGAAGAAGCTAACTTTTTTACCTATGCCTGAAGACAAGGCTGAAAAAGTAAATGTTCAGTTGGGCCTATTCGATACTATTCCCGCTGAAAATATTAACCGGGCAATGGCATATATAAATGAATTAGACGAGACGGTTGTACAAAAGCAAACCGCAAGGATCATCAGCATGGTTAGGACTACAGAAAAACCTGAACATGAAAGTATCGTGCTGGTCACCGCAAAAGCTCCGGCTTTTAAGCAGTACGTTTACAAACTATATTCCAATGTAGATGAAATTTCTTTCCCGGTAAATTGGCAAAGTGCGGCAGCAATTAATCATGAGATAAGAAGTCTCTCCAACAAGCTTCCCCAATTCGCGCACGGCTATACTTACGAAGGTGATCAATTGCTGGAAGCCGCCTTTGGATTGGAACACAAGCAGCGACAACAATTTACAAGTCTCAAACCTTTTTATAAAGAAGGAACGCTGGTAATACATAATGACAAAGTAGGAAGTATTGGCAAACCAGACACTGATTTTAACCAGGCAACATTTCAAGCTTTCTTATCTGGCCAGCAGCAAAAAGATTTTTATGAAAACTATATTGCGTATCAGAGATAGCTATTTAGAATTGTCTGAAAAAGAAAATTCAGGGGATGTTGAATATGCAGGTTTGAGAAACATATTGCAAGACAGCTATGAAAAGTTTATTGATCAGTATGGGTTACTTAATTATCCATCAAACCGTAAACTAATTTCTAATGATTCAGCATTTGGATTTACCATTCTTTCTTCTTTGGAAAGAAAGGAAGGAGAACGATACATTCAGGCAGATATAATTACAAAGACACTCCATCACAAAGAAGAACAATTCCGTACTGATAATCCATTTGAAGCTTTGGCGCAATGCCTCAATGAAAATGGAAAAGTGAACATTGATTTTATCCAATCTTCAACGGGCTTATCTGAGTTTGAAATTCTAACCAGGTTAGAAGGACATATTTATATCAATCCCCAACATAACGAATGGGAAACAGTTGATCAATACTTGTCTGGTAATGTGGTGGAGAAATTAGAAGCCGCAAAAGAACAGGTAAGCTTACATCCCGACAACGTTCAATTTCAAAGAAGCCTGGAAGCAATTGTAAAAGTGCAGCCGGAAAAAATTCCTTTTGAATTACTGGATTTTAATTTGGGTGAACGCTGGATACCAATAACATTCTATGATCGTTTTGCCACTAACTTATTTGAACTAAATACCGAAATTAATTACTTTCAATCACTTGATACATTTAAAGTAAATACTTTCAGGCACAATGCGAAAATCAACCAGGAATATGCAGTTACTCCAAAGAGCGGCAGAACAACTTATGGCACATACCATTCTTGAACATGCATTAGAAAATACAACTCCATTCTTTACTTACGAAGTTAAGCTTGCTGATGATAAAACTATTCGTGTACCAGATAATGAAGCGATACAGCTTGCCCATCAAAAGATTGAAAGCATTCGAAATGGCTTTATTACATGGCTGCAGGAATTACCTGAAGCAGATAAAAAACATCTGGAAACTCTATACAACAACACTTTCAATTGCTATGTACTTCGGGAATACAATGGAGATCATCTAACCTTTCCCGGTCTTGAAATGAAAAATCTTGGAATTGAAGATTTGTATAGTTCGCAAAAAAATGCAGCATGGCGTATCATTCAAAACAGGGGTGCATTGATTGATCATGAAGTGGGCTTAGGTAAGACCCTGACCATGATTGTTGCTGCTCATGAAATGAAAAGATTAGGCATTGTGCATAAGCCAATGATACTTGCTTTAAAAGCTAATGTCAACCAGATCACAGAAACATATAGGAAAGCATATCCTAATGCACGCATACTTGCTCCGGGCGAAAATGATTTCACGCCAGCAAAAAGGATGCGTTTAATGAATGAGATAAAAAATAATAATTGGGATTGCATTATCCTCACCCATGACCAGTTTGGGAAAATACCACAGTCACCAGAAATACAACAGCAAGATTTTCCAGACAGAATTGGACAATGTAGAAAGAGATTTACAAACATTGAAAGATCTGGGTGGTGACATTTCAAAAAAAATGCTGAAAGGCCTGGAAGTACGAAGAACAATCTATCAGGCAAATTAAAATCACTTGTTAAGTGATATAGAACAGAAAAAAGATGCAGGCATCAATTTCAAGGAATTAGGGGTTGATCATCTGTTTGTTGATGAAGCGCATAAGTTTAAGAACCTGACTTTTACAACAAGGCATGACCGTGTCGCAGGATTAGGCAATATGGAGGGAAGCCAGAAAGCACTTAATATGCTTTTTGCTGTCCGCACTTTGCAGGAAAAGTTTGATGCTGATCTATGTGTTACTTTTTTATCCGGCACACCTATTTCCAACAGCCTTACAGAAATGTATTTGCTTTTTAAATACCTGCGGCCAAAAGAAATGGAAAGGCAGCATATTGAAAATTTTGATGGCTGGGCAGCAGTATTTGCAAGAAAAACTACAGACTTTGAATTTTCTGTACCAATGAAATTATTGCGAAAGAACGCTTCCGTCATTTTATTAAGGTTCCTGAGTTGGCCTTGTTCTATAATGAGATTACCGATTATAAAACAGCTAAACATATTAATCTCGATAAACCTGATATTGATGAAACATTGGTAAATATTAAACCTACACCGGAACAAAGTGAGTTTATTAAAAAGCTTATGCAGTTTGCAAAAACAGGAGATGCAACACTAATTGGAAGAGCGCCGCTTACACGATGAAGAAGATAAAGGCAGAATGCTGATTGCAACCAACTATGCAAAAAAAATGGCTGCAGATATGCGGTTGATTGATCGCAATAGTTATGATGATCATCCTGAAAATAAAGTAAGTGTTTGTGCAAGAAAAGTTGCTGAATTATACAATAACAGTAATCAACAAAAAGGCACGCAAATCATCTTCAGTGATATTGGCACACCCAAGCCAGATGCTTTCAATATCTATGATGCAGTGAAAGAAAAACTCATCAGGGATTTTAATATTCCTGCTCATGAAATCACATTTATACATGACTGGACAGACAAGCAAAAGCCTGAACTGTTTCGCAAAATGAATAGTGGTCAAATCAGGATACTTATAGGCAGTACAGAGAAAGCCGGTACAGGTTTGAATGTTCAGCAACGGGTTATTGCCATGCATCATTTGGATATTCCCTGGAAGCCTGCAGAACTGGAACAGCGCAATGGCCGTGGAGCAAGGCAGGGCAATGTTATTGCAAGGGATTATTATGATAACAAGGTACAAAATTTCATTTATGCAGTTGAGCAATCATTGGATAATTACAAATTCAATCTGCTAAAAAATAAGCAAACCTTTATCAGTCAGATGAAGAATTGCGAATTGAATGTTCGCACCATTGATGAAGGAGCAATTGATGAAAAAAGCGGGATGAACTTTTCTGAATATATCGCCATTCTTTCCGGAGATACTTCATTGCTGGAAAAATCAAAATTAGAAAAGAAAGTAGCCGTAATGGAAAGTTTAAAAACTGCTCATTATCGGGAAGTATCACGTTCCAAATTTCAGTTGGAAAATCTTCAACATGAAAAAGTATCGACGATACAGATACTGAAAAACTTAACCAGCTGATGAAGGGTTTATAAAAGCCAACTGCGATATGATAAAGACGGTACAAAAGTAAATCCTATACAGCTTAATGGTTTGAATTCTGCTGATCCTGAAGTTATCGGTAAATATCTTATTAAATTATATCAGAATTGGAAACCGAATGAAGAACCAAAGATTGGCAGCCTTTATGGCTTTGATCTTTATATCAGACAGCAAAGGGAAGCATTTGAAAATAAAGGATTATTTGAGTACAGATATTACAATACTCTGTTTGCAGAAAGACCTGAAAGCGGTATTAAGTACACTTACAATCAAGGTCATCCAAATACTGATAATCCAAAGCTTGCCGCCCGGTATTTTCTAAATGCCATTGACCGGGTTGAAGCACTCAAAGAAAAATATCAGAAAACACTTAATGAACTCGAAAAGAATATTCCAATGGTATTCTCACTGGCCAACAAGTCATTTGAAAAAGAAATTGAATTGATTCAGATGAAGAGTGATCTTTCAAAACTTGAAAGAGAAATTGCTATTAGAATTCAGGAAAATCAGATGAAGCAGAATGCGGCCACAGATGAACCTATCATTGAAATCGCAGAGCAAAATAATAATCATGTACATATAGAAACTCCTGTGATACATATGACACCTATGGGCGATAAACCTTTGCAGGTTGCTATGGTAAAAATGAATGGAACAATATTAAATGGTAAAGAACATTATCAACAAAACCAGGAGATGGAGCCCCGCATAAGACGAAGCAGCCGGTTAAAAATGTAAAATAATAAGTAATGGGCAACAGTATTTATCAAATAAATAAGGGTATCAATAAAAGCATTGAATTCAAAGGATTGAAAGCCCAATACATATGGTATTTCGCAGGTGGAATAATTGGCTTACTCATCTTGTTTGCTATTATGTATATCATCGGAATAAATTCTTTTATATGCCTTGGAATTATATTGGTAGCAGGAACCGTACTGGTTGTTAAAATTTATGCATTGAGTAAAAAGTATGGTGAATATGGTATGATGAAAAAAATAGCAAAGCGTAGCGTTCCAAAAGTAGTCAGATCAAAAAACAGGATCGTTTTTATGCAGAAGAAATAGAAAAGGATTATACAATAAAATTTTTTAACCCGGTAAAGGTGTGAAGATGGAAAAGCAGCTAAATGATATTTTACCAATTTTTGGAGTTGAACATGATTGCATACTTTCCAAGCAAGGGGATATAACTGTAGCTTTTCAGGCAGAGCTGCCTGAAATATTCACCTTGTCCGATCAGGAATATGAAGCGTTTCACCAGGCCTGGATTAAGGCAATTAAAGTGTTGCCAAGGTTATCTGTTTTTCACAAACAGGATTGGTTTATAGACAGCAGGTATAAACCTGATTTCACAAAGGACGATACAAGTTTTCTATCACGCAGCAGCGAACGTTTTTTTAATGAACGTCCTTTTCTAGATCATACCTGCTACATTCTGATTACTAAAAAACCAACAGGCAGAAAATTGTCAAGCTCTTTATTTTCTAACCTGCTTCGTAATTCGATCATTCCCGATCAAATGCTGAAGCCTCAACTATTGCAGGATTTTTCAGATAGTGTTGGCCAATTTCAGACGCATATTGGAAGATAGTGGTTTCGTACAGCTTAAGCGGTTAAAAAATAATGATCTGCAAAGTAATGAACGCAATATGGGATTGGTAGAGCGCTATTGTCTATCTATCAGAAAAGAATGATGCTATTGTTTTTAAAGACATTGAATTTAAAGAAGGCATACAAATTGGAGACGAGCATTGCCAGATTTATACGTTAGGCAATGCTGAAGACTTTCCTGCATTGTGCGGCTCAAGAATTAACTATGACAAATATTCCACTGATAAAACAAAATTCAGCGTTGGCTTTGCCTCAACCCTGGGTCAACTTCTATCCTGTAATCATATTTATAACCAATACATTTTTATTGAAGATGCACAAAAGACCTTACAGAAACTGGAAAGTAAAAGATTGCGACTGCAATCCCTTTCTGCTTATTCACGGGAAAATACCATAGCAAGAGATGCCACTAATGATTTTTTAAATGAAGCTATCAGCCAACAAAGACTTCCAGTAAAAGCGCATTTTAATGTGCTGGTATGGACTGCATAATAAAGAAGAATTAAAAGATTTAAAGAACCTGGTATCATCTGCATTAGCACAAATGGATGCTGCTGCTAAACACGAAACTGCAGGTGCGCCACAAATTTTTTGGGCAGGCATTCCGGGCAATGAAGCGGATTTTCCAATGAATGATACGTTTGATACGTTCGCAGAACAAGCTGTTTGCTTTCTTAACCTTGAAACTAATTATCGTTCTTCCGTAAGCCCTGTTGGTATCAGGCTTGGTGATCGCCTAACCGGAAAGCCGGTGCATGTTGATATTAGTGATGAGCCAGTGAAAAAAGGAATATGCACTAACAGAAATAAATTCATATTGGGTCCATCCGGCAGCGGCAAATCCTTCTTCACTAACCACATGGTTCGCTCCTATTATGAACAAGGAACACATATTGTTCTGGTAGATGTTGGACATAGCTATAAAGGATTGTGTGATATGGTCGGTGGCTACTATTTCACTTATGATGAAAAGAACCCCATACGTTTTAATCCTTTTTACATAGGTGAAGGTGATACTTTGGATACAGAAAAAAAAGAAAGTATTAAAACTCTTTTGCTTGCCTTATGGAAAAAAGATAATGAAACCTATAACCGTTCTGAATATGTGGCTTTGTCCAATGCGCTACAACTCTATTATGAAAAGCTGGATAAGAACAATAACATTGTTTCCCTGCTTTCAATACCTTTTATGATTTTTTAAAAGATGAATTTGTCAGCAGTACTAACCAATGATAAAGTAAAAGAGAAAGATTTTGATGTTAACAACTTCCTCTATGTTCTGCGGCCATATTACAAAGGTGGAGAATTTGATTACCTGCTTAACGCCACTGAAAATCTAGAATTGCTTACAGGAACGCTTTATTGTATTTGAATTAGATAATATAAAAGATCATCCCATCCTGTTTCCTGTTGTTACCATCATCATCATGGAAGTGTTTATTTCTAAAATGCGAAAACTGAAAGGCATTCGCAAAATGATCTTGATTGAAGAAGCCTGGAAAGCAATTGCAAAAGAAGGCATGGCTGAATACATCAAGTATCTCTTTAAAACAGTAAGAAAATTTTTTGGTGAAGCCGTTGTTGTCACACAGGAAGTGGAAGATATTATTTCATCACCGGTAGTTAAGCAAGCCATTATCAATAACAGCGATTGCAAGATATTACTGGATCAAGTCAAAGTATCAAAACAAGTTTGATCAGATACAGGAATTATTGGGATTAACAGAAAAAGAAAAAGCATTGGTGCTGTCTGTTAATAAAGCCAACGATCCAACAAAAAAATATAAAGAAGTATTCATATCACTCGGAGGAATGCTTTCTAAAGTGTACCGCACTGAAGTTTCGCCGGAAGAATATCTGGCTTATACCACCGAAGAAACCGAAAAAGTAAAAGTGATGCAGTATGCAAAAAAGTATGGCGATATACAAAAAGGCATAGCAGCACTTGCAAGAGATATGAAAGAAGGCAAGTAAGTGTTGAACAATAAATAAGTTAATCATGAAAAAGATATTGATAATAATTGTTGTTGTGGTTTTTGGAATAGCTGCTCCTGTGCAAAATTTGCATGCGCAAGTACCGATTGCAGATATAATCAAAGCAGCAGTTAAGAAAGCTATTAAAGCTGTGGATTTACAAATACAACGATTGCAGAACAAAACTATTTGGTTGCAAAATGCACAAAAGACGTTGGAAAATGCAATGTCAAAAACAAAGCTGATTGAAATAAGTGATTGGGTGGAAAAGCAACGAACCCTTTATAAAGATTACTTTGATGAACTCCAAAAAGTCAAGTCAATTATTTTCTACTATAGCCGCATTAAAGAAATCACTGCAGAGCAAATTCAATTGGTCAGGGAATATAAACATGCATTTGGCTTATTTAAACAAGACAAACATTTCACTCCAGAAGAACTTTCTTATATGGGTAAGGTCTATACAGGTATTCTTGACGAAAGCGTCAAGAATATTGATCAGATATTCTTAGTGATAAATTCTTTCACTACCCAAATGACTGATGCGAAAAGGTTGGAAATTATTAATGCTGCCGCTGACCAGATAGACATTAACTATAATGATCTAAAAGCATTTAATCAGCAAACCATTTTACTTAGTCTTCAAAGGGCCAAAGCACAAAATGATGTGGATGTAATTAAAAAATTATATGGGCTTCAATAACCCTGGTAAAAATTAAACTATGAAAAAGCCGCTCGTCTTTATATTGATTTCTATTTTTTCAACAAGCGTAAATGCACAAACATTTGGTGAATGGTTCCGGCAAAAGGCAACACAAAAAAAGTATTTGCTACAACAGATAGCCTCATTGCAGGTTTACATCGGTTATGTACAAAAAGGATCTAGCATAGCCCATGACGGATTAAACTTTATCGGTAATCTAAAGAAGGGAGACCTTAACCTTCATGCTGACTACTTCAATTCTCTAAAAGCTGTAAATCCCTGCATCAAAAAATATAGCAGAGTAGCTGACATTATTGCTCTGCAATTAGAAATAGTTAGTGTGTATAAAAATGCTTTTAGGCATGTGCAGAAAAGTAAGGCACTTAATGGTGACGAACTAAGTTATATCAATGCGGTTTTCAATAACCTAATTGATGCTTGCACGGGCACAATAGATGAACTCACTACGATAATTACAAACGATCAGTTGCAGTTGAAAGATGATGAACGGATCGAACGCATAGCCGCTTTATACAACGATATGCAAAGCAAATATTCATTTGTAAAAAGCTTTGCAGCCGAAGCTAAAATATTAGCTGTCTCTCGTTTGAAAGAACAAAATGATGTTGAAACCAGTCGCACTATTAATGGAATTAAAGATTAATAATATGAAAAAGATAGTCATCCTTTTTATTTTTTTTGTTGCGGTAGTACAAGCCAAATTAAACGCTCAAAGTGATGAAGCGCAACAGCTATTACTCAACGTAGAAAAGCTGGCGCAGTTTAAACAGATACTCTCTGATATGAAGAAAGGATACCAACTTTTAAGCACTGGTTATTCTACCGTCAAAAATTTGTCTCAGGGAAATTTTAATCTGCACAAAACATTTCTTGATGGGCTAATGAAGGTAAGTCCCGCTGTTAGGAAGTATAAAAAAGTTGCGGACATTATTAATGCTCAGATGTTGATTGTAAAAGAATATAAGAATGCTTTTGGCCGGTTCAGGCAGGATAAGAATTTTAATCCAGAAGAAATTGATTATCTCGGCAAAGTTTATACTAATCTCTTTAAGCGGAGTTTAAACAATCTTGATGAACTAAGTATCATCATCACGGCTAATAAACTACGCATGTCTGATGATGAAAGATTAGCGGCAATTGACCGTATATATAATGACATGACGGACAAACTTATGTTTCTCCGGCATTTTAACAATAATACAATTATCCTGGCTGTCCAAAGAGCCAGAGAAAAAAATGATGCCGTAACAATGGAGAAAATTTATGGTGTAACTAATTAAAAACGATGATATGGCAACATGGATAAGAGCTGCTTTAATAGCAGCAGTGGGAATGGCTTTGCCTCAGCTATCGCAAGCGCAGGGTGTCGCAGATAACATGAATAGCCTTCATAGCGTACTTGAACAATTATATGATGAGATGATACCCTTGTGCAGCAAACTTATCAGCGTAGGGCAGGGCATTGCTGGCTTTGCTGCGACATGGTATATTGCTTCTCGTGTGTGGCGACATATTGCCAATGCAGAGCCCATAGACTTCTATCCTTTGTTCCGGCCTTTTGTACTTGGCTTTGCTGTAATGATTTTCCCTTCTGTATTAGCGATGATAAACGGTGTTATGAAACCCACCGTTACTGCAACCGGAGAAATGGTAAAAGGCTCTGATAACGCAATTGCAATGTTGTTAAAACAAAAAGAAGAAGCAATTAAAAAAACTGCAACATGGCAAATGTATGTTGGTGAATCCGGCAGTGGCGACAGAGACAAATGGTATAAATACACGCATCCCGATGATCCCACCGGCACTGACGAAGGAATATTTGATGGCATTGGCAACGATATAAAATTTGCCATGTCCAAAGCTTCTTACAATTTTCGCAATTCCATTAAAGAGTGGATGAGTGAAGTTTTAAAGGTTTTATTTGAAGCGGCTGCACTTTGTATAAATACTATCCGGACTTTTAACTTAATCGTGCTTTCCATCTTAGGACCACTCGTTTTTGGCATCGCAGTATTTGATGGCTTTCAGCATACCCTTACGGTCTGGTTAGCCCGCTATATAAACGTCTTTCTTTGGTTGCCGGTCGCTAATATTTTCGGTTCCATCATTGGAAAAATTCAGGAAAAAATGCTGGCCTTAGATATCAGCCAGGTACAAAATAATGGCGATACATTTTTTAGTTCTACTGATGTGGCCTATCTGGTGTTTATGATAATCGGCATAGTAGGTTACTTCACCGTTCCCTCCGTAGCAAACTATATCGTTAATGCAGGTGGTGGTAGTGCAATGGTTCAAAAAGTTACCACTCTTTTTAGCAGTACTTCAAGAAGCGCTGTAAGCACAGTTACAAGTAGCACAGGTATGGTTGCTGATGCTATGGGAAATGCTGCGGAAAGAATGAGCAATAGCATGAGTAGTTATGGTACTAATTCAGGTTACTTCAATGAAGGTTCACCAAATAAATCCGGTTATATGCAGGACAAAATAACGGGTAAATAATTCTATTACATGCTTCAGAAATCTCTCTGTTATGTTTAAACAAATGAAAAATATTGATACAGCTTTTCGACACATTCGCAGCTTTACACTGGCGGTAGTTGCCGGCAGTATTTTACTTTGCTGTGTTGTAGTTTATAAAAGTTACCGACTTGTAGCAGAGATGCAAAGCAAGGTCTATATTCTTGCTAACGGCAAAGCATTAGAAACATATGCATCCGACAGGAAAGATAATATTGCAGTAGAAGCAAGGGATCATGTAAAAGTCTTCCATCAATTCTTTTTTACACTGGATCCTGATGATAAAGTTATACAAACGAATATTACCAAAGCTCTTTACCTCGCCGATGCTTCTGCCAAAAGAGAATATGATAATCTTAAAGAAAATGGATATTACACTAACGTAATTGCAGGCAATATAAGTCAGACAATCCAGGTAGACAGCGTGTCAATTGACATCTCAAATTATCCCTATCATTTTCGTTGTTATGCTACTCAAAACATTATAAGAGCAACGAGTATTGTACTAAGAAACTTAATTACAGAAGGCTTCTTACGTAACGTATCTCGAAGCGATAACAATCCACATGGCTTTCTAATAGAACGTTGGTCAACGATTGAAAACAGGGATTTAAAAATTCAAAACAGATAAGCTATGTTATCTCTATTTAGAAAAAACAAAAAACAAAAAGCGGTTATTGAAAACACAGCACAAGACAGGATGGCGAAAAATATTGTTGGCAAATTGCTTCGGTTCCAACAACGTTGGGCGGCTTTTATGCAATGTCATACGGAACGGCTTTCCGTGAAATGGAAAGTGATTATCCTATTCCTTTTTTGCCTTTATTCCGGCTGGCTTAGTATTTTATTTATAGCGGACAGTTTATCTAATACTGCTGCTGTCTCAATTCATGTAATCCAGGTTAAAACTCCTCAACATATCGGTAAATGCGTCGATGAAAAAAACAGCGCTATCACAATAGTTTCAGAAGGAGAAAATGAGAAAATGCGAGACTTCCAAAACTATATGGACAGTCTTGCAAGAAGCCCATCAGGCAAAACAATTTATGATGATATTCTTATTGACCGGCCGGGTTTAATGGATAGTGTAATTCTTATTGAAAACATTTATCAATCACAAATAAACAAATAACGATTATGGAACAGAAAAAACATTCACAGAAATTTTTACGGCAACGAAAATCTTTAATGGTAGCGCCACTGCTTGTTCTTCCTTTTATGACGTTAATGTTCTGGGCATTGGGCGGAGGGAAAGCTAGCACTGATTCACAACAGGTGCAGAACGGCTTCAACATGCAATTGCCAGGTGCAAATCTCGAAGATGATCGGCCACTTGATAAATTGAGCTATTATGAAAAAGCAGCTTCGGACTCTGCAAAATTGCAGGAATTAATGAAAAACGATCCATACTATAACACGGATAAAACAGATAGTTCGATTTATTTAAATGATACTTCCTTATTAGAAATGAACTCTGAAAGTGCATACAGTGATTTAAATAAATCGCCGTACAATAAGTCGTCTTATCGTGATGCAAATGAAACTAAGGTTTACAAAAAACTTGCGGAACTTAATAATGCCCTTAATGATGCCACAACTAAAGAGACAAAATCGAGAGACTACAAAAATAATTTTCAATCTGCAAACGAGAATAATTTAGATGGTAGCAATGGTGACAGGTTAGATCAAATGATGGAAAACATTAATCAAAAGAATGGTGACGATCCTGAAATGGAGCAACTAAACGGGATGCTTGAAAAGGTACTGCAAATACAACATCCTGACCAGGTACGGGAAAAGATAAAACAAACATCTGAAGCAAGGAGAGGACAAGTATTTGCGGTGGCGGTAAATAATAAAATTGACCCTACATCATCTTTTGGTAATGGAAGCTATAAAATTGCTAATGATACCAGTCACAAAAGTCTCAATCAACAAAATGGATTTTATTCATTAGATGACGCCTTAGAATTAAATAATAATCCGAATGCTATTGAAGCAGTTATACATGAAACGCAAACCATTGTAAATGGTTCCACAGTAAAGCTGAGGTTAGTAAACGATGTCTATATCAACGGTGTGTTGATTCCTAAACAAACCTTTGTATTTGGCACTGCAGCATTAAATGGTGAAAGACTTGGAATTACGATCAATAGTATTCGTTATAAAACATCATTATTTCCTGTTGAGCTTTCTGTGTTCGATTTAGATGGAATAGATGGCATTTATATTCCTGGAGCTATTACACGTGACGTTACAAAAGAATCGGCTGATCGTGCAGTACAGGATATTGGCTTTACCAGCTTAAATCCTTCTATTGGTGTTCAGGCCGCAGGTGCCGGAGTTGAAGCAGCCAAAACATTATTCAGCAAAAAAGTAAAACTTATCAAAGTGACTGTTAAGGCAGGCTATCATGTATTGCTTCGTGATGAAAAACAAAAGCAAAGCAATTAGTATTTCAAATATTTCCTAAGCAAAATTATTCATTTGATAATTCCTAAGTGTATGAAAAAGATAAGTAGAGTAATAGTAACAGGAATTCTTCTTGTGCTAATAAACCTTGAGGTGTTTTCACAAAACAATTTGCAAGTTGAAAAGATGTCTGTGATTGAGCCATATCAACTGGCTATCACCCTTTACAAAACAACAAATTTAATCTTCCCTTATGCTATTAAAAGTGTAGACCGAGGAAGTAAAGATGTGCTCGTTCAGGTAGCGAAAGGCGCTGAAAATATCCTTCAGATAAAAGCGGCCAAGCCAAATTTTGATGAAACTAACATAACGGTAATAACAGCCGATGGAAAGCTATATTCCTATATTTTAAATTATGCAAATAATCCTTCTGTTTTGAATATGCAAATTGAAAATATGAAGGATGAACCTAGCCCTTTCATTTCAACCAAACATCCCAATGAAGCAGAAATTCAAGCGGATGCTAAAAATGTTTTGAAAGCAAATAGAAATATAAGAGGGCTGAAAGATAGAACGTTAGGAATAAAGCTTCAACTTGATGGACTGTACATCAACAATGAGGTTATGTATTATCGTTTCAAATTGCAAAATAAATCCAACATCAACTACGAGATTGAACAGTTTCGATTTTTCATTCTGGATCAGCAAAGGTCGAAGCGTACTGCTAGACAGGAACTCGAAGTCCATCCCTTACATATACATGGTGACACGCAGGTTGTTGCGAGTCAATCCGAACACGTATTTGTTTTTGCAGTTCCCAAATTTGCCATTCACGATAAAAAATATCTGGCTATACAGCTTATAGAAAAACATGGTGATAGGAACCTGAAACTTTCTGTATATAACAAAACCATCGTGAAAGTGAAGCAACTTAATAGCAGCTTTTGATGTAAATAAAGAATGCACTGAAATGAAAATCCATTCAACCGATTATGCGGATATTATGGACTATATGATAGGCCAGCGCTGGGTAGGCAATGAGTTTGTCGCTTTTCTAGATGATTCGGGTCTCGTGCAGAAAGAAGAACTCTTCTGCTTTGCTACCCCATACGAAGCGATGGAGTTCTGCTACGAAATGTCTACTGATGTAGATCGCTACAAATATCTGCCTGTAAGATCGGTCTATCGCTCTATGAGCGAAGCGCTGCAGGACAAGACTCTGCGTATTGAAAGGGGACAACTAGTAGATGTGGCGGCGATGGTCAGTATATACAATCAAAGGCTGGAAGAACAGCAATTAATTAATAATCAAAAACAAAATGTCATGAACGAGAAAAATTATGATTACTTAAAAGACCAGATAAAGTTTACTGGTTTTGGTGAAGGGCTTGAAAATGAACTGAGGGATAAAATGCAGAAACAAACACCCGATTTTCAAATAGCCTACAAAGCGAAGTTTGGTAATGATGAACTAAATGCTGTCTTGCATTTTAAAAAGTCCGATGAGACCGATATGTATTTCTTCAATCGCTACCAGGTGAGCTTAAAACCTGAACAGTCTTCAGAAACTATGGAGCAAACTTTTTACATCAACAAAGGAAATAACGTTACTCTAAAGGAAGCTTTCAATTTGATGAATGGAAGGGCTGTTAATAAAGATCTTACGAACAAAGAGGGAGACGTATATAACACCTGGCTTCAAATGGACTTTAAACAAACCGATAATAACGGTAATTACAAAATGAAACACTTTCACCAAAATTATGGGTACGATCTGGATAGTGTACTGGCAAAGCATCCTATCACAGAACTACTTAATGAAAAGGATAAGACCCGTCTTGTAGAATCTTTGCAAAAAGGAAACCGGCAATCTGTAACAATCGTGCAAGGGAATAGTGAAAAGAAACAATTCATCGAAGCAAACCCGCAATTCAAAACCATTAATTTTTATGACGGCAATATGCAACGCATTAGTCATAAGCAGGTGCAAAATGAAAAGCAGGGACAAGGTGAACAAAATAGCGTTAAGCAGAATGCCAAAAATGAAAACCAAAAGCAAGGAGGAGATGCAGATGATGGTGATGCGGTGCCAAAGGCATCAAATAAAAGAAAGAAAAAGCAAAGCCATTCAGTCAGCTAACCATGATAGTATGAAACCTTGAATAATGGTAGTACAATATTAAATGTTGATAAAAAAATTATCTATTAAATGGAACAATTAAATCCATTGTCAGATTTTTTTAATGCTATTGCGGGTGATGCCCGCATTAGCATTACTCACATTGGTATATATGCCGCTTTGCTGCAATACTGGAAGCAAAATAATTTTGAAAATCCTATTCAAGTTTTTAGCCATGAGATTATGCAAATTGCTAAAATATCAGCGAGCGCAACCTATCATAAAATTATCCGGGATTTAAATAGTTATGGCTATATTAAATATGTGCCTTCTTATAAACGTAACCAGGGAAGCAAAGTGTATTTTTAAAAATCGGAGCAGCTAAAAAAAGTAAAATTTGAAATATAATCACAATTTTTTCCGGGAGTTTGTAGGATCTGTTGCGGATAACCGTCTAACAAAATAAACTGAACTGTATAATCAAGAGATTGAATGACGCTTATAAATTGAATTAAAAAGTAAAATCGGGTATAAAGATTCTGCTGTTTTGAATTTTATGCAAAAGCAAGCACAAATAATTATTCTAAATGAAAATTGAAGTAAAAAAGTTAGCTGAAAAAGAGATGGAAAGATTTTGAAGGAGATTTGAAATCTGGTGATAAGAAAAAAATTCACCTGCTTAAAGCTCAGAAAAAAATTATCGGGAGAGGAAATTGAAAAATTTTGAGACCGTTGAAAACTATGTTTTATACAATTTAAAAAGATGAGAGGTATTATGATGAAGTATAATGATGAAACAGTACTGAAAGCAGTAGCAATTTGCTTCAAGCCTTATTTAAAACCGGAAGAAGCGATGATCTATTGTAATTTAGGAAGAACTCAATTGGCAAAAAAATGTGATGAATACGGAGTATATAAAAATTCAAATGGTTATTACAAACGTGCCGATCTGGATCTCATTCTATCAGCTGCACCTTCAAAAGTTGACAAGTTGATCGGAAAGATAACATTATAGCCCTGGCAATTTATTAAGTGCTTCCAAGGCATTGGCTTTGCGATACCGCTTATACGTTTTATGTACATATTTTGTTGAAGTGTGTCCTAGCATACCTGCAACTGTTGCTACATCAACGCCTTTATCTTGTAGTAATACGGAAAAACTATGCCGGGCGCAATGCCATGTTATATGCTTACCCAATCCGGCGTCATCGCACCATTTTGCAAGTAGCTTATTAGCTCCATCAGCGGTTGGTAATCGAAATACTTGGCCTGTTCTTCTTTCTCCTAATATTTTTAATGCAACCGGATGGAGCGGGAGGTCCAGCATTTCGCCTGTTTTCTTTTGCCTGATGTTAACGACGTTGGTTGTTTTGATATTTTCCCATTTTAAGGGCTTGACATCCACCCATCTAAACCCGGTATACAATGAAAATACAAAGGCCTTTTTTACCTCATAATTTATACATGGCGTATTCATCAACTTAATATATTCATCAGCCTCCAGTATGTCCTTTACTTTTTTGTTTGATTTTGCTTTTGCCGCAAGGTCGGTTGCAGGGCTTCTTTTGAAATAGCCATCTTTACTCGCCGCCTCTAATACTCGTTTAAACCTACTGAAATAATTTGCCGGTGTTTCACCATTTAGATTCGCCAGCAGATGGTCCCTAAATCTTTCGCAGAAATTTTCGCTTATTTCAATCGCCGAGATATAGTTTTTTCCAATAAAATTTTTAAAAGAATTGAAGCTTTGACTAAGGTGTCTGTTTCCTTTACGTGAGTTTAATTTCACAAATTCTGAATAGTAATCAAGAAAATTATTGTTTATCGTATGTTGTGGAATATAACCAGTGTTTATGGCTTGACGGTCCAAAATCATTTGTGAGCGCTTTGCTTCTAAAATCATTAGTGCTTCTTTGTTATGATTTCGTTGAATCTGATCTTTAGGCCTTACATACGTAAATAAACCGGTGGACACTCGCTGACCACCCGCTTTACCCCATTCTAACGTATAGTATCGCTTTTGTCTATTTCTGGATATTCGTTGTGTGATGTTAATATTCATACACATCTGTGTGCCAAACTGTGTGCCAAATATGCGCCGGTTTAAGCGGTAATAAGCGGTAAAAACGGTCGAAAACGACACTTCAAAAAAGTAAAAATCCCTATAAATCAATGATTTATAGGGTTTACCACGTGCCCGGGACTGGATTCGAACCAGCACATCCTTGCGAACGCTGCGACCTGAACACAGTGCGTCTACCAATTTCGCCACCCGGGCCTAGTTAATTTTAAAATGTGAAAATAGCGAAATGTGGAAATATGAACTTACTCAATGTGAAAATACTTTGCAATTTTCAAATTGAACTATTGAGCAATTTTCAAATTTAACTACACACTCACATTAAAATCTCTCAATGCATCATTGAGGCTTGTTTTTTTATCAGTGCTTTCTTTTCTTTTACCAATTATAAGTGCGCAACTTACGTTGTATTCACCGGCAGGAAATTTCTTTAAATAACTACCTGGAATCACCACACTTCGCTGCGGAATATTGCCACGGTATTCTATAGGCTCATTTCCGCTTACATCAATTATTTTAGTCGACTGCGTGAGTACAACATTTGCGCCAAGTACTGCTTCTTTTTCAACTTTCACGCCTTCAACAACTATGCTGCGGCTGCCGATAAAACAACCATCTTCTATTATAACCGGACTTGCCTGTAAGGGTTCCAGCACACCCCCGATTCCTACTCCCCCACTCAGGTGCACATTCTTTCCTATCTGGGCACAACTCCCAACCGTAGCCCATGTATCAACCATTGTGCCTTCATCTACATAAGCGCCAATATTTACATAGCTTGGCATAAGCACTACGTTTCGTGCAAGAAAAGCCCCATAGCGTGCAACGGCATGTGGAACGGCTCTTACACCAAGATCCTTATAATTTTTTTTCAATTTCATTTTATCATAAAATTCAAATGGAGGCAGTGAATAGGTTTCCATTTGCTGAATACCAAAATATAAAAGTATTGCCTGTTTTACCCATTCATTTACTTTCCATACCTGTGAAGATTCTTTGTTGTACAGCGAATCGCTTACAGGCATGGCTGTGCGCAATTCTCCCGCATCTACTTTATCAATCACATTTCTTACAGCATCGGTGTACACTTCGTCCTTTAAAAGCTCACGGTTGTTCCAGGCTTCATTGATCATTTTTTGCAAATCCATATTTTCTTAATTTTTGCAAACATAATGTGTAATGATAAAAAATATACAAATTGATTAATTGATAACTTTGGCGGCTTATGCAAAAATTTCTTGTGATACAAACAGCCTTTACCGGCGATGTTGTTCTCGCCACAGCAATCATTGAAAAATTGCATCGTTTCTTTCCCGGCGCACAAATAGATCTTTTGGTGCGAAAAGGAAATGAAGGCCTTTTGCATGATCATCCTTTTTTGCACGAAACATTAATATGGAACAAAAAAGAAAAAAAGAACAGAAATCTCTTTAGTCTTTTAAAAAAAATAAGGAATACCAAATATGATACGGTAATCAATCTTCAAAGGTTCGCCTCTACGGGAATACTTACCGCATTTTCGGGTGCCAAAGAGAAAATTGGATTTGATAAAAATCCATTGAGTTTTTTATTCACCAAAAAAGTAAAGCACGATATCACAAACGGCAAACATGAAGTGGAGAGAAACAATCAACTTATAGAACACATCACCGACAACAGTTTTACGAAGCCCCGGCTTTATCCCGCCAATAAAAATTATGACGAGATAAAAAAGTACGCCGGAACACCTTATGTATGTATGATGCCCGCAAGCGTGTGGTTTACCAAACAATACCCGTTGGATAAATGGGTAGATCTTACCAATCGGTTTCCCGCGGAATACAATATTTATCTATTGGGCGGAAAAGAGGATGCTATGCTTTGTGAAGAAATAAAAAGTGTGTCAGGTAATACAAAAATTGAAGTATTTGCCGGGAGATTAAACTTTCTTTCTTCAGTAGCGTTAATGAAAAATGCCGCAATGAATTACACCAATGACTCTGCACCATTACATTTTGCTTCTGCCGTAGATGCGCCCGTTACATCCATTTTTTGTTCGACAGTTCCTGGTTTTGGATTTTACCCGGTATCGTCAAAATCATTTATTGTTGAAACAAAAGAAATACTTTCCTGCAGGCCCTGCTCTTTGCATGGGCTAAGAGCGTGTCCGTTGGGGCATTTTAAATGTGCCCGTACGATCGGGACTTCACAATTATTATCACCATTGCCTTAACATATGGAAGAACTTGAAGATGATATTGAACAATCAATCAGGGTTATTAACAGCGGGGGAATTATTTTATATCCAACCGATACTATCTGGGGCATTGGTTGCGATGCTGCAAACGAGGTCGCAATAAAAAAGATTTACACGCTTAAGAAAAGAGACGAAAAAAAATCATTGATCATTTTACTTTCTGAAATTGCGGAAATAGAGTCGTATGTCTCACAGCCTTCCAAAAAACTTCTTGTTTTTTTGGCGGTCAGTGAAAAGCCGGTGACTGCTATTTTTGAACATGGCATTAATTTGCCATCGTTACTTCTTAGTGAAGATGGAACAATTGCAATACGAATTGTGAAGGATCAATTTTGTCAACGCCTTACCAGGAAAGCAGCTGTTCCTTTAATTTCGACATCTGCTAATATTTCGGGCGAAAACTATCCACGAAATTTTCAAGAGATAAGCGGGGAAATAAAAAAAGGTGTTGACTACATTGTACAACACCGAAGAAATGATTTAAATATTTACCAACCTTCTTCAATCATAAAATTGAACCGCGTAGGCGAAATAGAAAAGATAAGATAAGGTTACAATTATAATGTAAAGCCCACACCCAATTGTATTGCCTTAGCTTTCCAGGTGTCACTGGCCCCTATATTACTTATATCTGTAACTCCCCCTACAAACCTTCCGTATACCCTAAGCTTGAGAATGTTCAATTGTGCACCTCCTACAAGCGAAAAATTTCCAGACTTAAAGGCGTCTTTTCCATTTTGTAATAAATCCTTATTCTGGTCAAGTAAGATTCCAAATTGAGGGCCGGCTTGCAATGATAAAAGCCTGTTGACCTTGTAATTTAAAAGAAGCGGGATGCTTAAATAGTGTAACTGAATATCGCCAATCTTGTTAAACTGGTAGACATCGCTGAAATTGTTAGCGGTATCAGTGTTAACCTGGTTAAATAAAACTTCGGGTTGGAAAGAAAGTTTGCCTCCTCCTATTGACGCGAATGCACCTACATGATAACCAAAAGTAAATTCATCTTTAAATGATTTGCCGCTTATCTTGTTCAAATTGGCGCCGCCTTTTAAACCGATAGAAAATGATTGAGAAAAAGTCGAGGATGTAACAAACAAAAAAATTGCGAGGGAAATGATTTTCGTTTTCATAAAAGTTTTTACAGTTTACATTTTCAATTAATATGCCAATGTGAAAATCAAAAGGTTATTCCAATATTAAAGTTATAAACCTGGGAAAAAGCTTTGCCCTCTGTTTTTGGCAAATAATAATCTAGATATACTTCCGGTTCCAGATAGAATTTACCAATGGAATAATTCAAATCAAGGTCAAGCCCCAATGATTGAATCTCAAAATTTCCATCGCTGGCAGATTGAAAGCGTCGTAACCTCTTCAATTTCCTTTTGGTATATAAATTATAAAGTTGGGTACTGCGCTTGTGACTTATGGAATACTTATTAATTCCTGCGATCGCGGAAAGCTGTGGCGTAAACCGCAAACCATCTTTTTTTGAAAATATCCTATAGAAAGTGAAGTCGTGTTCGATACTTGCCGCAAGTGAAAATGAAGAGATTTGTGTGGTTGCCGTATCTACAAATTTTATTAATGTTGGCCTGTTTAAAATAATTACAGTTGTATCGATATTTATAATTTCACTGTAGTTGCCGGATGAATAGCCAGCCGAAATGCCGGGCTTGATGTATGGCTTTTTGAAAACAAGGCTTGCGTAAATTTCATCATTAAAAGGGGATGCCGATGCGTTATACCTGCTTTCCTTAAAATAATGAATGTAAGATATAAGGGCATTTACCACTTTGCCTTTTGAATATGCATAGGAAGGAGATAATGCATACTGGTAAAAATTAAAAGTACTGTTTTCGTTTAAAAGATAGCCAGCTGCTGAAAGACTTAATCCGCTTTTATGAAAATAGCCGGCGGAAGGTGTGAATACGAATTTCATTTTCGTATCAAGGTTTTGCACTGCCTTATTATTGCCACTAAATAACCGGTTTCCTATTCCGACATTGACCCTGAAATAACTTTGAACATCATCCATCTTATCAAGCATTTTTAGAAATTCATCATTTTGAATCAGGGAGTCCATAATTTCTTTATCCGAAGGTGTTACCTGGGCCTGCGATTTGAAAAATAAAAAATTTGAAAACATAAAAAATAATAAAGCTCTAAACATAGCAGGTAGTTAAAATAATTGTACGGGTGAGTTACAAAGTCCTTAAGACGTTAATATATTCATTGGGTTTAATTCAATTTTCTAAACACTTACAAAAGTATATTATTTCACTTCACATTGAGGCGCACATTGCCCTCTTTCGTCGTAATAGCATACCTTTGCGCCTCTAAATTAAAAAATTACATGAATGAGTTTGAAGGCTTAGGCCTTAGTGAAAATCTTGTGAAAGCGGTTAGTGATCTCGGTTTTGAAACCCCTACCCCAATCCAGGTTAAGGCTATTCCTATATTATTGTCGGGCACCACCGATTTCGTGGGTCTTGCTCAAACGGGAACAGGGAAAACAGCTGCTTTCGGATTGCCATTGCTTCAGCTTGTTGAGCCGGAAAACAAATATCCCCAGGCATTAATAGTATGCCCTACCAGAGAACTCTGCCTTCAAATATGTAATGACCTGCAGGATTTCAAAAAATATACCCGTAATATAATAGCTGAGCCTGTGTACGGGGGCGCATCGATAGTAATGCAAATACGGGCACTAAAAAAAGGTGTGCATATAGTAGTAGCTACGCCAGGCAGGCTGATAGATATGATTGAAAGAAAAGCGATAGATCTGCAAAAAGTAAAATATGTTGTACTTGATGAAGCCGATGAGATGCTGAACATGGGCTTCAGGGATGATATTGATTTTGTTTTGAAAAATACAATTAACCGGGAAAGCATTTGGCTTTTTAGTGCAACGATGCCTGCAGAGGTGAAAGCTATTTCTAAAAATTTCATGACCAACCCGCAGGAAATTACGGTTGGTAAAAAGAATACAGCGAATGTCAATATCGATCACCAGTATTTCATAACGCCGGCGCAATCAAGATATGAGACATTGAAGAGGTTGATAGATTTTAACCCCGGCATGTATGGAATTATTTTTACACGTACTAAAGCTGACGCAACCGAAATAACGGAACGTCTTTTAAAAGAAGGATATGATATTGAGGCTTTGCATGGAGACCTTACGCAACAGCAACGTGATAAGGTTATGCAGCGTTTCCGCCAAAAAAGCCTGCAGCTATTAATTGCGACTGACGTTGCTGCCCGTGGTATTGATGTGGAAGGTATAACCCACGTCATAAATTTCGAGCTCCCCGATGATATTGAAGTGTACACGCACCGCAGTGGCCGTACGGCACGTGCGGGAAAAAGCGGGATTTGTATTTCAATATGTCACAGCAGGGAAGTCTTCAAAATACGGCAGCTCGAAAAAATGACCAATGCACAATTTCACAAGCTCGATATTCCCAGTGGAAAAGATGTGTGCCGAAAGCAATTCTTTCATTTTATGGATAAACTGATACAGGCTGATACTTCACATGGCGATTATGAAACTTACATGCCGGACCTGCAAAAGAAATTTGCCGATATTAGTAAAGAAGATGTGTTGAAAAGAGTTGCTGCCCTCGAGTTTGACCATTTTTTGAAGTATTATGAAAATGCCGACGACCTTAACGCAAGACAGGACTATAGGGACAGGAGAAATGATACGGGTGCGGGCAGCAGATTCCAGGGAGAAGGAAGAAACCGGGAGAGAAATTCTTACCAAAGAGACAACGGATATACCAGGTTATTTATCAACCTTGGTACTAAAGATGGGTTTTATAAAGCCAGCTTTTTACAATTCATTCTTGATGAAAGCAATTTAAAAAAAGAAGTGCTTGGAAAAATTGATCTCCGCGACATGAACTCCTGGGTTGAAATTGATAAATCTGCCGCCGGAAAAATGATTAAAAGCATGGATGGAAAAACTTATAAAGGAAGGCAAATAAGAATGAATGAAGCAGATGGTGGCGGCTCCGGCGGCAGGCAACCCAGGGAAGGCAGAAAGCGTATACCCATCAGGGAGAGGAGGTGAGAATTAAGAATGAAAAATGAAAAATGAAGCATCGTTGATGGCTTCTCCACATCGTTCATCTGACATCGTACTTTGTTTCCTTCATATCTTTCCAAACTTTTCATAGTAGGATATCAGCATGGCAACCACTTCATTATAGCTTCGCATACCTTTTGGTTGCTGATTTATTTGCAAATATTTTCCGTAAAGCCATGTTATTGTGGGTTCTATAAAACTCGTATGGGCTTCATTAAATCGCTTCCATTCTTCAAGGTCTGCTTTTACTTTCGGGTTTAATTTTGCTAAAGCGCTTTTCGAAAGTGTGGAATCAAGATAATACACTTCACGGTTGGCATATAAAAATAAGTCGAGATAAGCAGAGTATAGAAATAGGGTGTCGTTTGAATTTTCTGCCGCAAGATATCCGGAAAAATTAGCTTCATTTTCTTTTGCATAACCCAGCTGATGCCCCATTTCATGTAAGGCAATGTACGGAAGCAAAAATTTTGGAACTGTAGTATTTACTTGTGCTTCTCCCGTGAATGGATTGTAATAACCTGTAAATCCTAAGTAATTGCCAAGCCATCCATATAAAGACGGTTTCACAGAGCCGCTTTTATACTGCAGAAAAGGGAATTTTTCTTTTGCATGATGATAACAATCTTTAGCCCTTCTAAACAATTCTTTTTGGTCAGGATATACCGTGTTATTACTTACAAGAACTTGCTTGGTTTCATTTACTTTTTGCAACAGAGATTCCTGGATCAATAAGAGATTCGAAGTGTCGTAATGCACTTCGGGCAAATGAAGTTGCCAGGCGATACCTTTTCGATTGTAGTTTAAGCCCCAGAAAATATTAAAGGCAACGTAAATGACAATAAGAATTAAAAGGGGCTTCCATAGCCTGGAAAAAAATTTTTCTTTTTTGAATCTCTTTTTAATCAGGAGTTTACAATACTTTACTATTTTGACCAGGAGCCATATGCCCGCGATAAAATATAATATATCGCCCAGGCTAAAAGGAATCCAGCCAAATACCGATCGCAAAAAAATTGAAAAATAATAATAGAAGCCACCTGAATAATAATTTTCAATCCGGAAAGTATTAGTGGCAAATAGCTTAATGAGAATTATCAATGTGGCAAATGATGAACCAATCCAAATTCTCTTTCTTAAGTTACCGGAGATGCGCATGTCTAAAAAATAGTTAGCTCCTTTTATCTGAATTTTTTTGACAAATAAGATTTTACCGCCGAAGGTAATATAAAACACTGCCTGTGAATTGACATTTTAGTTTAAAAATCAATATTTAAAGCATCTTTGTTTAAAAAATTAGCTGTTTTCCCTTACCTTTGCCCCCCTTTAAATTCAAGTCATGGGAAACAGGCGTGAGTACGAGATCGCATTTGTGGGATTAAAGCCTGGTATTCATGAATACAGGTACCAGGTAAACGAAAAGTTCTTTGCAGAATATACGCAGGCGGATTTCACAAATTGTGAGGCGAGTATAAAACTTAGCCTCGAGAAGAATACATCTTTTATGATGTTGAAATTTGAGGTAGGGGGAAGTGTAAATGTGATTTGTGACCGGTGCGGGAACACACTGCCAATGGATTTGTGGGATGAATTTAATATGGTGGTAAAGCAGGTGGAAAATCCGGATGAGATGAATGCCAATGAAGAAGACCCGGATATATTTTACATCTCCCGTACCGAAAGCCATTTGCATCTTGCAGATTGGATTTATGAATTTGTATCGCTGAGTGTTCCCATGCAGCGGATGTGCAGCGAACAAGAGATGGGTGGGCCGCAATGCAACAAAGAAATTCTTGCCATGCTAAAAAAGATGGAATCGGGAGTAACAGAAAATAATCATCCTTTACAAAAGGGACTTGAAAAATTTAAGAAAAACAAAAATTAATTTATACTTTAATCTACGGTTATGCCAAATCCAAAAAGGAGACACAGTCAGCAAAGAAGCGCCAAAAGAAGAACGCATTATAAAGCAGATGCTCCAACCTTGAGCGTTGATAGTACAACAGGTGAAACACATGTACGCCATCGTGCCCATGTAAGTGAAGGAAAGTTGTACTACAAAGGAAAAGTAGTTGCAGAAAAAGCGCCGGTAAAAGCCTGACGATTTTTGTACGTGCATTATTGAATCCAAAAATAAGTTTGATTTCATTACTTATTCTTGGATTTTTTGTTGTAAAAAAATGTTGGGGCTGGCAACGCCGGTCTCATTACTCAGCGATAGTCCGGGCTGTACGCTGTAGTCCTCGCTTCGCTGCGTGCTGCCGCTTCCATCCCGCAGCCATTCATCTATAGATTCGTTGTGGGGCGATAAAAAAGGTTTCCCTCTTTAGCATGTCTTAAGTTGCTTCTTGCAGCACAAGACAAATATTAATGCAGGCGAATATTTCCCAAATAGCGCCAGGAAAACAAATCGTTTCAAAATTTCTTCTCTCTAAACGTTTACTTATATTTAAGGGCTGATTAAATGGTAACATAATTCTTAAGCTATGAACATTGCATTGGACATGATGGGAGGCGACTTTGCACCTTTAGAACCTGCAAAAGGTGTGGAATTGTTTTTATCAAAACCAAATGAAGGAATAACACTGCTGCTGATAGGTGACGAAGAAAAAATAAATAGTCTTTTAACCGAAAGAAAAATACAATCAGAAAATATTAAAGTGGTTCATGCATCCCAGGTAATTGAAATGCATGAACATCCCACCAAAGCGTTAAAAGAAAAACAACAATCTTCTATTGCCGTAGGATTTTATTTACTTGCCACCGGCAAGGCCGATGCATTTATAAGCGCAGGTAATACCGGTGCTATGATGGTTGGAGCATTATATAGCATTAAGGCAATTGAGGGTGTATCACGGCCAACCATAGGCGCTTATCTTCCAAGAGAAAATGGAGAGCTTGCCTTGCTCGTTGATGTTGGTCTTAATGCAGATTGCAAGCCGGAAAACCTGAATCAATTCGCGATACTCGGGTCCCTATTCGCAAAGCATATTTTAAACTTTGCAAATCCGAGAGTTGGACTGGTAAACCTTGGTGCCGAAGAAGGAAAAGGAGATTTGCTTACACAGGCTGCTTATCCAATATTAAAAGAAAACCCGAATATAAATTTTATCGGTAATGTCGAAGGCCGCGATTTTTTATTTGACAAAGCTGATGTATACGTGTGCGACGGCTTCACAGGAAATGTGATTTTAAAATTTGCAGAGTCCATTTACGATATCGTAAAAAAAAGGGACATTCATGATAACTATTTCGATAGTTTCAATTTTGAAATTTATGGCGGCGTTCCCGTGCTTGGAGTAAATAAGCCGGTAATTATTGGACATGGAATCTCTCATGCACAGGCTTATGTAAACATGATTGAGATGGCTAAAAAAATGGATGACGCAGATTTGATGGAAAAAATCAGGAGCAGTTTTAAAGGATAAAAAAAATATTTTTTACAATTCAATCAGGAGAGCCCTCTCTAATTTATTGGACATTTTGAGGGCATTTTACTTCATGCCTAGGTTCCCGTTTCATAATTAAATTCATACACGCAGATAATTACGAGCTAAGCCAATTATCCCGCGAAGCTGTTTTACCTTAATTACCACATTGTTACGGACTAAAAAAAATAAATGCCCTTATCGGGTACCACTACGTGGGTTACATAAGTTAAAACTTTTGTATATTTGCACCGTTAACTTATCAATTTTGTGAAGATCTTTTATAAGATTATCATAAAATTGATTGCTTTTACCTTTTTAAACAAGTCGTAATGAGAAACTCCCCAAAGCTCCTTCTCAGAATCGGATTTACAATAATCCTGTTTCTGTTCATCTCCTTTCAATTTTCTTTTCGGTCTTTTTCACAGTCCCGCACCGTAACCGGAAAAGTTACCGGGCAGGATAATGCTCCTTTAGGTAGCGTGTCGGTCATTGTAAAAGGAACCAGTACCGGCACTGCAACAGACACAACCGGTAATTACTTAATAAATGTTGATGGCAATAATTCGACACTTGTCTTCAGCTTTACAGGTTTCCAGGAGCAGCAGGTAAATGTAGGCTCGCGAAGCACGATCAACGTTCAGTTGCAGCGAAGTAACAGTAACCTGAGCGAAGTAGTTATCATTGGTTATGGTACGCAACGCAAATCAGACCTTACGGGTTCCATAGGAACCGTTAAATCCTCTCAGTTGCAGGAGCGGCCCGCGACTTCACTTAACGAAGCACTGGCGGGAAGAATAGCCGGTGTACAGGTCAACACAAATTCGGGCAGGCCCGGAGGCCAGACAAATATTCGCATCCGCGGATTTAGTTCCATAAATTCTTCCAATAATCCTTTATATGTTATCGACGGTGTTTATTTACCCACAGGAACGCAAACACAAAACAGTAACTCAATCGACTACATTAATCCCAATGATATTGCCTCTATCGAAGTATTAAAAGACGCGTCAGCAACGGCGATATATGGTGCAAGAGGAGCAAATGGTGTTGTTCTTATCACAACTAAACGAGGCATTTCAGGCAAGCCGAGAATTAGTTATGATGGTGAGTTATTCACTACCACGATAGGCCCCAAACGAGTGCACATGTTAGATGCACAGCAATACATACAGGTTGAAAATCTTGCGTATGATAATATTAAAGTGTATGACCCCGACGGATGGGCGGCAGGCAATTACGCAACAGTAGTCGATCCTAGGGAAAAGCGAAAAAACCTACCGCTGTTGTTCGATGCCAATGGCCAACCACTCTATAATACTGATTGGCTGAAAGAGGTTACCCAAAGTGAATTATCGCAAAACCATCAGCTTGGTGTACAGGGAGGAAACGAAAACACAACTTATGCCGCATTTTTGGGCTATAGAAATGAAAAAGGCTTATTGCTTAATTCATATCTGAAACGCTACTCAGCAAGATTCTCACTTGATTCGAAAGTTTTAGAATGGCTTAAAGTGGGCGGAAGTCTTTCTTATAATAATCAGGATGAAAACATCGTTGACCAGGGCACCGGTGGATTGAATTCTGTAAGAATGATTACGGAAGCATTTCCTTTTTTACCGGTAAAATATCCTGATGGTACCTGGGCGGAAAATTATAATTACCCTGGAGCTGAAGGCGGATCAAACCCGGTGCATATTTTAAATGACCGGAAGTTTATTGTAAATACTCAAACTACACTTGGAGATTTTTATGTTACTGCTAATCTTACTAAGGATCTTGAATTTAAAAGCCAGGTAGGCGTTAGCGTTGTTGACCGCGGCGCTAACCAATATAGCGGGCGGACACTGGATCAAATTTCCCGTGACCAGAATGGTACAGCAAGCGTATCCAATAGCAGGGAAACTTATTGGTCAACGGAGAATTATTTGACTTACAAAAAAACGCTTGGCTCCAAACATGACCTCACCGGTCTATTGGGATTATCCTGGCAAGGCACCACTTATTTTAATCTAAGCGCATCCTCACAAAATTTTTCAACAGACTACTTTTTATTTAATAATATAGGCGCAGGCAGTCAGCAAAACCCAGGCTCCTCCAATAGAAGCAGCTTTGCCTTCAACTCGTATTTCGGGAGAATCAATTACACTTATAACCGGAAATATTTGGTTACGGTAACAGGACGGGCCGACGGATCTTCTAAATTTGGTATCAACCATCAATATGCATTCTTCCCATCAGGAGCGGTTGCATGGAGGGTTTCCGAAGAAGATTTTTTGAAAAACAGCACTTTGATTTCTAATCTGAAATTGCGTACGAGTTACGGCCTTACGGGTAACTCCGAGATTGGCCCTTATTCTTCAGATGCTTTATTGGGTTCAGGTTATACCGCTATAATTAATGACACAAGGGTAACAGGAGTGGGTACAAACCGGCTGGCAAATCCGGATTTAAAATGGGAAAAAACCGCACAGTTTGATGCAGGTGTTGAGTTAGGCCTGTTTGACAACCGCATTTCTTTTGAAGGCGATGTGTATTACCGCAAGACGACTGATATGCTATTAGCAGCGCCTGTACCGCGTTCCAGCGGTTATGGTTCCATTACCAAGAACATTGGAAGCATGGAGAATAAAGGCCTTGAGCTTACTTTAAATACCGTAAACATCAGCACCAAAAATTTTACATGGAACAGTACTTTCAATATTTCTATGAACAGGAATAAAGTGCTTTCTCTTGCTACGCCTGCTCCGATCTTTTCCGGTAACCCGGGGTTTCTTTCAAATACCGGTATCATTAAAGTGGGAGAATCAGTGGGTTCTTTTTGGGGCCTTGTTCGTTTGGGTGTGTGGACTGCAAAGGAAGCAGCCGAGGCCGCTAAATTTGCGAGCTATCGCGGCGGTAAACCCATATTGCCAGGGGATCTTAAATACCTGGATGTAAACGGCGATTATGCTATCAATGATGCCGACCGTGTGATCATAGGACATGGAAATCCGGACGGATGGGGAAGTTTTATTAATAATTTTCATTACAAGCAATTTGATTTGCTTGTGGAACTTCAATATTCTTACGGCAACGATGTATTAAATCAAACCCATCACTCGGGCGAAGATCGTGTAGGTATCGCGAACAGTTTCAGTTCGGTGCTCAATGCCTGGGATCCTGCCAAAGGAAATGACAATACCCAGGTAGCGGCGATACGGGATACCCGGGCGGGCTATGTAACAAATGTGGACAGCCACTGGATAGAAGATGGCTCTTTCATAAGAGGTAAGAATCTTTTATTAAGCTATTCTCTGCCTGCATCGGCTATTGAAAATATGCATTTGAGCAGGTTCAGAATATATGCATCCGTTCAAAATTTTTTCCTGGCAACTAAATTTTCGGGTAACGATCCGGAGGTTACTACTTATGGAAATGCTTTCGCACAGGGACAAACGTTTTTTGATTATCCTAAACCAACAATCTACATGTTTGGTGTTAATCTCGGCCTCTAATCCTATTCACTCTAAAGATTGTTATCATGAAATTCAATATAAAAAAATCATTCAATTTGTTGTTAGTTTCCGTAATTATTCTTTCCACAGCCAGCTGTAAAAAATGGCTGGCTGATACTGACGTTGATCCATCAAACCTTTCGCCGGAAACTTATTATACTTCACCGGATCATGCAGAAGCGGCAATTGCTGCTGCGTATGCTCAAACGCGTTTCATAAACGGAGGCGCGGGAATTTTTGCCAATAATTTTTCTATGCTTGAAATGGTTACCGGAACAGCCGGTACTGAAACAGGACAAAATACCGATCTCAATAACCTGCTTGGCCTTTCTTACAATGGAGATAATGTTTTTGTAAATAACTGGTGGAACGGCCCATACAGCGTAATAGCCCAGGCCAACCTGGTACTACAAAAAGTTCCACCTATAACGCCCATGGATGATGCACAAAAAAAGCGAATTCTTGGTGAAGCAAAGTTTTTGAGGGCATGGTCTTATTTCTACCTTGTCAGGTTGTTTGGAGCTGTTCCTTTAATTACCGAACCAGTTGATGCTACTTCACCAAACCTTTTTCCTTCAAGAACACCGGTTGATTCCGTTTATAATCAAATAGTGTCTGATCTTACAGATGCTGAAGGTTCGGGCTTGCCTTTCCAGGATGTAACAGGAAGGGCTTCGCTGGGAGCTGTAAAAGCTGAACTGGCAGAAGTTTATCTTACTATGGCTGGCTATCCGCTTAGCAAAGGTGCAAGCTATTACCAGCTTGCAGCGGATAAGGCAAAGGAAGTAATAACAAATGGCAGCTTTTCTCTATTCACTAATTATTTTGATCTGCACAATATTGCTACAGAAAATAAGGGTGAATTCATTTTTGAATTGCAATATTTATCGGGGGTAGCCGACAATCCCAACCAGGGCATCTTGCTGCCCAATTTTAAAGAGGTTTCGGCTTACGGTACAGAGATAGGTTCTACTGTGCCCACCCTGCAGTTTTATCAGTCGTATGAAGCGGGAGATAAAAGGACAGTTGACCGGCAGGGATTTTTTTACACCTCCTATTATGATGGAGGCAGTGGTCCTTTGAAGAATCTTTCAGCTCCTTATATCTACAAGCATTTTGATGTAATCGCGAATGGTACAGCCGGCGTACCGGGCACAGCTACCAGCAGTCTTAACTGGACAAACATTCGCTACGCCCAGGTGCTGCTTACCTTCGCCGAGGCGGAAAATGAAGCAAAAGGTGGCCCTGACCAGGCGGCGTGGGATGCACTAAATTCAATCCGGACGAGAGCCGGGTTGATTACACCTGCACTAGGTACATTTACCCAGGCTACTTTTCGCGAAGCTGTATGGAGAGAAAGATGGCATGAGCTGGCTTATGAAGGCATTACCTGGTTTGATATGATACGTCTTCACAAGGTATATAAGGAAGCCACTAACGGTTTTGATGATTTTGTAGGCCACAAGTTTCCGGCAAATTCATCGGTGTTAGCCGAAAAACATTTATTGTTTCCATTGCCCACAACCGAAATGCAAAATAATCCAAACCTGACACCACAGAATCCGGGTTATTAATGGGATCTGATGATTGTTGGAATTAGTCATGCAGTTTTGAATAACCATTCGTATATAGCGATGGATGAAGTACCTTTTCTGCACAATTGAGCCATCATCTGAACCGACAGACAATGATGAGTAATTGCCTTTTAAACGAGATGGATAGTTTACCCAAAAACATTCCTATCCAAGAAGTCATTCCTCAATTTCCCTTTAGGATCAAGTGACGCAGCCAATTCACGAAAGTCATTCATTTTGGTATACAATGGTTTCAATCTTGAATAAGGCATGGTAAATAATTTACCCCAATGCGGTTTTACATTAAAAGGGGCCAGTTCTTTTTCTATAACTGGTAATAATTTCTTCACAGCGGGCCAGTCTTGTTTCCAGGTAAAATGAATGGTCATGCTCTGTTGTTTATAACACGGGCTAAGCCAGAGTTCATCGGCATCAATAGTTCTTATTTCAGAAATAAAAAGATGCGGTCCTATTATTTTGCCCAATTTCTGAATGGCAAAAATCGCTTCGATGCCGTTTTCTATCGGAACAAAATATTCTGACTGCAATTCTTTACCGCTGCTGGGAGTAAAACCCATTTTGAAATGAGGAAGCCTTTCATACCATGGGCCGGGCACACCCATTTGCTCAGTACAATTTTCCGCCGAAAGCTCTATGATCGGGTGAACATTTTTTGTCGCCGCCTTCCCACCAAAAAATGCTGATGGAAAATTATATGCCTTTCCTTCTTCAATTTTTGTCTTTATCCAAACTTCATTTATACTTTCTTTTTGCCAGTCAGTGAACAGGCTAACACTGTATCCACTATTTTCAATTTCATTAAAATGTTTTTTCAATTCCTGCAGTGGTAAATCTTCATAGACATCCTGGCGCACCTGGAACGTTGGGAAAATATCCAGCGTCACTTTGGTTACAATACCCAATGCACCCAATCCAACAACAGCAGCAAGAAATTTTTCTCCATCTTTTTCCTTCGACAAAGTGATTACATCACCATTAGCCGTAACAATTTCCATCGCTGATACCGCTGAAGATAAATTTCCGTTTTTCATTCCCGAACCATGTGTAGCCGTTGTGATGGCCCCTGCTACAGAAATGTGAGGAAGTGATGCCAAATTATGTAAAGCGAAACCTTTCCCGTCAAGATAAGGCGCAAGCTCACCATACTTCATACCACCATTTACTGTCACCGTGCGGGCATTTTCATCAATCGAAATCTCTCCCGGCATTTCCTTCAGAGAGATAAGATTGTACTTACTATCCGCTATCCTGTTAAAACAATGTCTTGTTCCAAGTGCCTTTACTTTTGAATATTTCTTCACCAAATCCTGCACTTCCGAAAGGGAGCGGGGATAATATAAATTTTTAGTACTAAACGTAAAATTGCCTGCCCAGTTGGTTAATTCTTTTTCCTGCGAAAAAAGAGAACCAGGTTTTAATAATGTTCCCGACATGGTTGCTGAAGATAGCTTGATAAATGTTTTGCGATCCATAAGAATAAGATTTACCGGTTGGATTATATTCTTTTAAAGATAGAATGATTTTTCACGCAAAAGAATTTTATGAAAAAGAAATTAGTACATTTAGAAGGAACAATATCCCTGGTTTAAGCATGTTTTTCTTAACACTTTAAATAACTGCTTTGATCACAGAATATAAAATCTAAATAGAATATAATGAAACTAAAAAATGTCACAATCTTCTCAATTATAATAATTACTTGCCTGCAATGCACTGCCCAGCATCTTTCTCAAAAAGCGAATGATTTTTTGAATGCACTTACACCGGAACTAAAATCACAGGCTCTTTTTTCACTAACGGATTCTGAAAGAATGAATATGAATTATGTTCCAATAGAAAGAAAAGGACCAACGTTTCATGATTTTAACGAAAAACAAAAACAGGCGGCATTAAATTTATTAAAAGCTTCTTTAAGCAGCCAGGGTTACGAAAAATCGAGGGAAATAATGGATCTCGAAAATATCCTTTTTATGATGGAAAATCATACAACCAAAAAGCCGGAAGGAAAATCATACAGGGATCCTTTAAATTATCACCTTTGCATTTTTGGCAATCCATCACCAGATGATTTTTGGGGATGGAGATTTGAAGGCCATCACATCTCGTTAAACTTTACTTCAACAAATGGTAAAATAGTTTCTTCAACCCCTTCCTTTTTTGGATCGAATCCCGGCATTGTTCAGATCGATGAAGATAAAGGAAAAGAAGTATTAAAATCTGAAACTGACCTGGGATTTAAGCTTATAAATTCTTTGACATCCGGCCAACAAAAAGTTGCGATAATTTCTGATGTAGCGCCGGGAGATATTATTACAGGCAACAAGCGAAAAGTAGAAAACATTGAAACAAATGGAATTCAATATAGTTCCCTAAATGCAGATCAGAAGAAAATTTTTATGACCCTTCTGGAAGTTTATATTAACAATTATGAAATGAATTTTGCTAAAACATTTATGGATAAAATTAAGAAAGCCGGCATCGACAATTTATATTTTGCATGGTCGGGGGCGCTCAAACCAGGCATAGGTAACTATTACAGAATTTACGGGCCCGTGCTATTGATCGAATATGATAATACACAGAACCATGCAAATCATGTTCACAGTGTAGTGCGGGATCTTACAAATGACTATGGCGAAGATATCTTACGGGAACATTATAAAACCGACCATAACAAGTAAGAACCCTGATTTTAAGACTCAGTGGTTCTGAAATAATCATGAAATCATTTAATCAAGAAAATCACAGTTCAGACAAAACAGTACCTACACCTTCACCACCTTCCATCTCCCTCTTTTAAACAGGATCATACTTGTAATAGTAATACACGTTTCAGTTACGACAATTGAAATGAACACACCTTTTGGTCCCCAATGAAGTACGACCGCCACGAAGTAGGCTATTGGAATCTGAAACACCCAGAACCAAAATAAATTTACCCATGTTGGAGTTCTGCTGTCGCCTGCGCCATTAAATGCATTCATCATAACCATGCCTACTCCGTAAAAAATATAACCGAGGCTTACGATACGCAATGCAAGCACAGCGATATCTACAACCGCAGGCTCGGTGGTTATAATGCCAACAAGAAATTCGGCACAAAACAAAAACAGAGCCGATACGCACGCCATGAAAATCGCATTATATTTTGCAGTTTTCCAAACAGAATTTTCTGCCCTTTCGGGTTGGCCTGCACCCAGGTTTTGGCCAACTAAAGTTGCTGCCGCATTGCTTAGGCCGAAGGCCGGTAAAATAAAAAATACAATCCAGCGGATGGCAATAGTATATCCGGCGACAGCGTCACTTCCAAAGTCCGTCATGATACGTGCCATTGCAATCCAGCTTGCTGAACCGATTAAAAATTGCAATGTTGCCGTGGACGCCACATTCAGGATATTTTTCATCAGCTTTTTATCAGGCAAAAAATGATGAAGGTTAATTTTAATGATTCCTTTACCCTTCAGCAAATGCCATAACTGGTAGCATACGCCAATACTACGGCCGGTAGTAGTCGCCATTGCCGCCCCTATCAGTCCAAAAAAATGAATAAGCAAAGGGCATAAAATAATATTACAGATGTTTGCCAGCCACAAGCTGCGCATAGCAATGGAGGCATTACCAGCGCCCCTGAAAATTCCATTAAGTAAAAAGAGAAGCAGTATTACAATGTTTCCCGTTAGCATGATCCTCGTAAACATATAGCCGCCTTCCACTATTTCGTTAGTGGCACCCATGAGTCTTAAAATCTCTTTAGGAAAAAAAATACCGGCAAGGCTAATCAGGATTGCCAGTACAACTGTGAGTAAAATCGCCTGGGCGCCCGCCCTTGCACCTCCTTCATAATTTTTTTCCCCCACCCTTCTTGCTACCAATGCTGTTGCTCCCATGCTCAATCCAAAAGCAATTGAATATACAATTGCCAGCACGGATTCTGTTAAACCTACTGACGCTGTGGCGACAGAGCCCAGCTTACCTACAAAAAAAATATCGACTATCGCAAACACGCTCTCCATGCACATCTCGAGAATCATGGGTATTGCCAGAAGAAAAATAGATTTGCGAATGCTGCCTGTGGTAAAATCCTGTTGTTTAGTTGAAAGCGCTTCTTTAAAAAAGTTAAAGATTCCCCTTATACTCTTATCACTTGAATAAGTTGTGATCATTATTGACAAAATAAATAGATAAAAAATAGAAATAACGCAGCGGTAAATGAGGCTGCTTTTAAACCGGAGTAAATGGGCGAGAACCAAATTTGAATTCTAAGCCCTGCTTAGATCTTCATAGACAATAATTTTTATGGATGCGAAAGTAGAAATTATTTTTATTATTCAAAATATATTTTATCCACCCGGATGCATTTCAAAATTGTCGCAGCAATTTTTTTCCAGCCTTTGGCGGGCTACCTGTTACAGCAATTGCAATCAGAAAATCATCAGCGTGCCGGAGGTGCGCCATCCATTAAGAGTAGCTACAACGTGGCAAATACGAATATAAAATTTGCGTAACTAAAAGGTTTCATATAAATTTGTAACCGATTGGTTACACAAATAAATTTTTTATCTATGAGAAGAGACGTATTCAAGGCAATTGCCGACCCGACACGCAGGGAAATAATAAACCTCGTAGCGCGTGAATCATTAAACCTGAATTCAGTTACAGAGAATTTTAATATCAGCAGGCCTGCCATTTCCAAACACATTAAGATCCTTACAGAATGCGGCCTCATAACTATTAAGCAACAGGGCCGCGAAAGATTTTGCGAAGCAAATCTGCGATCGCTTGGTGAGGTATCACAATGGATCGAGCAATACAGGGTTTTCTGGACAACTAAATTAAATGCACTTGAAAATTTTCTTAACAAGAATCAAAACCAGTAAACAAACCAGTTGCAAGCAAAGCTGCAGCGAAATCAATAACAAAAACAAACAAGAAATGAAACACGAACCATTTGTGATCGAACGCACTTACAATGCACCGGTAGAAAAAATTTGGAAAGCCATTACGGACAAAGACCAGATGAAGGAATGGTATTTTGATCTGTCAGCATTTAAGCCAGAAGTGGGCTTTGAATTTCAATTTACCGGGGGAAACGAAGACAAAACGTTTTTGCATTTATGTAAAATAACAGATGTTGTTATCGAAAAGAAACTCAGGTATAGCTGGCGATATGAGGGATATGAAGGAATTTCATTTGTAACTTTTGAATTGTTCCCGGATGGAAATAAAACAAAATTGAGATTGACACATGAAGGGCTTGAAACTTTCCCGGCATACCGGTGATTTTGCAAAAGAAAATTTTGCAGGAGGATGGACTCAAATTATTGGTACATCTTTGAAAGAGTATGTAGAAAAGTAAAAGATATTATTTATTGCTTTCGACGGGACAAAACAGCAGATCAAGCAATGATGGTTAAAGAATAGCAGATGATTTTCAATCAAAGATACTTGAGTGGATTGCGCCGTGAATTTTGAATGTAATTTTTGATATTCATCCAGAACGCGACGAACAGGTAGACGATTACCGGCGAACCAAGGGTAAGAAAAGAGATATAAATAAAATATCTTCTGATCACAGAAGTAGCAATACCCATCTTTTCGCCTATGGCAGTGCATACACCAAAGACCTGCCATTCTATAAAGTATTTTAATCTATACATAACCCAAAGCTAAAAAATAATTGGTACATATTTTAAACGATAACTTTTTACAGAAATTGTGACAAAAAATTACTGTTTCCATTAGTTGGTCTTTCCCACTACACACCTACCGGGCCAATCATTTCTTTCCAATTTTAAGCCTATAGAATTAAATTTTTTCTTTACAGTTCTTTTGTTGAAGAAATTGAATGCACAGAAACTGGCAAAAATTCTTTGCAGACAATTTTTGATTAAAAAATATCAGATTGTGGGCCCTGAATAAAACTTAATTATTGCTGCAAATTTCTTCATCCGATTTTAAGTAATTTTGTCCGTAATAATTCAAAGAGTAAGATTTGTTAACAGCATTCATACTCCTCTCCTTTAACAGAAAAAACTATTAGTATGGTATTTGATCTTGAGATGATAAAAAAATTTTACCAGGGCTATAAAGAAAAAGTAGATGCAGCCCGTGAAGTGGTAAATCGCCCGCTCACCCTTATTGAAAAAATTTTATATGCCCATCTTTGGCAGGGCAATGCAGATACCGCATATGAAAGCGGCAAAAGTTATGTTGATTTTGCTCCCGATCGTGTTGCCATGCAGGATGCAACCGCACAAATGGCCTTGCTACAATTCATGCAGTCGGGCCGCACAAAAGTTGCCGTGCCTTCTACCGTTCACTGCGATCACCTGATCCAGGCAGAAGTTGGCGCTATTCCAGATCTAACGAGGGCTAAATCAGAAAATAAAGAAGTATATGATTTTCTTTCTTCGGTTTCCAATAAATATGGAATAGGTTTTTGGAAACCCGGAGCCGGAATTATTCACCAGGTGGTATTGGAAAATTATGCATTCCCCGGAGGTATGATGATTGGCACGGATTCTCATACGGTAAATGCAGGAGGGCTTGGAATGATTGCTATAGGTGTTGGCGGCGCAGATGCCTGCGATGTGATGGCAGGCTTACCATGGGAATTGAAATTTCCAAAACTTATTGGAGTTAAGCTTACCGGCAAACTGAGCGGATGGACCGCATCGAAGGATATCATTTTAAAAGTTGCAGGAATTCTTACCGTTAAAGGAGGTACAGGCGCTATTCTTGAATATTTTGGAGATGGTGCAAAATCTCTTTCATGCACGGGCAAAGGAACTATTTGCAATATGGGTGCAGAGATAGGCGCAACCACTTCCATTTTTGGCTACGACAAAAAAATGGCTGAATATTTAAACGGTACAGGAAGAGAAGAAGTTGCTAAAGAAGCCGATGGCCTCTGCAAAATATCTTACAGGTGATAAAGAAGTGTACGCCGATCCGGAAAAATATTTTGACCAGGTAATTGAAATTAATTTATCAGAATTAGAACCTCACATAAACGGACCTTTTACTCCCGATCTTGCATGGCCGATTTCCAAATTTGCAGATGCTGTGAAAGTAAATGGCTGGCCCGACGAACTTGAAGTTGGACTTATAGGTTCCTGTACTAACTCCTCTTATGAAGATATTACAAGGGCGGCATCTGTCGCAGAACAGGCTACCAGTCATGGGTTGCAGGCAAAGTCAGAATTTACAATTACACCGGGTTCCGAGCAGGTACGGTATACCGTAGAGAGAGATGGATATCTTGGAATATTTGAAAAAATGGGCGGCGTTGTTTTAGCAAATGCCTGCGGTCCCTGCATTGGCCAGTGGGCCCGCCACTCAAATGATCCAAATAGAAAGAACTCAATTGTGACTTCTTACAACCGGAATTTTGCTAAAAGAAATGACGGCAACCCTAATACACATGCGTTCGTTGCGTCACCGGAATTAACAACTGCATTAGCTATTGCGGGTTCTCTTTCATTTAATCCTCTTACCGATTATTTAACCAATGACAAGGGAGAAAAAATAAAACTGGAAGAACCAAAGGGAATTGAAATGCCACTGAAAGGATTCGCAGTTGAAGACGCCGGATTCCAGGCTCCTGCGGAAAACGGAAGTGACGTAGACGTTATTGTTGCTCCTACTTCGGACAGGTTGCAAATATTAGAACCGTTTCCGGCATGGGAAGGTACCGACCTTTGCAATCTCAAATTATTAATCAAAGCAAAGGGGAAATGTACAACTGATCACATTTCAATGGCCGGGCCATGGCTCAAGTACAGGGGGCATTTGGATAACATTAGTAATAACCTGCTTATCGGGGCTGTGAATTATTTTAATGAAAAGACCAACCTGGTAAAGAACCAGCTTACCGGTGAATATGGACCGTTACCTGCAACACAAAGAGCGTATAAAGCTGCTGGTGTTGGTTCAATTATAGTAGGTGATGAAAATTATGGAGAAGGATCATCCCGTGAGCATGCAGCCATGGAGCCGCGTCATCTTGGTGTGAGGGCGGTGCTGGTAAAATCTTTCGCCCGTATTCATGAAACTAATTTGAAGAAGCAGGGAATGCTGGCACTTACATTTGACAATAAAGAAGATTACGATAAAATACAGGAAGACGATAGTATTGATATTACAGGCCTGACTTCATTCAGGGTTGGTAAACCATTAATAATAATTCTTAATCACAAAGATGGCACGTCCGATAACTTCCTTGTAAATCATACGTACAATGAACAACAAATGGAATGGTTTAAAGCAGGTGCTGCACTGAATATTATCAGGAAAGAATTTGAAAGCAGGCAGTAAATGATTTTATTATACTGTGGTAAAATTCTTTTTTCACCTGGTTATAATTAATGGTCTGATCGTTTTATAATTAGAAACGTATTTGACACTTCCTGGCCTGAAATTCTGCCTTGCTTACTGATCGGTATTATTGATTTAGCTAATATCTTTTAACTCTTTTCCTCACGCAAATTTTGCTATACTTTCACCACAAAGAATTACAATAGCAATATATATGGAAAATACATCGATAGAAGTAAGGCAATTAACCATCCTGGATTACAAAGAATTAAAGGAAGCAATGGTTAAAGCGTACGCCAGCATGGGAGGTCAGTACTGGCAGGAAGAATCACTGGACCGGCTTATCGAAGTTTTTCCGGAAGGACAGATCGCACTTACCGTGGATGGTAAAGTTGCGGGATGTGCCTTGTCTCTCAGGTTAAATTATGATGATTTTGGTGACAAACATACATACCGCGAAATTACGGGTAATTATAAATTTGATACCTACGATACTGAAGGAGATGTGCTATATGGAATCGAAGTTTTTATAGATCCAAAGTTCCGCGGCATGCGCCTGGCACGCCGGCTCTACGAGGCCAGGAAGAATCTCTGCAGGCAACTAAATTTAAAGGCAATCGTGGCCGGTGGGCGAATTCCTAAATATCATTTGTATGCCGATAAAATGTCGCCGAAAGAATTTATAGAAAATGTGAAACGAAGAGAGATTCATGATCCCACTTTAAGCTTCCAGCTATCGAATGATTTCCAGGTGAAACTCGTCAGCAAAAATTACCTGCCTGAGGATAACGAATCAATGGGTTTTGCGACTTTACTGGTATGGCACAACATTTATTACGAGCCTGAAAAAAGCCCGTTGCTTTCAACAAAGCCAACAGTACGTATCGGTTGTGTTCAATGGCAGGTGCGTCCTTATGAGAAAATGGAAGATATGTTGCAGAACGTAGAATATTTTGTAGACGCGGTAAGTGACTACGGTTCTGATTTTATTTTATTTCCCGAATTGTTCAACACACCGCTGATGGGTGCTTTCAACCATTTACCTACCGTGCAGGCTGTTAGGGAACTCGCTACGTTTACGCCTAAATTGGTCGAAGAATTTTCTAAACTGGCAATATCTTATAATGTAAACATTGTAGGAGGAAGTATGCCGATGCTGGAGAATGATAAACTATACAATACTTCTTATTTTTTTCATAGGAATGGCAAAATAGACTACTCCCATAAAATTCACATTACGCCTTCAGAAGAATATGAATGGGCGATGGTAGGCGGAAATAAAGTTGCGGTCATACAAACCGACGTTGCCAAGATAGGTATTCTTATCTGTTATGATGTCGAATTTCCTGAATTATCGAGGATATTAGCAGACCAGGGAATGCAAATTTTATTCGTGCCGTTTTTAACTGATACCCAAAATGCGTATAACCGCGTACGTTTTTGTGCCCAGGCAAGAGCTGTAGAAAATGAATGCTTTGTTGCCATTGCCGGTAACGTAGGCAATCTTCCAAAAGTCACCAATATGGATCTCCAGTTTGCACAAGCCGCAGTACTCACACCATCGGATTTTCCTTTTCCCGTAAATGGCATTAAAGCTGAAGCAACTCCCAATACCGAAATGATAATTATTTCTGATGTAGATCTTTTATTACTGAGAGGGCTGCATAATCATGGAAGCGTACAAAATCTAAAAGACCGGCGTAAGGATTTATACGAAGTCATCTTGAAAAATAAAAACGTTGAATGAGATTCCAACCGCGGGATGAAGACAAGCCATACATACCAGAGGACCTTCGGTAAAAGTATTCAATAATTAAATAGTTATCTACCTGCATGCTTAAATGATTTTTTTTATGAAGAGAGTATATAAACAAGATAATTGGAAGAAAACCTGGAAGGATTTTTACGGGAATGATCTTCGTGAAGTATATGGCTATATCGGAAGTGACCCCGGATATGTGTACTCCTATCAAAACAGGCGGGATCATGTTTTTTCACTTATTAACAGTGTATCAAAAGAAGGGGATAAAATTTTAGATGTTGCAGGGGCCGCAGGGAATTTTTCATTAAAACTTGCTGAAATGGGCTATCATGTTACCTGGAATGATATGTATCCTGACCTGGCAGAATATGTAGAAATGAAGAGAGAGAAAGGCATGGTTGAATATAAACCGGGTAATATTTTTGATCTAAAATTTGATTATCTTTTTGACCTCGTACTGGCTACAGAAATTATTGAACACGTAGCCCATCCCGACGAATTTTTAAAATTTCTATCAACCTTAGTTAAACCCGGTGGCTATCTTGTGTTATCAACACCTTTGGGTACGTATTTTAAAAACAAGTTGCCCAAATTCTCCGAATTTGAAAACCCGGAAATTTTTGAAGCAACACAATTTAAACCAAATTCAAACGGGCACATCTTTTTGCTTCATTTAGATGAAATTCCTTTGTTAGCAAAAAAATCTGGATTAGAAGTAATTAGTATGAAGTATTATACGAATCCCTTAACGCATGGCCACATAAAACTAAATTTGTTACTTAAGATTTTACCCAAGGGAATAGTGTTTGGTATGGAAAAATTTACTCAAAAACTTCCGGATTCGATTGGTAAAAGGATCCATGACAACTTTTCAATATTGTTGAAAAAAATTTGACTTCCAATCTTCCCGAAAGACAGTTTTAAAATTCAGAAAATATAAAAGGGATAACCTTGATCGCACACGAGTATTTATTATTTAGGCGCTTTAAACGCAGGATCGTTATACATCGTTTGATTGAATAAATAATATTTACCGTCTTTATAATTTTTCCAGTAGCGGTGGCCCATTACATCGTAATAAAGCCTGCCATCTACACTTTTATGCGCCGCGTTGTCATCTACTGTAATCACTTTTGCTACAGGTACTTTTGGCTTGCGTTTTATCACAGGCCTCGCTATCGCTGCAGAGTCAGGTGCAACTTCATTGGGAGAAACCGTATTATTAGCAGTTGATGTGGGAGTTTTTGCGGGATAATTTTTTTTGTGGCAACTATTTAGAGATAAACCCATTAAGACGATAACAACCAACAGCTTTATTTTAAACATCAATTTACTTTGCGCATACTCTTTCAAGAACTTTACCAAAAATTGTTAAACCGAAAAGTTGGATAAATTTAGGTTTCTTAAGCCTTTGAAAGGATTGAGAAATACATTATGGAAGTCATTACATAACACCGGGGTCTCTACATTTTCAACTTGTACAAATTATTATTATTTATGAATGAAACCTCAATCGGGAAAATACCAGAAGGTGTATGAGTAGCGAACCAATTTCGGTTTTCAGGTACCGCGATGAATAAACCCTCATCATCGCCAATAGCCCTGAAATACGGCAACGGCGGCTGTTTCAAAAAATATTCCAGGTCGTAGTTGGCTAAGAGTACATTCACATTTTTGTCTAATAGGTCAACAGGAAATACCAATCCAATTTCACTGATGTTTCGAAATTGTTTTGATGAAAAAGATTCGTATACGTTATCATTCAAATCGAATCTCGTTATAAGCTCGAGAATATTTCCCGCGGGGTCCTGGAAGTAAACTGATTTTGCATGCCAGTTTACAAAATCTGCAACATAACTTTTATACTCATCCAGCCATAGTAATTCGGTTCTATTTTGAACCCATTGAAATGCTTCATCAAATTTGTTGGAGGGTATATTAAAAGCGAAATGGTAAAATGGATCGGTGCTTCCGTTAGTCTCAGTAAAAATTAAAAGAGATTGTCCGGAAAGAATAGAAATAGTTTTTTCCTCTAAAAAAGTTACCGGCAATTGCAACACCTCCTTATAAAAAATAAACAATTCAGTCACGTGCCGGGTTTGTAATTTTATTTCCTTTAAAAGCATTTTTTTTATTTTGAAAAATATAATGATCGCTACCTCGTATTCAAAATCTTGAAATATTTCCCAAAAATTTTAATATTTCAATGTCGCGGCTAAGTAAAAATCAGCCGACAACTATAAAGACCCTGTTGCATCAGTGAATGACAAATTATTATTCGCAGACGGCTTATTAAAATATTTTTTCATAGTCCTGCTGCAAAGAATGTGTATATTGCCCAGAGTTTTAATTTTAACTATTCCAAAGAAATAAAACACACATTCTTATAAATTTGCGGTGTGCATTTCATGAATAAAATTATCACGATTGGTTGAATTTGTCGCGAATTGATTTTTTACTATTGTATATGATTTTTGAAAATTAAAATAATATCACGAAATGGGAGACCACTTACAAATCAAAAAGAAACCAAAGCAGTACGATGCGATTATTGTAGGTTCCGGCGCAGGAGGTGGCATGTCAGCATATGTGCTCGCCAATGCAGGACTAAAAGTTTGCCTTTTAGAAGCAGGCCCTGACTTTGACCCTGCGAAGAATTCAGCACAATTAAAAAATCCATGGGAATCTCCGAGACGTGGGGCAAGCACAAAGTTCCGGCCATTCGGCGACTTTGATGGTTGTTATTGGGGATGGGAAATTGACGGCGAACCCTATACGCACGTTGGTGATACCAAATGGGAATGGTGGCGTGCAAGAATGGTAGGCGGAAGAACAAATCATTGGGGAAGAATATCGCTGCGATTTGGACCAAAAGATTTTAAACGAAAGAGCATTGACGGCCTTGGTGATGACTGGCCTATCGGTTACGATGATGTAAAACCTTACTACGACAAAATAGATAAACTCATTGGGGTCTTCGGTAGTAATGAAGGGCTGCCCAACGATCCCGATGGAATATTTTTACCCCCGCCAAGACCAAGGCTACATGAAATGTTCATTAAAAAAGGCGCAACAAGTGTGGGCGTTCCTGTTATACCTTCAAGATTATCTATTCTTACCAAACAAATAAATAAAGAAAGAGGCTCGTGTTTTTATTGCGCACAATGCGGCCGAAGCTGTAAAGTATATGCCGATTTTTCTTCGTCGTCAGTGTTAGTAAAGCCTTCGCTTGCCACAGGCAACGTGGATCTTATAACAAACGCAATGGCTCGCGAAGTACTTACGAATAAGGAAGGAATTGCTACGGGTGTGTCTTTTGTAAACAAGGAGGATATGCAGGAATACCAGGTGGAAGGCAAGGTGGTAATACTTGCTGCAAGTGCCTGCGAAAGTGCAAGACTTCTGCTGAATTCCAAATCTCCAAGGCATCCCAACGGTCTTGCAAATTCAAGTAATGTTGTTGGAAAATATTTGCACGATTCAACCGGCGCAGGGATGGGAGGAGTACTGCCAAAATTATTTGGCAGAAAAAGATATAATGAAGATGGCGTGGGCGGTATGCACGTCTATACTCCATGGTGGCTTGATAATAAAAAACTGGATTTCCCACGTGGCTATCATATTGAATATGGGGGCGGCATGAATCAACCTTCATATGGGCTCGGCTTCGGTATTGAAAAATATAACGGCGCTTACCAGAAGCAAGGAAAGACAAAAGAGCCCGGTGGATATGGCGCATCCTTAAAGGATGATTATCGATATTTTTATGGAGCCGGTGTAAACCTGTCAGGGCGCGGAGAGGCCATTGCCGTTGCTTCAAATTATTGCGAAATTGATCCGCAGGTTGTAGATAAATATGGAATTCCTGTGCTACGCTTTAACACAAAGAACAGCAGCTACGAGGTAAACCAGGCAAAGCATATGAAAGAAACCTTTAAAGAGATCATGCATGCTATGGGTGCGGTTATAACGTATGGCGATGATGGCCCTGAGAATGACTATGGCTTGCATGCTCCCGGAAATATCATTCATGAAGCTGGCACAGTACGCATGGGAAGCGACCAGAAAACATCTGCGCTTAACGGCTGGAGCCAGGCACATGATTGCAAAAATGTATTTTGTGTAGATGGAGGCCAGTTCACTTCACAGGCAGATAAGAATATTACATGGACAATACTGGCCTTGGCAATGCGTGCATCGGAACATATTGTTGACGAATTAAAAAAACAAAATATTTAATTAAACAGGCAACGTTGTAAAGACAAAACGTTGTAAAACCTAATTTTTATGGACAGACGTAAATCCATCAAAGCGTTAATTATCGGTACAGCTTCTACGGGAGTACTTCTCGATGCTTGTAAAAATACCACCGATGAGAAGGACGCAAAAACAGCAGCAGCGCCAGCGAAAAGTAATGACCAGTCAACCAGGATGGAAGAAGAGGAAGCACGGGAAAAAAAGCTGCAGGAAGAAACATTTTTTACTTCCGGCGAAATGGCAACCATTACAGTACTTGCCGAAATTATAATTCCAAAAGACGAAGTGAGTGGAAGCGCTTCTGATGCTAAGGTTGCAGATTTTATTGAGTTCATTGTAAAAGACCAACCTAATTATCAGACGCCCATGCGTGGTGGTTTGCGATGGCTGGAAATGCAATCTCTAAAACGCTTCAATAATTCTTTCGCAGATATTACCGATAAACAACGCATAGAGATTGTTGATGACATCGCTTATCCCGGCAAAGCAAAGCCTGAAATGGCCCAGGGAGTTTCTTTTTTCAATACCATGCGTAGTTTGACAGCAACAGGCTTTTTCACATCGGAAATTGGGGTAAAAGATATCGGCTACATGGGTAATGTTCCCAATCAATGGAATGGAGTGCCTGATGATGTTTTAAAACAGTACAGTCTTGCTTACACCGAAAAAGAATTGAAGGAATGTGTGAGTTATGATAAAGTTTGATTTGCAAAGTCAGGTGGCGTTAGTTTGTTCCGTTTAATTCAGCTAAAACTTTGTAAAGCTCCATTTTGTTCTGCTATTTTATCTAAGGCCAATTAAACGACGGGTGATTGCTTTGTTTTTCATTTTATCAATGTATTTTATTGCGGTAGCCGAACTTACGAAATATTTTATTGGTGAAAATTCTATAGGAAAGCGAAGGTTTTGCTTTGTAGTCTTTTTTTAGCGAATAAAAAATATTATTGTCTTGCCCCTACTCATATCCACTTAATTTTGCGCAAAACTTTTAAAGATTGAAAAAGAAAATAATTGCCACAGTATTTATTTTTTTATTGTTAACGGGAAGTACAGGGCTTCTTTTCGGTTGGGGGGCCTGGGGACATAAACATATAAACCGGGCAGCCGTTTTCGCTTTGCCGGACGGCATGATTAAATTCTATTACAATCACATAGATTTTATCACAGAAGGCGCTGTAGTTCCCGATCTCCGGCGTGGTGTTTTAAATGACAGGAACGAACCCCCGAGACATTACATAGATATTGAAGATTTTGGAAATATTCCCATTGATTCATTTCCTAAAACTACCAAAGGGGCTTATGCAAAATACGACAGCGCATTCCTGAATAAAACAGGCTTTCTTCCATGGTATATTCAAAACCTGACTGATAAATTAACGCAGGCATTTCAGAAAAAAAATAAATCTGAAATTATTTTTATCTCCGCCGAACTGGGACATTATATTGCCGACGCTCACATGCCCTTGCATACAGCTTCGAATTATGACGGGCAATTAACTAATCAAAAAGGAGTACACGCTCTTTGGGAATCAAGGTTAGCGGAGCTATTTGGAAATGATTATAATTTCAAAGCCGAAAAGGCAAAATTAATTTCGGACATACCTGCCGAAACCTGGAGAATTATTGCCCAATCACATTCATTGGAAGAACCGCTACTGGCCGCCGAAAAACAAACAAGAGGGCAATTCAGCAAAGACAATCTTTACAAAAAAGATTCTTCCGGAAAAAATATTTTATTCTACAACCAGCCGGTTTTCACTGACGAATATGCAAAACAATTTAATACAGCATTAAATGGAATGGTCGAGCAGCAGCTACGCCTCTCAATACAGGAAATTGCAAACTATTGGTACACAGCATGGGTAAATGCAGGGAGCCCGGATATTCTTTCCCTTGATGATAAACATCTTACCGAACAAAACAGCAAAAATTTTAAAACAGAATATAAGGCCTGGACCAAGGGGAAAATATTAAACCTCTGGATTGAAATAGAATGATATTTTTTCGTTGAAATAAAAAAAACTTTTGAACGAACAAAAGTTTTTGTTTAGGAAATTAGAATAAAAGCGGGGTATTTATTCCACAATAATAGTGCAAAAAAAAGATATAAATACTCTCATAAGACAAAAGGATACCTGTATAAATCAATTAAAATCATTTCAATTCATTTTAACATGATTTAACATGTGTTTATCTGCCAATTAGTAAAATTCCCTGGTTAAAAAGTGTTTGGTTTGTTCCAAAGATGTGACTTAAAAAATGAGCGATAAAGAATACTTTTCTCACCTGTTTGAAATTGCCCGCAATCTTAACAAGGAATTCTCCCTTCATGCCGCCTTGCGGATTTCCCTGGAAAAAACGGTGGAATTGCTCAATCTCGAGACCGGCTGGATCTGGCTGGTGCAACCCGATATTCAATCTGTCTATCTTGCCGCTTCTTATAATTTACCTCCTGCCCTTATCAATCATCCTGAGAGACTTTCAGGCTGGTGCTATTGCATTGAAAAATATTTATCCAATGATATTGCAAAGGCAAGGAACATTAGTGAAATTGCATGTACAAGATTAAAAAATATTAAATCCGGTACCAGGGATCTTAAGTTTCACGCTACCATTCCCATTACAACGCAGGGGCAAAAGGTAGGGCTTATAAACCTGGTAAGTAAGGAATCGCAGCAGTTAGATGAAAAACAACTCTCACTGTTAAATACTATTTCTGAGCTCATCGGCATTGCCATTCAGCGTACACGTTTGCAGGAAACATATACCAGTCAGTCTTCCCGCAAAGACAATGTTTTTAATGAACTAAAAGACCGTGTATTGCAACCCCGGATCGATGAATTGGTTTCTAACCTGCAAAATGCAAATTCTTTTTTAGAACAAAAGAATACAAATAAAGCGCTGCAACAAATAAAACTGTCATTAAACGAGGCTGAAGAATTACAGCAACAACTGGCGCTTATTTCCGGCGAAGCCGAAGATCACCAAACGGATAAAAAAACAAAAGCACGTTTTCATTATCCAACGTCTCCACTCACAGAAAGGGAACTCGAAGTACTTATGCTTGTAAAGAAAGGATTGTCTAATAAACAAATAGCTGATCAGCTTTACCTGGCTGAGCGTACGATTAAGTTTCACATCACTTCTATCCTTTCAAAGCTGCTGGCAGGCAATCGCACTGAAGCTGTAAACAATGCGATCCAGCGCGGGATCCTTAATAATTGATCGCTTTTTAGCCACCACTCCCCTCTTATCTGTACCATTGTACAGGCTAACTTCTGGCCTTTAGTACGTTTTTTTTCACGTTGCAACAGTTGACCTTTGCAATATTCAAAAATGTAAAAAACAGTTATCATGACAAATAAAAAAACTGCCCTTATTACCGGGGCATCAAAAGGCCTGGGTTATGCATTGGCAAAAAGCCTGGCACATAAAGGATGGAATTTGCTAATTACCGCAAGAAATGCCGAACAATTACTATCGGGAAAAAATTACCTGGAACAGTTCACCGAAGTGATTGCAATATCCGGGGATGTGCGTGATGAAATTCATTTGCTCCAATTAGGACAAGCATTAAAATCACATCAATGGAAATTAGATCTTGTGGTAAACAATGCTTCTGCATTAGGTATTTCCCCCATGCCGGCTTTACTCGACCATCCTATTGAAGACCTGCACGTAATATTTCATACAAATATGATCGCGGCTGTTTCAGTCCTGCAAAAAATAAAACCATTTCTCAAAACGAACGCGATAATCATAAATGTAAGCAGTGATGCGGGCGCTGAGGCCTACGAAAACTGGGGAGCGTATGGCGGAAGCAAAGCAGGGTTGGATCACATGACAACAATTCTAGGCAAGGAGAATCCCGCATACCGGTTTTATGCTTTTGATCCGGGAGATATGCAAACTGAAATGCACCAGGCAGCTTTCCCCGGCCAGGATATAAGTGACCGGCCTCTTCCAGAGGAACATGCAGTACCGGCAATCATCCAGCTTATAGAAAATAGATTGCCAAATGGAAGATATACTGCTTCATCAATTCCAAAAGAACAATTAATATGAATTTGACATCACCGTCAATTATACAATTTGATTTACCGCAAGACTTAGCTTGTCCCAAGCCAACTGAAGACAGGAACATAAGGAGAGATGAAGTTCGCCTGCTGGTAACAACAAACTCAGGGAGCATTGAACATAGTACATTCAATCACTTATCCACTTTTCTGCAAAAAGGAGATGTTCTCGTAGTTAATACCTCCGCTACCATTCCTTCAGCAATTCCGGTATCATTGCCGGCCGGCAAAAAGGGCAAACTTCATTTCAGCACAAAGCTTAGTGACAACAAATGGCTGGTAGAGATCAGGGAAATTACCGGTAATAAAACGATCCGGTGGAAAGAGGGACAGGAAGGAATGATATTTCCATTACCTGGCGGAGCGGGTATTTTTTTGCAACAAAAGTTTTATAAAAATGATCAATGGCTGGATCTATGGATTGCAAATTTTCACGGCGACCAGCCCATGGAAAATTATCTTACTGATCATGCAAAACCCATTCAGTATGAAAAATTGGACCGGCAATATCCTTTGTCTTATTATCAAACTTTTTTTTCTTTTCATCCGGGTAGCGCTGAAATGCCTTCGGCGGGTAGAGGGTTTACCGCCGAATTAGTAGAAAGACTATTAAAAAAGGGAGTGTCTATTGTTCCAATTCTTTTACACACCGGTGTGTCCAGTCTCGAGGAAAATGAGACTCCCTATCCTGAACATACCGAAATAGACCCCGTCGCGGCTTCTATAATAAACGCAGCCAAAGTTGAAGGCAGGCGTATCATCGCGGTAGGAACAACCGCAATTCGCGCAATTGAGACAGCGGTTAATGAAGATGGAATTGTATTGCCTTACCGGGGAAATACCGAATTATTTATTGATGAAAATTATTCCATGAAAATTATTGATGGCCTCCTTACCGGTTTTCACGAACCAAGGGCATCACATCTTAACATGCTGCAATCGATAGGCGGATTTGAGCATATTGACAGGGCTTACCGGGAAGCAATAAAGGCAGGTTATTATTGGCATCAGTTTGGAGATTTGCATTTGATATTACCTTAGAAAGTCTATTGTAGATCAGGGTTGCCAAACCTCTTGTAGTTTGGCCACCCTTTTTTATTTTATCCCGGGACAATAAAAATTGCTCATATTTTTTCTTGTTCCTATATTTTGCCATGTAAAAAAAACAACACAAGAATAAATTTCTTTTACTTTTATCCTAATTGGCTTCACGAAAATAACCGGGGCCGTCGATTTACCAAAGCAAGAATCATGATAAACTTACAACAAATGCATTTCTTAATATGAAAGTGCTTATAACCGGCGCAAGCAGGGGCATCGGGAAAGCGATCGCCCTGAAGCTCCAGGATACTTATTCCCTGGTGCTTCACGCCTCATGCGATCAAAACCTTGATACAATTTGGAATGAACTAAAGCATAGTGCAAATCATGAAAAATTATGTGCCGACTTTTCCAATCCTGAAGAACTCAAAAGCTTTTGCAGCCTTATCAAGAAAAATTACTCGAAAGATCTTTACTGTGTAATCAACAATGCAGGAATTACTCTTGATAAAGCACTGATGTATCAACCAGAAGATGAAATAGACAGGATGCTGCAGTTAAATCTTAAGGCGCCAATCATGATCAGCAAGGCTGCATTTAAAGTTTTTCATTCAAAACAAAAAGGAATTATCATAAATATAAGTTCGGTTATTGGAGAGTTGGGTAATGCATTTCAATGCGTGTATGCTGCTACTAAAGCGGGCCTTACCGGGTTTACAAAATCTCTTGCCAGGGAAGCAGGTGAACTATCAGAAACCAATGACCTGAGAATAATTAGTGTCTCGCTTGGCTATATCGAAACCGGCATGACAAAAAAAATTCCTGAATCTTTCAAAGCAAAGTACAAGTCACATATACCTTTAAAAAGGCTCGGCCAGGCATCTGAAGTAACAGGTGTTGTCGCATTTTTGCTCTCAGACGAGGCAAGCTATATTAATGGTTCCGACATTAAAATAAATGGAGGAATTATCTAAACGTTTTCTGCTTTTGCGAATTTTTTTCAAAAACCAGTTCTGGTTACATAAAATAAAAACTTTATTTTTCGGGAAATCGACAGGGCATTTACTGAGCCTTGCGATAATTACGGAATAAAAATTCTGAGATTTTATCTTATAAAATAGAAAAATGGAATCGCTTGTTGGGCAGGATCCCGGTTTAATACTACCACACGGCCCATCTAAATTACTCGTTGACGAATATCTCTGGCACGAGCCAAACACAGGGATAGTGGCGACTTATACGCCGAAAGAACGGGATGTTCACGATCATTTTGGTGTCTTCAGGGCAGTGGACCAGGTAGAATCGTTTGGGCAGGCAACTGCTGTATCGTGCAGCGCATTTCTCGATACTAATAAAACAGGTTTAGGATATAAAGAATACTATAGACAGAGAAATTTTGTTTTTATGAGTATCGAAAAAGTCCTATGCCACAATTTTATACGCTTAAATGAAAAGTATATTTGCATCGGCATTATTACTTTTTATAAATTCAGGCAAATGTCAACTTCAGGCCGGATATACAAAGTAGTGACCGATATTGATTTGAAACATTATTTTAAATCATTTACCGAAGACCGCCTTCGTAAATTTGAGCTCACCGGAGATTTTGTGCTCGTGACTGAAATAGAAAAGGTAATCAGCAAAGGAATAAAAATTGACAGACTTTATTAATAACTTAAAAAATTAAAACATCATGACCCGCCAGGAAGTAAAAGATAAGATTGTAGAAATCCTGAAAACAGTTCCCACATTAGATCAAAAAAACCTTGACAATATTACAGAAGATACAGACCTGATTACCGATCTTGGCGCTCCTTCAACTGAAATAGTAAACATCATTGCAAAGGCCGAAGAGAAATTCGGTTTTGATTTTGACGATGACGATGTTGATAACATTGGCTCTACTCTTGGCGATACTATCGATTTAATCCTGAAATATGCTGACAAAAAAGATTAAGCATGACATTTCGTAAAGTGGCCATTGTAGGTATGGGAGGAATTTTCCCAACCTGCAAAGACATTGATGAATTCAGCGACAAAATATTTTCCAACCAAAGTTGTATCCGCGAATGGGAAGAAGCGAAGCAACGCGGGAAAAAAGTAAGATCAACCGTAAGTGGCTATGTTTCCCTTGAAGAAGCAGGGCTTGAAGAAATAAAATCCCCGATTCTTCATGACTACCCTGAATTTTACAGGGACAAACTGGAACGCATACCCGCTTCCAATCTTTCCACAGCAGACATCGGAAGCATCTGGTCTATGTTGGCTACTAAAGACGCCATAGCTATGAGCGGCTGGAGTGAAAAAGAAATACAATCGGAACAAACCGGCGTAATAATAGGATGCGGCGCGGGTGGAAATGAAGTATCGAGAAAAGCATGGCATAATTTTTTTACGCTCGATAAAAAAACACGCTTCCTTGGCACACACAATGTTGACCGGTGTATGGTATATCGCGATGCAGCGAATGTTTCGTGCCTTATCAAAAGCAAAGGAGTTTGTGAAAGCATCGGGTCAGCATGCGCGACAGGTTTAGGAAATATTGGTTATGCTTATCGCCTTATCGGCTTTGGCTTACAAGACAGGATAGTTGCGGGTGGTACAGAAGGAACATCCATTGAATCTTTTCTCGGCTTTGACGCGATGCAGGTTTTAAGCCGTGGCTTGGAACCGGAAAAATCTTCCCGCCCTTTTGATGTTGCACGGAATGGATTTGTTTGTTCTTTTGGTGCAGGCATTATTGCCCTGGAAGCTTACGATCTTGCAAAAGCAAGAGGTGCCGAATATACTTGCCGTAATTGATAATTATTTCAACAATTCAGATGGAAGCGGCGATATGTTCGCGCCTTCATTCGAAGGCCAGCAGCGGCTCTGGGGCGGGCTATTGGGCAAAGACAAAAAACATTTATTTCCTGATGTTGTAAAGGTTCATGGAACGTCTACGCCTTTGGGTGATGCCATAGAATTGCTAAGCATCGTTACATTCCTGGGTGGTAAAGGCTACCAGGTGGCTGCACCGAAATCACAATTTGGCCACATGCTTGGCGCAGCCGGGGCGGTTGAATTAATTACTGCTCTATTAATGTTGAAAGAGCAAAAGATTTCACCCTGCCTGAATTCAGAAAATCTGAATGATCAGCCTGAAAACTTCCAGCTGGAAAGTAGCTGGCAGGGAATAAAAGAACCTCTTGCTGCTTATCGTGATTTATTGCCGCAACATGCTGTTGAAAAAGAAATTAACAGGATTGTTTGTCTTAATTATGGCTTCGGCAGTACCAACAGCGCAATGGTAATTTCAAAAGACAATCATGATTGATAATACCGGGAAAATAGCTTTGATTTTTGGCGTCAGAAATGACAGTTCCATTTCCTGGCATATCACTAAGAAGCTTGTGGAGTCGGGCTGCACAGTCGCTATAAGCTATTTGCCCGGTACAGAAAGAGAGATCATTGCGTTGCTTGAGCAAAATGGAATGGATACCAAACTTATTGCGCCGGTTGATGTAAGAAATGAAAACGAGGTCGAAGATTTTATTAAAAAAGTGTATGAGCAATGTGGCAACATCGATTACATGCTACATGGAACTGCGTATGGAAATCAAAAAGTGATGTGCGCTACACTGCCCGGTTCAAAAGAGGAAGCCACCACCTATCTCGATATCCCATTTGATGATTTGATGGATTCATTTAATATCAGTGCTTATTCTTTACTTCGTATTTGCCGTGTAGCAGAAAAATATTTATCATCATCTGCATCAATTCTCACACTTACCTATAATGCATCACAGCGTGTGTTTCCGGGATATGCAGGCATGGGAATTAATAAAGCTGCTCTTGAAAATATTGTAATTTATCTCGCTCAATATTTTGGGAAATCGGGAATAAGGGTAAATGCAATTTCAGCCGGGCTCGTAATGACTACTTCTTCCGGGGGCATAAAAGGCGTAAGAACCCTGAGAAAAATTTCGAAGAACACGGCACCCCTTGGAAATATAAAGGCAGGTGACGTTGCAGACGCAGCCCTGTATTATTTTTCCAATCTTTCGCAAAAAGTGACCGGCAATATACATTTCATTGATGGAGGGTATAACATTATGGGAGTATCAACCGATGAAAGCTGAACAAATTCAAGACACCTTTTCCGAACAATTGAAACACATTTCAATTTCCGGAAAAGGTATCGCAACGGGAAATGATATTATTCATCTGCCCGCTTTCATAAAAAGCTGCACTTCACATTTTATAAAGCGCGGATTTACTGAAGATGAGTTAGTGTATTGTTCAAAATTTGCTGATCCTTTTTTAAGATATGCTTCAACGTGGGCTGCCAAAGAATCGGTTTACAAAGCGATAAAACAAACCGATAACAATATTAAACTATGGTGGAAGGATATTGAAATACTGCGGGCCAGGCCTGCAGGAAAGCCAACTGTTCAAATAAAAAAATTAAAAACTCCTTTAGAATTTAGTTTATCAATATCCCACGATGGTGATTATGTTTGGGCCATTGCTATTTGTTTGTACAATAAAAAATGAGCACGAATCTTTGAGGAAATGGTGGATCTGGCCATAAGCCTGAAAACTCTCTAAAACGTTTCCGGAATATCGCAACTCTACCCTCCGTTACAATAATTCCGATAGACGTTTTGCAGCTGCTCTCACCTGGACTAAATCTTTATCAATGTCAGCTTCTGTTAGAAAATAAAAGGGAGTGAATGTGGCTCGTGTAATTCTGTTAAGTCCCCTGAAAGGTTGCCCGGCCTTCCATGTTGCATTGGCAAACCTGGCAAAAATATTTTTATCTTCCGCACTTATCGAATTATCAGCGACTGACTTTATGATAACCGAAGGCAATTGACTTGTTTTTGTAACCAAATAATTAACGCCACATTCAAGGGCATAAAATCCCGCAATTGAGGTTGCGATTTTCATTTCTTTTAAACTCTTTTTTATAATTGCGGTATCATCCGGCGTTGAAAAAGGTGGCGCAGGCTGGTTAAGGTTTACATAATAAGAAGAATCCAGGAAAGATGCCATTGATACCGCATAAGAAGAATCCTGCAGCAGGTTTCGCAAAGCATTCATTTGCTCTCCAAGTGAGCTATCTGCATTTGTTTCAAGAGAAGATAAAAGTTTAACGGCCGCATTTTTTATTTGTACATAATCCTTCTCAATCTCATCAGCACTTAAAGCACCGGCACCAATAAAATTAGGCTTTGTAATCCTGTTGAGGCCTCTGAAGGGCTGACCGGCTTTCCAGGTAGCATTGGCAAACCGATTCAATAACAAAACCATGTTTGAATCCGCATTGTCCCCGGTAATTTTTTTTAATATAGCAATGGGTGTCATATTGCTTTGCGCAGAGAGCAAGCCTACACCACATTCAAGCGCATAGAATCCTGCAAGGTTGGTAGCGACTTTTTCCTCAAATTGTGTTTTAAAAATAAAAGTTGTATCATCAGCGGGTGTAAGAAAAGGCGGAGGTTTTTCTCCTATGCCTTCGTAATATGAAGAGTCAAGTGATGCAGCCATCGATTGGGCAAATACCGGATCTCTTAATAACGAGTCAAGGGTTGCCAGCTCCCGATCATTTCTGATCGGTATTTGATTGAACCTCGGTTTGGCAACTGAAAACACCCATCAGGAAAAATGAAAGCAGAAAAAATAAAATTCCCCGCGTGAATAATTTGTAAGTTATCATAAAAAAAATTAGGAAATTATATGTCAAAATTCTACGAGATCATTTCAACAAAAATAAATTTTGTTTGTTGGGCAGGTACAGACATCTATCTTTTTTGAACATTCGTCAACATTTATCGAGACAATGCCCGGCCCTTTAAAGTGAAAATGCCATTATATAATCTCCCTGCTTTGTCCCGATCTTTCCATGCCCACCTGCCGCTATAATCACATATTGTTTGCCATCAAGCTGGTAGGTCATTGGAGTTGCCTGTCCACCTGCAGGAAGTAAATATTCCCAAAGCAATTCCCCCGTCTTGGTATTAAAAGCCCGTAGGTGATCATCAGTTGTCGCGGCAACAAAAATCAAATTTCCGGCAGTTGCAATTGCGCCGCCCAGATTGACAGATCCCCATTTTTCCGCGCCGGGATATTTTTTTGGGTCGAGCGCATAACCAAGCGGAACTTCCCATTTTTTTGATCCATCCTTCAAATCAATAGCCAGCAAAGTTCCCCAGGGCGGTTTTGTTTGCATAATAAACCGGCCGCTGTCAATTTTAAAAAGGTAATCTCTTTTCATTATGTAAGGGGTTCCTGATTGCCTTCCTGTCTCAGCCCGCAACAATTCTGTTTGATCTTTTTCTACCTGGTCAATTTTTTCTCTCGGAATCAGCCTGATAATTGCAGCAAGGTTATTGATATTCGTAACCAATAAACCCTGCTTAGCATCATAGCACATGCCGCCCCAATGGATACCGCCTACATTCCCGGGCGTCATGATCGAACCATTATAACCCGGGGGTGTAAAAATTCCTTTATTAACGTACCTGGAAATTCTGTTCTCTGCTTCTTCCTTGTCTTTATCGGTAAGGCCCCATGCGTCTTCCTTGGTTATCTTTTGCAGACCTAACGGAGCAGGTAGCACGGGAAATGGCTGGGTAGGAAAAGCTTCCTCGCCTTCAATATCTGAAGCCGGAACCGGCCTCTCCTCTACCGGGAATAAAGATTCACCTGTTTCACGATTGAGAATAAATATGTGCCCCATCTTGGTGCCCACAGCAACTGCAGGAATCGTTTTACCATTCCTCGTTATTTCAATAAGCATCGGCTGTGCGGCAATATCATAATCCCATAAATCATGATGCACTACCTGGAAATACCAAACCATTTTTCCGGTAGAGGCACGAAGTGCAACAATTGAATTGCCATATAAATTTTGCCCCAGCCTTTCGCCGCCATAATAATCGGGACTTGGGCATGACGTTGGAATAAATACCAGGTCACGTTCAGCGTCGGCAGAAATTATTGACCATGCATTGGCAGCTCCGGTTTTATGTGCCTTGGGCCCGTTCCATGTTTGCCACGATTTATCGGTTGAGTCCCGGGTGACAGGGTCCCAACTCCAGCGAAGATCACCCGACATTGCATCATAGGCTCTCACAGTGCCGACAGGGTAATCAAAACGCTGATTGTCGCCGAACGAGGAACCGACGACAACAAGATTACCAATTACTGCAGGCGGGGAAGTAACACTAAGATCCCTGTAACCTCCTGCCCTTAAATTTACGATTCCATCTTTTCCAAAAGACGGAATAACCTTTCCGGACTTTGCATCCAGTGCAATCAGGCGCCCATCTATGGTTCCTATAAAAATTCTTCCTGATGCATCTTTACCTGGTATTTTTCCAGGTGCAGGCCATGACGAAACTCCGCGGGAAGAAATTTCAGAATAGTCTGTTTTTAAATTTACGCGGGGATCATATGTCCATTTCTCCAAACCGTTTCGGGCATCAATAGCTATTACCCTGCAGGATGGGGTACTGAAATAAAGCGTTTGTCCTATCATGATAGGAGTGGCTTCAAAAGCTGCTTTTTCCAAAGCATGCGTCCCTTCGTATGTCTTTAATTCACCCGTTCTGTAAGTCCATGCCAACCTGAGTTTTGAAACATTGGAAGTATTAACCTGGTTCAATGCAGCATACCGGTCTCCCCCCGCACTACGGCCATAAGCAGGCCATTCATAGTTTGCATTTTTAATTTTCTTTTTTGCACCGGTTTGCCCTGTGGCGAGAACTGAAATACTAAAAAATATAATTATGAGAATTGATTTTATCATACTGGCAAGATTAACTTTTTGCAATTTAACACCAGTAATTTTATTGAGGGAAATAAATAAATTGAAAATAAACTTCCTGTAATTTTTTAACCGGAGCTCTCAATTATTTATATTGCTCCTGGTGCGGAACTGGCTTTGGTTGGAATGATAACGCTAAAAAAGCACGACAAGCGACGCTCAATTTTAACGACAGGCTTTAAAAAAACAAAAATGATCACCGGTGAATCTTTTATTGAGATGGCCCTTTCTTTTCCGGGGACTGAACAAAAACAACACTTCGGGAGAATTGGTTTTAAGGTAATTGGAAAACGAATGTTTGCTACTTATTTATCCGAAAATAATACGGCCAATATCTTTTTGACGCCCGAAGAACAGGCAATTTTTTGTAAAATGGATTCCGGCAACATTTACCCGGTTCCTAACAAATGGGGCGAAAAAGGAGCAACGACTTTTGAATTAAAGAAGGTGCGGAGAGAATTGATATTGGAAGCCCTTCTTTCCGCATATAACGAGGTCTTAAAACGAAAAATTTAAAAAGGCTGGTATGATAACCATCATTAGCCTCAGTGAGTTCTTCAACAAATGATTTTGAATAAAATTTTAAAGAAATTATTCGGGTCTAATTTCCCGGCAAAAATTAAGAAGTATATCATCCCTCTACCTGAAAACAAAAAATTCTTATCTCACTAATAAGCTGGTTCCCTTTCGCGTATAAATTTTATTATCAACTCCGGTGCCCTCCATTATCCAGGCAACAACCTGCGACAATTGCGGAATGCCTTTAAACCTTCCGTCCCATCCGGATTGCAATATGTTTGTTTCAAACAGCTGCTGCCCCGCCCTGTTAAATATTTTGAAATAGTGAAGCTCTTTTATTCCAAATACCAGCGGCCGCAGCAGATCGTTAACGCCATCACTGTTAGGGGTAAATGCATTTGGAACATACACCTCAACTTTTTCAACCGTTTTTACCAATTGCGTATCAACGGTTACGCAGCCGGTTTTTGTTTTTATCTCTATACTATATAGCTGTTCAGAAGCGCCTTCAAATAGAGGTGTAAAACTTGTCCGGTTGCTGAGCCATGTACCGGGACTCCACAAAACAGTGTCGCCAAACTCCCTCGCTTTCAGATCGAGTGGCACATCGACAACTGCATATTGCACAGGGTAAGCAATACCAGGCCTCGGATCATCGATAACGATCTCCTGGGGTTTGGTGGCAAGGCTGCAACCATCCTTATTTACAATCAAGGCATAGTATGAGCCGGTTTTCGTGACCCTGTAATCCGGTTGGTTAGCTCCATATATGGGGCTATTGTCCACAACCCATTGAATACTTTCCGTTGGTTTCACATGTAATATAGCGCTGTCTCCACTGTCTGAACAAAATAACGGGCTGCCGGTCAGCTGCAATACGCTGTCTATAATTGATGCCCTCACCTCAACGGTGTCCGCATTAACACATCCTCCTCCATCGTGATTGGTCGTGAGAATATATCTGGTGTTTTTATCCGGCATGGCTAAAGGATTTGAAATATGCGGATCGGATAACCCGTCGGCGGGGCTCCAGCTATATACCAGGCCGGGTTTGGAAATTGCGCCAAGTGGCACAGGGCTTCTATTGCAGGAAAGCGTATCCCTCCCCGCATACGAAGTTACAGTTAATGAATCTTCCAGCCTTGCATATAGGGTATCTACACAGCCATAGCCATTATAAGGCACTACCGCTACCGCATAGGTTGACCCCCTCGGAGGTGGTGGATTAAATACGATTGTTTGCTGGTTGCCCAGTACGTTGGTAAATGTATTGTTATACCACGTGTAATTTTGGTATCCAAAAGGGGCCGTTAAATTCACGGCAGTATCATCGTTACAATAAGTAGTTCCCACAAATTCACTGGAGCATTCCGAATTAACATCAATATATGCATATCCAAAATGCCTTCTGAAAGTACAATCGGCCGTTTTAAAAAAAAGCTGAATGGTCTTACCGGCATTCCCATCCAGGTTTACGGAAACTGCCGACCAGTCTTTACACCATACAGGCGTACCTCCGTTTGGATTGGGTGATTCAAAAAATCCCGGAAGCAGCGAGCCGTAAGGAATAAATGTGAATGACGAGCATTCAATCCTTTTATTATCGGTGAGATTGGTGACTTCAATTTCCAATCTTGGTTGCTGCCATTGCTCATGGTTAGGATCCTGGAAAACTACCGCATAGTGGTAAATGAGAGAGTAAATGTCCTGGTCTGCAGGAATAGTGAATTGATAAGACAAGCCTTCCGCCTGGGTGCCCGCAGAATTATTTCCCAATCTTACAGAATGGCCGCTTCCATTAGGACAGTTTACCGGGAAGCCGCCATATGGATCCAAACCATTCCCGGAATTGATCGTGTACATGGTATGCCTGTTAGATTGCGGACCATTGGATGGGTAAAGATCAACTATATTGGTACGGCCCACTTCTTCTGCAGTGCCAACGTAACAGGTCCAGCCCTTGAAAGTTCCTGTTTCAAAATCAATATTTGGTGGGCAAATTTGTGCGCTTGTAATAAAATAGCCGGGACATAACACCAGCCCCAATGATAATGCTCGTAATCTAAAATGGTAAACCCGCATATTAGTTTTATATCGGCTTGAAAAAAATTACGGTTGCCTGGCTGCTGCTATGAAGTTAAAAATTTTCTGCGAGGGATACGGTGGTAATCTTCATTTAGTGGATAAACATCGTCATTCACCTTAATATCTGCAAAAATTTGCGGATTTTCTCACAAATATTGCAATAAGGGTTTTTATGTTAAAATGGTGCGGGGTACCAGCCACTACCCTATGATTGGGCGCCGGATGAACTTAATGCGCCCTGCAAAAAGCAATTTTACGACATTGGAAAAGGTAAATAATCCGGCAAAAAGAATTGTGAGCCAGTACGCTCTACAGCGGAAGCAGGTTGTGTTTCATTTTCTCTATCTGGCGCTTGTGGCGGAAAATATGTACAATAGCATGTTCGGTCAGTTGCTCTATATCGTACCGTTGTCCCCAGCCTGTTAGCATCTTCAATGAATCGTCATTCTGTTCCAATTGATTGTCTTTAATTCCTTTAAAAATATTTTCAGTGTATACAAAAACGTTAGTAAGGTCTTCTAAATATGCTTTGATAGTTACATGAAAAGTTTTGCCGGGCCTTTCAATAGCCTCTCCCTTCGTGTTATGAATACTGGTTGCATAGCCATAGCCGGCATGTACCACATGAGATAAAATTGCCTGGATGGACCTGCAATTTTCATCCTTTGTTTGCGGGTCTGTTATTATGGTTAATGCATTATCGGGAATATCTTCAATCATCTTTTTAAAACCGGAAATTGCCTGTTCGTATATGTCAAGCAATGCACCTGCCGCTCCTTGTCTATACATATCAGTTGTCATTTTTATTGAAAAATAATTTGATTAAAATTATGTGGCATTTCTTTTTAACTGCCGTCATAAGCACTGTATTGGTTCGTTTAATAAGGCAAGTTAATGATCAAAAATGATTTTTTTAATAATGTGAGAAGCTACCTGCATATTTACCAGCCCGGCATCCGGTATTAAATACTATTGCCGAATTGGAATAGCAGGCCGCAAGGACCAGCCGGGAACAGGAGGGGTAAAATGCAATTTCGCCTGAGCCAGCCCGTTGTTTTTTTGTAATTGATAAATAATTCCCCTACCCATAGTAACATCAAATTTCAAAAGTGGCGCTGGTACCTCAGGACAGCAGCTCTCTTATTATCTAAGGTTTTTACGAATAGCCAAATGTGATTTCTTGTATTTTTAAGTTACTACAGGTAGCCTGGGATGCCTGGTTATTATACAGCAATAAAATTATTTTTAAAACAAGCTTATTTTTTCTGACATTAAAGAAATAATGGATTTAAAAAGGAACTTATTGAAATTGCTCTTGGCTATATTAAGCAATTTAACATTTGGAAACCAGGTATCATTTTAACTTGAAAAGTGAAAACAGAATACAACGTTAGACTTTCATTTATTAGTGAAAATAAATAAAATACCGCTTACACGGGGCTATGCAATAAACTGGCAGACGCAATAACAATGGGCTACAGTTAGCTATCAGCAACAGTTCCAGCGTAGCGGAAGTAAATCAGCTTTTGTTGTTAACTTCATCAATGAATTATATAATGATCGGTAGCTCCGGCAGAATGTTCATTGAATATCCTGCCTTCAGCAATACCGTATCGTTAGCAGCAACCCTAACAAACCTCCAAGAAACAAACAACGATGTAGTGTGAAAAATAAATTTGCATTTCATGGTGATATTTCTGAAACAAAAAGCACATATTTATAAATGCAAAGCCTATGACCATTACAGAAATTTCATTCGATCTCAAAGACCCGCAGCAGCGTGAGAAAAACTTTGAATACTTATACGAGGAAGTATTTCCTGTGGTCGCTGATATAGTCACCAAACAAGGAGGTTCATTTCATGATGCGAAAGACATTTTTCAGGATGCATTAATAATTTTTTATGAAAAAAATGTAAATGGAGAGTTGAATGTAAAACTTTCAAATGAAGCCTATATCGTAGGGATTGCCAAACATTTGTTGATTAAAAAGTTCAAATCCAGATATAGATTATTATCACTTGACTCTTTGGAAAAAGAGATTAAACTTCCCCAGGATTACTTTGAAATAGAAATAACGAAAACAAACCGTTTACTTCATTTACTGGAAGTTGCAGGAAGGAAGTGCATAGAATTGCTTCGCTCTATTTACTACGACAAACTATCTATGAATGAAGTATCTCAGGTACATGGATTTTCAAACGCTCACTCTGCATCGGTACAGAAATACAAGTGTATTGAGAAAATAAAAGTAATTGTAGAACAAAAATCATTAAACTATGAAGATTTCATGGCATGATACCCGTCATATCGAGCGGTATCTGAATAATAAGCTTTCCCAAGAAGAAAAGATATTATTTGAAGCACAACTTGCTCTCGATCCACTTTTTAAGTTAAATGTAGAGTTACTAAAGAAGAGTTATTCTCTCATCAAACTTTACGGGCGCAGGAAGATGAAGGCAGAAATTGGAAAAATACATTACAAACTCTTTCATAGCCCGGAGCATGTGATATTTCAGCAACGAATACAACAGCTTTTTAAAGACAATTAAATTATGATTAATTCCAGTATCATTCCCATGGTCATTGATGACAGTGGTGGACGTGGCGAGCGAGCCTATGACATTTATAGTCTGCTGTTAAAAGAACGAATTGTTTTCTTAGGCACCCAGATTGAAGCCCAAATGGCAAATGTCATTGTTGCTCAATTACTCTACCTGAATAGTGCCGATAAGAAACAGCCGATTCATCTTTATATTAATAGCCCCGGTGGCCATGTGTATGCAGGTCTTGCCATACATGACACCATGCAAATGATTGAGGCACCTGTTTATACCTATGCGATCGGTTTTACTGCCAGCATGGGCACGGCTTTACTCTGCACGGGCGAAAAAGGATTTCGTTATGCATTACCACATGCTACTATTCACATGCACCCCACAGGCGGCGGAACACAAGGTTATACAGAAGATGTGCGTATTGCAACCCGTGAACAAGAACGATTGCAAGCCCAGCTATTTCATTTGATGGGCAGGCACACCGGGCATTCATGGAAAGAGCTCGAAGACTATTTCTTACGTGATCGCTATCTTAATGCGGAAGAAGCAAAATCGTACGGATTAGTGGATGAAATTTTAGGAGATTCAAGTGATGTGGTTCATCTTGATTATTCTGAATTAATTATTAATACTCGTAGCAATTAGAAATTTGACACACTTTCATGGTCAAAGTAGTGAAACAGCTTCAAAAGTATTTTGTATAGAAGGGCGGGCAAATAAGATATTCTGAGGACAAAGAATTAGAAGAGTATTTGAAAGACAAAAAAAACTTTAAACCACAGAGATAAACTGCCTGCAACATTAAGAACAATAGCCGAAAGCCCTCCATTAAAAAGCCCCCGCCTTAAAAGAAGTTTGCGGAGACTTTTGGTTATTGTTTGCTGACCGACACCGGGCAGTTTACTATAAGTGGCAAAGTAGCTTGCCGTTCTTAAAGCTTCCTTTTTGGATGTCCGGGTGGCTCCTCAAACTTTTTTTACCTTTGTTGACGGCCTTTGGAGGTTGTGTGATAAATTACTCTCGCAGCCGAGGGTCATCAATCAGCTATTAAAATAGTGATATCAAATGCATACCAACGAAACCCTAAACCAAGTTCAAAATTTTCTTAAATTATTAACCAACCGAAACCTGGATGAATTGACCAACCTGTTCTCAGAAAATATAGATTGGTATATACCAGGCGACCAGGAAAAAGCCAAATGGTTAGGCCGGAGAAAAACCAAACAGGATGTAAAAGAGTTTTATCAATTGCTTTGGCAAAATACGGAACCTGTCTCCGCCACGATAGATAAAATTCTTACCGACGATACGACTGCCGTGATTACCGGAGAATTTTCAACGAAAATGTTGCAAACGAATAATATAGTTGATTCGATATTCTGTATTCAACTCACATTCGAAAATAGGCTTGATTACAAAGTATCGTTTACTGGAGGATAGTTTTGCTGTTTCAGTTGCGCTAACAAATCGTGGCAATTGAGAATAAAACGGGGAGATAAGCTAATCCGGGTTTGCGGACACTTCTCTCTTAATAGCAGCCGTGCAAAAGTCGCGAACCGGATACTCGACTTTATAAACGGAAATTAAAACCAACGCCTTTACGGCCGCGACAGGCCGCTTTTTCTTAAACTTCCTACGGTCTCATCCCGCGTTTCTATCCGTCTTCCATATTTATCCCTTTCAAAGTTGCCGCTTTTTGAGACATATAAGCAAATCAACTACCCGCTGTTCAGCCAACCACCCAATCATAGCCAGTAACTACCAATTCTCGCTTTCCCTGGTATATGCTGATATATTTTTATATCGCAAACAATAAAACAAATGATTACCCTAAATCAAAACAAATGAAAAAGATAATTCCGGCAATTGCATTAATAGCAGTTCTTGCAACCGGAAAATATGGTTACAGCCAAACCGAAAACCTACTCGCTTTTAATTTTTCAAAATCAACAAGAAAAACAACTGATGCGGAAACAAAAAAAATTGATTCAAAATATATCAATGTAAAAGCGAAAAGAGATTTTATAAAAGGGTTTCGCAATGTTGCCGGTGAAACATGGTTTTCCATACCAGGCGGATACATCGCAAATTTTCTTTCAGACGGAATTGATTATCGTATAACATATAACGATAAGGGGAGAAAGACAGTATAGTCAACTAATATACTCCGAAGAAAAATTACCGTTCAGAGTTTGCGATATGGTGAGGAGCCAGTACTATGACTTCGATATTGAATTTTGCACAGAATACCAGGTCCATGATTTTTCTGTCTATTTGTTCACCCTGAAAAATCCTGAAACATCGAAAACATTTAAAATGATTGCGACTGATGGAAAAATGGAAATACTCGCGGATAAATAAAGAAGTTAATAATTCAAGCTTTCGTAGCTTCCGGGCTGCCTTTCCAGGTGGCCTTATTTTATGCCCGGTTCAAAACAAAATAATTTATAAATTCCCTCGCAGGCAGTTCACATGTAATAGTTATTTTTGGCTCTTAGTGCAAGCTTCTTCCACCTGAATAAGGCCAACCGTTCTTTAATAGAATTTTTTTTCGGGCGAATATTAGACTGCCCGCTTAATATATACGCTTCGGCCCGGAGACCGATCATAATTTCCTTGCCGATGTTGGTCTTTTCCTTTCCAAATTTAAGGTATTGCAAAGACCAAAAAGAGGCCGCCGATGTTGCGTATTTCCCGCGAAGGAGCGGGACGGGCTGTGCGGAAGGTTTTGTAGCCGGCCATCACCAACATCAGTTTGAACTAAATCATACGGTTATCCTAAACCATCCAATGTGTAAGAAACCCAAATCCGATAGCTATAGGATCATCATTTCCACTTTCATAAAACTTTGCCGAAGAATATTTATAATCTTCGTGATAAGTACATAAGCCTGCTGTTACCGGGTCATCGTTGCAAGGCTACCCGTTATGACGTCTTTATATTTATCCGGTTTTAAAAGATGTTTCCAATCTAAAATTGTAGCAGTAAAATATTGAGGATACTGGTCTGTAATAATATAGAAAGTTTGTTTTGCTAAAATATTTAAAGTAGTGAAAGTTTAGCTTTATTTAATTCGTAGCACCATAAGAGTTGTTGGTGATAGCTTTGCACGTAGATGGAACCAGGTTTTAGGAACACCAACACCTTCATACAATTTTTACTCTTTGATGTGTGCCTTCGGAAAAGAGTTTTTTCACTTAGTACCTCAGGACAGCGCAACTATCGGATATGGTTACACTAAGGATAGCAAGGGGAACTATTTCTATCGCAATGCAATGCAAACTCCCTGCAAGCCCGCTACACCAAAACTGAACAACCACCTTCCAGGAAGGTTGGGTTGGAAGCATCAGGCGGCCTCTTTATACAATTTATAAATACCTTTTAATTCCTTGCTTACATTATTCTAATCTGAACAAGACAGAACAAAAATTACCACGAATGCACGAAGGCCACGAAGAAAAACTTCGTTTTTTTATTTTTCCGCAGAAAAAAATCCTTCGTGTTCTTTGAGCCTTTGTGGAAAAAAATTATTCAGGTAAAGCCCACAGAACATTACCACTGCCCAAGGCGGTGGTTTTTTAAGATAAAATAAAAAAGGCTACTCCATAAAGAAGCAGCCTTAATTAACTTTTAAGTCTTACGGTGCTATTGCACGTAAGGGCTAAGCAAAGTTTCGCCCCACACCATCTGTCCCTTACTGCCTATGGCAGCCACCCTGAACCAGTATCTCTTACCGGACTCAAGATTTTTAAAGGTACAACGGCTGGTGCTGCAAACTGTCTCCACCCATACACTTGTGGCCGTTGGCGGGTCCTGCGTGTACTCAAACTTGAAAGATACAGCGCCTCTCATGCTGTCCACTCTCAGGTCGAGATCACCCGGGTTCATCCCATTGGCGATCCTGAAGTTAGAAGGTGGAGCGATCACTACGCTCTGGCGCTTCTTTTTCAGGGGCAGTGAGGTACTCACGAGCGCTTCCACATCGCCGTTAGCGGTGTTGGAAGCAGAGTATCCTAACTGCTCACACAATGTAATGAGCTGTACGCGGCGGGCATTCTTTGCGGCTACGGCACTCTTATCGCGGCTACCTGCTTTCGCAAGCTGCAACACGTAAGCGCCTACAGCCTCACCGAATACCTCCATGGTCGGGCTTGGTGCAGGAAACAGCGGATTGTCCGTCATAGAGTTCTGGATCCTAAGTGTCTCTGTGGACAATTTAGTATCAGACCAGCTTTTGTACGGCCTTATCACCACTGCGTCAAACAGATCAGATGCATTCATACGTTGGATTTTAAAAAGGTTAAAAAATTCCTGCAATGCGATAAGTGCATCCAGGGTTGTCTTCATCGTAATGTTGTAACGACAGGGCAAAACAAATACATAAACCCCGGTTGTGCAATACCCCCTGCCACAGCGGGCTGAGCTTGCATAAGTGCAGAAAAATTTTATCTTCCCGCGAGGCGTTTTGAGGGTATTTTACGTAGAGAAAAAATTTAGAAAAGCGGGTTCGCTTAAAAATAAACAGCATCAAAAAAAAATAAAATAGAGTATAACCACCCGGTAAGATTCGTAAAAGGCCCAAAATAATCCGCATACTTTTACCCTTTTTTTTAAAAAAACAAATGAATTTTTACGGAAAGAAAATTAAAAAAGTGAAAACCTTCTTTAAAGAGCGGCCACTTTACATTAAAAAAGTGAAAACCTTCCTTAAAGAGCGGCCACTTTACATTAAAAAAGTGAAAACCTTCCTTAAAGAGCGGCCACTTTACATTAAAAAAGTGAAAACATTTCTTAAATAGCGGCCACTTTACATTAAAAAAGTGAAAACCTTCCTTAAAGAGCGGCCACTTTACATTAAAAAAGTGAAAACCCTCCTTAAAGAGCGGCCTCTTTAAATTAAAAAAGTGGAAACTTTCTTTAAAGAGCGGCCACTTTAAAATTAAAAAAGTGAAAACCTTCCTTAAGATCGCCCTCCCAAAAAATAAAAACTGAAGCACTCTCCGGAAGGGAGAGACAATTGAGGCAAGCTTGCATAGCTACTATTTATTAGATATATTTAAATAGTGGAAACAGTAAAACTAACTGCATTGATGCACCGGGATAAAGAATGCATCGGGATATATGCACCGCAGGTACGCCTGGGAACCGGGGAACCGCTCAATTATTATTTTCAAACCAAAGCCGGGGCCAGGTGGAGTTCACCCCGTTGGATCAAAAAAAATTATGTACTACTACGTTTATATTTTATTAAGTGAGATGGATAACCAGTTTTATACCGGGTATACTTCAAACCTAAATCAAAGAATTATTCTTCATAATGAAGGAAAAGTAGAATCGACTAAAAATAGAAGGCCCTTGAGGCTTATATATTGGGAGGGATGTCTCCATCAGCAAGATGCTACAAGAAGGGAAAAATATTTAAAATCAGGAAGTGGTAAAATCTATTTGCGAAATAGATTGTCGCATTTTTTTGATCCTACGGGGTAAACCAACAAATGCTGGTATGTGCCTTGTACAGAAAAGAATTATGAGATGCTGGCAAAAATATTAAAAGGCAAAGTAATACTTGATGTAAAGGAACTGAAAAAGTATTTGGTGGAAAAGAAGAACAATGGGCAGCCGCCGCTAAAAAGGGAATTAGCACCAGTTGCAAAAACAATAACAAAGAATAATAGCCATGTACCCGCCAGGCCTTTTCAAAAGCCTAACGCTTTAATGAAATTGAGCAAAGAAAATAATGATGCGCTTCAGAAATTTAAACAGCAGTTGGTTTTTCACCCCGTTGGATAAGAGAGATTTACTGAGCAGATTGTCTGATTTTTTTAATCCTACGGGGTAAAAAGCTACAGTGCATCTACTATAAAAACATATACCAATGAGTTTATGCAGTTTTTACAAACGATAAAAGACGTACCTGCGTCAGAGTTTACTGTTGGGCGCATAAAGGATTATTTGCAGTATTGTTCTGAGAAATTGAAGCTGAGTGAGAACACGTTGCATAGCAGGATGAATGCTCTGAAATTTTACTACGAAAGTGTTTTGAAAAGAGAGAAGTTTTTTTGGGAAATACCAAGGCCAAAAAAGCCGCTGTTGCTACCAAGACTTTTAAACGAAGATGAATTAAGAAGGCTGTTCAATTCGCTGCTCAATAAGAAACATAAAGCCATGCTGTTTACTGCGTACAGCGCCGGCCTGCGTGTAAGCGAGATAGTAAATTTGAAAATTTGCGATATAGATAGTAAAAGAATGCAAATATTTATAAGCCGGGCAAAAGGCAAAAAAGACCGCTACGTAAACTTAAGCCCGCTGGTCTTAGACATTTTAAGAAAATACCTGCAGGAGTATAAACCTTCTCCGAAAATATATCTGTTCGAATCAGAACAAACACAAACTGCCTACCCGACAAGAACCGTGCAACAGATATTTGCAAATGCAAAACACAAGGCGGGCATTAGTAAAGAAGTAGGTGTGCATAGCTTAAGGCACAGCTTTGCCACCCACTTATTAGACAAAGGGACTGATATAAAATATATAAAAGACCTGCTGGGCCACTTTAATATAAAAACCACAGAACGGTACCTGCATGTAAGCAAAAAGCAATTGATAAATATTGCAAGCCCTTTTGATGATTTATATAAAAATGAAGAAGTAGATTGGTAGATTTTTAATAATAAACACTTCACATTTTCAACTGCCGTAAACCGGAAAAATGAGAGGGATAAATAAGGTGATACTGGTAGACAACATAGGAAAAGAACCGCAATACCAAACATTGCAGGATGGAACGCCTGTTGCAAAGCTCACTATGGCCACCACCGAAAATTACAGGCTGAAAAAACGAGATACTCAATCAAAAACAGAAGGGCACACCATAATTGTGTGGCGCGGCTTAGCCACCTTTGCAAATGAATACATACGCAAAGGGAGCTTATTGTATGTGGAAGGCAAACTGCGCAACCGCCAGTATGAAGATAAGGAAGACCATAAAATATTTATGACAGAGGTAGTAGCTGATCAGGTACTAATGCTTGATAAAAAACGAAAAGCTACAGAAGAAAGTTTGGATGAAGTAAGCAACCATGAGCTGCCATTTTAAAATTAAGAAGAACATATTACAATTTTTTAAAGTTCCGATTGTACTAACGACAATGCAAAACGTATAATGATAAAAGATTGATTATTAATAGCCATTTTTTTTGTACTATTACATCTAATAACAGAAATA
>CAWGWY010000003.1:0-92540 GCA_963826435.1 uncultured Chitinophagaceae bacterium | reverse complement strand
TGACCATAAAATCTTCTGCGATTCTTTGGCGAGTCTTATTAATGATTTTGATGGATTCACTGTAAGCTGGACAGCACAGGATGGGAGCAAGGCAATTGAGATGCTGAAGCAGGATCAAAATGTGCCGGATATTATTTTACTGGATATTAAAATGCCCGGCACCAGCGGGCTTGAGGTGGCTAAGTGGATACATGAAAACAGGAAAGAAATAAAAGTGCTGGCGCTTACTATGGAGGAAGATGATAACAGCGTGGTGCAAATGCTGCAATATGGCGTAAAGGGTTATTTGCTTAAGGGAATAGGGAAGGAGGAGTTGCTGAATGCATTGCAGCAGGTAGTAAAGTATGGCTATTATTATACGCCCATCATTACCGGCAACATCCATAAGCAGATTGAGAAAAGAATGAACACTTCCAATGCACCGGAAATGACGGACAGGGAGAAAGAGCTGTTGCAGTACTTATGTAGTTCGGATCTTAACTATTCAGAGGTCGCGAAGAAAATGTTCCTGAGTGAGTCAACGGTTGATACCTACCGTGGCAGGCTGTTCGAAAAGTTTGAAGTAAAGAACCGGATAGGGCTTATATTAAAAGCGGTGCATTTTGGGCTGGTGCATCTATAATGGTATCCGCATATCAATCAGCGTTCCCTCACCGGGAGCTGTTTTCAAAGTAAATTTTCCTTTCATGTACTGTATCCTGCTCTCAGCGCTTTGCAGGCCAAATGATTTTCTGAACTCCGCGGATTTTACATTGAAGCCATTGCCATCATCCTGTATGCTTACCGTTATACATTCATCGTTTGAGCAGATGCTCACGGTTAATTCTTCTGCGCCGCTGTGGTTGGCGGCATTCAGCACCAGCTCGCAAATGATCCTGTAAAGGTTTACCTGCACGCCCGGCCCGAGTATGGATTGCACCTGGTGGTTAAAAATTATTTTCTTGCCATACAGGTTTTCCATGCTTTCAAAGTATTCGCGCAGGGTTTCTATCAGCCCGTTGGAGGAGAGGCTTTTGGGCATCAGGTTGTGGGCTACATTCCTGATCTCTGCTATGGAATCATCAATGATCAGCTCCGTCTTGTGGGCAAGCCCGTTTTGCAGGGCATCTTTATTATCAACCAGCCTGCGGAAATTTATTTTTATAGCGGCCAGCAGCGGGCCGATATTATCATGCAGGTCATTGGCAATTCTTTTGCGCTCGTCGTCCTGCACATTGATCAGCTTTTTTAAGGTCTCCGCATGTTCCCGCTCCAGGGCGATCACCTGTTTTTTCTTATCATTGTTTTCCTGCAATAAATTATAAAACAATCCATAGGCGATGATAAAATTTTGCAGCAGGCACCCGATGGTAATGCCATGTTCATTGAGAAAGTAATTATTGATATAGCCGGAATTACCGAATAGCTGTAGCATGGCCACCATACATATCACCAGCATCGCCACTGAGAATATTTTTGCGACGGCGCCTGAATGCACAAAATAAACCGGTGTAAAAACAATAAGGCAAATGGAAAAGAGTAAGCCAATATGCCATAACGCAACTAATATGCCTCTCACCAAAGACGACAAGTCGTGGATCATTAACAGCAGCATGCACCCGCAAAGTACCGGCAATATATATTGCATGCTTCCCAGCATTTTCCGCAGCCACGGATGTGATTGCAGGCCTTGCTTAAAAACATTGCTTAGCAGGACAACCAGGAAGTAACCGGCGCCGAGGCTGCTGACAGGTTTAACGATTTCGTTAAGCACGGGAAGATCTGGATATACCAACGGGAACAGGTACCCGTAATGCGAAATGATCCATAGGGAAATGCAAATGACATACCCTGAATAAATGATGAAGACACGCTCCCTGAAAAGGAAAATGGCAAACGATATAATAAACAGGATAAGGGAAGCCGCACCTATATAAAAGAAAATAATGCGGTCGTGCGCCTGGTACTTAGCCTGGAGTTCCCTTCCGGAGAGTATGTCATATTTTACATTAATATTTTTATTGGAAGATTTTAAGGCGATAAGATACAGGGAAGGCGTTGCCGATATTTCAAGCGGTATAGTATGCCATACATAGTTCCTGCTTTTTGCAAATGGCACCAGGTAACCTTCACGGCAAAGCAGGCGGCTCTTTTTATTGTTATATACCCGGTAAATACTTATAGCATCGAGGCTGGTATTATCAATGGATACATATTGCCCTGTGATAGTATCAGCGGCAGTAAGCTTGAGCAGGAAATATTTATAGTCGTTTCCTACAATTCCAAAGTTGACGTAGTTGCCGGGAGCTTTGGTAAAATTCAGGGAAGCCGGGTCTAACTGTTGAATAACCCCGGGAGGCGCTCCGGTAATCCGCACTTTACAAATGCTGTCGCTGATCGTTTGATTTTGGGAATGGGACTGCAGCGCTGCGAGGCAACATATTACCAGGATCAAATATCTCCGTTTTTCCCGTGAGGGAAAAGAACAGGCCAGCCACTTGCGTGCGGATATAAGTTTTTTACAGATCAACCTTTGATAATTTATCTCAAATGATAACAGCCAGCGTGGATAACAGAAGTTTATTCGAAAAGCTTTGGGGGTTTTTGTAAGATTGGATGTTGTAAATTAATAAACCAATCTTTAAAGAAAAAGAGTGAAAACACGGTTTTATTATAAATAAGAAATAACAGGTGGGTTCATGTTTCAGGTGGTATTAAAATTTTGATAACGGGTATAAAATAAAGATCGCCAATTAGTAATCTTTTCCATGCGCCCGGGTTTTATAAGGAACGTGATCATTCGTTCATGCTCCAACTAAGGAGGCTACCGGTTCACACCCGGTTATTCATGGATTAATTATTTTATGATGGGCACATGCAACAGTTTGCAATGAAGCATTGTCAAGTCAAAAAAAGTTATGAAACTCCTTATTCTAATTCTAAGCGTTAGTTGCTTTTTGCAGGCCTGTACAAAGTCGTCGCTTAATACAAAGGCAGCACCGCAATCCACAACCGATGCTATTCAAAACATAATAACAGGAAACTGGGACTGGGTGCAATCTGAAGGCGGACTCTGGTATCGCGTGGAGACTCCGGCAAATAAAGGATATGAGTTACAACTGCAATTCAACGACGACGGAACTGTAAATTACTTAAAGAACGGAGCTGTTCAGTTTACCGGCCCTTATGCGTTGAATACTGTAATAGATGCGGCAAGCGGCGATACATCGTACACCATTTCTCAAAATTATTTTGGCTTCTATTCCGGGACCGAGGTGGAGGTATTGCGTGTTGCCCCGGGCACCATTACATTTGATGAACCCGGCGCTGACAGGTTCAGCCACACCTATAAACGCTCCGCCAACCAGTCCAAGTAGGTTTATTTTTTCCTCTTAGTTTGCGGGCCGGAGTTAAGGAATGCATGTACACAAACGTGGAAGTACAAAGATTATAAACCTGCCTGACGCCATGCCCGGGCATGCCTGACACGTCCGGTTAAGGATAAAATAAGATCATCGAAAATCCTTTTACATTTGTGTAATCAACAATTGTAAATGACAAGAAACGAGTACCCCGTATGTGAGGTAGCAACGTGGACAGATGTGTTGGATCCTTCCGCGGAAGAGATGGAGCAGATAAGCAACGAATTTAACCTGAACGAACACGTGGTGAGGGATTGCATGCAACCTGAACATTTGCCCAAGTACGAACTTGTGGATGATGTTCATTTTTTGATCCTCCGGTTTTATGCGCCGGCGAAAGACAAGCCTATATCCACCATACAGGACCTTACCAATAAAATAGCGATCTTCTATACTGACAAATTTATTATCACCATTCATAAATCAAAGACTCCCTTTCTTGACGATGTACAAAAAAAATTTGCCGGTAATAAGAAGTTCAAAACTGTTACGGAACTGCTGGTAAAAATTATATGGTATGCATTGGAAACATTTGATGAGCCCGCCATCAAGCTGTCTAACGATCTTGACTACTACGAATCAGGGGTTATGCTAAGGCAGCAAAAGAACGATCATGTGAAGGCACTTTACCTGATCAAGCACCAGGCATCTGTTTCTCACAAAGTGCTCATGCTAATGGCGGAGCCTATCAATCATCAACACCCGGAAAAGAAAGAGAAACCGGCTGTGCAGGACATGCGCGACCAGTATCTTAAGATGCTTACGCTTTATAACCAGGTTTTGGATGATGTAAATAACCTGATGAGCCTTAGCATGTCTATCTCGGCTAAACGCACTAATGAAGTCATGCGGGTGCTTACTATTTTTTCAGTGTTCTTTATGCCGCTTACTTTTATCGTGGGCATCTATGGAATGAATTTCCACTTTATGCCGGAACTCAGCAAGAGATGGGGTTACCCCGCCGTGCTGTTATTGATGGCGGTTGTAGTAATTGCTATTTACGTTTGGTTTAAGAAAAAGAAATGGATGTAAATTCCAAAAAATAATGCCGTGCCTGGGCAGAAGGAATGATAAGAGGAGTAGGTTTTTTTTCATTGCCGGGACGCCGGAAACAATTTACAAACAGAATCCGGGACAAATTTAAAACCCGCTCTTTCAGGGAGCAATTCTTATTCAGTGACTTGTATGAAAACTTCTCAAAAATTTCCTTTTTAAAGAAAAAAATATTAATTTTCTGTACAACATTTTGTAATGCCAGTTACAATAAATGCTATTAAGTTCAATCACAATCCTAATAGCATAAATAATGATGCAATAAATATCAGGAAGAATTTTAGCACCCCTGTACTGTTTCCCGAATGGCAAAATGGAATTTGTGTAGTTCCTGAAGATTCTTTGGCCGCTTATTGTATTAAAGAAACGCAGGGAAATACAATTACCATCCAGGCATCGTTTACGATGAGCAACATTACAGCGTCGTCTGTTAAGATACGGGCAATTGATCCTGCTAAAAATCCTCCCGGCGGCAATGGGTGTATTGGCCTGATTGTAAGAATCCTTTTTATATTGTTCAGGGCCATTTCAGGCAATGTGCTCGGCGAAGTGAAAAAGAAGAACGTTACGGTAGTAAACGGCAGCACGGGCTTTATCACATTTAATTTAAAACATACGCTGATTGGAAAGACCGGAATCGGCATTCATACTACACAGTGGCTCTGGCAATATAGTGAAGACGATGGAAAAACATGGAAGAATATTGCAACCACCCAACACAGAATTTATATTTTACTGGAAGCGCCTGCATCTCCATGGAACCTTACGGCAGGCAGCCAGCAAAACCCATGGACCGACGTTTTAAATTATGTATGCACATGGGCAATGCTTAAAAAGACACGCGATGCTGCGGCGGGAGCAATTACCTTAAACGTTTTTAATCTCGGCCCTGCTATATTGATATATGATTGCCCGGGAGGCGGCAGCAGTCATTATACGGGCGGCGGCACCTTCCATTGTACACAATTTATAGACCGCCTTAAAGGCGGCCTGGGAAATGGACAGTACGTGAACTGTACTGATTGCGGAACTATAGTTTGTTCATTCTCTAACATACTTGGTTGCGATCTGTGGTCATCGAGGATGGGTTATAGCTTTAACCTGAATGCGATTAATGCTATCGGGTACAGTAACTGGATTTCATGTGGCTGGAGCGGCTTCTCGTATCATGAAGTAGCGTGGAAAGATAATTGTACTGATGCGGATGCCATATTTGATGCCTGCCTGCAGGTAGATGGCGATGCCGATCCGGCGACGGCACCGCACACTCCGTTGCTGCCTGTTAACATGATTTTTGGTACGTGCACCTCTAATGAATATCGCTGGAGGCTGAGCCCGCCGGGGCCTGGTGGTTGCCTGAATTGTAACCCGCAACCGGGCACAAGGATAAGGCGAAGCATTGCTTAACAAAAGAATTAATACGATATGAAAGAATATCCTGTAGAACGTTGGCATGAAAAGATAATGAATGATACGAATATCATATTGTTGAATTATTTTCTGTCGCCGAAAGATTTTGAAGGCTGGTTGTTCTCTCATAAATTATTTGAAGAGCAGGCACCCAATGTTCAAAACACGGCTTATTTTTTTAAGAGAAACAGGGAAGATAATGAAGAGGCTATTCGCATTGATGTCACAGAAACCGATTCCATTAAAGATGCGGAGAAGGCATTTCTTTTTATGCTTACTGAGGTAATGGCGCCAATGGAATTTCCGGAATCAACCGGCACGTGATAGCCCCGGCACAATTTGCTATAAAGGCTTTTCTGATATTGATAGCCTGCTGATGTTTTTGCGTGGCAATATTGTAGTACGCGTAAGAAGCATTGGCCAGAAGGAAATAACTGTTTTGGATGTAGCAAAAAAAGTTGACGCCGGTATCATAAGCCAGCCGGAACCAAAAGATTCCACGCCATTAAAATTAAATATTGATTTCTCCGCACCTGCAGCCGAAGTGTTGAAGCTGATTGCATCAACCAGGGAAGATTCTCCAGGTAAAAAAGTCCTTTATAAAATAATTGCGCCCGACCACAAGATAGAATTATCGCGTGGTGGTATTATCCATTCTGAGCCTGGTGTTCCAGTCAATATTACTCTTTATGCTGTTAATGAAGACGGAAATGTTTTAAGAGCGGAGTTGAAATAAGTTGTGATTGCTTCACGCCGGAAACCTACACTTTCTTTTTTAAATCACCTCTCACAACAACGTCGCCAGATCTTCATAGCGTTTTAATGCAAACGTCATTGGTAAAAAAATAGCGAGGGCCTTTCAGGTAAAACAAATAAAAAGGCTGAAACCTGCAGATTGCATGCCCAGCCTTATTTTATCCCAGCATTGGCTGTTGTCATGGGCAAATAGAATCCATCACTTTCATAAAAGTCTTTAATGCCTTTTTAATGGATGAGGGAACGAGTGGAAAATGTACTACAGCCTGCAAAATTGGCCGTATCCCTTTGTACACGCCGCAGATCTTTTGCAGTTGGTCGGTCAAAGCATGCTGTGCTCCGGCAGCGGCTGCTGCTTTTGGCTTAGGCTTATCATACTGGTCTAAATTTGCTTTTTTGATGTGCGCTTCAATTTGCTCAAACGTCATCTGGGGTTCCTGAACTTGTGCCATAAAATTTATTTTTTAAAAATGCCTACTCTGGTCCGTTTTCGGCTTCCCGGTTTTATTTGAATTTTAATTCGATTTTTTTAGTCCGCATTCCTGCCAATTTAAAAATCAAACGATACATTACAGCCATGGCGGTTTGTGTGTGGAGTCTTTTAAATAATGGTTATTAAAATAATTTATTTGAACACGGAGTTTTTTAAAACTTCGTTCAGTTTTACATAAGTTGGCGAGCTTTCCAGGGAAGAGGATCACAGATGGCAGGGAATTAGAAACCCGGCCATAATACTCAAAAGAAAGTCAATAAACTAAACTGCACCAGGAGGTCATTTTTTGAAAGGGCTTTGGGGGTCTTTGCTAAGATTGGACGTACCAAAATAATAAAACGTTTCTGAAAATCAAAAGAGTGAAAACACGTTTTTTAAAAATTTAATAAACGGTGCCCCTGGCGCCAAAACGGCCTCTAAAGGCTTTTTAATTAAAATACTTTTATCTTGTTTTAAATGGAAGCATGTTGTTGCATACAAATCAAAACTCTTTTATAATTTGAAAGGCGGAATAAAACAAGTATTAGCATTTTTGCATGAGGCTGATGATTTTTTCGATAAAGCAAACGGACACTTAGTTGGAATTGTATGGTGCCTGCAACATCATAAAAGCTGGCAGTATTACTGTAAATTTAATTTCAGAATTAACCCACAATCGTGAAGTACCTTATAATACTGATGATCTCTTTCCCGATATTTTGTTCAGCACAAAATGAGATAACCTATGAAGGAGTGAGGTTAAGACTTTTGCATAGTGCCACTTTTAATCCATTTTATGACTCCATAGTTTTTAATAAAACGAGGGACACAGCTTATATTTATCGCAGCTCGGTTTCGTTAACGCACGAAAAGAACCCTGGTGGAGGCCCTGCATCTGCTCATTTTACAAACTCTAAAAACGAGAAATTATATTTTTATCGATGGGATTATTCTGATGCTATGGAAACTGCCTGGGGAGAAAATGATATATGGTCTGATCATTATCCCGATTCTGCCGAAATTGTATCTAAATATCATTTACAGAGTGAGAAAGAAAACTTCAGGCTTGTTATAAAACCGGAGACTCCGGGCCACTTATATAGTCAACAGGAGAGCCAGGGAGGCTTAAAGGCGCTAAAGCCACATGATTTAAACTTAAGCAGGGAGGAGCATCACACGAAATAAACAAGCTGCTTTATCAAATACGGCTGGTAATTACCCCGGGCAACGTATTCTATTTTTCCAAAATTTTCTTGCCGGTTTTGTTACTCAAAATTTATAATTCAAATTTGCATCTACATTAAACATAGCGGGTAGTAGCGCAGCCCGGTAGCGCACCACGTTCGGGACGTGGGGGCCGCTGGTTCGAATCCAGTCTACCCGACAATGCCAGATCTCCGGACGATTATCCTATTTCCTCCGGATGATTTATCATACCGAATCCCGTGTAAAACTAACCATTGAAAAATGAATTAAAAAACCTTCCCGCAAACAGGAAGGTTTAAAATCCGGCATACAAAAGATCCGTTATTTAGCGCTCAGATCCGGGCGATAAAACAGGAGCTCGGACCATGAGTGGTCTGTTGCTTCATTAATTTTTGCCAGGTAAGCTTCACTCGTTCCTTCCCCATTCGCCGCTTCATACCTCTCTTTAAAGGGCTTGCGGTAACCTTCCTGGAATTCTTTTAATCCATCCTTCATCCTGTAGACAAGCGCATATTGAAACGGGCCAGAGGCAACGGACTTATATACCGCAACAGTTTGCGTACCAGCTTCCCAACCTTTTTTAATTTTCTTCAAAATGTCCTCAACCATGTTTGATAAGCCAGGTTTGGGATATACATGCGTGATAGCGATTTTATCAGTGTAACTGATCAGCTGTACCGTACTCAGGTCCTCCATAAATTCGGAATACACGGAAGAATATTTATCTGACATATACGCGGCTACATTTTTGTTCCAGTCTTTTATATGCTCTTCGCCAAGGTTGCCACGCTTATCAAATTCATCCCAGGTTTTTGGGCCTTCCACCACGTGGTATCCTCCCGCATCTTCACCCGTTTGTATTTCATACACGCGCCATTTCCAGTCTCCGCTATGGTATTTGGCTATATGTGCTGTAAGCCCTTTTTCAAACTCCAGTACTTTGTCTGCTTTGGGAAAATAGCGGCTGGAACTGACAACCGTTTGCTTCTGGCCAAATCCAATTAATGGAAAAGCCAATAAGAAGAAAAATAATTTTTTCATGTGTTTTAATTTTTTGTTTGTGAAAATGATGATAGGGCGAAAAAGTCGCAGGAGTTTAGAACAGGATTGAAAGTGGCAAGTTAACTTTTTGAAACATTGCGTTTAAACAGGTAAGGACGACAAGATAATAAAACTGTCCGAAGAATGTGAAAATCTTTTCGATACCGTTTATAATTTTAGTTTGATTGTTTCTTTTTCGAAAGATAATTTTGAATTTAAATCAGCTTGAGATCGCATCTCCATTAATTGCCTGCAACAGCCATAAACTCGAAGTCAGCAACCACTGAAAACATATTTTTAATACCTTTGCCGCCAATGAAATTTTTTGCCTTCATAATGGCTCTTCTTGTTTTGGTGCTGGGCATGTTGCCTTGTGCCGATGCCAATGAAATGCATTCGAGTGCAAAAACAGAGATTTCCAAACAATCACAACATAAAGACACGCAGCAACAGGATGATTGTTCCCCCTTCTGCCAGTGTACATGTTGTGCAGGATTTTTTATCAATCATCCAATTGCATTTGCTGCGACACTTCCCTTATTTCAAACGGAGCGTGTAGGCAGCTCTCTATCTGCCGATGTTTTAGAAGTTGCCCTTCCCATCTGGCAGCCACCGCAATTAGTATAACCTTTTCGTTTTACTATTATGCCTTACAGCCTCCTGGCTGAAGTGCATTTATTATTTCATATCCAGAAAGGTTACACGATGTTAGATAAGATCATACGGTTTAGTATTCATAATAAAATGGTGATTGGCATCATCACTTTGGCCCTTATCACCTGGGGTGTATGGAGCGCTTCGAAGCTCCCTATAGATGCCCTGCCCGATGTTACCAATAACCAGGTGCAGATTATAACGCAGGCACCCACGCTCGCCGCACAGGAGGTGGAACAATTTATTACTTATCCTATAGAAACCTCAATGGCCAATCTACCTGACCTGGTGGAAATGCGTTCTTTTTCGAGGTTTGGCATCAGCGTTATCACACTTGTTTTTGAAGAAAAAGTGAATGTTTATTTTGCCCGGCAATTAATTTCCGAAAAATTAAAAGGGGCGGAAAAGCTTATCCCCGCTGGTTCGGGCACACCAGAGTTAGCACCGGTTACCACAGGGTTGGGTGAAATTTACCAATATATCATCCATCCGAAGAAAGGGAGTGAACAAAAATACAGTGCAATGGACCTGCGTACTATGCAGGACTGGATTGTTGCTCGTCAATTGTACGGGATACGGGGAGTAGCAGAAGTTTCAGCTTTCGGGGGAATTTCCAAGCAATATGAGGTGGCTATAAACCCGGCGCAGTTAAAAGCCATGACTGTAACCATTCCCGAAATCTTTGATGCGCTTGAAAAAAATAACCAGAATACCGGTGGCGCTTATATTGATAAAAAACCGAATGCCTATTTTATTCGTGGTGTCGGCCTCGTTAGCTCAATAAAAGATATTGAAAATACTTTGGTAAAAATGCAGCCTAACGGGATCCCGGTTGTTATTCGCGATATAGCAAAAGTGCAGTTGGGTTCACCACCAAGGTATGGAGCCATGACGTACAACGGCGAAAAAGAAGTTGTAGGCGGCATAGTATTAATGCTGAAAGGCGCTAACAGCGCTGAAGTAGTGGGCAGGGTAAAAGAAAGAATGCAGAATATACAAAAATCACTTCCGGAGGATGTAACAATAGAACCTTTTTTGGATCGTACCAATTTAATTAATCGTGCCATCAGCACTGTAGAAAAAAATCTCCTGGAAGGCGCATTGATCGTGATTTTCGTGTTGATCATTTTTTTAGGTAACATAAGAGCAGGTTTAATTGTAGCATCCGCCATTCCGCTCTCCCTGCTTTTTGCATTGGGCATGATGCATGTGTTTGGTGTCTCAGCTAACTTAATGAGCCTGGGTGCCATTGATTTCGGTTTGATAGTAGATGGCGCTGTAATTATTGTAGAAGCTACTTTTCACCAGCTTTTCCTGTTAAAAAAACCCGGCAGGCTTTCCCAAACCGAAATGGATCACACAGTTCAAAGCAGTGCTTCCCGCATGATGAATTCCGCTGCATTTGGCCAGGTTATTATCCTTATCGTTTACTTTCCTATTCTTTCGCTGCAGGGCATTGAAGGCAAAATGTTTAAACCGATGGCAGAAACGGTAAGCTTTGCCATTATAGGCGCTTTACTTCTTTCGCTTACGTACATACCTATGATGTCTGCTTTGTTCTTATCGAAAAATATTTCACACAAGAAAACTTTTTCGGATAAGATGATGACGTTTTTTCAAAAAATTTACACTCCGCTTCTTCAAAAAGCTATCCGGTTTAAATATAGCGTGGTGGCTGTAGCAACAGGTTTGTTATTGATCAGCATTTTAGTTTTCAGCAAAATGGGTGGCGAGTTTATTCCCACATTGGAGGAAGGTGATTATGCGATTGAATTTGTATTACCGCAAGGGTCTTCTCTTTCCCAAACTATTGAAACCGTAATGCAGGCAGAGCGAATGCTGAAAGAAAAATACCCTGAAATAAAAATGGTGGTAGGAAAGACCGGCGCCGCAGATATTGCCACAGACCCAATGCCGCCTGAAGCAAGTGACCTGATGGTAATATTGAAGGATAAAAAAGAATGGACGACGACAAATGATTTCTACGCATTGGCGGAGAGCATGAGAAAAACATTATCGAATATTCCGGGGGTGATTGCTGAACCGAGCCAACCGATACAAATGCGGTTCAATGAATTGATGACCGGCATAAGACAAGATGTTGCCATTAAAATATTTGGCGAGAATATGGATACGCTTGCCGGTTATGCAAAAAAGGTAGCTAATGCAATAAAGCCGATAGAAGGAATAACGCAACCGCAGATCGAAAGAGTTAGTGGCCTGCCGCAAATAATGATACAATATGACCGGGCCAGATTGGCGGGATATGGATTGAATATTGAGGATGTAAATAATGTGATCAGCACTGCGTTCGCAGGACAGTCCTCAGGCGTAGTTTATGAAAATGAACGCAGATTTGATCTTGTTGTACGTTTGGACAGTGCCTATCGCCATTCCATTGAGGATGTACACGATTTGTTCATCCCTATTCCGGGAGGAGCCCAGGTACCACTTTCACAAGTGGCGGATATTTCCTATAAAATTGGCCCGGCACAAATAAGCAGGGAAGATGGCAGGCGACGAATCTATGTGAGCTTTAATGTAAGTGGCAGGGATGTAAAAAGTGTGGTGGAAGAAGTACAACAAACATTAGATGAGAAAGTAAAGTTAACCCCAGGCTATTATTATCAGTATGGGGGAACATTCGAAAATCTTGTGAAAGCATCTGCACGGTTAATGATTGCCTTACCGGCCGCGTTGTTCTTAATTTTTGTCCTGCTGTATTTTACATTTCGTTCTGTAAAGCAGGCTGCGCTTATTTTCACTGCCATTCCTATGTCAGCGATCGGCGGTGTATTTGCTTTGCTCTTAAGAGGTATGCCTTTCAGTATTTCTGCCGGTGTAGGCTTTATCGCCTTATTTGGCGTAGCTGTTTTAAATGGCATTGTGCTGATAGGAACATTCAACCAGTTAGCAAAGGAAGGTGCAGGCGATGTGCTGCAAAGAGTATTTCAAGGAACAAAAATGCGCTTACGCCCTGTGCTGATGACTGCTACCGTTGCCTCCCTGGGCTTTCTTCCAATGGCACTGTCTACAGGTGCAGGGGCTGAGGTACAAAGGCCTTTGGCTACCGTAGTAATCGGTGGCTTAATAACGGCCACGATTCTCACACTTGTGGTTCTGCCGTTGTTATATATTATTTTTTCAGAAAAGAAATTGAAAAGAAAAAAACCGGTTCCAAAAGTTGTAATAATATTTATAACAACTTTTGTTTCACAAACTTTATTTGCCCAGGAGAGACATCCAGTTGAACGCATTTCATTCAGGGACGCCTATGACACGGCGTTAGTAAATAATTTGCAAATACGGGCAAGTGATTTACAGTTACAAAAAAGCAGGGCGTTACAAAGCACATGGCCCGATATTGCACGAACAGGCGTTTTTATTGAGAATGAAGATATAAATCCGCAGGATAAAAATGGTGTTCTTAAAATTGGATTATCACAAAGCATAGAATGGTTTGGCGTATATAAGGCGAGAAAAAATTTATTACAGGAGCAGGTAAAATCAATTGAAATTTCAAAACGCATCAGGGCGCTGGAAATTAAAAGGGATGTGCAGACTACCTATTATACGCTGTGGTTTCTTCAAAGCAAAAAGCTGCTATGGCAACGGCTGGATAGCATTTATACATCACTATCAAAAGCAGCCGTATTGCGGGTAAAGACTGGTGAAAGTGCCGGATTAGACAGCCTTTCAGCGATTGCGAGGTCACGAGAAATAACCATCCAGTTAAACTTGCTGGGCCGTGACATAAAGAGCCAGCAGGAAAATTTGAAAAGGCTTTTAAATACTACCGGCGATTTGCTTCCTGAAGAAAGGGCCGTTCAAAAAGTGGCATTTTCTTTTCCGGACAGCGTTGATATAAATCACCCGGTGTTCCAACTGCAGGAGCAGAATATACACATTGCCGATGCAGAAATCAATCTTCAAAAACAAAGCCGTAAGCCGAACTTTGATGGAAGGGTTTTTTCACAGCGCTTGTATGGAGTATCCAATCCTTATAGTGGCTTCTCCGTTACTATGGGCATTCCTCTTTTTGGTGGCAATTCTTATCGAAACAAAATAAAGGCCGCAGAGTTAGAACGTAGCTATCAACAAACTTTATCGGAGTATGAAATCCTCCGATTAAATACCGGTGTTAACCAGGCTTATCAACAATTATTAAAAGATGAAGAACTATTAACCTATTATGAAACCGGCGGCCTGGCGCAGGCCGAAGCCATTATACAATCTGCCAACCTCGCTTACCGCGGAGGGGAAATAAACTTTGCGGAGCTTTCGCAATACCTTTCGCAGGCAATAGATATGCAGAAGAATTACCTGGATGTTCTTAATCAATTCAACCAATCAGCTATTCAATTAAATTATTATTTAAACACATAATTATTATGAAAAGATTTTTTTCAATTCTTATAATAATCGTGGTTCTCAATTCCTGTAGCAGTACTACAACCGAGCCTGTACAGCAAGAAGAACATCATGAAGAACTTGCAAATAATATGGTTACTTTAACCCGCCTGCAAATGAAAACTGCTGACATACAATTAGGCATTGTTGAACAAAAGAATTTACAGTCCTCCATAAAGTCAAACGGGATGCTTAGCGTGCCTAACCAAAATAAAGCGTTTGTTACTTCCATAAATAACGGGATCATTAAAACGTTGCTTATACAGCCCGGAGATTTTGTTCGCAAAGGCCAGTTGCTGGCAACAATAATTAATCCTGATATAGCCGGGCTGCAACAGCAGTTGCAAACAGTGGATGCACAAATAAATCTCGGCGAAATTGAATACAAAAGGCAAAAAGAGTTGGTGGAAGGCAATGCGGCACCATTAAAAAATGTGCAAAGGGTTCAAACAGAACTAACAACTCTAAAGGCTACACGAAATTCCCTGCAAAAACAATTGGGTGCGATGGGTATATCTTCAGCAAGTGTACTTAAAGGAACCATAATCACAACTGTTAGTGTTACTGCTCCCATTAGTGGCACGATTAGCAACGTGTCAGCACAAATAGGTTCTAACGTTACCCCCTCAACGCCGATTGCAGCAATTGTAAATAACTCTCAACTGCACCTTGATTTATTTGTTTATGAAAAAGATTTGCCCCGCCTGCGGGACAACCAAACCATTCACTTCACACTAACCAATAACCCCGGAAAAGAATATGATGCACAGATCTATTCTATCGGCACTGCCTTTGCCAGTGAAAGTAAGACCATTCCCGTCCATGCAATTGTAAAAGGAGATAAAACGGGATTGATCGAAGGCATGAATATTACCGCGGTAATCAGCATAGGCGAAAGTGTGGTTCCCGCCGTGCCGGCAGATGCAATTGTTACTTACCAGGGACAGGATTATATTTTCGCGTTATCAAACAAAAACCAGCCTGATGAGGAGAACCCTGGTACGGAAGAAAATGAAAGTAATAAACAGGCATCCAATGATGAACAGGATCTGATTTTTGAAAGAGTAGCGGTAGTAAAAGGCGGATCCGATATAGGTTATACTGAAGTGACGCTGCTGAATGCACTTCCACCGGATACAAAAATCATAACGAAAGGTGCATTTTTTGCCCTTGCAAAAATGACCAATACCGAACACGAGGAATGACAATTGAGAACAAGAAATTATACATATAAATTATGCGGAAGACTATTTTATTTATCGGAATAAGCTATAAATAAAACATTTATGTATTCAATCATAACAGGCGCTTTAATTATCAGCTTGCTTCATGCAGTAATTCCTAATCATTGGCTACCTGTAATTGCTATTGGCAGAAAAGAAGAATGGACAGTAAAGGAAGTTACGGAAGTAACTTTTATCAGCGCAGTGGCGCATGGAACCAGTACTATTATTATAGGACTTATTTTGGCGCTCGTAGGCAAAAAATTGGGAAATAACCTGCAACATTTTACAACGATTATTGCGCCTGCCATTCTTATTTTAATGGGCTTATTTTTTATTTACCGCCATCATAGACATAAACATTTTCATGTAAATGGTGAACTAAAAAAGAAGAAAACAAAAAAGGCAACTATTACTGCATTGGTAATCGCCATGATCTTTTCCCCCTGCATGGAGATCGAGGCTTACTTTTTACTGGCGGGAGCATACCCCGGCTGGCTTACCTGGCTTATCGCTTTACTGTATTTATTAATTACAACTGCGGGTATGGTAATGTTAGTAAGACTTGCATATAAAGGGTTGCTAAAACTTAACTGGCATTCATTAGAGCACAATGCAGGAATCATCACCGGGCTTACATTGGTAGTTACCGGCATCATCACATTTTTTATTCAATAATTATGGAAAACATACACGAGATATCACAAGAAAAAAAATTGCAAAAAGATGCCTTGGAAATAAAACCTGGAAACGGTTCAAAAGATAAACAAACACATGACGATGGCCGCGATCACGGAGGCGAAACTGCGGCCTGGAAGTCTCACGGGGATTTATTAATTGCATTACTAATCCTGATAATAATGCTAACGTTGGAGTTCGGATTTAATATTGTACCAATTCAATGGTTAAACTTCTCCATCTATTTTGCAGGGTTAGTTTTAGCCGGGTGGAGGGTGCTTGACCTTGCTTTCAGAAAAGCGAAGCGTGGAGACATCTTTAATGAATTTGTTTTAATGAGTGTAGCAACATTGGGGGCTTTTTATATCGGCGCTTACAGCGAAGGTGTTGCGGTAATGGTATTTTACTGCATAGGTGAATGGTTCCAGGATTCAGCAGTGAGCAAAGCGAAGAGAAACATAAAAGCGCTATTAGATATAAGGCCCGATAAAGTTACCGTCTTGAGAAATGGCCGGCAGGAGGTTACAGATCCAGCCAGTGTAAAATCGGGAGAAAGCGTACAGGTAAAGCATGGCGAAAAAGTTGCCTTGGATGGAGAGTTAATTTCGGAAAATGCATCTTTCAATACCGCAGCATTAACCGGTGAAAGCAAGCCCGATACAAAATATAAAGGTGAAGCCATTTACGCAGGTATGATAAACCTGAATATTATTGCAGAAATAAAAGTGACGGCCTCATTTAAAGATAGTAAGCTTAGCCGCATTTTAGAAATGGTACAGGATGCCACCGCAAGGAAATCACAAACGCAACTATTCATTTCGAGGTTCGCAAAAGTTTATACGCCCATAGTATTTTTCCTGGCGCTGGCCGTGTGTTTGATTCCTTACTTCTTTGCAGATAATTATGTTTTTGATGTTTGGTTTTACAGAGCGTTGGTATTCCTGGTCATCAGTTGCCCGTGTGCGTTAGTAGTTTCTATTCCATTGGGCTATTTCGGGGGTATTGGTTTGGCATCAAGAAATGGGATACTTTTTAAGGGTGGCAATTTTTTAGATGTAATGACGAAAATTAATACTGTTGTGATGGATAAGACAGGGACACTTACTAAAGGGGTTTTTAAAGTACAACAGGTAGTACCTAATAATATAAGTAAAAAGGAACTAATGAAATTTACTTCAGCCTTGGAGCAGCACTCGACACACCCCATTGCAAAAGCTGTTACGGAATATGCAGGCATTTCAAAGGACGATCTAAAAGTTGAAGGCGTAGAAGAAATTGCTGGTCATGGTTTAAAAGGAAAAATAGATGGTAAAGAAGTAGTGGCGGGAAATATAAAACTGCTGCAAAAGTTTAAGATTGATTACCCGAAAGGATTAGAGCAGGTGGTTGACACTATCGTTGTGGTAGCGGTTAATAATTCTTATGCAGGTCATATTACCATAGCAGATGAAATAAAAGAAGATGCAAAGCAGGCAATAAAAGAAATGCACAAGTTGAATTTGAAAACAGTAATGTTATCCGGGGACAAACAAACTGTGGTAGATCAATTCGCAAAAACGCTTGGAATTGATAAAGCATTTGGTGATTTGTTACCGGAAAGTAAAGTTGAAAAAGTACAACAGCTAAAAAATGAAGGCAGAAGAGTTGCTTTTGCAGGCGACGGTGTAAATGATGCGCCGGTAATTGCTTTGGCAGATGTGGGCATTGCCATGGGTGGCCTTGGTAGCGATGCAACTATTGAAACTGCAGATGTAGTAATTCAGAACGACCAGCCATCAAAAATTGTATCAGCCATTAAAATTGGAAAGATCACAAGAAATATTGTTTGGCAAAATATCTCGCTGGCGATGGTGGTGAAAGTTATAGTACTTATCCTGGGAGCGGGCGGAATTGCGACCTTGTGGGAGGCTGTGGTCGCGGATGTCGGGGTTGCTTTATTAGCAATAATGAATGCCGTGAGAATTCAAAGGCCCAAAATTTAGGTAAGCATGCTAAAAGGTTTTTTCCGGGTTGCAGCCCCAACAAGTCAGTAATCATTATTAATCAAATGAAATTAAACCAGGGAAAAGAGCCAGAAGGTTGCAGCAAAGATCATTACTGCCTTGAAGCCGGGCAGCCAACTCTTTTATCTTTCTTAAATGAAGCAAGCCCGGCTATCTGTTTGTATTTGTCAAAAAAATAGCGAACGGTGTAGGTTAACGCGATATAATAATAGCCGTCCTTATTTCCCGGGTTGCCGCGATCGACGCCCGCTGCAGGGTAGCTACCGGCCTGTACTTCATTGCCCCGGTAAGCCAGCTCAACAGCTTTTGCTCCTCTTGCACTTTGCAGGCTGGCCTGGTCTACGTACACATCGCTGACATCATCTAAGTAGTCGGTAAAGATTTTGCGATATCCAAATTCAATTCCTATCCGCATGTCTTCATTGAGGGAGTACTCCGCCCCAAACCCAATGGGAACACTGAATTGAGTGAGTTTATAATTTTTGATACCTGGTGTAAATCCCTGGCCTTCTGTGCTCAGCGGCTGGAGAAAATATTTCTTACCACTGGTATCTTTTGTATAGGGATTGAAGTTATAAATACCGACGCCGGCGAATATATACGGTGTCCACCAACGGTCATTGAGATTAAAAAAGCTATACTGAGCTGTCAGTTCCCAATCTAAAATCTTTGACTTGAAATTAAGATTGCGCTGCTGCATCACAGAAGTTCCTTTTTTATCATCGGCCTGCAGAGATGTAAAAGTTATATAACTTCTTGCGGTGATGTGCTCACTCAGGTCATACCGTGCGCCAATGGACCCCATTAATTTTGCCTGCGATAAGGAAACAGCCCTGGCCTTCAGGTCGCCCTGGTAGTTAGCAAGACCAAGCCGCCCGGAGAAATGAAAATTCTGGGCTGTTGTTATAAAAGGAAAAAGACAAAAAGCAAAAAATAATTTATTCATTGGAAATAATGTGAGAAATGGTATGACTGACTAACGTTTTTTGGTTGGATTTATTTTTAGTTTTAACCGCGATGATTTAAAACCCCTTTAGGACTAAATGAATAAAATCTGCCTTTTGAGTGCAAACACCGCTTGTAATGAGAACGAAATAAAGCTACCATTAAAAAATCTAAATTATATTAGCCCTGATAATTTTTATAAACGCAAGAAATTATTTTTATAAAATTGCAGGTTTTTAGGGTAACAATAGGATCTTGCGCAAAAATAACTTTGTACCAACCGGGAAAAAAGCGCCAACTTAGCTCAGCTGGCAGAGCATTTCATTCGTAATGAAAGGGTCGTCGGTTCGAATCCGATAGTTGGCTCAGGGCATTAAAAAGTTGTTCCGCCTCCAATACTTTCCGTGGGTAAGAAAATTTGGAGAAGGATAAAACTAACAATGCTTTGTATTAAATAAGGCAGGGATCACACATACGAAAGGGTTGTTAGCTCAGTTGGTTTAGAGCATCACGTCGACAACGTGAGGGTCGCCGGTTCGAGCCCGGCACAACCCACTTTTCTTATTATTTACCGGGAACAATTTGAATAAAAAATCCTGGCCTGGAAATCAGACGCGATATTTTATGTTAGCGGTAATTGAATTATAAACTCAGCGAATTCCCCTTCCTCCGTTTCTACTTTTAGCGCTCCTCCGTGAGCTTTTATAATATCATAGCTTAAACTTAATCCCAGTCCCGTTCCCTGCCCGGTTGGTTTTGTTGTGAAGAATGGCTGATATATTTTATCCAATGCTTTTTGCGGAATACCGGTTCCGTTATCCCTGACCGATATTTCTATCTTATCACCTGATTTTTTTGTGGTAACCGTAACCGTTGGTTCAAACGGAGCATTGAGTAATTTCTTTTTTTCATTCACTGCATAAAAAGCATTGTTGTATAAGTTCAATAACACGCTCCCTATGTCCTGAGATACTATTTCTATGGCGCCAATATTCTCATCAAAGTCCGTTGTAAAGTTTGCAGTAAAATCTTTGTCTTTAGCTCTTAATCCATGATAACTTAAACGAAGGTATTCATCCACTAACTTATTGATGTCGGCAGGCTCTTTGCTTCTGCTCCCCGGCCTTGAGTGTTGCAACATTCCTTTTACGATAGCATCCGCACGTTTACCATGATGATTAATTTTTGAATTGTTTTCTTTGATAAGATCCGCTACAGAGATCGCATCTTCAAATTTACCGGATTGAAGTTCCTGGCTCATTTCCTCCAGCATTTCATTATTCAATTCGGAGAAGTTGTTAACGAAGTTCAAAGGATTTTGAATTTCGTGCGCTATGCCTGTAGTTAGTTCTCCCAGGGAGGCCATCTTTTCGGATTGAATCAACTGTGCCTGTGTGGACTTTAATTCTTTCAATGCCTGCTTTGTTTTTACCTGCTGCTGTTCCAGCCTTGTGTTGGCCCGCCGCTGATTGCGATAGTTGAGAAAAATGAAAAAGGAAAGTAAAAACAAAGCTATGGCCCCGGCGATCCAAAAGTTACGCTGGGATCGTTGCGCCGTTAATTCTTTGTCCTTAAGCAACAGCGTCTGTTCTTTTTGCGTCGAGAGCAATGTTTGCTTTTCAAGCCTCGACTCCTGCAACGCTTTTTCCTGTTCTGCTAGTGCCAGCTTCTTTTCTTTTTGCTCATTACCCAGTTGCAGTTCTGCCTGCGCTTTTAAGAAGCTGAGCATTTGCACATCTTTTTCTTTTCTGGCCAGTTCAAGAGACGCCTGCTTCAGCCTGAGCTCCTGTTGCTGCTGGTTTGTGACCAGTGTTTGCTTTTCCAGCTTTTCCGCAATCAGTGCCTGTTGCAGCCGCATTGAATCTTCTTTCTTAGAAAATGAATACTCCATCTTTTGTTCGATGAGATTCTTTGCCGCTTCCGCATTGGTGATGCTGTCCCGATAGATTATATGGAGCCTGTAATGCTCAAGCGCAGAAACATAATCCGCTTCAGAAGAGTCAATTTTTGTAAGCACCAGGTATGATTGACTTATCACATCCTTGTGGTCAATTTCTTTTGCGACCCGAAGGGCCTTATTTAACCACTCCCTGCTTACACCAGGTTTTTCCAGGTTGAAGTAAACCTTGCCAATCTCCAAATACCCAATACTCATGCCTTCCCTGGCTCCAATTTGCTCGTATATCGCTATAGTTTGCTGGTAGTGTTTTATGGCTTCCGTTGTTTCACCTGTTTGGCTGTAGATAATACCGAGGTTTCCCTGCGCAGTTGCGATTCCTTTTTTATCGCCTGCCAGTTCAGCAAGTTCGAGAGACTTTTCAAAAGCTTTCAGGGCCTCGCCTGAATTTCCCATTTCCAGATATGTATTGCCAACATTGTTGTATGCGCCGGACAATACTTCGTTGTTGCCTTGCTCTTCGGCGGCTTTTTTAGAAGCCAGGTAGCTGTTGAGCGCTTCAGGATAGTTCTTCTGAGCCAGGTACATACTTCCGAGACCTGTATGTACATTATACATACCTACCTTATTTCCGGTCTTTTCAAAAAGGCGCAGAGCTGCATAATTATCTTTCAACGATTGCTGAACATTTCCACGGTGATTATTAATTCTTGCGCGGGCGACATAGCAATTAGCCATGCCCGTTTCATTCGCTGATTCCGAGTACTGTTTCATAGCCAGGTCCAGGTATTGGGGAGCCTCGTTGTAGTCGCCTTTTCGAATTAGTACGACTGCAATTATATACGCAGCCTTGGCCGTGAGGTTCTTGTCGCCCGCCTGCTGAGCTGTGCTTAATGCTCTTTGGAACAGTCGAAGGGCTTCACCATAATTGCTGCGCTGGTGTATAGCACCCATCGCATAACAGGCCTCTGTTATTCCCGTGGGGTGCCGCATTTGCTCGTACAGGCTCAAAGCATTTTCGTAACTCTGCAACGCTTCAGCTGTTTTTGCACCGGCGGCATAAAGTTGTCCAAGTGAGAAGTACGCGTTTGCTTCACCGGGGTTGAAATTTATTTTTTTTGAAAGCAGGAGGGCAGCGGAAAACAGCTCTACCGCGCTGTCAATCTTGCCTTTTTGCCACAGCCCGGAAGCCAATGCGTTCATGGCAGTAACCCGTGTAGTATCCTGGCTGGTGGTTTTAAGTAGCTGCACCAGGGAATCTATCCTTGCCTGTTCCTTTTTTTGTGCATACAATTCCGATTGCCATAGAAGGATTAAAATGAGCAGTGTTTTTATTGTCATTGGTTATTATTATATAATATAATTATCGCATCCCGGCCGGCCGCATGTTTTGGAATGCTATCACAGGCATTTATCCCCGGCCTTCGGGACGACTGCGCCACAAATGCCGCAATTAAATCCATCAATAAATTATTTGACTGCATCCTCAAATTTAAATATTTCCTGTACATCTACGACCGGAAAAGAATACGATTCAAATGTCAGCTAATGCTTTTACCCGGATTGAAGAGAAGCCACTTCAATGTAAGCGCCGCTTATCTTAAATTTGACAAAAATTCCTTCAAAAAAAAATTACGATTATGGGTAGCTTATTCGTTAAAGTAATAAATGAAAGGCATTATAATTTTCAGCATTTTGAATTTGGAGAGCATACAGGGTATCATGTAGATGTAAAAGATGAAGAGGGAAAACGTTGGGAATTCAGGATGATGAGAGAAGACGATCAATGGAAAATGAAAGGTGAGAACTTACCGGAATGGGTACACGATCTCGAGCAGCAGTTGGGCAACGCGATTGATGCGCATGAGTAACTTTAATATGCCCCCTTTCGGTCCTATTCGTCAAAATGCAATGACAAAATCTTCACTTTTGTATACAATACTTTGGCCCAGTTGTAATGTGACTCGAACCCTTACAAATAGAAGAGAATAGAAATCAAAATTTGATTGGAGTTGTGAAACTGCCTGTCTCTTTTGCTCATAAAACCCTCTGCTAATAACATTCATATCGTTATTTTACAGGTACACTAAATAACCCATTGGTAACAGCTATGCTATCAGTAGGGCTGCCTTGTTGATTTTTGATGGTACCGCTAAAAGTACCTTGCACATTCCGGGCGTTTACTTCGGTTACAACAATTGTAAAAGTTGGCTGGGTAGCATTTTGTACCATCCAGGTTTGTGCAAGGCTGTCTACGTAAGAAAAATATGCATACGAAGAGCTCGTATCTGCGTATATGCCTGTACCAATATTTCCAGTACTTCCAACACCAAAGTCAATTTTTGAATCAGAATTCATCACTGTATCGAGACCGCTCACCTCAAGGCCTGCCGCACCGGAGCTTCCCGGAATGTTACTGTTGGTAGCGCCGGCGCTGTCACTAAAATTTCTATAAACTCCGTTCAGAAAACATGTCAGATAATAGTGCGGAGGAGTACCTTGTACCGTTGATACGGGAAAAGTGCAGCTACCACCTGACCCATTTAATGGGGTTACCGTGAACTCAACAGTGCCTGTATCAACCGGCGTTCCTGTTCCCGTAAGCACTGCTGTTTGAGGCCCGGTTGATGTAAAAGTATTGATGTCACTAAATGAAATTCCATTCACCGTGTTGGTGGTAATCCAATAAGGCCCGGGAACGGCAACATCAACTGTTATAGTTACTGTATTGGCGCTTGTAAGAGCAGTGTCGGCCACGAACCTTCCCGACACAATTGCGTCCGTACAATTTCCGCCGCTGCCTAACGCATACTCAGCTAAAATAATTGGAGTATCAATCGTTTTTTTTACACAACCGGAAAAAAAAACCAAGGGGATAGCAATGAGCCTGAACAGGATTTTCAAATAGGAGTAACTCGATTTATTATCAATTGCCATATAAGTTTCTTGTCAAATCTGCCAAAGATAATTATTAGTGCCCAGCAATATTTCCAAACGGGTACAAAGGCAATGACATGAGTGCATAAATTTTGCGGCCGGCGATATCGTTAAGGTAAGAATGCCATCCACATGAAAATTGATCCGGTAGCCATCAGATTGAATGTTGAATATTGAACTTTGGCTAAAGCTACCCGATAAAAATTTTCTCATAGACTTCTTCGGACAATATCCAACATCCAGGAACAAAACCCTACACTCAATTAGATTTCCAGGTGGGTTACCTGGAAGTATCCCGCAAGAGGGTTGTGTGTACTATCTGGTAACCAAAATCAATATCAATACCGCATGAATCATCATACAGCTTGCCCGTGTGAGGATACTCGTTACCATCAACAGTAACTTTAAAAGAAAAAGTATTGCCAATAACTTTCCCGCTGTCGATAGTTACAATACCGGCAGGAGACTCTGCGGTGCCGGACAGTTGATCGCCTTCTACTTTAAAATTATAGAATGCTTCTATTTCACTACCGTCAGGTGTTTTAATAATGCCTGACCATTTGCCATTGAGGTCAGCAAAAACAGCCATTAAAAAAATGAAACTGCAGGATAATGCTATCGGCTTAAATATCTTTTTCTTCATTTTTACACTTTTTAAACGTAGTAACTTCATAGCTGTTTTTAAAGGCAATGTACAGGATAATTTTGAAAAGAGAAACCAGAAAAATACTGGATTCGTGTTATTATTTACCGGGAAAGATTGTACAATTGAAGCTAGTGTTTACATGCGATAAAAAATTAGGAAGCATAATTGCGCCGGGATTTTTCCGTAAGCGTTATTTCGTTTTCAGGCATGTTATAATTCATACGGATAAAGAAATAATTGCAATGAGTTGCCTGCTTGTTTCCAGCCCAAACCTAAAATCCGGCAGTATTGATGTATAAAAAAATTATAAAGATTTGACCGTAAATTGCGAGATTTGAATTATACTTTCATTTCAAATCAACCCCTCCGCATATGCCAAACAGATTTACAGGAGTTAAAGTTGCTTACAATACTTTGACACTCTATTTTAACCCCGTTACAGGAAATCCGGTCGCAGGTTTTGACCACTTCAGTTTTGTTCCACAGGTCCTAAATTCAAGTACCCCAAATAGCGATTACCCGCTGTTGGTTTTTGCGGTGGATACCAGCGGTAGAATTCTTAATAATAATGATGCGATCAATTCTACTCCTGATACCGGGCCGGGTCATACCAGGCCAGCAACTCCACATGTACAGTTCTCCATTATAAACTTGTATTACGAACAGCTTCGGGTTTTATACCCAATTGGTTCAGCCATTCAAAGCGAGCTTCGTGTATATCCCCATAATTTTGTTGGAAGTACCCAATTTATGGCATATACGGCAGAGACTGATAATACAAAATTGGTAGGTAATTTGGAAGAGCTGATAGCGGGCAGTCTGAATCCCTCGCCGCCAAGAAATGCTATCCGTAGTTTTTGAACGGCTTTTTCCCTGTTGGCTTTTTAAGTTCCCTGCTGCTACTTTTATGATTGAGGATGCTTTTTGTAATGCCAAAATATTATAGAATATTTTTTAATAAAAAGGATAAAAAAAATGGCAAAGCAAGCGCAGCCATTTCTTTACGGAAAATAACAGGTTGTAACTTCAAAACAGATTTTTTTAATGCCTTCCAAAAAAATTCGAAAGCTGGACATAGATTTGCCGCGGCAACGTTTGATTGACCAACGCCCCTGGCTGCTGGCTGGGTTGCTTTTAGCTTTTATCATATTGCTAACGATTGCGTATGCTTATTTTGTGAAATAAAGAAGTGGCTTCCGGCTCCAACTAAAACCTAGCGCTTTCTAAACGTTTATATCCGCACATGCAAAGTTGAAACACCTTTTCTACTCATGTCTCAAAAGTTGAGATTGTAAGCTGATACTGATTGTTACGTCTAATCGTGAAGTTTTGAAATCAAATGGAACGATAATTGCATTTCTATAACAGTTCCTATTGAAAATGTAGTAACAGTAAAACTTTGAACATGAAATTTTTTAAATGGCTGTTCAGGGATACACCGGATGAAGCATCAGCTTTGCAGAAAAATGCCAGCGGTAGCAGACCGGATCTCGACTATGAACTCGGCCTTTTGGATGAGTGCAAACGAAAGCGGGACATGTATATTGAGAGCATGACCAACATGAAAATCGAAGACATTGATAAAACGATATCGGCGTATGAAGACCAGGTGACTCAATATTTCTCAAGAGAGAAGGTTATTATATGCAGGATCATCGCAGAAAAATTGAGCCAGCTCAAAAAAGCCAGGGAGATTGTCCAGGAAAGGCTGCATATTTCTACACTTTTGCCCGCCTCCCGTCGCCGCTTCGAGCCAGGCTTCCATTTTGAAAAATAGTTTAATGTATTTTCCACCCGCACAGACATGCCAGGCCTACTCTTGCATATTTGTAAAATTACCGGGTTGGCTAAAATTCCAGCTGAAGATATTAATAACAAGCTTGTTTGTACGCAGTTTGTCAATGGTATAATTGCATTTACCGTAAACATACCGCTGTCTCTTTAATGTTGGATTCCAAAATTGCGTATTAAAATTATAATTGGCACGGAAAACCTACTCAATCCGTCTCTGTCGTGAGAGGAGTGAATGCTTTTATTCATAAAGAGCGCCATACGCAAAAATGAAAATATTGGGACTTCTATCCTTCCTGCCCGTAGTTCTACGAGGCCTAAGATCTTTCATTATTTGCTTTGGCAGAGTTGCCGTTGATTCTAAAATATATGGAAGAATTTCCGGAATTAATTTCAGCAAATCGACGTGAGATCGTAATTAAGAAAATAAAGTCATTGAAGTATTGACGTTTTGCTTAAATTATGCGCTGGTTAAAATTAAGAATATGAAACATTGGATTTTATTGATTTTAATTTCTTTTTATTCGCTTTGTGTGTATGCGCAAAAAAAGGAGGCTTCAGCAAGCGGGCGGCCAAATATTATTTTTATCATGGCTGATGACCACACATCGCAGGCATGGGGCATTTATGGCGGTATTTTAAAAGATTATGTGAAGAATGACAATATAAAACGGCTGGCTGCAAAAGGCGCCGTTCTGAACAATGCATTTTGCACCAACTCCATTTGCGTACCCAGCAGGGCTACTATTCTTACCGGAGAATACAGTAATCAAAATGATGTATATACCCTAAGCGATGCGCTGTCTCCTGACAAAGACAATATTGCCAAAAAACTACAACAGGCCGGTTATCAAACCGCCATCTTTGGAAAATGGCATCTGAAAAAAATGCCTGCTGGCTTCGATACATTTAATATATTACCAGGTCAGGGCGTTTATCACAATCCCTCTTTTTTGAATAAAAACAATTGGAACGATAACGAAAAAAGCGGAGATACTATACAAGGTTTTGTAGATGACATCACCACAGCTATGAGTATTGACTGGATGAAGCAACGAGAAATCAATAAACCTTTTTTCCTGATGTGTCATTTTAAATCAACCCACGAGCCCTTTGATTTTGCAGACCGGTTTAAAGATTTATATAAGGATGTTGAATTTCCTTACCCGGAAACATTTTTAGATTCAGGGGCATCTACTACCGGCCGGTCTTTTAAAGGACAGCCTTTAGAAGAATTAGGCTCAAGGTATGAAAAAGCAAGTACCGGAAAATTTTGGACTACCTATCCTGAACTTCCTTTCTCAACAGAGGGATTAAGTCCAATTGAGGCGAGAAAAAAAATCTATCAGAAATTTATCAGGGATTATTTGCGATGCGGGGCGGGCATAAACGACAACCTGGGTAAACTGCTCGATTATCTTGAAGATGCAGGATTAGATGACAATACGGTGATTATTTATACCGCAGACCAGGGATATTTTCTCGGCGAGCATGATTTTATGGACAAGCGAATGATGTATGAAGAATCGTTAAGAATGCCTTTTGTAATTTGCTATCCGAAGGAGATAAAGGGAGAAAGCCGCTTAGATGATATTATATTGAACACCGACTTTGCCGCCCTGTTTGCAGACTATGCCGGAATAAAAAAGCCGTCATTTATACAGGGCGAAAGTTTCAGGGAAAACCTGAAAGGCCATACCCCAAAAACATGGCGAAAGGCTATGTACTATCGTTACTGGCAGCACAGCCTAATCCGTCCCGCTCATTTTGGAATTCGCGATGCCCGGTACAAATTAATTTTCTTTTATGGCCAACCTTTAAACATGACAGGGAGTTCCAAAGAAACTACGGCACCGGCCTGGGAGTTTTATGACCTGGAAAAAGATCCGAAAGAAACACACAATGCTATTGATGATAAGAAGTATAGCGCCATCATTAAAAAGATGAAAACAGAATTGGTAAGATTGAAAGCAGCAGCAGGGGACAGCGATGAAAATTTTCCGGAGATGAAAAAAATTTATTCTGAAAATTGGTGAGCAATGATATCAAATCAAAATGATATTCTCAAAATATGAAAACACTTGTTTGGTTGAACGTATTTTTTCTGTTTGTTATAAATGCAGGTGCGCAGCAAAAGCCAAACATCATTTATATTCTTGCTGATGACATGGGCTATGGCGATGTAAGCAGCCTTAATGAAAATTCAAAACTAAATACTGTTCATATTAATCAGGTAGCTGAAGAAGGTATGAAATTTACCGATGCCCACAGCAATTCTGCGGTGTGCACACCTACACGTTATGGAATTTTAACAGGCAGGTATGCCTGGCGAACTTCTTTACAAAGTGGTGTATTGTGGAGCTACGACACGATGTTGATTGAGAAGGGAAGAACGACAATTGCTTCGATGCTCAAAAACAATGGTTATCATACGGCCTGTATTGGCAAGTGGCATCTTGGCCTTGGCTGGCAAAAAGATGCAAAAGGGAAAGTTGATTTTTTAAAAGAGATAACTGATGGACCGAACCAGGCAGGCTTTGACTATTTTTATGGCATTACCGCCTCGCTGGATATACCGCCTTATTTCTACATTGAGAATAATAAAATAACGGCTGCTAAAATTGACCGCATCGCGGGTACCACCGGCAAAGGCTTTTGGAGGGAAGGCCCCATTGGCAATGATTTTAAACATGAAGAAGTGCTGCCAAATCTTACCAAAAAAGCGGTTGAGTATATAAGCACACAATCAAAAACAAAAAATCCTTTCTTTCTTTATTTCGCCTTGCCATCGCCGCATACTCCTATGCTGCCCACCACGGAGTACAAGGGCAAATCGGGCACTAATGAATACGGTGATTTTGTTCTGATGACAGACGACATGACCGGTAAAATATTGCAGGCTGTTAAGGACGCGGGAATTGAACAAAATACTATGATTGTTTTTGCAAGTGATAACGGTGTAACACCTGTCTGCAACTTTAAGGAATTGGCGGCGAAAGGCCACAATCCCAGTTATGTTTTCAGGGGAGCAAAATCCGATATTTTTGAAGGCGGCCATCGCATTCCTTTTATTGTAAAATGGCCGGGCCATGTTAAGCCACATACCAGCAGTAATACCACTGTATGCTTAACCGATTTTATCGCCACAGTTGCAGACATGCTGCAGTTAAAATTAAAAGACGATGAAGCCGAAGACAGTTACAGTCTCTTACCATTATTGCTGCAACAAAACAATTACGGGCGAACAAGTATAATTCATCATTCGATAGATGGCAACTTCTCAGTTCGTAAGGGAAAGTGGAAATTGGTATTCGGCGCGGGCTCTGGCGGATGGAGTGCGCCCACTGAAAAAAAAGCCAAAGACTTACACTTGCCGCCAATTCAGTTATATGATGTTGTAGCAGATATTGCGGAAACAATAAACATTGCATATAAATATCCGACGATAGTAATTGAACTTTCGAACCTGGCAAAAGAAATTGTTGAAAGCGGAAGATCAACAAAGGGAGCGAAGCAGAAAAATGATATACTGGTTAATTATCTGAAAAAATAAAATTGATTAAAGTATGATTATAAAAACAACAGCCCGGTATTATAGTTTACTTGCCTTATTTATTCTAATGGCTTTTACCGGCGGGAAGTTGAAACAAAATAAGCCGGGCAACGAACCACCCGGTACACCAAATGTTGTTATTATTTTTATGGATGATATGGGTTATGGTGATCCCGTGTGTTATGGGGGCGGCCCTTACCAGACTCCAAACATTGATGCGCTTGCCGCGCAGGGAACAAGGTTTACGGATTTTTATGCGGCCCAGGCCGTGTGTACTGCTTCACGCAGCGCCTTGATTACAGGTTGCTACCCAACCCGCATAGGAATAAGCGGCGCTATTGATCACAATGCAAAATTTGCATTGAATCCCGATGAACAAACCATTGCCGAATTACTGAAGGACAAAGGCTATAAAACCGCCTGCGTCGGCAAATGGCACCTTGGTCATAAAGTGCCTTATCTCCCTTTGCAAAATGGATTCGATGAATATTACGGTCTCCCTTACTCGAATGATATGTGGGCCTATGATTATAATGGTAAAAGATGGAAGGATACTTCTTTCTGGCGGGCGAAATATCCGCCGTTACCACTAATTGAAGGAAATAAAACCATTAAAATTATTTCAAGCTTTGACGACCAGGACCAGTTGACAACAGCATATACAAACCGGGCGGTTTCATTTATAAACAGAAACAAAAGCAACCCTTTCTTTTTATACCTCGCCCATTCAATGGTGCATGTGCCGTTGGGTGTTTCAAATAAATTTAAAGACAAAAGCGGCGCCGGAATGTTTGGAGATGTAATGGAAGAAGTTGACTGGTCGGTAGGCGAGGTGATGAAGGCATTAAAAGAAAATAATTTACTTGATAACACTATTGTGATCTTTAGCAGCGATAACGGTCCCTGGCTTACATTTGGCAATCATGCAGGTAACACGGGCGGTTTGCGGGAGGGCAAGGGTACTGCGTTTGACGGCGGGTTGAAAGTGCCCTGTATTATAAGCTGGCCGGGACATACAAAGCCCGGAACAGTTTGCAATAAATTGCTCACTACAATGGATGTTTTACCAACGCTTGCAGATATATGCGGAGCAAATTTGCCCATAAAAAAAATTGACGGCGTAGATTTTAAAAGTGTATTGCTGGGAGATAAAGATGCCAATCCCCGCGACGAGTTTGTTTACTACTACGACAGGAATAATCTAAAAGCAATAAGGAAAGGGAAATGGAAACTCGTTTTCCCGCACAGTTCTCAAACTTATGGCCCGCCTGCCACCATCGGAGGCGACAGGTATCCCGGCAAACACGGGAGTATGGATGTGCCATTGTCATTATTTGATCTGTCCATTGATCCGGGTGAAGACAGGGATGTAAAGGATAATTTTCCTGCGGTGGTAAAACAACTTAGCAAAATTGCCGACGGGTACCGGCGGACGATCGGCGATGGCCTTACAAAAACTGTTGGTACAGAAGTGCGGCCAGCGGCACAACTTCGATAATGATTTGGCTTTTTAACCATTATCATCAGGTAGCTTTCATTTAATTTCCTAATGATCTAAATTTTGCTACGGTGAGCCCCAGTATATTAAATATATCAAAAATGATAAGTAAAATGCCATTTTACGCCTTACTATTTTGTGTAAGCTTTCTATTTTGCATTTCACCGTCTTACTTCTTTTAATAAGGCAATAATATATATCAATATTGATTAGGCTTGTTTGAAAAATAACTAATGAAAATAGAGCAGAAGCATCTCTTATTATTTTTTATAACTCTGAGCACTCTTGTTGGCTATTCATTCAAAGTTCCTGCTCAAAAATTGACGGCTTCCGGTTTAACCTGTGAATATAAAACCAACCCTATAGGCATAGATAACCATTATCCAAGGCTAAGTTGGATTGTTATTTCCGGAGAGAGGAATATAAAGCAAATTGCCTATCGCATTATCGTTTCGGAGAATTTGAATATAGTAAAAAATGAAAAGGGTGATTTGTGGGATTCAGATAAAATAACATCAGCAGAATCCATTTTGATTTCCTATCAGGGGCGGCCATTGCAACCGGCAAAAAAATATTATTGGCGAATTAAAATCTGGGATAACACGGGAAATGTTTCAGATTGGAGCGATCCGGCAGCGTGGCAGATGGGGTTGTTATCTTCAGCCGATTGGAAAGATGCTCATTGGATTGCATACGACGAGTTACCCAAGGCAAAAAAAATTGTACCCCTTGCTCATCTTGGCGGAAAACCCGAATGGGGTAAACTACAAGATACATTGCCGCTTTTACGAAAAGAGTTTGTTGTAGCAAAGCCACTAAAGCTGGCAACTATTTTTATTTCCGGTCTTGGTCATTTTGATCTCAGCCTTAATGGCCTAAAAGTTGGCGATCATTTTCTGGATCCGGGATGGAGTTTTTATGGTGAGCAGGCTTTGTATGTTGGGTTTGATGTAACGCAGCAGGTAAAGCAGGATAAGAATGCGATCGGTGTAATGCTTGGAAATGGTTTTTATCATGTTCCTGCAGAGAGGTATCGCAAACTTACCGGTAGTTTTGGGCATCCCAAAATGATTTGCCGGTTGATAGTAGAATATGCGGATGGCACTGTAGAAAATATTGTAAGCAATTCAGACTGGAAGACAAGTCCGGGGCCTGTAACTTTTACAAGTATATATGGCGGGGAAGACTATGATGCGAGGCTTGAACAACCCGGATGGAATGAAGCTGGCTTTAATGATAAGCGCTGGAAACCTGTATTATTGGTAGATGGCCCACCGCAACTTGCTGCGACCACTATGGAGCCATTAAAGGTTATGCAATCATTTCTTCCCATAAAAATATCACAACCCAAAGGCGGCGTTTTGGTTTACGACCTCGGTCAGAATTTTTCGGGCATCCCGGAAATATGGGCCAATGGCAAACCCGGAGAAAAAATAAAAATTATACCAGGTGAAATTCTGGATGATAGTGGACTCGTTAATCAGCAGCCATCAGGTGGGCCTGCTTATTTTTCTTATATAATAAAAGGGAAAGAAACAGAAAACTGGCGCCCTCAATTTACCTATTATGGATTTCGCTACCTGCAGGTGGAAGGAGCAGTGCCAGCAGGTGAAGCAAATCCAAAAAGTTTGCCCGTAATCAGCAAGATAACCGGATTGCATACCCGTAATTCAGCAAGTACGGTAGGCAGTTTTTCCTGTTCAAATAAATTATTCAATGATATTTTCAGTCTTATCAACTGGGCCATTAAAAGTAATATGGCCAGCGTGCTAACTGACTGCCCTCACCGCGAGAAATTAGGCTGGCTGGAAGTACCGCATCTCCTGGGCAATTCTATCCGGTATAATTATGACATTGCTTCCTTTTACCGCAAGATCGTTCAGGACATGAAACTGGCTCAAACCGATAGTGGATTAGTCCCCAATATAGCGCCGGAGTGGGTTCACTTCGATCCCGACTTCAGGGATTCTCCTGAATGGGGAAGCAGCAGCGTGATTTTGCCCTATAACTTATACCAATGGTATGGAGATAAAAAAGTGTTGGTTGAAAGTTATGATATGATGAAGCGCTACGTGGATTACCTGGGCACGAGAGCGGCTGATCATATTGTTTCGCATGGATTAGGCGACTGGTTTGATATTGGCCCGAATGGTTCTGGTTCCGGTTATTCCGTAAGCACACCGCAAGGCATCACCGGTACGGCCATTTATTATTACGGTCTTGGGATTCTTGTAAAAACGGCAACGCTGCTGGGAAAAGAAGAAGATGCAACAAAATACCGACGGTTGGCAGAACAAGTTAAAGCTGCTTTCAATAAACATTTTTTTAATGCAACAACTAACCAGTATGGTACGGGAAGCCAAACGGCAAATGCCATGGCGGTTTATATGCAATTGGTAGATCCTGCTAACAAGGAAGCCGTAGTTGCCAATATAATAAATAATATAAGGGAGCGCAACAATCGCCTGAGCTCAGGCGAAGTAGGATACAAATACCTGGTTGCCGTGCTGGAAGCTGAAGGACACTCTGATGTGATATATGATATGAATAGCCGCTCTGATGTGCCCGGTTATGGTTACCAGATTTCGCATGGTGCCACTACGCTGATGGAGGACTGGCAGGCCATCAAAACACTTGGTAACAACCATTGCATGCTCGGTCATTTAATGGCTTGGCTATATAGCGGGTTGGGTGGCATCCGTCAGAATGATAGCGTGCCGGCCTTCAAAAAAATAATTATCGCACCTGAGGCTGTTGGAGATATTACTTCGGCAAAAACAACCTACCGGTCGCCATACGGAATGATTATTTCTGATTGGAAGAAGACCAAAGACAGGTTTGAATTGAATGTAGAAATTCCTGCAAACACGGATGCAACGGTGTATTTACCGGGTAACCATATTTCAGAAATTTTTTTGAACGGGAAAAAAATTAATGGCGAAAAACTTTTTGACAACACTAAAGCAAAATATAAGATTTCTGTTGGTTCAGGAAGATACCGGTTTATTGTAAATAAGAAATAGAAAATATTTTTAAAGGAATGATCGTAGCTAAAATCTTTTATGGTTAAATACAGTAGTATATGTAAATGGCTGGCGCCGGTTTGTTTGGTTATTGCAAACTCTTTTCCTGTTGATGCAGGCGATAAGAATCCGCCGCTTATCCCCATGCCGCAGATGGTGCAGTGGAAGGATGAAGTGTTTGATCTTTCGCAATGCAAATACATTGTAGCGGAACATGATTCGCTGAAAGCAGAAGCTTTTTATTTGCAGCAAAGGTTAAGGGAAATTGGTATTGCTGTTGAAGTTCATCAATCGGTACAGGCAAAAGCCAATACCATCTTTCTTGGTATTGGAGATGTAAAAGCGGAACATAACGATAATGAAGCCTATCATCTCTCAGTGAAAAAGGTTGACATCGTTCTCACGGCGAAAACCAGGCATGGCTTGTTTAACGGGTTGCAAACATTGATGCAACTGAAGAATGAAAACAGCAGTATGCAAGGCTGCGATATTATTGATTTTCCGGCGTACAGGTGGCGGGGTTATATGGTGGATGCAGGAAGAAATTATCAATCTTTACAACAACTAAAACAACAGATTGATGTAATGGCCAGGTATAAGCTCAATATATTCCATTTTCATTTAACGGAAGACATTGCCTGGCGGCTGCAGATCAAAAAATATCCACAACTTACTGCACCGGAAATAACCGAACGCAACAAGGGTAAATTTTACAGCATTGAAGATATGCACGACCTTATCCGTTACTGTCGCGAAAGGTTTATTATATTGGTTCCGGAAATAGATATACCAGGCCATAGCGGAGCATTCAGAAGGGCAATGGGTACAGATATGCAAAGTGAGAAAGGGTTTCAGATTGTAAAAAATATTTTTGAAGAAGTGTGCAACACTTACGATATACCCTACCTGCATATAGGGGCGGACGAAGTGCGCATAACCAATACCCCATTTATACCTGAAATCACCGCCGTTATACGAAAACATAAAAGGCAGGTAGTGGCCTGGGCACCTGGAGGAAACTACGATAACCATACCATACGACAACTCTGGAAAGAGGAGGGCGACCACGAAGTTGGAAAAAAAGGCATACAGTATATTGATTCAAAATTTTTGTACATCAGCGATTTTGATCCCTTGAACAGCGTAGTTACCATTTTCAATCGTGAGCTAGGCGGTAAACCTTTTGGTGGTGCTGCCTTACTGGGTGCGGAATTTTGTCTTTGGAACGACAGGAATGTTTCTGATGAAACAGAACTGATCAGCAAAAACCCTGTTTACCCTTCCATGCTTGCCTTCGCGGAGCGAAGCTGGAAGGGAAACGGTTTTCCGGGTGTGACTTTTTCAATCGGGGTCGATTCCTCAGTAAGGGCCAAAGCATTTTCGGAATTTGAGGGCCGGTTGCTTGCGCACAAACAAAAATATTTTAACCAGCTTCCGTTTGTATATGTAAAGCAAACACATATTAAATGGAAATTATTCGGGCCCTTTGAAAACAACGGTAATCTTTCTGTTGCCTATTGGCCCGAACAACAAAACCAGCAGCTGGTGGATTCCACTGCAACAATAACCGCAACGGGTGGAACGGTCTGGCTATGGCATACTCATGGGCCTGAAGTAAAAGCATGGATCAGCACTCTCAAAGAAAATACTACCTGGTATGCATACACGCAATTTTGGGGCGATAGTGATACTACTCTTCAAATGTGGATACAAACCAAAGATCTTTCACGGTCCGGAGCCGATGCTACGCCTCCAAAAGGAGAATGGGATTACGAAAAAAGTTCAATATGGGTCAACAAAACGTTGATATTACCACCGGGCTGGTCTTTCCCGGAGCGCTCTTCCGGACGGCTGAGTGAGCCGATGATAGATGAGAACTTTTACTACAGGCCGCCTGTTGCAGTAAAAGTGAATAAAGGTTGGAACGAAGTATTGTTTAAGCTTCCTATGGGCCGCTTTGACCCGTTGGCAGATTGGCAGGTGCCCCCTAAATGGATGTTTACATTTGTGCCGGTACACAAGGGAATTGGAGTCAACTGGGATTCGGATATAATAAAGTTTCGAACAGATCGAAAATAAAACTGCAAGGCAAGCTTCTTTTGGGTGTTGCCTGTTTCATATATTATATAAATGGTAAGAAAAAATAAAAAAATGTTGTCCTTAAAAAAAGGCTTTAAGCCCGATAGTGAATTCAACATATCCAACAATACAGCACTTAAAATCGGATTGTTTGGAATTGGCCTTGACACATACTGGCCACAATTCGAAGGCTTGAAGCAACGGCTTGAAGGATATCTTGCAATTGTGGAAGAGCGGCTGTCATCTATTCATCCAAATGTTCTGAATGCGGGATTGGTAGATACAGCCGAAAAAGCATTTGAAACCGGTAAAATGTTCAGGAAGGAAGATGTAAATATCATTTTTCTCTATGTTACTACTTATGCATTGTCTTCTACTGTGCTGCCTGTAATACAAAGAGCTAAAGTGCCGGTAATAATATTAAATCTTTCACCCGAAACAAACATTGATTATGCGGCATTCAATGCGATGAAAGACCGCACAAAGATGACGGGCGAGTGGCTGGCCTTTTGTTCCGCTTGTCCAATGCCAGAAATTGCGAATGTTTTCAAACGGGCGGGAATTAATTTTCACCAGGTAACCGGCATCTTACACAACGATCCCCAATGCTGGAATGAAATAAAAGAATGGGTGGAGGCAGCAAGAGTTGCCAATATCATGTTCAATAACAGGTTGGGCTGTATGGGGCATTATTACGGTGGCATGCTGGATATCTATACCGATCTTACCCGGCAGTGCGCATATTTTGGCGGCCACATAGAAATAATTGAAGTAGAGGAACTGGCAATGCTGCGCAATGAGGTAACAAAAAGCGAAATGCAGGAGAGACTTGATTTTTTTTATGAGGCCTTTGATGTACAGGAAGATTGCCTGTTAGAGGAGTTGGAAAAGGCAGCCATTACCTCTGTGGCACTGGGTCGGTTGGTGGCAAAGTATAAACTTGGTTCGATGGCCTACTATTACAAAGGCACCGGTAATAAAGAAAATGAGGAAGCAATAAGTTCCATTATTCTTGGTAATTCTTTATTAACGGCAACAGGTATTCCGGTGGCGGGCGAGTACGAAATAAAAAATGCACAGGCCATGAAAATCATGGATAGTTTTGGAGCCGGTGGATCGTTTACGGAGTATTATGCAATGGATTATAACGATGATGTAGTGCTGATGGGCCATGACGGGCCGGGCCACATTGCGATTGCTGAAGGCAAAACCAAGGTGCGTCCGCTACAGGTGTATCATGGCAAAGTGGGCAACGGCTTATCTGTGGAAATGATGGTAAAGAATGGGCCTGTAACATTATTGAGTGTAGTTGAAAAGGCTGGTGGTGAATTGATGTTATTAATTGCCGAAGGAGAATCTGTTGCCGGGCCCATTTTGCAGATTGGAAATACCAACAGTCGCTATAAATTTCCCATAGGCGCAAGAAATTTTGTGAACAACTGGAATATGCATGGCCCTGCACATCATTGTGCGGTTGGCATTGAGCATATTGGTTCCAAAATAGAAAAGTTAGGTATGTTATTAGGTATTGATACAATAAGAGTTTGTTAGCTATTATGCGAACTGCTATATATATTTTATGTTGCCAGGCTAAATAAAGAATTCATACAATTCATAATGTCTCTTCGTTTATAATGTCTGATTTGAGATCAACTTCTTTAGCTTTCTTAACTTCTTTCTCGACCAATATTTATTTCCTATCTACTCAAACAAGGCAGCAAGGTTTATCAATTCATCTAGCAAAATTTCTAAGCGAAACGATATGCTGTTTCCCTACAGCAGTGGAATAAAAAACTTTACCCTACAGGTAAAAATTATTAGTATCAAAAAATACAATCAAAATATCAGAATGGATAATTCATTGTTCACCTAATATGATAATTTAGTTTCATCTAATAATTACCAATACTTTAAACGATGAAATTTGCCATAATCTTATTAACTTTTATCTGCGCACTAAGTGCGAAGTCACAGTCCAATTTTATTGCTGCAAAAAATACCACGGTTGGTATTTCCGCCACTGCCACTCCTGTTACCGGAAAGGTAACTCTTGCTAACGGGGAACCACTTGCCGGCGCGACGATCAGGATTAAAGGATCATCCGGAGGTACGAAAACGGATGAGAATGGGAACTTCACCATTGATGCGACAGCCGGGCAGGTGCTGGTAATTTCTTTTGTAGGTTACGAGGATAAGGAAGTTATTATCAAAGACACATCTGCAGTGCTTACTATCCAGATGCTGAACCGTAACGACGTGCTGGATGAAGTGGTGGTGAGTTATGGCACGCAGAAAAGAACAGAAGTAACGGGGGCAATCTCCAGTATAGATGCTGATAAATTGAAAGATCAACCTGTGGGTCAGCTTCTGAATAAACTCCAGGGAAGGCTAACCGGTGTACAAATTAATCAAACAACAGGTACGCCCGGGCAAGGCCTGTCAATTAAAATAAGAGGCGCTGCGTCTATTGGAGCAGGCAATAATCCCTTATATGTTTTGGATGGAATTCCACTTGTAGGCGGCGCTTTTGGCATTGGCAGCATCAATCCGGATGAGGTGGAAAATATAAGCGTTTTGAAAGATGCTTCTGCTGCATCACTCTATGGTTCAAGAGCAGCAAACGGGGTGGTGTTGATTACTACAAAAAAGGCAAAAGCAGGGGAAACCAGGGTGACACTAAGTGCGATATACGGGTTGACAAAAGTTCCCCAAAAAGGAAGGCCCGATCTTATGAATGCGGAGGAATGGGTGCAATTTGAGAAAGAGATATACGAGGATAAGGCCAGGTATGAAGGCTACACCGGTGGTGTACCGCAAATGTACCAGGATCCTTCTGCCTACAGGAATAAAAGCACCGATTGGTATGATGTATTGCTCAGGCAGGGAACCTCTTCCGATTATAGCATTTCCGTTGCATCCAACAAAGACAAATTCAGCTCTACCTTAATTGCAGGTTATTTTACACAAAAAGGTGTGCTGTTGAATACAGATTATTCCCGCTATTCCCTGCGATCCAATAATGAATATAAGGTAAATGATTATATAAAAATCGGCACAAATATTTCGGCATCACGACAAAGTTTCCAAAGTTTCAATACTGATGGCAGTTATCAAATTCTCTATTCTGCATTTGTAACACCACCCATTTTCTCTCCTTTTGATAAGGATGCAAATGGTAATATAAAAGCAAGTTTTTCTGCTCCAGGCATATTAACCCAGCCAAATTGGTACAGGACCCTCACCGAGCGTATAGAAAGAACACATACCAATGATTTGCTTACCAATAGTTATTTAGAAATCAATTTTCTTAAATATTTCAGGTTTAAATCCACATTTGGAGTAGAGCTTGAGGACTGGAGAAACAGGTCCTGGAGGCCTTCCACTGCGTCCGGTAATATTTTTGGGCCGCCGCCATCGCCGGGTGCAGCAGGCTACAATACTACCTCAGATATTTCGTGGGTATGGGAAAACAACGTAACCTTTACCAAAACTATTGCAAACGACCACCACATCGAAGCGTTGGCAGGTTACTCGGCGCAAAGATTCCGGAGGGAATTTAATGTTGCAGGTGGCGGCAACTTCCAGGATGATTTGATTCCCTGGATCAGTGGCGGCCCCCCTGAATTCCGATATGCAAACAGTGGTACAACGCAGTGGTCATTACTGGGCGCTTATGCCAGATTGAATTACAATTACAAAAGAAAATATCTTCTGAGTGCTGCTATCCGCCGTGACGGTTCCTCCCGTTTTGGCACAGACAATCGCTGGGGCAATTTCCCTTCACTGTCATTAGGATGGGTAATAACGGAAGAAAAATTTGCAAATAATCTTGGTCCTCTTAATTATCTTAAACTCCGGGCAGGATACGGTGAAACAGGTAATTTTAATATCGGTGACTTTCGCCAGTACCCAAATATAGGTCAAGATAATTATCCGTTAAACCAGAACATAGCACTGGGCCGCCCTATTGTTTCTTTAGGCAACTCGCTGCTTACCTGGGAAACAACTAAGGGAATTGGACTGGGAGCAGATATGGGATTTCTTAATGACCGGATTTTATTCAGTTTTGACTACTATAACAAAACTACTGATGGCCTTTTATATAACCTTGAAGTACCTACGTCATCAGGATTTGGCAGCGTGATGTCGAATGTTGGGGAATTCAGGCTCTGGGGATACGAGTTTGCATTAAACACGAAAAATTTTGTTGGAAGATTTACCTGGTCAACAGATATTAATGTATCTGTTAATCGTAACAAGGTGATACAATTGGGGGCCAATAATACGCCCATAGGTGGCATATACGAATATGGCGACACCTGGAAGACTGAAGTTGGGGGGCCAATGGGAAGGTTTTGGGGTTATGTATATGATGGAATTTACATGACACAACAGGAGTTTGATGCTCAGCCCAAAGGAATAAATTCAATGGTGGGCACTGTGCGCTTCAAAGATGTGAATAAGGATGGTGTTATTAATGCGGAAGACCGTACATACATTGGTAACCCAAATCCAAAGTTCATTTTTGGAATCAATAATAGTTTCGCCTATAAAAATTTTGATATGAATATCGTGGCCAGTGGTGCGGTAGGGGGCGATATTTTCGATGGAAAGAATGAATGGCTGGAATTGATTGACGGCATATTTAATACGCAGCGCTATGTTACAGACAGATGGCGCTCAATTGAAGAACCCGGTGCAGGCATTATCGGGCGGACTTCGCCCGGATCTACAACCGCTGAACACCGGAAAGACAACAGCCGCTACGTGCATGATGGTACTTTCCTTACTATAAAGAATGTCACATTAGGATATACTTATCCAACGCCAATTAAATCCATAAGAAATATCAGGGCCTTTATTAGCATTCAGCAAGCTCTTGTTTTCAGTAAGTACGACAATCCGGAAGTAAGTGCAAATGGGCTGAACGGCCTTAGTGAAGGAAAGGATGCAGCCGCATATCCCATTCCGCGGATATTCAGCTTTGGACTAAATCTCAACTTCTAAATTATTAAGAAAATGAAAAAGATCGTATACCTGTTTTTAGTTTTACCGGCCTTGCTTTTCTCCTGTTCGAAGGAATTTATAAACGATGTGCCGGAAGATTTTTTAACGGCGGCTAATTTCTTTAAAACCGAAAGTGATTTCCAGCAAGCCCTGGTAGCCACTTATGCATCAGTGCGCAGCCTCGGCGACCTGAATTCGTGGGTGATGGGCGAGATGAGGTCGGATAATACTCACTACGATATTAACAGGGGTGCTGATGCAAGTATTGCTACCACAGCGCGGCTGGCAGTTGCTGATTTTCTTGACGATGATGGCAACCAGGTATCGAATGGCAAATACAATGGTTCTTTTGCCGGTATTTCACGAGCTAATACCATTTTGGATCGAATTAACGATGTGGATATTGATCCGGATAGAAAAGCGCAGATCATTGCGGAAGCCAAATTTTTACGGGCCTTATTTTACTTTGAGTTGGTGAGATATTATGGCGGTGTTCCATTACATATTCATGAAGTAAGGAATGCTGAAGATGCCAGGTTGCAGCGTGCCACCGCAGAAGAGGTGTATGGCCAAATCATCCAGGATGCTACAGAGGCTGCGGACGTATTGCCCATTGCAGCTGCAGTGCTTGGCAAGGCTTCCAAAGGTGCAGCAAAAATGCTGCTTGGGTATGTTTACCTTACCCGCAAAGATTATCCTGCTGCTGAAAATGCGCTAAAAGATATACCCGGTTATGGATATGAACTCCTTCCCGATTATCGTTCGGTTTTCGATCCTACAAATAAAACTAATAAAGAACTGATCTTTGAAGTGCAATACCTTCAAACTCCAACAGGTATTCCAAGCGATTTTATTTACCGGTTTCTTCCACAAACCGATGATGCATCTATTGTAACGGGTTTTCATGTTAACAACATCACCAGTGGATTGAATGTTCCCACAAAGAATATGCTTGATAGTTATGAACCGGGTGATACCAGGCTGGATGCTTCCGTTGCCATAGCCGAGGGCTCGGGTGCCACAGGCGCCAGCTTTATTATTGATTCGATTAAAAGCCCTGTTGGCTATATCGCGCCTCCGGGGAAAATTGGCAAGCCATTCATTAAAAAATATTCATGGCCGCATACAACAGTTGGACAAACAAATAGTAACTGGCCCATTTACCGCTACTCAGATGCGCTGCTTCTGTTGGCAGAAGCCCTCAACGAACAGGGCAAGTCGCAGGAAGCGCTGCCATATCTCAACCAGGTAAGAAACAGGGCTTTTAACGGTGGCGGAACTATCTCTACAACTGACCAGGCTGCACTCAGAGATATTATTGCCCATGAAAGACGCGTTGAGCTGGCATTTGAAAATAAAAGATGGCTTGACCTTGTTAGGACCGGCAAAGCTATTGAAGTAATGACTGCATATGGAGCGGAAATTAAAATGATCGACCTCAGTGTTAATCCGGGCGCATATAATGTAACGACGTCAAGGCTCCTGTTTCCTATCCCCAGAAGGGAGATACAGGTGGGCGGCCTTGAGCAGAATCCGGGATATTAAACTCTTAGGGACTGTTTGAATTAATTTATTGCCATAGATTTTGACAAATAAGTCTATTTAAAATAGCCTTACGAATTAGTTGTGTGATCTGTGGCAATAAAATTTTATGGGCTATTATTATTTTAATTATCTCAAAAGGCTTTTTAAAATGCTGCATTTAATATTTTAAAAGCTGATAAGATTTCGCTGAAAGGCCTCATGTTTCGCTTAGTTATTACTTTCACCAGTAGGCTTTCAGCTAATTTTCAATGCTCTTGTTTTTATTCTTAATCTAACCGGCGGGTTGATCTTAATAGCTATACACTTGCGGCAAGGTTTGATATTTTAATTGTAATTTTCAATATTGCAGTAAGTTATGAATGACTATTTTAAATATTTGCCGATTGGAGAAAACGATGAGAAATGGGGCATTAGCATTCTCAATACAGGATGTACCAGCATCAAACCAAACGAAGTTTATCCCTCAAGCCAGCATCCCGCACATCATCATTTTAAGTGGTCAATCGGAAGAATACTTAATGAGTACCAGGTAATCTATATCACAAAAGGTTCTGGCATTTTCGAATCTTCACGGCGGGGAAGGCAAGAGGTGGAAAGTGGTACAGTGATATTTCTTTTTCCCAATGAGAAACATCGCTACAAGCCTGACGCGCAAAACGGATGGGATGAGTTTTGGGTAGGTTTTCGAGGTAAAATAATTGACGACCTGGTAAAAAAGCGGTTTTTTGATCCAAAAAACCCTTGCGTTTTTATTGGCTTCGATGAAACACTAATAAACCTTTTTTTGGAAATTATCAATAGAGCAAAAGAAGAAAAGCCCGGGTATCAACCTCAGGCCTCCGGAGCATTGTTGCATATTCTTGGAAGAATTTATTCCCTGTCTGAGCAATTGAAATTCGAGGATCAGTATATTCCTGAATTGATCAATAAATCCCGGTTTTTATTCCGTTCGAATATAGAAAAAAATACTTCACCCGCGGATGTAGCCAGGGAATTAAATATCAGCTACTCCAAATTCAGAAAAATCTTTAAAGAATATACAGGCCTGGCGCCGGGCCAGTTTCAAATACAATTGAGAATCAGCCGTGCTAAAGAATTACTGGGAGATCCCAATACACCCATCAAACAAATTGCTTATGATTTAGGTTTCAAGTCCGATGTTCATTTTTCCAAATTGTTCAAATCCAAAACCGGTCAATCGCCGCAGGAATTTAAAAACTGCTCTCAAAAAGAGTATATAAATAAAAAGTAGTCCTCATTGCAACGCCTTATTGGATGAAGGGTTTACAAATTGATAAAAAGATAATGAATTAAAATTTGTTGAACAGCAAGGCCTCCGACTAATGAATCTTTCACAGATCACAGCCGGTTATAACCTTACGAATAAAGAAAAGCCAGGCAATTATAAAGGCTACGTTTTTTATTCCGTTTTTAAGATATATGCAGACGCTGCGTATCAGGCTAACAAGCATGGTAAGGCGGTAAAGAATTCATACGTGTACGCCTTTATGATTGCGTTTAAAATTTGCCAAAGATATCTGCGGCGAAGTAAGTTATTCTGCATAAAGATTTTGATCAAAATAAAAAAGACATTGGTGATAATTTGCATCGCTGTTTATCACTTGCGTGCAAAAAAAGACATGACGTACGAATAAATTTCCTGCACGAACAATGCCCCCGGTGATTGATTTTCTCCAAAAAACATTGTTATTATAAAAAGTTTCGCTCAGGTATGAAAAGTTTTAAGCTTGTTGTCAGCCTTATTTGTTTAATTTAATTTTTCCAATCTGCATTTGTCTTATGCCTCTTTCCCAGTTGAAACACTCTCGAGATATTAAAACCAAATAAAACATCACTATCGTCCCAGCGCCCGGTTGTTTCCGTAATAAATGTTTTTTCAATTAGCCCTATGGAGTTTGTAAAATGTAACTGGAAGACGTGACCGCCTGTACCAATATCGATACCGAACGATAAAACATTGTGAGAGTCCGGGGCTTTTGTACCCGGAAGCTGGTAATAATATTCAGCATTGATACTCATTCTTTTCGAAATTTCCTGGCGGCCCGCAATTCCTATTGCATAAATATTGTGCCTTGCATGCTTGAAAGAAACATTATCGGCATGGATAAACGTTGGCATAAGTTGAAGAGAAAATTGCCCGGAAAATTTTCTGGCAATAAGTAACTGCAGCGTATAAGCGGGGCGGTGCAACTCTACGCCGCTATCTACCTTGATATAAAATTCCCGTGGCCTGAGTGAACTGGCAGAGATTGAAGAAACGAATGACACAGTAACGGGGATTTTAACTGCTCCAGCTGACTGTTTTAATATCTTAAACTTCAAAAAGGCATCGTATGTTTTTTGATAGGTGCTGTGGCCAATGCCGATCATAATATTTTTTGTGATCCCGTAATCGAACCCCAATCTCATGGTAGCGTTATCCAGTCCGAAAAAGTTGTAAAGGCCACTGCTTAAGGGGCCAAAGCGATGCGATATTCTAAGATCTAAAACATGCGCCGGCAGATTTTCCACTGAGTGGCCATTTATGATCCGCGTGTATTTAAATGTATTTGCGGCATGTAATGCTTCATTTACCTGCGCTTCATTTTCTAATTGATCGATCAGGTCGGTCGTATCCTGTGCTTTTATTTTTTTATTTAAACAAAACAATAGAATGGCGCACCACCATATTCTTATTAGAGGCATAATAATTTTTTTAGCTTGACGATTTTTTTTCGTAGTTACAGTTAACAGTTATTTCAATATTTTCAGAAATATTATTCTTCACTATTGAAGGAATTTGTATGTTGTAATCTTTCAGTAATATTTTGAAGATGGAAGTGGTGGAAATTTTTCCTGCACTAATAATAATTGCACCGGCGGTCTCCACAACTTTTGAGACTCCGTGTATTGTCAGGGTACCTGTTACATTCACATTATAAGTTCCATCTTTAGTAATATCTACACTGCTTATGTTCGCGATCATTCCTTTAAATGTTGAAGCAGGATATTTATCGCTTTCAATATAGTCGCTGTTAAAGTGCTGCTCCATCATAGCTTTTGGAAAATGAAAAGCATTGTTTAATACCGAAAATTGAAGGAGACCATTTTGGGTATTGAGCACACTTATCACCTGGTTATTATCCGCAGAAATATTCTCAAGGGTTGCTTTCGAAAAAAAAGATATTTTACCATTTTTTGTAAAATACAACTGGCCAAAGGAATGACTGATACAAATGGATAATGTTACTGACAAAAGAATGATTTTTTTCAAGGTGTTTTATTTTAAATTGAGCGGTAACATCTTATTAAAAAAACATCTCCGGGTAAGCCCATATCCGCATCCCCATTAATATAGCCGCTACAAATTCCCTTAAGAACAATGGAATCTCCGGGCCTTATATCTTTTGTATTTTCTTCCATTGTGCAATTGACCGATGCATCGGGGAGTTGTGTTTTTAAAAGAATGATTTGTTGTTTTTGCTGGTTGGTGAATACTTCCTTCACTTCACCCGATACCATAACAACTGAGTTTAGATATTTTGTTTTGGCAATGGAAGAATCCGTGCTGAAAATTTTATAAAGATCAAAAGAAGTGACTCTAATTGAATCCGCAGTCTTTCACATCCTTGTGAGGTTTGTTCCATAATATGAAACCACTAACGGTTGCTATCAACGCCGTAGCGATAAAAAAAATAAGCACATTTTTCTCAGACCTTCCTTTCATAAAAAATTCTTTCAACCATATATCGTGTTTTATAACTGAAAGGTTGCCGTACGTATCATGAGCTAACGAAAAATTTATATTGGGAAAAAATGTTATTAATGTTGCGCCTGCAAGGGCCGGCCTTCCCTATGTTAAAATTTATAATCTACCCCAAAAAAAATTTACATTGAGGTGGAGCAATTCGGTTTGCCTTTCTAAAACGATATTTTAATTACACCGGCTTTGGATCAGTTGCCTGTTGCTCCCTGTTCGTTTGATGATAGGGGAAATAGCATGTTGTTTTTTGCCGTTAGGTACAAGGCCAAGGTGCGGCGTAAGCAGATAAACCACATGGGAGTATGTCGTTTATTTTTTGAAATAAAATTCTTCTGATGAAATCCTTCAATCCTTGTTCAGGAATTTTCTTTTTCCGGTAGATATTAATTTTTGACCGTGGATTAATATTTTTAAACTATTTCTCTTCAATGAAATTCCGGGATTTTTTTTCTCATGTTGTTCCATACTATACTTGTAAGCCGAAATAATATTTTTATATGAAAGCACTCCTACAATGGTTTTTTTATCGGATACAGCCGGTAAGATATCTACATTCTCTTTTGCCATCAGCCCTACTGCTACACGCAGACTTGTGTCCATATTTACCGAGATGCTATTTCTTCTGATTAAAGTTCCCACATTATTATCCTCGTTCTGATGATTGCTAAACAAGCTTGATGAACTTATGATTCCCATGAATTCATTGTCCCTGTTTACAATTATAAAATAATTACTGAAGTAGTCTTTTTCTTTTTCAAGCCAACCCTTCACTTCTCTTATGCTATTTTCTTCACTTATCACCATTTCATCTTCGTTGATCACTTCCTTCACCAATATTTTTTCCAATATATCGGGTTCAAAAGATTCCGGGGGTTTTACACCGCGCCGGGTAATTTTTTCCGTCATTATTGTATTCTCCATCAGGAAAAATGAAATTAAATAAGATGCGGTGCATGACGCAAGTAAGGGTAATAAAGCATTGGATTGGCCAGTTACTTCCAGGGCAAAAATTATTGACGTGAGCAAAGCACGTGAAGCGCCTGCAAACATAGCAGACATGCCTGTTAATGCCGCCAGCGTTATTGTAATGCCCGAGGAGGGGAAAAAGTAAATCACAAGGGTGCCTGATAAAGCACCGGCTGCTCCGCCAATTGTAAGCAAAGGCGCCAGTGTACCCCCTGAGGTCCCACTACCCAGGGCAATAGCCCATGAAATGAATTTAAAAATGCACAGTGAAAGAATAACATTAAATGCCAGGTTCCCTGAAAGAATGTTTGTTATATTTTCATAACCTACACCTAAAGTGTGCGGGGCGTAATAACCAATAATGCCGACTGCAAGGCCACCAATGGCTGGCCACCACATCCAATGTATCGGCAATTTCTCAAAAGTATCTTCAACCAAATAAACAACCCTTGTTATAAATACTGATAATAATCCTATAGACACGCCAATGATGCTATAGGTTAAGAGTGCTGTATTGGAAGGCGCTTCAATATTTTCTTTAATTGCAAAAACGGGTCCTGCCTCAAAAAGAAAATGATGCCCGGCAGCACCTGTAATACAGGCCAAAGCAACAGGTATTATTGATCTTGGAGAAAACTCAAATAGCAAAAGCTCGATGGCAAGAAAAATACCTGCAATCGGGCTTCCAAAAATGGCAGCCATGCCTGCAGTAGCGCCTGACGCCAGTAATATCTTTCTTTCATTGTGGGTGATTTTTAGGATCTGACCTAACGTAGATCCCAAGGCGCCACCGGTTGCAATAATAGGGCCTTCGGCACCAAATGGACCTCCTGTTCCAATCGCTATCGCAGATGAAATAGGCTTTAGGTAAGTAATAGTTGGCTTTATTTTACTTTGGTTGGTGAGTATTTGCTCCATGGCTTCAGGAATGCCATGCCCCCGGATAGCCTTGGAGCCGTATAAAGCCATAAGTCCAACAATGATGCCTCCCGCAGCTGGTATTAGAATAACAAATACTCCTAACGCATTATCAGACGGGCTGGAATGTGCCACGGAAATATTACCGTGAAAAGAAATATTTGTAATAAGATCAATAAGGTACACAAGGCCCTTAGCTATGAAGCTGACACATATTGCAACCAGGATGGCCAAAGATGCAATGGTGACCAACCGTTTTTTATTTTGCAGAGCCTGCGGCTTTATGTTTTCAGCCTCTAATGTGGGAGATAATGAAATTGATATCGGAATGCCGTTGTTTAAAATATTTTTTCTGTCCATTTAATTATTAACTGCTCTTAAAAAAGACACAAAAATAAGCCCATGTAAATAATGATTCTTCAAATAGCAGCATTTTATTATTTGCGAAATAAAGTTGAATTACTTTTGGAAATGAAAAATGCTGAAACGCGATGCGTACATCCATTAAGGGATAATACTAATAAAAACGGGGCTGTTACCGCACCTATATACCCGGCAGTTGCCTATGATTACTTAGATGCTGAGACTTTACAATACCCCGGATTTTATTCAACTTATAACCAGCTTCGTCTTGGTGAAATCATCTGTGAACTCGAGCAGGGCGCATGGGGTATGGTATTTAGTTCGGGCATGGCAGCAATAAGTACAGCTATACTGAGTTTTGTAAGCCATAATGATCACATCGTTTTTTCAAAAGATCTTTATGGCGGCACTTTAAAACTTGCGCACGAAGAACTTCCCAAAAGAGGAATTGCATGCAGCTTTGCAGACGGTACAGCCGAAAGTTTCAATGCGGTATTGCGGGAAAATACAAAACTATTTTACATTGAAACACCTTCGAACCCACTCCTTAATATTGTTTCAATAAAAGAAGTTTGCGCAATAGCAAAAGCAAAAAACATCGTTACCATAATTGATAACACATTTGCTTCTCCTATAAATCAATTGCCAATTAATGAAGGCATAGATATTACTATACATAGTGGCACCAAATACCTGGGTGGTCATAACGATCTCCCATACGGAGCTTTGGCTTGCAACAATTTAAAATATAAAGATCTTATTTATAATACCGCTAAAATGTATGGCGGATCTTTAACGCCTTACGAATGTTATTTAGCTGAAAGAAGCCTGAAAACGCTTGCGTTAAGGATAAACAAGCAAAATGAAAACGCGATGGAAATTGCCCGGTATTTAAGTAGCCATCATTCAGTGAACGAGGTGTATTATCCGGGGCTTCCATCGCATCCGCAACATGCAATAGCAACACAACAAATGAAAGGGTTCGGAGGCATGGTTTCTTTTGAATTAAACACCGATTTTCAAGGCATTAAGGAATTTCAGAAGAACCTTCGCGTAATTGCTCCCGCCTTAAGCCTGGGAGGCGTTGAAAGCCTTATTTGTTCACCCGTTTTTACATCGCACAGGTATCTTACACAGGAAGAGCGGCTGGCGATTGGTATCCGGGATAATTTATTAAGATTGTCGGTAGGAATTGAAAATTCACGCGACCTTATTGATGATATTGAGCAAGCTATTGGGAATAGTATTTCTTAAATCACAAACCCAGCCGCCGCAATAAGAAATTGTAACAAAGATCAGGGCCGGTGACTAATTTATTTGAGGCTGCGAACCCCTGTAGCAAAATATTTTTTTGAATTGTTCAGGGCAGAATTCCAGAAGGCTATTTAAAGTCATTGCAAAGGGCGTCGAAATTTTTGATCAGGGTACTCAATTTAATGTGAATGCCCATGCCGATGAATGAGACTGGAAGGTTCTCTGTTGCAGAGAGAAATCAATATGACACTCAGAAAAAAGCTTTTTTAAAACTCGCAGAGAAAATGAAAATCTATAAGGCCTCTGAAATAAGATTAATCCTGGTTCTTTCTGTCCATATAATATCCATGCCTGTCTTTTCTCAGCGGAAAGTTGAAAAAGTTAAACCCAATATTATTTTTATTTTGGTTGACGACCAGGGCTATGGCGACCTGGGAGTTTTCTTTCAGCACCAAAGAGCAAAAGCAAATGACCGGAGTAAACCATGGCAATATTCACCGAACCTGGATAAGCTGGCAGCGGGAGGCGCCATGCTAACCCAGCATTACTGCGCAGCTCCTGTTTGTGCCCCTTCACGGGCATCCATTTTACTGGGAGTAAGCCAGGGACATGCTAATATTCGCGATAACCAATTTGATAAAGCTTTAGAAGATAATTATAATATGCCCTCAACGTTGCGGAATCTGGGTTACAGCACCGCTTTAATTGGTAAGTGGGGCTTGCAGGGCGATAACAGGTGGGATACGAATGGATCCGAATGGCCGGCACATCCTTTGAAAAGGGGATTTGAGTATTCCTTTAGTTACATACGCCACAATGATGGGCATGAACATTATCCCAAAGAGGGTGTATATGAAGGCCCAAAGGAAGTATGGGAAAATTACACAAATGTATCGCCGGGGCTGGATAAATGTTATACGGCCGATTTATGGACTGCCGTTGCTAAAAAATATATTGTTGATCATGAAAAAGGAGGGGAGGCCGGCAAGCCATTCTTCCTCTACCTTGCGTATGAAACACCACACGCGGTACTGGAGTTGCCAACAGAAAAATATCCCGATGGTGGTGGGTTAAATGGAGGAATTCAATGGCTTGGTGAAAAAGGCCACATGATCAATACGGCAGAAGGACAAGTGGATTCATATATAAATCCGGATTATTCCAATGCTACTTACGACGATGATCATAATCCTAACACGCCCGAAGCGCCATGGCCGGAGACCTATAAAAGGTATGCCACAGCAAACCGGAGAATAGACTATGCCGTGGGCGATATAAAGCAATTATTGAAAGACCTGAAGATCGATTCAAATACGGTGATCGTCTACACATCTGATAATGGCCCTTCGATCGAATCTTATTTGCCTAAGAATTATGTACCGAATCATCCTGATTTTTTTGAAAGTTATGGCCCGTTCGATGGCATTAAACGGGATGACTGGGAAGGCGGTGTGCGGGTAGCGACAATCGCAAACTGGCCTGGCCATATTCCGGCAGGAAAGGTTGTAAAATCGCCCAGCATTTCTTATGATTGGCCTGTAACTTTCCTGGATATGGCGGGTGAGCCCGCGCCTGAACGTATGGATGGAGTTTCACTTCTTCCTTCCCTTACCGGGGCAGACAAACAAAGAAGCAGCCTGATTTATAATGAATACTATCAGAATGGGAAGACGCCTGATTTTGAGGATTTTTCACCCAACCATCGCGGACGCAAACGAAACCAGATGCAATTGATCCGTATTGGCGATTATGTTGGCGTTCGGTATGATGTACAATCACCTGCCGATAATTTTGAAATCTACGATGTCGTAAACGATCCGGGAGAAAAAAACAACCTGCTTTCTTCGAACAAGAATCCTGAACGAATAAAGGAAAAAAATACTGAGGGCTTAACTAAAGCTGATTTAAATAAATTAGATGCGGTAATGAAAGCCCGCGTTTTGCAGGTACGACGTGCTAATTCTTCTGCTCCCAGGCCTTATGACAGTACGCTGATTTCGCCGATGAAGGCAAATGTGACCCCCGGAATAGCCTGGAAAACTTATAGCGGAAATTTTATTTGGATTCCCCAGGTTGAGACGCTTAAGCTAATGAAGAGCGGGTATGCTTCAAGACCGGGATTAAACAAAAGTCAACAGAATATCCGGAGTATATTAACTTTCGAAGGATATATAAACGTGCCCCGGGATGGTGAATATACTTTTTTTCTCCAATCGGGTACCAAGGCGTTTCTTCGTATTCATGATGCCCAGGTAATAGATGCTGATTTTGGGTTCAAGCGCGGCTCAGAATATAAAGGTTCCATATCATTAAAAGCAGGCCTTCATCCTTTCAGGCTTTATAGTAAAGGCCAAACGACCGGCAAATCATTTTTGAAGTTTGAATGGAGCGGGCCGGGAATACAAAAGGAGCAAATTCCTGATCGAATATTTTTTAAGGAAACAAGCAATTAATTGCCGCACTCGTGCGAATTCTTGTTCCCGGCTTATCTAAATCGATAAAGAGGGAATTTTTCACGTTCTCAACACTTCGGCAAGCTTATATATTATTTCGCCAAATTTCTATGGTTGGTATTTTTTAATCCGGCACGGTTTTTTGTCACAAAACCACTAAACCTTTAAAAAACATAAATCATGGAAAAAATAATTGATCTGAAAGACCTGTTGAAACACGAAATACTGGATTTGTATTCGGCAGAAGAACAAATTATTGAGGGATTACCCAAAATGATTGAAAAGGCAAATGATCCTCAATTAAAAGAGGCATTGAGTACCCATCTTGAAGCTACCAAAAGGCAAAAAGACAGGCTCGAAAATATAAAGGCAACTTTGATTGAGGGTAACAGGGAAGAGGACAATGGATTTTTTACCAATTTATTCGGAGGAACTAATTCAGTAAAGTGCAAGGGAACCGAAGGTTTAATTAAGGAAGCTGAAAAATTGATGGGAGAAGAAATGACTCCCGAAGCTATGGACGCGGCAATTATAGGAGCCGCACAAAAAATTGAGCATTACGAAATTGCCGGGTACGGAACTGCGCGTGCATACGCGGTAGAGTTGAACTTAGACTACGTTGCGATGCAATTGGAGGAAACTCTGGATGAAGAATATGAGGCAGATGACCTGTTAACCGACTTAGCCGTGGGGCAGCTGAATATTGATGCAGAAAACGCAGATGACGATGATGATTACATCCGTTCAAGGTAATGACGCGGGTTCAGATTTGAATTCCGTGACGACCTATTAGTAGTTATAGATGTAAGACGCGTGAATTCAATCCAGTTCAAGGGTTTCAGATATTTCAATCTGAAACCTTTTTTATTGTCATTAATCTTTCGGCAAGAATAAATACTGGTGCACAAAATCCACTGCGGGGACAAACAAGTCCGGGGCATACACCCTGAACTTTTTACAAGGTTGATGTGCCAACGGCCAGGTACATATTATCCTTCAGGCCTCTGTCTTTTTTAGATACAAGGTTTGACAGAATGGAAGCTTTTTTAACTGTTGAGAAAAAGTAATAAACGATTTTCTTAACGCCGGAGTATAGTTGCGATTGACGTGAAGGATAGTCATTTTCTGCAACCAAAAGATCTGAAATATTTTGGTTTAGTGCTTTCACATAATCGTCGGTTACCAGGATGTAATCAGATATTTTACTTCCGTTTTTTAATAGATTGTGAGATTCAATAACGGTTTCTCCATACAATTTTTTAAATCCTTTTATATCGTAAACAATTATATCGCCGTAATGAACTATCAGCTTTAATGACAGATCAGCTTCAATCTTATATTGCAGTTTCCATTTTTTGAAACGGGTATCAAATGCTTCATACATGTTATTAAATCCATTCATAATTTCTTTTAATGGAAAAGGTTTCCCTAACTTGTAAAACAGGATGGCATCTCCCTCTATTTCTGACAAATTCACATCCAGGGGATTGCTATCGATAATACTGTTAAGCAAGTCCCTGGTGATAGATACCCCGAGGTTCATATCGATGCTTTTTACAAAATTTGTAAAACCGCTTATATCCGGAATAAAAATTAACCCTTTCATAAAAAATTAATTAATTGAGTTAGTAATCCAGTTTAAAAAAATTATTTAATAATCTACTCATTGTAGCGATAGTTTTAAACTCTTTCACGGTTTTAATAATCTCTACCCATTTGATACGATACCAGTCGTTAGTAAACAGGGAAACATCGCAACAGAATATCATTGAGAGTATCAACGCAAGAATTTTATTTGGAAGAGATTTCATAAATTTTGTTTTTGGCGGTTATTTTTAACCTTCAATAGTTTGATGATTGCCGATACAAAGTTTGGGAAACACCGTATTAATTTCAAGAGTGTAATAACTAAGTTTTACCAAGTGTTTATTTAGCCTTCACAGCCTTTCACACTGCAACCGCGGAAGAAATTAACCCCTTTACCTGAGTCTAAATAACCCCCTTCCTTAAAATGAACTGCGAACAGCAGAAATGATAAAACAAGGCGTGTGCAGAATAGAACACCGGAACCCATTCTTTTTAATTTGCATTTTAGAAATAAGGTAAACTGGCAGGGGGTGATTTAACCTTTTTTACTTGTATAAACACGGTAATTATTCACAGTATTTTTTTGAAATGCCTGATAATAAGGGATTCAGGTTGCTTGCTCCATTTCCAGGAAAGCGCCCCTAATTCACAGTGTTGTCAGGGGTTTAAAGATTTTGTAAGTTTAATTTTTATTAACAATTAATCAAAAAAAAATTATTTTATGCCAAACGAATTTCAGTTTTCATTCCCAGCCAAGGACATTGAAAAATTATTAGCAGAAGGCCGCGACAGGGTGATTGTTACGGGTAAAGTTGTATACGATGCCGGCAAAGGCGCGTCGACATTTGAAATATATGCCGAAAGTTATGAGTCAATAAGTGGCATAAAAGTAATAGGATGCCCAATGCCGTGCTAGCGGATATAAGCGTGAAATAATACCGGATTAAATACATTCTCCGGTATTATACTTTTAGGGCAATTTTTGCCGGGTTTTAACTTATAAATCTGAAAGGGGCTTCTATAAAAAATTTTGATTAAACATTATTAAATCTTAGGCTTATATAAAAAAATTACCGGCAGAGCAACGTTTGAAATTGATATACGGTATATGAGTTTACTTACAAGAATAGAAAGGATTGTGAATCGCACAGCAACGATGCTAAAACTATTAATTAAGATTGGATGACTTTTTTAAAGAACTTTTTGGAACCTCTCTCTTACCTGCTTTACACTTTGCTATTGCTGCTAGTCCTTAATAAAAATAGCAAGGTTAAAATAAAAGTTCTTTTTGGCTATTATTTAGCTTCCGTTATACTTACTTATTATGCAAGTTTTTTAAGCTATGCAAAAACCCTGGGTGATAATAATTATTTGTATAATTTATTTTTTTTCCTAACCATCAGCACTTTTTCGTATTATTTTTATAATGTACTAATTGGGCGAACTAAAAAATACATAATTGTTTTCCTGTTTGTTTTGAACTTGTTTTTATTTATAGAGTATGATATTTTATTGGATCAGTTTAATGATACCTATAATAATTATGTAACCGCTACATGCTATTTGAGCCTTGTTGTGTATTGTCTTTTTTACTTTGACCAGTTATTGAAAAATGTAAATGAAGTAAACATTTTGCATGAATTTGATTTCTGGCTTATTTCGGGCTACCTCATCTATTTCTTAGGGGCGTTTTTTATCATTCTATTTTATAAAGATAAAAATGAAGTTCAGCGGGCTATTATCTGGTCCTTTCAAAATATTATTTTGTTCACAAGCGCACTGATTGCACTAACCGGAAATTTATGGATAAAATATCACAGGAAGCTGCCATAAGCCCGGAGCTCGCTACAATTTTTTTATTTACAATATTTCTTATAATTGTTGCCATCGGCATAGTGGTGCTCGTACTTATATACCAGAAAAAGCAATTGCAATACCTGGGAGACAAAGAACAGCTAAAGGTGAAATTTGATAGAGAGATACTAGAAAGCAAATTGGAAATTCAGGAACAAACCTTTAAAAATATTTCGCAGGAAATTCACGATAACATAGGCCAGGTTTTGAGCCTTGCGAAGATCACAATCAATACGATGGATGGTAATGACCAGGAAATGCTGATGGAAAAAATAAATACTTCTTCACAACTTGTAAGCCAGGCGATACAGGATCTGCGTGATCTTTCCAGGAGTCTTAATGCCGACGCCATTGGAGAAATGGGGCTCTTGAGATCGATAGAATATGAACTTGAGCTGATTAAAAAAACCGGCCGGTATCAAACCAATCTTGTAAAGGAAGGCACACACCAGCGACTTTCACACAAACATGAATTAATTCTTTTCAGAATTTTCCAGGAGGTTTTGAATAACGTTTTAAAACACTCAAAAGCTTCAGAGATAAATATGAAGATCAACTACAATTCAACTAATTTTATAATGCACATTACAGACAATGGAATCGGATTTGATGCTTCTTCCATGTTGAGCCAGGATAATAATACTAACAGCGGATTGGGAATTACAAATATTTCAAATCGAGCCGGCCTTATAGGGGCCGATTTTAGAATTATTAGCGAGCAGGGAAAAGGGACCACGGTTACTATTAATTTACCTTTAAAAGAATAAGTATGCCTCCAAAAGCAAACGTTGTACTGGTTGATGATCATGGCTTGCTGCGCAATGGCCTGGCCAGTCTTATAAAAAGTTTTGGGAATTATGACATTCTGTTCGAAGCAGATAACGGCCAGGATTTTATTAATAAATTAAAGCCAAAAACGCTGCCCCAGGTAGTATTAATGGATATAAATATGCCTGAAATGGACGGGTATGAAGCCTGTCTTTGGCTAAAAAATAATCATCCGCAAGTAAAGGTGCTTGCACTATCAATGTACGATAACGAGAACTCCGTAATAAGAATGTTTAAGGCCGGCGCTAAAGGATATATCCTGAAAGACTGCGATCCTGCGGAATTAAAAACCGCATTGGATGCGATCGTTTTAAAGGGCTTTTATTATTCTGAAATGGTAACCGGGAAACTTATTCATACAATTAATTCTTTGGATGAAGAAGATAGCCAGGTGAAGAATGTGATACAATTGACTGAACGTGAAATAAATTTTTTAAAATTAGTTTGTACCGAACTGACTTATAAAGAAATCGCTGAAAAAATGTTTCTAAGCCCGAGGACTATTGATGGCTACCGCGATGATCTCTTTCAGAAACTTAATGCTAAAACGAGAGTAGGCCTCGTCATGTACGCCATTAAGAACGGCATAGTAAATATTTAGCCCGGGCATTTTTTAGCAGGATGAGGCTTTACTCACCGGCACCATTCTTTTAAATAATTCGTTTTATACATTTGTTAAGCACTCCGGGCTATTATCTTTCGAAGGTATAAAAGCGGCTGGTTTCCGTTTTTTACCATCTTTCTCTCCGTGTTTTCCCCCTTTTAGATGTGACTGTTTTACCGCTTTTAAATCCGTTAAACGACCCTTGCCCGGCATTCGGGATTTATACAATTTTACATAAGAAAGCCGCCCAAACTTTTATTTAAGACAAAATTTTAAAAATTAATAAAATGAAAAAGATAAGCGTGGTTTTAATTATCGGAATAATATATTCTTCCGTAATAAGTAATGTAAATGCACAAATTTTCCGGGGCAAGAATAACGCCCGTTCCAATGGTATAAATGGTGCAAACACCGGCTACAATTATGAAAGCTCTGAAAAAATGCCCAAAGCAGGATTTAAATCACTAAAAGCATTCAACAGAGATTTTAAAAATGACCGTGATGTAAAATGGTTCTTTGAGCCCAATGTAATATCAGCAACTTTTACAAGAGATGATATTAAAACCAATGTGGTATATGATAAGAAAGGCCATTGGCTGCGTACCGTAAAAACATACCAGGAAAACAAAATGGATCGTGGTACAAGGGAGGTTGTAAAAAGTAAATACTTTGATGACAAGATCACACAAGTACAGGAAATCAATGAAGGCCAGTTGAAGTGTTATTTAGTGTACCTGGAAAATGAAAGCAGCTTTAAAACAGTGAGCGTGGTGGATGGCGACATGCATATTTATGAGCAATTTAAAAAGCAATCGAAGTCATAGATTTTTGAGAAGATTGTCTTGGTATCAGGTGGTTAATTAAGAGGCTGCAAATTTGTAGCCTCTTTTTTGTAAGTCAAATTGAAAAATATTTAATTTAATTTCTATATTTTAATAATCTCAAAAATGCTTTTTCCAAAAAGCGGGATATTTTTGAAAATGTTCAATTATTTAAAATAATCCGCACACTTTTTGTGTATGTGATTTTATGCCAAGAATATTTGTAATAGATGATGATAAAGACCTTTTGACAATAGTAAAATCTTTACTAATAAAAAGGGGATTTAATGTATCGGTTTATTCGGATTGGGAGTTGGCGAATCATGATATAAAGAAGTATGAACCGCAACTAATCTTATTAGATGTTTTCCTTCCCGGTGTTGATGGCTTTGAAGTATGCCAGAAACTGAAATCAAATTATGCCACCAGGCATATACCGGTTTTAATTTTTTCTGCATATCCACGTGTTGCTGAAACTGCAATTTATGAATATGGGGCCAATGATTTTATTTCAAAGCCTTTTGAAGTGAACGAGCTTATAGGGAAAGTTCATGCCATTTTATCCCAGGCAAGAGAATCTGTTTAGGCCGCTATAAATTATGATATTTTACTTCGTAAAAGGCCCTCTATAGTGCTGCACGGTACAAAAAATGGCTTGTTAAATATTGCAATATTCATTGTCTGGCCATTCACATCATAATTCCCTTTAATTGTATTGGAAAGAATCGTTACTTCGAAATTTCCGGAAGTCGTGTCCCCGTTAAATAAACCTTTTTGAGATTCGACGGCCGATTTAGCTTTGGAAACCAGCTCAGATGCGTCCCCTGAAAACGGTATCGTAAAATTGCAATTTGACATTTTTAAAAATTAATTAATAATTAATGTATAAGAGGAACCACGTAATCATCATATTATTTGCCAAATATTATGCCTGATAAGTTGGTGAGTGTGGAATGTGTTTGTGGAAATCTATTCTCATTGGATTGCTGTAAAAGTAAGGCACACCAACGTTTAGATTAATTTAATACAAACTCTTGTCATTTTTATCAGCCCAGCTTTGAAAGACTTTTACGGCGTCCTGCCTGCCAATATTAATAATGGGTATTTTCCTATTTCCAGGTTCAACATTCATTTCCGAGTAAATTAAAGAATCATCGAACCCGATTGCCGCTGCATCGTCCCTGGTGTTTGCATAATATATGATTTTCGGGCGGGACCAGTAAATTGCCCCGAGGCACATGGGGCAAGGTTCGCAGGAAGAATAAATTTCACAATCCGTAAGCTGGAATGATCCCAGGTGCCTGCATGCATCGCGGATGGCAACAATTTCTGCGTGTGCTGTCGGGTCTATGCTATTAATAACCTTGTTGTTGCCACGCCCGACTATCTTATCATCTTTTACGACAACACATCCAAAGGGGCCACCATCATTTTCATCCATTCCTTTTTGGGAAAGAAGTATAGCTTCCATCATAAATTTCTCTTCTCTTGTCATAACTTTCTGTTGTTATAAAGATAAATGATTGTATATATTTTTTAATTTAACCAGTGGATAAATGACGTTGCGTTAAACAACAATATTACATTTATCATTTTCAAATCGTCAATTTAGTTTCATATTTAATGAAAGATAACTTTTCAAAACAGGCGAATTTATACGCGAAGTTCCGGCCGGGCTACCCGGATGAATTATTTGATTTCTTGTTTTCACTGCTGACGGAAAAAAATACTGCATGGGATTGCGGGACCGGCAATGGACAGGTAGCCTTACAATTGTCGAAACAATTTGCAGATGTATACGCAACCGATATAAGCGCCAGTCAAATTGCAAATGCGGTGTCAAAAGAAAATATTCATTATTCCAAAATAAGTGCTGAAGAAACATCCTTCCCTGAAAATATGTTTGACATGGTAACTGTGGGGCAGGCAATTCATTGGTTTAATTTTGACAAATTTTATAAAGAGGTGAACAGGACCTTGAAACCGGGAGGCTTGATCGCCGTTTTTGGATATGGGCTTTTGACGGTCAATAAAGAGATAGATTTACTAATTACAGATTTCTATAAAAATACCACCGGGCCTTATTGGGATGTTGAAAGAAAATATATAGATGAAAATTATAAAACAATACCTTTTCCTTTTGCAGAAATTAAAACGCCTGCTTTTTGCAGCAAATACCATTGGGAGCTTGAATCGGTGGAAGGATTTTTAAATACATGGTCGGCTGTTCAGCACTATATAAAAAAGAATAGTGAGAACCCGGTAAATTTGGTTATTGACAAGCTTAAGAAGGTGTGGGGAAACAATGTAAAAAGAGAAGTTTTATTTCCCATTTTTATGCGGGCAGGCAAAAAATAAACTAGTACTGCAGTGCGCCTGTAACTATTCAAGGGACAAGAGCAGGAGTGAGGTTTAAACAAAGGCAACCGCCTCAAAATTCCTGCATCCATCTTTTTGCTATCTTCATTCACATACATTTTTTATGTCAACGTCCCGCCAACTTGCTGCTATTATGTTTGCCGACATTGCCGGTTATACCGCTATGATGCAGGAAGACGAGACATTGGCCTTACAGCTGCGAAACAAGCTGCAGAAAAAGCTTGAACAGCAAATAGAGCTGGAACATGGGCGCATGCTGGAGTTCAAGGGCGACGGCGCCTTATGCTGCTTTACCAGCACAATAGAAGCAGTAAAGGCAGCGATTGCCGTGCAAATCGAAATGCAACGCGAACCTGTAGTACCGCTTCGCATAGGGATACACACGGGAGATGTAATATTCGAAGGCAACAATGTGTACGGCGATGGAGTAAACTTAGCATCCAGGATTGAATCATTTGCAACTCCGGGAAGCATATTCGTTTCAGCGAGGGTATACGATGATATCAAAAATCAAAATGACATCCATACTATTTCTTTGGGGAAATTTATTCTAAAAAACGTAAAGGAACCCATAGAAATATTTGCCATCAGCAATAAAGGTGTTATCATCCCTGAAGGGAATAATCTATCAGGTAAGGGCAGGAAAATTATAGAAAACAGGACTGCCGAACGATCAGTAGCTGTGTTGCCATTTGTAAATATGAGCAATGATCCTGAGCAGGAATATTTTAGTGACGGCCTCACCGAAGAGCTGATCACCAGTTTGTCGAAGCTCAGTGAAATGCGGGTGATATCGCGAACAACTTCCATGTTATATAAGGGTACCAAAAAGGATATTAAAACTATTGGGAAGGAGACCAACGTCAATTATATTATGGAAGGAAGTGTGAGAAAACAAGGAGATAACCTCAGGATAACAGCCCAGTTTTTAGACGCCCGGAAAGATGATCATTTGTGGGCTGAAACTTTTCGCGGAAAGGTTAACGATATTTTTGATATACAGGAAATGGTGTCAGAAAAAATTGTGGAGGCATTGAGAATACAGCTTACAAAAGATGAGCAGGTAATGCTCGAAAAACGGTACACCGATGATTCCGAGGCATACCAGCTTTACCTGAAGGGCCGGCATTTCTGGAAACAAAGAACAGAAGAGAGCCTTAAATCTGCAATTGTTTATTTTGAAAGAGCATTAAAAAAAGATCCTGAATACGCACTGGCCTGGGCCGGCCTCGCCGATACGTACAGCATCATGGGTGAGTACACTAATATTTCGAGGCGTGAATTGTATCCCAAGCAAATGGCGGCTGTTAAAAAAGCATTGGAAATTGACAGCCGCCTTAGTGAGGCACACATCTCACTTGCTATATCTCTTATGCTGAATGAATGGGATTGGAAAAATGCCGAAAAGGAATTTAAGCTTGGGATACAATTAAATCCCAAGTACGCTAACGGGCGCCACTGGTATGCCGAATTGCTGTTGTTTGCAGGAAGGACTGAAGAGGCATTCCGGGAGATTTCGCTTGCTGTTGATCTTGACCCTGTCTCGCAGGGAATCTTAAAGGACAAGGGAATATTTTATTACTACACGGGCCAATATAACAAAGCCATTGATATGGCTACAATGACGCTCGAGCTTAACCCCACATTTGTTCCCGCATACCGCCTCCTTTCGCTTGCCTACCAGGGTATGAAAATGTACGATAAGGCGATTGCCGAGAATATGCGGTGGGGCAAGCTTACCGGAAACAAGATAAAAACCGATGTTGCTCTTGCTGAAATTTATGCAGCCTCAGGGCGAAAAAAAGATGCTGAAAAAATAATGAGCGAAATAGAAGCCGGCAAAAATATTAGTGCAAATGACCATCGTGGAATGGCGCAGGCATATGCCGCGCTGAAAGAAATTGATAAAGCCTTTGAATGGCTCGATAAAAGTTACCAGCACCATGAAGAATCTTTATGCAGCCTGAAAATTGATCCTAAGATGGAGCCGCTTAGAAGCGATCCCCGCTTTCATGCAATATTAAGAAAAGTGGGCCTGGAAAAATGATGCCCGTTTTATTTTTGAGACATATAAAATCTCAGGTGTATTTTGAATGCCTTTATTTTTTTCGCCCAACAAATCTTATCACGGAGCCCTGGCCGTTATGAAACAGGCCTTCGCTCAATTCAATTTCTTTTTCTTCCAGTTCCACGATTTCATAGTTCCCAAAGTCCGATTTTAGTTCATCGATTGAGAATAACATGGCTATGTCTTTAGGCCCGCCCACTTTTTCATTTTTGGAATTGTAGTCAAGGTGCCTCTTACTAAACGCTTCGAAAATGACGGTTCCGCCCGTACGCAAATATCCGTCGAGTGTGTTGTGATATATCGATTTAATCTCTGCAGGAAAGTGTGCATAAATCAATGCAATGGCATCAAATTGTTCAGCGCTATAATTTAATGCCTGCAATTCACCAACCATGTAGTTTATGGTCACCTTATTAATTTCTGCAAGCCTGAGGGCTTTACGTTTTCCTGCACTGCTTATGTCAAATGCAAAAACCTTCCAGCCAAGCGTAGCAGCAAAAACCGCATTGCGCCCTTCGCCCTCTGCCGGAAAAAGTATCGTACCAGGATCTAATTTCTCTAATTGCTCCTTTAAATAATTGTTGGGCTGTTCGCCATAAGCAAACTCGTGGTTGCTGTATCTCTCGTTCCATCTGCCGACCCAGGATTCATCCATGTTAACCTATTTGTACTGTTTGCTAAATTACACTTTTTAAATCCGGGTCAACCTTTCGCGGATGCATTTCAATTATCGTATTTTAGCCTTTGTTGGGGAGTTCCTATTTAAATCTATAAACATCTTAAGATGATTGTTTTACCGTTGGCCGGAGACTAGACGGCGGCTCTCAAGAGTGGTTGATGCGGGCTTGCGGAATAGAGGTGATACCCACGCCAGCTGGAATGCAAAACGTTGTGTTTCATCTTTTCTAAACACCAAAATTGTTCAACTATTTTAAGAGTGACGAAAGATAATTTTTATATAATCACAGGTGGACCCGGAGGGGGCAAAACTACTCTTTTGGAAATGCTATTCTCAAAAGGATATTCATTCATTCCTGAAACAGCAAGGCAAATAATAAAAGACAGGCTTTCAGCTGGGCTTTCTCCAAGACCGGACCCACTAACTTTTGCGACAGACATTTTTAAAAAAGATTTGTCAAATTTTGAAAGGAATATCAATTGCCCGTCCTTACTATTCTTTGACCGCTCCTTTGTGGACAGCTCCTTTCAAATATTTAGCTGTGACCAGGAACGCTATGAACAAATAAAAATATTTTCTCAAACCAACCGGTATAACAATACAGTATTTATTACGCCGCCCTGGGAAGAAATATATACGACCGATACAGAACGGGACCAAGCATTTGAACATTCAATAGAAATTTACGGGCAACTTTACCAATGGTACAGACAGCATAACTATGACTTAATTGTATTACCAAAAGATTCTGTTGACAATAGAGTAAAATTTGTCCTGGATCAAATACCAAAATAACAAAACGCGACGCAAGATTCAGTTTCCCGGTACCGACGCGGGTTTGCCGCTGTCAGAGATTTGGATACTCGAAAAACCAACGCTTTAATTCCTAATAAATTTAATTATTGCCGGAAAGTATGACCAGGTTACCAAGCCGGAGCATAGTGAACTTATGCATTCCGTGATTCCGAATTCAGAATTGATTATTGTTTCAGCAGTTCATTTAACCAACATTGAAAAGAAAAACGAATTCAGGAAATTAGTTATTGAGGTTTTAAAAGATAATTAATAGCAAAAATTTTGTGATTAAGTTCAGTTGAAAAGAATGCATAGTTTTGATGCAAGGCTGGTAGAAATGGTTTTGTGCGGTAAGCTACGTTTTAAAATTTCTTGATGAAGATAATATCATAGGATAATAATAACGAAGAAGTTTTTCGCCAAATAATTTTATACGATTGCTTTTTTTAAATCAATGCAACATGAATTCAAATACTTACTTACCGGCTGGAGAAATTATAATTGAAGAATGCCCGGTAGAAGGGACGGCCAGAGTGGGTTGAAATAATTTGAGAGATTAATATTAAAATACAAAGCATGAACAAAGCAAACAATCACGATGAGCGTATGGCTGGAATGACATTCGCTTCTGTATATCCTATGTACCTGGCAAAAGTAGAGAGGAAAGGTAGAACGAAAGAAGAATTGCATCAGGTCATTGAGTGGTTAACCGGTTTTGGCGAAAAAAAACTACAGGAGCTGATTGAGGAAAAAGTAACTTTTAAAATATTCTTTCAGAATGCTGCATTAAACCCTAATGCGAACCTTATAACAGGGCTGATCTGCGGCTACCGGGTGGAAGAGATCGAAAACCCGTTAACGCAACAGGTAAGGTATTTAGATAAGCTGGTGGATGAATTGGCAAAAGGCCGTAAAATGGAGAAGATTTTGAGAGTGGCGTAGCCCAACGCGAAGCTAAGATATCCGAAATGGAGACACTCTTTTTTTTTAAGTGTTTTTTAAATTCGTGAGCAGTAAAGCTAAACAGCACCCCTTACATCTTTTTGTTTCATAAGCATCCGAAATTTTCCAAAGCAAATGAATACGACTTGGCGCCCCGGCTGCGAAACTCCACATGCCATAATGCAAAAAGCTCCTTCAATAATCAAGGAGCTTTCATCATTTTATTTAAACTAACAGGTTAACGTATTGGAAAAACTACACCTGCCTGCAGGTTCATCGTATTCAGATTTTTATACCCGTTTTTTTTGTAAGGTGCATACTCATACGAGGCGCCAAGATTAATTCCGGAATTACTAAATTTTCTAAAAGGTATCATTACCCCAAGGCCGCCCTGTGCAAGGAACCCAACAGTTGTCTGGCCGCTGCCAAATTCACCAAGGTATTGTTTAAAATCAATCATGTTGGCGCCTGCTCCAAGAGAAACATAAGGTTTAACTGCCGCGGCTGGTACAAGAAAATATTTAGCTTTTAAAAGAATAGGTATTGTTTGAATGGAATTAGTCAGCACCGCCGATACATCCTGCGAATTGGAAAGATGGTACAGATCACGCGGATATTTTTGATAGTAATCCTGGTAACCGGATTCTAGTCCCGCTGAAAGCCGGTCAGCAAAAGAATACATAATCGAGCCTCGCCCTCCACGTGGAGCATTATCTTTAACCAGGTCGCTTTTAAATGCGCCTGACGGTATGCCGTAGTTGTAGTTTAAATTCATTTGCAAAGTGCCTTTCTGGGCATTAGCTGTCAGCGATAAAAACATAAAGGCGCTTATTGCTATAAATACTGTTTTGATATTTTTCATAATAAATAATTAATTGGTCTTCAAATAAGGTGACTGGTCGAATAGTGCTTTAACCTGGTTATCGGCAACAGTTGAGTTAAAAATACCAGGTCCCCGGATCAAGCCCGTCCAGGCGACATCAATCTTATTACTGGCGGCAGCATTCTTTAAATCCAAAAGATTTATAGAAATAGCGCCTTCATTTATTTGATATACGCTATATCCATAAGGTACATAGTAGCCATAGCCGCCATAGCCCCAATAATAAGGATCCCAATAGCCACCATAGTCATCCCAATAATCTCCATAACTTATAACACCGGTTGTAGTGTTTATGATATGGTTTACATTCACCCCAAGGTCAGGATCCTGGCTTTTGTCGACCAATGTAAAGCCGGCAGCAGTCATATATTTTTTTACCGCGCCGATGTAAGCAACATCCGAATTATCCAATTGCATCGTTGCTTTCCCATTTTCTATTACAGCAACTGAATCAGAAATGCTGTATGTTTTATAGTTGGAAAAATTCACAGAAGAATCGTGATCTGTAATATAAATCCTCGATTCATCCTCAGTTAAATTATTTAACGGCTCCTTCGAACACCCCATGTAAGCAAGTGAGATTGCGGCCGATATCAATGACCATAATAATACTTTTTTCATCGTGTAGATTTTAAATTTGTCTTTTAAATTTGTCTCTTGAATTTACGACAAAGCGGATGTCCGGGATTGTTAAAAACATTGCCTAGCAGCATTTTAAGGCTTCTTTAAGATTTCTTTAAATAAGTGTTAAGGAAATAAAAAATTGACCTTAAGGGAATTGAAATGCGAAGTTCCCGATTCTTCAAAAAGTCACCGGGAAGTTAAAAATATCAAGAATAAAATGGGTGAACCAGTTCGCTTATTCCCTCAATTTATTCGCAGGTACAACGTCGTTACGCTGTTATTCTTTTGACTAGCTGTTGTTGCTGTTTATTAGATTTTAATACATCCGAAAAGATTCGGCTAAGCCCATCTTTTTTTATGGTAACTTTCTTTCGGTTTGCGAAAATAAATTGTAAGTAGTTTAAGGGCAAAAATTAAAAACCAACTAAAAATATATTTTATGATTTTCCGAAAATCTATTGCTTTACCTCTTCTTTTATTACTCCTGCAATTAAATGGTATTGCTCAGAAAGCGTCTACGCTGCCGCGGAGTACACCGGAGGCTGAAGGCGTATCATCCGGGAATATCATTGACTTTCTTGATGCCGCTGCAAAAAGTAAAACAGAATTTCACAGCTTTATGTTGTTGCGCCATGGCAAAGTGATAGCAGAGGGCTGGTGGAATCCTTATCGTGCCGGCCTGGAACATAGTTTATATTCCTGCAGCAAAAGTTTTACAGCTACGGCCATCGGTTTTGCGGTACAGGAAAAGCTGCTTACTTTAAACGATAAAGTTGTATCCTTTTTCACCAATGACTTACCCGACACCGTGAGTGCATGGCTGTCTGAACTTACAGTAAAAGATGTGCTGATAATGTCTGACGGACAAGAACCTGATCCGTCGTTTGCAGTTGCCGCAAAAGATACCAACTGGATTCGGGGCTTTCTTGCAACTCCCATTGTTCACGAGCCGGGTACGGTGTTCCTTTATAATTCCCTCGGTACCTATATGCTCTCCGCTATTATTCAAAAAGTAACCGGGCAAAAAACCCTGGATTATTTAAAGCCAAGATTATTTGAACCGCTAGGGATAGAAGGCATGGATTGGGAAACAGATTTGCAAGGTATTAATACAGGAGGCTGGGGGCTTCGCCTGAAGACAGAAGATATGGCAAAGTTCGCGGAATTATTTTTACAAAAAGGTAAATGGAATGGCAAGCAAATACTGCCTGCATCATGGGTAAAAGAAGCAAGTACGGTGAAAATAATGCAGGACCCGGGTGCGCCGCAATCGAAGAAGGATTCAAGTGATTGGTTGCAGGGATATTGTTACCAGATGTGGCGGTGCAGGCACAATGCGTATCGCGGTGACGGGGCTTTCGGCCAGTTTATGATAGTAATGCCGGAGCAGGATGCAGTACTTGCCATCACCGCTGAAACACCGGACATGCAGGAAGAGATCAATCTTGTATGGCAATATTTATTACCCGCGTTTAAGAAAACCAGGTTACCGGAAGATGCTGCCGTGACTATGATCCTGAAGGAAAAAATAAATTCACTTGCATTGCCTTTGCAAGTAAAAAAGAGAGAGCCGCTTGCAACAGCCATTAGTGGTAAAAATTTTACAGCCTCGCCTAATGATATGCATCTGCAAAATATCTCTTTCGGTTTTACAGATGACGTATGTGACGTAAAGTTCCAAATGGATACGGCAACATACACTGTAAGTTTTGGCGCCGGTAAATGGGAGCCTTCCGAAACAAATATGCCCGTTCCTTCATTAACTTCAAGAGCGATAGAAAATACTAGTATGATCTATCCTGCAAAGATCGCCGGTAGTTATACATGGACAGATGCCAATACGCTTGAATTGGTTTTGCGATATGTTGAGAGTCCGCACCATGAAACTTATACCTGTCACTTTGACGATAACAAAATTAGAATTGAGACAGCCAGGAGTTTTGATTTTGGTAAAACTGCAATGATTATTGAAGGCGAAATGAAATAAGTAATATTTTATTAAAGATTGACCGGGTTATTAATTGTATTTGCCAGAATCTTTTGAACTACAGGTAAAAGCCATGGTGTTTTCCATAAAGTTTTTTCAAAAAGAAATGCTACTTTCAAAATAATCCGCAGACATTGAAAAAATCATTTCTTCATGTTTCTTTAAATTTTACATCAGTCTATGCATAGAAGGAAATTTATTAAAGCAACGGGCCTCAGCTCTTTTGGTATTCTTGCGGGTCTCCCCGCTATAACTCCGGCAACAGAGGTAACTTCTAAGATGAAGATCGCTAAAATCAGGTATTATAACGCAACAGGTTACACGAAACCGCTCTTTAACCAGGCTCGCGGAATTGTAGAAGTAGAAACTGATAGCGGACTTATAGGAATTGGCGAAGGCGGTTCTGCAGACATGATTGCACAATGTGCTCAAATGATGATAGGGCAGGATCCCTTCAGGATAGAACATATATGGCAGGATCTGTATCGTGGCATGTTTTATCCGCCGGGGCGGGAAAAGCTACATGCAGTTGGCGCTTTGGAAATGGCGTTGTGGGATATAAAGGGAAAAGCATTAGGCGTACCCGTTTATGAATTACTCGGCGGCGCCACCCGCGATTATGTAGAATGCTATGCAACGGGTTACGGCCCGTCTAAGGCAAAAACGGAAGAAGAGAGAGCGCAGGACTGTATCAAAGCGGGCTTCAGGGCGTACCGTATTGGGCCGACCGGCGGCAATGGAGAGGAGCCCTTTGATTTTTATGAGAATGCTGTTAAGACCATTGATTTCTGTAAAAGAATAGATGATGCTGTGGGAGGCAATGGGCGATGGGCTATTGATCTTCACACGCGCTTTGATACGACTGAAGCTATAAAAATTTGTAAAGAACTCGAGAAGCTTGAGCCCTATTTTGTAGAAGACATTGTAAGGTCAGAAAATCCCGGTGTATATCAAACAATCCGCTCCATGACATCTGTACCTATTGCGGTGGGCGAGCAGTTCGGTGACCGTTGGGATGTTAATGAGTTGATCGAGCAAAATCTTATTGACTATACAAGAGTTACTTTACCAAATACAGGAGGTATTTCAGAGTTTAAGAAGATTGCTTCACTATGTGAAACACATTACCTGGGAATGATCCCGCATTTTACAGGGCCATTATCAACGGCGGCGCTGGTGCATGTACTGGGATCGAGCAGCTTTTCACGGTGCCTTATGGAAATTGCAGGCGGAGTTCCGGAGCGGCCCGCTTATTTTAATGAAGACATTGTTGATTTCAGAGATGGAAAATTATACCTGAACGCCAGTCCCGGACTGGGTGTAAAATTTGATCCAAAGAAAGCAGGATTTATTATGGAAATAAATGCGAGTACCAAATATCCTCATCCCGTTTTAAAAAGTCCTGATGGTTCTATTCATAACTGGTAGCGTTTTTAATCAGCGTAATAATCTAATAACTAATTGCATTTATGTCTTCTCCTAAGATCAAAAATTACCGATGGATTATTGTAGGCCTGTTGTTCTTCGCTACCTGCATTAATTACCTCGACCGGCAGGTAATAGGCTTGCTAAAACCAATATTAGAAAATGAATTTCACTGGAAAGAAATAGACTACTCCCATATTGTTATGGCTTTTACTGCGGCTTATGCTGCAGGGCTTTTGCTTATGGGAAAAATCATTGATAAGGTCGGAACCAAAATGGGGTATACCATTTCAATAATCGTATGGAGTGTGGCGGGCATGTTTCATGCATGGGCAAAAAATGTATGGGGCTTCATTGCAGCGAGGATCGGGTTAGGCCTTGGCGAAGCAGGGAACTTCCCGGCCGCCATGAAAACTGTTGCCGAATGGTTTCCGAAAAACGAAAGAGGCCTTGCCACCGGGATATTCAATGCAGGAACCAGCATTGGTGTGGTAATGGCATTGGTGATAGCTCCGCTAATACTCCGGTATTATGATTGGCCGCAGGTTTTTCTCATTACCGGGGCGCTTGGTTTTATCTGGCTGCTGCTTTGGTGGTGGCTTTATGAAATACCATCCAAGCAAAAGCGATTATCAGCCGAAGAATATGAATTAATAAAAAGTGGCCAGGAAAATTTAGACACCGGAGACAAACAAAATATACCATGGCTTAAATTATTTGCGCTTCCGCAAACATGGGCTTTTATTACGGGCAAAGCATTGATAGATCCAATATACTGGTTCTTTTTATTTTGGCTGCCTTCTTATTTTGCTTCCACGTTCAATTTGGATTTAACAAAACCGAGCTTTGAACTAATGATCATTTATTTGGCCACCACAGTGGGTAGCATAGGCGGCGGATATTTCTCCTCGTGGCTCATAAAAAAAGGACGGCCCACTTTGAAGGCAAGGAAAGCAGCCTTGTTGCTGTTTGCCTTTCTGGAACTCTCCGTTATTACCGTTCAATTTGTAAGTCATGTATGGTTGGCCGTTGGTTTGTTAAGTCTTGCCGTGGCCGTACACCAGGCGTGGGCTACCAATGTATTTACGATGGCGTCCGATATGTTTCCTAAAGAAACTGTAGCTTCTGTTGTTGGAATAGGAGGGATGGCCGGAGCTATAGGAGGCATTCTTTTTCCAATATTGGTAGGGACTTTATTAGATAGCTATAAAGCCGCAGGGCACCTGGAAGCGGGGTATAATGTACTCTTTACCATTTGCGGATTTACTTATTTGGTGGCCCTGGGAATAATACATTTGCTGACGAGGAAAGCTGATACCAACAAGATCACCCTTCAATCTTAACGCCGTCATAAATTTCTGAAATCAAAATTTTTCCTTCAATCTCTTTAATACAAAGAAGATCTTCAACGGAATTATATTCTTCCAATTCCCAATGCTTGTTTTCGTTTAATCTGAACACCTCAACATATATGCTTTCAGAATCTGCCAGTATGTATTCTCTTAACGTGGGTATGTCGCGGTACAATTTGAATTTTTCTCCGCGGTCATAATTTTTAGTAGAGTTGGAAAGCACTTCAATGATTACGGAAGGATTCAAAACATTATGATCATCATTATTGAGTGTAATTATTTCTCCGCAAATAATGGAGATATCAGGATAAGCAAATAAAGTGTTTGATTGAATATGGATACGAACGTCGCTTCCATAAGGTTGACATTTTTTTCCTCTTAATTTACCAAACAAAGTCCCCAATAAATTTTGCGGGTGGATGGTACCCGTGCTTTTACCGTGGCTATTGATATATTGCCTAAAGAAGTCATGGCACCGGTTGTGCGAATCCGGGTGTGGCCGACGCAGTCAGATTCTGTAAGCGGCTGGACCCCTGGAAATAGGATACAATATATTTCGCCAATTGTAAGTTAATTACAAGCGTTTAGACGATTCGTTTATGAGACATAACCGGGTTTGTTAATGCTCTTGTAACGTAAAATCTTTTTGCATTTTCCGGTTTGCATAAATTTTGAAAAGCCCTGTTCGGCCCGAAACTCTGCAAAATAAATTCGTAAGGCTTGTCCGTATGATGTTCGATAAAGCATTTCCCTGGCCGCACCCGAAACATGCCTGCCTCACCTTATCACAACCTCCTTTATTACCTTTTCTCCCAGGGCTTCATTTACTCTTTCAATTATTTTTTCTTTTTGATAAAGCAATTCGTTTTTTAGCGGAGCTACTGAAGATGATATAAAAAGTGTGGAATTGATGATCTCAATTTTATCGGTATAACGGGCAATGGTTTTTCCCATTATTTTTTCCCAGGCATCTTCTATTTGTAATGCCTGTACACCTCCTTTTAATCTACTCTTTTTAAGGAACTCTTTTAACGCGTCACCGATTGTAAACTCTGCCATAATTTAAAGGTACTATAAAAGCATTTTGAAAATATCGCGTTGATTTATATCCCGTAAAAGCCGCCATTCCCACGCCATTACAATTAATACAGGCACATATTCCAACAAAGACATCAGCTCATTTTCAGCATACGGAATTTGGCGATATGCAAAGTAGGAGAGAAGTATCGTCGCAGACCAGAGATATATAAACTTATAGTTTAAAAAAATATTAATGAAGACGAGCATTGTTATATACCAGGGGTGAACGATAGAAGCTAAAGCAAAATATATCGTGAAAGAAAATAACAGGGAATTCAACAGGGATTTCTCGGAATATTTTTTTTGACGTGTATAAACCAGGACGATTGATACCAACACGATAAATGGCAAAAATATTCCTGAAAATTGAATGATATTATTACCTGTTAACTGGTAACCTGCCCATCTCAGCAGTTTGTAAATGCTTCCGTTAAATTCAAAAGATTGAAAATAAAGGCCAATACTTTCAAAAAGATGTTTTATAAATAAAGGATTCAGAACGGGAATGAATAAAATCGAAGTAGTTAAAATGATTCCGGCGACAAATGGTACCCTGTTTCTTTTTTCAAAATATTTCAAAAAGAACGGAAGGCATATTAATGGCAGTAATTTGGTGGCTATTGCAAGGCTTAAAAATATGGCAGATAGTATTGCCCTATTCTTTAATAGAAAATAGAATGATGCGGCGCAGAAAAAAATCATCAATGCCTCGAAATGCAGGTTTCCGGTAAGTTCTATTATCACAAGCGGATTCAGCGCATACCATAAAATATTTTTCGAAGGCAATTGCACAACCCTAAGAATCTTCAGCCCGAAGTAAATAGTTCCTAACTCAGCCAGCATCATCACAAAATGCAAAATAATTAACGGGCTCTTTATGAAATGAGGAAACAGCCAGGTTGCGACTGAAAAGCAGCCCTGCATAACGCCGGGGTACACACTAAAGTAATTCCGGGAGTTCATGTGTGCATATAGAAACTGCATCAATTCATTTCCGCTAATTCCATTTTGCTGCAGTAATGCTGAAGGCAATGCCAGGAAAGGATTGATGCCCATGTTAGTCAGATGACCGTCCCACAAGAAACGAAAGTAATCATCACTTAGGGCGGGGATTGAAAATATAAAAATCGCCCTGCAAATAATTGAGAAGTAGAGTAGATGGCTTACAGAAAAGGATTTATTTTTTAAAAGAAAGAGAAAACATGAGAAACTAATTCCTGACGAGATAATAAAAAAAGTAAATTGTGTTCTTTCAATAAAATATCCGATAACTATGAGTGCGGCTATCATTACGAGCATAGCAAGCAGAGCAGGGATTTTTTTATTGGGCAACATCTTTTAAACGATGAGGTTATAAATTGTTACAGATATTTAAAAATAGTTGTAATTATTTTGTATCCGGCCAATACAGTTCCTTTAACGGTTCCGCTTATTTTTGAAAAGCCGATTCTTTTTCGGTAGCGGACAGGTACTTCCGCTATTTTCATTTTTAGCTTCGCCGCCATTAACTGCATCTCCACCGTCCATCCATAAGTAGTGTCCCGCATGTCCATTTTTAGCAGGCTCGAAAATTTTACCGCCCTGAAAGGCCCCAGGTCTGTATATTTTACACCGTAAAATAATCGTAATAACCTGGTTGCAAGCCAATTTCCAAACAGCTGCGGGAATGTCATTGAACCTTTCTCAATTTCTCCCAAAGATCTTGAACCAATAACAAGATCGCAATCATCATTTACTATTTTATCAACCAATGATTGCATCTCCGACGGATAATCAGAATAATCTCCGTCAATAAAAATAATAATATCCGGGGCTGGGTTTAATTTTTTGGCATAGTCTATTCCCCGGAGACAGGCGTGCCCATAACCGGGCCTTTGCTCCTCAATAACAGTGGCGCCTGCACGAAGGGCAGCACCGGCAGTATTATCTCTTGAATTATTATTTACAACAACTATTTCAGCGATCCAGAATGGGATTTCTTTTATGACCAATGCTATTGCTTCTTCCTCATTGTATGCAGGAATTATTACAACGACTACCGGAATAGTTTCATCTTTCAAATAGCAGGCTTTGGCTTTAGTGTTTTGGAGAAGGAAGGTGCAGATGGAATTAAAGAATAATAGAATACCATGGAAAAGCCCACCGCAAGCATGCCGTGGAATGCAACCATCCCATATTCATGAAACTGAAAACCAAAATATATTGCCGCGATAAAATAGATAGCAATAAGCCCCTCTAACAGTACAATAAAAGAAACCGATTTCGTGGCGTATTCATTTTCCAGCAATGAGAGCCTGCCGGCAGCGATATTGAATTTCGGCGTACGGATGAACGGTGTTTTTTTACCCGCATATCCTTCAATTACTGCAATTGCGTGGTGCAGGGAAAGGCCCATGGACATGGCAAGAAATAGTGGAAACGTTTTTAAAAAATATAATATTCCGATCCATTTTTTTTCCGAATTAAAGATACAGGTGACTAAATACGTTGCAGAGATTATAACAAAACTTATGATAAATACATATCCGGCTTTGTAAAAAAAATCAAGTTGCGGCCATGTTTGTTTAATAAATAAAAGAGGAACACTAAGCAACGCACAAAGAATCACACTTATAAACACAGCACTGTTAAGCAAGTGTGCCACCGCCTGCCACTTAACCAAAACGGGCAGATCACTTTTTAAAACATGCCCTAAATGTTTCCGTGCGGTTTCAGCACCGCCCTTTGTCCAGCGGTATTGTTGCGATTTAAGTGCACTCATAACCGGCGGTAACTCTGCAGGCGATGCAACATTTTCCAGGTATATAAACTTCCATCCTTTTAATTGGGCACGATAACTAAGATCAAGATCTTCAGTAAGTGTATCCGCCTGCCAGTTGCCCGAATCAATAATGCATTTCTTTCTCCAAATGCCGCCAGTGCCATTAAAATTCATAAAACAATTACCGGAGTTACGCCCCACCTGTTCAACCCGAAAATGGGCATCCAGGCCGAAAGCCTGCAAGTCGGTAAGAAGTGAATAATCACGGTTAATGTGCTCCCATCTTGTCTGAACCATTCCTACACTCTTATTCCTGAAATGAGGCAATGCTTTGGTAAAAAAATCCGCCGGGGGGATAAAATCCGCATCGAAGATTGCAATAAATTCTCCGGATGCATTTTCGGTTGATTCTTTTAAAGCACCTGCTTTATAACCAAGCCTAACTGGACGGCGTATGTGCAGAATATTAATGCCAGCTTTACGATAGTTAATAATTTTTTTTGCAATTAATCCGGTTGTCTCATCAGTAGAGTCATCCAATACCTGGATTTGTTTTTTATGACAGGGATAGTCCATATTTACTGCGGCATCAATAAGCCGTTCCACCACATATTTCTCGTTATAAACCGGCAACTGAATTGTAACCATTGGAAGGTTGTTAATGGGAATTAAAGGAACGGTCTTTTGCCGCCTGTTTTTGGATACCAAATATTTTACAACTAAAAAGGCCTGCGATATACTATATAAGAAAAGAAAAAGAACGGAAAGTGCATATAAAACCAGGACACCAATCATCAGAATATGTAGGATTACACCGGGCATCATCACACTGTTTTAAGCAAAATTACAATTTAACTTCTATGCCTTTGTTTCCTATCAATATCGGGTTATCATTTACCCTGTTTACATCTTCAAGGTTTTCGAGGTTAAGAACGCCGCGTGGGCATACAGAAGAACATACCCCACATCCAACGCAGGAAGCACGTACTATATTTTGCCCGCGTTGCGCATACCATTTTACATCGATTCCCATTTCGCAATAGGTGGAGCAATTACCACATGAGATACATTGGCCTCCATTAGTCGTAATCCGAAACTTTGATTTATATTTTTGAAAAATGCCCAGTATTGCAGCCATCGGGCAACCGAACCTGCACCAAACCCTGCCTCCGAAAATAGGGTAGAAGCCCGTGCCGATAACGCCGGCGAATATGGATCCTATAAAAAATCCATACCATTGTGCAAAGCCGCCAGAGATGCTGCCAAGTATGGTTCCCTGGTATGCGGAATTGAGCCACAATAAGGCAGTAGTGACAGTTACCAATATTAATACGCTGTAAATACTTATCCTTTCAATTTTCCATGCTTTTAAAGATTTGTTTGAAAGCTGCCTGTATGGATCGCCCATTGTTTCGGCAAGGCCGCCACAACCACAAACCCACGAGCAATACCAACGCTTTCCATATTTGTAAGTGAGTATCGGCGTTGCAATAAACGTAAGCATCGCTCCCCAAAAAACCATGAATATCCCAATGCCCCCGTTATTAAAAAGAGTATATACATCGCCGGGAAAAAGATAATTATACTTTAAAGGCCAGAAGTAAGAAAAATAAAATTCCGGCTGGTTGAGTTTTTTCAAAAAAGCAGGGATCAGAAAAGCAAAGCCCAATTGAAAGAACATAACGGAAATTGTCCTTATTACCTGGTAGCGGCTGTGCCTGTATTTGGCAATAAAACGAACTCCCATGATTAGAATGGCGACAGTGTACATGCTTCCATATAAAAACCAATGATCGGCTGGCTCGCCCCGCAACGCCCGGCTGATAGGATCCATTACTTTTATCATGCCGGTTAAAGTATATGGAAACCAATATAACAACACATAGAATCCGGTAAGAAATATACCAAGCGCAAAAGCATAAGCTCCCCGCGATGTCATTTTATCAAACATGATATGGTTATTCTTTATACCCGCCTTTTCTTTATACAATGGAAGCGCATATAAAATTCCCCCGGCAGAACCAAGGATAAAAGTGAGTAAAAGACCAGTGGTATTATCTACGAGGTTACCATTAACACAAATGACCGTGAAAAATAAAAGAGACAATGCAACCATCGCTACGGCCACCTTTTGAATAAAACCTCCTTTTGGATGTTCTGCAAGAGATAAAGAGATTGAATCATTCATGTAACACTTTCTTTTTGAGGTTCAGAAATTGGATGTTCTCTATAAAAAGCTTTCCTTATATTATTCTCATGCCGCTCGAAAAATTCGGGATCAAAATTGGCCAGGTGTAAATGATCAATGATGAATTGAATGGTTTGTTGTTCAGAAAGCCATTTATCAAATAATTCATGCCTTAATCTTATACCGAATGAATTGACGCCTTTGCAAACATTTGTATTGCGATCCCAGGCAAAGCGAATCAAAATTTCTTTTTGAGGATGTTTCCAGAAAAATTGTTTTTCATGTTTAGAAAGTTTTGATAATACATCGCCATAAGTCTGGTATTCTATATCAAAGAATTTTGCCGAATTAAACCATGGGCCGGGGTTGTATGCGGTTTTGTCGCCACACACCGTTTGCGCAAGCGTTTCACCATGCATACGAGCCGTGTACCACACCTGCTCGATCGCTTTCCGGTTGTTTACCGGATTTATAAATTGTCCGCAATCACCAATAGCATATACTCCGGGAACCGTGGTTTCAAAATGCGTATCAATTAATATACCCCTATCAGTTTCAATATCGCTGTTTTTTAAAAAATCAATATTGGGCTCTACACCGGTTGTTATGCCGACAAAACCACATAGAATTTCTTTGCCCGTGTTTGTAATTATCGATCTTACTTTTCCATCAACTCCTGCAACCACTTCCTTTAATTCTGTCTCATACAAAATCTTTATTCCATGCTGTTCCATATGCTTTCCAATCATACCCGCTTCAGCATCGGGAAGTACAACATCCCAGAAATATTTTTCACGCACCAGGAATGTGACATCAATTTTTTTTGAATGAAGCATCTCCGAAAGTTCGACACCGATGAGGCCGCCGCCGACTATAACAGCATTTTTTATATTCGCGGTTGCCTTCGTAATTGCCTCAAGATCCTGCAAACTATATAAACCTGCAACACCTTCCATATCCTGGCCGGGCCACCCGTATTTTTTTGTCTTGCTTCCGGTCGCAATTATCAAAACATCATACGTGACTATTTCTCCGTTAGTAAGTTCGAGTAATTTTGATTTGGTATCAACCCGGTTTACATGATTTTGTATTAGATTAAAATTATTTTTTTTCCAAAACCAATCTTCATACGGTTTAATATTTTCATATTTCATATGGCCCATGTAAACATACATGAGCGCAGTGCGTGAGAAAAAATGCTTTGATTCAGACGAAATAATAGTTATCGGTTCCTCCGATCTTTTCCTGATATTTCTTGCGCAGGTTATACCTGCAATACCATTACCGATTATAACAATATTTCGATTTTGAGCCATTTGCTTTTAAAATAAAACGACGAATAACAGATCGCTTTCGTAATGTAAGCCAAATTATTTTTGTTCGTTGAGGTCCCAGTTGTAGTCAAGATATTCAATATCGGCATTCCGGTTAATTTTTACAGGCGAATACTTATTGAGAAAGTCGATCTTTCCGCCCGACTTTGTAAAGTCTTTTCCATACCAGCTGAATATTTTTGATACCTGGACCTTGCCCGCCCTCATTATATTTTTTGATTTGTCGGCAAGAAATGCCCGTGCCTGGTCATCAAGTTGCTCATCCAGTTTATCAGCTTCATAGGCTTCATTGCGAAGTTTTGGGCAACTCATGGAAGCACAGTTTAAGGCAAAATGCAAACGCGGTTCCGTGAATTTCTTTCTCAATGTTTTGTGTTCAATATCATTCAAAGAAAATTTATCATTCCCTATTTTAAAAAAGTTTTTATCCCACGGAGTATTCACAAAGATCACCTGGATACCTGGGCCAATCTTTTTGATTCCTGTGACGGGATAATGCATAGTTATCAACTTTACCGTAAAAGCATTGTATGCATTGAACCAATAGGCCAGTTGTTCATTTTTAGGCCATTTTTCATTTGGAGGATTGTTAGTGAGAGTAGCGAGGTAGGCGTCTAATGCTTTAATGTCTTTAATAAAACCTTTATAGTTTACAAGTCCGTCATGGCTTACATATTTTTTAAGCAAAGTTGTCCATGCTTCGTGATCAGGGGGATTGCCCGCAGAACTTGCAGTGGCCGTTACCATATTTATTACAAAAGCAGTTAAGAGAAGGGCAAAAAGAGTTCGTACCTTTTTCATATTATTTTATTTTAGGCACTAGAATATACGAAGAAATAAAATAAAGAGATGACATGGAAAGTTAAACAAAGCAAAAAGCAAAAAGACAAGACTTAGACCAATTGTATTATCTGAACTTCGCCGTTGTATTCAGAAAGTGCGGCTTCCAGTCTTTCCTTATGCGTATCAGTAATAAAGACCTGCCCCTTATTTTGTTTGCAAACATACTCCAGTAAATTTTGCATGCGTATTTCATCCAGCTTTTCAAATACATCATCCAGCAAAAGAAACGGAGGCAGTTTATTTATGGAGAGCAATAATTCAAATTCGGCAAGCTTACATGCAAATAGTAAACTTTTACGCTGCCCCTGTGAAGCGGTAGTTTTAAAAACATTTTCGTTCAATAGAAAACTCAGGTCGTCTTTATGCACGCCTGCATTTGTTCTTTGTGTAATGATGTCTTTTGGCCTTGATGTTATTAATAATTTTAGGAAATCACATTCTGTTAACTGGCTATTATAACCGATGGAAATCACTTCGTCGTTCCCCGCTATTTCACTGTAGAATTTTTGTATCAGCGGGATTAATTCTTTAGCAAATTTTTGCCTCGTTTTAAAAATATAATTTCCCGGGAACAGTAGTTGCGCATCAAGGGCCTCGAGCAATTGTGTATCAAAAGAACCTTGTGAAGATTCATTTTTTAAAAAGCTGTTTCGCTGCTGAATTACTTTGCTGTAGGTGATCAGGTGCCTGAGGTATTCAGGATCAACCTGGCTGATCAACGTGTCCAGGTATTTTCTTCTTTCTTCGCTGCCACCGGTAATCATGCTGATGTCATCGGGCGCTATCATTACACACGGGAACTTACCGATGTGGTGCGAAAATTTTTCGTAAGCAATATCATCCAGGAAAAATTCCTTCTTCAACGAGGAACGATAAATGCAAACAATTTTATTCCCCTTATTGTTAGTCCTGGTATTTAACTCACCTTCAAGCCGAAAACCTTCAGCATCAAAATAAACATTGGCCAGGTCAGATTTTGAAAAATAGCTTTTGGTAAAGCACAGGTAATTGATCGCGTCAAGCAGGTTGGTTTTTCCTTTGCCATTGAGGCCACATATACCAACTATCCTGTGGGTAAAATTAAAAGCCTGCGACTGGTAATTCTTATATCCTGTCAATACAATTTTAGTGAAAGCCATATTCTTATGAAGGTACAAAATCTGTCCTCTTTTACTTTTTCGAAAAGTGCTGTAAAATTACGTTTGGCTCAATCAACTGATAAGCCTGCGGTGATAATTTACCTGGCCCAAATGATAGTTTAAATGGCCATATAAATGAACAAGAATTAATTGAGTTGAAATAACGGCATTGTTAAGAGGAAAAGGAAAATCCTTTTCCAGGCTCTCTTTTGAAACACTGCTTAATGCTGTTTTAATAAGCGCCATCGTATCCCCGATGTCTTTGACCAGTTTTTCCCTGGGAATATTTCTATCAGAAAATTCTTTTTCCCGGTCGCGAATGTACCCGGAATTAAGAACACCTGCGCCAAAAAAATGATTCAGATTCCCCACCAGGTGTAACACAAGAGTTCCCGCTGAATTACTGATACCATCTTTAATTCTCCAGATGTCACCTTCATCGTTATAACTTTGAATTTCTTTAGACAGCCTGTTGAGATCTCTTTCAAAAAGACTTGTTATATCTGCGAGCATAAATATCAGTTTGTTAACGCAGCAAAATTAATGAATGATTTTATGCGATTTTGCATCTTTGATTTCATTAACACAATCATTATTATATTTGCGCCCTATGACAACAGAGCAATTAAAAGATTTGAGAGACCGTGTCCTGGTTTTGAGGAGGTTTCTTTGACGTTGAGAATCGTCAGCAAAAGGTAGATAACGACAAACAACTTTCACTTTCCCCCGGCTTCTGGAACGATAACAAGCGGGCAACTTCCATTTTGAAGGAAATAAAATTGAATGAGTATTGGATGAATCTGTTCAATAATGTACAATCAAAAGTAGATGACTTTGCTGTGCTTTTTGAATTCTGGAAAGAAGGAGAAGCTACTGAAGAGGAAGTGAAAGAGGCGTATAAAAGTGCCAATGAGGGCATTGAAGAAGCAGAATTTAAAAGCACCCTTAACCAACCCGAAGATGAGATGCCGGCGATACTGCAGATCAATAGTGGCGCCGGTGGCACTGAAAGCCAGGACTGGGCAGACATGCTGTTGCGCATGTACAGGATGTATGGTGAAAAACAAGGCTGGAGTGTTACCGAACTTGATTACCAGGCGGGAGATGGCGCTGGTATAAAAAGCGCAACACTCCAGTTTGATGGCCCTTTTGCGTTTGGGTTTTTAAAAGCAGAAAGTGGGGTTCACAGGCTGGTTCGTATTTCTCCATTTGACAGTAATGCACGAAGGCATACCAGTTTCGCCAGTGTGTATGTGTATCCGTTAATTGATGATACTATTGAAATAAAGGTAAATCCCGCAGATTTAGAATGGGCCTTTTTCAGGAGTGGCGGCAGTGGCGGACAAAATGTAAACAAAGTGGAAACGGCCGTGCGCCTCACACATAAGCCATCCGGAATTATTATTGAATGCCAGCAGTCCCGCACCCAGGGTGAAAACCGGGAAAAAGCGATGACGATGCTGAAGAGCCGGCTGTATGAAGAAGAGATGCGGAAGAGGCAGGAGGTGCTTAATGCATCTAACGCCACAAAGAAGAAAATTGAATGGGGAAGCCAGATAAGAAGTTATGTTTTTCATCCATATAAAATGATAAAGGATCATCGTACCGATTATGAAGTTGGAAATATTGGACCTGTTATGGATGGAGAACTCGATGGGTTTATAAAAGCATACTTAATGATGGAAGCGGAAGCTCCAAATTCCTGATAATGAATAAGGCATGTTTGCAGTTATAAAATAATTGATTTATTTTCGGGCTTTCAATTTGAGGCTGTATTTAATAAGTAAGTGAATATCCCGATTGCTGTTTTAAATCCACCGGTTTATATCCCCCAAAGACACAATCATTTTTAACTTTGTTTTTTTATCTGAAGCAATTTTATAAATATTAATAAGCTAATGCAGGAAAATTTTGTTACCGGCCAATAATAATTTCGTTTGAATTTTATAACGCAATTATCTTTCATGATCAAAATTTTAAATTAAAGATTTCCCCCCATCGTTGACCTGGTTCCGTACATTCATAAATCAGTACTTTTGAGCAATCTCAGAAACTAAAGGATTGCTTTGGAAGTACAATCTTAAACAATGAAATAATTATGCCGTCGATTCTTATAATAGATGATGAAAAAAGTATCAGAAAAACGTTAAATGAAATTCTCAGCTTTGAAGGCTATAAAATTGACGAGGCTGCAGATGGAGAAGAAGGATTAAAGAGATTCAAAGAAAAAAATTACGACCTGGTTTTGTGCGATATTAAAATGCCGAAACTTGACGGAATTGAATTTCTCGAAAAAGCTAAAGAAATAAATGATGAAACCCCCATCATTATCATAAGTGGCCATGGTAATATTGAAACCGCAGTGGAAGCTGTAAAGAAAGGAGCCTATGATTATATTTCAAAGCCGCCTGATCTTAACCGTATGCTGATCACATTGCGCAATGCGATGGAAAAAACAACCCTCGTTGCCGAAACGAGAGTTTTGAAAAGAAGGGCGAGCAAAGTACAGGAGATTGTAGGAGAGTCACAACCCGTTAAAATAATTAAGGATACCATTGATAAAATTGCGCCCACCGAAGCCCGCATTTTAATTACCGGCGAAAATGGCGTGGGTAAAGAATTGGTTGCAAGATGGATCCATGAAAAAAGCAGTCGTGTAAAAGGCCCCATGGTGGAAGTAAACTGTGCAGCCATACCGGGAGAGCTTATAGAAAGTGAATTATTCGGACATGAAAAAGGAAGTTTTACATCAGCAGTAAAACAACGCATCGGCAAATTTGAGCAGGCCAATGGCGGAACTTTATTCCTGGATGAAATAGGAGATATGAGCGTGAATGCCCAGGCCAAGGTACTACGTGCTTTGCAGGAAGGAAAAATAACACGGGTAGGGGCGGATAAAGATATTAATGTGGATGTGCGGGTGATTGCAGCGACAAACAAAGACCTTCTGAAAGAAGTAGAAGATAAAAATTTTCGCCTCGACCTCTATCACCGCCTTGGGGTAATCATAGTTCATGTGCCTTCGCTCAATGACCGCCTGGAAGATATCCCATTACTGGTTGACCGGTTTCTTGAGGACATTGCAAATGAGTATGGGCAGCCCAAAAAGGCAATGGATAAGGAGGCATTGGATTTACTGCAGCACCACAACTGGACGGGCAACGTGCGTGAATTGCGCAATGTTGTTGAAAGATTAATAATTTTATCCGGTAAGGTGATTAAAGGGGAAGACGTTGAAAGTTATGTATTGCCAAAAAAATAGCTGATTATTGTAGAAATTCTCATTAATCCTTTATAGTTATGAATAACATTTATTGCATCAGTGGCTTTGGAGCCGATGAGAGGGTCTTCTCCAATTTAAATTTTGGAGAAAATAACGTCCATTTTATCCCATGGCTTCTTCCGGAAGGAAAGGAAAGAATCGCCGATTACGCAAAACGCATGGCTGAGAAAATAAAACACGATAACCCGGTCTTGCTGGGATTATCTTTTGGTGGAATAATGTGTATCGAAGTGGCCAAATTTATCCGTACACAAAAAGTTATTTTAATTTCCAGCATAAAATCTTTACATGAAGTTCCCCTCTGGATGAAGGTCGTTGGAAAGACCCAACTAAATAAAATATTTCCACTGCGTTCATTCAGGTTATTTGAGCCTATACAAAATTATAACCTGGGAATTGAGAACGATTCAGAATTACAATTAGTAAGAGAATATAGAAAAAGTATTGGTCAACAATATACTAACTGGGCAGCGAATGAAATTCTCAATTGGAAAAATAACTGGCAACCCGGAAATCTTTTTCATATTCATGGAAGCAGGGATCATATGTTTCCAATAAGAAATATCAAAACCAAATACGTAATTCCCGGAGGCGGTCACTTTATGGTAATGAACAGAGCCGAAAAGGTGAACGAAGTGTTGGGGTCAATTTTACCATTGTGAGCTGTCTGGTTGTAATGTGCGGTGTTGATGTACGATGTGTGATGTTATATGTACGATGTAAATTATTTGATGCAGATATGTGACTTTTTATAGTGAAGCTTCAATTGCCAGGTCATCATCAAAAATATTTTAATTAAGGCCGCCGGTTTCGCGGATGGTTTTCAAATTATTTCTTATTCCAGCGCTTTAGTCTTTTAAACTTTTCCTTCCTAACTGATCCCAGCGCTTTTGTTAAACTAATGGTAACTATTTTCAAAGGGTTTTTCAGGTAGAAATTTAATATGGTACTTTTGTCCGCATTACAAAAAATTAACCCATGAGTATAGGTTTACTTCTATTTATTGTTGCATTCATTCTCTGGCATATCGGCTTGTATGGTATGTTTAAAAAAGCAGGTATTGAGCCATGGAAAGCTTTAATACCATTGTACAACACCTGGTGCATGGTCGAAAAAATGCAGTTAAAAAAAATCTGGTTCTTCTTGCAGCTCATTCCCGTCGCCGGGCAGTTTATCACTATATGGATCTGTATAAAATTCGTTGAACATTTTGGACGCTTTGGCCTGTTGCATCATGCGGCAACAGTCTTCGTACCTTTTATTTATTTCCCTTACCTTGGTTTCTCCGATAATGAGCGCTATGCAGGCATTCCCGTAGTAAAAAATTATAAAAAGGGCGCTATACGGGAGTGGATAGACGCTGCTGCTTTTGCAATAGTTGCAGCCACATTAATCCGCACTTTTGTTTTTGAGGCTTACACGATTCCTACACCCTCAATGGAGAAGACATTACTGGTCAATGATTTTTTATTTGTAAGCAAATTCAGCTACGGGCCCCGCATCCCCAATACTCCTGTAGCTATGCCGTTTGTACATCACACGATTCCCGGGTTAAATGTTAAAAGTTATGTAGAGTGGATCCACATTCCATATACCAGGTGGTTTGCAAGGCCGGTAAAAAGAAATGATGTTGTTGTATTTAATTTTCCCGTAAATGACACTTTAATAAATGATGAAATTAATTTCGGTTCCAGGGTAACTTATTACCAGGAAATTCAGCGAAGGATGATCATGGAACATATATCGGAAGAAGAAGCAAGAAACAGGGTGCAGGATCAATATGGAGACATGATCATTACGAGGCCCGTGGATAAAAGGGAAAATTTTATAAAAAGATGCACTGCAATCGCCGGCGATACTTTACAGATAAAAAACAGGGTTTTATATATCAATAATGTAGCACAGCCGTTTCCTCCATTTCATGAATTTAAATATACTGTAAATACTACGGGCCCTCTTGATCCTGACCAATTAAACGGCATGGGAATACAGGACAATTATGACGACATGAATAAAAACCAGGTCTCCCAGATTTCCAATAATCAGTATACGATAAGCATGACCGATGGTGAAATGGCGTCATTGAAAATGATTCCTGGTGTAAAGAGCATTGAGCCCGTTATTCATTCAGGTGACGAAAGCATTATATTGTTCCCTTATGTTGCCGCGAACAACTGGAGCGAGGATAATTACGGGCCGATGTGGATTCCAAAAAAAGGTGCAACCATACCCCTTACGCCCGATAATATCCTCAGGTATAAGCGGTGCATACAGGTTTACGAAGCCAACAAATTTGAAGAAAAAAACGGGCAATATTTTATAAACGACAAGCCCGAAACTTCTTACACTTTTAAGATGAATTATTACTGGCTTATGGGGGATAATCGTCATAATTCGCTGGATAGCCGCTTCTGGGGTTTTGTTCCGGAAGACCATGTGGTGGGCAAAGCATCACTTATATGGTTTAGCTACGATAACGGCCCGAGATGGAGCAGGATATTTCAGAAGATAAGGTAATTTTTTGCCACGAATTTTTTGCCACGAATTACACGAATTAATTCGACGGTTGAGCTAATGAATTCTGTCGCCTCTCACTTCCAGGTGCGTCATAACTTCTGACTCATATGCGAGCCACTCTTTCCATCGCTTTCTTACTGATTCTTTGTTGATGTATGTTTCGGCAAGATTAATAAATAATGTATAATGTCCCGCTTCGCTTTCCATGAATCTGCGATAAAAACGCCGCATGTATTCATCTGCAAGTCCTTCGCTCAATCGCTTGAAACGCTCACAGCTGCGGGCTTCTATCAAAGCCATAGTAAGCAATTGGTCTAATAATCTTTCTTCCGGGCTGCCACCTTTTTTCTGGAATTCAAGCAGCTTATTTACATATTCATCTTTACGTTGTTTGCCTAGCGGAAGATTTCTCTTTCTTAGCTCAGCTACCACCTGGCGAAAATGTCCCCATTCTTCGGTAACAATCGGAGAGAGTTCATTTACCAATTCTTCCTTGTCATTATATTTTTGAATAAGAGATATGCAACTGTTGGCCGCTTTTTGCTCACACCATGCATGATCCGTAAGAATTTCTTCAAGAGAAACAGATGCAAGATCAACCCAACGGGGATCTGTAACCAACTGTAGTCCTAAAATATTTTTTGTGTCTTGTGACAGTACTTCCATAGATCAAAAATAAGGAAGCTTTTCGGAGAGCGAGTCGCGGTCCTGCATTTACAAATAATAAAATTCATGTCATTTTACAAATCAGGAAGTATTCCGCTTTAATTCTTAATTCATTTAATTTAGCAACAGCATTATCTGCCGGCAGGTACATTCTTACTTAGAAGATATGATACCAGACAATCACTTTCAGCTCAGATGCAGTAAATTTATAACCATTAAATCTATCAGGCATGAAAAATAAACGCAGGGATTTTATAAAGATCACAAGTGTCGCTGGCCTGGGCATTGCCACCAATATGTTTCATGGATTTGCTGAAATTACGGATCATCAACCCAAAACAAATTTTATGGATGTAACAAACAACCCGCCCGGTGAGGACGTAAGCATTATCGGATTGTATGGCCCGTGGGCTGCGTCATTGAACGAAAGTAAATTGCCTTCTCTTTCCTTCAGAAGAGATGAATTTCATGATATTGAAAACTGGCGCAGCAAGGCAAGGCAACGTGTTATGGATAGATTAGCGATCCCCGGCATTGGCGGCATGCCTGAGGTGCATGTAAAAAAGAAATATGAATATGATGGTTTGCAGGTAGAAGAGTTGAGTTGGCAATTACCTTATGGCCGCGCAACAGAAGCGATATTATTGAAGCCGCTGCATGCAAAAGGAAAACTGCCAGGCATTCTTGCCTTTCACGATCACGGGGGAAATAAATATTTTGGCGTAAGAAAAATTACAAAAACATCCGATGCGCAGCATCCTTTAATGGCAGAGCACCAGCACGAGTATTATGAAGGACATGCATGGGCAAATGAAATCGCAAAACGTGGCTATGTTGTATTGGTTCCCGATGCATTCACATTCGCAAGCAGGAGGGTGATGATACAGGATGTTCCTGAACATATGCGCCACGGCCTCACCGATAATAATCCTGAAGATTCAAAAAACATTGCAGCTTATAATGGTTGGGCATCCGAACATGAACATGTGATGGCGAAATCATTATTTTGCGCCGGCACAACCTGGCCAGCTGTGTTTTTTGCAGAAGATCAAAAAGCGCTGGATATTTTATGCTCACGCGATGACGTAGATGCAAACCGTATCGGTTGCGGGGGTTTATCGGGAGGAGGAATACGCACCGACTTTATGGGCGGACTGGACCCGAGAATAAAGTGTGCTATTTCCGTGGGTTTCATGTCTACCTGGAAAGATTTTCTTTTGAATAAATCATTCACGCATACATGGATGACGTATGTTCCTCTCTTACCAAATGAATTGGACTTTCCGGAAATTCTGGGGCTACGCGTACCGCTTGCTACACTCATTTTAGACGATGAAGATGATGGCCTGTATACCTTGCCGGAAATGAAACGGGCCGATAAAATATTGAATGAAATTTATGCAAAAGCAAATGCGGAAGATCATTACAAATGCTCTTACTATCCCGGCATTCATAAGTTCGATAAAAAAATGCAGCAGGAAGCATTCAACTGGTTTGATAAATGGTTAGCCGGCTAAAAGCGGAGAACAAAAAAGTACTTTCTAAATGATTTGATTTTGACAGACAATTATTAAATGCGACAATGAAAAGTAATCGCAGAAAATTCTTACAATATTCGGCTCTCACAGGAATAGTACTGGCTGGAGGGTTGGCAGGCGATAACAGCGGAAAGCGAAAAAAAAACTGCCATTTTTTGTGGCAGTCATTTATCAAAAAAAAGAGATACAATGATTATTGAACTATTCGCGACACCGTATCGCTATACATCACCTGGTCGTTAGGCCCAAGGGCGCCTACACGCACCGAATAGCGCTGTGAGGGAATAAGGCCCTGCAGCACGCAGCGCCTTGAGCTGGAAAACACGCTCACCCATTCAGTGTCGCCGGTTTCAAGGTGTATCCTGTACTGGTGTACATAGCTCTTTGCACCTTTTACCGCATCTACGCTCGATATAAGCTCGCCGGAATTTGGACCGTCAATAAGCGAGGGAGCAAGCGGCTTGGTAATGGGAGGCGATTTTGACCGCGTTTTAGCTATATCGTACCCTGAGGTAGATAACATGCTAAGGTCGCCCTGTGCGGTGAAATTAATATAGCTACCCAACTGTTTTAAAGCAGCTATAAGAATGATCCTGTTTTGGTTTTTTACTATTACAGCCGTACGTTCCCTTGTTTGCGCAGCTGTAAGAGAGGTGGAATAATTTCCCAGCACCGATAGCAATGTGGGCATATCAGGCGTGGGCATTTCAAAATTGGGATTGTCGAGCATAGAAGAGTATATTTCCTGTCCTTTACCGGCAAGCACTGCGTCCCGCAATTTGTTAAAGGGCATGATAACTCTTCCTGTCGGAATTAAATTTTCTGTCATTCTTTTAAAAGTTTGTTTTAATAATAAAATAATTTTTCTCATATAGATCTCAATTTTTTGATGAACCAAAAATGCAAACAGGCAACGCAAAATGCAAGAGCGAAAGCCCTCAACTTTTATCTCTTTTTGGGTAAAATATGCAGCGGAAAAATACTAAAGCGCCGGTGAAAAAATGAGCGGGAACCATCGGGAAAGATGTAACCCGGGGGGTTTTTATTTCCATTTTAATACGGTGAGCTGCGTTATATCACGCTAAAGCATAGCCGATTATTACAGGTAAATATACGTTGCCGCTTGTTTTACAAAAGCTTTCCGCTTCTTTGCAATGACCATTTCCTTCTTTGCAATGGCAATTGTGTTCATTACAATGACGATTGCATTCATTACAACGACGATTGTATTCATTGCAATGACGATTGTATTCATTGCAATGACGATTGTATTCATTACGATGACGATTGTATTCATTACAATGGCGATTGTATTCATCGCAATGACGATTGTATTCATTGCAATGACGATTGTATTCATTACAATGACGATTGTATTCATTGCAATTATCATTGCTTTAAGGAGATCATAATCCTCTGCTTTGCAAATAATCAAATTCCCGAAGGAGATAACGATCTTCTTAGCACAAACATCCTGCTTCCCGCAAGGGGAATGACAATTTTTGATGACGGACGCCCGTCATTGCCCGGGATATTTAAAGGCCGGCTATTCAAACCCACTTTTATTTGAATACATTTATTATATGGAAACCGTAAAACTAACTGCCCTTTTTCATCGCAACGAGGAATGTATAGGGATTTTCTCTCCGCAAAATGCAACACTTAATTACTACTATCAAAAGAAGGCTGGCGCGAAGTGGAGCCGTAGCAATAAGTGCTGGTATGTGCCTTGTACCGAAAAAAATTATGAGTTGTTATGTACTGCATTAAAAGGCAGAGCGATACTGGAAGTGGAAGAATTAAAAAAATACCTGCTGGAAAAGAAGAAAAGAGTAGTCGCCGGGCCGGTACATAAAGTAACAGAGGAAAAAACCGCAATAAAAACTTATAGCCTGGTATCTGTAAAGCCAGTTCAGAAAGTGAATACGGCTATTAAATTAAGCAAAGAAAATAATGATGCCCTGCAAAAATTTAAACAGCAATTGGTTTTACTTATAAAAAGCTTTACTGCGCAGATTGTCTGATTTTTTTAATCCTACGTAGTGGATTTATACGCACCTATAGTAATGAATTTATGCAATTTCTGCAAACAATACGCGAAACACCAGCCACTGAATTTAGCGTACAACGCATAAAGGATTACTTACAATATTGTTATGAAAAACTGAAGTTGAGTGAAAACACTTTGCATAGCAGAATGAACGCTCTTAAGTTTTATTACGAGCAGGTTTTAAAACACGAAAAGTTTTTCTGGGAAATACCAAGGCCAAAAAAACCATTGCTATTACCCAAACTATTAAATGAAGATGAATTAAGAAGGCTGTTTAATGCGCTGATAAATAAGAAGCACAAAGCAATGCTGTTTACCGCGTATAGCGCCGGTCTGCGGGTAAGCGAAATTGTAAATTTGAAAATTTGCGATATAGATAGTAAAAGAATGCAAATATTTATAAGCCGGGCAAAAGGCAAAAAAGACCGCTACGTAAACCTAAGCCCGCTGGTCTTAGATATTTTAAGAAAATACCTGCAGGAGTATAAACCTTCTCCGAAAATATACCTGTTCGAATCAGAACAAACACAAACTGCCTACCCGACAAGAACCGTGCAACAGATATTTGCAAATGCAAAACACAAGGCGGGCATTAGTAAAGAAGTAGGTGTGCATAGCTTAAGGCACAGCTTTGCCACCCACTTATTAGACAAAGGGACTGATATAAAATATATAAAAGACCTGCTGGGCCACTTTAATATAAAAACCACAGAACGGTACCTGCATGTAAGCAAAAAGCAATTGATAAATATTGCAAGCCCTTTTGATGATTTATATAAAAATGAAGAAGTAGATTGGTAGATTTTTAATAATAAACACTTCACATTTTCAACTGCCGTAAACCGGAAAAATGAGAGGGATAAATAAGGTGATACTGGTAGACAACATAGGAAAAGAACCGCAATACCAAACATTGCAGGATGGAACGCCTGTTGCAAAGCTCACTATGGCCACCACCGAAAATTACAGGCTGAAAAAACGAGATACTCAATCAAAAACAGAAGGGCACACCATAATTGTGTGGCGCGGCTTAGCCACCTTTGCAAATGAATACATACGCAAAGGGAGCTTATTGTATGTGGAAGGCAAACTGCGCAACCGCCAGTATGAAGATAAGGAAGACCATAAAATATTTATGACAGAGGTAGTAGCTGATCAGGTACTAATGCTTGATAAAAAACGAAAAGCTACAGAAGAAAGTTTGGATGAAGTAAGCAACCATGAGCTGCCATTTTAAAATTAAGAAGAACATATTACAATTTTTTAAAGTTCCGATTGTACTAACGACAATGCAAAACGTATAATGATAAAAGATTGATTATTAATAGCCATTTTTTTTGTACTATTACATCTAATAACAGAAATACA
>CAWGWY010000002.1:0-332608 GCA_963826435.1 uncultured Chitinophagaceae bacterium | reverse complement strand
ACAGGCGGTTTGGCAATATGGCGGGGCGACGAATATATTCTCAACTTTTTGGTTCGCTATTCGGCTTCAGTTCCAGCCGACGAATAAAGCCGAGCAATAGAATAAACAATGAACTTTTATTTATAAATTTAGCAGCGGTTACGGGCTGACGATTTTCAAATACCGCCACATCGCCAAGCCGTGGTCGTTAGCGGTAATTATGCGACTTACAAACTTCATAACCTTTTTATTTCTGCTTACAATTATCAGTTGTGGACAAACAAATAATTCAGGTGTTAAAATAAAAGAAAAAATTAAGTTGACGTTTGAAGTAATTCCAGAAGACTATGATAAGAACTTATATTCCGTAGACTGGACAGATACTTTAGGACAAAGCAAAGGGTTTGACAAAATCAAAAGACCGGAAGAACTACAATGTGTGATTAAAAATAAAAACCAAGACACTTTGGGTTATTATCTTGGACTTAGCACACCTCAGACATTTGCATACTTTCAGACGGTTGACACAATTGTCGCTCTAAATTTTCAAATCAGTATCAATATATTTTCAGAGGCGTTCAATAACAATGACAATATAAGAAGAGAGTATTTAAAAAAAGATAGTGTTTCAATAGAACTTGAACCAGTTACAGTCAACATCAAAAAAGGCTTGAGAAAGAAAATTACTATGGTGTTGACAGAAAAATAACTACCGCTTACATCGCATTGGCAATAGCTGGGCGTGACGTGCATTTCATCAACTTTTTGTTCGCTATTGGACTGTATTTCCGGGCTGAAAATTCTCTATTGAGCTATGAATCTTAATCTCAACTATTTGTTCGTTTACTGTACTTTTGTTCCGGCTGAAAATTCATTGAATGCCCAGCCATCGCCAATGCGTAAACGTTATGTGCCATTTTAGACAGACCCAACGAACTCAAAAAACAATTCCTATATTTGCAGCCAAAACAATAAGCGACATTTAATGTAAAAAATAATTTCTTTCAGACAATTAAAGACGGTGAACCACAAAGCGGTTTGACCTTTTCATTCATCTTTAAAAGAAAGAAGTTATGCTTATTTTACAGAACATTTCATATACACATCCCAACAAAAATCTGTTGTTTGACAAAATCAATCTAACAGTAAACAATCACGACAAAATTGCTTTAATCGGCAATAATGGTTCGGGAAAATCCACTTTACTGAAACTGATTACAAAGCAATTACAACCTTTAGACGGTTACTTATCTGTAGAAACTGAACCATATTTTGTACCTCAAATCTTTGGACAATACAATCATCTCACTATTGGACAAGCACTTAACGTTGAACACAAACTCAATGCCTTACACAAAATTCTCAACGGCAATGTAAGCGAGGAAAATTATACAACGATTGACGATGATTGGACGATTGAAGAACGCTGTAATGACGCTTTGAAATATTGGCAATTAACCAATGTGGACTTTTCGCAAAAAATGGAAACATTAGGCGGAGGACAAAAGACAAAGGTATTTCTTACAGGCATTTCCATTCATCAACCAGATTTGGTTTTGCTTGACGAACCAAGTAATCATTTGGACGTTGCGGGAAGGGAACTTTTGTACAGTTTTATTCAATCGACACAAAGCACATTAATAATAGTGAGCCACGATAGAAAACTTTTGAACCTATTGGGCAAGGTGGCTGAATTAAGTAAACGTGGAGTAACGATTTATGGCGGCAATTATGAATTTTATACGGAACAAAAACAGATAGAAAACAACGCTTTAAACCAGGATTTACAAAGCAAGGAAAAGGCATTGCGAAAAGCCAAAGAAAAGGAACGGGAAACTTTAGAACGGCAACAAAAATTAGACAGCCGTGGAAAAGGCAAGCAGGAAAAAGCAGGTATTGCAAGAATAATGATGAATACTTTGCGAAACAATGCAGAAAATAGTACATCAAAATTGAAAAGCATTCACACAGAAAAAATTGGTGGAATTACAGAAGAATTACAAGAACTACGTTCAGCTTTGCCAGACATTGCCAAAATGAAATTTGGCTTCGACAATTCAGCTTTACACAAAGGAAAAATTCTAATTAAGGCAGATGAAATTAATTATAGTTACAACAACCATCTATTGTGGAAAGACAGTTTGATTTTCCAAATCGCAAGTGGCGAACGCCTTGTACTCAAAGGTTTGAATGGTTCGGGCAAAACCACTTTAATCAAAATAATTTTAGGAAAATTAGAACCACAAACAGGTTCAATTTATCGAGCAGACAATAAATCGGTTTACATCGACCAAGACTATTCGTTAATTGACAACCAGCTCAAAGTCTATGAACAAGCTCAACAATTTAACGTTTCAGCATTGCAGGAATACGAAATAAAAATCAGGCTTAGTCGATTTTTATTCACCAAAGACGATTGGGACAAATCTTGTAGCGCATTGAGTGGTGGAGAAAAAATGCGTTTAGTTCTTTGTTGCTTAACCATTAATAATCAATCACCAGACATCATAATTTTAGACGAACCAACCAACAATTTGGACATTCAAAACATAGAAATTTTGACAGCAGCCATTAACGAATATCGAGGGACAGTAATTGTTGTATCACACGATGAAACATTTTTACAGCAGACAAAAATTGAGCAGACCATTCAACTCTGACAGAAGTACAGCAGCTAACATTATGCGTATTGAAGAAAGCCCCCGATTTTAAAACTGGTGAAGAAAATAAAAAAGCCCTGATCCTTAGAGACCGGGGCTTTTTGCAATACGATGTTCAGCGACACCGCCAGTAAAGATGACAGCTACAGGTGTAAGGTGTTTTGTAATAGTTTGCCCAGAGCAGCTAAATAGCTGTGAGCGCACCTGGCGCCGTGTTGTCTTATAGTTAGCCGGCTACAATGCATAGTATCCCTTACCCGAAAACAAAGTTTGTTTTTAGAACTATAGTAATTACTAACGGAGTTATGCAGATTTTTCATGGGCAAACATTTTTGCTTTTTATTTTTGGAGAGCCACGGTTTCCATTTTATTTTTAGCATGCAGGGTAACATCATTCGGTGCAGGTTACTCAACCACTCCACAGCCTCCGCCCTTAGCGCTTTTACTGAAATTTAATTGCCTTTTATTTTTATTTATTTTTGATGAAAGGTGGAGGTGACACAACTGTTAGGAAGGTGGACTCACCGAAGGTGTTGCTTGAACAGGCGGTTTGGCAATATGGCGGGGCGATGAATATATTCTCAGCTTTTTGTTTGCTATTCGGCTTCAGTTCCAGCCGACGAATAACATTGAGCAATAGAATAAACAATGAACTTTTATTTATAATTTGGCAGTGGTTGCCGGTTGACGATTTTCGAATACCGCCACATCGCCAAGCCGTTTCTGTTAGCGGTCATTGTAAACGACTTTGCTACAACTATGCATAACTAATTTTTGATTCAAAATATTAAACAGATGATTAAGAAGTATTCGGTTTTGATATGCCTGGTTACTTCAGTGATATTAATAGTAATAGCAACGCTGGGCTATCCGGGCGGCTCAACGATTGACAAAAATTCTATAGGATTTGACTGGTCAAAAAATTTCCTAAGCAATTTGTTTGCAACAAAAGCGATAAATGGTTCAGAAAACCCTGGCAGGATTTGGGCAATTATTGGAATGGCATTCAACTCGGTTGGTTATGGAATTTTCTTCATCAATATGTCAAAAAAGATTTCTTCAAGACAATGGGCTGGTATTTTAAAATTCATAGGCGCTGCCAACATAATATTTATTTTCTTGATCGCAACACCCTTGCATGACCTGGGAACAATATCTATCATTTTAACATTGGTTGGTTTATTTGCTATTACTGTATTTATCCTTAAGTCAAAACTTCATTTACTTAAATTCTGCTGTATTATTTGCTTATTGACTTATTACTGTTTCTTTTCCCTTTTTGGTTTCGGTTATTTGGGTTTGTCAGTCATAATGCAGAAAGTATATATTATAAGCTCGATGCTATTAGTTTTAGGATTAGAGTACTTTACCAAATTTGAAGACTTAAATAAAATTAAATTGGGAGAGCAAAAAATATAAGCAACGAACCGCTAATATTATGCGATTGAAGAAAGCCCCCGAATTTAAAACTGATTAAAGAAAATAAAAAAGCCCTGATCGTTAGAGACCGGGGCTTTTTGCAATACGATGTTCAGCGACACCGCCAGCAAAGAGACCGCTATACTTGTAAGGTGTTTTGTACCGGATTTGAAATGGCTGATGAATAAATATAGAACCCCGGCTATCCGTTGTACAGGTATATTATAAAAGTACTGCTATCCTGAGTTCTGTAACGCAGGACAATGAGCTCTTATAACATTGAATTTTCTATTTTAGATTTAATGTTTGTAAATACTGAGCTACAAACTCAGGATAACGCAACTATCAGTTATGGCTATACTAAGAATAGCAAGGGGAAAGCCACGCCGCGAGATATGTTTACAGCAAGGCGGCAGATTACAAATACAGCAAGGACATGAACTTCTAAATATTGGGTACAGGTACGTCGTAAGCGCTACTTTGAACTTTTGGTGTAATTACGGATAGCAGGGGGAAGACTTAAGCTTCTTTCAGTATCTCGTGTAAAAGTTTTGTAGACTTATCTTCTGTGTTTATTAAATTATGGAGCGTCACCTTATCCAGCAACTGGTCAACAGAGAATTGAATCATTTGCCAAAGGGAACGCAAAGAACAGTCTATTGAATTTGTACAAAGGTTTAAATTACCGGGGTGAAGGCCGCAAAATGCGGTATCGAACAAAGACCCTCCCAATGCTTTCAAAACTTCATTGATGTTAATTTCGGTTGCAGGCCTGGCTAATATGTATCCGCCTTTGTTCCCCGGGGTACTGTTAATAAAACCCGCTATCCGCAGCGTTCTTGCAAGCTTGGCAATATAATGACTGCTCAGCCCCTCCGCCCCGGTCAACTGGGGAATGCTCATTCCTTCTTCTGACTTGCAGCAGGCAATTCGTACCAATAAACGCAGGCCATATTCTTCCTGGGAGGTAATTTTCATATAATTTATTATTCGGTTGGTAGGTTCAACGGATCTGCATGGTATCTTTCTATAAAGAACTCACGAAGCTTTTCTTTATTATCTTCTTTATTCTTTTTTGTGCAAATCGTATCATACACACCGGTTAATTCTTCGGCAATTTGTTGTGCCGACCTTGATTCTACCTGGTGCCTGTGTAAAATGTGTACCAGCTTCCCGTTTTTGAAAACCGCGATGTTGGGCGAAGTGGGTGTAAGTCCCGGTAAATATTTTGTCCGGAAATAAGCCACCGCTTCTTTTTCCATTCCGGCAAATAAGGTTGCCAGCACATCCGGCACTACATCGTTGAACAACGACAGCAGGGTACCGGGCCTTCCTACCCGTGCGGAGCAACCGCACACGGAATTCAATACCACTAAGATTATTTTATCGTCATTTCTATCCAATACTTTATCTACATCTTCGGGAGTAAGCATCTGCTGAAAACCTGCGCTTACCAGTTCTTCCCTGTAGGGAGCTACTATAATTTCTGAATAGCTCGGGCCGCTATTACCCATCAAACTATCTAAACTTATCCTTGCCATAATATTTTTATTTAAATGATTTTTATTAGAATTACTCTTTGTTTATAACATTCCAAGTTCCAGTTGTGCAGCCTCAGACATCATACTTTTATTCCAGGGCGGGTTCCAGGTAACAGATACATGCACATCATTCACGCCTTCTATTTCCTTTACCTTCTGATCTACCTCCACAGGCAGGGATTGAGCGGCAGGGCAACTGGGAGCAGTTAACGTCATCACGACCTGTACGTTTCCTACCGGTAAAATATCCACTTGATAAATCAGCCCAAGCTCATAAATGTTTACCGGTATTTCAGGATCGAAGATTGTTTGCAAACACTCTATTACCTTTTCTTTTAATGCCTCTGTATTCATGATTGTTTTGCTAATGTTTCATTTTTAATTTTAAAAGCCAACGCATAATTCTTCATTTGCCTCACCATCGAAAGCAAGCCATTGGAACGGGTTTGTGCCAAATGTGTCATCATGCCTATTTCCCGGATAAAATTTAATTTGGCTTCTGAAATCTCATCTGGAGTGTGGCCGGATAATACCCTTATAAGCATACTGATCAATCCCTTTACAATTACGGCATCACTATCGGCTTTAAAGAATATTTTTCCATCCCTATACTCCGCCGCCAGGTATACAGTTGATTGGCAACCCCTGACCCTGTTCTCATCAATTTTGTATTTATCTTCTAATACCGGCAACTTTTTTCCAAGGTCAATTATGTATTCATATTTATCGTCCCAGGAATCGAACAGCGAAAATTCTTCCACTATTTCACTCTCCGTTGCATCTATGGTTTCAGGGTTATTCATTACGATAGCATTTTGATTGCTTTGTGCAAACCTTCAATAAGTATATCAATTTCGTCCTTTGTATTGTAAACAGCGAATGATGCCCTGGTGGTTCCCGGAATACCAAAGCGGGCCATTAAAGGTTGTGTGCAATGATGCCCTGTACGTACGGCGACACCTGCATTATCCAATAGAATTCCTAAATCCTGCGGATGCAGATTTTCTATAACAAATGAAATAACACTTACTTTTTCTTTAGCCCGGCCTATAATATGTAAACCGTTTATTTGTTCCAGTTGGCCGGTCGCATATTCCAGTAATTGACTTTCATGATGTCTTATATTTTTCTTTCCTATGTGGTTGATAAAATCAATTGCTGATTTAAATGCAATAACATCTGCAATGTTTGGCGTGCCTGCTTCAAATTTATAAGGCAAATCGTTGTAGGTCGTTTTTTCAAAAGTTACTTCACGTATCATTTCTCCGCCACCCTGGAAAGGAGGCATGCTTTCCAATAAATGTTTTTTTCCGTATAAAATTCCTACGCCGGTTGGGCCATATAACTTATGCGCTGAAAAAGCAAAAAAATCACAATCCAATTCCTGTACATCAATGTCAAGATGAACCGCAGACTGGGCGCCGTCTACCAAAACCAGTGCACCGGCGTTGTGAGCAGCTTCAATTATTTGCTTAACAGGATTTACCGTTCCCAGTGCATTGGACACATGTACAATGGATACTAATTTCGTTTTAGAGCTTAGCAGTTTTTCATACGCACCCGGCAACAACTCTCCTTCATCGTTAACGGGAATTATTTTTAATACTGCATTTTTTTCTTCGCACAATATTTGCCACGGAACAATGTTAGAATGATGTTCCATAGTGGAAATAATAATCTCATCGCCGGCCTTTATATTTTGCCTGCCCCACGTGTAGGCGACGCCGTTAATTCCTTCAGTAGTGCCACGCGTAAAAATGACCTGCTCCCTCGTTTCGGCATTAATAAATTGTTGTACCGCATCTCTTGTATTTTCAAAAGCCAGGGTTGCTTCTTCTGCCAGTGTATGAATGCCGCGATGAATATTGGCGTTGTAGTTTGTATAATAATTCACCAGCGCATCCACAACCGATTGTGGTTTTTGAGTGGTAGCGGCGTTATCAAAATATACCAAAGGCTTGCCTTTTACTTCACGGTTTAAAACCGGGAATTGTTTTCGGATGGCATAAACATCAAGGCCCTTTTGTATGGCAACAGTATCTGTCATGAAATATCAAATTCTAAACGTTCTGAAATTAACTGGTCAACATAATCACGGATTGCTACCGGTTTTATATGTTCAAGAATATCTACTGCAAAGGAATGTACCAGTAAAGCACGTGCAATTTTTAGAGGAATACCTCTTGAGCGTAAATAAAATAAACCTTCTTCATCCAGCCGGCCAACTGTACAACCGTGCGAACATTTTACATCGTCGGCATAGATCTCCAATTGCGGTTTGGCGTAAACGCTTGCCCCGTCAGAAAGCAAAATATTTTTGTTGGATTGATATGCATTTGTTTTTTGTGCATCCGGCTGAACAAATATTTTTCCATTGAATACGCCACTTGATTTACCCGTCAAAATGCCTTTATACAATTCATTGCTGAAAGAATTGGGCTTTACATTATCCACAACCGTATGGTTATCTATGTGCGTGTTGCCCGTTGGGAAATACAATCCATATAAATGTGCTTCACTACGCTCGGAATCTAAAACCACGTTCATGTTATTGCGGATAATATTTCCATTCAATGAAATGGTTACTGCATGTATAGAGCTTTTTCCAACCTGGCGAATATGTGTAGTGCTTACCTGGTTAGTATGGCTGGCATCATTCTGAATTTTGTAATATTCAAGCGTCGCGTCTTTTTCAACAACTATTTCCATTACCTGGTTTGTAAAACTTTCGCCCGGGCCAATGGTAAAATAAGTTTCTACAATTTGAACGTTCGCGTTTTCGCTGATGTGAACAAGGCTTCGTGGCTGTGAGAAAATATTTGCTGAACGAGAGTCTGTAAGATTATAAATGTGAACAGGATGTTCTGCAGATTCTCCTTTTTTAACATGAATGTAAACACCGCCTTGTACAAATGCCGTGTTGAGTGCATTGATGCCATCTTTCAAATATTTGCCGCTATGGCCGAGGTTATCAGCAACGATTTCCTTGTATTCACTTCGGGCAGCTTCGTCCAATGGTAATACGACCAATTCAGCGGAGCGGATGGTTGAGAGCGAATGGGAAAATACTCCATTCACAAAAAATAATTCATTGGATTCTTTATAGCCGGGTAACCTGACAGCATTTAAATCTTCTTCTGAAATGCTGGCCGGTTTTACAGGGAATTCATAGTCCTTATTAAATAAAGATCCTATGCGGGTGTACTTCCACTCTTCATGCTTTGCATTGGGAATTCCCATCTTGCTGAAATCGTTAAAGGCAGACCTTTGTAAAGTGCCCAAACCATTAAGCCCATTCCCGGATTGTAACTGCTCAAAATGTTGTTTAAAATGCTCTATGCTATTCATTCAAATTTTTTTTAACTTCCGTATCTTATAATCATACTTCTTCCTTCTCAGTGATTTCATTCTTAATAAAATCATACCCTCTTTCTTCAAGTTCCAGCGCCAGTTCTTTCGTTCCCGATTTTACAATGCGCCCATCGTACAAAACATGTACGAAATCAGGTACGATATAATCGAGCAGGCGTTGGTAGTGAGTGACCACCAAAACGGCATTGTCTTTACTCCTTAATGTATTCACGCCATTGGCAACAATGCGTATAGCATCTATATCTAATCCCGAATCAGTTTCATCAAGAATTGCCAGTTTTGGCTGAATCATTGCCATCTGGAAAATTTCATTGCGCTTTTTCTCGCCACCTGAAAAACCTTCATTCAGAGAACGGCTCAGCAGGGATTTTTCAATTTCCATCAGCGCCATTTTTTCTTTCATCATTTTAAGAAAAGCGACTGCGTCAAGCGGTTCCTGTCCACGGTATTTGCGAATTTCATTTACCGAAGTTTTTACAAAGTTGATCGTGCTCAAACCGGCAATTTCCACCGGGTATTGAAAAGCGAGAAACAGACCTTCACCCGCTCTTTTTTCAGGTGCCAGATCCAAAAGATCTTTTCCTAAAAAATCAACAGAGCCTTCCGTTACTTCGAAATTTTCACGGCCTGCCAATACAGATGCCAGCGTACTTTTTCCTGAACCGTTTGGCCCCATGATAGCATGTACTTCTCCTGCATTGATTTCAAGGTTGATTCCTTTTAAAATTTGCTTTCCTTCAATCCCTGCATGTAAATTGTGAATGTTCAACATATTCTTTTCTTTATTTAAGGTGTTCTGTTTATTCTTGTCTTTATTTCTTATCCTGGTTTTATCCTACACTTCCTTCCAGGCTTATCGCTAATAACTTTTGTGCTTCCACCGCAAATTCCATCGGCAACTGGTTCATCACTTCTTTGGCAAAACCATTTACAATCAAGGCAACAGCGGTCTCTGTATCAATACCCCTTTGATTGCAATAGAATATCTGGTCTTCACCAATTTTTGAAGTGGTGGCTTCATGTTCTACCACCGCTGTATTGTTTTTTACTTCGATATAGGGAAACGTATGTGCACCACATTTGTCACCTAATAAAAGTGAATCGCATTGAGAATAGTTCCTCGCATTGGCTGCATTTTTACTTACATGTACCAGGCCCCTGTAACTATTATTACTTACGCCTGCGGAAATACCTTTTGACACGATGCGGCTTTTTGTATTTTTTCCGAGGTGCTGCATCTTGGTGCCGGTATCCGCCTGTTGGTGATTGTTGGTAACAGCTACAGAATAAAATTCACCAACGGAATTATCGCCTTTTAAAATTACACTCGGGTACTTCCAGGTAATTGCAGATCCGGTTTCTACCTGGGTCCATGAAATCTTAGAATTATCTCCTTTGCAAATTCCACGCTTGGTTACAAAATTATAGATACCTCCATTGCCTTTTTTATCTCCCGGGTACCAGTTTTGAACCGTCGAATATTTTATTTCTGCATTGTTCAAGCGCTACCAATTCAACAACGGCCGCATGCAACTGGTTTTCATCACGCATGGGTGCAGTGCAGCCTTCAAGATAACTTACATAACTGCCAGGTTCAGCAATGATAAGCGTCCGTTCAAACTGGCCGGTATTTTCAGCATTGATGCGGAAATAAGTTGACAACTCCATGGGGCAGCGAACACCCTTGAGGTATATAGCAAAATGAACCGTCAGTAAATACAGCAGAATTCAGAGCGGCAAAATAATTATCGGTTATGGGTACGACAGAACTTAAATATTTCTTTACCAGTTCCGGATGTTCCTGTATTGCTTCGGACATAGAACAAAAGATAATGCCAAGCTCTGCGAGTTGTTTTTTAAAAGAGGTGCCGATAGAAACACTGTCAATAACCGCATCTACTGCAATACCACTTAAACGTTTTTGTTCATCAAGTGAAATACCGAGTTTTTCAAAAGTTCTTCTTAATTCGGGGTCAATCTCATCGAGGTTTTCCGGGTTGACTTTTTGCTTAGGAGCAGAATAATAAATAATGTCCTGGAAATCGATGGCAGGATATTTAATATTGGCCCATTTTGGTTCTTCACCTCCAAGGCTGCTCCAGTGGCGAAACGCTTTTAATCTCCATTCAAGCATCCACAATGGCTCCTTTTTTTTTGCAGAAATAAACGCTATGATTTCTTCATTTAATCCTTTTGGAGCTGCATCCGCTTCGATGTCGGTTACAAAACCATATTTGTAATCGCTGAGAACAGTTCTTTCTATAGTGCTGAGTGCATCATTCTTTTCAGGGGAATATGTATCTGTTTTCATTGCGCAAAGATACAAATTCATTTATACAAAAAAGTATAAACAGCGATGGTAAATTCTACCTTTTATTTCTTCACACCTTTTTAACAGATGTTTCCGGTCTGTCATGTTTTGTGCCGACTGTGTAGGATACATGAAAAGAAAAATACTGTACCGGAAAACTTGTAAATTTAGATACGCAGATTTTGCTTTTAAAATTTTAAAATGATCAAAAATGAAAACAGTACAACGTTTCCCGATAGCCTTGGTATGCATTCTCATGTATTCTTTTGCAACAATGGCTCAAAAAGTAATTATATCAGGGGAAGCTGTGGTGGGCCTGCCCGGCGAAGGTGATTCCCTGTTAACATTGAATAGTGAACGTAGCTGGATTTTCAGACAGTATGATAAAGGTCCCAGTGCGGCACTGGAATTGTTTAGTACCGTCGGACTGAAAAATTTTATCATTAATTCCACCGGCAATGTTGGAATTGAAGTGCTGTTACCTTCGGAAAAATTACATGTGAATGGCAACATCAAAGCGGTCGGACCGAAAATTTCTTTTGGAAGTTCCGAATATTTTAGTGATGCAGGCGGTTTTTTAATAGAATGTAATGGCACTTTGGAATCAGCTGTGGACGGCGCAGATGATCTGGGTACCAGCAGCAGGCGGTGGAGAAACATATGGGCAACCAACGGTATTATCAACACTTCAGACATCAGGTTCAAGTCTAATGTGCTAAACATGTCTTATGGCCTGAAGGAAATAATGATGCTGCGACCGGTATCTTTTCAATGGAAAAACAACCCTGAATATGGAACCAAATTGGGCCTGGTTGCGCAGGAGGTACAAAAAGTTATCAGCGAGGTGGTGGTAGATCACGAATTTACACGGGATGAAAATACTGGTGATGTGAGACAAGTTCCGTCAGTGAATTTAGGTATGTATTATTCCGATCTTATACCGGTGCTGATTAAGGCAACCCAGGAGCAACAACAATTAATCGATGAAAAAGACGCCCGCCTTACTGCCCTGGAAAGCAAAATGGATATCCTGGAAACCCGGTTAGCCAGGGTTGAACAGTTGATGCTATCACCCATCCCGCAAAAAACAGGGACACAAAATTATCATTTGGTGGAAAGCGTAGACCTCTCTGTCGGCACAGACGAGCCTGCGATGCAACAAAGTATTCCCCAATAATAAGCAATCTTAATCGCTAAGTTGCGAGGGATCGTAGCCAACAATTCCAATCATTGCTGTAGCTTGTTAGCCCATTTCTTTCGGGAATGCAGGACGTTTTTTATCCCCACGCTTCTCGCTTACCCTTATACATAAGTCAACCTCTTGTTATGTGGGCACGTGTGGATGAGTCAGCGTTTTGGATGTTTAAAGAATTGGGATTTTGGATGTTTTAGCAACTAAAAATAAAAAAAAGGCCATCTTTTCAAGACAACCTTTTTTATTTATTTGAAGAATAATGTAGCTGCTATTTATCCCTGTTACCAAGCCTTTTAGCCCCAGGTTGAATGTGTCGGCCTTTATTATCTACCTGCTGTCCATGCCGTTGATTCTGTATAGCTTCTTTTCTCTGATTATCGGCGTTTACCTGCTGTTCACGCTGTTTCTGTATTGCTGCTTCTCTTCTCTCATTGTTAGCGTTTACCTGCTGTTCACGCTGCTGTCTTTGTACGGCTTCCCGTTGTTGATTGCTGGCATTTACTTGTTGTTCACGCTGTTGTTTCTGTATGGCTTGCTTCCTTTGATTGTCAGCATTTATTTGCTGTTCACGTTGCTGTTTTTGCAAAGCTTCTTTCCTTTGATTGTTAGCATTTACGTGTTGTTCGCGCTGTTGTCTCTGCAAAGCTTCCTTCCTTTGATTGTCAGAATTTGCCTGTTGTTTTTGCAAAGCTTCTTTTCTTTGATTGTTAGCATTTACCTGTTGTTCGCGCTGTTGTCTCTGCAAAGCTTCCTTCCTTTGAATGTCAGAATTTGCCTGCTGTTCACTCTGCTGTTTCTGCAAGACTACTTTCCCTTGATTGTTAGCATTTACCTGTTGTTCGCGCTGTTGTCTCTGCAAAGCTTCTTTCCTTTGATTGTTAGTATTTGCCTGTTCGCGCTGTTGTTTCTGTAGGGCTTCTTTCCTTTGATTGTCGGCATTTATTTGTTCACGCTGTTGTTTCTGCAAAGCTTCCTTTCTTGGATTATCAGCATTTACCTGTTGTTCACGCTGCTGTCTCTGCAATGCTTCTTTTCGCTGGATATCTGCGTTTGGCACCGCTCCATTTTTAGCTGGGGCGCCATGATTAATTACCGGTGTTTCCTCGACCAACTTTGCAGGACGGCCTTTGCTTGCCAATGCAAATTGACGCCGGTCTGCTTTCGCGGAATTCTGGCGTGCTACCTGTACTGCTGTTGGCCTTATATGAGTTTCTCTTGCAACTGCCCGTTCTTGTCTTGTAGGCGTTACCGCAACGCCACCCCGGCCATGGAAACTGGCCCTGTTATTATTGACAATCGTATTATTATTGACCACTGTTTTATCAATATAAGTATTGCGAACAATGGTTGTATTTACACGGGTAACAGCGGTATTATACCTGAAAGTTCTGCCTCTCCATTCTCCACCCCAATAGCCGCGGCCTCCATATCCATATCCATAATTTATGCCTCCGTAATATCCTACACTCCGTCCCCAATAACCGGGGTGCCATCCGTAATAGCCATCCATAAAATCCCAATAACCGGGAGTCCATAACAGTCCCACTTCGGGCGGCCATACCCACATGCCCGGAACCCAATAGTACCCATCCTCATCGTAAGCCCAGTAGCCGGGTATCCAAATGTAACCATCGCCGGGAGGATACGGTTGTTCGTAGATAGGTAGTGGCGGCGGACCGATTCTTATTGAGATGGAGACTTGTGCAGTTGCATAACCCACCATAGTGATCGTAATCAGTAATGCAACGAAAAGTCTTAGTATTTTTTTCATAGTTGCTGATTTATTTCCTGGTATCAAAGTGCTGTTCAATTAATTTTATTAATCAAATAGTATTGTGATCCCAATCCTTAAATATCAACTTTCGTGCCCCTGCTGTCGGTTTCTTACAATGGAGTTAATAGATATTCATAATGGAGTGTTAACATATGCAGATAAATTAAGCTGCTTTTTCCGCATGCCGAAGCGACTCTTTTGCATTTAAAAAATGCATTAATATTCCTGTCATATATTTATCTTTTTTGACTGCCTTTTATAAGAACTGAACATGTAAATTTACCTGTGGTTGTTCTGCGCAGGAACGCAATTATTAAAAAGATTTTATGCTTTCACAAAATATTCTAATTCCATAATGAGATACCATAAACAAAGAATAGGTTTTGCAGCCGGCTTCATTTTGCTGTTAGCCGCAACGCCTGTTCTGTTAATGAACAGTTGGCATACATCATCCGCGGCTAAAAAGGAAAAGATGGAAGTGCGCTTCAAAAAAATTGCCCTCACCACCGATTTTGTGGCGGAAGGAGTAGCTGTGGCAGATGTAAATAAAGACGGGCAAATGGATGTGCTGGCCGGTACCTTTTGGTTTGAAGCACCGGATTGGAAACGCCATGAAATTGATCCGGGCAAAATTTATAAAACAACTGAATACAGCAATACCTTTCTTGATTTTACGATAGATGTAAACCAGGATGGCTGGATGGATCTCATCCGTATTCCCACACCCGGGAACGCCGCAACCTGGTACGAGAATCCTAAAAATGAACCAGGATTTTGGAAAGAACACGCCGTTTTTCACGCCGTCGGCAATGAATCACCTGCTTTCTACGACATTGATGGTGATGGCCGGCAAGACCTTGTTTGCGCCGATTCGAAAAATAAAAAAATGGTATGGGTAAGTCCGCCAACTTCTGCAAAAGACACTGCATGGAGGGAACATATTATCAGCAATGATTCCCTGCGCGGCACACATATGTATACGCACGGCCTGGGTTTCGGCGATATGAATAATGACGGCATAACCGATGTGGTGATGCGTGAAGGGTGGTGGGAAGCTCCGGTAAACCGCAAGCAGGAGGACTGGGTTTTTCATCCCGCAAATATTAGTGACGAATGCTCCGAGATGTACGTGATGGACCTGGATGGCGATGGCGACATGGATGTGATCAGTGCATCGGCCCACCGGTATGGGATATGGTGGCACGAACAGGTGCAGGCCGGCGATTCTGTAAAGTGGGTGCAACACGGGATTTATGATAAGTTCTCACAAACACATGGTGTTTCAATGGCCGACATAAACGGAGACGGGTACCCTGATTTGATTACAGGAAAAAGATACTATGCACATAACGGCCACGATCCGGGGGCAGAAGAGCCGGCAATGTTATATTGGTTTGAATACAAGCCGGGCAAAGTGCCCACCTGGATCCCACACCAGGTTGATGATAACTCCGGTGTGGGCCTGCAGGTAGTAACACAGGATATGAACAAGGATAACCTCATCGACATTGTTGAGAGCAACAAAAAAGGTGTTTATATTTTTGAACAAATTAAATGAAGGCCAAATAAAACAGCTATCTGCTTATAAGATTGCCGCTGTTTACAATGCATTCGGCTAACCTTAACTGTTACAAGCCAATCTTTCTTTCTTTTTCGATACATTTTTCCTTCCCGTCAAAGGTTGTTTGATACAGTTTGGTATCTCTTGTATTTTTCTGCACCGCGATGGCGCTGAACATGCTTAATACAAACGACATCGCATAAAAACCCTTTTCACTTTTTTCGAAGTCGGCATTCCAAAGTCCTACCGTCAGGAGGATGATAGAAAGGATGGTTGCAAACCAGGCGATGCCATAATACAGGTTAGTGACAGGAATATTTTCCAGCTGATCACGCACCGCTTTTTGCACGGAGATAGCGGCAAACAGGCCGAACATGAGAACGGTAAAATAATATCCTTTTTCATTTAGCTGCATCTGTGCATTCCATAAGCCAATAATAAATGCTGTGACGCCAATTAATAACGCCGTCCATGATGCACCCACAAAGGCGGCGGATGGCTGCTGGGAAGTTTTTGTTTCCATAATATTTTTTTTAAGAACCAAAAATATCGGGCGGCTTCCATGATCTTTTTGACCTAAGTCAAAAACGATTATAGCAATTGTTAAAGGCTTTTGCGGATACGACTGAGAGTCTCCTGGCTAATGCCAAGGTAAGAGGCGATGTGCCCAAGTGCTACCCGCTCGATGATGTGAGGCGCTTGTCGCAGCAAGTTTACGTAACGCTCTTTTGCAGAAGTAAATTGTGAATTCACATAACGTTCTTCCAGGCGCAGGTAATATTTTTCATAGGCGATTCTCAGCACTTTTTCCACATCCTCAAATTCATCAAGCAGTTTATCAAGCTCCTCACGCGTAATAGACCATAACACACTTCCTTCAAGCAATTGAATATTCTCTACAGCAGGTTTTCCTGTAATAAAACTATGAAAGGAAGTGACGAAATCATTTTCAAAAGCAAACCAATGAGTAACTTCTCTTTCTTCTAAATTATAAAAGCCGCGCAACGCTCCATGCTCTACAAAATATAACCGGCGACAGACTTGTCCTTGTGTTATAAGCATATCATGCTTTGCAAAAACATGCTGGCTGAATGAATTTTCCAAAGCCGCTCTCGCCTCCGGCCGCAGGCGATGATAGGTGCTGATATGTTTAAGAAGTTGTTGGATAGAAATGACTAGGAACTACTAAATTAAACAAAGAATGCATGAAAAGGTTATGCAAAGCGGATTTCAGTTTGTCGAATCGCTTATCGTTTATAGGGCGATGAGGGACACTGGCCATGGTTATGGAATGTATGGCTAAAAAAGGTTGTCAAAAGCGACAGGAAATGCCTAATGCAAACAACTTAAAAATTGTCACGAATTTGAACAGATTTTAAAAGAAATGAAGGGTATTAATGTGACACAGACGACTGTTGTTTTTTAAAAAGCATCGACTTAGCGCGTTAATCATAGCCGCAGAGTCATTCAACTAAAATCCCATAGCCTATAAAAGATGGATCAAGCTGCTCCGTTTAACGGGATCCCGTGCAACATAGGGCTTCATCGAAGGCACTGGGTGCTTAACGAAGTCTTATTTTTTGTACGCAGTTTTGTCAAGCGATAAGGTCAAAAGCATAATCAGTTTTGTCAAACGGATTAACATACAGAACAAGCATTTTATTTTCTACATAGTTTGTCAAAGTTTTTACATTGAAGGAAAATGATTGGCTTGTCATTCTATATTTCTTATCGTCAATTTTGTAATAATAAATAATGGCGGATTGCTTAATGTAGTTCTGACGATAATTTCTATTTGGGTCATAAAGTGCGTCAATTTGTTGCACCCTCGAACCACTTTCATTAATGACTTCTTCATAATAGTTATTCTCTCTAATTTCACAATTGTCAACAGTAAGCAAAATTCTTTCTCCACGTTGTTTAAGTTGGTCAACCCGTTCTTTATTATATTTTTCCTGTTTTGTAAGTTTATTAGATTTGGTTAGGTATATCAAACTAAGTCCCACGAGTCCAACCGCTATGCTTAAAAAGAACCACAGTGTCGGATAAGGGATAACAGATCCATTGTAATTTCTTAAAAATCCAAACCCAATAAACCCAATTGCTGCAAAAAGATAACCTGTCAATTTTTTAAGCATGTGAAATTAATTGCTGCTAACGACAGTTTGTAAAAAAAACATCACTACAATATAAATATACACACAATGTGCATAGCTGTTTCGGTGTATGATTTTTGCTAAATATATCACATGTAATTTATATAAGGGACCTCCCATAATCAAACTTATTTTACCACACCCGATGACCAGGAAAGTGCTGATAATCCGGTAAGACTCATCGCTTTCTAATATTTTAAGGTAAGAATTTTTTAAAGTGATAGTTGTGCATCAGCCACCGATTGTTGCCTGCTGTGTTGCTTCTCGTCATTGCCCAACTTTGTTTGCTAATATGCGGTGTCATTTCTTATCAACGCTTTTAAGCAGTCAAGAACATCATTTTTTGTCTGTCCCTGAATGTCGGTAGAATAATTTTCATTAACCTTTTCTTTTAGTCCAAAAAATGATTTTACATTTTTAGGTCGTTGGTAAAAAATGTAAAATTCAAAATTCGCCGGATCACCGACGGCGGAAATAGCAAGTCCATTTTTACCTTGTTTGTTCTCAACTTCAAAAGAGGGAGAATAATAAATTTCGTCTTGTTTTGCAGTTGCCATTTTTTGCAAATAGTCATTCCAATTGATTTTTCAAAATGGCCAATGATTATGTCTTGCGATATATCGCCAAGTTGAATGACGTCTGGTTTTAATGGGTCGCAAAACGATGCTCTAAAATTCATTGTCTTACTGATTTTATTTTGGTTGTCCGTTTTGTCTGCAGATGAACAGCTATAACAAAAAATCAAAACTTTCAAGCGAACTACCGTTAAAAAATGGAGTGATATTTTTTTCTTTGTTATTGTCAAAAGAGTTTGTCGTTTCCCCTAATAACGGGTGTCGTTAAACATAGCAGGCGACCCTGTGTATCTCCACTAATATACGTTATCACTTATCCAAAACAACACAAAAATACGCGGATCTATAACCGTAGTACAAATACAACTTAGGTAAGTTTCAAATCATTCCCGGACGGCTGCATAGCATATAGTGGTCACCCGCCCTCAAAATGTATTACATTTGAAACAGAAACACCTGCTATAAAAAAAAACCAAATAAAAATACGACGAAGCAAACCCTCCTTCGTATGTATAATGTTGCGAAGCCATAACACAAGTAAATAACTTTTTAAATAATATCCCGGGTAGAATAAACGTCCAGGTTTACATGCTAATGCAGCAGCCATGAGAAAATTTTGTGTATTACTCTTTGTATTTATTTCTATACAATCGGCCTACGGGCAAAATAATACTTATGACAGCCTGGAGCATTTACTCGCTTTAGAAAAAACAGATACCAATAAACTCGCTATCATTAAACAGTTGACAGATGAAGCTTTTAACTCGGATATGCAACAAGCACTGGTATATGCAAAACGTGGTGTACAACTATCTGATAAGATTGCTGACAAAAACTGGCAACCCCAATTTTATGAAATGGAAGGAAGAATGCATGCGAACCTCTTACAACTCGATTCGGCAACGCTCTTTTTTAATAAAGCTATGGCGGGCTATAAAGCTGTTGATAATAAAAGAGGCCAGGCTACCACTTATTTTAAATTAGGCTGGGTCTACAAAAAACAAGGGACTATTGATAAGGCAATGGCTGCTGATTTGAATGCATCCCGTTTAATGGAGACTTTGGATGATAAACAGGGGATGGCCGGCGCTTACGAAAGAGTTTCCGATGATCTTACCCGTCAGGGGAGGCTTTCCGAAGCAATGGATTATGCAAAAAAAGCCATTGCTATTTGCGAAGAAAATAATTTAAAGGATGAACTGGTATACGCTTTAACCACCGGGGGGGATGTTGAGATTGCCAGTGGAAATAATAAGCAGGCGCTCGATTACTTCAGCCGCGCTTTGGAACTTGCCCGTGCGCAAAAATTTTCAGAAATATCGTTAACCGATTTTCTCAACAACCGCGGCAATGCATTAAAGCGTTTAGGCCGCTACCCGGAAGCGCTTAAGGATTATGAAACTTGCCTGGCCAATGCCAGGAAAACGAATTACCCTAATGCTATTGCTGCCAGCATTGCTAACCTTGGCGAAGTGAACCTGCTGATGGGAAATTACAAGGAAGCATTAGGTTATCAATTGGAAACCGTACGCCTGCAGGAAGAAAATAAAGATGCTTCCAATATCATAGAAAACTACCTTCATGTAAGCACCATATACGAACATTTGGAAGACTATAAATCTTCATTGGCTTACCATAAAAAAGCATTGCGGATGAGAGATAGCATTGCCTCTGTAGAAAGTGATGCTGCCATGTCGAAGATGCTTACCCAATATGAAACCAAAAAGAAAGAAGCTGACCATCGCGGCACAACTGAAAGAAATTTCACAACAGAAAAAGGTACAATGGCTGGGCGCCGGCGTCGTTGTTTTGCTCTGCGGGCTTTTGGTTTTCGGGTTTGTAAGTTACCGCAACAGGACTAAGAGTAACAGGCTGCTTGCAATAAAAAATGCAGAGAATGAATTGCTGCTGAAGGAAATTCATCACCGGGTAAAAAATAACCTTGAAGTAGTAAGTGGTTTGCTTGCGTTACAATCGGCGCAAATTGATGACCCGAATACGAAAGATGCTATGCAGGAAAGCCAGAACCGGGTGCAATCTATAGGCATCGTTCATCAGAAACTTTACCAGGGAGCGAACCTTGGCTCGATAGAAATGAAAGATTACTTTCTAAATCTAAGTGAAAGTATCCTGGATTCTTTTGGCGCCGATAACAGGGTAACCATTGAATGCGCTATGGAGAAACTTGATGTGGATATTGATACGGCTGTACCGCTGGGGCTTATTGTAAATGAACTGCTCACCAACACACTCAAATATGCTTTCCCGAAAGGGAGCAATGGCAAAGTCTTTATTAAGCTCGAAAAAAGAAACAATAATATTCTTCATCTTGAAGTGTCTGATAACGGAGTGGGTAAGTCAGGCCTTACAAAGGGTACGGGCTTTGGTGGCCAGTTGGTATCGTTGCTAACTCAGCAATTGAGTGGCTCTATGAAAGAAGAAATTAAAAATGGCACTCACGTCTTCTTTGATTTTAAGATGGACAAGGTTGCTTAAATTTATCAAAATTCAAAATGTATTTACCGGTAACAATATCATAAGTTCAGTTGCATTTTTATATCCGCTGTTTCAAAGGGAGCATCAACTACTTCCACATATTTAAAACCAAATTTTTCATAAAGACGGATAGCCGTTTGCAGGTTGCTGTTGGAGAACAAAATTAGTTTTGAGGCTTTTACTTCTTTTGCCTTGGCAATACATTTTTCCAAAAGCATATCGCCATATTTTTTGCCGCGATGTTCCGGCGCCACTGCCATTTTAATGAGTTCGTATTCCTGGTCGCTCATTTTAAAAATACCTGCACTGCCAATAGCAACATCGTTTTTCACAAGCATAAATAAAAAACCTCCGCGGTCAATCACATTCTCCCGCGGATTATTGAGGATTTCAAGATCATGGGATTCTACAAGATTAAACTTCTCCAGCCATTCCAGGTTCAAGCGCTGAAAATCGCCGATATGTTTATCGTCGTAATCAATGATAACTGCCATAATAATGTATGTAACCGAAAGATAATAAAATCAAAGACAAATATTTGACCGTAAAAAGTAGGAGACGAAAAACAGTTTATTTTTGTGAGCTGTTTAAAAAATATGGAGACAACCATTGCAATAATGATGGCGGACCTTTCGGGCTACACAGCCTTGACGGAAGTACACGGAGCTGATTCCGCCGCCAGCATTATTGATAAATACCTAGCACTGGTAAAAAAATCGCTGGTGGGCAGCAGCCATTTACATCAACGGGTAGGTGATGAGATGGTTATTGTTGCTGATTCTGCTGAGGATCTTGCTTATACGGCAACCTTCCTGTTAGAACAGGCCCACAACGAAGATCAATTTTTACCGCTCCATGCGGGTTTACACTATGGGCCCATCGTAAAAAAAGATGGTGATTATTTTGGCAGTACTATCAATACCGCATCAAGGATCACGTCGATCGCCAAAAAAGGCCAGATTGTTTGTTCGGCAGCATTTTTAAATCAATTGCCGAAAGGTCACCCCTATGTTGTGGAAAGCAAGGGCTTACACACATTTAAAAACTTACTGAAGCCTGTTGAATTATTTCAGATGTCCTGTTGTATTGAATTCATGATCAAAAAGTATGTGATCGATCCTGTTTGCCATATGCTTATCAAAACCCCCGCCACGGCTCTGCGTCTGGAGTACAAAGAAGAACTTTATTATTTCTGTTCGGACAATTGTGTTGAAATGTACAGGGCGTTACATAATATTTCTTAACCGGCTTTTGAGGCTTGTGTTCCGGATGGCTACCATTTTTGATGTGCCTAAGGTGTGTTAAGCTTTCAGCGGTTGCCAATAACGCGACGATAATTCTTTAAGTATTAAATATTAAAATAAAGATTTGTATCTTTTTGGCACTGATATTTTAAACCAATATTATTTATGAGTACGCGTTCGCAATGGAAAATGCTGCACTTGTTATACACCCTTCCTCCGTCACTTCAACAGGGGTTAACTTATTCAGAACTTAATTCAGTTGGCCTGGATTGTGGCCCCGATACTTTCCAGCCGCTGATAAACGCGGAAGCCATTCAACTATCCCGTGACAGGTATGTTTTGTCAAAAGCTGCCATGGGGATTTTAGGAAATTGTATTGTGGCGAACCGACGATGGGCCAGTAAAGACATATGGGTTGATTTTCCCAAGGCATTTGTGATCATGCCTTTTAGTGAACCCTGGTCGCCGACGGTTTATGATTTATTTATAGAACCCGCTGTTCTCGGAGCTCAATTGGAATGCGTGCGGGGCGATACCAGTTTAAGAATTGGTGATTTGGCTCAAAATATTTGGAATGATATACTCCAGGCAGGTATTATTATTGCGGATGTTTCCGCTTTAAATGCAAATGTCTTCTACGAGGTAGGACTTGCCCATGCCCTGGGAAAGGAAGTTTTTTTGCTAAAACAAAAGGACAAGAATATTCCCGCCGATTTTGGAGGCTCTCATTACTACGAATATGACTTAAATAATTTACAGGCGGCTAAAGATATGTTGCAAACTGAGCTTTCAAATTTCGCTAAAGAAAATAATTTCCAAAACGTAAAATCGCTTCGTAAGGGATAGTGAGCAGAAGTGGAAGCTCCGGGGTTTATGATTTAGCCAAAATGTTTCTGACCCTGGTTTTCACTGTGAATATCCCGTCGTATTTTATCTGTTATTTTAGTGGCGTGTGAATATAGCCCTTCAGGTAAAAAGTATGCCCGGTGCTTTTTTTCGGCACTGAAACTGTTTCAATAAATTCAGCATCAACATAACCTGATATCGTATCTCCGGTTTTATATTTACTATTATTTAAGATCAATTTTTGCTTTGTCACCTTGTAAGATATCCGTTGGCCCGGAGTGCGCACCGCGTAAATGGTCTTTGGTTTAAAATAAAAGCTGTCACCAATGATATAAAAATAAAACTCGCTTGCATAGGCTGGAAGGCCATCAGAAAATGGCAATGCAATAACACCTTTGTTTTTTTTGGCAAAACAATATCTGATAGGATAGCCTCCCTGGAGATTGGTAAAGCAATTAGCTGTATAATATAAATGAGCCGTGTCAGATGGCAACAGAGGCTCGCTGCTATTTCTTATAAACTCTCCGGTGCTATCATCTTTGTAAATTTCCCAGGAATAACTCCATTTATTTGCAAATGAAAATGTGTCTCTCATTTGCGTGTCGAAAGATAGCCTTGAGTAGTTCGATTGAGCAGTTAAACCTTTCCCTGCTATTATTGGAATGGCCAGGGGAAATATGAACTTATTGAAAATTGACATTAATGTTGAGCGGAGAAACTTCACTGCTTTTTAATATTGTAGCCACATGTAAAGACGCCATTAGTTGTGATCAATTACTTCCTAATATTTTTAATGCTGAAGATAGCAAATAAGACCAATTTCTAATCTCTCCGACTTTAAATTTCATAAGGTGCACCAGTGAGTTTTCCAAATGATTCTATTGCAACATCGGTATACCCGCAATTTTCCCGTTTGCACCGCATCTATTTTTGATGAAGGCATAAGCTATTTCCATCAGGATCTTTTAGCCAGGCAAATCTTCCCCAGGGCGTATTATCAATCTTGCCCGGCTCCATACCTTTTGCTTTTAATTCCCCGGATTCTTTTTCAATATCATCTGTTTCACAAATGACTCCATGAAATTTGGCAAGGGAAATCGACGTAGCGGAGTTTGGCAGGCCCATTTGAAGCCAGGTTTCACCGTGACCCATGGGCGCTTCTGCAATTATTTGAAACCCAAGTTTTAGATAAAATTCTTTCGCTTCTTGCTGATCCTTTACAGGAATCATGATAATTTCTACTGATTTCATTTTTTATGATTTTAGTGTTATTAAAATTTCGATTGCTCAGCAAAGCTATATCCAAAATTTTGTGCCAGCACTTGGTAAATACGACAATCTTCTATGTTGATTGCGACACCGGTTTGTAATAAATTTGTTTAATGAAACATATTTCTATTATTGCTTTGAATGATGCTACAATAAACTGTATTGATAGCAGTTACCAGATCCTTAACCGTGTAAATGATTTTTTGAAATACCAGGGAAAAGAACCTTTTTATACCGTTGAAATTGTTGGCTTATCAAAGAATACAAGCCTTGGTAACGGGCTTTATAATATTAATCTAAATCACACAATCGATGATATTGCGAAGACGGATGTGATTGTAATCCCCATTCTTTGCGGAGATTTTTCAAAAGCTTTAATTAAAAATGAGAAATACGCGGATTGGGTACTGTCTCAATATTATAATGGTGCTGAAATTGTATGCCTGTGCGTGGGCTCATTTTTTTTAGCATCTACCGGGATTCTCAACGGCAGAAAATGTGCCATACATTGGGCTGCCAAAAATGAATTTAATGCCATGTTCCCTGATGTGCATGTTACTGACGATACAATTATTACAGATGAAAAAGGAATTTACACCTGCGGCGGTGGATATTCATACCTGAATTTGCTTTTGTATGTAATTGAAAAGCACCTGGGAAGAGAGATGTCCATACTGGCTTCAAAGATGTTCGAAATTGATATTGAAAGAAAAAGTCAAAACCCATTTATTATTTTTTTAGGACAAAAAAGACATGAGGATGAGAGCGTACTTAATGCGCAGGAATTTATTGAAAACAATTCAACTGAAATATTTACAGTTGATGAAATCTGCAAAAAGTTTGGAGTAGGACGAAGAACATTTGAAAGGAGATTTAAAAAATGCACGGGCAATTCCGTTGCGGAATATATCCAACGGGTAAAAGTTGAATTTGCAAAAAAACAATTGGAATCCGGAAGGAAAACTATCAATGAAATAATCTACGAAGTGGGCTATAATGATTTAGGTGCTTTTAGAAAAGTGTTTAAAAGATACACGGATTTGTCGCCTGTTGATTATCGTAAAAAGTACAGTATAGCTTCGTAGAGAAGTCCTGATCCAAATGTATAAGATCGCCACTTATTCATTCTTAATATCACGAACTGTTTTCATTTGATACGTTGACCAAAGCCAAACCGGCAAAATAATAATAAACATAATCGAACCGGGCTTAATTAAAGGAGTTACGAAATATACCCTGAGTAACTGAAAATTGTCAACGTATAAATTATTGTCTTTGTAATAAGCGATAGCTGCTGCATAAAAAATTATTGCCAAAATAATAAGAACTGCGTATTTAATCGCAATAAGAGTAATATTCCTTTTTTTATTGATAATTATTTCGGCAGATGCCAATCCTGCAAAAAAATAGGTAAGCCCAAATAGAATTATTAAAATAGTAATTAAATGAACGTTGGATATGGCCTGGAAAAAGAATAAAATGCCATTGGCAAAATCACCTCGCGTCTCCATTATCAGCAAGATGATCAGAAGAATAGCAACCAGGATACCAGTAGCTTTTAGAGCCTTTTTTCTACCAAATGTTTTTGCTTCTGATGCGGACATAATTATTTTTTCAGGCTTTCGTATCAAGAATAAAGGACAACTTCCGCCGGTTTAACGACCAAAAATATTGATGAATGAAAGTCTTTTGTTTAAATCGTCTTCTGAATTGAAGATATGCTGCGCAAAGCAATCACGGAATTATTACCAGCCTATTTGATTTTATCCACAAAAATTGTATCCTCTGCATTTTTTTCAATAGTTAAATTTACGGTCCTGGTAGCGGCACTTGTTTTATGAATTGTTTTAGAAGGGATCTTAATAAATTCTCCCGGTTTTAAAAACACAGTATCGCTATCTTTTATTTCAATTTTAAGTTCACCTTCCAAAACAATAAATAGTTCGTCCGTATTATTATGATAATGCCATCGATAATCCCCCTGCATAACAGCCATTCGTAAACAATGGTCATTTATATGAGCAAGAATAGAATTATTATAAACTTTGTCCACCATGTCGCTAATTGCTTTCAGGTTTTCCTTTATTAAAATGTGTCGTTCATTCATCTTATTACATTGAAGTTATGTGGCTTGAGTTTTTGGGGAAAGGTATTGTAAAATTACGCTAACGATCAGGCTTCGCACAGAGCAATGATATCGCGGGCATTACTTTTAAAATTTGAGGCAAAAAAATCCTATCATTTTTTACAGTAAATGCAATTGTTCTCTAACTTAAACTTAGTGCAATTATACCACTAAGTATTAATACACTTGCTACAAGCCTTCGTTTACTGTCTTCTTCATTAAATACTCTTGAACCCATAAATACACCTAATAAAATGCTTGTTTCTCTCGCAGGAGCAACAACCGTAAGGGGCGCATATTTCAACGCTTCCAATACCAATATATAAGCCGCAGGGCTTAATATGGCAATGGAAATAATGATCCATTTATGCATCGTGATCTCCCGTTTTAATTCATTTTTTTGCGGCAGCACAAATGGCAAAAGCAAAACGGCGCCAAAAAGATTTGTGGCAAGGGTGAGTATTAAAGGAGATACAGCATACTTTTTTACGGCAACGGCATCGTTAAAAGTGTAAAGGGCAATGAACAAACCGGTAAGCACTCCATAAGAAATACCTGCCATGATTTTGGCGTTGTTTTTCTTTTTGAAACTTAAGCCGGTTATTACTAATACGCCCGCAATGATTAGCAGCAAGCCAGCGACAGCAGTAGGTTTTAATGGTTCGTGTAGAAATACAATGGCTGCTATAAATGACACCAATGGCGCTGATCCCCTGGCAAGAGGGTATACCACCGAAAGATCGGAGCTTCTATACCCTTTTTGCAAAATGATAAAATAGCCAAGATGCAATAGTGCACTGCTTAGAGAAAACCATAATATTGATTGAGAATAAATTATACTACCACGGCTTATTTGAAACAACAAAAAAGGTAAATACAAAATATTACTGGTGATATACAGAAGCCAGATGAAAGGTGTTTTACCTTTAGTTTTTTTTGCAAGCAAATTCCATGAAGCATGAAGAACAGCAGCAACGAGCACCAGGCCCAGGACGTATAAGCTCATGCTATTTTTAATATGGAATAAATAAAAACGGTTTTAAAATAAATGAAGTTAGGATTTTGTTTATTTCTACTCCTGTTCGGGTTTGTCAAATGCTCCACAAACTTTACCCGATAAATTCTCTTCTAAAATCTTTTTCAATTTTATCACCTGCATGATTTATATTGAAGATGTAAAAGCAAAACCCGAATGAAGCAAATGATCCTTTGTGTCGCATTGGCTTTTATCTGCCCCTTATGCTTTAGCCAGCAGCAAGAGGTGGTAAAAGAAAAATCGGGGGACCTGAATAAACACACGATCAGCGGCACCATCAGGAATAAGCTAACAGGTGAAAGCATTATTGGTGCAACGGTTAAAGTCGTTAATAAGCCCGAAGCAATTACCAGTAACGAATATGGGTTTTTTTCTCTCACGCTTTCAGGGGGCGATTATGTTTTAGAAATCAGTTCTGTCGGCTTACAAACATTGAAACAAAACATTCATCTTTTCAGCAACCTTACTACTGATTTTTACCTCGATGAATATTCAAAAACTCTTGACGAGGTCGTAATAAATAATGCCATTCCCCGCAGGAGTGTTACAGGTACACAGATGGGCGTGGAGCGGCTTTCCATACAGGAAATGAAATACATCCCAAGAATTTTTGGAGAGAATGATCCCATGAAAGCCATTCAATTATTGCCGGGAATAAAAGCCGTGAGTGAAGGTAATAGCGGCATTTTTGTAAGGGGAGGAGCGGCAGACCAAAACCTGATATTGCTGGATGAAGCGCCTGTGTATAATGCGTCTCATTTGTTGGGATTTTTTTCAACCTTCAATCCGGATGCGATAAAAGATATTACCGTTTATAAAACCGGTATGCCGGCCAAATATGGAGGCAGGCTGTCTTCGGTGGTTGATATTCGCATGAACGATGGCAACAACCAGGACTACACGATAAGCGGCGGTATTGGGCTGATATCTTCCAAGCTTAATATTGAAGGCCCCATTCAAAAACACAGATCCTCTTTTCTCGTATCGGGCCGGAGCACTTATGTAGACCTGTTTTTGAAATTGTCTAATGACTCAATTATCCGTAGCAATAAAATTGGCTTTTATGATCTGAATACAAAAATGAATTTTAGCCTTGGCAAAAAAGATCAACTATTCATATCGGGTTATTTTGGAAACGATCACCTCAATGCCGGCGATAACTTTGGTTTGCATTGGGGAAACACTACCGGCACCTTGCGCTGGAACCATATTTATAGCAATAAAATTTTTGCCAACACCTCTCTTATCTACAGCAATTTTAATTATGGGATCGATTTGCAACTTGGGGCAAATGACGTAAATATTTTTTCGCAAATACGCGATTGGAATTTTAAAGAAGAGCTGCAATGGAATCCTGACCGACAACATAAATTTCGTATTGGCATTAATTCCATATACCACACAATACAACCAGGCAACGTAACTTCTTCCATTACTTCAAGTTTTAATAATGTGGTTTTTCAAAAACGATTTTCATGGGAGAATGCATTTTATTTTTCTGATGAATGGAAATTAAATAATAGCTGGAACGTTTCATACGGCTTGCGGCTATCAGGATTTAGCATATTGGGCAAAGGTGATTTTTATGACCTTGATGAGAAGGGAAAAATTACCGACACCATTCATGTTTATGCAGGTAAATTTTTGAAAACCTATTTGAATGCGGAGCCCCGCGCTGCAATAAGTTACCTGCTTACAAATTCTTCTTCTCTAAAAGCATCCTATGTAAGAAATTCACAAAACCTCCATCTGATTTCCAACTCAACTTCGGCGAGGCCAACCGACAGGTGGGTTGCAAGCACTAACAATATCAAGCCCGAAACAAGCGACCAGGTATCATTGGGATATTATAAAAATTTATCGGGAACAAAATATGAACTAACTGTTGAGACTTATTATAAAGACATGCAAAATCAAATTGATTACAGGGATGGCTCTGATATAACGGACGCGAATATATTAGAAACCCAGTTGCTTTATGGTAAAGGCAGAGCCTACGGAATAGAAATTTTATTTAGAAAGAAAGCAGGAAGATTCACGGGATGGGTAAGTTATACAGTGTCAAAATCAGAGAAGAAAATTGGCGGTATCAATGGTAATAAATGGTACAATGCGCGGCAGGACAGGACACACGACATCGCAATAGTTGGCGCCTATAAACTAAAAAGGAAGTGGACGATTTCCGCCAATTGGGTTTTGTACACTGGCGATGCTGTTTCTTTTCCCGAGGGAAAATACAATATCGGCACGGAAACTTTTTTTTATTACACGAGCCGGAATGGTTACCGGATGCCGGCATATCACCGGCTCGATGTTGCGGCTACCAAAGTTTTGAAAGAAAAAAGACGATTTACATCCGAGCTGTCTTTTAGTATCTACAATGCTTATGGCCGTGAAAATGCGTATTTCATTACCTTTCGTGACAACAAGCGTGAGCCTTTGCAAACTGAGGCCGTTAAGACAATTTTATTCCGGTTTGTACCTTCCGTCTCTTACAATTTTAAATTTTAATGATTATGTTTTCTGGATCAGAAATTTTAAAAATTAATTTTGTTTCTCTTATTAAAAAGTGCCTGGTTTTTGGTGCAGGCATTTTAAGAATAGATCTTCAATTCCAAAAGAATCTTAAAAGAAATGCAGTAAAATTTTCCAGGTGTACATTTTTGTTTTCGATCTTATGCTGTTCATGTGAAAAGGTGATAGATGTCGATCTCAAAAAGCCGGTTTCAAAATATGTGATCCAGGGCTATATAACGAATCAACCGGGTGATTGTAAAGTACAAATAACCGAGGTGGTAAATTTTAGCGATTCTGCAGTATTTCCCGGCATAACAGGAGCGGTTGTAACCGTCCGGGATAACAACGAATCACCTGTTGAGCTTATGGAGGCCGGCGGCGGTATGTATGAAACAACGGTGCTTACGGGAATAGAAAATCACACATACTTTCTTTCTGTAGAGATAAATGGAAAAGTTTTTTCATCAGTCAGCCGAATGCCGTGGCAGGTAAATTTTGATAGCCTGAGCATTGTTGATTTCAGGTCCTTCGATGGCAACAGGAAATTTTCCAATGTTACTTTTTATGACCCACCCGGAAAGGGCAATGCATATCGTTTTATTCAATCCAAAGGCCCAATTATTAATACAAATATTTTTGTATTAAATGATGACTTTACTGACGGCCGGGTTAATAATTCTCTCTTGACTTTTTTCGATAGAACCAACGATCAGCGTATTCAAACCGGCGACACTGTTACAGTTGAAATGCAATGTGTAGATTTCCCGGTTTACAAGTTTTTTTCAAGCCTTAGTCAAAGCAGCACGGGCAGCAGCGACAATGTTTCCCCCGGGAATCCTGTAACCAATATTGAGGGCGGCGCATTAGGATATTTCAGCGCATACACGAAGCAGGCAAAAGTTGTTGTTGCAAATTAAAAATTGCAATTATCAACAATAATAAAAGTACAACTGGTGTTGTAAAGGTTATTCTTAGCTTGTTCGGAATTTTCTAATTCTGCTTTTCTAATTGCTTAATAATTCTTTTCAGCATTGCTTGCACAATTATTTTATGAAAAGGTTTAAGCAGTAGAAAGTAAAGCCGCCCCAGCCAATTATTAAATTCTACTGTTGTTGAGATGATCAGATTTTTCTTTTGGAAGTCACTTCCGTTTTGTGTTAATAATAACGAAACTCTAAAATTCAAATGCTTGTCATCTTGTCCAATCACCACTTCGTTTTCTGTTTTACCAAACACTTTGAAGAGGCCAATTCTCTCACCCGGCGCACACTTAAATCTTTCAAATTGTTTATGTCTAGCAATCGCTCTGCCTGAAGTTTTTAATCCAAAAATGGAAACAATATTATTTCTTACAGCCATTAATTTTTTAATCCATTTTGGTTCGCTTGTAAAAAAAGCTTTTGCCACGTTTTGAGGTGTTACAGAATTATTTTTATTCGTAAATACACTTTCAAAGCTGTCAACATAATCGTACTTTTTATGTTGAGTTTTTAATATGGATGCTTCTGGTAAATATGATTTTAGAATCGCCATTAATCTCTTTTTACTACTTCTCTTACTTCAATATTTCCGCCAATTTTAAAGATAGGATTTGCCTTTGCTACTTCAACCGCTTCATCAATAGTTTCAGCTTTCACAATTACATAGCCGCTGACAAGTTCTTTGGTTTCTGTATAGGGCCCGTCAGTCACCACATTGCCGGGTTTTATGGTTTTAGCACTTACAGGTGAAAGGGTGTGGCCCTTGTCAGCTAATTTGTTTTGAGCTGCAATATCTGCAAGCCAGTTCATTCTTTCCTGCATTTGTTCGGGTGAGGGTTTGAAATTTGATTTGTAATCCACTCTGAAAATTAAAACGAAATCTTTCATTGTTTTTAAATTTTATGTTGTTTTTTTTGACGATTCTATCTCAAAAATTGAGACAAAATCGAGTTTCTTTTTGTCAGGCTATTGTCAGATTAAAATAGCTCCCGCCTGCAATTCATCTGATGTAAGCCCAAGCGGCTTTGCCATCAGGTTAAAATAATTTTCTGTTGCGTTTAGCCAGGTAATTTCTACAATCTCTTTATCTGGATAATATTTCTTCAGTTCATTAAAAGTTTCATCAGTAACATTTTTTGTGAAATTTATTTCTTCCAGGTAGGCCAATAATGATTTTTCTTTTTCCGAAAAAGTATCGCTGTTTCTGAAATTCATAAACGCCGACCATTTGGCAAATTCAAGTTTTTCCTTTCGCGTTAAAAATTCAGAAATATTGGAACAAAAAGGACAGTCATTCAGGTGCGACGTAAAATACCTGATGAATAATCTTGTCTCTTTTGGAAGGCTTAATTTATTTTCAGATTTATAAATTTTTACAGAAACCATCATTGCCGGAATGCTCCTGGAATAAATAAAGCGCAGCGGTGCTATTACTTTTCCAAATTGTTTTTTGCTTAAATAATATGCAATTTTTAATAACAATGATTTAGGTTTTTCGATAGGCGTGAGGCGCATACTAATGAATTTTAGATGATGTTTAAAAAATGAAATCTTCCGGCAGCAACAAAAAAGCACACCAGCGCTGTGAGCAATGTTATGGTTGCAGTTCTGTATTCCCTTCTCCGGATATGAATACCTGATGCCATCGTTACATCAATGCCAAATGCGAATGCTGCAATAGGGGTAAGTATTGGAAGTACATGAAGAAGCCAGGGAACTATCAGTCCCACGGAGCCGAGCAATTGGCAGGTGCCAATGAAGTGTATTAATGGATTTGGTAACCCTTCAACACCCGTTTGTTTCATTTCATATACTAATTTTTTTTCAGAAAGAAATGCTTTGCTGAGGCCGGAAAACAAACAAGTTATAGCCAGGTATATCTGGCCTGCCCAGAGTATCGTGTTCATACCTTTTTTATTTGGTTACTACAAAATTAGTATGTGCGATACCTGCTTCTTTTGACATTTGTCAAAAACTCAAATCTGCGAACGGATGCGGCTCAATGTTTCCTGTGTAATGCCAAGGTAGGACGCAATAATGCCGAGAGGAACTCTTTGAATCAATGTTGGGTTTTCATTCATCAATGTTTTATATCGTTGCAATGCAGTGGCAAAATGAAGGTCATCAAATCTTTGTTGCAATGTAACAAGTCCTGAATTTACCAAACGTCTTAACATGCGCTCAATATCATGATGTTTTGCGCAGAGTTGTTCCAGTTCATAATATTGAAATGGCCAAAGCGCTGAGTCTTCGAGCAACTCAATTTGCCTCCTGTCTGGTTTGCGGGAAATAAAACTAACTATGGAACACGCAAAAGTATTTTCCGGGCTAAGCCAGTCGGTAACATCTTTTTCATCTTTATAATAATAAGTTCTGGTGAGGCCGCTTTCAACAAAATAGAGGTAATTGCAGACTGAATGTTGCCTTACAAGTATGTGTCCTTTTTTTAGTTCCAGCCTTTTTGAAATTGCTGCAAGCGCTTGTTTACTTTCTGCAGAGAGGTTGCTTAATTGTGTAACTATTTCGAAGAATTTTTCCATGGCTGTTTGATCTGCATTCTAAAACCATTATCACTAACACAAGCTTTAATAAAGTCCGCTACGTTATAAAATCAAAACAGATTTTATTTGAAAAAACAGGAATTGAAGATAACAAAACAAAAGTTTTCTATGTATTTACGGAATTCCTGTTTTGTTAGCGTTTTGCATTCCATTACGCCATAACGGAAATCATTGTTAACGCTGTCTCACCTAATTTTTGGTCGCCTTTAACAATCACTTTGTCTGTAATTTGTTCAAGTCTTAAACTCTTTGAAAATAATTTCCACGAAGTATCTGGATCTATTATGATTTCTGTTGCCGGAATTTGAGAATACCCTTTCGTTAGCTTCCATTCGTCATTAGTTCGTACCAGGAACCACTCTCCGCCGATATCACTTGTTACTGTAACCTTTACAACCGTTCCGTTGCCGGCTGGCGTTGTGCCATAAGTATGCGGTAATGCAAGCATAAAAATATCAATAAAGGGATAATAGAGCTCACGGGTGAGTAGGGCGGGTTTATTCACTGCATCTCTTATTTGTTGTTGATGTAACCATTTTTCGGTGTATTCGCGGGCAATTTCCATCCAGTTTTTGCTTTCTTTTTCACCAGCCCAGTCAACAGCCAACACAGATTTGTCAAAAGGTTTTAGTGATTTAAAATAGTTACAAAAAAGCTGACCCGTTGTTTCGTGAAGAAGGATGAGCATTTGAGGACTAACTCGTTTCATTGCTTTGACCCAATCGGCATTAAGCCTGCTGAGAAATGCAACCAGGTCCTCATTAGAATTGATATCTGGTCGTTCACCAAAATAATTGTCCCGAAGAATGGAAAGTATCCGAATGTTGCCGTCCAGCAAATGAGCTACTACATCCTTTACCGTCCAGAGTTTTGCAATGGTTTGCTTTTGCCACTCGCCAGGTGATAAAGATTTAAGCAGCTCAATGAGTTTATCGTCCAGCGTTGACAGCAGCTTAACTACATCTATCGGTATGGAAGGTTGTGTCGTCATAGTAAAATGCTAATATTGTTGAAGGTTGAAGTATAAATTTCAAACCAATTAATTTACATTTTTCATTTTGCATTTAATAAATGGAGCAAAATTACCAATCTAAAATCCCTTAAATTAAATTTAGTATTTAGAATCCAATAAAAAGATGGACAGTACTGGAGCCGGGGCAGCTCCATTTTCTAAATGAAATGCTTTGTAGGATGGCAGATGATATAAGCAATTCCCGGAGGATTGTTGAAATAAATTTATTGTGCCTGCATCGTTCCCATAAAAAAACAAAAGATGATAAATGAATTGTGGTGTAAATCATTACTGGTACAATTTATGCCGCATCATCATTCCCAATAGTTATTATTTTTTAAGTCTTCACAGGGTTGATATTTATGCAAATTAAAATGCATTTAGTCAAAACATATAACCCATGGTCGGCCGGGCAAAAGGGAGGAATGTTTCGAGTCAGGAAAAGAGCGATCCCGTTCATCATAAAGAAGTTCCGGACGATTACCTTCATAATATGGTTAACCACCATACTCACAGGGATTAATCCTCCCGAATTGTTTGCCCAGGTGGTGCCTGGCGGTAAAATAGATTCGAACGCCATCGATACATACATTGCTGACAAGATGTTATGGCCACGTATTCCCGGGTTGGCTTTGGCGATCGTAAAAGGCGATCAGATTGTTTATCTAAAAGGTTACGGACAGGCGGATCCATCCGGCCATCCGGTGACGCCTCAAACTCCTTTTATCATTGGCTCTGTCACCAAGTCTTTTACTGCACTCGCTGTAATGCAACTGGTGGAAGCAGGTAAGGTCAAACTTGATGCACCGGTTCAACGATATATTCCGTGGTTTCGGGTAGCCGATCCTGTAATCTCGGCAAAAATCACAGTGGGTGAATTGCTTTATCAAACAAGCGGGCTTCCCATGCTGCGTGAGCCTCAATCCTGGACCGAACTCGATGACAAGGCTCTTGAAAGGACCGTAGCGGTTTCTAAAAACAGCAAAAGTGAATTTTCAGCCCGGGCAATCTTTCGGATATTCCAATGCTAATTATGAAACGCTGGGTTTGATTGTGCAGAAAGTATCAGGTCAATCATATGAAGAATATGTAACGCAACACATCTTCGGGCCGCTCGAAATGCGGAATAGTTTCCTTTCGCAGGAAACGGCTTTGCTGCATGGAATGGCTTCAGGCTACCGTTGGTGGTTCGGGATTCCGTTCCCGGTTACCTTTCACTATAACCGCTCTGAACTTCCTGCAGGCTATATACTCTCGAGTGCGGAGGATATGGCTCACTTCCTGGTTGCTCAAATGAATGGCGGACAATACCGGGATAGTTCTATCCTTTCGCCGGAAGGAATCGCATTGACACATACAGAACCGGTTCCTAACACCTACGCCATGGGCTGGGAATCCGGCCGAATCGACGGCTATAACCTGGTTAGCCACGATGGCGGCACTCCCAACTTCCAGTGTTCATTATTCTTCGATCCCGAAAAGCGTATAGGCGTATTCGTTGCTGCTAATGTGATGTGTGCACTCGATGCTTTTTCATCGCCTCATGGTTCAACTGCTCTTGACGGTTCAACCGTCCGTGGCATGGCGCAGAACCTGTTGAGCATGGTTGCCAACCGGCCGCTTCCCAGGCAGGGCAGGGGCATCAGGAACTTGTACATAATATTTGACGTAGTGATATTGGCACTAACAGTTTTGCTGATCCTATCACTGATGCGAATTCCTAAGCGGTACCAAAAACTGAAACAACATGTAATTACCACGCGGTCTGCTTTCCTGCAGCGCATCGGCCTGGTATCGGTGCTGCACTTCATATGGCCGTTACTTGTATTTTACCTGGCACTAACAGCGTTGTTATGGAAAGTGCTCACTATGTTTCAGCCTGATTTGATTTACTGGATAGAGATAACTGCTGCCATTGTTTTTCTTAAAGGCTTGCTTGAGATATTGCTTGAGTGGAAGATGTTCCAAAAAAAGAACTTGTTTTGAGGTTTGTGAGATGCATCAAGGCAGGGCAAAGATAATTTGGTGAATTCTAAAAGATTTTCCTGCAAAGGTTCAACAAGCCGTTGCAGATTTAGATTCAACTAGCGTGAAGATTCAATTTATTTTGAGAGAATTCACAATGGGGCCTATAATATTTACTTGTAATTGTTAATTTATCTTTAATAACAATCTTACATTTTATGTATCTCCTGACCTAACTGGTATCAATTTTGGACTGTTTTATAGCAAGATTTCACAAGTCAGTCTTTTTTCTTTATTTTAATTTTGTATAACATTTACGTTGTTGTAACAGAATCATTAAGAAACCCATTAGCAAAACGAAACCCTATGCTAATTAAAAGTTTGAGCATCAAGAATGATTATTTGAATGGGACTAATAATTCGCTACGGTTTGATAATAAAATCATTTACACGTCAGATTTTGTACGCATTATTAATTATGAATGCGGTTGTATTGAATCATTTACATCAAAATCTGAACTAAGTGGTTATTTCAGCATAGGCTTTATTAGAACAGGTAATTTTCATTTTAAATCTTTCAGGCAATCATCTGATTTATATAATAGCCGCATTATAATTGAAAAGCCGGAATGTGAATTTCGCCTTACACATCCCGGAAACAATTACAACGCCACTACATTTTTTATCTTTTCTGAAAAGTTTTATAATACAGTCAAAGAAAAATTTAGTTTTAATCAGCACGGATTTCTTAGTAATAAAAGTCTTTTATCCATCTTGTTACTTGCAACACCAGAGCTTGAATTAATTCATCATTCAATATGGAATAAAATACATCAGCAGGAAGTTTGCAGGCTTGAAATTGATAGTATCGTTATTGAACTTGCAGAGATTGTTGCACAAATAATTTCATACGGGCCGGGTTTAGCTAAAATTGATTCAGGCATAAATAAAAAACATCTTGTAACAATTGAAAGAGCTAAGGAATATATCTTAAAGAATTTTACTAAAAACATTTCGCTTACCGAACTGGCGCAATATTGCTATGTAAGCCCCTTTCACTTTAGCCGTACGTTTAAGCACTTTATTGCATTCTCACCTTACCGGTACCTGCAGAATTTAAGATTGAAAAATGCTGAAATGCTGATAAAGACAACCGCTTTACCTGTTACAGACATTTGCTACATGAGCGGCTTTAACAGCCTTGATTACTTCTCTGCTGCATTTACTAAAAAGTTTAAAAAATCGCCAAGTAAATACAGGACGGGAATTACTAACTAAAATCTAATACCGGATTGTAACTTTTAAAATCTAATTAACAACGAAACATTCATAAAAAGACCATCATGCAGAAAATTAAAACCGAAAGTGAAAACCATAAAGTGGTTTCGCAAAAAGAATGGCTTGCAGCCCGGCTGGAGCTGCTCAAAGCCGAAAAGGAATTGACGCGGCGTAGTGATGAAGTGACAAAGCAACGAATAGAATTGCCCTGGGTTCGTATCAATAAAAATTATTATTTCGACACCGATGATGGAAAAGCTGCCTTTGCTGATTTATTCAAAGGTCGCTCGCAGTTGATGATCTATCACTTTATGTTCGGGCCGGATTATAAAGCAGGGTGCCCCAATTGTTCGGCTATCGCCGACGGCTTCAATGGAATTTTCACTCACCTTGCTAACCATGATGTGATGCTCTGGGCGGTGTCACGGGCTCCTCTCGAAAAACTTCAGGCGTACAAACAGCGAATGGGCTGGACTTTCCCCTGGGCATCTTCGTTTGAAAGTGACTTCAACTACGACTTCAATGTTTCATACACAAAGGAGCAGCAGCACTCGGGCAACATTGAGTATAACTATCGAAAGGGAAGCGTAAGTTCACGTGCGAATGAAATAGATGCGAGAGATGCTGTGCCTGAAAACGGCAAAAAGATCGCGTCGAGCGTTGGCACTGATTGGCCGACATTTACGCGGGAGGCACCTGGGATGAGTGCCTTCATACTCGAAGATGGCGTGATATACCACACCTATTCAACCTATGAGCGCGGGCTTGATATACTCTGGGGCATGTACCAATGGCTCGACCATGCACCCAAAGGGCGAAATGAAAAAGGCATCTGGACGAAACGACACGACGAATACTGAGAAATTTTATTGAAGTGTTTTCAATCAGATCAACGCGAAAATGAGCGGAAAATAACATAAGGCGAAGGCAGATTGCAACGCGCCAAAATCTAAAAAAAATAGAAAATCAAAAAACCGTGAACCACACACACAACAGGAACTCACGAAGAGTCGCTTAAGTTATTGAAAAAGGAAAAAGAGTTAATACACCGCAGCGACGAACTGCGAGGAACGCTGCCGACCGCCGTGGGTAAGGTTCACAGGGAGTATCAATTTGAAACCGGCGAAGAGAAAGACTTGCTGGGGATCTTTTCAGAATTTGGTGGAAACGCCATGACGAGTATGATGGTAAATTATGATCGTGGAATCTTCAAAAGATTGCGGGACCGAATATTCAGGAAATATAATATAATGAGTCACCAGGTAAAACATAAAAATGCGGTCAATTTCGATAGAATCCCGGTATCGGCTGAATTTATCTTAGCCTGCTTGTTTGCCTTCGTTGCCGCGGTGCTGGCAACCGCATATTTCTGTCGCTCAATGAATCATGAAATGAAAATGCCCGGCGGCTGGACTATGTCCATGATGTGGATGCGAATGCCTGGTCAAACCTGGCTATCTTCAGCCCTGAGCTTCCTGCTCATGTGGCTGGCGATGATGGTGGCAATGATGCTGCCCTCTGCCTTGCCCGCATTTCTAAAGACGGGACGAAAATGGACTTCTCTTTGTTTTATTGCGTGCGGATATTTTACAATTTGGCTTGTGGCCGGCATTGGAATTTATGTCGTGGGAATGGCATTTATGAAGTTTGCCATGCAGTCAGAATTGGTGAGTGATATTGTTCCATTTATTTCAGGTGCCTTATTGATTGCCGCCGGCGTGGTCCAACTCTCACGTTGGAAAATAAGGTCCCTTCTATGCTGCCGGTCACCCTTTGGGTGCGCGGTTGCATTACCTCAACAGGAAACAAGTTTTCGACTTGGCTGCAAACAGGGTATAGCGTGTTGCACCTGCTGTACTGCACCAATGCTTATTTTGCTCATTCTTGGTATGATGAGCCCGTTAGTGATCATAATAGTTGCAATTATTATTGCTGCGGAAAAAATGCTTCCGTGGCCTGAGATCACCACCCGGCTTGTTGGCGTTGCAGCCATACTTGCGGGTGGCATCACGATCGTTAGGTTTTTTGGTATTTAAAATTTTTGACTGATCATCTCTGATCATCTGAGCAGGTTTTTTATATCCTGTCCTATTATTTAAATTCTGTAATGAATTTAACCTTTGCAGGCCTTTTCTTTTACTCTTATTTATCGCAAATAGCCACATATTTTTTACTTCACGCCATTATCCGTATCCCACCAGCCTTTCATTTTTCTGATATAAATTATTTGACCCGTATGATATGCATTGTGGGTACCAATATGGGCAATCGCGGAATACCACTTTTGCAATTTACTTTCAGTTGCATTGGCAACTGCGTTCTCCCACGCCGTTAGTACGCTGTCGAGCCTAAGCACTGTGGCATTCCATGTTTTTTCATTTACCGGGGTAAATGTTTCTTTATTGTCTCCACTGAAAGCGCTTTGTGGTTTATCATCAAATTTATCCAGCATTTGCGTATTCCAGAAAATAAGATGCGTGGTAAGTTGTGCTATGGAATGATTTTCTGTATTGTCTTTCCAGTTGGCCTGTTCGGGGGTAAGGCCTGCAATAGCAATAGAGGGCGGCACGAACCATTCTTTTACATTATGTGTTGTTTTAAGCTGCTCCAATAAAATTGATTTGAGCGTTTGAGTGCTGTCATTTTGTGCAAAGGAAAAAGACATCATAAATGCAAGGCATACGCTGAGAAAATATTTCATTTGTTTATTTATTTGTTTTTTAAAAGGGTTTATGAACTCACGTTTCCAGGTCAACACATTTATTCATGAAATTTTATTCTAATTTTGATGTTCAGGAGTTTTTGATCCTGATGTATTCAAAAATAATCATTCCTCTTTCATAAAATTTCCTGTTGGTACACATTGCAAGAAGCTGTTCCCTAAGCTTACTTTTATAAGGTGTCCCTTAATACACGCCTCCAGTTTTCAAATGCAATTTTATCAATTGTTGTTTGCTTATATCCTTTAGACTTCATTAAATTGACTACATTCGGTAAAAGTGTTTTAAACGTACCTGTAGAATCTGCGGATTGAATCATATCTGAACCAAATCCCACATGCTTATCGCCAATTTTATTAATTACGTACTCAATATGCCTTACCATGTCGTTTGTATAACCGGCCTTGGTTTCCTTAGCTCCTTCTAGACTTATACCGACAATACCGTTAGTATCGGCCACGATTTTCAACATTTCATCTGTAAACGACCGGGAAGATGGATTAAGAGCGTGTGGTGTTCCATGACTAATGACTATAGGCTTTGACGAGTTTCCTGCAACATCATTAAACCCGGCTTCATTCAAGTGGGCGTTGTCAATAACGATGCCTAAGCTATTGCATTTGTCTACGAGTTGAATACCTGACTTGGTCAGGCCGGGACCATCGTCAGGGTGTCCGGGGAATTTGTAAGCTGAACCGTATCCAAATTTATTTTGCCTGCTCCACGTAATGCCCATTGAGCGCACACCTAAGGCATAAAAAATATCGAGCATTTGAAGATTTTCATCAATGGCATCTGCATCGGCTAAATGCAATAATAAAGCTGCCCTGGTATCGGTTATTAAATTTTCTAATTGTTGCCGTTTACGAATCCAATTAATTTCTTCCCTTTTAATAAATTCGCTTCTTATAAACGAGGCGCATTCACGAAGATTAGCCATAAGTGCATGTTCGAAATGCTGCATTGTCGGATAGTCGGCTTCAAATCCTTCCGGAGTTTGTTTTAATACCGGTTTATTAATCGGTGGAATAAAGATTTCAAAAAGACCTCCCATAAAAGAAGATTTGCCGAAATCTTTAAAATTTTTTGCTTCAATCGCGTGCTTTTTATTTTCATAAAGCAAAGATTTGCCATTGTAACCAATCATCTTTGCGAGAATAGAAGAAGGGCCCGTAAATACATCATTCATTTGCATATTTTTTTATAAATAGTAATGCTATTGCGTCACGCAAATTGAGCTTCATTTTTAAAATAATCTGGCCGGTTATAATCTAAACACAGGTTATGCAAAAAGTTGTTGCGGCGCTGTTATCGTTATGGAGGCTTCTGCATGAACCATAATTTTTCGATTATCCATTCAACCTATTCAGAATTTATTTTTCATTTTGTAAATAGCCTTCCTTTGAGATGCCTGTATAAAAGCCAAATTGAAGCCAGCAAAAAATATAAGTAAGAAGTATTTTTTCCATTCGTTCGTTTGATCAGGAAGTCTTGAAATTATTCTCATATTCCATTTACCTGTTTTCGTATCGTTTATTCTTCAACAGCACCGCAATTAAAAAACTAAAACCTATCAAATTTAAAACGGCTCTCACCGCATGTGAATACTCCCAGTTTTTCCTCAATGTTTCCCAATCCGGTGGCAACGTTGTCCAGTTTGTTGTTGCCTGGTTTGCAGGAAATGTAAACATGAAAAAGATAACAAGACTTACAACAAAAATTATTAACGCAGTGACTAACCAGGGAAAAATGTTTTTCTTTTTCCGTTCAGAAATCGCCCATATTAAAGTAAGTATAATGGTTCCTATTTCGAGCATGCCCAGCCATGCCCATCCCCTGTAAATTCGCTGTACTACGAGGTAATCATCTTTTGATAAATCGATTTTGCCAGGCAACGCAAACAGGTGAGCCAGCAAAGCGCCGAGGGTAATCACTGCAAAAAGGATGGTGCTAAATTTTAATAGATTTTTCATTTTAGTTTGAAGGTTTGAAATGGTCTTTAAAATAGGATTTCATTAAAATAAATCTCCAAAATTTGGATATTCCCCGGTGTACCGCTCAAATACTATTCCGAATAGATGACCATTGCCGGCAGAAATTTAAGCCAACATTTTAAATGCCAACTTAATTTTCAAGCACATTTTTTAATATCTCAATAGAAAAATAGTCCCGGAGCAAAACAATTTGCCCATTGTGGACTTTTAATAATTGTATGTAGGGAATTTTGTTTCGGATACTTTTGGCAATCACTTCTCCTTCCAATTCAAATTCAACATTTATGGTGTTGCGGTCCTGCGTTCCATGAACGACAACCGAATTATATTTAACGATGCTTCTCCCTGCATTTCTGCTCCCTTCCCTGGCCTTTTTACCAAATGCCCTGATGTTTTCACGTCCTTCCACTTTCCTGGGAATGCGACCTGTAGCGAACGGAAACTCCCATATACCATCCTCAGCAAATAATCCCGCCTGGCCGTCTGCATCATGATTTTTTACAAACTGGTGCAATCGGTTAAAAGTTTCTACAGGTGTTTGATTTTGAGATTTCATATACCGTGTTTTAAAATTATTTTTTGATTAAACACAAATTCAAACTGTGCAGTTGCCAAATATTTACCACTTACAATTATAGCCCAACTCCAGGTACGCCGGAAACTGTGCGTGTGAAAATCCCAATAGTATTCCCTGTTTTTGAAATACAAAAAGACTGCCCAACGATAATTGAAGAGCAGCACTATTTCCAATTTTTGTTGCGCCTGTAACGCCCAATCGTACACGACTTGCCGCATTTTTATACCAGCCATCTTTTGGGCCTGTTATCCCCGTTACTCCTTCAGGATAGCGATCGCTAAAATTTTCTTTTGCTTCCGGAGAATGACGGATATGCGTAAAGGGAGTGTATTGCCAGCCTATATCGAAACCCTTCGCCCATCTCTTGCCATAGAAAACAGGATTGTCGCGTAGTTCAAAACCTATTCCGTTTAAAATACCTTCACGGTTATGATCATGCGCCAGGTAAATATTTGAAGCAATTGTGTTTGTCCATTTATTACTCAGTTTCCAGTCTGCCACCGTTATGATATTGGCCCGCCAGGCGCCGTGCGAAATTATCAACGGCGCCAGTTTCACGCTTCCACCTATTTGGAAATTTACTGACCTGTTATTTTTTCCAACTGAATGAACATACCCCACGGTTGTTACTATCTCCGGCTCTGCGGCAACCGTTACGAAAACTTTATTCGGCATAATAATTTCTCCGGGCGCTTTTACGTACTGTGCTTGGCATTCTATATGCGTGCAAATAATTAAAAAAAATATAACCAGCATTTGAAAAATCTGTTTCATAGTTCGCATTTTATTGATCCAGCGCATTTCTGACTGCTCGCGTTGTTTCATCCGCGTAATCTGTAAATAGAGTGATATGGCCTGCTCCAGCAATAGCTTTGAGGCCGGCACCGGGCAATGTTTTTAAATTGGTTGCTTCCTGGAAATTTTTTGACAACGCCCCGCATGTCCCTGCAATAATTGTTACGGCCCCATGAAAATTTTCAATGCCTTTAACCCAGTTAAAATCTTTTGATAAGCGATAAATATTTTTTTGAACGATATAATAATGATATGCACCAAATCTCCAGAACGGGTAATTCTCAATAATTGAATTATCACAAGTCCAGTGTCTTGAAGACCTGGGCAATACTTCTATGGCTTTATAATCAGCAGCGGCATGATCTTTAGATGTTAGTAATTCATTTTGCCAAAAAAAATCCTGTCCGTCGATATAACTAATGTTTCCCCCGTTTGACGTTGCGTTCAAAGAAAGATCAAGTTTCCCCGGCTCTATTAAAATCAATCTTTCAACATCGTTTGGATGATCTGCGGTATAGTGTGCCATCATCGTTGCGCCAAATGAATGACCTATTAACGTAACTTTTTTATTTGGAGCCATTGCTTCTTTCACCTGTTCGATTTCTTCCTCGAAAGTCCCGAGAGCCAGCTCATCTTTGGTGACTCTTTCTGAAAGACCTGCGCCTCTTGAATCCCACATGACGACAAAGTTACTGTCAGCTAAAGCTTTCAAGGGAAGAAGTAATTTGAAGTCTGCTCCGGGGCCACCATGCAAAATGAAAACGGGAGGATTTGAAGCATCTCCAAAAGTTTGCAAATGAATGGTCCTGTCGTGCCCGGCCACATGTATTTTTATTTGCGGCAACGAAGGGTCCTGGTCTGCAGTAGGAGGAACAAGATTACCTGGCGTCTCCGTATTTTTTTTACAACCGGCAGCAATAGACATAAAAATCATAATGGCCGCCACCAAAAACCTGGGGTGTTTCCCTGTCATGGATGATTGGAATTTGAATTGATAATATATTATGTGGCAAAATTATTTTATCACCGTGTTAAAAAATTGAATAAATGCGACATGGCATTTTATTTGACAGGAGTGACTGTAGTATTAGTAAAAAAAATCGTTGGCATGATTTATAACATCATTGACCCGCCGGTGGAGTTAAGCAAAATAGTAAGACATTATTGGTTTATTGAGAAAGATGCCGGCAACGTTGATGGCATGCCCTTCAAACTTATGGCCGATGGATTTGCCAACTTAATTTTTCAATACAACAGCGCATTCCGCAATATGGACGATCAAAGTAATTCTTTTCCTTCGGTGATTTTGCATGGTCATAGTTCCCAGGTGTATCATGTTACCGCAAGCGATAAATTTGGCGTCTGCGGTATTGCGCTCTTTCCCTATGCCATACCCCGTTTGTTTAATGTTCCGGCAAGTGAAGTAGTAAATACCGTAGCAGATGGATCTTTATTTTTGCCTGGATGTGTCGGGCTGGTGGAAAAAATAACGAGATCAAAAAATGATAAAGAGCGTGCGGGGCTTTTTACCAAATTTATATTGGAAAACGTTGAATGCGCGAAACCAGGAAGTGACATGGTTGAAATTGCGGTACGACAAATTGTAAAGAACCACGGTATAATTTCCATTGAAAAACTTGCTAAAAAATTGGATGTATCCCGCCGGCAGTTTGAAAGAAAGTTTTTAGATAGTATCGGCCTTACACCTAAATTTTATTCCCGCATTATACGTTTTGAATCTACACTATTATATCCGTCAACCTCCATAACCGATATCGCCCTATCACACGGATATGCTGACCAGGCACACTTCATCAGGGAATTTCGCGAATTTTCAGGAATGAGTCCAAAGAAATATTTCAAAGGTGAAAGAGAAGCGGCAGAAAATTTTGTTGAAATAATTTAATATTGATATTGCTATCTATCGGGAATTGGCTTTTTAGTTTTACTTCCTGAATTGAATTTTACCGACTTTAGTGTAATGAATGAAAAGCGCTACGATATTATCGTAATAGGATCTGGCTCAGGTGGATTAAGCATTGGACTTTTTACGGCAAAAGCCGGTTTAAAAGTGTTAATGATTTCAATTAGTGACACTGATATTGGCGGCGATTGCCTTAATGATGGCTGTGTACCAAGTAAAGCTATGATACATGCGGCAAAAATAATAAGGAATGCAAAGGAAGCTGAAAACTTTGGGCTAAAAATGAATGGTGATACTGATATACAGAAAGTAATTAAATACGTGTATGACAGGCAGGAAAATATAAGAGAACATGAAAATGCTACCTGGTTACGGAAGCAAGGCATTGATGTGGCTTTAGGAGAGGCGCATTTTACAGGCAAAGATGAAATTGAAGTTGATACAAAAAAATACCGGGGCAGGAAAATAGTAATCACTACCGGTTCTAAGCCCCGCAAGCTAAAAATACCCGGAGTAGAACTGGTGAAGTATCATGATAATGAAAGTATTTTTCACATGGATACGTTGCCCGGGAAAATATTGGTTATAGGTGGTGGCCCAATTGGAATAGAGATCGCACAAACCATGAGCAGGCTGGGGAGTAAAGTTGTTGTGGCGCACAAAGGTGAAATGATTTTGGAGCATGATGCCGGCACAGTCACAACTATTTTGTGTGAGCAGTTAGAAAAAGAAGGAATCGAATTTCTGTTTCATGCGGATGTAAAGACATTCACATCAGGCAATGAAGCAGCTATTCAATTAAAGGAGGGTCAAACAATAAAAGTAAAATTCGATGCGGTATTTGTCGCAATCGGGAGAGAATTGGGTCTTCGGCCTTTGCAGTTGGAAAATGCGGGCATTGATATAAAAGACAACAAAATAGTAGTTGATAAATACCTAAGGACAACGAATAAAAATGTTTTTGTTTGCGGCGACGTAGCCGGTGATCTCCTCTTTTCTCATGCGGCTGAATTCCATGCACGCATTTTAATTAATAATTTCTTTTCTCCAATAAAGAAAAGATTGAATAACGACCATATGTCCTGGGTTACATTTACTGACCCTGAACTGGCGACCTTTGGACTAAATGAAAAACAATTAAAGGAAAGAGGGATTTCTTATGAAAAGCTCGAACAGGATTTTACAGAAGATGACAGAGCAGTGGTTGACAATTTTCAATACGGAAAAATGATTTTGTTTATTAGCAAAGGATTTTTGAAGAGACAGAAAATATTAGGCGGAACAATGATCGCTCCAGGTGCCGGAGAAATAATACAGGAGTTAATTTTAGCAAATACAAAAGGGTATTTCGATCAATGCTATATTTAATAAAATTTATCCTTACCCTGTAGCTTCGCGGATCAATCAAAAAATTATTGTGGAGTATAAATCAAAAAGCCTTACAGAAAATATTAAAAAGCTTTTGCAGTTAGCATATAAAATTTTTAGCTAATGGAATTATGGGAGACAATTAAAGCATGGTTTCTTAGCCTTGGCGATAAGTATAGTGTAAATCCATACGTTTTCGGTGGAATCTACGTTGGCGCGATTCCTTTTTTCTTCCTGTGTCTTGGCTGGACAATTAAAAATATCCGGAGAAAAAAGCCGTTTGTTTTGCCGGTACTTCTCACAGGTTTCTTTTTTGTTTCTGCTTATTTATATCTTATTATAGTTGGAAAAAATATTCCTTTGTGGGTTTATATCTTTATAGCCATACTTGTATTCTACGGAGTATACTCCACAATAAAAAAGATAAAAGCTAAAGTCTGAAATAAATACGGCCAACACTGCTACCAGCCTACGTAATCGGGCGGCTTGATTCCTTTCAATCGCAGGTAAACAATTATTTGCCCGATGTGATGTGTTTGATGATCGTGCATAAGAATCAATATTTGTCTTCGTGTCATTGGGCCGGCAAAGAAAGTTATCGTGTCATCAAGTTGCTTTATGTCAATATTTTTATGCGCCGCAAGGCCCATATCATACGCATCACTTAATACTTTTATTACAGCGGCCTTATCTTTTGCGTTCCCGCTTTTTGCGGTTTTATTTTTATCCTGGAAAAGATACGAGGTGGAAAGCCACTGCATATTTTGAGCGATATGCAAAAGTTGTTCTCTGAAACTCATTTCCTCCGGTACCGGTTTAAATTCGTAAAACTTTTCGGGCATTAATTCCACCATTTTTAGCGCATATACTTTTGCATTTTCCCATTTGCGTGCAAGCTGCACAAGAAGGCTGTCATTAGATTGAGCCTGCACCTTAAGCGGGGCATAAAAAAACAACAGGACCGAAATGATAGTTAAAGGTTTCGCAAACATTGTAAAATCTTTTTTGAAAAGATATCGAAAAAAATTGCTAACCGATGGTATCACTTACGGTTAGGATTAGAATTTTTTAAAAAGCGGCGGCGATTTATAAAATTAATGCACAAAATAAAATTAGGATTGTTACAAACTTTGTTATTCCTATTTTTAGGATCTATTAAAATCGACTATATGAGTGAGAGCCGGCCGCCCCTTGCTTCTTCAAAAATTAAAGTGATTGATGCACACCAGCATTTTTGGAAATTTGATCCCATAAGGGATGGCTGGATCAATGACGATATGAAGATTATTCAAAAAGATTTTTTGCCGGCTGATCTTGAAATACTATTAAAGGAAAATGATATAGAAGGCTCCGTTATTGTTCAGTCGGATCAATCAGAACAAGAAAATGAGTTTCAATTAAACAACGCAGCCAAATATGATTTTATAAAAGGAGTTGTGGGCTGGGTAGATTTACAGGCAAATAATATAGAAGAAAAATTAATTTATTTTAAGCAATTTAGAAAACTTAAGGGCTTCAGGCATGTGCTGCAGGGAGAGCCGCAAAGAGACCTGATGCTCCGACCTGCTTTTAAGAGAGGAGTTGGCCTCTTGCGCAAGTATGGCTTTACTTACGACATTCTTATTTACCCGGACCAGCTAATTTATGCAAGAGACCTGGTTAAAGAATTTCCGGATCAATTGTTCGTAGTGGATCACATTGCAAAGCCGGATATAAAAAATAAAAAAATCGATGAATGGAAAAAAGATATGCTGGCTATAGGGGCACATGAGAATGTATATTGTAAATTGTCAGGCATGGTAACCGAAGCAGATTGGAAAAACTGGAGCAAGCAGGATTTTATACCATACATTGATGTAGTTGTTAACGCATTTGGAACTAAAAGAATTATGTTTGGATCAGATTGGCCGGTATGCCTCGTTGCCGCGTCTTATAAAAAAATGAAGGAAATAGTGGACGATTACTTTTCTTTCTTTTCAAAAAATGAACAAAAAAATTTTTATGGCAAAACAGCAATTCAATTCTATAACCTATAAATAATTAAAAATGGATCTTCAATTAAAAGATAAAGTGATCATTGTTTCTGGCGGAGCCAAAGGAATTGGGGCCGGCATCGTAAAAGTTTTGGCTGGCGAAGGCGCGATCCCGGTAATTATTGGCAGAAATAAAGAGGACAACATGGAGATGGTTGAATCCGTTTCGTACAATGGCGGCAGGGCTTACCAGGTTGTTGCTGAATTATCGGATCCCGATGTTTGTGAGAAATCACTGAATGATGTTACGGAAAAGTTTGGCCGCATTGATGGCCTGGTTAATAATGCCGGAGTGAATGATGGCATAGGTCTTGAACACGGTAGCTACGATAAATTTATGGGATCGCTTCATAGAAACCTGGTTCATTATTATTTGCTTGCGCACCATTCATTGCCCGCATTAATAAAATCAAAAGGAGCTATCGTAAACATTACCTCGAAGACCGCTGAAACAGGCCAGGGAAATACGTCTGCTTATGCTGCGGCTAACGGTGGCCGTAATGCGTTAACAAGAGAGTGGGCGGTTGAGCTTTTAAAATATGGCATCCGTGTGAATGCAATTGTAGTAGCAGAATGCTGGACTCCCCAGTATGAAAAATGGATAGAAACACTTGCAGATCCAAAAGGAAAGCTGGAAGAAATTACTTCTAAAATTCCGCTGGACAAGAGAATGACAACGGCAGAAGAAATTGGAAACACAACGGCGTTTCTATTGTCTAATTGCTCAAGCCACACCACCGGCCAATTGATTCATGTAGATGGGGGATATGTACACCTGGACAGGGCTTTGGCGAATGCGTGACCTCACCCCCAAACCCCTTTCCTCAAGGGGCTGGGGGACAAGATTGACAGATGCAAATAATTAAATTCGATTTTTCATAATTAATAGCAAAATGATTCCTCATTCCAAAATAAATCGTTTTAATACTCCATGTCCTTCTCCATTTATGGAGAGGGGTTGGGGTGAGGAACTATGAAATCCTTAGTCTGCATAAAACCACAATCGTTAGAATATAAAAATATTCCGCCACCTGCGTTACAGCCCAACCATGCAATATTAAAACTCAAACGTATTGGCATTTGCGGCACGGACATCCATGCATACGAAGGGACACAACCTTATTTTAGTTACCCAAGAATTTTAGGACATGAGCTCGCTGCAGATCTTATAGAGGCAGATGGAGCTGATGAATTTGTGCCCGGCGAAGCTGTGACAATTATTCCTTATTTTAATTGCCGTAAATGCATTGCGTGCAGAAATAATAGGCCCAACTGCTGCGCAAAAATCAATGTCTTTGGCGTGCATAGCGACGGTGGAATGGCAGAATACATTTCCGTTCCTTCTTATTCTTTGGTTAAAAGCGAAGGTCTCGGTTATGAGGAGTTAGCTTTGATAGAACCTCTGGCGATAGGTGCTCACGGAATACAGCGTGCTAAAATTTCAAAAGGGGAATTTGTTTTAATAATAGGAGCGGGTCCGATAGGATTGGGAACTATGGAGTTTGCACGTATTGCGGGCGCCCATGTTATTGCGCTCGATATTAATGAAAACCGGTTAAGATTTTGTAAAGACAAATTAAAAATTGAATATACTATTAATGCATTGCGGGGTGATGTCTTTGAACAGATGGCGGAAATAACTAATGGCGATATGCCAACAGTTGTAATTGATGCCACGGGTAACAGGAAAGCTATCAACAATGCCTTACAATATGTAGCCCATGGTGGAAGGTTTATTTTGATAGGTTTACAAAAAGAAGAGATATGTTTTAGCCATCCCGAATTTCACAAACGGGAAGCAACGCTTATGAGTAGCCGTAATGCAACAAGAGAAGATTTTATACATGTGATTAATTCAATTAAGAATGGCCTGGTTGATCCGGAGACATATATTACCCATCGTATAAAATTTGACGACCTTAAAGATAATTTTGAAACATTGCTTGATCCCGTGAATAATGTGATTAAGGCGATGGTTGAATTGGATTAATATTTATAAAGAAAAAATATAATGAAGCAATCTTGTATATTGACGACTGTAATCATGTTTGCTACTCAACTTTGTTCATTTGCGCAAAATGATTTAACGCTCTGGTACGATAAACCTGCGGAAGTTTGGACAGAAGCTTTGCCTCTGGGCAACGGCAGGCTCGGCGCTATGGTCTTTGGAAAAGTTGATGAAGAGTTGATTCAGTTGAATGAAAGTTCATTATGGTCGGGCGGCCCTGTAAAAACAAATGTGAATCCGCAGGCGGCCTCGTACTTACCCTTGATAAGAGAGGCGCTTCTTAAAGATGAAGATTATGCCAAGGCAAACGAGCTTACAAAAAAAATGCAGGGCGTATTTTCTGAATCATATATGCCACTTGGAAATTTAGTAATCAGGCAACATTTTCAATCAAAACAAATAACAGGTTACTATCGTGATCTTAATATTGAAGATGCGATTGCAGGCACCCATTTTACTGCTGACGGAATTAAATTCACAAGAGAAATTTTTATATCCGCACCAGACCAGGTAATTGTTGTTCGATTGAAATCAGGCAAAGAAGGTGCATTAAATTTTGATGCAGGTATCAATAGTCAACTGCATTATGTGAATATGGTTTCAGGAAGTGAATTAGTGCTAAAAGGAAAAGCGCCGGCGCACGTTGACCCTAATTATCATAGTGGAGATAAAGACCCGGTTATTTATGAAGATACTTCCGGCTGCAACGGTATGCGTTTTCAAATGCGTATGAAGGCAATTAGCAAAGATGGAAATATAAGCATTGACACGGCAGGAATTCATGTTAGTAACGCAACAGAAGTTTTGTTGTTCTTATCACCCGCAACAAGTTTTAATGGTTTTGATAAATGCCCTGATAAAGAAGGGAAAGATGAAAACAAAATTGCAGCAGGATATCTTTTAGAGGCCGTTAAAAAATCATACAGCGAATTATTTAAAAACCATGTTGTTGATTATCATAAATATTTCAAACGTGTATCGCTTGAGTTAAATAATAACGCTGAAAACAAAAAAAGCAATTTACCATCAAACGAAAGATTGCTTGCTTATTCCAAAGGCGCGACCGATCCGTGGATAGAAAAAATGTATTTCCAATTTGGCCGTTATTTGCTTATTTCATGTTCACGGCCGGGTGGAATTCCAGCTAATCTCCAGGGAATCTGGAATAAAGAAATAAGGCCGCCATGGAGTTCCAACTATACTATTAATATTAATACTCAAATGAATTACTGGCCATCAGAAAGTACGAATCTTTCTGAAATGCATGAGCCATTATTTGATTTGATTGAGAATATTTCTGTGACTGGCGCTGTCACTGCAAAACAATTTTATAATATGCACGGATGGGTTGCGCATCACAATTCTGATATATGGGCTTTGTCTAACCCTGTAGGTAATTTAGGTGGAGGAGATCCAAAATGGGCAAACTGGTCGCAGGGTGCAAACTGGCTATGCCAGGACCTTTGGGAACATTACAAGTTTACCATGGATAAAAATTTTTTAAGAGATACCGCATATCCTTTAATGAAAGGTGCTGCTATTTTCACCATTGACTGGCTGGTAGAAGATAAAGATGGTTACCTCGTGACAGCTCCATCAGTTTCCCCGGAAAATGTTTTTTTATATGGAGACGGAAAACATGGCGATGTATCCGTTGCCACCACGATGGACATGTCAATTATCTGGGATCTTTTTACCAATCTTATTAATGCATCGGAAGTATTAAATGTTGATGCTGATTTCAGGAAGTTATTAATTGAAAAGAAAGGTAAATTATTTCCTTTGAAAATTGGCCATAAAGGAAACCTGCAGGAATGGTATAAAGATTTTGAAGAAGTTGAAGTGCATCACAGGCATGTGTCACACCTATTTGGCCTGCATCCCGGCCACCAGGTATCACCAATTACCACACCGGAATTTGCGGCAGCCGCAAAAAAAACTTTAGAGATAAGAGGTGATGAAGGAACCGGCTGGAGCAAAGCATGGAAGATAAATTTTTGGGCAAGATTGCTTGACGGGAACCATGCCTATCTTTTATTAAAAGACCTGCTGCATGCCACAAGTGAATCCGGGACCAATTATGGAGGTGGTGGTGGCACTTATCCTAATTTTTTTGATGCACACCCGCCATTCCAAATAGATGGAAATTTTGGTGGCACCGCAGGGATTGCAGAAATGCTGTTGCAAAGCCATCTTAATGAAATACAAATTTTGCCCGCACTCCCCGATGCATGGAAAGAAGGGTCGGTTGAAGGCCTCAGGGCAAGGGGTAATTTTGGAGTTTCAATTAATTGGAAAGATCATGTCTTAAGCGATGCTATTATAAAATCATTTTCAGGTGGCGTTTGCAAAATACGAACTTCTATTCCTGTTATTATTAGTGGTATCAAAGTTCAGTCTGTTAAAGATAAGTATGGCTATGTAACATCTTTCGCTTCTGTAAAAGGTAAAAGTTATTTGGTTAAACCTGCGAAATAGTAAACAATGAAAGCTTCTGCCTTCATCTTACCTTGATAATCCTTGGCGATCCGTTTGATCAAATAGATGCTTTGATTGTGACGTGTTTTGAATACAGAAAGCAATAAAAAAAAATTATAATTGTCAAAACTACAATTTATGTTATTTTGCAGTGTCGATTGCGTGATACCTGGTCCTGATTTCCCTATTTAAAGAGGTTTTGAAAATCTATTGATACGATTACTTATGCCTGAAATTGCCTGGTATTTTTTTTAATTTTCAATTCATTTATTATGAAAAAAATTTTTCTATCACTTTCTCTTTTGATGGCGTGTTTAATTGCCCTGTCACAAACGGAAATTTTATTAGAGGCAGATTCAGTTAAACAAAAAATCAATAAAAATATTTACGGGCATTTTGCAGAGCACCTTGGCCGTTGTATTTACGATGGCTTCTACGTTGGCGAAAATAATAAAACAATTCCCAATACGGAGGGAGTACGAAATGATGTTATTGACGCCTTGCGCAAAATGAAAATTCCTTTATTGCGCTGGCCTGGCGGTTGCTTTGCAGATACTTACCACTGGAAAGACGGCGTTGGACCTAAAGATAAAAGGCCCACCATGGTTAACACCTGGTGGGGAGGCGTAACAGAAAATAACAGCTTCGGTACGCACGATTTTTTAAACATGTGCGAACGTCTTGGCGCTGAACCTTATCTCGCCGGCAATGTGGGCAGCGGCACTGTCCAGGAATTCTCGCAATGGTTGCAATATGTAAATTTTGATGGCAAAAGCCCCATGTCGGACTGGAGAAAAGAGAACGGCCGTGACAAACCATGGAATGTAAAATACTGGGGTGTTGGAAACGAGGCATGGGGATGCGGTGGTAATATGACAGCAGAGTATTACGCAAATATTTACAGGCAGTATGCCACCTTCATGACCGACTGGACTAATTCCAATAGTTTATTTCGCATTGCTTCGGGAGCCAGCGATGCGGATTATCATTGGACAGAAGTATTGATGCGTGATATTCCTCACAATATGATCGCCGGCACAGGCCTTCATCATTATGCGGTTATTGAATGGAATCATAAAGGCCCTGCGGTAGATTTTACCGAGCAGCAATATTTTCAAGCGTTGAAGTCTGCCTGGCAAATGGAGGAGTTAGTTACAAAGCATTCTGCTATTATGGATAAATATGATCCAAAGAAAAAGATTGCATTAGCAGTTGATGAATGGGGAGGATGGTATGATGTAGAACCAGGCACCAACCCCGGCTTTCTCTATCAGCAAAACACCATGCGTGATGCGATGATCGCAGGAATGACTTTGAATATTTTCAACAACCATTCCGATCGTGTTCGCATGGCAAACCTGGCGCAAACCATTAATGTATTGCAGGCCGTGATTTTAACCGATAAAGAAAAACTTATACTTACGCCTACCTATCATGTAATGGAAATGTACAATGTGCACCAGGATGCTATGCTGCTGCCAATGGATATTAAAACAGATACTTATACATTTGGGAGTGAAAGCCTGCCGGCTGTTTCGGGCTCAGCTTCAAAAGATTCAACAGGGCTTATACATGTATCGCTCACGAATATCAATTCGACCAAAGACGAAACCGTTACTATAAAAATTGATGGAAAAAAATATAATAAAGTAAGTGGCAGGATATTGACCTCCAAAAAAATGCAGGATCACAATACATTTGAAGATCCAAATAAAATCACACCGCAGGTTTTTAATGGCGCTTCATTAAAGGGGGATGCGTTAAATGTAAAACTGCCACCTTTTTCAGTGATCGTCCTGGAATTAAAATGAGATTAAATGAAAAATATTTACCGGGAGAAGTATTATCCGAAGGGCCTCATTAAAAAATCTAAGTACTATTATAAAAAATTAAACCATGCCTGGTGATTCACTGTTAGTAAATAACAAAGCTGTTGCTCAAAATACTTATGATGCAATTGTAATCGGCTCCGGTATTAGTGGTGGTTGGGCTGCCAAAGAATTGACAGAAAAAGGTCTAAAGGTTTTAATGCTGGAACGCGGCCGCAACCTTGAGCATATTAAAGATTATAAAAGTGCGTCCAAGCGTCCCTGGGAGTTTGAGCATAGGGGAAGGGCAACGCTAAAGCAGAAGAAAGAGAACCCGGTAATATCGAGAGATTGGGCAATGTATGGCACTGCTGCGCAGGAAGCGATAATGGATTATTGGGTTAATGAAAAAGATTGTCCTTATGTTGAGGTGAAGCCATTTACGTGGTGGCGCAGCTACCAGCTTGGTGGCCGCTCGATCTTATGGGGAAGACAAAGCTATCGCCTGAGTGATATTGATTTTGAAGCAAATGCGAAAGACGGAATTGCAATAGATTGGCCTATTCGTTATAAAGAAATGGCGCCGTGGTACGATTATGTGGAAACCTTTGCCGGCATCAGCGGCTCTAAGGAGGGTTTGCCTCAATTACCCGATGGACAATTTCTCCCGCCAATGGATCTCAACTGTGTAGAGAAAGACGTTGCATCCCGAATAAAGGATTATTATAAAGGCAGCCGCCATATGTTCATTGGCCGCGTTGCTAATTTAACGCAGGCGATTCCCGGGCGAACCAAATGCCAGTTCCGGAATCGCTGTTGGGAAGGATGCCCGTTTGGAGGATATTTTAGTACCCAATCATCGACACTTCCCGCGGCAACTGCCACAGGTAATTTAACCGTTCGCCCGTGGTCGATTGTTAGGCGGATACTTTATGATAAAGACAGTAAAAAGGCGACCGGCGTTGAAGTATTGGATGGAGAAACCAATAAGACATATACATTCAATTCAAAAATTATTTTCCTGAATGCGTCTGCATTGAATAGTGCCTGGGTTTTGATGAACTCCGCAACAGATGTATGGCCCGATGGACTCGGTAGCAGCTCTGGTGAATTGGGGCACAATATTATGGATCATCATTACATGCTTGGCGCCCAGGGATCGATTGAAGGTTTTGAAGACAAATATTATTATGGAAGAAGGGCAAATGGATTTTACATTCCGCGTTTTGCAAATTTGTTTGGAGATAAAAGAGATTTTTTACGCGGATATGGATACCAGGGAAGCGCCAGCCGCCAGGGATGGAGCCGCGATGTTGCTGAGTTGAACATTGGGGCAGATTTTAAAGAGGCTCTTACTGAGCCCGGTTCCTGGGCAATTGGAGCCACAGGCTTTGGAGAAATATTGCCGTATCACGATAACAAAATTTCACTCGACAAAAATAAAAAAGATAAATGGGGACTTCCTGTACTTGCAATGGATGCGGGACTGAAAGAAAATGAATTAAAGATGAGGCCGGATATAATAAAAGAATTAGTCGCCATGTTTGAAGTTGCTGGTGTAAAAAATATAACTACCTGGGATAAAGATTATGCCATAGGGCAAGGTATTCATGAGATGGGATCGGCCCGTATGGGAAATGATCCTAAAACGTCTGTACTTAATTCTCATAACCAGGTTTGGGACGCAAAAAATGTTTTCATAACGGATGGAGCCTGTATGGTTTCAAGTGCCTGCCAGAACCCATCGCTTACTTATATGGCGCTCACAGTAAGAGCGGCAGATTACGCGGTGAGTGAAATGAAAAAAGGAAATATATAGACGATTTTCTTTTGTAGCAACGGTCGGGCGTCTCACGCTTGATTGATAAACTGGTGACACGTATTTAATAATAAATTAATGGTCTGATGAGTGTAAAAAAAGCGGCTGCCTATATAATACTTCTAATAGCAATTGTATGCTCTGATAAAATTGCCGGCCAGTCTAAACAGGACATCGTTATTAATGTAAGCAATCCTATAGCCGAAGTGCAGCCCACCATGTGGGGTGTTTTTTTCGAGGATATAAATTTTGGCGCCGATGGAGGCATCTATGCGGAGTTAATCAAGAACCGTTCATTTGAATTTTCAATGCCTTTAATGGGCTGGACAGTTAGGCAAAATAAATTTAATGAAGGCGCGGTATTAGTGCTCAACAGGCAGGACCTTAATACAAGCAATCCGCGTTTTGTGCGAATAACAAAAAGTAATGAAGATGATTCGCTAAGTGTCACTAATGAAGGTTTTCGGGGCATGGGAATAAAAAAAGATTTGCGCTATGATTTTTCAATTTTGTGCAGGCAGCAAACTCCCGGTTTACAAATGCATATTGAATTATTAAATTCTACCGGCAATTCTATTGGTGGTACGACACTTACACTTTCAGGCGCAGTAAATGAATGGAAAAAAGAAGCAATAAGTTTTACCGCAACCGACACCTCAATGAAAGGAAAATTCAGAATTTCTTTTGAAGGAAATGGCATTGCAGACTTTGACATGATTTCCTTATTTCCTTCTGATACCTGGAAGAACCGGGCTGGCGGCATGCGAAGTGATATGATACAATTATTAGCTGATATGAAGCCCGGATTTGTTCGTTTCCCCGGTGGTTGTATCGTGGAAGGCCGTGACCTTGCAGGTCGCTATCAATGGAAAAAAACATTGGGCCCGGTTGATGATCGGCATCTGATAATAAATCGCTGGAACACTGAATTTGCACACCGTCCTGCGCCGGATTATTTTCAATCTTTTGGGCTTGGTTTTTATGAATATTTTCTACTGGCGGAAGACATTGGTGCTGAACCTTTGCCCATTCTTAATTGCGGCATGGCCTGCCAGTTCAATACCGCAGAAGTAGTTCCATTAAATGAACTGGATCCATATGTACAGGATGCTTTAGATCTCATTGAATTTGCTAACGGCGACGTGAGTACGAAGTGGGGAAAGGTGCGTGCATCACTTGGACATGCAGCTCCGTTTAATTTAAAAATGATGGGAGTTGGTAATGAGAACTGGGGGCCGCAATACATCGAGCGGCTTAAAGTTTTTTTTAGAGCTATAAAGGATAAATACCCCGATTTCAAAATAGTATCAAGTTCAGGAACTGATCCCGATGGAGACCGCTTTGATTATCTTAATGCCGAAATAAGAAAATTGGGTACTGATCTTATTGATGAACATTACTACCGAAGGCCCGAGTGGTTTTTAGCAAATGCAAACCGCTATGATAACTATCCAAGAGATGGTTCCAAAATATTTGCAGGAGAATACGCGGCTCAAAGTGACCATACCGTAAGCATCAATAATAAAAGTAACATGGCCACTGCCATTTCAGAAGCAGCCTTCATGACGGGGCTGGAAAGAAATGCAGCCGTTGTAAGCATGGCATCTTATGCACCGCTTTTTGCTCATGACGAAGCATGGCAGTGGACACCCGATCTCATCTGGGTTAATAATGTGACATTGTACGGAACAAGCGACTATTATGTGCAAAAATTATTTTCCACAAACAGGGGAACAAACGTAGTTACCGCGTTGCAGAATGGGAAAGCATTGACAGGACAGGATAGCCTCTATGTTTCATCAGTAATTGATAAGGGCAAACACGAGATAATTATTAAAGTAGTGAATGCTTCAGGTAAAGAACAAACGAATACATTCAGGCTGGGAGTAAAAAAGGCTGGTGCCCAAGCAAAAGTGACTACATTGCAAAGCAACGATCTCAACAGTGAAAATTCTTTCAACAGTCCCGAAAATATAAGCCCTAAAGAATCATCTGCAGCTGTAAAAAATAGAAAAATAAATTTTACTTCGATGCCTTATTCTTTTTCGGTAATTAAGGTTAAGATGTAAACTTGTTACTAAACAATTAGCAATGAAAAAAATTCGCGTATTGTTATTTGCTATAGCGGGCACATTTATTTCGATAAGCGTTTCTGCCCAGCAGTCAAAATTTCAACCCACATGGCAGTCATTAGAAAAATATCAAATTCCTGATTGGTTTCGTGATGCCAAGTTTGGAATATTTATTCATTGGGGTGTTTATTCAGTTCCTGCATTTGCGAATGAATGGTATCCGCGCAACATGTATTTAAAAGATTCAAAGGAATTCAAGCATCACGTTGAAACTTATGGGCCCCAAAATAAGTTCGGTTACAAAGATTTCATCCCGATGTTCAAAGCGGAAAAGTTTGATGCGGAAAAATGGGTGGAATTATTTAAAAAAGCCGGGGCAAAATATATTGTTCCCGTGGCGGAACATCATGACGGATTTGCCATGTACAATTCAGCGCTTACAAGATGGAATGCTTTCCTTATGGGCCCGAAGCGTGATATAATGGGGGAGCTGGAAGTGGCAAGCCGTAAAGCTGGATTGATGTTTGGAGTATCATCGCATCGTATTGAGCATTGGTGGTTTATGGGGGGCGGCCGCAATTTTGATTCAGATGTAAATGATCCGGCCTACGAAGATTTTTACGGACCTGCGCAAAATACAGATGGAACCAAAGATAGTGCTGACCGAAAGCCGGTTTCACCAGGATATATGAATGATTGGTTGTTGCGTGATGTAGAACTGGTTGATAAATATCATCCCGATCTTGTGTGGTTCGATTGGTGGATAGCCCAGAAAGAAATGGAGCCATATAGAAAATCTTTTGCGGCATTTTACTATAACAAAGCAAAGGAGTGGAATAAGCAAGTGGTGATAAATTATAAACATGATGCCTATCCCGATAGTGCAGCGGTTTTAGATCTTGAAAGAGGAAAGTTAGCAGGAATAAGAGCTTTGGCATGGCAAACAGATGACGCTATCGGTAACAAGTCATGGGGTTTTACTAATGATAATACTTTTAAAACTCCACAATACGTAATTACAAACCTCATAGATATTGTAAGTAAAAACGGGAATCTTTTACTAAATATCGGCCCACGTTCTGATGGAACAATTACAGATGAAGAAACAAATGTATTATTGGGAACTGGGAAATGGCTGGCAATAAACGGTGAAGCAATTTATGGTACACGTCCATGGAAAATGTATGGCGAAGGACCAACCGAATCGGCAAGCGGGGAATTTAAAGATCAGAAACCATACACTTCAAAAGACATTCGTTTCACAATAAAAAATGAGATATTATATGCGATCACTCTCGCATTGCCGGTACCAAAAGAAACTATAAATATTAATGTACTTTCTTTGAAAAATAATAATGGTTTAATTTCCGATGTGCAATTGATTGGCAGTAATGAAAAATTGAATTGGTCTCAGAAAAAAGATGCTTTGGTCATAAAAGCGCCGGCCAGTTATCCGTCAGAAGACGCGGCAGCGTTTAGAATAATTTTTAAAAAATAGGGTAACAAGACAGTTTCCTTTCCGCCGAAGCGGGAAGGAGCTGGAATGAGGCCTGATAGTAAAAATATAAAAACAACATCATGAAAAAAATGAATAAAATTTTGCCGGTAATATTTTTTATGGCTATTAGTATTGCGGCCTGTAACAGCAATAATGAAAATCAAAAAGAAGAAAATAATATGACTAACACGACACAAGCAGGTATCACAAAAAAAGATTGGGGTACGGTTGACGGAAAAAATGTTTCGCTTTTCACTTTGATTAACGATAAGGGAACAGAGGTAACCATTACCAATTACGGCGGTATAGTTACCTCTTTTATAACGCCGGAAAAGTCTGGCAAAAAATCAAGTATCGTTATCGGCTTCGATAGCCTTGCTCCATATCTTCAGAAACCTCCGTATTTCGGTGCATTGGTTGGCCGCTATGGAAACAGGATTGGCGATGCAAAATTTTCTTTAAACGGAACGACATATCAGTTGGCCGCTAACAACGGAAAGAATCACCTTCATGGAGGATTAAAAGGTTTTGATAAAGTGGTGTGGGATGCATCGGTGGCAAGCGACAGCATTCCATCGCTTAGTTTACATTATATAAGCAAAGATGGAGAGGAAGGGTATCCTGGCAATTTAGATATTAGGGTAAATTACACATTGACTAACGATGATGAACTTAAGATTGAATATAGTGCCAAAACTGATAAACCCACACCTGTTAATCTGACCAATCATAGCTATTTTAATTTAACGGGCGATGTAAGCAACACTATTCTTGATCATACCCTGATGATTGATGCAGATAATTACACACCGGTTGACAGCACGCTGATCCCAACCGGTGAAATCAAATCCGTAAAAGGAACACCTTTTGATTTCACCTCGCCTAAAAAGATCGGAAAAGATATTGACCAGGTGAAAGGCGGCTATGATCACAACTTTGTTCTGAATAAAAAAGATTCTTCCTTACAAAAAATTGTTGAGGTTTCAGATTCAACATCCGGGAGAACAATGGAAGTGTACACCACGCAACCGGGGGTTCAGTTTTATACAGGAAATTTTTTGGACGGTAGCATCGAAAACCATGACGGGAAGCCTATTAAACAACATACAGCCTTCTGCCTCGAGACACAACACTTCCCTGATTCTCCGAATAAACCAAATTTTCCAACAACGATTTTACAACCGGGCGATACCTATCATTCTGTTACTGTTTATAAAGTGAAACTTAATTAACGTGGCCGGTGTAATGAAAGTTTCGTTTGGCCGGCAAAGGAATAAAATGATCAATGCAATACTTTCGGGAGTATCACTTTTTATTTGCCTGCTGATGCACAATTGCATTGCTTTTGCGCAATCGCCTTCGACGGAAATCACCATTAATGTTAATGAAATAACGAGCCCTTATAAACCCATCTGGTCTTACTTTGGTTATGATGAAGCCAACTTTACGACAATGAAGGATGGTAAAAAATTGCTGAAAGAATTATCTCATCTCAGTGATTCTCCTGTATATGTTCGTATGCATAATTTATTAACCTCGGGCGACGGTAAAGCCGATCTGAAATGGAGCTCAACGAATGTATATACGGAAGATGCCAATGGAAACCCTGTTTATAACTGGCAAATAGTTGATTCAATTTTTGACGTATTAATTGCACGTGGCATCAAGCCAATTGCAGAAATTGGTTTTATGCCGGAAGCCCTGTCGGTAAAACCTGAACCATATCGCCACCACTGGAAACCCGGGGTGCCTTATGATTCTATTTATACAGGTTGGGCATATCCTCCTAAAGACCATAAAAAATGGTCTGAGCTAATTTATCAATGGGTAAAACATTGTATCAAAAGATATGGAGAGCCCGAAGTAAAAACCTGGTATTGGGAAGTGTGGAACGAACCGAATATTTCCTATTGGAAAGGCACTATGGAACAATATTTTACTTTATATGATTATACGGTTGATGCCGTTAAAAGGGCGTTGCCAGTTGCAAAAGTTGGCGGCCCTACTTCAACAGGGCCACGCTGGGATAAAGCCGGAAATTTTCTTAAAGAATTTTTACAACATTGTGTAGATGGAAAAAATGATGCAACCGGTGAAAAAGGTGCGCCGCTTGATTATATAACTTTTCATGCGAAAGGATCGCCATCTGTGGTAAACAGTCATGTTCAAATGAATATGGCAGTGCAGTTACAGGATGTGGCAAAAGGGTTTGAAATTATTAGTTCATTTCCTTCATTAAAAAACTTGCCGGTAATTATCGGCGAGTTTGACCCCGAAGGCTGCGCAGCTTGCTCCGTTGATTATAGCCCGCAAAACGCTTATAGAAATGGAACCATGTATTCAAGTTATACCGCTGCATCTTTTGCGCAATTATACGCAATGGAAAAAAAATATAACGTAAATCTGACCGGGGCCGTTAGCTGGTCGTTCGAATTTGAAAATGAACCCTGGTTTGCCGGTTTCAGAGACCTGGCAACAAACGGAGTTGATAAGCCGGTTCTCAATGTTTTCCGCATGTTTGGAATGATGAAAGGGAATATGCTTTCCATAAATAATTCAGACAAAATATCTCTTCAAACTATTACTGACAGCAGCGTTCGTAACAACTCGTATGTGGATGCATTAGCAACTTCCGATGTGCACACCATGTACATAATGCTTTGGAATTATCACGATGATGAGAATAAAAAAATCGACGCCGGAATTAACTTAATTCTACAGGGATTGACTTCAAACAGTATAACATTAAATAGCTACATCGTGGATGAAAATCATAGTAACGCATACAACGTGTGGAAAAAAATGGGTTCGCCGCAACAAGTTTCTAAAAAACAATTTAACGAATTGCAAAGGTCAGGGCAATTGCAAAAGAACGTTAGTGATAAAAGATTAAAGGCTAATAATGCAGCTTTAAACTATCATTTAATTTTACCCGGACAAGCTGTTGTCTTATTAAAACTGAGTTGGTAAAAAAATATATACAAAAGCTAAGAACCCCGGGACATTTAAAAGATTCAAATTGCAAACAAACAATACAAATCAAAGAAACATACACACCAAATATTGGCCACTCGCTGAAGTAGAGGGGAGGGAGGCTTTCATCTTCGACCTAAACGGAACAATGATCGATGATATGCAATATCACGCAGAAGCATGGTATGATATATTGAACAATGATTTAAAAGCCGGGCTTACCCGGGATGAAGTAAAGGCGGAAATGTATGGAAAGAATGAAGAGGTACTTGTAAGAATTTTCGGAGACGGGCATTTTTCAAAAGAAAAAATGAAAGAAATCTCCATAGAAAAAGAAAGAAGATACCAGGCGACGTATTTGCCAAACCTTCAGTTGGTAAAAGGATTGCAAGAATTTTTAAAAAAAGCACAGGAGCGGGAAATCCCTATGGCTATTGGTTCCGCAGCCATTCCATTCAATATAGATTTTGTGTTGGATAATTTGAATATTCGTCATTTTTTCAAGGCAATAGTAAGTGCGGATGATGTTGCTACCAGCAAACCGGATCCGGAAACCTTCATAAAATGTGCGGAGTTATTAAGTGTTGCCCCTGGAAAATGCATCGTGTTTGAAGATGCACCGAAAGGAGTAGAAGCCGCACAGAACGCGGGCATGAAAGCCGTAGTACTTACAACTACGCATTCTAAAGAAGAATTTGCAATGTATGATAATGTGATCTCATTTACTGAAGATTATGCTTCCGTAAGATCCGGTAATTTTCCTGTATAGATCTAAAATATTTGGAAAAATAGTTATATCATATCGTAACTGCGTACCGAATGCCCCGATAAAAGTTTCGTTGCAGGTGTACCGTTTAATTAAATTTACCATCGGCGATAAGGCACGTGCATAAATTTTTTTGAATAAATATTTTAATGTCAGAAATACACTTAATTTAGCATAGCTCCAATAATACGACTGCGATCATGGAATTTGAAAAAAAATATGAGGAATCGACCTTGCTTTCTTTGCTCTCGCAGGATAGCGAATATGCTTTCCAATTCGTTTTTGACAGGTACCGGAACAAAACCTACAAAGTAGCGATGATGTATGTAAAATCGCCTGCAATAGCAGAAGAAATAGTTCAGGATGTTTTTCTCAAGCTCTGGTATCAACGAAAAAATTTGACTGAGATCCGATCGCTTGAAAGCTGGCTCTTTACGTTAACAAGAAACCTGACTTTTAATTGCCTGAAGAAAATTGCGCATGAATGGACGGCGAGAGAAAAGTGGATAGAGCTAAATGTTTTATCAGAGAACACCGCCGATCATAAAATCTTAAACAAGGAATACCAGGAGCTGCTTCAACAAGCCATAAGCCATTTATCCGAACAGCAGCAACAGGTATACAGGTTGGGAAAGCAAGAAGGCTTTTCTTATGATGACATCGGCAAGCATTTATCTATATCACCACTCACGGTAAAAACACACATGGCAAGAGCATTAGCATCCATCCGTTCCTTTTTCCATCAAAATGCTGAGCTCTTTATACTTTTCATAATATTCTCTGTAAATACTTACTGATTTTTTTTGATTACTTCTATAGCCTTAGTTTAGAAAAGCTCACAACAAAACGTCGCAGGTTTGAAAACTGTGTTATTCTGCCTTGTGGATTTTTCACGAATAATAGAAAGAAAATCTGTGTAAAACCTATAGCATCAAAATTTTTTCAAGCCGCAGATTAACTGCATTTTCACGAATAAGTGCACGGCATAAAGTTTTTTTCCAAACATGTACTCCATTCGCTCCTGCCAATTGTCTTTATGGTAACAATTGCCCTTGTCTTATTGCCTGGCGATAATAATTAATTCATCTAATGCTTAGCAGAGAAAAATTTACGGCACTTCTTGAAAAATACACTGGAAATAATTTATCGACTGAAGAACGAAGTGAATTATTTAATTGTATAATATCTGGTATCTATGACGATGTACTATTGCAACACATTGAAAATCTCAGGAATAAAAATGTTGAAGGTTTTGATCTTCTGCCTCAAAGATCCGCCGGTATACTCCACAAAATCCTTTCTTCTGAAAAACAAAACTCCTTGCTGATACCCAAAAGATCAAAGGTAAAAATGCTTTATTGGGCTGGAGCGGCGGCTGTTATAATCGTTATTATATTTTCGGTTTTCTTATTAAAAAGTACTGAAAAGAAAGATGATTTTCCGGCACTGGCTTTTGTAAAGAACATGGAAGAAAGAACGAATACAACAGCGCAGCCATTAAAAATAAGGATGAAAGATGAAAGCATTATCACATTGCAACCTGGCTCTGCCATTCGCTATCCGACACATTTTTTACCAGGCAAAAGAGAAATTTTTCTTGATGGCGAAGCCTTTTTTGAAGTAAGCAAAAATCCGGCCCGCCCTTTTTTTGTATATAATAACAACCTGGTCACACGTGTATTGGGTACAAGTTTTAATGTTAAGACGAATAAAGAAAGCAAACAGGTTGAAGTTGCTGTAACATCGGGAAGGGTGGAGGTATATGAATATAAATCGGCGGAAAAAGCCGATGACGCTAGAAAAAGTGATGGAGTAATTCTTCTGCCTAATCAGAAAGTGGTTTATGACCAGGAAACACGCTTATTTGTTCCTTCACTCATTGATCATCCATTGCCGGTTATCGGTGATTCGGTGAACAACAAAACAACCGAGGAAAGTTTTGTATTTGAAGAGACGTCCCTTAAAAAGGTGTTTGGTTCTTTTGAAAAAACTTTTGAGATTGACATTGTGGTGGAAAATGAGAACATATACAATTGCCTGTTTACCGGAGATGTAAGCCGTCAGGATCTCTTTACAAGGCTCGATATAATTTGCCAGGCCATACAAGCTTCTTACGAAGTAAAAGGAACGAAGATTTTAATTAAAGGAACAGGCTGTAATTAAATAACTCAACATTATTAACCAAAAACTTTGTATATGACCCTAAAAAATTAAAGAACCTGGATCAATAAAAAAGCCGGCAACGTAGAGCATTGCCAGCTTTATAACAGAACCTTATTCAGGTACAATTTTGTCCGAATCACTTTACCAAACGAACAAAACCGTTTAAAATTATGAAAAAAAAGCAACTCGTTGCTGCAATACTGCTGGTAATGAATGTAACCATTGTACAATTAACACTTGCCTTTATTTTCACCTTCTCTTTGTACGCTAAAGAAACATCCGGCCAGGAAATTTTGGATAAGAAAATTTCTATGTCTGCGAAAAATATGCAGCTAAGAAAAATTATCTCGAAGTTGCAGGATCAAACGGGCGTGAAATTTTTATACAGCCCAAATACTATCCGGGCGGACAGAAAAATTTCATTAGTTGTTACCGATAAAACGCTGGGAGTTTTTATCAACGAATTTATAAGGCCACTCGCCATCGATTATAAAATAGTGGATGACCAGGTATTATTATTTCCTGCGAATAGTAACGTCCAAAACAATAGGGATAGTGGTGTCGGATCACCTGAGAATATACAGGCAAATCTATTATTACTTATCGCTGATGTTGTTACTGGTACTATAACCGATGCCAATGGAGTACCATTGATTGGAGCAACGGTGACCGTAAAATCAAACCCGGGTTTGATTACTGCAACAGACAATACCGGCAAATTTACACTGGATATCGGCGCCTCTTCCGCAACACTTATTATTACCTATACAGGGTTTAAATCACAGGAAATAAATGTAACCGCGAATCAAGCGGTTTCAATTACCATGACGATAGCCGAAAATAATTTGGATGCTGTGATTGTTACAGGTTATTCCAAACAATCAAAAAGAGATGTAACCGGCGCCGTGTCTACCGTGTCCGCAGATGTGATTTCAAAAACACCTGTGACAGATGTAGGTTCCGCATTGCAGGGGCGGGTTGCGGGTATAAGTGTTGACGAGCAGGGTGGCCCTGGCAATACTTCTGTAGTGCGCATACGGGGCTTCGGAAGCAATGGCAATAATGACGTGCTGTATGTAATTGACGGTGTTCAAATGCGGGGCGGAAGTAATTTGATAAACCCCAACAATATTGAAACAATTACTGTTTTGAAAGATCCATCTACTACAGCTCTATATGGTGCGCAGGGCGGTAATGGTGTAATAGTGATTACCACGAAGACGGGTAAACGCAGTTCGGCACCTAAGTTAGAATATAATAGTTACGCCTCTTGGGAATCGCCAACGACATATCCAAAAAGCTTAAGCCCCCAGGAATATGCTGATGCTTATTGGAACTATTTAAAAAATTCCAACTTGCCGCTAACTGATCAGTTCTATGGCAATGGAGCCATGCCGGTATTGCCCGACTATATTATTGAAAGAAGTTCAGGCGTTCCGATCGTTGCAGCAGAAGGAAGCCCCGAGGCTAATCCTGCATTATATAATTTATTGAATTATCGTATTCTCAAAACAAATAAAACCGGTACAAACTGGTTCAAAGAAGTGTTAGGGCAAAGATTTACAAATAACCACCAGTTGACTTTAAGTGGCGCTACAGATAAAACTAATTATTCTCTCGGGTTTGGTTATCTCGATAATAAAGGCACTTTATTAGCTACGTATTTTACGAGATATTCACTTAGAGTGAATACCGAATTCAGGCCGGCGAAATGGCTCAGGATCGGAGAGAACGCAGAGTTTTCTTATACACAAGGAGCAGGTACCGATAACCACAACCCGCAGGGAACCCTCGCCGATCTGTATCAAAGAAGTCCGTTAATACCGGTTTATGATGTCGCAGGAAATTATTCCGGGCCTAAAGGAATTACAGATACTAAATCATTACATGCCGGGGGCAACAATCCTGTGCTTGGCCAAATAAACGGACGTAAAAACAGCGGCGGATACAATGCGGGAATGATAGGCTCTGCTTTTATTGGTATAGAACCCATAAAAGGACTAATTTTTGAAAGCAAAGTGGGCGCTCAGTTTTATCCATATAGTTATAGGTTCTTCTTAGATACTTTTCCTCAGAATGTTTTTTCCGCGCCTTATAACCAATTTTCAGAAGGAGGTGGATACAACAGTGATTTAAGATGGACGAACAAGCTTTCTTATGATTTTCGTATTGGAACCTCGCATAAAATAAATGCCTTCGTGGCTTATGAATCCGATAAAAATCTTTCGAGGTTTAGTAGTGGCACTACACCTAATTTACCTTATACTACCCCCGGCTATCTTAATTTGAACAATGGTGTGCCCACACTTAACGGAGGCCCCTATAATACCGTGAGCGGTGGCAGCGATAATGAAACGAGCACATCTGTCTTTGGCAATGTGAACTATACCCTGGTTGATAAATATCTTTTCAGTTTTGTTGCAAGGAGAGATGGCTCTTCCAAGTTTGGCCCTTTGAACCGTTATGGAAACTTCTTTTCTTATAGCGCCGGGTGGCGGCTTTCGAACGAAAAATTTATGCAAAACGTAAGTTGGGTTAACGATCTTAAATTAAGAGCAGCTTACGGCGAGAATGGTAACAATGCAATTCCATCAGGTTTATACCAGGATAGTTACACAACGAGCGGGTATATAAATTACAGCAGCTATGATTTAGATGGCACTAATAATTCAGCCTTCATTGGCGCAGGATTATTTCAATTGGGTAACCCCTATATACATTGGGAAACCAATAAAACCACAAACCTGGGTTTCGATGCAACTTTATTTGATAACCGCTTTACGGTTGCTTTCAGTTGGTTCGACAGGAAAACCAAAGACCTTCTGGCTGTGCCACCTATCACCGGCTTACGAGGCGATGCCTTATCACCATTCGAAAACATTATGCAGTTTTCCAATAAAGGAATTGAGTGGGAGCTGGGCTACAATAATAAAATTGGATCGCTTTCATACGATATGAATTTTAATATCGCTACCTACCGTAATAATGTTGATTATATAAGCAGGGACAGCACAGCGCATATTGATGGTAACTCTTATGCACCTACGCATTTTTCATTAACCCGCAGTGAGGTTGGCAAGCCTTTGTCCAGCTTTTTTGGCTTCGTGCAGGAAGGTATATTTCAATCTGAAGATGATTATACAAAATATGGAGTAGTGCATAATGGCCTTACTGCTGCAACCGCGGCGGGGCATTTTAAATTTAAGGATGTAAATAATGATGGTAAGATAAATGATGACGACCGTACTTTTATCGGCAACCCGCATCCTAAATTCAGTTATGGTTACAATCTGAATTTGTTTTATAAAAATTTCGATCTCGGCATTTTTCTGCAAGGTGTTTATGGAAATAAAATATTTAATTACTGGCGGGCCTACACTGTTTTTCCCGGTGCGCAGGGCGAAGGAGCAGATGACACGTGGAGCACAACCAATACTGATGCTAAATTGCCCATCTGGAATAACACCTCGTCAGACGATATAAAGCCATCCAGTTTTTTTATAGAAGATGGCTCCTACCTCCGGCTAAAAAATGTACAGTTGGGCTATACATTTCCTGCATCCAAAGCTTTTAATAAAATAAGGTTGTATGTGCAGGGCTATAACCTGGCAACGATTACTAAATATTCGGGAATAGATCCGGAAATAAGTACCGGCAGCGCGACTAATATCGGGGTTGATTTTGGAGGCAATTATCCAATCTCAAAGAAATTTATCATCGGAGTTAATGTAGGATTATAATCAATTTTAAAGTTTATGAAAATGAAAAAAATATTAACTATATCATTATTGTCTGCTTTAATAATTACCGGATGTAAAAAAACTTTTCTTGATGTTCCGAATACAACCGGAATTACTTTAGCAGAACTGAAAAATAAGGCAGGCGTTCAGCAATTACTGGTGGCCGCTTACCATGATGTTACCGGCCTCACGGCAAAGTCGAGCTGGTGGAGTACTTCAGGTACTAATTGGATATATGGCGACATTACCTCGGGCGATGCTTACCGGGGCGGAAGCAATGACGGCTCCGATGGAGTTGCTATTGAGCATTTTTTAACCCAGTCCTCTACGGCTCATATTGCGGATAAATGGCGTACCGTTTATGACGGTGTTTCCCGCTGTAACAAAGTGATACGTGCGGCAAATGCGGCAACAGATATGACGGCGGATGAAAAGACTAAAGCAATTGCAGAAGCCAGGTTTCTGAGAGGGCATTTTCATTTTGAGGCAAAGAAAATGTGGAACAATGTACCTTTTATAGATGAAGTAACGGATTCACTTTATGAAGTTTCAAAAGAACTTTCAATTTCAAACGATATAGATATCTGGCCAAATATAGAAGCCGATTTTCAGTTCGCATTTGACAATATGCCGGAGATTCAAAAATATAAAGGCCAGGCTAACAAATGGGCTGCGGCCTGCTATCTTGCAAAAGCCTACATGTTTGAAAAGAAATTTAGTGAAGCAAAAACTTTATTGAATACTATTATTCCTGCAGCTTATGGCGGCATGGGCAGCGGTGTTAATGCACAGGGTAAGCCTTATGCTTTAATGGCAAATTTTGATGACAACTTTAATCCTCAATTGGAAAATAGCCCCGAACATATATTTCAAATTGAATTCTCCGCCAATGATGGCTCTAATAGCGGTAATTCAAATATTGGTGAATCCGGAAACACACCTACTTTTTATCCATTAACCAGTTTTTATGTAAGCTGGAAACAGCCATCATTTAATCTCGTGAATGCCTTCAAAACCGATGCAAACGGATTGCCTATGCTCGATGATTTTAATACTGAAAATATGACTAACGATGAGGACTACAAGGGATATGATTATTACAATACTTACCAGGGTACAGTAGATCCCCGGCTTGACTGGACTGTAGGCAGGAGAGCCGTTCCTTATTTGGATTGGACTACACCATCCTATTATAGCGGGTATGGAAGTAATCCCGGGAGTGACCCTGATTATGGGTGGATAACTGACCGCACTTTTGGCGGGCCTTATATTCCTGTAAAAAATAATTTCAGGTACGCCGATGGTGATTTTGCCAAATACAGCGAAAATTATGCACAGTATTATTTGCTTACAAGCGCTGTAAACGTAAGCATCATTCGCTTTGCTGATGTCTTGCTTTGGGCCGCGGAATGCGAAGTGGAAGTCGGCAGTCTCGAAAGAGCGCGGGAACTTGTAAACTACGTGCGTGACCGTGCAAGGGACGGTCGCTATGTAGAGGTAGTATATGATGATATAGGCGGTTATGTGGCCTCTGCTAATTATTATGTTGACGCCTACAATACGTCATGGGGCGATCAAACTGAAGCACGTAAGGCGGTACGCTTTGAAAGGAGATTAGAGTTGGCATTAGAAGGCCACCGGTTTTTCGATTTGGTTCGTTGGGGCATTGCTGCGGATTATATTAACAACTATTTGCAAACTGAAAAAGATCGCTTACCAGCCGATCTCGCGGGAGTAACATTTACTGCGAATAAGAATGAATATTTCCCCATACCTCAAGTTGAAATTGATTTGAATTCTCAGCTTAAACAGAACACGGGCTACTAATAAAGTGGGTGGGTAAATTTAAAGCATACTGGGAATAATAGTATTTTCTTGTGATGTAAAGGATGGAATTTATTTATTCTTTACTTAAAATAGAAATGTGAGAAAAAGAAATAATGTTTTTTCAAAAATGGTTTTATTAATAGTTATTGCAGTTAATATTAATTCATGTATCAATAAAAGTTTTTTAAACAGGCAATTGGTTTTAGAGAACAAAGCATATTATTTCAGTATATCAGGCAAGGATGGCAATGATGGAACGATCGGCCATCCTTTTAAAACTATCAGTAAATTAAACAGCTTGCATTTACAACCCGGTGATATAATATATCTTAAAGGAGGTGATATTTTTAATGGAAGTATACTTGTCGATTCTTCGGAAGCAGGAATGAGAAATAATCCGATCAGGATTAGAAGTTACGGAAACGGGTATCCTGTAATTAATTCATCTGACTCCACTGCACTCACTATTTATAAAAGTAAGTATGTTGAAATATCAAAATTGATTTTGGCGGGATCCGGGCGAAAAAGCGGAAATACAAAAAATGGAATTGCCATTATGGAAAGTAGCGATATTAGTATCGACAGCGTTGAGGTATCGGGTTTCCAAAAAGCCGGCGTGTTTGTTTATTCCGCCTCTGCAATTAATATCAGCCATGTTCATGCACACGAAAATGGTTCCGCGGGAATTTTGGTTGAGGCTGAATACGGAACAAAAGGTTCCTATGATATTTTGATATCAGATTGTCTTGCTGACAATAATCCCGGCGACCCTTCCAACTTTACAAATCACAGTGGCAATGGTATTATAGCGGGCAATTGCCGAAACGTTGCCATCGAATACTGCATCGCCACTAACAATGGATGGGATATGCCAAGAATTGGGAATGGGCCGGTCGGCATTTGGTGCTACGAAGCCGACAGCGTAACTATACAATATTGTATTTCATATAAAAATAAAACCTCATCGGGCGCTGATGATGGCGGCGGCTTTGACTTTGATGGTGGAGTTACCAATTCTCTTATTCAATATTGTCTTTCTTATGAAAATCATGGAAGCGCTTTTGGAATATTTCAATACAATGGTGCCAGTGATTGGCATGATAACGTTATTCGAAAGAACATTAGCCAGGATGATGGCGCAGTTTCCGCGGCCCACGCGTCTGCATATATATGGAACAGTAGCGGTGATCCAAGGCAATTCAGAAACTTATCTTTTTATGACAACATCATTTATAATACAAAGGGCGCTGCTATTCATTATGCAGACAAACAAAGTAATCGTGAAGGATTTGACTTTTCAAAAAATATTTTTATCGCAAAAAAGGAGATCATTAAAGGAAAAGTTTCAGATGATAATTTTTCAGGAAATACATGGTGGAGCCTGGCGAATGGATTTAATGTTGATAGCGTAATGGATTTTAAAAACTGGGCCATGAAAACCGGGAAGGAGACGAGTAACGGTAAAATAACAGGTATAAATAAAAACCCGGATTTTAAAGATGCCGGATTTACGAAGTTGAAGGATACTCACGAATTAAAATCATTTATAGATTACCAATTGAAAAAGTGTGAAGAAATGAAATGGGGGAAATAACCAAAAAATTATTTATTAATGCACTGTATATTTCAAAATACCAGGATCAAAAAAATAAGATTGAAGAGATTTATATTGGCATTTCTTCACGGTTTTTTATTTCTAACGATTGCCAATTACACACACGCCCAACAAAAAAAGACAATGAGAAATGCGCCTATTATAAGAGGTGAGGTTTGGAAAGATATTGACGGTAAACCGATCAATGCACACGGAGCCGGTATACTTTTTCATGACGATACTTACTATATGTTTGGGGAAATCAAAAAAGGTAAAACATGGCTTGTTCCTAATCAAAGTTGGGAAGATTACCGCGTGCCTGCCGGTGGCGTGTCCTGCTATTCTTCAAAAGATTTAGTTAATTGGAAATATGAGGGTGTTGCTTTGTCGCCTGTAAAAGGTGATCAGGCTAATGATCTTGATACCAGCAAAGTCATCGAGCGTCCAAAAGTGATTTACAATGAACTCACTAAAAAGTTTGTAATGTGGATGCATATAGACGCGAATGACTACAGCTATTCACAGGCAGGCACAGCAATTAGTGATAAGCCTGCAGGCCCTTACACATATTTAGGAAGTGTAAAGCCAAACGGCCAAATGTCGCGGGACATGACACTCTATGAAGACGATGACGAGAGAGCTTATCTTATTTATGCATCCGAAAGTAATAAGACTATGCACGTTTGCCTCTTAAGTGATGACTATCTCTCGCCAACAAAAACTTATACCAGGATAACTTCCGCAGAAAACAGGGAGGCTCCCGCTGTGTTTAAATATAATGACCGGTATTATTTAATTACTTCAGATTGTACAGGCTGGTCACCTAATCCCGCAACGTATGCTGTGGCTGATAGTTTATTAGGTGAGTGGAAACAAATGGGAAATCCATGCGTCGGGCCAGGGGCAGAGACTACTTTTCAGTCTCAAAGCACTCACGTATTACCTATGCCTGGTGAACCCGGTATTTTCATTTTTATGGCAGACAGGTGGAATAAATTAAACCTTGAAGATTCGAGGTATATATGGCTGCCTTTCAAAATGGTGGATAATAAACCAGCAATAAAATGGATTAAAAAATGAATGTAATATTTTCATAATGATACGAGCGGCTTTGATTTTATGGATGCTGATCTGCTTTCAGCAAAATGCTTTTCTGCAAAATATCAGTCACTCAAAACTGCAGTTTATTTCAAAAGAAAACGAACGTGCTTCTATAGATTACACATATCATTATAATTTTAATGCATTCGATTCCTCCGGTAATACAATTTCTTATTCAGTTGGAGAATTGCCATCATGGTTGCGATTTGATATTGTAGATCGTTCCCTTTCGGGAAAGCCTGTACAGCCCGGCCAGTATATGATTCACCTTCTGGCCTCCACTGAGGATACGATAGTTCATCAGCGTTTTATGCTCACTGTTTATGACAGAAATACGATAAACATTCTTGCATTGGGTAATTCTATAACCAATGGCACTAATGAGTTTAATAGTTACAGGCGCGACTTATGGCAGTTGCTTCATAATGCGAACTATAATTTTGACTTTATCGGCTCCTGGAATAGACATCACATGGGCGGCGAGGTTCCCAATCCTGATTTTGATATGGATCATGATGGTCATTCAGGATGGACAACGCACGATATATTGAGTCCGCCGGATTGGGATAAACAAAAGGGAAATTTGGACACCTGGCTGCAAACATATACACCGGATATAGTTTTGGCAGAGCTCGGAACCAATGATGTATTTCAATGTGTAGCCGCTAAAGATGCAATGAAAAATATTTCTTCGATCATTGATATCTTACGAAATAAAAATCCACATGTCAAAATCTTCCTTGCACAAATACCACCATTAGGAGCACAATGGGCCGATAAAAAATTGTGTGGCACAGATACTTCGTATAGCAGGTCAATAGATATTTTTAATAAACAAGTTATTAAACTTGCTGCTGCAGAAAATAGCGCTGTGTCAAATATCGCAGCCGTCGATTTATTCACCGGCGTTTATCCGGAAACCGATATGTATGATGACATTCATCCAAATAATATTGGCGAAAAACACATGGCTGAAAGCTGGTACAAGGCTATAAATAAATATTTGAAAAAGCTGAAAAATTAATGAAAAAGATTAAATTATCAGGATAAAGGTGTCTCTGAAGAAATTTGATATATATTTAAAAAACAGGTATTAAATGTTAGTTAGACACTTATAGAAATAATCTTATACTTTTGCTTTTATAGATCGCTTGTTGGTATGCCCCAAAAAATCATGTGTTATAGAAACCGTTTATAACGCTAAATTCAGAATTTCTTAATTAAGAACATAAAAAAGATGAAACACATAGCACTCTTATTTTTTTTGCTTACAGGTTCATCATTGTATGCTCAGCAAAAGGATTATCCCTACGTTGCACTTCCATTCAATAAAGTAAAGCTCACAGATAATTTCTGGCTGCCGAGGATAAAAATAAATCATACCGTTACCATACCTGCTTCATTTGAGAGATGTGAAAAAACAGGGCGTGTAAAGAATTTCGTAATGGCCGCGGAAAGGTCAGGCAAATTTTGCACTATCTATCCCTTTGATGATACCGATATTTATAAAACCATTGAAGGCGCGTCCTACTCCTTAAGCTTATTCCCGGACCCAAAACTTGAGAAATATGTCGATTCATTAATAACAATAATTGCGGCCGCCCAGGAAAGCGATGGCTATTTATATACCGCAAGAACGATCAATCCAAACGATGTTGGGCCGTGGGTTGGGAAGGTACGATGGGAAAAGGAAAGAGAACTTAGTCATGAATTATACAACGCCGGGCACATGTATGAGGCCGCTGTGGCACACTATGTAGCCACCGGTAAAAAATCATTTTTAAATATCGCCATAAAAAATGCAGATCTTGTTTGTTCTGTGTTTGGACCAGATAAAAAACATGTTGCCCCCGGTCATGAAGTGGTAGAAATGGGCCTCGTGAAATTATACCGAATTACAGGAAAGCAGGAATACCTGCAAACTGCAAAATTTTTTGTAGAAGAAAGAGGGCATTATAAAGGTTATGATTCTACCAGCAACGATGAATGGAAAAATGGAATGTACTGGCAGGATGATAAACCTGTTGTTGAACAAAATGAAGCGGAAGGCCATGCGGTGCGTGCCGGTTATTTATATTCGGCAATGGCAGACGTTGCCGCATTAACAGGTGATCAAAAATTATTGAATGCAATTGATACCATTTGGAATAATATGGTTTCAAAAAAAATATATGTGCAGGGAGGAGCCGGCGCCGTTGGCTCAGGCGAGCGTTATGGAGCAAATTACGAATTGCCTAACACAACCGCTTACAATGAAACCTGTGCTGCTATTGCCAACGTTTTCTGGAATGAAAGAATGTTTTTGCTGCATGGGGATTCAAAATATATCGATGTATTGGAAAAGATTTTATACAATGGGTTGATCTCCGGCGTTGGACTCGACGGCAAATCTTTTTTTTACACCAACGCTATGCAAATCAAAAACAGTTTCAAACATCCTGATATGGAAGCTGAACGTTCAGGTTGGTTTCCGTGTTCATGCTGTCCTACCAATGTTGTCCGGCTGTTGCCTTCTGTGCCCGGCTATGTCTATGCGCAAAAGGATGGTAAAATTTTCGCGAATTTGTTTATCAGCGGCAGTGCCACATTATATGTTTCCGGAAAGCCCGTTGAGATTACCCAGGAAAATAATTATCCCTGGGACGGTAATCTTAAATTTTCGGTGAACACAAAAAAGCAAATGCCTTTCTCCTTGATGATACGTATTCCGGGTTGGGCAAGTAATGAAGCCATTCCATCAGATCTCTATTCATTTCAAAATATTTCCGGCAAAAAAGCAATCATAAAAATTAACGGCGAAGAAGTGGATTATAACGTTGAGAAAGGATACGCGGTCTTAAACAGAGACTGGAAAAAAAATGATGTTATTGAAGTGAATCTTCCAATGGAAGTAAGGCGCGTCGTTGCCAATGCAAATGTAAAAAATGATATTGGCAAGGTCGCTTTACAACGTGGACCAATATTGTATTGCGCTGAGTGGATCGATAACAATTACAAAGCGGCCAATCTTGTAATACCCGCGGGTACTGAGTTTAACGCTAACTATGATGCCGGTCTTTTAAACGGGATAGAAGTCATAAAAGCTGTAGTGCTTGCCATATTAATTGATGATAAAGGTGAAAGCCTGCATACGGTAAAGCAACCATTCACGGCCATCCCTTATTATGCCTGGGCCAATCGAGGCAAAGGTGAAATGATGATTTGGTTTCCTGAAAAGATAAAAGATGTTGACATCGTATCAAATGAATAGCTTAAACCTTTTGGGTGCAAACATTTTTAAATTATTAGTTTCCACGACCCTTTAGGTCGTGGAAAGAAATAAAAGAGTAGCCGGCTTTAGCCAAAAATAATGTCTTTGAAAGAACATTCTGCTGAAGTTCCATGTCTGCGAATCCTGATAAAGGGATTGGAATTTATGTGATAGAATATTTTAAATTAATAGTAACAAAACCCGAATAAAATTTCTACCATGATTGAGCTCAAAAAACTGGAGGTATGGTTTGCAACGGGAAGCCAGCACCTGTACGGTGATGAAACATTAAGACAAGTTGCAGAACATTCACAGGCAATAGCAAAGTCATTTAATGATGCTAACAATATTTCCGTAAGTGTGGTTTTTAAGCCAACGGTGAAGACTGAAGAAGAAATTTTCAGCCTTTGCCAGGAGGCGAATGTAGCCTGCCACTGTATTGGCATCATTGCGTGGATGCATACTTTTTCGCCTGCAAAAATGTGGATAGGAGGCTTAAAGATTTTGCAAAAGCCATTATGCCATTTACACACACAGTTCAACAGGGATATTCCATGGAAAGACATTGATATGGATTTTATGAACCTGAACCAAAGCGCACATGGTGACAGGGAGTTTGGTTTTATCATGACCCGTATGCGCAGCCGGAGAAAAGTAATTGTAGGTCATTGGCAGGATTCAAAAGTGTTGGATAGAATTGACACGTGGGCGAGGGCTGCGGCGGCATGGCACGATTGGCAAAGTGCAAAATTTGTCCGCTTTGGAGATAATATGCGACAGGTAGCCGTTACCGAGGGGGACAAAGTAGAAGCACAATTGCAATTTGGATATTCAGTAAACACTTATGGTGTTGGAGATCTTGTGAAGGTTATTAATGATGTGAGTGATAAACAAATTGATAGTTTGGTAAATGAATATAATGATCAATATTCATTATCAGAAAGCCTGAAAAAAGGTGGCAAAGATTATGGTTCCCTGAAAGAAGCAGCTAAAATTGAGATGGGGCTAAAGAGTTTCCTGGAACAGGGAGATTTCAAAGGCTTTACAAATACATTTGAAGATTTGCATGGAATGGCGCAACTACCCGGAATTGCATCACAACGATTGATGGCTGCAGGTTATGGCTTCGCTGCCGAAGGTGATTGGAAAACAGCTGCGCTGGTACGTGCAATGAAAGTTATGGCCACAGGTTTAGAAGGAGGCAATTCCTTTATGGAAGATTATACATATCATTTTGAGCCGGGGAATGAGATGGTGTTGGGATCTCATATGCTCGAAATATGCCCGTCAATTGCTGATGCAAAACCTTCGTGTGAAATTCATCCATTGGGTATTGGCGGCAAGAGCGACCCTGTGCGTTTAGTGTTTAACGTTAGCGGCGGGGCTGCACTGAACGCATCTGTCGTGGATATGGGAAACCGCTTTCGGCTGCTTGTTAATGAAGTTGAGGCAATAACACCTGGGCATGATCTTCCTAACCTGCCGGTTGCACGGGTGTTGTGGAAACCCTATCCTGATATGAATACAGGTTGCGCTGCATGGATATTGGCCGGAGGAGCGCATCACACTTGTTTTAGCCAAAACCTTACGCCGGAACATCTTGAAGATTTTGCTGATATGGCGTGTATTGAAACTATATTTATTGACAAAGAAACGAAACTGCGCAATCTTAAGAACGAACTGCGATGGAACGACGTGTATTACCAGTTGAAACAAACATGAAATCGTGATGGCTGAGTTAATTTATTTACTTCAAGAGGATTATTAAATTTTTAATTAGGTTTATAAAATTATTTATATAAAATTTCAAATTACGATTGTTTATGAACAAGAACTTTGCTTTTACTGACTACGCCATCTTTATCATTTACTTTGTTATTGTAGCCGGTTATGGTTATTACATCTATAATAAACGTAAAAGGAATGAGCATGATGCCAAAGCATTTTTTCTTGCGGAAGGGACTCTAACCTGGTGGGCTATCGGTGCTTCATTGATTGCGTCAAATATTTCAGCAGAACAATTTATCGGTATGAGCGGCGAAGGATTTTTCCTGGGTATTGCTGTTGCAGCTTATGAATGGATCGCGGCCGTTGCTCTTATAATTGTCGCTATTTGGTTTATCCCGGTTTATTTAAAGAATAAGATTTATACAATGCCCCAGTTTTTAAAAACGAGGTATAACGAATCAGTAGCATTGATCATGGCTGTTTTTTGGTTATTCCTTTACGTTTTTGTCAACCTTACGTCGATTTTATATTTGGGCGCTGTAGCAATCAATGGAATTACTGGTGGCGGCTACCTGCATGTTATCATGGTTGGCCTGGCAATTTTCGCATTAATAATATCATTAGGCGGCATGAAAGTTATTGGCTACACCGACGTGATCCAGGTAGCTGTTTTAATTATTGGCGGGTTGGTAACAACCTACATAGCATTGACTGTTGTTGGCGAAAAATTTGGTGTAGGAGCAAACGCAATTGCCGGTTTTAAAGCGCTTCTGCATAATGCACCGGAACATTTTAAAATGATAATACCAAGGCCTACTGCGGCGTCTACCCAAAACGAAATTGATAAATACATAACGTTCCCGGGTGTGGCTTCTTACCTGGCGGGCATCTGGATTATAAATCTTAACTACTGGGGATGTAACCAGTATATTACACAAAGAGCATTGGGTGCGGATCTGCAGACAGCCCGCACAGGAATTTTATTCGCGGGATTTTTAAAATTACTCATGCCTGTTATTGTTATGTTGCCCGGTATTGCGGCTTTCGTATTGTATAGCAATGGGCACCTCCCTCAATTGGTGGGCGGCAAAGATGGAGCCTATTCTGCGGTACTTACTTTTTTACCAACAGGTCTGAAAGGACTATCTGTTGCTGCGCTTACGGCGGCTATTGTTGCGTCCCTTGCAGGGAAAGTCAACAGTATATCCACCATTTATACATTAGATATACATAAAAAATATATTGGTAAAAACCTCGATGAAAGAAAGCAGGTGATAGTGGGAAGGGTAACGGTTTTTGTGGCTATGATACTTGCCGTCATGTTTACATGGAGCGATTTGCTGGGTATAGGTGGGGTGGGAGGATTTACTTATATTCAGAAATATACCGGGTTCATAAGCCCTGGTGTTTTTGCGATGTTTTTTCTTGGAATGTTTTGGAAACGCACAACAGGTCTTGCCGCGATAGTTGGTGTTATTGCGGGATTCGCCTTATCGGTTTTCTTTAATGAATTTGCGCCACAGGTTTTAGGTAATGAAACATTTTTGTACACCGCCTATAATAATGGGAAAGGAGCATTTGAAATTCCATTTCATATTTGTATGGGATTGTCATTTGTTATTACGATGATCATCATGATTGCAATAAGTCTTGGTGGGCCGAAAATAAATCCAAAAGCATTTGAGCTCGATAAAACTATGTTTAGGCTGAAACCGCAAACGCTTATTTTAGTTATTCTTACTCTCTTATTAATTTCTGCTTTGTATGTAAAATTCTGGTAACTGTTTTCGTCATTAGAGTTGAAAGTAAAAGGTATCTATGAATGTAATAAACGAATATAAGACTCATGACAGTGTCTTCATAGCTGTGGATTGTATCATCTTTGGGTTTGACGGTAAGAATTTAAAGGCATTATTGGTAAAAAGGGGAATGGAGCCAGAACTTGGAAAATGGTCTCTTATGGGTGGATTTGTAAGGAAAGATGAGTCTGTTGAGGCGGCAGCATTTCGCGTTTTAGAAGTACGTACAGGCCTAAAAGATATTTATCTTGAACAATTGTACAGTTTTGGAGAAGTAAACAGGGATCCCGGGGGCAGGGTAGTATCAATTGCCTATTTCGCGTTAATAAACATTGATGATTATTCTATAGAACTAATGCGTGAGCACAATGCGAAGTGGTTTGATATAAAGCGCATACCACCTGTAATTTTTGACCACAAAAAAATGATCCTCATGGCTAAAGAGCAGCTTCGGCAAAAGGTGGCGAATCACCCGATTGGGTTTGAATTACTACCCGAGAAGTTTACGCTACCTCAATTGCAAAATCTCTATGAAGCCATTTACGAAACGTCATTTGACAAGCGTAATTTTTCAAGGAAAATTTTATCGCTGCATATTTTAAAAAAACTGAACGAAAAAGAAAAATTATTTTCGAAAAAAGGAGCCTTTTATTATACGTTTGATCGCAATAAATATAAAAAGCTTGCCAGTGAGGGATTGAAATTTATTTGATATTGTTGCTAGTACTTTTTGCCACGAATTGCACGAATTTTTTCAAGAAACAGGTTATACGCTTTTCAATTTGTGAAAATTTGTGCCGTCCATGGCTGCCTAATAAGAAACTCCAGCTTGTTTTAATACTTCATCCAAAATTTTACTGACAGTCAAAGTTACATGGTGTGGAAATCTATTGCTTTGTAATAAACCTTTGTCGAGACAATCCATTACTTCTTTTATTTCATGTTCAAATCCATTGCACAGATGTGGAATAGAAAAATCCTCCGTTCCACCATCATTTAATTTTACTGAAAAGTCTGTTGCTTTAAACCAGGGATTTTTAATTTTAATAGAGCCTTTTGTGCCAATAATTTCAGCCTCAATTCCTGAATTGAAAGTTATACCACATAATAGTTGTGCCGTTTCGCCACCCGGATATTGTAAAATCATATTCGCATACTCGTCTATACCTGTTGATGCGATTTTAGCAACAGATTTTACTATGGCAGGTTCGCCTAAAATTAGGGTCGCAAAAGAAACCGGGTAAATACCAACATCAAGTGTAGCGCCACCTCCCAACGATTTGTTATATAACCTGTCATCCATATTCATCGGTGCGTGGAAACAAAAATCAGCGTATGACATATTGCGGTTTCCCGATAATATCTTCATCAATTAACGATTTGATTTTCTCCAGGAATGGCATACATGCAGTCCACATTCCTTCCATTAAAAATACTTTCTTCTCTTCCGCCATTGCAATCATTTCAGATGTTTGCTTGTATGTAAGCGACATTGGCTTTTCACATAAAACAGCTTTGCCATTCCGCAGGCAGTTCATCGTTTGTTCGTAGTGAAACGGATGTGGCGTAGCGATATAAATAATATCTACGTTCTCATCTTTTATGAGGTCATCGTAATTACTATAAAATTTTGTGGCATTGTATTTTGCGGCATAAGCTTTTGCATTCTCAATGTCACGAGAGGCAACGGCATATACTTCAGAGCCTTCTACAAAGCAAAGTGCTTCACAAAATTTAGCTGCAATTCTTCCGGCGCCTAAGATGCCCCAGCGGTAATTTTTATTCATGCAAGAAATTTTTTAATAATAAGCAAGTAGCATTTAAGAGAAAGGCCAAATATAAATAACTTTTTAAGCCGTCCTTTTCCATCGGGATTAAATACGAATTAAAAACTTAAATGAGGCGTGTCGATCAAAAGATTTTTCAAGTTGGACTTAATTCATAAAAAAGGAATCAGGAGTTATATATCTTTAGTGCCACCAAACTGCTCCAACGTGGAAGGCATTATAATTCTGCTTTTGATAATCATTTTAATAGTATTGATAACATTCAAAAATTACGTTACCGGTTACTTTAAAAAGATTGACTCTGAAATTCAGGCATTAAAAAGGAAGCTGCCTGACGCCCCAATTGAACCTTCTAAAGTAATTAAAACAGAAGTTTCGAAAAGCCCGGAGAAAGCCAAAGAAAATAAGTGGGAATCATCTTTTAAGAGAATGGATGATCCATTGGTTGTACTTACCGAAAAGGAGAATGTTTCTCATGAAAAAGTGAATATTGAACCGCCGATACGGGACGAGAAAATTGCTTCTCCGGTTTCAGTAAAAACTGTTGTGCCGCCTAAAAATATCCCCACACCAAAGCCATCATTCTTTGAAAGAAATCCTGATCTCGAAAAGTTCATTGGCGAAAACCTGGTAAGCAAAATTGGAATCGCTATTCTCGTGTTAGCCATTGGCTTCTTTGTAAAGTTTGCCATCGATAATAACTGGATCGGCCCTGTAGGGCGGGTGGCTGTAGGGTTGCTGTGCGGTGGAATCCTGGTTTTTCTGGCACACAGGCTTCGCAAAAATTACCAGGCATTTAGTTCAGTTCTTGTGGGCGGCGGACTTGCTGTTTTTTATTTTACAATCACGCTGGCCTATCACCAGTTTCATTTATTCAGTCAAACGATGGCCTTTGCAATAATGATAGTCATTACAATTTTTGCAGTTGTATTGTCCATTTTGTATGATCGCCAGGAGTTGGCAATCATAGCGCTTGTGGGAGGATTCTCGGCGCCATTTTTAGTAAGCGACGGAAGTGGTAATTATAAAACCTTGTTTACTTACTTAATCGTTCTCAACACCGGCCTGCTGATAATTGCTTACAATAAAGCCTGGCGTTTGATGAATTTACTGGCCTTTATTTTTACCATAATTCTTTTTACCGGCTGGCTCGTTTCATTATCTTATGATACACCCGTGGCCGTATATGGTAATGCATTAAAGTTTGCAGCAATTTTTTATCTCTTATTCTTCTTCATAAATATTGCCAATAACATCAAAGCAAATAAAAAATTTATTGCGGCTGATTTCAGTATTCTTTTAGCAAACACCGGATTGTTTTTCGCGGCCGGCCTGTACTGCCTTGCGGAAATGAATAGAAATAGAATACCAGGGATTGCTTACCATCCTGCTTGGCGTGTTTAATCTTATTGCTTCTTATTTTCTATTTAGAAAAAGAGAAGTCGATAAAAATATCCTGTACCTGTTTATTGGAATCACGCTCACTTTTATTTCTTTAACGGCGCCCATCCAACTACATGGTAACAATATCACTTTGTTCTGGGCATCGGAAGCGGTTTTATTATACTGGTTGTTTCAAAAATCAAAAATTAATATCATTCAATATGCTTCCCTGATTGTTTGGATTGCCATGTTAATTAGTTTGATTATGGACTGGAGTAATGTCTACAATAATGCTGGCGATGCCCTTACAATTATTGCGAACAAAGGATTTATTACCGGCTTATATTCAGCCATTGCATCTTATGTTTTATTTATTCTAAGAAGTAAAGGCCCGGATGAAACCGGTTTTTTTGAAAAAATAATATCGAAAAATACATTTCGTATTACTGGAATTGTATTGTTATTTGTGACAGGAGCACTTGAAGTAAATTTTCAATGCAAGCATTTTTATCCTCAAACGTCAATGAATGTACTTTATCTCCAGTTGTATAGTTTTGTGTTTGTGCTGTTACTTTTATTTGTAAATAATAAAATCGCAACAATAAAGATTTCACCAAGGATCCAGGTAATTCTCCTCTCGGCCTGCGTTTTATTTTTTCTCTTTAGCCTTGGGATAATTACCAATTTGCAGGGCCAGTTATTAACAGAACAAAAGTTTTTGGGTCATTTCTATGCATTTTGGATTGTTGCTATACTGGTTGGTATTATTTTTTACAGGCTTATTAAAATTTCGCAAACGGAGGGCTCAATAGCCCCGGTAAGCCCTGAAGGTTTTGTGTGGCTTACCTGTATTGGAATTGTTATCTTTTTAAGTTTTGAAACATTCTGGATTGCCAACAGGCTTTTTTATGATGCTCAAAATTCACTGGATAAAATTCAAAGAGTGTTTATAAAAACCTGCCTGCCCATTTTATGGGGAGTATGTTCTTTCTGGTTTATGTGGTTAGGGATGAAATACAAATTCAAAACGCTTCGCATTATTTCCCTGGTGCTTTTCCTCGTTACGCTTTTAAAGTTATTTATGTTTGATATAAGTAATATTCCTGCCGCAGGTAAAATTGCCGCATTCTTTTGCCTCGGTGTATTATTGCTGATTGTTTCATTCATGTATCAACGTTTAAAAAATCTTATCATTAATGATGAAGAAAAGAAGCCGGTTTAAGTTTTGCCTGTTTGTCTTTAGTTTTTTAATTGTGTTGAAAGCTCAATCTCAGAATCATTTTGCATATAAGGCCGCAATAGACACCATAAAAGAAACTAAATTCTATAAAATAAATCTTTCGCCTGAGGTAGTTGCAAAATGTAAGGCAGGCCTCGACGACATTCGCATTTTTGATGAAGACGGAAAACAGGTTTCTTATATTTTAAAAAATGATCTGCCGGTTTTTAAAACAGAAAATTTTGTCGAATTCCCAATTCTCAAAACCAAAAAAGAAAGCGATAAACAAACGCATGTAACGCTTCAAAGCAGCATAAATAAAGCGATAGAAAATTTATTGCTCTTTGTAAAAAATACTGATGCACACCGGTCATTCAACATAAGCGGAAGTGATGACAGTATACACTGGTTTGTGATTAAAGAAAATATTTATCTTGATAATTCTTTTAAGGCAGATGGTGAAACGATCATTCAATCACTTTCCTTTCCTGCAAGTAATTATAAGTATTTTCAACTTACCATATTGGGGGAAGATGTGCTTCCTTTTAATATTATAAAAGCAGGCGTTTATAAAGAAGATTTAATTTATGGCAGGTATATTAAAATACCCGGTCCGGATATTTCTCAAAAAGACAGCTCAAACAAAGTAAGTTACGTCCGGATTCATTTTGATGATACATACCTGGTCAATAAAATTATTTTCGATATTGACGGGGTGAAATATTATAAAAGAAAATTTTCTCTTTTTGAGCAAAATAAGCAGAATAGTTTTCTTTTAGAAGGTTACCTTTCTTCCGAACTTTCAAATGAGTTCATAATAAATAGTAAAGCCAACAAACTGTTGCTCACCATAAATAATGAAGATAATAACCCGATAAAAATAAAAGCGGTTCAGGCTTTTCAATTGAATACTTATTTGCTTACTTATCTTCAGGCAGATAAAAATTACTTTTTGAACTTTGGAGATTCCTCCATTCAGGCGCCGAAATACGATCTTGCCTTTTTTGCAGATAGTGCAAATAAAAACCCTTCGGAAATATCTCTAAAAAGTTTTGAAAAAAACAAAGCGTCAATAACTTCAACCACGTCTTCTAAAAATAACAAGCTGCTTCTCTGGATTATTATTGGTGTTATCCTGGTGGTACTATGTTTTTTTACTTTTAAAATGATGGGAGAGGTGAATAGGAGAAAGGATGCGGACTCATAAAATAACAACTTAAGATTAGAAACAAGAACCAATGAAGCCTTATATTTTTTTCTTCTTTCTCATTAAAATTTTATTGCCACTGTTCCCGTCTTCCCGCTCTCACTATTCCAGTCAGGCCCACTTTCCAAAAGCCTTAGCGCTTCTTCTTCGCACCCTTCGCAAGATGATTTTGCAACTTTAATATTGGTTGGCCTTCCTTTTTCACTTACGGAAAAGGAGAGTAATACTTCGCCTGCAAGACGTTCACCATTTTCATTTAATATCGGTTGAATATTATCGGAAAGGTATTGATCGAATTTTTCATTTTTTGGAAAAGGCCTGACCTCATTTGCTTTTATTTTAACCCCCGCTATTTTTGCACTTAATGCGTTCTCCCTTGATAATGCTCTCTCTTTTTTCTTTTCCTTTCCATGCCCGGTTACAACCACTTCACTCAAATTTGTATCACTTTTGTTCATTGCAATTGTGGGCTGCTCATCCTTTTGGAGAGTAACCTTTTTTGTGGCATACCCGGCCGCAGCTACTGATGCAGCTGTATTGCTGTCCGGGGATTGCAGAACAAAATTTCCAGTAGTGTCTGTCAACGTGGCTTTTTTTCGGGCGTCATCATATACGCTCGCCATAGCAATTGGCTTTCCCGTTTCGTCGGTTACTTTTCCTTTTAGTTTATATTCCTTTTCATTTCCTCTGCCAGCAGATTTATCTTCAAAATTTCCTGACGCACTATTGGCTGCTAATTCTTGCGCCGCTTTTTTTGACGGGGCAGGCTCAGCACTCATTGCAACATCACCGGGGTTGTTGCCGGCTTTTTTATTTTCCATTTTAGATTCTGTGGGAGCAGTTTTGTCTTTACTCGCGGATGTAGATACCTCTGGCTTTTGGAATGCCATGTCACTTGTTGTAGCAGAATCTGCTAAAGATGTAATGCCACTATCTTTATTCTTCGGTAACGATTTTAGTTGATTCGTGGCAAGTGAATCTTCTTTGTCTATAAAATTTATCCTGTAAAATATAAACCCTACTCCGGCAATGATAATAAACAACGCAGCAATGCGCCACCATGTATTTCCGGTAATTGATGAGATCGAAAAAACACTTTTCTTTTTTTTCTTTTCTTCGAGGCGTGTTTTTAATTCGAGAATATCTGCTTTAAAATTCGTTGCGCTTGTATATCCTTCCAATGCGTCAGCAAGAAACGGATCTTCAAGAGCTGCTTTTTCCAATACATGCATTTCATCTGCCGGCATCTCACCGGAGTGATAGCGTTCAAAATCTGTGGCGGTATATTTTTTATTTTTTTCTTCCATTGATCATGCTTTTTGCAAAGCCTGTTTTTCCATACATATTTTTAAATTCCTTCTCCCGTTTTGTATAAAGCTTCTTACTTTATTGATATCTGTGTTCGTTGTTTCCGCTATTTCTTTATAACATTTTTCCTGCAGGTAAAATAATTGTACTGCCGTTTTTTGTTCATCTGGCAATTGCTCTATACAAAATTCCATGCTGTTTAGATTTTGTTCTTTCTCCATTACAGTATCCAGATGATTATTTTCCGATAAATGCACAATATCTGCGTCAATATTTACAGGATTTTTTTTACCGGCACGCAATTTCATCAGGCAATGATTTTTTGAAAGCTGGTAAAGCCAGCCTTTAAAATTATCCACTTCATATTTTTTTAGCTTGGAAACAAGCTCTTCAAAAATATTGATCACACAATCTTTGGCATCTTCAGGCTCTTTCATGTACTTAAGACATACGCCATAGACCAGCTCCATATAACGGTTGTATAACTCGCCCAGCGTTTCCATGTCACCACCGTCCCTGTATTGTTGCACAAGTTCCTGGTCAGTTTCCGCAGATAATATTTTTTTTATAAATGCCAATAAATAAAGTTATTCAAATATTTCCCGCCACGATTTATGTAATTCTTAAAGTTCCTGCATCCCAATCTACAAATCATATTTCGTAACTGTAATTCTAAAAATGAATTACCGTATCCCATCACTTAAAAATTGTTTTTATGAAAAAAATTATTTGTTACTTCTCTCGGCATTCATCTTAATTATAGCATTCAGAGGAGAAACGAAGATCTCGATTACAGAAAATGTAAAAGATGAAAATGCTAACCCTGTAGTTGAAGCATAAGAGCCGGCAAAGCTGGTACCACGGCCGATGCAAAAGCAAATTATTCAATATCAGTAAATGAGAATGATGTTTATCTGATTAACCTGCACCAAATGTTGTTACCTGCATGCTAAAAAAAAAATGGAAACCGTGGCTCTCCAAAAATAAAAAGCAAAAATGTTTGCCCATGAAAAATCTGCATAACCCCGTTAGTAACTTTTATAGTTCTAAAAACAAACTTTGTTTTTGGGTAAGGGATACTATGCACTGTAAGCCGGCTAACTAAAAGACAACACAGCGCCAGGTACGCTCACATCTATTTAGCCGCTCTGGGCAAACTATTACAAAACACCTTACAACTGTAGCTGTCATTATTACTGGCGGTGTCGCTGAACATCGTACTAGCAAAAAGCCCCGGTCTCTAAGGATCAGGGCTTTTTTATTTTCTTCAATCAGTTTTAAAATCGGGGGCTTTCTTCAATACGCATAATGTTGTGCGCCGCACATCTATTTGAATGTTTCAATTCCATTAAAGTAATAGATTCTTTGTCCAAAGTTATCTTGATAATAAGCTTCAGGATATGAATTAGATTTCGGTGTCAAATGCCAAGCCTTTACAATATTTTCAGAAGTATTTCCTGTCCCTGCATTTAAATTAAAATAACCAAACTGGGCGTGAAAACAACTGTCTTTGTATTGATTGCCTTTATGGTCAAATAATTCAATATCGTCAAGTAAATAGTTTTTTTTAATTGTCCCAATTTTAATTGTGACGAAGTGTTTAAAGAACTCCCATTTGTAAGATTACCGCCCATGTGATTAAAGCTATTGTCCAAAAAATCATAAACCAAATCACCTGTAAATAGTTTCACTTCCATCTTATATATTGGTCAACTCTAACAACCTTGTCATCGTATTTTGAGTATGGCAGGATAAAGATTTGAAAGTGTCATGAATCGTATTGATAATATCTTAAACTTGCTCTTGTTAATTCCATCAACATATTTGAAAACCAAGATTATTTACCGTAGGAACATCTATACTTTGATACTATGTGCTGTCATCCGGTATTAAAATTCTTTCAATGCAACCGTTATCTTCTGGGTAAATTAATGTTGAATTTTTTACAAGCAGCCAATTTCAGGGAATTGTGTGCAATTATTATGCAAAATAAATTCTTCATAAAGAGTAAATTTCTTGTCTGACACTTAAAGACTTAAAAGTTGCACCGTATTGCACACAACGGACACGGCTTGGCGATGTGGCGGTAATTGATTAATCGTCCAGCCCGCAACCGATGCTAAATTTATAACTAAAAGTTCATTGTTTTTACTATTGCCCGGCGTATTCCGTCGGCCCGTAACTGAAGCCGGATAGAGAACAAAAAGTTGAGGAATATATTCGTCGCCCCGCCATCTTGCCAAACCGCCTGTGTGTGTCCAGCGAAGCTGCCTTTGTGATGAGAATAGGTCTCTCGATGGGAGAAGTGGAGCAACCTTCACCATCAAACCGGTTGCATGCTGCGTTGCTCTAAGGAGCAGGGTGGTGAACACATTCACTGCGTTCAGTGCAGGCTGTGCAACAGGTGCGTCTGTAAGAGCCGATCGCATAGAGAAGCGGCTGTGAGGTCTCGATAATTGTTACCGATGTAAAAAGAAACGATGCACATGATTGTTTCGAGAGAGTTAACATTCGCTACAGGTTGCCAGAAGTGTTAGCTGCATCCGGGATAAAGCCGCCGGGACTTACAGACAGGCGCAAGGGCGGAACTGGAGAACCTGTACTGGTTGAATGTGCCCTTTAGGTAAAATCGTCTGCGGTTAATCCAGGACGTACGACAGGCACAGAGGCAGAATCATTAAGCGGAGCACCCGTAAGATGTAATACGCCTTTCTGAGAAACCAGTATAGGGACGGATGTACCCGTAGTAGTGATGATAGCTTATGAAAGTAAGCAGTAGCGAAGGGGTACACAAGATGTAAAATTGGTAAACTTTAAAACAACCGAAAGGAATGATGGCAATGTTTTCCAAACAAGGAGTAAGCGTACCCGTTACCACGATGATGGTAATGGAGGCGTACCAACATGTAAAGCAAGGCGGTGAAGCTGCTGGTACAGATGGCATGACGTGGGAGTATTTACACACCCACCGCAGCCGGTTACTATACCAGTTGTGGGTACGCCTTGCATCAGGCAGTTATTTTCCAAAAGCCATTAAGGCCGTCAGCATCCCCAAAAAGGATGGGAGCAAAAGAGTGTTAGGCCTGCCCACATTATTGGACAGGATAGCGAGAGCAAGTAGTAAGGGTTCATTTAGAAAAGTGTTTAGAACCGCATTTTCATCAAAACTCGTATGGATACAGAGCCGGGAAAAGTATGCACGATGCACTGCACCGGGCCAAGTTCAACTGCTCTCAATACCCGTATGTTATTACGCTGGACATCAAGAGTTATTTTGATACCATACCCCACGACAAATTGCTGAAGGCATTACAGTTTTACTGTAAAGAAAAGTGGGTAAGCCTTTACGTTAGCCGTTGGTTAAAAGCCAGTGTAATGCATGAAGATGGAAGCCAGGCAGAACCGCAGAGCGGCACACCGCAGGGAGGTGTCATCAGTCCTCTATTAGCCAACCTGTATCTGCATGTGGTGTTTGACGGATGGATGAAGCAAAACTATCCGGGTATCCGGTTTGAACGTTATGCAGACGACATCCTTATTCATTGCAGGCGGGAGCAGATAGCACAAAGCATTTTAAATAAACTATTTATTCGTTTTACAGAATGCGGGCTAACCCTTCATCCCACCAAAACCCGGATCATTTGTTTAGATCGCAGCCAACCCAAAGGAAGCGAACGTAAAGTACACACCTTTGAAATGGGAGGTTACGAGTTTAAACCACAATGGGTAAAGGTGGAAGGAGAATGGAAACTGCGGATACTTCCCTCGCCATCAAAGGCATCAAAGAAAGCGATAATGGATAAGATACGCAGCCTGAAATTACATACCCGAACGGGCAGTATATACGTGGTGGCCAATCTTATAAATCCATTAGTGCGTGGCTGGCAAAACTACTACTGTCACTTTATCAAAAGAGACCTGAACGACCTGTGGCGCTTTGTAAACAGACGGCTTGAAAAATGGTGTAAATGGAACAAGCGGTTGAACTTGCGCAAGAGCCGCAGATGGCTCAATACATTGTACAAGATGCAGCCCAGCCTGTTTGCCCATTGGAGCGTATGCCCGGCTTACTAATTGCCAATACATCTTGAAGAGCTCCCGAATAACGGGACAGGCTGTATGAATCGAGAGGTTCACGTACGGTTCTGTGAGGAGCAGGGGGTGAAATCCCCCTTGCTTACTCGACTGGCAGAAGTGCTATCTCGTCATGAAGCATCAATTTAATTGGTCTTGAGATGTCTTGACCTTGATGTTATACTTTCTCCTTATTGCTTCCATTTCTTTTTTCAAAATGTCGGGATGCTTCCAGTATTTCTCGCTCAACTTTTCACGAATGTCCCGCATCATTTTAACTGCATCAAATTTTTTATTCTTGTTCATTGTCTGATAATTCTAAGATTTCTCTTGGCGTTCTGATTTCAATCATTCTGTAGCCAAGTTTCAGATTGATTGAGTTATAAAGTCTGATACGATTTAAATTAACGATATGCTTGAAATTCCAACTTGCCAAAACACCTGCATTGTTTAATGTCGCAAGAGCAATATGCAAAGCATCATTGTAACTTTTAATTGTTAACGCACCTTCGTTAATATAAGTTTCTGCAAGGTCAATAGCTTCATCTGTAACACCAATTGCTATTTGGTGCTTTTTAGGAATTTCCTTTACTTTTTCTCTTACTTCTTCTCTCGCCAATTCAAGTTCTTGCAATGTCAAGTCCGAAAGCATAATCAACTTTTTGCCAATCTTAAACTCTTCAACTAAAGCAACAGACCATTCCCGAAATTCTTCGTCAAAGCAACCACCAATAGTTGAAGTGTCGGTATAAACTGTCATTACTCAAAAATACAAAAAGGCTGCTGTCTGTCGTAAAGAAAGTTTGAAATTGATGGTCGTCAAACGCATTTCTGCCAACGGTACGCATTTATGCAGGACGGGAAATATAGTTCCGTCAGCCCGTACTTTTGCCAAATTTATGAAAATATGTACAAATGCTGAGTAATGAAAGTCAAGCCCGGACTGTAGCTGATAGCATTACAAAAGATGAGGATATGCACTTCAGCCAGCATAGCAGCAAACCCCATGTAAGCGGTTCGTGCTATTTGTCATGAAGAACTTTCTCTTTTTTTGTTACTCTTGTCCGTCTTGTTTTTGCTTTGCGTGACTTGAGAAAGTCACTAAATTTCTTCTCTTCTTTGTCCGTCAAAGGCTTGTTCACAAATACAAAATCTTTGTCGTCCATCTTTTTAAAATTTATCATAGTTTAAAATCTTTAAAATATTTACTTGCCAAAATAAATGCCTCTCTATTGTCAATGAACATTCGATTGCCACCGAAAAGTTTTGCTCCCAATGTCTGTTCATAATGGTTAATGAGTTGGGTTTTTGCTATAAAAGAAACAACACCATCATAATTTAATTCAAATGCCATTTTGCAGGCAAAGGCAACCAGGTTTCCAGCAACCCCTCTGTAAAGCTTGTTCTTTCCCTTGTTGAACTTTGCACTTTCAATCAAGTCCATAAAAATGTGGTCGCCTTTATCTGTCAAACTAATAAGTCCTTGAATGATTGTGGGATTACTGGCGGTTGTTAGTTTATAAACTTGTTTTGATTTGTCTTTAATTTCACTTTGCCAATAGAACGCCCATTCGCCTTTTTTAATTTCCTTTACGTCTGTTAGTTTCACAATCAATGTGTCAAACACTTCACTTGAAATTGCATTTTCAATTGAATTGGTCAGCCTGTCAACCTCGAAATCCAGATAAATAAGTTTCTTATTTTTCACCGAGCGAATTTACGAAAATTGAAATATATGTCCGATGTTAAAGGCTGTTCGCAGCATGACCGCTTACGATAGGGCTTTGCGATGTACTGGCATTTGAATAACGTCCGCCGGAACTATCGCTGATTTATAATTTAAAGATGAAGATAACAACAAAAGCTGATTTACTTCCGCTACGCTGGAACTGTTGCTGATAGAGAACTGTAGCCCATTGTTACCACGTCTGCCAGTATATTGCAAAACCCCATGTAAGCGGTATAATTCTTTTCTGTACAAGGCACATACCAGCATTGTGTATTTCCGCCGTACTATTCTTAAAACAATTTGGCTTTTCTATTTTTCTGTCAAATACTTCTTCTCAGTTCTTCCACACGTCAAGTATTATTTCCTTTCAGTAATGCATAGCAACTCATATTTTTTTCAGTACATGGTACATACCCATTTGTTGGTTTACCCCGTAGGATCAAAAAAATGCGACAATCTATTTCGCAAATAGATTTTACCACTTCCTGATTTTAAATATTTTTCCCTTCTTGTAGCATCTTGCTGATGGAGACATCCCTCCCAATATATAAGCCTCAAGGGCCTTCTATTTTTTAGTCGATTCTACTTTTCCTTCATTATGAAGAATAATTCTTTGATTTAGGTTTGAAGTATACCCGGTATAAAACTGGTTATCCATCTCACTTAATAAAATATAAACGTAGTAGTACATAATTTTTTTTGATCCAACGGGGTGAACTCCACCTTGCTCCTGCTTTTTTTTGATAGTAATAATTGAGGGTGGCGTTTTGCGGGGAAAATATTCCGATACATTCGGCTTCCTTATGTATAAATGCGGTCAGCTTTACTGTTTCCATTATTAAATGTATATAATAATACATCTTTTTGCAAGCCATGCAACGGGCAGGTAAATTTATTTTTCTCCCGGTTCGCATACCAACTATCCGCCGGCCATTTAGTTACTTAAAGTATCCGCGGGTTACTACCTGTTTATAACAATTGCAACACATGAATGCCGCATCGGCCAATGTGGACTGCGCCGTAAACATATTCCTTTCATTACTGAAAAAAAATTTGATAACATTTCCCCAAAAGCAACTTACCTGCAGCCAAAGTCTTCCTCAATCAATAAAACACAAGCCCGTATAATCCTTAAAACTCAACAATAAGAATTCGCCTGCAAAGAACATAAAATCTCCAGGTGAGCATATAAGAGCCGCTGGTGAACGTACAAAAATCTATTTGGAGGTGCATTGCAGCCGCTGGTGAGCGCCTGTTAACAACAGGTGAGCACATAAAAGTCACCGGTGAGCGAAATATATTTACTAAAGAGGATATAACAGTGACTGGTGAACGAAATATATTTACTGGCGAGCGAATAAAATTTACAGGTGAACGCATAAAATTTACAGGTGAACGTATAAAATTTACAGGTGAAGGCATAAAATTTACAGGTGAACACTTAAATGGAGACGTATTCAAAACAACTGTTCGTGGCCGGTAGTCTTACAGGTGGCTTGATAATGTGTGTGTTGCAATAGCAACCTTCCCGTAAATAGAAATATTTTTCTATAATCATAAAATAAATAACAAAGCCCTTCCGTTTCTTCCTTCAAATAATTTTATAATTCTTAAAAAATTTTTATGAAAAAAGCCCTTCAAAAGTACAGCACCTCACAAGAGATCCTGTACACCATTTGTATTGCTGCATGGAATTTATGCAGTGGTTTTCTCACCCGGTTTGCAAACCTTAAAGCCTATTACACTGCTGATTTTATTGCAGCATCCATCCAGGCCGTGAACGATGCTAAAGCGATGCCATCAACGGTGCAAACCATTACTGATCGCAAAGCAGCACGTATTTCCCTGGTGGCCGCAACCAAGGAAGTGCAGGCTAACTGGCAATTGCTGAAAGTGTACATTACGAAAGCGTATGACAAAAGCATGGTGGCAACCAGGCTGGAAGCTGCAGGTAATACATTTTACAACAAAGCCTCTGTTGATAACTGGAGCGGTGTGCGCAGCCTTATAGATGCAGCCAATACTTTTATTGATGCCAATCTCGCTGACCTTATGGCCAATGAAAACATGCCGGCAACTTTCCAGGCTACTTTCCAGGAGGCCGGTGAAAATTGCATGAACCTGTCAAACAACTTCTTTGAGCTTAACATGGGAAAGCAAATGGCTACCAGTGCCAAGGTAGCTGCCAACAATGCCATTTATGCAAGCCTTATGGAGATGATGAAAGATGGCCAGCAGATATTTAAAGATGATGCTGCCACCAAAAGGCTGTTCACTTTTAACAAGTTGGTTTCTATGTACAGGGGCGAGGGTTCTGCAAGCCTCCGGGGCCGTATTGTCAACGATCTTAACCTGCCGGTGGAAGGTGCTGTCATCACATCGGGTGATCAAAAGTACACTGCCACTACAAATGCAAAAGGGCATTATCGCATTAGCCGTATCGCGGAAGGCAGCTATCTATTTACCGTTACATGCCCCGGCTATGCACCAGTCGGGCAGGTTATTAACTTCACGGCAGGCACGGCCAGCACAGCTAATTTTGCGCTTGCAGGTGTTATGAAGAAAGTGGCATAATTAAATTCAAAACTAACTGTAAAGGCTGTCCGTAAATGGATGGCCTTTTTTTTTAGACGGGGCTTATGTACGAAAGGGTTTACAAGCTGATGGCAGCGGTGAGCTAACATATCCTTTCTTTTAGATATCTAATTTTTTACCTATTGATGCTTCAAAATTATCCTGCTGAATTTTAACCGGTAAAATTTGGGAGAGACACTTCCTGAAAGGCGAAGATTTTAAAAACATCAATAATGGGCTTCTAAGGAAAGATACCAGGAGCTCCATATTCTATTTTCGCCACACCCACTAAGCGGGTGGCCGGCATTACCGGAATAGCATGCACAAACCACCGGAAGAAAAAAATCATTACCTGGTCCGGGACATTTGCAAATACAAGAGTCAATATGCTCAGCATACCGAATGCTTATAAAAAAACTAACGAAGTCAACATCACCGGGATGGGTGGTCAACAGGGATCGGATATGCAAAATCGTCTTTGGAATTTAAATCTAAAGAAATCGTTAAAATATTTTTGGAATAGTAAATTAAACCATCTATAATTGCTGAAGAATAGGATAAAAAGATAATGCTCGCTTAACCCCAGACCGTTTTAGTGACGATAGTATAAAAATTTATTAAGCCAACAATTCTCATCTTTTTTTTAAGGAATACGATTGCAGGATATCTTCTGACCTTCATGAAAACTTCACCGGATTAGAATAGCAGCTAATTATTTAAGGCAAATAGATTTTATAATTACTAAAACTAAAACAAAGGTTTTATGAAAGCCAGATTCAAACTGCGATCGCTTTTGCTTGTCCCGGTGTTTATCAGCAATTATTTTCACGCCATTGGCTGTAAATGCACAAGGGAAGAAGATAACGGGGAAAGTTACAGATGAAAACGGGAACGCCCTGAATGGCGCCAGTGTGATTGTAAAGGGCACCAATACAGGCACCAACACCAATGAGGCCGGATCTTTTTCCGTCACAGTTCCCAATACAAATTCTACCTTGGTGATTTCTTATTCCGGCTATATTTCAAAGGAAATCGCTGCTGCAAATCTTGCAGATGGCGTAAGGCTTGTGCCCGATGCAAATAAGCAGGCTATGAATGAGGTGGTGGTAATTGGTTACGGTACACAAAAAAAGAGGGATTTAACTGGGGCTGTAGGTTCCATATCAAAAAAAGATTTTGCTAATAAGCCTTTTACAAGCCCTGATCAGATTTTGACCGGTCGTTTGGCAGGCGTTAATGTCACAAATCGCAGCGGTGACCCCGGTGCTCCCATCGAAGTTAGGATCCGGGGTGTTGGCACTGCCGGTAATAATCAGCCGCTTTGGATAATTGATGGGGTACCCGTTGCAACTAATACAAGCACGATAACGGTGAACACTGGAAGTCAAACGGAATCAAATCCTTTAGCTGGTATTAATCCAAGTGATATTGAAAGTATTGATGTATTAAAAGATGCTTCCGCCACAGCTATTTATGGCGCCCGTGCAAATAACGGGGTAATATTAGTAACTACAAAACGCGGTAAATCAGGAGCAGCTACGCTAACTTATGATGGTTATGTAGGTGTTCAGGCCATCCCAAAAAACAAATTATTTAAAGTGTTGAACACTGAGCAGTATATCAAATACCAACAAGATGGATTTGGCAACGATTTTTCAGCATTTGCAGGGAAACCCACCGTTGACTGGCAGGATTTGGTGTATAAAAAAGGTCCTGCAACTGCTCATAACCTGACTGTATCAGGCGGAAATCAAAATTCCACTTATAGTTTTGGGGCAGGGTATTTTAACCAGGAGGGAATTCAAATAGGCCAAAAGTTCACCAGGTACTCTGTAAAGGCAAGCTCAGATGTAAAGATTGGTAACTACCTCAAATTCGGCGAGTCCCTTTTATTAAGCAGATTTGAAAGAACAGTGCAATCGGAAGATTTCTCAAATGCAGGAGCGGGTTCTGCAAGAAACGTTCCTTTCTTTCAACCTTATACTGCTAATGGGGATTACAACCCGGCTAATGCTACAACTACCGGCGGTGGTAATGCGCAAAATTTTCTTTGGTATGCCGATCCAAATGTGGGATATACTACTGTGAAGAACAATAAAATATTAGGAAACCTATACGCAGAACTTGAAATTATCAAAGGGTTAAAATATAAAGCTAGTGTTGGGCTTGATTATAGTGAAACAACGGGTCTTTTTTTTCAGGGACCGGTTGATTTTTCTGGTATTGGCAGCCCGAGAACTGCACTTATTGTAAATGAGCAGCCAAAAGAAGCAACACTTACTTTGACCAATACGCTTACCTACGATAAAACATTTGGTAAAAGTAAAATAACCGCTTTAGTAGGGTACGACCAAACCAGCTATCTTTTGCGCAGATTAAGGGTGCAGGGAAATGGCCTGTTCAACCCTCCTTTAGGGCTGGCGGGCGGATCAGCTTTATTTGGATCTGCAGAAACGGCCGACCACTGGAATATCCAGGGTAAGCTGGCCCGCCTGTTTTATTCTTATGACGATCGGTACCTGGTAACAGCTACCGTGAGAGAGGATAAATCTTCCCGTTTTGCCAAAGCAAATAATTCAGGAACCTTTCCTTCCTTTTCTGTGGGATGGAGACTTAGCGAAGAGAAGTTTTTAAAAAATTCAAAACTGTTTAATGATTTAAAAATCAGGGCTGGTTGGGGTCAATCGGGCAATCAGTTTACAGGCACCAATTTCTCTTACCTCCCTGCACTCAGCAGCTTTGTTAAGTACGTAGTCGGCAGTGGTCAGACTATTGTAACTGGATATGCCCCTGTGCTGTTTGCTAACCCTGACCTAAAATGGGAAACAGCTATTCAAACAAATATCGGTCTGGACTTTACCATGCTTAATTTCAAACTAAGTGGTTCATTTGATTATTTCAACCGTACTACTAAAGATTTACTGATAAGTGTTCCCGTAGCATTAACCACCGGTTTTTTTCAGTTTTCTGATTTAAACTCTGGTTCTTTAACCAACAAAGGGATTGAGTTTACGGCAAATTACAGGGATAAAATAGGAGACTTTGGCTACAATATTAGCGGCAACTTTACCTACGTAACAAATGAGTTTACAAAACTCCCCGAAGGGATTGATTATATACAGCTTAACGATAAGCGAATTTCCATAGGCAGGCCATTGGGTTATTTTTATGGATATAAAACCGATGGTATTTACCAAACCGATGCTGAAGTACCCGGTACAGAAGGATATGTTGGCGCGGCAGCCGGAGATATCAAATTTGTAGATGTAAATGGAGATAAAAAATTAACCGATGCCGACCGGACTTATTTAGGCAGCCCTATTGCTAAATTCTATTATGGAATGAGTTTGGGTGCTGATTATAAATTGTTCGATTTGTCAATTGTATTACAGGGGGTAGGCAATTATACAGTTTATGACGGTCCACGTGCAGACCTCGAAAGTATGAACGGATCAAATAACCAAAGTATTACTGTGTTAGACAGGTGGACACCTACCAATAAAAGCAATACCATACCTCGTGCTAATAGTGGGTATAATAATAACAATGGGTTTAATGATCGGTTTTTAGAAAATGCAGCATTTCTTCGTGTAAAAAACCTGCAATTAGGGTACAATATAAAATCAATTTCCAATGTCACTAAGGGAATTATTTCTTATGCCCGTTTTTATCTGGGGGTATCTAACCTTTTTACATTTACAAAATACAAAGGGTACGATCCTGAAGTTACGAGGCAGCAAAGTTTTGCCGGTGGAGAAAACCAGTTTTTAAATGGTTATGATAATGGTAATGCACCGCAACCGAGAATGTTCCAGTTTGGATGGCAAATAAATTTTTAAAAATAGAACCATTAAGCACATTTCTAAAATAATATGGTCATGAAAAAAAGATTTTATATAAAGGTTCTTTTGGTGATTTTAATCGTTGTTGGTTCTGCGGCCTTCATCGCATCATGCAATAAACTCGATTTAACACCATTAGATAAAACAACCACCGCTACTTTTTATACAAAAAAGGCGGATTTTGACGCAGGTTTATTTGCTGCCTATTCCTCCATGCAGGATTTATGGGCTGTAAACAGCGCCACTTCTTATGGAGGTCATAACGGGTGGGGCTCGTTTTGGGTAACAAGCATGCTTGCAAGCGATGATGCCGAATTTAACACCTCTCAGAACAATTCTCAATCTGATGTACAAGATGTAGATGCACTAAATTTACAGGCAAACAACCGTTTTATTTTTACTGTCTATGCTGAAACGTACGAAGGGATAAACAGGTCCAATATTGTATTAGAGCAAATTGAAAACGGCAGAAATGATCTTACTGATGCCGAAAAGAAGGCCATCGTTGCAGAGGCAAAATTCTTAAGAGGCTTTTTCCATTTTTTAGCGGCCCAAATGTGGAAAACAGCACCAATAGTAACAGAAACTGCAAAATCGTTGCAACAAACTTATACTAATAGCGATCCAATCGCCCTTTTGCAGGCTAGTTTGGATGATTTTAAGGCTGCAGCTACTGATTTGCCAGCATCATGGGACGATGCTAATTTAGGAAGGGCTACCAAATGGACAGCACGGGGTTACGAAGGAAAAGTAAATGTATGGATGCAAAAATGGGATGAAGCCGTTGACGCGTTTGAAGATGTTGAAAAAAACGGAGGATATGAGCTATTACCTGACTATGAAGATGTATTTTCTTCAGCACATGAAAATAGTAAAGAATCAGTTTTTGAAGTTCAGTTTGCCGGACCTTATTCAGACGATAACAGCTGGATAATTGACGATAACGGAAATGAAGATTTTAAAGCTACCCAGGGTATAGCCCGTCTTTGGTTCTTTAATGCACGTTTAGATGGAGGCGGGGTACGCTGGTTTGTACCTACCAAAAAATTAAAAGCTTTGTTTGATGAAGAGCCAGGTGACAAAAGGCTGGATGCAGCTTTGTATTATAAAGAGGGTGAAGATTTTACATCCTATGATGGCGGAGATGTAACACCGGCCGTGTTTACCACGGTCCTTCCTCCGGATGCTAACTCACAATCATCTACAGGCCTTGCCATAAAAAAATATTTGGGCAGCAAAAACAAGGACAAAGCATATTATAGAAATGCCGCTGACTTTAACAATGAACGCTTTTTCAGGTATCCTGAAATATTGTTATTGCATGCCGAAGCTTTATTAATGGGTGGGACGCCTAAAGGCATAAGTGTCTACCAAACTGCAGATGCCTGTATAAACAAAACCAGGAGCAGGGCTGGATTAAGTAATTTGTCTGGAGCTACAATGATAGAACTTCAAAAAGAAAAACAAAAAGAACTTTGTTTTGAACCGGCGCGGTATTTTGACATGATACGATGGAATATCGGGGGCGCTAAAATATTCCCCTTCCCACAGGATGAGATTGACAGGAACCATGGAGATTTAGTACAAAACCCATAACAGGGCGAATATCCTGGATCAGGCTTATAATTTTTTTGCGATAGCAAACAATTGTTTTGGAAACAACAGGCAGATTTCTATCTGCCTGTTGCTTTTAAATGGAACCGGATTATTTACGAACTTTAAAGGGTGATACCCATTCGACATTAAAACTGTCTCATTGCAATGTCATGGCAACGAAAGAGCCATCTGCCGCTCATTGATGCATTGCTTAACAGATCCTTCCTTGGCCAGGATGACAATATCGTTTTAATGTCTAAATGGTATAAAATGATTTATGCAATTGGTAAATTTAAAATGCTTATGTGTTTAAGAATTAAAATAGCTGGTCTGGTTGTAATTCTTTTTTTTGTTTCAGCCTGTAAAAAACACAATACAGTTTTCAGGGAAGTAACTCCATCTGAGAGTGGCGTGGATTTTAATAATAAACTTACCTACTCCGACTCTCTTACAGTGTTGGATTTTGAATACATGTTCAATGGCGCAGGTGTTGCATTATGTGATGTTAATAACGACGGGCTGCAGGATATTTTATTTACCGGCAACATGGTTCCGGCAAGGCTTTATCTCAACAAAGGCAATTTAAAGTTTGAAGACATTACTGAAAAGAGTGGACTAAAAACGGAAGGCTGGTGTTATGGTATTGCCGTGGTGGATATTAACCAGGATGGTTACCAGGATTTTTATATTTGTAAATCAGGAAATAAAAACACACCGGCTTCACAAAGGCATAATTATTTTTTCATCAACAATGGCCCTTCTCCCTCCTCTAAAGGAGAGGGCCGGGGTGAGGTCACATTTACCGAATCCGCAGCAAAAATGGTATTGGATGATGATGGCTACGATGTACAGGCTGCCTTTTTCGATTATGATAAAGATGGAGACCTGGATATGTACCTTATGCGTAATTCCTTTGTAAGCTACAATCGAAATAATGCCCGGGAAATGAAGTCTGAAATCGCAACATCGGCAACCACTGACAAACTTTTCCGCAATGATGGTAATTTACAATTTACGGATGTTTCCAAAGAAGCTGGTATTACGTTAGAGGGTTTTGGGTTAGGGGTGTCCGTGTGCGATATAAACAAAGATAACTGGCCGGATGTGTACGTGTCTAACGATTTTCTCACCAACGATTTGGTTTGGATAAATAATCATGACGGCACATTCACTAATAAAGCGAATGAATATTTGCGGCATCAAACTTACAACGCAATGGGGAATGATGTGGCAGATTTTAATAATGATGGCAATGATGATATTGTAACGGTGGATATGCTTCCCCCCGATAATAAAAGATGGAAGCTTACGATTGCCGGTAACCGTTACGACGAATTTAATAATTCAGTGAACCTTGGTTACGCACCACAATATGTCCGTAATACTTTGCAGTTGAATAATGGCGACGGAACCTTTAGTGAAATTGCACAGGTATCGGGTATCAATGCTACTGAATGGAGCTGGGGCCCTTTGTTAGCAGATTTTGATAATGATGGCTGGAAAGATCTGTTTGTTGCCAACGGTTATAAAACTGATATAACCAATCTTGATTTTATCACGTATGGCAAACGGGCTTTGTTCATGGGTACGCCCGAGGCCAACCGCAAAGAAAGATTAAAGATCCTGCAAAATTATCCCGGCATCTATGTAAGCAATTATGTTTTTAAAAATAATCATGACCTTACTTTTTCCAATGTTTCAAAAGATTGGGGTTTGGACAAACCCTCCTATTCTAACGGCGCTGCGTATGCCGATTTGGATAATGATGGCGACCTTGACCTTGTTGTAAATAATATTGATGAAACAGCCTCTGTTTACGAAAACCAAACCAATAAACTAAATCCATCAGCAAAATGGATGGAAGTAAAATTCAAAGGGCCTGCAGGTAACCGTGACGGGCTGGAAACTAAAGTATGTTTATGGCAGAATGGAATGATGCAGTATGGTTATTGTGCGCCGGTAAGGGGATATCTATCAAGCGTACCTGCAATGGTCCATTTTGGATTAACTGATAAACCCATTGACAGCATAAGAGTTTTATGGCCTGATGGTAAAACACAACTTGTAAGTAAGCCATCATCAAACCAAATGCTGGTGCTCGATTATAAAAATGCAGTATCATCTGCAACACAGTTTGGTGATATTATAAAACCATCACTGCTGTCAAAAGTTGATTCTTCTTTGCAAATAAATTACCTGCATAAAGAAGATGATTACATTGACTTTAAAGCACAACCCATTTTGCAGCACACCTGCTCACATGAAGGGCCGGGGCTTGCAGCAGGCGATATAAACGGGGATGGTTTGGATGATTTCTTCATAGGGGCGGCAGCAGGTTTTGACGGCGCTGTTTTTATTCAGCAAAAAAATGGAAAATTTTTACAGCAACCGCTACCTCACGATAATCATGCTGATGATATGGGTGCATTATTTTTTGATGCAGATAAAGATGGCGATTTGGATTTGTATGTAGTAAGCGGCGGCACCACTGCTGAGAAGAAAGGCAATGCAATTTACCAGGACAGGCTTTATATTAATGATGGCAAAGGAAACTTTTCATTGTCAGTGAATGCATTGCCTGCGATGAATAACAGTGGTGCAAGTGTTGTTGCTGCTGATTATGATAAAGACGGCGACCTTGATTTATTTGTTTGCGGACGGGTAAGCCCCGGTGAATATCCAATTTCGCCAAAAAGTTTTTTATTGAGAAATGATGCTTCAAGACTGGTGCGGTAAAGTTTACTGATGTAAGTGCTGCGCAATTGCCACAACAGGGAAACATGGGGATGGTTACTTCTGCTTTGTGGACAGATTTTGATAATGATGGCTGGATTGATTTGGTTGTTGCAGGAGAATTTATGCCCATCACTTTTATTAAAAATGAAAAAGGCAAACTAGTAAACAACTCACCAATTATCATTGACAGCTCACAAGGCTGGTGGAACAGTTTGGTTGCAGGCGATTTTGATAATGATGGTGATATTGATTTTATAGCGGGAAACACAGGTTTGAATAACTGGCTTAAAGCGAGTGTTACGGAGCCAGTTTGTGTGTATGCAAAAGATTATGACAAAAACGGAAGGATTGATCCCGTTCTTTGTCATTACATTGATGGCACTGAATATATCGTTCATGCAAGGGATGATATCAATCTACAAATGACGGCAATGAAAGCGAGGTTCAGGGATTATACTACGTGGGCAGAAGTAAGTTTTAAGAACGCTTTTTTAAAAGAGGAAATTGCAGACGCATTGGTATTAAAGTGCCGGACATTTTCCAGTGCATATATTGAAAACAAAGGAGGAGGAAAATTCGAAGTACATGCATTACCGGTAGAAGCACAATTGTCGCCAATTTATGGAATGCTTTGTACCGATATTGATAATGATGGCAATCTTGATGTGGTGTGTGCGGGAAATTCTTATGCACCTGAAGTGCAGTCAGGCCGTGGTGATGCGCAGGGTATGCTGATATTGAAAGGCAATGGTAAAGGCAGTTTTGTCGCAGACCGGACTGAATTTAATACAGCCAGTGATAACAAAGCCATCAGCAGTATTCAGTCTGTTGATGGAAGCAGGTTATTGCTTGTAAGCAGTAATTCAGGCACTTTAAAAACCTATCGTGTTAACCGGCAAACAAAGCAAATTCCATTAACTGATGCAGATGTGTATGCTGTCATCACTAATAAAAATGATAAAACGTATAAAGAGGAATTTCAATTTGGGAATTCTTATTTATCACAAAGCAGCAGAAGGTTGAATGTTGCGGCAGGAACAAAGTCTTTAATGATTTACGATAACAAAGGAAATAAACGGGAAGTGAAACTGTGATGTGTGTCCGTCATAAAATATTAGTGTTTTTTATTGTCGCAGGCTTGGTTTCCTGTTCACATAAAAAAACGTTGTTTGAATCATTGCCTTCTTCACAAACCGGAATTAATTTTATCAATAAAGTGGAAGAGAATGATAAGTACAATGTACTTGACTACATGAATATTTATACCGGCGCTGGTGTTGCAGCAGGTGATGTAAACAATGATGGGTTGGTTGATTTATATTTCAGTGGTAATGAAAACTCCGGCAGACTTTACATCAATAAAGGCGATTTTAAATTTGAAGATGTAACAGAAAAAGCTGGTTTAATAACGAACCGCTGGTGTACAGGTGTTTCAATGGTGGACATAAACCAGGATGGCTGGCTGGATATTTATATCAATGTAGCCGGCAGTCCCAAGTTTGGCAACACTGCAAATTTGCTTTACATCAATAATAAAAACGGAACTTTTACTGAAGAAGCGGCGAAGTATGGAATTGGGGATACAAGGTTAACGATGAATGCTTCTTTCTTTGATTATGATAAAGATGGCGACCTTGATTTATTTTTAATAACCAATCCTGCCGATGAAAGGGTGAGTAATGTAAACACTGTCACTGAAATCCAACAGAACGGCGAATCTCCGGGCACAGATATTTTGTACCGCAATAATGGTCCTTCTCCCTCTCCTGATGGAGAGGGCCGGGGTGAGGTTACTTTTACAGATGTATCTAAGGAAGCAGGCATCTTAAAAGAAGGATATAGTCTGGGTGCTGCCATCAGCGATGTAAACAACGATGGATGGCCCGATATATATGTTTCCAATGATTTTTTAACGAGTGATATTTTATACATTAACAATGGCCCTTCTCCCTCTCCTGATGGAGAGGGCCGGGGTGAGGTTACATTCAGCGATAAAACACATGAATGTTTAAAGCATACCAGTTTTGCTTCAATGGGCAACGATGTGGCTGATATTAATAATGACGGGCTGCCTGATATTTATACACTTGATATGTTGCCTGAAGATAATTACCGGAAGAAAATGATTATTCCGTCTGCCGGTTATGATAAATTTCAATTGTTGTTGCAAAAGGGATACGAACCACAATACACCCGTAATGCTTTGCAATTAAATAATGGCGATGGGACTTTCAGCGACATTGCTTTTCTTTCACACGTTAGCAGTACCGACTGGAGTTGGGCATCTTTATTTGCAGATTATGATAATGATGGCGATAAAGATTTAATGGTTACAAATGGATTTTACCGTGACCTCGGCGACCAGGATTATATTCATTACCAGGCAAAGCTCAACAACCCGATGGGTACTCAATCTGCAAAGAGGGAAGAAAAATTAAAGGCTGTAAAAGCATTGGCCAATATTCCTTTGCAGGATTATTTATTTGAAAATAACAATGACCTCACATTCACCAAACGCTCCACTGAGTGGGGATTTAATGAACCTGGTTTTTCCAATGGCGCCTGTTATGCTGATTTGGATAATGACGGCGACCTTGAATTAATCATCAATCAGTTTAACAGCAAAGCAAAAATTTTTAAGAATAATGCAAACGAGTTAATGAAGAATAATTATCTCACTATAAAATTGAAAGGGCAGCAACCTAATGTGCAGGCAATCGGCGCCAAAGTATATGTATTTACAAAAGGACAGATGCAAATGGAGGAATTAAATCCTTATCGTGGTTATGAATCATCCATGGAGCCCGTATTGCATTTTGGTCTTGGAAAAAATACCGTGGCAGACAGCATAAAAATTATTTGGCCTGATGGGGCACAGCAAAAAGAAATTAATGTAAAAGCAAACCAGGTTGTAAATATTGCGTATGCAGCTACAACAAGGATTGACGATGCTGCTATAAAAAATAATTCTTCCCGCCTGTTCACAGATATTACCGGGAAGAATGGATTAAATTATCATCATACCGAAAATGAATTTGTTGATTTTAAAATACAGCCGCTGTTGCCACACATGCATTCGAAGAACGGGCCCGGCATTGCAACAGGCGATATAAATGGCGATGGCAAAGAAGATTTTTATATCGGCGCTGCTTCAGGAAATGACGGGAGTTTTTTTATTCAAGACAGTAATGGAAATTTTTCTGAAAAGAAATTGAAGAAAGATACTTTGTATGAAGACATGGGCGTGTTGTTGTTTGATGCAGATAATGATAACGACCTTGATTTGTATGTGGTGAGTGGTGGCTCCGAAAATACAGAAGGTACTGCTATGCAACAGGACAGGTTGTATTTTAATGATGGCAAAGGAAATTTTGCATATAGGCCGGATGCATTGCCTGAAACAAAAGCAAGTGGTTCCTGTGTGGTGGCCTGTGATTATGATAAAGATGGAGATTTGGATTTATTTATTGGCGGAAGGGTGGTGCCGGGCAGTTATCCTTTGGCAGCAAAAAGTTATTTATTAAAAAATGATGCCGGAAAATTTACAGATGTATCTGCAACCGAACTACCCCGGCAGGGGAAAATAGGAATGGTTACTTCTGCACTTTGGACAGATTATGATAATGATGGCTGGATTGACTTGATGCTGGTGGGAGAATTTATGCCCATTACTTTTATAAAAAATGAAAATGGAAAACTTGCAATTAACTCGCTAATTACAATTGATCATTCACAAGGCTGGTGGAACAGTATTGCTGCCGCCGATTTTGATGAAGATGGTGATATAGATTATATAATTGGAAACCTGGGACTAAACACGAGGCATAAAGCGAGTACAAAAGAACCACTTTGTATTTATGCAAAAGATTTTGATAAAGACGGAAGGCTTGACCCCGTTATGTGTTACTATGTGGATGGGAAAAATTATATCTATCCCACCCGTGATGAAATGATAAAACAAATGGCTGCTATGAGGGGGCGTTTTAAAACGTACAAAGATTTTGCATCAGCTACATTTGAAGAATCTTTTACTAAAGAGGAACTAAGCGATGCAATGGTTGTAAAAAGCGAATGTTTTGAAAGCAGCTATCTGGAAAATAAAGGAAATGGAAAATTTGAAAGAAAAGCATTACCGCTGCAATGCCAGTTTGCGCCGGTGTTTGGGATGCTTACGGGTGATTATAATAATGACGGGCATACAGATATACTAATCACCGGAAACTCTTATGCTACAGAGGTTTCAACCGGTGCCTATGATGCAATGACCGGCCTGTTGCTTACAGGCGATGGAAAAGGAAATTTTAAAACACTTGCTTCAAACACTACAGGCTTTAAGGCTGATGGTGACAGCAAAGGGATTGCTGAGTTGCATGCAGCGCCGAAAACTGCCATCGTATTGTGTGCAAATAATAGTGGCGATTTAAAAACGTATTCATTCATCAATAAAAATATCACTTCTGCCCCGGCAGCTAAAAATGATGTGTTTGCAATCGTTCAAAAGAAAGATGGCAAAACATGCAGGCAGGAATTTTATTGGGGAAATACTTATTTGTCAAACTCATCACGAATATTCAGTTATAATGATTCACTTGTATCCTCTGTTATTTTTTATGATAACAAAGGGAATAAAAAACAGATAACTGCTAATTCAAAATAAACAGGGAAATGAAAAAGATTGCAGGTTTATTAATGATAATTGTTTTTGTTTCCTCCTGCAAACAAAAACCAAACCATGCAGGCATTGAACAATTTTGTAACAATCAATTGCCGCAATGGAACGAAAAGCTTACTTATGTTATAATGACGGACATTTTCACTCCGCCTGTATGCAGCCGCATTTATTCTTACACCAATATTGCGGCTTATGAAGCACTGCTTCCTGGAAGCCCGGACTATAAATCTTATGCAGGAAAATTAAAAGGGTTGCAAGCGTTGCCGCAACCTGATAAGAATAAAGAATATTGTTACCCCATTTCAAGCATTATTGCATTTACCACTGTTGCACAAAAATTAGTATTTAATGGAGATGCAATGAAAGAAAAGGAAAAAGAATACCTGGGACAATTAGACAGTGTTGGTATCAGCAAAGAACTATTGGATAGTTCTGTTTCTTATGGCCGTGCTGTAGGGCAGCATATACTGGCCTGGGCAGGTAAGGACGGTTACCTGGAGCGAACATCTTACGGAGGGTATATTGTAGGCCGGCAACCGGAAAGGTGGGTTCCTACTCAACCGGATTACATGGATGCAGTGGAAAATAACTGGGGAACAATAAGGCCAATGGTAATGGATTCCGCTTCACAATTCAGGCCCGCTGTACCCATTCCTTATGATACTGCGAAAGGATCTGAATTTTATAAAGAAGCTTACCAGGTATATGATGCAATTGAGAAACCAAATGCCGGTGATTCGGCTACTGCATGGTATTGGGACGATAACCCAAACACCTCTGTCACAGATGGCCACATTACTTACTTTATTCAAAAAAATTCACCGCCGGGCCATTGGGTGCATATTGCGGGTGCCGTCGCTGAAAAAGAAAATTATAATGCGGTAAAAACGGCTTCGCTTGTTTCAAAAACAGCCATTGCATTATTTGATGCTTTTATTTCCTGCTGGGAAGCCAAGTACTATTACAACTATGTAAGGCCTGAAACTTTTATTGACAAATACATTGATAAAGACTGGCAGCCATTGATTCAAACTCCGCCATTTCCTGAATACCCGGCCGGCCACAGCACGGCATCTGCAAGTGCTGCTGCAGTGCTTACCAAAATAGTGGGGGATCATTATTCTTTTCTTGATTCGACAGAAGTACCTTATGGAAGGCCCATAAGAAAATTCAATTCATTTTACGAAGCATCAGACCAGGCAAGCATCAGCAGAATGTATGGTGGCATACATTTTCCAAATGCATTGAACACAGGCAGGGGCATGGGCCGGGCGATTGGCAGTTTAGTAACAGCAAAACTTGAGTAAGCATCCATTTTGTTCTTAATGTTGGCTGTTGTACAGCCTATACAATACAATTTAAAGTATCTGCAAAATAATTGTTGAAATTCGGAGCCAGGTGATTTTCAAGAATATTCTTAATCCAGGATTCTCTTTCATGCTCAATAACCTTGAGTTCCCAAATGCAAAACGCTTCTCCGCTGAATGTTATGTTGGTAAAAAATGGTGGTTTATTTGCTGTTGATTTAAACACTAATGTCGTAATGTATTTTCGTGAACCCCCCAATCAAATATTATTTGATTAAAGAGTTTTGCGATATGAATTGTTAAGAACGCAATCTCAAAGTGAAAGGGAAGCCTTCCGTGTCCCTTACTATAAACTTTGTCCAAAAGTCAGTAAATTATTGTCGGGGTCAAGCAATGCAAATTCTTTCTGTCCCCAGGGTTTTACCTGCAAGTGCCCTGCAGGATGTATGCTGACTTTCTTGTCCAACAGTGACTGATAAAGATTGTCAATGTTGTCTGTTCGGATATAAACTTGTCCATAATTTTCTTTTGGGTCAAGCTCCTTAAATTCAAAAAAGTGAATTTGTATGTTGCCCTGTTCTACCATTAAATATCCGTCAAAGTCAGCACTTCCAAATTCCCGGAAACCTAACTTATTCAAGTAGTAGTCTTTGGTTACGGCTTTGTTACGCATTGGCAGTTTGGGACTAATGTCTGTAAGCATAATTTTTTTCTGCAAAAATGACGATTACTTTATTAAACACACTTGATTTAAATCAGGAAGTTCAATAGTTTGCTCTTACTCTGCTTAGGGTCTCGGGAGCAATTTGGAGATACGAAGCAATCATTAGCGATAATCCCTTCACCTTTAAATAAAGCTGAAATTACGTTTGTATCAGGCAGGTATTTATTTCCAGTCATCCGGATGTATTTGTTCGCAACCTTTCTCAATTATTTTTTCTATTGTCCCAGCATCTTTTTCACTCCATCTCCCCAGGAAGTCTTCCGCTGAACGTTTATCTCCTGGTTTTACAGATTGCTCAGTTACTTCTTCGATTTTTTTGCTCCTTTTCTATTTTTTTACTCCTCACGTCTCACCCTTTAATCAAAATAAAACGCGGCTTCTTACCGGTAGAGTAAATACACAGATTTATTTTTGCTGCACACTATCTTTCGCCTTCTTCTTCATAAAACTATTCAGCAACCCTTTCACTGATTCCTTTGTTTTCTGCGTAGGATTTTTTGGAGTTGAGGCACTGTCTGCAAGAGCAGTCGTATCTTTTGTGCCAAACAATTTTTTTGTCAGCTCTTCTTTGGCTGCATCACTCAATTGTTTTTTAATGGAAGTCAGTGTGTCTTTTGCGGCTGTTTTGGCACTGTCAATTTTAGCCTGCGCAAATTCCTTTACCTGGCTCTGCATCTGTGCTGCAAGCGATTCGCCACTTTGCTTTAAATCCACTTTAATGGAAGGGCTCTTCATAGTTCCGCCCATATTAAGTTTAAGATTCACCGTTTCTCCCACATTCAGCGGAATGCCTTTGGCATTTACTGCCGATGCCAGGTTATTCACCAACTGGTTTCCCTGTGCGCCCATCAATGCCCTCGGCAGTTTCAGGTTGATGGTGTAATCTAAAGTTTCGTCAAAGCCCTGCAACCCGCCGATCTCCATTTCAATATCTTTTATTTTTACGGTAAATGGTTTCACCAAAACTTTTCCGTTTGAAAATTCAAAATACGTTTTCACATCTTTCAAAGATATCTGTTGCAGTTGTGACACATTTAATGTAGAAGCAATTTTATCAAGCGGGGCAAACTTACTCAGGAAGCCTTCTATTAAAAGCAAATTTCCATTTCCCGAAAGCGTGCTCATATCTATACTCATATCCTGGTCCAGTTTTCCATTTGCTAACAATGCGGATGTTAATTTTCCTGCCAAAAACTTTCCGATCGGCATCAGCTTCTGCACGGTGTTAAAAGAATAAAATGCTTTTTGAATATCTATTTTATCCACGTCATAACTCATCGCTATGGCGGGCTTTTTCTTATTTTCTTTGGTACTGTAAGAGCCGTTGATGGTGATTGATCCATCCAGTGCATCACCATGGATGTTGTTCAACTTTACCTTTTCATCCTGCACCTGCAGCGATCCCGTTAAATTTTTTATAGCAATTTTATCATAATCGAGTTGATCCACTTTTGTATTTAAAACAACATCCAGGTTGCCGGGCACTATAAACGGTGCGGAAGCAGGGCTTGCGGCAGTGGTGTCTGCAGATACGCCCATCCAGTCATTGAGGTTTATTTTATCAGCGTTTAAAGTAAGATTAGCGCTCAGGGGTTTTCCGCTAAACATATAATTCAGCAGGTTGTTGATTTGACCCCCGCCGGTAAAGTTGGTTTTCAGATATTGGCCGCTTAGGTTAGACACGTCAATTTTTGTAGGCGTAAATTGGGTATAGACTGTGTTTATTTTTATGCCTGTCGGATAATCAGCGGATGTATAATTAAAGCGATCCAGGCCAATAGTACCCGCAGCATAAAAATTTTGATACTGCTGTTTTTCCAAATCATTTACATTCCCCTTGATGCTCACATCTGCATTCAACAGTCCGGCAATGCTGGTCCCTTTCTCCAGTTTTGTATAACTCCCCACCTGCGACAGATCGAGCTTACCTTTAGCAGCAGCATCAACAAACATAGAGCTTATGGGTTTCTTCACCAGCAACCTGAAATCAAAAGGTTCTTTGTCTATTTGCAAATGGCCGTTGGTAATGTTTATTACGGTATTATCGGTTTGCCCGTCAGGGTTATCTACTACGGCGGTAAGATTAATTCGTTCTATCGCTTTTGGCAGATCAGAATATTTGAATGAACCATTTTTCACGGCCATGGTTACATGATAGCCAGGCATGGTTGCATCGCTGTAAACGCCTTTTACCATTCCTTCAAAATTGGCGCTACCCTTAGCCGTTACTTTATCAAAATCTTTTTTGTAAACTGCAGGTATTAAGGACAATATATTTTTAAAATCAGTATCCGGCGATCTAAAACTGATATCCATATCATAGCCGGTTGCCAGGGTTTTAATGAATCCCTTTCCATTTATTTTCAGGTCATTTAATAAAATTTCCAGGTTATCAAAACTGTACTTATTATTTGTATTGTCAATTTTGATATCCGTATCTATGTTAGTGGCCGCTTTAAATAAAAATGGAATAGCGCCATACACATAAGTTACGGCATCGGCGTGAGTCGTGGTAGCAAGTGTAAACAGATCAGCCGTAAAATCGCCACTGCCCGAATGATCGAGGTTAACGATTTCCGCACTCATATCGCTTTCCCTGTCGTCGTAATAGATATACGCCTTCTTAATGGAATATTTTTTTAGCTGAAGATTAAATGGTTTGCTTTGAGATGCAGTATCAGTAGCTGTGGTGTCTTCTTTTGCAATATCCCAGTTGGCAATACCCTCTTTGTTGACCAGGGCATGGATACGGGGCGCATCAAGAGACAGGCTATAAATATCCATGTTGTTTCCTCTTATGAAACTCATGATGTCCACCGCAGCATCCAGCCTTTTTGCAGACAACAAAGTATCTGCTGCAAAAGAGCCGGTACCCGTAACCTGTAGCCCATCCAGTCCTATACTTACTTTAGGGAAATGCCGAAAGAAAGAAATATCAACTTCACTGAAATCAACTTTGGCGTTAATATTTTTATTGATTTCTGCTTTTACCAAAGAAACAATTTTGCCCCTGAAAATATAACCTGAGGCAAATAGCAATGCTATTAAGGATATGAGCACAATCAAAAATACTTTCAGGAATTTTTTTAATTTTTTCATTTGGGATATTTGTTTAAGATTTTTGCAAACTTAAAGTACTTTATTTTAAAGCGAAACAACAAACGGGTGAAGTCCTGATTCAACAAACGTCCAATGAACAATTCTTTGCTGAGGAATATGCAGCACCTTCGGCTTCGGCAACACGCCTTACCCGCTACCGGAAAGCAGGATATAGGTAAAGTAAAAAACACTGGCAGGGCAGGTATTATAGATTTTGCCGATGAAGAGATAGAATCTATAAATAATGACTATCTAAAGATTATTGTACATTAGATTTTTTTAAACAAAAAAATTTATCAAAAATGGAAAACAATAAGCGTTCGGACCCATCAGCAAGCGGAGCCATTAGTGAAGTGAATAATGGACATGAAATGAGTAATGGAAATGGAGCGAAATGTCCATTTAGCGGTGACATTTCACATTTAAAAAGTGTTGCGGGCACGGGCACTTCAAACCGTGACTGGTGGCCGAATCAATTGAAATTAAATATGCTCCGGCAACAGTCTGAGTTGTCTGACCCTATGGGTAAAGATTTCAACTATGCCGAAGCGTTCAACAGCCTCGATCTTGAGGCAGTAAAAAAAGACCTTTATGCATTGATGACTGACTCACAGGATTGGTGGCCGGCAGATTTTGGCCATTACGGACCTTTATTCATTCGTATGGCATGGCACAGCGCAGGTACTTATCGTATAGGCGACGGCCGTGGCGGTGCAGGTGCAGGGCAACAACGCTTTGCTCCCCTCAACAGTTGGCCTGATAATGTGAGCCTCGATAAAGCACGCCGATTGCTTTGGCCAATCAAGCAAAAATATGGTCAAAAAATATCCTGGGCAGATCTCATGGTTCTTACGGGTAACATTGCATTGGAGTCAATGGGATTTAAAACTTTTGGATTTGGAGGCGGGCGAGAAGATGTTTGGGAACCGCAGGAAGAGGTGAATTGGGGCGCTGAAAAAAAGTGGCTTGGTGATGATGTGCGTTATGCACATGGCCCTGGCGCAGTCGAGAAAGAGGGTGGTGTGGTATCGTCTGATGATAATGCAGACGGAGACGTGCATTCCCGTAAACTTGAAAACCCGCTTGCTGCTGTACAGATGGGTTTAATTTATGTAAACCCGGAAGGCCCGGACGGAAACCCTGACCCGGTTGCCGCAGCTCACGACATCAGGGAAACTTTTAAACGCATGGCAATGAATGATGAAGAGACCGTAGCCTTAATTGCAGGGGGACATAGTTTTGGAAAGACGCACGGTGCTGCCGAAGCCGGGACACATGTTGATGTAGAACCGGAGGCTGCGGGAATTGAGGAACAGGGCTTTGGCTGGAGAAACAGTTTTGGTTCCGGCGCAGGCCCTCATACTATTACAAGCGGGCTGGAAGTTACCTGGACTAAAACACCGACAAAATTCAGCAATAATTTTTTTGAAAATTTGTTCGGGTTTGAATGGGAACTTACAAAAAGTCCCGGAGGTGCACACCAATGGGTGGCGAAAGATGCGGATGATATTATTCCTGATGCGTTTGACAAATCAAAAAGCCGCAAACCCACCATGCTCACTACCGATCTTGCGCTGAAACTTGACCCTGCGTATGAAAAAATCTCCAGGCGTTTTCTAGAGAACCCTGGCGAATTTGCTGATGCCTTTGCCCGTGCATGGTTTAAGTTAACTCACCGTGATATGGGGCCAATTGCCCGCTATCTTGGGCCTGATGTTCCGCAGGAAGAATTGATCTGGCAGGACCCAATCCCGGCTGTTGATCATAAGTTAACAGAAGCAAATGATATCGCCGATCTGAAAAATAAAATATTGAGTTCCGGCCTGAGCATTGCTGAACTTGTTAGCACTGCATGGGCGTCTGCTTCCACTTTCCGCGGGTCTGATAAACGTGGCGGCGCCAATGGGGCACGTGTTCGTTTGGAACCGCAAAAAGATTGGGAAGTAAATAACCCCAGCCAACTTTCTAAAGTGTTGGATAAGTTAGCAGGAATACAATCTGACTTTAACAAGAAGCAATCCGCAGGTAAGAAAGTATCAATTGCAGACCTTATAGTATTAGGTGGTTGTGCAGCAGTAGAAAAAGCGGCAAAAGATGCTGGGCACAATATTACGGTACCTTTTACTCCCGGTCGCATGGATGCTTCGCAGGAGCAAACTGATATTGAATCATTTGAGCCGCTGGAACCCGTAGCTGATGGCTTCCGTAACTACCTGAAAACAAAATATGCTGTATCAACAGAAGAATTATTGATTGACAAAGCACAATTACTCACATTGACGGTGCCTGAATTAACCGTACTTATAGGTGGCATGCGTGCTTTGAATGCAAACTATAACGGCTCTCCACATGGTGTTTTCACAAAGAAGCCAGGATCACTTACCAATGATTTTTTTGTGAATCTGCTCGACATGAGCACCGCGTGGAAAGCAACTGATGAACAAAAGGAATTGTTTGAAGGGCGTGACCGCAAAACCGGTGCATCGAAATGGACAGCTACCCGGGTGGATCTTATCTTCGGTTCCAACTCGGAACTACGTGCTGTTGCAGAAATATATGCCTGTGAAGATTCCAAAGAAAAGTTCCTGAACGATTTTGTTGCGGCGTGGGCGAAGGTGATGAATCTTGGCCGTTTTGATCCCGCATGATTCTATCAGAGGCAGTCGCTTTTGCGCTGCAAGTAAATACAGATATTTAAGTATATAAGCCGTCTCATAACAATGGGACGGTTTCTTTTTTCAAGTCTCATTCATGTTAATAAAATTTCATTCTTTATTGCATAAAATATTGAGTATCTTGAAATACTTCTGTTTCCCACATGCTCTAGCTAGATAGATTAACACCCGTCATTTTATTTAATCGTTTAAAAAAAAGTCACATGAGAAAGATTATTACCGGTTTTATGAGTTTTGTTATACTCGTCCTTTTTGCCTGCCAGGGCATAGCACAGAATAAAAAAATGGAATGGACAACCAAATCTAAAGAGGCAAAAGAGCTGGCACTTAGCGGAGCGCATCATATGATGAATATAGAATTTGAACAGGCGTATGCCGATTTTTCGGCAGCACTCAAGCTTGATCCTGATTTTACAGAACCGCTGGTGTTTATGACAAACCTTAATCGTGGGAAAACCAGAGATGCTTATGCGGAAAGAGCGCAAAAAAGCGCTGTGAAAAAAACGGCAGGTGAAAAACTTTTTGCATCTCTTGCTGATTCATCTAATACCCCTGACCAGAGAAGAAATATTTGGGCGAAGCTGCACGAAATGTTTCCTGAAGGAGAAATGTTGTCTCACTACTATGCCATCACACGGGCCACTCCTGAAGAGCGGTTTGCTGCAGCACAGGATTTTATAAAAAAATTTCCAAACAGCCCGGCAATGTTTAACACGATCGGGTACTATTACATGCAGGACAAAAAAGATAATGATATGGCAAAAAAGAGTTTTGAAAAATATATTGAATTGTATCCTGACGGCACTAACCCCTATGATTCAATGGGCGAATATTATACAACTGTTGGTGATGAAGAAAATGCAAAAAAATATTATAGCATCGCATTGGAGAAATACCCGCTTAACAATAGTTCTTTAACCGCATTGCAAAAAATTCAGGATGGAAAAAAGAACAATGACTCTAAATAGCATCGAAATGACTTAAATTTTTTTAAGAAGATGGTTTTTAAAAGGACATAGTTTTTAAATTTGCAATATAAAAGGACTAACTATAGGTTATTCCTTTCATATCTTCCCTGAAAACTATCCTAAAGGCTACCCTGTTAATTACATCACCTCTATTCACAAGAGGAGCAATTGTGTGCCTGACAATTTTTTAAAAAACTAAATCTTAAAAATTATAGTCATGAAAAAGAACAATTCAAACACAGTAAATGAACGCCGTGATTTTTTGAGACAAGTAGCTACCGGCGCAGCCGCGGTAGGCCTGGGTATCCTTTCATCACCCATTCCTCTTTCCGCTTCTCCATTGCCACGCACATTGGATAATGAGGATCCGGACGCATGGTTTAATAAATTAAATGGAAAGCATAAAATAGTGTATGATATTCCCGAAGCAAAAGGACTAATGCCATTTGCCTGGGCAAGAGTATTCCTGTTGACAAATGCAAAAACAGGTACTCCGGAAAAAGATTCCAACGTAGTAATGATTTTAAGGCATGACGGAATTCCCTATGCGATGGAAAACCGGCTTTGGGAAAAATACAAATTTGGTGAGATGTTTAAAGTTAACGAGGATGCAACCAAAGCTCCCGCTACCCGCAATATGTTCTGGCAGCCGAAGCCAGGAGATTTTAAAGTGCCCGGCATTGGAGAGGTCGCCATAGGGATAAATGAATTGCAGGACAGTGGTGTATTGTTTTGTGTTTGCGATATGGCACTTACAGTATATAGTGCAGTTGCCGCGCAAGGCATGAATAAAGATGCAGCAGAGGTAAAAAAAGATTGGCTTGCAGGCATTTTACCGGGTATCCAGGTTGTACCATCAGGCGTATGGGCAGTAGGCAGGGCGCAGGAACACGGATGCGCTTATTGCTTTGCCGGCTAATTAAAATAAAAAGGTATAAAAATCGAACTTCATTTTTTAAATGATAAGAAGAATTATTGTCTATTTCCTGAAAAAGAATAAACAATGAAGCGGATATTTATAGTTGTGACGCTTGTTATAGTTATTATAGCACTGGCAGTTTTTATCGAATATAAAATCAATAGAAAAAAGACAAGTAATGAAATAAGTATTACAACTACAAAAACATCCTCTTCGATTCTTCCCGATACAAATAAAATTCCGTCTACACCACAAGGAGATTTAATAAAGTACGGCCGCTCCCTTATAACAAATACTTCATATTATTATGGCCCAGCCGGCACGCTTCAAAAATTGAGTAACGGATTAAATTGTGAGAATTGCCATCTCGATGCGGGAACAAAGCTTTTTGGAAATAATTTTTACATGGTGGCAAATGGCTATCCGCGATATAAAGAACGCAGCGGCGCAATGGAATCCATCGAAAAAAAAGTAGAAGATTGTTTTGAGCGCAGTATGAATGGAAAAATTATTGATAGCAATAGCAGGGAAATGAAAGCATTTGTAGCCTATCTCAATTGGGTGGGAAGCAATGTAGCAAAGGGTGATAAGCCAAAGGGTGTCGGGTTGGAAGAGCTTCCGTTTATGGACAGGCCTGCCGATAGTTCAAAAGGGAGAACCGTATTTGTAAACAAATGCCAGGTATGTCATGGGAAAAACGGAGAAGGGCAGGAACTCCCCGACAGCACCGGTAAAATATATCCGCCTTTATGGGGTTCACGCAGTTATAATATCGGTGCCAGTATTTACAGGCTTTCCAAATTTGCCGGCTTTGTAAAAAATAATATGCCCTTTGGGGTATCGCATGATGCTCCCGAACTTACAAATGAAGAAGCATGGGATGTTGCCGCATTTGTAAACTCTCAATATCATCCTTACAAAGATCTTTCAGCTGATTGGCCTGTACTGACTAAAAAGCCATATGACTATCCATTTGGCCCTTATGCTGACAATCAATTTTCTGAATTACAACATAAATATGGCCCGTTTGCCCCGATCAAAAATTACTATACAAAAAGCGATAAATGATAAAGCTTATGCCGCGAAGTGGTAGATGGGTTAAGGGTTATTAAATTCAATGATAGTTATACCAGGCAATGCCTGCCTGCTAATCAACAATACTTTTCTTCTCAATTGACTTGTGCAGCTTCACGGCTTCAATCAGTGCAGCTGAACCATACCACGGCCTTAATTCCATTTGCAGTGAACCTGCTTTAATAGCAGGATCTGTGGAAGTAAGCTCTCTTGCTTCTTCGATAGTTTTTACATTGAAAATGTAAATACCCCTTACGGGCTGGTTGTCAAGAAAAGGGCCGGCAACTATTAGTTTCCCTTCGTTAGCAAGCCGCATTATATTTTTCAAATGGGCTATCTGGAGGTTAGCCGCGGTTGCTGAATCCATGCTTCTGTTTTCGCCTTCTTTTAAAAATGCCATCACGTATTGTTTCATGCCGAAGTCATCGGCTCCAAGTTCCTTTGCAAGTGCGGCATTGAAAGGTGGCTTTTTTTTTGCTTCGTGCACCTGGCACAACGAGGATATACTTAATAAAAGCAGGGATAGTGTGATTAGATTTTTTTTCAAGAGTAAATATTTAAAGTTTGAAATAGCGGTTTGAATTTTATGTGTTATAATTGGTAATATTTTCCCGAAATCATTTTCTTGCTAATATAACACACCGCCTAAAATAAAAATTACCGCTCAACAAAAAGTAACCTTTTAAATTAACCTATGGAAAAAAAATACCCTTTTTACATTCGCGCAACAGTTACCCTTTTTGGGATCATGTTGTTTATCTACCTCCTTTATGTGCTTAAGGGAATTCTTATTCCGCTTGCTTTTGCCGCTATGATTGCTATTCTTTTAAATCCCTTTGTAAATTGGCTGCGGCAAAAAAAAATTCCCAACATCGTTGCAATCGCTATTGCCCTGTTATGCACAATCCTGGCAGTGGCGGGTGTAATGGTGTTTATTTCATCGCAGATCGTAAGGTTTACTGAAAACATGCCGGTGCTTCAGCAAAAATTTTCTGATTTGTTTCATCATTTTCAACTATGGCTTCAGCAAAATTATTCACTCTCTTTAGAAAAACAACAGCAGTTGATTTCCCAGGCGGGTGCAAGCCTGAAACCGCTGATTGGACAAACGCTCGGTACTGTATTGGGAGCAGTAAGCGTAATCGTTTTACTGCCTATTTATATTTTCTTGTTACTTTTTTATAAAACACTTATTTTAAATTTTCTTTACGAAATATTTGCAGAGCAGAATTCTACCCAGGTCGCAACTGTGCTTAAAGAAACTAAGAGCGCAATTCAAAGCTATATGGTCGGCCTTCTCCTGGAAGCTTTAATAGTTGCGGTGATGAATTCTGCAGCACTTATGTTGTTGGGCTTGCGCTATTCAATATTAATAGGAGTAATAGGGGCAATATTAAACATACTGCCGTACATAGGAGGTATTATTGCGATAGCCATTCCGATACTCATTGCTACTGTTACCAAAGATGGATTTTCAACGCAAATCGGAATCATTATAGCGTATATGATAATCCAGTTTATTGACAACAATATTTTAGTGCCACGAATAGTTTCATCGAAAGTAAAGATCAATGCCCTGGTTTCAATTGTTATTGTTTTATTGGGTGCTGCGATCTGGGGTGTACCCGGCATGTTCCTGTCGATACCCTTTATAGCAGTGCTTAAGATAATTTTTGACCGGGTGAAGGAGCTGAAACCCTGGGGCAAATTATTGGGGGATGAGGTTCCGGTTTATCACAAGGGCCAGTTATGGGGATTTAGAAGCAGGAGAAGAAAATCAATTTCCGAAAAAATTACTGCAGAAACTTAAGCCAAAAGGGTTTGAATAATTACCGGATGTAAAGATGTTTTCAAACCCTAACCAACTTAACCGTGCCTGAAGAGTTGTCTCACTTCTTTGATGAGCCTTTTTTCGGTCCCGGCTTGTGAGATGTAGATTTTGCTGAACTACTTTTAGACGTAGATTTTGCAGAACTACTTTTCTTTGGCACTTTCTTTCCTTCTTCACGCGCTTCAGAAAGGCCGATGGCTATCGCTTGTTTCGGGTTGGTAACTTTTTTGCCACTCCCGCCACTTTTTAATTTGCCTTCGTGCATTTCATGCATGGATTTTTCAACTTTTTTTGATGCTCCTTTGGAATACTTTGCCATGATTTATTATTTAAAGGTTAGTGATAAAACTGATACACTAATTCTTATGCCAAAAAATTTCATGGCGTTTTAAATGACCGGACAGCGCTTGTTACAATAAGAGAAACGGAAGCTTTACTGTAATCATTTGTAACGGGCAAATCAATGCTAAACAAATTTCATTCATGAAACTTAGAACCTCATGTTTCAGTTCAGCATAACATCAATTTCTTTAATCTCTTTTTTATACTGAGTGGGTAAAATCAGCGACTTAATTGCACCGTCCAATTTTATTTTGCGACTTAACTTATAGATGGGCAAAACGGGAGTTAGAAAAGAGAAACTTCGCAGGTTTAGAAGATCTCTTACTTTTTTGGGCACTACCAATATTTGTCCCTCGAGCAAAACCCGGTAACGAAAGGCGCCAAGATGTTTTTTGTATTGCTTATAAAGGTCAATGGAAAATTCGCTTTTTTCCAGGTCGTGTTCCAGGTCGTAGCTTCTTACTTTTTTCCAGTCAGTGTAATTTGAAGGAAGTCCTTCCAGTTTCATCCGCATTCCAAACCGGTAGAAAACATCGTAAACATCTTCTTTTTCTTCCGGGGACAGCGGGTGTTCGAGAATTTCGTAGGAGGCAATACTGTAATGAATCAGCATAAACAGTACATCACGATAAGCCCAGCCAGGTATGGATTTACCTCGTTTATTTTCAACTCCTTTGTGAATTGCTGCAATAGTATCAATCGTTTTTAAAGCTTCTTCTTTTTCCGAAAAAATTATCTTTCTCGCATAGCTAACAGTGGAAAATAACCTGCCTAATGGATCTGCCGGAAGATTGCCTGTAAAATACAGCCAGTCGACTGCTTTATTTAGAGCGAATTCCGCGGCGGCACCGGCAAAAATAAAAAGCACTGTATCACTTTTGCCCCATATTCTTCTTACAATTGAATTTTTTTCTACAAAATGGGCCATATTAAAATTTCAAAGGTATCATATGAATCTGTTTAACGCGGCAAATTAAATGTCAAAAAAATCTCCTGATAATATTTATGATTAACGTGATTGCGATACTTATAATAATCATTGTTGCAACCGGGAAATAAAATCTGAAATTATCTGATTTCACTTTTATATCTCCCGGAAGATTTCCAAACCACTTGAACTGGTTATGAAAGAAGTAAATAATGATTCCTGCAATTAATAAGATAACACCGCCGATAATTAAATACTTTCCTGTTTCCTGCGACATTTTTTTAACGATTGCGACAAAGAAAATTTACTGATGGCCAGAAAGTTTTCAATAATTCATTTTTGTAAATGTCCGTTAAAAGAAATTGGTTCACGTGAATTACTTGTAACACTCAACGTGGCAGAGCCATTCCCAAAAATCGTGAAATTTAATTGTCGCACATCCTGCGACTTCGGCTTAATTAACAGGTTCCATTTATCACTTCCGTTATTGGTAACGTCGTAAGAAAAATCTGTAGACGTAAAATGTATTCCTCCTTCTGATGGGTCAATAGGCGCTGTATAGGCTCGCCCGAAATAAGGAAGATAACTTACAAGGGAATCCGAAGAAACCCGAACGTCATAACGGGATGTAAGAGTGCGGAACCGGCCACGGTTGGGGTTTACACTTTCAGCCACAAAAGTAAACCGGTGCGAGTCGACCATATCCTTAATGTCAGAAGCTGATAAATCGCCTTGATAAGATGACGGTTTTTTTGTAGAAGAACAGTTTGAAAATATAAATAAGCTGGTGAATATTATCAGCAATGCTTTGAGGGAAAGGAAATTACTTTTCATAAAAAGAGATATTATTTTCAATAGAATAAAAGCTCAAAAACTGAACCGCATATCTTTATCAAAGTGTGAAATATGAAGAGAAAAGAAAATCCATGATCACAGGTAAATTCCGATAATCAGAAATAAGGAGCAAACCACGAAAAGAATCAGGAGCAAAGGGTAAATAAATTTCCACCATGCTTTGAGGCTCACGTTTGAGAGCGCCAGTGAAGGAAGAATCAAACCAGTCGGAGTCATAAAACCCATAATTCCCATTCCAAACAAATAGGTGTTTACAATTTCCCTGCCCGGAACATTTACAATCACTGCCAGTCCCCCGATAATCGGCATTGTTAACACGGCCATACCTGATGATGAAGAAATGAAAAGCGTGAAAAACATATACAAGGCAAGTAAGACAATAATAAAAAGAGCAGGGGGCATTCCGCTCACCAGGTTAGCTGAATAATATAAAATGGAATCGCTTATGTGGCCATTATTCAAAACAATTGTAACTCCCCGGGCCACACCCACAATAAATGCTACAGCTAAAATATCCTGGGCTCCTCGTATAAACTGGCTGAGAAAATTTTTCTCCCCAAGTCTAACGATCAGCGCTATTAAAATAGAAGAACCCAAAAACAAAGCAGACATTTCCATAAGCCACCAATCAAACCATACAACCCCTGCAATCATCGTTAAAAAAGTAAATAGAAAAAGGACTAATAAAAGTTTTGTCTTCGCAGTTAAAGTATCATCAGCACCTATTTCCGAACTTATTTTTTTATAAGGCGAAGAGTACATTTCCATCAATTTTATAAACGATGGATTTTGTGGGATCTTTTTTTACTTTTTGGGCATAGTGTACAACATACCAGATTGTAATACCGGTTGAAATTATAAACATTAGAACTCTTTCCGAAAGCCCGTCGGCCCAATTGACACCTGCGGCATTCGACGCGATAATCGTTGAAAACGGATTTGTAAAGGAAGATAATGTTCCTAATTGCGTGCCACCAAATATAACCACAATGGGAACCAGTAAATCATAACCCGCAGCCAGGAAAAGCGGAATCATTACGGGATAAAAAACCAATGCTTCTTCAGCCATTCCATAGGATGATCCTGCGAATGAAAAGAGAAAAGTAAGAATAATAATAAGCCACGCCTCTCTTCCTTTCATGCTGTAAGAAAGTGCGGTAAGGCCTTTAACCATCGCGCCGGTTTCGTGAAATACACTCATGAATCCTCCAATAACAAGAAGGAATAAAATAATGTCTATCGAATCCATTATTCCGTTTAACGGCGCCTTCAGTATCCCAAGAAATCCTTGTGAATTTTTGGGCAGCTTATGGAAAGTTCCCGGTACCGCCACCGGCTTTCTTATGGCCCCGGTTTGAAATTTTTCCGGTGCAATATGTATTTGCAGGCTGTCAAGAGTATGCTGATTAAAAGGTAATATAACCTGGCCGCTATCTGTATTAAAAGTGAAGCTGTTTTCGCTGAACGTAAGCGTGTCATATCTTCCGGCCGGAACAATCCAGGTAGCGGTGGCGGCAATAATTATTACGATCATTAAGATAGTAATGGGAGAGAGCAGGTTTCGTTTTTTTTGCATTTGATTTGGTAAAAGGAATCAATGTAACTAAAATGTAAATACAATTGGATATTTTACCGGGAATATCTTACTTGTCATATTTAAATAAGCTCAATAATCCATTTAATTTTGCTGTGGAATTTTGAAAAGGGAAAAGAAGTAAAACATTTATTGAAGCAAAATTTTTGGCAAATGAAAAAGCAACTTGTTGTTCTTACCGGTGCGGGAATAAGCGCGGAAAGCGGCTTACAGACGTTCCGTGACAGTGACGGTCTTTGGATGGGCCATGATGTATATGCAGTAGCAACACCCGAAGGATGGAAAAAGAATCCGGAACTGGTACTCGACTTTTATAATATGAGAAGGAAAGAGGTCGCTAATGCCGTGCCGAACGAGGCACACAAGGTTGTTGCCTCGCTGCAGGAAAAGTTTGACGTAACTGTTATCACCCAAAACATAGATGACCTTCATGAAAGAGCCGGATCAAAAAATGTGGTGCATCTTCACGGAGAGATTTTTAAAATGCGGAGTGAGAAAGATGAAACTACCCTTTATGATATAACCGGAGATATTAATTACGGAGACCTCGCATCTGACGGAGCGCAGTTAAGGCCCCATGTTGTATGGTTTAACGAACAGGTGCCGATGATCATGGAAGCAAAAACGATCATGTCAGGAGCTGACATCTTCATCCTGGCCGGAACATCCCTGCAGGTTTATCCTGCATCCGGGCTTATCGAATACTTGCCTGATGGTATTCCAAAATATATCATTGACAAAAAACCTCCGTACGTTCCTCCGCATCACAATTTTCATGTAATTGCAAGATCCGCAACGGGGGGAATGGCTGAACTATTTCAGGTATTGATTAAATGAGAAAAACTGTATATTAAAGAACAATTTGCATAAAAAACAGGAAGCTTATATCTCCCTGTTCAAAATTAAATTTATTAAATGTGACCTTATTTCCGTGCTTCGCCGGTTATAAAATCTCCCGTTGCTGCATAATATTTTTTATACCTGTCATTGATTTCGGCAGGTTGTTTCACACCATTGATGTATAACCAGCTGTTGGCAACTTCTACAGAGTAGGTTGAGTTATTAATAAGGTTATCCCGTTCCATTTCATCAATCATCTTTTTAACGTCCTTCTCAACGGCTTTCAGATTGTCCGGGTTCCTGGTTTGCAGGGACCAGACATTTTTGGGATTCGCGGTATGATCTACATTCGTTTCATTTTGCAACAGCATCAGGTTTTCCATTTTTAAATTCCTGTTCCTTTCTATACTTCCCTGGTGAATTCTTGCAAGGGTAGGAGCTATTACCAGGGAAATAATACTCATAAGCTTTATCAATATGTTCATGCTTGGGCCTGAAGTATCTTTAAAAGGATCGCCAACGGTATCGCCCGTTACGGAGGCTTTATGCGGTTCTGAGCCTTTATAATAAGTTTCATTATTAATTACAGCGCCTTTCTCAAAAGATTTTTTTGCATTGTCCCATGCACCACCGGCGTTATTTTGAAACATTCCCATTAACACTCCGCTTACTGTTGCACCGGCTAAAAAACCTCCCAAAACTTCGGGTCCGAAAACAAAACCAATTATTAATGGAGAGATAAGAGCAATAGCTCCCGGCATCATCATTTTTTTGATGGACGCGTCAGTAGATATGGCAACACATTTTTCATACTCTGGCTTGCCCGTACCTTCCATAATACCAGGGATCGTACGGAACTGCCTGCGAACTTCCTCCACCATTGCCATAGCAGCTTCTCCAACGGCACGTATTGCCAGCGCCGAAAATATAAATGGAATCATTGCTCCTACAAAAAGGCCGGCTAAAACATCCGCACGGTAAATATCAATACCATCAATTTTTGCGATACCTACGAAAGCGGCAAACAAAGCCAATGCCGTTAAGGCAGCAGAGGCAATTGCAAATCCCTTTCCGGTTGCAGCAGTTGTATTTCCCACCGCATCAAGAATATCAGTTTTCTCACGAACCTCCTTTGGTAATTCACACATTTCTGCAATACCTCCGGCATTATCGGCAATCGGGCCGAATGCATCGATCGCAAGCTGCATCGCCGTTGTAGCCATCATACCAGCCGCAGCTATTGCAACGCCATACAAACCTGCACACCAGTAACTCATATAAATTCCTGAAGCCAGTACTAATATGGGTAACAAGGTGCTCTCCATACCCACTGCAAGTCCGCCAATAATATTGGTTGCATGCCCTGTAGACGACTGCCGTACAATCGACATAACGGGGCGTTTACCCATCGCCGTGTAGAACTCGGTAATTATGCTCATCAATGTCCCCACAACAAGGCCAACTATTATCGCACCGAATACCCCATATTTTGTAAAATGATAATTTCTTAAAACCATATCGGTATCAGGCATTAACCATATCACTAAAAAATAGGATGCAATTGCAGTTAAAACAATAGAACCCCAGTTACCCATGTTCAATGCTTTTTGAACAACAGAAGTATGAAGTCCCGACTTATCGGAAATTTTTACAAAGAAGGTTCCCAGTATTGAAAAAAGAATACCCATTGAAGCGATGAGCATGGGTAATAAAATAGGGGCCATGCCACCAAACCTGTCTGTTGAAAAGGTCTCCCTGCCCAAAACCATTGTGGCTAAAACGGTCGCTACATACGAACCAAAAAGATCGGCTCCCATACCGGCGACATCACCCACATTATCACCCACGTTATCCGCAATCGTTGCCGGATTACGTGGATCATCTTCGGGAATTCCGGCTTCAACTTTTCCCACAAGATCCGCACCCACATCAGCAGCTTTTGTATAAATACCACCGCCAACCCGTGCAAACAACGCGATGCTTTCAGCTCCAAGGCTAAAGCCGGTAAGGATTTCAATAGTCCTTTCCATTTCCACGCTATCAACAGGAGAGTTTGGCGCAAAAATCATTTTTAATATGATAAACAATCCACCAAGCCCAAGCACGGCAAGGCCCGCAACTCCAAGCCCCATAACGCTTCCACCCGTAAAGGAAACTTTCAGCGCCTGTGCTAAACTGGTACGTGCAGCCTGGGCTGTACGCACATTGGCTTTTGTTGCCACACGCATACCAATGAACCCCGCAAGTGCACTCATTATTGCACCTGTAATAAATGCAAGTGCAATGCTCCAGTGGCTGTTCTCACTGCTAAACCCCATAATCCCGAGCAACAAGGCCGCGATAATTACAAAATAAGAAAGGATCTTGTATTCAGATTTGAGAAACGCCATCGCTCCATCGGCAATGTAGGTGCTTATTTCCTTCATCCTTTCGTTGCCGGCATCCTGCTTATTAACCCATGCGAATTTCAAAAACGTGTACAACAATCCAACGACACCCATTGCAGGAATTACGTAAATCAAATTATCCATATTTGTTATTTAATTAATTTTTCGGGTGGCAAAAATAGGGTAAAATGTAGTAAGATAATAGCCCAACTTTGAAAATGATTGGATTTAAAAAATGACCCTTTTTGGAATGTAATAGTAATTCGAGTTGAAAACGAAAGAAAATTTGGGCAATCCGGCAAGCCCCCGGCCACAAAGCCGGAACTGCGCAAGCCGTCGGGCTTTCCACTGCAAGTCCTCATTCGCTTCGCTCATTCCGGGCTTTCCGTTTCAATCCCTATTGCAATGGACCACCGGGTGTTCTTTCTAAATATTCATAATTCAAAATGCTTGCTCGCCTAATGCATTGGAGAAATTATATCCTTCAAAAAATCATTTTTGCTTTTCACCTGCCATATATTTTTTAAAAAAGCTTTCACTCCTTAATACTTCTATACTTGAAAAATAAAAATCATCAATATCTTCGGTAATAATGCATTCACATTTATTTTCCAGCGCTGAATAATACTCAAGGCCGTCCTCAAAATCATTAACAGCAGGGTTTTGCAAAGATTGCATTACCGTGTTTTTATCGGCCGCAGCTATTTTTATATGCTTGCATAAAATTTCAATCTTGCTTTTTGCGGAAGCGCTGTTAAACTTTTTTTCAGCAAAATAAAATGCAATGGCAAGACAAACAGGAGAAGTATATACTGAGAAGCCGCTTTTGTCTGCAAGGCTTACAATTCGCGATGTGTACGTGAATATTGGATATTCTTTATTTAATACAGAAACCAGGATATTCGCATCAAGAAAAATTTTCATTTCCTGGATTTAAAATATTCTTCCTTGGTGGCCTTGCGGGATTTTCGTGCTTTAGTTTCATAAACAGCATTTCCTTCTGCAACCTGCATTACCCAATCTGAAATGGGAAAATCTTCTAAGGATGAATAATTATTGGAGGTAACCTTATTTAATAAAAACTCTATAAGGCGCGATAAACTTATATTGTTTTTTTCAGCATATTTTTTAGCCCTGTTAATTACGCTTTCATCGAAGCTTAATGTTATCTTATTATCCATAACCTTCTATTTTCAACAAAATTAATCTTTTTATACGACAAACAAAATATTTCTATACGTATAATAAGAACAATTATCAGTGGATCGATCGGGTCTAAAGTTTTTAACCTGATAACTGGTTATTTCTGAAAAGACGATGTTGCATATTTTTCAATTTCCAAAAACACATCTCCCAGAAAATCAATAATATCCCCTGCGATCATTGCTTCTTTAGACAATTTTTTAGCAGCAAGATCGCCGGCAAGTCCGTGTATATACACCCCAAGAATACAGGAATGCAATGGAGAATACTGTTGAGCAAGTAATGCGGTAATAATTCCCGTAAGAACATCTCCGGAACCGGCAGTTGCCATGCCTGAATTTCCCGTTGAGTTGAAATAGCTTTTTCCATCCGGGGTTGCAATTAAAGTGTGATGCCCCTTTAGCACAATAAAAATATTTAGCTCTTTCGCTTTCACGAGCGCCAGTTTCATTCTTTCAAAGTCGTTATTTGTTTTACCGAACAGCCTTTCAAATTCTTTAGGGTGGGGGGTAATAATACTATTGGCGGGGATTGATTTATAAAAAGATTTATAAAGACTCAATGAATTCAATCCGTCGGCGTCTATTACAACAGGCTTTTTGGAATTCTTAAAAACTGTTTGCAGTAACTGTTTGTGGGATGCATGCTTTCCTATTCCCGGCCCAATCCCTACAACATCAAAATCGCCCACAGCCTGTATATCTTTAATAAATGTTTTCCCAAAAACTTTGCACATTGCTTCCGGAACAGAGGTTTGCATTACTACGTACCCTTCTTTACAAACATAGCAGGTGAGTTTTCCAACACCGCTCCTGAGACAAGCGCTGGAGCTTAATACTGCCGCACCCATCATGCCGTAACTTCCCGCTACCAGGCAGGCATAGCCGTAGTTTCCTTTATTTGCAAACTGTGTACGCGAAACATGCAGTTCCCTCGCAAGATATTTATCTGTTAAAATAAAATCAGATTTTTCATTGTCGTAAAATCCTTCAGCAAGTCCGATATCAAGTACTACTACCTCACCGGTATAAGATTCATTTTCCGCCATAAGAAACGAAAGTTTTAACTGCTGAAATGTAAGGGTATAGCTGGCTTGAATAACTTTATTGCCTGTCGAATTATTGTCGACATACAAACCGCTGGGAGTATCAATAGAAACCCTTATAGCGCCTGACTCGTTAATAAAGCTAATGATATTACCATATATACCTGCGGGCTTTTTATTAAGGCCGGTGCCAAATAAAGCATCGACTACAATATCTTCTTTATTAATTTCTGGAAATGATTCTTTGGATTCTAAAAAGTTAATCTCAGCATTTAATTTTTTCAACCTGGTAAGATTCACATTAAAGTCGGGTGAGCCTTCTGATCCGTCACCTACGATGTAAATAGTAACTGTGAACTTCTTTTCAATTAACTTTCTCGCAATAACCAGTCCGTCGCCACCATTATTTCCTTTACCACAGAAAATTTTGAAGGACCTGGTAATTGTAAAATTCTCAATAAGCCACTTTGCACAAGACCCACCGGCCCGTTCCATCAGGTCGGTAGATGTAACGGGTTCGTTATTGATGGTAAAATCATCCCATTTTCTTATATGCGAAGCTGAAAATATTTTCAAAGAAAACTATTTAAATGAAGTTACAAGACAGAGGAAAAACAGGAATTTCTATTTCAAATATCTCTCTTTAATAATTGTAAGATGGTGTTTTGTGTGGCCAATGATTACGAACCCGAGCGTGTTGACACCGATCGTGTAAGTACTCGCCTTTCCGATTGTTTGCAAAGCTTCGGCCGAAAAACTGTCATAGAGAAATTCTGTTGATTGCCTTACAGAAAAAAATTCGGCGACCAGATCTTCCCAACTGCGGTCATTAGCGTTGGAGTTATTTGCGTAGTCATTTTCATCGAACGAAGGAAGGGTATTGTAATCCTGCCTTGCAAAAGCCAAAGCCCTGTATGCAAATACTCTTTCCGCATCAATCATGTGTTGCAAAACTTCTTTTAAAGTCCATTTACCTTCGGCATATTTGTAGGTTGATTTATCTTCACTAATCGATTGAAATAATTTTTCGGCATCGGAATTTTGCTTCTTAAAAGCCGCATTCAGATCATCTTCACCAGCTTCCGTAAAATAGGTTTCCATATTAGCGGGAAGGTTGCCCAGCCTGGATTTTATAGTAATTGGCTTCTTTTTTTCAGTAATCATTTATGATTTTTTTTTAAATTAAAGATTGGTAAATCACTTTGCGAATTTACTATTTTTAATGCCCCGAATATTATAAACCAAAACTGGCGACATAAAAAAACCTAACAGTTTTTTTACAACTGCCAGGTTAATTTAAGTTTCATAAAGGGAATCTGATTAGTTATCCTTTCTTACCGTTTTTTACTTTGGACTTCGGCAGAATGTCCATCTTTTTATCCCTGTCTCCCTTTAATGTCGACGCTAATTTTATAGCTTCGTAAGCGTTTACTTCTCCACCTGATTTTGAAATATCGCTTAGTTTAACCATGTCATCCGTTCCCGGCAGTTTTACTTCTTCACTCAAGGGTGTAGTCGATTTTTCAATTACATATTTCAATTGTTCCGCACTAAGATCAGGATAGTATTCAAGAACTAAAGCAGCAATGCCGGCGACTACAGGACAAGCCATACTTGTTCCTGAAAGGTTACCATATTTATCGCCGCCGGGCAGCGTTGAATAAATATTTACGCCCGGGGCAAATACGTCTACTTCCTGTTTTCCGTAATTACTGAAATTTGCCGTAAAGCCTCCATTAGTCGGATCGCCACTAGCGCCTACTGTTATAAAATTTTTTGCCCTGCCGGAGTCATTTACAAATATGGGGTTGGGAAAATTTTCAGTGCTATCCACATTTTTGTGATCGTTTCCCGCAGCATGTACGAGAAGCACATTTTTAGAGGACGCATACCTTACTGCATCATCTACCCAATTTTTCTCAGGAGAAAAATCCTTTCCAAAACTCATACTGATTATCTGGGCACCATTATCAACGGCATAACGGATCGCGTTAGCAATATCCTTATCATGCTCATCGCCATCTGGCACGGCACGCACCATCATTATTTTTACATTGTCTGCAATGCCATCCATCCCCACGTTGTTATTTCTTGCTGCTGCTATAATACCGGAACAATGTGTGCCATGTGTAGGAGTGCCAGCCATAACATCATTATTGCCATAATACCTGTCATTGATATCCGCTTCATTATCCTGCACTATTTCTGCCCTGTAATTTTCCGGGGGATTATTCGCAGCATCACCTTTCCGGATTTGCCCTTTAAGATCGTCAAGTATATCCTGGTTGCTGATATCGTAATTATCGTTAAGCTTTGCAATACTCAAATAAATGCTTAAAGCCGTTTTGGCGTCAATATTTTTTGGCTCGTATGATTTAAGATCATTCCCTGTAAATTCAACTTTGCCAAGATCTTTCGCGATAACAGAATCGCCCCTTTCCAATCCCGGTAAAATACGTTTCATGAACATAAGCTCTTTAGCATCCATTCCTCCAACCACTTTGTCCTTTGCCCTGAGATATTCTGCTATTTCCTTCTTCTGTTCTTCACTTACATTATTAGTGTCAGGTACTTCTTCTCCATATTTTTCTTTTAACTTCCAATAAACTCTTGCACCTTCATAAGAGTCCTGTTTAACGTTGCGGCCATCTTTTCCCCCGATAAAATTCCATCCATATACATCATCGGTATAACCATTGTGATCATCATCAATTCCGTTTCCGGGAATCTCGCCCGGATTGTGCCAAAGCACGGGCTTGAGATCTTCCTGCGTAGTGTCAACCCCACTATCTATAACAGCCACGATTACAGTTTTGCTTTTTTTATTTTTTAAAAACTGGTAAGCTTTGTCAAGGCTTATACCATAATATCCCGTTTCAGCTTTATCAAGCTCATGCCAGTTGTGGGGTGTTTCCTTTTTTTCAGCAGTACCCTGTGCAAAAATCATAAACGGAACCGAGGTCATCAGCAGGGCAATTATGAAAACTTGTTTAATTTTTTTAATCATATTGAGATTTGTTTTTTGAGTATCACAAATATTTGCATTTTTTTTGTAGCGGCTCAACCGCTTATCAAAGATTATCCAATTTTTATGTTAATGAATAAACGGGGGCTTCTGATACTGCATTACAAGACCGGAATAATTAAACCGTAAATTTAATACCCTGGGCCAGGGGAAGCTTGTCAGTGTAATTAATCGTATTAGTCTGCCTGCGCATATACGCCTTCCACGCGTCGCTTCCACTTTCCCTTCCGCCACCCGTTTCCTTTTCTCCCCCAAAAGCTCCACCAATTTCCGCGCCGGAAGTACCGATGTTAACATTAGCAATGCCGCAATCGCTTCCCGCGTATGAAAGAAAAGATTCTGCTTCACGCATATTCAACGTGAAGATGGCGCTTGATAAGCCCTGTGGTACTCCATTTTGAAGTTCTATTGCTTCTTCCAGCGATCTATATTTTATGAGATATAGTATTGGCGCAAATGTTTCATGCTGTACTATTTCCATTTCATTAGTTACTTCGGCAATACACGGCTTTACATAACATCCGCTCTCAAAACCCTTTCCGGTTAGCACACCGCCCTCAACAATAAATTTGCCGCCTTGCTTTTTGCACTGCTCTATTGCATTGAGATACATTGTTACCGCATCTTTATCTATTAGCGGCCCTACATGATTTCCTTCTTTGAGCGGGTCACCGATTTTAAGTTGCTTGTATGCAGTAACTAACTTTTTTTTGAAGTTGTCGTAAACACCTTCGTGTACAATGAGCCTCCTGGTAGTTGTGCATCTTTGCCCGGCAGTACCTGCGGCGCCAAATAAGCAACCAATTAGTGCCATATCCAAATCCGCTTCTTTTGAAATAATAATGGCGTTATTTCCACCAAGCTCCAACAAACTTTTCCCAAGCCGGGCACCAACCGTTGCGCTTACTGCTTTACCCATTCTTGTTGAACCTGTTGCTGAAATCAAAGCAATATTTGCATCCTCACACAACCATTGACCAATGTCTCTTCCACCTGTAATAAGATTACATACTCCTTCCGGAACCTTATTTTCTTTAAAAACCTTTGCAATTATTTGCTGGCAGGCAACTCCGCAAAGGGGTGTTTTTTCAGAAGGTTTCCAAATACAAACGTCTCCGCAAACCATTGCCAGCATACTATTCCAACTCCAGACAGCTACCGGGAAATTAAACGCCGAAATGATCCCGACGATTCCAAGCGGATGGTATTGCTCGTACATTCTGTGACCCGGCCTCTCGCTGTGCATCGTAAGCCCATACAATTGCCGCGAAAGGCCTACCGCGAAATCGCAAATGTCAATCATCTCCTGGACTTCGCCCAGCCCTTCCTGTAAGCTTTTACCCATTTCGTAGCTTACCAGTTTACCGAGATTTGCTTTGTGTGTTCTAAGTTCATTTCCGATTTGCCTCACAATTTCTCCCCTTTTCGGAGCGGGCCACTGGCGCCATTCTGTAAAAGCCTTTTTGGCTATCGAAGTTACCTGGTCAAAACTTTTTTTATCGGCGCTATATATTGTTGCAATTTTTTTTCCATCAACAGGAGAGGAGCTTGTGATCTTTTCCCCGGAAGAAGAAATCCATTTAGTTCCGGTTGAAACACCTTTATTAGTTTCGGAAATTTTTAATTCGGTAAGAAATCGTTGCATCTGTTTTAAATTTAGTTATTGAATTTATGGTAATGCTGCGGTGGGTTGCGATACCCTGTCAAAGAAGTTGCTTTATCAATTTGTTTTTAAACCGGTATAGTCGCTCTCAGCAGTGAATGACAATTGCCGGCATTTACATGCTTTCGTTTCTTTATTTACAATCAAAAAAGAATTAGTAAGGCGAGAAATATTAAAGTTCGCCTTTGAATGCTTTTAAGAGTCGCCCGCCAAGGTGATGAGTTAACAATATGAAACAATTTGCTTAAGCGTCGTAGGTCGCACCTGGTTCATTATATTAATACTGCTCGTTTTCATTTGGGAAATCATGTGCTTTTATATCTTGAATATATTGCTGGACAGCCGCTGTTACATCTTCATGCAGGTTAAGATATTGTCGAAGAAACCTTGGTTTAAATTCGGTGTTGATCCCGAGCATATCGTGCATCACCAACACCTGTCCATCGCAATCGTGGCCAGCTCCTATGCCTATCGTCGGTATAGATAAATGATTTGAAACTTCTTTCGCCAATGTTGCCGGAATTTTTTCCAGCACAATTCCAAAGCAGCCTGCTTCCTGTAAAAGTGTAGCGTCCTTCTTAAGTTTCTCAGCTTCTACCTCTTCCTTCGCCCTCACCGTATACGTGCCGAATTTATATATGGACTGCGGGGTAAGGCCGAGGTGGCCCATTACAGGAACTCCTGCACTTAAAATCCGTTTTACGGATTCAATAATTTCTTCACCACCTTCCAGCTTGATGCCGTGCGCTCCGGTCTCTTTCATGATCCTTATAGTAGAACTGAGTGCTTCTTTACTATTACCCTGGTAGCTTCCGAAGGGGAGATCGACAACAACCAGCGAACGGTTGCTTCCCCGTACAACCGAAGATGCATGGTAGATCATCTGTTCAAGCGTTATGGGTAAGGTAGTTTCATGGCCGGCCATAACGTTACTGGCACTATCGCCTACAAGAATTATATCAATTCCTGCTGCGTCGAAAATTTTGGCAAATGAAAAATCATATGCGGTAATCATAGAGATTTTTTCACCTCCCGCTTTCATTTTTTGCAAAGTATGTGTCGTAATTTTTTTTACTTCTTTAACCACTGACATGATGTTATTTTTAGAGTAAGAAAAAAGCGACGTGGGAGATGGCTCTGCATTAGAATAAAACAAATCCTTTTGAGCTATCGCTGGGGTGCAAATATAAATATTTATTTATTCAAAGATGCAAGATGCTGGTGTGACGTACGACGTCCACGCGGACATATAAAATTGTCTGATGTAAACCTGAAACAGTGCAGGGCTGCGAAATTTTCGAAAAATAATATGGCCTCCCAACTTTCAATCTAAATTGTCTTATCCCTTACCTCTTCCCATAAATGCTGCACAAGCCCGTCTGCAAGGCCAATCTTAGGAACATATATTTCATTCGCGCCTGCCCAACGCATAACGTTAACATATATCTGCAAAGCCGGCACTATTACATCGGCCCGGTCTTCACGCATTTTATAAACTGAAATTCTTTCTTCAAGAGCAACATTGCTAAGCTCTTTATAAAAATCACGCAACATTTCCAGGGGAAGCGGTTTTGTATCCTTGCGTTTGCTAAGGGTATATACTTTATTGATATTTCCTCCGGAACCAATTGCGATAACTTCTTTATGGCCCCTGGTTTTATTCTTAATGTTGTCTTTCATTTCGTCCCAGGCCTCGTTACTTACTTTACTTTTTAGCAGCCTTATGGTACCAATGTTATAGGAATCTTTGAATATAAGTTTACCGTTGCTAAAAAAAGTAAGTTCTGTACTGCCGCCACCTACATCTATATAGAGATAAGAATGCTCTTTATCAAGATTTTCAGCCACATGATTTTCATAGATGAAAGACGCTTCGTCACTTCCTGAGATTACTTCTATTTCAATTCCCGTTTCTTTTTTTACCAATGAAATAATATCCGCAGCATTGTGTGAATCCCTCATGGCGGAAGTAGCACATGCTTTTAAATATTTTACTTCGTAAGCCTGCAACAAGTTGAGATAAGCCTTCATTGTATACAGGAGCAATGTAATCTTATGATCTGAAATTTTGCCCGAATCAAATACATCAAAACCGAGCCTTAGTGGTACTCTTATCAGCGAAACCTTATTGAATGATGTGTTTTTTTTATCATCAACCGTGACTTCGGAAATAAGTAATCTTGCTGCGTTACTGCCAATGTCAATTGCCGCCAGTTTCAAGAGGTGTATATTTTTTCTTTAGTAAATAATTATATGTTTCTATTTGTGATCGTATTTTTTTTTCGTGATCATTTTCTACATATTCGTTTGAAAGCTCGTTGTCCAGTATCCTTGCCTTTACATTATCGCTTAACTGGATTTGTAGTATATCCTTTAATTCCTGTTGTATCTCTTTGTCGAGAATAGGGCAACCGGCCTCTACACGGTGGTCCAAATTTCTTACCATCCAATCGGCGGATGATATAAAAGTTCTCTCTTTTCCATCGTAGTGAAAAATGAAAATTCTTGCGTGTTCGAGGTATTCATCAACTATACTAATTGCCTTTACCTTTTTCTTAAACTTTTTGTTTTGAGTAAACATGCAACATATTCCACGGATGACCATCCTGATTTTCACACCGGCTTTAGCTGCATCATAAAGTTTTAGAATTAGCTCCTCATCGCTTAATGAATTTAATTTTAATGTTATTGAGGAGTATTTACCTTCCCTTGCGCTTTTAATTTCCCGATCGATAAATGAATGAATTTGTTTTCTCATTGCAACCGGGCTCACAAGCAGTCGTTTGCAATTTTTCAAAGGCTGGGTATTTTTAGGATTTTCCAGGTAATTGAACATGCGATTCACATCGGCCATAATATGCCGGTCGCTTGTTAGAAGGCAATGATCGCCATATAACCGGGCTGTCTTTTCATTAAGATTTCCTGTACTTACAAATCCATAGTGAACCGTGTGATTGTTTTTTCTTTTTTTAATAAGGCAAAGCTTGGCATGCACTTTCATGTTGGGTACACCAATGAAAACCTTTACCCCGGCTTCTTCCAGAACTTCCTTCCATTCAAGATTTGCCTCTTCGTCGAACCGGGCGCTCAACTCAAGTACAACGGTTACAGACTTACCGTTACGTACGGCGTTAGTAAGCGCATTGATAATGTTGGATCGCGTAGCGAGGCGATAACACGTGACCTTTATACTTACAACATCCGGAGCAATAGCTGCTTCTCTTAGCAGATCAATCAGCGAGTCAAATGAATGATACGGAAAATTGAGAAGTACGTCCCTTTGTAAAACAACGTTCGTAACACTATCGGCATTCTGCAGAAGCGGGTGAATAAAAGCCTTTTTTCTTGGATTTTTTACCTGGAAAACAGCCTCGGGGAAGTTTATAAAATCTTTAAAGTTATGTATCCGCGCCCCTGACTGAATATTATCTTTATCAGATAAACCAAGTCGTTTAATAAGATAATTGAGAAGCCCGCTATCGATATCTTTATCAAAAACAAACCGAACAGGCTTTCCTTTTTTCCGGTTTTTTAAACCCTTTTCTATTTTTTGAATGAAAGAAGTGGAGACGTCATTATCAATATCAATTTCTGCGTCCCTTGTTACCTTTATAAGATTTGAAGAAAAAGTATCGTAGCCGAAGTATGAAAAAATATTCGGCAAACAAAAGCGAATGATGTCTTCAAGTAAAATAATATAGCTACCCTGTTCGGTCGAGGGCAAGGTTACAAATCTGGGCAGACGCGAAGGCACTGAAACCAAAGCAAATTTTTGTGGAATACTTCCATCTTTCTTTGAAAGCTTGCAGGCCAGGTAAATGGATTTGTCATTTAGATTCGGGAAAGCCTGTATGCTTTCAAGCATAAGAGGCACAATGTTACTTCTTACTGATTCATTGAAATAGGCAAACACAAATTTTTGCTGCTCACGGTTGAGCTGCTTTTCATTTACGAGAAAAATCTTTTGCTCTTTTAATTCCGACAATATATTCGCCCAGGTACGGTTGAATTGGTTTTGCTGGATTGTCACCTTCAGGGTTATTTCCTCAAGAATTTTTTCCGGCGTTTGTTCAAGGTGAATATTTGCCTTGATATTCGTCTTACTTCCAAACTCTATCATACGCCTGAGGGTGGCCACTCTCACCCTGAAAAATTCATCGAGGTTACTTGAAAATATTCCAAGAAACTTTATTCTCTCTTTCAAAGGAACTGTTTCATCGCCTGCTTCCTGCAACACTCTTCCATTGAAGGCGAGCCAGCTAACGTCCCTTGTCATTATTTTGCGCTTATCCATTGCAGTTATAATACTATAATTTTTTTAGTTTTTCTATAATCCCGGTTGTGGAGAAACCAGCCTCAAGAGGAATTACTTCTACCGTACCATTGTTTGTAATTACTTCTTTGGCGCCAACAATATTGTCAACATTGTAATCTCCTCCCTTCACAAGCACATTGGGCATAACGGTATTTATGAGATTCAAAGGAGTATCTTCTTCAAAGATAACAACTGCATCTACCATTAAAAGCGCAGCCAGCAGAAGCGCTCTTGAGTCCTGGTTGTTTACAGGGCGGTCATTTCCTTTTAATCTCTTTACAGATTCATCTGAATTTACACCAACAATAAGAACGTCTGCGAAGGAGGCAGCCTGGGTCAATACTTTTATATGGCCCTCGTGCAATATGTCAAAAACCCCATTCGTAAAGGAAACACTTTTACCAGGAAGTTTCCACCTGTTGAGTTGAGGGATCAAAGTTTCCCTTGTGAAAATTTTATCAATTATCTTATTGCCTTGCTTCATGTTTTTTCCTGTTATTGTAAATTAATAATCCAAAACTTATAAATCCGGCGACAATTATTATACCCGTTGTTGTTCCCCACATTAACCAGCCAAAAGATATATTATCAATTTTATAGATGAGCAGCACCTGTTGAACGGCAACCGGGAAAGCTCCTATGCCTCCCGGCGCAACGATCATGGCCAGAGTGGCTAAGGATAAAACACTAAATGCCGCTGGTATGCCAAGGCCCGCCGTAGCAGAAAGTGCACCAAAGCCTATGTAAATCTGGAGTAAATACATAGCCCATATAAATATCGTATGCAAAATAAAAGACTTTCTTTTCCTGAGATGAATGATGGAAGAAAATCCTTCTTTCAAACCAATATGAATACCCTTAAGCCTGATGATATGCCTGTGATTTGCGTGCTTTTTAAAGAGCCATTTTATGAGTTGAATTATTAAATAAATAAACAGGACGAGGACGGCCAGTTTTATCCAAATCGGAACTAATCTTTCCTGGTCCGAAATTTCAGAAAATTTTTTCTTTACAAAATTACTTACCGTCCCGAGTTGTATTAAAATTGAAAAAATGATGATAATAAAATAGCAAATGAGGTCGAAAAATCTTTCGATAAGTATAGTGCCAATAAGTTTTGTAACCGGAATTTTTTCATAACGCCCAAGAAGTGTGCATCTCAACACTTCACCTGCCCTGGGGATAAACGTATTGGCAAAATATCCGCATAAAGTTGAATAAAAAGCATTCGCAGTAGAAGGATAATAACCCATTGGTTCAATTAAAATTTTCCAGCGTATCGCCCTGCTAACATGACTTAGGAGAGACATGATTACTATTGGAATGAGTACCAGGTAATTCGCGTTTTGCAGCGAATCGTGGAACTGTATTCTTTGCAATGGCGTCATTTTGCTGAGCTGCCACCACATTAAAAAAATACCTATGCCAAGAAAAAATATATACTTTAAGGCTGCAAAAATCTTCTTAGTCATAGGATACAAGATAGCAAACAGAATTCAATTAGCCTGTTACGATGAGGTTATCAATTAACCTTACCTCATTTAAAAATGCAGCTATTAAAATGACAAGGCCTTTTTTTGACGTAATGTCCTCAACAACGTGAAGATTGCTTATTCCGGCGATCTCTAAGTAATCAATTTTAAATCCTGATTTTTCAAGTTTTGATATAGTCTTTTTTTTCAACGCGTGAATTTTGCCAGGAGCTAATTCTTTTTTTAGCTGAACAAGTGATTGGTATAACTCTGCCGCGATCTCTTTTTCTTTGTTGTTTAATCTTAAATTCCGGCTACTCATCGCAAGGCCGCCTGATTCGCGAAGCGTGGGAACGATTATTATCTTCAAATCCTTGTGCAGTGAAGCTGCGAGCTTTTTAATAATAAGGCTTTGCTGAAAATCTTTTTGTCCGAGAAACAGGTGGGTGGGCGCAACGATTTTCAGCAATTTATCAACAACCATACACACGCCCTGGAAATGCCCCGGCCTATACTTGCCTTCGAGTATGGTTTCAAGGTAGCCAATATCAAAATGTCTTTTTTTCGCACCTTCATCCGGGTAAATTTCTTTTTCGCCGGGTAGAAATAAAATGTCGCAACCGGCCTTTTCCAGCACCAGGATATCGGCCTCAATTGTTACAGGATAGTTCTGAAAATCTTCCGCATTATTAAACTGCACGGGATTCACGTAAATACTGCAAACGGTAATATCCGTTTCATTTTTACTTTTATCAATAAGCGATATGTGCCCGGCATGCAAAGCACCCATTGTTGGAACAAAGCCAATCTTAAGCGCATTGCGTTTAATTTTCTTTAGATGAGACCGTAAATCTTTTGAATGCTTAAATAGTATCATGTTGCTTTCGAAATATGGCTCAACATTGTGTTTAGCGTGGTTTAACGAAAAATAATTGTAACTTCGCCGCCTGTTAAAAAAAACTGGTACAGCTAATTTAACTCTTCGCAAATGTCAACAAAGAAAAGAATTTTATTTATTGCAAACGAAATGTCTCCTTACCTGGAAATGACTGAATTTGCAGAAATCGTAAACAGGCTTGCAGTTAAATCAAACGAAAACGGAATGGAAGTGCGCTGCATTATGCCGCGTTTTGGCATCATAAACGAGCGCAGGCACAGGCTGCACGAAGTAGTAAGGCTTTCAGGAATTAATGTTTCAATTGATGGAGACGATTACCCCCTGGTAATAAAAGTTGCGTCGCTGCCAAATGCCAGGCTCCAGATTTATTTTTTGGACAATGAAGATCTTTTTAAAAGGAAAACACTATTTCACGATGAAAATGAAAAATGGTTTTCCGATAACGTGATAAGAACTGTGCTGTTTTGTAAAGGCGCTTTGGAAACTGTAAAAAAATTCGGATGGCCGCCGGATATTATTCATTGCAGCGGCTGGATGACAGGACTAATTCCTATGTATATAAAAACTGCTTATAAAAAAGAACCGGTTTTCAGCAATTGCAAAATTATCTACACCATAGGCCAGAACACCTTCAAAGAAAAGCTCGGCGCTGATTTTATAAAGCTCGCAACCATTAGTTCCAATATTAAAGAAAAAGACTTTGAACCTTTCAAGGAGGGAAATAACGTGGCCATGTTCCGTGGAGGTGCCACTTACGCTGATGCCATCACCTTTGGGGCTGAAAAGGTGGACAAGAAGCTTGCAGAAGAATTCGCTAAAGTCAGGGGTAAAAAAGTTTTAAGATATAATGCAGAGTCAGATTTAACAGACTATTTACAATTGTATGCCGACCTTGCGGCAAGATAAATTATTCCTATACATTTTATTATTACAAACTAATCTTTTTACGTGTTTAAGTGCCAATTAAAATCTGCCCTGACAGGAATACTTTTTTTATTTTTTTTAAATTGGAGCTGCACGAAAATAGATACTACCGACCTCGGTCAGGGTCTTATTCCGGCTGTAGATAACATAAAAACATTTGATACAACAATCGACGTAATCGTTAATAATTTTGATTCCGTTTCCTCGGAATGTGATTCAGTACTCTATAGCGATCTTCATGCATTAGGCGTCATAGACAACGATCCCTATTTTGGCAAAACCCATGCAAATATTTACGTAGAATACAAGCCGCAAACTTTTCCCGGTACTATTGCAGATTCTATCCATCTTGACTCAGCTTTTTTAGTGCTGAGTTATTCCCACACTTACGGAGATAGTACACAGCCGCAAAAAGTACAAGTGTATGGCCTTACAAACCCGTTTATTCTTGATACCGCATATACCACATGCAGTGCGTTACCCTACGATAATTCGAAGTTGCTCGGGGAGAAAATGTATATTCCAAAAGACCTTGATGATTCCATTCACAGCATTCGTGAAGATGCAAAAAACCAGTTGCGTATCCCTTTAGATACCAATTTCGCAAGGGGCCTTTTGGACAGTGTTCATTTAAAAAGTGATTCTGCATTTAAAGAATATTTAAAAGGATTTGCCATTGTTGCTGACCAGGCTTTTGGAGGAAATGCATTGAGTTATTTTGACGTTATTGATCTCTCCTCAAGAGTGTCGGTTTATGCAACATCAACAAAAACCGGGTTGAGCGATTCGGTGGTGGTATATGACTATCCCTTTACGCAATTGTCCGGGCAATCTAATTCTATTGTAAGGGAACGGGGCTCATCTGAGATTACAAATAACGTGTCGCACCCTGCAGCTGGTGACGATTTTGTATATATTCAAACTTCCCCTGGAAGTTATGCGGAACTAAAGATCCCGGGCCTTACAAATTTATCCAACAGGGTTATTCACAGGGCTGAACTAATAACTGAGCAGGTATATTCTACCGGCACTTTAGATAATTACCTTACTGCGCCCCAGATACTTTACCTGGATACTAAAGACACCTCAACTGACGGAAAATATATTCCAATACCATGTGACTTTACTTACTTTAGCCAGCAGCCTAATTTTAGTGTTTTTGGAGGTGTAAGAACCTCCGCAAATGATTTCCAGGGAAATCCAATAAGTAAATATGTCTTCAACATATCAAGATATGTACAATCAATCGTTACGAAGGGAAGTAACAATGCAGTTTTGAGATTGAGAGCTCCATATAATATTGTCAATTCTACAAACTACATCGACAGATGTAACCAGGGAGTTTCAGTTTTTAATCTTACGATCAACAATGTCGCCGAGGGAAGGGTAAAATTATATGGGTCTACTACTTCGCCTCAAAAAATGAGATTACACGTTGTGTACTCTATTCTTTAAAATTTCGTTTGCATTTTTTAATCCGCAAAAATTGCATTTTGTTCAGTGGGACTGAAACCATAATTTTGCCGCTCAAAAAATAAAACAACTATGCCCTATTTATTTACCTCCGAATCAGTAAGCGAAGGCCATCCTGATAAAGTAGCAGACCAGATAAGCGATGCACTAATTGATAACTTCTTAGCATTTGATCCTCAAAGTAAAGTGGCTTGCGAAACATTGGTAACGACCGGGCAGGTTGTTCTTGCCGGGGAGGTGAAGTCAAAAGCATACCTTGATGTGCAGGAAATAGCCAGAGACGTTATCAGGAAGATAGGCTATACCAAAAGTGAGTATATGTTTGAAGCCAACTCGTGTGGTATTTTTTCTGCCATACACGAGCAATCAGCTGATATAAACCAGGGCGTGGACAAGCAAAAGAAAGAAGAGCAGGGAGCCGGCGACCAGGGAATGATGTTTGGATATGCAACAAATGAAACGGATAATTATATGCCGCTGGCGCTTGATATCGCTCACACTATATTGATTGAATTAGCAGCCTTAAGAAGAGAATGTAAGGAAATAAAATACCTGCGTCCTGATGCGAAAAGCCAGGTTACGTTAGAATATGGAGATGATGGTAAGCCTAACAGAATTGATGCAATTGTTGTTTCCACCCAGCATGATGATTTTGGTGACGAACAAAAGATGTTGAAGAAAATATCTGATGATATAAAGAAGATTCTTGTTCCCCGTATGAAGAAAAAGTATCCGCAATATGCGCACTTCTTTAATGACAAAATTAAATACCACATTAACCCTACCGGCAAATTTGTAATTGGTGGCCCTCATGGAGATACCGGCCTTACAGGGAGAAAAATTATTGTGGATACTTATGGTGGAAAAGGTGCCCATGGCGGTGGCGCATTTAGCGGAAAAGATCCAAGCAAAGTAGATCGCAGCGCGGCTTACGCAACAAGGCATATAGCAAAAAATCTTGTGGCCGCAGGTGTGTGTGACGAGGTACTTGTGCAGGTTTCATATGCAATTGGTGTGGCTGAGCCTACAAGTATTAATGTAAATACTTATGGTACTTCCAAATTAGAGATCAATGATGGAGCTATCGCTGAAAAATTGAAATCAATATTTGATATGCGCCCATACTTCATCGAACAACGATTGAAATTGCGTAATCCCATTTATAGCGAAACCGCAGCATATGGACACATGGGGCGTAAAAATGAAATCGTTACAAAATCATTTAAACTGCCAAACGCAAAAGACAAGCAGATAAAAGTAGAGCTGTTTACCTGGGAGAAACTTGACTATGTAGATAAGGTGAAGAAAGCCTTCGGAATAAAATAAAAATTATAAAACAGAGAGAGCCCCCACTAATCCGGGGGCTTTTTATTTAAAGCAGGTAAATTTGTAAAGTGAGAGAAAATAACAAACAATTTATTAAGCAACACCGGCCAAAGAAAAATCTTTTGATTGCGGGCATTTCCTCAGTTATAGAAGCCATGAATGCCGGGCAACAATTAGAAAGGATTTATTTGCAGTCAAATGTTAATTCCCCGGAAGCAGATGAATTAAAAGTGGTTGCAGAAAAAAGCGGAACACCGGTGAATAAAGTTCCTTTCGAAAAATTAAGGAGCTTTAATATTGAAAATCATAAAGGCTGCATCGCTATAAAATCGAAAGTACATTACCAGGAATTACAGGATGTAATTTCGCTCGTGGTGGAAAATGGAGAAACGCCTTTATTTCTTTTACTGGACGGTATTACCGATATTAGAAACATTGGAGCTCTGGCCAGAACTGCTTATTGCTGCGGTGTTCATGCAATTGTGATTCCTGAAAAAGGGGTAGGGGCATTGAATGAAGATGCGATCACAACGTCCGCAGGGGCTCTTGAACACATATCTGTGTGCAGAGTTAAGAGCCTTCATAATGCAATCGATGAATTGCACCTGAATGGTATAAAGGTCTTTGCCAGCGAAATGAAAGCGCAGGAAAATATTTTTGACGTTAACCTTAAGGAACCCTCTGCAATAATTCTCGGAAGCGAGGACAAAGGAATTCACCCTTCGATATATAAATTATGCGATCACAAATTTATGATTCCAATGAAGAATGATTTTGAATCGTTAAATGTTTCAGTAGCGGCAGGAATGATTTTGTATGAAGTGATGAAGCAAAGAATGAATTAATATACCTTATGAACCAGCCAGGTTCGTAATAATTCTCTTATGGATAGTTCCTTTAATACAGTTTACGGGGAACCCGCAATTTTGAAAAGAAAATTTCCATTAGGAAATGCCTTTGACATTCTAAAAAATCCCCTAGAATTTTTAGAAAAAATTGCAAAAGAAAATGGCCCGATTGTTAGCATAAAATTTTTAGGAGAAAGATATTTTATTTTACAACACCCGGATTGTATCAAACACGTATTGCTTCAAAACCAGAAGACGATTTACAAGCCCGGCGCTACAAAAATCTTAAAACTTTTTTTGGGAGAAGGTTTATCAACAAGTAATGGCGAATTGTGGTTGAGGCAGCGAAGAATTATGCAGCCGGCTTTTCATAAACAAAGATTATTGCCTCTCCTGCATGTAATCAATGAAGAAACTACTTTATTTATCGCCAGGTTGAATACTTTGGCTCCGGATTCGATAGTAAACATTAGCCATGAATTTTTGCAATTAACCATTTCCATTATTAGCCGGGCAATGTTCAGTACGGCGTTGAAAGAAGAAATGGAAAAAATGGTCAGCGCATTGGAATCATTGGCCGCGTACGCTTCTTCATGGATGAAAAGCGCCATTAAAATTCCACCGCATTGGTATTCACCTGCCAATAATAAGTTTAGAACTAATTGTAAAATTTTTGATGAAATTATCTACGATATTATCAGGAGAAGAAAAAAGCAAAACAATCAAACAGTTTCTGACCTGCATGGAGATTTGCTAGATATGCTTTTGGAGTATGCAGGTAATGAAGGGAACTATGAAATGACTGAAAAACAGCTACGTGATGAAGTGGCAACGATGTTCATGGCAGGGCATGAAACTACAGCGCAAACGCTTAGCTGGATAACATATCACCTTGCCGTCGGGAATGATATCTATCAAAAAGCGAAGACAGAAGTGAAAGGAATATTAGACCGTGCAGAACCTTCTTTTGAAGATCTTCCTAAATTAATTTATACAAAACAGCTGATACAGGAATCTTTGCGTTGCTATCCTCCCGTCTGGGCTTTTGTCCGTCGGCCTTTAGGCATTGATTATATTAATGGTGTCAAAATTCCCGCCTTAACAAACTTATTAATAAATGTGTATGGTATGCATCATCACCCTGATTATTGGGAGAAACCAGGTATTTTTTATCCCGAACATTTTACTACCGAACAAGAGAAACAAAGGCCTCCGTTTGTATATCTTCCCTTTGGAGGTGGACCAAGACTATGTATCGGTAACAATTTTGCGATGATGGTTATGCAGGTAGTCGTAAGCCGCTTGTGCCAGAATTTTGAATTCTACGTTCCAAAAGGATATTTGCCTGAAGTAGATCCAAATATTACATTAAGGGCCAAAAACGGGATAAAGCTTTTGATAAAAAAACTTGTGTAAGTTTTTTCGATTTCCTATTTTATTAACGTGAACTTTTAGACGGATCAGGTTCGTCAGTAACTACAGGTCCCTTCCACAATCGCAAATAATTTTTTAAAAAGCTGATTTTATAAGTGCCATTTTTTACATAATGTGATAAATGAATCCATGGTATTTTAGGATTTTGATGATGGGCAAGATGAAGATTAAAATTCAGGTATATGAAATTTAACCATGCCGGAACTTTTAGATTGTGAGCGCCGTTAATTATATCCCTTGGGCTAAATGCATGACTTACGTAGTTCTGTGACGACCATACAAATCCATTTACAAGGTAACAGCACAGCCACGGCCACCAGGTAAATTTAAATATCCAAAAACAACACACATGGAAAATTATTACCACAATACTTTCAAGCCTGAATGTATTTATCTTTTTATTAGTATCGCTTCCTTGTAGAAAGCCACCGGTTTCGGTATGCGCTGTAAAAACGCGTGAATAGACTAATTTATGAAATGTAGAAAACAATAACACGGATAAAACAATTCCGAGATAACCAAAGCCTATCATGACGAAATAAAGGTTACCATATCTTCTCCATTTATTCTGATGCTCATAGTACAAGTCCCACATTTCAATATCGGTTCTGTTTTTTTTGTGATGGCGCAGGTGGCAATGTTTAATAAAGCTAAACGGAGCAATGAAGAGGCAGCTTAGCCAGCGGCCCAGCAAGTTATTAAGAAGTGATTTGGAATGAAGAATATTATGCTCTGCCTCATGAATAAGTGAATACACGGGAATCATTAAAATTCCAAATGCAATAGCAATTAAAATAATCCAATACCAATGCACTTGCTGTGACGCAAGATTTAATAAATAAAAATACAAAGCAGAAAATGATATTACAGCAATAATATTTATTGAATTGGGAATTGCAAACTTTTTATTTACGGCCATTTCTCCCATGAAAAATTGTGTCTGGATTAATTTTTTAATTCATAAGCTGCTACTTTGGAATAAACGAAAGATCTGTCCTTTGCTAAAATATCTGCACTCAGACTCTCATTCTTTGCAATCACATTTTGCAATTCTTCGGGAACTTCTCTCGGTATCATCAAATTTCTAAAACATATTTTCGCACCCGGCGTTGCTGTACGCAACACCTCGGTGAAAAGTTTTTTGGTGTCTTCTTCATTCATCAATTCACAAATGTTTGAAAGGCAAAAGCCATCTATAATAGCGGGAGGCATACTTTGGAGCCAATATTTGGTATCCGCTGTTATTAATTTTATGCGGTCAATGTTTCGCTTTATATGTTCATAATTACCAGGCTGAAGATATAATGGTATTTCAGTCTCATTAATGTATTTGCCTGTCAGGTAAATTGATAAAAAATAATTACTTTCAATGGGTATATCACACAACGCCTTCTTTGCCCTGTTATAAAAACTTTCAGAAAAAGACTGAGCCCCGTCATCGAAATGAAAATATTCAGCAACCAATCCTTTTTTAGCAAGGCGCTTTTTAGTAAACATTAAGCTGAAGATCATTCTCCATCTTTTGTTGTCCCAGCGATCAAAATAAAATCTCTTTTGCTCGCTAAGCGTTTGTAAGGATAATAATTTTTGGATCTTTTTTTTGCCTTGCAGAATGGATAATATTTTTCCGGCAATCTTTACGAATCCCTCAAATTTTCCATTGTTAAGAATTCCTTTCCTGATCAATTTAATATTTGAGTTCCAGAAGGCATTGGCTTCGTCAGAAAGATCATGTTGAATTTTTGAAAATAAATTTATCCGGTCGTCATATTCTCTTAAGCCAAGCAATGAAATAACTTCATCATGATCGAGATTTTTAAAGCATGCAATTTTAAATTCCATTAACCAGGTTTGTGCAGGATTAATATCAACCGCATAAATTTTTTCAGGATCATGCAGTAAAAAGCTGAGAGTATTGCATCCGCCTGAAGTAATAGTCAGGAGAGATTGTCCTGGTTTCATCCCAATAGCTCTCACGTCACTTTCGGGATCTTCCCAGTTAAGCGTGAAGATGAGATTTGAAAGGGGAACCTGGCCATTAATTTTATTTTTCATACCTCATGAAATTTAATTCCACAGCCCGTTTACATTAAACAACGGCGCTTCTATAATACCATGCTTTTCTCCCATTGCATATATGGCTTCTATTTTTTGACTGGTGATATTTCCTTTACCTGTCGAGTAAGCGATTTTTTTATTTTCCATCGCAAGCACTATCGCTTCAAGCAGGCATCCATGCGCTATGTTTTTGTCAGGAAAATTATAAAGCCCCGTATGGTAATCCGGTGTGAACTTATATCCTCCCTGTACAATTCCCATTCCTCCGCAAAACATTCTTTTGATTAAATTTCCCGGTAGTATACAATCCAGGTTTTTGGGATAACCGGCGTCACAAATGATTGCATCGTTTTTGCATAAGGCAGGATTAAAATTTTCAATCATGGAGCTGGCAATGGCAATTATAATATCAGCCTGCGGCAGCATAGTCTCAACATCAATAGAACTTATTGCAGATATTTTATTTTCCGATAATTCTTTTTTCTGCTGAAGTAATATATTCTGTTGCCTTGCACACAGGAGGAAGTTTTTTACCTTACCGGAAAAATAACTAACACATGCGGAGCCAATATCTCCTGTTGAACCAATGATTAAAAGATTTTGATCTGATAATTTTTTTCTGAAAAGCGCGCATGCTTTTTCTACATTTTTTGCAATATATGCTGCTGTAAGTGTATTACCTGTCGTAAATTTTGTAAACGTATTTTCGTTCAAAGAATCAACGCGGCCTTCCAGCACTATGGAAGTAAAACCTCCAAGCGCCGCAATCCCGGCTTCCAATTTTGAGGCGCATGCGGCTGCATCTTTTACTTTTGCAATATTATTTTTCCAGTATTTTAAATTCAATTCGTCGGGAGAAATGAATGTCTCAATATATTTTCCTTTTACAATTTTTCCGGTTAGTGATTTTACTTCAATATCAAATAAAGAACGCGGCGGGAAATAGGAATACACTTCTGCAAGCTTCTCTTTCGGTATCTCAGATCCATTGGAATTATTCCTTAGTGAATTAACGAAGCAGCTGATTTTTTGCCATGAATCCTGGTGCCCGATGAGGGCAAATGCTACATTGGGAGCTGGGCGATCCATTCTATACTTTTTATTCCTGGTATACCTATCCTGTCCAGTGTTTTTAAATATAAATTAATTGAATTTCCACGGAGAACTTTAATGTCCAGGCCGGCAGCGTACAAAGAATTTTTCATGCACTCACCCCTGCACACACCGCAATGCCCTTTTAAGTCTACAGTGGCAGACCATTCGGCTAATATAATCATGCAATCATTGTGAATGTCTTCCACTTTCTGAATAAAACCTGCATAGTCTTTATCCAGTTCCGCTTTTAAAAGGTCTATGGAATGTTCTATGTGTTCTTCTTCTTCTTTGGAAATAGCGAGGAACAATTGCCCTATTTCATGATCTTCCAAAGCAGTTCCTACATCTTTGTACATAGATACCGCGAAGCATTCCAGCATTACTTCCTGCATTATGATGCAACCAATAAAATCTGGTTTATTTGCCCAGCGGTTAAAACTTTCTCTTACATTTTTCCAGTAGTAACCCTCCAGATTTATATTAACCGGGAGTTTGTATTTTCTGGCTAAATGAAGAAAGCCCTCAGCATGATTGCGTTCACAATTTGCATGTTCTACGCATTCCATTTTTTCGTGCACATCATCTATAGTTCCGGTAAGGGTTGCAAAATTTGACATGCCTGCTAATTCACCGGTAATTGCCTGCGAAAGGATATCAGTTACTACGTCCCAGTACACTTCTGTTTTTTCTGCATTAAGAGTTGTTGCGTTCATTGAAGTTGATTTATTTTTTTTAAAATTTTATACAAGAGAATAATCCTCAAATGGAATCCCGTTTTTTACTTTTTCAAGCCGTCGTGAGTCTTTTATGCTCAACAACATGCCTACAGATTCAAAAGTTATTTTAGACAATCCTTTGAAACAGTTATGCAACGGATCTTTTTCATGTAATCCTATCGATATATATGAATAAGATTTTCGATAAGCGATATCCCTGGCATAATTGATTAAAAATTTTACCAGCTTTGTGTCCGCTTTATTCACTGCGAGATATTTGATATACATCATTTTTACAGGTTGATTAACCGTTGGCATTTTTGACATTCCCATTATCCCCGTATATAAGTTCATCGCTTTTAAAAGCAGTTGCATTTTCGGGGATATCCTTGTTACTACATTTTGTTTTACATCCATTGTATCAACCAGGCACATGGCTGCAATAATTTCGTTGTCATGTTCTACTTTATAAACGTCTACATTTTCGAGTTTTTCTTTTGTAATAACAGGCCCCAATTCATATTTGCCGGAATGGACATTCAGGAATGATAAAATTTCATCTGTTACTTCTGTCATTTGGATCGTGTAACCGGCAGAAAAATTCTTTAATTTTCTACCAATAAACTGGTGAATTTTAAATATTCCGATGTTATCAAAATCGGGTACATTAGGCCTGTTCCTAAAAAAGGAAACGGGCTTGTCGTTTCCTTTTGCCACATTCAGAAATGCAAGGTCCGCATCATTGGATATCACATAATCCGCCATGTTATCACACAACTGCAATCCAATTCCTTTATTCCTGTATCCCTCTGCAACTTTAAAATCGCCAATGTATTGAAGCGGATAAACGTGCCCGCCTACATATACCTGCTGGAGAGAAACACAGAGCGATCCAACTATTTTATCATCGTCTAACGCAACAAAAACTCTTGTCTCGCCACGCATTTCCAGGAGTTTGAAAAAATCCGGCTTGCGGTCAATACGCAAAGCTATGTCACCCGTCATCCCTGCAGCAGCGGTAAGATTAATCAGTTGTTGATTGTCTTCGGGCGCTGCTATCCGGTATTTAATCATGGTGCCAAATACTTACCTGTTATGTAAAGAGTTTAAAATTTGCGTATTTCCCTTCTGCTGATAGAGCTGGTTGCAATTAGAGTGCTAACTAATGTACATATTCTAATAATAGGATACAACCCCAACTTGATAATAATTATTCCCCGCTGAGTAATGGTATAATCGCAATTGATAACTGGTTAAATACCCGGGCAATATTGAAGAGATATGTTCGTGGAATTAATTTTGCAATATAATTAATTGACCTAAATGGATTACGTCGTAACTTATAATCCGCAATCCCGTATTCAAAGAATTTATATTTGCTAAATGAAAACAAACTTAAAGAACGAATGATACATCCTGTTTCTAAAATTCGTCTTGTGGAATGCCCCCGCGATGCTATGCAAGGCTGGAAAACTTTTATTCCTGCAGAAAAAAAAATAAAATACATAAATAAGTTGTTGGAAGTTGGCTTTGATACGATAGACTTTGGAAGTTTTGTATCCCCAAAAGCCATTCCGCAAATGGCAGACACAAAAGAAGTCATTGGTCAATTGTCGACAGGCGATACTAAAACCAAACTCTTAGCGATAGTCGCAAATGTCAGGGGGGCAACGGAAGCCATGGAATTTGAAAAAATCGATTACCTCGGTTTCCCATTTTCTATTTCGCAAACATTTCAGTTAAGAAATACAAACAGTACTATTGAAAAATCACTCGATACAGTGAAGGCGATAAAATCTCTTTGCGATAAAAATAAAAAGGAACCGGTTGTGTACATTTCCATGGCTTTCGGAAATCCCTACGGCGATGATTACGATGAAGAAATTGTTTTGCAATGGATTGAAAAACTGGTAGGGGAGGGTGTTAAAATTATTTCTCTTGCAGACACGGTAGGCGTAGCAACGCCCGTTCAAATTTCTTCGGTTGTGAAAAAAGTTATTAAGGCCTTCCCAAATATAGAGACCGGTGTTCACCTCCATTCCACAAGAACGCTATGGCGTGAAAAGCTGGAAGCTGCAATGGAAAGCGGTTGTACACGTTTTGATGGCGCCCTAAAAGGCATTGGCGGTTGCCCGATGGCAAATGATGAACTAGTGGGAAATATGGACTCTGAACTTATGATTAAATATTTTCAGGATATTGGCTACCTCAAAAATCTCAATTTGAAAGCACTGGCTGAATGCAGTGTCCTTGCTTCGGAAATTTTTATATAATAATAGATGGATTTTATTTTGCCCTTTAATATTAAACCTTCAGAGAATAAAATTTCCTACGGGCAAAAAATATTGTTCATAGGTTCATGTTTTACCGAAGAAATAGGAAATCATTTTGAAAAACTGAAGTTTGATGTTTTGCAAAATCCAAATGGAATTCTTTACGATCTCCGCAGCATAGCTCATGCGCTTACTTCATACGTGGAAAATAAGCAATACCAGGAGCAGGATCTTTTTTCACAGAATGAAATATGGCATAGCTGGCAGCACCATTCTGCTTTTTCAGGCATGAAGAAAGTTGAAGTGATTAGTAACATAAACAGGTCACAATCGGCAGCGCATATTTTTCTAAAGGACGCATCGTGGCTTTTAATCACCCTGGGCACATCGTATAGTTACCGTCTAAAAAGTAACAGCGAATTTGTTGCAAATTGCCATAAAGTGCCCTCATCATTTTTTGATAAGATACTAACTCCTTTGGAAGAAATTCAGTTACAGATTTCAACCGCAATCCGGGATGTGCAATTATTCAATCCAAATCTTAAAATTATTTTTACGATTAGCCCTGTCCGGCATATACGGGATGGTATCATAGAAAATAACAGGAGCAAGGCCAGGTTGATTGAAGCGGTACATTCAATGATCGAAAAAAATAAAAATGTTTTTTATTTCCCCGCTTACGAGCTGGTTATAGATGTTCTGCGTGATTATAGATTTTATAAAGAAGACATGGTGCATGCAAATGCAACTGCGGTCAACTATGTTTTTGAATCATTTTGTAAAACCTGGCTAAGTGAGGATGCAAAAAAAATGGCTAGCGAATTAAAAACGCTGTTGTATGCGATGAACCACAAACCTTTTCAAAAGGAAAGTGCAGCTCATAAAAAATTTTTAGAAACACAACTTGAAAGGGCTAAAAAAATAGATAGTTTAAATGCCGGCATCGATCTTTCAGAAGAGATAAATTATTTCTCCGGTAATACTTAACGAATTGCTGTAATAGCAGTGCCTCCCGATTTACTCTCCGTTTTTACAACGCCAAATCCTGGTGCAAACCATTCAGTATTTTCTATATTCATAGGCATGCCGATGCCCATCGTTTTTATTTTCATTTTTGTGCTATTGGTAATCTTATAACAATCCCATGTTCCTGCAGAAGTGGTAACCGTTTCCTTCGCCTGAACTTTTCTGTTCGTTACCTGCATGAATCGATTGTTTCATCCCGTTGCTTTCAATATCCATCTGCATACTGCCATCCTTCAATTCATCACTGCCTTCATGGATGCGGGATATTCAATGACTGCGTTGGAAACAGTCGCATTCGCATCGGTATTTCCTTTCCCGGTTTGAGGAAGATTCATCTTCATATCCATCATCATTATCCCATTTACACATTTAACTATGTTGGTTGCTTGTGCTTCATATATAGAAATAAATTTTGTTTGGTACAATGTTTGAAATCACTATAGCACATCAAAAAAATAAACAATGAAATATTTAAAAAATTTACTTTTTATAATACCCGTTTTTTCAGTCGTGGTTATAGGATGTAACACTACCAGATCACAAAAGGGAGCCGTTATAGGCGGAACTGCCGGTGCAGTAGGAGGTAGAATTATCGGAGGCGCTGTTGGAAACAAAACCCTGGGAACTATACTGGGAGCAGCAATAGGAGGGAGCGCCGGCGCGATAATAGGCCGTAATATGGATAAGCAGGCGGAAGAAATAAAAAATGATATACCCGGAGCAAAAGTTGAAAGAGTAGAAGAGGGGATTAAGGTTGAATTCAATGAAAAGATTCTTTTCGCTTTTTCAAAATCGGATCTTGGTGACCAGGCCAAAACAAATCTCAATAACCTGGTTGCGGTGCTGAACAAATACCCAAATACGAATATTGAGGTACAGGGACATACTGACCCGCGAGGCACCGATGAGTATAATATGGGTTTATCTGAGAGGAGAGCGACGATCGTTGCAGATTATTTAAAAGCCCAGGGAATCAGTCCTTCAAGAATTACTACAAAAGGTTATGGAGAATCAGCTCCGGCATACCCAAACGATACCGAAGAGGGGATGGCTCAAAATCGCAGGGTTGAATTCCTGATTACAGCGAATGAGCAAATGAAAGAAGATGCGAAGAAACAAGCAAACCAATAATTTTTATCGATCATTAACCTGTGAAACAAATGTAGTGCCGTAGATATTTCTACGGCATTATTTTTTGCAATGTTGTTATTTCTTCATGAAACCTGATGGAGTATTTTTCGAGTTCGTTAAGCACCGGTTCATATATTTCAGGAACTACTGGTATATGAAGGCCGGTCAAATTGATCTTTTCTTCCATTATTAATTTTGCGGCTATGCCTAAAGGTAATCCGACCGTTTTTGCCATAGCAGTATGCAACTGGTCAATCCCCTTTACAATAAGACTGCTGACTGTCATTTTATTATCGCCGTTCACGGTAAATCCCACTTCATGGAGCATTACAATCATATCTTTTTCATGGGGATGTATTGCAAGCTTTGTTTCCAAAAGATGCTGAACTATTGATGCAGAAGAAGTAAAATTAAATTCCATAGGAGTGTTGCTGCGCATGCCTAAGTAATCTATTTGCTCAACGAATTCCCTGTCAAAAAAATCGTTATCCGGATCTCCTGCGGGATTTAATACTTGAGACCTCGCTAGGTTATTCAACTTTTTGTCAAACCATTGACCATACGTTTTACAATCCTTAATTTCTTCAAAATCATGTTGCGATGTAAACCCCATATTTACTATTTTATTCCAGCCCCTGCAGAAGGATGAATACCGCAAAGTTGTTCTTATAAAAGTGTCTGCACCATCCAGGTCGTAAGTGTTGATGTAAGAAAGTGAATCACGGTTGGGATACCAACCCAATGTAAAAAGCCCCGGCACACTTACTTCTTTACAATCGCTGAATACCTGCTCGTAAGGAACCTCTAAAATTTTTCCATCACTCCGGTATACGGCCCCCGATGATCCGGCCATTACTATATTTCCAGGGTTCCATGTGATTTTATAATGCCAGGGATTATCGTCATTCTCCGGTGCTACCAGGCCTCCGCAATGCGATTTGAACGAAGTGACTGTACCTCCTTCCTTTTTTATTTGATGAATAATCTTCATGGCACTCATATGGTCAATCCCCGGATCAAGCCCCATTTCACATAAAAAAAGTAATTTTTTTTCTTCTATATCTTTTTCAAGAGCTTTAATTTGCCCATCGATATAGGATGCTGTTAACAGGTTTTTTGAATAGAGTACACAATCCTTTGCAACTAAAAAGTGCAAATGTGGCGGCAGCATGGAAATCACAATATTTGCCTGCTGAACCAGTGAATTTCTTTGTGCGTCATTGGCTACATCTATCGATATGGCTTTCGCAGTTTTACTGCCTGCAATTTTTGATTGCGCCAATGCAAGGTCCGCATCACATACCAGCAGGCTCCACTTATTTTCATCGCAGCATTTACTTAGGTATTCTATAAGATACGTAGCAGATTTTCCGGCTCCAAATATTAAAATAGTATTCATGTAATCTCTTTTTAAAAATAATTTCCGGCAAAAATATTTCCCGCTTTTGCAACCCAACCGCTAAATTTCACATCATAAATTCAATCGATAAGGGCCTCGCAGGCAAACATTCCCTGTAACAACAAAGGAAAGAAATAATTATCCGTATCATCCCTTGAAATTATGTTTTTATGTATCAGTTTTCTTTTCCACATTTCCGGAAAAAATGGTAATAAAATTGCTTTTATTATTGCGCTTTAATAAGGAAAACAGCCCTGAAAAAAGTATATTTGCCGATAGTAAAAAATTATGGAAAATACTGAAGATCAGCTGCCGGAAAACGGCCGCCAAAGAGGAAGAATTATTCCTGTAAATATTGAAGAGCAAATGAAATCCGCATACATTGATTATTCAATGAGCGTGATTGTAGGCAGGGCATTGCCTGATGCCCGGGATGGCCTGAAACCCGTGCACAGGCGCATACTTTACGGTATGTACGAGATGGGAAATTTTTATAACAGGCCTTACAAAAAATCAGCCCGTATTGTCGGTGATGTTATGGGTAAATACCATCCGCATGGCGACGCCTCTATTTATGATACCATGGTGAGAATGGCCCAGGACTGGAGTATGCGCTATACGCTGGTAGACGGGCAGGGTAACTTTGGGAGCCAGGATGGGGATAGCCCGGCAGCAATGCGGTATACCGAAGTACGGCTTGAAAGAATTGCAGAAACAATGCTGGATGATATAGAAAAAGATACGATTGATTTCCAACTAAATTATGATGATACTACGAAAGAGCCTACCGTATTACCTACACGAATTCCGCAGTTATTATTGAATGGATCCAGTGGCATAGCGGTGGGGATGGCAACCAATATGCTCCCTCACAATTTGAGTGAAGTGGTGGATGGCTGTATGGCATATATTGACAACAAGGAAATTACGATTGATGAGCTTATAAAAATTGTGAAGGCCCCGGATTTTCCAACCGGTGGCATCATACATGGATACGAAGGTGTAAAGGCGGGATTTCACACGGGCAGGGGAAGGGTAGTGCTGAGGGGAAAAGTGACTGTGGAAACGGCAAAAAACGGCCGGGAAAAAATTGTTATCACTGAAGTGCCTTACCAGGTAAACAGGGATACCCTTACAGAAAAGATCGGGCACCTTATAAACGATAAAGTAATTGAAGGTGTTTCAGATGTAAATAATGAAAGTAACAATAAGGAGGGTACCCGCATTGTTGTCGAGTTAAAGAAAGATGCGATAGCACAGGTAGTGGTCAATCACCTGTACAAGCATAGCGAATTACAAACTTCATTTGGGATCAATAATGTCGCGCTTGTAAAAGGAAGACCCAAAATTTTAAATATAAGGGATCTCATTCGTGAGTTTGTAGATTTCCGTCACGAGGTTATCGTAAGGAGAACAAAATTTGAATTAAAAAAAGCGGAGGACCGCGCCCATATATTGGAAGGTTATCTTATAGCACTGGATCACCTGGATGAGGTTATTGCATTGATAAGAAATTCAGCAACCCCGGATAATGCCAAAGAGGGTTTGATAGAGAAATTTGAGATGAGTGAAATCCAGGCTAAAGCAGTGCTGGAATTGAGATTACAACGCCTTACCGGCATGGAGAGAGATAAGATCAAAGATGAACATGCTGAGATAATGAAACTTATTGCTCATTTAAAAGAAATTCTCGGTAATGAAGGTTTACGCTTCCAGATCATAAAAGATGAATTGACAGAAATAAAACAAAAATTTGGAGACGCCCGTAAAACAGAGATCACCTACCTGGCAGATGAAATAAGCATGCAGGATCTTATCGAAGAAGAAGATGTGGTTGTTACTATTTCAAATCTTGGATATATCAAAAGGACTTCAGCCACTGAATACAGGCAACAGCGCCGTGGTGGCAGGGGAGCCAGGGGTAGCAGTACCCGCCAGGAAGATTATATTGAACATCTTTTCGTAGCATCCACGCATCACACGCTTTTATTTTTCACCGAAAAAGGAAAATGTTTTTGGCTGAAAGTTTACGAGATCACCGAGGGCGATAAACAAAGCAAGGGCAGGGCGTTACAAAACCTCATGCAAATTCCTGCTGACGATAAAGTCAGGGCCATCATCGATATAAAAGATTTGCAGGATGAAGAATACATAAATAATAACTACATTGTTTTATGTACAAGAAAAGGTATTATTAAAAAAACCCGCGTTGCAGATTTCTCACGGCCGCGGCAGAATGGAGTGAATGCGATAACTATAAATGAAGGAGATCAACTGTTGGAAGCTTGTCTTACAGATGGCACGCGGCAAATAATGATGGCTGTGAAAGGAGGCAGAGCAATCCGGTTTCCTGAATCCAAGGTGAGGCCAACAGGCAGGGGAGCCATAGGTGTTTCAGGTATTTCAGTGGACAGCGAAATGGACGAAGTGGTTGGTATGATTTGTGTTGATAGTGATGATCCTGACGTAAGTGTTCTCGTGGTAAGCGCAAAAGGTTTTGGTAAAAGAACTGCTGTTGAAGAATACAGAATTACCAACAGGGGAGGCAAGGGAGTGAAGACCATAAACGTCACAGAAAAAACCGGGTCTCTTATTGGCCTGTTATGTGTAAGTGAAAAAGAGGACCTTATGATCACCTGCAAATCCGGCGTTACGATTCGTACTTCCATTGCTACAATAAGAGAAGCCGGCAGAGCTACCCAGGGTGTAAAATTAATAAGGCTCGATGAAGGAGACGAAATAGCTGCGATCACAAAATTATCTGAACATGAAGACGAGGATGAAGAGGTACATAAATCAGTTTTACCTGGCGAAGCTTTACCGGGAGAAGAAGATGAAATAAGCAACGATGGTAAAAATAATAACGATAACGAAAATTTAAATGAATCTCCTAATGATATTGAAAATCAATAAATAAACAAAAATGAAAAAAATAATCTCTTCTTTCTTATTTACATTTTTCGTATTGGTGACTTTTGCTCAGGATATGAAAAAATTACAGAAATACGTTGCGGATAAACAGCTTGATAAAGCCAAGACCGAAGTTGACGCACTGGTTGCAAAAGACCCTTCAAATTCCGAGGCGAATTATATGAAGGCTAAAGTGTACGGAGAAATTGCAACCTCGGAACAGTTCAAAAGCCTGGTTCCGGGAAATGCTCTTGACGAAGCATTTACAGCAGTAAAAAAAGCATTAGATGATACCACCAACGCAAAAGTTACTCTTATGGCTGCGCAGGACCAATATAAGGCACTGTTTGGTTTATATAGTGGATATTATGAAGAGGGCGCCAAGGCCTTCAATGATGCCGCATCTTCCGGAGACAAAGCTGGTTACGAAGATGCCATGAATAAGTTTATTAAAGCAAACGAAGTGGGTCAGTATATCGTCAGCAAAAATTACGCAAAAATCGGGGAGGTTGATACAACGCTGGTTTTGAATATAGGCAAGGCTGCCCTGAATGCAAAGAAAAATGATGTAGCCAAGATTTATTTTAAAAAGCTTGCCGATGCAAATATAAACGGCACAAGCGAGGGAAACACCGCGGGTTTTCAAATTCCATACCAGTGGCTGACATTGCACTACAAAGATTCCGGAGACGTAGCAAATATGGAGAAGTATGCCGCACTGGGCAAAAAGCTTTTCCCTGGTGAAGATTATTTTACATTGGTTGAAATGGATTATTACAGGGAGAAAAAAGATAATGCCTCTTTATTTAAAAAATATGATGAATTGGTATCCCAGCACCCGGATAGCTTAACGTATCATTTCAATTATGCGAATGATATTTTTGGCTATCTCTACAATAGTGACGAAGGAGTAGTGGTGACCAATAAAGATGCTTTGATAAAGACACTGGGAGAGCAGGTAGAGGCTGCCTATAAGATAAATCCCACCGATGTCAACAACAACTGGCTTTACGCCCAATATTATTATAACCTTGGTATTGAGCGCAGAGATTCTGCTAATAAAGTAAAGGGAGCTAAACCCGAAGACGTGAAAAGGAAAGCCGACGTAACCGCAGAATCAAATGCCAGTTTCAACAAAGCAATTCCATATGGAGAAAAGGCTCTTGCGGGTTTGGAAGCCGATAATAAGAAAGCGGATAAATCCCGGTATAAATCCATTGCAGACCTGATGCAGAAGATTTATCAAAGTACGAGTCAAAACGATAAAGTAAAGGTTTACCAGGATAAGTACGATAACGCCGATGCCAAGTTTGTGAACTAATTTTTTTTATTAAGAACACATGAGAAGAAAAGCCCGGAGATGATCCGGGTTTTTGTTTTATAAACTCGCAATGAGAGGGAAGGTTCTTTTATCCCTACAAGGCAAATAGTGAGGGAAAGCTCTTAATTGATTTATCTATTTAACATAATATAAATTATAGGACTAAGTTATGTGCTAAAAATTCAATATCCCGTATTACAGCAGTTGAATAGCCATACCTGTCCGGATAACGCTGCGTGTCGAGCTGGGAAAGACATGTAACTACATTACGATCGTTTAGTTATAGTTCCCAATCGAATAGTTTTTGGTTAAAAATGAAAACCGGATTAATAAAACCGACACACTTCCACTATCCGGGAGGCGAGGCCAAAATCCTCACCAACATCCCCCACCTACTTTTAGCAAACCCATTTCTCCAACTTTTAAAAATAAATTTTGTGTAGCTAAATAACTACACATATATTTGTAGTCAAATAGCTACGCAATGAATTTAAGACGAGATGTATTTCAAGCCATAGCCGACCCTACAAGAAGGGCTATACTTTTGCTGGTTGCTTCGCAATCCCTGACTGCAGGTGCAATAGCCTCAAACTTTGATACAGCAAGACCAACAGTTTCAAAACACCTGCAAATCCTCACCGAATGCGAATTACTTGAACAAGAGCAAAACGGCAGGGAAATTTACTATCACATCAGTGCGACAAAAATGAAAGAAGTATCCGACTTTATTGAACCATTTCGAAAATTGTGGGACGACAGGTTTAATAAATTAGAGAGCGTAATGAAAACATACAAAACAAAAAAATAAAGCCATAGAGTAAATGCCGGAGGCGACCACTGTACAACGCCGGCAACAGCCAAAATATTGTGGAGCAGAAACCATAACAAAAACGGGAGACACCGAAAATCCAAAAGAGTAGGAATAAATAAAACTATATGAATAAAGGCATCAAAACTGTTATTTATCCTGTTAAGGAAATAACCGGGGCAACGACACTGTTTCGTAAATTTTTAGGGGTTGAACCCTATGCAGATCAACCCTATTATGTTGGTTTCAAAATTGGAGACCAGGATATTGGATTAGTGCCTAATAATCCCGAAGGAGGAATGACAGCATTTTATCAGGTTGACGACATTAAGAATAGTTTACAAATCCTGGTTGATGGTGGCGCGGAAGTCATTCAGGACATAAAAAATGTTGGAGGAGAAAGATTAATCGCGAGTGTAAAAGATAAAGACAATAATATCATCGGGCTCGTTCAAAATTAATTAAGGAAAAAGCATATGGAACAAAAAACAAAAATTAATGCCGAAGACGGCAAACAGGAATTAACGATTACAAGGGAATTTGATTTGCCACTGGAATTATTATTTAAAGCGTATGTAGAGCCCGGGATTGTTGAGCAATGGATGGGAACCAAAGTGCTGAAACTTGAAAATAAAAAGCACGGCAGTTGGCAATTCGAAACAACTGACGTTAAAGGAAACAAACACGGGTTCAATGGAGTAATTCATGAATTTGTTCCGAACCGGAAAATCACCCGGACATTTGAAATGGAGAATGCGCCTTTTGATGTTCAGCTTGAATTCCTGGAATTTGAGAAACTTACAGAAGACACCAGCAAACTTAATATGCATGTGATTTATAAATCAGTTGCGCTCCGGGACCAAATGCTAAAGTTACCCTTTGCCCGGGGCATAAATATGGCACATAACCGATTACAAGACATCGTAAGTAAATTGAAAATAACCTGCCATGACAAAAAGAGATAAAATTATTTATTGGATTGCCACTGCCTGGCTTGCCTTAGGAATGCTATCAACCGGAGTGGTACAGTTATTGAAAGCGAAAGAGGGCCAGGGTGGCGCAGATATGATTACGCATTTAGGCTATCCTGTTTATTTGCTAACAATACTGGGTGTTTGCAAAATTTTGGGAGTGGTCGTTGTGCTTATTCCAAGGTTCCCTTTATTAAAAGAATGGGCCTATGCAGGGTTTGTCTTTGTCGTGTCGGGAGCGATATTTTCGCACATCGCAGCTGGGGATTCTGTCACCGCTATATTGCCCGCATTGCTACTCCTGGCTCTTATTGTTGCATCGTGGTATTACAGGCCTCAGGATAGAAAAATCATTCAGTCAATCAAATGATAGAATGAATCCTAAGGATAAACATTATTAGCTTTGCATAAAAAAAATAAACATGTCAAACAATAGCGTCACATTACACAGAGTTCTAAAAGCGGCGCCCGAAAAGGTTTATCGCGCTTTTACTGAATCTAATGCGCTTGCCGCATGGCTTCCGCCCTATGGGTTTACATGTGTTGTTCATAATATGGAAGTAAAACCGGGCGGGAATTACAAAATGTCTTTCATCAATTTTTCTACAGGCAACGGACATTCTTTTGGCGGAAAATATATTGAACTCAAGTCAAACGAGTTTTTAAAATACACCGACAATTTTGATGACCCCAATCTGCCGGGGGAAATGATCACTTCGGTCTGGCTCAATAAAGTCTCCGCCGGTACTGAACTTAAAGTTATCCAGGAAGGTATTCCCGCTGCTATACCAATTGAAATGTGTTACCTGGGATGGCAGGAGTCATTAGAAAAATTAGCAAAATTAGTTGAACCAGAAATTCCGGATGCATAATTTGGCTATAGCCAGGCTCAATTATTTAAGTCAATCAATAAATAAATAGCATGAATGCTAAAGTTGATTTCTTTTTCAATAAAGCATCAAAGTGGCAGAAAGAATATGAGCAATTGAGAACGATCATTCTCGATTGTGGCCTTGATGAAAAATTGAAATGGGGCCAGCCTTGTTACACTTTTGACGAAAAAAACATCATATTAATACATGGATTTAAGGAGTACTGCGCGGTGCTGTTTTTCAAAGGTGCCCTGCTAAACGATCCCGGAAATATTTTGATCCAACAAACGAAAAATGTGCAGTCAGCACGGCAGGTTCGCTTCACTAATGTCCGCGAAATAGTTAAGCTGGCAAAAACGCTGAAGGCCTATATTTATGAGGCTATTGAAGCAGAAAAAGCGGGCTTGAAAGTGAAACTGAAAGAGACATCAGATTTCAAAACACCTGGAGAATTTCAAAATAAATTGGATAAAAACCCGGCATTGAAAACTGCTTTCAAGGCGTTGACTCCGGGACGGCAAAGAGCATACATTTTTTATTTTTCTCAGCCCAAACAATCCAAAACCAGGGAGTCGAGAGTGGAAAAATATATACCTCAAATTCTCGCTGGAAAAGGATTAAATGATTAACATAAAAATTATGAGTAAGATTAATAGCAATAAAAAGAAGTTATCACCAGGGCAAACTGAAGAACTACTCCAGACGTTGAAAGCCCGTTTTGAGAAAAACATGAATCGCCATAAAGGTCTTTACTGGGCTAAAGTACTGGCAAAGCTGGATTCGCCCACAGGCGGGGAAAAGCTATGGTCGCTCCATGAAATGGAAATAACCGGAGGTGAACCGGATGTTGTTCCAGATAGCTATCGGGAATGATAAAAAGACAGGCGAATATATTTTTTATGATTGTTCAGCGGAAAGCCCGAAAGGCCGCAGAAGTCTTTGTTACGACCGCGAAGCGCTGAATTCAAGAAAAGAGCATAAACCGGAAAACAGCGCTCTTGATTTGGCAACCGCCATGGGAATTCAACTTTTAACGGAACAGCAATACCGGGAGTTGCAGGAACTTGGAAAATTCGATTTAAAAACATCGAGCTGGATAAAAACACCTGCTGATATTAGAAAACTTGGCGGTGCTCTCTTTTGTGATCGTCGCTACGACACTGTCTTCTTGTACCACAACGGCGCGGATTCTTATTATGCCGCGAGAGGATTTCGTGGGTCGCTAAAGGTTTAGAAAAAGAAAATAGAGTATGCGTTCACTACGGGATGCGGACAGCGTAGACAATTTTGGTTCTATGACGAAAGGTATGGGTAAGAATAATAAAGCATTGCTATTTGCACACCAGAAACCAAGCCTTGTCTTGAAAGTATCATCTCTTGCAATCCGTCTTTCAATCTGTCTTATTTCCCCCATCGGGAAATAGGGGGCTAAAAATATTGGCGATGAAAAATGTTGTTTGTACACCCGAAACATCATCGAACAACAATTTTTAGATCACGGAGAATACTCAATCAAAACAATCTACCCGAAATAGCCAAAAAACATATTTTAAAATGAATTTTAATTTTATATAGTTCTTAATGCAATATTTAAAATTCAGAGATGCGACTATAGACGATCTAAAAATAATCGTTGAAATTTATAATTCAACAATCGCTTCCCGCATGGTCACCGCGGATACTGAGCCGGTAAGTGCTGAAAGCAGGATAAATTGGTTTCATGAACACAATGGATCAACCAGGCCATTATGGGTGGCAGAAGATCATCATAGCGAAATAATTGGCTGGGTGAGCTTTCAAAATTTTTATGGAAGGCCTGCATATAACGCAACTTCAGAAATAAGCATTTACCTCGCCTCAAACGCAAGGAGAAAAGGCTTCGGAAAATTTATACTTCAACATTGCATAGACAAATGCCCCGGGTTGGGTATTAAAACTTTAATTGGCTTCATCTTTGAACACAATGAACCGAGCTTAAAATTGTTCAGGAAATTTGGTTTTGAAGATTGGGGTACCTTACCAAACGTAGCAGTACTGGATAATGTAGAACGTACTCTCAAAATTCTTGGAAAAAGAATATAAAGATAAATGCAATCTAATTCGTTGAAACGTCTGCGGAACCGGAACGGTAGCTTTCCACAAATTCTACTATTTTATTTTCAAAGTCCACTTCTCCGGCAAATAAAAACTTATGCCGCATTGGCATTATATAAATGGGAAGGTGTTTGAATTCACTTTCATATTTGGCCAACCGGACCCCATCCTTTTCGGTGGTAAGAATTAGCTTATTTTGAGAATCCATTTTTGAAAACCGGTCTTTTATTTTCTGCAGATCATCAATTGTAAAGATGTGGTGATCTTTGAAAAAAAGCATTTCGTAGGATGGGGAATAGGTAGTTAAAATTTCTTGCAACGGCTTCGGATTAGCTATTCCGCACACCAGTAAGACATTTGTTTTCGGTTCAAGAAACCTGGTTTCCTTTGTGAAAAGATGAAAAGGGTTTCCGTATTCAATTGTCGTAAAATAAACCTGCTGGCCAGGTAACGGGTTCAATTCTTCAATGATCTTCTCCCTTTCATCATCATTCAAATGTGATTTGCATTTGGTCACAATGATTATGTGAGCCCTTTTGCTGCTGCTCTTTAAATCCCTCAGGTTACCAGACGGTAACATAAAATCTCTTGTATAAAGACTATGATACTCTGTAAGAAGAATGTTTAGCCCTGCTCTCACTTCTCTATGCTGGAAGGCGTCATCCAGTACTATGACTTCTGTTGCTGGCTTTGCGTGCAGCAGCTGTGGAATCCCAACCACCCTTTCTTCAGCCACGGCCACGGTTACCTGCGGAAAATTTTTGTGTAGTTGCATAGGTTCATCACCAATATCTATGGCTGTGGAATCTTCTTCCGCAATAGCAAAACCCTTGGTTTTCCTTTTATAGCCTCTGCTCAACGTGGCCACGACATATTTTTGTTCAAGCAATCTTACGAGGTATTCCGTCATAGGAGTTTTGCCGGTACCCCCTACCGAAAGATTGCCAACGCACACCAGTGGAAAATTAAATGATGCAGATCTGAGAATATTTTTATCAAATAGCTTATTCCTGAGCCAGATAATAAATCCATAAATAATTGAAATGGGAAATAATATGTAACGAAAACTTCTAAGCATTATAAACATAGAGTAATGGACCGTAAAGTGTAATCGCTCTTTTTAAAAATCATAAATACGTTCCGGAGTAACGCAGTAATTTAAAGATATATCAAATTGATCTGTGCCGGCGATCTCCTCCTCGGCATCAAAAAAACTGAGCCCTATTTTTAATACATCTTTTCGGCATTCCGAAAGAAACCTGTCATAAAATCCTTTTCCATAACCAACGCGATATCCCTTTTGATCAAATGCGAGCAAAGGGACAAGCACCAGGTCAATTTCTTCGGGAGAAATTTTATTACCACCTTTTGGTTCTGCAATTCCGAAAAAATTATCTATCAATTCCACGTCTTCTTCAAAATGAAAATGCTCCAGGTTACCGGACGTTATATCAACACGGGGAACCACAACTTTGATTCCCGGGTTTTTAAATTGAAGAAATTCTACCAGGTGCAAAGTTTCAACTTCACCAAGTTTTTGAGATGCTATGTAAGTGTGTATGCAGGATAAAAAAGGCAGATTTATTTTTTGAAAATTTATGAGAATCAGGTCAGACCATATTTCTATTTCCTTACCGGAAATTTTTTTTCTTTTCTCCTTGTATATTTTTCTTAATTCTGGTTTTGTCATAAGAATTTTCGCAGATTAGGAAGCAACGCTTCTGCCTCAGCTTTTATTATTTCCTTCGTAATTAATGGTAAATGCCTTACGGATCCGATTACGGGATAACCGCTCCAGGCAGCTATTTGTTGCTCGTAGGTCATATAATTTTCAGTAAATATCCAGCCCGCCACCTTTATCTTTTCCCGCTGCAGCACAGCTGCGGTTAGTAAAGAATGATTGATACTGCCCAATTCATTTTTACTCACGATTATTACCCGCGCCTTCATTTTTTTTATAAGGTCAATTATAAAACTTTTTTTATTCAACGGCACTAATAGCCCACCTGCTCCCTCGACAACCAGCTTGTTTTTAGTCCGCGGGATATTTGCAATTATTTTTTTTATTTTTATTTTTTTATTTTCCTGGTCTGCGGAAATATGTGGTGATGCCGGTAATGCCAGGCGATACAATTCAGGATGGATAACAGATTTTTTATTGGAAATTAATTCCTGCACAGTTAATGAATCCGTCCCATCTTCATAGCCTGCCTGAACCGGTTTCCAGTAATCTGCTTTCAATGCTTCAGTAATGATCGCCGATACGAGGGTTTTACCGATCTGTGTGCCTGTACCCGTAATGAAAATTGGCTCCATGCATTTTATTTATTGATAAAAATTGAAAACACAGTTGTTCCATAATTTCTCACTGATCTGAACATAGGTTCCTTTTCATAATTGTTAGCGGGAGTATGTTCCAGTATAAACCAACCGTTCTTATTCAACAAAGCCTTATTTCTTACAAGGCGCGGAAGATCATCGATTGTTTTCAATGCATACGGTGGTCCTGCAAAAATAAGATCATATTTTTCAACAGCATTCTCCAGGAACCGAAACACATCCATTTTTATTACCCGGCAATTCTCAATGTTAAGCTCCCCTACCGATTTTTGAATAAATTCATACATCCTGGGATCTTTCTCAACAATGGTAAGATCGGCTGCACCTCTTGAGGCGAGTTCGTAACTTATACTTCCGGTACCTCCGAAAATATCAAGGGTCTTTAAACCCGCAATGGAAATATTATTTTCAATTATATTAAACAAGCCTTCTTTGGCAACATCAGTTGTGGGGCGTGTATGCGGCATTTTTGCGGGCGGGGTAATTTTCCTGCCACCATATTTTCCTGTAATTATTCTCATGAATCAAAGGCAAAAAGAAGACTAAAAAAATGAGCGGGATATTGATTCATTTCTTTAGAAAAGCTTGTTTCTGCAGGCGAAATTGTAAACGTTACGGGATCAAAATATTTATAGATCTCTTTGAAAAGAGCAGAGTCTCTTTCGATAAGCCCGCTCACTTCCAGCGATGGATTTTCAATTTCAAATTGCCTGCATATATTTAATAACGTATAAGACACATCTTCCGCGTTTTTATATTGAAAACTATTTACCAAAAGTAGGTTGCCATCTTTTTCAGCGGTTAGTACAATCTTTTGCGGATAAAATATTACCGATAACTTATTACCGCTTGCGGACAGCCTTTTTATGAGAACCGAATATTGATGAAGTGCCTTGCCTGATGGAAACCTGTTACTTATTTCACGCAAAATTTCGGAGGGCATTCGATAGCAGTTATATACTTTATTTTCTAAGAGCATATCTGTAAGGATTACGTCATTCTCGGTAAAATCTCCATGAATCATGTTAAGCACATCTGCATTATTTCTGGAATTGTAAAGAGAAAACGGTATCAGCACACTCTCAGGAAAAGAATAAATAATATTTACGTTCCTAAAATTTTCACATAATAATTCCTGTTCTTCAAAAATTTTCTGAAGATCAGCGATATGATTTCCATGTATGGCTGTGTTAAAATGATATACGCCCGTTGCTATAAAGACATTCGCTTCGCAATCTTGTATGAGGTAAGAAAATCCTTCGGTGCTTACCTCGCACACGAGGTCACAGCTTGCCGCCTTAATATCACCGGGTATTATTTCAATTACTGCTTTCAATACTTACCATTTAATCATTATCAGTTGCCGCAATAATAGAATATTTTTCCCAGTCTTTCTACCGTAAATTAAATACCCGGGCTTAGTTTAGAAGATTTTTGGCATTTGACAAATGCCGTTGGATAATAATGTCTTCGAAGCTGTCTGAAATTTTAGCATTTCAGCTAGTAACCAGCACTCTGCTACATCATTGACGCAGTGACTTTTTTTTCCTTAGCTTTGCCACCCAAAAATATAAGATGACTAACAGAACATTCACAATGATAAAGCCTGATGCTACTGAGAAAGGCCACACAGGAGCTATACTTCAAAAAATAGCAGAGGGAGGTTTTCGTATCATAGCTATGAAAATGACACACCTTTCGTCTACTAAAGCAGGTGAATTTTATGAAGTGCATAAAGAGCGCCCCTTCTATGGAGAGCTGGTTGAATTTATGAGCCGCGGCCCGATTACTGCCGCGATACTTGAAAAAGAAAATGCCGTGGAGGACTTCAGAAAATTAATAGGAGCGACCAACCCGGCCCAGGCAGAAGAAGGAACTATAAGGAAATTGTTTGCAACATCTATCGGTGAAAATGCAGTGCATGGAAGCGATAGTGATGAAAATGCGAAAATTGAAGGAGACTTTTTCTTTAGTAAGCTTGAGCAGTTTTGATGACCAGTGGCTAATTAGTTTACCCAAATTTTAATTTTGAAATCACCGGTCCATTCACCTTCTGCCATCATGCTCTCCCCCACTATTAGTTTGTAAACTCCAGGGATATTCATCTTGTAATGAATTTCTCTTCCAAAGGGGCCGTCGAACGTACTGTCGGGCATTTCTATTTGGTTGATGCGAAGATTGGCTGTATCGTTTTCCGGGATTATGATTGCATGAATCATCTTGCCTGAAGTGACTAAAAAAGAAACTGCGGGCTTTTCGCTGAATCCTCCAATATGCTTTTCTGCAATGACCGTGTCGCTACCGGGAAATAACGAATCTACATGATGGGTACCCGTCAAATCTTTTTTTGTTGTGGAATCTTCGCCGGAAATATTTTTTAAGGGGAGGTTTTGTGTTGTATCGGTCTTGTCACTTGTTGTTGAGCCTTGCTCCCTGCATCCTGGAACCAGATAACAAATCAATAATAAAGTCGCGATTCCTTTCAGCATAAATCTTTATTGATTTAAAAGAGGTTCAACTTTGTAACCTTCTTTTCTCATGAGATTTATAAGTCCGTCATCTCCCGTAAGATGGCCCGCTCCTACGGCGACAAAAACACTTTCCTGTTTCATTATTTTTTTTAATTGACTAACCCAATTCCGGTTCCTGTTTTTCAGTAGTAGATCTTCATATTTATCGGAACCAAATTCACTTTTTAAAAGCATGTTTTGCATCGCATCCAGGTTTTGCTCTTTATACAAATCGACCATATCATCAAATTCTTTCTTATATACAGAAAAGCTATCTATGTTTTTTAATAATTCCTTAGCCTGCCACTCGTAAGGGATGCTATCAAATACCGAAGCCTGGAATTGCATAGACTCCAATCCCTGGATTTCTTTTTTATTTTCCTTTGCTACTTTTAGTAGTTCCTCTTCCACTCCTGCCGGCGATGAACAATTCATCATTCTTGGATACAGTAAAGCGACTAGAAAATAAGGCTTTGCTTTTTGAAACAGCATCATAGGAGTATGCAGCGTATCATTAAAGTATTTCTGAACCCGCTGGTATTCTTCGGTGGAGTATAGATCCTCGAGCCTTTTTCCGTCTTTCATATTCATGAAAAGCACACCACTTAGCAATGTTGAAGGATCGTCCATATCAAGCTCCATATATATTTCATTGCTTGATTTTATGGCCTGTAATAATTGATCACTAAAATGAATGTCTTCTTTACAAAGTAAATGAAAAGTGCCAAAGAGAAAACTGGGGCGGGTAAGGCCATTGCCGCTTACCTGCCAGAGCAATGTATTATTGTTTTTTTGAATTTCAAGGGTATGTTCAGATTGCGCTTTGCAGGCAGCAAAACAAGAGCAAAGAAGCAAGCCGGGAATAAGCCATTTCATAAAAAAATACTTTCGGTAAAAGTAGGAAATACAAAATTTGTGCACGACTTTAGTCGCCTAAACATTACCAAACTAACTACAATAAAAAATGAGAACACCTGTACTTACGGTTTTCCTGCTGCTAAACTGTACATTGATATTTGCACAAAAAGACATGCCCTCATTTGGCAAAATTGACAAAGCCGATCTGCTGCTTCAAGACTGCGAATTTGATAAAGATGCTGCGGCATACAAGCTTATTGACTACGGAGCCGTAAGTTATGTAAAAGGGAAAAATTTATTTAAGATACAAACGGAACGGCGTGTACGCATAAAAATCCTGAAGGATAAAGGGCTTGATAACGCTAATATTAAGATCAAATATTATAGCCGTTTAAATTATGAAACAATAACTGATATATCCGCAATAACGTACAGTCTTGACAGTGCCGGAAATGTAGTAACGACGAAATTGGAAAAATCCGCTATCTATAGAAAACCTGTTACTAACAGGGTTTCTGAAGTAGCATTCAGTATGCCCGACGTAAAAGTTGGAAGCGTAATTGAATATAAATATTCTGATAGCAAGGAATCAATCGGCAGTCTGGATGACTGGTACTTCCAGGATGATATTCCTACGCGATTGAGTGTTTATAAGATAATCGTGCCCTCTATTTTTAAATTCACTAATCAACTTGTGGCTTATCAGAAAGTGGAGCAGTTAAGCAACAAGCGGCCGGAAAGCCTGGCGACTCCACAGGGCTTCGTTCAATATACGTCTGACGAAAAAACGTATATTATCAGGAATGTACCCGCATTACGTGATGAACCGTTTATGGGCGCTGCAAAAGATTACCTCGAAAAAGTAATATTCCAGTTATCAGAAATAGATTATGGTCATGGTTATGTAGAGGATGTGCGTTCAACCTGGCCAAAACTTACAACAGAGCTGATGGAGGACGAAGACTTTGGCCTTCAGCTTAAAAAAAATATTCCGCACACAAAAGAACTGGACGATTCACTAAAGCTGGTAAAAAGTGATTACGGCAGGATGGTTCTTGTTCACGATTACATCCGCCGAAATATGAACTGGAATGGATATGAAAGTATTTACACCGCAAATGGAATCAAGGCTGCCTGGGACAAAAAGTCTGGCAGCAACAGTGAAATAAACCTGATCCTTATCAACCTGTTGAAAGATGCCGGCCTGCAGGTTTACCCATTGTTGGTAAGTACAAAAGATAACGGCCTGCCCAATACATTCTACCCTTTTTTACACCAGTTCAATAGCGTGATGGCTTATGTGTTTATCGGCGATAGAAGATACGTGCTTAACGGCGCTGATAAATACAATCCCTCATGGCTTATTCCTTATGATGTAATAAATAACGACGCATTTATTGTTGATAAAGATAACGGCGGCTGGATATACCTTGAAGACAAAAAAGATATTTTTCAAAATGCTGTATTTATCTATTCTGAAATTACCGCAGATGGAATAATGAAAGGAGAAGCCACCGTAACGAGCGGCGGTTACTGCAAAAATCCCAGGGTAAAAACATGGAAAGAAGACAAAGCTTCTTTTAAGGATATTTTTTCAAAGTCTTTTACAGGAATGACGATTGATGACATTGAAGTGCGTAATGAAGATATAGATACGATGCCTTTGGAACAAAAAATAAAATTTTCGATGCCGGTGAGTGCTTCCGGCGATTACCAGTATTTTTCAATCAACTTATTCCAGGGATTGGAAACAAATCCATTTATTGCTGAACAGCGGTACACCGACATAGATTATGGTTACAACCAATCGTATAAAATGATTGGCAAGATTTATATACCCGATGATTTTGACTTTGAAGAATTGCCTAAAAACATGAAGATGATCATGCCGGATACCAGCATTGTATTAAGCCGCATGATGCAAACGGACGGTAAGTCAATTGATCTTAGATTGACAGTAGATTTTTTGAGACCATTTTACGCCGCAGATATGTATCCCTATTTCCAGGAATTTTATAAAAAACTTTTTGCAACGCTTAATGAGCAGGTTGTAATAAAAAAGAAAAAAGCCCAACCCTAATGAAAACGATTCCAGCAGTTATAATGGCCGGCCTTTTTGCAATGCCGGCCCTTTGCCAGGTTAATTTATTTGATGCATCCACCATAGCAAAAGACTTGAGGGAAAATGCCCATGTTGTGAAAAGAGAAGAGAAAATAAATTTCGAAGTGAAAGATGTAGATGGTGCAAGACTTACGGTGCACCAAATTATAACTGTGCTGGACGCGGGTGGTGAGGATGAACTTTTTTTCTATCAATATTCAACAGGTTTCGAAAAATTAGTGGACGCAGAAATAAAGGTCTATGATGCCAACGGAAAGTTTGTGAATAAATATAAACTGAAGGAAATGCATGCCCAGTCTATAGCAGAGGGTTTGGTAGATGATGCAAAGGCTTACTATTTCAGGGTCGCGGCTCCATCATATCCCGTAACCGTGGAGTATGATTACGAGAAAAAGTATAAGGGAACCCTGCACTATCCTGACTATAATATAGCCTTTCCAGGCGAGGCGATAGAGCATTCTGTTTATACAGCAAGTGTTCCTTCAGGAATCGATCTTCGGTTTAAGGCAAAAAATATTGATTTGAAACCGGTGACTACTTCAGCAGGATCAAATAAATTTTATAATTGGGAGGTAAAAAATTTTCACGCCATATTAAAGGAGGAAGGAGCCGCAAACAGGGGAAGTAATTATCCGCAGGTAATGATGGCGCCAAATAAGTTTTCTATGGATGGATACACAGGAGAATTAACAAGTTGGAAAAGTCTTGGAACGTGGGGGTTTAGTCTTTGCAAAAACACAATTGACCTTACCGATGAATCTAAACAGTTTATAAGGCAGATGGTACGGAACGCATCAGGCGACAAAGAAAAAATTAAAATAATATACAAATACCTGCAGCAAAATTTCAGGTATGTAAGTATTCAGTTAGGCATTGGCGGATATAAACCTTTTGAAGCTTCTTTTGTAGATAAAAAAAAATACGGAGATTGTAAAGCGCTAAGTAACTACACACAGGCATGCCTGGACGCAGTCGGAATTAAGAGTTACCAGGCCTGGATCAATTGCTATTATAATAGTGAACCTGTTGACCCTTCGTTTCCGCAGGATGCATTCAACCATGTAATTCTTTGTGTACCGTCCGGCGCAGATACTACCTGGCTGGAATGCACAAGCAACTCTAACGATTTTGGGATTCTTGGCAGCTTTACTGAAAATCGCTATGCCTTATTATTAACTCCCGATGGAGGTGTACTGGTACCGACTCCTAAAAGCTCGCCATCAGAAAACTTATTTTCTGTCGCTACAAAAATAAACCTGGGTGAAGATGCCTCAGGTGAAAGCATATCTGGCGTGAAAACTTCAGGGGAATATAAACAGGAACTGATACATTATGTGCTAAATGAAAAAAAAGATGATCAGCTAAAATATCTTGTGCATGGGCTCGGCTTTCTTCAGCCGGACGTATTCGAACTAACACGTGACAAAAAAACAGATTCGTCACAAATCTCGTTTAGCCTGGTGATTGATAAAGTTCCCGATTTTATGGCTGGCAGTAAGATGTTCCTCCACCCGAGAATTTATAAAATGTGGGATCGTAAACTTCCGGATGCCGATAAGCGAACTATGCCATATTATTTCAGATGCCCGTTTATAAGAACGGATACAACTGTTTACCAGCTCCCTGAAAGTTACACACTTGAAAATCTTCCGAAAGCAAGAGATACTAAATTTGAGTTTGGATCATTCAAATCAAATTATTCTTATGATGAAAAAGCAAACACGGTTACCACTATTGCTGAGCTTACTCTTAATCAAAATTTAATCCCTGCTGATAAGTATGCCGCAACAAGAAAATTTTTTGGAAGTGTGACTGATGAATACAATGAGAAGATCGTTATAAAGAAAAAGTAGGATAATATCAAAATCTAAAAACGTTACCATTCATTAATTACCTTCTTATTTTTTGAGAAGCGTGCAAGATTCATTGCCGAACCTATCAGTCCGTCGAACCCAATACGATAAATGTAGACAGGTTTAAATCCATTTTGGAATCCTGCCACAACATCAATACGCAAAATTTTAAATATATTTTCCAACCCGACAAAAGCTTCTGCATATTTTTTGTTTGGATTCATATAAAGCGCATTTGCGCCATCCACAAGATTCCAATTCAGTTTTTTAAACAATGGGATTTTATTTGTCAGCAATCCATTTAAATGATGTTCAAAATGCAATTCAGTGTAAAATGAGGATGTATTGCTGAACGCGTAATATGGAGCGAGTTGAAAAGTTTGTATATATTCCTTGGCGACATGCGAGGTGTTTCCGTAGAAATGTTTGTAATCCTGAACGAACACCGAACGCGTATTCAGAAAACCACCTAGTGCTAATTTATATTTTACAGAACCTGCCAGTTTCAAATTCATATTATCAGCGATTTCGAAAGACCATTTATCAAAGTCAACATCACTTCCAAGAATATCTTTAAATCCTTTTGCGTAGTCAAGTGTAAAAGTTGGATACTTCGAGCCGATAGCTAGTTTTGAATGAGGAAACTGAATATATTTTTGTCCTGGTTTTATACTTATTGCCGCATGGAAAAGAACAGCCTGGTGAGGGGTAAATTGTGATGATAAAATTTCCGGGTAATTAGGCGTAAACCTGTCCCGGTATTTTTTAGTGAATATAAAATCAGTTGTATTTTCGAGGGGTATCCTGTCTTCATACCCACCTTCAATTATAAACCTGGCACCACTCTCCCACTGTTTCATAAAGCCCAATTTTCCAAAATAATTTTCATAGAGTTTCATGTCATTGCGGCCGTATAGTAAAGTACCAATGGAATTACCGAGGCCTTCAATTGCGCTTTGTTTAAAAAACTGGCTTACCCGCTTTCCACCCGCTACATAAAATGATTGTTTCCTGAATTGCTCATCAATAGCAAAATCTTTTGCAGCAAAATTTAACCCTGCCCACGCATTAAAATGCTTGTTATTAAATCCATACCTCAGATCCCCTATGAAGCTGACATTACTATTTAAGCTTTTCATAAATTTTGAAATTGTAAAAGACGGATTAAATGCAACGCCTTCAACTGTATTGTATTGGAGAACTTTCAAAAGTGGGTCAAGCTCAAAGTTGTATTTATTTGTTTTGCTATAATGCATTCTGTTAACGCCTGTCCAGAAAACCTGGGATAATTTTAAGCTGCCCTGTTTCTTTTTTAGAGAATCAATATTCTCAGAAGAAGAATCTTTTCTCAATTCATAGAGGCTGTCTTTTACTTTGTAGTCTTCTATTTCTTCCGGTTCAAGTGGCACTGGCCTGGTACTATCCCAGTACACTTTTGATTTTTTATTTACTGAGGTGTCGTATTTTATTACAATCCGGTCAAAAAACCCTTTTAAAAAATCCGGCTCCAGGTTATATTTTGAATACACATTTACAAAATCCCCCGATGCGTTTATTCCAAATTGGTTAAAATTAAAATGAAGAACCTGGCTCTTAATGCGCCATATATCAGCAGTTACTGGCACATGCATTTGTGAAATTGAAAGAGAATCTAAAATTTCGAGCTGCGATTTTTTAGTAAGAAGAAGATCGCAGCTATAAATACGCCAATCATCCTCGGTAATGTTTATAATTCCTGAAAAAAGGGGTTCATAATTTCTTGACGGAATAACTTTTATTGTGTTGATTTCTTTCCCGTCTTCAAAAAAGCTACCCAGGAATTTATATTTATAAAAGTTCAAAGCGTTATCTGCGATCGGCGATACAAAGCCCCGTGGATTAATCTGCGAAGCAAACATGTTCACATTATTCTCATATAAGCTAATAATTGCCGGGAAATTAAACCCAAAACCATTGCTTCCGCTTTCCCTTCCTGAAATAACTTCCAGTTTTATTTTGTCCGGCTGTTGCATCGAAAGTTTTGTTACGGATTCTGACAGGTAAATAATCCCTTTACCTGTGGAATCAAGTCCCATGGTACTTCTGTCTTCATCCGGAATTTTTTGCCCTAATACTTTTCGTGGCAGGCTTCGCAACCTGATAAGGCCCTTTATGTAAATTTCAGCCTCAAAGGCTTTCACCTGCTTTTCATAAAATGGACGTTTTTTTATTGCCTGTCTTATAATGGCATAGGCAGGGTCTTCGCCGTTTTCTTTAATAACTATTTCTTTCAGTAATAATTTTTGAAGCGTCAGCTTAAAATCTGCTGTGATATTATTTGAAGAGAGCGAGAGGGATTTTTCCTGCGTCGTGTAGCCAACGTGCATGCATTGCAACGTATAATTTCCCGGCGGCAAAGTAAAGCTGTAAGTTCCACGTTTGTTCGCAATTACTCCTTTCTGGGTTCCCTTAATGAGAACAGAAGCAAACGGTAAAATATTCCCGTTATCATCATAAACACTTCCTTCAATTTTTTGGGCGGAAGCAGAGAATACGGAAATACAAAAAATAAAAGTCATCAATTTTTGCATGAACGAATGTAGCGTCAAAAAAGTTACTGAGTTGTGAAATGCTTAGATAAAAATTACAGGTACCAGGCCACTAATTTATTTTTCCTCATATGAATGTGGGCGTAAGAAACTCGCTGTAACGGCCGCAAAACCCGCTACTAACGCACCAATTAAAGCAGTGGAAAGTATCAGCAAAAATGAATTGTCGGCTTTAAAAATTAAAAGAGAAACCTTATGAGCAAGTATGTCATCATTATTATTACTGATCCAAAAAGTCAAAATTCCCCACAATAAAAACAATGCTGTAAAACCGGAAAAAAAAGAGACGAGAGGAGTTTGTCTTATAATAACAGAAACTATAAAGGCAACCAGCGCAATGCTCCACCATGGAAAATAGAGGCATGCACAAAAACTTAAAAATATTATTAGTATGATCGAAATTAAAAATTTCATGGAAAGAAATTAATTGATTATTTATTATTTGTTGCCCATTTATATGCACTTTTTAAGTGCCATTTGAGAACCTGATTCTCCACTTTACTTTTTTATCAGTTGACTCGGATGCTTTCATAACCCATAGAATATTGTACTCTCCCTTTACCCATGTATCTATAAAATTATCATAGTAAGGGCTCCCGGGATTACCGCTCTGCCCACCCGGATATACACCCCACGATTGAGTTTCGGGTGTTAAACTTACTACCATGCGCCAACTGGGCCCATGTTGATTTTTAGTTGCATTTATACTGTGGGTACCTCCGCCTATGGGCAGGTGCAACCTGCTGAAAGCATCTATGCGGGCAAGATGCTCTACCCTGGTGTCTTTGTATTTCCCCCATTCCAGTGTGCCTGCGGCGTCTTCTTTTTTTATCGCGGCCATCGCGCTTTTAAATGCAGATGTTACCATGTCAATTAACGTTTCAACCTGCGGTGTATTTACATCGTCAATAAATTTAAAAGAGGAATCTTTTAAAATGTTATCAAGTAAAGTACTCTCACGCGGAAGCATCAGGGAATCGTCAGACTTCATAAATTCATCTTTCCAGATTTTATTCTCGAGGGTATCCCAGGTCAATACAAATATCGTTGCAGCCTTTGATTGAATATCGTTCCTTAAATCCCAACCCTTCAATAATTCAAAATATTGCTTTTCATCGCCATCCAGTTTTGTGATATCTATGTTTTTAATTAAAACGGGAACCGCCATTCCTGCAAATACGTTATAAGTATCCGTTTGTAACTTCATCATATCCTCCGGAGTGATATTATACATATCACTTAATCTTTTATTGATTTCCCATGCACGGTATGGAGGATAACTTCCTCCAAGGTAATACGGGTAGGAAGTATCCGCAGGTAGTTGATTGGCGCTGCTTACGAAACCTCTTTCCGGGTTCACAAGATGCGGATTTTCCTCCTGCGGAATCATGCCTTGCCATAGATAACTGCTATCCGTACCCGGCATTACAAAATCACCTTGCCGTCGCCATTTCGCGGGAAATTCACCCTGGTCCCAAATGGCGATATCCCCGCTTTTGCTCGCAAACAAACAATTTTGTCCCGGCGTGTGGAGGTATTTAATTGCTTCGGAATAGTCATCATAATTTTTAGCTTTATCAAGAAGTGTAAACATCTTTAATTCATTGCTCGCGTCATGCGCCTTCCATCTTACCGTGTAGTATTTGTTACCAGTTATTCGTCGCCCGTTAAAACTTTTATCGTACATCACAGGGCCAATATTTGTGTAGGCCACTGAATCTATAAAGTCCGGGCCTCCCTTAACTTTTATATGCTCTGTTCTGAAAGTTGCTTTTTGCCATTCGTTATTAAACCAATATTCTTCCCGGCTGTCATCGCGGAATTTTATTTCATAATAATCCCGCACATCCCTTTCAGAATTGGTGAAGCCAAAAGCACAACTGTCATTGAATCCTATTATTATAGACGGCGCACCCGGAAAGGAAACCCCGTAAGCATTATAAGTAGGTGTTGAGATTTGCATTTCATACCACAGCGAAGGCAGGTTCAGTCCCAGGTGCGGATCGTTACATAAAATCGGATAACCACTTTTAGTTTTTATACCAGCCACAGCCCAGTTGTTACTCCCATTATCAGCATCGGGTTTTTGCTCTTCGATATTCGCTGAATCTTTCTGATTGAAATAAAGCGAATCAGCCGTTGAAGGAATTTTTAATTCTATTCCCGGTGGTGGAAAAATGGTACCCTTCGGAACAATAGGATCTAAAGAATCCATAACGATGGGGTATATTTTATCAAAATCAGCAGAAGAAAAAATCTTTTTTGCATTGGTATATTCAAAATCATCTTCAGCACCAGCGAGATCAAGACTCATATATTTCAGAAAGAGTGCCGTTTTTAAATTAGTCCATTTCTCAGGAACATAGCCAAGAAGCTTGTATTCCAATGGAAGGCTGCTTTCTTTTAAGGATTCAATATATGCATTAACTCCGGCGGTATAATTATCACATTCGGCTAATGTTTCCGGGTCTTTCTCTACTTCTTTCAAAGAGTTTTCGGCCGCAAATACCATTCCCAGGCGGCGCTTATCACGGTCAAATTCAATTCCCTTTTCCCCAACGAGTTCACTAATTCTTCCTGCCGCGGCATGGGTTTGAAATTCCATTTGCCACAACCGGAATTTCGCATGGAGGTATCCCTGGACAAAAAAAGCATCGTTTTCCTTTTCCGCGAAAACATGCGGCACAAGGCGATCGTCAAAATACACATTTACATTTCCCTGCAGTTGCGGAAAAGAAAGGTCATCAGAAAAATCAGCATCGACAGGTTCTGCATTTTGCCATATGCCGCTCTGTGGAGCTAATAATTTTCCAAAGGCAACCGGCAGAACTAAAGATGAATTCAGGATTACAACGAGGATAATTGTAATTAAACCAAAAATGACCAATGGAACTATTTTCATATAAAAGCTTAGAGATGTAAAATACTAAAATTGCGTTAGCAAAAAAATCATTTACGATTTAATCACCTATTCATAATAGTTATTAGTTCATCAATTTCAGTTTTTGAATTGAATGCATGCAACACGATACGCAATCTTTCCCCGCCTTTCGGAACCGTTGGATATAAAATAGGGCGTACATCAAAATTATTTTCCTGCAACGCGAATGCTGCTTTTTTTACTTCATCATTACCCGGTATTATTACGACTTGTATAGGCGTATCGCTTTTTAGCAAATCATATTTCAGGCGATTTTGTTTAAAATATTTTATAAGGTCAAATAACTTTTTGCGTTCTTCTTTTAACTGGGGAAACAATTTGTATGATGCTGCAATGGCATTAATTTCAGATGGCGGTAAAGCAGTGGAATAAATAAATGGCCTGGCGAAATTAACCAGGTATTTTTTTAGCGCTGCTGATCCGAGCACTATGGCCCCATGAGACCCACAAGCCTTACCGAAAGTATGTGTCCTTGCGAAACAAAGATTTTGAAGATTCAATTTTTGAACAAGCCCCTCTCCCACTTCTCCTATCACCCCGTAGCATGTGCCTCATCTACAATTAAGGCCGCATTATATTTTTTGCATAGCAAAGATATTTTCTCAAGCGGCGCCACGTCACCATCCATTGAAAAAACTGATTCGGTTATTACAAAAATGTTTTGACTTGATTTTGCCTGGTTATTTAATTTTTTTTCCAGGTCATCCGCATTATTATGCACAAATGAGTGCGCATTTGCAAACGATAACCGAACGCCATCCCGTATGGAAGCGTGGCTTAAATGATCATAAAGAATGAGATCCCCTTTTTGCGCCACTGACGCTATCAGGCCAATATTTGCATCATAGCCGGAATTGAAAATTAACCCCGCAGGGGCATCATGAAAATTAGCAATAAAATTCTCCGTCTCTTCAATCAATTCATAATTTCCTGAAAGTAACCGGGAGCCGGTACTTCCGTGTGGCAGTGAATTATTTTCAAATTGATGTAATAAACTATTTCTTACAACGCCCAGGTAATCATTGCTGCAAAAATCAATTTTGTTTTTGTGAACCAACAGGGTTCGCAAGGAATTCGCGGCCTCTCTTTCCCGTAATTTCTTTGTAAGAAAATTTTCATTCATGGCTCAAAGCTAAGAAAACCTGAAACCTTGAGATTTAAATATCCTTAGCACAGGAATGTAGAATTTGAAGAAGCCATCGTGCGGGCTGGCGATGACCATTATATGACGAGAAGCTATAGGACCGGGAGTCCCCAAAAATATTCCGTCAGGTTTTCCCCGGCTTCAATATCTGGAATTTTACAGTTCGGATGTTGAGAATAATAATTTCGAAGATGCTGATAACACAATGGATTACATGTATATGAATTTGCTTTGCACTTATAGCGGGAAATAGCCCCTAACCTGAATAATATTTCCCCAGCTCAAAAAAAGCCAATTTTGGAAGCCACAGTAAATTTTGATAATAACCATCTTTGCTGTAAGGCATTGCTTTTACAATTCCATATGAAGCCATGTCAAGGTCATAGGCGGGCTTCTCATTATAAACATAATTGTAGCTGATAAAAGTGAACACGAAAGCCCCTGATACTTTTTCGTTCTCAAAAATGTCTAATAGTTCCAGGATATTTTTTGATTGAACCTGCTCGTCTCTTATGTAATCTCCTTTTAGCTCCGGCTTCTCTTTTTTCCAGTCAACAATCGCCCACGCCATAGCTCCCTTATCTTCAGCGCCCTTATAGGCGCAACAGCCAAATTCCGTTACTATCAACGGCTTCCCGTGCTTCCTAAATCTTTGTAATTCCTTACCATAGTTTGCTTTGTTGTATATGGAACGATAATGATCAACGCCGATTAAATCAAATATTTTCCAATTAACTTTTTCCCATGTTCCCGAAGCATAGGTGATTGCTCCATGAAATTGGTTTTTTATTTCTTTTACGACATCCGATAAAAATTTATTAAGTCGGTGATTATATTTTCGTTGTATTCCCAATATGTTTTTGACCATACTTAATGGCGCAAAAAGTGTCGCAATTCTTTCTTCGCCAGTGTCTCCTTTTATAAAACCACTTGTAAATACGCTTAACTCACAGCCGGCAACAAAAACCAGGTTGGAAAATTCGGCCCTTAATTTTTCTGCGGCCACGGCGCCTTCTATGATGTACTTAAACGTATTTTCCCGGTTTTCATAATGCAGGGCGGGTGAAAACCAAACCGTCAATCCCAGTTTCAAAGCTATTTCAGATGCAGCGACAATTCTTTCCAGGTGCCACCCTGAAATTCTTATGGCATTACAATGGAGTTCATTTTTAATAATTTCTATTTCTTTCGCAACAGTATTTATATCAAATGTTACACGGGTCAAACGCCCGGTTAATGTTTTAGTCCCAACATCATAATTTATTCCTTTATATTTCATTATTCCGGATTTGGATTAATTAGGGTTCATTAAAAATTCGTATCAATTCACCTGGATCATTCATAACCAACAATCGGATGCGGTATATAATCAGCAGTAAGAGCGTTCAGTTCTTCCGGCGACAGCTTCACATCAAGGGCTGCTACCGCATCATCGAGATGACTAAATTGGGTCGCTCCTACTATCGGGGCAGTTACCACGGGTTGTTGCAATAACCATGCAAGTGATACTTGCGCATGGGAGATGCCCCGCATCTCAGCAATTCTGCTTACATGATCAATTATTTTTTTATCGGAATCTTCAAACCGTGCATATAAATGTCTCGCCGTTTCATCGGTCGTCACCCTATCTGAAGTTGAAGCAGCCTGCCAGGGTCTTGCCAATCGTCCCCTTGCGAGTGGACTCCATGGAATTACCCCGACACCTTCTTCTGCGCATAAAGGCAGCATTTCGCGTTCCTCTTCCCTGTTCAGGAGATTGTAGTGTGGCTGCATACTAACGAATCTTGTCCAGCCATGCTGATCTGCCAGGTATTGTGCTTTGCAAAACTGCCATGCAAACATTGAAGACGCCCCGAGATATCGCACTTTTCCTGCTTTAACGATGTCATGCAGGGCTTCTAGTGTTTCTTCAATTGGCGTTTGATAGTCCCATCGATGGATTTGATATAAATCCACATAGTCTGTTCTGAGGCGTTTCAGGCTTGCATCAATTTCAGTCATTACAGCCTTGCGTGAGAGTCCGCCGCCATTAGGCGTATCTCTCATAGGAAAAAAGATTTTTGTTGCGATCACAAGATCCTCGCGGCTGGTAAAATCCCTGATTGCTTTTCCCAATACTTCCTCGCTTTCACCAAGCGAGTACATATTAGCAGTATCAAAAAAATTAATGCCAAGGTCGAGAGATTTTTTTATAAAGGCCCTCCCTCCTTCTTCATCACGGTGCCAGTTTTTGCCGGAGATGTCGTAGCTCATACAGCCAAGTGCAATGCGCGAAACTTTCAGGCCGGTGCGGCCCAGATTAGTGTATTCCATATACTGATGTTTTTAAGTGGTTTTAGTATTTTCTTTCGGGTTATTAGCTGGAAAATTTATTTCTATACTTTACTATCTAAAATATTTAAGACGGTAAAATTATATTAAAATACTTTACCGTCAAAATCATTTTAGGAAGAAAAGTATATTTTTACAAAAAGACTATTGTTATGGAGAGAATAAATTTGAGTCCGGGTGAATATAGTGGCACCTATAAATTGATTGGTGAGGAAATTAGTTTTGATTTCGTCAATACCGTATCGTGGCGCGGAACGGATAAAGAACATGACTGGCTGGATCAACCTGCCAATTTCATTGCGTGGGCAAAAGCCGCGGGAATTATTGATACCCGCCAGGCCAAAGACTTGAAAGCTCAACCAGGTGACTATGCTATGAAGGAACTTCAGCAAATATATACGGCAAGGGCTGATCTATATAATGTTCTTACGCCGCTGGCTTTCAATAAAAAACCGGGTGAAGACTCAATAAAAAAGTTAGACGCGTGGATTCATAAAATAATACGATACCGCCATATTGATACAAAAAATTACGAGTGGAATTGGGATGAGCCAGGGTCATTTTCCGAAATCCTGGCGCCGGTAATTTGGAACGCAGCCCATGTTTTGACTGATCTTGACCATTCCCGCATCAGTCATTGCCCTACCTGTAACTGGATATTTTATGATAAAACCCGGAACAGGAGCCGCAAATGGTGCGACATGGACGATTGCGGAAGCAGGAATAAATCCCTGCGATATTATCATCGTAAAAGAGAATAATTAAATAAGAACTGAAGACCAAATCACGGGTAACAATTTTAGGTGTTGAAAATATCTTTACTTTCTATATTTCGATGCTCATTGATAATACATAACTTCAACATCGATATTGATTATCCAAAAAAACTAAATTACTAATGAAAACCCGGTCATTATCTTTTGAGGTTTCTCCTTCCATCGGGAAAGTTTCCGCTCAATGCATTATTCCGGAGAAGAGCAAGTGTGTTTTAACACTGGCACACGGAGCCGGCGCAGGAATGAATCATACGTTTATGATCGCACTTGCCAATTCTCTTGCTGAAAATGGCGTTGCTACCCTGCGTTTCAATTTCCCTTTTACAGAACATAAAAAAGGAAGACCAGATGTTCCTGCTGTGGCGCACAAAACCATTGAGATGGCCATTGCAAACGCTCAAAAATTATTTCCGTCTCCGCCTCTTTTCCTTTCAGGTAAATCTTTCGGGGGGCGCATGAGTTCCCAGTATTTATCTGCCCACCCCGATACTGGGGTGAAGGGAATTGTTTTCTACGGCTTCCCGTTACACGCCCCTGGTAAACCATCTATAGAACGGGCGGAGCATTTGAAAACTATAAAAGTACCGATGCTTTTTTTACAGGGAACACGTGATACATTGGCCGCATTAGACCTTATAGAATCAGTATGTGCAACACTTCCGAAGGCAAAATTGATAAAGATAGAAGGAGCCGATCATTCGTTTAAAGCAGGCAAACAAAATAACATCGACGTTCTCGCAAAAGCAACAACGGACTGGATTGGGAAAATACTTAAAATTTGATGGGTGCAAATCTTCGATCATATTATTTTTGTTAAGCAACGACCCGAACCGGGTTTTCATTCGTCCGTTATGTCAGTTTTTTTAGGCGCCTGTTTTGCCTGCCTGATCCTATAGTTGAGGGTTACATTTATTTGCCTTCTCCTGCCCTGGTTATTTCCCTCTGAATAAAAATTAATACCGTTGGTAACCGACCGGAAGCGGCGGGAATTGAAAACGTCAAGCACATTTAAATTTATGGTCCCTTTACCCCTGAACAAATCCTTGCTCATGGATACGTCGGCATAAAAAAGAGCCTTGCGTCTTCCCTGTGCAGTTTTTTGCGGAGCTTCATAATTTGTTCTGAGTTGGACGTCAAAATTTTTTGGAAACATAAAGCGGGAATTTTGCCGGGCAAACCAACTGTAGGTGGTGGTGACATAATCAGGCATGATATTGCTGCCGTCAATATCTGCATGAAAGAAATTAAAATTGAAATCGAGTTTCCACCATGTAAATGCCGAATAACCACTGGTAAATTCCAGTCCATAGGCTTTTTCTGACACCAGGTTTTCCGGGCGGGTTGTGGCAAAACCATCGGCATTTACTTTCCTTATCCGGTCAATCCTGCCTTTGGTATCACGGTAGTAAATAGCAGATGTAAGGGAGCCTTTATCGAACGTTTTTATATGGCCAAGTTCCGTTACATTACTGAATTCAGGCTCGAGGTCAGGGTTGCCGCTGAAAAAATTTCTGCTGTCAGAAAAAGTGAAGAAAGGACTAAGATCATTATAAAAAGGCCTCCTGATACGGCGGCTGTAACTTAACTGCATGGCATTTTCTTTAGGCATATTAAAAGTAAAATGCGCACTGGGAAAAAGATTGACATAGTTCCTTGGATTCTCCTCATGTGTTTCCTTTAATGTTGTCGTCACATCTGTCCATTCTGCACGCAACCCAGCCTGGTAGGCTATTTTTTTATGCTTGTTGCCCAGTATAGCATAGGCAGCATGTATATTTTCATCGTACACAAAAACATTATCCAGGCCCGGTAGCGGAATAAAATCCCCGGCAGCATTTTGCTCGTTTACCACATAGTCGTTCAGCATATTGCGAAAACTGCTTCTTAAACCGGTTTCAAAATTTCCGTCCTCACCAATCGGTTTTGTATAGTCAACCTGGAAAAGCCAGTGTTTTTCAAATTCATCATTTACCGAGTTTTGAAGTATAGATTTTGAAGCGTCCTCTGCTCCGTCCGGGTTGAAAGAATGTTGGGTAAATAACTGGTCCGAATTTTCCCAGTTGTCAATATATTTTATGGTAGCAATAAGCTCATGGCCTTTTTGCAAAAAAGATTTCTTATAGTTTAATGTGTATTCTGATTTGGGTTCCGTTTCATCTTCATCCTGGTGGCGTTTCGTAATGCCGGTTAACGAGGAATTATTGAAAATATAATCTTCATAACGGATATCCGTAAGCCTTTTTCCTTTGCTGCGGCTGTATAGGTACGATGCCGTAAGCACATCCTTTTCTGTAAAATAATAATCGAGGCCCCCGCGGATATTGTTATTGAAGCCATCAATTCGTCCGCTGTTATTTTGCTTTAAAATAAAGGTAGTATCTGCGCCATACAATTCCTGGTAAAAACTGCCTCTGCCGGGTTGCCTGCGGTAGGTTATACCATAATTAATAAAAAAGTTTATTTTTTTGTGGCGGTAATTAAAATTTGCCGCCGCGCCTAAGTTAACCGGTGTTCCTGTAACCAGTTCCACGGAACCATTAAAGCCTTGCCGGTTGTCTTTTTTTAAAACAATATTGATGATACCCGCCATTCCTTCTGCTTCGTAACGGGCAGATGGATTTGTGATAATTTCCACCCTTTCCACCATATTGGCAGGCAGCTGTTGCAGGCCGCTTCCCCCGCTGATGCTCACGAGCCCTGACGGTTTGCCATCAATTAAGATCCGCACATTATTACTTCCTCTTAATTTTATGTTTCCTTCAGGATCTACGGATACTGAAGGAATATTCATTAATATATCTGATGCGGAGCCACCCGCATTCGCGAGGTCTTTACCTACATTGAATATTTTTTTATCCAGCGTTAATTGCATGGAACTTTTTTCTGCCTGCACTACTACTTCGCTCAGCATTCCTTTAGAAACGGCTAACCTGATAATGCCAAGGTTATGTCCTGGTTTTTCTTTGGATAAAAAGAATTCTGCGGACCTATATGATTTAAACCCCATGAAATCTATTTCGGCAAAATAAGATCCAAATGCCAGCTCAATAGAGAAGTCCCCGGAGTCGGTTGTCAAACTTCCACTGACTGGTTTTTTATTCTTATTATTAAAAATCCGGACACTTGCCAAACCTAAAGGAGCAGAAGATACCGAATCCAGGACCATGCCCTTGACAATTGCTTTTTGTGAAGATTGTCCCTGCACTTCTGTCAATAAGAAAAGTAAAATCGTACAAAGGCTTACTGCTTCAGACACACGAATTACCTGGCTAATATATTTAATCATAAACATCCCGTTTCAGAACAAAGATTTTAAAAATACATGATAAAACTAGAAGACGAAATACTTCCAGCGTAATCTGCATAATTCCCGTTCGAAACGTAGGGTTCAAATACAGTGTTACCCTGAGGTTTTTACTATCTTGAAGACAGGGTTATTACGATGTTAATTCTTCTGCTAAAAATTTTCACGTTTCGGCACAATTATTTAAAAAAAACGCTGTTATTATATAGCGGTTTCTATGAAATAATTTTTGCAATCCAATCATTTGTATGTCGCCAATTTTTATAACCTTTTTTCTTTTTATGGCCGTTGCGCTGATTTTTCGCTCCTTCACTTTTTTTACAAATTCTGCCCGAAAGAAAAAAGAAAAGCTCTTTTTCCGCTTAAGCCAGGAAGGAACTGCAAATAATCTCGTTTTTTGCAGCCAGGAGATTCTTAACGATAAAGTAATCGGCATTGATGGAATACACCGGAAAATTATGATTCTTGAAAAAATTAAGAAGGCCTATAATTGTTCCATTATATCTCTTGACGAAGTGCAAAATTGCGAACTGATTAAAAATTGCGGTTCCTTAAATGTAGACAATATTAAAAAATTCGGGATTGAGAATAACCTTCATGCAATTGAGCTACAGTTCGAATTCAAAAATCACGCTCAGCCCGCTTCAATTATATTTTACGACAGCCTGATTAATTCCAAAAGGGAGTTTGAATTCTTGAAAGCAAAAGCAGAATACTGGAGTGTCATGTTTTCAAAAATGTTGAGCAGCCAGGTAAGATTAAGGGCTTAGGATTTTCTCTGCAATTTTTCGGTTTTGATCCAAATTCACGAGTCGTAGTGCTATGTCTTCCTTGTAAATTGGTGAAGTAAGAGTTGCTTTCCCGCCGGAATGTTTTAGCATATCCTTTTTATATTTCCCCGTAACAGGATTCATCCATTCGATGGAATAATTACCTGCTGGCATTTCTAAGCCGAAGTGCACCTGGTGTCCGCCAAAAAAGTAAATGGCATATTGTTTTCCTGCGTCAGTGAGCGCATATGCATCAACATCAACAGGCGATTCAACTTCTAATATCGTGCTGTCGGGTTTCAAATGAATAAAATCAAAACGATACATGAAATTTTTAAGATAGCTCAATTGACTGCGGAGCGCAGCGCTTCCGCCTCCCGGTTGTTTGGCGGGATATTTAAACGTTCCTTTCTCATGGCCGGCAGTGAAAGAATAATCAAGATTGTTAAATAATCCTCCGCCCGCAAGAATGAATTCCCATCCTTCCCTCCGGTATGTGCTATCGCTGTTGCCGCGGAAGCCCGTCTCATTATCTCCTATTACTTTATCCAGGTGAAAGTTTTGTGCTACAGCCACGGGTGGCGAAGCATAGTGATAGTTGAATACAGATACCAGCGGATCGGGATCGCTGATCTTTGAAGAACCATTTGCTATATTCTGAGAAAGCAGGTGTTGTGCGTCAAACTCCTTTTCCTTATCGTGTATGATGGTCGCGATGTGATGTTGCCATTCCATTGAAACACCTCCGAAGTATGGTTCATTACAAATTTCATATACCAGGTTATCATAGCTCTTAAGTTCATCTACTATCTTGCGAACTAAAGCCTCCTGCACCTTTAATAATCCGGCATTTTTATCAAGAGTGTAAACATCGGTTCGGCTTCCCATACCTGCATTATTGACATTATTAATTGCATTCATCGGGCTCAGTTTCCATTGAACATCTTCGTAAAAAGGACAGAACAATGCCAATTCAACAACGATATTACGCTTAGCTGCCTCTGACATGAAATTTTTCAACCGGCTGAAATATTTTTCGTCCCACTGTGTGAGATCAAACTTGTTACCGCCATTTGCATACCCTGGTTCTCCGCTTCGTGCCCATGGACAAATGAACCGGTTGATTGCAGGTGCAAGGGTATTATTTGAAATATGAAAACTACCCTCAGGCTCCACATATGAACCTGAAAATAGCCGGGTCAGATTTAATCCCTTTGAGCGAAGTTCGTCCAGGTAAATTTTATAATCAAAATCAAGATTCATTACGGCGCCATAATGTTCGCCGGAAGTAATAAGTATAGTGGGTTTATTATGGAAAAGAAAATAATGGGGGTTTTGCGGATGTAAAGAAATTGGGTTAGCCTGCGCTGACAGCAATTGTGGAGCAAAATGAAATGCCAGCAGTAATAGTATTACACAAAAGTTATTATTCATATTGTTGTTCTTTTATAGATTAGGATGCGGGCAAGCGAACCTGATGGATCTAAATAACTCTTTTTGATTTTTGACTTGTTTGATTTCACGTTTAATCCCAGGCGAACCTTTCCATGGGTCCAATTTAGATTATCCGTTAAATTAATTAAATAAAAAATAATTAATTAGATATTGTTTGCCGGATTTTTAAGAAATTTGCGATTCTCCAAAAAAATAAAAATGAATACTACAGCGAGCACTTTGTTTGATAAAGTATGGGACTCCCATGTGGTTCGGAAAATTGAAGATGGCCCGGATGTTTTTTTCATCGACCGCCATTTTATTCATGAAGTGACAAGCCCGGTTGCTTTTCGCGGCCTGGAAAGCAGGCACCTTGATGTAATGTTTGCCGGTAAGACTTTCGCAACGGCGGATCATAATACGCCAACGATCAATCAACATTTACCCGTGCAGGATCCACTTTCGGCTAACCAACTAAGGGCGCTGGAAACGAATTCAGCAAAATACGGAATTTCACATTGGGGGCTGGGCAATCCGAAAAACGGGATTGTACACGTGGTAGGGCCGGAAAATGGAATCACACTTCCCGGTATGACTATTGTTTGCGGGGACTCACATACATCCACCCATGGGGCGTTTGGAGCTATTGCGTTCGGTATCGGTACCTCTGAAGTGGAAATGGTGCTTGCATCGCAATGCATTATGCAGCCAAAAGCAAAGAAAATGCGCATCAACGTAAAGGGCCGGATGGGAAAAGGAGTTACCGCAAAAGATGTAGTGCTCTATATAATCTCTAAATTAACTGCGGCCGGTGCGACCGGTTATTTTGTTGAATTTGCGGGCGAAGTGTTTGAAAGTATGAGTATGGAGGGAAGAATGACGGTTTGTAATATGAGTATTGAAATGGGCGCTCGTGGTGGAATGATCGCACCCGATGAAACAACGTTTAATTATATCAAGGGAAAAGATAAAGCCCCAAAAGGCGAAGCGTGGGAAAAGGCTTTGGCATACTGGAAAACATTAAAGACAGACAATGATGCAACGTTTGATAAGGAATATAATTTTGACGCGGCAGATATTGAACCTATGATTACGTTTGGTACCAACCCGGGAATGGGCATGGGTATCAGCAGGCATATCCCGGTTTCAAAAGACACAGCGAGTGGAAATGCCAGCTATGAAAAATCGCTCAATTATATGGGCTTTCATGAAGACGACGCGATGCTGGGAAAGAAGGTGGATTACGTATTCATCGGCAGTTGTACCAATGGGCGGATTGAAGATTTTCGTGCATTTGCCTCCATTGTTAAAGGCCGAAAAAAAGCTGATAATGTCACGGCATGGGTGGTGCCCGGCTCACATATAGTTGAGCAGCAGATAAAAGACGAAGGCATCCTGGATATTTTAACGGAAGCTGGATTTGAATTGAGACAACCTGGTTGCTCTGCTTGCCTGGCAATGAATGATGATAAAATTCCGGCAGGCAAATATGCGGTGAGCACCAGCAACAGGAATTTTGAAGGCAGGCAAGGCCCCGGCGCAAGAACCATGCTGGCGAGCCCGCTCGTAGCAGCAGCAGCAGCGGTAACAGGCGTTGTGACTGACCCGAGGGAGTTGCTCTAACTATGTGCGATTCGTACGATCTAAACGAAAACATTATAAACTAAACATACATATTTTAATACTCCATGTCCCTCTCCTTTGGAGAGGAGTTGGGGTGAGGTTAAACTAAAAATAATGGCTTACGATAAATTTACGATATTGAAAAGTTCAGCGGTGCCGATGCCGATCGAGAATGTGGACACTGACCAAATCATTCCGGCCCGTTTTTTAAAAGCAACAGAACGTAAAGGTTTTGGAGACAATCTTTTCCGCGACTGGAGATATAATACCGATGGCACGCCAAAAAAGGATTTTGTTTTGAATAATCCAATGTATTCAGGTAAGATCCTTGTAGGTGGAAAAAACTTCGGAAGTGGCAGCAGCCGCGAACATGCAGCATGGGCTATTTATGATTATGGTTTCCGCTGTGTAGTATCCAGTTTTTTTGCTGATATATTTAAAGGCAATTCTATCAACATAGGAATTCTTCCTGTGCAGGTAAGCGAAGAATTTCTAATAAAAATTTTTACGGCTATTGAGGCAGACCCAACTGCACAATTAGCAATAAACCTTCCTGATCAAACCATAACGATCACGGCTACAGGCGAAAAAGAATCATTTGATATTAACGGTTATAAAAAACATAATCTTATGAATGGTTTTGATGATATCGATTATCTCCAGGCTATGAAAGAAGATATCAGGTCTTTTGCAGTAAAGAGTTTATATTAAGCCCCAAGACTTACAAACATGCCAAAGACACAGAGACATATTGAAATAATGGACACTACACTTCGTGATGGTGAACAAACCAGCGGTGTTTCATTTTCAGCCATAGAAAAATTAACTATTGCCAAGCTTTTATTAACTGAATTAAAAGTTGACCGGATTGAAATTGCCTCCGCACGTGTTTCTGAAGGTGAATTTGATGCAGTGAAAAAAATTACCCGGTGGGCAAAAGCAAATGGCCTGTTGCATAAAGTGGAGGTGCTTACTTTTGTGGATGGAGATGTGTCTGTTGAATGGATGATGAAAGCCGGTGCTAAGGTGATGAACCTTCTTACCAAAGGATCTCTCAATCATTTAACACACCAGCTAAAGAAAAAGCCCGAGCAACATTTTAGCGAAATAGCGGACGTAATAAAGCTCGGTAAAAAAAGAGGCATCGAATGTAATGTGTATCTCGAAGACTGGAGCAACGGTATGCGTGATTCGAAGAATTATGTTTTTCAATATCTTGACTTTCTTTCCTCCCAGCCGGTGAAACGAATCATGTTGCCGGATACGTTAGGTGTATTAACTCCTTCAGAATCTTTTGAATTCGTATTTGAAATTGTACAGCGTTATCCAAAAATACATTTCGATTTTCATGCCCACAACGATTATGATTTAGGGACGGCGAATGTGCTTGAAGCCCTGAAAGCGGGCGCCCACGGCATTCACCTTACAGTAAACGGAATGGGTGAACGGGCAGGTAATGCACCTTTGGCAAGCGCGATAGCCGTGATGAATGATTTTTTGCCGGACCTAAAGACGTCGGTTGCAGAAAAATCTTTATATAGTGTAAGCAAGCTGGTCGAAACTTTCTCTGGCTTCCGCATCCCTGTAAACAAGCCGGTGGTAGGAGAAAATGTGTTTACCCAAACGGCTGGCATACACGCCGATGGTGATAAAAAGAACAAGCTTTATTTCAGTGATTTGATGCCCGAGCGATTTGGGCGCCAGAGAAGGTATGCATTGGGCAAAACAAGCGGTAAGGCCAATATTGAGAACAACTTGTTGCAATTGGGCATTCATCTTTCGGACCAGGATTTGAAGACAGTTACGCAACGAATAATTGAATTGGGCGATCGTAAGGAAATTGTTACCCAGGCAGATCTTCCCTATATTATTTCAGACGTACTCGACAGCAATGCCATGGAACAGAAAGTCGAGATAGAGAATTATGTACTGACACATTCCAAAGATTTGAATCCTTCTGTTACATTACGGATATCTGTAAACGGAGAATCTTTTGAAGAACATGCGCAGGGCGACGGCCAGTACGATGCCTTTATGAATGCGTTAAAAAAAGTGTATAAGCAAAAGAAATTTGAATTGCCGCAGCTTATGGATTATGCCGTACGCATTCCCCCGGGAGGCAACAGTGATGCCTTGTGCGAAACGATTATTACATGGAGACATATTAACAGGGAGTTTAAAACGAGGGGACTTGACAGTGACCAAACGGTTGCAGCGATCAAGGCTACATTGAAGATGCTGAATAGTATTTAATACGAATAATTTTTTCCAAACAAACGCGGGTTTACAAGGAAGTTTTAGGTTAATCCTTCAAAAAACTTTCTTATCGCTCTTTTGGTTTTATAATTAAATTCATCAATAAAAATTTTAATGGCAACAAAACACATTCTAATTGTTCCGGGCGACGGGATAGGACAGGAAGTAACGGCAGTTGGTAAAAAAGTATTGGACAAAATAGCCGAAAAATTCGGGCATACGTTCACGTATGATGAAGCTTTGATCGGGCACGCAGCCATTGAAGCAACAGGTAATCCTTTGCCTGATGAATCATTGGAAAAAATGCGTAATTCAGATGCTGTCTTGTTTGGCTCCGTTGGTCATCCGAAATATGATAACGACCCTTCCGCCAAAGTAAGGCCGGAACAGGGTTTGCTGAAAATGAGAAAAGAACTCGGGCTTTATGCCAATATCCGTCCTATTAAATTGTTTGACGAATTGCTTGGCGCTTCCAGCATAAAACCGGAAATATTAAAGGGTGCAGATATTTTATTCTTTCGTGAATTAACCGGCGATATTTATTTTGGCGAAAAGGGAAGAAAAAATAATGGTGATACCGCTTATGATGTTGCAGAATACAGCCGCTATGAAGTGGAACGCATTGCCCGCAAAGCATTCGATGCAGCACTTACCAGGAAAAAGAAAGTTTGTTCAGTTGATAAAGCCAACGTGCTTGAAACATCCAGATTGTGGAGAGAGGTAGTACAAAAAGTTGCATTGGAATATCCTGATGTCGAAATAGAACACCAGTTTGTAGATGCGACCGCAATGCTGCTGATTAAAGATCCGCGCAGGTTTGATGTGGTGGTTACGGCCAACCTGTTTGGCGATATTCTTACTGATGAAGCGTCACAGATCGCCGGTTCAATGGGGATGTTGGCGAGTGCATCCATCGGCGATGGCACGGGTGTGTACGAACCCATTCACGGATCGGCACATGACATTACAGGAAAGGGACTTGCCAATCCTTTGGCATCCATTCTATCAGCAGCACTATTGCTGGATATTTCTTTCAAAATGAAATCCGAATCGGAAGCAGTAATTGCCACCGTTGATGCGGTATTGAAAGCGGGCTTCCGTACGAGAGATATAGCTGACGCTCACACTGCAGCTGATAAAATATTGGGAACGGAGACAATGGGTGAAGAGGTTTTGAAGCTTATTTGACATCAATAAAATAGATGCAAAGAGGAAGCAAGGGAAATCTTTGCCCCTGTCTATGTTTGAATTTTTAATTCACAGTAAACTAGATTCGGGCTAAATAAATCGGGCGCCTTCATTCTATTAATTTAAAATAATTTGTAGTCTTAAAAGATTTTCTAAAACTGAATTTTTCGCACAAGAAAATTTATGGATACTCGTTCCAAAATATTTATCCGGGAAGTGGAGTAACAATCATCCCAACTCATACATTCATTAATAACTCACTCGCTTAAAGCATATACAAATCCAAACTGTCTGCTAATAAACATCGTAGGTATTTGAGCTTCACATTTTTTACCAATTAAAAATATTTACGATGAAAAAAAATTTAAGTAGACCCAAACAATCTTTAACCTTGTTTCTGTTAATGTTTTTGCTAATGGCAGGCTCATTTACTGCCTGTAAAAGAAATCCGCCTATAGAAAAAAAAGAAATAAGCCGGCTTTATGTGTCGTACGCCAACACGGAAACAGGCATAGCTAACCTTGAAGTATTTGAGGAAACTGATAAAAATCCAACGCTTGTGCTGCAGGCTAACACAGAAGCGAAGGATGGCAATGGCGTTTTTGTAGATCAGGCAACTGATATATTATTCCAGGCGAGCCGGCAAAACAAGTCAGTATCTGTATTTGCGAATGCATCCATGCTGTCTTCCAACCCGCCGCCCATGACGATCTTTACGGATAATTCGCTCAATAGCGCAAGGGAAATTGCATATGATAATGGCAGTAAGACTTTGTTTGTGGCCAATAATGCTGACAGTTCCATCAGGGTATACATGTCGCCTGCTTCACTCTCGGGCAATGTTACCGGCAAAAAATTAAAGCTCTCTGCAGAACCATGGGGTATTCACTACGATGCTTCATCCAACCGGTTGCTGGTACTTATTGATAAAAATGGCCGGAGGATTGAAGTGTACAAAAATCCTTCTTCCCTTGCCGAAGGAATGATAAGCCCAAATTCTGTTTTTAATGTGGCAGACAGGCCAAATGGGGAGTTGACGAGGCTTCATGGCCTTACATATTCTTCCAAACTTGATGTTCTTCTCATTACCGAAATTGGAGAAGCTGCGGCACCATCAACACCTGTTTCAGGGAAACCAGCATTCAATGCAGATGGGGGAATTTATATTTTTGCAAACGCGGGCTCCAAGTTAGCGTCCGGTGGAACGTTCAATGCTGACAGGATAATTTACGGCTCAAATACCGGGCTCGGAAATCCTGTAGATATTGCCATTGACGACGTCAATGAAAAATTAATATACGCGGCAGAAAAGGCGAATAAAAAAATCCTCATTTTTAAATTGTCGGACAAAGGAAATCAAAGCCCGGCGATGATAATTCCTACAGAGAAATTACCTGAAGATATTTTTCTTGACATCAGGAAATATTCTGGAAATTCCAACAAATAATAAATTATTTAATGATGTGAAGCAGCCGGGTCTATTAAGGCCCGGTCTTTTTGGATGTGATAATAACTGTTGATAGCAATTGCAACGGCAATCCCCGCATATGGACTGTATTACATCCCGGCAGTTAGAGGGAAGCGATATATTCATAGCTTTATAATCGCTCACTATTCTATTTCTTTGTCGCAGATTTGTAGACGTGGAAAATCAGTAAAAGCGTATGTAGCATACAGTAAAAAAATTACTCCGAAGCCCAGTAATCTATCACCAATACTTTGTCCAGTACAGGCTTAAGTATTTCTACAAAAGCAAGATGGGCTGGATGTGGCAAATAAATTGCCCTGTCTGCTTCTGATGCAAAACCTGCGAGAAAACAATGAGTAAATCCCTGGTTTAAATTTTCCGGGCTGTTATTAGTTCCCCATTCAAATGTTTTTACCTGTGGTATTTTTTGGGGCAGTGCGGCAAAAGCATCTGTAACTTTTTTTATTTGTTCATCAGTACTGCCCTCTTTAAAACTAAAGAGCACAACATGTCTTAATAATTTTTCTTTCATAGTATTTGTTTGTGCAGTTATATGCATCATGCTTATAATTAGCAAAGAACCCAACAAGTAAATCTTTTTCATGCTGTTTTTCATTAAATATAGATAACAATCTGCAGTGGTTTTGGAAAAAATAAGATTATATGTTCATCAATGAAGCAAATACATTTTGTCCTCAAAATTCTTATCTTCATTCGCCAGGAAAACGGGCATCGATAAAGTTGAGTATTTATAAACACACCGTAATATTTGCCTGGTTCTTTGAGTCATCTTTTTTAAAATTAAATTGACCTATTTACAAAAATTAATTATGAAAAGAATTTATTTAGCGACGATCGCAATGATTTTATTGGGCAATACATCTTTTGCACAAGATTTTGCCGAGATCGACAAAAGCCCCATGGACATGGCTTATTATCCCAATAATTTTGCACACGACAGAAAACCGGGGGCAAAAGCTCTTATAAGAGTTACCTACAGCAGGCCTTCCAAAAATGGAAGGCAAATTTTTGGACAAGTTGTCCCTTTTCATAAAGTCTGGCGTACTGGAGCCAATGAAGCGGATGAAATTAAATTTTACCAGGATGTAGAGCTTAACGGCAAGTCTGTAAAAGCGGGGATTTATTCACTTTTCACCATTCCTGACGAGCAGGAGTGGGACATTATTTTAAGCAGTGATCTCGATTACTGGGGGGCGTACAGTTATGACGACAAAAATGATGTGATAAGGATAAAGGGTCCATCCAAGCAATTAATGACTCCGGTTGAAAACTTTACAATTCAATTTGAGAATAAAGGAGCAAATGAGGGCATAATGAAATTAGCGTGGGATAAAACGGTCGTTGAGGTGCCATTTAAATTCTAAAGGTAACGTCCCGTTAATGCATCCACATTTACTAAATGTTTCTTTTTGGGCAGAAGCTGTTGATCTCTTAGGGAAAATAATGTCGTTAAAAAAATAATTTTTAAACAATTATTTAATGATAGCAGCATAACCTTATTTGTAGAAATTTATGGCGCCAGATTCAATCCAATACCAATACTTAAAGATAATCTGCTTTGCATAGAGTTTTCAAATTCTGATAGTACTCCAAATTTAGAAAACGGATTTTCAGAAAATGCGTCAGTTAAACCAACCAGGTACCCGATACCAAAATTTGCAAATACTTTTTTTGTCAATTCTTTTTTATAGCTGGCTCCCATGGGTATCGCCCAATCCGCTTTTTTATATCTTTTTGCGGAAGGAGGTAAATTAATATATTCACGCTGAACTATAATATCCTGGTAATTGTCCTCACGCTTAGTCACCATTCCAAAGCTAATTCCAGCGTAAATATTTAGCGTTGATTTTTTCATTTTAAAAATGGAATAGTTAATAGTAAATGGTATTCTAAAGTAGTTGAGTGCTACTTTTAAACACTGTCTGTTGTTGCTTGGGAGTGCGCTATCGGCATTAAAGTTGATATTTTGCCCTTGTTGAGAATATTCCAACCCTGTTGAAAAGCTTATTGTTGGGAAGGGTTTATAGGTATATAAAATATTGATAGCATTACTAAAAGTCTGGTCACCCTTACGTGAAACAAAATAAGCATCATGAAAGCTTTGAGATTGTTTTCCAAAATATGTAAGAGATGGTTTATAATTTATTAAGATGCTATGTCTTTGTCCAAAGCAAGCAGCAGTCACGAATAAACATAAAACAATTAGATAAGCTTTCATAAAGCATTTTTCAGTTTGACAAATAAAATATAATATTCGTTGCTTTGTCAAGAAAATGTCTGAGGATTGACATGCCAGGAAACGGCTTACGACACTTGTATTTATATTACTAGTTAAGGGTACAAAATAATTTTTTGCCTTTGTTGTTCTTTCTCCCAAAATTAAAACAGTTTCCAAAAATAAAAGAGACCGCCGATGGCATGGCAATCACCAACAGCCGGAAAGGAGCTATGAATTGCTTTAATAATGACCTGACCCACATGCCAATTTATACAGCCTATAGGCAACAGCATCGCATAGCCGAATAGAAATTATGCCTTTACACCTCTCTTATCACATTGGATCAATTATTTCTTCATCCTTTACCGCAGAGCGTACCCGTTTAATCTCTCTAATCAAAACTAAAAATGACAAAATTCTATGAAGTCTCATGCACCTCATATTTATGATGCGATTGTTTTTCTACATACAATTTATTTACAAGTGTCATTACAATTGCTATAACCGGAGTCGCCAGCAACACGCCCCAAAAACCGCCTAATAAGCCCATAGCCACCTGCCCGAAAATAATGAGTCCCGGAGGGATGCTAAGCATTTTCTTTTGTATAAGTGGTTGCGTAACTGCGCTCTGAACAACTTGTATGAGTGTATATAAACACAAAATTAGTATCACCATAGTTGTTCCCTGCATAAGACCGGTAAGAAGCGCAGGAATTAAAGCGATGATAGGTCCGAAATTGGGAATAAAATTCAATAAACCCGCTATAAGTGCAAGTGTAAGTACTAACGGCATACCCATAGCCCACAGCCCTATGCCCGTGAGCACGGTAATAAACATAAATCCAAAAAGCTGGCCCTTAATCCAGTTCTTCAAAACAGTATGTATTTCATCTAAGAGCTCAGCACCTTTTTCTTTTGCCGCAGGTGGCAACAAATGCACTATTCCTTTTTTATATGTAAAAGGACTTGCTATAAAGAACATAGCGAGAAGTAATATTATATACACATCACTTAAGATGCCAAAGCTTGAAGAAAAAAACTTCTTAGCTATTGACACTGTTTTTTGCGAGTTGCCCGATGAATCTAAAAAACCTAAAACCTTTCTGCCTGTTGTGCTTTGTTGTATGTGCGATTTGGCATTTTTAATAGTTGTGGGCAAGGTATCGGTCAATGAAGAAACCTGTTGCTGCAAGCGCGCCCCCACAAACCAAAAAAAAGCTATCAGCAAAATAACATTCACAACAATGGAAATGGCCAGGCTCCATCCGGCAGGCAAATGAAGATATTTTTTTACAATACCGGCACAGCCGTGAAAATAAATTGCAAATACTGCGCCTGCCAATGTCAGCAGCAAAACACTGAATAAGCTTTTGAATAAAAGAAATGAGATAGCTATTAATAACAAGATACCTCCTGCTATCCATACCTTTTTTGTGTAAGTCAAATTGTCTTGAGTTTGATGGGTGTTTGTATCAGGCATTTCAATTCGGTTGATTTATTTTATCGGGTCACTCTAATATGGAGATCTTATAGATAAATACAATACTTAAGTCGCATTATAATTAATCAAAAAAATATTCAATTCAGATACCCATACAGCTTTGCAGGGATAAGCGTGATGGATTAAAAGTATAACTATAAAGTATATATCAAAAAAAAATCCTTTGCAAGTATAATTTATCGTGCTAAAAGCTTTTAAGTATTCCTGCCAAATTTGTATAAGCAATGTCAAAACAATTAAGCTCAACTGTAAAGACTGATAAAATTTTATTCTAATTTTTTTTATTAGCTTAGCTATCCCACCGCTAATTTTTTTTATAAATATCAATTATGCAGGATTTTTAATCCCGTATAATTATCTGTGCATTTATTAAATTAACTATGCGATTCAAATTGAACCTGCAAAGCCTGCAAAGCCAAACACTACTGCCCTTTAATTACCAGTACCCGTTATCGGCTGCTATTTATAAAATTATTCAATCGGCAGATGCTGAATTTGCAATGTTCCTTCATAATACAGGTTATGGGCAGGGACACAAAAGCTTTAAGCTATTCACCTTTTCTGATATAAGAACTCCGTTCAAAAAAAATGGCGACAGAATGCAATTGCAGTCAAATGAAGCTGAATTGATCGTTTGCTTTTACATGTCAAACGCAGCAGAAAATTTTATAAAAGGTCTCTTTATGAATCAGCAGTTGGAAATAGCAGATTCGAAGAGTAAGGCGATCTTTACTGTTGCGGGAGTAGAAAGCCTGCCTCACCAAACACAAAATAAGACAACCGTACTACTGCAGCCGCTTTCACCTTTAGTAGTGGGCCGCAAAAATAAAAGGGGGCACTATGATTACCGCTCACCGGAAGATGAAGATTTTGCTGAATGTCTTTATTATAACCTAATAGAAAAATGTGCGGCAGCAGGCATAGATGAAGCAATCTTAGATAAGAAAATATGGATTGAAGTGCGTCCATTTTCGCACCCACCGCAGCAAAGATTAATTACTATAAAAAGTGGTACAACTGCCGAAACAAAAATACGGGGCTATACAAAGTTTCGTTTAGCGATAAGCGCTCCGGAAGAAGTATTGGAAGTGGCGTTGGGAGCTGGAATGGGATTGCATAATGCGCAGGGAATGGGGTGCGTGGGAATGATAGAATCATAAGGCCAAAAATATGGATCAGCAAAAGATACAAAGAATGCTAAGGCTTTTAATGAAGCTGTCCGGAAGGCGTTGGTGTTCTTTGCTGGAAATTAGTGGGATACTCGAATGTTCGGAGCGAACGGTTTACCGTTACCTGGAAACTTTTGAAACAGCCGGTTTTATATTGGAAAAAGAGCAAAGGAAATTACCGGTTGCAAAAAGATGCCGGTTCCACCCGTTCATTACAAAACCTGATGCACTTTTCAGAGGAATTGCGTTGGCTAAGGAATTAAAAGCAGATTTGTTACTGATTGATGAAAAGCTTGGCAAATAGTTTGCCGAAAAGGAAAATATTGCCTGCAAAGGAGTGGTAGGATGATTTATTGCTGAATTTAAAGTTTAGGCTTTCAGACAAAATATATCAGCTTGCTTTAAAAAAAGCAGGCAAGTAAAAGATTCTTTCTTCTCATTAACTTACAGACCAGTTTTATTTTGATACTCACTGCAAATCATTAAAATCATGCACCCCTACCTTCCCCACCTCCTCTCCGATATCGCTGCCGCATGTCGAGAAGAAATTCCGGAAAAAGAAGTAAGGCCGCAAACTATTGAAGAACATTTTGAAGAAATAGAACGCTGGGTTGAAGGTGAAGAACCGGAGCATACCTTTGGGTACTATTGCGGAATGAATGCCGAAAATTTTCCACCGGCAGTACAATTAACTTATGATGAAATGATCATTATCCGCAAGGCTTTTGAACAAATGATGTTTACGTGGAACCACGGAATTAGTTTGCCGGAAACGCTGCCTGTTGCATTTGCCTATAAAATGATGGTGGATTCGTTGAACATGAAAACAAATATTGTAAACAGCGGATGTATGAGCTTTGACTTCTGCAGTGGCTATGCGCCGGATTGTGTTTTTAAAAAATACTGTCCCTGCCTGGAAATATGGAACGAAAGAAATGATAAGAATACAGACATGGCTGCTGGTATCAATAATAACGGGGAATTGCCGTTTTGAAAATTAAGAAGGCCGATTCTAATTTTGCTCTCCACGCAAACCAATATTACATTAATTTTGATCTGAACTCAAACCAATTGACTTGGAAAAGTTATTTCAATACCAGGCAGGGCTATTAAAAAATATCTCTAATGATTTCAACAGGTATCTCTTTAAAGATATCAGGTGGGACGATCGTTTTGTGGGCATTAAGGGATTGAGAGGCGTTGGTAAAACAACGCTGTTACTGCAACATCTTAAATATAACCTGCAGGATACCAACAAGCATTTGTATGTAACGCTGGACCATCCTTATTTTTATTCCAACACATTGTACGACCTGGCGCAATCTTTTCATCAACTGGGCGGCGAAACTTTATTGGCAGATGAAGTGCATAAAATGAAGGACTGGTCGCGGCAAATAAAAATAATATTCGATGGGTTTCCTGGCCTGCAATTAATTTTTACTTCATCTTCTGCACTTGACATACACCGCGGCGAATCGGACCTTAGCCGCCGCGTTCTTACCTATCAATTACCGGGGCTTTCCTTTAGGGAATACCTGGAGCTCTATCATAATATCAATTATCCACGCATTGAATTCCCCGATCTGCTGCAAAACCATACTATTCATTCTGCAGCGCTCTCTAAATTATGCAAGCCGCTTGCCTTAATAAAAGATTACCTGAAAAGAGGATACTTTCCATTTAGCAAATCGCTGGGACATGAAAGCTTTGAAGTACGCTTAATTCAAACCCTTGAAGTAGTAATGAATGAAGACCTGTCTTATATTGAAGGATATTCTGCAGACAACATTTTCAAAATAAAAAAGCTGCTGGGTATATTGGCGGAGTCGGTTCCCTTCACTGCTAATATTTCTTCCATTGCCGATAAGCTGGCAATTGGCCGCAATACTATCAAAGAATACCTGCAGGCGCTGGAAAAAGCCGGTTTGCTCAGCTTTTTAAATCGCAAAGGAAAGGGAGTAAGTCTGTTGCAAAAGCCTGATAAGATCTATCTTGAAAATACCAACCTCTCGTATGCTTTAAAAACACATCCTGATGCAGGAACCATTCGGGAAACCTTTATATTGAACCAGCTTAAAAATTCAGGCAAAAAAATATACTTGCCAAATGAAGGTGATATAATTGTTGCAGACCAGCGCCACAATTACACTTTTGAGATCGGCGGTAAAAACAAAGCCGGGGATCAATTAAAAAACAAGGCCAACAGCTTTATAATTGCTGATGATATTGAAACAGGATTTCTGAATAAAATACCGCTTTATTTATTCGGCTTGCTATATTAACATCAAATACAAACAATTCCCATGCACCCCTACCTCCCCCATCTTCTCACCGACATCGCCGATGCATGCCGCGACGAAATTCCAGAACAAGAAGTGAGGCCGCAAACCATTGAAGAACATTTTGAAGAAATAGATCGCTGGATTGAAGGCGAAGAAGCTGAACATACCTTCGGCTATTATTGCGGATTGAAGGCAGAAAATTTCCCACCAGCAGAACAATTAACAGATGATGAAATGATCATTATCCGCATGGCTTTTGAACAAATGATGTTCACCTGGAACCAGGGAATTGATTTGCCGGAAACCCTGCCGGTTAAATTTGCTTATAAAATGATCGTGGATTCGCTGAACATGAAAACAAATATTGTAAACAGCGGATTTATGAGCTTTGACTTTTGCAGCGGCTATGCGCAGGATTGTGTTTTTAAAGAACATTGTCCCTGCCTGCAAATATGGAACGAAATAGAAGATGAAAATCCAGGTTTGGACGTGGACGTTAATAAGGACGAATTGCCATTTTGAAATGTAGAAGGCCGATTCTAATTTTGCTCTCCATGCAAACCCCCATATTAGCCTGATTTTGAATCTATACTCAAACCAATTCGCCTGTAAAACCAATTAACCACCTTCCCATGCTCCTTACACTTCGCATACAGCTCGCAAACATTTCCGGGCCACCGATATGGCGGCAAGTTACAGTGCCCGCAAATTTCAATTTTTATAAATTACACCGGGTAATACAGGCTGCCTTTGGCTGGCAAAACTCACATCTGCATCTTTTTTCCAAAGAAGGCTTTGTTTCTTCCACATGGATAAAAGTTCCTGATGAATCTGACACTATGCAAGATGATGATGTGCGAATAATAGATTCCCGGCTTAAAAAACTTTCAGATGTTTTTCCGGCCAACAATAAATTTATTTACCTCTACGACTTCGGCGACAACTGGGAGCACCGGATTAAGTTGATGGATTTTAATACACAAAATACAGTGAATGCAACCCTCCTCTCCGGTAAAGGTATGTGCCCTCCGGAAGACTGCGGAGGCCCTCCGGGTTATGCGACTATGCTCGAAGCGCTCAAAGATCCTGACCATCCTGAGCATGATGAATACCGGGAATGGCTTGGAATGTCAGACGATGAAAGATTTGATCCGGCATATTTTGATCTCAAAACCGCAGCAGACGCAGTGAAGCAAATAAAATAACGAACTGTCCTGATTGATGTTTGGGAATAAATTTGCAGCATCAGATGAATCCCGGAGCATGTGGCATACATCGGTGATAATTCCGGGGAACCAGTTTTTGAATCCAACTTTAAGGAATATCACGTTTTAAGTACTTTGTTTCTTATTTTAGATATGTATGCAAATAACAGGAACGCATATCAACTACTACCACGTCTGCCAAAGAAAGCTATGGCTGTTTGCAAACGGCATTAATATGGAACATAATTCAGAAACCGTTGCCGATGGAAAGCTGCTGCATGAAACCAGCTACCCGCAAAGAGCGTAGAGGAATTGAAATAATAATATTCATCAAGTAAGCCGTTTCCAGATAGCACTTTTAATTGTACCATAGAGGAATTGAAATTGAAATAGAAAGTTTAAACTTGCTGCCATACTGCCCCTTTTAATTGTACCATAGAGGAATTGAAATAATTCCAATGAATCAGCACTGCAACCCCAGGACAGTCTTTTAATTGTACCATAGAGGAATTGAAATAAGCTATAAAGTGCAATTAGATGTATTCCAAGCACCGCTTTTAATTGTACCATAGAGGAATTGAAATATTTCAGTGCTGAGATAACAACTGAGCCGCAAATGACTTTTAATTGTACCATAGAGGAATTGAAATTCACCTCGTATGAATCAAATCACACAACCTTTCACTTTTAATTGTACCATAGAGGAATTGAAATCAGGCTTTACAATTGTAGAAAACATGGAAGACGGGCTTTTAATTGTACCATAGAGGAATTGAAATTTACTGGAGATATTGGCGGAATGCACGAAGTAGATACTTTTAATTGTACCATAGAGGAATTGAAATTTTACGAAACTGATTATTTCACAGATAAATCTAAAGCTTTTAATTGTACCATAGAGGAATTGAAATATAGCGACACAACCTCACTTCATCTCAAAAATAACTTTTAATTGTACCATAGAGGAATTGAAATTGGATCAATACGAGCCGGCCAAACAAGCTGGTTATGCTTTTAATTGTACCATAGAGGAATTGAAATTGGCTTAAAAAAAGCGTATCGCCTGAATGAATAACCCTTTTAATTGTACCATAGAGGAATTGAAATGTAGATAGTATTTGTATTGTGAATCCTGTTTCTATCTTTTAATTGTACCATAGAGGAATTGAAATTTGATGAAGATGAAGGTTTGTATTATACTAAAGTAGCTTTTAATTGTACCATAGAGGAATTGAAATATTCTAATTGTTAGGACCACCCTGTACTACCTGTTAACTTTTAATTGTACCATAGAGGAATTGAAATAATTTTCTTATAGCTAATCCATCTTCGCCAAAAATGACTTTTAATTGTACCATAGAGGAATTGAAATCCGCTTGTATGCGTTTAAATCACCTGCAACAATAATGCTTTTAATTGTACCATAGAGGAATTGAAATCCAGCTTGCCAAAATCCACTACAAACTGCTTAAAACTTTTAATTGTACCATAGAGGAATTGAAATTCGTATGTTATAGTTACAACTGTTAATCCAGATGCTTTTAATTGTACCATAGAGGAATTGAAATAATCCTTTCGGCGGTACTGTTGTTGCTATGCTCTGACTTTTAATTGTACCATAGAGGAATTGAAATTTCCAGCTACCGTCACCTCTGCGATGCTCGATCGGGCTTTTAATTGTACCATAGAGGAATTGAAATAGCTCTATACTAGCATATCTCGGAATAAGAGGAATCTTTTAATTGTACCATAGAGGAATTGAAATTGATAGAGCATAAATTGTGTCTGATGTCACACCCTGCTTTTAATTGTACCATAGAGGAATTGAAATTTGCAAGCGCAGCAATTAAATATAGACGCAATTAACACTTTTAATTGTACCATAGAGGAATTGAAATGTACTTCTAAAGAATTATTTGTCATTGGTTTTCAACTTTTAATTGTACCATAGAGGAATTGAAATTCATTAAATGGATTTTACAGCAATGCAGAAGATTACCTTTTAATTGTACCATAGAGGAATTGAAATTCATTAAATGGATTTTACAGCAATGCAGAAGATTACCTTTTAATTGTACCATAGAGGAATTGAAATTCATTAAATGGATTTTACAGCAATGCAGAAGATTACCTTTTAATTGTACCATAGAGGAATTGAAATTCGTTAATTGTAGCTATCACTTCAATGCTGTTATTCTTTTAATTGTACCATAGAGGAATTGAAATTTTGTTCTGTAATCAGGTAAATGGCTGTAATTTTTAGACAGGTTAAAAATAGAGATATTTGTTAATCGTTTAAAAAAATAATCATGAAAAAGATTAAACACAGTGAGACTGAGATCATCAGCATTTTAAAGAAACAAGAACAAGGAATGAAGGTTTCAGAAATTTGCCGTGAGCATGGCATTTCTGATGCTACATTTTACAACTGGAAGAGCCGTTACGGTGGCCTTGATGTAAACGAGCTGAAGCGGTTGAAGGATTTAGAATATGAAAACTCCCGGCTCAAAAAAATGTTTGCTAATTTAAGTTTGGAACATGAAGCCCTAAAAGATGTATTGGGAAAAAAGTTTTAACGCCTGGTTGTAAAGAAAAGATGAAGCAATACCTGATCAATGACTGGAGGATGAATAACAGCCAGGCGAGCCGGATTTTACACACGTCACGCGGAAGTAAATATTACAAGAAGAAAATGCCTTTCAAAGATGCACCTGTATGCGAAGCAATAAAAGAGGTAACAAAAAATAACCGCAGAGGCAGAGTAAAAGTGATCAGGCTCGTGCAGCGGGCGCATCCGCAGTATAGCAGTAGCCGCATTCGCAGGGTGTACGAGCGAGGTGGATTTGTAATGAATAATAAAATAAAAAAGCGCGTGGTTAAACATGCCTCAAACCCGATAGCACTAACAACGAAGCCTAATGAACAATGGGCTATAGATATGATGAGCGATGCGCTTATCGATGGCAGAAAAGTACGAACACTCAATATGATTGATCATTACAACAGACTTTGTGTGGGTATTGCCGCCTCACATAATATGCCTGCAGTAAGAGTAATAGAACAACTGGAAAGAGCGATAGAAAAATATGGAAAGCCGGCAGGAATAAGAACAGATAACGGACCGGAATTTACATCGAAAAGATTTCAATTATGGCTTCATAACAATGAAATAGAATGGATAAAAATACCCAAAGGCAGGCCTGATCAAAATGCAATTATAGAAAGATTTAACCGCAGTTACAGAGAGGATGTGCTGGATGCAAATGTTTTTAAAAGTATTGATGATTTGCAACAACTCACAGATAAATGGGTAATGTATTACAATACTGAATGGCCGCATCAATCTTTAAATTATAAAACACCCAACGAATATGCAGCAGCTTGATGAGTTTTTTTTATGCATAAAGCCTCTGAAATATATCAATAAAAAAAACAGATGCCTCTTTACAGAAACATCTGTTATTGACATATTTCGTCGGCAGGAACTTATCCCTGGTGAGTTGCTCTCCAGCAGAGCTCACTTCCGTTTCAGTTCCATACTGCAAAGTTCAAAAGAGGAAACTATATTTACAACCTGTTTAAAATCACAGCCACTTACAATCAGTTCTTGGAATCCTATTTCACTTTTAATTGTACCATAGAGGAATTGAAATTCTCGTGGATAACTGCTACCAGCCACCATTTAAGCTTTTAATTGTACCATAGAGGAATTGAAATGCCTCAATTTCCTCCTTGCCTATATCCAGTCTTCCACTTTTAATTAGATCTGATAAACATTACTGAACAACTTCAAACAAGGCTACAGACACATGGCATGCACTTAGAAAAACTATTGTGTGATGCAGCCTACAGCAGGTGATTTACAATTTGGATTGAATTAAGATAAAAATGGGCATTTCTTAAATGATTAGGGATGCCCATTTTTTAAAAATTTAAAGGCCCGTAAGCTGCCACCCTCTGCAGGGTGGCAGCTTACGTTTATAGCAGATGAGTAAAAATGAATTAGAATTGAAAGGGATTTTCATGAATTTGACAATAAGAAAATACATGCTTGGAAAACAAAAAGAGCATTAATTATTTAATCAAAGTTGGGCTTGGCAAAATATACCTTGTTCTAAAATGGAATTTTATGAATTAGCTTGAAATGATGTGAGCACAATTCTTCTATTTTTTTCACTCTTGATAACCTTGCATCAGAGAAAATTGGAGGAAGTAATTCTCATTATTCAATCACTACCATATCCCAATATTTCAATTCTGGTAAAGTAAAACTTACAGTAGTTCCATTTTGTGTAAAAGGAATTTTTTGCGGCACGCCAAAATTAATATCAGGACTGGCCACCCATACATTCGTCACCCGCTGGTTTATAGAAGCCTGCAGGTCGGCGCCGGATGTGGCATTCGGCACTCTTTGATTTCCGTTTGCATCCCGCCACTCGAAATGTGCTGCATTTGCAAAATTTATTAAATGAAAAATTTGGCGGTTTCCAACACTCTTGCCTTGCACCGAAACTTTTCCCGATTGCGGCGGCCATGTTCCTATACTCATTTTTGCATTAGTACAATTTAAAGAAGCCGAATTAAAAGTTCCGCCATCGCGAAGCAGGTTTTCATAGGCAACTAAGAAATCATAATAATTAATCATTGCATTTTTTAAATCATCTTTCATTTGAAGGTTTCCATTGGGAAAATATTCTTTACCCAGCATGTGCTCTCCCAATTCCAAATGTGAACCACCAAAGGAAAAAATAACCGCATCGGTTAATAGCACACCGGGCGTATTAAAGAAGCCGGGATTCTCTGCAAGGTTGTAATCCATATAAGCACAGAGTACAGATTTTTTTTGATTTTTGCTCCATGCATCATTGTTTTGGATGGTGGTTGCAAGATCCTTATAACCTTCGTTTGGCGACCATACTTCAGTGTATAAAAAATTAACAGGAGCTTTCGAGATACTCATTTCCTGGCCGTATTGATTTACTGCATTCATCACTAACATCTTGTCCGGCATATCAGTTCTCATAGCTTCGAGAAACGGTTTGAACGTGGCTTCTAGATTGACGAAGTTGCCGGAATAATTGTATAAATATTTATCCCTGTTACCTACCTGGTCCACCTGGTAGCCATCAAAACCATATACCTGGTACACGTCTTTTGTTTTGGCAGAAATATAATTCTGCCAGCCGGTATTAGAGGGATCCAGGAAATAAATATCACTTTTAAACGGCGGCCTGGGCAACGGAAAAACTTCTTTTGTTGCATGTTGCTTGTCCTGGTACAGGTACCATTGATCGTTTACGCCATCTGATGCGGCATCATCCAGTGCACCATAAATAAGATTGTAAGAAAGCGTCTTCATATCATAGTTATGTGCGAGGCCAATATATCCTTTTACGGTGGCCAATGTATTGCTTCGGTTGGCGATATCATTCCAGCTTGCAGCCGGTGAAGCGATACCACCGGCAAGGGGTAAGTGATGTTTGTATTCCCAGTCCTGGAACTGTATTACATTCATATGGTACCGGTTAAGGTTACCCATAACTGTCAACATATAATCACTACTCAACGTTCCATACGCAGAAACAAAACCATTTCTTGGAAAGTGTATTCCATCCGATGAAACATCGATCCCTATTGCTGCCAGTGATTTTTCCTCAGCTCCGTTTTTTTTATAAACTTCCACCAAGTATCCCCTGTAATCCGTTGATGGAAGTTGCCATGTCCATGTGGCTGCAGAAAGAGGCTCCTCTTTTAAAATTTGCCCAAGATGAAAGTAACGAACCATGCACTTTGTGGGAACAGTACTTACTGTAAGCACAACATTTGCTCCCGGTTTATACACGGCTTTATCGGTGCTTATGGAAAGATTATTTAAACTATCACCGGTAGTAATTGGATTAGCGTGGGTTTTATTCTTAGCGCACGACGTCAGCAATAAGCCTGTAATAGCAATAGCAAGTATCTTCATGTAAAACATAAATTGAGGTAATAGTTCTAATAAGGATTTTTGAAAAATGTAAGTTCTTTAAAATGGTTTTTCATAAGAAATAAGTTGTTCTTACATTTTAACTATGTCAATTGTTTCCTTTAACTGATTAAGGATTATTTGATAATTTCCTGCAACCGTAATCTGCCACTTATTATCGGGGCTTCCCTTTGGTACAAATTTGACCCGCCTGCTTCCTACATCCTGGTGGTTTATTTCAGGCATAAAATAATCGCATCCCCAGTTACCTGTAGCCAAGGGAAATTTGAATTCACCAACCTGTAGCGGGCCTGTATAAGAAAAAATATAAGGATTGGCAGGGTCAGGTGTCATCGGTTGCGGAGCGTTTATATTCCAGCCAACCGGCGTGGCATCGCCTACCATCCATATTTGCGTATAAGGAGTAAAAGGTTTGATGTTGATGTTGAGGTTTTGAAGGTCAAGTGTTATTTTATAAGGCCCCGGGTTAGTGATTTGCCATTTCAGATCAGGGTTGCCATCATGCACTAATTGCACGCCAGTTGAAGAAATCGGTGGATGATTGTTAAGCGGCATGTAATAGTCGGTGGTAAAATTTCCCAATGCTGTCGGAATTTTAAATTCGCCCGCAGTCAGTATTTCATTGTATTTAAAAATGAAAAGATTGGATGAATCAACCCGCATGGAATCTGGTGAATTTATATTCCATCCTGAAGGTGTGGCATCACCGAGCATCCATAATTTTTTATATGGAGGAAATGATGAGGTCTTCAGGGAAATGCTAAGATCTAATAGATTCAATGTAATTGTATAATTACCGGGAGTGGAAATTACAAACTGGTCATCGGGCTGGCTGTTATCGTCACGATAGACTAATGTACTGTCATTCGCTCCCTTATTATAAGAAGGGAGAAACTGCCCAAGCATTGTTATAAATTTAAGATTGCCCGAGCTAAGGTGCCCATCCCAGGTAAAGGTTCCTGACTTCGCAGGATCTGCTGTCAATGGCGTTGCGTTGTCAGCACTCCAACCATTTGGCGTAGCATCGCCGATTAAATACAACACGGTTGATACGGGCATGTAAGGCGTAATTTTTATTTCCAGTACGTTTGAAGAATCAATCACGGCAACCCCTCCTGAAACTTTAGAAATTATCTTTGCTTCTAAAGTTATTTCCTGGTTGGGCGGAAAACTCCATTTTGTAAGAAGCAAATTATTTAGCTCTTTTACACTAAACTTTCTTTCGAAAGTAGCATAGCCCAAATCCTGCATAAATGGATTGCCGAAATTATTTCCCTGCTTATCTATCTTTAATGTATAAGAAATGGAGGCATTCGTTCCATGGTTAGAGCCGCTTGTCCACGTAAGTTGAACTGCATCGTTAGCATCTTCGGTTTGGTTTAAAACAAAAGATGTTTTTGCTGCAGAAAGGGTTAAGGTATTGTCAACTTTATTTGATTGAATGTAATCACGTTTCTTACAGGAATTATTAATAAAAGTAAAACTGAGAAGAAGCAAAAACGTTAGTTGCCATGTTAGTTTTTTATTGAAAGAAAACAATATATTTTTCATCTTAATCTTTTTAATTTGGATAAATAGCACAGTAACTCAATAGCCGGGATTTTGAGAAAGGTTAGGATTTGCGTCTCTTTCCTTTTGCGGAATGGGCAATAACAAATGTTTTTGCGTAGCATTTACTCTTCCTATTGAATGCAGAAAATCGAGGCCATACTGACCGTTATTTACCCTGATAAGATCAAACCAGCGGTCGCCTTCAAATGCAAGCTCCATGCGGCGTTCATGCAATATCTTATCTTTCATGGCGTCTTTGGAAAGTCCATGAACATCGGGCAGGCCGGCTCTTTCTCTTACAAGATTTAAAGGCGCTTCCGCTTCTGTTGTCTGGCCAAGTTCGTTTTGAGCTTCCGCCTGCATCAACAGTACATCGGCATATCTCAATACCGGGAAGTCTTCGGGATTGGTATCGTAATCAGGCGAGATTGATTTTGGTACCAGGAATTTTCGCAGGTTATAACCTGTAGTTGAGTACGAGCTTTTATAAGCCTTTCCATCAAAATCAGGACCGCCGCTATACAGCACCGTTACATCCTTTCTTTTATCACCCGCTTCATAAGAATCAACAAACTCCTGGGTTGGCTGATCCCAACCATAGCCGCCACCAACAAAGTCTGAATTTCTCGGGCCGGTAAAGGTACTTACCCATGATGCCTGGTTTTCGTTATCCCAAAAGCTAAAACTTGTTTTGCCGATGTATTGAATTTCAAATAATGATTCATTGGTATTCTTCATCAGCGGGTTCCAGTTATCTCCATAATTAGCATTCAATGTATAACCAAGGGTAGTTACCTGTTTGCATAAATCAACAGTTTGCTGATAGTCGCCTAATGTCAGGTACACTTTTGCAAGCATGCCGGCTGCCGCTCCTTTTGAAGCACGCCCAACATCGCTTCCGCTATAACTTGATTTTGGCGGCAACAGGTCTATTGCCTCAGTAAGATCCTGCACGATTAATTTATACACTTCGTCTTTTGAAGTTCTTGAAGGCCGCAAGTCGTCTTCAGGCGTTTGCGGTTGAGTGAGCAGGGGCACATCACCAAATAAGCGAACCAAAATAAAATAATAGGTTGCTCTTAAAAATTTTGCTTCACCTAAAATCCTGTTTTTTAAAGCCGGATCAATATCCATACCCGGCACATTTTGTAAAACAAGGTTGCAGCGAAGAATGCCTGGCGCCGGGCCTCTCCATATATCCAATGCCGCAGCATTATCGGTGGTCGTTACAAAATTGGCGATGTCCTGTGTTTCTATTCCATCTGTTCCGCCGCCTGCACCCACCACACTATTGCCCGCCCAAATATCTGATGTCCAGATGCGGAGGTTAAATAATTTGGGCCATTGCATTGGTTGATAAGCACCATTAATGCCGGCTACTGCATCATCGGCAGTCTTCCAGAAATTAGAGGTGTTTACAGAATCAAGCGGGCTTTTATCGAGGTATTTTTTACAACTGAATAATGACAGCGTTATAAAAAAAAGGATTAAATATTTTTTGTTATACATAGCAAACAATTTTAAAAATTAAAAAGTAACATTGATGCCGGCACTTAATGTTCTTGTAACAGGATACACATTAAAGTCAATTCCTGTAGCAGGTACTTCGGGATCAAAGCCTGTATATTTTGTAAAAGTTGCCAGGTTCTGGCAGGAGATATAAACACGGGCCGAAGCCATCTTAACTCTTTGTATCAAAGACCGCGGCAACGTATATCCGAAGGTTACATTTTTTATTTTGAGGTAAGAACCATCTTCTATAAACCTGTTGGAGACACGCGTGTTTTTATTCGGATCATTAAAGACTGCACGTGGAATTGTATTGCTCGTTCCTTCTCCCGTCCACCTGTCAAGCACTGCTGTGGTCTGGTTTTGCGCAACAGCCATACCTTCCTGGTATATACGATTGGCATTAAATACCTTATTACCTGATACGCCTTGCAGGAACACATCAAGATCAAAACCCGCAAAAGAAAAAGAGTTGTTCATGGCGAAAATGAAAGATGGATTAGGATCGCCGATATAACTGCGGTCATTATCATCTATCAAGCCATCATTGTTCAAATCCCTGAATCTTATGTCACCTGCCGAAGTGCGGTTAAAGGGATCAGCACCCGGAATTTGCACAGCATAATTGTCAACATCCTTTTGATTTTGAAAAATTCCATTAGTGACGAAGCCATAAAATTCATTCACGGGATAACCTGCGTTTTGAATAGAAAGATTTTGATTAAGGCCGATACTGCCTGTGTATAAAGGCACACTATCATTTAGGCTTATAACCTTATTAATGTTGTAAGAAATATTGAAGTTGGTGTTCCATTCAAATTTTCCCTTCACATTTTCAGTGGTGACCGTTAACTCAACTCCTTTGTTCTGCACTTTACCTGCATTCACACTTGGAACAAAAATATCAGAGTAGCCGGTAGAAATAGGCACTGCCATCGGCACCAGCATATCATCTGTATTTTTTATGTAAGCATCGAAAGTAACTGCAACCCGTCCTTTAAAAAGCGATGCATCTACGCCTAAATTGCTTTGCTCCACCTGCTCCCAGCGAACACTCGGGTTCGGTATGGCCTGCGGTACAACGGCTGTTACGCTTTGCCCATTGAAATTATACTGAACCGTTTGCAGCACCGAAGCAAATGAATAGTTACCGATATTCTGATTTCCGGTAACCCCATAGCCTGCACGCAGTTTTAAGTCATTGATCCACGAGACATTTTTCATGAAGCTTTCTTCGGAAAGGCGCCAGGCAACTGAGCCGGAGGGAAACCAGCCCCATTTGTTATCGGCGCCAAACCTGCTGCTTCCATCGCGGCGTAATGTTGCTGTAACAAGGTATTTATTATCATAAGAATAGTTAGCACGGCCAATGAAAGAAAGTAGTGCCCACTCGCTTGCACTTCCACCAACTGTTGGTTGTGCTGTACCGTTATTTAGCTGTTGCGTGGTATTGCTCGCAAAGTTTTGAATGGAACCGTTCATGTAATCGTACCGGTTATTCTGGGCGCTGCTGCCTGCAAGTAATGTGAGATGGTGCTTTTCGTTTAAATAAGTATCGTAGGTAAAATAATTATCCCAAAGCCAGGTAAGGCTTTTGTTGTATTGCTGAAAAAGGTAAGAGCTTGGTTGGGGAATCGGCTTCCAGTCATATTTCGGCGCCCAGCTCCTGTTGTCATAAAACAAGGCCTGCACTCCCGCAGTAGATTTGAATTTTAGATCTTTAAAGAGATTTATTTCTGCATAAATATTTCCAAGGATGTTATATCCTTTGGTTGTGTTTTTATTTAATGTCGCTTTTCCAATTGGATTTAAAACGTCTCCATACCATGATGACTGGCCAACGGGGCCACTATAACTTCCATCATCAAAATAGATGGGCTGCACGGGCAAAGCAGCCATGGTGTTACGTATATCATAGCTGCCACTGGTTTTCACGTCAGTATTTAAAGTGAGGTTGTTTCCAAACTTTAGCCAGTCGAATAATTTGGTATCTGTATTAAATTGAATTGTATAGCGTTTGTAGCCGGTATGAATAACTATCCCATCCTGGCTTAAAATTGATCCTGAAACATAGTAGTTGGTCTTGGGGGAACCACCAGAATAAGAGAGTGAATAATTTTGGATAGGCGCTGAGTGAAATAATGTATTCAGCCAATCAGTTCCTTTGCCAAGACTTGTAGGGTCAGCGTATGCCGGGTTTTGCGGCTGGCCATTATTTGCCATCATTTCATTGTGCAGGCTGGCGAATTGAGATGCATCCAACATGTGAACAATGTTGCTGGCTTTCTGTTTGCCGGCAAACATTTGAAATTCCAAATTATTCCTGGCAGAGCTGCCTCTTTTTGTAGTAATGATGATCACGCCATTGGCGCCTCTTGATCCGTAAATAGCTGCGGAAGACGCATCCTTCAGAATTTCAATGTTGGCAATATCATTCTGGTTTAATGTATTTAACGGGACATCTGTAGGCACACCATCTATCACCAGCAAGGGATCACTGTTGTTTATTGTTCCTACACCTCTTATTCTAAAGGTTACATTGCTTCCAGGCGCACCCGAAGATAATACCTGCACCCCGGCGGCTCTTCCCTGCAGCGCTTCGCCGATGCTTGGCACCGGAAGTGATTTTAAATCTTTAGCATCAACGGAAGAGACCGAGCCGGTTAAATCTTTTTTCTTTTGTGAGCCGTATCCGACAACCACTACATCTTCCAGTGCCCTTATGGCTGTATTCAATACGACGTTAATTGTTGATGAGCCGGCCACATTTATTTCCCGGTTTTCATAGCCGGTACTTGTGAATACCAGCACCACTCTGCCTTCGCTAACGGCAATAGAATAGTCTCCTTTCTCATCCGTTGATACAGAGTTTTGTGTGCCCTTTTCATTTACGGTTACACCGGGTAGTGGCTCACTTTTATCATTTGTTACAACCCCTGATAAAGTTCTTTCCTGTTTTAAAGTTTCCTCTGAACTTTTAATGGAAGGAACCAGCAAAGTATTCAATGGATAAAGAACTATTTTTTCATCAAGAACCTGGTAGCCTATGTTGTAAGGCCTTAATACTTCATTGAGAAAGTCAATTATCTTTTTATCGCGTGCTGTATAGGATACAATTCTTTCAGCATTTATCGCGTTGGCACTAAACGTAAACTGTACGTTGGTTCTTTTCTGAACTGAGAAAATTAAATTTTGCAGGGAGACATTTGCTGCAGAAAGGCTGAAAGATTTTTGCAGGATTTTCTGGCTCTTAGCTTCTTTTGCATAAAGATTACATGTAAATAAGATGGTTAGTATTACCTGCGCAAATGTAACTCTCATAGCAAACAATGTTGAAGCAACCAGTTGTTGCTTTAATTTCATAATTTTAATATGTTTTGGTTCAAAAAATAGTTTCGGGCTAAAACACTAAGCTTGAGAAAGCTTTTTAGGAGCTGGTTGTGTTCCACCACAGCCGGCTCTTTTTGTAAATTTTTAAGTTGGAAAATTTTTTTTCATAATAAATTAGTTTGATGAATAATTATTCGCATCCTTTTCCTTTTATAAGAATTTTTGTTCCGTTTATTTCATAAGATGAGTTAGTAGTAAGGCATATAATTTTCAGCTTCGTGTAAAGATCCTGTCCTGATACATCGCCTGTAAACACACAATTATTGAGGTTCGCATTTTCCGGGATTATTTCAATACCGTAACTTTTTTCCAACTGCCTGAATACACCCGATAATTTTTCCTGGTTATAAATAAAAGTTCCGCTGCGGTTGTGCGTCGACACCTGCAGGTTTTTGTCATCGCTTGTAACAAGCTCGGGATTATCAACAAGCGTTGTTTCAAACAGCCGGGTGTTGCTCTTATAAATAGCTTTTTGGTTAGGCGTTACGATCACCGCATTGTTTGATTCCGTGCCTTTTACAAGTTTACTATTCTCTGAAACCTGTACCCTGCCTGTCTTTACCACTACCTCCACATTGCCGGTTTTTGGATTGGTATTTATAATAAAACTTGTTCCCAACACTTTAGTGATAATATTATTGTAGTAAACAAGAAATGGCTTTTGAGGGTTTTTTGCTACCTGGAAGAAGGCTTCTCCTTCAAGGTACACCTCGCGGCTATTACCGGGAAAAGCATCCGGATAGTGCAACGTACTTTTCGGATGAAGCGTTATCATGCTTCCATCAGAAAGAAGAATTATTTCCGCTTCCTTCGAATTATTTTTTTTGATAATTGTTTTTGAGGGAATCAAAGAAGCGAAGGTTGTGTCGCTAACTTTTGTATAAGAATGCAAATAAAAATAGGTTGACAAAAGAATTAAAACAATTGACGCAGCCGCCATCCAATGCCAGGTTTTAAACGAACGTCTTCTTATTGGTAAAATCCTGGCCGTATTTTTTTCCGCCTTAAAAATATTCCTGATAATTTCCTGGGCTATATGCGGTGGTAAATCAGCGCTCTTCTCAAAACCACCTTCATGTAATTCCTGTTGAATTTTGCTGCCTAAGTTCGCATCGAAATGAGAAGAAGAGACCATCTCAAATAATTCATCCTGTTCATCATCGGAAATATTTCCGGAAGTGTATTGCTGAAGCAGATAGCCAAAGCGATCGTTTTTTCTCATGCAAAATAACCGGGTTTGAAAAGGCGGTTATTCGTAATACAACTGAGCAAGCCATGCGGAGTACATCCTTATAAAAAAAAAGAAAGATTTGCTAAAACTATAAGTAAGAATAGGCCTTCAACGCCTTTAAAATATGTTTTGATGTGAAGCAATGCACGCGACATGTGTTTTTTTACGGTGAGCGGGGAGATGCCCATTTTATCGCCTATCTGGTTGTAAGTAAGGTGTTCATTTCTGGCGAGTATAAAAACCATTTGTTGCTGCTGTGGAAGTGAATCTATGGCTTTATGCAGCAGCTCCTGGTACTGTGATTCTTCAATTTTATCAGAAGCTGCATTTACAAACTGGGCCGTAAGATTTTTCAGGTCACTTAGTGCCTTCCATTCGTTCGCTATTTTTTTTAAGCGGTTGACAAGATTATTTTTTGCGACCGTATATAACCATGCTTCAAGCGGTTGATCTGTTTTGATATTTTTTCTTTCTATCCAAAGTTTTAAAAAAACATCCTGCACAACCTCCTGCGCTAATAATGGTGACCTGAGATAACGGACCGCAACATGATAAATGCGGTTTCGATGCCGGTCGTACATCAATTGAAAGGCATATTCACTGTCTTCTGCAAGCAGTGCGATTAAGTGCGACTCCTCATATATTTGCTGATCGGGGTGCAAAACGATCTGAAATTGAAAAAACAAATCTAAAGAAAAATAAAACTAAAAAATTGACTCATTAGTTTTCAAGCATAGGCTGTTTCAATTTTTCCGAAGCAATAATTATGAAGTAATAGCACGGGTTTATTTGAACATTTGTAAGGCAAAATGTTTGAGAGCGAAATTTCATTAATAAGAATCTTATTAAAAAAACAGAAATCTCAACAGTTTATCGTATTAATTATTCAATCAAGTTAGGCTTGCACCTGGAATATGCTGGCAACGAATTTCCGGCATAAACACATACCCTGCTCTCGCTCGCTCATAGATTTTCAAATCGCTGCCTAACACCGTTTCATCAATATCAGTAATTATTGCTAATGGTTTATTCACGGTTTTACGCAATTCTTCATCAAGTCTTTTTTTTGCTATATTATATGCCTGAAAACATAACGCCTTGTATTCTGCCGATCGTTGCTGCCAAAGTGCAGCCCATGCCGGACCGTATGGAAGAAGATTGTCAACTTTGGATTGTTGTGAGGGTTTGCTAACAGCGCAGCCTGCAAACACAATATAAGTTAGTACTATTAATTTTTTACGTGCCTTCATAAAACCATTTATTGCTGTTCCTGTTTTGTCTTATTGCTGCTAACAATCCAACGGTTCAAATAATTATGCGGCGCTTCTAAAACAATTTTATAAAAATCAGAAGTTTTGTTACCTACATTAATGGTTGCCTGCTGTTCGCTTGCCGGTACTTCAGCTATTAATTTGTAATCGTCTTTTCCGCCGGTTTTAAATTGATTGGCTGTGCTCAGCCATATTTTCATTTTTCCCTCTTTGCCTGTTGCCTGCCATTGCAGTTGAATTTTGTTGTTTTGATATTGCGCCTTTGGAGATATAGCGGAAATTTTTCCGATGAAAGGAACACCATCTACCTCCAATAAATTTTCGCGGGGAATGGTAATATCCATAAATCTTGCAATGGTTGGCATTATATCCACAACAGAAGCGTAAGGCTGATGAAATTCTTCATTTAAATTTTTTGCATTGGTAAAAATCCATCCTGCCCGTTCACGGTCGCTTTGCCCGCCATGACCTTTTCCGGTTTCTGCATCACGTCCATGATCGGTAGTTATTATAATTAGCCAGTCTTCATCAAAGTTTTTTTCACGATATTGAATTGCCTTCCATATTTCACCTACATGTTCATCGGCCAAATCAACAGCCTTATAATACTCGGGACTATCGCCATACATGTGTCCCATATCGTCTGTAAATTCCAGGTAAACCCAGGACAAATCCGGCCCATTTGTCCGAATATATTCCGAAGTATTTTTTGTAACACTTTCGTCAATATTACTCATGTATTTACTTTGTTTATCATGGGGATAATTAATGGTATCCAGTTCTAATCCATCATAATGGTAATCTACAGGGATGTTACCGGTGGCCGGCAAATTGTCGCCAACTAACTTTGTACGGTTATCCAGCCAACTGGAGAAGATGGCTGTTTTTTTATGCGGATATTGCTCTTTACAATAACGGAAAATGGTATGATAATTATAATTGGGATTAGTGATGCTATTATCCCATACGTTGTGCTTATTTGCCCATGTGCCGGTAAGTATGCTATTATAGCCAACGGCAGAAATCGTAGGTGTTTCAGAATAAGCACCTTTTTCGCCGCCAACATAAGCCCTTGTATAACCACCGTCATTGGCAATGGAGTGCAAACCAGGCGTAGGTAATTTTTCAATCACATCGGCTGCCACACCATCAACTATAATAAACACCGCTTTTTTTATTTTTTGTTGTCCATAAGTGTAAGTGGTACTAAGTGTGCATAAACAAAAACATAACGAAACAAATGATCTTTTCATTTAATAAACGATTAATTTATTGGGAGAGAAAGTTGTAATCTAAGAGTTGGCTGCCAACCTTTGAAGACCGGCAACCAATAACTCCATAAAGCTGTTATTGCCACCCAAAAAGCTGTTGCAGTTTTGGATTTAAAACCGTTTGTGCGTAAGGGATCGGGCGATAATAATATTGCGGATCAATAAATTGTCTTGGCGTTGTTTCGGTAACAATCGTTCCCCCGCTATTACCATTTCGGAGATATATGGTAACATTATCACCAAAATTTCCAGCCTTATAGTAAACCAGCGTTTTCCCTAATGAATTTTTTTCTTTCTGATCTTCTGGCGGAATAGTGGCGACTTTATCAATTAAGATGATATCTTCTACACCGTCCCCGGTGACATCATATTTACCAAGGCCGGGGAAATACATTCCCTCGGGAATTTTTTCCAATAATTGCCCTGCATGCCATCTCATCAAATCATCATACCGATAACCTTCCAGCGCAAACTCAACTCTTCTTTCCCTGCGTATTTCTAACAGAACTCCTGTTTCTGCTCCCGTTGCGTCAGGATATTTTGCCATTAATACCGGATCCGGATTTGCATTAGCCATCGCAAGATTTAAGGGATCCACTCCGGCTCTGCTTCTTAAAAGATTAATTGAAATATCAAGGTCAGCCTGAGTGATTTGTTCTTGTTCAGCTAAAGCTTCGGCATAAGTTAACAATACTTCGGCATATCTGTAAACAGGAAAATCAACACTGGCTCTTATAATATTGTCTGTGCTGTTGCCATAGCCTTTCTGCTGAAAATATCCGGAGAAATTTTTATTAAAATATGGTACAAAAGGAGTGGTAGCAGGAACTCTTATCCACCCGGGATAAACAAGCGTTTGCATTAATCTGGAGTCCCTGTTCTGAAATTCCTGTACATAAGTAAGTTTATCGTATCCGGGAATACTGGTAAATCGGGTGCCGTCTTTCATTAAGTAGGTCTGCACTAAATCCCGGGCCGGAGATTGTTCATAATCGCCAAACACAGTGCCCACTTCGCTGCTGCTTGTGCCGGGTTTGCTGGCATCATAAATGGTGGTAAGAATAACTTCAGGATTGGAAGTAAGATCCTGGCTGGAAAAAAGAGTGACATAATCCTGGTCTGGCTTGCCCGTACTATAAAGTTGAAACTTCCCGGAAGTCATGATATCTTTTGCTACATCGCCGGCTGTGTTCAAAAATTGATTTGCAGAGCTTTGCAGATTTAACTCAGGATGGTATTTTCTAAAAGTGCCTTCATATAAGGCCACCCTTGCATAAAATGTTTTTACTGCCCATACTCCCGGCGTTCCTAAAGGAACATTTTCCCTAACATTCGCGGCTGCAAAAGCCAGGTCTGCCATCGCACTATCCATTACCAGGGAGCGGGGAGAGCGGGGAAGATAGAGTTCGGCAGAATCACTGGGATTGATGGTTTGGGAATACCAGGGTACATCTGAATACCGCTTCACCTTATCAAAATAAAATTGTGCCCGGTAATACCTGGCCAGGCCTGCGTAATGATTTTTTACACTTTGATCTACAGAAGCGCTATTGTAATTTTCCAGGAAGTAATTGATATTCCGCAACCGGCCCCAATCCCACCCACCGGTAAGGGTATGTGAACTGGGTGTGCCGGTCATAATATTTTTTATTTCAATGGCGCCGGTGGTAGCTAAATTATCGCTGTTCTGGTCGGTAAGATACCTTTCGGCGCCGGGCTGGTTGAGCAGCCCGTTAATATACAGCGATAAATCCTGCTCCGATTTGAAAAATAATTGCGGAGAGATGGACGTTTGCGGATATCGATTTAAAAAATCTTTTTTGCATGATATTAATATCATACAAACAGCACCTATTAAGAGTAATTTTTTCATTGGAATAAAAATTAAAAATTTTATAAATCAAGATTCAAACCCACGGAATACTTTCTTTGATATGGATACTCCCATCCATATCCATCAGTAACAGCCTCTGGATCGAGATACTTTTTGATAGCGGAAAATTCGAAAATATTTTCTCCGCTGAAAAAGAAACGTAATCTTTTAATGTTAAACCGCTCCAGAACAGAATTTGGTAAAGAATATCCTATGGTTAAATTTTTAACTCTCAGGTAAGCAGCGTTCAGCATATATCTGGTCTGTGGAATATCAAGCCCTGATCCATAATTGTTATCAGCCAGCCAGGATTGTAAAACGGGAAAATAAGAATTGGTGTTGGCATCAGCAAGTCCTGCTTTATTATAAGCGGCTGAATTCTTAGCTCTCTCTGCGTCTGATTGACTTGTAGGCCGGTAATAATCAAGGTTCCATGGATATACATTAGCATAGGGTTGTTGATACGGTCCCCAAAACAGGTAATGATGTGGATAAAAATCCATTTTGGCAATACCCTGAAGGAAAACAGAAAAGTCTATCCCTTTCCAGCTTGCATCGAGATTAAACCCAAACCTGTATCTTGGGCTGGTGTTACCAATAACGCTTAAGTCTTTAGGGTCTTTTGCAGAAGGACCTAATTCAATTCTACCATTTCCATCCAGGTCTTTATATTTGGGCCAGCCGGGAACAATATCTAATGCTCCCCAGGGAATAATATCTGATTCATCCAATTTAGCTATATCATCCTTATTTTGAAAAAGTCCGTCACTGGTTAAACCCCAGATTTCTCCAATTTGTTCTCCAGGTCTGTAGGCCGCAGAAAACGTTTCCAACGCATTGTTGTATTTGGTGATCCGGCTTTTTGAATCGGAGAGTATAAATTTTGCATTAAAAGAAAGAGGATCGGCACCTATCGAAAATGAATTTCTGTAACTCAACGAAAGTTCCCACCCTTTGGTAGAAAGGTCAGCTGAATTTTGAAGTGGTGCAGAAGAACCTAATACAGCAGGAAGCTCTTGTGAAGGGGCAAGCATTCCCCTGGTGTTCCTGACATAGTAATCAAAACTGGCAAAAATTTTATCATTCAGAAGCCCAATGTCAGCGCCCACATTACTCGTATAAACTTTCTCCCATGAATAATTGTTAGGATCAATACTTAAGTTAGGGGCGCTGCCCAGCACCGTTTGAATATTACCATCAATAAGATAGGATGACTGATAAACGGGTAATGACTGAATATAACCAAAATATGATACACTTTGATTGCCTAAGCTACCATAGGATGCACGTAGCTTAAAGGTGGAAACAGTTGGTTTCAAAAGATCCATGAATGGTTCTTTGCTGGCTATCCATGCGCCTGAAATGGAGGGAAAAAGTCCCCACCTGTTGGTTGGCGGAAAACGTGACGATCCATCATATCTGCCGTTTGCCTCTAAAATGTATCTATCCTTAAATATATAATTGATACGCCCAAAATAACTTCTGATAGAATATGCATAGTACCCGCCTATCGATGTGTTATCAACAGTTGCTGTGCCCGTAGTAAGGCCAATATAAGGAACCGATGCAGAAATGAGCTGTGTCTTAGATGCTCCAACAGGAGACCACTCATAACTCTCCTGGTTATAACCTGCCAATAATGAAATGGCATGATTGCCAAAAGTTTTATTGTAGTTGGCATACAGGTCAATAACGTCCTGATTTATGGTGCCATTGACTTCAGAAATAGAGCCGGTAGCATTTTGAATGCGTATGTCATCAGGGCCATACCCAAGGGAATAAGGCAAGCTCTCTGTATGATATTTCCACAGCTCTCTTTTAAAGCTCACATCTCCGGTTATTTGCAGATCATTATTAAAGAAAGAAGCTACACCTCTTGCTATATTCTGAAAACCAAACCTGGTTTGTTGATTGCGTCCGCCGCTGGTAAGCCGAGCACCAAGAGCTCCCGGGCCTGTATTTGCCCAGCTTCCATCCGGGTTTTTAGCTGCTTCTATAGGCTGTAAATAGTAAATGTCAGTAATACTGGTATTAGGGGCATCTCTTTTTAATTGATAAATGCTAAGATTGTTATCCAGCTTTAACCAACTTAGCGGTGAAAAATTTATACGGCCTCTTAAACCATAACGGCTCCAGTCATCTTTGGTGAGTTTATTTAATCCATTTTCCTTTGTATAATCTGCAGATAATAAATACCCCATTGGCATTTTTTTCGCATCATCAGAAGATCCGCTGAAAGAAATGCTATGATACTGTGAAGGACTTGTTTTACTAAAAAAATAATCATTCCAATTATTGTTACCCATATATGCCCATTGAGTAGGGTCATCGGGATTTTCTTTCACCTCAGGAGCAGAAGAAGGATCGTCTGAGCGTTGCTTTGCCCAATCATACTGCCATGGTTCAAAGCTTCTGTAATGCCATGGCGTATTAGCTGTAGCCTCGTCAAACACTTTAAGATAAATGTAGGGATCTGTAACTGGCTGTGGTAATAAAGTGGGTTTTGATATGGCAAAATAATTACTATAGCTTATGCTTTGCCTGCCACCCGAACCACCTTTCTTTGTAGTAACCATAACAACACCATAAGCTGCTCTTGCGCCATATATTGCTGCCGAAGCAGCATCACGTAATACGGTGATGGAAGCAATATCCGATGGATTAAGCCGCAACAGGTCATCAGTAACCGATGAAATGCCATCTATAACTATCAGGGGTGAACCGCCGTTAATTGACGTAAATCCCCTTACATTAATGTTAGGAGTTTGACCGGGTTGCCCGCCGTAATAAGTTATATTGAGACCGGGGCTTACACCCTGTAAGCCCTGGAATACATTGGCAATTGGACGTTCAGCCAATTTTTTGCCGGATATTTGATCAACAGCGCCTGTAACAACTATTTTCTTTTGGGTGCCATAGCCCACTATTACTACCGTAGCAAGATCACTCGGAGCAGATTCTAAACTAATGCTCAGGTCGCTTATTCCAGCCTTCACTTCAATGCTCTTAACGTTGAACCCAACGGAACTTATTTCCAGTGTGTTACCAGGGATAACGCTGATAGAAAACCGTCCATTTACATCCGTCATCGTACCTTTTGTGCTATTCCTGACTTTGACAGATGCCTTGCTGACAGGATTATTACTGCTATCCGTTACTTTGCCGGATACAGTAAAGTTTTGCGCCACTACAGTGGAAAGAGCGTTAAATAAGAAACAAAAAGAAAAAAGGAGAAAACATTTTATTTTCACCTTGTGAATACTTTTTAATACTCGCATGGTTAATCGTTTTAGCGATGAAGATTAATTTATCTTTTAAAAAATGGCTGGCTGAGCAGTTACACTAATGTTTAGGCCTATGTTGCAATCGTCGTTCTGCTAAATTGACATTATTTTTTTGAAAAATGATGCATCCAAAATTTTTTAAAAAGCCAGGCTCGGTACGCAAACGATTGAAATGGCTAAGCAAACGGTTGTCCTTTTTTTACCTTTCCGGATAGATTTGCGGAGGTCGTTGTCCAGAAATTTTATAAGATGGCTTTTGATATTAATCTTTTTTGCGGTTAAAGAAAAGTGGTATTAGCCTTCCCAAACTCTTAACCTATCATTCCATTCGGCCCGCTTATCGGAAACTTTATACACCGGAATAACGGCAAAGCACTGGAGACATACCCCTCCGATAGGCAAGATAATATTGTAGTAGAGGCAAGAGATCATGTGAACGTCTTTCATCAGGTTCTTTTTTACACTTGATCCTGACGACAAAGTTATACAGACGAATATCTCGAAAGCCCTTTACCTCGCAGATACTTCAGCTAAAAGAGAATATGATAATCTTAAGGAAAATGGTTATTACACTAATGTAATTGCAGGTAATCTCAGTCAGACAATCCGGGTGGACAGCGTATCAATAGATATCACGAATTACCCCTGCCATTTTCGCTGTTATGCTACTCAAAACATTATAAGGGCAACAAATACTGTACTAAAAAATTTAATTACGGAAGGCTTCGTACGTAACATATCACGAAGCGATAATAATCCACATGGCTTTCTAATAGAACGTTTGGCAACGATTGAAAACAGGGATTTAAAAATTCAAAATAGATAGGTTATGTTGTCTCTATTCAGAAAAAACAAAAAACAAAAAGCTGTTGTTGAAAATACAGCACAATACATAATAGCGAAAAATATTGTTGGCAAAATTGCTTCGCTTGCAACAACGTTGGGCGGCTCTCCATGCAACGTCAAACCGAACGGGTTTCCGTGAAATGGAAAGTATTATCCTATTCTTTTTGCCCTTATTCCAGCTGGCTTAGTATTTTATTTATAGCAGACATTTTATCTAATAATGCTGCTGTCTCAATTCATGCAATCCAGGTTAAAACTCCTCAACATATCGGTAAATCCGGCAATGAAAAAAAATGAAGCTGTCACAATTTCAGAAGGGGAAAATGAGAAAATGCAAAACTTCCGAAATCATATGGACAGCCTTGCAAAAACTCCATCAGGCAAAAAAATGTATGACGCTATTCTTATTGACAGGCCTGGTTTAATGGATAGTGTAATTCTTATTGAAAACATTTATCAATCACAAATAAACAAGTAACGATTATGGAACAAAAAACATTCGCAGAAATTTTTGAAGCAACGAAAATTTTTAATGATAGCCCCATTACTTATCCTTCCTTTTATGACATTTAATGGGGCATTGGGAGGAGGAAAAGTAAACGATGCTAATGCACAAAAAGTGCAGGAGGGCTTTAACATGCAATTGCCAGATGCAAGTCTTAAGGACGATAAGCCTCTTGATAAATTGAGCTATTAAGAAAAGGCAGCATCGGACTCTGCAAAATTGCAGGAATTAATGAAAAACGATCCATACTATAACATGGAAAAACAGGTAGCCCGATTAATTTAAATGATACTTCCTTATTAGAAATGAATGCTGAAAGTGCATACGATAATTTAAATAAGTCACCCTATAATAATTCACCATATAGTGATCCCAATGAAACTAAAGTTTATAGAAAGCTTGCAGAATAGCCTCAACCTTTAAATCAAAAACACGTTTGCAGAATGAAGAAGCGAAGCAATTAACCATTCAACTGAGGGAAGCTAACGCACGGCTATCCAAAGCAAGGGATTTACTTCTTTCCGGAGATATCGATGTCGAGGATTACAGCACCATTAAATCGGAAAGCGAAGAAAAAATACAAAGATTGGAAGCTAAACTAACCGTTTCTATAATCGAAACAACGGAGATAGAATCTTTATTAAACAAGGCAAGTAATATCTCACAACCCGACATATTGTACATGAATGGCTCAATAACTAGGAAACGTAAAATCATTGGTTCGATGTTTCCCGAAAAATTGAAGTTTGACGGATTTCAACATCAAACCCAATCGCATTAATGAAGCGATTAATCTTATTTGCTTGTTAGACGAACAATTAAAGCGCAAAAAAAATGGGACAAATCCAAATATTTCAGACTTGTCCCAAGAGGTGATCCGGCTGGGACTCGAACCCAGGACCCATACATTAAAAGTGTATTGCTCTACCAACTGAGCTACCGAATCATATTTTATTTCCCAAAACCTCTCCCGATAAAAAATCGGAATACTCTGCCAGCTGACCGGCCGAATCCTTTAAATAACAATATCTGGAATTATTATTCCTATACCGCTATCTTTTTTTAAAGGAGTGCAAAAATATGGTAAAAAGTTTTGGCAACAAATTTTTTAAGAAAGTTATTCATGCATCGGGCGTTGAACTAAACTTTCTTTTATTCAAAGATGCATCTCTCCTATTTTTGTCCAAATATATAGACAACATGTTTACAGGTCAGGTGATTGCAATTACGGGTGGAAGCGAAGGAATTGGAAAAGCATTAGCTGAAGCATTTCTAAAGAAAGGAGCTAAAGTAGCTACATGCGGAAGGAATGATACAAAGCTTGAAAGCCTGGTAAACCATTGCGCCAGTCCTTCTTTATTTACCGTGGTCGCAGATGTAAGTAAAGAAAATGATTGTAAAAAATTTATTGAGCTAACGATACAAAAATTCGGAGGTATTGATATTTTAATAAATAATGCGGGCATTTCTATGAGAGCTTTATTTAAAGACACCGATCTCACTACATTGAAAAATGTAATGGATATTAATTTTTGGGGATCAGTTTATTGCACCAAATATGCCCTTGATACTATTATCAAAAGAAAGGGTTCAATTGTAAGTGTTTCCTCTGTTGCTGGTTTTCGTGGCATGCCTGGAAGAAGCGGGTATAGCGCCAGCAAATTTGCCCTTAACGGTTGGATGGAAGCGTTGCGGACCGAACTGCTGGAGTCAGGCGTAAACGTGCTTTGGGTGTGCCCCGGTTTCACAACTTCCAACATCAGAAATGTTGCCTTAAATCAATCTGCCCGGCCCCAGGGAGAATCGCCAATGGATGAGAGTAAGCTTATGAGTGCAGAAGAATGCGCCACCCATATCATAAAAGCAATTGAAAAAAGAAAGAGAACATTAGTGTTAACTTTCAAAGGAAAACAAGCAGTATTTATGAATAAGTTTTTTCCTTCACTGGCAGATAAATTTGTACGCAACTTTTTTTTCAAAAATGGACAACTTGTTAAATAACGTAAAGTTGTATTCATCCCATTTTCATATCTTTTACTTTTAAGAATTGTTTTAATCTGAATTTGAATGCCTTTAATAACGCTGACATCTGATATTGGTAGACAGGATTTTTTAACCGGAGCTGTAAGAGGACAGCTGCTTCAATATAAATGTCGATTTTAATATTGTTGATATTTCACATGAACTTTCTCCATTCAATTATCCGCAGGCAGCTTATGTGTGCAGGAATGCAATAAAAAATTTTCCACGATTTACTTTTCATATTATTCTTGTTGATCTATTTGATCAGCGGCCGGAGCATATGCTTCTCATACAACACAACAATCAATATATCGGATGTGCCGATAATGGGTTAATTACAATGATACTTGAGGAAACACCGGAAAAGATTGTTGCCCTGCCTCTTAAACGATCTGAACAAAAAAACACTTTGTATTGTGCTTCTGTATTTGGAAAGGCTTACCAGGAAATTCTTGACGGAAAAACAATCGAAGAAGTCGGCGACAGCAGTGTTTCAATCGAAGTAAAAAATCCATTGAGGCCTTTGCTTGGGCAAAAATATATTGAAGGGCAGATCATCTTTATTGACAATTTTGAAAATGTAATCATCAATATCACTAAAGAAGAATTTGAGGAACAGCGACGGGGAAGAAGTTTTAAAATTGTTTTTAAAAGAGACGAGGTAATTGATAAAATAAGCGAGACGTATGCCGATGTTCCTGAAAGTGAAAAGCTGGCCCTGTTCAATTCAGCGGGCTATCTTGAAATTGCCATCAATAAGGGAAATGCCGCCGGTCTGTTCGGGCTTGAGGGCTATTCTGAAAAACACAATGCACAAAATCAATACATGCAAAACCGATTGCTATATCAAACCGTGAAAATTTATTTTGAGTAATTTTCATAAAAATTTCCTGCGTTTTTTTATTTACCTGGCCGGGTAATACAAGTCTTTTGTAAGACAGTACCGGCATGGAATGCATCAATTCATCACCTATAAATTTTTAATTGTTTATAAGAGACATTATTAAATTTAATTTGCAAAAATCTATGCATTGAAGCAGCCTGCATTTTAAACCTTGCTTTTGCAACCTAGTCTTAAGCTCGTTGTTTTTTACAAGAAGAATTAAGCACTCTTAAAAAATCAGCAAATTTTCACGAATTATTTAATCTTAATTATTAACAAAAGAAACACGTTATGAAAACTATCGTTTTAAGCATGCTCTCAATCACAATCATCGCAGCCTCATCTGCATCGGCACAATTAAATGTAAATGCGATATCAGCAACATCAGTCAATGCAGCTTCACATGTAAGTGCTGCGGGAGTCAATAACGCTTTGCAGTCAGCCAATGCAGCGACAAGGTCAGCGGCTGTAAAAGTGGCTGGTACAGTAGAAAACACATCGGCAAAAGCAGCCTCTGCTGTAAAAACTACTGCAAATAATTCAGTGTCTCATGTAAACGAGGTAAAAAATAATACAAATGCTTCATCAGATGTGAACACGTCAACAAACAGCAGCACCTCTGTAAAAAATGTCGGCGTCCAGAACAACAGCAACAGCAATTCATCGATAACCGCCGACCTTAATGGAAACGTAACAGCAAATTCATCGTTAGATGGAGGAGTCACGGAATCTGCCATTCCTGTGGTTAAACACACAGCTGAATCTTCCAAAGGTAAGGCAGTTACCAAAAGCGCAGAAGTGAAAGAAAAAACAGCCGGTAAGGCTAACGGAACCGTAAAAATGGCAAAAGGAAAGGCTTCCAATTCACGCGCCGAAATTAAGTCAACTACTGATATCAACAGCGCCACAAGTGTAAATGCAAATCAACAATAAGCTTCATCTTAATGTGCTCCCCGGCTAATACCGGGGAGCTATTTTTTACCTCTGTAAAATCACAGTATGAAATATTTTTGTTTAGTAACTATTTCTTTTTGCGTCGCTATCTCACTAAAAGCGCAAACGCCGGACACATCTGTTGATGCCAGGGCTGAATTCATTGCCGGGGCAACCTACAACTCAGCATTAAACTATTATGGAAGAACTGATACCCTGGAAAGTAAAGGGTTGTATCCTTTTATGAAGATTAGTTTCAAAAGCGGGTTGTATTTTAACACCAGCTTCATTTTTATTAATAATAAAATTTCCACGGAATATGCTGCAACAATCGCTGAAGCCGGCTATCAATTCAAAAATAATATGGGCGATTGGAGCGGGAATTTATTTGCAAATACCTTTTTTTACAGGAATAATAGCAGCCTTGTTCAATCTGTGGTAAAAGGTACAGCAGGAATAAATGTTAGCAACATTAATAAGATAGCCAATGTAAATTTTGGCGGCAATGTGAAGCTTAGTGATGATCTTGACTATGGGGCTTCGATTGGCTTGGACCATCCCTTAAGAATTGAAAATATCGGGAAGGGAGTAATCGTATTAGATCCTTCCGCTTATGTGTATGCCGGTACTCAGAACTTTACAAAAACATATTATCAAAGGAAAAACATACTGTTTTTACCTGTAGGGGAAGAACAGGTTTCAATTAGTAGTAAAAAATTCAATGTTCTTTCGTACGAATTTTTGACGCCTGTTATATATGCTTTGGGAAAAATGAATTTAATTCTCACGCCTTCGTATGTGCTTCCACAAAACCTCATCGTAGTAGATGGCCGCCCCGATCTTTCAGAAAAAGGAAAAGGATTGTTTTATGGCACAGCAACGGTAATGGTTACCCTGTAAAATTATCACCGTAATACATCACTTCATAAAAGAATTTCCTTTAAAACGGGTTAGGATTAGGGCTTATCTCATGCCGCAACGACATTAAGTTAGCGCAGACCGGTAAGACTTTTTGAGATTTTGTTATTAAAGATTTTGTAATAATTTCCCTGGTTTTTTCGCGGTCATCTTAGCTTAATAAAATTATCCCTCATGGCCGGGCTTACATAGGGCGAAATATAAAATCATAAAAGAGCTCTCATGAAACTCCGGCGGGGAAGAAGTTTCATGCCTCCTGCTTGCTTGCTACAAAACCCGGGAGAAACCCTGGCACCTAACAAAATCATCCATGCAACATCACCCCTGTTATATCAAAAAACTGTGAAAATTTATTTAAGTAACTTAGAGGCTCACAAAAAATAAAGTCATGAAAAAAGGTTTATTATTTTTTATATGTTGTGCCGTGATTTCAACAATTGGAATCGCCCAGATTCGTATGCCGGCACCCTCTCCTACACAAACAATCAAGCAGGATTTTGGCTTGTCTGCTATTGAATTAACCTATTCGCGGCCGGGCGTTAAAGGACGGAAGATTTTTGGCGAGCTGGTACCTTACGGCCAAATGTGGCGCACCGGCGCTAATGGCGCAACCCGTATTAAATTTGGAGATGATGTGACTATCGGGGGCCAGGATGTAAAAGCCGGGGAATATGCGCTGTATACAATCCCAAATCAGGCTGAGTGGGAAGTCATTTTAAATAAAGGCATTGATAATGGAGGACTTGCCGGCTACAAACCAGAGGATGATATAATTCGTTTTAAAGTAAAGCCTGCATCAATCCCAACGCCGGTTGAAACTTTTACTATGGAATTTGGAGAAGTAAAACCGGCCAGCACTGAACTTCAGTTGAAGTGGGAAAATACAGCGGTTAACATTCCAATAACTACAGCGCTGGATTCAAAAGTAATGGCGCAGATAAATGATGTAATGAATAAGGATAACAAGCCCTACTACCAATCTGCATTGTATTATGCTGAGAATGGTAAAGATTTGAAGCAGGCTGTAACATGGTTCGATAAGGCGATTGAGCAAAACCCAAAGGGATATTGGATCTACCATCAAAAAGCAAATGCTTTGGTTAAGATGGGTAAAAAAGATGAAGCAAAAATGGCAGCTCAAAAATCAATGGATGTAGCCCGCCAGGAAAAAAATGACGATTACGTTCGCCTGAACGAAAAATTGATTGCGAGCTTAAAGTGATAAGGTGAAAAAGATTTTTTAGAAACGGATCGCTGAATCATATTTGCAGAAATGAATTTCAGAAAATAAAAAACCGAAATAAATTCGGTTTTTTTTTATGAGGTTCTGCAAATATTTTTTTAATGGAATTCATTATCTCGCAAACTAAAATATATTGCTGCATTGCCATCAACCACGTTATTCAACGAAATGCCAGCAGACTCCGGCAATATCGATAATGTTCACTTCTTTGCCGTACGGTTGTTGTGCCGGTTTGCTAACCCTGATTCCATATTTGTCCGGCAATTCTTTTTCTGTTACAAACTGCCAGAATTCTTCCGCGTTATCTACATGTACGCTAACCATAAAATTCTGAGCAAATTCTTCATTCGCGAAATTTTGAAGAACGAATTTGCATCCATCTTTTTCAAAACCGACATAATCACCGGCATCCCAATTAATTTTAAACCCCACCTCCTCAAAAAGTTTTTTAGAACCTTCATAATCTTTTCCTGAAGGAACAAACGGCTCAAGAGATAAAAATTTCATATTTGATCATATGGTTTTTTTATTAAAAAGTGAAGTGTTATCAATTGAAATTATTAAATAAAAATATAAAAATGGGGGATATACTGCCCTGCTGGTATTCCAGGCATGGCGAGGGAGACTTAGTTTAAACTTTTCAATGCTAAAAACTTACATGGTATTTGCAAACACCTGAATTGTTATGGAAAACAGGTGCAACGATTCTTATATCGAAACTGTCAATAAAAAAATTGATAACTATGCGGTCATTTTTATTACTAATAAGCGCTTTTTGTTTCATAGCAACTTCTTGTAAAAAGACTATTGATAAACCTAAATCTAAAGTTGATTACATTCCAATAATTTCTGCTACTACGACACCCAACGTTACTCTGGGGCAGGAAATTAAATCCCTGGTCAAAATGGGATTTTATGACCATACTGCTAATGTTACTTTTTTGAACTTTGAAGTAAAAGAAACTGCTGTAAAGCAATATGAAGTTCGTGCGAAAGGGTTTTATGACAATATCAATTATGAAATTTCATTGCCTGTTGTTATGATATTTGATTCTACCGTTTTTATCAGGCCGGCAACAACCGGACAATATCTTTTAAAGTTCTACAGCGCTTCGCAGTTGGTGCAAACCGATACGATTCAGGTAAATTGACATGCCGGTTTATGCACCTAATTTCCCGGGCGCTACCTTCCAACCTGCAATTTATTTCTTCAGTCAATAGCTTTAATCATCTTTGCAGGAATTCCACCGACAATTGTATTCGCAGCAACGTTTTTATGGACTACCGCTCCAGCCGCGACAATTGCGTTCTCTCCAATTGTAACACCAGGTAGTATAGTTGCTGCTGCACCGATCCAGGCATTTCTCTTTATAAGAACGGATTTAAGATTAAGCATTTTTCTCTGAGAGGGATCAACAGGATGGTTTTCTGTAATTATATTCACCTTGGGGCCAATCTGCACATCATCTTCAATAGTTATTCCTCCTAAATCCAAAAACGTACAGGCATGATTGATAAATACATTTTTACCGATTAATATATGTCGCCCAAAATTGGTGTGGAACGGAATAAATATAGTAGTACTCGTGTCAATTTCATTTCCGGTTATTTCACTTAATAACGTTCTTATCTGTTCTACATTAGTTGAGGTGTTAAGGGCGGGCGACAATTTAAGCGTATGGTTTACGGCATCCCACATCTTAAAAATTTCCGGGTCATCCATTTGAATCGTACCTCCTGCAAGCATTCTTGTGAAAATATCCGGATTCTCTTTGTTCATAGTCAATGTTATTTTAAATCGAAATTATCGTACTTCCTATCGTGAACGGGCAATGTTTACCGACCTTGTTCCCTTTTGAAGAAATGACTATCGGATGCAAAGGTTTATATTGACGCCAACACCCGAAATTATTTTGTAGTCCTGGCACCTATCTTCTCACCGAGCTTTTCAAATTCTATATCGTTTGGTTCCCATAATTCAATCTTGTTGCCTTCTATGTCCATGATGTGAACAAATTTACCGTATTCAACCGTTTCAATTTTATCCGTAATTACTACACCATTTTTGGTAAGCTCATCTACAAGTCCTTCTAAATTATCTACCCTGTAGTTAATCATGTAGTCCTTGGTTGAAGGTTCAAAATATTTGGTTTTTTCAGAAAACGGGCTCCATTGAGAAAATCCTTTTTGGGAGCTATCAGCTCCCTGCCACCATTCAAAGACCGCTCCGTAGTCATTAGTATTCAGGCCGAGATTGGTATTGTACCATTCTCTCATTTTCTTCGGGTCTTTACACTTGAAAAAAATGCCGCCGATGCCGGTCACTTTTTTAATTTTTACCTGGTCGTTAGATTGTTTTGTAACAAGTGTCTTAAATGCGAAACCAAAGCAGAATGATGCCGCAATTGTGAAAAACAGTAATGTCTTTTTTTTCATTTTTCTGTAAGTTTATTTTGTTTCTTCATTTGCAGGGTGCTCTCCTCGCTTAACCGGTCGTTCAATATTTTTCTGATTATTTCAAAATCAATTTTTCTCAGGGTTTGAAAAACGCAGTCTTGAGTTGATAACGCCCCGGCAGCGGCACTTCTATATTTTAAATTCTAAGGTCGTCGGAAGGTTTAAATCCTTTTAATTTTTTCTCTTTTCCTTGAAGAATGCTTTTGGCAGAAGAGAAATTTATAATACAACCTACCGTATTAACTTTCCCAGGAACTTTACGGTACATCGGAACAACCTGTTAGCTGCTGCCCAGCTGCCAGTGCAAAGCGGCGTCGTTTCAAGTTGGACGCAAAAGATCATTTAATGAATGATCATTTGTTAGTTCTTAGGTTCCCATAGTTCAATCTTGTTTCCTTCGGCGTCCATAATGTGTACAAATTTTCCAAAGTCATAAGTCGCGATGCTGTCAAGTATCGTTACTCCGTTTTCTTTGAGTTTGTTTACAAGTCCTTCAATATTCTGAACCTGGTAATTAATCATAAAATCTTTTTTGGATGGTGCAAAATGTTCACTGTCTTTTTTGAAAGGACACCATTGAAGAGAGTTTATCTCATCAGGCCGGTTAATGTTTCTGGACTCAAAACTCGAAGATCCCCAATCATTGATTTCAATCCCTAAATTTTTAATGTACCATTCTTTCGTTTCCTGCAGATTGTCTGAATAAAAAAAAATCCCTCCAATTCCGGTTACCTTGGGGGTTGCGTTAGCAGAAGCTGTGTTTGTCGTTTCATTTTTTTGTTCTTCCATTTTTTTTGTTTTTTATTTTCGAATTGCAACTTTGTAAGAGCTGTCCCGATAGGTCTCGGCAGGGATCGAAATTGTGTTTAATCAATTTGTCATTCTATTTTTTATTGTCGTGTCATCCTTAAGCTGAAGCAAGAAGGTTCTTTACTGTTTTTCTTTTTAAAATTAATGAACTGATAAGCGTCACAATCAACCCGACCGGTAAAATTTCGATGTAAGTCATCATCGCATTAAAGAATGGATTTTTAAACATCCTGACAAAATTTGCCATTTCCTTTGTTTGCTTATCTATTTCTATGTGGCTTGCTCCGCTTGCTTTCAGTTCGTTGAGCGTGTGTGCTGCATATTTTTCTGCAAAATCGGGTATGAAAAAATAGTAGTCAATCAGCCAGGCAACAACATAAACAGTGGAAGCGATCAAAACCATCATAATCCCTATTTTAAATGCTTTGCCAAAACTGATAATTCCTTCATTGTATTTATCTCTGTAATTGCGAATGCCAACAAACACGAATGAGAAGGCGATGAGCATAGAAGCATACCCGATGAGCATACTTGTGTTGTAATCAACATTGCCTTCACAGTGGCTTATATAGTTGACAGAAAGCAGCATTAAAATAGAAACAACAATGCCTGCAATGAGCCCATAGTTGATAATATTCTTTTTTCCCGTCTTGCGGGATTTCATTTCGTTCGTCATTTTTTATTTTTTGCTGGTGCAAATATGGCTAATGCGCCTCTTTTTCCGGTCATACTTTCGGCTATTTTTTCTGGTTTCACCCTAAGCGGTACAAGTTCCCGCAGTGCGGGACGGGGTCGGGCTGGTTATTTTCACACGGGTATGAGCTTTTTAAGGGATGAGATGTAATCTTTTTGCCTTTTCGACTGCCTGTATCCGTCTTTTCACATCTAATTTTTCAAAAAGATGTTGATTGTGTGATTTGACGGTGCTTAATGAAACGAAAAGTTTTGCGGCAATTTCCTGGTTGCTGTGTCCTTGCGCCAGTAAACGCAATACTTCCAACTCCCGTTTACTTAGTTCAAGTCTTGATGCATGGGATGCATCCGGATCATCCGGATAGGTGTCGGGATCATTTTTGTTTACATATGCTTCTACTTCAACTTCACTCTTCACAAGTTTTTCTACCACTACGGTTTCAACCCGATAGCTATCGGGTTTTGGTTTCGTGCCAAGGGCGTCCCTTCGGAAAAGTTTTAAAGCAAGCCATATACCTAATGCAGTAAAAATAACCGCTATAAACCCGGTGTAGATTTCAAATGAATGGTGAAATATTATAAAACGAACTTCTAACCATTTGAGAAAAAACAGCAGAAAAGCCAAACTGATACTATAAACTATGGTCGCTTTATTTCTTAGCAATAAGTTTTTGATATCTGTCATAATATAAATGCCCATGTTTTGCAGTTACTGTCAATTTACCACTTTTACCAAGGCATGACAATATAGTTTTACTATGGCTATATTTGAAAATCGACAGCCCTAATTGAGTACTGATTAAAGTTACTAAGTTAATATTAAGAACTTCACCTGGTCGTTAATCGCCGGTTGGAATTCAATTATGCACGAAGCTTTGCCCAAAGAGGAAATGTTGCTGGGAATAAAAGCATAACCAGCTGCAAAAATTTTCTAAGGCCGCACTACCGGTTTTACTCTGAAATCTATGTAACCTGAGATATACAAATTTTACGATGCAGTCCGCGGATTGTTACAAGATATTGGGTGTTCCCGTTGGTGCTCCCACTGAAGAGGTAACCGCTGCCTATAAAAAGCTTTCTGAAAAATTTAATCCCGATGCCAATGCGGGAGATTCCTTTTTCCGGGAAAGATTTAAAGACGTGCAGGAAGCCTGTCAAACGCTTATCAATCCAACGGAAAGCTCGCATCAAACCACGGATCAGCAATTACATTCCGAGAAAAATACAATCTCTGCAGTTCCTTATCTTTCCACATCTAAAAGCATGGGAAAACAATTGGCCGGTGCACCGACCTGTCCCCTATCTACTGCCCGTTTCATGTCCCACGAATCCTGCATAACAAGGCTAATGATAATTTCAACAACTACTTCACTTCCCCCGTCTATTCAAAATGCATTTGGGCATCGGGATTTCATTTCCCGAAGCTGTATAAACGGTTGATATATGAGAGGGTAAAAATGAAAACCCAGCCGGGCAACAATCTCCTTAACCTCCAACAGTGCCTGCCTTGACTTTTCCGGCCCGTTTGTAGTTGGCTATAATCTCTCCGCTTGGTGTAACAATACTCTCTGCTAATGTAAATGCAGCCGGAATCGGGCCATTGTTAAACAGCTTTTTTCCCTTACCAAGAGTCAACGGGTGAATTTTCAGACAGAGATCATCCACCAGGTCATTCTTAAATAGTAGTTGAATGAGCTCACTGCTGCCCCAAACCTGAATATGAGAGCCTTTTGAATTTTTGAGCTTTTTTATATCTGCAAGGCTTTTTATTACTACTTAGTTTTTCCACCCGGTAAGTATCGGGTCTGATTTTTTGATGCTTTTGGAAAACACGTATTTCGTGCCTTCATTAATACCCGGCCAAAAGTCCCCATGTTGCCGTCTGCTACTAACACAAATCTCGGTGAAAAACCACGGTATCCGAAGTGTGCATGCGACAATCATGGAGGCTAGACGCGACGGGTTGATAATTTCGGCTCTTTTTTTCGAGGCAATGTTCCAACAAATTGATGACAACCGCGGATTTAGTATTCACGCCCGGCGCTACAGTCCCATAAAAATCCCAGGATTTCCCCATTCTTCTTCCCAATTGTGGAGCTTAGGAAACAACAAATAATAAGCTTGGTAAGGTGAAAGACATTAGTATAAATTAATGAAAGACAATCGCTTAACTAATTATAAAAACATTTAATATTTGTGGCAGGCATCTTGCCTGATTTGATAAAAAAACATTTTATGAAAAAGACAATGAAAAACACAATCCTTATTGCATGCACTAGTCTGATATTTGCAGCATGTGGCAGTCATCCGCAGACAGGACCCGAACAAACGGAACCGTCTTCTGCAACACCCGGAACGAACTCAGACTCTACAAACGGCACCACGCCCAATAATACAATGGATACAACAGGAGTCCTGCATGATTCGGCGGGCATCAAATAGTCCGTTGGTCTATACATTTTTAAGGCACCAGTTAAAGGAGTGTCAGGAAGGGGCTGCATTAAACAAGGCAGCCCTTTTCATTTATTTTCCGCCATGGCTTTAAGTAAAGCATACGTCGCCAACTCGCAAACTTGGTGTTAATGCTTCGAAGGAGACAGCCATGAAAGTATCCATAATAAGGAGATTAAATTAAACTTCTCGCCTGTTTCATAAAATCTGGCTGATGAAAAATCTATACTCAATAGGGTCTTTACACGATTGCCAATGAGGTTGCAATGGATTATGATGCAAACTCCGTGAAGTTCATGCAAGGGTATCCTTTAAACTGAAGTTTTTTCAGTACAGGACAAGTAGAATACCCTTGTATGGATGAAGTATGGATAGTGTATGGATAGTGTATGGATAGTGTATGGATAGTGTATGATAGTATATAGATAGTGTATGGGGAATGTATGATGAGAATACAGGAGAAAATAATTTCTTTAGGAATTCACGGGGAAGATGTAAATCCTGCTATTATTGGTGTCCCCGCCAACAAGTTGTATAATATTCGTGTTTGATCGCAGTATTTAGATCCAACGGTATTTAGGCTTATGATAGACGCTGTAAAATAAACTGTGTCAAAGTTCCATGATGATTTAGGAACTTTAAAACACAGTTTTTTATGGAAAAGAAAAAAGAAGCCTTCGATTACGAAGCATTAAAGAAAAAGACCCTTGAGCAATTTCGCTCGGGCAAAAGTTTATTTGGTAAGGGAGGCGCCTTTGCTTCCATGCTAAAAGATTTTCTGGAAGCGGCTTTACAGGCGGAGATGGAAGATCACCTTGATGAAGAGCAACGATTCAAAGGCAATCGCAAAAACGGCCATACGCCTAAGGAATTAAGAACGGCAGAAGGCACCATCGAGCTATCTACTCCCCGGGATCGCAACAGTGAATTTGATCCTCAGATTGTGCGAAAAAGAGAAACCATTTTAGCAGAAAGTTTAGAGCAAAAAATTATCGGGATGTATGGGCATGGCATGAGCTTGCGTGATATATCAGCCCATATTAAAGATATGTACGACACAGATATTTCTGCTGCTACGCTATCAGCCATCACCGATAAGGTAATACCGCTGGTAGCGGAATGGCAAAACCGTTCATTAGAGTCGCTTTATTGCATAGTCTGGCTGGATGCCATGTACTATAAAGTGAAGCAGGATAGTAAAATTGTTACCCGCTGTGTGTATAATATTCTGGGCATTACTACCGAAGGAAGAAAAGAAATTTTAGGTTGCTATACCAATGAAACAGAAGGAGCCAACTTTTGGTTAAGTGTGCTGACTGATCTTCAAAACCGGGGTGTGCAGGATATTCTGATAGCCAGCATAGATAACCTGAAAGGCTTTGCAGAAGCCATTTCCACGGTATTCCCTAAAACGCAGGTGCAAAGCTGCATCGTTCACCAGGTACGCAACTCTTTAAAATATGTAGCCAGTAAAGATCAGAAAGAATTTATGAAAGAACTGAAACCGGTTTACCAGGCAGTAAACAAAGAAGCAGCGGCCACACAATTGGAAAAGCTTTCTGAAAAATGGTCCACAAAATATCCGGTGGTTATCAGTTCCTGGCAACGCAACTGGGAAAAGCTTACTACCTATTTTGCGTATCCGGCAGCTATCCGAAAATTAATTTACACTACCAATACCATTGAAGGCTATCATCGCCAGATTAGGAAGGTTACTAAAACTAAAGGTGCTTTTACTTCTGATATGGCCTTACTAAAACTGATTTACCTGGCTACCAAAAACATCCAGAAAAAATGGACACAACCTTTGCAAAACTGGAGCACAACGGTATCTCAATTAAGCATCATTTTCCCCGACAGGATATCTTTGAATTTATAAAAAATGGTAACTTTATTAAAGCAAGAACGAAGCAATGGCGATGTGACATCAACATTACTTTTAAGAAAAAATGGCCGGGCATCGAGCCCGACCATTTTTAGCAAGAACTTCGCTGCTGGCTCTGTTCTATCAATATTATTTTTAACTGACACAGTTTATTTTACACTCCCTTTTACTTATGATATACACTTTCGAAACGTGGCAGGGATTGTCCGCAAGAAACTCTTTCGGCTAATGCATATATTCATCAGTAAATAAACGTTGGCGTGGACACCAATATCAGCAGGGCTTTAAAACATAAAATAATGTTCCTTCACAATTTGGCCTTCCTCAACTTTATAAACACCTATTTCGGATAATTTGCAACGCTCCCCAGACCTTTTATCCGTAGTGTCTATTTCAAATTTTACGGAGAACCAGTTATCGGCCACTACAGGGTGAGATGCTTTGATATCATGCACTTCAAAATCACGGGACAACCCTTGTCCTTTTTTCTTTAAGCCCTCCATACCTTTCACATGGCCGATCTCGGTAGTATTTCCTTCCTCTATACTTTCAATGTCGGGGTTGTAAAGTTCCGCACGCAGTTTGGCCGCATTGTCATTGTTCCTCCAATTCACGAAGCTGTCCGCAATTTCGTCGATTGTCATTATTGCTTCCTTTGTTTCCATCTTATTTGCTTTTTATGGTTAATAATGGGACAAAGTTCAAAAAGCCAGCAGCAAAAAAATTGTACAAACCTGCTAATTTTTAAGCACGAAGAATGGATTGACACCAAACATTTTGTAAAATACTTTATTGAAATGCGACGAATCCGAAAATCCAACGTAGTGGGCGCATTCGGTTAGGGAGTATCCTTCTCTTGATTTTAAAACAGCCAACAATATTTTTTTCCAGAGAATACATTGGTGAACAGATATTCCCAGCTGCTTTTTAAATAAATGAGCCAGCCTGCTTTCTGATAAAAATGAAGCTTTTGATAATTGAGATAAAGTTAGCTTGTGATCGGTATGGGAGTTTATTGCCTGAATACATTTAGAAATTCTGAAGTCTATATGCCTTATACGATTTGTCTCAGCACTATTTAAAATCAACGGGATGTCAAATTTTCTTTTTGTATAAAATTGGTTTAACCCGGGAGGGTTAACAATTATATTTTTTTGCGAAGCCAAATCATATCGTTGCAAAAAATACATTCCCATATCTGAAAGCGGATCTAAAAATAAAAGATTGCACGTAGCATTTATGCAACAAAAAGTATGGGGAAGATTTGAGGGAATAATTACACTTTCAATGTTGGTATATTCGGAAAGATTGGTTGTTATACTGAATGCGCCTTCTGTGCAGCATACAATTTCAATGGCATAATGAGAATGTTTCGCGGTTTCATAATTACCCTGAGAAAATACGGAATAGCCTTTATCAATATTAAATAATTCTAAAGACACTTTTTTTCAATTAAACGTGTATTAAGAAATACTTCTATTTTATTATCAATTGAAGCCTGTGGCGAAGTTCCCAAAATGGTTGGGTGCAGGCAAAAATTTAGTGTTAAACAATGTTTAGATGCAACAAAATTTAAAGCGTATGATATAGCGGTCTTTCGAAAACATTGCAGGAGGTTGCCGGCAAGAAAGTATTCGCGCTAATGCAGTTTAAGTACCATTAAATAAATGTTGGCAGGGGGAGGCGACATTAGTAAGAGGCTTGTAAATGCGACCATTGCTTCGAAAAATCGGTCAAGGTTATGGTTTTCCCATTCTGCTTGATTTAAAAAGTCTTGGCGCAAGAGTTCCAAAAATCTAATGAATGATTGTCTGTCTGTCACTTCAATGTTGTAGGTAGCTTCCATAAAACTTGCTGCTTACTTGTGCATTTACTCACCTAAATCTAATCAATAGCCCAAACCCGACCAAATAAGTTGCGTTGATGATACCGTCTATTAAAAAAATATCAATCTCTCATCCTTGCAACTCCATACTCAATCTCGTCTCTTCCAAATCAAGTTCTCTTTCAATTTTACGAACGACCTCTTCGCTTACTTTTCCTTCACGTGTTAACTGCAAGAGCCATTTGCGTTCTACCGACAAAATATCTAATTCCAGTTTCGAATATTCATTAAAAACTTCATTACCGGCATCAGTATGCTTTTCTTCTTTAAAATACCCCGGCGGTAATTCCGTCCGTTGTATTCTTTTGTATTTGGTATCGTATTTTCTTTTCAGGTTATTTAAAAATTCTTCTTTAACTGTGGAAAGATTTTGATCAATATGGTTGATGGTGTTTTCAAGTATTATCGTGCGTGCTTCATACTCTTCTGCCACCAGTGAATGGGCCGGTACTTTCAGCCTGCGAATGATTGGCGGCAAATTATTCCCGAGTAAAACAAGCGTGGTAAGTATCACACAAAAGGTAAGGTATATAATAAGATCGCGTTCAGGGAAAGGGTTACCATCCGGTAAAAGATTGGGAAGCGCCAGGGCTGCAGCAAGTGAAACGACGCCGCGTATACCCGCAAACCCAAAGACCCACATGTTTCCGCGATTAAAAGATTCTGTTTCCCTGATGCGCTTACTTAATATGCGTGGCAACAGCGCTGCAGGAACCGCAAAAACAAAACGGCAAACGATCACCACGAGGCTTACAAACAATCCATAAAGAATTAATTCACTCACGGAGTACCCGGTGATTCCTTTCATTACTGTTTTTAATTGCAAGCCAATAAGTATAAAGATAAACCCATTGAGAATAAAGGAAACTACATCCCACACAGCATAAATTGTAATACGCGATCTGTTCGTAATAATCGACTCTGAATTATAAGATAAATACAAGCCGGTACAAACTACCGCCAGCACCCCGGAGATTTCCAGTTCTTCGGCGATAAGGTAAGAGGTAAAAGGAATAATGAAAGTGATCGTAGTTTGAATAACACTATCAACGCAAATTCTTTTTAAGATTACCCTTGCGATATACCCTATTAAAAGCCCGGTTGCAATGCTCCCCACAATTACTATCAGAAAATTTAATCCTGCTTTCCAGAAAATAAAGTTGCCGGCCATCACAGCGCCTATCGCATATTTGTAAGCGACCAGGCCGCTTGCATCATTCACCAGGCTCTCTCCTTCAAGTATAGTTACTATTCTCGGCGATAAGTGCAGATTCTTTGTTATGGACGTTGCTGCGACCGCATCAGTGGGTGAGACAATAGCGCCCAAAAGAAATCCAAGCGGCCAGCTAATACCAGGTATAAATAAATGTGCGGCAACTCCCACCATCAAAGTCGTAAAGAACACAAGCACGAAGGCTGATAATAGAATAGGCCTTTTAAATTTTCTGAAATTATGCCAGTTGGTTTTCCACGCTGCTTCATACAGCAATGGCGGTAAAAAAATGAGGAATACAATTTCCGGCCGCAGTGTGATGGCAGGCAAGCCTGGAATAATACTGATCAGGAGCCCTGTCAAAACAAGTATGATGGGGAATGGTAAATTATATTTATTGCTTACACCTGCAAGAAAAGTAACGCCAAATAATAGCACGGTTACTAAAATGACATAGTTCATAATTGGTAAGTATTATAAGGTATAAGTAAATTTTTTCCAGCTTCTTTTATTCCATAAAATACCTTTTCAAAAACTAACATAAAGGTAAGGGCATGCCATAAAATTTAACGTAGGGCTGCACCGGTTTTCAGTTTTGGATATCCCGTTTACATGATAAAGTTATTTTTAAAAGGGCTTTGCGATGTGCTACTTTTATAAAAGATTTTTAAAGCAGATTCTGTAACCTAAATTTTAATAATTATGAAACAAGGTTTATTGATAGATATGGATGGTGTTATTTATGGCGGCGATGAAATGATACATGGTGCAGATGAATTTATTGCTCACTTATTAAAAAATGATATCCCGTTTTTGTTTATGACTAATAACAGCCAGCGGACCAAACTTGAAGTGGTGCGTAAATTAAAAAAGCTGGGCATTAGCGTAACAGAAGAACATGTATATACAAGTGCCATCGCTACCGGGCAATTTCTTGCGGCCCAGGCGCCTAAAGGAACCGTATACGTTTTGGGTGAGGGCGGCTTACTCACGAGCCTTCACGACAACGGGCTGACGCTTGTTGATTCCGAACCTGATTTTGTGGTATTGGGAGAAGGAAGAAATTTCACACTTGAGATGGTACAGAGAGCAGTGGACATGATCCTTGGCGGCTCGAAATTTATTACCACCAACAGGGATCCCTCACCAAAAAAACCAGGATGGAACAACCTGGGCATTGCAGCAACCACCGCAATGATCGAGGAAGCAACGGGTATTAAAGCATTCCCGATTGGGAAGCCCAGCCCTGTCATGATGCGGTCTGCACGCAAGACCCTTAATCTTGAAACGGCAGATACCACGGTGATTGGAGATACCATGGATACCGACATCCAGGGTGGCGTGCAGATGGGTTACAAAACCATTCTTGTTTTATCCGGCATTACAAAAAAAGAAGAATTAAATAATTACGCTTTTAAACCGGATATGATAGTAGGCTCTGTAAAGGATATAAAGTTTCCTTTGAAATGGTGGAAGAAATAAGCTGAAAGAATTTTATGACCAGATAAATAAAATATTAAAACCTGCAGTGATTGCAGGTTTTAATATTTTTTGATTTATTTTTTTTACGCTGAAGTTTAGCGTTTGGTAGTATTGTCTTTCATGCTTGCTGCTTTCCTTACGAGCGACACAAATTCTTTGCGGTAACCTTCTATATCATTTCCTAGAGAGTTATTAGCCATTCTTAAAACCATGTCGTAAGTGCTATTGCCCTTGTATTCACTGTTGCGAAGCAACATGGCAAAGTCTGCTACTGATGTTGCAAAACGAAAATTATCCGATGTGTTTTCAATGTCAATTTTATCATCAATAACAGGATGAACGATTAATTCACTTTTATCGCTGGCCGGAGCCTTATAGCGAAATTTTACAGTGAGAATTTCATCATTAAAAGAAGAGGTGTTTTTATTTTTATTGTTCTGGTATTTCAGCGGATCAACATTTTTCAGGAATTCAGACTTTACGCCGGCAGGAATTATTTCATACAGTGCTGTTACCGTATGGCCGCTTCCGAGTTCGCCTGCATCTTTTTTATCATCATTGAAATCTTCTTTGTTTAAAATGCGGTTCTCATATCCTATCAACCGGTAACCGGCGACTTTTGCAGGATTAAATTCCAGTTGCAGCTTTACATCTTTCGCGATGGTAAATAGCGTGCCGCCAAATTCATTCACCAAGACTTTTTTTGCTTCATTGATACCATCGATGTATGCGTGATTGCCGTTTCCTTTATCAGCAAGCTGTTGCATTTTACTGTCCTTATAATTGCCCATTCCATAACCAAGCACGGTAAGATAGATTCCCTGGTTGCGTTCCTTCTCTATTAATCGCACCATGTCATCATCGCTGCTTGCACCTACATTAAAATCGCCGTCTGTGCAAAGAATGATGCGGTTGTTTCCTTCCTTCATAAAATTTTGCATGGCAGTTTTATAAGCAAGCTCAATACCTGCACCGCCTGCGGTAGAGCCACCGGCTTCCAATGCATCAATGGCAGTTTTAATTTTTGTTTTATTGGCGCCACTGGTAGCAGGCAGCACGAGCCCTGCATTTCCTGCATAAACAACTATGGATATTTTATCTTCTTCGCGAAGCTGATCGGTGAGCATTTTCATAGATGCTTTTACAAGCGGCAGTTTATTTTCATCCATCATAGACCCCGATACATCAATTAAGAAAACAAGATTAGACGGAGACAAATTTTCAATGGGAATATTTTTTCCCTGTAGTCCAATAAGCACAAGCTTATTATCGGAGTTCCATGGGCAAACACTTATTTCTGTATTGATTGAAAAAGGATCTTTGCCGGTTGGTTGCGGATATTGGTATTTAAAATAATTGATCATCTCTTCAGTACGCACTGCGCCGGCTGGAGGCAATTGGTTACTGTTCAGATAGCGCCTCACATTACTGTACGATGCCGCGTCCACATCAATAGAAAAAGTGGAGAGCGGGTCATCTGAAACTTTGTGAAAACCATTTTCGACAATGTTGGAATATTCTTCGGTATTGTATTCATCGTCTGCTGGGTAATTGTTTTGACGAGTAACAGGAGAAAGATATACACCACTAACTTTACCGGTCAATTTTGCTGAGGGATAATTCAATGACTTGTCCTTCTTATATTCAGACTCTGTCATTACATATAAGTTCTCCAAAGACGAGTCCTGCAAAGCGCTTGAGACTTGTTTCATAATGACATTAATAATTGTCCTTTTGTTGATTTTTACTTTTTGCGTTTGATAGCCTGTCGCGGAGAAAACAAGATAAACATCATTCTCATTTACCGCTATTGAATAATTTCCTTTTGCATCGGCAGTAGTACCAGCTTTGCCGGCCCTTATGCTTGCAACTACAGGGTTAGCATTTTCATCTTTTACATTTCCTGTAATCGTGATCTCCGTTTCTCCTCTGAATGCTACAATTAAGATGAATGCCGAGAGAAGTAATAAAATAATTTTTTTCATAAAAACAATTTTTAAGTGATGGGATACGGTAATTCATTTTTAGAATTACAGTTACGAAATATGATTTGTAGATTGGATGCAGGAACTTTAAGAATTACATAAATCGTGGCGGGAAATATTTGATTATCTTTATCGAACCAGATATTTTAAGCGCAAAGCCTTGCCCACATTATTTGAGCTCTTTACTTTTTTTTTCTTGATAAAAAAAATAACAAAAAAGTCAAGACTTCATAAAAAAGGCTAAAAATTTTATTCCATCTTTTGTTTAAATACTTCTTTTGTCCATAAATCATTGCTTAATGGATTGCGTTCCTGATCCCTCTTTACATCGGGAGATACTTTCTATCTTTTGCATTTACATAAAATCTTTCGAAAACCTTTGGAGGGTCTTTTGTAAATCCCTTTGGATTGTCTGTCATATGAACTTTAAGAAATTTCTTTGAAAAGCATCTCTCTCATAACCTTCCTGAATTTGTCATATCAGGTGTATATGACCACTCATAATAACAAATGCATTTATCTCTACCCATTTTTTTGTAACCATGGTTGCAAGACTGCCGGTTGTACCATCTTTATATTTATCCGGCTTTAGAAGATGCTTCCATTCTAAATAGTGGCCGTAAAATATTGAGGGTGATGGGTTGTGATAATGAAGATATTTTTAAACCTTGCTGAGATATTCAAGGTAATGAAGGTTTAACTACTATTTAGTTCATATCTCGCTAAGAGTTGTTGGTGATTGCCAGGCTGCAAAACATCCGCACGTAACACGCAATAACGGCGGCGTGTGGCTCTACAGGAGTGGGGTATTTTTAAAAAACACCCAACAGCTGCATAAAGAATTTCTTGTTGACAACACTATCAAAAGCCGAAGACGCAATACTCCCTTGAAATGTCGCATTTAGCCGCTTTTATTTTAAGAGGAGCGCTTAGTTTTGAAAAATAAATTAATCAACTATGCGTAAACTAATTATGAAGATGTCAGTAACTATTGATGGTTTTGTAGCTGATCTTAACGGAAAAGCTGACTGGATTTTCAGAAGCTCGGATGAAACTTCGAGAGCCTGGAGCCTTGAGCGAAGCTACGATTCCGGGCTGGTCATCATGGGCAGAAAATCGTTTGAATCTATGTCCTCCTATTGGCCAACTGCTCCAGGCCCCTTTGCTGTACCAATGAACGAAATACCAAAAGGAGTGTTTACCAAAAGCGGTTATAGGGGAATAAATGTGCAGCCCGGTACAAACCTATCTCCGGCTGGAGCTTCCTGGGCAGCGGCGAAGATTTTTGACGGTGACCTTGCTGAAGAGATAAAGGAACTTAAGTCACAGGAGGGCAAACCTATCCTGGCACTGGGAGGCGCCGGCTTTATGCGGAGCCTCGTAGCGACAGGACTTATTGATGAATACCATTTGAATACGCATCCTCTGGTTTTAGGTAAAGGGCTGCCAATTTTTAGTAGTGTTGAACTTCCGATGGACCTGGAACTGCTTGAGGCAAAGTCTTTCCCGGGAGGTATTGTAGCACGTGTTTACAGCAAATAAGGTTCGTATTCAGGAAAGCGCCGCTTTTTAATTTAGGTGCTACAATGGATCGCGGGGAACAACCTGCACTCACGACATTTGGAATAAGAAATAAAAAAAACAACTTAAAAAATAAATATTATGGCACTTATCAATCCTCACATTAACTTCAACGGAAATGCCGAAGAAGCATTCAATTTTTACAAATCAGTATTTGGCGGAGAGTTCGCAAAAATTATGCGTTTCAAAGATATATCAAGCCCTGAATACCCGGTAGCAGAACACGAAGCCAATAAAATAATGCATATTGCTTTGCCTATTGGCAAAAACTTTTTAATAGCCAATGACGTTCCGGAAAGTATGGGAAAAACAAATGAAAATGAAAACAGGTCTAAAATATCAATTAGTGCAGAAAGCCGTGAGGAAGCCGACGAGTTATTTGGCGGACTTTCAGCAGGCGGACAAATTGAAGGGCGAATTGGAGACAGCCCCTGGGGTTCATATTTTGGTTGTTTTAGAGACAAATATGGTATTGAATGGATCATAGATTTTGACCCTAAGTATAACGGACAAGTATAAGCAGAAAACAACGAACGCCTGGTACCGCGGCTGACCTGAGTAACTTAAAAATGAAAGGAGTTATAGATTGCTATACCCAGAATCCTTAAATAATAAGAAAGCCGCTGTACTGAGGTGCTATGGATAGCAGCGGCATTTAGCCATAAACTAAATAGATAAAACTATGGAAAAAAACAAATTGCTCCGAATGGACAATGTCGGCATCGTTGTAGAATCCCTTGATGACGCTATCGCTTTTTTCACGGAGATAGGTCTGAAACTTGAGGGACGAGCCACGGTCGAAGGAGAATGGGCTGGTCGTGTTACAGGACTGGGCAACCAGTGCGTAGAGATTGCTATGATGGTTACACCTGACGGACACAGCCGGCTTGAGATTTCCCGGTTTCTCACCCCGCCCACTATCGCGGACCACCGTACGGCTCCTGTAAATTCTCTCGGTTATCTGCGTGTAATGTTCACCGTTGAAGACATTGACGAGATGGTATCCAGGCTCCGAAAGCATGGCGCTCAACTGGTTGGTGAAGTGGTTCAGTACGAGAACTCATACCGGCTCTGCTACATTCGTGGAACCGAAGGAATTCTGATTGGTTTGGCTGAACAATTAGATGGTAAAAAGTAGCGAATGTTTTTTAAAATCCCCCCAGCTATCCTGAGTAGCTTAAAAATGCAAGTGGTAACAGATTGCTATTCGTAGAATTCTTAAATAATAAGAAAGCTGCTGTCCTGAGTTTGCTCCAAAGGTCAAATGACTCCTTTGGAGAGTTCATTCGAACAACTCAGGACATTTATGGAATATATTTACAGTAGCGCGAGGGATTATTATTATGGAAAGCAATGTGGACTCTTAAAAATAGGATTCTTATTTTAAAATAAAGTTTGTATGTCCTGAGTTACAAACTCAGGACAGCACCACTTTTTGATTTTGGAGTTACTATGGATAGCAGGGATGGGTCAAGTTGAATTGTTTTCCAAACAAAAAATTTCAAATCATCCCTCCGAAGGCAGCTATGTGGACATATCGTTTTGCCGACAAACTTAAAAAGGAGTAGTTATGAAGAATTCTTTATGTAAAATACTGGTGCTGGTTTTGATCCTGCAAAGTTGTAAGGTCAGTACAATAAGCGAAAGTCATATCTATCAGCAAAAGAAAAACCGGGAAAACAAAAACTGGAAGCTTGTATGGGAAGATAATTTTGACACTGCAACATTAGACACTTTAAAATGGACAAAAGTTCCGCCCGGAAACAGTGACTGGAACAAGCACATGACAAGCGATGAACGTTGCTATGCATTAACCGATGGTTTGCTGCATCTGATAGGCCTTAATAATCCTGATACAAGTGAAGACAAGCGGCCTTTCTTAACCGGCGGAATTTACTCCAAAGGAAAGTTTGCTTTTCAGTATGGAAAAATTGAAATAAGGGCAAAACTGGGATGTGCACAAGGCGCCTGGCCTGCCATGTGGATGCTGGCCGAAACAAATAAATATGGGGATTACCCCCGCAACGGTGAAATTGATATAATGGAGCACCTCAACTTCGACAGTATTGTTTACCAGACAATACATTCTTATTACACTTTAAAACTGAAGCAGGATAAAAATCCGCCGCATTATGGCACCGCCAAATTCAACACAAACGATTTCAATGTTTTTGGTATTAAGTGGTATCCTGATAAAATTGTGTATGTACTGAATGGACAAGAAACATTCACCTATCCAAGGATGAAAAATGTTGATGCCACGCAATGGCCTTTTGATCAGCCATTTTATGTTTTAATAGACCAGCAGTTGGGTGGTTCATGGGTAGGAAATGTGAAGCCGGAACACCTGCCGGTAAAAATGGTTGTGGACTGGGTTAAAGTATATCAGTAAAACGTTACACTGATGAAACGCCATGCTCTCCCCAGTCTGCGTTCCATTTTTGCATAGGCTAACAATATTTCTTTAAGCCTTAGTAGAAATGTATATCCATAAGTATTGCTACCTTAATTATGATATTCTATTTTCATTTTCATTTAAAATAAAGAAGCTAATAAGGTTGAACCCTTTAGATAATTTATTTTCTACTAAGGTTTGACAAATTAGACAATTGGTTAGAAATTATCCAAAAATGATTTCTCCAAACTAATATCGTTCCAGCACCTCAAAATATTAATTAGCCAGGCAGCCGGTACCATCTTTTTTATTTTTTATATATTTAACGGATGTCAATCAGCCTGATAAAGGTCTCACGAATGGAAAAAGAAAATCAAATCATACGCACACTCCTTACCTCAGCAATCCGGCAAGTTGTAGGGCTGGCCATTACGCTGGCCCTGGGTTTCTCCTCCCTTGCGCAGAGCATCTACAACCCGGCCTCCCTTCCGAAGAACTCTGGCCAATGGAACCAGGAAGAGCTTGAACTTGGTTTTTTGCATTACGACGAGGTTTTTAAAAGTCGCGAAGTGCCGAACGGGAGCAAAGTGCATAAGCTTCCACAAGAGTTGCCCATTGCCGCATTTAATGCAGGCGGAGAAAAAGGAAAACAATTGGAAGATTTTATGACTGAACAGAAGGTAGCCGGCCTCCTCATTTTACAGGATGGAAAGATACGGTTAGAACGCTACGCCCTTGGGTACAGCGAATCCGGCAGATGGACGTCGATGTCTGTTGCAAAGTCAGTGACGAGCACCCTCGTGGGTGCTGCGATCAAAGATGGTTATATCAAAAGTGTTGATGACTATGTTACCGCCTACCTCCCAGATTTAAAAGGCAGTGCCTACGATAGCGTTACGATCCACCACCTTCTGACTATGACCACAGGTGTGCGATGGAACGAGAACTACACTGATCCGAATGCTGACATTTCCAGATTTTTTACAGATTCGGTTGAACCGGGCATGAATGCAACAGTAAGTTACATGCGACGTTTGATTGCCGAGGGCAAGCCAGGCAAAAAATGGGTATACAAGACAGGTGAAACCCACCTGATTGGTGTTCTTGTCAGTGCTGCTACGGGAAAAACGTTATCGGACTATCTTTCCGAAAAGATCTGGATTCCCTACGGTATGGAGGAAAAGGCTACCTGGATTTTAGGCCGGACCGATGAGGAATTGGCAGGCTGCTGCCTCCAGGCGAAACTCCGTGACTTTGGGCGCTTCGGACAATTTGTACTCGAAGGCGGACGCATCAATGGCGAATCCATTGTTCCCGACGGTTGGTTCCAGGAAGCTACTCATACGCAAATCCCGCTTTGGCCCCATGGGGGCTATGGATACCAATGGTGGATTTTTAATGACAGCACTTTCGAGGCATTGGGCATTCATGGCCAGGTGATTCATATTGATCCTGCGAGGCGCCTGGTGGTAGTGATCAATAGCGCATGGCCCGAGGCTGAGAGTGACGAGCGACATGCAGCAACCGCCAATTTTATCAATACCATTGCTAAAGAGCTTGACAAAGAGAAAACAAAATCACCTAACCCATAAGCGGGAGTTGCAATTCTTCTTAATCACGAATGGGCCGCTATGATATTTTTTCTATTGTTTTTTTATGCTATTAATTTCGGACTGCTTTACTAATTGGTTAAAACGCTCTTTGATATTTTCCACTGTCCATCTTCTTTTACATTGGTGTTGGTATAGTTTCCGCTGAAGTCAGTACCTCCCGTGCTACCTTCGAAGGTGCCTGTAGCTGTAACAGTGCCATCGCTTTCTGTTACGGTATTGCTTACGGTTATTTTTATAGTTGCATTGTTATTTGCAAAGAACTCCGCTGCATCGGCAGCAATTGCTTCACTTCCGTTTGTTGTTGTTCCGTCTGAATTAATTCTTACTGCATCTTTTGTGTAAAATTCTTTTATTGCTTTAGCGTCTTTTTTGTTGTAAGCATCTTCATAATTTTTAGCAAGCGTTTCCATTTCTTTTTTGTTATCCTGCGCCTTAACAGGATTAATGAATGCCGTCATGAAAACGAATGCGGCTAGTGTAATGTGGATTGCTTTTTTCATTTTACTTTGTTTTTGGATAAATTGTTTTGAATAATAATAAAAATATCAACCAATAAATTGATTGCCTTTATAAATCTATGCATAAGAATTCAGAAAAAAACAATATTGAAGAGGGGCAATGCCAAATAATGTCCAAAGAGGTTTTTGTCCCATTGGCTTGCCCGGCTTTCGCATAAAATATCTGAAGTTTTTTTTAAGTGCCAGTTGAATTAGCGATAATAAGCGGTGAATTCCTCCGGCATTTTATCAATAGCTTTTATTTTTATGTCCTTATAATAAACTTCACAGCCCTCGCTTTGCAATTGTATTTTTCCCTCAACCAGTGGCTTGTCCACACCATTCTCGTGAAACCTTGAATTAGATAATACCATAACAACATGCCCGTTTACAATGTGCAGACTTTTACCTTCATAACAAACTAATTCTACTTCCGTCCACCCATTACCGGGAGTTGGATAATCGGCTGTACGCATGCAGTATCCTTCGAGACTTGTACCTTCACCCACCGAAAGAAAAGGCTGGGTGTTTCCGGCGGCAGTACTCATAACACCTTCCGGTGGAAAGGCCCTTATGTCAATAGCCGAAGTTGCTATGTTCCAATAATCTCCAAAGTGGCCTTCCATAAATTGAAATTCCTGCGAAAGCATCCAGGCACGCCAATATTCCGCACCACACGGGCCTTGCGAGTAATACAACAGGCCTGCATCCCTAAGTTTTCCAATCCGGAAATCCCACTTTTTTGTGCCCCACTTCACGTTCATCTTCAGCCGGAAGTTTTTAAATGACTCTTTTGTAAATACACAACCATAATATTCCCCGGTTACTTTTAAAACCAGGTCATTATTATCTTTTACAACTGAAAAAACATTGTTGAAATTCCTGTAGCCCACAGGCGGAATACTATCGCCGTGTTCATCGCGGGGAACACTTCCATCGTATGTTGCTTTAAAGTTATAACCTAAATAGAATGACCATTTGGTTAGATCCTGATCTAAAAGATTGGTCCACTCATTTTTATCTTTTTCTTTTGTAAAAGCCAACGAGAAAATAACCAGGGCTAATGTAGCCAGGGAAGACAGTATGCTGAATTTCATTGTATGTTTTTAAAAAATCAATTTACGTTTTTAAACCGCTTCAGGCATCAAATGGGAAACAAACCGTAAATATCGTTTACCGGGCGTGGGATTACAGGGAAAGTATTTATAAATATCTTTCCGGTTCAAAATCCTGACAGGTTCTGCTGTTTCATTTTCATAGAAGAAACCAATGCGATAATTTTCTAATCTTAATCTATATGCAGTTTTATAACCGGAGAGTTTTTTACAAGTGGGTAAATCAGCTAATTTTTTTGCCGCGATAATATTTTGAATTATTCTTTCCCAACAAAATTTACGCGGATGCAGATGCTTGACAGATAAAGCCTTCCAATCTAAATGCGGCTATGTAGGCCAGTCACCCCCCGCTTAATGAAATCGCGAGGAAACTTTTTGCCAGTGATCAGTTACAGTGTTGGTTAGTTCTTTTTAGTGAAGTACCATTTTTCGGCATTTGTATAAAATATTTTGTTGATTACTGTTTTAGGCAGGTGCAATCCTTTAAATTTTTTATCAACAAATGGAGATTGTAAACTATCCTCCGTATTCAGGTATCGCCAGTCATTCATCCAAAGCTTGTGGGCATGTATATTCAATTCACCCGGCTTCTGTGAAGAGTTTTCTTCAACGTCGGTGCCGTACATAATTCTATCCTGGTATTTTATAAAAAAGTCGCGAACTTTTTGCCAGTTTTGTAGCGATTGATATTGTAATTGCCCCCATCGTTCGGCAGGCTCTATCGACATGTTTGGAAATTTATCCAGGCGTTTGGCAATTTCATCTACATCCCATTCCATACTTCCCAAATGTGCGCCGATAAATCTCAGGTTGGGATGCTTTTCAAGTAAATGATCTCTTGATCGTATGATGGTTTCGTAGGAGGGATATTCCGGATGAAGAAACATGTGATATTCAGGGTGCCCGGTAAAATAGTCCCTGTCGTTGTTGGTAGTCATTTGATCCAATGGAAGCCAGCAATTTTTAGGCTCTCCTATGTGGCCGATAACAGGAATATTATGTTGTTCGAGGTATTTAAATATCGGGTCAAAAACAGGATTATCAACCATAATATAATTACTATCCTTGTCTTTAATTGTCATGCCTATATTTTTCCATATTTTAATTCCAAGCGCTCCGCTACCGAAAGACTTTTTTAAATAGGCAATTTCCCGGTCACTCCATCCCGGCTCATTTATTTCGGTCGTATGAAAAGCGGTTACATAAAAAATATCATTTGGAAAATTATGCCTTTGTTGTAGAATATAATATTGCTGACTGTCGATTGAGGGATAATCAGGCACCTCGGTATTGAGGCTGATTAGTATGAAATTATCCGATTGGGCCTGTTTTACTAATTCGGTATCTAAAGTAAGTGCATGAGCATGTACATCAATTTTCTTTACCCTGGAAAAATCCTCCATAGTATAATAGCTATCTGTGTCTTTTGAACCGCAACCTTGTACAATAAATATTACGATGAAAAATACCGGGAAAGCCCACAGCGCTTTTTTGATACCTGCAGATAATTTCATATTGCTTTTATTAATTGATGATTGCATTATTTTCAATTTGTATAGCCTTTAATTTATCAGTTACCAATTCAGTAACCGCATTGGTTGCATAAGGAAAAACTTTTCGCAAATCAATCTCATCATCATGAGTCATTTGGTATTTTAAAGTCTTCATGAAAATATTTTTGATTTCAGTAGCTAGATTTATTTTACAGATACCTCGTTTTATTGCTTCCCGTAATATTTCATGGGGAATGCCCGAACCCCCGTGCAACACCAGGGCCGCGTTGGTTACTTTTTTTATTTCCGATAAAAGATTCAGATCAAGTTTAGGTTCTTCTTTATAAAAACCATGTGCCGACCCAATTGCCACAGCGAGGGCATCTACGCCGGTTTCATCAACAAAGCGTTTCGCCTCCCCTGGGTTGGTATAGCCAATCGCACCTGTTTTCTGTCCCAGTTTGGCTACATAGCCGAGCTCGGCTTCCACGTTAGCGCCGTATTTCTCTGCAAGTTTCACTACAGTTTTTGTAATCCTTACGTTCTCTTCAAATGGCATTTCACTTGCATCAATCATAACAGATGTAAAACCTGCATCCAGGCAACTCGCAGCCAGTTCGTACGAGTCTCCGTGATCGAGGTGAATCCAGCCTTCTACTTCATACAACTTCAACATTGATTGGGCAAGACTCACAGCCACTGATAGCCCCATGTATTCTATTGAGCTTCTTGTAAGTTGAAGGATGATGGGTTTATTTACCGCACTGGCCGCTTCCAATACCCCTTTCAGTGTTTCAAAATTATAAAAGTTGGTCGCGAGCAAAGCTTGCTTTTGCTGCCGTAGCTCTATAAATTTTTGCTGCATAGTGCTGTTATCCTTCATATCCAAATTTACTTTTTGCAATTTTCATGATTTGCTCATAATTAATAAATGCAGCGGTACCTCCCGCTTTTGTAGTTGAGATTGCACCAAGCAGGTTGCCAAATACCTGGCAATCCTCTGGCGAAGATCCCTGTATAAATTTGAATATAAAGCCCGCGTTAAAACTATCGCCTGCACCAATTGCATCTACTACTTTATTATTTAAAAAAGATTTACTTTTTGCAATCTTATCATCGTAATAAAGTGTAGAGCCTTGTGCGCCCTGTTTAATCAATATAAATTTCCCATAGCCTTTAACTGCTTTAAGCGCTTTCTCAATTGAATCTGTGGCCGTCAAATGCAACAATTCCGCTTCATTAGGAAAAAATATATCGACATAGGGTAATACTTTTTTGAAGTTAAAATCCCATTGTTCTGCCGGGTCCCACTGCACATCCAGCGAAGTGGTGAGACCTTCATCTTTAGCCATTTTAAACAAATTGCCCAGTTTATGTTTAAATCGTGGCTGCAGGAAATATGAGGAGAAATGAAGATGCCGGGCTTTGGCTAACATTGTCTTGGTGATGTCCTTTATTCCTAAATACTTCATAGCACCCTGGTGGGTTATCATTGCCCTGTCGTTTCCATAATTTAAAACTACGGTAGCGCCTGTTTGCAATGCGTCATCCTGGATCAGCATGGAAGTGTCTACCTTCTTCCCGTTCAGGTTTTTTTTACAATAGTTTCCAAAAATGTCGGTTCCCGTTTTTGCAACAAAGGAAACCTTCATACCCAACGCACTTAAATTACTTGCAAAAATGGCGGAAGAACTTCCCAGTGTAAGCGTCATTTTATCAGCCAGTTTTTCCTTGCCTATTTCCGGAAAAGACGCCACCTGGTTCATTATCAAATCCACATTCAATTCACCTACTACGATAACGTCAAACTTTTTCTTCATCGAATCTTTACATTTTTTTTTGCCGTAAACAAGCCGTCGTAATATACATTGTTTGTTACTACCCGTGTAAGCATTTTGTACGCCTTGCTCATAAAATAACCCCGCCGCTTCTCATCTTGCCGGGTCCAATGTTGCTTAGACTAAGGCAATCGTTCAGGAAAATTTCAAGACCATATGATGGTTAGTTGTGTACACAAAGTGGTTAGGTGTTTTAATATGGATAAATATTTACACCCTGCACTACCCTGTGGATACTGCCATTTTTTGATGGTGAATCCGGTACTAATCCCAAAGCGAGTGATTTATAAAAACCGAGTATCTGCGCCGGCATTACGGCACAAATTGAAAAAAACTCGTCCGGAAGTTTATTGTTTCCCCCACAGAGGTCGATATTTAAATTGAGATCCAAATTCTGTGATTCTGACGAGCACTGCCCGATACCTATGCTATAAATAAATTGTTCGGTTTGATTGATTGATTTTATTAAATCTACTTCGTAGTTATACACATAGACATCTTTGGAAAACAAATAGACCAATAAAGTGGATTCATCAATGATGGCCTTGGGACCGTGGCGGAAGCCAAGAAAGGAATTGTAGTGACAACTAATTTGTCCATCAGTAAGTTCAATGACTTTTAAATGAGATTCTTTTGCAGTCCCGTTAAGTGCACCGGACCCAAGGAATACGATTCTTTTAAAACCAATATCCGCAACGGCACTTAATGTGGCGCCATATTTATCCAGAACAAGTTGCCCCATCTCCTGCAATTTTTCTACATGTGCCTTATTTGCCTCAATATGATCGATATCTGAAATTAATAAACCGGCCAGCGTCATAGAGGTAAAGGAACTTGTCATAGCGAGAGCCATGTCGTTAGTTTCTGGTGGCAATAACAATACATAGGCATTTTGGGCATGTAAAGCAAGCTTTGCCAGTGCACCATGTGGATTACAAGTAATAACCAGGTGATAAATCACCTTAATGCATTTTGATGCGAGCTCAAAGGCTGCAATGCTTTCAGGACTATCGCCTGACCTTGCAAATGAAATCAGTAATGTGGGAATTGCTTCCTGGAAATTATCAACGGGATGTGTCACAATATCTGTAGTAGGAATTGCTTTAACCGGAACGCCTGTATTTCGTTGAAAGGCGTATAGGAGTATTTCTCCAATAAATGAAGATGAGCCCGCCCCTGAAAGAATGATTTGGAGGTTCTTTATTTTGTACGCATCGCTCAAAAATGTACTTAACTGACCCTTTTGATTCAAAATAAATTCAAATGTTTCCATCCACAATTTTGGCTGGCTGGATATTTCTTTAGCTGTATAGCTCGTACCCGTCATATACATTAATTTTTAATATTTTTATAAAAAAATGTAATACCTTTCTTTTAACTTCATTTCAAAGATAATTATTTATTTTATCTTTCATAATTTAATTTAATACCTTGTTTTACTGTTATATCTCTCAAGAAAAACTAACTTTAAATCTTAGCTGTGATATTTTAGTCAGCTAAAAAGAAAATGGCCGTAAGCGCCAATAACATACCAATCAAAATAATAGTGTGCGGAAAAATTCCATAGATCAACAGAGATAATACGATTGTTATAACCGGGGCGCCTGCATTTGTCAATGGGCTCACAATAATCGCCCGGCCATATCTAAAAGCATAAACAAGAAATAAGGCGCCTATCGAATTTAAAATTTGAATACCGAAAGCGAGGTAGGGGCCTTTGAGTCCCCAATTTATTTGCTGCGAAAAATCTGTCATGAAAAAGGCCGCGGGAATCAATGCCAGGCCCGATATCATCATGTAAAAGAAAATGCTTTCCGCTTTCATATGATTGTTTGCCACCTTCATAAAATATGCCTGTACTCCCCATAATAAAAACACCGCCAGCGCCAGCAATATCCATAGAAAGCCGAATTTTTGTCCATTTCCGGCTGGCTGATAGGAAAGCAATGGAATTGCGATCAAGGCAATGACGATTCCAATCCATGATTTTGGTGAGGCTTTTTCCTTTAAAAACCACAGTGAAAGCAGGATAGTGACTAATGGTGATAATGACACAAACGGAAAAACAAGATATGCCGGCCCGGTTCTAAGTGCCTGAAACAATATCAATTGGCCGGCTGCCCCCGAAACGCCAATTAGCATACCGTACATAATGGCCTTTTTTCCCTTTTCTAGCTTCCAGCTAATCCTCCCTAAAACAATTACAGCGGGAATTATCATTGTCAACGCCCATACTATATATCCCAGTGTAGCTGGAAATCCAGCCTTTTCCGGTATCTCGATAATCGCTCCCCATACTCCCCAGAAAATTGTAGTTATAAGGGCAAAGATCAACCATGGTTTTATTTTCATTCCGGAAAGATAGATATAAAAATAGGTTTTGTAAATTTTAAGTCTCCTAAAATAAAAAAATGCAAATAAAGTAAACGTTTAGAAAGGTACTTTTGCATCGTGACTTGATTAGTGTTCATAAAAATCAAGGTAAATACCGGAAATTCAAACTACAATTGCACTACTATCATATTAAAGCATTTACTAAAAACTTATATGCAGATAATTCAAACGGAAATTTACAAATTCAGCATCCCCATGCATCCATTTACTATCGCTACAGGCACGATGGATTTTGCTCAAAATACTTTCATACGTATTCACACAGACGCTGGTTACTACGGTGTTGGCGAATGTTCGGCATTCCCTATGATTGTAGGTGAAACCCAGGCTACCTGTTATGAAATAGCAAAGGATTTTGCGCTGATATGGAAAGGAAAAAACCCGCTGGATATTGAAGAAAGGATGTTGGAGCTACATAGCTATACAGCCTTTAATTCCACAATAAAAAGCGCTTTTGATATGGCCTTGTACGACATTGCTGCCAAACACGCGGGAATGCCATTGTATCAATTCCTGGGAGGCCGTAAAAAGAAAATTGAAACTGATCTTACTATTGGAATTGACACGCCTGAAGCGATGGCAGCCACTGCCCGGGAGTTTAAAGCAAAGGGTGTCAATATCATAAAAGTAAAAGTTGGTAAAAATGGCGCTGAGGATATAGAACGCATCAAACAAATCAGGATGGCAATAGGCGACAATTTACTGTTACGCATAGATGCCAACCAGGGATGGAGCTTTGATACAGCAACGTTTGTATTGCAGGAAATAGAAAAATATAATATCCAGTTTTGCGAACAACCAATGCGCTATTGGGCTGATGAGCAATTGCCGGCATTGAGAAAATTATCCCCGATAAAAATTATGGCGGATGAAAGCGTTTACGACCATCATGATGCTGAGCGCCTGATTAAGGCAAGAGCTTGCGATTTTGTAAATATAAAGTTTTCAAAATCCGGCGGCATACTGGAAGCAAATAAAATCAACGCTGTGTGTGAACAAAACAATATCCCTTGTATGATAGGCGGTATGCTGGAAAGCAGGATTGCCCTGACAGCTTTTGCGCATTTTGCGCTTGCACATCAAAATATCATCTTTTACGATATGGATACCTGCATGCTTGGTCATAAACTTGATCCGGTAAAAGGCGGCATTCAATACAATGGTTTTATTCCCGATATTCCTGATATTCCCGGTATCGGCGCTAATGCAGATGATGATTTTTTAATGGGCCTTGAAAAAATTATCATTTAAAATAACATGAGTTTCGGATAAACTTTTTACCAAAACGGGGAAGCAACAAAAAAAATTTCTTCGGGAGATTTTCACTAACCTTATATTCTGTAACGATGACTTTTCATCAGGAGCAATTTTTTAAGGCTTCCTAAAAAATAGTATTACCGTTACCACCGCTATCGAGCACAATTCCATACCTGAAGACTTTATTGGCGAAGGAATTGGGTTGGACAATTCTGTACCGTTTTCTTCTTGTTTTCGTTTACCGGGCAACTTATGCGAATGCATAAAAGCAATGATTCCTTCCATATCATCATCCGACAGTGCAGGAAATGATGGCATTATCATTTTATATTGCTGAGACAATTGGCTGGCACGCTCATCCTTTGTTGCCATCATTTCTTTGGGATTACGGATGAAAGTTTTAATCCAATCTTTGGAAGCAGAAAGGGTTAAACCTCCTAATTGGGGACCAATACCATTTTGTTTAAAATTGTGGCATCCGGCGCAATATTGGGTAAAAGAGACTTCGCCTTTGGCAATTGTTGCTGAATCTTCAGAAATTGCATTTTTATCTATAGTGGTGTTGGAATTACAAGCATTAACAAAAAATAGAAACAACACTGCTCCAGGAAATAGCATTTTCTTTTTCATCGGTTTGATATCAAAATATTATATAAAAATGTAAAATTCTTTTAATGGAAGTAAATTCAATTTAAAATCAATACTGCTGTCTACTAATTAACTGGCTACCATCCACAAAAAATACGGCAACTTCATACAAGTGAAAATAATTAGCAATAAAAACGAAATTATTTTATTTTTCCTTTACTTTGCAGATAAGATTGCTATATTTTGAAAGAACTTGCGACGATTATTTTTCAAAAAAAGAAAATTAACTTGACAGGTGTGAAAAATCTACCTATGAATCTTCTCTGTTAATTTATAAATTGCTCAATATGCTCAATTTTAGCATCTATACTTTAGCATCTACACTTTATTTATATATAATACAAATTGATCTTTATTAATTTACTTAGTATTTCAAAATAAACATTATGGAACAGGGGGAAGGAAGGTCCACAGTCAGCCGCAGAATAAAAATTTTAGAATCTCTAAAAACACACGGCCAGGTGAACGTCAACGAGCTAAGTGAAGCTTTGGGTGTAACAGGTGTTACTATCAGAAACGATCTTGCGCAACTGGAGAAGAAGAAAGTATTGATAAGAGCAAGGGGCGGGGCGATTAAAATGGACCAGAGCTTTGCTGATGAAGATTACCCATTATCAGACAAGCAAAAGAAGCACCTGGCTGAAAAAAAAGAAATTGGCAAAAGAGCTTCTGAGTTAATTGAGGAAAACAACACCATTATCATAGATTCCGGGTCCACCACTTATGAACTTGCAAAAAATTTAAAAACATTTAAAAGTCTTTCGGTAATTACCAACGCCCTTAATGTGGCTACTATACTGGCCGAATTCCAGAACATCAATGTAATAGTGCCCGGTGGCATGTTGAAAAAGAATTCGTTATCTCTTGTCGGAATCCTGGCCGAAAGAGGGTTTAAAGATTATTTCTGCGATAAATTATTTTTAGGAGTAGATGGCTTCGATCTTGATTTTGGCATCTCTACGCCTGATCCCGAAGAAGCGCATTTGAATCAAATAATGATCGGAATTTCGAAAGAAATTATAGTGGTTGCCGACTCAAGCAAATTTCAAAGAAGAGGATTTGCATTTATCGCCCCGGTTTCCCGAATCAATACGGTAGTAACTGATAAGGGAATACTGCCGGAAAATAAAGCGAAACTGGAAAAGTTGGGCGTTAAAGTGATTGTTGCCTAACGCTCCTTTCACACTCAAATCATCAACGTATTCGATGCCATCCAGGTTTTTCCACCGCAGGCTATTAATCATTGGAGGCGCTTTTTAAAAATTCGCCTTTTCCTAAACGCCTGAGCGTATTTTCTGCCCATTCATAAGCCGGAGGAACATCTCCAGTAAACATCGTTTTCGTTGGCCATATAAGGGCAGGAAGTTGGTTCACATCAGTAACCTTAAGACAATTGAGCATTTCTATAGCAGGCCCCTTCCCATTGGGATTACCGGCAACATCCTGGGTTGGAGGCGGGTTTTTTAATATTACAGTTTCGCATTTCCCATCCATCAATGCGGAATATAATGCAATAACTCCCATCTCATCCTGTGCAGCAATGCCGATTTTTGTTGAGTCAATAAAAGGAAGTGTTCGGCTAAACTGCAGGCATCGTAACACGTCGTACACCTGCATGGAAGCAATTGTTCTTCCTGTCCAGGCAGCGCCCCGCCTGATATGCCATTGAAGCCCGGGATCCCATCCTGCTTCCCCGATTCCCCTGGGTTCAAAATAGGCTACGTTCCAATCTTTACCAAACCTTCCGGCAAAATTTTCAGTAGCCCAGGGATCTTCCTCATAATTTCTTAAGACTATCAATAATGGCTTTTTGGCATCCGGATTATCCTTCCAGTTTATCAGCAATTTCAAGCGCCATCCGTTTTCTGAAACAAAACTATAAATGCGGTTTCCCGATTCTTTTCCGGTCATACTGCTTATCTCCAGTTCAGCATCAAATGCAGCTACCTTTTTTGGAAAAGCGCCAAATGTTTTTTCCCTCAGGAAATTTTTTACACTGTTCCTGTGAGTGTATAGCGCTGCTTCGGAGCCAATGGCTGGCTGCGAGGCAAGGGGAATAAAGGAATCCTGGATAGTAGTTGTTCTGTCTCCTTTAGGTGCACCATCCACATATACTTTTAATGCCTCGGCCGAAAGCTGGCTGTCCGGCGATTCATCAATATCTCCCGCCTCTTCAGGTGTAACCTTTTTACCCATAAGCTTATCCAGGAAAAAAGAAAAAATAAGCTCTCTTGATATTTTATGATAGGAATGGCCACCGGGGGTCTCGATGAGTCTGATATTGTCAGTTTTCCCGTACCAGTCATACGTTTTTTTAACGTTGGTCTCCAACTCCCGTACTGATTCTATCCTATACATTTCATCCTGGTTGGCCTGGGCAATGAGCAATGGCCTGGGAGCTATTAAAGCGCCAATATCGGCAAAGTCGCGACAATAGGTATTTGTAGGCATCATGCAATCACAATGGCCATCTACGGTGCGGTTTAGAAGATGATCTTTTAGAGTTCCGCCACCGCAAACCGGCGCGACTGCTTTTATGCGCGGGTCGGCCGCTGCAATATACCATGACTGTGATCCGCCGCCTGAAATACCTGTTACGCCTATTTTGTCCGGGTTTACTTCGGGCATCGCAGATAAAAGATCAATAGCCCTGATGGAATTCCATAATTCCACGCCGGCAGGATTATAACCCCGGCTGAACCAATTGAACCACCCTCTTGCATACGTTCCCCAATGTTCGCCCCAAACTTCTCCGAATTGGAGGGTTTCGGTGATCAGGCAAACAAAACCTAATTGGGCAAACTTTCGCGGGTGTGCCTGGTAGGCAACCTTTTGCCCGTGAGTGTGGCCGCTCACATATAATATGGCAGGCCTGGGCTCTGTAATATGGTCTGGTATGTACAGGTTGGCTGGCACATATAAACCAGGTAATGATTCAAAATAAAGTTTTACGATACGGTACCCATTCTGCCGTATGGTACCTGTAATTTTTATGTTGAGATCTGACTTTTTTCCATCCAGCGGAAGATGATCAATACCCATCATTTCAATAAATTCCTTGTATCGTTGGGGCCTTATTTTCTCCCAGTCATTTAAGGAGTGAAGGCCTGAATTGAAATCATCCGTAATATCTGTTGCCGATTTATTTAAGTAGCTGCGGATATTATTGGTGGCAGCAAGATGGCTGTCGTTGAGCTGAGTAGCCTCCTGCTGTTTTACCGAACCTTTATATGCTCCCGGTTGTGAGCAAGAAGTAAGAATGGTGAGAAGAAGTATAAAAAATACCGAAGCAATTAATCTTGTGATGGAGAACATATTGTTCATGTCGTAAAATAGATCATTTTATTAAAACTCATTCGTAACCCTATTATTAATTTCATTGATTTTAGATTTAGTCATTGATTAATATAAACTTCATATCGAACTTTTGAGTGGCATAATAAAAACTCTTATTAGGCGGAAAATTGATAAGTATCCATGAATGAACGGCATTGACGAAATGTACCGAAAAAATCCTATTCGAATCATCCCTCCTTGTTGCTTTGACTATAGCCAGGCACCCATTACCAAACCATTCCTAATACTGATCTGATAATGCAAAATCATTTTTACGCGACATCCATTTACCACTGGTAAAATCAGGGAATGCAACCGTTTCATTCCCCAACCCGATAGACTCTTCACTTAACGGCGTTATAGCGCTCCAGCTTGCTGCATCATAGACATCCATTGGTGTGGGTGTTTTTCTTTTTGCGGCCTCAACAAATCCATGCATTACAAAAAAGTCGATGCCGTCATGGCCGGTGAGGTAAGCCTGTTCGCTCCATCTTTTCCATAGAGGATGATCGTATTTTTCCAGCCATGGTTTTGCGTCATCCCAATGCTCATGATCGTATTTGGACTGGCCTTCAATAAAAATACCGTTATTAAGATTCATCCAGATACCATTGGTGCCCTGCACCCTGTAACCCAGTGAGTATGGCCTCGGCAGGTTAGTATCGTGTTGCAACATTACTGTTTCACCATTTGCGCAACTGATTTGAGTAGTAACAATATCTCCCAGCCTGAAAAGAACTTTAGCGTTGGGATGATCTGCACCACCTTTTTTTACAATATAGTTGTGGAGCCCGCGGGTTTTGGTAGCAAAAGAACAAAGCGACTCAAACCTGTTACCCCGATTAATATCAATCATCATTGCAATTGGCCCCACACCATGCGTAGGATATAAATCTCCGTTGCGATTGACGAGAATGATTGGTTCTCCATTTCGCTTCTGAAAATCCCTTTTCACCAAACTCCACACCACTGTTATAAGGCGTGATACCATCATTAAATTTAACACCCCGGAGATCGTGCTGGTAACCGCCCTGCACGTGAATCATTTCGCCAAACAAGCCCTCTCTTATCATTCGCATAATAGCCATTGTATCTCTCCTGTAACAGGCATTTTCAAGCATCATTACATGGGCATTATTTTTTTCTGCACCTCTTACAACTTCCCAGTGATCTTCCATAGTAATACCAAGTACAACTTCGGTTCCTATATATTTTATTTCCTGCGGAGAGTGCATCTGTAATCATTGGCTTATGCCATTCCCAGGGTGTGGCGATCACTACTGCTTCAATCTCTTTTGCATCCAGCAATTTCCGGTAAGCCAAATCGTCTCCGGTATAGATCTTTGGCATTGCTTTCCCGGATTTATTAATAAGGTCCCTGCTCATTTGAAGCATCCTTGCATCAATATCACAGATAGCTACAATTTGTACATCATCCCGTCTTAACAAAGTGCCCAGGTGTGCCTGCCCTCTAAGGCCGGTTCCGATGATACCTACTTTTAATTTCGCATCAGTGGCCTTTCCAAAACCGGTGAATGGGTCAAATACACTTAAGCCGGCTGCCGTAATAGCCACATTTTTTACGAAATTTCTTCTTGATACAGGCATAATAAAATTGTTTATAATTTATAGATGACCAGGTTTAGTATGTTGGTTTTTCAACTAAAAATTTTTGCTTAAAGAATTGCATATATTTTCTAAGGTCTGAAAGATATCCCTCCAGGTTAAGCAGTTGCTCATCGTAGATTAAATAGTTCATACCAGGCACCCTGTTAGCAAAATGGCGGGTCCTGTCCTGTTCAAAAAAATACTGTTTTGTTTTTGTAGACATTCCTTTGGGCAATCTTGTTTCTCCCCACAACGCCACCAGTTCATCAAATACTTTTTGTCTCCTTTCCAGCTGGCCGGTTATAATTTTTTCGGCCTGCTGCAGATTGCTATACGCAGCTTCCAGGTTTACAAAACGCTGTTCATGTGCTGTCTTGATAGATAACTCGAGGTTAGAAAGGTCCTGGTACGTGAGTGCTGTATGCCTGATTAAATTCGCAAGACTCCTGAATATTTCCACATCGTACCGGTTACTAATCCCCGCGTGCAGGTTATGCTCACAGATCGCAATCGCCCTGTCCATTTTTACCAGCATTTCACCGGCAATTTTTACCCTTTCGGCATATTGCCTGTTCCAGAAAGGATCGTACTCCAGTGCATCGCCCCTGGGTAAATCCGGCAAATGTGTTTTACCAATATTTCCCCATGCCCAAACCCTTCTTTCAAAACTCTCCATATAAAAATAGGCGCCCTCATTGAGCAGTTCGTAAAGGCTGTCCATACCCGCTTCCACTTGCCCGTACCGGTTTTTAAAAAATGTGGCCGTAAACTCAGGCAATGCAGGATTAGATGCATTCCATGAATAGGCTGCCGTGGTCGCAAAGCTTAGCATCCATGCCTGCATGGGCAGGCCTGAATCATCCCAGGAAGTTCTGATAACTCCATCAAAAACGCCTTTGCCCATTGTAGATTTCAAAAAATTATAAGAGTCTTCCAGGCAACCGGGTTTTGTTTCATCTTCTCCACCCTTTACAAAAAAGTATGGCAGAAATAGCTGTTCTATACCAGGATTTGGGTCATAGGCAAATACCGGGTAGCCCAGCGACTTCGCTTCTTTTGCATAGGTTAAATTCTCCGTCTCATAATCATATGATTCCGTTAAAACCAATCCTTTTTGGGGGGTCACCGGCTTATCTGCCTGCATATCTGAATGGTAAACTTTTAGCCTTCCTTTCGCCCATCCCATAGGTGATTCCCAGGCCATGACTTTGCGCCCTTCCTGTTGCAGATGGCTTGCTGCCTTGCCAACAAAAAGATGGTATAAACCGCTTTTGCCAATTTCGACCTCTTTCTTTTTACAGTCGGGGCAGGCACCCAATTCGTAGGTTTCGTCGGTGCCTATGTGGATATATTCAGAGCCCGGTGTCGCTCTAATAGCATCCTGCCAAAGATCATTCAGTAATTGATAGGTGCCTTCTTTTAACGGGCAGAATTCAAAATTAGACGCAGGTATTTCCCTTAAATGGGCAAACTGCGGCCACTTGAGTATAAAACTTGCATGCCCCAAACCTTGCACCAGGGGAACAATCTGGATATGATATTTTTTAGCATACCGCGTAATCTCCTGCATTTCCTGCATGGTAAATGCCCCCGGCGCTCCTATTTCGGGGTGACTCGGATATTCGAATTTATCTTCCCACTCCCAAATAAGCATATTGATTTTATAGGCTGAAAGATCCCTGATAAAATCTTCAACAAATGCACGGGAATCCTGGTGATGTTTGGTGTCATAATGTACGGCTCTTACTTTTGTATCGGGCCAGTCCTGCAGCTCCATTCCCTTAATAAAAGCCGCGTTTCCTTTTTGTTGAATTAATTGCCTGATGGTTTGCACACCATAAAACAGGCCGGCTTCACTACTGGCTTTTATTACAAGTCGGTTCCCATCTGCTACGAGGCTGTATCCATCTGGTCCCTTTTTTTTATCAAAGCCTTTTCGTGTTAAGTAAATTGATGTACCCTTTGCTTTATTGCTGATCGCCGGTTGGAGCTTCAATTCATCGCGCAGGTATTTGGAAAGCTCTTCTGCGGCAAACCGGTCGTTTGCAGAAGCATTTTTATCCAGCACAATGTTGACGGCGGAATTAAGGGTAAAATCGCTGCCTGTAAGTCGAACCTCTTTCGGATAAGGAATAATTGCAATGCCTTGCTGAAAAAGGTTAGTCTGCGCAGTTGTTGCTAGCTGAAGCCAGCAAAACAAAACGCACATGATGCTCCTTTGAAGCAGGAAATAAACCTTTATTCTTTTACCCACAACAAGCATATTTTTTTTCTTTTTAAAAATGACTAAATAACAACAGCCTGGTTAAATTATTAAACGGCAGCAATGTGATTGATTGTTGCACATTTACTGCCATTTACTTTCCTTATTCTGAGACTTAGAATATCTAAGGAACGGAAATTTATAGGGACTGCAAAAAGCTGCTACTATTCGGGTGGAAAAATTCCTTGTTTTGCATGATGGAATGGAAGTCCTTGTTTTGCATCCCACCATACCCTGCTCATATAAGTGTCGCCATTAGCTAGCCTCTCTGCAGCAGCTTTGGTATTTGCGAGATTTTTTGAGTACTCATCAAGGGGATATGTAAGCCTGCGGGGTATCTCTCCATTGGTGCTTCCTTTATCGCTGCCGGTCCATATTCTTGGATATCCCGTTCTTCTGAATTCGGCGTATGCTTCATACGACTGGTAGTAAATCGCGAGGAACTTTTGAGTGATAATTTGCTCAAGCTTTTGCTCTTCCGTGCCACTAAGGGTTCCCGCCGAAGATGCTAAATAAGTATTTGTTTGTGCCTGTGAAACATTATACTGTTCAAATGATTGAACTATTCCCTTTGTGAACAAAGCCTGGGGATTTTCGCTGGTGAGGTCTGCTAACGCAGCTTCGGCACGAAGAAAGCTTACCTCTGCAGCATTCATAACTATTATGTCGTACACAGGATCTCTAAAAAAATAAGGTAATCGTGCTGTTTGGTCTTCGGGGTAAGTTTTCTCGTCAGGCCCTAACGCTATAGGCCTGCCCCTATATCCGGATACGCCATCCGCCGCAGGCAGTGAGAAAATGGGCAGCCTTGGATCCTGAAGTTTCTTAAGATTATCAGTGACTGTAAATGATGTCCATAGAGGATAAGGGTTGGTTGGATCGTCAAAGAACGGATTTCTGTTATTGGTATTAGCACCATCAATCGTCGTTAAGATAACGTTGAAAGAATTATCCTCGATCAAGGGCTTGGTAATAACTTCTGCAATGTGCGTTTTTGCAAGTACCGGGTCAGCATAACGAGTCCGCACAGCTAACCGTAAACGAAGGGAATTGGCAAATCTCAGCCATTTATCTACATCACCATTCATCAAAATATCTGCTGAACCAAAAGATGGTAACGATGGGTTATTCTCCAATTGAGCAGCAGCCTCCTGCAGTTCTTTCAGTAGATCTTTATAAATTTCTTCCTGCGTATCATATTTCGGCTGATTTATTACATTTTCCACGCTTTGTATTGCATCAAAATAAGGGACATCTCCATACAGGTCCGTCAACTGTGAAAATAACTGAGCCCGCCATATCCTTCCAATAGCGTTCTGATTTCCTTTTTGCGGATCATCCGCAGTCAGGCGTATTATTTCTGCAATATTGATCAGGTATTCCCTGTAGTATGAATTGAATGGAAAACTCCAGTTTGCATTTTGAAAAATTACGCCCGAACCCTGGTTTGAATAGTAACCGGCATATTCGGAGATTGCGCCTGTAGTATGCATATTAAAAACAGAGTTTTTCAGAACTGCCGTAAAAAGCATAGAGGGCTTGATTATTTCCTTCGTAACGAGCGTCGGGTCTGTATTGATATCGTCAAAATTTTTAGTGCAGCCGGAGCCGAAAAATAAAAATAAACTCAATATCACCCCGGAAACTATTGTCGTACTTAATTTCATTTTCTTTAATTTAAATCGTTAGTAATTAAAAGGAAAGGGATAGGTTAACGCCTACACTCCTGGTCGTGGGCATATTTAAAGATTCGTATCCCTGTGCCGCTGTGCTGGCACTAAATGCTGATTCAGGACTAATACCCATGACTTTAAATTCAGGATCCCTGTACAGATAAAATAAATTCCTTCCCACTATTGAAAGCCTTATACCCTTAAAGAAATTGGTCTTTTTTAGCAAGGAAGAAAGATTATAACTAAGGGTAGCTTCTCTCAAGGCGACATAGTCAGCATCAATAACCTGGGTTTCTCCTATATCAGACCACGGCCCCGCTTCTGCATAGTAATTCTGCGCAGGAATCACGTTGGTATTTTTTTCAAAATGGCCGGGAGACGTTTCGATAACCCCGTCTATAATTAAGTTTGTCCTGTTTTCTGTAAATTTCCCGGTGCCCTTAGCCATTTGATTCAACTTGCTGTAAGAAAGAATCTGGCCGCCTTTCCTGGTATCTACAAGGAAGCTTACAGAAAGATCTTTATAAGTAAGGGTGTTTGTTAAGCCAGCCAAAAAGTCGGGTTGTATTCTTCCTAATACTTCGCGGTCATCCGCCCTCTGGTACTTGCCATCGCTGGTAAGTAACAAATCACCATTGGCGTTTCGTTTTGCACGGTAGCCTACGATGTTGCCAAATGGTTCCCCTACCCTCGCTTCTATACTGGCCCCATAACCGGGATCCATTAAAGTGATGGTCAAAATATCCGGGGCAAGTTCAACTACTTTCGATTTATTATTAGAGAAATTCAACGTAACATCCCATATGAAATTTTTACTTTTCACAGGTGTACCGTTCAGAAACAGTTCTACACCAGAATTTCTGATTTCACCGGCATTGATTAACCTGGAGCTATAACCGGTACCTGCAGAAATTTCTACTGGCAATATCTGGTTAACAGTGGATGAGTTATAATACGTAAAATCAACACCTAACCTATTATTCAAGAACCGCAACTCGGTTCCGAATTCATACGAACGGGTTAATTCATTTTTGAGGTCTATAAGCGGTATATCTGATCTAATGTTGGCGAATGGCTGGCCATTATAGGTCGTGCTGCTTGTTACATCATACCCGGCTTTTGTTTGAAAGGGACTTGCATCATTTCCAGCTTCTGCGTATGATGCCCGCACTTTGCCATATTTAAGAAGGCCGGTTCCAATATTCAACGCATCCGTTAAAATAAAGCTTAGACCAACAGAAGGATAGAAGAACGAACGATTGTTGTTGCCCAATGTGGAAGACCAGTCATTTCTGCCCGTAACATCCACGAAGAGATAATTTTTATACCCCAGTTGCCCGGCAAAATAGGCTGAATTCATTTCCTTGCCGTAAGCATATTCGCGGGGCGTCACATTTTGTGTATTACCAATATAGTATAAACCCGGGACATTTAAATTAGTGCCAAAATTTCCCGTTACTTCCTGGTGCCTTTTCAAATGATTGGCGCCAACTGACATCAGGCCAGTAAAATTCTCCGAAAGCTTACCTGTTGCAGAAAGCAACAAGTCGCTATTGGTTTCTTTTACCAGGAATTGATTGTTGGAAACACTTCCATTACCTCCATCAGTCAGTTGTCCCTTTTTTTCATAACGGACATCGGTATAAAAATCGGTACCGGTTCTGGCTTGTAAATTTAACCAGTCTGTAAATTTATACTTTGCAGAAACATATCCGATGATCCGGTCTCTTGAATCATTACCAGTTAACTCATTTATTATCCAGTAGGGGTTTTTTGCTCCATTGATTCTGGTCATTGATCCATCTTCTTTCGCATAAGTTTTTAATAAATCCAAATCTATAAATCGTGGCAACAGGTTTAAGGCTGTTACAGGATTTTGGGAGTACGAGTTATTTTGAGGACGATTTATGCCCTTTTGATTTATATAATTCACCTTGGCATCCACGGATAAACGGGATGTGACATTGGCAGTCATCCGCAAATTAATGGTTTGCCTTTCAAGTTTGGTTTTTGGGATAATCCCGTTGTTATGCATATCCGAAACAGAGAGCCTGTAAGTAAATGCATCAGTGCCGCCGGAAACTCCGACAGTATTAGTCGCAGTTACTCCTGTTTGGAAAAAATCCTTAAGATTATCTGCAGGCTGAGCCACATAGGGTGTAGGCCCCAACTCCTTCCAACTATCAATAACAATCAGCCTGCCATCAATTTTGCCACCATAGTTATCAATTAGCCAGCTTGGCCAGCTTGAATACGTTTGCCCATTAACGGTAGCAGTACCAAAAGAATTATAGTCATCGTCATAACCTCCGCCCCATATATTTTGCTGTGTTGGTATTACGTTGGGCTTTTCTATCGTTGTATTTGAATTAAAATCTACACCTACACCTTTTCCCTTTTTTCCTTTTTTAGTGGTGATAAGAATTACGCCATTTGATCCTCTTGCGCCATATAAAGAAGCACCTCCCGGGCCTTTCAATACGGTTACATTTTCAATATCATCCGGATTAATATTATTGATACCATCACCATAATCCCTACCGCCCCAAACCTGGGCGGCATCGAGCGTTTGGTTATCGATTGGAACCCCGTCCACTACATACAGTGGCTGGCCATTGCCGGTAAGTGAACTGTTACCTCTTATCATTACATAGCTTGAGCCGCCGGGGCCGCCGCTTGAAGGATTGACGTGCAGACCGGCAACCCTACCCTTCAAAGAATTTACCACGTTTGTTTCTCTCGCTTCAGTTAATTTAGAACCATCCACCACCTGGGTAGAGTAAGTAAGCGCCTTTTTACTTTTTTCAATTCCAAATGCGGTAACTACTACTTCTGACAGCTCTTTCAGATCAGCCACCATTTGGACATTGACAACTTTTTGATCACTGACATCAATTTCCTGCGTAGCATAGCCCGTAAAAGAAAAAACAATTGTTCCGTTAGCCTTCGGTAAAGTCAACGAATACCTGCCTTGTGCATCTGAACTAACACCTGTATTAGTACCCTTAACTATAACTGAAATACCAGCCAGGGGACTGTTATTTTCTGCTGATATTACTGTGCCGGAAACAATTTTACCCTGCCCCTGCGCAGATCCTACGCCAAGAAGAATAGCAACGCAAAAAGCCAGGATTCTTGCAATTGAAAAATTTCTTTTCATTTCTTTTATTTTAACAGTTAGATAATTAAAGGTAATAAAGGATAAATATGTAAAATAATTCTTCGTTTCCTTTTTGTAAATATAGTATTTTATTAATCCAGACAAAATTATTTTTAAATAGCAAGAAATATCGTGGATTTATTTACGTTTTCTTTACTATGGATTAATTGGGAACAAATAATTCGTGTTGTATTATTAATACTCGACACGCAAAAAAATTTTGTATTTAATTTTTGAAGTGGTTGGGAGCCCATTTTTAGAGGAAAGAAGTGAGCAGCTTTAGGCCGAGGTATGCCCTATAACTGCCTGGCATTTGAACAAAACAGTGAGGAACTTATCAATAAAACCTGCGGCGAGTTTATTGATGAGATGGTAATTGACAAAGCGAAAATACTATTGATTTGATCTTTCTTATTCTAACGGCCGGATGCTGATGCTTTGCACTTCAGCGACCAGTTCTTCTTTTCCAGGTTTTTTAAAAGTAAACAGACCTTAGCCCAAGGGAGTATAAAAATTCTTTTAGTTGGAATGGGAATACACTCTTTCTCCTTCTGCAAAAACAATACGTCTCAGATTATTTACGACTCCTGGGTTTTAATAATCAAAATACATCGTTATACTTCCGCCAGGTATTTATGTACGAAACTGATTGCCATGCTTCCCTCACCAACTGCTGAAGCAACACGGTTCATGGCATTGGCCCGCACATCTCCGGCGGCAAATATCCCATGGGCGCTTGTTTCCAGGAGATAAGGATCCCGTTGCAGCTTCCATATTTTTTCAAAATCTTCGTTGCTTTTTGCATCCCTCCCTGTCTCAATAAATCCTTTACCATTCCGGATAATGTCTTTACCAATCCAATCAGTAAATGGCCTCGATCCGATGAAAATATATAGCGCATCGGCCTGTCTCGTTTCAGATCGGCCACCATTAATGCTGCCTACAACGACCTGCTCTAAACGATCTTTTCCCAACGCCTCTTTTATTTCTGTCTGGCCTATCACCGTAATATTATTTGTACCATGAATCTGGTCAATTAGATATGAAGACATTGAGGAAGTAAGATTCTCCTTCCTGATAATTATATAAATATTTTTGGCAAGTTTAGAAAGATACATTGCAGCCTGGCCTGCAGAGTTTCCGCCCCCAACAATATAAACTTCTTTGTCTTTGCAGGATGCGGCTTCTGTCATCGCGGCACCATAATAAATTCCCGCTCCTGTAAAATCCTCGATGCCTTTTGTTTCAAGTTTTTTATAATCAACCCCAGTTGTAATAATAACCGTCCGGGTATTTATTTCGATATCATTATCTAAGACGATTTTTTTATACCCATCTTTCTCGCGAATTCCTTTTACGTCCTGTGGTGAGAGAAACTCGGTGCCAAATCGGGACGCTTGGGTCATTGCACGCCGCGTAAGATCGGAACCACTTAATCCCGAGGGGAAACCCAAATAATTTTCAATTCTTGAACTGGTGCCTGCCTGGCCACCCGGCGCATAACGTTCCACTAGCAAAGTTTTCAATCCCTCAGATGCACCGTACACCGCAGCGGCTAAACCAGCAGGGCCCGCGCCTACAATAACCACATCATACATCTCATCTTTATGTGTCGGACTTAATCCAATTTTAGCCGCAATTTCTTTTAGTGAAGGACATACCAAAGATGCGCCGTCTTCAAAAAAAACTATGGGCAAATCTTTTTCCTGGAAATTATTTACATCCAGTAGTTGTTTTGCTTCTTTATTTCTTTCAACGTCCAGCCATTTGTAAGGGACTAAATTACCTGCAAGAAATTCTTTTACAACATGCGACTTAGGAGAAAACTGGTAACCTATAACCTTAATTCCTTTGAAGTCGGGCTTATAACTACTCTCCCACTCCCCAAGCAAATCATCTATCACGGGAAATAATTTTTCTTCCGGCGGATCCCAGGGCTTCATTAAATAATAGTCAAGATGAACTTCATTGATCGCTTTGATGGCCGCGTCAGTATCGGAATATGCCGTAAGTAAAACACGTTTGGCATCGGGGAAAAATTCAGTTGCCTTTATTAAAAATGACACGCCATCCATCCCGGGCATACGCTGGTCTGCGATAAAAAGCGCAACAGTTTCACCCTTATTTTTTAATTCAAGCAGGCTGCTGATCGCCTCATCAACTAACGGAGTACTTAGTATCTTGTAGTCTTTCCTGTACTGAGCTTTCAGGTCCCGGGTTAATGCTCTTAAAACCTGTTGATCATCATCTATACAAAAAATAATTGCCTCATTCATCTTATCAACATTATAATTTAAATACCATTAATAATTTTTACAACGATGTCTTATTGAAACGATACATTCTCATCAATTCAGACATTAATCGGAAAACAAACAACAAATGTCGTTTTGCCGGGTACCGAATTCACCTTAATGGTGCCCTGGTGCTGGCGCACAATTCTTGTAACCACATCAAGTCCCAGGCCAGTCCCTTTTCCGATTTCTTTTGTGGAAAAAAAAGGGTCAAAAATTCTATCTTTAATATCGTTCGGGATGCCGGGGCCGTTGTCTGTTACGGAAACAATAATGTTATCTTTTTCACGGCTTGTTTTTATTTCCAGTATTCCACCTGAATTTACTTCCATTGCATCAATTGCATTATCAATGAGGTTGGTCCACACCTGGTTTAATTCACCAACAAAAGCTTTGACGGGCGGCAGTGAAGTATCATAGTGCTCCTCTAACTTTACGTTACCTTTTCTTATTTTATATTCCAGCATCGTAAGTGTGTTCTTTATGCCGGAATGGATATCTGTAAACACTTTATCGGAGCCCCTATCCATGTGAGTGAAGTTCTTTATGGAATTCACCAGTTTTCCGATTCTCTGGCTGGCATCCTGGATGTCGTTCACCATTTTTTCCGTAACGAGATTATTATTAATCCAGTTAAGCACAGGAGATAAATACGCTTGTGGTATTAGTGATTCAAACTCCCTCATATCGTCGCAGGTAAATCCAAACTCCACGAAATTTTCAGAAATTTCCTGGCTGTTATCCACTGAAAGGCCTTCAAGACAACCCACGAGTTCGTCCTCCTTTGCCGTCTTTTGCATTAACGTGAGAACGGGTAAATTTTTTCTTCCCAACACCCCGAACATTTTATTATTTACCTTATCAACATCTGTTGATGTTATTTTAATGTCCATTATTTTTTTAAAAGTATCCGGCGATAATTTCAAATGTTTTTGCAAAGAAATGGAACCTCTTACAATTGCTGCTGCAGGATTATTCAATTCATGCGCAAGGCCCGCGGAAAGTTTACCCAAAGCCATCATTTTCTCATTTTGCTGTTGAAGGGCGGTGAAGGATCTAACTCTTGACGTCATTATATGTACAAGTGCCTGGGTTAATTCAAAGTGGCTATCAATTAGTTCTTTCATTCTCTCAACCGGGTAAGTCATTACAGTAAGTTTTTCCACCACTTGCCCGTTCACATTCGCTATCAATCCCCGGGAGAAAGGAAGATAGCCTGAAATATCCTTCGATTCTAAATATCCGATTGTCCTTACGCCATTATTTTGATTAACAAACATGTGTATCCTTCCGCTTAAGATAACGTGCGTTCCCGTAATCGTCTCGCCATTCCTGAATAAATAAGCTTCCTCATCTACTTCGTAAACCTTGCTATTGTCAATCCACCATTGCAGTTGGCTGATAGGTACATCTTTTAAATTCTCAATTGATCGCAGCCACTCTGCCGTCATCGTTTGCATTTGATTTAATTTTTTTTTCAGATGCAAATCTATTTTTTGTATTTGAATAAAGCGTTAAACTTTTATTAACTGCAGATGAAGACGTAATGCTGTATATGGCCCTGATCTTCTTGTGGCTTTTTTTATGAAGGGCTTTTCAAAGGCGTTATCTCGGCCCACATGAAATCGAACCTACCTGGGATCAGAAACTATTTCTTAAGCTTATAGTACCTATGAATGAAAATCGCCTGATATTTATTATTACCCTAATAAACAATTTTTTTTACCTTCCACAGCACTTACATTTGCTCCCCAAATAAAATAAACCTATGGAGCTAAAATATTCTCAAAAGATTGCTGCAGAGCTAAACATATCCCTGAAGCAGGTGAACAGCATTTATGACCTGCATGCGGAAGGTGCTACCATTCCGTTTATTGCCCGCTACCGCAAAGAAACCACCGACAATCTTGACGAAGTTGTAATTGGTAATGTAATTAGCCAGGTAAAATATTTCAATGAACTCGAAAAAAGAAAAGAGACTGTCTTAAAAACAATAGAGGAGGCCGGTAAGCTTTCGCCGGAATTGAAAAAAAGAATTGAAGATTGTGTGAATGCCACGGAACTCGAAGACATTTACCTTCCTTATAAGCCCAGGCGAAAAACGAGAGCAACCCAGGCGATAGAAAAAGGATTAGAGCCATTGGCGACGTTACTATTCAGCCAGCAAAATATGAATGCAGAAGATGAAGCCGGCAAGTATCGAAATGAGCAGGTAAAAGATAATACCGAGGCTTTGCAGGGCGCAAGAGATATCGTAGCTGAATGGATTGCGGAAGATGAGCAAGCCCGAAATATTGTCCGTAAAATATTTAGTAAAGAAGCTGTACTGGTATCAAAAGTAATGACGAGTAAGAAAGAGGAAACTGATGCGCAGAAGTATCGGGATTATTTCGAATACCAGGAACCGCTTTCGCAAAGCCCTTCGCACCGGATACTGGCGATTCGCCGCGGTGAGAAAGAAGGCTTCCTTATAATGGATATTAATATTGAAAAAGAAAAAGCGATGGAAGAACTAAAGCGGAAATTTTTAACCGCTTCCAATACTGCCTCGCAACAGGTAGCCTTAGCCGTTGAGGATTCTTTTAACCGCTTATTGAAACCTTCTATTGAAACCGAATTCCGTGTGTCGGCTAAAATAAAAGCCGACGAAGAAGCCATACGCGTATTTGCAGAAAACCTTCGCCAGTTGTTATTGGCCTCTCCTCTCGGGCACAAAAGAATCATGGCTATTGATCCCGGTTTTCGCACGGGTTGCAAAGTGGTATGTCTTGATGAGCATGGTGCCTTTCTAAAGTACAATACCATTTATCCTCACGCACCGCAAAACGATTGGAATGGTGCCATACAGACTATTAAAGAATTGGTGGCTACATATAATATCGAAGCCATCGGTTATGGAAACGGAACGGCAAGCAAAGAAACAGAATCGTTAGTACGCAGCATTGATTTTGGAAAACCTATTTCCGTTTTTATGGTGAATGAAAGCGGCGCTTCTATCTATTCTGCGAGTGAAGTGGCAAGAGAGGAATTCCCCGGCGAAGATGTAACCGTTCGTGGTGCTATTAGTATTGGCCGCCGCCTGCTGGATCCCTTAAGCGAGCTTGTAAAAATTGATGCAAAGAGTATTGGCGTTGGACAGTACCAGCATGATGTGAATCAGACCCGCCTGAAAGAAGCGCTTGACCAGGTGGTAGAAAGTTGTGTGAACTATGTAGGTGTTGATTTAAATACAGCCAGCAAACATTTGCTCACGTATGTATCGGGCCTTAGCGCTACCGTTGCACAAAATGTAGTCGGATATCGCACGAAGAATGGCGGTTTTAAAAGCCGCGAAGAACTGAAGAAAGTCGCTATGCTCGGGCCAAAAGCTTATGAGCAAAGTGCTGGTTTCCTAAGGGTAAACAATTCAAAGAACCCATTAGATAATTCAGCGGTGCATCCTGAAAGCTACCATGTAGTGGAAGCGATGGCTGCAAAAGTAAATAGCACCGTTCCTGAATTAATACAGAACGCAGCCATAAGAAAAGAGATCAAAGTGAAAGACTTTGTTACCGAAACAATAGGACAGTTTACCATTGAAGATATTCTAAAAGAACTGGAAAAGCCTGGTCGCGATCCACGTTCTGCTATTGAAGAATTCCGGTTTGCCGAAGGCGTTAGCACAATGGAAGATCTCAAACCGGGCATGAAGATTCCCGGCATTGTAACCAACATTACCAACTTCGGCGCCTTTGTAGATGTGGGTGTAAAGCAGGATGGCCTTGTACATATTTCTCAATTAAGCAACCGCTTCATCACCGATCCTAATGAAGCAGTGAAGCTTGGGCAAAAAGTAATGGTAGCTGTTACGGAAGTAGATATACCAAGAAAGAGGATTGCTTTATCTATGAAAAATTCGGCACCAGTTGTAAAAAATCAGAAGCCTGAAATACGACAGCCAAAACCATTTTCTAAAAAGCCTGTACCAGTAGATGATTTCCAGGTGAAGCTGGCGGCGTTGAAGAAGAGTTTTAGGTAGGTTGGCGCAAAACCTTGCTTCTTACTTTCACTAAATTGCCATTGTGTTCCGATGGATTTGAAGGCTAGATCAAGAAATTGCCAACCTTTTAAGGGTTGGTTGGCAACGCTCTTAATTTTCAAATTTAGCTCTCAGTAACATTTACTGTAACAATATTTTGATACCCCTAATTTTTTCCAATACGGAATTCAAAAATAGTATCCAATGCAAAATCCGGCTGCATTAGCGTTTTTATCTTTGAGTCTAATACTTGTATATTTTGCCGAAATATCATATCGATGCCCTCCAAACCTATAACCGATAATTGGAGAATAAACGAATCCGAAATTTCTCCCTTCACCCCCACTCAAGGTGTTTAGTCCGAGACCTAGTTGCCCTATAACAAATAATCCTTCAGTTACGTAATATTTTGCTCCACCTTTTAACATTGTAGAAAAAATTGCAGGATAATCCCCAGTGTAAGGACTTGTGTAATGTTTACTTAGAAAGCTTAATCCTTCAAGTGTTATTATAATGGCCGCTTTTTCGGAAAGCGCAATGCCTCCATTAAAACTTCCGCCGAGGCCTAATTTATTCGTAATTTTTAGGTCTCCAAGGGGAAATGCCAATTGCGGTGACAAATTAAATTCAGTCAGATAATCTTTATCCTGACTAAATGTAATGATCGCCAATTGCAAGAAGATAGTGATCAATATTAGCTTCTTCATAAATTTTAATTTTTTCACCTGTTTATGGCTTACCAGGTATGTTAGTTTGCTTGATAATAAATATTATGTTTTGTCCTTTAAAACTTTAATAATAATTGCTTTTAATACCATGGATGACCAACTCGAGGCAATACCCGATTTCGGATAATCTTTATTATTTACAAGGTCAATAAAATTGTAATCAGATGCTACCACATTCATTCGATTACTCTGCATTTCATGTATTGTGTGGCTTGACCATGAGTTAACCAGGGCGAATAGGTAAGTCTTTCTGTCCAAATATTTCGACTGATTATTTTCCAAATCCTTTGCAGTTACAAATTCATACTTGTACGGATATTTTTCTTTCATGAATGTTTCGATCTTGGCCTGTTGATTTTTTGGCCATGTAGTTTCGATTAATAAGACACCAATTTTAGGATTAAAATTAGATGGTAACCATCCGTTAGAATTATTATCAAAGGCTTTTTTCGGTGAACCGCAGCTTGCGAGTATCGTGGTTGTAATAACTGCAATAAATACGAGATTTTTTTTCATTTGTACTTTGTTTATTTGTTTTTTAATGGTTGAAAATTGTTGAATTCCGGGCACACTTATTCCATCCGTGAAATCGAATATTAGAATAAAATGGAAACAGGTAATACAGTTAATGGTATTTGCGGTTTAAATGGTTAGCTCTTTTGCCAGCTGGGAAATGTTTTTCAAATAATAAGGTTTGCCAATGATAGATTCATTAAAAAATAATCTAACTCTGTGCTTTCATAGATCACTCAAATATATAAGGCCTGCATTTTTCTTAAAAAATTAATTGCCATAGATGTTATTTGGCTAAAATATGCATAAAAATTACTGTGCAATAGTCTAAAATAGTTAAAGCGAAAAATGTTCTTACTCATGTATTAAAGGTGCGCAATGATCGCAGATGATGAGATACATCAACATTACAATAAGCTGTTAAGTAACGCAGACACTCTTCTTTACCGAAGGATCACCTACCAGCTTATGGAAAGTTACTGGCCAACTATAGTAAAAAACCCTACCGGTAACAAACCAACGGATGAATTTGCAGTACTGATAGACAATATTTCCAAGATCGTATTTTCCCGCACACTGGAAACTGTTGACTGGAAAAATACAACATTGAAAAAGGAAGTCATTAAAGAAGATGTGTGGGAACTTAAGCAACAAGCGGGTAAAAACATTTTAGTGGGCAGCCCGGGCTTAATAGTAACCTTAATGCAACTTGATTTGATAGATGAATACCAACTCTACGTTCAGCCAATTATATTGGGGAACGGTTTACGTTTAATACAAGACATAAAAAATAGAATTGATCTTAAACTGCTAAAGACAAAAACCTTTGGCTGCGGCGCAATACTTCCCTACTATAAGCCGGCAAAAAAATGACTGCCAGTTTGCAACACGCGACTTTCGGTTTGGGAGCAAGATAATGATAGCTCTCATTAGATAGTTCTTTTATGATTTAGAGTTCGTGCTGTGAAAAACCCAGCCGCGACGCCGAAGCAGGGTTTAAATTATTTACAACAACAAATTTTATTACTCTTTGCTTTTTCAAAACACTCTTTTCCTTCTTGAAACGCAAAATAAGAAAGCCCTAATGTTCCAATGCTGTCTATATAGGGTATTCGCAATAACTCAAATATACCGCTACTAATAAGTAATATTATTGACATGTAGATGCAAACTTTTGTACACTCTGCATCTGCCAGTATTGCATCTGAATTTAAATCTTTACCAACTTTAGTTTTTGCGAATGCCAAAGCCCACATGACTAAAATTGAAATAAGCGATATAATTATACCTATAATCGTTGTTTGTGGATTATGGTTTGTATAAATGTTGTAAGCGCTTGTTATTAGAAGACCTGCAACTAAGATATAGAATGAAAATCCTGTAACAAGCAAGGCAGTTCTTTCAAATTCATCCCTATTAGTATTGTTGCTTACATTTTTTTTGATACGCATTACCATGTGGGCAATTCCCAATCCGGAAATAACTTCAATAAAGCTATCTGCACCAAATCCAAACAATGCTAAGCTCCCATCTTCAAATCCCAAAATAGTTGAAACAATTCCTTCGCCAATGTTATAAAAAATTGTAAAGAGAGACAGCCCCAAAGCCCATTTATATAAATCAACGTGGATCGATTGCAATTTGTTTGCTATTTCCATATTGTAAATTTAAGTATAAATTACACCGAAGAAAAAGGATGCAATTATGCAGCCTTAATACTTCGCACCCCCTGTTCGTCCAAGTATATAAGGAGGTCGATAGCGCAAGAATGAGGCGCAGGCCTTAGCATGGCTTCTTGTGCTATGAAAAGAACTAAATTGCTACTAATAAGGCACAGTTGCTTGCTGATACCATACGGCTTAGGATGCTCGAAATTTTGAATTTAAATTCTTCGACCAACAAAGGGTCTATGACAATATTGGAATTATTAATGGAAGAATCCAGGCATTTTATGATGAAAAATATGTTGCTGAACTATTATACACCGCAGTGTTTGTTAAAGAAAATGGAACGTGGAAGTATAAAAACTGGCAAGGAACATGGTCAAAAGATCACCGCCTCCTCCTCCATTTATGCCAGTAAAAAATTGATTAAGCAAGGTCACTATTAAAAACGCCGCATACACCCAGATAAGCAAGGGCGATTTCATCCCGGCTATCCCTAGCATTCAATACATAGGCTGTGCCTGCGGAGTTATACACATTGAAAAATATTAAATTAACCTTCTTTCAGCCAAGGTTAGGAGACGTTCTCTGGTTTAAAAAAGCAAATCTTAAAAGATAAAGCTGTCTTTTATGACCCCAAAAAAAGCGATACAACACCGGTTCCAAATCAAGGCACTATTTTGGTTCAATGTTTGACTGACAAGACCAGGCTCCGGTAGAGACTGTATTGCCCGGAATGAAAATTGTGAATTAGCAGCCTATGGAATTTATCAGGAAAAATCTTGAATCAATAGCGAAACTTTCAGACAAAGACTGGGCGATATTTTCATCCCGGCTCAGCCATGAAACAGTTGCCAGGAAAAAATTGTTGCTGACAAGGGGCGAGGTAGAAAACCATCTTTCTTTTCTTGAAACCGGGATTGTTCGTTATTGTATCCCAAGAGAAGAAAAAAATGATCTTACTCTTGCATTCGGTTTTGGAAACAGTTTTACAAGCGCCTATCAATCTTTTATTACAAGAACACCATCCGTTTACCAGGTGGAAACGCTCACAAAAGTGGAGCTTTGGAGATTAACCCACGAAGACTTGCAGCACATTTACAGAGAAACAATGATCGGTGAAAGGATTGGGAGATTGACTGCGGAAAGGATCTACCTGGAAACATCACAACGGGAACTTTCTTTATTAAATGATACGGCAGAACAACGTTACCTGCGGCTTTTCTCAGAACAGCCGCACCTGATTAAAAATATTCCGCTTAAATATATCGCCTCATATATAGGCATCACTCCGCAAGCCTTAAGCAGGATACGCAGGCGAATTAAGTAACCCGGGTTCATTTTTTATTTCCCCGTCATCATCGAGCTTTGCAATTAATAATACTAATTGAAAACTTTAAACAAATTTTATCATGGGACCAGAAGTATCATTGTTCGCCGTATTTGTAATTGCCACCGGCTTTTTTTTAATTAAGACAGGGCAATTTAAACTGGCTTTATCCGGCAGGATTGCGATATCCGTAATGCTGTTAATAATCGGTACGGGACATTTCATTTTTACCAGGGGGGTAGCAATGATGCTGCCGGAGTTTGTACCTTTTAAAGTGCCACTCATCTATCTTACCGGCGTTATTGAGTTTGCTGCAGCAGCCGGCCTGCACCTGCCCCGTTTCAGGAAAACTACTGCATGGTTATTGATTGTGTACTTTATCCTGATCCTTCCTGCTAATATTTATGCAGCGTCTATACATCTAAACGAACAGACCGGAACATTAGACGGAAGCGGGCCCGGATCATTATGGTATAGAATTCCATTGCAGGCTATATTCATTGCATGGATATATTTTAGTTCGGTAAGCAAAACAACGCAATTTGATGCGGCAGTATGCCCGGCAAACACAACAATTACAACTTAATCAGCAAAGAAATGAAAACATACGACTATTATGTAACAGACGTTTTCACCAGCGAAAGATTCAAGGGAAATCCATTGAGTATAGTTTTTACTGATTCGGACCTGCAGCTCTCCGCTTGTGAAAAAATTTCCAGGGAGTTTGGCTATTCGGAAACCTCCTTTATTTATTATTCAAAGGCTGATAAAGCCCTGAAGGTTCGCTCGTTTACACCGGAGGGGTTTGAAGTAAATGGCGCAGGGCACAACCTCCTGGGTGCCGTCTACGCGGCCCTGTTAAAAGGTATGGAAATTTTTCATGAGCAGGATGGCGATCCCTTTGTAATTATGAAAGATGAAAGAATTCGCTTGTCTGTTGATCATCCCGGCAGTGATTTATTATTGATCGGTATGTTGCAAAGACCCGCAATTATTGAAAGAGAAGTTGATCCGAAAATAATTGCAGAAGCACTTTCACTACACCCCATTGAAATTTCTGCTGCTCATTTGATGCCCGCAGTTGCCAGGACAGAAGTTGCTCATTTGATGGTGCCTTTAAAAAGCACTGAGGCGCTTAATAAAGCCGTGCCGCATAAATCGCTGTTAATTAAAATTGCTGAAGAATATGATTTCGAAGGAGTCTATTGTTTTGCTGTTTTAAACGACGATAAGGAATATTTTGCACAGGCCAGGTTCTTTAACCCGGGCATGGGCATTGATGAAGACCCCGCAACCGGAAGTGCAGCGGGGCCACTGGCGGGCTACCTTTTCCAAAATGGATACATTCAGCAGAATGTGGATTATCAACTTTTGCAGGGCCAAAAAATAAATCATCCGTCTGCTATAAAATTTAAGGTGACCGGCGAAGGTACCTGGATCAGTGGCCACGCCATTATTGTGATGGAAGGAGTTATATATGTGTAGCAATCGGGTTCCCGCAGTGATAACACAGGCGAATTGCATACCTCCTTTTATCCCAAAATAAAATCAATTAAAGAATATGCTAAAACAACAAATATGCTAAAACAAATATTAAACATAATTATAGCCGCAGGGCTGATCTCAATTTCCTGCAAAGAATTTTCAACTAAACAAACATCCGCGGACTCAAAAACAACTTCTAAAACAGGTTCACTACCAACTAAAGATTCAATAACATATGAAACGAAAAATTTAATTATTCACAGGCTTTCAAATCACGTTTACGAACACACGTCATTTTTAAATACAAATGATTTTGGCAGGGTTCCTTCTAATGGGATGGTAGTGGTAAATGAACATGAAGCTATTGTTTTCGATTCGCCGGCAGACGATGAAAGTTCAGAAGAATTGATAAACTATGTGACTAACACACTTGAATGCAAAATAAAAGCGGTAATTCCTACTCATTTTCACGAAGATTGCGTTGGTGGTTTAAATAAATTTAATGAGTACAATATTCCATCTTACGCATTCGCAAAAACGATAGAGCTGCTGAAAGATAAAGGAAGGAAATTTTCCAAACCCATAAAAGGCTTTGACGACCGCCTGGCTTTGGATATCGGAGATAAAAAGGTTTATGTAGAATATTTCGGTGAAGGACATACGAAAGACAACATCATTGGCTATTTCCCCGAAGATAGGGCGGTTTTTGGCGGCTGTCTGATCAAAGAAGTAAATGCGGGAAAAGGTAATTTGGAGGATGCGAATGTAATAGCCTGGCCTGAAACAGTTACCAGGCTTAAAGAAAAATATCCGCAGGCTGAAATTGTAATTCCCGGGCATGGAAAACCAGGCGGGATCGAATTATTTGATTACACAATAAAAATATTTAAATAAAAAACGCGATGCCAGCTGAGTCTTCCGCAACGAATAATAAAACCAGATGGAGTGTAGCTGGCAAAAACACAAAAATCATACGATGACAACAATTGACCCGATAATAGCTGTAAAAGATATTGAAGCCAGTTCCAAATGGTATCAATCAGTATTTGGATGTAGAAGTATGCATGGCGGAAAGGACTTTGATATATTAGTATCTGAAAATGATGAAGTTTTAATCTGCCTTCATAAATGGGGAGAACACGGGCACCCCACAATGACCAATCCAAATATTGCTCATGGAAATGGACTAATCCTCTATTTCAGAACCGAAAACATGAATGCGATACGACAAAACGTTGAAAAAATAGGCGCCTCCATTGAAGAAGAAATTCACTTAAATACAAACTCAGCGAAAATGGAATTTTCACTTAGAGATCCGGACGGATACTATTTAACAATAACAGAATTTCACAAGTATGAAGGTTAAGGAAAAATGAAAGCCGGTTCATAACAGTTAGGAGTTGAAGCATGAAGGGGCGGTTTTTTAAATAAACAGGCAGGTTGAGATTTTGTATTTTTTTAGATATTCATAAACTGAAAGTATCAAAACGTTTTTTGTTATTAGTGAAACCGCATTCTGCCCTGATGATAGCATGCACAAAATTTTTCCATAGCATATCAATTCCCAGGCCGTATTTAAAGATTCTATGTGTGGCTATTTTTTTAAAAATCATCCTGTAATCTATAAATTTTACTATTCTCCATATTGAGCCCGCCAAAATTTATTTGGATATATTTTAAAAACAATATTATCTTTGCAGCTAAGATATTTATTAAATAAGATATATTATGGACAATGAAGTAATTAAAAAAATAAGAAAACTAAGCCAGCAATATGCATACACTTCTATCCAGATGCACGAGACCATTGGCCGTAAGGCAGGCCTTTCAGGAACTGATCATAAGTACTTAGGATTTTTAATAGAAAAAGGGCAAATGACAGCCGGCGAACTTTCAAATTTAACAGGCCTGACTACAGGTGCTGTTACGGGTTTAATAGACAGGTTTGAAAAGAAAAAACTGGTGAAAAGACAATTCGCTGATGATGACCGGCGGAAGGTAACGGTTGTTCCAAACATTGATAAAATAATGGCGCTTATGGTACCGCTTTATAAAGAATTCCGAAGTAGTTCCGAAAAACTTACCGCATCATTTTCCGTCAAAGAAATCAAAGTCATTGAAACCTACTTTTCAAAAGCAATTGAGATAATGAATGAAACAACAAATAAACTCAACGGGAAATAATCGCTAAGAGTGCAATGGTTAATTTTCTGATCGACGTGTTTCCGGGGTTTGGATGCGGAAGGAAAATGTGGCAGAGAGGTGGTTTGACAGCCATACCAAAGAACAAAAAGTTATATAAGATTATTAGCCATGCTGTTTCAAAAAAAACAGGTATTTATGAGAACTCTGGAAATGGACAAAATTGAAAAACCGGCTATTAGCAACATTCATGTTTTTAAAACATCGGTGAGATTTAAAAAAAACATTAAAAAAATGGAATTTTATTTTAATAAAATGAATGGAATAAAGAAATGGAATTTTGATCTCACTGATTGTGACAATATTTTAAGAATAGAAAGTGCAGAAAACATTACGGCAGAAGTAATTGAACTATTGATGGAGCACGGCTTTATTTGTGAGGAATTGAATTAGGTACAAATAATTAAAACTGGACAAAGCAAGTACGCTTCTAAAGGGATTTCGATTAGTTGTCGCAAAAACACCCTTTTTATGTCGTTACTGCACAGCATCCCATTCGCTTCGGGGCGGCAACTTTGTACCAGAGATTTAACAGAAAGATTTTACAAACAAGAAAATCAAAATGCGAAAATTAAAATTACAAATGAATCTGGCGCTTGACAATAAATGGGATAGCGGGATGTCAAATTTCAGTATTGACAACCTTAAAAATGTGGACTGTATTTTACATGGGCGAAAGACAGCAGAAGGCTTTATTCCATATTGGGCTGAAGTAGCAAGCAATCCCGGTGACAGCGAGAATAAACTTGGGAAACTATTTACGGATATTCCAAATGTTGTTTTTTCAAATACACTCCAGGTCAGCAAGTGGAACAATACAACTATTATAAAAGGCGGGATAAAAGAAGAGATCGATGCATTGAAAAGCAACAACGGAAAAGATATCATTGTGTATGGCGGCGAGTCATTTGTGTCATCATTAATACAACATGATTTAATTGACGAGTTGTATTTATTTGCCAATCCTGTTGCAATTGGAAATGGGCTACAAACATTCAACCCATTGAAAAATGATTTACAGCTGACACTTTCGAAATGTGAGCCTTTTGCTTGTGGAGTAGTTTTGTTGTGTTATGTAAGATAGCTGTATCGTTAGGTTTATAGGGAATACTAACGGAAAAATAGAGAGTAGAATAAGAGTCCCGGATGGCTTTTGTATTTCTACTGAAGCTCTTTAAAACAGTCATCGCGGAAACGTCTTCGATTAACGAATCACTTATAAAGTTTGAAACAATATTTCAAAGGAAAATGAATAATTCAACACTTAAAATAAGATGTCACCTATGAGTAAAGTTAAAGTAGCAGCATTTTCAGTTTCATTAGATGGTTTTGGAGCTGGACTTAATCAAAGTAGAGAGAACCCGCTGGGTAAGAGAGGCGAGGAACTTCACGAATGGATTTTCCCGACAAAAATGTTTCAGCAAATGATGGGGAGAGAGGGCGGAACAGAAGGAACAGATAATGACTTTGCTGAAAAGTCTTTTGAAAACATTGGCGCCTGGATTATGGGACGCAATATGTTTGGTCCCATTCGCGGACCCTGGCCAAATGAGGAATGGAAAGGCTGGTGGGGCGAGAAACCGCCATACCATGTTCCGGTTTATGTTTTGACACACCATGAAAGGGAACCTGTCATAATGAAAGGAGGAACAACATTTCATTTTGTTACAGACGGTATTGAACCTGCTCTGGATAAAGCTAAGAAAGTTGCCAATGGGAAAGACATACGTATTGGCGGAGGAGTATCAACTATTCGTCAATGCTTACAAGCAGGTTATTTAGATGAAATGCATCTTGCCTTCTCCCCTATTTTTCTTGGATCAGGAGAACATTTATTCGCGGAAATTGATTTACTCAAGCTAGGGTTTACTGAAACGCAAAAAGTATACGGAGAGAATGCAAGTCACATAATTCTAAATAAAAATGAATGATCTCTATTAAAATGGAATGAATGTCATCACAATTGCGAATGAAAACCCTGATGGACGAGTGTGTAAATACTGCCACTCTTATAAATTTTTGATTGAAACGAAAAAAAACAGCTGACGATCAAATAGGAATTTAATCGAAAATTGCGCAGATTTTTATTCGGTATTCGACTAACGATTAAAATATAAGTATGAAAAAGTTGAAAAGAGTATTGATTACGGGAATCTCTCAGGGGCTTGGGAAAGCGCTTGCAGAGGAGTTTTCAACAAGGAATTATGAAGTAATAGAGACCGCAAGACAGCCCATGGATATACAAATTGATGGAATATACAAAAAACCCGCTCTTGATATCACAAAACCCCAAATGATAGAGGAGCTTGTATGCGATATTGGCAATGTAGACATTTTAATCAATAACGCCGTAATATCTGCATCAGGCCCTGAGGAAACAAATCCCATACTGGATGCCAAAGGTGTATTCGAGATCAATTTTTTCAGCCCGGTAAGAATGATGGAATCCGTCATACCCACGATGCGGGATCAGGGAAAAGGTACGATTGTGAATATTATTTCATCTGCATCGAAATTCTCTCCGGGATATGGCGGAGTCTGTGTGGCATCAAAAGCTGCTCTGGAATTGGTAAGCGAGAAATTTCGATTTGAGCTCCTGCCATTTGGAATCGAGGTGCGGGTGATGCAATGCGGCACTGTTGGCAATAAAATATCCATGCCCGGCCAGATGCACGTAAGTGAAGAATATGCAGGATTGGATAAGCAGACGAAGGAGGGTTTCGAAAACCATAAAAAAAGAGGGGACAGGCTATCTTCAAAGAACGTTGCAATACAGGTTATCGAAAACATCGAAGCACGACACCGTCCATTCAAAACCATCATCGGAAATGATGTTGCTCATTTGCTCAAACCTGCAGAGATATGAGCAGTACCGAATGGGGAAAACGGTCGCCTCTTACAAAAATATCCACTGGTAATAAAAATTAATTTAAAAATTACGAAAATGGAAACGACTATTTCCCTAATTGTCTTATCGATTATACTGCTGGTAATAGTAGCCAGGGGGTGCTGTGAATATTTTATTAATATGCCGAAGTGGTTTGCGAATCCACCCGCATCATTTGAAGTGATAAGACAACAGGCAAAAGGATCAGCCAGGTTTTGGATTCCGGTGCAGATAATCTTTCTGATTTCTTTTTTTACGGCTCTAATCAGCAATGAGATTGGACAGCAGCAACCCTGCCCAACGATTGGGAAAATTTACGGGACAAATGAACATGGTATTATGGGCTTCGGACTATTACATCAATAGCCTCTTTTCATTGTTCAGTTTCATAGTTATCAGGCCCGGCGGGCAATTAAAAAAGTAGTTCAACAATGGTTGGTAATGCAGCTTAGAAAACGGGTTGCTAAAAATAAATTCATTGATCACAACATAAAGTAGTTTTTTATGAAACTTAAAACTTTGTTTATAATGGCCTCTGCCTACCTGGCGATAGCGGGTCTCGGTTTTATTCTGCTACCAGAGTCCTTCGGTATCGGAGCGGTTCCTAAGGATGCTTCTCCGGCCCTGATTACCTACCTGCGGGTTTTTGGCAGCCCGTTGCTGGGAATTGCTGTTCTCGACTGGATGGCCCGAAACGAACAGCCTTCGAGAGCCAGGAATGCCATTGTTATGGGTAATGTGGTGGGGTTTACTATTATAGCCGCACTGGATGTTTGGGGACTTTTTCATGAAAGCAGACCTGCAACTAAGATTTTTGTAATTATTCACCTGTTTTTTGCCATTTCTTTTATACTGATTAGGCTAAAAAATAGAAGGACAACTGCAACATAATAGAACATTTACAAATGGATATGTGGGTAAGGGTTGCTGATTGCAATTACTGTTTGCAAATCTTTTACTATAAATTAAAAAAATATGGATTCGTACATACTTCCCTTTCGGGAAATCGACAGATCAGCTATAATGCTTGCAGGAGGCAAAGGCGCCAACCTGGGAGAACTTTCCACAATCGGTGGGATAGAAGTGCCTGAGGGCTTTTGTATTTCTACAGAAGCTTTCAAATTAGTTATTGGAAAGAACGATGAGTTTATCGCATTGCTGGATAAATTGTCGCTACTGAATGCAGACAATAGAAAAGTTATTAATGAAATCAGCGCAAAAACTCGAAAGCTGATCGAAGCAATTGCAATTCCAGAAGAGATCAGTAAAGGGATTTACCTGCATCTTGAACAACTTGGTGAAAGTAACGCTTATGCTGTACGTTCCAGCGCAACTGCGGAAGATTTACCCACCGCTTCCTTTGCAGGTCAGCAGGACAGCTATTTGAACATTACCGGAAAGGAAGCAATTCTAAAGTGTATCAGTAATTGCTGGGCATCACTGTTTACAGAGAGAGCAATAATTTACCGTATTCAAAATGGCTTCGATCATCGTAAAGTTTACTTGTCTGTGATTGTTCAAAAGATGATTTTCCCTGAGGTAGCGGGAATTATGTTTACAGCCGATCCTGTTACTTCGAATAGAAAGGTATTGTCCATTGATGCCAGTTTCGGCCTTGGTGAAGCTTTGGTTTCCGGCCTGGTGAATTCAGATAATTATAAAGTGAACAACGGCAATATTGTTGACAAGAAAATATCAACTAAGATGCTTGCTATTTATGCCGCTGCAGATGGCGGCACCGTCAAACAAGAAGTGGAAGCCCGGCTACAAAACGAACAGGCTCTTACTGATGAAGAGATTTTGCGGCTTGAGCAAACAGGCAGAAAGATTGAAAAGCATTTTGGCTCTCCGCAAGACATTGAATGGTGTTTGGCTGATAGTACATTTTACATTGTGCAGAGTCGTCCGATCACTACCCTTTTCCCGATCCCGGAAGCTAATGATGAAGAAAATCATGTTTACGTTTCTGTCGGTCATAACCAAATGATGACCGATGCCATGAAACCATTAGGATTGTCTTTTTTTCTGTTAACGACCCGTGCACTTATGCGTACTGCTGGTGGAAGATTATTTGTTGACATTACATCTTTGCTGGCTTCACCTGCCGGCAGGGAAACCGTAATAAATGTCACCCTCGGAAAATCCGATCCGCTCACAAAAGACGCACTTACAACCATCGTACATCGGGAAGATTTTATAAAATTCTTACCGGATGATAAGCAAGAACCAGTTACCGGCAAAAGCAATAAAGATGTGCCGCCTGACAATTATCAAACGCTAAACGAATACGATCCGGCAATCGTTTCTGAATTGATCAGGAGCAGTCAAACAGCAATAGAAAAATTAAAACAAAGCATCCAAACGAAATCAGGATCGGAGTTGTTTGATTTTATCCTGGAAGATATCGAACAATTAAAGAAGACCAACGCTGACCGGAAGAGTTTTGGTGTGATTATGACTGGTATGAATGCTTCATCATGGATCAATGAAAAAATGAACGAATGGTTAGGTGAGAAGAATGCAGCAGACATACTTGCTCAATCTGTTCCAAACAATATTACTTCGGAAATGGGGCTGGAGCTATTGGATGTTGCAGATGTGATTCGTCCTTACCCGGACGTAATAGAATATATACAACAGGTAAAAGTTGATGACTTTTTAGATGAACTGGTTAATCCCGATAGCTATCGGGATGGTGGACGGGAAACCCGGGACGCTATTTATGCATTTCTCAGCAAATATGGAATGCGATGTGCCGGTGAAATCGATATCACGAAAACCCGTTGGGCTGAAAAGCCGGTTATCCTCGTAGCTATGATCCTTAATAATATCAAAAACTTTGAGCCTGGTGAGGGTAAAAGGAAATTTGAGCAGGGGCGACAGGAAGCGCTAAAAAAAGAACAGGAGTTGCTGGATCGGTTGGTGCTATTACCGGATGGTGAACAAAAAGCCAGAGAAACAAAACGAATGATTGACCTGGTGCGGAATTTTGCCGGTTATCGTGAATATCCAAAATACAGCATCGTTAGTCGTTACTTCGCTTATAAGCAGGCTTTAATGAAAGAAGCTGAACGACTTGTGCAAGCCAGCATTATTCATGAAAAAGAAGACGTATACTATCTCAGTTTTGAAGAGTTTCGTGAAGTTGTGAGCGCAAATAAACTGGATTACCAGGTTATCAGTAACCGAAAAGACGAGTATAAATTCTATGAAAAACTAACTCCACCACGTGTTATCACTTCTGATGGTGAAATTATTCAAGGTAGGTATAACCAGGAAAATATTCCTGCCGGAGCAATCGCAGCTATGGCTGTTTCTACCGGAGTTACAGAGGGAAGAGCAAGAGTTATTTTAAATATGGAAGATGCTGATCTCGAAGATGGAGACATATTAGTCACCACTTTTACCGACCCTAGCTGGACACCATTGTTTCTTTCCATAAAGGGGCTCGTAACCGAAGTTGGTGGACTAATGACCCATGGAGCAGTCATCGCACGTGAATATGGATTACCGGCAGTTGTGGGAGTAGAAAATGCTACCCAGCTGATTAAAGACGGTCAACTAATTCGCGTGAATGGAACGGACGGATATGTAGAAATCCTATAAATTGAAATGTTTGTTATGAGTGCTGAGTTAAAAAAATTTATAAGCAAATTTGTTAACCTTTCAGATGGCGAACTGGAAGAGATCACGGATAAGTTTAAGAGTAAAGAGGTTAAGAAGAATAATTATTTACTTAGGCAGGGAGACACCTGTAAAGACTTTGTATTTGTTCAAAAAGGGTGTTTGCGTTTATATTACCTGGAAGATGCTGGTGTTGAAGTGTCCGTTTGGTTTGCCTTTCAGCCTTCATCCGCCATTGAAATTTATAGTTTTATCAGCGAAATACCTACTGACTACTTTCTACAGGCAATAGAAGACAGCGAGGTTCTTTACCTTCCAAAAACAGAACTACAAAAGCTTTATCAACTTCAGCCAAAAATGCAGGAGATGATGAGAAATTTTTGGGAGGCCGTACTCCTCGACCTGATAATCAGGTTTACGGCACTTCAGAAAGATTCCGCTGTGAAGCGATATCTTGATCTGCTAAATAAACCCGATTATCTCGGTACAATACCTCAAAAATATCTTGCTTCTTTTCTTGGCATTACACCAACCTCACTGAGCAGGATCAGGAAAAAAATCATCAAAGATTATTAATTGCCATAGGGCAACTTTTTTCTTAAAAAAGACTTCAAATTTTGTATTCATAAAAAAAACTATATAGTATGGAAATAAGGCACAACGTAGTTATTAAAGCTACACCCGAAAAAATTTACGAAGCTATTACCACGGAGGGAGGCCTGGCGAACTGGTGGGCTAAGCAAACCACAGCTAAACCCGAAGTAGGATTTGTAAACACATTTACTTTCGGAACATTCCGAAATGAAATGAAAGTAACTCAGCTAATCCCTGGCAAAAAGGTTGAATGGCAGTGTATCAAGTCAATTGATGAATGGATTGGCACAACAATATCGTTTGAGCTTGAAGAAAAAGATGGAAAAACTATCCTGCGATTTAGCCACTCCGGCTGGGTAGCTGTTACAGATATGTTTGCCTCTTGTAACTATGATTGGGGACGATTCATGACCAGTTTGAAATCTCTTTGTGAAACCGGTACCGGAACACCTTCTTAAGCCCATTATTTAATAAAAACCCAACTTAACAATGACGACAACAAAAAACAAAGCAATGACAACCCAGGAAATTGCCGCTCGTTTTAATGAGCTTGCACAGCAGGAAAAATGGTTTGAAATCCAGGATGAATTTTTTTCTGAAAATGTAAAAAGTATTGACCCGCCGGAATCTCCTTATTTTGGCTATGCAGAAGGTAAAAGGATGGTTCGTAAAAAAGGTGAGGATTTTGTAAAACTCGTAACTGATTTTCATGGTGCTTCTACCACAGAGCCTGTTGTGGGGGGCAATCATTTTGCTGTAGGCCGCGAACTGGATGTTACTGCAGAAGGACATGGCAGGATACAGATAAAACAAGTAATGCTGTATGAAGTGAAAGACGGCCAGATTATTTTAGAACAGTTCTTTTATTAAAATGTTCTAATAGTTTCCGTACCTGTATCGGCATTTAATTTAAAAATTTACGCTATGAAACAGGTTGAACGAGGTCGCAGCCAGTTTCAAAAATGCCGGCGGAGAATGTAAACCGGGGCTCATTTACATTACTATTATTGTTATTTATAGGAATTCAAATTCTTTGGTAGCGCACAAACTAAAAACGAGCAAGGTATGACAACTGTAAAGGTACGAAGCGATGAAGCAGCGATCCGGGCGCTTATGAACAATTTTCCGGAAGCCTTCAATGCTGGTAATATTGACGTAACCATGAAGAATTATATATCCGACAAAAGCCTCGTCGTTTTGACGTTGTGCCGCGAAAGGAATATCTCGGCGCCGAGGCGTATCGTAAAGATTGGGAAGACATGTTCTCGCAATTCAAAGACACGCCGAAAATCACAATGACTGACCTCGGCATCACTGCCGACGGAGACGTCGGATTCGGTCTGCTTTATGCACGTCACGGGCACAAATAAGCAAGGTCATTCGGTTGACTATACAGTACGTGTTACCGACGGATTCCGTAAGATCAGGGGCAGATGGCTGATTGCACTTGAACACATCTCGGTGCCTGTTGATTTGGCGACCGGCAAGGCGGTTCTTGAGGCAAACCCATAATAAAGTTGTAATGGGCTTTCGGTTTATTGTTTATTGACCGATACCGGCTATAGCAGATTAGCAGTTGACTGCTCTGCTTCATGTCTGCTTAGCCCAACTAACAGTTTTATTTTTTTGCCCTAAAATGCAAAATGTTTTGTGATGCATACTTCTCCCCTTTCCTATAAGCGTAGTCTTTGCACGTTTGTATCCATAAATAAGTTTCTATATTTGGCAACAGCCCTGGCGTACAGTAATTGCTTTTCGGGGCTTGTATAATAATGTATGCAGCCAAGGCAATGCCGCGGCGGCAGTGCAACTTAATAACTGAATGACTTTATAACTCAACAATTCGCTTATGATATTTGCAGAATGGAACCGTCAAAAAAAAGATTGCTGACCGGCGAGCGACCGACAGGAAATTACACCTAGGACATTATGTAGGCACTATTCAAAACAGGGTAAAACTTCACAGGGATTATGAATGCTTTTTCATAATAGCAGACCTGCACATGCTCACTACAAAAAGCTCGAAAGAAGATATTCAAAAGACAGCGGAGAACGCAAGATGTTTGGTTTTAGACAATTTGTCCTAAGCCTTGACCCTGCCTTCGCAACTTTTTACCTCCAGTCGGCAATACCTGATTTTATGAAATGAATACGTTGTTTCAAAACCTGGTTACTGTTCCACGGCTGGAAAGAATACCAAGTTTAAAGGACATGGCAAGAGCTGCCGGTAAATCCGAAATGCCTTATGGGCTTTTAGGTTACCCGGTCTTGCAGGCAGCCGACATACTTTGTGTGAAGGGAGAATTAGTTCCTATTGGGGAAGGATAATGCGGCTCATGTGGAAGTGAGCCGCGAAATCGCAAAGCGATTTAATCACTTATATGGCGAGGTGTTTCCAATACCTGGCGTGTTACTCGGTGATGTTCCCTCGTTGGCAGGAACAGACGGACAGGCAAAAATGAGCAAGAGCCTTAATAATGCAATCTTCCTTTCTGATGATGAAAAAACAGTTGACAAAAAAGTGATGAGCATGTTCACCGACCCTAAACCGGATCAGTGCTGACGTGCCGGGGAAAGTTAAAGGAAACCCCGTGTTATTTATCATGATATTTTTAACCCGAATAAAATTGAGATTGAAGATTTGAAAAGCCGCTATAAAGCTGGAAAGGTTGGCGATGTAGAAGTAAAACAAAAATTGTCAGAAGCACTTAACGATTTTCTAAATCCGATGCGTGAACGTCGAAACACTTTTGAAAATCAAAAGGGCTACATAGATGAACTTATTTATGAGGGCACAAACAAAGTAAAAAAGGAAGTGCAAAAAACCTTATACGAAATGAGAAAATCCATGGGCTTTGTTTCCTCATGGAGAAGCATTGAAAGAAAGGCAACTGACAGAATAAAATCCAGGATGGATGTTGATGGTCAACGCCGGGTGAAATTTTAATTTTTATAACAAAGCAAAGAATAATTCTCCAAAACCTAATAAAGCCCGTCTTTTGAATTGGAATGATTTTTCAATAATACGCAATGTACTACCGCCGGAGCAATCTGCCGGGCAGCATGAGAATGCTTTTTAGTAAATCAAAAACTCCATCCACAGCTATACCAAGTAACCTGAACGGCAGCGTGAGTATCCAAACAACAGGATACAGCACCAAAGCCAGAATAGCCAGCGGCCAGCAAAGAACAAACAGGAGGATCCAGGCAATAAATGTAAACATGTGCCAAAGATAATTACTGTAAAAAAAACGTCTGTTTAAATTACATGAATGGCATTCAGCTTTTTGATAACCCGGTCTCTACAGAATTTTAAACTAGAATAATTTTCGTATTAAATTCTTCTGATTCTATTCTACCACCAGTTTTTCCCGGGTAATATTCATTCCATCATTATCAGCTAATTGAACTATATAAATGCCTTTTAACCCTGTAAGATCAATGGTATTATTTTGCTGAATGAGAGTTTGTTGCTTTATTTTTCTGCCCGAATTATCATATAGCGTCATCAATACAGGAGTCGTAAAATTCTCTATTAAAACGTGTACCTGTCCTTTCGCGGGATTAGGAGAAAAAATAAAATTATTCTTTAACACGCCTGAGGTAATGCTCCGGATATCTGAATAAGTGTAGGAGCCATCCGTATTAAAGATTTGCAGCCTGTAAAATATTTTTGAATTTATAAGCGCTGATGAATCTACAAATGTATAGGCAAGTGCACTAACGGAGGTACCATTTAAAGTCTGACTTCCAACAAAACCTATTTTGTAAAAATCTGCCTGGTTATTTCCTTTTCTTAAAATACTATATCCCCTTATGTTCTGTTCAGACGCTGTATTCCAGTTAAGCTTTATTTTGTTGCCGGCTAATTTTTGAGCCGTAAATGAAGTTAAATTAAGCGGCAAAGCACCCAATGTATAAATGTCAGAAGTATCGCTGAAGCCAAGAGAATTGGTTACCACCAGCGTATAAATTCCCGCAGCAGAAGTGGTATAATCAGGAGATGTTGCGCCTGGAATAACTGTATTATTCATTAACCATTGATAAGTAAGATTCCGCCCTTGTAAACCCTGGAATAAGAGTGAACCAACGCCCTGGTCAATTGGAGTGAAATAAGCCTTTGGGCGCCTCAGGTAGCTTGTATCTTCGAGCTTGTAAACAGTTCCGTCATTATTAAATAGTATGTAAAGGTCTCCATAATTATCCTGCCCGAAAGAAACGGGATTGCCGCTTGCTTGTGCAGCCGTAATATAATGCGTAACGGTACCGGAAAGCGCCCCATTAGATTCTTTTATACCGTCTATCCACTTCGCAACATAATCTGCAAATAAATAAACACCAAATAGTGATTTTGATTGTGCACTGCGATACACATAGCCACCGGTAATCGCCTGCCCTACTGCATGTGTGTAATCATAAATGGGTAAGGTAATACCTGACTGGTTGCAACCGGAAGACGGATTATAGCAGGCTGTGCCTTCCATAATGTTCCATCCATAATTGTTTCCGCCAGTAGCGCTGGCGGGTTGAAAATCTATTTCTTCTACAGCACCCTGGCCAACGTCTCCAATCCAAAGATCCCCTGTTATCCTGTCAAAGCTGCTGCGCCATGGGTTACGTACGCCGTAGGCCCATACTTCCTGCTTTACACCACTCACGCCATAAAAAGGATTTGTTACCGGAGTTTTATAAGGTTGCCTGACTGATGAATTACTTACATCTATCCTTAATATTTTTGCAAGAAAAGTATTTTTATTCTGGCCATTTCCCTGCGGATCTCCGGTGCCTCCGCCATCGCCTAAATTGATATATAGATAACCATCATTACCAAACATAAGGTTACCACCATTGTGGTTTGAATAAGGCTGGGCCTGGGAAAGTATTCTTACGGCGGTGGTTAATGCCACATTGGGATCAACGGGATCCACCTTGTATTGCTCTACCACAGTCGTAAGCTGTCCCACGACGTTAGCAGTATAGTTAACAAAAAATTTACCATCAGTTTGATAATTAGGACTGAATGTAAAACCAAGGAAACCCTCTTCACCATTTGTATAAGATGAGACTTTAGCAGTTATATCAAGGAAAGGAGTGCTGCGCAAAGTGCCATCAGCATTTATTATCCTTATTTTTCCGGCACGTTCGGCTACAAACAGTCTGTCATCTCCACAGGTCTTAAGGTCAATGGGTAAAGTAAGGCCTGAAACATATGGATTGGCCGCAAGTTTTTGCGCCTTTAATGTGTTTACATTTATAATAAAAAGGGAGAGGGGAAAAAGAAAAGGTAAAAGTTGTTTCATTTATGGGGTTTTAATATAAAAGGTGAATAAATACTCTGCCACTTAAAATAACGAAATTTTCCCGGGATTGTTGAGCGAATATTTTTAATTACCGGGAATAGAATTGCCCCCAAGTAGCGCAAGCAGGGCAAGAATGAGGCGCGGCTTTAGCTTAGCTTCTTGTGCCGACGAAAAGCGACCGATCGGTTTATAATTTTATCATTTCACTCCCGGCACCCACCTCACACTCAAATCCGGATCTTTCATATTCTTGTCAAAAGGAAACATCGGCCGCTCTATTCTTTTATAAGGCAGCCTTTCCAAATCCTGGTCAACCCCACCGGGAGTAAGCGCCAGTATCCAATCTGCCCGCATGTCGTACAGCTCAGGTACGAGGTATCCAATTTTTACAACGACAATAGCTGTTTTACGTGGGTTTAGGCCAAGCCTGGTAAAATCTTTTTCGTAGTGATATGGTTTGCGCTTTTGTGTAACGATCACGTGTACACTTCCTGCTTTCACCACTACTTCCACTTCAGCATCTTTATCGCCATAAACGACAGACTCCACCGTGCCTGAAAGATGTACAGGCGGCGCAAATCTTGCATCAACAGCGGCGCCTGCATAGCCATCTACAGGGTTACCGATACCTGCAGCTATCGCCTTCTTCACAAGCTCCGGCCCGGGGATAGATGCATAGATCAATGAAGGGCCATCTTCCTTTTTAAACTCAGGATGTTTTAATATTTCAGTTAAGGTCCACGTAACATCGCCAGCCCCACCTGCTGTAGGGTTATCACCGGAGTCACTTATAAAAAACGGGTGCACTTTACTTGCCAGCGCTTTCGTCAGAGCTTCTTCAAGCGTGCCGGTTGGCGCCACAAATTCAAATTCATTTCTTACCGCCCAGAATTTTTTCGCCAGCATTTCTGCTGTTTGTTTTACTTTATCCTTATCATCACCCGTCACCATTACCACGGCGTGGTTACGCGGTTCATCTGCCCATGCATATCCTATCCATATTGCGGCATCCACTATGCCTTCCTGTGAGGCTGCCGGCGCTACTGCTGCGTATAAGCTTTTGCCCGGCTCTATACGTGTGCTGGTTTTTTCTCCCGGCAATAAAATGGGTATTGATATGTACGCTTTATATGCGGGCTTTCCTTTGCCGCTTTCAATTCTCTCAAGCAGGTTTTCTACTGCACGTTTCTTACTTTCAATAGCATCTTCATGCGGCGCCATGCGGTAGCAGGTGATGAGGTCGCTGTTTTCAGCAAGCCGCCAAGAGACATTTCCATGCAGGTCCATTGATGTTGAAATAATTGTCTTAGGCCCAATCACTTTACGGATGCGGATAATAAAATCACCTTCAGGATCATCAAGACCTACAACACTCATAGCGCCATGTATATCGAAAAAAAGCCCGTCGTATGGCAGATGTTTTTTAAGAGAATCAAGGGTTTTATTTACCAACGATTCATAAGCCTTGCGTGTAACAGCGCCGCCTGGTAACGCATGGCCGGCAAGTGTTGGTATCCAAACAGCCCGCTTCACAAGCGGTAAATCGCTTGCAAAAAAATGATATCGCGTAAGAACATCTTTCCCATACTGCGCATGAAAAGCGGCTTCATCAGTAAGTGCGGGCGAGAAGGTACTCGACTCTATGGCAATGCCTGCAATGGCAATGCGTGGCATAGATGGTTGATCGTATCGTTGATTTTTGTGCTCGCCGTCATCCGTCGTTTTTGCGATTGGGTAAAATGAAAATAGCGGGAGGAAAGCAATCAGCAGAAAAGTGTATTTCATGAATGGAATTTATTTATAAATATACAGGCAATTGTTAAAGTCAGACGGTTGCTTGTCCGCGGAAAAACACCCGGTAGAGACATATCAAAAACACCGCTGCAATTCGCTAATCATGTTTTGATCATAAACACAACCCTACACTGTTAATATTGCACCCCTTCCTTACGCCTGCACTCTCAAAACCTCCAGCGGCGACCTGTTCAAAGTGCCCCTGCTACTAAGAAAAGGCCGCAGTAGTGAATTCTTTGATTTCTTCCCAACTTTTGGTAAAGGGCGGGTAGCCTTCTATGTCCGGATCATTCTCTGCATCTTCAAATACAAAATACTGCGCCATAAAAAATCATTTGGGTTTCACTATATTTTTTAATGAACCATTTCATTAATTTTTCCCGGCTATAAAGTTGCAGCAAAACATATACATCAAAAAAATCTTTCTTTTTGCCCCTGCCGCAAATAGTGTGCAATTTCATGGTAGCTATGTCCTGCGTGCTAAAATAAATTTACTCCGACTGTAACAGTAAAAGGTTCAAGTAATGGGGCAGGCTTGTTCACAAAATCGCATTTAATACCATTTATATTTCCAAACAGCATACGGTGTTATTACCGGCGTAATTAAAAGTGTAATCGCTGCTTGTCGCCAATAAATTTCCAATTCCTTAACGTCAAATTGATGCGGACAAAATATCAAAGTCAATAGATTTGCGATGCCCGATTTGCAAAGCCAACGAAGTGCCTCCGGCCAATGCAAAGTTATCTTTTATGATTGCCGTCTTAAAAATTGTTTTCAGCAACTCGTACATGGCAGGGTCAACTGTAGAAAGATGAAGCATGCAATTCATTTACGGGTATCTTAAAATGGTGGCTGCAAAAGTTAACCGTTTTTTTATCAAGCACTTTGCTTTTTTTTATGGCATCGGTTATTTCTTCTGATGTATATAGTTGTAACAAAAAGTAAAAATCGGACAGCAGGCCGCGGCTTAATACTCTTTCGATAATATAATTTTTATGCTTTTCAGTATCTATTTTCTCAATAGGCGTATCCCAAAATAGATTTTGTGAGAAGGGAAAACTCCCCCTTTTTATTTTTTTTGAAAGAATACTTTCAGGAAGATATTTAAAGAAAAAACTTTTCCATTTTTATTTTCTGCTAAAACGAATGTAAATGTATTTTTTAATTTCTCTTTATGGGTGCTGCTTACAATCTTAATCAAAAACTCCATCACCCCGTAGTTCGGGAAGAATTAAGCTCAGAAATAATATCTAAAGATGCAATAAACATTTTTAATCAAAACCCGCTTAATATCTTAAATGAATTGTCAACTGAAAAATATGCGGGGTTCCAACACAAGTACAGTACTTCTAATTATGTTTATGAATTTGTACAAGATGTAGATTCAGAAATCTGGTTTTCATTATTATATAAAATATTAGATTACAGAAAAAGATTTACCCAAATGGCTTCTGAAATAATTAATAAGGGAGCTATTGCTGATCCAAACAAGCTTGCTAAACAATATGCAAAATGGGCCGAGAGTAATAAAAACCCGCTTATAACATTTGCTGATTCTCTTAATCCGATTTTAGAAAAATTAAATTTAGAAATTGATTTAATTAATACAGAATATCCAATTCCTGTAAAATCAAAAATTAAAGATGAGGTTATTCCAATCGCAGGCTTAAGTACAGGCACAAAAGGATTATTGCTTTCTATGTTTCCGTTATTTGAGTTAAATACATCTGATTCAATCATTTTAATTGACGAACCTGAAAGGTCATTATTCCCGGATATGCAAATTGATTTAATATCGCATTATCAAAATCATGCTCCAAATGCACAATTTATAGTTGCTACGCACTCGCCCTTTATTGCAGCAGCCTTTGAACCGGAAGAAAGATTTATATTATACTTTGATGAAGAAGGACAGGTGGCGGTTCGCAGAGGCGAGTCTCCAATAGGTGATGATCCCAATGATATACTCACCAATGATTTTCATGTAAGTTATTATAACGAATTCGGCAAGGCTGCATATAAACAATATCTAAACCTGCGAAGAAAAGCGAATCAGGAAAAAGAGCCGGAAGAAAAGAAAAAGTTAGTTGTAGAAATGGCAAAGCTGGGGAACAAATATAATTTTTGAATGAGAAGAGTTATTAAAGTTGCTGATTCGGAAATATTGCAAAAGGACCTGAAATATATCCATAACAGTCACCATAACAATAGAAAGATTGCAGCTATATTAAGTAAAGAACAGAAAAATCTTTGCGCATATACCGAAGAATTTATGAGTGTAACAGATGCGGATGATGTTGATCATTTTAACCCAACACTTAAAAATACGGATGGCGATAATTACAATAATTGGTTTTTGGTAAAACATAAATGGAACAAAAAGAAAAGTAACAAATGGTTGAATTACCAGCCAATACTTCATCCCTCCGCAGTTAATTTTGAAGATCGGGTAATTTATATTGACGGACATTATTTAACCAAATATGAAGATGATATTGAAGCGCAAAACCTTATTGATTTATTACAATTAGATGAGCCTGCTCTTGCAGATAAAAGGAAAAAATACATTGCAAGAATAAAAAAAGATACTGAAATATATGGGCGGGGCTATAAAACATATTTTTCTGATTTGATAATTGATGATAGCTCTAATGTGTTTTACCTAAGAGCCATAAAAGAAGAATTTGATATTGATATTTGGCAAATGTTAAGCTAACACAATTTGCTGCCCTTCACCCCTGCGCCCTCAAAACCTCCAGCGGCGACCTGTTCAAAATGCCCCTGCTGTTTGCTAAACCAATGAAAACAGTAAGCAAGCAAACCAACACAAACAAAATAACCACGGGCAACAGCGCAGGCTGAAAGGGTGTTTCAAAAGTATAATGCGCCAGCGCCCAACTTGCCGCAAGTGCTAAGAGGATGCCTGTAAGCGCAGCCAGTGTTCCAAGAAAAAAATATTCTAAAGCGGTTATAGCAAATATTTGTCTGCGGCTGCCGCCTAATGTACGCAGCAACACACTCTCCTGCAGGCGCTGGTACTTGCTTATAAGCACAGAGGATATTAATACCACTATGCCCGTGACGATACTGAAACCAGCCATAAAGCGAATTACAAAACCGATCTTCCCCAGCAAATCATCCAGCACACGCAGTACAAGGCCAAGATCAATGATAGATACATTGGGATATGCTTTCACCATAGCCCGTTGAAAATTGGCGGATATCTGTTGCGATGGAACTCTTGTAAGCAATACATGAAATTGTGGTGCATCTTCCAGGAGGCCTGTTGGAAATACCACGAGGAAATTAGTTTGTATGCCGCCCCAGTTTACTTCACGCAGGCTGCCAACAATAGTTTGCATTAACGATCCCTGTACGTTAAAGGTGAGCGTATCGCCCATCTTCACCCCGCTCCTGTTGGCAAAATTCTTTTCCAGGGAAACTTCGGGCAGGCCTTTTCCGTTAGCCTTTCCCTTCCAGGTGCCATTGGTAATTTTTTCGGACTCCGTCAATGAATCCCGGTAAGTGACGCGGTATTCCCTGCTGAAAAGCCAGCGTGATAAATTTAAAGCGGAATCCTTTTTCGCCTGTGCAGCGGTAATACCATTCACAGTCTCAAGCCGCATGTTTACAATCGGCACTTTCTCTTTTACCGGTAATCCAAACTTTGTAGCCAGGGCTGCAACACTGTCTTCCTGCTTGCTTTGAATGTCAAACAAAACAATATTGGGTTGATTGGCACTGGTAGATAATGTAATTCGGTTTATCAAAACAGATTGCGTAAATAATAAAGTACAGATAAGCGCTGTGCCAAGTCCTATGGAAATAATTAAAACAGTCGTCTGGTTGTTGGGCCGGTATAAGTTGGCCAGTCCCTGCCGCCACAAATAATTCCAGGAAGAAGGAAAGAAATGCCTTACCATCCACATCAATCCACGGGCAATGGCGGTAAGCACCAATAAAGCTGCTCCAATACTCCCGGTAAAATACAAGGCCTTAACAGCGTCATTCATTTGCACAAACGTGAAACCATATACGAAAAGAATAATCAATACGTACACCAGCCACTTTGTAGGATCTCTTTGCCGCAGCGGCGGCTCATAGGAAACCCGCAATGCATTTAGCGGTGAAATTTTTCTTATAGAAAGCAAAGGGAGTAAGGCAAATAAAACAGAAATAATAATCCCCAATAACAGCCCTTGAAATACAGCAGTCCACGAGACTGGCGTGCTCACTTTTACAGGCAATAAATCTTGTATCACGTATGGCAAAAACTGCTGGATAAAAACACCCAGCCCCGTACCGATTAAAGAACCAATAAAACCTATACCAACAATCTGTATAACATAGATGATAAAGGCCTGCGATGCTTTTACACCAAGACAACGAAGTATCGCAATCGCATTTACCTTTTCCTTTATATAGACATGCACAGCGCTTGCTACGCCGGTGCAACCCAGCAACAATGCAATAAACCCTACAAGTGAAAGGAACCGCGTAAGATTGTCAAAGGACCTGCCTGTATCTTCCTTCTGACTTGCAACCGTTTCATAACGCAGGTCATTCGCTTCCAGTAGTGGATTTATATTTTGAACCAGTTTGTCAACATCAGTATTCTTATTGAATTTAAAATAATAACGATAGCTGATGCGGCTACCCTTCTTTGCAAGTTCTGTTTGCTTCATAAACTGAAGCGGTATGTAAACGATGGGGGCAATAGAAGCCGACAAACCCGTTTGTCCCGGTGCATTTAATAATTTACCTGCAATCGCAAAAGTCACGTCCCCTACTTTTATAGAGTCGCCCACTTTGGCATTGTATTGGAGCATTAGTGTTTCGTCTACAAGTGCCTGTTGGTTGTTGCGAAAAGTTTTTGCTGCAGATACGGGAGAAGTTTCGAGTGAACCGTAATAAGGAAAGTTTCCTTGTAATGCACGAACTTCTGTGAGCCTGGTTCCATCATTTTTTGTAAAGAGTACCATCGAGGCAAAACTTTGCTGAGCCGATCTGTTGCCACCAAGTGTATCAACTATTTTTTGAATAGCAGGCGTAGTAGGTTTAGCCCCCGAAATTTCAAGATCAGCGCCCAATAAAGAAGCAGCCTGTGTATCCACTTCGTCATTGAGGTTATTCCCTAATGAATAAATTGCCACGAGTGCAGCGATGCCAAGAATAATTGATGAGATAAAAAGAAACAGCCGTGAACGACTTTTCCTGCTGTCGCGCCACGCCATGCGCATAAGCCATAAAAAATTATAGCCTTTGTTATGAAGCCGGAGTTCTTTGGTTGAAATTATTTTACGATCCATATAGTTCACCTCAAAAACCTCCCGATATAAACCCCGGGACAAGCTCCCTAAAGGAGAGGGACAATTTTTATTAAGTTTCTTTGATAAATTTGATGTTAACCATAATTATTATTACAATAATAAGTATGATTTTTAATTCAAAACTTAGATTAACAATATTAACTACAAGCTATTTGAGAAGTATCTTGTGGCTTAGCACTGAGAAAATCGCATACCAACATTGCATATGAAATATCCACGGCTTTTATCTTATGGCAACAACAATAAAGTAATCGCGCTTTCTGATACTGAAGTGGGCAAATTATTTATTGCTGATACCCGCTCTGAAATTGGTTCAGAAGCGGAAAAAATGAAATATGCAAATACAATAAATGGGCTGGTGGCAAAATTTAAACGGTTAGATTTCGATGAAACCTTGCAGGCCGAAATGCTCGTGATGGAAAGAATCTATCCAATTGACTTCAGGGCTTATGAAGTGGAAAAAAGAGAACTTTGGATAGATGTATTCGAAGATGAATTAAACCAACTGCACAATAGTGGTTTTGTACATCGCGACTTAAAAAGGCCATCAGGATTGGACGGCTTGTATTTTGACAATATCATGCTTACGGAAAGAGGTTTACGACTTATTGATGTTGGCATATCCGCATTGAAAAGCCAGGTAAACAATAGAATTTTTGAAAAATATATTGAAACGGAATTAGAGGAAATGAAAATCTTTAGAGAGTATTTCTTAAATCGGTAAAACTCACGCCCAATAATGTCCCCTTTCCTTCGGAGAGTGGGTTGGGTTGAGGCTCTACACCGCAGCCATCGTCAACCTATCTGCTACTACCTTTCCGCCTTTCAATTGCACGATGCGTTGTGTTTTTGCAGCGAGCTCTAAATCATGCGTTACTAATACGAGTGTGGTACCCGCTTCTGTGTTAAGATCAAAAATCAGGTTCTGTATTATAGCTCCCGTTTCCGCATCGAGATTGCCTGTGGGCTCATCTGCAAATAAAATAAGCGGTTGATTGGAAAATGCTCTTGCAATGGAAACACGTTGCTGCTCGCCACCGCTTAACTGCGCAGGATAATGATGGCTGCGGTCTGCGAGACCCACTTTATCGAGAAGGTCCATTGACCTTGCCCTTACTTTTTTTTCGCCCCGTAATTCGAGAGGCACCATTACATTTTCTATCGCTGTTAATGTTGGCATCAGTTGAAAATTCTGAAAAATAAATCCTACATATTTATTTCTTACCGCTGCGAGCTGGTCTTCATTCAGGTTTTCAAGTTTCGTATTCTGCAAGGATACACGTCCCGAAGAAGCACGGTCGAGCCCGGCGCACAATCCAAGCAAAGTTGTCTTTCCGCTGCCCGAAGGACCAACGATGGACATGGTGGAACCGGCTTCAATTGAAAAACTAACATTGTCAAGTACTGTCAGTTGCCGGTTGCCGCTCTTATAAATTTTGCTTACCTCGTGGAGATCGAGAATCTTTTCCATTGCTTCTTTTAAATTCTGTATCTGTTAATTATAACTTGCATAATTTTAACCTCATCCCAAACCCTCTCCGCCGCGGCGGAGAGGGAACTACCTTAGCAGCTAACAATGTTTAAAATCTTGCTATTTTTAGTTTTACAACAGTGATAAAATTACCTGAATTATTATTTTAAATGTTGCCTATTATAAAACTTTATAAACTATTTAATGATTAAATCACATTCACTTATTTACTTTCTCTTACTTATTGTGTTGCTGAGTTGTAATAATAATAAATCCGGCAATGCAGCTTCACAAAAGCAAAGAGTTGATTCACCCGTTGCTATTGATTCGTCTGTGAAGATGAAAACAATTGTGTTTTTTGGGAACAGTCTTACCGCCGGCTACGGTGTGGATCCTACCGAGGCTTATCCCGCGTTAATTCAAAATATTATTGACTCATTAAAACTTAATTACAAAGTAATAAATGCAGGCGTAAGTGGTGAAACTTCAGCAGGCGGTAATGGACGCATTGACTGGATACTTCGGCAACCGGTGGATGTCTTCGTTCTTGAGTTGGGTGGCAATGATGGGTTGAGAGGAATTCCTTTATCGGAGACAAGAAAAAACCTGCAGGCCATTATTGACAAGGTAAAATCAAAATATCCCGACGCAAAGATTATGCTGGAAGGCATGCAGATTCCACCAAACATGGGGCAGCAATATGTTACCGGATTTAAAAATATTTACCCTGAGCTTTCTGCAAAAAACAATATACCGGTGGTTCCTTTTTTATTACAGGATGTTGGCGGCGATGCAAAGTTGAATCAACCCGATGGCATTCATCCGACTGCCGAAGGCCATAAAATTTTGGCAAAGAATGTCTGGGATGTGCTGAAAAGTATTTTATAATAAGATCCCACTCTCATAGTTTATATTCGAGCAATGCCACTTCTAGATTTCTGTTTTGTATTGGAAGGTTGGCCGTATCAGGCGTTTTGAAGTTTCCTAAAAAATTAAAACCATAGCTTTTATAATAGTCAATAATATTGGAATTGTGTGCCCATGTATCCATACGAATAAACCCAATCTTTTGTCGCCTTGCAAAATCAACCGACCAGTTCAAAATTTTTTCAAATTGTTTTTGACCTTTGTATTTCGGATTCACGACAATACGGTGGAGATAGATGGCGTCTCCCTTTTCCTTGTCTCCCCATATTAACGGATCGGCCTTAAGGACGCTAAAAACACAGGCGATTTCTTTACCAATGATAATTTTATAATGTTGCTTTAGTTCAATATCTTTTATTAAAACATCTCTGTCAAATCCATTCCATGCAGGATAATTTTTCCTTTTTTGATAAGCGATAGCCTCTTCAAATAATGAATAGATAAATTCCAGGTCTTCTTTTGTGGTGTTAATTATTTGATACGATTCCATTCAGTCAAAATTAATTTCAAATTTTGACGGGAAAAATTTTCAAAGAACATTTCAAAAACTATCCTTTAAATCTTCTTGTAAAATCGACATAACTCAAGAAGAAAATTACAGAAAAGAATAGAAGGCTATTGACCTGGAAATTGGAAAGAAAATGGTGCGTATCAGGAATGAAATTACACATTAACACAGGAAAGGCATACGGCAAATAAATAATACTGGGCCAATGAGGAATATACATGCTTACAGCAATAACTACTCCTGCCAGGCCAATGCCGATATTTACAAATAAATTCTTTAACCGAAAGCTTAACCAAAAATGAATGGCAATTATTGCTAACGTAGAAATGAAAGATTTAACAACAAAAGCAGCAATACCAGAATGTATGGAAGCATACAAATAGGAAGGACGGTACTTTAAAAAATTAAATTGATTCTTCCATAAGCTTAAAAATAAGCCACCTGAAAAGAAAAAAAAGAGAAGCAAAAAATAAAATAAAATAATCAAAGTAATTAACAACAAGTATTTGCTTAGAAAAATTTTCGTTTTCGAAACAGGCAGCGCAAAAATATGTTTCCATGTATTTGATTTGTGTTCAATGTTCAATAGTAATCCAACTAACAACACAATTAATAAAGGGAGAAATGTAAAATGAGTACCATTAAAACCTTTCCGGAAGTAGTCATTCCAAGGGTTCTCTCCAGGCTTTGGTAAATAACCATCCCAATCATAAACATGATTTAAAAAAAAGAAAAAGGGAATAAAGGCTGCACCGAGAATTACGAGCCATAACGCAAATGAATTTTTAGTCTTTATAAGTTCAGTACGATATACAGCTATAAATGATTTCATTTTTTCTATTAATTTCGCTAAAAATTATTTTTTAATTTCAGATTAGCATACTGTGTAATTTTCTGTCATTTGCAAAAAGAGCTGCTCTAAATCTTTGTTTTCAATCGTTACCTCGTAGATGTCAATATTATTTCCAATTAATTCACGGACAATTTGGGCAACCTGTTCTTTTGACTGGTATATAATTTCTAATGCTCCCTTAATGTGATGAGCGTTATACTTATTTTGAAGTAATTCGAGGGTTGCGTCATTATTACTGGTTTCAATGTGCAACACCGATTGATTAATTTGCAGATTATGGAGTTCCTGAATGCTTCCCTGGAACAGCAGTTCACCCATGTTAATTATGCCAACATGAGTAACCATCTTTTCAATTTCCATCAAAAGATGGCTCGATAAAAAAATGGTTGTTCCCAGTTCTTTATTTATGTTCCTGAGCAACTCTCTCATCTCGACCATTCCATTAGGATCTAAACCATTTACGGGTTCATCCAATATTAACAACTCAGGTTCAGCGAGAAGTGCAATTGCAAGTCCCAGCCGCTGTTTCATGCCCAAAGAATACGCCTTTACTTTTTTATGTGCAGCTTCTGTCAACCTAACTAACTTTAGAACTTCAGTGGTTCTTTCTTTCCTTAAATTTCTAATTCGCCGGGTTATTTCCAAATTATCATAACCAGAAAGATGTTCGTAAAGAGAGGGCTGTTCAATCAAAGAACCAATTTTGGAAAAGATTTCTATCCGGTGTTTTGAAAGTTCCTGGCCAAAAAGATGAATAGAATTTTTAGGATAATTCAACAATCCCAAAAGCAACCGAATGGTTGTGGTCTTGCCTGTACCATTAGGTCCTAAGAAGCCATAGATGGCCCCTCTTTCAATCTTTAGATTTAGATTTTTAAGTATAGCTTGTTTAGTGCTGAAGCAAAAACTTAAGTCTTTCGTTTCAATGATAAGCTTATTGGGATTATATGATTCGGGAGTAGAATTCATCTTAGCAGAGAATTAGGTATTACTAATTTGCCTTCTCGGGATGATACATATCATTCTTCTTTAGCGTACCCCCGGAAAGTATTATTGCAGAACTATCGTCCACTGTCAATTTCAGAGAATCGATCTGCGCATGACCGACATCCAGAATTGAATATCCGTGCAAATCTGCTGACAAAGCATTAACGTGAAATGATTCAGTTACCTGGTAATCGGGCGACATCTCAACTTGAATGGATGAAGAATCTTTACCGGAAATTGTGAGAGAATCAAGTGATGTGATCATACTTTCAATCTCGAATGAAGACTTGCCGGACATATCCACTGAAATACTTTTTTGCTTTAACTTGAACATTTCAAGTTTAGTGTCAATACCTTTTACAGAAAGTAATTCAGGAGAAAAAATACGAAGTGTTGTATTCCACTTTAAAAATTGCTTTTCATACTGGTCTCTATACTTGTTCGAAAATTTTATGAATAAGGTATCGTTCTTAACCTCGGCTTTTACCCTGCCATCCTTAAATCCATCCCAGTCTTTATAAATCCTTACCGACGATGTATTACTTTGCTCATAAGCTATGTTTGAAACATTTCCTCCTTCAATGTCAAGATATTTGAAGGGTTGCTTAAGTATCACATTATATGTCCAGTAAATGTCACTTTTATCTTTCTTATCGTATTCCCTTTTTAAAATACTATTGGATGCGAATAATCCCGCCGTAAACAGCACGAGCATTGTTAACAGGATCTTTGACGTTAGTTTCATAATACATTTATTTTGAAAAATTATCTTTTACGAATTGGTCGTATCGCGTTTTTATATCTTTTATGTCAATTTTCAGCAGGTACATATTTCTAAGAAAAACCGGCAATTCATTTTCCATAAACTGCTCTTTCCTGAACGACAATATATTTTCCATTGCTTCCGTTTCGGTGAAATATCCCACGCCACGCTTGTTAGTGATAATATTATTTTGTTGCAAAATATCATAAGCCCTCTGTACCGTATTAGGATTTACTTCTATCGCCACTGCCAGTTCTCTTATGCTGATGATCTTATCACCCAGCTTCCATTTTTTTAAAAGGATCTGTTCGCATACATACTCTGCTATCTGGATATAAATTGCCGGGTGATCTCTAAACTCCATTCATTTAGTATTTTAAAATTCTTTTTCACGAAGCCTCAGGAAAGACAGTCCCCATAAAATTATCGGGAGCACATATAAAAAAGTAATATTTACCATGTAGAGGATATTGGCGGGCAGTTCCAGGCGTCCCCGCTCCTTGCCCACAGTTATCCATACAAGAAAATACGGAAATGCATTATCAACATTTTTTAGAAATAAATTCGCAATAAAAAGGTTCAGCATAAAAGCTCCAAAACAAAAACCAACGGCAATTAAAGCAACTTTGATAAATGAAGCTTTATTAAAATACAGAGAACCTACCAGCATTCCACCAGCAAAGTTGAAAAACATCATGAAGCCCCTGCTGGCAACAAAACCATCGAACGGATAAATCTGAACGGCATCGTACATCTCTTTATAGAAAGGGCCGTTTTTATCAAGGCTGTTGTGATAGATTGACACAAAGATTGAATCCATTGTACGAAAAAATAAAAGGAATATAGCTACATATATTGCCCCGGTAATCAATATTCCGCAAAGCCATTTTTCAAAATGCGATGCGGGTAGTGTAAGAAACGATGACCCGCTTGCATTAGATGAGAAGTGACCAAAAACAAAAGATGCCAGCAGGCAACCACCGCCTATAAGACCGATGAGGAATGAAGAGTTTTGTGCCACTTCAAAACCACCGGTAAATTTAGCAAAGGCATATGCCAGCAGATCAGTTGCAAGAATAAGCAGAACGAAACCAGCGAGTTGAACTGGCCTTTCGAGAATGGTCTTTTTTAAAAACCAGGCAAACCTTTTGATGTTAAATAAATTGTTCATCGGAACGTTTTAGTTATTAAATATTTCTTTTGCGATGGAAGGATTTTCTGATACTGCATTGAACAGGTGCTCAAGATTGACCTTTGTATTTTCATATCGGATGTTTTTCGTAACGATAGATTTTCCTTTAAGAGAATCTTCTTCATAAAGCACCAGCGTGTCTTCGGGCAATACATCTACGTTTTTGAAACACAACTTTTCACCTATATCTTCCAACGATGCATTCACCAACAAATCACCATCTTCAATAATTATCACCTGATCTATCATATTATCAAGGTCCCTGATCTGGTGCGTGGAAATAAAAATCATCCGATCCTCATTCATCACAGAAGCAATGAGTTTTCTGAATCTTTTTTTTGAAGGAATATCAAGTCCGTTTGTTGGCTCATCCAGCAACAGGAGCCTGGTATTACACGCCAGCGCAAATGCAATTATAAATTTCTTTTGTTGCCCAAAGGAAAGCTTATTCAGTTTCTTGTTTGTAACGACATCCAGCATTTCGAGATAGTTACCTAACTGCTCTTTATTGAACAACGGATAGAACGGTGAGAATAAATTGATGTATTTATCAACGGTTAGTGAAGGCACATATACCTCTTCAGGAATAAAATAAATTGTTTCGAGAAATGAAGGCAATCTTTTCGCGGGAACAAATCCATTCACAGAAATACGGCCCGAGGTTGGAAAAAGTAGCCCGATAATATTTTTCAGTAAAGTTGACTTCCCGGCACCGTTTCTGCCCAACAGTCCGTAGATGTTGCCAGCACTAAGTTTGAGATTTAAATTTTTATATAGAAGTTTTTTCCGGCTATAACCAAAAGACAAATTTTCTATCTCTATCATAGTGTATTAGTTAAGTAGTACACTTCAAAAATAGATGCGATTTTTTTATAAACCAAATATTTTTTTATATATTTTTTACGTTTGTATAAACTATCACAAGCAAGGTCTTACTTGTAATTTGTAATTTTATAAAATGAAAAGATCAGGTTCTGCAGACCTTCCTCTCCATTACGGATATGTACCTAAATGGCTTGCCGAGCGTATGGCGAAGCTTGGCCTTGCGATAACAGAAGCGATTATTACAGAGTATGGTAAAACAGAATTTTTAAGAAAGCTTAGCGATCCGTTTTGGTTTCAAAGTTTAGGTGCGGTAATGGGGATGGATTGGCATTCATCAGGTATCACTACTTCCGTAATGGGTGCCTTGAAAAGATCAATAAACCCTTACTCAAAAGAATTAGGTATTTATATCTGCGGTGGTAAAGGCAGGTTCTCAAAAGAAACACCTGCTGAATTATTAAAGATCGCTGAGGCGACAGGGCTCGATGGAAATAGTCTTATTCATTCAAGTAAGTTAAGCGCCAAGGTGGACAATACCGCGATCCAGGATGGGTTCCAATTGTATACTCATAATTTTATTTTAAGCAATACCGGTGAATGGACCGTTGTGCAACAAGGTATGCATACCGGCGATAAAACCGCACGTCGTTATCACTGGCATTCGGATAGTTTTACGTCTTTTGTGGAAGAGCCACATACTGCGATTTGCGGAGCAAACCAGGGCGAGATATTAAACCTTACGTCCCTGCAAGCTGGTTCCTCACGGCATGGTATACTTGATATTGTTCATGAACAACCGGAGTATATGATGAAGCAGGTTCAGGAGCTTGTAATGCCTTCACACCATTACGTTACGCTTCAGGATGTAGATATAAAAAAGCTTGGCGCTATGCTATGGGTTGCGCATGAAACACAACCAAAAGATTTTGAAGAATTACTTCTTTTGAAAGGTATGGGACCAAGAACCGTTCAATCTCTTGCCCTGGTAAGTGAAGTGATACATGGCACACCTTCGCGGTTTAAAGACCCTGCAAGATTTTCATTTGCTCATGGAGGAAAAGATGGGCATCCGTTTCCTGTTCCAATTAAAGTATATGATGAAACTATAAGCCAATTGCAAAAGGCAGTACATAAAGCTAAAATAGGCGACACCGAAAAAGCAGAAGCAATAAAAAAGCTCCACGAAATTTCTGCAAGAGCAGAAAAAGATTTTACAGCTGACAATAGCGATGAAAACTTCGAAAGGCTTTTAAAAAAAGAACGCGACGAATCATGGAAGTATGGAGGCAAGACAGTTTTCGGCGATTCGAAGCCTCCCAATGACAAGAAAAAAAGAGTGCAATTGAGGTTGTTTTGATTTTACGTTGCAAACGCAGGTTTATGACTCTAATGCACAAATAGCTGATGAACGATATTGGAATTACACTTCTACAAACTATCTTTTTAAAGTCATTTCAAACGAACCTGCAATTATATTTTTTTTCGAAAAAATCTTGGAAGATATTTTAAAAAAAACCAAATAACTCTGATAAAATGCTTATCATTAGCGCCAATTCCTTTAAATAATTTATCTTAGAAAATATATGGCAAACACATTTACATTAAAACACATTAAAGGAGATTTTTTTGGCGGGCTCACGGCGGGAATTGTCGCACTCCCTCTAGCGCTTGCATTCGGTGTAAGTTCAGGATTGGGTCCAAGTGCCGGCTTGTACGGAGCTATTTTTATCTGTTTCTTCGCAGCTTTTTTTGGAGGTACTCCTACCCAAATTTCCGGACCTACCGCTCCTATGACCGCAATAAGCATGGTGATCATTGCCGGTATAGTTGCCTCTCATGACGGTGATGTGGGAAAAGCCTTACCCATTATCTTAAGTGTGTTCCTGATGGTGGGTATTTTCCAGGTGCTATTAGGCGTTATAGGGTTAGGGAAGTATATAAAATATATTCCATACCCCGTCGTATCAGGATTTATGACAGCCATTGGCGTTATCATTTTAATTACTCAAATTATTCCAACACTTGGTTATTACCCTAAGGAAGACACCGCATATGTATCCCAGTTTAAGCCTCGTGCCGAAGAAGCGATCATAAAGAATATTTTACAGGAAGAGGCCGGACAAAGCATACTCGTTATACACGACTACAAACAAACCGTGGCAAGAGCGGAAAAAGTGACCGATGCCGAGATATTGAAAGAGGCGCAATCCCTTGCCTCTAAACAATCATCAGGTGTGGTAGGCTCGCTGAGAGTATTGCCGAGAGCGCTGCAACATATAAAATGGCTGGAGGTTTTACTGGCCTGTGGTACTATCGTAATAATTTATGGTTTTAAAAGGATCACTACTAAAGTACCCAGTACATTAGTAGCACTGATCGTGATGTCATGTCTCGCATATTTTTTAGATTTCAATTATATTCCGATTGACCAAATTCCTTCAGGCCTTCCTGTGCCCTTTCCTGAGATTTTTACAAACTTTAATTTTAATGCCATTACGCCGTTTATATTTAGTGCGTTGTCACTGGCATTATTGGGTTCCATAGATTCGCTGCTTACCTCGGTAGTGGCAGATAACATGACTAAAACAAAACACAATCCAAATAAAGAATTAGTTGGACAGGGAATAGGTAATAGTGTTGCCGCCATATTTGGCGGTTTGCCTGGGGCAGGAGCTACTATAAGAACGGTAGTAAATATAAAGTCAGGAGGCAAAACCCGGCTCTCGGGAATGTTAGCTGCCGTTGTTGTTTTAATTATTGTGCTTGCGCTGGGTCCTTTAGCTTCAAAAATACCTGCAGCAGTATTAGCAGGAATATTAATCACCGTAGGCATTGGAGTAATGGACTATAAGGGTCTGAAAGCAATTCCTTTTATGCCCCGTTCGGAAGTGGCGATCATGCTGCTGGTGCTTATTTTGTCATCGCTATGGAATCTTGTATATGCAGTAGGAATAGGCCTTGTGATAGCCTCCATGATGTTTATGAAAAAAATCGGGGATCTTACTGCCAGGGATTCACTGGTAAAGACTTTAGGCGAAGAGCAGGCATGGATTGATGAATTTGATTTCCCGGAAAACCTAAAACAAGAGGTATTTATAAAACATATCAATGGGCCTTTGTTTTTTGGATCTACAAGCGACTTTCATAATCTCTCCAAGCAGATCCCGCCATCAGCGTCTATAATCATAATACGAATGGACAGGATGCCGTATATCGATCAATCCGGGTTATATGCCATAGAAGATGTGTTATCCGATCTTATAAAAAATGGTAAAACCGTTTTACTGGTGGGCATACCAGACCAACCAGGGTATATGCTAAGAAAAATCAACATCATACCTGCGTTAGTTGCCAAAGAACACACTTTCAAAAGCTATAGGGATTGCCTGGTTTGGGTAAATGAAAATGTTGAGGATACAGTTTAAACACCGGGGCGTATTTAAAAAATTTATTCCTGTTTTTTTGTAACCATTACAGTAACACAAATGGCTACTCCAAATAAGGATAAGATCAGAAAAGAAGTTTTTAAACTGGTGAGCTCCGCGATAAACCCTATAAAAGGAGGGCCAATTAACAGACCGATCATTAGTATAGAAGACACCGCAGCTATAGCAACAGGAGGAGGCAAAATCTTAAATTTACCAGCAGCGCTAAATACCAATGGTATGGCCGGTGAAACACCCATCCCTACAAGAAACATCCCGAGTGTGGCAGGTAACACAAAGGGAAAGCAAACTGTTATTAATAAACCGACGGTAGTGGAAATTCCGCAGAGAATCATAATCTTTTTAAACCCGATGTGGTGGGTCACCCAGTCAGTAATGAAGCGGATAAAAGTCATTGAGATCATAAATGCCGTATAGCCAAAGCCGATAAAAGCCTTCGGGGCAGCAAGCACTTTCTTAAAATAAACACCACTCCAGTCGAACATGGCGCCCTGGCATATCATGGCACAAAACCCAATAACGCCCAGGCCAATCAGCGCCTTATCAGGTTTTGTAAAGAAAGGTCGCGTCTCATGTATTCTTTCATTTTCGTGAATAAGATATGGAGCGCATAACAGGAACGACATAAGTGAGAAGAGGGCGATCAGCAAAAAGTGATACGCTACCGGGAAAGACCTTGCGATAAAATAGGTACCCAGCGATGCAGCCACAAGACCTGCGACACTCCACATACCATGAAATGAAGAAATAATTGTTCTTTGATATAAGGCTTCCAGGGCAAGTGCCTGCGTATTGATAGCAATATTCACAACGTTTCCCGCGGCTCCAAAAAGAAAAAGACAAATCGTTAACTGCAAGGTGTTTTGAGAAAAACCAATGGCAATCAGCAAACAGGAATATATAAAGGTGGAAACGATAGCAACAATTCTGCTTCCAAATTTTGAGCTGAAATAGCCGGAAAAAGGCAGTGCAATAAATGATCCTACCGGCATTGACAGAAGAACCGCACCCAATCCGGCTTCGGAAAGATGAAGCTGCTGTTGAATTGCCGGAATACGGGACGCCCACGATGCAAAAATGAAACCGAAAAAAAAGAAAAGCAAACTGATACCGATTCTTGAAGCGCCTGGTGAGCGTGGGGTTTTTTCCATTGCGGTGCAAATATCATATTAAAATGGAATTATAAATCTTTCATAATAAAACGAATAAAAAATTGCATGATAGAATCAGACATTACCTTGTCTGCTAAGTCAATGTGCCAGGTAAATATTAGACTAAATTCACATTTCATCTATGAATTATTCCAATGAACAAGGAGCATTTTACCAACTCATTTTACAGTTGTTTCTATACTTTTACTAAAATATGATGTTTGCCCGGCTCACATTGAATAATCACTCTCAAACTCATGCTGGTTGAAGGTTCTAATGTTGGAGGAGAGGTTTGAATTGCAAAGATTTATTCCTGTACCCGGGCAGTAATACTAAAATATTATTTTTGAAAAACGCCTCCTTTAGGAGTACTTTCTTATATTAAAATTATAAAAATTACATTCGCACCTTATTTTCAGAAATCAAAAGAACTAACTGGTTTCCTAAAAGTAAACCAGGCTAATTATTTGAACATGACCGATATGATAAACCCCGGTTTTGAGTTATTTGGGTTTTTTGAAAAGACCCCGGACCTTGTATGCGTGGCGAATAAAGAGGGCTATTTCAAAAAAGTGAACCCCGCTGTAATAAATAAATTAGGATACACTGAAGAGGAACTATATGCAAGCCCCATTTCGTCCTTCATATATCACGATGATAAGGACGTTACACATACAAGAAGAACAACTTTACTAGACGGCGAAGTACTCCACAATTTTATAAACCGGTATGTAAAAAAAAATGGCGACATTTTATGGCTCGAATGGACTTCCATTTATTTTTCAGAAAAAGAAATTGTATTTGCCATTGCAAAAGATATAACTGAAAGAAAGAGAATTGAAGATGAAGTAGAAGAGAAATACAGGACATTTAAAAACTTAGCTTCGCACTTTAAAAGCAATATAGAAAAAGACAGAAAGTATTTTGCCTACGAATTGCATGAACAAGTTGCCCAGCTGGCCGCGGCAGTAAAAATGGATATTAGCTGGATCGCTGCTAATACACCCGGTCTACCCGAATTATCAAAAACCCGCATTGAGAATGCCGAGTTGGTTTCTGAACTGCTCATAAAAAAAATTCAGCGGATTGCATTTTCGATCAGCCCAAATATGCTGAATCTTTTTGGCCTCAGTGATACCATGGAGTGGCTTAGCCATGAATTTACCATTTTGAATGGCATTCCCTGCGTCTTTGAGAGCGACTATGAGGAAGAGTATTTATCGAAGGAAGTTAAAATAGACTTTTTTAGAATATGCCAGGAAGCGCTTAGTAATATTATTGATCACGCTGAGGCAAATCATGTAACCATCAGGATTGAAGACATTGATAACAATATACAACTTACAATTACTGACGATGGTAAAGGATTCGATATTGAACAAAAAGCCCAAACTTCCGGCCTTAACAATATAAGAGGCCGTGCTGCTTCAATAAACGGGGAGCTAAGTATCCAAAGTAAACCTGGAAATGGAACAATAATTTGCCTGCTCATTAAAAAGCCTCAGCAAAAAATAAATTAATGGTCTGAAATATTTTTAGAACTCAATACTGCCCGGATTTATTTTCTCCCTGTAGCAGCCCAAAAGATACCTGCATACAAGTGATTCAAAAATGTGGGATCGCTAAAATCAGAAGGCATATGGCCAAGTGCCGTATAAAAAGACCGTCCCCCGTCATAGTCGTGGTACCAGGCAATGGGATGAAACTTGCCCATCCCCTCGCCCTTCTTTTCACCCCACTGCACTTTAGGGTTGTAGGAAGTTTCGTCAATTGAAAGAATATAGTTAAGCCCCTGTATCTTTTCAGGGCCAAATTCATACCATTCATCGGTCCATAATTTGTTACCTGCAAAACCCTGCATGCCCGGAAAATTAGGATCCAACGCATTAAGCCTTGCGGTTTGAATAGTTGGATGAATATGAAACATTCTGCCTACCAGCTTCGTGTACCAGTCCCAGTCATATTCCGTATCAGATGCGCTGTGAATGCCAACGTATCCCTTGCCGCCCTGGATAAAACGCTCCATGACTTTTTGTTGAGACGAATCAAATATATCGCCTGTTGTATTTAAAAAAATGATCACCTTGAATTGTTCGAGGTTTTTATCTGTAATGCTGTTTGGATCCTGCATTACAACCAAATCAAAAAAGTTTTTGTTAGCAAGCTCTTCAAGGGCAACTACTCCGTAATGCAATGATTCGTGGTGCCAGCCTCTTGTTGTGGTAACCAGTAATGCCTTGAATTGCTTTTGCGCCGCAGCACTAAAACCGAAACCTGTTTGGATGCTCAGAAGAATTATAAAAAACTTTTTTACTTTCATGGCCTAAATTTTTTTGATGTGATGAAGATAATGAATAACAGGGCTGATAATTTATTTGAATTAAAATTTCTTCTGCCCCTCTTGGTTCCGGCGTAGCAAATGCTGCTTTATCACGGAACTTTCTTTTATAATGCATAAAATTATTTGCCTGTGATTCACTACCAATTATTCGGTAATTTCAATCTTTGACCGAAAAATTCCTTCTGCTTTTAAAATTGAATGGAATGTCCCGAACAACAATAAAAAATAATACCATGAAACATCTTTGGCTATTTCTAATTGCATTTATTTTATCCAGTGCTCCCGGTAATGCACAACCGGGTAACAATTCATTTGAAAAAAATAAAAATTTCAAAGGCGCCGCTGGTTCAAAGAAAACTTACAAGGCAATTTTTCAACTCGATTCCAATGATCCAAAAACGATTACCAAAACAATAAGAAACATAAATAATGTTCTGGGTGATCCGCGGCTTGCCGGCAGGCTTACTGTTGAATTGATCGCCTTCAGCGGCGGCACAGATGCCTACCTGAAAGAAAGCGCATACGAAAACGACCTGAGAGCACTTGTTGAAAAAGGTGTAATTGTAGCTCAGTGCAACAACACATTGAAAGAAAGAAAGATTGATCCGGCGGACTTGTACAATTTTATAGCGATTGTACCCAGCGGTGTCGGCGAACTTATCATCCGCAATGACGAAGGTTGGTCAATAATTAAACCGTAAGTGGTTCATGAAAAAAATAATCGCTGCATTTATTTTATTTATTATTTTTTTTACAAAGCAATCTGTTGCACAAAACGATGATCATAGATTTGATCCGCCGTGGAACACTCCACCTCAAAGTGCGGTTATGTTCACCGTTCCGGGCGTAGACAATATACCCGATCTCTTTGGAGAAATAAATGATCCGCAACTCGTAATATTTTTCGCAGGCAATCAATTCATGGTAGTTGATGAATTGATAAATGCATTTAAAAAAGAATATCCTCAATACAAAAGAATATTTGTAGAAACGCTTCCGCCGGGAATATTAGCAAAACAGATTGAGGGCGGCTCTATAAGCATCGGCAATCTAAAAATAGATCTGCAGCCTGATATCTATACGGCCGGAAAAAGTCGAATTGAAATGACCCTCGGATGGTTTTCCAGAACGGAAGCATATGCTAAAAATCATTTAGCCATAATGGTGAGAAAAGGTAATCCCAAAAAAATCAACGGCCTTACCGATCTTGGAAAACCTGAAATTCGGGTGAGCATGCCCAATCCAATATGGGAGGGCATTAGTGCACAAATAGAAGCGGCTTACGTGAAAGCAGGTGGCGAAAAACTGAGGAGTGCCGTTATGGAAATTAAGGTAAAAGAGGGTTCAACCTTTTTAACTCAAATTCATCACCGCCAGACTCCGATGCGTATTGTATATGATCAGTCAGATGCAGGCCCGGTATGGTTCTCCGAAGCTTATTATCAGCAATTGATTGGAAATCCCATAGAAATCGTCGGGATCCCGGAGAAGGAAAACATTGAAGCAACTTATGTCGCCGGTTTATTAAAAGCTGCTCCTCATAAAGAAGCCGCCAGCGATTTTATGAATTTTTTGATAGGTGCTACAGCAAAAAATATCTATCAAAAATTTGGTTTTAAAACCGATTGATTCATTTTCCCGGCCATATATTACAGAGCACGGCATCAAAACATCGCTATGGAAATATAATAAGGCCAGGTATTCAAAATTGAATAAACAGGATAACTGCGTCGCTATAAATTGATTTCAATTTCTTATTAATCCTGAATTTTTATAAATATAGAATCCTATTGAAAATGATATCTTGAAGCATCCATCTTAATAAGTAATACGTTAAACCAATCCGGCTGATGCCTTAAGCTTCCGCCGCATCATAGACAATTACCTTCGCCCACAAATGCCCATAGTTTTTTATAAAGTCCAGGTGAATCGGATGATCCTGGTAGGTCTTCTGGCCTGCTTCATCATCAAAAAACATAAGCTCAGAAACGTGCCAGCTCGTATCCACCACATCTCTTTTTTCAGTGCTGGCAAGTACGCCTACGTGTATTTTTCTAATAGTTTCGATCTTTGCCAAAGTTTTTACACCCTTCACCAGTTCGTCCCTGTCCTCAATTGAGTCAGGATTTTTTAACCAGAAAAATACATGATGTATTAATTGTTTTTTTTCTTCCATATCCGGCAAAGATAATGCAATAGCCGCTGTTCCTATACCGAGTGTAGCAGCCGTGGTTAAAAACGATCTGCGCTTTATTAGCTTCATAATTATGTTTTGATAAATAAAAAATACAAGATATGAAACGCAGGATGATTATTTTCAACTATTAAAATTTCTCCACTGTCACGCAATTTACGAATGTCCATATGCACAGCCTGGACGGTCGATTTGGATAACCTTGCTAAATGAGTTGACTACAATTTAAAAAAGGGGGAAAGTAAAATGATTTTGAAAACTACAACCATTCAATAATTGGGTGCATTTCAAGTTGTCGTATTTATGTGCTGCCCTACCTTTTCGTAGAGCCGATATTTGTATATTCATATTTGCCACGTAGTGGCTATCCTTAATGGTTGCGTGCCTCCGGCACGCCCGGCGGTTTTCTAATTGCAATTGCTACAAACAGGCAGTCGCTATGGGGCAAAAATCGCGGCGACAATTTGAAAAGCTCCCCAATAATTCCCGGTCACAATTTTTCATAAAATAAATATTAACTTGGTATCACGTCCCCGCGATTGCAAAACTATCCGATTCCAAAACTTTGTGCAAAACCGTTTCATACTTTTTTGAACTAACCAGGTGAAATTTTCTAACAACGTGTAGAACAAAGAATCCCTTGTTCATGAATAAAAATTTTGCATTCATATCATCTCTTGGTATCGCTCCTTCCGACAAGGAAGATACGATATTGCAAAAACGATTTCTTGTGTACCAGGCGGTATTGATGAGTATCGGTGGAATCGTTTGGGGCCTGCTGGCGATAACGCTGGAAAGAACGTGGCAATCATCCGTTCCATTCGGCTATGTTTTTTTTACGATTTTAAATTTGACTTATTTCCATCTTTCCGGAAATTTCAAAGCCGCAAAAACAATACAGACTGCCTTAAGCCTTTTGCTTCCGTTTCTCTTTCAGTGGTTTTTGGGTGGCTTCGTTGCATCAGGCGCAGTAATGCTTTGGGCGTTGCTGTCATTGGCAGCTTCCGTCACGTACCAGAGTAATAAAACAGTAGCGATATGGTTTGCACTTTTTGTAATTCTCGTAATAGTATCAGGAGTTTTCGACAACTGGTTTTTTGAAAAAATAAAGCCGTATGATGCACTTCCCTATTCAAATTTTTTTTGGGTACTGAATATTATCGTGATCTCTGCGATTATTTTATGGCTTTTCAATTTCATGGTAAGAGGGAAAAGCGAAGCACTTCAAAAATTACAGGAAGCCCAGGTGCAATTGATTCAATCTGAAAAAATGGCAACGCTCGGAACACTTGCCGCCGGCGTAGCGCACGAACTTAATAATCCTGCGGCTGCTACAAAGAGAGCCGCCCACCAGTTGGATATCTTAATCACAAAAATAGAAGAATTAAAAAAACTATCCCCCTTATCCGAATTAACGGAAGAGGATAGAAAGGTGATGAGTTTCCTTTCAACGCAGGCACATGACTATTCCGCTAAACCAATCATCATTGATTCACTTGTTCGGTCAGACCGCGAAGCTGAGGTTGAATCCTGGCTTGAAGAAAAAGATGTGGAAAATGCGTGGGAGCTGGCACCGCCACTGGTGGGGATGGGTTTGGATACAGAAAGCCTTATAGGAATCGATTCAAAATGCAGTAAAAATAATTTTATTGCTATCATTAACCATGCAGCTCAACTGTTCCCGTTGTATTCTTTACTTCACGAAATAAGGGAAGGCTCCGGCAGAATTTCCCAAATTGTAGGAGCGCTAAAAAATTATTCCTACCTGGGACAAGCACCTATACAGGAAATAAATATTCACGATGGAATTGAAAATACACTCGTAATTCTTCGAGGCAAGATGAAGGCCGGAATAACAGTACACCGGCAATATTGCAATGATGTTCCCATTATTACAGCATATGGCAGCGAGCTGAACCAGGTATGGACCAACCTGCTCGACAATGCTATTGATGCGATGCATGAAGAAGGTGACATCACGATCAGGACTAAAAATCAAAAAACATTTGTATTGATAGAAATTGAAGACAATGGGCCGGGTATTCCGGCTGCAATCCAATCCAGGATATTCGATCCTTTTTTTACAACAAAAGAGCCCGGTAAAGGGACTGGCCTGGGACTTTCAACCACATGGGGAATTATTACAGAAAAACACAAAGGAACTATTAAAGTGGAATCAAAGCCGGGATGCACTAAATTTATCGTGAAGCTTCCTGTTAATAGTCAAAACCAAGCTGACATTGTAAAATAGATTTGCTATGCAAATGAATAAACCGGTAATATTTTGCGTTGATGATGATGCTGAAGTTCTTGCAGTAATAGAGCGTGATTTGCGGGAATACTATAAAAATAAATACCGTATCATTAAAGCCACCTCCGCAAAAGAGGCAGAAGAAGCGGCCCGTACACTAAAAGAGAGGGGCACCTCGGTCGCGTTATTTCTTGTTGACCAACGCATGCCTGTAACAACAGGAACCGAATTACTAACCGGGATGGCTAAGCTTTTTCCTGAAACAAAAAAAGTTTTACTAACCGCTTATGCCGATACGGAGGCTGCCATTATAAGTATTAACGAAATAGGCCTTGATCATTACCTTATGAAACCCTGGGATCCCCCGGAACAAAAATTGTATCCTATTCTTGATGACCTTCTTTCCGAATGGATATCAACCGCGAAAATTCCTTTCGACGGCATTCGCCTTGCCGGCGCCCGCTGGAGTTCGCGCAGTTATGAAATAAAAGAATTTTTATCACGCAACCAGGTGCCATATTTATGGGTAGATATAGATGTCGATAGTCCAATGTGTGAATTGGTAAGGCCTCTTACGGATAATCTTAAGAAATTGCCTGTCATTTACTTTCCTGATGGGAGTAATTTAATTGCACCGACAAATCTTGAACTTGCTCAAAAAACAGGAATTCATACAAAAGCGCTGAGGCCGTTCTATGACCTCGTTGTAATTGGCTGTGGGCCGGCCGGCTTGGCTAATGCCGTTTACGGCGCTTCAGAAGGTTTGCACACACTTATAATAGAACGCGACGCACCGGGCGGACAGGCGGGTACAAGTTCGCATATTGATAATTACCTTGGCTTTCCTGCAGGCATTACAGGAGCTGATCTTGCACAAAGGGCAGTAGCACAGGCCAGGCGTTTTGGAGCCGAATTATTGACTGCACAGGAAGCCATTTCCTTCAGGCGGGAAGACCCCTACCGGGTAATAGTACTCGCAGATGGAACCGAAATATCCTGCTACGTGATTGTGTTTGCTACCGGTATGTCGGTGCGTAAAATGACGTTCCCGGGATAGAAGCGTTGCAGGGTATCGGAGTATCTACGGTTCGGCCATCACCGAGGCTGCGACCTATAAGGGAGAAGATGTTTGTATTGTTGGAGGAGCTAACTCCGCAGGGCAAGGCGCGATCTTTTTTAGCCGGTACGCAAAAAGTGTTACGATACTCATACGTGCAAAAGAATTAAGCGCGGCAATGTCGCAATATTTGGTTGACAGGATAAAAGCAACGCCTAACATTCGTGTAATAGCGGAGGTGGAAGTTTCTTCGGTTTCCGGAGACACGAGGCTGAAAAAAGTAACCGTAAAAAAATGTAATTCGGGGGAGGAAATTGAATTGGAAATGTCGGCCATGTTTATTTATATAGGAACATATCCTCATGCCGAAATGGCGGATGGATTTTTGCAGCGCGATGAAAACGGGTTTATACTTACCGGGCCGCTTCCGAAAATCGGGAATAAACCAAAAGATTGGACACTGGACCGTGATCCGTTTTTATTGGAAACGAATGTTCCGGGAGTATTTGCAATAGGCGATGTGCGGAGTGGTGCCAGCAGAAGAGTTGCTGCCGCTGTGGGTGAAGGTGCTGCCAGCATTTTTATGATTCATAAATATTTGCAGACGGTTTAAAAGAATTTAAACTGTATCATTATATCCTTAGCCTGCCA
>CAWGWY010000001.1:0-46967 GCA_963826435.1 uncultured Chitinophagaceae bacterium | reverse complement strand
AATCCCCATACAATTTGCGGTTGATTGTTGATACTTCTCTTTCAGAAAAATTTTAAATCCTTAAAAATAATATGAAACCATTTACAAAGCATACCATCGAAACTGCACCTGAGGCTTCCAAAGAAATCCTTACCAGGGTGAATGAACAAAATGGAGCCATTTCCAATTTATTCAGATACATGGCGGGTTCCCCGGCTGCATTGGAAGGCTACAGCAATCTAAGCAAAATCTATTTCGTTAAAACTTCATTCAGCACGGGTGAACAACATCTAATCCTGCTGTCGTGCAGTGTGGTAAACCAATGCGCATACTGCATAGCAGCGCATACGAGAGGTGCAAAACAAAACGGAATATCTTCTCAAACCATCAATGAGGTTCGCAAACAGTTGCAGGTTACAGATGAAAGGTTGAATGCCCTGGTAACGCTTACCGAAAAAACGACGGTGGCAAGAGGGCATCTCCAGGCATCCGACTTAGATGCTTTTTACAATGCCGGTTTTTCGCCAGAGCAGGTGATGGATGTTATTGTTGGCGTTTCGCTTAAAGTAATGAGCAACTACATTAACCATGTTACTGAAAATATTATTTCAGAAGACATGCAGCCATTTGCAGTGGGCAAAGAAATTGAAGACTAAACCAGCATCATTCCTTGTACTGCTTTTTCCCTTACTTGTCGGGTATCCACACCCGGCATTCCCGAAATAATATTACGACTTGCTAATTAGAGAAATGACCGCAAGAACTCCGGTAGAACCAGCCGTGAGTCCTTACTTTAGGATGCGCATGAACGGCAGTGCCTGCTGCTGCACGAGGCCGGGAGTAGAGACACCGGGCAGAAAGAAACTTACAATAAAGCCTGCGTAAATTACCAACAGGCTGTGCACATTTTTTACTACAGTTGTATTATTAGAAATAATTACCTTGTTAAGCTCCTCACGATTGAAAACTAACGGTTGATTAAAATAGGAATTGGGGGAATTTGCCTGCCTGTCCGGTACGCAGGTTGGTTTACTGGTAGTGATATTTTTGAAAGTAAGAACGCACTATGATTTTTGAAGGATTGGATTGTACTAATGACAATACAGAAAGTATAACGCTAAATAGCTGAAAATGGATAGTCTTTTTTTTGTACTATTACTTCTTATAACATAAATACAAATCTTATCCGCAACCCTATGACCACACTACTAACTTTTAACTGACTTCATAAATCGAACAGACAAAAGCTATGATAATACTAGTTGATTACGACAATATCGATACAAGGATTCTTAGGCACGGAATATCTCATGTTGTAAGTAGAATTGTTTCAAAACTTGACTCACCAGATATTGATAGTAACAGACGCATAACGATTCGCCTTTATGGAGGTTGGTATGAGAACACAAGATTTACACATAAAGCCCAGTTGTTGAGTGCAGACATTGTAGCGAGTTTTCCAAACACAGCATTGCTTTCCGATAATCTTACAACTGTAATTGTAAATTGCGAAATGGCTTATAGCATACTTGCTGACCCAACAAATCATTTGTTTAGCACTTACAGACCAAGGGGAATTCCAATGGGGTTAAGTGCAAAGCATCCATCAAGTTGCGGTTGCACAACTGCAAATTGTCCGTTAGTTGCTACTCACAATTTTTTGAGAAATAATATTTGCACAGTTTGCCACTCAGTAAGACCAGAGGATATTTTTTACAGGGGTGAACAGAAACTTGTTGATACGATGTTAACCTCTGACTTGATTTTTTCCTCAAATCAATCTGCAAACCTTGGAGTAGTTTCATCAGATGACGACTTTTGGCCAGGCATTAAAACTACATTGGCAAACGGCAAGAAAATCATTCAACTTCACACACGAAATAGAAATACGCCGAGTTTTTATACACGGACAACAACAACTAACTACATTCAGAAACAACTTTAAATATACAATCATGAATATCGTTGACTTCAAAAGAATAATAACATCATTCGCAGACAAACCAACGGACCTTGCATTTGATAGAGGTGAGCTGTTGACCGAAATTCGTGGAGAACTCATTCAAGCGAAAGTTATCTCCAAAGATGGAGTTTTATTCGTCCAAGAAAATGATGTCGAAGAAAGTGCTTCCAATTGGATAAGAAATAGAATAGCATGTTTGCCGCAATTGGCCGATAGAATAATTGACTACATTCCAAAAGACAAATATTTTGTTAATCCGTGTGGCAGATTACTTGACGAACTTGAGTATGACCCAGAAGAAAAAGAACAAGAAATACCAAATACCACCAACAAGTTGATTGAAATTCTAAGCAGAAAGATTCCCGGAACATCAAGCATTGTTTATTTGACATCCGATGCAGGAGAAGGAAAAACTACATTGATAAATCAATTAGCACACGAGCAAGCAAATAATTTCAAACAAAAAAAATCCGATTGGTTACTCTTACCTATTCCATTAGGAGGAAGACCATTTTTAAGATTCGATGATATTGTAATTGCTTCAATTGTTAACAATCTTCGCTTCAGATTTTTTTATTATGATTCATTTATTGAACTTGTTCGTTTAGGTTTTATCGTTCCTGCATTTGATGGTTTTGAGGAAATGTTTATGCAAAGTTCTACAGGTGAAGCCCTAACGGCAACAGGGGGACTTATTAATAAGTTAAATTCTTCTGGTGCAATATTAATCGCAGCAAGAAAAGCATATTTTGAATATAAAAGTTTCGGCTCACAAGCCAAACTGCTTGACAACATTAATAGTTCTGTGTCATTCGCAAGATTAGCAATTGAAAGATGGGACGAAAAGCAATTTATTGAATACACTGAAAAGAACGGAGTAAAGAATGCAAAAGAGATTTATGATTTGGTTAGTGAAAAACTTCACGACCCTTCTCACCCAATTCTAACCCGGCCTGTTCTTGTTAAGCAATTGATTGAAGTGTTCATGAATATCGGTGATGTTCAAGAATTGATTTCAAAACTTGAATCTGTAAATGATTACTTCCCGGCATTCGTAAATGCAATAGTTGAAAGAGAAGCGAATCATAAATGGATTGATTCATCGGGAGAAGTATTTAAACCTATACTGACAGTTGAGCAGCATTACGAATTACTATCCTTGCTTGCTGAAGAAATGTGGGTGAATAGTTCTGAAAGTTTAAAAGATTCTATGCTTGATTTGATTTCGGAAATGTTCGCAGAACAAAATGGATTTGATATTCAAACAACACGACAAATTAAAGAAAGAATTAAGCAACATGCTCTCATTGTTCGCACTGACCCAAATAATCCTAACTATAGTTTTGACCACGAAGAATTTTATGAATTCTTTTTGGGAATTGCAATTGGAAACAACATTTTGCATAACAAAATACATGATGCAAAATCGCTTTTAAAAAAATCACAGTTACCATTTCAAGCAAGTGACTCCATCGTTTCAAGAATTAAATCCAAAACAAATAAATATAATGACATCATTTTGGCTCTTGACTCAATAGTAAAAGGAGAAAATCAATTCTCGTATATCAAAGAGAATGCAGGCAATATTGTAATCAGGATATTGAGCAACGAAAAAATGTCAAATGTTATAATCAAGAATTACGAACTACCAATTAACTCTTTCAAAACGATAACACTTGATGGAATTATTTTTGAGGAATGCCATTTTCAAAACACTTCTCTTGCTACCTCAAAAATAGCCAACTGCACTTTCATTAAATGTCAGTTTGACCGTATTGAAATAAATCTCCAAACAATTTTTCATTCAGTCAAACTAATTGATTGCGATATATCAACTATCTATGATAGTTCAAAGGATAAGGGCTTTTACGAGCAATACTCAATTGAACTTTACTTAAAAGGCAAAGGAATCACAATTGAGAAAACGACTAATGAACCAGAGTTAATACCCGTCCCTGATATTGATGATAAAGACCTTGAATTGACTGAAAAAGCTCTAAGAAAATTTGTTCGACAAAATCTTCCAATCAACGACAATATGTTCAAGATTAGACTTGGCAATAATGCGAACTATTTCATGAAGGAAATTTTACCAGTTTTATTAAGTCACAAAATTTTAATAGAGATAGAGTATGATGGTAGTGGGCAAAAACGAAGATTCAAATTGGGTGTAACATTCAGTCAGATTGAAACTGCATTAAACAATAGTAAGGGTAGCTATGAAAAATTTATCAACCAATTCTAAAAGCCTCGTACAAATCATATCCGAAAACGGTTCGGCCCGAAAAAAGTCACGGGATTGGTTTTGCACAAGCGGGGCTGAAGGAATAACAATGAGCATTTTTCCCGAGCCGATGATTCAGAAGAAATTTGCTCATTTTTAGTCTCCGTGAGTGAACCATTTTTTGAAGAGACCCAGTAAACCAACTTTTACTCGATATTTTATTTTGTAAATATTATTAGTGATTGCCCTACCCCCAGGCCATCAACATGAACACCAGGTTTTAGATTTGAGTTTTTTCATGCGGTACATTTCTGGTAGCAAAATAAAGAACGCCCAAACCACACAGCGCCGACAATGCAGAAGCTATCAGGATACTGAGTTTAACTTGTTGAAGTGTAGATTCATTAAAAGCGGCATTAGCGATAAAGATAGACATGGTGAATCCGACTCCGGCAAGAAGCCCGGCTCCTAAGATATGCAACCAGTTTAGTTCATTTGATAAATCGGCTAAACCTGACTTTCACGCACAACCAGGTGAAAATTAAAATTCCGATTGGTTTGCCTAGCACATAAACCCAGGATAACGCCGATGTTCTGCGGTTCGCTGATCACATATGATGTATCGGTCAAAAGAATCCCCATATTCATAAATGCAAAAGCAGGCAGAATCAAATAATTTGACCAATGCTGCAATCCATATTCAATGTGAAATCCCGGATCACGCAGGCGTTCGAAGGCGGTTCCCAAACTTTGCAGTGAAAATGAGCTGATCGTACTCTCCCGGTCTTTCTCATCATTTGAATCAATCGTGGACATTTCGTGTTTAAGAACGGCTGAAGTTTGAGCGGCAATGTCGGCAACATTGGCTTCTTTTCGGGTGGGAATGACCACAGCTAAAATAATTCCGGCAAGCGTTGCATGCAAACCCGATTCGTGGACAAAATACCAGAGAACAATTCCCAGGATCAGGTACGGAGTGCGATTGTAAATACGGATGCGGTTTAGTACAATCAAAACAGCAATCACTACACCTGCAAAGAGAAGTGCCGCGTAATTGATACCTGTGCCATAAAAAAGGGCAATCACTATGATGGCACCGAGATCGTCGGCAACGGCGAGTGCGGATACAAATACTTTGAGCGAAGTGGGCAGGCGGCTGCCAAGAAGCGCCATTAACCCGAGCGCAAAGGCAATATCAGTCGCCATAGGTGTTCCCCAGGCGTGTTGGGTAGGTGTGTTCACATTAAAAAAGGTATAGATCAGCGCCGGAAAAAGCATACCGCCGAATGCCGCCGCAATCGGCAGAGCGGCTTTTCTGAAAGTTGACAGTTCACCAACTAATACTTCGCGTTTTATTTCTATCCCGATGAGCAGAAAAAATATAGCCATCAGGCCATCGTTGACCCACGCTTCGAGAGGAAGAGAGAAGCTGCTTTTTCCAAAGCCGATGGATAGAGGCGTTTGCACCAGGTGATGATATTGTTCGGAGAAGCCTATGTTAACAACCAGAAGGGCAGCGATCGTAGCAAAAATCAGTGTAAACCCGACCGATGCCGCCCAATTGATAAAATCATACCCGGCTATTTGAAGCCGGACTCCCAGGGGTTTTTCGAGGGCTTCCACAATCGAAAGTTCATCCCAGGCGCCCCGATATTCCCGTCCGTCTATAAAAAGTGTCGGCGTAACCCTTGCCCCTGAACTGAGCGCATCGAGATAATCTTCTTTAACTCTGGTTTTCGCTTCCTCTGAATATAAATCGCTTTTGAACCTTTCCGTGTCGAGACCAATTTCGGCAGCGTAATCAATTAAACTTTGCTCATCAAATTTAGCATGCCGGTCAAATAGCTTCCCGTGCATTTCCCAAAATTTTCCCTGCATTCCCGCTGCTTCCGCCGCCTGTGCAACAAGGATTGCAGATTTATCTTTTCCGACAAAGTGCCTGTAAGTAAAGGAAATGCGATTTTTAAAACGCTCACTTAAACGAAGCAGAATATCCCGCACCTGCCTGCATTCGGGACAAGTGTAATCTCCATATTCGACCATCGAAACAGGGCCGTTCGGGTTACCGATAAAATGATCCTTTGTGGGATCAAAATTATTTTTAAGTTTAAGTGCCATTTTAAGATCCTGTAAGTTAAAATAGTTTATTTGAGAGAAGCCAGCTGGAGAATATTTATGTTGTGTACATTTCCATTTCCAGCCGGGTTTCTTCTAAATCAAGTTCTCTCTCCATTTTACGCAATATCTCTTCATTTGCTTCACCGGCTTTGTGAAGTTGTTGCAACGACTTACGTTCTACCGCAATAAGATCTATCTGCATTTGCGAAAACTCATTAAAAATATTTCCTTCCAGGGTATTTCCATTGCCAAAATAATTTGACGGTAAATCTGTTTTTTGCAAACGATTGAATTTTACCTCGTATTTACTTTTAATATTATTCAGTAAATTTTCATTCACCAGCGAAAGGTTTGCTTCTATATGCGTGATGGCTTCGGAAACCACTTTTGTTCGTACCTCGTATTCCTGTGACACAATAGAATAAGGAATAATTTTAAGCTTGCGAATTACCCAGGGCAGGGTGAGGCCTAACAAAACCAAGGTAGTTAATATTACACAAAAGGTAAGGTAGATCACCAGGTTGCGATGGGCAAATGCACTGCCATCAGGCATGGTGAGTGGCAATGCCATGGCGGCCGCCATAGACACAACGCCCCGCATTCCGGCCCAGCCAAACACAATGAGGTTGGCTTTTAAAAATGGTTCCTTGCGAATTTTTTTACTTAATAATCTTGGGATATATGCGGCCGGGTACACATAAATAAATCTTGCAAGAATTACGGCAAGGCTTATCACTGTGCCATATAAAGCCAGTTGCGCATAGGAATATTCGTTGCTGATGCCTTGTACCACACTCCGCAGTTGCAGTCCAATCAAAATAAACACCAGGCTGTTAAGAATATATAGAACGACTTCCCATACAGAGAAGGCTATGATCCGACTTTGATTGGAAAGCATTTCTGAAGAACGGTAAGATAAATACAAGCCTGCTGTAACCACTGCCAGTACGCCGGAACAATGAAAATGCTCGGCTAATAAATAAGCCATAAAAGGCGTGAGAATCGTAAGGCTAACTTCTATAACAGCATCGCAGATAAATGTTTTATGCACCAAAAAAATAAGGTGTGCTAAAATTAACCCGATAGCAATGCCCCCAAACGCAACCAGTAAAAAATTTAAGCTGGCTTGCCACAGCACAAAATTGCCCGCTAAAATTGCCGCTAATGCATATTTATAAGCAATTAATCCGCTGGCATCATTGAGTAGACTTTCGCCTTCCAGTATGGCTAAAAGCCTGGGGTGTAAACCCAGTCCCTTAGTGATAGAAGCGGCAGCAACAGCATCCGGCGGCGATACGATGGCCCCAATTAAAAAAGCCAATGGCCAGTCAATACCCGGGATAACAGCATGCGCCACGATAGCAATAATAACCACCGTAAATAAAACCAATGCCACGGCTGCCATCGTTATAGATCTGAAAGTGGATTTAAATTCATGCAGGTTGGTGTTCCATGCAGCGCCGTAAAGTAAAGCCGGTAAAAATATCAGGAATACAACTTCCGGGTTTAGTGTAATGGTAGGCAAACCTGGTATTAAACTGATGCAAAGCCCGGCTAATACCAGCACAATGGGAAATGGAAATTTATATTTTGCGCTGATCAGGCCCAAAATAATAATTCCGAGCATGATGATGATGATGACGCTGAAATTTTCCATTATTTATATTGATTGTTGAATCTGTTATATGGGATGGTGCAAGTTGCTTTTTTTGCACCTAACCAGCACCGGTTAAAAAATATATTACTGAATATAAGGACTTATGTTGAAAATGGAAATCTGAGCAGTAATTAATTGTACCTGTGCAACATCCTGCAGAGCTTGGGTGCTTAGGGCCTGAGCATTAGGATACAGATAAACAAAGGGAAGCCTGGTGGAGAGCCTTTTATCATTAATTGGAATGCTCATACCAGGGGTTGACAAAATTTACCCCCGAAATTCCACGCAAAATACACCCAACAAATTGAACTTGCGGAATTGCCTTTTCCAAAACTATCCTTCTTTGCAGATCAGGCTTGATCGTTGTTGGATCAACGTTGCTCACCCTGGCTTTCTTTTGGAATAAGTTGCAGCCAAAATTTGCTTCCAACCTTTTTATATTTACCAACTTAATGGTGCTGCCGATTTTTGCAGTTGCCATTTACGTGCATCTGCATCCTGATGTTCCTGCAGAGATCCTGCCATTAGAATCCAAGCCTCCATACATGGCTGTATTATTGATAGTAATGTCCATTATAAATATGTACCTGTTCAATAAAAAACTACACGTAATTTCTCACAGAAAAGCATAAGCAGTTTTGGATAAATACCGCTACCCATCAGGCAAGCAAAAAAATGGAGATCAAAAAAAACCAGAATGATGAAAGATAATAGAAGAAATTTTGTAAAAAAGGCAGCTTTGGCAGGAGTAACAGGATGGGCAATGTCCAACGTCGCATTAGCATCCGTGTCCAATTCAAATAAGCAACCAAAAATAGAAACAATGATACGACCAAAAGTTTTGTTTTTTGATGTGAACGAGTCGCTGTTAGACCTTACAAACCTGAAGAAAAGTGTAGGCAAGGCGTTGGGGGGCATGGAAGACCTGGTGCCTTTATGGTTCACCACCATGTTGCAGTATTCCCTTGTATCAACAGCAGCCCGGCAATATGCCGATTTTGGATTGATAGGCGCTGCGACATTAAGAATGGTTGGTGCCAATAACGGTATAACATTATCTGAACAGGAGGCAAAAGATGCGTTAAGCCCGCTCCGTTCCCTACCGCCGCATCCCGAAGTAAAAGAGGCGCTGGGAGTTCTCAGGAACGCCGGTTATAAAATGGTTTCTCTCACCAACTCTTCCAACAAAGGCGTAGAGGCGCAATTCAAAAATGCCGGACTGACTGATTATTTTGATGCACGATTAAGTATAGAGGATATTGGAAAATACAAACCAGATAGCGATGTGTATGACTGGGCCGCCAGGAAAATGGGAGCGCAACCGAAGGAATGTATGATGATAGCCGCCCACGGCTGGGATATTGCAGGGGCTATCTGGGCAGGATGGAGAGGCGCCTTCATAGCCCGGCCCGGACAACAATTATATCCCCTGGCGCCGCTGCCAGAGATCAATGAATATGATCTTCTAAAAATTTCGGCAAAGCTGATTGCACTTGGTAAAGAGGGCACCTGATTAAAAATGAAATTGTTTAAATACCGTAGAAGTCAACAGGTTTATTATTGCTTAATTATTCCTGTTGAGATAATAATTGAAAGAATAAAATCCCCTGGAGACCTTAATAAATGTTATATTAAAAAGGACGAAATAAATTAGGATAAATAAAAAAACCACCATTATGAATGAATATGATTTTGATAAATTGAAAGCAGTGTATGTAAACTGCACTTTAAAAAAATCGCCGGCCAAAAGCCATACCGATACTCTTAATAAATGTTTCTAAAGCCATCATGGAAAAAGAGCAGGTATCTGTTGATGAGATCCGTTTGATCGATCATGATGTGGCTATAGGTGTGCAGCCCGATATGAAAGAGCACGGCTGGGGAAAAGATGAATGGCCGGAACTATTTAAAAAAATAATTGCAGCAGATATTTTGATCGTGGGCACACCCATCTGGCTCGGCGAAAAATCTTCCGTTGCGCAAAAATTGATAGAGCGCCTGTATGGCATTAGTAGCATGACTAACGAAAAAGGACAATATCTTTTTTATGGGAAAGTAGGTGGCTGTATGGTTACCGGGAATGAAGATGGCATTAAACATTGTGCCATGGGCATTCTATATTCATTGCAGCATGTAGGGTACTCTATACCGCCGCAGGCAGATTGCGGATGGATAGGCAAAGTAGGGCCGGGACCCAGCTATGGCGATACAGAATGGAAAGGAGAGAAATTGGAAACCCCCGTTGGTTTTGATTCTGATTTCACCAACCGTAACACTACTTTCATGACATACAATTTGCTTCACTTAGCTTCCATGTTAAAAAAACAAGGCGGTTATCCTAACTATGGAAATTCCAGGAAAGAATGGGATGCTGGAACAAGATGGAATTTTGATAATCCGGAATATCGTTAAATAGAAATCTTGATTTAATAATTTTTGTAAACTAAAAATTTATACAATGATTGATGCCAGTAGCCTAATTCCTATTTCACTTTTACTACTTCGAATAATTGTAGCCATTGTATTTTTTTCCAGTGGTAAAAGTCATGCTGCCAACCCCGTGGAAAGGGGAAAGAGTGTTAGCCTGCCCCCGGCGGTCACTCGTTTTTTGGGAATTGCCGAAGTGTTTGCTGCTGTCTCAATTGCCTTAGGAATTTTTTCACAGATAGGCGCAGCCATTGTGATCATTACTATGTTAGGTGCTATGCAAAAAAAGATCTTTGTTTGGAAAACCGGCTTTTACGAAGACAAAGGTTATGGCTGGCACTACGACCTTATTTTTCTGATAGCGGCGTTGGTCATTTTTGCCACTAACGGCGGATCTTATATTATTATTTAAAAGAAAATAATCTTACCATATGAACGTATCAGAACAATTGCTGCAAATGTTAGTGGACGCTGGAGTATTCAATATTTATGGCGTAACAGGCGATGCTCTTAATTTTTTTGTAAAAGCAATTGAAGAAAGAGATGATGTGCATTGGAGAGGTTTCAAGCACGAAGGCAATGCATCATTTGCTGCCTTTGGCGATAGTGAAACTTCGGGAAAGCTGGCAGTTTGTGCAGGAACTGTGGGGCCTGGTGCATTGCATTTAATAAATGGTTTGTATAATGCAAAAAAAGAACGGACACCCGTTTTGGCAATTACCGGGCAAATACCCCGCAAGCTGCAGGGTACAAATTATTTCCAGGAAGTAGATCTGAAAAAAGTATTTGATGAGATATGCACCTACCAGGCCATTATACGTACCCCCGAAGAAGCACCGATGGTGATACAACGGGCTTTGCAAATTGCCATTAACGAACGCACGGCTTGTCGCATTGAGCTTACCGCCGATGTTGCAGAAATGGATGCAGAAAGTAAAGAAATGCTGCACCCGGTTTTTAGATCGGACGCTACACTGGTACCGGGAGCAGCCAGCATACAGAACGCTGCTACAGCGATCAATGCGGCCAAAAAGATTGGCATTTTAGCCGGGCATGGCTGCAGGGAAGCAAGGGAAGAGGTGCTTGCCTTGTCCCGATTGTTAAAAGCTCCCATTACCCACACTTTAAAAGCTTCGGATATTTTTGACCACGATACGCAAAACGTGGTGGGACTAACCGGGCTTATTGGAAATCCTGCCGGGTATAATGCCGTAATGAAATGTGATCTGTTGTTGATGCTAGCCACGGATTTTCCGTACAGTGAATTTTTACCACATGAAACAAAAACCATCCAGGTAGATATCCGCCCGGAAAATATTGGTAACCGCACCGCTGTGGATATCGGAATTCACGGCGATATCAAAGCCTTTATACAAGGCATTTTACCCAAACTTGAAGAGAAGACGGATAGTACATTCTTAGATAAACTCACCGATAATTTTCAAAAATGGAAAAAGAGCAAAGCCGAAGAAGCCTCGCCTGAGCGGGATAACGAACCCCTGCACCCGCAGATATTTGCCAGCCTTATAAACAAGTATGCGTCCGACGATGCCATTTTCACCATTGAAACCGGGACTTCCGCTATTTGGGCAGCGCATCATATATCCTTCCATTCAGGCAGAAGAATTATTGGTTCATTCAATCATGGTTCTATGGCGGTAGGTATGCCATCGGCCATGGGCGCACAATTTGCACATCCTGGCCGGGAAGTTTGGGCAATTTCGGGAGATGGCGCATTTAATATGGTGATGCAGGATCTTATTACGGCAGTTCGCTACAATTTGCCCATAAAAGTTTTAGTACTGAATAATTCGCAATTGAGTTTTGTAAAATTGGAAATGGAGCAGGTAGGGTTAGCGCCGGCATTGGACGCCCTGCACCAGGAGAATATTAATTTTGCAGACTACGCCCGCTTATGTGGTGCAGAAGGCGTGCGGGTGGAGCATGCAAAGGATATTGAAGCTGCCATAATAATGGCTAAAAAAAGCACCAAACCTTTCATCATTGATGCAGTGGTTAACTCAGGCGAATTGTCGTTGCCTCCCCATATTGGCATGAAGCAAATTCTCGGTTTTGGCACTTCCAAAGCTAAAGAAGTATTGCAAGTGATCTCAGGTGACAAAGGGCAGTGGGATAATTTGAAAAAAGAACTGGAAAGCTGGTTTGATTAAAACTCACCACGCATCATTAAGAATGGTGTTTATTTTTTTAACCTTAAATTCAAAACAATCAATTTTTAAGAAGCGTATTTGTTTGCATAAAGTATTGCAGAAGCCAGGATCTTTGTGGAAAAAACCAAGTGACGTAATTAAAGTATTTCAGCTATTATCCAATAGATGATTATTGCAACTGATATTAGTGTTTTGATATTGCAAATGGTAAAGAAAGATTTTCGATGTTTATCATTTCTTCTGCTACTGCAACTATAATTTGAACAAGGCATGATTGTAATATTTATTCTGTAAACGGAATATTGCGCAATTGGATTCTATTAAATCAATCCATTGAGTAGATCAAGGAATTCTGATTGAATTGTTTGTGTTTTATCTTTTGCATACCAACTATGAAGTTCTTTTTCAAATTCTCCCCAGCTTTTACCTGCAGGATTATTTTTCCAATTTCTTAGCAATTCCTGCGCAGGAAACGGCCTGGGGCCCCATACAAAAGTCTCTTTATTCATCGTTTCATTTACCGCGATCAGTTTGGGTATCGCCCGGGCGCCATTGGTCAGGTATTTATCCATCAGTTCGGGGTTTTCATCCCTGCAGCATGATATAGAGTTTAATCTTTTCCGGATTTAATTTTGCAATCTCTGCAATCACAGGAAGGTTCTGGGCGCTATCCCCGCACCATGCTTCGGTAAGGACCATCCAGGTATAATTATGTTGAATTTTTTCGACTGCTATTTTCAGTTCCGCATTCAATGAAATCGTTTTATGAATGCGTTGAGTCCTTGACCAATTCAATTTTGTAAATTCCACCAATGCCGGGGAATGATTGACAGAACTTGTTGCTCCTTTTTTTATCCATTTTTCAAATTCTTTCAAATAGCTTTCATAGGTATAAAGCCCCAACTCTGTTATTAGTGTTGACATGTTATTTTTTATTTTGTTTAAGTCCGTATTGGCCAAATTCAATCAATTGATTTGGTTTTATATAACCCTGTGTGTAGGTAACTATGTTGCCATCCCAATCGGTAATAATCAAAGTCGGATATGCCGTTACCTGGAATTTTTCAGCTAATGCAGGCCCATCGCCTTTTTCCATATCAACGGCAACATTTATAAAATTCTTATTAAAAAACGCTCCCGCCTCTTTATCCGGGAATGTATTTTTCTTAAGCAATTTGCAGGGGCCGCACCAGGAGGCATAAGCATCTATAAAAATTAATTTCTTCTGCTTCTTCGCTTCCTGTAATGCTTTGCTCCAATTAGCTTCAATAAATTGAATGCCTTGTTCATTTTCATTATTACTGTTGGCCTCCTGGTGTTTCGTCCCTTTAGGCATAAAAGCAAACACCAATAAGCCAACTATTATAAGAAGGCCGGATACAAACATTTTATTTCGCATATTTTTTTATTTATAAAGACTATCAATTATTATTTTCCTTACAATCTTTAGACTGTGATTACCTGTATTCAGAATTTCGATGATCGTGATCACTTGCGTCTGCTTCAATACAATAGTCGGGGGCGAATTGAATTCCTTACAAAATGATGAAATGATCGGTTATTTCTCTACTATAAAATTTTTGATTTTAACTCTTCCGGTGTGTCAATGCCTTGCCTGCGTCAAACTTCTTTTCATATATTATTGTAGAGTAAGGCCAAATAAGTTCCGGTTTATTTACAAATATTTTTTACAACAGCTAAGATTTCAATTCAAAAATAAAATCCTGTAAGGCAATAAACTTTACTGCGTCTTAAGAACAATCACACAGGACATATCTGCAAATAAAAGCAGGGGCATCAGGCTTTCACAGCAATAACCAACCAACATAAATTGGCTTAAAAATCGACAGCAAAATTGAAATGAAACACAATACTGAAACTATACTGGCGGGGCTTAAACTGGCTGATGAAAAAATTTATAAAGAATTATATAATACAAACTACATGTCAGTAGAGCAATTTATATTAAAAAATAGCGGAACCATCCATGATGCTAAAGATATTTTCCAGGACACGATGTTGGTATTGGTGAAAAAAGTGCAGGCAGATAATTTCGTTTTAACGTCTTCCATTGATACCTACCTATTTGCAATCAGCAGAAATTTATGGTTAAAAAGATTGCGAAATATCTCAACCCACCCCAATATCTCAATGAATAAGCAGGATTTTAGTGATTTACAGGAAGACAATACAACTGCGCTTGAAAATGAAAAAACCTATCTGGAAAAAATAAAAAACCTCATGGGCAAACTTTCCGCCATTGCTACCATCTGTTATATTCCATGATCTTTAATAATAAAGGCAAAAAGGAGATACAGAAAATATTTGGTTATACTACAAAACACAATGCCGAGAACCAAAAATACAAATGTATGGAACAGGCCAAAAAAGTAAGGGAGCAAGTTGATAAAAATAGTAATTGTAAAAAAGATTTAGACGGCGGGTGATTTTTTTAGCTAAAATGGAATTAAGTAATATCAATATTCACTAATTAAATTATTACATCATGAAAAAAGTATTACTATTTACCTGGCTATTGATGGCATCAGTTTTTGGAAAAAGCTTTGCGCAGAGCTCCTGCCCGCCTATTACAAACTTAAGGGTTTCAAACATTACCAATACCAATGCCACTTTTGATTGGGATGCCGGCCCTTTCACCTGGAATAATGCTTATGATTTTTATGCCGTCGAGTATAAGCCCTCTAACACTTCTGTCTGGATTTGGTTTGGCGGAGGCACACCAACACACCAGGAAATAGGCGTTTTTTCGCCAGGTACTACCTATGATGTAAGGGTAACTGGCCAGTATACCTATAGTTATGGAATCTGCACTCCTTCTGCAGTGCTTACTTTTACGACAACAGGATCTGCACCACCGCCGGTACCATATTGTACCGCAAAAGGATCAAGTACTACTTATGGCTGGATAAAATCAGTGAGCTTTGGTACTATCAACAAAGTAAGTGGTAATAATAATGGTTATGCAAATTTTACAACACTTAGTACAAGTGTAGCAGGCAATACGGTGATCCCTTTAACGGTACAAGCTGGCGCTAAAAGAACACCAAGAACCCAATATTGGAACGTGTATGTTGATTTAAATAATGATGGTGATTTTTTTGATGCTGGCGAAAATGTTAGCTATTTCGCTACTGTTGCCGGTGAAATTTCAACACAAAACATTATCATACCAAACGCTTCATTAGGGAATCATAGAATGCGTATAAAAATGGCATATTATTTATACGGCGCCGGCGGCCCCTGCGGTACTTTTAATTATGGCGAAGTGGAAGATTATACCCTTAATGTTACTGGTGGTTCAGCCTCCCCCAATGTTGCAGCAGTTAATACGCCTAAAAATATTTCGGAGGAAAAAATAACGACCGGCCAGTTAACGCTCTATCCAAACCCAGCTATAGATATACTGAATGTGAATTACCCGGGTGGTGAAGCCAGTGATTTACAAGTATTCGACATGGCAGGCCGGATAGTATTAGAACAAAATGAATTTGCCGGTAATAAAAAGCTGAACATTTCGCAACTGAATAAAGGCATGTACATATTATCACTAAAATCTAAAACCGGGATTAAAACTCAAAAATTCATCAAAGAATAAATTGTTTTTTAGTGTAACGATCTTATTGTTTTATCCTTTGCAAAAGCACAATTTAGATAAGGTTGTGCTTTTGCTTTTATTGTAAGGGATTTTTTTATGACACGTCCTTAAGCTTGTATTCCAGATACAACTAACAAAAAAAGCGTCAAATGAAATTTCCACTTTTACTTTTTCTTAAAAACGATTTTGCAATATCGTATTCAAAAAAAGTGGTCATTTCCATTCGATTCCAGAATCAGCAACACAAGTTGGATTTCTCCTTCCGGTCATCACCGAATATTTTTTAGAATAAATAAAAACAATATGTCTCAACAACCCAACAACCGGCTAACCAACCAAACAGCCATTGTAACCGGAGCTAATTCCGGCATAGGAAAAGGAATGGCGTTGGCCCTTGCAAAAGATTGTGCCAATGTAGTTATCAACTGGATTAGCGATGAAGCAGCAGCATTAGAGGTGGTGGAGCTCTGCAAAAAAGAAGGCGCAAAGTCCATCGCCATTAAAGCAGACGTAAGCAAAGAAGAGGATGTAAAGCGAATGTTTGAAGAAACGATAAAAACATTCGGCACTGTTGACATCATTATTAATAATGCCGGTTTGCAACAGAGATGCACCTATTGATGAAATGACGTTGCAGCAATGGCAATATGTACTGGATGTAAATCTTACCGGCCAATTCCTTTGCGCAAGAGAAGCGGTGAAAGAATTTAAAAGAAGAGGTATGCGGCCAGATGTTTCCTGTGCTCTTGGAAAAATTATTTGCATCAGTTCGGTGCATGAAGTAATTCCCTGGGCAGGTCATGCCAATTATGCTGCATCAAAAGGCGGCATCATGCTCATGATGAAATCCATGGCGCAGGAACTGGCTCCGTTTAAAATAAGGGTAAACAGTATTGGCCCGGGGGCCATCAAAACGCCCATCAATAAAGCTGCATGGGATACACCTGCAGCAGAAGCAGGAATTGCTAAAATTGATCCCTTACAAGAAGAGTTGGCGATCCATCAGATATTGGGGCAGTAACAGCCTGGCTTGCTTCTGATGAAGCGGATTATATAAACGGCATTACGCTGTTTGTAGATGGCGGTATGACACTGTACCCTGGGTTTTCCACCGGCGGATGATGGTGAATCGAAAATTGTTTAACCTTCACGGGAGACCAAAATCCGGTTTGGCAGAACGATGGTTTTTTACTGAAAATAACACAACTGTTCCTGCTACTCACTATTATAGAATAATGCCCAAACGCCGAAGATATTTGAGATAAAAAATAAAAATTATGGAAAAGAAAATAACAGCAGAAGAAAATCGCCTGACCGAGCAATACAGCGGTAAAAAGAAATGGCTTAAATGGGGGCCGTATCTAAGCGAGCGACAGTGGGGAACCGTGCGGGAAGATTATAGCGAAAATGGGAGTGCATGGGATTATTTCCCGCATGACCATGCCCGCAGCCGGGTATATCGCTGGGGCGAAGATGGTATTGCCGGAATATCAGATGCGCATGCAACGGATTTGTTTTGCTGTTACTGTATGGAATGGTAAAGATCCTATTTTAAAAGAAAGACTTTTTGGTCTTACCGGCAACGAAGGCAATCATGGGGAAGATGTAAAGGAACTCTATTATTATTTAGACAATAATCCTTCGCACTCGTACATGAAGCACCTGTACAAATATCCCCAGGCTGCCTTATCCTTATGAAGATTTATTGGCGGTAAACAGAAACAGGTCGAAAGATGAACCTGAATACGAATTGTTAGACACAGGCATTTTTAATGACGGTAAATATTTTGATGTATTTACGGAATATGCCAAAGCAGATGATGAAGACTTGCTTATTAAAATAACGATACACAACCGGGCATCGGAAGCTGCTCACATTGCCTTGTTACCAACTTTATGGATGCGTAATCTTTGGAACGTTGGGATTGATAAAGAAAAACCGGTGATAACAATTGGGAAAGAAGAAAAGGATTTTGCATCCGCAAATGTTCATCATAAAATTACCGGAGACTATCATTTTTACTTTCAAAAACCGGATAAATTTCTTTTTACTGAAAATGAAACCAACACTGAAAAACTGTATGGGGTTCCCAATGAAAGCCCTTTTGTAAAAGATGTTTTTCACGAAGCAGTTACCCAGGGCAATTATGACATTTTTAATGATAAAAAAGAAGGGACCAAATTTGCGCCTTTATATGAAAGGAAGATTGAAGCCGCTTCACATGCAGTGATAAAATTAAGGCTGAGTAAAAATGAAATAGCTAATCCGCTAACTGAAGGCTTCGATGAAATATTTTCAGAACGCATCGCGGAAACAGATGAATTTTATAACGAGCTATCCAAGGCAAAAGACGAAGACGAAAAAAATATTCAGCGGCAGGCTTTTGCGGGTATGCTTTGGAGTAAGCAATATTATAATATAGATATACCAGGATGGTTAAATGGCGACCCGGGCAACCGGCCCCGCCTGAAAGCAGGAAACTGGGGCGTAACCATCAATGGCATACTTTGAATAATGAAGACATTATTTCTATGCCCGATAAATGGGAATATCCCTGGTATGCCGCATGGGACCTGGCGTTTCATTGCGTACCACTGGCCATGCTGGATGCAAACTTTGCAAAAGAACAACTGATTTTATTTTTAAGGGAATGGTATATGCACCCACAACGGACAGCTGCCGGCTTATGAATGGGCTTTTGGTGATGTGAACCCGCCGGTGCATGCATGGAGTTGCATGGAAGTATATAAAATTGATAAAGAGAAAACAGGCAAAGGGGATCCAAAGTTTTTAGAAAGGGTATTTCAAAAACTGTTATTGAATTTTACCTGGTGGGTAAACCGGAAAGACCATACAGGAAACAATGTATTTGAAGGCGGCTTTTTGGGTTTGGATAATATAGGCGTGTTTGACAGGAGCAGTTCAATTCCAGGGGGCGGGCATTTGGAGCAGGCCGATGGTACTGCATGGATGGCGATGTATTGCCTGAATATGCTGGAGATAGCGCATGGAACTTTGCTCAATATAATGATGCTTATGAAGACGTTGCCACAAAATTCTTTGAACACTTTGTTTATATAGCCGATTCGCTCAACCGGATTGCCGATGACTGGACAGGCTCGTGGGATGAAGAGCAAGGCTTTTTCTATGATGTGCTTTCAATGCCAGATGGTAATTATATCCCGGTTAAAGTGCGCTCCCTGGTTGGCCTTATCTCCTTATTTGGCGTGTTGATTATTAAAAAAGAGTCGCTGGAAAAAGTGCCGGATTTTTACAAAAGATTAAAATGGTTTCGAAAATACCGGGAAAAGAATAATAATTACCAGGTGTTAGAAGACCTTAAAACGAATGATGATATTTTGCTTTCACTGGTTCCCCGCCAACGGTTAGAAAAGTTGATGACGGCACTACTGGATGAAAAAGAATTTCTTTCACCCGGGGGCATCCGTTCACTATCAAAAATACATGAAACGCCCTATCATATTAATATCAAAGGTGAAGATTTCGGGCTCAATTACCAGCCCGGAGAATCAACATCTTCTCTTTTTGGTGGCAATTCTAACTGGCGTGGCCCCATTTGGGCACCTATGAATTACCTGTTGGGCTTGTCATTAATAAAGTATTGCAATTATTACAAAGGTGAATGTGAGGTAGCCTATCCGGCCGGTTCGGAGAATGTTATTTCTCTCACCGCCGTGAGTAATGCATTAGCCAAACGGTTTATTTCAACTTTCAAAAAAGATGATAATGGCTATCGGTTGGTTCATGGCAAGGCTTCAATTTATGAAACAGATCCCCATTTCCGGGACCTGGTTTTATTCTATGAATATTTTCACGGTGATAATTGCAGGGGTGTTGGCGCTTCGCATCAGACCGGGTGGACCGGCGTAGTAGCAGAGCTAATAAACAGGGTCAATGAATGATTCAATAATAAAAAAGTTAATCAAATATCTTTTAACCCAAACAATAAAAAACCATGGATTGTACCAAAATGGATTTGGCCGCTTTGAATTCAAAAGAATGGATTTACACCGACGGAATTGGAGGCTATTCATCCACATCACTTACGGGATGCAATACACGCCGATATCATGGTTTGTTGGTGGCTTCCTTCAATCCACCAACCGATAGGAAAGTATTGGTTTCAAAACTGGAAGAAAAAATAACGGATATAGCAGGCAAAAGTTTTGAACTTTCTACAAATCAATATAGTGGTTCAGTTCATCCCGAAGGATTCAGCTTTTATCTTTCTTTCGAACGCAAACCATTTCCGGTTAATTCATTTAAAGCAGGTAAATGCCAGTTAGAAAAAACTGTTTTTATGGTACAGGGTTCCAATACAGTTGTTGTAGAATATTCCAATAAAGGGAAAGAAGCCTTTGACTTATCCGTGGTGGTTTTTCTTACTAACAGGGATTATCATTCATTATTAAAAGAAAATGCATCGTATAATTTCTGGACAGAAGGAACAGGGGATACAAAAACCATTTATGCTTATTACGGAGCCAACCCTGTTTACATCAATCACGAGAAAGGGCAGTGGCAACAAAAAGGATACTGGCATAAGAATTATGAATATATCAGGGAAAAAGAAAGAGGATTGGACTTTAATGAAGATACTTATGCAGCAGGTGAAATAATTTATCATCTTGGTCCGGGCTCCAAAGTATATATTATTTTTTCGACCGAAGAAGAGATGAAGCATGCGAAAGGAGAAGAGCTGAAACAACAGGAATTGGAAAACCTGAAATCATCGTCAGCAAACACAAAAGATATTTTTTTTGATGATCTTGTCACAGCCGCCAACCAGTTTGTGGTGAAAAGAAAGTCAACCGATTCATCTACTATTATTGCCGGTTATCACTGGTTTGCCGATTGGGGAAGGGATACAATGATTGCGATGCGTGGCATTTGCATAGCATTGCATAAACAGGAAGAAGCAAAATCAATCATCCGCACTTTTCTGCAATACCTTGATGGAGGAATGCTTCCCAATCGTTTTCCCGACTTAGGTGAAGAACCTGAATACAACACCATTGACGCCACGTTATGGCTGTTCGTTGTATTGCATGATTATTTTGAAACTTTTAAGGATAAAGAATTTTTAGAGGAAGTTTATCCGAAGCTTACAGAAATTATTGAATCGCATATTGCAGGAACCCGCTATAATATTCATGTTACGCCTGAGGGTCTTTTATACGGCGGCGAAGGAATTGCGCAACTAACGTGGATGGATGCACGCATTGGAGATTATGTGGTAACTCCGCGACACGGTTGCCCCGTGGAAATAAATATGCTCTGGTATAACGCTATCAAAATTTATGCAGCTTTTTCAAAACGATTGAAAAAGAAAAATTCCTTCCCTGCATATATAAAATTATTTGAGAAAAACTTTCATTCCTTTTTTTGGAACGATGATGATTACCTGAATGATGTCGTATTGCCTGGTTCAGCACCTGACAAATCCATACGGCCCAATATGATTTATGCGGTGAGCTTGCCTTACACAGTGCTGGATGACATGCAGCAACAAAAAATTATAACATTGGTATATGATAAATTATTTACCAAATATGGCCTGAGAACTTTAGAAATGGATCATCCGGATTTTAAACCGAAATATGAAGGTGATACATGGCACCGGGACAATGCTTATCACCAGGGAACCGTGTGGCCTTTTTTGTCAGGTGAATTTTTTAATGCTTATTTAAAAACAAATTGTTTTTCGAAAAAATCAATTGCACAGGTTGAGAAATGGATGGTTCCATTAAAAGAACATTTTTATAATGATAGCTGCCTGCATGGTATTTCAGAAATATTTGACGGGGATGAACCAACAACAGGAAAAGGAACCATACACCAGGCCTGGTCGGTGGGGGCTTTGCTACAAACGATAACGTTAATTAAAAATAATAGTCAGAAAAAATGATTAATCCCTTTAAATTAAACTGACGGATATAATTTATAGAAGGATGGGCAAAAAAAATTAAATACTATGCAAACATTTGACCGCTATACAGGAAACATCGTAACCATCACCGTGGAGCAAATGAGAACGGTGGATTATTTGATGGAAAATAAATATGGCATTAACCTTTACCAGATGATGGAGAATGCAGGAAGGTCATTGGCAATACTTACTAAAAAATATTTGTTAGATGGAATAAGCCGGAATAAAAAAATAGCGGTGCTTGCCGGCAAAGGCGGCAACGGAGGTGGTGTATTGGTAGCTGCCAGAAGGTTAAAAAACTGGGGAGCTGATGTGCGTGTGTTTTTATCCAACCCGGAAAGTGAATTAAAGACTGTTCCTGCAGCACAATTGGAAATCATACGAAAAATTGGTATTCCCATTGCTGATGCAGAAAGCCTCTCAGGTGATGACCGCTATGATATTATTCTTGACGGGATTTATGGTTACGGACTTCAAGGGCAGCCCGAAAAAAAAGCAGCGTATATGATTGACTGGGCATTAAACCAGCAATCCATTATTTTATCGCTGGATGTTCCTTCAGGTATTGAATTGAGTACAGGCATCATTCATGCCGGCACAATTAAAGCAGATGCAACACTCACAATTGCCTTGCCCAAAGATGCACTTTTTTCTGCCGCAAGTGCAGCTTACACCGGCGAAATATTCCTTGCAGACATCAGTGTGCCGCGGGTATTATATAATGAACTGAAATTAGAAGATCAAATACCTGATTATTTTTCAACTGGCGATATTGTACAGTTATTCAATGGGACTTAAATTTTACGTTTTAAATTAAAAAAATTATTTATCCTGTAAAAATATTTGTGATATTATACCAATGTTGGTTCTAAGGTAGAAGAAAAGATACCAGATAAGTCGGGTAGTAGTTTTGAACTTTCTATAAATTAATATCATAGTTCCTTTCATCTGGAAGAGTTTCCGGCACTGCACATAATAGGTTTACCGTAAAAAATATGATGTATAATTGTTTTACAGTAGCAGGAAATCATTTTACTGTCTTTTTTTCAGATTACAAATAATCGTTTTACCGTATTATTTGAATAAAATAAGTATTTTACCGTACTAAATAAACGTTTTACCGTAAAAAAAAGAACTATGCCCAACGTATCAGCAGGAAACCTTTGGCTAAAAGAACATTATCGGTTGAACGGGTATTCATTAATTCATAACTCCTATATAGGAAGCAATGATTCCATTGAGCTTACTTCGAAAGGAAATATTGAACAAGTATATGGATTAAAATACGCCGTTGAAAATAACACGCCTTTACAGCATCTGGAATTTTCTCTAAAATATGATGATCTGAATCTGGATTTTTTAAAAACCGTATTTAAAAATATACCAGTTGAGGATATTGTGGCCTTCATCGAAAAATCTCCGTCAGGCAGGTACGCCAGAAAAATAGGTTTTTTATATGAATTTTTAACAGGAGAAAAACTGGCACTCACCAAAGTAGTGACTGGTAATTATTTTGACCTTTTGGAAGCAAACAAATACATTACGGGAAACATAATAAAAGATAGCCGCTGGAGGATCAATAATAATTTATTAGGAACAACTTCCTGGTGTCCCATGGTACGAAAAACCAGTATTCTTGCTAATCTCCTGAACCAAAATATACCTCAAAAAATTGAACAGCTTAAAAATGGCTTTCCGGCTGATATTTTCAAAAGAGCTACCAATTACCTGTATAATAAAGAAACCCGTTCTTCGTATGAAATAGAGAAGGAACAACCGTCACCTGACAGAATGGAGAAGTTCATTGCACTACTAATGAGAGCAGGAACAGAACAAACAGCAGAGCTATTAACTGAAGGCAGCTTAATAGAATTACAAAATGCTATTGTGGATTCAAGATTTGCAGCGGTTGCATTCAGGGATTTTCAAAATTATATTGGCCAGTCTTTGGCTGGTTTTCGGGAACTGATACATTATATCTGCCCGCCACCGGAAATTTTGAGAACATTAATGGATGGCTTAAAAGATAGCGCTGAAAAAACTGCTGGTATTAACCCGGAAGTAAGGGCGGCAATTATTGCATTTGGGTTTGTATTTATACATCCTTTTGAAGATGGAAATGGCAGGCTGCACAGGTTTCTTATACATGATATTCTGGTACATGATGGTATGGTACCTCAAGGGTTGATCATCCCTGTATCGGCACACATGCTAAATAACATAGTAGACTATGACAATATCCTTGAAAATTATTCGAAACCCTTAATACAGAGAATAAAATATAATAAAAAAGAAGGAGGAGAAATTGAAGTAGTTAACGGTGATGAAATAGAAGGCTATTTTCGCTATCCTGATTTGACTAATCAGTGTATATACCTTGCTGAAACTATCCATGCCACGCTTAAAGAAGATATGCCTGATGAACTTATTTTTATACAGCGCTATGATGAAGTTAAGAAAGCATTGCAGCATATAGCAGATATGCCTGATAAAGATATTGACCTGATGATCATGTTTCTTCATCAGAATAACGGTGTATTCCCAAAGAGAAGACGAGAACAGTTTGCCAGGCTAAACGATGATGAGATAAGTAATATGCAAGTTGTCTTCAGAAAAATATTTGAAATAGATGAATCGTAGGTAAATAATTGAAACCGATAAATTGATACCTTGTATTGTCCCGGAAAAATAGAATTACAATTAAATATATCTTTTAGCCCACATTGCGATCATCTTTCCTGCATAAGCCGAATCGTTTGAATCAGAAAGCAAATGATCCGCACCATCCAATGAAATAAAACTTTTTGGATGCATGGCAGACTGGAAGATGTGTGCGGCATTTTCGATACCAACGATAGTGTCTTGCGGAGAATGCATAATCAGTAATGATTTCTTCATTTGGTGTACAATTTCATTCAATCTTTTTTCTTCAATGTCTTCCAGAAATTGTTTCTTAATAGTAAAGCTGCGCCCACCGATTGAAATTTCAGCGATGCCGTTTTTATTTATTTCGGCTAATCCCGTCTTTAATAAATGCGTGATATGAACGGGGCTGCAAGGGGCGCCGATTGTTACTACTGCTTTCACGCTTTCAATTTTCGTAGAAGCAAATATTACCGCAGCTCCTCCCAGCGAATGGCCAATAAGAATATCCAGGAGCCTGGTATTCAGTTCTTAAAAAATTAGCCGCAGCCAGTAAGTCTTCGATATTGGAAGAAAAATTGGTGTTTTCAAATTCACCTTCGCTTTCGCCGAGGCCGGTAAAATCGAACAGTAAGACGGCAATCCCATCTTTGATAAGTGACTTTGCAATATTTCTAACAGCCGTTAAGTTTTTGTTGCAGGTAAAGCAATGTGCAAATAAAGCAAACCTAACAGGTTCCATTAAATCCGGCAGCTCAATAATAGCCGATAACTGGTGGCCATTCGAATTTGAAAATTTTATCTTTTTTCTGCTCATGGCTATAGTAAAATTAGTTCTTCAGAAATGATCCCTGGATTTAATAATATGCCCCGTTCTATACCAGGATAGATTTCATTGTATGATAAAACCTAGTTCATGGTTACTCTTCTGTTAATATGGCTGCGGCAAAGTTCATCGGGCCTGCTTATGCCGGCTACGGTTCTTCGAAAATCACAGCCAGTCAATCGTTGCAGGTTCCTGCAGTTTAATTTTTTGAAAAGCGCAAAAAATATGTAATGATAGCCTGTTGAAATTATTGGTAACACTCAATGATTTTCAAGGATCTTCTTTATTCTTTCCTTCGCTACAGGAGATAAATTAGTGTCTGAATTCAGTTGGCTGCTTTCCTTACCAATCCTGGAGGCCTGCACTTCAAAGCTTCTGCAAAATGAACACAGTGCAGTGTGTAAAGACAGTTTTATCCGCTCCGAAAGAGAGAGCATCCCTTCCTCCTTTTTCGCCATTAATAAAGTAGCATCTCTGCAGTTCAGCATTAAATACCTGGTTATAAATTTTTTCATTTTGTTTAGCTATTTACCCAGTGCTTCTCTACACAATCCCGCATCTTCAGCCTGGCTCTGTGCATCAATACCCAATAGTTAGACGCCGTTATATTTAATACCTTACACACTTCATGTGAGTCGAGTTCTTCCATATATTTAAGCGTAAATGCTTGCTGTTGGATTTCTTTTAGATGGTCTCTGCACCAGATAATAATTTTCTGGATTTCTTTCCTTTCAACTGTGTTATCGGCAGGATGCCAATTTTTGGGCATCCTGTTTTCTGCCCAGCCTCCCTCGCTGTCAAACCATTCATCTTCCATTAGCTGCAGATCCGGAATTTCTATTGTCAATTGTTCCTTACTTTTTTTTCTGTAGTGGTCAATTATTTTATTTTTTAAAATACTGAAAAGCCAGTTTTTTTCTGACGCTTCACCTTTAAATCCCTTTAGCCCTTTTAGTGCCGATAAAAATGTCTCCTGTACTAAATCTTCAGCAAGTTCTACGTCATTCACGCGAGGCAAAGTGTATTGATATAAAAGATCGCCGTACAACTCCAGCCACTGTTTTGGGTTGGACTTAACTGCTGGTTTTTCCATTTCTTTTAAATTGTTTTGTTTTTGTTATACTATAGATTACTAATGATGGTGCTGTTTTAGGTAGATTCCATTAGTTCCGTGAGAAGTTGTCCTGTAGAGCTTCAAGTTTCGTTTTCAGGCTTCTCAGCGATTTTGTCAAGCTCCTGTTCATTTTGTTTTTCATAAAAACGTAAAATAAAAACTTGTCAAGAGCATTATTTTTTACGAGGAATTCTATCCGAACAGTACATGATTTGGAAGTAAGTCCTTCAACTGTGAATTGCTGTGCAAATGCTTCTTTCTTTTGATCAACTTCCGTAATGCTATAATCATTTTGACTGTGAGCAAAGTATTTTGACTTGAATACTTGTATCCCTTTGTTTTCTAAAATACATTCGTGTACTGTGCCGGTTTGATTTATTTTTTCTTTTGTTACAAATTCGATTTTTTTAATACCATCCATCCACTCCGGCCTTTTAGATAGGTCTGCGATGTAGCTAAAGACAAAGTCGGGAGGTGAATTAATTTCATCGCTTATTGAAACCACAGAAGTCATTTCCGGGGCTAAATTAATATTGCCTTCGGCAGGGGGTTCTATCTCCGAAAGCCAATGTTTTATAGGCACGTACTTATAGGGGATAATGTTGTTGTCAAATTCTTCGCTTTCATCAATGGTTCTTAATTGTTGGGTTGTTAAATGCGCACTATTTAATTTACCAAAAAATGGCTCTGTAAACAGCAAGTATTCTTTTTGAGGTATCCTGTTTTTTAAAAGCCGGTGAAGAAGAATTACATTCTTTCCAATTAATTTGTAACGGTCATGAATATGATAGCTACCAACCGGGCCCGAATGAATAATAAATTTTAAAGTAAGGTTATTGGCTGTCCGGCATGCTCCGCACTGGCAGATCCTGTGGCTTTCATATGCAAGCAGGTGCTGATGAAATTTTTCGAAAATATTTTTTGACTGCCGGATTATTTCTTTGGTAGTTGGTATTTTACCCACCCGGAAAAAGAAAACAGCATCGCCCTCGATTTCCATCAGCTCCATATTTAGCTCATTGGCATTTATAATTATTTCCAATAACTCCCGGATAATGTGGGTGCTGTGTTCAGTCTCTGTATCATTTATGAAATTTGTAAACCCACTTATATCCGGCATAAAAAGAAACGCTTCCTGTTGATTTTTGTCTGGCATAATTTTTTTGTAAAATCTTAAACTAATATTATAAATAGCTCATAAGTTCAAATGGCTTTCTCCTCTGGCATGTGGCAATAACAGATCGGTTCTTTTGCCCGCACCTTCGCTTCCTCCTCCTGGTATAACTAACGCTCTCATAACAAATTAGTCGCACAATTAAGCGATTCATGACAGTTGAAATGTTGTTAATCCATTTAACAACGCCAATATTTTTATAGTTAACCACAAACAAAAAATGTTTATGTAGAGAGTTAAGATAAAAGAATAACTGTAAGGAAAATTAGGATGCTGCGACAATATTTGAGAGCGATTTGCTCAAATTAAATGTTATGCGGAGTCTTTATTGCGGGGCCTTCAGCCTGGAAACAAAATGCGTTAAAAAATAGTATTCTCATTTCGCGAAAGCTTGAGCTTGCTGTAGCGAAAAAACTTATTAATAAGAAAGACCTGGTTTCCCGTGTTGATTTTCAATAATCCTGGCTAACCTATGATAACCCATTTATCAAATTGCATCCTTTTATGATCTGAATTATGCTGTTAAAAATCTTAAGTAATGATAACGTCCACTATAACTAAAACCGATCACGTTTTTGGAAATGCAGGCTCTAAAATAATCCTTGTGATATACGAGGATTATGAATGCGAAAATTGTGGGAAATCTTTTAAGGAACTAAAGAAGCTACGTGAATATTTCGAAGAAGACATCTGCATAATATACCGGCATTTCCCTTTTAAGAAGATGCATCCTTCAGCTCTATCGGCTGCCCTTGTGGTGGAGGCGTGTTCCATGCAAAATAAATTTTTACAAGCACACGATTTAATATTTGAGCACCAGGAATTTCTCGAATACGGAGTGGGTGGTCTCTTCCATCTTCTTGAAAAAAATTATGCTGTTTCCATAGAACAATTAAAAGAAGATCTGAAGAAGGAAAATGTACGACGCAAAATAAATAAAGACATTGAAAGTGGTAACAGGTGCGGAATAAAACAAACTCCCGCAATTTTCATTAACGGGACGTCACTACGAAGAAAATATAAACTTTAGTCAACTATCCGCGGCAATCCGCAAAATGAATTCTAAGATGTTGATGAATGTAAAATATAAAGCCGGTAAACAATTCAAACAAGTTATCAGCGTCGCTTAATTAAATTTCGAGGTTGCATAAGAGAAGATTCAAATAGTTCGGGCTCCAATCTATTTAATAAGCAGGCACATCAGATTTTAAACAAAAAAAGCTTGGGGTTGTAAGGAATATCTGAACTTTCCGACTATATGTTGGCATAGATCTGTAAAATAGATGCTGGCAGGTTGATGTTTTGAAAATAATTAGGTTAAATTCGGGAAGAAAGATACTGAAGGTTTAAACGAAATACCTGAAAGGAAATTTAAGTGTATGATATTTTGACAAAACAGGTTTCAATCATTTTAAAAAAGCGATTTATGAAAAAAGTAGTTTACCTGTTGATTTTTTATATTGGTATTTCACAAACTTTGCACGCCCAGGTTGACAGCACGGTCTTCCCGGTAAGTTTGTCCTCTTTTGAAGCGGAAGTAAATAACAATTTTGCAAAACTGAAATGGAAAACCATTTGCTACCTTACCTATGCAAACTTTCAGATCCAGAAATCTTTTGATGGAGCAACATTCTCTACAATTAATTCATTTAGCGCTGACAGGCTTAGATGTACACAGCCTTTTGAATTAGTAGATAGTTCAGGTAATCAACCGGGGAACGTTTTTTACCGGATTAATGCAGGTGATATCGATGGCAACTTTTATTATTCCAAAATAATTAAAGTGCTTAACAGCAAGGGTGCATTTGAAATATTATCTGTTTATCCCTCCATGATACATTCATCTGCAAACATCGTTTTATCGTCACCGCAAGATGATAATATTAACATGAAACTGATAAATACAACTGGTCGCATCATTAAGCAGTTTTCTTACAGAATGAAAAAAGGTGTAAGCAATTTTATTATAGATTTTGGAAATGTGTCAGCCGGCAATTATTGGATCTCTTCAGTAAATTCAAAAGGAGTACAACGGTCTATAGCTGTAGTAAAGCAATAGGATTGAAGCGCGTTTTTCTCCATGAAATTAAAACTCATCGGTTTTTCTACTCCTATTAAACAGGCTTACAAAGAAAGGAGGAAGCGGTAAATGTAATCACTGCAATGCAGACAACTCTGCGACAAACAAATTCACTGCTTTCTTTTTTCGTTTATGGTGTTCACTTACACAAAAAAACAATTCTGTGATTGTTCTTGTTATTTAATGAATCGTTTGTATTTGCCCCAATAGGCCGGCCGCGGGTAAATTGCGGGCATGGCAATATCAATCGCCTGTCAGTAACAGAAAAATATTGCGACTAACCATACATGATGTGCGAAATTATCTGTTCCTGCAACATTGTGAGCTGATCAATATGACCCATCGGGGGGTAGTTATCAAACGGTACTCTTTATACAAATGAATTTTACCGGTAGGTTTTTTCAGCAACAAAAGCAACGGCTTATTTTATCACTAAAAACTTAATCATTCTTATCACTAAAAAAATACAACTTATGAAAGCAATCTGGCATAATGAAGTAATAGCAGAAAGTGAAAACACCATAGTGGTAGAAGGCAACCACTATTTTCCACCCGAATCGGTGAGCAAAGATTATTTAGAAGCTTCGAAGAAACATACGTCCTGTCCCTGGAAGGGGGAGGCGTCTTATTTTAACCTCGATGTAAATGGTAATAAAAATGAAGGTGCTGCATGGTATTACCCCGAACCGAAGGAAGCTGCAAACAAAATAAAAAATTACATTGCTTTCTGGAAAGGTGTTCAGGTAAAACCATAAACAGAAAACATGAAACATTTTGATGCGGTAATTATTGGCTCAGGCCAGGGAGGCACCCCTCTTTCCAAAAAACTGGCAAACCAGGGATGGAAAACAGCGCTGGTTGAAAAGAAAGATATTGGGGGAACATGCGTAAACGTTGGCTGCACTCCCACCAAAACAATGATTGCATCCGCGAAGGCGGCTTACACTGTTGCCCAGGCGGGCAAATGGGGAATAGAAGTTTCGGATGCAAACATCAATATAGCCACGGTTCTTCAGCGAAAAAATAAGGTAGTAGAAAGTTTTCGTGGTGGTTCACAAAAGGGATTAGAAAAGACAGAAAATTTATCACTGATTTTTGGAGAAGCTTCTTTTTCCGGACCAAATACGATTGAGGTTTTGTTGAATGCAGGCGGACAAGAGACAATTACCGCCGATAACATTTTCATTGATGTTGGTACGAGGCCAAACATTCCTTCGATCGAAGGACTGGAGGAAGCCGGTTATTTTACGTCAACCTCGTTGATGGAATTTGAATCAATACCCGATCATCTATTAATTATTGGCGGCGGCTATGTCGGCCTGGAATTTGGCCAAATGTACCGCCGGTTTGGGAGTAAAGTAACCATCTTACAACATGGTGAACGGCTTCTTCCGAGGGAAGATGAAGATATTGTCGAAGAAGTGTTGAGATTTCTGCAGGCAGAAGGAATAGAGATCCTCACCAATGCGCAAACTATCGCGGTCACAAAAGAAGGTGATAAAGTTATTGCGACTGTAGAAGTAAGCGGCAAAGAAAGAAAAATTCATTGCTCCCATATCCTCGTTGCTGCCGGAAGAATACCCAATACTGAGCGTTTAAATTTGGAACGCGGCGGCATAAAAACAGACAAAAAAAAATACATAATTGTAAACGACAAGCTTGAAACTTCAACCAAAAATATTTATGCAATTGGCGATGTAAAAGGCGGCCCGGAATTCACACACATCGCCTATAACGACTACATTATTTTGTACAACAATCTTGTGAATGGAAAAGATGAAAGTATAAAAGACCGGCTGATACCTTATACTATGTTTACAGATCCGCAATTAGGAGGCATCGGTATTACAGAACAGGAAGCAAAGAAAAAAAGATTGAACATTAAAGTAGCAACACTTCCAATGACGCATGTGGCCCGCGCCATAGAGACAGGTGATACACGGGGCTTGATGAAAGCTGTTGTAGATGCAGATACAGGAAAAATATTGGGCGCAACCATTCTTGGTCCTGAAGGCGGAGAAACTATGTCCGTCTTGCAAATGGCGATGGCAGGCGGCATTACCTGGCATCAAATAAAAGTTATGGTCTTTGCACATCCACTTTATGCAGAATCTTTGAATAACCTTTTTATGCAATTGGCGAAAAATTTATGAAATGCACTGCAACAAAAAAGCATGTTTTCCTAACCTTATGTAATTGAATTAGATCAAAAACAAATTTGTGTAGAAAGAAAAAGTACTTTATGAAAGAGATAATTATAAATAGATTATTAAACTACCTTAAGGTTTAATACATTCTGTTCCTTCCAGATGTTAAGCAACTTAAATGCATGTTGCTCCTGGTTTATCTTAATATATCTTAAAAAATTCTTTTCAGTTTTATGACCCGTAATTGCCATAATTGTTAAGCTGGGAACATTCATATTGTACATATTGGTTGCAAACGATCGACTGGCAGTGTGAGTGCTAATTTTTTCCCATTTATAATTTGTCTGGTTTATGCGAATTCCACCCTTTGTAATTATGCACGAAACTCTATTATTGAATAAAAAGCCCTGGCCAGCTGTGGTGCTGGTGAATATTAACGGTTAATTAAGCTGTAGGGAGAGGGATTACTTTCTCGATATTCTGTTCTTATACGTCCATGACCTGGTTGACGGATTCACCGAAGTTTTAGAAAGATATAACTGATATCACTTTATTAGTGGTTTTCCTCGTGGCAAAATTGTGAGGCTGTATTTTCTTTGGCAAGGGGGTATGCAGACTCTCTAAACCCACTTATAATAACAATGTAGCATTCCACCAATTAAAAAATGCTTCTGGACTTGACTTCTTCAGCTTGTTCAGTTTCGTATTATGTGGTTGGTTAATAACTGCCTCAGCAATTTGTCCTGGATCTTTGAACTTATCAAATGCTTTCTGGTCTGTTGCAATGAGCCGGGATAAATAAGCTGCCTTTGCTGAATGCAGAATTGCCTTATCGAGATGATAAGGTTCCGAGAAAATAAATCCTGCTATACTATGAATGCCTTTCTGCAAATGCTCATAATTTTCTTTTTCAAGTGCGCCACGAAGCGACAGGCAAAGGGAAGTTTGATAAATATCATTTAGTACATCGGCCGGCTTTGTGTTTTTCAATTCACGATAAACTATTTCAGTTTTTACAATCTTATTGAAAGTAGCCTTAATTACTTCCAAATCCTCCGCTGCATCGAAGATGTTGCCTATGTCGTAAAGCTGTTTTATAATTTCCATGCTCATGCTATTTTCGCTTTTGAAATATGGAATGCCTGTAGTGTTTGGTGCAAATGCGGTAAGCTTATCACCGAGCAAATCTTCCAGAGAGGGAATGTCTACATAAGGAAGTTTACCACTGGTTATCAGAAAATCAGATTTAATCTCATGCTGCAAAATATTTTTGTAGTGGTTGGCTTCAAAAAGAATGTCGAGTAAAACGGCATCTTCGCCTGCATGTGTTTTGTGAACAGGCGTATAAAAAAATTTGTAGTGCGCTTTTTCAATAGATGATAACGCTTTTCTGTGTTGCATTTCTACTCTGTTAAAACCCTGTTGCTTTGCAAACAATCCAAATATTTCATCAAGGTCGTTCCGGTTTTCTGAAATAATAATATCAATATCTATGGATAAACGTTTTGCGGAGTTTAATAACAACATTAATGCAGTGCCACCTTTAAAAATAAACTGCAAGCCTGAATTTGATAAGCCTTCTAACAACAACAAGGCACGTATTACTTTTTCAATAAGTATCTTATCTGCATTTCTGTTTGTTTTAGAAACTTTATCTATCCATGCGAGTGTTAATGTGTCTTTACTAATCATATTCTATGAAATGGCAGCTTATTTAAATTGCTGCCGAAATTTTGAAACTTTATTCAGGTATTTATTAAAGGATTCTTTCTTTCGTCTTCTATCGGCATAGCGAAGCATTTTATTTTCACTGATCGTATATTTTTCAAAAGCTTCCATGAAAATGGTTTCCATTTCACCACCCTGCTGCGCCGAAAAAATCATTTCATCGCAGAAAATATCCACCAATATTTTTTCAATGGTAACAGTTTGAACACCCTGTGCTTTTTGCAGCGGAGCTTCTGAAACCAATGACTTGATAATTATGGCTTCTTTTTGGGAAGAGATATAGCGATTGAGTATATCAAAAGTTGGTTCTATAAAAACATTTTTCCTTTTTTCTTTTAGAAAATGGAAGACTGATTCGGTTGCTTCTTTATCTACTTCAATCAGTATATAAAATCTGCCAGGCTGATGCAGCATTAATTCATTCAAAACCGATGTATTCCAAAGACAAATCTGGATGTAAGGAAATTGGGCTTGCAATTCTTTATTGAGCGCTTTAATCTTTGGAGAAATATTGGGTATAAAATTCCTTCCTTCGCCTAAAATAAATTTTCCTCTACCGACACGTGAAAGCACACCAGATTGAACGAGTGTATAAATGCGCCAATTAATTGCAGTATTTTTTATTTTTGGCTCGATTTGCCTGTAAAACTTCTCAATATCCTTGCTGTTAAAAACATTTTGACCTTTGAAGTTTTCCTGAAGCTTTTTAATATTTAATTTTTCTTTTACGATTTTGTTAAGTTATACCTACAAATATAGCAAAACTATAAAATGGCAGCAAAATCTGTTTGCTGCCGAAAATTAGTTACTTCATTAAAGATAAATAAAAGCCGAGCTTCTTCAGTCAACTAACATGGGTAACGTTTTCACCTTTAAATCTTGTTAAATGGAAGGAGAATTGCTTCTTTGTTTCATTTTCAAAACTGTCTAAATAACTTAATGTTGTTTTGAGATTCGTATGCCCAAGCGCCTCGGAAATAAACTCTGTGCTGGCGCCAGAGCGTTTTAATACAGTAGAGAAAGAATGCCTGGCGGTATATGTTGTAACTTTCATAGGGATATTCAGTTTTTCCGCCATTCGCTTTGTCCACTTATTGGTCAATTTCGTAAACTGCTGAATCTGTTTTCTTTTACGAGAAGTATCTGCCTTTGGATCCAAAATGGGAAATATATAATTTTCTTCATTGTCTGATAGATTACCCCATCTTGAAATAATTTGCCGCATTTCAGGGTTAATATAAATAGTTATCGGTCTTGGATTAGTTCTGGAGGTTCGATGCGTTTTGGCTCTCTCGAAAACAATATATTCACCCTGAATATTTTTATATTTAAGGAGTGCAATATCTTTCATGTTGATACCATTCCCAAAATATGTAAACAGCCAGAAATCTTTTGCCCTTGCCTCCATTTCATTTGCAGCATCTGGCTCGTAGTAATATAATTTCGCAATATCCGTTATAGACAGTGGCCTTCTTAATATTGCGGCCAGTAGGAATTTGATATTTCCTTTTTCCAAAGGGGTAGTTTTCATTAGGGATTAAGCTTAGACCTATCGCTTCATTAAATATTGCCCTTACGGCTCTTAGATAAATTCCAACGGTCGTTATGGAAGCTCCTTTTGTCCCAATCATCCATTTTTCGTATTCATTTAAGAAGTCTACGGTGATATGTTCGAGTGCGATGTTTTCTTTAAAAGATGTTAAACTATTGATAGCGCATTGATAGCTGGAAGTCGTTCCTAGTCTATCTTCATTTGCTAGCTTGTTAATTTCTTGATGAAATAAAAAAGCTAACTGACCTAGTTGAGCCGGCTTCTGTCCTAATCTTTTTTCAAAAGAAGAGAAACTGAAAGGCTTCAGGATTCTAATAGTGTCTCTCGCTTCTGCTTCTATCGCATGCAATTCATTTTTTATAGCTATACTTTCTCTGGTTAGCCTTTTTGCAAAGAGGGCTTGAAATTCTGCTGCTGTCAGATCAATCCTTGTTGAATAATATTTAGCCTTTGTAATGTTATTTACACAAAGCTTAACCGGATATTTTTTGTTGAGTTTCTCTCTTCTTGTGTCAAGAATTATGCTTGTTGTTACAAGGGGTTTCATATGTTGGAATTTGCAAGTAAAATTGAAAATGAGTAATGACCGAATTTTAAAGAATCATATCCCGTCAACACTTTCGGCTCGAAATTTCATTTAAAAATTTGCAAGTAATTTGCAAGTAAAATTGAAATAAAGAGCAATAAAGTACCGAATAATAAAGGTATGTAAAAATCATGAAACTCAATGCAGCAAAGGGTTTTCGGTCGATATAGGTAATTATAAATAAAGCTGAGTAAGGCGCCAAATCTGACTGTTAATCAGAGGGTCTCAGGTTCAAATCCTGAAGGGGGAGCAGACGATCAATTAATAATAAGGTCGCCCATCGCGGTCTTTATTATTTACAAACAAGGCAAAATTGTGTCAAATATTGCTAGGTTTTTAAAAGCAATAATTTTATACTTCTCTTCTTTTTGTATAGCTTACATGTGTGAATGACTCGCTTTTATTTGGTTACCATATCAATTACTTTTCTCAACTATTCTGATAGTTATCCTTAAGGCAATTTTTTATAAAATGATTGCTGTTGAATAAACACGTTTTGCGAATTGATGTTCCCTAACCTCATTCCTTTAAAAATTGCCTTATCCGGCAATCGGCAGCAATTGCCTTTGTAATGCTAACAGGTGTTCTTGTATGTTTTCGGGTAGTTTTGAAAGTAGCATTCAATACAGTATTACCCCTAATACATCAGCCATGCAAATAGCGAAAAAACAGAGGAAACCTGCTGGATCATCTTAGTAAAGAACACCAGCTTAAAGCAGAGTTCTATTGATAAAGAATAATGATAGCAAAATTGGTTTCGTCTGTTTTTGAATTACTCCGTCAAAAAATAAATGATGTGAAATGGAAGAACAGGAATGGGAAGTGAAGTTTAAAATCGAATTATTTGCAACCGTGTGAACCATACAACCACATCCATTAATTGTTTAACAGGCATCTTAATTAAAAAGCTTAACTTATAACAAAGCAAGGAGTTCATTATAATAAAATAAATATTTAAAAGTAGCATTATGACTATACAAATTAACACAGATAAAAACCTGAGTGTACATGAAGGATTCGAAACACAGTTAGACAGTTTGCTTTCAGATGAATTAGGCAGGTTCAGCGAACACATTACCAGACTGGAGGTTCACCTCTCAGACGAGAACGGAAGTAAACAAGCGCTTAACGACAAAAGATGCATGATCGAGGCACGCATGGAAGGAAGACAGCCGATTGCGGTTACAGACAGGGCGAATGATTATGAACTTGCGGTGAGTGGTGCAATAGAAAAATTGAAAGCTTCGCTGGATACTATTGTGGGAAAATTGAAACATTATTGAAACAGCGAACAAATAATAATGGAATTAATATCACACCAGCATTAAATTAATTAATTAAAATATATTTATTCTGGAAACGGAAATTAGGTAATGAGGTTGAAACTTTATCACCCGAATTACTTTAAAGGTGAATGCTTATTAGCGTGCTGCCAGGCATATTTTTTTAATTTTCATGGTTAACCATGGCTGGTGCGTTGCTTTACCTATCGGGGCAGCAACAATTGAAGGATAAGCTTATTGAGCGCAAGCAATATGTATGATCAAAAAAAGGGCATGCCGGGGAATTTTGAATTGAAAATGAAAGGTAACGGAAACCGGGTAAGTTATTAAAATGGCATTTGTGAAGCCACGTCAAAAACTCTGCAGTAACAGAAATTAAATAATAATAAAAAATTAAATAAAATGACAACAAAAAAATTAGGCATCTGGATGGATCATGCAAGTGCACATGTGATGGAGTATAATGATGATATTAAAACCAATATTGTACTTTCAGAAGCAACACATGCAGACAAGGAAAAAACGTTGCAGAAAGGCGAAAGTATGATGCACAATAAAGAGCAGCAACAGCAGGCAGAATACTACAAAATATTAGGAGCCTCTATTAAAAATTATGATGATGTTTTGCTCTTTGGTCCCACAAATGCCAAGATCGAGTTACTGAATATTTTAAAAGCAGATAATCATTTTTCGAAAATTAAAATCGAAACCATGCAGGCCGATAAAATGACTGAAAACCAGGAGCACGCATTTGTAAAAGAATATTTTCAAAAAGTTGAAAAAGCATAAAGGCAACCGCGGAACAAAAAAGAAATTTGAAAAACCTTTCTGCATTGCAAATAAAAGACAGGAACTTTCCGGGGGAAAAAATTAAAAACATTCTTACCAAGGCACCGGTAAATAATGCATCAATTGGAGGCTTCAGGGTAATAACAGACAACGGATGGCTTGCAACACGTCTTTCAGGATCAGAAGACGTTAATATTGATGAAGCGTAAGGCACTTGTGAATGCTGCATTATAGATGAATTAAACGAACGTATGAAATTAAAACTAATACCTACAGCGCATGAGCTCATATCTAATATGCGGGCCTTTTTTCAGGCGGGTGATAAAATCAGTTACTTAAATGAAGAACCGCTGAGGGCGGAATTATTTAGTTCTGAACAGTTGGAACGTTTAGGGAAATCACTTGCAACGACGCACAAATTAAACACCGAACCTGCGCAGGATCATTTACTCAAGCGTCTTGCCGATAATGAAACCATTTTACAGGAGGTAAGAAAACTTCTCACGGATTCGATAAAAAAAAAGCGCCAGGTAACACCAGCGGGAGAATGGTTAATAGATAATTTCTACCTTATAGAAGAGCATATCCGCATTGCCAAAACACATTTCCCCAAAAATTACAGTGAAACCCTGCCCCAGCTTTTAGATGGCGCATCCCCAGGCATGACGCGTATCTATAATATCGTTCTCCAGATAACTTCTCATAGCGATGGAAGGATAGATATCGAAAGTGTGAGCAATTTTGTGAAAGCTTACCAAACAGTTACCAACCTGCAACTAGGAGAATTATGGGCAATACCAATTATGCTTCGGCTTGCCCTGATCGAAAACATAAGACGGGTTTCTGCCAGGATCGCTATTGACAGTGTTGATAAAAATCTTGCAGATTATTGGGCGGGCCAGATGATCGAAAAAATGGAGAAGGATCCAAAGAACCTGATATTGGTAATTGCGGATATGGCCCGCTCGGCTCCGCCGCTTGTGAGTGCATTCGTGTCTGAATTAATACGCCAATTGCGTGGAAAAGGCCCTGACCTTGCCATGCCACTTAACTGGATTGAATCGCAATTATCAGAAAGCGGGTTGAGCAGCACTGAATTGGTAAATGCTGAAAATCAAAAGCAGGCAGCAGACCAGGTTTCTATAAGTAACAGCATCGGCAGCCTACGGTTGCTTAGTGCGATGGATTGGCGGGAGTTTGTCGAAACACATAGCGTAGTCGAGCAAACGCTGCGTGAGGACAATGATGGAACTTACGGGTTGATGGATTTTTCTACCCGTGACCGGTACCGGCATGTCGTGGAACTTATTGCCAAAAAAAGCAAATTAAGCGAGCATGAAATTGCCAGCATAGCCATGCAATTGACGCAGGAAAATGCAATGCAGGCTGACAATGACCCCCGCACTTCACACGTGGGTTATTACCTGGTTGGGAACGGCATAAGCGAAACAAAAAAAAGGGCGCAGTTACGAATATCCTTTGGCCAAAAGACCAGGCAACTATTTCTAAGGCACGCTTTCAAGATTTATCTAAGCTCTATTTTTTTAATTACATTTTCAATAAGTGCCGCCATTTTGATAAGTGCAAATTTTGAAACAAAAAACTTATGGTTGCTTATACCTATTGCATTGCTTTCGATTCTTTGTGCAAGCCAGCTTGCGGTATCTCTTGTTAACTTTTTTTCAACTTTGTTGGTAAAGCCGGGTTTATTGCCAAAAATGGATTTTTCAAAGGAGATTCCTGCCGGTTACAGCACGCTGGTTGTCGTTCCCGCGATGCTTACACATGCTGACGAAATAGAGGATTTAGTTGAGGCATTAGAAGTTCGCTTCCTTGCAAACAGGAACAACAATTTGTATTTTGGTTTACTAACAGATTTCGTTGATGCTGCGCAGGAAAAGTTACCCGGGGATCAGGCACTATTAGATTTAGCACAACAAAGAATTAAAATACTGAATAAAAAATATAAAAGAGAGAAGAATGATTTGTTTTATCTTTTCCACCGCCCCCGCAAATGGAATCCACAGGAAAATGTATGGATGGGCTATGAAAGAAAACGCGGAAAGCTTACCGAATTAAATTCCGTGTTGCGTGGAAATCCAGAGGATTTTTTTTCGGTTATCATAGGCGATCAATCCATCTTCCCAAAAATAAAATACGTGATTACCCTCGATGCAGATACACAACTGCCGATGGGTTCCGCCTGGAAATTAATCGGCTCGATGGCCCATCCTCTGAATCATGCCTGGTACGATGAAAAAAAGAAACGGGTAACAAAAGGGTATGGCATACTGCAACCACGGGTTACCGTTAGCCTTCCGGATATCACCGGCTCCCTGTACGCCCGCATGCATGGAAACGAACCGGGCATTGATCCTTACACCCGCGCCTCTTCTGATGTGTACCAGGATTTATTTGCAGAAGGCTCTTTTATCGGCAAAGGAATCTACGAAGTAGACATCTTTAAAAAAGTGTTAAAGGGAAAATTTGCTGAAAATAAAATACTGAGCCACGATCTCCTTGAAGGCTGCTATGTCCGGTCAGGATTGTTGAGCGATGTACAACTATTCGAGAAATATCCAACCAGCTATCACGCCGATATGAAAAGACGCTCACGCTGGACTCGTGGTGACTGGCAAATCTTCTCCTGGTTTTTACCGGCTGTTTTAGATGCGAAAGGACGTTTGCATAAAAACCCAATTTCCGGATTGTCCCGCTGGAAAATATTTGACAACATCAGGCGAAGCCTTGTTCCCGTGGCTCTTACTTCCCTGCTTTTATTAGACTGGTTTCTATTACCCTCTTCCCTATACTGGACGCTTACAGTTTCCGCAATTATAGTGTTTCCGATTTTTATTACTTCTCTCTGGGATACCATCCGCAAACCGAAGGATGTCGTCTTAATACACCATATTAAAAATTCCGCCCGTAACATACAGGATATCATAGTAAATACTTTATTTACGCTTATTTGCCTGCCTTACGAAGCCTTTTTAAATTTGATGGCAATAGTAAACACGCTGTGGCGCATGCTGGTATCCAGAAAAAAATTACTGGAATGGAACCCCTCGCGCAATATTGAAAATGCCCGCAAGTCAAGCTTATCCGCATCTTATTATTCCATGTGGATTGAGCCTGTTCTTACCTTGTGCGTCTTCACCTGGTTAGTGATGTATTCACCCGCAAAGTTATTAATAGCGGGGCCTATTCTTTTTCTCTGGTTGATTGCGCCATTCATCACGTGGTTTACGAGTAAGCCTTTGGAAAAACAAGTTGCCATACTTACCAATCAACAAAATATTTTTCTTCAAAAAACGGCGAGGAAAACCTGGAGTTTTTTCGAACGTTTTGTAGTAATGGAGGACAACTGGCTACCGCCGGATAATTACCAGGAACAACCGGATAGACAAATAGCACACCGCACTTCGCCCACAAACATAGGACTCTCATTGCTCGCCGGGTTTACTGCCTGCGACTTTGGCTTTACCACCACCGGGCAGCTTATTGAACGGACATCAAACACCATAAGTACGATGGAGAACATGGAGAGGTACAGGGGCCATTTTTATAATTGGTACGATACGATGTCGCTGGAGCCGCTACTTCCCAGGTATATATCTACGGTTGATAGCGGAAATCTTGCGGGGCACTTATTGGTATTAAAACAAGGTTTATTGCAGATATCTCACAAAAAAATTCATGGCGTGAAATTATTTGAGGGACTTCGTGATACCCTGCGTGTGCTTACTGACACGCTAAAAGAAAATGAAAAAGAATTTCTGACACAGTTTACTACGGATTTGGAAGCGGCTTGCAACCCAGATCTAAATACGAACAATAATTTAAAAACATCAGCCGAATCATTACTGCAAAACTTTAATGCGATTGCCGGTAAATTAAACAAAGACCCCGTAAGCGAAACGCGTTGGTGGATTGGCCTTCTTAAAAAACAATTAGAGGAAGTAAATACAGAGTTAGAAATATTTACGCCCTGGTTTTTATTAACCGCCGCTCCTGCTAAGTTTTCAAATCTTGTTTTGCAGGATGGCGATTTTTCATTTATTGAATTAATAAAAATATTGAAACGGCTAAGGGTCGAGGCTACGGAAAAACAAAATAACAAAAACACCTCTGAGGAAGATGAATGGCTTCATCTTCTTAAAATGGCTACATCTGCTTCAATTCAAAACGCGGAGTATATAATTAATTCAGCCGGGAATCTCGCCGAACGATGCAATGATTTGATAGATATGGATTGGGATTTCCTTTTTGATAAATCGAGTAAGCTGCTTGCCATTGGTTACAACATGCAGGAGCATCGGATTGATTCAAGTTATTATGACCTGCTTGCCTCCGAAGCACGGTTAGGTAATTTCATTGGTATTGCACAGGGAAAACTTCCCGAGCAGAGTTGGTTTGCACTGGGGCGCTTACTAACTAACGTTGACGGTCATCCCATACTTCTCTCGTGGAGTGGCTCCATGTTTGAATACCTGATGCCTCTTTTAGTAATGCCTGCTTTTGAAAATACGCTGCTTGATCAAACCTGCAAAGCCGCGGTAGAATGGCAGATAGCTTATGGAAAAAAAACAGGGCTGCCGTGGGGGATTTCTGAATCGGGGTATAATATGATAAACGCAAATTCACAATACCAATACCGGGCATTTGGCGCTCCTGGCCTGGGATTGAAACGGGGGTTAGAAGAAGATTCTGTTATTGCTCCATACGCATCTGCACTTGCACTAATGGTGGCACCCCAAAAGGCATGTAAAAACCTGGAACTTCTTTATGAAAAAGGATTTGAGGGCCGTCACGGGTTTTATGAAGCTATTGACTATACACCATCTCGTGTACCACGCGGGCAAACATGCGCCATCGTTTATTCATTCATGGCGCATCACCAGGGAATGAGTTTGTTATCACTGGCTTATTTGCTTCTTGATAAACCGATGCAAAAATTATTTGAATCAGAACCGCAATTCAAGGCAACACTTTTATTGCTCCAGGAAAGAATTCCAAGAGCATCCACCTTCTTTGCTCACACGACAGATATTGCCGAAACCAGTTATTTGTCCGCCGGCCAGGAAACAAGAATAGTTGTGACCCCGCATACAGCTATACCTGCTGTGCAGCTATTATCGAACGGGCGATATCATGTGATGGTAACGAATTCCGGCGGAGGATATAGCAGATGGAAAGACCTTGCCATTACGCGTTGGCGTGAGGATGGCACCTGCGATAACCGGGGCACTTTTTTCTATATACGCGATTTGCAAAACAACACTTTCTGGTCCAATACGTACCAGCCTTCTCTTAAGGAGGCAGATAAATATGAAGCTGCGTTTTCCCAGGGCAGGGTTGATTATCACTCTGTGATTTATGAAATAGAAACACATACTGAAATTGTGGTATCTCCTGAAGATGATATTGAAATGCGTAGGGTTATTATTATGAATCGCTCTGGCGTTGAAAAAACAATTGAGGTAACAAGCTACGCAGAAGTAGTGCTCGCTGCTCCCGCTTCGGATGCGATGCAGCCTGCCTTCAGTAACCTTTTTGTGCAAACAGAAATCGTACCGCATCAACGTGCCATTATTTGTACCCGCAGGCCACGTTCTGCTGACGAACAATCACCATGGATGTTTCATTTGATGGCGATGCAGGGGAAAGAAGCTGAGGAAATTTCTTATGAAACTGACCGTATGGAATTTATTGGGCGAGGCAATTCAGCCGCTAATCCGCAAGCGATAAATAATGCCGGCCCGCTTCGGGGAAGCCAGGGTTCAGTGCTGGATCCTATTGTGGCTATCCGGTATAAAATCATGCTTGCGCCTGATGAAAGAATAACGATCGATATGATTACCGGGATTGCTGAAACAAAGACCATTTGTGAAACCCTGCTTGGTAAATACCAGGACAAACATCATAAAGACCGTGTATTTGAAATGGCCTGGACACATAGCCAGGTAGTGCTTCGGCAAATAAACGCCACGGAAGCTGATGCCCAATTATATGGGCGGCTGGCAAGTTCCATACTATTTACCAATGCAGCATTTAGGGCAGATCCGGCAATTCTTATCAGTAACCGGCGCGGGCAATCTGGCCTGTGGGGATACTCCATTTCAGGAGACCTGCCCATTGTGCTTTTGAAAATTGAAAGCCAGAGTAACATGAACCTGGTAAAGGAGTTGGTACAGGCTCATGCCTACTGGCGCTTGAAAGGGCTGGCAGTTGACCTGGTTATCTGGAACGAAGAACACAACGTTTACCGCCAATCTTTTCAAAATGATATCCAGTCACTTATCCCTGCAGAATTGAGAGATCGGCCGGGGGGTATTTTTGTGAGAGCTTCAGACCAGATCTCGAACGAGGATCGTATTTTATTTCAAACCGTAGCCCGGATTAATATCTCTGATAATGGTGGAACATTATCGGATCATGTGAAACGCAAGCCACCTGTAAAACCGCCAATCCCGTTGCTGACCCCGTTACAGGATTATCGACCTTCTCGGACAGACATTCCTTTACCGGCAGACCTTATTTTCTTTAATGGATTTGGAGGTTTCTCTGCTGATGGCAGCGAATATGTTATGGCCATTCAACGCAAAAAAAATACGCCGGCTCCATGGGTAAATGTAATAGCCAATCCAACATTCGGCACCATTATTTCAGAGAGCGGAACGGCTTATACGTGGACGGAAAATGCGCATGAATTAAGGCTTACGCCCTGGAATAATGATCCAGTAAGCGACACCGGTGGAGAAGCATTTTATCTCCGCGATGATGAAAGCGGCCACTTTTGGTCCACGACACTATTACCTGGCGGAGGCGAATCAAGTTATATAACAAGCCATGGGTTTGGTTATAGTAAATTCGAACATATAGAAGATGGAATTTGTTCAGAAATGTTGGTGTATGTGGATAGGGAAGAAGCCATTAAATTCATTGTATTAAAAATTCGTAATCAATCCGGCAAGCCGCGAAAGCTTTCTGCCACTGGATATACAGAATGGGTACTCGGCGATTACAGGGCTAAAACCGCAATGCATATTTATACGGAAGTGGATCCTGAAAGCGGGGCGCTATTTGCAAAAAATCCATACAATACTGAGTTTAATACAAGGGTGGCATTTTTTGATGTGGATTATTGCAAAAGTCATTTACCGGTGACCGTACTGAATTTATTGGCCGTAATGGCAACTTGCAAAACCCGGACGCCATGTTACGCATAAAACTTTCAGGAAAGCTGGGCTTGCCTTAGATCCATGTGCTGCCATACAGGTTCCATTCTCGTTGCAGATGGAGAAGAGAAGGAAATTATTTTCCGGCTGGGAGCAGGTAGAGATGCCAGTGAAGCGAGCGTCATTGCCAAACAATTCGGGGCAGTGCCGAGCCGCTCAGCATTATAAAAAGTAAAAAACTATTGGGAAAAAACCACAGGCGCATTACAGGTAGAGACACCGGATAATGCCATCAATCTTATTACCAACGGATGGCTAACATATCAGACACTTTCATCGCGGTTATGGGGGCGCAGTGGGTTTTACCAATCGGGCGGCGCATTTGGTTTCAGGGATCAGTTGCAGGATGTATTGTCTTTGCTGCATGCACACCCCGAACTTGCACGTGAGCAAATTTTATTGTGCGCTTCACGGCAATTTAAAGAAGGCGATGTGCAGCATTGGTGGCATCCGCCAATAGGCCGCGGCGTTCGTACCCGCATATCAGATGATTATCTTTGGCTGCCTTTTGTAACTTCTTATTATGTAAAAAATACCGGCGACATCACCTGCTCGATGAAGTAACAATTTTCCTTGAAGGCCGCCTGTTAAACGATGGAGAAGAATCTTATTTTGATCTTCCGGTTGTTTCCGCAACTACGGCTTCGCTTTATGAACATTGCGTACGGGCCATAAAGCATGGTCTTAAGTTTGGCGAACATGGGTTACCGTTAATTGGTACCGGCGATTGGAACGATGGCTTTGATAAAGTAGGTCAGCATGGCAAGGGAGAAAGTGTTTGGCTGGCATTTTTCCTTTATGATATTTTGATTCGATTTGCAGAATGCAGCTTTACATAATGATTCAACATTTGCAACTGAATGCAAAAACCAGGCGCAACAATTAAAACAAAATATTGATAAGAACGCATGGGATGGGGAATGGTATAAGCGTGCCTGGTTTGATGATGGAACGCCACTCGGATCTTACGTTAATGAAGAGTGTAAGATTGATTCCATTGCGCAAAGCTGGTCTGTTTTATCAGGTGCAGGTAATGGAGACTGATAAATACAGCTATGGAATCGGCATATAAAAATCTGGTACAAAAAGATGTTGGAATTATTCAGTTGTTGGAACCGGCTTTCGATAAATCCGATTTAAATCCCGGGTATATAAAAGGTTATGTTCCCGGCGTAAGAGAAAATGGCGGACAATATACACATGCTGCTGTATGGCTGATCATGGCTTTTGCAAAATTGGGTGATACAAACGGGTATGGGAATTATTGAATATGATTAACCCTGTCAATCATGGGAAAACGGCGGAAGAAATTGCTGTCTATAAAGTAGAGCCTTATGTTTTAGCGGCAGATGTATATTCACGTGCTCCTCACGCAGGCAGTGGCGGATGGACCTGGTACACCGGTTCAGCAGGTTGGATGTATCGGTTACTCACAGAATCTTTTCTTGGCCTGCAGCAGGAAGGCAACACACTAAAAATTGTTCCATGTGTTCCTATAGAATGGAGACATTTAAAGTTCATTACCGCTATAAAAATTCTCTGTATCATATTGAAGTAACGCAAATTAATATTGGGGAGGAGATAAGTGTAACAGTTGATGGCGCTGCGCAGGTGGATAAAATGATAACGCTGACGGATGATGGAATACAGCACCAAAGTTCAAGTCACAACCATTGCTTTAATTATGAATTGATGGAA